>JBCNNT010000001.1:0-434884 GCA_039594245.1 Enterobacter sp.
TCAGTGCATAAATCCCTAATATTTCGTGTTGCAGGCAGGCGGCAAACTTGAAAATCCCCGGGAGCATAGAAAACTATGTGACCGGGGTTTGAAAGTGAAGCCAACGCACCTGCAGTGCGAAAGACGACGGGATTTTATTAGTGGCAACCGCAGCCGCCGTTACCGCAACCACCTTTACCGTGGTCGTGACCATGGTCGTGATCGTGGCCGTGACCACCGCAGCAGCCGTCGTGACCGTGATCGTGGTCATGGTCGTGGCCATGCGCACCGTGAACGTGGCCATGAGCCAGTTCTTCTTCGGTCGCTTCGCGGATCGCGACAACTTCTACGTTGAACTTCAGGTTCTGGCCAGCCAGCATGTGGTTGCCGTCAACCACGACGTGGTCGTCTTCCACTTCGGTGATTTCAACTGGTACCGGGCCCTGGTCGGTTTCCGCCAGGAAGCGCATGCCAACCTGCAGTTCGTCAACGCCCATGAAGACGTCTTTCGGTACGCGCTGCACCAGGTTTTCGTCGTACTGACCGTAAGCGTCGTTCGCGCCAACCGCAACGTCAAATTTATCGCCAACTTCGTGACCTTCCAGCGCGTTTTCCAGACCAGAGATCAGGGAACCGTGACCGTGCAGGTAGTCCAGCGGCGCACTCACCGGAGACTCATCAACCAACACACCGTCTTCTGTACGTACCTGGTAAGCCAGGCTGACCACCAGGTCTTTTGCTACTTTCATGATATCTCCTGAGCGTGGGAAAATTACTGGCGCAGATTGTAGCGGAAATCTGCACCCGTGTACCCTTTAGCTTAAAAAAGCTCGCCCGATATCGCTAGTCCGGATGAAAAATCCCGATAACTTGCTCTTCTTTGCGAACGTGATCGCGGGCCTCTTTATCGGCCTCACGCATCTGGTGTCCGCACTTAACACACTCAACAACATCGACATTATTTTCCCGCCACATCGCCAGCGTATCCTTCGCCTGGCAGGTCGGGCAGACTGCCCCGGCAATAAAACGTTTACGTACAGCCATCTTTCGTTTCCCCTTATTCAAATTCGTCCCAGCCATCGAGCTGGCGTCGTTCTTGTTGCATTTCGCGCTGGAAGATCTCCTCCAGCTCGCGCCGCGCTTCGCGCACGCGGGAAATTTGCAGCGTATCGGTATGCACCGGCATCAGTTCGCGCAGCATCCGCATATCCAGCCGGCGGAAATGCAGCTGGGCGCGCTGCGCCTGATGCGGGTGCATCCCCAGCGAGATCAGCGCCTTACGCCCCAGTTCCAGCGCACTGGAGAAGGTTTCGCGGGAGAACTGTTTCACACCCGCCTGCAACAACTCGTGCGCTTCCACGCGTCCCCGCGCCCGCGCCAGAATAGCCAGATGCGGGAAATGTTGCTGACAGATTTCCACCAGCTTCATCGTATCCTCCGGATCGTTGCAGGTAATGACGATGGACTTGCGCTGCTTCCGCGCCCGCCGAGCGCAGCAGCTCCAGCTGCGTCGCATCGCCGTAATAAACCTTGTAGCCGTATTTGCGCATCAGGTTAACGGCGCTGATATCCCGCTCCAGCACGGTAATGCGCATTTTGTTCGCCATCAGCAGGCGGCCGATCACCTGGCCAAAGCGGCCAAAGCCCACCACAATCACCTGCGGTTTGTCATCTTCCACCCACGGCGCTTCGTCTTCATCTTCCGGCGGGTTAAAGCGCCACGAGAGCAGTTTATCCACCAGCTGCATCAGCAGCGGCGTGGTCATCATCGACAGCGTGACCGTCACCAGCAACAGCGCCATCTGATCGTGCTGAAACAAGCTGCTGGGACGAGGCCGAAGAGAACAGCACAAACGCGAACTCTCCCCCCTGGCTAAGCACGCCGGCAAACTGCATGCGCTCCGAACTGCGCAGCCCGTACATGCGCGCCAGCACGTACAGCACCAGCGTTTTGACCGCCACCAGCACGGCGACGCTCATCACTACCCACAGCAAGTGGGTGTAGAGCACGCCAAGATTCAGCGCCATCCCCACCGAAATAAAGAACAGCCCTAGCAGCAGCCCTTTAAACGGCTCGATGGCAATTTCCAGTTCGTGGCGATATTCACTCTCCGCCAGCAGCACCCCGGCAATAAAGGTGCCGAGCGCCATCGACAGCCCCAGCGCATCCATAAACAGCGCCGAGCCGAGCACCAGCAACAGCGTCGCGGCGGTAAACACCTCGCGCACGCCGGAAGCGGCGATAAAGCGGAACACCGGGCGCAGCAGGAAACGCCCGCCAATCAGCATCCCCGCGAAGGCCAGCACCTTCATGCCGATCTTCGCCCAGTCAAGGTGATCGTCGCCAGTGCCCGCCAGCAGCGGCACCAGCGCCAGCGCCGGGATCACCGCCAGATCCTGGAACAGCAGCACCGAAAAACCCAGCTGCCCGGCTTCGTTGCGGTTCATGCCTTTGTCGCGCATCAGCTGCAGCGCCATCGCCGTCGACGACATCGCAAGGCCTATCCCGCCAATCACCGCCGCCTGCCAGGCGAAGTGCGTCAGCATCAGCAAGCCGCCCAGAATCGCCGCGCTGAGCAGCACCTGCGCGGCACCGACGCCGAAGATCGAGCGCCGCAGTTCCCAGAGCTTGGCGGGATTCAGCTCCAGGCCGATGATGAACATCAGGAACACCACGCCCAGCTCGGAGAAGTGAAGGATTTCGTCAACATCGCTGATGAATCCCAGCCCCCAGGGGCCAATGGCGATCCCCGCCAGCAGATAACCCAGCACCGCCCCGATACCAAGCCGGGCGGCCAGCGGCACCGCGACGACGGCCGCGAAGAGAAACAGCACCCCGGCCAGTAACAGCGTCGATCCTTCCATCAGCGGCCTCCTGGCGGCAGGGGTGACGCCAGCCATTCGCCGTAGGCTTTGGCATGGCTTGCCAGTTCCTGCGGCGGTTGCCTGCGCGCCCAGTAGACAATGATCGGGCTCAGCCAGTGCATACGGCACATGGCGGCCGTCAGTTCGAACGGCCGCAGAATGTCGCTCATCGGGTAGCGGTTCAGCCCGTCGTGACGGTAAGCCGCTCTCCGGTTCACCGGTGGTGATCACGCTACGCCAGTACTTTCCCGCCAGCTGATTGCCCCCCACCCCGCTGGCAAAGCCGCGGCTCAGCACGCGATCCAGCCACTCTTTGAGCAGCGCCGGGCAGCTGTAGGTATACAGCGGATGCTGGAACACGATCACGTCATGCTCACGCAGCAGCTCCTGTTCGTGAGGAATATCGATAAAGAAATCAGGATAGTGCGCGTAGAGATCGTGCACCGTGACGTTTTGGAGCTGCATTGCCGGTTTAAGCAAAACCCGGTTTGCCACCGAGTCCTGAGATTCCGGATGGGCATACAGCAGCAACACTTTGGCTGTCTGCGACATCATTCCCCTCCCGGGTGTCGTACCTGTTATTCTTCCGGCGCGGCCGCTTTTGCCCGCCCAGAATGATTTTGTCTATCGCCTTCATTTTGGGCTACCATTGCGGCCCCGGTACGGCATTAGGCCGTACACCTTACATTATCATAATGACAAATTAACATAGTCGGAACATACGGCGCTTCTATGATTGTTTTCTCCTCGTTACAAATTCGTCGCGGCGTGCGCGTCCTGCTGGATAACGCCACGGCCACCATCAACCCGGGCCAGAAAGTCGGTCTGGTGGGCAAAAACGGCTGCGGCAAATCCACGCTGCTGTCGCTGCTGAAAAACGAGATGAGCGCGGATGGCGGCAGCTTCACCTTTCCCGGCAACTGGCAGCTGGCCTGGGTGAACCAGGAGACGCCGGCCCTGAACGAGCCGGCGCTCGACTATGTTATCGACGGCGACCGTGAATATCGCAAACTCGAAGCCGAACTGAACAGGCGGCCAACGAGCGCAACGACGGCCACGCCATCGCCACCGTTCACGGCAAGCTGGACGCCATTGACGCCTGGACCATTCGCTCCCGCGCCTCCAGCCTGCTGCACGGCCTGGGCTTCACCAACGAACAGCTGGAACGCCCGGTGAGCGACTTCTCCGGCGGCTGGCGCATGCGCCTCAACCTGGCGCAGGCGCTGATCTGCCGTTCTGACCTGCTGCTGCTCGATGAACCGACCAACCACCTCGATCTCGACGCGGTGATCTGGCTGGAGAAGTGGCTGAAGAGCTATCAGGGCACGCTGATTCTGATCTCCCACGACCGCGACTTCCTCGATCCGGTGGTCGACAAAATCCTGCATATCGAACAGCAAACGATGTTCGAATACACCGGCAACTACAGCTCGTTCGAGCGCCAGCGCGCAACGCGTCTTGCCCAGCAGCAGGCCATGTACGAAAGCCAGCAGCAACGCGTGGCGCACCTGCAAAGCTTTATTGATCGCTTCAAGGCGAAAGCCAGCAAAGCCAAGCAGGCGCAGAGCCGCATCAAGATGCTGGAACGCATGGAGCTGATTGCCCCGGCGCACGTCGATAATCCGTTCCACTTCAGCTTCCGCGCGCCGGAAAGCCTGCCGAACCCGCTGCTGAAAATGGAAAAAGTCAGCGCGGGCTATGGCGACCGCATTATTCTCGAATGCCATCAAGCTGAACCTGGTGCCCGGTTCGCGTATTGGCCTGCTGGGGCGCAACGGCGCCGGTAAATCGACGCTGATCAAACTGCTGGCGGGCGAGCTGGCACCGCAAAGCGGTGAAATCGGCCTGGCGAAAGGCATCAAGCTGGGTTACTTCGCCCAGCATCAGCTGGAATTTTTACGCGCGGATGAATCGCCGCTGCAGCACCTGGCGCGCCTGGCGCCGCAGGAGCTGGAGCAGAAGCTGCGCGACTATCTCGGCGGTTTCGGCTTCCAGGGCGACAAGGTCACCGAAGTGACCGAACGCTTCTCCGGCGGCGAAAAAGCCCGGCTGGTGCTGGCGCTGATCGTCTGGCAGCGCCCGAACCTGCTGCTGCTCGATGAACCGACCAACCACCTGGATCTCGATATGCGCCAGGCGCTGACCGAAGCGCTGATCGAGTTCGAAGGCGCGCTGGTGGTGGTCTCGCACGACCGTCACCTGATCCGCTCCACCACGGACGATCTCTACCTGGTGCACGACGGCAAAGTCGAGCCGTTCGACGGCGATCTGGAAGACTACCAGCAGTGGCTGAGCGACGTGCAGAAGCAGGAAAGCCAGCCGGCGGAAGGTCGGCAAAAGACAACGCCAACAGCGCGCAGGCACGTAAAGATCAAAAGCGCCGCGAAGCGGAGCTGCGCACCCAGACCCAGCCGCTGCGTAAAGAGATCGCCCGGCTGGAAAAAGAGATGGAAAAGCTGAACGCCACAGTTGGCGCTAGCCGGAAGAGAAGCTCGGCGATAGCGGGCTGTACGACCAGAGCCGTAAAGCCGAACTGACGGCCTGCCTGCAACAGCAGGCGACGGCCAAATCCGGGCTGGAAGAGTGTGAAATGGCGTGGCTGGACGCGCAGGAACAGCTGGAAGCGATGCTGCAAGGGGAATAACTGGCGATAACAGCGGGCGAGAGGGTTATGAGTCTCGATATCACCAGCGACATTACGTTCCGCAAGCTCAGCATCTTCATGACGTTTATGGAGAAGGGAAATATCGCCCGTGCGGCGGAAACCCTGGGCCTGAGCGGCGTCAGCGTGCACCGCGCGCTGCACACGCTGGAAGAGAACGTGCGTTGCCCGCTCTTCGTGCACAAAGGGCGCAACCTGATTCCCCTTCCTGCCGCCTGGACGCTTCTGGAGTATTGCCAGGAAGTGATGCAGGTGATGGAGCGCGGGCTGGATGAAGCGCGCAAAATGGCGGGCATCGGTCAGGGGCGGTTGCGTGTCGGTACGCTCTACTCGCTGACGCTGGAAACCGTGCCGCGCCTGATTATGGGCATGAAGCTGCGCCGTCCGGATCTGGAAATGGATCTGACGATGGGCTCCAACGAAACCCTGCTGCACATGCTGGATGAAGGCTCGCTGGACGCCATTCTTATCTCCATCTCCGAGAGCGATATCGACCGTAACAGCCTCGAAGTGCTGCCCCTGTTCCACGACGACATCTTCCTTGCCGCACCGGCCTCCGCCACGCTGAATACCGACGACTTTGCCGATCTGCGCGATTATCGTACGCAAAAATTTGTCTCGCTGGCGGAAGGGTTCGCCACCTACGCCGGGTTTCAGGAGGCGTTTCATATCGCCGGGTTCGAGCCGGAAATTGTCACCCGTGTGAACGACATCTTTTCCATGCTCAGCCTGGTGCAGGCGGGCGTGGGCTTTTCCCTGATGCCGGGCAGGATGAAAAAAGTATACGAAAGCTCCGTGCAGTTACTGCGTCTGGCCGAGCCGTACCAGATGCAGCAGCTGATCGCCATCGTCTTTGCCCGCAACCGCGAGCAGGATCCCAATTTGCGGGCGCTGGCCGCCGAAGGGCGGATGTATGCCCGCAGTTTGGGAGATAGCGCCTGATCTTTGCCGGATAGCGGCTGCACCTTATCCGGCAAAGATCGGCGCTATCAGGCAATCAATCTTCCCTGCAAATCGTTCGCTAGCCTGCAGGCCTGACAAGCGGAGCGCAAACTTACCCCCGAAGCCGCTTCGCCAGATGCACCGCCACGTCCGCACCGCTGCGCTCCAGCGAAATGCATTCTCCGTTCCACGCCGCCTGGCGCGTCAGGCAGGTCAGTATGCCGCCCGGCGGCATCTCAATCGCCAGCCTTGCGTCACGTTCATTCGCGGAAATCATCGCCTCCTGCCAGCGCACGGTGCGCGCCATGTTCCTCGCCAGATCGTCGGCGATTTTTTCCGGCTGCCACAGCACGCGGCCGGTACTGCCGCTCAGGTAAGCGCAGTGCGGCCGGTTCAGCGCGATGTGAGTAAAGGCCTGCGCCAGCTTTTCCGCGGGTGCAGCCAGCAGTTCGCAGTGCGAAGGCACGCTGACCGCCAGCCGTTGCGCTTTGTTCGCCCCTTTGGCCAGCGCACGCTGCGCGACCTGCGCCATCCCGTCATCGCTTCCGGCGATAACGATCTGCGTTTCCGCGTTCAGGTTGGCAATGTAGGTCCCGGTCCCTTCGATCAGCGTCTTCCACGAGAGGCAGGGTCAGCCCCATAATTGCCGTCAGGCCGTACCCGTGCGGCTAGGCCTGTTCCATTAGGTCGCCGCGCAGCGCCACCAGCTTCAGGGCATCCGTGGAAATCCAGCGCGCCTGCCACCACCGCCGCCGGAAATGCGCCGATGGACAACCCACTGGCGATATCCGCTATCATGCCCCGGCGCTGTAATTCCCGCGCGCAGGCAACACCGGAAATCAGCAGTGCCAGTTGTACGGCGCGGGTATGTTCTAATGCCTGCGGCGTATCCAGCGCATCCACTTCGGCGCCTAACACCTCACGCGCCTGCGCCAGTTCCGTTCCGGGCAGGCTTTGCAGCATGCCTGGATGCTGCGTCCCCTGCCCCGGAAAGGTAAACAGAATTTTCATCACGCCTCCCTGCGCCACGGATCCGCCACCAGCCGCGGCCCACGACGGGTTTTCAGCAGCGTTTTGCCCGCCCATCGCGCAGCCACTCCGCCAGCGCGAAACCGCCATTCGGCGTCTCCACCTGCGTATCCGCCCGGCACAATCCACCGCTCAGTTGCTGTTGCCAGCGTAAAAGATCATCGGGAGAAAGCGGCTGCGGAGCGCGGATCAGCAGGTCAAGATCGCTGGTCGGCATGGATAACCGGAATACCGGTCGCCAGCGCGTAGCCGGTGCTGCCGGTCATGCCCCACGTCCACGGCCAGGCCTGCTGTGCCAGTTGCAGCGCCACCTGAACCGGCGGCTGAGTAAGAAAGGGGGAACGAAGCAGAGCCAGCGGTGCGACAAGCTGCTCTGGTGAGACAATGCGGGTAATGCGCTCTGGCTTCACCCACCCGGCCGCCCGCTGGTCGCGTCGTAAACCGCGCACGCCAACGGGGATTCGATCGTCGCTGATCAACATCACGCCGCACCACCACCGGCAGGCCGGCGTGCCACACTTCATCCACCCAGGGTTCAGTGATCCCTTCCAGCGCATCGCGGGCGCCAAGCCAGATAAGGTCGTGCGGGCGTAATGTTGTGGTCATGATTACATTCCTGAAGTCAGCGAGATAAACAGCGGCAGCGACAGGATACACAGTACGGAGCTTAACAGCAGCACGGCTTCCGCATCCGGCGACTGCACGCCAAAGCGGTTACCGAACACCACGCCGAAGAAGCCCGCCGCCAGCGCAATCATCAGGATAGCGGTGATCGCCACGGAACCATGCAGGCCCAGGATCAGCACAATACCCCAGGCAATAGCAGGCTGGATCAGCAGCTTGGCGATCGTGGCGGAAATAACCATGGTGTTGATCGGCGAGCTTACGGGCAGAGAGGATCACCCCGGTCAGGAACAGCGCCGCAGCGGTCGCGGCCAGCCCCAGCGGTTTGATCGCCGCCAGCACCAATTCCGGCATTTTGATGCCGATGGCTGAAAGCACAACCCCCAGCAGCGGGCCCCACACGATCGGTTTTTTAATGGAACGCCACATCAGCACCGGCAGCATTGCCAGCGTTGAGCCGGTGTTGCCGCCTTCTGCGCGCGCTTTTTCACGCTCCAGGATCAGCAGGCAGAACGGGGTCATCAGTACCGAACCGCAGGCAATAGAGACCGCGACGGAAAGCGACGTTGCAGACCCTTCGCCCAGCACGCTGCCCAGAATCGGCAGACCCAGCGCCGCGTAGTTCGGCAGCGCCACGGTCAGGGTCAGCACGGCCGCATCCTGCGGCGATTTTCTTAAAGACGGAGGCCGCGAGGAAGTAGATGGCCGCATAGGTGATCCACATCGCCAGCGTCAGCACCAGAATCAGCGGCGACTGGGCGATGATGCCGGTCCACGGCGTTTGCACGGTGGCGCTGAACAGCGCGGCGGGCAGGGCAAAATCCATTACGAAGATATTCAGCAGGGAAACGTTTTTGTTATCGACCATTTTGGCCTTGCCGGCCCAGAATCCCAGCAGCATGATGACGAAAATCGGTGCAAGAGCATGAACAATTACGTAAGTCATAAATCACCTGTAAGCCTTTAAGAAAAAAGTTTTAGCACTGGCGCGATGGTTATTATTTTCAGGATGCAGGATGCCGCGTGGGCGCGGCGTACGCGCCCACGGGTTATGCTATCTGGCAGGTTTCTTTTTTTACTTACCAGCTGGCTCGCATACGTTCGCGTACAAGCGCGGAGCTGCGGCGGTTGTCAGCACCCAGACGGTTTTTCAACGTGGTGTCCTGACGAGCGTCTCTGATGGCCTGTTGCAGGGTGTTTTTCACCTGCGTCAGATCGTTTTCGGAAGGGGCATCCGGGTTGCTGATGTCCAGCAGGTTCGAGAGCAGCCCCAGCGTGGCGTAGTTGCTGATGTCGTAGGCCATCGGCGGAATGGTCGCCGCCAGTTTTTCCAGCGCCTCCACGGTACGCAGCGTGATGCGCGCCGCCGAGTCTTTGCCCATCGCGTGGATCAGCACGCCGGTATCGTTAAAGGCGATCAGGCGGTTGGCCTGGTAGCCGTGGGCCAGGAACGCGCCGGACATCGCCTTGCCGACGATCAGCCCAATCACCGGGTGGCCGGCCAGGCGCGCATTGGCATAGGCCGCAGCCGCGCCGGCCAGCGCCTGGTGAATACCAAACGCCTCTTCGCGACGGCCGTAGGCCTGGCTTGGCACGTCGATCACCGCCACAATCGGGCGTTTCACGCTGCTGTTCGCATCGGCAGCGACGGTTTCGCTGACCACTTTCGCCAGCGTCCAGCCTTCCAGCAGACCGACTTCGCCTTTCGCGGCGCGCGGATAGTGGTTGTTGGCATCCGGCACCACGGCGACAAAACGCACCGCCTCGCCGTTCACCTGACCATCTGCGGCCTGGACGGACGGGCACAGCCCGCTCGAGACGTTGCGCGTTCGGGGCCAGGTTTTCCAGCCATAAGGCACCACGGCTGACTGTCGTACTCATCCTTTCCCCTCCCGGGCAAATAACGCGTTAATCTGTTCGGCATCCGCCTGTTTGCGGGTGTCGAACTGGGTCAGACGTTGCAGATAATCGTCGTAGTTATCGGTGCGGTGTTTCGCCGGAACGCCTTTGGCAATCGCGTCATTCATCGCGTTTTTCACCGCGTTCACGCCGTCGCCGACCAGCGCATCCACCAGCCCGCTGCGATAGCGCACTTCGCCGCCGGTCATGCTCCAGATAAACGGACGGTCGCGGGAGTCGTACTCTTCAATGCCCGCCTCCTGCTCAATCACCTGCGGGCCGTTCAGGCCGAGACGCGCTTCGCGGGTCACAATCAGGTAGCTGCACAGCGCGGCGGCGATGGACATCCCGCCGAAGCAGCCCACGGTGCCGGCAACAATACCGACAACCGGGGTGTAGCGACGCAGGTCAACGATCGCCGCGTGAATATCGGCAATCGCCGCCAGGCCGAGGTTGGCTTCCTGCAGGCGCACGCCGCCGGTTTCGAGGCACAGCACGGCCTGCGTCGGAATGCCGTTGCGGTTATCTTCCGCCGCCAGCTCCAGCGCCGCCGCCATTTTGGCGCCGGAGACTTCGCCCATGCTGCCGCCCTGGAACGCGCCTTCAATCGCCACGACGACGGCCGGCTTGACCGTTGATGGTGCCTTTCGCGACCACCATGCCGTCATCCGCCTGCGGAACAATGCCCTGCGGCCCTAGCCACGGGGAGATAATGCCTTCAAACGGATCCAGCAGTTCGCGGTAGCTGCCCTCATCCAGCAGGGCCTGCGCGCGCTGGCGCGCTTTCAGTTCGATAAAGCTGCGATCGTCACGCATGGCTCACCTCTTCGAAAACCTGTTCGATGCGGATGCGCGCCACGCCGGGCGTCGCGCCGAAATCGTGAATGACCAGCTGGCCAGCGGGCAGCGTGCTGACCAGTTGCAGACGGTTGAACAGCGCCTCCCAGCGCCCCCGGCTGTTGTCCACGGAGGTGGTGATATCGATGGTCAGCGTCTGCCCCGGGTCGGCGGTGAAGAGCACCTCCATATCCCCGGAGCCGACAACGCCTGCCAGCGCCTTGCCGCGCAATACGCGGCTGGCTGGCACGGTCATCGTGATATTTTCCATAACATCCTCTTAATGCGCTGAATAAGGCGTGGTCGACGCGGTCGAGAAACAGCGTGGCGGCCAGCAGGTCGGCAGCGCCGCCGGGTGAAGCGTTCAGCGCCAGCATTTGCCTGTCGAGGTCAGCCAGCGCTTGCCAGCCGTGCGGATGGGCAACACCGCCTGCCTGCAACACATTCCGGGCGCCTTCCCGCATGGCCTCCAGCCCTTCCATTCCGGCGCGCGACAGCACGCAGGTGTCGGTGAGCGAGGTCATGATGGCCATCAGCGCATCCAGCCGTGCGGCAGTTTCGCTGCTGCCGCGCTGGCGGCTTTGCTGCAACTGCGGCAGCGCCAGCTGCATGACGTGCGGAAACGCCTGCTGCGCTTCTTCGCGCGCGCCGGGCACGCGGTAACGGTGCGTGGCGCGCAGCCCTTTACTGAACACCTTCGGCGCGGCCTCGTCCGGCAGTTGCGCCAGCTTTGCGGCGGTGGCGGTAATCGCCTCAGCCGGGCCGCTGCCGCCGAGCATCGCCACCGCGCTGACCAGCAACCCCAGCGCCCAAATCGCGCCACGATGGGTATTCACGCCGCCGGTTGCCGCCATCATCTGCTGCTCGCCTTCGCGGCCCAGTCGCCCGACGGTTTGTCTGAGCGCCATATCTGCCGGCCGCAGCCAGCTCTGTTGCGCCAGCGCCTGAAACGTGGGAGGTCAGGCTGTGCGCGGAGCGCTCCATCAGCGCAAGGGTTAAATCGTGGTGCGCGCCGTTCCCCCGACTGTCCACCAGACCGGGTTTGGGGCTTAATCGTGCTTCGTCAATCAGACTCTGCGTGGCGGTTCGCGCCAGCCATTCGGCACCGCCTTCAGCCTCAATCCGTGGCAGAAGTTTCATTACCAGCTCCGGAATTTCGCAGGTGGGTTGTAAAGACCGCCGGACCATTCCACCAGATCCGCCACGCTGCTGGCTGCCAGCAGCGAGCGGGTGGCATCAGTGCGGCGAATCCCCATATCTTCCGGGTAAACCACTTTGCCGCTCTGACGCAGTTCCGCCACGCGTTTGGCGTCAACGCCCAGACCGATATCGGTGATCCCCGCCACCGCGGCGACCATGGCGCGGCGCTCTTCCAGATGCTTTCCGCCCGATAGAGGTAGGCAATCCCCTCTTCGGTGAGCACGTGGGTGACGTCATCGCCATAGATCATCACCGGTGCCAGCGGCATGCCGGAGGTTTTCGCCACGTCAACAGCGTCGAGTTTTTCCACGAAGGTCGGCTTCGCCGCCGGCCTGGAAGGTTTCCACCATCTGCACGACCAGTTTTTTACCGCGCTGCATCGGGTCCGGTTCGGTGATCATGTTCAGCCAGGCCGGCGTGGCGTGGCGACGACCGTGCGGGTCATGCCCCATGTTTGGCGCGCCGCCGAAGCCGGACAGACGACCGCGGGTCACGGTGGAGGAGTTGGCCAGTAGCCGTCAACCTGCAGCGTAGAGCCGATAAACATATCCACCGCGTACTGACCTGCCAGCTGGCAGAACGCGCGGTTGGAACGCATGGAGCCGTCGGCACCGGTGAAGAACACGTCCGGACGCGCGCGGATGTACTCTTCCATCCCCAGCTCGCCGCCGAAGCAGTGCACGCTTTCCACCCAGCCGCTCTCAATGGCCGGGATCAGCGTCGGATGCGGGTTCAGCGTCCAGTGTTTACAGATTTTGCCTTTCAGGCCGAGCTGTTCGCCGTAGGTCGGCAGCAGCAGCTCAATCGCCGCGGTGTTGAAGCCGATACCGTGGTTCAGCGACTGCACCTGATGTTCCGCGTAGATGCCTTTGATCGCCATCATCGCCATCAGGATGTGTTCCTGTTTGATCAGGCGCGGGTCGCGGGTAAACAGCGGTTCGATAAAGAACGGTTTGTCGGCTACCACCACGAAGTCGATCCACGAGCCCGGAATATCCACGCGCGGCAGGTCGCACTCGTCATCCACCAGTTCGTTCACCTGCGCGATGACGATGCCGTCGCGGAACGCGGCGGCTTCCACCAGCGCCGGGGTATCTTCGGTGCTCGGCCCGGTGTAGAGGTTGCCTTTGCGGTCGGCTTTGAAACCGGCAATCAGCGCCACGTTCGGGCGACAGGTCGACGTACAGGCGGGAGTAAAGTTCGATGTAGGTGTGGATCGCGCCGATTTCCAGCAGACCATCTTCCAGCAGCTGCGAAATGCGCAGGCTCTGCGTCCCGGAGAAGGAGAAATCGAGCTTGCGCGCGATGCCTTTTTCGAAGATATCCAGATGTTCGCTGCGGCCGACGCTCGGCATGATCATATGCAGGTCGTGCACTTTCTGCGGATTGACTTCGGCCAGCGAGCGGGAGAGGAAATCCGCCTGCTTCTGGTTGTTCCCTTCCAGCACGACCCGGTCGCCGGGCGCGATCAGTTTTTCCAGCATGGCGACAAGGTCGCCGGTCGGCAGTACCTTGCCCTGCACGGGAATGGACGCCAGGCGACGCTGTTTCTCGCTGCGTCGCGTGTTCCATACCCGTGCGGGCGTTTGCCCAGATAACATTGTTAACCTCCTGATTCAGCTCATCATTTTGATTTGCTTAACGTTGAACTCAGTGTGCGCTTTGCTGAGAAAGGCATCAATTAAGCGAGGCGACGAAATCATTAGCCTGGGAGTAATAATCAACGAAACAATCTGTGATGTGGATCAGTTTCGCCAGATAAGAAAAGTATTATGGCGGTACGGAACGTACCGCCAACGAAAGATTAGCGCTGGCTGGCCAGACGCTGGCGAATCTGCTCGAAATGCTCCGTTTGATAGAGTTTGCCATCAAGGAAGCGCGTTTTCAGTTCACCGCCTTTTTCCTGCTCCCAACTCTGTTCATCATACAGTTGCAGTTCCCCCTGCGCATCGCGCTCCACGCGCAGTAGTCCCCGCGCCGAACGTTTCAGACCATTATCGGTTTTCGGCTCTTTAAAAATCATGCGTCCTTCGCCGTTTACCGCTCCCCAGGTCGCTTTCATCGCGAAACCGAAGGTGTCACGGGTGTTGTACTGATAAGTAAAGGAACCGACGCCAAACACCACGTTGGAGCTGGCAAAACCTTTGGCTTCCAGACGGCGCAGGATCTCATTCGCACGCGCCAGGGTGATGGAGTCCCCATAAATCAGGCCAACATGCGGATCCAGCACTTTGTAACCTTTCTCATTAATCGTGCCGCCAAAGATTTCCCACAGCACCTCTACCGAACCTTTCTCTTCCGGGCTGCGTTCCGGATGCATGTCATTATCTGCCCCCGTCCCGCAAAGGATCTCTACCGGATCGCCGCTGTCCGGGCGGAACACCACGCGTCCCTCACGGTGGAGAATGATCTGTTTCAATTCCCTGGTGTATTCCGTCAGTACACGCCAGTAATCCCAGGTATCCGATACGATAGAAACAAATCCCTGCGGATAAATATCGGCAATCAGACGACGGAACGTTTCGATTTCATGATCGTGTTCACCCATGCACATCACGCTGTGTTCTGTAGCGGGAATGCTGGCACCAATAAAGTATTCTTCACCGCCAGTGTAGTGATCGCGGACATACAGCAGCGACGGAATGCTGTCGGTACCTTTGAAACTCAGCAGGTGACCGGCCCCAGCCTGCGCCGTATCGTGGAGACCGGCCATGCCGCGAAAAGAGAAGTCGTGACACTGGAAATCCAGATGCGATAAATCGGTGCAGGTTTTCTCTGCCCACTGCTGACAAATTTTACGGTAGTGGTGGGCAATGGTGGCGTTGGTGGAGGCTTTCCATAATTCAGCGGAGAGCACAGTTTCCAGGTAGTTCACCAGCCAGAAAAACTCCTCACGGGTGTTGGTAATCGTCAAAACCGGGACTTTCATTGGCACTTTACTGCCTTCATCCAGCGACTTTATGTGCAGCGGCAGATACCCCAAACGATGCAGCGCGCGAATATGATCGACCGCCACGGCATCCCTGCCGAGATAGTTATCCATCACCTGCTTATATTCATTGATGACGTCATCTTCCTGGCGGGTAAAAAAGTCGGCATTGAACAAATCAACCATAAACCACTTCAGAAAGCCTTGCAGGCCGAAAAACACCAGCTTGCCATCCGCAACGGGAGACTGGAAAAAGCGGTCGCTGCGCGGGGTAAAGTTGGAATAAACCTGAGTTGTTCCCTGCGGGTATTGCACACGGTGCGAAACTTTATAACCGTCGATAGCCAGAATGGGATTGATTTTCATAATGTTGGCTCCCTTAAGCGCGGAAAATAGTGTTGATGTCGATCAGTTCAACTCGCGGGTCTGCAAGCTCAGGCGAGGTGAAGGAGGTGGTGGTGTAAATTGCGTCAATGCCATTATTCAGCAAGTGTTCGACCCCTTTGGAGAAGACGCCGTGCGTGACATACAGACTGACACTGCGAGCCCCGGCATCGCGCAGCACCTGCGCTGAGCCGATAAAGGTGCCGCCCGCATCGCAAAGGTCATCAACGATCAGCACATCTTTGCCCGCCACATCACCAGCCACCAACGCAAACCCCGTAAGATTTCCTGTTGCAACATCACGTTCTTTCGTCAGGATGGCGTAGCTTTGCGCGCCGCTGGCTTTTGCCACGTTGTGGATTTTCTTCAGCGCACCGGCGTCCGGCGCGACCAGCATCAGCTCGCCCTTGCCTATGGCGCGACGCAGCGTTTCGCTCTGCATTAGGCCACTTTCCTGCGCAATCACTACGCAGTTCTTGATGGCTGCCGCCGCAGCATCGCTGTGCGGGTCGAGGATATACACTTTGTCGAAATTCAGGGTATTGAGCTGGTCGGCAAAAACCTTCAGTGCGAAGCTGTCACCTGCCACCATATGGCGGTCCTGACGTGCCCACGGCAACCATGCCAGCTCCAGATGGCTCACTGCGATATCGGTAACATGGCGCACGGCATCCACCAGTTGTGCCAGTAACATAAAGTCGTTCATATCGCGCATGGCGGCGACACGTACCCGCATATGCAGGGCGAATGAGGGAAGTTTACCGGCCACTTTTAGCCATACAGCGCCATCGGGAAAGACGCCATGGCTAATCTCAACCTGCTCATTATCAATCACTAATTCGATTCTGCTCGCCATCATTCACCTCGCTTTAACTCATTAATGTCCCTTGGACACTTTTAATATTGTCCATGAGACACTATTAAGGCAAGCGTTTTTTCCAATTACCACGAAATAACAAGTTAACTCGCTGAAAATTAAGCTGATAAAAGTTAGCTTGCCGCTCCAGGGCAGGCTGATAAACTTGTGACGTGTAAAAAGGAGCGAGAGAGCCATGATCAGCGAAGCAGAGTACCTGGAAGCTTATGATGCCAGCCGTTTTCCCTCACCACTGGTGACGGTGGATAGTGTGCTGTTTACCGTGCATCAGCAGGTGCTTTGCGTGCTATTGGTAAAGCGTGCAAGCCAGCCGCAGCAAGGGCGCTGGGGATTGCCCGGTGGGTTTATCGACATGGCGCAGGATGATTCCACACGCACCACAGCGCTGCGCAAACTCACGGAAAAAACCGGCGTCTCTCCCTCCTGGCTGGAACAGCTCGATACCTTTTCCGGCCCACAGCGAGATCCACGCGGCTGGAGCCTGACTATCGCCTGGTACGCGCTGATTTCATGGGTTTCTTGTGCGCCGCATATTGCCAGTGTGAGTGATGCGAAATGGGTGCCCGTCAGCGAGCTGGATACCATTGAGCTGGCATTTGATCACCGCGATATTATTCAGGCGGCGCTGCACCGGCTGCGTCAGAAAACCATGTACTCGTTACTGCCGGTTTACTGCTTGCCGGAGACGTTTACCCAGGCGCAATTGCAGGAGGCGACCGAAATCATTCTTGGTCAGCCTATTCAGCGTAAAAGTTTGATCCGCCGCTTTGAAGCTTCTGGCATGTTTGAAGAGACGGGTCAGAGCGTGGCGACCGGCGCGCGTAAAGCGCGTTTGTGGCGACGCAAACCGGACGCCGACATTCATCTTTTTACACGGAATTTACTGGCGGATGGGTAACATACCTGCACCCACGCTATTGCGGGTGCAGGCGCGCTTTTATTTCACATAGCCGTCTGTTTTAAGAAGTTTGTCCAGCGTTCTGAGCTCTGAATCAAAATCGTCCGTGTCGTTTTCCAGTAGCGCCTGATGCTGCTGATGAAAAGCACTTCTTAAGCGGATCAACATATCCAGTTGATCTTCAGTCGTCTTTCGGCGCAACTCATCGTCTATCAACTGCTTTGAAAGGGACTGCCCCTGCGTGACGATCATTTCAACGCCCGGCAAGTAGCGCTCCAAAAATCTCCGTCCGGACACTTCATCCCGCTCGTCAGTCTTCATGCACACCACAATCTGCTGCGCCGAATGAATGATTTGAGCGAGCTCGACCAGTAGCGGCCCAGGCAAATCGCTGATTTGTTCCAGACGAGATATCCGCTGCACCAGCGCTTTATCCGAATCAGCCAGTTTTTCTTTCTCTCTTTCCGCTTCGGCAAACATTGCCAACCGGTCCTGTTGCCTGCGGGCGTTAACTTTCAGCGCCAGCTCGTACAGGAGGTATCCGGCAAATAGCAAGGCAAACAGCGTCAGGTAAACAGGATGTGCGGTGTATTCATAGATCGAGCCATACTTCAACGCGGCCGAGAACCATAAAAACAGATACCAGATGTGGATTTTACCCAGTTTGCTCCACCCGCTTCTGTAGATGTGCACCAACAGCGCCATTGTTCCTGCCCAAAATGGCAGCGCTACCGCATCGCCCACAAAAAGCCAGCAAAAGCCCGCCAGCATCCCGACACACAGCGCGATACGATCGAAGAACAACGTGCGGCAGAGCAAAATAAAACAAAACCAGTCCACCGCAGCGAAGCTCGTTTCTATCCCGCCCGCTTCACTACCCAGCCCTGTATTAGCCTGCGTGGCGTACGGAGCAAAATAAGTGGCATACATCGCTCCAATGAAAAACATAAGTAGCTGGAGAGCGACCCGATTCAAACGCTTGCTGTAAATAGTATCCAGCCGCGTTCCTGCTTTATCGAACATCGTCTTTCTCCCGCCTTACTGCTGACGCACCGCGCCGTTGGCAATAGACGCCAGGCGGCTACGCAGATCGTTTTCCATCGTGACCAACTCTTTTTCCACCTCGGCTCTGCGCTGGCGCGCGTCGGTAGCGATCTTCACCGAGTCTTCAATGGTGCTCAGCAACCGCGTCTGCACCTCACGCAGGGTTTCGATATCCACGACCGAACGCTCCACTTCACGCGCTGTTTCCAGCGTTCCGGTTTGCAACATTTCTGCATTGCGGCGCAGTAAGTCGTTGGTCGTATCGGCAACGTCTTTTTGCAGTTTTGCCGCCTGACGCTGAGTCTGTAATGACATCGACAGCGCAATCTGGCTCTTCCAGACAGGAATAGTGGAAAGAATGCTGCTCTGGATCTTTTCCGCCAGGGACTGGCTGTTACTTTGCATCAGGCGGATTTGTGGCGCGGACTGCATCGCAATGGTGCGCGACAGCATCAAATCATGCAGACGACGCTCAAAGCGCTGAATGCCCTCCAGCAGATCCCGAAGGCGCTGTGCGTTCATCGGATCGGTTGCCGCCTGCGCCTGCAAAGCGGGTAGTTCGTTCTGTTTGATCTGCTCCAGCTTTTGCTTACCGGCAATGATATGCAACGTGATTTGCTGAAAAACGTCGCGGTTACGATCAAACAGGATCTCCAGGACCGAGATATTACGCAGCAGATCCACCATCGCTTCGTTCAGCTTTTCGGTGATGGTATCTACCTGCTTCGCCAGCGTCTGGTATTCCAGCATGGTGCGCTCGATCCGGTTAAACAGCGATCCCAACAGCGGTAGTGAAGCGAGGAAACCCGGTTTTTGCTCGAAGGCGCTGATATCCACCTGCTTGATTTTCATCAGCAGATCGGTCAGCTGTGCGCCAATCACGCCAGCGTCTTTCGCCCGGACTTCCTGCATCAGCGATTCAGAAAACTGCGAGATGCTGTTCATGGTTTTGGCGCCAAAGGCCAGCGAGAACACCGGATCGTTAATATTAATTTCTTCAACGATATTCTGGATTTGCGTTTGCTCGGCTGGGGTTAAATTTTCACTGCCGGGTAAGTCGTTAATTGCCTGATTGAGCTGCTGTGGCGCCGCAAGGTCAAGCGAGGTATTTTCCGTCATCCAATGAGTCCTCAATGAGTGAAAAGCGGACAGCAGTAATGGAATGAAATTGCTGATTTATTAAATCGTTATAAGGCTGTCCATAGAGCGTAATACGGTACAACAGCAGCAAAGTATTAAACAGCTTAAATATTCGCAAGTATAATAAGCGTCAGTTTCTTGAGATGATTTAACACGATGGCAGATATTACCCCTGCAAATCTTCTTGAAAATCAGGAAGATTCGCACAACTTTCATCCGATGCCGGGTGCGCGGAATCCGCATCTACAAACGATGCTGCCTCGCATTCTACGCCGCCGCTTACAGTTTGATCCCTGGTGGCAGCGCCTGGAGTTGCCGGACGGCGACTTCGTCGATCTCGCCTGGAGCGAAGAGCCCGGGCAGGCACACCACAAACCGCGTCTGGTCGTATTTCACGGCCTGGAAGGCAGCCTGCACAGCCCGTATGCGCATGGTCTTATCCAGGCGGCAAAAGAGCGCGGCTGGCTGGGCGTGGTGATGCATTTTCGCGGCTGCAGCGGCGTGCCCAACCGCCAGAACCGCATCTACCACTCCGGCGAAACCGAAGATGGCACCTGGTTTTTGCGCTGGCTGCGGGAAACCTTCGGCCCGGTGCCGACCGCGGCGGTAGGGTATTCGCTGGGCGGCAATATGCTGGCCTGTCTGTTGGCCAAAGCCGATGATTCTCTTCCCGTTGATGCAGCCGTGATTGTCTCCGCGCCGTTGATGCTGGAGCAGTGCAGCTACCACATGGAAAAAGGCTTTTCCCGCGTCTATCAGCGTTACCTGCTGAACCTGCTGAAAGCGAACGCCGCACGCAAATTAAGAGCCTATCCCGGCTCGCTGCCGACAACGCTGCCAGCGCTGCGGAAAGTGCGGCGTATCCGCGAATTTGACGATCTGATCACCGCCAAAATCCACGGCTTTGCGGATGCGCTGGACTACTATCGCCGCTGCAGCGCCATGCCGCTGTTGCCGCATGATCACGCAAGCCGACGCTGATCATTCATGCCAAAGATGATCCGTTTATGGATCACAACGTCATTCCCGACGCCGGGCATTTACCGCCAAATATTGAGTATCAACTGACCGAGCACGGCGGCCACGTCGGGTTTGTCGGCGGCACGCTGCGCCGACCGGAAATGTGGCTGGAAAAGCGCATTCCGGACTGGCTTTCCACCTGGCTGAGAACATCATGATTATTCCCTGGCAAGAGATCTGGCTGCCGACACGCTGAACAATCTGATTGAAAGCTTTGTCTTGCGCGAAGGCACCGATTATGGTGAACATGAACGCTCGCTAGAACAAAAGGTCGCCGACGTTAAGCGCCAGCTGCAACGCGGCGAAGTGGTACTGGTGTGGTCGGAACTGCACGAGACGGTCAATATCATGCCGCGGGGGCAGTTCCACGGTTAACCGGGTAGATGGCGGCTGACTATACTGCAAACACAGTTTTCATTCAGGGAGTTGCTATGTCTGCCAAACATCCGGTTATCGCCGTTACGGGGTCCAGCGGCGCGGGAACCACCACCACCAGCGTCGCCTTCCGTAAGATCTTCGCCCAGCTCAATCTCCGTGCCGCGGAGGTGGAAGGCGACAGCTTCCATCGCTATACCCGTCCGGAAATGGACATGGCGATCCGCAAGGCGCGCGATCTTGGGCGACACATCAGCTACTTTGGCCCGGAAGCCAATGACTTCGGCCTGCTGGAACAAACCTTTATCGAGTATGGCCAGAGCGGAACCGGGCAGTCGCGCAAATATCTGCATACCTACGATGAAGCGGTGCCCTGGAATCAGGTGCCGGGCACCTTTACCCCCTGGCAACCGCTGCCGGAACCCACCGACGTGCTGTTTTACGAAGGGCTGCACGGCGGCGTGGTCACACCGCAACATGACGTGGCGCGCCACGTGGATCTGCTGGTTGGCGTGGTGCCGATCGTCAACCTGGAGTGGATCCAGAAACTGATGCGCGACACCAGCGAACGCGGCCACTCTCGCGAAGCGGTGATGGATTCGGTGGTGCGCTCGATGGAAGATTACATCAACTTCATCACGCCGCAGTTCTCCCGCACCCACATCAACTTCCAGCGCGTGCCGACGGTGGATACCTCCAACCCGTTTGCCGCAAAAGGCATTCCGTCACTGGATGAAAGCTTTGTGGTGATCCACTTCCGGAATTTGCAGGGCATTGATTACCCGTGGCTGCTGGCGATGCTGCAGGGCTCGTTTATTTCCCACATGAATACGTTGGTGGTGCCGGGCGGCAAGATGGGGCTGGCGATGGAGCTGATCATGACGCCGCTGGTGCAGCGGCTGATGGAAGGGAAGAAAGATCGAATAAGTAGCCCGGCAAACCGATCGCCGGGCCAGGGCATCAGGCTTCGATAACCTCGTAGGAGTGGGTGATCTTTACGGCCTTCTCCAGCATCAACGCCACGGAGCAGTATTTCTCCGCCGACAGATCCACCGCGCGGGAAACCGCCGCGTCTTTCAGCGCCTTACCGGTGACGATAAAGTGCAGATTGATGTGGGTGAACAGGCGCGGCGCTTCTTCGCGGCGCTCGGACGTCAGCTTCACTTCACAATCGGTCACGTCGTGGCGCCCTTTTTGCAGGATGGACACCACGTCAATCGCGCTGCATCCGCCCGCCGCCATCAGCACCATCTCCATTGGGCTGGGCGCTTTATCCCCGGAGTTACCGTCCATCAGAATCTGGTGGCCTGACGCGGACTCGCCCAGGAACGTTAACCCTTCAACCCATTTCACTCGTGCCTGCATTTTATTCACTCCGGAGTAGTAATTTTCTCCACAGATTACGCGTACATAACAAAACTCGCAACGGAAGGCGACCTGCATCATGCTGAAGCGAGACACCAGGAGACACGCGTGAAAAGCTATGCTAAAACACTCTGGATGCTACAGAGATAAATGGATGTTACGCATGTATGCAGAGGACATCGTAGATTAGAGGCCGCAGATAACGCTGACGGCCTACTTCTCAGGACATGAGAAGCTTTGATTGCAACCCCGGAAGCAGGCTGAAACTACATCCCCGCTTTCGGAGCCAGCTTATAACAGAGGATAACAGCGCATGGTGCTTGGCAAACCGCAAACAGACCCGACTCTCGAATGGTTCTTGTCTCATTGCCACATTCATAAGTACCCATCGAAGAGCACGCTGATTCACCAGGGTGAAAAAGCGGAAACGCTGTACTACATCGTTAAAGGCTCGGTGGCAGTGCTGATCAAGGATGAAGAAGGTAAAGAGATGATCCTTTCTTACCTGAACCAGGGCGATTTCATCGGTGAACTGGGCCTGTTTGAAGAGGGCCAGGAGCGCAGCGCCTGGGTTCGCGCAAAGACCGCATGTGAAGTGGCCGAAATTTCCTACAAGAAATTCCGTCAGCTGATCCAGGTGAACCCGGACATCCTGATGCGTCTTTCCGCCCAGATGGCGCGCCGCCTGCAGGTCACCTCAGAGAAAGTGGGCAACCTCGCCTTCCTGGACGTTACGGGCCGTATCGCGCAAACCCTGCTGAACCTGGCGAAACAGCCGGACGCCATGACCCACCCGGACGGCATGCAGATTAAAATCACCCGTCAGGAGATTGGTCAGATCGTTGGCTGCTCCCGTGAAACAGTGGGCCGTATCCTGAAAATGCTGGAAGATCAAAACCTGATCTCCGCCCACGGTAAAACCATCGTGGTCTACGGAACGCGTTAATTCCGCTAAAACGGCGTGCCATCGTTTACCCGGTGTCGCGCCGTTTTTTTTCTCTCCTCATGTGGCGCAGGCTGATCTATCACCCGGAAATCAACTACGCACTGCGACAAACGCTGGTGTTGTGTCTGCCTGTGGCGATAGGCCTGCTCCTCGGCCATCTGCAGCAGGGTCTGCTGTTCTCCCTCGTGCCCGCCTGCTGCAACATCGCCGGTCTGGACACGCCGCATAAGCGCTTCTTCAAACGCCTGATTATTGGCGGCTGCCTGTTTGCGGGCAGCAGCCTGGCTGTGCAATTGCTGTTACTGGCGGATGATCTCCCGCTGCCGCTGATCTTGACCGTGCTGGCGCTGCTGCTGGGCGTCACGGCCGAAATCAGTTCGCTGCACGCCCGCTTGCTGCCCGCCTCGCTGATTGCCGCCATCTTCACGCTCAGCCTCGCCGGGAATATGCCGGTGTGGGAGCCGCTGCTGATCTACGCGCTGGGCACGCTGTGGTACGGGCTGTTTAACTGGTTCTGGTTCTGGCTGTGGCGGGAACAGCCGCTGCGCGAATCCCTGAGCCTGCTCTACCTGCAACTGGCGGATTACTGCGAAGCCAAATACACCCTGCTGACCCAGCACACCGATCCGGAAAAAGCCCTGCCGCCGCTGCTGGCGCGCCAGCAAAAGGTGGTGGATCTGATAAGCCAGTGCTATCAGCAGCTGCATATGCTGGCCGCCAACCAGCATCACGACTACAAACGCCTGCTGCGCGCCTTCCAGGTCGCGCTGGATCTGCAGGAGCATATCTCCGTTAGCCTGCACCAGCCGGAAGAGGTGCAAAAGCTGGTCGAGCACAGCCACGCCGAAGCGGTGATCCGCTGGAATGCGCAGACCGTTGCCGCCCGTCTGCGCGTGCTGGCGGACGATATTCTCTACCACCGCTACCCGACGCGCTTTCACGATGGAGAAGCAGCTTGGGGCGCTGGAAAAAATCGCCCGCCAGCATCCGGATAACCCGGTCGGCCAGTTCTGCCGCCTGGCACTTCAGCCGCATCGCCCGCGTGCTGCGCACGCAGCGCCCGCTTTACATCCGCGATCTGATGGCGGATAAGCAGCGTCGATTGCCATTGCTCCCGGCGCTGAAAAGCTATCTGTCGCTGAAATCCGCCGCCCTGCGCAACGCCGCGCGCATTAGCGTGATGCTCAGTACCGCCAGCCTGATGGGCAGGGCCCTGCATCTGCCGAAGCCCTACTGGATCTTGATGACCGTGCTGTTTGTCACCCAAAACGGCTATGGCGCCACGCGGGTGCGTATTCTGCACCGGGCGGCCGGAACCATGGCCGGGCTGATCATTGCGGGGGTGACGCTGCACTTCCACGTGCCGGAAGGCTATACCCTGGCAGGCATGCTGGCGATCACGCTGGTGAGCTACCTGATTATCCGCAAAAACTACGGCTGGGCGATGGTGGGCTTTACGGTGACGGCGGTTTACACCCTGCAACTGCTGACGCTAAACGGCGAACAGTTTATTGTCGCGCGGCTGATCGATACCCTGATCGGCTGCCTGATTGCCTTTGGCGGTATGGTCTGGCTGTGGCCGCAGTGGCAAAGCGGGCTGCTGCGCCAGAACGCCCACGACGCGCTGGAAGCCGACCAGCAGGCGATTCGCCTGATCCTGAGCGACGACCCGCAGCCCACGCCGCTGGCCTAGCAGCGCATGCAGGTCAACCAGGCACACAACGCCCTGTTTAACTCGCTCAATCAGGCGATGCAGGAGCCGGGCTTTAACTCGCGCTATCTGGCAGATATGAAGCTGTGGGTGACGCACAGCCAGTTTATCGTCGAACACATCAACGCCATGACCACGCTGGCGCGCGAGCATACGATGCTGACGCCGGATCTGGCGCAGCGCTATTTGCAGTCCTGTGAAATTGCGCTGCAGCGGTGTCAGCAGCGGCTGGAGTATGACGGGCCGGGAGAGTCCGGTGATGCGAATATTCTGGAAGCGCCGGAAACGTTGACCCACGGGCCAATGAGCACGCTGGAACAGCATTTACAGCGCGTTCTGGGGCATCTGAACACCATGCACACCATTTCGTCGGTGGCATGGCGTCAGCGCCCGCATCATGGCATCTGGCTAACGCGCCGACGCCTTAACCATTAACCACTTTCTCTACCGCGCTGGCAAAGCGGCGCATCCCGTCTTCAATATCCTGCTCTTCCACCACCAGCGACGGCGCAAAGCGCATCACGTCCGGCCCGGCGTTGAGCACCATCACCCCTTCGCGATCTGCGGCGGCGTGGAGGAAATCACGCGCGCGGCCTTTGAACGGCGCAGCTTCAGTTCAGCGCCAATCAGCAGCCCCATCCCGCGAACTTCGCTGAACACGTCGATATTTCTCGTCGATCTGCTGCAGGTGTTTCACGAACAGCTGGCGCTTCGCGTTCACGCCGTTCAGCACCTCTGGCGTGTTGATAATGTCGAACGCGGCTCCCGCCACCGCGCAGGCCAGCGGGTTGCCGCCGTAGGTGGAGCCGTGAGAACCGACGTGGAACGCGGAGGCGATCTCCTGGGTCGTCAGCATCGCGCTGACCGGGAAACCGCCGCCCAGCGCTTTCGCGCTGGTCAGAATATCCGGCGTCACGCCATAGTGCATATAGGCAAACAGATCGCCGCTACGCCCCATGCCGCACTGCACTTCATCAAAGACCAGCAGCGCCTGATGTTGGTCGCACAGCTCGCGCAGCCCTTGCAGGAACTCCGGCGTTGCCGCCGTCACGCCGCCTTCCCCCTGGATCGGCTCCACCACCACCGCGCAGGTGTGATCGTCCATCACCGCTTTCACCGCGTGCAGATCGTTAAACGGCACGTGGACGATGTCGGCCGGTTTCGGGCCAAACCCGTCGGAATATTTCGGCTGGCCGCCAACCGAGACGGTAAAGAGCGAGCGCCCGTGGAAAGCGTTGTGGAAGGCGATGATTTTGGTTTTATACGGGCTGTGGCGCGTGGATGCGTAGTAGCGCGCCAGCTTAAAGGCGGTTTCGTTGGCTTCCGTGCCGGAGTTCATAAACAGCACGCGCTCGGCAAAGGTCGCGTCAATCAGTTTGCGCGCCAGGCGCAGCGCCGGTTCGTTGGTGAACACGTTGCTGGTATGCCACAGGGTTTCACCCTGCGTTTTCAGCGCCTCCACCAGCGCGGGATGGCAATGCCCCAGCGCCGTGACCGCAATTCCGCCCGCAAAATCCACATACTCTTTACCCTGCTGATCCCAGACGCGGCTGCCTTTTCCCTTCACCGGGATAAACTCGGCCGGTGCATAAATCGGCAGGATCACTTCATCGAAGGTTGCGCGCGTTACTGCGGCTTGTTCAGTTGCCATGTCTTGCCCATCCAGTTTTTTGTCGCATTGATTGTGAAAATATAATCACAAAATATGCATAAAAAATCACAACAAGGCAACAGATAATCAGCGATTGAGGAAATTTGCCAGCAGCTGGTGCCCCTGCTCGCTGAGGATGCTTTCCGGGTGGAACTGCACGCCTTCCAGATCCCATTCGCGGTGGCGAATCCCCATGATCTCCTCCGTTTCCGTCCGGGCGGTCACCTCAAAGCAGTCGGGCAGCGTCGGCGGGTCAATCACCAGGGAATGGTAGCGCGTCACGGTTAACGGATTATTGAGCCCGGTGAATACGCCGCGGTTGTTGTGGGTAACCGGCGAGGTTTTGCCGTGCATCACTTTGGCCGCGCGCACGATCTTCGCGCCAAACGCCTGGGCAATCGCCTGATGGCCAAGACAGACGCCCAGGATCGGCAGTTTGCCGGCATAGTGGCGGATGACCTCCAGCGAAATACCCGACTCCTCCGGGGTACAGGGGCCGGGTGAAATCACGATTTTCTGCGGAGCCAGCGCCTCGATATCGGCGAGCGCCAGCTCATCGTTGCGCCGCACCACCACCTCTGCGCCCAGTTCGCAAAAGTACTGGTAAAGGTTCCAGGTGAAGGAATCGTAGTTATCAATCAGCAGAATCATGGCGGCTCCCGAAAAAAATGCCGCCCTATTCTACTCAGATTCCCGCGCTTCGCTCACTACTTTGGCAAAGATAGCGTTTAGCGGATCTAAATCCCCCGTTGCGCCGCGCCTGGTTCGCCGCGCTCCACCGTTCAGGCTCGATATCGCGCCAGTCCAGCGCGTAACCCGCGTGCAGCGCCAGCTGTTCGAAAAAGACGCGCTGGGCGATGCCATTGCCGCGACGGAAGGGATGCAGCACGTTGATTTCGCAGTAATAGTGGCTAACCCGGTCAACAAACGCCGCATCCGCAGAGAGCCCACACAGATACTCTTCGCTCTTCCAGCGCCGCCATCAGTGCGTTCCCCATCTTTTTCGATGTATTCGAAATGGCAAAAGGGCGTATCGCCTTCATAAATATCCACTTCCCGGAACTTCCCGGCCCAGTCGAACACATCCTGGTAAAGATGACGATGAATAAGGCACAGATGGGGAAGCCCGCGCGCCAGCGGCCCCAGTTCGAGTGTCGCTGCGCGTAATGCCGTCAGCTCATAAGCGGCTTGCTCCAGACGCTGCGCCTGGTGAATACCCAGCAGGTTGCGCATCACATTCAGGCCTGGGTAGAGGTACGGATCGCGGCCATCGCCAAATTTATCGCTCATAGTGCCTCCGGAGCTCTGCAAGTCGGATGTTGGCTTCTTCGGCGGTGAGCGTCACCAGCGCAGTGTCAACGCCTTCCAGTCGTCGGCTGGCCTGGAAGTTGACGTTACGCTGCTGCTCCCAGAGACGGGATTTTTGCTTGTCGGTGAGTTTTTTCGCTTAACGCCTCCCTGATTTGTCCATTTGCCCCAAGTATAAGCAGCAAAACGCGCTTTCGCAGGGAGGGCAAACTAAGCGCGGGCAGGAAAAGCCCGTGCGTAAAGGAGTGTTACGGCAGAACTTTTGCGGAGAGGATAACAACCGGTTTTGACGGGACATTCTGGTACGGACCGACGTCGTGAGTAGGCACCTGAGAAATCTTGTCGGCCACATCCATCCCTTTCACGATTTTACCAAATACCGCATAGCCGAAGTCGCGCTGACCGTGGTCGAGGAAGGCGTTATCCGCCACGTTGAGGAAGAACTGGCTGGTCGCGCTGTCTTTGTCCGCGGTACGCGCCATGGAAATGGTGCCGCGCTTGTTCCGCAGGCCGTTGTCCGCTTCGTTTTTGATCGGCGGGTTAGGCTGTTTCTGCTGCATCTGCTCGTTGAAGCCGCCGCCCTGCACCATGAAGCCCGGGATCACGCGGTGGAAGGTGGTGTTGTTGTAGAAACCGCTGTTCACATAGTCGAGGAAGTTTTTCACAGAAACCGGGGCTTTCTGGCTATTCAGTTCCAGCTCAATATTCCCGGCGGAGGTGGTCAGCAGAACGTGAGGGTCCCCTTTTGCTGCCAGCGCAGCAGGGGAAACGGCAGAAAGAGCAAACACAGCTGCGACAGCCGCCAGTGTTGATTTGAGCATGGGAATTCCTTAACAAAGCGCAGTAAAAAAAGCGAATGGCTTGATTCTAAAGAGCAGTAAGACCGGAGACCAGCCTTTTACCTAATTTTACGAATTTGGAAACATATGTAACATCAGACCGCTCACAATCGCAAGATACGGTCTGACGCCACAGGTTACCGGGTGTGATAACGGCTAAACTGAACCTCTTCTCCGCCGCTATCCATCTTGATCCAGGTCTGCGCCAGCTGCGTGGTGGCGATCACTCGCCCCTGACGAATCGACCAGCGCACCGGCACCTGGCAGCGCACCGCTTCAAACCCGCTCTCCGCAGGCAAAATAATCAGATTTGCCGGGTTTCCCGTGTCAATACCGTAATCGCTCAGGCCGAAGGTTCGGGCGCTGTTATGGGTGATCAGATTCAGGCCGCTGTCGATTTGCGGATAGCCCATCATCTGGCAGACGTGCAGCCCCATATGCAGCACCTGCAGCATATTGCCGGTGCCGAGCGGGTACCAGGGGTCGAACACATCGTCATGACCAAAGCAGACGTTGATCCCCGCCTCCAGCAGCTCTTTCACCCGCGTGATGCCGCGACGTTTCGGATAGTCATCAAAGCGCCCCTGCAGGTGAATGTTGACCAGCGGGTTGGCAACGAAGTTAATCCCCGACATCTTCAGCAGGCGGAACAGCCGCGAGGTGTAAGCGCCGTTGTAAGAGTGCATGGCGGTGGTGTGGCTGGCCGTCACGCGCGGGCCGATACCCAGCTTCATGCGCCAGCGCGGCCACCGTCTCGACAAACCGCGACTGCTCGTCGTCGATTTCATCGCAGTGGATATCCAGCGGACGGTCATACTTTTGCGCCAGTGCGAACGCGATATGCAGCGACTCCACGCCATACTCGCGGGTAAATTCGAAGTGCGGGATCGCCCCCACCACGTCGGCCCCCAGCCGTAACGCCTCTTCCAGCAGCGCCGCGCCGTTGGGGTAAGAGAGAATCCCTTCCTGCGGAAACGCGACGATTTGCAGCGTTACCCACGGCGCCACCTCCTGCTTTCACCTCCAGCATCGCCTTCAGGGCGGTCAGCGTGGGATCGGAGACATCCACATGGGTGCGCACAAACTGCATGCCGTTGGCAATTTGCCACTTCAGCGTTTTCCAGGCGCGTGCTTTCACATCCTCATGGCTGAGCAACGCCTTGCGTTCCGCCCAGCGTTCAATGCCCTCGAACAGCGTGCCGGACTGGTTCCAGTTCGGCTCACCGGCGGTTTGCGTGGTATCAAGATGAATATGCGGCTCGATGAACGGCGGCAGCGCCAGCCCGCCGCGCGCATTCAGTACTTCATAACTTTCGGCGTGCGTGTCGTCCATCGGGGTGATGTCACCAAATCGCCCGTTCTCGATGGCGAGTTGCCACAGCCCTTCCCGACCCGGTAAACGCACATTCTGAACAAGCCAAAGCGGTGTTGTAGACATACCATGCCTCCGTGTTTTCATCAGATATCTTGTATCAGAGACGCGAGCAAAAACCCGCTTTTTTTTGCACACATTTAACGCAAACCATAAAAGCCATTGATTTCCGCAACTTATAAAAATCCTGACAAATCAGTCATATACCACCTAAGGAGTAGGCGAAGACGTATTTGATTTGCATCAATAAGCGCCCCTGCTGAATCGTTAAGGTAGGCGGTAATAGAAAAGAAATCGAGGCAATAATGAGCAAAGTCAGACTCGCTATCATCGGTAACGGCATGGTCGGCCACCGCTTTATTGAGGATCTTCTCGATAAGGCCGATGCTGAGCAGTTCGATATTACCGTGTTCTGTGAAGAACCCCGCAAGGCGTACGACCGTGTGCACCTCTCTTCCTACTTCTCCCATCATACCGCCGAAGAGCTCTCTCTGGTGCGCGAAGGTTTTTACGAGAAGCACGGCGTGAAAGTGCTGGTGGGCGAACGCGCCATCACCATCAACCGTCAGGAAAAAGTGATCCACTCCAGCGCCGGCCGTACGGTCTTTTACGACAAGCTGATCATGGCGACCGGCTCCTATCCGTGGATCCCGCCGATCAAAGGCTCGGAAACGCAGGATTGCTTCGTTTACCGCACCATTGAAGATCTCAACGCCATTGAAGCCTGCGCGCGTCGAAGCAAACGCGGTGCGGTGGTCGGCGGCGGTCTGCTGGGCCTGGAAGCCGCAGGCGCGCTGAAAAACCTCGGCGTGGAAACCCACGTCATCGAATTTGCCCCGATGCTGATGGCCGAACAGCTCGACCAGATGGGCGGTGACCAGCTGCGGCGTAAAATCGAAAGCATGGGCGTGAAGGTTCACACCAGCAAAAACACCAAAGAGATCGTTCAGGAAGGCAGTGAAGCGCGCAAAACCATGCGCTTTGCCGACGGCAGCGAGCTGGAAGTGGACTTCATCGTCTTCTCCACCGGCATTCGCCCGCGCGACAAGCTGGCGACCCAGTGCGGCCTGGCCGTGGCGCAGCGCGGCGGGATCGTGATCAACGACACCTGCCAGACCTCCGATCCGGATATCTACGCCATCGGCGAATGCGCCAGCTGGAACAACCGCGTGTACGGCCTGGTGGCGCCGGGCTACAAAATGGCGCAGGTCGCCGTGGATCATATCCTGGGCAGCGAAAACGCCTTTACCGGCGCAGACATGAGCGCCAAGCTGAAGCTGCTGGGCGTGGATGTGGGCGGTATTGGCGATGCGCACGGCCGCACCCCGGGTGCCCGCAGCTACGTCTATCTGGACGAAAGCAAAGAGGTCTACAAACGCCTCATCGTCAGCCCGGACAACAAAACCCTGCTCGGCGCGGTGCTGGTGGGCGACACCAGCGACTTCGGCAACCTGCTCCAGCTGGTGCTCAACGCCATCGAACTGCCGGAAAACCCGGATGCGCTGATCCTGCCGGCGCACGCCTGCAGCGGCAAGCCGTCCATCGGCGTGGATAAGCTGCCGGACAGCGCGCAGATCTGCTCCTGCTTCGACGTCACCAAAGGCGTGCTGATCTCCGCCATCAACAAAGGCTGCCACACCGTTGCGGCGCTGAAAGCGGAAACCAAAGCCGGTACCGGCTGCGGCGGCTGTATCCCGCTGGTCACTCAGGTGCTGAACGCCGAGCTGGCGAAACAGGGCATCGAGGTGAACAACAACCTGTGCGAGCACTTCGCCTATTCGCGCCAGGAGCTGTACCACCTGATCCGCGTGGAAGGCATCAAATCCTTCGACGAACTGCTGGCGAAGCACGGCCAGGGCTACGGCTGCGAAGTGTGTAAACCGACCGTCGGCTCGCTGCTGGCCTCCTGCTGGAACGAGTACATCCTCAAGCCGCAGCATACGCCGCTGCAGGACACCAACGACAACTTCCTCGCCAACATCCAGAAAGACGGCACCTACTCGGTGATCCCACGCTCCGCCGGCGGCGAAATCACGCCGGAAGGGCTGGTGGCGGTGGGCCGTATCGCCCGTGAATTCAACCTCTACACCAAAATCACCGGCTCCCAGCGTATCGGCCTGTTTGGCGCGCAGAAGGACGACCTGCCGGAAATCTGGCGTCAGCTGATTGACGCCGGCTTCGAAACCGGCCACGCGTACGCCAAAGCGCTGCGCATGGCGAAAACCTGCGTGGGCAGCACCTGGTGCCGCTACGGCGTCGGCGACAGCGTGGGCTTCGGCGTCGAGCTGGAAAACCGCTACAAAGGCATCCGTACCCCGCACAAAATGAAGTTCGGCGTCTCCGGCTGTACCCGCGAATGTGCGGAAGCGCAGGGTAAAGACGTCGGTATCATTGCCACCGAGAAGGGCTGGAACCTGTATGTGTGCGGCAACGGCGGGATGAAACCGCGCCATGCGGACCTGCTGGCGGCGGATCTCGATCGCGACACGCTGATGCAGTACCTCGACCGCTTCATGATGTTCTACATCCGCACCGCCGATAAGCTGACCCGTACCGCCTCCTGGCTGGAAAGCCTGGAAGGCGGCATCGACTACCTGAAAACGGTGATCATCGACGACAAGCTGGGCCTGAACGAACATCTGGAAGCGGAGATGGCGCGCCTGCGCGAGGCGGTGATCTGCGAGTGGACGGAAACCGTCAACACCCCGGCGGCGCAGACGCGCTTCAAACACTTTATCAACAGCGCCCCGCGCGACCCGAACGTGCAGGTGGTGCCGGAGCGCGAACAGCATCGCCCGGCGACGCCCTATGAACGTATTCCGGTCGCGCTGGTGGAGGAAAACGCATGAGCCAGTGGGTAAACATCTGCAATATTAACGACATTCTCCCCGCCACCGGCGTTTGCGCGCTGGTGAGCGGCGAGCAGGTCGCGGTTTTCCGCCCTCGCCACGACGAACAGGTTTTTGCCATCAGCAATATCGACCCGTTCTTTGAGGCCAGCGTGCTCTCCCGCGGCCTGATTGCCGAGCATCAGGGCGAACTGTGGGTCGCCAGCCCGCTGAAAAAGCAGCGTTTCCGCCTGAGCGACGGCCTCTGCATGGAAGATGAAAGCTTCTCGGTCAAACACTACGACGTCCGCGTGAAGGACGGCGAGGTGCAGCTGAAAGCCTGACTCTCCAGCAGAAGCGCAACGCTTCCGCTCCTTGGCAAGAAACCCGTAACTTCTGCACGTTCTCCTGCTGTTATCCTGACGTCAATTCTTCCCCCGCCATGAATGCTGCGAGGTAACGTCGTGGATCACCTGCCGATTTTTTGTCAATTACGCAACCGCGACTGCCTGCTGGTGGGCGGCGGCGACGTGGCCGAACGCAAAGCGCGCCTGCTGTTAGAGGCTGGCGCCCGCCTGACCGTGAACGCCCTCGCCTTCGCCCCCCAGTTTGAGGTCTGGGCTCAGGAAGGGATGCTCACGCTGGAGCAGGGCGCGTTTAATGAATCCCTGCTGGATACCTGCTGGCTGACCATTGCCGCGACGGATGACGATGAAGTGAACCAGCGCGTGAGCGACTGCGGCTGAAGCGCGCCGTATCTTCTGCAACGTGGTGGATGCGCCGAAAGAGGCCAGCTTTATCATGCCGTCGATTATCGACCGCTCGCCGCTGATGATGGCGGTCTCGTCCGGCGGGACGTTCGCCGGTTCTCGCGCGCCTGCTGCGGGAAAAGCTGGAAGCCCTGTTGCCCCAGCATCTTGGCCAGATTGCGCATTATGCCGGGCAGCTGCGTTCACGCGTGAAGCAAACCTTCGCGACCGTGGGCGAGCGCCGTCGCTTCTGGGAAAAATTCTTTGTGAACGACAGGCTGGCGCAGTCGCTGGCGAATCAGGACACCAAAGCCGTTGAAGAGACGACCGAACAGCTGCTGAGCGAACCGCTGGACCATCGCGGCGAAGTGGTGCTGGTGGGCGCAGGCCCGGGCGATGCGGGTTTGCTGACGCTGAAAGGGCTGCAGCAGATCCAGCAGGCCGATATGGTGGTGTACGACCGTCTGGTCTCCGATGACATCATGAACCTGGTGCGCCGCGACGCCGACCGCGTCTTCGTCGGTAAACGCGCGGGCTACCACTGCGTGCCGCAGGAGGAGATCAACCAGATCCTGCTGCGCGAGGCGCAGAAAGGCAAACGCGTGGTGCGCCTGAAGGGCGGCGATCCGTTTATTTTTGGTCGCGGCGGCGAAGAGCTGGAAACCCTGTGCCACGCGGGCATTCCGTTCTCCGTCGTGCCGGGCATTACGGCGGCCTCCGGCTGTTCAGCCTACTCTGGCATTCCGCTGACCCACCGCGACTACGCCCAGAGCGTGCGTCTGGTGACGGGCCACCTGAAAACCGGCAGCGAGCTGGACTGGCCTAACCTGGCCGCTGAAAAGCAGACGCTGGTGTTCTACATGGGCCTCAATCAGGCCGCCACGATTCAGGCGAAGCTGCTGGAGCACGGCATGAAGGCGGATATGCCGGTCGCGCTGGTGGAAAACGGCACCTCCGTGCAGCAGCGCGTGGTGAGCGGTGATTGACGCAGCTCGGCGAGCTGGCGCAGCAGGTTGAAAGCCCGGCGCTGATTGTGGTGGGTCGCGTGGTGGCGCTGCGCGATAAGCTGAACTGGTTCTTGAAATAAATTGCCGGATGGCGGCTTCGCTCATCCGGCAATCATCAATTACGGTTTCGCGACAAACCCAATCGCTTCGTACACCTTTTTCAGGGTTTCGGACGCGCGCGCGCTGGCTTTTTCCGCGCCCTCTTTCATCACCTTCTGCAGGAAGGCTTCGTCGTTGCGGTAGCGGTGATAACGCTCCTGCAGCTCGGTCAGCATGCCGGAAACGGCTTCCGCCACTTCGCCTTTCAGGTGGCCGTACATCTTGCCTTCGAAGTGCTGTTCCAGCTCAGGAATGCTCTGGCCGGTCACGCCGGAGAGGATATCCAGCAGGTTGGAGACGCCCGCTTTGTTCTGCACATCGTAGCGCACAACAGGCGGCTCGTCGGAATCGGTCACCGCGCGCTTGAGTTTTTTCACCACCGATTTCGGATCTTCCAGCAGGCCGATAACGTTGTTGCGGTTATCGTCAGACTTGGACATCTTCTTGGTCGGCTCCAGCAGCGACATCACGCGCGCGCCGGATTTCGGAATGAACGGCTCAGGCACTTTAAACACATCGCCGTAGATCGCGTTAAAGCGCTGGGCGATATCGCGGCTCAGCTCCAGATGCTGCTTCTGGTCTTCACCCACCGGCACCTGGTTGGTCTGGTACAGCAGAATGTCTGCCGCCATCAGCACCGGATAGTCAAACAGACCGGCGTTGATGTTTTCCGCGTAGCGCGCGGATTTATCCTTGAACTGCGTCATGCGGCTCAGCTCGCCGAAATAGGTGTAGCAGTTCAGCGCCCAGCCCAGCTGCGCGTGCTCAGGCACGTGCGACTGAACGAAGATGGTGCTTTTCTCCGGATCAATACCGCAGGCCAGGTACAGCGCCAGCGTATCCAGCGTGGCTTTGCGCAGCTTCTCAGGATCCTGACGCGCGGTGATCGCGTGCAGATCGACGATGCAGTAGATGCAGTGGTAGTCATCCTGCATGTTGACCCACTGACGTAGCGCACCCATGTAGTTGCCAATGGTCAATTCACCTGAAGGCTGTGCGCCACTAAAAACGATGGGCTTAGTCATGTTTCAATTCCTGATGTTCACTGTGCGAAAGCCCGAGTGCGGGCAACAAATCTTTGAAGTGGTCGAAAACGACATCCGGCTCACTCAGCGTGATGGCTTCACCGTAGTTGTAGCCATAGGTTAACCCCACGGAAGGACACCCTGCCGCTCGGGCAGCCAGAATATCATTGCGTGAATCGCCGACAAAGAGCAGCTCCGCAGGCGTTAAGGATAATTTTCCTGCCACCAGCAGCAGCGGTTCCGGATGCGGCTTTTTGTTCTGCACATCGTCGCCGCCCACAACCACGGAGAAGAATTTCGCGATATCGAGCGCTTCCAGCAGCGGTGCGACAAACGGCGTCGGTTTGTTGGTCACCAGCCCCAGCGGGAGGCCTTGCGCGTGCAGCGCAGCTCAGCGTTTCCTGAACGTCCGGGAACAGGAAACTGCCCTCTTCGACGGTCTCTTCGTAAAAGCGGTCGAACAGTTTGCGCAGAATACGCAGCTGCTCTTCCTGCGGGATATCCGCGTGATCAACGCTCGGTTTCCCCTGCGCGGAACGCTGTGACGCACGCTCCTGACGCGCCCACGTCAACGCGCGCTCCATCAGCACATCGGCGCCGTTGCCAATCCACGTGACGACGCGCTCTTCACCCGCAACGGGGAGTTCCAGCGCATACAGCGCCTGGTCTACGGCGCCCGTTAAGCCCGGCGCGCTGTCGACCAGCGTGCCGTCGAGATCGAATGCCACACCCCGAATCGCCTGCAATTTATCCATGACTTACCTTCGCCAGCTCGCGGCGCATTTCATCAATGACTTTTTTGTAATCCGGCTGGTCGAAAATGGCCGAACCGGCAACGAACATATCCGCGCCTGCCGCCGCAATTTCACCAATGTTATTCACTTTCACCCCGCCGTCCACTTCCAGACGAATATCGTAACCTGACTCATCAATGCGACGGCGCACTTCACGCAGCTTATCCAGCGTGTGGGGGATAAATGACTGACCGCCAAAGCCCGGGTTAACGGACATCAGCAGGATCACGTCCAGCTTGTCCATGACATAGTCGAGATAGCTCAGCGGCGTGGCCGGGTTAAACACCAGGCCCGCTTTACAGCCGTGCTCTTTGATCAGCTGCAGCGTGCGATCGACATGTTCGGAGGCTTCCGGATGGAAGGTGATGATGCTGGCACCCGCCGCGGCGAAATCAGGCACGATGCGATCAACCGGTTTCACCATCAGGTGAACGTCGATCGGCGCGGTAATGCCGTAGTTGCGCAGCGCTTTGAGCACCATCGGACCGATGGTCAGGTTCGGCACGTAGTGGTTGTCCATCACGTCGAAATGGACGACATCGCCGCCAGCCGCCAGCGCGTTGGCAGTGTCTTCACCCAGGCGGGCAAAATCGGCCGACAGAATTGAGGGGGCAATCAAAAACTGTTTCATCCGCTTCTCCTTGAGAAAATAGGGCCTGGCTACGCGGCGAAAGCGAGTTCAGGTGTCGCCGGGCGATAAAGCGCCAGCAGTTCGTCCACCTTTTTACGTGTGCCGCCGTTGCTGCTGATGCTGCGCCGCACTTTAACCTGAAAATGCTTCGCGGCTTTGTACCATTCGCGCGTATCAGGGGTGTCGTGATTCGAAATTAACACCGGAATTCTTTTGCTGACCAGCTTTTCCGCCATCTCGGCCAGGCGCGCCTGCTCGGCAGGGCTGAAGCTGTTGGTGTGGTAGGCGGTGAAGTTCGCCGTCGCAGACAGCGGCGCGTAAGGCGGATCGCAGTAGACCACCGAATTTTCGCCAGCCCGCGCCATGCTGTCGGCGTAGGATTCGCAGTAAAAAAAGGCATTCTGCGCTTTTTCGGCAAAGTGATACAGCTCCGCTTCCGGGAAATAGGGGTTTTTATAGCGACCAAACGGCACGTTAAATTCCCCGCGCAGATTATACCGGCACAGGCCGTTGTAACCATGCCGGTTGAGGTAGAGGAACAGCAGCGCGCGGCGGAACGGATCCTGGCTCTGGTTAAACTCCGCGCGCAACTGGTAGTAAACGTCACCGACTGGTTCGTCGCAGGCGTGAACAGTTTGCGCGCCTCTGCGACATACTCATCGGTACGCAGCTTAACGATGTTATAGAGGCTGATAAGGTCGCTGTTGATATCCGCCAGGATATAACGAGAAAAATCGGTGTTGAGGAACACCGATCCCGCACCCACGAAAGGCTCGATAAGGCACTCGCCTTCAGGCAGGTGCTTTTTAATATCGTCGAGCAGGGGGTATTTCCCCCCTGCCCATTTCAGAAAAGCGCGATTTTTTTTCATGCTGACTGATTACTTACACCCTCTCCGGCTGTGGAGAAAGCTCCGACAGCATCCTGCGCTTTAAACATTACTTCAGATCGGCCTGAACCTGATGAATCGGCTTCGCCCACGGGTTTTTCGCCTGAACATCAGCGGGCAGCGCCGCAACGGCGCGTTTTGCTTCATCTTTTGACGCATAAACGCCGCTCACCAGCACATACCACGGCTGACCGTTACGGGTCGTCTGATAAACCACGTAGTTTTTCAGATTTTATTTCTTCGCCCACGTGTTGAGGTTGTCATAGTTCGACGAACTGCTCAGCTGCAGCGTGTAGTTGCTGCCTGGCGCAGATTTCAGCGCGCCAACGTTGCCTGCCGGTTTACCTGACTGCGCTGCTTGCAGCGGGTGCAGTAGCCTGCGCGGCGGCTTTCGGCTGTTGTACCGGCGCAGCAGTCGCAGCAGTTGTCGTTGTCGCCGGTGCTTTCACCGGAGCGGTTACCGCAGTTTCAGTGCGTTTTGGCGGCTGGGCAACCGGTTTTGACTCGGCTTTCGCGACCGGCGCTTTAACGACTGCCTGAGGTTTGGTTTCACGCTTAGGCTCAATCACCGCCTGCTTACGTTCAGGACGCGTTGCAGTTTGCGCCGTGTGGCTTGTCTGCCGTCTGCCGTGCATTGCCGTTACCACCGCGTACCGGGGCAACCGTTGCAGGTTCTGTTGGCAGCGTGGAGTTTACCACGACGTTATCAACCTGCTGCTGGTTCTGCGGCTGCGTCAGCGCATTGTTCAGGTCGCCCTGAACTTCCACACGCTGCTGGCCTTCAGGCGTAGCAGGTGCTTGACCCTGAGATGGGGTTGAGGAGATCGGCGGCAAGGAAACATCCTGCGGCGCTGTGGTGTTGCCTGCGGTCTGCTGGACAGGCGATGTACCGGCAGCGGGCTGTGCGTTATTCGCCTGGTTAGCGGCGGCGGAGCTGTCCGCACTGCATCGTTACCGGAGAGGTTGATGTTCTTCTCAGCCGAAGCATTCTGCTCGGTTGTGTTCGTTGACGGTGCTTTAAGCGCGGAGCCAATGCCGACAATCAGCAGCAACAGCACCAGAACGCCAATGCCCATCATCATGTACTGGCGGGAAGCCGGTTTCGGCGCAGCGGCTTTTTTACGTTTACGCGGGCGACGCTCTACACGCTCTTCGTCCATTGCATCTTCTTCGGACTCATAATCCTCTTCTTCTCGCTCTTCGTGCGCGTTGCGGCTGCGCGAAGGACGACGATCGTCTGCATCCAGATCAACATCGTCAAAGTTGATCTGCGGCTCGTCATCACGTTCTGAAGATTGACGAGAACGACCAGTACGACGATCGCTGGGATCGGGTTTCAGCTCGTCTTCTGGTTTGAATTCATCCATTTAACACCCCACTCAAAGGCTTATGCCAACGACTTTGCATTTCACCTGAAGCTAAACGACCACCTGCGACAGTGGCCTGACCTTTCTAGTTGTTACGCCTGCTGACAATCAGCGATAGCGCCAAGAACGACATCGTGCGGCACTCCGCCGCGCACTTCACTCTTCCCTATGGCCAGCGGGAGCACAAGACGCATCTCCCCCGCCAGCACTTTTTTATCGCGCATCATGTGGGGCAAATAGGCTTCCGCCGACATCTCCTGCGGCCCCTGAACCGGCAAGCCAGCACGCTCAAGCAGCGCAATGATACGCTGCCGTGTCTGCCGTTTGCTGAACTGGCCCAGACGTTCAGAGGTGTGGGCCGCCATCACCATGCCAGCCGCGACGGCTTCACCGTGCAGCCAGTTACCGTAGCCCATTTCGGCTTCAATCGCGTGGCCAAACGTATGCCCCAGATTCAGTAAAGCACGTAAGCCCGTTTCCCGCTCGTCGGCGGCAACAACTTCGGCTTTCAGCTCACAGCAACGACGAATGCAGTATGCCAGTTTCGCCCCATCGAGGCGCAGCAGCGCATCCATATTCTCTTCCAGCCAGTCAAAGAACTCACCGTCAAGAATAATGCCGTATTTGATCACTTCCGCCAGACCGGAGGCGAGTTCGCGCGGCGGGAAGGGTTTTCAGACAGTCGAGATCCACCACCACCGACGCGGGCTGGTAGAACGCGCCAATCATGTTTTTGCCGAGCGGGTGGTTCACTGCCGTTTTGCCGCCCACGGAGGAATCGACCTGGGACAGCAGCGTGGTTGGAACCTGAATAAAGCGGACGCCGCGCTGATAGCTTGCGGCCGCAAAGCCGGTCAGATCGCCCACAACGCCGCCGCCCAGCGCAAGCAGCGTCGTGTCGCGCCCGTGCGGTTTTTGCAGCAATGCGGTAAAGACGGTATCCAGCACCGCCAGGCTTTTGTACTGCTCGCCATCGGGAAGAATCACACTGTCGACCTTTACGCCCGCCTGCTCAAGCAGGTGGCGCACGCGGTCGAGATAAAGCGGAGCCAGCGTCTCATTGGTGACCAGCATCGCCTGATCACCCGCCTTCAGGGGCAAAAAGGAAGCTGGATCGTTAAACAAACCAGCCGCGATGGTGATAGGGTAACTACGTTCCCCGAGAGTAACTGTAATCCTCTCCATGACGCGACATCCACCTTAGTTGCTTTTACCCGCAGGCCAGTGTATATAAAGCCAGAATCAGTTGCTTTCCAGCATATGGATAATCTGGTTTGCAACCACTTTAGCGCTCTGGTCGTCAGTGCGAATGGTCACATCAGCAATCTCTTCATACAGCGGATTGCGTTCATCGGCCAACGCTTCCAGAACTTCGCGCGGCGGCGTTTCAACCTGCAGCAGCGGGCGTTTTTTATCGCGCTGCGTGCGAGCCAGCTGCTTTTCGATGGTCGTTTCCAGATAGACCACTACGCCACGGGCGGAGAGACGGTTGCGGGTTTCGCGAGATTTCACAGAGCCGCCGCCTGTCGCCAGAACGATGCCCTGTTTTTCCGTGAGTTCGTTGATGACTTTTTCTTCTCGATCGCGGAAACCTTCTTCGCCTTCTACATCGAAAACCCAGCCCACATCAGCTCCGGTTCGTTTCTCAATCTCTTGATCAGAATCGTAAAATTCCATATTGAGTTGTTGAGCTAACTGACGCCCAATAGTGCTTTTGCCGGCACCCATAGGCCCAACCAGAAAGATATTGCGTTTCTCTGCCATTTTTTCGGTACTACTAAGACTATTCGTTGATGATAAACCCGCTTCACAGATACCCAGCGTAGCAGGACATGAACTGAAACCTCATATGCGATAGTGCGAGAGTCAGATCGAAAATTATCTCAGTACTCCGGCTTGTTTGGCAACTGAATAAACACGTTATCCTTCACGCTGCTTGCTATACGACGGAGACCACTGACGCTCAAATCGGTACTCCTTGTAAGCTAAATCATCTCTCACGTCAAACACCTGAACCAAGTTCCGAAGAAAAAGGGGGATTACGGCAGGTTTAATGTACCGCCGCCAACCTTGGGGTAATAAATACGACCAGTTCTCGCCGTTCGCTATCCTTCCCATCCTGACGAAACAGCTGACCAATGCCAGGCAGAGACCCAAGCCCCGGAATTTGGTTTTTATTCGTGGTGCGCTTTTGCGAAAAAATTCCGCCAAGCGCCAGCGTGTCACCGCTTTTCACCTCCACCAGCGTTTCAATTTCCTGTTTATCAATCGCCAGGGCTTCGCCTCCGGACTGTTGCAGCACCTGACCAGGCATATTCTGACTGATACGCAGCTTCAGACGAACGCGTTTATCAGGCAGCACAGTTGGCGTCACTTCCATCCCCAGCACAGCCTCGCGAAATTCGACCGAGGTATTATTTTCGCCGTTGGCGACCTGATAAGGAATTTCGCTCCCCTGTTTGATGCTGGCAGGCTGCCGGTGTGAAGCCAGCAGACGTGGACTGGCGATAATCTCCAACTGCTGCTTTTGCTCCAGCGCGGAAAGCTCCAGATCGAGCAAGCGGGCATTAATACTGCCGATATTGAACCCCACGCGCGTACTGGCATCGGGAACGGAGATATCCGCAGATAGCGCGTTTATCTGCCCACGCGCTGTTTCGGCGCTCTGCGCCAGACCCCATTTCACACCCAGCTCGCGCAGGCTTTTTTCATTGATGGTCACAATATGCGCCGCCAGTTCAACCTGCTCGACCGGTAAATCCATTTGCGCCACCCATTTTTCGAGTGTTGCCAGCCCCTCTTTATTATCCCGGATCAGCAGGCGGTTAAGCCGCGAGTCCACGGTTATTGCACCTTGCGGGCTAAGCAGTTTTCCGCCCGCTTTTGCCAGTTCTTCGGCGTCCGCATAACGCAACACGATACTGCGCGTTTGCAGCGGGGCATTCTGTTTTTGTCGGGCCTGCCGGGCATCCTGTTCCGCCTGTTTTTGTTGCTGCCACGACGCGGAGTGAACCTGCCAGATTGTCCCCTTCTGACTGAGCGTTAATCCGGCACTTTCCACCACGGTTTGCAATGCCTGCCGCCAAGGAACATCGGTTAAATGCAGCGACAACGTGCCACTGACATCTTTCTGGATCACCAGATTTTGCTTTTCAATCGCGGCCAGCGTCTGTAGCACCTGTACAACCGGCACATCATCGACGGTCAGCGTGACGAGCTGCGTTGTCGCTGTGCTGACGTAAGGCAGGGCGAAGAGCATGAGGCCCGTTATCCATTTTTTCATTCTGAGTTCCTTCTCGTTTCCAGCGCCACTGCGCCGGGATGCAATCTTTACCCGTGGAAATTTGCAGCTCATCCACGGTGACAGAAACAACGAGCCAGCCCGTTGGCAGCAACTCGCCAGCAGCGACCCGATGCCAGCGTTCACCGGCATCACGCAATATGCCCACCGCATGCTTGCCCTGAATCATGCCGCGAAACTGCCATTGGTTCAGTTGGGTAAGCTGGCAGGTATCCGGCGGCGGCTGGAAGGGGTCGCGCATACCGCTCAGCAACAGGCATAACGCACAGGCAAAAACCACGCGTTCAACGATCATCGTCATGCTCCAGTTGCAGGGTAAAACGCAACAAATCAGCGCCCACTGCCAGCGAAAATGCCGGAACCTGCATGTCGCAACTGGCAAGGCGCGCAAAAGTTTCCGTCACCGGTTCCCAGCGAGTTTCCAGTACCAACTCCCCCCCATTTTTTCCGGGTTGCCAGCGGATGAGTTGCCTGTTGGTCTCCTGAAAATCCAGAGGACTAAAAGGCTGCGCTGCGGGTAAGGGCGCACTTTCTGTCGGCGGGAATAATGCACGTAGCGTGCGCCACTGAGCCTGTAATGCGGCCTGTTGACCGCTTTGCTGAATATTTAACTGCGCCTGTGCCGCACTAAGCGGGGAAATGGCTAACCACCACACCAAAAGCAAGCCGCAAAAAACGCTCAGCAGCCAGCATGCCGTACGTTGCCACGGCGATAATGCAAACCAGAAATCAGCGTTCAGGGACATCCCTGTTCTCCTTATTAAGCTGGTAGTGGAATTGCCAGCGCCCCTGCGCATCCCGTTCCATTGCGCCGGTTTGTTGTAACTGAAACCCCGCGATGTTGCGCAATTGCTGTTCAAGCACACCTAACGCCCGAACCGAGCTGGCAAGGCCTGATAGCGTCAACTGGTTTTGCTGCCAGCGCAGTTGCGTCAGCCAGACATTCTGCGGAAGATTTGCGGCCAGGCTAAGCAAGCGTGGCTGCCAGGCCTGCGTATCCTGCCGCCGCTGTCTGCGAACCTGCGCCTTGCGCCACGCGTCTTGCCGTGCCAGCAAAGTTTTTTCACCCGCCTTCAGCGAGGCCAGCAGTGCGGCATCGGCTTGCTGCCAAAGAACCCGCACGTGAAGATTGGCGGCTACCGATGCTCGCCATAGCAAGCCAACACCACCTGTCAGCAGGAGGCTGGCGATAAAAACGCTCGTCCAGAGACGCACGCTGCGTCGCCGCCGGTATTGCCGCCAGGGCAGAAAATTCACGCCAGCCATCAATATCCCCTGGCGACGGCCAGCCCGAGAGCGACAGCATAGCGATCGCCTGCTGCCGGCAACGGCGGCTGACGCGAAGGTACAGCGCTCCAGCAATCAAAGCCGCCGGGTAAATCACTGCACTGCACAACTTCATCAGCAGGCAACCCCAGCACGCTGGCTAACTGAACAGCGCTATCGGCATCCTCCTGCGCACGCCGACCCCAGCTCTCTTTCGTTGCCCATAACCATTGCCGTTCGTCGCGCCACACCAGGCAACGGGCAGGAGGCGCGAGCCAGGGCAGCAAAGCCTGCAATGCACTGGCATCGGGCGTAATAGAAGAGAGATGTAGCGAGAGGGTCTGCGCCATATCGAGCAGTACCGCCACGTCTTTATTCTGCGCTGCGGTCACGCCATAGGTTTTTCCCGGCTCATCCTCCGTAAAATCAAAGCAGAGCTCGTTTTCCGCCATTTCCAGTTCGCGCGCCATAGCCTGTGATACCCAGCGATTAAGCGCCTCTTCACGCAATGCAATAGCCGGACGTGGTAGCTTTTTTTGCAGGGTTTGTACGGCGGGAAAAGCCAGTCGAACACAGTGCCGTTGTGGTAAAGATTGTCGCCAGGGACGCAGCGCGGCAAGAAGCGGCTCGGGTGTTTTAATACGCCCCTGAACAATCGTTCCGGCAGGTAAAGGAAAGTGCCACCAGCGGCGTAAAGCCTGACCGCCACGAGCGGCGGCAAGCGCCACAATAAAGATTCCATCTTGTTGAATATGCAGCCCAATTTGCCAGTGCCTGAATGCCATAGCTTCACGATCTCCTTATCGCCTGCGGGCATGACGGCTATATCAATGAATCAGGCTTGCCTTTATACTACCGCGCGATTGTTTATAAACTGCCCAAATGACACCAAATGGGAAATCTCCGGTGAAGTTCGTAAAGTATTTATTCATCCTTGCAGTCTGTTGCATTCTGCTGGGAGCAGGCTCGATTTACGGTTTGTACAAATATATTGAGCCACAGCTACCCGATGTCGCCACGCTCCGAGATGTGCGGCTCCAGATCCCGATGCAGGTCTATAGCGCCGATGGCGAGCTGATGGCGCAGTATGGCGAGAAGCGCCGTATCCCGCTGACCCTGAACCAAATTCCCCCCGAGCTGGTGAAAGCCTTTATCGCCACGGAGGACAGCCGTTTTTACGAGCACCACGGTGTCGATCCGGTGGGGATTTTCCGTGCCGCCAGCATTGCGCTGTTCTCTGGCCACGCCTCTCAGGGGGCCAGTACCATTACGCAGCAGCTGGCGCGTAACTTCTTCCTCAGCCCGGAACGCACCCTGATGCGTAAGATCAAAGAGGTGTTCCTGGCGATCCGCATTGAGCAGCTGCTGAGCAAAGACGAGATCCTTGAGCTGTACCTCAACAAAATCTACCTGGGCTACCGCGCCTATGGCGTGGGCGCTGCCGCGCAGGTCTATTTCGGTAAGCCGGTTGAGCAACTCACCCTAAGCGAAATGGCAACCATTGCCGGTTTGCCGAAAGCGCCGTCCACGTTTAACCCGCTCTACTCGCTCGACCGCGCCACCGCCCGTCGTAACGTCGTCCTGTCACGTATGCTGAGCGAAGGCTATATCAGCCACAGCAAGTACGACCAGGCGCGCAACGACGTGATTGACGCTAACTACCACGCGCCGGAGATCGCCTTCTCCGCCCCTTATCTGACCGAAATGGTTCGCCAGGAGATGGTGAATCGCTATGGCGACAAGGCCTATGAAGATGGCTACCGCGTTTACACCACCGTCACCCGTAAAGTGCAGCAGGCGGCGCAGGAAGCGGTACGCAACAACGTGATGGACTACGATATGCGTCACGGCTATCGCGGCCCGTCAAACGTGCTCTGGAAGGTGGGCGAAAGCGCGTGGGACAGCAAAAAAATCACCAGTACGCTGAAAGCGCTGCCTACCTACGGTCCGCTCCTTCCTGCGGTGGTGACGCAGGCCGATCCTCAGGAAGCCGTTGCGACGCTCGCGGACGGTACGTCCGTCTCCCTGCGCATGGACGGTATCCGCTGGGCGCGTCCTTACCGCTCGGATACGCTGCAGGGCGCCACGCCGCGTAAAGTGACCGATGCCGTACAGACCGGGCAGCAAATCTGGGTGCGCAAGGTCGATAACGCCTGGTGGCTGGCGCAGGTGCCGGACGTCAACTCGGCCCTGGTCTCTATCAATCCGCAGAACGGCGCGATACTGGCCCTGGTCGGCGGCTTTGATTTCAACCAGAGCAAGTTTAACCGCGCCACCCAGGCGCTGCGTCAGGTCGGTTCGAACATCAAACCGTTCCTCTACACGGCCGCGATGGATAAAGGCCTGACGCTGGCCAGCATCCTCAACGACGTGCCGATTTCCCGCTGGGATGCGGGTGCGGGTTCCGACTGGCGGCCGAAGAACTCGCCGCGCGGAGTATGCCGGTCCGATTCGTCTGCGTCAGGGGCTGGGGCAGTCGAAAAACGTGGTGATGGTGCGTGCCATGCGCGCGATGGGCGTCGACTATGCCGCAGAGTATCTGCAGCGCTTCGGTTTCCCGGCGCAGAACATCGTTCGCACCGAGTCGCTGGCGTTAGGCTCCGCCTCGTTTACGCCGCTTCAGGTCGCACGCGGGTACTCGGTGATGGCCAACGGCGGCTTCCTGATTGACCCGTACTTCATCAGCAAGATCGAGAACGATCAGGGCGGCGTGCTGTTCGAGGCGAAGCCGAAAATTGCCTGCCCTGACTGCGATATTCCGGTCATTTATGGCAATACGCCGAAATCCGAGGTGCTTGAGAATAAGGACATGGAAGACCCTGCCGTGTCGCAGGAGCAGCAGAACGGCGTGGTGCCGCAGCCGCAGCTCGAGCAGGCGAACCAGGCGCTGGTCGCGCAGACCGGCGCGCAGGAGTACGCCCCGCATGTGATCAACACGCCGCTGTCGTTCCTGATCAAAAGCGCGCTGAACACCAACATCTTCGGTGAACCGGGCTGGCAGGGTACGGGCTGGCGCGCCGGGCGCGATCTGCAGCGCCATGATATCGGCGGTAAAACGGGGACCACCAACAGCTCGAAAGACGCGTGGTTCTCCGGTTACGGTCCGGGCGTGGTGACGTCGGTGTGGATCGGTTTCGACGATCACCGCCGCGATCTGGGGCGTACCACGGCATCCGGCGCGATTAAAGATCAGATTTCCGGCTACGAAGGCGGTGCGAAGAGCGCGCAGCCGGCCTGGGACGCCTACATGAAGGCCGTTCTGGAAGGCGTGCCGGAAGAGCCGTTGACGCCGCCGCCGGGCGTGGTGACGGTCAATATCGACCGCAGCACGGGGCAGCTTGGCAACGGCGGTGGCAGTAGCCGTCAGGAGTATTTCATCGAGGGCACGCAGCCAACCACGCAGGCGGTGCACGAGGTGGGTACAGAGATTATTGATAACGGCGAAACGCACGAGCTGTTCTAAAAATAAAAATGCCCGGTAAAAACCCGGAGAAGCATCAAAGGGCGCTGTAGGCGGCCCCCCTTTTTATTTATGATTTTGTGCCTTCAGAGTCGCCCCTGCCCCTTCAGCCACTCCCGCACCAGGAACAGCGCGCTCACGTTGCGGGCCTCATTAAAGTCAGGGTCTTCCAGCAGATCCATCAGGTGCGCCAGCGGCCAGCGAACCTGCGGCAGCGGCTCCGGCTCATCCCCTTCCAGCGATTCAGGATAGAGATCTTCCGCCACCACGATATTCATTTTGCTGGAAAAATAGGACGGCGCCATGCTCAGTTTTTTCAGGAATGAAAGCTCATTCGCCCCGAAGCCCACCTCTTCTTTCAGCTCGCGGTTGGCCGCTTCAAAGACGGTTTCACCCGGATCGATAAGCCCTTTCGAGAACCCCAGCTCGTAAGATTCCGTTCCCACCGCGTATTCGCGGATCAAAATCAGATGATCGTCGACAATCGGCACAATCATCACCGCTTCGCGCGTAGAGGGGCGCATACGTTCATAAACGCGACGCACACCGTTGCTGAACTCCAGATCCACACTTTCAACATTAAACAGGCGCGATTTGGCGACAGTTTCAACATTCAGAATGGTGGGTTTTTGTAGTGGTTTGCTCATCTTGATGGGTCTTAGCAGTGAGAACTGGCGTTATTGTGCGATACGCCGCACGGTTTCGGCAATGTCAATCGTTCTTTATTTACATTTATGCAACGTATCTGGGATCAATCCTCAATTCAAAACAAATGTCAAGAGGTTGAAATGTTTCCAGGAATTTGCTGATATCGCGCCATAACAGGCTTTGCTATCATCACCGGTCACTGGGATGCGCTTCAGAATGCTCAAGTTCGACTCCATACTTGCCGATAGCCAACCACAGACACTCATTCAATGTAAAGGTGCTACTGACTACACCTGTAAGAAGATAAGTAAGATGGGGAAAGCATGAGCACCATTTTGATTGTTCTCGCTGCTATGCTGGCCGGCGCATTGGTTGCAGGGTGGTTGTACAGGCGTCGCGTACAGCGCCGTTATCGTCTGCCCTTTTTAAATGCATTTGCGGGCGCGACCACGCGTAAACTCACGCAAGAAGAGCGCGATGCAGTTGAAAACTATCTCGAAATCCTGAACCGTTCTCAGCTCACGCCTGGGCCAACGGGAGCCACCACTGCGCCCGTCGCGCTAAAGCTTAATGCGCAAAGTGACACCGTGCTCTGCGTGACGCGTTCCATCACGCGCTACGGCATTACCACTGATGACCCCAACAAATGGCGCTATTACCTGGATTCCGTCGAAGTGCATCTGCCTCCGTCATGGGAGCAATACATTAATGACGAAAACAACGTTGAGCTGATTCACACCGATTCGTTGCCCCTGGTTATCTCGCTTAACGGCCACACGCTGAATGAATATCTTCAGGAAGCCCCGCGTTTTGCGCTGGAGCGCGCCAGTTCAACGCAGGCTCCATTCGTGGCGAAGAGACAGAGCAGATCGAACTGCTGAACATTCGCCAGGAAACCCATGAAGAGTACGCCCTGAGCCGCCCGGACGGTATTCGTGAAGCTCTGCTGATCGTCGCCGCTTTCCTGCTCTTTTTTATCTGCCTGCTGACGCCGGATGTGTTTGTTCCCTGGCTGGCGGGCGGCGCGGTGTTGCTGCTGGCGGCGGGACTGTGGGGGCTCTTTGCTCCACCGGCCAAAACCTCGTTGCGCGAGATCCACTGCCTGCGCGGTACGCCAAAGCGCTGGGGTCTGTTCGGTGAAAACGATCAGGAACACCTCAACAATATCTCGCTCGGAATTATCGACCTGATCTACCCGCGCCACTGGCAGCCGTGGATTGCGCAGGACCTGGGCCAGAAAACCGATATTGATATCTACCTTGACCGCCACGTTGTGCGTCAGGGGCGCTTCTTATCCCTGCATGATGAAGTGAAAAATTTCCCGCTTCAGCACTGGCTGCGCAGCACGGTCATTGCCGGAGGCGCGGCGCTGGTCTTAGTCATGCTGCTGCTTTTTGTGCCGCTGGATATGCCCATCAAATTCACCCTGTCGTGGATCAAAGGGGCGCAAACCATCGAAGCGACCAGCGTCAACAAGCTGGATGAAGCCGGTGTCCGCGTGGGGGACACGCTGCGCCTGAAGGGAACCGGGATGTGTAATATTCACACGCCGGGGGCGTGGAACACGCGCCAGAACTCGCCGTTCATGCCGTTCGACTGCTCGCAAATTATCTGGAACGACGCACCGCCGCTGCCGCTGCCGGAATCCGAAGTGGTGAATAAAGCCACGGCCCTTACCCAGACGGTGAACCGCCAGCTGCACCCGAAACCGGACGATGATTCGCGCGTCAGCCCCGCGCTGCGCTCGGCCATTCAAAAATCAGGCATGGTTCTGCTGGATGATTTTGGTGACATCGTTCTGAAAACGCAGGATTTATGTTCTCCGCTCAGGATGAGTGCATACGTCTTAAAAATGCCCTGGTAAACCTGGGGAACAGTAAAGACTGGGACTCGCTGGTGAAACGCGCCGAAGCGGGCGAGCTGGATGGCGTCAACGTGCTGCTGCGTCCGGTGAGCGCTGAATCGCTGGATAACCTGGTCGCCACCTCCACCTCGCCGTTCATGATGCGCGAGACCACCCGTGCGGCTCAGGCGCTGAACAGCCCGGCACCGGGCGGGTTTGTGATTGTCAGCGATGAGGGCAGCGACCTGGTCGATCAGCCTTATCCGCAGGTTGCGCTTTATGACTACCCGGCGCAGGAGCAGTGGAGCCAATTCCAGCGCCTGGCGCAGATGCTGATGCAAACGCCGTTCAGCGCCGAAGGGATCGTCACCAGCCTCTACACCGACGCCAACGGCACTCGCCATATCGGCCTGCACCGGATGCCGGATAGCGCAGGGCTTGTGGCGTTACATCGGCACCTCTCTGCTGATGACCGCAATGCTGATCGCCATTTTCTGGAACGGTTTTATGGCCCTGCGCCGCTACCAGCGCTCGCGCACCCGGCTTGCCGAGATCCAGCAGTATTACGAAAACTGCCTCAATCCTAAGCTGATCCCCTCCGTCTGAGAGCCTGATCTGATAACGTCGTTGCGCGGCAAGATGTGCTACCCTGTCGCGCACGTTTCTTCTGGCTGGAGTTCCCCTTAATGCATCTTGATATCGCCTGGCAGGAGGTTGATACCGTTCTGCTGGATATGGACGGCACGCTGCTCGATCTCGCCTTTGATAACTATTTCTGGCAAACGCTGGTTCCAGAAACCTATGGCGAGCAGCAGGGGATCTCCCCGGCAGAAGCGCAGGCATTCATTCGTTCGCAATATCACGCGGTGCAACATACGCTAAACTGGTACTGTCTTGACTACTGGAGCGAGCGCCTCGGTCTGGATATTTGTGCCATGACCACCGCCCAGGGTCCGCGCGCCGTGCTGCGCGAGGATACGGTGCCGTTTCTGGATGCGCTGAAAGCAAGCGGCAAGCGCCGTATTTTGCTGACCAACGCGCATCCACATAATCTGGCCGTGAAGCTGGAGCATACGGGCCTGGCGTCGCACCTTGATTTATTACTTTCCACCCACACATTTGGTTATCCGAAAGAGGATCAGCGGTTGTGGCATGCGGTGGAGGAAGAGACGGCTTTGCAGCCGGAACGCACGCTGTTCATTGATGACAGCGAACCCATTCTGGATTCCGCGGCAAAGTTTGGCATTCGCTACTGTCTGGGCGTGACCAATCCTGACTCTGGCCTGGCTGAAAAAAGCTATCTGCGCCACCCGGGACTGAACGACTATCGCCAGATGATCCCCTCACTGACCGTGAAGGAGAGGCCATGAAAGAAAAACCCTCTGACGGGGTAAGACTGGATAAATGGCTGTGGGCGGCGCGTTTTTATAAAACCCGCGCCCTTGCCCGCGAGATGATTGACGGCGGAAAAGTGCATTACAACGGCCAGCGCAGCAAGCCGAGCAAGCTGGTTGAGCTGAATGCCACCTTAACGCTGCGTCAGGGCAACGATGAACGTACGGTGGTGATTAAAGCCATTACCGAACAGCGACGGCCGGCAGCCGAAGCCGTACTGCTGTATGAAGAGACGGCGGAAAGCATTGAGAAGCGCGAAAAGATCGCGCTGGCGCGCAAAATGAACGCGCTGACCATGCCGCACCCGGACCGGCGACCGGACAAAAAAGAGCGCCGCGATCTGATGAAATTTAAACACGGTGACAGCGAGTAACCCTCACCTGCACGAGAGATGATTATGGCCCATCACGACCAATTACACCGCTATCTGTTTGAACAATTCGCCGTGCGCGGCGAGCTGGTCACCGTATCCAAAACCTGGAAACAGATTCTGGAAAACCACAACTACCCGCTGCCGGTGAAGACCCTGTTGGGCGAACTGCTGGTTGCCACCAGCCTGCTGACCGCGACGCTGAAATTTGCCGGCGATATCACCGTGCAGCTGCAGGGTGACGGCCCGATGACGCTGGCGGTCATCAACGGCAATAACCGGCAGCAGATGCGCGGCGTGGCGCGCGTTCAGGGCGACGTGCCTGAGAATGCTGACCTCAAAACGCTGGTGGGTAATGGCTACCTGGTGATCACCATTTCCCCAGAGGAAGGTGAGCGCTATCAGGGCGTGGTGGGTCTGGAAGGCGATACCCTGGCGGCCTGCCTGGAAGATTACTTCATGCGTTCTGAACAGCTGCCGACCCGCCTGTTCATCCGCACCGGTGAAGTGGACGGCCAGCCTGCTGCGGGCGGGATGCTGCTGCAGGTTCTGCCTGCGCAGGACGCTCAGACCAATGATTTTGAGCACCTGGCGACGCTGACCGAAACCATCAAAGCGGAAGAGCTGTTCAACCTGTCGGCGACCGACGTGTTGTGGCGTCTGTACCACGAAGAAGAAGTGACCGTCTACGACCCGCAGGCCGTGGAGTTTAAGTGCACCTGCTCGCGCGAGCGCTGCGCTGGCGCGCTGAAAACCCTGCCGGATGAAGAGATCGACAGCATCATGGCGGAAGACGGCGAAATTGATATGCACTGTGACTACTGCGGTACGCACTATGTGTTCAATTCGATGGATATCGCTGAGATCCGCAATAACGCCTCCCCGGCGGATCCGCAGGTTCACTAAACCTCTCTTCCCCTCACCTTAACCTTCTCCCCAAAGGGGAGAGGGCTGGGCTGAGGGGCAAAAAACTCCACCCAAGCTGAATCGTTTTCCCAATGTAACTCTTACGTAATTTTCTTACGTGTATGCGATTACATTCACATTCTCTCCGATAAAATCACCAGCCTTTAACCTTTTCGGAACATTTTCCCCAACCAAAAAGCGATTCCTGCGATAATCCGCCTGCGCTGTGACTGGAGTTGCAGCGTTTTCCGTTAGTAAGGGTTTTGTCCAGATGCGTGAATCTATGAGCCCCGTCGCGGTAAACAACCTCAGAAAAACCCTACAATTTCAGGCAGTACATATTGGCTAAGGAGCAGTGATATGCGTGTTACTGGTTTAACCCCGCAAGATCTCAAGGCTTATGGTATTCACGACGTCCAGGAAGTCGTCTACAACCCCGACTACGATACGCTGTATCAGGAAGAGCTCAATCCAGCACTGGAAGGATACGAGCGTGGTGTGTTGACGAATCCTGGTGCTATCGCCGTCGATACCGGTATCTTTACCGGCCGTTCGCCGAAAGATAAGTACATCGTCCGAGACGAAACCACCCGCGATACCGTGTGGTGGGCTGACAAGGGCAAAGGCAAGAACGACAACAAACCGCTCTCCCCGGAAGCCTGGCAGCACCTGAAAGGGCTCGTCACCCATCAACTTTCCGGCAAGCGTCTGTTTATTGTCGACGCGTTCTGCGGCGCTAACGCCGACACCCGTCTCTCCGTGCCGGTTTATCACCGAGGTGGCCTGGCAGGCGCACTTCGTGAAAAACATGTTTATTCGCCCGACCGACGAAGAGCTGGCAGGACTTCAACCCGGACTTCATCGTGATGAACGGCGCGAAATGCACCAACCCGCAGTGGCAGGAGCAGGGTCTGAACTCGGAGAACTTCGTTGCCTTCAACCTGACCGAGCGCATCCAGCTGATCGGCGGTACCTGGTACGGCGGCGAAATGAAGAAAGGGATGTTCTCGATCATGAACTACCTGCTGCCGCTGCAGGGCATCGCCTCGATGCACTGCTCGGCTAACGTCGGCGAGAAAGGCGACGTGGCGGTCTTCTTCGGCCTGTCCGGCACCGGCAAAACCACCCTGTCCACCGATCCAAAGCGTCGCCTGATTGGCGATGACGAGCACGGCTGGGATGACGACGGCGTATTCAACTTTGAAGGCGGCTGCTACGCCAAGACCATCCGCCTGTCTGAAGAGGCCGAGCCGGATATCTTCCACGCGATCCGTCGCGATGCGCTGCTGGAAAACGTCACCGTGCGTGCCGACGGCACCATCGACTTCGACGATGCGTCGAAAACGGAAAACACCCGCGTCTCTTATCCGATCTACCACATCGACAACATCGTCAAGCCGGTGTCCAAAGCGGGTCATGCCACGAAGGTGATCTTCCTGACGGCGGATGCGTTCGGCGTGCTGCCGCCGGTATCTCGCCTGACGGCCAGCCAGACGCAGTACCACTTCCTCTCCGGCTTCACCGCCAAGCTGGCGGGTACCGAGCGCGGCGTGACGGAGCCGACCCCAACCTTCTCCGCCTGCTTCGGCGCAGCCTTCCTGTCGCTGCACCCGACGCAGTATGCCGAAGTGCTGGTGAAACGCATGCAGGCATCCGGCGCGCAGGCTTACCTGGTGAACACCGGCTGGAACGGCACCGGCAAACGTATCTCCATCAAAGATACGCGCGCCATTATCGACGCCATTCTGGATGGTTCTCTGGACGACGCCGAAACCTTCACGCTGCCGATGTTTGACCTGGCGATCCCAACGTCGCTGCCGGGTGTGGATACGCATATCCTCGACCCGCGCAATACGTACGGTTCGCCGGAGCAGTGGCGTGAGAAAGCGGAATCGCTGGCGAAGCTGTTTATCGAGAACTTCGAGAAGTATACCGATACCCCGGCGGGTGCTGCGCTGGTGAGCGCGGGACCGAAACTGTAGTCCATGTCGGGTGGCGGCTACGCAAGAGAAACAAAACCCGCCATATTCCGGCGGGTTTTTTATACTCTCTTTCGTCGGCCCTTCAGGCGTCACCGGAACCGGCAACCAGGCGCGAATGCTCAACCCGCCCCGCTCGCTGGTACCAATCTCCAGCAGCCCGTTATGGTTATCGATAATACGCTGCACAATCGCCAGCCCTAAGCCGGTGCCGCTGGTGCTGCGCGCGCTGTCGCCGCGCACAAACGGCTGGAACAGATGTTCACGCTGTTCGGGCTTGATGCCCGGACCGTCATCCTCCACCTGGAACCAGGCGCGGTTGAGCTCAGTCCCGCTGCTGACCTTGATCCAGCCGTTGCCGTAGCGCGCCGCGTTCACCACCATGTTGGCCACCGCGCGCTTAATGGAGAGCGGATGCATGCGTACCTGGATCTCGCCCGCCTGAAGGTCGGTATCAATCTCACGCTCGTAGCCGCTTTCCGCCGCCACCACTTCGCCCAGCACCGCGTTCAGATCCGCCATCTCCATCGGCATCTCCTGCCCGGTGCGCAGGTAGTCGATGAACTGCTCGATGATGGCGTTGCACTCTTCGATATCTTTGTTGATGGACTCGGCGAGATAACCGTCCTCTTCCGCCATCATCTCCGTCGCCAGACGGATACGCGTCAGCGGCGTGCGCAGGTCATGGCTCACCCCGGCCATCAGCAGCGTACGGTCATCCGCCAGCTGCTTCACGCCTGCCGCCATATGGTTGAACGCGCGCGTCACCGAACGGACTTCCGAGGCGCCATACTCGCGCAGCGGCGGCGGAATAATGCCCTTTCCCGACCTGCAGCGCAGCGTGTTCCAGGTCGACCAGCGGTCGGTTCTGTATACGGATAAACAGCCAGGCGCCGCCTATCGCCAGCAGCATAATCGCCAGGGTATAGCGGAACAGCGGCGAGAAATCGCCCTGATGGATTTCGGTCAGCGGGACGCGCACCCAGATATTGGGTGACAGCCAGGTTTTCAGCCAGACGACGGGCGAGCTTTTGTTGACCTCAACGCGCACTTCCGTTGGGCCGCCCAGCTGCTGCGCCATCTGCTGGCTGAGAAATTCGTAGTGCTGCGCCCAGCGCAGGCCAGCGTCTTCCGCCGCTTCGTTGGAGTAGAGCGAAATGCCCAGCTCACGGTAGATTTCACGGCGAAACGCCGGGGGAACGACGAGCTGCGTGCCGTCCTCCAGCTGCAGCTTATCGGTCATCAGCATACGCACTTCGTAGGCCAGGACCTTATTGAACTGCTGGAGGCTCGGCAGGATCGCAAAGTTCAGCACCACCAGGTAGGTCGTCACCAGGCTGACGAACAGCAGGGTGACGATCAGCAACAGGGTGCGGGCAAACGAGCTTCGCGGCGAGAAGCGCATTCGCCTCATGCTTTAGAGCCGTCCGGGACAAACACGTAGCCCAGACCCCATACGGTCTGAATATAACGCGGATGCGCCGGATCTTCTTCCACCATGCGGCGCAGGCGGGAGATCTGCACGTCGATGGAGCGTTCCATTGCGGAGTATTCGCGACCGCGCGCCAGGTTCATCAGCTTGTCACGGGAAAGCGGTTCACGCGGGTGGCTGACCAGCGCTTTCAGGACCGCAAACTCACCGCTGGTGAGCGGCATCGGCTCATCTTCACGGAACATCTCGCGCGTGCCGAGGTTCAGTTTGAACTTGCCGAAGGCAATAACGGCTTCTTCCTGCGACGGCGCGCCCGGCAGTTCGTTCGCCTGACGACGCAGCACCGCGCGAATACGCGCCAGCAGTTCACGCGGGTTAAACGGTTTTGGAATATAGTCGTCGGCGCCGATTTCGAGGCCCACGATACGGTCAACTTCTTCGCCCTTCGCCGTCACCATGATGATCGGCATCGGGTTGCTCTGGCTGCGCAGACGGCGGCAGATGGAGAGCCCATCTTCGCCCGGCAGCATCAGGTCGAGCACCATCAGGTGGAAAGATTCACGGGTCAGCAGACGATCCATCTGCTCAGCGTTCGCGACGCTACGAACCTGGAAGCCCTGCTCGGTCAGATAACGTTCCAGCAGCGCGCGCAGGCGCATGTCGTCATCCACGACCAGAATTTTGTAGTTCTCTTGCATTGTGTGTACTCCCAAAGGTTCGGATAGTCTTTGTAACAGCGTATTCTAAAAAAGTGCACGTATTCGACCAGCTAATTCTGGTATAAATTCTAGTCGAAATTGTTACAAAGCATATTTAACAGCAGCTTATCTGTTCATTTCATCACATAAATCATTATTAATCCTGTCTGTTACCATACTGTTTGTAACGTATTGTACATCAAAGCTGTCACAAAGAGAAGGCAGAAGCATGAAAACGCCCCTGATCACCCGCGAAGGGTATGAGAAACTCAAAAAAGAGCTGGATTTCCTCTGGCGCGAAGAGCGTCCTGAGGTAACCAAAAAGGTGACCTGGGCCGCAAGCCTGGGCGATCGCAGCGAAAACGCTGACTACCAGTACAACAAAAAGCGGCTGCGCGAAATTGACCGCCGGGTACGCTATCTGACGAAATGCCTCGAAAATCTGAAAATTGTCGATTACTCCCCGCAGCAGGAGGGCAAAGTGTTCTTCGGCGCGTGGGTGGAGATTGAAAACGACGACGGTGACACCCTGCGCTTTCGCATTGTCGGCTACGATGAAATTTTTGGTCGTAAGGATTACATCTCCATCGACTCGCCGATGGCCCGCGCGCTGCTGAAAAAGGAAGTGGGCGATCTGGCCGTCGTGCAGACCCCAGCCGGTGAAGCCAGCTGGTACGTTAATGAGATCGTCTACGTAAAATAGACCGAGAGCAACCTCCCCGGCGGCTGGCATTTTGCCGTGTCAGCCCGTATAACTATCCCCTGATTTTTCGATTCAGCAGATGATAAAGCCATGATGAAAGATTCGCTCTGCCGCATTATTGCGGGTGAACTTCAGGCCAGAGCCGAACAGGTAGAAGCTGCCGTTCGCCTGCTTGATGAAGGGAACACCGTGCCGTTTATTGCACGCTATCGTAAGGAAGTCACCGGCGGTCTGGATGACACGCAGCTGCGTAACCTGGAAACCCGTCTCGGTTATCTGCGCGAACTGGAAGAACGTCGTCAGGCGATCCTCAAATCCATCGGCGAACAGGGCAAGCTGACCAGCGAGCTGGAAAGCGCCATTAACGGTACCCTGAGCAAAACCGAACTCGAAGATCTCTATCTGCCGTACAAACCGAAGCGCCGCACGCGCGGGCAGATTGCGATTGAAGCGGGCCTTGAGCCGCTGGCCGACCTGCTGTGGAACGAACCGTCCCACGATCCGGATACCGAAGCGGCGAAATTCATCGACGCCGACAAAGGCGTAGCGGACACCAAGGCCGCCCTCGACGGCGCGCGCTACATTCTGATGGAGCGCTTCGCCGAAGACGCCGCGCTGCTCGCTAAAGTGCGTGATTACCTGTGGAAGAATGCCCACATCGTCTCTACCGTCGTCGCGGGTAAAGAGGAAGAAGGCGCGAAATTCCGCGACTACTTCGATCACCACGAACCGATCTCTACCGCCCCTTCACACCGCGCGCTGGCAATGTTCCGCGGCCGCAACGAAGGCGTGCTCCAGCTCTCCCTGAACGCCGACCCGCAGTTTGACGAGCCGCCGAAAGAGAGCCACTGCGAGCAGATCATCATCGACCATCTCGGCCTGCGCCTGAACAACGCCCCGGCTGATAGCTGGCGTAAAGGCGTGGTGAGCTGGACCTGGCGCATCAAGGTGCTGATGCACCTCGAAACCGAGCTGATGGGCACCGTGCGCGAACGCGCGGAAGATGAAGCGATTAACGTCTTCGCCCGCAACCTGCACGACCTGCTGATGGCCGCCCCGGCCGGCCTGCGCGCGACCATGGGTCTCGATCCGGGCCTGCGTACCGGCGTAAAAGTCGCCGTGGTCGACGCCACCGGCAAGCTGGTCGCCACCGACACCATCTATCCGCACACCGGGCAGGCAGCGAAAGCGGCCGTCGCCGTGGCGGCGCTGTGCGAAAAACACAACGTCGAGCTGGTCGCCATCGGCAACGGTACGGCCATCGCGCGAAACCGAGCGTTTCTACCTCGACGTGCAGAAGCAGTTCCCGAAAGTGACCGCGCAGAAAGTGATCGTCAGCGAAGCGGGGGCATCCGTCTACTCCGCCTCCGAACTGGCGGCGCAGGAGTTCCCGGACCTGGACGTTTCCCTGCGCGGCGCGGTGTCCATCGCCCGCCGCCTGCAGGATCCGCTGGCGGAGCTGGTGAAGATCGACCCGAAATCGATCGGCGTGGGCCAGTATCAGCACGACGTGAGCCAGACTCAGCTGGCGCGCAAGCTGGACGCGGTGGTGGAAGACTGCGTGAACGCCGTCGGCGTTGACCTGAACACCGCCTCCGGTGCCGCTGCTGACCCGCGTGGCCGGCCTTAACCCGCATGATGGCGCAGAACATCGTCGCCTGGCGCGACGAGAACGGCCAGTTCCAGAACCGTCAGCAGCTGCTGAAGGTGAGCCGCCTGGGGCCGAAAGCCTTTGAGCAGTGCGCGGGCTTCCTGCGCATCAACCACGGCGACAACCCGCTGGATGCCTCCACCGTTCACCCGGAAGCCTATCCGGTGGTGGAGCGCATCTCTGGCGGCAACCGCACAGTCCCTGCGCGATCTGATGGGCAACAGCGCCGAGTTACGTAAGCTGAAACCGTCCGAGTTCACCGACGAGCAGTTCGGCGTGCCGACCGTCACCGACATCATCAAAGAGCTGGAGAAACCGGGCCGCGACCCGCGTCCGGAGTTCAAAACCGCGACCTTCGCCGAAGGCGTCGAGACCATGAACGACCTGCTGCCGGGCATGGTGCTGGAAGGCGCGGTGACCAACGTCACCAACTTTGGCGCGTTCGTGGATATCGGCGTGCATCAGGACGGCCTGGTGCATATCTCCTCGCTGGCCGACAAGTTCGTTGAAGACCCGCACACCGTGGTCAAAGCGGGCGACATCGTGAAGGTCAAAGTGCTGGAAGTGGATCTGCAGCGCAAGCGTATCGCGCTGACCATGCGTCTGGACGAGCAGCCGGGCGACACCAACGCGCGCCGCGGCAGTGGCAATGGCGGTGGCCGCGAGCTGCAGCGTAACCGGAGTAGCGCGCGTCCGGCAAAATCACCGCGGGATCGCAGCCCTCAACCCGGCAGGCAACAGCGCGATGATGGATGCGCTGGCGGCCGCGATGGGTAAAAAACGCTAAGGTCCTCTCCCCTCTCTTGCGCCTGCGGGAGAGGGGTTATTTTTGGTGCAACACCGTCGAAAAAGCGCCTTTTTCCTAGTGCTGTTAATCATAGAGAATTATTAACCTATTATTTTTGCTGGTTATTGATATTCAAAATTATTAATCAATTTACTGACATCGTATTTATTTATCGGAATTTACATCAGCGGACATACGGCCCGCGCACCATTTCAAATATGAATAAAAGATTAAGATCCCGATATAAATAACAATTATTTATTTCCCCTTAATGTGTTACTGCGCCGCGCAAAATTCAGAACCCAACTTATTTTTGAGCTACGTCAAAACAAAATCGAATTTTTATTTCCTCTCCCGTCCTGACGCAGTTTTATTATTGCTGATAAAAACTATTCTCATTATCATCGTCATCGTGTGGATATTATTTAACCTCTTCGTGGATTCACGGTGCGTCGTGTGACGTCGGCCTCGGCTCGCGCTGTGGCTATGCAATTCACTCCAGACAGTGCATGGAAGATTACCGGTTTTACCCGCGAAATTAGCCCGGCCTATCGGCAAAAGCTGCTGTCGCTGGGCATGCTGCCCGGCTCGTCATTCCAGGTCGTGCGCGTGGCGCCGCTAGGTGACCCGGTTCACATCGAAACCCGCCGCGTGAATCTGGTGCTGCGTAAGAAAGACCTCGCGTTAATAGAAGTCGAAGCCTTATCCCGATAACAAGCCAGCGGTTTCAGTGAGTCTAAAAAAATGAAAAAGTTAACTATTGGCTTAATTGGCAATCCTAATTCCGGCAAGACCACGCTTTTTAACCAGCTGACCGGGGCTCGCCAGCGCGTGGGCAACTGGGCGGGCGTGACGGTTGAACGTAAAGAGGGCCAGTTCACGACGACAGACAACCAGGTGACGCTGGTTGACCTTCCCGGCACCTACTCCTTAACCACTATTTCGTCGCAAACCTCGCTCGATGAGCAAATCGCCTGTCACTATATTCTTGGCGGCGACGCGGATCTGCTGATCAACGTGGTCGACGCCTCAAACCTCGAGCGTAACCTTTATCTGACGCTGCAGCTGCTGGAGCTGGGTATCCCCTGCATCGTGGCGCTCAACATGCTCGATATCGCAGAGAAACAAAAGCTGCGCATCGACGTCGATGCCCTCTCCGCGCGCCTGGGGTGCCCGGTCGTTCCGCTGGTCTCGACGCGCGCTCGCGGTATTGACGCGCTGAAGCTGGCCATTGACCGTCACCAGGGTAATCGCGACATTGAGCTGGTGCATTACGCGCAGCCTCTCCTGCGCGAAGCCAATTTGCTGGCGCAGGAGATGGACAACAGCATGCCTGCGAAACAGCGCCTGTGGCTCGGCCTGCAGATGCTGGAAGGCGATATCTACAGCCGCGCTTACGCCGGGCATGCGGCAGATAAGCTGGACGCGACGGTGGCCCGTCTTAGCGACGAGCTGGACGACCCGGCGCTGCACATCGCCGATGCCCGCTACCAGGCCATCGCCTCGATCTGCGACGTGGTCAGTAACGCGCTGACGGCGGAACCCAGCCGCTTTACGGCGGCAGTGGATAAGATTGTGCTTAACCGCTTCCTCGGTTTGCCCATCTTCCTGCTGGTGATGTACGTAATGTTCCTGCTCGCCATTAACATCGGTGGCGCACTCCAGCCCATTTTCGACGCCGGTTCCGTCGCGGTCTTCGTACACGGTATTCAGTGGGTGGGTTACACCCTGCACTTCCCGGAATGGCTCACCATCTTCCTCGCTCAGGGGATCGGCGGCGGTATCAACACCGTTCTGCCTCTGGTGCCGCAGATCGGCATGATGTATCTGTTCCTCTCGTTCCTGGAAGATTCCGGTTACATGGCCCGCGCCGCGTTCGTGATGGATCGTCTGATGCAGGCGCTGGGCCTGCCGGGTAAATCCTTCGTCCCGCTGATCGTCGGCTTCGGCTGTAACGTGCCGTCGGTGATGGGCGCGCGCACGCTTGATGCGCCGCGTGAACGTCTGATGACTATCATGATGGCGCCGTTTATGTCCTGCGGTGCCCGTCTGGCAATCTTTGCGGTCTTTGCCGCTGCCTTCTTCGGTCAGCAGGGCGCGCTGGCGGTCTTTTCGCTGTACGTGCTGGGCATCGTGATGGCGATCCTCACCGGTCTGATGCTGAAGCACACCATCATGCGCGGTGAAGCGTCACCGTTTGTGATGGAGCTGCCGGTGTATCACGTGCCGCATCTGAAAAGCCTGGCGATCCAGACCTGGCAGCGCCTGAAAGGCTTCGTCCTGCGCGCCGGTAAGGTGATTGTCATCGTCAGCGTTTTCCTGAGCGCCCTGAACAGCTTCACCCTGAGTGGACAGGCAGCGGATAACATTAACGACTCTGCCCTCGCCTCCGTCAGCCGCGTCATCACGCCGGTCTTCAAACCGATTGGCGTGCATGAGGATAACTGGCAGGCAACCGTCGGGCTGTTCACCGGCGCGATGGCGAAAGAGGTGGTTGTCGGCACCCTCAACACGCTTTACACCGCTGAGAACATCCAGGAACAGGAATTTAATCCGGCAGAGTTTCATCTCGGTCATGAACTGCTAGGTGCCGTAGAGGAGACCTGGCAGAGCCTGAAAGACACGTTCAGCCTGAGCGTGCTGGCGAACCCTATTGAGGCGAGCAAAGGCGACGGCGAAATGGCGACGGGTGCCATGGGCGTGATGGGCGAGAAGTTTGGCAGCGCGTCCGCGGCCTACAGCTATCTCATCTTCGTTCTGCTCTATATTCCGTGCATCTCCGTGATGGGGGCGATTGCCCGCGAGTCCAGCCGCGGCTGGATGGGTTTCTCCATCCTGTGGGGGTTAAACATTGCCTACTCGCTGGCGACGCTGTTCTATCAAACCGTTAACTTCAGCCAGCACCCACGCTACAGCCTGGTCTGCATTTTTGCGGTTGTGCTGTTCAACGTGGTCGTTCTCGGTCTGCTGCGGCGGGCACGCAGCCGCGTCGACATCGACCTGCTGGCAAACCGTAAAACCGCCGCAACCTGCTGCAACAGCCCGGCGGGCGACTGTCACTAAGGAGCACACATCATGGCATCGTTGATTCAGGTTCGTGATCTGCTGGCGCTGCAGGGGCGAATGGAGGCGAAACAGCTGAGCCTCAGTCTGCATACGCCGCAGCCGATGATCGATGCCATGCTGGAAAGACTGGAAGCCATGGGGAAAGCGGTGCGGATTCAGGAAGAGCCGGACGGCTGTCTCTCCGGCAGTTGTAAAAGCTGCCCGGAAGGAAAAACCTGCCTCACGGAGTGGTGGTCACTTCGCGAATAAAGACGGTCAGCGCCGAACAAAACTCGTCAGGATGTGAGATAAACGGCGCGTGTGCCGCTTTAGCGACCACCATTGATTGGCTTTTCGGCCACAGATCATCCAGCAGCGGAGCCACTTTGCGCGGCACAATTCCGTCAAGGTAACCATAGATACGCAGATGCGGTATCGTCAGGGAGGCCAGCGGCGCGCGCAGGTCAACCGTTTTCAGCAGCTCAAGACCGCCATTAAGCACCTCCACCTCCGGCATCGGCAGCGACAGCACGGTTTGCTTCAGCGTACGGGCATCCTTACGGGCGGTTTCAGTTCCCATCGTCTGCAGGGCGAGGAACCGCTCTACGGTCCGCTGGAAATCTTCGCTCAGCTGCTGCTGGAAGCCCGCCAGCACGTCAGGTTTGATCCCTGGCCACGCGTCCTGCGCGCTAAAACAGGGTGACGACGCCACCGTTACCAGGGCTTGTACGCGGTCAGGCCGCGACAGCGCAATCTGGCTCGCCACCAGCCCGCCCAGGCTCCAGCCCAGCCAGACCGCGTTTTGCGGCGCTGCGTCCAGAACCTGCTGCGCCATCTCATCAAGCGATAACGCGCCATATCCTCGGCTGCGGCCAAAGCCGGGTAAATCCACCAGATGCAGTGTGAAATGCGAGGCAAGTTCCTCACGTATGCAATGCCATATCTCCGCGTTCAGGCCCCATCCGTGCAGCAGCACAAGATGGCAATTTCCTGTCCCAACGGTCTGCCACCACAGCGTCTTCATCAGTTACTGTTCTCTTTTTTCACATGGAGGTTGCACATGCTAACAGTACCTGGGTTGTGCTGGCTATGCAGAATGCCGCTGGCACTCAGCGGGTGGGGCATCTGCTCCGTCTGCACGCGATCGCTGCAATGGCGTATCGGGACCTGTCCACAATGCGGTTTACCGGCCACCAATCCCTCTTTGCCCTGCGGCCGCTGCCTGAAAAAATCCCCGCCGTGGAGTGCGCTGGTGGCAGTGGATGATTATGTTCCGCCGCTGAGCAGGCTGATTCACGCGCTGAAGTTTTCCGGCCAGAGTGCGCTGGCTCAGCCCCTTGCCCGACTGCTACTGCTGGCGGTTTTGCAGGCGCGGCGCCACCGCGCATTGCCGAAAATAGACAGGGTGGTAAATGTCCCCCTGTACCGACGTCGGCACTGGCGGCGGGGCTATAACCAGAGTGATCTGATCTGCCGTCCCCTCGCCCGGTGGCTTGGCTGTCAGTATGATGCCCGCGCGCTGACACGTGTTCATGCCACCGCCATCCAGCATCAGCTCAGCGCCCGGCTTCGCAAAAGAAACCTCAAAAATGCCTTTCGCCTTGAATTGCCGGTCGACGGTCTCCATATCGCGATTGTGGATGATGTCGTCACCACAGGCAGTACCGTTGCTGAACTTTCCCGACTGCTTTTGCAAAGCGGCGCCGCGTCGGTTCAGGTATGGTGTCTGTGCCGTACCTTGTAGCCCTTCTTCAATGGGCGTATGATTATACCCAGGTAATTTAGTCAACTATTAGGCCAAAGCTATGATCCGTATTTCCGATTCTGCACAAGCGCACTTTGCCAAACTGCTGGCAAATCAGGAAGAAGGGACGCAGATCCGCGTGTTTGTGATTAATCCAGGCACTCCGAATGCAGAATGTGGTGTTTCTTATTGTCCTCCGGACGCTGTGGAAGCCACCGACACTGCCCTTAAATTTGAACAGCTCACCGCCTATGTTGATGAGCTGAGCGCACCGTATCTTGAAGATGCGGAGATTGACTTCGTCACCGATCAGCTGGGTTCTCAGCTGACCCTGAAAGCGCCGAACGCGAAAATGCGTAAAGTGTCTGACGATGCCCCGCTGATGGAGCGCGTTGAGTATCTGCTGCAATCCCAGATCAACCCACAGCTGGCTGGCCACGGCGGCCGTGTTTCCCTGATGGAAATCACCGACGAAGGCTTTGCCATTCTGCAGTTTGGCGGCGGTTGTAACGGTTGTTCAATGGTCGACGTCACCCTGAAAGAAGGGATCGAGAAGCAACTGCTGAACGAGTTCCCGGAACTGAAAGGCGTGCGTGACCTGACCGAACACCAGCGCGGCGAGCACTCCTACTACTGATTCAGTGCCCGTCTGTATTGCCCGGTGGCGCTGCGCTTACCGGGCCTACAAAACCCTGTTCCCCCTCTTCGTTCCCCTCTATATGTTGACCTGCGTCTCATAATTCACATTTTGCCTTCCAGGGTGATTCTCAATCACGCCATGTTACCCGTATCATTCTCATGGGCACTAAACACACTCATAACAGCCGACTAAACTTAATCGTTTAAAAGGCATCAGTATTAGTGCCGTTACTTCTCTGTTCCCAGTTGGGACAATCGGAATTTGTCGTTGAAACAATGACGTTACCCATAACAATTCAAAGGCCAGGTAAATCATGCCATTAGTCATCGTTGCTATCGGTGTTGTGTTATTACTGCTCTTGATGATCCGCTTCAAGCTGAACGGATTTATCGCTCTGGTTCTGGTGGCACTTGCAGTCGGTCTGATGCAGGGTATGCCGCTGGTTAAAGTTATCAGTTCCATCAAAGCCGGTGTCGGCGGCACGCTCGGCAGCCTGGCGTTGATCATGGGCTTCGGCGCCATGCTCGGTAAAATGCTGGCGGACTGTGGTGGCGCCCAGCGTATTGCTACCACGCTTATCGACAAATTTGGTAAGAAGAATATTCAGTGGGCAGTGGTGTTAACCGGTTTTACCGTCGGTTTCGCGCTGTTCTATGAAGTGGGCTTCGTGCTGATGCTGCCGCTGGTGTTCACCATCGCGGCCGCCGCACGCATCCCGCTGCTGTATGTCGGCGTGCCGATGGCGGCGGCGCTGTCCGTGACCCACGGCTTCCTGCCGCCGCACCCGGGCCCAACCGCTATCGCGACCATCTTCCACGCGGATATGGGTAAAACCCTGCTGTTCGGTACGATTCTGGCGATCCCGACGGTGATTCTGGCAGGCCCGGTTTATGCCCGCTTCCTGAAAGGCATTGATAAGCCGATCCCGGAAGGTCTGTACAGCGCCAAAACCTTCACCGAAGAAGAGATGCCTGGCTTTGGCGTCAGCGTCTGGACCTCTCTGGTACCGGTGATCCTGATGGCGATGCGCGCCGTGGCGGAGATGATCCTGCCGAAAGGTCATGCGTTCCTGTCCGTTGCGGAATTCCTGGGTGACCCGGTGATGGCAACGCTGATTGCCGTGCTGATCGCGATGTTCACCTTCGGTCTGAACCGCGGCCGCTCCATGGATCAGATCAACGACACGCTGACCTCTTCCATCAAAATCATTGCCATGATGCTCCTGATCATCGGCGGTGGCGGTGCATTCAAGCAGGTTCTGGTCGACAGCGGCGTGGACAAATACATCGCCGCCATGATGCATGAAACCAACGTGTCGCCGCTCCTGATGGCCTGGTCTATTGCCGCGGTTCTGCGTATTGCGCTGGGTTCTGCGACCGTTGCGGCGATCACCGCAGGCGGTATCGTTGCGCCGCTGATTGCCACCACGGGCGTGAGCCCTGAGCTGATGGTTATCGCCGTCGGTTCCGGTAGCGTGATTTTCTCTCACGTTAACGACCCGGGCTTCTGGCTGTTCAAGGAGTACTTCAACCTGACGATCGGTGAAACCATCCGGTCCTGGTCCGCGCTGGAAACCATTATTTCGGTGTGCGGTCTGGTCGGGGTGCTGCTGTTGGGTATGGTGGTCTGATTTTCAATTGCCCGGTGGCGCTAACGCTTACAGGACAACAAAAAGCCCGGATATCCGGGCTTTTTTATTAACGTTTTCTTCCGGCTTTGCGCCGTCGGTCAAGATCCTTAATCAGCCTGTTCACCCCGTCATCGGCAAACATCGCCTCAAGCGTGGTGGACAGCTTGCGTCGCCAGTTCTTGTACTGATAGCTGGTGCCCGGAATGTTCACCGGCTCCGCCATATCAATCCAGTCTTCCGGCTGCAGCCCCAGCAGGGCGCTGTTGCTGTCGGCAATATAGCGCTGCAAACCGCGGTTGAGCGTCGCGGTCATCGACATCAGCGACGCCTTATGCCCGGCACGTTTCGGCAGACAGCCCTGCTTGTGCAGCGCATCCAGCAGCCCCTGTTTGGAGAGCTCGCGATCCTGATACAGGCCGCGCAGCACCTCTTCATCAGGATACAGCCCCAGCGTTTTGCCGAGGGTCAGATCGCCGCTTTCCCAATAGCCGCGAAGCGTAGGAAGGTCATGCGTCGTCGCGACTGCCATTGACTGTTCAGGGTACGCTTGCGGCGCGCGGAAGGTTTTCTCATGGTCGTTTTCAAAATAGAGCACTTTATAGGAGTAGACGCCGCTGTCGCGGAGCTTGCTGACAATTTCCACCGGCACGGTACCGAGATCTTCACCGATCACCATGCACTGATGACGCTTGCTTTCCAGCGCCAGGATCGACAGCAGATCGTCCACCGGATACTGCACGTACGCGCCGTGATCCGCCGTTTCACCGTACGGGATCCACCACAGGCGCAGCACGGACATCACGTGGTCGATACGCAGCGCGCCGCAGTTCTGGTCATGTTGGCGCGCAGCAGGTCGATAAACGGCTCGTAGGCGCGCGCCGCCATGACGTGCGGATCCATCGGCGGCAGTCCCCAGTTCTGGCCGAGCGGCCCCAGGATATCCGGCGGCGCGCCGACGGAGGCTTTCAGGCAGTACAGCTCACGGTCGCACCAGGTTTCCGCGCCGCCTTCCGCCACGCCCACGGCCAGGTCGCGGTACAGGCCAATCGGCATCTTATAGCCCTGGCTCACCTGCCAGCAGGCGGCAAACTGGCTGTACGCCAGCCACTGCAGCCACAGGTAGAAGTCCACTTCATCGGCATATTTTTTACAGAACGCTTTCACCTGCGGGCTGCCGGCGGATTGATACGCTTCCGGCCAGACCGGCCAGCCCCAGCGCATTTCGTCCTCTTTCACCTGATACGCGTGCAGCGCATCAAACGCCGCCTGCCAGTACAGGCTCTCGCCCTCCTGCGTCACAAACTGGCGGAACGCGGCCATCTGCTCGTCATCGTCCGCACGCTGCGAAAAGCCTTTCCACGCCAGGCGCAGCGCGGCCATTTTCAGCGCCGTGACGGTGGAGTAATCCACCCAGTCGGCTTCGCGCGCCTGCTGCAGGGCCTGCTGCGTGGTGCTGAGTTTCCACCACGCCTGCGCCTCTTGGCTGTTTTTGAAGTCATCTAAGGCGTTAACGTCGATATAAATCACGTTCAGCCAGCGACGGGACGACGGGCTGTACGGGCTGGCGCTCTCCGGGTTGGCCGGATAGAGCGCGTGGATCGGGTTGAGGCCGATAAACGCGCCGCCGCGCTCGCCCACGGATCGCCAGCATCTTTTTCAGATCGCCAAAATCACCGATGCCCCAGTTGCTGTCGGAACGCAGGGTATAGAGCTGCACGCAGGCACCCCACAGCTTTTTGCCTTCAAGCAGCGCCTGCGGCTCGTAGCAGCGTTTTGGCGCGACGATCACCCGGCAGTGGAAACGCCGATCGTCCTGGGTGAGCGTCAGGGTGTGATAGCCCTCCGGCAGGCTTCGCCTGGCAACGGTTCAGGTTTTCGCCGCCGGTGGCGTGGCCTTTGTGCTGATGCCCCTCTTCGGTCGTGAGCAGTAGCCAGCTGGAAACTCCCTTTGCCTGCCACCGGCAACGTTTTCTTTTTGCCGTGAATAAACACCTGCACGGCAGGAACCGGCGGTACGCTGAGCGCCGTTGCGTTTGCGGCGTGCATAGCCTCCAGCAAACGTCTTTTGGTGTCGGCGCCAATAGACTGCGGTTTGCCGTGAGCATTGATGTAACTGGGGCTGATCCCCGCCGCCTGCGCGGCACTGTCCAGACGTTTACTCTCCATCGCGCTTCCTTAGCGTTTTGCCTGCCAGATACGGGCCTGATAATCGCGGATTGAGCGGTCAGAGCTGAACATACCGCAGCGCGCGGTGTTCAGGATGCACGCGCGGGTCCACGCTTCCTGGTCGCGATACAGCACATCGACCTGCTTTTGCGCCTCGACATAGGCCGTGAAGTCCGCCATCACCAGATACGGGTCACCGCCCTGTTTGTCCATGCTGTGCAGCATCTGGTCAAACGCGTGCTTGTCGCCGTCGCTGTATTTGCCGCTCTCCAGCTCCTTCAGCACCGCATCCAGCACTTTGTCTTTCTTACGCCATTTCACCGGGTCGTAGCCTTTGGCCTTGATGGCTTTCACCTCCTCCACGGTGTGGCCGAAGATAAAGATATTCTCTTCGCCCACCTTCTCGGCGATTTCGACGTTGGCCCCGTCGAGCGTGCCGACGGTCAGCGCGCCGTTCAGCGCCAGCTTCATGTTGCCGGTACCGGAGGCTTCTTTCCCTGCGGTTGAGATCTGCTCGGAGATATCTGCCGCCGGGATCAGCATTTCAGCCGCCGAGACGCAGTAATCCGGCAGGAACACCACCTTCAGCTTGTCGCCCACTTTCGGATCGCTGTTGATCGCCGCCGCCACTTTATTGATGGCGAGGATAATGTTTTTCGCCAGGTAGTAGCCCGGCGCCGCTTTCGCACCGAACAGGAACACGCGCGGCACGCGGTCGGCCTGCGGGTTCTCGCGGATCTCTTTGTACAGCGCCAGAATGTGCAGCAGGTTCAGGTGCTGGCGTTTGTACTCGTGCAGACGTTTGATCTGAATATCGAAAATCGCATTCGGGTTGATCTCAATCCCGGTACGCATTTTCACGAACTCCGCCAGGCGAACCTTGTTCTCCAGCTTGATCGCACGGTACTGCTCGCGGAATTTCGCGTCGTCGGCCTGTTTTTCCAGGTTGATGAGCTGGTCCAGATCGTTGGCCCACTCTTTCTTCAGGGTCTTGTCCAGCAGGCCGGCCAGCAGCGGGTTGCACTGCTTGATCCAGCGACGCGGCGTGATGCCGTTGGTCACGTTGTGGAATTTGGTTGGCCACAGCTGGTGGTATTCCGGGAAGAGGTCTTTGACCACCAGATCCGAGTGCAGCGCCGCCACGCCGTTCACCGCAAAGCCGCTGACCACGCACATGTTCGCCATGCGCACCTGCTTATCGTGAACCACCGCCAGCTTCGCCCAGACCGCTTTGTTGCCCGGCCAGGTTTTATCCACCAGGGTTTTAAACTGGTCGTTAATCTTGTTGATGATCTGCATGTGGCGCGGCAGCAGCGTTTTCACCAGCTTCTCATCCCAGCACTCGAGCGCTTCTGGCATCAGGGTGTGGTTGGTGTAGGCAAAGGTACGGCTGGTGATGGCCCAGGCGTCGTCCCAGCTCAGCTGATGCTCGTCGATCAGCACGCGCAGCAGTTCCGGGATGGCAATGGTCGGGTGCGTGTCGTTGAGCTGAATCACTTCGAAGTCCGGCAGCTGCGCCAGCTTGCGGCCCGCCAGGTGATGGCGACGCAGAATGTCCGCCACGGAGCAGGCGCACTGGAAGTACTGCTGCATCAGGCGCAGCTTTTTACCGGCCAGGTGGTTGTCGTTCGGATAGAGGACTTTGGTCAGCTTCTCGGCGTCGATGCCCTGCTGCTCGGCCCGCAGGAAATCGCCGTCGTTGAATTTAGTCAGGTTAAACGGGTGAGCGTGTTTCGCCTGCCACAGACGCAGCGGCTGCGCCACGCCGTTACGGTAGCCAAGCACCGGCAGATCCCAGGCTTCGCCGGTGATGGTGAACGCCGGTTCCCAGAGACCTTGTTTCGTCACTTTCCCGCCAATGCCAACCTGCACGTCAAGCTGCGCGTTATGGCGGAACCACGGATAGGTATTGCGATGCCAGTCGTCCGGCTCTTCCATCTGGTGGCCGTCAGCAAACGACTGACGGAACAGGCCGTACTGGTAGTTCAGACCGTAGCCAATCGCCGACTGGCCGACGGTCGCCATGGAGTCAAGGAAGCAGGCCGCCAGGCGTCCCAAACCGCCGTTGCCCAGCGCCGGGTCAATCTCTTCTTCCAGCAGGTCGGTCAGGTTAATGTCGTGTTCTTTAAGGACGTCACCGACCTCCTGATACCAGCCGAGGTTCAACAGGTTGTTGCCCGTCAGACGGCCAATCAGGAATTCCATTGAAATGTAGTTTACATGGCGCTGGCCTTTTACCGGTTTTGCCAGGGGTTGAGCATCCAGCTGCTCTGCGAGCGCACCGCTCACTGCCTGCCACCACTGGTGAGGCGTCATCTCGTTTGCAGCATGAAGGCCAAAACGCTGCCACTGACGCGTCAGGGCAGCCTGGAATTGAGCTTTGTTGAAGGTAGGCTGTGACATAGGGGATCGGCATCCTTTAGAAAGAAAACACAAGTTGGCGCTAGTGTGCCTGGCTCGTTTTATGACTTCCTCATCCTGCGTGGGGGATTAGACGGGGAGGAGTAGCGGGGATGAGCAGAAAAGTGTGATCGAGGCCACTCTCAGAGCGTAGCGTGTGTTTCGCACGGTAGTTCAATCAAAGTGACCGTGGAGATTGTTCAAAGAAATGAAATGCGGTTTCGGGGGAAATTAATTTTAGTAACGCGTTAAAAGCAGAAAAAATAATATTCACTACACTATCACTAATCAATTTTTGCTATTTGTGCGTTTTGTCTGATACGGCGGTTAAATAATACGAACAAAACCTTACTAGATGCGTAGCTATTAAGCTTTCTGCCATGCGCAGCGCGCCAGCCGTGCACCCGGCATTAGGGGTATCACTCTTTTCAGAAAGTTCCCTCCTCTGCCTGAATGTTTTGTGACAGAGTGCAAATTCACAACCACCAAATCCAGACATAACTTGCAATAGTTAACTTATCTGGCCGACCTTATTACCATTAATTACGAAGCGCAAAAAAAATAAAATCTCTCGTTCCCCACAGTGAAGTGAAACCTATGTTGATTCCGTCTAAATTAAGTCGCCCGGTTCGTCTTGACCACACCGTGGTCCGCGAGCGTCTGTTGGCTAAACTTTCCGGCGCGCATAATTTCCGACTGGCGCTGGTTACGAGCCCTGCAGGTTATGGAAAAACAACGCTCATTTCGCAATGGGCCGCAGGTAAGAGCGATCTTGGCTGGTACTCTCTTGATGAGGGCGATAACCAGCAGGAGCGTTTTGCCAGCTATCTGATTGCCGCGATACAGCAAGCCACCCATGGACACTGCGTCGCCAGTGAGGTGATGGTGCAAAAGCGCCAGTACGCCAGCCTGTCCTCCCTTTTCTCTCAGCTGTTTATCGAACTGGCCGAATGGCATCGCCCGCTTTACGTGGTGATTGATGATTACCATCTCATCACTAACCCGGTGATTCATGAATCAATGCGTTTCTTCCTGCGCCATCAGCCGGAAAACCTGACGTTAGTGGTGCTGTCACGCAACCTGCCGCAGCTGGGTATTGCCAACCTGCGCGTGCGCGATCAGCTTCTGGAAGTGGGTAGCCAGCAGCTGGCCTTTACCCACCAGGAAGCAAAACAGTTCTTTGACTGCCGCCTGACCTCGCCGATTGAGGCCGCCGAAAGCAGCCGCCTGTGCGATGACGTTGCGGGCTGGGCCACGGCGCTGCAGCTTATCGCCCTCTCTGCCCGGCAAAACAACAGCCCAGCGCATCAGTCCGCGCGGCGTCTGGCCGGCATCAACGCCAGCCACCTCTCTGATTACCTGGTGGATGAGGTGCTGGACAGTGTCGATCCCTCGACGCGTAATTTCCTGCTGAAAAGCTCGCTGCTGCGCTCCATGAACGATGCGCTCATCGTGCGCGTGACCGGCTGTGAAAACGGTCAGCTGCAGCTCGAAGAGATTGAACGTCAGGGCCTTTTCCTGACGCGCATGGACGATCCCGGCGAGTGGTTTAGCTATCACCCGCTGTTTGGCAGCTTCCTGCGCCAGCGCTGTCAGTGGGAACTGGCGGTTGAACTGCCGGAGATCCACCGCGCCGCTGCCGAAAGCTGGATGGCGCAAGGCTTCCCAAGCGAAGCCATCCACCACGCGCTGGCCGCCGGTGATGCCAGCATGCTGCGCGATATTCTTCTCAATCATGCGTGGGGCCTGTTTAACCACAGCGAACTGACGCTGCTGGAAGAGTCTCTCAAAGCCCTGCCGTGGGAAAGCCTGCTGGAGAACCCGCGTCTGGTGCTGCTGCAGGCCTGGCTGATGCAGAGTCAGCATCGCTATAGCGAAGTTAACACCCTGCTGGCGCGCGCCGAGCAGGAGATGGAAAGCGAAATGGATACCACCCTGCACGGCGAGTTCAACGCGCTGCGCGCTCAGGTGGCCATTAACGATGGCGACCCGGACGAAGCGGAACGGCTGGCGATGGTCGCGCTGGATGAACTGCCGCTGGCCAACTTCTACAGCCGCATCGTGGCGACCTCCGTACACGGCGAAGTGCTGCACTGCAAAGGCGACCTCACGCGTTCGCTTTCACTGATGCAGCAAACCGAACAGATGGCGCGTCGTCATGATGTCTGGCACTACGCGCTGTGGAGCCTGATCCAGCAGAGCGAGATTTTATTCGCGCAGGGGTTCCTGCAGGCTGCCTGGGAAAACCAGGAAAAAGCGTTCCGGCTGATTCGTGAACAGCACCTGGAACAGCTGCCGATGCACGAGTTCCTGTTGCGTATTCGCGCTCAGCTGCTGTGGGCATGGTCGCGTCTGGATGAAGCAGAAAGCTGCGCCCGCCAGGGTGTGGATGTTCTTTCCAGTTTCCAGCCTCAGCAGCAGCTGCAGTGTCTGGCGCTGCTGGTGCAGTGCTCGCTGGCGCGCGGCGATCTCGATAACGCCCGCAACCATCTTAACCGCCTGGAAAACCTGCTCGGCAACGGTCAGTATCATAGCGACTGGGTGTCAAACGCCGATAAGGTCCGGGTGATTTACTGGCAGATGACCGGCGATAAAAAATCCGCCGCCAACTGGCTGCGTCAGACGCCAAAACCGGAATTTGCCAACAACCACTTCCTGCAGAGCCAGTGGCGCAACATTGCCCGCGCGCAGATCCTGCTCGGTGAATTAGAGCCTGCTGAGATTGTGCTGGAAGAGCTGAACGAGAACGCGCGCAGCCTGCGCCTGATGAGCGATCTGAACCGCAACCTGCTGCTGCAAAACCAGCTCTACTGGCAGGCGGGTCGTAAAAACGATGCCCAGCGCGTGCTGCTGGAGGCGCTACAGCTGGCAAACCGCACCGGGTTTATCAGCCACTTTGTGATTGAGGGTGAAGTGATGGCCCAGCAGCTGCGTCAGCTTATTCAGCTCAACACGCTGCCGGAGCTGGATCAGCATCGCGCCCAGCGCATTCTGCGCGAGATTAACCAGCATCATCGGCACAAGTTCGCGCATTTCGATGAGAACTTCGTTGAACGTCTGCTGAACCACCCGGAAGTGCCGGAGCTTATCCGCACCAGCCCGCTCACCCAGCGCGAATGGCAGGTTCTGGGGCTGATCTATTCAGGCTACAGCAACGAGCAGATTGCCGGCGAGCTGGCGGTGGCGGCGACCACCATCAAAACGCATATCCGCAACCTGTACCAGAAGCTGGGCGTGGCGCATCGTCAGGATGCGGTGCAGCATGCACAGCAGCTGTTGAAGATGATGGGGTACGGCGTGTAATTCATTGCCCGGCGGCGCTACGCTTGCGCGGGCCTGGGGGTGTTGGGGGGGGGGTAGGCGGCGCCCCCCCCAAAAAAATTAGCACAGTTCCAGCTGCAAATTATTATCTTTAATCACCTGCATCACGCCCGCCGGCGGCATCACGTCGGTATAGACCGCATCCACCATGCTGATGCTGCCCATGTTCACCATCGCGTTACGGCCAAACTTCGAATGATCCACCACCAGCATCACGTGGCGTGAGTTTTCAATAATCGCGCGCTTGGTGCGCACCTCGTGGTAATCAAACTCCAGCAGCGAGCCGTCGCTGTCGATGCCGCTGATCCCCAGAATGCCGAAGTCGAGGCGGAACTGAGAGATAAAATCGAGGGTCGCTTCGCCGATAATCCCGCCGTCGCGGCTGCGCAGTTCGCCGCCCGCGAGGATGATGCGGAAATCGTCTTTCTGCATCAGGGTGTTGGCCACGTTCAGGTTGTTGGTGACCACGCGCAGGTTCTCGTGATCCAGCAGCGCATGGGCGACCGCTTCCGGCGTGGTGCCGATATCAATAAACAGCGTCGCCCCGTTTGGGATCTGGCTGGCGACCTTGCGGGCAATACGCTCTTTTTCCGCCGTCTGCGTGGCTTTACGGTCGTGCCAGGAGGTGTTAACCGAGCTGGACGGCAGCGCCGCGCCACCGTGGTGGCGAAGAATACGGTTCTGATCGGCCAGGTCGTTCAGGTCACGACGGATGGTTTGTGGGCTGACGGCAAACTGCTCCACCAGCTCTTCGGTGCTGACGTATCCCTGTTTTTTTACCAGTTCGATAATGGCGTCATGACGTTGTGTTTGTTTCATCAATTATCCCTAGAATTATGTTCGTTTTCGCGCATGGAGCGTGTCGGCAAACGCCATCGCCAGCCCCACGGCCAGCCCGGCGACGTGTGCACCGTTGGCGATAGACATACCAAACAGATCAAACCATCCGGCAATTAGCCATATTAACGCAAAGGTTATTAATCCGCGTTGCAGATAGATGCCGCTTTCCGGATCGCGCTCCCCGCGAAGCCAGACATAGCCCATCAGGGCATACACGACGCCCGACAGCCCACCGAACCACGGTCCGCTGAACTTGTGCTGCACATAGCCGCTCAGCAGGGCGCTGATAAGGGTGATAACGATCAGCTTGCCGCTGCCCAGACGCTTTTCAACGGCACCGCCGAGATACCACCACCAGAGCAGGTTAAAGAGGATATGCATCACCGAGAAGTGCATCAGCGCGTGGCTAAAGTAGCGCCAGACGTCAAACTCAAGAGACGGGTCATAGGGCCAGGCCAGGGCAATCATCACGCTCTGGTCGCCGACCACGTTCATGATAATGAAGACGATGATGCAGGCCGCCATCAGCAGCAGCGTAAACGGGCCCGCGCGCTCGCGAATGGTGGCGAGGAAGGGAAAGCGGCTGTAGTGCAATCCGCTGCCGGTCTGCCCGGATTGCCAGCTGGCCGCCAGATAGCGCGGGTCGCCAGGGTTCTCAAGAAAACGCGCCAGCTCCTCGTTTACCCGCCCGGCCTGGCTCTCATCGGCCAGCCAGACGTCGGTCTGCGTATGTTGCTGAATAGTCAGAATAACGCCCTGCGTCGCCATATAGTCGACAAACGCCTGGGCGACGCGCGGGTTGGTAAAAGAGGTGATCATCAACATGGGCAGCGGTCGCTTATTTCCACACAAAAGGGGACAGTATAGCGGGATCAGCGCTCAAAAGCGTATTCCACTTCTGCCGGGAAATGACGATGCCAGGCATCGAAGCCGCCGTCGACGCTGTATACCGCGTCGTAGCCCTGCTGAAGCAGATACTGCGCCGCGCCTTTGCTGCTGTTGCCGTGGTAGCACATGACCATGACCGGCGTCTCGAAGTCGTTATCGCGCATAAACGCGCCCAGCGTGTCGTTAGTGAGATGAAACGCGCCCGGCGTGTGGCCCATCGCAAAACTCTGCGGATCGCGGATGTCCACCAGCACCGCTTTTCCCTGGTGCATCTTCTGGTGGGCTTCTTCTACGTTAATACATTCAAACTGATCCATGGTGTTCTCTTTACAGTGGTCAACGACAAGATTTTACCCCGTAGTGTACGTCCTGGCGGCGGGTAAACGCCATTATGTTATCCATATCACTCTAAATTGTTTTTTTGATGTTACCAAAAGCGCGTTCCTTTGCTATTATGAGCGATATCGAACATTTCTGAGCTTTAACGAAAGTGCATGAGGGTGTTATGGAAACCAAAGATCTGATTGTGATAGGCGGTGGCATCAACGGTGCCGGTATTGCGGTCGATGCCGCAGGACGCGGTTTATCCGTACTGATGCTGGAAGCTAACGATCTCGCCTGCGCGACGTCGTCCGCCAGCTCCAAACTGATTCACGGTGGCCTGCGCTACCTGGAACACTACGAATTCCGCCTGGTCAGCGAAGCGCTGGCCGAACGTGAAGTGCTGCTGAAAATGGCCCCGCATCTCGCGTTCCCGATGCGCTTTCGCCTGCCCCACCGCCCGCATCTGCGTCCGGCGTGGATGATCCGAATTGGTCTGTTTATGTACGATCACCTGGGTAAACGCACCAGCCTGCCGGGTTCAGACGGTTTGCGTTTTGGCTCAGAATCGGTCCTGAAGCCTGAAATCGTGCGCGGTTTCGAATATTCCGACTGCTGGGTGGACGATGCGCGCCTGGTGCTGGCGAACGCGCAGATGGTGGAGAGGAAAGGCGGCGAGGTGCTGACCCGCACCCGCGCGACCTGCGCCCGCCGTGAAAACGGCCTGTGGATTGTGGAAGCGGAAGATATCGATACCGGCGAGAAATTCAGCTGGCAGGCGCGCGGCCTGGTGAACGCCACCGGCCCGTGGGTGAAACAGTTCTTCGACGACGGCATGCATCTGCCTTCGCCGTACGGCATCCGCCTGATCAAAGGCAGCCACATTGTGGTGCCGCGCGTGCACACCCAGAAGCAGGCCTACATTCTGCAGAACGAAGACAAGCGCATCGTGTTTGTGATCCCGTGGATGGACGAGTTCTCGATCATCGGCACCACCGACGTGGAGTACAAAGGCGATCCGAAGAACGTTGAGATCGACGAGAGCGAAGTCAACTACCTGCTGAAAGTGTATAACGCGCACTTTAAGAAACAGCTGTCGCGCGACGACATGGTCTGGACTTACTCCGGCGTGCGTCCGCTGTGCGATGACGAATCCGATTCGCCGCAGGCCATCACCCGCGACTATACGCTCGATATTCACGACGTGGACGGCCAGGCGCCGCTGCTGTCCGTGTTTGGCGGCAAGCTGACCACCTACCGCAAGCTGGCCGAGCACGCGCTGGAAAAACTGGCGCCGTACTACAAAGGCATTGGCCCGGCGTGGACCAAAGGCGCGGTACTGCCCGGCGGTGATATCGGCGATAACCGCGATGATTACGCCGCGAAGCTGCGCCGTCGCTTCCCGTTCATCACCGAAGGGATGGCGCGCCACTATGCCCGCACCTACGGCAGCAATACCGAGCTGTTCCTGGGCGATGCGAAGGACATTGCGGATCTGGGCGAGCATTTCGGCCACGAGCTGTACGAAGCCGAACTGCGTTACCTGGTTGAGCACGAGTGGGTGCGTCGTCTGGATGATGCTATCTGGCGCCGTACCAAAGAAGGGATGTGGCTCAACGCCGAACAGCAATCCCGCGTGGCGCAGTGGTTAACGCGGCATAAGCGGGAAAGCGTGAGCTGTCGCTGGCGTCGTAATGGTTGTGCCGGATGGAGGCTACGCCTTATCCGGCCTGAGTTCTGCATGTTTGCAGGCCCGGTAAGCAGCAGCGCCACCGGGCCTGCATCTTTACAACCTCACCGGATCAATATGCCAGATCTTCTCGGCATACTCCTTGATGGTCCGGTCTGACGAGAAATAGCCCATATTGGCGATGTTGTACATCGCGGCGCTGGTCCACTTCTCCGGCTGGCGATACAGCTCGTCCACCTTATCCTGACAGTCCACGTAGCTGCGGTAATCCGCCAGCACCTGGTAGTGATCGCCAAAGTTAATCAGCGAATCCACCAGATCGCGGTAGCGGCTGGGTTCGTCCGGGCTAAACACGCCGGTCGCGATCTGCGTCAGCACCTGACGCAGCTCTTCATCCTCCTCGTAGTATTGACGCGGCGAGTAGCCTTTGCGTCGCAGCGCCTCCACCTCTTCCGTCGTATTGCCGAAGATAAAGATATTCTCTTCGCCCACGTGCTCCAGCATCTCGACGTTGGCCCCGTCCAGCGTACCGATGGTCAGCGCGCCGTTAAGGGCAAACTTCATGTTACTGGTGCCGGAGGCTTCCGTCCCCGCCGGGGAAATCTGTTCAGAGAGATCCGCCGCCGGGATGATCAGCTGCGCCAGGCTGACGCTGTAGTTCGGAATGAACACCACCTTCAGCTTGTCGCCAATATCCGGATCCTGGTTAACCACCTTCGCCACATCGTTGATGAGATGAATAATGTGCTTCGCCATGTAGTAGGCCGAGGCCGCCTTACCGGCGAAGATCTTCACGCGCGGCACCCATTCGGCCGTCGGATCGGCCTTGATGCGGTTGTAATGGGTGATCACGTGCAGCACGTTCATCAGCTGACGTTTGTATTCGTGGATGCGTTTGATCTGCACGTCGAACAGCGCTTTCGGGTTTGCCACCACGTTGAGCTGCATCGCCAGCCAGACCGCCAGACGCTTTTTGTTCAGCAGCTTGGCTTCGCGCACGGCTTTGTTCACCGTCGGGAAATCAATATGCTGTTCCAGCTCGCTCAACTGGCTCAAATCGGTACGCCAGGTGCGGCCAATATTCTCGTCCAGCACCCCAGAGAGCGGCGGGTTGGCCAGCGCCAGCCAGCGGCGCGGCGTGACGCCGTTGGTCACGTTGCAGAACCGCGTCGGGAAGATCTTCGCGAAGTCCGCAAACAGCGACTGCACCATCAGGTTCGAGTGCAGCTCGGACACGCCGTTGACCTTGTGGCTGATGACCACCGCCAGCCAGGCCATGCGCACGCGGCGACCGTTGGATTCATCAATGATGGACGCGCGGCTCAGCAGCCCGGTATCGTTCGGGTACTGCTCCTGCAGCGTCTTGAGGAAGTAGTCGTTAATCTCGAAGATAATCTGCAGATGGCGCGGCAGGATTTTGCCGAGCATGTCCACCGGCCACGTTTCCAGCGCTTCGCTCATCAGCGTGTGGTTGGTGTAGGAGAACACCTGACAGGTCACTTCAAAGGCGTCATCCCAGCTGAACTTATGCTCGTCGATCAGCAGGCGCATCAGCTCCGGAATCGACAGCACCGGGTGGGTGTCATTGAGGTGAATGGCGGTTTTCTCCGCCAGGTTGGCGTAGGTTTTGTGCAGCTGATGGTGGCGGCTGAGGATGTCCTGAATGGTCGCCGAAACGAGGAAATACTCCTGCCGCAGGCGCAGCTCGCGCCCGGAGTAGGTCGAGTCATCCGGGTACAGCACGCGGGACACGTTCTCCGAGTGGTTTTTATCCTCCACCGCCGCGAAGTAGTCGCCCTGGTTAAATTTACCGAGGTTGATTTCGCTACTGGCCTGCGCACTCCACAGGCGCAGCGTGTTGGTGGCGTCGGTGTCGTAGCCGGGGATAATCTGGTCGTAGGCCACGGCCAGGATCTCTTCGGTTTCCACCCAGCGGGATTTTTTGCCTTCCTGCTGAATACGCCCGCCAAAGCGCACCTTGTAGCGCGTGTTGTGGCGCTTGAACTCCCACGGGTTGCCGTACTCCAGCCAGTAGTCCGGCGACTCTTTCTGCCGCCCGTCGACGATATTCTGTTTGAACATGCCGTAATCGTAGCGAATACCGTAGCCGCGGCCCGGCAGCGCCAGCGTCGCCAGCGAGTCGAGGAAGCAGGCGGCCAGACGCCCCAGACCGCCGTTACCGAGGCCCGGGTCGTTCTCTTCGTCGATCAGTTCTTCAAGATCTAGCCCCATCTCTTCCAGCGCGGTTTTGACGTCGTCATAAATACCCAGCGACAGCAGCGCGTTGGACAGCGTGCGGCCAATCAGAAACTCCATCGACAGGTAGTAAACCTGGCGCGACTTCCTGCGAGAGCTGGGCGCGGTTTGAGCGCAGCCAGCGTTCCACCAAGCGGTCGCGCACGGCAAACAGCGTGGCGTTCAGCCACTCGTGCCTGTTGGCAATAGCCGGATCTTTCCCGATGGTGAACATCAGCTTATAGGCGATGGAGTGTTTTAACGCCTCAACGCTGAGCGTGGGTGAAGAGTAGCTAAATGGAGCGTTCATATCAGTAACTTCGCCTCGTTACATCAAGCGTTGATAGAGATCGCGGTATGACTGCGCCGCGACATGCCAGCTAAAGTCCATGGACATCGCCTGACGCTGTACGTAACGCCACAGCGATGGACGGGACCACAAGACGAAAGCACGCCGGATCGCCCGAAGCAGCGACCAGGCATTACTGTCCTCAAAAACAAACCCGCTGGCGATACCGTCCGCCAGGTTTTCCAGCGAGCTGTCGGATACGGTATCCGCCAGCCCGCCCGTGCGGCGCACCAGCGGCAGCGTGCCGTATTTCAGGCCGTACAGCTGCGTCAGGCCGCAGGGTTCGAAACGGCTCGGCACCAGAATGACGTCCGCGCCGCCCATAATGCGGTGCGAGAACGCTTCGTGGTAGCCAATCTGCACGCCAACCTGCCCCGGATGTTCCGCGGCGGCGGCAAGGAAACCTTCCTGCAGCACCGGGTCGCCCGCGCCCAGCAGCGCCAGCTGGCCGCCCTGCTCCAGCAGCCCGGGCAGCGCCTCCAGCACCAGATCCAGCCCTTTCTGGCTGGTCAGGCGGCTCACCACGGCGAACAGCGGCACTTTGTCGTTCACCTTCAGCCCCATCGCAATCTGCAGCTGGCGTTTGTTCTCCGCTTTCTCTTCCAGGGAATCACGACCGTAGCGCGCCGCCAGCAGGAGATCGGTTTCCGGGCTCCAGATCTGTTCATCCACGCCGTTCAGAATGCCCGACAGGCGGCCTTCGCGATGGCGCTGCTGCAGCAACCCTTCCATGCCGTAGCCAAACTCCGGCTGGGTGATCTCACGCGCGTAGGTTGGGCTCACCGCCGTGATATGATCGGCGTAGTACAGCCCCGCCTTCAGGAACGAGATCTGCCCGTTAAACTCCAGACCGTGCATGTTAAAGAACGACCATGGCAGATCGATGTCATTCATGTGATGGGCGTAGTACATCCCCTGATACGCCAGGTTATGCACGGTAAAGACCGATTTCGCCGGGTGGCCGCGCGCGGCGAGATACGCCGGGGCAAGCCCGGCGTGCCAGTCGTGCGCGTGCACCACGTCCGGACGCCAGAACGGATCCAGCCCCGTCGCCATTTCGGCGCCGACCCAGCCGAGCAGCGCAAAGCGCAGCACGTTGTCGGTGTAGGCGAACAGGTTCGTATCGTGATACGGGCTGCCCGGGCGATCGTATAAGTGCGGCGCGTCGATCAGGTAAATCCCTACGCCATTGTAATGTCCAAATAGCAGGGTGATGCGTCCGGCGAAGGTCTCACGGCGGGTCACCACTTTTGCATCAGGTATACCGCGCCGGATATCCGGAAAGGCGGGCAGCAGGACTCGGGTATCCACGCCTCCGGCGATTTGCGCCGCCGGTAATGCGCCCAGAACATCTGCCAGACCGCCCGTTTTTAACAACGGGAACATCTCAGAACATACGTGTAAAACCTGCATCATCGCTCCTGTTTGATCTGCAGCTTCCGCAACATTTCCCGTGTGACTAACACGATCCCCTCTTCCGAACGGTAGAAACGACGCGCGTCTTCTTCCGCATTCTCCCCAATAACCATCCCTTCAGGGATGACGCAGGCACGGTCGATCACGCAACGACGCAGACGACACGAGCGCCCTACCCAGACATCCGGCAACAAGACTGCCGAATCGATATTACAGAATGAATTTATCCGCACGCGCGGGAACAGCACCGACTGCACCACGACCGAACCGGAGATAATGCACCCGCCGGACACCAGCGAGTTCAGCGTCATGCCGTGGCTGCCGGAGCGATCCTGGACGAATTTCGCCGGCGGCAGCGACTCCATATGGGTACGGATCGGCCAGTTCTGGTCGTACATATCCAGTTCAGGCGTGACCGACGCCAGATCGAGGTTCGCTTTCCAGTACGCTTCCAGCGTGCCCACATCGCGCCAGTAGGGTTCCGCATTCGGGTCGGACTGCACGCAGGACAGCGGGAAAGGATGTGCATACGCCATGCCAGCTTTGGTGATTTTCGGAATGATGTCTTTACCGAAGTCGTGGCTGGAGTTTTCGTCTTTGTCGTCCTCTTCCAGCAGCTCATAAAGATAATCGGCATCAAAGACATAGATCCCCATGCTGGCCAGCGATTTGGTGTCATCGCCCGGCATGGTTGGCGGGTTCGCCGGTTTTTCAACGAAGTCGATAATTTTGTCGTCCGCATCCACGTGCATCACGCCAAACGCCGTCGCTTCGGCAACGGGCACCGGCAGACAGGCCACGGTGCAGCGCGCCCCTTTTTCGACGTGGTCGATCAGCATGCGCGAGTAATCCTGCTTGTAGATGTGGTCCCCGGCGAGGATCACGATGTATTCCGCGTTATAGCGGCGAATGATGTCGAGGTTCTGCGTCACCGCATCCGCCGTGCCGCGATACCAGTTTTCGCCGTGGACGCGCTGCTGGGCAGGCAAGGAGATCGACAAACTCGTTCATCTCTTCGTTGAAGAATGACCAGCCGCGCTGGATATGCTGAACCAGCGTGTGCGACTGATACTGCGTGATGACGCCGATGCGGCGAATGCCGGAGTTCAGGCAGTTGGAGAGCGCAAAGTCGATGATGCGGAACTTACCACCAAAGTGAACAGCCGGTTTGGCGCGCTTGATGGTCAAATCTTTCAGACGGGTACCACGCCCGCCCGCAAGTATCAGGGCAACCGTTTTTAATGGTAGCTGGCGTGCCAACATTAAGGGATCGTTCTTCTCTAATCTAACCATGACTAACTCCTTTTTTATCATCTTTGGAATACGCACACTCCGTGCGCAGGCCCGTGCCAGACAGCCATTACTACCGGATTATCCGCTCCGGCAAAGGGAGGAACGGCGCGCCATTCCCCTTCAGGTAAAACAATCTCTGCGACGTCATCCGTCGCGTTCAGCGTGACCAGCCATTTATCCGACAGCAGGATTTGCAGGCGTGGTACGCCGTGTTGCCACTCTTGCGCGCTTAACGGTTGCGCGTCTTTATTCAGCCAGCGAACGTTGCCGTCACCCTCTTCCCACCAGCTGTTGGCGGTCAGCGCGGGGATCTGCTGGCGAAGATGGATCAGCGCAGCGGTAAAATGAATCAGCCCGCTGTTGGCTTCACCCCAGTCGAGCCAGGTTAACGTGTTGTCCTGGCAATACGCATTGTTGTTACCGTGCTGGCTGTGGCCGTGCTCATCGCCTGCCAGCAGCATCGGCGTGCCCTGCGACAATAAAAGCGTTGTCAGCAGCGCATGAACGCTGGCGCGTCGCCGCTCGATAACGTCAAGGCTTCCGCCTAACCCTTCTATACCATGATTAAAGCTATGGTTATTGTTAGTGCCATCGCGATTCTCTTCGCCGTTTGCCTCATTGTGTTTCTGATTGAAACAAACGCAGTCCCTGAGCGTAAAACCGTCGTGCGCCGTCAACAGATTGACGGTGGCCGAGGGACGTTTGCCGTCGCGCTTAAAGAGATCGCTCGACGCGGCAAAGCGCCCGGCAAATTCCCCCAGCGACAGGTTCCGCTCCAGCCAGAAGCGGCGCACGGCGTCGCGGTAGTGGTCGTTCCACTCGGCAAACAGCGGCGGGAAATTCCCGACCTGATAACCGCCTTCGCCGATGTCCCACGGCTCGGCAATGAGCTTCACCTGCGAGAGCACCGGACAGTTTTTGATCGCCTCAAACAGCGGCGCCTGCTGGCTGAACGCCGGCGTGCGCCCCATCACGGGCGCCAGATCGAAGCGAAAACCGTCGACGTGGAACGTCTCCACCCAGTATTTCAGGCATTCATACGCAAAGTGCGCGCCCGCCGGATGGCTGAGGTTGAGCGTGTTGCCGCAGCCGGTCCAGTTCTCGTAATCGCCATCCTCCCTGATCCAATAATAGCTACGGTTATCAATGCCGCGCAGGGAGAGCGTCGGACCGTCGAGATCGCTTTCGGCGCTGTGGTTCAGCACCACGTCCAGAATGACCTCAATGCCCGCCGCATGGAGCGCCTTCACCGCATCGCGGAACTCGTCCCGCGCCTTTTCCGGATGGACGGCATAGCGCGGTTCGAGCGCGAACATCGCCAGCGGGTTGTAGCCCCAGTAGTTGCTTAGCCCCAGCCGCTGCAGGCGCGGCTCGCTGGCAAAATGGGCGACGGGCAGCAGTTCCAGCGCGGTGATGCCAAGGTGTTTCAGGTAGGCGATCATCATCGGATGCCCCAGCGCCTTATAGGTGCCGCGCATCTCTTTGGGGATCGACGGATGCAGGTAGGTCAGCCCTTTGACGTGGGCTTCATAAATGACGGTATTGCCCCACGGCGTGTGCGGCGGGGCATCGTCTTCCCAGTCATAAAGATCGTTCACCACCACGCTTTTTGGCGCGACGGGCGCGTTGTCGTGGGGATCCGGCGCATCGTAGCCCACGTGGAAGAGCGGGTCATCTTTAAATTCGCCGTCCACGCGGTGCGCGCACGGATCGATCAACAGCTTCGCCGGGTTAAACCGGTGGCCTTGCGCCGGATCCCACGGACCGTGTACGCGAAAGCCATAGTGCAGGCCGGGCTTTCCGCCGCTGAGGTAGCCGTGCCAGATATCCCCGGTGCGCGCCGGGTAGATCGACACGCTGCTCGTTACCTTCCCCGTCAAACACGCACAGTTCTACCCGCTCGGCGTGAGCGGAAAAGAGGGTGAAATTGACCCCCTTTCCGCCTGCACTTCTGCGCCGAGCGGTTCGGGTTTACCTGCCGTAAGCTGCGTCATTCGCCCTCCCGCATCAGCCAGATGGTGCCAAGCGGCGGCAGCGTCAGGCTCAGGGAGTTGGGTCGCCCGTGGCTTTCAATGGCGTCGCTCTGTACCAGCCCGCCGTTACCGGCGTTGCTGCCGTGGTAGTGCATCGAGTCGGTATTCAGAATCTCGCGCCATTTGCCCGGCTGGTTAATGCCGAAGCGGTAGTGTTCGCGCGGCACCGGCGTAAAGTTGCTGGCGACGATGATCTCGTTGCCCGCCTTGTCGCGACGCACAAAGACAAACACCGAGCGCTCATGATCGTCCACCACCAGCCACTCAAAGCCGTACGGATCGAAGTCCAGCTCGTGCAGCGCTTTGTGGTGGCGGTAGAGATGGTTCAGATCGCGCACCAGCCGCTGCACCCCGTGGTGCCAGTTGTCGCCGCCTTCCAGCAGATGCCAGTCGAGGCTGGCGTCGTGGTTCCACTCGCGCCCCTGGGCGAACTCATTGCCCATAAACAGCAGTTTCTTTGCCGGGAAGGCCCACATCCAGCCGTAGTAGGCGCGCAGGTTGGCAAACTTTTGCCAGGCGTCGCCCGGCATGCGGTCGAGAATCGATTTTTTGCCGTGTACCACTTCATCGTGCGACAGCGGCAGCATGAAGTTTTCGGTGTAGTTGTAGAGCATCCCGAACGTCAGCTTATCGTGGTGATACTTACGGTGCACCGGATCGAGCTTCATGTAGTCGAGCGTGTCGTGCATCCAGCCCAGGTTCCACTTGTACCAGAACCCCAGGCCGCCCTGACGGCGGCCGGGAGACGCCGGCAAAGTCGGTGGACTCTTCCGCCATACTCACGGCGCCCGCCACCTGCTCGCCGATAATGCGGTTGGTATTGCGCAGGAATTCAATCGCTTCCAGGTTCTCGCGGCCGCCAAACTCGTTCGGGATCCACTCGCCCTCTTTGCGGCTGTAGTCGCGGTAGATCATCGACGCCACCGCATCGACGCGCAGGGCATCAATGCCGAACCGCTCGATCCAGTACAGCGCATTCCCGACCAGGTAGTTTCTCACCTCGCGGCGACCGTAGTTGTAGATCAGCGTGTTCCAGTCCTGGTGATAGCCTTCGCGCGGATCGCTGTGCTCGTACAGCTTCGTGCCGTCAAACTCCGCCAGGCCAAAATCATCCGCCGGGAAATGCCCCGGCACCCAGTCGAGGATCACGTTCAGCCCGGCGGCGTGCGCGGCATCAATGAAATAGCGGAAGTCGTCGCGGGTGCCGAAGCGGCGGGTCGGCGCATACAGCCCGGTGGGCTGATAGCCCCAGCTGCCGTCGAACGGGTGCTCGTTGACCGGCAGCAGCTCAAGGTGGGTAAAGCCCATCCATTTGGCATACGGCACCAGCTGGTCGGCCAGCTCCCGGTAGCTGAGCCAGAAGTTGTTATCGGTGTGGCGACGCCAGGAGCCGAGATGCACCTCATAAATGGAGATCGGTGCATCAAACCGGTTTGCCCGTTTGCGCTCCTCCCTCTGACGGCCTTCTTGCCCGGCAGGCCGCAAATCAGCGAGGCGGTATCCGGACGCATCTGCGCTTCGAAGGCGTACGGATCGGCTTTAATGCGCAGCTTGCCGTTGGCATCAATCATCTCGAATTTATAAAGCTGCCCGTGGTGCGCGCCGGGGATAAACAGCTCCCAGATGCCGGTTTCCCGACGCAGGCGCATCGGATGGCGGCGGCCGTCCCAGTAGTTGAACTGCCCGACCACGGAAACGCGCTGGGCATTGGGCGCCCAGACGGCGAACCGCGTGCCGGCAATGCCATCCATGGTATCGGCATGGGCACCCAGCGTTTCATAGGGGCGCAGATGCGTTCCTTCGGAGAGCAGCCAGCCATCCATCTCCTGCAGCAGCGGGCCAAAGCGGTAGGGATCGTCAATCAGGTTTTGCTGACCGTGCCAGAGAACGGCGAGCTGATAGCGGAAAGGATTTTTGCGGCGGGGCATCACGCCGCTGAAGAAGCCACGGGAATCGAGGCATTCCAGGTTACCGACCTTGCGGCCGGTTTTGGGTTCAATCACCCAGACTTCTGTGGCATCCGGTAACAGTGCCCGAACTTCCAGACCGGCCTCAGTACGATGCATCCCAAGCACAGAAAAGGGGTCAGCAAAATGACCCGCAATAAGCGCATTAATCACGTCTCTATCCACACGATCGGACATGGTATTCATCCTGTTTTGGTTGTATCGTCCCTTTTAAGCGCCGTTTCACGCGGTTGCGATACTTTTTGAACCTGAACGGAGCAGCACAAATGTGCGCATCCTCTATGCTCCGTCCCGCTTTCAGGTAAGGTGTTCAGACACCTTCCTTAAAGCATAGCCAACGCTCTAGATGACTCCTGATAAAAAATAAGACATACGCGTGTTACTCCATGTAGTACGCATAAAAAAAGGTGAAAATCACCCCTGGTATTTAACAAATTATTACGCCAGCTGGCGCAGCATGCGGCGCAGCGGCTCGGCGGCGCCCCACAGGAGCTGGTCGCCGACGGTGAACGCGGAGAGGTACTCCGGCCCCATGTTCAGCTTGCGCAGACGGCCAACCGGCGTGGTCAGCGTGCCGGTCACCGCCGCCGGCGTCAGTTCGCGCATGGTGATATCGCGATCGTTTGGCACCACTTTCGCCCACGGGTTGTGCGCGGCCAGCAGCTCTTCCACGGTCGGAATAGACACATCTTTTTTCAGTTTAATGGTGAAGGCCTGGCTGTGGCAGCGCAGCGCGCCGATACGTACGCACAGACCGTCAACCGGAATGGTGTTCGCGGTGTTGAGGATTTTGTTGGTCTCCGCCTGGCCTTTCCACTCTTCGCGGCTCTGGCCGTTATCCAGCTGTTTGTCGATCCACGGGATCAGGCTGCCGGCCAGCGGTACGCCGAAGTTATCCACCGGCAGTTCGCCGCTGCGGGTCAGCTGGGTCACTTTGCGCTCGATATCCAGAATAGCGGATGCCGGGTTTGCCAGCTCGGTCGCAACGCTCTGGTGCAGCTGGCCCATCTGGGTCAGCAGCTCGCGCATGTGACGCGCGCCGCCGCCGGACGCCGCCTGGTAGGTCGCCACGGAGACCCACTCCACCAGATCCTGCGCGAACAGGCCGCCGAGGGACATCAGCATCAGGCTGACGGTGCAGTTGCCGCCAACAAAGGTTTTGATGCCGTTGTTCAGGCCGTCGGTGATCACCGCCTGGTTAACCGGGTCGAGGATGATGATGGCATCGTCTTTCATGCGCAGCGAAGAGGCCGCGTCAATCCAGTAGCCCTGCCAGCCGCTTTCACGCAGCTTTGGATAGATTTCGTTGGTATAATCGCCGCCCTGGCAGGTCACAATGATGTCGAGTGCCTTCAGCGCTTCCAGATCGTACGCATCCTGCAGCGTGCCTGTGGTACCGCCAAAGGCGGGAGCAGCCTGGCCGAGCTGGGAAGTGGAGAAGAAGACCGGGCGGATAGCGTCGAAATCGCGCTCTTCAACCATGCGTTGCATGAGTACAGAGCCGACCATTCCGCGCCAGCCGATAAAACCAACGTTTTTCATAGCATTTTTTTCCTGCTGAGGGTGTGTGCTGATTGTGCAAGCCAGTATTGAACTGGGATATGCTTCACATTACAAAATGCTGCCAAAGTCGCAAGCGAAATTAATCGATGATTGCCCGGCAATCAGAAATGCAGCTAATTACTGCAAGTTGGCCGCCAGCGTCAGGGATAATAATACATGAGTGAAATCATTTCCGCAGCGGTTTTATTGATCCTGATTATGGATCCGCTGGGCAACCTGCCCATCTTCATGTCGGTGCTAAAACACACCGAGCCGAAGCGCCGCCGGGCGATCATGATCCGCGAGCTGCTCATCGCCCTGCTGGTGATGTTTATCTTCCTGTTTGCCGGGGAGAAAATTCTCGCATTCCTCAACCTGCGCGCCGAAACCGTGTCGATTTCCGGCGGGATTATTCTGTTCCTGATCGCCATTAAGATGATTTTCCCCAGCGCGAAAGGCAGCAGCTGCGGCCTGCCTGCGGGTGAAGAGCCGTTTATCGTGCCGCTGGCGATTCCGCTGGTCGCGGGCCCGACGATTCTGGCAACGCTGATGCTGCTGTCGCATCAGTATCCGAACCAGATGAGCCATCTGGTGATTGCCCTGCTGATCGCCTGGGGCGGAACGTTCGCCATTCTGCTGCAGTCGTCCCTGTTCCTGCGCCTGCTGGGCGAGAAAGGGGTGAACGCGCTGGAACGCCTGATGGGGCTGATTCTGGTGATGCTGGCCACGCAGATGTTCCTGGACGGCATCCGGGCGTGGATGAAGGGTTAACGACTGAAACGCCGGGTGGTGGTTTTGCCTTATCTGGCCTACAGATATTGATAACAATCGACGAGACAGCTAAACACATTCATAAAAAAGGCAGCGACCAAACGGCGCTGCCTTTTTCTTTACGAAGAACTTAACTCAACAACGTAAAAGCAATCATCCCGACAATTGCACCCGTCGTGCCGAGGATGGTTTCCATCAGCGTCCAGGTTTTCAGGGTTTGCGCTTCGGTGGCACCGGTAAACTTACCCAACAGCCAGAAGCCGGCGTCGTTAACGTGGCAGACCACAATCGAACCGCCCGCGATACAGATAGAAAGTGCGGCCATCTGCGCACCGGAGTAGTTCAGCTGTTCAATCACCGGCATCACCAGACCCACGGCGGTTAAACACGCCACGGTTGCAGAACCCTGGATGATACGCACCGCCGCCGCCAGCACGAAGCAGGTCATCGCGACAGGCAGGCCCATCCCGGTCAGCGCTTCACCCAGAGCCGGGCCCACGCCGGAATCCACCAGCACCTGCTTGAACACGCCGCCTGCACCGATCACCAGCAGGATAATCCCCGCAGGCTGCAGCGCCGCACCGCAGATCTCCATCACCCGGTCTTTTGGCATCCCCTGACGCATCGCCAGGCCGTAAATCGCCACCAGACAGGCCACCAGGATCGCCGTGAACGGGTGGCCGATGAACTCGAACCATTCGTAGGCGCTGGAACCCACCGGCACAAAGCGCGCGGCGATGGTTTTCAGACCCACGAGAACCAGCGGGAGCAGGATCAGCGACAGGCTGAAGCCGAAGGACGGCATTTTGCCCTCGCCCAGGTGCGGCTCGGTGACGTCATCCGGAATATGCAGCTCAACGTAACGGCTGATGAAGTTGCCCCACAGCGGACCGGCAATAATCATCCCCGGAATTGCCGCGCACAGGCCAATCAGGATCATCCAGCCAAAGTCAGCGTGCATCTGGGATGCCAGCAGCATCGGCGCAGGCCCCGGCAGCAGAAACGCCGCCGCCGCCGCCACGCCCGCAAACAGCGGAATGACCAGCTTCACGAGGTTAGTGCCGGTATGGCGCGCCATTGAGAAAGCGACGCTTATCAGCAGCACAACGGCCACTTCGAAGAACAGCGGCAGCGCGCAAATCAGCCCGGCCAGACCAATCGCGTAGTGCGCGCGGCTGTGGCCGAAGGATTTCAGCATCTTGACGGCAATCTGGTCGACCGCCCCCGTCTCGTGCAAAATCTTGCCAAACATCGCGCCCAGCGCGACCACAATCGCCAGGAAGCCCAGCGTACCGCCCATCCCTTTTTCCATCGTCGCGGCGATCTTGTCGAGCGGCATACCGGAAAAGAGACCTGCACCAATAGAAACCACCATCAAAGCAACAAAAGCGTGCATACGCGCCTTCATCACTAAAAACAGCAGCAGCAACACGGAACCCACTGCTGTCAAAACCAGCGTTAATGTACTCACTGCACACTGCCTTTTATTAATGACCTCGATGGTGCTGGCAACAACACCTTCCAGTGACTGATCGATATCAACCACTAAGACGTCTTTCTCATCTTCACCCGGCTCCTGCAGCGCTTCGAACTGCGTCACCAGCATCTGGGTTTTGAAGAAGTGACCTTTACGCGCCTTCAGACGGCTTTCAATCACCTCGAAATCCCCTTTCAGGTAGATGAAGGAGAGGTTCGGGTTGCCGTCGCGCAGCAGGTCGCGATAGGTTTTTTTCAGCGCAGAGCAGACGATCAGGGAGACTTTGTTGGTACGCTGCATAGCGAACGCGGCGTCATTCAGCGCCTGCAACCACGGTTTGCGGTCGTCGTCGTTCAGCGGCTCGCCGGAGGCCATTTTCATGATGTTGCTGCGCGGATGGAGGAAGTCGCCATCAAGAAACGCAGCCTGGAGTTGATGCGCCACTTCGCTGGCCACGGCTGATTTCCCGCTACCGGAAACGCCCATCAGGACGTAGACGTGGTGATCGTGATTAGTCGTGCTCAAAGGGTGTCCCTCAGTCAATTGTTACGGGTAACAGTTATCGGTAACATTGTCCTGCTGGGGCAAAAGAGAAGCAATATCCAAACGTGCGCGAAGTGAATAAGTGTGAGCTACTTCAAATTTGTCAGTTCAAATAGATCCACCCGGTGACAAGGTGAAACCTAAATCTAACATTTTCGGGGTAACCGTCTCGCCACGAATGCGCGCCAGCAGGCGTTCTGCGCCAATGCGGCCCATACGTTCACGCGGGGTCAGGACGCTCGCCAGACGCGGCTCCATCACCTGGCCAATGTCGTGGCCGTGGAAACCGGCGATCGCCATATCATCAGGGATCTTCAGCCCCAGACGCTGACACTCAAATGCTGCGCCGACCGCAAGGTCATCGTTGGTACAGAAAATACCGTCCAGTTGCGGATACTCGCGTCGTGCCTGACGCATCAGCTCAATACCCGACGTATAGGAAGAGGACTGCTCCACCATCACGCTGTACGGGGTTAAGTTCGCGTCGAGCATCGCCTGCTCGTATCCCTTCTGTTTGATGATAGTACGTTCATCAAGACGCGCACCCAGATAGGCGATATGACGATGCCCGCGGGCGATGATGGCCGCCGTCATCTGACGCGCCGCTTCGAAGTTATCAAACCCCACGGCGATGTCGAGGCACGGCGACTGGCTGTCCATCAGCTCCACCACCGGGATACCGGCCACTTCAATCATTTTGAGCGTGCGGGCAGTGTGGGTACGTTCGGTTAAAATCAGGCCGTCAATGTTCCAGGAAAGCATCGATTCAAGACGTTCCTCTTCCAGTTCCGGCTTGTACCCGTAGTGGGCGAGCATGGTCTGATAGCCAAACGCATCGGTGACGCTTTCGATTCCGCGTAATACTTCGGCGAAAACCTGGTTGGTCAAAGAAGGAAGCAGAACGCCCACCGCGCGGCTGGTCGCATTGGAGAGAATATCGGGCGCGCGGTTGGGGATATAACCCAGTTCATCAAGGGCAGCGGCAATCTTGCCACGTAACGCCACGGAAACCTGCTCCGGGTTACGTAAAAAACGGCTGACCGTCATTTTGGTCACACCGACGCGATCGGCGACATCCTGAAGTACGGGGCGTTTCTTTTTCATCGTCCTGAGAAATCTTGAAGTGAGAGATTTGCTCAGTTTATCACGGACAAAGCCCATCCTTCCCCGTCATAACGGGAAGGTTGCGTTATTTATTTATGTTTTATTACACCGGCGGCAGGTCAAACAGCAGAATTTCACTTTCGCTGTCGGCATGCACGGAGATCGCCTGCTCGTCCCAGATGGCCAGACCATCGGCGGTTGTCGCTTTGGTGCCGTTGATGGACACGTCGCCTTTCACCACCTGGATCCAGACGCGGCGGTTGGCGGCAATCTGATGCACAGACTGTTCATCTTTCGCCAGCGCCCAGCGGTACAGCTCCATATCCTGATGCACTTTCAGGGAACCTTCACGCGCATCCGGGGAGAGCACCAGCTGTTTGCCCTGTTTCGCGTCGAAGCGGCGCTGCTCGTAGCGCGGCGTGATGCCGGTCTCTTCTGGAATGATCCAGATTTGATACAGGTGCAGTTTTTCCGTTTTGCTCGGGTTGTACTCAGAGTGACGCACCCCGGTACCCGCGCTCATAATCTGGAACTCGCCCGCCGGAACCTGCTCTTTGTTGCCCATGCTGTCCTGGTGCTCAACCGCGCCTTCCAGCACATAGGTCAGGATTTCCATGTCTTTGTGCGGGTGGGTACCGAAGCCCTGGCCTGCATCAATCACGTCGTCGTTAATCACGCGCAGTGCGGAGAAGCCCATGAAGTTCGGGTCGTAGTAGTCGGCAAACGAGAATGAATGCCATGAGTCCAGCCAGCCATGATTCGCGTGACCACGTTCGTTTGCTTTGCGTAAGTAGATCATTGTTTTCACCCTCAGTTCGTTTCGATGGAGTAAGTGTGGACGCAAACGGCCGGGGATCATAGAGGGTGAAAATTGACTCCTCTGTTCAAAAATTATGAACAAGCGCAGAGGAGCCGTTTTTGCTTATTTCGCGAGGGTTATCGTGGCAGGAGAAGCCTGTTCGAAGGCCCGTTCAAGGATTTCGAGGTTGGTCAGAACGTCAGATTCCTTGACGTAATTCGGCGCGCCGGTTGTGAGGGTTTCATACAGCGCATCATAGACGCGGCCATAGTCGCCGGTTTCCGGCTTCAACGTCTCTTCGCGGACCGTCACGCCCGCCGCGTTCACATACTCCAGCACGCCCACGGAATCGTCCGCGGCAAAGCCTGGTTCCCCCGGCATGATATTGGCCTTCAGGCTGGTCTCCTGCTGGTCGATACCGTATTTGATAAACGACCCTTTAGTGCCGTGAACGATAAATTTCGGGTAGTCGATTTTCACCAGATGGCTGGTTTTGACGATGGCTTTCAGATCGCCGTAGAACAGCTGGGCTTCAAAGGTATCGTCCGGGTTGGCTTTGTTGCGCAGGCTGCGAATGTCATACGCCACGTGGTCCGGGCGGCCAAACAGGGAGATGATCTGGTCCATGGTGTGCACGCCCAGACCATAGAACGAGCCATCCTGCGGCAGGCCGGGTTGGGTTTCCGCCACCGGACGGTAGTAATCGAAGTGGCTTTCGATTTCCACGATGTTGCCGAGCTTGCCGCTTTCAATCGCTTTTTTCGCCGTCAGGAAGCAGCTGTCAAAGCGGCGGTTCTGATACGGCGTGACGGTCAGGCCTTTGCTTTTCGCCAGCGCGAACAGCTCTTTCGCTTCGGCAATAGTCGGGGTGAACGGCTTTTCCACCAGCACGTTTTTCCCCGCTTCGAGCGCGCGTTTCGCATAGTCAAAATGGCTGTCGGCGTGGGTGCAGACAACCACCAGTTTCACCTGCGGGTCGTTCAGCACCTCATCCAGATCGCTGGTGAAATGGATATGGGAATACTGCGGAGATTGCTCTTCCGGCTTCGCGCGGCGGCGGTAGATATGGGCCACATGCCAGCTGTCTTTGCGGTTGAGAACATACGGCAGGTGATAGCGGGTCGTACTTTTACCAAATCCAATAAATGCGCAATGTAGTGTCATAGCTCAGTCCTTTTGGAAGGTTACTGAGTCTAACCATAACAAAAAAAAAGCCAGCTAGAAGCTGGCTAAAGTAATACTGGAAGCAATGTGAGCAATGTCGTGCTTTCAGGTTCCCGTAGGGGTCTTCCTGAATGCAGAGCAATAATAATCATTCTCATTCGCACTTGTCCAATACTTTTTGCAAAAAATAGCGGTTGACTCAAATTTTAAAGTCATTGATGTTGGAAGGGACTTTTAACTGACTGAGGAACAAGGAATGAGTGAGATAGTGATACGCCATGCCGAACCCAGCGATGCCGAAGCATTTACGTCAGATCTATGTCGCAACCTGAGGTGTATCACAACACGCTACAGCTCCCTCATCCTTCTGCGGAAATGTGGCAAGAACGCGCTGAAACCACAGCCAGGACGCCGTCAACTGGTCGCCTGCATTGATAATCAACTGGCCGGAAACCTGACGCTGATGGTGGAACAAAACCCGCGCCGCAGCCACGTTGCCACCTTTGGCATGGCGGTTTCGTCGGCGTTTCATAACCGTGGCGTCGCCAGCGCGCTGATGCGCGAGATGATCAACCTGTGCGACAACTGGCTGCGCATTGACCGAATTGAGCTGACGGTGTTTGTCGATAACGCTCCGGCGCTGGCGGTGTACCGTAAATTTCGGTTTTGAAATCGAAGGCACCGGCAAAACGTTATGCCCTGCGCAACGGCGAGTATGTGGATGCGTATTATATGGCGCGAATGGGACACCTCCCCTCCCCCCCCCCCCCGGAAGTGAAGACCTCAGCCATTCCCTCTCCCCTTGCGGGAGAGGGGGGAGGGGAATCATTCAATACCCCGCCGTCAAATCATCCACCGAACGCGGGTCTGATGCGCCAAACAGCGCTCCGTCCGGCCCCACCATAATGCTCTGGGTGCTGCCCATCGCCTCTTTCACCGCCACCTTTTGCCCACGCTGCTCCAGCAGTTTAATGGTATCCGGGCTAAAGCCCTTCTCGACGCGCAGCTCGTCCGGCAGCCACTGGTGGTGGAAACGCGGGGCGTTGGTGGCTTCGGCGACGTTCATCCCAAAGTCGATGCTGTTCACCACCATCTGCAGTACGGTGGTGATAATCCGGCTGCCGCCAGGGCTGCCGGTTACCAGCCAGGTTTTGCCGTCTTTCACCACGATGGTGGGCGACATGGACGACAGCGGGCGTTTCTTCGGCCCTACCGCGTTCGCATCGCCGCCGACCAGCCCGTAGACGTTCGGCACGCCCGGCTTGGCAGAGAAGTCATCCATCTCGTTATTCAGCAGAATGCCGCTGTTACCCGCCACAATCCCGGTGCCGAAGGTCGTGTTGAGCGTATAGGTCACCGCCACCGCGTTACCGTCTTTATCCACCACCGAGAAGTGGGTGGTCTGGTTGCTTTCATACGGCGCCAGCTTGCCGGGGCGGATCTCGCTCGACGGCTTAGCCTTGTTGATGTCGATCTGATCGGCAATAGATTTGGCATACGCCTTGTTGGTCAGCGCCTGCCACGGTACCTTCACGAAGTCCGGATCGCCGAGATATTCCGAGCGGTCGGCGTAGGCGCGTTTTTCCGCTTCCGCCATCACCTGCATGGCATCCGCGCTGCCGAAGCCGAACTTGTGCATATCGAAGTTTTCAAGAATGTTGAGGATCTGCACGATGTGGATCCCGCCGGAAGACGGCGGCGGCATGGAGAAGACCTCGTAGCCGCGGTAGGTGCCGCTAATCGGCTCGCGCTCCACCGCCTTGTAGTCCGCCAGATCCGCTTTGGTGATGAGCCCGCCGTTCTTCTGCATCTCTTGTGCAATCTGGTCGGCAATCGCCCCTTTGTAGAAGGCGTCCGGACCGTGCTCCGCAATCAGCTCCAGGCTTTTGGCGAGGTTCTTCTGCACCAGCTTATCGCCCTTCTTCAGCGGTTCACCGTCTTTCCAGAAGATGGCCTTGCTGTTTTCATGATTCGGAATCACTTCGCTGCCGTAGGTTTTGAGATCGTCCGCCAGCGCATCATTCACCACAAAGCCCTCGCCGCGCCAGCTTGATGGCAGGCTGCACCACCTTGTTCAGCGGCATCGTGCCGTATTTTTCCAGCGCCAGCGAGAAGCCCGCAACGGTGCCCGGCGTGCCGGACGCCAGATGCGAGGTCAGGGATTTTTTGCTGTCCGGGTTACCCTGGTCGTCGAGGAACATATCGCGCGTGGCGCCGGAGAGGCGCCATTTCCCGGAAGTCGATGGCGGTGGTTTTCCCGTCTTTGGTGCGCAGCATCATAAAGCCGCCGCCGCCCAGGTTCCCCGCCTGCGGATGCGTCACCGCCAGCGCATAGCCGACGGCGACCGCCGCATCCACCGCGTTACCGCCCTGCCTGAGAATATCGACGCCCACGCGGGTCGCCAGCGCATCCACGGATGCCACCATGCCGTGGGTTGCCCGCACGGGATGAAAAACATCTTCCTCCACGCCGTAAGAGACCGGAGGCGCCGCGGGCGGGTTGGCCGCCACGCTAAATGTACCGCCTGCCATCAGCGCGGCGATGGGCGACCCAGCGCAAAAACGTTGGTTTCATCATTATTGTTCTCCAGGTGAAGGGATCCATATTCCCCGCTTAAGCCTGGTTCACAACTCCTAAAAAATCATCGTCATGGTGAAATCAGGGTAAACTTAAGAGAGACCTCAACAGGAGGAAATGACAATGAAACGCTTATTGATTCTTACGGCGCTGATCCCCTTTGCCGCGCTCGCACAGCCACTCAACACCATGAATAACCCGAACCAGCAGGGTTATGTCATCCCGAGCCAGCAGCGTATGCAGACCGAGATGATGAGCCAGCAGCAACAGCAGCAGGGGATGCTGAATCAGCAACAGCAGAACGCAGACCCACATGCAGCAGCAAAGCCTGCAAAATCAGATGAATGCCAACACCCAGCGCGTGCAGCAGGCGCAGCCCGGCGCGCTTAACCAGGGCCAGCAAGTGCTGCCAAATACCGGTAGCGGAATGTTAAGCGGCGGAACGGCTTCTGGCGGGATGACGACGCAGCAGCATATGCTGCCGCCGCAGTCGAATGGCAGTATGCTGCAAAGCACGCCGCCGTCGACCACCTCTCAAGAACGAAAGTCCGGGCCGATCAGGTCGATTGCATCGGTACAGATGCTGTCCACGCCCCAGCGCAGCAGCTCGGCTGCGCGCTGGGGTTTGTTGACGGTGTAAACCAGAATACGCAGGCCCGCGTCTTTCAGCATCTTCACCCGCGCCTCATCCAGCAGCTTGTGATTGAGATGGATGGAGACGCACGCTAGGCGCGTCGTCAGCTCGCGCCAGTCCTCGCGCCACTCGTCCAGCAGCAGGCCGCGCGGCAGTTCCGGCGCGGCTTGCTGCGCGGCCTCCAGCGCATCGATTTCAAACGAGGAGAGCAGCGGCGCGGTCATCCCTGCCCACAGCTCGCGCGCGGCCAGGGCCATCACTTTGCCCGTCAGCGGCCCGGTGCCGGTGGTCGGTTTGATTTCGATATTGGCCATCATGCCGTGCTGGCGGCAGCGCTCGGCCACCTCCGCCAGCAGCGGCAGCGGTTCGCCTTTGAATTCGCCGCTGTACCAGCTTCCGGCGTCCACTTTCAGCAGATCGCGCCACGGCAGCTCGCCCGCCACGCCCCAGCCGTTGCTGGTGCGTTCGAGGTTATCGTCATGCAGCAGGAAAATCTCGCCGTCTTTCGACAGCTTGGCGTCGAACTCGATCATCGTGTGGCCGTAGCGCGCGCCAACGTCGATCGCCGCCAGGGTGTTCTCCGGCGCCAGCTTACCGCCGCCGCGGTGGGCGACGATATGGGGATAAGGCCAGTTGCTCATACTCGTTGTCCTGTTTCACCGTCAAACAGGTGCAGATGATTTTCCGGCAGGTGCAGCCACAGCGTACTGCCCGCAGCCGGGCGCTCCTGATGCGCCAGGCGCACCACCATTTTTTGCTCGCCCCAGCGCCCGTGCGCCAGGTTATCTGCACCCAGCATCTCCAGCGTCTCCATCACCAGCGGCACGCCGCCTTCGGCCTGAGAGGTTAACGCAATATGTTCCGGGCGGATACCGAGCGTCATCTTGCGCCCGGCGTAGCCACGATAGTACCAGTTGATCGGCAATGCCATCCCGCTTCCCAGCTCAAAGTGCGTGCCCGCGCTGCTGATGCGCCCCTCCAGCAGGTTCATCGCCGGGCTGCCGATAAAGCTCGCCACAAAGCGGCTGGCCGGTTTCTCATACACCTCCACCGGCGTGCCGATCTGCTCGGCAACGCCTTTGTTCATCACCATCACGCGCTGCGCCAGCGTCATGGCCTCGACCTGATCGTGCGTGACGTACAGCGAGGTGGTTTTCAGGCGACGGTGCAGCTGCTGCAGCTCCAGCCGCATCTGCACGCGCAGCTTGGCGTCGAGGTTCGACAGCGGCTCATCGAACAGGAACACCGCCGGATCGCGCACGATGGCGCGCCCCATCGCCACGCGCTGGCGCTGGCCGCCGGAGAGCTCGCGCGGGCGGCGCTTCAGCAGGCCGTCCAGCTCCAGAATGCGCGCCGCCTCCTCCACCCGCCCGTCGATGTGCGCTTTGCCCATGCCGCGGATTTTCAGCCCCCAGGCCATGTTCTCTTCCACGCTCATGTGCGGATAGAGCGCGTAGTTCTGGAACACCATCGCGATGCCGCGATCTTTCGGCTCCATCTCGGTGACGCGCTGGCGGTCGATCCAGATATCCCCGCTGGTGACGCGCTCCAGCCCCGCCACCATGCGCAGCAGCGTGGATTTCCCGCAGCCGGACGGGCCGACCATCACGATAAATTCCCCGTCCGCCACGTCGAGCGTCGAGCGGCTGAATCACCTGCGTTTTGCCGTCCCAGCTTTTGGTTACTGCCTGTAGTTTTAAACCTGCCATCTTATTTCTCGCTATCGACCAGGCCGCGCACAAACGCGCGCTGCATGGCTAAAACGATGACGACCGGTGGGATCAGGGTCAGCAGCATCGCCGCCATCACCTGGTTCCAGTGGGTGGTGCCTTCGCCGCTGGCGATCATGCCTTTGATGCCCGCCACGGCGGTGCCGAGGTTGACGTCGTTGATAATCAGCAGCGGCCACAGGTACTGGTTCCAGCCGTAGATAAAGGTGATCACGAACAGCGCCGCCAGGTTGGTTTTCGACAGCGGCAGCACGATGTCGCGGAAGAAGCGCATCGGCGACGCGCCGTCGATGCGCGCCGCTTCAATCAGCTCGTCCGGCAGGGTCATAAAGAACTGGCGGAACAGGAAGGTGGCGGTCGCCGAGGCCATCAGCGGCAGGGTTAAGCCCGCGTAGCTGTCGAGCATCTTCAGGTTGGCGATCACCTCCACCGTCGGGAAGATACGCACCTCCACCGGCAGCATCAGGGTGATGAAAATCATCCAGAAGAAGAGGTTGCGCAGCGGAAAGCGGAACCAGACGATGGCGAAGGCCGACAGCATCGACACCGTGATTTTGCCGACCGTGATCGCCGAGCGCCATGATGAAGCTGTTGAGCAGCATCAGCCAGAACGGCGCGCTGTTGACGCCCACGCCGTGCGTCCAGATGTTGCGCATGTTCTCCAACAGGTGTGTGCCGGGAATCAGCGTCATCGGCGTGTCAAACACCGCTTTGGTGTCCAGCGTGGCGGCCACGAAGGCCACGTACAGCGGAAACAGCACCACGACGACCCCCAGAATCAGCATGGTATGGCTGAACATCGCCAGCCCGCGACGATTCTCAATCATTGGTAGCGCACCTTACGTTCGACATAGCGGAACTGCACCACCGTGAGGACGATGACGAGCAACATCAGCACCACCGACTGCGCGGCAGAAGCGGAGAGATCCAGCCCGGCGAAGCCTTCGCGGTAGATCTTGTAGATCAGCGTCGTGGTGGCCTGCACCGGGCCGCCTGCGGTGGCCGCATCGATCACCGGGAAGGTGTCGAAGAAGGCGTACACGAGGTTAACCACCAGCAGGAAGAAACTCACCGGCGCGATCAGCGGCAGCGACAGTTTGAAGAAGCGACGAACCGGCCCGGCGCCGTCAATCGCCGCGGCCTCCACCAGCGAGCGCGGAATGGACTGCAGCGCGGCGAAGAAGAACAGGAAGTTGTAGCTGATCTGCTTCCACACCGAGGCCAAACACCACCAGGAACATCGCCTGGCCGCTGTTCTGCGCGTGGTTCCAGTCGTAGCCGAACTGTTCCAGGAAATGGGTGATCAACCCGCGCCCGGGGTTAAACAGGAAGATCCACAGCACGGCGGCGACGGCGGGCGCCACCGCGTAAGGCAGCAGCATCAGCGTCTGATAGATACGGCTGCCGCGCACCACGTAGTCCACCAGCGCGGCGAAAAACAGCGAGACAACCAGGCCGCTGACGGTGACCAGCGCGCTGAACCTCATCGTCGTCCAGAACGAGTCCAGGTAGTAGCCGTCATGGAACAGCGCGGTAAAGTTGTCCAGCCCGACAAACTGGCTGGAGAGCCCGAACGGATCGACGCTTTGTACCGAGTACCACAGCGCTTCGCCCGCAGGCCAGATAAAGAAGATAACGGTGATGACCAGCTGCGGCGCGACCAGCAGGTAGGGCAGCCAGCGCGAGCGGAACACCGGACGGGATGATGACATTGCGATTTGCTTCCTGAACCGTGTCGGGTGGCGCTCCGCTTATTCAGCCTGCAAGCATGTGCAGGCCGGGTAAGGCAAAGCCGCCACCCGGCATTTCTACATTACGACTTCGTCGACTGCTCGAAGCGGCGCAGCAGCTGGTTCCCGCGCTCTACGGCGGAATCCAGCGCCTGCTGCGGCGTTTTCTTGCCGGTCCACACGCTTTCCAGCTCTTCATCCACGATGGTGCGGATCTGCGGCATGTTGCCCAGGCGCAGGCCTTTGGTGAACGGCAACGGCGGCTTGTTCAGCATCTGACGCGTCGCGATGTCCGCGCCCGGGTTCTTGTCGTAGAAGCCCTGCTCGCGGGTCAGGTCGTACGCGGCTTTGGTGATCGGCAGGTAGCCGGTCTTCTGGTGCCATTCGGCGGCGATTTCCGGCTTCGCCAGGAAGTCGAGGAACTCGGCCACGCCTTTGTAGGTCGCCTTGTCTTTGCCCTGCATCACCCACAGGCTCGCCCCGCCGATGATGGCGTTCTGCGGCGCGCCCTTCACGTCAGCGTCGTACGGCATCATGCCCACGCCGTAGTTGAATTTGGCGTAGTGACGGATATCCGCCAGCGAGCCGGACGAGGCGGTGGTAATGGCGCAGTCGCCGTTGTAGAACTTCTCGGTGGATTCGTCTTTACGCCCGAAGTAGCTGAAGTCGCCCTTCTTGTTCATCTCTTCCAGCAGCGCGATGTGCTTCACCTGCTCCGGCTTGTTGAACTCCAGCACCGCATCGGTGCCGTCGAAGCCGTTGTTTTTGGTGGCAACCGGCAGGCCGTGCCAGGCGCTGAAGTTTTCAATCTGGATCCAGCCCTGCCAGCCGCTGGCGTAGCCGCACTTCATCCCCGCCGCCTTCAGCTTCGCGGTGTACTCCGCCAGGTCCTGCCAGGTTTTTGGCGGCTGCTCCGGGTCTAAACCGGCTTTTTTGAAGGCGTCTTTGTTGTAGTACAGCACCGGCGTGGAGCTGTTAAACGGCTGAGACAGCAGATGGCCGGTTTTGGAATCGGTGTAGTAACCGGCTACGGTCGGCACGAACTGGGATTCATCGAAGTTGATACCGGCCTCTTTGAACACCTCATACACCGGCTTGATGGCTTTGGAGGCCATCATGGTGGCGGTGCCCACTTCATAAACCTGCAACATGGCAGGCGCGTTGCCGGTACGGAAGGCGGCGATGCCCGCGCTCAGGCTCTGCTCGTAGTTGCCTTTGTACACCGGCACAATTTTGTAATCCGGGTGGGTGTCGTTGAAACGCTGCGCCAGGGAGTCAACTTCTTTACCCAACTCCCCTTCCATGGAATGCCAGAACGGAATGGTGGTCACAGCCATTGCGTTCGCCGCAAAAGCTAGCCCCAGTGCCAGACCCAAAGCGGTGTGTCGTAACGATGTCATTGTGATCTCTCTTGTTGTGCGGGATGCGCGATATCACGCGTTTTATGCTCGCGAGGTAACATGACATGCTCGAATGACAGAAAAATAACTGTTTGTTTACAGATCAGATGACAGCCAGGCGTCAGGATGGGTGATGATGGTGGGTGACGGAAAAGGCGGTGGGCGGGCCGCCGGGGGCCCGCGCGGGCCCGGCCCGGCGCGCGGCGCGCGGGCGGCGGGCCCCGGAGGCCGATACGACCCAACCCGCCCAGATAAGCGCTGCGCACCGCTTCGTTCGCCAGCAGCGCATCGCCGGTATCTTCCAGCACCACGCGGCCGTTCTCCAGCACGTAGCCGCGGTCGGCGAGCTTCAGCGCCTGGTTGGCGTTCTGCTCGACGAGGAAGATGGTCATCCCCTCTTTACGCAGCTGCTCGATGGTGTCGAAGATCTGCTGGATGATGATCGGCGCCAGGCCGAGCGACGGCTCGTCCAGCAGCAACAGACGCGGCTGGCTCATCAGCGCGCGGCCGATCGCCAGCATCTGCTGTTCGCCGCCGGACATGGTGCCCGCACGCTGAATGCGGCGCTCCTGCAGGCGCGGGAACAGCGCGTACACCCGCTCGATGCGGCTCTGGTACTGTTCGCGATCGGCGAAGAAGCCGCCCATCGCCAGGTTCTCTTCCACCGTCATGCGCGAGAAGACGCGACGCCCTTCCGGCACAATCGCCACCGCTTCGCGCATGATTCTGGCGGTCTGCCAGTCGGTAATGTCTTTGCCATCAAACACAATGCTGCCCGCTGGTGGCGCGCGGGTCGCCGCACAGGGTGCCGAGCAGCGTGGTTTTGCCCGCGCCGTTGGCGCCGATCAGGGTCACGATTTCCACCCTGATTGATGTGCAGGCTGACGTCGTGCAGCGCCTGGATCTTGCCGTAGTGGGCGTTGACCTTGTCGAACGTTAACATCGCTTTTTCCATCTTATGCCTCACCCAGGTATGCGCGGATCACGTCCGGGTTGTTGCGGATCTCTTCCGGCGTGCCGTTCGCCAGCGGCGTGCCCTGGTTCACCACGTAGATACGGTCGGAAATGCCCATCACCAGCTTCATGTCGTGCTCAATCAGCAGAATGGTGGTGTTGTGGTGGTCGCGCAGCTCGGCGATCAGCTCGTCCAGCTCTTTGGTCTCTTTCGGGTTGAGGCCGGCCGCCGGTTCGTCGAGCATCAGGATCTCCGGCTGGGTCACCATGCAGCGCACGATCTCCAGGCGACGCTGGTCGCCGTAGGCCAGGTTGCTCGCCTGACGGTTGGCGTGCGGCTAGCAGGCCGATGCGCTCCAGCCACACTGCGGCGCGATCCAGCGCTTCACTTTGGGCGCGGCGGAAGGCCGGGGTTTTCAGCAGGCCGGAGAACACGCCGGTTTTCAGCTGCTGATGCTGCGCCGACCAGCAGGTTCTCAATCACCGTCATTTCGCGGAACAGGCGCACGTGCTGGAAGGTACGCACCACGCCCATGCGGGCGATCTGCTGGCCCGGCAGCCCTTCAAGGTGCTTGTCGCGCAGCATGATGGTGCCGCCGGTCGGCTTGTAGAAACCGGTCAGGCAGTTAAAGACCGTGGTTTTCCCCGCGCCGTTCGGGCCAATCAGCGAGACGATCTCTTTCTTGTGCAGATCCAGCGCCACGTTGTTGACCGCCAGCAGGCCGCCGAAACGCATCATCAGACCGTTAACGGATAATAATGGCTGACTCATGCCTGCTCTCCTTTCGCTTGCCCGTTCTTCAGCTTCAGCTGCGGACGGGTCATCGGCAGCAAGCCCTGCGGACGCCAGATCATCATCAGCACCATCAAACCACCCAGCATCAACATGCTGTATTCGTTAAAGTCGCGCATCAGCTCGCGCGAGCACCACCAGCAGGATGGCCGCGAGGATAACGGCGAACTGCGAGCCCATGCCGCCCAGCACCACAATCGCCAGCACAAAGGCGGATTCGGCAAAGGTGAACGATTCCGGGCTGACGAAGCCCTGGCGCGCGGCGAACAGCGTCCCGGCGAAACCGGCAAACGCGGCGCTGATGGTGAACGCGGTCAGCTTGATGCGCGTCGGGTTCAGGCCCAGCGAGCGGCAGGCGATCTCATCTTCGCGCAGCGCTTCCCACGCGCGGCCCAGCGGCATGCGCAGCAGGCGGTTAATCACGAACAGCGTCATCACCACCAGCAGCAGCGCCACCAGATAGAGGAAGATCACGCGGTCGTTCGGGTCATAGGACACGCCTGGAAGAAGTTGCTGAAGGTATCCCAGCCGCCTTCGCGCGCGGTACGGCTGAACTCCAGGCCGAAGAAGGTCGGTTTCGGGATCTGGCTGATGCCGTTCGGGCCGCCGGTCATTTCGGTGTTGTTCAGCAGCAGGATACGGACGATTTCGCCGAAGCCGAGGGTCACAATCGCCAGGTAGTCGCCGCGCAGGCGCAGCACCGGGAAGCCGAGCAGGAAGCCGGCAGCCGCGGAGACCAGCCCCGCCAGCGGCAGGCAGGTCCAGAAGCCGAGGCCGTAATAGTGGTTCAGCAGCGCGAAGGTGTAGGCGCCGATGGCGTAGAAGCCGCCGTAGCCCAGCACCAGCAGGCCGGACAGCCCCACCACCACGTTCAGGCCGAGGCCGAGCATCACGTAGATCATCGTCAGGGTGGCGATATCCACCGTGCCGCGCGAGACCACAAACGGCCACGCCACGGCGACCACCAGCAGCGCCAGCAGGAACAGCTTCTGCTTAACCGTTGAGCCGTCGATAGCCGGCAGAACGAATTTCGGCCCGGAGACGCTTCTCAGCGCCTTTCTGGAACAGCGGACGCAGCAGCTGGAAGAAGAAGACCACGGCAGTGCCGATGAAGATCCACTGCCAGCGGATGTCCGCGGCGGTGTCCACCACCAGCTTGGTGCCGTCCAGCTCAAGCTGGACGCCCATAAAGACGCCCGCCAGCACGAAGAACATGGCGGCGGAGAGCAGCGCCATTGCAAAATGCATCGGTTTCATACTTTCTCCACCTCCGGACGGCCCAGGATGCCGGTAGGCATGACCAGCAGCACCAGGATCAGCAGCGCGAACGACACCACGTCTTTATATTCCGTGCTGAGATACGCCGAGGAGAGCGCTTCGGCCACGCCCAGGATCAGGCCGCCGATCATCGCGCCCGGAATGCTGCCGATACCGCCCAGCACCGCCGCGGTGAAGGCCTTCATCCCGGCCATAAAGCCGATGTACGGGTTGATCACGCCGTAGAACTGGCCGAGCAGCACACCGGCCACGGCCGCCATCGCGGCGCCGATCACGAAGGTCAGGGCGATCACGCGGTCGGTGTTGATGCCCAGCAGGCTGGCCATCTTCAGGTCTTCTGCGCAGGCGCGGCAGGCGCGGCCCATGCGCGAGTAGCGGATGAACAGCGTCAGCGCCAGCATCGCCAGGAAGGTCACGACCCAGATCACCAGCTGCATGGTGGTGATAGAGGCCGCGAAGTTTTCGCTGCTCCCCACAACCCACTGGCCGTTAAACAGGCTCGGCAGCGCCACGTCGCGCGAGCCTTCGGTCAGGCTGACGTAGTTTTGCAGGAAGATCGACATGCCGATGGCGGAGATCAGCGCAATCAGGCGCTTGGAGCTGCGCACCGGCCGATAGGCCACCCGCTCGATGCTCCAGCCGTAGGCGCTGGCGATCACGATCGCGCCGACAAACCCGGCGGCGACCAGCAGCCAGCTGCTGTCGATGCCCATCATCATCAGCGCGGCGATGATCATAAAGGAGACATAGCTACCGATCATGTACACCTCGCCGTGGGCGAAGTTGATCATGCCGATGATGCCGTAAACCATGGTGTAGCCGATGGCGATCAGCGCATAGGTGCTTCCCAGCGTGACGCCGTTAAACATCTGCTGCAGGAAATAGAGAAACTGCTCGGACATATCTAAACCTTCTTAAACCCGCCCGGTCATTGCGCCCGGGCGGCGGGATGACAGTTATTTGGCGGCCGAGGACGAACCGTCGGCGTGCCATTTAAAGACACCAAACTCAAATCCCTTCAGATCGCCTTTCTCATCCCAGTTCAGCGGCCCAATCACGGTGTTCGCCCCGTGTGCTTTTAAATCTTTCACCAGATCCAGCGGTTCTTTGCTGCCGGTACGCTCCAGCGCGGTGGCCAGAGACTGCACGGCGGCGTAGGTGATCCAGACGTACGGACCGCTCGGATCTTTCTTCTGCGCTTTGAGCGCATCCACGATAGCCTTGTTGGCCGGATCCTGGTCATAGCGTTTTGGCATCGTCACCAGCATGCCTTCCGCAGCATTCCCCGGCGATGTTTGACAGGGAGGCGTTGCCCACGCCCTCTGGCCCCATAAACTGGGTTTTCAGACCGGTGGCGCGCGCCTGACGCAGCATCTGCCCCATCTCCGGGTAGTAGCCGCCGTAGTAAACAAAGTCGATATTTTCTTTTTGCAGACGGGCGATCAGCGCGGAGAAGTCTTTCTCACCGGCGGTAATGCCATCGAAGAAGACGATGTTTGCGCCGCCTTTTTTCAGGCCGTCCTGCACGGAGCGCGCCAGGCCTTCGCCGTACTGCTGCTTGTCATGAATAATGGCGATACGCTGCGGCTTGACGGTTTCAAGGATGTATTTGGCGGCGGTCGGCCCCTGCGAGGAGTCCAGCCCGGCGGTGCGCATAATGTGCTGATAGCCGCGCTGGGTCAGTTCCGGGTTGGTCGCGCCGGGGGTGATCATCAGAATGCCTTCGTCTTCGTAGATATCAGACGCGGGCTGGGTGGACGAGGAGCACAGGTGGCCGATCACATACTGGATGCCGTCGTTGACGATTTTGTTGGCGACCGCGACGGCCTGTTTCGGATCGCAGGCGTCGTCATATTCCACGCCCACCAGCTTGTCGCCCTTGATGCCGCCCTTGGCGTTGATGTCTTTGATGGCCTGGCGCGCGCCGTTGAACTCCATGTCACCCCACTGGGCAACAGGGCCGGACATCGCCCCCACTACCGCAACTTTAATGTCCTCCGCCATGGCGGCATGCGAGATCGACAGTGCGACCATCCCCGCGATTAACGTCTTCGCGTTCCTTTTCATCTCTGAATCCCCATTCGTGATGTCGTGTTTATATTTTGTTTTATTATGGTTAAAAAGCATTCTGTACTTTTAATGAACAACGCTATTTTTACCAGTGCCTTTAATGGTTTAGCGCAGGTTTTTGTCAAAAACCAGACTAAAATCTCTATTTTTCAGGCGATTAAGCAAAGATAATATTCTGAAATCAGGCAGAGATAAACAACTAAAAGTGCAGTTTGCAGCATAAAATAACGGTACAAGCGCCGAATAAATCACTACCATTCAGGTTAAAATTCTGCTTATTTTTCGATCCATGTGTTTTCAAACTGCCCATCGCGTTGCCAAAAAACTAATCACCTGGTTAATGAGAATAAAAAGAGGAAGCCGCTGAGTGAATAAATTGAGTACACTGCCCCTACTCAATCTGATTTGGACAAGTAGCTAATGAAACTGACTATCGTGCGTCTGGTGACCTTTAGCGACCAGGATCATATCGACCTGGGCAAGATCTGGCCGGAATATTCCCCTTCGTCGCTACGCGTGGATGAGACCCACCGCATTTATGCCGCGCGTTTTAACGAGCGCCTGCTGGCTGCGGTTCGCGTCACCCTGAGCGGTACAGAAGGGGCGCTGGACTCGCTGCGCGTGCGTGACGTCACCCGTCGTCGCGGCGTGGGACAGTATTTAATTGAAGAAGTGATCCGCGAAAACCCGAGCGTGACCTCATGGTGGATGGCCGACGTTGGCGTGGAAGACCGCGGCGTGATGGCGGCGTTTATGCAGGCGTTAGGCTTTACGGCGCAGGAGAGCGGGTGGGAGAAGCGCTAAAAGAAAGCCGGGTGGCGTTTGCGCCTTACCCGGCCTAGAAAATAACGATCTTCTGACCAGGAATTTCGTGTCGCAGGAAGCCAGCAAGTTCGCTCATCCCCGGGAGCTTACTGAAGTAAGTGACCGGGGTGAGTGAATGCAGCCAACGCATCTGTGGCGCGAAAGGCGACGGTTGCCAGTTGCGTAAAATTATTTTGCGTCGGTCGCCGTGCCGTTCGCATGCCAGTCAAACACGCCGAACTCGAAGCCCTTCAGATCGCCCTTCGCGTCCCAGGACAGCGGCCCCATGACGGTCTCAACCGTGTTCGCTTTCAGCCAGGTGGCAATCTCAGCCGGATCGGCTGACTGGTTCAGGCCTGCCTGCAGAGACTGCAGCGCCGCGTAGGTGGTCCAGACGAACGCGCCGCTTGGATCCTGTTTCTTCGCCTTGATGGCATCTACGATAGGTTTGTTCGCAGGGACCTGGTCGTAGTTCTTCGGTTTGGTCACCAGCAGGCCTTCAGCTGATTCACCTGCGATGTTAGACAGGGAAACGTTCGCCACGCCTTCCGGGCCCATAAACTGGGTTTTCAGGCCCGCTGCGCGCGCCTGGCGCAGGATCTGCCCCATTTCCGGGTGGTAGCCGCCGTAGTAGACGAAATCGATATTCTCTTTCTTCAGACGCGCCACCAGGGTGGAGAAGTCTTTCTCACCGGCGGTGATCCCGTCGAAGAACACCACGTCGGCATTGGCTTTCTTGAGGTTGTCCTGCACTGAACGCGCCAGACCTTCACCGTACTGCTGCTTGTCATGAACGATGGCAATGCGCTTCGGCTTCACTTTTTCAACGATGTATTTCGCCGCGGTTGGGCCCTGGTCAGAGTCCAGGCCGGTGGTGCGCAGGGTCAGCTTGTAGCCGCGCGCGGTCAGCTCCGGTGCGGTCGCCGCCGGGGTGATCATCAGAATACCTTCGTCTTCGTAGATGTCAGACGCGGGCTGAGTAGAAGAAGAGCACAGGTGACCGATAACGTATTTGATCCCGTCGTTCACCACTTTGTTCGCGACCGCGACCGCTTGTTTCGGGTCACAGGCATCATCATATTTTACGATCTGCAGTTTTTCGCCTTTGATACCGCCCTTAGCATTAATGTCTGCAACCGCCTGCTCAGCGCCGGTAAATTCCTGGTCGCCGTACTGTGCTACCGGACCGGACATTGCACCAACCACGGCCACCTTGATGTCTGCCTGTGCCATGGTGCTGAATGCCAACGCGATACATCCTGCCAGTAACGCTTTACCCTTCATGTTCATCCTGAGATTCCCCATTATTATGGTTATTACGATTGTTGTGATGTTGTTGTGCAGCGCTTTATGTCAGTTATAGGTGTGCTGTCCGCGCTTTTTCAGCATACTCTGCTAAAACATACCCGATTTTTATGATTTTGGAATAGCTAATTTGAAATGAATATATGATAAGCCCGGCTGGGATTTTCACCGGGCATGTGGCTTTAACGTGTCAGCGACGCGGAGATAATGTCCAGCGCTTTGCGGAACTGCGCTTCAGGGATAGTCAGCGGATAGAGGAAGCGAATGACGTTGCCGTAGACGCCGCAGCTCAGAAGGAGCAATCCTTCCTGCAACGCGCGCTCCTGCACCTGGCGGGTAAATTCCGGCGAAGGCTGGCCCGTTTGCGGGTCGTTAAACTCCACCGCCACCATTGAGCCCTGGGCGCGAATGTCCGCGATATACGGGCAGTGTTCCTTCGCTTTGTTCAGCACTTCCACCAGGTGATGGCCAAGATGCGCCGATCGCGTGCAGAGATCCTCTTCGTCAATCACGTCCAGTACGGCATGCGCCGCCGCAATCGCCAGCGGGTTACCTGCGTAGGTGCCACCCAGCCCGCCCGGCGCGGGCGCATCCATCACCTCAGCACGTCCCGACACCGCCGAGAGCGGCATCCCGCCCGCCAGGCTTTTCGCCATGGTGATCAGATCCGGTTTCACGCAGTGGTGTTCCATCGAGAACAGCTTGCCGGTGCGGGCGAAGCCGCTTTGCACCTCATCGGCAATCAGCAAAATGCCGTGGGTGTCGCACAGGGCGCGCAGCGCCTGCATAAAATCAGCTGGCGCGATGTTGAAGCCGCCCTCCCCCTGAACCGGTTCGAGAATGATGGCCGCGACCTGGTCGGGAGCGATATCCGCTTTAAAGATGCGTTCCAGGCTTTTCAACGCCTCAGCGGTGCTGACGCCGTGCAGTTCATTCGGATACTGCGCGTGGTACACCGAGCCGGGGAAGGGGCCAAAGCCGAGTTTGTACGGCGCAACCTTGCCGGTCAGCGCCATGGTCATAAAGGTGCGGCCGTGGAACCCGCCGCCGAAGGTGATAAGGCCAGGGCGTTTGGTGTAAGCGCGGGCAATTTTCACCGCGTTTTCCACCGCTTCTGCGCCCGTTGAGAAGAACGCCGTTTTCGCCGGGCCGTCAACGGGCACGCGTTCGTTGATGCGCTCGGCAAGCGCCACATAGCCTTCGTACGGCACGATCTGGTACGCCGTGTGGGTAAAGGCGTGGAGTTGTTTTTCGATGGCGGAAATGACTTTCGGGTGGCGATGGCCGGTATTCAGCACCGCGATCCCGGCGGCGAAGTCGATGTACTCGTTGCCTTCGACATCCCACACCGTGGCGTTTTCTGCTTTATCGGCATAAAAGCCACACATCACGCCGATGCCGCGCGGCGTCGCCTGTAAACGCCGGTCGTTCAGTTCGTTATTTTTCACCCTGATTACCCTCGTCTGTGTTCGTTGTTGCTGCGTCTGTTGTGAAAACATGACATAAGTGGTTCTATAATCGAGTACCAGTTTTGAATAATTGAGGGATCCAATTGCGCTCACTCGTCTCTGACTTGCTGCAGCTGCGTCTGGACGAGCAGCACGAAGGCAAGCTGCATAAGAAATTATATAACGCGATTCGCCTGTCGATACTCGACGGTAGCCTGCCGACACAAAGCCGACTGCCGCCGAGCCGCGATTTAGCCGCGCAACTGAATCTGTCGCGCAATACGGTGCTGACGGTGTATGAGCAGCTACTGGCCGAAGGGTATGTCGTTTCCCGTACCGGCAGCGGCACCTTTGTGGCCGGTACCGTCCCGGACAGCCTGCTTTCCGCGCCGCTGACGCCTGGTGAAAAACTCAGCGCCAGCCTGCCTTCACAGCTTTCCGCCCGCGGTCAGCATCTGCTGAGCCACAGCAATGCCAGCGCGCGCCAGTGGGGCGCGTTTCTGCCTGGCGTCCCGGATATCAACGCTTTCCCGCATGCGCTGTTGCGAAAAATACAGTCTCGCGTAAGTCGAAAAACCGCAGGCAATACAGCTTTCTTATAGCAACGCTGGCGGCAGCATCGCGCTGCAGCAGGCTCTGGTGGAGTATTTGCGGGTCACGCGCTCGGTTCGCTGTAGCGCGGAGCAGATCCTGATTACGGAAGGCATTCATCAGGCCATCGATCTGGTATCGCGCATGCTGTGTAATCCTGGCGATCTGGCGTGGATTGAGGAGCCCGCCTACTGGGGAATTCGTAATGTGCTGGCAGTAAATGGCGTTAACTTGCAGGCCATCGAAGTTGACAGATCCGGGATGAATCCGCCGGAGCCGGGCGATGCGCCGCCGAAACTGATTTTCGTCACGCCCTCGCACCAGTATCCGCTGGGCTGCGTGATGAGTCTGGAACGCCGCCAGCGGCTATTAGCGCTGGCGCGGCAAACCGGGAGCTGGATTATTGAGGATGATTACGACAGCGAATTTCGCTTCTCGGGCCAGCCCATTCCCGCCCTGCAGGGGCTGGTGGACGATGCGCCGGTGATTTATACCGGTACGTTCAGTAAAACGCTCTACCCTGGGTTGCGGCTCGGTTATCTGGTGTTGCCGCGCCCGCTAATGCAGGCGCTTAAAACCGCGCATGCCGAGCTCTATCGCGGCGGACGTTTGCTGGATCAGGAAGCGCTGGCGCAGTTTATCCGCGAGGGGCATTACACGGCGCATATTCGCCGGATGCGATTGCTGTACGCCCGGCGCCGAGCGCGGCTGGCGCAGCTTATCACCGATTATCTTGGCAAAGAGGCGCTTAGCGAGTTTAACGATAATGCCGGGCTGCATCTGGTGCTGTCGTTGCCTGCTGCCTGCGATGATGTCGCGCTGGCGCAAACGGCTAACGCGCGAGGCATTCTGGTACGGCCACTTTCGCGTTATTACAGTGGCGACACGCCCGCGCGCGGCCTGTTGATGGGATTTGCGGCGATGGAGGAAGAAGAGATGGAGCCAGTGTTTGCCGAGCTTGCAGAACTGATACGCGAAGCGCCGGGAAGCAAAAACGCAGCGCGTTAAAAAACAAAAAGCCGGGCGAGGCTTGCGCCGACCCGGCTTGTTCACTGCATACGCGGAAATTACGCTTCGATAGCGGCGCGAAGTTTTTTCATGGCGTTCTTTTCCAGCTGACGGACACGTTCCGCAGAAACGCCGTAGCGGTCGGCCAGCTCCTGCAGCGTGGACTTGTTGTCTTCGTCCAGCCAGCGGGCGCGGATAATATCCTGGCTACGTTCGTCGAGGCCTTCCATCGCATAGGTCAGCTTGTTCGCGGCCTGATCTTCCCAGTTGTCCTCTTCGATGCCGTCAGCAAAGTTAGAGGTTTTATCCTGCAGATACAGAACCGGTGCCATCGGCTGGCTGTCGGATGCGTCGTCGTCGGAGGACATATCAAAGGTCATGTCCTGCGCGGCCATACGGGATTCCATCTCACGCACGTCTTTGCTGGTTACGCCCAGCTCGCGCGCCACCATTTCCACTTCATCCTGGTTGAACCAGCCCAGACGCTGCTTGGTTTTACGCAGGTTAAAGAACAGTTTGCGCTGCGCTTTTGTCGTGGCGACTTTCACGATACGCCAGTTGCGCAGCACGTATTCGTGAATTTCTGCTTTGATCCAGTGCACGGCGAAGGAGACCAGTCGCACACCCACTTCCGGGTTGAAGCGACGCACAGCCTTCATCAGGCCGATGTTACCTTCCTGAATCAAGTCCGCCTGCGGCAGGCCATAGCCCGCATAATTACGAGCAATGTGAACAACAAAGCGCAGGTGAGACAGGATCAGCTTTTTCGCTGCTTCCAGATCGCCCTGGTAATGCAGCTTTTCAGCCAGCTCCTTTTCTTCCTCGGCCGTTAACATCGGCCAGGTGTTCGCAGCCCGGATGTAAGATTCCAGGTTACCAACAGGGGCTAAAGCTAAAGTTTGCATTTCTTTGGTCATTCATTCCTCTCAATGTTTCTTTCCACTGGCGGCGGTCTGTCCCCGTCAGGCAACAACCATGCCAAAGCTTTTGAGCAACGAGATTAGCATTCACTCTTTTATCAGACAGTGATTTTATCCACAAGTTCCATGTGCAACGGTGAATAAATTACGCACAAAATGTGACATGGGGATGATAAAGCCGGTGCAAGGAAAACATCAGAAAGGGGGACGCTTTCCCTGCAGAGCGAACATCTCGGTGCAGGGAAAGATTATATCACGCTTTTTTTAGTCGGGAGTAAAGTGACGTAAATGTTGAACGGTTGCCAGCCAGGCGGCCACCCACCCAATCATCGAACACACCAGCAGCAGCAACAGGCACTCATCGAACCCTAAGCCACTGATATCAAACTTCGTTCCGAAAACCTGCGCCACTTCAGTCACGGCAGAGGAAAGCCGCATCACCAAAATTTCTGACAATATCAGTGAAAGAAATGCGCCGGAAAAACCGAGCAGTGCGCCGCCGTAAAGGAACGGTCGGAGGATGAAGCCATCCGTCGCACCAATCAGTTTCTGCACGTTGATGGTGTCGCGACGGGCAAAGATGCTCAGACGCACGCTGTTGCCGATGACGAGGAAGACCGCCGCCACCATCAGCACGCCAATCATCGCCGCGACGCGCCCGACCAGCCCGGTCAGCGCCGCCAGACGCGCAAACCAGCTGTCATCCATGCGCACTTCATCAATGCCCTGGAGATGCGTGATGCGATCGCGCAGGGTGTTAAGCGAATCGGTCCCCTGGAAATCCAGCTTCGGGATCACCACCGCCACGGCGGGCAGCGGGTTCTCTTCCAGCATATCCAGCGCGCCGCCAAAGCCAGACCAGTTGCGGAACTCGCCCAGCGCGTCTTCACGTGAGAGATAGTTGACCTTCTCCACGCCCTGCTCGGCCTGGATTTGCCCAACCACCTGCGCCGCCGCGTTATCGTCGAGCGCTTTATCCAGATAGACCGTGATCTGCGGCGACGGATAATACTGCGACGCCGCCTGGTTGACGTTTTTATAGACCATATAGCAGACGCTTGGCAGCGTCAGGGAGATGGCGATCACCATCACCGTCAGGAACGTCGCCAGCGGTTTGCTTTTCAGGTCCTGCAACGCGCCGTGGAAGGCGTAGCGCACCTGCTCGTTAAACACGTTGGTTTTACGGGAGGCTGGCTTTGGCGCGGCCTTCTGGCGCTTCGGCGTCGTGCGATTGCCGTCACCCCCGCCCTGCGGCTTACGGAAACGGTCAAACCGGTTCCCGAACTGCCGAATCTGGTTTATTGCATCACGCTTATTCACCGGGCCTCCGTGCAAATGACCGTCGCTCAGGGTCAGCATGCGGTACGAACGACGGGAAATCAGCCCGATGTCGTGCGTCGCCATCAATACGGTAACCCCCACGCGGTTAAACTCCTCAAACAGACGCAAAATCCCTTCCGACAGGGCATCGTCCAGGTTACCGGTCGGTTCATCCGCCAGCAGCACCGCCGGTTTGTTCACCACCGCGCGGGCGATGCCCACGCGCTGCTGTTCACCGCCGGAGAGCTGAATCGGGAAGTTCTTCGCTTTGTCCAGCAGCCCGACCTTATCCAGCGCCGCCGAAACGCGACGGCGGATATCATCATAGCTGGCGCCGGCAATAATCAGCGGAATGGCCACGTTATCAAAAACGGTGCGATCCATCAGCAGGTGGTGATCCTGGAAGATCATGCCGATCTGGCGACGCAGGAACGGCACTTCGCGGTTTTTCAGGCGGCTGATCTCGTGGCCGCCGAACAAGATTTTCCCGGCGCTTGGCCGCTCGATCCCACAGATAAGCTTCAGCAGGGTACTTTTCCCCGCGCCGGAATGGCCGGTCAGGAATGCCATCTCGCCCGGCTGCAGGTGGAATGTCACCCCCTGCAGCGCTTGTCTCCCACCGAGATAGGCCTTGCTGACGTGTTCAAAGCGAATCATTGTTAGTCCTCTCGGGCAAAAAGTGCCTCAATAAAGTCGTCCGCCTTAAACGGACGCAAATCCTCAATACGCTCGCCCACACCGATGTAGCGGATAGGAATGCCGAACTGATCGGCCACGGAGAAGATCACCCCGCCTTTCGCGGTGCCGTCCAGTTTGGTCAGCGTGATCCCCGTCAGTCCTACCGCTTCATGGAACAGTTTCGCCTGGCTGATGGCGTTCTGTCCGGTGCTGGCATCAATGGTCAGCATAATTTCATGCGGTGCGTCTTCGTCCAGCTTCTTCATGACGCGAACGATTTTCTTCAGCTCTTCCATCAGGTGCGATTTGTTCTGCAAACGCCCTGCGGTATCGGCAATCAGCACGTCCACGTTGCGCGCCTTCGCCGCCTGGATGGCGTCAAAGATCACCGACGCGGAATCCGCGCCGGTATGCTGGGCAATCACCGGAATGTTGTTGCGCTGGCCCCACACCTGCAGCTGCTCAACCGCCGCCGCGCGGAAGGTGTCGCCCGCCGCCAGCATCACCGATTTGCCCTGCTGCTCGAACTGACGCGCCAGCTTGCCGATGGTGGTGGTTTTACCCACGCCGTTCACGCCGACCATCAGAATAACAAATGGCGTTTTGCCTTCAATATTAAGCGGTTCATCAACTTTTGCGAGAATTTCACCCATCTCGTCTTTCAGCAGGCCGTACAGCGCTTCGGCGTCGCGCAGCTGTTTGCGGCTCGCCCCTTCGGTCAGGTTGGTGATGATCTTGCGGGTGGTTTCCACGCCCACGTCCGCAATCAGCAGCTGCTCTTCCAGCTCTTCAAACAGATCGTCGTCGATCTTCTTGCCGCGGAACAGACTGATAAATCCGGAACCTAGGTTTTCTTTGGTTTTCAGCAGGCTGCGCTTCAGGCGCGCGAAGAAACCTTCTTTGGTCGGTTTCTCCTGCTCCTGAACGGTCTCTGCGTCCTCTTCCACCGGCACAACGATGACCGCTTCTTCAGCGGCTTCCGCGGCCAGCGCCTGGGCTTCCAGCTCTTCGTCGGTCAGCTCTGGCTCAAGCGCCGCCTCTTCTTCCACCGCCTCAACGCAACGATTTCAACGTTTTCCGCTTCGGCCTGCCACTCTTCGGCAGACCGATCTCCTGCTCTTCGACCTCTTCCGGCAGCGGCAGCTCTTCGTGTTCGAAGCAACCTGTAGCGCCTGCTCTTCGACGACAACCGGCTCTGGCTTCTCGCTCTTCCTGAACCTGTTCAGTGACCTCAACCACCTCTTCAGCAAAGGTTTCAACCTCTTCTTTGCTGTGCGGCGGCAGGTTCAGTTGCCGGTGTCTCTTCGACCCGCGGCGTGCTACAGGCGTTACCTGCTGTGACTGCTCTTCAACGGCTTGTTGCTCTTCGGTTTTCTGTTCTGTTTCTTGCTCTTTTTCACCAAAGCCCAGCCAGGAAAAGAAGCCACGTTTTTTTTGTTTTGCCATCTGCGACTACACTCCTCGCTGTTGATTCATGGCGCAGCCCGTCTTACATGACAGGGACTGAAAACATTTGTTAATTAGTCGGATAGTCTAACACTTTCCTTAATTGACATCACGGCCTGAGGATTAGGGTTTAACGTCCTTCGTCAGACCGCTAGAATCGCAGGCCGAATTGTTAACAGAGCTTTCCTGAGATGAAGAAACCCAACCGCGCCCCGGCCGGTCAAATTCGTATTATCGGCGGTCAGTGGCGAGGCCGGAAATTACCGGTGCCGGACAGCCCCGGTTTACGCCCTACCACCGATCGCGTGCGCGAGACGCTGTTTAACTGGCTGGCCCCGTCAATGGTAGACGCCCACTGCCTGGACTGCTTCGCCGGAAGCGGCGCGCTCGGGCTGGAAGCGCTGTCGCGCTATGCCGCCAGCGCCACGCTGCTGGAGATGGAGCGCGGCGTCGCGCAGCCGCTGCAGCAAAATCTGGCGACGCTGAAAGCGGGCAACGCCAAAGTGGTGAACACCAACACGCTGGCCTTTTTCGCGCAAAAGGGCACGCCGCACACCGTGGTGTTTGTCGACCCGCCGTTCCGTAAGGGGCTGCTGGAAGAGACCGTGCCCCTGCTGGAAAACAACGGCTGGCTGGCGGATGACGCATTAATTTACGTGGAAAGCGAAGTGGAAAACGGTTTACCGCCGGTTCCCGCCCACTGGCATCTGCACCGGGAGAAAGTCGCGGGTCAGGTTGCTTATCGTCTGTATCACCGTCAGGCACAAGGAGGATCCGATGCCGGTACTGATTAATCTGGGACGCTTGCTGATGCTGGGCGTCTGGGCGTTTCTGCTCTTGAATCTGGTGCACCCGTTCCCGCGCCCGATGAACATTTTCGTTAACGTCGCGCTGATTTTCACGCGTTTTCATGCACGCCCTGCAGATGGTGATGCTGAAAAACGGTCTGCCGAAAGACGGCCCGCAGATGACGGGCTGGCAGCAGCTGCGCGTGTTTATTTTCGGCGTGTTTGAGCTGCTGGTGTGGATGAAAAAGTTTAAGGCGCAGGTGAAGAAGTAAGGTGCGCGCTATAGCCCGGAGGCATCTCGCTTACCGGGCTTACGAAACCCTGTAGGCCGGGCAAAGGGGGGGCCGCCGGGGTTTCCCCCTCGTTCAAACCCCTCAAATCGCGACCCTTTGTAGCTCAGCGTTCCTTTCTCTCCCACCGTCAGTTGATGGTACTGCTGCGCCTCCAGGCGGAAGGTCATCTCCAGGCCGCCCGTTTCCGGCTTAAAGCTCGCTTCATAGCGCATTGTTGTGCCCGCAGGCGTCACCTGCTGCTGGCGCGAGCGGCGGTCATTGAGCGGTTTTTCGCGTTTGTTCGTCACCACCACGCGCTTTTGCATCAGCGGTGCGGCATCGTTATCCGCCTTCTCGCGGCGCTGCTGCACGAAGCGGAACGAGGCGGCAATGACGATAATCGCCACCACGATAATGAAAAACAGCGGCATCTTGCTCATTCTACAATCCCATCAGATTATGCGGAATTCAGCTTATCGCGGGTGCCCTAGCATTGCCAAACGCCCGCCCGCGTCACTACACTGGATCAGAAACTGATTATTCAGACTTAACAGATACAGGGAGTTAATATGCTTTGGTCATTTATCGCTGTCTGTTTTTCCGCATGGCTTTATGTCGATGCGTCGTACCGCGGCCCGACCTGGCAGCGCTGGGTTTTTAAACCCGTCACGCTGTTGCTCCTGCTGTTGCTGGCCTGGCAAGCGCCGATGTTCAACGCCGTCAGCTATCTGGTGCTCGCCGGGCTGTGCGCCTCGCTGATGGGCGATGCGCTGACCCTGCTGCCGCGCCAGCGCCTGCTCTATGCCGTCGGCGCTTTTTTCCTCGCCCATCTGCTTTATACCATCTACTTCGCCAGCCAGATGACGCTCTCCTTCTTCTGGCCGCTGCCGCTGGTGCTGCTGGTGATTGGCGCGCTGCTGATGGCGGTGATCTGGTCGCGTCTGGAAGAGATGCGTTTGGCCGTCTGTACCTTTATCGCCATGACCCTGGTGATGGTCTGGCTGGCAGGCGAACTGTGGTTCTTCCGCCCGACCAGCCCCGCGCTGTCCGCGTTCTTCGGTGCCGCGCTGCTGCTGCTCGGGAATATCGTCTGGCTGGGCAGCCACTATCGCCGCCGCTTCCGGGCGGATAACGCGATTGCCGCCGCCTGCTACTTTGCCGGGCATTTCCTGATTGTGCGTTCGCTGTATATCTAAATAAGCGCTTGACTCTGGAGTCGACTCCAGAGTGTATCCTGCGGTTAATGAGAAAATTATCATTCGCCGGAGGCTGCCATGTCGACCCCCACCTCGCCCGCCGACACGAAAAAAGCCCCACAGTTTGCGGCAATAAAACTGCGCCCGTTGCCGGAGAAACCGCAATCCTGCTGCGCTGATGGTGCCTGCGAAAGCAAGGCGCAACCGGCGCTGAGCGCGGAAGCGGCGACCGCTACAGCTGGCTCGTTACCGGTATGGACTGCGCCGCCTGCGCCCGCAAAGTGGAAAATGCGGTCCACCAGGTTGAGGGCGTTAGCCACGTTCAGGTGCTGTTCGCCACCGAAAAACTGCTGGTTGTGGCCAACGGCGATGTGCGCGAACGCGTCGAGCAGGCAGTTCAGCAGGCTGGCTACCAGTTGCGCAGCGAGAACAACACGCCCGAGCCAGCACCTTCACGGCTGCGGGAAAACCTGCCGCTCATTGCCCTCATCATCATGATGGCCCTGAGCTGGGGGCTGGAACAGTTTAACCATCCTCTGGGCCAGGCTGGCGTTTATCGCCACCACGCTGGTCGGCCTGTGCCCGATTGCCCGTCAGGCGCTGCGCCTGATGAAAAGCGGCAGCTGGTTTGCCATCGAAACGCTGATGAGCGTGGCGGCGATTGGCGCCCTGTTTATTGGCGCGACGGCGGAAGCGGCGATGGTGTTGCTGCTGTTTCTGATCGGCGAACGCCTTGAGGGCTGGGCAGCCAGCCGGGCGCGCAAAGGGGTCAGCGCGCTGATGGCGCTGAAGCCGGAAACCGCCACGCGCGTGGTAAACGGCACGCGTGAAACGGTCGCCATCACGACCCTTCGTCCGGGCGACGTGATTGAAGTCCCGGCGGGCGGGCGTTTGCCCGCCGACGGCGCGCTGCTGTCGGCATTCGCCAGCTTTGATGAAAGCGCCCTGACCGGCGAATCCATTCCGGTGGAACGCACTTGCGGCGGGGAATAAGTGCCTGCCGGTGCCACCAGCATCGACCGTCTGGTGACGCTGGCCGTGCTATCGAAGCCGGGCGACAGCGCCATCGACCGTATCCTGAAGCTGATTGAAGAGGCCGAAGAGCGCCGCGCGCCAGTCGAGCGCTTTATCGACCGCTTCAGCCGGATCTACACGCCGGCCATTATGGTGGTAGCCCTGCTGGTCGCCGTCGTGCCGCCGCTGTTGTTTGCTGCGCCGTGGTTACGGTGGATTTACAAAGGGCTGCGCATTGCTGTTGATCGGCTGCCCGTGCGCGCTGGTGATCTCCACCCCGGCGGCGATTACTTCCGGGCTGGCGGTAGCGGCACGGCGTGGCGCGCTAATTAAAGGCGGCGCGGCGCTGGAGCAACTTGGTCGCATCCGCCAGGTCGCATTTGATAAAACCGGCACGCTGACCATTGGCAAACCGCAGGTTGTCGCGGTCACGCCGCTGGCAGGGATCGACGAAGCGGAACTGCTGGCGCTCAGCGCCGCCGTTGAACAGGGTTCCACTCACCCGCTGGCGCAGGCGATTGTGCGGGAAGCGCAGTCGCCGCCAGTTGCCGATTCCGACGGCGCAAGCGCAGAGAACACTGGCCGGAAAAGGGATCGAAGCACAGATTGACGGGCAATATATTCGCATCAGCGCACCGGATAAACTGCCGCAAGATACGCTGGGGAACCTGTTAGCACACATTCATCAGCAGGAGAGCCTCGGCCAGACGGTGATTGTGGTTGAGCGCGATGGCGAAGCGATTGGCATGCTGGCGCTGCGGGATACCCTGCGCGATGACGCCAAAGAAGCGGTGGCGGCGCTGCATGCGCTGGGCGTTCAGGGGGTGATTCTCACCGGAGATAACCCGCGCGCGGCGGCAGCGATCGCCGGGGAGCTGGGGCTGGATTTCCGCGCCGGTCTGTTGCCGGAAGATAAAGTGCAGGCGGTACAGGCGCTGAATCAGCGTTCACCGCTGGCGATGGTCGGTGATGGCATCAACGATGCCCCCGCCATGAAAGCCTCCACCATTGGGATTGCGATGGGCAGCGGCACCGACGTGGCGCTGGAAACGGCGGACGCGGCATTGACGCACAACCGTCTGATCGGCATTGGCGCAGATGATCCGCCTGGCGCGTGCGACGCACGGCAATATCCGCCAGAACATCGCCATGGCGCTGGGGTTGAAAGCGATCTTTCTGGTGACGACGCTGCTGGGCATGACCGGGCTGTGGCTGGCGGTGCTGGCGGATACCGGCGCAACGGTGCTGGTGACGGCCAACGCGTTGCGCCTGTTACGCAGCAAAGATTAGTGGCTTTTACGCACCACGTACCGATACGGCAGTGATTCGGTTTGCCCGGCAACCAGCTCGTGCTCCATAAAACGACAAAAGCCGGGAATATCGCGGGTGGTTGCCGGATCGTCGGCGATAATCAGCAACGTTTCGCCAACCTGCATATTGCGCACGGTTTTGCGCACCATCATTACCGGCTCCGGGCAACGTAAACCCTGCGCATCCAGCGTATGGTCAGCAGTGGAAAAGAAATCGGTCATCTTCATCTCGCAAGGGAAAAAACCGCATTAGTTTACGCTGCCTTTTTTGTGACGCAAGCAAGGTTAACGATTGCGTTAAAATTAACCATTGCATCCGGCAATAGTTGCAGTATCATGCGGCGGCTCTGCGTGGCAGAGCACAAAAAAGTACTGGGTTCCCTCACCCCATTTACCAAAAAGGTCACAATATGACGCAATTTTCATCCTCACAGCGCATGAAAGCGCTGGTCTGGCTTTCGCTTTTTCATCTGCTGGTGATTATCTCCAGTAACTATCTGGTGCAGCTGCCGGTCGCCATTTTTGGTTTCCAGACCACCTGGGGCGCATTCAGTTTCCCGTTTATTTTCCTCGCGACAGATTTAACCGTGCGCATTTTCGGTGCGCCGCTGGCAAGACGCATTATTTTCGCCGTGATGGTGCCTGCGCTGCTGGCCTCTTACGTGATCTCTTCGCTGTTCTATATGGGAAGCTGGCAGGGTTTTGGCGCACTCGCGCATTTCAACCTGTTTGTCGCCCGTATCGCCAGCGCCAGCTTTATGGCCTATGCGCTGGGGCAAATTCTCGACGTGCATGTGTTTAACCGCCTGCGTCAGAATCGCCGCTGGTGGCTTGCGCCTGCAGCCTCCACCGTATTCGGTAACGCCAGCGACACCGTTGCGTTCTTCTTTATTGCTTTCTGGCGCAGTCCGGATGCGTTTATGGCGCAGCACTGGACGGAAATCGCGCTGGTGGATTACAGCTTTAAAGTACTTATCAGCATCGCCTTCTTCCTGCCGATGTACGGTGTGTTGTTGAATATGTTACTGAAAAGGCTGGCAGACAAATCTGAAATTAACGCGTTGCAGGCCAGTTAAGAGTACCGCTAAGCAGATGTGATAAGATGGAGCGACTGAGCCGTTATGGCTGTTTATTGAAAGGAAGAAGTCAATGCGCAATCTGGTTAAATATGTCGGTATTGGCCTGCTGGTCGTGGGGCTGGCTGCCTGTGATAACAGCGACAGCAAGAAGCCGGTTCAGGCCGCTTCAGCTGAAAGCAATGCAACAGGCCAGCCGGTAACGCTGCTTGACGGCAAGCTCAGCTTTTCGCTGCCGGCGGATATGACCGATCAGAGCGGCAAGCTGGGCACCCAGTCTAATAATATGCACGTTTACTCCGACGCCACCGGCCAGAAAGCGGTGATCGTTATCGTTGGCGACAATACGCAGGAAGATTTAGCGGCGCTGGCGAAACGTCTGGAAGATCAACAACGTGTCCGCGACCCGCAGTTGCAGGTTGTGACCAATAAAGCGATTGAGATCAAAGGCCAGACGCTGCAACAACTCGACAGCATTATCTCGGCCAAAGGTCAGACAGCCTGGTCTTCCGTGGTGCTGGGGAAAGTCGACAATAAACTGCTGACCTTGCAGGTCACGCTGCCGGCAGATAACCAGCAGCAGGCGCAAACCGCCGCAGAAAACATCATCAATACCATCGTGGTGAAATAATCACGCTGCGAGTGGTAAAAAGGGAACCTGCGGGTTCCCTTTTTTATTGCCGAATGGCACTGTCGGCCCGATAAACAGAGCGCTAGCGGGCAATCATCCCACCGACACCGGCTTTTGTTTTAATCGCCAGGCTAACAACAAGGCGATTGCCACCAGCCCTGCCGCCGCCAGATAAATCGACGACACGCCCGCCCATGCCATCAGCAACCCTGCCAGCGGACCGGTAATACCCAGCGATAAATCCATAAACACCGTATAGGTCGCCAGCGCGGAACCCTGGTTATTCTGCGGCACCGCTTTCACGGCTACGACGCCCAGCGCCGGGAACACCAGCGAGAAACCGGCGCCGGCAAGAAACACACCGAGTTTTGCCATCCATGGATCTACCGCCAGCCCCACCAGTACCAGACCGAGCGTTTCGACCACAAAACAGATCATCGATACATTCAGGCCGCCAAAACGGTTGATGCCATTCGGTATCAGCAAACGGGTGCCAACAAACGCACAGCTGAACAGCGTCAAGGCAAATGCCGCGCCGTCCCAGCCTTTGGCCGCGTAATAGAGCGTGATGAAGGTCGCTATCACGCCAAACCCTGCCGAGCCCAGCGCCAGTGCCATGCCGTACGGCAAGACGCGCCCCAGCACAGCGCGAAACGGCAGTGGTTTGCCTTTGCTGGCCTTCACACTCGCCCGCGGTAATGCCAGCACAATCGCCAGCAACGCAATGCCCATAATGGCTAAAGACAAACCCTGTAACCCACCATAGCGGTAACAGAGTACGCCGAGCGGCGCACCCACCGCCATTGCGCCGTAGCTGGCAATGCCATTCCACGAGATCACGCGACCAATATGAATGGAACCGACAACGCCCACGCCCCACAGCGTCGCGCCGGTCCCGGCAAAGCTCTGGCCGATACCCAAAATCACACGCCCGAGGCCCAACAACACCAGGCTTAATATGCCAGGGCTGCTGCCCATTGCCGCCAGCAAGTAACTGAGACCGCTAAGAAAGGCACCGCACAGACCAAAGATAACGACCTTTTTCGGCCCCAATAAATCGGCATAGCGCCCGGCATGCGGTCGGCTGAGCAGCGTGGCGAAATATTGCAGGCTAATCACTAACCCGGCCCAGAAGGCGCTATAACCCATCACATCATGGACATAGCCAGGCAGCACCGCCAGCGGCAGTCCAATGGTGAGATAACTGGCAAAGTTAAAAATAACGACGGACAAAATCCGCAGATTGAGGCGCAATCCGCTAAGCGCCGGTTCAGCGGCATTTTCAGGCATGAAGTTTGACCCAGAGATTCACAACAGTGTTTCACTATTATCACGTCAGGGCGCAGAAATCAGCACCCACTTTAAGAATATCTCTGTCGGGCGAAGACGTTACGGGGCACTACACTTAACGGGCGTGATGACAAAAGGAATGCCGAATGACACAACCTCAACCGGACCAGGCAGGTCTTCATATTCTGTTAAAACTGGCAGCACTGGTGGTGATCCTCGCCGGGATCCACGCCGCCGCTGACATTATTGTGCAACTGCTGCTGGCGCTCTTTTTCGCCATCGTCCTTAACCCACTAGTGAGCTGGTTTATTCGCCGCGGCCTGAAACGCCCGGTCGCCATTGCAATTGTGGTGCTGGTGATGCTGATTTTCCTCACCGCACTGCTCGCGGTGCTTGCCGCATCGGTGAATGACTTTATGACCCTGCTGCCGAAATACAATCGCGAATTCACGCGCAAATTTCTCCAGTTGCAAGATGCTATGCCCTTCCTCCGGCTGCATATGTCGCCAGAGCGCATACTGCAACGCATGGACTCCGAGCGGTTAATGACTTTCGCAACGTCCATGGCGACTCAGCTATCGAACGCGATGGCCAGCATTGTGCTGCTGGTGATGACCGTGGTGTTTATGCTGTTTGAAGTCCGCCACGTTCCCTACAAAATGCGTTTTGCCCTTACCAACCCGCAGGTGCATATTGCCGGGTTGCACCGCGCGTTAAAGGGCGTCTCTCACTATCTGGCGCTGAAAACGCTGCTCAGCGTCTGGACCGGCCTGATTGTCTGGCTGGGGCTGGTGTTGCTGGATATTCAGTTTGCGTTAATGTGGGGCGTGCTGGCTTTTCTGCTCAACTATGTACCGAATATCGGCTCGGTGCTCTCCGCGATCCCACCGATGATTCAGGCGTTGCTGTTCAATGGCGCTTACGAATGCTTGCTGGTTGGCGCGCTGTTCCTGGTGGTGCATATGGTGCTTGGCAACATTCTTGAACCGCGCATGATGGGCCACCGTCTCGGGATGTCCACGCTGGTGGTGTTCCTGTCATTGTTGATTTGGGGATGGCTGCTCGGACCGATCGGTATGCTCCTGTCGGTACCGCTGACCAGTGTCTGTAAGATCTGGATGGAAACCACCACCGGTGGCAGCAAACTGGCGATTTTGCTGGGGCCAGGCAGACCGAAAAGCCGCCTGCCCGGGTAAACGTTATTTGCCTGACCGCCCAGGCAGAAAAATAACCAGCACACCGGCGACAATCAGCAGCACGCCAAGCCCGCCGCGCAGAGAGAAGGGTTCATGCCAGCCGGGCAACCAGATGGCGGCAGCCCACACCAGAATGTAACTCACGCTGAGCAGGGCATAAGCTTTGCTCAGCGGCAAACGGTGCAGCGCAAAATACCAGCACCCCATCGACGCCAGGTAGCCGCACAGCCCGGCAATCAGCGCCAGCGTTCCTTTCTGCGGCTGAAGCAGTACCGATACAAACTCCCACGAAAGGCTCACCGGCGGCAGTGAAATCATCGCGTAACGCAGCAATAACTGCGCGACGCTGACCAGCAGCACGCTTGCCAGCGCCCATACCATGCCCCTCATCGCGTACTCCCCAGCAGCACAATACCGGCAATGATCAACGCAACTCCCACCGCATGACGCGCGGTAACTCGCTCATGCCAGATAAACCGCGCGGCCAGCGTCACCCAGACAAAATTGAGGCTCAGCATAGGATAGGCCACGCCGACCGGAAGACGCTGCAGCACCACCAGCCACACCGCCATCCCGGCGCCCAGCGATGCCAGCAGGGCCAGCCCCAGCCACAGCCCGAGATGCCTGCCACGATGCCCTGGCGGCGCGGGGCGGGTCGCCTGTTTCTGGCACAGTTGCCCTGCGCAGCTCAACAGGCTGGCGAGGAGGAGCCAGATCCAGCTTGTCATTGTGGATAGTACTGAATAAAGACCATACGCCCCTGCACATAGACGTTATCAGGTTTCGGGATCGGCAAACGGGTGAAATCATCCGGTTTAGACTGGTGCAATACCAGCGATATCACGCCTTGCTGACGATGTTGTGCCAGCCAGTCAGTAAAACCATCCTCACTGACAAAGCGGCCCTGCCCGTCAGGATACGCCATCCCGTAGGTAAGCTCACCCTCAGTACCGAAGAGAATAATATCATTGCGCTTCAGCTCCCACGCCAGACCAGCGGCCACCCCGACGTTATTGGCCAGCACATAGCGGCTGGGGGTCAGCGAGTCGTTGACGAAGTTAATTAAAAATTGCGGCTGTTTGGAATCCATCACTTTGTCCGGGATAACAATGCCCACCAGCAGCGCCACCCCCAGCGGACACAGCGCGGCGTACGACCAGCGCTCGTGACTGGCGCGCAACGTAAACAGCCCGACCAGCAACCAGCAGAAAAAGGCAAATGCTGCCACCGCCGCTTTATAGACTTCGACCGGCGTCCAGACCGGATGCTTCAAAAAGTCCCCACGGCGAGACCACCAGCGCGGCCACCACGCCGATAACGCCAAACGCCAGGTTAATCCCGCCGTTAATGCGCAACGCTCCGGCCATGCTCTTTGGCTACCGCCACGAGGCAGGCATAGCGCGCCATCAGGATCGCCAGCGGGGCGAAACACGGCAGGATATAGGTCGGCAGTTTGCCTTTGGCGATGCTGAAGAACAGCAGCGGCATCACCACCCAACCCAGCAGATAGAAAGCTTCGCGCAGCCCCTCTTTACGCGCCAGCCAGCCCGTTTTCAGCGCGCCGGGCAACAGCGCCAGCCACGGCAGCCTACCCGCAATCAGGAACGGAATGTAGTACCAGAACGGGGCTTTGTGCTGCGCGTCGCTCTGGGCAAAACGCTGAATATGCTCCACCCAGAAGAAGTAGCGCCAGAAGTCCGGCTCGCGCGGCGCAATGGCCAGCCCCCAGGGCAGAACAATCACCACGCAGCAGATCACCGCCAGCCAGCCCCAGATCAGCACCTCTTTCCAGCGTTTCTGGGCGATCCCCCACGGCAGCACGCCAATCACCGGCACCGCCAGCGCCAGGAAGCCTTTGGTCATCACCCCCATCCCGCAGGCCAGCCCAAGCAGCACATAGCCGCCCGCTTTTCCGGCAACGGTTTGGGCCTGTGACGCCAGCCAGAAGCTGCACATCGCCGCCACCAGCCACAGGGTGATGATAGGATCCAGCACCGCATACGTGCCGATGCCATACACCAGGAACAGGGTCAGGAAGATCACGCCGGAGAGCATGGCTATCCGTTTATCGCGCCAGATCTGCCACGCCAGCCAGATGACCAGCAGCGCCGACAGTGCAATCGAGAAAATGGCCCCGGCGCGCACGGCGAGGTTCTTGTGCCCGAACAGCCACTGCCCGATGCTGTTGATCCAGTAGCCAGCAATTGGTTTTTCGAAGTAGCGCAGCCCCAGAAAATGCGGCACAACCCAGTCGCCGCTGTGCAGCATTTCGCGGCTGATTTCCGCATAGCGCGTTTCATCAGGCTGCCAGAGCAGACGGATATCGACCGGAATGAGGTAGTAAACGATAAACAGTGCGAGAAGCGCTAAGCCATAACGGGCTGTTTTCATGGGACCGGACTCACGGTTTGTTGATAACCCAGCCAGCCTTCCCGGCCGGCCAGTTCACCGCGCACGACTTTGCCCACCGGCAGCGTGCCGAGATCGTCCGGCAGCAGCTCGCTCAACGGGCAAAAGTCGATCTTCCTCGCGGGCCGCCATGGTCAGCAGTTCATCGAAATCATGCTGATACGCAATCCCTTCCACTTCGGCATGGATGGTATACACCGGCGTACCGGCGTCACGATGGATGCGGTCCAGAATGTAGCGATTGAACTCATCGGCGCTCACCGTGGTGCCGACCACTTCATCCCAGGTCGGCAAGGTCACCGGGATCTGCGGAGCCGCACAGGTGTTGGCCGTCAGTTGCGGGCGAAACGGCTGCGTTCCGCGGCAATCGCTGTTGTAGCGAAAGGCGAACGCAGCCTTGGCTTTCACGACGCGCTGATCGGCACGCCAGCCCGCCACGGCGGAGCAGCGCACGGGCTGACCGATAATGGCCTCCAGCTCCAGCATCCCACGCTCGACCTCACGAGACAGGCGCGGTTGATCCCAGACGCCCGCTCCAGCGCTTGCCAGCCATGGTGATCCCAGGCGTGCAGCCCGACTTCATGGCCCTGCGCGGCCTCGCGGATAATCGCCGCATTCCCCTCGCCGATTAACCGTCTGCCGGGCCAGGCGGTGCCGGCCAGCAGAATATCCCAGCCGTAGAGCGATGCCGCGCGCGAGCGCAGCATCTTCCACAGAAACTCCGGTTTAAGCAGGCGCCAGAAATGGCGCCCCATGTTGTCCGGCCCCACGCTGAAGAAAAAGCTGGCCTGCACATCGTGCTTGTTCAGCAGCTCCAGCAGGCGCGGTACGCCGTCACGCGTGCCGCGGAAGGTATCGACATCAATGCGTAAACCGACATTTTTCATGCTTATTTCTCTTCCGTCAGCTCGACGGTGCGCAGGAAGAAATCGAGCGTCTCATCAATGGTCTGTCGCATCTCCACGGTCGGCTTCCAGTGCAGGCAGCGTTTCGCGTTGCGGATGCTCGGCTTGCGGTGCTCGACGTCCTGGTAGCCTTTGCCGTAGTAGCTGCTGCTTTCCACTTCGCGGAAACCGGCAAACGGCGGGAATTGATCGCGCAGCGGGTGGCGCTCAAAGCTGGCCAGCAGCATTTCGGCCAGCTCGCGGATGCTCGCTTCGTTGTCCGGGTTGCCGATGTTGATGATCTCGCCGTCGCAGCGGCCATCTTTGTTTTCGATGATGCGGAACAGCGCTTCGATACCGTCGCTGATATCGGTGAAGCAGCGTTTCTGTTTGCCGCCTTCGATCAGCTTGATCGGCGAGCCTTCCACCAGGTTCAGGATCAGCTGGGTGATGGCGCGGGAGCTGCCGATGCGCGCCGCGTTCAGGTTATCCAGGCGCGGCCCCATCCAGTTGAACGGACGGAACAGGGTGAAGTTCAGGCCCTCCTTCTCGCCGTAGGCCCAGATCACGCGGTCCAGCAGCTGTTTGGAGACCGAGTAAATCCAGCGCTGTTTGTTGATCGGCCCGACCACCAGGTTCGAGTTGTCTTCGTCGAAGTTCTTGTCGGTACACATGCCGTACACTTCAGAGGTGGACGGGAAGATGATGCGCTTGTTGTATTTCACGCAGTCGCGGATGATCTTCAGGTTCTCTTCGAAGTCCAGCTCGAACACGCGCAGCGGGTTGCGGGTGTATTCGATCGGCGTGGCGATGGCCACCAGCGGCAGCACCACGTCGCATTTTTTGATGTGGTACTCGATCCACTCGGAGTGGATGCTGATGTCGCCTTCCACGAAGTGGAAGCGCGGGTTGCCGAGGAAACGGCTGATCGCGTCCGAGCCGATATCCAGGCCGTAGATTTCGTAGTTGTCGTCTCGCAGCAGACGTTCGGTCAGGTGGTTGCCGATAAAGCCGTTCACGCCGAGGATCAGCACGCGGGTGCGGCGTTTGACGGCCACCACCGGTTTGCTGGTCAGCAGTGCGCCGGCGACCAGGCCCAGCGACTGCGCCAGCTGCGTGCCCTGCACGTACAGGCCGTTGTCGGTCTGGCCGGTCACGATCTCCAGCGCCTGCCTTCGCCGCAGGCGACAACCAGCGGCGCAACAGACAACACGGTACCTGCGCGGGCCGGGCTGAGATCGGTACGCACGCGGGATTTCCAGACGATAAATTTATGCGTACGCCGGCAAAGCTGTAGGCGCCCGGCCACGGATCGGTCACGGCGCGCACCAGGTTGTGCAGCTGTCTGCGCCGGTTTTTTCCAGTCCAGACGGCCATCTTCCGGCGTGCGGCGACCAACGTAGCTGGCCTTGCTCTCGTCCTGCGCGGTTTCGCTGAAGCGCTGCGCTTTGATGTCGGGCAGCACGCTGCTCAGCATCGCTTTTGCCGCCTCGGAGAGCTTACGGTGCAGCGAGAGGGCTTCATCATTTTCTTCAATCGCCACGCGCTGCTGCGCGATAATCGCGCCCGCATCGGCACCGCGCGACCATGCGGTGCAGCGTCACGCCGGTTTCCGTTTCGCCGTTGACCAGCACCCAGTTCAGCGGGGCGCGGCCACGGTAAGCGCGGCAGCAGAGAACCGTGCAGGTTGAAGGCGCCTTTTGCGGCCAGTGCTGAGGATCTCGTCGCAGAGCAGGTTGCGGTAGTAGAACGAGAAGATCACGTCACGCGTTGAGGTCGCGGATGCGGTCCACCCACAGCGGGTGGTTGACGTCCTCCGGCGCGTAAACCGGAATGCCGCGCTCGGCGGCAATGCGTGCCACGGAGCCGAAAAAGTGGTTTTCGTCCGCGTTGTCCGGATGGGTAAAGATTGCCGCAATGTCATAGCCCGCTTCCAGCAGGGCCAGCGTGCCCGTGCACCCCATATCGTGATAGGCAAATACAACGGCTTTCATGGTTGATTTTCCTCTTGAGAATCTTTAGGTTCTTGACGGACAACACGTTGAATAAAGTAGCGGGGACGCGCGCGCACATCGTTGTAGATACGGCCGATGTACTCACCGAGCAGCCCCATGCCGACAAACTGCGCGCCGATGAACATGAACAGCACGGCGAAGAGCATGAACACCCCTTCCGCCGCCCACTGCGGGCCAAAGGCCAGGCGCAGCACCACCAGCAGGACGGCCAGCGCGAAGCCCGCCAGGGCAATGACGCTGCCGAACACGCTCAGCAGGCGCAGCGGCGTGGTGGTCAGGCAGGTGACCAGGTCGTACATCAGGTTGATCAGGCGCATGAAGCTGTACTTCGATTCGCCGTGCTCGCGCTCGGCGTGCAGCACCGGGATCTCCGTTGCCTGGCGGGCAAAGGTGTTGGCCAGGATCGGGATGAAGGTGCTGCGCTCGTGGCAATGCAGCATGGCGTCGACAATATGGCGGCGGTAGGCGCGCAGCATGCAGCCGTAGTCGCCCATCGCTTTACCGGTGGTGCGCTGGATCAGGCGGTTGATGGTGCGTGAGGCCAGTTTGCGGAACAGGCTGTCCTGGCGGTTCTGGCGCACGGTGCCGACCACGTCATAGCCTTCATCGGCTTTCGCCACCAGGCGCGGGATCTCTTCCGGCGGGTTTTGCAGGTCGGCATCCAGGGTGATGATCAGATCGCCCGTGACATGGCTGAAACCGGCCATAATCGCCGAGTGCTGGCCGTAGTTGCGGTTGAGCAGCACGGCAACAACATGGCTGCCTGGCTCTTCAGCCGCGCGGCTTCGGTCAGCATCTGCGCGGAGTTGTCGCTGCTGCCGTCATCCACCAGCAGAATTTCGTAGTCCTTGCCCAGCGTGTCGCAGCCGGCCGTTGTGCGGCGGATCAGTTCGGGCAGGCTCTCCTGCTCGTTGTAAACCGGGATTACCACGGAAACTTTTTCGACAGGGGGTACGGTGAACATATCAGCGCCCTGCAAGGTTTTGGAGCGCGTCAATGACGCGGGTTGTGTCGTCATGGGTCATGTCCGGGAAAAGCGGGAGGGAACAGATACGCGCGCTATTCCATTCCGTATTCGGGAGCGAAACATCAGGGAAGCGCTCGCGGTAGTATTTTTGCGTATGTGCCGCGCGGAAATGGAGGCCGGTGCCGATGCCCTGCGCTTTCAGCGCCTCCATCAGGGCGTCGCGGGAGATCCCGCAGCGCGCTTCATCAACGCGAATAATAAACAGGTGCCAGGCGTGCTGATGCGGCCATGACGGCAGCGCCAGCGGCTGGAACGGCGTATCGGCCAGCTCCCGCAGGTAGCGTTGAGCGATCTCCTGGCGGCGGGCGTTGGCCGCTGGCAGCTTGCCAAGCTGCACCAGCGCCAGCGCGGCGTTGATGTCGGCCAGGTTGTATTTAAAGCCCGGCGCGATCACTTCCGCCTGCGGCGCGCGGCCGTGGGTCTGGCGATCGTAGGCATCCACGCCCAGGCCGTGGAATTTCAGGCTGCGGATCCGGTTGGCCAGCTGCGCGTCATCCGTGACCACCAAGCCGCCTTCCGCGCAGGTCATGTTTTTAATGGCGTGGAAGGAAAAAATCGCCGTCCCGCGCGAGCCCACATGCTGACGCTTTGTAGTACGTTCCGGCCGCGTGGGCCGCATCTTCAATCACCGGAATACCGTGACGTTCGCCGATGGCGCGAATGGCGTCGATATCAGCACGGCGCGCCGGCGTAATGAACGGGAATAATGGCTTTGGTGCGCGGGGTAATGGCGGCTTCAACCGCTTCTGGCGTGACCATCAGCGTATCGCGATCCACATCGATCATCACCGGCGTGGCGCCCAGCAGGACGATCATGTTGAGCGTGGACACCCAGGTCTGGGACGGGGTGATCACTTCATCGCCCGGGCCAATACCCAGCGCCATCAGCGTGACGTGCATTCCGCCGGTGGCAGAACTGACGGCAATCGCATGCTGGTTCCCGGTCAGCGTGACAGAATGCCTCTTCCAGCGCCTGATTTTTCGGCCCTGTGGTGATCCAGCCCGACGACAGCACGTCCTGAAGCGCCGCGAACTCTTCAGCGCCCATCGACGGGCGCGAAAAAGGCAAAAAATCACTCATCATTTTTCCTTGGCGTCAAAGACGCATAAACAGACCGCCACAAAGACACTTTGCGGCTAGTGAGTAAAATGGCGGATGAATGTTAAACCACAATATAATGACTGCATTTTTTTATGCATTAATCATCATTCACAGTTGGTCGGTAGATGTTACCAAAGGAATATTAGGACAAGATTAAGAAAGCTGAGAAGTGACAAATTTAGCAATTATAAAAAATATTTATTTTACAAAGCGTTAAATTGATGGAATAGAAAATTAAGCTGTGACAATTGTCAAAAAAATGAAACAATTAACGCCTCTGCGTTGTATACAAAGGCGTTTTCTTTGTTATTTAAACAGTACATCAACAAAAGCGGAAAAAATTAATATTGTTATGCAATTAATTATTTCTATCGTTACTGTTTAAATATATTTTCTGAATAAGAAATCAGGACAAATTCTGCGGAAAGTTTTCCGGCAATTCGCTGGCCGCGCAGGCAATCACGCTTTCGTTATTCGCGCCGCAGTCGCGCACAAAGGTGATGGTGGCAAATTCATCAATCACTTCGGTCGGATACGCCGGGCCTGCCTCGCGGTAGCTCTTCATCAGCGGAATATGATCGTTCTGGAAGCAGACGGTTTTTTCCGGGTTGTTCATGACCCAGCGCGGGAAGAAGATGGTGCCGTGGAACAGGTGGTCGCCCAGGTTCACAATCAGGCTGACGTCGGTGCCGGTTGGTTCGGTCCAGGAAATTTTATAGATGCTTTCCCCCACGCGCACGATGTACGCCTGCTGATTTTTCACCCAACGGTTCGCCACGAGGCCGCTGTGAATACGGTAATCAAGGGTTTCGCTCGTTTTTCACGTAAATCTCGTAGTTCCAGCCGTTATCGTAGGTATAAACCAGATGTTTGCCGACAAAGCCGCTCAAGTCATGTTTGTCGAAGGTGTTCATTTTTCATCTCCTCTGTTTTGATGAGGCGATCCTACGCCTTCGTAAAAATGAATGAATAACGCTATGTTTGAATCACATTCATCCAATTTTTAGATAAATTATGCACAAGACCACGCTGGAACAATGGTCGTTACTGCAAAAAGTGGTGGAACTGGGCAGCTTTGCCAAAGCCGCGGAAGAAACGCACCGCAGCCAGTCATCCGTGAGCTATAACCTGTCGCTGTTGCAGGAGAGGCTGGGCGTGGCCCTGCTGGTCCAGGAAGGGCGTCGGGCGGTGTTGACGCCCGCGGGCGAACTGCTGCTCAACCAGGTTAAACCGCTGCTCAAAGCCTTTTCGTACTGGGTCGAGACCCGCGCGGCAACCCTGCGCAACGGCATGCGCACCCGGCTGGATCTGGTGGTGGATACCATCTTTCCCCGCCGCGCGCCTGTTCGCCATCCTGCGCCAGTTCCAGCAGCGCTATCCGCAAACCCAGGTGCGCCTCACCGAGGTGCTGGAAAACGCCTCTAACGAGCTGCCGGTGTATGCGCAGGCGGATGTGATGGTCCTGACCCGCCGCCAGGACACCACCGGGCGCGGCGAATGGCTGATGAATATCGATTTTGTCGCCGTCGCCCACCGCGATCACCCGCTGGGCGCGGCGCAACAGGTGAGCGAAGAGATGCTGGCCGAGTGGCCGTTAATCCGCATTGCCGAGAGCGATGCCCGGCAAAACCAGAGCGCGCAGGAGTCGTGGACCTTCTCCACCATCGATGCCGCGATAGAAGCGGTGCAGTACCAGGTCGGCTATGGCTGGCTGCCGGAAGAGCGCATTCAGCCCTTGCTGACAAACGGCGTGCTGAAAGTTCTGCCGCTCAGCCACGGCGCGCGACGCGCCACGCCGCTGCATCTGATCGTAAAAAAAGATCTCGCGCCGCTGGATGAACAAGTTGAGATGCTGTTACAGCTATTTAAGGCATAGCACCTGCACGCACATTATTCGCCACCGGGCGAAATCTGACCACAATCAGCGCGGTCTGCGCGCTCAACGCCGCCAGCCATCTTATGCGCCGCGCGCCGGGAGATAAATCCTTGTGATTCACATGGTTTTTGATCCAGGACAGGCCATAAGTATGATGAATAAATAAAATCGTCATACCTTCTCGCTACCGACTTTCGTCAGGGAATTCAACGTGTCCTTCTTTCGCCACGCCTCCGCGCTGCTGTTATGCGCCTCTTTTGCCGCCTGGGCGGCGCTACCCACATTGACCACCGCCTGGCCGGTGAATGTCGGCCCGCTCAACCCGCACCTTTATACGCCGAACCAGATGTTCGCCCAGAGCATGGTGTATGAACCGCTGGTCAAATATCAGGCTGACGGCAGCGTAAAACCCTGGCTGGCCACTCACTGGACGCACTCGGAGGATGGCAAAACCTGGGTGTTTACCCTGCGCGACGGCGTGCTGTTCTCCAACGGCGAGCCGTTTAACGCCCAGGCCGCCGCAGAGAACTTCCGCGCGGTACTGGAGAACCGCCAGCGCCATGCCTGGCTGGAGCTGGTAAACCAGATAACTGACGTCAAAGCCCTGAGCCCCAGCCAGTTACAAATCACCCTGAAAAGCGCCTACTATCCGTTTTTGCAAGAACTCTCCCTGCCCCGCCCGTTTCGCTTTATCGCCCCGTCGCAGTTTAAAAACCAGCAAACCATGAACGGCATCATCGCGCCGATCGGCACCGGGCCGTGGGTGTTGCAGGAATCCCGGCTCAATCAATACGACGTCATGGTGCGTAACGAACGTTACTGGGGCGAAAAACCGGCCATCGGCAAAGTTGTTATCAAAGTGATCCCCGATGCCACCAGCCGCGCGGTGGCGTTCGAAACCGGTGACATCGACCTGCTTTACGGCAACGAAGGGCTGCTGACACTGGATACCTTTGCCCGCTTCAGCCATAACCCGGCCTGGCGCACGCAGCTTTCCGCACCGGTAGAAACGGTGATGCTGGCACTTAACTCCACGCGTGCGCCCACCAGCGAGCAGGCGGTACGTGAAGCGCTGAACTACGCGGTAGATAAAAAAACGCTGATTGATGGCGCGCTCTACGGCACGCAGCAGGTTGCCGATACGCTATTTGCGCCAACGGTGCCTTACGCCAGTGTTGGGCTACAACCCCGCAGCTACTCGCCGGATCGGGCGCGGGCATTGCTGGAAAACGCAGGCTGGAGGCTGCCCGCCGGGAAAACCATCCGTGAAAAAGCCGGTCAGCCGCTGCATATCGAACTGGCGTTTATCGGTACCGACGCGCTGAGCAAATCGATGGCGGAGATAATCCAGGCCAACCTGCGCCAGGTGGGCGTCGAGGTGGCGCTGGTGGGGGAAGAGGAGAGCAGCATTTACGCCCGTCAGCGCGATGGCCGTTTCGGTATGATTTTCAACCGAAGCTGGGGCGCGCCGTACGATCCGCACGCATTTATGAGTTCCATGCGTGTACCGTCCCATGCTGATTACCAGGCGCAACGCGGCCTGGCGGATAAAGCAATCATCGATCGCGAGATCGGCGAAGTGCTGACCACCCGCGATGAGCACGCTCGTCAGGCGTTGTACCGCGATATTCTCACTCGTCTGCACAACGACGCGGTTTATCTGCCGATCAGCTATGTATCAACGATGGTGGTAGCAAAACCAGAACTGGGGGTGATTCCGTTCGCGCCGATTGCTTCTGAGATCCCCTTCGATCAGATTGCACCGGAGGCGGCGCAATGAGCCGCTATTTACTCCGTCGTCTGCTTATCCTGATCCCGATGATCCTCGCCGCATCAGTGGTAATTTTCCTGCTGCTGCGCCTCGGCACGGGCGATCCGGCAATGGACTATTTACGCCTTTCCAGCCTGCCGCCAACGCCGGAGATGATTGCTGCCACGCGAGCGCAGCTTGGCCTCGACCAACCGCTGGCCGCGCAATATCTCCACTGGCTGTGGCGCGCGCTGCACCTCGACTTCGGTATCTCCTACGCCACCCAGCGCCCGGTGCTGGATGACGTGCTGCACTTTCTGCCCGCCACATTACTACTGGCGGGTGCAGCGCTGGCGCTGATTTTGCTCATCTCGGTGCCGCTTGGAATCTGGGCTGCTCGCCACCGCGACGGTCTGCCGGACTTTATCGTGCGCGCAATTGCCTTTCTCGGCGTGTCGATGCCCAACTTCTGGCTCGCTTTTTTACTGGTGATGTTCTTCTCGGTACACCTGCAATGGCTACCTGCGCTGGGTTACGGCGGCTGGCAGCACCTGATTTTGCCTGCGGTGTCGATTGCGCTGATGTCGCTTTCGATCAACGCCCGTCTGCTGCGCGCCAGCATGCTGGAAGCGGCGGGCCAGCGCCATGTCACCTGGGCGCGGCTGCGTGGCTTAAACGAAAAGCAGACCGAGCGCGGGCATATCTTGCGTAACGCCGGTTTGCCGGTGATCACCGCGCTGGGCATGCATATTGGCGAGCTGATTGGCGGCACGATGATCATCGAAAACATCTTCGCCTGGCCCGGTATTGGCCGCTATGCGGTGTCGGCGATTTTTAACCGCGACTACCCGGTGATCCAGTGCTTTACGCTGGTGATGGTGGTGGTGTTTGTTCTGTGCAACCTGGTGGTGGATCTGCTGAGCGCAGCGCTGGATCCCCGCATTCGCCATCATGAAGGAGCGCACTGATGCACTTTTTTCTTACCGCGCGCTGGCCGGTACGTGGAGCGATGCTGATCCTGCTCCTGCTGCTGGTGATTGCGCTGACCTGTCAGTGGTGGGTGCCGTTCGATCCGCAGGCGGTTGATCTGCCTTCGCGCCTGCTGCCGCCCGACAGCCAGCACTGGCTCGGCACTGACCACCTCGGGCGCGATATTTTCTCCCGGCTGCTGGCCGCCACTCGCGTATCGCTCGGCGCGGTGATGATTTGCCTACTGCTGGTGCTGGCGTTGGGGCTTGCAGCGGGCGGCTGTGCCGGATTGCTGGGCGGGCGCGTCGATCAGGCGATTATGCGCGTGGCGGATATTTTCATGACCTTTCCCACATCGATCCTGTCGTTTTTTATGGTCGGCGTGCTCGGCACCGGGCTGACCAATGTGATTATCGCCATCGCCCTTTCCCACTGGGCATGGTACGCGCGCATGGTACGCAGCCTGGCGATCTCCCTGCGCAGCCGGGAGTATGTACTGGCGGCGCGCTTAAGCGGTGCAGGCTACTTGCCGCTGTTTCGCGACCATCTTGCGGGCGCGGTAGTCCCCTCGTTACTGGTGCTGGCGACGCTGGATATCGGTCATATGATGCTGCATGTGGCAGGCATGTCATTTCTTGGGCTTGGCGTGACCGCGCCCACGCCGGAATGGGGCGTGATGATCAACGATGCGCGGCAGTTTATCTGGACGCAGCCCCTGCAAATGCTGTGGCCGGGGCTGGCGCTGTTTATCAGCGTGATGGCGTTTAACCTGCTGGGCGACGCCCTGCGCGACCACCTCGATCCTCATCTGGTTACGGAGCACGCACACTGATGCCTGGACAACTGTCTCTGGAGAGTCTCACCCTGCATGCCGAAAGGCCGCTGGTACAGGAGGTTTCGCTGACGCTGCAACGCGGGCGCGTACTGGCGCTGGTTGGCGGCAGCGGCAGCGGTAAATCACTGACCTGCGCGGCAGCGCTCGGCGTGTTACCTGCCGGTGTGCGGCAGGTAAGCGGCCAGTTGCGGCTGGATGCACAGCCCGTCATCCCGCAGGCCTTGCGTGGCATCACCGTCGCCACGGTGATGCAAAACCCGCGCAGCGCCTTTAACCCACTACGCACGATGGCCGCGCATGCGCGGGAAACTTGCCATGCGCTTGGCAAACCCGCCGATGACGCGACATTCATTGCCGCGCTGCGCAGCGTCGGGCTTGAATCACCGCAGCGCGTGCTGGCCTGTTATCCCTTTGAGATGAGCGGCGGCATGTTACAACGCATGATGATTGCCATGGCGCTGCTCAGCGATGCGCCGTTTATCATCGCCGACGAACCCACCACCGATCTTGATGCCGTAGCGCAGGCGCACATCCTCGATCTGCTTGATGAAATCGTACAACAGCGCCAGCCCGGTATGCTGCTGGTGACGCACGATATGGGCGTGGTTGCCCGTCTGGCCGATGACGTAGCGGTGATGGATAACGGGCGAATTATCGAACACGGCCCGGTGACAGCGCTGTTTACGGCGCCGCAGCATCCTGTCACCCGGCAGTTAGTGGCGGCGCATCTGGCACTGTATGGCATGGAGCTGACGCAATGAATATTCTTGAGGTTAATGGGTTATCCCATCGCTACCAGCAACAGCCAGTGTTGCAACAGCTCTCCCTGCAACTTAAGCGCGGCGAAACCGTGGCGCTGCTCGGGCGCAGCGGTTGCGGTAAAAGTACGCTGGCACGGCTGCTGGTCGGGCTGGAAGCGACGCACGCAGGCGAAATTTTCTGGCAGGGCGCGCCGCTTTCCCGGCTGAATGCCCGTACACGTAAAGCGTTTCGCCGCGATATTCAGATGGTGTTTCAGGATCCGCTCAGCGCGGTGAATCCGCGTCAGACGGTACGCGAGATCCTGCGCGAGCCACTGCGCCATTTGCTGGCGCTTAACAGAGCGGAGCAGCAGGCGCGTATCGCGCAGTTACTGCAAGATGTCGAGCTGGACGAAGCGTTACAGCATAAGCGCCCGCCGCAGCTTAGCGGCGGCCAGCTTCAGCGCGTCTGCCTGGCGCGGGCGCTGGCGGTAGAGCCGGGGTTATTGATCCTCGACGAAGCGGTCTCCAGCCTTGATGGGGTGCTGCAAGCCGGGATGATTAATCTGCTGAAGCGCCTGCAACAGCGTACTGGCCAGGCGTGCCTGTTTATCACCCACGACCTGCGGCTGGTTGAGCGTTTTTGCCAGCGGGTGATGGTGATGGAAAACGGCAGTATTGTTGAAACCGTGGAGGTCGCCGCGCCGCTGCGCTTTACCTCCACCGCAGGCCAGGCATTACAACAGGCGGTGCTACCCGCCTTCCCTTCACCACGACAAAGAAGAGCGCCATGCAACGCGTAACCATTACCCTTGACGATGATCTGCTGGAAACGCTGGATAACCTGAGCGAGCAGCGCGGCTACAACAACCGCTCGGAGGCGCTGCGCGATATTCTGCGCAGCGCGCTGACGCAGGAATCGACACAGAACAGCGAGCAGCAGGGCTATGCCGTACTCTCCTACGTTTACGAGCATGAAAAGCGCGATCTGGCGAGCCGCCTTGTCGCCACACAGCATCACCATCACGAGCTTTCTGTCGCCACGTTGCATGTGCATATCAGTCACGACGACTGTCTGGAGATCGCCGTGCTGAAAGGCAAAATGGGCGATGTGCAGCATTTCGCCGACGATGTGATTGCCCAGCGCGGCGTGCGCCACGGCCATTTGCAGTGCCTGACAGAAGAATAATTACACGGCGTAGCGCGGAGTGAAAAACTGCTCCGTCTGGCGCAGCGCGCGCTCAATACGTGCCGGATCGAGGGAAAACGGCAGGTGATCGGCCGCCGCCTTCGGGAAACTGATACTGCGCGCCACCGCCTGAATCACCGCCAGGCGGATCTCCTTTAACGGCGCCAGCGTCAGCGGCGCATCGTACTGGCGCAGCAGCGCCAGCAGTGTGGCATCCGGCGTGTCGCTGTCATTCTCCAGAAACGACTGTACCAGCAGGCTGTAGCCAACGCGTTCGCCGTGCAGCCAGTCGCGCAGCGCCGGTTCATAGGTCAGACGGTTATGAATCGCGTGCGCTACGCCGGGCGTGGGGATTTCACCACGAATACTGTTGGCCATACCGGCAACAGCAATATTGGCGTCAATAACGCTGATAAGCGCATCGCTGACCCGCTGCGCCTGATTATCCCGCAACGCCTGCTGACCGTGTTTTTCATAAATATCCACCGCCAGCCGCGCAGTCTGTACTTTTAATTGCAGCGATAAGTTATCCGGCGCGTGTTGTAAATAGGGGCGGAATTCATACCATTTCGCTAGCGCATCAACGATGCCCGCTTTTAAATAACGCACATCGCTTTGCGCAATAATTTCACTGTCTACCAGCACCAGCCGCGGCAATGTTTTTAATGGCTGGCTGCGTATCTGCCCACCCTCTTCGGTGTAAAACACCGACAGCGGCGACCAGGCCGCGCAGGTTGATGCCACAGTCGGAATGGTGATCGATGCGCCGCCGTCAAGGGCATCCGCCACCGCTTTGGCGGTATCCAGCACGCGCCCGCCGCCAACGCCAACGATATACTGCACGCCCAGTTTGTGCGCCCGTTTAACGTAGTGCGCCACGCGTTCATCGGTACAGTAACCGGTCATGATCTCCGTCTGCCATGCGATGCCGCTGTTGCGCAAACTGTTTTCCAGCGCCGGATTCACCCGCGCCCAGGCCTGCGCGCTGGTAATAATTAAAATATTTTGCGTCAGCGGCGCAATATATTCCCCTGCATCATGACGAATACCTGCGTGATGAAACCAGGTGTGCGGCGTTTTTATTGCAAGCATGAGATTGTCCATATTGAGAGGGATTAACAGCCGTTATTCCCTCATGCTACAAAAATAAAAATAAAAAACAATCTTTGCCATTTCCTGTATTTTCATATCGATAGAACAATATTAGCTATAGCGACAAATACCTTGCCGCCGATATATTCATCCGTGAAGATGCTGAGCAGAAAATAAATTTAACCATGCTTCTTTTTCATTTTTCACCGACAGGTAACAGCGTCTATGTCATCGCATCCCATCGATTTTCTGATTATCGGCAATAACTTCGCCACGCCGGAAATGCGCTCCATCTGGTCGGAGGAAAACCGTCTTCGCCAGCAGGCCGCCGTGGAAGTGGCGCTGGCCCGCGCTCAGGGCGAACTGGGCGTTATTCCCGCGCAGGCGGCGCAGGAGATCGCCGAGCGTGCGCAACCGCAGGCGCTGCAACTGAGCGATATCGCCACGCTGGCCGCGCAAATGAAACACTCGTTTATGCCGACCCTGACGGCGCTGCAACAGCAGATTGGTCCGGCGGGCGAGTATCTGCACTACGGCGCGACGACGCAGGATATTGTCGATACCGGCACGATCCTGCAACTGCGCGATGCGCTGACCATTATCCGCCGCGATACGGTGGGGGTGGCACGCGCGCTGCGTCAGCTTGCTGAACGGCATCAGCGCACGCTGATGGTCGGCCGCACCCACGGCATGCAGGCATTGCCCACCACGTTCGGTTTTAAGGTCGCCGTCTGGCTGGATGAATTTCTGCGTCACCTGACGCGCATTGATGAAATCAGCCCGCGCGTGCTGACCGGCAATATCAACGGCGCGATCGGCACCAATGCAGCGCTGGGCGATAAAGGGCCGGAAGTGGAACGCCGCGCACTGGCGCTACTGGGGCTGGCAAGCCCGAATATCGGCTGGCAATCGGCGCGCGATCGCCTGAGTGAATTCGCCTCGCTGGCGGTACTGATCAGCGGCTCGCTCGGCAAAATTGGCAATGAACTCTATAACCTGATGCGCACCGAAATCGGCGAAGTTGAAGAGCCGTTCAGCGCCGGGAAAATCGGCTCCACCACCATGCCGCATAAACGCAACCCGGCCGCGATTGAAGGGCTGGCAAGCCTGACCGCGCCGGTGCGCCACAGCGCCGGGTTGATTTTTGAATCGATGCACGTTGAGCACGAACGCGACGCCATGAGCTGGCGGGCCGAGTGGCTGGCGCTGCCGGAAATCTGCCTCTACCTTTCGGCGCAACTGCAAAATGCGCAGGGCATTCTCAGCGGCCTGACGGTCAACGAAGCGAAAATGCGTACTAACCTGGATATTCAGGCCGGGCTGCTGCTCTCTGAACGCGTGATGTTTGAAGCGGGCAAAACCCTCGGCAAACAGACAGCACATCACCTGGTTTACACCTGCGCGATGGCCGCTTTTGAGACTGGTCGTGATTTTAAAAGCATGCTGGCGGAGCAGCCGGAAATCGCAGCGGCGATCAGCGGAGCCGATCTTGATGCGTGGCTTGATCCGGCGCGTTACCTTGGCAGCGCGGTGGAAAAAGTGAATGACGTCCTGCGCGCCGCCGATCGCTCCGCATTACTGGAGCCGCAATGAGCGAACACTACCGCCAGCTTACCGCTGCCGACAGCGAGATCTACCTGGCGTTGATGCTGGAAGCCTACGCGCAGGTGAAAGAGCTGGGGATCCATTTTGATGCCGCCACCACCAGCAAGGCGCAGGTGACGCAACACCTGCAACAGCACGGCGTCTGGGGGCTGTTTGTCGATGACGATCTGGCCGCCTCGATCACCCTGCGCTACCCGTGGGGGCCGCTGCCGGGGCCATTTGGTCTGCCGCATATCGGCTGGTTTGGCGCGCATCCACGCTATCGCGGCGAGCAGCGCGGGCGGCAAATCTACGACTGGGTGGAAACGCATATTCTGCGCGAGCAGCTTCGCGCCCCGGCGGTATCGCTGGGCACCGCCATCAACCATCCGTGGCTGATCCCGTTTTATCAGCAGTATGGTTTTGAGCCTTCCCATGAAGCGGATCTGGGCAAAGGCCATATCACATTGTTTATGAAGAAAATCCTTGATAGCGCCGCCCACAGCGCGTGGCTGGCGCGTCAATCTCCCTGATGAGTAACCCTATGACTGATATCGCTGCATTATCCGGCTGGCTGACCGACTTTCGTCATGAATTACACCGATTCCCTGAACTCTCTAACCAGGAGTTCGCCACCACCGCCCGCCTGCGCGCCGCGCTGGAAAAACACCAGATTCATATTCTGCCGCTGGATTTAGCCACCGGGCTGGTCGTTGAACTGGGCGGCCAGCAGCCTGGCCCGCTGGTGGTGCTACGTGCCGACATCGATGCGCTGCCGATTGACGAAAAATCCGGTGTGCCATTCAGCTCTGAACATCCCGGCGTGATGCATGCCTGCGGCCACGACTTCCACAGCGCCAGCGCGCTCGGCGCAGCCATTTTGTTAAAAGCGCAGGAAGCCGAACTCCCGGGCCGGGTGCGCATTCTGTTTCAACCGGCGGAAGAGACGGGCCAGGGTGCGCCAGCAGTAATTGCCGCCGGCGCGCTGGATGGCGCAACGGCCATTTTTGGTATTCACAACGATCCGGCGCTGCCGGTCGGGGTAATGGGCAGCAAAGCCGGGGCGCTGACCGCCGGGGTTGACCGTTTCCGCATTGATATTACCGGCACCGGCAGCCACGCCGCGCGGCCGCACGAAGGCAATGATCCGGTGGTGATTGCCGGGCAGCTTATCACCACGCTGCAAACCTTAATCAGCCGCAATGTTCCCTCAGAGGAAAATGCCGTGCTGTCGATTACCCAGGTTCACAGCGGTAGTACCTGGAACGTAATCCCCGACAGCGCCTGGCTGGAAGGTACTGTGCGTACCTTTAGCCAGACGGTGCGCGAGCAAATCGAGCAGCGCCTGCGCGATGTACTCTCCGGGTTGGGCACGGCGTTTAACGCGCAAATCGCTCTCGACTGGCAGCCCGGACCGCCGTCGGTGGTCAACAGCGAAACGTGGGTTGATCTGGCGCTGAAAACCGGACGCCAGAGCGGTTTTGACGCCCGGCGTATTGCCGCCAACCCGATCGGCGAAGACTTCGCGTTTTACCAACAGCATCTGCCCGGCGCGTTCATCATGATCGGTTCCGGCGGCCCTTATGCCCTGCACCACCCGCAATTCCGCGTTGATGACGCGGCGCTGTTCCCGACGTCGCAATGGCTGGCAAACCTGGCCGTGCAGGCGCTAAAAAAGGCGGCAGAATGAGCGAACTGACCCAGGCCGTTGCGCGGCTGATTGTTGACGCTCAACCCGACGATAACGCGCGGGAGCAGGCGCGACGCGGCGTACTCGATTTCTTTGCCGTCGCGCTGCCGCTGGTGAACGGCACGCTGCCCGACACCACGCTGCTAGCGTTACGCAAGATTTGGCCGGGGCAGGATGCCCAGTCACGCGCATTGCGTCTGGGCTACAGCGGGCATGCGCTGGATTTTGATGATTTTCATCCGGATTTTCGCGGCCACGTCGGAACGGTTATCCTCCCGGCGCTGCTGGCGTTGTCGGCAGCAGACGATATAACGGAGGGGTCACGTTTTCTCGATGCATTTGTGCTGGGGGTCGAGATGGCGGGTCGCCTCGGGCTGGCAGTGGGCAGCGGCCATTATGTGCAGGGGTTTCACAATACCGGCACGCTGGGCGCGCTGGCTGCAGCCGCCGCCTGCGCACGGCTGATTAACGCCAGCGCAGCGCAGACAGCAAATATCCTCGCGATTGCCGCAAGCCAGGCCGCCGGGCTGCGTGTGCAGTTCGGCGCTGATATCAAACCGCTGCACGCCGGGCTGGCAGCAAGAGCGGCGGTGACCGCCGTGCAGTTGACACAGCATGGCGTGGAAGCGAAAACCGACGGCGCGCTGGCAGGTTTTCTCGCCGCCTATAGCCCGGCGACGGCCGATCCGGCAAAACTGACCGCAGGCTGGGGCGCGCCCTGGCGCATTATCACGCCGGGGCTGGAATTCAAACCCTGGCCGACCTGTAGCGGCACCCACGGCGCGGCGCTGGCCGCGCTGGATCTGCGAGCGCAGTGGCTGGCGGCGGGATTTTCCGTCGAACAGTTATTTGCTGAGGTGGAACAGATTGCGGTGGCCTTTCCGCCCGGCGGCGATGTGGCGGCGTTTATTCGCGCACCCGCGAACGGTGTTGAAGCCCGTTTCAGCCTGGAATATGTGATTGCAGAATGCTTGCTGGAAAAGGATTTACCGCTCGGCAGCTTCGGGCCCGGTGCAGTGAAAACCCGCACCGCCGGGCTGGCGGCCCGCATCATCCGTATACCGGATAACAGCGCTCCGCCCGATGCCCTTAACCCGTCAGCGCGTTTTCATCGCCTGACTTTAACCACCCGCTCCGGCGCGCAGTTTACCGCGCACGCCACGCGCCAGCAGTTACTGGCGCAGGGAGTGGATTTAACGGAGAAGCTGCGGCGCTGCCTGCCGCAGGTGGATGATGCCACCCGCGAACACTGGCTCGCGCTAACGCGTCTGGAAAACACGCAGGCGTTACCGGCATTACAGGCGCTGCTGCTGGTTTAGAGCGGCGCAAAAGCCTGCACTTCGCCGACATCGCCAGTGAAGAGGGAAACCTGCACCACAGTGATCTGTCCGCTGCACCCCTGACCTAATGATGAAGTGCCGATATCGCGCGTTAACACGTTGGGGTTGCCGTGGCGGCACAGTGGACGCTGCGCCAGCGGGTCGACGGGATCGTACCAGGCGCCTGTCGGAAGCTGGACGACGCCGGGCATAATATCGTCGGCAATCCGCACCGCTGCCAGTACCGCACCGCGCGTGTTATGCAGCATCACAATCGCGCCCTCATCAATACCACGCGCGGCGGCGTCTATCGGGTGCATCGTACACACCTCTTTCCCCTGCTTTTTGTGCCGTGCGCTGTGTCGCCCGTAATCAAGCTGGCTGTGCAGGCGGGTGGCGGGTTGATTGGCGATCAGCCACAGCGGATGCTGCGCGTCGGGCTGCTCGTCCGGCGTCAGCCACACTGGCAGACCTGGGCAATCCGGATAATTAAAACTGGCAATGGTCGCCGAGTAGATCTGGATTTTCCCGTCCGGCGTCGGTAGCGGATGCGCATCAGGATCGGCGCGGAAGCGGCGCATCAGCCGCCCGCCGTCGTCCACCTGCGGCAGTTGCAATATGCCTTCCCGCCAGAAATCGTCAAACGCGGGCGTGGAGACCCCTTCCTGCGTCAGTTTCTCCTGCATCTGACCGTACAGATGTTGTAACCACTCGCGCACCGTCCGGCCTTCGGTAAACGCCTCTTCACGCCCCAGACGGGCGGCAATATCGCGGAAAATAGCAAAGTCATCCCGCGCATGTCCCCACGGCTGCGCCACCGGGTGCATGGCGAACAGATAGCGATCGGTCGGCGCGCCGCCGATATCTTCACGCTCCAGCGTCATGGTGGCGGGCAAAATCAGATCCGCATGGCGGGCCGTGGCCGTCAGGCTGTGCTCATGAACGATTAAGGTATCCAACTGGCAAAACGCATGGCGCAGCCGCGCCAGATCCTGATGGTGATGGAACGGATTACCGCCCGCCCACCACGCTAATTTAATGTGTGGATAACGGCGACGCACGCCGTTGAAGTCGAACGGCTCGCCGGGATTGAGCAGCATATCGGCAATGCGCGCCACCGGAATAAGATCCTCCACGCCGTTGACGCCCTGCGGTAGCGCAGGAAACGAGACGCGGTTAAACGCTTTACCGTAATGCCCCAGCGCCCCCATCGCATAGGCGTATCCGCCGCCGGGCAGACCGGGTTGCCCCAGGGCGGCGGCCAGCACCAGGCCCAGCCATACCGGCTGCTCGCCGTATTGCGCCCGTTGCAGGGAGTGGGCGACCGTCACCAGTACCCGTTTACCGTGCAGACGCCGCGCCAGCGCGACAATCTTTTCCGCCGATACGCCGCAAATGGCTTCTGCCCATGCAGCATCGCGCACAGTGCCATCCTGTTCACCGGATAACGAAGCCACCAGCATCGGCCAGCCAGTGCAGTAACGGGCAAGAAATGCTTCATCGCTCAACCCTTCGCGCCACAACGTGTGAAGCAGCGCGAGGATCAAGGCAGCATCGGTGCCCGGACGCACCGGCAGCCACTCACCGGCGGCTTCCTGCGGCAAGTCGCTGCGCAGCGGGCTGACGGAGATAAACGTCGCGCCACGCGCGGCGGCCTGGCGCATATAGCCGCGCTCGGTATGTTCACTCATTCCACCGCTGGCGACCTGCGAGTTTTTCAGCGCCAGCCCGCCGAACGCCAGCACGATATCGCTGTGTTCGGCGATCTCGCGCCAACTTACGCCGCGCCGGGCGATCTCATCCTGCGGAGCAACAATGTGCGGCAGAATGACGCAGGCAGCGGCGGAGCTGTACGACCACACCGAGCGCACATAACCGCCGATAGTGGTGTTGAGAAAGCGATGAAGCTGGCTTTGCGCATGGTGAAAACGCCCGGCGCTCGACCAGCCGTAAGAGCCGCCGAACACCGCCTGCGGGCCAAAATTATCCGCCACACGTTTCAATTCACTGGCCGCCAGATCCAGCGCCTGCTCCCAGCTAATAGCGATGTACTCATCTGCGCCGCGGCGCGCATCCGGGCCAGGGCCGTTCTCCAGCCAGCCTTTACGTACCATCGGCTGCGTGACACGCGCCGGGTGGCGCAGCGTATCAGCAAGGTTTTCCAGCAGCGGGCTGGGATCGGGATCGCCGGGAAACGGCGTAATCTGCAGTTCGTCGCCGCTATCGGAGGCGGTGAATGCCCCCCAGTGCGAGCTGTGGGTAACAGAAGCCATAATTACAACACCGTAGAGAGGAAATGGCTGACGCGGGCGTTGGCGTTATTCTCCAGCAACTGGCGCGCCGGGCCGGAAGCGATGATTTTGCCTGCCTCCATAAAGACGATGTTGTCGGCCACTTCGCGGGCAAAACCAATCTCGTGGGTGACAATGACCATCGTGATGCCGGAGTGCGCCAGTGCTTTGATCACCTGCAATACTTCGCCCACCAGTTCCGGATCCAGCGCCGATGTCGGCTCATCAAACAGCATCACTTCCGGGTCCATCGCCAGCGCTCTGGCAATCGCCACACGCTGCTGCTGACCGCCGGAAAGCTGTTGCGGCCAGTCGTTTTCCCGCCCCGCCAGCCCCACTTGCTGCAACAGCAAGCGCGCTTTCGCCACCGCCTGCGCGCGCGGCTGTTTCTTCACGCGGATCGGCGCGTCGATAATGTTTTGCAGCACCGTGCGATGCGGGAACAGATTAAATTGCTGGAACACCATGCCAATGCGGCTGCGCTGGCGGGCGATTTTACTGTCGCTAACTTCAAACAGCGCCTGGCCTTTTTGTTCATAGCCCACCAGCTCCCCGCCGATACGTATGGTGCCCGCATCGAGCTTTTCCAGATGGTTAATGCAGCGCAGCAGCGTGGATTTCCCGGAACCCGACGGGCCGAGGATCACGGTAACCGAACCGGCATCGACATCCAGATCGACACTATCGACCACCGTCTGCCCGGAGAAGCGTTTGGTAATGTTGCGTAATTCGATGGCTTCAGCCATTGCTCACTCTCCTGGCATTCAACAGATAAACCGGCAGCTTACGGGCAAACCAGACTTTTGCTTCCACGCGTTTCACGCCGCGCGAGAAGTAGCGCTCGACATAAAACTGCCCAACCGACAACACCGAGGTGAGCAGCAGATACCATGCCGTTGCCACCAGCAGCAGCGGGATCACTTCATAGGTGCGCTGGTAGATGATTTGCGCCGAGTAAAGCACGTCCTGCAAGGAGATCACCGACACCACAGCGGTGGTTTTGAGCTGGCCAATCACTTCGTTACCGGCAGGCGGCAGAATGGCGCGCATCGCCTGCGGCAGCACGGTATGGCGGAAAATCTGCCCGCGCGAATAGCCGAGCGCCCGCGCGGCTTCCAGTTGGCCGTTGCCGACGCTCTGAATTCCTGCGCGAATGATCTCCGCCGCATAGGCCGACTGGTGCATCACCAGCGCAATGACCGCCGCGCTGAACGGGCTTATCAGCGCGTTCGCCGGAGAACTGTAGAGTTCGCCAATCCCTGGCAAGGTTACTGAAATCGTTGGATAGAGCGCCGCAATGTTGTACCAGAGGAACAGTTGCACCAGCATCGGCACGCCACGGAAAAACCATGTATAGCCCCAGCTAACAGCGACCAGCACCGGATTCGACGAAAGGCGCATCAGCGCCAGCACAGTGCCGCCGGCAAAGCCGAGCACCACCGAAATGGCGGTCAGTTGCAACGTCATCAGCACGCCGCTGAGGATGGACTCTTCGGTGAAGCTTTGCGCCACTACGCCCCACTCAAAACGCGGGTTATTGAAAACAGAGTGCAGCAGCCCTGCCAGCAGCAGCAAAACGAACAGGGCGCTGAACCAGCGCCCGTAGTAGCGTTTTCCGATGATGCGCAGTTCATCCTGCGATTGTGAAGCGGTGGTGTGCGCCATTAGAAAATCTCTTCGTTACGTTTGGACTCTTTTACCGCGCCAAAACCGATCGACCAGTGGTCGAGGATCTTCTGGTAAGAGCCATCTTTGATCAGGGAGTTGAGCGCGGCCTGAACGGCCTCTTCCAGCCCGGAACCTTTCGGGAAGGCGATAGAAACCGGTGCATCGTTAACGCTGATTTGCCCGCTCATGGTTAGCGGTTTCACTTTGCTGACCTGCCAGGTCAGGCCTTCGTAAGGGCCAAAGAACATCGGCACGCGGCCGCTGACCACCGCCTGCACACCTGCCGGGCGATCCGGGAAGACGGCGATTTTAATCGGCGGTTTACCCTGCGCTTCACAGGCTTTGCTGCCTTCGTTCAGGCGGTTGATTTGCGTAGTGCCAGCCCCGGCACCAATCTCTTTGCCGCACACCTGGGTGAGTTCGGTGAAGGCGGGAATATTGGCATCCTGGCGGGAAATAATGCCTAAGCGCGAGGCGTCGTAATAACTGACAAAATCAACCTGCTCCAGGCGTTTTTGCGTGGCGTTAATATTGGCGAGCGCCACATCGTAGCGGCCTGATTTCAGCCCCGGAATAATATTGTCGAAACCGCCGGTATCGTGCCATTGCACTTTCACGCCGAGACGTTCGGCAACGGCGGTCATAATATCGATTTCACGCCCGGCCAGCGTTTTATTATCTTCCTGATAAAACGTGGTTGGCGGCGTATTTGGATTGGTACCGGCAATAATATAACCACGCTTTGCAATATCGGCGGGTAATTTTGCGTTTAATGTTTTGTCCGCCTGAATCGTAAATGTCGGATGCGCGGGTACACTCTCTTCCGCCGCATTGGCCTGCTGCACGCCGCTTATTGCGAGGAGAAGGGAAAATATGCCGTATTTATTCATCTGTTTGTCGGTCCCCTGAAATGAGCAAAAAAAAACCAATATATTTTGTGCAATCCATTCTGGTAGAGCGCTGAAAACGAGGGAACGAATAAAACCGGAAAAGCAATGCCAGGAATGGCATAAGCCAGCCTCCACGCGTAATGGCGCAACAATTGACAACGGTTCTGCGACGCAGGTGCTAGCCTTAGTTATTTGTAAAATCCAACTGGCAAGGAGCGGACGATGAAGATTGAGCTGCACGATAAAGTCGCGCTGGTCACCGCCTCAACGGGCGGGATCGGCTTTGCAATTGCGAAAGGTCTGGCACAGAGCGGTGCGGAAGTGATCCTGAATGGACGCAGCGAAGGGTCGGTCAATAAGGCGAAAGAGGCGCTGACAAAGCAGGTGCCGGGCGCGCGTCTGCGCACGGCGATTGCCGATCTCGGCTCGGCGCAGGGCGTGGAAACACTGCTGAAAGCGGTGGCGGAAGCCGACATTCTGGTTAATAACGCCGGGATTTACGGCCCGCAGGATTTTTACGCTACCGATGATGAAACCTGGGAAAAATACTGGCAGACCAACGTGATGTCCGGCGTGCGCCTTTCCCGCGCGCTGCTGCCGGGCATGGTGAAAAAAGGCTGGGGCCGCGTGGTGTTTATCTCTTCGGAATCGGCGCTGAATATTCCGGCGGATATGATTCATTACGGGGTGACGAAAACTGCGCAGCTCTCGCTGGCGCGCGGGCTGGCAAAATTCGTCGCCGGTAGCGGTGTGACGGTTAACAGCGTGCTGCCGGGGCCGACGATGTCGGACGGTTTTGCCGATATGATGAAAGACGAGATCGAGAAAACCGGTAAATCGCTGGAAACGCTGGCGAAAGAGTTTGTGATGGCGCACCGCTCGAGCTCGGTGATCCAGCGCGCGGCCACCGTCGAAGAGGTAGCAAACATGGTGGTTTACGTCTGTTCGAAACAGGCTTCGGCCACTTCCGGCGCGGCGCTGCGCGTTGATGGCGGCGTGGTGGACGATATTGTCTGAGCCGGTGGCTGCCCTCAACCCGGGCAGCCACTGTTTCAATTAAGCGTTTTCACCAGTACTTCGAACAGCAGACCGGGCCGGGTCGGAATGCCAAACCGGGTATCATCCACCGGAAACGGCTCGGTTTCCCCGGTGCGGCGATAGCCGCGACGCAGATACCAGGCCAGCAGCGACTCCCGCACCTGCAACACCGTCATCAGGATACGTTTCCCGCCGCGCGCCTGACACCACTGTTCCGCCGCTTCCAGCAGGCGTCGGCCATACTGCGCATTCTGCTGCGACGGAGAAATCGCCAGCGATCCGAGATACCACACGCCGTCCTGCTGCGGCTCTACCCAGACACAGCCATCAATGCCGCTGGCGGTTTTCCAGACCAGCAACGTCGCCTGTGGTTTGCTCGCCAGCTCTTCACGTAGCGTTTGCTCGCTAATGCGATCGCCATCCAGTAAACCCGCTTCGGTTGTCCAGCCAGCTTCCTCGCCACCGCTGCGGTAAGCGCGGTTCAGTAATTTGACGACATCGGCGATTTCGTCTTCCCTCACGGGGCGAACATCGAGTTTGGTGTAACGCGCGCCACGAACCGGCAACGGGCGCTCGGCAAGGCGTTTTTCAAGCTGCGTGATCTGCTCGATAAAGTTGCCCGAAAGGCCTGCCGTCAGCTCCTGAACGACTTTGCCCAGCAGCGGCCATGCCATCTCTTCACCCCGCACAATGGCGTTTGTCCCCTCGTCCGTTAAGCGAATAAACGATTTTCGTCGATCTTCACCGTCACTCTGACGGGTGACTAACCCGGCGTGGATCAGGCGGTTGATACTGCTGGTCATCGCAGGCTGGCTAACCCGCGAACAGCGGGCCAGTTCGCCAATCGTCAAACCAGGCTGGCGATGGAGCGCCAGCAAAACCGGGTACAACCCGGCCGGTACATGGATCCCGGTATTTTGTACCAATACACTGGCTTCCGCCTGCAACTGCTCGGCCAGCCGTTTTAACCGGCTACCGAGAAAGGCGTAAGGCATATCAGAGAGAATATCCATTAGTCACCCGCAGAAATATATAACCGCTTATATAGATCATTATATATACATACATACGGCGAATGAATTCAAGTCCAGAAGGCGAAAGAGAGAGAATCTTCAGGGCCAGTTGGGGTAGAAATGTGCCATCAAAATCATAAACAGCGGCGTCGTTACGGTAGAGAACAGCGTGGAAAGCAGCATGCTGGTTGCCGTTGCGCCCTGCAATACCTGGAACTTTTGCGCCATCAGATAGACATTGATCCCCACCGCCATTGAGCCTAACAGCACCACCACCTGGCTTTCCTGACGCGGCAGATGCAGCAGATACGCTATCGCCCAAATCAGCCCCGGCATCAGGATCAGCTTCAACAGGCAGATAGCGCCGCTTTCGCGCAGCCCTTTGCGGATTTGATAGCGCGACAGGCTCATGCCGAGGGTGATGAGCGTCAGCGGCGCGGCCACCTGCGCCACCATGCTGACCGGGCTATCGAGGAAGCCAGGCACCGGGCGATGCAGCAGAAAGCTCCAGGCAAAACCGGTGAAAATGCCGATGATAATCGGGTTACGCAGTACGCTGAGCAGCGTTTTGCCAATCCCGCGCAGCGAGAAGCTGCCGTTCTGCGCCCACTCCACCGACACGGTGACCAGCGTCCACAGGATCAGGCTGTTAAACACTAAAACCAGCGCCACCGAAGCGAGACTCGCCGGGCCAAGCAGGATTACCGCGACCGGAATGCCGAGCATCACGTTGTTAGAGAAGATGCCCGCAAGGCCAAACACCGAGGCAGAAACCGAATCCAGGCGAAATATGCCTTTCGCCAGAATCCGCCCGATCACGTAGATCACAAAGCAAGTGCCGAAATAAGCAATCAGCAACCGCACATCCACCGCCGGGCTTTCGTAGAATTTACTCATTACTTTGAATAGCATGCAGGGGATCGCCACGTTAAAGCAGAAGCGGTTTAACCCCTCATTGACCGATTCCGGCCAACCAGCAAAGCGCCCCAGCGAGTATCCCAGTGCAATCAGTAAAAAGAGCGGCGCAGAGAGCAGCAGTTGCTGCACAAGCTGGCCGAAAAATTCAGCTGTGTCCATCCCTTACCCTGTTGATATTGATAAAAGTGATTTTCTCTTTGTTTTCCGCAGTATAGGGGATGGTTTTGCGTACGTCTGCTTGTCTGACATCTGTTTTGTGAGAAATGGCTTGCGCCTGGAAATCTCAAAAAAGGATGTGGAACTAAAACGGGGGGCTTACAATTACTCCCAACTTTTTTAATTGTTTCTTCGCGCTATTACTTATTGCATCATTATTAGCGGCACTAAGTAACTTTAATTTTTCAATAGCATCTTTATTATTTATTTTTGCCAAGGTTCTTATACATTTATCTGCCAACACGAAATCTTCATCATAATCACGATAACTGAGCTTTAATAATGCTGCGTAATATAGAGAATTTACACTTGACGCACTCTTATAAAAATCCAATAGTCTAACCAATTCTTCATGCTTTTCATGCCAATCATCTGTAATCAAATCATTTAAGACATCAATGCATTTGAATTCATAACTTACCACAGCAGCAAGATATAGCAATAGATCAACGAATTCACCATCCTTCGCTTCACGGGCTAAAATAAGTTCGTTGCATATATCTAGTTCTCCATGCGCTTCATTGAATTTATTAAGAAATCGTGAAAAGTCAATATCGTTTTTCATTAACGACACAATCAATTTTTTCTTTTCAGGTATCATTTATGTTAATTTAACCTCTCAAAACTCTGAATGCCATTATTGAATATATCTAACGCTTTACCTTTTCCTGGGTCGATATTTATTTGGTCGTCTTCAGATTTAAAGAATGCATTATTTTCTTTCCATCTTTTACCCACTTCTGGCATATCAGGATAGGTCATCCAGGTCAGTGCTGCTGAATCTTTAACATTTATAGATTTTATGCGCTGAACGCGCCGCGCCAGACGATATCGCCGTTACTGTCGGTGACCGATTGCGGCAGCCCGTTGATTTCGCTGTGATACCAGTAAATTTCTGCATACTGCTGGCGGCTGTCGACGCGCGCCAGCGGCTCGTAGCTGTTTTCCGTGTAGATATACTGCACGGCGGCTTCCGGGTCGCGGTCGCCAGTTTCGCCCACCATTTGCAGCCCGGACCATGCGTACTGCGTGCGTTCCGGCGTGCGGCTGTGGCGTCGCCACACCTGTTTCTCCGTGCGGCGGCCCAGCGCGTCGTAACGGTATTCCGCTTTGCTGAACTCCGCATCGCCTTGTTAATGCTCTGGTATGTTTAATAAAGCCCGAAGGCTATCGTTATAACCATCGAGCTTTTCAGGCATTATTTTTAATTATCACCAGCCAGCCCAGGCATCATATTTGAAATTTTCGTCAATAGATTTAAAGTCAACTCCTTTTAAACCCAGCATTTCAAATTTTTCTTTAAAAGACCAGGAGCATACTGGCTTTGATAATTCCTGACAGAAAAAGAGATTGTTTTTTATTTCTTTTTTTACAATAAACAAATCAATTGTATCATAATACGTTTTATCAAGCCCACGAGATTCCGGGGTATTCAGCAAACCTGACTCAACATCCTGAGAAATCGTATAGTCAGACTTTTCTCGATCGAGAATCTCAATATAGTCCAGCAAGAAAAATAAATAATACTCTTTTCCAGGTTTTTTCTTTCTAAGGAGTGAGATATCAACTGGGATATGTATGCTATGTACCAAATATTCTTCACACAGTCTAAGAAAATCAAAAGAGACCAGATTATCACTAATCAAAAAATCGCCATCTAATTGTGTAGCACTCGCTTTTAAACGATATGCCGGAGAAAAATCAGTGGATTTTGGCGGCGCTGTAAAAATATCATAATCCGGTAATTCCGGGTCCCACTCTTTATCCATAAAATACGGAGAACCAGCATCATCTGGTAAATATTCCATAACATAAAATTGTTCAGTTGTATTACTCATAGTAATCTCCCGGTATTCGGATCAATTTTAAACATGCCAGACTCAAGACCTTTGCTTGCCCAATCCTGGATGTTTTTTACGCCTAATGCCAGTTGAGTATCACTCATTCTGCTGGCCTGACTTGCAAGTTGAGTTAATCGGCCTCTAACAGCAGCGGTATACTGATTGTGATTAGACCAGTGGCCAGGGAGTCCTATCTTCCCTGCCAGATCTTGAGAGCCAGGTAAGAAAATGCCATTTGAAGCGCCATCGCCATTCCAACCAATTTTTCGAAGCCTTTCAAAAATTGGTTTAAAGTTTTTATCTTTTATCAATTCTTCCGGAATAAGGTGATGGTTCGCCATGCCATCACCACTCCGTGCTCCCATATTACGCCCTAACACACAGCTACTAAGTCCCAAAGGGTCAATCCATGCTAAGGGATCGCCAACATAGGTATACGTATTCAACCCACCCAGCAACCCTATCGGGTCCATCTGGGTGTAGCAGCCACCGGTCGGGTCATAGTAGCGGAACGTGTTGTAGTGCAGCCCGGTTTCGCGGTCGAGATACTGTCCCTGGAAGCGCAGGTTTTGTGGGGTGTCCCACTTCAGCGCGTCGTTTTCCCGCTCCGTGCGTCCCCATGCGCTGAACGCGCCGCGCCAGACGATATCGCCGTTACTGTCGGTGACCGATTGCGGCAGCCCGTTGATTTCGCTGTGATACCAGTAAATTTCCGCGTACTGCTGGCGGCTGTCGACGCGCGCCAGCGGCTCGTAGCTGTTTTCCGTGTAGATATACTGCACGGCGGCTTCCGGGTCGCGGTCGCCAGTTTCGCCCACCATTTGCAGCCCGGACCATGCGTACTGCGTGCGTTCCGGCGTGCGGCTGTGCCGTCGCCACACCTGTTTCTCCGTGCGGCGGCCCAGTGCGTCGTAACGGTATTCCGCTTTGCTGAACTCCGCGTCGCCTTCAATGAGGACCTGGCTGATGCGCTGCTCATCGTCATAACTGAAGCGCTGCACGATACCGCGATGCGTATCGTGGCGTTCCGTCATGCGCCCGAAGCCGTCATATTCGCGGCGCACGCCGTCGAGGCGTTTTAGCAGGTTGTCCCAGACTGGCGGCAAATCCGCTGTTGTGCGGTTGTCTGCCGCGTCATACCAGAAACGCTCTTCTCCAGAAGGCTGAATACTCTGCGTCATGCGACCTGCTGCATCGTATCCCCACAGCGACTGGCGATATTTATCCGCAGGCGTCGACGGCGCGCCATCGGTATACATCTGGCGGATGATCTGATCGGCCCGATCCCACTGGTAGCGGCGCTCAAACACCAGCCGCTGGCGCACATTATCAACGCAGCGCCGCTGGCTGATGCGCCCGGCGATGTCGTAGTGCGTTTCCAGCTCCACCGCACCCGTGGTGCGGCGGGTTTCCCGGTGCAATTTGTCGCGCTGGTAACTGGCAACCGGCAGCGTATTCCCGCCAACGGCAAGCTGCATCTCCAGCAGATGCCCGGTACCGTAGCGCAGATACTGCAACTGCCGCCCGTCCGGGAAAGTGGTCGCGCTGAGATTGCTTAATGCATCGTACTGATGCAGATACGCGCCGGAATGGTTCTCTTCCCCCACCAGATCGCCGAGTTTATTGCGGCGGAAAACCACCACTTCGCCATTCTCCGGCTCGCGCTGGTCGATCATCGCCTGCCGCCACGCTCTGTACGGGAAGCGGTGAATTTCGGTAGTCAGGGCGTTGTAGCGATACTCGGTGCGGTGTTGCTCGGTTTCCCGCACAACCATGCGGCCGATCGCATCGTATTCATAATTCGTCACCAGCGGCGACAAACCGCTACCGCTGGCGGGATGACGCACCAGCGTCGCCACCTGCTGCATGGCGTTGTACTGATACTCCGTCTGCCGACCGGCGTAATCGTGCTGGCGGGTCAGCAAGCCTTCAGGCGTATAGTCAAAGCGCCATTGCTGGTTGTTAGCGTTGGTCAGCGTCACCAGGCGGCCCGCGCGGTTGAAGCGAAAACGCGTCACCTGCCCGGCGGGATCGATAGCCTCAATCACCTGGCCGCGCGCATTGAGCGTCACTTTACGCTCCAGCAGGCCATCAATGTTCTGCCCGCACAGCAACCCGGCGTGGTTATAGCTGAACAGGGTTTCTCGCCCGTCGGCGCGGATCCAGGTTTGCAGACGGCCTGCCGGGCTCCAGATATAGCGTTCGCTGTTGCCGAGCGGATCGGTGGTGCTAATCAGTTTGCCGGAAGCGTCATACTGGTTGCGACTCTGATAGCCGGAACAATCTTCTTCACGGATAAGCTGGCCGAGCGCGTCCCACCAGAAGCGATGGCTGTTCTCCAGCGCATCAATGCGCCGCAGCAGATCGCCCTGCGCGTTCCACTCAAAGCGCGTTACGCCACTTTCCGGATCGGTCAGTTTCACCACATCGCCCGCAACGTTGTATTCGTACTGCCAGATTGCGCCATCGGGCAGTACTTCTTTCAACGGGAAGGCGTACAGCGGATGCCAGCTGGTCAGCGTCGTGCGGCCCAGCGGATCGCGCTCCATGGTCAGATTACCGCGCGCATCCCATGCATATTCCCAGCTCGCGCCGTCCGGCTGCACCATTGCCAGCAGTTGTTCAGTGTTGCCCGCCCAGCGAAATTGCCATTTGCCGCCGTGCGGATCGGTGTAAGCGGTGATGCGAAACAGTTCATCCCAGTGATGTTCGCTTGAGACGCCTTGGTCGTTGCTGACGCGCGCACGGCGCTGTGTTTCGTCGGCATCGATGCGCCAGCGTTCCAGCACCTCGCCACGATCATCAAGCACCTGATACGCCTCAACGCGCCAGTGCCGCGAGTTGGCGTCGGGCCGCCACTGGTACTGCACTTTCAGCCCGGTGGCGTAGGCATGCCAGGCCATCATCTCGCTGGCCTGATCCCAGCCGAACTGGCGGGTGACGATGCCGTCGGCGTCGGTGACGGCGATCAATTGCCCCTGCTCGTTAAAACGGTAAGAGACCAACAGATGGCGCGCGCCATCGTACGCCTGATAAACCGCGCACAGGCGGCCGGAAAGCGCGTCATACTCCAGCTCAACGTCCAGCGCCTCGTTATCGCCGGAGATGCGCGCCAGTTGCCCGCGCTCGTTCCAGCTAAAGTGCTGAACGTTTTCATGGCGGTCATAAATGCGCTGAATGCGCCACTCGCCGGGACGCGTTGGGTCCGGTTCGTACAACTGGTGCTCGCCGTCATTTTGCTGAATGACCATCGCCCCGTTCGGGCTACAGAACAGCTTAATGCCATCTTCCTGGTAATCGATCATGTCGCCCGGCTGCACATTTCCCATGCCCAGCTCGCGGCCAGTCATATCGAGGAATATCAGCTGATTATCCGCTTGCCGGTAAAGGCGGGTTTCAAACGGTAGCATCCAGCCGGTGCCGAGCATGCCGGTTGACAGGTTGCGGCTGTGGTAAATGCGCTGCCAGTAAAGCGGCATTCTGTCCGGCAGCACGAAATCGAGATCCTCTTCTTTGCTGAGGATTTTCGCGCCGGTAAGGATATTGACCGGGTGTACGGTGTTTACTGCTGCCGCCAGTACCGGCATCACGCCCGCCGAGGCAACATAAGCGCCAAGCGGACAGATAATTTCCCGCATCAGGCGGTTCACGATCAGCCGGTTACAGCCCATCTTGATAAGCGAGGGGATAATCGCCACGACCGCGCTGCCAAGCAGGTTGCCCGCGAGGTAAGCCAGTTGGTTTTTACCGCTGTGGATATCGCGCACGGTGATGGTGTCGCCACCGATACGCACGCGCGGGTTTTCGCTGACTTTGATTTCCGCTTCGCAGGTGCTGAGGTGACCATTGCGGGCAGCGGGCTGGTTGTTGATCAGCACCGCTTTTGAACCCTGGGCGATAAAGTTGCTGCTGGTAACCATATGGCCTTTTTTGCAGGCCACGTTATCGTGCGGCGCGGGAGACGCATACGGGCTGGCGCTCTCCACCAGCGGCTGCGTCAGGTCGTTCCAGGTGTTTTTGCCCCACTGTTTGACATCGTCGAGGGTCAGCTTGCTGGCGCGTTCAGCCATCGCCATCAGCGCTTCGCCCGGCATCAGCGCCGTTTTCAGCGTTGCGGCGACGCCCGCCAGCGCCATCATGCCGAACCCGGCCCAGTCGAAGCTGCTCTCGTCCGCAGAAGCGGTCGCGTTCAGATAATCGCGATCGACGGTGCCAGCGGCACGTGCCGCCTTTTTGCCCATGATCAGCACGTTATCCGAGCCAGAGATAATTTGCGCATCGGGAGGCCCAGGGTCTATCAGGCTATCGACGAGTTTTCCCGCCGCATTGCCCACGCTCTCCAGCGCGCCGCTGAACATCAAGCCAGCCACCGCCACACCGGCGACGACGATACCGATAGGCGTGGTAGCGGCAATAAAGATCGCGGCGACAATCGCTCCTTCCACTAACCCGCCGACAAAATCCGCCAGCGCGGAGCTATGGATCAGCGGGTCATCAATGCGCGCTGCAAGGTAATCCGTCATCCGTTACGCCCCCGGCTGCACACCGCTTTTTACCGCCGTCCAGAACGCCTCTGCGTCGGCATCAAACGGGGCGACACGGCTGAGCGTGAACGCCATAAGGTGATCTTCCACGCGAGCGACGGCGAGTTTTTCATACACCGTGACGTGTTGATTTTCAAAACGCAGTGCGACCTCACGGGCGGGTAGCCCGCCGATGACGCTATCCTGCACCTCGTCCAGCACCACCTTTTTCATGCTGCGCTTCACTTTCGCCAACTGCTGCTGGAGGAAATTCTCTTCCTCGCCGGGTTTGATATCCCACGCGCGGGTGATGACAAGCGTTGCGCCCTGTTCTTTGAATTTCAGCACGTTGATGCTGTGATCCTGATACGCGCCCGGCAGCGCCAGCACGCCTTCAGAAACTGTGAACGTCGCCATTATTTATCCGTCCCTTGATTAAATGCGGCTTTTACCGCGGCCTGAATTTGTTCCGGCGTCGGCTCGACAGTCGGCAGGCTCTCTGGCCGCGTAATATTCAGATCCAGCGTTCCGCCGGTGTTGATTTCACCATTGCTCAGCGCATCAATGCTGAAGTTCAGACATTGCAGTGAAACCGTGCCGTTGGCGCCAAGCGTCAGCACCGATTTGCCCGCCACCAGCATGATGCCGCTGTCGGAAGCCTGAACCAGCGCGCCCTGCACTTTTTGGGTAAAACCGCCGCCGACCAGTTGTTCATGCGCCAGTTGCGTGGCCTGGGTATGCGATCCCGCCACCGCGCCGGTGTAATCCCGCGTCACATTAACGGTCTGCGAACCGCCAACGGTATGCGTTTCGTCGTTTTTCACGTTGGTATCAAGATTGCGCTCGGCCTGAATCCACACCTGCTCTTCCCCGGCTTTATCTTCAAAGCGCAGGGCGTTGGCGTTATCGACTGAGCCATCTTTCGAACGGCTGAGGAAGCCCATTTGCGTCGCGGCGGCGGGCAGCGCCCACGGCGGCATACTGGCTTCGTTATAGACGCGCCCGGTGATGATTGGCCTGTCCGGGTCGCCGTTGATAAAGTCGATCACCACTTCATCGCCGACGCGCGGAATTTGCACCCCGCCAAAACCCTGGCCCGCCCAGGCGCTGGAGACGCGCACCCAGCAGGAGCTGGTGTCGTCGCCCTTCGCCAGCCGATCCCAGTGAAACTTCACCTTCACCCGGCCATATTTGTCCGTCCAGATGCTTTCGCCCTGCGGACCGACGACGCGCGCGGTTTGTGGGCCATAAGTTCGCGGCCAGGCGGTTTGCTGCGCGGGGCGGAAGACCACCGAGGAGGGAATGACGCTGAAATCAATGCGGTGCACCGTCTGGCTATCCGCACCGCTGGCATAGCGGTTCTCTTCAAAGTTGTAATGCGCGGCGGTTACCAGATACTCGCCGTTATCATTGAAAAACGCGGCGTTGGTCAACTGGAAAGTGCTGCCCGGCACGATGCCGATCGCCGTGGCGGTGCCTTCGATTTGCTGATGTTCCACCTGCCAGCGTTCCTGGCGGATGCGGGCATAAAACTCGCCGTGGCCATGTTCAACAAAACGCCCTGGCCAGTCGTAAACGTCAATGCTGCCCGGCTGTGGCGATGAAGGGTTTTGCCGCGCCTGGAACAGCCATGCATTCGGCTTGCGGAAATCATAATCGTCAAGGCTGTAGATGCCCGGCGTGACGCTGTCTTCCAGCGCCCACTGGCTGATGCCCTCTTCATCCGTGCTGCCGCCGGACGGCGTCTGGTGATAAGGAATGGTTTCATAGCCGCTGAAGGGTTGATGTTGCGTAGCGGCGTCGGTCAGCACCAGCGTGTGTTTATCTGCTTCATGCTTAAAGTGGTAAGCAATCCCTTCCAGCTCCATCAGGCGGCTGATGAAATCGAAGCTGCTCTCCTGGTACTGAACGCAATACTCCCAGACGCGGTAACTGCCGCTCAGCTTATCTTCCAGATTGACCTGGTATTCGCCAAGCAGGGTTTTGACGATTTGTGGCACCGTCTGCCCCTGGAAGATGCGCAGGTTACGGTCGCGTTTCATTGGCCACAGATCCGGCTCGACGGTAAGCTGATAGACGGCGTAGCGTGTCCCGCTCAGTTCCACCGCGCTGACTGCCACGCGGGTAATTTTGCCGTTGAAGTAGCGGGAGCCGGAAAGCGATTGCGTGGGCACGGTAACGGTGACCGCTTTGCCGAGCAACTGGCTGCGATCCATGCGCGCGTCGGTGCCCAGCAATTGCAGGTTGAATGCAAACGCCTCGGATAACGCCTCACGACCTGAAAATTTCCAGAAAAGCAGTCCTTCGACGGGTAACTGAACAGTAATACGATTGCTCATAAATCGGATCCTGACATAACGACGCAAGCCGCTCCGGGCTTCGCCTGTAAGTTTAACGTTACGGAATAATTGACACGCTACCGCACAATTTCTGTAAATGTAAAAGGACGTTATTGTCTGATTTTTCGGCGCGAGAAATGCCAGGAATAGTCCTAATCAGGTATCTAAAAACCAGAAAACCCGCCAATTTTTAGAGGGTTAGCCACGTAGCACAATCTGGAAATAATACTTATACGAAATTTTTATGACAATTACTCACGCGGAAACATGTCATACAGGTGTTATTTACCACAGATAAAACTATACCGGTGATAACGTTTTCTCGCCTATTCTCGCACTTTAACATTAAAGATGAGACAGCCGACCGGAAACACGGTATAACGTTTTCATTACTATCGCATCCTTATTTTTTACTTATATCAAATTAAGCCATTATATGCCCAAGGCATAGACCCTACGAATATTTAATACCCATTTAATGGTCGTTAAGCAGGATTAAATCAGTACTAAACTGGAGGGAATAATGGAAACGTATAATCAGTATGGACAACGTATTGGTCAGGAATTTTCGGAATGGACAAAACGGGCGATGCCCGAGAAAGTCGCTCTTGCTGGTCAATACTGTAACGTTGTTCCACTGGCGGTTGATCACGCCGAAGACCTCTTCCCGGAATGGCAGAGTATCGACGACGATCGCGACTGGACCTACCTTGAGGATGTCAGGCCAAAGGATATGACGGCCTGTTATTCCTATTTAAGAAATCTGTCTACACACAAAGAAAGAATTTATTATGCCGTACAGGATAAAGCCGATCAGCAAATAAAAGGGATATTTTATGCCGGTAAATTTGATCCGGAGAATGGCTCCTTCGATATTGGCGGCGTTAACTGGACGCCATTAATGAAAAGGACGCGTATCAGCACCGAAAGCCTTTATTTGGTTCTGGCTTATTTCTTTGATCAATTAAAATACCGCCGCTGTGAATGGCGCACCAGTAGTTATAATACGGAAGCGATTAAGTCGGCAGAACGAATTGGTTTTGTGAAAGAAGGCGTATTAAGGGATAAGCGAATTCGCAAAGGCCATCTGACGGATATTTCGGTGTTCTCGATTACCTTACGGGAATGGCCGGCGATCTCGTCAATGATAACTGGCTGGCTGCGCGCAGATAACTTCGACGACCGCAGCCGCCAGTTGCACAAGCTGGCGTCGTTTCGCCGCTACTGAGGTTGCCATGCGTTGGCTTACCGCGCAACGCATGGCTTTAGAGCTTATTTTCCGTGCTGTTTGAAACGGAAATCGTCCATAAAGTTGCTCAGTTTTTCCACTGCACCAAGCGTCAGCGCGTTATAGATCGAGGCACGGATGCCGCCGATCGCGCGGTGTCCCGTCAGACCAGAGAAACCCGCCAGCTCCGCTTCCTGCAGGAATTTATCCTCCAGCGCCGCCGTCGGCAGTGTAAACGCGGCGTTCATATCTGAACGGAAGGCCGCATCGCCCCAGTTACGATAGAAACCGTCGCTGTTATCAATGGTGCTGTAGAGCAGCGCCGATTTCTGCTGGTTGATGCGCGCCATGTTTTCCAGACCGCCAATATCATTCAGCAACCAGCGGGTCACCAGCATCACCACGTAAATGGCGAATACCGGCGGTGTATTCAGGTTAGAGTGCGCTTCCACCTGGCGACGATAATCAAGAAACGCTGGCAGGTTAGTCGGGCCGTTTTGCACCACACTGTCGCGAACCAGTACGATGGTCACGCCCGCCGGGCCGATGTTTTTCTGCGCGTGGGCATAAATCAGCGAGAATTTACCGGCATCGCACGGTTTGGAGAGAAAATCAGAAGACATATCGCAAACGCGCGGCACATCATCACGGCCCAGCACGCGATCGAACTGTAAGCCTTCTACCGTTTCGTTGGAAACATAGTGGATGTAAGGCGCGTCCGGGGAGAAATCCAGCTCTTCGTCGGTCGGCAGACGACGGTAGCCCTCTTTTTCACCGCTCCAGATCACGCGTACCGGCCCTTCGCGCATTGCTTCGGTGATCACTTTGCGGCTCCAGTAACCGGTATCGAAATACTCAGCCGGGTGCTTTTTGCCGCGCAGCATGGTCATTGGCACCATCGAGAATTGCTGCGTTGCGCCGCCCTGTAAAAACAGAATGTGATAATCCGCAGGCAGTCCCAGTAAGGTGCGAATATTATTTTCGGTTTCGCGAACCACATTTTCGAACCATGCGGAGCGATGGCTGATACCCAGAATCGACAGGCCCACTTCCGGGACATTAATAATAGCCTGCTGTACCTGGTTTAATACGACGTCAGGTAATGCGCCCGGCCCGCCGGAGAAATTAAGGGTGTTGTTAGGATTTAATGACATGTTATTTCCTGAGTCATAGTTATCGTTTTAAAGGGCCTGACCGGCGTACTTAAGCAGCATTTCCCGCATCGCGGTTTTCACTTTCAGCATGTGAACTTGCTTATTCGGGAACATCTCTTCATCGTCCATCGCATGAACAACCATCGCCGGATCGATTTCAAAAATCAGCAGTTCGCCGTCGCGCGTTTCCGCGCAGTCGATGCCGATATACTCAAGCCCGGTACGCTGGCTGATGGCGTCCAGCGCTTCGCGATGACGCGCAGCAAAGTCAGCAAACTCATTGAAGAAACGGCCTTCCTGCGCACGTTTGTCCGCATCTTCGTACATCCCGGCGTTAACGTAGTGGATCATCCAGTGCGAAGAGACACCCATATGGCAGGCGAACGGTTTACCGTCGATCAGCACCACGCGCATTTTGCGGAACAAGCCATCTTCGCCGCTGTAATCGACAAAGCGCGAAACGAAAAACTCCTCTCCGGCCGTCTCTTCCAGGTAGGCTGTAACAGCAGCGGCAGAGTCGATTTTTTGCAGGCCGTGACCACCGTGGCTGCCTACCGGGCGAACAATAATCGGGAAGTCGTGATCAGCGGCGATATCTGCCAGCGCTTTCTGACCACAAGCGACATCATGCAGCGCCTGGCGGGAGACATGCAGCGCCGGACAAATCACTAAACCGGGGACATTTTGCAGCAGCAGGCTGGCGTTATGGCGTTCAGAAGTCGGGACATTTTTCGGCGGGTTCAGTACCGGTTTTGGCCAGTTACGCAGAGCATATTCAAGACGCAGCAGCACGGATTCCTGCTCATCGCTGGCGCCAATCGCCACCATAACCACGTCATGTTCCGGCACCGGTGCCGTCAGCGGATTGTCGTTCAGCGGATCGACGTAGTAGTAGATGAGGTCGATATCGCTGTCTTCCATCAGGCAGTCGAGCGGAATATTTGCCGAGAGATTGCCCGGTACCATTAACATCAGAAGGCGTAATTTTGTCGGCTGACGCGCCGGCCAGTGATAAACGCGCTGCATATCCAGCGCCTGCGCCTGGATTTGCAGGCCCAGCTCTTCGTGCTTCAGGCTCATCATCGCAGTCGCGAGATTCATCCATAACACGGCATCTTCAGGGGCATTTTGCGCCTGCGCGATCATCTCCTGCGTGGCGGAGGTGAAGTCAACGCCCGCAATACTCATACGCAAAAAAGGCGCCATTCCGAGGAATCGCGCCGACGAAACGCCTGATTCAGTCGTTAGTGGCATGGTGGTTAATCCTGTTTGTATGGTGCATATCGCTTATGATGCGACATAACGCCAACAAACAATTCGCGGAATAGCGGCCTTAGTTGTCGGGATAACTGAGCGTAAACCGGCCAAATCAGTTACGCGGTGAATAAGTAAAAGTAAAACTCAAAAAAAATAATTAATAAAAACAATCAATAAATAACGACACGTCTGACAGGAAATATAATGAAATATTTCGGCTTTAGCCGCTTCGTTAGCACAGGTAAATCGTGCATCTTCGGGATATGAAAACCTGAGCCTTTCGGCTCAGGTTGATTCAGGACTAGCGTGTTATCTGCAGATCTTTGATGGTGACGGGCAGTTCCGCGCCGTCTTTCCACTGCGTTAATGGCAGAAAAACATTGTAATCGACAAGCCAGGCCAGCGTCTGTTTCTCGCCTTTATCGCCACTCTGCATTTCGCATGCGACTTTCCAGTAGCGGCCACTCAGCGCACTGCTGATCTGGCGAGCCTCATCGCTACCGGTCACTTCGCAACGGCGGTTGATCGCGGTTTTATCACCATCTTTGCCCTTCGCAGGCAGCACTGTATCAAAGGTGAATTTCTGTCCCTGATGCAGCGGGAAACGCAGGTTGGTGTGCAGTTCGCTGATGATACTCGGCGAGCTATCCAGGCTGATACCGCCTTTTAACTGCCCAAGGTTACCTAAAGTCAGGCGCTGCGCCTTAAACACGTTGTAATTTTCCAGCAGCAGCATCAGCCCGTTGGGTTGAACATCCAGCTCCATCGGCACGCCTTCATCACTCCCCCAGATCAGAGTCCACTGCATTTTTTTGAAGCGAGGCGTCGCCCACGGATTCACAATCTGCTGCGCCTGTTTGTCGATCTCCGCAGGCAGCGGGAATTGCGCCAGCCATTGTGGCGAATTGCTGCTCATATCTGGCAGCATCGGGCCAAGCCTGGAGGAGACGCTTTTTTTCTTCGCCTGGGGAACATAAGCCCCTTCCCCTTTAAAAGCAGAAGGCGTGCTCATTGCGCATAGCTGCTTAAACGCCGCAGCGGTGGCAGGCGTATTGGTAAAATCCGCCGCCCGGCGCAGCGCCGCTTTCCCGCTCAGGCTATCGGATACATAACCTTCCGGCGTCATATCCAGCCCGGCGAGCACGCTGTCTTTATTGGTTGCGCAGTTATATGCGTGTACTTCGATTTTCATGTCGTACGGCGCATCATACGGCGGATCGTACTGTATCTCGTTGTACTCGAAGCCGATTTTCGCAATCAACAGATCTTTGGCGCGGATAACTGAAGCGGTATCCAGCAGGATCGGCGTGTCATATTGCGATTTTTTTTCAATGTAGACCCAACTGGCATTTTTCAGCCCGGGGGATTTGCAGAGGCTGGCGGCGACATCATTCAGTTCGCTGTTCGGGCTGGGGGCGGCATAACGTCCGTAGCTATCGCCATAAAAACGGCGCACGACCGCCTCTTTATCGTCGAGCATTTCCCAGTAGAGTTTCACCGCTTTTTGCGTGGAGCAATCGAAGCCGTCCCAACGGTTAATGTTTTGCCCATCTTCAAAAACAATATGATTCATTGCCGTAATGCGATCGTTAAGTCGAATCATTACCAGCGGATTTACCGTGCTGCTAACGACTTTTTTGCCTTGCCCGTCAGCCGCATGGCTGCTTAACGTCACGGCCAGTAATGCTGGCAGAAGAATCTTGCCCGTTTTCATTTTCATTCCTTTGTCAGCGCAAATGGAGTAGCGCAACAGATGTGTAGTGATGAGGTTATCGGCAGAAGGCAGGAAATATAAAGGTCTTAAAGGGGAGGCTGAAAGTCACCAAAAATGATAGTGATGGATGAACCCGGTAGTGCGATTCACCCCTCTGGCAACGCCGTCGTTTACGGCGGAAAGATTACTCCGCCAGCGCCTGCGCGCAGGCCCAGGCGCTGGCCCACGCCCACTGGAAGTTGTAGCCGCCCAGCCAGCCGGTGACATCCATCACTTCGCCAATAAAATAGAGCCCCGGCACGTTGCGGGCTTCCATGGTGCGGGAAGAGAGTTCGTGGGTATCAACGCCGCCCAGCGTCACTTCCGCGGTGCGGTAGCCTTCCGTGCCGTTCGGCTGAACGCGCCAGTTCGTGAGTAACTCCACCAGCGTCTCCTGCTCGCGGCTGTTAAGCTGCTTCAGCGTGACATCGGGGATCTGCCCCAGCTCCTGCAAACATTCCACCAGCCGTTTCGGCAACTGCATCGCCAGCGTGTTTTTCAGGCTTTGATTCGGGTGCGCTGCGCGCTGTTCGTCCAGGAACGCTTGCCAGATCGCACTCCGGGAGCAGGTTAACGCTGACGAATTCGCCCGGCTGCCAGTAGCTGGAGATTTGCAGTACCGCCGGGCCGGAGAGGCCGCGATGGGTAAAGAGCAGATTTTCGCGGAAAACCGTGCCGTCTTCGGCGGTGATAACCGAGGGCACAGACACGCCGGACAGCGTCTGCAGCTGCTCCAGCAGCGGCTTATGCAGGGTAAAAGGCACCAGCCCGGCGCGCGTCGGCAGCACTTTCAGGCCAAACTGTTCGGCAATCTTATAGCCAAACGGGGAAGCGCCCAGCCCCGGCATCGACAGCCCGCCGCTGGCGATCACCAGCTTCGCGGCACTGCACGCTTTCGCCATTCAGCTGCAGCGTGTAGCCCTGGTCGTCACGCGTTACGCTCCAGCACTTCGCTGCGCAGGCGCTGTGTGACCACGTCGCCCTTTTCGCACTCGGCCACCAGCATATCGACAATCTGCTGCGCCGAGTCGTCGCAGAACAGCTGTCCCAGCGTCTTCTCATGCCAGGCGATACCGTGCTTACCCACCAGATCGATAAAATCCCACTGGGTATAACGCGCCAGCGCAGATTTACAAAAATGCGGGTTTTGGCTCAAATAGGCCGCGGGTTCGACATACAGGTTAGTGAAGTTGCAGCGCCCGCCGCCGGACATCAGGATTTTGCGGCCCGGTTTTTTGCCGTTATCCAGCAGCAGCACGCGACGACCCGCCTGCCCGGCCAGCGCCGCACAAAACATACCCGCCGCACCGGCGCCAATAACCACGACATCAAACCTTTCCACGCCTAAACCCTCTTCAAAAAATCGTGGCGGATTGTAAAGAGTTCACGCTGGTCACACCAGCGCGAAGAGAGCTAAAAACAACATGACATTGAAAAATATACGATAATTTTAAAGTTTCAGCGGAATGTAAGAAATAATGTCAAAAAAAGTCCATATTTCACTTTGCCGGCACCGCTTTTGTCCCGGATAATGCGCCGCGTTCATGTCCTCAAAATGGCGTAACGTCCTATGCTACATTTGTTTGCTGGCCTGGATTTTCATACCGGGTTATTACTCTTGCTTGCTCTGGTTTTTGTACTGTTTTACGAAGCGATCAACGGCTTCCACGACACTGCAAACGCAGTAGCGACGGTTATTTACACTCGCGCAATGCGATCGCAGCTTGCGGTTGTTATGGCGGCGGTGTTTAACTTCTTTGGTGTCCTCCTGGGCGGGTTGAGCGTTGCCTATGCCATTGTGCATATGCTGCCAACCGATCTGCTGCTGAACGTCAGTTCTGCGCATGGCCTCGCTATGGTCTTCTCCATGCTGCTGGCGGCGATTATCTGGAACCTCGGTACCTGGTATTTCGGTCTGCCGGCATCCAGTTCCCACACCCTGATCGGCGCGATTATCGGTATCGGGTTAACCAATGCCCTGATGACCGGTACTTCGGTTGTGGATGCGTTAAATATCCCGAAAGTGCTGGGGATCTTCGCCTCCCTCATCCTCTCGCCGATTGTGGGTCTGGTGGTGGCTGGTGGGCTGATCTTCATCCTGCGTCGCTACTGGAGCAATACCAAAAAACGCGCCCGTATTCACCTGACGCCAGCAGAGCGTGAGAAGATCGACGGCAAGAAAAAGCCGCCATTCTGGACGCGTATCGCCCTGATCCTTTCCGCTATCGGCGTGAGTTTCTCCCACGGCGCGAACGATGGTCAGAAAGGCATCGGTCTGGTGATGCTGGTGCTGATTGGCGTTGCGCCGGCGGGCTTCGTGGTTAATATGAACGCCTCCGGTTATGACATCACCCGTACGCGTGATGCGGTCAACAACGTAGAAACCTACTTCCAGCAGCATCCGGCGCTGCTGCAAAAAGCCACCGGCGTTGACCCGCTGATTCCGGCTCCGGAAGCCGGTGCTAACACCGCAGCCTGGCGAGTTCCACTGCCATCCGGCTCGCGCGATTAAGGCGCTGGAACGTGCGAAGGGCATGCTGGGCAATATCGAAAGCTACGACAGATTGACCGTTGAGCAGCGTGGTCAGCTGCGTCGCATTATGCTGTGCATCTCCGATGTGACGGATAAAGTGGCGAAGCTGCCGGAGATCAGCGCGGACGACCAGCGTCTCCTGAAGAAACTGAAAGGCGATATGCTCAGCACCATTGAGTACGCGCCAATCTGGATCATCATGGCGGTCGCGCTGGCGCTCGGTATCGGTACAATGATTGGCTGGCGCCGCGTGGCGACCACCATCGGCGAGAAGATCGGTAAGAAAGGCATGACCTATGCGCAGGGTATGTCCGCGCAGATGACGGCGGCGGTATCTATCGGTCTGGCGAGCTACACCGGTATGCCGGTTTCCACCACCCACGTACTCTCCTCGTCCGTGGCCGGTACCATGATTGTTGACGGCGGCGGTTTGCAGCGCAAAACCGTGACCAACATTCTGATGGCCTGGATCTTCACCCTGCCAGCCTCGATCCTGCTGTCTGGCGCACTGTACTGGATTTCGCTGAAGCTGATTTAATCGCAGTCGCAGGCGCAATAAAAAGCGGGTCAGGAAACTGACCCGTTTTTTTTATGCTCAGTGCCAAATCATCAATGCAATCAGGCTGACGACCACCAGGCCACACAGCGCGCTGGTTAAAATGAACTGACGGCGCACGCGCTCGCAGCGACGGATAAACTCTTCATCGTGATGATCGCGGTAGCGCTGGGCGTAGATATACCCCACCAGACGCATCTGCTTGCTGGGCTGTCCATGCGAGGTGAAGAACCCGCCACCGTCCACATACTGATAAAGCAACGGATCGCAACCACGAAGTACCACTAACAGCGCACGTAACGATGAGAAGTAGCGCGCCATATTCACCATACACACCACACATAACGCCCAAAACAACGCGACGGTGCTGATCACCATATCCCCTCCCCGGCGATCGCCCGCGGAGAAAGCCTCCGGAACGCTCGCGCCTGGATACCCAACCAAGTCTGACAACGAATAGTGTTACCAATCCCCGGACGGGAAGACAAGCACAGGCGGAGTCCCGCAATTGACCGCATTTCCTTACGCGGATAACTGGGGGACGCCGTCTGTTTCCGAACGGTTCATTTAATAGTGTAGGAGATCCGTTAATTTTTTTGCCACAAGGTTAATCATTATCAATGCATCTGGCTGTAAATATTGCTTAAGTGATTCGTGATCCAGGTTAATTGACGGTGTGAAAAGAGCGTTATAAGGTAGAAATATCTACAAAAGATCCTTAAGGCCGGGCGCTACGCTCACGTGAAACGCAGGATGCGGGCGCAGTGCAACTGTATCAGGGGTAACCACGGCTTTCCGATTTAGTCATCGATAACTTAAGGAAGGAGTACCACTATGGCTTACAAACACATTCTCATCGCGGTAGACCTCTCCCCGGAGAGCAAAGTGCTGGTTGATAAAGCGGTATCCATGGCACGTCCCTACAACGCGAAAGTTTCGCTGATTCACGTTGATGTGAATTACTCCGACCTCTACACCGGTCTGATCGACGTCAATCTGGGCGATATGCAGAAACGCATTTCTGAAGAGACTCACCAGGCGCTGAGCGAGCTGTCCACTAACGCGGGCTATCCGATCACCGAAACCCTGAGCGGCAGCGGCGACCTGGGCCAGGTACTGGTTGATGCGATCAAAAAATACGACATGGACCTGGTGGTGTGCGGTCACCATCAGGACTTCTGGAGCAAGCTGATGTCTTCCGCGCGCCAGCTGATTAACACCGTTCACGTGGATATGCTGATTGTCCCACTGCGTGACGAAGAAGACGAGTAAGTGCAATATTCCGGGGCGCTAACACTTAACCGGTTAGGGCCTGAACATTAGGCCCGGTACGCGCAACGCGACCGGGCTTTTTTATTCCCCGGAACCGGGGTAGATATCGAAACGATGGCTTTTGGTCACTACCGCCGATTGGTCGTGGCGACGCCGGCCAGCGGCGGCGCGTAGTCCGGGCGCTTCACCACCACCCGCTTCGTCGCCAGCTGGCGCGCAGGCTCCAGCAGGCCATCGGCATCCAGATCCGGCCCCACCAGCGACTGAAACACCCGCATCTCTTTCTTCACCAGCGCGCTTTTCTGCTTGTGCGGGAACATCGGATCGAGATAGACCACCTGCGGGCGCGGGGTGATATCGGTCAGCGCCGTCAGGCTGGAGGCGTGGATCAGCTGCAGTCGTTCCCGCAGCCACGGGCCGATTTCCGCGTCCGCATAGCCACGCTGCAGACCGTCGTCCAGCAGCGCCGCCACCACCGGGTTACGCTCCAGCATCCGCACGCGACAGCCGACCGACGCCAGCACAAACGCATCGCGCCCCAGCCCCGCCGTGGCATCCACCACGTCCGGCAGATAGCTGCCTTTGATCCCAACCGCTTTGGCCACCGCTTCGCCGCGACCGCCGCCGAACTTGCGCCGGTGCGCCATGGCACCACCGACAAAATCGACAAAAATCCCGCCGAGCTTCGGTTCGTCGCGCTTGCGTAACTCCAGATGCGCTGTGGTCATCACCAGCGCCATCGGGTTTTCATCATCGTGCTCCAGCCCCCAGCGGGCGGCCAGAACAGATAAGGCGCCGTCTCCGGCGCCCGTTTCATCCACTAAGCAGATCTTCACGTAACAATCAGCCTTTGATCCCGTAATGCTCAAGCATCGCATCCAGCTGCGGCTCGCGTCCGCGGAAGCGTTTGAACAGCACCATTGGCTCTTCGGAACCGCCGCGGGTCAGGATATTGTCGAGGAACGACTGGCCGGTTTCGCGGTTGAAGATCCCCTCTTCTTCGAAGCGAGAGAAGGCATCCGCCGCCAGCACGTCGGCCCACAGGTAGCTGTAGTAACCCGCCGCGTAGCCGCCTGCGAAGATATGGCTGAACGCATGCGGGAAGCGGCCCCAGGTTGGTCCTGGAATAACGGCAACCTGCTTTTTAATCTCGGCGAGGGTTTCAAGGATTTTCGCACCCTGCTCCGGGCTAAACTCCGCGTGCAGACGGAAGTCGAACAGGCCGAACTCCAGCTGACGCAGGATAAACATCGCCGCCTGGTAGTTCTTCGCTGCCAGCATTTTATCCAGCAATTCTTTCGGCAGCGGTTCGCCGGTCTCATAGTGACCGGAGATAAACGCCAGCGCGTCCGGCTCCCAGCACCAGTTTTCCATAAACTGGCTCGGCAGCTCGACCGCATCCCACGGCACACCGCTGATGCCTGCCACCCCGGCGGTTTCGATGCGGGTCAGCATATGGTGCAGACCGTGACCGAACTCGTGGAACAGGGTGATCACTTCGTCGTGAGTGAACAGCGCCGGTTTGCCGTTGACCGGACGGTTGAAGTTACAGGTCAGGTAGGCGACCGGCTTTTGCAGCGAACCGTCGGCTTTACGCATCTGGCCCACGCAGTCGTCCATCCACGCGCCGCCGCGTTTGTGTTCGCGCGCGTAGAGATCGAGGTAGAAGCTGCCGCGCAGCTCGTTGTTCTCGTCGTACAGCTCGAAGAAGCGCACGTCCGGATGCCAGACGTCGATATCGGTACGCTCTTTGGCGGTGATGCCATAGATGCGTTTCACCACTTCAAACAGGCCGTTCACCGCTCGGTTTTCCGGGAAGTACGGGCGCAGCTGCTCGTCGCTGATGCTGTAGAGGTGCTGCTTCTGTTTTTCGCTGTAGTAAGCGATATCCCACGGCTGCAGCTCGTCCACGCCAAACTCCGCTTTCGCGAAGGCGCGCAGCTGCGCCAGCTCTTTTTCGCCCTGCGGACGGGCGCGTTTCGCCAGATCGGTCAGGAAGTCGAGCACCTGCGCCGGGTTTTCCGCCATTTTGGTGGCCAGCGATTTATCGGCGTAGTTTTCGAAGCCCAGCAGTTGCGCCAGCTCGTGGCGCAGGGCGAGGATTTCCGCCATGACCGGGCTGTTGTCCCACTTACCGGCATTCGGCCCCTGATCGGAGGCGCGGGTGCTGTAGGCGCGGTACATCTCTTCGCGCAGCGCCTGGTTGTCGCAGTAGGTCATCACCGGCAGATAGCTCGGGATATCCAGCGTCAGCAGCCAGCCGTCCTGCTCTTTGGCCTCGGCCTGCGCTTTCGCCGCCGCCAGGGCGCTTTCCGGCATGCCGGACAGCTCCGCTTCGTCGGTGATCAGCTTCCTCCAGCCCATGGTGGCGTCGAGCACGTTGTTGCTGTACAGGTTGCCCAGCTCGGACAGGCGCGCGGCGATTTCGCCGTAGCGCTGCTGTTTCTCTTTTGGCAGGCCGATCCCCGACAGCTCAAAATCGCGCAGGGCGTTATCCACCGACTTTTTTCTGCGCCGCGTTCAGCGCGGCGTAATGCGCGCCGTCGCGCAGGTCGCGGTAGGCTTTGTAGAGCCCTTCGTGCTGGCCGACCCAGGTGCTGTACTCAGAGAGCAGCGGCAGCGTTTGTTCGTAGGCTTCGCGCAGTTCCGGGCTGTTTTTCACCGAGTTCAGGTGGCTCACCGGCGAGAAGATACGCCCCAGCGCGATCGTCCACTTCGGCCAGCGGCTGACACAGATTTTCCCAGGTGTAGGGCCCGCCCTGCGCTACCACGCGTTCCACCGCCGCGCGGCAGTCGTCCAGCGCTTGGGTAACGGCTGGAACCACATGCTCAGGAAGGATTTTAGAAAACGGCGGCAGCACAAAAGGCGTCAGTAATGGATTGGTCATAAACGCAGTCCTTGGTATGAAGTATTGGTTAAGAATGGGGCCAAGTCCCGCAGATTTCAATCCCGTGCGCTCCGCGTACCAGGGTATCGTTGCAATAAGCCACAACGAAGAAAACGCCCGGCGGCATTGCGCTCGCCGGGTATTACACACGCAAACCTCAGCGGGATTTATGCGCCATCTCATAGGCCGCAGACAGGTTCAGGCGCTGCCAGAAGCTCTGTTCATCGTTATCGCCAGAAAGCGGGTAACCCGCCGGTATCGCCGTTTTCACCATCAGCGCACGGCGCTGGCTGGCGGAAAGATTCGGCAACGCCGCTTCCAAAAGCACATCAGCCCCTTCCGGTACTTTCAGTTTTTTCTCTGTCCCTTTCTGCTGCGGCAAATTGTAAGTCATGGTGAAACGGTAGAAATCGCGCATTGCCGGGTCGCGATACGGATCGTCTTTCCCGGCGCTCTGCGCACATTGCGCAAGCGACGTGCCGCACTCTTTTTCCAGCGCGGCGCGAAGCTGGTCGCGGGCTTCATTGAACAGGGCACGGTATTTCGCATCATTCAGGTAATGTGCGACGTTACGCTCCGCCACCATCCTGGAACCGATGACATCCAGCGGATAGTGCACACCCAACACCACGCGGGAATAACCGTAGCGCGCGCCGCGCGTCAGCAGTGCGTCAAAACGTTCCGGGATCATCTCCGCCATCAGCAACGAATCAGTATAACCGGTGTTGGTATGGCCGCTGGGGAACGAGCCACCATCCGCGGTATAGGCTTTGTTATCTTTCACCACCACGTCGTCCGGCACCAGGTGAATGCTGTTGTTCTGGATCAGGAACGGACGCTTATAGTCAAAATGCTTTTTCGCCGCGCCAGTACTCACTTCGCTGGCTTTGATTAACGCCGCCGCTTTGCCTAACTCGCCTTTGTCATAGGCAGTGAGAAAAGCGTTGCCCAGTTTTGGCCCCAGCGCATCGGCAATAAAATAGAGATAGCTGATTCCCTCAGCATCAGCCAGCGCCTGACGGCGCAAACCCTGCGTGGCATCGCGGTTAATCGCCTCAACGGTATGCAGATTGGTATCCAGCACCGGCTTTGGCAGAGCGCTAAAACTGGAGAGCAGCGCGATACCCGCCTGTTGATTCGCTTTAGTCTGGAAATCATAACCGCGCGCCTTCAGCCAGGCGCTGTCCGCCTGTTTAGCGCTCTGCGCGGAGTGCTCCAGTTGATCGCGGGTCAGCGACGCAGCGTTACCCTGCAAGGCCTGGCGCAGCCCGGCCAGCGATTGTGCTTCCAGCGCAACATACGACTGGCTGTCCGAGGCTGGCGTGGTGGTATTGGCAATATCGCGCGCCTGCACCAGCGGAATATCTTTTGCCATCGCCTGGTTAGCCAACAGCAGCGCGGCAGTTAAAAGAGTGAGACGGATTTTCATTTTTTATCCTTTTATTCAAAGAATTACCTTGCCTGAATCCGACGCTAGCGCGGCAGTTTGACACTTTCATGACACCGTTATGTTTTGAAACCTTTTCCGCTGAAATGAAACAAGCCCGCGGTGCAGCGGTAATCTGCGGCAATCTACGGTAAACTGTGCAGAATCTCGTTTATTTTCCGGAATATCAGTCCCCATGCTCAGTTATCGCCACAGCTTCCACGCTGGCAACCACGCCGACGTCCTTAAACACACCGTTCAGAGCCTGATCATCGAATCGCTGAAAGAAAAAGAGAAGCCGTTTCTCTATCTGGACACCCACGCGGGCGCGGGCCGTTATCAGCTCAGCGGCGAACATGCCGAGCGCACCGGCGAATATCTGGAAGGCATCGCCCGCATCTGGCAGCAGGACGATTTGCCGGCCGAGCTGGAGCCGTACATCGACGTGCGTGCGCCACTTCAACCGCGGTGAGCAGCTGCGCTACTACCCGGGTTCACCGCTGATTGCCCGTCAATTGCTGCGCGAGCAGGACAGCCTCCAGTTGACCGAGCTGCACCCGAGCGATTACCCGCTGCTGCGCCAGGAGTTCCAGAAAGACAGCCGCGCCCGCGTGGAACGCGCCGACGGCTATCAGCAGCTGAAGGCCAAGCTGCCGCCGGTTTCCCGTCGCGGCCTGATGCTGATCGACCCGCCGTACGAAATCAAAACCGACTACCAGGCGGTGGTGACCGGTATTCAGGAAGGCCACAAACGTTTCGCCACCGGCACTTACGCCCTGTGGTATCCGGTGGTGCTGCGCCAGCAGATCAAACGCATGCTGCGCGATCTGGAAGCCACCGGCATTCGCAAAATTCTGCAGATTGAACTGGCGGTGCGTCCGGACAGCGATCAGCGCGGCATGACCGCCTCCGGCATGATCGTCATTAACCCGCCGTGGAAGCTGGAAGCGCAGATGAACAACGTGCTGCCGTGGCTGCACAACAAGCTGGTGCCGGCCGGTACCGGGCACACGCTGGTTCAGCAGATCGTGCCGGAGTAATCGCAGCCATCGGTGGAACCTATTCGGATTGCGCGTATACAATCGCGACAATTTTCGACTTCGTTCAGGATTAAGGAACAAAAGCCATGACCAAACATTACGACTACATCGCCATTGGCGGCGGCAGCGGCGGTATCGCCTCGATCAACCGTGCAGCCATGTACGGCCAAAAGTGCGCGCTGATTGAAGCCAAAGAGCTGGGCGGCACCTGTGTGAACGTGGGTTGTGTACCGAAGAAAGTGATGTGGCACGCGGCGCAGATCGCTGAAGCCATCCATCTGTATGGCCCGGACTACGGCTTTGACACCACCATCAACCACTTCGACTGGAACAAGCTGGTCGCCAGCCGCACCGCCTACATCGACCGTATCCATACCTCGTACGACAACGTGCTGGGTAAAAATAACGTCGACGTGATCCACGGTTTCGCCCGCTTTGTTGATGCCAAAACCGTGGAAGTGAACGGCGAGACGATCACCGCCGATCACATCCTGATCGCCACTGGCGGCCGTCCGAGCCACCCGGACATTCCGGGCGCGGAATACGGCATCGACTCCGACGGTTTCTTCGAACTGCCCGCCCTGCCAAAACGCGTTGCCGTTGTGGGCGCGGGGTACATCGCCGTTGAGCTGGCGGGCGTGGTGAACGGCCTGGGCGCCGAAGCGCACCTGTTCGTGCGTAAACACGCGCCGCTGCGCAGCTTCGATCCGCTGATCGTTGAAACGCTGGTTGAAGTGATGAACGCCGAAGGCCCGACCCTGCATACCCACGCGGTGCCGAAAGCGGTCGTGAAAAACGCTGACGGCAGCCTGACCATCACGCTGGAAGATGACCGCAGGCAGACCGTCGATTGCCTGATCTGGGCGATTGGCCGTGAACCGGCGACCGATAACTTCAACCTGGCCGTGACCGGCGTGAAAACCAACGAAAAAGGCTATATTGACGTCGATAAATTCCAGAACACCAGCGTGCCGGGCATTTACGCGGTGGGCGATAATACCGGCGCGGTAGAGCTGACCCCGGTGGCCGTTGCCGCGGGCCGTCGTCTCTCCGAGCGCCTGTTTAACAACAAGCCGGACGAGCATCTGGACTACAGCAACATCCCGACCGTGGTCTTCAGCCACCCGCCGATCGGCACCGTCGGTTTAACCGAGCCGCAGGCGCGCGAGCAGTACGGCGACGACCAGGTGAAAGTGTATAAATCGTCGTTCACCGCGATGTACACCGCCGTCACCTCGCACCGTCAGCCGTGCCGCATGAAGCTGGTCTGCGTCGGTCCGGAAGAGAAGATCGTCGGTATCCACGGCATCGGCTTCGGCATGGACGAGATCCTGCAGGGCTTTGCGGTGGCGCTGAAGATGGGCGCCACCAAGAAAGACTTCGACAACACCGTGGCCATCCACCCGACGGCCGCGGAAGAGTTTGTCACCATGCGCTAAGCATCAGCGGTAAAAACGACACACCAGAGAAGCCCCAAACGGGGCTTCTTTTTTTTCATCGGTGTCGCCCGCATCAGATGAGCGGAGAAATGCATATCACCAGGTCGGAATGTTGGTCAGAAAGCGAACCGTCACTGATGCAAGAAATCACCCACTTTTTTAAGAAGCAAGCTGAACCACAAAACGTATCACGCAGGCAGCTTCAATAAATGGCTGGCGATTCCCCAGCGCATCACCCGACAAGATTTCTCCTCTATCGCCAGCAGCGAAAAGCTGGCATTCGGGTGGTGGTAACGCGCAACATTGCTCAGCGAGTTTTCCATCAGTTGCGCAATAACCGCCTGAATCACATGACCATGCGATACCAGTGCCACTGTTTCCTGCGAGCAAATATCCGGCAATCTGTGCAGAAAAGTGAGTAGCCGCTGCACCGCCTGCGCCAACGATTCGCCCTGCGGCGGACAGAAATGTTCATCATCGATAAACGGCGGATATGCGCGCTGTATTTCGCTCAGACTGCGACCTTCAAGCTCGCCAAAATGTTGCTCCTGTAGCGCGTCGTGCAACTGAAAATCGCAGGCGAAATGCGCGGCTATCCGCGCCGCCATCTGCTGTGCCCGGCCTGCCGGAGAGGAGATAACAGCGCCAGGCGTTACCTCCTCGGCCTGCAACCCGGCAATCAGTGCATTGCACTCTTCCTGTCCGCGCAATGTCCACGGGCTATCGAGACGCCCCTGGATAATTCCGGCGCGGTTCCACTCGGTTTGCGGATGGCGAATTAAAAACACGTTCATTTTCGAAGCTCGCGGCTTATCGGCCTGAAATATTAAAAGGCAGGAAGTGGTTAACTCCCTGCCCTTAGGTACGTTTCCGTTATCAGTTCAGCAACTGAAGTAGATAACGGATCAATTCCAGCAGCGCGATTAACGCTCCCAGAATGATGATTGCTTTATCAATCACCCGTTTTCTCCATAAAACGGAGTGAGAACGCCGCTGCTTACTCGTGGACTGCCTGTCACAGAGGTTGATCTCAGTGTTAGTCAGAGACAGTTCTACTCCGGCCAGAGCACCCGATGCGGCACCACCCGTACATCCGGCCAGGACTTAAAAAGCGTAAAAGCGGCCCCGGAGTAGTCTTGTCACCAGCACTAACGGGCAGATTATAACCACCCTCAGGGCATCCGACGAGTTCAAAATTTGCTCGCTTATCCCCCTTGTTTTATACTGCAGCGGTTAGTCAGAGACAGTTCAAAACCGGCCAGAGCAGTTGGCTGTTCCGGATGTAAAAAAGCCGACCTCACCAGTCGGTTTTTTTTCGCCTGTAGATTCGCTAAACCCGCACCGCCTTCAACTCATTGATCAGCCACTGCACCGCAGGCTGATAATCATAAAGCCGGTGGGTAAGCAGCAGTAAATCGTAAGAGGGCGCGCCGTCCGGCAGCGCCATGATGCGCAGCGGCAACATCTTTGCCATCTCCTGGGCAATACGGAACGGAACGCACATCAAATAACCGGTCGCGACGGCCACACGTCCTCCAACAGCATAACTTTGCACTACCGTCGCCAGCGGACGGTAGAGATGCTGCGACAGCAGCCAGCTATCAATATGATCCGCGCCAGAGCTAACCGCCGGTAAATGGATTTGTGACTCGCTGACCAGATGTTTAAGCGTCAGGGTTTCCGGCAAATCGGTGCGCTCCATAGAAGCAATTGCCACGAAATGGTCGGAAATCAGCGGGTATCGATTAAAGTAGTGCGGAATATGCTGCACGGTATCAACGCCGATAAACGCGTCGAGTTGCCCTTTTTCTACCCGTTCAACCTTGATGGTTTCCGAAAGAATATCGACCGACAACCGCACATTCGGGGCGATGGTTTTAAAGCGGGCGGTCAGCACTGGCATAAACATAAATTCGAAGTAATCCACCGCGCCGATATAAAAAGTATGTGCATCGCGGGCGGGATCGAAGTGGCTTGGCCCGCGCGTGGCGGTATCCAGCTTGCTGAGCGCATTCTCAATCACCGGGATCATCATCGCTGCGTACGGCGTCGGCTCCATGCCGTTGCGCGTGCGAATAAACATTTCGTCTTTGAGCTGCTCGCGCAGACGGTTCAACGCATGGCTAAACGCAGATTGTGAAAGATTGGCCTTCTGCGCCGCCCGGGTCACGTTTTTCTCTTTCGCCAGGATCGGCACCAGCCGCAGCAAATTCAGATCGACCACTACTATGCACCCTTTTCATGTTTTCATGATAACAATACATTTTATGCATAACGAAGATCGTTGCTATAGTTTGCAGCAAAAGAAGTGCGGATGATTTGCACTGTCTGAACCGAGACCAACGGGAGAGAATTGATGAGAAATGTAACTGTTGCCGCGACCCAGATGGCCTGCACCTGGGAACTGGAAAAAAACGTACAGAACGCGGAACGTTTAGTTCGCGAAGCGCACCGCCAGGGCGCACAGGTGATCCTGATCCAGGAGCTTTTTGCTGCCCCTTATTTCTGCATCGATCAGAGCCCGGAGCACTATGCGCTGGCGCAGGAAGTCGCAACCAGCCCGCTGATTAAGCATTTCTCAGCGCTGGCGAAAGAGCTAGAAGTGGTGCTGCCGCTGAGCCTGTTCGAAAAATGCAATAACGCGTACTACAACTCGCTGGTGATGATCGATGCCGACGGCAGCGTGCTGGACACCTACCGTAAAACCCATATTCCGAACGGTCCGGCTTACCAGGAAAAACAGTTCTTCATCCCTGGCGATACCGGATTCAAAGTCTGGAACACCCGCTACGCCAAAATCGGCGTCGGCATTTGCTGGGATCAGTGGTTCCCGGAAACCGCGCGTTGCCTGGCATTGCAGGGCGCAGAGATGATCTTCTACCCGACCGCGATCGGTTCTGAACCGGCCTACCCGGATATCGACAGCCAGCCGCACTGGACCCGTGTTCAGCAGGGCCACGCTGCCGCCAACGTCATTCCGGTGATTGCCTCGAACCGTATCGGCACCGAAGCCAGTAAATACATTGAAGGCCTGGAAATGACCTTCTACGGTTCTTCATTCATCGCCGATCAGACCGGTGAACTGGTAGCGCAGGCCAATAAAACCGACGAAGCGGTGCTGGTGCACACCTTCGATCTGGATGCCGTTGCCGCGCAGCGCGCCTCCTGGGGTCTGTTCCGCGACCGCCGCCCGAACATGTACGGCGCGATTGCGACCTCTGACGGTAGCGTGAGGAGCTAAGCGATGGCGCAGCTGACCACGCCCGTAAAAGACGGGTTCGCAATGCCGGCAGAGTGGGCGCCGCATCAGGCTGTGTGGATGATCTGGCCTTATCGTACCGATAACTGGCGCGCCAATGCTGCACCAGCCCAGCAGGCGTTTGCGGCCGTGGCAAAAGCGATTTCCCGCAATACGCCGGTCATCATGGGCGTTCCTGCGGTCGAAATGGCGAAAGCGCGCAGCACCATGCCAGCGGAAGTGACGCTGATTGAAATGGAGAGCGACGACGCCTGGATGCGCGATACCGGCCCGACCGTAGTGCTGAATCAGGCGGGCGAACAGCGCGGTATTAGCTGGACGTTCAACGCGTGGGGCGGCCTGAACGGCGGGCTTTATGCCAGCTGGGATCGCGATCAGTTAGTGGCAGGCCAGGTGGCGAATTACCACCAAATGCCATGCTACAACACGGACTTAGTGCTGGAAGGCGGCTCCATTCACGTTGACGGTGAAGGCACCCTGCTGACCACTGCCGAGTGTCTACTGAACCCGAACCGCAACCCGAATCTGAGCCAGGCGGAGATCGAGCAACAGCTGCGCGATTACCTTGGCGTGTCACAAATCATCTGGTTGCCGGAAGGCGTGTTTAACGATGAGACCGACGGTCACATCGACAATATGTGCTGCTTCGTGCGCCCCGGCGAAGTGGCGCTGCACTGGACTGATGACCAGAATGACCCGCAGTACGCCCGCTCCGCAGCGGCGTTGCAGGTGCTGGAAAACACCAAAGATGCGCAGGGTCGTACGCTGAAAGTGTGGAAAGTCCCGTCGCCGCCGGCGCTGTACGCCAGTGCGGAAGAGACCAATGATGTGGAAAAAGGCACGGCGATTGAGCGCCACGAAGGCAATCGTCTGGCGGGTTCCTACGTCAACTATCTGGTCAGCAACCAGCAGATTATCTATCCGCAGTTGCACCCGGCCACCGATGGCGCGGCGCAGGCGCTGTTTGAGGAGATGTTCCCGGATTTCGTCATCACTGGCGTTCCGGCGCGCGAAATTCTGCTCGGCGGCGGCAATATTCACTGCATCACCCAGCAAATCCCGCGTTGATCCACAGCCCGGCGGTGAACGCCGCCGGGTGTTTTACAGCGTGCGCGACATCCGAATGTACTGCACCTCTTTTTTATAAAACGTCTCACCCTCTGGGGTAAAACCGAAGCGCGTATAAAACCCTGCCGCCGAGGTTCTGGCGTCCAGCGTGACCGTTTTCACCCCGTCCTGCATCAGCTTATCCAGCACCGACTGAAACAGAAAACCGCCAAACCCCTGCTGCTGATACGCCTGCAAAGTGGCGAATTTGCGGATCTGGCAACGCTTCTCGCCGATGATGAACACCGACAGGCAACTCACCACCTGAGCATTGAACAGCGCGCCAAAATGTGCGGCGCTTTCGTCGCCCTCCACGCGTGAAGCATTGCGCTCCAGATGCGGCCACAGTACCGCCTGGCGAATATCCAGACATTGCTCTAACGTAATAGTGGCGAAATTCACGGGTTCTCTCTCCCTTTAATGGGGCTTCCGGGCAATATAAGCGTGCAGGGGCGATTATTCATAAATCGTTGCAAATTGATTACTCTGAAAGCCGCCGCTGCGTTATCCGATCCGTTTTGCAATTTTAATAAAATTAATCAATAGGTTGCTTAATTTTTGCTTGTGCGTAACGGGAAACAAAACGTGATCTAACGCACATTTCATCCCCCAGAGATCGAAGCGAATGTCTACGCTTTATAGATAGCCGGGACACACCCGTCATTTTTTACGACGACATCCGGAGGCCAGAGCCACTATGTTCAACCAGAAACTACAAAGCGCAGAAAACGTCGAGTTTATCATCGAAGAAGAGCTTCTCTATGAAACCGATCCGTGCGAGTTAAAACTGGATGAAATGATTGAAGCGGAGCCGGAACCCGAAATGATCGAAGGACTGCCGGCGTCCGATGCGCTGACGCCTGCCGATCGTTACCTTGAATTGTTTGAACACGTGCAGTCGTCACGTCTCTTTGCCGACAGCAAAACCTTCCCCGACTGTGCGCCGAAACGGGATCCGCTCGACATTCTGATTCGCTATCGCAAAATTAAACGCAAACCCGAGTTCGACCTGAAGCAGTTCGTGAAAGCGCATTTCTGGCTGCCGGAAAACACGACTAAAGAGTATGTTTCCAATCCAGAGCATTCGCTGAAAGAGCATATCGACAATCTGTGGCCGGTGCTGACCCGCGAGCCACAGGATCATATTCCGTGGTCATCGCTGCTGGCGCTGCCGCAGGCATACATTGTGCCGGGCGGTCGATTCAGAGAGACCTACTACTGGGACTCTTACTTCACCATGCTGGGGCTGGCGGAGAGCGGCCGTGACGATCTGCTGCGCTGTATGGCCGATAACTTCGCGTGGATGATCGAACGCTACGGCCATATTCCGAACGGCAACCGGACTTACTATCTGAGCCGTTCGCAGCCGCCGGTTTTCGCTCTGATGGTGGAACTGTTCGAAGAGGATGGCGTGCGCGGCGCGCGGCGCTACCTTGAACATCTGCTGATGGAGTACGCTTTCTGGATGGATGGCGCGGAATCGCTGGTGCTGAACCAGGCTTACCGCCATGTCGTGCGGATGCCGGACGGTTCGCTGCTTAACCGTTACTGGGACGATCGCGATACGCCACGAGACGAATCCTGGCTGGAGGACGTGGAAACCGCCCGCCACTCCGGTCGCCCGGCGAATGAAGTTTATCGCGACTTGCGCGCAGGTGCCGCCTCCGGCTGGGATTACTCTTCCCGCTGGCTCCGTGACGCGCACCGGCTGGCGAGCATTCGCACCACGCAGTTTATTCCCATCGATTTGAACGCCTTTCTGTTCAAACTGGAAAGCGCGATCGCCAATATTTCCGGGCTGAAAGGCGATCGCGAGCGTGAAGCGGAATTCCGCCAGAAAGCGAGCGATCGCCGGGCGGCGGTTAACCGCTATCTGTGGGATGAGGAGAATGGCTGCTACCGCGATTACGACTGGCGCCGAGAAGAGATGGCGCTGTTCTCCGCCGCCAGTATCGTGCCGCTGTACGTCGGTATGGCGACGCATGAACAGGCGGATCGGCTGGCAGAATCGGTGAAAAATCGTCTGCTCACACCTGGCGGCATTCTGGCGACGGAATATGAAACTGGCGAACAGTGGGATAAACCCAACGGCTGGGCGCCATTACAGTGGATGGCGGTGCAGGGCTTTAAGCTTTACGGTAACGACGCGCTGGGTGACGAGATCGCCCGCAGTTGGCTGAAAACGGTGAATCACTACTACCAGAATCACCACAAGCTGATCGAGAAGTACCATATTGCCAGCAGCACACCGCGCGAAGGGGGCGGGGGGAATACCCGTTGCAGGACGGTTTCGGCTGGACAAACGGCGTGGTGCGCCGGTTAATCGGGCTGTACGGCGAGCCGTAATGCTCGCCGCCTTTCGTTAATTGCGCCATCGGGCTAAACGCCTGATGGCGCTTCGCTTATCAGGCCATCTTAATTGATGGCGTTATAAATGGCGGTCTGAATATCCGCCCACTTACGGTTTTCGTCACCCGGCTCTGCCTGGTAACGCAACTGCGCCTGTTCCATCTCATAACGCTGACGCTCAACCACCGGTTTTATGGTGCAAAATGCCCGTAAATAACTTTTCCCGATCGATGACAACCCCTTGTTATTCACCGCCATTTCATGGGTCAACGTGCTGATAAACCGACGGCAGGGGCGACTCTCATCCATTTGTATCCGGTAACGCAGCAGCATATCCAGCACCTCGGTATAATTGGCCGCCACCGCCTGCTCCGTCCACGACAGTTTCCAGTTCATTCCGGTACGCAAAAACAGCGACACCACGCGCGTATCGTTACGATCGATTGCCGCGCGGAAGTTGTTCTCGTCGCGCGGCAGCCCCATGCGGCTCAGCTCCTCTTTCGGCGAGATTTTTTCCTTATCCTGCGAAATGGGCACCGTAATGCCACTGCCGCGCGCCATCGGTGCCTGAACATCACTGAGGAACAGCCAGAAGCCGCCAATCGCCACGATCAGCGCCACCACGGCCACCGAACCCCATAACATGCTGACAAACAGCTGCTCCCGCTCTTCACGGCTACGTACCGGGCGTTTAGCCGGTCTGTCGATACTGTCACGCATTGGCATCGCATCACCTCCTGCGGCGCGGTCTTTTTTCCGCGCCTGCTCCCAGAAAGCGTCTAAGTTATCGCCCGCCTCGCGCAATATTTCAGCGGGATTAGTTGTGGTGCGCCCCTCTTCCCATGCGCGTTGTACCGGCCCCGTAATCTGCGGATAGTAGCTATCCAGTAAACTGAGTTGACTGGAGGTCAGCGGCTGTCCCGCCACGACCAAAGCGCGCATGTGCCGCACATCGTCGAGGAACGTGTGCAACGTTTTACGCGTTTCCAGATACAGGTTTAATACCGCGTTATCGTTAAACAAACGGGCGTAATGCTGGCTGAACTCTTTTTTATCCACCAGCAACAACGCCAGCTCGCTAAAGCGCATCCCGCTCAAAACATCGTCGCGATCGCCCAGCCGCAGCCAGCGGCGCACATGATCGGCGCCAAACTGCATTTTCAAATGGTTACGCAGTCGTTCCGTATCCGGCCACGCCTGCGCCACCAGCGAGGTGATCATTATCTCCAGCGCGCGCAGTTGCTGCTGAGCGCGCTGCTGCTGGTTCTCCTCCACTTCGAGCGACGTGCTGTAGCTGAGTAACGGCTGCCGGGTGCGCAGATTTTCCAGCGCACTAACAAAGCGGAGCGCGGCAATCAGTTGATTTTCCGTCACGTTCTGCCCGCTCTCATAGCGCGGGACAAGCTGCTGCAAATGACGGAGCTGCAAAGTGAACTGTGTTAATTCCGCATCGTTGAGTTTAAGTCGTTTAGCCACCGCGCCCCAGCCACCCATACTCAGGCGCGCAATATCAAGTTGTTCTAAAAACCAGCGCGGATCTTTACCCTCGTCGAAACGGACATTCAGTAATAACAGAATTTCGACGGACGCCTGGCGAATCACGGCAATGCATTTTTCAAACTGTTCACCCGTATTAACAGGGGCGTTACTTGTCATTATTTTCCTTTAAGTACAACTTAAGAAATAATTATCTGGCCAATGTCAGCGCTGAATTTTTTCTTTAATTACGTGTAGTTAAAAGATAGACCACTTAAGGATTATGATCAGTGATACTGGTTTCAATGCCTAAAAAAAACGGCTGGAGACATTCATCATGCTTATATTTCATACGCCCAGACTGACCTGTTCGCCGCTGTCTGAAGAGGACTGGCCCTTTTTTCTTGCGCTGCAACAGCACCCCGATGTGATGCGTTACGTTTCGGATACCCGCAGTGAACAGGAGATCCGCGCGGCGTTTGACGCCCGTCTACCTGAATGGCACCCCGGCAGCCCGCACTGGCTCTGTTTGCTGGTACGCGATAACGCCACCAACGCGCCACTGGGGGTGACCGGCTATATCCACCGTGAGGATGATTGCGCCGAAGTGGGGTTCCTGTTTGCGCCGCAAGCGCAGGGCAGAGGTTACGGCCAGGAATCCCTTACCGCCCTGTGTCATTATGCGTTTAACCAGGGCGGTATTCGTCGGCTGGTCGCCACAGTTACCGCCGGGAATCTGGCTTCGCGCCGTTTACTGGAAAAAACAGGGTTTGTACTGGAAGGTGAACTGCGGGAGGCCTGGTGGCTGGCGGGAGCGTGGCATAACGACTGGCTGTTTGGCTTACTGCGCCATGAATATACAGAAAAAGGCTAATTTATCAGCACATCGCACGCCCTTCTGCCAGGCTTAAAGACGTGTTCCGGCAACTGACAGGAGAAGTTATGAAGAAAACTGTGCTCACCCTCTGTGTAGCAACACTGTTCTCCATGACGGCATTCGCCGAAGATTCACCCGGCCTGAAAACCGATAAAGCCCCGCCGCCACCACACAAAATGGAGGATGGCTACCGTGGAATGGAAGATGCGCGAAGTTCCACCATCAAAGACGTAAAAGCCATGCATGACGGCGCATCCGTCTCGCTACGCGGCAACCTGGTGAAAAAGGAGAGCGAGGATCGCTACCTGCTTCGCGATAAAACAGGCGAGATAAACGTAGTGATTCCGCTGGCGCTATTTGACGGCAAATCCGTATCGCCGGATGAACTCGTCGGTATCAGCGGCTCGCTGGATAAAAAGCAGCAGCCCGCGTTTATCCGGGTTACGCATTTTCAGAAACAGTAGCCAATGCGCGCCCGGCAGCCAGAAGCCCGCCGGGCGTCGTTATTTTACAGGAACATACCGCCTGAAACTTCAATGCGTTGCGCATTCATCCAGCCCAGTTTATCGCTCAGCAGCGCCGCAATGGCATCGCCAATATCGTCCGGCAGCCCCACCCGCCCCAGCGCCGTTTGCGGCCAGCGATATACTGATTCATCTGCGCGTTGTCGCGCACGCGTCCGCCGCCAAAGTCGGTTTCGATCGCGCCCGGCGCAATGATATTGACGGCAATACCGCGCGCGCCCAGCTCTTTCGCCTGATAACGCGTCAGCACTTCCATCGCCCCCTTCATGGCCGCGTAGGTTCCCTGAGCCCGGCTGGGTAAAACGGGCCAGTCCGCTGGAGACGTTAAGGATCCGTCCGCCGTCGTTAAGCAGCGGCAGCAGGCGCTGGGTCAGGAAGAAAGGTCCTTTGAAATGAATGTTCAGCGCCTCATCAAACTGGGCTTCCGTCGTGTCGGTATAGGGCGCATATAAACCCGTTCCGGCATTGTTCAATAAATAGTCAAAGGTTTCACGCTGCCAGACCTGTTTCAACGGTTCCTGGACTTCTTGGGCAAAGGCATCAAAACTCGTGATATCCCCGACGTTGAGCTGTAATGCCGCTGCGTTGACGCCTTTTTGCTGAATTTCATGCACAACCTCCAGCGCTTCCTGCTGGCTACGGTTGTAGGTCAGGACAATTCCCGTGCCGTCTGCCGCCAGCTTTAAGGCCGCGTTTTTACCCAGACCACGGCTACCACCCGTCACTAATGCGATACGTTCAGTCATCATAAACCTCGTTTTGGCTGTTATGGAGATTGAGAAAGAGCTTATTAGGTGATAGAAAATCAATAAAGATGGGTTAAAACGCTTCACTGTTTCAGCTCACGACAACAATGAGCTTCATCTATGGATAAAATTCACGCAATGCAGCTGTTCGTCCGCGTCGCGGAACTGGAGAGTTTTTCCCGCGCGGCAGAAACTTCAATGGGATTAACCCTGCAAAGGCAGCGTGTCTCGGCAGATTCAGGCCCTGGAAACCCGGCTCGGCACCCAGCTATTGCACCGCACCACGCGCCGGGTCAGCCTGACGCAGGACGGCATGGTCTATTACGAGCGGGCAAAAGATCTGCTGGCAAACCTTGATGAACTCGACGGCATGTTTCAGCACGACCCCTCCAGCATCAGCGGGCGGCTGCGCGTGGATATGCCCGTCGGTGTTGCTCGAAGAATTTGGTCAGCCCCAAGCTTGCCCGCTTTCGTGCAGCAGTATCCGGGCATTGAACTGGAGCTCAGCAGCAGCGATCGTCTGGTGGATGTGATCCGCGAAGGGTTTGATTGCGTGGTACGCGTCGGCACGCTGAAGGATTCAGGGCTTGATCGCCCGTCCGCTGGGCAAGCTGTCGGTGATTAACTGCGCCAGCCCGGATTATCTGGCGCGTTTTGGCTACCCGGAAACGCTGGACGATTTAGGCTCGCACGCGGTGATTCACTACACCGCGATGCTGGGAACTCGCCCGCAGGGTTTTGAGTCTTATAACGGCAGGATAAGCAGACGCGGTGGGTAAAAACGGGCGGCGTTTTGACCGTCAACAGCACCGAAACCTACCAGGCCGCCTGCCTCGCCGGGCTGGGCATTATTCAGGTTCCGCGGGTTGGGGTGCGCGATTTGCTGCGCGCGGAGAAGCTGGTTGAGATCCTCCCGCAATACCGGGCCGAACCGATGCCTGTCTCCCTGATTTATCCCCACCGCCGCAACCTCTCCCGCCGGGTACATCTGTTCATGGAGTGGCTGACAGCACTCACAAAAGCTTACGTGGACTAGTCGCAAGCTATAATTTCCGTTACAGACATATTCAGGAAAAGGAAAAAAGCGCGTGACGCCGGAAAACCATGAACAACGCCCCACCCAACATTTAGAGTATGAACCCGTAAGGAAAATGACGGAACAGCCTGCACAGCAGAAGAACGCCACGGAAGGTACCGCCAGCAGCGCGCTGGGGACCGTCACCGGCATCGGCGCCAAAATTCAGCGCCTTCCCATGATTGCGCATCTGATCCGCGCCGCCGAACGCTTTAATGACCGCATGGGAAACCAGTTTGGTGCCGCCATCACCTATTTTTCCTTCCTGTCGATGATCCCGATCCTGATGGTGTCGTTTGCGGCCGCCGGTTTTGTGCTGGCCTCGCACCCGACGCTGCTGCAGGATATCTTCAATAAGATCCTGAATAACGTCAGTGACCCGACCCTTGCCAGCACGCTGAAGAACACCATCAATACCGCCGTTCAGCAGCGCACTACCGTCGGGATCGTCGGGCTGGCTGATTGCCCTCTACTCCGGCGTTAACTGGATGGGCAACCTGCGCGAGGCCATTCGCGCCCAGTCGCGCGACGTCTGGGAGCGTAATGCCGCAGGACCAGGAGAAAATCTGGGTGAAGTATCTCCGCGATTTTGTTTCGCTGATTGGCCTGCTGGTCGCGCTCATCGTGACGCTTTCCATTACCTCCGTGGCGGGCTCGGCGCAGCAGATGATCATCTCCGCGCTCTATCTTGATTACATCGAATGGCTGAAGCCGGCCTGGCGGCTGATTGGGCTGGCGATTTCGATCTTCGCCAACTATCTGCTGTTCTTCTGGATCTTCTGGCGCTTGCCGCGTCATCGTCCGCGCAAGAAGGCGCTGATCCGCGGCACCTTGATCGCGGCCATCGGCTTTGAGGTGATCAAAATCGTGATGACCTACACGCTGCCGTCACTGGTGAAATCCCCCTCCGGCGCGGCGTTTGGCTCGGTGCTGGGGCTGATGGCGTTCTTCTACTTCTTCGCCCGTTTGACCCTGTTCTGCGCCGCATGGATTGCCACTGCCGAGTACAAAGGCGACCCGCGAATGCCGGGTAAAACCCACCGCTAACTTCGCGACTCCCGGGCTGAAATTTCAGCCCGATTCATCATTTCAGCATATAAATCCAGTCCGTAACTTTTATTTAACCGAAAACCAGTTTTATTGACTGATATTTAAAATCTGTGAAGCATTTCATAGACGTGTTTTGGCTGGCCTGAAAATTATCCGCTTTTTGTTGCTTTTATCACCAGTCCGCGGCTTTGTTACAGATTGAAATGTCGCTTTTGCTGTGCGTAATATGGCCTTTCGTTCGACAAAAATAAGAAAATATTATGCAAGCAACAGCCACCACACTCGACTAACGAGCAGGAAAACCCTCCGGTAAACTCGCGCAATAAAGTCGTCGTCGCCTCGCTGATCGGCACCGCCATCGAGTTCTTCGACTTCTATATTTACGCCACCGCCGCGGTCATCGTCTTCCCGCATATCTTCTTCCCGCAGGGCGACCCGACGGCGGCCACGCTGCAGTCGCTGGCGACCTTCGCCATCGCCTTTGTTGCGCGTCCGATTGGCTCTGCGCTGTTTGGCCACTTCGGCGATCGCATTGGCCGCAAAGTGACGCTGGTGGCCTCGCTGCTGACGATGGGCATCTCCACCGTGGCGATCGGCCTGCTGCCGAGCTACGAAACCATCGGCATTCTGGCGCCGGTCCTGCTGGCGCTGGCGCGTTTTGGCCAGGGTCTGGGCCTGGGCGGCGAATGGGGCGGCGCGGCGCTGCTGGCCACGGAGAACGCCCCGCCGCGCAAGCGCGCGCTGTACGGTTCTTTCCCGCAGCTGGGCGCGCCGATCGGCTTCTTCTTCGCCAACGGCACGTTCCTGCTGCTCTCCTGGCTGCTGACGGATGAACAGTTCATGAGCTGGGGCTGGCGTATCCCGTTTATCTTCTCAGCCGTGCTGGTGCTGATTGGCCTGTACGTGCGCGTTTCGCTGCATGAAACGCCGGTGTTCGCCAAAGTGGCCGCGGCGAAAAAGCAGGTGAAAGTGCCGCTGGGCACGCTGCTGACCAAACACGTCCGCGTGACCGTGCTGGGCACGTTTATCATGCTGGCCACCTACACGCTGTTCTACATCATGACCGTCTACTCCATGACCTTCAGCACCGCCGCCGCGCCGGTTGGGCTGGGCCTGCCGCGTAACGAAGTGCTGTGGATGCTGATGATGGCGGTGATCGGGTTCGGCGTGATGGTGCCGATTGCGGGCCTGCTGGCGGATAAGTTTGGTCGTCGCGCGAGCATGATTACCATCACCACGCTGATCATTCTGTTTGCGCTGTTCGTCTTCCCGCCGCTGCTGGGTTCCGGTAGCCCGGCGCTGGTGATGGCCTATCTGCTGATTGGCCTGAGCCTGATGGGGCTGACCTTCGGCCCGATGGGCGCGCTGCTGCCGGAGCTGTTCCCGACGGAAGTGCGTTATACCGGCGCGTCGTTCTCCTATAACGTCTCGTCTATTCTGGGCGCCTCCGTGGCGCCGTATATCGCCACCTGGCTGCAGGCGAACTATGGTCTGTTCTATGTGGGCGTCTATCTGGCGGCCATGGCGGCGCTGACGCTGATTGCGCTGCTGCTGACGCACGAGACGAAGCACCAGGCGCTGCTAATGCGCCGGGTGGCGGTTCGGGCCTCTCGGCGCCACCCGGCGAGAGGGTCAATTCTTACTTCTTCATCTGCGACAAAATGGTCCGGCACTGATTTGCCTCCCCTTCTGACGGCGAAATCAACGCCAGCAGCGCTGCGGCTGGGGTAACCAGCGTCGCAAGCGCCGCAGCCACTGCGCCACGCGCAATCAGCGGCCCGGCTTTCACGCCCGCCTGCGGATTTTTGAAGGTCCCGCGCACGTACAGCGGCGAGCGCAGCGTGATGATACGGATCCCCTTACTCTCCGGGTCAATCGTCAGATCAAGCTGCTCGGAGGCCATGCTGGCGGTTCCGGTCACGTTAATCACCGCGTTTTCCGTGTCGAAGGCAAAAATCTGCGGACGCGCCACGCCGTTCACCAGATCCAGATTGGCCGCCGCGCAGTTCACCCGCACCTCGTCATCGCCGAAGATTTGCCCGATGACGTAGTTCCCCACGTTCAGCCCGAGGATCTCCATCAGGTTGCGGCTCACCAGCCCGTCGTTCATCAGCAGCTTCAGGTTGCCATTACCGCTGCCCAGCAGCGCCGCCACCGAGTTCCCCACGCCGCGAATGTCGGCATCGCCGTTCATCTCGCCGAGGGTTTTCTGCATCAGCTCGACGTTCGGCATCAGCTCTTTCAGCTTCAGCCGACGCGCCTGGATCTCCGCCCGGCCCTGCATCGGCTTTTTATCGCCTTCCAGGTGAATGTTCGAGGAGATCGTCCCGCCCGCCATGCCAAACTTCAGCGGCTGCAGGCGCAGGTCGGCGTTTTTGAGGATGATATGCGTCGAGAGATCGCTGATCGGCAACGTGCTGCCATGCTCAATTTTACGGCCTTTGAAGCGGACATCCGCATCCATCACGTTCCATTTATCGGTTTCAAAGCGATCGTAAGGCAGCACTTTGCCCGCAGGCTGCACCGATTTTTCCCCTTTTTGCTGCTCACTGTGTGTGGAGTGCTGCCCCCCTTTGCCGGAATCCACGCCAATCAGCGGGCCCAGATCGGCCAGACGCAGCTGACGGGACTCAACATCCCCTTCCAGTTTCGGGCGCGGTTTTCCGGTGGTGTAGGTCAGCGAGCCGTGGATATCGCTGTCGCCGATGCGGCCGTTGAAATCACGGTAGTCAAAAACAGACGCTTTTTCGGTGTCGATTTTGGCGACCAGATGCCCGTCCGTTTCGAACGGCGGCGTATCCGGCAGCAGCACGCCGGTCAGCTCATACAGCTCGCCCAGCGAATCACCGGCAAATTTAAGCTGAAGATCGACGCCGCCCATATTCATCGGGTCGTTGACCGTCCCCACAAACGCCACGCGGGTGTTACCGGAGCGGAAGTCCGCCTGCACCGGGAACGGCGTGCCTTCGCTCCGCAGCGCCAGCATGCCGCCGATTTTCCCTTTACCGCTGAGCGGCTGGTCGTTGTAGCGCCCTTTTGCCGTCAGGCCGAAGACATAGTCGCCCACGCTTGCCGTGTCACCTTTGGCTTTCGTCTGCCCGTGACCTCGCTAAACGGCAGCGGCTTGCCCAGCGGATCGACCAGGATCTCCACATCGGCCTTGCTGACCTTATCGTCGATGGCGATCCGCCCGCGATCGAAGAGAATATTGTCGAGACGGAATGACCAGGAAGAAGGCTGGGCATTCGGATCTTTATCGCCGTCGCTGGCAAGGTTAAAGGTCCAGTTGTTGATTTTTTCTGAGAGGCGGATCAGGCGCGCATCGGGCTGTTGAAGTTTGATCCACGGCAGATAGACCGTTTTGGTGAGCAGCGCCAGCGGGGCCAGCGTGGCTTCAACGCGCGGCAGGTGGATCATGGTGACGTCCGGGATATCCGGCGGGTTGCCGAGAATGATGTCGTCGGCGTGGACGTGTGGCCACGGGATCCAGCTTCGCCAGCCGGGCTCCTCTTTCTGACGCTCCCACACCACCCCTAAATCACCGCGTATGGCGAAGGGGCGGTTCAGTTCGGTTGAGACTTTCTGGTTGATGGTCGGCTTGAGACGGTTCCAGTCAAACGTCGCGATAATGATGGCGACGACCACGATCAACAACAAGAAAATCCCTGCTGTCCAGGAGATTACCCTGGTTGTTCTTGTCATTTTTATCCCCTTTCCTGATGACCTGTCCTGTAAAACTATAGTCCAGACAAAGGGAAGCGGGCTTATCAGAGGGTCGTAGTTATCACGTTATCAAGGCGATCCATGGGTACCGGACGGGAGAGAAAATAGCCTTGCGCCGCCGCGGCAGGAGAGCTTTTGCACATCACGCCACTCTTCCAGCGTTTCCACACCTTCAACAATCACGCCCTGGCAATAGCGGTTCATCAGCTGTAATAGCAGCGTAAACAGGTTCCGCCCTTCCGGGGTCTGACGCAGCATAATGAACAGATCGCGGGCCACTTTGATGTAGTCATAACGCACTTCACTCAGGGCCGAAAAGTTCGCCATGCCGGTGCCAAAGTCATCCAGCCACAGCGGGCCGTATTCGCATATGGAGGCAAACGAGGAGTCCTGCGGCAGGCGGACATGCTCCACCAGCTCAAAGCGCACCCACGGCAGGGTGGCAATCAGCTCCTGCAATTTCGCGTTCTGACGCAGCGCCAGCAGAGTGGGGCCATCAACATTCACGGAGGCGAGGATATCGTGCTGTTCGAAAAAGGGCTGCTTCGTTGCCAGCATATGGAGCTGCTCTTCCAGCACGTCCAGACGCTGGCGAACGGCAACTTCGGCAAAATAGCGATCCGGCGCGATGCGCTGAGTAGGGTTTGAGGGATGCGTAACGACGGTCAAAATCTCAATTGCCATCAGTCGACCATCTGTTCGGTAGATCGGCTGATAGGTGTACGCACGCTCACATTGCAGCCAGTAGCGATGCTCCTGCAAGTTCTCAATACTTGCCTCAGGCGTGGTGCTCAGCCGCTGGATAACCTGCTCTGACTTCATTTCAGATGTCCTGTTGTTGGGATGACCTTTCTGGACTCGTCACAGGATTATCGGCGCGACAATTGAGAACTTTATGTTCAATTCACCGGGAAAATGAAATTAAGATGACAGAAATGCGCAGGAACACGCGTTGGCTCAAATAAAATAATGGAACGTTGTTTTAATATAGTTGACCGGTTAATTCACTCAGCGCACACTGCTGATAATTCTTCTGTTCAGGTTCACGACTATGTCCAAAAAAATTGCCGTGATTGGCGAATGCATGATTGAGCTGTCACAAAAAGGCGCGGAAGTGAGCCGCGGATTTGGTGGCGATACGTTAAATACGTCGGTTTATATTGCCCGTCAGGTTGCGCCTGAGGCGCTCACCGTGAACTATGTTACCGCTCTGGGCACGGACAGCTTCAGCCAGCAAATGCTGGAGGCCTGGCAGAGTGAACAGGTTGAAACGTCGCTGATTCAGCGTATGGAAAACCGCCTGCCGGGGCTTTATTACATCGAAACCGACAGCACTGGCGAACGCACGTTTTATTACTGGCGTAACGAAGCCGCGGCCAAATTCTGGCTGGAGAGCGAGGCGGCCGCGGCCATCTGCGAAGAGCTGGCGACCTTCGACTATCTCTATCTGAGCGGGATCAGCCTGGCGATTTTAAGCCCGGCCAGCCGCAAAAAGCTGCTCTCGCTGCTGCGAACGTGCCGTGCCAACGGCGGCAAGGTTATTTTCGATAACAACTACCGCCCGCGCCTGTGGGCCAGCCGTGAAGAGACGCAGCAGGTCTATCAGCAGATGCTGCCCTGCACCGACATCGCCTTCCTGACGCTCGACGATGAAGACGCCCTGTGGGGTGAGAAACCGGTAGAAGACGTGATTGCACGCACGCAGGCGGCAGGCGTGAGAGAAGTGGTGATTAAGCGCGGTGCGGATTCTTGCCTGGTCGCGATTGCGGGTGAAGCGCTGGTTGAGGTGCCGGCGGTGAAGCTTGCCGAAAGAGAAAGTGATTGATACCACGGCGGCGGGTGATTCATTCAGCGCGGGCTATCTGGCGGTACGCCTGACGGGTGGCGATGCCGACCGGAGCGGCGGCACAGCGTGGGCACCTGACGGCCAGCACGGTCATTCAGTATCGCGGGGCGATTATTCCGCGCGAAGCGATGCCAAAGTCAGAGTAAAGCTTCTGCCCCCTCTCAACCTTGCGGAAGAGAGAGGGCACACATTACTGCTCCTGCGGGATATCCGTCGCGTCCGGATGTAAATCATCAGCCGTGGCGGCCTGCGCTGGCTGCGGCGCGGTAGCCATAATGGAATCCCAGGTCGTCTGAAGTTCCTTCATGTCATATTCCGGCTCGCCCTTCGGCTGCAGGAGAATCAACGCCATCTCCTGCGACAGCTGCTGACGGAGGTCCTGATTGAGCATATCGACGGTCAGACCGTTCAGGAAGTCCTGACGAAGCTTCTGGTACTGTTCCGGCGCAATGTCCACCACCTGGTTCTGCAGGGAGCGAATACGCTGGCTGATCAGAATGTCGGTATCGGCGCGCGCGTAGGTCGCGAACAGCTTCTGCAGCTCGAGTTTTTTCTGCGCCACAAGCGCGTTGAACTCCTCTTCAGAGAGCCCCTCTTTACGCACTTTTGCCAGCTCTTTCGCCACGACGCCCAGATTGGCATTCAGCTTATCGCCCGGCGATTCAACGTTAATGGCGCATTGCGCACGCTGGAACAGCACGCGGCAGTCAAAGCCAAGGCCGATATTCTTCACGTTGTTCTTACTGAGCGTCTGCTGAACGTGCCAGAACAGCGCTTCACGCGCCAGGTCGGCACGCCAGTAGCGCAACAGCGCTGCGGACTCACGGATGGGCTGCCAGGCGTTATCCCACATCACGGAGAGTCGGTCCTGACGCACGGTGTCCGTCATAATGCTGACAGGCTCGGCGCGCAGCGGAGAGAGCGTCGGGACAGGGGCTGGCGTTTCGCGTTTGCCCTTCAGATCGCCAAACGCTTTGTTGATCTGCTCAACCACCGCGCGGCTATCCACATTACCGACGACGATCAGCGTCATCGCGTCCGGGGTGTACCACTTCTGGTAGAACGATTTTACCTGTTCGGCATCGACAGGCTGTTTCAGCGGTTCGGCCGGGTCATGTCCCAGTAACGTTGAGCCTTTCAGGCGGTAACGCCACCAGCCCTCTTTGGTATCTCCAGGCCAGGTCGCCACCATGTCGCTGTTGCTCAACGCATAGTTGACGGTATCCGGCGTAATCGCCAGATTGCCAGAGGCATCGGAGAGATACGTCAGGGCTTCTTTAAGCAGATCGTTGCGGTTATTAGGCAGGCTCAGGTTAAACATGGTGTAGTCATACGAGACCACCGCCGGCGGGAGCGGGCGTTTCGGATCGATGGCCTGTTGCCAGAGCGAACGCACCTGAACCGCTTGCAGGCTGCCGCTCTGAGTGAGCGCCAGCCGGGGAATAAAGTGGCTGAAACCGGTTTGCTGGGTGCTTTCCGTGAGGGAACCGGTATTAACAGACAGACGGATTTCAATACGATCGCTGGGACGTTGCGGCGTGGCTAACACCTGCCACTGAAAACCGTTCGCTAATGTCCCTTGTTGCCAGGCCGGGTCTGGCTGGAGCGCATCTGCCTGCACATAACTGGCTGCTGCCATCATCAGCAAACCGCCGGTTAAGAGTCGAATTTTTGTGCCCTGCATGTGAACCCCTGATCAACATTCCTGGTTAAAAAAGAGTGCCTCGGACGCGCTTCACTCTTAAAGATGACGATGAAAACACGTCGATTAGACCGCGCGTTCGGCAAAACGTCACGGTCCGAAGTGAAATATACCCAAAAAAAATCTTGTCGAATTATGACAGGTATGAACAGTTATTATGCGCAGGAGCCCGCATCCCCACAAGGGAATACGGGCATTTGTGACAAGATTAAGAGGATAAGCCAGGATTTTTGCTGTCAGTTGAACGATTATTCAGAGTATCGTCGAGCTTTTTGTGATCCAGCTCTTTCACCCATTTCGCCACCACCACCGTTGCCACGCCGTTACCCACCAGGTTGGTTAGCGCACGGGCCTCAGACATGAAGCGGTCAATCCCCAGAATCAACGCCAGACCCGCCACCGGCAGGTGACCCACAGCAGAAATGGTGGCTGCCAGCACGATAAAGCCGCTGCCCGTCACGCCTGCCGCGCCTTTAGAGGAGAGCAGGAGCACCACCAGCAGGGTAATCTGATGGAAAATATCCATATGGCTGTTGGTCGCCTGCGCGATAAACACCGCCGCCATCGTCAGGTATATCGAGGTGCCGTCCAGGTTGAAGGAGTAGCCCGTCGGGATCACCAGCCCGACCACCGATTTACGGCACCCCAGTTTCTCCATCTTGTCGAGCATGCGCGGCAGCGCCGACTCTGACGAGGAGGTCCCCAGAACAATCAGCAGCTCTTCGCGGATGTAACGGATAAATTTGAAGATGTTGAAACCGGTCGCGCGGGCGATGGACCCCAGCACCACCACCACGAAAAGGATACAGGTGATATAGAAGCAGATAATCAGCTGACCCAGCTGCACCAGCGTACCGACGCCATACTTACCGATGGTGAAGGCCATCGCACCGAAAGCACCGATCGGCGCCAGGCGCATGATCATATTGATGATGCCGAAGATGACCTGCGAGAAGCTTTCGATCACGTTAAAGATAAGCTGGCCTTTGCTGCCCAGACGGTGCAGGGCAAAACCAAACATCACGGCGAACAGCAGCACCTGCAGGATGTTTCCGCTGGCGAACGCGCCGATGACGCTGCCCGGGATCACGTCCAGCAGGAAGGCGACCACGCCCTGATCCTTCGCCTGCTCGGCATAGACCGCCACCGCTTTGGCATCCAGCGTCGCCGGATCGACGTTCATCCCCGCGCCTGGCTGCACCACGTTGACGATGATCAGACCGATAATCAGCGCAAGGGTACTGACCACTTCAAAATAGAGAAGCGCCACTGCACCGGTACGACCTACCGCCTTCATGCTTTCCATGCCAGCGATGCCCGTGACGACCGTACAGAAGATCACCGGCGCGATGACCATTTTGATGAGCTTAACGAACGCGTCGCCAAGCGGTTTCATTTGCGCGCCCAGTTCAGGGTAATAGTGACCCAGCAGAATACCGATGGCGATGGCTGTCAGGACCTGGAAATAAAGACTTTTGAAGAGTGAGGTTTTCATAAGGTGTCCTTGGGAAGAAAAACCACAGGCTTTGTAAGGTTATGGTTAACCTGCGGCTTTAAAATAACACCCACATAACAGGACAGAAATAAACTCAGTTCAAATTTGAAACACAAATGTTAAGAACTTTGAGCTGGCTCGCACAAGCCAGCAACAAAATTACGCTTTTTCGACCCTTTCCGAAGCGGAAAGGTATCGTTGTTCAAACAGATCCGGCGACGTTGCAGGGGCAAACAGGAAGCCTTGCTCCGCTCTCCACGCCCGCCTCTGCCAGCCAGGCGCGTTGCGCGTCGGTTTCAATCCCCTCGGCAATAAGGTGCAGGTTGAGGCTGCGCGCCATCTGGATAATCGCCTGCACCATGCTGCTGTCGTCCGGCAGACCGTCGACAAACACTTTGTCAATTTTGAGCACATCCACCGGAAGGGTTTTCATGTGCTGAAGCTGACGCAGCCCGGCGTAGCCCATGCCAAAATCGTCCAGCGCAATGCGAATACCGGCATTACGCAGCGGCTTCAGGATCGCGACCGCCTCATTGGGATCGTCAATGCGTCGGCTCTCCGTCACTTCCAGGGTTAACGTATCAGGCTTGATTCGGTAACGATGGATCAGCTCCAGCATCTCTGAAACCATGGTCGGGTGCATAAGCTGCAGGGCAGACAGATTGACCGACAGCGGCAGCGTCACGCCGCGCTCCTGCCAGGCGGCAAGCTGACGGCAGGACTCCTCCAGCACCCAGTAGCCGACGGTAACCATCAGGCCGCAGGACTCAATGCGCTCAATCAGCCCCTCCGGCAGCTCCCAGCTCCCATCCGGCTGCCGCACCCGCAGCAGCGCCTCGGCGCTAACCAGTTCACCGCTGTCGATCGCCACCTGCGGCTGCAGCCAGAGGGCAAACTCTCGCTTATCCAGCGCGGTCAGGATGTCGCTCTCTTCCGTCAGGCGCTGCTGCGCCTTTTCCATCTGCTCCGGGTCGAAGAACTGGATCTGGTTTTTCCCTTTGCGCCGGGCGGTAAGGTCACCGCCGACAAGGCGCGACGATAAAGCTGTCCGGCGCTCAGATCGCCATAGAACATGGCCATCCCGATACTGGCGTTAGGGCGAAGCTGGATACCGTTCAGTGGGCAACACGCTCATTAATGACAGTGAGTACTTGCTGACCTAACGTGATCGCATGCCAGGGTTCTTTTACGCCGTTGGCAATCACCACCAGGTCATAACCGCTGACCTGGGTCAGCACCATGCGCGGGGCAAGGACAGATTTCATCTTTTCCACCAGGGTGAGCAGCAGCATTTCGCGCTGGCTCTCCTGAAGCACGCCAGCCGTGTCCTGCAGGGTTTCGCAGGCGATAACCATCAGCGCCGTCGTTTGCTGGCGCTCAACGGTTTGCTCCAGCATCGCCATCAGGAAGGCTTTATTGGGGAGCTCCGATACCGGGAAGCGGGTGGCGCTGCTGTTCAGCTCATCCTGCTGGCGCTGGATGCGCTGCTGGTTGAGGTTGTAGCTGCGCACCAGCATGCCGATCTCATCGTCATGATGCAGACGCGGCAGCTCAAGCTGGTGTCCCATCTGATCCTGCGGCGGAGAGCGTGTTCAGCTCGCGGGCGATACGGCGCAGCGGATGGACAATCAGCCGGTTAATGCACCAGGTGAGCGCCACGCTGAGCATCAGCGTCATAAGTAAGCAAGTGGTCACTAACGTAACCACCCAGCTCATGACGAATTTATACATGCGGTAGGAGTCCGCCTGCAACACCAGGTAGGCCAGCGGCTGCGGATTCGCAGGGCGTTCAAGCGAATAAACGGGCAGCGAAATTTGCACCGGCAGTTCAAACAGGCGCATCACCATCATCGGGACGGGACGTTCCGGGATAAAGCTCATCCGCAGCGCCTGAAACTGGTTGGGCAACACGACGTCCGCCCGGCTGACCACACCCGCCGGCTGAATGCGTTTCAGGATGGTTTCCGCTTCGGGGATATCCCCTTTCAGGATGGAGGCCGAGAGCGGGTCGCGCACCGAGCGGGCAATACTTTCCAATTGCGAAGCCGTGTTATAGCGATTCTGCTGTACGGAGTGAAACAGCAAAATTACGCAGAAAAGCAGGACAAACAGCATGGTGACGGCAGAGACCATCGCCATCTGTTTGATTGTTAAGGAACGGCTGACACGCAAAATGACTCTCCACGAAACACAAAGCGCAGGGCTAGCCAGGGTGTAAACCTGGCGCGCCTGAGTATACCCGATTGCAATGCGGTTAGATAAACGGGCTGATAGATCGTTTTCGCTGGCGGAACAACGGCAGAAAAGGAAGATAACAGTTTGAATATCTGGCGGTTAAGCGCGGTATCGACAGCCTGTCTTTACCGCGTATCCCGCCAGGAATGTTCTTGATTACCAGTCCGCGTACGGCATCAGCGGCTGCGGCGGTAAATCCATATCGCCCTGCCAGCCTGCAGCAGAGTAGCGCACATAGATCAGCGCGTGGCTTGGGGTATAGTCTTTCGCTTGCTGAATATCCACGCCCATGCCCACAAACCAGTTGGACGTGACGCGCCGCTCGATAATGGCCCGTGCGGTATAACCCGTACCATTCGAACTGCTGCCCGCGCCTAAATTATCTTTATCCGCATACATTGCCGTACCGTCCGGTATAGCGGTCTGGCTCATCGGTCGGGATCAGATTCTGAATCGGGTAGCGCAGCTCGTCTTTGGTTTTCGAGTGGGACCAGGAGACCGAGCCACCCAGCTCCCAGGACCAGTTTTCCGTGCGTTTACGCCAGGTCACCGGCAAGGCGAAGGAGACATACTCCTGCGGGCTGTAGTAGCCGCCCTGGCCGAGGGTATAACCGCTCAGGTCTTTGTCGTAGTGCCAGAGCATATTGGAGACGCCGACCGTCAGGCGCTCGTTGTTTTTATTAATGAGCTTGTAGTAGTAACCCGTCATCCAGCGGACGCGCCAGTTATCCTCCACATTTTTACCCGTCAGCGTTTCCGCGTTCAGGCTTGACCAGACGCCGTTCGCTTCCCCTTTGTCATAGCTCATACTTACGCCGCCACCGGTGGCGCGTACGCCGCCCCAGGTGGTGCCGGTATTGGTATCTTTTTGCCCGCCGAAGGCCAGCAGAGAGCTGGAGATTGGGCGGCGATGGGCGTTAACGGTATAGCCGATGGGGCCCAGATCGCTGCTGTAGCTGATGCCGCCCACCACGTCGACGACGTCAAAGCCCATTGGCGTGGTGCCAATATCCATCGCCCAGGTTTTATTCTGCCAGCCGACGGCAACGCTCGCGCCATTGGCGGTCTGGCTGGGGTGTTGCCGCTACACGGTGTTTCGTAGCAGGTCCCCCATTTAGGATCGTAAGTCCCGTTCTTGGTATCAAATGACCCGGCATCCATATTGACCAGATCGCTTCTGAAGAACATGCGCCCGTCAGAGAGCGGCGCATCCACCTGCAGCATGGTGGTATGCGCTTTCAGGTCGGAATAACCGCCCGTGCCGCTGGAGCCCCAGTAGTCGTGCTGCAGCGTGACGTTAACATCCTGCTGACGGTAAAGATCCCCGGCATCACTGCGCACGCCGCGCTTCAGCCAGTCGTCTTTTTCATCGTTACGCGTCAGACGGGTGAAGCTGTCGTTGTCCGCCGGACGCGTCGTGGTGATACCGGACGCTACCATCGCATCTTTATAGGTTTCCAGCGCCTGCTGAGGCTGGCCGTTTTGCGCCTGGAAACGTGCGGCATCACGCAGCACCAGCGCGTTTTCCATGGAGCCGGGCTGCGATTTAGCCTGCGGAATAATTTTATTGAAGGTCTGTTCTGCGGCAGCGGCATCGCCCAGGCCCGCCTGCGCCATCGCGATCCGGCGCTGCATATTGAGCGACAGCGGCTGGCCGTTTTGCGCGGCGGGCAGTTTCGCCAGCTGACCGCGCGCCGGCATCTTTGTTACCCTGTGCGCTATAAATCTCGGTCAGGCCGAGGAGCGCGTCTTCATTCTGCGGCTCACGCTGCAGGACGGCGCTGTACGTCGTTTTCGCCGCGCCCAGATCGCCACGCTGCTGCGCCCAGTCCGCCAGCGTGAGGTCGATACGGGTGGAGGTCGGCTGCTGGCGAAGAAGATGCTCTGCGTCCTGCTCTTTGCCGCTGTCGCGCAGGCGGTTGGCGGTTTCCAGCACCTGGTTGCTTTGCAGGCGGTCGGCAAGCTCCTGAATATTGCCGTTCCACTGGCTGCGCGGCAGCGTGTCCAGATGCGCCAGCGCGGCCCGGTCCTGATCGTTGCCGGAAAGATAGAGCCCGTTGGCATAAACCTGATCCGGATCGGACGGTTTCTGGCTGGCAAGCTGACGCATCAGGGTATCGGCTTCGCCGCGCCTGTCCGGACTGGCGTAGATCGCGCGAAAGACGATAGGTTATCCACACGTCGCCGGGAGAGAGCGCCAGACGACGACGCTGAATCTCTGCCGCCTGCGCGTATTTCCCCTGGTTTTCCAGCTGTTCGGCCTGGGCGGAGAGCTGTTCGTTGGTCAGGCTGCGTTCAATATCATCTATGCTGCGGCGCTGGCTGGCGGAGAGCGACTGGATAAAACGTGCGGCCTTCTCCGGCGACTGCGCGCGGTAAATATTGGCCAGACCGCGCACCGCATTGCTGTTGCCGCTGTCCATCCGCAGCGCCTGGCGATAGTAACCCTCCGCCGCGTCGTTATCTTTACGCGCCGCGGCCGCATCGCCCAGCCCCAGCACGGCATAGCTGTCGGTATTGTCGATACTGCGTGCCTGCTGGTAGTAACGCTCCGCCTGCGCCGGGTTATTCGCCTTCAGCGCCGCATCGCCCTGCTGGATCAGCAGCCAGTAGCGGTTAACCTTCAGCAAACTGTCCCATTTACCCCGGTTATCGCTCTGGGGATCGAGGGCAATCGCCTTTTCAAACTGCGCCACCGCGCGGGCGCGGTCGCCCTTCTGGGAATACGCCTGCCCCAGGGCGCCCACCGCTTCACTGTCGGCATGGTTGGCGCTGACGGCTTTCTGCAGCTCCGCCACCGCCTGCGCACCTTTCCCGGCATCCACCGCCGCCAGCCCTTCGGCTTTCGCGCGGAACGCCGGATCGGCGAGCTGTTTTTGCTGCGCTTCAAGCTGGGCACGCGCCGCCGCGACGCTATCCCCGTCGCTGAATACGCTCAGGTATTTTTGCAGCGCACTGACGCTGGCGCTGCTGGCAGGCTGGTCTTTGATTTGGTCATACCACATATCAGACGCCTGGCTACGGCCATTGGTGGATTTGGCCATCTCCTGCAACACCGCAAAGCCTTCTCGGCGTCACGACCATCGGCTCTGAAACAGCAGCTGGGACAGCGTGTTTTGCAGCTGATCGTATTGCCGGGATTACGGGTGTTTAGCCTTTTCTTGAGCTGGTTAATGGCTGCATTCCGGCGAGCGGGATCTTTCGCCACCACGTTCCAGTATTCCGTCGCCACGTCGCCACCCGGCGGGTTGCCGTCAAACAGCTTGTCATAGGCGGCAATCGCCTCCTGCGTGTGCCCCGTGGTGGCGAGCAGTCGCGCCTGCTGGAGCTGCTGGCGGCCATCCGGCGTGGAAAGCAGCATCGTGTTGCGTGATGACTGGTACGCACTCGAGCCCGGCGCCAATCCCTTTCAGACGATCCAGCTCTTTTTGCGCGCCGGCGTTATCGCCCTGGCGCAGCAGGTAGCGAAAGCGTGCGGCAATCACGTCAGGGTTGTTCGGGTCAATCAGCTCAAGGCGATAGAGCGACTGACGAACCAAATCCTCACGTTGGGTCGATTCGCCCAGCCGCACCTGCTCCAGCAGCTGTTTCTGCTGCGGAGAGTTAGCGGCCTGGGCCCGCGGCATCAGCGCCAGGCCAAGCGATAAACTGAGTAGATTTACTGTGAACTTGCGCATTCCTGGCCCCAATCCGGTATTAATTCACCTTTTGCGGTGAAGCGAAAACGATGCTGATCCCATCCTTGCCCAAAGAGAGTCAGCACGTAGCTGTAATAGGCATTGTTATCGGGAAAATGGTCCGCAACGCGCTGGCGCTGAACCGCCTGGGCATCACGTTGTTGTAAAAACGGCAGCATGTAGCGGCAGAGAACCCGACCGGGCCGTTGCCCGGTGCGTTTCCCCGTCGCCACATCCACTTTCTCCGGCGGCACACCCCGTTTCATTTGTCTTTGCCGCCATCGGCTGGAAGCGCGTCAGCAGCCGGGCTTTCTGAGGATCGTTATCACTCATCATGCCCACCCAGAGATACACGCGGATGGCGTCGTAGCCGCCCACCAGCGCTTTCTCCTGCTGTAACCGCCAGCCTCTGTTTTTCTGATACTGCACCCAGTCCGGCGAAAAGCCTTTCGGCGCGCTCTCCAGCAGCAGGCGCAGATTGGTTTCACGAAGCGTGGTCCAGGGGGCGCCGAAACGCGTGAAATAGCTCGCCAGCTGCGGAGGAAGATAGCTGGGGTTAAAGCGCCAGGCGTGTTCATCGGCAAAGCCGACTTTACCGGGAAGCAGCATTGCGCCAAGCCCCGGCACTTTCACCACCTCCTCGCTGACAATGCGTTTCAGCAGCGCTTACCCGTGCGGGTATAGTCCGGATGTTTCCACAACCGCCCCGCTTCGAGCAGTGACCAGGCGATCCAGACATCGGCGTCAGAGGCGGAGTTGGTATCAATCACCGCCCACCTCTCTTTATCTTTCTGCCCCCATAGCCAGGCAGGCAGATGGTCGTTGAGATCGCCGCTGGCAAGATTATCGCGCGTCCAGGTCAGCAGCTGGTCAAAGGCCTTGCGATCGTTCGCCGCCAGGGCAAAGAACAGGGCGTAGCTTTGCCCTTCCGAGGTCGTAATTTTGCGCGTGTCGCTGGGGTCAACGACCCGCCCGCCCTCGCTGATGTAGTCCTTTTTAAACTGCTCCCAGGCAGGCCAGGTGCAGGCGGCGCGCGGAGGCAGCGCCGCCAGCATCAGCGCTGCAATCATCACCACCCAACGTAGCGCTTTCATCACTGCTTACTCATGGTCCGGGTCCAGGCGACGACGGCTGATGATTCGCAGCAGACGCCACAGCACCCATGCCAGCAAGACCACGCTGACCGCAGCCAGGATGGCGAGCAGAACCGGATGGTTAGCCAGCGCATACCACAGGCGTTCAAACCACGGCAGATGACCCACGTAGTACACATCGCCCACGCGCAGGCTATTGACGCCGGACTCACGGATCACCGACACGGAACCAAACATCGCGGCACGTTTACCGCTGTCGTTCATGGCCTTGTTGAGCAGTTCATACCCGCGCGGGCTGTCCGCCAGGAGAGCCACCACGCTGCGCTGTTCGTTGTATGGCGACTGGAAGCCCACCACCGCCGCCATTGGGCCATCGGAACTGACTGCCGTTTTCGTATCGGCTTTGCGGTCGGCGGCATCCGTTTCACTCGCCATGAATGGCGACTGGCGCAGCGGCGTTTTCACCCAGCTTTGGGCCGCTTTCACCAGCAGATCGATACTTTTGTCATCCTTCAGCGTTTGCGGAATCGTGCCGATCACCATGATGTCGGCGTCTTTGTTCTGAATCTGGCTGCCATCGTCGGTCAACGTGACGTTAATTGCCGGTAATCCTGTTTGTCCGCCAACGGTCGCCATAGCGTATCCAGCAGCGTACCGACCTGTCCTGTCGTTTGGCTTGCACCGGAGTGACAATGAGGGTTTGCGACAGATCGGCCATGCGGCTGAACGGGAAGCCCGCGTTAGCAAAGGCGCGCAGATCCGGCATCGCCATGAAGTGATAGTACTTCGAGAAGTCGATGGTCGACTCATCGCCAATCACCACGTGGTTCTGTACCGGCTGGAAGGTGATGCAGTTTTCCGCCGAGCCGCCAGGCATCGGGTTCATGTACTGGAAGTCAAAGCGCAGCTGGTTTATCGCGCCCAGCTTCAGTGCCGGAATGGAAACATCCGTTTTGCCGTCCAGCAGCCCCTGCAGCACCGGCAGGCGAAGCATCAGGCGGTTCGTATCCTGCGTGCTTTGCAGGCTGAAGGATTGCAGGAACTGGTTGTTCAGGCTGATATCCATGCGCGAGCTGTCTTTGGTCGCTGGCGCGGTATAGCGGTAGTTCAGATTGATATCAATGCCGTTGGTGCGCAGCAGGTACAGATCCGGCGGCAGGTTCAGCGACAGGCTAATCGGCGCCGGCTCCAGCCCCGTGGCCTGCAGCTGTTCTTCATAGGTTTTCAGCTCGCCAAAGGTCACCGCACGGTCGGTACGCACCCAGTTTGGCGCATCATAAGGTTTACGCGCCAGCAGCGGCTTGACCTCATCCACCGTGACGCTGTTGCCACGGAACAGGACGTTCCCCTGGGCAATCCCTTTTGCCGCCTGCACCAGATCTTTATCGTCACGCCCCAACACCACCAGCAGCTTCACGTACGGGTTTTCCGGATGGCTTATCATCTCAACGGTCGGCGCTTTGACGTCCGGATGATCGCGCAGGAAGGCCGGGCGTTTCGCGTTGGTGGCAAACACAATGGCATTTCTGTCCGGCAGCTTGTCATACATCGCCGGGAAGCTCTGGCCGCGCCAGCCCGCGCGTGAACCAAACCAGGACGCCACAATGGTGGCCGCCAACTGCTCGGTCACGTCCGGGGAAGAGGCAAACACCATCGGCAGCGTGAGCGGACGGTTATCACGCGGATCGAAGAACGGAACCGGGAATGCCGAGAGATCGTTTTTCAGCGCCAGCGACTGGTAGGTCATCTGCAGCGAGGAGTTACGCCCGACGTCCATCCACAGCGTGTTGCTGGCCGGGTTTTCGCAGACATCGCGGTAGTGACCGACAAACTCCAGGCGAATGCGGTTAAAATCGGTGATGAACAGCGGGTTGATCGGCACCTGCGCCTGCGTTTTCTTGCCGAGCTGCTCTTTGGTGACCGGCAGAACGCCCATCAGCTCATCATTCAGATAGACCTTCAGCTGAGACTGTGCCGGCAGCAGCGACGGCGATGGCGTGTATTCAAGGTTCAGCACCGCATTAGAGACGACCTCATCGCTGCGCATGCCAAACTCAATGCCGCCGTTAGGGTTGATGCCGCGCAGCACCATGCTGCCCGGAGGCGGTGCGATTTGCGCGAAGGTCAGCTTCACGTCCCGCGACGGCGCATTGTCCGCAACGACGGGCGCATTCGCCCCCCGCACGCCCGGCATCACCTGCCCCACGACATGTCCGTCTGCGGTCGGCGTTCCCCGTTGGCTGGTTCGAGCGATGTTTTCAGTTTGACTGCGGTGCAGGCGTTGCGACCGGATCCGTAGCCGGTGCGACAGCCGGGACATTAGGCGCCGGAAGCGAGGGCGCGGCAGAAGTCATCATCGGAGTCAGGGCGCTTCATCCCCATTGCCACTGCACATAACCAGGAAAGTTTTGTTTTCATCGCGTTATCATCATTGTTGAGCCAGTAACGTCGTTGGTCTGCCTGCACGGCCTTATCCCGTGCCGGACGACGAGGAATGAACGACACGACCCAGGAAACCAGCGAAGTAAGTGACCGGAAAATTACTTTCACCGACGGCGGGGCAAATTCTGCAAGGTGACGATAGCCACGGAACCCCAGTTTCAGAATATCCAGCAGGCTTTCCAGAGGTTTATCTTCCGGGAAGCTGTCCTGCCAGAGCGCCCACGTATCCGCGCGGGCAAACGTACACTGCACAAAATCGATATGTTGTTTTTTGGTCAGCGGCATCAGCTGCAGACCGACCTCATTGCCAATGCCACGCGAACGACCGGCGTCGGAAAGGCATACTCCTGCTGACCGCGCTTCAGCAGCAGGTTAACTTTCTGCCCTTCCAGCACCTTCGCCTGGCCGTTGATTTTGATCCCCAGACCGCCGTCGGAGAAGTCGTGCACGGTACAGGAGAAGAGATGGCCATCTTCACGGGCAATCGCCGCTGGCATGCAGATTTCAACGCGATGCGCGCGACGAACCTGTTTGCTTTCCACCGACACCGCCACCGCGCCGCCGAGGATAATCAGGTTGTAGAAGACCCAGGCCATACTGACGAAGACGGTCAGGATTTCGTTTTCCGGGCCGTAGAAGTAGCGCCAGATCCCCGCCAGCACGCCCACGAGGTTCAGCAGCACCAGGAAGATGTACGGACGGGAGATCACCCAGTCGACGTACTCCTCTTCCACCAGCCCGCCCTTGGCGGTGACGTTGAATTTGCCTTTGTGCGGGTTGATCAGCGCCACCATCGTCGGCGGCGCGATGTACCAGGCCAGCACCGTTTCGTAGATTTCGCTCCAGAAGGAGTGGCGGTATTTCCCCTGTATCTTCGAGTTCGTCAGGCTGGCGTGGATCATGTGCGGCAGCACAAACAGCGCGATCATCAGCGCCGGGGCGTAGATGATGTAGGCGTGCAGCAGCAGGAACGCCAGCGGCGCGGTCAGGAAGATCAGCCGCGGGATGCCGGATAAGAAGTGGAACATGGCGTTGACGTAGCAGAGACGCTGCGCCAGCTTCAGCCCTTTCCCGATCAGCGGGTTATCGAGGCGGAAAATCTGCACCATGCCGCGCGCCCAGCGAATACGCTGACCAATGTGCGCCGACAGGCTCTCGGTCGCCAGCCCGGCCGCCTGCGGAATACGCATATAGGCAGAGGTATGCCCACGGCGGTGCAGGCGCAGCGAGGTGTGCGCATCTTCGGTGACGGTTTCGACGGCGATCCCGCCAATCTCATCCAGCGGCCTACGGCGGATAACCGCGCAGGAGCCGCAGAAGAAGGTGGCATCCCACATGTCGTTGCCGTCCTGCACCAGCCCATAGAACAGCGTGCCTTCGTTCGGCGTTTTACGGAAGCGGCCGAGGTTACGTTCAAACGGATCCGGCGAGAAGAAGTGGTGCGGCGTCTGCATCATCGCCAGCTTTTTCTCTTTCAGGAACCAGCCCATGGTCATCTGCAGGAACGAGCGCGTCGGCACGTGGTCGCAGTCGAAGATCGAGACAAACTCGCCCTTGGCATACTTCAGCGCGTTGTTGATGTTCCCGGCTTTCGCATGTTCATGCGTCGGGCGGGCGATGTACTCGACGCCCACCATGCTCGGCGAACTGGCGGAACGCCGGCGGTTGCCGTCATCGAGGATCCAGATTTTAAGCTTGTCTTTCGGCCAGTCGATGCCCAGCGCCGCGTAAATGGTGTTTTTCACCACGCTCAGATCTTCGTTGTAGGTCGGCACGAAAAGATCGACCGTCGGCCACTGCGACATATCTTTCGGCAGCGGCACCGGCTGGCGGTTGAGCGGCCAGGCGACCTGGAAATAGCCCAGCACCAGCACCATCCAGGCGTAGGTTTCGGCAAACAGCAGCACCAGGCCGCACACCAGGCTGACCGGATCGTCCCAGTTCAGGGTTGAGGTATAGCGCCACCAGATGTAGCGACAGGAGACGGTCAGCGACAGCACAATCAGCATCAGCGCCGAGAAGCGGCCCGGAATACGGCGCACCAGCAGCGCCACGCCCCACAGCAGGATCAGGAAGGTGAACTGCGCCAGCGGGTTGAACGGCTGCGTAATGCACACCAGCGCCAGAATGAGCGAGAACACCACGATCACGCCGAGGATAAAACGCCGCAGATGCGGGCGGAGATGCCCGAGCTCTTTATGGTTATCCAGATGGCTGGTCTTATCGCGTCACGCTGTTCGGGCAAGGTATCCAGCCACTGATAGCAGCGTTCACGCAACTGCGCGGATACGGGCAAAACGCTGGCGCCGCGTCGATTTCGGCGGTCCGCGCGGGGTGATGTCACCACCAGCCAGATGGCCTGAATGAGGTAGCGCGCCGGATCCAGCGGACGCGGCCGGTCAGGATTAATATGCGGAAACCAGTGCTGCTGTTGTGCCCGTAACTGCTGCCAGCGCGGGTGTTCGAGTGGAATAAACATCCAGGCCAGAATCATCCAGAAGCAGCCGAGCGCGGCGCTGAACCCCGATGCGCCGTGCTGGCGAAAATGCCGATAGCGCGCGCGCAAACGCGCACTGACCGGCGGGATGAGCAACCAGCTGGCGGGACGACTCATGGCCGGCTCCCCTCTCGCTCACCACCTTCGCGCGGCTTTGCGCAATGTAGCAGACACCAGTTAGCCAGCGTCAGGATCTCTTCTGCCGCCAGTGAATCGCTGCGGTATTCCCCCAGCGGTTGTTTCGATGCCAGACACTCCGCCATGCGCCTCATCACGATGGATAGTCAGTCGGCAGGAGGCGGCGTCTGGCTTTGCAGCCAGACCTGCTACAGATCGTCCTGGATCTGGCTGCCGATCCGCAAATCGTTAATCAGAATATGGCGACCCCGCAGGCAGCGCCTGCTGATGCAGGCGGATATGGCAGTTCGCATCGGGGTTGACGATGGTGAAAACATGATCGCACGCGGCGACGAATTGCCGCGTCAACGGTGAAAAACCGTGCGGCAGATCGATGAGCACCCAGTGATACTGTTGCTGCGTTTTTAACGCCTGTAAAAGAGCAGCAAGTTGGTTTAACGCGTCATGCTGATGAATAACATCCCACTCGTTCGTGGTGAGTTGGCCAAACGGCAGCAGATCAAGCTGGGAGGTGTAGCGCAAACCGGCATCCCGCCAGTCTTTATCATCAAGCACGGAGCGCGCCCAACCGCCACGGCTGGCAAAATCGACGTTAAACGACATGCGCAGCAAATTATCGGGGCAGGCATCAATAACCAGCACCGATTCACCTAATAGCTGCAATGACCACGCCAGCGCCGCGGTAACCGATGTGGTACCCACACCGCCACGGACCCCCTGTAATCCCAGTATGGCCATCTACTGTTGCCTTATTGTTGATGGGCGAATTCAGCCAGTAACGGCCAGCGTTTAATAGCCGCAGCCAACTGTTCCCGCTGGGAAATATCGGCGTAATCTATTTCGGGTAGAGAAAAGGCCTGCGTCAGCGCCAGAAAATCGTTTTGGAATGTGTAACCCAGAGTTGGGTCTGTTTGCGTTTTTGGTTCATTGTTATGCATTCTGGCCCGATCCCTTTGAATAGAAAACACATGCACTCATTGTAGCAAGGCATCCTGCCCTGACAAATTTCATTTACATGCTAAATCTGATGTTCTTTAATTTCAATGTTAGGTTTATTTCTCCGCTTTCGCTAGTAAACTGAGATACAGATAAATTTGTTTCGAAAAGAGGGACACCGTGGACCCCATATTTTCTATTGGCATCCAGTCATTATGGGACGAATTGCGCCACATGCCTACAGGCGGCGTTTGGTGGTTAAATGCCGATCGCGAAACTGATGCAGTTAGCCTTATTAATCAAACTATTGCACAACAAGATACCGAGGCAAATGTCGCGGTTATCGGTATGGACCACGATCTACGGGGCATCCTTAAACTGGATAAAGATCACGGCCCCCAGACGGTGCGTTTATTTTCCATGCCAAACCAGAGTAATAGCCTATACTTTTTCGCCCGCGATTTACTCTGCACCATTGAGCCTGAGAATTATTTACTTATACTGCTCTGTGCTAATAATGCCTGGCAGAATGTTCCTGGTCCCAAAATACATCAATGGTTAGAAAAAACGCATGAGTGGGCGAAATATCATAATTGTACTTTGCTGGTTATTAATCCCGGCAATAACAATGACAAACAAGCCTCGATTTTGATGAGTGAATATCGCTCACTGTTTGGTCTGGCAAGTTTACGCTATCAAAACGGTATGCATCTCTACGATATTGCCTGGTGGTGTAATGAAAAAGGGATCAGCGCCCGCCAGCAACTGATTCTTCATCATCATGATGACCGGTGGCAATTAGCGAAGCAGGAAGAAACCGCCGTGCAACCGCGCAGTGATGAAAAACGCATCTTGAGCCATATCGCGGTTCTGGAAGGTGCGCCGCCGCTTTCGGAAAACTGGTCTTTGTTTGAATCAAACGAAGCCCTTTTTCAAGAAGCCCGCTCAAGCCAGGCGGCAACCCTTATTTTCTCCCTGGTGCAAAACAACCAGATTGAGAGTATCGCCCGCCAGGTACATACCCTGCGCCGCCAGCGCGGCAGCGGTTTAAAAATTATCGTCCGCGAAAGTCAGGCCAGCCTGCGCGCCACCGATGAGCGATTATTGCTGGGCTGCGGCGCGAATATGGTTATTCCCTGGAACGCGCCGCTATCGCGCTGCCTGACGCTGATCGAAAGCGTTCAGGGGCAACAGTTCAGCCGCCTGGTGCCGGAAGATATCTCCACCCTGCTTTCCATGACCCAGCCGCTGAAGCTGCGCGGCTACCAGCCGTGGAATACCTTCTGCGATGCCGTAAGCAATATGGTCAATAACCAACTGTTGCCGCCGGATGGCAAAGGGGTTATGGTTGCCCTGCGCCCGGTACCGGGTATTCGCGTTGAACAAGCGCTTACCTTTTGTCGCCCCAATCGCGTGGGGGATATTGTGACCATGAGCGACAACCGCCTGGTGCTGTTTTTGTCCTTTTGCCGGGTCAACGATCTCGATACGGCCCTGAACCATATTTTCCCGCTGCCAACGGCGGATATCTTCTCGAACCGTATGGTTTGGTTTGAAGATAATCAGATTGCCGCGGAACTGGTGCAGATGCGTATGCTGACGCCGGAAAAACTGGCTAAACCGCTGCCTGACACTGCCGGAATGAAGAAAGTCATTAACGCCGAACATGACGGTACAGGCTGGCGCCGTATTCCGGAGCCTTACCGCTTATTCAGTGACACCGCGGAGCGCACATCATGATGTCAGTCAGCGATATCGTTCAGCTTATCATCTTCTGCGCACTGATCTTTTTCCCGCTGGGTTATCTTGCGCACCACTGGATACGCCCTATCCGGTCCGCATTTCGGATCTTGTTTACCAGACCTCGCTATGTAAAACCGGCCGGAACATTGCGCCGGGCATCGCTCGTCAAGGCAGACCGCAAACATGACTAATTCTACCTATACCGCTTCATCGCCCTCGCCGCTCTGGCAATACTGGCGCGGCCTCTCCGGCTGGAACTTCTACTTTCTGCTGAAGTTTGGTCTGTTGTGGGCGGGCTACCTTAACTTTCATCCCTTGCTGAACCTGGTTTTTATGGCCTTCCTGCTGATGCCGTTGCCGCGCATGAGGTTACATCGTCTGCGTCACTGGATCGCACTGCCGATTGGTTTTGCGCTCTTCTGGCATGACACCTGGCTGCCGGGCCCGGAAAGCATGATGAGCCAGGGCTCGCAGGTCGCGGGTTTCAGCGCCGACTATCTGCTCGATCTGGTGACCGAGCGTTTTATCAACTGGCAGATGATTGGCGCGGTTTTTGTCCTGCTGGTGGCGTGGCTGTTTCTATCACAGTGGATCCGCGTCACCGTGTTTGTCGTCGCCATTATGATCTGGCTGAACATGCTGACCCTGACCGGACCGGCATTTAACTTGTGGCCAGGCGGCCAGCCAACCACCACGGTGACCACCACCGGCGGCGGTGCGGCAGCAACCGTCGCGGCGGCAGGCGATACCCCGGTGGTGGGCGATATCCCAGCGCAAACCGCGCCGCCGACCTCGGAAAACCTGAATGCTTATCTTGCCAGTTTCTACGCCTCAGAAGAGAAGCGCCAGAGCACTTTCCCGGCGCAGCTTCCCGCTGACGCCCAGCCGTTTGATCTGCTGGTCATCAATATCTGTTCCCTCTCGTGGGATGATATTGAAGCAGCAGGGCTGATGTCGCACCCGCTGTGGTCGCACTTCGACATCGTGTTTAAAGACTTCAACTCTGCCACCGCTTACAGCGGCCCGGCGGCGATCCGTCTGTTGCGCGCCAGTTGCGGCCAGTCGTCGCACAAAAACCTCTATCAGCAGGCCAATAACCAATGCTATCTGTTTGATAATCTGGCGAAACTGGGCTTTACCCAGCAGTTGATGATGGACCATAACGGCGAGTTCGGCGGTTTCCTGAAAGAGATCCGCGATAACGGCGGCGTGCAGGTACCATTGATGGATCAATCTGGCCTGCCGCCTGTACTGCTCTCTTTTGATGGTTCGCCGGTCTATGACGATACTGCCGTGCTGAACCGCTGGATGGAGTCGGACAGCTTCAAACAGGGGCAACGCACCGCAACCTTCTACAACCTGCTGCCGCTGCACGACGGGAACCACTATCCCGGCGATCGTAAAACGGCGGATTACAAACTGCGCGCGCAGAAACTGTTTGATGAGCTGGATGCCTTCTTCACGCAGCTGGAGAAATCCGGGCGGAAAGTGATGGTGGTGCTGGTGCCGGAACACGGCGCGGCGCTGAAGGGCGACAAAATGCAGGTTTCCGGCCTGCGTGATATCCCCAGCCCGTCAATTACCAACGTACCGACAGCGATTAAATTCTTCGGCATGAAAGCGCCGCATCAGGGCGCGCCGATTGAGATTAACCAGCCGAGCAGCTTCCTGGCAATATCAGAACTGGTGACACGGGTGCTGGATGGCAAAATCTTCACCGAGGACAGCGTCAACTGGCAGCAGCTCACCAGCAATCTGCCGCAAACGGCACCGGTTTCTGAAAACGCCAACGCCATTGTGTTGCAGTACCAGAACAAGCCGTATGTTCGCCTGAACGGCGGCGACTGGGTACCGTATCCGCAGTAACGTCCTGCGCCCTCTCCCGCAAGGGAGAGGGCCGATCGGTTAGCGCTGCTGCGCCAGCCACACCAGCATCTTCAGGCTGGCAGAGTAGTAATCATCCTGCGCGGTGATTTGCGGCTCGGCCAGCGGTTCTCCCAGCGTTAAATCACGTACCGCCAGCAGACCGTCATTCATCATATACGGCGCCGTTTCGTTGGTCGCCACATTCACCCAGGCTGGCGTCTGATTGCGGCTAAAGCCCTGCCACCAGCTACGCCACGGCATCAGCAGCGCGCTTTGCGGATCCTGCCAGCTGATATACAGCGGAATACGGATAGCATCATAACTCATGCGTGGCGGCCACTCTTTTGCCGGGGAGAGCTTGCCATCCGCCGCCAGCGAAACCCAGTCTGTAGGGAGCTGTGCTTTGCCAAAGCGCATTTTCCCCAGCAGCTTTTGCCCGTCGGCGATCAAATCGCGCCACACCACTTGATGGCTTCGTTTCGCGAAATCCTGCCACGCCGGGAAGATGAAATAGGCGGGATTCAGGTTCACATAGGTGTTGAGGTTGAAGCCGTTCGCGCCTGGCAGCATCACGCGGTAACCGGCATAACTCACCACGGTATGTTTCAGCACGGCCTGCGTAATAGCGTCCGACGCGCTGGTATAAGCCGGAACATTCCAGCGCTGCCCCGCTTTCAGCAGCGCCCAGGCCAGCAGAACATCGCCATCCGTCGCATCGTTTTTATCAGCAACAGGATCGGCTTCCACCGGGTTATAACGCCAGAAAAAGAGGCCGTTATCTTTATTTCTCAGGGTCTTATTCGTCCAGTTCCACATGCTGTCAAAGGCAGCTCTGTCATCACTGGCCACCGCCATCAACATGGCGTAACCCTGGCCTTCAGTATGGGAAACACTTTTATTACCGGTATCGACGACGCGTCCATCCGGCATTAAAAAACGGGCTTTATAACTATCCCAGGCCGCAGAAGCCTGGGAAAATGGCGTAAACAACAGACTCACCATCACCACCAGAGCGGCGAATACGCGCTTCAACATGGGTTTACTCACTTGGGTTAGCGTAACGGAAGAGAACATCCGACACAGAATAGAGCCTTTCGCGAGTAAAAACGAGGCCTGCCGCGCCGCCCTGCTCTTGCATCCAGCGGGTATACAGCCCCTCAAGCACGGCGCAAAAAGCAAAGCACCAGCGCTTCCGGTGCGCTTCTTCCCGCGCGACCGGCAAGCCCTGATGACGAAATGCCAGCACGTCATCACGGGTATCGATATCGATAAAACCCCAGTTGAACAGCGCCAGTTGCGCATTGATATTGGCTTCCAGTTCGCCCACGGTTTCCGACGGCGGAAGCGGTGTGCGTTCCGCCATTGCATCACCCATCTGTCGCAGGAACGGCAGGCTTTCCGCTTCACCGACGTTGTTTACCATGCCGTCAATCATTACGCTCAGCAAATCAAACCAGCCCGGCGCGGTTTGCTGCTGCTGAAACCACGAGAGCAACGGCGTATCAGAAGTGTGTGTCATCATTTGTCTCCCAACATGTACCGGAGCCAAATCCCGGCGGTGCTTTCGTTATAATTGCCGAAGGTGTCGTAGCCGACTTTGCCGCCCACCGTCATATTTTTATTCACGTTGTAATCCAGCCCCGCATGGAAGTTGTAGCCGATACCGTTTTGCGAAGTGCCCTGGTACTGCGCCTCTTTGATAAAGCCAAGATCCGCCAGTTGCTGGAGCATCTTCTGTGCCTCAGGCTCGGTCGGGAAATAGTCGCTTTTATCCTGGGTATAAGACTGATATCCCACAGCGCCGCCGATGCTCAGCTTCCAGTTATCGATTTTCTGCGAAAGATCGACCGGTAAAGAGACGCTGACATAGTTCTGCGGACTGAAATAACCGCCCTGGCCGTAAGTGAAGTAGCTGAGGTTTTTCGAGAAATCCATCCAGCTCACGCTCAACCCGGCCTGCAACTGGCGGAAATCGTCATGCCACGGGCGTAAATAGACCCCGGCATTGGCGTTCATGCTGGTGTTGCTGGCAACATCCGTCCCGAGATAACTGTAACCTCCGCCGCCGACGTAGAACCCGGCATCGCCATCATCGTAACTTAACTGTACCGATCCGCCGTTTTTGGTGACCTGCCCCCAGCGCTGGCCGGAGTATTTATCCTGTAGTCCGACATACGACAGCAGGCTGTCGGTGATCGCGCGGCGCTCGCCGGTGAAGATCAGCGTCAGGTAGTTGGTCAGTTTCGGCGACCACTTCACGCCGCCCACCAGCGAGGTGAGATCCTGCCCGAGCGGCGTACTGCCGATATCCAGCTTGTAGCTGTCGCCGCTGAGCGCCATATTCAGCTCCACGCCGCTGGCGTTTTGCGAATCGGTAGAGGCGTTAATTGCATCGTTGTAATTCTTCTTGTAGTTCGATGCGCTCAGGCTTTTCAGGCGGCTCGAACCCAATAAAGAGGTCAGGTTGTTGTAACCCTCATCGGTAAACGGTGTCAGTTTGCTGGCATCGGCGTAGCTTGCCAGATCGGTAAATTTATCGCTGCCGTCCGTTGCCGTAGAACTGTTGGCATTGCTGATGGAGGTGGCAATATTGCTCGCCGCATCTGCCAGCGGGTTTGAACCATAACGACGCCAGGCATCGCCCGAAGCGCTACCGGAACTGAGGCTGACTGGCGTGGCAGTAAATTCAAAGCGCGCATCGCCGAACGGCGAACTGGACCAGGTCAGCGGCGCTTTCGCTTCCGTTAACTTGCTGGTGCCGGTTTCCCCGTCGCGACCGCGAATATCCACTTCACCTTGCAGCCACATGCCGGTTTTTTCGTTCATCTGCTGCATCATGTCATCCACCTGGCGCAGCGTACGGCTTTGCGCCGTTTCTACCGGCAGATCGGTACGCGTAGTGCCCGGCAGATTACTGCCCGGCTCACGGGCCACCTGCGCCACCTGCCACGGCAACGTCTGCCCATACAGCGACTGCGGCGCAGCCGTGTCAGCCGTGGTTTTACTGGTAGTCATAAACGGGTTATCAGCCAACAAAACGCCGCCAATTGTTGGCGTGGCCGCGCTGTTGGTCGATTCCAGCCCCACCAGCTTGCCGCGGGCGCTACGCAACAGGGTCATCGCCTGCTGATGGTTACCCTTTGCTTCTTCCAGCCGCGCCAGCAGTAGCAGGCGTTCCGGTGAACTGTTACTGCGCAGACCATTCGCCAGGGTCTGGGCTTTATCAATATTATTTTCCGCCAGCGCCACATCAATCGCGCCGACACGCGCGGCCTGATCATCGCTGTCGCGCGTCATCAGATAGTCATACAGCACGCCCGCTTCTTTGTTCATTTTGCCGCTCTGGTAGAGACGGCCCATGGCGAACATCAAATCGGTATTCTGCGGATCGCTTTGCAACGCGCGAATCAGCTTGTCATAGGCGGCGGCATAGTTGCCCTGCTCACGCAGACGATCGGCTTCATTAATCACATAACCGTTACGCACGCCCGCCAGTTGCGCCGGGGTGCTGCGCGCCTGCATCTCGGGGCTGGAAACAAAGGCCTGTGCTTCCTGGTTCAGCCCGGCCTGATTCAGCACGGCAATTTGATCGGCGTAATCCCCGGCATTGCCCTGCACGCCCTGCTGCATATTGGCCCGCACCAGCGAAACCGCCGTTGTCAGATCGCCGGTTTGCGCCAGCATCCGCGCCAGTTTCCCGGCATCGGCCGGGCTTTCCGGTGGCGTGCTGGCGAGCGCTTTCAGGGTATTCGACGCGGCAACAGTATTGCCCTGTGCCAGGTAACGATCGGCGGTCGCCATTTGCAGGTTGTAGTTCACCCGGCGGGCGAGATCGCGCGTCTGGCTGTTTTGCCCCGCGGGCGAGATCCGCGACAACAACGAACTGGCCTGCTGCCAGCCGCCATTTTCACTGGCGAACAGCGCGGCGGCATACAGGGAGCTTGCGCCCGAGCCGCTGCTTTGTGCCGGAAGCATAACGCTCGCCGCTTCATTCTGCTGGCCGGATTGCTGTAATAATCGCGCCAGATCGAGGCGCAGCCACGGATCGTCCGGCAACCGCTCAACGCCCTGACGCAACAGCGCAATCGCCTGCGGCGTATTGCCGCTGGCAGCCAGTTGTTGCGCCTGACGGCGCAGCGGATCGCCCGGCGCGCCGGTGACTACGCGCGGTTGCAGCTTCGCCTGCAAGCTGGCCGGTAGGGTTCGCAGCATGCTCTGAGCTTCTGCCGTTTTGTTTTGATCGCGCAGAACGTAATAGAGGTTTTCGCGCGCCGGGGCATTCTGCGGTTGGTCGTTCAGAATAGCGCGCAGTGCCTGCTCCGCCTGCGGGTAATCTTTGTTCTGGCGTAACACATCGGCGCGGAACAGTTTTGCCGCCGTTCCCCGCTCGCCGCTCTGCTGCGCCAGCGGTGCGGATAGGGCCAGCGCCTGGCTGACATTGCCCTCTTTCAGCGCCTGTTGCGCCTGCGCCAGTTGGCCGTAAAACGCCGCGTCCTCCGCCTGCGTTTTGCGCTCGGCAGAGGCATCGCCACCCAGGCTCGCCGCCCGGTTCAGGTATTGCGCCGCCGCCTGATAATCTCCATTGCGCTGAGCGATATAACCCATGCCCGCCAGCGCATCGGCATCCTGCGGATTGGTTTGCAGCACCTGTTCAAACTGCCGCTTCGCCGTACTGCTGTCGCCGCTGTTCAGGGCGGTAAAGCCCGCGCCTTTCGCTGCGCCGCCGATGTTTTTGCGGTAGTAATCCTGAACTTCGCTGTCCTGCGGATGGCGCTGCAACCAGGTGTCGTAGAAGCGCTCATCGCCGGACTGCGGCCCAAGCCACAGCAGCGCCTGTCGTAAACCGGCATCGGCATCTTTGCTGCCGCTGGCCATCGGTTCGAGCATTAAAATCCCGTCGCGGCGCGTCTCTTCACGCCAGGTGAGCATCTTGCCCAGCGCCACGCGCGCGGCATTGTCCTGCGGATTCTGCGCCACAATGTGCTGCATCTGCGCCAGCGCCTGCGGATAGAGCGCTTTGTCGCTCGCCATCGTCAGGTAATATTCCGGCGCCAGACCCGGCGGAGGCGTATTGCCGTTAAACAGGCTGCGCCAGGTCTCCAGCGCGGCCGGAATGTTGCCGCTCCGCGCCTGCTGACGCGCCAGCGTGAGCTGCCCTTGCGGCACCTGCGCCATCTGTTTGGCGTTATCCAGCGCCTGCAATTCGCCATCGCCGGGCGCGGTTTGCGCCAGCCGCGAACGCCACTGCGCGGCGGTCTGCAAATCGCCATTTTGCTGCGCCCACAGCGCCATCAGATACATCGCCCGGGTGTTATTGGCATCAACCATTAACACCTTTTTCAGCGACTCCATCGCCAGGTCGTCATGGGATTTTTCATGCCAGTAGTTGGCCTGATCGAACAGCGCTTTTAAGGCCGCATCATTCGGCGCGGCCTGTGCCTGCCCGGCAGCGCTGAGCGCAAGTGCGCCGGAGAGGCAAACGGTCGTCCACCGGCGGGCGGTTTTGTTTCGCATTGTGGTCACCCTTTTCACTTGCTGTTCTCCGGATGCAGACGTTTACGCTCGCGCTTTTTCAGCGCCAGATAGAACAGCCAGCCCGCCAGCGAACCGACCAGCAGTCCCAGAATGGCCAGCAGCGCTGAGTGCTGGTTGGCATACCAGACCACCATCATCTGCGGTGGCATTTGACCGCTCGGGAACTGTTCGCCGACGCGGAAGCTGCGTACCCCGTTTTCATTGGTGATGATGGCGGCATCGCCGCGAATACCGGCGTTAATACGCGCTGAGGCCAGATCGCTATGCAGGTGCGAAAGCTGTTCATCGCTGCTGCCCAGCGCCAGTACCACCAGACGCTCATCGTTCCACGGTGAGCGGAAACTGATAAAACCGCGCCATGCTTCGTTAGAGGAGAAGTAGCGGTCGGCCTCCAGCCCTTCGGCCGCCCAGTCGCCCGCCATCCAGCGCTGCACTTTCTGCCACAGGGAGGGCGCGCGCACGCCCAGCGTGTTGTCATGGGTGATAAACGGCGAGTCAGCCAGCAGCGCATGGTTGAAGTCGTGCTGATCCATGCCCGTGACCGCCAGCACGTCGCGATCGCGCACCAGCTCTTGCAGGCCGCCGCCGGTGGGAACGCCAAGCACCACGCGGTTATGTCCCAGCGCCGTTCCGGTGGCATTACCGGAGCGCGCAGCCATATCCAGTAGCGTGGCGAGCTGCGTTTCCGACGGATTCTGCGGCAGCATCAGCACCGTTTCCGCGTAGTCCGCCATGCGGGTAAACGGGAACGACGCGCCAACGAAATAGGAGAGGTTCGGCAATAGCGCAAAGTGACGCGTGTGGCTTAAATCGATCCATGAATCATCATCAATGCGGCTTTTGATGTTGTTGTTGAGCAAGGTGCTGCACGGCGCATTCTCTTTCGGCACGATGTTGAAGTAGAGCGAGAGCTGGTTGTCGCCGTAGATCATGTACGGCTCCAACGGCATATCGAACGACTCCTGACGCGCATCGCCGCCCAGTTTGTGCCACAGCGTTTCCAGCGCGCCCTGTTTATTGACCGGCAGGTTGTGCAGGAAAGTGTCGTTCATGGTCATGCTCAGCCAGGAGCGCTGCTCATCGATCCAGTTTTCCGTCGGGAAGCGGTAACCAATATGCAGCGGGATGGTTTCTCCGTCCCACAAAAACAGATCCGGCGCGGCGCGAAATGCCACCTGCAACGGCGAGTGCCAGATCCCGGTGGCGGTCAGGCTTTGATCTTTGCGGATCAACTCATGAAGCTTGATGGGACGATCTGTTGGGATCCAGCGCGGCGCATCATAGGGTTTGCTCAACGGAATGGTCTGCGCCGTAACATCAAACGCAGGCGTTTGCTGCGTGAAATTGCCCCGCGTCAGCCGCCAGGCCGCCGCACGCAGTTCATGTTCATCTTTGCCGACAACCAGCAGCAGCTTGTACACCGGGTTCGCCGGGTTATCGATAATTTTCAGCAGCGGCTGCGTGGTTTGCGGCAGCGTCAGGCCGCCGATCTGCTCGCCGGGATGGCCGATCAGGATGCCGTTCTGTTCCGGCAGACGATCGTGATATACCGCAAACGAGATGCCGCGATAATCAGCCTGAATCCCCATCCACGAGGAGATCAATGCGCCGGCGCTAATGGCATCGGCGCTCAGCGTCGCGCCGAACGCCATCGCAATGCTGGTGGGTGACATCTGCATGCTGTCAAAGAACGGGCGCGGGAAGTGGCTCAGATCGGCACCGATATCCAGTTGCTGCCCTTCCAGCTCAAAACGCGAATCCGGCAGGACGGTGACACGATACTTATCGTTCAGATCGCGCTGGCACTGCATCGCATCGCCATCATTGATTTTGAAGCTCAGGTTGTTGCTGGAAACCATCAGCGCTGCCGGAATATCCAGCTGGTAGCGCGACAGATCACTATCAGTAGCGGTCAGTGGTACGGTGCCCAGCGGCTGGCCATTAAGCATCAATTGCAGGGTGGCATTACGCGCCGCCATTGCCGGGGAGATCTTTAGATTCAGCGCCAGCCGGGCGTTGGTGATCACCTGATCCATCGGTAGGGTAAAATCGATGCCGCTCTGGAACTGGCCGCCGCTCAGGGTTAATCCCTGCGGTTGCCCCATCTGCGCCAGACTCACGCTGTTGACCACCGACGGCACAAAGGCCGATGCGCTTTGCGTCGTTGTCGGCGGGGGTAAATCAACCGGCAGCAGCGATGAAACCGTTGTTTCCTCACTGTGCAGCGGCGCCATAAACAGCATACCGACCAGCATAGCCAGCGTTGTCAGACGTTTCATACGCCGCCCTCCTCCGACGTCGCCTTCGCCGCCAGCTCTGCCCGCAGGCGGCGGTTTTCCCGACGCGATGTCCAGGTCAGCCAGAAGAGATCAAAGACGCAGCGCACAATGGTCAGCATCGAGCGGAACGGGTTGTCCTGCGGTTTCGGCGGATGGATCCACGCATCCGCGCGGGAAAGCACCACGCGCACCAGTTCACGGCGGCGCGACAGCGGAATATCGTCGAACATCAGGCGGATATACTCTGCATCGCTGGCGATGATGCGAGCCGGAATGGCAATCGCACCCGATTGCAGCAGCAGCTCAATCTCTTCGATTTCATCGCTCTGGTGGCGCTCGTCCGGTACCACGATACGGCAGCCGCCCATCGATAAATCGGCGGTCTGGCTGCGCGAGGTAATACCGCTGGCATAGTGGATCAACACCGGAATATCGACATCAATACGGATGGTTTTGCGGGTCTGACGGGTTTCCCGCGCCACGGCAATTGCCGCCAGCAGGAAGATCAGGCTGTACAGCCCCCAGCCGACGTTAAGGGCGATAACGCGCGGATCGACGCCGAAGTAATCATGGGCGCAGGCGCGGACAATCCCGGCCACCACGCCAGCTGCCAGCAACACCGCGATAATCAAATGCGGGCGCACCACGCTGAAATCGAAATAGCCAACGTTCAGCAGGCCGCCTTTATCGGTGACGTTAAATTTCCCGCGTTTCGGGAACAGCATGGTGACGACGGTCGGCAGGACAATATGGAACGCCAGCACGATGTCATAAATCTCTCCCCAGAAGCTGTAACGGAAACGTCCGTTCAGACGCGAGTTAACGAACACGGCAAGGAACAAATGCGGCAGCGCGTAGGCGAAGACCAAAGTGGCCGAAGAGTGAATAATGTTCAGGTTAAACAGCAAATAAGCCAGCGGCGCGGTCAAAAAGGCGATTCGCGGCAGCGCAAACTGGTAATAAAGCATCGCGCTCAGGTAGCACAGACGCTGCGGAAGGGTCAGCCCACGTCCCAGCAGCGGGTTATCGAGGCGGAAAATCTGCGTCATGCCGCGCGCCCAGCGGGTACGCTGGATCACATGCAGTACCAGGCGTTCGGTCGCCAGACCGGCCGCCAGCGGGATATCGATAAACGCTGTGCCCCAGCCCAGGCGCTGCAATTTCAGCGCGGTATGTGCATCTTCGGTCACCGTTTCCACGGCAAAACCGCCAATCTCCTCCAGCGCGCTACGGCGGATCACCGCGCACGAGCCGCAGAAAAAGGTGGCGTTCCAGTTGTCGTTGCCTTGCTGGATCGGGCCGTAGAACAGTGAGCCTTCATTAGGAATGTTGCGGCCTACCGACAGGTTGCGTTCGAACGGATCCGGTGAATAGAAGTAGTGCGGCGTCTGTACCAGCGCCAGTTTCGGATCTTTCAGGAAACCGCCGACCGTAGCTTGCAGGAAAATTCGCGTGGCAACATGGTCGCAGTCGAAGACGCAGATCAGCTCGCCGTGGGTAAGCTTCATCGCGTGGTTCAGGTTGCCGGCTTTGGCGTGCGCATTGTCGTTACGGGTGATATACCCAACGCCGACATCGGCGGCGAACACCGCAAACTCCCGGCGTTTACCGTCATCAAGCAGGTAGATTTTCATCTTATCACGCGGGTAATCAATACATTGCGCGGCGAGCACCGTATCACGCACCACATCCAGCGGTTCGTTGTAGGTCGGAATGTAGACATCCACCGTCGGCCACTGGCTCATATCATCCGGCAGTTGCACTATTTCACGCTTCAGCGGCCACACAGTTTGCAGGTAGCTCAGCAGCAGCATCACCCAGACATAGACTTCCGCAAGGAACAGTCCCATGCCGAGCAGGGTTTCAATCTCAGAGTTAAAATGCAGGGTTTGGGTCAGGCGGAAATACATGTAGCGTGTCGACAACAGCGCTGACATCACGACCATAATCACCGAAACACTGCGCTTTTTGCTGAATCCAAGCAGGAACAAAATACCCATGCTGATCAGGCCAAAAATATACTGCTTTTGGCTGTCCATCGGCGTAATGACCACCAGCAGGGCGACAGGAACCATTGCCAGTACCAGCAAAACAGAAAGAAGCTTTTTCATAGGTTGCCCGTGAGAGTTAGAAACCTGACATGCGCGGCGAGTTGTGAACCGTCCCGTCACCGATTTTGACGCCTAAGATGCCGGCGACGCGTTTTGCAATGAGTTCAATATCGAAAGCGGCTGCGGAAGCCGGGCTAAAATCGAACACCGATTGCTGTGAGGCATTCGCTTCGGCAACGCTTTCATCGCGGTGCAGCACACCCAGGAGCTGGTTGCCCAGGCGCTGCTCAAGAAACGTGGTGACATCACGGCTGATCTGGCGGCGGTTATCACTCTGGTTGACCACAAAATAGTGACCAGCTTTACGGTTGAGCACGTCCCCCGTCAGGCGGTTGTTTTCGATTTGCGGCAGCAGGGAGAGCGATGCGGTATCCGCCAGCAACGTCACCAGATGCACATCGGCCAGCCGCGACATGGCTTTTAACGCAGCCGACGGCCCTGGCGGAAAATCCGCGACGATAATCAGACCCGGATAGTTCAACAGCGTATTCAGTCCACGCGTTAAAAAGTGCTCGTCATTCGCCAGCCGCTCTTCAAATGTGAGTCGCTGCTCTTCCGTGGCGTCGCCATAAGGCAGGACGAAGATATTGCCGCCTGCGGTGAGGACAAACTGGCTCCAGTCCGACGATTCCGCCGCTTTGGCAACGTAGCCGCGTCCGTCCGTTAGCGGTACGCCAAAATGCAGGCGCAGCGCATTCTGCACGTCAAAATCGAGCGCCAGAACTTTGCTGCCCGAACGGGCCAGCGCGTACGCCAGATTCGCCGTCAGGGTCGTTTTTCCGACACCGCCTTTCGGTGAACAAACACAAATCAACGGCATGACGCGATCCTTTCTAACAACGAGTGTAATGGCTGGTTTTTTTCTGTTTTCGGCTTTGCTTCCGGCACTTTGGCGGCGAAGAGTTGCGCGTAATTGACGGTGGCAGATTTTACCCCCTCGGCAGGCAACGCTCTCACCGGTGTGGGAGCGGGCACAGGCGCCGGGGGCGGAATGACCGTCGCAAGCTGGCTGGCAACTCCTTGAAAAATGGAAGGAGCCGGTATTGACGCAGGTTCGCTGACGTCGACTGCGGGCGCATTCTCTGTGCGGGCAAAGAGATCCGGTTCAACGGATTGCGGGACAGGAAGAGAAACATGGCCGCCCATGGTCAGCGTCGATTCATCCGTTGCCGGAGAGAGCTGCTGGATCAGTGCCCAGTTTCCCTGGTCGCTGCCAGGGTTTTGCGCGGAAAGATCCTTAAAATCGTGTTTCTGGTTGCGGGTTTTATCCTTAAACCTCTGCAAATCATCATAATGATTCATTGTTAATCTCATGATTTACAAAATAATATTGTACCCACCACCGCTAAAGATCTCAGCGCCCGGATATTGGTCGAGTTGTGGCTTTTTATTTTGGCTGTGCTGTGTTTGCGCGGGTACAAGATAATGTTTCGGCGATGATCTTCCGCCTGTTTTTACGTGTTACATTTCAGCATTGCTAACACGGTGTTTATTTCCGGTAAATATATAAACAATACCCATACATGTGCCATCTTTTTTTGCTGCTGTATCTATTAAAGTATTAACGTCCAAAAATGTAGGGATATTACGGGGATAAAAACCAGCTTAACCTAAATTTATATTAATAAATGTCATTTTTACCTTGATTAAAAGAGTAATAATCCAGACAAAGAAATAATAACCTTAATTTTTGCTTACTCAGAGAAATATTTAGAAATAATTATTGGGAGTCATAAAACTGTTTTATTCCGCTAACCCATTATTCCTACTGAAATTATCTCTCCGTTCGTTTTAAGGTAAATTTATTGAAAATTTCAAAATTAAGCCGGAACGTTTATAAGGATTGTCAGCAGCGGAGAATATCGATTGTCGGGTTCAGAGTAAAGTGGCAGGCCCGGCAACCTGAACGCTGCCGGGCACATGAGGATTACGCGTGCGGTTTCTCACCGTTCTCATCCTGATCGACCGCAAAGCAGGCAACCAATTGCCCGCCGTAATCTTTCAGCTGCGGCTGCAGCTGCGTGCAGGGGCCGAAGCGACGGCGGCAGCGGGCGTTGAACGCGCAGCCCGGCGGCGGATTCAGCGGGCTTGGCAGCTCGCCGGTCAGCTTAATACGCTCGCGGCGCTCATCCGGATTCAGACGCGGCGTCGCCGACAGCAGCGCCTGGGTGTACGGGTGACGCGGGTTGTTAAAGATCTGGTCTTTGGTGCCCTTTTCCACGCAGCGGCCGAGATACATCACCATCACTTCATCGGCGATGTGCTCCACCACCGACAGATCGTGGGAGATGAACACGTAAGAGAGCCCCAGCTCCTGCTGCAGATCCATCATCAGGTTCAGCACCTGAGCGCGCACGGAGACGTCCAGCGCGGACACCGGTTCATCGGCAATCACCACGTCCGGATCGAGCATCAGCCCGCGGGCGATAGCGATACGCTGACGCTGACCGCCGGAGAACATATGCGGATAGCGATCGTAATGCTCGGTTTTCAGGCCGACCTTCGCCATCATCGCCAGCGCTTTTTCCCGCCGCGCCTCTTTGCTGAGAGTGGTGTTAATCAGCAGCGGTTCTTCGAGGATCTGCCCGACTTTTTTACGCGGGTTCAGCGAGCCATACGGGTTCTGGAACACGATCTGGATCTTCTGGCGACGCAGCTTCTGCGCCTGGGGATCGTGTTTCAGCAGATCCTGCCCCTGATAATACAGCTCGCCGCCGGTCGGCACTTCAATCATCGTCAGCAGACGGCCGAGCGTGGATTTGCCGCAGCCTGACTCGCCCACCACCGCCAGCGTTTTACCGCGCTCCAGGTTGAAGGAGACGCCGTCCAGCGCTTTCACCAGGCGTTCCGGGGCAAACAGTCCCTTCTTCACCGGGTAGTATTTTTTCAGGTCGATGGCCTGCAACAGCGGCTGCTGCGTGGTGGCCTCGTGCGTACTCATAGTGTCGGCCTCCCGGCATCATCGAGTGGGTAGTGACATTTGGACTGACGGCCGCCATCGACGGTGTTCAGTGCCGGTTCCTGCTCGCGGCATTTGTCCGTTGGCATACGGACAGCGCGGATTGAGCAGGCAGCCGGTGGGGCGGTCATATTTGCCCGGCACCACGCCCGGCAGCGAAGCCAGACGCGCTTTGTCCTGCGGCAAACTCCGGCAGCGCGCGTAGCAGCGCCTGGGTATAAGGATGACGCGGCGCGCGGAAGATATCCTGCGCTTTGCCGGTTTCCACCACCTGGCCGGCATACATCACGATGATTTTGTGCGCGGCTTCGGCCACCAGCGCCAGATCGTGGGTGATCAGCACCAGCGCCATATTCTCTTTTGCTGCAGCTCCAGCAGCAGCTCGATGATCTGCGCCTGGATGGTCACATCCAGCGCGGTCGTCGGCTCATCGGCAATCAGCAGCTTTGGCCGACAGGCAATCGCCATGGCGATCATCACGCGCTGGCTCATCCCGCCGGAGAGCTGGTGCGGGTAAACGTCCAGACGCGAGGCCGGATCGGGAATACCCACCTGCGTCAGCAGGTCGATCGCGCGCTGACGACGGGTTTTCTTATTCCCGCCCTGATGCACCTTAATCGCTTCCATGATCTGGAAACCGACGGTGTAGCACGGGTTCAGGCTGGTCATCGGATCCTGGAAAATCATCGCCACTTCGGAGCCCACCAGCTGGCGGCGCTCTTTTTCAGAAATGCGTTTCAGATCCTGGCCGTTGAACTCCAGGTTTTCGGCCATTACGCGGCCGGGGAAATCAATCAGCCCCATGATCGCCAGCGAGCTGACGGATTTACCGGAGCCGGATTCACCGACGATGCCGACCACTTCGCCCTGATTCACGCTGTAACTGATGCGGTCTACGGCGCGGAACGGGGTGCCTTCGTCGCCGAAGTGCACCGATAATTTATCTACATTTAATAACGCCATCTCGTTCCTCTTTACTGCTTCAGTTTGGGGTCGAGCGCATCACGCAGACCGTCACCCATCAGGTTAAATGCCAGCACCGTCAGCAGGATCGCCAGACCCGGGAAGGTCACAACCCACCAGGCGCTTTGCGCGAACTGCAACACGTCGGAGAGCATGGTGCCCCACTCCGGTGTTGGCGGCTGCGCACCCATGCCCAGGAAGCCAAGAGCGGCCATGTCAAGAATGGCGTTCGAGAAACCGAGCGACGCCTGAACGATCAGCGGCGCAAGGCAGTTGGGGAAAATATTGACGAACATCTGGCGCATCGCGCCGGCACCCGCCACGCGAGAAGCGGTGACGTAGTCGCGGTTCACCTCCACCAGCACCGCGGCGCGCGTCAGACGCACATAGTGCGGCAGCGCGACGAACGTCAGCGCCAGCGAGGCGTTGACGATCGACGGGCCGAAGATCGCCACCAGCACCAGCGCCAGCAGCAGGCTCGGCAGCGCCAGCATGATGTCGACGACACGCATGATGATGTTATCCACCACGCCGCCGAAGTAACCGGCCACCAGGCCGAGCACGATGCCCATAATCAGCGACAGCACCACCACCAGACAGCCGACCAGCAGCGACAGGCGCGCGCCGTACATCAGGCGCGACAGCACATCGCGGCCCACATCATCGGTGCCCAGAAGGTGCGTCCAGGTGCCGCCGTCCTGCCAGACCGGCGGCGCCAGCAGCGCATCGCGGAACTGATCCGCCGGGTTATGCGGCGCCAGGACGTTAGCAAATACGGCGATAATCAGCATGATCACGACGTACACCAGGCCGACCACCGCGCCTTTGTTGCGCTTGAAATAGTGCCAGAACTCCTGCAACGGCGTCATCGGCACCGGTGCAGCAATAACTTTATTTTCAGTAACTTGTGACATGATGGCCCCTTACTTCTTATGACGAATACGCGGGTTCACCACGCCGTAGAGCAGGTCGACCAGCAGGTTGACGAGGATAATCATCGTCGCGACCAGCAATACCCCGCCCTGCACCACCGGATAGTCGCGGCGCTGCAGCGCGTCAATCAGCCAGCGACCCAGGCCCGGCCAGGAGAAGATGGTTTCGGTCAGGATGGCGCCCGCCAGCAGCGTGCCGACCTGCAGGCCGATAACCGTCACCACCGGCAGCATGGCGTTGCGCAGCGCATGCACGATGATCACGCGCATGCGGGTCAGCCCTTTGGCGCGCGCGGTGCGGATGTAATCTTCACCCAACACTTCCAGCATCGAGGAGCGGGTCATACGCACGATCACCGCCAGCGGAATGGTGCCCAGCACGATGGCCGGCAGGATCATATGCGCCACGGCATCGATAAAGTTGCCCTGCTCGCCCCAGATAGCGGTATCTATCAGCATAAAGCCGGTCAGCGGATTGCTGTCGTCCAGGAAGACCATATCGCTGACGCGCCCGGAAACCGGCGTCAGGTTGAGCTGCACCGACACCAGCATGATCAGCATCATGCCCCACCAGAAGATAGGCATGGAGTAGCCGGTCAGCGCGAGGCCCACCGCGGTATGATCGAAAATAGAGCCACGTTTGACGGCCGCCAGTACCCCGACCGGAATACCCACCAGCGACCGCGAAAATCATGGCGCAGATGCCAAGCTCCAGCGTCGCTTTAAAACGCGGCACGAACTCGTCCCACACCGGAAGGCGGCTTTTCAGAGAGATGCCTAAATCACCGTGCAGCACGCCCCAGACATAGTGGAGATATTGTTGCCACAGCGGCTTATCGAGACCAAGCTCAGCCAGCAGCTGAGCGTGGCGCTCAGGGGAGATACCACGCTCGCCCGCCATGATCATTACCGGGTCGCCGGGGATCATATGGACGAAGGCAAAGGTGAGAAGGGTGATACCGATAAACGTTGGGATAACCAGCCCCAGACGTCGGAGGATGAACTGCAACATAACCCGGATTCTCTGTAGTGACGCAGCGCCTGGCGGCGGCGCGTCTGTATTGCTCACAAACAGGAATTCCCTCCGCAGAGGGAAAACGCTTTACCCCCTCTCCCGGAAAGGAGAGAGGGTAGCTATCGTGCTTATTATTCGACAGACACGTTTTCGAAGTGGTGTTTGCCCAGTGGATCAACCACGTAGCCTTTCACTTCTTTACGCACTGGCTCGTACACGGTGGAGTGAGCGACAATCAGCGCCGGAGCCTGATCGTGCATCACCACCTGAGCCTGCTTGTACAGTTCAATACGCTTGTTGTGATCGTCGGTTCGGCGCGCGCCGGTTGAATCAGATCTTCAAACGGCTTGTAGCACCAGCGAGAGTAGTTAGAACCGTCTTTCGCCGCCGCGCAGCTGAACAGGGTGGCGAAGAAGTTGTCCGGATCCCCGTTGTCGCCGGTCCAGCCCATCATGACTGCCTGGTGCTCGCCCGCTTTGGCGCGCTTCAGGTATTCACCCCACTCGTAGGTCACGATTTTGGCTTGCACGCCGATCTTCGCCCAGTCAGCCTGAATCATTTCCGCCATACGGCGTGCGTTCGGGTTGTACGGACGCTGTACCGGCATCGCCCACAGGTCAACGGTGAAGCCTTTATCCTGACCCGCTTCTTTCAGCAGCTGTTTCGCCTTCTCCGGATCGTAGGTGTAGTCTTTAACGTCGTCGTTATAGCCCCACATGGTCGGCGGGATCAGGTTTTTGGCCGCCACGCCAGCGCCCTGGTAAACCGCTTTGATGATCGCTTCTTTGTTCACCGCGTAGGTCAGCGCCTGACGCACTTTCACGTCATCAAACGGTTTCTTCTCGGTGTTGAAGGACAGGTAGCCCACGTTCAGGCCAGCCTGCTCCATCAGGTTGATGTTCTTGTCCTGCTTCATGCGGGCGATATCGGCCGGGTTCGGGTACGGCATCACCTGGCATTCGTTTTTCTGCAGTTTGGCGTAACGCACGGAAGCATCCGGCGTGATGGAGAAGACCAGACGATCGATCTTCGGCTTGGTGCCCCAGAAACCGTCGAACGCTTTGTACAGGATGCGGGAGTCTTTCTGGTATTGCAGCAGCTGGAACGGACCGGTACCGATCGGGTTCAGGTCGACTTTCTCCGGCGTACCGGCTTTCAGCATGTTGTCCGCGTACTCTTTGGACAGAATAGAGGCGAAGTCCATGGCCAGGTCAGCCAGGAACGGCGCTTCCGGACGGGTCAGCACGAACTGAACGGTATTGTCGTCCACTTTCTTCACTTCGCGATCAGGTCAGGCAGGCCCATGCCTTCGAAGTATTCGTAGCTGCCGCCAGAGACTTTATGGTACGGGTTCTGATCGTTTTTCTGACGGTCAAAGGAGAACACCACGTCGTCGGCGTTGAAGTCGCGCGTCGGTTTGAAGTCTTTGCTGTCCTGCCACTTCACGCCTTGGCGCAGGTGGAAGGTGTAGGTTTTGCCGTCTTCGCTGACGTCCCACTTCTCAGCCAGGCCCGGAATCACTTCCGTGGTGCCGATTTTGAATTCAACCAGACGGTTATAGATCGGTACAGAGCTGGCGTCGTAGGTGGTACCAGAGGTAAAGAGCTGTGGGTTAAAGCCTTCCGGCGAGCCTTCAGAACAGTAAACCAGGGTTTTTGCCTGTACGCTTGCCGCCACGGTCATAGCCACCAGGCTCAGACCGAGCTTCAGCATCCCTGACTTCTTCAAGGAAATACTCATTATTCTGCTCCAATGTGATGTTTTGCTTACCCATGCTGTGGGTATGTCCGCCAGACCTTTATTAGTTTTTTACCCGGTCCGGTCGGTGGTGCCCGAAGGCGTTATGAGAGATGGGGAATCCTTTCAGAAGAGCGTTGACTGAGTTGCAGCGCAGATCCTCCCTGAAATGCCCCTCATGCCCTACAATCTGTCAACAGAATGTCAAAACGTCAATACAGGTGACCGGGATTTACGCCGACGGTGAGAAACCGCAAACAAAGTTTAAAAAAACTTCAAGCCTCTATTTTCAGCAGGGAAATTTGTGCTAGCGCCGAGGCAGCAGAATAATTCGCTCATTAACCACCAAAATCCAGTGATTAACTTTCATTCAGATTATGAAAATTTTCTTGCAGAATGGTGATTATCTGAGCGCTTAATGCCGCGAACGTTAAAACGCACAGCGAAAAATGCTGTGATTATCCATAAGCAACGCGAAAAAAGATCCAATCATATATAAAAAAATACAATGGATTATGTCACAAAATCGTTAACAGGCAGCGAGAAGTGGGGATAACGGAGATTTTCGATAATTTCGCTGGCTGGCGCTGCGATTGTCCGGTCTACGGGATCGCGCCAGGCCGGTAAGGCGAAGCGGCCTTCAGGCTATTTTCCAGGATGCAGAAAGCAAAAAACCCAACCTTGCGGTTGGGTTTTTCTGAATTTGGTCGGTGATAGAGGATGACTCGCCACTGCGTGGCTCGCCCTGCGGGCCGTTGCTGAAGCAACGTTCTCTCGCGATGCTCGAGTCGAACCTCTTCCCCCGGAGGTTCTCATCCTCTTTTCGAGGCCGGAAAGCAAAAAACCCAACCTTGCGGTTGGGTTTTTTTGAATTTGGTCGGTGATAGAGGATGACTCGCCACTGCGTGGCTCGCCCTGCGGGCCGTTGCTGAAGCAACGTTCTCTCGCGATGCTCGAGTCGAACCTCTTCCCCCGGAGGTTCTCATCCTCTTTTCGAGGCCGGAAAGCAAAAAACCCAACCTTGCGGTTGGGCTTTTTTGAATTTGGTCGGTGATAGAGGATTCGAACCTCCGACCCCTTCGTCCCGAACGAAGTGCGCTACCAGGCTGCGCCAATCACCGAATGCGGGGCGCATCTTACTGCCGTGAAGCTACCCCGTCAATCCCCTAATGTAAAAAACCATACTGACTGGCGATAAAGCCAGCAGAGCGCTTACTTCGCCGCCTGAGCCGGCAAATGGCACCAGTTATTGTTTTCGTTAATACCGCCATTTGGTGAGGTATAGCCGAGGCAACCCATAATGGTGTCGTACAGCTCAACATGGCGACGCGGCGTTTTCATCGCTGCCTGCTGCTTCAGCTGAGCAAACATCTGCGCCTTTTGCGGATCCTCCAGATACTTGTCGGACATCCACACCATCATCGGCACGCGGAACTGCTCCGGTGGCGCCATTTTGCGCGGCGTACCGTGCAGATGCTCCTTTTCATTGATGGACTCCCCGTGGTCAGCGGCATAGAAAACGATCGCTTTCCTGTCGCGCATCTGATCAATCACGCTATCAATAAAGTAATCCACATAGCTGACAGAGTTATCGTAGGAGTTAATCAGCTCTGCTTTGCTGCACTTGTCATCGACGCCGACACACTCTGGCGTCCACTGCGCAAAGTTGCGCGGATAACGCTGGGTATAGTTAAAGTGTGAGCCTTTGGTATGCATAATAATCAAATGCTTACCTGCGGATTTATTGTCCAGCGAATTCTGCATTTCATCGACAAGCAGCATATCGTCCACGCTTCTGCCACGGTTACGCGGCTCCGCGCCAATCTGCTCGCGGTAAGCAATGTTGTCGGCCATGGTATTGCTGTAGAACCACATCTCGCTCTGCATGGCGTACAGATCGCTGGCGAAGCCCAGTTGTTTAAGCACGGCAAAGACGTTTTGCTCTTTCAGCGTGCGCTGCGGGTTATCTTCCGCGCCGCCTTCACGCACAAACATACAGCGCAGAGAGAGCTTGGTCGCGGTATCGCAGGAGTAACCGCGAAACGCCACGAGGTTCTTCTCCTTCGCCAGCTTCGGCGTGGTATCGCGGGAGTAGCCCAGCAGCCCCATATGATCCCAGCGCGTGGTCTCGCCAATAATGAATACCACCTAGGTATCATCGATATCTTTTGGCGCGACATAGGTAAACTTCGTCGCCGGGTTGATCAGCGATTTATTGCCGGAGGATTCATCCACCTGTGCCCAGGCATACAGCCCCAGCGCAGAGAGCCAGTTTGACGGCAGATAGGAGTTCGCCACTACCCCGCCATAGCTCGGCATATCAACCTTTGACGTCCGCTCGGCCTGTTTCTGCTCCATGTCCAGCAGACGGATTGGCCCCCAGACCAGCAACCCCGCCAACAGCACCAGGCCCAGACTGCGAATGCGCATCCCCGGCGTACGCAGCTCATTCAGCAGCGTAAAGCGGCAGCGGTTGCCCCAAATCAGCAGCAACGGCAGCGCGCTCACTGCCACCATCCAGACAATAAGCTGCCAGCCCACCACTTCTTTGGAGAGATCGATATCCGTGGTCATCACCGAGGCAATGATGCCATAGCCAATCACCACGTTGAGAAACGTCATGTAATAGCTGGCAGCCGCAGAGCACACAACCACCAGCGAAGCCAGCACGCGCCAGACACGGCGCCCCGTCAGCGACAACAGGCGTAATAAAAAGAAAGTGACCAGTACCGTACCAACGAGCTCAACAACTGCGGAGATACCTTTCAACGCAGTGAAGGATTGCGCATATCCATCAAACCGACGGAAAAAAACCGCGCTATTCATAAACAGACCGATATATAGCGCTAGCAGGAAGCTCAGCTTCTGCTGCGTCATTGTTTTGATATAACTCATGCAAGCAACTCTACAACTAAGGGGAAAAATCCTGACTCAGGCAGGCTATTAATTGGCAGCGGAAGTTAACAGCGGAAACTTCTGAAGCGTGGTAAGTAGACCATAGCGGGGCGGAAAAGTGTCATGCGGAAAGCTTAACCAGCCATATATTTACAAAATATATGGCTGGCGTCAGAAATTTAGCACGAAAGAGCGTTATCAGGAGGTAATCACGTTAAGTTTTACGTCAATGTTGCCACGCGTTGCGTTGGAGTAAGGACACACAATATGGGCTTTTTGTACCAGCGCTTCGGCTTCCTGATGATCCATACCCGGCAAGTGAATATCCAGCTGCGCTTCAATACCAAACCCGGTCGGTAGTGGCCCAATGCCAACTTGTCCTTCAATGTAAGCATCCTGCGGTACTTTCTTTTTCTCTACCGAGGCAACATGTTTCAGCGCTCCAAGGAAACAGGCTGAATAACCTGCGGCAAAAAGCTGCTCCGGGTTAGTGACTTCACCGCCAGCACCGCCCATCTCTTTGGGTACGCCAAGTTTTACATCCAGAACGCCGTCAGAGGAGGTGGCACGACCATCACGGCCACCGGTTGCTTTTGCTTTAGCGCGATAAACTACTTTTTCTAAAGACATCTATAGACTCCTTCAGTAGGGAAGAACCTGACCAATAAGGATAGACGCTCTGGAGAAGGTTGGCGGCAGAGACAGAAAAACCGCCAAAACGGCGGCTTTTCATGTTGCCGGTTCGCGATCAGGCGTGCGCTTCTTTATACACGCTACGCTGCGGCTGACGAATGGTGGTGGAGAGAGCCAGCGAAAGAATCAGCAATGCGAAGATAACGCAGAAGGTCACGTAGAACCCGCCAAACACCGACGCAATCAGCGAACCACAGATACTGCCGATCCCGAAGCCCAGGTAAATCACACCGTAGTTTTTCGCCAGGTTGTTGAGGCCGAAGAACTCGCTCACCAGCGACGGGAAGACGGTGATCGTGCCGCCGAAGTTAAAGGCCACGCAGGCAATGGCTGCAAAGAAGGTAGTCGCATTCAGCGGTGCGAACAGCAGCGCCGCCATACCGACCAGCGAAACCACCTGACCAATAGTAATCACACGGATGCGGGCAATTTTGTCAGACAGAATGCCGAGCACCAGGCGACCGCAGAGGTTAGCAATGGCGATAATGGTCACCGCATTCGCCGCCGTTGCGACATCCAGATGAACCATGCCCTGGGCGATATCTTTCGCAACACCAATCACATACAGACCGCTCATGCAGGCCGTGAGGAACATAACCGCCAGCATCCAGTATTGCGGTTTACGCATGGACTGCGCCAGGGTGAAGTCGTTTGCAACAACACCATTCACGGTCGCAGCTTTCTGCTGCGGCGCATCGGTCATCAGGGTGGCGCCGAAGACAATCATCACCAGCGCAATCAGCGCCCCAGATCATAAAGGTTTTTTCCAGGCCAACGGACTTGCCAGCAGGTGGCTGTCGATGAATTTGAACCCGAGGCTGCCCAGGCCGTAAGAACCAATGGAGAAGGCGGAGATCAGGCCCTTACGTTCCGGGAACCACTTCACGCAGTTCGAGAGCGTCAGCAGATAACCCGCGCCATCCGCCAACCCCACCAGCACGCCTGCGCTCAGCCACAGCATCATCAGGTTGTTGGAGTGCGCGGTCAGGAAGAACCCCAGCCCCAGCAGAATACCGGAAGCCATGGTCACGCGCTTCACGCCAAAGCGCTCCTGCAATTTCCCGGCGACGGAGGAGGAAAGCGCCAGGCCAAGGCTCAGCAAACCGAAGGAGAACGCAACCTGACTGACGGGCGCGTTCAGTTTTTCCGCCAGCGCGCTGTTGAACAGGCTCCAGGTATAGACCGACCCCAGCGCGAATTGCGTGACAATGGTCCCGATGAGCGTCAGCCAGCGCGTGCGATTAGCAGTTGATGTTTTCATGGCAGTTGTCCTGCAAGAGAAATAAATGAGAAGTTTCACTGCCGACAACCATAACGAAGCGCATTTCATGCCTGGTGAAAAAAGGCATGAAATGCAGCAGAGGAGGAATGAAATGCATCTAAGCGGGAATGAATGACACAGTGAAATTTCATGCCATCAATAAATCAAGGTAAGTTAGTACATACTATCAATAAGAAACGCGCCAGCTATTGTTTCTTAAGTGTAAATAGTTTGTTTTAAGCGTGCTTCAAAAACGTGCACTAACGCCCATACTGTATAAATAATGTTGCCCCAGCGTTACATTTTCCGACTGCGATAACGACGCATAAGCGGCAAGGTGTGGATTCAGCAGCATATCGGCGCCTAAAGTCACATCCATCCAGTTACCGTACTGATTCGCCGCCATTAAGCGATTAAGCCCGGACTGGTTTTTCCAGACATTATCGCCGAACTGCTGATTGAAGCTGATTTGCGCCCACGGGCGAAGATCGCCAAAGCGGCTGTCTACGCGCCATCCAAGCGAGCTAACACTGGCGTGCCATAAAGGATCGCTGTACTGCGCGGTGGTCGCGCTGTCGCCAAATTCGTTATACATTGACGTGGCTGAGCCATCGTAATGCCAGGCCGCAACCGGGCCGGTGGTAACGCTGCTGACCAGCGGAATATTCCAGCCAATACTCATGGTAGTGATCGGATCTAGCGGTGTGTCATCCGGCAAATTCAGCGCAATACCCGGCGAATTTTGCGCAGAGCGGATACGCTCTTCCAGAATATCCTCATAACGCGGTTGGTCGTTCGCTATCCCAGGTATAGCGTTCGGTCGCAGTATTTTGGGGGTCGGAAACGATATATTCCTGTTGCCAGGCCGCCGCCGTCTGAGCAAAAAGCAGACACGCAGGCAGCAGCGCCAGCGGAAGGCCACTGTTTTTTATTTTCATCAAGTTGCGACTCCAGAGAAGAGCCGAATCCGGCGTATTCGTTATGATTGTTTATGGGCTAAAGCCCTTTACTAAATATTGTCTTTCTGTTGTGCGCGTCAAGGCAGGCGGACGTTTATTTTACCAGGCATAAATGGAGTAAGAATATGCAGCGTTGTGGTTGGGTTACTCAGGATCCTCTGTATCTCACGTACCATGATACCGAGTGGGGCGTCGCGCAAAGGGATGGTAAAAAGCTGTTTGAGATGATCTGCCTGGAAGGGCAGCAAGCCGGGTTGTCATGGATTACGGTATTGAAAAAACGGGAGAATTACCGCGCGGCCTTCCATCAGTTCGATCCTGATCGCCGTCGCGGCGATGAGCGCAGAGGACGTGGAGAGTCTGCTGCAGGATGCCGGCATCATCCGCCATCGCGGCAAGATCGAAGCCATCATCGGCAACGCCCGCGCTTACCTGGCGATGGAGCAAAACGGCGAATCATTTTCAGAATTTGTCTGGGCGTTTGTCGATAACACGCCGCAAGTCACCCAAGCGGCCACGCTCGGCGACATCCCGGCCTCCACCCCAGCCTCGGATGCGCTCTCGAAGGCCCTGAAAAAGCGCGGCTTTAAGTTTGTCGGCTCCACCATCTGCTACTCCTTTATGCAGGCCTGTGGTCTGGTCAATGACCACGTTACCGGCTGCTTCTGCCACCCGGGAGGCCATGCATGATCCGCGCGTGGCATAGCCGGGATTTATCGCCTCTGCTGACGCTGTGGATGGAAAGCACCTGTTTTGCTCACCCGTTTATCGACACACGCTACTGGCAGGAGAGCGAAGCGCTGGTGCGGGATGTTTACCTCCCGTCGGCGGAAACCTGGGTCTGGGAAGCGCATGGCGAGCTGGAAGGGTTTATCAGCGTGATGGATGAACAATTTATCGGGGCGCTGTTCGTGCGCCCTACCGCCATTGGCCAGGGAATTGGCAAAGCGCTGCTGAACCACGTCCAACAGCGCTTTCGTTGGCACTTAACCCTGGAGGTGTATCAGAAAAATGAACGGGCGGTGAAGTTCTACCATGCGCAGGGCTTTCGCATTGAAGACAGCGCCTGGCAGGATGAGACCCGCCACCCGACGTGGATCATGAGCTGGCAGGCGGATCAAACGCCGTTAGGGTAAGCGCCGGGCCCGTATACTTCTCGACCCATGCCAGCGCCGTGTTTCCTGCGCAACCATTGCCCAGGCGCGAGCTGGGGAGATCTTTGGTCAGCACGTTAACGGCCCCGTTTTTACAGATGCCGCCCGCCGCAGGCTCCAGATCCGGCCATGCGCCTTCGTGAATACAGATCACGCCAGGCTTGATCCCCTCGCTCACCACCGCCCCCGCCAGCACCTGCCCACGCGCATTCCAGACGCGCACCACATCGCCCGCGACAATTCCGCGCGCCTGCGCATCGGCAGGATGCAGGGTAATGGGTTCGTGCCCGGCGACCGCATACTGCTCACGCAGGGAACGGGTATAGTTAAGCTGACTGTGCAGACGATGCGCCGGATGGGCCGACAACACCTGCAACTGATCCGGTTGGGCGTTACCGTGCCATTCGTCCGGCTCCAGCCACATCGGATGCGGCGGACAATCAGCATAGCCAAAGCTGGCGAATGCGCTCCGAGAAGATTTCGATTTTGCCGCTCGGCGTCTTCAGCGGGAACTGTGCAGGATCGCGACGGAAATCGGCAAAGCGCACAAACCGCGCGTTCTGCTCGCTCTCCGGCATCTCAATGATCTGGTTTGCTTCCCAGAATTCGGCAAACGGCGGAAGCGTCACGCCCTGCTGGCTGGCGCCGCGCTCAGCGGCAATCTGGTAGAAGGTCTCCAGCCACTGAAGCTCGCTTTTCCCTTCGGTAAAGCGCTCGCGGCCGCCCGCTTCCCAGCGCTCGCTCAGTTCAGCAAACACCTCCAAATCATCACGCGCTTCATCACGCGGGGCGACCACGCGCTTCATCGGGACCATATGTTGATTGCTGTAATCGCCGGTCATGGTCAGATCGTTGCGCTCAAACGAGGTGGTCGCCGGCAGGACGATATCCGCATGCTTCGCCGCTGCGGTCCAGAAGCACTCCGAAATCACCACCAGCTCCGGCTTCTGCCAGGCGCGGATCAGGCGATTGGTATCCTGATGATGGGTAAAGTTCGCACCGCCGGCCCACCAGACAAATTGAATCTGCGGGAAGTGCCGGTCCAGGCCATTGTGCTGATACGGTCCGCCGGGGTTTTCCAGCGCTTCCACAATGCGCGCCACCGGGATTTTATCCACCGCATCCACGCCGCCCTGCACCGAGCCCTGCATCGACGCCAGCACCGCCGCGCGCCGCGTGGGGTTACCGCCGTTGGCAAAATGGTAGGAGAGACCAAAACCGCCGCCGGGCGTACCAATCTGCCCAAGCATGGCGGCAAGCGTGACCAGCATCCAGTGTTTCTGCTCGCCAAACTGCTGGCGCTGCATCCCCCAGCCGGACATCAACATCGTGGTATTTTCATGGAAAAGCGCCGCCAGTTCGCGGATTTTCGCCGCAGCAACGCCGCAAATTGCCGCTGCCCACTCTGCCGTTTTCGCGACCCCGTCCGGCTCGCCCGTCAGGTAGTCGGCAAACGTGGGGTAACCTTCTGTGCAGCGGGCCAGGAATTCGTCATCCTGCCAGCCATTTTCCACCAGCGTATGGGCGATGCCCAGCATCATGGCCACATCGGTGCCCATATGCGGGGCAATCCACTCCACGCTCTCGCCAAAGAAATCCACGGTTTCCGATCGCATCGGATCAATGCAGATCACCCGCTTGCCGCTTTTGCGCAGCGCATCGAAGTAAGGAATGCCCTGCTCGTCGCTGGCATTCCAGGCAATTTTCAGCGTGTTGAGCGGGTTTGCGCTCCACAGCACCACCACTTCGCTGTGCTCCAGCACCAGCGGCCAGCTGGTTTGCTGCTGATACACTTCGTTCCTGCCCACGACGTGCGGCATGATGGCCTGCGCCGCGCCGGTGGAGTAATCCCCCAGATGGCCGGTATAGCCGCCCGCCAGGCTCATATAGCGCTGCAGCAGCGTCGCCGCTTTATGCAGCACGCCGTTGGAGCGCCAGCCGTAGGACCCGGCGAAAATAGACGACGGGCCGTAGCTGTCGCGAATCCGTTTGTGCTGGGCGTGGATCAGCGCCAGCGCATCATCCCAGCTCACGCGCACAAACTCATCCTGCCCGCGCACACCCTGCGGCTTGGCCGGCGAGGCCAGAAAGCCTTTGCGCACCATCGGCTAGCGCACGCGCGTCGGGCTGTGCACCTGCTCCTGCACCACGGTTTGCAGTGAGTTAGGATGGCGAGTCGGTAGCGCACCGCGCGAAGCGAGAACGTTTTCGCCGTCGGTTTCGACCAGCATCGGCCCCCAGTGGGCCGCCGTCAGAACTGTTTTGATAGCAGGGTTTGCCAAAGCGCGCTCCTGAATAGCTTGCAGGTTTACGGCTTCTTTTTGGGGGCGTTTTTTGTTTTTTTAAAATTTTTATATTTTTTCCCGATTTTTTTTCTTTTTTTGGTCTTTTTATTAATCCCCCCCCTCGCCGGGGAAAAAAAAAAAAATGATTAAAAAAAGATGAAAAAACGCGGCACGTTATTGCCGCTCTGATGTTCTGTTCGCTCTATCATCCACAGCCGCGGTGTAATCGCAAAGAATTAAACGTCATTACGCGCACACTCCGGGTGATATGCCTGTGTTAGTGCTTGATTGCCCGCGATTTCGCGCTAAGGTGTGGACAATCATTTACGGCGAGGGAAGCAGCAATGGCGAAAATGGCGCGCCCAACCATCAGCGATGTGGCGAAAGCAGCGAAAACGGGGAAAACCAGCATTTCGCGTTACCTTAACGGTGAAAGGCATCTGCTGTCGGCTGACTTGTTGGCGCGTATTGAACAAGCCATTGCCGATCTGGACTACCGCCCCAGCCTGATGGCGCGCGGCCTTAAGCGCGGCCGCACCCGCCTTATCGGCCTGATCATCGCCGATATCACCAACCCCTATTCCGTGAACGTGCTCAGCGGTATCGAAGCCGCCTGCCGGGAGAAAGGGTTTACGCCGCTGGTCTGTAATACCAACAACGAGCTCGATCAGGAGCTGCATTACCTCGACCTGCTGCGCAGCTATCAGGTGGAAGGCATTGTGGTCAACGCGGTCGGCATGCGCGAAGAGGGGTTAAACCGCCTGCAACAATCCGCCCTGCCGATGGTCCTGATCGACCGTAAAATCCCTGATTTCGCCTGCGATGTGGTCGGGCTGGATAACACCCAGGCCGCCACCACCGCCACCGAACACCTGATTGAACAGGGTTTTGAGGCCATACTGTTCCTCAGCGAACCGCTGGGAACGGTCAATACCCGTCGCGAGCGCCTCAGCGCCTTTCGCGCTACCCTTGCCCGCTATCCGGGCGTGGTGGCGGAAAACGCCGAAGTGCCGCTGCATGAAGCTGCACTACTGGACAATGCCCTGCGCCAGTTCCATGCCCGCCACCGCGGGATGCGCAAAGCGGTGATCTCCGCCAACGGGGCGCTGACCTTGCAGGTAGCGCGCTCGCTCAAGCGCATCGGCCTGCACTGGGGCAGCGACATCGGCCTGCTGGGGTTTGACGAGCTGGAGTGGGCGGAGCTGGCGGGCGTCGGCATTACCACGCTCAAACAGCCCACCTGGCAAATCGGTTACGCCGCTGTTGAGCAGGTGGTTCGTCGCATTGAAGGCCAGAGCGACGCCGTGCGCGAGCAGGTCTTCTCCGGCGAACTGATCGTCCGCGGCTCCACCGCGCGTTAAATTTCACTGCGTGATAGCGATCATAAATTCAACATCCCGCGCTTTTCTTTGGAACCGGTTCCATCTAGCGTTAAAGACAGAACCTATTTGCTGTCTTTGCCGGGGAGCCGGAGTATGCCGAGAAAAATTATCGTTGTTACCGCCGCATACGGTCATGACACGATCCACGCAATGGGCGGGCAGATGGCCCTGCTGCCCGTTATCGCCGCCGCCGGAGCTGACGGCGTGGAGATCCGCCGCGAGCTGTTCAGCAGCGAAGAGATCGGCCATTTGTCCTCGCTGGCGTTCGCCATTGAAATGCACAATCTGCAAGCTTGTTACTCCGCGCCGGAGCCACTGTGCCTGGCGGATGGCGCGCTCAATCCTCGTTTACCCGCTTTGCTGCACGAAGCCCATACGCTTAAAGCCCGCTGGTTGAAAGTCTCGCTGGGCCATTTTACCGATCAGGCGGTACTGGCAACGCTGCGCGACTGGCTACTGACCGGCCCGGTGCCGCTGGTGGTGGAAAACGACCAGACGGACTGCGGCAAACTTGCGCCGATGCTGCGCTTTAAAGCTGCCTGCCATACCCTCTCGCTGCCGGTGACGCTGACCTTCGATATGGGCAACTGGCTGTGGGTCGGTGATTCACCCGAAGAGGCTGCCCGCCATCTGGCGCCAGCGGTCAGCTATATCCACGTCAAAGCGGCTGTCGTTCATGGGCACACTTTTCGCGCCGTACCGCCGGATGAAGCCGATGCCCGCTGGCTGGCGCTGCTGGATAACCTGCCCGCCGATGCGCCGCGCGGTATCGAATTCCCGCTGGCAGGGCGACGACCTGACCGCCGTTACCCGCCATTACGTCGACCTGTTGCGTGAGGAGCCACGCCATGCATAACGCGCTGGATGTCATCACGATTGGCGAAGCCATGGCCATGTTTGTCGCCACCGAAACCGGCGACCTCGCCGGGGCCGGAGCACTTTATCAAACGCGTGGCAGGCGCAGAACTGAACGTGGCGACGGGCCTGGCGCGTCTGGGCTTGAACGTCGGCTGGGTCAGCCGCGTCGGCGATGACAGCTTCGGCCGTTTCATCCTCAATACGCTGCGCAAAGAGGGAATTGATACCCGTGGCGTGACGCTCGATGGGCGCTTCGCTACCGGCTTTCAGCTTAAATCTAAGGCCGAAAATGGAACCGATCCCATCGTGGAGTATTTCCGTAAGGGCTCGGCGGCCAGCCACCTCTGTCGCCGGAGGATTTTCACGCCGACATCTTTAGCCTCGGCGCGCCATCTGCACCTGAGCGGCGTGGCGGCTGCGCTGTCTGCCACCTCGTATGCGCTGCTGGAACATGCCGTCGCGCGGATGAAAGCCCAAGGCAAAACCATCTCGTTCGATCCGAATCTGCGCCCGGTGCTGTGGAACAGCGAAGCCGAAATGGTGGAGAAACTGAACCGCCTCGCCTTTCAGGCCGACTGGGTGCTGCCGGGGCTGAAAGAGGGTGTGATTCTGACCGGCCAGCGCACGCCGGAAGGCATCGCCGATTTCTATCTGCAGCGCGGCGTTCAGGCGGTGGTGATCAAAACCGGCGCCGATGGCGCATGGTTTAAAACCGCCAGCGGTGAGCAGGGCGCGGTGCCGCCGGTCAAGGTGGAGAACGTTGTCGATACCGTCGGTGCCGGAGATGGTTTTGCCGTGGGCGTACTGAGCGCCCTGCTGGAAGGTAAAACGCTGCCTGAGGCGGTACGCGCGGGGCAACGACATCGGCTCGCTGGCCATTCAGGTGCCGGGCGACAGCGAAGGATTGCCGACACGCGCACAGTTAGGTGCGTTGTAGTTGTAAAGCCTGAAAGTTATTCAACCAAAAACATCCGCCGCACTGTGCCCTACACACAACGGCGGTAAGCAACCTCAACCACAGAGGCAATCTTATGAGCAACGCGACAAATGCAGTCCAAACGCTGGTGGTACATCATGCCGATCGTGTTTATCACCTACAGCCTGGCGTATCTCGACCGTGCCAACTTCAGCTTCGCCTCCGCCGCCGGCATCAATGAGGACCTGGGCATCACCAAAGGCATCTCCTCGCTGCTGGGCGCCCTGTTCTTCCTCGGCTACTTCTTCTTCCAGATCCCCGGCGCGATTTATGCGGAGCGCCGCAGCGTCCGCAAACTGATTTTCATCTGCCTGATCCTGTGGGGCGGCTGCGCGTCACTGACCGGCATGGTCAGCAATATCCCGATGCTGGCCGCCATCCGCTTTATCCTCGGCGTGGTGGAGGCGGCGGTGATGCCCGCGATGCTGATCTACATCAGCAACTGGTTTACCAAATCGGAACGCTCGCGCGCCAATACCTTCCTGATCCTCGGCAACCCGGTGACGGTACTGTGGATGTCGGTGGTGTCCGGCTACCTGATCCAGGCTTTCGGCTGGCGCGAAATGTTCATCATCGAAGGCGTTCCGGCGGTGATCTGGGCGTTCTGCTGGTGGGTGCTGGTGAAAGACAAACCGGCGCAGGTAGCGTGGCTCTCCAGCGATGAGAAAGCGGCGTTGCAGGCCCAGCTGGAAAAAGAGCAGCAGGGCATCAAAGCCGTACGTAACTACGGTGAAGCCTTCCGCTCGCGTAACGTCGTCCTGCTGTGCCTGCAGTATTTTGCCTGGAGCATTGGCGTGTACGGTTTTGTGCTGTGGCTGCCGTCGATTATTCGCAGCGGCGGCGAAAACCTCGGCATGGTCGAAGTAGGCTGGCTCTCTGCCGTTCCGTACCTGGCCGCAACCATCGCCATGATCGTGGCCTCCTGGGCGTCGGACAAGCTGCAAAACCGTAAGCTGTTTGTCTGGCCGCTGCTGCTGATTGGCGCCTTCGCCTTTATCGGCTCCTGGGCCGTGGGCGCCAACCACTTCTGGATCTCTTATACCCTGCTGGTGATTGCCGGTGCCGCCATGTATGCCCCGTACGGGCCGTTCTTCGCCATCATCCCGGAAATGCTGCCGCGCAACGTCGCGGGTGGCGCGATGGCGCTGATTAACAGCATGGGCGCGCTGGGCTCGTTCTGCGGCTCCTGGTTCGTGGGTTACCTGAATGGCGCCACCGGCAGCCCGTCGGCCTCGTACATTTTTATGGGGGTGGCGCTTTTCGCCTCGGTGTGGCTTACTCTGATTGTTAAGCCTGCTAACAATAAGCAGATTCCGGCAGGCGCTCGCCACGCCTGAATCCTTAAAAATCAAGGGAGAACCGCATGAAGCCGTCTATCATTTTGTACAAAGCCTTGCCCGATGACCTGCAACAACGTCTGGACGAGCACTTCACCGTAACGCAGGTTGCCAACCTGAACCCGGAAACGGTGCAACAGCACGCCGAGGCGTTCGCCACTGCGCAAGGGCTGCTGGGTTCCAGCGAGAAAGTGGATGCCGCGCTGCTGGAGAAAATGCCGCAGCTGCGTGCGACCTCAACCGTCTCGGTGGGCTATGACAACTTTGACGTGGACGCGCTGAACGCACGCAAGATTCTGCTGATGCATACCCCGACCGTGCTGACGGAAACCGTCGCCGATACCATGATGGCGCTGGTACTGAGCAGCGCCCGCCGCGTGGTAGAGGTCGCCGGGCGGGTAAAAGCGGGGGAATGGACATCCGGTATTGGCGCGGACTGGTTCGGCGTCGATGTGCATCACAAAACGATGGGCATCGTCGGGATGGGTCGTATCGGGCTGGCGCTGGCGCAGCGCGCGCACTTTGGTTTCGGCATGCCGATTCTGTATAACGCGCGTCGCCATCACGCCGAAGCGGAAGCGCGCTTCCAGGCGCGCTACTGCGATCTGGATACCCTGCTGCAGGAGTCCGATTTTGTCTGTCTGGTGCTGCCGCTGACCGAACGAGACGCATCATCTGATCGGTAAAGCGCAGTTTGAAATGATGAAAAAATCGGCGATCTTCATCAACGCCGGACGCGGCCCGGTGGTGGATGAGAAGGCGCTGATGGAAGCCCTGCAAAACGGCGAAATCCATGCGGCCGGGCTGGACGTCTTCGAGAAAGAGCCGCTGCCCGTTGATTCACCGCTGCTGTCACTGCCCAACGTCGTGGCGCTACCGCACATCGGCTCCGCAACGCACGAGACACGCTACAACATGGCGGCCTGCGCGGTGGATAACCTGATTGACGCGCTCAATGGCAAGGTGGAGAAAAACTGCGTCAACCCGCAGGTCGCAGGCTGACGATTCACCCTGCTGCGGACATAAAAAAAGAGGCGATTAATCGCCTCTTTTTTTGTCTGCGCCCGCTTACTGCTGCGTGGCGTTAACGGTCGCGGTCCAGGCCTGGTTGAACGCCTGATGCTGCGCCGCCAGCGGAGCAATCAGCGCGTTATACTGGCTGGCCTGCTGGGACGTCGGGAACTGGATGCCGTTAGCAACAAAGCTCACCTGCGTATCCTGCTGGGCAATAAAGTCGCCCACCTGCACCAGTTGCTGAGTGAAGACCTGCGCCGCCGGGATCAGCGGTTGCAGCGCGTTGGCCGGATTGGTAACCACTTTGGTATACACCTGGTCAAACACCGGCTTGAGATCGTCCGCCTGTTTTAACGCCGCGTGGGAAGCATCCGCCTGCATTTTCGCATTCTGCAGTTGCTGGCTAAGTACGCCGAGCGAGCCATTGGCCTGACGAAGCGGTTCACGCTGGGTCATATAATCCTGCGGTACCCGGATGGCGTTAACGCTGTCCACTACCGGACGCAGACCGGAGTCCATCGCCTGGTTCACCTGCTGGGAATAGCCATAAATCACAGCATAATCAGAGACAAACGGACCGAACTGTTTTTTCTGATCTGCTGTCAGAGCGGGCAGACGTTCACTGCTACGCATCGCCGTATTTTGCAGGAAGTCGATAAACGCCTTGCGCTGATCGCCTTCTTTATCGAAACACCCACTCAGGCTAACTACCATTAATAACGCCGCAAGAGGCGCAAACCAGCGAGAGCAGGACTTTCCTGTCGCCATTTTCTTACTCCTTTCACCCATAAAAGCGCACACCGGCACACGCGTGCCTGACGCTTACAAGGATAGTCCAGGTCCGCCTCGCAAGATACCCTTTCCTTACATTCTTAATACGATGAATTCGACCTGGCATGAAAATTTCCCGGAAGGCGTGCAGATAATTCTTAATCCAAATTAAACGAAAGGTTTTACACAAAAATACTGAGCGCCGACAGATGCATATGAATCAAACAATTAAGCGGCAGAAAACTCACTTAAGATGCATCTGAAGCGCATGAAAAGTCATTTACCGTCTAATTAATCACAGCCAAAACCACACACCAGGAATTTTCACGACTATTCTTAATAAGCTGTATCACGATCCCGCTGTGTGATTTTTACGAGGAGTTCTCAATGGAGTATAAAGATCCTATGTTTGAACTGCTGAGCAGTCTGGAACAGATTGTTTTGAAAAATGAAGTAACGCAGCCGGTAACTCTGAGCAAAAATCCGAATTCCTTTAGTGACTTTGAACAATTGCGACGCGGAACCGGGCTTCAAATTGATGACTTCGCTCGTGTAATGGGAGTCTCAGTATCAATGGTGCATGAGTGGGAATCACAACGAATAAAACCCACCGCGACTGAAATGAAACTGATGCGTCTGATTAATGCTAACCCGACGCTCAGCAAACAGCTTATTGATTGAACGTATTTACCACCAGAACCCCCGCTGAGCCGGGGGTTTGTTATTTCTGCTTTAAAGTAAAGTCCCCCAGACAACCCATACCCACGATTGAAGCCCCCACAACGACAGGCCTGACTCTCTGCGCTTCAGGATTAAATTTCACGTGATGCTGTTATTCAGCGCTAATTTTTTGCGCGCGATTGCCGATGAATATGATGACTTAACTAAAAGCAGCAGACAGGGCGTGTAATCCAGGTACGCAATTTCACAAAGGAAACGACTACACAAGGCATTAGCGCAAAGCGCAACGCTGCGGCAAGTGCAAGCAATAATCAGGGAAGGCAGTTCCATAGAAAAGCATTGTTCTGGTGTTACGGCAACGAACCACTAAAAGAGAATGAATGATGTCCAGATATATTCTGATTGTTGACGACAGCCGCCTGTCGCGCATGATTTCACGGCAGTTTGTCACTAATTTGCATAACGACTGGAAAATTGACGAGGCCGGCACGGGCGAAGAGGCGATCGCTCTGGCCGCGACGACGGCACCGTATCTGATCTTGCTGGACGTTAATATGCCGGGCATTGGCGGGCTGGAGACGGCTTCGCGCATTCGTAAAAGCCACCCGCAAACCCACATTGTTCTGCTCACTGCCAATGTGCAGCATTCCGTGCAAGCCGCCGCCGAAGAACTTGGCCTTGGTTTTCTGCCGAAACCGCTGAAAGAGCCGCAGCTCCATGCATTGCTGAATAGCCTGGAGACGAATTCATGAACGCGCTGACGGATATCAGCGATATCGAAGCTGACAGCCTGATGGAGATCTTCAACATTGGCGTCGGCCATGCGGCTGCAGCGATGAGCAATATCGTCAATGAAGAAGTACGCATGTCGGTACCAACCATCCGCTTTACCACCCGCTCCGACGCAGCCGATGAGCTGGGCGCAGGTGTCTCACTGTTTGGTATCAGTCAGCATTATGAGGGCGCGTATGCTACGGAAGCGATTTTGATGTTTCCGGAAGCCGCCAGTTTTGAAATCGTACGCATGATGGTTGGCGATCTGATCCCCGCCCACGAACTGGGGGAGATGGAACGTGAAGCGATGAGCGAAATCGGTAATATCGTGCTCAACGCCTGTGTCGGTACGCTGGCGAATATGTTCCAGAAAGAGCTACAGGGCTCACTGCCCGAAGTGCGCGTCGGCACCAGCAAGGAGATCCTCAATCCGGACAAAGATGAAAACGATCCGATAGTGATGATGCTGCGCATCGATTTTGCGCTGGAGCGCCAGCAAATTCAGGGGTATCTCGCGTTTATCCTGGATATGTCTGCGCTGCAAGACTTACGTGAGCAAATCCGGCTCTATATCAGCCGCCTTGAATCCGGTTGTGTTCCCGACGGAATGTAATCATGAAAGATAAGTTGCTACTGGATGCATTCTCTGCGCTCAGCCTCGGCGTGATCATCGTTGATGCGCAATACCGCATTACGTTGTGGAACGCCTGGCTGGAAGCCCATACCGGCCTTGCCGCCAGCGAAACGCTGGGGGAGGATTTTTTTACTGTCTTTCCTGACTTGCAGTATCACCGCGTGGGCGATGCTATCCGCCAGGCGATTGGCCACAATTTATCAGCCCTGCTGTCGCAGTCGCTGCACCGTTCTCCGTTTCCGCTTTATGCCGAACCGGCACGGCCTGCTGCCCGGCTGAGCCAGGCCGTGACTATTGTTCCGCTGGGTGATGCTGAACGGTTTTGCCTGATCCAGATTGTGGACGTTACGGCCGCAGTCCGCCGCGAATCCCTGCTGCGCGACCAGGCGCACGAACTGTTATCACAATCGCTGTCGGACGGCCTTACCGGCGTGGGCAACCGGCGTTACTTCGATCTCTGCATTGACCGCGAATGGCGCGCCAGCAAGCGCAACAACAAATCGCTGTCGCTACTGCTTATCGATGTCGATCACTTCAAACGCTATAACGATTGCTACGGCCACCAGCGCGGAGATGAGTGCCTGCAACAGATCGCGACCGCTATGCGTAATGCACTGGATCGCCCAAACGACATTCTGTTTCGCTATGGCGGCGAAGAGTTCTGCGCCCTGCTGCCGGAAACGCGCTCCGCCGATGCGGTGGAAATTGCCGAACGGTTGCGCACCAGTGTTCAACTGCTGGATTTACCCCATGCTAACTCGCCCGACCGCATCGTCAGCGTGAGCATTGGTGTCGCCAGTCTCAACCAGCAACAACACACAGAATACGGCCAGCTTATTCAGAGCGCAGATGACGCGCTGTACGTAGCCAAACGCGCGGGCCGCAATACGGTGCGCGTAAAATCCGCCACCAGACAATCGCAACCGGTTAAGAGCTGATGAAGTGGGGCTATAAAAAAACCCGCCGGAGCGGGTTTTTTCGTTGCAGATGACCTATTGCAGCAGGGAGATATCCGCTACCTGCAGGAACAGTTCACGCAGTTTCGCCAGCAGCGTCAGGCGGTTAATACGCACGTCTTTGTCGTCGGCGTTTACCATTACCTTTTCGAAGAACTCATCAACCGGCTCACGCAGTTGCGCCAGTTCGATCAGTGCTTCCTGATAGCGACCTTCTGCAAAGAACGGCTCCAGCTTATCGCGCAGCACCACCAGATTACCGGCCAGCTTGATTTCGGCCGCTTCTTTCAGCACCGAAGCATGAACGATATCGTTCAGCGTTTCATCAGACTTCGCCAGAATATTGGAGACACGCTTGTTGGCTGCCGCCAGCGCCGCCGCTTCTTCCAGGGTACGGAAGTGCGAAACCGCCTTCATGCGCGCATCGAAGTCCGCCGGTTTGGTCGGACGGCGCGCCAGTACGGCCTGAATGGTGTCAACGCTGAAACCTTCGTCCTGATACCAGGCGCGGAAGCGACCCAGCATAAAGTCGATCACATCATCCACCACGTTAGCATTGGTCAGCTTGTCGCCGTACAGACGCACCGCTTCTTCGGTCAGCGTCTGCAGATCGAGGTTCAGGTTCTTCTCAACGATGATACGCAGCACGCCCAGCGCAGCACGACGCAGCGCAAACGGGTCTTTGTCGCCTTTCGGATGCTGACCGATACCGAAGATACCCGCCAGGGTGTCCATCTTATCTGCAATTGCGACAGCACAGGCCACCGGGTTGGACGGCAGTTCGTCACCCGCAAAGCGCGGCTGATACTGCTCGTTCAGGGCCACGGCCACGTCTTCCGCTTCGCCATCGTGACGCGCGTAGTGCATGCCCATCACGCCCTGGGTGTCGGTAAATTCGAACACCATGTTGGTCATCAGGTCGCACTTGGACAGCAGACCCGCGCGGGTGGCGTGGTTGACGTCCGCGCCAATCTCCCGGGCAATCCAGCCGGCCAGCGCCTGAATGCGGTCGGTTTTGTCGCGCAGCGTACCCAGTTGCTGCTGGAACAGCACGGTTTGCAGGCGCGGCAGATGATCTTCCAGACGTTTTTTGCGGTCGGTATTGAAGAAGAACTCGGCATCCGCCAGACGCGGGCGCACCACTTTCTCGTTACCGGAGATAATCTGCTGCGGATCTTTCGATTCGATGTTGGCCACGAAGATGAAGTTCGGCAGCAGTTTGCCGTCGTTGGCGTAGACCGGGAAGTACTTCTGGTCGCCCTTCATGGTGTACACCAGCGCTTCCGCCGGAACCGCCAGGAATTTCTCTTCGAACTTCGCGGTCAGCACCACCGGCCATTCCACCAGCGAGGTCACTTCTTCCAGCAGGCTGTCGCTCAGATCGGCTTTACCGCCAATCTTGCGCGCCGCTTCTTCGGCATCCGCTTTGATTTTGGCTTTACGCGCTTCGTAGTCGGCGATCACTTTGCCGCGCTCCAGCAGGATCTGCGGATACTGGTCGGCATTGTCGATGGTGAACTCCGGCTCGCCCATAAAGCGGTGGCCGCGGATCACGCGATCGGACGCCACGCCCAGAATGGTCGCCGGAACAACGGTGTCGCCCAGCAGCAGGGTCACGGTGTGAACCGGACGCACAAACGTGCACGTCAGACGCGCCCCAGCGCATCAGTTTCGGGATCGGCAGCTTCGCCAGCGAGGTGGCAACCATGTCCGGCAGCAGCGCTTCGGCGCTTTCGCCTTTCACGTGGGCACGATACAGCAGCCACTCGCCTTTATCGGTGGTCAGACGCTCGGCCTGATCGACGGTGATGCCGCAGCCACGCGCCCAGCCTTCAGCCGCTTTGCTCGGTTTGCCTTCGGCGTCAAACGCCTGGGCAATCGCCGGGCCACGTTTTTCGACTTCGCGATCCGGCTGCGACGCCGCCAGATTTGCCACTTTCAGCGCCAGACGGCGCGGCGCGGCAAACCACTCAACGTTACCGTGTGCCAGGCCAGCGTTATCCAGCTCGGCGGTCACGTTCGCAGCGAAAGATTCAGCCAGGCTGCGCAGGGCTTTTGGTGGCAGCTCTTCGGTGCCGATTTCCACCAGGAAAGTTTTCTCAGACATGGCCGCCTCTTATTTGTTTCGGTTGCACATCGGGAAGCCAAGGGCTTCACGGGACGCGTAGTAAGCTTCTGCAACGGCTTTGGTCAGGGTACGAATACGCAGAATGTAGCGCTGACGTTCAGTCACGGAGATGGCTTTGCGGGCGTCCAGCAGGTTGAAGCTGTGGGCGGCCTTCAGAATACGCTCGTAGGCAGGCAGCGGCAGCGGAGTCTCCAGTGCCAGCAGCTGCTGCGCTTCTTTCTCATACTGCTCGAAGCAGGTGAACAGGAAGTCCACATCCGCGTATTCGAAGTTATAGGTGGATTGCTCCACTTCGTTCTGATGGAACACGTCGCCGTAGGTGGTTTTACCCAGCGGGCCGTCGCTCCAGACCAGGTCGTAAACGCTGTCTACGCCCTGAATGTACATGGCCAGACGTTCCAGACCGTAGGTGATCTCACCGGTGATCGGCTTACATTCCAGACCGCCCACCTGCTGGAAGTAGGTGAACTGAGTCACTTCCATGCCGTTCAGCCACACTTCCCAACCCAGACCCCAGGCACCCAGCGTTGGGTTTTCCCAGTTATCTTCCACGAAACGGATGTCGTGAATGGTTGGATCCATACCCAGCTCTTTCAGCGACCCGAGGTACAGTTCCTGAATGTTGTCGGGTGATGGCTTAATCACCACCTGGAACTGATAGTAATGCTGCAGACGGTTCGGGTTTTCACCGTAACGACCATCGGTCGGACGACGGGAAGGCTGCACATACGCGGTCGCCATTGGCTCTGGCCCCAACGCGCGCAGGCTGGTCATCGGGTGTGAAGTGCCGGCGCCGACTTCCATGTCCAAAGGTTGAACAATGGTACAGCCCTGACGAGCCCAGTAATCCTGTAAGGTCAGGATCAGGCCCTGGAAGGTCTTGGTATCAAACTTTTGCATAGTATTTCGTGCTGGATACGTGTGGTTTTAAATGGAAGGGACCAGTATACCCGCTGGCTGCAAGATATACAGTACGAAACGGGGTTGTTTAGGGAAAATTGGGAAATAAGCCTTCCGGCCAGAACGCTGACGGCGTCTGGCTGTTGATTATCCGAGCAGGCTAGCGCATGGAGAGGTGTAAAAACTGACCGTCCGCATCAAACGAGCAGACAAAGCCCTCTTTACGCGACGTATGGCCCCGCAGCTCATAGCTGCCCTGAAAACGTTCAAAACCGGTAACGTCAATTTTCTGCACGTCCGAGTTATAGCGGCGAGCGGCCCGATCTTTACAGAGCGCTTCCATATTCAGTGAGCGTTCCGGGCTCATTTTACCCTGCTGCGCTTTTTGCACAGGTGCTTCCTGTGGCGCACTGCATCCCGCCAGTATGAACAGCAGAAAGAGTGACGCCACACGCTTCATCATCATTTTTATTACCGCCCTGGTCAGTGGCTGTTATTTTTAGTATCAACGCTTTTATAGATTATGGTCCGGCATTCTGCGAATCTCGTGGCCTCCCGACAAGCCTGCGGAATAAAACTCAGAATTTTCCAAACGAAGACATTTGGACAATGGGAGTCACACTCAATTTACAGGGAATACGAGGAACTGATGCAGTCAAAAATTAACTGGATTGATAACCTGCGAGGAATAGCCTGTCTGATGGTGGTCATGATCCACACGACGACCTGGTACGTCACGAATGCCCGCACAGCATCAGCCCCGTTAACTGGGATATCGCCAATATTCTCAACTCTGCGTCGCGCGTCAGCGTGCCGCTGTTCTTTATGATTTCCGGCTTTCTCTTTTTTGGCGAGCGCAGCGCGCAGCCGCGGCACTTCATCCGCATCGCGGCCTGTCTGGGGTTCTACAGCGCCGTTGCCCTGCTCTATATCACGCTGTTCACCTCGATTAACGCCGGGCTATCGCTGAAATACGTGCTGCAAAAACCGGTGTTCTACCACCTGTGGTTCTTCTTCGCGATTATCGTTATCTATCTGGTCTCCCCGCTCATTCAGGTGAAAGCACGTCAGCGGCAAAATGCTGCTGGCCCTGATGGTGGTGATTGGCATTGTCGCCAACCCGAATACGGTCTCGCAGAAAATCGACGGTTTTGAGTGGCTGCCGGTCAATCTCTATATCAACGGCGATACCTTTTACTACGTGCTTTACGGCATGCTGGGGCGCGCCATCGGGATGATGGACACGCAAAAACTGGTCTGAACTGGCTCTGCGGGTTGCTGTTTATGGCTGGCGTGGCGGTGATTTCACGCGGGACGCTGCATGAGCTGCAGTGGCGCGGCAATTTTGCCGATACCTGGTACCTGTACTGCGGGCCGATGGTCTTTATCTGTGCCGTATCGCTGCTCATGCTCGTTAAAAATACCCTGAATACGCGTCCCCTTCCCGTACTGAGCGTTATTTCACGACACTCTCTCGGGATTTACGGTTTTCACGCGCTGGTGATCCACGCGCTTCGGACAAGAGGCGTTGAGCTTAAAAGCTGGCCGGTGCTGGATATCGTCTGGATTTTTGCCGCGACCCTGGCGATCAGCCTGTTGCTGTCGATGCTGCTGCAAATAATCGACACTCGCCGCTTCGTCAGCTAATGCTTCGCTGCCGGGCGCGATGGTACTGGCGCGGGGAGGAAAACCCTGCCGCCAGTGAAGCCTGCTCCACGCCGCGCCCCTGCAATAGCCACTGCTCCGCCACCGCCAGACGCAGCTGCTCCAGATAATCGCGAACGCTAATCCCTAAATGTGACTGGAAAAGCCGGGTGAGATGGCGCGGGCTGACGTGCGCCAGTGCGGCGATATCAGGCAAGCTCCACGTTTTTTGCGGCTCGGCGGTAAGCGCATCCTGCGCCCGATGAATCGCCGGATGAAGATGATTGCGGTAGCGCAGCCACGGGGAGAGCTGGGGATCGTCACCGGAACGGCGGAACCAGACCACCATCTCACGCGCCACGGCCAGCGCCTTTTCGGGACCGCACAGGCGGTTAATCATATGCAGCGCCAGATCGATGCCAGACGTGATCCCCGCGCTGGTCCAGATGTTCTCATCCTGCACAAAGATGCGGTTTTCTTTAATCGTCGCCGTGGGGGCTGCGGTGCGTAAACGGCTAATAACGTCATGATGGGTTGTGCACTGCCGGTTGTTCAGCAGGCCCGGCTTTCGCCGCCAGCAGTGCGCCCGAACAGACGCACATCACGGTGATGCTCCTGGCGCTGGATCTGCGGCTGCAGGCGCATCAGCCAGTGCTGTATCTGTGACTGGCCTGTGGCGTGTTGAAAACTGAGTTCGGGAGTCGCTCACGCCGGGCAACACCAGCAAGCTCCCTGCTGGCAACGTTTCCGGCAGCGGCTGGATGCCGCCCATCGTCAGGCCTATCGACGTCGGAACGTCGGCGTGCGGCCCAATGTAATGCAGGCGAAACGCGTCGCCAGCCAGCACAAAGGTCTCCGCCGGGCCGGTCATATCTAATGACAGCACCCCGGGCAACATCACGAACCAGACGTCGATGGTCATTACAGTGACTCCAGCGTCTCCGCTACCGTTTTAATCGTCGGCAAAACGCCCGGACAGTACCGTTTCGGTACGATGGCGAATTTCCGCCGCACTCAGGGTAATGCCCCTTTATGCGTCATGGGAAACGTCAGCGTGGCCTCGCTGACAAAGGTCACAGCATAACCCAGATCGGATGCCACCCGGGCGGTGGTTTCGCAGCATTGTTCAGTGCGAATGCCGCAGATAATCAGCTGGTTGATATCACGCTCGCGCAGCCAGTGATCGAGCCCGGTATCCGTAAAGGCATTATGGACGTGTTTCTGGAAAACCACATCCGGCTGATGACGCAAAAAGGCCATCGGTTTAACAAAGCCGCTTTCCAGCGTGAAGGGGCCGTCTTCATCCACGTGAAAAATATCAACGACCGGAATACCGCGCGCCTGGCAGCCTTCAATCAGCCCCAGCATCGCCTGCTGAAAGGCAGGAATGTCGTTCTCCTGCCAGTAATTGCGATGATGGAACGACTGCTGAGTATCAATATTGATGAGTGCAATGCGTGACATGGTGGATCTCCTCGCCAGTGGGTGTGACACCATACTGGCAAGGAAATAAAGGCACGCACAGACCAAAAAAGGACATCCTCGTGCCTCTCCCGGACAAGCGAATTTACGTCATCAGCGGCAGCAGCTGCTGGTAGATTTTGCGGAACACGTCGCGCCTTTCCGCGTACCGCGCATGGTTTGCCGCATCAGGGAAATGCGCCTGCTCAAGGGTAAGTTGCGGCAGCAGTTGCGAAAGCGGTTGTTCCGGATGAATGGCTATCTGCGCCAGACGCGCGGCGCCGAGCGCGGGGCCAACATCGCCACCGGTGCGGAAATCCAGCTGCAACCCGCTGATATCCGACAGCATCTGTCGCCAGTAAGGGCTTCGCGCACCGCCGCCTATCAGGGTGACGCTCGTCGGTTTCAGGCCACAGTCGTGCACCACGTCCATCCCGTCGGCCAGGGCATAGCCCACGCCTTCCAGAACCGCGCGCGCCAGCTCTGCCGGGCCGTGCTGATGGGTTAAACCAAAGAACACCCCTTTTGCTTCCGGGTTGTTGTGCGGCGTACGCTCGCCGGAAAGATACGGTAAAAACCAGACGGTACCCGCAGCGTCATCCGCCTGCTGCGCCGCAGAAATGAGCGCCGGAACGTCGGCCATGCCGGTGAGTTTTGCCGCCCAGTCCAGGCAGGACGCCGCGCTGAGCATCACCGACATCAAATGCCATTTCCCGGGAAGGGCATGACAGAAGCTGTGCACAGCGCTTTCTGGATTACTGCGATACCCGTCGCTGACGGCAAAATAGACGCCAGACGTTCCCAGCGACAGCATCGCCTGCCCCGCCTCAACCATGCCGACGCCCACGGCGCCCGCCGCATTATCACCGCCCCCGGCCACCACCGGTACGGCAGGCATATTCCAGCGTTCCGCAACGTCTGGCAGCAGTGCGCCTGTTACCTCGCTGCCTTCGAACAGCGCGGGCATATGTTCGCGGGTCAGGTGGCAGGCCTCCAGCATCGCCTCGCTCCAGTCGCGCTTCGCCACGTCGAGCCACATCGTGCCGGCGGCATCGGACATGTCGCTGGCAAAATCGCCCGTCATATGCAGACGCAGATAATCTTTCGGCAGCAGGACTTTCGCCACCTGCCGGAAAATCTCCGGCTCGTGGCGCTGCACCCACAGCAGCTTGGGCGCGGTAAAGCCGGGCATCATCAGGTTGCCGGTAATCGCGCGGGAGAGTGGTTTCACCTGCGCCTCCAGAAGCGCGCACTCTTCTCCGCAGCGGCCATCGTTCCAGAGAATGGCGGGGCGCAGCACGCGATGCTCGCTATCCAGCAGCGTGGCGCCGTGCATTTGCCCGGCAATCCCCAGCGCTTTCACCTGCCGTAACGGAATGCGCTGCGCCCAGCGCCTTGATTGCACGATCCGTTGCCTGCCACCACTGCTCCGGATCCTGTTCCGACCACAGCGGATGCGGACGTGAAACCTGCAGCTTTTCCGTCTGCGTTGCTAACACCTCGCCCTGCTCGCTTAACAGGATGGCTTTCACACCCGATGTGCCAAGATCGATCCCGATATACATTACGGTGACCACTCCTGTTAGAATGCCCGGTGGCGCCGCGTTATCCGCGGCGCGGCACCTGTTATTTATCGAACAGGTAGTGATTGACCAGATTTTCCAGTAGTTCCTGGTGCCCGCTCTGATGCTGCGGCGCCAGCTGATGTTGTTCAGCGTACTTCGCGATCTCCGCCAGTGATAACTGTCCTTTCAAAATTTGCTGGCCCAGCTCACTGTTCCAGCCGCTGTAGCGCTTCGCCACGCGTTTATCCAGCTCGCCGTCTTCAATCATACGAGCCGCCACTTTCAGCGCCAGCGCCATGGTGTCCATCGCGCCAATGTGGCCGTAGAACAGATCGTATTTGTCGGTGCTCTGGCGACGCACTTTGGCGTCAAAGTTCAGGCCGCCGGTAGTGAAACCACCCGCTTTGAGGATTTCGTACATCACCAGCGCATTCTCTTCCACGCTGTTCGGGAACTGATCGGTGTCCCAGCCCAGCTGCGCGTCGCCGCGGTTCGCATCGACCGAGCCGAAGATGCCCAGCGCAATCGCAGACGCGATCTCGTGATGGAAAGAGTGGCCCGCCAGCGTGGCGTGGTTGGCTTCAATGTTCACTTTGATCTCTTTTTCCAGACCAAACTGTTTCAGGAAGCCATACACCGTCGCCACGTCGTAGTCATACTGATGCTTGGTCGGTTCCTGCGGTTTCGGCTCGATCAGCAGCGTGCCGCGGAAGCCGATTTTGTGCTTGTGGTCGACAACCATCTGCATAAAGCGGCCAATTTGTTCGCGCTCCTGGCGCAGATCGGTGTTCAGCAGGGTTTCATAGCCTTCACGGCCGCCCCACAGGACATAGTTTTCGCCGCCCAGCTGATGCGTGGCATTCATTGCCGTCACCACCTGCGTGGCCGCCCAGCTAAACACTTCCGGATCGGGGTTGGTTGCCGCGCCCGCGCCGTAGCGCGGGTTGGTAAAGCAGTTTGCCGTGCCCCACAGCAGCTTCACGCCGCTTTGCTGCTGTTTCGCAGCCAGCACATCCACCATCTGCGCAAAGTTGTTCAGATACTCTTTCAGCGATGCGCCTTCCGGCGACACGTCGACGTCATGGAAGCAGTAGTACGGCACGTTCAGCTTGTGGAAGAACTCAAACGCCACATCGGCTTTGCGTTTCGCCAGTTCGATGGCCTCACCCGGCTGCTGCCACGGGCGGTCGAAGGAGCCCACGCCGAACATATCGGCGCCGTTCCAGCAGAAGGTATGCCAGTAACAGGCGGCAAAGCGCAGATGATCTTCCATGCGCTTACCCAGCACCAGCTCATCCGGGTTGTAGTGACGAAATGCTAAAGGATTGGTCGTTTTTGGGCCTTCGTAACGAACACGATCGAGTTGGTCGAAATAAGCTTGCATATTGAGCTCCATAATCAGGGTATGCGGCGAGTCGTTGATACAGGAGTAATAGTGAATAGACATTTTGGGTTGCTCAATTACGTTATTTCACACTGCTATTGAGAGAATGCACAACTGTGCGCTGGCTCGCAAAATAATGCGCAGACAAACTATTTTTCGGCGCGGATTCCAGAATCAAATGTAATTAAGACGTTACGTATTTTAAAATCCGATCGCGGTCATAAATTCAGAAATAAACCAAATATCGTAATGAGAAGATAAAAATCTGTAATTGCCAGCCCGCCTTTCCGCGTTAAAAATTTGCTGCGTCTCAGCAGTGAATGTTTCTTTTATCTCAGCAACACATACCCCTACAAAAAGGCCTAATAATTATGAAGATAAAGAACCTGACTCTAACGCTCTGCGCTACGCTCCTCCTTGCAAGCTTTGCAGGACATGCCAAAGAGGTCAAAATTGGCATGGCGATTGACGACCTGCGTCTGGAGCGCTGGCAAAAAGATCGCGATATTTTTGTTAAAAAAGCAGAATCCCTCGGCGCCAGCGTGTTTGTTCAGTCGGCTAACGGCAACGAAGAAACACAAATGTCGCAGATCGAGAATATGATCAACCGTGGCGTCGATGTGCTGGTCATTATCCCCTATAACGGCCAGGTATTAAGTAACGTGGTGAAAGAAGCCAAACAGGAAGGCATTAAAGTCCTGGCTTATGACCGCATGATTAATAATGCGGACATTGATTATTATATTTCGTTCGACAATGAAAAAGTCGGGGAATTACAGGCGCAAAGCCTGATCGACAAAGTGCCTCAGGGCAATTATTTCCTGATGGGCGGCTCTCCGGTGGATAACAACGCCAAGCTGTTCCGCGAAGGGCAAATGAAGGTCCTTAAACCGTACATCGACAACGGGAAAATTAAAGTGGTTGGCGATCAATGGGCCGACGGCTGGCTGCCAGAAAACGCGCTGAAGATTATGGAAAACGCGCTGACGGCCAACAACAACAAAATTGATGCGGTTGTGGCCTCCAACGATGCCACCGCAGGCGGTGCGATTCAGGCATTAAGCGCCCAGGGGCTGGCGGGTAAAGTCGCCATTTCTGGACAGGACGCCGATCTGGCTGGCGTAAAACGCATTATCGCAGGCACCCAAACCATGACGGTCTACAAACCGATTACCGAGCTTGCCAATACGGCGGCGGAAATCGCCGTGGAACTGGGCAATGGCAAGCAACCTAAAGCAGACGCAACGCTGAATAACGGGCTGAAAGACGTTCCGGCTCGCCTGCTCACCCCTATTGAAGTCAATAAAGAGAACATTGACGCCACCGTCATTAAAGACGGTTTCCACAAGAAGAGCGAACTGTAATCCGGCGCGGCCCCTGCTTTGCGGGCGCGCCCTCACGTTGTCCTCTTCTTCTCAGGCGTTGTCAGTCCCGCAAATGACGTGGAGCAGTTATGCCTTATTTACTTGAAATGAAAAGCATCACCAAAGCGCTTCGGCACGGTGAAAGCCGTCGATAACGTCAGCCTCCGGTTGAACCCCGGCGAAGTCGTTTTCGCTGTGCGGCGAGAACGGTTCGGGCAAGTCAACGCTGATGAAAGTGTTGTGCGGGATCTACCCGCCCGGCAGCTACGAAGGCGAAATCGTCTTTGCCGGCGAAGTCTTGCAGGCGACACACATCCGCGATACCGAACGTAAAGGCATCGCCATCATCCACCAGGAACTGGCGCTGGTGAAGCATCTCACCGTGCTGGAGAACATTTTCCTCGGGGCCGAAATTTCCCGCCACGGCGTGCTGGATTACGACACCATGACGCTCCGCTGCGAAAAGCTGCTGGCGCAGGTGAGCCTCAGCATTTCACCGGATACCCGCGTGGGCGATCTGGGCCTGGGGCAACAGCAGCTGGTGGAAATAGCCAAGGCGCTCAATAAACAGGTCAGGCTGCTGATCCTTGATGAGCCGACGGCCTCGCTCACCGAACAGGAAACCGCGGTTCTGCTCGATATCATCCGCGATCTGCAAAACCACGGCATCGCCTGCATCTACATTTCCCACAAGCTGAACGAGGTCAAAGCGATTTCGGACACCATCTGCGTGATCCGCGACGGGCAGCACATCGGCACGCGTGAAGCCGGCGGGCATGAGTGAAGATGACATCATCACCATGATGGTGGGCCGCGAGCTGACGGCGCTCTACCCGAATGAGCCTCACACCAAAGGTGATGAAGTGCTGCGCGTGGAAAATCTGACCGCGTGGCACCCCGTTAACCGCCACATCAAGCGCGTCAATAACGTCTCCTTCTCCCTGCACCGCGGCGAAATCCTCGGTATTGCCGGGTTAGTCGGCGCCGGCCGCACCGAAGCCGTACAGTGTCTGTTTGGCGTGTGGCCGGGGCGCTGGGAGGGCGCGATTTATATCGACGGCCAGCCGGTGAAAATCGACAACTGCCAGCAGGCGATCGCCCGCGGCATTGCCATGGTGCCGGAAGACCGCAAAAAAGACGGCATCGTGCCGGTGATGGCGGTGGGGAAAAACATTACGCTGGCGGCGCTCGATCGGTTCTCCGGCGCGCTGAGCAGCCTGGACGATGCCGCCGAGCAGCAGTGCATCCTTCAGTCACTCGCCCGGCTGAAGGTCAAAACCTCCTCGCCGGAACTGGCCATTGGCCGCCTGAGCGGCGGCAACCAGCAAAAGGCGATTCTGGCGCGCTGCCTGCTTCTCAATCCACGCATATTAATCCTTGATGAGCCGACGCGCGGGATTGATATCGGTGCCAAATATGAAATCTACAAACTGATTAATCAGCTTGTGCAGCAAGGGATTGCCGTCATTGTCATTTCGTCTGAGTTACCCGAAGTGCTCGGCCTGAGCGACCGTGTGCTGGTCATGCACGAGGGAAAACTGAAAGCCAACCTGATTAACCAGAACCTGACGCAGGAGCAGGTGATGGAAGCCGCTTTAAGGAGCGAACGTCATGTCGAAAAGCAACCCGTCTGATATCAAAGTCGCCGTTCCGACGCCCGGTGCGTTCGCAGGGCTAAAAGCGCTGAACCTGCAGGTCTTCGTGATGATCGCGGCCATTATCGTCATCATGCTGTTCTTTACCTGGATGACCGATGGCTCGTACTTAAGCGCGCGTAACGTCTCCAACCTGCTCCGCCAGACCGCCATCACCGGCATTCTGGCCGTGGGCATGGTGTTCGTGATTATCTCCGCGGAAATCGACCTGTCGGTCGGTTCAATGATGGGCCTCCTCGGCGGCGTGGCGGCGATTTTTGACGTCTGGCTCGGCTGGCCGCTGCCGCTGACCGTGGCGGTCACGCTGGTGCTGGGCCTGGTTCTGGGCGCCTGGAACGGCTGGTGGGTGGCCTACCGTAAGGTGCCGTCGTTCATTGTCACCCTGGCGGGGATGCTGGCCTTTCGCGGGATCTTAATCGGCATCACCAACGGCACCACCGTCTCCCCGACCAGCGCGGCCATGTCGCAGATTGGCCAGAGCTACCTCCCAGACGGCGTGGGTTTCGGCATCGGCGTGGCTGGGCTTGCTGGCGTTTGTCGCGTGGCAGTGGCGTGGACGCATGCGTCGTCAGGCGCTGGGGCTGGCGTCGCCAGCATCCACCTCGGTGGTGGGACGTCAGGCGCTCACGGCCGTCATTGTGCTGGGCGCCATCTGGCTTTTAAACGATTATCGCGGTGTTCCGACACCCGTGCTGCTGCTGGCACTTTTACTGCTGGGCGGCATGTTTATGGCCACGCGCACCGCGTTTGGCCGCCGTATTTATGCCATCGGCGGCAACCTTGAAGCTGCCCGCCTCTCGGGTATCAACGTTGAGCGCACCAAGCTGGCGGTCTTCGCCATTAACGGCCTGATGGTCGCTATCGCCGGGTTGATCCTCAGCTCGCGTCTCGGGGCGGGTTCGCCCTCGGCCGGTAACATCGCCGAGCTGGATGCTATCGCCGCCTGCGTCATTGGCGGCACCAGCCTCGCAGGGGGTATCGGTAGCGTGGCGGGCGCGGTGATGGGGGCATTTATCATGGCGTCGTTGGATAACGGGATGAGTATGATGGACGTCCCGACGTTTTGGCAGTATATCGTCAAAGGGGCCATTTTATTGCTGGCAGTCTGGATGGACTCGGCCACCAAGCGACGGGCCTGATAAGGAGTGAATACAGGCGCGATCACACTGCCGGATCTTTTTTATCCGGCAGTGTCCTGAATATGATAATCAGAACAGGTCGAAAGCCAGGAATCATGAGCCATGTTTGAAAAGCGTCACCGCATTACGTTGTTATTCAATGCCAATAAAGCCTACGACCGTCAGGTGGTAGAAGGCGTGGGTGAATATTTGCAGGCGTCGCAATCCGAGTGGGATATCTTTATTGAGGAAGATTTTCGCACCCGTCTGGAGAACATCAAAGACTGGCTGGGCGATGGCGTTATCGCCGACTATGACGACCCCGTCATTGAGCAGCTGCTGACCGACGTCGACGTTCCGATCGTGGGCGTCGGCGGCTCCTATCATTCGCCCGAACACTATCCGCCGGTCCACTATATTGCCACCGATAACCATGCCCTGGTCGAGGCCGCCTTTCTCCATTTAAAAGAGAAAGGCGTCCATCGCTTCGCGTTTTATGGTTTACCCGCCACCAGCGGCAAGCGCTGGGCCGTTGAGCGTGAACACGCGTTTTGCCAGCTGGTCGCGCAGGAGAAGTATCGCGGCGTGGTCTATCAGGGGCTGGAAACCGCGCCGGAAAACTGGCAGCACGCGCAGAACCGGCTCGCCGACTGGCTGCAAACGCTGCCGCCGCAAACCGGCATTATTGCCGTGACGGACGCCCGCGCGCGCCACGTGCTGCAGGTCTGCGAACATCTGCACATTCCGGTGCCCGAAAAGCTGTGCGTGATTGGCATCGATAACGAAGAGCTGACCCGCTATCTGTCCCGCGTGGCGCTCTCCTCCGTGGCGCAGGGCACGCGTCAGATGGGCTATCAGGCGGCAAAGCTGCTGCATCGTCTGCTGGATAAAGAATCTCTGCCGCTTCAGCGCCTGCTGGTGCCGCCGGTGCGCGTCGTGGAACGTCGCTCGACCGATTATCGCTCCTGAAGCGACCCGGCCGTCATTCAGGCCATGCACTATATCCGCAACCACGCCTGCAAAGGGATTAAGGTCGATCAGGTGCTGGATTCGGTGGGCATTTCGCGTTCCAATCTGGAGAAGCGCTTTAAAGAGGAGGTGGGCGAAACCATTCATGCCGTTATCCATGCTGAAAAGCTGGAGAAAGCACGCAGCCTGCTCATTTCCACGTCGCTGTCGATCAATGAAATCTCGCAGATGTGCGGTTACCCGTCTCTGCAATATTTTTACTCGGTGTTCCGCAAAGAGTATGACACCACGCCGAAGGAGTATCGGGATCGCCACAGCGAGGTGCTGATATAGAAAAGAAAACGCCTTCCAGTGGAAGGCGTTTTTTTGAGATTACATATGGGCGGCGATTAAGCGCTGGTTATCCTGGTACATGGCGAACAGATAGTTGTTATAGCTCTGTCCCTTCGTCGAATAACCTTTCAGCTTGTGGATCATCGTACTGGCCGTCACTTCCTGGTCCGCCTTACGCAGCTGAGCGCGTGATTTACGGAACGATGAGTAGGCCGGGTGCGTATTCAGATTCACCACGTAGGCGCTGACGGAATCCTTCACAGATTCAAACTGCGAATAGCCTTTCACCTTGCCAGGGGCATTGTTACAACGACCTTTCACACATTTCATGCCGAAAAGGTTGTTGTTGCTACGCGCAAGCTTAGACGTCCCCCAGCCGCTTTCGGCAGCAGCCATGGTCGCAACCATGCTGCCCGGGATGATATCCACACGCTCAAGGAGAGCATTCCACGGCACACGACGCGTGTTACCGTTCCAGCTCAGCTTGTAGCGCTTCGTGATATCTTTCAGACGCGCGCGCTCTGACGGCGACCAGCGGCTATCGTACTGTTTGGAAATCAGCCAGTTACGATCCGCAGTAATCGCGGCATTTTGACTCGTGATGTAAGGCATTACCGTCCGGAGAAACGCTTTTTTCCTTGGTGTTCCGGAAGGGTATTTTCGCAAATCAGGAAGTGAACTACTCTTTGCACTATTGCGAGAATACTCTTGTTTACTGCTAACCTTACTACTTGTCGTCTTTATTACGTGGGCTTTCTTACTCGTTGTATCCGTGTGCGTCTTCGCAAGCACCTCACCCGAAAATGCCGTGGTGAGTAACATGAGTATCGCAGCCCCATATCGTCGAATGGGAGTCGATATCATTAGGTCTCCTGGTCGGATGTAATCATCCCAACACCTTATTTTTTGCACAAATTTGAGAGCGGAATCTCAAATCATATCAAAAATAGACTTCAAGAGCACGTATAGAAATAGTCCAATTCCGAAACTATGTCACCTGAAACTTGCTCGTAGAAAATGGACAGAGAGTGATAAATGTGGTGGTTATCGCAAATCCGTGACGTTCTGTGTGGCTTATCACTCACCCGTTGCTCTCCTCCCTGGCGATAACGCGCCCAGGATGAGTCGGCCCTGTTTTCGGCGTGGCAAACTGAAAGAAACCGCCGTTAACGGGACATCAGATGAAACACGCCGCGCTTTCACTGCTTTTTATACCCTGCTTCGCCTTCGCCGACTGGTCCGCCAGCCGTTTTCCCGCCTTAACCAACGATGGCACCGGTCTGTGGCGCAGCCAGGCGACGCTGAAAAAAGGGGCTTATCCACTCACATTGCAGGAGGGGCAGCAATGCTGGCAGCCTGCTGAAGGGGTAAAACTCAATGAGATGCTGTCCCTGGTTCCCTGTGACGGCAGCCCACCGCAGTGGCGCCTTTTCCGCGACGGTGATTACCAGATGCGGATTGATACCCGATCCGGCACGCCCACCCTGTTGCTGAGCGTGCAGAGCGCGACAGAACAGCCGGTGCAAACGTTATCCGCCAGTGTCCGAAGTGGGACGGTAAGCCGCTGACGCTGGACGTCAGCACATACCTTCCCGGAAGGCTCCGTGGTGCGCGACTTCTACAGTAAACAGACCACAACCGTACGAAATGGAAAAATCACCCTGCAGCCAGCCGCCAACAGTAACGGCCTGCTGCTGCTTGAGCGCGCCGAAACCGACAGGCCGGCGCCGTTTAGCTGGCAAAACGCCACCGTCTATTTTGTTCTGACCGACCGCTATGTGAATGGCGACCCGACCAACGACAACAGCTACGGGCGCCATAAAGACGGCATGCAGGAGATTGGCACCTTCCACGGCGGCGATCTGAAGGGGCTAACCAGCAAGCTCGATTATTTGCAGCAACTGGGGGTGAATGCGCTCTGGATAAGCTCCCCGCTGGAGCAGATCCACGGCTGGGTAGGCGGCGGCACCAAAGGTGATTTCCCGCATTACGCCTATCACGGCTACTACACCCAGGACTGGACAGCGCCTCGATGCCAATATGGGCCCCGAAGAGGATTTGCGCACGCTTGTAGATGAAGCGCACCGGCGCGGCATCCGCATCCTGTTTGATATCGTCATGAACCACGTTGGTTATGCCACGCTGGCAGACATGCAGGAGTATCAGTTTGGTGCCCTGTACCTGCAGGGTGATGAACGGCGAAAAATCCTGGGAGAGCGCTGGACGGACTGGAAGCCGGCCGCAGGCCAGACCTGGCACAGCTTCAACGACTACATCAACTTCAGCGACAAAGCCGCATGGGAAAAATGGTGGGGCAAAAACTGGATCCGCACCGATATCGGCGATTACGACAACCCCGGCTTTGACGATTTGACCATGTCGCTGGCGTTCCTGCCCGACCTGAAAACGGAATCCACCACGCCTTCCGGCTTGCCCAACTTCTACCAACACAAGCCCGATACCCACGCGCGGGCGATTCCGGGTTATACCCCGCGCGATTATCTGACCCACTGGCTCAGCCAGTGGGTGCGTGATTACGGCATCGACGGTTTTCGCGTGGATACCGCCAAACACGTTGAGCTGGCGGCCTGGCAACAGCTGAAAGCCCAGGCGACAGAGGCGCTGGCCGCCTGGAAAGGAGCCAACCCGCACAAGAAGCTCGACGACGCACCGTTCTGGATGACCGGCGAATCCTGGGGCCACGGCGTCATGCACAGCGATTATTACCGCCACGGTTTTGACGCGATGATCAACTTTGATTATCAGGAGCAGGCGGCAAAAGCGGTGGATTGCCTGGCCGATATGGATCTCACCTGGCAGCAGATGGCGGAGAAGCTGCAAAGCTTCAACGTGCTGAGCTATCTCTCATCCCACGATACGCGCCTGTTCCGCGAAGGGGGCCAGCGCGCGGCGGAGCTGCTTCTGCTGGCGCCGGGCAGCGTGCAAATCTATTACGGGGATGAATCCGAGCGTCCGTTTGGGCCGACAGGCTCCGACCCGCTGCAGGGCACCCGCTCGGATATGAACTGGCAGGACGTCACGGGCAAGCAGCGCTAACCGTCGCCCACTGGCAAACGCTGGGCCAGTTCCGCGCCCGCCATCCGGCGATGGGTGAAGGCAAACAAACCACGCTGACATTGCCGCAAGAGGGATATGGCTTCGTGCGCGAGCACAAGGAGAAGATAAGGTGATGGTGGTCTGGGCGGGTAATGCGGCCACGCGCTGAGCCATAAGGCAAATATCAGCATATTATGCTGACAAAAAATACAGAGTTAGTATAAACAGCGAAAATCGTCACGACGCGGCAATTTGCACACTGCTCTGCGGAGCGTTATGGTTACCCACTTTCAACATAAGCTCGACAGATCACCTGCTATGACGTTTTCACTTTTCGGCGACAAATTTACCCGCCATTCAGGCATTACTCGCCTGATGGAGGACCTCAACGACGGGCTGCGCAACCGGGCGCAATCATGCTCGGCGGCGGAAACCCGGCTCAAATCCCGGAGATGACGACCTATTTCCAGACGCTGCTCGCTCAGATGCTGGAAAGCGGCAAAGCAACCGATGCGCTTTGCAATTACGACGGCCCGCAGGGTAAAACCGAGCTGCTGGCACTCCTCGCCGAAATGCTGCGTGACGAGCTGGGTTGGGATATCGAACCACAGAATATTGCACTGACAAACGGCAGCCAGAGCGCGTTTTTCTACTTGTTTAACCTGTTCGCAGGACGTCGCGCCGACGGCACCACCAAAAAAGTGCTGTTCCCGCTGGCACCGGAGTATATCGGCTACGCTGATTCCGGCCTGGAAGAGGATCTGTTCGTCTCCGCGCGCCCGAATATTGAGCTGCTGCCGGAAGGCCAGTTCAAATATCACGTCGATTTTGAACACCTGCATATTGGCGAAGAGACCGGCATGATCTGCGTATCGCGGCCGACCAACCCAACGGGCAACGTGATCACCGACGACGAGCTGATGAAGCTGGATGCGCTGGCAAATCAGCACGGCATTCCGCTGGTGATCGATAACGCCTACGGCGTGCCGTTCCCGGGCATCATCTTCAGCGAAGCACGTCCGCTGTGGAACCCGAACATTGTCCTGTGCATGAGCCTGTCTAAGCTGGGCCTGCCGGGCAGCCGCTGCGGCATCATCATCGCCAACGAGAAAATCATCACCGCCATTACCAACATGAACGGCATCATCAGCCTTGCGCCGGGCGGCATTGGCCCGGCGATGATGTGCGAGATGATTAAGCGCAAGGATCTGCTGCGCCTCTCTGAATGACGTGATCAAACCGTTCTATTACCAGCGCGTTCAGGAGACCATCGCCATTCTGCGCCGCTACTTGCCGGAAGAGCGCTGCCTGATCCACAAACCGGAAGGGGCGATTTTCCTCTGGCTGTGGTTTAAGGATTTGCCTATCACCACCGAACTGCTTTACCAGCGCCTGAAAAAGCGCGGCGTGCTGATGGTGCCGGGCGATTACTTCTTCCCGGGGCTGGATAAGCCCTGGCCGCACACGCACCAGTGCATGCGCATGAACTACGTGCCCGAACCGGCGCAAATCGAAGCCGGGGTTAAAATTCTCGCCGAAGAGGTTGAAAAAGCCTGGCAAGAAAACGAGGCCTGAAAAGAATTAAAAAAAGCCATCATCAGGATGGCTTTTTTATGCCTGCCAGATAACCACATAAAGGTTAATTTTAATTAAACAGAGATTTGTTTTTACATGGATATATTCCATAAATAAAAACTAAACTTGCTTTCTGTTAATCAAAATAATTGTCAAGGATATATCTCTTTTTAATAAAATCTAAAAACGCAAATCTTTGTTAAGTATAAATTAAAGACACAGACCTAAGCAATTGATTTTAAATGACATACAAAATGAAAACACTGGCACTTTAGGAATAATCATATTTTTCATTTTTTTGCAAAATATTAATGCGCCAACGTTGCTGGTCTATAAATGCGATTTACACTTAATTCATGCGTCGTCCGGCGTGTTAATTGAGCGGAGTATCAGCATGGCAACTAATAACATTCGCCACCTCAGCGCAATTGCGGCGACGGCGGTGTTTCTGCCAATGCCTCCGGGCTGCTGGCGAACGTCAATACCCCCCCGAATACGGTCACTACAGGCTCAACTATCAGCAATTCCTCCAGCACCAGGGGAAGCACCACCTCGAAGCCTCTCAGCGGTATGAGCGGTATCGTCGGCGGCAGATAAAAACCAACCCAGCAGTAAAAATTTTTGTGCCCCCGCAAGGGGGCACGTCTTCACAGCAATACTTGTCATCGCCGTTCAGCGCACTGATTGAAAAGGGATTGCGTGATGAAACGCTTATTGTGCCGCAGCCCGCTCCGTACTACTCCACTGGCGAACGCGCGCCAACACGCTGACGTAGAACTTTAACGACTTACGCTAACTGGCTTCGCAGACGATACTCGCGCAGTTGCGACGGGTTCACACAGCTGAGAGCGCTGGTCGGGCAGGCTTCCACACAGGCGGGTCCGGTTTCGCGGTGCTGGCACAGATCGCACTTCAGCGCCTGCGCCCTCGCGTCAACTCGCGTCACCTGCATCGCGCCAAACGGGCAGGCGATCATGCAGCTTTTACAGCCGATACAGCGGGATTGTTCCACCCGTACCGCACCGTCGGCGCGATGAATCGCACCAACCGGGCAGACATTTGCACAGGGCGCATCTTCGCAGTGATGGCAGGTTACTGCCGTGGAAAATGTACCGGTTTTAACCACCCGAATGCGGGCAGAAAACGCGGAGGCCGAGAGGGTTGAGCAGTCCTGATTATCCTGGTGCGACACCACGCAGGCCACTTCGCAGGTGCGGCAGCCAATGCATTTTGCCGAATCGGCGATAATAAAACGGTTCATTTTCCACTCCAGCAGGCATTAAAAAAGCCAAGAGTGCCGAAAGCGTCGCTGCTGCGCTTTGATCGCAGAGGGGAAAGGCGCCAGATTTGTCATTTGCATAAACATTTCTGGCGCTCTGCCTGGGGTTTATTCCTTCAGGAAAAGGGCTTTGTCGCGCAGGATATGGTCATTGCCGCGTCGGCGGGTAAAACCAATGCGGTCAAAATATTCCAGAATCTGAATCGCCAGTTTGCGTCCCACGTTCAGCGTATCGCGGAAATCGGCGGCGCTGGTGGAACCGCGCGCCTGATCCAGATCGCGGATCATGCTGGCAAAAGTGACAATCCGATCGTTACGGTAATAACGATCTTTCACGATCGCCGTAATGAGCCCCTGCTGAGCCGCCTGTCGCAGCACGCCGCGCATCACCTGTTCGTCGCTTGCGGTTTCGCGTGCCAGATCGCGCACCCACCATGGTTCGTCACCAAACAGCGGAGCCACCTTTTGCCACAGATGCTCCTGTTCATCGCTGAAGCCAGTTTTATGATCCGGCAGATGCAGCCAGCCATGATGGCTGTGAATGTCGCCCGCCTCGCGCATCCGTTCGATAAGGGTGAGCACCAGCGCTTCATCTTCCATCGGCAACGCCATGCGCCGCAGACGCTCGCGCCCAGGGCCTGGCTCTTCGCGGTGCTGCTCATGGTAGATTGCCAACGTCTCCAGCAGCTTCCGCTGCCAGCGCGCCGCTACCGGCGCATTCAACAGGTTATTACCAGCGCGAATAAAACCGGGGTTATCCAGCAGCGCTTCCAGCCCGCGCGCGCTGAGCTGCCGCGCCCAGCCAAACGCCGTCAGATCAACAGCGCCGCGCGATAAATGCGCCAGCAGCGCCTGCGCATCATCACCCGCCTGCGCCAGCTCCGCGATCCATTGCAGATACTCGGTTTTACGTTTGCCGCGGCGCGGTGAGTTGAGTGTTACCACGCGCGCTCCGGCCAGCGTACTGCGCGCAGAGATATCACGCAGCACCAGCCGATCGTTATCGGCCAGCCACAGCGGCGTATCCAGCACCAGCTCGGCGAGACCGTTTTCCAGCAGCGAAACGCGGCCGGTAACATGGCTGGCGGCATGGTGGATATGCACCGGCTGCCACTGGGTCAGCGGCGTGTGCGTTTGCAGCGCGACAATCACCCGCTCCGTTGGCTCCGGCGGTTGCTGTGACAGCAACCAGTCACCGCGGCTGAGCGCCTCTTTTTCCGCGTCTCCGGCAATATTGAGCGCAATACGCTGCCCGGCATGAGCATGATCAACCGGCTGATTCTGCGCATGCAGGCCGCGCACGCGCATCGGTTTATTCACTCCGGTCAGCCACAACGTATCGCCCACGCGCACATCGCCAGAGAGCGCTGTACCGGTCACCACCAGCCCGGCACCTTTGACGGTAAACGCGCGATCCAGCGCAAGACGAAAACGTTGATTTTCCGGGTGCGCGCGCTCCGGCAACTGCAACAGATGCGCACGTAATTCAGCGATGCCACGCATCTCTGTTGCGGCAGTGACAAACAGGGTTGCCTGCGGATAACCAAAGGCTTTCAGCGTTTCTTGTACTTCTGCGCGCACCTGCTCAATTCGTGCGCCATCCACGCGATCGGCCTTCGTTAGCGCCACGGTCAGCGCCGGGTTACCGGTGAGCTGCAAAATGGCCAGATGCTCGCGAGTCTGCGCCATCACACCATCATCGCAGGCAACCACCAGCAGCGCATGATCGATGCCGCCGACGCCCGCCAGCATGTTCGAGAGGAATTTTTCGTGCCCCGGCACATCAATAAACCCCGGTACGCGCCCGTCCGGCTGCGGCCAGTAGGCGTAGCCCAGATCGATAGTCATGCCGCGTTTTTTCTCTTCCGGCAAACGATCGGCATTCACGCCGGTCAGCGCCTCGATCAGAGTTGTTTTGCCGTGGTCAACATGCCCGGCAGTGGCAATAATCATTTCAGCAACATCTCCAGCAAGCGGGATTCATCATCAAGACAGCGGCAGTCCAGCCACAAGCGACCATCGTAAATGCGGCCAATCACCGGCTGCGGCAACGCCCGCCACTGCGCCGCCAGCGCTTCCAGCCGACGCCCGCTGCCATTACGCGGCGTAAAGGTCACGGCTGCGCCAGGCAGGCGATCGACCGGCAAAGAGCCGCTGCCAATCTGTGACAAACAGGCTTCGACACGCAGGTCGAACTCGCTATATCGCGCATTCAGCGCCGCGCACAGCCGCAACGCCTGCTCGCGGATCTCCGGCTCCGGGCGTGTCAGATAACGTAGCGTCGGCAGGCTCTGCGGTAACTTTTCCGGGTGCAGATAGAGACGCAGCGTAGCTTCCAGCGCCGCCAGCGTCATTTTGTCCGCCCGCAGCGCCCGTTTCAGCGGGTGCTGCTGCAACTGCGCAATCAGCGCTTTTTTACCGACGATAATCCCCGCCTGCGGGCCGCCGAGCAGCTTATCACCGGAGAAGCTCACCAGGCTGACGCCTGCGGCGATCAGCGCCTGCGGCATCGGCTCTTTTGGCAGGCCGTAACAGGTTAAATCCACCAGCGAGCCGCTACCCAGATCGACAATCACCGGCAGACCAGCCGCTTCGGCAAGGGTCACTAGCTCCGCTTCGTCCACCGCAGCGGTAAAACCTTCAATATGATAATTGCTGGTATGCACCTTCATCAGCAGCGCCGTGTTGTCGTTGATCGCCTGGCGGTAATCTTTAGCATGCGTGCGGTTAGTGGTTCCCACTTCATGCAGCACGCAGCCCGCCTGGCGCATCACGTCCGGAATGCGGAACGCGCCGCCAATCTCCACCAGCTCGCCGCGCGACACCACCACTTCACGCCCCGCCGCTGTGGCTGCCAGCATCAGCAACACGGCAGCAGCGTTGTTATTGACGATGCAGGCGTCTTCCGCGCCGGTTAGCTGGCAGAGTAAATCCGCCAGCGCGCGATCGCGATGCCCCCGCCCGGCGCCGTCGAGATCATATTCCAGCGTCACCGCAGAACCCATGACCGCCGCAACAGCATCGACCGCTGCCTGCGGCTGCACCGCGCGGCCTAAGTTGGTATGCAGTACGGTGCCGCTCAGGTTAAACACCGGGCGCAGCGCGCTGGCGTTGCTCTGTTCCAGCCGCTTTTGCGTTTCACTGGCCCAGGCATCGCACCAGTCGGGTAATGCCTGCTGCTGACGGATTTGCTCACGCGCTTCATCCTGTAGCTGGTGCAGCATCTGCGTTACGCGGCTATGGCCGAAAAGCGTTAATAAAGTGGCGAACGCCTCGTCACGTAACAGGCGATCGGTCGATGGGATCTGGCTGTAAAGAGTTGTCATGAAAAGGCCTGGCTATGAGTTGCCCCCTCCCGTCAGGGGGATTGACGTGAGGGGATTGTACAGCGACTTTGCTCAGGCCGACACCATGCTTATCAGGCCCTTGGCGGCTCCGTACGGGCGAAACTCTCACGCTGGAAGAGGTTCTCGACCAGCTTCACCAGCAGCGGGCGATTCACGCACCAGCCCGGCGAGACATGGCGGAAGTTGAGATAACCAATCGCGCAGGCGATGGCAATGGTCGCCAGGTTCAGCGTATCCACGCTGAGCGTTCCCTCTTGCAGGTAGCGTTCCAGCGTATCCAGGCCCTGCGAAACTTTCTCCCGCTGGCGCAGCAGCTCGCTTTGCGATTGCTGCTCAACCGGGCGCGCCAGTTCACGCACCGAGACCAGCGCAGCATCCATAATGCCGTCGGCCAGCGCTTCCAGCTGGCGAATTTTTAGCGCAGCCACAGGCTCCGTCGGCAATAACGCCGGTGCGATAGCCAGTAACTCAATGTATTGCGCGATGATCGGCGAGTCGAACCAGACTTCACCCTCATCCGTAATCAGCGCGGGGACCTTACCGAGCGGGTTGTATTGCGCCACGCCGTTGATCGCGTTGTAGGGCTGCTCGTTGATAAATTCAAAGGTGATCCCCTTTTCCAGCAGCATCACGGAGATTTTGCGGACAAAAGGGCTGGTGTAGCTGCCGATAAGTTTCATTTTTGGGTCCTTTTTTGCCAACAAAAACCTAATTATGTACTAGTCGTCGTAAATTGTTTCATCAATGTGAAAACTTCCGATACTAGATTAAGCCTCGCCAGACGACGTGAAAGGAAGTTACAGGTTGTCCTGAGTGTAAAAAATACAGTTTGCTGGTGATCACACTCGGAAAACTCCTGACAAAAATATCTTGTGATTTAGGTCACAAATAAATAACAAAGTCACGCCCATCAATTGTGAACAGGATCACATTTACCCCCCTTAATCGTTCAGTTTTTATCCTTTGTTCTTTTTTTACACTGATTTTTTGTGATGAACATCACGCTAAGTGGCAGGGTATCCCCCTCATTAGTGTGATCAACATCACGTTAAAGGCCATCGTCTGGACAGTTGAACGCAATTCAGTGCCAGATTTCGCCGCATCAGAACAGGGTCCGGCTACCTCTGCCGCCTCATTAACAACAAAACCTCGGGCTTCCGGCCTGAGCGATGTAAACAGAAGAAGGGGTGTTTTATGTCATCCGATTTCAAGATCAAAGTTCAAAGCTTTGGTCGTTTTCTCAGCAACATGGTGATGCCAAATATCGGCGCGTTTATCGCGTGGGGTATCATCACCGCATTGTTCATTCCGACAGGGTGGTTGCCTAACGAAACGCTGGCGAAACTTGTTGGCCCAATGATTACCTATCTCCTGCCGCTGCTCATCGGTTTCACCGGGGGTCGTCTGGTGGGCGGTGACCGTGGTGGCGTGGTGGGTGCCATCACCACCATGGGTGTTATCGTCGGTGCGGATATGCCGATGTTCCTCGGTGCGATGATTGCCGGCCCTCTGGGCGGCTGGGCGATTAAGAAATTCGACGTCTGGGTTGATGGTAAGATCAAATCCGGCTTCGAAATGCTGGTGAACAACTTCTCCGCGGGCATCATCGGGATGATCCTCGCCATTCTGGCGTTCCTCGGCATTGGCCCGGCGGTTGAAGTGCTGTCCAAAGCTTTGGCGGCAGGCGTTAACTTCATGGTGGCGCACGACATGCTGCCGCTGGCGTCTATCTTCGTTGAACCGGCGAAAATCCTGTTCCTCAACAACGCCATCAACCACGGCATCTTCTCGCCGCTGGGTATTCAGCAGTCTCACGATCTCGGCAAGTCCATCTTCTTCCTGATTGAAGCCAACCCGGGTCCGGGTATGGGCGTTCTGCTGGCGTACATCTTCTTTGGTCGCGGCAGCGCGAAACAGTCTGCTGGCGGCGCGGCGATCATCCACTTCCTGGGCGGTATCCACGAAATTTACTTCCCGTACGTGCTGATGAACCCACGTCTGATCCTGGCCGTTATCCTCGGCGGTATGACCGGCGTGTTCACCCTGAGCGTGCTGGGCGGCGGTCTGGTTTCTCCGGCCTCTCCGGGTTCTATCCTGGCGGTACTGGCGATGACGCCAAAAGGCGCTTACTTCGCGAACCTCGCGGCTATCTTTGCGGCAATGGCCGTCTCCTTCGTGGTCTCTTCTATCCTGCTGAAAACCAGCAAAGTGAAAGAAGATGATGACATCGAAGCCGCAACCCGTCGTATGCACGACATGAAAGCCGAATCCAAAGGCGCGACGCCACTGGCAGCCGGTGATGTCTCTAACGACCTGAGCCACGTGCGTAAAATCATCGTTGCCTGCGACGCCGGTATGGGTTCCAGCGCAATGGGTGCAGGCGTGCTGCGTAAGAAAGTGCAGGATGCGGGCCTGACCAACATCTCCGTGACCAACAGCGCCATTAACAGCCTGCCGCCGGATGTTGACCTGGTTATCACGCACCGCGATCTGACCGAACGCGCCATGCGTCAGGTACCACAGGCACAGCACATTTCGCTGACCAACTTCCTCGACAGCGGCCTGTACACCAGCCTGACCGAACGTCTGGTTGCGGCGCAGCGTCACGAAGACAACGAAGTGAAAGTGCGCTCAAGCCTGCAGGACAGCTTTGACGAGAGCAACGCCCACCTGTTCAAACTGGGTGCGGAAAACATCTTCCTCGGTCGTACAGCGGCAACCAAAGAAGAAGCGATTCGCTTTGCCGGTGAGCAGCTGGTGAAAGGCGGCTACGTTCAGCCTGAATATGTCGACGCGATGCTGGAACGCGAAAAACTGACCCCGACCTATCTGGGCGAATCCATCGCGGTGCCGCACGGTACGGTTGAAGCGAAAGATCGCGTCCTGAAGACCGGCGTCGTATTCTGTCAGTATCCGCAGGGCGTGCGCTTCGGTGAAGAAGAAGACGACATAGCCCGTCTGGTGATTGGTATCGCCGCTCGCAACAACGAGCACATTCAGGTGATTACCAGCCTGACCAACGCGCTGGATGATGAGTCTGTTATCGAGCGTCTGGCTCAGACTGAAAGCGTTGAAGAAGTTCTGGCACTGCTCAACAAATAGCAGCACCTCTTCCCTCTCCCCATGGGGAGAGGGCTAGGGTGAGGGGAAACGTTCCTCACCCCAGCCCTCTCGGGTAAAAACATTGATGAAGGTTAACACTATGAAAGCATTACATTTTGGCGCAGGTAATATCGGTCGTGGTTTTATCGGTAAACTGCTGGCAGACGCGGGCATTGCCCTGACATTCGCCGATGTGAATCAGGTGGTCCTGGATGCCCTGAATGCCCGTCATAGCTATCAGGTCCACGTGGTGGGTGAAAACGAGCAGGTTGAGACCGTATCCGGCGTCAACGCGGTCAGCAGCATCGGTGACGACGTTATTGACCTGATCGCCAGCGTCGATCTGGTCACCACCGCCGTGGGTCCGGTTGTGCTTGAGCGCATCGCCCCGGCGGTCGCGAAAGGCCTGGCGAAACGTAAAGCGCAGGGCATCGACACGCCGCTGAACATCATCGCCTGTGAAAACATGGTGCGCGGCACCACGCAGCTGAAAGGCCACGTGCTCGCCGCTGTGGCAGATGAAGATAAAGCCTGGGTGGAAGCGCACGTCGGTTTTGTGGATTCCGCCGTTGACCGCATCGTTCCGCCGTCGGAATCCGCCACCAACGATCCGCTGGAAGTGACCGTGGAAACCTTCAGCGAGTGGATCGTCGATAAAACCCAGTTCAAAGGCGCGCTGCCGACCATTCCGGGAATGGAATTAACCGATAACCTGATGGCATTTGTCGAACGCAAACTCTTCACGCTGAACACCGGGCATGCTATAACCGCGTACCTCGGAAAATTGGCCGGTCATCAGACCATTCGTGACGCGATCCTCGATGAGAAGATCCGCGCGGTGGTGAAAGGGGCAATGGAAGAGAGCGGCGCGGTGCTGATCAAACGCTACGGTTTTGATGCTGAGAAACACGCAGCATACATCCAGAAAATCCTCGGTCGCTTTGAAAACCCGTATCTGAAAGATGACGTTGAGCGCGTGGGCCGTCAGCCTCTGCGCAAACTGAGCGCGGGCGATCGCCTGATTAAGCCGCTGCTGGGCACGCTGGAATACGGCCTGCCGCACGCCAACCTGGTGAAAGGGATTGCCGCCGCAATGCACTACCGCAGCGAGCAGGACCCGCAGGCGCAGGAACTGGCTCAGCTGATTAATACCCAGGGCGCGCAGGCTGCGCTGGCGCAGATTTCCGGTCTGGACGCCAACAGCGACGTGGTTGTGGAGGCGGTTAACGCATACAACGCAACCAAATGATGCACAATGCGGCGCAGGTTAGCCTGCGCCCGGATAACAGATTGTCAGATATGCAGGCAATAATGGAACAAACCCAGGCCTTTGAAAATCGTGTGCTTGAGCGTCTGAATGCTGGCAAAACCGTACGAAGTTTCCTGATTGCCGCCGTCGAGCTGTTAACCGAGGCGGTGAATATCCTGGTGCTTCAGGTGTTTCGCAAAGACGACTACGCGGTAAAATATGCTGTAGAACCGTTACTGGACGGAGACGGACCGCTGGGCGATTTATCCGTGCGTCTGAAGCTGATTTATGGCCTGGGCGTGCTGAACCGTCAAGAGTATGAAGATGCGGAGCTGCTAATGGCGCTGCGCGAAGAGCTCAATCATGACGGTAATGAATACACCTTTACCGACGATGAAATTCTGGGGCCGTTCGGCGAGCTGCACTGCGTCACCGCCCTGCCTCCTGCACCGCAGTTTGATAACAGCGACCCTGAGCTCTACGCGATGCAAAAGCTGCGTTATCAACAGGTTGTCCGTTCCACCATGGTTCTCTCCCTGACTGAGCTGATTTCCCGAATCAGCTTAAAAAAAGCGTTTCAGAAGTAAGCCTGCTCACATTGGTGTATCCTTCCCTGTAAATTCCCCGTTTTCAGAGTTATTTGTCATGAAAGAAGTCGAAAAGAACGAAATTAAACGCCTGAGCGACCGCCTGGATCTCATCCGCCACCAGATGGCGGGCCTGTCACTGGTCGAGTCCGCCGAGAAGTATGCCGAGCTTGAAAAAGAGACCGCGAAGCTGGAAGCAGAGATCGAGCGCCTGCGCGAAGTGAAAGGCCAGAAGCTGAGCAAAGAAGCGCAGAAGCTGATGAACATGCCGCACCGTCGTGCGATCACCAAAAAAGAGCAGGCCGATATGGGCAAGCTGAAGAAAAGCGTTCGCGGTCTGGTGGTCGTCCATCCGATGACCGCCCTGGGCCGGGAAATGGGTCTGAAAGAGATGACCGGTTTCGCCCGCAGCGAATTCTGATCCCCTGCCCTCTCCGCCCGGAGAGGGTCATTCTGTCTTCACTTCCCACATTTTTCCCCTCAGCCAGGTCGATTGGTCCAACCAATAATTTCATCTACCCCCCAGCAGTTCACAAATCCATCAAAATACATCACAAACACGTTGCTTAAGAGCAACATCTGATTAACCATTCGTTGTCATCAACCCTGATACCCTTAATTGGCCGGGCCAATTTTACCTACGATGGGATCGGCAATGAGCGCAGACTCAGCCCTCCTCTCCTGGCGGCCCGATGGAGACCCTGCATGAATCTCTGGCAACAAAACTACGATCCCGCCGGTAATATCTGGTTATCCAGTCTTATCGCATCGCTACCGATTCTGTTTTTCTTTTTTGCGCTGATTAAGCTCAAACTGAAAGGCTACCTCGCAGCCACCTGGACCGTCGCTATTGCGCTGGCCGTCGCCTTGCTGTTCTATAAAATGCCGGTGGACCGCGCCTTAGCCTCGGTGGTCTACGGCTTCTTCTACGGCCTGTGGCCTATCGCGTGGATTATTATCGCCGCGGTCTTCGTCTATAAAATCTCGGTGAAGACCGGGCAGTTCGACATCATCCGCTCATCGATTCTGTCGATTACGCCGGACCAGCGCCTGCAGATGCTGATCGTCGGCTTCTCGTTCGGCGCCTTTCTCGAAGGAGCGGCGGGTTTCGGCGCGCCGGTGGCAATTACCGCCGCGCTGCTGGTCGGCCTTGGGTTTAACCCGCTGTATGCGGCTGGCCTGTGCCTGATCGTCAACACCGCGCCGGTGGCCTTTGGCGCGATGGGCATCCCGATCCTGGTCGCCGGCCAGGTGACCGGTATCGACAGCTTTGCTATCGGCCAGATGGTGGGCCGCCAGCTGCCGTTCCTGACCATTATCGTGCTGTTCTGGATCATGGCGATTATGGACGGCTGGCGCGGCGTGAAGGAGACCTGGCCTGCGGTGCTGGTGGCGGGCGGTTCGTTCGCTATTGCCCAGTACCTCAGCTCCAACTTCCTCGGCCCGGAACTGCCGGACATCATCTCTTCGCTGGTTTCGCTGGTCTGCCTGACGCTGTTCCTGAAACGCTGGCAGCCGGTGCGTATCTTCCGCTTTGCCGACATGGGCGCCGCGCAGGTTGATCTCGATTTAAAACCTGGCACGCACCGGTTACAGCGCAGGGCAGGTTCTGCGCGCCTGGTCGCCGTTCCTGTTCCTGACCGCCACGGTCACGCTGTGGAGCATCCCGCCGTTTAAAGCCCTGTTCGCCCCGGGCGGCGCGCTGTACGACATGGGTATTCAATATTTCCGTGCCGTTCCTCGACAAGATGGTCGCCCGTATGCCGCCGGTTGTGCAGCGCCGCCACGCCGTATGCCGCGGTCTATAAATTCGACTGGTTCTCCGCCACCGGCACCGCCATTCTGTTTGCGGCGATCCTTTCCATGGTCTGGCTGCGCATGAAGCCAGCGGCCGCGGTGCAGACCTTTGCGTCGACGCTGAAAGAGCTGATGCTGCCGATCTACTCCATCGGCATGGTGCTGGCCTTCGCCTTTATCTCGAACTACTCCGGGCTGTCGTCGACGCTGGCACTGGCGCTGGCGCATACCGGCAACGCCTTCACCTTCTTCTCGCCGTTCCTCGGCTGGCTGGGGGTGTTCCTGACCGGTTCCGATACCTCGTCTAACGCCCTGTTTGCCGCGCTGCAGGCGACCGCCGCCCAGCAGATTGGCGTGTCGGATGTGCTGCTGGTGGCCGCCAACACCACCGGCGGCGTCACCGGCAAAATGATCTCGCCACAGTCCATCGCCATTGCCTGTGCGGCGGTGGGACTGGTCGGTAAAGAGTCGGACCTGTTCCGCTTTACCGTGAAACACAGCCTGATATTCACCTGCATGGTCGGGGTGATCACCACCCTGCAGGCCTATGTCTTAACCTGGATGATCCCATGATAGTGATGCCCCGACGCCTGTCCGACGAGATTGCCGCCCGCGTGCGGGCGCTGATTGAAGAACAACAGCTGGAAGCGGGCATGAAGTTGCCCGCCGAACGCCAGCTGGCCGCCCAGCTTGGCGTGTCGCGCAATTCGCTGCGCGAGGCCCTGGCGACGCTGGTCAGCGAAGGCGTGCTGCTGAGCCGTCGCGGCGGCGGCACCTTTGTACGCTGGCAGCACGACGCCTGGTCAGAGCAGAACATCGTTCAGCCGCTGAAAACGCTGCTGGAGCGACGACCCGGACTACAGCTTCGACATCCTTGAAGCCCGTCACGCCATCGAAGCCAGTACCGCCTGGCACGCGGCCATGCGGGCAACCGACGCCGACAAAGAGAAACTCATCGCCTGCTTTGAGGCCACGCAAAGCAGCGACCCGGATATCGCCTCCCAGGCGGACGTGCGTTTCCACCTGGCCATTGCCGAGGCCTCGCACAACGTGGTGCTGCTGCAGACCATGCGCGGGTTCTTCGACCTGCTGCAATCCTCCGTGAAGCAGAGCCGCCAGCGCATGTATCTGGTTCCGCCGGTTTTTGCCCGACTGACCGAACAGCACCGGGCGGTGCTCAACGCCATTCTGGCCGGCGATGCCGAAGCCGCGCGCCAGGCGATGATGGCGCACCTCGGTTTCGTGCATACCACCATCCGACGATTCGATGAAGACCAGGCCCGACAGGCGCGCATTACCCGCCTGCCCGGCGACAGTAATATTTCCAGGGAGAACAAAGCATGATTATTTCCGCAGCCAGTGACTATCGCGCCGCGGCGCAGCGCATTTTGCCGCCGTTCCTGTTCCACTACATCGACGGCGGGGCGTATGCCGAATACACCCTGCGCCGCAACGTGGAAGATCTGTCGGAGGTGGCGCTGCGCCAGCGCGTGCTGAAGAATATGTCTCACGCTGAGCCTTGAGACCAAGCTGTTCAACGAGAAGCTCTCTATGCCGGTGGCGCTGGCACCGGTCGGGCTGTGCGGCATGTACGCCCGTCGCGGCGAAGTGCAGGCCGCCGGCGCTGCCGATGCTAAAGGCATTCCGTTTACCCTCTCCACCGTGTCGGTCTGCCCGATTGAAGAGGTGGCCCCAACCATCAAGCGCCCGATGTGGTTCCAGCTGTACGTGCTGCGCGATCGCGGCTTTATGCGTAACGCGCTGGAGCGGGCCAAAGCGGCGGGCTGCTCCACGCTGGTCTTCACCGTCGATATGCCGACGCCCGGCGCGCGCTACCGCGATGCCCACTCCGGCATGAGCGGCCCAAATGCCGCGCTGCGCCGTTACTGGCAGGCGGTAACGCATCCACAGTGGGCGTGGGACGTCGGCCTGAACGGTCGTCCGCACGATCTGGGCAACATCTCCGCCTACCTCGGCAAACCGACCGGGCTGGAAGATTACATCGGCTGGCTGGCGAACAACTTCGATCCGTCCATCTCCTGGAAAGACCTGGAGTGGATCCGCGAATTCTGGGACGGCCCGATGGTGATCAAAGGGATCCTCGACCCGGAAGATGCCCGCGATGCGGTGCGCTTCGGCGCAGACGGCATTGTGGTCTCCAACCACGGCGGCCGCCAGCTCGACGGCGTGCTCTCCTCCGCCCGCGCCCTGCCGGCCATTGCCGATGCGGTGAAAGGCGATATCACCATCCTGGCCGACAGCGGCATCCGCAACGGGCTGGACGTGGTGCGCATGATTGCGCTGGGTGCCGACACCGTGCTGCTGGGCCGCGCGTATCTGTATGCGCTGGCGACGCACGGTCAGGCAAGCGGCGTGGCGAACCTGCTGAACCTGATCGAGAAAGAGATGAAGGTGGCGATGACGCTGACCGGCGCGAAAACGATTCGCGAAATCAGCAAAGAATCGCTGGTACAAACGCTCCACCAGCTACCCGCCGCGCTGGCACCGCTGACGCATGGCGATGCGGCTTAGAGAGTGCTATTCTGCCCCCGCAATTAAGGGGGCAGTATGTTTAACATCGTTTTATTCGAACCAGAAATTCCGCCCAATACCGGCAATATTATCCGCCTGTGCGCCAACACCGGTTTCCGTCTGCACATCATTGAGCCGATGGGCTTTACCTGGGACGACAAACGTCTGCGCCGCGCGGGGCTGGATTATCATGAATTTACCGCCGTTATTCGCCACCACGATTATGCCGCGTTTCTGGAAGCCGAGCAGCCGCAGCGCATGTTCGCCCTGACCACCAAAGGTACGCCAGCGCACAGCGCCGTAAGCTATCAGGAGGGTGACTATCTGATGTTTGGCCCGGAAACCCGCGGCCTGCCGGCCACGATTCTGGATGCCCTGCCCGCTGAGCAGAAAATCCGTATTCCGATGATGCCGGACAGCCGCAGCATGAACCTGTCGAACGCGGTGTCGGTGGTGGTGTATGAAGCCTGGCGCCAACTGGGGTATGCGGGCGCCATATTACGGTAGGCCCGGTAAGCGCAGCGCCACCGGGCAAAATATCAGATACCGTCACCATACTCGAACGTATGGTGAATGCCGTTGAAGTGCTGATCCATGTCCATGGACGGCTTGTCGCTGTCTGGTTTACCGACGATGCGCGCCGGTACGCCAGCGGCGGTGGTATGCGGAGGCACGGGCTGGAGCACCACGGAGCCTGCGCCGATCTTCGCACCGCGCCCGACTTCGATATTGCCGAGGATTTTGGCACCCGCGCCAATCATCACCCCTTCACGAATTTTCGGATGGCGATCGCCGCTGGTTTTCCCGGTACCGCCCAGGGTAACCGACTGCAGGATCGAGACGTCGTCTTCAATCACCGCCGTTTCCCCGACCACAATCCCGGTGGCGTGGTCGAGCATGATCCCACGGCCAATTTTCGCCGCCGGGTGAATATCCACCTGGAAGGTCACGGAAACCTGGTTTTGCAGGAAGATCGCCAGCGCGCGGCGGCCCTCTGACCACAGCCAGTGGCCAATGCGGTAAGCCTGCAGGGCGTGGAAGCCTTTCAGGTACAGCAGCGGCGTGGAGTATTTATCGACCGCCGGGTCGCGCGTGCGCACGGCCTGGATATCGCAGGCGGCAGAGGCGATCATTTCCGGGTCGGCGGCGTAGGCCTCTTCCACCACTTCACGAATGGCAATCGCGGGCATGATCGGGGACGCCAGCTTGTTGGCCAGCATATAGCTCAGCGCGCTGCCCAGATTTTCGTGCTTGAGTAGCGTTGCGTGGTAAAAACTGGCCAGCATAGGCTCACAGTCGGCCAGCGCCCGGGCTTCGGCTTTAATATTGTTCCAGACGATATCCAGTTCTTCACACGGCATTGCTTACTCCAGGAATATCTGCGTTTCAATAAACAAAAGTATTCAGGATGCGTCAAAGCAGTAAGCCCGTGCGCCCTGGTACTTATACAAGCCACCGGGGACACAGGCTTAGCCAACAAAGAGGCAACAAGAAGAAGTGTATTTAGTTATTGCTGCGCTCGTCCTTGCGCGCACGACCCAATAGGGTCAATGCTGCCTCGCGCGCATTCTTTCCGCAATACAATACCTGATAAATTTCCTCGGTTATTGGCATTTCGACACCAAACCGGTGCGCCAACGCGCGGACTTCTTTGGTATTGCGGTAGCCTTCCACCACCTGGCCAATCTTCTCCTGTGCGTCTTTGCACATCCCTGCCCTGTCCGAGCATCATGCCAAAGCGGCGGTTGCGCGACTGGTTGTCGGTACAGGTCAGCACCAGATCGCCCAGGCCCGCCATCCCCATAAAGGTGGCCGGATCGGCCCCCAGCGCCGCGCCCAGGCGGGACATTTCCGTCAGCCCGCGGGTGATCAGCGCCGTACGGGCATTGGCGCCAAAACCAATGCCGTCGGACATCCCGGCGCCAATCGCAATCACGTTCTTCACCGCGCCGCCAAGCTGCACGCCGATAAAATCGGGGTTGCTGTAGACGCGGAAGCTCTTGCCGCAGTGCAGCAGTTGCTGAAGATCGTCGGAGAAGTGCGGATCGGTCGAGGCCAGCGAAATCGCCGTCGGCAGGCCAGCGGCCAGCTCTTTGGCAAAGGTCGGGCCGGAGATGACCGCCAGCGGGATCGCCTCACCCAGCGCTTCGCGGGCCACGTCCTGCAGCAGGCGTCCGGTTTCCGCTTCCAGTCCTTTCGTCGCCCAGACAATGCGCGCATCCGGGCGCATCAGCGGCTTAATCTGTGACAGCACGTCGCCAAACACATGGCTCGGAACCACAATCAGAATGTTGCGGCTGGCCGCCAGCGCGGTCGCAAGGTCGCTTTCAAGGTGCAGGGAGTCAGGGAACGGAACGTCCGGGAGAAACGCGACGTTGCAACGATCGCGCTGCAGCGTCGCGATATGTTTCGGGTCGTGGCCCCACAGCACCACCTCGTGACCATTTCTTGCCAGCGTGATGGCAAGAGCGGTGCCGTATGAGCCGGCACCGATCACAGTCATTGAAGCATTAACAGTGCGTCATCAGGCATCCTGATGTTGTTCAGCACCTTCGCCAGCCTGCTGCTGCAGATAGTTCATGAACAGCGCATCAAAGTTAACTGGCGCAAGGTTCAGTTGCGGGAATGTACCGCGAGAAACCAGGCTGGTGATGCATTCACGTGCATACGGGAACAGAATGTTCGGGCAGTACGCACCCAGGCAATGCGCCATCTGGTTGCCTTCGATGCCGCCGATAGAGAAGATACCGCCCTGCTGTACTTCACACAGGAATGCAGTTTCTTCGCCCAGAGACGCGGTAACGGTCACACGCAGCACGACTTCATACACGTCATCTGCCAGTTGGGTAGATGCGGTATCCAGATCAAGTTTAACCTCTGGCTGCCAATCTTTCTGGAAAACGTGTGGCGCATTTGGCGCTTCGAAAGAGACATCTTTGGTGTAGATACGCTGGATCTGGAAAGTCATCTCGGTGTTGTTTTGTTCTGACATGGAAATACCCTTTTTAATTGTCCTAAAGTCTCTTAGCTCAGCAGCGGATCGAGTCCACCACGGGCGTCGAGCGCATACAAGTCATCACAGCCGCCAATGTGCTGCGCATCAATAAAAATCTGCGGAACCGTCGTACGACCACTACGTTGGATCATCTCTTCGCGTTTAATCGCGTCACCGTCGATCGGCAGTTCCTGAAACGTGACGCCTTTGCTGTTCAGCAGCGCTTTCGCGCGATGGCAGAACGGGCACGTCGCTTTGGTGTAGATCTCAATATTGGCCATGACTTAAGTCTCCTTATTTACCGCGCACCAGAGGAAGATTTTCCCCGCTCCAGCCGGAAATGCCTTCTTTCAGCACCGTTACGTTTTCGAAGCCTGCTTTATGAAGCGCGCTGGCAGATTCCTGTGCCTGCATGCCGGTCGCATCCACAACGATAATCGGCTGGGCTTTGTGTTTCTCAAGCTCACCGACGTTGTTCGCTTTGATTTCGGCTGGCAGCAGGTTGATTGCGCCCGCAATGTGACCTTTGCGGAAATCGTCACGCTGACGCAGATCGACAACGACGGCATCTTCTTTGTTAATCAGACGCGTCGCTTCACCACGGGTGATAACCTTAATCTTAGACGTCAGGCTCTTAAATGTGGTGAACAGCACAGCAGCCAGCAGGCCAATCCACGCGATGCTCAGAACCGGATGGCGGCTAACGAATTGCATAATTTCTTGCATGGAGGGTAACTACTCCCGACTAAGTGATAAAAAAAACCAGGACAGGAGTATACCTGTGCGTTCTGGCAAATACAGCCAGCGACCCTAACCTAATCCATTTTCTGCGGCATGCCACCTAAAAAAATGCCTCAAAATGGTCTGGTCAGCACCTTGCCCCTGCGCTTTCTTTGATCTTCTGCGGCTATTTGATCGATTCAGCTGTAGTAAAATTACGCAAATTTTGACTCTTGAGCATGAGGTTGTCGCAATGTCGGTTTCTAAAAAACCTATGGTACTGGTGATTCTGGATGGCTATGGCTACCGTGAAGACAGCCAGGATAACGCTATTTTCAACGCCAAAACCCCGGTCATGGATGCCCTGTGGGCAAAACGTCCGCATACGCTGATTGACGCGTCTGGCCTGGAAGTGGGCCTGCCGGACCGCCAGATGGGCAACTCCGAAGTCGGTCACGTTAACCTGGGCGCCGGGCGTATTGTGTACCAGGACCTGACGCGTCTGGACGTTGAAATCAAAGAACGCACCTTCTTCTCCAACCCAACGCTGTCTGGCGCGGTCGATAAAGCCGTTGCCGCTGGCAAGGCCGTACACATCATGGGCCTGCTCTCTGCAGGCGGCGTTCACAGCCACGAAGATCACATCATGGCGATGGTTGAACTGGCCGCTGAGCGCGGTGCGGAAAAAATCTATCTGCACGCCTTCCTGGACGGTCGCGACACGCCACCACGCAGTGCAGAAGGCTCCCTGAAAGCCTTTGAAGACAAATTCGCCGCGCTTGGCAAAGGCCGGGTAGCGTCTATCATTGGCCGTTACTACGCCATGGACCGCGACAACCGCTGGGATCGCGTTGAACAGGCCTATGACCTGCTGACCCTGGCAAAAGGGGAATTCCAGTTCGCGACCGCCGTTGAAGCGCTGGAAGCCGCCTACGCACGTGATGAAAACGACGAATTTGTGAAAGCATCCGTGATCCGTGCTGAAGGCCAGGCCGATGCCGCGATGGAAGACGGCGATGCGCTGATCTTCATGAACTTCCGCGCTGACCGCGCGCGCGAAATCACTCGTGCGTTCGTCAACAGCGACTTCGACGGTTTTGCCCGTAAGAAAGTGGTAAACATCGACTTCATCCAGCTGACCGAATACGCGGCAGACATCAAAGCCCCATGCGCTTACCCACCTGCCTCGCTGGCCAATACCTTCGGTGAGTGGATGGCGAAGAACGACAAAACGCAGCTGCGTATTTCCGAAACGGAAAAATACGCGCACGTGACCTTCTTCTTTAACGGCGGCGTTGAAGAGCCGTTCAAGGGCGAAGACCGCATTCTGATCAACTCCCCGAAAGTGGCCACCTACGATCTGCAGCCAGAAATGAGCTCTGCCGAACTGACGGAAAAACTGGTTACGGCCATCGAGAGCGGTAAGTACGACACCATCATCTGTAACTACCCGAACGGCGACATGGTTGGGCATACCGGGGTGATGGAAGCGGCAGTGAAAGCGGTTGAAGCGCTGGACCACTGCGTTGAGCAGGTGGCGAAAGCGGTTGAATCCGTTGGCGGCCAGTTGCTGATCACCGCGGATCACGGTAACGCTGAACAGATGCGCGACCCGGCGACCGGCCAGGCACACACCGCCCACACCAACCTGCCGGTTCCACTGATTTATGTGGGTGATAAATCAGTGAAAGCCGTAGAAGGCGGCAAGCTTTCTGACATCGCGCCAACCATGTTGTCGCTGATGGGGATGCCGATCCCTGAAGAGATGACTGGTAAGCCGCTGTTCATCGTGGAATAATCGCTCCCCATGAGGGGAAAGGCGATTTTTTCAATCACATGGGTCGTGAAGCCGCTTAGGTTATCAGTCAGACCTCTGTTTTACGCCAGCGCACTCAGCGCTGGCGTATTGCTGTGCGCCGCATCCGCCCACGCGGATGACCGCGACCAGCTGAAATCCATTCAGGCCGATATCGCCGCCAAAGAGCGTGCGGTACGCCAGCAGCAACAGCAGCGCTCCGCCCTGCTCGCCCAGCTTAAAGCAGCAGGAAGAGGCGATCTCCGCCGCCGCCCGCAAGCTGCGGGAAACGCAAAACACCCTCGCCCAGCTCAACAGGCAGATCGACGAGATGAACGCCTCGATTGCCAAACTGGAACGCCAGCGCGCTGCGCAGGAGCGCAATCTCGCCGCACAGCTTGATGCCGCATTCCGCCAGGGGCCGCACACGGGCATCCAGCTGATCCTCAGCGGCGAAGAGAGCCAGCGCGGCCAGCGTTTGCAGGCCTACTTCGGCTATCTCAACCAGGCGCGTCAGGAGACGATCGCGCAGTTGAAGCAGACGCGCGAAGAGGTGGCCACGCAGAAAGCCGAGCTGGAAGAGAAGCAGAGCCAGCAGCAGACGCTGCTCTACGAGCAACAGGCGCAGCAGGCGAAGCTTGAGCAGGCCCGCAACGAGCGGCAGAAAACCCTTTCCGGCCTGGAATCCTCGATTCAGGAAGGACAACAGCCAGCTCAGCGAAATGCGCGCCAACGAATCCCGCTTGCGTAACAGCATCGCCCGTGCGGAAGCGGCGGCCAAAGCGCGCGCCGAACGAGAAGCGCGTGAGGCGCAGGCCGTGCGCGATCGCCAGCAGGAAGCCAGCAGCAAAGGCACCACCTACAAACCCAGCGAAAGCGAACGTTCGCTGATGTCGCGTACCGGCGGGTTGGGCTCGCCTCGCGGCCAGGCTTTCTGGCCCGTTCGCGGTCCGTTGCTGCATCGCTATGGCGAACAGCTGCAGGGTGAGCTACGTTGGAAAGGGATCGTTATCGGTGCGTCTGAAGGTAGCGAAGTGAAAGCGATCGCCGATGGTCGCGTGATTCTGGCCGACTGGCTGCAGGGTTACGGCCTGGTGGTGGTGGTCGAACACGGTAAAGGCGACATGAGCCTTTACGGCTACAACCAGAGCGCGCTGGTCAGCGTCGGCACGCAGGTGCGCGCGGGCCAACCCATCGCCCTCGTGGGCAGCAGTGGCGGTCAGGGCCGCCCGTCACTCTATTTCGAAATTCGTCGTCAGGGTCAGGCGGTCAATCCACAGCCGTGGTTGGGAAGATAAGTTTTGCTTCAGTTTCGTCGAATCTTGCGCTTTCTCTCGCCGTCAGTGCGCTGGCGTTGGCTGCGCCGGTTTTCGCAGGAAAACTCGCTATCGTGATTGATGACTTTGGTTATCGTCCTCACTATGAAAATCAGGTGCTGGCGATGCCGACAGGCGATCTCCGTCGCCGTCTTGCCCAACGCCCCCCATGCGCGGGAGATGGCGACCAAAGCCCACAACAGCGGCCATCAGGTGCTGATCCACCTGCCGATGGCCCCGCTCAGCAAACAGCCGCTGGAAAAAGATACCCTGCGCCCGGATATGAGCAGCGAGGAGATCGAGCGCATCATCCGCGACGCCGTCAACAAAGTGCCCTACGCCGTAGGGCTGAACAACCACATGGGCAGCGCCATGACCTCCAGCCTGTACGGGATGCAGAAAGTGATGCAGGCGCTGGAGCGTTACAACCTCTACTTCCTCGACAGCATGACCATCGGCAACAGCCAGGCGATGCGCGCCGCGACGGGAACGGGCGTAAAGGTGATTAAGCGCAAGGTGTTTCTCGACGATACCCAGAACGAAGCCGATATTCGTCGTGCAGTTTAACCGCGCGGTACAGCTGGCTCGCCGCAACGGTTCCGCCATTGCCATCGGTCACCCGCACCCGTCGACCGTCCGCGTCCTGCAGCAGATGCTGTCCACCCTGCCTGCCGATATCACGCTGGTGCGCCCGAGCAGCCTGCTGAACGAGCCGCAGGTGGATACCTCAACACCAAATACCACAGCGCCCGGCGGCATCACTCCGCCACCACGTAACCCGTTCCGCGGTGTTAAACAGTGTAAAACGAAGCAAAAACCGCAGCCGGTTTATGCCAGCCGCTTCTTTAGCGTGGTGGGTGAAAGCATTAGCGACAGTTCGTTGGTTCACTATATGCAAAACCAGTGGCGCGGCTGGGGTCAAAAACAATAATTTCGCGCCGGTTAACTGAGATTCAGCACACGGTGCCTGTGTTTTAAGCATCACTATTGTGCAAGCCAAAAGGTTAAGAAATGCCGCAACGACATAAGATTCTCCTGCTTGATACGGGTAAAGAGTGGGGTGGTGGTACAAACAGCATGCTCGAACTTCTGAAGCGTATCGATCGCCAGAAGTTCGATATTACGTGCTGTTTTTACAATAATTACAACCGCGCCCAGGGACAAACTATCGAGCAGGTTTTACACAGCATCGGCATTCCGCTTATTGTCATCCCGCAACGCAGGCAGCCCTGGTGGGCAAAACTCGCCAAAGAAACGGGCCGCGGGTTACTCTTTTTTTCCAGAACTGCACGTAAATCTTATACCCGTTATATCGATCGGCTGTGGCGTATCCAGCCGAATGTCCACAGTATTGAGAGCTTATTGAAACAAGGCGGCTACGATACGCTGTACATGAACAACCAGCCGGGCTCCAACGAAGAAGGCTACCTTGCCGCGGCGAGGCTGCCAGTGCGCCTGATTCAACACTGCCGTATCGAGCCAGTGCTGAATGAACCTTTGGTGGCACTGGTGAACCGCTATGCCACGCAGATCATTGCCGTATCCCACGGCGTTGAACGCGTTTTGCTTCAGCATGGCGTTAAGCCGGAGCTCTGTACGACGGTAAATAACGCGATTGATATCCATCAGAAAATGCCGGACCGCCGCGCAATGCGCCAACAGTTGGGGCTGGATGATGAAACGTTTATTTTTGGCAGTATCGGCTCGCTGATCCCGCGCAAAGCGAACCATCATACTCTCAGCGCATTAAGCGCATTTAGCCAGCGCAACCCGCAGGCTAAATGGAAGATGATCATTGTTGGCGAAGGCGTGGAACGCGGTGCGTTGCTTAATCAGGCAAAATCACTGGGGATTGCGGAACGGATCGTGTTTACCGGTTTTCAGAACCAGCCTTTTGACTACCTTTCCACTTTCGATGCCTTTATTCTGGCATCGCAAAGCGAAGGTCTACCGCGCGTTGTTCTGGAAGCCATGCTGTTAAAAATCCCCGTTATTGGATCCGCCGTGACTGGTACGGCCGAGCTTATCGAAGATCAGGTAACAGGATTATTGTTTCCGTGGAGTGATATCGCCCTGCTTTCATCACATCTGGAGCAGGTATGGGCAAGCGAAACGCTGCGCTCACAGCTGGTCACCAGAGCCTACGAAAACGTATGCCGTCATTACGCCATTGAGCATTACGTGGCTGGTGTTGAAGCCGTGCTAGAAACCCCTTCTTCAGAACGAGAGCGTCATGTTTAAATTTCTCAACTCCCGATACCGCCATATTACCGGCCGCCACAATATTCCTTATGCGACGCTTTCTCCGAATGAGAAACGTGTTGCGGTGGATTCCGTCGTCATTCCCTGTACAGGCGCGGATTACATTGAGGAAGCGCTGTTATCGGCAACCTTTGCCGAACGTTATGCGCAAGAGATAACGGAAATTGTCATTGTCAGCGATCAGCCGGCATCCGCATTTGGTCAGTTGCCCGCTAAAACGCGCGTCGTGACGCTCGATCTGCCGAAACGTGAAGAGCACTATCGCTACAAACAAATTTACCTGAGCCGCCTGATTAAGCTGAATGCGCCTTTGCAGGCCAAAGGAGAAGGTATTTTGATGATCGATTCCGATCTGAATTTACTCAAAATGCCTGAAATCCGTATGACGGATATGCATATATATTCCAGCTTCCGGCAGGGGAAAAATGATTGCCAAGCTGGACGGCGCGCCCACAGAAAAGGTTCCTGCCTACTATAAAGAGACCGTGCGCCCGTATTTAGTGGATCACGTTAACGGCGCTTTTCTTGCGGCAACAAAAAAAAACCTGGCGGCGTATTTGTCCGCTTTGGCTGACGTTGTTCCAGGATACCTGGGAACTGATGGACGATAGCCAGCCGCCAACCGATCAGCTGCCGCTCGCAGCGTTACTGGATTTGCTGGACCTAAAGACGATTAATTTGGGTGACTGGATGAACTGGCCGGTTTCCAAGAAAATCGGCGGTCAGGAAGCGGTTATTCCCAAAGAGGTTATTGGCGCCCATGGTGGTTTTCCGCTCTCCGAATGGCAAAAATATCTCGACTCGACAGATAATAAATTGCTTTTCAAAGGTCAGGACTATACGCGTAAAGTGCGCTACCTGACCGATCAAGAGAAGTTACAGAAATGACAAAGGGGCCGCGGCCCCTTTTATTGTTGAAATGTGCTTCACGGCTCTGGGCGGAGTGGCTGCCTTAAGTTGTTCTTTTCTCATGATCTTCCGTCGTTGCAGAGAATTTCTCTTCCTTGTGGGCATACCAGGCTTTGAAATATTTCATAAAGCTGTAGAGCGTGGCATACAGCCCGGTGGCAGCGCCCACTTTCCCTTCACGCCATGCGCCGCTAAACAGATACCATTTAAAAAAAGCCCCGATAGCGCTAATAATTCCCCGCAAAACAGAAGGCCGAATATCACGATATTTAACCAACCGCGAGGTGTAGCTATTTAGCTTATTAAACATCTCGTGCAGTGTATGAAACGTATCATGACGTACCCGGCCTGGTATTTTTTCGCAGGTCATCTCTCCGATGACCTGATCGTCAACCGGACGATCGTTAAAGCGTGCACGCTGGCGGTTAAATAAACGTACCGGAAAATCCGGTGAAGAAATGGGATAGAGCGTACGCACTTCTTTTCCCAACACATACCAGTAACGGGGCAGTTGCCACGCCCGCTCAGGCGTGGGTTCCTCACCCGCTTTTAATTTAAGGATATAGTTAACGACCTGCTCATCGAGTATTTCATCGCTGTCCATGCACAGAACCCAGTCGTGAGCGGCAATACTAATGGCATAGTTCATTTGCTGTCCGTGTATATCGAAGGGACGGTGATGAACATCTATTCCGTATTCCCGGCATATTTCCAGCGTTGCATCCGTACTACCGGAATCCACAACAACGAAATCATCTGCAATGATAATGAGCGGCGGCAAGACTTCCCGTAACAGGCGCGCCGAATTAAATGTCAGCAAACAGACCGATATTTTGAACATATCGCTCACCCGCAATGAAAGTTAAACCAATCATCAACAGCGTAGCCGAGTTAGCATTATCGACCAGGTGAAATGTTGCGGTTACACAGAATTGCGCGTCAGGAGGTGAACTTTGTTGTAAAAAAAGACGCCCGCAGGCGTCTTTTTTATTTATTCCCAGCTCAGGATCACTTTGCCTGATTGGCCGGAGCGCATCGCGTCGAAGCCCTGCTGGAACTCGTCGATGGAGAAACGGTGAGTGATAATCGGGGACAGATCCAGACCGGACTGGATCAGCGCCGCCATCTTGTACCAGGTCTCAAACATTTCGCGGCCGTAAATCCCTTTGATAAACAGCCCTTTGAAGATGACTTTGTTCCAGTCGATCGACATATCCGACGGCGGAATACCCAGCATCGCGATACGCCCGCCGTGGTTCATGGTATCGAGCATCGTGCGGAACGCCGGTGGCGCGCCGGACATCTCCAGGCCCACGTCGAACCCTTCGGTCATGCCCAGCTCTGCCATCACGTCGGTCAGGCTCTCTTTCGGACGTTCACCGCGCGGGTGACGCCCATTTTGCGCGCCAGTTCCAGGCGGTATTCGTTCACGTCGGTGATCACCACATGGCGGGCGCCGACGTGCTTCGCCACGGCCGCCGCCATGATGCCGATCGGGCCGGCGCCGGAGACCAGCACGTCTTCCCCCACCAGATCGAAGGAGAGCGCGGTGTGCACCGCGTTGCCAAACGGATCGAAGATGGAGGCCAGATCGTCAGAGATATTGTCCGGGATTTTGAAGGCGTTAAACGCCGGGATCACCAGATATTCCGCGAAGCAGCCCGGACGGTTTACGCCCACGCCGATGGTGTTGCGGCACAGGTGCGTACGCCCGCCGCGGCAGTTACGGCAGTGGCCGCAGGTAATATGGCCTTCACCGGAGACGCGATCGCCAATCTTGAAGCCTTTCACTTCCTGACCGATCCCCACCACTTCGCCGACATATTCGTGGCCGACCACCATCGGCACCGGAATGGTTTTCTGCGACCACTCGTCCCAGTTGTAGATATGCACGTCGGTGCCGCAGATCGCGGTTTTACGAATTTTGATCAGCAGATCGTTATGGCCGACTTCCGGTTCCGGCACGTCGGTCATCCAGATCCCTTCTTCCGCTTTCAGTTTGGATAACGCTTTCATGTCAGGCCCTCAGGCAATCACGCCCAGCTGTTTACCGATGCGGGTAAAGGCCGCCACCGCACGTTCAATTTGTTCAGGGCGTGTGCGCCGCAGACATCTGGGTGCGGATACGCGCCTGGCCTTTTGGCACCACCGGGTAGAAGAAACCGGTGACGTAAATGCCTTCTTTCTGCAGCTCGCGGGCAAATTGCTGCGCCACGACCGCATCGCCCAGCATCACCGGGATGATGGCGTGATCGGCACCGGCCAGCGTAAAGCCTGCGGCGGTCATTTTTTCGCGGAACAGACGGGCGTTGGCCCACAGACGGTCGCGCAGCTCGGCGCCGGATTCCACCATCTCCAGCACTTTGATGGAGGCGGCAACAATCGCCGGCGCCAGCGAGTTGGAGAACAGATACGGGCGGGAACGCTGACGCAGCCACTCCACCACCTCTTTGCGCGCGGCGGTGTAGCCGCCGGATGCGCCGCCCAGCGCTTTGCCCAGCGTACCGGTGATGATGTCCACGCGGCCCATGACGTCGCAGTATTCGTGGGTGCCGCGGCCGTTTGCGCCGACAAAGCCCACCGCGTGAGAGTCATCCACCATCACCAGCGCGTCATATTTATCTGCCAGATCGCAAACGCCCTTCAGGTTGGCGATCACGCCGTCCATGGAGAACACGCCGTCGGTGGCGATCAGCACGTGGCGAGCGCCCGCTTCACGGGCCTCTTTCAGGCGCGCTTCCAGCTCCACCATATCGTTGTTGGCGTAGCGATAGCGCTTCGCTTTGCACAGGCGCACGCCGTCGATGATCGACGCGTGGTTCAGCGCATCGGAGATAATGGCATCTTCCGCGCCGAGCAGGGTTTCAAACAGCCCGCCGTTGGCGTCGAAGCAGGAGGAGTACAGAATCGCATCTTCCATGCCGAGAAACTCGGCCAGCTTCTGCTCCAGCTGCTTGTGGCTGTCCTGGGTACCGCAGATAAAGCGTACCGAGGCCATGCCGAAACCGTGGCTGTCCATTCCCGTTTTGGCGGCGGCAATCAGCTCAGGATGATTCGCCAGACCTAGGTAGTTGTTGGCGCAGAAGTTGATCACATGGCTGCCGTCGGCAACGGTGATATCCGCCTGTTGGGCAGACGTGATAATGCGCTCTTCCTTGAACAACCCTTCCGCCCGGGCGGTCTCGAGGTCGTTCGTTAACTGTTGATAAAAATCCCCACGCATCGCAATTCTCCAGACTGGGCAAATTTCGGCACATATTACCCAAACCTATAGTTGATGACGAGATGACGCGTCATCCATTATCGTAATTTGCAGCATAAATCACGCATCGCTAAGCCCTTCTCTGGGGGAATGGCTGAAGGGGCGACAATGTGATGGTATGATAAGAATCATTAGCGTCCGGGATTGTCCCCGCGCTCCACTTTTCAAAGGTTACAGTTATGATCATCGTTACCGGCGGCGCGGGCTTTATCGGCAGCAACATTGTTAAGGCCCTCAATGACAAAGGCATCACCGACATCCTGGTGGTGGACAACCTGAAAGACGGCACCAAGTTCGTCAACCTGGTGGATCTGAACATCGCTGACTACATGGATAAAGAAGACTTCCTGATCCAGATTATGGCCGGTGAAGAGTTCGGCGAGATCGAAGCCATCTTCCACGAAGGTGCGTGCTCCTCCACCACCGAGTGGGACGGCAAGTACATGATGGACAACAACTATCAGTACTCCAAAGAGCTGCTGCATTACTGCCTGGAGCGTGAAATCCCGTTCCTGTATGCCTCTTCCGCTGCCACCTACGGCGGGCGCACCTCCGACTTCATCGAATCCCGCGAGTATGAACAGCCGCTGAACGTCTACGGCTACTCCAAATTCCTGTTCGACGAGTACGTGCGTCAGATTCTGCCGGAAGCGAACTCGCAGATTGTCGGTTTCCGCTACTTCAACGTTTACGGACCGCGCGAAGGCCACAAAGGCAGCATGGCAAGCGTGGCGTTCCACCTGAACACCCAGCTGAACAACGGTGAAAGCCCGAAACTGTTCGAAGGCAGCGACAACTTTAAGCGTGACTTCGTCTACGTGGGCGACGTGGCCGCCGTGAATCTGTGGTTCTGGGAAAACGGCGTGTCCGGCATCTTCAACCTCGGTACCGGCCGCGCAGAATCCTTCCAGGCGGTGGCTGACGCGACGCTGGCTTACCATAAGAAAGGCTCCATTGAGTACATTCCGTTCCCTGACAAGCTGAAAGGTCGTTACCAGGCGTTCACCCAGGCGGATCTGACTAACCTGCGCACAGCGGGCTATGACAAGCCGTTTAAAACCGTTGCCGAAGGCGTAACGGAGTATATGGCCTGGCTGAACCGCGACGCGTAAGTATGAAAATTCTGGTGATCGGCCCGTCATGGGTGGGCGACATGATGATGTCGCAAAGTCTCTATCGCACGCTCAAGGCGCGCTATCCCCAGGCGATAATCGACGTGATGGCACCCGCGTGGTGCCGTCCGCTGTTATCACGCATGCCGGAAGTCAATGAAGCGATCCCGATGCCGCTGGGCCACGGGGCGCTGGAAATTGGCGAGCGCCGCAAGCTGGGCCATAGCCTGCGCGAAAAGCGCTACGATCGGGCGTACGTCCTGCCAAACTCCTTTAAATCCGCGCTGGTGCCCTTCTTTGCCGGCATCCCGCATCGTACCGGCTGGCGCGGCGAAATGCGTTACGGCCTGCTGAACGATGCGCGGGTGCTGGATAAAGCAGGCCTGGCCGCTGATGGTGGAGCGCTACGTGGCGCTGGCCTATGACAAAGGCGTCATGGCCTCGGCGAAAGATCTGCCGCAGCCGCTGCTGTGGCCACAGCTGCAGGTTAACGACGGGGAAAAATCCCAGGCCTGCGCCGCGTTTGCCATCTCGGCAGAACGCCCGATGATTGGCTTCTGCCCCGGCGCGGAGTTCGGCCCGGCCAAACGCTGGCCGCACTATCACTATGCGGAGCTGGCGAAGCAGCTGATCGACGAAGGCTATCAGATTGTGCTGTTCGGTTCGGCGAAAGACCACGAGGCGGGCAACGAAATCCTCGCCGCGCTGAATGACGAGCAGCAGGCCTGGTGCCGCAACCTGGCCGGGGAAACCCAGCTGGAACAGGCCGTGATTCTGATCGCCGCCTGCAAAGCGGTGGTCACCAACGACTCCGGCCTGATGCACGTCGCCGCCGCGCTCAACCGCCCGCTGGTGGCGCTGTATGGCCCAAGCAGCCCGGATTTCACGCCGCCGCTGTCGCATAAAGCGCGCGTCATCCGTCTGATTACCGGCTATCACAAAGTGCGTAAAGGCGATGCCGCCGAAGGCTATCATCAGAGCCTGATCGATATTACGCCGCAGCGCGTGCTGGAAGAGCTCAACGCACTGCTGCTGGATGCGAAGAAGGATAACCGATGCGGGTATTGATCGTTAAAACCTCCTCGATGGGCGATGTGCTGCATACGCTGCCCGCGCTGACGGACGCCATGCAGGCCATTCCCGGCATCCGTTTTGACTGGGTGGTGGAAGAAGGCTTCGCGCAGATCCCCACCTGGCATGCAGCGGTTGACCGCGTGATCCCGGTGGCGATTCGCCGCTGGCGCAAAGCCTGGTTCTCCGCGCCGATTAAAGCCGAGCGCAAAGCCTTCCGCGAGGCCGTGCAGGCCGAACGTTACGACGCCATTATTGACGCGCAGGGCCTGGTGAAAAGCGCCGCGCTGGTTACGCGTCTGGCGCGCGGCGTAAAACACGGGCTGGACTGGCACAGCGCCCGCGAACCGCTGGCGAGCCTGTTTTACAACCGTCGCCACCACATCGCAAAACAGCAGCACGCGGTGGAACGTACCCGCGAGCTGTTTGCAAAAAGCCTGGGCTACGCGAAACCGGAAACCCAGGGCGACTATGCGATTGCGCGCCATTTTGCCGTTGCCGATACGGCGCATCCGCCGTACGCCATCTTGTTGCACGCCACAACCCGCGATGATAAACACTGGCCGGAAAGCCGCTGGCGTGAACTGCTCGAATTAATGCAACCAACCGGCATCCATATTAAACTCCCGTGGGGTGCGGAACATGAACGCCAACGAGCGGAACGCATGGCTGCGGGCTTTGATCATGTTGAAGTTTTGCCTAAACTTTCGCTGGCGCAGGTTGCGGCGCAACTTGCCGGCGCGCAGACTGTCGTTTCCGTCGATACGGGGCTGAGCCATTTAACGGCTGCGCTCGATCGCCCCAATATCACGCTGTTTGGCCCAACCGATCCGGGGCTAATTGGCGGATACGGCAAAAATCAGCATCAGGTGGTAAGCCCAACCGGGCGGATGGGAGATATAACAGCGGATGAGATTTTCACGTTTCTTCAGAACCACCAGCCACTGCGCGACAGAGATGCCTAATCAATGAGTTATATTTTTCTGCTGATTTTATTACTGCCGGTGAAAATCATCCGCAAGTTATTCCGTAAGAAAACCGGGCGCAATCTGGTCATTCAAACGGCTAAAATCGGCGATTTTATTAACGTGACACCCTTACTGGCGTACCTGCAGAAAAGTGACGTACTGATGAGCCGAAGCGTCAGCATGCTGGCACAGCATGATGAGACCATTGAAACGGCTTTTTTTATTGAGCAGCGCAAACGCAATCTGTGGCAAAAACTCAGTTTCGCCTGTCATATCATGAACCGCTACGACAATGTTTATCTGCTGCAACCGAATAGCGCAAACCTGTTCTTTGCCGCTGTTTGTAATGCCAGTAATAAGCAGTTTCTCAGTACTTACGCGCGCAAGTGGTATCACGGGGTCTTCTATGCAACGGCAGATGGTATCGTCGATCATGGAAAAAAGACGTTGTCCGTAACCAATTATCTGCAGCTGGCTGACCGTTCACTGTCCTGGGAGATGTCTCCCAAGCACGCGACAAAACCGCTCTTCAGGCCTGCCGTCTATCCGGAGATCCTCGATAAACCCGGCGTCATTCGTATCGGTATCAGTATTTCCGCAGGTAACAAAGCCAAAACGGTTCCGCCGGTTATCTGGAAACGGATTGTTGATTGCCTGGCAACGCTACCCTGCGTGTTTTACGTGTTTGGAACGCCGAATGAGCAGTCGTGGATGGATGACATTACCGCAGCCTACGGCAACTTCCCCAATTTCGTTAATATGATAGGTAAAGTCTCACTTGAAGAATTGCCCTGGGCTATTTCCAAAATGGACTGCTATATCGCTTCGGATTCGGGGAATATTTATATCGCCGATGCGGTTAATGTTCCGGTCGTTATGCTATTCGGGCCGTGTTGCCATTACGAACAACGCCCCTTAGGCAAGACACTTTTGATTGGTGATGACAAGAATATTTGCTCTTATGTTTTTGAAACACAATATTATTTTTCGCAAGATCGTGAGGAATTATTTGCCGTTACCGATACGTCGCTTGATCAGATTGAACAATTCATTCGTGAATTACCCAAAGCCAGCGCATTACTAAATGTTAGCGACGCACAAGGTAACTGATTCTATGGCTTTTCTTAGCGTCATCATCGCAGCACATAACGCTGAAAAAACACTTACCGCGACCCTTGAAAGCCTGCTGGCAGCAATCGATACCTGCGCTCAAGGGCTCGAAATTATTATTTTTAACGACAGCTCAGAAGATGCAACGCAAACCATTATTGATGCGTGGAAGGATAAATTACCGCACGTTATTAGCCGTCAGGTAAACTACCGCAATGTCGGCCAGGTTCGTAATAGTGCCGTTTCTCTGGCCTCGGGTGAATACATCACAATGCTCGATAGTGATGACCAGCTAAAACCCAATAGTCTGCGTGATGCAGTAAATTTCCTCAAAGCACAGCAGCCAGATATGCTGTTGACACGTTTGCTTGAGATCCGCGATACCAGCAAAATTTCCACCTCGTGGCAGGGTTTTAATCCGATACCGTTATCAACACATGATGCTGTGCGACGTTTTCTACTCCATAAGGATTTTCAGGCGCATCTTATTGGGCAGTTTATCCGTCGGGAGCTCTATAACAGTAATCCCATTCCTTCAATGATTTGTTACGAAGATTTTGCTGTATTTCCCGGGATGTTGATGCAGGCTAAAAAAATATTTTATCAGCGCCAGGGATATTATTATTACATTAAACGTAACGACAGCCTCTCCAGTACCCTGAGCGCCAGCAAAATTGCGCCGCTTATTGAGTGTACGTTACAGATGGAAAAAACCTTTCCACGGAAATTCCGGCACCTGGTTAATTGCCACTGGTTTGATATTTACAGCAATCATAAGAAATATCTTACTGATAAACAGTTGCTCATAGTCAGGCAGCGCGTCAGTGAGCTTTATTCGCTTTCATTTTATCTGTCCAGCGATGTTCGTTTCAGCTATAAAAAAAGGGTCATTGAGGCACTATGGAAAAAGTAAGATTACGGCTTTATCTGTTAACACTTGTTTTAGCATTTGCCTCGGTGGCACTTGCCCTTGTCAATTCAGGCATGCAGAGACAATGCTTTTATATTGCCGTATACGCCAGTATTATTGGCTTACTTTTTGAGTACAAACGAATTTCCCTTCGTCCTTTTAGTATCGCACTGCCAATTTTACTTATCGGCGTGTTAAATCTGGCGTGGTACTTCATTTATGAATACCAGACGGAAGGCATTAACAGATATAGCGACTACCTTGGCGCCAGCAAGAAGCTGATGCTGGCAAGCTTGTTAGTTTTCTATATTGATCGATTTAAGTACTACGTAACCAAAGAGAACTTCCAGAAATATTTCCTGATCGCCACAGCTACGGGTTATACGCTGGCAACGGCTTACGGCCTGTGGCAAGCCTCACAGGGCGTGGATCGCGTTATGATGGCAATTAATCGCGCGACCGTGTCCGCCTATGTGTATTCCGTTCTTTCGTTGGCCTTCGTTTATAGCCTCTATTTGCAGCAAAGTGTAAAACTCTACGTGCTGGCTGGCGTCACTATTTTGCTTTCCTGGTTCATTATTCTACTGACCGGTACGCGAGCGGCTATGGGGCTGTATTTAATTCTGGCCATTGTGCTGACACTTTACCATTTCCGTAAATTCCATCTTAAATCCATGGTGATTTTTTGCTGCATCGTGGCAGGTATTTTTCTCGTAAGCTATAAGCCGCTGATTGAGCCTAAGATAGCACAAACGCAATCGGAGATTGAGGATTATCAGAAAGGTCAGGATAGTACTTCACTCGGCGCTCGCTTCTCCATGTGGATTATTGGCGTACAAAACGGCCTTGCACACCCATTAGGGCAGTCCATCGAGAGCCGTGAAATCTGGTCGCAAAATTATGTCAACGATGGGCATCCGCATCTTGCGGCCTCACTTGAATACATCAGGATTCATTTGCACAATGAATTTATCGAGAAGTATTCGCTTCAGGGTATCCCGGGGCTGCTGCTGCTCTTATTCTTCTTTATTTCGGTGATTTCTTACGCCATCCGCAATAATAACGGACTGCTGCTGGTGACAGTGCTGCTTTTACTACTGTACGGAATGACTGACGTCATACTTCTGAGTTCGGAGGCAGTGCTATTCTTTATGGCCATCTTTGCGCTGGCCACATCCTTTTCGCGAAGGGAAGCGTGACGATAAAAAAATGCCCGATAAATCGGGCATTTTTTATTTCTGCTGCTGATAAAACCCGGCCAGCGTCATACCCTGTGTTCTGGTAGCCAGCCACTCAAACAGCTCTTCAAGATCCCGGTACAGCCCCTCAATCGCGGCCTCATCCTTAAAGGTTGGGCTGCCGCCCGGCATAAATTCCGATGAATGCAGCATAAACTCGACGTATCCATTCCCTTGCGCCAGACATTTTTGCGCAACATCAATCATCTGTGCTGTATTTCCGCCGGATGGGCGTAACCAGTTCACCGAAGGCGAACGGTATTTACCGCGCAACCGATCGTAGCTCTGCTTAATCACGTTGAGCCACGCGGGATGCTTATATTGAATGCTCATCGGAACCTCAAGCAGTGAACTGGTTCCAGGCTTAGAAATATCATCAACATCAATGAAATAGGCATGCTGCGGGAAATGCTGGTAATCCGTACCGCCAGAACCCTGCGGCGCGCCTTTCGCATTACGCCAGTTAACACGAGGTGTAACCGAACAGTCTACCTGGTAGCCCAGTTCGATAAGCAATTTCGCGTAGCGGCTGTCGAACGCCCAGCGTCCGGCGCGATGGCTCAACATTTTGGTGCTGAATGTATCCTCAAGTAACTGCGTCATAAAACAGACTTTTTCACGCAATACTGCCGAGGGATACTCAATCAGATAGGGCTGCCAGCGCCAGTCATCGCCCGTTAAATCATGATCCGGGGGGCTATTCCATGCATGCAGGTGCATCCCAACCTCCCCTTCCCCCCGGGCGATGACGTCTTTCGCGAACTCAACAAACGCTGGATCGGTTGCCATTTCATAATTGGTTAGCCAGACAGGTTTAAACCCGAAACGCTCACACAATGATTGAAAACGTGCCAGATACCGCGCGTTCTCCGTTTTGATCTCGCGGCGATTTTGCCAGAGGTTATCACCCTCTGTATCAATCGTGATGATAAACGCCGGTTTATCCATATTTAGCCCAGGTAAAATAAAGGTCAGCGCTATGTTACGCACTCTCATCACAATGAGTAAACCCTTAGAGATAAAATCCTGACGGCATGGAGAAAGAGTGCAAGACAACAGCAGGTCTATTAGAATTGCAGGCAGGTTGTTGCCGATAAGACGATGATGAATAACATACTGAATACGCCTGATTTACGCATTTTATTGATTAAACTTCGTCATCATGGCGACATGTTGCTGACCACTCCGGTGATAAACTCGCTTCGCCGGGGCTTGCCGGATGCACAGATTGATGTCCTGCTGTACGAAGAAACACGCGATATGCTGGCAGCGCACCCGGCGATTAGTACGATTTACGGTATCGATCGCAAATGGAAGCAACTTGGTACGCTCAAACATTTGCAAAAAGAGTGGCAGTTACTGTGCGCACTCAGGGCCCGCCAATATCATCTGGTGATAAACCTTGCCGATCAATGGCGCAGCGCTATCGTTACTCGCTTTACCGGCGCACCGGTTCGTCTCGGCTTCGGCTTCAATAAACGTAAAAACGCCTTTTGGCGCTTTTGTCATACCGAACTGGTTTCCGTTGCAAACCACAATGCGCTGCACACCGTTGAGCAGAATTTATCTATTCTTTCTCCTTTATCGGTTCCTCCCGTCTCAACGGTGACGATGAGTTACAGCGCGGATGACTGGAATTTCGCCCGGCAACAGCTGACAGCACAAGGCGTCAGCGATCGCTATATCGTTATTCAGCCAACATCACGCTGGTTCTTCAAGTGCTGGGATGAAAACAAAATGGCGCAAACTATCACGGCGCTGCGACAGGAAGGCCATACCATTGTGTTGACGGCCGGGCCAGATAAAAAAGAGCTGTCGATGGTCGACAGGATCCTCAGCGCATCGCCGCAGGACGGCGTTATCTCGCTGGCAGGCCAGCTCTCGCTGCGCCAGCTTGCGTCGCTTATCGACCATGCCGATCTGTTTATTGGTGTTGATTCTGTACCCATGCACATGGCCGCAGCGTTGCAAACACCCTGCGTTGCGCTTTTCGGCCCGTCAAAACTCACTTTCTGGTCGCCCTGGCAAGTTAATGGCGAAGTTATCTGGGCGGGTAATTTTGGGCCACTCCCCGACCCTGACGCCGTTGATACTAAAACCAGTGAACGTTATCTCGACGCTATCCCCGTTGATGCGGTTGTCGATGCAGCTAAGAGGTATCTGGCATGAAACGTCATCGGCTGGCTATTGTTCGTCAAAAATATCGTCCTGATGGCGGTGCGGAGCGCTTTGTTTCCCGTGCGCTCATGGCGCTTGGTAATCAGGATCTGGAATTAAACGTCATCACCCGCGAATGGCAAGGGGAGCGCCAGGACGACTGGCACATTCATATTTGCAATCCCGCCAAATGGGGACGTATTAGCCGGGAACGGGGCTTTGCTAACGCTGCGCGCGCGCTATGGCAGGAGCAGCAATTTGATATCGTTCAGAGTCACGAGCGTATTGCGGGTTGCGATATCTATCGCGCCGGCGACGGCGTGCATCAACGTTGGCTCCGGCAGCGTTCGCGTATTCTTCCCGGTTGGCGTGCAAAAATGCTGATGCATGACCGCTATCACCGCTATGTTATGCGCGCCGAACGCGAAATGTATCAGTCGCCAGAGCTGAAAGCAGTCATCTGCAATGCGGAGATGATTAAGCGAGAAATCATCGAAGACTTTTCCGTTGACGCAAAAAAGATTCACGTCATTTATAATTCAATAGATTCCAGCCGTTTCATTCCGGCGGAGAGCGCGCAGCGTGCAGCGTTGCGCCAGCAGTATGGGCTTCCTGCTGCTGCAACTGTTTTTTGCTTTGTTGGCTCGGGTTTTGAACGAAAAGGCCTCGCTGCGGCGATTGAGGCGATAGCAGGAACTACGGCTTATCTGGTTGTCATAGGCCAGGATAAAGCAGAAAAGCGTTATCAGGCGCTTACCCAGTCACTGGGCTGTAAAGAACAGATCCGGTTTATGGGTATGCAAAAAGAGACGCTGCCTTTTTATCAACTTTCCGATGGCCTGTTGCTACCAACGTTGTATGATCCTTTCCCAAACGTCATTCTGGAAGCGATGGCATGCGGTTTACCCGTCATCACTTCGGATAGCTGCGGTGGAGCGGAATTTATAGAGCAAGGAAGTAATGGTTTCTTCTGTGATGCCCTTGATATCGGCAAGTTAAGAGAGGCTGTGATGGCCATTCCATCACTGGAAAAGAGTAATGACATGGGCAGGAAAGCCCGCGATAAGGTTAAGGACTCAACCCCAGGAAAGCTGTCAAGCCAGCTAATTTCGCTTTATCAAAATATTCTGGATTAAATATGCGCATCCTAATGATTATTGATGGTTTACCCGGTGGAGGCGCAGAAAAAACCGTCCTCACGCTCTCCAGCGGCTTAGTGGAAATGGGACACCAGGTCTCGCTTTTCTCACTGCGTAAAGTGTGCGATTACCCCATTCCCGAAGGTGTGGATTTCCAGGTAATTCAGGATAAATGCAAAAAACCCTGGCGCAAGCTGACAGAGATCCCGCGTCGGGCAAAGCTGTTAGATGAAGCGATTACTACCGCAGAACGTAGCGGAAAGTTTGATATTGTTTTTTCCCATCTGCATAAAACCGACCGTATTGTTGCCCACAGCCGCGCGCTTGATCGCGACAAAGTCTGGTTTTGTATTCACGGCATGTTCTCATTTTCCTATCTTTGCCACCGCCGTGGATTTTCCCGCTGGTTTAAGCATCTGAAGATTCGGCACACCTACGAAAACCGCAATGTGGTGGCCGTCTCGTCAGCCGTGCTGCACGATCTTTCCGACACGCTGGCAATCCCTCTGCGTCGCAGCGCAGTTATCCATAACCCCTTCGATATTGAAGCTATCCAGCAACTGGCCGAACAGCCGTTTGAAATGCAGGGGCAGGACTACCTGATTCACGTTGGGCGTTTCCACGAACACAAAAGGCACGACCGCTTGCTGCGCGCTTATGCGCTTAGCAAAATCGAGGCGCCTTTAGTGATGATGGGTAACGGCTCAGATGCAAAAATCGCCCAGTTAAAGGCGCTTGCAGGCAGTCTTGGAATCGCTGACAGGGTTGTGTTTCGTTCATTTGTACCTAACCCCTATCCCTGGATCAAGGGTGCTCGCCTCTTAGTGTTAAGCTCGGACTGCGAAGGTTTTGGTAATGTTCTGGTCGAGGCGATTATCTGCCAGACGCCACCGGTGAGCACTAACTGCCCGGGTGGGCCGGCGGAGATTTTGACAGGGCCACTTGCACGCGGCCTTAGCGGCCTGAGCGACGAGTCGCTGGCAAAAACGTTATCCGATATGTATGCCAATAATTCCCAGGGAATAGATGGCGAGAAAATTTCATCTTACGGTATCAACGCGATTTGCCAGCAGTATCTTGCTCTGGCGGAAAATAATAAGTAATCAGGTTTCTTATGCAAATTTCAGCCCCTATGTTAAGCGTGGTGGTTGCCGTCTATAACGGCGAAGCGTTCCTCGACCAGTTTTTCACTTGCCTCGTCGCACAAAACATCGACAGCATGGAAGTCATCATTGTCAATGATGGTTCTACGGATGGATCGATGCAGATCGTGGAACAATGGCGCGATCGACTACCGCAGTTACAGGTTATTGAGCAAGAAAACCAGGGTGTATCGGTTGCCCGCAATTCCGGGCTTGCCTGCGCAAAGGGAAAATACCTCTCTTTTCCGGACATTGATGACGTTTTCAAACCCGGTATGTATCAGCGCCTGCTTGACATGGCCAACACGGGGAATCTGGATGTTGCGACCTGTAACGGTAACTATGTCTGGGAAAACGACAAAAAACCCACCCGTCCGATTTTTCCGCCTGAAAAGTTACAGTCAACGGGCGTCATGACTGGCCCGGCATGGCTTAAACAGGCCCTGGATTCGCGTAAATTCCTGCATGTCACCTGGCTGAATATCTATCGCCACGATTTCATTCTTCAGAATAACTTTCATTTCGAACCGGGTCTGCGCCACCAGGATATCCCGTGGACCACGGAAGTGCTGCTCGCTGCCGAGCGCGTGCAGTATACCAGCGAGCAATTTTACGATTACTACATCCACTCAGCATCGGTTTCGCACATGCCGGACACTGACGACACGCTGATTCGCTCGGCGCGCCACTACATGAAAATCCTGCAAATGCTGGACGCCATTAACCAGCGCTACCCGGATAAAGTGAAAAATATCCCGGCATGCTACTGGCAAATAGCCAAAGAGGGGCTGGGCATCATCCATACCTTCGACAACATGAAGGATGAGAAGCAAGAAGGCGATGATCATTCGCGAGTTTTTCGAAAAAGGCATCTGGAAGCTCATCTGGAAAAGTGCAAAAAGTCCGCGTTTGCGCTGGCGCCTGGGCCGCCGTTACTTCCGTCTGAAACGGTATCTGGCATAAGGGATAGCTTTAGCTGCCCTAAATGCTTAGAATTTGCCCGCCGAAACTAAAAAAACGGATAATCGCTTGGAATTGTTGTATACCGCCCTGCTTTACATCATTCAGCCACTGGTGTGGCTGAGACTGTTGCTTCGCAGCCGCAAAGCGCCTGCGTACCGTAAACGCTGGGCTGAACGCTATGGCTTCTGCCGCAACAAAGTCGGAGCCGGACGGTATTTTGCTGCATTCCGTTTCCGTCGGTGAAACGCTGGCGGCGATCCCGCTGGTTCGCGCCCTGCGTCACCGCTACCCTGCGTTGCCGATCACCGTCACCACGATGACGCCAACCGGCTCGGAGCGCGTGTTATCCGCTTTTGGTAAAGACGTTCATCACGTCTATCTGCCCTACGATCTGCCCTGCGCCATGAACCGTTTCCTGAATACCGTGCGCCCGAAGCTGGTGATCGTGATGGAAACCGAACTGTGGCCGAACATGATTTCCGCCCTGCATGCCCGTAAAATTCCGCTGGTGATTGCCAACGCGCGCCTGTCAGAGCGCTCGGCGAAAGGTTACGGCAAGCTGGGTAAATTTATGCGCCGCTTGCTCAGCAAGATCACGCTGATCGCCGCGCAGAATGAAGAAGATGCGGCACGCTTTGTCTCTCTGGGCCTCAAACGCAACCAGCTTGCAGTGACGGGTAGCCTGAAATTTGATATTTCGGTTACCCCGGAACTCGCCGCCCGCGCCATCACGCTGCGTCGCCAGTGGGCGCCGCGCCGTCAGGTCTGGATTGCCACCAGTACCCATGAAGGTGAAGAAGCCATCATCCTGCAGGCGCACCGCAAGCTGCTGGAAACCTTCCCCGATTTACTGCTGATCCTCGTGCCTCGCCATCCGGAGCGTTTTCCAGATGCCCGTGAAATGGTGCAGAAAGGCGGTTTCAGCTTCACCCTGCGCAGCACCGGCGAGATCCCGTCCGGCAGCACCCAGGTGGTGATTGGCGATACGATGGGCGAACTGATGCTGCTGTACGGCATTGCTGACCTCGCGTTTGTCGGCGGCAGCCTGGTGGAGCGCGGCGGTCATAACCCGCTGGAGCCGGCAGCCCACGCCATTCCGGTGCTGATGGGGCCGCATACCTTTAACTTCAAAGACATCTGCGCACGTTTGCAGCAGGCCGAAGGTTTGATTACCGTGACCGATGCGGATTCGCTGGTGAAAGAGGTTTCGACCCTTCTGACTGATGAAGATTATCGCCTGTGGTACGGGCGCCATGCCGTTGAAGTGCTGCACCAGAACCAGGGCGCGCTGACCCGTCTGCTGCAACTTCTGCAACCTTATCTGCCCCAGCGGAGCCATTAATGTCCAGACGTCTGTCGGTCGTGATGATCGCCAAAAACGCCGCCGACCTGCTTCCGGACTGCCTGGCGTCCGTTGCCTGGGCTGACGAAATCGTGCTGCTGGATTCCGGCAGCAGCGATGATACCCCCGGCATTGCCAGCCGCGCCGGTGCTAAAGTCTTCAGCCATACCGACTGGCAGGGCTATGGCATCCAGCGCCAGCGCGCGCAGGGTTATGCCACCGGTGATTATGTTCTGATGCTCGATACCGACGAGCGCGTAACGCCAGAGCTGGCAGAACAACTGCGTCAGGCGCTGGCTTTCCGCGCCGCAGCCTGGCGCGGTTTACAGCATTGCCCGTCGCAACTACTTTCTCGGCCGTTTTATGCGCCACAGCGGCTGGTATCCGGACCGCGTGACGCGCCTCTACGAGCGCGAGCGCTATCAGTACAACGACAATCTGGTGCATGAATCCCTGAGCTGCGCCACAGGCGCAGATCATCCCCCTGAGGGGCGATTTGCTGCACCTGACCTGCCGTGATTTCGCCAGCTTCCAGCGCAAACAGCTCAACTATGCCACGGCATGGGCGCAGGAGCGTCACCAGCGCGGCAAGAAGGCCTCGCTGACGGGTATCTTCACCCACACGCTGGGCGCGTTCCTGAAAACGCTGCTGCTGCGTGGTGGCGTGCTGGACGGCAAACAGGGCTGGTTACTCGCGGTGGTTAATGCCCAGTATACTTTCAACAAATACACCGAGCTGTGGGCGCTGTGCCGCGGCTACTCAGAGAAAACGTGAGCCATGAGCACAAAAGCGATTTATCCGGGTACCTTCGATCCGATCACCAACGGTCATCTTGATATCATCACCCGTGCGGCGTGCATGTTCGACAAGGTGATCCTGGCCATTGCCGCCAGCCCCAGCAAAAAGCCGATGTTTGATCTCAACGAGCGCGTGCAGCTCGCCACCGATGCCATTTCGCACCTACCGAATGTTGAGGTGGTCGGGTTTAGCGATCTGATGGCTAACTTCGCCCGCGCTCAGCAGGCCAATATTCTGATCCGCGGCTTACGCGCGGTGGCAGACTTCGAGTATGAGATGCAGCTGGCGCACATGAACCGCCACCTGATGCCGGAGCTGGAGAGCGTGTTCCTGATGCCCTCCAAAGAGTGGTCGTTTATCTCTTCTACGCTGGTAAAAGAGGTGGCGCGTCATCACGGCGATGTCTCCCATTTCCTGCCGACGAACGTCCACCAGGCATTGATGGAAAAGCTAAAGTAACCCTATTTCTGGCACTGACGGCAGTAGAACGTGGCGCGCTGGGCGTGCTTCGTGGCAATAATGGGCGTACCGCAGACGCGGCACGGTTCCCCTTCCCGCCCATACACCTGCAGCTCCTGGGCAAAATAGCCCGGTTTGCCGTCACTTTGCAGGAAGTCCTTCAGCGTTGTTCCTCCCTGTTCAATGGAGCGCAGCAGTACGGCTTTAATCACCCGGACCAGCAGCTCACACTCCTGCGCGCGACAGCGAAGAGGCCAGCCGATCGGGATGGATCCCGGCGGCAAACAGCGATTCGCTGGCGTAGATATTCCCCACGCCGACCACCAGCTTGTTATCCATCAGCCAGGGCTTAATCGGCCGTCTTTTTCTTCGCGCACTTCTGCTTTCAGGTATTCCGCGTTAAACGCGTCGCTGAGCGGTTCCGGGCCCAGGTGCGCCAGCACGTTGTGGCCTTCCAGCTCTTTCGTCCACAGCCACGCGCCAAAGCGCCGTGGATCGGTGTAACGCAGCACTTTGCCGTTGCTCATCACCAGATCGACGTGGTCGTGCTTTTCCGCCGGCAGTTCTTCGGTAAGAATGCGCAGGCTGCCGGACATCCCCAGGTGGATAATGATCCAGCCGTCGGGCAGCTCCAGCAGCAGGTATTTCGCGCGGCGCTGCACGCTCAGCACGGGTTTATCGCTCAGGGCGTGGATCTCATCGGACACCGGCCAGCGCAGACGCCCGTTGCGGACCACCGCGTGAAGAATCGTCGCGCCGACCAGATGGGGCTCAATGCCGCGACGGCTGGTTTCTACCTCAGGTAATTCAGGCATGGTTCCTCCGTTGAGATACAGAATGCAAAAAACCCCGCAGTTGCGGGGTTTTTCGATACAAGGAGACTAAAATTATTTGATTTTAGCTTCTTTGTACAGTACGTGCTGGCGTACAACTGGATCGAATTTTTTCAGTTCCAGTTTTTCCGGCTTAGTACGTTTGTTCTTCGTGGTGGTGTAGAAGTGACCAGTACCAGCGGAAGAAACCAGCTTGATTTTCTCACGAATACCTTTAGCCATGATTTATATCCTCTAAGTACTTAGTACTTTTCGCCACGGGCACGCAGTTCAGACAGAACTGTATCGATGCCTTTCTTATCAATTACACGCATACCTTTAGCAGATACACGCAGGGTGACAAAACGCTTCTCGCTCTCAACCCAGAAACGGTGAGAGTGCAGGTTCGGCAGGAAACGGCGTTTAGTCGCGTTCAGTGCGTGGGAACGGTTGTTACCGGTCACCGGACGCTTGCCAGTAACTTGGCAGACTCGGGACATGTCTATTCTCCAAAAATCAAATTAGCTCGAGCTTCGTATGGGGTATCGGCGCCTCGTCAGGCTTTACAGCCCGGTCATCGCAGTTCTACACGTCATCTTTCCGGCTGCCTCTGTGTTGGCTGCGCTCGCTTATCCAGGTCACGTACTTATACGCTCACGGGGATTCACTCTCTTGCCGCCCTGATGCAACTTGAATGATTTAGTGTCTAAGTGAACTCTCGATTGCCAGGCCCAAATGCCAAACCCGAGATTCTCAAAGGTGGCGTAGTATACGCTGACTCGGCGGTGTGCTCAAGTCCCGAACAGACAAAGATCCCGATGGATCGCCAGAAATAGCCTAAATCCAGCCACGTTCTGCAAAAGAAATGTACTCTCCGCGGCCAATTATCAGATGGTCCAGCACACGAATGTCCATGAATTGACAGCATTTGATAATGCGCTCGGTGATTTCTTTGTCCGCTCTGCTCGGTTCTGCACAGCCAGAGGGGTGATTATGCGCGAGGATCACGCCCGCTGCATTCACTTTTATCGCTTCCCGCACAATTTCCCGCGGATGCACCTCAACGTGGCTTAATGGTGCCGCTAAAGAACCGGCAGCTGTTTCAGTACCCGGTTCTGGTTATCGATAAAGATCACCATAAAGATCTCGCGCTCGATATCGGTTAACTGGCTTTGCAGGAATTCACGCGTCATCTCAGGCGTCAGCATCGAGCTCTCTTCCAGCATGCGGACATTATAGAAACGGCGGGCCAGCTCGGCAATGCCCCTCAACTGGGCATATTTCGCCACGCCGATTCCCTCAACGTGCTTAAACTGCGCCAGCTCGGCGGTCAGTCAACCGTACAGCGAACCGAAACGTGCTATCAGCTCTTTTGCCAGCGTAAATACCGTTTTGCCGGGCGTTCCGGTACGTAAAAAGAGCGCCAGCAGTTCATCATCTTTTAACAGGGTGACGCCGTAGCGCAGCAGTTTTTCGCGCGGCAGCTGGGGTGCTCAACACAATGTCCATCTTCCTCCTCCCGTTCCCACATTTACATGCTGCCATTTCAGGCCCCCTCGCTCGACGGCCACATTTCAGAGTCTTGCGTAGCGCCTCGCAAAGTGGTCGGAGGGCAAAAGCACGCCAACTTGGGGATTGTGATAAAATGCCCAGCTCTCTGGTGAAACCCAACAGGAAAGAATCATGATGAGCCTGGCCGGTAAAAAAATCGTTCTTGGCGTGAGCGGCGGTATTGCTGCCTACAAAGCGCCGGAGCTGGTGCGTCGTCTGCGCGAGCGCGGCGCGGAAGTGCGCGTGGCGATAACCGAAGGCGGCAAAGCCTTTATCACCCCGCTGAGCCTGCAGGCCGTTTCCGGGTACCCGGTATCTGACAGCCTGCTCGATCCGGCTGCCGAAGCCGCGATGGGCCATATTGAGCTGGGTAAATGGGCCGACCTGGTGATCCTGGCGCCCGCCACCGCCGATTTGATCGCCCGCGTGGCCGCCGGTATGGCCAACGACCTGGTTTCCACCATTTGCCTGGCCACCCCTGCGCCTGTTGCCGTCGTTCCGGCCATGAACCAGCAGATGTACCGTGCCGCCGCCACCCAGCACAATCTTGCAGACGCTGGCCTCACGCGGCCTGCTGCTCTGGGGGCCGGACAGCGGCAGCCAGGCCTGTGGCGATGTCGGCCCGGGCCGCATGCTGGATCCGCTGACGATTGTTGATATGGCCGCCGCCCATTTTTCGCCTGTCAACGATCTGCAACATCTCAACATCATGATTACCGCGGGCCCGACGCGCGAGCCGCTGGATCCGGTGCGCTACATCACCAATCACAGCTCCGGCAAAATGGGCTTTGCGATTGCCGCCGCCGCCGCCAGCCGCGGCGCGAACGTCACGCTGGTGAGCGGCCCGGTCTCGCTGCCGACCCCTGCGTTGGTGCAGCGAATTGACGTCACCACCGCGCTGGAGATGGAAGCCGCCGTGCAGCGCACGTGCGCAAAGCAGCAGCAGATTTTTATCGGCTGTGCGGCCGTCGCAGACTATCGCGCCGAGACGATCGCCGAGGCTAAAATTAAAAAGCAAGGCGATGAATTAACAATAAAAATGGTGAAAAACCCGGACATTGTTGCCGGTGTCGCCGCACTAAAAAGCCATCGTCCCTTTGTCGTGGGGTTTGCCGCCGAAACGAATAATGTGGAAGAATATGCCCGGCAAAAACGTGCCCGCAAAAACCTCGATTTGATTTGCGCGAACGACGTATCGCTGGCCAGACAAGGCTTTAACAGCGACAGCAACGCACTGCACCTTTTCTGGCAGGATGGAGATAAAGTCTTACCGCTTGAGCGCAAGGAACTCCTGGGCCAACAATTACTGGACGAGATCGTTACCCGTTATGATGAAAAAAATCGACGTTAAGATTCTGGACCCGCGTGTTGGCGAGCAATTTCCGCTGCCGACCTATGCCACCTCCGGCTCCGCCGGTCTTGACCTGCGCGCCTGTCTCGATGACGCCGTAGAACTGGCGCCGGGTGCCACTACCCTGGTTCCAACTGGCCTGGCGATTCACATTGCTGACCCGTCGCTGGCGGCGGTGATCCTGCCGCGTTCTGGCCTGGGCCATAAGCACGGCGTCGTGCTGGGTAACCTGGTGGGCCTGATCGACTCCGACTATCAGGGCCAGCTGATGGTCTCCGTCTGGAACCGTGGTCAGGACAGCTTCACCATTGAACCGGGCGAGCGTATCGCGCAGATGGTCTTTGTACCGGTGGTGCAGGCAGAATTTAACCTGGTGGCAGAGTTTGACGCCACCGACCGCGGCGAAGGCGGCTTCGGCCATTCCGGGCGTCAATAAACCGCCCGATTGACACGCATCTCACGGCGTCATAATGCGATAACATCACCGCAAACGCACATTGTTTGCGGTCGCCGTGTGGTTGCCAGCCTGGCAAGTGTTTATTTTCAGGGGTATTTTGGAACATGGCAGAAAAACAAACCGCGAAAAGGAATCGTCGCGAAGAAATACTTCAATCTCTGGCTCTGATGCTGGAATCCAGCGATGGCAGTCAACGCATCACCACCGCTAAACTGGCCGCCTCCGTGGGCGTGTCTGAAGCGGCGCTGTACCGTCATTTCCCCAGCAAGACCCGGATGTTCGACAGCCTGATCGAGTTTATTGAAGACAGCCTGATCACCCGCATCAACCTGATTTTGAAAGACGAAAAAGACACGACCGCGCGTCTGCGTCTGATTGTGCTGTTAATCCTGGGCTTCGGTGAACGCAACCCGGGCTTAACCCGCATCCTGACCGGCCACGCGCTGATGTTTGAACAGGATCGCCTGCAGGGCCGCATTAACCAGCTTTTCGAACGCATTGAAGCGCAGCTGCGCCAGGTGCTGCGCGAGCGGAAAATGCGTGAAGGCGAGGCCTATACCATTGATGAAACGCTGCTGGCGAGCCAGATGCTGGCGTTTTGTGAAGGGATGCTGTCGCGCTTTGTGCGCAGCGAGTTCAAATACCGCCCAACGGACGATTTTGACGCCCGCTGGCCGTTGGTCGCCGCGCAACTGCGATAATCTCTCTTTATGCGCCTGGATGGCGGCATTCGCCTTATCCGGCATCTGTGAAAAGCCCAACGCAATCGAGGATAGCCCAACACCCACCCAACCCACACAAAACTGTTATGACACACGCCCGGCAGGCAACGTCTGCCGGGCACTACGGTTATACCCCGTACTCTTCGCGATACGCACGTACCGCAGCCAGATGGTCCGCCATCTCAGGCTTCTCTTCCAGATACGCAATCAGCTCTTTCAGGGTGATAATCGACGTCACTTTGCAGCTGTAATCGCGCTCCACTTCCTGAATGGCGGAGATTTCACCGCGGCCGCGCTCCTGACGATCCAGCGAAATCAGCACGCCAGCCAGCGTCGCACCGTTGGCCTGGATAATCTCCATCGATTCGCGGATCGCCGTGCCCGCGGTGATCACGTCGTCCACCAGCATGACGCGGCCCTGCAGCGCGCTGCCGACCAGATTCCCGCCTTCACCGTGGGTTTTCGCCTCTTTGCGGTTAAAGCAGTACGGCACGTCGCGGTCATGGTGTTCCGCCAGCGCCACCGCGGTGGTGGTCGCAATCGGAATGCCTTTATAGGCCGGGCCAAACAGCAGGTCAAAATCAATCCCGGAATCCACCAGCGCTTCGGCGTAGAAACGGCCTAACAGTGCCAGATCGCGCCCGGTATTAAACAGCCCGGCGTTGAAGAAATAGGGGCTTTTACGCCCGGATTTCAGCGTAAATTCGCCAAACTTCAGTACCTGCTTGTTAAGCGCAAACTCAATAAACTGGCGCTGATACGATTTCATGGATTCGCTCCTCATCTCACTTTTCAATTTACAGATTATGTAAAATAGTTCGCGCAGCATCGCGAAGGCAACCAGAGCCTGCCGCTAGCAAAGAGGCTGCGTGAAGTATGACGCGCAAAAAAAGGGCGACTCATTGGTCGCCTTTAAAATCAATTCTCCAACGCCGCTTTCTGCGTCGTGACAATGGATTCGATTCCCCCTCGGGCCAGCGCCAGCAGGGGTCAAAAACTCTTCATGGGTGAACGGCTCGCCTTCCGCCGTGCCCTGCACTTCAATGATGCGACCATCTTCGGTCATCACCACGTTCATGTCGGTCTCGGCGGCGGAATCTTCCACGTACTCCAGATCGCACAGCGCTTCGCCGTTAACGATACCCACGGAGACCGCCGCAACCATGCCTTTCATCGGATTGGTTTTCAGCTTACCGGCCGCAACCAGCTTGTTCAGCGCATCGGCCAGCGCCACACAGGCACCGGTAATAGACGCGGTACGGGTGCCGCCATCGGCCTGAATCACGTCGCAGTCGAGCGTGATGGTGAATTCACCGAGGGTTTTCAGGTCAACCGCGGCGCGCAGCGCACGCGCGATCAGGCGCTGGATTTCCATGGTGCGACCGCCCTGCTTGCCTTTTGCGGCTTCACGGGCATTGCGGGTATGGGTCGCACGCGGCAGCATGCCGTATTCTGCGGTGATCCAGCCCTGGCCCTGACCTTTCAGGAAGCGCGGAACGCCTTCTTCGATGGAGGCGGTGCACAGCACTTTGGTGTCACCAAACTCAACCAGCACGGAGCCTTCAGCGTGTTTTGTATAGTTACGGGTCAGGGTGACGGGACGCACCTGATTGGCGCTACGACCTGCTGGACGCATGATGGTTTCTCCGGCTTGAATCGAATGTGGCTGCGCATTATACGGCTTACCGATGCTTATTCCTATCCTGAGAAGGCCCCGAAAGCTATAATCCCCCCATCTCTCCTTTAAAAACGGGAATGTCTATGATCCGCAGTATGACCGCCTACGCCCGGCGTGAAATCAAGGGTGACTGGGGCTCAGCCACCTGGGAACTGCGCTCGGTAAACCAGCGTTACCTGGAAACGTACTTCCGTCTGCCGGAGCAGTTCCGCAGCCTTGAGCCGGTTGTCCGTGAACGTATCCGTACCCGTCTGACGCGCGGCAAAGTGGAATGCAACCTGCGTTTTGAACCCGATGCCAGCGCGCAGGGCGAGCTGATCCTCAACGAAAAACTGGCGAAACAGCTGGTAACTGCGGCCAACTGGGTCAAAATGCAGAGCGATGAAGGGGAAATCAACCCGGTTGATATTCTGCGCTGGCCTGGCGTGATGGCCGCCCGTGAGCAGGATCTGGATGCCATCGCCGCTGAAATTCTGGCTGCGCTCGACGGCGCGCTGGATGACTTTATCGTTGCCCGCGAAACCGAAGGTCAGGCGCTGAAAGCGCTGATTGAGCAGCGCCTTGAAGGCGTGAGCACCGAAGTGGCCAAAGTTCGCGCCCATATGCCGGAAGTCCTGCAATGGCAGCGCGAGCGCCTGGTCGCCAAACTGGAAGAGGCGCAGGTTCAGCTGGAAAACACCCGTCTGGAACAGGAGCTGGTGCTGATGGCGCAACGTATCGATGTCGCCGAAGAGCTGGACCGTCTGGAAGCGCACGTTAAAGAGACCTACAACATTCTGAAGAAGAAAGAAGCCGTGGGCCGCCGTCTCGACTTTATGATGCAGGAGTTCAACCGTGAGTCGAACACCCTGGCGTCCAAGTCGATCAATGCAGAAGTCACCAATTCCGCGATTGAGCTGAAAGTGCTGATTGAGCAAATGCGCGAGCAGATCCAGAATATTGAGTAATCTTTTTCGCACTGTAGCTTTACCAGTAAAAAAGCCATCTAAAAAATGGCTTTTTTACTGAGTTTTATACCAGGCAGAGGCCATATCATCCACGAACTGTCTACAAATGATAATCGTTCGGCGCTGTTCCATAAAAGCAGCATTGCTGCTGCTTTTATGTTGAACATGGATATCAGAATTACTTACCGACAACCGTACCCAAAATATTGCTCACAGGAACACTGGAGTTTAACCCCTGAACGCCGCCAATAACCCCGAGCAGATTATTTACCGACTGTGCAGTGATATTGACTACGCCATTGCTGAAAAGATTGCTGTAATTATAAACACCGCCACCTGCGTTGATATTAATAACTTTTCCGGCAAAAATATCACCATAGTTATTCAGGTTGTTCGCTACGTTGAAATTCATTTCATTATCAGAAGAAATAGTATTTCTGTTAGTTAATGAACCCTTTGCAGTGGTAACCGAAACTTTATTTTTCCCGACAAGATATCCTGTGTTCTCAAAAGAGTCGTTCATCGTCAATACCAAATCCTTATCCGCCGTGATAACACCCGTCAGATTGCCGTTTTTGGCGTTACCGGTGCTGCGGTTATCCAGGGATGATGCAGTGATATTAACATCACCATAAGATTTGATGACAGCATAGGCATTATTTATAGCATTAGCTTTAATATTTGCAGCCGTTCCCCCGACTGTCTGGCTATTGGCATTAGAGAACAGACCGGTGGTCATAACATCTAATGTACCCGCCTGAGCAATAATACGGCTATCTTCGCTATAAATATTTTTAGCGGTCAAATTAACTGAACGTTTACCGATGATCCCACCTTTTTGGTCAGCCATACCAAAATAGAACCCATACGGATCGCCATAGTTGTTACCATTATTATTAAAGAGACTACCTTTGGTGGTAATGTTGATATCATTAACAGCAACAACCAGCGCTGCATTGCTGTTCACATCACCTGTAGCAGTGATATTGATATCTTTACCGAGCAACATGCCGCCGTAGTTATCAATTAACCCGCCGTTTATACTCAGTGTTCCTTCATCAGAACGGAGCACACCCACATAGTTCTCAAGTTTACCGGATGCCGCGACGCTTACATTACCCACAGCACCGATGCTGCTTGCATAGTTAACCAGATTTTTTGTTTCAACGTTAACGTTTTTCTCTGAAGAGATTTTGCCGTAGTGGTTATCGATATTATAGCTGCTCTTAATATCGATATTACCATTCGATGAAATTTGACCATTATTTTCCAACGCATAGGATGAAATCATAATGCCACCATCGCCAGCAATAATCCCGCGAGAATCACTGCTGCTAACATCGGCGGTCTTCGTATTATTGTTAATCAGAGTACTGTTTTTAGCATCAATTTTAATATGACCATTTACAGTACGGATACGACCACCGGTATTGTCGATGGTATTATAACTATTATTAATTAACTCGATATTCTGAATCGCATCTATAGTACCATTTCTGTTTGCGGTATTCAGGGAGTTAATGCCAATATAGCCGCCGTTAATCTGGCCATCGCTATTGTCAAAGAACCCTGTTTCGAGAGCAACGATTCCGCCGGTCAGACCATATGTTTTTTCCGTTCCAGCGTTACGCAGTGTATTGCCATTAGTGTTGATCGCCAGCAACCCAGCCGAAGCCATTTTGCCGTTCATGTTGTTCAGATAGCCGCTACTGATTGCGATATCTTTACCTGCCTGAATATTACCAAGGCCAGAGTTGTCTAACGTATTTTTGGCAGTATCGATGTACACTGACGCGTCACTGGCAATACTGCCGCCAGAGTTATTAAGATCGCCAGCCAACTTCATCAGAACAGTGGCATTGGATTTAATCGACGCATTTTTATTATGTAACTGACCCTGGGCATCAAGGGTAAAACCACCCTTGCCTGCGGCGATCACACCGCTATTATTTACGCCAGTTCCTTGTTCTGTACTGATAAGCGTGATTTTGTCCGCATACATTCCCCCCAGCTTCGCAACGTCGAGGCTATTGCTTTTACGGAAACCTTCAGCTCTCACGCTGCCGGTGATTTGATTGTTCGTATTAACATAGTTATTACCCAGAATGAGTGTCAGATCTTTAGCTACGCCGACATAACCCTTGACCGTTACAGCACGAGTAATAAGTTCCGTTGGGGACTCATTGAGCAACTGAGCCTCAACGCTAATATCACCGCTATTAACGGCGTATCCTCTCAGCACGCCATTCTGCACGTCAGGCGTCCCGGAGGTTAACGTCACTTTATTCGTATTAATAAAACCGCAGCCCGAACAGGTGATACCCGATGGGTTAGCAATGATCAGATGTGCTTCATTACCCGCAACTTCCAGCATACCGGCCAGGTTACCACGACCTGAACGTACTTCGTTGAGAATAATTTTGGCGCTACCGGAAGTCAGATTGCTGTTACCGCTTATCACACCCGCGAGAGCCGTATTAGCACCATTGGTGCTGTTATTAAATATGGCCCCTTCCTTTCCCACATTCAATTTGTCATAGATATTATGTGAGAGCCCATTTTCATTCGCTTTATTGATATCTATAACCGATACATTATTAACAGTTCTGGCCGCTGCTGCACGATTACTGTTAATCATGTCCGCGTATACAACCAACGGTAATGACAAAATAACCGCAGTAGCAATAGGTGTGACTTTAACTAAATAACGCTTTTGTTTCATTATAACCTCCGAATATGATCTTTAGTTATTTGTGCGTGGCTGTATACGGAAATTGTTGCCAATCAGTAAGTAAAGAAGAGCTGACACCCAGAAAAATAAGTCAGTATTTGTCCGGGAAGAAGAATTGAAGCCATGATGATAAATGCCGTTGCTATTCGTTTAATAACAGCACTAATAAAATGAATTTAATAACACAACACAGTAAACATCAGACCTCCCTGTCACTGGTTATTCCTTCATTTATCGATAAACATCGACTCACAATTCCATTCACAAATAAAGTGACAACAGGCCATGCTCAAATCGCATTAAAACTCCGATAACTCATTACTGTAAAAGAAAAATCCTCAGAATCAGTCCGCCTTTATTTACCAAAGGCGATACTAATTGTATTGTCACAGCTCTGGCAAGCCTGTTTTATCCCGACAACTAAAAAATCATATTTTTCTCGCGCTATGCATAAGACATATTACTATAAACAATAACAGAAATTAAATTATTGATATTAAGAAATAAATCACCTCATCAAAAAATAGAACATCTTCGATAAACCCAAATTAAAAGAATAAACATTGACTTGTCTTTCTTGTGAAAAATAAAATTAAAACGTCATCAGGACATTTATTTAAGGGAAAAGAAATGCGTGAATTAAACACTCAAGAAATTGCAGCAGTTTCCGGTGCCAGCCTTGCCTCCATTGGGAGCTTTTTAGGTTTCCAGGCAGGAAATCTTGCCGACTTCATCACATCAAAAATTGGTCTGTCTACTAATTTCGGCAGCTATACCAGCCAGATTGGCACAGGTATCGGCCAATTATTCTCGCTGAATTTTACTGACGCCAAAGCAAACATTACCAATGGTTATAACGGCCTGGTAAGTGCAATAATTACAGCCGTTGGCAGCTTTTTTAAAGAATAAAAAAACCTGTAATTAACAGGAAGAGCCAGCGCATTACTACTGCTGGCTCTTTTTATTAAAAACCAGCATTATTGCCCAGATTTAACGTGATGCTGTTCAATTGATTACCTCCAGAAATATCGAATGATTATTCACTGCCCACGGTAAATCCTCGTACTTTCTGTTTCTCCAGCCAGTCCGCCAGAGATATCACTTCCGGCAGACTCAACCAGCGCTGTATCTGCCGGACACGCTCTGCCCCCACGCCTGGCAACGCAAGCCATTCTTGTTCCGTCTTTCCGGTAAGTTCCTGCCAAAGGCTGATGCCCTGTGCATTTAATGCAGACTGAGGCAAAGGAATTCCTAACGCGTTAACCCAACGGATAAAAGGATATTGGCGTACCACGTTAAAACGATGCCAAAGCTTTAGCCCGCGAGCGGGAGAAATGCCGGGCGTCGCCTGCAACTGCTCCTTTGTTAATGCCAGCCAGGAAAAGAGATGTTCGAAATGATGTGCCTGATGCAACATCCGCCAACTACTTTCTCCCAGCCCCTCGATCCCCAGAGCCTTTGCAGAACTTAGCCATACCAGCCTGGCAATAAACTGTTCATTGCACTCTGCCGTGGCATAAAAGCAGCTAAGCGATGAAAAAAGTGGAGCCGGTGGAACCGGTTTTTCACGAACAAGGCTGCGCCAGACCACACGGTTAAGACGGGGAATACCCTGCCCGGCAAGACTCACAGAAACCTGATCGCCCGGTGCAATATCCAGTTCCTGCCAGCGCCGGACAGAACCAAGATTTACCCTCTGGACGCGTTTATCATCCAGTTGCACGGGTTCAAGCTGTGCAACGACGGCAATTTTCCCGGTACGCCCAACGGCAAACTGAATATCTTTTACGCTGGCGACTTCCTCTACCGGATCATATTTCCATGCCACCACCCAGTCACCGTGCCCAGGCAACCACGCCTTGCCCTGAGGTTCAGCGCCCGAGCGAACGACGATACCGTCTGTCACGAAGGGTAAGGGTGAGGTAAACCAGCGGGCACGTAAGCGCTCCACGTCCTGAACAATATTGACCGGCACGCTGTAATCGAGCACCTCGCTAAATCCGCTCTTGCTCAGCGCAACCAGCCGTTGTGCCAGCGTTGCCGGGCCATCCGGCCATGCCCAGACAAAAAAACCCATTTCTCGAAGCAGGTCTGGTGCGTCGCGGCGCATCATCGCACCAGCAACTCTGGCTCGGGCATTTAAGCCACCCGACTGTTTCTGGATATGGTTTTCACGGCGCAGAAAGAGTTCGCCCTGCAAAACGCTGTTCGCCAGCTCGCCGCTAACATTGTTGGGAATCGCCGGGATCGCGAGGGCTTTTGTCGTCCAGTCCTCGCCCGCCAGCCCATTTCCACGGCTGATGGCCTGTACCAGCTTGCCCTGGCGGTAGACCAGCGTGAGCGCTACGCCATCCACTTTTGGCTGTACCCAGAGATCTTTTTTCCCGGCCATCCACTGTTGCAGCGCCTGCTTATTCGCCAGCTTGCGCACACCGGTATGCGCAACCGGATGAGTTGTATTACCGCCAGGCGGTATTGATGAGTTGAAGGATATTTCGAGCGAAAAGCAGCGCTGCCAATAGGCAAGCCGGGCGTTTAGTCTATCGTAAACATCATCGCTGACATCGCTTGCTCCCGATTTCCAGTAGGCCTCATTCCACTGCGCGAGCTGCTGCTGCAAACGGCTTACTTCTTCCTGCGCCCGCGAAGGCGACCAGACGGGGCAAGTTGCAAAGCTGAATACGCTCCATAGCAACAGACAAACTGCGGCTCCGGCTCTTCTCCACATAGATATTTCTCCCTTTTGATAGCGCAATCGTTATAACGCCGGGAGGGAACCGTTTTCGATCAATAAACAGAGCGGTTGCGAGACAGGTTCCGGAGATTCGCGATGGCGGTGAAAATTTGCAAACAAAACCGGAAAGCGGCACGCAAAATTCAATACTCGAGAGGGAAAAAGTGTGACAAAGGCTACGTCACGTGGCGCTGACGTGTATAATAAGCCCGTATGTAGGACTTCTTCGTTAACACATACAAAAGACTCTCATGGCTCAAGGCACGCTTTATATTGTTTCTGCCCCCAGTGGCGCGGGTAAATCCAGCCTTATTCAGGCACTGTTAAAAACCCAACCGTTGTACGACACACAGGTTTCTGTTTCGCACACCACGCGCGCACCGCGCCCGGGTGAAGTGCACGGCGAACACTATTTCTTTGTGGATCACGACGAATTCAGAGCGATGATCGGCAGGGACGCGTTTCTTGAGCACGCCGAAGTATTCGGCAACTATTACGGCACCTCGCGCGCAGCCATTGAGCAGGTTCTGGCGACCGGCGTGGATGTGTTCCTGGATATCGACTGGCAGGGCGCGCAGCAAATTCGCAACAAAATGCCGCACGCGCGCAGCATCTTTATTCTGCCGCCGTCGAAAGATGAGCTGGATCGCCGCCTGCGTGGCCGCGGTCAGGACAGCGAAGAGGTGATCGCAAAGCGTATGGCACAGGCCGTTGCGGAAATGAGCCATTACGCGGAATATGATTACCTGATTGTGAATGATGATTTTGATGCCGCGCTGAGCGATCTGAAAACCATTCTTCGCGCAGAACGTCTGCGTATGAGCCGCCAGAAGCAGCGACATGACGCTTTAATCAGCAAACTGTTGGCAGACTGAACCCACTTTCAGTATCATGCCCAGTCATTTCTTCACCTGTGGAGCATTTTAAGTATGGCACGCGTAACTGTTCAGGACGCTGTAGAGAAAATTGGTAACCGTTTTGACCTGGTGCTGGTCGCCGCGCGTCGCGCTCGTCAGATGCAGGTAGGCGGTAAAGATCCGCTGGTACCGGAAGAAAACGATAAAACCACCGTTATCGCACTGCGCGAAATCGAAGAAGGTCTGATCAACAACCAGATCCTCGACGTGCGTGAGCGCCAGGAACAGCAAGAGCAGGAAGCCGCAGAACTGCAGGCCGTTACCGCTATTGCTGAAGGTCGTCGTTAATTAAACCTGCGGGTCGCCCTTGTATCTGTTTGAAAGCCTGAATCAACTGATTCAAACCTACCTGCCTGAAGACCAGATTAAGCGTCTTCAGGCAGGCGTATCTCGTTGCACGTGACGCTCACGAGGGCCAGACACGTTCAAGCGGTGAACCCTATATCACGCACCCGGTAGCGGTGGCCTGTATTCTGGCCGAGATGAAACTCGACTACGAAACGCTGATGGCCGCGCTGCTGCACGACGTGATTGAAGATACCCCTGCCACTTACCAGGACATGGAACAGCTGTTCGGCAAAAGCGTTGCCGAACTGGTGGAAGGGGTCTCCAAGCTTGATAAGCTGAAGTTTCCGCGACAAGAAAGAGGCGCAGGCCGAAAACTTCCGCAAGATGATCATGGCGATGGTGCAGGATATCCGCGTCATTCTCATCAAACTGGCTGACCGCACCCACAACATGCGCACGCTGGGCTCGCTTCGCCCGGATAAACGTCGCCGCATCGCCCGTGAAACCCTCGAAATCTACAGTCCGCTGGCGCACCGTTTAGGTATTCACCACATTAAAACCGAGCTGGAAGAGCTGGGTTTCGAGGCGTTGTACCCGAACCGCTATCGCGTGATTAAAGAGGTGGTGAAAGCCGCGCGCGGCAACCGTAAAGAGATGATTCAAAAGATCCTCTCTGAAATCGAAGGGCGTTTACAGGAAGCGGGCATCCCCTGCCGCGTCAGCGGTCGCGAAAAACACCTCTACTCCATCTACTGCAAAATGGTGCTCAAAGAGCAGCGTTTTCACTCGATCATGGATATCTACGCCTTCCGCGTGATCGTCCACGACCTGGATACCTGTTATCGCGTGCTGGGCCAGATGCACAGCCTCTACAAACCGCGTCCGGGGCGCGTGAAAGATTACATCGCCATTCCAAAAGCGAACGGCTATCAATCTCTGCACACCTCGATGATCGGCCCGCACGGCGTGCCGGTTGAGGTGCAAATCCGTACCGAAGACATGGACCAGATGGCAGAGATGGGGGTGGCCGCGCACTGGGCCTATAAAGAGCACGGTGGCGAAAGCAGCACCACCGCACAAATCCGCGCCCAGCGCTGGATGCAAAGCCTGCTGGAGCTGCAGCAGAGCGCCGGTAGCTCGTTTGAATTTATCGAGAGCGTTAAATCCGATCTCTTCCCGGATGAGATTTACGTTTTCACCCCGGAAGGCCGCATTGTCGAACTGCCTGCGGGCGCCACGCCGGTCGACTTCGCCTACGCGGTGCATACCGATATCGGCCATGCCTGCGTCGGCGCGCGCGTCGACCGACAGCCTTACCCGCTGTCGCAGCCGCTCTCCAGCGGCCAGACGGTAGAAATTATTACCGCGCCGGGCGCACGTCCGAACGCCGCCTGGCTGAACTTTGTCGTCAGCTCAAAAGCGCGCGCCAAAATTCGCCAGCTGCTGAAAAACCTCAAGCGCGATGACTCCGTCAGCCTCGGGCGTCGTCTGCTCAACCACGCGTTGGGCGGCAGCCGCAAGCTGGCCGAAATCCCGCAGGAGAACATTCAGCGCGAGCTGGAGCGCATGAAGCTGGCGTCGCTTGACGATCTGCTGGCGGAAATTGGCCTCGGCAACGCCATGAGCGTGGTGGTGGCGAAGAACCTGCAGCAAGGCGAAGCGGTGCAAGCCGCACCAACGCCGTCCAGCTCCAGCGGCAACGGTCATCTGCCGATTAAAGGCGCGGATGGGGTGCTGATCACCTTCGCCAAATGCTGCCGTCCGATCCCTGGCGACCCGATTATCGCGCACGTCAGCCCGGGTAAAGGGCTGGTTATCCACCATGAATCCTGCCGTAACATTCGCGGCTACCAGAAAGAGCCCGAGAAGTTTATGGCGGTCGAGTGGGATAAAGAGACCGCGCAGGAATTTATCACCGAAATTAAGGTGGATATGTTCAACCATCAGGGTGCGCTGGCGAACCTGACGGCAGCGATCAACACGGCTTCTTCCAATATTCAGAGCCTGAATACGGAAGAGAAAGATGGCCGCGTGTACAGCGCCTTTATCCGTCTGACCGCCCGCGACCGCGTCCATCTGGCAAATATCATGCGCAAAATCCGCGTCATGCCGGACGTGATTAAAGTCACCCGTAACCGAAACTAGGTTGTATGAATTCTCAACGTTATGCGCGTATTTGCGAAATGCTCGCCAGGCGTCAGCCTGACCTGACGGTCTGCATGGAGCAGGTGCATAAGCCGCATAACGTCTCTGCCATTATCCGCACCGCCGATGCCGTCGGCGTGCATGAAGTCCACGCCGTCTGGCCAAGCAACCGCATGCGCACCATGGTCTCCGCCGCGGCAGGCAGTAACAGCTGGGTGTCGGTCAAAACTCACCGCACCATTGGCGAAGCCGTGTCGCACCTGAAAGGGCGCGGGATGCAGATCCTGGCCACTAACCTGTCCGCCAAAGCCGTGGATTTCCGCGAGATCGACTACACCCGCCCGACCTGCATTTTGATGGGTCAGGAGAAAACCGGGATCACCCAGGAAGCGCTGGATCTGGCGGATCGGGACATCATCATTCCGATGATCGGCATGGTGCAGTCGCTCAACGTCTCCGTGGCCTCCGCACTCATTCTGTATGAAGCGCAGCGCCAGCGGCAGAACGCCGGCATGTACCAGCGCGGCAACAGCATGCTGCCGGAAGAAGAGCAGCAGCGCCTGCTGTTTGAAGGTGGTTATCCGGTGCTGGCTCGCGTTGCGAAGCAGAAAAAATTGCCTTACCCCCACGTCAACGCGCAGGGCGAAATTGAAGCCGATGCCGAGTGGTGGGCCACCATGCAGTACGCCGGGTAAGCGATGAAAGGCCGCCTGCTGGATGCCATCCCGCTTAACAGCCTGACGGGCGTGGGCGCGGCGCAAAGCAGTAAGCTGGCGAAAATTGGCCTGCACACCGTGCAGGATCTCCTGCTTCACCTGCCGCTGCGTTACGAAGACCGCACCCAGCTTTACCAGATTGGCGATCTGCTGCCGGGCATTTACGCCACGGTTGAAGGCGAAGTGCTGAACTGCAACATCACCTTCGGCGGACGCCGGATGATGACCTGCCAGATCAGCGACGGCACCGGCATCCTCACCATGCGCTTTTTCAACTTCAGCGCGGCGATGAAAAACAGCCTGGCCACGGGCCGCCGGGTGCTGGCCTATGGCGAAGCCAAACGCGGGAAGTACGGCGCGGAGATGATCCACCCGGAGTACCGCGTGCAGGGCGATCTCAGCACGCCCGAAATGCAGGAGACGCTCACCCCGGTTTACCCCACCACCGAAGGCATCAAGCAGGCGACGCTGCGTAAGCTGACCGATCAGGCGCTGGAGCTGCTGGATACCTGCGCCATTACCGAACTGCTGCCGCCCGAGCTGGCACAGGGCATGATGAGCCTGCCGGAGGCGCTGCGCACCCTGCACCGCCCGCCGCCGACACTGCAGCTCGGCGGAACTCGAAAGCGGGCAAACACCCGGCGCAACAGCGTCTGATCCTTGAGGAATTACTGGCGCATAACCTGAGCATGCTGGCGCTGCGCGCCGGCGCGCAGCGCTTCCATGCCCAGCCGCTCGTTAAGCCCACAAGATGAGCTCGAAGACAAGGCCTGCTGGCCTCGCTGCCGTTTAAACCCACCGGCGCACAGGCGCGCGTCACCGCCGAGATCGAGCGCGATATGGCGCTCGACGTGCCGATGATGCGCCTGGTGCAGGGCGACGTCGGCTCCGGTAAAACGCTGGTTGCCGCGCTGGCCGCCCTGCGCGCGATCGCCCACGGCAAGCAGGTGGCGCTGATGGCACCGACCGAGCTGCTGGCTGAACAGCACGCCAACAATTTCCGCGCCTGGTTTGCGCCGCTCGGGATTGAAGTGGGCTGGCTGGCCGGAAAGCAAAAAGGCAAGGCGCGCCTTGCGCAGCAGGAGGCCATCGCCAGCGGGCAGGTGCAGATGATTGTCGGCACGCACGCTATCTTCCAGGAGCAGGTGCAGTTTAACGGCCTTGCGCTGGTGATTATCGATGAGCAGCACCGCTTCGGCGTGCATCAGCGTCTGGCGCTGTGGGAGAAAGGCCAGCAGCAGGGCTTCCACCCGCATCAGTTGATCATGACCGCCACGCCGATTCCGCGCACCCTGGCGATGACCGCCTACGCCGATCTGGATACCTCCACCATCGACGAACTGCCGCCGGGCCGTACGCCGGTCACCACGGTTGCCATTCCGGACACGCGCCGCAGCGATATCATCGATCGCGTGCGCAACGCCTGCACCCACGAAGGGCGTCAGGCCTACTGGGTTTGTACGCTGATTGAAGAGTCCGAACTGCTGGAAGCGCAGGCGGCCGAAGCCACCTGGGAAGAGCTGAAACTGGCGCTGCCGGAGCTGAACGTGGGGCTGGTGCACGGCCGCATGAAGCCAGCGGAAAAACAGGCGGTGATGCAGGCGTTCAAACAGGGCGAGCTGCATCTGCTGGTCGCCACCACGGTGATTGAAGTCGGCGTGGACGTCCCGAACTCCAGCCTGATGATTATCGAAAACCCGGAGCGGCTGGGCCTGGCGCAGCTCCACCAGCTGCGCGGGCGCGTTGGCCGCGGCGCGGTAGCCTCCCACTGCGTCCTGCTCTACAAAGCCCCGCTCTCAAAGACCGCCCAGATGCGCTTGCAGGTGCTGCGCGACAGCAACGACGGTTTTGTCATTGCGCAAAAAGATCTGGAGATCCGCGGCCCCGGCGAACTGCTGGGCACCCGCCAGACCGGCAACGCGGAATTCAAAGTCGCGGATTTGCTGCGCGATCAGGCGATGATCCCCGAAGTTCAGCGCCTCGCCCGCCATATTCATGAACGCTACCCGCAGCAGGCGGCGGCGTTAATTGAGCGCTGGATGCCGGAAACCGAACGCTATTCCAACGCCTGATTCAGGACTTTAGCCGGTAGAAATAACATCCCTTCGAAAAGTGTGTTTTTAACATGGCAATCGTTTGCTTTTACCAAGTAGTCAGATAAAATCCCCGCTTTTCCACCGTGGGATTGCCTGCGATGTCCGTTAACACCATAGAGTCGCCTGATGCGCAACCGATTGCGCAGAAGCAAAATAGCGAACTGATTTACCGCCTTGAAGACCGCCCGCCGCTGCCGCAAACGCTGTTTGCCGCCTGCCAGCATCTTCTGGCGATGTTTGTTGCGGTGATCACCCCGGCGCTGCTGATTTGCCAGGCGCTGGGCTTACCGGCGCAGGACACGCAGCACATTATCAGCATGTCTCTGTTCGCCTCCGGCGTGGCCTCCATTATTCAAATTAAAGCGTGGGGTCCGGTGGGGTCGGGTTTATTGTCGATTCAGGGCACCAGCTTTAACTTCGTGGCGCCGCTGATCATGGGCGGTACGGCGCTGAAAACCGGCGGTGCGGATGTCCCGACCATGATGGCGGCGCTGTTCGGCACCCTGATGCTGGCCAGCTGTACGGAGATGGTGATCTCCCGCGTTCTGCATCTGGCTCGCCGCGTTATCACCCCGCTGGTTTCCGGCGTCGTGGTGATGATTATCGGCCTGTCGCTGATTCAGGTGGGCCTGACCTCCATCGGCGGCGGTTATGCCGCGATGAGCGACCACACCTTCGGCGCGCCGAAAAACCTGCTGCTGGCGGGCGTGGTGCTGGCCATCATTATTCTGCTTAACCGTCAGCGTAACCCTTACCTGCGCGTCGCCTCGCTGGTGATCGCCATGGCGGCGGGTTATCTGCTGGCCTGGGCGCTGGGTATGCTGCCGGAAAACACCGCGCCGACCAACAGCGCGCTGATCACCGTCCCCACGCCGCTGTACTACGGTCTGGGCATTGACTGGGGCCTGCTCCTGCCGCTGATGCTGGTCTTTATGATCACCTCTCTGGAGACCATCGGTGATATCACCGCCACCTCCGACGTCTCCGAGCAGCCGGTGTCCGGCCCGCTGTACATGAAGCGCCTGAAAGGCGGCGTGCTGGCGAACGGCCTCAACTCGTTTGTCTCTGCGGTCTTCAACACCTTCCCGAACTCCTGCTTCGGTCAGAACAACGGCGTGATCCAGCTGACCGGCGTGGCCAGCCGCTACGTTGGCTTCGTGGTGGCGCTGATGCTGATCGTCCTCGGCCTGTTCCCGGCGGTGAGCGGCTTTGTACAGCACATTCCGGAGCCGGTGCTGGGCGGCGCAACGCTGGTGATGTTCGGGACGATCGCGGCCTCCGGCGTGCGTATCGTCTCCCGCGAGCCGCTGAACCGCCGCGCGATCATGATTATCGCGCTGTCGCTGGCCGTCGGTCTGGGTGTTTCCCAGCAGCCGCTGATCCTGCAGTTTGCACCTGACTGGGTGAAAAACCTGCTCTCTTCCGGCATTGCCGCAGGCGGTATCACCGCTATCGTGCTGAACCTCGTTTTCCCGCCTGAGAAAAATTGATTTCTCTCACGGCAGGCAGTCAATGCCTGCCGTGACATCTAATTACACCATTCCCGCCTTGAGGATTGCGCATAAATCGTGCATAACTCCCTTATGTGCGTTTTGCGGGATGGAAGACCATGAAATTTATTGGAAAGCTCCTCATCTATCTTCTGGTAGCCCTGCTCATTGTGATGCTGGCGCTCTACATTCTGCTCCAGACCCGCTGGGGCGCGTCTCAGGTCAGCAGCTGGGTAACGGTGAATACCGACTACGAACTCAGTTTCGACAAGATGAATCACCGCTTTTCGTCGCCTTCCCACCTCATTCTGGAAAACGTCACCTTCGGTCGGGACGGAAAACCCGCCACCCTGGTTGCCAAAAAAGTGGATATCGGCCTGAGTAGCCGCCAGATAACCGATCCGCTGCACGTGGACACCATCACCCTGTTCGACGGCACGCTGAATCTCTCCCCGCAGACCGCGCCGCTGCCCTTCCAGGCCGATCGCCTGCAGCTGAACAACATGGCGTTCAACAGCCCGAATACCGAATGGGATCTGAGCGCGCAGAAGGTGACGGGCGGCGTCAGCCCATGGCAGCCGGAAGCGGGCAACGTGCTGGGTAATAACGCGCAGATTCAGATGAGCGCAGGCTCGCTGACCCTGAACGGCGTACCGGCCACCAACGTGCTGATCGAGGGCCAGCTTAACGGCAAGGAGGTGGTGCTGAACACGATTGGCGCCGATATGGCCCGCGGCTCGCTCACCGGCTCCGCCCTGCGCAACGCCGACGGGAGCTGGATTATCGACACCATGCGCCTGAACGAGATCCGCCTGCAGAGCGATAAAACGCTGATCGCGTTCTTCGCGCCGCTGGCCACTATCCCCTCTCTGCAGATTGGTCGTCTGGACGTGACCGACGCCCGGCTTCAGGGCCCGGACTGGGCGGTGACCGATCTCGATTTAAGCCTGCGCAACCTGACGCTGAGCAAGGGCGACTGGCAGAGCCAGGAGGGCCGGCTGTCGATGAACGCCAGCGAGTTTATCTACGGCTCGCTGCATCTGTTCGACCCGATCCTGAATGCGGAGTTTTCCCCGCAGGGCATGGCGCTGCGTCAGTTCACCTCCCGCTGGGAAGGCGGCATGGTGCGCACCTCCGGCAACTGGCTGCGCGCGGGTAAAGCGCTGGTGCTGGACGATGTCGCCATCGCCGGGCTGGAGTACACCCTGCCGCAGAACTGGAAAACGCTGTGGATGGACGCCTCTGCCGGAATGGCTGAACAGCGTCACGCTGCAAAAATTCGGCCTGAGCCGCAACCTGGTGATCGACATCGATCCCGCCTTCCCGTGGCAGATCACCTCTCTGGATGGCTATGGCGCAAACCTGCAGCTGGTGAAAGATCGCCAGTGGGGCGTCTGGGGCGGCAGCGCAACCCTGAACGGCGCGGCGGCAACCTTTAACCGCGTGGACGTGCGCCGTCCGTCGCTGGCGCTGAATGCCAACGCCGCCACGGTGAATATTACCGACCTGAGCGCCTTTACCGACAAAGGGATTCTGGAGGCGACGGCCGTGGTCTCGCAACCGCCGCAGCGGCAGACCGTCAATGTCAGCCTGAACGGGCGCGGCGTCCCGCTCAACGTGCTGCAGCAGTGGGGCTGGCCTGCGCTGCCGATAAGCGGGCGACGGCAATATTCAGCTCACCGCCAGCGGCAGCGTGCGGGCCGGTGCCCCGCTGAAGCCCAGCGTGAACGGCAAGCTGAGCTGCGGTGAATGTGGAGAAACAGCAGGTAAAACAGAGCATGCATGGCGGCGTGGTATCGGGCGGCGTAGTGGCGCCATCCGCAACTGAGACGCCCGCACAGCCCGCCCCTGCCCAGCCCTGAAACATTGCTTTAACAAAAATTGCGCCTTCCCCGTGAGAATGTGGAAGGCTTTTTAACGGTGATCTACGATTCTTCTCAATTTTTGAGGAAGGACAGTTACGATGACCGCCGTTATCATTCTCGCCGTTTTTCTTATCAGCGTGTTCTATGCGCATTCCCGCGGCATAGAGAAACAAAAGCTTTCGCGCCAGCTGTTTGATCATTCGACGTTTATGGCGCCGATCAATATGTTTATGACCGGTTTTTCGCGCCTGCCGCCAAAGCAGCCTTTTTTTGATACTGCCGCGTTTCCCGAGTTACAAAAGATTACTGATAACTGGCAGGTAATACGTGAAGAAGCGCTGCGTTTGCAGGATCACATCAAAGCAGCGCAGACCAATAATGACGCCGGTTTTAACACCTTCTTTAAACGCGGCTGGAAGCGTTTTTATCTGAAATGGTACGACGATGCCCATCCTTCGGCGCAGGCGCTCTGCCCGGTCACTACCCGGCTGGTTAACCAGATCCCCTCCATTAAGGCGGCGATGTTTGCCGAGCTTCCTCCGGGCGCTTATCTTGGTAAACACCGCGACCCGTATGCCGGTTCCGTGCGTTACCACTTAGGCTTAGCCACGCCGAACGACAATCGTTGTTTTATCGAAGTCGATCGCCAGCGCCACAGCTGGCGCGACGGAGAAGCCGTGATTTTTGACGAAACATATGTTCACTGGGCGGAAAACAAAACGGACCAGACACGCATTATTCTGTTCTGCGACATCGAACGGCCAATGAAATGGCGATGGGCGCAGGCGATCAACCATTGGGTTGGTGCCACGCTGATGTCTGCCGCCAGTTCGCCGAACGACGAAGGCGACCGTACCGGCGCCATCAACCGGATCTTCAAATATATTTATGCCCTGCGAGAAGGCGGCCAGCGCCTTAAAAAACGCAGCCGCAAGCTCTACTATGCGTTGAAATACCTGGTTATTATCGCGATCTTTGCTGCGATTATTGTGCCGGGTTTACTGTAATTGCTCCCTCTCCCGGCCAGGAGAGGGAAATACCCCTCAAAATCAGAGCGTAATACGCACTTCACTCCCCTGCGGCTTCATCACCACACCCAACTCGCTGCCCGACTGCGTTGCGCCCTTCACCCCGCTCACCATCTGTGCGATATTGCGCAAGCACACCGACCAGTTTTGCGCCTGCTCCGTCGCCGGTAGTCGTAAGTCACGCCATGTCGCCCACGTTTCGCCTTCAGAGTAAACGCCACCGCGCCGTCCGCCGCAGGCACTTCGCTCACCGCCGTTGCGCCGTCATCCAGGTTAAACAGCTGGAAGGCCGTCCCCTCGTGCCACGCGTAGTCCGGCTTCTGGTTGTTACTGCCCAGCGCCAGCAGCGTGTTGTCGCGCACGTAGACCGGCAGGCTCATAAAATCGTGCTGCTGCTTATGCCAGCGGCTGCCCTGGATTTCGTCGTTGTGCCACAGGTGCGTCCAGCGCCCTTCCGGCAGGTAGAACTGCACGTCGCCCGCCTCGGAGAACACCGGCGCGACCATTAACGCATCCCCCAGCATGTACTGACGGTCGAGGTAATCGCACGCCGGATCGTCCGGGAACTCCAGCATCATCGCCCGCAGCATCGGCGTGCCGAACTCGCGCGCCAGCGCCGCCTGACGATACAGGTACGGCATCAGGCGACACTTCAGCTGCGTGAAGTGGCGCACCACGTCGCAGGACTCGTCATCGTACGCCCACGGCACGCGGTAGGATTTGCTGCCGTGCAGGCGGCTGTGGCTGGAGAACAGCCCGAACGCGCACCAGCGTTTGTAGACGTGCGCCGGGGCGGTGTTTTCGAACCCGCCGATATCGTGGCTCCAGAACCCGAAGCCGGACAGGCCAATCGACAGCCCGCCGCGCAGGCTTTCGGCCATCGATTCGTAGTTGGCGTAGCAGTCGCCGCCCCAGTGCACCGGGAACTGCTGCGCACCCACGGACGCCGAGCGGGCAAACAGCACCGCCTCCTCCTCCCCCACCGTCTCTTTCAGCACGTTCCACACCAGCTCGTTATAGATGTAGGCGTAATGGTTGTGCATCTTCTGCGGATCGGACCCGTCAAACCACTGCACGTCCGTCGGAATACGCTCGCCGAAGTCGGTCTTGAAGCAGTCGACGCCGATATCCACCAGGCCTTTCAGCTTGTCGGCATACCACCGGCACGCGTCCGGGTTGGTGAAGTCATAAATCGCCAGCCCCGGCTGCCATTTGTCCCACTGCCACAGGGAGCCGTCCGGGCGCTTGAGCAGGTAACCCTTCTCTTTCAGCTCCCGGAAGACCGGCGATTTCTGGCCGATGTACGGGTTAATCCACACGCAGACCTTCAGCCCTTTCTCCTTCAGGCGGCGGATCATCCCTTCCGGGTCCGGGAAGGTCACCGGGTCCCACTCGAAGTCGCACCACTGGAAGGCCTTCATCCAGAAGCAGTCGAAGTGGAAGACGTGCAGCGGCAGGTCGCGTTCGGCCATACCGTCGATAAAGCTGTTCACCGTCGCTTCGTCGTAGTTGGTGGTGAACGAGGTGGTCAGCCACAGGCCGAACGACCAGGCAGGCGGCAGCGCCGGACGCCCGGTGAAGCGGGTATAGCGGTTCAGCACCTCTTTCGGCGTCGGGCCGTCGATCACGAAGTACTCCAGATATTCGCCTTCAACGCTGAACTGCACTTTGGAGACCTTCTCCGAGCCGACTTCAAACGAGACGTTTTCCGGGTGATTCACCAGCACGCCGTAGCCGCGGTTGGTCAGGTAGAACGGGATATTTTTATAGGACTGCTCGGTGCTGGTGCCGCCGTCGCGGTTCCAGGTTTCGACCGTCTGGCCGTTGCGCACCAGCGCGGTAAAGCGCTCGCCCAGACCATAGACCGTTTCCCCCACGCCCAGATCCAGACGCTCGAACACGTAATTGCGGTCGGTGTTGCTGTCCTGCACGTAGCCGTTATTTTTCAGCTGGCTGCCGGTAATGCGCTGGCCGTTGCGCAGGAAATCCAGCGCCCAGAACTCGCCTTTGGTGACGCGCACGCTGACGCTGCCGCTTTTCAGCTCGGCAAACTCGGCGTTGTTTTCGAATCTCTACCTTCACGTCTTTCAGAACGTTCAGCGGATAGTGCGGGCCGTTATTCAGCGCGCCCTGGAAGTGCTCGATGCGCACCCCGACAATCCCTTCCTGCGGCGAGGAAACAGGCGCACCGTGAACATCAACGTGTCGAGCTGCCAGGTGCGCTCGCGCACGTCGCGCGGCGCCACATACACCACCAGGTCATTGCCCTGCTGCTCCACGTCGAACACCTGAACCGGATGGGTTAACGTCAGGCCCGGTTGAATAAGCCAGTTTCCATCACTGATTTTCACTCTCGTCCTCTTAGTTCTGTAATTCTTTGCTGACCGGCAGGGTTTCAAACTCCTGCTGGTTGCGGCGCGCGCCCTGCGCCAGCTCGCCCAGGATTTTGGTCAGGAAGGGGGTTTTCAGCGTGTAGTAGCGTTTGGCGATGATGGCGCTCAGCACGTAGCAGACCGCCGGGGCCAGGGTAAACAGGCCGATAATGATGCTGATGGTCGCGCTGTTCTGGGTTTTGGCCGCCGCGTCGTAGCCGCCGCCTGCCAGCATCCAGCCGATCATCGCCCCGCCCAGCGCCAGGCCGAGCTTCAGCACGAACAGCGTGCCCGCAAAGCTGATGCCGGTCAGGCGCTTGCCGTTGGTCCATTCGCCGTAGTCGACGGTATCGGACATCATCACCCACTGGATCGGCGTCACCAGCTGGTGCAGCACGCCAATGACGAAGATAAAGGCGAACATCACCACGGTGGCATGCATCGGCACGAAGAACATCGCCACGCTGACCACCGCCAGCGCGGCGTTGGTCCACCAGAAGATGCTGACCTTGCACTTCCAGTCGGTGAGCGGTTTCGCCAGCGCGGAGCCAATCAGGTTGCCGACGCAGTAGGTGGTGAGGAACGCGACGAACACTCCGGCGGCGACGCCCATGATCCAGGTGCAGTAGTACATCATCGCGCCGCCGCGCACGCAGACGGCAAGGATGTTGAGGATGGTCAGCACGCCAACGATGCGCCACTGGTCGTTTTGCCAGATATCGCGCAGGTCTTCCCGCATGGAGGTGGTGCTCGGCGGCACCTGGATGCGCTCTTTGGTGGTGAAGAAGCAGAACGCCAGCATCAGGAACGCGACCACCGACAGCACGGCGATCCCGCCCTGGAAGCCGAACGCTTTATCGTCGCCGCCAATCAGCTTCACCAGCGGCATCATCAGCACCGTGGAGAGCATGCCGCCCGCCGTCGCCAGCACAAAGCGCCAGGACTGAAGGGAGATACGCTGCGTCGGGTCGTTGGTGATCACGCCGCCCAGCGCGCAGTACGGAATGTTGACCACGGTATAGAGCAGGGTCAGCAGGGTGTAGGTAACGGCGGCGTAAACCATTTTGCCGTTGAGGCTGAGGTCCGGCGTGGTGTAGGCCAGCACGCAGACGATGCCGAACGGGATCGCGCCGAACAAAATCCACGGTCGGAACTTGCCCCAGCGGCTGCGGGTGCGGTCGGCAATCAGCCCCATGCACGGGTCGGAGATCGCATCCAGCGCGCGCGCCAGCAGGAACATGGTGCCGACAAACCCGGCGGGAATGCCGAAAATATCGGTATAGAAAAACATCATGTACAACATGACGTTATCAAAAATGATGTGGCTGGCGGCATCTCCCATGCCGTAGCCAATCTTCTCTTTTACTGACAATACTTCGCTCATCTTTTTTTTCCTTCACGCTGTAGGGGGCGCTGAGACCGGTTACAGTGGTTTTAAACCATTGTTTTTCAGGCGGGTATTGCGTTTTCTGGTTAGCAGATTACGTTTCTTGTTTTTTGTGATCGCGGTAAATATTCAGGGAAGCACGAAGGGGCTAACACGATGGATTTGATAGGGATTTATCTGAAACCGAGGATTTTGCTGGTCAGGCACAAGTGAGAGGTGAAAAAAGTGGTGTGGGGTATGTGGTAAATGCCTGAAAGTAGCTATAATGCGCCCCGCCTCCATGTAGCAATGCAGGCGCGGAAGATCGTCATCTCCGGTGAGGTGGCTGGACTTCAAATCCAGTTGGGGACGCCAGCGTTCCCGGGCAGGTTCGACTCCTGTGATCTTCCGCCAAAATGAAAACATTCCACATATGCTAATAGTTTATTCAATTCTTATTAATCATTTCCTTAATTTATTCGTTATAAGCATATAGATAATTTTTTGTGGAACAGATCAAAACATCAACAACACAACTAATTTCACAATTCTCCTTATTGGTAAGTTATACATTCACTCTAATCAAGTTGAATATATAACTACAACTATTCGTTTCAGAGCGTCCTGTATAAAACGCTCTCCCGCGCCGAAGAAAATTCTGGAAGATCACATCAGCACGAATTTAATAGAGTTAAGGAATTAAACAATTTATTAGATTAAAAATTATTTGAATATGCCGCCAGGTTTTCTCTTAGAGGAAACCAAACATTATATTTTATCTCACCTACATTTTTGACAGCTTATTAGCTTAACAATAAATCAAATATGAAAACGACTAAGATCTGTTATTCTTTTGAATTTTAGTTATATATGAATTTATAAAAACATAATAATTTCATTCTGATTCCATACTTTCTAAAACAGATTTAGAGAAACTAATTCCAATCCTTTAAAAATAAAAACAAGTCATTTTTATGCTTTTCCCTGTTCCACCTCAAGCCGCATTCTGCAAGCCTCTTTCACCCACTTACTAAAATTCCCTTTTCCGGCTGCCTTCTCAATCTGCTCCAAAAGCTCGTCCTCAAAGCGGATGTTCTTCATCGTGCTTTTAGATCGATCAAAATTCAGCTTTTTCTTCTCTTGCATGGTAGGTACCACTTCAGCTAAGTTATATTCATGTGGTACCTACCACATGAAACCGGACTTCATAAACAACGCCCCGATGTGATGCAACACAACCGGAGCGTCTAACCATCCCCAACTATCAAGGAGTTGATAATGGCTGATCCGCATTCTACCCCAGACTTTACGCCCACCGGAACCGAGCACAGTGTAATTGTGCGCTATCGCCCGAATCAGGGCGACACCAGTACGCCGTGCATTATGCTTTCCGGCAAGTGGCTGCGCGATGCCGGGTTTGATACCGGGCAACATCTGCTGGTGAAGGTGATGCAGGGTTGCATTGTGCTAACCAAACACAGCGAGAAGGAAGAGTGGCTGGCAAGCGAGCTGGATAAAACCCGCAGGCAACTCAGGGAAGTGAAAAGCGTCATGAAAAACGCCTATCTGCAATCAAAGCCTAACTGAGCGCCCTTTCTCCTTTATCTTCATAGTGGTTGCGCTAATGAAATGCAGTATGAGTATCTGGCATACTGCATAGCTTATTCAGCAATCAGAACGCATATCGCGGAGGCAGCATGGCAGATGAACGCTTAACCCAATCTCCGGCAGGTGAATTTATCATGTTCGCCAGCGGTGACGGGAAAGTACGCATTACATGCCGCTTCGAGCATGAAACCTTATGGCTCCCGCAGGCGTCCATTGCCGCACTTTACCAGGTCACCCCGCAAGCAATAACCCAACATATCAAAGCCATTTATGAAGAGGGAGAACTTGAACAAAACGCAACCTGTAAGCCTTACTTACAAGTTCAACAGGAAGGGACACGGCAGGTAAGTCGCAACACTCTTCACTACAGTTTGCCAGTCATACTTGCCATCGGCTACCGCGTTCGCTCCACCCGGGGCACACAGTTCCGTCAGTGGGCAACCCAGACGCTCCAGGAATACCTGATTAAAGGTTTTGTGATGGACGACGAGCGGCTGAAAAACCCGCCAGTCGGTTCTTCTGCCGTGCCTGATTATTTCGATGAGATGCTGGAACGCATCCGCGATATTCGGGCCAGTGAGCGCCGGGTATATTTACGGGTTCGGGAGATCTTTGCGTTAGCCGCCGATTACCAGCCTTTACTCAAAGAAACGACGCTATTTTTCCAGACTATCCAGAACAAATTACATTTTGCCTGTACCGGACTGACCGCTGCTGAGCTTATTCATCAGCGGACTGATGCTCGTCAGCCAATATGGGGTTAAGTGAAAAAGTGCATAAAATCGACGTTTATATATCATAAAAATTTTTTTAATACTCTTAATTGTCAGTCGGGGGTATAAAATACCCCCGAGACGTTATGGTTCATCAGTTTTTTATAATCACGATCTTGTTTTTTTCAAGCGCATAAAAACATGTCCATCCCAGCGCAGATCATATTTTATATTTCCGATACCGGATAAACCAAGGTTATGAGCGATAACATTAAAAACAGTTTCGCATGAGCAGGCACTATTTTTTCTCAGCCTGTAAACCCCCTCGTTAACATCAAATAAATAAACCGATCCGCCACAATTTAACAGTGCCGTAGAATGTGAAAAGCTGGAATACGTATGCTCAAGGGGATGCAGGATCCTTTCGCTTAATGCCGTGGATATAACAATGGCAGTATTATTATATGCAGGAACATTGTTCAGAATACATTTCATGTGGAATCTCGCAGCAGTATCGCCCGCCAACTCATAATGTAATCTGTAACCGGCTCGCCTTGCCAATAAATCCTCCTGCCTGTTTAGCGTTTGCAGAAGTTGTATACGCCCTTCTGTTGTTCTGTGCATTTTTATGGCAGAATTTTGCACATAGTTACCAAAATCAAAAAAACGCTGTTTGTCATTAATGGCAAATCCAACTGTATTTTTATCATTGGCAATTTCTCGCAGCGCATCAGAAGTCCAGTACAGAGAAGAACCGAAGCAAATCCCATTAAGCTGATGCTTATCAAGATAATTATTATAATCCCTATAAATATCGACGCACTTCTCAAATCCATTTAATATTTCAGTCATTTGCATTGCACCTTAATTTTATAACTTATTAATCCATTAAAAAAGCACATTAAGATCGAATCGCATGGATGAAAACTATATAAGCATGCACTGTAAGAATCTTCTAAAAACGCTTTAAATAAGAATTACAATAAACGCTAATGCGTTTAACACAATGATTGCTATTTGATGGTTTGTTATTCGCGTTACGACGCAATGCAAACAGCATTAACAATGCAATACACTATTTTCCCTTCCCCCTAATGGGCCCCCTCTGTATTTGCAAGGGTGACGATAATAATGGAGGATAAGGAAATATTACCGCATTCATCAAACGCGCCCGGCCAGAAAGACGAACCCCGTAGCATAAACCTTACCAACGTTATCTGCGCATAAATCAACCAATATCGGGCGCAACTGCGATTTATCACTCAGGATGTTCAGGAGTAACATAGACACTCCAAAAACCGACAGATAACCACCGACAGACAACAACCGATGAAACGCTCACTTTTTATCGTCATCACCGTTTTTTACTTCAACACCACTTTTGCCGCAGCGCCGTTACCAAAAGATGTCAGTGATTTCCGCGCGCTTGCCGAGCAGTGTGAACATTTTGCCAGCGAACAGGACAGCGATCTCAATGAGCAACAGCAAAAAGCACTGGATGCCAACCTTGAAGCTACCTGCGGTAAGGCCGTGGTTCAGCTCAAAACGTTACGGGAAAAGTATAAAAACGACGAGGAATTAATGAAGGTCATCAATGCCTATGATTTCTGATAGCTCTTCTGACGTGAATACATCATGGAAGGTGCCAACAGAATCTCCTGGTATATTGCCGCGGCGTTGCACCAGGCAATCTGAACCGTTTTGCGAAGAAAGCTTATTGCATATGCGTTAACAAATGTCGGCCAGGGGGAGCAGGAAGAGTGTAGCGTGTCGGGGATCTGACCATTTTCAACTCGTTGCTGTCTTTGCGCTCCTGAAAGGTTGCCTCCGGTACAACTTTACCGGCAATACAGCAAAAACAGTCATTCCAGTTATTGTAGATCTGGATCAGTTCCGCGACGCTGTTTAACCCGAGTTTCCGCAGGATCGCATTTTTATAATTACTGACGATTTTCTTATCCAAACCGAGCGCTTGCGCAATTTCATCACCCGCCTGGTAATCCAGCAGGTGGAGTAAAATCTTATGTTCCGTTTTATTCAGGTGGATTTCCCGGGAAGTATCAAACTTTGCCTTTCCTTTCAATAGCTTAAGAATTTTCTTAAGCTCATGCTTCAGAAAAGACAAAGAGGAAGCTTTGTCCACTTTTATGAATCTTGAACATATAAATGAAGGAAAACTTTTTTCTTCACTCAGGATTAAAATGAGTTTATCAACACTAAAGAATAATATTTGTTCATCCCCACGATCGTACGCAATCAATGTATGCGTTGCGCAAGGATTAATCGCTTTGAGCAGTATATCCATGCCCATCACAAAGTAACTGTCCTGTGAGATGATATACATATTCAGCCCCCGATAAGGTTATTTCTCGCCTCGTCCACATGACTGATACGTTTGTCAGAGTAATGTTAACGTTTGCCGCAGGGTTTATCTTTCACATTGAAAAACAAAGTTTTCCAACCCATTGTATTATTAATAAATAATGTCCTCAGGTATTCTTATCTGCCGGCTCGCCTGCACCATCTGAGTTGTTAACAATACATTATATTTCCGTTAAAAACTTCGCAAGCTCATCGGTAACATAAAACGAAAAAAAAGAACTGGAATATATCAACCAAATGCACTACGAGAGCCCAAAAGTTTATTCATACGGAATTTTTTAACACCGTATGTATTAACAGGTTGATTAACATATCTTAATTATGAAAAAAGAAAAAAAGGATGAAGGGAAAATTTCATTTTCTAATTTTTGCTACCTGTCTAATAGTCGACCTACTAAAATTAGTTATCTTTTTCTTAATAGCAAGAATATCGATCATGTTTTAGGATTTTTCATGTGGCAAGTGAGTGATTAAGAAATTAATTAACAAGTTGCCTTTTATCCTGGGCTGACAAACGATGTTGTTAACCTGCCTCTTAAATTTTACCTGTAATATTAATGTAATATACAAAAGCGAACTGTGTTACACAGTGCCAGATGAAAGATTGCACAGCCCGAAGAGAACGCTTACATTCGAAAGACATGCCTTGCTTTTCAAACTGTTATTATTCGGGGAGTGTTATGTTTTTCGCTGATCCCACGGTTATCACTGTCACTCATCCGGAGTGCTGCTGATGGCGATACCCAAACTGCGTAACTGGTTGCCTCTTCTCATCCTCTCACTGCTCTTTGTTGCCATGATGGAGCTGGTCCATTTGCCTGCGGCGCTCCTGCTGGGTCCGATGTTTGCCGGGATTATTCTCGCCATCCTTAACCGGCCTGTGGTAGTAAGCAAAACCAGTTTCGGCGTTGCGCAGGCGGTGGTCGGCGCCATGATCGCCCATGCCATTCCCCCTTCGGTGTTCGGTCGCATTGCTGCCGACTGGCCGCTGTTTATCAGTTGTATTGTTTCGGTGATTTTCGCCAGTGCCATTCTCGGCTGGATTATGGCGAAGCTACAGGTTTTTCCTGGCTCCACGGCGATCTGGGGTTCATCGCCAGGCGCGGCGGCAGCCATGACCATTATGGCCGAGAGTTTCGGTGCCGATGTCCGCCTGGTGGCGTTTATGCAGTATCTGCGGGTGATGATTGTGGCGCTGGTTGCGGTGCTGGTAACCCGCATATGGATGGGCGCGACCAGCCCGGATCATGCGGTCGCGACATTTACCCTGTTCGGCCCGGTGCGCTGGCTGCCGTTTGCCGGTACGTTGCTGGTCATTGCGGCAGGTTATCTGATCGCCCGGCGGGTAAAACTTCCCTCTGGTCCGATGCTGATAACGTTAATTCTGGGAACCATTATCGAAGATACCGGGGTGTTGTCACTGGAATTGCCGCCGTGGCTGCTGGCGCTCTCCTACGCGGTGATTGGCTGGAGCATTGGGCTGCGCTTTACGCGGGAGATTGTCTGGTACGCCGCCCGCGCACTGCCGCGCGTGTTGCTGTCGGTGCTGACACTGGTGGCCGTGTGCTGCGGCTTTGCATTTTTGCTGGTGCAGTTCGCCGGTATCGATCCGCTCACCGCCTATCTCGCCACCAGCCCCGGCGGGGCAGACACGGTGGCGATCATCGCCTCTTCAAGTCACGTTGATATCTCGTTTGTGATGGCGATGCAGACCGGGCGCTTTATTCTGGTGCTGATCACCGGCCCGGCGATCTCACGCTTTGTGGCGAAAAGGCTGGGAGCATAACCCCGGCAGGAACGTCAATGCCGGGGCGACAATCACCCCGCAGCCAGACGCAGCCTTTCGATCACCCCAGCCACTTCACGGCGCGCGTCGCCTTGCAGCGTCTGTAATGGCGGCGGCAGACACGGCGCCGTCACCACGCCCAGTAATTCGGCGGCAGTTGCGATCACGCGCAGGCTGCCGCCATAGCGGTTGAACAGATCCCACAGCGGTGCCAGCGCGTCGGAATGCGCCCGTGCCTGCGCCATGTCACCGGCCTGCGCCGCGCGGGAGATGGCCAGCGCCGCTTGCGGGAAGAGTCCGCCGAGCACCGAATACCAGATCCCGCAGCCAACGCTCAGACCATCAACTGCGATGGCATCGCCGCTGATGCCGAGCGTAATATGTGCCGGAATGTGCGCCCGCAGCGCCGCAATCCGCTCCAGCGCGGCAATGGGAGGAATTTTGATCGAGCCGACATTGGGTAACTGGGCGATGCGGGCAAGTAGCGCATCGCTGAAGGTGAAATGCGTCGCACGGGGATTATCGTAAACGCAGAGCGGTACCGACAATTCGCGTGTCACCGCCGCGTACAGGCCAAAGACTTCCTCTTCGGTTAACGCGTGATAGGAAACCGGTGCCAGCAGCACCGCGCTAACGCCCGCTTTTTGCGCATCTTCCGCCAGCCACAGCACATCGCGGGTACGCAGTGCGCCAATCCCGGCGATCACCGGCACCGCGCCGGAGTGCTCCGTCGCCAGACGCAGCGCGGCAGCGCGTTCATTACGGCTGAAATAGGGATAGCAACCCGTCGATCCTAACGCGCCAATCGAATCCACCCCGGCCACGCGAAGTTTTTCGATCAGCCGAACGTATGCCGCTTCATCCAGCCGCTCATCAACCAGCGGCGTCAGCGGAAATGCGCTCAGTCCAGTGAAATCCATGCTTTACCCCCCTTCAAAGTCAGAAACCCAACGCTGTTTTCTCACAGCAACAGCCTGGCATCATACGTTGCAATCCGGCGATCGGTTCGTCGCCTGCCTCACATAATGCAGCCTGCGGCATTTCCGGCAGGCTCTTGAGGATGAACCTTAGTTTTCGTCGCCAACCGGAACAGCGTAGCGCAGGCTGATAGCGTTGTAGAGATCCACCACCGGGTCAATGGCCGGTACCACGCCGTGGCGCAAACGGATATCCCGCACCACTATGCCAACGACAGCGCGCAGCCGGTGATCTTTACCATGACGGCCAGCGAGCGCCATTCATGAATCTCCCTCATAACGTCATTATGATTTAATGACATCATCATTTGTGTCGCTCTGATTAAGATAACGTTCCGCCTTTGTCGGCACCCTCCTCGTTACTGAATCAGGATCCTATGAGCAACAAGATACACGGGCCGCTGTTCCTCGCGATCCTCAGCGCGCTGATGGCCTTTACTTCTCTGTCGACAGATATCTATCTGCCCGCCATGCCGCTGATGGCCAGCGAGCTGCAAGGGGATATCGAACTGACCATTACCGGTTTTTTAATCGGCTTCGCGCTGGCACAACTGGTATGGGGACCGATCAGCGACGCCATTGGCCGCCGTCGACCGCTGTTTATCGGTATGCTGCTGTTTATTATCGGTTCCGCTGGCTGCGCCCTGTCGACGGACATTCAGCAAATTGTCTTCTGGCGCGTGTTTCAGGCCTTTGGCGCCTGTACCGGGCCGATGCTGGCGCGGGCGATGATCCGCGATCTGTTTGCCCGCACCCGCGCCGCGCAGATGCTCTCGACGCTGACCATCATTATGGCTATCGCGCCGATTATCGGGCCGCTGGCGGGTGGGCAAATCATTAAGATCACCAGTTGGCACGCCATTTTCTGGCTGCTGGCGGTGATTGGCGGGCTGATGTTCTTCTCTCTCTATGCGCTGCCGGAAACCCTGCCGCCGGAAAAACGGGTCAACACCTCGCTGGCGGGCGCATTTACCAACTATTTCTCGCTGTTGCACAATCGTACCTTTATGCGTTTTACGCTGTGCCTGACCTTTTTCTACGTTTCCGCGTATGCGTTTATTACCGGGTCGCCGTTTGTCTATATCCGCTATTACGGTATCGATCCGCAATATTACGGCTGGCTGTTCGCCATCAATATTGTGGGGCTGATGGGGATGAGTATGGTGAACCGGCGGCTGGTGCAGCGCCATCCGCTGGAAAGACTGCTGAAAATCGCCGTAGCCGGTGCCGCTGTTGCAGCCGTTGCGCTGGCGCTGGTGGTGAAGCTGCAACTGGGTGGCATTGCTGCGGTCGTTGTCTGTGTCTTCCTGTTCTTCTCAATGAACGGCATCATCGCCGCGACTTCTACTGCTGCGGCGCTTGATGCGGTGCCTGCCATTGCCGGGTCAGCCGCCGCGTTAATGGGTTCCTTGCAGTACGGCAGCGGCATCATTTCATCACTGCTGCTGACGTGGTTTCGCGACGGCACGCCATGGACAATGGTGTGGATCATGGCGCTCTTCACGCTCGCCAGCGCGGCGATGGTACTGCGCCGCCATTCATGACCCTGGCTCATAAGATCATGCCGATTTCTCCCAATAGTCGCAGGTAATCGGCAGGGCTATGATCGCTTTTCCCGGAAAACGTGCGGGGCAGCGGTCACGCCAGCCTCCACCGATTTTCCGCCCGGTGAGTAAACTTAACGATAAGACCCACACTGGAGAAGACCATGAAGATCATCCGCAATACTTCCGTTCCTTCTGCGCAAGGCCCAAAGGAATATTTCACTGGCCATGTTCGTATCGACGCGCCGTTTAAGGCCGAAGAACCTGCCCGCGTGGGCGGCGCAACCGTGACGTTTGAACCGGGCGCGCGCACCGCGTGGCATACCCATCCGCTCGGCCAGACGTTGATCGTCACCCACGGTAAAGGCTGGATCCAGTGCGAAGGCGAATCCATTCAGGAGATGAACCAGGGCGATATCGTCTGGATCCCGGAGGATGTTAAACACTGGCACGGCGCGACAGCGGATACGGCGATGACACATATCGCCATCGCCGAGTCGTTAAATGGCAGCCCGGTGACCTGGCTTGAACAGGTTACCGACGAGCAATATCACGGCTAACGAAGAAGTCATGAATAACGGCGAGAACAACGTGGTGGTGATCGCCGACGATGTGGATATCAACGAAATTCTCTTCCGCCCGGCGCGACAAGCGCTGTAAAACCGTGGCGCAGGACGTGCCTGCGCCGGTTTAACGTGGCAACAGTTCCGGCGTAAAGCGCTGCAACTCACTCAGCAGCAGCGGGTTATCCGGCGAGTTAAACAGCTCGCTAAGCTCCGTTTTTTTGTTATGGAAGGCCAGCGCTTCCGGATTCGCTTTACCACTGATCGCCTGTTTCGCTTTGCGGTTACACCATTGGCGGTACTCTTCCAGCGTGGCGCGGTAGCGCTGCGCATTCTCACGCATCAGGTGTTCGGCCAGACGGAATTTGCCGTAGCGGTCGCAAAGCTGACTTTCGATGTAGATCGCTTTCGGCAGGATATCCATCATCAGGGTGATAAAATCCAGCACCTGCTCAAGGTGGCGATCGGTCAGCTCATCGGCGAACGAGAGCAGATTATCAATCAGCGACAACACTTCATTACGCTCGCAGGCCAACTGCGCCAGCAGGCTTGCCGCTACGTCTTTGGTCTCCTCCACCAGCGCTTTATCCAGCAGCAGCACGCGGGCCGATTCCACCACGCCAAAATAGCGCGACAGTTTTTCCATATAAAAGATGACGTTCTGCGCATGAATATCGGCGGAGATCACGTCGATGCTTTGTTGTAGCTTGTCGATTTTTTTCGCCAGGTACAGGGTTTGCACCACAATTGCGCCGACAACAATGCCTGTCGAAAGGCCGATCGCCGCCAGTTGCGTGGCCTGCGCCATCTGTACCAGCTGTTTCAGTTCGGTGATGGATTCCGGGTTAAAAGGGATCTGTTTGAGCGGCATATGCTGCGCAATCCCTGATTTTTCCGCCAGTTCCGTCCAGTACGCCACGCCGTCGCGCAGCACCGCTTTCCCGTTTTGCAGCGCTTCCAGCACGTCCGGATAGACCTTAAGCCAGTCAAACGTAAATATGGTATCCATCAAAAAATGTCCTCTTCAGGTTTCAGAAGCTGCTGGCGCATCGCCGCAATTTGTACCACCGCCGGCAACGTAACGCGGTAGGCCGGGCCGGTCAGCGCCGGTAGCGTGAGCAGCGCGGAGATCGCCATCCCCACTGGACCGGCAAAAATACCGATCGCCCGCACCAGTCCCGCATTGGCCGCCAGCGCCAGCCCGCGTCCCAGCAACGCTCTGGCGACAGCATTGGCCACAATCAACGACACCTGGTAAGACATAAATCCGCCGAGGCGAATCGCCGCGATAATGGCGGACAGCGCCGCGCCGCCCGCCAGATTGCCGTTGATTTTCAACTGCGCGCGCACGCTGGCGCGTTCGGCTTCACTCATGTTTTCCCAGGAATCCTCAAACAATTTCGCCAGCATCGCTTTCTCGATTTCTACCGTGTCGGCGGAGAAATCCGTTTTCACGCCGATTTTTTTACACACATCGGTCAGGATCTCTTTGTACGGCACGCCGTTGCGGCGAATGAAATTCATCAGAGAATCGCCGCCAAAATGCTGCAATTCAGCCCCAATAAGCTGCCAAACCTGGCGAAAATCGCCGTTTGCGGCCTTGAATGCCTCATCGCCGGTTAATGACTCGGTGTAGCGCGTGGAACCATCTTTGTCGGTGGTTAAATAGTTCACCAGTACGCCCAGCATCTCCTGGTCTGCATAGCGCAGAAGCTCCAGGTCTGTATCCTGCCTGTAGTTATTTGCCATCGGTTATTGACTCTGTGGTAGTGCTGTCCTGACGTGCGGCAGCATGGGTGAGAAATTGCACTTCAACGCGGCGGTTGCGCTCATCATCAGGCGAAATGCCGCTGAGCGGCTGTGAATCGCCAAAACCGGCGACAATCACGCGCCGCGATTGTTGTTCATCCAGCGAGGTGACCAGCAGCTTGCGCGCTTCCCGCGCACGGGCGGCGGAGAGCGTGTAGTTGTCGTCATAAACGGTACAGAAACGGGAAATATCGGTGACCGGATTGCTGACCTGCAAGTTGTCGGTATGCCCTTCCACAAACACCTGTGTATTCGCCGCGCTGCCAACAAACTCAGCAATCCGCGGGGCCAGGCGCGCCAGCGCATCTTTTGCCTGATCGGTGATACAGGCGCTGCCTTTGGCGAAAATTTTGTCGCGCAGGGTGATTTTGCCGCTGGCCATATCAAACCCCACCAGCATCTCTTCACCGCGATCGGCCATCTCCTTTTGCATGCTGTGCATCAGGGTGTTCAGCTTCTGCTGCGCTGCCGCCAGGCCACTGTTTTTCTCCTGCTCGCGCTTCACTTCCGCCACTTTATTTTGCAGCACCGATAACACCAGCATCAGCATGACCACGGCCATCACGCCCGCCATCAGATCCGAGATAGAGACCCACTCATTTGGTTTATCTTTCATCGGCTGATTTACGCCTCTGCGCTTTCAGGCAGCGGATTCAGCCTGTAGTGTTGCGCTTCGGTCAGCAATGTCGCGAGCTTACGCTGCATATCCATCACCGCGGCAATAAGCGCCTCTTTTTCTGCCGATGGCAACTGGCTGGCGAGCTGTTTCGTCGTAACGTCACACAGGTCTTCCAGCTTCTCATGCAGCGTAACGATGACCTTACAGGCGTTTTCCAGCGCGGCTTGCGAGTCATTAAATCGCTTCGGCAGCGACTCCAGCCGCTGGTTGCTGACGGAGACGGCCATCAGGCTGGTCTGGATCTCTTTGGTGACCCGCTTGATGTATTGCGTCATCTCCTGCACTTCAATGTTGAGGTTTTCACTGGTGATGGAGAAGTCGTTCATCACCCGGCTCTGTACTTTCGCCGCCTCGTTGGTTTTCTCGCTCAGCTCCGTCATGGTGCTATCAATACGCGCCGACATCGTATCGACCGACTGGCTGATCACGGAGGTCGCCGAGGTGAGCTGGCTGGCCATCTCCGTCATATTGCTGCTGAAGGCATCGCCCATCTCGCCAATCGCCGCTTTGAGAGAGCGTTCGATGGTTTCCATGGTGGCGCTTAGCTGGCGGGTGGAAGCAGACAGCATCTCGCTCATCTGCTGTACGTTGCGGGTAAAGTCGCTGTTCATCTCTGTCACCACAGCAGAAAGCTCGCTGCGGATATCGTTCATCACGCTGCTTAAATCCTCGCCCAGCGTGGAAACAACTCCTTGCAGGCTTTCCGCGGAATCCGCCACTTTCTGCGAAGCTTTACTCATCGCGCCAGCCGCCTGTTGCAGCGCCTCCAGGTTCTGCTGGCTGCTGCGCGTATAGCTCTCCAGCAGGCTGCGGGATTGCCCGTTGATATCGGCAATTTCCGTCAATGTCGCCAGTTGATGCGTATGGCGCTGCGCTTCGTACTCTTCGGCGCGTTTTGCTTGCTGAACAAACTCATCGCGTAATATTTGAGTTTGCTGCGTCAGCGCCGCGACGAGACTTTCGGTGGCCGTTATCTGCGCCTGCTGTTGCTGCGCGTGGCGCTGCGCTTCGGCTTCTTCGCCCTGTTTTACCTGCTGCGCAAACGCATCGCGCAGCGTTCGGGTTTCCTGCGCGAATGCCGCAACGAGCGTGTCAGTCGCCGTTATTTGTGCCTGCTGCTGTTGTTGAAGTTGCTCGCGGCGCGCGGCCTCTTCCGCTTCGCGGCTCTCATCAATCGCCTGCTGCAACCGGGCCATGCACCAGCTTAAGCGGCGCTCTTCATAGCCGTTATGGGTTTCCCACCACTTCAGGACAATAAAGGCGATAATCCCCCAGGTGGAGGTTTTAAATTTCACCCCCAGCCCCTGCATCATATTCATCAGATCGCCCATGGCGCTATCCATTGCGCCAATGCTGTTGCCGGTGTTATGCAGAATGCCGGAGGCTTTATCCAGCGCCAGCCCGAGGCCAAGAAAGGTGCCCAGCAGGCCGACAATTAACAGCATCCCCGGCATAATGGCGGCGATCTTCTCCGCTTTCGTCGCCACCGACAGGCTAAGTTCAGCGGCGGAACCCAGCCCGGAATTCATTTTTCCCTGCGTCTGACCATCCCATAATGTTTGCCAGTTCGCCTCTTTCGCCCGACGTTTCACGCTGCGAATAGTCATCGCCACGCCAGCTACCATCACCAAAAAGAAGAAAAGCTGTAACACATCCAGACCGGGAATCAGGAAATGGCCGACCTCTGCCAGCAGGTTCATGCCATCACCTCAACCATCAGCCCTTTTTCGGTACGTTGTTCGCAATCGTTGGCAAAGATGAGCGCAAAGTCATTGATCAGATACTGTTCTTCCGTCGAGAGCGCCGACCACGGGCGGTTGTCCTGTGAACACTGAATCAGCAGACGCCCCACTTCCGCGCCGCGCTCCAGCAGAAATTCATTTCCTTCATCAATCAGTTGCTGTTCGTCTTTTTCCAGCATTTGCAGGAAGCCTTCGGCCGCATTCACGTAACAGCGACGCGCCTGCAAGGTATCTTCCAGTGCATTCAATTCTTGTTCTTCGCGCGGCAGGGAAATCTGCAAGTCGTTGAGCATAGCCATATCTTCCGCGCTCAGCGTTTCATTGTTCTGGGCGCGCAACAGGCGATCGCGCAGCATGCGGCTGCGGGAGAGCACCTTGCTATCGCGTTCCCAGTCCGCCTCCAGTAACTGACGGCTTTTCTCCCAGGCGATGATCATCTCTTCGAAGATAAACGGAATGATCGGCTTACCGAACTGACGAGTCGTCAGTGCATCCAGTTGCAGTGTGTGCTCTTCGCTGAACTCCGCATCCTGTTGAATCAGACGGTTAGCGGCGAAAATGATAAACAGCAGGTCATCATTAATCTCTTCCACGCGGGTAACGGATTCCATACGGCTTTCGTAAAACGCCAGCAGTTTCTGTACCGCGCGCAGGCGCAGGTAGTATTCAAAGTCCTGCAAATCGTCGCGCTCAAGGGCGATGTCCACTTCCGCTTTGGCAATCATGTAGTTGTTCAGCATCGCAATGGCGGAAACGGCGGATTTCTCTTCACCGTGCAGTTCACGTTCCGCTTCGGCCAGCGCTTCTGCATGGCGGCGAGCCTCTTCCAGCGCGGCTTTATCGAGCTGCTGCTGACGCGCGCCTTTGCACCAGTCAATCACCCATTGAATCGCTTTCTGCGCGCGACGCACCAGCGGGTGTTTATCGGCTTTCTCCAGCCACGCCAGCCCTTTATCCAGCAATGCCAGCGCTGTTTTGACCCAGGGATGCGTAAAGTACGCGCCTACCATCTTCAGGAAGGTGCGGCCTTTGCTGATGTGCGGTTTAATGCGCGTCCACATCTGGCTGACTTTACCGACAAAACCTTCCGCTTTTTCCGCCATCCAGCCAATGGCGCTACTGACGTACTCTTTCGCCTTGCTCACCGCCGACGAAACAAAGCTGCCAACCGAGGAAACCACAGAGGAAGCAAAATCGCATACAGAATCTAACCAACCCATTATTTTTAATCCCTTAGCTCACGCCGAGCATTTTTCTTGCTGTGTCAATGTGTGGAGGTATGTGTGATGCAGAAGAGGCGATCGCGCGATACGCTTCGCGGATCTGCGTCAGCGCGCTTTCAATGTGCGCCAGAGCCAGTTGTTGTTGCGGGCTGCGAACGGCTTTCGGCAATGCCAGCCGCATCGCATTGCGCATATCGCGCCCGGAAAGGCCATCGGAAAGGGCAACCGCCTGCGCGATCAGGGTTTCGCGGTCATCCGCTAGTGGAATGGCCGCCACCAGCAGTTTGGCCCAGATGCGCTGGCGCTCAGGCTCGCCGGGCAGGGTAAAGCCGATATGATGGGTGATGCGGCTCAGGAAGGCGCTATCGTAATTTTTCACAAAGTTGGTGGCGAAAATCACGATACCCGCGTGTTTTTCCAGTTCGATAAGCAAGGTGGAACGCATGGCATTGACCTCATTATCAATACCCTGCGTGACAGAAGAGAGGCGTTTACCAAGCAGCGTGTCGGCTTCGTCAAAGAACAACACGGCATTTTCGCGTTCGGCCTGGCGAAAAAGCGCAGCAATATTCTTCGCCGTTTCGCCCATAAATTTGCTTTCCAGATCAGTAATGCTCACCAGCATGATATTGCGCGCCAGCGAACCGGCCAGCGCTTCGGCGGTCAGGGTTTTTCCGGTGCCTGGCGGGCCGTAAAAATTAAGGACAATACCTTTTCCTTGCGGGTCAACGGCAGAGAACCCCCAGTCAAGGTAGATCTGCTGGTAGTGCTCGATTTTGGCTTTCGCTTCATCCAGTTGTTCAATTACTTCCGCCGTCAGGGCGACATCGCTTTCCAGCGTAAAACGCGGCGCAATCGCTGGAGCGAAAAGTGATTTATCCTCATCATCGGCTTTTTCCCGTTGCCGCGAGAACTGCGGGCTGATGCGTCCGGATGTCATACTATCGCCTCTCTGTGTTAACGGTTTCGGTTTACGCGAACCAAACATATAAGTCCCTGTCCTTGATAACGTCGCGGCCGCTATACGGCGTGAAAACGGGTATGTAAATCCTGTTCAAATTGCTCGCGCAGCGAGGCGGGCGAGAGAATGCCGATGTCCGGCAGCCAGTAGCGCAGCCAGCGAAAAAGCGTATGCGGATCGCTGATCGCCGTAGAGAGCGTCAGGCTGCCATCGTCGTGGTGTTCAATAATGCGTTGCGCGGGGAACAGCGCCCGGCGGGTGACATACTCCGCGGCATGCGCCGATACGCGCAGTACCGTCTCCACCCGCGAGCCAAAGCGAATACCGACATGATTTTCCAGCTCGGCGACCACCTCAGCGAGCAGCTCAAAGCGCTGGTCGGTGCTGGTTAGCCGCTCAATACGCGCCACTTCGAACGCCTTTAACTGCCCTTTTTCTATGGCCGCCAGGTACCACAAGCCGTATTGGTTAATCAGCCGGTAAGGCTGCGCGCGCCGGGCTTTGTCGCGGTAGCGATATTCCACTTCTGTGCGCTGGCTAATGGCCTGATTTAACTGGTTAAGCAGCGGCTCGAGCTGCTGATTTTGTCGGCTGCTCGGTGCGTGAAAGGCGATATTGCTGCGCTGTTTCATGCTGTTACGCAGCGATTGTCCGTCCTGGCGCGGGAAGAGATGCGCCACGCCGGTAAAGTCAGCGAATTCCGCCAGATGACCGCTGTGTAATGTCGGAAGAAGGTGGGCGCTGAGTTTATAGCGTCCTGGCGAAACCTGATCGAGGATATGTCCCAGCCGCGCAAGGTCGCGGTAAGCCGTGCGTTCCGTTATGCCGAATTTATCGCACAGCCACGCCTTATCGATGGTTTTGCCCTGATAGAGCGCAGCGAAAATTTCGCACAGCCGCTCAATCAACGGGTCGTGTTTTCTGTCGTGACTTTCCTTCATTGCTGCGGGTTCCGGAATAAAGTCTCACAAGACGTTAAAAGTACAGCCTGACCATCGCGCCACGGCCCGAAGTTTCAGGTAAAACCTTGTTTTTGTTCATAGGGATTAACGGCAGAAAACAGGAAAACTAAAATGAAATTTCCGCGTGCTATGCAATCCCCTGATTCTATTAAGGGAAAGATAAACGTCCTCGCTGACAGGAGATGTCAGTGCACAGTAATTGCCGCCTGCCGCTTCGCTAACTTCAACAAAACATCAACGAATCGGCCACTTACGTTGTTCATTCCCCGTGCGGAAAAGATAATCGTTATTTACTTTTGTATATAACGAGAAGCATGATGAAAACGATGACAGGCAAGTGTGCAGCGGTGATAGCGCTGGCAGTGTTGAGCGCTACGTCCGTTCTGGCAAAAGATATTCGCGTCACTTATGCCGGTTCGATGGGCAAAGTGATGGACCAGGGGCTGGGACCGGTGTTTGCGAAAGCGGAAAACGGTGCCTGGCAGGGCCAGGGACAGGGCGCTTACGGGATGGCGCGTTTGCTGGCGAGCCATAAACTGACGGCGGACGTGTTTGTCTCCATCAACCCTGGCCCCATGCAGATCCTGAAAGATGCAGGCTTAATCGATGATGCCGTCCCGGTCGCCAGCACCAGCATGGTGATAGCGTACAGCCCGAAAGGGAAATATGCCGCGCAGTTTGCCGACTCCAGTAAACATCATGATGCCGGCTGGCTGAAGCTGCTGGCGCAGAAAGATATTCACTTCGGCCGCACCGATCCGTATGTCGATCCGAAAGGGCAGAACATTGTCTTTACCCTCCTGCTGGCGGAAAAATATTACCACCAGCCGGGCATCGCGCAGAAAGTGCTGGGCGACCTGCAAAACCCGGAACAGACTCACCAGGAAGGCGGCCTGCTGGCGCGCCTCGAGAGCGGCCAGATTGATGCCGCAGCCGGTTACGAAAGCGAAGTACGTTCCGCCCATCTGCCGTATGTTGCGCTGCCGGATGAGATCAACCTGAGTAACCCGGCGCTGGCGAAACAGTGGTATGACACTGTCAGCTTCACCATTAAAGACAGCGCTGGCAAAGATCAAACCCTGCACACGCAGCCGATGGTGTTTTACGCGGCAGTACTGAAGAACGCGCCAAACGGCACCGATCAGGCGAAGAAATTCGTTGAATTTATGCAAAGCGCGCAGGGGCAGCAGATCTTGAATCAATATGGTTACGCCGCGCCGAAAGGCAACGCGCTGTACCGCTGATGCGCCAGGCCGGGCGTATGGCGGGCTGGTTGTCGCTTCCCGCATTGCTGCTGTTGTGCATTCCGTTTGTTACCCTGCTGCATGAAACGCCGTGGGGCCACTTCCGGCTTGCCTGGCGGGATGACAATGCGATTGCCGTGTCGCTCGGCCTTGGGCTGCTGGCGCTGTGCCTGATTATCCTGATCGGACTGCCAGTGGCCTGGTGGCTGGCGCGAGCTACCGGGCGCAAACGTCTGATCGCCGAGCTGCTGGTAATGATTCCGCTGCTGACGCCGCCGCTGTCGATGGGTATTCTGCTGGTTTCCGCATGGGGGCCGTACGGCCTGTTTGGTCAGTGGCTGTCGCAGGTCGGCATGACGCTGGTCAACAATCCTGCCGCCTTTGTGTTGGCACAGCTTTACGGCGCGCTTCCCTACTTTATTGTGGTGGCGCGCAGCGCCTTCAGCACCATACCGAAAACGATTCTTGAAGCCGGGCAGACGCTTGGTGCAGGCGGCTGGCAGCGCTTTCGCTATCTGGCGCTGCCAATGGCGATACCAGGGCTGGCCTCGGCTATCGCTCTGGCCTGGGTGCGAGCGGTTGGCGAGTTCGGCATTGTGATGATCTTCGCTTACTTTCCGCAGGGGATTCCGGTCAAGCTCTACACCAACCTGCAAAACGACGGCGTCGATTCCGTTTATACCCTGCTGTGGCTGCTGCTGATCGTCACGCTGCCGCTGCCGATGATCTGTATGGCACTGGGTAGGCGGGCGCAGGTGAATCAGCTTTGAGATAGGAGGTCACGGCCCGGCACACTTTCCATCGCCGGGCCTCTGAGGATCAGTCACCCGCTTTGGTCAGGGTTGCCAGTTCATCAGCAGAGAGGTTTAACGTTACGGCAGTGACAAAGCTTTCAACGTGGGCAACGTTGGTGGCGCTGGCGATCGGCGCGGTGACGCCCGGCTGGTTAATCAGCCAGGCAAGCGCGACTTCGGCCGGTTTTACGTTATGTTTTGCGGCAATGGTTTCCAGCGCATCAACAATGGCGAAACCGCGTGGATTCAGGTATTTGGCAATGCCCTGCCCGCGCTGGCTCTGGCTGAGATCCTTTTCGCTGCGGTATTTCCCGGAGAGGAAACCGGAAGCGAGACTGTAGTAAGTCACCACGCCGATATTCTCCCGCACCGTTAAGTTCTGCAACGCGCCTTCAAAACCGGAACGATCATAAAGATTGTATTCCGGTTGCAGCACCTGGTAGCGCGGCAGCCCTTTCGCATCCGCCACTTTTAGCGATTCCGCCAGTTGCTCCGCATTGAGGTTCGACGCGCCGACGGCGCGGATTTTCCCCGCTTTCAGCAGCTTCTCATACGCGCCAAGGGTTTCCTCATACGGCGTGTCGTTATCCGGCCAGTGCGAAAAGTAGAGATCGATATAGTCGGTTTGCAGACGGCGCAGTGAATCCTCAACCGCCTGCGCTATCCAGCGGGCGGAAAGCCCTTTTTTACCCGGTTCGCGCAGATCGGCTCCCACTTTGGTAAAGAGTGTCACTTTATCGCGCGCGCCCGGATGCGCCGCCAGCCATTTGCCGATAATGGTTTCTGATTCGCCGCCTTTGTTGCCCGGTGCCCATGCCGAATAGACATCCGCGGTATCAATCGCGGTAAAGCCGCGTTCGAAAAGCGCGTCCAGCAGGCTGAAGCTCTGCTTTTCATCTACCGTCCAGCCGAAAACATTGCCGCCAAAAACCAGTGCGGGGATCTGCAAGCCAGTTGTACCCAGTGAACGTAAAGCCATTTGCTCATACCTCCGTGAAATAGCGTATCTGTTTACGCAAAGACTTTAATCCTGGCCCGCTGAGCCGTACGTTTTTTGGTCATCCGTGCGGTTTAAACACCGGATGCGTCTGCAATAACGCGGTGATCGGTCGCAGATTTTCGCGCAGTACGCTATGCAGGTGGCGAATGGCCGGGTTGAACTGTTTGCGGTGCGGGCACACCAGATTCAGCGGCGCAGCTTCGCCAGCATGTTGCGGTAACAACACCTCCAGCCGGCCTGCCAGCACATCCGCGCTGACGTCGATCCATGATTTATAGACGATGCCCATTCCGTCCACCGCCCAGCGGCGGGCAATATCCGCGTCATCACACAACATACGGCTTTTAACAATAAGCTGACGCCGCATGCCGTTTTCCGGAAAGCTCCATTTGTCATACACCTGGTTGTTCATGGTGAATAACAGACAGTGGTGATTCACCACTTCATCCAGCGTTTTGGGGCGACCGTGTTGTGCCAGATAATCAGGGGAAGCGGCCAGTACCCGTCGATTATCCTCGGCCACCGGCAGCGCGACATAGCTGCTGTTATCCAGCACGCCGTAGCGAATGGCGATGTCCACCGGATCGCGAAAGACATCGCTTACCTGATCGGAAAGCGACAGGCGCAGCGAAATTTTCGGGTACTGCTGGCAAAAACGGGTGATCAACGGCAGCAAGACATTGCGGCCAATGTCCGAAGGAACGGCAACGCGCAATTCGCCACGGATCTCGTTATCGCCGCTGTGCAAGCTTTCAGCGCCCGCCTGCACCACTTCCAGCATCTCCTGGGCGAAGGGCAGATATTTTTCTCCTTCCGCGGTCAGACGCAGGCTGCGCGTTGAGCGCACAAACAGGCGCTTATCCAGATCGCGCTCTAGCCGGTTGACGGCAGCGCTGACCTGACCCGGCAGTAATCCGGCTTCCCGCGCAGCATTGGAAAAACTGCCCAGCATGGCCGAGCGAACAAACAGCGTGACATCTTCCAGGCGAATCATGGTGGCTCCCGTAGCGCAAAAACCCTTCTGTTTTGCCAGAAAACCCTGTGGCGGGAAATGTTATTTTCACTCCTCGAGTGAAAGTGCTGCCTTTTTACACCGATTTATCTGGTTATGTTTTGCGTTTATGCTCGCTGCAATCAACAGTACCGTCCCTGATTTGTTCATATTTTCACCAGGAGAGAAAAAATGACCCTTGATGATGCCGTCGTTGCCCGCCATACCGTAAAAGCATTCGAACCCGGCCAGACGCTGCCGCAGGATAAAATCGAAACGCTGCTGAACGTGCTGCAAAACAGCCCCTCCTCCGTTAACTCGCAGCCGTGGCACTTTGTTGTCGCCTCCACGGCGCAAGGGCGTGAAGCCATTGCCAAATCCACCACCGGCGCTTTTGCCTATAACGAGCCGAAAGTCCTGAACGCCTCGCATGTGATTGCGCTGTGCATCCGCAGTGATATTGACGACAAACACCTGCAAAACGTTCTCGCGCAGGAGCAGAAAGATGGCCGCTTTGTCGCAGAAGGCGCGCAGGCGGGCCAGGATAAAAGCCGCCGTTCTTACGTCGATATGCATCGCTACGAACTGCGCGATCTGCCGCAGTGGATGGAGAAACAGGTGTACCTGGCGTTAGGCGGCCTTCTGCTGGGCGCGGCAATGCTTGGCATTGACGCCACGCCAATGGAAGGTTTTGACCAGCGCGCGCTGGATCTGTCGCTGGGCCTGCGTGAAAAAGGGCTGACCAGCGTGGTGCTGGTCTCGCTCGGCGTGCGCAGCGATAAAGACTTCAACGCCGCCCTGCCGAAATCCCGCCTGCCGCGCGACGAAATCTTCACCTTTATCTAACCCCGCTATGCCCGGTAGCGCGACGCTTACCGGGCCTGCAACGTAAACCGGGTTTAATACAACCCGGAAATCACCAACAGTTCATCCATGATGATTTTCATCACATCGTCCTGTTCACCTTTTTCTGCCATGAATATGTGAGCTATGTTCGCCGGTATTGTGCAGGTGTTTGCTGGTAACGTTGCTTAAACGCACGGGAAAACGAAGAGAGGGAGAGAAACCCGCAACGTTCTGCAATGACATCGATCGTCAGACCACGCTGCTGGTGCAACAAACGCGCGGCCTGCGCAAGGCGGATTTGCGTCAGCCAACTTTGTGGCGTCAGGTGATAACAGCGGGAAAAATGGCGGGCGAAAGTTGCGCGGGAGAGAAAGCAACGCTGTGCCAGCGTCTCCAGCGTCCACGGCTGCGCTGGTTCGGCCAGTACCGCCAGTACCGCAGGCGCGAGGCGCGGATCGCTCATCAACCGCAACAACCCGGCTGGCGGCTCCTGCGCGGCCAGTAAAATGCGCAGCAGCATCGTTAAAAACGACATCGCCAGGCTTTGTACCATCTTCGCCCCGCCGGGCTGGTTACTCAGGCTTTCACGCACCAGCATCGCCAGCAGGGTTTGCAGCTCCGGAAAATCCTGCTGCCCGTCGGTATGCAAATGGACAACATCGACTTCATGGGCAAACAGCCAGCCGCTGTGCGGGCCAAAATCGAACTCGCCGCATAACACTTCCACCGCGCTGCCTTCACCTTCCGCCACAACCTCCGTCAGCGTGCCGTTGTACTGGCTGGCCACTGGCGCAAGGTGTCCCCAGTCAATCAGCCCCTGCAACAGATGCGGCGAGCCGTGCGGCAGCAGCAGCACATCTCCTGCGCGCACATCATAGATTTTCCCCGCCACATTCAGCCGTGCTTCCCCTTTCAGGATCACATGCCAGGGCACCGCGCCGGGCGCAAGTTGAACGTGATCGGCCTGCCAGCGCCCGGCGAAACGGCAGTGAAGATTCACCGCACAGACCGGCGCAAGCAGGGTGAGCATCTGGCTGAGAGTATCCATCTTTCCCCTGAGACGATAAGACAAAAAACAGAGACGATTTGGCGCATTCTACACCGTCCGCGCAGCCTAACATAAGCCCAACGCCGCCACAGCGGCCCTCATTTAACACTGAACAGGAGCAAATCATGAGCCGTTTAACCCACATTCAGGCTGAAGAAGCCACCGGTAAAGCCGCAGAATTATTTACTGCCATCAAACGCGCAATGGGCAAAGTGCCGAATGCTTATCTGACTATCGGCAGCCACTCGCCGGAGGCGCTGGGCCAGGCGCTGCAACATAATGCCATGCTGACGAAAAGCAGCCTGAGTGCCAAAGAGCGTGAAGCCATTAACCTTGCCGTCAGCGAAGCAAGCGGCTGTGATTATTGCCTGGCCGCCCACACGCTGGCAGCAAAAGGTGCAGGTTACAGCGAAGAGCAGACCCGGCAGTTGCGTCGCGGCGAATACCCGCAGGATGCGCACATTGATGCGCTGGTGAAATTCGTGCAAACGCTGGTCACCACGCGCGGCACACTGGCTGACGATACCGTTGCCGCCTTTCGCAATGCCGGTTTCGACGATCGCCAGGTGGTGGAAACCATCAGCGCCGTCAGCGCGATTCTGTTCACCAATATGATTAACCGCGTCAATGATACGGTGGTGGATTTTCCGAAAGTGAATTGATCAATCCGGGAGGCGGAAGCCTCCCTTTTTTATTGCCACGACTCCACCCAGTGGCACGCCACCTGATGGCCGGGGCGCACTTCACGCAGTTCCGGGATTTCAGTACGACAGCGTTCCGTTGCCTGCGGGCAGCGTGAAGAGAAGCGGCAGCCGGAAGGCGGGCGCGACGGATCGGGGATTTCCCCCTGCACCACCGCCACGGGTTCGCTTTCCGGGTCGAGCGTTGGCACCGCCGCCAGCAGCGCCTGGGTGTAAGGGTGCAGCGGCTGGCTGAACAACGCATCGCGGCTAGCGGTTTCCACCAGTTTCCCCAGATACATCACCGCCACGTCATCACACAAATGCTCCACGACACCGAGATCGTGAGAAATAAACAGGAAGGTGACGCCATGCTCATCGCGCAAATCGGAGAACAGATTAATGATTTGCGCCTGGATGGAGACATCCAGCGCCGAGATGGGTTCGTCGGCAATAATAAAATCCGGGTTGAGGATCAGCGCGCGGGCAATGCCGATACGCTGGCGCTGGCCGCCGGAGAACTCATGGGGAAAGCGATTGTAATGCTGCGGGGCCAGGCCACAGATTTTCATCACCTCCAGCACTTTATCGCGCAGTTCCGCTTTGCTGCACAGCTTGTGTTCCAGCATCGCTTCGCCAATCGCATCGCCAATGCGAATGCGCGGATTCAGCGAGCTGTAAGGATCCTGAAACACCAGCTGGATTTTCGGGCGCAGCGCGCGCATCTGTTTCGGCGTCAGATCCTGCAACTCCTGACCGCGATACTTCACGCTACCCGCCGTTTTGTCATACAGCCCCAGCAGCGTGCGTCCGATGGTGGTTTTACCGCTGCCGGATTCGCCCACCAGGCCCAAAATGGTGCCGGGTCGAATGTTAAAACTGACGCCGTCCACGGCGCGTAGCTGTCCGGTTTCCTGACCAAACAGCCCGTCGCGCAGCGGGAAGTGCTTTTTCAGACCATCCACTTCAATCACATATTGTTGGCTCATGCGACCGGCTCCGCTAACTCACTGTGAATACATGCGGCTTGCCGCGTTTGCCCGATCAGCGGCGGAATACCCGCACGGCACTGCGGCGTGGCGCGTTCGCAGCGATCGAAGAACGCGCAGTACGGCGGTAGTTCGGCCAGATCCGGCACCTGGCCGGGAATGGAATAGAGGCGGCGTCGGCGCTCGCCCGGAACAGGGCGCGACGCGATCAGCCCTTTGGTATAAGGGTGCAGCGCGTTGCGCAGCACATCGGCGGTCGGACCTTGCTCAACGATGCGCCCGGCGTACATTACCACGACGTGTTCCGCCATCTGCGCGATAACGCCCAAATCATGGGTGATCAGCATCAGCGCCATCTGCTGCGCCCGCGCCTGGTCACGCAGTAAACGCAGGATTTGCGCCTGTACGGTGACATCCAGCGCCGTGGTGGGCTCGTCGGCAATCAGCAGTTTCGGCTGGCAGCTTAGCGCCATGGCAATCATGATGCGCTGCAACATACCGCCGGAAAGCTGGTGCGGATAGCTGCTCATCAGGCTCTCCGCCCGCGCCAGCCCGACATCGGCGATCAATTGCGTGGCATGCGCCCAGGCCGCTTTTGGCGTTTCACCACGATGGCGAATCAGCGGTTCACAGAGCTGCTCGCCAATGGTCAGCACCGGGTTGAGCGCCGTCATCGGCTCCTGAAAGATCATCGCTAACTGATTACCACGCAGATCGGCCATTTTTGACGGCTTCAGGCGCAGCAGATCGGTGCCCTGAAAGCGGATTTCTCCGCCGTCGATACGCGCAACCTGCGGCGGTAACAGCCCCATCAGCGACATAGCGGTAACGCTTTTGCCGCAGCCGGATTCACCCACCACGCCAATAGTTTGCCCGGCCTGAATGGCAAATGAGACATCCTGTACAGCGCGCACGCGCCCCTGCTCGCTGGCGAAGGAGATGGATAAGTTATTAAAGGTAATTAGCGGCTCGCTCATTTCAGGCTCCGTTTCATTTTCGGATCCAGCGCATCGCGCAGACCATCACCCAGCACGTTAATGGCGATGACGGTCAGAAAAATGGCGATACCCGGCGGCATCCATAGCCACGGGCGACGCTGAAAGTCGATCAGGCTGTTGGCCGCATCCATCATATTGCCCCATGAGGGAGTTGGCGGTACGACGCCAAGGCCGAGGTAGCTGAGCGCGGATTCCATCAGGATGGCATTCGCCACCGCCATCGTCGCCATCACCACCAGAATGGGAATGGTGTTCGGCAACAGATGGCCGAACAGGCGGCGGCGCGAAGAGAGGCCCAGAACCTGCGTCGCCAGCATAAAATCGCGTTCGCGCAGCGAGAGGATTTGCCCGCGCACCAGTCGCGCCAGCTTCGGCCACTCCAGCAGGCTGAGCATCACCACCACCATATAGATGCGCGAATCGGACGAGAAATCGAGCTCTGACAACATCGCTCCGGCGACAATCAGCAGCGGCAGGCTGGGAATCGTCATCACCAGATCCGCGAGGCGCATAATCAGTTTGTCCGTCCAGCCGCCGGCATAACCGGATACCGCGCCCAGCAGGTAGCCCAGTGCCACCGAAAGCAGCATGGTCAGCAGGCCAATAATCAGCGAGATACGCCCGGCAAGCAGCAGACGGGTATAGATGTCGCGGCCAAGAAAATCGGTGCCCAGCCAGTGCTCTGCGCCAGGCGGTTTGTTGATCATCAGCGCGTCGATGGCGTCATCTTTCCACGGCGACCACACCGGCCCCAGCACGCACCAGATGGTCATGACCACCAGCAGAACCAGGCACAGCATCGCGAGATGATTGTGTCGCAGCGCTTTCCACGCCTGACGCCACGGAGAGGGCGTGGCCTGCGCCATCGCCGGAATTTCCGCCTTGCGCAGGCGGCGATTGGTTGAGAAGAGAGAACCGAACATCACGACCTCACGCGAATACGCGGGTCGGCCCACGCGTACAGCACATCGGCAATCAGGTTGCCAACAATGGTTAATACCGCCAGAAACAGAGTGAACCCCATCAGCACCGGATAATCTCGGGCGGCCAGCGAATCGATATGGATATGCCCCGCACCCGGCCAGTTAAACACCTTTTCGGTGATGATCGCGCCGGAGAACAGCCCCGGCAGCTCAAAACCGAGCAGGGTGATGATCGGCAGTAGCGCATTGCGCAGCGCGTGTTTGAGGATCACTGTGCGTTCGCGCAGACCTTTGGCGCGCGCGGTGCGGATAAAATCCATCTTCACCACGTCCAGCATACTGGCGCGGAAATAGCGCGTCAGGCTGCCCGCCTGCAACATCACCAGCGCCAGGACCGGCAACACCAGATGCGCCGCAACCTGCATCACCCACGCCCAGCCGCTATCGTCGCTGCCGGTGTTGGTCATGCCGCCCACCGGCAACCAGTGCAGATCGACCGCGAACCACTTAATCAGCAACAGGCAGAGGAAAAAGGTCGGGAATGACATGGCGGCGAACACCACCACGCTGACCAGATGATCGAACAGCGAATTGGGTTTCAGCGCTGAGGCAATGCCCACCGCCAGCCCGATGCCCCAGTAAAACACCAGCGCAACGCTTGCCAGCAGGAACGAGTTCCAGATGTACTGGTTAAGTAGCTGGCTCACCGGGATTTGGTATTGCAGCGAGAACCCCAAATCGCCGTGCAGCAACTGGCCGAGCCAGTGCAGATAGCGGATGAAGAGCGGTTGATCGAGGCCATAAATGGCTTTCAGTTCGGCGGCACGGGCGGCGGTGAGGGTAATGTTACCGTCGATAAAGTCGCCCGGCGTTTTCGCGAACAGCATAAAAATAATCAGTGATGCGAGCAGCAGCATTGGCAGGGTTTGCAGCAGTCGCCTGAGGATAAAATTTCGCATAGCTTTCTCATGACAACTGCCGGGGAACCCCGGCAGTTGTTGGTGTTACTTGACGATTTTCACATCCGGCAGGCTACCGGTCAGTCCGTTGTAGATATCCGGCTTAAAGCCGGTGACGCGGGCGCTGCTGGCCGACAAAATCTCGCGGTTACCCAGCAGAATCGCCGGCGGATCGTCCGCCAGCACTTTATACAGCTGGTGATAAATCGGTTTGCGTTTTTCCACATTGAGCACCGCATTACCTTCGTTGATCAGCTTATCAACCTGCGGATTGTTATAGCCGGACTCTTTCGCTTCCGTGCTGTAGTAATCCCACACGCCATCATGCGGATCGTTGAGCGTGCTGGTGCTGAAAGAGGCCAGGTCATAGTTGCCTGCTTTACGCTGCGCCATCAGGGCGTTGAAATCCACCACCTGCGGTTTCAGCAGCACGCCAATCTGCTGCCAGTTCTCTTTGGCGATGGGGATCAGCGCATCGTTCAGCACTTTCTTGCTCACCAGCAGCGTCAGCTCCAGACGTTTACCGTCCTTCACGCGGATGCCATCCGGCCCCGGTTTCCAGCCTGCTTCATCAAGCAGTTTCTTCGCCTGTGCCGGGTCGAATTTGTACGGGTTCACGCCGTCGGTGTTATACGCCCATGAAATCGGGGCAATAGGTTCAATCGCCACTTTGCCGTAGCCCTGATAAACCACATCGATCAGCTTCTGGCGGTCAAGGCCGTAAATCAGCGCCTGCCGCACTTTCACGTCCTGCAACGCCGGGCGGCGCACGTTGAATTCCACTTTGCTGTAGTCGCTGGAGCCAAACAGGTTGATATTGGCGAAGCCCAGCATTTTCAGTTGTTCGATATCATCCGGGCGCGAAGTGAACGAGTCGTAATCGGTTTCGCCGGTCTGGAACAACTGGAAGTTGGTGGATGGGTTGGTTACGCGATAGATAAAGCGCGGCGTTGGCGGTGTGCCACGGTAGAAATGGGTGTTGGCGTGGAAACGGATCTCCTGGCCCGGAATGTATTTTTCATAGACATATGGCCCGTTACCCAGCGGTTTACCGTGCAACGTGCGCAGATAATCGAGGTTACCGCGCTGATACTCTTTACCGTAATACGCTTTCGACAGCACCGGGCCGCCGATTTTCGCCAGCGTAGTCGCGCCTGGCTGCGTGGTGGTGACCTGTAAGGTCAGCGGGTCGATCACTTTCAGGCCGCTGACGCTATCGGCTTTTCCGGCTTTATACTCCGCGCCGCCCGCAATATTGGCGAGGGTGATGTCAGTATCGCCATCATATTTCGGGTCATACAGCACGGTCAGGGTAAACGCCACGTCTTCGGCAGTCAGCGGCGAACCGTCGCTGAAAGTCAGGTTCGGGCGCAGCTTAATGGTGTAGACCTTGTTGTCCGGGCTGACGCTCCAGCTTTCCGCCAGGCCAGGCACCAGATTGCCGTGGCTATCCCAGTCGATCAGGCGTGAGAAAATCACGTTGGTGACGTTTTCGTCCCAGCCGTTAACAAAGAAATAGGGGTTAAAAATACCCTGCGGTTCAGAGATGCCTGCCACCACCGTGTCTTTACGCAGCTTAGCCGCCGCCGGAATTTGGCTGGCATCGGTGGCTGGCGTAATACCCTCTTTTAAGGGTTCATCGGCGAAAGAGGCTGAAGAGAAAGCCACCACACTGCTGAGTAACGCGATTTTCAGCGCCAGAGTAAAGCGCGTGGGTTTTGTTTTTAAGCTATTCAGTAAGCTGGACAAAATTGCTCCCTCATCAAATGATTGCGTGGAATTTACAAATCATGACGAACGATAAAAGCCGCACCGCACCCTGTCTAACAACGAAAAAATCTGGCTTATAGCAAATTGTCATTAGCAAATTTATGGCAAATCAATGTCATAAGTTTGCTAAGCAGCTTACAAACCGCATTGTGCCGACGAATTGAGGAACCCGCAAAGCCCGGTCAAAACCATCCCCGGTAGTAAAGGCGTGATTTCCACAACTCTGGTCGTTTTATCACCATGAAAGTGCGCGCCTGAAAAAACAGGCAAACAGAAAGAAGCGCTTCCTGTTTGCCTGTGGCTGCATGCCTGCTTATTTACGTTACTGAGGAATAACGTCCGTAGCACAGAATTTTGTGATTAGCGTGTTGGCTAATTATATTCAGAGCTAATAAGGATCCTTTGATTTAATTCATCAAACTCATCGGCAAGATAATTAACTTCAAACAAACCAAGTTTAATTAACATATTGTCTTTCTTATCATTGAATGCGAAAGAAAGATAAACACAGCCATTTGACTCGACCAGTGTTGTTCTGTCAGGAGTCAGTGTTGTATTACTTTTATCTAACATAATATTCTCCTATTAATATTCCAGTAATTCTCTTCGGCCTTCTATTGCCGACAGTGCTCCGTCAACCAGAGCAAATAATTCATCCTCGCCGGGGTAAACGATAATTTCAGGGGTAATAAAGCCGATGCGTTTACGAATGTCATTAATCACTCTGCCGCTCCGGGCAACGCCTCCGGTGAGAATAATGGCATCGACGCGGCCCGCGAGAACAGCCGCGCATGAGGCGATCTCTTTTGCGACCTGGTAAGCCATCGCCTCAAGTACCTCTAACGCTTTTTGATTTCCATCGCTGATTAGCTGCTCAACATCGCGAATGTCTTTCGTGCCTAAATAGCCAAACACACCGCCTTCACCAATGAGCTTTTTCTTCAGCGAATCATAGGTATATTCACCAGAAAAACAGAGGTTTAATAAAGCCAGGCAAGGGAGACGACCCACGCGTTCCGGCGAGAACGGTCCATCGCCGCCTAATGCGGAATTCACATCAACAATCCGGCCATCGCGATGAGCGCCGACGCTGATACCGCCGCCGAGGTGCGCAACAATTAAATTCAGGCTGGCATAAGGTTTTTCCACCTGAATGGCGTAACGATGAGCAACCGCTTTCTGATTAAGGGCATGAAAAGCGCCGACCCGCGATATTTCCGGCATGCCGGAGATTTTAGCAACAGGATCACACTCATCCACCACCACCGGATCAACGGTATAAGCCATATTCTCTTTCTCAGCGTCTTTTGCCAGTTCCCAGGCCAGAATAGCGCCGAGATTTGAAGCATGCTCACCGTTAAGACCCACGCTTGCATCATGTAAATAGGCGTCGTTAATACGGTAAACACCACTTTCAAGATAGCGGACCAGCCCGCCGCGCCCGACAAACAGATCCATATCTTTGGTTCTGAAACCGTGTTCATGCAACATGCCAAGAATAATTTCTTTGCGGAATTGTTTTTGTTCCAGGATATTTGAATACGGACCTAACTCAGCTTCATTATGGTTATATGTCCGGCAAACCAGTTGCGTTCTGTTGTTATAAATCGCCAGCTTGGTTGAGGTTGATCCAGGATTAATGACCAGAATATACATAACTAGTCCTTACACTGAGCTATCGCACAGGCAATAGAAAAATACTTCGTGGTGGCCGTGTCCGAACGCGAAGTAAATACGACGGGAGCCGAAGTGCCGGTCAGGACGCTGGCGCTTGAACCGCTGCCGAGCTGCATGACGGTCTTATAGAAGACATTCGCGCTGTTAACATCGGGCAGCACGATTAAATCAACATCACCGCCGACCTGCGTATCCAGCCCTTTATGCCGGCAGGAATCGTGGCTAAACGCCAGATCAACAGAGAGCGGCCCTTCAACGATGCAATTATCAAAATGTTCTTCGCTTAATTCCGCTGCATCTATCGTTGCCTGGATTGCAGGCGTGGCATGTTCCACGGCAGCTATGAGGGCAACCTTCGGATTACTGATGTCCAGCCGGTGGAGTAAATCCACCGACTGCGTAACCATGATTTTTTTATCCTGTTTTGTCGGGGAAATATTAATTCCGGCATCAGTAATAGCGAATAATTTTCTATAAAAAGGACTCTGAATAAAAGCCATCTGCGTGACCAGGCTGGATTCAGCAATCCCGAAGGTCTTATTGAGGATTGCCCGCAGATAAACAGGGCTGTCGACCAGGCCTTTCATTAAAATATCGGCCTTTCCTGACTTCACCAACTCCACAGCTTTATTACACGCTTGCGTTTTATCGGGAAGATCAATGATTTCAACTTCTCTGATATCAAAATCCAGACGCCCGGCAATGGTGACGATTTTTTCGCGGCAACCGACTAAAATAGCGCGACCTAACCCCTGCACGACGATCATCCTGATTGCATCGAGTGCAAAAGCATCCTCCGCAGCAGCTACTGCAATGGTTTTCTGGCTTTTTCTTTTGGCTAACTCTAAAAATGAATCTAGCTGCTTTAGCATAATGGAATATCCTGAATACTCACTAAAAGCTCAGCAGGTATGAGCCATCATACCTGCTGAAATTCGGCAATCACTTACCTGTTAACACATATGCTGGCCGCCATTAATGGCAATATTAGAGCCGGTGATATAACCCGATTTATCACCACAGAGATATAACACAAGCTCTGCGATTTCATCGGCTTCACCAAGACGGCCAACCGGAATTTGCGCTTTAATACTTTCCAGCACATCATCCGGAATCGCCTGCATCATTTCCGTATTGATATATCCTGGAGAAATGGTGTTTACGGTAATGTTTTTACGCGCAACTTCCTGCGCCAGCGCTTTGGTAAAACCGTGAACGCCTGCTTTAGCCGCAGAATAATTAGCCTGACCAAACTGCCCTTTCTGACCGTTAATGGATGACATGTTAATTATGCGACCACGTTGATTGGCTAACATATTGTCAATCACCGGTTTGGTCATATTAAACATGCTATTCAGGTTAACCTGAATCACTGCATCCCACTGGGATTTATCCATTTTCTTGAATGTTGCATCCCGGGTAATACCGGCATTATTGACCAGCACATCAATATGGCCGTATTTATTCAATACCGAGGCAACGGCAGACTGACATTGTTCATAATTACTGACATCACAAACAACCGTATCGATTTTTTCAAAGCCTGCTACTTTTTGCGTTTCCGCCCAGTCGTTCAGCCGACTGGCATCATTATCAAACGCAACGACCTGGTAACCTTCTTTAAGAAATCGCAGGCTAATTTTTTCACCAATACCCCGAATTCCGCCCGTTACCAGTGCAATTTTTTCTTCCATGACCTGTTTCCTGTATCAAATAAAATTCCGGATCGCCGCGTTAATCCATCTCAACCGTGACAGCAATGCCCATGCCGCCGCCAATGCATAATGTCGCCAGACCTTTTTTACTTTTTCGGCGCTGCATTTCATGAATTAACGACACAAAAATACGGGCGCCAGACGCGCCAATAGGATGACCGAGAGCAATGGCACCGCCATTAACATTCACTTTCGTCAGATCCCAGCCCATTTCACGGTTAACCGCGATAGCCTGCGCCGCAAACGCTTCATTGGCTTCAATAAGATCAAGGTTGCTGACCTGCCAGTTTGATTTTTTAAGTACATTTCGGGAAGCTTCAATCGGCCCGGTTCCCATTATTTCCGGTGCAACGCCTGAGGTTGCAAATTCAACGATTCGGCCAAGCTGTGTAATACCCAGTTCTCTGGCTTTTTTCGCGGTAGCCAAAATAACCATGGCCGCGCCATCATTTACCCCGGAAGCGTTGCCGGCGGTTACGGTTCCCTCTTTCTTGAAAGCCGGGCGTAGTTTTGCCAGCCCTTCACGCGTGGTTTGTGGACGCGGAAATTCATCTTTTTCAACTACGATGGTCTCTTTACCGGGTTTGATAATAACAACCGGCACAATCTCACTGACAAAACGGGAAGCCTCAAGGGCAGCAGCAGCTTTACGTTGCGAGGCCAGCGCAAATTCATCCTGCTCTTCACGCGTAATACCATATTTCTCCGCGATATTTTCCGCAGTCATCCCCATGTGATAATCATGGAATGCATCCCATAATCCATCATTAACCATGCTGTCCTGCATTTCCCAGTTACCCATTTTCATTCCATTACGGGAGTGAGGAAGAATATGCGGCGACTGACTCATATTTTCCTGCCCGCCCGCAATAATCAGCTCAGCTTCACCGCACTTTAATGACTGATATGCAAGCTGTAATGCTTTCATTCCTGAGCCACAAACTTTATTAATTGTCAGCGCGGGAACATCCTGTGAAATACCGGAATGAATTAATGTTTGTCGCGCTGGATTTTGCCCACACCCCGCCGTTAAAACCTGACCAATGATAACCTCATCCACTTCTTTTACCGGAATATGAGACTTTTCAAGAAGTGATTTAATCACTATAGATCCCAGTTTAGGTGAGGATATATTGGCAAGGGAGCCATTAAGCGAGCCAATAGCTGTCCTTGCTGCGCCAAGTATAACAATATCAGTATCCTTCATTATTTTAGCCTTTCGCTTAATTAAACTACGAGAATTTTTATCCTAATTAGGTGAAAGGGTACTTTGATTAATGTCAATGTTTGAGTAAAAGCTGACCCATACAATTTATTCAATGTTTACTATGAATTTTATATAAATAAGGCGGTTTCAAGATCGATAGTATTTAAATTTGACAATTCTTATCACCGCTCAAAAAGGATATTTACATGATATATTTAAATGGAGGTTTTTAAAAATGACAGAAAGAGCCGAATGTTTACAAACAGGGCAAAAAGCGCAATTTACAAAAAAACTCACTGAAGAAGACGTGATAAATTTTGCAGAGGCCTCAGGTGACATGAACCCAGTGCATCTTGACGATGCCGCGGGTAAAAAAAGCATATTTGGCCAGCGTGTTGTTCACGGAATTCTGGTAAGCGGTTTAATTTCTGCAGTTATTGCAAATAAACTCCCCGGTAAAGGCTCTATTTATTTGGCGCAGGATCTTAAATTTACCAAACCAACTTTTATTGGCGATACGGTGACAGCAACCGTGGAAATTATTGCTATTGATACGGAGAAAAAACGGGTCAGTCTGAAAACCACCTGCACAAATCAGCATGGCGATGTTGTCATTAAAGGAGAAGCACTTGTGTTATCTCCCGCCGTAAAACACTGACCGGAGATAACACATTATGAAACCGATTATTCAGGGTAATGTGGCTAAAAACTGCCACCCGGAAGGGCTGCTGAAAGCCATTGATAAACAGATTGCCTATGTCGAATCACACGGCGAGATCTATGGGCCTAAAAAGGTTCTGGTGATTGGCGCCTCCTCCGGTTATGGGCTGGCTTCTCGTATTGCGCTGGCTTTTGGCGGCGGCGCCGACACCATTGGCGTCTCGTTTGAAAAGGGTCCCGGTGAAAAAGGCGCAGGCAGCGCGGGCTGGTATAACAACGTTCTGTTTCAGCGACGGGCGAGTGAGAAAGGGCTGATCGCGAAAGATTTTATTGCCGATGCTTTTTCCGATACCACGCGGCAAAACGTGATTGATTTTATCCAGCAAGAATTTGGCGGGAAAATCGATCTGGTGGTGTATTCCGTTGCGTCTGGCATACGTCTTCATCCTGACGGTACGCGTTATCACTCAACGCTGGGCGTTCGCGGCCAGGCTTTCTCCGGCCCTGGTTTTGAACTGGAAAGTCAGCGCATGGTAGAACAGACGCTGGAACCTGTTACCGAACAGCAGCTTGCCGATACAGTAAAAGTGATGGGTGGCGAAGACTGGCAGCGCTGGATCACCATGCTGGAACAAGCCGATGTATTAGCCGCAGGGTTTAAAACGGTTGCCTATTCGTATATTGGCCCGGAATCAACCTGGCCGCTTTATAAAGAGGGCTCTTTGGGTGCCGCAAAAGCGCATTTACATAATACCGCCGATGAAATTAATGCGCAGTTGCAACGTATCAGCGGCAATGCTTATGCGGTTATTTGTAAAGCGCTGGTCACCAAGGCCAGCGCGTTTATTCCTGTGTTTCCGCTGTATATCACCCTGTTGTATAAAGTCATGAAACAGAAACGGTTACATGAAACCTGTATTGAGCAAATGCACCGGCTGATGCTGGATCATCTTTATCCCCCTCTTGGCAAGGTGACTACCGATGCTCAACGGTTGATTCGCATGGATGATTATGAACTTCGCCCGGATGTGCAAAACGCGGTGGAATTACTCAGAAAACAGGTGACTGCGGATAACTTTATGGTCATTGGCGATTTTGCCGGTTATTTGCAGGAGTTTCACGAACTGAACGGCTTTGGCATGGCGGGTGTGGATTATTCGGATGAACTGGATATTCACACGCTGGTTAAAGAATATAGCCTTGCGTAACGTCTGAAATGCCATTAAAAAAGCCTCCGCATGGAGGCTTTTTATTTATTAGCGCTTACGCACGTCAGGAATAATTAAATCCCCGCGCAGCGCATACGAACCCAGCATCTGCGTTTTCTCCGTCAGCCAGCTCACAATGCGCGCCGCCATCGCATCCATTGAATATTCAATCGCCGGGATCACCGGAATACCCGGCAGGTGCAGCGATCCGGCAAGGCTAAAGACCATGATGTCGTCCGGTACCGATTTATTAAACGCCTGCAGCTGCGGGATCACCCGCTGGGCTTCCTGCTCGTCCGCCACCAGCAGTGCGTTGAAGTTCAGCGTGCTGGCGTTATTCAGCAGCTCCTGTAGCGCAACGGACGAGGAGGTCGCGTCCATGAACACAAGGTTGCGATTAAAGGGCAGGAAATTTTTCTCCAGCGCGTGCTTGTAGCCGAGCAGCACCTGGTCAGCAAAACCGCTGCCGTGCGGATGGATCAGGGCAATCTGGCGTCGCCCCTGGCTGGTCAGGTAGTTACAGGCGGTTTCGGCGGCAAAGGCGTGATCGAACTGAATGCTGTTGGAATTATCAGACTCCATGCAGTCGACCAGAATGACGTTGTCCATATCGACGTCCAGCGGGAAACGCGCGCCAATCACCAGGATGTCATCGCACAGCCCGCGAGGAGAGTTCTTCAAGGGCGTGCATCACTTCCGCTTTGCTGTGCGCGAAGCGCAGCAGCAGGTGTTTTTGATGCTGGCTGAGCTGTTTTTCCAGCGCGTACAGATAACCGGTGGTCTGGTTAATATTTTCCTGCGCGCAAATGACCCCGATACAGCCCGTCGACTGGCTCAGCAGCGACTGGGCAATCACGTTGGGCCGGTAGTTCAGCTCATCCACCGCTTTCAGTACGGCCTGACGGCTGGCTTCCTTTACGCCACGCGACCCACTCAACACTCGCGATACCGTGGCTTTAGACACCCCGGCAAGACGTGATACATCATTGATTGTCGACATCTCTTTCCCCTGGCAGGCTTACCTCGCGCCTGCAAATTCCATGACCGCTTCGGCTCACATTATAGCCAGAACGGAGTATATCCGTTTCCGTTTTCCATGGAAACCGATTTTCCGTTTCCACTCAAAATGATGTCAAAACAGCCAAATTATGTGACCTACATCCGGTTAATTAGCCTCATAAGTATTGGATCTTGATGGTTGTCACAGTTCTGTCTTTTATGAATGGAAACCGGTTTCCGTATCATGTCCAATCATCCTCGCAATAACTTTTTACATTTAGAGGATGGTTGTCGATGTTCAAGATTATGCTGTGCTGCTCTGCCGGGATGTCCACCAGCCTGTTGGTCAGCAAAATGGTCGATGTCGCGAAAGAACGTGGTTTGCCGGTGAAGATTGATGCGTACGGTGTTTCCGAATTTGATACGCAGTTTCCGCAATACCAGGTGGTCCTTCTCGGACCGCAAGTGAAATACATGTTACAGACACTCTCAGACAAGGCGGCGACGCATGGCATTCCGGTGCAGCCCATCGACATGATGGACTACGGCATGCAGCGTGGCGATAAAGTACTGGACTATGCTCTGTCGCTCATCGAAGCGGCACACTAAAGGTGTTCACATGAGTTCGTTATATCAATCCATGGTCGCGGTGATTGAGCAGTCAATTACCCCGCTGGCCGCGAAGCTCGGCCAGCAAAAGTACGTGATTGCCATCCGCGACGGCTTTACCGCCGCGCTGCCGTTTATGATCATCGGCTCGTTTATGCTGGTGTTCATCTTCCCGCCGTTCTCGGCGGATACCACCAACAGCTTCGCCCGCGGCTGGCTGGATTTCTCCCAGACCTACCGCGAACAGCTGATGCTGCCGTTTAACCTCAGCATGGGTGTGATGACCTTCTTCATCTCGGTGGGGATTGGGGCGAGCCTGGGGCGTCAGTTTAACCTCGACCCGGTGATGTCCGGCCTGCTGGCCTTTATGGCCTTCCTGCTGGTCGCCGCGCCGTATGCCGACGGCAAAATCTCGACCCAGTATCTCTCCGGCCAGGGCATCTTCACCGCGCTGATCACCGCGATCTACTCCACCCGCGTCTATGCCTGGCTGAAGCAGAACAACGTCACCATCCGCCTGCCGAAGGAAGTGCCCACCGGCGTGGCACGTTCGTTTGAGATCCTGATCCCGGTGATGGTGGTGATCGGCACGCTGCACCCGCTGAACCTGTTCATTGAAGCGCAGACCGGGATGATTATCCCGCAGGCGATCATGCACCTGCTGGAGCCGCTGGTGTCCGCCTCTGACTCCCTGCCCGCCATTCTGCTCTCCGTGCTGCTGTGCCAGATCTTCTGGTTCGCCGGTATCCACGGCTCGCTGATTGTCACCGGCATCATGAACCCGTTCTGGATGGCCAACCTCTCGGCAAACCAGGCGGCACTGGCGGCAGGCGCGGCGCTGCCGCACGTTTACCTGCAGGGCTTCTGGGATCACTACCTGCTGATTGGCGGCGTCGGTTCCACCCTGCCGCTGGCGTTCCTGCTGCTGCGCAGCCGCGTTACCCACCTGCGCACCATCGGCAAAATGGGCGTGGTGCCAAGCTTCTTTAACATCAACGAACCGATTCTGTTCGGCGCGCCGATCATCATGAACCCGATGCTGTTTATCCCGTTCGTGTGCGTTCCGCTGGTCAACGCCTGCCTGGCGTACGCTGCAACCAAGCTCGGCTGGCTGGCGCAGGTCGTCTCGTTGACCCCGTGGACTACCCCCGCACCGATTGGCGCCTCGTGGGCGGCGAACTGGGCGCTGAGCCCGGTGGTGATGTGCCTGGTCTGTATGGTGATGTCGGCGCTGATGTACCTGCCGTTCCTGCGCGCCTATGAGCGTACGCTGATTAAAAACGAAGAGCAGAAAGCCCAGGCTGCAACCGTGGGTGCCGCTGAAGCCGCAAGTAATTAAGTCAAAGAGGAAGGGTCATGAAATACGCATTTCCCGATAACTTCTGGTGGGGCAGCGCAAGCTCCGCTCTCCAGACGGAAGGGGCAAGAGAGGGTGAAACCACGTGGGATTACTGGTTTGCCCGCGAGCCGAACCGTTTTCACAACGGCGTGGGGCCGCAGCAGACCTCCACGTTTTATCAGCACTGGAAAACGGACATTCAGCTGTTGAAGCAGCTGAACCACAACAGCTTTCGCACCTCGATTAGCTGGGCGCGCCTGATCCCCGACGGTATCGGTGAAGTGAACCCGGAGGCGGTCGATTTTTACAATAAGGTCATTGATGAGCTGAATGAACAGGGCATCACGCCGTTTATCACCCTGTTCCACTTCGACATGCCGATGGCGATGCAGGAAATCGGCGGCTGGGAAAACCGCGACGTGGTGGAGGCCTACGCCCGCTATGCGCAGATTTGCTTCGAGCTGTTTGGCGATCGCGTGCTGCACTGGTTTACCTTCAACGAGCCGATCGTGCCGGTGGAAGGCGGTTATCTGTACGACTTCCACTATCCGAACGTGGTGGATTTCCGCCGGGCGGCCACCGTGGCGTATCACACGGTGCTGGCGCATGCGAAGGCAGTTCAGGCCTACCGTGCCGGGCATTACGCGGGGGAGATCGGCATTGTGCTGAACCTGACGCCGTCGTATCCGCGCTCGCAAAACCCGGCGGACGTGAAGGCGGCGCACGTTGCGGACCTGATGTTTAACCGCAGCTTCCTCGACCCGGTGCTGCGCGGCGAATACCCGGCGGATCTGGTGGCGCTGCTGAAATCTTACGACCAGCTGCCCGCCTGCAAGCCGGAAGACGGTTTCCTGATTGCGGAAGGGAAAATCGACCTGCTCGGCGTGAACTACTATCAGCCGCGTCGCGTGAAGTGTCGCGACAGCGCGGTGAACCCGCAGGCGCCGTTTATGCCGGAGTGGTTCTTTGATAGCTACGAGATGCCGGGCCGCAAGATGAACCCGTACCGCGGCTGGGAAATCTACGAGCCGGGTATTTACGATATTCTGATTAACCTGCGCGACAATTACGGCAACCCCCGCTGCTTTATTTCTGAAAACGGGATGGGCGTCGAAAACGAGCAGCGCTTTATTGAAAATGGCCAGATTAACGATCAATACCGCATTGAGTTTATTTCCGAGCATTTAACCTGGCTGCATAAAGGCATTAGCGAAGGGTGTAATTGTCTTGGCTACCATATGTGGACATTTATTGATAACTGGTCGTGGTGCAACGCCTATAAAAATCGCTACGGATTTATCCAGCTCGATCTGGAGACGCAGCAGCGCACCATTAAGAAAAGCGGAGAGTGGTTTGCCGCCACCGCCGCGCTTAATAGTTTTGATAAAGAGTAATGATTATGATCGCACTAGAAGAAGCCGTAATGGAAATTATCGTCAACGCCGGACAGTCCCGCAGCCTGTGCTTTGAGGCGCTGCACGCGGCGCGCCAGGGCAACATTGACGAAGCCCAAAGCCTGCTGCGCGAAGCCGACGGCTATGCGCGCCAGGCGCACAAGATGCAGACCAAACTGATCGAGCAGGACGCGGGTGAAGCCCGCCAGCCGATGACCTTAATTATGGTGCACGCGCAGGATCATTTAATGAATTCGTTATTAGCGCGTGAATTGTCTGAAGAAATTATTCATTTATATCAGAGATAGTCTATGGCGAAATAAATTAATGTAATACCTCTGTACCTAAAACTAGAAATCCACTTGTTCTGATGATAGCGACATATTCTGTCAGATCGGAGCGGGATGGTTATTGTCTGAATAAAATTAAACTATATTGAGATAACCATGAATACGATTAAAAAACTTCCATTAACCATGGCGGTTATCGCCGCGCTTTGCCCAATTTCCGTGCTCGCACAAGAATTCACCCAGGAGCAAATCGACGCCATTGTGGCGAAAGCGGTGGATAAAGCCCTGGCCGAACGTCAGGCCAAAATGGATGCGGCGGTCGCGAAAAAAGCGGACGTGGTGACCGAGCCGCAAAGCGCGGCGCAATCCCCGGATATGGCGATTCCGTTCGGGATTAAATTTACCGGCTACGCCCGCTACGGCGCGCACTTCCAGGCCGCCGATCAGAAATATGTGGCGGTCGATGGCTCCTACAACGGCGCGTCCGCGATTGGTCGTCTGGGTAACGAAGGCAACGGCGGCGAGTTCCAGCTCTCCAAGGCCTTCAGGGGCGAAAACGGCGCCATCTGGGACATCAACGTGATGATCGACCACTGGGGCGACGAAGTTAACCTGAAAAAGGCCTACGCCGGGGTGACCAACATTATGGCCTCCAACCCGAACGCCTACTTCTGGGCCGGTCGTGACTTCCACCAGCGTCCGCAGCAGGGCATCAACGATTACTTCTGGATGAACCACGACGGCCAGGGCGCCGGGGTGAAGAACTTCGACATCGGCGGCGTGCAGTTTGACGTCGCCGCCGTGGCGGCGGTGGAATCCTGTAGCCCGGAAGTGATGGAAGACGAAGCGAACCCGTCGCGCATCACCTGTACCGGCGGTTCCGGCACGGGCGATAAAGGCAACTACGCCGCGACGTCTAAAATCCACGGCATGAAGCTCGGTCCGCTGGATCTGGAGCTGTACGCCAACTACGGCTTTGACTCGAAAGCGGTGGAGAGCGACGAGCGTCTGAACGCCTGGCAGGGCGGCGTGGTGCTGAGCCACACCAACGACAGCGGCGTGAACAAGGTGATTGCCCGCTACTCCGATAACGCGGACAACAGCGTGTTCAACAAAACCGAGGATCTGAGCACGGTCTACGCCAGCTTCGAAGGGCTGTACAAATTCACCCAGGCGACGCAGGTGGAGTACATCCTCGCCTTCCACGACTACGACAACAGCCGCGATAAGACCGACAACCGTAAGAACTACAACGCCATCGTGCGCCCGATGCACTGGTGGAACGACGTTCACTCCACCTGGCTGGAAGCGGGCTGGCAGCACGTGGATTATGACAACGGCGGCGACAACAAGGGCTGGAAGCTGACCCTGTCGCAGAACATGTCTATCGCCATGGGGCCGGAGTTCCGTCCGATGCTGCGCTTCTACGTGACCGGCGGCAAAGTGGATAACGCACGCACCGCGCGCGTGAACAACACCAAAGACGAGACGCTCGACGACTTCAACGTCGGCGCGATGTGGGAGGCGTGGTTCTAGTAGAGCGTCGTTTGTTTCGCCCGGCGGCGCTGCGCTTGCACGGGCCTACAAGGTTTTGTGGGCCGGGTAAGCGCAGCGCCATCCGGCAAGATCCCATGTTATGCTAGAAAAAAATCAACATAGCAGGGGAGAAAATGGGTTCCACACGTAAAGGGATGCTGAACGTCCTGATCGCCGCCGTTTTATGGGGCAGTTCCGGCGTTTGCGCGCAGTACATCATGGAGAAAAGCCACATTTCTTCGCCTTACCTGACCATGGTTCGCCTGCTGTTTACCGGCGTGATCCTGCTGACGCTCTCCTTCGTTCACGGCGACAAGATTTTCTCGGTCATCAAGCATCGCAAAGACGCCCTCAACCTGCTGATTTTCTCGCTGGTCGGCGCGCTCACCGTGCAGCTCACCTTCCTGCTGACGATTGAAAAATCCAACGCCGCTACCGCCACCGTGCTGCAGTTTCTGTCGCCAACGATTATCGTGGCGTGGTTCGCGCTGGCGCGGAAAACGCGCCCCGGCGTGTTTGTTCTGTCCGCAATTGTGACCTCGCTTGTCGGGACGTTCCTGCTGGTGACCCACGGCGACCCAACCTCGCTCTCCATCTCGCCAGCCGCGCTGTTCTTCGGCATCGCCTCGGCGTTTGCCGCGGCGTTTTACACCACCTATCCGTCAACGCTGATTGCCCGCTACGGCACATTGCCGATTGTCGGCTGGAGTATGTTGATTGCCGGGTTAATGCTGACGCCGTTCTACGCCGGGCGCGGGACGACCTTCGTCATTGACGGCAGCCTGCTGCTGGCGTTTTTCTATCTGGTGGTGATCGGCACCGCGCTGACCTTCAGCCTGTATCTGAAAGGCGCGCAGATGATCGGCGGGCCAAAGGCGAGCATTCTGAGTTGCGCCGAGCCGCTGAGCAGCGCGTTGCTGTCGGTGATGTTGCTGGGCGTGGCGTTCACCCTGCCGGACTGGCTGGGGACGCTGCTGATTGTGTCGTCGGTGGTGCTGATTTCGATGGATTCGCGCCGCAAAATGCGGCTCGCCAGCGCCTCGGCGTGACATTCTCCGATGGCGGCAACGCCTTATCAGGCCTACGCGCTGTGCAATACGCGAACACTCTGACCGGGTAAGCGCAGCGCCACCTGGCGAATTGTGGCGTTTACGCTTTTACCCGCACCTTCCCCGCCACCAGCAGCGCGGTCAGCAGCATCAGCGTGCCGGAAATCACCAGCGGCGACGTCAGCCCCAGATGGTCGAGCGCCACGCCACCAATCGCCGCGCCGCAGGTGTTTGCCAGCTGGATCACCGCCACCTGAATCGACCCGGCTTTTTCCGCCTGATCGGCAAGCGTGCGGGTGATCCACGTCGACCAGCCCACCGGCACCAGCGCAAAGGCAAAGCCCCAGATAATCGCAATCGCACGCGGCAACCCACTTATCGCTGCCCCACAGCACCAGCACCGTGGCGCTCACTGCCAGCACCAGCGGCGCACCCGCCAGCGCCACCTTCAGGGAGCGCTTCAGGAACTGGGACGACAGCGAGGTGCCGACAAAGCTGGCGATACCGAAGCTCAGCAGCACCAGCGTCAGGCCGTCGACGTCAAACCCCGCCATGGTCATATACACCGGGCGAATATAGGTAAAGAAGGCAAACTGCCCGGCAAAGGCCATAAAGATGGCGGTCATCCCCGCCAGCACGCCGGGGCGCTTCAGCAGGCCGAACATGTTCTGCTTGTGGTGCGCCGCTTCGCCCGGCAGCGACGGCAGCGCCTTCCACACCCAGATAATGCAGAGCAGGCCCATCACCGCCGCAGCGTTGAAGACGTTACGCCAGCCGATAATCCCGCCGAGGAAGCTGCCCAGCGGCGCGGCAATCACCAGCGCGATAGAGACCGCGCCAAAGATAACGGACAGCGCTTTCGGCACGGTACGCGCGGGCACCAGGCGCATGGTCAGCGAGGCCGACATCGCCCAGAAGCCGCCGAGCCCCAGCCCCAGACAGGCGCGACCGAGCAGCAGCAGGGTGAAGCTTTCCGCGAAGGAGACCAGCAGGCAGGAGAGCGTCAGCAGCACGCTGAACAGAATGACCACCTTGCGGCGGTCGATAGTGCCAATCACCTGGGTGATAAACAGGCTGGCGAACATCGCCACAAACGCGGTGACGGTAACGGACTGCCCCGCCACGCCTTCGGAAATGCCCAGATCCTGCGCCATCGGCGTCAGCAGGCTCACCGGCAGAAACTCAACGGTAATCAGGCAGGCGACGCAGAACGCCACGGAGAAAACCGCCGACCAGTTGGGGCGTGAAACCTCTTTGATCTGCGGTCTGGTCGTGGGCTGGATATGTTCTGTCATGGCGTCACCTGAAGATAAAAACGTGCGGAAAAGTCGCGCAGTTTATCATCAAAAGTGTGACGAATTTAACGTTTAGACAACTTTTGTGGTTTTTAGAGGGGATCAGTGCAGGTAAAACACGCCCTCTTCCGGCAGGAAGAGCTGGTTATAGCGCAGCTGGAAGGCGTTAAGCTCCTGCGGATCGGGCTCCATCTCGCGCATAAAGCCAAGCGCCAGACGAATTTGCGCATCGGTAATGGGCGCGGCCAGGCGGGCTTTACGCAGCATGCGGTGCCAGGTGTGGAGGTTCTCTTCGCTGCCGTCGACAATGCAGACCTGCCAGATCAGCAGCACCTGCGCCGCATTTTGCAAATGCGCTTCGTCCGGGCGCTCCAGGTAGCGGATAAACTCATTGCCCGCCGTTTTGCCCAACTGATCGATCATCGACTCCACCGGCAACGGGGTGAATGTTAAGCCGGTCGGTGAGACGGCGGATCGCCCGCCGGGAATCAGAGGTTAACACTCTGAAGCCAATCACAAAAACAACCACCAGCGTTGCCAACATCAACCAAATCATACCTGCTCCCGGTGCGTAAAAGAGGCTCATCATACGGGGAAATCCCCTCTGACGCACAGCCGTAAAAACAGCCGTAAGCCGACAGTTAATTATCGGCTTACCGGGCGCTTCGCATAAATAGCGCGATTACTCGAAGAACAGCCCCAGTTTGTTAAACACGCCCGGATCGCTCTGGTGACGGATGATTTGCACCACATCTTCCAGTTTGTCGATCTGGCTTATCATCTGCTCCAGCCGCTGGTCGTTGGCAACCTGTAGCCAGATGCGGCTCTGTTCGCCATTTTGTAGCGGCAAACAGAGAATACCTTCCACGTTGAATGCTCGGCGGGCGAACAGCCCGCAAACATGCGTCATGACGCCCGGATGGTTGCGCACGGTGAGTTCCAGAATGACGTTATCATGTTGTTTCTGCATGGCTTATTCCCCCACCATTTCAGTATTTGCCGCGCCCGGCGGCACCATCGGATAAACTTTTTCTTGCGGGTCGATACGGACGTGGATCAACGCCGGGCCAGGACGAGCGATGATCTCCTGCAACGCGGCCTGCGGATCGGCGGCGGCGTTCAGATCGCACGTTTGCAGGCCGAAACCGGCGGCGATCTGCATAAAGTTAACCATCCCCGGATAGGTTGCCGCAAACACGCCAGATTTATAGAACAGGCTCTGCTGCTGGTGAACCAGCCCCAGCGCCTCGTTGTTCATCAACACGATCTTCACATCGACTGGTTATTCTCTGCGGCGGTCGCCATTTCCTGAATGTTCATCATCAGGCTGCCGTCGCCGGAGAAGCAGATAACTTTGCGATCCGGGTTCGCCAGCGCCGCACCAATGGCGGCAGGCAGACCAAAGCCCATGGTGCCCAGCCCGCCGGAAGTCAGCCACTGGCGCGGACGGTTCAGCGGGTAGGCCTGCGCCGTCCACATCTGGTGCTGGCCCACATCGGTGGTGATAATGGCGTTGTCATCAACGCAAGCCGCAACGGCGTTGATCAGACCGTAGTGGCTCAGCGGATCGCCGCCCTGCGGAATGGCGCCCGGAAACTCGCGTTGCAGTTGCTCAACTGTGTTACGCCAGGCGTGGCGGGAGTGCGCCTCAATGTGCGGGATCAGCTGCGTCCAGCACTTCGCCGACATCGCCCTGGATCGCCACATGCGCCTGCTTCACTTTGCCCAGCTCCGCGCGGTCGATATCCACGTGGATGATTTTGGCATTCGGGCAGAACTGCTCGGTTTTACCAATTGCCCGGTCATCAAAACGCGCCCCCAGCACAATCAGCAAATCCGCCTCTTGCAGGATGAAGTTGGTGCTGCGCGCGCCGTGCATCCCCAGCATGCCCAGCGACAGCGGGTGTTGCTTTCGGCAGCATGCCGAGCGCCATCAGCGTCATGGTGGTCGGCAGGTTGGCTTTCTCCGCCAGATGACGAATCTGCTGCGGTGCATTGATTACCCCGCCACCCAGATAGAGCACCGGACGTTGCGCGGCGTTGATCATCGCGGCGGCTTCGCGCACCGCCTGCGCATTCCAGGCCGGGGCCGGGGTTTTGTAGCCAGGTTCCGGCAGTTCGCTCAGGGTGATTTCCGCCGTCTGCACATCTTTAGGAATATCTATCCACACCGGGCCAGGGCGGCCGGACTGCGCAATGCGGAACGCATCGCAAATTACCTGCGGCAATTCGGCGATGTCGCGCACCAGGTAGTTGTGTTTGGTGATGGGGATAGAGATGCCGTAGGTGTCCACTTCCTGGAACGCATCGGTGCCGATCATCGAGGCGGGTACCTGGCCGGTAATGCAGACCAGCGGAATGGAGTCGAGGCGCGCATCGGCGATGGCGGTCACCAGGTTGGTCGCGCCCGGCCCGCTACAGGCCAGACAGACCGCCGGTTTACCCTGCGTACGCGCCATGCCCTGCGCGATAAAACCTGCGCCCTGCTCGTGGCGCGCCAGCACGTGGCGGATCTGTTTGCTCTGGCTGAGCGCGTCGTACAGCGGCAGCACCGTGCCGCCGGGGATGCCGGCAACCGTGGTGATGCCCTGTCGTTCCAGTAAATGAACGATCAGCTGCGCGCCAGTGAAGCGCGTCTGGGTTGTGATGTGCTGCCCGAACTTGCCATGCTCCAGTCCTTTTCTTCTGGGCCAGCTTTCCGGGGGGGGTCCTAAACGAAAAACCCCGCCCGGTTTGCGCCGGCGGGGTTTTGGAATCGTGTGTTGATCCGGACCCTACGGCGCATTGCCGACGACCACCACCACACGCACGACGACCACCGCGGCTGGTATGCGCGGTTTTTAGTAGGTTCATCGACATTGTGGAAGCGTTCATTAGGGACCTGTCTGTCATGTAATTAACAGGATTTATACAAACACAGGATTTCGTCGCCGACAACTGCTTTTTACGCACCCGCAGAAAACTGCGCGGCGGATCACGTTTGGTTATGCAGCCGCTGAAAACAAAAAACCCCGCCGGAGCGAGGTTTTTATACAGGTTTTTTGCGGTTGGTGGCCGCAGAACACACTGCGTTACGTCAACAGTGGAACTATACGCGGAAACAGGCCGCCGCGCAATTTTCAGGCGTTTTTTCCCGCATTGAGTATGGATCAAGGTCAAAATTTCGTCCAATAAACACTGTATATATAAACAGTGTTAATATATACTGACCTTGCTAATCAGTGTGCGAGGGGGCCGCAATTCTACCGGCGCAAACAAGTCCTGGCTGAAACGGGTGGTGCCGTCAGCGCCTTAACCCCTGAAGCGAGCACACTGCGTTACGCCAACAACACGGCTGACAACAGGCGGCGGAAAGGTACGCCAGCATCGTGCTCCTTTGAACCAAGAGGAGACGCGTATGAGCGGAATGGAACTGTTTATTCTGATCCTGAAACTCATTGTTGCTTTGTTGCAACTGCTTGAAGCTGTCCTGAAATTCCTGCGTTAATTCAGGTTCAAGCCGCACCAGAGAGGGGCGGGCAACCGCCCCTCTTTAATAACGAGGGAATGCTATGTCGCGTCTGTTAATTGAGCCTGTTACCCCTGGGGAGCGGGGGTTTATCCCCGGGGGGGGGAAAGTTTTCTTTAATTTTTAAAAGGGGGGGGGGGGGGGGGGGGGGGGGGGGGGGGGGGATGGGGGGGGGGGGGGGGGGGGGGGCACCGCCTTAATCTGGGTATCCGGCTGGGCGGGCGGCATGTTACATTTTGTTGACAACTCACTCGCCCGGGCCACCATGACCCTCTCCGTTTTCTGCATTTTGCTGTTTGCCGCTCTGCTTCATGCCAGCTGGAATGCCATTGTGAAATCCGGCAGCGACAAACTCTATTCGGCAATTGCCGTCAGCGGTTCCGCCGCGCTGATCGCGCTGATTTTGTTACCTTTCTCGCCACAGCCGACGCTCGCCAGCGTGCCTTATCTCGCCGTCTCGTGCGCGTTGCAGGTGGTTTACACCGTGCTGGTGGCAAAAACGTACCAGGTTTCGGATATGAGCCAGACCTATCCGCTGATGCGCGGCACCGCGCCCCTGCTGGTGGCGCTTATCAGCGTACTGATCCTCGGCGATTCGCTTTCTGGCGTGGCGTGGGGCGGTATTGCCGTGATCTGCCTGTCGATTCTGGCGATGGCGTTTAACGGACGCACGCAGTCACGCAAAGGGATCTGGCTGGCGCTGATTAATTCGGGGTTCATCGCGGGTTACACGCTGGTCGATGGCACCGGCGTTCGTCTTGCCGGTTCTGCGCTGGGCTACACATTATGGACCTTCTTCCTTAACGGTTTTTGCCTGTTGTTGTGGGCGATGCTGGCGCGGCGGCAAGAGGTGACGCGTTATCTGGTCGCCAACTGGAAAAAGGGCATTCCCGGCGGCATCGGCACCATGGGCTCTTACGGCCTGGCGCTGTGGGCGATGACGCAGGCGCCGCTGGCGGTCGTCGCGGCGCTGCGCGAAACCTCAATTCTGTTCGGCGCTCTGATTGCGTTTGTTCTTCTCAAAGAGCAGGTTGCCGGGCTGCGGATTGTTGCCGCCTGTGGCATTGCCGCCGGTGCGATACTGCTGCGCCTTTCCTGAAACTTACTGGCAACAAAAGTTGCCGAATGTTGTCTATAAAACCTGCCTGTCTCCCTCCTGTCTTTGCACCGGATAATTGTGGTTCTGTCATCTGGCTGTGCTAGATTTCTCCGGCATTAAGGCTGTATTGCAGCCATATATTCTTTAATCCTCCATTTTTTAAAAGTAATCATCGACATGAAAAGGCAGAGAAACGTCAATTTGTTATTGATGCTGGTGCTTCTGGTGGCTGTCGGGCAGATGGCGCAAACCATCTATATCCCGGCGATAGCGGATATGGCGCTCACCCTGAATGTTCGCGAAGGCGCGGTACAAAGCGTCATGGCTGCATATCTGCTGACTTACGGTGTCTCTCAGCTCTTCTATGGCCCGCTGGCGGACAGAGTCGGTCGCCGCCCGGTGATCCTGGCCGGAATGAGCATCTTTTTGCTGGCGACGCTGATCGCCATTACCACGCACAGCCTGTCGATGTTAATTCTGGCCAGCGCCTTACAGGGCATTGGCACCGGCGTGGGCGGCGTGATGGCGCGAACGCTGCCGCGCGATCTGTATGCCGGTACGGAACTGCGTCACGCCAACAGTTTGTTGAATATGGGGATTTTGGTTAGTCCGCTGCTTGCGCCGCTGATCGGCGGTGTGCTGAATACGCTGTTTAGCTGGCGCGCCTGTTTTATCTTTTTGCTGGTGCTGTGCCTGGTCGTCGCCTGGAGTATGGCGCGCTGGATGCCGGAAACCCGGCCAAAAGACGCGCCGCGCATCCGCCTGCTGGCCAGCTACAAAACCCTGTTCGGCAACGGCGCATTTAACTGTTACCTGCTGATGTTGATTGGCGGTCTGGCCGGGATTGCGGTCTTTGAAGCCAGCTCGGGCGTATTGATGGGCGGCGTGCTGGGCCTGAACAGCATGACGGTCAGCGTCCTGTTTATTCTGCCAGTGCCAGCGGCCTTTTTCGGCGCGTGGTTTGCCGGGCGGCAGAACAAGCGCTTTACTTCGTTGATGTGGCAGTCGGTGATCTGCTGCCTGGCGGCCGGTCTGATGATGTGGCTCCCGGGCATTGTCGGGGTGATGAATATCTGGACGCTGATCGTGCCCGCCGCGCTGTTTTTCTTCGGCGCCGGAATGCTGTTCCCGCTGGCGACCAGCGGCGCAATGGAGCCATTCCCGTTTCTGGCGGGCACCGCGGGCGCGCTGGTTGGCGGGTTGCAGAACATCGGCTCTGGCGGCCTGGCGTGGCTCTCTTCACAACTGCCGCAGAACGGCCAGTTTAGCCTTGGGATGCTGATGACGCTGGCGGGGCTTTTAATTCTGTTGTGCTGGCTGCCGCTGGCGACGCGTTTTTCTCGCCATGAACCGGTGATTTAACCTCATGATGGCCCGGCCTCGCGTCGGGCTTGTCGCACTCCGGCGCAATCATCATTTTCAATAACGGCTCCGGCCCTGGCCGCCATGCGCCCTCTTCGCCGTCATAAAATTGCGTATCGGTATTGATCGCATAGGGAATTTTCACCTTATTCAGTTCGCAGGCCATAAAACGGGCGAAAGCCATTTGTGATTCGGTGGGCGCATTTTTAATGGATTCGCCTACCGCCCAGCCGCCAACCCAGCTGGCATGCCCGGATTTCTGCTGCCAGCGCACCGCTGTATTAATCCGCGCGCGAATGGCGGCTTTTTCCGCCGCCGTGCCCGATGTCCACGGATATTTACCGTTATTTTTCAGTGGCCCCCACGGGAAAATGTGCCACTCGGCCAACAGATAGTTCTGGCTGTGTGGCGGCAGTTTCAACGAGGAGAGATCTTCCGGCGCGGCGCGCATACGCGGGGCAATAAAAATCATGCGTTGAGCGTCGATATCATGCAGGGTGCGCACGACATTTTCATAAGCGCGATTCAGGGCGGGCAAATCGCGGTTAAGTTTGTCAGCCGGTTCATAAATCACATCAAAACCGAGCATCGGGTGCCCGGTACCGAAAAAATTCGCTACCGTTGACCACCACGCCACCAGTTGCGCTTCGTTTTTGGCGTCCGGATCGGCTTTGAAGCTGTCTGCCTGATAGGCAATTACCGGAATCACCCCATACTGTTCGCAGGCCTCTACCAGTTTACGCAGGTGGATCAGCCGCGCTTCCGTCATATTATCGGCAACGCGAATGCGTACATGGCGGATACCAGCGTCGTAGAAATCACGCACAATCAGCGGGTCGAACTCGCGGATACCCCGATCGGTACGCGCCCAGTCGACATCCATCCCCACCCCCAGCTTTTGCGCATATTGCGCCGCCGTCAGCGGAGTATCAGCGGCAAACACAGAGGTTCCCGCCAACAGCATAACAACTGCAATCAGTGGTTTTAACACAGTTGACCTTGTGAAAATCAGGGATGAATACATGTATTTAGCATGCTTGCGTTTACACGTGTAGCAGCAAAACGTAATAAATTCTCAAAACCGCGACCCACTTGCACCGCTGGCTGATTCCTGTTTTCTTTAACGCTCCGATTCTTACGAAAACGAACCGATGAAAAACGCCGACATTCAGAAACTCATCCAGCAGTTTCCGCTTATAGAGCAGTTGATCGCGCTGAAAGAAACGCAGTGGTTTAACCCTAATAGTACCTCCGTTGCACGCGCTTTGCCGCATGTTGGCCTGACACAACAGGATGTTAGCGAGGCCCACGCGCGGCTTGCCCGCTTCGCACCGTTCATTGCGCAGGCTTTCCCGGAAACGGCGGCAAGCCGCGGCATGATTGAATCTGACGTGGTTCCGATTCCGGCAATGCAGCGCCGCCTCAGTCCGGATATCACCAGCGAGCTATGGCTGAAAAAAGACAGCCATTTGCCGATTTCCGGTTCTATTAAAGCGCGCGGCGGCATTTATGAAGTACTGACCCACGCGGAAAAACTGGCTTTCGCCGCCGGATTACTGACGCCGGATGACGATTACAGCAAACTGTTGTCGCCTGAATTTGCCCGTTTCTTCAGCCAGTACAGCATCGCCGTTGGCTCCACGGGAAATCTGGGGTTATCGATCGGGATTATCAGCGCGCGGCTTGGTTTTCACGTCACGGTACATATGTCAGCCGATGCCCGGGCATGGAAAAAAGCGCTACTGCGCAGCCACGGCGTAAACGTGGTGGAGTATGCCGAAGATTACGGCGTGGCCGTTGAACAAGGGCGCAAAGCGGCGGCTGCGGATGCGAACTGCTTTTTCATTGATGATGAGAACTCCCGCATCCTCTTTCTGGGCTATGCCGTCGCCGGACAGCGCCTGAAAGATCAGTTCACACGGCTTGGCAAAGTGGTGGATAACGCGCATCCGCTGTTTGTCTATCTGCCGTGCGGCGTGGGCGGCGGGCCTGGCGGTGTCGCCTTTGGTCTGAAGCTGGCGTTTGGCGACGCGGTACACTGTATTTTTGCCGAACCAACGCATTCTCCCTGTATGTTGCTGGGCGTGTATACCGGGCTACATGACGGCATTGCGGTGCAGGATCTGGGGATTGATAACCAGACGGCGGCCGATGGTCTGGCGGTCGGGCGCGCTTCCGGCTTTGTCGGACGGGCAATGGAGCGCCTGCTGGACGGCTTCTACACCGTTGATGACAACACACTTTACCAGCAACTCGGCTGGCTGGCGCAGGAAGAGGGCATTCAACTGGAGCCATCGGCGCTGGCGGGAATGTCCGGGCCGCAGCGGATTTGCAGCAACAGCGGCTATCATCAACTGCACGGCTTTAGCCCTGAACAACTGGCGCAGGCCACCCACCTGGTATGGGCCACCGGCGGCGGAATGGTGCCCGCCGATGAGATGGCGCACTATCTGGCGAAAGCCCGCTAAATCAGCCGCTCCGGCGCAGCCAGGCCATCAGTTCGACAGGGGAGCGCCGTTGGCGCAGCAGATCGCGCATCACGCGCATATGCGGCGCGCTGTGGCTGAAAAAGCGGTGATAACCGTGGCAAAGCGCGCTTCTTCCCTCAACGATGCGGTGCTTCGGGCAGTCGCCCCGGCAAAAACGCAGCATGTCACAACGCAGGCAGACTTCGCTGAGGCTGGCTTTTTTACTCTGCCCAAAAGCCGCTGCTTCTTGGCTGGCGTTGAGCGTTTTAATCGGGATCTGATGCAGATTGCCCAGCCGGTAATCCGGGGAGACATAGTGATCGCACTGGTAGAGATCGCCGTTCGCTTCCAGCGCAAAAGCGTGGCCGCAGGTCTCGCCTAAGCTGCACATTTGCGACGGATAGCCGCTCCAGACGCCGAGCGTGGAGTCAAATAACTGCACGTAAACGCGGCCAATATCTTCCCGCACCCACAAGTCGAATATCGCGGTAAGAAAGTTTCCCCAGGCTTCGCCGCTGACCGATTCGGCAGACAAGCGCCCCTGCGCGTCCTGCTCCACCAGCGGAATAAACTGCAAAAATGGCGTACCAAGCGCACGTAAATAGCGATACAGGCGCTGCGGCTGCTGGCTATTGAGATTATTGACGACGCACAGCAGGTTGTACTCGACCTGATGTTTATTCAGCGTCGCAATGGCATTAAGGACTTTCGGGTGTGATGGTTTGCCGCTGCGGTTCACACGGTAAGCATCATGCAAATCCGCCGGGCCATCGATGGAAACGCCCACCAGCCAGCCGTTGTCATGAAAAAAACGGCACCACTCCTCATTCAGCAGAATGCCATTCGTCTGGAAGGCGTTTTCAATACGTTTGCCATTGGCGTGCTTTTTTTGCAGGGCAGCAACGCGCTGAAAGAATTCCAGCCCGCAGAGCGTCGGTTCGCCGCCCTGCCAGGCAAACGGCACTTTTTCGCCCGGCTGGGCGTCGATCTGCTGGCGAATAAATGCCTCCAGCGTGGTGTCATCCATAACATTTTGCTGCGGTTTTTCGAGGTAAAAACAGTAGCGGCAGTTAAGGTTGCAGCGTGAACTGGCGGGCTTAGCCATAACGTGGCAGCCTGGCATGCAAACATCCTCACAAGATAAGAATAAGCTGACGGATATGCGTTACAGCAAACAGTAATGCGAGGGAAAGCACCGCGAGGGAGATCAATAATTTGTCACGTATTGCGCCGGGTAAGGCGAAATCGCTTTTATTGACGTCCATTAAGATACGCTTATGGGTATAGCGCCAGAGCAGTAACGCTGCCAGCGCCAGAATGATGAGCGAGATCCAGAAAGGCATGCCCGAATGTTGCCAGTTGTGCTTAACCGCCAGGGCCATCAGCGCGCCATACCCCAGCAGCGTGCGCAACCAGGCCAGCGACGTCCGCTCCGGCTGCAGGCCAGGATCCGCTTCGCGTCGCGCTTTGCGGCTATCCGCCATAGAACACCAGCACCATCACCACCCCCGCCACCGCCAGCAGCGCCACGCTTATTACCATCAGCACGCGGGTATAGGGCAGATCCTCTTTCAGACGCATCGCTTTTTCATTGCGCAGCCAGCGCAGGTAGCCGTAAATCGCCAGCACGCCCGCGAACAGGCACAGCAGCAGCGCCAGCACCTCGCGAATCAGCGGCGTGGCAAACTGGGGCGCGAACTGGTCGAGCCCCACCCCCGCGGCAAGAAACCCCAGCGCGGTGCGGATCCACGCAAAAAACGTGCGTTCATTCGCCAGCGAGAAGCGGTAGTCCGGCGCTTCGCCGAGGCGGGAAATTTTCATGACTGTTCTCCTTCCACGTTGATAACCTTGCCGGCATTACCCCTTCTTGCAACGGTAAAGGGAAAAACCGCTCCGGCCAGGCCTTCAAAGTAGCGGATAAACTGACGCTTTTCGACTCTTTCGCGCAATGGAAAGCCGGCACCCTGACGGTGCCGGTCAGGAGAATTAATGCAGCGCCGGCCAGTACTCTTTGTTGGCCTCGATCAGGTCATCCAGAATCGCTTTCGCGACGGACGCGCTCGGCACGGTTTTCGACAGGGTGATCGCCTGCCAGAGTTTCTGGTACGAGCGCTGCTCCCAGGCATCCACCACCAGTTTTTCCACCGCCACCTGCTGGCTCATCAGCCCTTTCTGGAAGTGCGGAATATCGCCCACCGTGAGCGGCTCCGGGCCGTTTTGGCCCACCAGGCAAGGAATCTCCACCATCGCATCGGCATCAAAGTTATGGATGGCCCCGTTGTTTGGCACAATCAGCAGCATGCGCTCCTGGGTGTTGAAGGCAATGGCGGTCGCCAGATCGACGATGTACGACGCATGTTCGTCAATTTCCAGCTCACCGGCGGAGGATTTTCCCGCCTCGATAATCGCCCGGCAGGCACTGAACACGTGCTTCTCACGGTGATCCATGACCTCATTGGCGCGGGTGCGTTCCGGGTTGGACTGTGCGCGACCACGTAGTCCGGGAACAGGTAATACTTCAGGTAGGTGTTCGGCATGGTATCCGGATCCAGCGCCTGCACGTCTTTTGCTTTGGCGAACGTATCGTTCCAGCTCGCTTCGGTATGTGCGTTGTCCGAAGGCGGAACATAACCGTTTTTCGCCACGTATTCGCGCAGTTTCGGCATCAGATCGTTGCCGTTCAGATCTTCAATTGACGTCCACCAGCCGAAGTGGTTCAGGCCGTAGTAGCGCACGCGCATCTCTTTGCGGTCTTTCAGGCCGACAATCTGCGCCATGCGCCCTTCAATGCCGATCGGCATATCGCAGATGTTAAGGATTTTGGCGTTCGGACGCAGGCGGCGCGTGGCTTCCGCGACAATCGCCGCCGGGTTGGAGTAGTTCAGCATCCACGCGTTCGGAGAGTACTGCTCCATATAATCCACCAGCTCCAGCACGCCGCCGATAGAGCGCATGCCGTAGGCGATCCCGCCCGGCCCGCAGGTTTCCTGGCCCAGCACGCCGTGGCGCAGCGGGATTTTTTCATCTTTTTCGCGCATCGGGTATTTGCCCACGCGGATATGCGCCATCACGAAATCGACATCGGTAAAGGCCGCTTTCGGATCGGTGGTGTAGCTGAATTCAATCTCCGGCGCCTGCTCCTTAAGGATGATTTTGCACGCTTCGGCGATGGTCTCCTGACGCGCGCCGTCGTTGTCATAGAACTTCAGCGCGCGCAGCGGGAAACGGTCACGGTTGGCTAACAGCATCAGGACGATACCAGGCGTAAAGGTGCTGCCGCCGCCTGCAATGACAACTGAGAATTTTTTCATGATATAGCCTCTGTCAGGGTGGTTTGTTCATTCGTTAAAGGGGTTTTCATCAGCGATTCCAGCTGGTCGCGCACCTGAGGAACGTGCAGGCCGACAATCACCTGAATGCCGTTGCCGCGTCGCACCACGCCGTGGGCGCCGAGGGCTTTGAAGACGTCATCGCTTTGGGTTTTCGCCATATCGACCAGGGCGATGCGCAGGCGGGTGGCGCAGTTGTTGATGCTTTCGATGTTGGCCGCGCCGCCCAGCGCCTGCAGGAATCCGGCGGCCTGCCCGACCTGCTGGCTGGCCGCGGCCGGGGCGGTGGTTTGCCCGCGCGCCGCCTTATAGTCGGCCTTGCTGTAGAGCTTGATTTCGCTCTCTTCCCGGCCGGGCGTTTTCAGGTTCAGACGTGCGATCAGCGTTTTGAAAACCACGAAGTAGAGCGCGGTGAAGCAGACGCCGATGCCGATCTGGGTGAAGACCGTCGCGGCGTGGTTATGGAACATCGGGATCCAGTTTTGCGGCAGGAACTGGTCCAGCAGGCCGCCGCCCATGTTCCCGACCACGCCGAAGCTGTACATCACCGTCGCCATGGTCGCCGCCAGCACGGCGTGAACGGCAAACAGCAGCGGCGAGATAAACAGGAAGGTGAATTCGAGCGGTTCGGTAATGCCCACCAGCACCGCGGTCAGCGTGGCCGGGACCAGCAGCCCCGCGACCTTGACGCGGTTTTCCGGCGACGCGGTGTACCAGATCGCCAGCGCAATCCCGACCGAGCCAAACACTTTCGAGTTACCGTGCAGGGCGAAGCCGCCTTCCGGGAAGAGGGTTTTCAGCGGCAGGGTACTCTGGCTGAATTCCTGCAGATGCTGCGCCCAGTAGACCTGAATCCCGCCCTCCACCGCCGCCGGGCCGAAGATGAACGGACCGTAGACGAAGTGGTGCAATCCGGTTGGGATCAGAATGCGTTCCAGGAAGGTATAGACCCACACGCCCAGCGCCCCGGCAGAGCGCAGGAACGCCTGCAGGGACTCAATGCCCATCTGCACTTTCGGCCAGCCCAGCAGCGTCAGCCAGGCGCAGGGGATCATGACGAAGAACGCGAGGATAACGACAAACGAGCTGCCCTGGAAAATCCCCAGAAACACCGGCAGCGGCTTGTCGAAATAGCGGTTGTGGATGGCGGTGACGATGCCTGAAATCACAATGGCCCCGATGATGCTGGTATCGAGCGTTTTGATCCCGGCAATCATCGCCAGCCCGCTACCCGCCGTCGGTTCGGCGGAGAAATCGACGCCAAAGAAGTGGCCCCAGGTCATCCCCATCGCGTTAATGAAGTAGTTCCAGGTCAGGAAGCTAATCAGCACCGCCAGGCAGGCGCGCCCCTGCGCCTGCTTCGCCAGGCCAATCGGCAGGCCGACGGCAAAAATCAGCGGCATATTGCGAAACACCGCCCAGCCGCCCTCTTCAATGATGTGAACAATCTGCGCGAAAAGATGATCGGGGGCCGTTAAGGCTTCGCCGACAAACAGCGGGTTGCGAAGCATGATGGCGATTCCCACCACGATCCCGGCGAACGGAAACAGCAACACCGGGGTAAACATGGCACCGCCAAAACGTTGTATTTGACTGAGCATTTTAAAATCCTCATGAAACAACCTGTAGGGGTAGAGGCCTTTATGGTTTTTTGCTGGCCTGAGGTGAGCATAAGAACTTACTGATGCGCGAACATGGCGTGCCGCTGCGATTCGTGATCGCATTCATGGTTTTATTTTGACCAATCAGGTCTACTTTTCGGGCTAAATATGGACATGTCAGGACGCAATCCACGCCCTGATAAGGGCAGAGAGGTCTACTGGTGATCTACAAATCTATTGCTGACAGATTGCGGCTGCGGCTGAATTCGTCGGACTACAATATCGGCAGCCCGCTGCCGGGCGAAAAGGCGCTGGCGCAGGAGTTCGGCGTGGCGCGAATGACCATCCGCAAGGCGCTGGATCTGCTGGTGAGCTGGGGGCTGGTTGAACGGCGGCACGGCAGCGGCACGTTTGTCGCACGCAAAGACGTTCACCACGAAACCACCAACCTGACCGGGCTGGTGGAGGTGCTGCGTCGGCAGGGAAAAGAGGTGCAGAGCAAGGTGCTGCAGTTCGAAGTGATGCCGGCCCCGCCCGCCATCGCCAGCCAGCTGCGAATTCAGGTGGATGAGCGGATCTACTTCTCCCGGAGGGTGCGCTACGTGGACGGAAAGCCGCTGATGCTGGAGGACAGCTTTATGCCGGTGAAGCTGTTCCGCAATCTGTCGCTGGCGCATCTTGAGGGGTCAAAGTTTGATTACATCGAGAAGGAGTGCGGGATCACCATCAGCGGCAACTACGAGAGCCTGACGCCGGTGCTGGCCGATAAACAGCTGGCCGGTTATATGAACCTGCCGGAACAGACGCCGCTGCTGCGTATTACCTCCCTCTCCTACAGCGACAGCGGCGAGTTCCTCAACTATTCCGTGATGTTCCGCAATACCAGCGATTACCAGGTGGACTACCATCTGCGGCGCATCCACCCGGACGACCTGCTAGCCCATCCCCCAGAACAGCACCGCCAGTAGCTGCGGGGTGATGATGCGCAGGAACATCACCAGCGGGTAGACGGTGGCATAGGAGAGCGCCGCCGCGCCGCTGGTGGCGTGCAGGTTGTTGGCAAAGGCCAGCGCGGGCGGATCGGTCATGGAGCCCGCCAGCATGCCGCACAGCGTCAGGTAGTTCATTTTGGCGAACATCCGCGCCAGTATGCCCACCGTCAGCAACGGAATCGCCGTGATAAAGATGCCGTAGCCGACCCAGCTCATCCCTTCGCCCTTGATCAGCGTATCGACAAAATCCCCGCCGGACTTCAGCCCGACCACCGCCAGGAACAGCACGATGCCCAGCTCGCGCAGCGCCAGGTTGGCGCTCGGCGGCATAAACCAGTAGAGCTTACCGATGCAGCCGATACGCCCGAGGATCAGCGCCATAATCAGCGGCCCGCCCGCCAGGCCCAGCTTGAGCGCCACCGGGAAGCCCGGCACGTACAGCGGGATGGAGCCAAGGAGTACGCCAAGTCCAATACCGATGAACACCGGCAGCATCTGCACCTGCTGCAGTTTCTGCTGGGCGTTACCCACCATATCCGCCACGGCGTCGATGGACGACGGGCGCCCCACCAGGTTGAGGATATCCCCGAACTGCAGGCTGGCCTCGGGGCTGGCGACCAGCTCGACACCCGCACGGTTGAGGCGGGAGATCACCACGTCGTAGCGCTCTTTTACCTGCAGATCGCGTATTTTTTTGCCCAGAACGTGCTCGTTAGTCACCACAACGCGTTCCACCCGCATATCGGTGCCGCGCGTGGAGAGAGAGGTATCCACTTCCTGACCAATCACCAGCCGCGCGTTGTTCAAATCGCCGGGCTGGCCAACCAGGTGCAACAGATCGCCTTGCTGAATGATGGTGCCGGGCGCGGGCACCATCAGCATATCGTCGCGCTTAAGGCGGGAGCAGATGATATTGGCGCTGTTCAGGATCGGCACGTCCTGAATCGCCATATTGTTCAGGTTGGGGTTATCAACCCGAATGTTGATGGTTTTGATCGGCATATGGCCGTTGGTGAGCGTTGTTTCGTGGTCCTGCGCCTCTTTATCGACGTTAATGCGAAACAGGACGCGTACCAGCCACATGGAGAGCAGAATGCCGCAAATGCCAAACGGATAGGCCATGGCGTAGCTCATCCCCATCTGGTCGACGATGCCGGGTTCGATGCCCAAATCGCGCAGGATTTGCTGCCCGGCGCCGAGCGCGGGCGTATTGGTGACCGCCCCGGAGAAAATGCCCAGCACCACGGGCAGCGGGATAGCAAAGATTTTATGCAGAATGGCGGTGACCAGCCCGCCCATCACCACAATGCCGAGGGCAAACAGGTTGAGCCGTAAGCCGGAAACACGAAGAGAGGCGAAGAACCCCGGCCCCACCTGAATCCCGATGGTATAGACGAACAGGATCAGGCCAAACTCCTGCACAAAAAGCAGTATCTGACCGCTTATAGTGATACCCAGTTTATCTAAAAGGTGGCCGACAAAAATGCCGCCAAACAGCACCCCGCCAATCCCAAACCCGACGCCGCGGATTTTGATATTCCCTATCCACAAGCCAACAACAGCGACCAGGGCCAACACGCTTACGGTTAACGCGATATCACTCATGATCTTTTCCCTGTACATGATGACTGCAAGGAGTTTGGCAGAACCCGTAATAGCTGTATAGGTTACCCCTTACACAGTGTATGGAATTTATTTGCCTCAGAATGTGGCGAAGATTGCACCAGCAGAAAACCGTTGCCCTGAACAAAAGCACACCCTTTTACCGACACGGGCGGAAAAAACCGTGCGCCTGCTAAGCATTCCGGGAATGTCAGACACAACAATAGGTTATGGCATGGTTAATGCAAAAGCCCACTTTTGTTAAAAACAGGGGGCGGCATGACAAATACAACACTGACTCACGTAGTGGTTACCAGCCAGAAAAAGTGGACCCAGTTAGCGCTGGGCTTGCTGTGTATGATCTCCATCTCCAGCCCGCAATATGTCTGGGCGCTGTTTACGCGCCCTTTTATGGCAAAGCTGAACGTTCCGCTGGCGGAAATTCAGCTCACCTTTTCCCTGTTGATCATTTTGCAAACCTTCTTCTCACCTTTTCAGGGGCGATTGATCGATAAGTTCGGCCCGCGCAGGTTAATTGCCATTGGTACTGTGCTGAGCGGCGTAAGCTGGATGCTGACCTCAACCATCAGTAGCCTGAGCGAACTTTATCTCTATTACGGCGTGCTGGGCGGCCTTGGCACCGGGATTGTTTACATCGGCGTGGTGGGTCTGATGGTGCGCTGGTTCCCGGAAAAACGCGGATTTGCCACAGGGATGGTGGCGGCGGGCTATGGCATGGGCGCGATTCTGACCACCTTTCCGGTCACACAATCGCTGGCCGCGAAGGGGCTGGAAAACACGCTCTGGCAGTTCGGGCTGGTCATGGCGGTCATTGGTTTTATTGCCAGCCAGGGGCTACGCGCGCCGCAAACACTCAACACGCAGGAGAGCAACAGTAGCCTGGCGATGAGTGCTAAAAGTTTTTCTCCAGGAGAGATGCTACGCAAGCCGTTGTTCTGGCTGATGTTTGTGATGATGACCATGATGTCCACCTCCGGGCTGATGGTCACTTCACAGATGGCGATTTTCGCCGAAGATTTCGGTATTACCGCAGTGACCGTAATGGGCGTGGCGGCGCTGCCGCTGGCGATGACCATCGACCGCTTTATGAACGGGCTGACGCGCCCGGTGTGCGGCTATATTTCTGACCGCATCGGTCGCGAAAATATGATGTTTATCGCTTTTGGCCTGGAAGGCTGTGCGATGGCGTTGTGGTTGTTGTGCAAAGACGATCCGCTGCTGTTTGTTTTGCTCTCCGGGGTGGTTTTTTTCGGCTGGGGCGAGATTTTTTCACTTTTCCCCGCCACGCTAACCGATACCTTCGGCACGCAGCATGCGACAGCGAACTACGGCTGGCTCTATATTTCGCAGGGGATTGGTTCCATCTTTGGCGGGCCGCTGGCGGCGCTGATGTATCAGCAAACGGGAAGCTGGAATCTGGTGTTTGGCTGCGCCATCACGCTTGATATTCTCTGCGCGCTGCTGGCCTTTTTCGTGCTCAAACCCTGGCGGCAGCGTTTTTTGCAGCGCGTTCACGCATAAACAATAAAGGCTCCGTATGCGGAGCCTTTTGTTCTGCAGCCGTTAGCTATTTAACGCCGGTCGATTGCTGATGGCAATCCGTTGCGGCGCCGCGCTTTCCGGCACGTTACGCAGTAGATCGATATGCAGCAAACCGTTGGCAAAGGTCGCGCCGGAGACTTCCATAAAGTCGGCCAGCGTAAAGCTCAGGCTGAACGGCTGTATCACCAACCCCTGATGCAACCATTTCGGCTCGTTGGCCGGTTTTTCCGGCGTGCCTTTAATGGTCAGGCGGTTATTTTCCAGCTGAATATCCAGCTCTTCCTGGCGGAAACCGGCCAGCGCAAGGGTGATGCGGTAGTGGTTATCGTCGCCTTTCTCAATGTTGTAAGGAGGGAAAGACTGTTGTTCAGTGGTGCTTTGCAGAGCGTTAGCCAGTTTGTCGAAGCCAATCCACTGACGAAAAATCGGGGATAAATCATAGTTACGCATGAGTGTTTCTCCTTCTAAGAAGCGAGTGAATACCTGCGAGCGCAATGGCTCACATATGCCCCCTGTCGGCGAGCATGTCGGGACCGGGCCGCCAGTGGCAACCCGGAACAATTAGTTAATTTCGATGCGACGCGGTTTTTTCTCTTCCGGGATCACGCGTTCCAGATCGATATAGAGCAGGCCGTTCACCAGGTTGGCGCCATTGACGTGAATATTTTCCGCCAGCTGGAATTTCCGTTCGAAGTTGCGCTCGGCAATGCCCTGATAGAGGTAAGTACGCTCTTTTTGCTCGTCACTGTGGGAGCCTTTCACCACCAGCAGGTTGTCCTGCGCGGTGATTTCCAGTTCGCTCTCAGCGAAACCGGCCACAGCAATGGCGATGCGGTAGTGGTTTTCATCCACTAATTCAACGTTGTACGGAGGGTAACCGCCATTGCTCTGGTTCTGGTTGTTTTCCAGCAGATTAAACAGACGGTCAAAACCAATAGCCGAACGATAAAGCGGGGAGAGATCGAAATTACGCATACTTAAAAGCTCCTGAAATCAGCGAGATTTTTCCATGCCTTCCACAAGGGACAGGCCGTTACCGTAACCCAACACCCTTCCGGCGTGTTTCTTGGTTACATTCCTAAAATATGGCTGACGGGTCTGATTTCAAGGGTGGAATACCGACTTTTTTTTGCACTTTCTGGCGCAATGCATAGACTGGGATCACAGCACAAAAGGACAAAGTGCGAGTACCGCCACAGAGCGGAACCCGAATGCTATCCCTTTCCCAAAAGGGAGGCTATAACCGCCTGAGTAGCATTCAAACTACAAACAACGATGATTAATCGATGATGAAAACAACGCTTATAGTTTCTGTTTTGCTCTACGGAATGATGTTGTCAGGTTGCTCAAGCGTCATGTCGCATACGGGCGGCAAAGAAGGGGTTTATCCTGGAACGCGCGCCAGTTCGGCCATGCTTTCCGATGATGAAACTGGCATTGGCACCAAGTCGCTGGTGGTACTGGATATGCCTTTTACCGCTGTCATGGACACCTTACTGCTGCCGTGGGATCTCTTCCGCAAGGATGATTCCATCAAATCACGGGTTGAAAAGAGCGAACAGGCAAACCTGGCGACCAACTCGGTGATCCCGCCAGCGCCCATGCCTGCTCCCTGATTTACAGTCGGGTTTCCGTCATCCACAGCTGGCGGAAGCCTTCCACCTCTTCCATCCAGGCGATCAGCTTCCCGTCTGGTGAAAACACCACGGCATCGGCAGACGGTGGATTTACGTGATCGGATGTCAAAAAGGTGATGTCGCCGCGCCCGGCATCGCATAGCGCAATGCGGTTTTCCAGTACAAATCCCAGCGCCTCGCCGGAGGGATGCCAGTTAAAGGCCGACTGGATACCACCGGCAGTAAAAGTTAACTGGCGCGGTTCACCGCCGTCCGGGCTTATCAACCACAACTGCACAATACCGCGCTCATCACGCATCAAAAACGCAATCTGCGTGGCCTGCGGATTGCTGCGCACCCAGTGGCGCGGCACATTCACTAAGCCAGGATAACGGCGTTGGTGAGTGAATGTCAGACGCTTTTGCACCACGCCTTTTGGCGGCGCGGGCAGAGTTTGTTCGCTGCCCGCCAGCGGCGCATCACCTGCGGTTTTCCAGCCTTGTTCATCGCCAGGCAGCGCGACAATAAACAACTCCGGCACTTTTTCACCGCCTGTCGAAAGCGTATCGCCGATGAACGCCAGCCTGTCGTTGCCAACCCATCCCTCTTCGTAAGCACGATTGATATCGTCGCTGCCCGGCACGGGCGTGGATGTTGTGCGGCTGATCAGTACGCACCAGTGGCTGCCGCCATATTCACGCGGATGTGTGCAGGGCGGCGTTACCGGGCCAAACGGCACCGCAACGCCGACATTACGCAGATCTTTTGCCGGAGAAAGCGCATGCATAACGTGGTCGTTATAGGTAAAGCTGACGTTTTCACCGTTCGGGCTGAACACATGCACGTGCGTGCCGCCGCGCAATGCGCCCGGCGTGTAAGGCGCGGTGATATCCAGCGCATCCAGATTCCGCGTTACGCCCTTTTCCGTAATAACGCCCCGGCGATGGTGAAAATCATACTGCCAGTTGTCGTCAGGGTTTTCCGGGCCATGGATAAAAACATATTTTTCCGCCTGTGGACTGACCGTCACCACACCAACATGCGCGCCGTCCGTTGCCGTATACAGCACTTCAACCTCACCACTGTGCACATTGACACGCTCAATGGTTTTCCCGGTAAACGATGCGCCGGAAGGGCGAACATCGAAAACCAGCCACTGGCTGTCTGGTGTCCAGCTATGAATATTGGTCAGTTGATGGTGACGCGCAGCGAAGGTGAGTTGTTTCATTAGCGGATAAACCCGGAAGCGGAGTAAGCGCTTCAGAGTAATGGATCCGAGGGGAAATGACTACGATTCGGAAAGCCACAAGCAAGAGCAATGCGCTCCTGCCTGCGAGAATCGCTTAGTTCAGGGCAAATTTCTCGATGGCGTAAGCAACGCCGTCTTCAAGGTTGGATTTGGTGACAAAGTTCGCGATTTCTTTCACCGATGGAATGGCGTTATCCATCGCCACACCCACGCCAGCATATTCGATCATTGCGATGTCGTTTTCCTGATCGCCAATCGCCATGATCTCGTCCTGCTTGATATTCAGCGCCTCGGCAAGGGATTTCACACCGGTGCCTTTATTGACGCGTTTATCCAGTATTTCGAGGTAGTACGGCGCACTTTTCAGCACGGTATACTTCTCTTTCACTTCCTGCGGGATGCGGGCAATAGCCTGATCGAGGATCACCGGGTCATCAATCATCATCACTTTGAGGAACTGCGTTGCGGGATCCATCTTTTCTGCCTCGCAGAACACCAGCGGAATCGTTGCCACGTAAGATTCGTGCACCGTGTAGTGGCTGATGTCCCGGTTTGCGGTGTAAAGCGTATTGCGATCAAGGGCGTGGAAATGAGAACCAACTTCGCGGGAGAGTTTCTCCAGGTAGCGGTAATCATCATAGCTCAACGTCGTTTGCGCTACCGTGCTGCCGTCAATGGCGTTCTGTACCAGTGCGCCGTTGTAGGTAATGCAATAATCACCTTCCCGCTCCATATGCAGCTCTTTCATGTAGCTGTGAACGCCCGAATAGGGTCGGCCCGTGGTCAGCACCACGTTAATACCGCGCTCGCGCGCAGCGGCGATAGCATTTTTAACGGCGGGAGAGATGGTGTGATCCGGCAGCAGCAGCGTGCCGTCCATATCGATTGCAATAAGTTTTATAGCCATGAGATCCCCAGATGAGATTTTTCAGGACCCATGCTAACGCGATTCCGCTCAAAAAACAGCAGCGCGACGGGGTGAAAAGGGGGACAGGAAGGGGAACCGGGATTCCCCTTTTTCGCCATAAAACGGAGGATTCAGCCTCCAGGCCTGATAAGCGCAGCGCCATCAGGCGCTTTTCGCCGGGTGGCTCTGCGTTTACCCGGCCTACAATTCGGCCTGTAAGCCGTTAAATATCGATATTTGCCGCTTTCAGGGCGTTCTCTTCGATGAAGGCACGACGCGGTTCAACCGCATCGCCCATCAGCGTGGTGAACAGCTGGTCTGCAGCGATGGCGTCCTTAACGGTCACGCGCAGCATGCGGCGGCTTTCCGGATCCATGGTGGTTTCCCACAGCTGCTCCGGGTTCATCTCGCCCAGACCTTTATAGCGCTGGATCGCGAGGCCGCGGCGCGACTCTTTCACCAGCCAGTCCAGCGCCTGCTCGAAGCTGGCTACCGGCTGACGACGTTCGCCACGTTCGATGAACGCATCGTCTTCGATCAGGCCGCGCAGCTTCTCGCCCAGCGTGCACAGATACGACGGTATTCCCCACCGGTCACAAACTCGTGCTCCAGCGGATAGTCGGTATCGACGCCGTGGGTACGCACGCGAACGATCGGCTCGAACTGAGCTCAGCGCACTGTTTTCCGAACATCGCATTTCCACTGGCTGCCGTGCTGCTCTTTCTCGTTCAGCTCGGTCACCAGGGCGTTCACCCAGCGGGTCACGGTCTGCTCGTCGCTCAGATCGGCTTCGGTCAGCGTCGGCTGATAAACCAGCGCTTTCAGCAGCGTTTGCGGGTAGCGGCGCTCCATACGCCCGATCATTTTCTGCGTGGCGTTGAACTCGGCCACCAGTCTCTCCAGCGGCTCACCGGCCAGTGCAGGTGCGCTGCGCGTTGGCGTGCAGGGTTGCGCCGTCCAGCGCGATGGCGATTTGGTACTGATCCATCGCCTCGTCATCTTTGATGTACTGTTCCTGCTTGCCTTTCTTCACTTTGTACAGCGGCGGCTGGGCGATGTAGACGTGGCCACGCTCAACGATTTCCGGCATCTGACGGTAGAAGAAGGTCAACAGCAGCGTACGGATGTGCGAGCCGTCGACGTCCGCATCGGTCATGATGATGATGCTGTGGTAGCGCAGTTTGTCCGGGTTGTACTCGTCGCGGCCGATGCCGCAGCCCAGCGCGGTGATCAGCGTCGCCACTTCCTGCGAAGAGAGCATCTTGTCGAAGCGCGCCTTCTCAACGTTGAGGATTTTACCCTTCAGCGGCAGGATCGCCTGGTTCTTACGGTTACGGCCCTGCTTCGCAGAACCGCCCGCGGAGTCCCCTTCCACGAGGTACAGTTCGGACAGCGCCGGGTCGCGTTCCTGGCAGTCAGCCAGTTTGCCCGGCAGGCCGGCCAGGTCCAGCGCGCCTTTACGGCGGGTCATTTCACGGGCTTTACGCGCCGCTTCACGGGCGCGCGCCGCATCGATAATTTTGCCGACCACGATTTTCGCGTCGGACGGGTTTTCCAGCAGGTATTCGCTCAGCAGTTCGTTCATCTGCTGTTCAACCGCCGTTTTCACCTCGGAGGAGACCAGCTTGTCTTTGGTCTGCGAGGAGAACTTCGGATCCGGCACCTTCACCGAGACCACGGCAATCAGGCCTTCACGGGCATCGTCGCCGGTGGCGCTGACTTTGGCTTTCTTGCTGTAGCCTTCTTTGTCCATGTAGGCGTTCAGCGTACGGGTCATCGCCGCACGGAAGCCGGCAAGGTGAGTACCGCCGTCACGCTGCGGAATGTTGTTGGTGAAGCAGTAGATGTTTTCCTGGAAACCGTCGTTCCACTGCAGCGCCACTTCCACGCCGATACCGTCTTTTTCGGTGGAGAAGTAGAAGATGTTCGGGTGGATCGGCGTTTTGTTCTTGTTCAGATACTCAACGAACGCCTTGATACCGCCTTCGTAGTGGAAGTGGTCTTCTTTGCCGTCACGCTTGTCGCGCAGGCGAATCGAGACGCCGGAGTTCAGGAAGGACAGCTCACGCAGGCGTTTCGCCAGGATGTCGTACTCGAACTCGGTGACGTTGGTGAAGGTTTCGTGGCTCGGCCAGAAACGCACCATGGTACCGGTCTTTTCGGTTTCGCCGGTGACGGCCAGCGGAGCCTGCGGCACGCCGTGCTCATAAATCTGACGGTGGACTTTGCCTTCGCGCTGGATCACCAGCTCCAGCTTCTGCGACAGGGCGTTTACCACCGAAACACCCACGCCGTGCAGGCCGCCGGAAACTTTATAGGAGTTATCGTCGAACTTACCGCCTGCGTGCAGGACGGTCATGATCACTTCCGCCGCAGAGACGCCCTCTTCCGGGTGAATACCGGTCGGGATGCCACGGCCGTCATCGGTGTACGGAGACGGAGTTGTCCGCATGGATGGTGACCACGATGTCTTTACAGTGACCCGGCGAGCGCTTCGTCGATAGCGTTATCTACCACCTCGAATACCATGTGGTGCAGACCGGTGCCGTCATCCGTGTCGCCGATATACATACCCGGGCGCTTACGCACCGCATCCAGCCCTTTCAGGACTTTGATACTGGAGGAGTCATAAGAATTCGACATCAACGTTTCTCGCTCATTTCATCTTGGGTTAATCCGTTATTTTACCCTTTTCCACGGTAAACATCTTCGAATTTTCGTCCGACATGTCCATAACGTGTTCAGCGCTGATCGCGCTGACAAAAACCTGCGACTGCGTGGCTTTTAAGCGGCTGGCAAACAGGCCGCGCCGCGCGTCGTCAAGTTCGGAGGCAAAATCATCTATCAGGTACAGGCAGCGTCGCCCGCTCTCGCGGGTGAGAAACTCCCCCTGCGCCAGACGCAGCGCGCACATCAGGAGCTTGAGCTGCCCGCGCGACAGCGTATCTTCCACCGGCGCACCGTCGGCACGAATGCGGAAATCCGCTTTGTGCGGGCCGTGCGCGGTGTAGGTCAACATGCGGTCGCGCTCGAAGTTGCGCTCCAGCACCTCGCCGTAATCCGTCTCTTTCTCCCAGCCGCGCTGGAAGGAGAAGGTGAGGGAGAATTCAGGTAAAAACTGGTTGCAGGTGTCGGCCATATCTTCGGCGATACCGGCGCTGTATTCGGCACGCCAGCGGCTGATCTGTTCCGCGAGCGGGATTAACTCCATATCCCACGGACGCAGCTGCGCGTAGCGGCTCACCTGGCGCAGCGCGGCGTTGCGCTGCTTCAGCAGGCGCTTCAGATTGCTCCAGGCGTTAAAGAATCCGGCTTCGTTGTGAAAGCATCCCCAGTCGAGGAACGCTCTTCGGTATTTGGGGCCGCCGTTGAGCAAAGTAAACCCCTCGGGCGTGATCAGCTGCATCGGCATCAGCAGCGCCAGCTCGGCCACCTTGTGGCCGTCGGTACCATCGATGCGCACCTTGCTGTCGCCCTGCTTGTCTTTGGTCAGGCCGATGGCGGTCTCCCGCTCCTCGCCCTGCAAACGCCCGTGCAGAACAAAGGATTCCTGCTCGTGGCGAATGACGCGACCAATCTGCAAACTGCGAAACGCCCGACCGTGGCCGAGCGTATAGATGGCTTCCAGCACGCTGGTTTTGCCGCTGCCGTTTGCGCCAACCAGGAAGTTAAAGCCAGGGGATAAAGCGAGATCCGCGCTCTCGATGTTGCGAAAGTCGCGGATCAACAGACGGGTGAGCGACATTACAGTCTCATTGGCATGACAACATAGGCAGCCGACTGTGATGCGGCATCTTCAATCTGTACGCTCGAAACGGAGTCGGTCAGCAGGATGCGCACGTTCTCGCATTTCAGCGCATTCAGCACATCCAGCACGTAGCTGACGTTGAAGCCGATTTCCATCTCAGCTGCCGGCGTAGGTGACGTCCAGAATCTCTTCCGCCTCTTCCTGCTCCGGGTTGTTGGCGGTGATTTTGATCTGGTTTTCACTGACGTACAGGCGCACGCCGCGGAATTTCTCGTTCGAGAGGATGGCCGCGCGGGCAAACGCCTGCTTGAGCATATCGCAGCCGGCTTCCAGCGTTTTGTCCGGGTTCTTCGGCAATACGCGGCGATAATCCGGGAAACGGCCGTCAACCAGCTTCGATGTGAAGATGAAATCGCCCACGTGGGCGCGGATGTTGTTGCTGCCGATCTGCACGCGCAGCGGCGTATCGCCACCGTCGAGCATACGCATCAGCTCAATCACCCCTTTACGCGGCACGATCACCGAATGGTTCGGCAGTGAGTCGCCAATCGGCATCGAACAGACCGCCAGACGGTGGCCGTCGGTGGCCACGGTACGCAGCTCTTCGCCTTCGGTTTCGAACAGCATGCCGTTTAAGTAGTAACGAACGTCCTGATGCGCCATGGAGAACTGCGTGGCTTCAATCAGGCGCTTCATCGTCGCCTGCGGCAGGGTGAATTCCACTTCGCTCTGCCAGTCGTCCAGGTTCGGGAAGTCCGCAGCAGGCAGCGTGGAGAGCGAGAAACGGCTGCGGCCGGAGCGCACCAGCATACGCTCGCCTTCCAGCTGCACGGCGATTTCCGCCCCTTCCGGCAGCCCGCGGCAGATATCAAAGAATTTACGTGCCGGAACCGTGGTCGCGCCCGCGTCGTGCGGCTGCGTCAGCGCAACGCGCGCCACCATCTCCATTTCCAGATCGGTGCCGGTCAGCGACAGCGTGCCTTCCGCGACCTGAAGCAGCAGGTTTCCGAGAATAGGCAGCGTCGGGCGGCCGCCCAATGGGCCGCTCACCTGTTGCAGCGGTTTTAATAAATGTTCACGTTCAACGGTAAATTTCATAGCGTCACGAAGATAATGTTCTGATTAGATTGGAAAAATCTTCTTTGATGTCGTGGCTTTCTTCGCGCAACTGCTCAATCTTGCGACAGGCGTGCAGCACGGTCGTATGGTCGCGGCCACCAAACGCATCCCCGATTTCCGGCAGGCTGTGGTTGGTTAGCTCCTTTGCCAGCGCCATCGCCATCTGGCGCGGACGCGCCACCGAGCGGGAACGACGTTTGGACAGTAAATCCGCCACTTTGATCTTGTAGTACTCAGCCACCGTCTTTTGAATATTGTCGATGGTGACCAGTTTTTCCTGCAGTGCCAGCAGATCGCGCAGCGCTTCACGCACAAAATCGATGGTGATCGCACGGCCGGTGAAGTTGGCATTGGCGATCACGCGGTTCAGCGCCCCTTCCAGCTCACGCACGTTGGAGCGCAGGCGCTTGGCAATGAAGAACGCCACTTCGCCCGGCAGGCGAATGTCGTTTTCATCGGCTTTTTTCATCAGGATCGCGACGCGGGTTTCCAGCTCCGGCGGCTCGATCGCCACCGTCAGGCCCCAGCCGAAGCGGGATTTCAGACGATCTTCAACGCCGTTGATCTCTTTTGGATAACGATCCGAGGTCAGAATGATCTGCTGATTGCCTTCCAGCAGGGCGTTGAAGGTGTGGAAAAACTCTTCCTGCGATCGTTCTTTGTTGGCAAAGAATTGAATGTCATCGATCAGCAGCGCGTCAACGGAACGGTAGTAGCGTTTAAACTCTTCGATCGCATTGTTTTGCAGGGCTTTTACCATGTCCTGAACGAAGCGTTCGGAGTGCATATACACCACTTTGGCATTGGGCTTGCGCGCCATAATGCCGTTGCCCACCGCATGCAGCAGGTGCGTTTTACCCAGACCCGTGCCGCCATACAGGAACAGCGGGTTGTAGGCCCCACCGGGGTTATCCGCAACCTGGCGAGCCGCCGCGCGCGCCAGCTGGTTGGACTTACCTTCAACGAAGTTATCGAAGGTGTGTTTCACGTTAACGTTGGAGCGGTAGGTTGGCTCAGCCGGTGCGGGAACATTATCCCAGCCCGGACGCGCTGCCGGCGCTGCACGCTGAACGACGACCTGCGCCGCCTGTGCGGGCGCAGCGATTGTCGCAGGTTCTTTCAGCGAACGGTTTGGGTGACCGGGCTTGTACCCACTTCAAAACGCAGCTGCGGGGCATCCGACCCGCAGAAATCATTCAGCAGTCCATTGATGTTATTAAGGTATTTGTCCCTTACCCAATCGAGCACAAAACGGTTTGGCGCATACAAAGCCAGCGTGTTATCGCTCAGTTCCGCCTGCAACGGGCGGATCCACATACTGAATTCTGTGGCTGGTAACTCATCCTGCAATCGGGCAAGACACTGCTGCCAAAGCGAAAGTGACACGGCGGACTCCACTCGAACAATAAAAGAAAACTATTGAATATTCATGATTGTTGGCGCACATCGACATGACCCTGTGTAAAGGGGGACGTGCGAATTGCTATCTGCAATTTATCCTGACCAGGATCCTGGGATCCCGATCGGGACCGCGGATCATAGCCTAAACTGAGCCAGAGATCTTCTGTTTCTCACAGATTCTTCCCGATTTATCCACAGGAAGATCCGGAACCGGGTAAGTGTAAACGATCCTGGCGCGAGTGCCCCGCGATTTAGTCCGCATATTGGAAAAATTAATGAGCACAGACAATTTATTGCTTAAATGATCTAACGAAGATCCGGGACGATCCTTGCGCTTTGTTGGCGAGGCCGTATAATCCTCGACCCGGCGCGTGATGCTCATCTTCCTGCGTCGTCCGTTGCTCATTTTCCACGCGAAAACGTGCGGAAATACGCGGGAAATAAGGAAAGAGAATTGACTCCGGAGTGTACAATTATTACAATCCGGCCTCTTTAATCACCCACGCTGAGGCGTTAGTCGTTCGAAACTCGTTCGGGTATACGCAAAAGTCAGTGAATTTATTCAAGTTTAGGTAGAAATCGCCATGAAACGCACTTTTCAACCGTCTGTACTGAAGCGCAACCGTTCTCACGGCTTCCGTGCTCGTATGGCTACTAAAAATGGTCGTCAGGTTCTGGCACGTCGTCGTGCTAAAGGCCGCGCTCGTCTGACCGTTTCCAAGTAATAAAGCTAACCCCTGAGTGGTTAAGCTCGCATTTCCCAGGGAGTTACGTTTGTTAACTCCCGCTCATTTCACTTTCGTCTTCCAGCAGCCACAACGGGCTGGCACGCCGCAAATCACCATCCTCGGCCGCCAAAATTCGCTGGGGCATCCCCGCATCGGTCTCACCGTCGCCAAGAAAAATGTTAAGCGCGCGCATGAACGCAATCGGATTAAACGTCTGACGCGTGAAAGCTTCCGTTTACGTCAGCACGAACTGCCTGCAATGGATTTCGTGGTGGTGGCGAAGAAGGGGTTGCCGACCTCGATAACCGTGCTCTCTCGGAAGCGTTGGAAAAATTATGGCGCCGCCACTGTCGCCTGGCTCACGGGTCCTGATAGCCCTCATTCGGGTCTATCAACGCCTGATTAGTCCGCTACTCGGGCCGCACTGCCGTTTCACACCAACATGCTCAAGCTACGGAATTGAGGCATTGCGCAGGTTTGGAGTGATAAAAGGCAGTTGGTTGACGGTGAAACGCGTATTAAAATGCCACCCTTTACACCCAGGTGGAGACGACCCCGTCCCTCCAGGACCCTTTGATACCAGAGAACACTAACGATGGATTCGCAACGCAATCTTCTTATCATCGCTTTGTTGTTCGTGTCTTTCATGATCTGGCAGGCGTGGGAGCAGGATAAAAATCCTCCACCGGCGCAGCAGCAGACCACGCAGACTACGACCACCGCAGCGGGTAGCGCCGCCGACCAGGGCGTACCGGCCAGTGGCCAGGGGAAACAGATTACGGTTAAGACCGATGTGCTTGAGCTGACCATCAACACCCGTGGTGGTGATGTTGAGCAGGCACTGCTTTTGACCTACCCGAAAGAGCTGGGCTCCAACGAACCGTTCCAGTTACTGGAAACCACGCCGCAGTTTATCTACCAGGCGCAAAGCGGCCTGACCGGTCGTGATGGCCCGGATAACCCGGCTAACGGTGCGCGTCCACTGTATAACGTCGAGAACGACACCTTTGTGCTGGCTGATGGTCAGAACGAACTGGCGATCCCGCTGACGTACACCGACGCGGCAGGCAACACCTTCACCAAAACCTTCACGCTGAAACGCGGTGAATATGCGGTGAACGTGGGCTACAGCGTACAGAACGCCGGTGCGAAACCGCTGGAACTGTCGACCTTTGGCCAGCTGAAGCAGTCCATCAATCTGCCGTCTCACCGCGACACCGGCAGCAGCAACTTTGCGCTGCATACCTTCCGCGGCGCGGCGTACTCCACGCCTGACGCGAAGTACGAGAAATACAAATTCGACACCATTGCCGATAACGAAAACCTGAACGTCAGCGCCAAAGGCGGTTGGGTGGCGATGCTGCAGCAGTATTTCGCTACCGCGTGGGTCCCACGTAACGACGGTACCAACAACTTCTATACCGCGAACCTGGGCAACGGCCTTGCCGCCATCGGCTACAAATCTCAGCCGGTTCTGGTGCAGCCGGGTCAGACACCGGTACGCTGAACAGCACCCTGTGGGTCGGCCCGGAAATTCAGGACAAAATGGCCGCTGTGGCGCCGCACCTGGATCTGACCGTGGATTACGGTTGGTTGTGGTTCATCTCTCAGCCGCTGTTTAAGCTGCTGAAGTTCATCCACAGCTTCCTGGGTAACTGGGGCTTCTCCATCATCGTTATCACCTTCATCGTTCGTGGCATCATGTACCCGCTGACCAAAGCGCAGTACACCTCCATGGCGAAGATGCGCATGCTGCAGCCGAAGATTCAGGCAATGCGTGAGCGTCTGGGCGATGACAAACAGCGTCAGAGCCAGGAGATGATGGCCCTGTACAAAGCGGAGAAAGTGAACCCACTGGGCGGCTGCTTCCCGCTGCTGATTCAGATGCCAATCTTCCTGGCGCTGTACTACATGCTGATGGGTTCCGTTGAGCTGCGCCACGCGCCGTTCGCACTGTGGATCCATGACCTGTCCGCACAGGACCCGTACTACATCCTGCCGATCCTGATGGGCGTGACGATGTTCTTCATCCAGAAGATGTCGCCGACCACCGTGACCGACCCGATGCAGCAGAAGATCATGACCTTTATGCCGGTCATCTTCACCGTGTTCTTCCTGTGGTTCCCGTCAGGTCTGGTGCTGTACTATATCGTCAGCAACCTGGTGACCATTATCCAGCAGCAGCTGATTTACCGTGGTCTGGAAAAACGTGGCCTGCATAGCCGCGAAAAGAAAAAGTCCTGATCCGATAAGTTAACGCTAAAATAAGGGCGGTCGATTGACCGCCTTTTTTATTTGTATTGAACGAGAGCAACCATGAGCCATAACGACACTATCGTCGCCCAGGCAACCCCACCGGGACGCGGTGGTGTAGGCATTCTGCGTATCTCCGGCCTGAAGGCACGCGAGGTGGCCGAAGCGGTACTGGGTAAGCTGCCAAAGCCGCGCTACGCTGATTACCTGCCGTTTAAAGATACCGACGGCACGCCGCTGGACCAGGGCATTGCGCTGTGGTTCCCCGGCCCGAACTCCTTTACCGGTGAAGACGTGCTGGAGCTACAGGGCCACGGCGGCCCGGTTATCCTCGACCTGCTGTTAAAACGGATCCTGACCCTGCCGGGCCTGCGCATTGCGAAGCCGGGCGAGTTCTCCGAACGTGCCTTCCTCAACGACAAGCTCGACCTGGCGCAGGCGGAGGCGATTGCTGACCTGATCGACGCCAGCTCCGAGCAGGCGGCCCGCTCCGCCCTGAACTCGCTGCAGGGGGCATTCTCCGCGCGTGTGAATCACCTTGTGGAAGCACTTACTCACCTGCGCATCTACGTGGAAGCGGCTATCGACTTCCCGGATGAGGAGATCGATTTTCTCTCTGACGGTAAAATTGAAGCCCAGCTCAACCAGGTGATGGCCGATCTCGACGCCGTTCGCGCCGAAGCGCGCCAGGGCAGCCTGCTGCGCGAAGGGATGAAGGTGGTGATTGCCGGACGCCCTAACGCCGGGAAATCAAGCCTGCTGAACGCCCTGGCGGGCCGTGAAGCGGCAATCGTGACCGACATTGCCGGTACCACTCGCGACGTGCTGCGCGAGCACATCCACATCGACGGCATGCCGCTGCACATCATCGATACCGCCGGTCTGCGCGATGCCAGCGACGAAGTGGAGCGTATCGGTATCGAACGCGCCTGGCAGGAGATCGAGCAGGCCGACCGCGTGCTGTTTATGGTGGACGGCACCACCACCGACGCCGTTGACCCGGCGGAGATCTGGCCGGACTTTATCGCCCGTCTGCCGGCCAAACTGCCGATCACCGTGGTGCGCAACAAAGCGGACGTCACCGGCGAAACGCTGGGTATCAGCGATGTGAACGGTCACTCACTTATTCGCCTGTCGGCGCGTACCGGTGAAGGCGTTGACGTCCTGCGTAACCATCTCAAGCAGAGCATGGGCTTTGACACCAGCATGGAAGGCGGCTTCCTGGCGCGTCGCCGTCACCTGCAGGCGCTGGAAGAGGCGGCAAACCACCTGGTTCAGGGTAAAGCGCAGCTGATCGGCGCGTGGGCGGGCGAACTGCTGGCCGAAGAGCTGCGCCTGGCGCAGCAGAACCTGAGCGAGATCACCGGCGAGTTTACCTCCGACGATCTGCTGGGCCGGATCTTCTCCAGCTTCTGTATTGGTAAGTAATCGTACCGAACGGCCATAAAAATGGCCGTTCCTGTTATAACGACGAAGCCTCGTAAAGTGCGGGATTGGCCAAACAAAGTGTAAATATCCCCGCCAGGACTTTTCAGAAACCAATTTCCGCATTAAAACCTATGGACTATGGGCGATAATATTCACTATCGATTCGATTCATTCAGACCATTATCACGGAGAGAAAAATGGCTACGCATTTTGCACGAGGGATAATTTCCGAAGGGCATCTTGTCTCCACGCGACTACCGGTGTCCTGTCACGATACGGCTCGCCAGCTTCCTGAGCATCGCCGAACACGTTTTCTTGCTTCCCGTGCATTACTCGCTGAAATGATGTTTATGCTGTATGGCACCAGCGAACTGCCAGAGATAGTCTTTGAATCCAGCGGCAAGCCGAAGTTTGCCGACGTGAGGCTGCCGCACTTTTCGCTGGCCTATGCCGGGAATATGGTGGGTGTCGCCATTACGACTGAAGGCGAATGCGGTCTGGATATGGAGTTGCAACGCGCTACGCGCAGTTTTCACAGTGTGCACGCGCAGAAGCCCCTTTTCAGCAATAATGAACTGCTGTGGATCAATAACCAAAACGATCCCAACGAAGCGCAAACTCAACTTGTCACGCTGCGCCAGAGTGCAATGAAATTGATCCATCAAATGCACGATGATCAAGGCCTGCTGCAACTGTTGCCTGGCTCCGGACGTCTGCGTCTGACGCCGCTAACGCGGGTTGAAGTGATGTCTGATGCAGAAGATGTGCTGATCTGGTCTGTAGCGGTATCTCCGGCCATCGAAAGCCTGAAAATATGGGAATTCGATAGCCGTACAGGGTGGCGTTATCTCTCCGATGTGCAAACGCGCGCCAACGATCCCGCCTCCCGGTTAATGCGTTTCACCAGCTTGCCCGCAGAAAAAGCCCTGATCCTTAATTGATCCCATAATGAGGAGTCATCATGTCTGTTGAACTCAAGGTTGTGACCCTGCTCGGTAGCCTGCGTAAAGGCTCTTTTAATGCCATGGTCGCGCGCACATTGCCTAAGCTTGCGCCAGCGGGCATGGACATCACGCCATTGCCTTCGATTGCCAATATCCCGCTGTATGATGCCGATATTCAGCAAGAAGAAGGTTTCCCGGAAAGTGTGCAGGAACTTGCCGAACATATCCGTGCGGCTGACGGCGTGGTGATTGTGACGCCGGAATATAACTACTCAGTGCCGGGCGGCCTGAAGAATGCGATTGACTGGCTGTCTCGCTTACCAGAGCAGCCGCTGGCGGGTAAGCCGGTGCTGATTCAGACCAGCTCAATGGGCGCGATTGGCGGCGCGCGCTGCCAGTATCATCTGCGCCAGATCCTGGTGTTCCTTGATGCGATGGTCATGAACAAGCCGGAGTTTATGGGTGGGGTGATTCAAAGCAAGGTTGATCAGCAGACGGGAGAAGTGGTTGATCAAAGCACGCTTGACCATCTGACTGGCCAGCTGACGGCTTTCGGGGAGTATATTCAGCGCGTTAAGCCGTAATGGAACCCCCTCCCGCAGCGCGAGAGGGGAAAACCGCACCTTAATGCGCGTCGATAAAGACGATTTTCAGCAGGAACAGCAGCGCCACCACAATCACGCATGGGCTGAGATCGCGCAGGCGGCCAGTACCGATTTTCATCACGCAGTAAGAGATAAAGCCCAGCGCGATACCTTCGGTAATCGAGAAGCTGAACGGCATCATCACCGCGGTGATAAACGCCGGCACCGCTTCGGTCAGATCATCCCACTTCACGCGCGCCAGGCTGGAGGTCATCAGCACGCCCACATAGATCAGCGCACCCGCAGCAGCATAGCCTGGTACCATACCCGCCAGCGGCGACAGGAAGATCACCAGCAGGAACAGCAGGCCCACCACCACCGCCGTCAGACCGGTACGGCCGCCCACAGAAACACCGGAAGAAGATTCGATGTACGCGGTAACAGAAGAGGTACCGATAAAGGCACCGGTCACCGAGGAGACGCTGTCGACAAACAGCGCCTGCTTCATGCGCGGGAACTTACCACTTTCATCCACCAGCCCGGCTTTATCGGTCACGCCGATCAGCGTACCGGAGGAGTCAAACAGGTTCACCAGCATAAACGAGAAGATCACGCCCGCCAGGCCAATGTTAAGGGAACCGGCCAGATCCACATGACCGACAACGGTTGCGACGCTCGGCGGCGCAGAAACGATACCGTGATAGTGCACATCGCCCAGCAGCCAGCCCAGCAGTGTGGTGACCACGATCGACACCAGCACCGCGGCGTGAATGTTGCGCGAAGCCAGAATCGCGATGATAAAGAAGCCCAGCACGCCCAGCAGCACGTTGTGAGAGGTCAGGTTACCGATGCTCACCAGCGTATCCGGGTTCGCCACGATAACGCCAGCGTTTTTCAGCCCCATCATGCCGATAAACAGCCCAATACCGCTGGTGATACCCACGCGCAGGCTCACCGGAATGTTGGCGATCATCCAGTAACGCACGCGGAAAATGGTCAGCAGCAGCAGGCCAACCGCGCCCCAGAAGATGGCGCCCATGCCGATCTGCCAGGAAAGCCCCATGGCGCCTGAACAACCACAAACGCAAAGAAGGCGTTCAGACCCATCGCCGGTGCCAGCGCAACCGGCAGGTTAGCGACCAGCCCCATCAGGATGCTGCCGAAGGCAGCAATCAGGCAGGTGGTCACAAATACGGCGCTGGTATCCATCCCGGCGACGCCCAGAATCTGGGGGTTAACAAAAACGATATACACCATCGTCAGGAAGGTCGTGAAACCGGCGATCACTTCGGTGCGTGCCGATGTGCCGTGCTCGCGTAGTTTAAACACGCGGTCAAGCAACCCCTGGCCCGAAGCCTGGGTAGTGTGTTGTTGGCTCATTATCAATTTCCGGAATAGGGGGGAAAATTCGTCGCTATCCTATACCAAAATGAGACAATATTGACGGTTATCACACACTTTTTTTCATTGAATTTGCTTATACGGCAACGATTGCGTTTCGCTATCTGCGTTAAGTAAACGTTAAACTTGCAATAACAGGAAATGGCATGTCCCACATTGATGCAATATTTTTCGACTGTGACGGCACCCTGGTCGATAGTGAAGTTATTTGTTCCCGCGCCTATGTGCATATGTTTCAGGCTTTTGGCATCACGCTGGATCTGGAAGAGGTCTTTAAACGCTTTAAAGGCATGAAGTTATACGAAATTATTGATGTCATCGCCGGAGAGCGCGGTGTAAGCCTGGAGAAAGAGGCGCTTGAACCCATTTATCGTGCGGAAGTGGCGCGCCTGTTCGACAGCGAACTGGAAGTAATTGCCGGTGCGAACGCATTGCTGGATGCAGTGAGTGTACCGATGTGTGTGGTTTCTAATGGCCCGGTCAGCAAAATGCAACACTCATTGGGCAAATTAGGCATGCTACATCACTTTCCTGGAAAACTGTTTAGCGGTTATGACATCCAACGCTGGAAGCCCGATCCGGCGTTAATGTACCATGCAGCCAGAGCGCTGAATGTTGATCCTGTGAACTGTATTCTGGTGGACGACTCCTCCGCTGGGGCACAATCAGGAATCGCGGCAGGGATGGAAGTGTATTACTTCTGCGCCGATCCGCATAACAAACCCATTGATCACCCTAAAGTGACGACGTTCACTGATTTAGCGCAGCTGCCGGAACTCTGGCGTGCGCGTGGGTGGCATGTTACGCGTTAATCTAAACCACTAAACAGGATGTTTTTATGGCTCAGACAAACCGTTCTCTCCCGGTATTTAAGTACCACCCTCAGCCCCTGGACACGGGCGTCTTTTCACAAAGAAAAACTGTGACTTGCGCCTGCTGTGAACAGCTAACGGACGTGTATTACACCAACCCGTTTTACACCACAGAGGATGTCGATACCCTTTGCCCGTGGTGCATCGCGGATGGTTCCGCCGCGCAAAAATTTGGCGGCAGCTTTCACGATAAGTCCAGCATTGAAGGTGTGGACAGCCTGTTCGATGATGAGGGTGAATTTACCGGTTTCAAAAATCCGTGGCCGGAAGCCAGTTTGCAGGAATTGACTCAGAGAACACCGGGATATTGTGGCTGGCAGCAGGAGTACTGGCTGGCGCACTGTAATGATTTCTGCGCGTTTATCGGCTACGTTGGCTGGCAAGATATTGCCGACAAACTCGACCAGTTCGTGGATATTCAGGCCGATTGCGATGCCTTCGGCATGGATTATGAGAAATTACCGGAATACCTGCTCGATGGTGGCGACTGCCAGGGATATCTCTTCCGCTGCTTACACTGCGGCAAATTACGGTTATGGGCGGATTTTTCCTGAGCAGTTCCACGGAATAAGGAACAACAGATGTCGGAATTACTCGAACGTTATCAGGGCTGTTTGCTCGGCCTGGCCATCGGTGATGCCGTCGGCACGGCGGTGGAATTCAGTGCAAAAGATTCCTTTCCGCCCATCACCGACATGGTGGGAGGCGGGCCGTTTCATCTGCAGGCGGGGCAATGGACAGACGACACCTCTATGGCGCTGTGCCTTGCGGAAAGCCTGATCGCTCGCCAGGGGTTTGATGCAAAGGATCAGATGAACCGGTATATGAACTGGTGGCAATGGGGTTACTTAAGCGCCACCGGCCACTGTTTTGATATTGGTACGACAGTCGCACACGCATTGCAAAAATATGCGAATGACGGCGATCCGTTTGCCGGTTCCAGCCATCCCAGAACGGCAGGAAACGGTTCGTTAATGCGCCTCGCGCCGGTGGTGCTGTGGTATTTCCCCGATGAGTTATTGGCGCTGGAGTATGCCGAAGCCTCATCGCGAACCACGCATGCAGCACCAGAAGCGCTCGCCTGCTGTCGCCTGTTTGCACAAATGCTGATGAACGCCCTGAGCGGTAAAAGTAAGCGGGAAACGCTGACAGCTATCCCGCAGCTACCGGAACAGGAGAATCTGCGTCGCATAGCTGAAGGGAACTACCTGAAGAAAACGCGAGCGGAGATTTTCGGTACTGGCTACTGCGTGCAGAGTCTGGAAGCGGCATTGTGGTGCTTTGCGCAGGGTAAAAACTTTAAAGAAACTATCCTGCTGGCCACCAATCTCGGTGACGATGCGGACACCACCGCCGCTATCGCCGGGCAACTGGCTGGCGCGTATTACGGCATTAATGGAATCCCGCAGCAGTGGCAGGAAAAACTGTGGCAGTACGGGGATATTGATACTCTGGCGAGAAAGTTACTGGCCAAATAACCCTGCAACAAAAACCCCCTCACAGCGAGGGGGTTATCGTTATATCACTCTTTAACATCTTTACCCGCCAGCAGCTTATCCAGCTCGTCGCCGCCCACGTGACGGAAGTCCTGACCCTTCACGAAGTAGAAGATGTATTCGCAGATGTTCTGGCAGCGGTCGCCGATACGCTCGATGGAGCGCGCGCAGAACAGGGCGGTCAGTACGCTTGGAATGGTGCGGGAATCTTCCATCATGTAGGTCATCAGCTGACGCACGATGCCTTCATACTCCTGATCGACCTTTTTATCTTCGCGGTAGATACGCACCGCTTCGTCCAGATCCATACGCGCAAAGGCATCCAGCACGTCGTGCAGCATCTGCACGGTGTGGCGGCCCAGCGACTCCAGGCTCACCAGCAGCGGCTGGTGCTGCTGAGAGAACTTCTCCAGCGCGGTGCGGCAGATTTTATCCGCCACGTCGCCAATACGTTCCAGCTCGGCGATGGTTTTGATGATCGCCATCACCAGACGCAGGTCGCTCGCCGTCGGCTGGCGTTTCGCGATAATGCGCACGCAGGCTTCGTCGATGGCGACTTCCATCATGTTGACCTTTTTGTCGCCTTCAATGACGCGCTTGGCCAGCTCGCTGTCCTGGTTGTGCATCGCCGTGATCGCATCAGAAAGCTGCTGCTCCACCATGCCACCCATGGTCATCACCTGGGTGCGGATGCTTTCCAGCTCTGCGTTGAACTGGCCGGAAATGTGTTTATTAAGATTGAGGTTGTCCATGGTGCACTCCAAATGCCCGACAGATTTCACGTGGTAACAAGGTCGCTTATACCCTCAGGGTGGCAAATCAACCGTAGCGGCCAGTAATATAATCTTCGGTTTGCTTCTTCTCCGGCTTGGTGAACAGATCGTCCGTGTTGCTGAACTCAATCAACTCACCCAGATACATAAACGCCGTGTGATCGGAACAACGTGCAGCCTGCTGCATGTTGTGGGTCACGATAACCACGGTGTAATCCTGCTTCAGCTCGGTGATCAGTTCTTCAATACGACCGGTTGAGATCGGGTCCAGCGCTGAACACGGCTCATCCAGCAGCAGCACTTCCGGGCGAATCGCGATACCGCGCGCGATGCACAGACGCTGCTGCTGACCACCGGAGAGAGAGTACCCGCTCTGGTGCAGCTTATCCTTGGTTTCGTTCCATAATGCGGCCTTGGTCAAAGCCCACTGCACGCGCTCGTCCATATCGGCACGCGACAGCTTTTCAAACAGGCGCACGCCAAAGGCGATGTTGTCGTAAATCGACATCGGGAACGGCGTTGGTTTCTGGAACACCATCCCCACTTTCGCGCGCAGCAGGGCGATATCCTGAGCCTGGGTCAGAATGTTTTCGCCATCCAGCAGGATTTCGCCTTCGGCGCGCTGCTCCGGATAGAGCGCATACATTTTGTTAAAGGTACGCAGCAGCGTGGATTTCCCGCAGCCGGACGGACCGATAAACGCCGTGACCTGGTTTTTGGCGATATCCAGGTTGATGTTCTTCAGGGCATGGAATTTGCCGTAGTAGAAGTTCAAATCACGAACCTGAATTTTGCCCGGCGCCGTATCAACCATACTCATTGACTCATTTCCTCATTCGGCGCCGCGTTCTGCCGCGCCGTCAAAAATTAACCGTGTTTCTTCTTCGCGAAAATGACGCGCGCCAGAATGTTCAGCAACAGTACGCAAAGGGTGATGATCAGCACCCCGGCCCAGGCCAGTTGCTGCCATTCGGCGAACGGGCTCATGGCAAATTTGAAGATCGTCACCGGCAGGTTGGCGATCGGCTGCATCATGTCGGTGCTCCAGAACTGGTTGGAGAGCGCGGTAAACAGCAGCGGTGCCGTTTCCCCGGCGATACGCGCCACCGCCAGCAGCACACCGGTCATGATCCCGGAGACCGACGCCTTCAGCGTAATCGCAGAGATCATCTTCCATTTCGGCGTACCCAGCGCATAAGCCGCTTCACGCAGGCTGTCCGGCACCAGTTTCAGCATGTTCTCGGTGGTGCGAATGACAATCGGCACCTGCAGCAGCGCCAGCGCAATCACGCCCGCCCAGCCGGAGAAGTGTTCCATCTGCGCCACCACCACGGTGTAAACGAACAGGCCCACCACGATAGACGGGGCGGACAGCAGAATGTCGTTGATGAAGCGGATCACTTCCGCCAGCCAGGATTTACGGCCGTATTCCGCCAGGTAGATCCCCGCCATGATGCCCAGCGGCGTGCCGAAGACGGTCGCCCACAGGATCAGCAGGCCGCTGCCCGCCAGGGCGTTCGCCAGACCACCACCCGCCGTGTTCGGCGGCGGCGTCATTTCGGTGAACAGCGCCAGTGACATTCCGTCAATCCCGCGAACGACGGTCGAGAAGAGGATCCAGACCAGCCAGAACAGGCCGAACGCCATCGTCGCCATAGAGAGCGTCAGGGCAATGCGGTTTTTCAGGCGGCGCCTGGCCTGCATTTTGCGGCGGGATTCCGCCAGCTCAGCTGATGCTTGCATTTCGAGCGTGGCCATTAGCGTGCTCCCTCATTTTTAGCGAGACGCATAATCATCAGCTTGGAAATCGCCAGAACAATGAAGGTGATAACAAACAGAATCAGACCCAGCTCCATCAGCGCCGCGACGTGCAGGCCGGATTCCGCTTCGGCAAATTCGTTCGCCAGCGCAGAGGTAATACTGTTACCCGGCATATACAGCGACGCGCTGTCGAGCTGGTAGGTGTTACCGATGATAAAGGTGACCGCCATGGTTTCACCCAGCGCGCGGCCCAGACCCAGCATCACGCCGCCGATCACCCCGTTTTTGGTGAACGGAAGGACGATGCGCCAGATCACTTCCCAGGTGGTGCAGCCGATGCCGTAGGCCGACTCTTTCATCATCACCGGCGTTTGTTCGAAGACATCGCGCATAACCGCCGCAATGTACGGAATAATCATGATGGCGAGGATCACGCCAGCCGCCAGAATGCCGATACCGAAAGCCGGGCCAGAGAACAGGGCCCCCACAAACGGAATGGCAGAGAGGACGTTACCCACCGGTTCCTGGAAGTACGTGGCGAACAGTGGCGCAAAGATGAACAGGCCCCACATGCCGTAGACGATACTCGGAATAGCTGCCAGCAGTTCGATGGCGATCCCCAGCGGACGACGCAGCCAGCCCGGCGCCAGCTCCGTCAGGAACAGGGCAATACCAAAGCTTACCGGAACCGCAATCAGCAGGGCGATGAACGAGGTCACCAGCGTGCCGTAAATTGGCACCAGGGCACCGTAGATGTCGTTCGGCGCGTCCCACTCTTTGGTCCACAGGAAGGAGAAACCGAATTTCTGGATGCTCGGCCAGGAGGAGAAAATCAGAGACACGATAATGCCGCCCAGCAGCAATAGCACAATCAGCGCAGCCAGTTTGACCAGCGCGCTGAAAATCATGTCACCTTTTTTACCCGGAGGGTTAAATGCAGGCTTGGTTGCAGCCATAAATTACTCTTCTGTTAAACGCGTTTACGAAATCGCCGGGTGGCGCTTGCGCTTACCCGGCCTACAGTCGGAACCGTAGGGCGGGTGAGCGCAAGCGCCACCCGCCATTTTCGTCAGAATGCTAAATTAATACAATGCTTTACCGCTGCTGTCTTTTACGTTGGTTTTCCATGCAGCGCGAATCTGCTCAACCACGTTGTCTGGCAGGGTGGCGTAATCCAGAGCGTTAGCCTGTTTGCCGCCGTTTTTGTATGCCCAGTCGAAGAACTTCAGCACTTCAGCGCCCTGCTCAGGTTTCTTCTGCTCTTTGTGCACCAGGATGAAGGTGGTAGAGGTGATTGGCCATGCATCTTCGCCTTTCTGGTTAGTCAGATCCTGCGCGAAGGATTTGCTCCAGTCAGCGCCTTTGGCCGCGTTAGCGAAGTTCTCTTCGGTCGGGCTAACCGGTTTGCCGTCGGCAGAAACCAGCTTGGTGTAGGACAGGTTGTTCTGCTTCGCGTACGCATACTCTACGTAGCCGATGGAGCCAGGCAGACGCTGTACGAACGCGGCGATACCGTCGTTACCTTTACCGCCCAGACCGGTTGGCCAGTTAACGGTAGAGCCGGAACCGACTTTAGATTTCCACTCTTCGTTCACTTTTGCCAGGTAGCTGGTGAACACGAAAGAGGTACCGGAACCATCCGCGCGGCGAACCACGGCGATGTTCTGAGAAGGCAGCTTCAGGCCTGGGTTGAGCTTAGCGATCGCTTCGTCATCCCATTTTTTGATGTTGCCCAGGTAGATGTCACCCAGCGTTTTGCCGTCCAGCACCAGCTCGCCCGACTTCACGCCCGGCAGGTTGATGGCCAGAACCACGCCACCGATCACGGTAGGGAACTGGAACAGGCCTTCCTGAGCCAGTTTGTCATCTGACAGCGGAGCGTCAGACGCGCCGAAATCAACCGTGTTCGCGGTAATTTGTTTCACGCCACCGGAGGAGCCGATACCCTGATAGTTAACCTTGTTACCGGTTTCTTTCTGGTAGGTATCCGCCCATTTGGCATACACCGGCGCAGGGAAGGTTGCACCAGCGCCAGTCAGGCTTGCTTCTGCAAATACAGAGAACGCGCTCAGAGATAAGGTCGCGGCGACAACAGTTGCGACAGTGGTACGCATAACTTTCATAATGTCTCCTGCAAGATTTTCGTAAATCGTTGTTTAGTGGCTACGATGAGCAAAATAGGACAAACAGGTGACAGATAAATGTACGAATTATGACAGTTTTATGACAACGGAAATTTCACTTAAAAACCAGCAAAAGAAAGCTTAATTTTCATTGTGTTAGCCACTTTTATGACAAGACGTTTTCAGAAATATTTTCTTTATGTGACACTGAAAAAAGTAGCTGAAGATGACAAATTGTCATTATTAAAAATGAGAAAGGATTGATGAAAAACAAACCGGGCGGGATAAAAAAGCTCCACCCGAAGGTGGAGCCTGAAGGTATTATTCTACGGTAACCGATTTCGCCAGGTTACGCGGCTGGTCAACGTCGGTGCCTTTGATCAGCGCAACGTGATAGGCCAGCAGCTGCAGCGGAACGGTGTAGAAGATTGGTGCGATAACCTCTTCCACATGCGGCATCTCGATGATGTGCATGTTGTCGTTACTGACAAAACCGGCATCTTTGTCGGCGAAGACGTACAGAACACCGCCGCGGGCGCGCACTTCTTCGATGTTAGACTTCAGTTTTTCCAGCAGTTCGTTGTTTGGTGCCACAACGATGACCGGCATATCCGCGTCAATCAGCGCCAGCGGGCCGTGTTTCAGCTCGCCTGCCGCATAGGCTTCAGCGTGAATGTAGGAGATCTCTTTCAGCTTCAGCGCGCCTTCCAGCGCAATCGGATACTGATCGCCACGACCCAGGAACAGGGCGTGATGTTTGTCAGAGAAATCTTCCGCCAGCGCTTCAATGCGTTTGTCCTGAGACAGCATCTGCTCAATACGGCTCGGCAGCGCCTGCAGACCGTGAACGATGTCGTGCTCAACGGACGCATCCAGCCCTTTCAGGCGCGCCAGCTTCGCCACCAGCATCAGCAGAACGGTCAGCTGAGTGGTAAACGCTTTGGTGGAGGCCACGCCGATTTCGGTACCGGCTTTGGTCATCAGCGCCAGATCGGATTCACGCACCAGCGAGGAGCCCGGCACGTTACAGATGGCCAGCGAGCCCAGGTAACCCAGCTCTTTAGACAGGCGCAGCGCCGCCAGCGTATCCGCCGTTTCACCGGACTGGGAAAGGGTGATCATCAGGCTGTTACGACGCACCGCAGATTTGCGATAGCGGAATTCAGAGGCGATTTCCACATCACACGGCACGCCCGCCAGGGATTCAAACCAGTAGCGGGAAACCATACCGGAGTTGTAGGAGGTGCCGCAGGCAACGATCTGAATATGCTCAACCTTGCTGATAGCAGTTCGTTCGCGTTCGGGCCCAGCTCGCTCAGATCCACTTCACCGTGGCTGATGCGCCCGGTCAGGGTGTTTTTGATGGCGTTTGGCTGCTCGTAAATCTCTTTCTGCATGTAGTGACGGTAGGCGCCTTTGTCGCCCGCGTCGTACTGCAGGTTGGATTCGATCTCCGGGCGTTTCACCTGCTCGCCTTTGGTATCGAACACGGTCACGCTGCGGCGAGTCACTTCCGCGATATCGCCCTCTTCGAGGAAGATAAAGCGGCGGGTGACCGGCAGGAGCGCCAGCTGGTCAGAGGCGATAAAGTTTTCCCCCATGCCCAGACCGATAACCAGCGGGCTACCGGAACGCGCGGCCAGCAGCGTGGACGGGTCGCGGGAATCCATGATCACCGTACCGTACGCACCGCGCAGCTGAGGGATAGCACGCAGCACCGCATCACGCAGCGTGCCGCCCTGCTCCAGCTCCCAGTGCACCAGGTGAGCAATCACTTCGGTGTCAGTTTCAGAGACGAAGGTGTAGCCGCGCGCTTTCAGTGCTTCGCGCAGCGGTTCGTGGTTTTCGATAATGCCGTTGTGCACAACCACGATGTGTTCAGACACATGCGGGTGCGCGTTACCTTCAGACGGTTCGCCGTGCGTCGCCCAGCGGGTGTGCGCAATACCGGTTCCACCGTGCAGCGGATGTTCTTCCGCGGCCTGGGCCAGCATCTGCACTTTACCGAGACGACGCAGACGGGTCATATGACCTTCTGCATCGACCACAGCCAGACCGGCAGAGTCGTAACCACGGTATTCCAGACGACGTAAACCTTCGAGAAGGATTTCAGCAATATCACGCTGCGCAACTGCGCCAACAATTCCACACATATTTTTCGATTCCGAATTTAGGCATTATGCCTGCGTTGTCGCTGACCTGTATTTGCCCTTTCCGGGCGCCCCGAGCCTTGTAGAGAGTGGGGTTATTTTTATGGGTACTGCTTGTCGGGCGGAGGAATTATCTTTCCCCTCACCCTAAATTCATTATGAATACATTGCCGGATGGCGCTGCGCTTATCCGCCTTGTTGTTACTTTTTCTTCACCGGGCGTTTCCAGCCCTGCTTGCTGACCTGCGGAACGCGGCTTAACACCAGCTCGTTCTCGGCCACATCGCGCGTTACGGTTGTTCCGGCGGCAATAGTCACCCCGTTACCCACGGTAACCGGCGCCACCAGCTGCGTATCGGAGCCAACGAACACGTCATCACCAATGATGGTTTTAAACTTATTGGCGCCGTCATAGTTACAGGTGATGGTCCCCGCGCCAATATTCACGTTATCGCCAATTTCCGCGTCGCCCAGATAGGTCAGATGACCGGCTTTCGAGCCTTTACCCAGACGCGCTTTTTTCATTTCCACGAAGTTACCCACGTGAGCGCCTTCCAGCAGCTCAGCGCCAGGGCGCAGACGCGCAAACGGCCCGATAGTGCAGGCCGCTTCCAGACGGGCATCTTCCACCACGCTGTACGGGCTGATTTCGCAGTCGTCACCGATGACGCTGTTTTTGATCACGCAGCCGGCGCCAATTTTCACGCGGTTGCCCAGCGTCACGTTACCTTCGAGGATAACGTTAGTATCAATCTCAACGTCACGCCCGTGAGACAGCGTACCGCGCAGATCGAAACGCGCCGGATCGCGCAGCATCACGCCTGCCAGCAGCAGTTTTTCAGCCTGTTCGGACTGATAAACACGCTCAAGGCGGGAAAGCTGAAGGCGGTTATTCACCCCTTCGGTTTCGCTGATGCGCTGCCGGATGGACGGCCGCAATCTCACGCCCTTCGTGGTACGCCATCGCAATGATATCGGTGATGTAGTATTCACCCTGCGCATTGTTGTTGTTCAGTTTGCACAGCCAGCGCTTCAGATCCCCGCCATTGGCAATCAGGATACCGGTGTTGATCTCCTGAATCTGACGCTGTTCCTCACTGGCATCTTTATGCTCAACAATACCCGTAACCTTGCCGTTTTCACGGGTGATACGGCCATAACCGGTCGGATCGTCCAGCACGACGGTTAACAAACCGATGCCGCCCTGCGGTTTGGCTTCACGCAGGCGAGTCAGCGTTTCCAGGGAGATCAGCGGGACATCGCCGTAGAGCATCAAAATGTCTTCATCATCTGCAAAGAAGGGCGCTGCCTGCTGCATCGCATGGCCGGTACCCAACTGTTCTGCCTGAAGCACCCAGTTGAGCTTGTCATCGCTCAGCGTCTTTTTAAGCAGATCGCCGCCGTGGCCGTAAACCAGGTGAACCTGATTGGCACCCAGTTCATTCGCTGCATCAATGACATGCTGCACCATTGGCTTTCCTGCAAGCGTATGCAGCACTTTGGGCAGATCGGAATACATGCGGGTCCCTTTGCCTGCGGCAAGGATCACCACGCTCATTGTTGTGTTTGACATACGCATCCTGACGGTCGTTGGAGTGAGAAGTAAAACCCTTTCATGTTGAAAATTCTACATCTTTTGCAGCATGAATTGGAATGCTGGTGAAACGCCCAACATCCACAGTTACTGCGCTTTTGCGGGCTATTTTACCGACAAAGCAACCAGGTTTGCCGCTAAAAAATATCTCCATTTCTGTTTGCCGCTAATTCATACAATGGGTTAGCTGTTTTTTTTCATCCTGAATAAAGATCGTGCAAAAACAAAACGTCGTTTTGATCATTGGAGATTGTGACGCATAAAAAAGAAACAGCGTTTCATCTTGAAGATAATGGCGGGCAATAATCAATCAGGAGAATAAAATGAATTATAAAATACCTCTGGCTTTAACGGTTTGTAGCTCGCTTATCGCTTTTCCATCATCAGCAACGGTCTGGAAAGCAATCGCTTTTGGCCAATCGACCGACGTGAACTTTTCATCGAATGTTCTGCCGGAAAAGATTGGCGTGAATGATGTCACCATTGACGGCAAAAAACTCTCCGTAACGGACAGTGCCGATCTCTCCAGGCCCGTTACCCTCGAAAGCCGAGGCGGTAAAATCGCCAACGCTCATGACGGCCTGACGTTCTTTTATACCACTTTGCCTGGCAGTGAAAACTTCGTTTTACAGGCCACCGTGACCGTTGAGCAGTTCGGCCCGGAAAACGGCGCGAAACCCGCGGCACAGGAGGGTGCCGGATTGCTGGTGCGTGACGTGATTGGCAATCCGCGTCAGCAGCCGCTTAAAGAAGGTTATGAGGAGTTTCCTGCGGCGTCGAATATGGTGATGAATGCCATCATGACGCAGGATAAAAAAGACAATTTTCGCGTGAAGATGCAGGCGATCTCCCGTGAAGGGATCACGCAGCCCTGGGGTAATGCTGGTGCGGCAATAGTGAAACAGAGCTATCAGGAAGAGATTGATCTGCGCCAGACGCCGACCTTTCGCCTGAAACTGGAGCGCACCAACGACGGTTTTATCACGGCCTGGGCGCCGCAAGGCAGCGACCAATGGGTTAGCCGCAGCGTACCGCGCGCAGATCTTATCTCCATACAGTATAAGGATCATTATTACGTCGGTTTCTTTGCCTCGCGTAATGCCAAAATCACCATCAGCGATGCTTCGTTGACCACTTCAACGGCGCATACCGCTGTGACAAAACCCTGGCAGGCTAAACCGCTACCAGTCGTGGTGCAAATTGCCTCTCCTGCGCAAAGCAGCAGCGACAAATACACATTACAGGCACGAGCCAATTATGATGGCCTGTTCAGTACCCGGCAGGACGAAGTGGTGATCGGTAATGAAAAACCGGTTAAAGCGGGGGAAATGTATACCCTGCCCGCCACACTGAGTGGCAATGCCACGTTTGCAGTGACATTTATGCCCTCCAGCGCCAGCGACAATACGCCTGTCAGCCAGCAGATTAAGGTAGAGAAAATTGCCGGCCCGACAGCAGCAACGTTGTATGTCGCCCCCCAGGGTAAAAGCGAAGGTAAAGGTACGGCTGCATCCCCTCTGGATCTGACCAGCGCGATTCGCTTACTGCCGCCAGGCGGCAAAATTGTGTTGCAGGCCGGGGATTATGCACAAACGGAGATCCCTCTTTCCGCCAGTGGAGTGCGCGATAAACAGAAAATCCTGCAAGCGGATGGAAAAGCCGTGATCCACGGCTTGCTGATTGACGCCAGCTACTGGCACATTAAAGGTATAGAAGTGACCGAGAAAAGCTTGCGTATTCAGGGCAGCCATAACGTCATCGAAAAAGTGGTCGCCTGGCGTAATGACGATACCGGTATTCAGATTTCATCGCCGGAAAAAGTGGGCCGCGCCCTGTGGGCGAGCAACAACCTCGTTATCGATTCGGAATCCTGGGGTAATGAAGATCCGGGGAAAATTAACGCTGATGGTTTTGCCGTGAAGATGCGCGTTGGCGAAGGCAATCACCTGAAACGCTGCTATTCACATGACAATATTGATGATGGTTTTGACCTGTTTAACAAAATCGAGGATGGCGCAAATGGCGTTGTGGTGATCGAGGATTCTATTGCCAGCAACAATACCAGTAACGGTTTCAAACTGGGGGGCGAAGGGCAACCGGTCGCGCATCAGGTTCGTAACAGTAAGGCGATAGGTAATTATCTGGATGGTTTTACCGATAACTTCAATCCGGGGAAACTGCGGGTTGAAAACAATATTGCTGTCGATAACCAACGCTTTAATTTCATCTTTCGTCCGGCCCCGTATGGCGATGCGTCAACGCAAGGCGTGTTTAGCGGCAACATATCTGTGCGCAGTAAGCCGGGAAAATATGATGATTCAGTGGTGGGGAATGTGGATGAGACGAACTACTTTATCATCGACGGTAAAAGCGTAAATCTGGCGCAAAAAGAACTGGATAGTAAACCGTATCTGGTGCAACTCAGCCAGTGATGCCAGATAGCGCTTCGCTTATCACACAACGGTAAGCGCGGCGCCACTCAGCGTATCAGCACATTAGTGGTTGAACGTACCGAAAGAAATGTTCATGTTGCTGAAAAGAGCGATGATTTTATTGATCAGTTTCATGATGGCGTCCTGATAAGTGAGAGTGTTTTTTGTGATTTACATCACAAAAAGAAGTCTACCCCTCATTTTTTAACCGATCAACATTTTTGTGACTCATATCACAAAATAATAAAACGCATTTTCAGTTCTGATTTTTCTGAAACGCAGCCATA
>JBCNNT010000010.1:0-695611 GCA_039594245.1 Enterobacter sp.
ACGCTCTCTGAGCCCCTTATTGAGCAGGTAGTACCGAGTTTGGTTAGGGGGCCTGATTACCGGCCCCTTTTTTCACTTTTAACCCTGTTTGGCCCCTGTGCCGGGCAGGTCATATCTCTCCCGAGGATTTAAGAATGGCTGAAATTACCGCATCCCTGGTAAAAGAGCTGCGCGAGCGTACTGGCGCAGGCATGATGGATTGCAAAAAAGCGCTGACTGAAGCGAACGGCGACATCGAGCTGGCAATCGAAAACATGCGTAAATCCGGTGCGATCAAAGCAGCTAAAAAAGCAGGCAACGTTGCTGCTGACGGCGTGATCATCACTAAAATCGACGGCACCTACGGCATCATTCTGGAAGTTAACTGCCAGACTGACTTCGTTGCTAAAGATGGCGGTTTCCAGGCATTTGCTAACAAAGTTCTGGACGCAGCTGTTGCTGGCAAAATCACTGACGTTGAAGTTCTGAAAGCACAGTTCGAAGAAGAGCGTGTTGCGCTGGTTGCTAAAATCGGTGAGAACATCAACATCCGTCGCGTTGCTTCTCTGGAAGGCGACGTTCTGGGCTCTTACCAGCACGGCGCACGTATCGGTGTTCTGGTTGCGGCTAAAGGCGCTGACGAAGAGCTGGTTAAACAGCTGGCAATGCACATCGCTGCAAGCAAGCCAGAATTCGTTAAGCCAGAAGACGTGTCTGCTGAAGTGGTAGAAAAAGAGTACCAGGTTCAGCTGGACATCGCGATGCAGTCTGGCAAGCCGAAAGAAATCGCAGAGAAAATGGTTGAAGGCCGCATGAAGAAATTCACCGGCGAAGTTTCTCTGACCGGCCAGCCTTTCGTTATGGATCCGAGCAAATCTGTTGCTCAGCTGCTGAAAGAGCACAACGCTGACGTGACTGGCTTCATCCGCTTCGAAGTGGGCGAAGGCATCGAGAAAGTTGAGACTGACTTCGCAGCAGAAGTTGCTGCAATGTCCAAGCAGTCTTAATGATTGAAAAGGAGCCGCCTGAGGGCGGCTTCTTTTATGCCCTTCATCTGGAAATCAGCCAGCACTCTAGTGTTTGCGCTGTGCAGATTTGCGGCATATCATGTCGCCAGAATTAACCCCCATCTTAATCGTTGACAGTCTCAGGAAAGAAACATGGCTACCAATGCAAAACCCGTGTACAAACGCATTCTGCTTAAGCTGAGTGGCGAAGCGCTGCAGGGATCGGAAGGCTTCGGTATTGACGCAAGCATCCTTGATCGCATGGCACAGGAAATCAAAGAACTGGTCGAACTGGGTATCCAGGTTGGCGTGGTCATTGGCGGTGGCAACCTTTTCCGTGGTGCTGGTCTGGCGAAAGCGGGGATGAACCGCGTTGTGGGCGACCACATGGGTATGCTGGCAACCGTCATGAATGGCCTGGCAATGCGTGATGCACTGCACCGCGCCTATGTGAATGCCCGCCTGATGTCCGCGATTCCGCTGAATGGCGTTTGCGATAATTACAGCTGGGCAGAAGCCATCAGCCTGCTGCGCAACAACCGCGTGGTGATCCTCTCCGCCGGTACGGGTAACCCGTTCTTTACAACCGATTCCGCTGCCTGCCTGCGCGGTATCGAGATCGAAGCCGATGTGGTACTGAAAGCGACCAAAGTTGACGGCGTGTTTACTGCCGACCCGGCAAAAGATCCTTCTGCCACCATGTACGATCAGCTGAGCTACAGCGAAGTGCTGGATAAAGAGCTGAAAGTGATGGATCTTGCCGCCTTCACGCTGGCTCGCGACCACAAACTGCCGATCCGTGTCTTCAACATGAACAAGCCTGGCGCACTGCGTCGCGTGGTCATGGGCGAAAAAGAAGGCACTTTGATCACGGAATAATTTCCGTTGACGATAAATACAGGTAAGATTCCGCTTTATTTTGTAGTGGTATCTTACCCGGGCGCGCCTTTGGCGTTGTCATGAATTAAACGCGACTATACTTAGCACACCTGTAGCGCTGTGCTGGCGGATAGTCTGCCTGAGACAAGTTTTCAAGGATTCGTAACGTGATTAACGACATCAGAAAAGATGCTGAAGTACGCATGGAAAAATGCGTAGAAGCGTTCAAAACCCAAATCAGCAAAATCCGTACTGGCCGTGCTTCCCCAAGCCTGCTGGATGGCATCATCGTGGAATACTACGGTACGCCAACGCCGCTGCGTCAGCTGGCCAGCGTGACGGTAGAAGACTCCCGTACGCTGAAAATCAACGTGTTCGATCGTTCTATGAGCCCGGCGGTTGAGAAAGCGATCATGGCCTCTGACCTGGGCCTGAACCCAAGCTCTGCGGGTAGCTGACATCCGCGTTCCACTGCCTCCGCTGACCGAAGAACGTCGTAAAGATCTGATCAAAGTGGTGCGTGGCGAAGCTGAGCAGGGGCGTGTAGCCGTGCGTAACGTCCGCCGCGACGCGAACGATAAAGTCAAAGCGCTGCTGAAAGAAAAAGAGATCAGTGAAGATGACGATCGTCGTTCACAGGACGACATTCAGAAAATGACCGACGCCGCCATCAAGAAAGTTGATGCGGCGCTGGCAGATAAAGAAGCGGAACTGATGCAGTTCTGATTTCTGTCGATAAACCGACTAAAACGCCGTTCAGAGAGACATTCCGGTGGCTTTGCTGGCGGCGTTTTGCTTTTATCTGGTCTAACTTTTTGGGCGTTTCATGAAGCATTTAACCCTTCTCGGCTCAACCGGCTCTATCGGTTGCAGCACTCTCGACGTCGTTCGCCATAATCCTGAACTTTACACCGTGACAGCGCTGGTGGCCGGTAAGAATGTGCAGCGAATGGTTGAGCAGTGCCTGGAGTTTACGCCCCGCTATGCGGTGATGGATGACGAAGAGAGCGCGCGCCTGCTGAAAGCAGCTGCGTGAGCAGGGCTGCCGAACCGAGGTGCTGAGTGGCCAACAGGCGGCCTGCGAGATGGCGGCGCTGGATGAGGTGGATCAGGTGATGGCGGCCATCGTCGGGGCGGCAGGACTGTTGCCGACGCTTGCCGCGATTGATGCCGGTAAGGACGTTCTGCTGGCCAATAAAGAGTCGCTGGTCACCTGCGGACGCCTGTTTATGGAGGCGGTGAAGCAGAGCGGCGCGCGTCTTTTGCCGGTCGACAGCGAGCACAACGCGATTTTTCAGAGTTTACCGGAACCTTTTCAGCAGAACCTGGGGTACGCTGACCTGGAGCAGAATGGCGTTTCGTCTATTCTGCTTACCGGGTCTGGTGGCCCGTTCCGTGAAACGCCACTGTCTGAATTGCGCTGCCATGACGCCGGATCAGGCGTGCCGTCATCCGAACTGGTCGATGGGGCGTAAAATCTCCGTTGACTCCGCCACCATGATGAACAAAGGTCTGGAATACATTGAAGCGCGCTGGCTGTTTAATGCCTCAGCCAAACAGATGGAAGTGCTGATTCACCCGCAATCGGTGATTCACTCGATGGTGCGTTATCAGGATGGCAGCGTGCTGGCACAGCTGGGCGAGCCGGACATGCGTACGCCGATTGCCCATTCAATGGCGTGGCCAAATCGAGTGAAATCCGGCGTGAAGCCGCTTGATTTCTGCAAGCTAAGTTCCCTGACGTTCAGTGAGCCAGACTACGACCGTTACCCTTGTCTGCAGCTTGCGATGACGGCCTTTGACCAGGGGCAGGCGGCGACAACGGCACTGAATGCAGCCAATGAAATTACCGTTGAAGCATTTCTGAATCAGCAAATTCGTTTTACCGATATCGCGGCGTTGAATTTAGCGGTACTGGAGATGATGGATTTGCGCGAACCACAGAGCGTGGAAGAGGTGCTGGCGGTGGATGCAGCTGCGCGTAATATTGCGCGCCAGCAGGTGACACGTCTCGCAAGCTGGTGATAAAGCAAGCACTAGTCGTCGTGCTATTTGTTAGCGTTGGGCTTCAGTGATATAGTCTGCGCCACCTGATCGCAGGTATTTGACTTTATGTGGTCAGGTGAGCCGTGGTTTGACACGGCTTTTTTATGTATAGGCTTCAGTATTCCTGAGTACCGTTAAATCCTTTTCAGGGACAAAAAACGCGTTATGTTGTCTGCGAATCAACCAATAAGCGAAAATTTGCCAGCGCATGGCTGCCGTCATGTAGCAATCATTATGGATGGCAATGGCCGCTGGGCGAAAAGACAAGGGAAAATACGAGCCTTTGGGCATAAAGCTGGGGCGAAATCTGTTCGCCGCGCCGTTTCTTTTGCCGCCAACAACGGCATTGATGCGTTAACGCTCTATGCTTTTAGCAGTGAAAACTGGAATCGACCACTGCAGGAAGTGACCGCGTTGATGGAATTGTTTGTGTGGGCGCTGGACAGCGAAGTAAAAAGCCTGCACCGCCACAACGTCCGCCTGCGTATCATTGGCGATACCAGTCGTTTTAACTCACGTTTGCAGGAACGGATTCGCAAAGCAGAAGCGCTGACGGAAAATAATACCGGTCTGACGCTGAATATTGCGGCGAATTACGGCGGACGCTGGGATATTATCCAGGGCGTTCGGCATCTGGCCGAACAGGTTCAGGAAGGGCTGTTGAGACCCGACCAAATTGATGAAGAGGCGCTGAGCAAGCAAATCTGCATGAATGAACTGGCACCTGTGGATTTGGTGATTAGGACAGGGGGGGAACATCGCATAAGTAACTTTTTGCTATGGCAAATTGCCTATGCTGAACTTTACTTTACGGATGTTCTTTGGCCCGATTTTGATGAACAAGACTTTGAAGGTGCGCTGCATGCCTTTGCCAATCGAGAGCGTCGTTTCGGCGGCACCGAGCCTGGTGGCGATAACGCCTGATGGGGGTAGCTTTTGCTGAAGTATCGCCTGATTTCCGCTTTTGTATTAATACCCATTGTCATTGCGGCGCTGTTTTTACTGCCGCCGGTGGGATTCGCTATTGTTACGCTGGTGGTGTGCATGCTCGCCGCGTGGGAATGGGGACAGTTTAGCGGCTTTACCTCGCGCACGCAGCGAGTATGGCTGGCGGTACTGTGGGGCTTTGTCCTGGCCATAATGCTGTTTACGTTGCCTGAATATCACCATGATATTCATCAGCCCCTGGTGGCCGGTTCCTTGTGGATATCGTTGGCCTGGTGGGTGGCCGCGCTGTTGCTGGTGCTGTTTTATCCCGGCTCCGCGGCGTTATGGCGTAATTCAAAAGTGCTGCGACTGATTTTTGGTTTGCTCACCATTATTCCTTTTTTCTGGGGTATGGTTGCGCTGCGCGCCTGGCACTACGACGAAAACCACTACAGCGGTGCGATGTGGCTGCTGTATGTGATGATTCTCGTCTGGGGGGCTGACTCCGGGGCCTACATGTTTGGTAAACTGTTTGGCAAACATAAGCTGGCACCGAAGGTCTCTCCGGGCAAAACCTGGCAAGGATTCATCGGCGGCTTGTTTACGGCCGCGATCATCTCCTGGGGCTACGGCGTCTGGGCGAATCTTGAAGTGGCACCGTCAATACTGCTGGTGTGCTCGATTTTTGCTGCGCTTGCCTCCGTGCTGGGTGATTTAACCGAAAGTATGTTCAAGCGTGAAGCAGGGATTAAGGACAGTGGTCACCTGATTCCGGGGCATGGCGGTATACTGGATCGCATTGATAGCCTGACAGCGGCTGTTCCCGTGTTTGCCTGTTTGCTTTTGCTGGTATTCGGGACGATTTGACGGAAGGTTTTATGCTGAGCATTCTCTGGAATCTGGCGGCGTTCATAGTTGCACTGGGTGTACTGATTACCGTGCATGAATTTGGCCATTTCTGGGTTGCTCGCCGCTGTGGCGTGCGCGTAGAGCGGTTTTCCATCGGTTTTGGCAAATCACTCTGGACGCGCACCGACCGCCACGGCACGGAATTTGTCATCGCCCTTATTCCGCTGGGCGGCTACGTCAAAATGCTCGACGAGCGCGTCGAGCCGGTCGCGCCGGAACTGCGACACAGCGCCTTCAACAATAAAACCGTTGGACAGCGCGCCGCCATCATTGCCGCCGGACCGATCGCCAACTTCATCTTTGCGATTTTCGCTTACTGGCTGGTGTTTATCATCGGCGTCCCCGGCGTTCGTCCGGTGGTCGGTGAAATTGCCCCCAACTCCATCGCGGCGAGTGCGCAAATTACATCCGGGATGGAACTTAAAGCGATTGATGGCATCGAAACCCCTGATTGGGATGCCGTGCGACTGCAGCTGGTAGCCAAAATTGGCGATCCGCAGACCACCATCAGCGTATCGCCGTTTGGTTCCGATGCGCGTCAGGACAAAGTGCTCGATTTACGTCACTGGCGTTTCGAGCCAGACAAAGAAGATCCCGTCGCTGCGCTGGGCATTCGTCCACGCGGCGCGCAGATCGAGCCGGTATTAGCCGAAGTACAGGCAAATTCGGCGGCGAGCAAAGCGGGTTTGCAAGCGGGCGACAGGATCGTTAAAGTCGATGGTCAACCATTAACAGAGTGGATGACCTTTGTTACTCTGGTGCGCGATAATCCGGGTACGTCTCTCGCGCTGGAAGTTGAAAGGCAGGGCAGTCCGCTTTCGCTGACGCTGATCCCGGATACGAAGTCGGTCGGCAAGAAGGCAGAAGGGTTTGCAGGCGTTGTGCCAAAAGTGATCCCGCTGCCAGATGAGTACAAGACAATACGCCAGTATGGGCCGTTCAGCGCCATCCTTGAAGCCACGGATAAAACATGGCAACTGATGAAGCTGACGGTCAACATGTTGGGGAAATTGATAACCGGTGATGTGAAACTGAACAACCTCAGTGGGCCAATTTCGATTGCTCAGGGGGCTGGGATGTCAGCGGAGTTCGGGGTGATTTACTATCTCATGTTCCTCGCGCTGATTAGCGTGAACCTTGGGATAATCAACCTGTTCCCGCTACCCGTTTTAGACGGGGGGCATCTGCTGTTTTTGGCGATTGAAAAGCTGAAGGGCGGACCGGTATCCGAGCGAGTTCAAGACTTTAGTTATCGCATTGGCTCGATTTTGCTGGTGCTGTTAATGGGGCTTGCACTTTTCAATGATTTCTCTCGGTTGTAAGAGAGTTTGTTAGGAAGAACGCATAATAACGATGGCGATGAAAAAGTTGCTCATAGCGTCGCTGCTGTTTAGCAGCGCCACCGTATACGGTGCTGACGGGTTCGTAGTGAAAGACATTCATTTCGAAGGCCTGCAGCGTGTCGCCGTTGGTGCGGCCCTCCTCAGTATGCCTGTACGCCCCGGCGATACGGTTAATGATGAAGATATCAGTAACACCATCCGTGCTCTGTTTGCCACCGGCAACTTCGAGGATGTCCGCGTCCTGCGCGATGGTGATACGCTGCTGGTACAGGTGAAAGAACGTCCAACGATCGCCAGCATCACTTTCTCCGGCAACAAGTCGGTGAAAGATGACATGCTCAAGCAGAACCTTGAAGCATCCGGTGTTCGTGTGGGTGAATCTCTGGACCGCACAACCCTTTCCGACATTGAAAAAGGGCTGGAAGACTTCTACTACAGCGTCGGTAAATACAGCGCCAGCGTGAAAGCGGTTGTTACTCCGCTGCCGCGCAACCGTGTTGACCTGAAGCTGGTCTTCCAGGAAGGTGTTTCTGCGAAGATCCAGCAGATCAACATTGTCGGCAACCACGCGTTCAGCACCGACGAACTGATCTCCACCTTCCAGCTGCGCGATGAAGTGCCGTGGTGGAACGTGGTAGGCGATCGCAAATACCAGAAACAGAAACTGGCGGGCGACCTCGAAACCCTGCGCAGCTACTATCTCGATCGTGGCTATGCGCGTTTCAACATCGACTCGACTCAGGTAAGCCTGACGCCGGACAAGAAAGGGATCTACATTACGGTCAACATCACTGAAGGCGAGCAGTACAAGCTTTCAGGTGTTGAGGTGAGTGGTAACCTGGCGGGGCATTCTGCTGAAATCGAATCGCTGACCAAAATTCAGCCAGGCGACCTGTATAGCGGTTCCAAGGTAACCAAAATGGAAGACAGCATTAAGAAGCTGCTCGGCCGCTATGGTTACGCCTATCCGCGCGTACAGACTCAGCCGGAAATCAACGACGCGGATAAAACCGTTAAGCTGCACGTCAATGTTGATGCGGGCAACCGTTTCTACGTGCGTAAGATCCGCTTCGTAGGTAACGACACCTCCAAAGATTCCGTTCTGCGTCGCGAAATGCGTCAGATGGAAGGCGCATGGTTGGGCAGCGATCTCGTCGATCAGGGTAAAGAGCGTCTGAACCGTCTGGGCTATTTCGAAACGGTGGACACCGAAACCCAGCGCGTACCGGGCAGCCCGGATCAGGTTGATGTCGTTTATAAGGTGAAAGAGCGTAACACCGGTAGCTTCAACTTCGGTGTGGGCTACGGTACCGAAAGCGGCGTCAGCTTCCAGGTCGGCGTGCAGCAGGATAACTGGCTGGGTACGGGTTACTCTGTCGGTATCAACGGCACCAAAAACGACTACCAGACCTACTCTGAATTCTCTGTCACGAACCCATACTTCACCGTTGACGGTGTGAGCCTGGGCGGTCGTATCTTCTATAACGACTTTAAAGCAGACGATGCGGATCTGTCTTCTTACACCAACAAGAGTTACGGTGTGGACGGTACGCTTGGCTTCCCGATCAACGAATACAACACCTTGCGTGCGGGCTTAGGTTACGTGCATAACGACCTGTCCAACATGCAACCGCAGGTGGCGATGTGGCGTTATCTGGATTCCATTGGCCAGTATGCCAGCACCACGAGCGATAACAACGGTTTCTCGGCGGATGACTTCACCTTCAACTACGGCTGGACCTATAACCGCCTCGACCGTGGCTACTTCCCGACGAAGGGTTCTCGCGTCAACCTGAACGGTAAAGTCACCGTTCCGGGCTCCGATAACGAGTTCTACAAGGTGACGCTGGATACCGCGTCCTACTTCCCGATCGACGACGATCACAAGTGGGTGGTTCTGGGTCGTACCCGTTGGGGCTATGGTGATGGTTTAGGCGGCAAAGAACTGCCGTTCTATGAGAACTTCTATGCCGGTGGTTCCAGCACCGTTCGTGGCTTCCAGTCCAACAACATTGGTCCGAAAGCGGTTTATTACGGCGGCAGCGCACATGGATAACTGTAATACAACGACTTCGAAATACTGTAGCTCTGATGACGCGGTGGGCGGTAACGCCATGGCCGTGGCCAGCCTGGAGTTCATCACGCCAACGCCGTTTATCAGCGATAAATACGCGAACTCCGTCCGTACGTCCTTCTTCTGGGATGCGGGTACCGTGTGGGATACCAACTGGCAGAATACGGCCCAGATGCGCGCGCTGAGGTATTCCTGACTACAGCGATCCGAGCAATATTCGCATGTCTGCCGGTATCGCATTACAATGGATGTCACCGCTGGGGCCGTTGGTCTTCTCTTACGCCCAGCCGTTTAAGAAATACGATGGAGACAAAGCGGAGCAATTCCAGTTTAACATTGGTAAAACCTGGTAATAATCCGCAGCAACGGAATGCGTTGGCAGTGTAGCGCTGACAACTGGCGATCGGTAACACGGTCGCCTTGCCACGCAAAGAACGGTACCTTCTGGTGCCAATGGGATGGTAAGGAGTTAATTGTGAAAAAGTGGTTATTAGCTGCAGGTCTCGGTTTAGCGATGGCAACTTCTGCTCAGGCAGCAGACAAAATTGCAATCGTCAACATGGGTAATTTGTTCCAGCAGGTTGCACAGAAAACAGGTGTTTCTGCGACTCTGGAAAACGAATTCAAAGGCCGTGCAAGCGAACTGCAGGGTATGGAAAACGATCTTCAGTCCAAAATGCAGCGTCTGCAGCGTGATGGTTCTACCATGAAAGCAAGCGACCGCAGCAAGCTGGAAAAAGACGTAATGGCTCAGCGCCAGACGTTCTCTCAGAAAGCGCAGGCTTTCGAGCAGGATCGTCAGCGTCGTTCTAACGAAGAACGCGGCAAGCTGGTGACTCGCATTCAGACCGCTGTTAAAGCAGTGGCTGCCGATCAGAGCATCGATCTGGTTGTTGATGCGAACGCCGTTGCTTTCAACAGCAACGATGTTAAAGACATCACTGCTGATGTTCTGAAACAGGTTAAATAAGTAATGCCTTCAATTCGACTGGCTGATTTAGCTCAGCAGTTGGATGCAGAATTACACGGTGATGGCGATATCGTCATCACCGGCGTTGCGTCCATGCAATCTGCTAAAGCTGGCACGATTACCTTCATGGTCAGCCCTAAGTACCGTGAGCAACTGGCTCAATGCCAGGCGTCAGCTGTTGTTCTGACGCAGGACGATCTTCCATTTGCCACTGTAAGCGCGCTGGTAGTGAAAAACCCCTACCTGACCTATGCGCGCATGGCTCAAATTCTTGATACCACGCCGCAGCCGGCCCAGAACATTGCTGCCAGCGCAGCGATTGATGCGACGGCCAGGCTGGGTAACAACGTCGCCGTTGGGGCGAATGCGGTTATCGAATCCGGCGTTGTGCTGGGCGATAACGTCGTCATTGGCCCGGGCTGCTTCGTTGGGAAAAATACGAAAATCGGCGCGGGGACCCGTTTGTGGGCCAATGTGACCGTTTATCATGAGGTTGAAATTGGCGAAAATTGCCTCGTCCAGTCCAGCACCGTGATTGGTTCTGATGGTTTCGGTTACGCTAACGATCGCGGTAACTGGGTGAAGATCCCGCAGCTTGGTCGCGTTATTATTGGCGATCGCGTGGAGATCGGCGCCTGTACCACCATTGACCGTGGCGCGCTTGACGACACCCTCATTGGCAATGGTGTTATCATCGATAACCAGTGCCAGATTGCGCATAACGTTGTGATTGGCGACAATACCGCGGTTGCCGGTGGCGTCATCATGGCGGGCAGCCTGAAAATTGGCCGTTATTGCATGATTGGCGGTGCCAGCGTGATTAATGGCCATATGGAAATTTGCGACAAGGTGACCGTGACGGGAATGGGCATGGTAATGCGTCCTATCACTGAACCTGGCGTCTATTCCTCCGGCATTCCGCTTCAGCCCAACAAGGTATGGCGTAAAACAGCAGCTCTGGTGATGAACATTGATGATATGAGCAAGCGCCTGAAAGCCGTCGAGCGTAAGATCGATCAACAAGACGAATAATTCACCTGCATAACGCTTGTACACAGGCCTCCCGGCATCAGAGAAGCGACAAAACGCTTCTGCGACGAGAAGCCTAAAGTGTGTATATTTCCCGGCCTGTCGGCTTTCTAATGAGCCGGCAGGCCGTGTTATTATTGCCTTATCAGTACATTTTGACAGGAAGAGTATTTTGACTACTGACACTCATACTCTGCATATTGAAGAGATTTTGGAACTTCTGCCGCACCGCTACCCGTTTCTGCTGGTAGACCGTGTGCTGGATTTTGAAGAAGGTCGTTTTCTGCGCGCAGTGAAAAATGTTTCCGTGAACGAGCCGTTTTTCCAGGGGCACTTCCCTGGTAAGCCGATCTTCCCGGGCGTGTTGATTCTGGAAGCGATGGCTCAGGCTACCGGTATTCTGGCGTTTAAAAGCGTCGGTAAACTGGAGCCGGGTGAGCTGTATTACTTCGCGGGTATCGACGAAGCGCGCTTTAAGCGCCCTGTCGTGCCTGGTGATCAGATGATCATGGAAGTCACTTTCGAGAAAACGCGTCGTGGCCTGACTCGCTTCAAAGGCGTAGCGCTGGTTGACGGCAAAGTTGTTTGCGAAGCGACGATGATGTGTGCTCGTAGCCGGGAGGCCTGATACGTGATTGATAAATCCGCCTTTATTCATCCTACCGCGATTGTGGAAGCCGGTGCCATCATTGGTGCTAACGTCCACATTGGCCCGTTTTGTATTGTTGGCCCCCATGTCGAAATTGGTGAGGGTACGGTACTGAAATCTCACGTTGTGGTGAATGGTCACACGACCATTGGCTGCGATAATGAGATCTATCAGTTCGCCTCCATCGGCGAAGTTAACCAGGATCTGAAATATGCTGGTGAGCCGACCCGTGTGGAAATTGGCGATCGCAACCGCATCCGCGAAAGCGTCACCATTCATCGTGGAACAGTACAGGGTGGTGGGTTGACGAAGGTGGGCAGCGATAACCTGTTTATGGTTAATGCGCATATCGCGCATGACTGTACCGTGGGTGACCGCTGTATTCTTGCCAACAACGCAACGCTGGCGGGACACGTATCGGTTGATGACTTCGCCATCATCGGCGGCATGACCGCAGTCCATCAGTTCTGCATTATTGGTGCGCACGTGATGGTTGGCGGATGCTCCGGTGTGGCGCAGGACGTCCCACCGTACGTGATTGCGCAGGGCAACCATGCCACGCCGTTTGGCGTGAACATCGAAGGCCTGAAGCGTCGTGGTTTTAGCCGCGAAGCGATTACTGGCCATCCGCAACGCGTACAAACTGCTGTACCGCAGCGGTAAAACGCTGGAAGAGGCGAAGCCGGAAATTGCCGAGCTGGCGGCAAAGCACCCGGAAGTGGACGCGTTCATGGAGTTCTTTGACCGTTCAACAAGGGGTCTGATTCGTTAATGGTCGACAGTCGTCCGCTTACGATAGCCCTGGTCGCCGGAGAAACCTCCGGCGATATTCTTGGTGCCGGTCTCATCCGCGCGCTTAGGGCGCGTGTCCCCAATGCTCGCTTTGTCGGCGTTGCTGGCCCGCTGATGCAGGCCGAAGGCTGTGAAGCCTGGTACGAAATGGAAGAGCTGGCCGTGATGGGCATCGTTGAGGTGCTGGGACGGCTGCGCCGTTTGCTGCACATCCGCGCCGATCTCACCCGCCGCTTTACCGAACTCCAACCCGATGTGTTTGTCGGTATCGATGCGCCGGATTTCAACATTACCCTCGAAGGCAATCTGAAAAAGCAGGGCATCAAAACCATTCACTACGTCAGTCCGTCCGTCTGGGCGTGGCGACAAAAACGCGTTTTCAAAATTGGCCGGGCCACCGACCTGGTGCTGGCTTTTCTGCCTTTCGAAAAAGCGTTTTACGACAGATTTAATGTTCCGTGCCGTTTTATCGGTCATACCATGGCGGATGCGATGCCGCTGGATCCGGATAAAAGCGCGGCGCGCGACGTGCTGGGCATTCCCCATGATGTGCACTGTCTGGCCTTGCTGCCGGGCAGCCGTGGCGCAGAAGTGGAGATGCTGAGCGCCGATTTCCTCAAAACAGCGCAGATGCTGCGCCAGACGCTACCCCGATCTTGAAGTGGTGGTGCCGCTGGTGAATGCCAAACGCCGCGAGCAGTTTGAGCGCATCAAGGCGGAAGTCGCCCCGGATCTGCCCGTCCATCTTCTGGACGGGAAGGGGCGCGAGGCGATGTATCGCCAGCGATGCGGCGCTGCTGGCCTCCGGCACGGCGGCGCTGGAGTGCATGCTGGCGAAATGCCCGATGGTGGTGGGCTATCGCATGAAGCCGTTCACCTTCTGGCTGGCAAAGCGGCTGGTGAAAACGCCTTATGTCTCGCTGCCAAACCTGCTGGCCGGGCGCGAGCTGGTGAAAGAGTTGCTGCAGGATGAGTGCCAGCCGCAGGCGCTGGCCGAGGCGCTGCTGCCGCTGCTGGCCAACGGTAAAACCAGCCACCAGATGCACGACACCTTCCGCGAACTGCATCAACTGATCCGCTGTAATGCTGATGAGCAAGCGGCTGATGCGGTGCTGGAGTTAGCAAAATGATGGAATTTGTTTATCCGCACACGCATTTGGTTGCCGGTGTGGACGAAGTGGGTCGTGGCCCGTTAGTGGGGGCGGTGGTGACCGCCGCGGTGATCCTCGATCCGGCGCGGCCGATCGTCGGGCTGAACGACTCTAAAAAATTGTCTGAAAAGCGCCGGCTGGCGCTGTTTAGTGAGATCCAGGAGAAAGCGCTGGCCTGGAGCCTGGGGCGCGCTGAGCCGCATGAAATAGACGAGCTGAATATTTTGCACGCCACGATGCTGGCGATGCAGCGCGCGGTAGCCGGGCTGAATATCGCCCCGGAATTTGTCCTGATTGACGGCAACCGCTGTCCGGCATTGCCCATGCCTTCAATGGCGGTGGTGAAAGGCGATAGCCGGGTCGCAGAAATCAGCGCAGCTTCTATTATTGCCAAAGTCACGCGCGACGCCGAAATGGCCGCGCTGGACCTCACTTACCCTCAGTATGGTTTCGCCCAGCATAAGGGATATCCCACACCTTTCCACCTGGAGAGGCTGGCTGAACATGGCGCAACCGAACACCACCGGCGCAGCTTTGGCCCGGTGAAACGCGCGCTGGGACTGGTGTCCTGAATCATTACGCAAGCAATTAAGTAACGCTGGAATCTGAAGATGGCTGAACCACGTTTCGTACACCTGCGGGTGCATAGCGACTACTCCATGATCGATGGGCTGGCGAAGACCGGGCCGCTGGTGAAAAAGGCGGCCGCGCTTGGCATGCCCGCGCTGGCGATCACCGATTTTACCAACCTGTGTGGCCTGGTGAAGTTCTACGGAACGGCGCACGGCGCCGGGATGAAGCCGATCGTCGGCGCAGATTTTCATGTGCAGAGCGATCTCATCGGCGATGAACTGACGCAAATCTCCGTGCTGGCGATGAACAACACGGGTTACCAGAACCTGACCCTGCTGATTTCGCGAGCCTATCAGCGCGGCTATGGCGCGCTGGGGCCGTGGATCGACCGCGACTGGCTGCCGGAGCTCAGCGAAGGGCTGCTGCTGCTCTCCGGCGGGCGTATGGGCGACGTCGGCAAATGCCTGCTGCGCGGCAACAGCGCGCTGGTGGATCAATGTGTCTCGTTCTACGAAGAGCATTTTCCCGATCGCTATTACCTGGAGTTGATCCGCACCGGCCGTCCGGATGAAGAGAGCTATCTGCATGCGGCGGTGGCGCTGGCCGAAGAGCGCGGTTTGCCGGTGGTGGCCACCAACGACGTGCGCTTCCTTGAGGCGGGCGATTTCGACGCGCATGAGATTCGCGTGGCCATCCACGATGGTTTCACGCTGGACGATCCCAAGCGGCCGCGTAACTACTCCGCGCAGCAGTACATGCGCAGCGAAGAGGAGATGTGCGAGCTCTTCTCCGATATCCCGGAAGCGCTGGAAAACAGCGTCGAGATCGCCAAGCGCTGCAACGTCACCGTCCGCCTCGGCGAATACTTCCTGCCGCAGTTCCCGACCGGTGACATGACCACGGAAGATTTCCTGGTCGCGAAATCGAAAGAGGGTCTGGAAGAGCGTCTGGAGTTCCTGTTCCCGGATGAGGAAGTGCGTGCAGAGAAGCGTCCGCCCTGGTACGACGAGCGTCTGGACATTGAACTCCAGGTGATCAACCAGATGGGCTTCCCCGGCTACTTCCTGATCGTGATGGAGTTTATCCAGTGGTCGAAGGATAACGGCGTGCCGGTAGGGCCGGGGCGTGGCTCCGGCGCTGGTTCGCTGGTGGCCTATGCGCTGAAAATTACCGACCTCGATCCGCTGGAATTTGACCTGCTGTTCGAACGTTTCCTCAACCCGGAACGTGTCTCGATGCCCGACTTCGACGTCGACTTCTGCATGGAGAAGCGCGACCAGGTGATCGAGCACGTGGCCGATATGTACGGCCGCGATGCGGTATCGCAGATCATCACCTTCGGTACCATGGCGGCGAAAGCGGTTATCCGCGACGTGGGCCGCGTGCTGGGCCACCCGTACGGCTTTGTCGATCGCATCTCTAAACTGGTGCCGCCCGATCCGGGCATGACGCTGGCAAAAGCCTTCGAAGCCGAACCGCAGCTGCCGGAAATCTACGAAGCGGACGAAGAAGTCAAAGCGCTGATCGACATGGCGCGCAAGCTGGAAGGCGTCACGCGTAACGCCGGTAAGCATGCAGGGGGCGTGGTTATCGCCCCGACTAAAATTACGGATTTTGCACCACTTTACTGCGATGAAGCGGGCCAACACCCGGTTACCCAGTTTGACAAGAACGACGTAGAATACGCCGGGCTGGTGAAGTTCGACTTCCTTGGCCTGCGTACGCTGACCATCATCAACTGGGCGCTGGAGATGATCAACGCCCGCCGCGAGAAGAACGGCGAGCCGCCATTGGATATCGCGGCCATCCCGCTGGATGACAAGAAAAGTTTCGATATGCTGCAGCGCTCGGAGACTACCGCCGTCTTCCAGCTTGAATCCCGCGGCATGAAAGATCTGATTAAGCGTCTGCAGCCCGACTGCTTCGAAGATATGATCGCACTGGTTGCCCTGTTCCGTCCGGGCCCGCTGCAGTCAGGGATGGTAGATAACTTTATCGACCGTAAGCACGGGCGCGAAGAGATTTCCTACCCGGACGTTCAGTGGCAGCACGAAAGCCTGAAGCCGGTGCTGGAGCCCACCTACGGCATCATCCTGTACCAGGAACAGGTGATGCAGATCGCCCAGGTGCTTTCCGGCTATACCCTCGGCGGCGCGGACATGCTGCGTCGTGCGATGGGTAAGAAAAAGCCGGAAGAGATGGCCAAGCAGCGTTCCATCTTTGAAGACGGGGCGAAGAAAAACGGCGTTGACGGCGAGCTGGCGATGAAAATCTTCGACCTGGTGGAGAAATTCGCCGGGTACGGATTTAACAAATCGCACTCCGCCGCCTATGCTTTGGTGTCGTATCAAACGCTGTGGCTGAAGGCGCACTATCCGGCTGAGTTTATGGCGGCGGTAATGACCGCCGATATGGACAACACCGAGAAGGTGGTGGGGCTGGTGGATGAGTGCTGGCGCATGGGGCTGAAGATCCTGCCGCCGGATATCAACTCCGGGTCTGTACCATTTCCACGTCAACGACGACGGGGAGATCGTTTACGGGATCGGCGCGATCAAAGGCGTGGGTGAAGGGCCGATCGAGGCGATCATCGAAGCGCGCAACAACGGCGGTTATTTCCGCGAACTGTTCGATCTTTGCGCCCGTACCGACACCAAAAAACTGAACCGCCGCGTGCTGGAAAAACTGATCATGTCCGGCGCGTTCGACCGCCTGGGGCCGCACCGCGCCGCGCTGATGAACTCGCTGGGCGACGCGCTGAAAGCGGCGGATCAGCATGCGAAAGCGGAAGCCATTGGCCAGGCGGATATGTTCGGCGTGCTGGCGGAAGAGCCGGAGCAGATTGAACAGTCTTACGCCAACTGCCAGCCGTGGCCGGAACAGGTGGTGCTGGACGGTGAGCGTGAAACGTTAGGTTTGTACCTGACGGGTCACCCGATCAACCAGTACTTTAAAGAAATTGAGCGCTATGTCGGCGGCCACCGGCTAAAAGACATGCATCCGACAGAACGTGGTAAAATCACCACGGCTGCGGGGCTCGTGATTGCTGCGCGGGTTATGGTCACCAAGCGCGGCAATCGTATCGGCATCTGTACGTTGGATGACCGTTCCGGGCGTCTGGAGGTGATGTTGTTCACCGACGCGCTGGATAAATACCAGCAATTGCTGGAAAAAGACCGCATACTTATCGTCAGCGGACAGGTCAGCTTTGATGACTTCAGCGGGGGGCTTAAAATGACCGCCCGCGAAGTGATGGACATTGACGAAGCCCGGGAAAAATATGCTCGCGGGCTTGCTATCTCGCTGACGGACAGGCAAATTGATGACCAGCTTTTAAACCGACTCCGTCAGTCTCTGGAACCCCACCGCTCGGGGACAATTCCAGTACATCTCTACTATCAGAGGGCGGATGCGCGTGCGCGGTTGCGTTTTGGCGCAACGTGGCGTGTCTCTCCGAGCGATCGTTTACTGAACGATCTCCGTGGCCTCATTGGTTCGGAGCAGGTGGAACTGGAGTTTGACTAATACAGGAATACTATGAGTCTGAATTTCCTTGATTTCGAACAGCCGATTGCTGAGCTGGAAGCGAAAATCGATTCTCTGACAGCGGTAAGCCGTCAGGATGAAAAACTGGATATTAACATCGACGAAGAAGTGCATCGTCTGCGCGAAAAAAGCGTAGAGCTGACGCGCAAAATCTTTGCCGATCTCGGCGCATGGCAGGTTGCCCAGCTGGCTCGCCATCCACAGCGTCCGTACACCCTGGATTATGTCCGCCTGGCGTTTGACGAATTTGACGAACTGGCAGGCGATCGCGCTTACGCCGACGACAAAGCTATCGTTGGCGGTATCGCGCGTCTGGACGGACGCCCGGTGATGATCATTGGTCATCAGAAAGGCCGTGAAACCAAAGAGAAAATCCGTCGTAACTTCGGTATGCCAGCACCGGAAGGCTACCGTAAAGCCCTGCGTCTGATGGAGATGGCTGAGCGTTTTAACATGCCGATCATCACCTTCATCGACACCCCGGGTGCTTACCCTGGCGTGGGCGCGGAAGAGCGCGGTCAGTCTGAAGCCATCGCGCGCAACCTGCGCGAGATGTCTCGTCTGAAGGTGCCGGTCATCTGTACCGTTATCGGCGAAGGTGGCTCCGGCGGCGCGCTGGCGATTGGCGTGGGCGATAAAGTGAATATGCTGCAGTACAGCACCTATTCCGTTATCTCGCCGGAAGGCTGTGCTTCCATTCTGTGGAAAAGCGCCGACAAAGCGCCGCTGGCTGCAGAAGCGATGGGCATCATTGCGCCACGTCTGAAAGAGCTGAAGCTGATCGACTCCATCATCCCGGAACCGCTGGGTGGTGCGCATCGCAAGCCGGAAGTGATGGCAGCTTCCCTGAAAGCGCAGCTGCTGGCCGATCTGGCCGATCTGGACGTGCTGAGCAAAGAAGATCTGCTCAACCGCCGTTACCAGCGTCTGATGACCTACGGCTACGCGTAAGCTTCACATTTATCTGAAAAGCCGCACACTCTTGCGGCTTTTTTTATACCTGCGGTTTACCTGGACTATGCTTAGCTAATGTTTTTAAAGGAGGAAGCCCGTGAATATCATTGCCATTATGGGGCCACACGGCGTCTTCTATAAAGATGAGCCGATTAAGGAGCTGGAGCAGGCCCTGCAGGCGCGCGGGTATCAGCTAATCTGGCCGCACAACAGCGCCGACCTGCTGAAGTTCATCGAGCATAACCCGCGTATCTGCGGCGTGATCTTCGACTGGGATGAATACGACCTCGAACTGTGCAGCGAGATCAACCAGCTGAACGAATACCTCCCGCTGTACGCCTTTATTAATACCCACTCCACCATGGACGTCAGCGCCCATGATATGCGTATGGCGCTGTGGTTCTTCGAATATTCCCTCGGCGTGGCGGAAGACATTGCGACCCGCATTCAGCAATACACCAATGAATATCTCGATAACATTACGCCGCCGTTTACCCGGGCGCTCTTCACCTACGTGAAAGAGGGAAAATATACCTTCTGTACGCCGGGCCATATGGCGGGGACGGCGTACCAAAAAAGCCCGGTGGGCTGCCTGTTCTATGATTTCTTCGGCGGCAATACGCTGAAAGCGGACGTGTCGATTTCAGTCACCGAACTGGGCTCGCTGCTGGATCATACCGGCCCGCATCTGGAAGCTGAAGAGTATATCGCCCGCACCTTTGGCGCCGAGCAGAGCTATATGGTGACCAACGGCACCTCGACCTCCAACAAAATCGTCGGCATGTACGCCGCGCCTGCGGGCAGCACCCTGCTGATTGACCGTAACTGCCATAAATCGCTGGCGCACCTGCTGATGATGAGCGACGTCGTACCGCTCTGGCTGTCACCCACGCGTAACGCGCTCGGTATTCTTGGCGGTATTCCGCGCCGGGAGTTCACCCATGCCAGCATCGAACAAAAAGTTGCAACCACGGCGGGCCGGCGCAGGCTGGCCGGTCCATGCGGTGATCACCAACTCCACCTATGACGGTCTGCTGTACAACACCGACTGGATCAAAAAGACGCTGGACGTGCCGTCGATCCACTTCGATTCCGCCTGGGTGCCGTACACCAATTTCCACCCGATTTACGCCGGTAAAAGCGGCATGAGCGGCGAGCGCGTGCCGGGTAAAGTGTTCTTCGAAACGCAGTCGACGCACAAAATGCTGGCGGCGTTCTCGCAGGCTTCGCTGATTCATATCAAAGGCGAGTACGACGAGGACACCTTTAACGAAGCCTTTATGATGCACACCACCACCTCGCCGAGCTATCCGCTGGTGGCGTCGATCGAAACGGCCGCGGCGATGCTGCGCGGCAATCCGGGCAAGCGCCTCATCAACCGTTCGGTGGAGCGTGCGCTGCATTTCCGCAAAGAGGTGCAGCGGCTGAAAGATGAAGCCGACGGCTGGTTCTTTGATATCTGGCAGCCGGAAGAGATTGATGAGGCGGAATGCTGGCCCGTCGCGCCGGGCGAAGCCTGGCATGGTTTTCGGGATGCCGATGGCGACCATATGTTCCTCGACCCGGTCAAAGTGACGATCCTGACGCCGGGCATGGACGAGCAGGGCAAGATGAGCGAGGAAGGGATCCCGGCGGCGCTGGTGGCGAAATTCCTCGATGAACGTGGCGTGGTGGTGGAGAAAACCGGGCCGTATAACCTGCTGTTCCTGTTCAGTATCGGCATCGATAAAACCCGGGCGATGGGGTTGTTGCGCGGGCTGATGGAGTTCAAGCGCGCCTACGATCTCAACCTGCGGGTGAAGAACATGCTGCCGGATCTCTATGCGGAGGATCCTGACTTCTACCGCAATATGCGCATTCAGGATCTGGCGCAGGGGATCCACAGGCTGATCCGCCAGCACGATCTGCCGCGTCTGATGCTGCAGGCGTTCGATGTGTTGCCGGAGATGAAGTTGACGCCGCACCAGGCATGGCAGCGCCAGGTGAAAGGGGAGGTCGAAACCGTCGAGCTGGAAAATCTGGTCGGACGCGTATCGGCCAACATGATCCTGCCTTACCCGCCGGGCGTACCGCTGCTGATGCCGGGTGAGATGATTACCGAAGAGAGCCGGGCGGTGCTCGATTTCCTGCTGATGCTCTGTTCGATCGGCCGCCACTATCCGGGCTTTGAAACCGATATCCACGGTGCGAAGCGCGATGAGGAGGGCGTTTACTGGGTGCGAGTCCTAAAATAAGGGGCCCGCTAATCTATTGCGGGCTGAAGTGGGCGGTTGTAACGTTCAGGCATTGAGAAAAGGAGAAGCTATGCTGGGTTTAAAACAGGTTCATCATATTGCGATCATTGCGACCGATTACGCGAAGAGTAAGGCCTTCTACTGCGACATCCTCGGCTTTACGCTGTTGAGCGAGGCCTACCGCGAGGAGCGCGACTCCTGGAAGGGCGATCTGGCGTTAAACGGGCAGTATGTGATTGAGCTGTTCTCTTTTCCTTTTCCGCCTGCGCGTCCCTCCCGCCCGGAAGCCTGCGGCCTGCGCCATCTGGCCTTCAGCGTCGATGACCTGGATAGCGCGGTAAAACATCTGGAAGCGCACGGCGTGACGTGTGAAGCGATCCGCGTCGATCCGTTCACCGACAAGCGTTTTACCTTTTTCAACGACCCGGACGGCCTGCCGCTGGAGCTTTATCAGCAGTAATACTTGCCACACAACGCGATGCCCGGTAACGTGCCGGGCATCGCTTCCGTTTATGTGTAATTCCCTATGACCTTACCCGCTATCGCACACGCCGTTTCACCGTACCGCCAGCTGCTGGTGGGGTTTAGCGGTGGCCTGGATTCCACCGTGCTGCTGCATCGACTTAAGCGCTGGCGCGACCAGGAGCCTGACGTCCAGCTGCGGGCGATGCATATTCATCACGGATTAAGTCCTCACGCAGAGAAGGAGTGGGTGGCGCACTGCGAAGCCTTGTGTGCGGCCTGGGCGATCCCGCTCATCGGTGGAGCGCGTCACGCTGGTGGAGGAAGGGCTGGGCATTGAGGCGCAGGCGCGTAAAGCCCGCTATGCCGCGTTTGCCGGGGCATTACGTGCTGGAGAAGCGCTGGTCACGGCCCAGCATCTGGACGATCAGTGTGAAACCTTTCTGCTGGCGCTTAAGCGGGGCAGCGGGCCGGCGGGGCTTTCCGCCATGCCGCCGCGTTCTGCCCTTTGCCGGCACAACGTTACTCCGTCCGCTGCTCAACTTTTCGCGTGACGCGCGCCTCGCTTGAAGCCTGGGCGCGAGAACATCAGCTGAGCTGGATCGAAGATGAGAGTAACCAGGATGACGGCTATGACCGTAACTTTCTGCGCCTGCGCGTCCTCCCGCTATTGAGCGAGCGCTGGCCGCATTTCGCCGACGCGACGGCAAGAAGCGCTATGCTGTGCGCCGAACAGGAGCAACTGCTGGATGAGCTGTTGGCTGACGAGCTGGCGGCGGCGACCACGGAGGACGGGGCGCTGGCGATTGCGCCGTTGACAGCGATGAGCGCAGTTCGCCGCGCCGCGCTGTTACGCCGCTGGCTGGCCTCTCATCACGCGGCGATGCCGTCGCGGGCAATGCTGAGCCGTATCTGGGACGAAGTTGCCCTGGCGCGGGATGATGCTTCCCCTTGCCTGCGGCTGGGTGAGTATGAAGTGCGTCGTTTTCAGGGAAATCTCTACTGGATTAAAACGCAGCCCAGCCAGCGTAATACGCAACTGAACTGGGCACTGCCTTTTGCGCCGCTGATATTACCGGCCGGGATGGGGGAACTGTCGCTGATCGCTGGAGGGGAATTGCGGGCGCCAACTGCGGAAGAGAGGGTTTCTGTGCGTTTTAAGGCTGGCGGCATGCTGCATATCGTCGGGCGTCACGGGGGCGCAAGCTGAAGAAAATCTGGCAGGAGTGCAACGTGCCGCCGTGGCGGCGCGACACCACGCCGCTGCTGTTCTATGGTGAAACGTTGATCGCTGCGGCAGGGGTGTTTCCTACGCAACAAGGGCTTAAAACGGGCGGACAGGAGGGCGTTAGGTTGGTGTGGCAGAAAGCGTAACGGGCAGCCTGGCTGCCCGTTAGTGTCATCAGGATTCGCTCACCACGACGGTGCCGATTTGCGGGTGGCTGAAGCTGGCTATTTTATCCAGACGCAGCTCACGCGTCGCACCGGCATCTTCCACTATCAGGTATTCCACGTTCTTACGTGAAACCAGATCGTTGGCTTTCGCCTTCAACACTTCGCCATCTTTTAGCTCCAGCGTCAGTAATAAATGATGCTGGCAGGCGAGTTCGAGGTTGTCATAGTCATCACAATTGATGGGTTGATAAGTATCATTCATCGACATAATCGCTCACCAGTAAATTCGCCGCAGCATACGCTGCTTTTTCCCTGACCGACTCTGAAAGGCTCTCATCAGAGGCCACTTCATTAAGCACTTTCAATACACAGCCCAACGCGTCCGGGACATACCCCAGATCTCCGCTGGCGATTTCCGCATACCGTTTGCGAATTAACTCACAATAATTATTCACATCCCCTCCCGCCAGCGCACTGACTTACTGTGAGATATCATTAAGCCTACGAAGATAAACTCGGTTTAGCAAGGTGACTATACCATACTCATTTAAGCAATATCAGCGCCTTGATAGCGGTGTATTTATTAACCCCCGATAACAGCCTTTTGCCGCGGTTTTCGCTACAATGTGCGCCTGATTCGAATGGAGTTCTCTCATGGCGCTGAAAGCGACAATTTATAAAGCAGTGGTCAATGTGGCCGATCTGGATCGCAACCAGTTCCTGGACGCGTCGCTGACGCTGGCACGCCACCCCTCCGAAACCCAGGAGCGCATGATGCTGCGCCTGCTGGCGTGGATTAAATATGCCGATGAGCGTCTGCAGTTTACCCGTGGGTTAAGCGCAGAAGACGAGCCTGAAGCCTGGCTGCGCAACGATCATCTGGGTATCGATTTGTGGATCGAACTCGGACTGCCGGACGAGCGCAGAATTAAGAAGGCCTGCACCCAGTCCGCTGAAGTGGCCTTATTCGCGTATAATCAGCGCGCTGCGGAGATCTGGTGGCAGCAAAACAAGAGCAAGTGCGGACAGTTTAAAAATCTCACCGTCTGGTATCTGGATGATGAGCAACTGGCGCAGCTGAGCGAGTTTGCCAGCCGGACCATGGTGTTGCAGGCGACGATTCAGGATGGCGCCATCTGGCTTTCTGATTCTCAGAATAATCTGGAAATTCATTTAACGGCGTGGCAACCGCCTCATGATCGTCTTGTCCCGAAACGTCAGCATTCCTGACAACGAGCTGGAGATCACCGCCATCCGTGCGCAGGGGGCGGGTGGGCAGCACGTCAACAAGGCCTCGACGGCTATCCATTTGCGTTTTGACATTCGGGCCTCAAGCCTGCCAGAGTATTATAAGGCGCGTTTGCTGGCGGCTTCGCAGCCATCACCTGATCACCAGCGATGGCGTGATTGTGATCAAAGCCCAGGAATACCGCAGCCAGGAGCTCAACCGGGAAGCGGCGATCGCCAGGCTGGTGGCGGTCATCAAAGAATTAACGGCAGTACAAAAAAGCCGCCGGGCAACGCGGCCAACCCGCGCATCGAAAGAGCGTCGGTTGTCCTCGAAGGCCCAAAAATCCACAGTGAAAGCACTACGCGGTAAAGTTCGTCGCCCGACAGAGTGACGAAAGGGAACAACACACTTTTCATAAGGAATTCATTGTGAAAAAAGCATTATGGTCAGCGCTGGCAGTGAGTACGCTGTTTGCGCTTTTCGGGTGTAACAACCGTTCTGAAACGCAGGTGTTGCAACCCACGCAAACGGAAGAATTAAAACCGATGCAGCAGAGCTGGCGCGGCGTATTGCCTTGCGCGGACTGCGAAGGCATTGAAACGTCCCTGTTCCTGCAAAAGGACGGCACCTGGGTGATGAACCAGCGCTATCAGGGCGGAAAAGGCCTTCTTCTTTTGCGACTTATGGAACATGGGCGCGTACGGCGGAGAAGCTGGTCCTCACCGATACCTCACCGGTGAGAAAACCTGGTTCCGCGCTAAAGGTGAAGCAGCATGGAGATGCTCGACCGCGAAGGCAATCCGATTGAATCCCAGTTCAACTACACGCTGGCGCCGGTGAAAGCGGCTCTGCCCGCGACGCCGATGGCAATGCGCGGGATGTACTTCTATATGGCGGATGCGGCGATCTTTACCGACTGCGCAACCGGCAAGAAGGTCAGCGTGGCAAGCAATGCCCAGCTTGAACGTGATTACGCTGTGGCGCGCGGCAATGACAGCAAGCCGATATTGCTGACGGTGGACGGTCACTTTACGCTGGAGCCAAACCCGGATAGCGGAGAGATGGTGAAAACGCTGGTGGCGGACAAAGACGCAAAATTTATTGCGGGCAAAGACTGTAACAGCAAATAGGCTGACGTAGCGCCATTAAAAAACCCCGCCTGAGCGGGGTTTTTTGTTTAGCCTTTGATGGCTTTCACCAGGTAATCAAGAATGTCGCCGGTCTTGATCATCTGTTTTTCGCCACTACGACGGTATTTGTATTCAATCTCGTCGCTATCGAGGTTACGGTCGCCGATCACGACGGTGTGTGGGATACCGATCAGTTCCATATCGGCAAACATCACGCCCGGACGCTCTTTACGGTCATCCATCAGCACTTCGATACCCTGCGCACGCAGCTCGGCATACAGCTTCTCGGCCAGCTCCTGTACGCGGTAAGACTTGTGCATGTTCATTGGCAGAATAGCAACCTGGAACGGTGCGATGTTGTCCGGCCAGACGATGCCGCGCTCGTCGTAGTTCTGCTCAATCGCCGCAGCCACCACGCGCGTCACCCCGATACCGTAGCAGCCCATGGTCAGGATCTGGTTACGGCCATCTTCACCCTGAACGGCGGCGTTCAGCGCCTGGGAGTATTTGTTGCCCAGCTGGAAGATGTGACCCACTTCGATACCGCGCTTGATCATCAGCGTACCCTGACCGTCCGGGCTTGGATCGCCTGCGACCACGTTACGGATGTCAGCCACTTCCGGCGTCGCCACATCGCGATCCCAGTTGATGCCGAAGTAGTGTTTACCGTCGATGTTCGCACCAGCGGAGAAGTCGCTCATCGCGGCAACGGTGCGGTCAATCACCACAGGCACCGGCATATTGACCGGACCCAGTGAACCTGGACCCGCATTGACCACGGCGCGGATTTCCGCTTCGGTGGCGAACGTCAGCGGCGCTGGCAACCTGCGGCAGCTTCTCGGCTTTCACTTCGTTCAGCTCGTGATCGCCACGCACCAGCAGGGCAACCAGCGGGTAAGCGCTCCCTTCGGTGGCTTTCACCAGCAGCGTTTTCACGGTTTTTTCGATCGGCAGGTTGAACTGCTCAACCAGCTCGGCGATGGTTTTCGCGTTTGGCGTATCAACCAGCGTCATCTCTTGCGTGGCCGCGGCGCGCGGTTCTTTTGGTGCCAGCGCTTCTGCAAACTCGATGTTCGCCGCGTAATCGGAGGAGTCAGAGAAGATCACATCGTCTTCACCGCTCTGCGCCAGCACCTGGAACTCATGGGATGCGCTACCGCCGATGGAGCCGGTATCGGCCTGCACAGCGCGGAAATCCAGACCCATGCGGCAGAAGATTTTGCTGTATGCCGCGTACATTGCGTCGTAGGTCTCCTGCAGGGATTCCTGAGAGGTATGGAAAGAGTAGGCATCTTTCATCAGGAATTCGCGGGAGCGCATGACGCCGAAACGTGGGCGAACTTCGTCGCGGAACTTGGTCTGGATCTGGAAGAAGTTCAGCGGCAGCTGTTTGTAGGAGCTCAGCTCGTTACGGATCAGGTCGGTAATGACTTCTTCATGCGTTGGGCCGAGAACGAACGGACGCTCGCCGCGATCGACGAAGCGCAGCAGTTCAGGGCCATATTGCTCCCAACGGCCGCTCTCCTGCCACAGGTCGGCGGGCTGAACCACAGGCATGGACACCTCGATCGCACCGGCGTTGTTCATCTCTTCACGCACGATGTTTTCGACTTTTTTCAGGACGCGCAGGCCGGTCGGCAGCCAGGTGTATAACCCGGAGGCCAGCTTGCGGATCATCCCGGCGCGCAGCATCAGCTGATGGCTGATCACTTCGGCGTCGGCAGGCGTCTCCTTCAGAGTGGAGAGCAGATATTGGCTAGTACGCATGTTGTTACGGTTCCATTTCGACGATTGGAACAGGCTGAAACACCAGCCTGACACAAAAAAAGTGGTTTAGTTTACCAGTGTGGCAAAGATGCCAAAAGAGAGGAGAACAAAATTACCTGGGTTCAAGGGCAAACACTTCAAAACCTGCCCCGGTGACGCGCCAGCGAACGTTAAAATCCAGCAGCCAGACGGCGTACGTTTTGCCTGCTTCCTCTTCTTTACGATAGGCCGGACGCGGGTCCTGTGCCAGCACTTCGGTGATGAAATCCCGTAAGCGAGGATAGCGTTTCTCCAGTTGACCGAGCTGCGAGGCGAGCTCAGGGGTAAAATACACCGGCATATCCGCCTGTGGTGCGTCCTGGGCATAGCTTGCACGCGCGTCCGGAAGGGCTTCGGCGAAGGGTAAATAGGGTTTGATGTCGATCACCGGCGTGCCGTCGACCAGGTCCAGGCTACCTAACTCAAGTATCACCTGATCTTTCTGGCAGCGTATGCCTTTCAGTTCAACCAGCGACATGCCGACCGGGTTGGGGCGAAAGGTCGAGCGCGTGGCAAACACGCCCATTCTCGCATTGCCGCCAAGACGCGGAGGGCGCACGGTAGGACGCCAGCCGCCTTCCATCGTCTGGTGAAACACGAACACCACCCACAAATGGCTGAACCCTTCGAGGCCGCGTACCGCATCGGCCTGATTGTAAGGCGCAATCAGGTGAAGCTCGCCGCCGCCGCTGGTCACCAGACCGGGCTGGCGGGGGACGGCGAACTTCTCTTTATAAGGAGAGTGGATAACGCCTATCTGCTCGAACTGAAATGCACTCATTTCGCCGTGATGTTCAGCGCAGAACCGATGCAAACCGCCTGACGGTAGCAGCCCGGCGTGCCGCTGGTGACTTCGCAGCTGTGCAGCAGGACCGCGTTGGCTTTCATTTTTGCGGCATTAATCTGCATGCGTTTACGCGCTGTCGGAATATTCGGTGGGGAGTCCTGATTGGTTGCCTGACAGGATTCGCCGCTCACTTCGCCCAGTTCACGGAACGGTTTACCGACGAGTTCGTCTGCTTTCGTGATAATGCGAACCGGCGCAGGGCGAACCACTTTCGGTTTCGCAGGCTCTGTTTTTGGCGGGGTTGCCGTGCTTTGAACAGGTTCAACGGGAGATCTGCTTAGCATGGAACAGCCGCTCAGCATGAGTGCTAAAAGACAGATCGGTAAAGCACGCATAATATTTCCTCAATGGATAATCAAAACGTCAGATATTGAATCAGTTGACTGCACAAATGACAAGACGGGCATAAGCCCGTCTTGATGATATTACACAGAGGTGAGATTACCAGCCTTTAACAGCGCCGCCGTTAAAGACTTTGTTGGCTGCTTCGTAAACTTCATCTGACTGATAAGCCTGAACGAATTTCTTCACGTTTTCCGCGTCTTTGTTGTCTTCGCGAGCCACGATCAGGTTAACGTACGGGGAGTCTTTATCTTCAACGAAGATACCGTCTTTGGCCGGCGTCAGGCCAATCTGGCTGGCGTAAGTGGTGTTGATCACCGCCAGAGCAATCTGCGCATCGTCCAGAGAACGTGGCAGCTGCGGTGCTTCCAGCTCAACAATTTTCAGGTTTTTCGGGTTCTCGGTGACATCCAGAACGGTTGGCAGCAGGCCAACACCGTCTTTCAGTTTGATCAGGCCCACTTTCTGCAGCAGCAGCAGGGAACGACCAAGGTTGGTCGGATCGTTAGGCACGGCGACCTGAGAGCCCGCCTGCAGTTCGTCCAGTGATTTGATTTTCTTGGAGTAACCGGCAATCGGATAAACAAAGGTGTTGCCGACCCCCACCAGTTTGTAGCCGCGATCTTTGATCTGCTGATCCAGGTATGGCTTGTGCTGGAAGGCGTTCGCGTCGATATCGCCTTTGCTCAGCGCTTCGTTCGGCAGCACGTAATCGTTGAAGGTCACCAGCTCAACGTCCAGGCCATATTTCTCTTTCGCCACTTTCTGAGCAACTTCCGCAACCTGCTGTTCTGCACCGACGATAACGCCCACTTTAATGTGGTTTGGATCCTTTTCGTCCTGACCGCAACCCACCAGTGCCAGAGAGCCGATCAGCGCGCCTACTGCTGCAAAGGTCTTTAATTTAAACGCCATGTTTTTCCCTTAACTCTTAGAGTTTGTGTTGTGTGTAACGTTATTTGTGCGTAACAGCCCGGACGATGCGATCGCCCGAGAACTGGATTAAGTAAACCAGAACAACCAGCAATACCAGAACGGTATTCATCACGGTATTGCGTTATATCCAATATAGCCGTACTGGTACCCAATCTGCCCCAAACCGCCGGCGCCGACGGCACCGCCCATTGCGGAATAACCCACCAGGGTGATCAGCGTAATGGTTGCCGCATTCACCAGGCCCGGCAGCGCTTCCGGCAGCAGCACTTTGCGGACGATCTGCATCGGCGTGGCACCCATCGCGCGGGAAGCTTCGATCAAACCGGTTGGGATCTCCAGCAGGGCGTTTTCCACCATACGGGCGATAAACGGCGCGGCGCCAACGGTCAGCGGAACGATGGCCGCCTGCAGACCGATAGAGGTGCCGACGATCACGCGGGTAAACGGAATCATCCACACCAGCAGAATAATGAACGGGATGGAACGGAAGATGTTCACCAGCGCAGAGAGCGTACGGTACAGCTTCGCATTCTCAATGATTTGACCCGGACGCGTGACGTACAGCAGCACGCCGACCGGCAGGCCAATCACAAAACCAAAGAAGCCGGAGACAAAGGTCATTGCCAGCGTTTCCCAAACGCCGCGAGCCAGCAGCCACATCATCGCCTCAGACATAACCCAGTACCTCTACTTTTACGTGATGTTCTTGCAGCCAGGCAATGGCTGCCTGGGTTTCTTCCTGTGTGCCGTGCATTTCCGTCAGCATGATGCCGAACTTCACGCCACCGGCGTAATCCATCTGCGCGCTGATAATGTTGTTGTTCACGTTGAAGCGACGCGCGGTTTCGGACAGCAGGGGCGCATCAACGGACTGACCGGTGAACTCCATGCGCAGCATCGGGACGCTGTCAGCCTGCGGGTTCCGGCTTCAAGCGCTCCGGATAATCTTCCGGAATATCCAGATGCAGCGTGGACTGAATGAACTGCTGTGCCAGCGGCGTTTTCGGATGCGAGAACACTTCACTTACCGTGTCCTGCTCGATCAGTTCACCGTTGCTGATGACCGCCACGCAGTCGCAGATGCGTTTCACCACATCCATCTCGTGGGTAATAAGCAGAATGGTCAGGCCCAGGCGACGGTTAATGTCTTTCAGCAGTTCCAGAATGGAACGCGTGGTTGCCGGATCCAGTGCGCTGGTGGCTTCATCACACAGCAGCACTTTCGGATTGCTGGCCAGCGCGCGGGCGATGGCCACGCGCTGTTTTTGCCCACCGGACAGGTTGGCCGGGTAGCTATCATGTTTATCGCCCAGACCCACCAGGTCGAGCAGCTCGGTGACGCGACGCTTCACTTCTTCTTGCGGCGTGTTATCCAGCTCCAGCGGTAAGGCAACGTTGCCGAACACGGTGCGGGAGGCCAGCAGGTTAAAGTGCTGGAAGATCATGCCAATCTGACGACGCGCTTTGGTTAGTTCCTCTTCAGAGAGGGCGGTCAGTTCCTGGCCATCGACCAGCACGCTGCCCTGCGTTGGGCGCTCAAGCAGGTTAACGCAGCGGATCAGCGTGCTTTTACCCGCACCCGATGCGCCAATGACGCCATAAATTTGACCAGCAGGAACATGCAGGCTGACGTTGTTCAGCGCCTGAATGGTTCGGTTCCCCTGCTGGAACACTTTGGTGATATTGGAAAGTTTAATCATTAGATTATTTTTATCGTATGTGAGTTAGCCGTGGCATTTTCTTCTGCCGGATACGGGTGATGCCCGTAAACAGAACGGATGTTAAGGCATCCAGACGTCTAAATCAATCCAACTCTGTACGATGAGCACTTTCTTGCGTTGCGAATCATGAGATACTAGGCGTCCATGCCTTTTTCAGGAGCAAACCGGTGGCAAAGTCAGTACCCGCAATTTTCCTCGATCGTGACGGCACTATTAATGTGGATCACGGTTATGTCCATGAGATTGATGACTTCGAGTTTATCGAGGGCGTCATTGATGCCATGCGCGAGCTGAAAGAGATGGGCTATGCGCTGGTGGTGGTGACGAACCAGTCCGGTATTGCTCGCGGTAAATTTACCGAAGCGCAGTTTGAAACGCTGACCGAGTGGATGGACTGGTCGCTGGCCGATCGCGGTGTGGATCTCGACGGCATCTATTATTGTCCGCATCACCCGCAGGGAACCGTAGAAGAGTATCGTCAGGCCTGTGATTGCCGTAAGCCGCATCCGGGGATGTTCATCTCTGCCCGCGAGTTCCTGCACATCGATATGGCTGCTTCTTATATGGTGGGCGATAAACTGGAAGATATGCAGGCGGCGGATGCAGCAGCGGGTGTAGGGACCAAAATATTAGTGCGCACCGGCAAGCCTGTGACGCCAGAAGCTGAAAATGCGGCGGATTGGGTGATTAATAGTCTGGCCGAGCTGCCAAAAGAGATCAAAAAGCACCAAAAATAGCCTTTCTGGCGAAAAGATGAGCGGTTGAAATAAAAATGCATTTTTCCGCTTGTCATTCCTCGGCGGCCCCCTATAATGCGCCTCCATCGACACGGCGCATGTGAATCACTTCACACAGCGGTCGGAAGAGAAAAAATCCTGAAAATCGGGGTTGACTCTGAAAGAGGAAAGCGTAATATACGCCACCTCGCGACGGTGAGCGAAAGCCGCGTCGCACTGCTCTTTAACAATTTATCAGACAATCTGTGTGGGCACTCAAAGTGACTGGATTCTTAATGTCTTCGGACAAAAAATGAATACCAAGTCTCACGGGTGAACACGTAATTCATTACGAAGTTTAATTCGATGAGCATCAAACTTTAAATTGAAGAGTTTGATCCTGGCTCAGATTGAACGCTGGCGGCAGGCCTAACACATGCAAGTCGAACGGCAGCACAGGGAGCTTGCTCTCGGGTGGCGAGTGGCGGACGGGTGAGTAATGTCTGGGAAACTGCCCGATGGAGGGGGATAACTACTGGAAAGAGTAGCTAATACCGCATACGATCGCAAGACGAAAGCGGGGGACCTTCGGGCCTCTTGCCATCAGATGTGCCCAGATGGGATTAGCTAGTTGGTGGGGTAAAGGCTCACCAAGGCGACGATCCGTAGCTGGTCTGAGAGGACGACCAGCCACACTGGAACTGAGACACGGTCCAGACTCCTACGGGAGGCAGCAGTGGGGAATTTTGGACAATGGGCGCAAGCCTGATCCAGCCATGCCGCGTGTGTGAAGAAGGCCTTCGGGTTGTAAAGCACTTTCAGCGGGGAGGAAGGCGGTACGGTTAATAACCGTCGCGGATTGACGTTACCCGCAGAAGAAGCACCGGCTAACTACGTGCCAGCAGCCGCGGTAATACGTAGGGTGCAAGCGTTAATCGGAATTACTGGGCGTAAAGCGTGCGCAGGCGGTTTGTTAAGACCGATGTGAAATCCCCGGGCTCAACCTGGGAACTGCATTGGTGACTGGCAGGCTAGAGTATGGCAGAGGGGGGTAGAATTCCACGTGTAGCAGTGAAATGCGTAGAGATGTGGAGGAATACCGATGGCGAAGGCAGCCCCCTGGGCCAATACTGACGCTCATGCACGAAAGCGTGGGGAGCAAACAGGATTAGATACCCTGGTAGTCCACGCCCTAAACGATGTCGATTTGGAGGTTGTGGCCCTTGAGGCGTGGCTTCCGGAGCTAACGCGTTAAGTTGACCGCCTGGGGAGTACGGTCGCAAGATTAAAACTCAAAGGAATTGACGGGGACCCGCACAAGCGGTGGATGATGTGGATTAATTCGATGCAACGCGAAAAACCTTACCTACCCTTGACATGTACGGAATCCTGCTGAGAGGCGGGAGTGCCCGAAAGGGAGCCGTAACACAGGTGCTGCATGGCTGTCGTCAGCTCGTGTCGTGAGATGTTGGGTTAAGTCCCGCAACGAGCGCAACCCTTGTCCTTAGTTGCTACGCAAGAGCACTCTAAGGAGACTGCCGGTGACAAACCGGAGGAAGGTGGGGATGACGTCAAGTCCTCATGGCCCTTATGGGTAGGGCTTCACACGTCATACAATGGTCGCATACAGAGGGTAGCCACCTCGCGAGGGCAAGCGGACCTCATAAAGTCCGATCGTAGTCCGGATTGCAGTCTGCAACTCGACTGCATGAAGCTGGAATCGCTAGTAATCGCGGATCAGCATGCCGCGGTGAATACGTTCCCGGGTCTTGTACACACCGCCCGTCACACCATGGGAGTGGGTTTTACCAGAAGTGGCTAGTCTAACCGCAAGGAGGACGGTCACCACGGTAGGATTCATGACTGGGGTGAAGTCGTAACAAGGTAGCCGTATCGGAAGGTGCGGCTGGATCACCTCCTTACCTTAAAGAACCATTCCTCTGAAGTGCTCACACAGATTGTCTGATGAAAAAACAGCAGTAAGAAAATCTCTGCAGGCTTGTAGCTCAGGTGGTTAGAGCACCGTCTTGATAAGGCGGGGGTCGGTGGTTCAAGTCCACTCAGGCCTACCAAATTTGCGAAAGCAAATTTGATGAGGTTTTAACTACGATGGGGCTATAGCTCAGCTGGGAGAGCGCCTGCTTTGCACGCAGGAGGTCTGCGGTTCGATCCCGCATAGCTCCACCATCATTACTGCACAAACAAGAAAACTTCAGAGTACACATTCTGTGTGTGCTGCGAAGTTTTGCTCTTTAAAAATCTGGATCAAGCTGAAAATTGAAACACTGAACAACGCAAGTTGTTCGTGAGTCTCTCAAATTTTTGCAACGCGATGATGAATCGGAAGAAACATCTTCGGGTTGTGAGGTTAAGCGACTAAGCGCACACGGTGGATGCCTTGGCGGTCAGAGGCGATGAAGGACGTGGTAGCCTGCGAAAAGCATCGGGGAGCTGGCAACAAGCTTTGATCCGGTGATGTCCGAATGGGGAAACCCGGTGCACTCTTTGGTGCATCATCACAGCTGAATACATAGGTGATGTGAAGCGAACGCGGTGAACTGAAACATCTAAGTAACCGCAGGAAAAGAAATCAACCGAGATTCCCAAAGTAGTGGCGAGCGAACGGGGAGGAGCCCAGAGCCTGAATCAGCTTGTAGTGTTAGTGGAACGCGTCTGGAAAGTGCGGCCATAGCAGGTGATAGCCCTGTAGACGAAAACAGTGCACAGGCTGTGAGCTCGACGAGTAGGGCGGGGCACGTGAAACCCTGTCTGAATATGGGGGGACCATCCTCCAAGGCTAAATACTCCTGACTGACCGATAGTGAACCAGTACCGTGAGGGAAAGGCGAAAAGAACCCCGGAGAGGGGAGTGAAATAGAACCTGAAACCGTGTGCGTACAAGCAGTCGGAGCCCCCTTCGGGGGGTGACGGCGTACCTTTTGTATAATGGGTCAGCGACTTACATTCAGTGGCAAGCTTAACCGAATAGGGCAGGCGTAGCGAAAGCGAGTCCGAACAGGGCGTTCAGTCGCTGGGTGTAGACCCGAAACCAGGTGATCTATCCATGGCCAGGTTGAAGGTGCGGTAACACGTACTGGAGGACCGAACCCACTAATGTTGAAAAGTTAGCGGATGACCTGTGGGTAGGGGTGAAAGGCCAATCAAACCGGGAGATAGCTGGTTCTCTCCGAAAACTATTTAGGTAGTGCCTCGTGTACTCACCTTCGGGGGTAGAGCACTGTTTCGGCTAGGGGGCCATCCCGGCTTACCAAACCATAGCAAACTCCGAATACCGAAGAGTGCAATCACGGGAGACAGACATCGGGTGCTAACGTCCGGTGTCAAGAGGGAAACAACCCAGACCGCCAGCTAAGGTCCCCAAATATGGCTAAGTGGGAAACGAAGTGGGAAGGCTTAGACAGCCAGGAGGTTGGCTTAGAAGCAGCCACCCTTTAAAGAAAGCGTAATAGCTCACTGGTCGAGTCGGCCTGCGCGGAAGATGTAACGGGGCTAAACCATATACCGAAGCTGCGGCAGCGACGCTTATGCGTTGTTGGGTAGGAGAGCGTTCTGTAAGCCTGTGAAGGTGGCTTGTAAAGGCTGCTGGAGGTATCAGAAGTGCGAATGCTGACATGAGTAGCGATAAAGGGGGTGAAAAGCCCCCTCGCCGTAAGCCCAAGGTTTCCTACGCAACGTTCATCGGCGTAGGGTGAGTCGGCCCCTAAGGCGAGGCAGAAATGCGTAGCTGATGGGAAACAGGTTAATATTCCTGTACTTGGTGTTACTGCGAAGGGGGGACGGATCGCGGAAGGCTATGTTGGCCGGGCGACGGTTGTCCCGGTTTAAGCGTGAAGGTGTGTGCTCCAGGCAAATCCGGAGCGCTTTAACACTGAGGCGTGATGACGAGGCACCACGGTGCTGAAGCAACAAATGCCCTGCTTCCAAGAAAAGCCTCTAAGCTTCAGGTAACACGAGACCGTACCGCAAACCGACACAGGTGGGCGAGATGAGTATTCTAAGGCGCTTGAGAGAACTCGGGAGAAGGAACTCGGCAAATTGGTACCGTAACTTCGGGAGAAGGTACGCTGATGGTAGGTGAAGCGGCCTGCGCGTGGAGGCTGAAATCGGTCGAAGATACCAGGTGGCTGCGACTGTTTATTAAAAACACAGCACTCTGCAAACACGAAAGTGGACGTATAGGGTGTGACGCCTGCCCGGTGCCGGAAGGTTAATTGATGGGGTTAGCCGCAAGGCGAAGCTCTTGATCGAAGCCCCGGTAAACGGCGGCCGTAACTATAACGGTCCTAAGGTAGCGAAATTCCTTGTCGGGTAAGTTCCGACCTGCACGAATGGCGTAACGATGGCCACACTGTCTCCTCCCGAGACTCAGCGAAGTTGAAGTGTTTGTGATGATGCAATCTACCCGCGGCTAGACGGAAAGACCCCATGAACCTTTACTGTAGCTTTGCATTGGACTTTGAACCTTGATGTGTAGGATAGGTGGGAGGCTTTGAAGCGTGGACGCCAGTTTGCGTGGAGCCATCCTTGAAATACCACCCTGGTTTGTTTGAGGTTCTAACCTTGGCCCGTGATCCGGGTCGGGGACAGTGCATGGTAGGCAGTTTGACTGGGGCGGTCTCCTCCCAAAGCGTAACGGAGGAGTACGAAGGTACGCTAGGTACGGTCGGACATCGTGCTGATAGTGCAATGGCATAAGCGTGCTTGACTGCGAGACTGACAAGTCGAGCAGGTGCGAAAGCAGGTCATAGTGATCCGGTGGTTCTGTATGGAAGGGCCATCGCTCAACGGATAAAAGGTACTCTGGGGATAACAGGCTGATACCGCCCAAGAGTTCATATCGACGGCGGTGTTTGGCACCTCGATGTCGGCTCATCTCATCCTGGGGCTGTAGTCGGTCCCAAGGGTATGGCTGTTCGCCATTTAAAGAGGTACGTGAGCTGGGTTTAAAACGTCGTGAGACAGTTTGGTCCCTATCTGCCGTGGGCGCTGGAGATTTGAGGGGCCTGCTCCTAGTACGAGAGGACCGGAGTGGACGCACCTCTGGTGTTCGGGTTGTCACGCCAATGGCATTGCCGGGTAGCTAAGTGCGGAAGAGATAACCGCTGAAAGCATCTAAGCGGGAAACTTGCCTCAAGATGAGTCTTCCCTGGGCCTTTAAGGCCCCTGAAGGAACGTTTAAGACCAGGACGTTGATAGGTCGGGTGTGTAAGCGCAGTAATGCGTTAAGCTAACCGATACTAATGACCCGTGAGGCTTAACCTTACAACGCCGAAGATGTTTTGGCGTGAGAGAGAATTTTTTCAGCGAGATACAGATTAAACCGGTGTGCCGCTGAGGCATGGCGGTGAACAGAATTTGCCTGGCGGCTTTAGCGCGGTGGTCCCACCTGACCCCATGCCGAACTCAGAAGTGAAACGCCGTAGCGCCGATGGTAGTGTGGGGTCTCCCCATGTGAGAGTAGGGAACTGCCAGGCATCAAATTAAGTAGTAAGCCGGTGCATTAATCCGGTGGTTACAAGCAGTCTTCGGTGGAGCGGTAGTTCAGTCGGTTAGAATACCTGCCTGTCACGCAGGGGGTCGCGGGTTCGAGTCCCGTCCGTTCCGCCACTTATTTAGAACCGTATCTCATAAGAGATACGGTTTTTTTTCGTCTGTTGATCGCGTAAAAAGGGCAATCACGCCCTTTATGTTATTCCCAGCGTTTCAGCAGTAAGCTGGCATTTACGCCACCAAAACCAAACCCATTCGATAACGCATAGTGCATGCGCTGAGGCTGCGTGGTAAGCGCAACCAGATGGAGCCCCTCGGCATCAGCATCCGGGTGATGCAGATTCAACGTTGGTGGAACAACCTGCTCACGCAATGCCTGAATGGTGAAGATGGCTTCAATTCCTCCCGCCGCTCCGAGCAAGTGGCCGGTCGCTGATTTCGTTGAAGTAACGGCTACCCGATGTGTTCCAAACACGCTCTTAATCGCGGCCAGTTCTCCTTTATCTCCAACCTGTGTTGATGTGGCATGAGCATTAATATGCTGAATATCTGCTGAGCTAATACCTGCCTGCTTAATCGCCGCCTCCATCGCCCGACGCGCGCCGTTACCATCTTCTGGCCCCGCAGTAAGATGATGCGCATCGGCACTGGTACCATATCCGACCAATTCCGCCAGCGGCGTAGCGCCCCGCGCCAGAGCGTGCTCCAGCGATTCAATAACGATGAGACCTGCACCTTCTCCCATCACAAAACCGTCACGATCGCGGTCAAAAGGCCGTGATGCCGCCTTGGGATGATCATTAAAATTGCTGGATAATGCTTTTGCTGCAGCAAAACCGCCAAGACTGACCCGATGGATCGCGGCCTCGCTTCCACCGCACAGTGCAATATCCGCTTCACCGGCGCGAATCATTCGTGCTGCATCGCCAATTGCCTGAGCTCCTGCTGCGCAGGCAGTAACAGGCGCGCCAATCGGACCTCGAAAACCGTGGGCAATAGAAACGTGACCAGCAGCCAGGTTGGCGAGAAAGGAAGGGATGGTAAAGGGGGAAAGACGGCGCGGCCCGCGAGTATCAGTAGTGCGTACGGCATTAGCTATCTCATTGAAACCGCCAATACCGGTAGCGATCACTGTTGCGGTGCGCTCTCTTTCAGCTGGATCTTCTGGAAACCAACCTGCCTGAGAGAGCGCTTCCTGCGCAGCCACCATCGCAAGTTCGATAAAACGATCCATTTTTTTCCGTTCCTTCGATGGGATCGCTACTGAGGGATCGAATCCATGTAACGGATCGTCTTCAATGGAAGGAACCTGTCCCGCAACTTTACAGGCAATATCTTCAACGATCTCCTCATCAAGACGGGAGATCCCGGATTTTCCCTGCAATAATGCTTGCCAGACATGTGACACTCCGCAGCCGAGCGGGCTGACGATCCCCATTCCTGTCACGACGACGCGTTTTGTTGGAACGCTCATAACTCTTTCTCCTGAACTATCATGGTGTCTGCGGCTTTTTCATAAATGGAACAAGCAACGCAGCAATCAAAAAACCCAGCATAATTAACCAGAATGCATCCGAGAAAGCCTGTGTCCGCGCCTCCCTCATCGCTAATGCCGAAAGGTTTTTCAGGGCGGCACTGTTGGCTATTTCCGGCGAAACTCCCTGGCTCATCAACTGGTTGGTACTGTTTTGAATGAAATCCGTCACTGGAAGGCTGGCGTTATTGAGATGATCGGCAAGGCGGCTATAGTGAAAATTGGTTCGGTCATTGATCACTGTACCGCACAGGGCGATACCAATGGCGCCACCGAGGTTGCGCATCAAATTAAACAGCCCGGATGCCAGTTTCAGGCGTGTGGGCGGCAGACTACCCAACGTAAGTGTGACCGTTGGTGCGACGGCAAACTGCTGCGCCAGCCCGCGAAATGCCTGCGGCAACAGCAGTTCCTGCGCTCCCCATTCATGGGTGAGAGGAATAAAGCTGTACATCGAAACCGCAAAACCCAGCAACCCCACCATTAACAGCCAGCGTAAATCGACACGGTTGGCCAGCCAGGCATAAAACGGTATCGAGAGCACCTGGAACAGACCAGTAGAAAAAACCGCCAGACCGATTTCCAGCGCGCTGTAACCGCGAACCGTCCCAAGAAACAGCGGAGTCAGGTAGATCGTAGCAAAGATGCCGACTCCTGCCATAAACGAGAAATAGCAGCCCAGCGTAAAGGTTCTGTCCTGCAAAGCCCGAAGATCCATCACCGGTTGCGCATGACGGAGGGTACGCACAATAAAAGCAATACCGCACAGCAACGCTATCCAGCCGGTAGTCGCCAGCGTTGTATCATCAAACCAACCCCAGCGTGGCCCTTCCTCGAGTGTGTACTCCAGGCAACCCAGTGAAACGGCGAGTAGAATAATGCTCAGGTAATCAGCTCCGCGCAGAAGCGAAGGGTCAGGCGTATCGATTTTTACTAACAGCGGAACCGCAATGGTGATGTAAATTCCGGGCAGAATGTTGATAAAAAAAAGCCAGTGCCAGTTAAAATTTTCGGTTATCCACCCACCGACCGTTGGGCCAAGAGTCGGTGCCAGCGATGCCAGGCCGCCGATCGTTGCCGCTGCGATGACACGTTGTTTTCCCTGGAAAAAAGCAAACGCTGTCGTGAAAACCAGTGGGATCATTGAACCACCCGCCAGGCCTTGCAAGGCGCGGAAAGCGATCATGCTTTGAATATTCCATGCCCAGCCGCACAGCAGGCTCATCACGGTGAAACCGGCCGCAGAAGCGGCAAACAGCCAGCGTGTTGACATAACCCGCGCCAGCCAGCCGGAGAGAGGAATAATGATGATTTCTGCGATTAGGTAACTGGTCTGCACCCACACCGTTTCATCGTCACCAGCAGAAAGCCCGCCGCCAATGTCCCGCAATGAAGCTGAAACAATCTGAATATCAATAAGCGCAATGAACATGCCCACGCACATGGTGGCGAAGGCAAACACTTTCTGACTGACCGGCATTGAAACGCCTTGTGGCAGCGGTACTGCGCCAGTGCTGCTCATCGCGAGCTCTTTTCATCAACAGTGACGACGACAGAAAGCCCCGGACGCAATACATCAAGTTTTGCCGCATCACCTTCCAGCGCGATACGTACGGGGACGCGCTGAACGATTTTGGTGAAATTTCCGGTAGCATTTTCTGCCGGGAGAATGCTAAACCGCGAGCCGGTTGCCGGTGAAACGCTGGCAACATGGCCATGGAAAGTATGACCCGGCAAAACATCGGCTACGATCGTGGCGCTTTGCCCTGGACGCATATGCGCTAACTGGCTCTCTTTAAAATTTGCATCAATCCATAAACCGTCAGCGGGAACCAGCGAAAGCAATTGCGTTCCGCTGTTGACGAAGGAGCCGGACCACGCACGACGGTTACCGATCACGCCATCAAACGGTGCCCGAATTTCGGTATAACTGAGATTTAATCGCGCCATTGCAAGGCTGGCTTGTGCTTGTACCAGCGCGGCTTGCGTCTGTTTTTCTTTGGCATTCAGCACTAATAACTGGCGTTCGGCGACCGTCGTATCCGCCTGCGCTTTGCTCTCTTCTGCACGGGCGCGACGATAATCCGCAGAGGCATTTTCCCTCACCTGGGCGGAAACGGCACTGGACATCACCAGCGCGTTATAGCGGCGATTGTCGTTTGCGGACTTTTCCGTAACGGCTCTGGCTGCCGTCAGAGAAGCTGCCGAACCTTCAATGGTAGCCAGTTGCAATTGTCGGGTGGCGTCAATGTCGGCAAGAGCGGCCTGCTGGGCGGCAACCTCACCGATGGCTTGTTCAACGGCGGCCTGGTAGTCGCGATCATCAAGACGGATTAACAGATCGCCTCGCTTCACTAACATATTGTCCTGTACCGCGATCTGCTGGATATAGCCGGAAACTTTACTGGAAATGGCGCTGATATCGCCGCCGACATAAGCATCATCAGTCGACTGAATAAAACGCCCGCTTTGCCACCAGTAAACGCCGTAACTTGCACCCGCCAACAATCCAGCCATCAGCGCTATCAGCACCAGCGTTTTTTTCTTTTTATTCAGCGTCATGATCGCGGCTCGCATAGTGTTGCGGTACGAATTTCTGCGTGTTATCGCCAGCCCGTTTTCGTTGCAGATAGTCATGGCGGTAGTGGATCATCGGCGATGCCGCAGGGCCTGGAACCAGGGTGTATTTCTCCGGTGTGATTGGCTCACCGGTCTCTTTATCTACCAGGATTGCCTGGACCGGGCGCTGTGTTTCTCGTTCAACCAGCTGAATTTGTGCCCCTTCCGGGGAGAAGTGGCGATTTCCCCATTCAGCCAGCGCAAGGATCACCGGGCGGAAGTCGCGCCCGAGCTGCGTCAAATGGTATTCGTAACGAGGTGGCGTGCTGCTATAGCTCACCTTTTCCAGTAATCCGTCATCCACCAGTTCTTTCAGACGGCGAGAGAGAATATTCGGAGCAACGTTGGTGCTTTTCTGGAACTCATCAAAGCGCGTGAAACCGGCAAACGCGTCGCGCAGGATTATCATGCTCCAGCTATCACCAATACGTCCCAGGCTGCGGGCGATGGGGCAGGGAGCAGTGCAAAGCGGTTCATTTTTCATTATCTGGCCTGGAAATTTGCTGTGTCATTGTGCTCACGGTGACATAGTGACTATCAAAATGCAAGTCACTCGGTGCGCATGTTCCCGCTGAACTATTGCTTCTCAGGCAAAAATCCTCTGCTTTTTATGCTCTTTTTCCTTATCCGGCGCCTGGTAATAATCTGCGCACTGACTTAGTAAGCGACGAAAGAGGAATTTTTATGTCTATCCCTGCATTTGGTCTGGGTACCTTCCGTTTAACGGATGAAGCGGTGATCGCTTCGGTAAAAAATGCCCTTGAACTGGGTTATCGCGTGATTGATACCGCACAGATTTACGGTAATGAGGAAGCGATTGGTAAAGCACTTGCTGAAAGCGGTGTGGCACGTGAAGAACTGTTTATCACCACCAAGATCTGGACGGAAAATCTGGGTGAGGCAAAGCTGATCCCAAGCCTGAAAGAGAGCCTGAAGAAACTGGGCACCGATTATGTTGATCTGACGCTGATCCACTGGCCATCTCCTGGGGCAGAAGTACCGGTTGCAGTCTCTATGCAGGAGTTGATGAAGGCAAAAGCGCAGGGCCTGACTCGTCAGATTGGCGTATCTAACTTCACCATCCCATTGATGGAAGAAGCGATTGCGGCGGTGGGAGCAGAGAATATCGCGACCAACCAGATTGAACTCTCGCCGTATCTGCAAAACCGCAAAGTGGTCGACTGGGCGAAACAGCACGGTATTCACATCACCTCTTACATGACACTGGCTTATGGTAAGGCGCTGAAAGATGAAGTGATTGGCCGCATCGCGCAGAAACATAACGCTACGCCGGCACAGGTTATCCTGGCCTGGGCGATGGGTGAAGGTTATGCGGTGATCCCGTCTTCCACTAAGCGTGAAAACCTTGCCAGCAACCTACAGTCGCAGACACTTAAACTGGATGCAGCAGATAAAGCGGCAATTGCCGGGTTGGATTGCAATGACCGCCTGGTCAGCCCGGAAGGGCTTGCGCCAAACTGGGATTAAGCGATGGAATAACGGGAGCCTGCGCTCCCGTTGTTATTTCTCTACCGTCGGCGGTAAATGCTCGCTGACAAAATCGATAAAAGCGCGGATGCGGGTACTCACTGCCCGGTCGCTGTAGTAGACAGCGCTGAAAGGCATTTCCACCGGCAGACGCTTATCCGCCAGCAAATCAACCAGTTCCCCACTCGCCAGTTCTTTGTCGATCATATAGTCCGACAGGCTGGCAATGCCATTTCCGCTCAGGCACAAATGTTTCAGCGTTTCACCGCTGTTCGACGCAATATCTGGTGTCACTTCATACAGTTGTCCATCGGCAGCAGCAATGGGCCAGACGTTAAGCGAAACCGGTTCGGTAAAACCAAGGCAGACGTGGTTGCTTAACTCTTCCACCGTTTCCGGTTTTCCGTAGCGAGCAATATATTCCGGCGAAGCGATAATTTTGCGATAGCTTTTAAACAGCGGACGGGCGCGCAGGCTGGAATCGGTCAGTTTACCTACGCGGATCGCAACATCCACTTTACGTTCGATCAGGTTGATAAAGGTTTCACTGGAGACCAGTGACAGTTTAATTTCCGGATAGCGTTCGCGAAACGGTTTTATCAACGGCATCAAAAAATGCAGCACCACAGGGGTTGCGGCGTCGATGCGTAACGTACCGCTGGGCGTGGAGTTGGTCTCCATGATCTCGGTTTCTGCTGCTGCCATCTCCTGCAAGACGCTTTGTACGCGCCGAAAGTAGCGCTCGCCTTCTTCGGTCAGGCTGAGCTGGCGCGTGGTGCGATTAAGCAAATTAACCCCAAGCTTATTTTCCAGCTTCTTCACAGCGCGGCTGATGGCCGAATTGGCTTGTCCCAGGCGTTCCGCTGCCCGGCTGAAGCTGCCGCTTTCAACAACGGCAACAAAAATCGCGAGTTCTTCTGAAGTGGTTTTCATTATTGCCTCTGTAGCAACATTTCAACGATATTTTTCATCCATAAGTTATTTAACCATGTTGTCAGAGAGGGTGCCACGACGGCTATTCATTAGTGACGTCACTAAGTACTTACTCACCAGCACAGGGTGTTTTTCTGGTGATTGAACGTTGAAACTCGGTGTTAAAATCCCTATAACTGAATGACCACCCGATGTTGGGGCGGACATCAAAGAGGTTTGAAGCCGAAAGTGCCAAAAAATACCTATGCCATGCGATATGTTGCCGGACAACCCGCGGAGCGAATCTTACCGCCGGGGTCTTTCGCGAGTATTGGCAAGGCGCTGCCCGCAGGCGTTCCGCTAAGCAGCGACGAAAAAATTCGCGTTCTGGTGTGGAATATTTTCAAGCAGCAGCGCGCGGAGTGGCTGTCGGTACTGCAAAATTTTGGTAGAGATGCGCATCTGGTTTTACTGCAGGAAGCGCAAACCACGCCGGAACTGGTCCGGTTTGCGACCACTAACTATCTTGCTGCTGACCAGGTGCCCGCCTTTGTTTTACCGCAGCACCCCTCGGGAGTAATGACACTTTCCTCGGCGCATCCGGTTTATTGCTGTCCGTTACGTGAACGTGAGCCGATCTTGCGGCTGGCAAAATCGGCATTAGTAACGGTTTATCCGTTGCCTGATTTACGCAATCTGATGGTCGTGAATGTGCATGCAGTGAATTTCAGTCTTGGCGTGGACGTTTACAGCAAGCAATTACTGCCGATTGGCGATCAGATATTGCGCCATAACGGGCCGGTGATCATGGCTGGCGATTTTAATGCCTGGAGCCGTCCACGCATGAATGCTCTGTACCGCTTCACCCGGGATATGTCTCTGCGGCAGGTGCGCTTTACCGACGACAATCGCCGGCGTGCCTTTGGTCGACCGCTCGATTTTATCTTTTATCGCGGGTTAAACGTGGAGGAAGCTTCAGTCCTGGTGACCCGCGCGTCGGATCATAACCCACTGCTGGTGGAGTTTAGTCCTGGCAAAGCCGGGAAGTGACACCGCGAAAAAGGCAAAAAAAAGCACCGCGGGGAACGGTGCTTTTTTAATGGGCTTAAATCAGGAATCCGGCGTGGCGCTGTTTTTCACAAAGAGCGTCAATTGATCGCCTGGCTGCAAATTATCCGTATCGTTGTTCCAGCGCATCACATCCTGGATGTTAACGCCGTGACGTTTTGCGATACTCGATAGCGAATCACCTTTGCGCACGCGATACGTAATGCTGTCGCTATTGCGGGCAAGACGCTGCGCACTGCTGCCTGCGCCAACCGTCAGGTTCTGACCGATTTTCAGGTTTGCGCCGCGAAGATTATTCCACTGCTGGAGATCCTTCGTGGTCACGCCGAGGCGTGAGGCAATCGCTGAAAGCGTGTCGCCTGAACGAACTTTGTAGCTACGACTGGTCAGCGGGGTGTTATCCGCCACCAGGGTTGGCTGTACAGCGGCGATTTCGCCGGAGGCCAGAGATTCACGCAGTTGATCGGCGTGTTTCTTCGGTACCATCACGTACTGCGGCCCAACGGAACCGAGCGTTGAACCTTTAACGCCTGCGTTAAACGTTTTCAGCTTGTTTACCGAGATGCCAGCCATTTCCGCCAACTGAGCAACTTCAACCGGGCTGCTCAATCTGACTCGCGCCAGGGCGCGACTTTCGTCCGGCGTTGGCAAATTAACGCCATAACGCTTGCTGTTCTTGAGAATATCGCTCAATGCCAGCATTTTCGGCACGTAAATTTTGGTTTCCTGCGGCAGTGAGAGCGACCAAAAATCAGTGGATTTACCACGCGCTTTGTTCGCTTTTATCGCCTTCAGTACACGCCCTTCACCGCTGTTGTAGGCGGCTACGGTCAGTAACCAGTCGCCGTCGAACATACGATTCAGACGCTGCATCATGTCGAGTGCGGCTGTTGTAGACGCCACAATGTCACGACGCGCATCGTAATTGCGTGTCTGTTTTAAACCATAATTTCGCCCAGTGCTCGGAATGATCTGCCAAATGCCTGCGGCATTGGCGCCAGACGTCGCGTGTGGGTCAAAAGCGCTCTCCACTATGGGTAGTAGTACCAGTTCCATAGGCATGTTACGTTTCTTAACTTGCCCGGCTATCCAGTACATATACGGCTCTGCCCGTAACGTTACATCGTGGAGATAGCTCTTATTACTTAAATACTTCAGTTTCTGTTCGCGAATCCGGGCATTTTCCGGAATTCCCATCTTTAGCTCGTCGCTAATGGAGGTCCACAAGTCACTGTTATCCTGGGCGGCGAATGTTCCATCGTCCATCCACCGCGCCTGACTAGTAAACTTCCCTGCTTCCCCTTGACCAGCTGCAGAAAGGCTCTGTGCGTGCTGTTGGACCGTGCCGTCGTGCTTAGACGCCTGGCACCCCACGAGCAGGACAGAGGCGAGTAATATCGCTTTTGCCTTCATGTGTGTGTCAATAGTAGTTGCTTAAAAGACGAGCGATAATAACGGCGCAGCTCAGAAAAGGCAACCAGGAAATATCAGAAGTTATCTTTCTTTGCCCGTAACCATGCGAAACGCTCTTCAGGGTGTTGCAAATTTGTTTCTTTGCTGATTACATCAATTAAATCAATATCTTTGGTTCGTAAAAATAAATTAATTCGACGCTCGTTTTTCAGAATTACGGGTAGTGTTTTTTGATTTTTTGCACGTAACTCCTTCACTTCTCGATAGTATTCGTTAAGTGCAGGATCCTCTGGCAGGATACTGATTGCAAACTTCATATTCCCTAAAGTGTATTCGTGTGCGCAACAAATGACCGTCTCATCAGGAAGGTCGTTTATCTTACAAAACGATTGATACATCTGGGTTGCCGTACCTTCAAAAAGTCTGCCGCATCCGCCGGAAAAGAGCGTGTCACCGCAAAATAGATAAGGAAAGCTGAAGAAACAGATATGTCCTAAAGTGTGACCTGGCGTGGCGAATACAGAAAATTCATGCCCCAAAACAGAGATGACCTGGCCATCAGCGACGATGTGCGTAGCACCTTTATCTTGCGTCTCTGCTGGCCCATACACCACGACGTCGGGATACCGCTGGCGCAGTTCTTTCACGCCGCCAACGTGGTCATTATGATGATGTGTTAAGAAGATGGCTTCCGGCTGCCATTGTTTCTCTTCAAGAGTTTGCAGCACAGGCGCGGCTTCGCCTGGATCGACAATCAGGCAGCGGCCGTTATCATTGCTCAGTACCCAGATGTAGTTATCCTGGAAGGCGGGAATACTGTTAAGATTCATAAAATACCTCTTAAAGCGTAGCGGAAGGTGGTGATGAAACCGGCAAGGACTCCTCAGACATTCGTAGCACCAGTAAGCTGGAATGATTTACCCAAAGGCGCATATTACCGTGAGGCGCTGGAAGGAGAACTCAAGCCGTGGTTTGCAAAAATGTATGGTTTTCATTTGCTTAAAATCGGCAATCTCAGCGCAGAAATCAATGCCGAAAGTTGCGCTGTTTCCCATCAGGTGAATGTTTCCCTGGCTGGCGAGCCCATGCAGGTTCGTGCCGATCCGCTGCATCTGCCCTTTGCGGATAAATCCGTTGATGCCTGCCTGCTGGCGCACACGCTTTCCTGGTGTACCGATCCGCATCGTTTATTGCAGGAAGTTGATCGTGTACTGATTGACGACGGCTGGCTGGTGATGAGCGGTTTTAATCCGATTAGCCTGCTCGGGCTGGCGAAGGCCGTACCGTTTGTCCGCCGCTCGCCAGCCGTCAAAAGCCGCATGTTTACGCTGATGCGCCAGTTCGACTGGTTATCACTGCTCAATTTCGAAGTGTTACATTATAGCCGTTTTCGCGTGCTGCCATGGACGAAGCAGGGCGGTAAACTGCTTAGTTCGCATTTACCTGCGCTGGGGTGCATGCAGTTGATCGTCGCCCGCAAACGCACCATTCCATTGACGCTCAATCCGATGAAGCAGAGCCGTAACAAAACCCCAGTGCGTCAGGCCGTTGGCGCAACGCGCCAGTCTTAACCTTCTGGCTGATAACCAATATCTTCCTGTGTCGGGTTCATCGCTGCCGCTCGCGCCAGCTCATCGCAGCGTTCGTTTTCCGGGTGCCCGGCATGGCCCTTGACCCATTCCCATTTGATTTGATGCTGGCTGAGCGCTGCATCCAGCCGCTGCCAGAGATCAACATTCTTCACCGGTTTTTTCTCTGCGGTTTTCCAGCCACGCTTTTTCCAGTTATGGATCCACTGGGTGATCCCCTGGCGAACATACTGGCTGTCAGTGCTGAGCACAATTTCGCAATGCTCTTTTAATGCTTCCAGCGCCACTATAGCGGCCATCAATTCCATGCGGTTGTTAGTCGTAAGACGGTAACCTGCGCTAAAGGTTCTTTCATGCTGGCGATAGCGTAAGATGGCGCCGTAACCGCCAGGACCTGGGTTACCGAGACAAGATCCGTCGGTGAAAATTTCTACCTGTTTAAGCATCTCTGGTAGACTTCCTGAGTTGAAAACGACAAGTCTGACATAAATGGCCGCTATGAGCACTGCAATTACACGACAGATCGTCCTCGATACCGAAACCACCGGTATGAACCAGATCGGCGCCCACTATGAAGGGCACAAAATTATTGAAATCGGCGCGGTAGAAGTCGTCAACCGGCGACTCACCGGCAATAACTATCATATCTACCTGAAGCCCGATCGGCTGGTCGATCCCGAAGCGTTTGGCGTTCACGGTATTGCCGATGAATTCCTGCTGGATAAACCCACGTTCGCCGATATCGCCGATGAGTTTATCGATTATATTCGCGGCGCAGAGTTGGTGATCCATAACGCATCGTTTGATATCGGCTTTATGGACTATGAGTTCGGCAAGCTGAATCGCGGGATCCCAAAGACCGATACGTTCTGTAAGGTCACCGATAGCCTGGCGCTGGCGCGTAAAATGTTTCCGGGCAAGCGCAACAGCCTCGATGCGCTCTGTTCCCGTTACGAAATCGACAACAGCAAACGTACGCTGCACGGGGCGTTACTCGATGCCCAGATCCTCGCTGATGTGTATCTGATGATGACCGGCGGCCAGACATCGATGAAATTTTCGATGGAAGGCGAAGGGCAGTCTCAGACGGGAGAAGTGGGGATCCAACGCGTTGTCCGCGCTGCCAGTAAGCTGCGCGTTGTTTTAGCCAGTGATGATGAGCTGGCAGCCCATGAATCGCGCCTGGATTTGGTGCAGAAAAAGGGCGGAAGCTGCCTGTGGCGCGGCTAAATCAGGCACTTATGCGTGAATATTTGCTGCATGGGTGATTTTTGCAGCAAATGATTAGAAACAGAAGAAAAAGCGTTGACGGCACCGGAGGCGCAATACGTAATATGCGCCTCGTTCCCCTGACGGGAACACTGTGGAGCGGTAGTTCAGTCGGTTAGAATACCTGCCTGTCACGCAGGGGGTCGCGGGTTCGAGTCCCGTCCGTTCCGCCACTATTCAGAAGGCCTGAATCAGCAATGATTCAGGCCTTTGTCGTTTCTGCATTTCTCACTATCACTCTTAATCTCTGGCTGGTGGTCCCGTTCTTATACAACCGTTAACGTTGATAGTTTTGATGGAATAACTCTCTGAACTCATGCCTTATCCAGTGGATAAGGATTCTTATGAATGTGGTTGTAGTTCAGGACATAGAAAGCGGTGCTGATCATCAGCGTGCCGAACGACCACATCACCTCTTTCGCGCTGGAGCCGATAACGGCCCGGATGCAGTAGACAGGTGGGATGCGATATTAAATACGCGGTACGTGAAGGAGAGTAAATGGCCGCCGCGGGGTAATCGCCAGGGGGATTATTTTATGGCTGATTCTGATATTTGGCGTTCAAAAGGCCTGAGCATCATGGTTCAGAAGATTGTTGTTTCTGCCAGCACTTCACCGGCTAAGCGACCAATACCGCTGGCGTTCAGCGCGTCAGGCGAAGCTGTTGTAAATTGCCATCAAGTTGCAAATCGGTTTGCAGCCGCGCCACATCCCGGCAGGTAAATGCCATCGCCCGGTGTGTTTCCAGTTTCTGCCGCCACTTCTCCGGTACCGCTTCGAGGTTTTCGTATAGTGCTTCCAGCGTTGGAAATTCGCTCAGCAACTGCGTTGCGCTTTTCGGCCCAATACCGGCCACACCCGGCACTTTCGAACTGCTGATCCCCGCCAGCCCCCAGTAATCCGGCAATTGCTCTGGCGTAACCCCAAACTCGCTGAGCAATAAAGGGCGCATCCAGCCAGCGTTTCTGAAAATAGTCGCGAATGCGGATAGTCGGGGAGAGCAACTGACAGTAGCCTTTGTCGGTTGAGACGATCGTCGCCTGATGTCCGGCACTGCGCCATTTTCACTGCCAGCGTCGCCGCAAGATCGTCGGCTTCGTTGCCAGGCGTTGCCCAACAGCGGATCCCGCGTTGTTCGAAAGCCGCGCGCAGTAATGGCATTTCCGTCTGTAGGGTATCCGGCATGGGAGGGCGGCCCGCTTTGTAATCCGGCAGCAACCGATGGTGCCGCCAGCCCTGGTTGCGGGCCTCATCATCAAAAACCGCGACCGCATGGGTGGGCTCACTGTGGATAATCAGCTGCTCCAGCGCGTGCAGGCAGGTGTCCACGCAGGGTGACCCCTGTACCGCATGGATACGGCGAATCAGGTTGAGTGCATCGACGATAAGCAAATGAACGGCCACAGATACCCTCCTTGAAATCATCCGCTAAGGGTATCATCGCAGGCCTGGCGAGGCTATAAAGCAGGGAATAATCAGGAAGAAGCCTCGCAAAACGAGGCTTCCTGAGGGATTAATCGCAGGTAACGATCTTCATCGCCAGCCCGCCGCGAGAGGTTTCGCGGTATTTGGCGTTCATATCTTTACCGGTTTCGTACATGGTCTCGATAACCTTATCGAGACAGACGCGCGGTTCGCTGGTGCGGCGCAGCGCCATTCGCGCCGCGTTGACCGCCTTCACGGAGGCAATCGCGTTACGCTCGATACAGGGCACCTGTACCTGGCCGGCGACCGGGTCGCAGGTCAGCCCCAGGTTGTGCTCCATGCCGATTTCCGCCGCGATGCACACCTGCGCCGGGCTGCCGCCCAACAGTTCGGCCAGCCCGGCCGCCGCCATGGAGCAGGCCACGCCGACTTCACCCTGACAGCCCACTTCCGCGCCGGAAATGGAGGCGTTCATCTTATACAGCGAGCCAATCGCGCTGGCGACCAGCAGGTAGCGCGCCAGTGAATTGGCGTTCACCTCACGGATAAACCGGTCGTAGTACGCCAGTACCGCCGGAACGATGCCGCAGGCGCCGTTGGTCGGCGCGGTGACCACGCGGCCACCGGCGGCGTTCTCTTCGTTCACCGCCAGTGCGAACATGTTGATCCAGTCCACCACGGCCATCGGGTCGGTGGTGGTTTTGTCGCTGCTCACCAGCATACGGCGCAGCGCAGCGGCACGGCGCGGCACGCGTAGTTTGCCAGGCAGAACGCCTTCGGTGGTGATCCCGCGCTCTATGCCGCCCTGCATCACTTCCCAGACGCGCGCGAAATGCTGCTCCAGCTCCGTTTTGCTGTGCAGCGCCAGCTCGTTTTTCATCATCAGGCCGGAGAGCGATAGGCCGGTCTCCTGGCAATGACGCTGCAGATCGGCGGCGGTTTGGTAAGGGTAGGGCACTTCTACCGGCGCGCTGGTGGGCTGACCAAAGTGTTCTTCGTCGACGATAAAACCGCCGCCGATGGAGTAATAGGTCTGGCTGTAGAGCACTTGTTCGCCGGCCAGCGCGGTAATGCGCATGCCGTTTTCGTGCAGCGACAGGTTGTCCGCATGGAAATTCATGCAGTGATCGACCGGAAATTCCACCTCATGCGCGCCGTTGGCCAGCAGCAGGCGGCCGTGGGTGTTCACGTCCTGGATAAAGCCCGGAATGGCATCAATATCAACGGTATCCGGCAGGTTCCCCGCCAGGCCCATGATAATGGCGATATCGGTATGGTGGCCTTTACCGGTCAGGGAAAGCGAGCCGTAAACATCGACCACCACGCGGGTGATGTCGTGCAAGATGCCGCGTGCAATCAGATCGTCCGTGAACTGTTTACCGGCTTTCATCGGTCCGACGGTGTGAGAGCTGGAAGGACCAATACCGATTTTGAAAATATCGAATACGCTGATCATGACGCCATTGTCCATTGAGATAGGGGGGGAGTGCGCCGCCCGGCAGGACGGCGCGAAAAGATTAACATGGTGAACAGGGAGAAGAAGATCGCAGAGATGGCGATAAGACCCATGATAACCACGAAGACGTTGCTGATATGGCCGCTGTACTTGCGCATAGCCGGGACTTTCTGGATGGCGTACATCGGCATCAGGAACAGAATCATCGCGATGATTGGGCCGCCCAGGGTTTCGATCATGCCCAGGATGCTTGGGTTCAGCGTGGCTACGGCCCAGGTGGTCAGCAGCATGAACAGTGCGGTGATTTTGTTCAGCTTGTTGATTTCGATGGTTTTGCCTTTGCTGCGCAGAGATTTAATCACCATACCGTTGAAGCCTTCACGCGCGCCCAGGTAGTGGCCCAGGAAGGATTTGGTGATGGCGATCATCGCGATGATCGGTGCCATCCACGCGATCACCGGTGCGTTAAAGTGGTTCGCCAGGTAAGACAGAATAGAGATGTTCTGCTCTTTTGCCGCCGCCAGATCGGCGGGGGACAGGCTCAGCACGCAGCTGAACACGAAGAACATAACGGTCAGCACCATCATGATGTGAGCGCATGCCAGGATGCGGGAGCATTTCTTCTCGGCTTCTGCGCCGTACTCTTCACGTTTGGCAACGGCGAAAGAGGAGATGATCGGCGAGTGGTTGAAGGAGAACACCATCACCGGGATCGCCAGCCACAGGGTCATCAGCAGGCCGTTGCCGGTCGCGGATGCGCTGCTCAGCGACAGGGTTTCCAGCACGGCGCCGTTCCACTGTGGGATCAGGTAGCACCGCCAGCACCATCAGAGCGATAACGAACGGGAAGACCAGGACGCTCATCGCTTTCACAATCATCTGCTCGCCGAAGCGCACGATGGTCATCATGCCGACGATCAGGATCAGCGACAGGATGGCGCGCGGTGGCGGCGTCATGCCCAACTGGTGCGTCATGAAGCTGTCAACGGTGTTGGTGATCGCCACGCTGTAAACCAGCAGGATAGGGTAAATCGCGAAGAAGTAGAGCAGGGTAATCAGCTTACCTGCGCCGACGCCGAAGTGCTCTTCAACCACTTCAGTGATGTCTTCGCCCGGGTTTTTACCGGACAGCACGAAGCGGGTCAGGCCGCGGTGGGCAAAGAAGGTCATCGGGAAAGCAATGATAGCCATGATGATCAGCGGGATCAGACCGCCGACGCCGGCGTTGATAGGCAGGAACAGTACACCTGCGCCGATGGCCGTGCCGTAAAGGCCCAACATCCACATGGTATCCGTTTTGCGCCAACCACTTCGGGATTCAATCGAAGCAACGGTGCTGGTTTGAGTGGTTTCCATCTGTATCTCCTGGAGGAAGCGAATTGTCAGGTTTTTAGTCAAATCCGATGAAAAAGTGCCTGACGGTAATATGAAATTCGTTCAGTGACGGTTTTTTAATAATTTTTGCCCGTAACTATTGGCGGGCGGAAAGATACATTCTAGTTATGAATCTATCAGTGATCGTGATCCCAAATGCAATAATCCACTTATGATGTGGGCATCTTTAGACCATTTATCTGTTAAAAAAACATCAAAGAGAATTTACGGGCGCGAAGGCTAACACCTGCAAGATATGCGATCAAATCCCAGGTGGTGGAAGATGATAAAAGCACTGTAAAGAAATGGGTTTTTAGTATTTTCTGGCAGGTAATTTGGATTAAGTCTGATAATTTACGGTTGCAAAATGCAGGTAATCGTTTGCGTTGGTCAGCAAATGGTTGGTTAAATGCAAGGTATAAGGGCGGGTTATGACTCCGCCCTGGAAAAGTTAAGCGTCAGGTGCAGATTTCGTAGCAAGGAATGTAGGCGGAGCCCGGCAGCTTCATGCGGTGCTGGGCGACAAAGCCCTGCAGCATGTCGTCCATACGGCGCATCATCTCCGGATCGCCGTGGATCTTGTACGGACCGTACTGCTTCAATGGCGCGGATACCCACCTCTTTGACGTTGCCCGCCACAATCCCGGAGAAGGCGCGACGCAGATCGGCCGCCAGCACTTCCACCGGCTGGTCCGGGTAGAGTTTCAGGTTCGCCATATTTTCATGGGTAGGCTCGAACGGGATCTGCAGATCCGGCGCAATGCGGATTGACCAGTTAAAGCTGTAGGCATCCCCGGTATCGCGACGGTTCTCTTTCACCAGCGGCATCGCTTTTTTCATCTGGCGCGCCACTTCCGCCGCATCGTCAATGATGATGCGATAGTGGCGACGCGCGGCTTCACCCAGCGTGTGCACGATAAACTCGTCCAGCACGCGGAAGTAGTCGGCGCTCTCTTTTGGCCCGGTCAGGATCAGCGGCAGAACCTGATCTTTGTTGGCCGGATTCATCAGAATACCCAGCAGATAGAGCAGCTCTTCCGCTGTCCCCACGCCGCCCGGGAAGATGATGATGCCGTGGGCGATACGGACAAACGCTTCAAGACGTTTCTCAATATCCGGCATGATAATCAGCTCGTTAACCAGCGGGTTAGGCGGCTCAGCGGCGATGATGGACGGCTCGGTCATGCCGATAAACCGGCCCTCTTTATAGCGCTGCTGCGCGTGACCCACTGCGGCACCTTTCATTGGCGCTTCCATCGCGCCCGGACCGCAGCCGGTACAGATATTCAGCTCGCGCAGGCCTAGCTGGGTGCCCACCCGACGGGCATAAAGGTATTCGGTTTCGTTAATGGAGTGACCGCCCCAGCAGACGACCATGTTCGGCGCTTCACCCACGTGCAGGGCGCGGGCGTTACGCAAAATGGAGAACACCAGGTTGGTGATATGGACCGAGCTTTCCAGATCGAGATGCTGGAAACGGCCTGCGTTGTGGATCTGCCCGTTAACAAACAGGATGTCGCGCAGCACGGCAAACAGGTTAGCCTGAAGTGAACGGATGATGCGCCCGTCGACAAAGGCCTCTTCCGGCGGGTTGATGACTTCCAGCTTCACGCCGCGCTCGCGGCGCAGCACGTTGATATCAAAGCTTTCGAAGCGGGACAGCAGTTCTTTACTGTTATCTGTCAGGCTTCCGGAGTTCAGTACGGCAAGTGAACAGTTACGAAACAGTTGATAAAGATCGCTGCTGGCCGTGCGTTTAAGCATGTCCACTTCCAGCTGCGACAACATATCCATTGAGCCAAGCGGGCTAATATGTGTAATCAAGTGAGCTCCTTACGGGACGATTATCGTCTTTCCCTGTTGATTACAATAGCCCTGGCGCGTGACGTTTCACAACCTAAAGCGCGGAAGATACCGCGCATATTGTGAAAATATTTATATTACTGACGCACCAGCCGGCCCGTCGCCGGCACAAAATCGGTATTGGTGCGCCACGGGTTGATGTCCAGCCCGCCGCGGCGGGTGTAGCGCGCGTAAACGCTCAGTTTTTCTGGCTGGCAGAAGCGCTGAATATCGCTAAAGATGCGCTCCACGCACTGCTCGTGGAATTCGTTGTGATGGCGGAACGACACCAGGTAGCGCAGCAGTTTTTCCCGGTCGATTTTTGGGCCGCGGTACTGGATCTGCACCGAGCCCCAGTCCGGCTGGTGGGTGATCAGACAGTTGGATTTCAGCAGATGGCTGACCAGCGTCTCTTCGACCACTTTGCCGCTCGCCGCGTTTTCGAGGTAGTCGGCGCTGAATTCATAATTCTCCACCTCGATATCCTGATCGTCGATGCAGGTCCCGTTGAAGTGGGCGACCGGCTGGCCTTCCAGCTCGTGCAGGCGATACAGTGAGACGCTCACCTTTCCCTGCGCGCAGGCGCTTAAATCACGTTCCAGGGTGTGCTGAACGTCGTCCCAGCTGTTGAATTTTGTCTGGTTAAAGCTGTTGAGATAGAGCTTAAAGCTTTTCGACTCCACGAGATTCACGCTGGCGTAGTCCAGCTCAACGTGGCCCACCGCCACCTGCGGCAGACCGCGGGCGTTGAGCCAGGAGAGTTCGTACAGCGTCCAGATATCCGCGACCCGCGAAACGGCAGCGCGTCGCGTGCAGTCCCAGAGGATCGCGATTCAGGCTGTACGCGGCACGCCCTGCAGCAGGCTTGCATCGTAGGTATCGCGGTAATCGGTCGATTTACCCAGCGTTAAGCCGGTTAACGCCTGATGATTTTCGTAAGACATGTTTCATAGCCACTTTACAGGTACACTTATTGCGCTGAGTTTATCCTGTCTGACAAGAAGAGAGAAATCGGTGGACATCGAAACTGCAAATGCCCTCACTACCTTTACGACCCGCTATTGCGACGCATGGCATGAAAAGCAGGGCACGTGGCCGCAAAGTGCTGATTTATATGGCGTCCCTTCGCCGTGCATTATCTCTTCGCTTGATGATTACGTGATCTGGCAGCCGAAGCCGAATACCGGCGAGCAGAATGTAAATGCGGTTGAACGGGCAATGGACATTGTGGTACAACCAGCGGTTCATGCGTTTTATACCACGCAGTTCGCAGGGGATATGCCCGCGCGCCTTGGCGCACATGACGCTGACGCTGTTGCAGACCTGGAGCGAAGACGATCTGCAGCGTGTTCAGGAAAACCTGATTGGTCATCTGGTCACGCAAAAACGCCTTAAGCTTTCTCCGACGCTCTTTATTGCCACGCTGGACAGCGAACTGGATGTGTTATCCGTCTGTAACCTGTCAGGTGAAGTGGTTAAAGAGACTATCGGTACCCGCAATCGCGAGACTCTCGCCCCCTCTCTTGCGGATTTCCTCACCCGACTTGAGCCCCTTCTGTAATCCATGCTGCTACAGCGCGTGTGAGAGATCTCTTACAAGGTTTGTGAGAGATCGCTGGAACATTCAGTATTACCTCATTAAATTCAGATTAATATCACTCTATTTTTCAATGGATTAGTTGTTCATCCTATTATTTTTAGGGAGTCCCGGCGTCTTACAACGCTGGCTGAGTGGGTTGTAAGACGAAGCGGAATAGCGGATTCTATCTCCGTCGACAGGAAGCCGACACGAGAAACGAACATCAGGATGATGGCGTTTCTCACACAGGACTCGTCAGGATGGCGCTGCAGGAAGGCTTCAGGATGAAGCAAAGTGGATAACGCAGGATGCGTAAGGGACACCTCCAGGAAGGAGAACGAGAGCCGGTCAGGATGGTCGGTGGGTCAGGAAGGCCAGGACGTTTCAGGATGAAACAAACACGTCAGGAAGATGTGTGCAGGATGCGACAGGTTGACGGATGACCAGGCCTTCGGGCTTCAGGAAAAGTTGTCACGGATGAGCAGGGAGCACAACGTGTAGCTGGAATGCTGCGGAACGAACCGGGAGCACTGTTTTTACAGTGCTCCCTTTTTTTATTTCTGCCTCTGGTCTTTGCTATGCTGCGCGCCGTTCACTTTTTCAGTTGAGGTTACTATGACGCAACACGATAGCGTTCGTGCTCAGTTGCACGCCATCGAAGCCCTTTTGCGCCAACATCAGCTGTGGCAGGAGACCGCGCCGCAGCCAGAAGCGTTCGCCAGCACCCAGCCCTTCTGCCTGGATACGCTGGCGCCGTTCGAGTGGCTGCAGTGGGTGTTAATTCCGCGCATGCACGCCCTGCTTGAGGGCGGGCACCCGCTGCCGCAGGCGTTTGCTGTCTCTCCCTATTATGAAATGGCGCTCGAGGCGACGCACCCTGCGCGCGACGTGATGCTGGTCGAACTGGAAAAACTGGATGCCCTGTTTGCCGGTGAAGATGCATGACGCTTGAGATCCTCTATCAGGACGAGTGGCTGGTGGCGGTGAATAAACCGTCAGGCTGGCTGGTGCACCGCAGCTGGCTGGATCGCGACGAGAAAGTGGTGGTGATGCAGACCGTTCGCGACCAGATTGGTCAGCATGTATTTACCGCCCATCGCCTCGACCGGCCGACCTCCGGCGTGCTGCTGATGGGGCTTTCCAGCGAAGCTGGCCGTCTGCTGGCGCAGCAGTTCGAACAGCACCAGATCCAGAAGCGCTACCACGCGGTCGTGCGTGGCTGGCTGACCGAGTCTGCCACCCTGGACTACCCGCTGGTGGAGGAACTGGACAAAATCGCCGATAAATTTGCCCGGGATGACAAAGGCCCGCAGCCCGCCGTGACGGATTATCGCGGCATGGCGACGACGGAAATGCCGGTGGCCACCAGCAAATTTCCGACCACACGCTACAGCCTGGTTGAGCTTCTGCCCAAAACCGGGCGTAAGCACCAGCTGCGACGCCATCTTGCGCACCTGCGCCACCCGATTATTGGCGACAGCAAACACGGTGATTTGCGCCAGAACCGCAGCGCGGCCGAGCACTTTGGCTGCCATCGTCTGATGCTGCACGCCAGCGAGCTCACGCTGACGCACCCGTTTACCGGCGAACCTCTGACTATCCGTGCGGGGCTGGACGACGTCTGGATGCAGGCGCTGTCACAGTTTGGCTGGCTCGGACAACTCCCCGAAAATGAAAGGGTTGAGTTTGTATCGGGCAACGTTCAGGATGAAGGGTAAGCGCATTCAATATGGGAAAATAGCATGGCTGAAGTAGGCATTTTTGTCGGCACAATGTACGGCAACTCGCTGCTGGTCGCGGAAGAGGCGGAGGCAATTCTGGAAACGCACAGGGCCATAAAGCCACGGTCTATGAAGATCCCGGAGCTGGCGGACTGGGAAAAGTATAAAGATAAATACATTCTGGTGGTGACCTCCACCACCGGGCAGGGCGATTTGCCGGACAGCATCGTGCCGCTGTTCCAGGGCATTAAAGACCAGCTTGGCTATCAGCCGGATGTTCACTACGGCATCATTGCCCTGGGCGATAGCTCTTACGCCAACTTCTGCGGCGGCGGCAAGCAGTTCGATGCGCTCCTGCAGGAGCAGAGCGCCCAGCGCGTCGGCGAGATGCTGCTGATTGATGCGGGTGAGCACCCGGAGCCAGAAAGCGAATCAAACCCGTGGGTGGAGCACTGGGCAACGCTGCTGAAATAATGTTTTCCCTCCTCGTCCGGGGAGGGAAAATTCCCTCTTTTTACGGCGTCAAGCGACGCATTTCACATTCTTCGATCCTTTCCCTCGTCAGGCCCTCTTTGCCGATCCCCGGTTTCTATTTCCGTGAACCACCTTCCCCATCACCCTGGGCTTATGCCATAAACAACCTCCCTCACACCCTTTAATACTGTGTTTTTGCACGGTGAGGTGAAGAGGCACTCCTTCATATACTTTTCCGGTCAGTAAAAAAACGCGCTTCAGGGCCCCGGCAGGAACAGCAAAAAACACAACTACATCATTCTGCTTACCCTACCGGTGCTGTACAGAATGAACCAGGAGAAAGTGATGTTTCAGGAGTGCAACAATGAGTACATTAAGCCACGCAGCGAGCAGCGCTGAAAAGCGCACTAACGCCCGCTACTGGATAGTGGTGATGCTGTTTATCGTCACGTCCTTTAACTATGGTGACCGCGCCACGCTGTCGATTGCCGGTTCGGAAATGGCAAAAGATATCGGCCTTGATCCCGTGGGCATGGGTTACGTTTTCTCCGCATTCTCGTGGGCCTACGTCATCGGGCAAATTCCTGGCGGCTGGCTGCTGGACCGCTTTGGCTCCAAACGGGTCTATTTCTGGTCCATCTTTATCTGGTCGCTGTTTACCCTGTTGCAGGGCTTCGTCGATATCTTCAGCGGCTTCGGCATTATCGTGGCGCTCTTCACGCTGCGCTTCCTGGTGGGGTTGGCGGAAGCACCCTCCTTCCCGGGCAACAGCCGCATTGTTGCGGCCTGGTTCCCGGCGCAGGAGAGGGGAACGGCGGTGGCGATTTTTAACTCCGCACAGTACTTCGCGACGGTGATCTTTGCGCCCATCATGGGCTGGCTGACGCATGAGGTGGGCTGGTCGCACGTCTTCTTCTTCATGGGCGGACTCGGGATCGTCATCAGCTTTATCTGGCTGAAAGTGATCCACGAACCCAACCAGCATCCTGGCGTAAACAAAAAAGAGCTGGAGTACATCGCAGAAGGCGGCGCGCTGATCAACATGGATCAGAAATCCTCGACGGCGAAGGTCCCGTTCAGCCAGAAATGGGCGCAGATCAGTCAGCTCGTCGGATCGCGCATGATGATCGGGATCTATCTGGGTCAGTACTGTATCAACGCCTTGACCTACTTTTTCATCACCTGGTTCCCGGTTTACCTGGTGCAGGCACGCGGCATGTCGATTCTGAAAGCGGGGTTTGTCGCCTCGGTTCCGGCCATCTGCGGCTTCGTGGGAGGCGTGCTCGGCGGGGTCATTTCCGACTGGCTGATGCGCCGCACCGGTTCCCTGAACATCGCGCGTAAAACGCCTATCGTGCTCGGCATGCTGCTCTCCATGACCATGGTGTTCTGTAACTACGTCAATGCCGAGTGGATGATTATCGGCTTTATGGCGATGGCCTTCTTCGGCAAAGGCATTGGCGCGCTGGGCTGGGCGGTGATGGCGGATACGGCCCCGAAAGAGATCAGCGGCCTGAGCGGCGGTCTGTTCAACATGTTCGGCAACATCTCCGGGATTGTTACGCCCATCGCTATCGGCTACATCGTCGGCACCACCGGCTCGTTCAACGGTGCGCTGATTTACGTCGGTGTGCATGCGCTGGTGGCGGTGCTGAGTTACCTGGTGCTGGTGGGGGATATCAAACGCGTCGAACTTAAACCTGTTGCGGAGCGTGGCTGATGACAACGCAATCGAGCCCAACCATCACGGAGATGAAGGTCATTCCGGTGGCCGGGCAGGACAGCATGCTGCTCAATATTGGCGGTGCGCATAACGCCTGGTTTACCCGTAATATCGTCGTGCTGAAAGACAGCGCAGGGAATACCGGCGTGGGCGAGGCGCCTGGCGGAGAGGTGATTTACCAGACGCTGGTCGATGCCATTCCGCAGGTCGTGGGGCAGGAGATTGCCCGCCTGAACAAGGTGGTTCAGCGGGTGCATAAGGGCAATCAGTCGGCAGACTTTGATACGTTCGGTAAAGGTGCCTGGACGTTTGAACTGCGGGTCAACGCGGTCGCCGCCCTGGAGGCCGCCCTGCTCGATTTACTGGGTAAGGCGCTCAATGTCCCGGTCTGCGAGCTACTGGGGCCCGGTAAACAGCGCGATGCGGTCACCGTGCTGGGCTATCTGTTCTACGTTGGCGATCGCAATAAAACCGACCTCCCTTATCTGGCCCGAACCGCGGGCGACCACGACTGGTATCAGTTGCGCCACCAGGAAGCGCTCTCCAGCGATGCGGTGGTGCGGCTGGCCGAGGCGGCGCAGGATCGCTACGGCTTTAAGGATTTCAAGCTGAAGGGCGGCGTGCTGCCCGGCGAGCAGGAGATTGAAACGGCCCGGGCGCTGAAAAAACGCTTTGCGGATGCGCGGATCACCGTCGATCCCAACGGCGCATGGCTGCTGGATGAAGCCATTAGCCTGTGCAAAGGGCTGGGGGATGTGCTGACCTATGCGGAAGACCCCTGCGGCGCGGAGCAGGGCTTCTCGGGCCGTGAAGTGATGGCCGAGTTCCGTCGCGCCACCGGGCTGCCGGTCGCGACCAATATGATCGCCACCAACTGGCGCGAAATGGGCCACGCGGTGATGCTGAACGCCGTCGACATACCGCTGGCGGACCCGCACTTCTGGACGCTCTCAGGCGCAGTGCGCGTGGCGCAGCTGTGCGATGACTGGGGGCTGACCTGGGGCTGTCACTCCAACAATCACTTCGATATTTCGCTGGCGATGTTTACCCACGTTGGCGCCGCGGCGCCGGGTAACCCGACCGCCATCGACACCCACTGGATTTGGCAGGAGGGGGAAGCCCGCCTGACCAAAAATCCGCTGGAAATCATGCAGGGCAAAATTGCCGTACCGGATGCGCCGGGCCTGGGCGTGGAGCTGGACTGGGATCAGATCCAGAAAGCCCATGAGGCGTATAAAAAACTGCCGGGCGGCGCGCGTAACGACGCGGGCCCGATGCAGTACCTTATCCCCGGCTGGACATTTGACCGTAAGCGCCCTGTTTTCGGACGTCACTGATAAAAGGATTGAATGATGAGTACTTTTTCTACCCCTGTCGTCACCGCCATGCAGATCGTTCCGGTTGCGGGCCATGACAGCATGTTGATGAATCTGAGCGGCGCGCATGCCCCGTTCTTCACCCGCAACATTGTCATTATCAAAGACAATGCCGGCCATACCGGCGTGGGCGAAATTCCGGGCGGGGAGAAGATCCGCAAAACGCTGGAAGATGCCATTCCGCTGGTGGTGGGCAAAACGCTGGGTGAGTACAAAAATGTCCTCAACACCGTGCGCAATACCTTTGCCGATCGCGATGCCGGGGGCCGGGGCCTGCAGACCTTCGATCTGCGCACCACCATCCACGTGGTGACCGGAATTGAAGCCGCGATGCTGGATCTGCTGGGCCAGCATCTGGGCGTCAACGTTGCGTCGCTGCTGGGCGAAGGGCAGCAGCGCAGCGAAGTGGAAATGCTGGGCTATCTGTTCTTTGTCGGCGACCGCAAGCTGACGCCGCTGCCGTACCAGAGCCAGCCGGATGACCAATGCGACTGGTACCGCCTGCGCCACGACGAGGCAATGACCCCGGATGCGGTGGTGCGCCTGGCGGAAGCCGCGTACGAAAAATATGGCTTCAACGATTTCAAACTGAAGGGCGGCGTGCTGGCCGGGCATGGAAGAGGCGGAAGCCATCACCGCGCTGGCAAAACGCTTCCCGCAGGCGCGCGTGACGCTGGATCCGAACGGCGCCTGGTCGCTGGATGAAGCCATCGCGATCGGTAAGCAGCTGAAAGGCGTGCTGGCGTATGCGGAAGATCCGTGCGGCGCTGAACAGGGCTTCTCGGGCCGTGAAGTGATGGCGGAATTCCGCCGCGCGACGGGGCTGCCGACCGCGACCAACATGATTGCCACCGACTGGCGTCAGATGGGGCATACGCTGTCGCTGCAGTCGGTCGATATTCCGCTGGCGGACCCGCACTTCTGGACGATGCAGGGCTCGGTGCGCGTGGCGCAGATGTGCCACGAGTTTGGCCTGACCTGGGGTTCGCACTCCAACAACCACTTCGATATCTCGCTGGCGATGTTCACGCACGTCGCCGCCGCTGCGCCGGGCACGATCACTGCTATCGACACCCACTGGATCTGGCAGGAAGGTAATCAGCGTCTCACTAAGCAGCCGTTTGAGATCAAAGGTGGCATGGTGCAGGTGCCCTCTACGCCCGGGCTGGGGGTTGAGCTGGATATGGATCAGGTCATGAAGGCCCATGAGCTGTATCAGAAACACGGTCTGGGCGCGCGCGACGACGCGATGGCGATGCAGTATCTGATCCCGGACTGGACATTCGACAATAAACGCCCGTGCATGGTACGATAAACGCATTGGGACCGCTCCCACAAGCGGTCTTTTACGTGGTGTATGCTTAACGTAACGACTATGCGTAAGGATGGCTTATGAAAATTGTTATCGCACCGGACTCGTATAAGGAAAGTTTGAGTGCGCTTGAGGTTGCGACAGCGATAGAACGTGGTTTTCGCGAGATCTTTCCCGAGGCGGTTTACGTCAAACTGCCGGTCGCGGACGGTGGCGAAGGGACGGTTGAGGCGATGATCGCAGCAACGCAGGGAAGCATTGTGCATGTTCCGGTGACCGGCCCGCTGGGCGAGCGCGTGGAGGGGTTCTATGGCTTGTCCGGAGATAAGCAGAGCGCCTTTATTGAAATGGCGGCGGCAAGCGGCCTGGAGTTGGTTGCACCTTCGCAGCGTAATCCGCTGAAAACCACCTCCTGGGGCACGGGCGAACTGATTCGTCACGCGCTGGATGCGGGCGTTAAGCATATCATTATTGGCATTGGCGGCAGCGCCACCAATGACGGCGGCGCAGGCATGGTGCAGGCGCTGGGGGCGAAGCTGCTGGACGACAATGAACAGCCCCTTGGGCTGGGCGGGGGCGAGCTGGGAAAACTCGCGCGTATCGACCTGAGCGGGCTGGACAGACGTCTGGCGGAATGCCGGATTGAGGTGGCCTGCGATGTAACCAATCCGCTTACCGGGAAGGACGGCGCGTCAGCCGTATTTGGCCCGCAGAAGGGGGCCACACCCGAGATGATCGTCACCCTGGACAACGCGCTTGCGCACTATGCGAGCGTGATTGCCCGGGACCTGGATATTGATGTGCTAAACCTTGCTGGCGGCGGCGCGGCGGGGGGCATGGGCGCGGCGCTCTACGCCTTTTGCGGCGCGCAGCTGCGCCAGGGCATTGAGATCGTGACCGATGCGCTACACCTGGCCGACCAGGTGGCCGATGCGGATTTGGTGATCACGGGAGAAGGCCGCATCGACAGCCAGACGATCCACGGCAAAGTCCCTGTTGGCGTGGCGAAAGTGGCAAAACGCTTTAACAAACCCGTTATCGGCATTGCAGGCAGCCTGACGTCGGACGTCGGCGTAGTACACGATCACGGCATTGATGCGGTGTTTAGCGTGATCTACACCATCTGCTCGCTGGAAGACGCGCTGGAAAATGCCGGTGAGAACGTCAGGATGGCCGCAAGAAATATCGCGGCGGTGCTGAAAGTGGGGCAGGCATTTTAGCTGTGATTGCCGGGTGGCGGCTTCGCCTTACCCGGCCTACTTCAGAGCACCTGTAGGCCCGGTAAGCGCAGCGCCACCGGGCTTTTACCTCAGCTCCCCAATACCTTCATCGCTTCCCGCGTTACGTTATCCATCTCATCCAGCAGCTCCAGGAACTCCGGTTCAAGCTCCGATTCCGGCGTACCGGCACGCAGCTGCTGCTCCAGCAGCTGGCAGAGGTTTTTCAGCCGCGGCACGCCGCTGTACCCGCAGCTGCCGTGTAGCTTGTGGATCGCGTCCAGCAGATCTTCCGGATTTTCACCCACCAGCTGCTCTTCCACCTTATTGCGGATCTCCGGCAGAAACGCGACCAGCATTTGCAGCATGTCGCGGGCGAGATCGGGTTTACCTGCCGCCTGGCGCAGCGCAAGCTGCCAGTCAAAGGTGGCGTTCTGATTGAACGGCATTTCCACCGGGCTCGCTTCGGATACCGTGTACGTCATCCGCCAGATACTGGTTTCCGGGCCGGGCTTGTAGCGCAACAGCAGGTTATGAAGTTTCTCTTCATCGATGGGCTTTGCCAGATAATCATTCATCCCGGCGCTCAGCAGCTTCTCCTTCTGGCCGGCCATCGCGTGCGCGGTGACCGCAATAACCGGCGTTTGCTGCTGATGCGGCAGCTGGTGGATCAGCTCGCAGGCCCGAATGCCGTCCATGCCCGGCATCTGAATATCCATCAGGATTAAATCGAACTGCATCTGCTTAGCCTGTTCAACCGCCTGCGCGCCGCTGGTGCACAGCTCCACATGCTGAACCTGGTCTTCAAGCAATACGCCAATGAGCTTCAGGTTGGCCGGATTATCATCCACCGCCATCACGCTCATCGGCAATTTTTGCTCATCGTTAATCAGCGGAAGGGCATGCTGGCTAAGACGGCAATATTCCGTGAGCGCGGGCAGCAGGCGGGTCGCAGTGAGCGGTTTAAGCAAGCAGGCGGCGGCCCCGTCATTTTTCAACTCTTCTGCATTCAGCTGCGCGTGGCAAGGCAGCGCCAGCAGCAGGTAGTCGGTCATCGACGCGGCTTTCGCCAGCCGCTCCTGCTGCATGGTCAGCTCGCCGGTGAAGGTGACCGGGATCCCCATCAGCAGAATGTCGTAGTGCTCAACGGCCAGAGCGGAGAAGGTTGGGCTGTAGACCACCTCCAGCGGCGTGGTGCTTAAGAATGTCGAGCGCACACTGCGCCGCCGCAGCGTTAGGTTCGACGTAGGCCAGACGCTTGCCTTTCAGGCAGTCCGTCACCGGGCCATCGGTCAGCACGTTCGGATTGAGGTCCAGATTAATGTGGAACCAGAAGGTTGAACCGCGGTTTGGCTGGCTGTGGAAAGAGATATCGCCGCCCATCTCGTTCACCAGACGCTGCGTGATCACCAGCCCCAGGCCGGTACCGCCATGACGGCGGGAGATGCTGGCATCCGCCTGACGGAACGCCTGGAACAGACGCGACTGGTCGCGCTCCGGAATGCCGATGCCGGTATCGCGGATCTGGACTTCAATCTGGACCTTATTGCTGCTGATCGAGCGTTTCTCTACCAGGACGTCGATATTACCGCTTTCGGTGAATTTAATGGCGTTCCCGACAAGGTTGGTAATGACCTGCTGCAGGCGCAGCGGATCGCCAATGACGTTATCCGGCACGTCGTTTTTAATGTTAAGCGTCAGCTCAAGGCCTTTGTCGTGCGACGAGTGCGCGAGCAGCGTCACTACTTCATCGAGCGTGCTGCGCAGCGGGAAGGGAATACTCTCGAGGATCAGCTTGCCCGCTTCCAGCTTGGAGAAGTCCAGCACGTCGTTGATGATCGCCAGCAGGTTGTTGGCCGAGCGTTCAATGGTGTGCAGGTGATCGCGCTGAGTAGGATTCAGCTCGCTTTTCAGGGTCAGACGGGTAAAGCCGATCACGCCATTGAGCGGCGTGCGCAGCTCGTGCGACATATTGGCAAGGAATTCCGATTTGATACGCGCCGCTTCCTGAGCGCGCTTTTTCGCCAGATCCAGCTCAACGTTCTGGATCTCCATCTGCTCCAGCGTTTCGCGCAGGTCGGACGTCGCCTGGTCAACGTTGTGCTGCATCTCTTCGTGATAGGCCGCCAGCGACATCGCCATCGAGTTGATGCCGTTTTTCAGCATATCCAGCTCGCCCAGCATAAACCCTTCCACACGGCTGTCGAGCTGTCCCCGGCGGATGCGGTCAACCGTGTTAACCATGTTGCGGATGGGGCCCGTCACGTCGCGCATCAGGCGCCAGCCGAAGATCAGCGCAATGCCAATGCAGAACAGCATCATCACGCCGGAGATGAAAATCTCTTTGTACTGCTGTAGCCGGACCGACTTGAGATCCAGCTCCAGCGCCACATATCCCAGCATATTATTGCTGGATTTGGCGTCGGACTCCGCAGGCAGAGCGGTGTTTGCCGGTTCAAGTCTTTCCGACACGATCGGCGTGCGCAGGATCATGATATCGCCGCGCCGCAGTACGGTGAGGTGGCGCGGGAATGGCGTACCGTCCGGGATCTTCAGGGCCGCCGGATCGAGATGAAAATTCGAGGTGACAAACAGGCGGTTATGTTCGTCGTAAACGGAAATGGCGCGTACGATGTCCGAGTGGCGGCGGTGGAGTACGCTGATTAACTGCCCAATGGATTCGCGGTTTTGCAGGTTCATGCCGTACTCGCTGGAGACGGCCAGCGGTTCGATAATGCTGGCGCCTGCATCCTCCAGCTGTCGCTGCAAATCGTTATAGCGGTGCACCACGAAGAAGATACTCAGCAGCAAACCGATGAGAACGGTGGGGGCGAGGATCAAAATCATCATGCGCGCGCGCAGGCTGTAGTTGGTCATGGCGTTCCGTTATGGGACAATTAAGATAATTATGTTTATGTGAGAAAAATCTCTGCGATGGCGCAATTCTACTCTGCAAAGCGACGCGTGACGACGCGTCAAATCATCACTGTTGAGGCCACGGACCTCGATCCGTTTGGTCAGGGAGTGGCACGCCACAATGGTAAGGCTCTGTTTATAACAGGTTTACTGCCAGCAGAACGAGCAGAAATTACGCTGACGGAAGATAAACGCCAGTTTGCGCGCGGGCAGGTTAAGCGTCGCCTCAACGACAGCCCGGAGCGCGTGACGCCGCGCTGTCCGCATTTTGGCGTTTGCGGCGGCTGCCAGCAGCAGCATGCCAGCACTGCATTACAGCAAAAAAGCAAAAGCCGCGCGCTGGCGCGTCTGCTTAAACATGACGTTAACGAAATTCTCGCCGATGAGCCCTGGGGCTATCGTCGTCGCGCGCGCCTGAGCCTCAGCTATCAGCCAAAAACGGAGCGGCTGGAGATGGGGTTTCGCAAGGCCGGCTCCAGCGACATCGTCGATGTGAAGCAGTGCCCCATTTTGGTGCCCCATCTTGAGGCATTGCTTCCGGAGGTGCGCACCTGTCTGTCCGGGCTGGACGGCGTTCGCCATCTTGGGCATGTCGAACTGGTCATGGCAAACAATGGCCCGCTGATGGTGCTGCGCCATACCGCGCCGTTGTCGAAAAAAGATCGCGAAAAACTGGAACGCTTTTCGCATTCCCACGACCTGGCGCTTTTCCTTGCACCACAAAGCGAGATACTTGAACAGGTTACCGGTGAGGCGCCCTGGTATGCGTCAAACGGGCTACGCTTAACGTTCAGCCCGCGGGATTTCATTCAGGTCAATGATGGCGTTAACCAGCAGATGGTGGCGAAAGCGCTGGCGTGGCTGGATGTTCAGAAAAGCGACCGGGTGCTCGATCTGTTCTGCGGAATGGGCAACTTCACGCTGCCGCTGGCGCGAGAAGCGGCCAGCGTCGTCGGCGTGGAAGGCGTTGAGGCGCTGGTGGCGAAAGGGCAGGAGAACGCGCGGCAGAACGGCTTGCAAAATGTGACATTCTTTCATCAAAATCTTGAGGAAGATGTCACCCAACAGCCGTGGGCAAAGCAGGGCTTCGATAAAATTTTGCTCGACCCGGCACGTGCCGGTGCCCCGGGCGTGATGGCACATATTATTAAACTCGCGCCGAAGCGTGTGGTCTATGTTTCCTGTAACCCGGCAACCCTTGCCCGGGACAGCGAGGCATTACTCAGCGCGGGTTACCAGATTCAGCGTCTGGCAATGCTGGACATGTTCCCGCACACTGGGCATCTGGAATCGATGGTGTTGTTCGAGCACATCTAATTTGTTTGGCTTGTCGACTTCGACAGGCCCTGGTCCCTAAAGGAGAGGACAATGGTTGCGGTAAGAAGTGCACATCTCAATAAAGCTGGGGAGTTTGACCCACAAAAATGGATCGCAAGTCTGGGAATTTCCAGCCAGCAGTCGTGTGAACGCTTAACCGAAACCTGGGCCTATTGTCTGCGCACCACGCAGGGGCATCCGGATGCCGATCTTCTCCTGTGGCGCGGCGTGGAGATGGTGGAAATCTTATCCATGCTGAACATGGATATTGAAACGCTGCAGGCCGCGCTTCTCTTCCCCCTCGCGGATGCGGACGTGGTCAGCGAAGACGTGCTGCGCGACAGCGTCGGGAAATCCGTCGTCGCGCTGATCCACGGCGTACGCGATATGGCGGCTATCCGCCAGCTTAAAGCCGCGCACACCGATTCCGTCTCCTCAGAGCAGGTCGATAACGTTCGCCGGATGCTGCTGGCCATGGTGGATGATTTCCGCTGCGTGGTCATCAAGCTGGCCGAGCGTATTGCCCACCTGCGTGAGGTGAAGGATGCGCCGGAAGACGAGCGCGTGCTGGCGGCGAAAGAGTGTACCAACATCTATGCGCCGCTGGCGAACCGGCTGGGCATTGGTCAGCTGAAATGGGAGCTGGAAGATTACTGCTTCCGCTATCTGCACCCGGCGGAATACAAGCGCATTGCCAAACTCCTGCACGAGCGCCGTATCGACCGCGAGCACTATATCGAGGAGTTTGTCGGCGGCCTGCGCCGGCGATGAAAGAAGAGAACGTGCGCGCCGAAGTCTACGGTCGGCCAAAGCACATCTACAGCATCTGGCGCAAAATGCAGAAGAAACACCTCGCCTTTGACGAGCTGTTTGACGTGCGCGCCGTGCGTATCGTGGCGGAGCGCCTGCAGGACTGCTACGCCGCGCTGGGGATAGTGCACACTCACTTCCGTCATCTGCCGGATGAGTTCGACGACTACGTCGCCAACCCCAAACCGAACGGCTATCAGTCTATCCATACCGTGGTGCTGGGCCCGGGCGGCAAAACGGTCGAGATTCAGATCCGCACCCAACAGATGCATGAAGACGCCGAACTGGGCGTTGCCGCGCACTGGAAGTACAAAGAGGGCACGGCAGTTGCGGGGCGCGTTCAGGGCATGAAGACCGCATTGCCTGGCTGCGTAAGCTGATTGCCTGGCAGGAAGAGATGGCCGATTCCGGCGAGATGCTCGACGAAGTGCGCAGCCAGGTCTTTGACGATCGGGTGTATGTCTTTACGCCGAAAGGCGACGTGGTCGACCTGCCGGCGGGCTCCACGCCGCTCGATTTTGCCTACCACATCCACAGCGATGTGGGGCACCGCTGCATCGGCGCGAAAATCGGCGGGCGTATCGTACCGTTTACCTATCAGCTGCAGATGGGCGACCAGATTGAAATCATCACCCAGAAGCAGCCGAACCCGAGCCGCGACTGGCTGAACCCGAACCTGGGCTATGTCACCACCAGCCGCGGGCGCTCGAAGATCCACGCCTGGTTCCGTAAGCAGGATCGTGACAAGAACATCCTTGCCGGTCGTCAGATCCTCGACGACGAGCTGGAGCATCTCGGGATCAGCCTGAAAGAGGCGGAGAAACTCCTGCTGCCGCGCTACAACTTCAACGAGCTGGACGAGCTGTTGGCGGCGATTGGCGGCGGTGATATCCGTCTGAATCAGATGGTGAACTTCCTGCAGGCGCAGTTCAATAAGCCGAGCGCGGAAGAGCAGGACGCGGCGGCGCTGAAGCAGTTGCAGCAGAAAACCTACGCGCCGCAGCAGCCGCAGCAAGGACAATGGCCGTGTGGTGGTGGAGGGCGTCGGCAACCTGATGCACCACATTGCCCGCTGCTGCCAGCCGATTCCGGGCGATGATATCGTCGGCTTTATCACCCAGGGGCGCGGGATTTCGATTCACCGTGCCGACTGCGACCAGCTGGCCGAGCTGCAGTCGCACCGTTGCGCCGGAGCGCATCGTGGAAGCGGTCTGGGGCGAAAGCTACTCCGCCGGCTATTCGCTGGTGGTGCGCGTGACGGCCAACGACCGCAGCGGCCTGCTGCGCGACATCACCACCATTCTCGCCAACGAGAAGGTCAACGTGCTGGGCGTCGCCAGCCGCAGCGATACCCGCGAGCAGCTTGCCACCATCGATATGACCATCGAAATCTACAACCTGCAGGTGCTGGGCCGCGTGCTTGGCAAGCTGAACCAGGTGCCGGATGTGATTGACGCGCGTCGTCTGCACGGCGGCTAAACATCCTCTTCCGTAGGCCGGGTAAGGCAACGCCGCCACCCGGCATTTTTTCATCAGGACAGTACTATGACTCAAATCGACCGCCTGCTCGGCATCATGAAACGCCTGCGCGACCCGGAAAACGGCTGTCCGTGGGACAAAGAGCAGACTTTCGCCACCATCGCCCCGTACACCCTTGAAGAGACCTACGAGGTGCTGGACGCCATTTCCCGTGAAGATTTTGACGACCTGCGCGGCGAGCTGGGCGATCTGCTGTTCCAGGTGGTGTTCTACGCGCAGATGGCGCAGGAAGAGGGGCGCTTTGATTTTGACGATGTCTGCGCTGCCATCAGCGACAAGCTGGAGCGCCGTCACCCCCATATTTTTGGCGACGCCACCGCCGGAAACAGCACCGAAGTGCTGGCGCGCTGGGAGCAGATCAAAACCGCGGAGCGGGCGGAGAAAGCGCAGCACTCGGCGCTGGACGATATTCCGCTGAGCCTGCCCGCGCTGATGCGCGCGCACAAAATCCAGAAACGCTGCTCCGGCGTGGGCTTTGACTGGACCTCCCTGGGCCCGGTGCTGGATAAAGTGCACGAAGAGATTGACGAAGTGATGCACGAAGCGCAGCAGGCGGTGGTGGATGAAGCAAAGCTGGAAGAAGAGATGGGCGATCTGCTGTTTGCGACCGTCAACCTTTCTCGCCACCTGGGTGTAAAAGCGGAAACCGCACTGCAAAAAGCCAACCTGAAATTCGAACGCCGCTTCCGCGAAGTAGAGCGGATTGTCCGCGCGCGCGGGCTGGAAATGAGCGGTATTGACCTGGACGCAATGGAAGAAGTCTGGCAGCAGGTAAAACGCCAGGAACCTGATCTCTAACGGAATTTTTGCCATCAAGCGCCATTTGTGTGATTTTTTAAATGACAAGCGCTTGATTTGCGTCAAAAACATTTACCTGAAAGCGGCTATTTTCTCACTCCTTATGTTTGTCAGAACGCTTTGAGAAGCGCCTCTTCGACTTACTCGGGGCGCGTCAAGGCGGCAACTGAGAAAATCCCTGGGCGCATCGCCATGCCGTGCGTCCGGGATGGGCGAATGAAGCCAGGGCAGATGCGGCCTGAAGAACGATGGAGAGGGAGAATGAAAGTTTGTGGCGCTCAGCCGTGTTCGGGTATACTACTTTCCCGTCCTGGTTATTCCATCGTCTTTCACCCTAACTTCTCAGGTTCAGCATGACAACGAACTATATTTTTGTGACCGGCGGGGTCGTATCCTCTCTGGGTAAAGGCATTGCCGCAGCCTCCCTCGCAGCCATTCTTGAAGCCCGTGGCCTCAACGTGACCATGATGAAACTGGATCCGTACATCAACGTCGATCCGGGCACCATGAGCCCAATCCAGCACGGGGAAGTGTTCGTTACTGAAGACGGCGCTGAAACCGATCTGGATTTGGGCCACTACGAGCGTTTCATCCGCACCAAAATGACCCGTCGCAACAACTTCACGACCGGCCGCATCTACTCCGACGTTCTGCGTAAAGAGCGCCGTGGTGACTATCTGGGTGCGACCGTTCAGGTTATTCCGCACATCACTAACGCCATCAAAGAGCGCATCGTTGCGGGTGGCGAAGGCCACGACGTGGTGCTGGTTGAAATCGGCGGTACCGTGGGTGATATCGAATCCCTGCCGTTCCTGGAAGCGATTCGTCAGCTGGCGGTAGAAGTGGGCCGTGAGCACACGCTGTTCATGCACCTGACGCTGGTGCCGTACATGGCCGCTGCGGGTGAAGTGAAAACCAAGCCGACTCAGCACTCTGTTAAAGAGCTGCTCTCCATCGGTATTCAGCCGGATATCCTGGTTTGCCGTTCCGATCGTGCGGTTCCGGCGAACGAACGTGCGAAAATTGCATTGTTCTGTAACGTGCCTGAAAAAGCCGTTATTTCACTGAAAGACGTCGATTCCATTTATAAAATCCCGGGCCTGTTGAAATCTCAGGGGCTGGACGATTATATTTGTAAACGATTCAGCTTGAACTGTCCGGAAGCTAACCTGTCTGAATGGGAACAGGTTATTTACGAAGAAGCCAATCCGGCAGGCGAAGTGACCATCGGTATGGTCGGCAAGTACATTGAGCTGCCGGATGCCTACAAGTCGGTGATCGAAGCGCTGAAGCACGGTGGTCTGAAAAACCGTGTCTCCGTGAACATCAAGCTGATTGATTCGCAGGATGTTGAAACGCGCGGCGTGGAAATCCTGAAAGATCTGGATGCTATCCTTATCCCGGGCGGCTTCGGCTACCGTGGTGTGGAAGGCAAGATCGCCACCGCACGCTATGCGCGTGAAAACAATATTCCATACCTGGGCATTTGCCTGGGTATGCAGGTTGCGCTGATCGAATTTGCGCGCAACGTGGCGGGAATGGAAAACGCCAACTCCACGGAATTTGTGCCAGACTGTAAGTACCCGGTTGTGGCGTTGATCACCGAATGGCGTGACGAAGAAGGTAACGTCGAAGTCCGTACCGAGAAGAGCGATCTGGGTGGCACCATGCGTCTTGGCGCACAGCAGTGCCAGCTGACTGACGACAGCGTGGTTCGCCAGCTGTATGGCGAACCGACCATCGCCGAGCGCCATCGTCACCGTTACGAAGTCAACAACATGCTGTTGAAACAGATTGAAGCCGCGGGCCTGCGTGTTGCGGGCCGTTCCGGGGATGATCAGTTGGTCGAGATCATTGAAGTGCCGAACCATCCGTGGTTTGTCGCCTGCCAGTTCCACCCGGAATTTACTTCAACGCCGCGTGATGGGCATCCGCTGTTTGCAGGCTTTGTGAAAGCCGCCAGCGAGCACCAGAAGCGTCAGGCGAAGTAAAAAAAGTTAGAACGGCAACGCGTACCTTTGGTACGCGTTGTTTGTCTGGAGTTTTAGTTTAACTTGTACTGAGGAAAATCTAATGTCCAAAATCGTTAAAGTCATCGGTCGTGAAATCATCGACTCCCGTGGTAACCCGACCGTTGAAGCCGAAGTTCACCTGGAAGGTGGTTTCGTTGGTCTGGCTGCTGCGCCATCAGGTGCTTCTACCGGTTCCCGCGAAGCGCTGGAACTGCGCGATGGCGACAAATCCCGTTTCCTGGGTAAAGGCGTACTGAAAGCGGTTGGCGCTGTAAACGGTCCGATTGCTCAGGCAATCCTGGGCAAAGACGCCAAAGACCAGGCTGGCATCGACAAGATCATGATCGATCTGGACGGTACCGAAAACAAATCTAACTTCGGTGCAAACGCAATCCTGGCCGTGTCTCTGGCTGTTGCTAAAGCTGCTGCTGCTTCTAAAGGCCTGCCGCTGTACGCTCACATTGCTGAACTGAACGGCACCCCGGGCAAATACTCCATGCCGGTTCCGATGATGAACATCATCAACGGTGGTGAGCACGCTGATAACAACGTCGACATTCAGGAATTCATGATTCAGCCGGTTGGCGCGAAAAGCCTGAAAGAAGCTGTACGTATGGGTTCAGAAGTGTTCCATAACCTGGCAAAAGTTCTGAAATCCAAAGGCATGAACACTGCTGTTGGTGACGAAGGCGGCTACGCGCCGAACCTGGGTTCTAACGCCGAAGCACTGGCTGTTATCGCTGAAGCGGTTAAAGCTGCTGGCTACGAGCTGGGCAAAGACATCACCCTGGCGATGGACTGTGCAGCATCTGAATTCTACAAAGACGGTAAATACGTTCTGGCTGGCGAAGGCAACAAAGCGTTCACCTCCGAAGAGTTCACTCACTTCCTGGAAGACCTGACCAAACAGTACCCAATCGTGTCTATCGAAGACGGTCTGGACGAGTCTGACTGGGCTGGCTTCGCATACCAGACCAAAGTACTGGGCGACAAAATCCAGCTGGTGGGTGACGACCTGTTCGTAACCAACACCAAGATCCTGAAAGAAGGCATCGAGAAAGGCATCGTTAACTCCATCCTGATCAAATTCAACCAGATCGGTTCTCTGACCGAAACGCTGGCTGCGATCAAAATGGCGAAAGACGCTGGCTACACCGCGGTTATCTCTCACCGTTCTGGCGAAACTGAAGACGCTACCATTGCCGACCTGGCTGTGGGTACCGCTGCAGGCCAGATCAAAACCGGTTCTATGAGCCGTTCTGACCGTGTTGCTAAATACAACCAGCTGATTCGTATCGAAGAAGCGCTGGGCGAAAAAGCACCATATAACGGTCGTAAAGAGATCAAAGGCCAGGCATAATCGCCTACGCCTTAAAATGAAAATGCCAGTCGAATGACTGGCATTTTTTTTGGCTATTTAAAATCGACCGCCATTTGCTCCGGAATCGTCAGCCCCTGGGTGGTTTGCACGCAGCGGGCGATATAATCCGTAAACCGGGGTGGCTTCGGCATCCCCATGCTCAGCAGCTTATCGTTGCTGAAGCGCACGTTAAGCGTGGCAAACGCACCGTATAAACGCATGGCTTTCAGCATCAGACGTTCGTTGCACGGCCCAAAAATATGTTTCAGCTCGCGGCGCATTTTGACCAGCGTTTCGTAGCTGACCTGCGCATATTTATCCCCCACGGGGGCTTTCTCCAGCGCCTGCGCCATTGCCTGATCGATATCCGCAAAGCGAACGCTGTTCTCTTCACCGGCAGAAATGTGTACCACTTCCCCCGGACGCGAGCGTTGCTGTTCAGCAGCATTAACAGCGCGTCGGCGCAATAATCCACCGGAACAACGTCGATCCGGTCTTCCATGGAGCACATAAACTTCTGCAGCATCAGGCCCATGCTAAAGACCCAGAAAATGCTGCTCGACGGCGTGCAGCCGTGACGGGTATGGCCGACGACGATGGACGGACGGGCGATGAGCAGCGGCAGGTTCGGACACTCCTGGCGCATCAGCTGTTCGATGGTTGACTTCGAAAACGTGTATTCCACCAGGTGTTCAGCATTCTCTCTGAATTCCGCGCTTTCGGCGACCAGTGAATCCTGCTCCGGCGTGCATGACATCGCGGTGCCGACGTGGAGGAAACGCTGCAGTCCTGTGACCTGCTCCATACGGCGCGCCAGCGCCAGCGTACCTTCAACGTTGACCTTCCAGATCAGCGGGTTGTTACCAAATGAGGCGACAGCCGCACAGTTCACGACGTGCGTGACGCTTTCCAGTGCCGGATCGTTAATGAAGCCTTCCGGTTCGCCCAAATCCCCTGGCAGGATTTGCGAAGTATTAAGTGTGTTAAGTTCTGCATCCGTCAGACCAAACTTGCGCATGTTGCTTTTAACGCGCTCAAGTCCGGCCTCTTTGTCTTCTGCCCTTACCAACAGCAGTAAATTTATGGCTTCACTGCCGTGGAGGATTTTTTCCAATACCGCTCCACCCAGAAATCCCGTCACGCCCGTTATTAATAATGTATTCATGAGTGCTATCTCTCCAGCGTTGCTCGGGCGGATTGTAGGCACGGAAAGCTAAACGCCATATCAATAAAGCTGAGTGGGAAATGGGGGATTCTTAAGCTTGTTTTAAGGAAAGTACGAAAGGGGATTGGCGTTCGACAACGGCAGTGAACAATTAATTCCAGCACGAAACGTTAAAAAAATAACTAATTGATTTTGAATGCTTTATATTTTTATTGACAGCGTGAAATAGCGACGACAATTTGCGTCGAAGTGTAAGAAAAAACATAGATAGTTACATCATTTTTAGCTGTCACCAGTGGAGAAAAAGCGCAATACCGCGAAAGGCTATGAAGGTTAAGCCAGGATCTGCAATAATTAGCGTTTATTTCTGATCAGAGTTGACTATGCAGTACCCGATTAACGAGATGTTCCAGACCCTGCAAGGCGAGGGTTATTTTACCGGCGTTCCTGCCATTTTTATTCGTTTACAGGGATGCCCGGTTGGTTGCGCCTGGTGCGACACTAAACACACCTGGGATAAGCTTGCAGATCGGGAAGTGTCGCTGTTCAGCATCCTTGCGAAAACCAAAGAGAGCGATAAATGGGGCGCAGCCAGTAGTGAAGATCTGCTGGCGATTATTGCGCGCCAGGGCTGGACGGCGCGCCATGTGGTGATCACCGGCGGCGAACCCTGCATCCATGATTTAACGCCGCTCACCAGCCTGCTTGAGCTGAACGGTTTTAGCTGCCAGATCGAAACCAGCGGCACGCATGAAGTGCGCGCTTCCCATTCCACCTGGGTAACGGTATCGCCGAAGGTGAATATGCGCGGCGGCTACGATGTGCTGTTGTCGGCGCTGGAGCGTGCGGATGAAATTAAGCATCCGGTCGGGCGTATGCGTGATATCGAAGCGCTGGACGAGCTGCTGGCGCAGTTAACCGATGACAAGCCGCGGGTGATTGCCTTGCAGCCTATCAGCCAGAAAGAGGATGCAACCCGTCTGTGTATTGAAACCTGTATCGCCCGCAACTGGCGGCTCTCGATGCAGACACATAAATACCTGAACATTGCCTGATAAATCAGCCCGCCCTGGCGGGTTTTTTTTCCGCGCAATATCTGATGAAGTTTTCACTGCGCTGCATATCACGTTTCAAAGCCCGTTCCGTCATTAATCATTCTCTGCGTTTATTAACAAGAAATAATTCAGGTTAATGGTGTCGGGCTATTATCCAGCGAATATGACGCGAATCGCCCGCAGTAAAGCCAAAACGTCCGGCGAACCGCTGGGGAGATTAAGCAGGATTTGATGGGATTTCTTGCAAGCCGCGCAGCGGGTTCTGCCAACGGCCATATGCTGGCCGTGGATGGCGGCTTCCTGACTCACTAACGGCTATCGGTCAGTCATCTCCGGGAAGAAATGACCGACTCGCTTATTCGCCGCGATAGACGCAACCTGCGGTACAGGTTTCTTTCACCATGACTGCGCTCAGCAGCGGCACAACCGGCTTCATCTGATCCCAGATCCACTTCGCCAGCACTTCGCTGGTCGGGTTTTCCAGGCCCGGGATCTCATTCAGATAGTAGTGATCCAGCCTGTCATACAACGGCTTAAACGCCGCTTTCAGTTCGGCGAAGTCCATGATCCAGCCGGTATAAGGATCCACCTCGCCGGTGATCTCCAGGCGCACCATAAAGGAGTGGCCATGCAGACGACCGCACTTATGCCCTTGCGGGACATGCGGTAAATGGTGAGCGGCTTCAAAGGTGAAATCTTTAAACAACGTGGTCGACATAATGCACTCTCAGACTGACAAAAAACCGCCGCATAGTAGCGGAAATGACCTTTTTTAGCATTAACTAAAATCGCTAAAAGTGTTTACGCGCGGAATACTACTAACCTGCATTTATTTTATTATTACAATTCAATAAGTTAATTAACCAGTTTTAGTGTTATTAACTATAGCTAAAACAGGTTAGTTCTTTTGGTTATTTATTATTTCCAACCTTTCTTTAATTGTTATTATCCCGCCGTTAACCTTAGTTTCACTTCGTTTTTTAAAATTATATCCCCTTATCGTTTTTGCGTTGTTGACCGCGAAAAAGTCTGTCTGCAAAACGAAGGGGAATTTTCGCTACTGGAACATGACAACGCATGACAACTCAGGCTCCACCTTCCGCGTTGCTGCCGCTAAACCCGGAGCAACTGGCGCGCCTTCAGGCCGCAACCACTGATTTGACGCCCACCCAGTTAGCCTGGGTTTCTGGTTATTTCTGGGGCGTACTGAACCAACAGCCCGCGACAGCAGTTACCGTACCGACATCTGCCGCAGAGATCCCGGCAATTACGCTAATTTCCGCGTCGCAAACCGGCAACGCTCGCCGCGTGGCGGAAGCGCTGCGCGACGATCTACTGGCAGCGAAACTTAACGTCAACCTGGTTAACGCCGGAGACTATAAGTTCAAACAGATCGCTAACGAAAAATTACTGGTGGTGGTGGCCTCCACTCAGGGCGAGGGCGAAGCGCCGGAAGAAGCTGTTGCGCTGCATAAGTTCCTGTTCTCGAAAAAAGCGCCAAAACTGGATGGCACTGCCTTTGCGGTGTTCGGCCTTGGCGATACGTCGTATGAATTCTTCTGCCAGGCGGGGAAAGACTTCGACAGCAAACTGGCTGAGCTGGGCGCGGAGCGCCTGCTGGATCGCGTTGACGCGGATGTCGAGTATCAGGCTGCGGCCGCCGAATGGCGTGCGCGCATTGTCGAAGTGTTGAAAGCCCGCGTGCCGAAAGACTCTCCGGCGCAGGCGGCGGCGAGCGCGACGGGCGCGGTGAACGAGGTTTTCTCCAGCCCCTACACCAAAGAAGCGCCGCTGACGGCGAGTTTGTCCGTGAACCAGAAAATTACCGGTCGCCATTCCGAAAAAGATGTGCGCCATATCGAAATCGATCTCGGGGATTCCGGGCTGCGCTATCAGCCGGGCGATGCGCTGGGCGTCTGGTATCAGAACGATCCGGCGCTGGTGAAAGAACTGGTGGAGCTGCTGTGGCTGAAAGGCGATGAGCCGGTTACGGTTGACGGCAAAACACAGCCGCTCGCTGAAGCGTTGCAGTGGCATTTCGAGCTGACGGTCAACACCGCCAACATCGTCGAGAATTACGCCACGCTGACGCGCAGCGAAACGCTGTTACCGCTGGTGGGCGATAAAGCCCGGTTGCAGCACTATGCCGCGACAACGCCGATTGTTGATATGGTGCGTTTCTCCCCGGCACAGCTTGATGCCCAAGCGCTGATTGGTCTGCTGCGTCCGCTGACGCCGCGCCTCTACTCCATCGCCTCTTCGCAGGCGGAAGTGGAAAGCGAAGTGCATATCACCGTCGGCGTGGTGCGTTACGACATCGAAGGGCGTGCGCGTGCGGGTGGTGCTTCCAGCTTCCTGGCGGATCGCGTGGAAGAAGAGGGCGAAGTGCGGGTGTTTATCGAGCACAACGATAACTTCCGCCTGCCGGCCAACCCGGAAACGCCGGTGATTATGATTGGCCCGGGCACCGGCATTGCGCCGTTCCGCGCCTTTATGCAGCAGCGCGCGGCCGATGAAGCGCCGGGTAAAAACTGGCTGTTCTTTGGCAACCCGCACTTCACCGAAGATTTCCTCTATCAGGTTGAGTGGCAGCGCTACGTTAAAGAAGGCGTGCTGACCCGCATCGATCTGGCCTGGTCCCGCGATCAAAAAGAAAAAGTCTACGTACAAGACAAACTGCGCGAACAGGGCGCAGAACTGTGGCGCTGGATCAATGACGGTGCGCACATTTATGTCTGCGGCGACGCCAATCGCATGGCGAAAGACGTCGAGCAGGCTTTACTGGAAGTGATTGCCGAATTCGGTGGCATGGATACCGAAGCGGCGGATGAATTTTTAAGTGAGCTGCGCGTTGAGCGCCGTTATCAGCGAGATGTCTACTAATGAGTGAAAAACATCCCGGCCCACTGGTGGTCGAAGGTAAACTGGCCGACGCCGAGCGCATGAAGCTGGAAAGCAACTATCTGCGTGGCACCATTGCTGAAGATCTGAACGACGGCCTGACCGGCGGTTTCAACGGCGATAACTTCCTGCTGATCCGTTTTCACGGCATGTATCAGCAGGACGACCGCGATATCCGCGCCGAACGCGCCGAGCAGAAGCTGGAGCCGCGCCACGCGATGATGCTGCGCTGCCGTCTGCCGGGCGGCATCATTACCACCGAAGCAGTGGCTGGCGATCGATAAGTTTGCCGACGATAACACGATCTACGGCAGCATTCGCCTGACCAACCGCCAGACGTTCCAGTTCCACGGCATTCTGAAAAAGAACGTCAAACCGGTGCACCAGATGCTGCACGCCGTTGGTCTGGACGCGCTGGCGACCGCCAACGACGTGAACCGTAACGTGCTGTGCACCTCGAACCCGGTTGAGTCGGAGCTGCATGCAGGAAGCCTACGAGTGGGCGAAAAAGATCTCCGAACACCTGCTGCCGCGCACGCGCGCCTATGCGGAGATCTGGCTCGACGCCGAGAAAGTGGCGACTACGGACGAAGAGCCGATCCTGGGGCAGACCTACCTGCCGCGTAAGTTCAAAACCACGGTGGTGATCCCGCCGCAGAACGACGTCGATCTGCACGCCAACGACATGAACTTCGTGGCGATCGCCGAAAACGGCAAGCTGGTCGGCTTTAACCTGCTGGTGGGCGGCGGCCTTTCCATTGAACACGGCAACAAGAAAACCTACGCCCGCACCGCGAGCGAGTTTGGTTATCTGCCGCTGGAACATACGCTGGCGGTGGCGGAAGCGGTGGTGACGACCCAGCGCGACTGGGGTAACCGTACCGACCGTAAAAACGCCAAAACCAAATACACGCTGGAGCGCGTGGGCGTCGACACCTTCAAAGCGGAAGTGGAACGCCGCGCGGGCATCAAGTTCGAGCCGATCCGCCCGTACGAATTCACCGGTCGCGGCGATCGCATTGGCTGGGTGAAAGGTATCGATAATAAATGGCACCTGACGCTGTTTATCGAAAACGGCCGTATTCTGGATTATCCGGGCCGTCCGCTGAAAACCGGCCTGCTGGAAATTGCTAAGATCCATAAAGGCGACTTCCGTATTACGGCGAACCAGAATCTGATTGTTGCCGGCGTGCCGGAAAGCCAGAAGGCGAAGATCGAAAAACTGGCGCGCAGTCACGGCTTAATGGATGCGGTGAAACCGCAGCGTGAAAACTCAATGGCCTGCGTGTCGTTCCCGACCTGCCCGCTGGCGATGGCCGAAGCCGAACGTTTCCTGCCGTCATTTGTGGACAAAGTGGAAGCGGTGATGGAGAAACATGGCGTTGGCGACGAGCATATCGTGCTGCGCGTCACGGGTTGCCCGAACGGCTGCGGCCGCGCGATGCTGGCGGAAGTGGGTCTGGTCGGTAAAGCGCCGGGCCGCTACAACCTGCATCTTGGCGGTAACCGCATCGGGACGCGTATTCCGCGTATGTTCCGCGAAAACATCACCGAAACGGAAATTCTGGCGACGCTTGATGAACTGGTCGCACGCTGGGCAAGCGAGCGCGAAGCGGGTGAAGGCTTTGGCGATTTCACCATTCGTGCGGGCATCGTCCGTCCGGTGCTCGATCCGGCGCGCGATTTCTGGGAATAATGCATAATACCGGATGGCGGCGTAAACGCGTTATCCGGCCTGGGGTTGGCGTAATTTGTAGGCCTGATAAGTGAAGTGCCATCGGGCAATAAACACGGTGAGGAACTTATGTCCAGACTCGATCTGAATGCGCTGAATGAACTGCCGAAAGTTGAACGTGTGCTTCAGCTTGCTGAAACCAATGCGCAACTCGAAAAGCTGAACGCCGAAGAGCGCGTCGGCTGGGCGCTGGAAAACCTGCCGGGCGAGTATGTGCTCTCCTCCAGCTTCGGTATTCAGGCGGCGGTAAGCCTGCATCTGGTCAACCAGGTTCGGCCGGACATTCCGGTGATCCTGACTGACACCGGCTACCTGTTTCCGGAAACCTACCAGTTTATTGACGAGCTGACGGACAAGCTCAAGCTGAACCTGAAAGTATTCCGCGCAGAGCAAAGCCCGGCGTGGCAGGAAGCGCGTTACGGTAAGCTGTGGGAACAGGGCGTTGAAGGCATTGAAAAATACAATGAAATCAACAAAGTTGAACCGATGAACCGCGCGCTTGCAGAGCTGAACGCGCAAACCTGGTTTGCCGGTCTGCGCCGTGAACAATCCGGCAGCCGCGCCAATCTGCCGGTGCTGGCGATCCAGCGCGGCGTATTTAAAGTGCTGCCGATTATCGACTGGGACAACCGCACGGTATATCAGTACCTGCAAAAGCACGGCCTGAATTATCACCCGCTGTGGGATCAGGGTTATCTGTCCGTAGGCGACACGCACACCACCCGCAAATGGGAGCCGGGCATGGCGGAAGAAGAGACGCGCTTCTTCGGGCTGAAACGCGAATGCGGGCTGCACGAAGGCTGACAGAGCAGCATCAAACTTTGAAACACAATGAGGCAGGGAGGAATCCCTGCCTTTTTTATAGTTAAACACAGTCACCTAACAACAGGAGCATTGTGATGAAGATTGCGTTTCTGGGGCTTGGCACCATGGGGTTGCCAATGGCCGCGAATCTAATCAAAGCCGGTTATCAGGTTCAGGGCTGGAACCGCTCTGCCGGGCCGCGCGAGAAACTGGCATCGCTGGGCGCCACCGCAGCGGAAACGGCCGCAGAAGCGGTGAGGGATGCTGATGTGGTTATTTCCATTCTGGCGGACGACAACGCCACGCGCAGCGTCGTACTGGAGGGCAATGTGCTGGCAACGCTGAAACCCGGAGCGATCCACCTGAATATGGCGACTATCTCTGTCGATCTGGCGGTAGAACTGGCGCAACTGCACCAGGCGCGTAATATCGGTTATCTTGCCGCGCCGGTACTGGGGCGGGTAAATGTTGCCGAAGCGGGGCAGTTAAATATTCTGGCGGCTGGCGACAGCGCGCTGCTGGCAAAGGTGCAGCCGCTGCTGGATGTGCTCGGTCAGAAGACCTGGTATCTTGGTGCGCGGCCGGAGCAGGCGAATGCCGCGAAGCTGGCGGTCAACTTTATGATCGCCAGCGCCATTGGCACGATGGGGGAGGCGGTTGCGCTGGTGCAGGGGCATGAGGTCAGTAAAACCGATTTCATTGATTTAATCACCTCCACGCTGTTTGCCGCGCCGGTCTATAAAGGTTACGGCCAGGCGATTGCCAGCGATACCTTCGAGCCAGCCGGCTTTAAGCTGGCACTGGGGTTGAAAGATGTGCGTCTGGCGCAGGATGCCGCCGAGCGGGTGAATGTGCCAATGGCGATTGCCGGTACGCTGCGCGCAGCGCATGTCGAAAGCCTGGCCCATGATGAAGGGCATCTGGACTGGGCCGCGCTGGCGCGTACCGCCGCCCGCCGCGCCGGACAACTTTAGCAAACCTGCCGGATGGCAGCTCCGCCTTATCCGGCTTACACCACAGCCAACAATGTAAACCCGGTAAGCGCCATAGCCTCCGGGTATTTCCCTGTAGCGACACTTTTCTTACGATGAATAAAAAAGCTGAAGCGATGGGGTTGAGTCCCCGCCGAAATCGGCGAGCCGGAGGGCAGATGACAAGGTCTGGACGCCCTGGATGGCGTCCAGAGGCGAACCGAGCCATGGAGGGCGAGTTGAGCCGACCGCAGGCAGATGACCGGGAGGTGAGCGTAGTGCGTAGCACCGATTTCCTGCGGGGCCGCGGGGATTGATAAGGGGAGCGCGGTAAGCGCCCCTTATCCCGTTCACCGCATAAAGGTTTACAGAAACTCCCGCACGCATGGTGAACGGAATAATTCCACAATAATCTCAAAACGCCCGGAGGCACGATTGCCGGATGGCGGCTCCGCCTTATCTGGCCAGCGCCACAGCCAACAATGTAAGCCGGTAAGCGCCAACGCCACCGGGCAATCCCTCCCGTTTTAGTGCATTCCTTGCACTAAAATTGTGCATTATCTGCTCAGTGAACCACAACCCTTCCAGACCTCCGTTTCGCCCGTAAAAAATAAACATTAATAAATCAAAGTATTAACAAAAATTTCAAAAATATGACCGAACCAATACCTAATTGGTTCGGTAATTGCTTAGTTATAAGGGCGACACATCGCGGATTAAATAATTAACTTCATGTAATTAAAGAAAAAGATAACGCGAAATACGGATGAACCAATATGGAAAAACCGTCACGGTTTCTGGCAAATTCCAGCACCGCGCTTGAGCAGCTGCGCGGGCTTATCCACCAGCATGAGTCAACACCAGGGATTCCGCTGCCCACGGAACGTGAGCTGTCGGACACGCTCGGCGTAGGGCGACGTGAAGTCCGTCGCGCGCTGGACGTACTGGAAGAAGAGGGGCGTATCTGGCGTAAGCAGGGCAAAGGGACCTTTATTGGCCCGGCAGCACCTGTTGAACCGCTGGCCCTTCAGGGACTGGTGCAGCAAACCAACCTGCTGGAAGTGATGGAAGCTCGCTTGCAGCTTGAACCCGGACTGGCCCGGCTTGCGGCACTGCGTGCCACCAGGGAAAACCTCGCGCTTATGCAGCGCATGCTGGAACGCATCGATAAGGTCAGCCCGGATGACCGCGATCTCAACGAACTGTGGGATAGCGCCTTTCACCGGGCGATTGCCGAGGCGGCGGGCAACCGTCTGATGCTCGGCCTGTTTGATGCCATTGATGCCGTGCGACGTGAACCGGGCTGGCAGCATCTGCGCGAGCTGGCCCGCACGCCCGAACGTGTCGATAGCTATAACGACCACCACCACAAGATCATGCCCGCCATCCGCCAGCGCCAGCCTCAGGAGGCGCTTCCTGGCCATGCGCGAACACCTGCTCAGCCTGCAAACCGCCCTGATTCAGGCGATCCACCTCGAGGACGACTTCACGCCATGACGACAATCCCCTTTAAGGACGCCACGCCCGTACTGCAAGTCTGCAAAACCTCAACGTTACGTTCGCGGGCTCGCCGGTTAGCGTGCTTGACGGTATTTCACTGACCGTCAGGGCGGGCGAAACGCTGGCGCTGGTGGGGGAGTCCGGCTGCGGGAAAAGTATCACCTCACTGGCGCTGATGGGGTTACTGCCCGCCAGCGCGCAGATCGTCAGCGGGGAGATGCAGTTTCGCCGCCACGATCTGCGCAAGCTCTCGCCGCGGGAATATGCCGATCTGCGCGGCAGCGAGCTGGCGATGATTTTTCAGGAGCCGATGACCTCGCTCAATCCGGCGTTTACGCTGGGCGATCAACTGAGTGAAGCGGTGATGCGCCACCAGAACGTCTCGCGCGCAGAGGCGATGAAGATCGCGCTGCAGATCCTCGAGAAGGTGCAGATCCCGGCGGCGGAGATGCGCCTGAAAGCGTATCCGCACCAGCTTTCCGGCGGCATGCGCCAGCGCGTGATGATTGCCATGGCGCTGATTAACCAACCCGAATCTGCTGATTGCCGACGAACCGACCACCGCGCTCGACGTCACCATCCAGGCGCAAATCCTCGCCTTGCTCAACGCCCTGAAAGAGGACACCGGCACGGCGGTGCTGATGATCACCCACGATTTAGGCGTGGTGGCGGAAGTCGCCCAGCAGGTCGCCGTGATGTATGCCGGGCAGGTGGTGGAGCAGGGAAGCGTGGAGGCGATTTTTGCCGATCCGCAGCACCCGTACACCATCGGCCTGATGGGCTCGATTCCCTCGCTGGGCGCACGCAAAGGCCAGCTTTCCACCATTCCCGGCGCGGTACCGCTCCCGGAATCCATGCCGAAAGGCTGCCGTTTTGCCACCCGCTGTCCGTTTGCGCAGGCGCGCTGCCATGCTGAAAAACCGCAGCTCGACAGCCGCTCGGCGCGGGCCATCAGGTTGCCTGCTTCCGCGTGCCGCTCGAACACCACATTGCCCTGGGAGAAACCGCATGACCACGCCCATTCTTGAAGCCCGTGACCTCAGCAAGCTTTTCCCCGGCCCGAAAAAACTCTTTACTCCGGCACGGTTTGTCACGGCGGTCGATCGCGTTTCGCTTGCCGTGATGCCGGGCGAAACGCTGGCGATTGTCGGCGAGTCCGGTTCCGGAAAATCCACGCTTGGCCGCCTGCTGCTGCGCCTGCTGGCCGCCAGCGAAGGGCGCGTTTTTTACCAGGGGGAAGAGATCACCCATGCCTGCGGTGCGCGGCTCAACCAGCTCCGCCGCGAGCTGCAGATCATCTTTCAGGATCCCTTCGCCTCGCTGAACCCGCGCATGACGGTGGAGCAGATCGTCGGCGAGCCGCTGTGGCTGCATCAGAACATGAAGAAAGCGGATCGCCAGTACCGCGTTGCCGAGCTGCTCAAAACCGTAGGCCTGCCTGCCGCCTGGGCCGGGCGCTACCCGCACGAGTTTTCCGGCGGGCAGCGCCAGCGTATTGGCATTGCGCGCGCGCTGGCCTCGGGGCCGAAGCTGCTGCTGGGCGATGAGCCGGTATCCGCGCTGGATGTCTCCGTTCAGGCGCAGGTGGTCAACCTGCTGGAAAGCCTGAAGCACCAGCTGGGGCTGACGATGGTGATTGTCGCCCACGGTCTGGCGGTGATCCGCCATATGAGCGACCGCGTGGCGGTCATGTACCTCGGGCAAATCGTCGAGCTTGCCCCCGTCGATGAGATCTTTGACGCGCCGCTGCACCCCTATACGCAGGCGCTGATCGCCTCGGCGCCGCAGATGCAGCCGGGCGCTGAAGCGCGACGCGCCGCTGCTGCAGGGGGATTTACCCAACCCGGCCAGCCCGCCGTCCGGCTGTCGTTTCCACACCCGTTGCCCGTACGTCACCGATGAATGCCGCCAGGTCGAGCCGATCAATCAGGTGCTCGATGGCGGGCGTCAGGTTGCCTGCCACCGCTGGCAGGAGATCAACCGCGATCGCAGCGTTATCCAGATCGCACCGCCATCCGCCGCTTTTCTGCGCCGCCGCGCGCTGTTTGAACACGCGGCCACTCACTCATCCCTTCCTTCAAGGAACTCATGATAATGACAATGCGTAATTCTCTTTTGACCGTACTGGGAAGTGTTATGTTGCTGGGCGCGGCGCTGCCCGCCCATTCTGAAAGCGTGCTGCGTATTGGCCTGGGCGCAGATCCGGACATGCTCGACCCGCACCTGGCGCGCACCTACTATGGCCGCTTCGTCTTTGCCTCCCTGTGCGACAGGCTGGTGGACGTGGATGAAAACCTGAAGGTTGTCCCCGGTCTGGCCAAAGACTGGGCGTGGAGTGACGACGGTAAAACCCTGACGCTCAATCTGCGCGAAGGCGTGACCTTCCACGACGGTGAGAAATTCGATGCCGCCGCGGCAAAATACAACCTCGACCGCGCCCTGACCCTGAAAGGCTCCCTGCGTAAAAGCGAGATCTCCTCCGTTGAATCGGTCGAGGTCACCGGCCCGATGCAGATTGCGCTGCACCTGAAAACGCCCGATGCCGCGCTGCTGATGCAGCTCACCGACCGCGCGGGCGCGATGATGGCCCCCGAGGCGGCGAAAAAGCCTGACTTTGCCGCCCATCCGGTCTGCTCCGGCCCGTACAAGTTCGACAGCCGCGTCTCCCAGGACCGCATCGTGCTGACCCGCTTCGACAACTACTGGAACAAAGACGCCTACCACTTCGACAAAATCATCTATCTGCCGATCCCGGATGCCTCCGTGCGTCTGGCGAACCTGCGCGCGGGCGATCTCGATCTGACCGAAGGCATTGCTGCCAGCGACGTGAAAACCGTCGAGGCCGACAGCAAGCTGGCGCTGGCGAAGGTAACCGGGCTGGGCTATCAGGGCATCACCTTCAACATCAACAACGGCAAGGTGCCGGCCAACGATCCGTTCAAAGATGCCCGCGTGCGCGAGGCCTTCTCGCAGGCTATCGACCGCGATGCGTTAAACCAGGTGGTCTTTGAAGGGCTCTACACGCCGGCCAACCAGGCGTTTTCACCGGTCAGCCCGTATCACGTTAACCTGCCGGTCCCGCCGCGTGACGTCGACAAAGCCAAAGCGCTGCTCAAAGCGGCAGGCGTCACAGCGCGCCGCTGACCGTCAACCTGCTGGTGCCGAACAACCCCACCTCGCAGCAGGTGGGGCAGGTGTTGCAGGCGATGGTCGCCGAGGCCGGCTTTAACCTGAACCTGCAGATGACCGAATTCGCCACGCTGCTGGATCGCCAGCAGAGCGGGGACTATCAGCTGAGCTTCTCCGGCTGGTCGGGGCGCCCGGATCCGGACGGCAGCATCTACGGCTTTATCAACAGCAAAGGCACCCTGAACGACGGCCGCTACAGCAATGCGCAGGTTGATGAGTGGCTGACCCAGGCGCGCCAGAGTACTGACCAGGCCGCGCGCCAGCCGCTGTACGACAAGGTGGTGAAACAGCTGCAAACGGATATGCCGATTGCCTACCTCTACTTCGAGCCGCGTATTTTTGGCCTGAACAAAAGCGTGCAGGGCTTTAAGCCGTACCCGGACGGCATCGTGCGTCTGGCTGGCTTAACGCTGGCGAAATAACCGTCCTGAGGAGAGCCCATGCTGGAACTGATTTGCAAACGTCTGCTGCTGGCCGTCCCGACGCTACTGCTGGTGAGCATGATGGTGTTTGGGCTGCAAAAGCTGCTGCCCGGCGACCCGCTGATCGCCATGGCCGGCGAGGAGCGCGACCCGGCAGTTATCGCTCAGCTGCGCGCGGAGCTGAACCTCGATGCGCCGATCCCCGTGCAGTATTTCCACTGGCTGACGCGGGCGCTGCAGGGCGATCTGGGCGTCTCCTTACGTACGCATGAACCGGTGACGCAGCTGATCGCCAGCAAGCTGCCGGTCACGCTGGAGCTGTCGCTGCTGGCGATGATTATCGCGCTGGTGTTTGGCATCAGCATGGGGATCCTCGCGGCGGTGAACAAAAACAGCTGGGTCGATCACGGGGCGAACTTCGTGGCGATCTCGGGGATCTCGATCCCGCACTTCTGGCTGGGGATCCTGCTGATTCTGGTCTTCTCGGTGAACTTGCAGTGGCTCCCTGCGTCCGGCTATGTGCCATTCAGCGAAGATCCGCTCCAGAACCTGCGCACGCTGCTGCTGCCCGCGTCCGTGCTCGGAACGGGGCTCGCGGCAACGCTGATGCGCCACACCCGCGCCTCGATGATTGCCGTGCTGAAAGCGGATTACATCCGCACCGCGCGGGCGAAAGGGGCTACTGCCGAAAGCGGTGATCCTGAAGCACGCCTTTCGCAACGCGCTGGTGCCGGTGATCACCCTCACCACGCTGCTGTTTGGCGAGCTGCTGGGCGGCGCGGTGCTGACCGAGCAGGTTTTCACCATTCCGGGCTTTGGCAAGATGATCGTCGACTCGGTGTTTAACCGTGACTACGCGGTGGTGCAGGGCGTGGTGCTGATCGTGGCGATTGGCTTCCTGATGCTCAACCTGCTGGCCGACGTGCTCTACGTCCTTATCAACCCGAAAATGCGAGGTTAACCATGGCGGAACTGACGACGCAAACCGTTGTGCCTGCGCTGCCGGGGGCGCAAAACCGGGTGCTGAAGAAATTCCTCGGCAATAAAAGTGCGGTCATTGGCGCGGCGGTGGTGGGCTTCTTTGTGCTGGTGGCGCTGCTGGCGCCGTGGATCGCCCCGTTCGATCCGGTCAAGGCCAACTTCCTGGCGGTGCGCAAAGCGCCGTCGGCGATGTACTGGTTCGGCACCGACGAGCTGGGGCGCGACATTTTATCCCGCATTATCTGGGGGGCCCGCACCTCGCTGATGGCGGGCTGTATGTCGGTCGTTATCGCGGTGGTTATCGGCGTGCCGCTGGGGCTGGTGGCGGGCTACTTCCAGAAGATGTGGGACGGGGTGATCTCGCGCTTTATCGAGGCGCTGCTGGCCTGTCCGTTCCTGATCATGGCGATCGCGCTGGGGGCATTTTTTGGCCCAAGCCTGACCAACGCGATGATCGCCATCGGTCTTTCGGCGATGCCGATCTTCGCCCGCCTGACGCGCGGGCAGGTGATCGCCATTCGCAACGAAGAGTATATCGACGGCGCGCGGGCGATTGGCCTGCCGGATCGCTGGATCATCCTCCGCTATGTCCTGCCCAACGTGATGTCGCCGATCCTGGTGCAGGCCACGCTGGCGATTGCCTCGGCGATAATCGCCGAAGCCAGCCTGTCGTTTTTGGGGCTGGGACAGCAGCCGCCCAATCCGTCCTGGGGCTCGATGCTCAACACCGCCAAAGGTTTTCTGGAGCAGGCGCCGTGGATGTCCGTTTTCCCCGGCGTGGCGATTTTCCTCGCCGTGCAGGGCTTTAATTTACTCGGCGACGGGCTGCGCGATGCGCTCGATCCGCGCCACGACTAAGGAGTCATGATGACCAAAGCGCTTGATTTTACGTCCGGTTACGATTCACGCCGCCCGCCGATGCTGGGCCATAACGCCGTTGCGACGTCTCAGCCGCTGGCGGCGCAGGCGGGCATGAAGATGCTGCAGCTGGGCGGGAATGCCGTGGATGCGGCCATTGCCACCGCGATGGCGCTGACGGTGGTCGAGCCGACCGGCAACGGGATCGGCAGCGACGCCTTTGCCATCGTCTGGGACGGTGAAAAGCTGCACGGCCTGAACGCCTCCGGTCGTTCGCCGGCGAGCTGGCATGCGGATCTGTTTGCCGGAAAAACCGCAGTGCCGGAAATCGGCTGGGACGCGGTGACCGTGCCGGGCGCGGTATCCGGCTGGGTCGCCCTGGCGGAACGCTTCGGCACGCTGCCGCTGAGCACGCTGGCGCAGCCCGCCATTGACTACGCGCGCAACGGTTTCCCGGTCTCCCCGCTGATTGGGCATCTCTGGCAGCGCGGCTATAGCAAGCTGAAAGATCAGCCGGGCTTTAGCGCCTGCTTCGCGCCGGAAGGCCGCGCCCCGAAGGTCGGGGAAATCTTCCGTAACCCGGCGCAGGCGAACTCGCTGGAGCTGATTGCCCACACCAACGGCGACGCGTTTTACCGCGGCGAGCTGGCGCAGAAAATTGCCGCTTTCGCCAAAGAACATGGCGCGCACCTGACGGCTGAGGATCTGGCAAACCATCGCGTGGACTGGGTAGAGCTGCTGTCGCGCGACTTCGCGGGCGGTTCGGTGCAGGAGCTGCCGCCTAACGGTCAGGGGATCGCCACGCTGATTGCGCTCGGCATTCTTGAGCAGTGCGGCATTGAGAAGCATCATCCGGATTCCGTGCAGTCTCTGCATCTGTCCATCGAGGCGATGAAGCTGGCGCTGGCGGATCTCGACCGCTACGTGGCGGATGAAGAGCACATGATGTTCGCGGCAAAAGAGCTGCTGAGCGACCACTATCTGGAGTCGCGTGCGGCGCTTATTGACCATGATAAGGCCTCAGATTTTGTCTACGGTTCCCCGACGCAGAGCGGCACGGTCTACATCAGTACCGCCGACGCCAGCGGGATGATGGTCTCGTTTATTCAGTCCAACTATATGGGCTTCGGTTCAGGCATCGTGGTGCCGGATACGGGGATCAGCCTGCAAAACCGGGGCTGCGGATTTGTGCTGGATCCGCAGCACCCGAACGCGCTGGCGGGCAGCAAGCGCCCGTTCCACACCATCATTCCGGGCTTTGCGATGGACGGCAACGGCCAGCCGCTGATGTCCTTCGGCGTGATGGGCGGCCCGATGCAGGCGCAGGGGCACATGCAGATGGCGCTGCGCATTATGCTGCACGGGCAAAACCCGCAGGCGGCAATCGACGCCCCGCGCTGGCGCGTGGTGCAGGGCAGGGAGGTGATCGTTGAATCGACGTTCGATCGCAATACGATTGCCGCGCTGCGCGCGCGGGGACATCAGATCGTGGTGGAAGATCCGCTTCAGGATTACAACTTCGGTGGCGCGCAGGTGATTTACCGCCTGCCGGAAGGGCACTACGTGGCCGCGACGGAAAGCCGCAAAGACGGGCAGGCGTTGGTGAGTTAAAGGGCATCATGCCGGATGGCGCCTGGCTTATCCGGCCTGTGATTCTCTTCGATCTTCAGACCGTAGGCCCGGTAAGCATCGCGCCACCGGGCAGAACCTCGCGGTAAATAAAAAGGCCGGATAGCGCTTCGCTTACCCGGCCTGCAAAACTACAACCCTTGCGTTAATCGATGCTAAACGGATCCGCATCCTGCCACGCCGGAAACTTCTCCCGATACTCCTTCAGCGCCGTTAACGACAGTTCGGCATCAATGCGCGTCGCCTGATGCGGCTCGGCGGTGGCGATGATCTCGCCCTGCGGATTCACCACCCGGCTGTCGCCGCGGTAGTGATGCCCGTTGCCGTCCGTCCCCACGCGGTTGCAGCCCACCACGTACGCCTGGTTCTCAATCGCGCGCGCCACCAGCAGCGACTGCCAGTGCAGGGAGCGCGGTGCAGGCCAGTTGGCAACATACAGCGCCAGGTCGTAATCGTTGCGGTTGCGCGACCACACCGGGAAACGCAGGTCGTAGCAGACCAGCGGCAGAATACGCCAGCCGCGCCATTCAAACACCACGCGCTCGTTACCGGCTTCATAGTGATGATGCTCATCCGCCATGCGGAACAGGTGGCGTTTATCGTAAAAATGCACTTTCCCTTCCGGCTCCACCAGCAGGAAGCGGTTCACCGGCCCGCGTTCGGTTTGCAGGGCGGCGCTGCCGGCAATCAGCGCATTGGTCTGCTGCGCTTTGGCGTGCATCCAGGCGACCACCTCATCCTGCGGCATTGACTGTTTTGCCGCTTCCATGGCGAAGCCGGTGGTGAACATTTCCGGCAGGACAATCACATCACGCCCGGTAATGTCTTCCAGTTGACGATCAAAGTGGCGCAGGTTGGCGGGGCCATCCATCCACACTAAAGGTTGCTGCAAAATAGAAATCTTCAGACCAGGCACAATTCAGACTCCTCAAAAGACCGCTTTTTGACACTGTAGCACGACATAACGAGAAAATGTGGCAATAAAAAACCCCGCGCGAGGCGGGTTTTGTGTAAGGGAACCGCATTAGGCCGCTTCAGGTTTGCGGTGCTTCTCCGGCAGCTTTACCGGCTGCGTCGCCAGCTCGTCCGGTTCGAAATCATCCACGTTAATGCTGCGCAGACGGCTCTCTTCGGCTTTCACCAGCAGAGCGGCTTCATCTTTATTGATAATGCCACCGGCCAGCGCCTGTTTTGCCAGTTCGTCCAGACGGGTAAACGGCAGGTTTTTGCCCAGCTGTTTACAGATCTTCTGGTGAATCGGATCGGCGGCCATCACGTCCAGCAGCGCCTCTTCCAGCAGACCCACCGGGTTATGCGGCGTCGGCGTCAGATACTGACCGCGCCCGATGCGGGAGCGGGTGGCGCTCGGAACCTGCAGGATCTTCGCCACTTTGTGGTCCAGCTTGTCGGACGGCGCCCGGTGGTGACGACCGGTCGGGAAGATCACCACGCGCAGGGCGCCCGCCACGAAGCGGTTCGGGAAGTTCGCCAGCAGATCGTCAATCGCCTGTTCAGCCTGATACATCGCATCCTGCACGCCCCAGTGCACCAGCGGCAGATCCGCTTCCTGACGGCCTTCATCGTCGTAACGTTTCAGCACCGCAGAGGCCAGGAAGATCTGGCTCAGCACATCCCCCAGACGGGCGGAGATACGTTCGCGACGCTTCAGGCTGCCGCCCAGCACCGCCATGGAAACGTCAGACAGCAGCGCCAGGTTGGCGCTCAGACGGTTCAGATGCTGGTAGTAACGTTTGGTCGCATCGCCGGTCGGCGTGGCGCTGGTAAGGCCGCGCGTCAGGCCCAGCCAGAAGCTGCGCACCTTGTTGCTGCCCACGTGACCGATATGTTTGAACAGCAGCTTATCGAAGGCATCCACGTCGTTGTTCTGCGCGGCGGCCATCTCTTCCAGCACGTACGGATGGCAGCGGATCGCGCCCTGACCGAAGATCATCATGCTGCGGGTCAGGATGTTTGCGCCTTCCACGGTGATGGCAATCGGTGCGCCCTGATAGCCGCGCGCCAGGAAGTTGCCTTCGCCGAGCATAATGCCTTTACCGCCGGCAATATCCATCGCGTCAATGATCGACTGCTGCCCGCGGTGGGTACAGTGGTACTTCACGATGGCGGACAGCACGGCCGGTTTTTCGCCCAGCATAATGCCGTAGGTGATCAGCGAGGCGGCGGCGTCCATCACGTAGGCGTTGCCGGCGATACGCGCCAGCGGCTCTTCGATACCTTCCATCTTGCCGATGGAGATTTTGAACTGACGGCGGATGTGGGCGTAGGCGCCAATCCCCATCGCGACCGATTTCAGGCCGCCGGTTGAGTTCGACGGCAGGGTAATACCGCGGCCCACCGACAGACATTCCACCAGCATACGCCAGCCCTGACCGGCCATTTTCGGGCCGCCGATGATGTAATCAATCGGCACAAAGATATCCTGGCCGCGGGTTGGACCGTTCTGGAACGGCACGTTCAGCGGGAAGTGACGACGACCAATTTCCACGCCTGGCGTTGAGGTTGGGATCAGCGCACAGGTAATGCCCAGATCTTCTTCGCCGCCCAGCAGTTTTTCCGGATCAGAGAGTTTAAAGGCCAGGCCCAGCACGGTGGCGATAGGCGCCAGCGTGATATAGCGCTTGTTCCAGGTCAGGCGCATGCCCAGCACCTGCTCGCCCTGCCACTCGCCCATGCAGACCACGCCGGTATCCGGGATCGCGCCCGCATCGGAGCCCGCTTCCGGGCTGGTCAGCGCGAAGCAGGGGATCTCCTGGCCGCGTGCCAGGCGCGGCAGGTAGTGATTTTTTTGCTCTTCCGTACCGTAATGCTGCAGCAGTTCGCCCGGGCCTAAGGAGTTCGGCACGCCAACGGTGATCGCCAGGATCCCGGAAACGCCGGCCAGTTTTTGCAGCACGCGAGCCTGAGCGTAAGCGGAGAATTCCAGACCGCCGTACTCTTTCTTGATGATCATCGCGAAGAAGCGATGTTCTTTCAGGTACGCCCACAGTTCAGGCGGCAGATCGGCCATTTCATGGGTGATCTGGAAAGTCGTTCGCCATGCGGCAGGCTTCTTCCACCGGGCCGTCAATAAAGGCCTGTTCTTCTGCGGTCAGGCGCGGCTGCGGATAGTTGTGCAGCTTTTTCCAGTCCGGGTTGCCGCGGAACAGATCGCCTTCCCACCAGGTGGTGCCCGCGTCAATCGCTTCTTTCTCGGTGCGCGACATCGGCGGCATCACTTTGCGGAAGCCGCGGAACACCGGCGCGGAGATCATTGATTTGCGCATCGGCGGCAAGGTTAAACGGCAGAAGAATGATGGCCAGAGGCAGTAAAAGCCAGATATTCCAGAGACCTGCGACGCCAAGCGCAGCCGTCCAGGCCAGAAGAATCAGGCTGCTCAGGAATAAATTTACGCGGTGATAGAACAGCACACCGAGCAGAACAACGGTTGCGAGAATGCTCAAAATCATCATAAAGAAAAGCTCCCTGGCTTGTAGGAGGTCTGACCACTTGTGATGTTATGGTTGTAGTTGATGTGATTTCTTTTAGCAATGTGTTTACAAAATAATTACAACCTGGTTCACATTGTTCGGGGATTTTGCCCGGCACGGAAAACCAAAACGCCGCACGTTTTCGCTGTGGCTTTAGCTTCTCGCTTTTCCGGCTATCCGGTACACTCCGCTGTGTTATTTCATCAATACTGAAGGATTATCCTCATGTACCAGGATCTTATTCGTAACGAACTGAACGAAGCGGCGGAAACGCTGGCGAACTTTCTGAAAGATGATGCCAATATTCACGCTATTCAGCGCGCGGCGGTCCTGCTGGCCGACAGCTTCAAAGCGGGTGGCAAAGTGCTCTCCTGCGGTAACGGCGGCTCTCACTGCGACGCGATGCACTTCGCAGAAGAGCTGACCGGTCGCTATCGCGAAAACCGCCCGGGCTACCCGGCGATTGCGATCTCCGACGTGAGCCACCTCTCCTGCGTAGGCAACGACTTCGGTTACGACCACATCTTCTCCCGCTACGTTGAAGCGGTAGGCCGTGAAGGCGACGTGCTGCTGGGGATTTCCACCTCCGGCAACTCCGGCAACGTGATCAAAGCGATCGCCGCCGCGCGTGAAAAGGGGATGAAAGTCATCACCCTGACCGGTAAAGATGGCGGCAAGATGGCCGGTACGGCGGATGTTGAAATTCGCGTTCCGCACTTCGGTTATGCTGACCGCATTCAGGAAATTCACATCAAAGTGATCCACATCCTGATTCAGCTGATCGAAAAAGAGATGGTTAAGGCTTAAGGACGGCTATTATATTTGCCATTTTGGACCTGGGCAGTGCTCAAAATCCTCCCGTACTTCGTGTACGCTCCGGTTTTTCCGCGCTGTCCGTGTTCAAACTGGCTGCAACAATTACGCCTTCCCAGAATTAAGGCGTTTGTGGGGGTGATGTATGTGCGAACTGCTCGGGATGAGCGCCAATGTGCCAACCGATATCTGCTTTAGTTTCACCGGGCTGGTGCAGCGCGGTGGTGGAACCGGGCCGCATAAAGACGGCTGGGGCATCACCTTCTACGAAGGCAAGGGCTGTCGCACGTTCAAAGATCCGCAGCCGAGCTTTAACTCGCCGATTGCCAAACTGGTGCAGGACTATCCCATCAAGTCCCGCTCGGTGGTGGCCCACATTCGCCAGGCTAACCGCGGCGAAGTGGCGCTGGAAAATACCCATCCGTTTACCCGCGAGCTGTGGGGCCGCAACTGGACCTACGCGCACAACGGGCAACTCAGGGGCTATAAGTCGCTGGAGACGGGCAATTTCCGCCCGGTTGGCGAAACCGACAGCGAAAAAGCCTTCTGCTGGCTGCTGCATAAGCTGACGGAGCGCTATCCGCGCACGCCGGGCAACATGGCGGCCGTGTTTAAGTACATCGCCACGCTGGCGACCCAACTGCGCGAGAAAGGCGTGTTCAACATGCTGCTCTCGGACGGGCGCTACGTGATGGCGTTCTGCTCGACGAATCTGTTCTGGATCACCCGCCGTGCGCCGTTTGGCGTGGCGACGCTGCTGGATCAGGATGTGGAAATAGATTTTCAGCAGGAGACCACACCGAACGATGTGGTCACTGTGATTGCCACCCAGCCGCTGACCGGCAACGAAACCTGGCAAAAGATTATGCCAGGCGAGTGGGCGTTATTTTGTCTCGGGGACCGTGTAATTTGACGCCAGCTGTGGATGGACGACTTCGTGGCTCAGCGGTTTGCTGACCACGTAACGGCCATCTACGATAGAGACCACCGGCGGCTTGTGGGTCTGCTCAAAGTAGTCGTAACCCGGCTTCAGCTGTTTCCAGAAATCCGCGTAGGTCGAGTATTTGTGACGCTGCATGTTGGCGTCCGTCATGCGGAACGGATAGATGCTGACCTGTACGTTAGGCTGCCCAAAGACCAGCGCGCCGGTCACGAACTGGAAGATCTCATCAATGCCGGAATCGGTCATCGCATAACAGCCGATAGACACGCAGGCACCGTGGATCATCAGGTATTTACCTTCATAACCGTGGGCACGGTCATAGGCATTCGGGAAGCCGATGTTAATGGCTTTATAGAAGCGGCTGTCAGGCTTGAGCTGGCTGCGCTGAACGTTGTAGAACCCTTCCGGACTTTTGAAATCGCCCTGACGTTGTTTTGGCCCCAGTCCGCCGGAGTAGTTACAAATTTTGTAACTATCAAGCAGCTGATATGTCTCGCCCATTTTCACAAACAGATCGAGAGTGCGTTCTTCCTTGAAGATTTGAATATAAACCGGCGATCCCATTAACTGCTGTTTATATTCCTTGCTGACCGGCGTCGTTGAGCTATTACTGCTGAGCAGTCCGGCAAACGACATGCACGGAATCAGAAGCATCGCAATGAACAATGCGATTTTACGCATACTACTAGTTCCTTGATAAAACCATGACCACCTTGCCAGGACGGCAAAAGAGGCCCGAAATCAGATTATTCTGTTTAGGAGCGCCCACATTAGCATTACGGCATTTTTTCGCAAGCCAGAATAGAGTTCATCTTTCACGCTTCATCTTTTTTTGGCGATATTTTCGCCATCGCGCAAATTGTGTTCTGTTTTGCGTTTCAAATATCTGGCCGTTTAGCTGGTGGTTATTATGAAACTAAAACGGCAGAAGTAACTATCAAATTACCCTCTTTTCGGCGGTTTTACGCACTGGCTTCTCATTTCAATGGAATATGCTGTATACTTATCCAGTGTTCTGTGAGGGCGTACGTATGCGCAAAATCATCCATGTCGATATGGACTGCTTTTTCGCGGCGGTGGAGATGCGCGACAACCCGGCCCTGCGCGATATCCCCATCGCCATTGGCGGCAGCCGCGTTCAGCGTGGCGTCATCAGCACCGCCAACTATCCGGCGCGCAAATTTGGCGTGCGCAGCGCCATGCCCACGGCGATGGCCTGAAAGCTTTGCCCTCACCTCACGCTTCTGCCCGGCCGGTTTGACGCCTATAAAGAGGCTTCCCTTCATATTCGGGAAATCTTCTCCCGCTATACCTCTCTGATAGAGCCGCTGTCGCTGGATGAAGCCTATCTGGATGTGACCGACAGCCCGCACTGCCACGGCTCGGCCACGCTGATGGCGCAGGAGATCCGCCAGACGATTTTCAACGAACTGAATCTGACGGCTTCGGCGGGCGTGGCGCCGGTTAAGTTTCTCGCCAAAATCGCCTCCGATTTAAATAAGCCCAACGGCCAGTACGTCATTACGCCGGCGGAGGTGCCCGCAATTTTTCCGCACGCTGCCGCTCGGCAAGATCCCGGGCGTCGGCAAAGTCTCCGCGGCAAAGCTGGAGACGTTGGGGCTACGCACCTGTGAAGACGTGCAGCGAAGCGATCTGGCGATGCTGCTTAAGCGCTTCGGGAAATTTGGCCGCGTGCTGTGGGAGCGCAGCCAGGGGATTGATGAGCGCGAAATCAGCAGCGAGCGGCTGCGTAAATCGGTCGGCGTGGAGCGCACGCTGGCATTGAAGATATTCACGACTGGGAAGAGTGCGAAGCGATTATTGAGCATTTATACCCGGAGCTGGAGCGACGGCTGGCAAAGGTGAAGCCGGATCTGCTGATTGCCCGTCAGGGCGTAAAGCTGAAGTTCAACGATTTTCAGCAGACCACCCAGGAACATGTCTGGCCGCGCTTGAATAAAGAGGATCTACTGATATCGGCGCGGCAAAAAAGGCGTGGGAAGAGCGGCGCGGCGGGCGCGGGGTGCGGCTGGTGGGGCTGCACGTGACGCTGCTGGATCCGCAGCTGGAGCGGCAGCTGGTGCTGGGGTTATAAATGAATGTCCGCGCCGGGTGGCGCGGACAGCGGGCTTATTTTGCCGGGATCGCTTTCAGCAGCTCGGTCAGCAGCGTCCAGTAGTGGCCGACGCTTTCGATATGCACCTGCTCATCCGGCGAGTGCGGGCCGGTGATGGTTGGCCCGATGGATACCATGTCCATGTCCGGGTACGGTTTTTTGAACAGACCGCATTCCAGACCGGCGTGGATCACCTGAATGTTCGGCGTGTTGTTGAACAGACGCTGATAAGTCTCACGCACCAGCGCCATCACCGGCGAATGCGCATCCGGCTGCCAGCCCGGGTAGCCGCCTTTCGGCTGCCGTTTTCGCGCCCGCCAGCGTGCCCAGCGATTCCAGCATGCTCACCACGTACTCTTTACCGCTGTCGATCAGCGAGCGGATCAGGCAGATGATTTCCGCGCTGTCGTCGCTGCAGGGTCACCACGCCCACGTTCAGCGAGGTTTCCACCACGCCTTTCGCCACGTCGGAGTTGCGGATCACGCCGTTTGGCGTCGCGTTCAGCAGGCGAACAAACGTGTCGCGGGACTGCGGCGGTCAGCGCGGCTTTATCGCTGGTGGCGCATTCCAGCACCACGGTCAGGTTCTTCTCTTTCGCCGACAGTTCGTTTTTCAGGATATCCAGGTACGTGCTGGCCAGCGTTTTCAGCTGCGTCGGCTTTTGCCGCCGGAACTGCAACTACGGCGAAGGCTTCGCGCGGGATCGCGTTGCGCAGGGTGCCGCCGTTGAAATCCACCAGACGCAGATCCAGCTCCGCCGCATGGCCGGCCAGGAAGCGCGCCAGCAGCTTGTTGGCGTTGCCCAGACCGACATGAATATCGGCGCCGGAGTGGCCGCCTTTCAGGCCTTTCAGCGTCAGCTTGAAGGTTTGGTAACCGGCCGGTACCGCTTCGCGCGACAGCGGCAGGGTGGAGATGAAATCGATCCCGCCCGCGCAGCCCATGTAGATCTCGCCTTCTTCTTCGGAGTCGGTGTTGATCAGGATGTCCGCCTGCAGCCAGTTCGCCTGCAGACCGAACGCGCCGTCCATGCCCGCTTCTTCGGTCATGGTCAGCAGCACTTCCAGCGGACCGTGCTCAACGCTGTCGTCGGCCAGCACGGCCAGCGCAGAGGCCATACCGATGCCGTTATCCGCGCCCAGCGTGGTGCCGCGCGCTTTCACCCAGTCGCCGTCGATGTACGGCTGAATCGGATCTTTGGTGAAGTCGTGAACGGTGTCGTTGTTCTTCTGCGGCACCATGTCCAGGTGCGCCTGCAGCACGACCGGTTTGCGGTTTTCCATGCCTGCGGTGGCGGGTTTGCGGATCAGGATGTTGCCCACCTGGTCGCGTTCTGCGTGCAGACCTTTTTCCTTCGCCCAGCCCATAATATGTTCGGCAAGCTGTTCTTCATGGTAGGAAGGGTGTGGAATGGAGCAGATTTTGGCAAAAATATCCCACAGCGGCTGCGGAGATAGTTGAGACAGTTCAGACACGATAAGTCTCCTTGTCGAGGCGCTGCAAACAGGGTTGCAGGTCACAGGGTTAGCAGGTTAATAGTTACCACAAGTCAGGCTTGCGAGATGGCATTGAGAATACCACTTTCTCTGCCAGACTGCGAGCCTGTAAACGTGGAAAAAGCGCCGCTAATGCCGGGTAACACTGGTTTTTAGTGCGTCAGATCTCTATAATCTCGCGCAACCTATTTTCCCCTCGAACACTTTTTAAGCCGTATAAACACGGGCTGGGACACTTCACATGAGCGAAAAATACGTCGTCACCTGGGACATGTTGCAGATTCACGCACGCAAACTGGCTGCCCGTCTGATGCCTTCCGAACAGTGGAAAGGCATTATTGCCGTCAGCCGTGGCGGTCTGGTACCGGGGCGCGCTGCTGGCGCGTGAGCTGGGTATTCGTCATGTCGATACCGTTTGCATCTCCAGCTATGACCATGACAACCAGCGCGAGCTGAAAGTGCTGAAACGCGCGGAAGGCGACGGTGAAGGCTTCATCGTTATTGATGATCTGGTGGATACCGGCGGTACTGCGGTGGCTATCCGTGAAATGTATCCGAAAGCGCATTTCGTCACCATCTTCGCCAAACCGGCTGGTCGCCCGCTGGTTGACGATTACGTGATTGATATCCCGCAGGATACCTGGATTGAACAGCCGTGGGATATGGGCGTGGTCTTCGTTCCGCCATATCAGTGGCCGTTAATCCCCCAGCACGTATCTGCTACACGCCCGGTTATGCCGGGCGTTGTTCTTTTTGGCCTGCCACGCGTTACAATAGTCTTCATATGACGTATTCATGGAGGCAACGCAATGACGCAGGCGAATCTCACCGAGACACTTTTCAAACCCCGTTTCAAACACCCTGAAACGTCGACGCTGGTGCGTCGCTTTAATCCGGGGACCCAGCCTGCCGTCCAGTCCGCGTTAGACGGTAAAAACGTGCCCCACTGGTATCGCATGATTAACCGCCTGATGTGGATCTGGCGCGGTATTGATCCTCGTGAAATCCTCGATGTGCAGGCGCGTATCGTGATGAGCGAGGCCGAGCGCACCGACCGCGAACTCTACGATACGGTGGTGGGTTACCGCGGCGGAAACTGGATCTACGAGTGGTCCAAACAGGCGATGCTCTGGCAGCAAAAGGCCACCCAGGAAGAGGATGCCACGCGCAGCGGCCGCCACTGGCTGCATGCCGCCAACCTCTACAGCCATTGCCGCTTATCCGCACATCTGAAAGGCGATGAGCTGGCCGAGCAGGCGCAGGCGCTGGCGAATCGCGCTTATGAAGAGGCGGCGCAGCGCCTGCCTGGGGCGCTCAAATGCGAGATGCAGTTCAGCATTCCGGGTGGGTCGCCCGTCACCGGGTTCCTGCATATGCCGGAAGGCGAAGGCCCGTTCCCGACCGTCCTCATGTGCGGTGGGCTGGATTCCCTGCAAATCGATTATTACAGCCTCTATGAGCGTTACTTCGCACCAAAAGGGATCGCGATGCTGACGCTGGATATGCCCTCAATCGGCTTCTCGTCCAAATGGAAACTGACTCAGGATTCCAGCCTGCTGCACCAGCATGCGCTAAAAGCGCTGGAGAACATTCCGTGGGTTGACCACACCCGCGTGGCGGCATTTGGCTTCCGTTTTGGCGCAAACGTCGCGGTGCGTCTGGCTTACCTTGAATCGCCCCGCCTGAAAGCCGTCGCCTGTCTGGGGCCGGTCGTTCACGCCCTGCTCAGCGATCCCGCACGCCAGGGGAGCGTGCCGGAAATGTACCTTGATGTGCTGGCCAGCCGTCTTGGCATGCATGATGCATCAGACGAAGCGCTGCGCGTTGAGCTCAATCGCTACTCGTTAAAAACGCAAGGGTTGCTGGGACGCCGCTGCCCAACGCCGATGCTGTCGGGATTCTGGAAAAACGATCCGTTCAGTCCGGAAGAAGAGTCGCGCTTAATCACGTCGTCATCTGCGGATGGCAAATTGCTAGAAGTGCCGTTCAGCCCGGTCTATCAGAATTTCGATAAAGCGCTGAAAGAGATTACGCGCTGGATCGCTCAGAGATTGTGTTAATAGATTGCTAAATTTTGCTGGTTTGGTAAAACAGTGGCTTCACAAAAGGAGATCGCAATGACGTTACCGAGTGGACACCCGAAAAGTAGACTGATTAAGAAGTTTATGGCTCTTGGCCCGTATATTCGAGAAGAGCAGTGTGAAGAGAATCGCTTTTTTTTCGACTGCCTGGCTGTATGCGTCAACGTGAAGCCTGCACCCGAAAAACGTGAATTCTGGGGCTGGTGGATGGAAATGGAAGCAGAGGAAAAACGTTTTACGTATAGCTACCAGTTTGGCCTGTTTAATAAAGACGGCAACTGGCAGGCGACCACCATTAAAGATCAGGAAGTGATTGACCGCCTGGAATACACGCTGAAAGAGTTCCACGATAAGGCACGCGCATTGTTGGCGACTCTGGATCTCAGGTTCGAGCCAGCGGATGACTTTTCCAGCGAAGCGGTGAAGCTGACTGCCTGATAGCGTCACAGCGCCGGGTGGCGGCTTCGCCTTACCCGGCCTACAGAATGCACTATCCCGTAGGCCCGGTAAGCGCAGCGCCACCGGGCAAAAAAAATCCCGGCTTATCTGCCGGGATTTTCTTATTCGGATAATCTTAGAACTGGTAGGTCATACCCAGAGCAACAATGTCATCGCTGCTCACGCCCAGTTTATTATCGTCGTCAATCTGGTTGATTTTATAATCAACAAACGCGGACATATTTTTGTTGAAGTAATAGGTCGCGCCAACGTCAATATATTTCACCAGATCTTCGTCACCAATACCTTCGATATCTTTGCCTTTAGACTGGACATAACCCAGGGACGGACGCAGACCGAAATCGAACTGATATTGTGCGACGACTTCAAAGTTCTGTGCTTTATTGGCAAATCCGCCAGAAATTGGCGTCATATTGCGGGTTTCTGAATACATTGCTGCCAGATAAATATCGTTCGCGTCATATTTCAGACCGGTAGCCCAGGCTTCGGCTTTCTGGCCCTGGCCACGCGCCAGCAGGTTCTGCGCATTGGTGCGGTCAGAGTTAGTGTAAGCACCGCTGACGGCGAAATCGCTGCCGCCGAAGTCATAGCTCAGAGAGGTACCAAAACCGTCACCGTTCTGTTTCTTGGCGTCACGGTTTTCGTTTTTGCCCTGGTACTGCAGGGTCATGTCCAGGCCGTCAACCGCGCCGAAGAAGTCGGTGTTGCGGTAGGTAGCAAGACCGGTCGCACGCTTGGTCATGAAGTTATCGGTCTGCGCGGAAGAGTCGCCGCCGAACTCAGGGAACATGTCGGTCCATGCTTCGACGTCATACAGGGCACCCAGGTTACGACCGTAATCCAGTGAACCAAAGTTTTTCAGCTTCAGACCAGCGAACGCCAGACGCGTCTTCTGAGAGGAGTCGCTCTCAGCTTTGTTACCTGCAAATTCAGATTCCCAACGGCCATAGCCCGTCAGCTGATCGTTAATCTGCGTTTCGCCTTTAAAACCGAAACGAACGTAAGTCTGATCGCCATCTTTGGTGGCATCATCGCTGATGTAGTGCATGGCTTTCACTTTGCCGTACACGTCCAGCTTATTACCATCTTTATTATAAACTTCAGCTGCGTGAACGGATGCAGAAGCCACTACGCCCATAACCATTAATGCCAGAGTGCTCTTTTTCATTTTCGATCCTGTCTTATAAACGCGCTAAAAAATTCGCTGGACGATAAGCTCATGCTTAAGTCCCGTGAAAAAACAGGAAGGGTTTTATCGTTCTGGAATGAAACTTTTATGACAAACTAAGAATAATTTTAAAAAACTGTGATTTATTATTTCGGTAATAAAAGTGTCAAATTCTCCCGCTACGCTTCCTGATCCCGCGCAACAAAGTGTTTCGCGATGTGCTAAGGCAGTTGGCAACGGGGCTGACTCCTGCTAAAACGTTCGTTCGACATTACTTTCCCTTATCGTTGAACGGCAGAGAATCATGAGTGACAGCCAGACGCTGGTGGTAAAACTCGGTACCAGTGTTTTAACAGGCGGATCGCGCCGCCTAAATCGCGCCCACATTGTTGAGCTTGTACGTCAGTGCGCTCAGCTACATGCCGCAGGGCATCGTATTGTGATTGTGACCTCCGGGGCGATTGCCGCCGGGCGTGAACACCTGGGTTACCCCGAACTCCCCGCGACGATCGCTTCCAAACAGCTGCTGGCGGCGGTGGGGCAAAGCCGACTCATTCAACTCTGGGAACAGCTGTTCTCTATCTATGGCATCCACGTCGGGCAGATGCTGCTGACGCGTGCGGATATGGAAGACAGAGAGCGCTTCCTGAACGCCCGCGATACCCTGCGCGCGCTGCTGGACAACAATATCGTTCCGGTCATTAACGAGAACGATGCCGTTGCTACCGCTGAAATCAAAGTGGGTGATAACGATAACCTCTCTGCGCTGGCCGCCATTCTGGCCGGTGCCGATAAATTACTGCTTCTGACCGATCAGCAGGGGCTGTTCACCGCCGATCCGCGCTCCAATCCGGAAGCTGAGCTGATTACCGACGTTCACGGTATCGACGATGCGCTGCGCGCCATCGCCGGTGATAGCGTGTCCGGCCTCGGAACGGGCGGGATGGGGACCAAACTGCAGGCCGCCGACGTGGCGTGCCGCGCCGGTATCGACACCATTATTGCCGCGGGCAGCCGCCCTGGCGTGATTGGCGACGTGATGGAAGGCATCTCCGTTGGCACCCGCTTCCACGCTCAGGAATCTCCGCTGGAAAACCGTAAGCGCTGGATATTTGGCGCGCCGCCTGCGGGCGAACTCGTCGTTGATGAAGGGGCGACCGCCGCGATTCTGGAACGAGGAAGTTCATTATTGCCGAAAGGAATTAAAAGCGTGACAGGCAACTTCTCCCGTGGTGAAGTGATCCGCATCCGTAACCTGGAGGGCCGCGACATCGCCCACGGCGTAAGCCGCTATAACAGCGATGCCCTGCGCCGCATCGCGGGTCACCATTCGCAGCAGATCGACGCCATTCTGGGCTATGAATATGGCCCGGTTGCCGTGCATCGCGATGACATGATTATTCGTTAAGGAGCCAGAACATGCTGGAACAAATGGGCGCTGCCGCGAAGGCCGCCTCTTACAAACTGGCGCTCCTCTCCAGCCGCGAGAAAAACCGCGTGCTGGAAAAAATCGCTGATTATCTGGAATCTCAGTCCCAGGAGATTTTGCTCGCCAACGAGCAGGATTTACTGGAAGCGCGCCGCAACGGTCTGAGCGAAGCGATGCTCGACCGTCTGGCGCTGACCCCGGCGCGCCTGAAAGGCATCGCCGACGATGTTCGTCAGGTCTGCAATCTGGCCGACCCGGTAGGGCAGGTGATCGACGGCGGGCTGCTGGACAGCGGTTTACGCATTGAGCGCCGTCGCGTGCCGCTCGGCGTTATCGGCGTTATTTATGAAGCCCGTCCAAACGTGACGGTGGATGTCGCCTCCCTGTGCCTGAAAACCGGTAACGCCGCTATTCTGCGCGGTGGGAAAGAGACCTGGCGCACCAACGCCGCGACGGTGAAAGTCATTCAGCAGGCGCTGGAAGAGTGTGGCTTACCGGCGGGTGCCGTACAGGCGATTGAGAGCCCGGACCGCGCGCTGGTCAACGAAATGCTGCGCATGGACAAATACATCGACATGCTGATCCCACGCGGCGGCGCGGGCCTGCACAAGCTGTGCCGCGAGCAGTCGACGATTCCGGTGATCACCGGCGGTATTGGCGTGTGTCATATCGTGGTAGACGACAGCGCTGAGATTGCTCCTGCTCTGAAGATTATCGTGAACGCGAAGACCCAGCGTCCAAGCACCTGTAACACCGTGGAAACGCTGCTGGTGCATCAGGACATTGCGAATACCTTCCTGCCGGCCCTGAGCAAACAGATGGCAGAGAGCGGCGTGACGCTGCATGCTGACGCCAGTGCGCTCGCGCTTCTGCAGGATGGCCCGGCTAACGTCGTTCCCGTCAACGCGGAGCAGTACGACGACGAGTTCCTGTCACTGGATCTGAACGTGAAAATCGTGAGCGATCTTGACGACGCGATTGCGCACATCCGTGAGCATGGCACGCAGCATTCTGACGCCATCCTGACGCGTACGCTGCGCAATGCGGATCGCTTCGTGAACGAAGTGGATTCCTCTGCGGTGTATGTGAATGCCTCCACCCGCTTCACCGACGGCGGCCAGTTCGGCCTCGGCGCGGAGGTGGCGGTCAGCACGCAGAAACTGCACGCGCGCGGTCCGATGGGCCTGGAAGCGCTGACCACGTACAAGTGGATCGGCTTTGGCGACGATACGATTCGTGCGTAAATAAAACGGGCGGTACATCAGAATGGGATGTACCGCCCGTTGGTTATTTCTGGTTCTGACTCTTTCTGCGCGCCTGCAAATTCCTCTCGCGAATAACTTCAACAATCGGCCTGTTTACAGGCGCGAAGCCTTACATTTTATAGCGCCGGATGGCATCCATAAGCTCGTTTGCCTGCTGCAACAGCCCTGAAGCGGTGCTTTTGGACTCTTCCGTCAATTGCACGTTACGCTGCACGGTGGTTTCGAGTTGCGTCACTGCTTTGCTGATTTCATTGATGCCTTTGGTTTGTTCCTCTGTCGCCAGGCTGATTTCAGCAATCATGGTGGTTACTGAGGAGACGCTACCGACGATTTTTTGCATCGTCGTACTGGTATTATCTACTTGCTGTACGCCAGAGGCGACGCTGCTTACCGTGGTATCGATGAGGTTGCTGATCTCTTTCGCCGCCTCTGCGCTACGGCTGGCCAACTGCCGCACTTCATTGGCGACAACGGCAAATCCACGCCCCTGTTCGCCAGCGCGCGCCGCTTCTACCGAGGCATTGAGCGCCAGGATGTTCGTCTGGAAAGCGATACCGTTGATAACGCTGGTAATCACGCTAATTTGCGACGATGCGGCTTCAATCTCTTTCATTGTCTTAATGAGATAATGAACAGAATCAATGCCTTGCTGTGCGTCACTTGCCGCGTCAACGGCGGCCGTATTCGCCTCGCGAGAGGTGGCCGACGAGTGGGCTACGTTGGCAGAGATCTCCTCAAGCGATACTGACGTCTGTTGCAGGCTGGCAGCAGACTCTTCCGTGCGCAGAGCCAGGTCATCGTTTCGTGATGACATTTCTATCGCCGCAGCGCGTACCTGCCCGCTATTGTTGCGGATGCTGGTCATCGCTTCGACCAGTTTGTCGGTGAAGCCGTTGAAGGCTATGGCGATTTGTGCGATTTCATCTTTGCCGTGTACCGGTAAACGTTGCGTCAGATCGCCTTTATCGGAAGAGAAGAACTCGTCCATCGCTTCACGGATCTTAATCAGGGGCGCAACGCTCTTCTGCGTAATGTAGCCGACGGTCAGCACAGATAAACAGATCAGGACAAGCAGCGAAATGGCTGATGTTTGCAGTAAGGTATTCATCCCGCTTCTGACTTCGTTTTTATCAATCGCTACAACGATATACCACGCCGTACCTTTAATCGGGCGAGCCAGCAGATAGGCATCTGCCCCGGAAATGCTTGCTTCAACTGGAGTAGCGGAAGCGAGTAGTTTGGATAAATTAAGATTCGGGCTGACAGAACTTAGCTGCTTCATGGTGAGATCATCATTGGGATGCGCAATGATTTGCCCTTGCGCATCGATAAGCATGCCAAAACTGCGTGGCGTTGGATGTATTGCCCGGACATTTTTAATAATTTCATCCATCGCAATATCGCCTTCGATTACCGCTTGCAACGCATTATTGTTGAAAGCAGGCGTGGCGATAGTCATCGTCAAACGTCGGGAAGAAATATCCTGATAAGGCTCAGTAATGATGGTTGTTCTGGCATTGTTAGCCTCGATATACCATGGCCGGCTGGTAGGATCATATCCTTCAGGAATACCTGAAGGGTCGGAAGATAAAACATGCTTGTCAGTAAATGCAATGTCGACATTTAAGAAGTTTCCGGCTGCGGCAACTTGCTTAAGCAGTGCTACCGGGTCCGGGTGATTAACGTAAGGTGTAAGATTTGATATTTGCGCAATTCGCGTGTTAACCCACTGTTCTATTGTTGTGGTGTTACTTTCCGCTAAGGAACTCAAGGTTGAGTTGATCGACTTTGTCGTCGCATTATTACTGATAAAATAGTTAATTGCGGTGTTCAAAGAAAGTGATAGCACCAGAATTGCGACCACGATAAATAATATTCGATTCCGAAAAGATGAGAGCATAAAGCGTCCTTGTGTCTCGAGGAATACAACTAAGCGTAATGGGGTAATAACCCATATATAATACTTTACTCAATCAGCAAAGGAAGACTTCATATAGGTTGAATACAGCGCTTTTATGTGGCTAATCATGCTGATGAATAAAAAGAAGTGTAGAAATAAAGGAATATCGTCTTAACCTATTTAAATGTTTTATGGGATTCTACTTAATATATAAGAATGTAGTGAATTAAGAGAATTATCTTTACTTAAACAACAGCTTTAAATGAAATGATACATATAATAGATGAGCAATATTTATAATAAACTCACGAATAATTTGCGTAAATTATATAAATATATTTGTTCATACTTTTAGTTCATTTAACCTGGCTAAGACAGGGTCGCGATGACGGTACACAGAAACGGTGCGAGTGCTGGAAATGCCAGCAATCTACCTGCGACAGCACGCTCCACCGCGCACAAATGAAGCAGGGTGGTGCAAAAGTAGCCGTTTGATTCCCAAGGGCATTGACGCATCACTCGCTTAGTTTTAACCTTCTACTCCGTGATTCACATTCGTGAACGCATCGCAGGGCCGATATAGCTCAGTTGGTAGAGCAGCGCATTCGTAATGCGAAGGTCGTAGGTTCGACTCCTATTATCGGCACCATTTCAAACTCTTCTCAGATCTACCTGTAAGCATCCCTGCAAACCGGCCCATTCACTTTTAGCGATCTTCCGGCATACAGATTATCTCCTCCTGAGGAGATCACCATGCGTAAAGCCCGATTCACCAGACATCAGTTCATTGCCGTTCTGAAGTCTGTTGAAGCCGAACGTACCGTTAAGGATGTCTGCCGTGAAACCGGGAAAGCTAACGCAGAATGCTTTTATCGAACGGTTTAACCGGACGTACCGGACAGAAATTCTGAATTTTTATCTGTTCAGAACCCTGAATGAAGCGCGGGAAATCACGGAAAGCTGGCTGGCGGAACGATAACAGCGAACGGCTTATGAACCCCTGAATAACCTGACGCCGGAAGAGTACCGGCTGATGGCTGAACCCCTGGAAACCTCAAAAAGTGCGTGGAACTAAAACGGGTGTGCTTACAGGGAATGAACGAAAAGGAATTAATTTTGAAAGCAATGGCAGGGTGCAGAAGCCGCTGTTGGAATGATGAATGAGATCATAGATTCTGGTTGTTTTCTGTTCTCACGACCGGGCGGGGTCAGTCCAGTATAAAAAACTGACGTTGTTGTTTCATGACCGAGCTCGGTGTGACGCCAAATGCTTTACGGAATGCATGGCTGAAATGAGTAAAATCAGAGAATCCGTACTCAAGCGCCGCCTCAGATACGCTGCGCACTCGCCCCTGTTCAAGTGCATCACGGCTGGCCTGAAGTCGCTCTTGCCAGATAACGGCTGCTGGCGTTTTCTGATGGCGGGCAAAGGTCCGGGTAACGGTACGCACGGATACGTGATGAGCGACAGCAATATTCTCTACGCTAAGCTCAGGGTTAGTCAGATTTCTGCTGATATAGCTTCTCATTTTTGCATATAAATCGCGTTCTGAAGCCGCTGTATTATGATCCTGCAACTCCAGGCTCAGAATCAGTAGATCCAGCATCGTTTGTGAAAAGCGACTGGCCACAGCCGGATTACTCATCAGCACAGGCGTTTGAGCTGCCTGGCTAATCATCTCACGCAGCGGAATAATCCCCGGACGGGTATCATCAAGAATAGTTGCGGTCAGGGTCTCGCTGGCGGGGACTTTTCCTGCGAGCAGATGCCGGGGTATTCGTATGAGATGGTTATTTTCGCCCCCCCAGACTGAAGCGAAACGTTTGTGCCGCATCATAAAGAACTAAATCATTGGACGACAGACATGCTTTTCGTCCTCCCTGTTCCAGTTGTCCATATCCTCCCCGAAAATAACCGAGCCATAAATCGTCGTCCGGTCCTGTTCTCAGATGGCGTGGTTTTCTCTCCCAGTGGTGAAGCGTTGAAGTGAGAGTGCATACATCCACCAGCCCCACTTCTCTTACGGCAAGTTCTCCGTCAAACCTGCCATCAGCGAGCGGTTTACCATCCGAAGGAATGCAGTGACGAAGAATAACATCATTCCAGTATTCGAAACGGTGATGCGCTGAAACATGCTCGGTGGAATAGCGTATATCCCGGGAAGTGGAATGACTGTTCACGGCGACACCTCATAGCAGAATGAATTATTTCAAACTGAAAGCAATATTTGCGCCATGACAATTTTGAGAGATATTTCATGGGTAATGGATATATTCAGATTTGTTAAACGTGAGGCGGTGCACTATTAACGGGCAAAGCTGCACTGTTTTATTTCATCACGACTCCCCCGCAATGATAAATATCGATGTGTCCTTCCTGACCATGCGAATGTCCGGTTGAGCCAGGTATCCCGTAGTTTTCTCCCTGAGTATCAGTAGGGAATTTACCCATCGCTGAAACTCTATATCCGGGAGACTTTATGGAATCTGCCATTGATAAACACCTGCAATGCCCCCGCACACTTTCACGCCGGGTTCACGACGGCTATCAGCCACCTTTCCCTATGTTTGTCGGACGGGCCAGCGATGATCTGACACAGGTCGTTATGGCTTATCTGGGGGTGCAATTTCGTGAAGAGGATCGTGAGAACGCGGTCCGGGCAATGCAGCACATAGTATCGACCTTTAGCCTGAGTAACGGGCCCGGCAATCATGACATCTCTTTTCATACCGACAACCAGGGCTACGGTAATTTCATCGTGGTGGGGTACTGGCGGGTTCCGGCTGCGTACTGTCGCTGGGTCCGTCAGCCGGAGATCGAAAACTGGTGGTCTTCAGATGAGCGTCTGCAGGATGGCGTCGGTTATTTCCGCGAAATTATCGCCCCGCGGGCAGAACAGTTTGAGACTCTGTATGCCTTTAAGGATGATCTGCCGGGCGTCGGCGCGGTGATGGATAATATCAGTGGTGAGATCCAGGAACATGGTTACTGGGGGTCTGTGCGTGACCGCATCCCTGCATCCCAGAATGACTGGATGCAGCCTGACAATGAACTGCGCATTATTTCTGGCGATCCTGATGCTGGCGGCAGGGTTGTAGTGCAAGGACATGACAACATTACGCTCATTCGTTCAGGGCAGGACTGGATGGAAGCGGAAGAGCCAGAACGTCAGCTTTACTTCACAGAAATGCTCCCTCCTTTGCAGGCGGGTATGGATTTTCTTCGGGATGAAGGTCAGTCGCTGGGTTGTTACAGCAACCGCTTTGTTCGTAACGTGGATATCAACGGAAATCTGCTGGATATTGCCTACGATATCGGCTTCTGGCGTTCACTTGACCGGCTCGAGCGCTGGGCGGAATCACATCCCACACATCTTCGCATCTTCACCACCTTTTTCCGGGTGGTAACCGGATTGCAGAAACTGCGGCTTTACCACGAGGTTTCTGTTTCAGATGCCCGGTTTCAGACCTTCGAATATATCAACTGCCATCCGATGACCGGGATGCTGCGTGATGCTCAACGCTGAACAACACGACTATCACTTAATTCTCCGGGGATAAATTATGCACGCACTACGCTTTTTCCTGCCCGCCATACTGCTTGGTTCTGCGCCTGCACTCGCCGTTGAGGTAGCTCCCGGCGACTATAGTCAATTTCCCGACGGCACCACCGTGGGGCTACTTTATTATCAGCATGCTTCAACTGGTTCTGCGCACTCCCGCGGTGACAAAATCAGCTCTGACTACAACCTGACCTCTGATATTGGCATGCTGCGCCTGCTACACACGTTGCAGATCAGTGAGTCAGCTACGCTCGACCCGCAATTCCTGCTGCCTTTTGGCCGGATATCAGGCGGTGGCGACGCGTCTTCTCTCGGCTCAGCGAGTGGTACCGGTGATCTGATCCTTACCGTGCCTTTGAAGGTAAAACTTAACAGTGGGGGCGATATTTTCGGCTTTGCTCCCTATCTCTATGTGCCGAGCGGCAATTATGACCACAACGATGCGCTAAATCTGGGGGAGAACCGCTGGAAGGTCGACCTGCAGGCGGCCTGGGTTAAATATTTCACTGATAAATGGGCGCTGGACGTGGTCGGCGACGCCATCTGGTACGGTGACAATAACGATTACGGGCCCACCTCATCCCGCCTTCAGCAGGACAATGCATGGGCAGCCCAGATTATGGGACGTTACATGCCCGATCCTACCCTGGCGTTCGGCCTGGGTTTTGGTCAGACCTGGGGCGGTGAAACCACTATTGACGGTGACAAGCAAGATAACCCGGCACAGACCACTAACGTCCGTATCACAGCCACGAAATTTGTTACCCCCCGCGATCAGTTCCAGATACAGCTGGGCAGGGACCTGCGCGTAGAAAACGGCGCAGAAGAGAATTTCAGGCTAAATCTCCGCTATGCACGCGTTTTCTGACGCTGTCCTTCCTGACCATGTCACTGTCCGTCTCAGCCAGGTCGAGGCAGTGCCAGTGCGATATGTTCAGATCAGGATCCAGTCAGTCATTCTTGATAGAAGGAATAAATATGTCCATTGAACGTCCCGACGCCAGCCAGTTGCAGCAGATTGCAAGAGAGCTTCATATGCAGATTTCTGAGAGTGAGGCGGCAGAATATCTTGCCCTTATGCAGCCCAATCTCGACGCCTACGACCTGATTGACGGGCTAAGGGATGAGATCCCCTCAGTTGAATATCCGCGTAAAAAAGGATACCGCCCTGAGGGCGAAGAAAATCCGCTGAATGCCTGGTATTACAAAAGCGAGGTGCAGGGGACACCGGAAGGCAGGCTTGCAGGGAAAACCGTGGTGCTTAAGGACAATATTTCCCTGGCCGGCGTCCCGATGATGAACGGCGCAACATCGCTTGAGGGCCATGTGCCCGCTTTTGATGCCACCGTGGTGACGCGTCTCCTTGATGCCGGTGCCACCATTCTTGGTAAAGCCACCTGTGAACATTTCTGCCTCTCAGGCGGCAGCCATACGTCAGATCCCGCTCCGGTACATAATCCCTGGCGCAGAGGGTACAGCGCGGGAGGCTCTTCATCGGGTAGTGCGGCGCTGGTTGCCGCCGGGGAAGTGGATATGGCGATAGGCTGCGACCAGGGAGGCTCCATCCGTATTCCGGCCGCTTTTTGTGGCGCTTACGGCATGAAGCCGACCCATGGGTTGGTTCCCTATACCGGAATTATGCCAATTGAAGCCACCCTCGATCATGCCGGGCCGATTACCGCAACTGTGAAGGACAATGCTCTGATGCTGGAGGTAATGGCTGGACCGGACGGGCTTGATCCGCGGCAGTACACCTCGCGGGGGGGCAACTATACCGCGGCACTTGATAAAGGGGTCAGGGGGCTGAAAATCGGGGTGGTAACGGAAGGATTCCAGTTGCCCAATCTCCAGCCCCTGCTTGCTGAAAAGGTCCGTAGCGCGGTGGCGCGGCTGGAAAGTCTTGGCGCAGTCGTTGGGGAAGTCTCTGTGCCCGGTCATCAGCTTGCCGCCGCGCTGTGGTCACCTATTGGTTGTGAAGGACTCACCATGCAGATGATGCATGGCAATGGGATGGGTTTTAACTGGGAAGGACTCTACGACATATCCCTGCTGGACAAACATGCGGCCTGGCGTGACAGCGCGGACACACTTTCTCCCTCTCTCAAGATCTGCATGCTCATCGGCCAGTATGGACTGACGCGCTATAAGGGACGTTATTACGCGAAGGCACAGAACCTGGCCCGTCGGGCCCGGGCGGACTATGACCGCGCGTTCGGTGATTTCGATCTTTTAGTCATGCCGACAGTTCCGGTGACGGCCCAGCCGCTGCCAGAAGCGGGTTGTTCAATTACCGAGTATATCTCCAGAGCATTCGAGATGATTGGCAACACGTCAGCACAGGACGTGACAGGCCATCCGGCCATGTCTGTACCTTGCGGGCTGGTTGACGGGCTACCGGTGGGCATGATGCTGATTGGGCGGCACTACGCTGAAAGCACTATCTATCAGGCCGCCGCCGCGCTGGAAGCGAGTGGTAACTGGCAGGAGATGTAAACGTTTGTAGCCCGTCTGTTCAGGGCGATACCGCCGGACCAGGAGCCCGGCAATGACATTAAACTTTCCGGAGACTTAACATGGCACACGACCACGAACACCCTCATGACCATACTGAACCACCTGAGGAAATTGCGCTTCGCGTGAAGGCGCTGGAGTCCCTGCTGACAGAAAAAGGCCTCGTAGATCCCGCTGCGCTGGATGAGCTTATCGACACGTATGAACACCGAATTGGTCCGAGGAACGGCGCGCTTGTCGTGGCAAAAGCCTGGACCGACCCTGATTATAAGGCTCGTCTTCTTGCCGATGGTACCGGGGCCATTGCGGAACTGGGTTTTTCAGGTGTGCAGGGGGAAGACATGATGGTGGTTGAAAATACTCCCGAGGTTCATAACGTAACGGTCTGTACGCTTTGCTCATGTTATCCCTGGCCAACACTTGGCCTTCCTCCTGCCTGGTACAAATCAGCTCCCTACCGATCGCGTATTGTCATTGAGCCCCGCAGTGTTCTGGCCGAGTTTGGTCTCAACATCAGCGAGGACAGGGAAATTCGGGTGTGGGACAGCAGCGCTGAGTTGCGCTATCTGGTTCTGCCGGAAAGACCTGCCGGGACTGAGGGCTGGAGTGAAGAGCAACTGGTCGAACTGGTAACCCGCGATTCCATGATTGGTACGGGCGTGGCACTCCAGCCGGGTGATAAGTAACACACGGTATTTCTTTCAATTTTTTTGGAGAATCAGATGAACGGGATACACGATCTGGGCGGCATGCATGGTATGGGCGCCGTCATCACTGAAGAAAACGAGCCTCCTTTCCATCATGAATGGGAGAGGCGTACCTTTTCGCTTTTTGCCTCTCTGTTCGTTGGAGGTCACTTCAACGTTGATATGTTCCGGCATGCCATTGAGCGCATGAAACCGGCGCATTATCTCGAAGAGAGCTACTACGAACACTGGATGCATGCTTTCGAAACACTTCTGCTTGAGAGGGGTGTTATTACTGCGGATGAGCTTTCCGGTGCGGTTAAGCCGCTGGCAGCCTCGCCGGAAACACCGGTGCTGCGTCTGGATATGGTGCAGGCGGTTGTCAGTACCGGGGGATCTGCACGGGTAGCGATGGATGTGCCGGCCAGCTTTAAGCCTGGCGACCTGGTCAGAACCAAAAATATCAATCCTGTCGGGCATACCCGCCTGCCGCGCTATGCCCGTGGCAAAATCGGTACGATTGTGATTGACCATGGCGTATTTATCACCCCGGATACAGCGGCCCATGACCTGGGCGAACATCCTCAGCATGTTTACAGCGTGAGCTTTGCCGCAACTGAGCTATGGGGCGAGAAAGCACCGCCTAAAGACACCGTGCGAATTGATCTGTGGGACGACTATCTGGAGGCGCTATGAGTTCAGAAATCCGGACTATCTCTGCTCCCTCTGTTGAAGAGAGCGCCCCATTTGAACATCCGTGGCAGGCGCAGGTTTTTTCGCTGATCGTTTATCTTCATCAGGCCGGGCAGTTCAGCTGGAAGGCGTGGGTGGATGTTTTCAGCACGGAAATAAAAGCCAGCCCGCTTCAGAAAGGCGAAAGCATCAATGACGCCTATTACCGGCAGTGGGTCTCAGCCGCAGAAAAAATGCTCCTGTCGCTGGAACTGACAGGAAAGGAAGATATTACCCGGCGAACCAATGAATGGCGTCAGGCTTATCTGAATACTCCGCACGGGATGCCGGTTGTACTGACCAGCGCGACCTGCGCGCCAGCCCATAATCATCACCATCCGGCTCTTCGTGTTCCCGTGGCGGTCAGCCCGGCATCCGCCAGAATGAAACCATGAATATTATCCACAGCCCGTTATGAGGAAGAAAAATGGAACATACCGTTAATAAAATTGAAGTCGTACAGGCGCCTATTCCGTTTAATGCCATATTGCCGTGGATTGCATTTATCACGCTGATGGTGATGCTGTCTGTCTATTTTATCGGGGCAGAGCAGGGGGCCACTGCCGTTTTTTCCGGCAATCAGGTACACGAATACTTCCATGATGCCCGGCATCTGCTGGGATTCCCCTGCCACTGAGGATAAAACCATGACGGGAAAACTGCTGTTACAGGGGATGATGGCCGGGCTCCTCGCCGGCATTATCGCCTTTAGCTTCGCCCGTTTCTTCGGGGAGCCGCAGGTCGATAGTGCGATTTCATTTGAAGAAGCCCTTTCCCACAAGCAGTTAAGTGGGGAAGGTGGGCATCACCACGAGGGTGACGCTGGCGGCGAAGTTTTTAGCCGGAAAACACAGTCTGGTGCGGGTCTGCTGAGCGGAATGATCCTGTTCAGTGCGGCGATGGGTGGTGCTCTGGCCCTTGTCTGGTCGCTGTGCTGGCAACGCACAGGACCGCGAGGAGCAAGAGCGCTGGCGCTGTCATTGTCGCTGGGCGGGTTCCTGATAATGAGCATGATTCCGGGGCTGAAATATCCTCCTAACCCTCCTGCGGTGGGAGATCCTTCAACAATTGGCTATCGGACTGCGCTCTACTTCAGCATGTTGCTGGTTTCCGTGGTGATTGTCGTGACCGCAGCCTGGAGCGCCCATCAACTGAGACAGAGGCTGGGCGGGTGGAATGCCGCGCTGTGGGGAGGGCTGGTGGGGCTGGCGATGCTGATTGCTATCTGCATGCTGATGCCCGCAGTGAATGAGGTTCCGGAGGGTTTCTCCGCCGATCTGCTGTGGCGTTTTCGCCTGAGTGCTTTCGGCACTCAGTTAACGATGTGGTGCGCAACGGGGCTATTGTTTGGCACATTTGCCGAAAGGACGCTGCGCAAGCCCGGGCATCGTTATCTGGCCGAAGGATGCTGACGGCATGGCCTTCGTGATGCAACTGATTTGCCAGGGGGAAACCCTGGCAAACAGGAACTCGCGGTTCCCGTTTGACGATCCTCTTACCGAAACTTCCGTGAACCAACTGCGTCAGCTAAAGGAGTGCGTCGGGCCATTCAGTAAAGTCTGGACCGCTCCGGATCTACCTGCACGGCAGACAACATCTGCGCTAGGGCTGTGTGGTGAGTCCGTTGCGGAACTCGCTGAACCCGGATATGGCCGTTGGGCGGGCATCCCGATTAAAAAGGTTATTGAGCAGGAGCATGGCGCATTTCAGTGCTGGCTTTCCGGGGACGCGCCACCGGGAGGAGAAAATATTGTGCAAGTAATGGCGCGCACAGGAAGGTGGCTCTCGCTGAGAGTTGCAGAGCGAGGGTGTCAGTGTGCGATTGTTTCCTCTACGGTTATCAGGGCGATAGTGATTCAATTGCTCGATGCGCCTGCCAGTTCTTTTCAACTGCTTGATATTCAACCGCTAAGCATGACGCAACTGAGTAGTAATGGAAAACGCTGGCATCTTAGCTGTCTGGGAAGAAGGATGGCTGTGTGAATCCTGAATATCTCAGTGCTCAGGCATTATCCGGCAACGTGAGGCCACAACTCATCAAACAGCCATCTATGGAAAAGCTGCAATAAGCGGCTCAAACGCGCTCTGGCACGTTTTTATTCGTCAATGTTTCTGCGGACGTTCTTTGGGCAAGATCGGTCAGGCAAACTGAATCGCCTTCGAGCATATTAAGCAGCACGGAGGAAGCCATGTGTGATAACAAAACCGATAGTTACGCCAGACGTTTTAAACAGGTCTTTGATTATATTGACTGTCATCTCGATGACACATTATTACTGGAGAAACTCAGTGAAGTGGCTCACTTCTCGCCATTTCACTTCCATCGTCAGTTTTGTAGTTATTGTGGGATGCCACCTGGTCGTTACATCCAGATGATGCGTTTAAAACGCGCATCTTATCGGCTGGCTTTTAATCCGTTAGAGAAAATCACTGATATCGCGTTCGACGCCGGTTTCCAGCATTCTGAATCATTTAGCCGTGCTTTCAGACAAATGTTTGGTCTCTCACCGACGCAATTTCGCCAGCAGCCCCCTTGGGTCGATTGGCATAAGCGCATATCCGAACCTTATAAAGCCAGGAGACAAACGATGCAAGGCCAGATCAAGATCATCCATTTTCCCGCGACATCAGTCGCAATGCTGACTCATTATGGACAACCGGAGCTAATAAACGAAACTGCGGCCCGCTTTATTGAGTGGCGAAAAACCACGGGTTATTCGCCTGTTGCCAGCAGCCAGACATACGGTATTGCACCACACGATCCGGACTTAACACCGCCCGATGAATTTGAGTTCCATATTTGCGGGACAGTAACGTCACCCATTGCGGAGGACAATCGCTTCGGGGTGATAAATAGTGACATCCCTGCTGGTCGATGTGCGGTGTTGCGCCATCAGGGATCGCATGATGCATTAACCGGGTTGGCTAAAACTCTGTATCGTGACTGGTTGCCTGAGAGTGGCGAGGAACTTCGCGACTTCCCGCTTTTCTTTCATTACCACAACTTTGTGCATGAGGTAGCGGAACATGAATTACTCACGGATATCTATTTGCCGTTGAAATAAACTGATTCAGCGTCATGTTTACAGTCGCCTCAGGTGTGAGACGCGCCGGGAAGCGTCCTGGCGCGTTTTTTCTCAGGGGGAGATCTGTGCAGAATTCGCAGCGCACGCTCTGCGGGATTGGTGCAGTATTGCTCTTTTCCCTGTCAGCTACATACGTAAGCACAGCGACAACAACGGCTATGGCTTCATGATACCTGGTTCACCATTTTTGCTCATAACATAGCGGAGTGTAGAACGGTGTCACTCCTTTAAGGAACCCGGCGCTAAGGTTGTCCAAAGACTCTTTGCCAGTTTTCTCATCAAAGGCCCGCAGGTAATCATCCGCAGTTGCCCCCATAAAAATCAGACCGCTGCGGATAATAATGTTACCGCCTATCATGAAACCGCCACTGAATCTGGCGGCGGAAAGAAGATCTACTCTTCGTTGACCCAGATCCTCATCTCTCCTTCTCCTCTGTTGGCCCAGCAAAACCACGGAATAAAGGTTAATGTCTGCGGCTGCCTGGTTGATGGCGAATGGTCATAGTGCCAGAGCAACGCTTGTTCGGGATTCGCTGACGTGCGTTTAATGCCCTCGGCCTGAATTAAAACTTTGTGCGAGAACAGGCCTTTGCCTTCAGTCGTTTTGAAGGTTGCGGTTTGCGGTAACCACAGGTTATGCAGTTCCTCACCGTTATCGGCCTGTTCAAGGCAATACACCAGTGGCCCCCGCTGAATCGCCACTTTTCCGGCAACGTGCCGCACCAGCGGATTACCGTATATTCGACGTACCGGCATCGGCAAGGTCAGGGTTAACGTATCGCCTTCCTGCCAGAGTCGGTGAATATGCAGGTAACCTTTGTGAACCGCTTTTTCCACCGCAACGCCGTTGAGCGTGACCTGTGGCGCATCGCACCAGTCAGGCATGCGTAAAGCAAGGGTATGCTGCACCGGCAACGGCGACTCAACCGCAATCATCACCTTTTCCTGCCACGGGAAATTACCGCTGACACGCAGCCGCAGAACCTTATCCCCGACGGGCACTTCAATGCTGTTGCCGACATAAAGGTTGATATAGAGCGCATCCTGGTGTGGGGTATAAATGTAATGACCGAGCGAGGTCAGCAAACGCGCGATATTAGGGGGGCAGCAGGCGCAACCGAACCAGCGCTGGCGAACCGGTTTAACGTGATCATAAATATGATTAAAGCGGAGCGTTTTCGGGTGAACCTCCAGCGGGTTAACGTAAAAGAAGTGTTTACCATCCAGCGCCATGCCGCCCAGCACGGTGTTATACAGCGCTCGTTCCATCACATCGGCATACTGGCTGTCTGCTTCCATCTCCAGCATACGGCGGGCGAACATCATCAGGCCAATGGACGCGCAGCTTTCGGCATACACGCTGTCGTTCGGCAAATCGTAATCGCTGCTGAACGCTTCACCGCTGCTTTGCGAACCGATACCGCCCGTAATATAGAGCTGGCGCTGGGCCATGTTATGCCATAAACGCAGGCAGTCTTGCCGTTTCGCCTCATCATTGCTGAGCCGGGCCAGGTGCGCCACGCCGGTCATCAAATAAACAAAACGTACCGCGTGACCGATAGCGGTTTGCTGCCCGGCAATGGGTTGATGCGCCTGGCTGTAGGCTTTGTCCTTTACCATCCACGCCGGGCCATAGGTGTTCCAGTAAGACGTTTTGCCACGCTTTTCATATTCGATATCGTAAAAATGCGGCTGCGTTCCGCGCTGCTCGACGAAGTAATTCACCAGCGCCAGATAACGCGGCTCCTGCGTTACGTCATGCAGGCGCATTAGCGCCAGCTCGATTTCGGGATGCCCGGGATAACCGTGCAACTGTGTCTCACCAGGCCCGAATACGCTGTCGATATAGTCGGCAAGTTTACACACCACCTCTAACAGACGGCGCTTACCAGTGGCCTGAAAGAAGGCCACTCCGGCCTCGATCATATGCCCGGCGCAATACAGCTCATGACATTCCGCAAGGTTAGTCCAGCGCTCGTTGGGGGCTTTGACGGTGAAATAGGTGTTGAGATAGCCGTCTTCACACTGGGCGGCAGCCACCAGTTCAATCACCTCATCGGCGGTTTTTTCCAGTTCCGCATCCGGTTGTTGGCACAGCGACCAGGCGACGGCTTCCAGCCACTTCGCCACGTCACTGTCCTGAAACACCATGCCGTAAAATTCTCCCTGCTGTAGCCCGGCGGCGATACGGAAATTTTCAATTGCATGGCTGGGATCCGCCTCGGCGATCCGATCGTTCAGCGCATCCCATTGATAAGGAATGACGACATCCCTTACCAGTTGCTGATACTGACCCAGAAAGGGATCGTTAATTTTCAGCTTATGCAGATCGACTTCCATCACAGACATAATGTTCTCCTCAGACCGGAGCATGGCGAACACGCAACTCGCTGGCTATGCGCGCCATGAGTGGATTGTTGAGTTTGCAGGCGAGAATAGTGAACGCCAGCAGCAAGTGGAATAAAGCAGGCAGCAGGGTTTCCATGCTGGTAATGCCATGCAGCGATGCCGTCGTCTGGTGCCCTGCGCCTGGGTGATAAGCGACAAAGATAAACACCAGGCTGATGATCCCGGCGCTTGAGGCCCAGGCCAGTTTGATGCAGAAGAGATTAAAGGCGAAGTTCATCCCCGAGGAGCGCACGCGGGTTTTCCACTCGCCGTAGTCATCGGCGAAAGCCATCAATGCAAAATGCAGCGGCAGGGTGAAGCCAAGAATAATACCGTTGCCAAAAATCACCACCAGCCAGAAGGTCTGCCACGCCGGGCTTGTAGGCAAGAACCACATCACGATTGCCAGCGCAGCCAGGACGATGTTGGTCCAGTAATACAATCTGACGGTATCCACGCGTTTGGAGAGCGGGCTGACCAGCACCGAGCCAAGAATCGAGGCAAACGTCACCATGGTAAAAAACAGCGAGGTGTAAGCAGTACTGCCCTGCAAGACATAGGTTATGAAGTACATATAGCCTCCACCCCGAATGTTGAACACATTGATCAGCAGGAACGACATCAGCAGCATCAGCAGTAGCTGGTCATTTCGGCGCAACCCAGCCAGATGCTCACGCAGGGTAAATTTCCCCAGGCTGTCCAGTGAGACGCGCTCGCGTACCCAGAAAAAACAGCACAGAAACATCACCACCGCCACGCTACACAGAAGCCCGACGCCCAGTTGATAACCCTGCGCGGTGTTGCCTTTGCCCAGTACAGATACCAGCCAGGGCAGGCCCACAGAGACCAAAAAACCCGCCACGCCGCACAGCACAAAGCGCCAGGACTGGCAGGCAATCACTTCGCTGTGGCGGCTGGTCATGGTGTTGATCAGTGCGCAATAGGGCACGTTGATCGCGGTATAGCTAACGGAAAGCAACAGATAGGTACCGAACGCCCAGACGATCTTCATGTTCATGCTGACGTCAGGTGTGGTAAAGGTCAGAACGCCGATCACGCCAATCGGCACCGCAATCCACAGTTGCCATGGACGGAAACGTCCCCAGCGGCTCTGCGTACGGTCAGCCATAATGCCCATAATCGGATCGGACACTGCATCAAACACACGCAACGCCATAAACAGCGTCCCGACCAGCGCCGGGGTAAGACCAAATACATCGGTGTAGAAAAATGTCAGGAAATTCATGATCAGGCAGGTGATTACCGTGCCACCGGCGTCACCCAGCCCGTAACCGATTTTCTCGCGCAGGGAAAGGGCATCGCTCGCGTCCTGCTGCGTCAGTTCGGTTTGCGTAATCGGGCTAGCAGTCATAATAAACTCCTCATCAGGGTCAGAGTCCATTGCCCGCATCAGGACGGGCTTATTTTCAGGTACGGATTTATTTTGCCCGGAATACGGCGTTCAACAAGAGAAGGGAAAAGTATAAAAAGAGAGCGATTCCGACCTGTTTAATAAAGTGTGAGCTGGATCGGGCAGTAAACTATTTTTTGATTAATAATCAAATAGAAAGGCCTATTGATATGACTTAAAAAGCGGAAAATTGATTATCGATGCTTGAATTATCCATAGCGTTTCCGGTTCGTGTGCAAAATGGCGGATTGTTCATTTCTCGCGGGATAGGGAGCCATCCCGCGCGCACGCTGACCTCATGGGAAGTCATCTTTGTGGAGCGCGGAGAGCTGCAAATCCGTGAAGACGATCACCTGTTTATTGTACAGGCGGGCGAGAGTTTGCTGCTGCGCCCGGGGCATCGCCATGTGGGCGAGGGCGCTTTTCCAGCCGATCTCAAATTCTACTGGCTGCATTTTGACTGGCTGCAAGGCGTGGCCGAAGAAAGGGGGTATGCTGCGCTGCTGAGCGTCCCCCAATATACACGGGTGAGCGATCCGCAGTATGTCATTTCCCTGTTTCGCCAGTTTCTCAGCGAGCAGGAAAATATTCGCCGCAACGTGGCGATGGAGTGTATTTTGCTGCTGATCTTGCAACAAATTGCCGCCCCCGGCCCGCAGGAAAGCGCCAATGACAGCCCTGGAATGGCGTTGGCGTGGAAGGCCCATCAGCTCATTCGCACCCAATTCCATTTGCCGATCACCACGTCTTCGCTGGCAAAGGAGTTGCACTGCAACGCAGATTATCTGGGACGCGTCTACCGCCGTGTTTTTCGTCTGACGCTGACGGAAGCTATTCATCGCCAGCGCGTACTGATGGCGGAGAAGTTGCTGATCAATAATTCGCTGTCGCTAACCGAAGTCGCTAGCCAGTGCGGATTCAATGACACCAGTTACTTTCGGCAGATCTTCCGTAAACTGACCGGGCTGACGCCCACAGGCTGGAAACGTCTTTACTGTCGCGAGCACGTCAATTCGTAGTCCTGGGCAGAAATAAATGACGTCTTGACCTGCTCCTCCAGAATTCATTCCCAGGCGTAAGAAGGCTTCACTTATGGTATGGAGATGGTGAAATTTGGGGATGTGAGGTCTGCAATGAGCGAGGAGCAGAAGTATGTGAAGTTCAGAACCTGCCATGAATCACAGATTCGACAGCTGAAATACAGGTCAGTAAAATGGCCGGTCACGTATAAGCGATCAGCCATAGAATGCCTCAGGGTGTAACATTTAATTTAACGGATGTTCCCTGAGCTGAGTTTGACAGCCACTCCCATGTTTCCCATTCAGCCAGTCTGACTTCATAGACTTTGCGTAGCAAAGGCATACCTTCTGTGCCGAGGAAAACACGCAATGGTGGTTGTTCTGCATCAACGATGTGTAATATCGCCTGAACGGTGGCCTGCGGATCACCAAATTCCAGTTGTGAACCTTGCTCAAAAACCTGCTGACGTAGTCCGGCATACGCATCCATACCTTCAGCAATTTTCAGGGATGACGGACCTGAGAAGTCTGTAGCATACGCGCCAGGTTCTATGAGGGTGACATTTACCCCAAAACTGGATACTTCCGTTGCCAGACTTTCATGCAGTGCCTCTACCGCCCATTTTGAGGCATTATAGAAACCCGTAACCGGACCGGCCACGAGACCCGCCACACTGGAGACCCCCAGGATATGACCATGTTTCTGATTACGCAGAACAGGAAGAACGGCCTGGATAACGCGCAGCATACCGAAGAAATTGGTATCAAACTCGGTTTTAACCTCATCCAGACTGGCTTCTTCAATCGCCCCGGCAAGTGCATAGCCGGCATTGTTCAGCACCACATCAAGCTGTCCAAAATGGCTGTGTGCTCTGGCGACCGCATCCGATACCTGTCTGGAATCGGTAACATCCATCTGTAAAGGAAGCACCCTGTCACCATACCGCTCAACAAGTGTTTCCAGGGAGCCTGTATTACGTGCGGTTGCCGCAACCTTATCCCCCCTGGCCAGTGCCGCTTCTGCCCAGATATGACCAAACCCTCTTGCCGCGCCAGTGATGAACCAGATTTTCGCTGTCATGACATTTACCTCATGTGATGAAAATAGATCTGCGCTGATTGTCTGTCAGCGGGTCTGACTGAGAATAATTCGGTCGAACATACGGTCGCCCAGCCAGATGCGCATGCGGATGAGCATCTTTGCAAACTTACCGGCCGCATACCGTGTACGCGGGTTACTGCTGCTCACTGCACGGGATACGATTTCCGCAATGACCTCTGGTGAGCAGCCTTTTCCCTGCCCGTATGTATTTTTTATCGACGTGGACACGATTTTCACCAGGTGTCCATACGGTCCGCTGGCCAGACGTTGTCTGACAATACTGTCACTGGCGGCATCGCCGAAGCCCGTCTCTATAACGCCTGGTTCAACAATCACCACTTTTATACCGAACCCGGCTACTTCCAGCCTGAGGCAGTCTGACCAGCCTTCCAGCGCATGCTTCGTCGCGTGGTACCATGCCCCCAGGAGACTGTACATTTTCCCGCCCATGGAGGTGATATTGACAATGTGTCCGGAGCGTCTGTCCCTCATCGCAGGGAGCAGCAACTGTGTCAACCGCGCGGCACCAAACAGATTGACCTCAAACTGATAGCGGGCTTCGTCAATCCCGATCTCTTCTACCGGGCCGTAGAGGCCAAATCCGGCATTGTTGACCAGGACATCGACACCGCCGGTCTGGCCCAGAATGGTTTTTACACCGGAGACAATTTCCTCATCTCTGGAAATATCCATCCGCAGCGCCTGGGCACCAAGACTGACCAGGTCAGCCATCTTTTCGACATTGCGGGCGGCAACGTAAACCTGATAGCCATCCTGTATCAGGCGGCGGGCAATGGACTTGCCCATGCCAGACGATGCGCCGGTGACCAGCGCGGTTTTCTTTTCCTGAGTAAACATAGGCACCTCATTGAATGAACTGCGTTCAGTTTGCCTGAACCAGTGCCTGATTTATCTTGCGCTATGCGCCAGAGTGCTTGCTGAAAGCGCCACGCGGCGCGGGAAGTGAGCCTTTTTCAAATAAACGGGAATGCTGTAACGCTGACCTTATGAGCGGCAGTTTTTCGACGACAGCCTGGTAGCCCAGTTGCCGGGCGGTTTCGCGCCCTTCGGCATCGTTTATCCCCGCAGGTTTTACTGACGGGGTGATGAGGACATCTGCAGAGTCAGCTTCCGGTCTGGCGAGCAGACAGCTTTGTGCCTGCGATACGCGTAGCAGTATTGATAAAGCTGAGTTCATCGGGTAAGGCTGCCCATGGCAGTAAATATCGACGGCGATCACCACGTCTGCACCCAGCGCGCGGGCAGCACGAACAGGAACCAGTGCGCTTACTCCGCCATCGATCAGGGTCAGACCCTTGCTCTTTACCGGCAGGAAAACGCCCTGTATCGCTGCCGAGGCCCTGAGTCCCTGCCCGGCATCTCCTGCGGTGATGACATACGGCAATGAAAGATTTATCTCTGTTGCCACTGCCGCGAAGCGCACAGGGAAGTGTTCGATCGCTTTTCCCCCGACCAGGCTGTTTGCCCAGCGTGCAAGAGCCTCCCCCCTGACAAAAGCAGGTCCATGGATATTTAAATCGGCCAGAGATAATACCCGTAAGGTGGCGGCCATTTTCCAGATTTGATTAGGTGTGTTGCCCGCTGCATAAGCGGCACCAATGATACTTCCGATTGATGTCCCGACAACCAGGTCTGGCCGGATACCCGCATCCTCAAGAGCCTGCAGCACGCCTATGTGCGCATAGCCTCTGAGACCACCACCTCCGAGAACGAGAGATACTCGTGGTCGGGTAGATACCGCATGAAGGGGGACGACACCTGAATTCTGCAGATGGCCGTCAGTCAGCAGACTACCTGAAATGCTGCTCCGGGTGGGACGCTCGACGGCAGAGCAGGCGACAAGTAAACTGCCTATTAACAGCATGTACACACTCCGATAAGATTTGCGTGCTGTCATTTCATTCCGACCGGGTTCCCAGTTTGATCAACTGGTCAGAAGACAGGACAACCACCCCTTTAGTGACGGGTACCTTCTGCGTCAACGACCGTGCAACAGCCAGAGCCCTGACGGGCTTATAGGGACCCGGAAGAACGGGAGATAACAGTCTGGCAACTGGTATGGAAATTATTTCCCCCAGGCGCACTGGTTGCCCTAACCCTGAACGGTAGTCGAGCAATAATGAAGGCCGCGCAATGACCAGCGTGGTTAATGGCAGTGCCCTGAGTGCGTCTTCCAGTTCACCTTTTACCCGGGTATAAAACATGGACGACCTGACGCTTGCACCGCTGGCGCTGACCAGTCCTATACGGCTGACCCCGGCCCGTATAGCGGCCTGCGCAACGGCCAGATTAGCGTCAAAATCCACTGCCCGGAACGCCTCTTTACTGCCTGCCACTTTGATTGTTGTCCCCAGTGCAAGGTAGGCTTCATCCACATGAGGAAGTTGTGGCAGTGATCTGAAATCAACCAGATGGACCTGTAACTTTGGATGACTGACTCTGAGTGGCTTTCGGCTCAGTGCATGGATGCAGATCACTCCCGGATCATTCAGCAGCAGTTGAAGTAACTGTCCACCTGTCAGCCCTGAGGCGCCTGCCAGCAATACAACGCGATTATTTTCGGGGTTTGTCATGATGATCTCTTTTAATTAAAACGCATGGCTTCCCTGACTGTTTCAGGCGTCTGGCCTGTCCAGGCCATAAAAGCACGGTAGAATGAATTCGGATCTTCAAAGCCAAGCAGGAAGGCAATTTCGTAGCCAGGCAGGCTGGTATTACGCAGATAGTGGCGGGCCAGATTTTCGCGGCAGGTATTGATGAGAGCACGAAAATTCTCCCCCTCATCCTCAAGTCTGCGCTGCAGCGTGCGCTTACTCATCCCCAGGCGCTCTGCTGTTTTCTCGATAGTGGCTTCGTTACCCGGCAGCAATTCCAGAAGTACCGCACGCACGCGTTCAGAGGTTGAAGCCGTTACATCCAGCTCACTGAGACGGCGGCGCAGCTCAGGCTCAAATACCTGCCACATCCCTTCATTTACCGTTAAAAAAGGCCTCAGGGCATCAGTGGCGGAAAAGCTGATAGCAGGCTTTTCTCCATGCGAGATGCCGGTACCAAAGAACCGGGTAAAGTGACCAGCCTGTGCACCGGAGGGTAGCTGCGGGAGCAGGACGTTTAATGCCCTGATCGGTTCACGTGTTGCAAGTCGCGCCAGCCGCAGTAAGAAAGCCAGCTCTGCGACCTGCAAAGATACAGGGATGTCTGTGGCTGACAACCAGCGCGGTGAAACCGTGAGAATGCCGTTATGATTAACGGCTGTCTCCAGCACCATTGGGGCAATGAGCTGCTTATATCTGGCCAGTCGCTGAACTGCCTGCATCATATTAGTGCTGCACAGCGCGGCGAAAAGCGGTGGATCGAAAACTTCAGCTGAAACCTTTTCAACAAGAGGCAGGGGGAAAGCAGGACTATTCATTCCTGTCTCGATCGCATGCCACAAACGCAAGTATTCTTCTGTATCAAGGCCGCTTTCGGCCCTGGAGAATGTGTCGTCTGGCAGGTGTGCTTTTCGCAATATGTCTGGTGGTGTAAGCCCGGCGTCTTTGAGTAATGCTCTCCAGCCGATGTTGAGAGAAAAAGTACGGTTACGTGCCATTTTCTGGTTCCTGACGTAAATTATCTACCGGGATAGAACTGGTATCATATTCTTTTAAACCTCAAATAAGCATTCAAAGTACGCCATGGTTGTGGCAAATTGCGCCATCACCTGCACTGTATGTAGGAAGGCAGATTAGAGTAATGAAATTAATGTCCACTTCTGGCACAAAGTTGCCTGCCGACTTAATGGGAAAGACGACATTTCTGTCCAGCTGTATCCATTCTTCACCTGGTTTTATAAACAGGAAGACAAGATGTCAGGGAAGATTACATCAGAATGCGATCACCAAGTGTCAGCAGAAAATCCGGCCCGAACGTGCGAGTAAGGGCCGAAAATTATCTGAACGTGGCAAACTGCATCACACCATGCGTGTCTATTTTCAGACTTATTTCGCCGTTTTGGCCTGCTCAACTTTAAGGCGTTCGCTGGCACCGAGACGGAGCTGGTCGAGTTGTTTGATAATCCCTGCGGCATCGTCCATGGGATGAGTCTGGCCAGGCTGACGCTCTTTAAGGCGGGCAACCGTTTCAATCATGCCATTGCTGAAAGGGTGTGCAGTGAGATGTACCCTGATCGGATGGCGGGGATCGTTCACCATTTTTTTGATGCGATCAATACTGCTGATGTAAGCCTCAACCTGCTGTGGTCCGTCTATTGCGTTTAAGCCAAGACCACCCACGGTAATGGCTTTATAGGTTTGTTTACCATCCTTAACATCATACACATAGGATGCCGTGCCCCAGGTATGTCCGGGCGTTGCAAATGCCTGAATGCGTGTATCGCCTACGGTCAGTATTTCGCCATCCTTGATCTCAAGGTCGGCGGCAGGCGGCATCGTCCATGCTCCTGGCTTACCCTGCGATTTTTGGGCATCCTCGCGTGCCTCGATCCAGCCTTCACGGGTCATGGCAATCTTTGCTTTGGTCAGTGCCTTGAGGCGGGATATGCCTCCGGCGTGGTCAAAATGGCCGTGCGTCACCAGAATCAGTTTGATATCAGCAGGGTCAAAACCGAGTTTTTTGATATTCTCAAGCAGCCTGTCGGTGTATGGCTCATACAACGTATCGATTAATACCAGGCCGTCACTTGTTTTCAGCAGCCACGCCGATACCCAGCATATGCCAACATAGTAAACATTATCAAAGACCTTAAAGGGGGGAATTGACTGGATTTCACTGTTATTCAGCCACTTGCCTAATTCCTCTGGCATTTTTCCGGTTCGTCCAAACTCTGTGAACAAAGCATTAATGGTTGATGACGGACCACAGCCTGCCATAGGCGTTGCCTCTGCTGCGGTGGTTTCTGATATCTGCGCGTTCGCAGTCCCTCCGGCCATCAGCAGGATTAAAGCAAGTAAAAGAGAGCGGGTTTTCAGCATGTTGCATTCCGTTGTGGATTGACCAGGCTTTGTACTATAGTTGCTTCATTCGATCGAATATACGGCTAAAAAGGCAATGAAATGTTGCATAAAACGGACATCAGGGTGAAGAGATGGACCGACTGACCGCCATGAAAGTCTTCATTAATGTGGTCGAACTGGGGAGCCTGACTGCCGCGGCAAACAGGATGGATATTTCCCGTGCCATGGCGACCCGCTACATTGCCTCGCTCGAAAGCGAGCTTCGGGTACGGTTGCTACACAGAACCAGCCGCTGCCTCGGCCCGACCAGTGACGGTTGCAATATTCTTTCTTTTTGTCGACAAATCATTGCGTTGAATGAAGATATTGAGTTAGCCACAGCGGGCAGACACACGGAACCTCAGGGGCTAATTCGCGTGGCCAGCAGTATATCGTTCGGGCAGTCTTATCTTGCGGGAGCGATCGCGCGCTATGCTGAGCGGTTTCCCAAAACGTCAGTGGAAATGGTGCTGGGAGATCACGCGGTAAACCTGAATGAGGGAGCTGTCGATCTGGCAATCATTGTGGGTAGTGAACCGGCACAGGGCATGATTTCACGTTTGCTGACCCGCTGCCCTTCTGTTGTTTGCGCGGCTCCGGCTTATCTCGACCGTTGCGGAGCGCCCGGTCATCCTGATGACCTGCGCCAGCATAACTGCCTGAATCACACCCGTTTTGGTAACACGTGGCGTTTCTGCCCTCCGTCGGGAGAACCGAACATGCCTGTTATCGAAGTGGAGGTCTCAGGCAGCATCGCTGCTAATGATTCCATGGTACTGCTCTCTGCAGCACTGAACGGAAAAGGGATCGTACATTTACCCGCCTTCACATGCTCATCGGATATTCAGTCCGGAGCACTTGTAGCCTTGTTTCCAGACTACCAGTTACCTCAACTGGATGTATATGCCGCGTATGCCTCGCGTAAGTACTTACCCGCAACCACCCGGTCACTGCTGGATTTCCTGTTAACCGATATTATCCGTTCTTAGGGGTATTTTTGTAATCATAGCCAGATGGCCCACGATCTTGCGACAAGGAATTTGAGTGAAACAGGCCAGGCTGGTTGTAGAAGCTGCCGTTATGTTGCACTCCGTCAACTATGAGCGAACAACGAAAGAAATTCATTGTTATCCAGACTGTTGGATCAATTCTTGTCAGACATTTATTCTGTCTCCCGCTTCTGCTGGCTCTGCCGTAATCACGCCCCGGGCTTATCTCTCGTCTGGTTCGCGCGCGTCGTCGAAGCGTTTATGTGCTTCGGCGATGGTGAATCGGTTGTCGTTTGCCCAGTTCACAAGCGCCATCACAGGCACTAACAGCGTCCGGCCCAGTTCGGTGAGTTCGTATTCGACGCGTGGCGGAATGGTCGGATAGACCGTCCGGGTAAGAAGCCCATCGCGCTCCATTCCACGCAAAGTCAGCGTCAGCATGCGCTGGGAGATGCCTTCAATACTGCGTCTTAACTCGTTGAAGCGTCGCTTCCCATTGGCCAGCGAAGCAATAATGTAGAGACTCCATTTGTCGCCGATGCGATCCAGTATCTCGCGGGTGGCCTGACAGCCTCCCGTATTGGGAGAGGGCAGTGCTTCGGGCAAGTTTTTGTGACTCAGTGACATGGATGTGCCTTCTTGTTAAATGCAGACAGGAATCTTAGTATCCTCTGTATCGATAGATAACTAAGGTTGAAAATGTTACCTGGTATCTATTTTATACTACATGAGGAGTCACCATGAGAAAAATCCTGCTGATCACGTCCAGTCCGCGCGGGGCCGAAAGTCTTTCCACACGCTTCGCCACTGAAATTGCCAATGGCATCCGGATGCAGTCCGGGGGCTCGCTGACCGTTCGCGACCTGGTTGCTAATCCGGCGCCGCACATTACGCAAGACTATATCAAGGGCCGCGTGATGGCGCCTGATGCCCGTACAGCAGAAGAGTCTAAGGCTGTCGAAGGTGCCATGGAACTGGTTGATGAGTTGCGTGCCGCGGACGTAATTGTGCTTGGCTCGGGCATGATGAATTTCGGTCCATCTTCGCAGCTCAAAGCGTGGATTGACAACATCACCTGGCCGGGCATCACCTTCAGTTACGAAACAGGCGTACCCCATGGTCTGCTGACCGGCAAGAAGGTTTATCTGGTCACTGCCGCTGGAGGTGTTTTCTCGGAGGGAGTCTATGCACCTTTCGATTTCCAGACCAGTTATCTCCTGCACATGCTCGGCTTCATCGGGTTGACTGACGTCGAGCTCATCCGTATTGAGGGTACGGTGCAAGGCCCTGACGCGGCACAAGCTGCCATCGCCAGTACCGGGGCGGCTGTGCAAGCTCTGTTGGCTAAGGTGGCATAACCATGACAATGAAGAAAACCGTTGTCCTTTTGGCGCAGGTACGGTCACTGCATGCAACTCTGTCCCCACGCTCAACGCAGAGATGCTTCTGTCGTTACCAGCGGCTTAACGGTGGAGGTGGTTCTGATGAGTACATGGACCTTTGATGATATTCCGGATCAGACAGGACGTACTGTCATTGTCACTGGCGCGAATACCGGTATCGGCTTCGAAACGGCTCGCATGTTTGCTCTCCGCGGCGCGAAGGTCGTACTTGCATGCCGGAACCTCAGTAAAAGTGAACGCGCACTCAAGCGAATCGTTGATGAGAGGCCCTCCACGGCGCCAGCCCTGGAGGCTCTTGATCTTGCGGACCTCGATTCCATTGCGGCTTTTGCCGAACGGTTCACATCAACACATGACAGGCTCGACCTGCTCATCAACAACGCAGGCGTTATGCTTCCCCCTCTGTCACGTACCCGGCAGGGCTTTGAGATTCAGTTCGGTACGAATCACCTCGGCCATGTAGCGCTCACTCAGCGTCTTATGCCGCTTGTGCTCCGCACCCCACATGCGCGAATTGTCATTGTTTCAAGCCTGGCCCATCACGACGGTCACATTGTCTTCGACGACCTGAACTGGAATGACCGGCCATATAACGCACTGACGGCCTATCGGCAAAGCAAGCTCGCGAATCTCCTCTTCGCTCTGGAACTTCAGCGACGTCTGGCTGTGTGTGGTTCCGGCGTACTGGTCACGGCAGCTCATCCAGGGTGGACGCAAAGCGAGCTACAACGCCACTTGCGTCCGCATGAGCGCTTCATGGCAAGTTTTCTTAACCCCATTCTGCAGTTGGGTACGTTCGAAGGGGCGCTTAATACAATGCGCGCAGCGACTGATCCGAATGCGCCACCGGGCAGCTACTGGGGGCCAGGACGCTTCTTCGGGCACAAGGGCCCTCCGGTACGCGCGCGTATCAACGAGCGCGCGCAGAACGAAGAAACCGCAAAGCGCCTGTGGGTCGAAACCGAGAAGCTCATCGGTCTTCAATTCGATCTCCCCTCCAGGCTTTAGGTTGTCTGGCTGTGGGCTGCGCCCCCGGCGTGTAAGAGCAAACAACGTCTGTTTACCCGGAATTAAAAATGAAACTCTCTCTGTTTGGTGCGACCGGTCCGACCGGAAAACACATTATCGAAGAAGCCCTGAAGCAGGGCTACAGCCTGTCGGTCTATACGCGCGATGCCAGGAAGGTTGACGCATTCGCGGGAAAGATCGAAGTCGTTGTTGGCGACCTGCAGGACGATGAAGCCATTGCGAAGTGCGTTCGCGGCGCTGATGCAGTAATCAGCGCACTCGGTCCTAACAGCCTGAAGGTCCAGGGGGACAAACCGGTCATGCATGGTCTGTCCAATATCATCTCAGCGATGGAGCAAATGGGTGTGCGTCGCCTCATCCAGATCTCCACCGCCGCATATCGCGATCCCAGAGATGGATTCGCTCTCAAGGCACATGCGTTTGTGTTGCTGTTCAGGGTGATCGTGCCCGGGGCTTATGAAGACATCAGGGCCACGGGTGAACTCATCGCCAGTTCCGGTCTCGACTGGACACTGGTGAGGATTCCGAATCTCAGGGATGGCCCTGCAAATGACAATGTTGATGTGGGCTGGTACGGGCGGACCAGGCTCAGCATGAAACTGTCCAGAGGCAATCTGGCTAAGTTTCTTGTGGACCAGGTCACGGATAAAACGTTCGTGCGCGCCGCGCCGGGTATCGCCAATCGTTGAGTAAGGAGGAATGGGATCATGTTGTGAATCGACTTATATACCGAGATCACCTGCCCCTGGTGTTTTGTGGGCCTGCACCGGCTCGACAAGGTTCTTCAGGAACGCTTCCCTGGGGTGGGTGCGGATATTCACCATCATCCGGTTCTTCTGCTGCCAGACGCACCAGCGGCCGGACTCTTCATCCCCGACCTGCTACGCGCACGATATGGTGTGACAGATGCGAAGTCGGCATTTGCTCGCCCCGAAGCAGAAGCTCGTGCGTCCGGTTTCGACCTGGACCTTAATCGTCAGCGCTATGCCTACCCAACACCGGCTGCGCACGCCATTATCCTGGCCGCCAGAGAACGTGGCACGCAGCACCAACTCGCCGTAGCCATCACGGACGCCTATTTCCTTGCGGCAAGAAACATTGCTGATGCCGAAATATTGGCAGATGTTGCGACAGCCTGTGGATTCAGCAGGGATGAGGCCCGCACCCTCGCACTCGACCCCGCCTGCCACAAACAGATTGAGCAAGAAGCGTCGAGCTCCACTTAGGCAGGCGTTCGTTCGGTTCCGCACTTCGTTTTTGATAACCGCTTTGCAATAAATGGCGGACGCAGTGAAGACGAAGTAGCCACAGCTATTGATAACGTCTTGCGCCTTATAAGGATCCTTTCCTTCCCGAAAGATTGTGGTTACTGTCCCGCGATACGGCCATGGCACACAGCAAGACAGACAAAGCACCAGCCGGCGCTTTGTCTGAGGAGAGAACTACTGTGCCAACGGTTTACGTACAAAGAAACCATAGAGACAGGCGCCAAGGAATAGCAGGCAGCCACCGAGAATAAAGACGTTGGTGAACTGACCGGTAGTGTCAAGGATAATCCCGGTGATCACTGGCGCCAGCGCTGCACCGAGGAAACCGCCAAAGTTCTGGATCGCACCGAGGGAAGCAACCTGCTCTTTTGGTGCCATATCTGCTGCCAGCGCCCAGATAACTCCGGATGGCATTTGCGAGCAGAAATAGCCCAGCGTCAGTAGCGTAATCGCAGTACCGCTGTTGCTGACAAACGGAATTGGCATCACAAAACAGGCCGCCATCGTCGCACCCAGCACAATAGGCACCTTACGCGCCGTTACCGCATTAACCCCTTTGCGCACCAGACGGTCAGAGATCATCCCGCCGCACAGCACGCCAAGAATACCGGCGAAGAACGGAATCGACGCAATCAGGCCCGTCTGCTTCAGGCTAAAGCCCAGCGACGTTTCCAGATAACCCGGCAGCCAGGTCAGATAAACCCAGATAGTAAACATGATGCAGAAGTTGCCGGAAATCATCAGCCAGGTCGTTTTGTTGCGGAACAGGTCGCTCCAGTTTACCTGCGGTTTATCCGCTGTGGTAACGGCGACTTTACCGGTATGAATCAGCATCGCTTCCCGCGCATCCGGATCGCGATAAAACCTCAACCACGCCAGCATTAACGGAATCCCCAACAGACCGACGGCGATAAACATCCCGCGCCAGCCTACCCACAGCAGCAGAACGGTCAGCAGCGGCGGAGCAATGGCATTAGCAATTTGCGAACCGGTATTGATGATCGATGTCGGCAGGCCGCGCTCTTTATCTGAAAACCAGCTTTGGGTGATCTTGATACCCGAGGTAAAGAACGGGGACTCAGCAACCCCTAACAGCACCCGCAGACCGTAGAAAAAACTGTAGGTGTTCACAAACCCCATCAGGAAGGTCACGGCGGACCACAGAGTCAGCGCACCGGTGAACATCTTCTTCGGACCAAAGCGGTCTACCAGCCATCCGGCGGGCAGGTTAGCCAACGCATAAGGCCAGAGGAACGCCGACAGCAGCAAGCCCATTTCAGTGCCGGAGAAACCAAACTCCTTCGAAATAGTGGTATTGGCGATACTCAGGTTGGCGCGGTCAAGGTAGTTCACTACCGCAGCCAGGAGCAGAATTAAAATGATCCCCCAGCGACGGCGGGAGAGCTTCGGCGGCGCAATTGCCGTGGCGGAAGCCGGATTCACTGTGCTCATACCGTCTCCTCCAGTAACGCACGATCGATTTTGACAACCGCCTTGCGCAGATGATTAACCCCACCACTCTGCGGATGGCAGCACGGACGATGAATATCTTGCGGAAAGAAAATCGCGAACATACCGGGCGTTAACGTCACCTGTATCTCTTCTTTTTCAACCTGCCAGAACATGATGTCCTGCTGCGGTGTACGGTCATCAACAACGGTATGCAGACCGCTTTCTACACGGCTGACACCCATACGCTCATGACCCGAGATCAAATACTGAATATCGATAAACTGGCGATGTGACTCCGGCCGCGCCTCTTCAAAAGGTACGCTGTCCATCTCCTGTAACAGGCAGAACAGCCTGCCAGGGATCAAGTCGATTTTGCCCGGCACGAAATCCTGAAAATCATTCTGCGCAAGAAAAGCCAGCGCCTGACGAATCACCGGATGGAAAGCGGATTCCTGGGCAGGCCATGCCTTCATACTGGTTACGATCATAATGGCATCCTCTGCTTAGCCAGCGATACGCTGACGCCATTGTTCGGTTCCGGCACGAATCTGGTCGAGGATCACCGTCAGCCCCCAGAACTTATTCAGCACATCATCCTTGTTAACCCGGCAGGTGATACCGTCAAAGGTCCCGAGGCGCTGATGATAAATTTTGGCGTTTTTCGGATAGCCTAGCGTTTCGGTCACGGCCCCCAGCGAGAGGAAAATCGCCAGTTCATCGGCCAGCGCGCGCTGGTTTTTCCCTTCCCGCCATAACCAGCTGTACAGTTCAGGATGGAAGTTGGTAAACACGCCGCTAAAGCCCTGCGAACCCGCCAGAATCGCTGGCCAGGCAATCGCCGCGTTGGCGTTAATGACGTTGAGCGGCGTCCCCTGAGCCAGACGTACGCGACGTTCAACGGTCGGCAGATCGCAGCTCACATCCTTCAGCACAATGAAACGGCCGCTATTGGCGCACCAGGTAAATTCATCATCGCTTAGCAGGCGGCGATATGGCGCCGGACACTCGTAAAGGCCGAGCGGCAGAGAGGCCGGCAGCGTATCCAGCAGCGTATTGAGCGTAGCGTAGAAGACTTCGCTGCCCTCGTTACGCGGATCGAGATGGTTGGTCACCAGCACCAGAGCATCAATGCCGGTCTGCGCCATCGCCAGCAGCTCGGCTTTTTGTGCTTCAATATCGTCGCTGATATGACCAGAGGCGATAACCGGAATGCGGCCGTTAACGTGCTGTACCACAAAGCGCGCCAGCTCAACACGTTCCTCTAAAGAAAGGAACTGCATTTCGCTTGACTGGCAGACGGCAAACAGCGCATCAACCCCCTTCTCCAGATACCAGTCGATTAATTTCGCCAGCGCCGGATAGTCAATCCGATCGTCAGCTGTGAATGGCGTCAGCATTACCGGAACAATACCGTTGATCGTTTTCATATTATTTTTCCTGAGTTCTGAGGGTACGGAGTCGTGCGTTTGCCTGTTCGAAATCAGGCATGTTGGATGCCCCTTCCAGCTCAACGGCCAGAGAGGCAAAGGCGGAAGCCCAGGTTGTGGCCTGCACCAGACTGTTTCCGGCGGCCAGCGAGGCGGCTAGCGCACCGTTAAAAGCATCGCCAGCACCGGTGGTATCCACGGTGACGGCAGGGAAGGCGCGGATATGGCTAAACTGGCGGTTGTCCAGCAGCAGTGCACCACGCGACCCCATTGTAATCAGCACTTTCCTGGCACCCAGTTCGGCAATGCGCAGGGCCGCTTCTTTTGCGGTATCAAGATCGTTAATGTCGATACCCGACAATAAAGACGCCTCCGTTTCGTTCGGCGTAATGACATCCACAAAGGGAATGCTGGGTATAATTTCAGCAGAATAAGGGGCAGGGTTCAGAATCACTCGCTTACCCAGTTCGTGAGCGATCTTAATTATCGAGTGAGTGGCATCGAAATTATTCTCCAGTTGAACCAATAAAACGTCAGATGAAGATAATTCCGGAATAATTGCCTGAATTTCATTGTGGGTAATAGTCTTATTTGCCCCAGAATAAATAGCAATCATGTTTTCGCCATTTTCCTGAGAAACATAAATAATCGCATTACCGGTTGGTTCACTCTCGGATTGATAAAGCGTGTAAGAGTGAATTGCAGAGCGAGTTAGGTGATCCGCAGCTAAATTACTGAACTGATCTTTACCCACCTTTGCGACAAAATGCACCTGAGCACCGGCTTTACTGGCGGCCGTTGCCTGGTTAGCCCCTTTCCCGCCCGGCCCCAGACTGCTGCCCAGCGCCATTAGCGACTCTCCTCCCCGTGGGAAACGTTCAACCTTAGCCACAATGTCAACATTGAACGAGCCAAATACACATACCTTGCCCTGCATAAATTTTCCTTTCTGTCGCTCATCACTGGGTGATTTACGGTGATAAATAGGTTGCAGTAGCACCTCAAAACTATCACCGGTTTCAGAAATAAGTTCGGCCAGCAAACTACGGCGTGAAATAATTGCTCCGCCGTAACAGCGCTGCACCAGACCCATCTCTGCAAGAGTATTTAAATCACTGCGTATCGTTTCTTTCGTGACATTAAAATGCGCCGCAAAATAATTCACATAGCCACGCTCATGCTCATCTAAATATTGCAAAATAGACTTTCTACGTTCTTCAAGAAACATAATGGACCCCGATAGCACTCTTGCAGTATACGAACTGACCAAAACCGGAAGAGTGACATTAATCCCATGTTTTCAGGCAGAACGGAAGCAAACAAAAATGATGAAAATGGGTTATCAGATACATGACCCTGACCCAAAATCCTGCTCCATTCAGAAACAGAAATTCCGGCATGATCCATACTCCCCTGAACGGAGGTGGTGACGATGAAAAAATCACGATTCACTGAAGAGCAGATTGTCTTTGCCCTGAAGCTGGCTGAGCCGGGCATACCGGTTCTGCCGCAAGACGGGCATTTCCGATGCCACGTTCTGTACGTAGCGCAAGAAATACGGCGGCGTTCCCACTCTGCGCCGGGATGATTGACTCCATCAGAATTTGCTGTGAAACCTTCCGGTTACCAGGATAAACAACCAACATTAAGCCGGTTATTCCTGATTATTCGGGGTCAGTCTCATGCAACAGCAGGTGGGCTTTCGCTGATGGGGATCGCACAGGGAATGGGGCCTACTCTTTTCCCTTTACGTAATCACGTACTACCCTTCCGTTTCTAACTCTTATCGACCCGTTGAACTCACAGCCAGAAGCAGACTTTCTGCTTCTGGTCGAAGGTATATTCAACTTTCTGAAGTCGCGAATATCTTTCAAATGAATTATTGCTGGAAAAATATTGTCTCGTTGGGTTGTGCCGGTCAGCTATTGCAATAAAAGCTGTTAAAAAAGCGTTTCGCTAATTGCAATTTCATCAACATGAATTATATCTGTCATATTGAATCCACGCATGTCTTCGCTAAAATCCGGGCTTTGCATATATTGGCGATTTAAAAGGTTAACATCACCCTCTTCAGGGAACGTGACCACAGCTATAACCTGATTATCTTGCTCATTGCCGCCCAGATATACGCTGTTAATGAAGATCCCAAACTTTGGTAAGCTCACCATGTGCTTTGGCCAACAAGTACGGAAATATTTTTCCGCACTTTCTTTATCTTTTAATGTATAAATTCTTAATTGTTTCATTGCGCGTCGCCTTCTAATTCGGAGTAGTTAAACAAGCATAACTAACTTACAAAAAACGATAAGAGCATTTTATACAAAAAAACACATGTTACGCTTTTTCTGGTAACTATTGATGAATGATTTAATTTCTCTTATGCCCTCTTTTCACGATGAATCGACATGAAAGTCGTGCGCGCTATTTCACTCCCATCATCAACATCGGGTTTAAGTGTGATACGCGCTGCTGCAGGCCAGAAAAAGATCTCAATACTATCAGGCAAAGCGAAAATCTATTGATGGCCCGGTCCACAGGACGTGGTTTTGAGTGAGAAATAAAAACCGGCCAGGAGGCCGGTAAAGGAGATATCCAGTCTGTATCGCCATGACAAAACTCGCGATTAGGGGGACCGCGAGTCTGTAGCCGTTATATGGCTACTTTTTCCCCAGGCTGGCGTCAAATTGTTTCCAGCTTTCTGTCATATCCACCACGGTTTTCGATTTTCGCGCTTCGTCGATTTTAATTGCGGTGAGCCCGGCTTCCAGTGCGTCCACCACCGTTACTTTCAGCGGCGTTCCCTGTTTAATGTGTTTCACAATCTCTTCAGCCATCAGTGCGTCAGCGCCATAGTGACCATCGTAAGCGTTGCCGCTGTAGGTGGTATCTACTTCGCGCTCACCGGTACGGGCGTTATGCACGCGGAAATAGTTACGCACAAAGTCACCTTCCGCCATGCCGTCGGTGCCCATTACGCAAAAACGACGGAACTCATCCGGCACGTTGAGGTTGGCGTGAAAGGCCAGGGTGGCGCCACCGGCGTATTCAATGATGGCCGTCTGGTAATCGACGATATCGGCGTCGCTATCAAACACCGCGTCGGTACTTGACCAGCCGCTCGGTTTGACATGATACACCTCGGAATCAGGGGTGACGGCGCCCTGCGGCGCGTGTTGCGGGGTAAAGGATTTACGGCCACCAAAGCTGGCGACACGCACCGGGCGCTCACCCATCAGGCCCTGATAAAGATCGATATCGTGACAGCATTTTTCCAGAATGTACGGACCGGCGTATTTCTCCAGCCGACGCCAGTCGCGCTGGAAGAAGGCGCCATGGTATGGCTTGATATGTTCGGTGGCTTCGATGGAGGTGATCTCTCCGAGGCGTTTATCATCACGCGCCATCAACAGGTCGTGATACAGCGGCGAGTAGCGCAGCACCAGACCGACCAGAATACGCTCGTGACCATACTGCTGCACCAGCCGCGCCATCGACATCGTCTGTTCTTCATTGATGACCACCGGCTTCTCGGTGAAGACGGTATAACCCGCTGCCAGTCCCTGACGAATATGCTCAAGATGCATAAAGTTCGGTGAGCCGATCAGCAACAGATCAAAACCGCCATGACTCAGCAGGGCGTCAATGCTGTCGAATGCTTTGCCGGGATCGATACCGAAGGTGTGAAGATTGGGTAAACCCGCCGGAGCCGGATCGACATAACCCACTACTGAGAACTCTGTATCGGCTTTGCTGAACTCTTTCACCACATGGGAAAGACGAAAGCCAAGACCAATAATGCCCACTTTCATGTTATACCCCTGAAACCCGTTGCCTGTTAGCTGCCCGACCCATCAGGCTGCTGATAATCTGACCGCTAACTTATTACGGCAGAAAAACTAAAGTCAATTAATATCCTGAGCGTAAAAATCAATGTTTTTATTATTTATATGATTTTAGTCATTTTTATTTAGTGTTGTGTCTTCCATATTTATTTGTTATTGCGATTTAAGTTTTTTTACCCTATCTTTCGCACATCTATAAAGGGTCATCCCGGGCGGTGCAGGGCAGGAGGAAGCGCGTGCAGTCATTGATGCTGGGTATTGATGGTGGTGGTACGCGCTGTCGTGGACGTCTCACCGACGATCGGGGGCAGTTGCTGGCGGAAGCGCGCGGCGGGCCAGCCAATGTCTGGTCGCACTTTGAAGCGGCGATTGACGCTATTGACCGGGTGATTGACGATCTTTTCACTCAGGCGGCATTACCGGCAGCGGCACGGGCACAAACCGTGCTGGTGGCAGGCCTCGCGGGGGCAAATGTGTCCTCGGTCAAAGCACGTCTGGATAGCTGGCAGCCGGTTTGTCAGTCGCGCTATGTTTTTACCGATGTCGAAACGGCCTGCGCCGGGGCGCATAATGGCGCGCCAGGGGCGGTATTTATCACCGGCACCGGCAGCCAGGGCGCGGCATGGGATGGCACGCAGTTTACACTGCTCGGCGGCTGGGGATTTGCCCTCTCCGATGCCGGCTCAGGCGCTGTGCTGGGGCAGCGTGCGCTCCGGCTGGCGCTGCTGGCCCATGAAGACATCGTGCCGTCTTCGGCGCTGACACAACGCATCATGGCGCATTACCACGACAGCCCGGAACAGATGCTAATCTGGTCACGTCAGGCGACGCCAGCCGACTGGGGGCGGATAGTGCCGGACGTTTTCGCCGCCGCGCAGGCGGGTGATGTGCATGGCGCTGCGCTGGTTCAGCAAACCGCTGCGGATATCGCACTGATGATACAGCCGCTACTGGCGCGCAGCCACGGTAAGCTGGCGTTGATGGGAGGCCTGGCCGCGCCGATTCAGCCCTGGCTTCCGGCGGATATCGCCGCACTACTGGTGCCACCGCAGGGCGATGCGCTGAGCGGTGCGCTACGGCTTGCCAGCCAGTTCAGTATGAACCAACCCGCGTAACCTTTTCATTCTGCTGATAAAGAGAACCATGATTGCTCCGAACGTAACTGCCCGTATTCTGCGGCTGATTGTCGAAAATGCGCCGATCAGCCAGTCCGATCTCAAAGTGCGTAGCGGCCTGAGTATGTCAACGGTCTCGCAGGCTACTAATCGCCTGCTGACCGGGGGCATCGTACAGGAGCTGGGGCTGCGACGTGTCTCGATGGGGCGTCCCAAAACCCTGCTTGGTCTTAATCCCGACCACGCCAGCGTGATCGGCATCCAGCTCAATGCAGAACGTAATCTGATTGTGCTGACCGACCTGGGCGGCAATATCATCGGCGAGCAGCAAATGCCTTCCGGAGCCATGACACCGAAACAACTGGGCGATGCGCTGGCAAAGTTTCTGCGCGGCGTAGAGAACAGAAAGGTGGGCGCCATTGGCCTGGCGCTGTCTGGTCTGGTGGATGCCAGCAATGGCTATTGCGTGCGTTCACGCGTGCTGGACTGGGATAACGTTCCGATTGCCCGGCTACTGGAGGAACGCTTTTCGCTGCCGGTATTTATCGAAAATGACGCCAACGCTTTAGCGATGGCGGCGCTGGTATTTGGTCAGCTCGGTCATGCGCAATCGGCGATTATCGCCACCTTTGGTAAAGGGATTGGCGCAGGTATTCTGCTCGATCGTCAGCTCTATCGCGGGCGTCATGGTAAAGCGGGTGAGATTGGTAATGCCCTGCTGGGGGATGGTTCCGAGCGCCTGCTGGAAGATGTCGCCTCATCACAGGCGATTTTGCGACGGGTGGCCGCCACGCTGAAAGATGAGGTGCCGCAGGCGCTGCGCGACCTGGATATGCGCCCGACGCAGGAAGTGCTGAGCGCGCTGGCGGAAGCCGGCCATCAGTTGGGCATATCGCTGGCAAATCTGTCGGTTGCCTATGATCCCGATGTGGTCTATCTGGCGATGGAACCACAGATGGCGTCGCGCATTTTGCTGGATAATATCACCCAGAGTTTCCAGACCTATCGCCTGAAACTGACGCCGCACATGACGCCGTTGCAGTTTATTACCGAGTCAAATCGGATGTGGGCACAGGGCGCGGCGGGTTTTGCGGTGAATAAATTGCTGGATTTGCTGGCCGCACAGGCGGATGAAGAGATCGCGTCGTAAAAATTTGCGCTTCATCGCGTTTTTTTGGCATTGCGCGGGTTTCGTTCACCTCAGGCTAAGTCCTGCGCCTGAACTGCGCCCAAAAGTGGGATACCCAACGACAGGTGAGCTGAAACACGCCATATGCGAATACATCCACGATTACAACCATAAACGTATCAATCTGAAACCAACCTGAGTTCGGTTGAATATCGAACTCAGGCTGGTCTGCGCGACGGTCGGTGGAAGCTCTATGGCGCTAACCGCGGCTATTCCGCGCAGCGCCTTTCACCGTAACCGCATTCCCCCTTCATCAAACAACAAACAACTCCCCGCATCCAGCTGATAATGTACCGGCTCACCCATCTCATGGCTTGCCACGTTACGCTCCTCAATCACCAGCAGCCGCTCCTGGCCTACATCCAGATAAAGGTAATTGGTATGTCCCAGCATCTCACTGAACGACAGCGGTGCGCTAAAGCTCAACGGCGCGCTGGCTGAGCTGGCAGGCTGAAAATGTTCAGGGCGTACGCCAAGCGTCACTTTCTGCCCTTCCTGGCAGGCGGCGTCAATCTTCATGGTTAATGCGTGAAGGCCGAGAGAAGGCACGCGCAGCTGCACTTCGCCGGGCGCGATGGCGGCCACTTCTGCGGGTAAGAAATTCATCTTTGGCGAACCAATAAACCCGGCGACAAACAGATTGTCCGGATCGTGATACAGCTCCAGTGGCGCACCGACCTGTTCAATACGGCCCTGACGCAGCACCACAATACGATCGGCCAGCGTCATTGCTTCCAGCTGGTCATGGGTGACGTAAATCATGGTATTACCCAATGAGGCGTGCAGCCGCGCGATTTCGATACGCATCTGCAAACGTAACTCGGCATCCAGATTCGACAGGGGTTCATCAAACAAGAAAATGCGCGGATGGCGAATAATGGCGCGCCCAATCGCCACGCGCTGACGTTGCCCGCCTGACAAAGCACGCGGCAGACGATCGAGCAGCTCGGTCAGATGCAGGCGCTCCGCAGTCTGCGCAATTGCCTGTGCGATCTCGGTTTTCGGACGCTTCATCACTTCCAGCGGATAAGCGAGGTTGCCGCGCACCGTCATATTCGGGTAAAGCGCGTAGGACTGAAACACCATGGCGATACCGCGCTCGGTTGCTGGCTGGTGGGTCATATCCGCGCCCTCAATCAGCAGCTTGCCGTCGCTAATCTCCTCCAGCCCGGCAATCATGCGTAGCAGCGTCGATTTTCCGCAGCCCGAAGGGCCAACAAACACCACAAATTCACCGCTGTTGATAGTGAGATCGATCCCGTGAATCACGTTCACTTGCTCGTAAGACTTCTTAACGCTTTGCAGATGCAGGCTGGTCATACTGTGTCTCGCTTAAAGTAACTGGCCCATATAAATGGCGTTGCTGCGCACGATGGGCGTGAAGCCAAGGCGCTGATAAAAACCGCAAACCTGCTCGTTTTGCAGGCTGACGCCAAGGTGCACGCCAGGCACACCCGCCTCGCGCAGCAGCGCCAGCAGTTGCTCAATCAGTTTGCGCCCCCAGCCACCCTGCTGAGCCGGTGGCAGCAGATTGATATGCAGGTGCGCTGGCCACTGGCTTACCAGCTGATCGGCGGCGGCATCCGGCTGGAAGATGGCCTCCAGAACTTTGCTGTCGAGCGGGGCGCTGGCCGGGTAGTCACGATATTGCGCCTGCAACATCGGCCACCACTGCTGGTTCAGCACCGCCTCAAAGGCACGGGTATCCGGTACGGCAACCGCATAGCCGACGACCTCGCCCTGCTGTTCCAGCGCCAGCGCGAAATCTGGCGCAAAACGTGCGTAGGGAATCACAAAGCGCAGGCCGGGCAGGGCGGGGTCAGAATAGAGCGCTGTCGCATCTTTGCCAGCATTGGCGGTTTCTAAACAAATACGCGAGAGCGCGGGAAAATCCGCCTCGGTAGCGTGACGAATAACTGCTTCAGCCGTCATGGTGGAGCCTCTGTGGTCAGGAGATAGACAGTTTTTACGGTAATGAAAGCGTACTTAGTTTTCAAGATGTAATAATTGCGTAGTCCCACAAAGAAAACGCTAAACATAATCGCAGCGCATGACCATCAACGTGACAACGCAGCAATGATGCAGCGGCAAGCCCTTAATCCGCGAGCTTTTTAACATTTACTCGTGAGCGTTATTCATAACTATACGATTTTCATATGCTCTATCAGTGAGTTAATGCAGTTTAAAAGCACGAGTGAATTATGCTGAGCTTCAGTAAAGCGTGACCGATTGCATCGGCATTCTGGCTAATTAAGCAGCATTCCCTGCTGATTACTCCACTTTTCTTCTCACTTTTCGCACTGCATCACAGAGCAAAAATTACTCGCCGCACAGGTTTGACTTTATTTTGTTCATAAAGTAAGTATGGATGTGAGCGTTATTTCTGCTGAATCAGCCTGCGGGAACTGCGGGTGCCGAGATGAAGGGATGCCAGTCATCTGTTGGAGAAACCGAGCATTATGTGTGATTCAACCGTACGTTCGCAGTACTTCTGTAGCTCTCTTCGCACCCTGTCTCGTCTGGTTTCCGCGGGGGTGCTGCTCGGCGCAGCGATGACCTCGGCCCAGGCGGTGACCCTGAATGAGTGGGACATTTATAACTATCCGCAGCAGACAGAAGCGGTGGATGAAGCGATCAAAGTGTTTCAGCAACAGAATCCCGGCATTGTTATCCAGCGTTCTGTGCACTCCTTCGAAGATACCCGTATCCCGCTCAAACTGGCGCTGACAGCGGGTGATGGCCCGCAGATCGCCCAGGTTAACCAGGGCGGTGGCGACATGGGGTCTCTGGTGAAAGACAAGCTGCTTTGGCCGCTGGATGATTACGCCAAAACCTACGGCTGGACAACGCGTTTCCCGGATTCAATCCTGAAACGTAACCGCTGGTCCGATAATCAGGACTTCGGCAGCGGCAAACTGTATGGCGTCGCCAGCCTCGGTGAAATGGTTGGCCTGTATTACAACAAAGCGTTGCTGGATAAAGCCGGTGTAGCCGTGCCAAAAACCCTCGCTGAGCTGGAACAGGCGATGGAAAAACTGAAAGCGCAGGGCACTCCGCCAATGATGCTGGGTTTGCTGGATGGCAACATGGGCCAGCAACTGCTCAGTACTCTCTGGGAAGCGCAGATCGAAAGCAGCGACCGTAAAAAACTCGATGATCTGATTTATGACGTGGGCGGTACCTTTAAAGATGACAAGCTGGTGAAGGCCGCCAACATGATGAAAAGCTGGAACGACAAAGGCTATTTCTTCACCGGCTACCAGGGGATTGGCCATGACGATGCCGCCACCCTGTTCCAGAACGGGCAGGCCGCTTTCCTGGTGAGCGGCACCTGGTATCTGGGGCAGTTCAAAGATAACAAAGATATTCATTTTGCCGCGATGCCGATGGGCGCTGGCGTGCAGCACGCGCTGATGGTGGGGGGGACTGACCTGGCGTACTCCATCACCAGTACGGCGAAAACCAAAGAGCAGCGGGATGCCGCCGCGAAGTTCATCGACTATATCGTGTCGGATGAGATGGCGAACCGCTGGCTGAAAGTAGGCTTCCTGCCCGCCAGCGCCAGCAAAAATGCGCAGATCCCGGCTGATAACCCGTTACTGGCCGAGACCTACCTGGTGTGGGTAACACTGAACGAGCATGATGGCCTCGGTCATTACGTGGACTGGGCGACCCCGACCATGAACGCCGAACTGAATCAGAACGTGCAGCAACTGCTGGCCGGACGGCAAACCGCCGACCAGATGGTCACTAATTTCGATGACAACTATCAACGTTACCTGAAAACCCTGAAGCACTGATAATTCCGGCCCGGCAGTGATGCCGGGCCGCTGACAGGCCCGCAAGCGAGTACGGTTATGCTGAATAAATCTGCCTGGCGCAATGCGCTCTACCTTCTACCCGCAGTGCTGGTGTATGCGGTTTTTCTGCTGGTGCCGTTGCTGGCGTCGCTGGGTATCAGTTTTACTGACTGGGACGGCACCTCCATGCCGATCTTCAGCGGCATCAGCAACTACCTGCGTATGTTCAGCGATCCGGTGTTCTGGGTAGCGCTGGGCAACAACGCATTGCTGATGTTGTTCTATACACTATTGCCGATTAGTGTCGGCTTGCTGCTGTGCAGCTTCCTGTATGAAACGCGCAATAATAACGAGCGTAGCCTGTTGCGCATCTTCTTTTTCCTGCCTTATATCATGCCGATGGCGGTTCTTGGCGTGGTGTGGCGCTGGTTGTACAACCCGGCATTTGGCCCGATCGATCAGTTCCTGCGTGCAGTTGGCCTGCCGCAGTTGGCGCTGTCATGGTTGGGGGATTTCAACTGGGCATTGCCTGCTGTCGGCCTGGTGGCAACCTGGTACTTCTTTGGTTTTTGTCTGGTGTTGTTTATGTCGGGATTGCAGCGCATGGATCCCTCGTTGCTGGAGGCGGCCGATCTGGATGGCTCCTCGCGGCGGCAGAAATTTATGCGTATCACACTGCCGTCACTGCGCCCCGAGGTACGTATCGCGCTGTTGCTGACGGTGATCGCTAGCCTGAAAGCCTTCGACCTGGTCTATGTGATGACGCAGGGCGGGCCGGGCACCTCAACCATGGTCACCAATCTCTTTATGTATAAGCAGGGCTTTGACCTGCATTACTTCGGCTATGCTTCGGCAGTTGCGGTATTCAGTATGATGATTGTGTTGTTGATCAATGCGTTAATTCACTTTGCTATTCGGGAGCGTCACTGATGCGTGGCACGCCAGTCGTTTTTCGCGCGCTTATCTGGATCGTGGCGCTGATGACCATCATGCCGTTCCTGATGGCACTGATGACCTCATTCAAAACCCAGATGGAGCTGTTCCAGGGCGTCTTTACTTTGCCCGCGTCGCTCAACTTTAAAAACTATGTCACAGCCTGGCAGCAGGGGCATTTCAACGTTTACTTTATGAACTCGGTGCTGGTGGTGATCCCGGTGGTGATTTGCAGCATTCTGCTCGGTATTCTGGCCGGTTTTGGCTTTGCCTGGCTGAAGATCCCCGGCAAAAAAGTGGTGGCGGCGTTGCTTGGCCTTGGCATGGTGCTGCCGAGCGAAGCTTTTATTATCCCGCTGTATCACGAGCTACGCTGGATGGGGCTGACCAACACTTACCTGGCACTGATCCTGCCGCAGATTGCCCTGTCACTGCCGTTTACCACGCTGATGATCGCTACCGCACTGCAACAGGTGCCGCGCGAGTTGGTGGAAGCTTCAGTGATGGACGGCGCATCACGGCGCAAAATTCTGTGGGGCCTTCTGGTGCCCGCCATCTGGCCAACGTTATCGACGCTGGCGCTGCTGCTGTTTATCTGGACCTGGAACGAGTTTCTGATCCCCCTGATTCTGGTGAACAAAGACGAGCTGCGTACCTTGCCGATCGGCATGATGTTTTTCCAGAATAAAAACACCATTGATATCCCGGTGCTGATGGCGGGGGCGATGATTGTCATACTGCCTCTGGTGGCTGTGTTCCTGGTATTCCAGCGTAAATTTATCAGCGGCGTGACCGAAGGCGCGGTGAAATAAGCACCTGCGGTATTATGGAACCGTCTGATCTTAAATCTTCAGAGCGGGAACCAACGTCTCAAATAAATATTTGCTGATCTCAGTCTTGAGAACCGGACACTGAGACGCTATCGAAAGAAGCGCTAAAGCCAGGCGGGCAATGCATCCGGTATCGACCTTCTAAAACAGATCTATTTACCCGTAGTGCGCTTAAGAAACATCGCCGGTCGATGAGGTCTTCCGGCGCACACCATTTCAGTTCATCCCGCTATATTACCTTTCATCCCCGCTTATTGCCGTTCGTCACATGCTGTAGTTTTTGCTGGCGACACTCCTTAGATTGAATGCCATTAATTCATGCATCCACAAGGGGAATGGCTATGTTGTCATTTTCTAACATTAAAAAAGACTACAGGCTGGGGTCGCAAACGGTACAGGCATTAGGTGGCGTGAATGGCGAAATCCACCCGGGAGAGATGGTGGCGCTGTGCGGTCCATCGGGTTCCGGGAAAAGTACTCTGCTGAATATCCTGGGCATGCTTGATATGAACTATCAGGGAAGTGCATTTATCGATGGCACACCTTTTCCCCGCAAAGTTAAAGAAGCTACCGCATTACGCCGAAGCAGTCTGGGTTTTGTTTTTCAGCGTTTCAATTTAATCCCGGTAATGACCGCTTTCGAAAATGTCGCTTATCCCTTAACGCTGAATAAATTCAGTACGAAAGTAAAAAAAGAAAAAGCGGAACAAATGCTGGCGAAAGTCGGGCTGGAAGATTTTCTGCAATATCGTCCGGAGCGTTTGTCCGGCGGCCAGCAACAGCGTGTGGCGATTGCAAGAGCATTAGTGCATCAACCCCGGTTAGTGATTGCCGATGAGCCGACCGCCAGTCTGGATAGCCATTCCGCCAACACAATTATTCAGATCATGAAAACGCTCGGTCACGAAATGGGCACCACGTTCGTCATAGCAACGCATGACCCACGGATGGCAAGCCAATGCGACAGGCATATTAATCTGGTTGATGGGCTTATCTCCTCTGAGGAGATTCAATGGAACGCCTGATGCCAATAAGTATTAAAAGCGCATGGCTCAACCTGCAACGTAATAGCCGGCGATCGACGCTATCAATTCTGATTATCGCCGTGGTGGTCTTTGCATTATGTTGTATTGGCGGCTTTGGCCTGTATACCTATCAATCGCTGATGAAGGAAACGGCGATGAGCATAGGCCATATCACCCTGAGTCAGCCGAACTATTTTGCGCAGGAAGAAGAGATACCGCTGGATAATGGCTTATCCGATTATTCCATAATCGGTAAAACGCTGGTTTCAATTCCGGGAATTCATGCCATTCTGCCGCGAATTGAATTTAATGGTTTAATCAGTAACGGACGAAAATCGACAATTTATATGGGAACCGGAATTGATCCTCAGGAATTTGCCATTAAAGGTGAATTTCTGGCAGTGAAATCCGGGAAGCCGTTATCTCCCCAGAGTGACGATTCGGCTGCTAAAGAAGATCCTGAGGTGATGCTGGGTGCGAACCTCGCACAAAACCTGAAAGTGACCGTTGGCGATGTTGTGACACTGCTATCAACCACCACGGATGGTGTGCTTAATGCCATGGATTTTAAAGTGCAGAGCATTTTTTCTACCGGCGTTCCGGATCTTGATAAACGGCAGCTTTATATCAATATTGCCGCCGCGCAGGCGCTGCTCGCAACGCATAAAGTCAGTACGCTGTCGGTCTATTTATTTGAAACGCAACAAACACCGGCGGTACGAAAACAGATCGATGCAAAACTCAATACCCTAAAACTGGCAGAACCGGTGATCACGACACCGTGGCAAAAATTAGCTGTCTTTTATGATGGCGTTAAAAATTTATACAACCGCATTTTCGCCATTATGGGTGGCGTAATGGCACTGGTTGTCTTTGCCGCTTTATTTAACTCTATGACCATGTCGGTAACGGAAAGAACCCGCGAAATAGGCACACTGGCTGCTCTTGGTACGTATCCACAGGAAATTATTCGCGGTTTTTTGCTGGAAGCGGGGTTAATGGCAATGTGCGGAGCAATGGTGGGCGGCGGATTATCTGCAGGGCTGGCGATGTTATTAACGGTTGTTGATATCAGAATGCCGCCTGCGCCAGGCAGAACAGAAAGTTACCCGCTGCATATTTATTTCTCTGCCGAACTGTTTATCAGCGTGGCGCTTGCCGTCGCCATTATTTGTTTTGTTGTTGCGTGGTTCGCCGCCCGAAAAGGTGTGAAGAAACCGATCATTGAGGCACTGATTTATGCGTAAAATATTGGCATTGTTATTAGCCGGAGGAATTGCTTTTTCCGCTCAGGCAGAAACTGTGGAACAGATGCTAACAAAAGCAGATCAATATCGTTCCAGAGAGCCTTATGCAAAAGTTACCACCGTGGTTAAGCTCTATCAAAATAATGAACTCGACACTACCAGATTGTACGATGTTTATATCCGGCCAATGCGCGAGTCACTGGTGTTATTTAAATCGAAAGCCGAGGAGGGTCAGAAATTACTGATGCTCGGTGATAATTATTGGCTGTTGATGCCGCAAAGTCATCGGCCAATCAGAATCACGCCCATACAAAAACTCCTTGGCAATGCTTCCGTCGGTGATATTTCTACCCTCAACTGGAGCGAACATTATCAGGGAACGCTGCAAGGGACGCAGGATATCGTGATACAAAATAAACACGTCATGGCGAATCACCTTGAGTTGACGGCAAAAACGGCAGGTGAAACCTACGCTAAAATTCAGTTATGGCTGGATGCAACGAATGATTTCCCGCTAAAAGCAGACCTCTATTTGCTGTCACAAAAGATGGCGAAGCAGGCAATTTTTACCGCGGATAACCCGCTTCACCCGCAAAAAATAGTTTCAATGACATTACTGGATAGCATACAGCCGGAGAAACAAACGGTCATTGATTACCAGAATGTCGTGCCGTATCAACTGGATGAAAAATATTACAACCCGGCCTATTTAATTCAACAGCCAAGGGTAGATCTGTGACCGCTTCGGGTCGTCTGTGTCTCTTATCCATGCTGATTGTTGCCGCGCGGGCTGAAGCTAAATTTGATGTTAACTGGACATGGCAAAGCAGTTTTGAAAGTGAACAATATCGCCACACGAAGTTAAACGATACTGCTGGCGGGTCGATACAGTCTCTGGATTCGCTGCTCACGGCAACGGCCGAGTGGAACAGCGTAACCGGGACATTTGCCCTGCAAGGCAATAATCTTTTAACAACCGACAGCCAGGACTCTGCTACTAAGAAATTGATTGTGCAGGAGTTATTTTGGCAGCCAGAAGCCGAACTGGCAGGTGTGCCGCTTGATTTAAGCATCGGGAAACAACGGCTGGACTGGGATGTCGGGTACGGATTTCGTCCCCTGGATATTTTTAAGTCGTATGAGCGCAACCCGGTGGGGATACAGGTTGACGAAGGTGTCGGCGCGGCCACGGCGTCCTGGTTTGATGGTGTTGGTCAATGGGAACTGGTGGCAACCGATGAGTCCTGGGCCTCAACCAATACGGATCAGGCCCGGCTGGCGGAAAAACAGCACGGCATCGGTCTTCGGCGTTATGCCCTGGTGGGGAGTACAGAACTCCAGGGGGTGATGTACTTTGATCAGGTTCATCACGGTACTGTTGGGGGTTCCGTCGTTGCTGTCCTGACGCCGGCACTGGAACTGCACGGCTCGTTTGCCTATGCGCAGCGTTATCAGTCTTATAAACAAGGCGATATGTATGAGCCGGTCAGATGGGGAACAAGTAATGATTCGTATCAATTTTTGCTGGGTTTCAATTGGGCCAATACTACAGGTTTGAATATTATCGGTGAATATTGGTACGACGGGCGTAGTTGGGATAAGAGTATGTGGAAGAAGGCATTTCAGCGCGCAGACGAACTCTCGCAGCATCCGGCAACAACAGGTTTGGCCAGCAGTTATTCCTGGGGGCTGGACAATACCAGTTTAGTTGCACAGAACGTCATGCTGCACTTTAAGATGAATATGGCTGCTTTACATCCCAAATATTTGTGGCTTGAAAAATTAGAACCCAGTCTGGATTTACTGGTTTCGCCAACCGATGGCGGCCTGGTTGCAACTCCAAGGCTCTCATACCCGGTGTATGAGTCAGGAGAATCTGATATGAAGATTGAGCTGGCAAGCCGATTTTATACCGGAGCGGGAAATTCCGTGTATGCTAACATGCCGGATCGGGATTTGATTCTTATAAATCTTAAAGGAAATTTCTAATCAATATGATATAATTTCAGGAATAAATCAGGGAAACAGGTTAATGCAGAGAAATATGAGTGGAAACTTCCACCATAATATAAAGCTAAAAGGACATTCGGGATGCGCAGGCTATTACCAGTAAGCCAAAAGTTTCGCACTCAGCTAATACAAACAAGTTTGTATTGTATGGGCGTTGCCGGAATGCTTATCTTGTTTGAGTCGCCAGCAGAGTTATCTCACAACTGGGCGTCCTTATTATTCAGAAAAATGATTATTAGCTTTGGCTATGGTTACAGCGCCTTGTTCAGTGCATTGCTGCTGAGATGGATGAAACCATCACTGTCTGAAGCAAAAATTAACGGTATCTCTTTAATCTGTTGCATCTTGTTTGGCAGCCTTAATGCGTTTTTTTGGTTTAGCCCATTTTCTTATAACGAATTCTTTCTGAATCAACGTTCGACGCTGGCGCCAGGTTTCATTCTGGCTATCGTCAGTTTCACTTTCTTTTATATCCACGAACAGAAATTAAAAGCGCAGAACGCGCTCGAAGTTGCAAAGCGCCAACAATCTGAGCAAAAGAAAGCGCTGGCACTAAGTCAACTCAAACAGCTTCAGAGCCAAATAGAGCCGCATTTTCTTTTCAATACCATGGCGAATCTGGATGTCTTAATTGATAAAGATCCTGCACTGGCAAAACTTCTACTGGTTAATTTGACGAACTTGTTACGCGGGACCCTGAAAAAAAACCGCAGCGATTTTGTTAATATTGATGAGGAACTGGCGCTAATCGATGCCTATTTATCTATCCAGCAAATAAGGCTTGGTGCGCGTTTGGTCTACAAGATAAGGAATGAGTTCAGCGCTGGTGCTTTTTTTATACCGCCCATGTTAATTCAGCCATTGGTTGAAAACGCCATTCGCCATGGTATCGAACCGCAACACCGAAGCGGATCTATTGAAGTGACGGTGAGAAAAGAGGCGGAAGGCGCATGTATCCAGGTCATTGACAATGGCTGCGGGCTTTCTATGGCACCATCATCCTGCGGGCATGGTCTGGCTCTGGCGAATATCCGGCAAAGGCTGGATGCAATCTATATGGGGAAGGCCCGGTTACGCATCAAAGAAAATCCGACCCAGGGGGTTACTGCTGAAATTTTCATCCCGCTAATAGTCACCAATTCAACGCCGGAAATGCGCAATGACTAAAAACATAACCGCAATTATTGCTGATGATGAGCCTTTACTGAGATATCAGCTCAATAAAATGCTGGCAGATGTTTGGCCTGAACTGGACATACTGGCCAGCTGTGAAAATGGGAAAGAAGCGTTTGATGCCATCGCGGAAGAGCAGCCTGATATTGCCTTTCTGGATATCCGTATGCCGGAAATGGATGGTATGACGTTAATACGCAGGATCAGCCAGCTGGATAAATTTCCGTTAGTCGTATTTGTGACGGCCTATGATGAGTACGCCGTACAGGCATTTGAAACCAATGCCATCGACTATTTGTTAAAGCCGCTGAATGAAAAACGGCTGGAGCAATGTGTGTTGAAAATGAAGCAGCGGCTGAATGAGAATACGGCAGACAAAGCCACACCCGATCTGAATGCACTGTTCGAAAAGTTTCAGTCTTTCCTGCCCGTTGAACATAAAAATTATTTGAAATGGGTTCGTGTGCAAAAAGGCGAGGATATTGAATTAATACATTGTTCCGATATCCAGTTTTTTAAGGCGGAAGATAAGTACATCTCGCTGTATAAGAAAAGTAAAACGCAGTCAGATATTTTCTTGCTGCGCGGTTCGCTGCGGGAACTGTTACTGCAACTTGATCCGGAAGAATTCTGGCAGGTCCATCGCTCTGTTGTCGTCAACGTTAACGCCATTGAAAAAATAAAAAGAGACTGTACCGGTAAGATTCAATTAATCATTGGTGGGCATGTGTTACAAGTCAGTCGGGCAATGCAGAACAAATTTCTCTATAACATCTAAATAATAAAAGACCAGAGATCGCGTTTACTGCTAACTGCACATTATCAATGCTGGTTATTAATCAGGAAAATACTGTATGGCATAAAAATATCCATTGCAGCAATAACCATATTTAATAATAACTTACGACAGGTATTAGCAAATTTGTTTGCGAAGAATACCTGCGGATGATTATTGCCTGAATTACAGGTTATTTAATATCTGACTGTCAGTGGATATTAAATACTTGTGATTGGATTCCTTTTTCCTTTTATTTGTCTGTAGATATTTTAAAGTAAAAGTAATTGATTTTGTAAAATTAGATGATATTTTAAAACGTAATCAGACATTACTTATTTATATAGCCTTCTCAGGGCTTGTGTTTGTATTGAGAATGGATGATTCAATTTTTGAGCTGCAATAGAAGATTCATGGTTACGCTTAAATATAAGCAAGGAGAAGTGTCATGAGCCATATCTTTACCGATGTTATAAATCATCCTGCATATAATGAAAAACCTTTGGCGCTGGTAGTGGCAGGTACTGCTGAGATAGGACGGAATGTCATTAATTCATTAATTAATGATGGTTATCTCGTTGTTTTTACGTGGTTCAGTAATGAAGCTGTAGTCAGCGATATGAAGGCGCGATATCAAAGCGCTGTTATGCCGGTTCAGCTGGATTTGACCTCTGAGCATGACGTCGTGCAATTCTGTACTGCCTTAGAAAATATCAAAGTAGATGTAGCCATCTACTGTGCTGGTAATAACCCGGCGTGTCTTTGCGATGAGCTGAAACCCGAAAATATTCGCACCACAACGCGTCTTAACTATCTGTCGGCAGTATTAATTTTTAATACTATCGTCAAAACGATGAAGCAGTATAAAGAAAATGAGACCAAGCTAGTGTTTATCAGCTCGGTGGCGGCCAAAAAAATCAGCGTGGGCAACTCGCTGTATGGTTCGACAAAAGCAGCAATGGAAAGATATCTCTCCAGCGTCGCTCTGGAAATGGCCAGATTCAATATCAGGACGCTATGCCTGAGCCCTGGTTATATCAAAACAAAAATGCTCCAGGACTATTGTGCGAAAGAAGGGAGAAGTATCGCCAGTATAGAAAAAACGATCCCAATGAGAAAAATGCTGGCTACTGAAGATGTTGCAAATGCCGTCAGCTCATTTATTAACGGCACAATTATTACTACAGGCGTTTCATTAACGATCGGAAATGGTGAGGGGATAATCTAATGTATATTTCAACAATTAATCAGATTTTTAAAGATATCATGTACCTGGATGAAGCAGAAGAGCTTGATCCGAACAAGTCATTGTTCTCTGATTACGGGATGACCTCGATTGATTATATTGATTTTGCCTTCGAGTTAAAAAAACACTTCAAAGTTGACGTTAGCCCTGAAAGCCTTTGGCCGGTAAATAAATGGGCGACTACAGAAGATTACTACTCATTTGATACCAAAGAGTGGACCAGCAAAGGCCTTACTGAAATCAACAATCTGCTGGGCTTAAAAGGAGCAGACGCTGTTGATAAAAAAATTCAGTTCAAGGAGCTCTACTCCTATTTCACGCTGAACTATATCAACCAACAAATATCAGCCGTTAAGACGCAGGTCGCGTGATGGAAAAGGTCTATATAAAAAACTATGGTGTGCATCAGCAATTTGCCACCAATAGTGCGGCGCTGAGCCAGTTACTGGCCACCGAGGGGGAAATTAACCCCCATGATCTGGACTACTACAGTTTTTCGACACCATCGGTGGTGGAAAAAAAGTGGGTCAGCAGAGAGGACTGCGCAGTACTGAATCACATGTCAAAAATGGCAATCAATGCGCTGATTGATTTTAAGGCTAAAGAGTGCTTGGAGAAACATGCAAAAGCCTTTCTTTATACGGCATGTGACAGTGAGGAGCACAGTTTTACTACGCTTTTTGAAATTTGCCGTAAATACAACAATGATGGTTCAGTTTGGAAACATATCCAGCAATATAAAGAGATGAATAATCCTCTTGATATGCTGAGATTACTGCCAACTAATGTGCTGTATCACACCTCAAAATTATTACGTGACCATGAGGAAGGTACACCGTTACGCGCCGCATCGTTAAGTGGCCTGGTGGCATTAAAACTGGCCTGGGCTGACATCGTTAATTCAACGGCAAAAGAAGGGGCAATGGTGGTGAGCGCGGCAAATATGCTGACCTTCGATAGCCTGGCCGTTTTTAAAAAGTTTGGTGAAATCCGGCAAAATGCTACGGATGCGTCCGGTATTATCCCCAGTTGGGGGGCGGCGGTGATGTCTTTAGACAATGACAGCCGCAATGCGCTGGCTGAATTAACCTCTGTCACTGTTCACTACTGCCCCAAAGTTAGGTTTGAACAAGAGGACTGGGAACGTTTGTTGGGCAAACAGCGGACACAACAGGGAGAACCCGATGTTATTATCAGTTATAACAACGGTATTCGCGCACAAAAAATAGCTGAGTATTCTGCGCTAGAGAAATTTTTCCCCCGGGCAAGGGTTATCAATTATAAAGCGAAAACCGGTTACACCGGGAAACTCAATAATATCCTGGATATTTTATGCTGCCTTAATGATCCCGCTATTCCTTCAGGAGCCAGGGTCATGCTGAATGGCGCTGGTATCAATTATGGTATCGGGAACATTTGGTTAATTAAAAGCTGAGGAAAGGATCATAATGAATACCCATTTCGATGCAGATACTTTATGTATCAGTGCATATGGCGCGGTCACGCCATTAGGCAGCAATCTGGATGAAATTCACGCCAGCTTTATGAATGAGAAAAGCGGTATACGGGAGATAAAGAAGTTTGATCACCGCTATTTTCAGACGCATGAAGCCGGTATCCCTGTTGAAGGTAATGCCTCAATTAGCTGGCCTAAAAAAAGCCCCTTCAGAAACGGCGAGCTTTTTTACGCCGGATTAGCAGCAAAGCGCCTGCACGATCGGCTGCGGCTACAGACATATTATTCTGCGGAAGAAATTGGCTGCATCGTGGGAATCGACGAGCCGGCGATCGATATTGAACAGTGCATCGGTTTTTCGGAAAAAGTTCCTGCTGATGCGGATAAGCAATGCCTGGTCGATGCTGCGCTGGAGCATTTTAAAATTGGTGATTTTCTCGATCTTGATACCACCGCTGTTCTGAAAGCGATACATGAAATCATCCCCTTTGCGGGTCTCAGCTTCGCGCATTTAGGCCTCTGCTCGGCTTCAACGCAAAGTATCGGCCTGGCTATGCGAGCTATCCGCAGCGGCGAAATTAAAGCGGCAATTTGCGGCGGTGTTTCAGCCAAAGTCACGCCGTTGAACCTTGCGCGATTAGAAGGAATGGGGGTGATCTCGACCGATGAACACTATTGTGGCACCGCGCGTTCGCGGCCTTTCGATCGGCACCGCAGCGGATTTGTCTTAGCAGAAGGCGCGGGGCTGTTCGTCATTGAAAAGCTATCCAGCGTATTGGCGCGGCAGGACAAGCCTCTGGCCTATTTATTGGGTTATGGCGGCGCACTCTGCGCGCAGCATATTGTGATGCCGCATCAAGACGATCTGGAAATGCAATTGTCGATGGAACGGGCCATCGAACATGCAGGGGTTGACCGTAATACGATTGACTTTGTGAATACGCATGGAACATCAACATTACAAAATGACCAGCACGAAGCCAGCGCAATCAGAAAAGTATTTGGTGAGCACAATCCGGCGATTGTGGCGACGAAATCGTATCACGGGCACCTGATTGCGGCTGCCGGGGCGATGGAAATTCTGGGCGTGCTGGTTTCATTTCAGCATGATCTCTTACCCAAAATTTTGAATTGCGATGAACCCGATCCGCAATTACCCGATGGCATTGAACTTGTGAATGAGCATCAGCACCGGCCGCTTAAATACGCATTGAAAAACTCATTTGGTATGGGCGGTGGCGCAGGCAGTCTGGTTTTAGGAAATCCAAAATATCTGTAAGGCAGACATCATGCTAACAATGCATTCCTTATTAGAAAGAAACTGGCAAGTAATTTGTCATGACAGTCAATATTCGTCAGATGATGTCACCATGCTGACAAAGGGTTGTGCCAGTAGCGTGGTCAGATATTTTCGTCATCGCCCGCAGGCGGAACAAAATAAGCTTTTTGTTTTTGTGATTAGAAATAATTTCGAAGGCATGATCAGCTATTTTGTTGCTTCTTCGCTCAGGTTGAAAGCCTGGATAGTCAATATTCATGACCTTGACATTGTTGATATGCTGGTTGATACAGATTGTATTGCGGCTTTGGTTATGAGCAATGAAGTCAGGGATATTAATACGATAAACCAGCGGATTAATATCTCATTTGACCGCTGTTCGACGCTTGCGAGCGAGAAGCTTGATGGTTTTACTGAGTATACGTGTGCGCGTTTTTATTTTTGCACCTCCGGAACAACCAGTACGCCTAAGCTGATCCAGTATCATGAAAATACACTGATTGAAAACGCATGTGCGGTGAGCCAGTATCTCAAGCTCGGCAATGAAGATCGCTCATTGTGTTATTTTCCGGTGCAGTATATGTATGGTCTCTCAACCATGCTGTGTGCATTTTTATCGGAAAGTAGACTGGTATTTGAAAAATTCCACATCAGCAATATTGGTGAACTTGTTTCACACTACAGCATTACCAATTTGCCTTTAATCGGTGACTGGATGCTGCCAGTCAGCGAAATTTTTACCAAAAGCCGAATTCATGTAAAAAATATCCTGAATGCATCCGATCGTCTGCTTACCGTGCAGGCAGCGAGCATCCTTTCATCTTGCAATACATTGTGGAATAACTTCGGCCAGACCGAATCCGGGCCGCGCTTGTTTCATAATGGGATTCGGTCGCCAGGTGATATTGAAAAAACCAGCAAATATGGCGTTGTAGCGCCCGGTAAGGTCATGACGGATAGCATCAAAATTGATTTGCGTCCCGTCGATGTGGAGGCGTCTGATTCAGTGTGCCGGATGTTTTATAAAACGCCTTTCGCTTGTGATGGCTATGTCGATAGCTACCTGCAATTAAAGCCGCGAGCGGAATGGTTTGATTCCGGCGATCTGTTTGTGAAAGATGAAGCCGAATGCTATTACTGGATTGCCAGAGCGGTGAATGAATTCAAACACAACGGCAAGTTTATTCCGGTTCAGCTTATTTCAAATGATATTGTGAAGAATGCCGGATGCCTGCGACACTATTTTTCAAAAGCGCAGAACGGCGATCTTTATCTCAATCTTGATATGTCCGCGAGCAGTGCGCAGATAAAGACAATCACCAAGCTATTGTCAGATAAATGGTATCAGTATGCATTCAGAATAAATGTCAGAGAAATCGCTACGACAAAAACAGGGAAGATAAAATGTGCAGTATAGGGTAAGAGTCGTGGCATGAATAAAGTGTATGTTAATCGTCATGCAAACAACTATCTGTGCATTGTGAGTCACTCTTTTTATGCCGCTTATTTAAATGTCGACAGGCTTCATCGCTATTTGCCGGTCTCAACAACGCGTACAGCGGAAAAGATATTGTGCCGTGAAATGACCAGAGTGCTTTTTGTCGATATATTTAACAGGATTTTGTCTGGCGTCGATATGGCCCACAGTTCCGTAAGCCATGGACGGAATGAAAGCGTTATGTTGGTGAATAATGATCCGCGGATTCATTCTGTCGGGATTGATATCGAGTTTATCGAAAAGGCGAAAGCACCAAGGCCATTTATGCTGAATTATTGTGAAAAATATGCCCGTTTCTCGCTGGAGCAGGCGCCGGACAACCGTTTATGCACCACGATATTCAGCTGTATGGAGAGTCTGTATAAGGCATTGTGCGCCATTTCGGCATGTACTTTTGATATCAATGATTATTTATTAGTTGCACATAATCGGGTGAGATGCGTTTTCCGCTATCTTGGCAAAGTACCTGAATTTAAGGGAAGGACGTTTATTTGTAACTGCTATTACCTTGAACAATCCGTAATAACCGTCGTTTTGCTGAATGCATCTTTAACATCAATCATTTTAGATGATCTGTTATATGAAGAGATGAGCGTCGCAATACCCGGTTAACTTTTTAACAATCCTGTGGCATAGCCATCAATATATTTAAGGAATATTGGTATGAACGATTTGCTGGTAGATATCACACCTGAACACTATGAAACTTACGCGACAGAAGGTACATCACCGTGGAACGAATATTTAAAGGAAAGGATTCTGGAAGAAGCAGCCAGTATTACTTCGCCGAGAAAAAAGATTCTGGATATTGGTATGGGAACCGGCCATATGCTTTTCGACCTGTTCCAGTCGCAAAAACTCACTGATTACTCCTTTTATGGGGTGGATATTGATCCGCGCATGGTGCGTTTTTGCGTTAAAAAATGTAGCGAGCTGAAATGCCAGCACGTATTCAACATCGTTGAAGCCAGCGTCAGTAATTTACCGTTTCCCGATAATTCATTTTCAATGATCTATGCCCGCTCCGTTATTCATCACTGGGCTGAACCTGCAAAAGGATTGCAGGAGCTGTGTCGTGTTCTGGATAGCGGCGGTCGCATTATTATCCACGAACCGCTGGCCGATGCAGAAGAGACCGCGCTGGGTGTTTTCAATCAATCACGTAGCGAGTGTGGCGTGACGAATATGTCCACGGAAGAAAAATTCACGCTGGCGAGTCTTACCGCGCTTATGCACTGCTGCGATCTTGACGGGATAAGCTGGACAGTGACGCGCGGAGAAGGCCTTGCTGCCCTGGGCTGTGAAATTTTCATTAAAAAGGCCTGAGTCATCATGGATTATTGCTGCGCTGAGATGTATGCAAAAATGCAACCGCGGATTACGGCAATCACCGGATGCCAGGCATTCGATTATACGGCCTTCCGTGATTCAGTCAGGATGAGTTCCCACGTTTATTCAACCACTGGCGACAGTGGTTCTTTGACGCAGCGGGACCCTGCGGCTGAACAAATACCGATGCTGCTTGGCGCCACAAGCGGCACCACCGGGGCGATGAAAATGATCAGCGTCCGTTTAAAATCCAGCAAGGACGCGGTCAGCGCATCGGAGCACAATTTAATTCATAACCTGCGGTCACGGCAGGTTTTTTCCGCAGGAGACGTCGTTGGTAACCTCTTTACGATTAACCTGTTTTCATCCTTACACTATTCGGCGTGTGAAATTTTAAAACATTGTCGCGCGCATGTGGTTCCGGTCGGCGATATTGCATTGCTGCAGAAGAATCATTTCGATTTTCTGGCCGAAATTCAGCTCTCGACGCTGTTTGGTGTGCCGGCCACTCTCGTTCAGTTTGTGGAAACTATGCTCCGGCTTGGGGTTCCGCTGTCCATTAAAAAAGTGGTCTTTACCGGTGAACCGATGTTGGCCGCGCATGAAAAGTATCTGCGCGAGGTACTGGGCGATGACCTTCGGGTAATCGGTTTGTACGGCCTGTCGGAGTGCGGTTTCATTGGGATGTCTGTCGAGGGGCATCATAATAAATATCTGCTGTTCAGCGATGACTTCTTCTTTGAATATGACGATAAAAAAGGGCTATTGGTCACGTCGCTGGACCCGGATGCCTCACGTAAACTTGTCAGATATCCGGTAGGGGATATGGGCAAATTATCCGTTGAAAATAATCAACTCTATTTTCAGGGTATTAAACGCAACGCGATAGATTTTAATTTCATGGGCAATCTGATTAGCCATGAAAAAATAGCCAGAATGATTAATCAACGATTGCCTGAGGCGATTGTTCAAATCGTCTTGTCGTTATCCGCTGAGAGACAAGAAATCATGGATATTAAAATCTGCTGCGGATTATCTCATGCGTCTGATTTGTCCGGGCTGGAGAACGAAATCTGTCATTTGCCGGATATTTATGAAGCCTATATGAAAAACCGGGGACGTATCAATCTCACCGTTGTTGAGTATAACGCTCTGCTTTTTTCACCCAGAGGGAAATGTCTGCTGGTTTGCGACACAAGGGAGTCATGCTAATGCAACTTGATCACTTGCTTCATGAAATTGTGTTAGTGAATTCGCATCCGATTGATGAGCATTCACTCTTTTCTATGGATTTTTACGACAGGCTCCAGCATATCAGTATGCAATTTTCTGCTGCACGCAGAGAGGATGCCGCCGTTTTTAATACCTTTATTGATACCCACAAGGATCTTCTTGCGGAACTGGATCGTAAAGCGCTCGACTATGAAATGAAATATGAAGAGCAAATGTCAGGAATGATGTCCAGGCGCCTGGCGATCCCGCAATCTGAGCTTGAGAGTATCAGCAATAACAGAAATAAGTTTATCGATTTTTATCGCCAACTCTACAATGCAGAAAGGGCGCTTATCCGCAGTGATGCGGAAAATATTTGTCATGTGGGTTGCGGGCCGATGCCAACCAGCGTGCTGATGTGGGCAAAATATTCAGCATGTCAAATAACCGCGCTGGATATTATTCAGGATGCGGTAGCGCAGGCGCAAAATGTTTTCGATTGCTGGCGTATTCCTAAAGATGTAGAGGCGCATCGCGTTCGCTTTTTATGTCAGCCTGGTGAAGAGTTTGATTATAAAGATATGGATGTCATTATTTTGTCTTCTTCCATTATGAATAAGAAAAACCTGTACGCTGCCATTAAAAAAACGATCACCAAAACGGTCGATGTGATCGAGCGGGAACCTAACTTTCTTTATGAGTCAGGATATCTGAATGCTGATGAAATGGCTGAGCAGTTTATCGCCAAAACCACGCTCAATAATGTCAACATCAGGCTCTACCGCCTGTCGCCGGAGCAACAGGAGTAAATCATGTCAGATGATGTTATCGATAATTATGATTTAGATAATAACGTGTTGTTTATTCGTGGATGCAATTTGATCGACATTGCCGATGCAAACCGTTATTTGCAGAACGCCTGGTTTGCACTGACCGGCAGCCTCGTTAATGAAGAACAGATGGATCGGCTTATTCAGAGCGCTAGCACCGAACTGAAACAAACGGACCCTGTAACGAAAATTAAAGCGATGCATCAACTGATCAACGCATTGCCATCACTGACCTTAATGCAGCGGTTTATGATGTTATTGTCGCAAGTTGAGGTGTCAGCGGCGCAGCATAAAGTTATGGCACCGGTAAACGCTGACGACTGTCTGAAAATTATCTTGCTTATGCCGTGGATTATTTCGCTGACGCGTTCCTCGGAGTCATTTATTGATTTACCGGCGATCGAAAATTGCAAAAGTTTTGAACACTATTTTTGGTTAGCGTTAACCGGTAAGGCGGCCTCTTCCGAGCTGGAGGAGGAGTCGCGTTGCCGGTTTATGTCTTTGCTGTTAGGCGGGTTTGGTACTGTGACGCCCACCACGACCACGGTAAGGTTTATTGCCAGTACCAAGAGCGATGTTATTTCTGCATTAATCGGCGGGTTTTGTGCCACCGGGCCTGCGCATATGGGCGCCTGTAAATATGCGATCATGAGACTGTCCAGCGTCATTGATGATGTTGAAAAAGGGAATATTGATGCTGCGGCAAACCATTATTGCAAGGACAAGCCCTGGCCGGGGTTTGGTCATCCAATCATGCGCAATGATGTCCGGGTCGATTTCTTCTTTTCACGCTTTCAAATGTTGATGCGACCCTTCAGTGCGCTTGCCCGTGCCATTTCGGACAACAGCGGGCTGCAACCCAATGTCGATTTTTTAATTGCCAGCGTCATGAGCGCGCACCGGGTTATGCCTGAACTGGGGCTGCTGGCCTTTTTTGTCTGTCGGGTGCCGATACTTCTCGCGCACTATCAAGCGCGGTTTAGCGCCCACTCCTTTGGTTTGTCATCAGAGGATTTAAGAGAAAAATATAAAAAGGTTCCCCAATCATGGCTATAAGTCATCGCGTCGGGCCCAATTTCCTCGGTATATGTCAGGGCATTGCCTTAACGGAGTCGACGGCTGCTTGCGGGCAAATTAATATTTCCCACTGGGATTTAGCGCATAACTACCTGAAACCGGGTTTGTTACTCGAAGCCTTGCATCAATTTGCCGTTCGCTTCGCCACTGCGGTTTCGAAAAATACCGATCCAACCTGGCGCTATCTGCCGGTGATGGTGGAAAAGTTTGACTCAGCCGCCAATTTTGATAGCGAACTGTTACGCGTTGAAGGGCATATTGAACTTATTAATGATGCTTACCGTATTCACTGTAAGGCCACTCCACGCGATAATCACCGCGCTGTTATTGCGCAGGCTATTATCATGGTCAGCAAGGTCTACTTACCTGAATCGGCTTCCGACAACGCCTCGCCATCATTCCTCGGTGATTTATATAATGTTTCTCCGTTAACCGGGGATACTTATTCTTTTTCCTTTAACGCGCATCATCCGCTTTTTCAGGAGCACTTTCCCTCCCGGGCCGTATGTCCCGGTTCATTGTTGATTGACATGGTTCTCTCGTTAGCGTCGTGCGAGACGGCGGAGAATATCGCTTTTGTTGCGCTGGAAAAAGTCAAATTTATTGAAGCGGTTTATCCGGGAAATGCCTATCTGCTGTCCATTAAACGAGATGCCGGGTGTGATTCGGGCGGTGTTTTTTATATTCATTCGGAAACTAAAAAACGATGCACGTGCGGCAAGTTTTCTATTAAATATAGAAAGGATGATGCGATATGTTCAATATTATAATTTCCTTTATTCCGTGGAGTATCTACTCATGGGTGGTCAATGAAAACGTGTTAACCATCGTTGAAAGGTCACTGATCTTAAGTGTGATCTTACTATTTATTATTGTGGTGAACATTAAAATTGTCCGACAGGGAGAGCCAGTGATGATTACCAATATTCTGACGGTAATTATCCTGTTTATTAATTACTTTGCCGGATGGTCTACGTTGTTACTGAATTACCCAACAAGTTTTTGTTATCTGTCACTCGCGTTCGTCTCGTTTATGAGTCTGTTGGTCAAGAAACCCTTTACCATTTTTTATGCCAGTGCCGGTGTTTCTGAGGAGAAACGCAGGCATATCATGTTCTACCTTATCAACAAATATATTACATGGATTTGGACAATCATCTTTCTTGCCAATGGCCTGCTCAATGCATTTTTTGCATGGACTCCCCAGCTTCGCCTGGCCACTATTGGCCTGGTCTGTGTTGGTATTCTTTTTTCTAAATATCTTCCTAACATCATGCGATACTTTTATCGCGTCAAACACCATGGTGCATAATATGTCATTATTAACGATTTTGACCGGAACTCCTGTATGGGTCTGGATTTTGCTTGTTTTTCTCATTGCGAGAGGAATAAATGCATTGAATGACCGGGAAATGGAAGTTAAACGGCTTTTTCTGTTGCCGTTAATCTTCCTTTTTTGGGGGGGAAGCGGCGTGATTAATGAACTGGCGTTCCCGCACTGGGGAATGGTATCCATGCTGGCGGGGCTACTCATTGGCGGCAGCGTTGGCTGGTTGCTCTGGCGCTCTGGCCCGCGTTTAAAAATCAAAGAGGGAACGGATTTAATTATTCGTCCGGGTACGCCATTGACCCTGATATTTATCATTGTTGCTTTTGCTACCAAATTCGCGTTGATTTTTTTTCTCAATGTCGAACCGGATTTGAAATACGCGTTTAATTTTAATCTTATGTTTGGTCTGTTGAGTGGAATTATCGACGGTGTGTTTTGGGGCGGAACGCTAAATTTATATTTTACGCCCCGACAGGCCGAGAAAGGAATCTGAATACATTGGCGCCTGCGTATCACTGCCTGGCCTCCGGGCCACCGATAAGCACATGCGCGGGAGAATATGCAGAACGCTCCCGGACTGAGGAGCGTTTCTGAGCGTGTCTTCTATTATTTTAAGCACACGATAGCGTGTTTTCTCTGCGGCACCGTTTCCCTGACAATCAATCGAGCCTATTGTGTTATGAGTATTAGCTCATTACAGGGAACAGAAAGATGCGTGATCTTCCTCCTATTGCCACGCTGCGTGCATTCGAGGTGGCAACCCGCCACACGACGTTTACTTCCGCCGCAGAAGAGCTGTGTATTACACAAAGCGCCGTCAGCCATCAGTTAAAAAACCTTGAAGAACTCTGGGGACTGCAACTTTTTCAGCGCGGTAAGCCCCTCAGCCTGACCCCCGCTGGCGCCGCGCTCGCTCCTCTGGTGCGTGAATTTTTTAGCAAGCTGGAAACCACCCTTAGCGATCTGCGTGAGCAAAAAGGTCGGGTGCGATTGCGCGTCAATACCACTTACTCCTTTGCGCTGAAGTGGCTGCTTCCGCGGTTACCGGGGTTAGCGCGATTGCACCCGGAGATCCTGGTCAGCCTGGAAAGTACGGATAAAGCCATTCACTTCGCCAGCACCGATGCGGATGTGGCGATCCGTTTCGGCCACGGTAATTATCCGGCACTGCACACGGAATTTATGTTCCGCGAGCAGCTCTTTCCGGTAGCCAGCCCGGCGCTTTTACAGCGGTTTGGTACGCCGGATAAACCTGCCGAACTGCTGCGCTACCCGCTCCTGACGCGTGACGGCGCCGATCTGGTCCCGAAATGGGGCGCCTGGTTTAAGCGGGTCGGCGTCAACACCGATGTGCTGCATGAGAGTGTCCGCTTTGCCGATACCAATATGACGATTGAAGCTGCGCTACTTGGGCAGGGGATTGCCCTGGCGCGCAGCGGGCACGTTGAAAAAGAGATTGGCGATGGCTCTCTGATCCGGCTCTTTGATATCCCTTTTCCTTCTCCGGCCGCCTATTACTTCGTCTGCCCTCTGGGAACGGAAACCCAGCCTCATATTGTGAAATTCCGCAGTTGGTTGCTGGCCGAATCACAGCAGGCGCAGCGTAGTTATCGTTAAAGCATGAGTATTTGCTCATGGCGCGATGATGACACTTCACTTTTCATCCGTGGGGGCGCTGTTTAGCATCACTCTATGCTGACCGCGAGAACGCAATCGGCACGCTGATGATTCAATCAACCAGGAGGGCTCAAGATGTCTGACTATCCTTCCATCGCGCTTATCGGTCCCGGCGCGATCGGTACGACTATCGCTGCGGTATTGCATGAAGTTGGCCGCACGCCGCTACTGTGCGGGCGCACTGCCCATTCACAGTTAGTTCTGCGCCACGATGAAGGAGAAATTGTTGTGCCGGGGCCGGTGCTGAACAATTCGGCTGCGATCGCCAATCCTTTCGATGTGGTGTTTGTGGCGGTGAAAACGACCCAGGTCGCTGACTGTGCCGACTGGCTGGCCGCCCTGTGCGATGAAAACACCGTGGTGTGCGCGCTGCAAAACGGCGTTGAGCAGAAAAATCAGCTGGAAAGCCGTGTTAATGGTGCCAGCATACTGCCTTCTGTCGTCTGGTTTCCGGCGCAGCGTGAGCCAGACGCCTCAGTGTGGCTGCGCGTCAAACCGCGTCTTACGCTGCCGGATGTGCCGCAGGCAAAGCGGGTGGCAAAGGCGCTCAGCGGCACTCGCTGTGCGGTTGAGCTGTCGTCCGATTTTACGTCGATCGCCTGGCGCAAGCTGCTGCAAAATGCCGTTGCAGGTCTGATGGTGCTGGCTAATCGCCGCGCCGGAATGTTTTCTCGCGGCGATGTAACGGAACTGGCGCTGGCTTACCTGCGCGAATGCCTGACGGTTGCACGTGCGCAAGGCGCGCTACTGCACGATAACGTTCCGCAGGAAATTATTGAGGGTTTTCAACGCGCACCTGCGGATTTAGGCACCTCGATCCTGGCCGATCGGCAGGCTAACCGCCCCATGGAGTGGGATATTCGCAACGGCGTAATACAGCGTTATGGTCATGCGCAGGGCATTCCCGTCCCCATCAGCGATGTGCTGGTTCCGCTGCTGGCGGCCGGGAGCGAGGGGCCGGGTTAACGCGTTTTCGGCCGCCACGTTTTTAAGCGCAGAGAGAGCAGGGCAAGCGATTTTTGCCTGGCTCTCTGGGTGCTGATTCCACTGCAACCGGTAATAACAAACTTTCAGTCCTTTTCGGTAAGACGTTTATTTCTCGACATGACCCATGTGATAAAAGTGCGTAATGGCGCAGGAATATGTTTACGCCCCGGATAATAAAGCGAGAAATTTTCAGCGGGATAAGGAAAACCAGGTAATAAACGAATCAGCGTGCCGTCATTAATTTTCTGGCGCACCAGCGGTTCATAAACAAAAGCGATGCCCAGTGCCGATTCCGCCGCCTGGATCATCGCTGCATCCGAATCAATAATCAGATCGCCATTCACCGCTATTTCTTTAATGTTATGTTGCTCATCGATAAATTCCCAGCGGTAAATCTCCCCGCTGGGAAAACAGCGGTTAATACATTTAAAGTTAACAAGTTCCTGTGGCGAATCCGGTTCGCCATATTTGTTAATAAATTCAGGGCTGGCAACAGGAATAAGGGAAAGCCTGGGGCCTAACGCGATGGCAATCATATCTTTAGGGACATCCTGAATATAGCGAATTCCCGCATCGAAACCGGATTCGATGATGTTCACTTTTTTGTCGGTGGTGAACAATTCCAGAGTGATATCAGGGTATTCTGTTTTGAATTCAATAAAATACTCCTGAAAGAAAAGATCAAGCACGATACGCGGCAGGTTTACTTTTATTTTGCCTTCTGGCTTCGCCCGGTGTGAATTGAGGCTGTCGATGGCGCGGATATAGTCATTAAAAACAGGCGTAATATTGTTTACGAATTCTTCGCCGATAGCTGTCAATGAAAGACTACGGGTTGACCGGTTTAAAAGCCTTACACCTAATCTCTCTTCCAGATTATTTATGGCGCTGGTCAGGGACGGTGGTGAAAGATTTAATTCTTTGGCCGCTTTGCGAAAACTCCCATGCTTTACAATAAGAAAAAGCATTTCGATATGCTGAAAGTCGGGAAGTTTTTTCATTGTTAATTTCCATTGAATACTGCATTAGGGACATATTAATTGTTACGGATATTAAAGGGAAGTATATCTGTAATCACTTTCTACATATGAGGAAAATAAGGTGAAGAAACGTTTTCTTGGCAAAGATAAATTCCAGGTTTCAGCAGTAGGCCTCGGTTGCATGGGGATGAGTTTTGCTTACGGCGGAGTCGAAGAATCGCAGGCCATTAAAACCCTGCACGCAGCGGTGGATATGGGTGTTACGTTCCTGGATACCGCCGAAGTTTACGGCCCTTATGATAATGAGTTGCTGATCGGTAAGGCCATCAAAGGAATACGCGATAAAGTTCAGATCGCGACAAAATTCGGTTTCCGTATTCTGCCGAATGGCCACGGGATCGAGCGAATGGCGGGCGTGGACAGCCGTCCTCACCATATCCGCGAAGCGGTCGAAGGATCGCTTCAACGGCTTCATATCGACACCATCGATTTACTTTATCAACACCGGATTGATCCCGATGTTCCTGTGGAAGAGGTTGTGGGAACGATGGCGGAGCTGATCAAGGAGGGAAAAGTTCGCCATATCGGGCTTTCCGAAGTGTCGCCGCAGACCCTGCGTCGCGCCTGTAAAGTCCATCCTGTCACTGCGGTCCAGAGCGAATATTCTCTCTGGTCGCGTGAGCCGGAAGCGGGCATTCTCAGCGCTTGCCGTGAATTAGGCGTCGGGTTTGTGCCGTACAGCCCGCTCGGTCGCGGCTTTTTAACCGGCAAGATTACCGACTGCTCCGGCTTCGCCAGCGATGATTTCCGTCGGCAGCTTCCTCGTTTTCAACGCGAGGCGATGGCGAAAAATCATCAACTTCTCAGCCAGTTGCAGAGTGTAGCCGCTCGATACGAATGTAGCCTGGCGCAGCTTGCGCTCGCCTGGGTGATGAGCAAAGGCGAGGATATTGTGCCGATTCCCGGCGCCAGAAATAGTGCGCATTTACAGGACAATACTGGCGCGGTCAGTTTGCCGTTATCGGGTGCGGATATCAGCATAATGGATAATATCTTTACCCCGGAGAGCGTTTGCGGCCTGAGATATAACGAAGGTGACTTTAATTTAATCGACCAATAATAGCCGACGATCCATAAGATCAGCCGCAGGCGGAGGGAGCGGTAAGATGCAAGATTGACATAATGCGCTCTATTTTATCCGGGTAAAAATTGGCGGGATTTTGCCCGGGCGTAGGGGTTACTTCACGGGCCTGGCTGGCGCAATGTAGCAGAAGGCAACATGCGATAACTAAGCTCGATGGAATTTGCTGTTTTGATTGCAGGTAAGAATGCGTGAAGAAGAAAAAGGAGATCATCGATTTGCGCAGCGGAAAAGACCATAGACGGCGTGGCGGTCAGTAAAGAGAGGGTAGCCAGGTTCGCTTCACTCTCTGTCTGTACATAAACTACGGTTTGCGAAGGCCGATATGTCGTGCTCTGCTGGCTGTGCTCTGCGGTGCTGGTTGTTGTACTGACAAGAATCATATCGGCTTCGTCGATGACCGCCCGATCGTTATCGAGGATCCAACAGGGAAATTGTCTTGCCAGATCCTCGGCGCGATGAAAGCTATCGGCTAAGAGAAAAACATGGGCGTCAGGCGCAAGCCGGAATAACCCGGCTAATAAGGTTTCGGTCAGATCAGTGATACCCAGAATGCCGATTCGTTTCACAATTCCCCCTCTTCGCTCAGCGCACAGAATTTTTTAACGACGCCAGATAAGCCGCTTTTTAACCGGATTGCCGGGCCGTTCCGTCGTCTGAAGCGGGTTGCCAGCCGCCACCCAGCGCCCTGAACGCGGCCACGGCTGCGCGTGCAGAGGCTGTCTGCGCCTGCGCCCTTGCATCGGACGCCTGAAGAAGATTTTCATCGTTATGCAGTACATCAATCAGGCTGGCGGCCCCTTGCTGAAAAGCGACAAAGGAAGCCTGACGCGCGCTGGCCAGCGCGGTTTCGCCCGTCGTCAGCGTCGCTGTCTGCGTTTCACGGTTGATCAGCGCGGAGAACGCATTTTCAACATCTTCGGTTGCGCGTAATACCGACAACCGGTAAGCAGCAAGCGCTTCCGCCTGCTGGCCTTTCGCCTGTTCTATCTGCGCGTTGATACGGCCAAAATCAAAAAGCCGCCAGCGTAAACCCAGCACGCCAGCCGACTGGCTGGCTCCCGCAGTGAACAGATTCCCGCTGGAGACTGCCGTTGCGCTGCCGAGCAGGGCGTTGAGTGAAAACGATGGATAATACTCGCTGACCGCCACGCCAATGCGGGCGCTTGATGCGGCCAGGTGGCGCTCCGCCACGATGATATCGGGCCTGCGGCGCAGCAACTCTGCTGGAGTCCCCATCGCGGCGATCTGCGGCGTCTGTGGGATTGCAGCGGGCGAAGAGAGCTGCGCCCGATGCGTGCCCGGCGGAGTAGCAAGCATCACGTCCAGCGCATTCATTGCGGCATCAATTCCGTTCTGCAGAACCGGAACGGTAGCCTGAACCTGCGCCAGCGCGCCTTCGGTCTGGTGTACCTGATATTCAGGCGCTAACCCTTTGCTGTGGAGCAGTTGTACCTTTTCCAGCAGTTGTTGCTGCGTATTGACCTGATTATTTGCAATGGCCAGCCGGGTCTGTAATCCGCGCAACGTAATATAGATATCGGCCGTTTGCGCCGCCACGGCAAGGCGCGTCGCGGCGACGCCCGCCTCAGAGGCCTGATAATCTGCCAGCGCAGCCTGACGAGCGCGGCGCAGCCCGCCGAACAGATCAATCTCCCAGCTTGCGTTGAGATCGGTTTCATAGGAATTACCGTAGCGATTATAATCCGGCGTCGAGTTGAGAACCTGTCCCAGCGGGGTTTCGACCGACTGATACGCGCGAGCGGCTTGCCCGCTGATATTTCCCGAGGGGAGTAGCGCCGCTGTTGCTGTTCCGAGCCCGGCACGGGCCTGTGTCATTCTGGCGGATGCCTGGGCAAGATCGAGATTTTGTGCGAGCGCGTCTGAAACCAACTGACTCAAGAGAGGATCCCCGAAACCTTTCCACCAGGTTGTGAAACTGACGGGGCCGGATGCGTTTCGCTGCGGTTGCGCCTGGTAGTGCTCCGCCAGCGGGGCATCAGGACGACGATAATCCGGTCCAACGGCGCAGCCCGTCAGAATGCAGGTACTCACAACCAGAGCAAGAGTACGTTGGGGAAACATGGTGAATCCTTGAGGCGAAATAAAGTTGTGACTACATTACCAAATGGTCACTCGTTGTTAATCCGGGCGCCTGTGACGCTAAGCTTAAATAATGACTAAAGATATGAACACCACCCCATCACGTGGCCCGACTGGACCACACTGTCCGCGAGCAAATCGTCGAAGCGGCCTTTGAGCACTTCGGCCACTACGGCTATGAGAAAACCACCGTGGCCGAGCTGGCGAAATCGATCGGTTTTTCAAAGTCCTACATTTATAAATTTTTCGACTCCAAGCAGGCTATCGGCGAGGTGATCTGCGCTAACCGCCTGGAGCTGATCATGGCGGCAGTGCTTTCCGCCATCGAGGATGCGCCGTCAGCAAGCGAAAAATTACGGCGTTTTCAAAGCGCTTACCGAGGCGGGAAGCGAGCTGTTTTTCCACGATCGCAAGCTATACGACATTGCCGCCGTCGCCGCGCGGGAGCAGTGGCCGTCGAGTGGTGGCCTATAAGCAGCATCTGCGATGAAGCTGATTGAGACCATCATTATCGAAGGCCGGCAGGCCGGGGAGTTTGAAAGAAAAACGCCGCTGGATGAGGCCGCGCATGCCATCTACATGGTGATGTGCCCTTATATCAACCCCGTTCAGCTGCAGTACAACCTTGAAATGGCCCCGACGGCCGCGGTATTGCTCTCCTCACTGATATTGCGAAGCCTGTCGCCCTAATTTGTGACCATTGACAATATTGGTCACTAGTCAGAGAATGCGGATCCCGTCCTGTTACTTCAATAAGGGTTCCCATGCTCAGGCCCACACTTCAGCCCCCTTTGCCGTTTGTCTTCTGCCGTTTGCCCTGGTGGCGTGCGGCGATAATTCCGCGAGTGACGATCCGCGCACTAAGCCACCGCTTGTCAGATCCGTGTCGGTGGTGATGGCGCAGCCGATTCCTCGCGCGCCTTCACGGGTACGTGGTGGTGGCACGCACGCAAAGCGCTATGGGCTTCCGGGTTCAGGGAAAAATCCTTGAACGCCTGGTTGATACCGGGCAGACCGTCAAACAGGGACAGCCTTTGCTGCGTCTGGATCCTGTTGACCTGAAATTACAGGCCCAGGCGCAGCAGCGCGCGGTTGCGGCTGCCCAGGCGCGCGCGAGGCAGACGGCCGAGCGATGAGGCGCGCTATCGGGGGCTGGTGGCGTCCGGCGCGGTCTCTGCCTCGGCGTACGATCAGATAAAAGCGGCGGCGGCGACGGCGAGGGCGGAACTCAGCGCCGCCCGGGCGCAGGCCAGCGTGGCGCAAAATGCCACGGGCTATGCCGTACTGCTGGCGGATTCCGACGGCGTGGTGATGGAGACGCTCGCCGAACCGGGTCAGGTCGTCAGTGCCGGACAGGTGGTCTCCGGCTTGCCAGAGCGGGACAGCGCGAAGCGCTTGTCCAGCTTCCGGAAACGCTGCGCCCTGCCGTCGGCAGCGAAGCGCAGGCCACGCTTTATGGCAATGAACAACACCCGGTCACCGCAACGCTGCGCCTGCTGTCTGACTCCGCCGATGCCGCGACCCGCACGTATGAAGCCCGCTACGTGCTGGATGGCTCTGCTGGCGAACGCGCCGCTGGGGGCGACCGTCACGCTCAGCATTGAAGACGCGAAAACGGAAGGTCAGGCGATGCAGGTCCCGCTGGCCTCACTCTATGATGCGGGTAAAGGGCCCGGCGTCTGGCGCATTTCCGCCCAGCCAGCAAAGGTCACATGGACGCCCGTTAAGGTGCTGAGCGTGGGCGAAGATGCGGTCCAGGTCACGGGCGGCGTGAAGCCCGGGGAGAAGATCGTTGCGTTAGGCGCCCATCTTCTGCACGAAGGTGAGGCAGTCAGGCTGGCTAAGCAGAACGATGCCAGTGCCGCCGAGAACCAGCCATGAGTACGTCGCGGTTTCAACCTGTCGGCGCTGGCCGTCCGCGAGCGTTCCATCACGCTGTTTCTGATCGTTCTGGTGACGATTGCCGGAATTTACGCGTTCTTTGGACTGGGACGCGCGGAAGATCCGCCCTTCACCGTGAAGCAGATGACGGTGATTACCGTCTGGCCGGGCGCCACCGCGCAGGAGATCCAGGATCAGGTGGCCGAACCGCTGGAAAAGCGCCTGCAGGAGCTCAAGTGGTATGACCGTAGCGAAACCTACACCCGCCCGGGGCTGGCGTTTATCACGCTGTCATTGCAGGACGGAACCCCGCCTTCCGAAGTGCAGGAGGAGTTCTATCAGGCGCGTAAGAAGCTGGGTGATGAGGCGAAAAGCCTGCCCGGCGGGCGTCATCGGCCCGATGATCAATGATGAATTCTCGGATGTCACCTTTGCCCTCTTTGCCCTGAAAGCAAAGGGCGAGCCGCAGCGGCAGCTGGTACGTGATGCCGAAGGCCTGCGCCAGCAGCTTCTGCACGTTCCCGGCGTGAAAAAAGTGAACATTATCGGCGAACAGGCCGAGCGGATTTATATCTCCTTCTCCCACGACCGTCTGGCCACGATGGGCCTCTCACCGCAGGATATTTTCAATGCCCTCAACAGCCAGAACGCGTTGACGCCGGCGGGTTCGATAGACGCCAGGGGGCCGCAGGTTTTTATCCGTCTGGACGGCGCGTTCGATGAACTGCAGAAAATCCGCGATACGCCTTTTGTCGCTCAGGGCAAAACGCTCACGCTGTCCGATGTGGCAACGGTTGAGCGAGGCTACGAAGATCCCCCGACGATGCTGATACGCAATCAGCATGAACCCGCCCTGCTGCTGGGCATCGTGATGCGTGAGGGCTGGAACGGTCTGGCGCTGGGTAAAGCGCTGGATGCGGAAACGGCGAGCAAAATCAATGCGCAGCCTGCCGCTTGGCATGACCCTGACCAAAGTCACCGACCAGTCCGTCAATATCCGCTCGTCGGTCGATGAGTTCATGATCAAATTCTTCGTCGCCCTGCTTGTGGTCATGGTGGTCTGTTTTGTCAGCATGGGCTGGCGCGTGGGGGTGGTGGTTGCCGCGGCGGTACCGCTGACACTGGCGGTCGTTTTCGTGGTGATGGAAGCCGCGGGAATAAACTTTGACCGCGTCACGCTGGGCTCCCTGATCCTCGCCCTCGGTCTGCTGGTTGATGATGCCATTATCGCCATCGAAATGATGGTGGTGAAGATGGAGGAAGGTTACGACAGAATCAAAGCCTCGGCCTACGCCTGGAGCCACACCGCCGCGCCCATGCTGGCCGGTACCCTGGTGACGGCCATTGGCTTTATGCCGAATGGGTTTGCCCAGTCCACCGCCGGGGAATACACCAGCAATATGTTCTGGATTGTCGGCCTCGCCCTGATTGCCTCATGGTTTGTGGCGGTGGTGTTCACACCGTATCTTGGAGTGAAGATCCTGCCGGCGATCCCCAAAGTGGAAGGCGGCCATGCTGCCATCTATAACACGCCTCGCTATAACCGTTTTCGCCAGCTGCTTGGCCGCGTTATCGCCAGAAAATGGCGCGTGGCCGGGTCCGTGGTCACCATTTTCATTCTGGCCGTGCTTGGCATGGGGCTGGTAAAAAAACAGTTCTTCCCGACCTCCGATCGCCCGGAAGTGCTGGTTGAAGTACAGATGCCTTATGGCACCTCAATTGCGCAAACCAGCGCCGCAACCGCAAAAATAGAAGCATGGCTGGGCCAGCAGCCGGAAGCCAAAATCGTCACGGCCTATATTGGTCAGGGCTCGCCCCGTTTCTATCTGGCAATGGCTCCCGAGCTGCCCGATCCCTCTTTTGCAAAAATCGTGATCCTGACGGACAGCGAGACGTCACGCGAGGCGCTTAAGTTCAGGCTCAGGGATGCCGTCGCCAGCGGTCTTGCGCCCGAAGCCCGCGTGCGGGTGACACAGCTGGTGTTTGGCCCCTACTCGCCCTTCCCGGTTGCCTGGCGCGTGTCGGGGCCGGACGTCAAACAGGTACAGGACATCGCCGAACGGGTGAAAGCCGTGCTTCAGGCAAGCCCGATGATGCGAACCGTCAACACTGACTGGGGGTCACGCGTTCCGGTATTGCATTTCACTCTCGATCAGAACCGCCTGCAGGCGACCGGCTTAACCTCCAGCGCCGTTGCCGAGCAGCTTCAGTTCCTGCTTTCAGGCGTGCCTGTCACCTCCGTGCGGGAAGATATTCGATCGGTAGAGGTGATTGGCGCGCGCGGCGGGTGATATCCGTCTTGACCCGGCAAAAATCGAGGGCTTTACCCTGGTCGGCAATGCGGGACAGCGCGTTCCGCTGTCTCAAATCGGCAGGATTGAGATCGGTATGGAAGATCCGGTCCTGCGCCGTCGCGATCGCACGCCGACGATTACCGTACGGGGCGATATCGCCGACAATCTTCAGCCGCCGGACGTGTCGGTCGCCATCATGAAGCAGCTCCAGCCGATCGTCGATGCGCTACCGGCCGGATACCGTATCGACATGGCGGGTTCGATTGAGGAATCGGGTAAAGCCACGCAGGCCATGTTACCGCTGTTCCCGATCATGATTGCCCTGACGCTGCTGATCATCATTTTGCAGGTGCGCTCACTCTCGGCGATGGTGATGGTGTTCTTAACCGCGCCGCTGGGGCTGATTGGCGTCGTGCCGACCCTGCTGATATTTAATCAGCCGTTTGGCATCAACGCGCTGGTCGGTTTGATCGCCCTTTCCGGCATTCTGATGCGCAATACGCTGATCCTGATCGGTCAGATCGATCATAACCAGAAGGACGGCCTCGAGCCGTTCCAGGCGGTGGTTGAGGCGACGGTCCAGCGCGCGCGCCCGGTCCTACTCACCGCCATGGCGGCCGTGCTGGCGTTCATTCCCCTGACGCATTCGGTGTTCTGGGGCACGCTGGCCTGGACGCTGATCGGCGGAACGCTGGGCGGGACGATCATCACCCTCGTCTTCCTGCCCGCGATGTATGCGATCTGGTTCCGGATAAAAGTTCCTGCTTCAGCAACCTCACCGGTGGAACGCGCAGTAAAACAACCTGAATAATCTTGTGCTGTCCGGGCATGCGTTGCGATACCAGCCACGCATGCCTGTGTACTAGCATTATTTTTTATGCTGACGGGATGCCAGATGATGAACCGCGAACTGGATGCTCTCTACTCTTCGACAAACCAACAAACACTCGCGCAGTGGCAAGTAACTCAGGGTATCGGCGAGCCACGCGGCGCGTATTACGACCCGCGCAGGCTTGCGCTGGCCGCCGGGATCCAACCAGAGATGCCTGCGCAGATCCGTGCGCTGCTTGATGATTTACAGCAGCTTGCCGGGCGCGATCCGTTAGCGGATATCCTGCCCGCAGAAGGATTCCATTTCACCTTTTTACCCCTGACATTACCGCTCTACGAACCGGGGGAACCCTTACCGGAAAAGATCCAGCACTTAACAACGTGTTGGAAGCGCTATCACGCTCAGACAATTAAGATAAGTGCATTACGCCTGGTGGCGTTACCCGGTCAACTATTACTTGCGGGAATTGCTGATGAGCAGGCGATGGCGATGCGCCACGCTTTTTGCCAGCAGGTTTTGCATTCAGCATGGCGGGACGAATTGCTTGCCAGGCACCCGGCGTTACCTTTGCCGCCGTTATTTTGGCACAGCACACTGTTACGTTACGGCGCAACATACTTACCGCAGACGCTGCGGGAATTCTTCCTCGCCCGGCAGGGGCGTGATTATGGTGACGTCGCCGGCAGTCTGAAACTGGCCCGCATCAATTACAACTGGACGCAGTGCTATCCTTTGGATTAGCCCGATAGCAACGGGAACGGGTTACGGCACTCCGGCTGACGGGCAGGTGCTTCATTCAACAGGGAAATATCCGTGATATATTGAACGTTATCCTCTTTCATCAGGCGCAACCCATGTCCTACTCGATCGGCGAATTTGCCAGGCTTTGCGGGATCCCCGCCACGACGCTGCGTGCATGGCAGCGTCGTTATGGTCTGCTCAAGCCGATGCGTACGGAAGGCGGGCACAGGTTGTACAATGATGACGATGTGCAGCAGGCGCTTAAAATACTCGACTGGGTAAAAAAAGGTGTGCCTGTCAGCCAGGTGAAGCCACTGCTGGCGCGCCCGGGTAGCCGTCACGCGAACAACTGGCTGACGCTTCAGCAGACGATGCTTCAGCATCTGAAAGAGGGCAAAATCGAATCCCTGCGTCAGCTCATTTATAATTCAGGCCGCGAATATCCAAGGGGTGAGCTGGTACGCGAAGTGCTGCGCCCGCTGCGCGGCCAGGTGTCGGCCAATGTTGCCGCGATGATGACCCTGCGGGAAATTCTCGATGGCATCATTATTTCCTATACGGCGTTTTGTCTGGAAAGGGATAAAAAAGCGCCCGGCGAAAACTATCTGCTCACCGGCTGGCACCTTAACGATCCCTGTGAAATCTGGCTTGAAGCGTTACTGCGCACCGGGCAGGGGCAACGTATTGATATTCTTCCGTCTCCTCCGGCAATGCTGGCGCCAGAGATCTTCCCGCAGCGCAAATGGTTGCTGGTGACCAGCGGAAAGCTGAGCGCCGCGCGTAAAAAACAGATTATGCAGTGGCAGCAGGTTGTCTCCCTTGACGTTATTACCCTTTAAAAACGTTCCCGGTAGCTTGATGTTTGCTGACTAATAACTCTTTGTAATATTTATTCATTAACAAATTTTATCTTTTAAAACTTAGACAAATATCCTCTGTTGTGTAACTTTTAAGGTAGGTCTTTTTATACCCGTTAAGCGCAGGGGGCATTTATGAACCATCAACCCACGATTGGGATTAGCGGATGTCTGACGGGCTCCGCAGTGCGCTTCGACGGGGGACATAAACGCATGGGGTTTGTCATGGATGAACTGGCGCAGTGGGTCACGTTTAAGCCTGTCTGCCCGGAGATGGCCATCGGTCTGCCGGTTCCTCGCCCGGCGTTGCGCCTGATCCAGACGACCGATGGCGACACCCGCATGCGTTTTAGCCACGATCCGCAGGAAGATGTGACGGACAAAATGGCTGCTTTTGCCGAACGTTTTCTGCCTTCCGTCAGTAACTTATCCGGCTTTATTGTCTGCGCTAAATCGCCCAGTTGCGGGATGGAACGCGTACGGCTGTATGATGAGCAGGGCCATCGCGGACGTAAAGCGGGCATCGGGCTGTTTACCGCTGCGCTGCTGAAAAAATACCCGTGGATGCCGGTAGAAGAGGATGGGCGCTTGCACGATCCGCAGCTGTGCGAAAACTTTGTCGCGCGGATCTTCGCGTTGCATGAGCTGAATGCGCTACGTGAAGAGGGGTTAACCCGCAGCAATCTGCTGGCGTTTCACAGCCGCTACAAGCTTCAGTTGCTGGCTCATCACCAGGCGGGGTACCGCAAAATCGGTCCCTTTGTTGCCCGGCTCGGCGAGTGGAAGGATCTGGATGCTTTCTTTGTCGCTTATCGCGAGCAGTTTATGGCGCTCCTTAAACATGTCGCTTCGCGCAAGAATCACACCAACGTGCTGATGCATATTCAGGGCTATTTTACCCGGCACCTCACCAGTCGGCAGCGCGCCGAGCTGCTGTCGGTGATCACCAACTACCGGCTCGGGTTATTGCCGCTGCTTGCGCCATTAACATTGCTGCAACACTATCTGGCGGAATATCCAGACAGTTACCTGCAAACACAGAGCTATTTCGCGCCTTATCCCGCCAATCTTGGCCTGCGGCTCGCCGTGAACTGACGGGACGCAAAAAGAGATGCAGACAGAGAACTATTGCAATTTGCGTCAAGATGCGGGACTTTTGGCGTGAGGTTTTTCTCAAACCGAAATGAAGACCGAAAAAAAGAGAACGTGCTATGCAACATATCATTGAAGGCTTCCTCAGCTTCCAGAAAGAAATTTTCCCGCAACGTAAAGAGCTTTTCCGTAGCCTGGCCTCCAGTCAGAACCCGAAAGCCTTGTTTATTTCCTGCTCAGACAGCCGTCTGGTGCCGGAACTGGTGACGCAACAGGAGCCGGGCCAGCTTTTCGTTATCCGCAATGCCGGTAATATTGTGCCGTCGTTCGGGCCGGAGCCGGGCGGTGTATCAGCGACAATCGAATATGCGGTTGTGGCGCTGGGCGTGACGGATATTGTGATTTGTGGTCACTCCAACTGCGGCGCGATGAAAGCGATCGCTACCGCTCAGAGCCTGGAGCCAATGCCTGCGGTGGCCCACTGGCTGCACTATTCAGATGCAGCAAGAGCCGTTGTTGAGAAGAGAACTTTTGAAAACGAGACCGACAAAGTCAATGCGATGGTCGAAGAGAACGTGATTGCGCAACTGAACAATATCAAAACGCATCCTTCTGTGGCCGTCGGGCTTCGTGACAACGCGCTGCGTCTGCACGGGTGGGTTTACGATATTGAAAGCGGCGAAATCCGTACGCTGGATAAAAACAGCAAAAAATACGTTTCGCTGGCCGAAAATCCGACGGTGTATTTTGAATAAAACTTTATTGCGTGGCTGAAGCGTCAGCCCCGATAAATACGTAAAGGCTGCCTGGCAGCCTTTTTTATGCGCGGCGTCAGCGCTTTCCCGTGAGCGTCAGTCTGTTGCATTGACAGGATGTACTGCAGGTGGTTGTATAGTACAACTAACTATCCTGTAGCGGAAACATGATGACAGCGCCCAACCTGATTAATGACATTCGTGTCGCCTCCCGGCTGATGGTTCGTGAACTTGGCTTTATGAATTCGACGCTTGCCGCCACGGATTACTCGCCCTCCGCTGTGCATACCTTGCTGGAAGTTGAATATCACGGCGCCATCACCGCTGCGCAACTGGTCAATATTCTGGGGCTGGAAAAATCCAGCGTCAGCCGCATGCTGGCCAGGCTGATTAAAGCGGGGGAGTTACAGGAAGTTCAGGCCACTGACGATGCGCGCTTTAAGACACTGCAATTGACTGCAAAAGGGAAAGAGAGCGTTGCCCGCATTAACCGCTATGGCGCGATGCGCGTGCGTGAGGCGATGGAGCATCTGAGCGATGCGCAGCGTGAAGTGGTCGCCCGTGGATTATCCGCTTACGCCTTTGCGCTGGAAAGTTGCCGCAACGGGGTGGCGCAACTGGGCGGTGCAAAACCGGAAATTGTCAGCGGTTATCTGCCGGGGATGATTGGCCGGATCAGCGAAATGCATGCCAGCTATTATTCGCAGCACTATGATTTTGGCTATTTTTTTGAAGCAAAAGTCGCTGCCGGGCTGGCGGAGTTTGCCGGGCGGCTGGACAATCCGCGTAACGGCATCTGGCTTGCCGTTCGTCACGGGCGCATTGTAGGTTCGGTGGCTATTGACGGAGAAGATCTGGGAAATAACGAGGCGCATCTGCGCTGGTTTATTCTTGACGAAGAGTGCAGAGGCAGCGGCATCGGGCGAGAACTGCTGGCCCGTGCGATGGCATTTTGCGACGAGCAACAGTTCGACGCGGTACAGCTCTGGACCTTCAGCGGATTGCATGCGGCCCGCAGCCTGTATGAATCCTGTGGCTTTACACTCAGCAAAGAGTGGCAGGGCGATCAGTGGGGACGCCCGATGCTGGAACAGCAATTCACCCGTTACAACCATGCGGGTTCGCCTTCGCGGGCATAAAAAAAGCGCCCGAAGGCGCCTCTCACACAGAACATCGCAACAAACTTATTTGGTCAGTTCGGCTGTCATGTGTACGTTGTTATTGGTATTGGCTTCAATAATTTTGTAAGACGCACCTTCTTTCTGCGCCTGGGCGGCAATCACGGATTCTGCATCATCCAGTGTGCGGCCGGTAGCCGTAACGGTCTGTGCGAAAGCGCCAAAAGAGAGAGCAGAAAGAGCAGCAGCGATAGCGATAGTATTGAAAGTTTTCATGGTGTTATTCCTTAAATTTCTCATTCGTGTTGGGCGTTATTGCCCGAATCTAAAAATCTTCTGTTGTGGCTGGTGACCAGCCAACGTCTTATTTGTAGATAACCGCGGTGCCGTGCAGGGTGTTCGGGCCGGTCACTGAGGTGATACGGAACGATTTCGCACCCATTTCATCGGCTTTCTGCGCCAGTTCACTTTCCAGCGAAGAGAGGTTGGTACCGGCATTGGCGGAAATCACGCCCACTTTCTGCTGGTCGGCCGGAGAAGACTGAACTTCTACCGCAGCCATGCTGGCGAAAGAGAGGGAGCTAAGAACTGCAACGGCGATCAGGGACTGAATGCTTTTCATGTGATTTACCTTTCTAAAATGGTTTGTTTGGGCGTCGTAAGTATTAACTTAACGATCGATAGGTAAATCATAAGTGTGATCTGCATCACTCGTCAATATTATTTTTATAGTGATCATTAAAATAAATATAAATGTTTTGTTATTCAATGCATTGAGTGGTGAAATTTTTTTAAAAATCTTCGCTGGTCATCGCCCTTGCAATGTTTTTATAATGATTAGTAATTAAATCCATGTGGACAAGGGAGGAACCATGACAACCGATGTCACATGCTGTACGAAAAAAAGTCGTGGACGACCAAAAGTCTTCGACAGAGCGGAGATGATGGACAAAGCGATGATGCTGTTCTGGCAGCATGGCTATGAAGCCACATCGCTGGCCGAGCTGGCGGAAGCCACCGGCGCGAAAGCGCCAACGCTGTATGCGGAGTTCACCAATAAAGAAGGGTTATTCATGGCGGTTCTTGACCGCTACATGGCGCGCTTTATTGCGAAACACCAGGCGACGCTGTTTTGTGATGAGAAGAGCGTAACCCAGGCGTTACGGGATTATTTCACCGCAGTAGTCGGCTGTTTTACCCAAAGCGACACGCCAGCGGGCTGCTTTTTGATCAACACCTCTGCCACGGTGTCATCGTCGGCTGCGCCTATCGTCGAGACGATCCGGGAAAAGCATGCTTCGCAGGAACAGACCCTGCTGACATTTTTGCAGCAGCGCCAGTTGCGCGGTGAGATCCCGCCACACAGCGATCTGCCGGTGATTGCGCATTTTTTAATGTGCATTGTGCAGGGGATGGCGGTCAGCGCGCGGGAAGGCGCGACGCGGGAAAAGCTGATGGAGATTATCGACACCACACTGCGCTTATGGCCGGAGCTGGTGAAAGCGTGAAGACAAGAAACCCAGGCCAGAATGCCTGGGTTTGGTCGTCAGGCGACGGCGGTCAGCGTCGTGACCTGTAAATCGGCTAAGCCGTCAATGGCGCTGACCAGCGCTTTGAACGGCGCGGCCTGTTCATGCTGCGCCAGCATTTGCGCCGATTGCCAGCGCTCAATCATCACGAACTGATGATCGTTTTTGCTGTTGACATGCAACTGGTACTGCTCACATCCCGGCTCGCCCTGAACGTCCCGTTCCACGGTTTTCAGCGCCTGAGCTACTTTGTCGCGGGCGCCTGCATGGGCGGTAATGGTGGCGACAATAGTGATTTTTTCCTGCATTTTTCTGCTCCTTTAAGCGTATAAAACTGTGCTCAGTCTACGCCGCCTGTGCGAACAAATAATCCCCTTTCGGGCGACAGCACTTTCATGCGCAAAGAGAAAATAGGGCTCAGCGCCCGGTACGCAACGACTGCGGCGGAATGCCATAGCCGCGAATAAAGACTTCCCGCATATGGCGGCGATCGCGAAAACCGGATTCGCGGGCGATGGCATCCAGCGACAAACGGCTTTGCTCAATCATCAGCCGTGCAGCTTCCAGACGTAATCCCTCAATCGCCTTGGCCGGCGATTTCCCCGTCTCCTGGCGAAACAGGCGACTAAGCTGGCGGGCGCTCAGATGGACGGCATCGGCCAGCAGTTCCACCGTCAGCGCTTTACTCAGATTACTGCGGGCATATTCGAGCGCGCTTTGCAGACGATCGGAGCGCGGTGCCAGCGCCAGCATCTCCGAATGCTGCGTTTGCCCGCCGGAGCGCCGCTGGTTCATCACCAGATTGTGCGCCACTGCGCGGGCGATCTCCGCACCCAGATCTTTTTCCACCATGCCGAGCGCCATATCCAGCCCGGCGGTCATGCCTGCGGAGGTCCAGACCCGATCATCAATGATAAAAATGCGATCATCTTCAAGTTGAATGTCGGGATGCAACTGCAACAAACTGCGGGCGTGCGCCCAGTGCGTGGTCGCGCGTTTTTTATCCAGTAATCCGGCCTGCGCCAGCACAAAGGCGCCGGTGCAGATCCCCGCAATGCGGCGTGCCTGGAGCGCCGTGGTTTGCAGAAAATGGACGATGCCAGCTGATGCCGGTTCTTCAACCGGTGTCAGTACGCCCGCTACCAGCCAGCTATCCACCTGCGTATCATCCGAAAGCGGCAGCGAATCCACGCCAATACCTGATGATGAGCGTACCGTGCCGCCAAATTCGGAGTAGACCACCGGCTGGTAAAAGGCTTTGCCGGTGGCCATGTTGGCAAACTCAAACACGGTCAGCGTGGAGATCGCCAGCATCTGGAAATGGTCGGCAATGATTAAGCCAATTTTATGCATCGCGACTCCCTAAGATCGCAGGCTGGCGGGCTGGAGCGTCGGGCAGCGAACGCGTAATCGCTCCGAAATCAGCAGGCTGATTAACGCCAGTAATAAGAACAGAACAGCGCTGAGCATCACACCATAAAAACCCCACAGCGGATAGATCCACGATGCGACGGCCGAGCCAAAACCAATCCCACAGAACATAAAGGCGCTGGTTAACGCCAGCGAAATCCCGCGCGTTTCGGCCGTGGCGATTTCCACCACTCGCCGCTGCTGGGACGGCCATAGCAGATCCGTAGAGAAAGCCCACAGTATCAGCAGCAGATAAAGCAGCATCAGTTTTGCGGGCAGGATCATCATCGCCAGCATATCCACAATCAGCAGTGTGATGCCTACCACCAGTAAACGCTCGGCGCTGTAGCGACGCGCTGCGCGGCCAACAAACAGGTTACCAAAAATCCCGGCGACGCCAATCACCGCTAAGGCAACAGAAACGCTGGTGGCTGTGCCGTGCCAGTTATCGCGGATCAGCGGAGAGATAAACGCGTACATGTCGTAGACGCCGGAGGTGATAAAAAATACCACCAGGAACGCCGCCAACGATTTACCCTCTGCCAGCACAGCGACCAACTGGCGAAAGTGGATATCCGCGCCTTTAACGATGTTTGGCACGCTTAACCACACCGCCAGCGCCGTAAACAGGCTGAACAAGGCGACCAGCGCAAACAGTTCACGTGCCCCCCATGTCGTAGCAATCCAGGCGGCCAGCGGGATCCCCACCATGCTCGCCATCGAGACACCAAGCAATATCATGGCGATAGCACTGCCGCGATCGTGCTGCGCCACTAACTCCGCGCCGAGCGCCACCAGTACCGGGCCAATCAGCGAAGCGCCAAGCCCCATCACAATGCGCGAAGCGATCAGCATCGGGTAATCTGCTGCCATCGCAAAGAGAAGTGCGCCGAGGCCAAATACCAGCATCCCGGCCAGTACCTGATATTTACGCATCAGGTGACCGAAAAAGATCTGCGCCAGCGGAGCGGCCAGCGCGAAGGTTAAACCAAAAATGGAGAGCAGGCGGGCGCTTTGCCCGTCACTTAATCCCCATTCATGGGAGACAGCGGCCAGGCTGCCGGCAACCGACAGTGCGCCCGTCGCCTGAACAAAATAGGCCAGGCTCAGCGCCCACAGGGCGCGTCTTTGCGAGGGGGGGATTGGGTTCTGCATTATCAACTCCAGCAAAGGGGCAGCGGGCTGCCCCGTCATCGTTTATGCAACAGGAATGGGGTTATCGACGAGGGACTGGTTGAACGCGTTAACCATCACATGCTCATTCGCGCCGGGGTTGTCGCGCGCGGGCAGTACGCTGTCCACAATCGCTTCAATGGAATCGGTACCCAGTTTGTCGAAGGTCTGCTGAATAAAGTCCTGCAACGGCATCGCGCGCGGATCGCCGCTTTTATAAATCAGGTCGGTATCTACCCACGGTGGCGAAATTTCAATCACTTTGACGCTACTGTCGCGCAGCAGGAAACGCTGCGACAGGGTGTAGGAGTGAATAGCCGCCTTCGTTGCCGAGTAGAGTGCATTCGCCGCGAGCGGCAGAAACGCCAGAATCGAACTGTTATTGATCAGCACCGCATCCGGCTGCTTTTTCAGATGTTCGATAAACGCGGCGCTGACGCGTACTGGCCCCAGCAGATTCGTGTTAAGCAGTGTGACTGCCATTTCGTCATCCAGCTCACCGGCGGCGTTATCAAACGGCATAATACCTGCGTTGTTGATCACCACGTTCAGCGCCGGATAGCGTAATAACACCTCTTTGGCTGCGGCGTTGATACTGTCCGCGCGGGTTACATCCAGCACGACTGCGCCCATGCCGGGATTAGCGGCGGTGACGCTATCCAGTAGCGCCTGGCGCCGTCCGGAAATGATTACCTGATTGCCAAGCTGGTGGAATTTTTCAGCCATCGCACGGCCAATACCAGAGGTGCCGCCGGTAATAAAAATCGTATTGCCTGTCAGTTTCATGATCTCATCCTTTGTTCTGTTAACGGTTAGTGGGTGACGGTTGCGCGGTAGCGCTCTGCCGGTACGTTTGTGGAGAGTTGCGGCATCAGCGCCCGGCGATGCTGTTCCAGTGCCTGCCAGTCGGCGTCGTTATGCAGGGAAGGAATGGTCACCAGCTCGCCCTGCAGAAAGCCCACCAGCGCCGCATCCACCATGTCCGTAGCGCTCATGACAATGGCTTTGTCGAGCTGTTCCAGCGGCAGGCCGCCGTTGTCCCAGAATGGTGTTGCCGTTGCGCCAGGCAGTACGGCCTGCACCTGAATGCCTTTATCGGCCAGTTCGTGATGCAGTGACTGACTAAACGCCAGCACAAAGGCTTTTGTCCCGCCGTATACGCCGTTCAGCACTTCGGGGGCGATGGCGACGATGGACGAAATGTTGATAACTGCGCCTGTGCCACGGGCAACGAAGCCGGGCACTACCGCGTAAGTGAGGCGGGTGAGGGCGGTGACATTCAGGTTAATCATCGCTTCCATGCGATCGATTTCGCTTCCCAGCAGCGGCGTATGCGTGCCGACGCCCGCGTTGTTGACCAGCAGTGTGATGCTGGCGTCTTCGCGCAGTCTGGCTTCCAGCGCACGGAGCTGTTGCGGATCGTTAAGGTCGGCGGCGATCGCTTCCACGTTACGCGACGTATCTGCGGTAATGTGGCTGGCCATCTGGTTCAGGCGGTTATGATTGCGGGCAACGATAATCAGGTCGTAGCCCATACGGGCCAGGCGGTTGGCGTAAATCGCGCCGATACCGGTCGATGCGCCGGTAATAACGGCAGTGCCTTTGTGATGTTGTGTAGCGATGTTCATAGCAGACTCCCTGGTTCAACAATGGATGCGATGGAAGCATCATAAGTGAGTCAGGAGTGTCTTAAATGACGTTGATAGTGCTAATTCAGGACATTGGCAAATATCCCTGCATGCGTTTCGCTACAGGCGGCTGCCATAGATTTTGCGGTACACCGTGGGAGTTAAACCGGTGACTTTAATAAATGCCCGGCGCAGGACATCACCGCTGCTGTAGCCGCAGCGTGCGGCAACCGTTTTAATCGCGAGGCCGCTGGCCAGCAGTTCCCGTGCTTGCGCAATCCGCGCTTCTTCCAGCCACTCGCCGGTGCTCTTTGCCATCTCCTGCTGAAACAGGCGATTGAGGTGGCGCTCGCTGAGATGAATATGCTCCGCCATCTGCGTGACATTTTTTACCTGCGCCAGGTGCTGCAATGCCCAGCGCTGTAAGTCCTGCAACGCCGAACGCCCGCCAACGGAGATCTGCTGCTTACGCACAAAATGCCCCTGCCCGGCGGGACGACGAAAAAACATCACCAGGTTTGCCGCAACGTCCTGGGCGACGTCGCGACCGAGATCTTCTTCGATAAAACGCAGCGCCAGATCCATGCCGGAGGTGACGCCCGCCGCCGTTCTGACCGGCCCGTCCGCGACGTACAACGCATCCGCATCAACCGCGATATCCGGATAGCGCCTGGCGAGTTGCTCCGCGACCGACCAGTGCGTGGCCACCTGGCGCTGATGCAGCAGCCCGGTTTGCGCCAGCAGCAGCGCGCCGGTACAGACCGAGCCATAGCGCACGCTCTGGCGGCAAAGGGCAGTAACGGCGGCGATTTGCCGTTCCGTCAGCGCACGCGCGTCGATGTCCGGCGCACCAGCAATCAGGAAGGAAACATTCTCTGGCGGTGAAAAATCAGTAAGCCTGGCATTTGCATTAAGCGCCACGCCGGAAGAGGAGTGAAGGTGCTTTCCTTCCAGCGACATCAATACCGGCTGGTAAACCTGGCGATGCAGCAGGCGGTTGGCTTCGGCAAACGCATCAAAAGGCCCGGCAACATCCAGCAATTGCACGCCAGGAACAGCCAGTATGACGATGGTATGCAGCATCTTTCACCTCTGGAGTCTGCGGATAACGTTATGTCCGATATTGCCTGTTTTGAGCTGTTATAGACACAATTTTTCTCTTCTAGAATGACCCACACACATTCCAGCCGGAGAGAAAACATGAGCTTCAACGTACAAGGTATTCGCATCCCTGATAGCCAGATGGCGCGCGACGCCACCGCCCTGGTTCGCGATACTGAATCAGACCTGCTGTTTAACCACTCCAGCCGCGTTTACTACTGGGCGGCATTAGCGGGCAGGCAGCGCGATATCAAGGTTGACCACGAATTACTCTATGTCGGTTGTATGTTTCACGACATGGGGTTAACCCACGAACATTGCAGTTGTGATAAGCGTTTCGAGGTGGACGGAGCCAATGCGGCGCGCGAATTTATGCAGCACTATGGCGTGACGCAACAGGATATGGACAAGGTGTGGACGGCCATTGCACTGCACACCACGCCGGGTATTCCGGAATTTATGGCGCCGGAAATTGCGCTGGTCACCGCAGGTGTGGAAATGGATGTGCTGGGCATTGGCTATAACGGTTTTGACGAGGCGGAACGTGAAGCCGTGGTTGGTCAATATCCACGCCCGGCCCGTTTTAAAGAGGAGATCATCCAGGCCTTTTATGACGGCATTAAACACCGGCCTGCGACCACGTTTGGCAACGTTAAAGCCGATGTGTTAGCCGATAAAGATCCGCACTTTGCGCCGCTGAACTTCTGTCGCATCATCCGCCAGTCGCCGTGGAAAGGCTGAGTGAACCGCCGGGCGATTGCCCGGTTTATTGCTGATTGAGCACCGCTTTGCTCCAGTCATAAAATGCCCGCACTGAGGGGGGTAAATAGCGGCTTTGCGGGTAAACCAGTGACAGGGGCAAGTCAAAGGTGTAGTTCTCCATACAGCGCACCAGCGCTCCGCTTGCCAGCCAGGGTTGCGCCAGATAACTGGCGACGCGAATCAGCCCCAACCCTTGTATCCCGGCCTGAATATAGGCATCCGTATCGTCAACGATCAGCGTCTCGCTGAGGCGAATTTCATGATCGTCGCCTGCGTGGCTCAGCAGCCAGTCGGTGGTGCGCCCGGTACGGTGATTCAGATAACCCACGGCTTTATGCTGGCGTAACGCCTGTAAATCAGCGGGATTGCCATACTGCGCGATGTACTGCGGGGAAGCCAGCACCACCCAGCTAAACTTCGCCAGTGAGCGTGCCACCAGCGTGGTGGAATCCTCCACTCTGCCGGTACGAATCACGCAGTCGTACCCTTCCTGGATCACATCCTCCACGTTATCGCTGGAGCACAGCGTCACCGCCAGTTGCGGGTAGCGGTGCAAAAATTCACCCAGCCGGGGCAGAATGCAGTGTCGCGCCAGCGATTGCGGCATGCCGATTTTCAGGCGACCCGCGGGCTGGCCGTGAGTGCCGGGGAAAGAGGACTCCAGCGCAGTGATATCATCCAGTATCCTTTTGCTCGCCTCGTAGTAGCGGTTTCCTTCCGCCGTCACGCTGAGTTTGCGTGTGGTGCGCTGTAAAAGCTGCAAGCCCAGCCCGTTTTCCAGCTCTTTAATTACCCGTGAGACGGTGGAGCGCGGCAGGCCGAGTGCTTCTGCAGTGCGGGCAAAACTGCGCGTTTCCACCACCTGCACATAGACGCGCATCGATTCCAGTTTATCCACTTTTCCCCCTCCGCTTTTTTTCGATTATCCCATTTTAACGAACAGTCTAACCTGAATTTTGTACCTTATCGAAATCACGCCTTCGCCGTAATCTTTTCGCAGTGCAGTAAAACTGCCATCTGATTGAATGAGGACGTGAAATGGCTATACAGAACGAAAACGTATTGGTGCTTGGGGCGGGACAACTCGGCGCGGCGGTGCTGAACGTGCTGGTACCTGCCGTGACGCAGGCGCAGGGCACAGTTACGGTTGTGGTTTCGCCAGGCGCGTGGGATGAACGTGGCTATTTGCGATCGGCGGCACACCAAAAATGGGTGGATCGCGGTGCGAGATTTATCGCTGTCGATATTGCGACCAGCACGGTTGACTCGCTCATCCCGCTGCTGGCGCAGTTTGATACGGTGATCAATTGCATGGGCTTTGTCGCCGGAACGGGTACGCAGCTTAAAATCACCCGTGCAGTGCTGGCTGCAGGTGTACGCCGCTATTTTCCATGGCAGTTTGGTGTGGATTACGACGTGGTGGGAAAAGGCAGCGGCCAGCCGGTGTGGGACGAGCAGTATGATGTCCGGGAACTGTTGCGGGCGCAAACCGGCACCGAATGGGTGATCGTGTCGACCGGTATGTTTACCAGTTTCCTGTTTGAACCAGCATTCGATGTGGTGAATCTGGAGCAAAAAACGATAAATGCGCTGGGCGGATGGGAGACGCGGGTGACGGTGACTTCGCCTGCCGATATTGGTCGGCTGACTACCACTATCTATCTGCATCAACCGCGCATTATGAATGAGGTGGTACTGATTGCCGGGGAAACGCTCTCGTATGCCACGCTTGCGGATACCGTTGAAGCCGTAACAGGGCAGGCATTTAAAAGAGGCGTTTATACGCTGCCCGCGTTAACGGATGCATTGCGCCTGCAACCGGAGGATCAAATGTGCCGCTATCGCACCGCTTTCGCCCGCGGCGAAGGGGTCTGGTGGCCGATGGAGCAGACCTGGAACGCCCGGCATCAGATAGCGACGCAGGACGTTAAAGGCTGGTTGCAGGCACATCTGGCGTAAACAGGCTGAATCACCCGCAGGCATCAATGGTGCAGCATTTCGTCTACGATCTGCACTTTGTTCAAATTGTACGGATAGAAGGTCGGCCAGTTATCCATCTCTTTCAGCAGCGCTTGCTGGGATTCGTTGCCCATAAAAATATGGAAATGCAGCGACTGGCGCGGCGCAATAATGTGGTCGCTGAACTGCACAAATTTCGGTGCTTTTGACTGCGCGTCATTGCATTCAAACAGATAGCGCACGCCTTTCTTGCCGGAGGTGTAGGTCAGAATTTTATAACCGGCGTAGTCATAGCGGCAGCGGGTGACCGTTTTGCCGGTGTGAAACTCAATCACATTATTTTCAATGCCGATGGTATCGATGTTGGTCGCATAGCCTTTTTTGTAGTAAGCGCGGTACTCCTCCACCGTTTTGTCGCCGTGCTGCGCTTTTTTCTCCAGCACCGGATCGAGATCGCCATTCAGCAGATATGGGTTCAGCGATTGCCAGATCCCGTCCCAGTCGGACAGTGACCGATCCTTGACATCTTTATCGTCGATAATGCCTTCGCTGGCTTTGCGTTCCACCTCTGTCAGCGGCTTTCCGTGGTGATGATCGTGAGCCATGCTCTGTGTACTACCCAGTAATACGCCCATACCCAGAACAAAGGCGGATTTCTTCATGATCATACTGCGCTCCCTGATGATTTGTTATGTAATGAAATGTTATAATATAACAATATTAGAAATCATCAATGTGTGCAACATAGCTTCGGTTATAAAACATAGCATCATCTATATGTTTATGATAAATAAGTAATTTTTGCCTTTTTGTCGTTGCTGTGGCACCATTGCCGCTCTTTTCGCAGCGCAGTGTTTTTCCCCTCTGTTGAGGCGGTTTTAAAGGGTGAGCAATGAGTTTCTATGCAATGATTATTCTGGCCTTTGGGATGTCGATGGATTCCTTCGCTGCTGCCATTGGCAAGGGCGCGGTGTTACAACGTCCGCCCGTTCGCGAAGCGCTGAGAACAGGGTTGATCTTCGGCGTCATTGAGGCTATCACGCCGGTAATTGGCTGGGCTGCGGGGCTGGCCGCCAGCCAGTACATCATGCACTGGGATCACTGGATCGCCTTTGTGCTGCTGCTGGCGCTTGGCGCGCGGATGGTGAAAGAGGGGGTGAGCAAATCGCCTGACGAAAACGTTGAAGCCCCGCGCCGTCACGGTTTTTGGCTGCTGGTGACCACCGCCATTGCCACCAGTCTGGATGCGATGGCCGTGGGTGTCGGGTTGGCGTTTCTCAACGTGAATATCGTGGTGACTGCGCTGATGATTGGCCTTGCGACAACGATTATGGCGACTACGGGTATGCTGCTGGGGCGTTTTCTTGGCGCGGCGATCGGCAAATGGGCGGAAGTGCTCGGCGGCGTGGTGCTGATGGGTATCGGCAGTTTAATTCTGGTTGAGCACTTAGGCTTACTGTAACTTGCCTGCAGGGGCAAAATCATTAACAATGCGCCAGAAGGTGATGGCGTTCCACCTTACCCAACCGCTTCCTGGAGAAGCTGATGACGCCTGATATGACTCTTAAATGGAGGCATGTCGGGCGTTTTTCTTTTGTCCCTCCCGCATGCCTCAACGTGATGTATTGATGAGGAAAAACATGCTGAAGTCTTTATTTGCCGTCATTGTGGGTGGTTCCGCAGGCTGCGTTATCCGCTGGCTGCTCTCTCTACGTTTAAATGCGCTTTTTCCCAATCTGCCGCCGGGTACGCTGCTGGTTAACCTGCTGGGTGGCATGATCATTGGTGGCGCGCTGGCGTTCTTTACGCGCCAGCCGCATCTCGATCCCACCTGGCGATTGCTGATCACCACGGGCCTGTGCGGCGGCATGACAACTTTTTCAACCTTCTCGCTGGAGATTTTCGCGCAGTTGCAAACGGGAAATTATCTGTGGGCAATGACCTCCGTACTGGTGCACGTACTGGGCTCGTTGCTGATGACGGCGCTGGGTTTTACGCTGATTAACGCACTGTATTGAGACTGTATGCAGGGGAAGGTAAATATCTTCCCCTCTCTTTAACCGTAAAAATACCAGGACTATTGGCAACATTTTTATTTTAATCTTGCGAAGATGTTTTTTCCTATTTTTTTAATGGCGCTATGAGTGAGTATTGACTAATGCCACTAAATAAGCAGAATTAGGAACATTGACGCAACGGACATGCACGATATAGCCCGTAATAATTATTAAGAATAAGCGCTTTAGCAATATCAGTTGGTGGAAAAATCTGATAGCAGAAAATATTATATTTTTGATTTTTTTTGTTTTATTTGGCTTGCCGGGAAACGGTAAGCCAGAACGGTTCGCAGGCCAGGTTTTTCGCCATTTACATGTGAGTCTGGAGTGGTTGATGGGCAAAGAGCAAGAGAGTTACGGAATGCACGATTTTTTCAGAGGTGACACTTCTGGCCATGAAATGATTGAGCGCTATACGTATGTGAAAATTATTAATTTTGATGCGACTGACACGATTAATTTTGAGTTTTCGCCGTATCAAAAATATTTTATTTCAATTATGGCGAATCGCAAACCACCTGCCGAAAATAGCACTCAATAACTTCCATTACTGAATGTAAAAATAAATTTACTGGCAGTGCAGCGAACGCTCAATGTACTGCCCGTAATTGAATGAAAAACCCGAAAAAAGAACCCTCAGACACAGGAAATCCGCTCTGTGTCTGAAGGCATGCAAGTGCATCTTCGTTACTAACAATGAGCGTGCTAACAAATTGTAAAACGATGATCAGAATATCCCTGTAAAACAGGGATTTGTAATGAAAATAAAAGATCTTTGTGAATGAATATTTTCATCGTTAACACATTGAAATTATTGATAATCTGAACATATTTCATCCATTCTGACGTTTGAAACCCTGGTGTCGCATTTGCAGCCGCCCCTTGCGGGCGGCTTTTTTTTACCTGCTAAAACTTTTTATTGGTCGCAATGCGCATCATCAATGACTGCCTGCGCAGCTTGACGCTTAATCGCTTTTTTTCTCTACGTGCCCGAGCGGTTTTTCCGGGAAGCAGTAGTCGCGCACGCGGCGTTTTAACTCTGCAGCATCGGGAAAACCGCCTTCCTGCTTACGATCCCAGATGACTGTGCCATCGATATCAATCACAAAAATTCCGCCTGTGCCGGGGATCAGACGCACCGATCCGAGATCGGTACTGAACGTATGTAGCAGTTCTTGCGCCATCCAGCTGGCGCGCAGCATCCAGTTACACTGCGAGCAATAATGTAAAGTAATCGCCGGTTTGTTCATTTTCTCGTCCCTCCAAAAGGCGAATCAGAGAGCAAAGTGTATGCAAAGTGCGGACACAAAGGTGAGTAGTTTATGAATTCATTGCAAGTGATAATCATTATCATTACTATCTGGACTCATAACATAACGATAACCTGCATTTTTGTCCTGACGTATTCTCGTTTCGTGGAACGACTGGAAGTAAGACGTGAGCCTGATACTAATAAATTCTAAGGCTTACAAAATATTATGTGTAAATCGCAACTTTCTCCGCGTCGCTTCAGGAAGCGCGTGGTGGTGACTTCATTACTCGCAGCCCTGTATCAGAACACCGCGCTGGCAGCGGATACCGATACCTCGACGACTACCGCAACGAATGCGAAACAGGATACGGCCGAACAGATGGTCGTTACGGCGCCTGCACCGGTGCTGAAAGCAGGAAGTAGCCATTCCGTTAGCGCACAGGATTTACAAAACAAAGGCGCGAAAGATTTCGGCTCTATCATGCGTTACGAGCCGCTGATTAGCGCGACCGGCGCAAGCGGCGGTTCTGGTAACGGCAAAAGTGGTTTTGACCGTGGTGGTTACACCGGTTACAACATTCGCGGCCTGGAAAGTAACCGCGTGGGAATTGATGTTGATGGCATTCCGCAGCCGGATGCAACCGGCCGTAGCTACGTCAGCCGCGCGGGCCTGAACACCTTCGGCATTGGCCGTGACTATATCGATCCGTACATGTACGGCAATGTGGATATTCAGTCCGGCGCGACGCCCACCGATCAAGCAAACACCTCGATTGGCGGCAACGTCTCCTTCCGCCCGAAATCACCGGACGATTATCTGCACCCGGGTAAAAACAGCTACTTTGGTTACCAGAGCGATTATGACTCCGCCGATCGTAGCTGGCACAACGGCGTGACCGGCGCGGCAGGGGATGAAACCCTGCGCGGTATCTTTGTTTATAGCCGCCGCGATGGTCAGCAAACCCGCAACAACAGCGGCTCCATTGATGCGTACCCGGCGAACTGGCACTCCGATGCGATGATGGCCTCCGGTATCTGGCAGCCAAACGATGAGCATAAACTGACCGGTACGCTGGATTACTACCACAAAACCAATCACACCCATTACGACTCATGGAACAGCAGCGGCAGCACCATCCTCGGCGACGCACAGCAAACCAGCCAGACCCGCCGCTGGGGCGTCAGCCTGAAAGATGACTGGACGCCAATGAACGACTGGCTGGACAGCATGTCCAGCAAAGTTTATTACCAGCACACCGAAGCGCATGACCGCACTTACATGCCGGACAGCACCACCGCCACCATGGAAACGGTGTACTCCAATTACGATACCGATACCTGGGGCATACAGAATGCGCTGGCGAAAACCCTTGGCCGCCACGATCTGAGCGCCGGTTTCAACGCCAGCACCACCAAAACCAAGCGTCCGTTTAACCAGTCGCCGGTGCCGAGTATCTACAGCGAAATCATGCAGCCGGAAGCGGACAGCAAAAGTTACACGCTGGGCGCATTCGTGCAGGATCAGATTAACTTCGATGCAGATGGCCACCATTTCGCCATCATTCCTGGCGCACGCGTTGTTCATCAATCAATGAAACCGGATAACCTCTCCAGTCTGACGGCCAACAGCACCGCGCTGGATGAGTCCGAAGTCTCCACTCTGTACGGGAAAAATTCCGACACCCAACTGTTGCCGTCGTTAACCTTCCAGTACGACATCACGCCGCGCCTGATGACCTACCTGCAATACAAACGCGGTGCCGAGTTCCCGAATGCCAGCCAGCTTTACGGCTCCTGGAACCTGGGTTCCAGCTATGCGGGTCGCCAGCAGTATGCGCTGATCGGCAACACTGATCTGAAAACCGAAACCAGCAATAACGTTGAATGGGGCATGAAAGGGGAGGTCACCGAAGGCGTTACGCTGCATACCGCGCTGTTCTACAACAGCTACAAAAACTTTATCGCATATACCCGTTATACGCGTGCCAATAACCCGGATAAATTCACCAACGTTCCGTCGAACATCTACACCACCTATCAGGCGGAAAACCGTGATAAAGCCTTTATCTACGGCGGCGAAATCAGCGCGAAATTTAACTTTGGCACCTGGTTTGAGCAGGTCGATGGTCTGAGCGCCACGCTGGCTTACGGTTACACCGAAGGGAAATCGAAATCCAGCTATATGGGCGACAAATACATCGATCTCGACAGCGTCGCGCCGATGAAAGCGATCGTGGGTGTCGCCTGGGACGATCCGGCGAAACGCTACGGTACTGCGCTGACAGCCACCTTTGTGAAAGGTAAACGCGCCACCGCCACCAGCCGCGAGTCTTACACCAATACCGGCTCCGCGATTAATGACTCCAGCACCGAGTATATGCGCGTGCCGGGTTACGGCCTGCTGGACTGGACGGCCTACTGGCGAGTGGCGAAACACGTGAAGATCAACGGCGGCGTTTACAACATTACCGACCGCAAATACTGGGACTACCTGAGCAGCCGCACCCTCGAAGAGTCCACAAATCAGGATGCCTACGACAAAGCGCTGGCCGTCATGCCGGGCCGTACCTGGCAACTGGGCGTCAACGTCGATTTCTGATCGCGCATGCGGTCCAGGTCTTCATCCCCCGGTATCGCTGCCGGGGTTTTTAACATGATAAAGGAAGCGAATGCTATGCCTGTTTCGTCAAACGATTTTCTCGCAATTTGGCAGCAATATCAGACAATTAAATCGCAGGAACCTGCTAAGTATGCCCGCGATATCGCCACCGGCATGGCGATCAGCGAAGCCGAATTAACCCAATCACGCGTCGGGCATGATGCCGTGCGCCTGAACGACGATATGCGCGGGCTTCTCGCCGCGCTGGAACTCGTCGGTGACACCAAATGCATCTGCCGCAACGAGTATGCGGTGCATGAACAGATGGGCCGTTTCACCAACCTGCATATCGGCGAACACGCCGGGCTGGTGCTCAACCCGCGCGCGCTCGATCTGCGACTGTTTGTTAATCAGTGGGCCAGCGCCTTTAGCCTGCGTGAGCAAAGCCCGCGCGGCGAACATCAAAGCATTCAGTTCTTCGACCAGCAGGGCGATGCGGTGCTGAAAGTCTACGCCAGCGAACAGACCGATATGGCGGCGTGGAGCGAGGTGGTGACCCGTTTCACGGCGCAGGCCGATCTGCCGTTAGCAATTAGCAAAGCGGTTGCCGAACCGCACGCTGAAAGCGCCGATGGCGTCGCGCTGGATCAGGCATGGCGGGCGATGACCGATGTCCATCAGTTCTTCGGCCTGCTGAAAAAACATAACCTCTCGCGCCAGCAGGCGTTTCGCCTGGTGGGCGACGATCTGGCCTGCCTGGTCAGCAACGAAGCACTGCCGCGCCTGCTGGAGACGGTGTTACAGCAAGGCAATGAAATCATGATCTTCGTCGGCAACCGCGGCTGTGTGCAGATCTTCACCGGCGCGCTGGAGACGCTGACGCCGATGAAAGGCTGGATCAACATCTTCAACGAACACTTCACGCTGCACCTGCTTGAGAGAGGGATCGCCGAAAGCTGGGTCACCCGTAAACCAACTGCCGATGGTCATGTCACCAGCCTTGAACTGTTCGCTGCCGATGGTACGCAAATCGCGCAGCTTTACGGCCAGCGTAGCGAAGGGCAGCCGGAACAGAGCCAGTGGCGCAGGCAAATTGATGCGCTGTGCAACGAAGGACAAACCGCATGAAAAAATTACTGATGCTGCTGGCGGCGCTGCCGCTGATGGCGAGTGCCGCTGCGGAAAGAGTGGTGACGCTCGGCGGTGATGTCACCGAAATCGTCTACGGGCTGGGCGCACAGTCGCAACTGGTGGGGCGCGACACCACCAGCACTTGGCCACCGGAGGCGAGCAAACTGCCGGATGTTGGTTATGTCCGCCAGCTCAACGCCGAAGGCATCCTGTCGCTGCGCCCGACCATCGTGCTGGCCAGCGAACAGGCGCAGCCGTCAACGGTGTTGCAAAACGTCGCCGGGAACAACGTCAAAGTGATCCCGGTTCCGGGCGGATATACGCCTGCAGCCATTGATAACAAAGTGGCGGTGATTGCCGCCGCGCTCGGTAAAACTGCCGAAGGCGAACAGTTGCGGCAAAACGTGGCGGCGCAAATCGCCGCGCTGCCGAAAACGGCGCTCAATAAGCGGGTGCTGTTTCTGTTAAGCCACGGCGGGATGGGCACGATGGTTGCCGGGCAGGAGACGGCGGCAGACGGTGCGATCCGCGCGGCGGGTTTACAGAATGCGATGCAAGGCTTTGCCCACTATCGCGCTCTTTCGCAGGAAGGGGTGATAGCGAGTCAGCCGGATCTGATTGTCATCTCCGCCGATGGCGTGAAAAGCATGGGCGGCGAAGCGAACCTGTGGAAACTGCCAGGCCTGGCGCAGACGCCCGCCGGACGGCATAAACAGTTGCTGATTGTCGATGATATGGCGCTGCTTGGCTTTGGTCTGCGCACGCCGCAGGCGCTGCGGGATCTGCGTAAAAAAGCGGAGCAATTACCCTGATGAGCCGCGCTGTTATTCGCGCGCTGTGGGGAATGCTGTTGCTGCTGCTTGGATTGACGTTTCTGGCGAGCACGCAGGGTGCCATGCATCTGCCGCTCACCAGTTTGTGGCAGGCGGGCGACGAAGGTCTGCGCCAAATCTGGCTGACCATTCGCCTGCCGCGCGTGCTGTTGGCGCTGGTGGTCGGCGCGGCGCTGGCGCTCTCCGGCTGCGTGATGCAGGGATTGTTTCGCAACCCGCTCGCCGACCCTGGTTTGCTGGGGATCAGCAGCGGCAGCGCGCTGGCGGTGGCCTGCTGGCTGGTATTGCCGCTGCCGGTGCCTGCGCTGGTGGCGCTCTACGCACCGATGGTGGCGGCCTTTATCGGTAGCCTGGCGGTGATGGTGGTGATCTTCCTGCTCAGCAAAGCTCGCGACAACACGCTGTCGCGCTTGCTGCTGGTCGGCATCGCCATTAACGCCCTGTGCGGCGCGGCTGTCGGGGTGCTCTCCTGGCTGAGTAATGACGCCCAGCTTCGCCAGCTTTCACAGTGGGGAATGGGCAGCCTCGGCCAGGCGCAGTGGTCTACGTTTACCATCGCCGCCACGCTGATTGTGCCGTCATCGCTGGTGGTGTGGCGCGTTGCCCGTCAGCTCAATCTGCTGCAACTGGGCGATGAAGAGGCGCACTATCTCGGCGTCAACGTTCCGGCGCTGCAACGGGTGATGCTGCTGTGCAGCGCGCTGCTGGTGGCAGCATCGGTCGCCATCAGCGGGATCATCGGTTTTCTCGGCCTGGTGGTGCCGCACCTGATGCGCATGTGGCTGGGGCCGGATCATCGTGCGCTGGTGCCCGGTTCTCTGCTAGCCGGGGCGATACTGCTGCTGATTGCCGATACCGCCGCCCGTACGCTGGTGGCACCGGCGGAGATGCCGGTAGGGCTGATTACCAGCCTGCTCGGCGCACCGTGGTTTTTATGGCTGATTTTTCGACAACGAGGAGCCGCGCATGGATAACACCTTAACCGCCGCGCATCTACGCCTGCAACGCGGGCAGCGCTGGGTGATTGATGATGTGTCGTTAACGCTGAACGGTGGTGAACTGGTGGCGCTGATTGGCCCGAATGGCGCGGGAAAATCAACGCTGCTGCGGTTGCTGACCGGTTATCTGCCCGCCGATGCGGGTACGTGTCAACTGGCCGGGCGCGCACTGGCTCAGTGGCCAGCAGAGACGCTCTCCCGCCGTCGGGCGGTGATGCTGCAACAAACGCAGTTGCGGTTTGACTGGCCAGTGGCGGCGATTGTTGAGATGGGGCGCGCGCCGTGGGGATCGCAGCGCGAAGCCGACGTTGTGCGTGAAGTGTTGACGCTGACCGGCTGCGATGAGCTTGCGCATCGGCGCTATGCCACGCTCTCCGGCGGCGAGCAACAGCGCGTGCAACTGGCGCGCTGCCTGGCGCAACTGTGGCGCGACAGCGCGCCGGAAGGCTGGCTGTTTCTCGACGAACCCACATCGGCGCTGGATCTTTACCACCAGCAACAGTTGCTGCGGCTGCTGAAAAAGCTCACCGCCAGCGGCAAATTACACGTCTGCGTGGTGCTGCACGATCTGAATCTGGCGGCACTGTGGGCCGATCGTATTCTGCTGTTGCATAAGGGAAGGCTGGTGGCGCAGGGTTCGCCGCAGCAGGTGATCCAGACGCCGGTGATTGCGCAGTGGTACGGTGCCGATGTGCAGGTGAGTGCGCATCCAGGCGGCGATGCGCCGCACGTTTTCCTCTGCGCATAAACCGCCCGGCGGCGTGCCGGGATCAGGGTTGAGTGGGAAAGGGTGTTAACTGGCGGAAGGTGTTGAGCAGCCCTTCAGACCAGGCTTTGCGGATGGCAATAAAATAGGGATCGCTTTCAATAATCCGTTGCTGTTCGCGGGCGTGAAAACTTTCGCGGCGGTAGATCATCACATCCAGCGGCATGCCGACGGAGAGATTGCTGCGCAGCGTGGAGTCGATCGAGATCAGCGCGCAGCACATCGCCTGCTCCAGCGGCGTATCTGGCGTTAACACCCGATCGATAATCGGTTTACCGTACTTGCTTTCGCCAATCTGGAAGTAGGGCGTGTCGTTGGTCGACTCGATAAAATTCCCTTCCTGATAGATATGAAACAGCCGGTGCTCTTCGTTGCCAATCTGCCCGCCCAGCAGCATATTACAGCCAAAGTTGGTGTTGCTGCCGTTTTGCTGCGCCTTGCTGTCGCGGTGGATAACTTCCCGCACCGTTTCGCCGATCAGCGTTGCGGCGTCGTACATGGTTTCGGCCTGCATCAGGTTGGGCGTCTGCTGGCTCTCAATACGCGAGGTCAGCAGACTGATAATGCTCTGCGTGGTTGCCAGATTACCGGCGGACTGGATCACCAGCACCCGTTCGCCTTCACGCTGAAAAACGTGAAGTTTTTTGAACGTCGCAATGTGATCGACCCCCGCATTGGTCCGGGAGTCGGAAGCGAAGACCAGCCCGTCGCACAGACGCATGGCCACACAGTAGGTCATTACCTCACCTTTCTACATAACAGTTAACGCTATTGCTGCTGAACCTGTTGCTGCTGTTGCGTAAACAGATTCACTTCAGCGGTGGAAAACAGCTCTTCGCAGCCGCCGCCCAAACGGCTGCCGCGCACCGGGCAGGCATCCAGATAATCCATCCCCACCGCCAGCCGCAGATGCTGGTTGAGCAAGCGGGTATTGTTGGTGATATCAAAACTGTGCCAGCGGTCGTTGATCCAGGCTTCCGCCCAGGCATGCATCGCCACGTGCTCGGTATCCCGGCTATAGACATAACCGCTGACATAGCGCGCCGGGATCTTCAGGCTACGGCAGCAGGCCAGAAACACATGGGTATGATCCTGGCAGACGCCTTTCCCTTTGGCGAATGCGTCCGCTGCGCTGTCCTGCACATGCGTCGCGCCGGGAGTATACGGCATTTTTAGCTGTAATTCCGCCATCAGCGATGTGAGGCTCTCTTCGGGCGCTGCTTCCCGGTAATAGCGGCTGGCAAAACCGCGGATCAGATCGTCCGCTTCCGTCAGCGGCGTGACGCGTAAAAAGACCAGCGGCGACAACGTTTCATCGCTGTTATCCTGGCTCTCTTCCACATTATCGGCGATTTCCACCACCCCTTGAGCGTGGATAAAAATCTCCTGGTGCGGGCTGTCCAGCGTCAGCACATGCATCAGGTTGCCATAAGCATCATGGGTGGCGACGGCCGAGGCGGGCAGCGTCAGTTTCCACTCGCTAACCTGCTGGCGCGCGGAGTTTTGCGGCGTTAGCCGCAGATACTGGGTGCTGAATTTCACCTCTTCATCGTACTGGTAATGCGTTAAATGGTTGATGCTGAGTTTCATATCGCCTCCAGATAAGTCTGGCGAATGCTATCGGCCAGTTCGTTAATTTGGGTGAGGAAGTGGTTCAGCCAGTTTTGCAGCCCCTGATTCATTACCTCGTCGAGGGAACCAAAGCGCAGTTCCACATGCAGCAGGTGCGCCCGGCGCAGCGGAACATGCGCCCGCGTATTACCGATCATCTCCAGTTGCTGTACCAGATCCGCCACACAGGCATGCAGCGAACGGGGCACATCATTACGGAACACCAGCAGTTCGCTGACGGTTTCCCGGCTGATCGGCTGGCGGTAAATACTGTGATAGGCCTCGCGGGCGCTCACCGCGCGCAGCAGGGTGTCGAGGCGATAATATTCACGCACTGGATCCGGATCGTTGTTCAGTTGCTGATCTTTAAGCGCCAGCAGTTGGGCGGTGGCGTAGGCGCGCTCAATCAGCGTACCGACACGAATAAAACACTGCGCATCGTTGCGCAACAACGTGCCGAACATCGCGCCGCGAAACAGATGCGAGCGCTCTTTCACCCAGTCAAAAAAGGTATCAATACCGATTTTATCCACCCCGGACTGACGCAGATTGCGGATGTCGATACGCGTGGTGTTGATGCACTCCCACACTTCCGATGACAGGCTGCCGCGTACCGCATGGGCGTTATTCCACGCCATTTCAATACAGCTATAAATGCTGCTCGGGTTGTGGCTATCAAGGGCGAAGAAGTTCAGCAGGTTGTTCATGGAAAAGCGGGCGTAACGCTGCTGAAACAGCTCATGGGAAAAGGTGAGATTGAGCGGCAGCGCCAAATCGTGTTGCTGCTGGCGGTGGCGCGGCATCATTGACAGCTTCCAGGTAACATCCAGCACCCGGGCAAAGCTCTCTGCCCGCTCCAGGTAGCGGGCCATCCAGTACAGTTCGCTGGCTGTGCGGCTTAGCATCATTCATCCTCCTCCATCACCCAGGTATCTTTGGTGCCGCCGCCCTGCGACGAGTTCACCACCAGCGAACCTTCATTCAGCGCCACGCGCGTCAGGCCGCCCGGCACCAGGCGAACCTCTTCGCCAGAGAGCACAAACGGGCGCAGATCGATATGGCGCGGCGCCAGCCCCTCTTCGACAAAGGTCGGGCAGGTGGAGAGCGCCAGCGTCTCCTGGCCAATATAGTTGCCGGGGTTCGCCAGCAGCCGCTTGCGGAAATCCTCAATCTGCTGGCGGGTCGATTTCGGGCCGACCAGCATGCCGTACCCGCCCGCACCGTGAACCTCTTTCACCACCATGCTGTCGAGATGGGCCAGCACATAGTTAAGATCGTCGGGCTTGCGGCACTGCCAGGTGGCGATATTGCCGAGAATCGGCTCCTCGCTGAGGTAGAAGCGGATCATGTCCGGCACATAGGGGTAAATGGATTTATCATCGGCCACGCCGGTGCCAATCGCGTTCGCCAGCACCACGCCGCCCGACCGGTAGACCGACAGCAGGCCCGGAACACCGAGCATCGAATCGGCGCGAAACGCCAGCGGATCGAGAAACGCATCGTCAATGCGGCGGTAGATGACATCCACCCGGCACGGGCCTTCGGTGGTGCGCATATAGACCGCGCCGCCTTTTACGAACAAGTCTGCGCTTTCTACCAGCTCAACACCCATCTGCTGTGCCAGAAAACTGTGCTCAAAATAGGCGCTGTTAAAACGCCCTGGCGTCATCACCACCACCGTGGGATCGTCCACCGGGGTACTTTCACGCAGGGTTTGCAGCAGGTAGCCGGGGTAGCGCTCCACCGGCGCAATATGCTGGCTGGCGAAGAGATCCGGGTAGAGGCGCATCATCATCTTGCGGTTCTCCAGCATATAGGAGACGCCGGACGGGGTGCGCAGGTTATCTTCCAGCACGTAATAGCGGCCATCGCTGTTACGTACCATGTCGATACCGGTGATGTGAGCGTAAATATTGTTATGCAGATCCACGCCCTGCATGCAGGGCTGGTACTGCTCGTTCGCCAGAACCTGCTCGCGCGGAACAATACCGGCGTTGAGGATATTTTGCTGATGGTAGATATCGTACAGGAAAGCGTTCAGCGCTTTGACGCGCTGGCGGATGCCTTGATCGAGAGTGCGCCACTCATGGGCCGGGATAATCCTCGGTACGCTGTCAAAGGGGATCAGGCGTTCGGTGCCTCCCTCTTCACCATAAACGTTGAAGGTAATGCCCACCCGGTGAAATAACAGTTCTGCCTGTTCTTTCTTTTGATGGATGGCGTGCTGGTCGGTCTGTTGAAGCCACTGCCACCAGGCATCGTAATGCTGGCGTTGACTGCCCTCTGCGCTGAGCATTTCATCGTAGTAAGGTGCTGTCGGAAGCGTTATTTTTATCATTGTCATCCCCTGCATTGCGCGTGTGAAGATTCTGTAAAAATGCAGAAAGCATGCCAGCATGGCTGGCAATGCGTTTTCGTGGTGAGTACAGGCGCAAATGCACCATTTTGAGGCGAAGCGCAGCGGCAGCGCGCTAAAGTGGTGTGAAGATAAGCGTAGCAGAACCTTTGCTAACGGCGTTTCTCGGCCGTCGGGCTGACCACCAGCCATACCGCCAGGCAGACAATCAGCGCGCCGATAAGAAACCCACCGTTCAGCGTTTCGCCCAGCACGAGGTAGCCCCACAGCACGGCAAACGGCGGGATAAGAAAGGTAACAGTCAGGCTGCGCAGCGGCCCGATATCGGCAATCAGGCGAAAATAGAGAATATACGCCACGGCGGTACAAAGCAGGCCCAGTGCCAGCACGCTGACCCACACTGACGGCTGCGCCCAGTTGATGGTTGCGCCGCTGCTAATCGACCAGGCGCAGAACGGCAGCAAAAATAGTGTGGCGCCCGCCTGGCTGCCGAAGGCGACCAGCGTCGGATCCAGCCCGCCGCGCGCCGTTATCCAGTTGCGGGTGAGAAAACCGGCAACGCCATAACAGCCGGTCGCCACCAGGCATGCCGCTACGCCAGCGGCGACTTCCTGCACGTTGCGCATTTCGCCGAGCGTGGTGATAGTCAAAATCCCCACCAGCCCGAGTACCACGCCCGCCCACTTTTTCCCGCTCAGGTGTTCGCCAAAAAACGCCACGCCCGCCAGCGCGCCCATCAACGGCGTGGTGGCATTGAGAACAGCGGAATACCCGGCAGGCAGCCAACGCGCGGCCAGGCAGTACATCAGAAACGGCAGCCCGGAGTTAATCACCCCAAGCAGCAAAGCCGCGCGCAGCTTACCGGAAAATTGAAACGCGCGGCGAAACAGCGCCAGCAGTGCCGCCAGGCCAAGAAAGCCAAACAGTACGCGGAGAAAAGCGGTGTTAATGGCACCGAATTCCGGTGCGGCAATCCGCATAAACAGAAAGCTCGCGCCCCAGATGGCCGCCAGCATCATTAATCTCAGGTAATCAATGGCCCGCATTGTGCAACTCCTTGTGTTGCGTTTTTAACTAAAAATGTTTTACCCCGGTGGCATCAGGCTGACAAACCAGCATTTTTGCTACAGTTTAGTTGCACTTAATTATGCGGAGAGCCGCGATGACCCTACCGCCCCTGCAGGCGTTAATCTGTTTTGCTACCGTCGCCCGACATATGAGTATGAAAGCGGCGGCCGAGGAGTTATGCATTACCGCCAGTGCCGTGAGCCAGCAAATCGCCAGGCTTGAGGCGTGGCTGAATGTCCGGTTGTTTATGCGCGGGCCGCGCTTTCTGGCGCTGACGGCGGAAGGGCACATTTACCTGCGCGCTATTCAGCCTGCGTTTAACCAGATATCACAGGCCACGCAGCGGCTAATGGATAACGCCAGCCAGAGCAAAGTCACCGTCAGTTGCACGCCCGGCTTCGCCATTCAGTGGTTGTTGCCGCGATTGGGCGCTTTCGAAAAACTGCATCCCGGCGTGGAGGTGCAGATTAATACCACTAACCGGGTGGTCAATCTGAGCAATGAAGGGATCGATTTTGCCGTACGTCACGGCGCGGGTGTGTATCCGGGGCTTCAGTCGCACTGTCTGGTGAACGACCATCTGTTGCCGGTGTGCAGCCCGGCGCTGCTGGCGGAAAACCGTCCCGCTTCGCCGCGCGAATTACTGAATTACCCGCTGCTGCATGATGAACACCGGTTGGACTGGCGTTTGTGGTTCGACACGCAGGGCATACATGATGTGGATACCGATAAAGGCCCGGTATTTATCGATTCAAACGGTGTGATTGAAGCCGCACTGGCGGGCAGGGGCGTTGCGCTGGTGCGCCGGGTACTGGTGGCGGAGGCATTAAGCCGTGGGCGTTTGATCTGCCCGCTGGCCATTACCGTCGCTTCACCGATTGCCTATTACCTGGTGTACGACGAATCCGCCGTATTACAGCGGATGAGCCGGGATTTTCGCGACTGGCTGCTGGCAACGGCGGCCTCCGAGGAGCATCGCTGGCCGCAACCGTGATCGCACCGCCATGCCCGACAGCGCGAAGGCTTATCGGGCATGGCATTTATCGCGCCGGGTAAGGCGAAGCCGCTACCCGGCATCAAGCCACGAATAGAGTTTACCCGCCGAGATACATCTTTTTCACTTCCGGGTTGGCGAGCACCTCCTGCGCCGCGCCGGAAAGTACAATCTTGCCATTCTCCAGCACATAAGCGCGATCGGCGATGGTCAGCGCCGCGGTGGCGTTTTGCTCTACCAGCAGAATGGTGATGTTCTCTTCGCGCAACTGACGGATGGTGGTAAACAGCTCGCCCACCACTTTCGGAGCCAGACCGAGGCTTGGCTCATCCAGCATCAACAACACCGGCTCACTCATCAATGCGCGGGCGATCGCCAGCATCTGCTGCTCACCGCCGCTCATGGTGCCCGCCATCTGTTTACGCCGCTCCTTCAGGCGCGGGAACAGGGTAAACATGCGGTCCCGCAGGCGGGTGAAGTTTGCGAGGTTGTTATACGCCCCCATGCGCAGGTTTTCTTCGATGGTCAGGTTAGTGAAGATTTTGCGGCCTTCCGGCACCAGCGCCAGCCCTTTACGCACGATATGGTGCGTCTGGCTGCGCGAGATATCCTCATTGAGGAAATTTACCGTCCCTGTTGAGCGCACCAGGTTGATGATGCCGTTCAGCGTCGAGGTTTTTCCCGCGCCGTTGCTGCCAATCAGCGTCACAATTTCGCGGTCGTTGATCTCAATATCGATGCCTTTCAGCCCCTGAATGACGCCATAAAATACCTTTAACTCGCGGGCGCTAAGCATAACGTACCTCCCCCAGGTAGGCGGAGATCACCTCCGGATGTTGGATCGCCTCAGACATCAGCCCGCTAAACAGCGGTTTGCCATACTCCAGCACCATTACCCGTTCGCACAATGCGTTGACGAAAGGCATGTCATGTTCAATGAGCAGCACGCTCAGTTGATAATCCTTGCGCATGCGGAAAATCAGCCCGGCCAGATCTTCCGTCTCTTTCGGGTTCATCCCGGCGGCGGGCTCATCCAGCAACAGCAGTTGCGGCGCCGTTGCCAGCGCGCGGGCAATCTCCACTTTACGCTGGTTGCCGTAACTCAAATTGGTGGCCTGCAAATCGGCGTACTCGGCAATGCCGATATACTCCAGCAGTTCCATCGCTTTTGCCCGCGCGGCGCGTTCAGCCGGGAAGTAGCGGCCAATATGCAACGCCGCTTCCAGCAGCGAATAGCGGCTGGCGTGATCCAGCCCGACCATCACGTTTTCCAGCACCGTCATGGAGTTAAACAGGCGGATATTCTGGAAGGTTCGCGCAATACCGGCATTCACTACCTGGTTGGGCTTCAGCCCTTTGATCGATTTCCCCGCCAGCGTCACGCTGCCGCTGGTTGGTTTGTAGTTCGCAGTGATGACGTTAAACAGAGTGGTTTTCCCTGCGCCATTGGGGCCGATAAGGCCGAAAATCTCGGCTTCATCGACATGAAAACTGACGTTGTCGATGGCCCGCAACCCGCCGAACTGCATCACAATATCCTCGACTTGCAGGATGACGTTATTTGCTGTCATGACGGCTCCTTCTGCGCAACTGCCACAGCTCTTTTTTCCCCAGCAACCCTTCACGGGCGAACAACATAATCAGCAACAGCAGCAGTGAGAAGACCACCATCCGCAGCCCCGGATAAGAGCCAAGATCGTGACCGAACAGCGACAGCGGCTGGTCAAGGAAACGCAGCCATTCGCCGCTACCGACCACCACAATGGTGCCCAGCAGCGCGCCAGTGGTGCTGCCCAGACCGCCAAGCACAATAATGATCAGCAACTGGAAGGTGAGCATAAAGTCGAACAACCCCGGCGAGATCGTCGTCAGCAGCGAGGCCAGCAGGCCGCCGCCAATCCCTTCAAAAAAAGCGCTGGTGGCGAACGCGCAGGTTTTAATGCGGAAGGTATTGATGCCCATCGCAATCGCCGCATCTTCATCGTCGCGAATCGCCTTCATCATGCGACCGTACTTCGACCACACCAGTTGCAGGATCATCCCGGTTGCCGCCAGCGCGAACAGGCCGCACCAGAACAGCAGATGCGGCTGCTGGGGAATATCGTTCAGCCCAATCGCGCCGTTGGTGATTTGCGGGTTGTTAATGGCGAGGATCTTGATAATAAAACCGAAGCCAAGCGTGACAATCGCCAGATAGTCGCCGCGCACGCGGAAGACCGGAAACGCCAGACACACCGCCAGCACGGCCGCGCACACGCCGCTGATTAACAGCGCGGGCAGGAAGCTGGTGTGCAGCACCATAATAAACGGGCTGGGCGCCGCCATTTCGAACATATCCATTTTGCTGTCGCTGGAGAGAATAAACAGCGCGGTGACATATGCGCCAACGGCGACAAATCCGTTAGGCTCCAGCGAAAGCTGGCCGGTGACGCCGTTAATCAGGTTGTAGCTGACAGCGAGGATCATAAAGACAAAAACGGTGCTGATTACCCGCACAATGTAGTCGTTAAACAGCAGGTTAATCCCTGCCAGTAGCGCAATGGTGATAAGAATAATCAGCAGGTTACGCCCCTGCGCGGCAAGCGTCGTGGTCGGGTTCAACATCAGAAACGGCTCCTTTCCAGGCGTTCGTCACCCATGATACCTACCGGGCGGAACAGCAAGACCAGAATCAAAAACATGAAAGCGAACGCGTCCTTATAGCCGCCAAGCTCGGGGAAAATGGCGACCGCGACCACTTCGGTAAAGCCGAGAATAAAGCCGCCGAGCACCGCGCCAGTGACGCTGCCAATACCGCCAAGCACCGCTGCCGCAAAGGCTTTCAGGCCAATTAGCACGCCCATTAACGGGTCAATGGTTGGGTAGCTGATGGAGTAAAACACGCCACCCAGCGCTGCGAGGCTGCTGCCGAGGGCAAACACCAGCGAGATAATGCGGTTCGCGTCGATGCCCATCAGCCGCACGGTATTAACGTCAAACGCCACTGCGCGGATCGCCATACCATAACGGGTGCGATAGAGCAGCCAGAGGATCGCCAGCAACAGCAGCACGGTGATCACCGGCACGATCCACGCCACGTTGGTAATGATGATGTGGCCGAAGGTCAGCGTTTTGTTGAAGTAGTCTGGCGCGGAGAAGAAGCGCGAACTGCCGCCAAACAGCACGTTGAACAGGTTTTCGAGAAAAAAACTGACGCCGATGGCGGTGATCAGCATCGAAATTTTCGATGCCTGACGCAGCGGGCGATAGGCGACCCGGTCAATGAACATGCCCAGCAGGCCGCACAAACCGAGGGTCAGAAAAATGGCTACCCCAAAGGGTAGCCCAATCGAGGAAAACAGAAACAGGGTGGCAAATGCGCCGACCATCATCACATCCGCGTGCGCGAAGTTGATCAGGCGCAGAACCCCGTAAACCATGGTGTAGCCGATAGCGATCAGGGCGTACATGCCGCCCAGACTCATGCCGTTGACTACCTGCTGGAGAAAAATGGCGCCATCCATTAAAAAACCTCTTATTAACAGCCGGTTACTGCTTACGGATTAACTACGGTTTTAAAGGCGAGCTGGCCATCTTTCACTTCGTTGATCACCGCACTGCGTACCGCATCGCCATCTTTCAGCGTCAGCGTACCGGTCACACCCTGGAAGTCTTTGGTGGCGCGGATTTTCTCGTTAACACAGACGCGATCGCGCGGGTTATTACACTGGTTCATGGCGTTGACGATCACGTTGTACGCATCGGCCGCCATCGCACCCCAGGTGTGGGTCGGGGTTTTGAACTTCTCTTCCCAGGCTTTGATAAAGGCTTCGCCAGCGGGCGTCTGCTCTTTGGCGTTCGGTGAGTAGTAATCGGTGGTCATATAGCCGTTGACCGCATCTTTACCCACTTCGAAAAATACCGGGTCCGCCGCCAGGCCATCGCCGCCCACGACCGGTTTGTTGAGACCGAGCTGTTTCGCCTGCACGGCAATCAGCGCGCCTTCGGTGTAGTAAATCGGCATGTAGATCATGTCGACGTTTTTCGCTTTCACGCTGGAGAGTTGCGCTTTGAAATCTTTGCTGCCCGATGGCGCCTGCACTTCGATAGGAATGGTGCCGCCGTTTTTCAGGAACTGGGTACGGAAGGCTTTCGCCAGGCCAACCGAGTAGTCATTGCTGCTGTCAAACACGATGGCGGCGGTTTTGGCTTTCAGATCGCGGGATGCCAGGTTCGCGCCGACCACGCCCTGGAAGCTGTCCGAGAAGCAGACGCGGCTGACATACGGATGGTTGCGGGTAACACGGTCGTTCGTTGCCGTCGAAGAGACCAGCGGCGTTTTAGTGTCGTCGGCGATTTTCACCATCGCCAGCGTATTCGAAGAGGTCACTTCACCGATCACGGCATCCACTTTATCGCTGGACACCAGGCGCTGCATGGCGTTCGCCGCTTCGACTTTGTCACTCTTATCGTCGATGACGATAAGTTTAATGGTATCGCCGTTTTTCAGCGTCGGGGTGATGCTCTGAATCAGATCCAGACCTTTTTGTGAAGGCTGACCATAGCCGCTCAGCGCGCCGCTCAGCGGCAACACCACACCGATTTTAATTTCTTCTGCCAGTGCACTGTGTGCGCCCGCCAGGCCGGAAATCAGTACGGCCATTAAAGAGACTTTCCCACCAAAACTCTTCATTGTTACCTCACGTCCGTCAGTTGATTGTTTATGTTTAACCATCAATTAATGCGCAACACTGGAATAACGAAGCGGCCGGAATACAGGAATTAACGGCCTGATGCTTTTGATTTATCGCATTTATTTAATAAAGGATTTGCCTGTTAATAACGATTTCACCATACATCCATTAATTAGATTTTTCTCATCCATTCTTCTTATAGATTTACCCGCCGTGATAGCACTGTTTTGGTTGCCTAAAATAGTGCAGGTGCGCCGTTGTGGTGCATGAATAAATAAGTGAGGTAGCGCGCAAAATATTTTCATGCCTGCGCTGTCTGCAATCGCCTTGTTTAAAGATAAAAATATTTTCAGTTGTTTTTTACAAACTCTTTGGCAGCATAAAAAACTGGATAATTGTAATAAATATGGTAATTAAGGCCTGCGTTAGAGGTGGTTGACAATAATAAAACCCTTGTTATTCTGCATTGGCAGTCAGTTTATTATTCCATTTTTCAGAAATGTTATTTCTGCGTTAATTATTTTATTCAGTCTTATCCTGAGGGGGATAAATAATGAATATTCAAAAACCCTATCTGCTTTTTTTAGGTGATGCGCACGATCAACTGGCGGCGAAAGTCGCGGAAGGAATTAAACAATGGCACCCGGAATATTGTGTCGGGCAATACCGTATGGCGAACTGTCATGCCAATTGTCAGTTGCCGGATATGGATATTGACGCAGCGGTAAAAGCGGGCGCAAAAACGCTGGTAGTCGGCGTCGCTAACCGCGGCGGTATTATTTCAAAAGAGTGGATTTCCATCCTCAGCCATGCGCTGGAAAGTGGGCTGGATCTGGCGGCGGGCCTGCATAATAAACTGGCTGATGTCCCGGAACTGAAGGCGCTGGCCGACCGTCTTGGCCGCTCGCTGTTTGATGTTCGCCACCCGACTCAGCAATATCCGGTCGCCAGCGGGCGTAAACGCAGCGGCAAACGTCTGCTGCCGGTTGGTACGGACTGCTCCTGCGGCAAGATGTACACGGCGCTGGCGATTGAAAAAGAGATCCTCGCCCGTGGCGGCAAAGCCACCTTCCGCGCAACCGGGCAGACCGGCATTCTGATTAGCGGCAGCGGCATCAGCGTAGATGCGGTTGTCTCGGACTTCGTCTCCGGCGCGGTGGAAACCCTCGCCCCGGATAACGACGCCGATCACTGGGATATCATCGAAGGGCAGGGCTCGCTGTTTCACCCTTCCTTTGCCGGAGTGACCACCGGGCTTATCCACGGCGCGCAGCCGGATGCGCTGGTGCTGTGCCACGAACCGACCCGCACACATATGCGCGGCGTTGACTATCCTGTACCGGATATTCTCGATTGCATGGCGCTGAACCTGAAAATGGCGCAACTGACGAACCCGAAAGCGAAATTTATCGGCATTTCCGTCAATACGTCGGCGCTGGATAAGGCAGAGGCGATTGCGCTGATGTCCTCCCTGCAGCAGCGCACCGGGCTGCCGGTGGTTGATCCGTTCCGTCAGGGCGTTGGCGCGCTGGTAGACGCGCTGGCGACGCTGTAATGGAACTCTCGGTAGCGCATGAGCGCTGGCCGCTGCGCCAGGCATTTACGATCTCGCGCGGCAGCCGTACGGCGGCCGATGTGGTGTCGGTAACATTGCAGGCGCAGGGCATTACCGGGCGCGGCGAATGCCTGCCTTACGCTCGCTACGGCGAAACTGTTGAGAGCGTGATGGCGCAGATTGAGGCGCTGCGCGGCGAGCTCGCTGCCGGAATGAGCCGCGAGCAGTTGCAGCAGCGGCTACCGGCTGGCGCGGCGCGCAATGCGCTGGACTGCGCCTTCTGGGACTGGCAGTGCAAACGCAGCGGGCAGAGCATCTGGCAACTGACCGGCAGCGGAACGCCGCACCATCTGCAAACGGCCTATACGCTGTCGCTGGATACGCCAGCGAAGATGCAGCAGGCGGCGCGGGAAAACGCCTGGCGTCCCTTGCTGAAACTGAAGCTGGCCGATGAGCAGGATATCGCCCGCGTGACGGCGGTGCGTGAAGGCGCACCGCAGGCGCGGTTGATCGTCGATGCTAACGAAGGCTGGAACGAGAGTATCTATTTACAGCAGGCGACGGCGCTGGCGGCGCTTGGCGTCTCGCTAATCGAGCAGCCGCTTGCGGCGGGGCATGACGCCGTACTGGCGCAGTTGCCGCATCCGGTGCCGCTGTGCGCCGATGAATCCTGCCATGATTCCGCCACGCTGGCGCAACTGGTGGGGCGTTATGAGTTTATCAATATCAAGCTCGACAAGACCGGCGGCCTGACCGAAGCGTTGCGCGTGCGGGCACAGGCACAGCAGCTTGGGCTGCAAATCATGGTGGGTTGCATGGTGGCGACGTCGTTGTCGATGGCGCCCGCCGTGGTTGTCGCGCAGCAGGCCAGCGTTGTTGATCTCGACGGGCCGCTGCTGCTGGCGGACGATCGCCCGCACGGGCTGCATTATGATGGCAGCGAACTTTTTCCACCGACAGCGGCTCTGTGGGGCTGATGGCGAAGCGTAAGGAGAGAATAATGTCACGCACAGTGTATGTGAATGGCGAATACCTGCCGGAAGCGGCGGCGAAAGTATCGATCTTTGATCGCGGTTTTTTGTTTGCCGATGCCGTGTATGAAGTGACCGCCGTGGTGAATGGCAAGCTGGTGGATTTTGCCGGGCATTATGCGCGGCTGGTGCGCTCCTGCGGCGAGCTGGGGTTAACGCTGGCAGTGGATGAAAACGGCCTGCGCGAGATCCACCAGCGGCTGATTGTCGAAAATGCGTTGCAGGAAGGGGGCATTTACCTGCAACTGACGCGCGGTAACGCAGGCGATCGGGATTTCCATTTTCCGCCTGCCAGTACACCGCCGACGCTGGTGTTATTCACCCAGGCGCGCGCGGTGGTGGATCATCCGGCGGCCAGCAAAGGCATCCGTGTGGTGACCTGCCCGGATATTCGCTGGCAGCGCCGGGATATCAAAACCGTGCAGTTGCTGGCACCCTGTCTGGCAAAAGCCTTTGCCGAAGCGCAGGGCGCCGACGACGCTTTTCTGGTGGAAAACGGCTATATCACCGAGGGAAGTTCCTGTAACTGCTATATCGTGCAGGACGATAACACCGTGGTGACCCGCCCGCTGAGCAACAGCATTCTGCACGGCATCACCCGCAAAGCGCTGGTGAAGCTGGCCGAGGAGCACGGCGTGACGATCGAGGAACGGCTGTTCACTCCGGAAGAGGCGCGTAACGCCCGTGAAGTGTTTATCAGCTCGGCCACCACGTTTGTCTGGCCGGTGATTGCCGTTGACGGGCAGACCATCGGCGACGGTAAACCGGGGCCGATCACCCAGCTTTTGCGGCGGATCTATTTGCAAATGCTGTGAGGTTTTAGCGCCATCCACCGGATGGCGCTGCGCTTATCCAGCCTGCGAAAGAGTGCTGATTTTGCCTCTGCGTAGGCGGTAAGGCGCAGCCGCCACCGGGCACAACAACCCACCCCAGGTCGGTGATTTACGCGTATTCCCACCACAACTTATGTAATTCGTACCACTTATCTCCCGGCTGTGGCGTCTTCTCCCACGGTTTATCAATGATGTAATGAATATTCTTCACCCGTGCGAGATCCCACATTTGCGGATGCTGGAGCGCCAGGGTTTTTAACGCGTTATAGCCGTAATGCAACGGCTGCCAGCGATCGCGGAACACCTCGTTGAGGAAATCCTGCTCGGCAAAAACGTACGCTGAGATATCGGCTTTCTCCGCCAGCCGCTGCATCATCTGCTGATACATCGCCTCGTCCGGCGTCAGCACCAGAAAACCGCCGTTGAGGTAGTTATCCAGCGACGCGGGCGGATGGCCGTGCATCCCGGGATCATCACACCAGCTGTAATAGCAGTTTTCCGGCCGCCAGCTTTCCGGATAGCTGGCAATGCGCTGGGGATTACAGCGGCAGGCATGGCAGGCGGCAATAGTGTCTGCGGCGAGCGGCAGCGAAAACACCTCATCCATGTTGTTAATCACCAGCATATCGGCATCAAGAAAGGCCACCCGCTGGTATTCCGTCAACCGCCACACCGCCAGTTTGCTCCACACCTCGGCAAAACGTTCATTGGCATAGCGGTGCGCCAGCGCCGGGTCCGGGCCTGTGACCGGGACTTCCTGCACCCGGCAGCCCCGCGTTTGCAGATGCTGGCGCATTTTGTCATCAATCGCAGGCGTCACCATAACCACCAGCGGCCACGGCGAGCCGCTGGCGCGCAGCGAGCGCTGCAACGTCTCCACGCCGCGCAGATAATCAGGCTGCGTCAGCAGCGTCACCCAGGCAAATGCGCCGCTCATGCCAGTAGCTCCGTCATAAAGGCGTTGAGGAATTTCCCCTGCGGATCGAGCTGCTGGCGAACTGCCTGAAACGCCGACCACTGCGGATAAAGCGTGGGCCAGTCGTACAGTGTTGGGTCGTAATATTTTCCCCAGTGCGGCTTACCGCCTTCTTCCGCCAGCAGCCGTTCGGCGGCACGCAGAAATTCCAGCCCCTCTTCAGAGAGTGAGCCGTCGGCGGCGTAATAGACCACAAAACCGAAAAAACAGGTCGGTTCCTGCCACGCCGGGCTGAGCCAGGCCTGCGAAGGCCCGGTGCAGCGCAAAATAATCGGGTAGTGCATATGCGGGTGCGAGCGTTCATGCCACGCCTTAATCCGCGCTATTACCGCCGGAGCGCGCGCCATGGGAATGCTGATTTCAATATTGATTTGCGGCGTGGCAATCCCCCGGCAAAAAACCTGGTAAATGTCGCCAATCACATCGGTGAAATCTTTAAAGCGCGTGACGGTGCGAAACGGTTTGCCGTTGTCATCGACAATCTGTGTGTCGTCGCGCATCTGTTCCAGCGTTTTATCGACGGTCGCGTTCATCTTTGTGTCCGTCCTTTCCATCTCGACCAGATCGCCGTGATTGTCGTGCCAGCGCGCCTGCTCTTCGGCGGTGGCTTCGCGGGACTTCCACGCATGAACTTTATTTTCATCCGGGAACCACCATGCTTTGCTGAACGCCCATTCTGCGTTCCAGTCGTTCAGATCTTGCGCCAGCGTATCGGCAGGGCTGGCGCTTTTGAAACAGGTAAAAAGGGTGAAAGGGCGGGTACGCAGTGTGACGGCGCTGATGGCGCCGAGCGTGCCCAGACCAAGCTGTGCTGCGCCAAACCAGTGATGCTGGCGATCGATCTCATGCACGTTGCCTGTGGCATCAACCAGCCGGATACGTAACGCTTCATCCGCCAGCGAGCTTTGCTGCATTCCCTGGCCGTGCGTGCCAGTGGAGATTGCGCCCGCCAGCGTCTGCGCATCAATCACGCCCGGCGAGGCGGCCAGCATGCGGTTCATCGAGGTCAGCGTTTCAAACATCTCATGCAACGGCGTTCCCGCGCCAAAGGTCACACTGTCGTTGTCCACTTCCAGCACGCCCCGCAGGCGAGAAAGATCGATAAGCCGATCTTCCGGGCCGCTAAGCGCCAGCATTCTCCCCGGCGACATCCGGTTGCCGATAAAGCGAATTGTGCCCGCAGCAGTGGCGATCATCTCCTGCAATTGCGCTTCGTTCTCCGGCGTTTGCAGGGCATTTTCTGCCGCCAGCGTGGCGTTTTTCGCCCAGTTGAGAATCGCCGGATCGCTTGGGTCCGGGTGAGGCAGTCGGCGCGGAAACAGGGTCTGCGTGGCAATCATTGGCGGCTCCTTGCTGAATCAGGGGGATTAACCAAGCGTAGCCCATCAGACAATAGTGTGAAGCAGATCGCGCCTGGTTGTTCGCTCAAGCGATCAAACGGGCGCCGATCGCTTAATCCACCCGGTTTTGCGGTTGTCCGGTAATAAACGCAGCGACGTTTTCCACGGTTGTCGCAAGAATGCGCCCGCGCGCTTCCACCGATGCCCAGGCAATATGCGGGGTGATCAGGCAGTTTTTGGCGGACAGCAACGGGTTATCGGCAGCAGGCGGTTCGCTGGAGAGTACATCCACCGCCGCGCCGGCGACATGGCCTTCATTCAGCGCGGCAGCCAGATCCGCTTCATTCACCAGATCGCCGCGCGAGGCGTTCAGCAGCAGTACGCCGGGTTTCATTTTTTGCAGCGTGCTGTGGTTGATCATCCCTTTGGTGGCAGGCGTCAGCGGGCAATGCAGGCTGATGACATCAGCTTCAGCGTACAGTGTGTCGGGATCAACATACCGCACGTTACTGTTTTCCACCTTTTTCGCTGAACCCGTCGCGCAGGCCAGCACCGTCATCCCCATCGCCTGGGCGATAGCGCCCACCGCCTGGCCGATGCGGCCATAACCGATAATGCCGATCTTTTTGCCCGCCAGTTCAACCATCGGATTCAGCCAGTAACACCAGCTGTTACGCTGCTGCCAACCACCGGCGCGAACATCCATACTGTGTTCGCTGACGCGGTTACACAGCGCCAGTAGCAGCGCGGTGGTGAATTGCGCCACTGTAGCGGTGCCGTAGGAGGGCACATTGGAGACGGCAATACCACGTAAACGCGCGGCACTCAGATCGATAATGTTATAGCCGGTGGCGGTGACGGCGATAAATTTCAGTGCCGGACACTGGCTGAACACCGTTTCGCCCAGCGCAACTTTGTTGGTGATGGCGACATCGGCGTTCGCCAGCCTTTCTGCCACTTGCTCCGGCGTGGAGTTGTCATATACCGCCACTTCGCCCAGTTGCTCCAGCCCCTGCCAGCTCAGATCGCCCGGATTAAGAATACCGCCATCTAACACGACAATTTTCATAGGTTACCCGTTTGTTTTTTTATCACGCCATCAACTTAGACGATGTGCTGCCGGGGGGTAAGCACTTTTTTATGCCTGACAGGGACGAATGACGAAGGGGAAGGGCAGTGAGCGGTGGGAGAAAAGTGGCAACGCGGGATCCGCATTGCCAACGGGTTAATTTGTTGCGGTAATCCGTGGCGTAACACGGCCATGCAGCGCCGGGTTATCACTCTCATCTTTCAGGTGTACGCCGGTCAGACGGCGCAAAAACGCCTGTTCCAGCAGCCACGCCAGTTTGAAGGCCGCCGCTTCGTAATTCAGCCCTTCCGGGCGAATGTTGGAGATGCAGTTGCGTTCCGACTCAATGCGCACGCGCTGCGGTTTCCAGGTGAGGTAGACGCCCAGGCTGTCCGGCGAGGACAAACCGGGCCGCTCGCCAATCAGAATGGCTACCGCTTTGCTGCCCAGCGTTTCGCCGATATCGTCGCCCAGCGCCACGCGTGACTGGTGCGCCAGCACAATCGGCCCAAGCGAAATCCCCAGCGTTTCAAGGTAGGGCAGCAGGGCGCGGATTAAGCCCACGGACTGGCGGTGTACCGCGTGCGATGACAAGCCATCGCCAATTACCAGCAGCAGATCGTGCGCGGGCGTACGGCTGGCGGCGAGATCGGCACGGCTCTCTTCGCTCAGCATGCGCCCCAGATCCGGGCGGTTGAGATAGATATGTCGGTCCGACGCTGCACTGTGCGCTTCCAGCGTGCTCAGCCCCAGTTCGTGGAGCTGGCTTGCCAGGCTTGTGCTATCGAAGGGTTGATGGATGGCGTCACGCGCCTGGGCGTGGGCAAGACCAAATTTCAGCACTTCGTTGGTTGGCAGGCTGGCGCCGCTGCGCCCCAGCGCAATGCGGGCGTCGGTGAATTCGCGCAGCAGGGACCAGGCATCAGGCGAGTTCATGCAGGCGCTCCTTGTGGTATCACGGTCAGTAACGGATGGTTTGCGCCGGTGAGGCGTAACTGGCCGTGGGTGTCGATAATCTGCATCCGCGTCAGCCAGTCGGCGAACTCCGGCGCGTGCTTCAGCCCCAGCAGGCGACGCGCGTAGAGCGCATCATGAAATGAGGTGCTCTGATAGTTGAGCATGATGTCATCTGCGCCCGGAACGCCAATCAGGAAGGTCAGGCCGGCGGTGCACAGCAGCGTCAGCAGCGTATCCATATCGTCCTGATCCGCTTCAGCATGATTGGTGTAACAGACGTCGCAGCCAATCGGCAGCCCCATCAGTTTGCCGCAGAAGTGATCCTCCAGCCCGGCGCGGATAATCTGTTTGCCGTCATACAGGTATTCCGGGCCGATAAACCCAACTACCGTGTTGACGAGCAGTGGTTTAAAGTGCCGCGCTACCGCATAGGCGCGCGCTTCACAGGTTTGCTGATCGACGCCATGATGGGCGTTCGCCGACAGGCAACTGCCCTGGCCGGTTTCGAAATACATCACGTTATCGCCCAGCGTGCCGCGTTTCAGCGAAAGCGCGGCCTCGTGCGCCTCCTGCAACAGCGCGAGGTTAATGCCAAAGCCGCTGTTTGCCGCTTCCGTACCGGCGACCGACTGAAATACCAGATCCACCGGCGCGCCGCGCTCAATCAGCTGTAACGTGTTGGTGACGTGCGTCAGCACGCAGGATTGGGTGGGAATGGCAAAACGGTCGATGATGTCCGCCATCATATGGTTCAGCTTTTGCAGCACCGGCAGGCTGTCACTGGCCGGGTTGATGCCGACCACCGCATCGCCCGCGCCGTAAAGCAGGCCATCGAGCATGCTGGCGGCAATGCCTTTCAGATCGTCAGTCGGGTGGTTGGGTTGCAGGCGCACGCTGAGGTGGCCTGGCAAACCGATGGTGTTGCGAAAGCGGGTGATGACGCTGCATTTACTGGCGGCAAGGATCAAATCCTGGTTGCGCATCAGTTTGCTGACGGCGGCGGCCATTTCCGGGGTGATCGCCGGAGCAACCTGGCTCAGCAGCGCAGTGTCGGTGGTATCGGCCAGCAGCCAGTCACGAAATTCGCCCACCGTCAGATGGGCGATTAACGTAAAAGCGGCGCTGTCGTGCGTGTCGATGATGAGGCGCGTCACCTCATCTTTTTCATAGGGAACCAGCGGGTTGTCGAGGATCTCGCGCAGCGGTATATCGGCAAGGGCGATTTTTGCCGCCATGCGCTCTTCGGCTGATTGTGCCGCAACCCCGGCCAGTACATCCCCGGAACGTGCCGGGGAAGCTTTGGCCATGACCTCTTTCAGGCTGGCGAACTGCCATGTGCGGTGCGCCAGAGTGGTTTTATACATTGCGTCTCCTCAGGAGATAGCGCGCAGTTGCGGGTCCAGCGCGGCACGTTCACGCGCCGATGCGGTTTTACGAAACCACATATAACCGCCCAGCATCATCACGGCGAAAATCAGCGCCAGCAGGGTGTTGTACCAGACCATCGCCACCAGGCAGAGAACCGCCATGCCGAGCGCAAAAGCCGGCGCGTACGGGAACAACGGCGCTTTAAACGGACGCTCAAGTTCCGGCTCGCTACGGCGCAGCTTGAACAGCGCGGCCATGGAGATGATATACATAACAATAGCGCCAAAGACCGACATCGTCACAATGCAGGCGGTGAGCGGCATGCCGCTGATGGTGATCAGCGAATCGGAGAAGATCGCCGCAATCCCCACCACGCCACCGGCGAGGATCGCCAGAATCGGTGTACGGGTTTTACGGTTCAGGTTAGCCAGGCTGGCAGGCAGATAACCCGCGCGCGCCAGTGAGTAGATCTGGCGGGAGTAGCCCATAATAATGCCGTGGAACGAGGCGACCAGGCCAAACAGGCCGAGCCAGACCAGCATATGCAGCCAGCCGCTGCTGCTGCCGACCACCACTTTCATTGCCTGCGGCAGCGGATCGTTGATGTTCGACAGCGTGCGCCAGTCGCCAACGCCACCCGCCAGAATCATCACGCCAACCGCCAGTACCGTCAGCGTCAGAATGCCGCCGCCGAGCGCACGCGGAATGGTGCGTTTCGGATCTTTGGCTTCTTCTGCCGCCATTGATGCGCCTTCAATTGCCAGGAAGAACCAGATAGCAAACGGGATAGCCGCAAACATGCCCGGCAGCGCGAGGCCGCTGAAGCTTTCCGCGCCTGCCCAGCCGTTGGCGGTGAAGTTGCTCCACGAGAAACCCGGTGCAACCACGCCCATAAACACCAGCAGTTCGAAAATCGCCAGCAGGGTGACAATCAGCTCAAAGGTGGCGGCAATACCGACACCCAGAATGTTAAGCACCATAAAGATGACGTACGCGCCGCAGGCCACCCATTTCGGATCGAGTGACGGGAACTGCACATTAAGGTAGGCGCCAATCGCCATGGCGATCGCCGGTGGTGCAAAGACGAACTCAATGAGCGTGGCAAACCCGGCGATAAACCCGCCGGTAGGCCCAAAGGCGCGGTAGGCGTAAGCGAAAGGCCCACCGGCATGCGGGATCGCGGTGGTCAGCTCGGTAAAGCTAAAAATAAAGGCGCAGTACATGGCGGCAATCGCCAGCGCGACAATCAGAAAGCCGAGCGTTCCGGCCTGCGACCAGCCGTAACTCCAGCCGAAGTATTCCCCTGAAATAACCAGTCCGACGGCAATGCCCCACAGGCGGAAGCTGCCGAGTGTTCTTTTTAGTGTTGTTTGTGTGTTCATTCTTTTTACTGCCTCGCCATTAATACAGTTGCAGGCAGAGTTGCAAAGTCAGTGCCAGAAAAAAGAAACCTTCTGGCTCATGGGGTTACAGGCAACACAGCGCTAAATGCACAATAAAAGTGCACCGCCGACGACCGAAAACGGGTGCAGATTGCCCTGCAATGGTGAAAGCGGAGGAAGAAACTTTCTAAGGTGAAATTGAGTGTCTCAGTGCGGACAGAAACAGCTGCTAACGCGGTTTTTGGAAATATAATAGGGAATAACTGGAAATTTAAATCCGATAATTCTTACGTCGCTTTGCGCGTTCGATGCTTTAATTAATACAAGGGCGCTACGTTTATTTGTTTATTTTCACAATAAGTTAACACATTGATTTTATGGCGTGATTTGGCTATTTTTTGTGAGCGGTTACACATATTAATCAGGTGAATGTCTGATGTTAAATATTCTTCTGGATAATAGATTGACCTGATTTTTTGCAGCCATTAATTTGGAAAAAAAAACAGTTTCAGGCAAATCCAGGAATATTTAACAAAGGAGGATATATATGGCCTGGCGACCGATTTTATATGTCATCCTGACGCATAATCCTCGTCTGAACAGCAGGCGGGCGCAGCTGCGGCTGGTGCAGGGTTGAATGCATGCGTGCCGGAAAAGGGTTTCGCCTTCTCCGGCACGAAAGCCAGCGCTCAGGCCTGCGGCGCGTTACGCTTTTTAGTCACATTTAGCCCGCTTTTTGCTCCGGCAGATGCGCGGCGATATAACGCTCGTAGCGGTTTGCTTTCAGCCGCGTTAAATCCACCAGCACCAGCCCGTCGACGCAGTTGTTGAACGCCGGGATCGCTGCCAAAATCAATAAACTGCACGCCGCCCGGTTCGCACAGTTCGGAATACTGCTTGTAGAGCGGCGGAATGCCGCAGCCAAGATTGCCGAGCAGGGATTTCAGCCTCGTCAGATCGTCCACGTAATCCACGCCGCCAAACTGCGCGAGCACGTCCGGCAGCGAGGCGGGATACGGCTGACGCGAGGAGGCCAGAGGATGCGTCGCCGGGAACCACAGGCGGTAGAAGGCGACCAGCAGATCCCGCGCGGCAGGCGGTAAGCCGCCGGAGATCGAGACCGGGCCAAACAGATAGCGGTAGTGCGGATAACGCGCCAGGTAAGCGCCAATGCCCGACCACAAATAATCCAGGCCGCGGCGTCCCCAGTAGCGCGGCTGAATAAAGCTGCGCCCCAGCTCAATGCCGTGCTCCAGCACGTCCTGCATTTTGTCGTCGTAGTGGAACAGGCTGTAGCTGTACAACCCCTCCACCCCGCGCGCTTCAACCTGCAGTGCCGTCGGCATAAAGCGGTACGCCCCGACGATCTCCAGATCGTCCTCATCCCACAGGATCAGGTGCAGATAATCATCGTCGTAGCTGTCGGTGTCCCGACGTTTGCCGCTGCCTTCCCCCACCGCGCGAAAGGCAATCTCGCGCAGGCGGCCCAGCTCGCGCAGCAGCGGCGCGTCTTCCTGCCCGTTGCGCTGCCAAAGATAGATGGTTTTACCGTCGCTGGTTTTGCCCAGACACTCGGCCTTCTTAAGTGCGCGGCGCAGCGTGACGCGCTCTTCCGGGCGGGCAATGGCGCACTCGGTTTTAAAGGCGCCGGGCACTCCTTTGCCCAGACGCATCACGTGCTGGCGGCACTGCTCGGCCAGTTCGCGCGGGGCGAAAGGTTAGCGGCGTATGCCAGTGATGCCAGGCAATCTGCTGGCCGATTTTGATCGGCAGGTGGCTGTGGCGGCGGCGGAACATCTGCTGCATCAGCAGCAGCATGGACAGCGTATCGGAGACCAGCGTGCTGGCATAGAAGAGCAGGCTGTTATGCGCCTGAATATGCACCGGCAGCAGCGGCGCGCGCAGCTTGCCGGCGAGTTTGATAAAGCCGGAGTGCCATTTTTTATCGCGAATGCCTTTGCGCGTGGGGCGGGACACTTCTCCCGCCGGGAAGAAGATCAGCACGCCGCCGTTTTGCAGATGCTGTTCCATCTGCTCCAGCGAGGATTTCCCCGTCCTGCCGCCCATATTGTCCACCGGAATAAACAGCGAGCTGAGCGGTTCAAGGTGGGTCAGCATCCGGTTGGTGACGACCTTTACATCGCGGCGCACGCGGGAGACGGCGTACATCAGCGCCAGCCCGTCCAGCGTACCCGTCGGGTGGTTGGCAATAATGACCAGCGGGCCATGTTCGGGGATTTGTTCGAGATCGCGGGCGGAAACGGTGCAGAGAATATCAAGGTGTTCCAGCACTTGCTCCACCATATCCAGCCCTTTCAGGTGGCGGTGGCCTGCGGCAAATTGCTGAAATTCCTCTTCGTAAAACAGTCTTTTTAACAGGTTTTTTTGCCAGGGCGCAGGCCTCGCCTGAGGCCAAAGATCGTCGAGAACGCTATCGAGGCTAAACATGGTGGTTTCTCCTCCCGTCTTGCCGAAGACAGTAACGGGAGAAGATGTCGTTTGTATTGCATTTCGGTGAAGATTTGACAACGGCAAGACGGCTGGATGACAGCAAAAGCGGTGCGGAAGGGATGTTTCTCTCCCCCGCAGGGGAGAGAAAGGCGGCTCAACGCAGAATTTTCTTCTCGGCCAGATCCAGGGCGAAGTAGCTGAAGATCAGATCCGCGCCCGCGCGTTTGATCGCGCCCAGGCTTTCCAGCACCACTTTCTCTTCATCAATGGCGCCCGCCAGGGCGGCGAATTTGATCATCGCGTACTCACCGCTCACCTGATAAGCGCCCAGCGGCAGCTCGGTGCGCTCGCGGATGTCGCGCAGGATATCGAGGTACGCGCCAGCCGGTTTCACCATCAGGCAGTCTGCGCCTTGGGCCTCATCGAGCAGCGATTCACGAATCGCTTCGCGGCGGTTCAGCGGGTTCATCTGATAGGTTTTACGATCGCCTTTCAGCGCCGTACCGGCCGCTTCACGGAACGGGCCGTAGAAGGAGGAGGCGAATTTGGTGGAGTAGGACATGATGGCGGTGTCGGTAAAGCCGGCCGCGTCCAGCGCCTGACGAATCGCCTGAACCTGTCCGTCCATTGCGGCAGAAGGGGCGATGAAATCCGCGCCTGCGGCAGCGGCGGCGACGGCCTGTTTGCCGAGGTTAAGCAGGGTCGCATCGTTATCCACGCCGTGATCGCACAGCACGCCGCAGTGGCCGTGGGAGGTGTATTCGCAGAAGCAGGTATCGGACATCACCATCATTTCCGGCACGGTTTCTTTGCAGATGCGCGACATGCGGGCCACGAGGCCATCTTCGTTCCAGGCGTCGCTGCCGGTCGCATCAGTGTGGTGGGAGATGCCGAAGGTCATCACCGAGCGGATCCCCGCGTTGGCGATACGTTCGATCTCGCGCGCCAGATATTTCTCCGGAATGCGCATCACGCCCGGCATGGCTTCGATGGCTTTGTAGTCGTCGATCTCTTCTTCAACAAAAATCGGCAACACCAGATCGTTTTAGCTCAGGGTTGTCTCTTCAAACATAGCGCGCAGGGCAGGTGATTTGCGCAGGCGGCGCGGGCGTGCAATTAAATCGGTCATGGTATGCCTGATGTTTGTGGAACAGATGGCGGCATTGTAGCCGAAAAGTAGAGGTTCTGTTTTACCAAAATCGCCGTTAAGGGCAGAGGCAAACGGCGAAACCGCCTGCCTCTGGCGTTATCAGGAGGCGGGGATCACCTGCGGCACGTTGCTGCTTAACGCACTGACCAGATCGTTAACGCCGTCACTCATATTGACGAAGCGCGTCTGCGGTGAGCGGGTGACCACCACAAAAGCGCCCACGTTTGACTGCGGGATCATCGCCATATAGGTGATGAACCCGCCGCCGCCGCCGGTTTTCTGAATAATCCCCGGGTGCCCCTTTTTCGGCGCCATATAGACCCAGCCCATGCCGAGCGCATCGGCTTTACCGGGCACGTCCATCCCGATGACCCGCGTTAGCTGGGTACGCTGATAAATCAGGGTCTGCATGCGATCGGCCTGGCTGTTGCGGGTGTAGAAATCCGAGGAAAGGAACTGCTGCATCCAGCGCATCATGTCGCCAGGCGTGGAGTAGACCCCGCCGCTGCCCACGGCGGCCAGCGTGTTATTACAGGGGCTGGCGCCTTTCTCCGCCACCATCAGGCGCCGGCACTGATCCGGGGATGGGGTAAAGGTGGTGTCTTTCATGCCCAGCGGACGGGTGATCTGCTCTTCAAACAGCTGCGGGTAGGGTTTGCCAGCCGCCTTTGAGAGGGCATCCGCCAGCAGGTCAAAGGCCAGGTTTGAATAAGCGGCCTGCGTACCCGGTGCGGCTTTCAGCGTGGCGGTACTCAGAGCTAGCTCCAGCGCTGGTCGCGCGTTGGCCAGACAAAAACGGGACGTCGCGCTGCGCCGCCGGGCTGCTCACGCGGCAGGGCGCTGGTGTGGGTCGCAAGGTTCACCAGCCGGATCGGCGTGCCCTGGTAGGTGGGTACGCGGGCGCCGGGAGGCGCGTATTTGCTGAGCGGATCGTCGAGCTTTACCACGCCCTGGTCGAGCAGTTTCACCAGCATTTCGCTGGTCATCAGCTTGGTTAGGGAAGCGATGCGGATCACGGAATCCAGCTGCGGGTGAACGTTATTTCCCGGGCGCGTTTCGCCAAAGCTGCGGAACACGCGCTGGTTGCCGTCGATGACGACCATCGCCATGCCGGTCGCGCCGCTGCCGTAGTAGATATGGTTCGCGTAGCGATCGGCAATATCAGAAGCAAAAACGGGAGCCGTCAGCGGTTGGGCTGCCTGGGCGGTAGTCAGGCCCACCGCGCAGAGCAGCGGCAGAGAAAAGCAGACAACGTTTCAACGAAAAGCATCCATGAAGTGAATGAGGAAAGATAGAGGGTATTTATACTACCTGGTGCGGTGTTGCAAAGACCCAAATAGCGGATTCTTTCCCCCTAAAACGTAACCATGGGTAAATATGAGTTATTTTGCCGCCAGACCACGGCGTTCACCGGATGTGGTAATCTCCTTCTTTCCCACTGACAGGAGAGAGCGGTATGTCTGAGAAGCGTGTGGTTATGGTTGTCGATATGCAGAACGGGGTGTTTGAAACCCCTCGTCATCAGCGCGAAAAGTGTGTCTCTCTGATCAACCAGCTTACGCAGGCCGCCGACACGGTGATTTTTATTCAGCACACCGAGGCGGGCGGGCTGGAAGAGGGGAGCGAAGGGTTTGCGCTACTGCCTGAACTCCATCAGCCTGCGGACGCGCTTTACGTGACCAAAACCGCCTGCGATGCCTTCTATAACACCGGGCTTGAGGCGCTGCTGCGGGAGCAGGGCATTCGCGAGTTTGTCATCTGCGGCTGCGCCACCGATTACTGCGTCGATGCGACGATCAAGAACGGCGTCAGCCGGGGTTATCACATCACCGTGGCGGAAGATGCCCATACCACCGCCAATCGCCCGGCTGCTGAAGCACAGATCCTGATTAACCACCACAACGACGTCTGGCGTAACTTCATTGCGCCGGCGAATCCTCTCGCATGTGAAACCCGCCGAAACAATTCTTCACGGATGGAAAGCGAACTAATAAGTTACCCTCGGGTCTGACCTTTTTACAACGACACGGCGTCGCACTGCGCGGCGCTTTTTTATCACTGCGCTATACCCAGGGCAGAAATCCGCTACACAGCATCTTTGTAAATAATAAGAAGTAAGCAGGAGTACCAATGTTTAAGTCTTTCTTCCCAAAGCCGGGGCTTTTTTCCTGTCGGCATTTATTTGGGCACTGATCGCTGTCATTTTCTGGCAGGCGGGCGGCGGCGCATGGCTGACGCGCATCACGGGGGCGACAGGCGAGGTGCCGATTAGCGCGGCGCGCTTCTGGTCGCTCAGCTTTATCCTATTTTATGCCTACTATGCCGTTTGCGTGGGGCTGTTTGCGCTGTTCTGGTTTGTCGCCTCTCCGCACCGCTGGCAGTACTGGTCGATACTTGGTACGGCATTGATCGTCTTTGTGACCTGGTTTTTGGTGGAGGTGAACGTTGCCATCAACGCCTGGTATCAGCCGTTTTTCGATTTGGTGCAAACCGCACTCAGTGCGCCGAACAAGGTCAGTCTGAGCCAGCTTTATAGCGAGATTGGCGTCTTCTTGTGGATCGCGCTGATTGCCGTGACGGTGGCGGTGCTGAACAACTTCTTCGTTAGCCACTACGTTTTCCGCTGGCGTACGGCGATGAACGAATATTATATGGCGCACTGGCCGCATCTGCGCCATATCGAAGGGGCTGCGCAGCGTGTGCAGGAAGACACCATGCGTTTTGCCTCAGACGCTGGAAGACATGGGCGTCAGCTTTATCAATGCGATTATGACGCTGATTGCGTTTTTGCCGGTGCTGGTGGCGCTGTCGCCACATGTGCCGGAGCTGCCGCTTGTGGGACATGTTCCTTATGGTCTGGTGATTGCGGGCGTGGGCTGGGCATTGTTCGGCACCCTGTTGCTGGCCTTGGTGGGGATCAACCTGCCGGGGTTACAATTTAAAAATCAGCGCGTGGAAGCGGCCTACCGTAAAGAGCTGGTTTACGGTGAAGATGATGCCTCGCGCGCGCAACCGCCGACCGTTGCCGAACTGTTCAGTGCCGTGCGCCGTAACTATTTCCGCCTCTACTTCCACTACATGTATTTCAACATCGCCCGTATTTTCTATCTGCAGGTGGATATGGTTTTTGGTCTGATTCTGCTGTTCCCGTCCATTGTTGCGGGTACGATTACGCTGGGTCTGATGCCCCAGATTACCAACGTTTTCGATCAGGTCCGCAGCTCGTTCCAGTACCTGATCAGCTCCTGGACCACGCTGGTGGAACTGATGTCCATCTACAAACGTCTGCGCAGTTTTGAGCACGAGCTGAACGGCCAGGAAATCGTGCCTGTGCCTCACCCTTTTAGCTAATACAAGGAACGTTGCTATGTCTTTTGCCGTACCGCGCGCGTTACCGTTGACCATGCTGGCCGCCTTGGTGCTGGCAGGCTGTGCCGAAAAGGGGCCCGGTTTCCCAGCGGGAAGCGGAGAAAGAAAAAGAGAGCAAGAAGCCCGTTGGATGTGGCGAGCGTTGTGCGGCAGAAAATGCCCGCCAGCGTGAAAGATCGCAATGCGTGGGCGCAGGCGCTGGCAAAACCTTTGAAAGCCAAAAGATCGCGCCGACCGAGGAGAATATCTGTTCGGTGCTGGCGGTGGCGCAGCAGGAGTCGATGTACCAGTCAGATCCGGTCGTGCCGGGGCTGAACAAAATCGCCTGGAAAGAGATCGATCACCGCGCGCAGCGGATGCACATCCCGGTGTTCCTCGTGCATACCGCGCTTAAAATCCCCTCGCCGAACGGCAAAAGCTACAGCGAGCGGCTGGATACGGTGAAAACCGAAAAACAGCTTAGCGCCATCTTTGATGATTTCATCAGCATGGTCCCAATGGGGCAGAAGCTGTTTGGTTCACTGAACCCGGTCCACACCGGTGGTCCGATGCAGGTGAGCATCGCGTTCGCGGAGAAACACACCGACGGCTATCCGTGGAAAATCGACGGTACGGTGCGCCAGGAGGTCTTCTCCCTGCGCGGCGGACTGTGGTTCGGCACGTATCACCTGTTGAACTACCCGGCGAACTACGATGAGCCGCTGTACCGCTTTGCCGACTTTAACGCCGGCTGGTATGCCAGCCGTAATGCGGCATTCCAGAGTGCGGTCAGCCGCGCAAGCGGCGTTAAGCTGGCGCTTGACGGCGATCTCATCGCTTACGGCAGCAGCGAGGCGGGAAGCACCGAGCTTGCCGTACGGAAATTATCGACAACGCTTGGCTTGAGCAACAGCGACATTCGCCGTCAGCTTGAGAAAGGCGACAGCCTGGCCTTTGAGAAAACGGATCTGTACAAGAAGGTGTTTGCGCTTGCAGAGCAGAAAAGCGGGAAAACGTTACCGAGGGCTATCCTGCCGGGGATTCAGCTGGAAAGCCCGAAGATCACGCGTAACCTGACCACCGCGTGGTTTGCAAAACGCGTGGACGATCGTCGGGCTCGCTGTATGGGGCTTTAACGGTGGCGGCGAAAGCGCAGCACTAATGCCACAACGCCCAGAATCATACATCCCGCGAGGAAGGGAATCAGGCCGAACAGGGTGCTGACGCCAAAACCAATCTCAACTCGCGGGCGTCCGTTATCCTGCACCTGCATCAGGTGTTCGTAAACGCCAGGCGCATGGACCAGCATATTGAGCAGCTGCGAGCCAGCCCAGAAGCAGAACAGGACAAACAGGGCATACGCGATATTACCCGCCGTGGAGGTTTTTGGTTTTCCGCCAAAAATCGGTTTCGACAATGTAAAGTCAGCCATGATGACCTCCGGTACTCTTTACTCAATTTGTTGCTTACCTTTCAGTGATGCAGCAGCGGGTGCTGGTCAGAATTCAGGCTAAGTGTGACAGGTCCGCCCTTTTGTCAATATCAGAATCGTGGTAATTTCCCTCCGGGAAGGATTCCGGTTAAGTGATTTTTGTTGGTGCTCACATTTTTGTAACGTTTTCATTACTCAAGTAACGTTTCAGAATTTCCGTACCTCCCACAGACCTGAAAGACAGGCTGTGAGAGGATGTCTTTTTTGCCTGCCGGAGTTGTTATGAAGCTCCCGTCCAAACTACGCCGTGACTGGCACTACTACGCCTTTGCTATCGGGCTGATCTTTATTCTTAACGGTGTCGTGGGCCTGTTGGGGTTTGAGGCCAAAGGCTGGCAAACCTATGCCGTCGGGCTGGTGACCTGGGTGATTAGTTTCTGGCTGGCGGGGTTGATTATCCGCCGCCGCCCTGAAGAGGACGAGGCGGCGGATAAGCCAAAGTCGGCGAAGCGCTTAACCGTTTACGGAACTTTTAAGCGCGCTGTCGGCGGGGTGGCGCTCCAGCGCCAGTTCGATCAGGCGGGTGATCAGTTCCGGGTAGCTGAGGCCGCTCGCCTGCCACAGTTTCGGATACATGCTGATGTTGGTGAACCCCGGCAGCGTGTTGATTTCATTGATCACCACCTCGTTTTCCGGCGTCAGGAACACATCCACGCGCGCCATGCCGCAGCAGCCGAGCGTCTGATAAGCGCGAATGGCGATCGCCCGGATCTTATCGTTAATCGCCGGATCGATATCCGCAGGCACGACAACCTGCGCGCCTTTATCATCAATGTATTTGGTGTCGTACGAGTAGAAGTCGCTGTTTAACACCACTTCGCCGCAGGTGCTCGCCTGTGGATCGTCGTTGCCCAGCACGGCGCACTCAATTTCACGGCCTTTGATGCCCTGCTCAACCACCACTTTATGGTCGAACTCAAACGCCAGGCGCACAGCTTGCGTGAACTCCGCTTCGCTGGTCACTTTGCTGACGCCCACGGAGGAGCCCTGGTTGGCCGGCTTCACAAACAGCGGCAGACCGAGCTCTGCGCTTCGACGTCGCTAAAGGCGATCTGCTGGCGGTTGGCGCGGGTGAGGGTGACGAATGGCGCGATATTCAGCCCGGCATCGCGCAGCAGGCGTTTGGTGACGTCTTTGTCCATGCAGGCGGCCGAGCCGAGGACGTCGGAGCCGACGAACGGCAGGTTGGCCATGCGCAGCATGCCCTGCAGGGAACCATCTTCGCCCAGGGTACCGTGAACGATAGGGAAGACGACGTCAGATCTGGTAGCGAGGCGCGCTGTTTTGCCGGCGTCGATAAGCTGCCCCTGCGCGGTGTTGCCGGGTACCGGCGCCACGCTCTTTTCCGAAGGATTAAGGGCGATGTGTGCCGGATCGTGAGCATTCAGCAGATACTGGCTGGCATCGTTAACGTGCCACTGGCCCTGTTTATCAATGCCCAGCAGCACCACGTCGAAGCGGCTTTTATCGATCGCATCAACGATATTTTTAGCCGATTGCAATGACACTTCGTGCTCCGCTGATTTTCCCCCAAAGACAATACCTACGCGCTGCTTAGCCATCTCACATTCTCTTCCAGTCTGACGAAAAGCCAATAACATACCACGATGCCCGGCGGGTTTCGCGGCCTTCTGCCATAATGTTTTGGGGAATGTTGAGGGGGGAGAGTGAGCGGAAAAACGCTGCTGACCGTTGTATGTACTCTGCTGGCGCTGATGCTGGTGGGTTACCGCTGGTTGCCGTCTTACTACAACCCTTTCGCGCCGCTGACGCTTGAGCGATCCGCCGGGCCGAATCACTCAGTATAAGCTTCGGCGCCTGTCGCCGTCTGCCTGTGCCGCGCTGCTGGCGCAGGCCAATCAGCAGCGAGCTCATCTGCACCTCAGTTCCGGTAGCGGACAGCGGCGGCGCGTGTCCGCTTAACAACGTCGTGCGCGTGCGTGACTTCGGCCCGGTCGGCCTGAACAGCAGTTTTCTTGCCAGCTGCCCGCTGGCGCTCAGCTCAGCGCTGTTTATCAGCCAGCAGGCCCGGCCGCTGACAAAACGCTATACGGGCAGCGAGCTCGCGCGTATCGACCACCTTGGCAGCTTTGCCTGCCGCAATATTTATCACCGCCCTGACGCGCGTCGCAGTGAACATGCCACGGCGGAGGCGCTGGATATTGCCGCTTTTCGTCTGGCGAACGGTGAACGCGTCACGGTGCTGAATGGCTGGAAGGCGGCAACAACGCAGCCCTGGCTGAAGGCCATGCTGGCGGCGAGCTGCGGCTACTACGGGAACGGCCTGGGACCGGAGTATAACGCGGCGCATGCCAACCATTTTCATCTGGGAATGCGCGGTTTCGGCCTCTGTCGCTGAAGCATAATCCACTGTAAGAGCAGGGTTTTTATGCGCACGCTGTGGCGGTGAGCGATGACTGGGAAGATAAAACACCAAAGTCTGCCGTAAGGCCGCATCTCTGGTGCGACGTCATCCGTGGCGCATTCTTGTTAACCTGTGCGCTGTTTGTCAAAACTTCAACAAATACCCGTACGTTATGGAATCCTGGAAAGTTAATCTTATCTCGGTCTGGTTCGGCTGTTTTTTCACCGGGCTGGCCATCAGCCAGATTTTGCCGTTCCTGCCGCTGTACGTGTCGCAGCTGGGGGTGACCTCGCATGAAGCGCTTTCCATGTGGTCCGGTCTGACGTTCAGCGTCACGTTTCTGGTCTCCGCCATTGTGTCACCGATGTGGGGCAGCCTGGCGGATCGCAAAGGCCGCAAACTGATGCTGCTGCGCGCCTCGCTGGGGATGGCGATTGCCATTCTGCTGCAGGCCTTCGCCACCAACGTCTGGCAGCTGTTTTTCCTGCGCGGCGGTGATGGGGCTGACGTCCGGGTATATTCCGAACGCCATGGCGCTGGTCGCCTCTCAGGTGCCGCGCGAGCGCAGCGGCTGGGCGCTGAGTACGCTCTCCACGGCACAGATCAGCGGCGTCATCGGCGGGCCGCTGCTGGGCGGCTTTCTGGCGGACCACGTCGGGCTGCGCGCGGTATTTATCATCACCGCGATTCTGCTGGTGGTCAGTTTTCTGGTCACGCTCTTTCTGATTAAAGAGGGGGGCCGCCCGGTTATCAGTAAATCTGAACGCCTGAGCGGCAAGGCCGTTTTCGCCTCGCTGCCTTATCCGGGGCTGATGATCAGCCTGTTTGTGACCACCATGGTGATCCAGCTCTGTAACGGTTCGGTCGGTCCGATTCTGGCGCTGTTTATCAAGTCGATGGAGCCGGAGAGCACGAATATCGCTTTTCTGAGCGGCATGATTGCCGCCGTGCCGGGCGTATCCGCCCTGATTTCCGCGCCGCGTCTGGGTAAACTGGGGGACAGGATCGGCACGGCGCGCATCCTGATGGCGACGCTGATCTTTGCGGTGGTGCTCTTCTTCGCGATGTCGTTTGTCACCTCTCCGCTTCAGCTTGGTATACTGCGATTTCTGCTCGGCTTTGCTGATGGCGCCATGTTGCCTGCGGTACAGACCCTGCTGGTCAAATATTCCAGCGACCAGGTGACGGGGCGTATCTTTGGATATAACCAGTCGTTTATGTATCTGGGGAATGTTGCCGGTCCGCTTATTGGCGCATCCGTTTCCGCAATGGCCGGTTTTCGTTGGGTATTTGCGGCGACAGCGATTGTTGTTTTAATCAATATTATCCAGCTGGCTATTGGCGCTGGCATTTCGCCGGGTGAAACGCTAATTCTGCAAACGGGCCGAAAATTGTTTTTCGGCCTTACTATAATTATTACTTATATAAAATAACGCTTCAGCCGTTTCGTTTTCTTTTTTAGCTCCACTAACAAATTAATTGGTTTGGCTTAAATATCCAGAGAAACGTTTCGTTACCCTCTTTATTTTTGTGTGTTTAAGGAGTGTGAAAAAATGCACAAAAATAAGAGATGTATTTTCTTTGCAACATCAGAATGGAGTGCTAACGTCTTTCCACCTCACATAAGGAACTGGCACGATGAAAAATCTCATTGCTGAATTGCTGGTCAAGCTGGCAGAAAAGGAAGAAGAGTCAAAAGAGCTGGTCGCCCAGGTCGAAGCGCTGGAGATTGTGGTGACCGCGCTGCTGCGACAAATGGCCGACACCGATCAACAGGCGTTGATTGAGAGCGTGGAAGGCGCGCTGGACGAGCGTCAGGCCTGAATCGCAGGTTACCGGTTGAGGATGCGGAGATGCTCCACCAGTACGTAAAGAAGCTGTTAAGGCATCCGCGCAGCTAAACCGTCACAGGACGTAACGACGTGTCATAGAATTGTCATGCAGGATGCCTATAGTCGCTCTGTTTTTATTTTTATGTATTTGTACATGGAGAAAATAAATTGAAACAGAGCGCACTTTTACCTCGCATTATTTCCCGTGTTTTTTACCCCTGCCATTTATGCAGATACGACGCAAACCAGCGTGCTGGATAATCGTGCGGCAAAGGGCGATATCTCCACGCCTGGCGGCGCGCGTCGTCTGACAGAAGATCAAACGGCCGCTATTCGCGCTTCGCTGAATGATAAGCCCGCCAAAAATATTATTCTGCTGATTGGCGATGGCATGGGCGATTCCGAAATCACCGCCGCGCGAAATTATGCCGAAGGCGCGGGCGGGTTTTTCAAAGGTATCGACGCATTACCGCTGACCGGACAATATACCCACTACGCGCTGGATAAAAAAACCGGTAAACCGGATTACGTAACGGATTCCGCGGCCTCGGCCACGGCGTGGACCACCGGCGTGAAAACCTATAATGGCGCGCTGGGCGTGGATATTCACGAAAAAGATCATCAAACCCTTCTGGAGATGGCAAAAGCGGCGGGGCTGGCGACCGGCAACGTCTCCACCGCTGAACTTCAGGATGCGACGCCGGCGGCGCTGGTTTCGCACGTGACCTCGCGTAGGTGCTACGGCCCGTCGGTGACCAGCGAAAAATGCGCCCTACAAACGCGCTGGAAAAGGGCGGGAAAGGCTCGATTACCGAACAACTGCTGAATACCCGCGCTGACGTGACGCTGGGCGGCGGCGCGAAAACCTTCAGCGGAAACCGCGACGGCGGGCGAGTGGCAAGGGAAAACGCTGCGCGAGCAGGCGCAGGCCCGCGGTTATCAGCTGGTGAGCGATGCCACTGCGCTGGCGGCCATTAGCGAGGCGAACCAGGACAAACCGCTGCTGGGCCTCTTCGCCGACGGCAACATGCCCGTGCGCTGGGAAGGGCCGAAAGCCTCGCTTCACGGCAATCTCGACAAACCTGCCGTGACCTGTACGCCGAACCCCAAACGCACGGACAGCGTACCGACGCTGGCGGCGATGACCGAAAAAGCCATCGCTCTGCTGAGCAAAAGCGAGAAGGGCTTCTTCCTGCAGGTGGAAGGCGCGTCGATCGATAAGCAGGATCACGCGGCGAATCCGTGCGGTCAGATTGGCGAAACCGTCGATCTGGACGAAGCGGTGCAGAAGGCGCTGGCGTTTGCGAAAAAAGACGGCAACACCCTGGTGATCGTCACCGCCGACCATGCGCACGCCAGCCAGATCATCCCGGCAGATACCAAAGCGCCGGGCCTGACCCAGGCGCTGAACACCAAAGATGGCGCCGTGATGGCGATGAGCTACGGCAACTCGGAAGAAGAGTCGATGGAGCACACCGGCACCCAGCTGCGCATTGCGGCCTATGGCCCGCACGCGGCCAACGTGGTGGGGTTGACCGATCAGACCGATCTGTTCTACACCATGAAGGCGGCGCTGAGCCTGAAATGATAACGGCTGCCCGGCGGAAATCTTTTCTGCCGGGTGGTTTTTTTCCTGTCACGAAGACCAGCCTTAAAGGGTCACTGTTGACAGAAGGATGGAGCAATGAAAACAACATTTCTGGTTACCCTCATCTTTGGTCTGTTGTTTGTCGGCGCGCTCAGCGCGGCGGAAAAAACACTGACCCCGCAACAACAACGTATGACGCTTTGTAATCAACAAGCCAAGACCCAAACCCTGACAGGTGATGCCCGTAAGACGTTTATGAGCAACTGCCTGAAAAACACCAAAACGGAGCCGGGGCAAAAAAGCCTGACGCCGCAACAGCAGCGGATGCGCGAATGTAATGTGCAGGCGACGCAGCAATCGCTGAAAGGCGAAGATCGCAGCAAATTCATGAGCGGCTGCCTGAAAAAAACGCAGTAATTTAGCCGGGTGGGCGTTCCACTTCGCTCACCCTTTTACCCTTCCTCCCGCGTTCTTATTGCCCGTTCCTCAATCTCTGCCAGGCTTAAACGGTGAGCAATGTTTCGCTTTGATCTCTCTTGGCGGTTGTGCGCTGTCCGGCGTTACGCCCGTTTTTGCAACACTGATCCGGGAGAAAAAATATGAATTATCAATACGTTACTGATTTGAATTCCCTGCCGGAAAACCAGCCGGTGAAAGTTGATGTCGCCGGGACGTCAATGATCCTTATCCGTACACTTGCGCAGGTACGCGCCTTTCAAAGTAAATGTCCGCATGCTGGCGCGCCGCTGGAGCAGGGCGCGGTGTGCGATGGCAAACTGGTTTGCCCCTGGCATAAAGCCAACTTTGATATCACCAATGGTGAGTGGCGCGAGCCGCTGGCGCTGAAAAGCCTCAAACAATATCCGGTCACCCTTGAAGGGAACCGTGTTCTGGTCAGCCCGCGCGCGCTCTCGCCTGCCAGCCATACGCTGATCCGTGGTGATCGTCCGCAAACGGCGGTGATCCTTGGTACCGGCGCGGCAGGCAGCGCGGCGGCAATCACCCTGCGTGATGCCGGCTTTAATGGTCATCTGATCCTGATTGATAAAGAGGACAGCGCGCCTTATGACCGCACGGCGCTCAGTAAATTTGTCCCCGCCGGGAAGATGAAGATCAGCGAAGTCCCGCATATTCTCGACGATGCCTTTTACAACCAGCCCGGCGTGGAAAGCCTGCGCGAAGAGGTGACCGACCTTGATTGCGAAGGGCATCAACTGACGCTGGCGAATGGCCGTCACGTTGCTTTCGACAAATTGCTGCTGGCCACCGGCGGGCAGCCAGTATGGCCGGAGATCCCCGGCAACCATCTGGCGGGTGTTCATGTGCTGCGCGATATCCACCAGGCGCAGATACTGCTCAATGAAGTCGAACAGGAGCAGCAACTGGTGGTGATCGGCAACAGCTTTATTGCGATGGAGCTGGCAGCCGCGCTGCGCAATCAGGATATCGATGTCACGGTAGTGTCGCGTCATGCTCTGCCGTTTGTGCCGCAATTTGGCGAAGAGATCGGCCAGCGCTTTTTAAATCTGCATCAACAAAACGGCGTGAAATTTGTCACCGGCGAGCCGGTGGCGCTGGAAGGCAACGGCCACGTACAAGGCGTGACGCTGAAAAATGGCCGCACGTTGCCCGCGCATGTGGTGGTTTTCGCCACGGGCGTACAGCCTGCTACCGGGCTGGCGCACGATCTGCATCATGAACAGGACGGCAGCCTGACCGTGGATGAAACCCTCAGCGCAGCGCCGGATGTCTGGGCCGTCGGCGATATTGCCAGCTACCCGGCGCCGGAAGGGCGTCGACGTATTGAGCACTGGCGCGTGGCGCAACAGCAGGGAAGGGTGGCCGCCCTCAATATGCTTGGTGAACACCGTCCGTTTGATCGGGTACCGTTTTTCTGGACCATGCAATACGGTAACCGCTTCGAATACCTGGGTTACACCCGCGAGTGGGATAGCATGAAAATGCTCGGCTCGTTTGACGACAAACGTTTTGCCGTGTTGTACGGCGAAGAGGGCATGCTGAAAGCGGTGCTGAGCTGCGGTGAGAACAGCGCCACTGCGGGATTGCTGTTGAAGATGCAAAAGCCCCTCAGCATGAAAACGGCCAGCGAACTGCTGGCCTGACAAGACTGCGCCCTCTCCTGCCAGGGAGAGGGCAGCGGTTATTTGCTCAGTTTTTCTGACTTGTTCATGCAGGCTTCCATCGCCTCAATCACCGCAGCGCGGAAACCGCGCTCTTCCAGCACTTTGACCGCTTCAATGGTGGTACCGCCAGGCGAGCAGACCATATCTTTTAACTCGCCGGGGTGCTTTCCGGTTTCCAGCACCATCTTCGCGGAACCCATCACCGCCTGCGCGGCAAATTTATAGGCCTGCGCACGCGGCATACCGCCCAGCACGGCGGCATCGGCCATTGCTTCGATAAACATAAAGACATAGGCGGGCGCAGAACCGCTCACGCCGACAACCGGATGGATCATCGCTTCGGCAATCACTTCCGCTTCGCCAAAGCAGCGGAAAATATTCAGCACGTCTGCCGTATCTTCCGGCGTGACCAGCGCGTTAGGGGTAATAGAGGTCATGCCCGCATTGACCAGCGACGGGGTATTGGGCATCGCACGTACAATTTTGCGATCGTGACCAAGCGCGCGCGCCAGCTGATCGAGCGTCACGCCTGCAGCAATCGACACCACCAGCGTCTCTTTATTCAGGCTGGAGGCGATTTCGCCCAACACTTTCACCATGATGTTCGGTTTCACCGCGCCGAAGACGATATCGGCAATCTGCGCCACTTCCTGTGCACTTTGCGCGGCGTTAATACCAAACTGATCGTGCAGAGCGGCCACTTTATCTGGCGACGGGGTATAGACCCAAATCTGTCCTGGCAGCACCTGCCCACTGGCAATCAGCCCGCCGAGAATCGCCTTGCCCATATTGCCGCAGCCGATAAAACCGATTTTCTTCTCCATCACGTTTGTCTCTTTTGCTTGTCATTGTGTGTGGCGTATAGCTTAACGTGGAATGGCAATCAGGGCTAAAGCTAAAAGATCTCTGCTTTCCCCTGGGGAAAATTAAAGCGACAATGCGCCACCAACTGAGGAGCGAGAATGGCGATTTGGGTTGATGCGGACGCTTGTCCGAATGTGATTAAAGAAATTTTATTCCGCGCCGCCGAGCGCACGCAGACGCCGCTGACGCTGGTGGCGAACCAGAATATCCGCGTGCCGCCGTCGCGTATCATCCGCTCGCTGCGCGTTCCGGCGGGGTTTGACGTGGCCGATAACGAAATTGTGCGGCTGTGCGAGGCTGGTGATCTGGTGATTACCGCTGATATTCCGCTGGCGGCGGAAGTGCTGGCCAAAGGTGCGGCAGCGTTGAACCCGCGTGGCGAACGCTATACTGAAGCGACAATCCGCGAAAAACTGACGATGCGCGACTTTATGGATACGCTGCGCGCCAGCGGGATTCAGACCGGTGGCCCGGATAGCCTGTCGCAGCGGGATCGGCAGCAGTTTGCCGCCCAGCTTGATAAATGGCTGCTGGAGGTTAAACGCCGTCAGCCGGAGTAAATTCGGCACCGGCAGGCAGGATATGCTACTGTTTGCCGTTTCGCGGGCTTGCCAGTCTTAAGTAGATTCAGTAAGGTTGCCGCTACACTGTCGCCACGGAATCTTTACAGGTCGAACTTGGGTCAAATCAGGTTTTATTTGTAGTCCGCGCCCTGAGCGACATTAATGTGTAACGTTATTTTTACGATTAGTATTGTACTAGCTTGATGATATCATCGCTGTCTTATTTTCCGTCCCTCCTCGCGTGGGACCTGGAGGGAACACCTGCTCATGACGCTACCCATTTTTTTAGTCGGCGCACGCGGTTGCGGTAAAACCACTGTGGGCCAGGCGCTGGCGCTGGCGCAGGGATGTCAATTTATCGATACCGATTTCTGGTTACAGGAAACGTCTCAACAGACCATCGCGGATATTGTTGCCCGTGACGGGTGGGAGGCGTTCCGCGCCCGGGAAACCGACGCGCTGAAAGCCGTCACCGCGCCCGCGCGGGTGATTGCCACTGGCGGCGGTATTATTTTAAGTGAATATAATCGGCACTTTATGCGCGAAAAAGGCATCGTCGTTTACCTTTGCGCGCCTGTTGCGGTGCTGGCGGACAGGCTGGAAGCCTTTCCGGAAGAGGGACAGCGACCGACGCTGACCGGCAAGCCGATTAGCGAAGAGGTTAGCGAAGTGCTGGCGCTGCGCGATGCACTCTATCGCGAAGCGGCGCACCACGTGGTGAATGCGGCGCAGTCGCCCAACCAGGTGGTGTCTGATATTGAGGCGGCATTACAGCTGGCGCGCGCCAGTTAGCGAAACGATTGTCTATACTTATAGCTCGACCGGAAAATGAGGAAGAGCTATGCCGACAAAACCGCCTTATCCGCGTGAAGCCTGCATTGTTGCGATTGAAAAAGGCACGGGAAACCAGACCGTTACCTGGTATCAACTACGCGCCGATCATCCGAAACCGGATTCCTTGATCAGCGAACATCCCACCGAGCAGGAAGCGCTCGACGCCAAAAGGCGTTATGAAGATCCTGACAAAAGCTAAGTCGGGCGACGATTATTCTGACTGAACGCCTGAACATTACAGAAACGGACTTACATCACATTTTTTGACTGGCTTAACCTCGCTCAACGGTTACTATTGCATGGTTGCTGGAATTTATTTGAACGCGGGAGTGTGATGTTCTCTTTACACGGCATAAGCTGTACTGCCGTGTAAAGAGAGCAAATAAGAACGAGTAGTATTGAAAGGCGGGAAGTAGAAATGAGTGCAACTTTGGCGATCCTGACCATTGGTGTAGTGCCGGTGCAAGCAATTTTACCGCTCCTGACGGAGCATATTTCAGAGCAGCAGATCACGCATATCAGCCTGCTGGGGAAGATGGACCCACAAGAGGTGCGTGAGGAGTACGGCGCAGAAGCTGGCGAGTTCGCGATTCCGACGCAGTTGCGCGATGACAGCCTCGGCATGGTCTCCCGTGCCAGGGTGGAGCGTGATTTGCAGAGCGTTATCGAAGTGCTGGATAACCAGGGCTACGATGTCATTCTGTTAATGAGCACCGCCGATATCCGGGGATTTGTAACGCGCAATGCGATTTTAGTCGAACCGCAGCGCATTATTCCGCCGCTGGTGGCGTCAATTGTCGACGGGCATCAGGTGGGGGTAATTGTTCCGGTACCGGAACTGATGGCGCAGCAGAAGAAAAAGTGGACGGTTCTGGAAAAAGAGCCTTATTACGAACTGGCGCATCCTTTCCTCGCGACAGAAAGAGAATTTATTGATGCCGGGCGAGCGTTGCTGGAGCGCGGTGCGGATGTGTTGATGCTGGATTGTCTTGGCTTCCATCAGCAGCACCGTGATTTGCTCCAGAAGGCGCTGGATGTCCCGGTATTATTGTCTAACGTACTGGTGGCGCGCCTCGCATCTGAACTGCTTGTCTAGTCGCAGCACTGTGCAATTTTGCGTGACAGAAGTGAATCCCGGCCCCTATAGTGGCTTTTCATACATTTTCTTTATAAGGGCCAGTCATGCTTCAAAGTAACGAATACTTTTCCGGTAAAGTGAAATCCATTGGTTTTACCAGCAGCAGCACTGGCCGTGCCAGCGTGGGTGTAATGGCGGAAGGGGAATACACCTTTGGTACCGCGCAGCCGGAAGAGATGACGGTGGTCAGCGGGGCGCTGAATGTTTTGCTGCCAGGGTGAAACGGAGTGGAAAGCTTACGCGGCGGGTGAAGTATTCAATGTGCCTGGCCAGAGCGAATTCCATTTGCAGGTCGCCGAGCCGACCTCCTATCTCTGCCGCTACCTGTAATGCAAAACGCCCGGAAAACCCGGGCGTTTCTCTTTTGCTGAACACTCAGCGCTGAGCTTCGCCGCCCAAACCTTCCACCAGATTTTGAATCAACGCGGCCAGCTCGCCGGTCATCAGAATAAAATCGGCATCAAAGCGCTGGGCGTAATCTTCCCGGTCGATATCTTCGTTCTGATCGCGCAGCTCGTCGCAGAACTTCAGGCGTTTTACTGAACCGTCGTCGCACATCACGAACTGGATGCGCTGCTGCCAGTCGAGCGCCAGTTTGGTGACCACTTTCCCGGCTTCAATGTGTACCGCGATTTCGTCGCTCACCAGATCCTGCTTTTTCGCGCGGATCACGCCGCCATCTTCCAGCATCGCTTTCAGCTCTGCTTCATCCAGCAGCTGGAAGCCCTGCGCCACGTTGCCGGAACGTACCCACTCGGTCAGCGTCAGTTCAATCGGGTTTTCCAGCGCCAGCGGCACGACCGGCAGCGAACCGAGGCTTTTACGCAGCAGCGCCAGCGTATCTTCCGCTTTTTTGGCGCTGGCGCAGTCCACCATGATCAGCCCGTTAACGGTGTCGATCCACATCATGGTCTGGCTGAAGCGGCTAAACGCGCGCGGCAGCAGCGAATGCAGCACTTCATCCTTCAGCGAATCTTTTTCCGTTTTCTTCAGCTTGCGGCCTTGTTCGGCTTCAAGACGGGAGATTTTCGCTTCCAGCGCCTGTTTAACCACCGGCGTCGGCAGAATTTTTCTTCTTTACGGGCACAGATGATGATCTGACCATTGTGCGGTATGGGTCAGCGCATCGCTGTGTGAACCCATCGGTGGAACCCATCCGGTTTTCGCCATATCCTGGCTACCGCATGGAGTAAACGATAGTGCGGCAAGCTGTTTTTCCATCTCTTCCGCTCGCAGCGCCACATCGCGGCTGAGACGGTAAACCATCAAATTTTTGAACCACAGCATGATTTTTTCCACGGCCTTGTCGTTAAATGCAGCGGGCATGATAGCGAATTGTTGCATCCCTTGCATTGCTAATGCGTGCGTCCACTCTGTTGATAATCAAAATAATGAGGAGTTTGATGTGCGTATCGGTATCGATTTAGGTGGTACAAAAACAGAGATTATTGCGCTGGGCGATGGCGGCGAAGAGCTTTTCCGCCATCGGCAGGCCACGCCGCGCGACTATCTGCAAACCATAGAGTTGATTGCGAAGCTGGTGGATCTGGCGGAAAAAGAGACCGGCCAGCGGGGAACCGTCGGCATGGGGATCCCCGGTTCGATTTCGCCCTATACCGGGGTGGTGAAAAACGCCAACTCCACCTGGCTCAACGGTCAACCGTTCGACAAAGATTTAAGCCAGCGGCTGCAGCGGGAAGTGCGGCTGGCCAACGATGCCAACTGCCTGGCGGTGTCCGAAGCGGTGGATGGCGCAGCGGCCGGGGCGCAAACCGTGTTCGCGGTGATCATTGGCACCGGTTGCGGTGCCGGCGTGGCGATCAACGGGCATGTGCATACCGGTGGCAACGGCACTGCGGGCGAGTGGGGGCACAATCCGCTGCCGTGGATGGATGATGACGAACTGCGATATCGCGCCGAAGTGCCCTGTTACTGCGGCAAGCAAGGCTGTATCGAAACCTTTATCTCCGGCACCGGCTTTGCCACGGATTACCAGCGCTTAAGCGGTAATGCGCTAAAAGGTAATGAGATTATGCGTCTGGTCGGCGAGCAGGATGCGGTGGCTGAACTGGCGCTCAGCCGCTACGAAATGCGGCTGGCGAAGTCGCTGGCGCACGTGGTCAATATTCTCGATCCGGATGTGATTGTCCTCGGCGGCGGCATGAGCAACGTCGACAGGCTGTACCAGACGGTTCCTGAACTGGTGCGCAACTGGGTGTTTGGCGGCGAATGCGAAACGCCGATCCGTAAAGCGCTGCACGGCGACTCCAGCGGCGTGCGCGGCGCGGCCTGGCTGTGGCCGCAGGGCGAGTAAAACCGCAGACGGAATAGTGGCTTCGCAGGCCGGATAAGCGTCAGCGCTATCTGGCCTGCGCAACGGCGTAATATCTACGAAACCGCATATTTTCCGTCGAGCTTGCTGTAACCCAGCCCGTTGATTTTCTTCACCTTGATCTGCACCGGGATCCGCTCTTTCATCGCTTCTACGTGGCTGATCACGCCGATGGTTTTGCCACTGGCATTCAGCGCATCGAGGGCGTCGAGCGCGGTATCCAGCGTTTCGCTATCCAGTGTGCCAAAGCCTTCATCAAGGAACAGCGAATCGATGCGGGTTTTATGGCTGACCAAATCCGACAGCGCCAGCGCCAGCGCAAGGCTGACAAGGAAGCTTTCGCCGCCGGAGAGCGTACGCGTATCGCGCACCGCATCCGCCTGCCAGGTATCCACCACTTCCAGTTCCAGCGCCTCGCTGGCTTTGCGTTTCAGCAGGTAACGACCATGCAGACGCGCGAGCTGGTTGTTCGCCAGCCAGACAAGATTATCCAGCGTCAGACCCTGCGCGAATTTGCGGAATTTATCTCCCTCTTTCGAGCCGATAAGCGCATTGAGATGACCCCAGTCGTCATACAGCGCGCTGGCCCGCCCGATCTCCTGCAACACTGCCTGCTGGCGCGTACGGTTATCGGCATCCTGTTTTAACTGCTGGCGAAGTTCCCCCTGGCGGGTGGTGTTTTCACGCAGTTGACGCGAAACCTGTTCCAGCGCCTGCGCGATGCTGTCGGCTGTGGCATTTTCCTCCAGCCCGGCAGGCGGCTGCGCCCGATGGGCGGCAACGGCTTGTTCGGCGCTGGCTGCCAGCGCCTGTTTCTGCTGGCAATCGGCGTCGAGCTTCTGACGCAACTGCTCCAGCCGCTGGTGTTCGTCATCGGAAAGCAGTGCGCTGAGAAACGCGTGTTTATCGGCAAAGACGCTGTTTTCCAGCGCCGCAAGGAACTGTTTCTCCAGCGCTTCAGCCGTTTCGCTCTCCTGCGCCAGTTGCTGATGCAGGGTTTGCCATTGGCTTCGCAGCGACACGCAGTCGTCATGCACCTGGCGCCAGCCTTCCAGCGCCACGTTTTGCACTTCGGCGGGCGTTTCGTCGGTGGGCAGCGTATCGAGGATGGGCGTAAGCTGGGTGATTTGCTCTTGCAGCGCGATCTGCTGTTGCTGCTGCTGTTGCCATTGCTCCGCTTCCTGCGCGCGCGCCGCCAGCCATGCGGCTTCTTCGCCTTCCGGTGGCAGAGTCAGATCCAGTTGTTGCAGCGCCGCAGCCAGCGTGTCGCGACGGGTGGTGACTGCCTGCTGGTATTGTTCGCTCTGCTGTTGCAGTTCGTTGATTTGAAAAAGTAATGTCTGGCGCTGGTTGTGCAGATAGAGCTGGTGTTCATACGCATCCTGCGCGCTTTGCCAACTGGTCAATTCGCGGTGCGGATCCAGCGAGACATTCAACTGCTCGCACAGCGTAACCCACTCCTGCAATCCCGTTTGTTCATCCTGTTGAAGCGAGCGGACTTCGCGCTCGTCTTTTTCATAACGTTCAGCTATGCCTTTCAGCCGCTCGCCCAGCGCCACGCCTTCTTCTTTTACCTTCTGCACTTCGTCAAACAGCAACTGACGGCGAGACTGGTTCACGCCTGGCTCGATCGTCTGGTAGTGCGCAACCGCCGGATGTTCCGTGGCGCCACACAGCGGACAGGGCTGACCCGCCTGCAGGCGCGCGCGCTCGCTCTCCAGACTTTTGATGGTGTTTTCCAGCTCGCAGATGGTGGTGACTTCCGTCAGCAACTGGTTTTTTTCTTTATACAACGCGCGTTTTTGTTCCCGCTCGGCGTTGAGCTTTTCCTGCTCGGCTTGCAGATCCCGCAGGCTTTGCTGACGCAGGCTCAGTTGCTTGCGCAGCGGAGCGAAGCGGGCGTGCAGGGCGGCAAGCTGTTGGCGTAGCGGGCGATGCTGTGCGCACTGCGCCATCGCCGCAGCCGTCTCTTCCGCCGTCAGTTCCAGCGTGGCTTCCGGCAGCGTTTGCAGTTTCTGCTGATGGGTCAGCACGCGCTGTTGCAGGCTTTGCCACTGCTTTTTCTCCTCTTCCAACTGGTTAAACAGCACGCGCCAGCCGGTCAGTTCGCTGTGCCAGCGCTGGAAGCGGGCATGTTCGGCCAGCCAGCCGGCAACCGTTTTTTGACTGCCCAGCAGAACGGCATGCTTCTCGACGGCGGTTGCGCGGATACGCGCGCGCTGCAACAGGCTGGCATGTAAGCGAGTATTTACTTCTTCACTTTGGCTGCGGGTACGGGCCAGCGCTTTATGTTGCTCTTCAAGACGTTCCCACAGCGGACGTAACTGCAAAGCCGGTTGCGCCAGGGCAAGCCGCGCCAGCTGTGGCTGTGCGGCAGCCAGCGCCTGCTGCGCCTGCACCTGCGCGGCTTGCGCCCGTCCGAGCGCGGCACGAAGTTCGGCTTCTCGGTTTAGCCATTGCGCCTGTGCCTGCGTGGTTTGTTGCCCGGCCAGCAGGGTTTTCTCTTCGTCAGTAAGCGCCTGCAAACTTGCTGTACTCAGTTGCTGGCGCTGTTCATCGCTCAACAGCACGACGCCCGCCGCCTGCGCCTCGCAGCTTTTCCAGCCGGGTTTGGGCCGCTTTATGTTTCTCAAACACCATGGCCGAAATCTGGCCGTAGATTTCGGTGCCGGTCAGCTCTTCCAGCAGCTCGGCGCGATCGCTCGGTTTGGCATTGAGAAAGGCGGCAAACTGCCCCTGTGAAAGCAGCATTGAGCGGGTAAAGCGGCCGTAGTCCAGCCCGGTGAGCGCGGCGGTTTGCTCCAGTTTATCCGTCACTTTGTCGGCCAGGATTTTGCCATCTTCGCAGCGCGCCAGCTCCACGCGCGGCGCCTGCAGGTTCCCGTCCGGCTGGTTGCGCGCGCGGTTCTGGCTCCAGAAGGCGCGGTAGGCGATGCCTTTTACCTCGAACTCCACTTCCGCCAGGCACTCGGCGGTGTCGCGCGTCATCAGATCGTTTTGCGCTTGGGACAGGCTGCTAAGGCGCGGCGTTTCGTGATAAAGCGCCAGACAGATGGCGTCGAGCAGGGTGGTTTTACCTGCCCCGGTCGCGCCGGTAATGGCAAACAGCCCGTTGCTGGCAAACGGCTCAGCGGTAAAGTCAATTTTCCACTCGCCCTTGAGGGAGTTGAGGTTTTTCAGCCGCAGGCTCAGGATTTTCATGCGTTTTCTTCCTCATCATTGAGCGCCTGGCGCGCTTCACTGAACAAGGCTTGCAGGCGCGCCGTTTGCATCTCGTCGATCTCCTCCTGCGCCAGGCGGCGTTCAAACACCTCTTCAACCCTCAGTTCACTGAGCGTTTCCCGCAGCTCTCCGGCGAGGATTTTCTCGCGCTGCTCGCGGCTGCGGCGCACCAGCAACACTTCGACCGGCAAATCTTCGGTAACCGGCTGGATTTTACGCTGCATATCGGCCAGGTAGTCTTGGGTGGTGATTTCGATATCCAGCCAGACTGGCGTGTCGGTGGACGCATCGCGCCACTGCTCAAGCTGGCGGCAAATCTCGGCGAAATCACCCTTGATTACGGCCAGCGGCTGCGTGGCCGGAATGTCGAGCGCGGTAACTTCCGCCAGCTTGCCATCGCTGAACGTGACCAGATTGACGCTTTTACGCTTTGCCCGTTTCATCAAAGCTCAGCGGGATGGGCGAGCCGCAGTAGCGGATATGCTCGCAGGCCGCCGACGATCTGCGCGCGGTGAATGTGTCCGAGCGCAATGTAGTCGGCTGGCGGGAAGTTCTGCGCCGGAAAGGCATCCAGCGTGCCGATATAGATGTCACGCACGGCGTCACTTTTACTGGCCCCGACGGTGGTGAGATGCCCGGTGGCGATCATCGGCATCGCCTGCTCGCCGCGCAGGGTGCAGGCGGCGGCATGCTGCTGCTGGTAATAGTCGGTGATGGCCGGCAGCAGATGTTGCTGTTTTTCCTGCGCCCGATAGCCCGGCCTGGCTTTGCACCATGTCGCGCGGACGTAAAAACGGTATCGGACAGAGCACGGCGCCCGGCGTGCCGTCACGGCGATTGTTTCAGGATCTGCGGCGCCGGCGCTGGCGACCACGGTGGTATTGAGGAAAGCCAGGATCTCGCGGGATTCATTCAGCGTTGCCACGGAATCATGGTTGCCGGCCACCACCACCAGCTGACAGCCGGTTTGCTGCAGATTCACCACGAAGCGGTTATACAACTCGCGCGCATAGCTGGGCGGCGAGCCGGTATCAAAGATGTCACCCGCCACAATAATCGCGTCCACCTCGTGCCTCCGCGGCGTTTCCAGCAGCCAGTCCAGGAAGGCTTCATGTTCAGCCGCGCGGCTTTTGCTGTAAAAGTTTTGACCCAGATGCCAGTCCGAGGTGTGAATTATGCGCATAGCTGATCCGTGGCGAAAATGGAGAAACGCAGGATTATAAACGTTCAGGGTGTTAGAGACATTAACTGCGTGAATATTCGCGCTGTCATAATGCTGCGGGCAGGGTCATCTGGTGGTCCTGTTTTTCATAAATCTGTCATAAATCTGACGCATAATGGCGCCGCATTACAAACTTGTAACGTAAATAAGATAAGACAGGGCAAAGTATGGCGAGACGTATTCTGGTCGTAGAAGATGAAGCTCCAATCCGTGAAATGGTGTGCTTCGTGCTCGAGCAAAATGGCTTCCAGCCGGTTGAAGCGGAAGATTATGACAGTGCGGTGAACCAGCTGAATGAACCCTGGCCCGATCTGATTTTGCTGGACTGGATGTTGCCCGGCGGCTCCGGTATGCAGTTTATCAAACACCTGAAGCGCGAGGCGCTGACCCGCGATATTCCGGTCGTGATGCTCACGGCGCGCGGAGAAGAGGAGGATCGCGTGCGCGGTCTGGAGACCGGCGCGGACGATTACATTACCAAACCGTTCTCCCCCAAAGAGCTGGTTGCCCGTATTAAAGCCGTTATGCGCCGTATTTCGCCGATGGCGGTGGAAGAGGTGATTGAAATGCAGGGGCTGAGCCTTGATCCCACTTCGCACCGCGTGATGACCGGCGAAAATCCGCTGGACATGGGGCCTACCGAATTTAAACTCCTGCACTTCTTTATGACCCACCCGGAACGCGTGTACAGCCGCGAGCAGTTGCTGAATCACGTCTGGGGAACTAACGTGTATGTCGAAGACCGGACGGTTGACGTCCATATTCGCCGCCTGCGAAAAGCGCTGGAACTGAGCGGCCACGATCGCATGGTGCAGACGGTCCGCGGCACGGGTTATCGTTTTTCTACCCGTTTCTGAACATTGACAGGAGTGTGACGCGTGCTGGAACGTCTGTCATGGAAAAGGCTCGTCTTTGAACTGATCTTATGCTGTATTCCGGCCTTCATTCTGGGGGCCTTTCTTGGTCACCTGCCGTGGTTTTTGCTGGCGGCGGTCACCGGGCTGCTGATCTGGCATTTCTGGAACCTGCTGCGCCTCTCCTGGTGGCTGTGGGTTGACCGAAGTATGACGCCGCCGCCGGGAAGCGGCAGCTGGGAGCCGCTGCTGTACGGTCTGCATCAGATGCAGATGCGTAATAAAAAGCGTCGCCGCGAGCTGGGAAGCCTGATTAAGCGTTTTCGCAGCGGTGCAGAGTCGCTGCCGGATGCCGTGATCCTGACCACCGAAGAAGGGACGATCTTCTGGTGTAACGGCCTGGCGCAGCAGCTGCTGGGCCTGCGCTGGCCGGATGACAATGGACAGAATATCCTCAACCTTCTGCGTTATCCCGAGTTCACGCTGTACCTGAAAAAGCGTGATTTCACCCGTCCGCACAATCTCAAGCTCAATAATGGTCGCCATCTGGAGATCCGCGTGATGCCCTACAGCGATAAGCAGTGGCTGATGGTGGCGCGCGATGTCACCCAGATGCACCAGCTGGAAGGGGCGCGTCGTAACTTCTTCGCCAACGTCAGCCACGAACTGCGAACCCCGTTGACCGTGCTGCAGGGCTACCTGGAGATGATGCAGGAGCAAACGCTGGAAGGTGCGCCGCGTGAAAAAGCGCTGCACACCATGCGCGAGCAAACGCACCGGATGGAAGGCCTGGTGAAGCAGCTGCTGACGCTCTCGAAGATTGAAGCGGCGCCAACGCTGGCGCTAAATGACACCATTGATGTCCCGATGATGCTGCGGGTGGTTGAGCGGGAAGCGCAGACGTTAAGCCACAAAAAGCACCACCTGGCCTTTGAGGTCGACAACGCCCTGAAGGTGCTGGGCAATGAGGAGCAATTGCGCAGCGCCATTTCCAACCTGGTGTATAACGCGGTGAATCATACGCCGGAGGGGACGGATATCGTGGTGCGCTGGCACCATACCCCAACGGGGGCCGAGTTTAGCGTGGAGGACAACGGGCCGGGGATTGCGCCGGAGCATATTCCGCGTCTGACCGAGCGCTTCTACCGTGTGGATAAAGCGCGATCGCGCCAGACGGGCGGAAGCGGCCTGGGGCTGGCAATTGTGAAACACGCGGTGAATCACCATGAAAGCCGTCTCGATATTCAGAGTACGCTGGGTAAAGGAACCCGTTTCAGTTTCGTGATCCCGGAACGATTAATTGCCAAAAAGATCGCCTGACGGCAGGCGTGTCATTTTACCTTTCCACGGGTCAGCGTCTGCTGGCCCGTTTGCTTTGCATTCAAGCGAAACGCGGATGAATTTTATACGGCTGACTGTTTTTTGTTCGCATGATTAGCCATGGGTTTTTCTTATAAATAGCGTATTATTCTAACGTGTATTTTCATGCTGGCATATTGTTCTGGTTTTGCGATCCCACCTTGCCTTTAAACGTTATAAGCGTTTAAATTGCGCCCCAGATACTGTCAGACCGACTGTATTTGCGTGGTAAATCGAAAAACTATTCTCCGCCACGCCACGTAGGGAGCATTTCCCGCTGATTTTTCACGGTTTTTCGGCTGTATCGTCCCGTCAGGGAAATCGAAAAATTCATTGTTTTCAACACCACATCCACAGGCAGTAAGGTTTTATGACCCATCACTTAAAATCGCGTGACATCATCGCGCTGGGCTTTATGACCTTTGCCTTGTTCGTTGGCGCAGGCAACATCATTTTCCCGCCAATGGTTGGCTTGCAGGCGGGTGAACACGTCTGGACCGCCGCGTTTGGTTTCCTGATTACCGCCGTGGGCCTGCCGGTGCTGACCGTCATCGCGCTGGCGAAAGTCGGCGGCGGTGTGGATAGCCTCAGCACCCCGATCGGCAAAGTGGCGGGCGTGCTGCTGGCAACCGTCTGCTATCTGGCCGTGGGGCCGCTGTTTGCCACGCCGCGTACGGCGACCGTTTCCTTTGAAGTGGGGATTGCGCCGCTGACCGGCGACGGCGCGATGCCGCTGTTCATCTACAGCCTGGTCTACTTCGCGCTCGTGATCCTGGTTTCCCTCTATCCGGGCAAGCTGCTGGATACCGTGGGTAACTTCCTGGCTCCGCTGAAAATTGTGGCGCTGACCGTTCTGGCGGTAGCCGCGATCGTCTGGCCGGCTGGCCCGATCAGCCACGCGATGGACGCCTATCAAACTGCCCCGTTCTCTAACGGCTTCGTGAACGGCTATCTGACGATGGATACGCTGGGCGCGATGGTGTTCGGTATCGTTATCGTTAACGCCGCGCGTTCCCGCGGTGTGACCGAAGCGCGTCTGCTGACCCGCTACACCATCTGGGCCGGCCTGATGGCTGGCGTGGGGCTGACGCTGCTGTATCTGGCGCTGTTCCGTCTGGGCTCCGACAGCGCCACGCTGGTGGATCAGACCGCCAACGGCGCGGCGATCCTGCACGCCTACGTTCAGCACACCTTCGGTGGTGCGGGCAGCTTCCTGCTGGCGGCGCTGATCTTCATGGCCTGTCTGGTGACCGCGGTTGGCCTGACCTGCGCCTGCGCCGAGTTCTTCGCGCAGTATCTGCCGCTCTCTTACCGTACCCTGGTGTTTATCCTGGGCATCTTCTCCATGGCGGTGTCCAACCTCGGTCTGAGCCACCTGATTCAGATCTCCATTCCGGTGCTGACGGCGATTTATCCGCCGTGCATCGTGCTGGTGGTGCTGAGCTTCACCCGCCCGTGGTGGAACAACTCCTCCCGCATTATTGCGCCAGCCATGTTTATCAGCCTGATTTTTGGTATCCTTGACGGGGTTAAAGCATCCGCCTTTGCGGAGTATCTGCCGGCCTGGACACAGCGTCTGCCGCTGGCGGAGCAGGGGCTGGCCTGGCTGATGCCTACTGTTGATGCGCTGGTTCTGGCGGCAATCTGGGATCGTGCCGCAGGGCGTCAGGTGGCATCCAGCGCGCATTAATCAGTTGCGGCAACGGATTGTTTAACCACGGGGTTTGGCGCCCCGTGGTTTTTTATTTTTGTGTTGAATAATGGCAGTGGAAACGATGGAAAGCACTAACAAGCTTAAACGTGGATTGAGCACGCGCCACATCCGCTTTATGGCGCTGGGCTCGGCTATCGGCACCGGTCTGTTTTATGGCTCGGCAGATGCCATCAAAATGGCCGGTCCGAGCGTGCTGCTGGCCTACATCATCGGCGGCGTCGCGGCGTATATCATCATGCGCGCCCTGGGCGAAATGTCGGTTCACAACCCGTCCGCCAGCTCATTCTCCCGCTACGCGCAGGAAAACCTCGGCCCGCTGGCGGGCTTTATCACCGGCTGGACCTACTGCTTTGAAATCCTGATTGTGGCGATTGCCGACGTGACGGCCTTCGGCATCTATATGGGCGTCTGGTTCCCGGCGGTGCCGCACTGGATCTGGGTGCTGAGCGTGGTGCTGATCATCTGCGCCATCAACCTGATGAGCGTGAAGGTGTTCGGCGAGCTGGAGTTCTGGTTCTCGTTCTTCAAGGTCGCCACCATCATCATCATGATTGTGGCCGGTTTCGGCATCATCATCTGGGGCATCGGCAACGGCGGGCAGCCGACCGGGATCCACAACCTGTGGAGCAACGGCGGTTTCTTCAGCAACGGCTGGCTCGGCATGGTGATGTCGCTGCAGATGGTGATGTTCGCCTACGGCGGTATCGAAATCATCGGCATCACCGCCGGGGAAGCGAAAGATCCGGAAAAATCGATTCCGCGCGCCATCAACTCGGTGCCGATGCGCATTCTGGTGTTTTATGTCGGTACGCTGTTCGTCATCATGTCCATCTACCCGTGGAACCAGGTGGGCACCAACGGCAGCCCGTTTGTCCTGACCTTCCAGCATATGGGCATTACCTTTGCGGCCAGCATTCTCAACTTCGTGGTGCTGACCGCGTCGCTTTCGGCGATCAACAGCGACGTCTTTGGCGTGGGCCGTATGCTGCACGGCATGGCGGAGCAGGGCAGTGCGCCGAAGATGTTCGCCAAAACCTCTCGCCGCGGCATCCCGTGGGTGACCGTCGTGGTGATGACCGTGGCGCTGCTGTTGGCGGTTTACCTGAACTACATCATGCCGGAGAACGTCTTCCTGGTGATTGCGTCCCTGGCGACCTTCGCCACGGTGTGGGTGTGGATCATGATCCTGCTGTCGCAGATCGCCTTCCGCCGTCGCCTGTCGCCCGATGAGGCGAAAGCGCTGAAGTTCAAAGTGCCGGGCGGCGTGGCGACGACCGTCGTGGGGCTGATGTTCCTGGTGTTTATCATTGCCCTGATTGGCTACCACCCGGAAACCCGCATTTCGCTGTACGTGGGTCTGCGCGTGGATCGTGCTGCTGCTGATGGGCTGGGTGTTTAAAAAATCCGCCTGATGGCGGCGACGCCTTATCAGGCCTGCAGGGCCTGATAAGTGCAGTAACCCGGCAAAAAATCACACCACCGGGGTCAGCATTTTCCCGTCATTGAAATAACTCACCAGGTTATTGATGGTCAGATCCGCCATCGCCTGGCGGGTTTCCGCCGTATTGCTGGCAATATGCGGTAGCAGCACGACATTTGGCAGCTCGCGCAGCGGCAGGGGAATATGGGGTTCGTTCTCAAACACATCCAGTCCTGCGCCGCGTAACTTTCCTTCCTGCAGCACCGCGATCAGCGCGTCGGTATCCACCACGCTGCCACGCGCAATATTCACCAGAATCCCTTCAGGCCCCAGCGCTTCCAGCACTTCACGATTAATGACATGATGCGTTTTCGCCCCTCCGGGTAACGTCAGTACCAGAAAATCCACCGCCCGCGCCAGGTCAACGATGCTCTGATGGCGTTGCCAGCGGCTGTTACGGGCTTCCCGGGGGCTGAAATAGTGGATCGGCATATTGAACGCCGCCGCACGCCGGGCAACATCGTGGCCGATATTGCCCATGCCGACAATCCCGCAGCGTTTCCCGCTCATTTTCCAGGCACCAGGAAATGCGGCATGCTCCCATTGCCCCGCGCGGGCGAAGCGGTCGGCTTCGCAAATTTTGCGCGTCACCGCCAGCATCAGCGCCAGCCCGGTGTCGGCGACGCACTCATTGAGCACGTTTGGCGTGTTGCTGACGGTGATCCCCCGGCGACGGCAGGTTTCGAGATCGGTCGCATCAACGCCCACGCCAAAACCGCTGATCGCCTCCAGCGCCGGAAGCTGCTCAATCAGCGAGGTACTGATCCCCCTGGCTGCACGGGTTAACGCACCGCGAATGGCATGCGCATGGTCGTGCAGCAGGGTTTGCTCATCCTGCTGCCAGTATTTATGCACCACAAAATGCTGTTCGAGGGTGGTTATCATCGGTTGGGGAATTTCAGTAATGACAAGAATTTCGGGTTTATTTTTCATACTTATTCCTGGCGGTTATCATTTTTAACAGTATAAAAAGCAGCCAGGCCGGAGACTTCGTGCATCGGCACGAAGCAGGCCTGCAAAAACTCACGCATTTGCCCGGCGGTAGCTCTGCCGGATCACATCTGCGCCCCGTCTCTCAGCCCTGTAAAAAAAGCGAAAGAAGGAGGCGGCAGACGTGCGGGTGTGGAAGAGTGGCGTCATTTTGAGCACAGGGGATTTTTGATGTTAAATGCATGGCACCTGCCCGTCGCGCCGTTTGTGAAACAAAATAAAGATCAGTTAATTATCACGCTCTGGCTGAGTGGATCGGTTTGCCGGAGCGGGTGATGCTGCGCACCGAAATCGACAATGAAGAGACGCCGCTGGCTATGCACCGACGGCGGAAAACCGCGGCGAACGGCGTCAGTGCCTGGCAAGTTGCGCTGGACATCAGCAGTGGGCAACCGCGCCGCCGCTACAGCTTTAAGCTCCTGTGGGAGAACCGGCAACTGTGGTTTACGCCGCAGGGGTTTAGCCGTTTTCCACCCGCCCGTCTCGAACAGTTCGCGGTTGATGCGCCGGATGATGGGCCGCAGTGGGTGGCCGATCAGGTGTTTTACCAGATTTTCCCGGACCGTTTTGCGCGCAGCCAGCCGCGCGGTGAGCAGCAGGATAAGGTTTACCATCATCATGCCGCTGGTCACCCCATTGTGCTGCGCGACTGGGATGATCCGTTAACGGCACAAGCCGGGGGATCAACCTTTTATGGTGGCGATCTCGACGGGATCAGCGAAAAGTTGCCCTACCTGAAAAAGCTGGGCGTTACCGCGCTCTATCTCAACCCGGTTTTTGTCGCTCCCAGCGTACATAAATATGACACTGAAGATTACCGCCATGTCGATCCGCAGTTTGGCGGTGACGAAGCCCTGTTACGCCTGCGGCGCAATACGCAGCAACTGAATATGCGTTTGATCCTTGATGGTGTTTTTAACCATAGCGGTGATTCCCACGCGTGGTTCGATCGCCACAACCGTGGCACCGGTGGAGCCTGTCATAACCCCGATTCCCGCTGGCGTAGCTGGTACAGTTTTGACGAGCAGGGCCGCGCCCGCGACTGGCTGGGGTATGCCAGCCTGCCGAAACTCGATTATCAGTCACCGACGCTGGTTGAAGAGATTTATCAGGGAGAGGAGAGCATTGTGCGCCACTGGCTGAAAGCGCCGTGGAACATGGACGGCTGGCGCCTGGACGTGGTGCATATGCTGGGCGAAGACGGCGGGGCGCGTAACAATCTGCACCATATTTCGGGGATCACCCGCGCGGCGAAAGAGACGCTGCCGCAGGCCTATGTTTTCGGCGAACATTTTGGCGATGCGCGCCAGTGGCTACAGGCGGATGCTGAAGACGCGGCCATGAATTATCGCGGTTTTACGCTGCCGGTGTGGGCCTTTCTGGCGAATACAGATATTGCCTACGATCCCCAGCAGATCGATGCGCAAACTTGCGCAGCATGGATGGATAACTACCGGGCCGGACTGTCGCACCAGCAGCAGTTGCGTATGTTTAACCAGCTCGACAGCCACGATACGCCGCGCTTTAAAACCGTGCTCGGCAAAGATGTTGCCCGGCTGCCGCTGGCGGTGGTCTGGCTGTTTAGCTGGCCGGGAACGCCTTGCATCTATTATGGCGATGAAGTGGGACTCGACGGGGCGAACGATCCCTTTTGTCGTAAGACCTTCCCGTGGGATAAAAAGCGCCAGGATACGCAACTGCTGGCGCTCTACCAGCGTATGGCGAAACTGCGCGCGCGTAGCCAGGCTTTGCGGCGCGGCGGCTGCCTGGTGATATACGCCCAGGATAACGTGCTGGTTTTTGTTCGTGTCTGGCAGCAACAGCGCGTACTGGTGGCGATCAACCGCGGCGAAGCCTGCGAGGTGGTGCTGGAGGGCTCGCCGCTGTTAGAGGCGAAAAACTGGCGGCTTCAGGAAGGTACAGGTACGCTACTGGATGATGTGCTGACGCTTTCAGCTACCAGCGCATCTGTCTGGTCTGCCGCCTGAATCGCCACGCGACGAGGGGCGGTCGTTACGTCTCCCCTTTAGCGAAGGCGATAGTACATGGATGGTCTTTTAGTATTCGGCGTGGTAGTGCTGTTTCTGGCGCTGGTAGTGGTGCCCATTGTGGCGATAACCGCCTGGCGGCGCAGCGTCGCCACGCAGAGTGAACTTCTGCAATTGCAGCAGCGGCTGAGCGTACTTGAACAGCGCCTGATGGAAATGCCGGAAAGCCGTGAAGCGACGTCGGCCGGGGCTGTCCCGGCGCCTGCTCGCGAAGTAATTGAAATTCCTCAAACGCCTGTATCAGCGGTTAATCCGTGGGAACGTAAGGCCGAATCGCCAGCGGCCGCTGTTGACGCGCCTGCTATAAAAACAACGAAGCCGGAAACCGCCTCCTGGGGCATGGTCACTTCGCTGGCGCGCTGGTTTATGCAGGGCAATCCGCTGGCGAAACTGGGCATTGTGCTGCTATTTATCGGACTCTCCTTCTTACTACGTTACACCGTGGAATACGCCTTGTTCCCGCTGGAATTACGGCTGGCTGCCGTGGCGTTGGTCGCCCTGGTTCTGCTGGGGCTGGGGTGGCGATTGCGGCATAAGCAAACCGTTTTTGCTTTGATACTGCAAGGCGGCGCGGTTGGCGCGCTCTACTTAACCGTGTTCGGCGCATTTCGCTTGTGGCAGATGTTGCCGATGACGCTGGCCTTTGGGCTGCTCATTGTTATTTGCGCGGCAAGCGTCGGGCTGGCGGTGCTGCAACAGGCGCTGAGCCTGGCACTGCTGGCCAGCCTTGGCGGCTATCTGGCACCGATACTGCTCTCCACCGGTGGCGGCAGCCATATCGCACTGTTCTCGTTTTACTTACTGCTCTCGGCAGGCATTCTCGCCATCAGCCTCTGGCAGCACTGGCGCGAACTGAATCTTCTGGGGATGTTCTTCACTTTCGGCGTTGCCGGGCTGTGGGGCATGGAGAGCTACCGTCCGGAATTTTATCTGAGCTGCCAGCTCTTCCTGATTGTCAACATCCTGATCTTCGGCGTATTGAGCGTAGCGTTGTCACTGCGCGCGCACGTCGGGGAGAGCGCATTATTGATGGCGTGCTGCTGTTCGCGCCGCCGCTGGTGGGATTTGGTATGCAGTACGCTATTACCTGGCACTGGCACTACGGACCGGCGTTTAGCGCTCTGGGTTTTGGTCTTTTCTATCTGGCATTAGCGACCCTGGCGCTGAAGCGCTACCCGACGGCGGCAAAACCGCTGGTACTGGCAGCGCTGGCGCTGGGCGGCGCGTTTGCCACACTGGCAATCCCACTGGCGCTTTCAGCGCGCTGGACGGCAATGGCCTGGGCGCTGGAAGGGCTGGGAATCTTGTGGCTCGGCGTGCAGCAAAACCTGCGGCGTATGAGCTACAGCGGCAGCGCCTTGTTGTTGCTGGCGCTGTGTAGCGCGCTCTGGGCGTCAGCCGATGGGCTTAATGCCTTGTCGACCTTGTTGATCTTTGCCGTGCTGAGCGGTTGTTGGCTGGCGGGCGCATGGCTGTGGCGTGGGATCCGGCGTGAAGGCAGCGGGTTGCTGCTGGCGGGCGCGGTAGCGTTCTGGGTGGTTGCGCTGGGCGGCGCGACACAGCTGGTTTTACCGGTTGCGGTGCATGCCGGGTTTGGCGTACTGGCGCTGTTGGCGCTTTCGGTGTGGCTGTGGCGTGCGGGCAGCCTGCGCGCATCATGGCCGGAGCTGGGCTACGCCCGGTGGTTGTTGTGGCTGGGTATGGCGCTGATGCTGGGCTGGCAGATAACATCGCAAGGGCATGCTCTGGCGGCGGGATGGTCGAATCTCGCCTGGTGTATTGCTCTGCCTTCCGCTTTGCTGCTGCTCTACAAGGATAATGGCACTGTGCCTGCGCGCGTGTCGCAAGGGTTACATATCTCCCTGTTCTGGATGCTGTTGCTGGCGGCTGGTAGTGAAGTGTGGTGGTTTGTTGAGGGACTGCCGTGGGGATCGGAGCCCTGGCAGAGCGGGTTGCCGATGGCGGCGGGTGGCCTTGCGATCGCGCTGGTGCTGGCGGCAATCCGCCATGCGTTCTGGCCGTTTCGCATCTGGCCTGCGCTATATGGCGCGCTGGCGCTGTTGCCGGTAGTACCTGTGCTGTTGGGCTGGCTGGTATTCGCTAACCTCGGCGACGGAGTGGTGACGGAGATGCGTTATCTCCCGCTGGTTAACCCGCTGGAAGAGGGGGCGGCTTTCGCACTGGCTGGCGTCTGGTTGTATAGCCGTTTTGCTGAAACCCACTACCCGACGATAGCGCCACAAATGTGGCGTGTACGGCCATGGGTCCTGGCGGCGCTTGGTTTCTGGTGGCTTAACGGTGCGTTGCTGCGGTTGCTGGCGTATTACGGCGAAGTGGAGTGGGATGTGGGCAGTTTGTGGCAATCGCGGTTGATCCAGACCAGCCTGGCGCTGTTCTGGATGTTGATTGCGCTGGTGGTGATGATTCGCGCGACGCGTCAGCATGCTCGCCATCAGTGGCTGTGCGGCGGTGTGCTGCTGGGCGTTGTATTGCTTAAGTTGATGCTGGTAGACAGCGCCGGAGGCGGTGGCTTATCGCGGGCGATCGCCTTTATTGGCGTGGCGGTACTGGTGCTGATTGTGGGCTATTTTTCACCCCTGCCACCAAAGGCTGTGCGGGAACAAAATAAGGGAGAAGAACAATGACAACATGGCATGGAGTAGTGTTGGCTGCGCTGATAATGGCAACGGGCGCGGCGATAAGCAGTGAACCGCTCCCGGATTCGCCGCAGGATTATGCGTTTGGCGCCTCGCTTGATTTGCCGCAAGCGGCTTCCTGGTATCGCGTGGATCTGCCGCTGGATGTTTACACGCAAAGTACATGGCCAGATTTGCGTGACGTACGGGTGTTTAATCGCGACGGAGAGCGAGTGCCGTTCACGCTGGAAACACAAAGTGCGGCAACCCACGCGCCTGCCGCCATTCCGCTGCGCGTCTTCCCGCTCGACTCCTCACCGGTTGAAACCAGCGCGCAAGGGCAAAATGTGGTGCGTTTGCACTCCTCATCCGGCGTCGATATTCGTATTGAAGGCGAGCCAGCAGAGGTGGTTGGACAGAGTTATTTGCTGGCGCTGCCGGAAAATATGCCGGAGACCTTTACGCTGGCGCAGTTGAAGCTGACATGGCCGGAAGCAGTAGCGAAATGGCGTAGCAAAGTAACGCTCTTTTTCAGTGATGATATGCGTAGCTGGGCAACATTGCAGGAAAATGCGCCGGTGATGGAGCTGGCGAGCGGTAACGACCGGTTGAAACTCGATCAGATAAATGTCAATCAAACCATGTCCGCGGATGGCGTGCGTTATTTGCTGATGGTGTTTGATACGCCAAATCTGCCGGTGACGATTACGCAGGTCACGGCGACGCTGGGCAGCGAGCCAACGCCGCTGGAGCAGGTACAGATAGCGAGCCACGGACAGCGGGTTTCTTCCACCGAGGCGCAATACCTGTGGGCGCAACCGCAGCCGTTAAGTTCATTGTCGGTAAAACTGGCGGAAGGGAGCGTTCTGCCGGTGGAGATCGCGTTCCGCAGTAGCGCCAGCGCCGAGTGGCAACCGCTCAGTAAAACTGTGTTGTGGCAGCGTAATGAACAGGCTTCTGCGCCGATCGCGTTACCGGAAGGAGTCGTGCAGGCGGTGCGCATTACCACGCTGGATGCGCGTTTACCGGGTGAATTACCGCAGATGAGCGGCAGTCGCTCGCGGCAATCGCTGCTGTTTAACGCCCAGGGCAAAGGGCCATTTATGCTGGCCTGGGGTAACCGGGCGGCGCAGCCTGCCGCCGTGGCCCTGGATGCGCTAATCCCGGAGGCCTTACGTAAACAGCTCGATCTTGACGCGATCCCGGAAGTACAAGTGGCAGAGCGAGTGACACCTGGCGGGCAGGAACGGCTGACGGCGACGTCGCCTGCTGAACGGCAGGGAATGTGGAAAACGTGGCTGGTGTGGGGCGTGCTGCTGCTGGGGGTTGTGGTGCTGGTTTGGATGGCGCTGCGTATCTGGCGTGAAGTGAAAACACGCTAAAAAAAAGGCCCGCAGTAAGCGGGCCTTTTCGTCAAACGCTGCCGATTACAGGCTGGAGACGTTTTCAGACAGGTATTTCGCAACGCCGTCTGGGGAAGCGCTCATCCCTTCTTTACCTTTTTCCCACTGAGCCGGGCACACTTCGCCGTGCTCTTCGTGGAATTGCAGCGCGTCAACCATACGCAGCATTTCGTCGATGTTACGACCCAGCGGCAGATCGTTCACAACCTGATGACGCACGATGCCGTCTTTGTCGATCAGGAAGGAACCGCGCAGCGCAACGCCAGCGTCCGGGTGTTCGATACCGTAAGCCTGCTGGATTTCGCGTTTGATGTCCGCAACCATTGCGTATTTCACCGCACCGATGCCGCCTTTGTCGACAGGGGTGTTACGCCATGCGTTGTGTACAAACTCAGAGTCGAAGGAGACGCCAACCACTTCAACGCCACGCTTCTGGAACTCTTCATAGCGTTTGTCGAAAGCGATCAGCTCAGACGGGCAAACGAAGGTGAAGTCCATTGGCCAGAAGAACAGCACGGTCGCTTTGCCGTTGGTGTGCTGTTTGAAGTTGAAGTTTTCAACGATTTCACCGTTGCCCAGAACGGCTGCAGCTGTAAAATCCGGAGCCTGACGAGTTACCAGAACCATATGATTCTCCTGTAGATACTAAGGTTATTTGGAACGCAACGCGGGCCAGTATAGGGAGAGTGCTGGATAAGACAAAGAGGTGGTGACAATCGTTCCGCCAGCTTTTACCTATCAAGTATAAAGCGTGCTTGAGAAATTTTTTTTTTGTTTTTTGCCTGCTCCATCATGCGCGGGTAGAACTGCCAGAACAGGCTTTCCAGCGCGTCGTAATGTTCATCGAGGTCCTGCCAGGAGTCGCGCAGCGCATCCAGGCGCGGGCGGCGGCTCGCCATGCCGTTCAGCACATTCTGGATGAAGGCCATCTCGCGGTAGCGCTCCAGCCAGCGTTCCGACCACAGGTAGTTATTCAGATTCACAAAGCGCGGCGGCGAGTCCGGCAAAATGGTGGCCACCTGCGGGTGGGCATAGCGCACGAAATCCTCCAGCGAAGGGATCTCCGGCGACAGCTGCGCCCAGTGGCGCGACAGAAAGTGATCCCACATCACGTCGAGCGTGATCGGCGCAACGCGGCGCGTTTGCGCGCGGAATCCTTCACGCTTTGGCGATTCCTTGACTTCCGGCAGGTTGTCGGTCAGCACGTCGATGCGGCGGTGCATATAAATGCCGTCCACCACTTCTGGCGCGTAGAGATCTTCTGCGGGTTGCCGCGTACGAAATCGGCCAGCAGGTTGCCGGGCAGCGAGCTGTCCGCCAGGTGCGCAAGATGCAGGTGAGCGAAAAAATTCATGCCTATGTCCATCATTGTCGATTGCAGGTGTTTCGCCAGCGCCCGGTGGCGCCAGCACTGGCGCTGTTATGCCGCTTTGTCTTTTAGGTTATTTTTTGAACCAAGGGCGGCTAACTGTTGCAGCGAAAGGGTGTGGGCACTAGACTATGCCGCCTGTTTTTTTGTCTCGAGTATACGTCATGCGCGTCGCCGATTTTTCCTTTGAACTACCCGAATCCCTGATTGCCCACTATCCCAAGCCCGAGCGCAGCAGTTGCCGCTTACTGTCGCTGGATGGCCCAACGGGCGCGCTGACGCACGGTACTTTCACCGATTTGCTGGATAAGCTCAACCCTGGCGATCTGCTGGTGTTCAACAATACCCGCGTGATCCCGGCGCGCCTGTTCGGCCGTAAAGCCAGCGGCGGCAAGATTGAAGTGCTGGTCGAGCGCATGCTCGATGATAAACGTATTCTGGCACATATTCGCGCGTCTAAAGCGCCGAAGCCGGGCGCTGAGCTGCTGCTGGGCGATGACGAAGAGCATCAAGGCGACCATGGTCGCGCGCCACGATGCGCTGTTCGAAGTGGCGTTCCACGACGAGCGCCCGGTGCTCGATATCCTGAACGCCATCGGCCATATGCCGCTGCCGCCGTATATCGAGCGTCCGGATGAAGAGGCCGACCGCGAGCTGTATCAGACGGTCTACAGCCAGAAGCCGGGCGCGGTCGCTGCGCCGACGGCGGGCCTGCATTTTGATGAGCCGCTGCTGGAACGTCTGCGTGCGAAAGGCGTTGAGATGGCGTTCGTGACGCTGCACGTCGGCGCGGGGACCTTCCAGCCGGTGCGCGTGGACAGCATTGAAGATCACATCATGCACTCCGAATATGCCGAAGTGCCGCAGGACGTGGTGGACGCGGTGCTGGCGGCGAAAGCGCGCGGCAACCGCGTCGTGGCGGTGGGTACCACGTCCGTGCGCTCGCTGGAGAGCGCCGCGCAGGCCGCGAACAACGATGCGCTGATTGCGCCGTTCTTTGGCGATACGCAGATCTTTATCTATCCGGGCTATCAGTATCAGGTGATCGATGCGCTGGTGACCAACTTCCATCTGCCGGAATCGACGCTGATTATGCTGGTTTCCGCGTTTGCCGGTTATCAGCACACCATGAACGCCTACAGCGCCGCGGTTGCGCAGAAATATCGCTTTTTTAGCTACGGCGATGCGATGTTTATCACGTACAATCCGCAGGCCATTACTGAACGCCCATAAAAAGGCTATTTTACTTGCCATTTTGCACTTGGGCAGTGCTCGCAATCCTCACGTACTATGTGTACGCTCCGGTTGCTGTGCGCTGTGCGCTGTCCGCGTCCAAACTGGCGGCGTCAATTACGCCTTTTTTGCTTGTTGATGAATTCGATGTTGTGGAGTGATTTCACAGCAGATAGTTACCATCAGACTGTCTCTCTGATGCTGGAGAAAAAATGAAATTTGAACTGGATACCACCGACGGTCGCGCGCGTCGCGGTCGCCTGGTGTTTGATCGCGGCGTGGTGGAAACCCCGGCGTTTATGCCTGTGGGCACGTACGGCACCGTAAAAGGGATGACGCCGGAAGAAGTGGAAGCCACTGGCGCACAGATTATCCTGGGCAACACCTTCCACCTGTGGCTGCGCCCGGGCCAGGAGATCATGAAGCTGCACGGCGATCTGCACGATTTCATGCAGTGGAAAGGCCCGATCCTGACCGACTCCGGCGGCTTCCAGGTCTTCAGCCTGGGCGATATCCGCAAGATCACCGAGGAGGGCGTGCACTTCCGCAACCCGATCAACGGCGATCCGATTTTCCTCGACCCGGAAAAATCGATGGAGATTCAGTACGACCTCGGCTCCGACATCGTGATGATCTTCGACGAATGTACGCCGTACCCGGCCGACTGGGACTACGCCAAGCGCTCTATGGAAATGTCTCTGCGCTGGGCGAAGCGCAGCCGCGACCGTTTCGACGGCTTGCAGGCAACAAAAATGCGCTGTTCGGCATCATTCAGGGCAGCGTTTACGAAGATTTACGCGATATCTCGGTCAAAGGTCTGGTAGAGATAGGCTTTGATGGCTACGCTGTCGGCGGTTTGGCTGTGGGTGAGCCGAAAGAAGATATGCACCGCATTCTGGAACATGTCTGCCCGCAAATCCCGGCAGATAAACCACGATACCTGATGGGCGTGGGTAAACCGGAAGATTTGGTTGAAGGCGTGCGTCGCGGCATTGATATGTTCGACTGCGTCATGCCGACCCGCAACGCGCGCAACGGCCATCTGTTCGTGACCGATGGCGTGGTGAAAATCCGTAACGCGAAGCATAAGAGTGATACCAGCCCGCTCGATGCCGAGTGTGATTGCTACACCTGTCGCAATTATTCATCGCGCGTATTTGCATCATCTCGATCGTTGCAACGAAATTTTGGGCGCGCGTCTCAATACCATTCATAACCTGCGTTATTATCAGCGCTTAATGGCTGGTTTACGCAAGGCTATCGAAGAGGGTAAATTAGAGCGCTTCGTAGCCGATTTCTACCAACGTCAGGGGCGAGCCGGTTCCACCTTTGAACGTTGATTAATTTTAATAATGAGGGAATTTGAATGAGCTTTTTTATTTCTGATGCGGTAGCGGCAGCAGGCGCTCCGGCGCAGGGCAGCCCGATGTCTCTGATCCTGATGCTGGTGGTGTTCGGTCTGATCTTCTACTTCATGATCCTGCGTCCACAGCAGAAGCGCACCAAAGAGCACAAAAAGCTGATGGACTCCATCGCCAAAGGCGATGAAGTGCTGACTAACGGTGGTCTGGTCGGTCGCGTAACCAAAGTGGCTGAAACCGGCTACATCGCTATCGCGCTGAACGACACCACTGAAGTGGTCATCAAACGTGACTTCGTAGCTGCCGTTCTGCCGAAAGGCACCATGAAGGCGCTGTAATCATTTCGTTTTCCCAAAGGGAACTGCCGTGTTAAACCGTTATCCTTTGTGGAAGTACATCATGCTGGTCGTCGTGATTCTCGTCGGCCTGCTTTACGCGCTTCCCAACCTGTATGGTGAGGATCCGGCTGTTCAAATCACTGGCGCGCGCGGCGTCGCCGCCAGTGAGCAAACGCTGATCCAGGTCCAGAAAACTTTACAAGAAGAAAAAATCACCGCGAAGTCCGTGGCTCTGGAAGATGGCGCTATTCTCGCTCGCTTTGACTCCACTGACACGCAGCTGCGCGCCCGCGAAGCGCTGGTGAGCGTGCTGGGTGATAAATACGTCGTGGCGCTTAACCTTGCTCCTGCAACGCCGCGCTGGCTGGCTGCCATCAATGCCGAGCCGATGAAACTCGGTCTCGACCTGCGCGGCGGCGTGCACTTCCTGATGGAAGTGGACATGGATACCGCGCTGAGCAAGCTGCAGGAACAGAATATGGACAGCCTGCGCAGCGATCTGCGCGATAAAGGCATTCCTTACACCACCGTGCGTAAGGAAGATAACTACGGCCTGAGCATCCCGTTCCGCGACAGCGCGGCGCGCGATCAGGCTGAATACTTACCTGACCAGCCGTCACCGCGATCTGGTGATCACCAACGCAGGGCGGCAACCTGCTGCGTGCGGTGATGACCGATGCGCGTCTGAGAGAAGCGCGTGAATATGCCGTTCAGCAGAACATCAACATTCTGCGTAACCGTGTGAACCAGCTGGGCGTGGCCGAACCGCTGGTGCAGCGCCAGGGCGCTGACCGCATCGTGGTTGAACTGCCGGGTATTCAGGATACCGCGCGTGCTAAAGAGATTCTGGGTGCGACCGCAACGCTGGAATTCCGTCTGGTGAACACCAACGTGGATCGCTTCTGCCGCAGCTGCCGGCCGTGTTCCGGGTGATTCCGAGGTGAAACAGACGCGTGAAGGTCAGCCGGTTGTGCTGTACAAACGCGTGATTCTGACCGGTGACCATATCACCGACTCCACCTCCAGCCAGGACGAATACAACCAGCCGCAGGTTAACATCTCGCTGGATAGCGCGGGTGGCAACATCATGTCCAACTTCACCAAGGACAACATCGGCAAGCCGATGGCGACCCTGTTCGTGGAGTACAAAGACAGCGGTAAGAAAGATGCCAACGGTCGTGCGGTGCTGGTGAAAGAGGAAGAGGTGATTAACATCGCCAACATCCAGTCTCGTCTGGGTAACAGCTTCCGCATTACCGGTATCAGCAACCCGAACGAAGCGCGTCAGCTCTCGCTGCTGCTGCGTGCCGGTGCGCTGATTGCGCCAATTCAGATTGTTGAAGAACGTACCATTGGTCCAACGCTGGGTGTGCAGAACATCACGCAGGGTCTGGAAGCCTGTCTGGCGGGTCTGGTGGTCTCTATCCTCTTCATGATCTTCTTCTATAAGAAGTTTGGTCTGATCGCCACCTCCGCGCTGGTGGCGAACCTGGTGCTGATCGTCGGCATCATGTCCCTGTTGCCGGGGGCGACGCTGACCATGCCGGGGATTGCGGGTATCGTGTTGACCCTTGCGGTGGCGGTCGACGCCAACGTACTGATTAACGAACGTATCAAGGAAGAGCTGAGCAACGGGCGCTCCGTTCAGCAGGCGATTCATGAAGGTTATAAAGGCGCGTTTTCAGCTCGATCTTCGATGCGAACGTCACCACGCTGATTAAGGTGCTTATCCTGTACGCAGTGGGTACTGGCTCGATCAAAGGCTTTGCGATTACCACCGGTATCGGTGTGGCGACGTCCATGTTTACCGCTATTGTCGGCACCCGTGCCATCGTCAACCTGCTGTACGGCGGCAAACGCGTCAACAAGCTGTCTATCTGAGGAGTGCGTTGTGGCACAGGATTATACTGTTGAACAATTGAACCACGGCCGTAAAGTCTGGGACTTTATGCGCTGGGACTACTGGGCCTTCGGCATTTCCGGTGGGCTGCTGATCCTGTCCATCGTCATTATGGGTGTGCGCGGCTTTAACTGGGGTCTGGATTTCACCGGCGGTACGGTCATTGAAATCTCCCTGGAAAAACCGGCCGATATGGACCTGATGCGCGACGCGCTGGAGAAAGCGGGCTTTGAGGAGCCGCTGCTGCAGAACTTCGGCAGCAGCCGCGACATCATGGTGCGTATGCCGCCGGCGCAGGGTGCCACCGGCGGGCAGGAACTGGGCAGCAAGGTTGTCAGCGTGATTAACGAAGCGACCAGCCAGAACGCGGCGGTGAAGCGCATTGAGTTCGTCGGCCCGAGCGTGGGCGCGGATCTGGCGCAAACCGGCGGGATGGCGCTGCTGGTGGCGCTGATCTGTATCCTGATCTACGTCGGTTTCCGCTTCGAATGGCGCCTGGCGGCGGGTGTGGTTATCGCTCTGGCGCACGACGTGATCATCACCATGGGCGTGCTGTCGCTGTTCCACATCGAGATTGACCTGACCATCGTGGCATCCCTGATGTCGGTTATCGGTTACTCGCTGAACGACAGTATCGTGGTATCTGACCGTATTCGTGAGAACTTCCGCAAGATCCGTCGCGGTACGCCGTACGAGATCTTTAACGTGTCGTTGACCCAGACGCTGCACCGTACCTTGATCACCTCCGGGACCACCCTGATGGTGATCCTGATGCTGTATCTCTTCGGTGGCGCGATGCTGGAAGGCTTCTCGCTGACCATGCTGATCGGTGTCTCCATCGGTACGGCGTCTTCCATCTACGTCGCGTCCGCGCTGGCGCTGAAGCTGGGCATGAAGCGCGAACACCTGCTGCAGCAGAAAGTGGAGAAAGAAGGGGCGGATCAGCCGTCCATTCTGCCGTAAGCTTGCTCTCAACGCTAAAAAACCGCAGCCAGTGCTGCGGTTTTTTTATATCTGCTGATTATAAAAACTCCATTTTTATCCCTGGTTTAAATTAGCCCTGCAATTAACAAAGCTATAAGCGCGCATTTCTGTTTTATCCGCAATATTCATTCTGCCTGTTTTTATTTTTTTGCTAGAGTCTGCGGCACTTTCATTTTGCCCGCGAGAATCCAGATGTGCTGAAGCCAAAAAAGGTGCTGATTGCTGACGATCATCCTATTTATCTGATGGGATTACGGGCACTGCTTAACCCACTTTCCCGTCAGTACCACATTGTTGATGAAGCCATGACTACCGACGAGCTGGTGGTTAAGCTTGAGCAGCAACCTGCGGATATTTTAATCACCGACTTCAGCATGCCGGGTACCCGGTACAATGACGGACTGGCGCTGATACAGCTGCTGAAAAGACGCTGGCCTGAGCTATTAATTATCGTCGTTACCATGGTGAGCAATCCTGGTCTCCAGCGTTCGCTAATGCGTCTTGGCGTACACCGCGTGCTGAATAAAGCCAGCCTCTCTACCGAATTGTTGCATACGATGAAAAGTCTGACGTCCACCATGGCGGCAGGCCGGATCGGTAGCATCAAAGAGCGAACAACGACGAAAACAGCGGTTCACCTAACACCAAAAGAGAATGAAGTTCTGCGTCTGTTGCTGCGCGGAATGACGGTGAATGAAATCAGCGTCAGGCTGAGCCGTACCAAGCAGACCGTTAGCGCACAAAAGAAGAGCGCGATGCGTAAATTAGGCGCCACGTCGGAGTATGAGCTTTATCAGTCCGTACAGCAGCTCGGATTAATCAGTTAAGTCAGGTCGTTATGCAGGGATTGCCACTTCTTGTTATTACTCACCGTTGCGAGCAACAGTACAGATTACAGCATGCGCACCCGCAAAAGCGTATTGCTGGCTTCAACGACGCGCCCGGCCTGCTTAAGCAACACCGGTACCACGCCATAGTTTTCGAGCTCGACGAGCAGGAAAAGGCGGGTTGTGACGCCCTGGAAAACATTCTTGCCGCAGAACTGGCGGGCGATGTGGCGACAACGCCGCTGCTGCTGGGCTGTGGTGATTGGTCGCGGGAGCAGCAGGAGAATCGGCTGCGGCTCAAAGGTTTTGATCGACTGCTGCCGCTGATGTTTTCTGATGAGCAGGTCAGGGCTATTCCACTCAGGCCAGAGCCGGATCTGCACGAACTTTGTGCGCTGGCCGGCCACCAACAGCCAGTTATAGAGGCGATGATCCCGACGCTGCTGCGAACGTTAAGCAGCGATCTCCGCCAACTGGAAAACCTGCAACATGATGGATCGCTGATACAGATAGCTGATTTGGCACACCGCATGAAATCCTCTTTTCACCTGTTGGGCATGCGCTATGCCCGGCGCCGTTGCATCACCATGGAAAGATTGCCTGCACTGCTCCACGAACAGCGGGTAAATGAAGCGCAAGCCACGAAGATGCGCCATCGCTTTGGTATCGCGGTGCATGAAAGTTATCAATTTTTGCAGAGAGCGTTGGGCGTTACCGCGAATGAATAGATCAGGCAGGATAGCAAAATACCCGATTTTTCCTTTCCTCAGGCGCGCAGGGGCTGTGCTGTGTCTTCTCTGTACGTTTGTTGTGGCGGCGCAGGGTGCCGATGAGGTGAAGGACGCCCGGCGTCCTTTCTTCTCGCCTGACGAAAAGCAGTGGATTCGCGAGCATCCGGTCATCCGCGTACTGGCTTTTGATGCCAGCGCGCCGATGAGTTTTATCGATAAGAAACTGAATTTCAGTGGTATCAGCGCCGATCTGCTGACCATGGTGCGTATCCGTACCGGCCTCAATTTTGTGGTCTCCGATGTCAGCAGTTTCGAGGCGCTGAGCGAAAAGATCGCCGCCGGAGAGGCAGATATGGTGGCCGGTATCCCCACCGGTCACCTGCCGGAATTACGCTATTCGCGCGTCTGGTTGACCAGTAAATATGTTCTGTTGACGCGAAGCAAAACGCCAGCGGTAAGGACGCTTGATGGGCTTTCTGATCGTTTCGTTGCCGTGCGTGAAGGCTCGTTGATCGCACGCTATCTCGCTGCGCAATATCCGCAGATCAAGATGATCGGTACCCGCAGTCTGACAGAGGCTGTTGATATGCTCTCCGCAGGCCAGGTGGATGCGGCGATCGGCATTGAGGCGAATACGGATTATCAAATCAGACGGATTGGCCGCGATAAAATTGACATTTCCAGCCTGCAAGGGGTTAATCCCCTGCATGTTGCTTTCGGTGTTTCAGCGGCCGCGCCGGAACTGCTCTCGATCCTCGATAAAGTGCTGGATACCATTCCGGATAATGATTATCAGCGGCTTGGTAGCGGCTGGCGCTACGAAGGCGGCGCATTCTGGCAGCGCTGGCGGCAACATCTTTGGCAAATCGGCGTTCCCACAACGATGGTGTTGATTCTCTCGCTGCTGTGGGGCCTTTCATTGCGACGCCAGGTTAAACAGCGCACGCGCATGCAGTTGCGGCTTAAAGAGCAGCTTACGTATATGTATAACATCATGCATGCCGTTCCCTGGCCGATGGTGGTGCGGAACCTTGAAGGCAAGATGATTGATTGCAATGCTCGCTTCCTGGCTGAAATGAAGGTTGCGCGCGGCGATGTGCTTGGTGAAACCATCGACGTTCTGCCGTTGCCTGAATACCTGAAACGCGGATTCCGGCACGACTATGTGAATGTTATTGAGACGGGGCGACCGCAGATGGGCGATCGGGTGCTGGCGCTGGATCACAGCACCAAACCGCGCACCGTTTTCCACTGGATCATTCCTTTCCATGATAGCGACGGGGCGATCGGCGGGGTCTGCGGCGGCTGGATGGATGTCACGGAACGCGAAGAGCTGGTGCAACAGCTTAATGATGCACGGGATGAAGCGCTGGCATCGAGCCGGGCAAAGAGCAATTTCCTTTCGGTGATGAGCCATGAAATCCGCACGCCGCTGAATGCGATTCTCGGCATCCTCGAACTGCAAATTAAGCAGAACGTGAAAGAGCACCACTCTCAGCCGATGCTTGAAGTCGCGCATGATGCGGCAAAAAATTTGCTGACGGTCGTGGGCGATATTCTCGATATTGCGCGCATCGAATCGGGCCGTATGGCCATTGAGCCACAAAAAGAAGATCTGATCGCCTTAACCCGTTCGGTGGTGTTGCTCTTTCAGGAAGCGACCGATCAGAAGCAGATCAGTATTGATTTGCGGGTAATTGGCGGCAATACCTGTCTGTTGAAGATCGATCCCTGCCGCTATAAACAGATCCTCTCTAATCTGCTGAGTAATGCGATTAAATTTACCCACGAAGGGGGAATTGAGGTCATTTTGCAGCATCAGCCCACTTCTGATGGCAGGGTTGAGGTTGCGCTCACTGTGAAAGACACCGGCATTGGCATCACTCCGGAAGATCAACAGCGCCTTTTCAAACCGTTTACGCAGTTAGGCATGGAAGGAGAAAACTCCCGGCTGGGAACCGGGCTGGGGTTGTTTATTTGCCGTACACTCTGTGACTTGATGAAAGGCACGCTCTCGTTAACCAGCGCGCCAGGTGAAGGGACCACGGTCGTGCTACAGCTTTGTTTGCCCGCGGCTATTGCCAGCGTGGCGAAGCCGCTGGATAAAACACCCAGGAGCAAATCGCTGACCACCGTTAAGCGGGTATTAATTGTGGATGATTACCCCCCCAATCTCATGCTGTTACGACATCAGCTTGAATTTTTGGGCCACCGGGTGAGCGAAGCGCAGAATGGTGAGGAGGCGCTGACACTGTGGCGGATGTATGACAATTTCGATTACGCCTTAATTGATTGCAATATGCCGGTGATGGATGGCTTCACGCTGGCGCAGCGGTTACGCGCAGAGGAGCGGGAAAATGACCGCGAGCGGGCAACCTTGCTTGGCTTTACGGCGATTGCGCAGGAAGAGGTTATTGAGCAATGTCTGGCCGCGGGAATGGATGGTTGTTTATTTAAACCTTGTTCTCAGGAAGAAATAGCGAAATGGATTAAATAATATCGAGAATATTCAAAACGGACCTCGGTTATTCTCAACCATTACGAGATGTAACGCATTGGAATAAAATTCGCAGCCCCTATTATTGATGACGCATTTTTAATTAACTCTTGTAACAGGAGGTTACTTTTGAAAAAGTTATCATTGGCTGCATTAATTACTACGGCGTTACTCTCTCAGTCTGCACTGGCTGAATCAAATAACCATATGATGAGTTATCTGACTTCCTGGGGTTTACCTCAGGATGCAGCTACTCAAATGATGAATGCAGAAGTTGATACTTATTTGCTTTCGTTCGGTGGCTGGGATCAGGACGGTGCAATTTATACTTCTGATAATATCGTTGGTGATGTTGCTTATAACGATTACTGGTTACCGCCAGCTTATACTTCCTGGACTCAAGTTAAACTGGCTGCACCCTACAAAAAAATGATGGTGGCATTCGGTGGCGCAACATACGAAAGTATTTGGGCGCATCTGGCGAATGAAACCAGCCGTGAAAATATTGCTCAGGGTCTGGTAAAACTGCTGCGTAAGGATTTCCCGGTTTATCAAAAAGGCCTGCAGGCGGATCAGGTTCAGGGTCCATGCTCCAGCGCTAACTGGGATGGTTCCTGTAACCTGGCGAACTACCAGAAGGCGGGCACCGTGCAGATCGACGGTATCGACTTTGACTTCGAGAAAACCGCTCGTCTGAGTCCGGAAGAGAACAACAACCTGATCAAACTGGTTAAACGCGTACGTGAACTGCTGGGCCCGAACAGCGGCAAGCTGATCAGCCTGACGACTTACCACGTGGGTGCTGACCCGCTTGAGTGCTCTGATTCTTCTGTGACCGACGGTTGCTCCTTTGTTGAAAACGATCGTTCCACTCACCATGGTGAAGTACTGGATCTGCTGCAAAACAGTCGCGATCTGTTTGATTTCTACAATGTAATGGCATACGACGCGGGTCCGCGCTTCAAGTATGACGTTGCAATGGCTAACTACGCGAAAGCGGTTGGCGATGCGAAGAAAATCATCCTCGGTAACACCCTGACCACCCAGTGGGGCCCGGAAGGTCGCTATGCTGAAACCCGCGAAAACAACATCGCGCGTGCCGCATGGCAGGCTGCAAATGGTTACGGCGGTGTATTCGTCTGGGCGATGGGCTCTAACGATACCGGCCTGAGCTTTGCTGACCAGATCGATTACATCAACGATATGAAGAATGCCGCCAGCGGCGGCGTGCCGGAAACCGGCAACACCGTTCCGGTTGCTCGTGCGACTTATCAGAAAGAAGTGCAGGGTGCAGCGACGGTAACGCTGGATGCTTCCAGCTCTTATGATGCGGATGGCGACACGCTGACTTACACCTGGACCCAGGTTTCCGGGCCGCAGGTTACGCTGAACAATGCGAGTCAGCAGAAAGCGACTTTCACGCTGAACAGCACCGATGTGGATGCCACTCTGGGCTTTAAACTGACGGTTAATGATGGCAAAGATGATTCTCTGCCGCTGGCGTTCTCCATCAAGCACCTGGCTGACGATGTCGCAGAAGAGCCTGAAGAACCGGGTGAAGAACCAGGCGAAGAGCCGGGTGAAGAACCGGGCGAAAACCCAGGCGATAACCCGGGTGAAGAGCCTGGCGATAACCCAGGCAACGGTGCCGTCACAGCATGGAACGCTTCTACCATCTATGCTCAGCCTTGCCAGAAAGTAACTTATCAGGGCAAAGTCTGGATGAACGGCTGGTATGTTCAGGGCGAAGCGCCGTCCGACGCTAACCCGTGGGGCGCATGGCGTCCAGAGGGTTCTGCAACCATGCACACCCAGTGTAAATAATATTTTCGCCCTTCGGCGCCCGTTGTGACGCCGAAAAAGATCAGATATTAATAAAATATTTGTCTATTCGGGAAAAAATATATCCAGGCCATATCCTTCGGGGTATGGCTTTTTTATTTTGTTATTACATATTCATGGCAGAATATTCCCGTGGCAGCGGAGGGAATCTTATAAAGTAATGGAATGTTGATATTATTATTACAACGATAATTCATTACTTTAACCGGGCAGTAAATACTACACATGGATGGAGTTATTAATGAAATTATCAAAAGTTTTTCTCGCAGTCACAACCCTTTGCATGGCCGGTGGCGCTTTAGCACATGGTTATGTTACCGAACCCGCTTCCCGCGCAGCGTTATGTACTGCTGCTCAGGGAAACCAGAACAAAGATTGTGGCGCAGGCCCGCAGTATGAACCGCAGAGCGTTGAAGGGCCGGATGGCTTCCCTGCTTTAAACGCGGGTCCGGCTGATGGACGCCTGGCGAGTGCTGGCGTGGCATCAATGGTTAATCTGGATCAGCAGAGCGCTTCTCGCTGGACTAAGCATCCAATGAAAGCGGGCAAGAACTCCTTTACCTGGAAATTTACCGCTGCGCATAAAACTGGCTCCTGGAAATACTACATCACTAAAGCAAACTGGAACCCGAATCAGCCGCTGACTCGCAACTCTTTTGAAGCCCAGCCTTTCTGCGAGGTTACAGGTAACGGCGCGATTGCGAATACCAATCCGAAGCACGAATGTGACGTACCGGAACGTGACGGTTATCAGGTAATTATGGCTGCCTGGGACGTCTCTGATACCGGCGCTACTTTCTACAACGTGATTGACGTTGATTTCGGCGGCAACAACCCGGCCCCGGCACCGGGCGATGAAGAAGAAAACCCGGCACCGGGCGATGAGGGTGATACTCCGGCACCGGGCGATGAAGGTGATACTCCGGCACCGGGCGACGAGGGCGATACTCCGGCTCCGGGCGACGAGGGTGAAACCCCGGCTCCGGGCGATGATACTGTTGCAGCATGGAACGCCACCACGGTTTACTCTGCACCTTGCCAGAAAGTTTCTTATCAGGGCAAAGTCTGGGTCAACGGCTGGTGGACTCGCGGTGAAGCGCCGTCCAGCGCTAACCAGTGGGGCGTATGGCGTGAGCCAGGCTCTGCTTCTGCGCACACTGCCTGTAAATAAGCCTGCTTTTCTCCGGCGCCCTTTGTGGCGCCGGCATTCTGAGGGGCGCTCGCTCCTCAGAACCACGTTATCATCCTGTCCGCTGCTTCCTCTCTTGCTAAGACACTTGTGCCCCGACATTACCCCTGACCGCTGATTTTGAGCGCGATTGCGTATGCAAAAGAAGGCGCGGTGGAGGTGATTCAGGTGCGGTTTTGCAGGTGTACGCTGCAGAAACGCGGATAGGGAAGGCAATAAAAAACCGCTTTGTGAAATAAAGCGGCGTTTTATCGACGAAAAAGAGTGTACAGCGAGTGGGTTTCAAAAAGAGGGAGAGCAACAGAACCAGCGAAATTCTCCGCTGGCTGTCATGATCCTGCGTTCGGACTTACATCGCAATATCGAACATCCGGGTCTGGAATAAAAGACAATAAAGCTGGCAGTCTGTTCTTACATTCAGTTTTCCCATCGCGCGTAGCTTATGTGCGCTCACCGTTTTGATACTGATGTTCATACGTGTCGATATCGTAGTCAGAGAGAGCCCCCGGCATAATAAGCGTAAGACTTCACTTTCGCGCGTTGACAGCTCCTGCGGGGTAATGGCTTCGCGGCGGAACAGCGAATCCATTAAACCGCGTTCAATATAAACTTCATCCATCATTACGTTAGTGATTGCGCGCCACAACGTGCGTTCGCTGGTATTTCTGCTGATATAGCCTTTTGCGCCCGCTTCAAGAACGATGCGTACAAGATTGGTATTGTTATAGGGTGATAAGACAATAATTTTCGTCTTGAGATAACGGCTGGAGATCCACTTAACTAACGCAATACCATCTAATTCCGATACCGGGTTACCGGTTTTAACCGTGGTAAGTCCATAGCCAAGGAAAAGAAGATCGACTTTTTGTGTGGCGAGAATGTTAAGTAATTCTGCTTGCTCACTGGTATCGCCAACGACATCGATGTCTAGTTTGTCAGTATTTATATTGCTGGTTTTTAATGAATTTATCATCGAGGTCATCCCCCGACGAATAATAGTGTGTTCATCTGCAATTAATATATTAATTGACATCCTTAAACCTCATTGCTATCTCCATGAATGTTTACCAGAAAAGATACGGAGATTATCGGGTTTTTTCTATCTGACCAGTAAGAAAAATCGACATGACCTCTAAGCGGTTTGATTTAGCATTGCAGGCAATAAATCGAGTTCTTACTGTATATATAGCGACGTTTCTGGCGGCTTAAAGAATATTCGTTGTACGCGCGGGAGCAATCATCTTTCCTTAAATTGAAAGTCCGGGACAATAACAGAGGTGAACAGCAAATTAGAGTGTGCAGGCTATTATGAAAAAAATAGATGTTAAGTTTAAAGCTCAGCAGGGATTTACGCTCCTTGAACTGCTGGTGGTATTAATGATTATTGCGTTGCTGGCCGGGTTTGTTGGGCCAAAACTTTTTTCGAATGTCGATCAGGCAAAAGAGAAAACCGCAATGCGTCAGATGCATTCCTTTGCAGATGCATTAATCCAGTACCGACTGGATACCGGAAGCTATCCGACAGAGCAGCAAGGGTTAAGTGTTCTGGTTGAAAAACCGTCGGATGCCACCAACTGGAATGGCCCTTATCTGGCGCAGCAAATTCCGCAAGATCCGTGGGGCCACGAATACCAATGGCATAACCCTGCGCGAGCAGAACAAAAAGTCTATGAAGTTGAAATTTCCACCGCAGATAAAAACGGGAAGGATATCACTTACGGATTTTAATTATGATCAGGCTGCTCATCGTGTTAGTTCTGCTCTCCGTGCAGCCAGCGATGGCAAATTGCTGGCGTAGCGCTGGCGAACGTTATGGTATCGAACCTGAATTGTTGCAAGCGATTGGTATCGTGGAGTCAGGATTATTGCCATCGGCAATCAATGGAAATAAAAATGGCTCCACGGATATTGGTCTTATGCAGATTAATAGTCAGCATTTCAGCCAATTAAAAAAATATAACATTACACAACACGCATTAATGAATGATCCTTGCCAGAACGTTATGGTGGGAGCCTGGATTTTAGCAGGACAGATGCGTTTATTTGGCTATAGCTGGGAAGCGGTCGGCGCATATAACGCCGGTAATGGCCGTGACAGTAAAACTAAAATGTGGCGCAAGCGCTACATAAAGAAAGTTGCTCCCGTTTATCTGCGGTTGAAAAATAAGCATAAGGATTGAGCTTTATGAGCAAAACGCATAGCTGGGAAGTCACTTATTTAGATAATGGCAAGCGTAAAAAAATGCGTACTCAGGCAGAAAGCGCGATTGCTGCCCGTCATCAATTACAGCAAGCGGGTCATGCCGTTGTGCGGGTTATTCCGCAAAAACAACAGCAGATTAAACGCTTCGCCCTTGGTTTATTTCTTCAGGAACTGGTGGCGCTGCTTGAAGCGGGCCTGGTGGTCACTGAAGCCATCGAAACGCTGCGCGCCTGCTCTACCGATGAGCAGGTTCTTGAAATGCTCGAAAGGTTGCTGGAAAAACTCTATGCCGGTTGCCAACTTTCGCAGGCGATGAGCGCACAACCGGAAATCTTCCCGCCTTTACTGGTGAATACGGTGGCTTCATCGGAGCAAACCGGGCATCTGGCCAACGCGCTGAAGCGTTATCACTATTACGAACAACGGATTGAGCAACTGCGTAAACGCATTCGCGGAACGCTTACCTACCCGGTGATTGTGCTGTCGGTAGGCGGATTAATTATCTGTTTTCTTTTGGGGTTTATCGTCCCCAGCTTTTCACAAGTATTTGAAGGGATGAACACGCTGACTGACAGCGCCCGGCTTATTTTGTGGTGGGGAAATCTGGTCAAGCACTCGGGGCAGGAACTGTTGCTGGCGCTTGCCGCCTGTCTGGCGTTTTTCTTTTTGCTTTTCCGACAGCCAGTGGTGAAACAAACCTTGTTCAGCCTGGTGCTGAAAATTCCTCAGCTCCGGCAGCAACAATTTCTGGGCATTCTGGTGCGTTTTTACCGCACGTTAGGTCTGTTGATTGAGGGCGGTGTCCCCGTGCCGCATGCGCTGCGCCTGGCAAAAGCCGTTCTGCCAGCCAGCCACCATCAGCGCCTTAACAGAGTGCTGGAACACGTGCTGGCGGGCAATACTTTATCGGAATCTCTTGAAAGCCAGCAACTGACAACGCCGGTTGCCATGCGCCTGATCCAGGTGGGCGAGCGCAGCGGCGAGCTGGCGGGAATGTGCGAGCGTATTGCGGCTTTTTATGATGAGGCGCTGGAACGTGCCATTGATTCATTTACCCGCATCTTTGAACCCGTATTGATGATGATTGTCGGCGGGATTGTCGGGTTAGTGGTGTTTTTACTCTATATGCCGATTTTCGAAATGGCAGGGAGCATGTCCTGATGAATGTAATGCCGAATGAGATTTCTACCGTAATCGATCGTCTGCTGGCGCTCAGCGAACCCCAGCGCGGAGAGACGTTGCAGCAGGTTCTGCTGGAACAGCCGGATGCTTTAACATGGATGGCGGCGGAACTGGGGCTGAAAGCGCTGACAGCAGAAGAGCTGCATGCGGCAGAGATCCATTTTGAACATGTCTCGCTCAACGACGCAGTGGGACGGAAGGTGCTACCGGTGCGCTGGCAGCAGCAAGAGTGGCTGTTGCTGAGCGATCCCTTTTCACTGGATCTTCGTCAGTGGGCGCAGCGTTTGCCGGTCATGCTGGCTATTGCGCCTCCGCTCTGGCTTCAGGAGCAGTTGCAGGCGCTGGCCGGTCAGCAGCGCACCATGGATCAGCTTGAACAGCAGGTCAATGAAGGTGCGGAAGATGAGATGATCCTTGAGATCACGCCCGCCATTATCGCCAACGAAGCGAATCCTATTATCAAGCTACTCAACGCCACGTTGTACGATGCGATGCAGAGCCGCGCCAGCGATATTCACCTTTCGGCCGTTCCCGATGGCCTTGCGGTGAAATACCGCGTCGATGGGGTGATTCACGCTATCCGCCATTGCCAGGGAATTCACTATTCCGAACAGGCGATTTCACGTCTGAAAGTGCTCAGTAATATGGATATCTCTGAACGGCGGGTTCCGCAGGATGGGCGTTTTAAAGCGATTATTCACCAGCGCCCCGTTGATTTTCGCGTGTCTATTGTGCCCGGCATTCATGGTGAAGATGCGGTTCTGCGTGTACTGGATAAGTCGCACAGCAGTACGCTTAGCCTGGAAATTCTCGGCTTTGACGATCATACCCTGCGGGAAATCCGCCAATTGACCAACCGGCCGCATGGCATGGTGCTGGTGACAGGCCCGACGGGAAGCGGCAAATCCACCACGCTGTATGCGGCGCTGAGCGAACTGAATAACGGTGAGAGCAAAATCATCACCATTGAGGATCCGGTTGAGTACCAGCTCAATGACGTTCTGCAGATCCCGGTGAATGACAAAAAAGGGCTGACTTTTGCCCGTGGCCTGCGCGCCATTCTGCGTCACGATCCGGACACCATTCTGGTCGGGGAAATTCGTGACAGCGAAACCGCAGGTATTGCCGTACAGGCGGCGTTGACCGGGCATCTGGTGTTATCCACGGTGCATGCCAACGATGTGTTTAGTGTGCTTGAACGTTTTCTCTATATGAATGTGGAAACAGAAAGCTTACTGACCGCCTTGCAGGGTGTACTTGCCCAGCGGCTGGTGCGTAGCGTGTGCCCGGATTGTCAGGAGGAGGTTGCGCCGACTGAACAGGATCTGGCGCAGTGGCAGCAGAGCGATCTCAACCATCTGCAACCGGTGTGGCGTAAGGGGCGCGGCTGTCCGTCCTGTCGGCAGAGCGGTTATCGCGGACGGCTGGCGCTGGCGGAGATACTGCCTTTTAACGATGTGATGAAAGAAGCATTGCAGTCGCGGATGCCGGTACGGCAACTGCGAGAAATTGCGTTAGCGCAAGGGTTTGTCCCTCTGCATAACGTAGCCATTCGCGCCGTTCTTGAAGGGAAAACCACATTTCAGGAGATTAACCGTGTTATCACTGCGCCCGCGTAAATTTTTGTGCGAAATCTATGAACATCATCTGGTGCTACGCTGCGCGGGCAACCGCATCGGCGAGTGCGAAATCACCGATGATGCCACGCTGGAAGAGGCTGTGGATGGCCTGATTGCGCCACATATTGGTCGTGTGCCGTGGCGCGACACGCTGGGATTCTGGCTGGAAAGTAGCCGGGTTCACCACTTTACGGTGCCGTGGCAGGAGGGGATCACCAACCCGGAAGATTTTCGCGGTTACGCGGCTTCCCTGGCAATAAAGCAGTGGCCTGGCGAACCAGAGCGGTCGCTTAAGACCGATTTTATCTCGGTTAACTACGCCTCAACGGCACTGGCTGCCACCATTGACGATCGCCTGTGGCAAATACTGCTGCGCATCGGCCAACAGCGAAAACTGCGCGTGGAGGGCATTGCGATTGAATTTCAGGTGCAACTGCATCCCTGGTTGCGGCAGTTGCCGCAGGAGGCACTGTTTTGTCTGCGCGGCGCGCATTCCAGCATTTACGCAGCGCGCCAGCAGGGCGAGTGGCATCAGGTCTGGCGGCTGAATAATGACAGTGACGGAGATGCACAGCGGCAACTGGCGCTGGTGGCGCGATTAATGGGGCTTGATAATAATGTGCCGCGTCATTTCCTTAATGCCTGTTAGTACGCTGATAATAAAGTGAACTGAAAACATCTCTTTTGGCTCCGCAGACCATTTTTCTGACTAGTACTATATCCGTAGTATGCCGTTAGTTTTATTTTGATGGTCTGTATTCAGAACGTCATTTATCAAGACTGTCATTCATGGGAAGAATTATGTCTTTTGAACTCCGTCTAAAAGGAATGCCGTTCCTTTGTAACTATTCACGTTCCGTTTATGCGTGTCCTGTTATTATTATTGCGCTGATCCTGACGCTGTATTTATGTGTGACGATGTTTGAGCAATATCAGGAACATCAGGTTCTTGCTCAACAAAATCAGCATATAACTGCGGCAGTCAACAGACAAAATGAGATTATCCGGGCGCTAAAGGTCAAAGCACAACAAAGCCAACCAAATGAAAAAGCATCGGTTTCTATTATTTCGATGCTCAATCCTGTTGCGCAGTTACTCACTTCTGATATTGCGATTGTTTCTCTGGATGCTAACCCAAATAAGAAAATCGTCACACTGGATGTCAGTGCGACATCGTTATCGGCACTGATGGATTTTAGCGCGCGACTTGAGCAAATTCCTGCCCGGGTAGAGTTAAAAAATCATACTCCAGCAAAGAACGCTACCGATAAATGGGCCGTGAATTCGACTCTGATGATCATTTTTGCAGGTTAATCATATGAGACTTTCCTTATCTAATATTCATTGGAGGCTCTCTTGCCTTCTGGAGAAAACGGGGAAAAAAACGCTACTTGCGCTGTTAGTGCCTGTCGCTTTATTGTGCTATCAGCATATTTATATGCTGCCCGATATTACCCGGTTACGTGATGACAACACGCTTTTACAGCAACAACTAAAGAAACCGCTGCCGGTATTAGCTAACGATAAAGGGCAATTGCAAAGCGCGCTGAACGAAACCGAATATCAGCAAGTTAAAACCCTGTTTGATATTCTCCAGCAGAATCATTTACAGGTTGATGGAAGTCATTATCAGTTCAGCAAAGAAGAAAAAAACCGCCAACGCAAGCTTTCGCTCGATATTCCGCTGCAGGGGAAGTGGGCCGGATTAACACGTTCGCTGAGCAAGATGAGAAGCAGCCTGATCTTTAATGTCGACAGGGTATCGGTTACGCGTGCGAACCCGGATAGTGAGCGCCTGCAAATCAACCTGCAGCTGACGCTTACGCTGACATCACGTCTGGAGCCATCATGAAAATCCCGTTATATCTGAAAGTATGCCTGGCACTCACATTGGGTCTGGTGGTATGGGCGCAATTCTTTGGTGATGATTCAGCCGGGGCATTATCCGGCACGCAGACGAAACCCGCCGTCGCGCAAAAAGCGAAGGAGAGTAAAAAGCCCGTTGTGCGCAATGAAAGTGATGAACTGGCGGATTTATTTCCTGTGTACACCCTACCCGTAAAAGAGAAACCCTCTACGACTCCGGTGGTACAGGAAGTTGCTTTTCCTTTTCAGTTGGCAGGACTCTGGATAAGCGATAACCAGAAAATCATCATTATTACGGATGGCATGCAAAACTGGTTGCTTTGTAGCAATTGCGGAAAGAAAGACTTTATTCAACCCGGCGATTTACTCACCCCGGACTGGAAAGTGCAGGCAATAGAACCTGACCACGTGACAATTAAAGCGATGTCCGGCCAGGTTGAAAAACGTATCGATCTTAATTCTCTGAAAATTAAATAACCGTGAAGCAGATGAAAAAAAATATCCTCAGCGTTGCCTGCTCGTTAATTCTGTTAACAGGCTGCGCAAGCGACAGGCTTCCAGAGCCTGAAAAAGTGAATATTGGAAATATTGACACCCTGGTCAGTGAAATACAGCAGATTGATAACTCGATTAAGACCAAACCGGGTGATATTGAACTGCGTACTGAACGTCAGTCAATGGTTACACAATTGGTTAATTATTATCTGTTAGCCGCTAACCAGGCTGTTGCGCGGAATGATTACCTCTCTGCGACGAAATTCTGGCGTTCAGCATTGTCATACCAGCCAGGAAATTTTAGTGCGCAACAGGGGCTAAAAAAGATCGAAGGCTCTCGTGCTCTCGATAAATTATATCAACAGGCTATTGTTCAGTATAAGACCGAGCCGGAACTGGCGCTGCAAAAAATTCAGCAGGTTCTTGAGGAAGATCCTAACTGGCCGCAGGCTGCTGAAATGCGCGATCATCTGATGCGTGAAATTGCATTGCAGAATCAACCAGAAACAAAAATGAATCGTGAGCTGCGTAAGCCGGTGAGTTTTAATTTCCAGAAACATAAGTTGATGGATATTTTCTCTTCGATTAGCAAGATCACCGGTATTAATATTATTTACGATAAAGACGTTCCGGAAACAGCCACTGCCAGCCTGATTGCTAACGATACAACGGCAGAAAACGCCCTGAATTTGCTGCTGCTCTCTAATCAGTTACGTAAAAAGATACTCAACAGCAATACCTTGCTGATTTATCCCGCGACGGCGCAAAAAGAGAAAACCTATCGCGACACCTTAGTGAAAACGGTGTTCCTGGGCTATGCCAAAGCGAAGGATCTCAATGTTGCGCTGCGTAACCTGATTAAGATCCGTGATGTTCATGTTGATGAGCGGACCAACTCGATCACGTTTCGTGGGCCGCGCGAAAGCGTAGAGAAGGCTGAACAATTGCTGATGACCCTCGATCGCCCGGAAGCGGAAGTAACGCTCGGTGTGGAAGTGTTGGAGATTAACGCCAAAGACGAAGAGATTCTTGGCATCAACTTCCCAGGACAGGTGGGCGTTGGCTTTAACGCCAGCGAAGAGAGCACCAATATTCCGCTGAATGGGTTTAACCAAGGCAATATGTTTATCAATCTTGGCGCCAGCCAGGGGATTTCCGCCAATCTGCAAAAAGTGCGTTCTCATGCGCGGGTTCTCGCCAATCCGCGAATCCGTGTGAAGAACAATAAAAAAGCGGTGATCGATATTGGCGAGCGTATTCCGGTACTGACAAGCAGTATTTCAGAGAGTTTTTCTCAGGAGCAGGTTGAGTATCAGGATGTCGGGCTGAAACTCGAAGTGACACCGGATATCAGCGTTGATAGCACCATCTCCATGGATGTGAAATTCAATCTCAGCACTATTGGCGGCGCTGAGCATTCGAAAGACGGCGTGGCTTATTACCGCACCAACAACCGTGAAGCCACGACCGTGTTGAGCAGCCAGAATGGCGAAACACAAGTGCTGGCTGGTCTGATCAAAGAGAGCGACAGCGATGAGCTGACCGGTTTGCCCGGATTATCCGATCTTCCGCTGCTGGGTAAACTTTTTGGCAGCAACGATAACAGCACAGAGCGTACGGAAGTGGTGTTGCTGATTACGCCAACCATTGAACGTAACATCGATCTGCCGGGAACCCATATCAATACCATTGAGATGGGCAGCGAAGAGTCGCAGGGAGAGAGCGGTTATCTGCCTTCCGCCCAACAAGCGAATGATAAAAAAGAGACCTTTACCCCACCGCCACTGATGCCGCCAGCGGACTTCCCGCCAGCCGGTAAACTGCCTGCGCCGACTCTGGCGAAAAGCGAGGGGGATGCGCGGTGAAGTTTCAGCGTGGCTTTACGCTGATCGAGATGATGATCTCTCTGGCGCTGCTGGCGACGCTTGCCAGTGCCGCCATTCCCATCTATCAGCGACAGGAGCAGCAGCGTAATGAAGAGGAGTTGCGCGTCGCGCTGCGTGACATTCGCAGCGCAATCGATCGTTACGGGCAGTTGGTTGAGGAGGGGATCATTGAGAAAGATGCCGATATGACCAACTGGCCTGCTTCGCTCGATCTGTTGGTTGATGGCGTGGTGAATAAAAAGTCCCCGAACAAAGAAAAAATCTATCTGTTGCGCCGGATCCCGCGCGATCCCTTTTGTGACTGCGACGGCAGGAAGAACACCGAAACCTGGCGGGTGCGCGCATCCACCCAGGCGCCGGGAGAGACGACAGGTGGCAAGGATGTCTGGGATGTCAGTTCCACCAGCAGCCAGCCAGGATTGAATGGAATACCCTATGCGCAATGGTGAAAAAGGTTTTACGCTCATCGAGTTACTGGTTGTTATGGCGATCATCGCCACCTTAATGACGCTGGTGGCACCGCGTTTTTTCGGCCAGACCGAATACGCGAAAGTCGTGGTGCTAAAACACAACCGTAATGCGCTGCGCTCGGCAATTGCGGCGTATCGTCACGATCGCCTGCTCGGCCCGGAAGAGCTGGAAGATCTGGTGAACAATGGTTATCTGTTTGAAATTCCGATGGATCCTGTTGCCAATACCCGCGATAACTGGGACGTAAAACGCGATGATGACGGCCAGATAACGGATGTCACCTCTCCCTCTCTGGAAGAAAAGAGCCCGTCAGATGATGAGGAGTAGCCAGCGGCAGGGGGGATTCACCTATCTGTGGGTGTTACTGATGCTGACAATGCTCTCGCTGGCGCTGCTGAAAGAGAGCAGTTACCGGCAGGCGGTTTATCGGCAGCAGCAGGAAGAGGAGCTATTTTTCCGCGGCGTGCAGATCCGTAATGCCATTCAGCAGTATCAGAAAGCGGGGAATGGCTGTCTCCCGCTGAGTTTTGACGATCTGCTGCGCGATCCTCGCGGTAAAAAAGTGGTTTATCACCTGCGCCGCTGGTTTACCGATCCGTTGACCGGCTCGCGGCAGTGGGGGATGAGCTACGACAAGCAAGGCCGCTGGGTGGGCGTCTTCAGTAAAGGGAAAGGGCGGCCGCTTCGCACGGCGGCATTTCCGAAAGCGCTGGTGAATTTTAAAAAAGCAGACACCTATCCGAAGTGGATTTTTAAAGTGGATGATGTGGCAAACGCGCCGCTCCCGTCTGCTTGTCGCTCTGCCGACGGCACAACGCATGGCATAACGGTGAAGCAAGATGATCGGTAATACGCTGCTCTTTGCGTTATTAGGTGCGCTCCTCGGCAGCTTTGCCAATGTCGTCATTTATCGCTTGCCGCGTATGATGCTGGGGGAGGCGATCAATCTGAGCTGGCCGCCTTCGTTTTGCCCGCATTGCCGGCAGCGTATCAGGATGCGTTACAACATTCCTCTGCTTGGCTGGCTCTGGTTGAAGGGGCGCAGCCAGTGCTGTCGTCAACCCATTAGCTGGCGCTATCCTGGCGTTGAATTCACCATGGCGCTGCTGTTTGCACTGCTGATCGGCTGGCAGGGCGTCAATGCGGCCAGCTTGCTCGATTTGTCGCTGCTGTTCTTGTTGGTCGTCATGTTGTTTATTGATTATGACTACCTGTTGCTGCCCGATAAATTGACGTTGCCCTTTCTGGGGCTGGCGATGTTATCGGCATGGTCGAAACAGCCTGACAGTGCAGCAATGAGCGGTATTGTTGCGGGTGCTGCGGTGGGCTTTCTCATTCCCTGGGCGCTGAATCGCCTGTTTCTGTGGCGCTGCGGACAAGCCGGGATCGGCGTTGGCGATATGAAGCTGTTTGCCGGTATCGGTGCCTGGCAGGGCTGCGAAGCGCTATTTCACATCATGCTTATCGCGTCGCTTTTAGGTCTGGTATATGGCTATTTCATTATTAAAGCCAACCGTTCGGAAGCTTTTCCCTTCGGCCCGGCGATCATTATTGCAGCCGTTGCCTGGCTGTTCCGGGCAATGCTGGCTGCGTGACAGGAATAAAAAAGCCGATCGTGCGATCGGCTTTTTTGTCATTACGCGCGGGCTTAGAAATTGTAACCCACAACCAGGTAACCACCCCAGCCGGTCGAATGTACGCTGAAGTCGCCGTTGCCGAAGTTCAGGCTGGCGTCGTCGTTCCACTGGCCGCCGTGGTGCCAGTAACGGGCAACAACAGAGTAGTGCCAGTGATCGTAACCCAGAGAGAGGATGTGGCTGGACGCGATGGAATCATTAGTACGGGTTCTGATGCCGTTGTTCGCATTACCGCTCTCATCACCCAGATCGGAGCCCCAGTCGAAGTTGGTAAAGCCGATGTAGCTTAACTGGCCGCCCCACAGGGTGGTGATCGGTACAAAGTATTTCACTTTGAAACGGTAGCCATCCCATTCGTTCTGGTTAGCGGCGCCGTAGTTCTGCCACTGGTATTTCGCATACACGTTCAGGGAGAGGCTCATCGGCAGGCCGGTGTCGATGTCGGTACCAAGACCCATATACCAGGTGCTCTGACGACCAGAGGCATTGCGGCCCATGTCGTAGATGTAGTTGTTCGCGAAGTACCACTCTTTGAACGGACCGAAGCTCAGATCGGTACCGGTCAGCTTGTCGATGGAGAAGCGCGGTTCGATTTCCATGAACAGTGGAGAACCGTGGTTCCAGATACCTTTCGCATCCGTGTTACCACCGAAGAAGACCGGCGCATCCACATAGCCGTAGAAATCAAACCAGTCTTTTTTGGCGAAGGCTTCGTATTCCAGGTAGGTATCGTTGCGGATCTGCGGTCCGAAACGGGTGTGGTAGCTGCCCACCACGTTAACGCTCTGGTGCCACCAGTCGGAGAGGTATTGTGGTTTATCGTTTTCCGCTGCGTTAACAGTGAAAGAAGAGGAAAGTGCCAGAACAGCGCCAGCTGCGAGTAATGTTTTTTTCATAATCATGCCACTGATTGAAATTCCCTTCCGGGAGTGAAAAATGCGCGAATTGCGTTTCTAAATATTTCGTGTTTCTGCGGTGCCTATTATAGGAATCCCTGCTCACAAAAATATGTGTTGTTTCACATATCTCTCACACGCGTAATCGATTGCGTTCACGTTTGCGTACTTTAAACGGCCGGGATTGTAGCGGCAATCATTTATGTTGCCAATCCATACGAAATGTAAATGTTAGCGGAGTGACATTTCACTCCGCTAAAAAGGAGGGGATTAGTGCGCGGCGGGTTGAATGTCGTGAATGCGGATAAAGCCTAACTGTTCCGGCGTAAGACCGCTTAACTGAAGCGGAATATCCACATCGCTTGGTGCTAAAACACTGGCCGGTGCGGTGAAGAGCTGATTCTTCACGTTCACCTCCTGGTAATTCTCCGTGGTGCCCTGGATCTGGCCCCACTCGACGGTGCCGCTGAAGGCCGGAAGCGGATCGTTGGACTCTCCCTGGATGCGTAATGTTGCGCGAGTACCATCTGCATTCGCCGCCACATTCACCAGAGACATTTTTAGCGTGCCGATCTGACTATTGAGCCGCGCAGGCGTATTCGCGCCCGGCAGCAGATAAACCCCGCTGCTGGATTTGGCATTCAGCGCGTTTTGCTGGGTGATTTTCACCGTTTCTTTGTTCAGTTTGTCCATCGCCGTATTGAGCGTATTGACGCTCTGTTTCAACTGACGGACTTCGGTTTGCTGTGCACAGGCGCTAAGGGTAAAGAGGCTCCCCACCAGCAAGAGTGTTTTTAGGTAACGTCTTGTCATTGCGTTTATTTCCTTGAAATAACGGATCGTCCTAATGGTAGCCAGCATCGACTGTGTCAGACATAGATCCTTTGTCTCAAAAAGCTCTTCCTTTGTTGTCAGGCCAGATCAGGGTAAAATAGAATTCAGTTAACTCACACGTCAGGGATGCCGTATGCATTGCCCATTCTGCTCCGCTGTGGATACCAAAGTCATCGACTCTCGTCTGGTGGGCGAAGGCTCCTCCGTTCGCCGTCGTCGGCAGTGTCTGGTGTGCAACGAGCGTTTTACCACCTTTGAGGTGGCAGAGCTGGTGATGCCGCGCGTGGTGAAAAGCAATGACGTGCGTGAGCCGTTCAACGAAGACAAACTGCGCAGCGGGATGCTGAAGGCGCTGGAGAAACGTCCGGTCAGCGCGGACGACGTGGAAATGGCGTTAAACCACATAAAATCTTACCTTCGTGGTTTGGGCGAGCGTGAAGTGCCGAGCAAAATGATCGGCAACCTGGTGATGGAGCAGCTGAAAAAGCTCGATAAGGTCGCCTATATCCGCTTCGCCTCGGTCTACCGCAGTTTCGAAGACATCAAAGAGTTTGGCGAAGAGATCGCCCGCTTACAGGATTAAGCTCATGCAGGACGAGATGTACATGGCGCGAGCCCTGAAGCTGGCGCAGCGCGGGCGTTTTACCACCCATCCCAACCCGAACGTCGGCTGCGTTATCGTCAACGATGGCGAGATCGTTGGGGAAGGCTTTCACTATCGCGCCGGCGAGCCGCATGCCGAAGTGCATGCGCTGCGCATGGCGGGTGAGCGGGCGCGCGGCGCCACGGCCTACGTCACGCTGGAGCCCTGCAGCCATCACGGGCGTACGCCGCCGTGCTGCGAAGCGCTGATTGCGGCGGGCGTCGCACGCGTGGTCGCGGCGATGCAGGATCCCAATCCGCAGGTGGCCGGACGTGGTCTGTATCGCCTGCAGCAGGAAGGCATTGACGTCAGCCACGGCCTGATGATGCAGGACGCCGAAGCGCTCAACAAAGGTTTCCTCAAGCGCATGCGTACCGGGTTCCCGTATATTCAGCTTAAGCTGGGCGCCTCGCTGGACGGCCGTACGGCGATGGCCAACGGCGAAAGCCAGTGGATCACCTCCCCGCAGGCGCGGCGGGATGTGCAACGTCTGCGCGCGCAAAGCCATGCTATTCTCACCAGCAGCGCAACCGTGCTGGCGGACGATCCGGCCCTGACCGTGCGCTGGGACGAGCTGGATGCCGATACCCAGGCGCTCTATCCGCAGGAGAACCTGCGTCAGCCGCTGCGCATTGTCATCGACAGCCAGAACCGCGTGACGCCAGCGCACAAACTGATCGTCCAGCAGCCGGGTGAAACCTGGATTGCCCGCACGAAGGCGGATGAGCGCAGTTGGCCGGAAGGCGTGCGCGAGCATTATGGTGCCGGAGCATCACGGCCATCTGGATCTGGTGGTGCTGATGATGCTGCTGGGCAAGCAGCAGGTGAACAGTATCTGGGTGGAAGCGGGCGCAACGCTCGCCGGTGCGCTGTTGCAGGCCGGGCTGGTGGATGAACTGCTTGTTTACGTTGCGCCGAAACTGTTAGGCACGGATGCGCGCGGCCTGTGCGTGCTGCCGGGCCTGTCGGCGCTGGCCGATGCACCGCAATTCAAATTCAGCGAGATTCGTCAGGTTGGCCCGGATGTCTGCCTCCATCTTACCCACAGCGTGATGCCTGCTGTAAATAGGGAAGCAGTGCGCAAAGTATTATGATAAAATCCGCCCCCCTGCGGGGTCCGAACTGAACCCGTAAAGGAAGAGTATGAACATTATTGAAGCTGCTGTTGCTACTCCGGACGCTCGCGTCGCCATCACCATTGCGCGTTTCAACAACTTCATCAACGACAGCCTGCTGGAAGGTGCCATTGACGCCCTGAAACGTATCGGTCAGGTTAAAGATGACAACATCACCGTTGTTTGGGTTCCAGGCGCTTACGAACTGCCACTGGCGGCGGGCGCGCTGGCGAAAACCGGCAAATACGACGCGGTGATTGCGCTGGGTACCGTTATTCGTGGCGGCACTGCGCACTTCGAATACGTTGCGGGCGGTGCAAGCAATGGCCTGGCACACGTTGCGCAGGATGCTGAAATCCCGGTCGCGTTCGGCGTGCTGACCACCGAAAGTATTGAACAAGCCATCGAACGCGCTGGCACCAAAGCCGGTAACAAAGGTGCAGAAGCCGCACTGACCGCGCTTGAAATGATCAATGTATTGAAAGCCATCAAGGCCTGATTTTTTTGTAAGGGGAATTCCGTGAAACCTGCTGCTCGTCGCCGCGCCCGTGAGTGTGCCGTCCAGGCGCTTTACTCCTGGCAGTTGTCCCAGAACGACATCGCTGATGTTGAATACCAGTTCCTGTCGGAACAGGACGTGAAAGACGTTGACGTTCTGTACTTCCGTGAGCTGCTGTCCGGGGTGGCGACTAATAGCGCGTATCTCGATGGCCTGATGAAGCCTTACCTGTCCCGTCAGCTCGAAGAGCTGGGTCAGGTTGAGAAAGCGGTGTTGCGTATCGCGCTGTTTGAGCTGTCTAAACGTGATGATGTGCCGTACAAAGTGGCCATCAACGAAGCGATCGAACTGGCGAAAACCTTCGGCGCTGAAGACAGCCACAAGTTTGTAAACGGCGTGCTGGATAAAGCCGCCCCTGCGATCCGCCCCCACAAAAAGTGATCCGCAAACCGGAGTTCTGCATTGCCTGACGGGCAGTGCGGCTCCGGCTTTTTCTTTTATTTGCTGAGGCATAACGTATGGCATGCGGCGAATTTTCCCTGATTGCCCGTTATTTTGACCGTGTCAGAACCTCCCGTCTTGATGTTGAAACCGGCATTGGCGATGACTGTGCACTTCTCAATATTCCCGAAAAACAGACGCTGGCAATCAGCACCGACACCCTGGTGTGCGGACGTCATTTTCTGCCGGATATCGATCCTGCCGATCTGGCCTATAAGGCGCTGGCGGTTAACGTCAGCGATCTGGCGGCGATGGGCGCCGATCCGGCGTGGTTGACGCTGGCGCTGACGCTGCCGGAGGTAGATGAAGCCTGGCTGGAAGCCTTCAGCGACAGCGCTGTTTGAGCAGCTTAACTACTACGATATGCAGCTGATTGGCGGCGATACCACCCGCGGCCCGCTGTCGATGACGCTGGCGATCCACGGCTATGTGCCGCCCGGCCGCGCGCTGAAGCGCTCAGGCGCAAAACCGGGCGACTGGATCTATGTGACCGGTACGCCGGGCGACAGCGCGGCTGGGCTGGCGATCCTGCAGGAGCGTTTAGCCGTCGGCGATGCAGCCGATGCGGCGTATCTGGTGAAGCGCCATCTGCGCCCGACGCCGCGCGTGTTGCACGGTCAGGCGCTGCGCGAGCGGGCAAGCTCGGCTATCGATCTCTCCGACGGCCTGATCTCCGACTTTGGCGCATATTCTGAAGGCCAGCCAGTGTCGGCGCGCGCATCGATCTGGATGCGTTCCCGCTGTCCGAGGCGTTCAGTCGTCACGTCGAGCCTGAGCAGGCGCTGCGCTGGGCGCTGTCCGGCGGTGAAGATTATGAGTTGTGCTTTACCGTGCCGGAGCTGAACCGTGGAGCGCTGGACGTGGCGTTCGGGCACCTCGGCGCGAAATTTACCTGCATCGGGCAGATTAGCGCCGATGTGGAGGGGCTGCATTTTACCCGTGGCGGCAAGGCTGTCGCCCTTGACTGGAAAGGATACGACCATTTTGCCGAGAGCTAAAGATATAGCCAAAAGCCGACTGAACTTGCGAAACCCCTGGCATTTGCTGGCAACCGGGTTTGGTAGCGGCTTAAGCCCGATAGTGCCGGGCACCATGGGTTCGCTGGCGGCGATCCCCTTCTGGTGGGCAATGACGTTCCTGCCCTGGCAGCTCTATTCGCTGGTGGTCATGCTGGGGATTTGTCTCGGTGTGTATCTGTGCCATCAGACGGCAAAAGATATGGGGGTGCACGATCACGGCAGCATTGTCTGGGATGAGTTCGTCGGCATGTGGATCACGCTGATGGCGCTGCCGGCCAATGACTGGCAGTGGGTCGCCGTCGGCTTTGTGCTGTTCCGTATTCTGGATATGTGGAAACCGTGGCCGATTCGCTGGTTCGATCGCAATGTGCACGGCGGTATGGGAATCATGGTCGATGATATCATTGCCGGGATCATCGCTGCCGGGCTGTTGTATCTGATTGGTCACCACTGGCCGATTGGTTTGATCTGAGGGTGATGCGCCGGATGGCGGTCGCCTTATCCGGCGTGTGGGGGTCTGCTCTGACATTCGATTACGACAAGTCGGCCCGGTACGCGCCACCGGGCATTTTACTTTCTTATTTAAACCCCACCACCGGATGCTGCTGGTACGGCGTCTCCAGCTCGGCAACCTGCTCCGGCGTCAGCGTGATATCCACCGCGCCTAATAACTCTTCCAGCTGCTCTTCGCGGGATGTGCCGATAATCGGCGCCGCGACGCCGGGTTTACTCAGCAGCCAGGCCAGCGCCACCTGGGCGCGGGTTGCGCCGGTATCTTCGGCCATGCCGGCCAGGCGTTCAGCGATCTGGTTGTCATTTTCATCGGTTTCGCTGTACAGCGTTTTGCCCACTTCATCCGAGACCAGACGCGCCGTGGTTTCTCCCCACGGGCGGGTCAGGCGTCCGCGCGCCAGCGGGCTCCACGGGATCACCGCCACGCCCTCCTGGTGGCACAGCGGCAGCATCTCGCGCTCTTCTTCGCGGTAGATCAGATTGTAGTGATCCTGCATGGTGACAAAGCGCGCCCAGCCGTGTTCTTGCTGCAAGGCCAGCGCCTGAGCAAACTGGCGACGCGTGCATCGACGACGCGCCGATATAGCGCGCTTTACCGGCTTTGACCACGTCGTTGAGCGCTTCCAGCGTCTCTTCAATGGGCGTGTTGTAATCCCAGCGGTGGATTTGCAGCAGATCGACATAATCCATGTCCAGGCGCCGCAGGCTATCATCAATGGAGCGCAGGATCTGCGCGCGGGAAAGGCCTTCCGCCAGGTCGCCCACCGGGTAATAGACCTTGGTGGCGACCACCACGTCTTCGCGGCGGGCAAAATCGCGCAGGGCGCGGCCGACAATCTCCTCGCTGCTGCCGTCGGAATAGCTGTTGGCGGTATCAAAGAAGTTGATGCCGCCTTCCATGGCGCGTTTGATGATCGGGCGGCTGCTCTCTTCCGGCAGCGTCCAGGCGTGGTTGCCCCGGTCGGGTTCGCCAAAGGTCATGCATCCCAGGCAAAGTCGGGAAACCTTAAGGTCTGTTTTTCCTAATGTGTTGTATTGCATGGTTCCGCTCCTGCTGTTTAAAAACTTACGTTTAAGCATAGCAGGAGCGGAAACTGGGGGAGTCAGTCGAGCCAGTTGCGGATTTTGGCTTCGATACCGGCGGCGTCCAGCCCGATCGCCGCGCGGGCTTCATCCTGGGTACCCTGCGGGATGAAGTGATCCGGCAGGCCGAGGTTCAGCACCGGCACCGGTTTGCGGTTTGCCATCAGCACCTCGTTGACGCCGCTGCCCGCGCCGCCCATGATCGCGTTCTCTTCCAGCGTGACCAGCACGTCATGGCGCCGCAGCCATTTCCAGGATCAGCGCTTCGTCCAGCGGTTTCACAAAGCGCATGTCGACCAGCGTGGCGTTCAGCGCTTCAGCCGCTTTTGCCGCCTCCGGCATCAGCGTGCCGAAGTTCAGAATCGCCACCTTTTCACCCCGACGTTTCACCAGGCCTTTACCGATCGGCAGTTTCTCCAGCGGCTCCAGCGCAACGCCCACGGCATTGCCGCGCGGGTAGCGAACGGCGCTCGGGCCATCCTGATAGTGGTAGCCGGTAAACAGCATCTGGCGACATTCGTTCTCGTCGCTTGGCGTCATGATGACCATGTCCGGGATGCAGCGCAGGAACGACAGATCAAACGCGCCCTGGTGCGTCTGGCCGTCGGCACCGACGATGCCCGCGCGATCGATAGCAAACAGCACCGGCAGCTTCTGGATCGCCACGTCGTGGATCACCTGATCGTAGGCGCGCTGCAGGAAGGTGGAATAGATCGCCACCACCGGTTTGTAGCCGCCGATCGCCAGCCCGGCGGCAAACGTCACCGCGTGCTGCTCGGCAATGGCCACGTCAAAATACTGGTCCGGGTATTTTCGGGAGAACTCCACCATGCCGGAGCCTTCGCGCATGGCCGGGGTGATCGCCATCAGCTTGTTGTCTTTGGCGGCGGTTTCGCACAGCCAGTCGCCGAAGATTTTCGAATAGCTCGGCATGCCGCCGCTGCTTTTCGGCAGCGTACCGCTGGACGGATCGAATTTCGGTACCGCGTGGAAGGTGATCGGATCTTTTTCCGCCGGTTCGTAGCCACGTCCTTTTTTGGTCATGATGTGCAGGAACTGCGGGCCTTTCAGGTCGCGCATGTTCTTGAGCGTGGTCACCAGACCCAGCACGTCGTGACCGTCAACCGGCCCAATATAGTTAAAGCCCAGTTCTTCAAACAGGGTGCCCGGCACGACCATGCCTTTGATGTGCTCTTCGGTGCGCTTGAGCAGCTCTTTGATCGGCGGTACACCGGAGAAGACCTTCTTGCCGCCTTCACGCAGCGAGGAGTAAAGCTTGCCGGAAAGCAGCTGCGCCAGATGGTTATTCAGCGCGCCGACGTTTTCGGAAATCGACATTTCGTTATCGTTAAGCACAACCAGCATGTCCGGCTTGATGTCACCCGCGTGGTTCATGGCCTCAAAGGCCATACCGGCAGTGATGGCGCCGTCGCCAATCACGCAGACGGTGCGGCGCTGCTTGTTCTCTTTCTCGGCGGCAACGGCAATCCCGATGCCCGCAGAAATGGAGGTGGAAGAGTGGCCGACGCTCAGCACGTCGTACTCGCTCTCACCGCGCCACGGGAACGGGTGCAGGCCGCCTTTCTGACGAATGGTGCCAATTTTATCGCGACGTCCGGTCAGAATTTTGTGCGGATAAGCCTGGTGACCCACGTCCCAGATCAGCTGATCGAACGGCGTGTTATAGACGTAGTGCAGCGCCACGGTCAGCTCGACCGTGCCAAGCCCGGAGGCGAAGTGGCCGCTGGAGCGGCTTACGCTGTCGAGCAGGTAGCGACGCAGCTCGTCGCACAGCTTCGGCAGGCTCTCTTTCGGCAGCAGACGTAACTCCTGGGTGGAGTCAACTAACGCCAGTGTCGGGTATTTGGCAATATCAAAACTCATCAAAGGCTCATCGAGATATATCGTTTATTTATCACGCTGGATTATATAGTCCGCTAGCGCTTCCAGTGCCGAGGTATCCAGCGATTGCGCGGCCAGCAGGTTAAGCGCCTGGCGGGCATCGTCAATCAGATCCCGGGCTTTACGTTGGGCTTGCTCAAGACCCAGCAGGGCGGGGTAGGTACTTTTGCCAAGCTGCTGGTCCGCACCCTGGCGTTTACCCAATGTTGCAGTATCGCCCACCACATCCAGAATGTCATCCTGAACCTGGAATGCCAGACCGATACTTTCTGCGTATCGATCCAGCTGCGGCAGGGCTTTGCGCCCTTGCTCACCCGCGCTCAGCGCGCCCAGGCGAACGGCCGCACGGATCAGCGCCCCGGTTTTGTGGCGATGAATCCGCTCCAGCGCTTCCAGATTAGACTTGCTCGTCCTTCGGCTTCCAGATCCAGCGCCTGGCCGCCGCACATGCCGGCCACGCCGCTGGCCATCGCCAGTTCGGAGACCATCGCCAGCCGATCGCGGTCGGCCACTTCCGCCATCGGCGCATCGGCCAGAATCGAGAACGCCAGCGTTTGCAGGGCATCACCCGCCAGAATGGCATTGGCTTCGCCAAACTTGATATGGCAGGTGGGTTGGCCCCGACGCAAATCGTCGTCGTCCATCGCCGGCAGATCGTCGTGGATCAGCGAGTAGGCATGGATGCACTCCACGGCGGCTGCCGGGGCGTCCAGCGTTTTCAGGCTGATGCCAAACATCTTGCCGGTGGCGTACACCAGGAACGGGCGCAGGCGCTTTCCGCCCAAGAGTGCGCCATAGTGCATGGCTTCAACCAGTGGAGTGTTCTGAAAGGGCAGTGGCGCGATAAAACGGCGCAGCGCGTCGTTGGCGCGATCGACGCACGCCTGCAAGCTTGTTGATCAAAATCCATTTACTCGGCGTCCGGTGTGAAAGGCTTTGTTGTCGCCTCTTCGCTGTCGGAAAGCAGGATCTGCACGCGCTGCTCGGCCTGCTGCAGCTTTACCTGACCCTGGCGCGCCAGCTGTACGCCGCGCTCGAATTCGTTGAGCGCCTCTTCCAGCGGGAGATCGCCGCTCTCAAGACGGGTAACAATTTGCTCCAGTTCGCTCAGCGCAGTTTCGAAACTGGCCGGTGCGTCGTTTTTCTTCGGCATAGTGAATGTCTGACTCTTCTATTATTCATCCTGACTCAATTTAGCTATGGTAGCGGAGTCGTGGCACTTAGCCAATTACGCTCAAGGGTAATGCATTGCGCAAGGTCTATGCGATGGTGGTATACTTCCGCGCCTGGATGCAGCCACGGGTGTGGGCTGCTGTATTATTTTCCCTTACAGGCCTTAATACGGGCTTGCCAACGAAACATTGCCGCCATGAAGTTTATCATTAAATTGTTCCCTGAAATCACCATCAAAAGCCAATCTGTGCGTTTGCGCTTTATTAAAATTCTCACCGGGAACATTCGTAACGTTCTGAAGCACTACGACGAAACCCTCGCCGTGGTGCGCCACTGGGACCACGTCGAAGTCCGCGCCAAAGACGAAAACCAGCGTCAGGATATTCGCGACGCGCTGACCCGCATTCCGGGGATCCACCATATTCTGGAAGTGGAAGATGTCCCTTTCACCGATATGCACGACATCTTCGAGAAAGCGCTGGTGCAGTACCGCGACCAGATCGAAGGCAAAACCTTCTGCGTGCGCGTGAAGCGTCGCGGCAAGCACGAGTTCAGCTCCATTGAAGTGGAACGTTACGTCGGCGGCGGTCTGAACCAGCACGTCGAATCTGCGCGCGTGAACCTGACCCACCCGGACGTGACGGTGAATCTGGAGATCGAAGACGATCGCCTGCTGCTGGTGAAAGGCCGCTATGAAGGCATCGGCGGCTTCCCGATCGGCACCCAGGAAGACGTCCTGTCGCTGATCTCCGGCGGCTTCGACTCCGGCGTCTCCAGCTATATGCTGATGCGCCGCGGCTGCCGCGTACACTACTGCTTCTTCAACCTGGGCGGCGCGGCGCACGAAATCGGCGTTCGTCAGGTGGCGCATTATCTGTGGAACCGCTTCGGCAGCTCGCACCGCGTGCGTTTCGTGGCAATCAATTTCGAACCGGTGGTCGGCGAGATCCTGGAGAAAGTGGACGACGGCCAGATGGGCGTGGTCCTGAAGCGCATGATGGTGCGTGCCGCGTCGAAAGTGGCTGAACGCTACGGCGTGCAGGCGCTGGTCACCGGCGAAGCGCTGGGCCAGGTCTCCAGCCAGACGCTGACCAACCTGCGTCTGATCGACAACGTGTCCGATACGCTGATCCTGCGTCCGCTGATCTCTCACGATAAAGAGCACATCATCGATCTGGCGCGCGAAATCGGCACCGAAGATTTTGCCCGCACCATGCCGGAATACTGCGGCGTGATTTCGAAAAGCCCAACGGTGAAAGCGGTGAAGGCGAAGATCGAAGCGGAAGAAGCGCACTTCGATTTCAGCATTCTGGACAAAGTGGTGGCGGAAGCCACCAACATTGATATCCGCGAGATCGCCCAGCAGACCGAGCAGGACGTGGTGGAAGTGGAAACCGTGAGCGGTTTCGGCGCGAACGATGTGATTCTGGATATCCGCTCCATTGACGAGCAGGATGACAAGCCGCTGCAGCTGGAAGGCGTTGAGGTGGTTTCGCTGCCGTTCTACAAGCTGAGCACGAAGTTTGGCGATCTCGATCAGAGCAAAACCTATCTGCTGTGGTGCGAGCGTGGCGTGATGAGCCGCCTGCAGGCGCTGTATCTGCGCGAGCAGGGCTTCCAGAATGTGAAGGTGTATCGCCCGTAAACACAATGCCGGATGATGGCTTCGCTTTCATCCGGCCTGCAAGGGCACGAGCCTGAACCCGGTGGTGTTCCGGTGGCAAGGCCCGGTTGTAGGCCGGATAAGCGTCAACGCCACCCGGCTTTTTATGTACCTACGCTTCGTAGTAATTATAAATCCCCGCCGGCATCACCAGCTGTGACGCCACCTCATGCGCTTTTTCGCGCCCGACCAGCAGGTCAATAATCTTCAGGCCAAAATCAATCGCGGTGCCCGGCCCCTGGCTGGTCAGCAGGTTGACGCGCGGATCCCACACCACGCGTTTATCCACCCACTGCTCTTCCGGAATCGTGTCTTTCAGCCCCGGGAAGCCGGTCATATTGCCGATGGGGAAGATATCGTGCGGCACCAGCACCGTTCCGGCGGCGGCGCAGATGGCGGCGACAATGCGCCCGGATAGATGGAACTGGCGCACGGTCTCAACCAGCAGCGGGCTGTCGCGGAAGCACTCCGCGCCTTTCAGGCCACCGGGCAGCACGATGGCGTCGAAATCCCCATCCGCCACCTCAACCAGCGGCGCATCGGCCAGCAGTTTCACCCCGCGCGAGCAGGTGATAGCCAGGTTGCCGTCGCTGGCGACGCTGGCGGTAGTGACTTTAATGCCGCCGCGCACCAGCAGATCGATGGTGGTGACCGCTTCCATCTCTTCGCTACCAGGGGCGAGGCAGATCAGTGCCGACGCGCTCATATTCACTCTCCTTACGTTTAACCAGGTCATACAGACGGGCGTTTTCCGGCACCGCGATGCCGTGCGCGCGGGCGCGTTTTAGCAGATAGCCGGTGATGTAGTCGATCTCCGTGTGGCGTAATGCCCGAACATCCTGCAGCATCGAGGAGATGTTTTCTGCTGTACTCTCGATAACCTGCTCGACATAGCAGCGCAAATCGTCTGCCGAGGTATGCAGGCCTTCCCGCTCAACGACCGCCGCGACTTCTGCAGGGCAATTTTTGCCACCTCATCGGGAAATTCGCGCAGATCGCCATTTTTGCAGTCGTACAGCGCCGTCAGCGGATTGATCACGCAGTTGACCGCCAGCTTGCGCCACAGAGCCGGGCGAATGTTGTTGTGCCAGGCCACGTCCGGCAGCAGCTTCTTGCAGCACATCGGCCAGATAGCTGTAGTCGCCATCCTGCGTTCTGGCCGGGCCGATGTGCGTGGTACCCGCTGGCGACATGCACGATGATGTTGCCGTCGCGACGGGCAGCGTGCGTGGTTGTCGCCATCAGCAGGGGCTGCGGCAGCGCTTTTCAGCTCGTCCAGGGTCCCCATGCCGTTGTGCAGCAGCAGTATGGGCGTCGCGGGAGAAAGCGCCGGTGCAAGGCCTTTTACCGCGTCTGAAACCTGCCAGGCTTTCAGCGTCACCAGCAGAAGGTCGCTTTGCGGCCAGAAATTCAGGATCGTTCGCGGTGAGGGATTCGTTAAAGACCGTGCCGTCTTCTTCCACGATCAGGTTTACACTGCAAAAGGGCTGGGGCACGCGTAGCCAGCCCTGAACCTCATGTCCCTGCTTACACAGCGCGGTCAGCCACAGCTGACCTAGGGCTCCGCATCCGAGCACGGTAATTTTCATTGTTCCTCCTCACCTGCAACTGCGCCAGGTGTTACAGCTTCAACCATTATAGTGCTGTCAGCTATGCTTCTGTTGAGTTATGCCTCGTAGCGGGTATTATGCATCGCAACAAAAGTGAAGGGAGAAGAAAAGATGCCATCTTTCGATATCGTTTCCGAAGTTGATATGCGGGAAGTGCGCAACGGCGTTGAGAACGCAACCCGCGAAGTTGAGTCACGTTTCGATTTTCGTGGCGTTGAGGCGTCGTTTGAGCTGAACGACGCAAATAAGACCATTAAGGTGCTGAGCGAGTCTGATTTCCAGGTGAATCAGCTGCTCGACATTCTGCGCGCCAAGCTGTTGAAGCGCGGCATCGAAGGGGCGTCTCTGGATGTGCCGGAAGAGTTCGTCCACAGCGGTAAAAACTGGTTTGTGGAAGCCAAGCTGAAGCAGGGCATCGAGAGCGCGCGGCAGAAGAAAATCGTCAAGCTCATCAAAGACAGCAAGCTGAAGGTGCAGGCGCAGATCCAGGGCGAAGAGATTCGCGTGACCGGTAAGTCCCGCGACGATCTCCAAGCGGTGATGGCGCTGGTGCGCGGCGGCGATCTGGGGCAGCCGTTCCAGTTCAAAAACTTCCGCGATTAATCGCTTTTCCCCTCCCGTCAGGGGAGGGGAAAATGGCCTGCTTAACCTGCGACGGCCTGCTCGACTTCAAAGCGGTTGGTCACTTTGCTGTCAATTTTGACGTAAGCGCTGCGCTCTTCGGGAACGATCAGCACCTCTGTGACGCCGTCTTTGGCTTCCAGACGCTGTTTCAGCGCATCGCTAATCTCCACATCATCCGGAATTTCTACGCGCAGGCTGCTCACGTAGCGCGGCTCTTTCATGGTGCTGGCGACCAGCAGCCAGACCGCGGCCAGCAATGCGCCGGCCAGGAACACCGTTTGTGAATCAAACAGGCCGTCCACCCAGCCGCCGAGCGCGCCGCCGATCGCCACGCCGAGAAACTGGCTGGTGGAGTAAATGCCCATTGCCGTGCCTTTGTAACCGGCGGGGGACTCTTTGCTGATCAGCGACGGCAGCAGCGCTTCCATCAGGTTAAAGGCCAGGAAGAACAGCTGCACGCCGGCAATCAGCTCCCAGAAGTGCGCGCCGGCGCCCCAGAGCACGATTTCGGCAATCAGCAGTACCGCCACGCAGCCCACAAAGACGCGCTTCATTTGGCGCTTCACTTCGGCGTAGATGATGAACGGCACCACGGAGGCAAACGAAATCAGCATCGTGACCAGATAGATTTTCCAGTGCTCTGCCGCCGGGAAACCGGCTGCTTCAAGCTGGCCGGGCAGGGCAACAAAGGTCGACATCAGCAGGATGTGCAGACACATAATGCCAAAGTTCAGCTTCAGCAGGCGCGGCTCGACAATCACTTTGCTGAAGCAGCCTTTGACCATCCCCGACTCGCGGTTGAGCACGTGGTTTTTGCTGTCCGGCACCACCCACAGGGTTAGGATGATGCCGATGGTCGCCAGCACGGCAATCATCCAGAACAGCGCATGCAGACCCAGGAGATGTGTGATGATGGGGCCGAGCACCATCGCAATCGCAAACGTCACGCCAAAGCTCACGCCGATAAACGCCATCGCTTTGGTGCGGTTTTGCTCGCGGGTTAGATCTGACAGCAGCGCCATCACCGCGGCGGCAATCGCGCCGGAGCCCTGCAGCGCGCGGCCAAGAATAATGCCCCAGATGGAGTGGGTGAGGGCGGCAATCACGCTGCCGAGCACAAAGATCAGCAGCCCGCCGACAATCAGCGGCTTGCGGCCCACCCGGTCAGAGAGCAGGCCAAACGGGATCTGGAACACCGCCTGCGCCAGGCCGTAGATGCCGATGGCGAGGCCAATCAGCGCCTCGCTGGCGCCCTGCAGCGCCATACCGTACGTGGTCAGAACAGGCAGGACCATAAACATGCCAAGCATCCGTAGCGAGAAGACAGTCCCTAAGCCCCAGGTGGCGCGTAGCTCGCCTGGCGTCATTTTATAATCGTTCATTACCACCTCAGTTCAAAAGCAGGCCATAGTGTAGTGCGGGGAAGGGGCGGGGTAAATAAAGGGTTATTTAACAAATATTACATGCGTTATTAATAGATTCAGTGAATAAAAAAGGGTGCCGAAGCACCCCTTTATTCACCTGTTGTGGCTTACCAGACGTAAGTCAGCAGGTTATGTGAATCCGGCACCATGAAGTCCACGGACATCATCACGGACAGTGAAGTAATGGCCACAATCGAGAACACAAACAGCTTGCGCGCCCAGACTTTGTCATCTTCCACTTTGTAACCGCGCAGCGCCATGCCGAGCCACCAGACGCTCACCGCAGCCGCTACCGCCAGATATTTGTATCCAGCGTAACCACCCAGAGAGAGCATCAGCGTTGCCACGGCAAAGGCGATGATGTACAGCGTGATGTGGTTCTTGGCAACGGAGATGCCTTTCACGACCGGCAGAACCGGGATGTTCGCTGCCTGATAATCCTTAAAGCGGAAAATCGCGATGGCATAGGAGTGCGGCATCTGCCACAGGCTAAAGATAGCCAGCAGGATCAGCGCACCGCTGTCGAACTCGTTCGTGACCGCGCAGTAGCCAATCACCGGCGGCGCAGCGCCGGAGAGAGAGCCAATCAGCGTGCCGTAGACGGAGTGGCGTTTCATGTACAGGCTGTAGACGCCGACATACACCACGAACCCCATCACCCCCAGCCAGCAGGCCAGCGGGTTGGCGCCAAACCACAGCAGCATAAAGCCAGCAATACCCAGCAAGGTGGCGTACACCAGCGAGACGGTAGGCGCGATCAGGCCTTTCACCAGCACCCGATTTTTCGTTCTTTCCATCTTCTTGTCGATATCCACGTCGATGTAGTTGTTAAATACACAACCGGACGCGACCACCAGCGACACACCGACCAGCGTGTAGAGAAAGAGGGGATAATCAATGCTGCCTTTGGAGGCCAGCAGGAACCCTCCGATCACGGAGATCAGGTTGCCAAAGATGATGCCTGGTTTCGTTACTTGCAGGTATTGCTTAAACATACTCGCCGCTCTTAGTGAACCATCATGTTGTAGTTGAGGTTCCACATAATCCAGATGGAACCGACTACCAGGATAGCGATGATAATCACGGTAAAGATAAAGGCGGTCAGGTTCCAGCCTTCATCGGACTTGGTGTTCATGTGCAGGAAGCAAACCAGATGCACCAGAATCTGAATCACCGCGGTCACCAGGACAACGCCCAGGATAACCGGCTTAGACGCAGAACCGCTCATCACCATCCAGAACGGGATCACCGTCAGGATGATCGACAGGATGAAACCTGTCATGTAGGTTTTTACGCTGCCGTGGGAAGCGCCATGATCGTTAGAATGACTCATTACATCGCCCCCATCAGATAGACAACAGAGAACACGCAGATCCAGACCACGTCCAGGAAGTGCCAGAACAGGCTCAGGCACATGATACGGGTACGGTTAGTGCTGGTCAGGCCGCGACGGGAGACCTGGAACATCAGTACCGCCATCCAGATCAGACCGGAGGTCACGTGCAGACCGTGGGTGCCGACCAGCGCGAAGAACGCCGACAGGAAGCCGCTGCGATCCGGACCGAAGCCTTCGGCGATCAGGTGATGGAATTCATAGATTTCCATCCCGATAAAGCCAGCGCCAAACAGCCAGGTCAACGCCAGCCAGGAAACAACCTGGCTCTTGTTGTTTTTGTACATGGCGATAGCCGCCATGCCGTAGGTGATGGAGCTGAACAACAGCAGCGCGGTTTCAACCAGAACGAACGGCAGTTCGAAGATGTCCTTGCCGGTCGGGCCGCCCGCTGTGCCGTTCACCAGAACGGCATAGGTCGCGAACAGACAGCAGAACAGAATGCAGTCGCTCATCAGGTAGATCCAGAAACCGAAGACCTTTGTCGGCCCTGCATCGTGGTGCGCGTGTTCGTGCGCGTGGGCAGTTGAGTGCGCCAGAGTATCAGTTGCCATTTTTCAGCCCTGCTTTAGTGATCTCGTCGAAATGCTGGTTTTCCAGCTTCTCGATTTCTGCGACCGGTACGTAGTAGTCCACGTCCTCGTCGAAGCTCTTCACAATCCAGCTGATGATGATGCCGGCGAAGCCAACGATCGCCATCCACCAGATGTGCCAGATCATGGCGAAACCAAATACCGTTGCGAAGGCGGCAATCACAATGCCCGCACCGCTGTTTTTCGGCATGTGGATCTCTTCGTATTGAGCAGGTTTTTTGTACGCTTCGCCTTTCTCTTTCATTTCCCAGAATGCGTCACGTTCGTGAACCTGCGGCACGATGGGCGAAGTTGTAGAACGGCGGCGGCGAGGAGGTTGCCCACTCCAGCGTACGGCCACCCCACGGGTCGCCGGTCAGGTCACGGTTCTGGTCGCGGTCGCGAATAGACACGTAGATCTGAATCAGCTGACACAGGATACCGACAGGCAATCAGCACGGCACCGCAGGCTGCGACCATCAGCATGGGGTGGAACTGCGGATCGATCTGTAGTGGCTCAGGCGACGGGTCATGCCCATGAAGCCCAGCACGTACAGCGGCATGAAGGCCACGAAGAAGCCGATGATCCAGAACCAGAACGCGCGTTTGCCCCAGTTCTCGTTCAGCGTGAAGCCGAAGGCTTTCGGGAACCAGTAGGTCAGGCCGGCGAAGCAGCCGAACACCACGCCGCCGATGATCACGTTGTGGAAGTGCGCGATCAGGAACAGGCTGTTGTGCAGCACGAAGTCGGCGCCCGGGACCGCCAGCAGCACGCCGGTCATGCCGCCGACGGAGAAGGTCACCATGAAGCCGATGGTCCACAGCATCGCGGAGTGGAAGCTCGATGCGGCCCCGGTACATGGTGAACAGCCAGTTGAAGATCTTCACCCCGGTCGGGATGGCGATGATCATCGTGGTGATGCCGAAGAAGGCGTTGACGTTCGCGCCCGAACCCATGGTGAAGAAGTGGTGCAGCCACACGATGAACGACAGGACGGTGATCGCAGACGGTCGCCCATACCATCGAGGTGTAGCCGAACAGGCGTTTGCGCGAGAAGGTCGCGGTGACTTCGGAGAACACACCGAACGCCGGCAGGACCAGGATGTACACCTCCGGGTGACCCCAGGCCCAGATCAGGTTGATGTACATCATCGCGTTGCCGCCCATATCGTTGGTGAAGAAGTGGGTGCCCAGGTAGCGGTCCAGGGTCAGCAGCGCCAGGGTGACGGTCAGGATCGGGAACGAGGCGATGATCAGGACGTTGGCGCACAGAGATGCCCAGGTGAACACCGGCATCTTCATCATCGTCATGCCCGGGGCACGCATCTTGAGGATGGTCACGAAGAAGTTGATGCCGGTCAGCGTGGTACCGACACCCGAGAGCTGCAGCCCCCAGATGTAGTAGTCGACCCCGACGCCCGGACTGTACTCAATTCCCGACAGCGGCGGATAGGCCAGCCAGCCGGTCTGCGCGAATTCGCCGACGCCCAGCGACAGGTTAACCAGGATCACGCCGACAACCGTGAACCAGAAGCTCAGGGAGTTCAGGAACGGGAACGCCACGTCGCGCGCGCCGATCTGCAGCGGCACGACCAGGTTCATCAGGCCGATCACGAACGGCATCGCCACGAAGAAGATCATGATCACGCCGTGGGCGGTGAAGATCTGGTCGTAGTGGTGCGGCGGCAGGAAGCCGCGCTTCACCCGCAGAGGCCAGCGCCTGCTGGCTACGCATCATGATCGCGTCGGCGAAGCCGCGCAGCAGCATGACGAGGGCGACGATGATGTACATGATGCCGAGTCTTTTGTGGTCGACCGAGGTCAGCCACTCGTTCCACAGGTAGGTCCACTTACCGAAGTAAGTGATCAGGCCAACTACCGCCAGGCCGCCGACGATAATTGCAGCCACCGTGACCACGATAATCGGTTCATGGTAGGGCACTGCATCCAGTGTCAGTTTTCCGAACATCGTTTTCTTCCTCGGCCCCTTAGTGAGCGGTTTCCGCGTGGCTCATGTCCATGCCTTCCATACCTTCGTGCGCGCTGTGCTCGCCTTCAGGCTGGGTCATGTCCATGCTCTTGCCGTGATCCATAAATTTGCCAATAACGTCTTTGAACAAATCGGGTTTCACGTTGGAGAAGTACTCCACCTTGTTGTATTCGCTTGGCGCTGCCACTTTTTCGAACGCCGCCATGTCAGACAGGGTGTTTGGAGATTGCTTCGCTTTTGCAACCCACTGGTCGAAAGCGGCACGGTCCGGCGTAGCAATAGCTTTGAACTTCATACCTGAGAAGCCCGGGCCGCTGTAGCTGGCGGAGATACCATCGTAGGTGCCTGCTTCGTTCGCGATCAGGTGCAGGTTGGTCTGCATACCGGCCATCGCGTAAATCTGGCTACCCAGACGCGGGATGAAGAAGGAGTTCATTACGGAGTTGGAGGTCACTTTGAACTGAACCGGAGTGTTCGCCGGGAAGGCGATTTCATTCACGGTAGCAATACCCTGCTCTGGATAGATGAAGAACCATTTCCAGTCCATGGAGACCACTTCAATGGTAATAGGTTTCTCATCGTGAACCAGCGGTTTGCTTGGCTCAAGTGCGTGAGTGGTTTTCCAGGTCAGTACGGCAAGGAACAGGATGATCAGAATAGGTACCGTCCAGACCACAGCTTCCACTTTATTGGAGTGTGACCAGTTCGGGCTATACTTCGCATCTTTATTGCTCGCACGATACTTCCAGGCGAAACCAACAGCCATCAAAATGGCTGGAATAACCACAATCAACATCAGGCCAAAAGCCGTCAATATCAGTGAACGTTGTTCCAGTCCAATCTGTCCTTTGGGGTCTAGTAGTGCAGAATCACAGCCACTGAGTAATACAGTGCCTGCGAATAATGACAACCATCCCAAACTTTTATTGTATTTCCTGAGTCTCATTTAACGACCTCAATTCCACGGGATCTGGTGGCGCTTAAAGTGTGCGGGCATTTTACGGAAAGGTTACGTTACTGTAAACATACTTGGCTCTGTGTCAGTAAGGTGTTACTGGGTTCTGCCGTTTATGTCACACGGAATGCAACAAACTGTAAAATCGGGCATTCGCACAGCCTGAAGTTGAGATTATAACGAAAATATTACATTACAATCAGCGCTGAGGGTGAATTGGTATAACCAATCAATTTATTAAACAAATAATTAACATATATTCAGCAATTACCGTACATTATTGGAACTAATGTGAAACCAAATAATTAATAACAGGTGCTGAATCGTTAAAGAATAGCCCTTAATTTATAGCGCACAAAATAATTAAAGAAAATGTATACATATAACGATAAATAACCGATTAGGCCTGGATTGAAATAATGGTTATTAATTGTACGAAATAATAACCATCATGAATTATTTAGTCGGTTTTTTATCCTTGCGATTGATTTTAAAAACAAAAAAATCCGGGGAATTGTTAATTATGAAGGGATGATATTCAGATGTCTGGAAATACCTCGCCGATTATTGGCATCGACTTAGGAACCTCCAATAGCGCTGTCGTCTGGTTCGCTGAGGGTGACACGCAACTGATCACCGGCGCGCAAGGGGAGCGCTTAACACCCTCTGTGATCGGCATCGATGATGGGGGGCACCTGCTGGTTGGTGCCGCAGCTAAAGCGCGTCTGGTCAGCCATCCACAGATGACGGTCGCCAGCTTCACGCGCTATATGGGCACGGATAAAACCTGGACACTCGGCTCGCGGCAATTTCGCGCCGAAGAGTTATCCGCTCTTATCTTACGTAAACTCAAAACCGATGCCGAAGTGGCGCTGGGCTGCCCGGTAACCCGTGCGGTGATCACGGTTCCCGCCTATTTTAATGATGCGCAACGCAAGGCGGTAAAAGCCGCCGGGCGTCTTGCCGGGCTTGAGGTTATGCGTTTGCTCAATGAACCGACGGCAGCAGCGTTGGCTTACGGGCTGGCCGATAACAGCGAGCAAAAGTTCCTGATTTTCGACCTCGGCGGCGGCACTTTTTGATGTCTCTATTGTGGACATTTTCGAGGGCGTGATCGAAGTGCGTGCCAGCAGCGGCGATGCCTGGCTGGGCGGTGACGACTTTACCGATCTTATTCGCCAGTGGATGTTAAGTACTTCCCCGGCATTAAAGGACGCGCCGTTAACCTGCTCGGCACAATTAACTTCACTGGCGGAAGAGCTTAAACAGACGCTCAGCGCACAGGATAGCGCCACCGCGCAGCTCGCTTTTGCCGGTGAAACGTACCGCTGGCAACTGGACGGCGAAACCTTTGCCGGGCAGGCTGCCGGGTTACTTTCACGGCTGAAAAAAACAGTCGTGCAGGTTTTACAGGATGCACAGTTTGATCCCCGCGATCTTGATCACGTCATCCTGGTGGGCGGCGCGACCCGGATGGCGCTGGTGCGCCAATTGGCAACGCGAATGTTTGGCCGCTTTCCGCGTAATGAGCTTAATCCGGATGAAGTCGTGGCGCTTGGCGCAGGAGTGCAGGCCGGGCTTATCGCCGAAGACCGCGCGCTGGACGATATCGTATTGACCGATGTGATGCCGTACTCGCTGGGCGTGGCAGTGGCCCGGCGGCTCGAAGGCGGTAAAACTGACGACGGCTATTTCATGCCGCTGATTGAGCGCAATGCGTTTGTTCCGGTCAGCGTTGTCGAAACGGTCGAGACGATGAGTGACAACCAGGATCATATTGTGATCGCGGTATATCAGGGCGAAGCCCGCCGCGTCAGCGATAATTTGCTGCTCGATCGTATGACCGTTCCGGTTCCGGCCCGCCGCGCAGGCGAGGTGAAAATCGATGTGCGCTTCACCTATACGCTGGACGGTATTCTGGAAGTGGAATGTAAAGTGCAGGGTGAAAGCACCGCTTCAACGCTGATCATCGAAAAAGCCCCTGGCGTGTTGAGTGAAGAAGAGATCGCCGAGCGTTTACGTCAGCTTGATGGCCTGAAAATGCACCCTCGCGATGTGCCGGAAAACCGGCAATTGCTGGCAGAGGCGTCACGCCGTTACGAACAACTTTTGGGGCAGCGTCGGCAACTGATCGACCACTATGCCACGCAGTTTGAAATGGCGCTTAATCGTCAGGATGTGCGTGCTATCGCTGCGGCGCGTGATGAACTGCGCCGGGCATTAGATATGCTGGATGACGGGATGTAATAGCGATGACTATCTGGGAAACCCTTGGCATTGATGCCACTACGGATGAATCCGCCATCCGCCGGGCTTACGCCCGCCAGCTTAAACTGCATCGCCCGGATAAAGATCCTCAGGGTTATCAGCAACTGCGGGAAGCGTTCGATCTCGCGAAGCAATACGCCAGCAATGCGGCGATGTGGCAGGACGAAGAAGAGGATGAACCCGAAGCGGACGAATCCGAACATAGCGAAGTGACACTTTCCAGCGCGCAGGATTATCTGCGTACGCTGGAAGGGCATCACGACATCGCCCTGCAACCCGACTGGCAACGCGAGACGCTGGAAGATGACGCAGCACGTTTTTCCGTCCGGCTGTTAACCGATGAAATGCCTGCGCTGAAAGCGTTGCGTGAGTATCTGGATCATGAACTGCCGGATGCCCTGGACGCGCGCGCTGTTTTCAGCCTTGCGCTGGCGCAGGCGTTAAGTGAGCGCAAAGGCATTACGCGCAGCCTGGTCAGTGAAGTCTCCGCTATTATGGGCTGGGAGCTGGACGGCTATCGCGTCAGGCATATCCCATACTGGGTGGTTGAGGCCATTGAACAGCAGGTTGCGCTGAGTGAAGCCGAAGAGCACTGGGCGTATCTGGCGCGGCAAAGCACAAATGACAGGCAAGCGAAACTGGCCTGGCGACTGCTGGCTGGCGAGATGAAAAGGGTGCCGTGGTGGGCGAAACTGATTCCCGGTTTCACGCAACAACTGGTCAATCATGTTGCGACAATTAAATATCACTATCCGCAACTGCTGGATCGCCTGAATCCCGAACTGCTGGAATATATCTCTTCGCCGCACCTTTTGTTGAGCTGGAGAGAGGTTGCAGCGCTCTGGTTCTGGGGCGTGGCTGCCTGGTTACAGGTGCGGGCCGCACCCGCAATGGCAGGGCAGGCTGCGGCGATAGTAGGGAGCCTTATCGTCTATCTGTGGGTCATGCCGCTTTTACTGGCGTATTATGCACAGGGAAAACGTATCGCCAGGGCAGTGCTGCCGCTCTTGTGGCTGCTGGGATGGATTATGCTGGCGATCCCGTTGTTTCATTTATATGAAGTGGTCTTCAACTACCCGCCAGTGTACAAAGGTGTTTCTCGCGTCATGATGCTGACCGCGGTGCTGGCTTATCCGGCCTGGTGGGTGATTAGCCGTAACCGACATCAGTGGTACGCGATGCCCTTCAAAGGGGTTGCGTTTATGTTTGTGTTACCCATCGCGTTTCTGCAGCAATTTTCGCCAATTATCACCGCCGTCGGCGTGATTATTTTACCGGCGCTCTTCACGCACGTCCTGCGCGGGCTATTTTTCTTCTATTAATAGCACCAGCGCTTACCTTTTATCGGGTAAGCGCTGTGTTCACATCAGCCGCGTTTTGCGCAGCGCCAGCAGATCCAGCAGCCCGCCGAACAGAATGCCGACAATCGCCAGCAGCGCGCCGCCTTCGAGAAGCCTGGTACCAATGGTCCAGTTCGCCATTCCGCTGGCCGTCACAATAAGCACCACCAGCCAGCCGCTAAGCAGCAGGCAGCCCACCCTCAACAGGCGTAACGCCAAACGGTAGGCGCCGTGATATTCGGTGCGCGGCATAAAGTGTTCGGTCCGCTGGGTATATTCCAGCGTCTGCCGACACACCAGCAGCAATAAAATCCCCGGCACGGCAGCCATAACCGAGAAGAGATAAAACGTTGGCCAACCGTGGGCTTCCACGAACCAGCCGGCAATCGGGCCGACGTACACGCGGCCCACGGCGGACAGCGCCGAGAGCAGAGCGAACTGGGTAGCGGAGAAGGACTTGTTGCACAGCGTCATCAGCAGCGCGACAAAGGCCGCCGTGCCCATGCCGCCGCACAGATTTTCGAAGAACACCGCGGCACCCATGCTGACGATATCTTTCTGCATGGTGGACAGCAGCCAGTAGCCGGCATTGGAAACCGCCTGTAAAAATGCCGAAGATCAGCAGCGCGCGGAACAGCGTGAGGCGCTGCATCAGCACGCCGCCATACAGCGCGCCGACGATGGTCGCCAACAGCCCCAGCGTTTTATTGACCACGCCGACTTCACCGGCGTCAAACCCGACGCCGCGGATCAGGAAGGTGGTGGTCAGGCTCATGGCGAAAGCATCGCCCAGTTTATACAGCACGATAAGCAGCAGGATCAGCCAGGCGTTGTTGCGGCCGAAGAAATCACGCAGCGGTTCGGCGACGGCCTGCTCCAGCGAGCGGGGAACCGGGATAACGTCACTCGGTTCGGGCGCCAACAGCGTCGCGATAATGCAGGGGATCAGCAGAGCGGCCATCAGCCAGTACATCCCCTGCCAGCCGAGGTAGCGATCGGCCAGCCACAGCGCCAGCCCGCCGGAAACCAGCATGCCGAGGCGATAGCCCAGCACGCTGATGGCCGCACCGGCGCCGCGCTCTTCCGCAGGCAGCACGTCCGTCTTCCAGGCGTCGAACACGATATCCTGAGAGGCGGAACAGAAGGCAATCACCACCGCCAGCGCCGCCATCCAGCGCAGGTGCTTGGTGGGTTCAAGGAAACCCATCGCCGCGATGGCCAGCAGCAGCAGTTGCGTCATCACCAGCCAGCCGCGACGCCGCCCCAGGAGCGGCGGCGTGTAGCGATCCATGACCGGCGACCACAGGAATTTAAAGACGTAGGCCTGGCCCACCAGCGAGAAGAAACCAATGGTTTTCAGATCGATGTTCTCGACCGTCATCCACGCCTGAAGCGTGCCGGAGGTGAGGGCGAGGGGTAAACCGGAGGCAAAGCCGAGGATCAGCAGAATCGCTGATTTCGGTTGCTGGAAAATGCGTAAGTAGTGGCTGGACATGTTCTTATAAAACTGACCCGGCGTGAACACCGGGTCAGCGAGCAGCGATTAACGCGCGTTTTGCTTGATGAAGTCGTGGATGCTGGTGTCCTGCGCCATATCGGCGATGGTGTCGGTCAGCACGCTGTTAACCGCGGTCAGCGATTTTCTCGTTAGTCGCCTGGAACGCGCCTTCAACGTTATAGCTGGCGCGGTAGTTTTTGGTCATCTTGTTACCATTCTTCGCGGTGGCGATGATGGCGATATCCGCTTTGGTGGCGATGTTGTAGCGCACGTTGCCCTGAGACACGTCAGCGTACAGGTTGTTCACGATGATCTGCAGATCCACCGCGCCGTTCGGCGCCAATCATATAGCCGCGCGCCGTCATCTGTTTCTCCAGCACTTCCTGCAGCAGGAAGCGCAGGTCGCGGGAGGCGGTGAGCGTGACCAGCTGGTTGTCGCGGGTCACTTTCGCCAGCGCCTGATCCTGACGCTGATCGGCGCCGTTAATGCTCACGGTGACGCCCATCAGGCTTGGATCCTGCTGAGGCAGGGTGATTTTCGGTGAGACATCAAGGGTGGTCGGCGGGGTAGCGCAGCCGGCCAGCATAAATAGGGCTACCAACGGAAAGAAGAGTTTTTTTAACATTTTCAGGTTCTCAACGAATCGTAAGCATAATAGAGAGAAAAATTGCCGCCATCATAACATCGCCGCCGTTAAGGGGAAGTGCTCAACGCATGTAAATTCATCGCCTTGTGCTTTTTCGGCATCAAAACTGAACAGTTCACCGTTCTCTTTCCCAAGCGGGATGACAAAAGGTATCCGCCGCCTCACAGTGAACTTCATTCGTTTGAATGAGAAAATCAGACGAAAGCTAAATATTTGTTGTTTTAGTGTTATGGAAACGGTAAAAGCGGCTAACATTTAAAGGGATGGGTGACATCCCGGCGTTGTCGGAGGAGTAATTTCATGATGATACGTGAGCATATAGAAGATAAATTAAGGGCAGCGTTCAACCCTGTGTTCCTCGAAGTCGTCGACGAAAGCTATCGTCATAACGTTCCGGCGGGTTCTGAAAGCCATTTCAAAGTGGTTCTGGTTAGCGATCGCTTCACGGGAGAACGTTTCCTGAATCGACATCGCTTGATCTACAGCACCTTGACGGAAGAACTCTCCACGACCGTGCATGCGCTGGCACTGCATACCTACACCATTAAGGAATGGGAAGGCTTGCAGGATACGGTTTTCGCATCGCCGCCCTGTCGCGGTGCAGGCACTATCGCCTGATAAATCGGATTTGCAACGGCTGGAGCTTTTCCAGTATGTTGCTTACAGATTTCCTCAAAACGGCCTGCGGGCCGTTTTGTTTTGTCTGAGTTTTGAGCGGATGGTGCGATTTTTTGAGCTAGAAATAGCTTCAGAAGTGTGAAAAATGCCGCAGCAACATGCCCCACCCGTTCTCGACTCACCTAAGTGATGCCGCTATAATGCCGCGTCTTATTTTTCGGAATGTCTTCGGGATGATTCTGGCGACAGGGAATGTGAATCTGCATTGGAGAGAGCATCCCGGTTCTGCAAAGCGAAAAGGTTTGCTTCGCAGAGAGAGTTGACCGAGCACTGTGATTTTTTTGAGGTAACAAGATGCAAGTTTCAGTTGAAACCACTCAGGGCCTTGGCCGCCGTGTAACGATTACTATCGCTGCTGACAGCATCGAAACTGCTGTGAAGAGCGAGCTGGTCAACGTAGCGAAAAAAGTGCGTATTGACGGCTTCCGTAAGGGCAAAGTACCAATGAATGTTGTTGCTCAGCGTTATGGCGCTTCCGTTCGTCAGGATGTGCTGGGTGAACTGATGAGCCGCAACTTTATCGATGCGATCATCAAAGAAAAAATCAATCCGGCCGGCGCGCCAAACTACGTTCCGGGCGAATACAAACTGGGCGAAGACTTCACCTACGCCGTAGAGTTCGAAGTGTACCCGGAAGTTGAGCTGAAAGGTCTGGAATCTATCGAAGTTGAAAAACCGGTTGTTTCCGTGACTGACGAAGACGTTGACGCCATGCTGGACACCCTGCGTAAGCAGCAGGCGACCTGGAAAGAGAAAGAAGGCGCTGTTGACGCGGAAGACCGCGTGACCATCGACTTCACCGGTTCTGTAGACGGCGAAGAGTTCGAAGGCGGCAAAGCGTCTGACTTCGTACTGGCAATGGGCCAGGGTCGTATGATCCCAGGCTTCGAAGACGGTATCAAAGGCCACAAAGCGGGCGAAGAGTTCACCATCGACGTGACCTTCCCGGAAGAGTACCACGCTGAAAACCTGAAAGGTAAAGCGGCGAAGTTCGTCATCAACCTGAAGAAAGTTGAAGAGCGCGAACTGCCAGAACTGACTGAAGAATTCATCAAACGTTTCGGCGTGGAAGATGGTTCTGTTGCCGGTCTGCGCACCGAAGTGCGTAAAAACATGGAGCGCGAGCTGAAAGGCGCTGTGCGTAACCGCGTGAAGTCTCAGGCGATCGAAGGTCTGGTGAACGCCAACGAAATCGACGTTCCTGCTGCCCTGATCGACAGCGAAATCGACGTTCTGCGTCGTCAGGCTGCACAGCGTTTCGGCGGCAACCAGCAGCAAGCGCTGGAACTGCCACGCGAGCTGTTCGAAGAGCAAGCGAAACGCCGCGTTGTGGTTGGCCTGCTGCTGGGCGAAGTGATTCGTACCCACGAGCTGAAAGCTGACGAAGAGCGCGTGAAAGGCCTGATCGAAGAGATGGCTTCTGCATACGAAGATCCGACAGAAGTGATCGAGTTCTACGGCAAGAACAAAGAGCTGATGGACAACATGCGCAACGTAGCCCTGGAAGAGCAGGCGGTTGAAGCGGTACTGGCGAAAGCGAAAGTGACCGAAAAAGCCACCTCCTTCAACGAACTGATGAACCAGCAGGCGTAATTGCGGCTTCAGCATTAGCGGTTTAAAGTTTGTACAAAAGCCCGTTACCTTGCTGGCAGCGGGCTTTTTTATCGTATTGACATTTACAGGAAGTGTGCTAAAAGACCGTTTCGGTGTTAGCGTAACAGCAAAAGGTTGTTATGCTTGAAATAGGGCACTTGGTCATCCCCACTAAAGAGGGTATTGGCGTAAAGGCTCTGGCTGATAATCCGTCCGTGAGGGGTCATAGTCAGATCCCGCTCACTCAAGTACAATCAGTACAGCAGGTGTTTTCATTTTTGATCCAGGAGACGGAAATGTCATACAGTGGCGAACGAGATAACTTTGCACCCCATATGGCTCTGGTGCCAATGGTTATTGAACAGACCTCACGCGGTGAGCGTTCTTTCGATATCTATTCCCGTCTGCTCAAGGAACGCGTTATTTTTCTGACCGGCCAGGTGGAAGACCACATGGCTAACCTGATCGTGGCGCAGATGCTGTTTCTGGAAGCGGAAAACCCGGAAAAAGACATTTACCTGTACATTAACTCCCCGGGTGGCGTGATTACAGCAGGGATGTCGATTTATGACACCATGCAATTCATCAAGCCGGACGTCAGCACCATCTGTATGGGCCAGGCCGCATCGATGGGCGCGTTCCTGTTGACCGCGGGGGCGAAAGGCAAGCGTTTCTGCCTGCCAAATTCCCGCGTGATGATTCACCAGCCGCTGGGCGGTTACCAGGGCCAGGCGACGGATATCGAAATCCACGCCCGCGAAATCCTGAAAGTGAAAGCGCGCATGAATGAACTTATGGCGCAGCATACGGGTCAACCTCTCGAGCAGATCGAGCGCGATACCGAGCGCGATCGCTTCCTTGCTGCGCAAGAGGCCGTGGAGTACGGCCTGGTCGACTCCATTTTGACCCATCGTAATTGATGCCCGCGACGCGAGTGTGCCGCTATACTATAGAGCGGCACGCTGTTTGATGTAGCGTTTTGCGTCTTGGAATGGCATTTGCGTCGTCATGTGCGGCACAAAGAACTTAAAAAGAGGTTTTGACTCATGACAGATAAACGCAAAGATGGTTCGGGCAAACTGCTGTACTGCTCTTTTTGCGGCAAAAGCCAGCATGAAGTGCGTAAGCTGATTGCCGGGCCGTCCGTGTATATCTGCGACGAATGTGTCGATCTGTGTAACGACATCATTCGCGAAGAGATTAAAGAAGTTGCCCCGCACCGTGAGCGCAGCGCGCTGCCGACGCCGCATGAAATCCGCCACCACCTGGACGACTACGTCATCGGCCAGGAGCAGGCGAAGAAAGTGCTGGCGGTAGCGGTCTATAACCACTACAAACGCCTGCGCAACGGCGACACCAGCAATGGCGTAGAACTGGGCAAAAGCAACATTCTGCTGATCGGCCCAACCGGTTCCGGTAAAACGCTGCTGGCTGAAACCCTGGCGCGTCTGCTGGATGTGCCGTTCACCATGGCGGATGCCACCACGCTGACCGAAGCCGGTTACGTGGGCGAGGACGTCGAAAACATCATCCAGAAACTGCTGCAGAAGTGCGATTACGACGTGCAGAAAGCCCAGCGCGGGATTGTTTACATCGATGAGATCGACAAGATCTCCCGTAAATCCGACAACCCGTCCATCACCCGTGACGTATCGGGTGAAGGCGTGCAGCAGGCGCTGCTGAAGCTGATCGAAGGCACGGTGGCCGCGGTTCCGCCGCAGGGTGGTCGTAAGCATCCGCAGCAGGAGTTCCTGCAGGTTGATACCTCCAAGATCCTGTTCATCTGCGGCGGTGCGTTTGCCGGTCTGGATAAAGTGATCTCTCACCGTGTTGAAACCGGCTCCGGCATTGGTTTTGGCGCGACGGTGAAAGGCAAGTCTGAAAAAGCCAACGAAGGCGAACTGCTGTCGCAGGTTGAACCGGAAGATCTGATCAAATTCGGTCTGATCCCTGAGTTCATCGGCCGTCTGCCGGTGGTGGCGACGCTGAGCGAGCTGAGCGAAGACGCGCTGATTCAGATCCTGAAAGAGCCGAAAAATGCGCTGACCAAGCAGTATCAGGCGCTGTTCAATCTGGAAGGCGTGGAGCTGGAGTTCCGCGACGAAGCGCTGGATGCCATTGCCAAGAAAGCGATGGTGCGCAAAACCGGTGCTCGTGGTCTGCGTTCTATCGTTGAAGCGGCACTGCTCGACACCATGTACGATCTGCCGTCGATGGAAGACGTTGAGAAAGTGGTGATTGACGAGTCCGTCATCGCCGGCCAAACCAAGCCGCTGCTGATTTACGGCAAACCGGAAGCACAGCAGGCATCTGGCGAATAATTCACCAAATCTTACAAGCAGTTAACCAAAAAGGGGGGATTTTATCTCCCCTTTTATTTTTCCGTATTCATGCCGTTGAATGTGTGGGAAACATCCCCATATACTGCTTTACATGTTAATGGTTGCGTGTTGCACAGTCACGTCACCTGATTACCTGGCGGACATTAAACTAAGAGAGAGCTCTATGAATCCTGAGCGTTCTGAACGCATTGAAATCCCCGTATTGCCGTTGCGCGATGTGGTGGTTTATCCGCACATGGTCATACCCTTATTTGTAGGGCGGGAAAAATCGATCCGTTGCCTCGAAGCCGCCATGGATCATGATAAAAAAATCATGCTGGTGGCGCAGAAAGAAGCATCAACGGATGAGCCGGGTGTAAACGATCTTTTCACCGTCGGGACCGTGGCCTCTATTTTGCAGATGCTGAAGCTGCCTGACGGCACCGTGAAGGTGCTGGTAGAAGGCCTGCAGCGTGCGCGTATTACCACTCTGTCAGACGACGGCGAACATTTCTCTGCCAAGGCAGAGTACCTTGATTCGCCTGAACTTGATGAGCGCGAGCAGGAAGTACTGGTTCGCACCGCGATTAGCCAGTTTGAAGGCTACATCAAGCTGAACAAGAAAATCCCACCAGAAGTGCTGACGTCGCTGAACAGCATCGACGATCCTGCGCGTCTGGCGGACACCATCGCTGCACATATGCCGCTGAAGCTGGCTGACAAACAGTCCGTGCTGGAAATGTCCGACGTTAACGAACGTCTGGAATACCTGATGGCGATGATGGAGTCTGAAATCGATCTGCTGCAGGTTGAGAAGCGCATTCGCAACCGCGTGAAAAAGCAGATGGAAAAATCCCAGCGCGAGTACTATCTGAATGAGCAAATGAAGGCCATTCAGAAAGAACTGGGCGAGATGGACGATGCGCCGGACGAAAACGAAGCGCTGAAGCGCAAGATCGACGCGGCGAAGATGCCGAAAGAGGCGAAAGAGAAAGCCGAAGCCGAGCTGCAGAAGCTGAAAATGATGTCGCCGATGTCGGCTGAAGCGACCGTTGTGCGCGGCTACATTGAGTGGATGGTGCAGGTGCCGTGGAACGCGCGCAGCAAGGTCAAAAAAGACCTGCGTCAGGCGCAGGAAATCCTCGATACCGACCACTACGGCCTGGAGCGCGTGAAGGACCGCATCCTTGAGTACCTCGCGGTACAGAGCCGTGTAAACAAAATCAAAGGGCCGATTCTGTGCCTGGTTGGGCCGCCGGGGGTGGGTAAAACCTCGCTGGGGCAGTCCATCGCCAAAGCGACCGGACGTAAGTACATCCGTATGGCGCTGGGCGGCGTGCGTGACGAAGCGGAAATCCGCGGTCACCGCCGTACCTACATCGGTTCTATGCCGGGCAAACTGATCCAGAAGATGGCGAAAGTGGGCGTGAAAAACCCGCTGTTCCTGCTCGATGAGATCGACAAGATGTCGTCGGACATGCGCGGCGATCCGGCGTCTGCTCTGCTGGAAGTGCTGGATCCGGAACAGAACGTGGCGTTCAGCGATCACTACCTGGAAGTGGACTACGACCTGAGCGACGTGATGTTCGTGGCGACCTCGAACTCCATGAACATTCCGGCGCCGCTGCTGGACCGTATGGAAGTGATCCGTCTCTCCGGTTACACCGAAGACGAGAAGCTGAACATTGCTAAACAGCACCTGCTGCCGAAACAGATTGAGCGTAACGCGCTGAAAGCCAGCGAGCTGACCGTCGAGGACAGCGCGATCATCGGCATCATTCGCTACTACACCCGTGAAGCGGGCGTGCGTAGCCTGGAGCGTGAAATCTCCAAACTGTGCCGTAAGGCGGTGAAACAGTTGCTGCTGGATAAGACGCTGAAGCACATTGTGATCAACGGCGATAACCTGCATGCCTACCTGGGCGTTCAGCGCTTCGACTACGGCCGTGCGGACAACGAAAACCGCGTTGGTCAGGTGACCGGGCTGGCGTGGACGGAAGTGGGCGGCGATCTGCTGACCATCGAAACCGCCTGCGTGCCGGGCAAAGGCAAGCTGACCTACACCGGTTCGCTGGGTGAAGTGATGCAGGAGTCCATCCAGGCGGCGCTGACCGTGGTGCGCGCGCGTGCGGAGAAACTGGGCATCAACGCCGATTTCTACGAAAAACGCGACATCCACGTGCACGTACCGGAAGGGGCGACGCCGAAAGATGGCCCGAGCGCGGGTATTGCCATGTGTACCGCTCTGGTTTCCTGCCTGACAGGGAACCCGGTGCGTGCCGATGTGGCGATGACCGGTGAAATTACGCTGCGTGGCCAGGTTCTGCCGATTGGCGGTCTGAAAGAAAAACTGCTGGCGGCGCACCGCGGTGGCATCAAAACCGTGCTGATCCCTTACGAAAACAAACGCGATCTGGAAGAGATTCCGGACAACGTGATTGCCGATCTGCAGATCCATCCGGTTAAGCGAATCGAGGAAGTTCTCAGCCTCGCATTGCAGAATGAACCCTCCGGAATGCAGGTTGTAACCGCAAAATAGTGACCTCGCGCAAAGAGCGTCGATAAAAACAAGGCTGGTAAGTCATTTCGCACTTGCCAGCCTTTTTTTGTATAGCTAATTTAGATTGCTGATTAGGTCAGCCATCAACAACGGGTGTTGTAAGGTCATGGCAGGCCTGATATAACTGCTGCGCGGTCGCGTTGTGAAGGATTCAGGCGCGATATAAATTATAAAGAGAGGAAGAGAACAGTGAATAAATCTCAACTGATTGACAAAATTGCTGCTGGTGCTGATATTTCTAAAGCTGCAGCTGGACGTGCGTTAGATGCATTAATTGCTTCTGTTACTGAATCTCTGCAGGCTGGGGACGACGTTGCACTGGTAGGCTTCGGTACTTTTGCTGTTAAAGAGCGTGCTGCCCGTACTGGCCGCAACCCTCAGACCGGTAAAGAGATCACCATTGCTGCCGCTAAAGTGCCGGGTTTCCGTGCAGGTAAAGCGCTGAAAGACGCAGTAAACTGATTGCTTTCCCGTTTCAGGGAAGCCGGAAAGTACAAGGGCGCATCATTTGATGTGCCTTTTTTGTTTGTCCAGACCTGATTTGTGCGAGTTTATGCGAGTTGTGGGCTGACAATCGCCCCGTTTTCTTGTCACAATACGCCTTCACGCGCGACGGGCAGGATTTTCCGTCAGCGTCAGGTAACCAGTCACCTACAGCGGAGTGTTGTTACACCATGATGGACAGCTTACGCACGGCTGCTAACAGTCTCGTGCTCAAGATTATTTTCGGTATCATTATCGTGTCGTTCATATTGACCGGCGTGAGCAGTTACCTTATTGGCGGTGGCGCAAACTATGCCGCAAAAGTGAATGGCCAGGAAATCAGCCGTGGTCAGTTCGAGAATGCTTTTGCCGGTGAACGTAACCGTATGCAGCAACAGCTGGGCGACCAATTCTCTGAACTGGCAGCGAACGAAGGGTACATGAAAACCCTGCGCCAACAGAGTGCTGAACCGTCTTATCGACGAAGCGCTGCTGGATCAGTACGCCAAAAAACTGGGCCTTGGCATCAGCGATGAGCAGGTGAAGAAAGCCATTTTCTCCACGCAGGCCTTCCAGTCTAACGGTAAATTCGACAACGCGCGTTACAACAGCATCGTTAACCAGATGGGCATGACGGCCGATCAGTACGCGCAGGCGCTGCGTAACCAGCTGACCACCCAGCAGCTCATCAATGCCGTTGTCGGCACCGATTTCATGCTCAAAGGTGAAACGGACGAACTGGCCGCGCTGGTGGCGCAGCAGCGCGTTGTACGCGAAGCGACCATTGATGTGAACGCCCTGGCGGCGAAACAGCAGGTGAGCGACGCTGACGTTAACGCTTACTACGAGCAGAACAAGAATACCTTTGTTTCTCCAGAGCAGTTCCGCGTGAGCTACATCAAGCTGGATGCTGCCGCGCTGCAGGAAACCGCGTCTGATGCGGAGATCCAGTCTTACTACGACCAGCATCAGGATCAGTTCACTCAGCCGCAGCGTAACCGCTACAGCGTGATTCAGACGAAAACCGAGGCCGATGCCAAAGCGGTGCTGGATGAGCTGAACAAAGGCGCTGATTTCGCGACCGTCGCGAAAGCGAAATCCACCGACATTATCTCTGCGCGAAACGGCGGCGATATGGGCTGGCTGGAAGAGGCGACCACGCCGGACGAGCTGAAAAATGCCGGCCTGAAAGAGAAAGGCCAGCTGTCTGGCGTCATTAAATCTTCCGTAGGTTTCCTGGTCGTGCGTCTGGACGACATCACCGCGGCGAAAACCAAGCCGCTGGCTGACGTTCGCGAAGATATCGCGGCGAAAGTGAAACAGGAAAAAGCGCTGGATGCCTACTACGCGCTGCAGCAGAAGGTTAGCGATGCTGCCAGCAACGACAACGAATCTCTGGCAGGTGCAGAGCAGGCGGCGGGCGTGAAGGCGGTTGAAACTGGCTGGTTTGGTCGTGACAACCTGCCGGAAGAGCTGAACTTCAAACCGGTTTCTGATGCCATCTTCAACGGTGGTCTGGTAGGCGAGAACGGCACGCCGGGCAGTAACTCTGACATCATTACCGTCGATGGCGATCGTGCGTTTGTGCTGCGCGTCAGCGAGCACAAAGCGGAAGCGGTCAAACCGCTGGCGGAAGTGAAGGATCAGGTTGTCGCTCAGGTTAAGCACAACAAAGCGGAGCAGCAGGCGAAGCTGGATGCTGAAAAACTGCTGGCCGATCTGAAAGCGGGTAAAGAAGATGCGCTGAAAGCGGCTGGCCTGAGCTTCGGTGAGGCGAAAACGCTGAGCCGTACCGGTCAGGATCCAATCAGCCAGGCCGCGTTTGGTCTGACTCTGCCTGCGAAGGACAAGCCAAGCTTCGGTACCACCACCGATGCGCAGGGTAACGTCGTTCTGCTGGCGCTGGATGAAGTGAAAGCCGGCACCCTGCCAGAAGCGCAGAAGAAGGCGATGGTTCAGGGGATTACCCAGAACAATGCTCAGATTGCCTTCGAAGCCATGATGAGCAACCTGCGTAAAGAAGCCAAAATCAAGCTGGGCGACTGATCACTCAGCAGCAGTAATTACGTGTATCTGCTCGCAGATTTTCGTAACGCAAATTCTGCAAATCACTAAAGGCCGCTTTCGCGGCCTTTTCCATTTCTGCATTCTGCTGTTTGCCCATATTCCGGCTTCTGGTTATCGTGACGTGCCTCTCATTGACAAACAAAGGAGATAACAGCATGAAATGTGGAATCAAAGCACTGTTAATTACGCTGGCTATTGCCACCACGGCGCTGAGTGCCGGCGCGCTGGCCGCCCCGGTAACCGCAGAAAAAGCGCCGCTCTCGTTGAACAAAAGTGAAAACGCAGCGGCGCAGGGCAAAAGCAAAAGCGACAGGATAGTGGCAACCAATGCGGATGATGATGGTACGCGGGTCAGTATCAATTCAGCCTCTGCGGAAGATCTCGCCCGCGTGATGAATGGTGTCGGCCTGAAAAAAGCGCAGGCCATCGTCAGCTACCGCGAAGAGTATGGTCCTTTCAAAACGGTCGACGATCTCAAACAGGTGCCGGGCATGGGCAGCGCGCTGGTTGAGCGCAACCTCTCACACCTGACGTTGTAATCGCATTTCTTGCACTGCGCTAATCTTTGCCAGGATAAAGAGGTCATACCAGTTATGACCTCTCTATCCAACAATAACGGTAAAGGCTATTGCGCTATGCAGACAAAAATCAAAGTACGCGGTTTTCATCTCGACGTTTACCAGCATGTGAACAATGCCCGCTATCTGGAGTTTCTTGAAGAAGCGCGCTGGGACGGGCTGGAAAACAGCGAAAGCTTTCAGTGGCTGACCGCGCACAACATCGCGTTCGTGGTCGTCAATATCAACATCAACTACCGCCGTCCGGCCGTGCTGGGCGATGTGCTCACGGTGACCAGCCAGGTGCAGCAGATCAACGGCAAAAGCGGCGTTTTAAGCCAGGTGGTGACGCTCGATCCCGAAGGGCAGGTGGTCGCTGATGCGCTGATGACTTTTGTCTGCATCGATCTGAAAAGGCAGAAAGCGCTGGCGCTGGAAGGGGAACTGCGGGAAAAGCTGGAGCTGATGATCGCGCAGGCGATTAATATTAAAAACGGGCTGGCGAAAACCGTCAAAGACAAATCGCTGCCCGACAAGATTGCAGACCGGATGAGCGTTAGCGCCCATCCGGCACAGATCCCGGAGAGTGTCTTTTATTTCAATCCGGTCTTCTGTTTCATCGCTGCCATCACGCCGCCTTTATCGGCGAGATAGTGTTTCAGCCCGTTAGCGCGCAGATTACAGGCGGCGCACTGGCCGCAACCGTCGCCTTTGATACCGTTATAGCAGGTGAGCGTTTCGCTGCGAACCAGGTCCAGCTTGCCCCAGTAGTCCGCCAGCGCCCAGGTTTCGGCTTTATCCAGCCACATCAGCGGGGTTTCAAAGCGGATCTCTTTCGCCATCCCCAGATTGACGGCGTGGTTTAGCGCCTTCACGAACTCATCGCGACAGTCCGGGTAGCCGGAGAAATCGGTTTCACACACGCCCGTGATCACCGCTTCGGCTTTCACCTGATAGGCGTAGATCGCCGTCAGGGTCAGGAAGAGGATATTACGGCCCGGCACGAAGGTATTCGGAATGCCGCTGGCATCGGGTTCGTAGTCCGGCACCGGAATACTGTCGCGGGTGAGGCTGCTCACGGCCAGTTCATTTAACAGCGTAACGTCCAGCACCTTGTGCGCGCGTGCCCCCAGTTTCAGGGCCAGTTCACGGGCAACGTCGATCTCAGCGCGGTGGCGCTGACCATAATCGAAAGTGACACAGTGAACTTCATCATACTGATGAAGAGCCTGAACCAGGCAGGTAGTAGAGTCTTGTCCTCCGCTGAACACGACGACGGCACGTTTCATAAATCATCTCGACTGTTACGGTAAAAACGTTATGTTACCGTCTGACCACGACGGCGACCAGCTTCTTCACGCTTTGTCGGGGCGGGCAGCCAGGCTTCGGTAAAGTCAAACCAGCCGCGGGTGTTGAGACGTATCCCTTTCACGCCCGGCGGGGCGCTGATCTGGTATTGATAATTGAACAGTGGGGTGATCACCGCCTTTTCCATCAGCCGGTATCGAACACATCATGCAGTGCCTGGTAACGCTGCCTGCTCATCGGCCTGAGTGCTGTACCGCATCCAGCGTGGCCTGCAGATGGGCGTATTGCGGCGCGCTAAGCAGGTGGGGCCAGAGGGCATCGCAGCGTAGCCACTGCTCAAGCGTATATTCCGGCGCTTCGCCAATCAGCCTGTCACCCATCATGAGATCCGCGTCCGCCAGTTGCTGGCATCCGTCCCAGGTTTTTGCGTCGTGAAAGATAACCGTTAGCTCACAGCCCTGCTGTGGCAAGGTACTGTTTTAGCTGACGCGCCATCGTGTGTAACTCAACCGGTAAATGGTAAAGCAGGGTAAGTTTTGCCGGCAGAGGAACCTGTTCCGAGCTGGCCATTGAGGGATTGCCCAGCCGGGTAAGAGCTCCACGGCTGGGGGTAATCAGCCCCTCGTTGAGCGGCAGCGTATGCAGAAGCGATGAGAGATGAATGATGTTGATGAGCCGTCGTGCCTGCATTTCGCTCAGGCGCGGGCTTTGCTTCAGGGTGAGATAACAAAACCCAAGGCTGGTGCTGTTCCTGACCGGTCGCAGGTGACTTTGAAGCTCATCCGGCTCGCCAATGGCGATCTGCACCGGATGGCGACAGCTGGTGCCTAACCCCTGCTCAAACAGCGTCGGTGTGATCCAGTACTCGATAGCCTTAAGCAGCGGGTGGCTGAGATGGTACTGCTCGTGGCTTTCCAGACGGACCAGATCGCGGCTCATACGCTTGACCAGGCGAAAGGGGCCGGTGCCAATCATGGGCTGTTCGGGATGTGCCAGCCGGCTACAGTAGGTGGCCAGGCGGTGCGCCAGCCAGTAATCCGGCTGGTGCAGCGTGAACGTCAGACACTGAGGGTGGGTGACGTCAATGCGCAGGACGCTCTGGAACAGTTTACGCAGGGCGGGCAAGGCAAAAAGCGCATGCAGGCTTTCCTGAAGCTGTCCGGTTTGACGTTATCGCCGTTATGCCAGTGCAGGGTGGCACGCAAATGGAATTGCCAGCGCAAACCGTCTGCGCACACATCCCAGTGATGGGCCAGATCGCCCGTGCGGTTCACTGCTGTTGCCGTGAAAGCGCGTCAGGCCGCTGAAAAGATCTGTCCGGCCAGATGCTGTTCCGCCCGACCGGGTAAAAAACCCGGATGAAGCGGATCCAGCGAGCGGTAGTAGGGGATGCGCAGCGTTGGCGTATCGTTTTGCCACTGCCCGCCTAAAAACGGATGCAGCAATGATCGCAATGCGTCGGGGGCAAGCTGGGCCAGCTCCAGCGCGTTATGCTGCTGCCCGCTCTTCAGCGCCTCTTCCATCATCGCATTGCGCAGTGATTCCGGCGCGACATGGAACGTCAGCTCACCGCGTTTACCGCGGCCAGACTGCGCTCGCCAGCTCAGCCAGCCCGCCTCCTGCGCCTGGCGCAGCAGCGTTCGGACATGCCGCTCGCTGCAAAAACAGCGGGCGGCCAGCTCGCTGATGGTGACCTGTTGCGTTGCACCCGGAAGGCTGCCAGAGGCGGTGATACTGGTTGAGTCGATTGAGCTGGCGCAGCTAAAAACCCGGAACAATAATTATCATCTATTCACTATTACTTCCGTATATCTCACACGATACTGGAACGCAAAAGTTAACCGCATCACATTTCGGGAGTAATCATGGCTCGGCTCGCTGCATTTGATATGGACGGTACGCTGTTAATGCCGGATCACCGTTTAGGGGAGAAAACCCTGAACACGCTGAAGCGTCTGCGCGAGCGTAATGTCACCCTGACGTTTGCCACCGGGCGCCATGTGCTGGAGATGCGTAGCCTTATCTGGGGGCGTTTTCCCTCGACGCCTTTCTGATCACCGGCAACGGGACGCGCATTCATTCGTAGAAGGCGATGTGCTGCACCGACAGGATCTCAACCCGGAAGTGGCGGACATCGTGCTGCACAGCACCTGGGACACGCAGGCCAGTGTCCACGTCTTCAACGATCGGGGCTGGTTTACCGGAAGCGACATCCCGGAATTATTGCACGCGCATGTATACAGCGGCTTTAAATACCAGCTTATCGATCTGCGTCGGATCCCCGCCCATGCGGTGACCAAGATCTGCTTCTGTGGCGATCATGACGATCTCTGCCGCTTACGGATTCAACTGAATGAGGCGCTGGGCGACCGGGCGCACCTGACCTTCTCGGCGGTGGATTGTCTGGAAGTGCTGCCGGTGGGCTGTAACAAAGGTTCCGCTCTGGCGGTGCTGAGGACCACCTGGGATTAACGCTGCAGGAGTGTATGGCGTTCGGCGACGCCATGAACGACCGCGAAATGCTGGGTAGCGTAGGTCGCGGTCTGATCATGGGGAATGCGATGGCGCAGCTGAAAGCAGAACTTCCTCATCTGCCGGTTATTGGTCACTGCCGTAATGAAGCGGTGTCCCATTTTTTGACGCATTGGCTGGACAATAACAACCTCCCCTATTCCCCCGAATAGTGAGACCCTTCCAGCAAGCCAGACTTCGGTCTGGCTTTTTTTTTATTTCAGCAGCTGCGCAATCTGCGCTTTCCAGGGGGCGATGTCACCGATGTTAGCCTGCACCCACTCCGCATTGTAGTAGGTATCAAGGTAACGCTCGCCGCTGTCGCACAGCAGCGTGACGATGGAACCGCTGCGGCCCGCTTCGCGCATGCGTGCGGCAAGCTGCAGCGCGCCCCACATATTGGTGCCCGTCGAGGCACCCACTTTGCGGCCCAGCTGCGTCTCCAGCCAGTGAGCAGTGGCCACACTGGCGGCATCCGGCACGCGCATCATCTCGTCCACCACGTCGGGGATGAAAGAGGGCTCGACGCGCGGACGACCAATGCCTTCAATTTTGCTGCCTACCGGGCTGCGCAGGTCGGCATCGCGGTTTTGCCAGTAGTCGAGGAACACGGAGTTCTGCGGGTCAACCACCATCAGCTGGGTATCGTAGCCCTGACAGCGGATGTAGCGTCCGATCGTGGCTGACGTGCCGCCGGTACCGGCGCTCATGACAATGTACGACGGAACCGGGTGCGGTTCGTGGGTCATCTGGCGGAAGATACTGTCAGCAATGTTGTTATTCCCGCGCCAGTCCGTCGCGCGCTCGGCGAAGGTGAACTGGTCCATATAGTGGCCGTTCAGCTCACGGGCCAGCATTTCGGAGGCGGCGTAGATTTCGCAGGCGCTTTCCACAAAGTGGCAGCGACCGCCGTAAAATTCGATCTGCTCGATTTTGCGTTTTGCGGTGCAGGAGGGCATCACCGCGATAAACGGCAGACCCAGCAGGCGGGCGAAATAGGCTTCGGATACTGCCGTTGAACCGGAAGAGGATTCAATAATGGTGGTACCCTCTTTAATCCAGCCGTTACATAAACCGTATAAAAACAGCGAGCGCGCCAGGCGATGCTTCAGGCTGCCGGTAGGATGGGTGCTTTCATCTTTCAGATAGAGCTGAATGCCGTCAAATCCCGGCAGGGAAAGGCGAATCAGGTGCGTATCCGCCGAGCGCTGATAGTCGGCATTGATTTCGCTGATCGCATGTTTAACCCAGGTGCTATTCATCGTCGTTATCCGTTTGTCATTTTGTGCCTAGCATAGCGAAAAGCACAGAAAAAATTGTTGCTATCTGGCCTTTAAAATAGAATGAAGGGAGAAAAATTTTCTCTGTGAGGTGGGTATGCTAGATAAAATTGACCGCAAGCTCCTTTCATTGCTGCAAAATGACTGTACCCTCTCTTTGCAGGCGCTGGCAGATGCCGTTAATCTGACCACCACCCCGTGCTGGAAGCGTCTTAAGAAGCTGGAAGATGACGGCATTCTTCTGGGGCGCGTCGCGCTGTTAGATCCTGAAAAACTGGGGCTTGGGTTGACGGCATTTGTGCTGATTAAAACCCAGCATCACAGCAGCGAGTGGTATTGCCGCTTCGTCACCCAGGTGTCGGAGATGCCCGAAGTGCTCGGTTTCTGGCGCATGGCCGGAGAGTACGATTACCTGATGCGCGTCCAGGTGGCCGACATGAAGCGCTATGATGACTTTTACAAGCGGCTGGTGAACAGCGTGCCGGGGTTATCGGACGTCACCTCAAGCTTCGCCATGGAACAGATTAAATACACCACAGCATTACCTATTGAATAACGCCGTAAAATACCTTCAGGAACAAACCGCGTGCGATTATTTGCCCAATTAAGCTGGTACTTTCGTCGGGAGTGGCAACGCTACCTCGGTGCAGTCGCCCTGCTTATTATCATTGCCATCCTGCAGCTGATCCCGCCGAAAGTGGTGGGCTACGTCGTGGATGGCGTCACCGAACAGCATTACACCTCCGCACGGGTGTTGATGTGGGTTGGCACGCTGGTGCTGACGGCGGTCATTGTTTATCTGCTGCGCTACGTCTGGCGCGTGCTGCTGTTTGGTGCGTCCTATCAGCTGGCCGTTGAGCTGCGCGAAGATTTTTATCACCAGCTGAGCCGACAGCATCCCGAATTCTATCTGCGCCACCGCACCGGGGATCTTATCGCGCGCGCCACTAACGACGTTGACCGCGTGGTCTTTGCCGCCGGGGAAGGGGTGTTGACGCTGGTGGACTCGCTGGTGATGGGCTGTGCGGTGCTGATCGTCATGTCCACGCAGATCAGCTGGCAATTGACCTTGCTGGCCCTGCTGCCGATGCCGCTTATGGCGCTGGCGATCAATCGCTATGGCGAACAATTGCACGAGCGCTTCAAGCTGGCGCAGGCGGCGTTTTCGTCGCTGAACGATCGCACCCAGGAGAGCATGACCAGCATCCGCATGATCAAGGCGTTTGGCCTGGAGGACCGGCAATCTGCGCTGTTTGCGGCCGATGCCTCGGACACGGGAGCGAAGAACATGCGCGTCGCGCGTATTGACGCCCGCTTTGACCCGACGATCTATATCGCGATTGGCATGGCAAACCTGCTGGCCATTGGCGGCGGCAGCTGGATGGTGGTACAGGGCACGCTCACCCTGGGGCAATTGACCAGCTTTGCCATGTATCTGGGGCTGATGATCTGGCCGATGCTGGCGCTGGCTTGGATGTTTAACATTGTTGAGCGCGGCAGCGCCGCCTATAGCCGCATTCGCGCCATGCTGGCCGAAGCGCCGGTGGTCATCGACGGTAGCGAAGCCGTACCGGAAGGGCGCGGCGTCATGCATGTCGACGTCCGCAAGTTTGTCTATCCGCATACGGAGCATCCGGTGCTGGAGAACGTCAGCTTTACGCTGCAGCCCGGCCAGATGCTGGGCATCTGTGGCCCGACGGGATCCGGTAAAAGTACCGTGCTGTCGCTGCTCCAGCGCCACTTTGACGTCACGCAGGGCGATATTCGCTTCCATGATATTCCGCTCACCAGCCTGCTGCTGGATGAGTGGCGTGGTCGCCTGGCGGTTGTCAGCCAGACGCCGTTTCTTTTTTCTGACACCGTGGCGAACAACATCGCGCTTGGGTGCCCGGCGGCAACGCAGGAAGAGATCGAGCATGTGGCACGTTTGGCCAGCGTGCATGATGACATTTTGCGCCTGCCGCAGGGCTACGACACCGAAGTCGGGGAACGCGGCGTCATGCTGTCCGGCGGGCAAAAACAGCGTATCTCCATTGCCCGCGCGCTGCTGCTGAATGCGGAAATCCTGATCCTGGATGATGCGCTGTCCGCCGTGGACGGCCGTACCGAGCATCAGATCCTGCATAACCTGCGCCAGTGGGGCGACGGACGCACGGTGATTATCAGCGCCCACCGTTTGTCAGCGCTCACTGAGGCCAGCGAAATTCTGGTATTGCAGCACGGGCACATTGCCCAGCGCGGACAGCATGAAACGCTTGCCGAGCAGCCGGGATGGTATCGCGATATGTACCGCTATCAACAGCTTGAGGCGGCGCTGGACGATGCGCCGGAAGAAGATGAGGAGGCCGCCAATGCGTAAGCTCGGAACGATGTGGCCGACGCTCAAACGTCTGCTGGCCTACGGCTCGCCGTGGCGTAAACCGCTCTCCGTGGCCGTGCTTTTACTCTGGATTGCGGCGATTGCTGAGGTGAGCGGTCCGCTGCTCATCAGCTATTTTATCGACAACATGGTCGCCAAAAGCTATCTACCGCTGGGTCTGGTGGCGGGTTTAGGCGTGGCCTACGTCGGCTTACAGCTGACGGCGGCAGGGTTGCACTATGCTCAGTCGCTGCTGTTTAACCGTGCAGCCGTGGGCGTTGTACAGCAGCTGCGTACGGACGTGATGGACGCGGCGCTTCGCCAGCCGCTCAGCGAGTTTGATATCCAGCCGGTCGGGCAGGTGATTTCGCGCGTGACCAACGATACCGAGGTGATCCGCGATCTGTACGTCACCGTGGTCGCGACGGTGCTGCGCAGCGCGGCGCTGATTGGCGCGATGCTGGTGGCGATGTTCAGCCTCGACTGGCGCATGGCGCTGGTGGCGATCACCATCTTCCCGGCGGTGCTGATCGTCATGGTGATTTACCAGCGTTACAGCACGCCGATTGTGCGCCGGGTGCGCGCCTATCTGGCCGACATCAACGATGGCTTCAACGAAGTGATTAACGGCATGAGCGTCATCCAGCAGTTCCGCCAGCAGGCGCGTTTTGGTGAACGCATGGGCGAAGCCAGCCGTTCGCACTATCTGGCGCGTATGCAGACGCTGCGCCTGGACGGTTTCCTGCTGCGACCGCTGCTGAGCCTTTTCTCGGCGCTGGTGCTGTGTGGGCTGCTGATGCTCTTTGGCCTGAGCTCAAACGGTACGATTGAGGTGGGCGTGCTGTACGCTTTTATTAGCTATCTGGGACGCCTCAACGAGCCGCTGATCGAGCTCACTACGCAGCAATCGATGCTGCAACAGGCGGTCGTCGCCGGTGAGCGCGTCTTTGAGCTGATGGACAGGCCGCGTCAGGCCTACGGCAATGATGAGCGACCTCTGCAAAGCGGGGCTATCGCCTTTGATAACGTCTCGTTTGCCTATCGTGAAGACCGTCTGGTGTTGCAGGACATCACGCTTGACGTTCCGTCGCGCGGTTTCGTCGCGCTGGTGGGTCATACCGGCAGCGGTAAAAGCACGCTCGCCAGCCTGTTGATGGGCTACTACCCGGTCACGCAAGGCGAAATCCGCCTCGACGGGCGCCCGCTCGCGTCTCTTAGCCACACGGTGTTACGCAAAGGCGTTGCGATGGTGCAGCAGGATCCGGTCGTACTGGCCGATACCTTCTTTGCCAACGTAACCCTGGGACGGGACTATTCGGAGGAGCAGGTTTGGGCAGTACTGGAAACGGTGCAGTTGGCAGAGCTGGCACGCGGGTTCAGCGACGGGATCAACACGAAGCTGGGCGAGCAGGGCAACAATCTCTCCGTGGGGCAAAAACAGCTCCTGGCGCTGGCGCGCGTCCTGATTGAAACGCCGCAGGTGCTGATTCTTGACGAAGCCACAGCCAGCATAGATTCCGGTACCGAGCAGGCGATTCAGCAGGCGCTGGCCGCCGTACGCGACCATACGACGCTGGTGGTGATTGCCCACCGTCTTTCCACCATCGTCGACGCGGACACTATTCTGGTGCTGCATCGCGGACAGGCCGTGGAGTGCGGTACGCACCGCGAGCTGCTGGAAGCAAAAGGGCGCTACTGGCAGATGTACCAGCTGCAGCTGGCGGGTGAAGAGCTGGCCGCCAGCGTGCGTGATGAAGAGTCGCTTAGCGCCTGATGCACTAAAATGAGGCGCCGCGCTAACAGTCATTCCTGTTGGTGCAAAACTGAAACGCATCCTGCACCGGCATGGTGCGTTTTTTTTTACCGGTTCATTTATCAGGACCGTGTAACGCACATCGCACCGCTATTCCCTCACGTTTTCATTTCTGGCACACCCCTTGCAATAACTTCTGCGTAAGCTGCGGCCATTACCGAATTCTGACTGGAGGGGATCTATGAAGCTGGTTACGGTTGTAATCAAACCATTCAAACTCGAAGACGTGCGTGAAGCATTGTCTTCAATGGGTATTCAGGGGCTGACCGTCACCGAAGTGAAAGGCTTTGGTCGTCAGAAGGGTCATGCCGAGCTTTATCGCGGGGCGGAATACAGCGTTAACTTCCTGCCAAAAGTAAAAATTGATGTCGCGATTGCTGACGATCAGCTTGATGAAGTCATTGATGTCATTAGCAAAGCGGCCTACACCGGCAAAATTGGCGACGGCAAAATTTTCGTTGCCGAACTGCAGCGCGTCATTCGCATCCGTACCGGCGAATCTGACGAAGCGGCTCTGTAATTAACGCCTGGCACACAGTGATAGGGATCGAGAAAATGAAGATAGCAACACTTAAAACGGGTCTGGGTTCGCTGGCGCTGCTGCCGGGCCTGGCGCTGGCTGCTGCCCCTGCGGTGGCCGACAAAGCCGATAACGCCTTTATGATGATCAGCACCGCGCTGGTGCTGTTCATGTCCATTCCGGGCATTGCGCTGTTCTACGGCGGCCTGATCCGTGGCAAAAACGTTCTCTCCATGCTGACGCAGGTTGCCGTGACGTTCGCACTGGTCTGCGTGCTGTGGGTGGTTTACGGTTACTCGCTGGCGTTCGGCACGGGCAACGCGTTCTTTGGTAACTTCGACTGGGTGATGCTGAAAAACATTGAACTGACCGCGCTGATGGGCAGCTTCTATCAGTATATTCACGTGGCGTTCCAGGGCTCCTTCGCCTGTATTACCGTCGGGCTGATTGTGGGCGCGCTCGCCGAGCGTATTCGTTTCTCTGCGGTCCTGATCTTCGTGGTGGTCTGGCTGACGCTCTCCTATGTGCCGATTGCGCACATGGTCTGGGGCGGCGGTCTGCTGGCAACGCACGGCGCGCTGGACTTCGCGGGCGGTACCGTTGTGCACATCAACGCCGCGGTCGCGGGTCTGGTGGGCGCTTACCTGATTGGCAAACGCGTGGGCTTCGGTAAAGAAGCGTTCAAACCGCACAACCTGCCGATGGTCTTTACCGGTACCGCGATCCTCTATTTTGGCTGGTTTGGCTTCAACGCCGGCTCCGCCAGTGCGGCCAACGAAATCGCCGCGCTGGCCTTCGTGAACACCGTGGTGGCCACGGCGGGTGCAATCCTCTCCTGGGTGTTTGGCGAGTGGGCGGTGCGCGGCAAACCTTCTCTGCTGGGTGCCTGTTCGGGTGCGATTGCGGGTCTGGTTGGTATCACCCCGGCGTGTGGTTATGTCGGTGTCGGCGGCGCGCTGCTGGTCGGCCTGGTGTCCGGTCTGGCGGGTCTGTGGGGCGTTACCGCACTGAAACGTGTGCTGCGCGTTGACGACCCGTGCGATGTGTTTGGCGTGCACGGCGTGTGCGGTATCGTCGGCTGTATCCTGACCGGTATCTTTGCCGCAACATCGCTGGGCGGCGTGGGCTACGCAGAAGGCGTCACCATGGTTCATCAGGTCCTGGTGCAGCTGGAAAGTATTGCTATCACCGTGGTGTGGTCTGGCGTCGTCGCCTTCATCGGCTACAAACTGGCGGACATGACGGTGGGTCTGCGTGTACCGGAAGAGCAGGAACGCGAAGGTCTGGATGTCAACAGCCACGGCGAGAACGCGTATAACGCCTGATCTGAGGATTGAGTTATCTCCTGAGCATAAAAAAGCCTCCTTTCGGAGGCTTTTCCTTTTGTAGAGCCTTAGTTGCGATTGCGCATCACCCCTTCCTGCACCGTTGACGCCACCAGCACGCCGTCTTGCGTATAGAACTCCCCGCGCACAAACCCGCGGGCGCTGGATGCCGACGTACTCTCCACGCTGTAGAGCAGCCACTCATTCATGTTGAAGGGACGGTGGAACCACATCGAGTGATCGATCGTTGCGACCTGCATCCCTTTTTCGAGGAAGCCGACGCCGTGCGGCTGCAGCGCCACCGGCAGGAAGTTGAAGTCTGACGCGTAGCCCAGCAGATACTGATGGACGCGGAAATCTTCCGGCACGGTGCCGTTGGCGCGGATCCACACCTGGCGCTTTGGCTCGGCGGCGTGCCCTTTCATCGGGTTGTGGAATTCGACCGGGCGGATCTCCAGCGGTTTATCGCAGAGAAACTTCTCTTTGACCTGCGGCGGCAGCAGATGCGCCAGGGCGCGGGCGATATCCGTTTCGGATTTCAGAGCGTCCGGCGCGGGCGCGTGCGGCATGCACTTTTTGGTGCTCGTAACCCGGCTCCGGCGCCTGGAAGGAGGCGGTCATATAGAAGATCGGCTTCCCGTTCTGAATGGCCGCGACGCGGCGCGCGCTGAAGCTGTTGCCGTCGCGCAGAACTTCCACGTCATACACGATCGGTTTCTGGCTATCGCCAGGGCGCAAGAAGTAGCTGTGGAAGGAATGCACCAGACGGTCTGCCGGGACGGTCTCTTTTGCGGCGTACAGCGCCTGTCCGACGACCTGCCCGCCGAAGACCTGGCGTAAGCCTAAATCTTCGCTCTGGCCGCGAAAGAGTCCTTCTTCGATTTTTTCCAGATTCAGTAATGTCAGCAGATTGTTCAGTGCCTGACTCATAGTTGTCCTCAATAAACGCCGTAGCGAAAGATAGGCAGAGTATAACGCAGAAATGAAAGTGGTCCGATGGGTAGAATAATCTGAATAAATGGGGCTGATTTCAGGCATTAATCAGTGAGTTGTGCCACACTTAACTACGTTATGTGATTGAAACGACATCGGATGGGATCGATCCCGCTGGTGCATTGAAGATAAGGAGACTTCAATGAAACTCGTGCCCATGCTAAGTGGTGTAGCGATTGCGGTGGCGTTGTCCGCCTGTGCTCAAAAAGGCGCTGACATTCCAACACCAGCACCTAATCCCAGCGCGCCAGCGGCAACCAATAAAGCTGTCCATTCAGCAGCCTAACGTTTCCGGTACCATCTGGATCCATCAGAAAGTTGCGCTGCCGCCGGATGCGGTATTAACCGTGACGCTGTCTGATGCTTCCCTGGCCGACGCGCCGTCGAAAGTCGTGGCTCAGCGTGCCGTGCGTACTGAAGGCAAGCAGGCGCCGTTCAGCTTCGTGTTGCCGTATAACCCGTCGGAGGTGCAGCCTAATGCCCGTATCCTGCTGAGCGCAGCGGTCACCATCAACGGTAAGCTGGTCTTTATCACCGATACGGTCCAGGAAGCGGTTATCAATCAGGGCGGGACCAAAGCCGACCTGACCCTGGTGCCGGTGCAGCAGACGGAAGTGCCGTTGCAGCAAAACAGTGGCGCCGCCACGACCGTGCCTTCCACGTCACCCACACAAGTGAACCCGTCTGAAGCCACTCCGGCTCCGACACAGTACTGATAACGGCTCCTCTCCTGCGGGGGAGGAGCGTTTTAGTAGATCCAGCGATAACTTCTGCAAATCGATCTGACCCGACCCTGACACCTGCACGCCTTCTGAAAGTAACGCCTGACGCTGACGCTGGAGATCCGGCCCGGTGAGTGAAATGACGCCATGACGATTCACCACCCGATGCCAGGGCAACGTACTGCCTTCCGGCAGCCGTTTCAGGACGCCGCCAACCTGTCGCGCGGCGCGCGGGGAACCGGCCAGGCGCGCGACATCACCATAGGTGGTGACGTAGCCTTCCGGGATTGAGGCCACGATTTGCCATACGCGCTGTGGAAAGGAGTCGTGTTCGTCCATACCTGATCTCCTGTAGGGGAGTCCTTGCAGGCATGGTAAACGAGCATAAAGCGTGCTGTTGCTGCGCCTGTTTGCGCAAGAAACCAGCATCCGGTCCCGGGCGGCTTGCAATTGGGCCTTCCTGCACAGGGATAATGCGCCAGCGCGTTGGTTATCAACGCTCTCAATGGGGGCTCTGTTGGTTCTCCCGCAACGCTACTCTGTTCACCAGGTCAGGTCCGGAAGGAAGCAGCCAGGGCAGACGACGTGTGTGCCGGGATGTAGCTGGCAGGGCCCCCACCCATTTCTGCTTTTGAAGTTCGTTCCGTTTATCTCTTTACATCTTCAGCACACCAGCGGTTGCGCAGCCTGTTTGAAACTGCTTATCGTGCTTGTTAAATACCCTTACTTCATTATCCGTAATGCCGCTTTTCCCCATGACGTCAATACCAAACAACTGTGCTGAAAAGGCGACCATGCTGCGCATCTGGCAAAAATAAGTGATTCTAATTTATAGATACCTTCTACTGTATTTGTTAGCGGCGATGTGGAATTATTTAACTCTTGTTTTGTGCGGTCTATTAACCACTGAGTAAAATTGGTGACAAGCCCTGGTTAGCGTCTTGTTCTAAGGGTAGTTAGAAATAACCATTAACCAGGGTGTTTTTTATATAACACCATTTTTCCCCTTGTGTAACGTATTTATACGATCTTTACCTGACCTCTGTTATTAATTTATATCCTCTATGAAATAGTGCTCCGGGTGAAGTATGTTCAGGTTGCATGCTTTGGCATACTGCATCGCCGTGTAGAAAAATAAATACACGGATACTTTCCTCCATAACGAAAACTATTATGAATATATAATTCAAGAGAATGTCCATGTTATCGGTGCAGCTAATAATGTCATTTTTGCTTATGTGTAGCGTGCGTAAATACAATGCCTAAAAATATATTCATAATGGGGTTCTGTCTACCCGTCCGATAAGTAAAACTGGTTTCTGGATGCTTTATTCTATTAACGCGTTGGTCATTTTTTTTATGAGCAACTCCGTGAATTTTTTCACGACAGGCTCTCGTTGTGATAAGAAAACAATTTTACGCCTGGGGTTGAAATGGTTGAGTCTGATATACTTCAGCCGGGTATCATTTTTATCCAGGGCAGAAAAATAGGGGAAAAAGGATACATAATCAGACATCGAAATTCGCCAGCGCAATGTTTCAATGTTCATGCCTACGGAGCCTATCTCCGCAAAAAGCCCATATTGATCGCAAAAGCTCATGATCGGATCGTGCAGATTATTTCCATATTCCGGGACCAGAATCTTCAGCTTTTTCAGCTCTGCTTGTTCTAATGATTCTGAAAGTGCATATTGATGTCTGGCTCCGACGCCAATGATCAGTGGTTCATCGAATGATGCGCATTCAAAAAAATCAGAATTTCTGGGCTGTTTGTCCATTATCGCGCACTCCAGAGCACCTGTTTTCATCATTGAAAAGAGTTTCTCCGGGTCGGCTTCATTAAACTGCAGCTCGATTTTCGATGGAAAGTTATCGCAAAGTTCAACTGCATATTTAAATATGTTTGTTGAGACTGATGGCATAATCCCTATACGTATGTTTTGTATACCATACATATGTGGTTTTGATGCCATCTCCCGTAATCGTTCGAGTTCTTTGAGTATCACATGTGTCTGTTTTACCACCCTGATACCCATCGTTGTAAATTTAACTCTTTTATTTGAACGATCCAGCAAGGGCGCGCCAAGCTCTTGTTCTAGCTTTTTCAATTGAATACTCAGCGTTGATTGCGTTACGTTGCACTCGTCTGCTGCATGCTGAAAATGATTGTACTTTGCCAGTGCTGCCAGGTACTCTAAAGATCGACTATTCATTCTGGTTACCACTCTACCTTATCATTTTGTGATGTTCTTTTTTTGCTAATAAAAAAAGATACAACCGTTCGACAAAAAGAAATTTGGATTTTGCTTCACGACAGAAGAAATGCTTCAGATTGAGAGATTAATCCCGTTAGTAACACGATCATTTATTGATGTTATCTATAATCTTCTCTCCATTTTGAATATACCCGGTAAAATTTATATTAAAGTGGCAAGGCGAAAAACCTAAGATCCTGGTATGATCTTTCAATAACAGGGACGCGTAATATAACACTGATATTTTAAATGACAAGCGTAAATGTAATTGAAAAATTCTATTGAGTTTTTTGATTTAAAGAAAACTTATATGGAATAAGATATGTGAACAATAGGGTATGTTCAGAATGAATATTTATATATCTTATCAAAGACGTGCGATGATACATACTCTCAATCGATTGCTCTCCAATTTAAAAATCCTATCGTGGTTCTGTGATAAGTGTTTTTTTTGGGGGGAATGGCATGCATAATAATTATTATGGAATATTTAAATCTGCTATCTTACAAAAAAATCTATAGAGTTTATCAATTGATATTGTGATGTATATGTGGTGAACTCATCTTCGTTACTGGCTTGAAATATTTTGGCTTATATTATTGTTTTATCTTTGTCAGTATATTAATGAGAAAAAGTCTGGTTTTATATGCTCACGAATCTTTGCTGTCAGGTCATTTTTAATCAACATAACCATGAGGTGATTAGGTGGAGGTTTTGAATTCAATAGCCGAGGAAATAAAAGAAAAAATATTCTGGATGGTAGAAGAAGATAATGTTGATGTTAACCTGGTTGTAATCGATAATGACAGCATTAAAATACGCGTGTCTTTGACGAAAGGTGCCTCTCAACCTGCAATCGAACGTATCGATATTAATATCAAAAAACTACGTGCAGAGAGTAGCTGAAACATTTCCATTCCTGTGTAGTTGCCAGCGATAGTGATCTAATGCAGGAGGAAATGACTCTCCTGCATACCTTTCTACGGTTTTATCTGCCATATAATGGTGGGGTAGGGAACGCTGAGATGATGAATGTTGGTCAGCGGATTAATGATCAACGATGTTAAACGCTTCTTTTTGCCTTGAATACCATTCAGTAAATAATTGTGTTCTGCACATAATTCTAAACTCCAGTAATGAATTGCATTCTAACTTTGAAAAAAGGCGGCGCCTGGCAAGGTAAATCGTTTTTATATTGACACCCAACCAGTCGGAAACCGTTGCCTCTGAATAGCCTTCCATATAGGAATGAATCACCGCCATTTCGCGCTCATTGATGCAGCAGTCTGTTTTTAGCGTACTTGATGGTCCCTTGCCGTTTGATATGTGTTTAACTAAATTTTTAAAACCCTTCGCGGTGATGTTCGCTTCACAGCGGTATATTTTGTTGATGTCTGGCAGGAATTTCTGGTAGTTTTTCTCGCAGAGCATAACGCATATCGTATCACCGACTTGATCGAAATTGATTGAATAGTAATTATGACAGTCGAAAACCAGGATAGATGAACTCAGTTCACCCAGATTATACATTTTTTGTATAATCTGTTTTATACCTTCAGCAAGGTAAGTATTATTAATTCTGACGATGTATTCAAAATTACCCCTGGGTTCATAATTCATAAGGATCTTTACTCTCTGCGGATATAATGAGTTTTCCACTCAATCTCTGGCATACCAGTGCAGTGCTCTATAAATAATTATGTGTTATTAACGAGCAAGCAGGTTAGCTATGGCGTCATGTGCAATCTGTGTCATTAATTTTAAGCGCGTAAAGTACAGCGGATGTTGTTCCTGCCCTGCGTTTTCGCAAGCCAGTGTTTTTGATATCTATCCGCTTGTATATTGCATAAAAAACAGATGATGACGTAGTACACCCTCAAAATCAAATTACAAAAACAATAAATAAAGCCTGATTTATTGATGGCATGAAAGCAATTGAGCGATAAGGCAATTAAACATTTCAGGACTAACGGAAATATCAGAAGAGTGTTTGCAACGGCAGAAAGTCTCCCCGTCTGTTCGGGCACATGCCACGGTGCCGTGACATGTGTATTGAACGTTTCCGGCATTACACCATGCTGCGTTTTACCGGGGGGTGCGAATAGTTGAGCGCGAGCCACAGGGGTTTGATGCGCAGTAAGGCGTTCTCGAGTTCGGTTAATTCCAGTGAAAAGGGCATTCGTAAATAGCGGTCAAAAGCGCCGGAAAGACCAAAACGTGTTCCCGCACCGAGGTGAATACCGATAGTTTCCGCACGGGCGGCAAACTGAGTCGCCAGCATATCGGGCAGTTCTACCCAGTAGGAGAGGCCGCCCTGCGGTGTCTGAAAGCGCCATTCCGGAAAATGCTCGCGCATTAACGCGGCGCAATCATCACGGCGGCTGGCGAGCATTTGTCGACGGCCGGGCAAAAATGCTTCTGCGTTTTGCACTAGCCACAGCGTTGCCAGTTGCTCCAGTAACGGGGAACCCAGATCCAGCGTGTCACGGGTCTGGGCGAGAGCGGCAATTGTGCGCGTTGAGGCGCGGATCCATCCCAGGCGTAAGCCACCCCAGAAACTTTTCCCCGCCGAACCGAGTGTGATCACGTTTCCAGCAGGATCAAAGGCCGCCAGCGGCGGCGGTGGCGGCGCGTCGTACCACAAATCCACCATCGTTTCATCGACCACCAGCGCCGTGCGCGTGCGCGCCGCGATGGCGGCGATGGCTTCGCGAGTGGCGATATCCATACAGCGTCCGGTTGGATTGTGAAAATCGGGCATCAGATAGGCCAGACGCGGCGCGGTCTGTGCCAGCGTGGCGGCAAACCCATCACAATCCCAGCCGGTTTGTGGCAGCGATACGCCAACGGGCCTGCATGACGCCCCCTGGATCGCGGCAATCGCCAGCGGGTAGGTTGGGTGATCGACCACCACGCGATCGCCCGGACCGGTTAGCATGCGCAGTACCAGCGCCAGTCCGCTGACGGCACCATTCACCACCATCACTTCATCGGCGTGAGTTGGCAGCCCGCGCTCGGTATAACGTGCGGCAATGGCTTCACGTAGTGGCAGCAAGCCGAGCTGACCGTAGCCGGTTCGCGTGAGGTAGTGCGGGATCATGCTCAGCGCGTGGGTATAGGCCTGGTGGATCTCCGGCCCGGCGCTCAACGCCGCCGTTGAGAGATCCAGTGCCGTACCGGCTGTTGCGAGCGTTGGAACGCTACGGCTATCAGGCAGAATCACCCGCGATCCGCTACCGTGGCGGCTCTCCAGATAACCCTCATCGCGCAAGTGCGCCAGCGCACTGGCAACGGTGGTGCGGCTGATTTCCAGCGTTGAGGCCAGTTCACGCTCGCCGGGCAGACGTGTGCCCAGCGCCAGCCTGCCATCAAGAATCAGCAAACGCAGGGCATCGGCAAGCTGACGCCATAGCGGCATGCGGGACTCGGGTTGTTGCCAGTGCCCTAACAGGCGCTGCAAAGATTGACTACCAAAGCGACGGGATGACATATGCAGTCCACTATATGAAAACTGGACATTAATCATAATGCCATTTGCGGAGAAGATGGAAGCATGAACAACCGGAGAACAAAAATGCTACGTCGATTACTGCAACTCTATATTGGTTTGGTCCTGTACGGTGTTTCTACCGCGATGTTTGTCCGCGCGGATTTGGGCGCCGATCCGTGGAATGTTTTCCATCTTGGGGTGGCGAAACTGCTGTCGATGGATATCGGTACGGTGATGATCGCCACCGGCGCGCTGGTATTGTTGTTCTGGATCCCGCTGCGCCAGCGTCCGGGTCTGGGAACCATCAGCAATGTGATCGTGCTTGGGCTTGCCGCCGATGCTGCACTGGTGTTGATGCCGCCGCTGGAGACACTCCTGGCGCGCAGCGTAATGCTGGTAGCGGCGGTGATTGTCAATGCGCTGGCGACCGGAATGTATATTGGTGCCGGGTTTGGCGCAGGCCCGCGTGATGGCCTGATGACCGGGATCCATGCCCGCACAGGCTGGTCAGTGCGCAGTATCCGTACGGCGATTGAGATTTCAGTCTTGCTGGCAGGCTGCCTGTTGGGCGGCACATTTGGCGTCGGCACGGTATTTTACGCGCTCAGTATTGGCCCGCTGATTCAGCTTTGTCTGCCGTGGTTTCGTCAGAAACCGACGCTAAGCGTGGCGCCGCAAACTGAACCGGTAGCCTGATTTTTTCGTTAATACAGCGAAAAAAAAACTGATCTGGCGGAGCGTCTGCAATACTTGCTTCTCTCAGGAAGAAAAGGAGCGATCACCTGTGACGACACCAGAGCTTCAAACGGCACGTCTAATTCTCAAACCGCTGGCATCGGAAGATGCCACGCAAATTCAGCGCATTTTCCCTCGCTGGGAGATTGTCCGTTATCTGGTTGCCAGCGTTCCCTGGCCCTATCCGGATGATGCGGCGCAGAACTATGTCGACAATGTTGCGCTGGAGGCAACGCGCGCGGGGAAAGGCTGGTTCTGGACGTTGCGACGTAAAGAGAATGCCGATGAACTCATGGGCGTGATCTGCCTGATGGATACGCCGGACAATAACCGGGGATTCTGGCTGGCTCCGGAGTGGCAAGGGCAGGGGTATATGACGGAAGCCTGCCATGCGGTAACGGATTTTTGGTTTAACGTGCTTGAACGCGATGTACTGCGCGCGCCCAAAGCTGTCGCCAACGATCGTTCGAAGCGACTTTCTCAACGCAGCGGTATGCGCTTAGTTCGCCTGCAAAAAGGTGAGTATGTTTCCGGGGAGCTGGAGACGGAGTTGTGGGAGATAACCCGCGAAAAATGGAACCAACTGCATCACTGAAACCCGTCGGCGTGCGCGCTGGCGGGTTTTATTCCCGCGATTAGCATTATATTTTTTCGTTTTAAATTATAGTGTCATTTAATTGAAATATTATCTTCATTTTTCTGTCATAAATATAAGGCAGATTATTTATGGGGATTTTTCGCCCTGTTATAATTTTGAAATATAAATCTGGATCGGTTTCATAAGTTCGTGTATTAATTAGCATGTTTATTCACACAAGAAGGGATAATCATGGCCAGTGCAGTATTAAACGTCAAAATTGATGAAGCGCTAAAAGAGAAATTGCGTCATTACGCAGAAGTAAATAGTGAAAATTTAAGCACGGCGACAGAAAAACTGCTGCTGCTGGCGTTCGAAGCAGCGGAAGAGGCGGGAGTCTCGGAAGATGATATTGACAACCAGCACACGGAAGAAGAGAGTGCAACTCCGTTCACTCCTAAAGAGATCAAAGCATTACGTAAACTCCTGAAGAAGAAAAAATGAACCAACAACTGCTATCAACCGCCAGTAACTACGGCGAAGCCTGTGCGATGTTGCGCTCAGGCTTTGTAAAACAAGTACGACTGGACTGGAATATCGGAAGTGATGAGTTTTTTCGTATCGCATCGGACTGGTGTGACGCTGGCGCGAAAATCAAAAAAGAGGGAAACAGTTTTATTATTTCAATAAAAGGATTTCCTATTCCTCGCCAGCAGTAATCTTGTTGTCATGAAACCGTCATTTAAATTGCATTAAAAACTGTGATGATTGTTTCATAATAACTCTACAGAACCATCTCAAAACACATTACGGATGATGTTTCCGGCGAGCCTTGTGGTTCGCCGATATTTCTTTTTGTCTCGCGCAATATATTTTGTGCCGATTGTCTTAGTTCCTGGTATTTTTCACGAAGCGCTCACAGGCAGATCCGGGCAAAACGGGTATACTAATGATCCCTTTGCTGCCAGGAACGCCATGAAAACTATCACACTTTACGACGTTGCCAGCTATGCAGGCGTCTCTTACCAGACCGTATCCCGGGTGATCAATGATGCGGCCCATGTTTCCGTTCGTACCCGTGAAAAGGTGCTCGCCGCAATGGCCGCGCTGCACTATGTTCCCAATCGAGGCGCTCAGCAACTTGCGGGCAAACGCAGCAGAGCGCTGGGACTACTGACTACCGATCTGGCGCTGCATGCGCCGTCACAAATTGCCTCGGCGGTGAAATCCCGCGCCGGTCTTGCCTCCACGAGCGTCATTATTTCGATGCTTGAGCAGCATGACGCCGCCAGTTGTAGCGCGGCATTGCAGGAACTGCTGGCACAGCGTGTGGAAGGCGTGCTTATTAATGTTCCGCTGGAAGATGCGTTGGCGCAGCAGTTGGCGGCGCAGGCGCAACCGACGCCGGTATTGTTTCTGGATGTCAGTGATAAGGCAGCCGTTAACAGTCTGGTGTTTGATGCGGAGCAGGGCGCGCGCCTGGGTGTGGAACATGTGCTGTCGCAAGGCCACCAGCGCATTGCTCTGCTGGGCGGGCCGCAGAGTTCAGTTTCAGCCCGCGCCCGTTTTAGCGGCTGGCTGGCGGCGTTAGCACAGGAGAAACTGACCCCCTGTGCCAGCGAGTATGGGGACTGGAGCGCCGCATCGGGGTATGAAAAAGCCCATCTGCTGCTGGCGGGTCCCCGGCTGCCGCAGGCGATTCTGGTGGCTAACGATCAGATGGCGCTCGGCGTGATGCGCGCCTGTGCTGAGAAGGGCATTGATGTGCCGGGGCAGATTTCAGTGGTGGGGTACGACGACACGGCGGACAGCGCCTGGTTTTCTCCGCCGCTGACCACGGTGCGCCAGGCGTTCAAAGAAGCGGGCGAGCGTAGCGTGGACTGGCTGCTTAATCCGCCCGACAGGGAATTGACCCTCAGTCAGATTCGGCTACCCGTCACGTTGATCGAACGTCTGTCTACGGCTCCGGCGCGCGAACGGCAGATCCGTAGCGGTGAAACTCTTGCCCGGCAACTGAGTGAACTGGCACAGCAGGTTGCCATGCTGGATCGGCGCTAATGCTTTTGTGATCCTCTTCGCTTTCAGCCGATCGCGGACTTTACCTGCGATTAAAAATACGCCATTGTTTCTTTAATTGTGAGCGCTTCGCAAAAAGAGGTTTTATGTCTGTTACCGCATTAAGTTCGCTGGTTTCCCGCCGCGACTGGGAAAACCCGGCGATTACCCACTGGCACCGTTTACCGGCTCATGCGCCCATGCGTAGCTGGCGTGATGAAAATGCGGCGCGCGATGATGCCGCTTCACCTGCGCGGCGCCTGCTCAATGGCGAATGGCGCTTCAGCCTGTTTGGCTCGCCGGAAGCCGTACCGGAACGCTGGATAACAGAGGATTGCACCGATGCGGTGGCGATGCCAGTGCCATCGAACTGGCAGATGCAGGGATTTGATACGCCCATTTATACCAATGTTACCTATCCGATTCCGGTGACGCCTCCGTTTGTTCCGCAACAAAACCCGACAGGTTGTTACTCGCTCACATTTACAATGGAAGAAGGTGCGCTGGCGCAGGGGCAGACGCGGATTGTTTTTGATGGTGTCAACTCGGCGTTTTATCTGTGGTGCAACGGCCACTGGATCGGCTATTCGCAGGACAGCCGCCTGCCCGCCGAGTTTGACCTCAGTCAGGCGCTAAAGGCGGGGGAAAACCGGCTGGCGGTGATGGTGCTGCGCTGGTGCGACGGCAGCTATCTGGAAGATCAGGACATGTGGCGCATGAGCGGCATTTTCCGCGATGTCTCCCTGCTGCACAAACCCGCAGACGCATATTGCCGATTTCCACTATGTCAGCGAGCTGAATGCGGACCTGACCCACGCGCAATTACAGGTTAACGTGCAACTGGCCGGGGCGTTTGCAGCGTGTCGCGTTGCCGTTGCCCTGTGGCGCGGCGGAGAAAAAATCGCCGCCGCTCAGCAGTCGCCGGGCAGCGCCGTGGTGGATGAGCGCGGCGCGTGGGCAGAACGCCTGTGCGTGACGCTGTCGGTTGCCGCGCCCGCGCTGTGGAGTGCGGAAACACCGAACCTCTATCGCCTGACATTAACCTTGCTCGATGCACAAGGAAACGTACTGGAAGCGGAAGCCTGCGACGTGGGCTTCCGCCAGGTGGAAATCAGCGTCATGGTTTGCTGAAGCTCAACGGCAAACCGCTGCTGATTCGCGGCGTTAACCGCCACGAGCATCATCCGGAAAACGGACAGGTGATGGATGAAGCGACCATGCGCCGCGACATTGAGCTGATGAAACAGCACAACTTCAACGCCGTGCGCTGTTCCCACTATCCGAACCATCCGCTGTGGTACCGCTTGTGCGATCGCTATGGGCTTATACGTGGTGGACGAAGCCAATATCGAAACCCACGGCATGGTGCCGATGAGCCGCCTGGCTGACGATCCGCGCTGGCTGCCGGCCATGAGCGAGCGCGTGACCCGCATGGTACAGCGCGATCGCAACCATCCCTCCATCATTATCTGGTCGCTGGGCAACGAGTCCGGCCACGGCGCGAACCACGATGCGCTGTATCGCTGGGTGAAAACGACCGATCCGACGCGTCCGGTGCAGTATGAAGGCGGCGGCGCGAACACGGCGGCCACCGATATTGTCTGCCCGATGTATGCCCGCGTCGATCAGGATCAGCCGTTCCCGGCGGTGCCGAAATGGTCGATCAAAAAATGGATCGGCATGCCGGGCGAAAAGCGCCCGCTGATCCTGTGCGAATACGCCCATGCGATGGGCAACAGCTTTGGCGGTTTTGCCAAATACTGGCAGGCGTTCCGCGCTTTCCCGCGTCTGCAGGGCGGCTTTGTCTGGGACTGGGTCGATCAGGCATTAACCAAAATCGGTGATGATGGGCAACGCATTCTGGGCCTACGGCGGCGATTTTGGCGATAAGCCCAACGATCGCCAGTTCTGCCTGAACGGGCTGGTGTTCCCCGATCGCACGCCGCACCCGGCGCTGTTTGAAGCGCAGCGCGCGCAGCAGTTTTTCCAGTTCAGCCTGCTTAGCACCACGCCTCTGGTACTGGAAGTTGAGAGCGAATATCTGTTCCGCGCCACTGATAATGAATACCTGCGCTGGTCTGTCGCCCGCGATGGCGATGTACTGGCGCAGGGAGAAATCACGCTGGATATTGCGCCACAAGGCAAGCAACGTATTGAACTGAACATCCCCGCGCTGGAGGCCGCGCCCGGCGAAGTCTGGCTGAATGTGGATGTTTTTCAGCGTGCGGCGACGCGCTGGTCGGCGGCGGATCATCGCTGCGCCTGGGATCAGTGGCGTCTGCCCGCGCCGTTGTATATCACTCCGCGCGTAGTGCAGAACTCGCGCCCGACATTGCAGTCCAGCGAGCAGGAATTTGTCATCACGCATCAGTCGCAGCGCTGGCACTTCTGTCGCCGCAGCGGCAACCTGCAACAGTGGTGGCGCGATGAGCAGCCGACGCTGCTGACTCCGCTGAGCGATTGTTTTGCCCGTGCGCCGCTGGATAACGACATTGGTATCAGCGAGGTGACACGCATCGATCCCAACGCGTGGGTGGAACGCTGGAAAGCGGCGGGCATGTACGATCTGTCGGCTGAACTGCTTTATTGTGACGTTGAAGAGCGCAGCACCGGGATTGTGGTGAGTACCGGTCAGCGCTGGCTGGGTGCAGGGAAAACCGCGTTTATCAGCCATAAATGCTGGCGAATTGATGGTGACGGCGCACTGCATGGCGATGTCACGGTTCAGGTGGCGCGCGATATTCCGCCGCCCGCGCGGGTGGGCCTGGTCTGCCAGCTGGCGGAGCGGCATCCGCAGGTCAGCTGGCTGGGGCTGGGGCCGCATGAAAACTACCCGGATCGCCAGCTGGCGGCGCGTCAGGGACGGTGGACGCAGCCGCTGTCGGCGCTGCACACGCCCTATATTTTCCCCGGCGAAAATGGGCTGCGCTGCAACACGCGCGCATTGTGGTTCGGTGCGCACCAGTGGCAGGGGGATTTCCATTTTTCCCTCGGCTGCTACAGCGATGAGCAACTGCGGGAAACCACGCACCATCACTTATTGCGCGAAGAAGCCGGTTGCTGGCTGCATCTCGATGCCTTCCACATGGGCGTTGGCGGCGATGACTCCTGGAGCCCGAGCGTGTCGCCGGAGTTTATCCTGCGAGATGAGACGGTGCGTTACGCCTTTTGCTGGCGGCAGAACTAAACTTATCGGGTCTGATGTAGTGGGGCTGTCCCGCTGCGCAGTCATGCGGGGGCCGATGCATGAAATATGTCGATGGTTTTGTGGTCGCAGTGCCAGAGGATGAAAAAGAGGCTTATTGCCAGCTCGCGGCGAAAGCGGCACCGATCTTCAAAGAGTTCGGCGCAACGCGCATTGTTGAATGTTGGGCTGACGACGTACCGGATGGCAAACTCACCGATTTTCGCATGGCGGTAAAAGCTGAAGACCACGAAGCGGTCGTCTTCAGCTGGATTGAATACCCGTCCAAAGAGGTACGCGATGCGGCGAATCAAAAAATGATGACCGATCCCCGCATGCGCGAACTGGGCAATGCGATGCCTTTTGACGGTAAGCGCATGATATACGGAGGCTTTGTGCCAGTGCTTGATGAGTAATGTGACACTCAGGAGACTTTGGTGAAGAGCGCTTTACGCTCAAGCACATCGCCATCGGTACGGAACACGCCGTCGCCGGTGTAATGCAGCGTCTGCGGCCACGTTGGTTCGCGGTTTACCCGCGCTGCAACCACTTCAAAAATAAAGAAGTTGTAGATATCCACCATTGCGTCGTCATAAAGGCGGCATTCGAACTGGCCGTAGCACTCTTTAATGGATGGCGCGGCCACGTGTTCGCTTTTTTCTGCCGTCAGGCCAAATTGAGCAAACTTATCGACTTCATCGCCCGTACAGTTGCCAATGCGGGAAACGGTGTCGATCATGCTGGCTTCAGGCAGGTTAATTACGCACTCTCCGCTTTGTCGGATACGTTCGAAGCTGGCATTGCCACCGGAAATCATGCAGCCGACCAGCGAAGGGGAAAACTCCAGAATCGTGTGCCAGCCTAAGGTCATAATATTATTCCGCCCTTGCCAGTGGCTGCTCAGCAGTACCACCGGGCCAGGCTCCAGCCAGTGCCGGACATCGTGCAGCGGCCAGGATTGCTTTTTCATTGTGCTTCCTCCGCGTTGTTAAAACCCTTTTAACAGTAGCAGAGCGCTTTCTCATGAAGGTTATTTTCCGCCCAGCGAATAAACTCCTCCGCCGGTAGCGCTTTGCTGTAAAGCCAGCCTTGCCCATATTCCACGCCACACTGTTTCAGCCACTGCAACTGAGCTTCGGTTTCGATACCTTCGGCAACCATCGCCAGCTTTAAGGCTTTTGCCATCTCGATAATGTGCGGCGTCACGGTTTTGTGCTCCAGCGCATCGACAAACGATTTATCGATTTTAATGATATCGACGTCGAGGTTTTGCAGGTAGCTCAGGCTGCAATAACCCGTACCGAAATCGTCAATGTAGATCGCATGGCCTGCGGCGCGCAGCGTGTTGATCGCCGGGCCGCTGACGACCGGATCGGCAAAACCCCGCTCGGTTAGTTCTAAGGCGATTTGCGACGGCGAAAGCTGCCAGCGCTGTAGTAATTCCGCGAGTAGAGCCGGCAGGCCCGGATCCAGCAGATCGGTGGGTTCCAGATTGACAGAGATATGCTGCTCCGGGTGTTGCTGCAGCCATGGCCCCATATCGGCAAACACATTTTCAATCATCAGCCTGGTCAACTGCGGCATCAGGCCGCTGTGTACCGCGAGCGGGATAAAAATATCCGGCGACAGAAAAGTGCCGTCCTTTTGCTGCCAGCGCGCCAGCGCCTCGGCTCCAACGATACGCCCGCTTTCCAGCGCCATAATCGGCTGGTAATGCGCCATGATTTCACGGCGATGGATGGCCTCCTGCAACTGATAGTGCGGCGATTGCAGACGACGCAGCACTCTGAGTAAAACAAAGGCGAGCAATAAACTCATCAGCAAACTGAACGGCACCCAGATAGTCAATAAACGATGCCAGTTGTTTTCCAGCGGCGTGTCCGGCATCCAGGTTACGGTGGCCAGCCCCTGGCTGGCATCGTATTTAATGTGGTAGGTTGATTCCCGGAAATGCTCTGTCGTTTGCGCGCGTTGCGCTATCTGCTCGAGCACGGTGCGGGGGATCTCCGTACTACCCGCAATGACTTGCCGGGTGCTGGTATTGACCAGCGAGAAGTGCAGCGGAAGCGAGCCGTAAGAGAGGATATCGATAAACGACTGGGGATCGACCATCACGACATAATGCTCATTACCGATGGCAATCATGTTCCGCGATAAACCCAAATCATTGTGACGCGTAAGCCAGACGCGAAAGCCATCTGCGGTAATTTTCTTTGGCGGCGGGAAGGGAGATGTCGAGGTGCCGCTTTGCAACGATGAGCAGCGCGGCTGAAGATCGTCAACGTATAAAACTTCCTGCACATAGCGATGGGCGTAAGAAGCGCGTTGCATCTCCAGCAGATGTTCGGCGGTACAAACCGGGCCTCGCCAGTTTTCCAGTTGCCGGAGCGCGGCTTTACTTTCGTTAACGACACGCAGTGTGCGCATATCCGCCAGCTTTGAATAGCTTTCAAGCTGATCCATAAACGTTTCTTTAGCCTGGCGATGGGTCATCCAGATACTCAGCCCTGGCGGGAGGATCAGCGCGAGCGCCAGAATCGCGATAATAAGAGTTACCAGCCGTCGATTAGTCATGATCAAAAATCCCTCTTTGATACTGATAAACATAGCGTATCTTTCACCCGCAAATGTTATATCACGCGGCAGCAATTGTTTTCTTTCAGGATGAGCAGGGGTGAGGAAAAAAGAGTCTGCGGTGCAGGTTAGCTAAGAAATTTTTACCAAACAAGAAGGGATAAACGGCGCCTCTTTCCTGGTTTTCAGGGCAAAGAAACGCCGGAACAGCTTATCGACGGTGTGCCAGTCGGCGAACCAGGCGATCACCCACCATTTGCACGCCCTGTACCATCACCACCAGGATAATCACAGTGCCGAACATGACCTGGTTGTTAAAGCGTTGGTAGCCGTAACGAATGGCTAAATCGCCCAGCCCGCCACCGCCAATTACGCCCGCCATTGATGAGAAGCCAATCAGCATCACCACCGTTAAGGTAATCCCGGCCAGCAGCGTGGGAAGCGCTTCCGGCAACAGCGCTTTGGTAATCACATGCCAGAGGTTACCGCCCATGGATAAAATAGCTTCAATGCGTCCGTAATCCACTTCGTCGAGTGCGGTTTCCGTCAGGCGCGCGAAGAAGGGAAATGCGCCAATAGTCACCGGCACGACGGCGGCGGTACTGCCGAGCGTGGTTCCTATAAGTAACCGGGTAAATGGGATCAGCGCAATCAACAGCACAATAAATGGCAGCGAGCGGCCAATGTTGATAATCGTACCGAGCAGCGCATTCAGCTTTGGCATCGGCGCTAAGCCATTACTGCGGGAAATAAACAGCAGTACACCCAGCGGCAGACCAATCAGCACGGTAAAGAGTGCCGACAGGCCGACCATATAAATGGTTTCCAGCGAGCCGTTTAACAGCAGCGGCCAGAGATCCTCCCAGCTCATGCGACCCCACATAACGGCCTCCCGGTAAAACCATGACGAGCAAGAAATGCCTGCTCTGCCTGCGGATCGTGCAGCAGCGCCTGGCGCAGTCGCGACCACGGAGCAACCAGCAAATCAGCGATTTTCCCGCTCTCTATGACTTCGCCATTTTCCAGCAGCGCCGCGTGATCGCACAGCGTTTTGACCACTTCCAGTTCATGGGTGATCAACACAATGGTGAGTTGCAGTTTTTGGTTGATGTCTGCCAGTAACTCCAGCACTGACGCGGTAGTTTCCGGATCCAGCGCGCTGGTGGCTTCGTCGCACAGCAGCACATCCGGGTGTGCCGCCAGCGCTCTGGCAATGCCGACACGCTGCTTTTGTCCGCCGGAAAGCTGTGACGGGAAGGCGTGCGCTTTTTCGCTTAATCCCACCAGCCACAGCAGTTCTTCTACGCGCGCCTGACGCTGGTCTTTCGCTACACCGGCGATTTCCAGCGGCACGGCGACATTATCGGCGACCGTACGCGCATGCAGTAAATTGAAGTGCTGGAAAATCATGCCGGTGCGCAGCCGGTGCTCGCGAAGCCCTGTCTTATCCAGTTGGGTAATGTCATTACCGTTCACGATAATACGGCCCGCAGTGGGCCGCTCCAGCAGATTAAGGCAACGAATCAGCGTACTTTTCCCTGCGCCGCTGCGCCCGAGGATGCCGTAAATCGCGCCTTTCGGTACGTTCAGCGACACCTCTTTTAACGCCGGTCGGCCTGCTCCAGCGTAGATTTTACTCAGCCCTTCAATCTCAATCATGACTGCGGCGCAACCGGGATCACGGAACCGTTATATTGCTTGCGGATAAACTCCGCGACCTGCGGTGAAGTCAGATCTTTGGCCAGTTCTTTGATGCGCGGATCGTTGGCCAATTGCGGGTTGGTGACCAGAATATTGGCATAAGGGTTGTGCTTCGCACTCTCCAGACCGAGCGCATCTTTCGCCGGGCTCAGCCCTGCTTCCAGCGCGTAGTTGCCGTTGATTACCGCCAGATCGACATCATCCAGCGAGCGCGGGATTTGCGGCGATTCAATTTCCAGGATCTGCAAATGTTTCGGGTTCTGGGCGATGTCTTTCGGCGTCGCCAGGGTGGTGGCCGGATCGGTGAACTTGCTGTCGAGCTTGATCAATCCCTGGGCTTGCAGCAGGAACAGGGCCCGACTCAGGTTGGTGGCATTGTTCGGCACGGCCACTTTGGCGTTATTCGGTAGCGATTTGAAATCCTTGTATTTATGTGAATAGATGCCGAGCGGTTCAATGTGTACCGTCGCGGCAACGGCAAAAGTCTTGCCCAGCGCCTTTTCCTGATCCTTCAAGTAAGGCACATGCTGGAAGTAGTTGGCATCGACATCGCCGTTCGCCAGCAGCTCGTTAGCATTGGCGCCGTTGGTTAATTCAACCACTTTCAGATCCAGTTTCGGATCGATCTTTTTGATGTAATTGAGGATCTCCGCGTGCGGTACCGGGTCGGCGGCGACGCGCAGTGCTTCAGCCTGGGCGGAAGTCCATACCAGAGAAAGAGACAGTGCTACCCCTGCCAGAGTAAAAGCGGCATGTTTCATGATGTGTGTTCCTGTGTTGTTATGGTCAGACGATCAATTGTTCAGTGCGTTCGCGCAGCACATCGCGGTAATAACGTTCCGCCACATCCGGATGGGAGCGCAGGCGGCCTTTCAGGTAGTTCCAGCCGACGTCGCGCAGCAGCGGATTGTGCGGATCGCTCTCCGGCCCGCGCGCCTCTTGCGCCAGCTTCGGCGGTAGGGTGTACAACGGCACCACCGCATCGAGCTGGGCGCCGAGGAAGAAAGCAATCGACAAACGCTGCTGTTCCGCAGGGGGCGAAACCACGCGGTGAACGGTGGCGCGCAGATAGCCATTGGTGGCCAGTTCCAGCAGTTCGCCAATGTTGACGACAAAACTGCCCGCCAGCGGCGCGGCGTCGATCCAGTGGCCTGGTTCGACTTCTACTTGCAGCCCTTTTTGCTCGTCCTGCAGCAGAAAACTGAGAAAGCCGGAATCTTTATGGGCGCCAACGCCTTGCGCGCTCCGGGTCGAGTGCTGGCCAGGGTAGCGGATCAGCTTGATATGCTCGTTCGGTTTATCGCCATACAGCGCGTCAAAGGCGTCCGCAGGCAGTTGCAGTGCTTCGGCAAACGCCCGCAGCAGTGTGATGGCCATACCGGTCATCGCCTTCTGCCAGGCGAGCAGGGCGGGTTTCAGCGTTGGCAAGGCTTGCGGCCAAAGATTCGGGCCTTGTAAGCGTCGCCAGCCGGGATCGCTGTCGCTGAGCAGTAGCGCCGGGCGTTCCGCGCCAATATCGAACTGCTCGCGCCAGTCCGGCTGCCCGCGGGTTATCTCTGAAGCGGCGCGGTTATAGCCACGAAAATGGGGGGAGTGGATCATCGCCACTTGCTGTTTTTGCTCATCAGTCAGGGCGAAAAAACGTCGGGATTCTTGCTGGACGGCGTGTTGCAGTGCGTCATCGACGCCGTGGTTAATCAGGTAGAAGAAACCGATATCGCGCGCAGCGTGGCGCAGATCGGCAAGAAAGCGTTCGCGCTCAGCGCCGTGCGTATAGCGGGAAAGATCGAGGATCGGTAACGTCGTTGCGTTCATTGTGTTCTCCGAAAGCAGTCAATAATCGTGTTCTGGTCAGATGCAGGGTTCGGGGACAACAACAGCGCATTTTCTTTTTCCTCTTCGTCAGGTGTGATCACAGCTTGCCTGAGGGGCACCAATTCAACCAATAACGTTCTTTTCTAATTTATGTCCGCGCAGGATCACGTGCTTTTGCGAAAAACGCATAACGCGGATCGCTTGAAATGGAGAAATAACTTCGATAGACTTTTGTTATGTTATAACAAAACAGATGAGTGAATTATGAAAGCTGATATCCATCCTCACTATCGTACCGTGGTATTCCACGACACCAGCGCCAACGAGTATTTTAAAGTGGGTTCAACCATTAAAACGGAACGCGAAATCGAACTGGAAGGCGTGAGCTATCCGTACGTCACCATCGACGTTTCGTCTGCGTCGCATCCTTATTACACCGGTAAACAAAAAGTGATTGCTAACGAAGGCAGCGCGGCACGTTTCCAGCAACGTTACGGTCGCTTTTTTAGCGATAAAAAGGAGTAAGTGATGCAGGTACTGAATTCATTGCGCAGTGCGAAACAACGCCACCCTGACTGCCAGATTGTCCGGCGCAAGGGGCGTTTATATGTGATCTGTAAATCCAATCCGCGTTTCAAAGCGGTGCAAGGCAAAAAGAAAAAACGTTAAGCGCGAAGTGATGCCAGGGAGTGACGCTGCTTGCCATCGGCCGTGAAGTTGTCGGCGGCAAGCCAGCGTTGCAGCGCGCGATCAATCTGCGGCCATTCCCCGTCAATAATTGAAAACCAATCGGTATCGCGATTATGGCCTTTGAGCACCAGCGCCTGGCGAAAGCGGCCTTCATACTGAAAACCGAGACGCAGCGCCGCCTGGCGTGACGGCTCATTCAGACTGTTACACTTCCACTCGTAGCGCCGGTATCCCAGCGTTGTAAAGGCATAGTTCATCAATAACCATTGCGCTTCTGTCGAGGCGGGTGTACGGGTCAGCAACGGCGAGAAATGTACGCTTCCCACTTCCATGACACCGTTTTTCTCATCAATGCGCATCAGCGCGAGGCTACCAACCGGCTGCGAAGTTTTGTTGTCAATGACGGCAAAGTGTAGTGGATCGTGCAGTGTGCAGATGCTCGCTATCCAGTCGCGAAACGCCGCTTCATCTTTTTCCGGCTCCCGCAGCAGCCACGTCCAGCTCCGGTTATCACCTGCGTGTTGATGCGCCTGAAACAGCGCGCTGGCGTGCTCAGTGCCCAGCGGTTCAAGACGACAATAACGGCCTTCGAGAGTAACGCGCTGCGGGAAAGGGCGTGGCTGCCAGTCAGGCAGCGCATCGCCGATAGGTTGTTGATATTGATTGAACTGGCCATTGCGTCTCCTTGTGAATACGGAGGCAGCGTAGCGCTGCGGTGGTTCCATAAAAAGAGCCAGCAGGTTATATTTTTATAGAGCCACGCGGAGAAAATAATGAATATTCCTGAGGATGGACTGTACGCGCTGCTGCGACGGGCGCTGAAGGATCGCGCCAGCCTGACGCGGCAGCGCGCGCTGTATGTGGCGCTGCGCGACGCGGTACGGCAGGGGATGTTGAAGCCCGGCAGTCTGTTGCCGGGATCGCGCGTACTGGCGGAGATGCTGAATATTTCGCGTAATACCGTGAATGCAGCGCTGGAACAACTGGCCGTTGAAGGGTATGTGTTGCGCGATCGCCAGGGAACTCGAGTGGCGAAACTGGCGACAGTTGAGCGAACGGATCCGGCGCCGTCGATAACGCTCGCTAAGCGTGTACAGCAACTGCCGGGCGGCGTTTTACGTCATTCGCCCGCGCTGGCGCTGACGCCGGGCATTCCGGCGGCAAATTACTTCCCGCTGACAGTCTGGCGACGGCTGGCTGAACGCGTGTGGCGCGATGAAGGCAGCCCGTTATTGAATTATGGTGAATCCGCCGGTGAATGGCGTTTACGCGTAGCGATAGCCCGCCATTTGGCGATATCTCGCGGCATTGATTGCGATGCTGAACAGATAGTGATCACCGAAGGCGCGCAGGAAGCGCTGATGCTTTGTGTGCATTTACTTAGCGACGTGGGCGAGCATGCATGGGTGGAAGAGCCGGGTTACGGTGGCGCCAAAAGCGCTTTTCTGGCGGCTGGCCTGGAAGTGGCGGGCATGCAGATCGACGATGAAGGGATGGTGCTGAACTCTGCGGCCCGGCCACCGCGCATGATTTACACCTCGCCGTCACATCAGTATCCGCTGGGCAAGGTGATGAGCGCGGCCCGGCGGCTGGCGCTGCTGGACTATGCCCGGCAAGTGGGAAGCTGGATTGTGGAAGATGATTACGATAGTGAGTTTCGCTATCCGGGCGAGCCCATTCCGGCGATGTCAGGCATGGTGGCGAATCCGCCCGTGGTTTATCTTGGTACTTTTAGTAAAACCTTGTTTCCATCGTTGCGTATCGGTTTTATGGTGATGCCGCCCGCGCTGGCGCAGGCTGCCGGACCGGCAATCGGTAGTTTGTTACGTGGCGGTCATCGTGCCGAGCAACTGACGCTGGCGCGTTTTATTGAAGATGGGCACTACGCACGACATCTCGCCGCGATGCGTCGGCTGTATCGCAAGCGGCAGGCGCACCTGCTGGAAGCCGTTCGCAATGAGCTGCACGTTGCGCATCAGGTTTATGGCGGCGGCGGTGGGCTGCACTTAACGCTGGCGATCCCGGGGATTGATGATGAGGCGGTAGCCCTCGCTGCGAGGCAATGGCAACTTGCGCCCCATGCATTAAGCCGTTTTTGGCTGCACAAGCGTGCTGCTTCCAGCGGGCTGGTTCTGGGTTACGGCAATACGTCCGCCAGCCGGTTTACGGCGGCGGTACGTACACTTAACCGATTGATTGAGCAGTTTCGGGACGGGTGAGGGTGAAGACGTCATAAAATGAGAGCTCGCCTTTACGCGCAACCATTTTTTCCAGCCGGGATTTGCTCTCTTCCTCGACCTGCGGGGATTGCAGGATCGCGTTAATCAAACCTGACGGAACAAATCGCGTGTTGTACCATTCGCCGTTATAGCAGACCCGGAAATCGAGCACGTCGATATCTTCGTAACGGTAGCGCGGATTCACGTCGAAAAAGAAAAAGGCGTTAAAGACCACAAACAGCACAACCAGCAGCCAGACGGAGTCCACCAGCGTTTCGGACTTCAGCATCACAACAAGCGTCGCCAGCCAGGCCGGATACATGGCGACAAACAGGCCAGGATGTTTGCGAATAAAGCTAATGCTAAAGCGCGGGCGATTGTCGCGCTTTTCGCGGAGGTTAAGATCGTCGATGGTGGCGGTGAGCAGGCGCTGTATCTCGGTCATTTTTTGCCTTTATGAGAGTTGACAATACAGGGTGTCTGCCAATTTTAGGGGAGCCATTGGGCTGAAAAAAGTAACAGTTTGCCGCTAAAAGACCATAACAGTTGGCTCCCCACTCCCTCACAGCGTTTTGATGATTTTTGCCGGGTTGCCGCCCACGACGACGTTAGCCGGGACGTCTTTCGTCACGACGGCACCGGAGGCCACCACCACATTATCACCAATGGTGACGCCAGGGTTAATAACCGCCCGGCCACCAATCCAGACATTATTCCCAATGGTGACGGGTTTTCCAAACTCCACGCCGCTGTTCCGTTCCTCTGCATCCAGCGGATGGGTTGCCGTATAAATATGAACACCCGGCGCGAGCATGCAGTTATCGCCGATACGAACAGGGCAGACATCCAGCATCACGCAGTCGAAGTTCGCGTAAAAGTTTTTGCCCAGATAAATGTTATATCCATAGTCGCAGCGGAAGCTCGGTTCGATATAAGCGCCTTCGCTTTGTCCCAGAAGTTCCGCCAGAATGTTCTGGCGTTCTGTTTTTTCATCGGGCGCGGTGTGGTTATAGCGATATACCAGATGGCGGGCCCGCAGTCGGTCGGCCCGTAACGTCTCATCGCCGGGGCGATAGTGTTCACCGGCAATCATTTTCTGTTTTTCTACTAAGCTCATAGGAAACCTCTCTGGAAAAGATTACCGAAGAGCACTCGGGATCAGGCCGGAATCTGGAACGTTCCCGAAAAGCCGATGTGTTTTGTGACTTGCGTCAGAATTACAAATACCGTTAGCAGATAAACACGTTTTACACGGAGACCTGGCCGGGGGGGGGGGGGAATAGGGGGAGAGAAAAAAAAGTTTGGGGGGGGGGGGGAATTTTTAGCCCCCCCTTATTAACGGACAAATTTCCACACGGAGGAGGGGATTTTGTCATACAGCTTATTCATGGTCAGTTCAGCAAGACGATGGTCAGCGGCTGAATAAAATACCGCCAGTTCATTATCCGAAAGCTCGTATTTATTCTTTTCAATGACGCGTTCAAGGGTGTCAATTGACTGACAACGTCGTAAGCGCATCAAATAATCGATTTTTGTGAGTGGTTTATCAGACATAAATTCACCTTAGTAATTGTAATAATTTTAACAGGAAAGACTAACCGGGTTAGCTCTGCTCACGTTGACGAAACAGCGGAATAGCCGGTTTCCCGATTTACGCCATTTTTGCAAATCCTGGGCGTTAATGCCGTAACTACTGAACAACATAAAGGTGTCGTCCAGGTATTCATCAATTTGCTCAATGAGCTTATTATCTTCATTGTACTTAATTTTATAATTAAGTGCGAAGGTTGCGATATGCTCTATCAGCTCATTCAACTGTAAATTGATGGCAGACGTTGGGTCGTTTACCCAGCCATGGTTGCTTTCATCAAGGTTGGCAAGGCAGTCATGGTACAAGGATTCGCAGAGAAATTTCAACTGCGCGATATCATGCCTTTTTGGCGAGTACTCGTCCATAGCGCATCCCCTTCTGAGTGATTTCTTACTCACCGAACATCATTGTCGGGATGGATACAACTGACTTAGCTACATGAGTGCTGTGTTCCTGATAACCTAACTATAAGCCACTCCTTCCTGGATTTCATCGCGCTATTACGAAAAATTACAAATAAACTGTTTTTTTTGAGAAAAATGGACAAAATAGGAACATGACGTCGGGATGAAGCGTGTTACGCCAAATTAGGCGGGCGTTTTTTATTACCGCTTGTTTCATCCTTACGTTTCATTGGCTTAGCAAAAAAACGGCTGGAAGAGATTATTCCAGATTCGAACGTTATTTTTGTACCAGGAACTCTTCTTAGTTAGGAATTTTCCTGATTGCTTAAGCCAGATAATTAAAGTTTATAAACGGTAAACCTGATTCACTGATTTCAAATTATCAGTTAATTATGATATGTCTTATTAAAGATGGCAGAAAATAAATAGAACCACAATAAGCGTAATTTATGATTTTTTCTGAAAATGAAAAAGGCCGCTAATGCGGCCTTTTTATCATGTGAAACCGGTATCAGTGAGGTTCTACCGAATGCCTGTGTTCAATATCCTCATTTTTCCGGCTGAAGCGGCGGCGAACCACCACGAAGAACACCGGTACGAAGAAGATAGCCAGTACGGTTGCGGTGATCATCCCGCCCATCACGCCGGTACCTACCGCGTTCTGCGCGCCGGAACCTGCACCGGAGCTGATAACCAGCGGCAGTACGCCGAGGATAAACGCCAGTGACGTCATCAGGATTGGGCGCAGACGCATACGAACCGCCTCAAGCGTCGCCTCAATAAGACCTTTGCCTTCTTTCTCCATCAGATCTTTGGCGAATTCAACGATAAGTATCGCGTTCTTCGCCGACAAGCCAATGGTTGTCAGCAGGCCTACCTGGAAGTAAACGTCGTTGGTCAGTCCACGGAACGTTGCCGCAAGCAGCGCACCGATAACCCCGAGTGGAACCACCAGCATAACGGAGAACGGAATCGACCAGCTCTCGTACAGTGCCGCCAGACACAGGAAGACCACAATCAGTGAAATGGCGTACAGAGCAGGGGCCTGGTTACCGGACAGACGTTCCTGATAGGACATACCGGTCCAGTCATAGCCGATACCCGCAGGCAGTTTGCTCGCCAGCTCTTCCATCAGGTTCATGGCTTCACCGGTGCTTCGGCCCGGCGCTGCCTGACCCAGGATCTCCATAGACGGCAGACCGTTATAGCGTTCCAGACGCGGTGAACCGTATTCCCAGCGTGACGTTGAGAACGCCGAGAACGGAACCATCTGACCATTGCTGCCGCGCACGAACCAGTTGTTGATATCGTTCGGCAACATACGGTACTGCGCCTCTGACATCACGTACACTTTCTTCACGCGACCGCGGTCGATGAAGTCGTTAACGTAGCTACCGCCCCAGGCGGCGCCCAGCGTGGTATTAATGTCACTGATGGATACGCCCAGCGCCTGGGCTTTCTCCTGGTCGATGTCGATTTTGTACTGCGGCGTATCTTCCAGGCCGTTCGGACGCACGCCGACCAGCAGGTCAGGGTGCTTAGCCACTTCGCCAAACAGCTGGTTACGCGCCTGCGTCAGTTTTTCGTGACCCAGACCGCCCTGGTCAATCAGCTGGAAGTCGAAGCCGGTCGCGGTACCCAGTTCAACAATCGCTGGCAGGTTGAAGGCGAACACCATCGCATCTTTAATCTGCGAGAAAGTGCCCCTCGCACGGCCGGCGATGGCTTCAACCTTGTTCTCTTCGCCCGGACGTTCGTCCCAGTCTTTCAGCGATACGAAGGCCATACCGGTGTTCTGACCGCGACCCGCGAAGCCAAAGCCGTTAACCGTAAACACGGATTCAACGTTGTCTTTCTCGTTGGTCAGGTAGTAGTCCGTCACTTCATCCAGCACTTTCTGGGTACGCTCTTGCGTCGCGCCCGCAGGCAGCTGGGCCATCGTCAGGAACACGCCCTGGTCTTCATCCGGCAGGAACGAACTTGGCAGGCGCACGAACAGCAACGCCATCCCCGCCACGATGACGATATAGAGCAGCAGGTAACGACCGGTGCTGCGCAGGATGTTGCCCACGCTGTCGGTGTAGTGGTGCGTGCTCTTATCAAACATGCGGTTGAACCAGCCGAAGAAGCCTTTTTGCCTTCGCCGTGATCGCCTTTCGGAATCGGCTTCAGCATGGTGGCGCACAGCGCCGGCGTCAGGATCAACGCCACCAGCACCGACAGCGCCATCGCGGAAACGATGGTAATCGAGAACTGGCGGTAGATCGCACCGGTAGAGCCGCCGAAGAAGGCCATCGGGATAAATACCGCCGACAGCACCAGCGCGATACCGACCAGCGCGCCCTGGATCTGGCCCATCGATTTACGGGTCGCTTCCTTCGGCGGCAGGCCTTCTTCCGCCATCACGCGCTCGACGTTCTCCACCACCACGATGGCGTCATCCACCAGCAGGCCGATGGCCAGCACCATGCCGAACATCGTCAGGGTGTTGATCGAGTAGCCAAATAGCGGCGAGGATCGCGAAGGTCCCGAGCAGAACCACCGGCACCGCGATCGTTGGGATCAGCGTCGCGCGGAAGTTTTGCAGGAACAGGTACATCACCAGGAACACCAGGATGATGGCTTCGACCAGCGTTTTCACCACTTCGTGAATCGAGATTTTGACGAACGGCGTGGTGTCGTACGGGTAAACGACTTTCAGACCTGACGGGAAGAACGGTTCCATGTTCTTCAGCTCTGCGCGGATCGCTTTGGCGGTGTCCAGGGCGTTGGCGCCGGTCGCCAGTTTGATACCCAGACCGGCAGCCGGTTTGCCGTTATAACTTCGCGATGATGTCGTAGTTTTCGCCGCCCAGCTCGATCTTCGCCACGTCGCGCAGGCGAACCTGCGAACCGTCCTGGTTCACTTTCAGCAGGATTTTGCCGAACTCTTCGGCGGAGGTCAGACGGGTCTGCGCGATGATCGAGGCGTTCAGCTGCTGCCCTTTCACCGGCGGCGTACCGCCTAACTGACCGGCCGCCACCTGGGCGTTCTGCGCTTTGATGGCCGCGTTGATCACGTCAACTGGCGTCAGCTGGAAGTTGTTCAGTTTGTTCGGATCCATCCAGATACGCATCGCGTACTGGGAACCGAACAGCTGAACGTCACCCACGCCGGAAGTACGGCTGATGGGGTCCTTCATGTTGGCGCCCACGTAGTCCGAAATATCCTCCTGCGTCATGGTGCCGTTGGTGTTGATAACGCCGACAACCATCAGGAAGCTGCTGGACGATTTCTCGACGCTCACGCCCTGCTGTTGTACTTCCTGCGGCAGCAGCGGCATGGCCAGCTGCAGTTTGTTCTGCACCTGAACCTGCGCAATGTCAGCATCCGTACCGGACTCGAAGGTCAGGGTGATCTGTACCGTACCGGTGGAGTCACTGTTTGAGGACATGTACATCAGGTTATCGATACCGTTCATGTTCTGTTCGATAACCTGCGTGACGGTGTCCTGCACCGTTTTCGCATCAGCCCCCGGGTAGGTGGCGGAGATCGTCACCGCCGGCGGCGCAATGGTTGGATATTGCGCGACAGGCAGCTTCAGGATCGCGAGAGCCCCGGCCAGCATGATGATAATGGCGATCACCCACGCAAATATGGGGCGATCGATAAAGAACTTAGCCATGTCTTAACGGCTCCTGTTTAAGTTAAGACTTGGTTTGTTCTGACTGGCCAGCGGCCGAAGCTTGTTGTTTATCGTCAGATTTCACTTCCTGTGCTTTAACCTGCGCGCCAGGACGAACTTTTTGCAAACCAGAAACAATCACGCGATCGCCATCTTTCAGACCTTCCGTCACCAGCCATTTATCGCCAATCGCCTGGGTGGCGGTGATATTGCGCGTTTCGACTTTGTCATCTGCCCCAACAACCAGCGCGCTCGCATCGCCGCGTGGCGTACGGGTCACACCCTGCTGTGGAACCAGAAGTGCGGTTGGATTCGTTCCTTCTTCCAGACGTGCGCGAACGAACATACCTGGCAGCAGATTTTTGTCAGGGTTCGGGAAAATCGCACGTAAGGTGATGGAACCGGTGGTCTGGTCGACCGTCACGTCAGAGAATTCCAGCGTACCTTCCTGCGGGAACTTGATACCGTCGTTGGTAATCAGCTCCACTTTGGCTTTGCCGTTTTCCTGTTTCAGGGTGCCGTTAGCCAGCTCCTGTTTCAGGCGCAGGAAATCGTTGCTGGACTGCGTCACGTCAACGTAGATCGGATCGAGCTGCTGCACGGTCGCCAGCGCCGTGGTCTGACCGTTCTGCACCAGTGCCCCTTCCGTGACGGAAGACTTACCAATACGACCGCTGATAGGGGAGGTCACTTTGGTATAGGCCAGGTTAATGCGCGCGGTTTCGACGGCCGCTTTGGCTGCCACCACGGCGGCGTTAGCCTGCTGGGCATCCGCCAGGGCGGTATCGTAATCCTGTTGGCTGATGTACTTGGTGCCGAGCAGTTTTTGATAGCGGTTCACCGTCAGCTGAGCGATTTTGGCAGCGGCCTGTGCTTTCGCCAGATCGCCTTTCGCGCTTTCATAAGCTGCCTGATAGGTTGCGGGATCAATCTGATACAGAGACTCACCGGCCTTCACATCACCGCCTTCGGTGAAGTTACGTTTCAGGATAATGCCGCTAACCTGAGGACGCACTTCCGCAATGCGGTAAGCATTTGTACGGCCGGGTAATTCGGTGGTGATTTGTAGAGGTTCAGATTTGAGCGTCACGACGCCTACTTCTGGCGCCTGCTGAGCTCCTTGTTGAGCCGGTTTGTCGTCACATCCTGTTAGCGCTAAGCTGCCTGAGAGCATCAGAACGACCGCCAGAGGCGTTAACCCTCTGTTTTTGTTCATATGTAAACCTCGAGTGTCCGATTTCAAATTGATCAATGGGTCCTGGCCCAAAAACCCATTGCTGCGTTTATATTATCGTCATGCTATGGTACATACATTCACAAATGTATGTAAATCTGACTCCTGTAAATTCACCCACCTATGGCACGAAAAACCAAACAACAAGCGCTGGAAACCCGACAACACATTCTGGATGTGGCAATACGTTTGTTCTCGCAGCAGGGCGTTTCATCTACCTCGCTGGCACAAATTGCTCAGGCTGCCGGTGTGACGCGGGGAGCGATTTACTGGCATTTTAAAGATAAGTCAGATCTGTTCAGTGAAATCTGGGAGCTTTCAGAGTCCAGCATTAGCGATCTCGAGAGTGAGTATCGGGCAAAATTCCCTGACGATCCACTCTCAGTATTGAGAGAAATATTAGTATATATCCTTGAAGCTACGGTAGTTGAAGAACGTCGCAGATTAATGATGGAAATAATTTTTCATAAATGCGAGTTTGTGGGCGAAATGGCGATTGTGCAGCAGGCGCAACGCAGCCTCAGCCTGGAGAGCTATGACCGTATTGAACACAACCTGACCTCAGTGTATGCAGGCAAAACTGTTGCCGGCCAATCTGTTGACCCGCCGGGCGGCTATCCTGATGCGCGGCTACATTTCCGGTCTGATGGAAAACTGGCTGTTTGCGCCGCAATCCTTTGATCTTGAAAGAGGAAGCCCGCAGCTACGTGGCGATTTTACTGGAAATGCTACAGCTCTGCCCGACGCTGCGCAGCGACGCGCCGTCGCTAAGCGCCTGACTACCAGAGCCTCCAGGATTTATCTCAGAGGCGAGTCACTTTCGCTCTAGGTTGTTGCATCCAACGAGCGTGATATTCTTCACGCCGGACTATTTTCGGTCATCTTCTGACATCATTCACAACTATGCTGCCCATCAATCGCTCGCAACATCCTGTTTTTGCATTGCTCTTTGCGATGCTGTTTTTCTTCGCCACGGCGCCGCTGACCTGGGCCCGCGCCGACAACAGCAACGATATCCCCACGCGTGCGGATGTTCAGTCGCAGCTCGACACGCTGAACAAACAAAAAGAACTCTCTCCTCAGGAAAAACTGGTGCAGCAGGATCTGACGGAAACGCTGGAAACGCTGGATAAAATTGAACGCGTCTAAGCCAGAAACCGCACAGCTTCGTCAGAAGGTGGCGCAGGCGCCAGAAAACATGCGCAAGGCGACGGAATCGCTGAACGCCCTGAGCGACGTGGATAACGACGACGAAACGCGCAAAACGCTCGCCGCGCTCTCCTTACGCCAGCTGGAATCGCGCGTCGCGCAACTGCTCGACGACCTGCAAACGGCGCAGTCCGATCTCGCGACCTACAACAGCCAGCTTGTCTCCCTGCAAACCCAGCCCGAGCGCGTGCAAAACGCGATGTACGCCGCGTCTCAGCAGCTGCAGCAGATCCGCAACCGTCTCAACGGCACAACGGTAGGCGAGGGCACGCTGCGCCCGACGCAGCAAACCCTGCTGCTGGTGCAGCAGACGTTGCTCAATGCGCAGATCGAACAGCAGCGTAAAAGCCTGGAAGGGAATACGGTGCTGCAGGACACGCTGCAGAAACAGCGCGATTACGTCACCGCGAACATTAATCGCCTGGAGCACCAGCTTCAGCTGTTGCAGGAAGCGGTTAACAGCAAGCGCCTGACGCTGACGGAAAAAACCGCCCAGGAGGCCGTATCGCCTGACGAAACCGCCCGCATTCAGGCCAATCCGCTGGTGAAACAGGAGCTCGAGGCCAACCACCAGCTTAGCCAGCGCCTGATACTGGCGACGGAAAACGGCAACTCGCTGGTTCAGCAAAATATCAAGGTGAAGAACTGGCTGGATCGCGCCCTGCAGGCGGAACGCAACATCAAAGAGCAGATCGCGGTCCTGAAAGGCAGCCTCCTGCTGTCGCGTATTCTCTACCAGCAGCAGCAGACGCTTCCGTCCGCCGATGAGCTGGAAGACATGACCAACCGCATTGCGGATTTACGTCTGGAACAGTTTGACGTCAACCAGCAGCGCGATGCGCTTTTCCAGAGCGATACCTTTGTCGCCAAAATTGAAGAAGGGCACTCCAGCGACGTGAACCCGGAAGTGCACGATGCGCTGCTCCAGGTCGTGGATATGCGTCGCGAGCTGCTGGATCAGCTCAACAAACAGCTGGGTAACCAGCTGATGATGGCCATTAACCTGCAAATCAACCAGCAGCAGCTGGTGAGCGTTTCGAAAAGTCTGCAGGAGATCCTGACTCAGCAGATTTTCTGGGTAAACAGCAACAAACCGATGGACTGGGACTGGATTAAATCCTTCCCTGAGACGCTGAAAACGCAGATTAAGAGCATGAAGATCACCGTAAACTGGGAGAAAGCCTGGCCTGCGGTGATGATTGCCTTGCTGGCGGGGCTACCGCTGCTGCTGATCGCAGGCCTGATTCGCTGGCGTCTGGGCTGGCTGAAAAAATACCAGGCGAAGCTGGCGTCCGAAGTGGGGCAGCTGCGTAACGATAGCCAGCTCCATACGCCAAAAGCGATTCTGATCGATCTCATTCGCGCCCTGCCGGTGTGCCTGATTATTCTGGCCGTGGGCCTGATCCTGCTCACCATGCAGCTCAACGTCAGCGATCTGCTGTGGGCGTTCAGTAAAAAACTGGCGCTGTTCTGGCTGGTATTTGGCCTGTGCTGGAAGGTGCTGGAAAAAGACGGCGTGGCGGTGCGTCATTTCAACATGCCTGCGCAGCTGACCAGTCACTGGCGTCGTCAGATTGTGCGCATCAGCCTGGCGCTGCTGCCGCTGCACTTCTGGTCGGTTGTCTCTGAACTTTCCCCGCTGCATCTGATGGATGACGTGCTGGGCCAGCTGGTCATCCTGCTGAACCTGCTGCTGATTGCGATCCTGATGTGGCCGATGTGCCGCGACAGCTGGCGTGATAAAGAGTCCCACAATATTCGCCTGGCCACCGTGACCGTGCTGGCGATCATTCCGCTGGCGCTGATGGTGCTGACGGCAACGGGCTACTTCTATACCACGCTGCGCCTGTCCGGGCGCTGGATTGAAACGGTCTATCTGGTGATCGTCTGGAACCTGCTCTATCAGACCGTGCTGCGCGGCCTGAGCGTGGCTGCCCGCCGCATCGCCTATCGCCGTGCCATCGCGCGTCGTCAACATCAGGTGAAAGAGGGGGCCGAGGGCGCGGAGCCGCAGGAAGAGCCGACCATCGCGCTGGAGCAGGTTAACCAGCAGACGCTGCGTATTACCATGCTGGTGATGATCGCCCTGTTTGCCGTGATGTTCTGGGCGATCTGGTCCGATCTTATTACCGTTTTCGCCTATCTCGACAGTATTACCCTCTGGCAATACAACGGTACCGAAGCGGGCGCTGCGGTCATGAAAAGTGTGACCATGGGCAGCCTGCTGTTTGCGCTGGTGTCGTCGGTGGTGGCCTGGGCGCTGATCCGCAACCTGCCAGGCCTGCTCGAAGTGCTGCTCCTGTCACGTCTGAATCTTCGCCAGGGGGCTTCCTACGCCATTACTACGATCCTCAACTACGTGATCATTATTGTTGGGGCGATGACGGTCTTTGGCTCGCTTGGCGTCTCGTGGGATAAACTGCAGTGGCTGGCGGCCGCCCTCTCGGTCGGTCTTGGTTTTGGCCTGCAGGAGATCTTCGGTAACTTTGTCTCCGGCCTGATCATCCTGTTCGAACGTCCGGTACGTATCGGCGATACCGTCACCATCGGCACCTTCTCCGGAACGGTCAGCAAGATCCGCATTCGTGCGACCACCATCACCGACTTCGATCGCAAAGAGGTGATCATCCCGAACAAAGCGTTCGTGACCGAGCGTCTGATCAACTGGTCGCTCTCCGATACGGTGACCCGCGTGGTGATCCGCCTGGGCGTGGCCTATGGATCGGATCTGGATAAGGTGAAAGAGGTGCTGCTGAAGGCGGCGTCGGAACATCCGAAAGTGATGCACGATCCGGCTCCGGCGGTCTTCTTCACCACCTTTGGGCCGAGTACGCTGGATCACGAGCTGCGTTTGTACGTGCGCGAACTGCGTGACCGCAGCTACACGGTGGATGAACTTAACCGCTCTATCGATCGTCTGTGCCGTGAAAACGATATTAATATCGCCTTCAACCAGCTTGAGGTTCACCTGCGTAACGAGAAAGGTGATGAGCATACGGAAGTGAAGCGCGACATTAAGGGCGACGACCCGACGCCTTCTCGGGCGAGGTAAAATCTGGTGGGCTGTCGATCCTCTCCCCGCAGGGGAGAGGGAGGTGACTGGGGTCAAGTTTCTTCTCAAAATCCCGCCGTACAATCTCCAGTGCCTTAAGCACCGTCCTCGGCGGGGATCTCATGATTCTCCAGCAGCATAATCAAATCGACGGCCAGCTTGACCTCATCGGGTGCATTTTCCAGTGACATGGGTGTGGCTCCTGTTAACGGGTCAAACGTTCTATGACGCGCTCAATTTCATCCAGCGCCTGACGGCAGCGGACGATGCGTCCTTCCAGCGCGCTAATCTCGCGCATCAATAGCTGCTGCTCTTCCAGCGTTTCGCTGTTGTTCAGGCGCACCTCGCGTTCGCGCTTCATCTCAAACAGCCGGCGTTCAAACTCCTGGTTCTCCAGCCGCTTGCGCTGCCATTTGCCGAGCCCCGGCGAGGCGCTGTCCCAGGCGCGCAGCGGCCAGGCGGCGATTTCGCGATGCAGAGCGGTGATCTGCTCGGTGAGATGCGCCGCAAGCCACGCCACCTGTTCCTGCTGTTCATGCTCAACCGCATGGCGAAGCTCGTCGAGGTTCGTCTCCGCCTCATCCAGATAGTACTGAATCACCGTGCTGCGGGTCCGGAAAAGCTGGCGGTCAAAGCGCGCGCTGATCGTCGTATGCTGCGCCAGCGGCGCGGCCAACTGGCGTAATTTGCCCAGTTGCTGCTCCAGCATGTTTAAAAGCGCGGCGTTTTTCACGTCTCTTCCCCGGTAAAACAGTGGTAAAGTAGCCGTTCAGTTTGATAACGATTCGCATTATGCAGCGTACTATTTTAATCATCATTGGCTGGCTCGCGGTAGTGCTTGGCACGCTGGGCGTGGTTTTACCCTTGCTGCCGACCACGCCGTTTATCCTGCTGGCGGCCTGGTGCTTCGCCCGCTCGTCGCCGCGTTTTCACCACTGGCTGCTCTACCGCTCCTGGTTTGGCGGCTATCTGCGGCACTGGCAAAAACACCGGGCCATGCCGCCCGGCGCGAAGCCGCGCGCGATCGCGGTGATCCTCATCACCTTCGCCATTTCATTATGGCTGGTGAAAATGATGTGGGTACGCATCCTGCTGCTGGTGATCCTGACCTGCCTGCTTATCTTTATGTGGCGGATCCCCGTGGTTGATGAAAAGCAACAAAAGCACTGAAGCCTCATCATGGCTGTTGCAATTATTGCGCACAGCCAGTAAATTCGACCGTTTTCGAGCACAGGTGCGCCTGGTTAAAGGTTAAACAATTGTTACCTTGGCTGCCGACTCGTTGCGCGCCGTGAGTAACACTGTTTCATTTAGGCAAAAACCGATGACCGCAACTGCGCAGCAGCTTGAATATCTGAAAAACAGCATCAAAAGCATCCAGGACTATCCAAAGCCGGGCATTCTTTTCCGTGATGTCACCAGCTTGCTGGAAGACCCGAAAGCGTACGCGCTCAGCATTGAACTGCTGGTCGAGCGTTATAAAAACGCCGGCATCACCAAAGTAGTGGGTACCGAAGCCCGTGGCTTCCTGTTCGGCGCACCGGTTGCGCTGGCGATGGGCGTGGGTTTTGTGCCGGTGCGTAAGCCGCGCAAACTGCCGCGTGAAACCATCGCCGAAAGCTACGAGCTGGAGTACGGCACCGATCAGCTGGAGATCCACGTTGATGCGATCAAGCCGGGCGACAAAGTGCTGGTGGTCGACGATCTGCTGGCAACCGGCGGCACCATTGAAGCGACCGTGAAGCTGATCCGCCGTCTGGGTGGTGAAGTGACCGACGCGGCATTCATCATCAACCTGTTCGATCTCGGCGGTGAACAGCGCCTGGAAAAACAGGGTATTACCTGCTACAGCCTGGTGCCTTTCCCGGGTCATTAATGCCATGCGGTTTCCTCATCCTCAGGCCTCGCCTCAGGATGGGTGCCAGCTGTGCTGTGTTAGCATTACCCCTCCATAAATTCACCTTCCAGCGTTTCAGAGCCTGCCCATGAGTTATCAGGTGTTAGCCCGTAAATGGCGACCACAAACCTTTGCTGACGTTGTCGGTCAGGAACATGTGCTGACGGCCCTGGCGAACGGCTTGTCGCTAGGTCGCATCCATCACGCCTATCTGTTCTCCGGCACCCGCGGCGTCGGTAAAACCTCTATTGCCCGTCTGCTGGCGAAAGGTCTCAACTGCGAAACCGGGATCACCGCCACGCCGTGCGGCGTGTGTGATAACTGCCGGGAGATCGAGCAGGGGCGTTTTGTCGATCTGATCGAGATCGACGCCGCTTCGCGCACCAAAGTGGAAGATACCCGCGATCTGCTCGACAACGTGCAGTACGCCCCGGCGCGCGGCCGCTTCAAGGTCTACCTGATCGATGAAGTGCACATGCTGTCGCGCCACAGCTTTAACGCCCTGCTGAAAACGCTGGAAGAGCCGCCCGCGCACGTGAAGTTCCTGCTGGCGACCACCGATCCGCAAAAGCTGCCGGTCACGATTCTGTCGCGCTGCCTGCAGTTCCACCTGAAGGCGCTGGACGTTGAGCAGATCCGCGGGCAGCTTGAGCACATTCTTGCTGAAGAGAAGATTGTCCACGAACCCCGCGCGCTGCAGCTGCTGGCGCGCGCGGCGGACGGCAGCCTGCGTGATGCGCTGAGCCTGACCGACCAGGCGATTGCCAGCGGTGACGGGAAGCTCTCCACCGAGGCGGTCAGCACCATGCTCGGCACGCTGGATGACGATCAGGCGCTGTCGCTTATCGAAGCGATGATTGCCGCCAACGGCGAACGCGTGATGTCGCAGGTGAACGCGGCCGCTGCCCGCGGTATTGAGTGGGAAGGGCTGCTGGTTGAGATGCTCAGCCTGCTGCACCGCGTGGCGATGCTGCAGCTTTCTCCTTCGGCGCTCGGCTGCGGATATGGCCCCCATTGAACAGCGGATGCGTGAACTGGCCCGCACCGTGCCGCCTGCCGACGTGCAGCTTTACTACCAGACGCTGCTGATTGGCCGCAAAGAGCTGCCTTTTGCGCCGGACCGCCGGATGGGCGTTGAAATGACGCTGCTGCGCGCGCTGGCGTTCCACCCGCGTGCGCCGTTGCCGGAGCCGGAAGTGCCGCGGCAGTCCTTCGCGCCGGTCGCGCCCACGGCGGTGATGTCGCCGCAGCAGGTTCCGCCCGCGCCGCAGCCGCAACCGTCGCCGGCACCAGGCAGAACGACGTACCGCTGTCGGATGCCACCAGTTCGGTGCTTGCCGCGCGCAGCCAGCTGCAGCGTGCGCAGGGAGCAACCAAACCAAAAAAGAGTGAACCGGCAGCGCCAGCAAGAGCGCGGCCGGTGAACAACGCCGCGCTTGAACGACTGGCCTCGGTAACGGAGCGCGTTCAGTCGCGTCCGGCACCGTCCGCGCTCGAGCAGAAAGCCCCGGTGAAAGAAGAGGCTTACCGCTGGAAGGCAACCACCATCACCGAAACGGTGAAGGAAGAGGTGGCCACGCCGAAAGCGCTGAAAAAGGCGCTGGAGCATGAGAAAACGCCGGAGCTTTCCGCGAAGCTTGCCGAAGAGTCCATTGCGCGCGACGCCTGGGCCGCCGAGGTCAGCAAACTCCAGCTGCCGAAGCTGGTCGAGCAGGTCGCGCTGAACGCCTGGAAAGAGCAGGAGGGCAATCAGCTGGTGTCTGCACCTGCGTCCAGCTCGCAGCGTCACCTCAATTCGCCGGGCGCGCAAAAGGCGCTTGGCGAGGCGCTCGGCGCATTGCAGGGTGCGCCGGTTGAATTGACTATCATTGAAGATGATAATCCGGCAGTGCAAACGCCGCTGGAGTGGCGCCAGGCCATTTATGAAGAAAAGCTCGCGCAGGCGCGCGAGGCGATTATTGCGGATAACAACATTCAGACCCTGCGCCGGTTCTTCGACGCGGATCTGGATGAAGAGAGTATTCGCCCCCTTTGATCGGCAAGCTGCGGCTTTCCGTTTTCAACCCTGAATGTGACTTATCGCTCTGGTCAGTCACCACAGCTAAAGAGAGAAGCCTATGTTTGGTGGAAAAGGCGGTCTGGGCGACCTGATGAAGCAGGCCCAGCAGATGCAGGAAAAAATGCAGAAGATGCAGGAAGAGATCGCTCAGCTGGAAGTCACCGGTGAATCCGGTGCGGGTCTGGTGAAAGTGACCATCAACGGTGCGCACAACTGCCGTCGCGTGGAAATCGACCCGAGCCTGCTGGAAGACGACAAAGAGATGCTGGAAGATCTGGTTGCAGCCGCGTTTAACGATGCCGCGCGCCGTATCGACGAAACCCAGAAAGAGAAAATGGCCTCCGTTTCCAGCGGCATGCAGCTGCCGCCTGGCTTCAAGATGCCGTTCTGATGCAAACCAGTCCGCTGCTCACGCAGCTAATGGAAGCACTGCGCTGCCTGCCGGGCGTTGGCCCGAAGTCGGCGCAGCGCATGGCGTTTACGCTATTGCAGCGCGACCGCAGCGGCGGGATGCGCCTGGCGCAGGCGTTGACCCGCGCCATGTCAGAAATCGGTCACTGTGCGGATTGCCGCACCTTTACCGAGCAGGACGTGTGCAACATCTGCACCAACCCGCGTCGTCAGGAAAACGGCCAGATTTGCGTGGTGGAGAGCCCGGCGGACATCTACGCCATCGAACAAACCGGGCAGTTTTCCGGGCGCTACTTCGTGCTGATGGGGCATCTCTCGCCGCTGGACGGTATCGGGCCGGACGATATCGGTCTTGACCGCCTTGAACAGCGTCTTGACTCCGAAACGATCAAAGAGGTGATCCTCGCCACCAACCCGACGGTGGAAGGGGAGGCAACCGCCAACTACATCGCCGAGCTGTGCGCGCAGTATGGCGTTGACGCCAGCCGCATCGCCCACGGCGTGCCGGTGGGCGGCGAGCTGGAGATGGTGGACGGCACCACGCTGTCGCACTCTCTGGCCGGGCGTCACAAGATTATTTTCTGACCAAACGGAGGCTGCACGCGCGGCCTCCGCTTGAAAATTCCCGCCCCTATCCCCATCTCTCCCTCAACGTTTTAAAACCCCTTTAAATGGCATTGTTGAGGTCGACTTAGATGAAAGGACAAGAAACCCGTGGTTTCCAGTCAGAAGTAAAACAGCTTCTGCACCTGATGATCCATTCCCTGTATTCCAACAAAGAAATTTTCCTGCGTGAGCTGATTTCCAACGCCTCGGATGCGGCGGACAAGCTGCGCTTCCGCGCGCTGTCCAACCCGGATCTGTACGAAGGCGACGGCGAGCTGCGCGTGCGCGTCTCGTTCGATAAAGAGAACCGCACCCTGACCATCGCCGATAACGGCATCGGGATGAACCGCGACGAGGTGATCGACCACCTCGGCACCATCGCCAAATCCGGCACCAAAGCGTTCCTCGAGTCCATGGGCTCGGACCAGGCGAAAGACAGCCAGCTCATCGGCCAGTTCGGCGTCGGTTTCTACTCGGCGTTCATCGTGGCGGACAAAGTCACCGTGCGCACCCGTGCGGCGGGCGACAGCGCTGAAAACGGCGTGCTGTGGGAATCCAAAGGGGAAGGCGAATACACCGTTGATGACATCACCAAAGCGGACCGCGGCACCGAAATCACCCTGCACCTGCGTGAAGGGGAAGATGATTTCCTGAACGACTGGCGCGTGCGCTCCATCATCAGCAAATATTCCGACCACATCGCCCTGCCGGTCGAGATTGAAAAACAGGAAGAGAAAGACGGTGAAACCGTGGTTTCCTGGGAGAAAATCAACAAGGCGCAGGCGCTGTGGACGCGCAACAAGTCTGAAATTAAAGACGACGAATACAACGAGTTCTACAAGCATATCGCCCACGACTTTACCGACCCGCTGACCTGGAGCCACAACCGCGTGGAAGGTAAGCAGGAGTACACCAGCCTGCTGTACATCCCGGCGCAGGCGCCGTGGGACATGTGGAACCGCGATCACAAGCACGGCCTGAAGCTGTACGTGCAGCGCGTCTTCATCATGGACGACGCCGAGCAGTTCATGCCGAACTACCTGCGCTTTGTGCGCGGCCTGATCGATTCCAACGATCTGCCGCTCAACGTCTCGCGTGAAATTCTGCAGGACAGCACCGTCACCCGTAACCTGCGCAACGCCCTGACCAAACGCGCGCTGCAGATGCTGGAAAAACTGGCGAAAGACGATGCGGAAAAATATCAGACCTTCTGGAAACAGTTCGGCCTGGTGCTGAAAGAAGGGCCCGGCGGAAGACACCGCGAACGTGGAAACCATCGCCAAACTGCTGCGCTTCGCCTCTACGCACACCGACTCCTCCGCGCAGACCGTGTCGCTGGAAGAGTACGTCTCCCGCATGAAAGAAGGGCAGGAGAAGATCTACTACATCACCGCCGACAGCTACGCCGCGGCGAAGAGCAGCCCGCACCTGGAGCTGCTGCGTAAGAAAGGCATCGAAGTGCTGCTGCTTTCCGACCGCATCGACGAGTGGATGATGAACTACCTGACCGAGTTCGACGGCAAACCGTTCCAGTCCGTTGCCAAAGCCGATGAATCGCTCGACAAACTGGCGGATGAAGTGGATGAAAGCGCGAAAGAAGCCGAGAAGGCGCTGGAGCCGTTCGTTGAGCGCGTGAAAACCCTGCTGGGCGACCGCGTGAAAGAGGTGCGCTTGACTCACCGTCTGACCGACACCCCGGCGATCGTCGTCACACCGATGCCGACGAAATGAGCACCCAGATGGCGAAGCTGTTCGCGGCAGCGGGTCAGGCGATGCCGGAAGTGAAATATATCTTTGAGCTTAATCCGGATCATCCGCTGGTGAAACGCGCGGCGGATACCCAGGATGACGCCCGCTTTGCCGAGTGGGTTGAACTGCTGCTGGATCAGGCGCTGCTGGCCGAACGCGGCACGCTGGAAGATCCTAACCTGTTCATCCGACGTGTGAATGAGCTGCTGCTTGCCTAAGTTTCTGGTTTTAGTCTGACCTTACCCCTCTCGTTTCACGCGAGAGGGGTACTCCCCGAAATAATCTCCCCCCATTAACCGTTTCAGCCTTCCCGCCTTCCTTGAGCGATGCCCGTTCTGGTGGTATTGTTTAGCGCTTTTGAAAAATTGAAACGACTTTTGAGGGGATTTTCGCAATGCGTATTATTCTGCTTGGCGCTCCGGGCGCGGGTAAAGGAACTCAGGCTCAGTTCATCATGGAGAAATACGGTATTCCGCAAATCTCCACCGGTGATATGCTGCGCGCCGCTGTTAAATCTGGCTCCGAGCTGGGCAAACAGGCGAAAGACATCATGGACGCAGGCAAGCTGGTGACCGACGAGCTGGTTATTGCTCTGGTCAAAGAGCGCATTGCTCAGGAAGACTGCCGTAACGGTTTCCTGCTGGACGGCTTCCCGCGCACCATTCCTCAGGCTGACGCCATGAAAGAAGCGGGCATCAACGTGGACTACGTTCTGGAGTTCGACGTACCGGACGAGCTGATCGTTGACCGCATCGTTGGCCGTCGCGTACACGCTGCTTCTGGCCGCGTTTACCACATCAAATTCAACCCGCCGAAGGTTGAAGGCAAAGACGACGTGACCGGCGAAGAGCTGACCACCCGTAAAGACGATCAGGAAGAGACCGTGCGTAAGCGCCTGGTGGAATACCATCAGATGACCGCGCCGCTGATCGGCTACTACCCGAAAGAAGCGCAGGCGGGTAACACCAAATACGCCAAAGTCGACGGCACCAAAGCCGTGGCCGACGTACGTGCAGAGCTGGAAAAAATCCTCGGCTAATCGCGATTCTCTCACCCGGGCCCTCCGGGTGAGAAATATTCTCATCTTACCTATTGCAGCAATGGGTTCCGTTTAAACGCATTTCCGCTACAATTGACAACCATTCAAATGGTTAAGAGGCGTGAATGAGTCAGGCGAAAACCGGCATCCTGCTTGCCAATCTGGGCACTCCAGAAGCACCTACATCAGACGCGGTAAAACGCTACCTGCGACAATTTTTAAGCGACACGCGCGTCGTGGATTTTCCGCGACTGCTGTGGTGGCCGCTGCTGCGTGGCGTCATTCTGCCGATTCGTTCTCCGCGCGTCGCCAAACTCTATCAGTCCGTCTGGATGGAAGAGGGCTCGCCGCTGATGGTTTACAGCCGCCGGCAGCAGAAGGCGCTGGCCGCCCGCCTGCCGGAGATGCCCGTCGCGCTCGGCATGAGCTACGGCACAACCCTCTCTGGAAAGCGCGGTGGAATCCCTGCTGGCGCAGGGCGTGGACCATATCGTGGTGCTGGCGCTCTACCCGCAGTACTCCTGCTCGACGGTGGCCGCCGTCTGGGACGAACTGGCGCGCATTCTGGCGACCCGCCGCCGCATTCCGGGCGTGACCTTTATTCGCGACTACGCGGATAACGATCTCTACATCAAGGCGCTTGCCAACAGCGCGCGCGCGTCGTTTGAAAAGCACGGTGAGCCGGATCTGCTGCTGCTCTCCTATCACGGGATCCCGCAGCGTTTCGGCAACGAAGGGGATGATTACCCGCAGCGCTGCCGCGATACCACGCGCGAGCTGGTCTCCGCGCTCGGCCTGCCGCCGGAGAAGGTGATGATGACCTTCCAGTCGCGCTTCGGCCGCGAGCCGTGGCTGACGCCGTACACCGATGAAACCCTCAAAATGCTGGGCGAGAAGGGCGTGAAGCATATTCAGGTGATGTCGCCGGGCTTTTCGGCCGACTGTCTGGAAACGCTGGAGGAGATCGCGGTGCAAAACCGGGAGTTTTTCCTGGAGGCTGGCGGCGAGAAGTACGAGTACATTCCGGCGCTTAACGACTCGCCTGAGCATATCGACATGATGGTCAACGCTGACGGCCAAATAGCCGCTGATCGCCCGGCGGGCTGGGTTTGTGTTACCATTCCCGGCCCGTATGTTCTGCGCTCAGTTCAGACCATGAAATTTCCCGGTAAACGTAAATCCAAACACTACTTCCCCGTCAACGCCCGCGATCCGCTCCTGCAGCAAATCCAGCCAGAAAATGAAGTCGGCACCTGCGTGGGTCGTCGGTATCGATCAGACGCTGGTGGATATTGAGGCGAAAGTGGATGATGCGTTTGTCGCGCGTTACGGTCTGAGCGCCGGGCACTCGCTGGTGATTGAAGATGACGTTGCCGAAGCGCTGTACCAGGAGCTGGTGCGCAACAACCTGATTACCCATCAGTTCGCCGGCGGCACCATCGGCAATACCATGCATAACTACTCCGTGCTGGCCGACGACCGTTCGGTGCTGCTCGGCGTGATGTGCAGCAACGTGGAAATCGGCGGCTACGCCTACCGCTATCTGTGCAACACCTCCAGCCGTACCGATCTGAACTACCTGCAGGGCGTCGACGGCGCGATTGGCCGCTGCTTTACGCTGATCGGCGACTCCGGCGAGCGGACCTTTGCCATCAGCCCTGGGCAGATGAACAAGCTGCGCGCGGAGAGCATTCCGGAAGAGGTGATTGCGGGCGCCTCGGCGCTGGTGCTGACCTCCTATCTGGTGCGCTGCAAGCCGGGCGAGCCGATGCCGGAAGCGACCATGAAGGCGATTGAGTACGCGAAGAAGTACGACGTGCCGGTCGTTCTGACGCTGGGCACCAAATTCGTGATTGCCGATAACCCGGAGTGGTGGCAGGCGACTTCCTGAAAGAGCACGTCTCGATTCTGGCGATGAACGAAGAGGAGGCCGAAGCGCTGACCGGTGAAAGCGATCCGCTGCTGGCGTCCGATAAGGCGCTGGACTGGGTGGATCTGGTGCTCTGCACCGCCGGGCCGGTTGGCCTGTATATGGCCGGCTTCACGGAAGAGGAGAGCAAGCGCAAAACCCAGCACCCGCTGCTGCCGGGCGCGATTGCCGAGTTCAACCAGTACGAGTTCAGCCGCGGCGATGCGCCATAAAGATTGCCTGAACCCGCTGCGTATCTACTCGCACATCGCGCCATATATGGGCGGGCCGGAGAAGATCATGAACACCAACGGCGCGGGCGACGGCGCGCTGGCGGCGCTGCTGCACGACATTACCGCCAACGCCTACCACCACACCAACGTGCCGAATTCCAGCAAGCATAAGTTCAGCTGGCTGACCTATTCGTCGCTGGCGCAGGTGTGCAAATACGCCAACCGCGTGAGCTATCAGGTGCTGAACCAGCACTCACCGCGCTTAACGCGTGGCCTGCCGGAGCGGGAAGACAGCCTCGAAGAGGCGTACTGGGAGCGTTGATTTCGCGGGTTTTGCCGGATAGCGGCGTTGCCTTATCCGGCCGACAAAACCGGTATTGATATGCAGGCCCGGCAAGCGAAACACCATCGGGCATTCAGACTCACAGGCCGGATAAGCGTAGCGCCATCCGGCAATTAAAGCCGTTGGTTTACCCCGTCACCGCCTCTTCAACCGGCGGTTTCTCCAGCAGCGTCAGCATGGTGTTGGCGATCTCGCGCTCGCCCATCACCACCTTATTGGCACCGCGCTCGGTAATGTACTCCACCTCGTCGTCATAGTGCGCCCGGGCGATAATCTCAATCGTTGGGCACTTCTCGCGCGCGGAAGCCACAATCTCACCGGCTTCATAGCCGTTGGGTATGGTCAGCAGCAGCCAGCGGGCGCAGTCCAGATGCGCCAGATTCATGATCTCTTCGTTGGCCGCATTGCCCAGCACCGCGCGAATACCGCGCTCGCGCAGCTCGTCGACGCGGGTGCGTGAGGTTTCAATCACCACCAGCGGAATGCCCTGCGCCATCAGCTTCTCGCCGAGCAGGCTGCCCACGCGGCCAAAGCCGACCAGCAGGGCGTGATTGCAGATATCCACCGGGATCTGCTTCTCTTCTTCGATGGCCTCTTCCAGCGTCTGCTCTTCCAGCGTTTCGGTTTTGTCGAGGTATTTTTCCAGCAGGGCAAACAGCACCGGGTTCAGCATAATCGACAGGATCGCGCCCGCCAGCACCAGGTTTTGCCCGGCCTGCGGCAGCAGTTCCAGGGCCATGCCCAGGCCGGCCAGAATAAAGGCGAACTCGCCAATCTGCGCCAGGCTGGCGGCAATGGTCAGCGCGGTGCGCGGCGAGTGGCCGAACATGCGCACCAGGAAGAAGGCGGCCACCGACTTGCCGAAAATGATGATCGCCAGCGTGCCCAGCACGGCCAGCGGCTGCTGGATCAGCACCATCGGATCGAACAGCATCCCGACGGAGACGAAGAACAGCACGGCAAACGCATCGCGCAGCGGCAGAGTATCGTGCGCCGCCCGGTGGCTCAGCTCGGATTCGTTCAGCACCATCCCGGCGAAGAACGCGCCCAGGGCGAAGGAGACATCAAACAGCTCCACGGCGCCAAAGGCGATGCCCAGCGCCAGCGCCAGCACGGAGAGGGTGAACAGCTCGCGCGAGCCGGTTGCGGCGCTGCGCGCCATGATCCACGGTACCAGACGGCGGCCCACCAGCATCATGATGGCGATAAAGGCCACCACTTTACCGATGGTGATGCTCATATCCAGCGCCAGCGAGGCCAGCCCGACGTTGTCTTTTTCCATCATCCCGGCGACGGCGGGCAGCAGCACCAGCGTCAGGACCATCACCAGATCTTCAACAATCAGCCAGCCGATGGCGATTTGCCCGCGCTGGCTGTCGATCAGCTGCCGCTCCTCAAGCGCGCGCAGCAGCACCACGGTACTGGCGGTTGAGAGACACAGCCCAAACACGATACCGGTCATTAGCGACCAGCCCAGCAGTGCGGAAAGCGCCATCCCCAGCAGCGTCGCGACGCCTATCTGGGCGATCGCTCCGGGAATGGCGATCGACTTTACCGCCATCAAATCCTTCAGGGAGAAGTGCAGGCCGACGCCGAACATCAGCAGAATCACGCCCAATTCCGCCAGTTCGGGCGCCAGTTGGGTATCGGCGACGAAGCCCGGCGTAAACGGCCCGGCCAGCACACCCGCCAGCAGATAGCCCACCAGAGGAGAAATACGCAGTTTATTGGCAATCATGCCGAGGATAAAGGCGAGCACAAGTCCACCAACAATGGTGGTGATAAGCGGTGTGGCGTGGTGCATTCCGTCTCCTTTCGTTGTGGGTGTTCCTTTTTGGTCGAAAACCAAAAAACCGAGTAATAGTTTATGACAATTTTTGCCCTTATGTTTATGAATAATTGTTGAAGTTTGAATAAAACAGCAATTTGCGCAGAAAAAAAGGTGCAACAGGGTCATCCATAACAGAAATCGCGCGGCAGGCGAGGAGAGGCAACAGAAAGCAGCGGCCAAAGAGGGGTTTTGGCCGCTAAGAAATCAATGTTGTGGGCGGTTATCAGGCAGGAATATGGTCAACATCCCGAGAAGTGGCAGGAAAGCGCAGATTTTATAAACCAGGAAGATGCTGGTGTGATCCGCAACCATCCCTAACACCGCTGCGCCAAGCCCGCCCATGCCGAAGGCGAAACCGAAAAACAGTCCGGAAACCATACCGATACGGCCAGGCAGCAGCTCCTGGGCATAGACCAGAATGGCGGAAAACGCCGAAGCGAGGATAAAACCAATAATCACGGTCAAAATTCCCGTCCATTCAAGGCTGGCGTACGGCAAAATGAGGGTAAAGGGCGCCACGCCGAGGATAGAGCCCCAAATGACATATTTACGCCCAATCTTATCGCCCACAGGCCCGCCAATGACCGTGCCGGCCGCAACGGCGAACAGGAAGGCAAACAGGTGAATCTGCGCATTTTGTACTGATAATCCGAATTTTTGCATCAGATAAAAGGTGTAATAGCTGCTGATGCTCGCCATATAGAAGTATTTCGAGAAAATCAGCACCAGCAGGACGGCTACCGCCAGGATAACCTTATTGCGCGGCAGGGGATTGATAACCTTCGCTTTAGGTTTTCCTTTATTGACGCGATGCTGAGCGGCATACCAGCGGCTAATCTGCGCCAGCACGATAATCGCCAGCAGCGCGGCCAGCACAAACCACGCCACGTTGCCTTTACCGTAAGGGGCAATAATAACCGCGGCCAGCAGCGGGCCCAGAGAGCTACCAAAGTTACCGCCCACCTGGAAAAGTGACTGCGCCAGGCCGTGACGACCACCGGACGCCATCCGCGCCACGCGGGAGGACTCCGGATGGAACACGGACGAGCCGGTACCCACCAGCGCGGCGGCGATCAGCACGGCTTCAAAACTCCCGGCCATGGCGAGCAGCACCAGACCGCTTAGGGTAAAGCACATGCCGATCGGCAGCGACCACGGCATCGGGTATTTATCCGTCCAGTAGCCCACCACCGGCTGCAGCAGCGAGGAAGCCAGCTGGAAGGTCAGGGTGATCATCCCGATCTGCACGAAGGTTAACGAAAACTCGGACTGCAGCAGCGGATAAATTGCCAGAATCAACGACTGGATCATGTCGTTGAGCAGGTGTGAAAGACTGATTGCCCCTAAGACTTTAAAGGAGGTGCGCGACGCCGGCGCGCCCGGAACGGGCTGGGTTGATTCACTGATTGCCATAAATACCACGTTTTGTTAGCAGAAGTGCAGGGAGTAATTATTATCCGACTAACATACCCGCCTGCGACATTTGAAGAAAGTCGCAATTATGAAAACTTATTTGTCTATTCTTATTAGTCACTGTAATTTCTGCCTTTGTCTATTGGTCAGGGAGAGAGAAGATGAAGTTAATGAAGCGGGGCGTCGCGCTGGCGCTCATCGCGGCGTGGGGGCTGGTAAGCCTGCCCGCGCAGGCGTATGAAAAAGACAAAACCTATAAAATCACCATTCTGCATACCAACGATCACCACGGTCATTTCTGGCGCAGTGAATACGGCGAATATGGCCTGTCGGCGCAAAAAACGCTGGTGGACGGCATTCGTAAAGAGGTGGCGGCCGAGGGTGGCAGCGTGCTGCTGCTCTCGGGCGGCGATATCAACACCGGCGTGCCGGAATCCGATTTGCAGGACGCCGAACCCGACTTTCGCGGCATGAACCTGATTGGCTACGACGCGATGGCCGTCGGTAACCATGAATTTGATAATCCGCTGAGCGTGCTGCGTCAGCAGGAAAAATGGGCCAAATTCCCGTTCCTCTCCGCCAATATTTATCAGAAAAGTACCGGCGAGCGCCTGTTTAAGCCGTGGGCGCTTTTTAATCGTCAGGATCTGAAGATCGCGGTCATCGGCTTAACCACCGACGACACGGCGAAAATTGGCAACCCGGAGTTCTTCACCGATATCGAATTCCGCAAACCGGCAGACGAAGCGAAGCTGGTGATTCAGGAGCTGCAGCAAAACGAAAAGCCGGACGTGATTATCGCCACCACGCACATGGGGCACTACGACAACGGCGAGCACGGCTCTAATGCGCCGGGCGACGTGGAGATGGCGCGCAGCCTGCCGGCGGGCTCGCTGGCGATGATTGTGGGTGGTCACTCACAGGATCCGGTGTGCATGGCCTCCGAGAACAAAAAGCAGGTGGATTACGTGCCGGGCACGCCGTGCGCGCCGGACCGTCAGAACGGTATCTGGATTGTGCAGGCGCACGAGTGGGGCAAATACGTGGGCCGGGCCGACTTCGAGTTCCGTAACGGCGAGATGAAGCTGGTGCACTATCAGCTCATTCCGGTCAACCTGAAGAAGAAAGTCACCTACGCTGACGGCAAAAGCGAGCGCGTACTTTACACGCCGGAGATCGCAGAAAACCAGCAGATGCTCTCGCTGCTGACGCCGTTCCAGAACAAAGGCAAGGCGCAGCTGGATGTGAAAATCGGCAACGCTGAACGGTCGTCTGGAGGGGGACCGCAGCAAAGTTCGCTTCGTGCAGACCAACCTGGCCCGGGTGATGCTGGCGGCGCAAATGGCGCGCACCGGCGCTGATTTTGGCGTGATGAGCGGCGGCGGCATTCGTGATTCCATCGAAGGGGGAAACATCACCTATAAAGACGTGCTGAAGGTGCAGCCGTTCGGCAACGTGGTGGTTTATGCCGACGATGAGCGGCAAAGAGGTGACGGAGTACCTGACCGCCGTGGCGCAGATGAAGCCGGATTCCGGGGCCTATCCGCAGTTTGCCAACGTGAGCTTCGTCGCGAAAGACGGCAAGCTTAACGACCTGAAGATCAAAGGCGAACCGGTTGACCCGGCGAAAACCTACCGTCTGGCGACGTTAAGCTTCAACGCCACCGGCGGCGACGGCTATCCGCATATTGATAATAAACCGGGCTACGTGAATACCGGCTTTATCGATGCGGAAGTGCTGAAGCAGTATATCGAGCAGAATTCGCCGATTGACGTGAATGCGTATGAGCCGAAAGGTGAGGTGAGCTGGCAGTAGTGCCGTTGTGTTGCCCGGTGGCGCTGCGCTTACCGGGCCTACGGGTGCAAAATGTAGGCCGGGTAAGGCGTAGCCGCCACCCGGCTTTTTTTACTCCCGGCGGGCAATATCCGCAAACTTCGCGTCCAGCATTTTCGCCAGATCGCCCGCCGCCAGCTCAATATCCAGGCCGCGTTTTCCACCGGATATAAAGATAGTTTCAAACTCCTGGGAAGGCGCATCGATCAGCGTCGGCAGGCGTTTTTTCTGCCCGAGCGGACTGATCCCGCCCACCAGGTAGCCCGTGGTGCGCTGCGCCACCATCGGATCCGCCATATCCACCTTCTTCGCCCCCAGCGCTTTGGCGACTTTCTTAAGATCCAGCTGTCCTGCCACGGGCGTCACCGCGACGGCGAGGTGCTTCATATCGCCGTTCACCGCCACCAGCAGCGTTTTATAAACCTGGTCAGCGTTCAGCCCCAGCTTACGCACCACTTCATCACCAAAGTTGGTTTCATTCGGATCGTGATCGTAGGTGTGGATCCGGAAAGAAATGTTGTTTTTTTCGAGTAATTTAACGGCGGGAGTCATAGCTATCCTTCTTACGACAGACAATTCATGCCAACAGCATACGCCTGACGTTTGTCTAAAAAATAGCACCATCTTGCGCAATAGTGTTGGCAGTGATGGTCACTTTGAGCGACAATCGGCTCACCCGGGGGTTTTTTTTGGAAAAAAAAAAAGGTTTTTTTTTTTTTTGGGGGGGAAAAAAAAAAATATTGGCCATTTTTTTATTTCAGCAACGACGGGAAGATTCCCTTCGCCGTAGAGATGTAGAGCCCCGACCGCCACCACGTAACGCCCCGGCGGCAGCGCGTACAGGCGATCTGCCGCCAGGCTTTATTGCGCGCATTCATCAGCACATCATACAGCGATTCGCTGAACGTCGACGGTAACGCCAGCTCTGCCGTCCGCAGGCGGCGCATCCAGCCACCAGCCAATCATGGTCTGCAGCAGGCGCGCGTTGGTGTGCCAGTGGGTCAACGTATCATCCAGCAGCATCAGACCGTCGTCGGGAAGCTGGCGCAGGAGCGCAATCTGGCTGTTGGTGCCTTCCAGTTCCAATACGCTGATCTGGTGCTGCTGGGCCTCCTTCAGCAGCTGGTAATCAATGCCATAATCCCCGCGCAGCCCCAGCCGCTGCGCCTGGGTGGCCTGCAGCACCATCGCGATTTGCCACAGCGGCAGGGCGCTGTTCAAACTCTTCGCGCGACAGCGAGACGCCGGTTTCCGCATCGCGTCGTGCGTCAAGTTGGCTCAGGAGTTGGGGATTCAGGCGCTCTTCGAGCGGCGCAGCGGGAGGAAGGTTATCAAAAGGGGAATCGGAACCGGAAATGTCCGCCTCGACGACCAGCGCGTCGGCGTGTTTCACGCAGTTTTTTCAGGCCGGGTGGCAGGGGAGACATACCCTGGGTGCCCATATGGATGCTGCCGACCAGGTGCAGGTGTTGCCCGCCGGGAAGCGAGATATCCAGACCGGGCCAGGCGTAACGGCGAGGAAAGGGCGCGAGAAACGATGTTTTTATACGTTGAAACAGACCCATACGCGCTTTCCGGGAGAAAATCCCATGCTAACGCGGCAAGCTGCAAGGTGCAAACCCCGCCGCCTGAACGGCGGGGTAACATTTGCTGACTACTGGTGCGGTTTAAAACGCAGCAGCCGGTTGGCGTTGCTGACCACGGTAATGGAGGAGAGCGCCATCGCCGCACCCGCCACCACCGGGTTAAGCAGCGTGCCGGTCAGCGGCCAGAGAATTCCGGCAGCAATCGGAATACCCAGCGAGTTATAGACAAACGCCCCCAGCAGGTTCTGCTTCATGTTGCGCAGCGTGGCTTTGGAAATGGCCAGCGCATCGGCCACGCCCATCAGGCTATGGCGCATCAGCGTGATGGCGGCGGTTTCAATGGCGACATCGCTGCCGCCGCCCATGGCGATCCCCACATCGGCCTGGGCCAGCGCCGGGGCATCGTTGATGCCGTCGCCGACCATCGCCACCTGGCGGCCCTGCTGTTGCAGGTTTTTGATGGCGTCCGCTTTGCCATCCGGCAGTACGCCGGCAATCACCTCATCAATACCGGCCTCTTTGGCGATGGCGTTGGCGGTGGTGGGGTTATCCCCGGTCAGCATCACCAGACGATAGCCCGCGCGGTGCAGGCGCTGCAGGGCGTCCACGCTGTCCTGGCGAAGCGGATCGCGCATGGCGAACAGCGCGGCGGCGTCGCCATCCACCGCCAGCAGCACCGGCGTGGCGCCCTGAGACTGGCCTGCGCCTGGCTATCTCATCGTCAAGCGCGCGGGTATCCACATTCTGCTCTGACAGCAGCGCCTGGTTGCCCAGCAGCAGTGCGTGGCCTTCTGCTTCACCGCTGACGCCGAGCCCGCGCAGGGTGCGGAATTGATTCACCTGCGGCAGGGCACATCGCATTGCCCGCTTTTTCCAGGATGGCGCGCGCCAGCGGGTGGCTGGAGCCTTGCTCCAGCGCGGCGGCCAGACGCAGCGCCGCCGAATCGTCGCCATCCAGCGTTTTCACGCTGACCACCTGCGGTTTGCCTTCGCGTCAGGGTGCCGGTTTTATCAAACACCAGCGTGTCCAGCGTACTGGCCCGCTGCAGGGCGTCGGCATCCCGCACCAGCACGCCAAATTCGGCGGCGCGGCCGACGCCGGAGATAATCGACATCGGCGTCGCCAGTCCCAGGGCGCACGGGCAGGCGATGATCAGCACCGTGGTGGCGATCACCAGCGTATAAACGATCTGCGGCGCGGGGCCGGCGAAGTACCAGATCGCGCCGCTGAGCAGGGCAATACCGACCACCACCGGCACAAAAACGGCCGAGATTCTGTCGGCCAGCTGGCCAATTTCCGGCTTGCTGCTCTGCGCCTGGCGCACCATGCGGATGATGCGCGACAGCGTGGTGTGGCTGCCGACGGCGCTGGCGGTAAACAGCACGCTGCCGTCCTGCACCACCGTCCCGGCATGCACGCCGTCGCCGATACTTTTTCCTGCGGCATGGGTTCGCCGGTCAGCATCGCTTCATCCAGCCAGGCTTCGCCCTGGGTGATTTCACCGTCAACGGGCACGCGATCGCCGGTGGTCAGGCGCAGCGTCATGCCGGGCTGAACTTCCGCCAGCGGCACGATCTTTTTCGCCGTCGTCGGTGACCACCCGCGCGGTCGGCGGGGTTAAATCCAGCAAGCGTTCCAGCGCTTTCGAGGAACGCTGGCGGGCGCGGGCTTCCAGCATATGGCCGAGGTTAATCAGGCCGATAATCATCGCGCTCGCTTCATAATAGAGATGGCGCGCTTCCATCGGGAACCACTGGGGCCAGACGTTCACGCTCATCGAATAGAGCCAGGCCGCGCCGGTACCGAGCGCCACCAGCGTATCCATGGTGGCGGTGCCGTTTCTCAGGCTCTTCCAGGCGCTGGTGTAGAAGTGCCCGCCGGCGAACACCATCACCGCCAGGGTAATCAGGCCAATCACCAGCCACAGCGCGCGGTTGCCGTCGGTGACCATCATGTTGTCGCCGATCATGCCCCAGACCATCACCGGCACGCCGACCAGCAGCGCGACAATCGCCTGCCAGCGGAAGCGCTTCATGGTGGCGAGAGCGGTTTCCTGCTGGCGCTCGCGGCGCTCGGCATCATCTTCGATGGCCTCCGCGCCGTAGCCCGCTTTCTCAACGGCCTGCACTAATTCTGCGGCGGGGGCGCTGCCCATCACCAGCGCGGTGCGCTCCGCCAGGTTGACCCGTGCCTGCGCGACGCCCGGTACGGCCTGCAAGGCGTTTTGTACCCGGGAGACGCAACTGGCGCAGCTCATGCCGTTGATCAGCAGCTGTTGGCTGTCATCAATATCATCCGCTGCCGGAAGCTCAGGAGTGGCCGCTGTCAGTGCTTCCGACGGGGGTGATGACTCTGCCAGCGGTTTAGCCTTTGGGTGGCTTAACTCCGCCCCGTAACCGGCCTGTTTGATGGTATCGATCAGCGCGTCCGCGCTGGCGCTGCCGGTCACGGCCGCATGATCGATAGTCACATCAGCGCTTTCAACATCAGGGCGCTGTTCCAGGCTTTCTTTAACGCGTTTGACGCAGTGGCCGCAGGAGAGGCCGTCCAGCGTCAGGTCAATGGTGTGAGACATGACAAAACTCCCGTATAATATTTTGGTCAGTTGTTGACCGGAGTAACGCTTTCACTAACTGAGTGAAGTGAAGCTTAAACCTTCCATCAAGGGGAAGGTCAAGGCCTTATGTTCACGATGATGGCATTAGCGGTTTATAAACAACAAACCCCGCATCGGGCGGGGTTTGTTGATTGTCAGCGAGCCGAACTCAACCGTATTTACGGGCAAATTCCTGATCGGAGTTGCACAGATAAATAATAAATTCGACGAAAGAGATGATCGCCGGAATAAAGGTCCAGCAAAACAGAAGATAAAGGATCCCCTGTCCTGGTTTCCCTAAATAAAACTTGTGTGCACCAAAACCACCTAAGAAGAAAGCGAACAACGCAGCGGAAATTCGGCTTTTCTTCCCGGCAATATTTTGTGGCGCGCCGCAATGCGGGCAGGCCACCGCTTCTTTATGTATTTCCTTTCCGCAACCACGGCAAAACGCCATATCACTCATAAACACTCCTGTGTGTAAATCATTTATCATTCTTTGAAACATCCGGCCACATGTTATAGCGAAGCGGCAAGGTGGGTAAATAAAAAATATATTAGTTACATGGATATATTTGGTTGATTACATGTTTGCGATTTATATTATAAATCAGAGGTTCGGCAGCAAGGTGAAAAAATGAATATCAGCGATGTGGCAAAAAAAACCGGTTTAACCAGCAAAGCGATTCGTTTTTATGAAGAGAAAGGGCTGGTGACGCCGCCGATGCGCAGCGAGAACGGCTACCGCAGCTACAGCCAGCAGCACCTGAACGAACTGACGCTGCTGCGTCAGGCGCGGCAGGTTGGGTTTAACCTTGAAGAGTGCGGCGAACTGGTGACGTTGTTCAACGATCCGGCTCGCCACAGCGCCGATGTGAAAGCGCGGACGTTGCAAAAAGTGGCGGAGATTGAGCGTCATATTAAGGAATTACAGGTAATGCGCACGCAATTGCTGGCGCTGGCGGATTCTTGCCCTGGCGATGACAGCGCCGAGTGTCCGATTATTGATAACCTTTCCGGCTGCTGCCATCACGCGAAGGGGTGAGCACTATTCACCCACGGCTTTAACCCGCAGCGTAATGCCCTCCACGGCAATCACTTCGACGCGCGTGCCGGCGGCGAGATCGTCGTCAGCGCTGACCGGCCATGAACTGTCGCCGACGCGCATATGACCACGCCCATTAACCAGTGCGTTATCCAGTTGAAAGCGGCGTCCCATCAGTTGTTGCCCGCGCAGATTAAGCGAGGCATCGGCGGGTTTCTGCTGTTTCACCCGGCTGCTCAGCCATTTCCACCATAGCCAGGCCGCCAGCAGGGTGAGCAGGGCAAACAGCACCCCTTGCCACTCCCAACTGAAAGGAATGATCCACGCCAGTAAACCGGTGATCACTGCCGCCACGCCGCTCCACAGCAGGTAGCCGTTGCCGCCGAGCATTTCCGCGGCCAGCAGCAATCCGCCCAGCACCAGCCAGGCGAGGTGGGTATGTTCGAGCAGCAGCGCGATCATCGTTTAGTCCGCTCGCTGCTGCTGTCTTTGATAAGCTCGGCGATCCCGGCGATCGAGCCCATCAGGCTGCTGGCATCCAGCGGCATCATCACCACTTTGCTGTTGTTTGCGGAGCCGATCTGTTGCAGCGCGTCGGTGTATTTCTGCGCCACAAAGTAGTTCACCGCCTGAATATCCCCGGCGGCAATGGCTTCAGACACCATCTGCGTTGCGCGGGCCTCCGCTTCGGCAGAACGTTCGCGCGCTTCCGCCTGCAGGAATGCCGACTGACGATCGCCTTCCGCTTTCAGGATCTGCGACTGTTTTTCCCCTTCGGCCTTGAGGATTTCCGCCTGGCGCACCCCTTCCGCTTCAAGGATATAGGCGCGTTTGGTTCGTTCGGCTTTCATCTGCGCGTTCATGGAGGCAATCAGTTCCGCCGGTGGGCGAACGTCGCGGATCTCAATACGGGTTACCTTCACGCCCCACGGATTGGTGGCCTCATCAACAATGTGCAGCAGGCGGGTGTTAATGCTGTCGCGCTGCGAAAGCATCTCGTCCAGCTCCATCGAGCCGAGCACGGTACGGATGTTGGTCATCGTCAGGTTGATGATTGCCAGTTCCAGATTGCTGACCTCATAGGCGGCGCGCGGCGCATCAATCACCTGAATAAAACAGACCGCGTCGATGGTGACGTTGGCGTTATCTTTCGAAATAACTTCCTGCGAGGGGATATCGAGGACCTGCTCCATCATATTGATTTTGCGACCAATACGATCCATAAATGGCACCACCAGGCTCAGGCCCGGCTGTAGGGTTCGGGTAAAGCGGCCAAAGCGTTCCACCGTCCACTGGAAACCTTGCGGTACGATTTTGACGCCGGAAATAACCACGACCAGCGCGACAAAGATAAGAACCAGAATGACGATTGGCATCAAAAAAACCTCCTGTTTAATTTGATGCCATCTTAGCCCGATTTGGCGATCAAAACAGCACGATCGCCAAATTTAGCGGGGGGGAATTAGTAGAGCAGGGAGTAAAGCTGGCGGCGGTATTTCGAGGCCAGTGCGTCGCCGGTTCCCAGCGCGGCAAGAATTTCTTGCAGCATTTTACGCGCTTCGCCGTTGGCGGCACTGAGATCTTTGCGCAGGTGGCTGAACAGCAGCTCCAGCGCTTCTTCGTTGCGCCCGACCTGATGCAGCTGCAGCGCGAGTTGCGTTGCCAGCAGCGGCGTCCTGCGGGTTGTCGGCAACCTGCTGTTGCAACTGCTGGATCTCCGGCGTATCGGCGGCCTGTTTAAGCAGTTCAATCTGCGCGACCAGCCCCTGATAGCGAGTATCCTGATCCTGCAGCGGGATGGTTTTCAGCACGGCTTCGGCTTCATCCGCGCGGTTCAGGGCGATCAGCGTTTCCGCCAGCAGCAGGCCGATTTCGCTGTTTTGCCGCGAAAGCTGCCAGGCCTCTTTCAGCAGCGGCAGCGCCTCGCCGTGCTTGCCTTCCTGCATCAGTTCCATCGCCTGTCCTGCGCTTTCAGCTCCTCTTCGCGCGGCAGGACTTTATCCAGCAAGGCGCGGATAGCCTCTTCCGGCTGCGGCCCCTGGAAGCCATCAACCGGCTGGCCGTTCTGGAACAGGTAGACGGTAGGAATGGCGCGCAGACCAAACTGCGATGCCACCATTTGCTCGGCATCGCAATCCACTTTCGCCAGAATAAACTGACCGTTGTACTGCGCGGCCAGGCTTTCCAGCACCGGCGTCAGCTGCAGGCAGTGTTGGCTACGTTCGGACCAGAAGTAGAACAGCACCGGCGTGGCCATCGACTGTTCAAGCATCTGTTGCAGGTTCGCTTCGGTAATATTGACAATATTCTGTACGGACATAGGAAATTCTCTGTTTTTTAACTCATTGTTCTTACATGGGGGAGGATATTGCGCCTTCAACTCATCCCCGCAAAATTTTATCCATCATGCGCCCAGGCAGCAGGCGTTTCAGCAGGCTCACTGCCCAGGTGACCAGCGTCACCGGATAGCGCATTTTGGGATGCGCGCTTTCAAAAGCATGGCGCACTTTTGCTACTACCGCCTCTGGGCCGAGGGTAAAACGTGCGGCGATGCCGGGGTTTTCCACCGGTTTGTCCGCGCTGCGTCTGGTTAACGTTTTCGGTAAAGCGGGTGCGGATCGGGCCCGGCTCAATCAGGCTGACCTTGATGCCGCTGTGGCGTAGCTCCATGCGCAGGGCGTCGGACCAGGCCTCCAGCGCATACTTGCTGGCGGCGTAGGCGCCGCGGCCCGGGCGTGGAGATAAGCCCCATCACCGAGGAGGTCATCACAATGCGCCCTTCACCGTGCGGCAGCATGGCGGGCAGCAGGCGCATGGTCAGCTGGTGGGTGCCGAAAAAGTTGGTCGAAAACTGCTGTTCCAGCTGCTGGCGGCTGATGGTTTCCAGCGGGCCGTAAACGCCATAACCCGCGTTATTGAAGAGGCCGTACAGGCGGTTGTCGGTCAGAGCGATCACCTCATCGGCGGCGCGATCGACGCTCGCCGGATCGTCCAGATCCAGCAGAATGCCGGTAAAGCCTTCCTGGTTCATGCGGGCGACATCGTCCGCTTTGCGGCAGGCCGCCAGTACGCGGAAACCCTGGCGTTTGAGTTCGCGCGCGCTTTCCAGACCGATTCCGCTGGAACATCCTGTTATTAAGACCGTTTTTTGCATAACTTTACCTGTCGGGGCGTGCCTGAATACTCAGGAGTCATGTTTAACTAAGGGAGCCAGCCGCGTCGCCATCCAGTCGGCAATAAACGGCTGGGCATCGCGGTTGGGGTGAATCCCGTCATCCTGCATCCATTGGGGTTTCAGATAGACCTCTTCCATAAAAAATGGCAGCAGCGGAATATCAAACTCTTTGGCGAGCTTAGGGTAGATGGCGCTGAACGCCTCATTATAGCGGCGGCCGTAGTTGGCGGGCAGGCGAATTTGCATCAGCAGCGGCTGGGCGTTGGCGGCTTTGATCGTCCTGCAACACCTGGACGCAGCGTCTGTTCTGTTTGCTGCGGCGGGAAACCGCGCAGGCCATCGTTACCGCCCAGCTCGACCAGCACCCAGCGCGGCTGATGCTGTTTGAGCAGCGCGGGCAGGCGCGATAGCCCCTGCTGCGAGGTATCCCCGCTGATGCTGGCGTTGACCACCGTCGGTTTCTGCTGCCATTTGTCATTGAGCAACGCGGGCCAGGCCGCGTTGGCCGCCATGCGATAGCCGGCGCTCAGGCTGTCGCCCAGAATCAGTAACGTGTCCGCTGCCGCGGCGCGAAAGGTCAACAGAAGCAACAACAGGAAGGGCAAATGCCAGCGGAAAACATTGTTGAAGTTCATCATCTTAAGAAGTCCGTCGGTCAGGGGGAGCATGAGCTTTCCATCCTTACCGGAGTTGAGCTTGTTGTCAAACCGGCCGAGACCATTGCCCTGATTGGCGAATCCGGATCCGGTAAATCGACGCTGCTGGCGATTTTCGCCGGGCTGGATGATGGCAGCAGCGGGGAGGTTCATCTGCTGGGGAAGCCGCTGCATGCGCTGGATGAAGAGGCGCGGGCGGCGCTGCGCGCGCAGAACGTGGGTTTTGTTTTTCAGTCGTTTATGCTGATCCCGACGCTGAACGCGCTGGAAAACGTGGAGCTCCCGGCCTTGCTGCGCGGAGAAAACGGCGGCGAAAGCCGCGCGCAGCGCCAAAGCCCTGCTGGAACAGCTGGGGCTGGGCAAACGCCTCGACCACCTGCCCGCGCAGCTTTCCGGCGGCGAGCAGCAGCGCGTGGCGCTGGCGCGCGCCTTTAACGGCCGTCCGGGCGTGCTGTTTGCCGATGAACCCACCGGCAACCTCGATCGACAGACCGGCGACCGGATCGCCGACCTGCTGTTTTCCCTCAATCAGCGAGCACGGCACAACGCTAATCCTGGTGACCCACGATCCGCAACTGGCCGCGCGCTGCGACCGGCGCCTGCGGCTGGTTAACGGCGATCTGCGGGAGGAAGCATGATTGCCCGCTGGTTCTGGCGCGAATGGCGCTCGCCCTCGCTGCTGATTGTCTGGCTGGCGCTCAGCCTCGCGGTGGCCTGCGTGCTGGCGCTCGGCAGCATCAGCGATCGCATGGAAAAAGGGCTCAGCCAGCAGAGCCGCGACTTTATGGCCGGCGATCGGGCGCTGCGCAGTTCCCGCGAAATCCCTGCAGCATGGCTGGATGAGGCGCGCAAACTCGGCCTGAAAGTGAGCGAGCAAATCAGCTTTAACACCATGACCTTCGCCGGCGATACGCCGCAGCTGGCGGACGTGAAAGCGGTCGACGATCTTTACCCGCTTTATGGCGAGCTGCAAACCCGTCCAGCCGGGCTGAAGCCGCAGGCGGGCAGCGTGCTGCTGGCACCGCGTCTGATGGCGCTGCTCAACCTGAAGGTCGGCGATACGATCGATGTTGGTGATGCGACGTTACATATCGCCGGTGAAGTGGTTCAGGAGCCTGATTCCGGTTTCAACCCCTTCCAGATGGCGCCGCGCCTGCTGATGAATGTGGCGGATGTGGCGAAGACCGGCGCCGTACAGCCGGGCAGCCGCGTAACCTGGCGCGCAAAATTTGCCGGTACGCCCGCGCAGCTCGACGCCTACGAAAAGTGGTTGCTGCCGCAGCTCAAACCGGAGCATCGCTGGTACGGGCTGGAGCAGGATGATGGGGCGCTCGGTAAATCGCTCCAGCGTTCGCAGCAGTTCCTGCTGCTGTCGGCCCTGTTGACCCTGCTGCTGGCGGTTGCGGCGGTGGCCGTGGCGATGGCGCACTACTGCCGCAGCCGTTACGATCTGGTCGCGGTCCTGAAAACCCTGGGTGCCGGGCGCGCGCAACTGCGCAAGCTGATTGTCGGCCAGTGGCTGTTGGTGCTGGTGCTGGCGGCGGTGACGGGCGGTGTAATGGGGCTGGCTGTTTGAAAGCCTGTTGATGGTGTTGCTCAAACCGGTGCTTCCCGCCGCGTTACCGCCAGCCAGCCTCTGGCCGTGGCTGTGGGCTGTCGGCGCGATGGTGGTGATTTCGCTGCTGGTGGGGTTGCGTCCTTACCGCCTGCTGCTCGCCACGCAGCCGCTGCGCGTATTGCGCCGCGATGTGGTGGCGAACGTCTGGCCGCTGAAGTTCTATCTTCCGGTGATACTGCGCCGTGGCGGTGGGGCTGCTGGCCTGGCTGATGGGGCGGCAGCACGCTGCTGTGGGCGGTGCTGGCGGGGGCGGTGGTGCTGGCGCTGCTGTGCGGCGTGGTCGGCTGGCTGCTGCTCAATGTTTTAAAACGGCTGACGGTGAAAGCGCTGCCGCTGCGTCTGGCGGTGAACCGCCTGCTGCACCAGCCGTGGTCAACCCTCAGCCAGCTGTCGGCATTTTCGCTGTCGTTTATGCTGCTGGCGCTGCTGCTGGTGCTGCGCGGCGATCTGCTCGATCGCTGGCAGCAGCAGTTGCCGCCGGAAAGCCCAAACTATTTCCTGATCAATATCGCGCCGGAACAGGTGGCGCCGGTGAAAGCGTTCCTGGCTGAACATCATGTGCGCCCGGAATCGTTCTATCCGATTGTGCGGGCCCGTCTGACGCAGATTAACGGTCAATTCACCGAGGGGAATCAGGATGAAGCGCTGAACCGTGAACTGAATCTTACCTGGCAGCAGCAGCGACCGGAGCATAATCCGATCACTGCGGGAAGCTGGCCGCCAAAATCGGGTGAAGTTTCTGTCGAAGAGGGGCTGGCAGAACGGCTTGGCCTGAAGCCGGGCGACAGCGTAACCTTTATGGGCGATACGCAGGAGTTCAGCGCCAGAATCACCAGTCTGCGTAAAGTGGACTGGGAAAGCCTGCGCCCTAACTTCTTCTTTATCTTCCCGCAGGGGGCGCTGGACGGTCAGCCGCAGAGCTGGCTGACCAGCTTCCGCTGGGAAAATGGCAACGGCATGCTGACCCAGCTTAACCGGGAGTTCCCCACGGTCAGCCTGCTGGATATTGGCGCGATCCTGAAACAGGTGGGCCAGGTGCTGGAGCAGGTGAGCCGGGCGCTGGAGGTGATGGTGGTGCTGGTGACGGTCTGCGGTCTGTTGCTGCTGCTGGCCCAGGTGCAGGTGGGCATGCGTCAGCGCCACCAGGAGCTGGTGGTTTACCGCACGCTGGGGGCGGGGAAACGGCTGTTGCGCGCCACGCTCTGGTGCGAGTTTGCCCTGCTGGGCGCTGGTCTCCGGGCTGGTGGCGGCCATTGGCGCAGAAACGGCGCTGGCGGTGCTGCAAACCCGGGTATTTGACTTCCCGTGGCAGCCTGACTGGCGGCTGTGGATGACTCTGCCTCTGTGTGGCGCGCTGCTGCTCTCCCTTTGCGGCGGCTGGCTTGGTGCGCGTCTGCTTAAGGGCAAAGCCCTGTTCCGTCAGTTCAGCAGTTAATCATTTCTCAATAACTTCTTAACGAAAAACACACCATTAATTCTAATGGTGTGTTTCCATTTCAAAGTGTAAACGCTTGGTTTCAAAGTATTTAGTAGCACAAAAAATCAAAAAATCCCCAACAGACACGAACTTTTAGACGTTAGTATCTGCCCGCTAGTACTTACTAGTGGCGTCTATCCATCAAGGAAAAACCATGAAAATAAAAACAACCGCCCTGGCGACAGCCATTGGCGCAGCAGTGGCATTAACATCTTTCGCAACTCAGGCGGAAATCACCCTTCTTAAGCAGGATCCACAGGCCGGCGATCCGCTGAGCCGCCTGAACTTCACCGTTGGCGGCTCTATCCGTCCGCAGTTCGATAACACGATGGGCGATAGCGACAAAGGCTCGTACAAGCGTAACGGTTTTGACGGCGGCACCCGCTTCCGTTTCGCGGCGGACTACTACCTGTTTGATGATATCAGCTGGATTAGCTACTACGAGCTGGGTGTGAACATTCCGGCGCTGTTCGACTGGGATCATCACTACGCAGCAGGTTCCAACAACACCACCCGTCGTATGCTGTACACCGGTCTGAAAAGCAAAACCTGGGGTACGATGACCTTCGGTCAGCAGAACAGCGTTTACTATGATGTGGTGGGTGCGAAAACCGATATCTGGGACTACGACATGATAGCCCAGGCGCCGGGTAACGGGATCAACGGCGATTACGACGGTTCTTACCGTTCACGTAAGATGCTGAAATACAAAAACACCTTTGGTGATTTTGATCTCTATGCCGCCTACCTGTTCTCCGATAGCGAACTGCTGCTGAAAAACAGCAGCATCCGTTACAAGCGTAAAGGCGGCGGTTCACTGGGTGTGGATTACCACCTGGCCAAAGACCTGACCTGGGGTACGGCGTGGAACTACACCCGAGCCAACGTGCGTAACAGCAGCACTGGCGATACTGACTCCTACAGCCAGAACATCTATGGTACAGCGCTGAGCTGGACGCCGGACAACTGGACCTTCTCCTTCGGCGGCGGCTGGTACCAAAACTTCCTGACCACCGGTCAGAAAAATGTTCACGACTACTTCGCGGGTGACGCGTGGGGTATTGAATATTTTGCCGGTTATAAAATTCCGGTGGGCCAGTACGCGCTTAAATATGTACAGCCGTACGTGATGGGCGACCGTCTGCAATACACCACTGGCCGCGATTACCAGCGCATCGACAACGGCGTGGGTGTGACCTTCCAGCTGGATTACGGTTTCCGTGTCGATTACGAACACGTATTCACCAGCAGCACCGACAAGTCTCTGGCCGATATGAACATGGTGCGTCTGCGTTACGACTTCTGATAAGCCATGCGCTGCCGGGTTTAGCGCTTAGTTTAAATCCGGCAATGCTTATCAATAAAAAGCATAACGAAACAGCCTATTACCCGCGAAAAGTGGGGCTTTTCGTTATGCTTCATCACCTTATCCTGAAAATATCTCCCCACCATTCAGTGACATAGTTCACAGCATAGTGAATTTTTTTCAATTACCGCAGGGCCGCGTTTGTGCCATCTTATCCTCCAGCCTTATTCACAGGGTGAAAATGGAACGCGGCGCATTGCACGTCGCGCCACACAGCATCTCAACTCGTTAGGGAGAATTTATGGGACGTCGTCTCAGCTTACGCGCTACCTTCGGCGCACTGCTTCTGGTATGCGGTTTACCTTTTGCTCACGCCAGCAGCGATCCGCACACGATCGTCTTCGGCGTGGCACCTGGCCCTTACGGCGATATGGTGAAACAGGCGATTGCGCCGTCGCTGAAAGAGAAGGGCTATAAAGTGGTGGTACGTGAATTCAGTGATTATGTACAACCCAACATGGCGCTGGCGAACGGCAGTATTGATGCGAACCTGTTTCAACACAGCCTCTATTTTGACAAATTCACCGCGGATAAAGGGCTGAAGTTAAGCAAACTGATCAGCGTACCAACGGCGGGAATGGGGTTTTACTCCCGTAAAATCAAAAGTCTGGATGAGTTGAAAAAGGGCGATATTGTCACGCTTTCCAACGATCCGACCAACCTGGCGCGCGGGCTGCGTTTCCTGCAATCGCTGGATCTTATCACCATCAAAGAGTCGATTGATCCGACTAAAGCCTCCGAGCGTGATATTGCCAGCAACCCGAAAGGGCTGGTGTTCAAACCGCTGGAAGCGGCACAACTGCCGCGCACGCTGGACGGGGTGACCGCTTCACTGGTCAACGGTAACTTTGCTATCGCTGCCGGGTTGAAGCTCTCTTCCGCGCTGAAGCAGGAACATCTGGATGAAAATCTGAAGAATATCATCGCAGTACGTACGGAAGATGCCGATAAGCCGTTCGCGAAGGATATTGTTGAAGTGGTGAAATCACCGGCTTATCGAGCGGTCATTGACGATCCCAACAATGTTTATGGCGCTTTCCAGAAACCCGACTGGATGACGCAAGCGGATAAGAAATAAGTTTCCGCTTGATTTGACTGGCAGGCTGCGGCCTGCCTTTTGTCGTTTGAGGTTTGCATGATTGAGATAGAGAAGGTTTGCGTCGATTTTCCCGCAGGTCGCGGGAGCGCAAGCGCTACGCGTGCCGTTGATTCGGTCTCGCTGCGCATCGCCGCAGGTGAAATTTTTGGCATTGTCGGTACCAGTGGCGCGGGCAAAAGCACATTGCTGCGCACATTAAATGCACTTACGCGTCCCAGCCAGGGCCGCGTAAATATTAATGGCGTGGAAATCTCCGCGCTGGATGGCGCAGCGCTGCGTCAGGCGCGTCAGCGCATTGGCATGATTTTTCAGCATTTTAATCTGATGCACACCCGCACGGTGGCGCAAAACGTGGCCTTTAGCCTGAAAGCGGCGGGCTGGGAGCGCAGCAAAATCGCCCCGCGTGTAGCGGAAATTCTGCAACTGGTTGGGTTGAGCGATAAAGCGCATCGTTATCCGGTACAGCTGAGCGGCGGGCAAAAACAGCGCGTGGGTATCGCGCGCGCGATTGCCAACCATCCGGATGTATTGCTGTGCGACGAGCCGACTTCCGCGCTGGATCTGGAAACTTCCGCCACCATTCTGGCGCTGTTAAAACAGATCAACGAACAACTGGGGATCACGATTGTGCTGATCACCCATGAAATGAATGTGATCAAATCGATCTGCGATCGGGTGGCGGTAATGTCAGGCGGTAAAGTGGTGGAAGAAGGGGAAGTGTTTGATATTTTTGCCCATCCACAGCATGCATTCACCCAACAACTGGTATCGCACACGTTGAACCTGACGCTACCGGAACGTTTACAGCAACATTTACCGGGGCAACTTCTGAAGATCCTGTTTATTGGCGACTCCGCCGAACAGCCGGTGCTCTCCGATGCGGCGGTGAAGTTTGGCGTGGCGGTGAATATTCTGCACGGCAAAATTGAGTATATCGGTGAGCGCGCGCTGGGGATGCTGGTGGTGCAATTGTCCTCTGCTGAAAATCCGCATCGGGTGGCAGAAGCCGTTGATTACATTCGCAACCGTACCGCACAGGTGGAGGTGATCCGTGGATGATTTACTGGCCGATTTAAGCCTGGCTTTTGGCGAAACCTTCCAGATGTTGAGCATTTCGACGGTGCTGGCGATTGTTGGCGGTTTGCCGTTAGGTTTTTTGATTTTCGTAACCGATCGCCACCTTTTCTGGCAGAATCGCGCGGTTTATTTAATCAGCTCTGTGCTGGTCAATATTATTCGTTCGGTGCCGTTTGTCATCCTGCTGGTGTTGCTGCTGCCGTTAACCCAATGGCTGCTCGGCAATACCATTGGGCCGATTGCCGCTTCCGTGCCGCTGTCTGTTGCGGCTATCGCTTTTTACGCCCGGCTGGTTGATAGCGCGCTGCGTGAAGTGGACAAAGGGATCATCGAAGCCGCTGAAGCCTTCGGCGCCAGCCCGCTACGCATTATCTGTACGGTGCTGCTGCCGGAGGCCAGCGCCGGCTTACTGCGCGGTCTGACTATCACGCTGGTGAGCCTGATTGGCTACTCGGCGATGGCTGGGATTGTCGGCGGTGGCGGTGTGGGCGATCTGGCGATTCGTTACGGCTACTATCGTTATGAAACGCAGGTGATGATTGTCACCGTGGTGGCGCTGATCGTGCTGGTGCAGGTGGTGCAGATGCTGGGTGACTGGCTGGCAAAACGCGCCGATAAGCGCGATCGTCATTGATATCCCACGAGCGGGTTCATGTGGTCGACCTGCTCACCGGGCAGACCGGGGAGCGTTGCCAGCCACCGACATTACTGCTGGTTATTTTGTGCCGCCAGCCAGGCGGCCGTTTCATCGTAATTGCCGCGGAAGATAATATCTTTCGCGCGCTTTTCTAACTGATAGCGATACATCGGGTCGTAATACTCTTCAAGCAGCGGCGCAAGCCACGCAAAATGCGCACTTGTATTACCGGAACGCTGTTGTTGAATCAGCGCTTCCTCCTGGCGGGCGCTAAGCTGTGCGAAACGCTGTAACCCAAGGCGGCGGCGAATCGCAAACAGACCGTGGCGCAGGTACTCTGCGTAAGCCTGCCAGCCTGCTTCTTCACCATCGCGCTGGATAAAGGCTTGTGACATCTGCAAAAAATAGTCGTTACGCAGGCGCTCAAGCCGCTGCTCAAACGGCTCTTCCACCACCGCCAGCGGTGATTGCGCCATGCGCTCACGCAGTATTGCTGGCAGATGATTCGCGCCAATCGCGTGCCCTTCATCCTCCAGCAGCCAGAAAGCGGGAGACGTTTTCAGCAGTACCGCAGCCAGTTGATTTTCAAAACTGGCCTGCGAAAGTTGCGCTTGCAGCGTGCGGCCAAATGAGGAGCCGCGATGGCGGGCAAGCCCCTCCAGATCGATCCCGTTATGTCGGGATGCCACCAGTAGCGTTTTGCCGCTACCGGTACAGCCGCCAATCAGCAACAGCGGGCGCTGCAAACGCTGATGTATCGCCTCTATTGCTGCCTGACGCAGTGTTTTGTAGCCGCCGATGACCAGCGGGTAGTCAACTCCTCGCTCGCGTAACCACTGCTGTACGATGTGCGAACGCTGACCGCCGCGCGCGCAGCAGATATAGCCGCGTGGATTTTGCTTGCAGGCCTGGAGCCATGCCTGCATTCGTTGTTCCCGTAATTCGCCCTGAACCAACTGGTGACCCAGACGCAACGCGGCCTCCGGTCCCGCTTTTTTGTAGCAGGTGCCGACGGCGGCGCGCTCGCTATCATTCATCAGCGGCAGGTTAATGGCGCCAGGCAGGGCACCTTGTTGAAACTCAATCGGTGCGCGGACATCAATAAGAGGAGTGGTATCACGCAGGATAGTCAGGTAATCCGTCGTGTCGTTCATGGGGCTTCCTTCTGCAAAACGCTGGCGGTAACCGCCGCGTGCAGATTTTACGCCCGAAGCTGCCGAGATCAATGGCGGGAGCTAATCGCTTTTTAATGTGTAACAAGATGCCCGCACTATATTCCGGTACAGCGCCTATATTCGTCCTTTTATACTACAGCCCAGATTAATCTGTGTGATGTCAGACTGTCGACATAAACGGAATGGTTCGTTTGAATTATCTTATTGAGATGTAAGATTTAACTTATTATTTAATAACTCTTTAATTGTGGTTGGTTAATCGCCCGGTGCATTATTTTTAAGCCAGTTTCATTCGGTTAAATATACAAGGAGGAAGTATGTTTAAATGTTGGTTTACTACACCGAAAAATAAAGGGTTTTCATCCTTTTACTTTTATCAGCCCGATACGAAAGAATTTTGTCGTATCCGTCTGGAACTCAATCGCCGTTCACGGGGGAGCGATGATGGCAGGACGTCAGTTTTTTATCACCCCTACAGAGTAGTGGGTTTTTCTACCAGAAAAGATCTTGATTGCAACAATCGACGACTATGGCATATCCAGAAAGCAAGAGAGGGCGATCGCTTAATTTATCAGGGAGATCTTTTACTCAATTCTGAACCAAATAGACATGAGAAATATATTTATGATAGTGCAAATACATATACAGGAATTCATAAAGGAAGCCCGGTGGTTCCTTTTGACGAGGCAATATTACCGCCCGGTGTCAGGAAATATCATTTGCTGAAATTAGCGAAAATTGCCGTTATGTGGAAAAAAGATATTTACCTGACACCCAAAAATGCCTCCCCCGAGCAGTTGGCAAATAAAATTCTGGCGGAGATTAATTTCCCGCAGATGATCTGTGATGTTGTGGCGCGAATCTGATATGTGTACAGGACGTTTACGAGAGCAGCTTGCTGCAAAGGAATGCGACAAGCGAAATTGAAAACGCTGGCGATGACCGCCAGCGTAGAGATCGAGGATTATTGCAGTTTTGACTGTGCCCAGGCGATGCCGCTGGCATATTCCGGCGGCAGCAGCGGCACCAGCGCTTCCAGCGTGGCGCTCAGACGGGCGGTGTCGCTGTCGTTGAGGTTCAGGTGACCGACCTTACGCCCCGGACGCACCTCTTTGTCATACCAGTGCAGATGCACCAGCGGCAGCTTCAGCCAGTCGTAGTTGAGATCGGTGCCGATCAGGTTGATCATCACCGACGGGCTGTTCACCACCGGCTGCGGCAGCGGCAGGTCGATGATCGCGCGCAGATGCAGCTCGAACTGGCTGATGGAGGCGCCGTTTTGCGTCCAGTGGCCGCTGTTGTGCACGCGCGGTGCCAGCTCGTTGATCAGCAGCCCGGCCGGGGTGATAAAGCACTCCATCGCCATCACGCCGACGTAGTTCAGCTCGTGCATGATGGCCGAGAGCATCTCTTCGGCCTGCTGCTGCTGGTCGGCATTGGCCTGCGGGAAGGCCACGCTGGTGCGCAGAATGCCGTCCTGATGCAGGTTGTGCGTCAGCGGATAAAACACGTGTGCGGCCGTCATGGCCGCGCGCGCCAACCAGCGACACTTCACCCGGAAAAGTTGATGCCCTGCTCGACGATGCACTCGCCGTAGCACTCATCCGGCAGTTGGTCGGTGTCGCCTGCGCGCAGGCGCCACTGGCCGCGGCCGTCGTAGCCGCCGACGCGGCGTTTGACGATCGCCAGCTCGCCCAGCAGCGCGAAAACACGCCCGGCCACTCGCTTTTCTCTGCCAGCAGCTGCCACGGCGCGGTGGCGAGGCCGAGCTTGTCGAACAGCTGTTTTTGCGTCAGACGGTCGGCAATGATCGGGAACACGTCGCGGTTTACGAAGGCCTGATGACGCGCCAGCTCGCGGGTCAGCGCGGTTTCCGGCCAGCGTTCGATCTCGGCGGTAATCACGCTCTGCTGGAACGGCACCGCTTCCGGCTCGGCGTCCAGCCCGACGGGCCAGACGGCAATGCCCAGCGGCTCGCCAGCCTGGCGCAGCATGCGGCCAAGCTGGCCGTTACCGAGTACGCAAACCTGCTTCATGCCGCACCCCGCGGATCCGGATTGTCCAGCACCTCGTCGGTCTGGGCTTTACGCCACTCCGCCAGACGCTGATGCAGTGCTGCATCGTGCTGCGCCAGGATCTGCGCGGCCAGCAGCGCGGCGTTGGCGGCGCCCGCTTTGCCGATCGCCAGCGTGCCGACAGGAATACCGCGCGGCATCTGGACGATGGAGTAGAGGCTGTCCACGCCGCTCAGCGCGGCGCTTTGTACCGGGACGCCCAGCACCGGCACCAGGGTTTTGGCCGCAATCATGCCCGGCAGATGTGCTGCGCCGCCCGCACCGGCGATGATCACCTCAAAACCGTTCTCTTCGGCGCTTTCGGCGAAGCTGAACAGTTTGTCCGGCGTACGGTGCGCGGAGACCACTTCAACATGGTGCGGAACATTCAGGGTGTCAAGGATTTCGGCGGCGAACTGCATGGTAGCCCAGTCGCTTTTGGACCCCATCACGATGGCGATACGCGCCGGATTATTGCGGGAAGACATGCGTCTTAAAACTCCTGTGGTGTGTACTTCAGACGACAAAAGAGGGCACAGAGAATAGCATGTTATACGGGCAAGGAAAACGGTTGCGTGGCGATGTTTTGCGCGTTTGCCGCGACGCGTGCGTTGCTAATCAGAAGGGAAAAAAGAGCAGTTCGACACCAGTTTCGCTGACGCGCACCATCGAACCTTCACTGTGCCAGGCACCTAAAACAGCCCGAAATGCGGGCGCGTTGTTCGCGGTGAGTTCATGTACTGCCGGGCGATGGGTATGGCCGTGGATCAGCCACTGAACGCCATGCTTTTCCATCAGCGTCGATGACCGCCTGCGGATTGACGTCCATGATGTTCAGCGATTTGCTGCTGTTGGCGGCTTTACTGCCGGCGCGCATTTTGGCGGCGATGCGGCTGCGGATAAACAGCGGCAGGGCAAGGAACAGGCCTTTGGATCCACGGGGTGTGGACTTTGGCGCGAAACGCCAGGTAGCCGGTATCGTCGGTGCAGAGCGTGTCGCCGTGCATGATCAGCACCTTGCGGCCGTAGAGGTCGAGCACCTGCTCTTCCGGCAGCAGCTGCATGCCGCTTTCGCGGGCGAAGCGCTTGCCGATCAGGAAATCACGGTTGCCGTGAATGAAGTAGCAGGGGACGCCGCATTCCACCAGCGCTTTGATGGCGCCGGCGATTTCCCGGTGCAGCGGGTTGGGATCGTCGTCGCCAATCCAGGCTTCAAACAGATCGCCCAGGATGTACAGCGCATCGGCGCCTTTCGCTTCACCGCGCTAAAAACGCAGAAAACCGGCGGTGATCGCCGGTTCTTCTGTTTGCAGATGCAGATCCGCAATAAAGAGTGTCGCCACGCAATTACTCGCTGACGGTCACGCTTTTAATCACAACGTCTTCTTTCGGAACGTCCTGGTGCATACCGCTGCGGCCGGTAGAGACGCCTTTGATCTTGTCAACCACGTCCATACCTTCAACCACTTCTGCGAATACGCAGTAGCCCCAGCCCTGCAGGCTTTCGCCGCAGAAGTTCAGGAAGTCGTTGTCCGCCACGTTGATGAAGAACTGTGCAGTGGCGGAGTGAGGCGCCTGAGTGCGCGCCATCGCCAGCGTGCCACGGGTGTTTTTCAGGCCGTTGTTGGCTTCGTTTTTGATCGGCTCTTTAGTGGCTTTCTGGTTCATGCCCGGTTCGAAACCGCCGCCCTGGATCATGAAACCGTTGATCACGCGGTGGAAAATGGTGTTGTTGTAGAAACCTTCGCGGCAGTAGTCCAGGAAGTTTTTAACTGTTTCAGGCGCTTTGTCATCAAAGGTTTTGATTACGATATCGCCATGATTAGTGTGGAAAGTAACCATTTTTGCATCCTGTTCCGTTAGTGTGGTGCGTCGACCCGCCAGTTCGGGTCAGCTATAGGCGCTTGTTATAGCATAACCGCAGGATGGGATCACCTTGCATTGTGTGCTGCTTCGGGTTTGAATTACGGGTAGAATAGGCGGTTTTCGTTCCACACACGTGTTCACATGGAATCTTCGATGTTAAAAATCTTTAATACAATGACGCGCCAAAAAGAGGAATTTAAACCTATCCATGCCGGGGAAGTCGGCATGTACGTGTGTGGTATTACGGTTTACGATCTCTGTCACATCGGCCATGGCCGTACCTTTGTCGCCTTCGACGTGGTGGCACGTTACCTGCGTTTTCTGGGCTATAACCTGAAATACGTGCGCAACATCACCGACATCGACGATAAAATCATCAAGCGCGCGAATGAAAACGGCGAAAGCTTTGTCGCGCTGGTCGATCGCATGATCGCCGAGATGCACAAAGATTTCGACGCCCTGAATATTCTGCGCCCGGACAGCGAGCCGCGCGCGACCCACCATATCCACGAAATCATCGAGATCACCGAACGCCTGATCGCCCGCGGTCACGCCTATGTGGCCGACAACGGCGACGTGATGTTCTCCGTGCCGACGGACCCAACCTACGGTGCGCTTTCCCGTCAGGATCTGGATCAGCTCCAGGCCGGCGCGCGCGTTGACGTGGTTGACGTGAAGCGCAACCCGATGGACTTCGTGCTGTGGAAGATGTCCAAAGAGGGCGAGCCAAGCTGGCAGTCCCCGTGGGGCGAAGGCCGTCCGGGCTGGCACATTGAATGCTCCGCGATGAACTGCAAGCAGCTGGGCACACACTTCGACATTCACGGCGGCGGTTCAGACCTGATGTTCCCGCACCACGAAAACGAAATCGCGCAGTCCACCTGCGCCCACGGCGGCGAGTACGTGAATTACTGGATGCACTCCGGGATGGTAATGGTTGACCGCGAGAAGATGTCCAAATCGCTGGGTAACTTCTTTACCGTGCGCGACGTGCTGAAGTATTACGACGCGGAAACCGTGCGCTACTTCCTGATGTCCGGCCACTATCGCAGCCAGCTGAACTACAGCGAAGAGAACCTGAAACAGGCGCGCTCGGCGCTGGAGCGTCTCTACACCGCGCTGCGCGGAACCGACAGCTCTGTTCCGGCGGCAGGCGGCGAAGCGTTCGAAGCACGCTTCGTTGAGGTGATGAACGACGACTTCAACACCCCGGAAGCCTACTCCGTGCTGTTCGACATGGCGCGCGAAGTGAACCGCCTGAAGTCAGAAGATGCGCATGCGGCCAATGCGCTGGCGTCCCATCTGCGTAAGCTCGCGGCCGTGCTTGGCCTGCTGGAGCAGGAGCCGGACGTGTTCCTGCAGAGCGGTGCGCAGGCGGACGACGGTGAAGTGGCGGAGATTGAAGCGTTGATCAAAGCGCGTCTGGAAGCGCGTCAGGCGAAGGACTGGGCGGCGGCAGATGCGGCGCGTAACCGTCTGACCGAGATGGGCATTATTCTGGAAGACGGCCCGCAGGGCACGACCTGGCGCCGTAAGTAAGAAAAAAGCGGCTTCGGCCGCTTTTTTATCTCTGGCGTGTTTTTCTCTGCCATTCGGTAACGAGCGTGAGATGGCGCTGGCGCTTATCGGGCCAAATGCAGCAGGTACGCCGGTTAAGGCGACAGCCGCCATCGGCGGTTTTTTTACCGCCTTCTTCCACCACAACATTCCCATCAGCACCACCCCCGGCAGCCACACCCACAGCAGCTCTGAAATGATCACCTGATGCCCGTACGGCGTGGTATAGCGTGACAGCGCAAACGGCGCGACCTTAATCACCTGCCACGGCGCAAAGAAGCGTTCATCTGACCACGGCCACAGCCAGCCGACGCCTTTCCCGCCTGTGGTAATCGAATCCAGCAGGCTGTGCGACAGCAGTGACACGGTTAAAAACAGCCAGCACCGCGTCAGGCTGGCCCTGAACCATCGTCGTCCAGTCAGCACGCAAAGTATCGGCACCACAAAGGCAAACAGCAGGGAGTGGGTAAAGCCGCGATGGCCGAAAACGTTGCCGTACGCGACGCCGAATTTAAACGCCAGCACGTCGGCATCCGGCAGCATGGCGAGAACAATCCCGGCAAACAGCAGGCGGGGTGGAATAACTTTTGTCCCCAGGCCTAAGCCCAGGCAAAGCGGAACAGCAGCGTGTGTAATGACGGTAGGCATTGTGATTATCCATGGCAAATCATGGAGATTATAGCCATTGCACGGACGGGAATGACTGCGTGCTTTTCCGAATCTACCCGTGATCGCATAAATTTTAGGGCGAATTTTCCTGCGTATGACAAATGACCACGCCAGTTTTCGCTGCGCTGAGGAAGCGATAAAAACCATCAGCCGATGGGCGGGCGCGTCATGAATAACGCTTCGATTTCCGCGATAACGCCGCGGTTAATTACGCCGACTCGCGTGCGATAAGCTGCCCGGAGAGCGTAATGCGCTGGGTTTGCAGCGTCGGCTCTTTCAGCGTGCGAATAATCAGCCCGGCCGCCTGACGCCCGGTCTCTTCGCTGGCGGACGAGACGTAGGTAAACGAGGGTGAGGTGAGGTTAACGTGGAGCATATCTTCGAAACCGACCAGCGCGACCTGCTGCGTCAGAAACACATCTTTACCCACCGTGCGCCCGACCTGATGAATGCCGGAGATGGAGCCGATCATGGCATCCGGCGAGTGGCAGAGCAGGGCGGTGATGGTGTTGTTTTTTTCCAGCAGCTGGCGGGTGGCGAAACCCGCCGCCAGCGTGTCATCGCTGCAGGCCGGCGAGTATTCATCGCGCCAGACCAGCCCGTTTTGCGCCATCGCGCTGCGAAAACCGAGCAGGCGCTGCTCGCGGATAAGGCAGCCTTCGCGTCCGCCAATGTAGGCGATATTGCGATGTCCGCGCTCGATAAGATAACGCACCGCCAGACTGGCCGCCTGTCGGTTATCGCGCATCACCAGATTGCATTTTTCATCCAGCAGCGACTGCGAGACCACCACCAGCGGCAGCGGGCAGTGGCGAATCTGTTCCGGCAGGGTGGCGGTGCGGGTATCCGAGGCCAGATAGATCACCCCCGCGACGCCCTGCTGCTTAAACGACAGCAGGCAGCGTTCAAGATGGTCACGGTCGTTCTGGGGCTGGCCGAGGAAAACCATATACCCCTGTTTTTCCAGATCCTGAACGATGCTCGCCATCACCTTGATGGAAAAACTGTCGCTAAAGTCGCGGAGGATCAGGCCAATCAGGTTGGAGGTGTTGGCGCGGAGGTTGGCAGCGGCAACGTTATGAACATAGCCCAGCGTATTGATGGCAGCGTTGACCTTCTCGATCGTTGCCTCTGAGATTTTCCCTTTCTGGCGCAGCACCAGCGAGACGGTGGAAACCGACACGCCCGCGTGCTTTGCGACATCAATAATGCTGACTTTCTTCAAAACCGCTCCCTGAAATTTACCGATTATCAGCCAGATAAAACACGTCTCCCAGCGTACAGGAGACGTGTCGTTCAGGCATCTTATTATTTGCCGATCATGGTGGACATGGTCTGGGCGATAAACTGTGCTCTGGCACCGAAAATCACCTGAATACCGTTGTCGCCGACAAACACCACGCCGCGCGCGCCGAGTCCGTTCAGGCCGTCTTTATCCACCGCCTCGCTCTTTGCCACTTCCAGGCGCAGACGGGTGATGCAGGCGCCGACGGAGTCGATGTTATGCGCGCCGCCCAGCAGGGTGATGATCTCGGTCGCGAGTTCGGAATCCGATTTCTCATCCGCGTTGGCGGTCACTTCGGTGCGGCCCGGCGTTTTCACGTCGAAACGACGGATCACAAAGCGGAAGGTGAAGTAATAAATCAGCCCCATTGGAATGCCGATGATAATGGCGTTCAGGAAGTGGGTCTGATAGCCGTTAAACGACGGCAGGATCCCGAACGACAGATAATCGATAAAGCCCGCAGAGAACGACTTGGCGATATGCGCATGCAGCAGGTACATGGTCATGTAGGCCAGGCCCGCCATGATGGCGTTAAAGACGTACAGGATCGGCGCCACGAAGATAAAGGTAAACTCAACCGGTTCGGTGATCCCCGTCAGGAAGCAGGTCAGCGCCGCAGAGAACAGAATACCGGCCGCGATTTTTTTATTCTTGGTATGGGCTTCGTGGTACATCGCCAGGCACGCCGCAGGCAGCGCGAACAGCATCAGCGGGAATTCACCCTGCATGAACTTGCCGGCGTTCTGGTAGGTGTCGCTGCTGAAGGATTTCACCCCTTCTTCCAGCATCTTGAACCAGATGGTCTGGTCGCCGTGGATCACCTGGCCTGCCTGGGTGGTGTAATCCCCAAACGAATACCAGAACGACGGATACCAGATGTGGTGCAGACCGAGCGGGATCAGCGCGCGTTCCACCAGACCGAAGATAAAGGTCGAGGCCGCCTGATTATCGCCGTTAACGACCACGGAGAGCGCGTCGATACCGGCCTGGATATGCTGCCAGACATACGGCAGCAGCAGCCCCATCAGGAACGAGAGGAACGCCGTTGCAATGGCCACGAAGCGCTTGCCGGAGAAGAAGCCCAGGAACTCCGGAAGCTGCATGGTGTGGAAGCGGTTATAGCACCAGGCCGCGAGAATACCGCAGATCAGGCCGCCAAAGACGCCCATCTGCAGCGTCGGGATGCCCACCACCATGGCGTATTTCCCGCCCTGGGAGGCCATTTCCGGCGTGATGCTCAGCACGGTGCTGATGGTGATATTGGTGACAAACACCGAGACCGCCGCGGACAGCGCCGCAATGCCGGATTCTGACGCCAGGCCCACGGCAGAACCAATGGCAAACAGCATCGGCAGGTTATCAAAAATAACCCCGCCCGCGTTCATCATCAGCGGCAGATGGAACTTATCGCCGAAGGCCAGCAGCAGGCCCGCAGCGGGAAGCAGTGAAATTGGCAGCATTAAGGCGCGACCAATCATCGATAACTTAGACAGCGATTTAACAAACCCTGATATCAGACTCATGCTGATTTCCCCCGAGTAGCGCTTTTTTTGGCGCTGTTATTGTAAGTAGAACGTTTTAGTAGAACGTTCTACTTATCGTGGGCAAAGAGTGAAAAACGCGCAACTGAATTTTCACTTTTCAACAGATGAAATAGTGATTATTTGAAGTTGATCGATAAATAACCGTGATGGTGTGCGGGGTGATTAGAGACAATTGCCGGGTGGCGGCTTCGCCTTACCCGGCCTGGAGACTCATCGTTTGCAGGCGCTGGAAAGTTCAGCGCCATCCGGCAGGGGTTTGGGCAGGTGCTCAGGCCGTAACGGTTACGCTCTGGCCTTCAAAGCTCACGGTCTGCCCCGCGACAATCTTGCAGCGCTTGCGGGTTTCCACCACGCCGTCGACTTTCACCAGCCCGTCGGCAATGACGATTTTCGCCTGCGCGCCGCTTTCGCTCCAGCCTTCCAGCTTCAGCAGATCGCACAGCTCAACGTGCGGGTGTTTGCCTAATGAAAATGTGGCCATCTTACGCGTCCTCTACGTCGTGATATTCTTCGCATGCCTGCAGGGTATTCTGAATCAGCGTGGCGACGGTCATCGGGCCTACGCCGCCCGGTACCGGGGTAATGTAAGCGGCGCGGGCCGCGGCATCTTCATACACCACGTCGCCGACCACTTTGCCGTTTTCCAGACGGTTAATCCCGACGTCCACGACAATCGCGCCCTCTTTAATCCACTCGCCCGGAATAAAGCCCGGCTTACCGACCGCGACGATCAGCAGATCGGCATTCTCAACGTGGTGACGCAGGTTTTTGGTGAAGCGGTGGGTCACGGTGGTGGTGCAGCCGGCCAGCAGCAGCTCCATGCTCATCGGGCGGCCCACGATGTTGGACGCGCCGATGACCACGGCGTTCAGGCCGTAAGTATCGATGTTATAACGCTCCAGCAGCGTCACGATGCCGCGCGGCGTGCACGGACGCAGACGCGGCGCGCGCTGGCACAGGCGGCCCACGTTGTACGGATGGAAACCGTCCACGTCTTTATCCGGTGCGATACGCTCCAGCACCTTCACGTTGTCGATACCGGCGGGCAGCGGCAGCTGAACCAGAATACCGTCGATCTCTTTATCGGCATTCAGAGTGTCAATAAGTTCCAGCAGTTCTGCTTCGCTGGTGGTTTCCGGCAAATCGTAAGAGCGGGAGACGAAGCCCACCTCTTCACACGCTTTGCGCTTGCTGCCGACATAAATTTGCGATGCCGGGTTGCTGCCAACCAGCACAACGGCCAGGCCGGGGGCGCGTTTTCCGGCGGCTTCGCGCGCCTTCACTTTTTCCGCGACCTCAGAGCGCACCTGCTGCGCAATCGTTTTACCGTCAATAATCTTTGCTGCCATCAGAGAGAAGATTCCGTCTGTAACGTTTGAAAAGGGGGATGTGTGTATTTTGTCAGAAGCGCGGCGTGCTGTCAGTTATCGTTTGCGTATTTCACCTGCAAAGGGGAGGGCGGAGAGCGGAAAATGCCCCGCGCGGTCCCGATTTTAACGAAATTTCAACAATTCATCACCCTTAGGAAATGCGGGGCTACGTCAGGCATCGCACCGGGTGACGCGCTATTTGTTGATTCATTCGAATACTCTGACCAGGTTATTTCTTAGATCCTATTAAGAATCCCCTTAGGAAAATTAAAGTCCTGGCGGATATTTTCATCTTCACTACGCGTTTACTTTATTGCGGTGGCAATCGTTCTGCCCGCAGAGATTAATTTTACTGTTCTTTCCAGGAGAGAGGAAAAAAGCAGGGAGTGAATCTCGACTGAATTATATCTTTACAGGAAGAAGATATTTTAACTGGCATTAAGTATCGTCAGGAGGCCGAAGCCGGATGTGCGTATTCATGGTGTTCTGGCAGATGGCTGTAAAGGACATCGTTATCGAAAGACACGAAAAGAGGTCATTAACCGCGAGGAATTGGTCTGAAAACAGCAAGGATGGTGCGAAATTGCTCACAGCCGTTCACTAAGCAAGCAGCCAGCGGAAAATACATTGACTCATCAGGCGCTGACCGTATAATTCCAGCCGTTTCCACCGCAAAGGTGGGGCATCCGCGCAATGCGCCCTTAGCTCAGCTGGATAGAGCAACGGCCTTCTAAGCCGTAGGTCACAGGTTCGAATCCTGTAGGGCGTGCCATTTTCAGCAATCACACCTCTACTAAATTCTCTTTTTCTCCTTTATACCCCCTGAAATTACTGGATTTTTCTGTCACGAGTTCTATCGAAGTCAACTCAGTTATACCCAAATCAAGCGGTATCTGGGTGCCTTTGAGGGGGCTCATCTCGTTCAATGGAAATTAGAGGCCCCATATGCCACTAAATGCACGACAGATTGATACTGCAAAGTCCAAAGAAAAAGAATACAAGCTCACCGATGGCTGCGGCTTGTATCTGTTAGTAAAGCCTAATGGTGGGAAGTACTGGTGCTTCAAGTACCGTGTTTTTGGTAAAGAGAAAAAACTTTCTATCGGGGTTTATCCTGACATCTCTTTGGCAGATGCCCGAATGAAACGAGAAGAAGCTCGCAAGATTGTTGCTTTAGGTGGCGATCCGAGCGAAGAGAAGAAAGCTGAAAAATTGGCTCAGAAGGCTAATGTAGAAAACACTTTCAACGCTATCGCGTTGGAATGGCATGAGTACAAACGCCCTGACTGGTCTAAAGGTTACGCTGAAGACATTATGGAAGTCTTTGAAAACGATATCTTCCCTGATATTGGCAAGCGCCCCATCGCAGAGATAAAGCCGCTCGAGATCCTCAGTTCGCTTCGTAAACTCGAAAAACGTGGAGTGATGGATAAACTGCGTAAAATTCGGCAGGCCTGCAACCAGGTCTTTCGTTACGCTATTGACACCGGCCGCGCTGAAACTAACCCAGCCTCAGAGTTGGCAAGTGCGTTAACTGCGCCTAAATCTGTCCATTACCCTCATCTGTTAGCGGATGAACTTCCGGCCTTCTTACAACAGGCACTGGCCGCTTATTCTGGCAGCCCAATAACCCGTCTGGCAATACGGATTCTGATGCTAACGGGTGTTCGTACCATTGAACTTCGTATGGCGGAATGGAAAGAATTTGATTTCGATAAACAAGTATGGGAAGTACCGGTAGATAGGATGAAGATGCGGCGGCCACATCAGGTGCCTCTCTCCGATCAGGTGATAGCAGCGTTACAAGAAATTCAAGCAGTCACAGGGCGTTATAAGCTGGTATTCCCCGGGCGTAACGACATCACCAAGCCGATGAGTGAAGCGAGTATTAATCAACCGGGAGCAGGTCAGAGTTCAGACGCCCCTGCGGGTATATAGCTTTTGGTGTAATATATTTTGTGAGGTGAAAATAATTAGTAATTGATTGAATTAAGTTCATAAAAATAATGTTGTGAATAAATGGGTGCTATTAAAAAAGAGAAAGATTATAGTGAATGCAATTATAAATGCCAGAAAAACCAAAATACTGAGGGAACAAGAATAATTGAATCAGGAGATTCAGAATATATATGCTTTGTATTTAGCGGATGACAAGAGTAATCACCATCACTAAATACTTGTTCCATAAAACCACATTTAATGCAATGGCATGTGGCCGCAGCCCTATGATGGGTATAGATCGAACGAACCTACAACGAGGAGGCGAGACTCAACTCATGGCCCCGCGCAGTGCTGTGCAAAAGGCGCAGTTACAGCCCTGGATAGGTATAATTTGTGTCACTCCTCCGTTCGCTGCTTCTGAGGGAATAGCATGACCACCATAGGATATACTTGTTATATTAACTTTCTGGCCAACAGGAACAGGCGATTTTGAAACAAATGCTGCTGCATGGAAGGAGGTCGCTAACAACGTCGCTCCAATGATACTTGATACTCTCATATTATTTCTCATCAACGGGGACCAGAGAATCAATCTATACCCTGAGGCCATTTGAACACCAGACGTTATTGCTGAAAAAGTGTTCATATTTATTTCAAAGTAACAACAGTATCTATGCTCAAAAATAGGCCATTTTATGCATTCATCATAGAGCGTGTTGACAGGGCGGACCTGCCCTCCGCGCAGCGTAATAAAGGCTGTTGCATGATGCTTCATGTCTTGTGAAAAAACATTATCGGGTTTCCCGTGTTGCATTAATTTCATTCGTTTCGTCAAACTGCAGCAAACGTCCGGTATTCAGCAGTACAATAAGCGTACTTAGATTATGCAGTATGGCCGCCACCAGCGCCCCGGCGGTGCCAAGAAATCCCATAGCAGCAGCGATGACGATCAGCACTGTCCAACCGAGCCCGATAATCACGTTTACCCTGAGCGTGGCGCGGCATTGCCTGCTCAGCCGTACCGCGGTGGACAGGCGTCGTAAATCGCTGCCGGTTAATACCACATCCGCTGACGCCAGCGCGATATCGGCCCCGTTGCTGCCCATGGCGATACCGACGGCGCCGGCTTTCAGCGCCAGAGCGTCGTTGATACCGTCTCCGACGACCATGGGGCGCCATCCCTCTTTTACCGCCTGATGGACCTGCTGGAGTTTTTCAGCCGGTAGCGCTTCGGCGGTCAGTTCGCCGATCCCGGTTTGTTGCGCGACCCGTTGCGCAGCGATGTGTCGATCGCCTGTCAGGAGAAGCTGACGGTCAATACCCAAGGTCTTAAGTATCGCCATCGCCTCTGGTGCCTCCGGGCGTATGGCGTCATCGAGGAGAAACCAGCCGAGAAACGCGCCATCTTCCGCCACACCGACGACCGGACCATCATGATCGGGCAGGGGAGAGACGTTTATGCGATAGCGTTCAAACAGTTCACGCCGTCCCAGCAGGGCCTGGCCCGCGCTGGTGGTCGCGATCACTCCCATTCCCTGAATCTCCTCAACATCACGCAGCACAGTATCTGTGCCTGTCGGTCTGGCTTCAGCCAGCGCACGGCTGACCGGGTGGTTACTGGCCGCGCCGAGAGCCGAGGCCAACTGTAATACGGCCTCTTTGGGACGTTTCGTGGTGAGAATGATATCGGCAAGCCGTAGCCTGCCCTGGGTCAGAGTGCCGGTTTTATCAATAATGATCGCGTCGACATCCGCCAACTCCTCCAGAAAAGCTGCATTGCGGATCAATATCCCATGCCGTGCGGCCACGGCGATTCCGGCCATTGACGTTGCTGGTGCCGACAGCACCAGGGCACAGGGACAAGCCGCGACCAGCACCGCCAGCATAGCCTGACTGTCATAGGTTAAAAACCAGGTAGTCGCGGCAATCAACAGGACAAGAATAAGGTATTGACCGGCGTAGCACTCTAGCATCCTGGTAATCGGAGGTTTTGCCTGCTCAGCCTCTTTCATCAGGGCGATAACTTTCCCCAGCGTAGACTCCTCGCCCGTATGGATGACCTCCACCCGCAGTAAACCGTTCAGATTCAGGGTACCGCCGAAAACAGACATTCCCGCTGTGACCTCTACCGGGATCGGTTCACCGGTGATGGAGGCCATATCGATGCTGGCGTGGCCAGAAAGAATACGACCATCCGCAGGAATTTGATCGCCAGGGCGAATGTCTACGATGTCGCCCGGCTGAAGATGCTGGCTGCTAATATTTTCCAGCGAACCATCCTGACGCACACGTCTTGCCCGGCTGTAAGCTAGTCTGCTCAGGCCGGCAATGGCCTGACGCGTACCCATTACGCTTCGTTCTTCAAGGATGTGACCGAAAATCATGATAACCGGCAGTAACGCGGCGGTCATCAGATCGCCCAGCGCCCACGCCCCGAGCATTGCCAGGACGATCAACTGGTCGGTTACGCCGTGCAGATCAGGGTACAGCAGACTGTGCCAGCCGGCGCGAAAAACGGGCACCGCGACCAGCAGCCACGCGACGCCGGCCAGAATATCGCTGACAGCCGGCTGGCCCGGCGTTATCGCGCGCCAGAGCAGGCTTAATAACAATAGCCCGATGGTGATCATCGCGATCGCGATCTGCCGCGACATACGGTGCTGTTCAGCAGGGGTTTGCAGATCGCTGCTAAAGTGGATATGTCCGTGGCTACACTGGTGACTCATGGTTTTTTCTCGCTGGCAGGCGGCGTGGCGGATTGTGGCGTGAGACCCTGTAAGATTAAACGGCTGTCGTCGCCGGGCGCGACGGCAACGACCTGTCCGGCTTGGGTCAGAATGCGGGTGACGTTATCTCGCCACAGCCGTTGTAATAGCCCCCCATCTGTTCCGTCTTGCAGCACCTGCGCTAGCTGCAATATTGTCTGGGTATCGGTACTGGCTTTTGCCAGCGTTTCTTGACGGCTGGCCTGTGCCTGCTGGATCAGACGATCGGCCTGCTGTTGCGCCTGCTGGGCGCGCAACGCTGCCGCGGTACGAGCGGCGGCAATTGTCTGATCGGCCTGTTGGCTGGCGGTCAGCACTGCATTGAATGCCGCAATGGCGTTATCCGGCAACGATGAGACAATGTCTACACGCTCAATAGTTATTCCCGGATCGTTGCCGCTGGCGGCCATTCGCGCGAGGCTTTGCTGCATGTTCTGTTTAAAATCGCTGCGCAGGCGGATACGCTCTTCCGCCGAATGCTGGTCATTCTTCGGTGTCTCAGGCTTTGCCACAAGAATGGCATCCAGATTGCGCTCCATACAAACGACCGCGGCGGCGCGTTCGGCCAGGCGGTCAATCAGCGGATCAATATGTGGGCGTTGTAGCGCGAAACGGATGGGATTGCTGACGCGCCAGAAGACACGCACATCAAGCTGCACGACGCCTTCATCACCTGTCAGTAAGTAACCCGCACCAGCGCCGGCGTCCCCGTCGCGATCCCAGCTATTGACCAGATCCAACTGCTGTTCGCGGCGTAATATCCTGACCTCGCGCTCCATAATTCGTTCTGCGGCTGGCACGCGTTCTACCCGGTCGACCGGGTGCGGCCAGGTAAGCAGTAGACCCGCATTCGCTACCCGGGTCGGTTTACCAAACTGGAAGACTACCGCTCTGCTGTCTGGAGTGACCTCATAGATACAGGATAAAAGCCACGTGCTGGCGGCAATGAACGCCGTACCATACAGCATAAAGAAGGCGATACGGTAGGACTGTCCCCACGGTGTACGGCCCGGCAATGCTGGTGTCATCGTTTTATCTCTTTCAACGGAGCTGGCTCCTGCACCAGAGTACTGAAAGGGGCCGCGTCAGTACGCAGCACTATGCGGGTACTGGAATTGACAACAGAACGCAGCGTATCCAGCGAGCGCAACAGGTCATAGAGTTGCGGGTCGCTACGCCAGGCTTTACCGTAAATACTGGCCGCGTCGCGCTGGGCGGCAGCAGTAATGGCCGCCGCTTTAACCGAGGCATCAGCTTCAAGAATGCGGGCGTCGCGATCGGCTTTTGAATGGATCTCCGCAGCCAGACGTTTACCTTCTGCGGTACGTTCGGCGGCGATGGTTTCGCGTTCCGCACGCATCCTGTCAACGGTGGCATTCAGGGTTACAGCAGGGAGCGTCAGGCGCTCAATTCCTGTCTGGATAACGTCGATGCCGTAGCTATTAAGCAACTGTGTTTTAAGCTGCGTCTGCAGCTGCTGCTCAAGCTGGGCGATTTTGATTTTTTTTCTGTCGACGTTGACGATATCCGACAGCGCGTAGTTGCTGGCGGTGGTTTCCAACGCAGAACCAATAAACGTCCGGATTTGTCGGGTCGCTTCATCCGGCTGGTTTTGTACGGCGCGAATAAAACGCAGCACATCTTTGTCGTCTGATTTTACTTTCCAGATAACCCAGGCCTGAACCAGCACCCGTAGCCCGTCACGTGTGCCTACGTCCTGCAGACCGCTGGATGTGGAGCGAATCCGCAGATCGACATCCAGAGGAGACTCAAAGGGGGCCGGAAGTCTCCATGCCAGGCCAGGCGTGAGAAGGACGCGTACCGGATCGCCAAAGCGGGTGATTACGGTCGCATTGCCGGCGCGGACTTCCAGCAAACTAGCCGTCAGGACGGCAAGCATGACCAGCAGTGCCGCCACGCCGATGCGAAGGGCGCGTTTGCCGGGCAACCGGGCTGGAGGAACATTCCGCCGCTGAATGGCGTTTGGCGCATCTCTGGCAGGGGTTAACGCAGTGATCTTCATTTTGTACTGGCCTTCTGTGGTGCGGTACTGTCTGTTAAGGCGGGATACTGGCGTAGATCCAGTACGGGTTCATTCGCGCCCTGTAGATGATTATCAAGGATCAGAAGCGGCGTATGGGCCAGCGCTTGACTCAGGATCTGGTAGCGTCGCTCGTTGATAAATGCCTCTCCCGCCAGTTGCCATGCCTGCTCTTCAGCGGAGAAATCGGTGGCGGCGGCCCTCGCGCGTGAAAGGTTTTCTGCTGCCGCAGCTTCTGCGGTATCAAAACCGGTCTGGGCCTTGCGTTGCGCCTCATTGTTGACGGTAGCCGCATACCCTTTTTCGCGCGCAATCAGGGCATTTCCCGCAATTTGCGCCGCCTGGACGCCATGATAGGCGTCGGCTGCCCCGGCGGGGGGATGGATGGCTTCAATTCGGGTAAACAGTAATTCCACCCCGGTATTAAGCTGGGTAAGGCGCTGCTGAATTTCCTGGCTAAGCGTGGCCGCCAACGTCACCCGCTGTTCATCAAGTAGCTGGTCGAGCTGTTTACTGGCAAATTGTGCCATTAATACCTGGCGTGCAACGCTGCGTATAAGTACCGGCAAATCCTCTGTTTGATATTTACTGTTAAGCGCATCCCTATCCTTTAGGCCCACGCGCCAGATCACACGTATATCCGTATTGACCATCTGGAAGTTCTGGCTGTCCATGGTGGTACTGGCGATGACCTGCGATTGGTCCGTAGCGTGGCTGTTATCCCACAGACGCCAACTGCTCTGCGGGGCTGGGCCTTCGACACTGTCCGGCTGTGCGGCAGGCTGTTTCGTTTCCGTATTATCGCTAAGCTGTAATTCGTGCACCGCGCCGTTCTCTACCGGGATAACGCGTCCAAACGGCCAGGGTAAGCCGATATGCAGGCCAGGAGAGAGAACGGCTACCGGGCGTCCGAAATGTTCATAGATACCCCGCTGATATAGCTCCACTTCGGTTAAACCACTTAGTAGCCAGCCCAGAACGGCGATACAGCAGGTAACCGGCAGAAGCTTTTTACCCAACAAACGGAACGCCTGAATCTGACGAAGATCGACGCCAAATCGCTGATGAAATGCACCCAATAACAGAACCACCGGCTGCAGCGGCCACCGATACAACGCTGTAAACAGGCTGCGGGTGAGAAAATGGGGTTCGGATTCAGCAGAGAGGGGAAGCGCCATTGCCATCATGGCACGCAGCAGATATTCCAGCGCCATCAGCAAAGCGATGAGGCTACCCAGCTTTATGAGCCACAGGGTCACTGTGAGAGAGAGCGCTGCAATCAGAAATGCCATGGTAAGCAGCAAAAAAATACTCAGGATGGCGCGAACAAGCTCAGTGTGCTGCTGTTGATATTGCCATCCCCGAATCACTTTGAAGCTGAGCATGCGCTCAATAAGCAGCAGGGTAAAACAGAGCAGAATAAAAAAGCCGGTCACTGCCAGCGGGGGAGCACTTGACTGGTCGACGGGCTGCGTGTCAGCGATATTTGCGATGGCAAAAGCGATTGCCAGCAGGGCTGTGATAAGTGTTGTTGCCAGATGTCGGTGAAAATAATGCAGCCAGGCCTGCAGACCCGGCTGCAATAATCGACCTGGCGGGCGTGGCGCAGCAGCTGTTGTTTCAGTAACGGGCTCCGAATCCTGTGGCTCAACGCCTTCACAGCGCAGTGAATTTTCCACAAAGGCCAGCGCCACAAACGTTGTCGCCAGAATTAGACGCGTAGCGGGCAGCCAGAAGCCGGGAACGGAAAATAGCTGCAGGAATAAATAGACCGCACCTGCTACAACCAGAATACAATACAGGCAGGTTTGCACTATTAACAGGCGTCGATACCTCGGGGTTACCTGAGGGGTTCCCGTAGGTAAAGGGGATTGCGACATATTTTCTCCAGTTGACCCGTCCCTGCCCGCATTATTTGGGCATATTTCACCGTCAGTTCTGCTTGCACAACGCATCAATGATGCTATGAAATAACATTGACAAAACAAACAAAGCGACTTTGCGACATAGTGTTAAATATTTCGGTTATAAGCGTAATCATTGACGTGATGTTATATTGTAACTATTTGTGTGTTTGTCGGTTTTAAGCCGGGCTTTTGCTGACGGCGGTGTCGCTATAACGCGCGGTTTTGCGAACAAGATGCAGGGCTGGTTACTGCCAGTCATAACCTGCCCGGCCCGGAACAAAGCCCGGCTTTTCCGCGTTACCTGCATGTTGAAATGACCTGCGTTACGATAGGCAGCTTTGCTTATTTTCTTTTTAGCGCCGCGGGTACTGGCGTGGCGGGCAAGGTGAGCGTCTGATATGCCTCACGAATTGTTGAAAGCGGCGAGACAAAATAGTGGTAAAGGGTGAATCGCCACGGATAATCTAGATGACTTCTGAGCCGTTGATAATATTGATTTTCATATTCCGTCGGTGGCATCTGATCACTCGAACCATGCCGACGCTTACTGTTATAAAACATTTCGATGTAATCAAAAATATCACTGCGGGCTTCCTCCCGCGTTCCGTAGATCTTTTTCTTTATCCGTTCGCGCTTCAGTAGCTGGAAAAACTTTCTGCAACTGCGTTGTCGTGACAGTTACCGCGACGGCTCATACTGCCCTCCAGCCCGTGTGATTTCAGGAACGACTGCCACTCATGGCTTGTGTACTGACTGCCCTGATCAGAGTGAACCAGCACCTGTTTTTGGGGATTACGCCGCCACACAGCCATCAGCAATGCGTTCAGGACAATGTCCTTTGTCATCCGGGATTGCATTGACCAGCCGATAATTTTGCGTGAGAACAGATCAACAACCACGGCAAGATACAGCCAGCCTTCGTGGGTCCTGATGTAGGTGATGTCCGTTACCCAACGCTCATCCGGAGCATCCGGATTGAACTGTCGCTGGAGCCTGTTGGGCGACACGATACTGGCTTCGCCCTTACGTGCCTGTGGGCTACGGTACCCGACCTGAGCCTTTATCCCGGTACGCTTCATCAGCCGCCAGACCCGGTTAATCCCGCACTGTTGCCCTCTATCCCGCAGGTCGGGATGGATCTTGCGATAGCCATAAACGCAACGGGACTCAGCCAGAACTGTTTGATTTGTCCCGTTCGTCAGTAACCCGCTTCAGTTCCTTCTGGAGTCGGCGGATCCAGGCCTGAGCATCTGACTGTTCTTTGTTACTGGAAGAGCCCGGCCCGTACTTCTTTATCCAGGCGTAAAGACTGTGGGTGGTGATATCGAGACGTGTTGCAACGCTGGAAACAGAATAGCCACGATCAACAACCTGTTTGACTGCTTCAATTTTAAACTCTTCGGGATAACGCTTACCACTCATGGGCACCTCTCTTTCAGCCATCTTAAATGACTCAGAGGTGTCTGTTAAACCTGTGGCGATTCAGTCGGTCATATGATTATAAGACCAATAATCCTTGCTATTTTTCCTGGGGGAAAAGCACTGGCGGGGTAAGAAGGGAGCCCCGGCGTACTCAGACGCCGGGACTGTGTTATCAGAACGACTGCAGCGTGCTGATCTTCCCTTGCTGCCAGTTGACTTCCGACTGACGCAGCGCGTTGCTGATATCCGCCAGTTTGTCCGACGGCAGTGTCTTCGGCAGCAGGTCTACGCCCACGCTGGAGATAATCTGCCCGTAGGTGTTACGCAGCTCCGCGTAGGCCAGGTCCTGACGCAGATCGGCGTTCAGCGCATTCAGTTCGCCCTGAATTAGCTGCAACTCACCGATGCTATTGGCTTTGTAGCGGTTACGCAGTTGCTGAACGATTTGCCCGTCCAGATCACGCAACTCTTCGCTGGTTTTATACTGACGCAGCGCTTCGTTGTAGTTGGCGCGCGCCACGTACAGTTGCGCCATGATCGCCAGCGACATCGCCTGACGCTGCAACTTGCCCACCTGCTCGTTGGCCTTCGCCGCGCTGTGCGCAGCCGGGCCAGACATCAGGTTGAACAGGTTCCAGGTGGCTTTCACCCCCACGTCGGCCCAACTGTTGTTGACGAGGAATGAGTTGCTGTCATAGTGGCCGCCTGCGCTAATCTCAATACCCGGCAGCATACGCAGCAGTGCTTTACGGGTTTCGGCGGCGTTAATGCGTACCTGGTAATCCTGCTCACGCAGTTCCGGGCGGCTCACCAGCGCGGTCTCTTCCAGGGTTTTCTGATCCACATTCAACTGCGGAACCGTCTCGTCACCGCTGGCGGGCAGAGCCAGTGCATATGGCGTGTCCAACGGCAGGTTCATCAGTGTGGCAAGTTCGGTTTTCGCCAGCGACAGCGCACGGCGCTGCTCTTCCAGTTGGCGGGTGGCCTCAATCAGCGCACGGCGGTAACTCAGGGCTTCAACCTGGTCGCCGACCTGCTGGGCGGTCATCCGCTCGCTGGCTTCACGCGCCTGGTTTACCCGGTCAATCAGCGTATCGATCTGGCCCAGCAGACGCTCGGCGGCAACTGCACGCCAGTAGGCGGAACGGACATCCTGCAAAATGGTGTGTACCACCTTGCGTTTACGTTCTTCGGCAATCCAGCGCTGATCCGATTGCTGTTTCGCACTGACGTAGCTTACGCCAAAGTCGAGCACGTTCCATACCATCGTCAGGTCCGCCACATCGCGGTCACGATCTTGCGAGGTGGATGGTTCCAGAGAGGTTTGTCCGGTTTCCACGCTGCGGCTACTGGAGGCGCTGGCGTTGTTGCGCCCTACGTAGCCCGCCGAAGCCGCCAGCTTTGGCAGCATGTCATAACGGGAAAGATCCAACTGCTGTTGGGCCAGCGCGCTTTCCATGACTTTTAAGCGCGACTCAAGGTTATATTTTAGTGCGCGGGCCATCGCGTCATACAGGGTGATCGGCGCGGTAACCGGCTCCTGCTGGCTGAACATCGCTACTCGATCCTGCTGGCTGCGCTGTTCGCTCTCTTTTTTGGTAATCGGGTCGCTGGTCACGGCACACCCATTTAGCGCCACGACCAGTACGCTCAGAGCAAAAAGCTTGCGGCCTTTACGCATCATTTCGCTGCCACTCACAGTTGTCACCACCGACAACCGGTTTGCCACCATCACGTTCATCATAGAATTAACGCCTTTTACTGTAGTCTTGTAGTTATTAGCCCTGCTGCTGGCCCAGGTCGTACAACGCCTGTTCAATGGCTGACAGACGTTGTCCTTCAGCATCGCCAATGTGTTGTAATTGCCGGTGGAACGATGGGATAAACGCGGCTGTCGCCTGTTCTTGCCCCTGTTCTGTCACTCCCTGTGCATGCAGGTTGATATCTTTCCAGCTACCGCCAGTAAACACTTCCATCGGAGTCAGTGAAGGCAGATAAATGCCGGAGAAAACGCTGGCCAGCGACGAGCTGCCACCCAGCGCCGGATCTTTGTTAAAGCTGGGGAATGAGCCCAGCGAACTCTCAAAATGGCTGCCGAACGATGAACCGGGCCCGAAGACATTCGCCACTTCGCTCTTCGTCGCATCTCTCCCGCTTGCCCCATCGCTGCTGGCACCGAAGATGGAGGCCATCATCGAACCGCTCCCGGCGGTGCGTCCGGCATTAAAGCTGCCGAGAGAGGTGGGGGTAATCAATGTGTTGAGCGGCGGTGCGGCAGCCTCCTGAGGCTGGATAGTGGGTGTTTGGCTGTCCACCGGACGTGGTCCGTTCGTACCATCTGAAATACGGAACTGCGGATCGCCGCTGGTAATGCCTGCGCGGGTAACCGTCAGGCTAAAGGTGGTGCTGATTGACGTGTTCCCGGCATCGGTCGCGGTAACCCGAATGACCAGACTACCGATATCGGCGTTGCCCGGCGTGCCAGAAAACGAGCCTTTCGCGGGATCGAAGCGCAACCAGGCAGGCAGTGCGGAACCGTCCGCCTGCGTCGCGCTCAGAGTTAAGGTGTCGCCATCCGGATCGACAAAGGTGCCAGCCGGGACGGTGAGGTTAAAGCTGCCGTCTTGCGCCACGCTCTGCGGCGGGATCGGCGTACTGAGCACCGGGGCATCGTTCACATTGGTGACCATCAGGCTAAAACTGGTGCTGACCGAGGCGCTGCCATCGCTGGCGGTGATACGAATATTCAGGTTGCCGACATCCGCATTCCCCGGCGTGCCGGAAAACGAGCCTGTCGCGGGATCGAAGTGCAGCCACGCAGGCAGCGGGTTGCCATTTGCCAGGGTGGCGCTCAGGGTCAGCGGGTCACCGTCCGGGTCGACAAAGGTGCCCGCAGGTACGGTAAAACTCAGACTGCCATCCTGCGCAATGCTCTGCGGCGCAATCGTCGCGCCGATAACCGGCGCATCGTTCACGTTGGTGACGACCAGCCCGAAAGTGGTGCTGACCGACGCATTGCTGCCATCGGTTGCCGTCACCCGAATGGTCAGATTGCCCACGTCGCCATTACCCGGCGTACCGGAGAAGGTTCTTGTGGCCGGCTCGAAGCTCAGCCAGGCGGGCAGTGCCGAGCCATCGGCTAGCGTCGCGCTCAGGGTCAGTGTGTCGCCGATATCCGGGTCGGTAAAGGTTCCCGCAGGAACAGTGAAGTTAAAGCTGCCATTTTGTGCGATGGACTGTTCGTCCATCGGGATGGACACCACGGGCGGGAGATTACTGTTATTCACCGTCAGCCCAAAGGTGGTGCTGACCGAGGCATTACTGCCGTCAGTCGCGGTTATACGAATCGTCAGGTTGCCGACATCACTGTAGCCCGGGGTGCCAGAGAAGGTACGGGTCGAAGGATTAAAGCTCAGCCAGGCGGGCAGTGCCGAGCCATCGGCCAGCGTCGCGCTCAGGGTCAACGTATCACCGCTATCCACATCGACAAAAGTACCGGCAGGCACGGCGAAGCTGAACACTGTATCTTTGGTGGCGCTTTGAGGACTGACCGTGCTTCCCATGCTAGGGGCATCATTCACGCTGGTTACCATCAACGACGCCTGTGCACTATTGGCGGAGAACGCACTGCTGCCGCCAGAGGTCGAGGTATCCGCAAGACCTTTGCTGCTACCTGCCGTCGCCGTACCACTGGTCTGATCCCACGCGCTGAAACTCAGGGTTGCGGTTTCACCATTGGCGCTGTCCGGTACATAACGCAACTGTGCCGTTGACCCGAGCAGCAGGGCTGCTGAACTGGATACCGTGCCGATATTGAACCAGTTAGCTCCGCTATCGGTGGAATACTGCCAGCCACCGTTCCCTACTGTCGCCGTAATCGCAATGCCGCTGGACGCTCCGCTGTCGACATCCCCATAACCCGCACTGTTGAGCAATGACGATACTGTGGTGGCAGACGATGTTACATCTTCCGTTGTGGATGTCAGAGTGACCGTCGCACCGCTGGATAACGTTGGCGCATCGTTAACCGGCGTTACGTTAAGGGTCATCGTTCCTGTATTAGCGGACAACGCCGTGCCATCGCTGACCTGCCAGGTAAAGGAGGCATAACCCGTGCCGTTGGCGTTCGCGGTCGGGCGGAAGGTCAGTTTGCTGATATCAGCCGCGCTGACCACCGAACCATTGCCCAGTAATGTATCGCCACCGCCACGTACACCGTCGTTGTTCGCGTCAATAAACAGCTCACCCGCGGTTGGTGCTGTGACGATAGTGATGGATTGCAGGGTGTCGCCGTTGTCCACATCGCTGAAACCAAAATCTGCGGCGCTAAAGGTCTGGGCGCTATCCTCATTGATGGTTTTACTGACTGACGTATTGCTGATGATCGGCGCATCGTTAACTGGCGTTACGTTAAGGGTCATTGTTCCGGTATTGCTGGACAACGCCGTGCCATCGCTGACCTGCCAGGTAAAGGAGGCATAACCCGCACCGTTGGCATTTGCGGTCGGGCGGAAGGTCAGTTTGCTGATATCAGCCGCGCTGACCACCGAACCATTGCCCAGTAATGTATCGCCGCCGCCACGTACACCGTCGTTGTTCGCGTCAATAAACAGCTCACCCGCGGTTGGTGCTGTGACGATAGTGATGGATTGCAGGGTGTCGCTACTGTCCACATCACTGAAACCAAAATCGGCAACGCTAAAGGTCTGGGCGCTATCCTCATTGAAAGTCTTGCTGACCGACGTATTGCTGATGACCGGTGCGTCGTTGACCGGCGTGATACTCAGCACCGCCTGATTGGTGCCGCTACTGTTGAGCGAACCGTCATTAAAGGTCCAGTTAAGCGTCACGCTGGACGGTGGATCGTCAGAACTGTTGGCATAGGTCAGGGATTGCAGCACCGCATTCACTATCGCCGCCGTTGCATTGCTATTGAACGTCAGCGTCAGCGTGCCTGAGGAATTCGCCGTGACACTGCCCACCGTCGTACCGTTATAGGTGAAGTTTTGCCCTTGAGTCAGTGCCCCCAACAGTCCGCTATTGCCGAAGGTATCGACACTGTTCGCCCCGCCGTTACGGGCGATTGAAACAGAGGCTCCGTTATAGTTGCCCTGAATATCCAGCTCGGTATCGGCAACAGTGACATCGCTGTCCATCACCACTGCACTGCCTTTTTCAGTAAAGGTCGCGCCGCCATTGAGGTTGCTGAAGACGGGGGCGGTGTTGGTGGTTGAGGTTATCGACGAACTGTTGACCGCCGTCAGGCTACCTGACGTGGCGCGCAGTGCCAGCGTATTGATACTACCGCTGTTGGTGTACTGTATGATAAGCCCGGTGTAGGTGGCGATACCGCCAGACGGCGTTAATGTTACCGTCGTAGCGCTGGCATCATTATCCCCGGAGATGACCGCCAGGCTATTGACCGTACCATCGACGACGCTGTCGTTAGGGTCAGTCACTGAGAGCACGATATTGGTGGTGTAGTCCTGATCCACCATGCCATTCGCATCGACCGCCTGTACTACCGGCACAGTGGTAAAACTGGCACTTTGTCCATTCTGAATCGCCGTGGGAACGGGCTGGGTGGAAAAAACCAGTCGCGTCGCCACCACATCCGGATTGAGCGATGCAGATGTGGCGCTGACCAGGCTACCGGCCGCCGCCGTCAGCACGAAGTTAGCATCACCATCACTGGCCGAGGTGTACTTCACACCGCTAAAGGTAGCAATACCGTTTGAGGCGGTCACCTGAGTGGTGCCCGTCAGCGAGCCGCTACCATTTTCGCTTAATGTCACTGAACCGTTAAAATCAGTATCGATATTGCCGCGATCGTCAACGGCAATCACCACCGGCTGGGTGGTGAAGTTAATGCCACTGACCACTGAGGTGGACGGCGATTGGCTATAAATGAGTTTGGTTGCTGCCACATCAATGCTGGCACCACTGCCGTTGTTCACGTTGGCCTGACTACTGGCGAACGTTGAACCGCCGGAGACCGTGGTGAAATTGCTGGCATTTACCGACAATATTACCGTGTGGTGATCGGTGATGTCGTTACTGCTGGTATTGTCGTTGTAATACGCCTTGATGGTGTAAGTTTCACTGCTGTTATCCGCAACCGACAGGTTTAAGCTGGAAAACGTGATTCTGCCGGTGCTGCTGTCGTATGTGCCGACGACGTTAGTGGCATCCGGGCCACTGAGCAGGAACGTCATCTTGCTCAATTCTGATGATGTCGCCGTACCACTGACGTTAGCGTAGAATTGGCTGACATTGGTGGCCGAACCATCAGACGTGCCGAGGTCAGTAAGGGTAAAGTCCAGCAGCGAGGTAGCGCTGGCCGCTGACGTCGCGGTAGTGGAAAATGTCGTTGCTTCGCCAGATGGCCCAGCGGTTACGGTCGATGTCGCATCTACCGAAGAGGCGGCATGAATATTGTTCAATACCAGGTTATCCAGATAGTACTCATTGGTACCGGATGTCGTAATGGTAATGGAAGAAACGCCGACAAAATTGCCGTTAAAGCCGCTGATAGTGGTATAAGACACGCTCCCGGGGAATGGCAGTACTCCACTCTGATTGTCCCCACTGGTCGATTTACTGGATGAAATCGTGTAATTCATGTTGCCGGTGCCATCGGCATTCAATAAGTCCAGTGAAGATAAATCAAAAACATAGCCGGGAATGCTGATGGTGAAGGTCAGCGAATTTGACGAACTGGAACCATCCGTTTGCACGTCATAGATCAGGCTATTGCCGTCACTGTTTAGCCCAGAGAGTACGTTTCCGACAAAATCGAAATGTAGGGTATACCCCCCTTCCTGCCAGGTCTGGTTATTGCCGCCACCGCCGCCAGTACCTGTCTCAAACGTAAAGGTATCCAGCACGTGGGTATAATCCCTCTGTGTGGCGGCGGTTATCGCAATGTCAGTAGTGATCTGACCGACTTGCGATTCCAGCATCCAGTCGCCTTTTAACGCTGTCGACCCGGTCAGGTCAGTGGACGCAGCCACATCAGCTCCGGTGAGCGCTGCCAGGTTGCTAATAAAAGTCTGCCCTTGTGTTCCTTGCGCCACATTACAGCCATAAAGCAGGATATCGCCGGACTCAGTCAGCGACTGGCCGATAGTGGTCAGAGCAGCACTTCTCGTAGCGAGCATACTGTCGGTCAATGTGACGCCCCCAAGCGTCAGTCGGCCTTCGCCACCATTGCTGATGATATGGATGGCGTCGTAACCCGTGTGGGTTTGCGCCCATTGCATTATCTGGCTTAACCCATCTTTGTCGGCATCCAGCAGCACCACCTCAACCCCGTCTTTCACGCCGCGGGCCAGTTGCTGGTAATCTGCCACTGCGGTGTCAATAAACACCACTTCTTTATGCGTGGCACTGCCGGTCGCAACCGCAACGCTACTGTCTGCTACGGTCTTCGAATTCTGGGTATCAGTATTGTGGGCGGTTGTATCAACATTGCTCGTTGCATCGGTATTGTGGCTGGTTGTATCGGTGGTACTTTGGCCAGACTGGCCGCTGTCCGTCGACGCGGCTGTCTGTGTCGCTGTATTTTGAGTGACAGCAGTCTCAACCGTGGCGGCGACCGCACCATCAAACAACATACGCGCTTCCAGCATAACGCCCAAAGGTACCTGCTCATGACATGCAGCACCTTGCGGAACCTGACGACTTTTTTTGCTCAGCCAATGACGCCACAACATAATAAGGATACCTTTCAGGAGTAGATTTATTTACAACGCAGACCAGCCTGCGTTATGCCGAACTGGCCTGTTTTTTCAGATTATTATCTTGTAAACGCTAACCACTAAGGCCTGTCGGGGTATAAACCTTCGGCCATAATGCACACAGTCAGTCCCTGCGAAGGAGACTGGGTTGCCACTCGAACGACCGGTTGCGCCGACGTCCCCGCCGTACCAACCGCAACCGAACCGCCTGTCACTGTCGGTACGGTGACCGTGAACGAGGGAATTGTTGGCGTCCCGGTAACCGTCCCATTGGAAATCGACGAATCAATAGTGCCGCTGACCGGGCCGGTTAACGTCTGACTGGGCCCTAGCGTAGTATCGGCAGTCGCGGTTGGATTATAAATATTCGGTGCACCAAGCGCGGGTTTAGCCAGTATCGCGCCATTGGTGGGTAATGACGCGCTACCAGCAACAGCAGACCCACCTGCAATCTTCAGCAAACCGGAAGTCGCTGCCGTCAGATTAAGGGTATTCGTGATGGTCTGGCCGCTTACCGTTAACCCGCTTCCGGTTTTTTCCGGCACGGTTACCACAGTACTCCCGGTCGTTGGGCTAAACGTTGCCGCATGGTTATGCAAAGGCAGCGGCACCGCAAAATCGACTGTTGGCGCACCGATTTTCTGCCCGAGGTTCACTGTCGCTAACCCCAATCCAGAACCGGTCCCGACAACAGAACGACCTCGCAGATCGGGTATCCCAAAGGTGGTTGAACCATCGCCACCAAACTTGAAACCCAGCAGAGAGTACAACGCCTGATTAGTATTAATAGGGACAGTCTGGCCGTTAGCCGGAAGCCAACCGCGAGGACAAAAAGACATGGCAAAAGAACACACAGTACCAATGTAGGATTCGCTGTTACAGGCCGCTGCACTTTGGGGTAAAAGAATACTGGCAGCGATAGCGGTAGTGATGGCTGATTTAACAAATAAACGCTGAATATATCTCATACAGATCCCTCCTGGAGGAATAGCTGATTTATTAAGATCAAATGTTATTAATAACCAACCTTATAATTTGGGATGGAACAAAATAATAAGATAACGATGGGGAGCAAAAAACGTGTATGACTCATCAGGAATATAGCTCAGTCAGTAAAATTAACATACATAAAAAAACATTAACTTACGCACATAATTCAAATGAAATAACTTGAAATAAAGCAATATTTTAATTTTTATTTATTATCAAGCGGATAGGGTTTTGTTCCTTCACTGACTTCTGAGATAACAACTATTGGTTTTTTATGGCAAACGTGAATGCGATATATTTCGTAAAATATATCCGTGTAATCTTGTCAAAATCCGCTTTCCCGAATACCCAACGCGGCAATTCGTCGCCATAACGCGCCAAGAATAGATTCCGTTTCCCCTTCCAGTATTACGCTGCCCCGTAACGGCTGTTGCGGCGGCGAGAATTGCCCCTCCTGCAGCGCGAAACGCACACTGTACTGCGCCTGGATGGGTTGAGGATTATGATCCCTGTCGCGACGCACGGCGATCGGGCCGTGGCGATCGGACGCCAGCATCTCTTGCTGTAACCAGGCGGTACCGGTAGGCGCAATATCTTTCAGTTGTACGACAAGGCGGGGATACGCGGGATCATCGGCGATAAAATAGCCTTGCATCCCCACTTTCGCGCGTTTTAGCGTATCGTCGGGTAAATATCCCTGCACTTTTCCGATACCCTGCCCAACCACACGGAGCAATGGCATATCCGGGGTCAGCCAACGGCCTTCCGTCATATCTCGTGCCACATCCCTCACCTGGCCTGCCTGAGGCGCGGTGAGAGACAAGCGCTGGCGTTGCGCATCCAATCCCCGATAGCGGGCCAAAGATTCCGCCAGTTGTCGGTCAAGCACCTGGGTTTCGCTGGCGGTTTCCTGACGTCCGGCTCCCCGCTGCCGCTGCTGTTGCAAAATAGCAATTTGCTGACGCTCTATATTGATGCGGTAGTCCAAATCGGACGAGGTGAGATCCAGCAGTTTCTCACCGGCTTGTACCTGCTGGCCGTCAGTGACGTAGAGCGCTTTGACCTGTGCAGGAATAGGGGCATACAGCGCGCTGACGTTTTCTGCTTCCAGCACAGCAGGAATACGGATGCTGCCGCGCCAGGGAAACAGCAGCGGCACTAATACCGCCGCCAGAATCAGCCCTGAACGCAACAGCTTAACGGGATGAGCATTCTTACGCATGGACCACCAGATACGGGCCTCCTTCACCACCGGAAGCGCGATAAACCAGCCAATTTCTACCGACATCAAAGCAATACCAACCACCTTAATGAAAAAGTGGTACACCATCAGTGCAATGCCGAAAAAAAGGAAAAAGCGCCATATCCATGAGGCGTAACCCCATATCAACAGCTTGCGTTGCATCGACGGCGACCAGGTATGCGGTGCCGGATGAGCATAACCAAATAACGCCTCGCGCAGCCGCCAGCGGCACAGGGCATACGCGCGTTCCTGCAGGTTTTCCACCCGCCAGAAATCGCTCAGCAAGAAATAACCATCAAAGCGCATTAGCGGGTTAAGGTTAACCACCAGCGTCGTTATCCAGGTGGCGCTGGAGAGCATAAACGCTGCCGTACGCAGAGGACCGTCCGGCAGCAGCGTCCATACCAGCAGCGCGAAAACCGCCAGCAGCACCTCGGCCAGAATACCGCCTGCGCCAATCAGCAAACGCGATCGACGATTCTTGAGTTTCCACGCATCGCTCACGTCGGTATAGAACAGCGGGAACAGCACAATAAAGGCCACCCCCATGCTCTGCACCCGGCAGCCCGCGCGCTTAGCCATAAACGCATGGCCAAGTTCATGTATGAATTTGGCGATCACCAGCGACATCCCGAATACAGCCATCCCTTGCAGACTGAACAGGTGAGGGAACGCATGGGTGTAACGCACCCAGTCACGGCTGACCAGATAGAGCCCCAGCACCAGAATCAGCGGGAATACTCCCAGCAATATTGCTGTTCCGTAGCGCTTAAGCCAGGGCCAGCAACGGTTGAGCAGCGGATCGGGCCGCCAGAGCGGGATACGGAAAAAAAGATACTGGTGCAGCACTTTCTTCCACAGGCTGGTGCGCATGGCGCGGGCTTTGCTGAGGTAACGCTGACGCTGTTCGGCATCGCCCGAGGTCACCAGATCGTGCTGGCGTAAAAACTGCAGCAACTGCTCCAGCTCTTTGACCTGTAGCGGCAGGCCCGGCTCCTGGTTGGCTGCAGCAAGGACCTGTTGTGGCAGACGCAGGGACCAGTGGCGCAGCAGGCGGATAGCCGTGGGCGTCAGCGTGAAATAGCGACCGGTAAGCGGGTCCGCCAGTACCCATTGCGGCGCACCGTTAATACCCGCAGCCGATTCTGCCAACTGGAGGTCGGGGCGCAGCGCGGGTAAGAGCGGGTTCATAGGCCGACAGCCTGGCGGATCACGGAGAGCGGGCGACGGAACAGATAGACCGCCAGCGGTACATATTCGCCGGACAGTTTGGCGGTTCCGCGCAGGCCAATACGCGGCGGGGCATCGCTAAAGCGGCCATCAAGCCGGTACGCCAGATTGCCTGTCGGGGTCTGCTCGGACTCATAGGCGATGCGCTCAAGCTTTGCCGCATACGGGGTGATGGGGTCACTGTCGAGGAACAGTGTGATGGGCGCATCCTGTTTTAATTGAATGGCATCCCCCACATCCAGCTCGATGCGTAACGCGGCCAGCGCCGGGTCGGCAAGCTCCATTAAGCGCTCGCCGGTGCGCACCGGTTTGCCAATCCAGCGGTCGGCGTCGGCAAACACGGCAATACCATCCCGGTCGGCGCGAATTTCAGTGCGACTTAACAGGGCGCTGGCGTAATCGCGCTCGGCCCGTTTTTGCGCCACCTGTGCGGCCAGGAAATCAAGTTTCGCTTTGGAATCTGCATCCTGAAAGGCGCGCTGCGAGCTGGCGCGAAATTCCGCTTCGGCAACATTCAGCGACCGCTCGGCGACGTCGGCCTGCGCTTTTAGCGTGGTGTCGTCGAAGCGGACCAGTACATCACCCTGATGTACGCTCTGGTTTGGCTGCACGGCAAAAGACTGGATCACGCCGTCCAGCGGTGCGGCGACCACACGCCCCAGGTGGGGGACCACTTCGGCGGGAGCCAGCACGGACTGGCGCACCGGAATAAACAGGCAGGCGAGCAATACCAGCAAAGGGATAGCGATCTTCCAGCGCCCTTTACGGTGATGCCAGCGGTTGGTTTGCGGCTCCAGCGCCAGCCATGCGTGGCTGAATGCGCCAGCAAGCTGTTCGGCCAGCACCCGGTCGGCGTTTTGCCACGGTTGTTCGCGCGCGTACCAGATGCCGCCAAACCCTTCTCCCTGGCGGTCTTTAAGCGGTGACCACAGGGCTTCGGGGGCGGAGAGGGTCTGCCAGTCGCTGCGGCTTTGTTCGTCGAGTTGCACCGCTTCAATGACGCCGCACTGGTTGAGTGGTTTGCCCTCAGTTGTCTGCAAACGGGCGCAGGCACGTTCGATAAACGCCACAAACGGCGCGTGGGGAGCGGGTTGAGTGACACCCGTTACCGCGCGCACCCGACCGTTAATAACGAGTGCGGCGTGACGATAGCCGAACAGCGGCTGGCTGTCGTTGACGATGCAGTACGCCAGCTCTTCGCTGCTGGCAGCGGCCCTGGCCTGCTGTTCGATATCAAGAAAACGGGCAAAGATGGCCGCACTGGCTGTAGCCGGCGTGGGGGAAGTACTCACTTCGCCTCCGGGAACTGCGCCGTGCCGCTCATGCCCGCCATCAGGCTGGCGTCGGCATTGACCAGCGTACCGATCAGGCCGATGGTCTGGCTGCTTTCATCAATACGCGCGCCGAGCCGTGCGATGCTGGCCTGCAATGGTTTACCGGTTTCATCCGGCGTAAAGGTAAAGGTCAATCCGGGTTTGAGCGCCGACAACAGGCGGGAAGAGACCAGCAAGTTAATTTCGAGGTGGCGATTGTTCACCACATCCAGCAGCGGCGTGCCCTGAGCAACGCTCTCGAAGGTTTGCGTGCGGCGTTTCACGACCTGGCCATCAAACGGCGCGGTGATACGACAGCGATTGACCTGAATCTGATACACCTGGCTTTCGGCCTGTGCCTGGGCTAAATGAGCGGCGGAGAGCGCCACGGCGTGCTTGCCGACAGACTTGAGTTGCGCCAGCTGTTGGTTCTGGCTGAGTTCAGCTTCGGCTGCTCTGGCCGCCGCCTGCGATGCGGCAAGCTGTGCCTGGTAAATACTGCAATCGAAGCGCACGAGGATATCCCCTTTTTTGAACGCTTCGCCCTCTCTGAATGGCATCTCCACAATGCGGCCAGCCAGTTCGCTGGAGAGGGTCGCTTGATCGACTGCCACCAGAATGCCGCGTGCCTGATTATCGGTATGCGTTTGCGCGGTGTCGCCAGCGGAAGGGGAGGTCAGAAGCGGATCGGCAGCCAGGGCCTGGGTCATGTGAAACAGTGAGCTCATTAAAAACAGCCCCAGGGTACAGCGATAAATCGACATATTCACTTTCATCACGCTTATCGGCCTTTCCTGTATAACCCCTTGTTAATAAGGGGTTTATGCAACGAAGCTAAATGTAACGTACTGTTAATTCTTTGTAATTTAGTGTGTCGAAGTATAGCAGGCAAGGAAAAACTCGGCAGGCTATAAGAATCTATAGGGGGAAGATCCCCACAACGTTGAAATGGATAACCTGCCGGCAGCAATCCCCACCAGCGGGTGGGGATTGCTTAACATAAATTATTGGTTGTCCAGCTGTGCGCGGACATTGCTGAGACCGGTACGGTTAATGCGATAGGGCTGACCCTTTACCGAGCGGATCAGTTTTTTGCTTCTCAGTTTCTTAAAGACGGCGAGCGTGCAGTCGCTGAGCAATAGCCCTTCACGGGTATAACACTCAACGGCGGTGACGCGACCGGACGTATCGCGGGTATGAACGATACGCCCGCCTTTAGCAAGGACATGCAGGGTACGTTGTTCCTGACGGGAAATATTCATGCTGAAAATGCCTGTAATCATCTTGTGCAAAACCTGCCAACACCCTGGGGGGTTAGCGTGAGTGTTTAGCGCAGTGATAACCAGCCCGGCCGCAAAGGTCGGAAAGCTGATTATCAGATGGTTGCATTCTCCAGCATCGAAGCCTCGGTATTCGGTAAGAAAGATTTATCCCATCAATATTAACACGCGGCATACGCAGGGAAATAATTTTGCTTAAGGAGTGTGATCTGTGTGGATACTCAGCGAGGGTTTTTTTTCACTCTGTGCGCACGGTGACGTTATGGACAATCGGGTCATCGCGAAGGCACGCATTGCTTATGAAATGTCCATTTTATAAGACAATACTTAAGACAGAGAAGCATATGGCCTTACACAGCACGTCCGCGGACTGAAGGAGTATGCGAATGAAAAAACAAGACCTGAACGCAGTGAGGAATTTTGATTTTCTGGCACGCAGTTTTGCCCGTATGTATGCCATGGGCCAGCCAGTTGATATTGATGCCGTGACCGGCAATATGACCGAAGAGCAGAAACAGTGGTTCCTGGAACATTACAACCATTATTGCCAACAGGCGCAGCGCGCCAGAGTGAAGGAACTGCAATAGTAATCACCACAACGGGCCTGGCGGCCCGTTGCGTTTTCTGGCTTCGGGGTGTCTTGCGGTCTATTCCCATTTCGGACTCAGCCAGCAAAATCAACGTATCATGCTCTTGTTTCCTGCAGGAGAGGCAAGGGCACTCCTGACTGAATAAGCCAGCTAGCTCATCTGTGCCTCAGGCCATCAACTCTCATTTTCGTGATAACAGGTGTTAACGTATCTGCAGGACGGTGCCGGGCTTTTGTATGCACGCCCCCCATTTATGATGATTGGCCGTATCATTGAACGCTACGCCAATAACGTGGTTTGATTAGCTGCCTTCAGGGGCAACCTACCCGCACAATGACTCGTTAAACCTGAGCGACTTTGGTAGCTCAACACTTTCGTTCGCAACGCTGGCATTTTTGTGCAGCACGCTGTCCAGACGCGCATTGATTGTGTCTTCCGTGATAGCGCATCCTGTCCTTGCTAACTCCATCACGACGTAGCCGATAGCCTTCGCCATCTCATCGGAATCACGCTTGTTAGTCTGCATAAGCCCACCTCAAAGCTAAGGGAATTCAACTTATCTGACTATTACTCCTTAAGCTGCGAGGTTACCAGGCCGTTCCTGTTGTTCCGGTTGTTCTATATATGTTTTTAGGCAGTAACTTTATGTATTAACTGGGTTATATGATTTATATATGGAACCACCCTGGAACAATATTGAAGGGATTTGGAACAACCGAATTGGGGCATGTTATTGCATAGACAACATGGTGTTTTCTTCAGGCTGGCCTGCGGTTTGGGAAGTCAACAGTAACCATGAGGCCACCTTCTGCAGACGTACTTAGGTACACGCTGCTGTTGTGTAGCTGCGCAACCGCTTTGACTATTGCAAGCCCTAATCCACTCCCGCTTTGCATCTGATTGGGATCGCGAAAAAATCTATCGAACACGCGCTCTCTCAATTCAACGGGAATGCCGGGCCCGGCATCGGAGACACGTAGCTGCGTGGATTCATCTAATGATCGTACCTCTACCTCAACCCGGCCGCCCTCAGGACTGTACTTGACGGCATTTTCAATGACGTTGTCGAGCAGCGACATCAGGCGTTCTCGGACGCCTGTCACCCAGATCTCATCATGCGAGTAGAATTCAAGCTCAATCCCGCGCTCGGCAGCCAGCGGTGCCTGCATCGCCATTCGCTCTTGTATCAGTGTGGTCAGCGGCACAGGCTCCATAACCGTGTCAATGCGCGCTTCGCTGTGCATCAGCAGCAGCAACTGATTGACGAGACGAGCCGCACGGCTGTTGCTGCGAATAATCCCTGCAAGCAACTCCTGTTGACTATCGCGGCTAACATAAGACTGTAAAGCCTCAACATTGATTCTCATCGCAGCCAGGGGGGTACGCAGCTCGTGAGCGGCATCGGCAATAAAAACCCGTTCCCTTTCCGTGCTTTCCCGCACTCTGGCAAGAAAAACATTAACAGCATCCACCATCTGGCGGAGCTCCCTGTGCTTTGGCACTGCTTTTAAGGGAGAGAGATCTTCTGGAGTTCGTGAGGCAATTTCATTGACCACCTTGTTCCAGGGGCGCATTGCAATGCGGATTGACAGCCACGCGGGAAACAAAAGAAAAGGAATGCATACCAGCAGCGGCAATATGTAGTATCCACGCGAGTTCAGGTAAATAAAGAAGTTCCAGCCGCCGGCAGGGGTGACGAGCGTGACCTCCGCGTCGGAATTGCCGGATTTTAGGGTACGGCTAGTCCAGGTGCGGCCTTCACTCTCAATGCTCTGAATTTTCCCGTATAGGGTGTTTTTCACCCCCGTTGGAGCGCCATCTGATGAATAAATTATCGCTTTATTCTTCCGAACAATGAGGCTGATCGACAGTTCCGGATCTTCGCCTCCGCCATAACCTTCCCGCAACGCCTTGCTGAACTTTTCCAGCACATCGGTGAGATCCTGTGGGCGATCGTCCATCCGATCAACCAACGTAAGAATGGTTTCGTAAGTCTTGTTGCCCAATAACATAGAGGGGCTACGCAAGTTTTCCCATAAAATGTAGGTCAGAAAAAGACACCAAAGCAGCGTAAGCAGTAGCATCTGGGCGATCATAATTCGCCGTACAAGCGTCGGGGTTTTCAGGCGGCGGCAAAAATTTCGCATCAGCCTGTCCCTTTCTGAATCGGTACGGTATCAATGACATACCCTACGCCTCTCACCGTTCGCACATAGCCGTCGCCGATTTTGCGCCGCAAATTCCCCATATGCACATCGAGAGCATTGCTCATGTTTTCTTTTGCGCCGAATATCCTTTCTTCCAGAAACCCTCGTGTCAGTACGCGGTCAGTGCGCAACATTAACGTTTCAAGCAGCGCGTACTCACTTGCCGTCAACTCAACATTACGTTCACTCACTGTCACGCGACGCGTCGGCACGTGAAGAGATAACCCTCGAATTTCTATCACCTCATTCTGAAAACCGTAACTGCGGCGCGCAAGTGCTCTCACCCTGGCGAGCAACTCGGCGAGAACAAAAGGTTTGACGAGATAGTCGTCTGCACCGGCATCCAGCCCGGAGAGGCGATCTTGCAGGGTGCCTCGTGCGGTCAGGATGATGACGGGTATCCCCTTGAGCTGCTGACGCAAGCTTGCCATCAGGCTCATGCCATCGCCGTCGGGCAGCCCGAGATCGAGCAATACCAGTTCTGGCGCGCAGACATCAAGTTGATGCAGTGCATCCACTTTGCGGCGAACCCATATGACATCTAATCCTTGATCTGCAAGGGCAATACGCACGCCATTGCCGAGATCCAGGTCGTCTTCGATGAGGAGAATTTTCACAATGGTTACGGTATCAACAGTGAATGAAGAACGTCTGAAGAAAAAAACGGTATCAGGAAATCTATCAGGTTTGCAGCCCCTGTACTTGCTTCAGTCTTTCTTCATTTTGGGCTCATGAGAACTTTAGGGTGAGCATTCAAACTGAGCGTTCTGGCGTTTAAAACCGCTTGTATCGTAATCATTTGAATCCACAAGGACTTCTTTCATGAGAAACATCGAACCGCGTCATAAGTTCCCCCATTTACTCTCGGGGCGCATGCTGAAAAAAATGTTGCCGGGAGCTGTCCTGGCCTTACTGGCGACCCCGATACTGGCGGCAGAACAGAAACAGGGCAACGAGTTGACTCTGGGAGGCGGCGTGGATGTTGCGCCACGCTATTCTGGTTCGGATGAAAGCCGCGTCACGACTGCCCTGGTGCTTGATTACTCGCTGGCAAATGGTTTCTTCGTCAGTACCACGCGTGGTATCGGTTACGGCAACAACATCGGCAAGTTGAATTACAGCACTGCGCTGAGCTATCGCCCTGGCCGTAAGGATCGTAACGTAGACAGCGACGCGATCAGCGACGGCAGCGACGACTTGCGAGGTATGGGTGACATCAAAGGCTCGGCTCTCGGTGTGCCTGGCCTGGGGTATGAGGTGACCGACTGGCTTAATGTGCAATTGCAGGCTGAGGTGCCGATTTCTCAGCGAAGCAACGGTGAGGCCCTGCATTTCAGTATTATCAGCCCGTTCTATAAGTCATCGAAAAATTCCGTGACGCTGGCGCTGACCGGCAGTTGGGGAACGAGCAAGTATATGCAGACTTACTACGGGGTCAGTGCATCGCAGTCGGCCGCATCGGGGTTTAGCCGATATGATGCCGGATCGGGCATTTATGCCTGGTCAATGAATGTTGACTGGACGCACAAGCTCAACCAGGACTGGAGCGTGGTTGCTGCCGCAGGCTTTACGCAGTTGGCTGGTGATGCACGCAACAGCCCAATAGTGCAACGAAAAGCCTCGCCCACTGGCAGCCTGAAGGTGACATATAGCTTCTGAGCGTTGTGCGACCTGTGCTTCCCGGCAGCGCGTTGTTCACTAATAAATATGTCTTCGATCCGCCCCGGTTCAGATGACGGGGTGGTACTGACCCTGGCCCCAAATCCTGCGCCATTCAGAAGCAAAATTCCTTCCTGATGGGATCATCAATAAACCGTTAACGGCTACGTGCGTTGAGACCGAAACAGGCGAATGGCGTTACTTACGCCCGGAGTGCGCGGAACAGTCCCACTTCGCGTCGGCGAAGAAACAAAGCGGAGAAGAAATTACTGTTGATTCCTCTCCACCTCAGGATCTGCGTGGGAGGAGAGCTAAAGCTTCGAGCCTATAATTCTGGATGCGACTGCTTTCGCCGCTTCAAGCTTTGCTTTCCCGGCTTCAGAATGTGTGCCAGATTCAAATGCTTTGAAGTTAAGCTGAATGTTCTCTTTGGCTTTATCGATGAACAATTGCGGCAGTTCTGAGCAAATGGACTGAAAAATTATTTCATACGCTAAAACACGGGATTGCAGATCATCAATCGCTTCTTCTACTGGCTTCATAATCTCTCCTTACGAAATACTCTGGTGCTCACCGGCAAACAAGAAATGCTCTGTCGCGAGTACCTGTGCTATGTGAATATTAAATATCGTTCAGTTAGACAAATAAAACCAGAACAAGCCATGGCCAAACTGGACCGGGAGATCACAGAAATTGAAGGGAAATCAGGAGGTGAGCCAAAAAGTTCGGATGGGTAGCGCACCTGGTCAGCAAAATAGTGACGATCTCGGGTAATGGTCAACAGACAAGCACTCTGCAGGTAAATGTTACGCGAGTGGATGACGCATAACCGATCGGCAATACGTTGTTCGCTCAGATGGAGCAGGGCACTTAATCTCTTCCTGTTGGTCTGGTCAGTTGTTTATGCAGGCCACTATTTTCACCCACTTTCCATCCCTGCTGGTTTGTCACTGCCAGCGCGGTTGCCCGGAACGCATACGCAAAAAATTTTTATTTTGTGGTCTTGAAAAACGGGCGGGAGGAATTATCTATTGGATCGGACAAGCAACGCTTGCCTTTACGTTGAACTTTTGAATTGATTATTCAGGAGGTTAATTATGGCACTCAGAACCTTGTCAGCACTTCCGGGCTTTTCCGATTCTGTTTTTGCTGACCGTTTTAATCGTATCGACAGGCTGTTCAGTCAGTTAACGGGCGACTCTCCGGTCACTTCACTACCCGCTTATGACCTGAAAAAAATCGATGCAAGCAATTATCTGTTAAATGTAAGCGTACCTGGCTGGAAGGAAGACGAACTCGAAATCGAGACGGTCGGCGGAACGCTGAATGTTTCTGGTAAACGCGCTGAAAATGAATCGCAGGATGAGCAGGGCTGGATCTATAAAGGCATCCGCCGTTCTGATTTTCGTTTGAGTTTCACTTTGCCGGAGCATACCAAAGTCAGTAATGCAAAACTGGAAAGCGGGATCTTGCAGGTTTCCATTTACCAGGAAATCCCGGAAAGCGAAAAACCACGCAAAATTGCAATTGAGAATACACAGAAAGCCATTGAACATCAGGCTTAATAATTGACGTTATGTATCATTTTTCAGGGCCCGCTCAGGCGGGCCTTTTTTATTTTCCGTTTCATTTGGCTGTCACAAACGAAGTGGAAAATAAAAACTGGCAGACGCGACATCGTTTCTGCCAGTGAAAGAAGTTAGTGCTTGTCAGAAGTCATATCCCTTATGCATGTTATAACTTACCTTCATACAATTCACTAATCGCAAATTTCTGTATCCTGATTCAGAAATTTAATGATCCTGGTACTAATGCTTGCCGCGACTTCAAGCTCGCTTATCGTCCTGCGCGGAATTTGTATGATGCCGCCAGCAATGTGACGGCAATCAGGCCGTCAGAATCACGTCTGACAGCCGTTGAACAAGGGGATTTGGGCAGATTAGCGCCGGGCAGAAAGCGCTCTCCCGGCGGGGCACATCTTCAGGACGCGTTTTTACCCGGCAGGCCGCGCACCCGGATGGGCTCTTCGACGGCGTTCGCGGCGAGCAGGCGCTGAAGAGCGGAGATCGCGGTATCGGTCAGTTCATGACCTTTGGTCAGTACCATTAATCCATTTGTGGTGCGAATATCTTCATCGACAACCCAGCCCGGCATCAATTCACGGATACGCGCGGAGCGAACCCCCTCCACATTCGAGCGAAAATCTGACAGCGCTTTGATGAGATATTCAGGCAGCGCCGGACGCGCCGCACGCAGGATTTCCCACGGACGCTCCAGGCTCCAGCCGCGCGCGGCGTGCCGTTCCAGCTCCAGTGCGGCGCGCAGTAGCTGAGCGCCGCGTACCACTTCTAACGGTGCATTGGCGGGCGCTTCTTTCGCCTGGTGACGAATAATTGCCGCAACCAGTTCAAGACGCGGGATTTGTTCCACCAGTCGGCCCGCAACGTCCGGATGTTCATGCAGCAGTTTTTCCTCCTCCGGTGTCAATTTACGCTGTGCGGCATCAGCCTGGACGATGTCGGCAGGAATGCCAACGCAGCCGATCTGACTTAACGACGCGGCGAGAGTGTAAAGCCACTCATCGTGCCACCCCAGTTTCGGCAATGCGTGGCGGACGCAGGACTGCGCAAAAGCTGCGCGCTGAAAAGCCCAGGGGGCAACCATCGCCAGTATTTCTGTGAGCGTTTTTACCGAAGCAGAAAGCGTGGTCGCCAGGAGCTCTTTTTCTGCGCACACGAGCCGGTACTGACGAACTGCGTCATTCAACGTCGCTATCAGATCCTCTTTTGGGCACGGTTTACAGAGATAGCGGAAAATAGCGCCTTTATTAATTGCCGCGATAGAGGACTCCACATCGGCCTGCCCGGTAAGGAGAATCCGCACGCTGTCCGGCGAGACTTCCCGCGCTCTGGACAAAAAAGTCGCGCCATCCATTCCCGGCATGCGCATGTCGGAGAGGATCACCGCAAAAGGTTCTCCGCTGCGAATCGCATCCAGACCGGCTTCACCACTGTGCGCGGTCACCACATCAAATACATCAAACAGATTTCGCGTGATGGCCGCGAGCACATTGGGTTCATCGTCGACGCATAACACACGGGGTAAGGAAGTATCAGTCATTGAGCATCTCCTGCCATGCGGGCAGTTGGTCCAGCATGCCGGTTTGTTCGAGATAACGTTTATCGGGAACGCCATGATTGGCAAGGGTGACCGCAACATGGACGACACCGATCATGCCAAAGGTTTTTTCTGCTGAGCGTGAAGGTTGTACATGGCCTGCGACGGCTTCAACAATGTCCATCGGCAGCCCCCATAGCGCCAGTAAATAGGCACCGATGGCGGCGCGCAGCGGGATATCACCCTGCTCAGTCGTCGCCTCGTCGCTGGTGGTTCTTAATTCTGGAATGAGTAGCGCAATATTGGCCAGCAGCGCCGCAGTGGCTTCCCGTTCCTGATGCCTGGAGATACGCGCCGCCAGCATTGAGGCGCGAAGGGCGGTCTGCTGTAACTTATCCACATAGGGATCGGTAGCGGCATCGGCATAAACCTGGGACGCGAGTACCAGCAACTTCACTTGTTCCAGCCCCAGGTGAACGATCGCATTACCAATGTCATGAATATGTGCTCCCCGGCTGAACCAGGCGGAATTTGCCAGTTGCATAATCCGGGCGCTTAGCGCCGGATCGCTCGCCAGCAGTTCGGCAATTTCCCGAGTATTCGTCCCCTGGTTGGCAAGGAGTCGGTTAATTTCCGTAAATACTTTCGGGGCGGGCGGAAGCTGGTTAATTTTCCCGACCAGCATGACGACGGTGGGATCCTTGAAAAGCGTGCGCAACGCCAGCGCGTTTGCCACCATCGCCAGTAATTGCGTGCTGTCGCAGGGTTTGGAGACGAAACGGTGCGCAACGCCCAGCATACGAACCGTGGCCTCGGGTTCGGAGTAACCGGACAAAATGATCCGGATCGTGCCGGGCCAGCGGTCACGAACCTGCGACAGGAACTCCGCGCCATCCATCAGCGGCATACGCATATCCGACACCACAACATCGGCAGGGGTTTCTTCCAGCAGGCTCAACGCTTCATGACCGCTGGTAGCGAAGCGGCATTGCCACTCGCTGTCCTGCATCATTAAGGCGCGCTCAATACCCGAGAGGATGCGAGCTTCGTCATCCACGAACATCACCTGCATACTTATGCCTCCTGCTGCACGACGAGGGGAAAACGCATGATGAATGTGGCGCCCGAACCGGGTTTCGATTCGCAGCGAATCTGCCCATTATGCTTGTCCACCACGGTCGAATAGGCAATGGCCAGCCCCTGGCCGGTGCCTTTGCCGACCGCTTTGGTGGTGAAGAAGGGATCGAAAATGCGTTCGCGTATTGCCTCAGGGATGCCGGTGCCATCGTCGGCGACGCGGATCTCCATCATATCGCCGACCTGCTCCACAGAGACAACGATATGCCCTTTTTCCTGCTCGCGGGTCTGGAGGCTGTCCGCAATGGCGTGCGCCGCATTGACGATAAGGTTAAGCATCGCCTGGCCAACCATGTCGCGCAGACAGGGCAGGAGCGGCAAATCATCGGCAAAGCGGGTTTCCAGTTCCGCCACGTATTTCCACTCGTTGCGGGCGACGGTCACAGTGGTATTGATGATGTCGCGTATATCCACGTACTCCTTTTTATTTTGCGAGGGATGAGAGAACTCTTTCATGGCGGCGACAATCCGGGAGATATGGCCAAGCCCGTCGAGTGATTCATCTAAAGACTGGGGGATCTGATGGCGCAGAAACTCAATTTTGCTGCTCTTAAGGAGGGTATCGAAGGCGGTAAGCGTTGGCTCGTCGGCCATTTTTTCCCGCATCACGGCAGCCATGGCGATCGCCGCATCCAGCAGGTTGAGCAGCGAACGGTTGGCGGTCTTCACGAACCCGACGTTGTCAGAAACATACTGCGTGGGCGTGTTAATTTCGTGGGCGATCCCGGCGGCGAGCTGGCCGATGGACTCCATCTTTTGCGCCTGTAGAAGCTGTGCCTGCGTGAGGCGCAGCTCAGCAAGCGCTTTCTTTAACTCATGGCGCTCGTTTTCCAGTTCGATGGTTTTACGTGCGACCACTTTCTCCAGGCCCACATTCTGCTCAAGAATAGCGAACGGGGTCATCTGGTTGTGCCGACTTTCCTGCGCGATGCGTCGCTTTAATACCTCGATGGTTTTATCCCGCGCGACAAGTTTGCGCTGATAATCGGTTAGGGAGAGTGTTGCAACAACTGCTTCAGATGGAGACATCATTTACCTCCTATTGCCACGCCCGTGAATGTCTGGTTGACGTGCAGTCCGTTGTACTGCTCGCCATAGGTTGAGAAACCCACGATCCGGTTTTGCACCATAAAATTGCCGATCTGCAGGTCAAGCTCCTCCTGCTCAAACTGCAAACGCCGCAGGATACAGTCGCAGCCAATAATCACCGCCGGTTCCGGTATGGTTTCATGAACTTTTTCCAGCGCCTTGCTAAAGGTTTCGAGCGGATCTTCCGCAATGCCAATCGAGACGATCAACCCTTCTTCAATTGCGCAGTAGCAGGTCAGCGAGAGATCGTCGTTCATTTTCTGGATCGAACGGACATAAGGTTCGTCGCCAAAAGAGAGCACCAGCGGATTGCGGGAAAAAACGGTGGGCGTTAATTCTGCAACGGTGATGCCCAGCGATTCGGCATACACCTGCGCGGCAGGTTCGCCGTTAATTTCCCGGATCAGCCGTTTTTCAGGATCGGCCTCGGTAATGATTAATTCCACCTTACTGGGTTCGAAGTGCTGAACTTTAAAAATCGCCACCGGCGAGGAGGTTTCGATGACCGCGAACACCGCGGCATCGGAGATAAACTCACCTTTACCGTTATAGACGTAGCTCTTTTCGAAACGCAGATCGTCACCCGCAGAACCGCCGATAACCGGAATATTTCCTGTCTGCTGATAAAGATTAGCGATAAGGCGTTCCTCAGCCATCGACAAGCCATCAACCAGTAACAAACCAAAGCGTTGCAAATTGGGTCTGGCCGCGCTGTCGCGATGGATCTCCTCGGCAATCTCTGCAATGGTCGCGGAGTAATCATTCAGGGGGTGAATCACAAAATGGCGGGTGCGAAAAGCGGCGCTCAGACCCAGCCCTAATATCCCGGAGTGCTGAAAACCTTCGGTGCCGATCTGCCCGGAGGAGGTACATCCAATACAGGGGCAGTGAAAGGTTTTTTGCATCTCTCGGCCCAGAATATTCAGGTCATAGTCCGGGGAACAGAAGAAAAGGATCGTTTCTGGCTCAGCGGGAAGCATCTGCCGGGCAAATTCTGCAACCGCCAGCACGGGGTCAGTCAGTTCGCTGCTTGCATATCGGATCTGGAAATTCACGTTGTTTCTCCCATGCTAAAGCGTCAGCGTCGCTGGCGGCGTCGGGTAATCAACGCCGCAGCGCGTCAGGTTTAAAAGGATTGCCAGTTTTCGTTGGCAGTCGCGTTACGGGTTGTTTTGCGCGAAGGAGGATTTGCCTTCGTGGCGGTTTTGGCTGCCTGTCCGGGAAGGGCAGTCACGGGGTTGCCTCCTAAATCAAAGAGCGCGATGGCGTCGTTTAATCGCCCGGCTTCTTCTTCAAGTGCGATGGCATTCGCTTTGGCTTCCTGAACCAGCACTGCGTTCTGCTGCGTCACCCGATCCATTTCTGTCATCGCCTGGCCAATCTGATCGATGCCTTTGCTCTGCTCGTCGGAAGCAATGGTGATTTCACCCATCAAGGCATTGACCTGACCCACGGTACTGATAATGGTCGACATTGCCTCGCCGGCCTCTTGTACCTGCTCTGCGCCCGTTTGCACTCTCTTAACGGATTCACTGATCAGCGCTTCGATCTCTTTAGCGGCCTGGGCGCTACGCTGCGCAAGTAAGCGCACTTCGCTGGCGACGACGGCAAAGCCACGCCCCTGTTCACCGGCGCGCGCCGCTTCCACTGCCGCATTCAGTGCCAGCAGGTTGGTCTGGAAAGAGATGCTGTTTATGACGCTGGTGATGTCTGCAATCTTCTGCGAGCTTTCCGAAATACCGTGCATCGTGGCGACAACCGTCGATGTAATATCTCCGCCTTGTTCCGCCACCTGCCGGGCGTTTCCGGCCAGTTTTTGTGCTTCGCGTACGTTATGCGCGTTGTTTCTGACGGTCGAGGTCAGCTCTTCCATACTGGCGGCGGTTTGCTGAAGCGCTGCGGCCTGTTGATCCGTGCGACCGGAAAGCTCTTCGTTCCCGGTGCGTATTTGGTTGGTGCTGGTAAAGATGGTGGTTGAGCTACCCTGAATCGCCTGCACCGTTCTGGAAAGATTTTCCTGCATCCCCTGAATAAAGGGGATCAAACGACCGGCGCAGTTACGCCCAAACTCTTCAAGCCTGGTGTGCAGCTTGCCGCTGGCAATGGTTTCAAGGTGCCGCGCAATGGTATCAAGTGGTTTAACCAGATAATTGACCAGATAACGATCGGTTAAGAACAGCGTCACAACACCGGCGACTAACGCACTGATTAGCACCAGTTTGTTAAAACTGACTTTCTCCGTGGTCTGGTTTAAGAAGTCATCTTTTTGAATCGCTTGTGTATATTTTTCGGCGGTCACGCCAAATTGCACACTCAGCGGCGGATAGGTTTTGCGAAACAGTTCGCGGAACTGGTCGGCCTGCTTATCCTGTGCGGCTTTATACATAGGAATAATGCCGTTGTTCAGCAGTCTTTCCCAGTCCTGAGCCATGCTCTGAACAACCTCATCGCTGACGCCAGGATGGCCGCTCTGGCGGAACTTCGCCAGCATATCCTGGCTGATTTCCAGCGCTTTACCCGCGGAAATCAACGTCTTATCTGCATTGGCATCATCACCGGTCAGGCGATAATCCATGGCGCGCAGCATGCGCGTTACGGTACGGAAATATTGATCATTGCCTTTAACCAGATAAGAGTATGCGTTTTTTTGCGCGGTGTTCTGCATTAATAAATTTTCGATGGTGGCGAAGTTAAATAAGGTCATTGCCGTGGCGATGCCCCAGATGCAACTGAACAGCACCAGGATGAGTAAAACCATTTTTCTGATTGTTATATCGCGAAGTATTTTCATCGTATTTCCCCACTACGTATTGGGTAAGCTTTTTTGCGGCGCCGCTGCGCGCCGCAAGAAAAAGAGTTCACTTCTCAAACTGCAATTATTGTTGGTTGTTATAGGGCTGCATCACACCTCGCTTCGATATTACATTCAATAATGTGCAGGTTATCCTTGACGGCCTCTAATGAGACTGGACGGCCTATGTAATATCCTTGTGCAATGTCACATTTGTATTTTATTAATTGCTGCAATTGCTCTTGTGTTTCAACACCTTCAGCGGTTACCTCAAGGTTATAATCCTTGCCAAGTCCAATGACCTTTTCCACAATACTCTTTGCTGATTCCGAATCGTTCATCGCGAAGATAAATGACTTGTCGATTTTAATGCCATGAAAAGGAAAACTGTGCAGGTAATAAAGCGAAGCATAACCGGTACCGAAATCATCAATCAGCAGCCGGATACCTAAGGTTTTTAATTCCTGCATGACGATCTGTGCGTTTTCTGGGCTACATAATGTCACGTTTTCAGTGACTTCCAGTTCAAGGCGCGCCGCCGGAAAATGAGTTGTCGCCAGTACGTTTTTAATGCGTGCGATAACATCGCTGGCTTTGAATTCCATCGGGGAAATATTGACCGATACAGAAATATGGTTAAATTCTCTGCCGATGTCCTGACAGGCATTGACCAGCACCCAATCCGTCAGGTCGGTAATAATTCCTGACTCCTCGGCCAGGGGAATAAACTGATCCGGCATCAGTAACCCGTGACGCGGGTGTAGCCAACGCACCAGCGCTTCGACAGAGTTAATGCAGCCTGCACGGATGTCGAAGCGAGGCTGATATACGAGAAATAATTGATTTTCCTTAATCGCTTCCCGTAATTCATTTTCCAGTTCGCGTCGTTGGACGATCTGTTTCGCCATGTCAGCCTGATATAAAACAAAACTGTTATTGCCGAGATTTCTGGCTTCATACAGAGCAATATCTGAGTAGCGTAATAAATCGCTGGCCGTCAGAGCATCTTGTGGTGATTGCGCCGCGCCGATATTGACGCCGAGAGAGACTTCATTGCCGGACACGATAAACGGCTTGTTGATGACAGCAATAATAAGCTGGCAGAGCGTACGGATATCCTCTTTTTTATGAATCGCAGGAGCGATAATAATAAATTCATCACCGCCCTGGCGTGCGACCAGATCGGTTGCGCGTAAACAGTTGCGCAATCTCTGCGCCACCTCGCCCAGCACCTTATCGCCAGCGTCATGCCCGTAGATATCATTGACCAGTTTAAAATCGGTCAGATCGAGGCTGAGCATCACCAGCGTGCTATTTGCTTCGCCGCGCGAGTGCAGTTTCCCGTCGAGGAACTCTTGCATCATGGCGCGATTCGGCAGGCCCGTTAACTCATCGTGGTGGGAGAGGAAGCGAATACGCTCACTGGACTCCACCTCCAGCGTCACGTCCGAAGCCGTACCACGAAAACCGATCGCGCCATCCGGCAGGGTAATTCTTTTTAACGTGATATTGCAGTAGCGCTGGCTGCCGAGCGCGGAAACATAGCAGCAGTGCGACAACGTTAAATAATCGCCCGGATGCGGTAGCGTTAACCAGTTGCTGATTGTTTGCTGGCTGTCGACTAAAAAATCGGTAAAGCTGCGTCCCAGCCACTCATCGATGCGATGGCCTGTGATCACCGGAAAGCGGGCAGAAATCCAGGTAAGATTAAAGTTTTCATTGGCTTCCCAGATCCAGTCCGTGGTGGTTTCAACAATATCCCTGAAACGCTGTTCGCTGGCGGATAACGCTGCGCGACTTTGTTCCAGCAGAAAGGTTTTTTCATCATTCATGCGCGCTTTTGTTAACGCTTTACGCATTAAACTAATGGCCAACAGCACGGAAACCACCATCAATAGCACCAGTAAAGGCAACACTTTGCTTAACAGTGTTTCGACGGGGTTTTTGCTCTGCCATTCGACATAAATGCGATCGTTTCCGGCGGTGAGAAACATCGTATCTTTGCGCATTGATGCCACTTCAGGCGGCAAAGTATGTAACCCCTTGATTTCGTATTCGTCACCAAGTTGCTGAAACTTTTGTGGCGTAAGCTTATCGACAAAGATCATTACCGCATGCTCTGAAGGATTTATCCCGGCGGCCGTATAATCATCCGACGTGATCCATGATGCGGCGACGAGCGTGGGTTGGTCATGGATAGTGATCAGCCGGGAGAACGCTATTCCTTGGTTGTTGGCTAATGTTGTTATTAACGAGTCGGTCAGATTGACGCCTAACCATGTTTCAAAGGAAACCTGCCCGGGCTGCCCATCCAGCACGCTATAGCGGGTTATGCCATCCGGTGAGAGGACAAAAACGCCTTCATACTGAAACTTATTAAAAAGCGATTTTCCCAGGTTCTGTCTGTCCCATGCCCAGTGCACATTCACGGTGCTTGTCAGATTTTGAAAAGCGTCATCCCAGTTGGCGTAATCAGCAAGGTGTAATCGTAAGTTTTCCTGTCTGTTTTCAAGCGCTTTAGTCAGCAAGTGCATTTTTTGCCGTTGTTCAGTTTGCTGAAGATCGCTTTTTGTCTGGATGAGGGTGAAGAGGATGGTAAAAAAGATAAATGTCATCAGCGCCAGCATCAATGTCGCTGTCTGCTTGAGTATTCCATGCGTATTACCAGCCAGCGAAGGCAGGTTTTTATCATCGAGAACATGCATGCTTCACCCTTTTCTTGTGATGAATAAAATACGCCGGGTCTTTTTACATTAACGGCCTGAGATACGTTTTATTTAATGCAAATAGCACCGTTGATACTTTTTTGTGATAGTTATCAAACTTCATTCTTCTTTTAATTTTTGCGAACGCGGGAATATTAATTTTTCCTTAAATTATTAGCCTGGGTATCATAAAAACAGTGTTTTTTTCTATGGGTTAATGTTTTTTGAGTAGCAGTAACCAATAATATGAAACGTTGGTTTTAAATATATTTTATATTCCTGCTTTGCCGGTGGTGAATTTATCGCATGCAGAATCAATATGTTGTTTATTAGTAATAAGTATTTTCTTATGAAGGATAGTGTAAATACCCCCTGATGGGTATTTTTTGCGTTTGTTTGCAAGCTGGATGACAGAAAAAAGAGACCTGGCGGGGAAGGCTTTATTGCATGTCATGCCGTTCCCCGGCAGGCCTTTTGCGGTGGGAGGCTATTGCCCTCCCACCAGGTTTACATCACATCAGAACGATTTACGCAGACGCAGGCTGACTGTCTGGGCGTCGAAGTGCGGCGCAGTAGAAAGGTCATAACGCGCGCTGAGGCTCAGGTCGTCATTCTGTACCAGCGCCACACCGGCACCGATATCCGCGGTATCGGACACCGGCGTGGCGCCGAAGCTGGTGAAACGCGTTTCGCCCAGCGCATCGGCGACGTAGCTGGCGCTGGTCGCTGTGCGGCTGCGGTCATATTCGTGCGTCCACATCGCCTGCACGAATGGCACCACATCGCCGATTCCTGTGCTCCAGCTATGCTCCAGTTTTGCGCCCAGCGAGCTGCGCACCGACTGCGTATGGCTGGAATCAACTTTCAGCGCGGCACCCTGATCGCTGTGCTCTTTATAGTCATCCTGGTGCAGGTAGCTGTAACTGACGGCAGCGAGCGGGGTCAGCGTGGTTCCCTGGGCGAAGAAGATCGGGTAGCCGACTTCTGCTTTGGTCATCACTTGCTGCCCGTTGAAACTGCCATCCGCCTGGCCGGCAAAGCCGTCGAAACCGATGCGGCGCTGGCTGTCATATCTCTGCGTGCTGACACTGGCGGTCAGGTTGACGTACAGCGGGTTGCCGCTCCAGCTTGCGTAGGCAATGCCACTCCAGGCATCAACATCCGTATGGCTACCCGTCAGGTTGTCGCGGCCATTGACGGAAGAGTGCGCATAGCTGAATGCGCCGCCCACACGCCAGTCGTCAGCGATCTGACGATCCGCTCCCAGCACCACACCGCCGTAATGCGCGGTGTAACCGCTGACGTTATCAATCATGCCCTGGCGAGCACTACCGTAGAACGGCTGGCCCCAGACGGCCCAATCCAGCGCATCATCACCGGTGGCAATACCGCTTTGTGAACCGTTACGGGCGAGACGCGTGCTGTTCATATGGTTGTTCACCACGGCCAGCGCGCCGGAAGAGGCTGCGGCTGCGGTGCTGCTCGCGGCGCTGTTCTGTACCGGCGACAGTTGCTCACCGGCCCGGTTGGCTTCTTCGCGGCTGCCGATCGCCATAGAGGCGTTATAGAGATTGAGCAGGCCTTCAGAGAAACCGCTGTAGTTACCCAGCCCGCGCAAAGAGGAGATAGCATTTGGTGTTGTGGCAAAACCTGTGTTCGGGGTAACCACTGGCGTTGTTGGTGTCGTTGGTGTCGTTGGTGTCGTTGGTGTGGTTGGCGTCGTCGGTTCTGTCGGCGTTGTTGGTGTCGTCGGTGTCGTCGGTGTCGTCGGTGTCGTTGGTTCCGTCGGGGTTACCGGATCCTGACCGTCGAGATAAACCACGAGACTGTTAGTGCCATCAATCGTTACCGCTTTACCGGTCACCGTACCGTTGTAACCCGCGACATGGTAGGCCAGCGCGTTCTCATTGTACTGCGTTCCCGAACCGGAGGCCTGCACCACCAGGAAACGCTGGCCGTTAGCAAAACCGTAGCTCTGGCCTGTCGTTAGCAGCGAAACGCTGGAATGCGCGGCAAAAATCGCATCGCCGGTCACTACCAGGCGGCCATAACCGCTGTCCTGCGTATTACCGTTGGCAACCGCGCCATCGGCGACGCCGATAGCCAGCTCGCCTTGCTCCTGCTGGAGGTAATTACCGTTAATTGTCACCGTACGGTTAAGTAATAAAGAGGCACCGTCGTTGATAACGCTGTGCGTGCCCATCTGGAAATCATCATCCACGGTGAGCTTGCCGGTGCCAAAGTGCAGATCGGCTCCGGAACTGTAGACCCTGCCACCGCTGTTATAGCCGGTCAGCAGGCTGTCGTAGCTGCTGCCGCCATTAATGGTTAACGGGTTTGACGTGTTGTTCCAGATGTTGCCAGCCAGCGTGCCGTTGTTATTAATGACCGATAGCGCGCCGATATTGTAAATAGCAGCATCGATACCGCGCAGCGTACCATTGTTGGTGATCCCGTTGGTCATCGTACCGGCGTTCTGCACCGCGTAGGCGCCATCAATCAGGCCGTTGTTAGTGAAATCGGTGATGGTGCCCCAGCTAATCACACCGCTGTTAGGGCCCTGAATCGTCCCCTGGTTGATCAGCGAGGTAATTGTTCCGAAGTTATTCAGCGCGACGTTACTCGTAATCGTGCCATTCACACTGTTTTCCAGCGTGCCGATGGTTCCCCGGTTATACAGCCCGTAAGCGCCAATAGTGCCTGAATTACCGGCGAGATAACTGTTGTTGGAGAACAGATCTACAGACGAACTATCATCGATATACATACCGGAATCGTTGTAGTTACTGCCGGAACTCATGATCGTGCCGTTGTTGGTAAAGGTACCCATATCAACAGACTGGAATGAGAGCGCGTTACCCGTGGGGCTGACGACACTTCCGGTAGAGGTGATCGTCACTGAATCAAATGAACCGATAAAAGAACTTTGACCTTCTGTTGTGGAAATCTCAGTACCAATTGATGCCTGAGTTACAGGGGTGAATGACACCCAGGCAGCCGCCATCGCGAGCAATAATGGCTTCTTACGAAAGACAGGTTTATGCATATGCTATTCATCCAAAATGAAAAGTAACTGCTGAATCTTTGTCCAGGCAGGTGTGGCGGCAGAAAAGGACGCACCTGAGACCAGGGGCGATGGCGTCCTTAACCGATATTTAGTTATCGGCGTGTCTCTGAATGGCTGTAGGGGAGAGAAGAAAATATATCGTGCATTTATTTTACCTCTTTCACCTGCTGCTTTTGTGAAGAGCATTTGCCCGGGAATGAGAGCAAACTGGCGGCAGGGGATAAGAAAGAGCTTAATTGTATTGTGGTTTTTAGGCGCGCCAGGTCTCTGGCGCAGTAAATAAAGCAAAGTTCCCTCTAAATATTTATCTCATCAATTAATCAGGACCTGCGGCAAAAAATGAACTTCCGCAGGTCCTTTTTTGCTGGCGACAACCACAATGACGAAAATTATTATTTTCACCAGTTAATTTATTGACCTCGAATTATGGAGTGGTCTATGTCAAATAAACTGGAATGGCAAAAAATAGCGAATAAAGAGCTTAGTCGGAAAGGAAAGACGATTGATTCGCTGGTAAAACCGACGCCTGAGGGTATCGCCATTAAACCTTTATATACCCGTGAGGATCTCGACGAACTGGATATTGTCCGGTCACTGCCAGGGCTTCCACCTTTTACGCGCGGGCCGCGCGCTACCATGTATACAGCTCAGCCCTGGACGATTCGCCAGTATGCTGGTTTTTCAACGGCAAGAGAATCGAACGCCTTTTATCGCCGTAATCTTGCCGCCGGGCAAAAGGGGTTGTCGGTGGCCTTTGATTTGGCGACGCACCGGGGCTACGATTCGGATAATCCGCGCGTGGTGGGCGATGTGGGTAAGGCGGGTGTCGCCATTGATACCGTTGAGGATATGAAAATCCTTTTCGATAATATTCCGCTGGATACCATGTCGGTTTCCATGACCATGAATGGCGCGGTATTGCCGATTATGGCCTTTTATATTGTTGCCGCTGAAGAGCAGGGCGTCTCGCCGGAGAAATTAACTGGCACCATCCAGAATGATATTCTAAAAGAGTATCTGTGCCGGAATACGTATATTTATCCACCGAAACCGTCAATGCGAATTATCGCCGATATTATTGCCTGGTGTTCGGCAAATATGCCGCAGTTTAATACCATCAGTATCAGTGGCTATCATATGGGCGAAGCGGGCGCAAATTGCGTTCAGCAGGTGGCGTTCACCCTTGCAGATGGCATTGAATATATTAAAGCCGCAATTTCCGCCGGGCTGAAAATTGATGACTTCGCGCCGCGCCTCTCTTTTTTCTTTGGCATCGGCATGGATCTGTTTATGAACGTCGCCATGCTGCGTGCCGCCCGTTATTTGTGGAGCGAGGCCGTCAGTCAGTTTGGCGCCACGAATCCGAAGTCGCTGGCGCTGCGCACCCACTGTCAGACATCCGGCTGGAGTCTGACGGAACAGGATCCTTATAACAATATTGTTCGCACCACGATTGAAGCGCTCGCCGCCACGCTCGGCGGCACGCAGTCTTTGCATACCAACGCGTTTGACGAAGCGCTTGGGCTACCGACAGATTTTTCGGCGCGTATTGCGCGTAACACCCAGATTATTTTGCAGGAAGAGGCGGAAATCTGCCGCACGGTCGATCCGCTCGGCGGCTCTTATTACGTCGAGTCGCTTACCGCTCAGATCATCAAAGAGGCACGGGAGATTATCCGGCAAATCGATCAAGTGGGCGGCATGGCGAAAGCCATTGAAGTTGGGCTGCCGAAACGCATGATTGAAGAAGCTTCCGCGCAGGCGCAGTCAGAGATCGATCAGGGTAAACGCGTGATCGTCGGCGTAAACAAATACAAGCTGGAGCAAGAGGCCATTACGCCGGTGCTGGAGATCGACAATGTGAAGGTGCGCAATGAGCAAATCGCCGCGCTGGAGCAGATCCGCAGCACGCGTGATGCGGCGGCAGTTCACGATGCACTGGCGGCGCTCACCCATGCAGCACAGCATAATGAAAATCTGCTGGCGGCCGCCGTTCATGCGGCGCGGCTGCGCGCCACGCTCGGGGAGATTTCCGATGCGCTGGAAGCCGCATTTGATCGCTATCTGGTTCCCAGCCAGTGCGTCACTGGTGTCATCACCCGCAGCTATCAACAAAGCAAGGATGCCGCAGCGGAATTCGACGCCATTGTTGAGCAGACCCGGCAATTTCTCACTACTCACGGCCGCCGTCCGCGCATTTTGATTGCCAAAATGGGGCAGGATGGTCATGACCGTGGCGCGAAGGTCATTGCCAGCGCCTACTCCGATGTCGGTTTCGATGTCGATCTCAGCCCGATGTTCTCAACACCGCAGGAGATAGCCCGCCTGGCGGTAGAAAACGATGTGCATGTTGTTGGCGCGTCGTCACTGGCAGCCGGACATAAAACACTGATTCCGGAGTTGATTGCCGGGCTGAAAGAGTACGGGCGAGAGGATATCTGCGTTGTCGCGGGCGGTGTCATTCCGCCGCAGGATTATGCCTTTCTGCATGAACAAGGCGTGGCGGCTATTTACGGCCCCGGCACCCCGATGCTGGAAAGCGTACGCGACGTATTAACACGGATTAGCCGCCAGCATGATTAACGAAAAAACGCTGGAAGCGACGATTCATCGGTTGTGTGCCGGCGATCGTGTCGCGCTCGCTCAGGCGATGACGCTGGTGGAAAACCAGCTTCCGCAATATCAACGCCTCAGTCGTCAGTTGCTGGATATCATTATGCCGCTAACCGGCAGGGCGCTACGCATTGGCCTTACCGGTACGCCTGGCGCCGGGAAAAGCACTTTTCTGGATACCTTCGGCATGCTGCTCATCCGGCTCGGTAAGCGGGTCGCCGTGATTGCTGTTGATCCCAGTAGCCCGCTGAGCGGCGGCAGTCTGCTCGGCGACAAGACACGAATGACATCGCTGGCGCGTGCGGAGGCGGCATTTATTCGTCCTGTGCCCTCCGGTGGTTACGCCGGGGGAGCCAGTCAGCGTGCCGCTGAATTGATCCTGTTATGCGAGGCGGCGAATTATGACGTGGTGATCGTTGAAACCGTGGGTGTTGGTCAGTCGGAAACGGAAGTCTCTGGCCTGGTGGACTGCTTTGTCTCGCTGCAAATCGGCGGCGGCGGTGATGATTTGCAGGGGATTAAAAAAGGCATCATGGAGATGGCCGACGTCATCGTTATCAACAAGGACGATGGCGACAACCGCCTGGCGGTTGCGGCCGCGCGCCAGGTGTACGAGAGCGCGCTTTCGATGGTGCGACATAAGTATCCGCAGTGGTCGCCGCAGGTGCTGACATGCAGCGCACGGGAAAAGCGTGGGATTGAGGATGTCTGGCAGTGCATTGTCCGCTTTAGCGAGGTCATGGCGCAAAGCGGGGGACTGGCGCAGTTGCGCCAGCAACAAACGATGAAATGGCTTCAGAAGCAGGCCGAAGAGGAAGCGCTGCGACAGCTTTTTGCCCATCAGATTTTTCGCCAGACTTTCAGCCAGACGCTGGAAAGCGTGAAAAATAACCAACAGGCTCCGCGCACCGGCTTACAGCACATCCGTGAATTTCTTCAGCATCACTATTTTGAACAATAAGAAGGTAACTTTATGTCGTATCAGCATGTTGTCGTCACGATCATACAAAAAGTGGCTGTTATTGAATTTAACTATGCCCGCAAATTGAATGCGCTCAGCAAGGTATTTATCGATGATTTGATTCAGGCGCTGGAGGATCTCAACACTCCGGAGATTCGCTGCGTAATTCTCCGCGCTCCGCACGGCGCGAAGGTTTTTTCCGCCGGGCATGATATTCATGAGCTGCCGACTGGCCGCCGCGATCCGCTCTCGTATGATGATCCGCTGCGGCAGATTACCCGCATGATCCAGAAATACCCGAAACCGGTTATTGCGATGGTTGAAGGGAGCGTCTGGGGCGGCGCTTTTGAGTTGATCATGAGCTCAGATCTGGTGGTGGCAGCCACAACGTCCACCTTCTCAATGACGCCGGTAAACCTCGGCGTGCCGTATAACCTTGTCGGTATCCATAATCTAACGCGCGATGCCGGTTTTCATATCGTTAAAGAGATGATTTTTACCGCCGCGCCGATTACCGCTGAGCGCGCTCTGGCCGTAGGCATTCTGAACCATATCGTGGACGCGAATGAGCTGGAAGATTTTACCTTGCTGATGGCGCATCAGATCTGTGAAAAAGCCCCGCTTGCAATAGCCGTTATTAAGGAAGAACTGCGGGTTCTGGGGGAAGCGCATACCATGAACGCGGATGAATTCGAGCGAATTCAGGGCATGCGTCGTGCGGTTTATGACAGCCAGGATTATCAGGAAGGGCGAAGCGCCTTTATGGAAAAACGCAAACCGCATTTTCTGGGCTACTGAGCAACGGAGAACAGCATGAAAGAGTTCTGGCCCCGGCTAAGCGCTGACGAGGCGGCCGCGCTTATCCGGCATGATGAAATGGTGGCATTTAGTGGTTTTACTGCCGCCGGTTCGCCTAAAGCGCTACCCGCTGCGATTGCCCGGCGCGCGCGTGAGTTACATCAGGCACAGCAACCTTTTCAGATTCGCCTTCTGACCGGCGCATCCATTGGTGCTGCTGCCGATGATGTATTGTCTGAAGCGGATGCAGTCTCCTGGCGCGCTCCGTACCAGTCGGCAGCGGGCATGCGGCAAAAAATCAATCAGGGCAGGGTGAAGTTCGTTGACCTGCATCTGAGTGAAGTGGCGCAAATGGTGAACTATGGCTTTTTCGGCGACATTGATGTCGCCGTTATCGAGGCTTCGGCGCTAACGAGCGATGGCAAGATCTGGCTTTCCAGTGGTATTGGTAATGCGCCAACCTGGCTGCGTCAGGCAAAACGGATAATCATTGAATACAACCATTATCACAGCCCGCAGGTGGCTCAACTGGCTGATATCGCCTCACCTGGTGCACCACCGTACCGCAACAGTGTCGCTATTTTTAGTACGCTGGACAGAATTGGCCTGCACTATGTGCAGATTGATCCGCGAAAGATTATCGCAGTGGTGGATACCGAATTGCCGGATGCCGGTAACACGCTTGATGAGGAGAAACCGGTCTGTCAGCAGATTGCGGACAATGTTGTGACCTTCCTGCTCAATGAGATCGCACACGGACGTATTCCCCCAGAGTTTCTGCCGTTGCAAAGCGGCGTCGGTAATATCAATAACGCGGTGATGGCGCGTCTTGGCGAAAACCCGGATATCCCGCCGTTTATGATGTATTCCGAAGTGCTACAGGAGTCGGTGGTCCATCTGCTCGAAACGGGAAAAGTCAGAGGGGCTAGTGCATCCAGCCTGACGGTTTCCGACAAAGCGTTGCGGAAAATCTACGATAACATGGACTTTTTCGCCGAACGCATTGTGTTGCGGCCGCAGGAGATCTCCAACAACCCGGAGATAATTCGCCGCCTTGGCGTCATTGCGCTGAATGTCGGGCTGGAGTTCGATATTTACGGTCATGCCAATTCAACGCATGTGGCAGGCGTTAACCTGATGAATGGCATTGGCGGCAGTGGAGACTTTGAGCGCAATGCTTACTTATCGATTTTTATGGCCCCCTCGATTGCAAAAGAGGGGAAAATATCGACGATTGTGCCGATGTGCAGTCATGTTGATCACAGCGAACACAGCGTCAAAGTGATCATTACCGAGCAGGGGATTGCCGACCTGCGCGGGCTTTCGCCGATTGAGCGAGCCCATACGATTATTGAAAATTGCGCCCACCCGCTATACCGGGATTATCTCTATCGTTATCTGGAATCCACGTCCGGCGGGCATATACGCCACGATCTTAGCCGCGTCTTTGAACTGCACACCTCGTTACTGAAAACGGGTTCTATGCTGGGTTAAACCGTCGTACCGTCGCGATCGTCAGCAATGTATTGACATATCGCGGCGGTATGCCGCTGGTTTTTCAGTGAATAAAGATATTCCTGCATCGCCATCGGGCCGTTTGGCGCATCGAAATACGTTAATGTCTGCGGGTTCACCAGCGGCCAGGCGAACCAGGGGATCACGGTGAGAAATTGCCCGCGTTCCACCGCGCTGATTTTGGCCATAAAGCTGTATGCCCGGTAAATAATCGTCGGATGAATGCCGCATGAGCGGATGTGGGCATCCAGCATGGCCTCAAAATTGGCTCGATTCTGGAAACGCATTTGCAGCCACGGCAATTCGCGCAGTAGTTCCTGCGGCTGTTTATCCTGATAGCGTCGCGAGACAAGAAAACCGAGTCGCAGAGGTGGAAGCTCAGTAACCATCAGGTTTTCCAGTTCCTGAACGCGTGGCGAGACCAACTGTGGTGAAATAATAAAATCGAGCTGATGACCCAACAGATCGTCAATCACCCCATTTTCACTGAATTCAACCGCCTGGGTGCTGACGTTTTCATATTTATCGCCCAGGCTTATGAGCTGATCGAAAATAATGGTTGGATAAGTGTTATCAATACCGAGCACCACTTTCTGTGAGCGCTGCGTTGAGTTATGGAGCTCGTTTTCAATGGCCGATAACCGTTCATAAACCGGGAAGAGTTTCTGGTAAAGCTCCTGACCGGCTTTATTCAGGCAGATGCTGTTATCTTTTCGGGTAAAAAGCGGGTAGCCAATCTGCGCTTCAAGCGCGATGATGCTTTTGCCAAAGGGCGATGCGGTCATATGAATTTTTTCCGCCGCTCTGGCAATGCTTTTGGTCTGCACCAGGACAATAAAATTACGCATCCTTTTGGAAATAAAAATAGAGTTGCTCACCTGAAAATCCCTCTCGGTTCCAATAACCATTATGTTTGGCAATCCGTGCCATTGTTAGCATGCTATTTATTGCTGCGATCAATGTTAGCACACAGTGGCGCAGTGGGGACCACTGCAATCCGTCAGAGATGGGAGAAGTGCCGCATTTCACCTGCTGCGTTTGCCAGATGGCTTCTTCGGTCAGTGTGACAGGATGAAAAGAAGCGCGGCGGTTTTTTCTTCCAGGCACATTGCTGGTATGATTTTGAATTAAGATGAGAATGAGATTCATCTCATGCTTTAATTTATTTCAAATATTAAGAAAGCATTAATATTCAATTTTATTGATGCTTTTTTTTGCGAGATGAGTTCCACAATTGATTCATTGATAAATGAATCTCCTGTGGTAATGTTTCATTTAAAATGAATGATCGGATCACCAGTGGAGTGAGTATTATAGTTGCATCATGGTAGATAAAAAAATTTACTTCGAGCTGCAAAAGCTATCTTTAGCACTATTTTTAGCGACGAAAAGTTCAGCGGCGCGATTATTTATCGACGATGATAACCAACCTGTTAATAATTCAGCGGTTAATGAACCTCTCGACGTGATCGACGCGGGGGATCCGCATACCCGGTTGCATGTGCGCCATTTTTGCAACAACGTGCAGCTGGTGAAAACACATACCCGCGCGAATGAATGTCAGCAGATCATCGAGGCCTGGCGCGCTTACTGTAACGACAGCCTGATGGATGGGCAGTCGATGCCGCTGCTTAATCTTGTCCAGGGCTGGACTTTAATCGAGGACTGCCGACGGCATCGCGATGGATGTATGACGAAACATCGTTTTGGTGAGTGCGGGACATTACATTGTGCAGACTCTATTTTTCAGCAATGTTTGCCTCCACCAACAGAATTAACCACAGAGATACAGGAAAAAAACGACTGTGGGCATTGTTGCTGTCAGTTGAGTATTCCTCATATGCAGGTTTATACAGCGGATAAATAATCCGCATGATTCGTTTAATTTTCATGGCAATACATTAGGCGGCCTGATTTCTTAACATTCGCCCCGGATGGGGTGATGGGCATTTACTGTACTACGAGTAGAACAGACACAAGAATAACGTTAAGGCCCTATTAATTTCAGGGGGAATTCTTCGCTGCGGCGACTATGTTTGTTTTCTCCCTGCCGTTTGCCATATCTTTCGGATAGCATGCTTTACGGCATATTCGCTAATTCAACAGGTCGTGCAATGAATGACGAAGCGCAAGAATAGTCACTTAACATCGCCAGGAGGAAGTTGATCGGGCAACAAATTGTGTGCCGGGTAATAAACCCTGTCGGTAGCATAGACGAGAATGTTGTTGGCACTAAGCATACTCAGGGAAAAGCTAAATAAGCGTCCGATGGCAGGAGCCGATCGTTTCGGTGTTGCACGATGGCTGTTTCGTGCTGCAGTTAGCGCTATCAGATGTTACTTAAGGGATAAATGGCGGCAGTGTGAGGGAAAGGTCAGAAAAGAAAGCTGAGTGGCTGGGCAGAAATAAAAAAAAGGGGCAGTTGCGCTGCCCCTGATACATTTTAGAGCTCGAAGTCTTCCAGCTTTTTGCCGCCTTCAATGGCTTTTGCAATCGCTTTCGGCGTACGACCCTGGCCGGTCCAGGTTTTTTCGCTGCCGTCTTCGTCGATATACTTATATTTAGCAGGGCGAGGCGCACGAACAGATTTAGACTTCGTGGTTTGCCCTTTCAGGGAGGATAAAAGCTCGGTTGGATCGATTCCTTCATCCAGCAGTTTTTGACGGAATGCCGCCAGCTTGGCTTCTTTCTCTTCTTGTTCTTTGCGAATTGAAGACTCTTCCTCGCGGCGCTCTTCAACGACAACAGACAGTTTCTCAAGCATCTCTTCCAGTGCTTCGAGCGTAACTTCACGAGCCTGAACTCTCAGGGTGCGAATGTTATTTAATGATTTTAATGCTTCTGACATAGCGTCACTCCGTGTGCAGAGAAATGTAAATTCTATCGGAATTAATTTTTAGTGATCATGAGATAAAAATCAATACTGAATTATATTTTTTAGCAAATATAAATTCACTTTTGTAAACATGCTCTACCTCATACATGTGGATAAAGCGAAATTTAGCCAGCGATATACGGGAAAAGACCATATCCTTTAAGGGTTATTTTAATGTTGAGCCACAGTTAATGCCGCCTGGCTTGTTGAGGAAATAATGCGCAACTCACCATTTTTCATCCATACAAAGGTAAGATTGCGCCCAAAAGCCCGTCATTCCATGTTTAGCGCCTGTTTCAACCGATAAAAATTATCTCTGAAGAGGCGCGTTTTCTCTTTCTTGTTGGTTGTTTCGTCAACTGCGATTTCAGCACTGCTGAATGTTTCGTTAAACATTACCACATATTGATGGCTCAGATTCCGACACAATAAGTAGCTAAGGAATTTCGCCCGCGTCAAACATTGTTGAGAATAATCTCGATCCGTCGCCAGTACGGCGCGCTCCAGCTCATACCGGAAATCAAAGAAATCCACTTTGTTGACGGTCATATGTGGTTTTTTCTTCATACCATCCTTTTATTCTGTCAGGTAATGGCGTATGCCGCGTTACCAGGTCTTGCCAATATTAAACTGGAACTGTTCGGCTTTATCGTTCGCATATTTTTTAAAGGGCTGGGCATAAGAGAAGACCAGCGGTCCCAGTGGCGACATCCATTGTAAGGCGATACCTGCGGAAAAACGGATATCATAAGGATCGCTGTAATCTGGCAGACCCGCTGCCAGCGTTTGTGCCGTGTTATGCCAGGAGGTACTCCAGACCGTTCCGGCATCGACGAATAATGAGGTGCGCAAGCTGTCGGCATATTTATCGCTGACAAATGGCGTCGGGACGATAAATTCGCTGTTCAGCACCACCATCGCATTTCCGCCCACCGCATCATCTGAGTTTTCCAGCGGGCATTCGCTATAGCTACTTTCTGATCCGTTACAGCGGTAATAAGCTGATTTTGGCCCGATAGTATTTGAGGAAAAGCCGCGAACTGACGAAGATCCGCCAGCGTAGAAGTTGTCATAAAATGGCACTTCTTTACCATTCAACCCGCCGGCATATCCTGCACGCAGACGTTCCATCCACACCCAATTTTTGTCGCTGTTTAATGGCAGATACTGCGCACTGTCGAAACTGATTTTGTAATAGCTGTTATCGGAACCCGGAATGGTTATTTTGCCGGTTAAGCTACTTTTATTGCCGGAACGGGGGAAAAAGCCGCGATCCAGCGAGTTATAGCTCCAGCCCAGCGAGGCAAAGAAGTCATTGGCGCTATATTCCGCGTTGCTGTCTTCATCTTTGCTCACCACTTTAGGGTAGATACCGCGTGAATTAAGGTAATTCCACGTGGTGAGCTCCGGTTCCATATTGGTTAACCGGTTATGGACATAATCCAGCCCGAGATTGAGGGTATTATTTTCGCTGACCGGGAAGCCCATATTCCCGCTGAGGCCATAACTTTGCTGATTGTAGCTACCGGTGTCGGCATCAGTGGCATCGTAACTGTTATAGAAAATTTTGCCGCCGAGGCTTACCCCATCAACAGTGAAATAAGGATCGGTGACGCCCAGTTCAATATAAGACTGGTAACTACTGCGCGTACCGTTAAAACTGACGGTGTTGCCGGTGCCGAGCCAGTTATCCTGCGAAACGCCCAACTGGTAACTGATACCGCTATCCGTACCGTAGCCGAGGCCGACATTAAAAGAGCCGGTATTACGCTCCTTCACTTTATATTCGACATCCACCTGATCCGGCTGGCCGGAAACCGGTGTGATATGGCTCTCAACGGTTTCGAAATAGCCGGTGCGTTCCAGCCGCGCTTTCCCCTGTTGCACTTTCTCATCATTCAGCCATGCGCCTTCCATCTGGCGCATTTCCCGACGCAGTACCGAATCGCGGGACGTATCGTGGCCGGAAAACCGGATCTGGCGTACCGAGTAGCGACGCCCGGCATTGACATTAATCCGCAATGTGACGCTATGGTTTTTGTCGTCAATCTCCGGCACGGTTTTGACCTGCGGCCAGGCATAACCATCCTTGCCGTACAGTTTTTTGGTCGCCTCTTCGACGCGAGTAATGCCCGCTGCGCTGTAAGTTTGCCCTTGCAGTGTTTGCGCCAGTGCATCCACCTCTTTATTGCGCTGCGCCAGCTCGCCGTTCACCAGTGTGCTGACGACCTGATAGCGCTCACCCTCGGAAATATTCAACGTGATATACAGTGATTTTTTATCCGGCGTCATACTGACCTGGCTGGAATCAATCGCAAAACGTGCAAACCCACGATCGAGATAATAGCTGCGGAGAGTCTCGATATCGGCTTCAAGTTTTTGCTTTTGATATTTCTGATCGCCAAGCACATTCCACCACGGTACTTGATCGCGTAATTGCAACTGATCCAGCAAGGTCTGCTCGCTGAATACATGGTTGCCAATAATATTAATCTGGACGATTTTAGCGGAAAGCCCTTCCTGAAAAACAAATTTCACATCAACGCGATTGCGCGGTAATGGCGTTACCACGGAATGAACCTGGGCGCTGTATTTCCCTACGCTGTAATAAAAGTCCTGTAACGCTTTTTCTATTTCCGAAAGGTTATTGCGATCCAGCGCGGAACCTTCCTGAATGCCATTGGCACGCAGGTTCTCTTTGAGCACATCATCTTTTATCGCTTTATTTCCTGCGAAGCTAATCTGTGCGATTGTTGGCCGTTCTTTGACCTTTACCAGCAATGTTTCGCCTTCGCGCAGGATCTGCACATTATCGAAACTGCCGCTGGCGTACAGCGCACGTACCGATTCGCTGATATCGTCATTGGTGACATCTTCACCCGCTTTGATCGGCATACTGAGCAGTGCTGCCCCAATGGTAACGCGTTGCAAACCTTCAAACTGAATATCATTGATTTTCAAAGAGGTGGCGGCATGCAAAGCGCAAGGAGACAACAATAAACCGGCGATGATATTGTATTTTTTAAGCATGAAAGTTTCGTCTAAGAGATATTTTCAAAGAGAACGGCTGCAAATAGAAATGCAGGATTGCATTTAATCATGGGGAAAGAATGGAGAAAGCATGGATATACAACGCAGGTAAAAATAATATGCGCGCAAGGAACTTTATTGGAATGTTAATATCAAAAAGTTTGTCTGCGAGGAGTGTAATATTATTTTTAACTCACCCCTTAAAAAAGCCCCCTTCCTGAACGGGGGGGAAGGGGGAAGAGTTTATTAGGAATGATGTTCTCTGCACTCAACAAAGAACGCTGAGAAAATAACAAATAATGCGTCAGTTAAAATGAAGAAAACATGGATAATATATGTATGAAAAAAGGGGCTGCTGAGCATAAAGTCGTTAGTCGAGGAAATCATTAATAAAAGAGCGCAGTGAAGGGAAATCCCCCCTCCACCGCATGGCTGCGGTTGGGATTTGGAAGGGGGGATGGAGTACTACTTTTATGAAGGAGTGGTATTACACCACAGTTGATTTCTGCTGGATCCATTCCCGCCGAACTCAACTGCGCTAATAATAAACCCGCATCGTGAAAGGATTATGCAGAAGCGATGAAGATTTTGTCATCATATATAACAGCGCGGATTTAGCGCACAAAAAAGCCGGAAAAGTAACCTGTTCCGGCTTGGATGATGACATCAGAAATGCGTGTTCACGCTAACATAAAAGGTGCGTCCGGATTCGTTATACGTTTCTGCGCCTGCGCCGTACAGGTAAGCACCGGTGGTGCTGTTGCCGGTGGTTTGCGCATTACCGGCGCGGTAGTGGCGGATATCAAAGATATTGTCCACGCCGCCGGTCAGGCTCAGGTTTTTGTTCACCGTCCAGGTCGAGCTCAGACCGACCACGCTGTAAGGGCTGACTTCATTCAACTCACTGCCGGAAACCGCTTCACCTTTATAGTTGAAGCGTTTGGGTTTCTGCCGTCCGTACCAGGTAAAGGTGCTTTGCAGCGACAAATCGTCGCGTACCTGCCAGGCCAGCGTCGAGTTCAGGGTAAATTGCGGGATCACCGACAGACGATCGCCCGTGGTTTTGTTCTTGCTTTGCAGCATCCACGTCATGTTGTTACTCCAGTTGACGCTTTCGCTAACCGGAACATTCAGCGTGCCTTCCAGCCCTTCCACTAACGCTTTCGGCACGTTTTCCCACTGATAAATATTGGTGGTGCCATTGCTGGCGGTACCGACGGCGGAATAACCGGATTCGATCTTGTTGTGGTAATCATTGCGGAAGTAAGTGATGCCGCCCTGGAAGCCGTTGTGTTTGTACTCGATGCCGATCTCTTTGTTAACGCTGGTCTCGGCTTTCAGGTCGCTGTTACCCATCAGATAACAGGCTGAACTACTGGCATAGCATCCCTGGCCATTACTGTAGAGAATGTAGTTCGGGTTGAGCTGATAAAGATTTGGCGCTTTATAGGCGCGCGCAATCCCCAGTTTTAACGTCCAGTCCTCCGCCAGCCCTTGCGACAGGTTCAGCGACGGGCTCCAGTTGTTGCCGACAATCGAATGGTGATCAAAGCGCAGCGCCGGTGTCAGCATGGTGCTGTCGGTAAGGGCGATATTATCTTCGGTAAACAGCGAGAAGATCTCCGCGCTGGAATATGGACTGCGATTGGTGCTGCTGACGCCATCAATCGATCCGTAAGAGAGCGACTGGGTTGTCGAAACGCCATCTTTCATGCGCTGCTGGTTCCACTCGGTGCCGATAGTCAGGTTCTGATCGACGCCCAGCGTAAATGGAATGTTGACCTCGCTGTGTAGCAGTACATCGGAAAGATCAATATCGAAGAACTTATCGCTGGAGAAGATCCCTTCCGTGCCGCCAGCCAGTCCTTCGCCGAGCCGGGAGTTGCGGGTGCGTTCATACTGCGCGTAGGTGTTGGTTGTTACGCCATTGTCCCAGCCACCGGTCCAGTCACGCCCCAGTTCTGGCGGTAAAGACGGTTGGTCTCTTTGCCATACATACTTTTCACCAGCGTGCTGGTGTTGGTGTTCTGCGTATCGCCTGCGTACAGGTTGCCCTGACGGCTGTAGCCGGACTCAAACTCCAGTGCCTGCATCGGGGCGAATTCCCAGCGCACTTTGCCGTGAATATCTTTATTGATCACCCCTTCACGGCCTGCCGGATAAGAACCGGCGTAGGTACCGGTGCGTGCGGCTTCGTGGCCGGAGTTGATGTCCTGTGCGTCGGCCTGGGTTTTGCTCAGGTTGCCCCACAGGTTAAAGCTGACGGTATCGGAAAGCGGGCCGTTCAGGCTGAAGTTGGTGCGTTTCGTCGAACCTTCTTTGCGGTGCTGCGGCGCATTCAGATAAGTGTTCCATGAACCGTGCCATTCACCGGTAGTGGGTTTGGTGATGATATTCACCACGCCGCCCATCGCGCCGTTGCCGTAGCGCGCGGCGGCCGGGCCACGGATCACATCGATATGATCGATCATTTCCGCCGGTACCCAGTTGCTGTCGCCACGGCTATCGCGATCGCCACGCCAGCCATAGCGCACCGAGTTACGGCTGGTCACCGGTTTGCCATCCACCAGAATCAGCGTGTTTTCCGGCCCCATACCCCGGATGTCGATCTGGCGATTATTTCCGCGCTGACCGCTGGTGGAGTTGCCGGTCAGGTTGACGCCAGGCTGCGTGCGGATCAGTTCCGAGACATCGCGAGCGGGAGGGTGTTTGCGGATTTGTTCGGCGGTAATGGTGGATACGCCGGAAGCCTGCAACGTCTGTTTGGCGGCGGTCACCACCAGCGTATCTTCCTGCGTTTTGGTTGTGTCCGTCGCGGTTTGGTCAGAAGTATTACTGGTGTCAGCGGCCTGTACCGGAAGCGTCAGACCCCACAGCGCCACGTGAATCAGCATGGCCAGTGGATAATGTGAAGCGTGTTTCATGCCATATTCCCTGTATTTTTATGTGTGCGGTTCTCGCTTTTTTCGGGCGTCGTGACGCCTCCCTGAGCCGTGGCATAAAAAAGAGAATACATGCCCGGACTGCGGCGGTTATCTGCGTCAGTAAATGAGTAAAAACGAGAGGGATTATTTGCACGATGGGGAAAACGTTATTCGCCAGAGAATCCTCATCATGCGTGAATGACGTTAATAGAAATGAGATTTATTATCAAGATAATAACTATTCAAAATTTACAAATTAAAATACTATTTATAATCAATTCGTTATAAATATTTTTTAAAATTAGGTTGCGAGGTGGGTAAATAATAAAAACAAACAATCATTGTTAATTCATAATGTTTTCAAATTCTCTTCATTATTAACGTTGTTATTCCTTGAGTCACGAAAATAATATGCTGACATTAGCGGCTAACATTTTTCGGGAAACTCTCCAGCAGCCAGTCAATAAAAACCCGCAGGCGATGCGTAACATGGCGGTTTTGCGGATAGACCACATGGAAAGGGTAGGGCGCGGGACGCCACGGGCGCAAAATTTCCACCAGCGCGCCGCTCTTCAGCGCGCTTTCCAGCGCATAACTGAAGGTCTGAATAATCCCCAGCCCGGCCAGACCGGCGGCCAGATGGGCATTACTCTCGTTTACGCCGATGCGGTGATCGACCTTGATTTCACACTTTTCGCCGTCGCGCTCAAAACGTAAGGGGAAGGCTCTGCCGGTTTGCGGCGACAGATAACTCACCAGCCGGTGGCCATTTTTCAGCTCGTCCGGGTAGGCGGGCGTGCCAAAGGCTTTCAGATACGCGGGCGTGGCGCAGGTCAGCAGTGTTGCAGCGCCAATCTGGCGGGCGATCAGCGAGGAATTATCCAGCGGGCCGCCACGGATCACGCAGTCCACATTGCCACTGATCAGATCCACCGGGCGGTCAGAAACGCCGAGATCGATACGAATATCCGGGTAGCGCGCCATAAACTCCGGTAGCGCCGGGATCAGCACATCGCTCGCCGTGGAGCCGCCTACGTCAATGCGCAACTGACCACGCGGATGGCTGCGCACGCTGTTAAAGGAGGTATCGATATCTTCCAGATCGCGCAAAATGCGCGCGGTTTTGTCGTAATAGTCGCGTCCTTCCGGCGTCACCGTCACGCGGCGAGTGGTACGCTGCAACAACCGCACGCCGAGGTGCGCTTCCAGCTCCTGCACCAGTTTACTTAGCGTGGCGTTAGGCATCTCCAGTGAATCTGCCGCCCGGGTAAAATTTCCGGCTTCCACCACGCGGGCAAAAGCCCGTATTGCCTGCAACTGATCCATACGTCCCCCCTTACTGGCGAAAATTGATTATACACCACGGTGAATAGTCATTTTCATTTTTCGGTATTTTTCAATAAAAACGCCAGCGCTACAGTGCAGCTATACCGAAGACGTCAGCCCGGCTGACCGCCGGTAAACCCTAAAACCTAAATTGAGGAACAGAAAAATGACGAAACAACTGAGCGGAAAAATTGCCCTTGTCACTGGCGGTACCAGCGGTATCGGTCTGGCTACGGCAAAAGAACTGGTAGCCCAGGGCGCACGTGTCTTTATTACCGGTCGTCGACAGAAAGAGCTGGATGCCGCTGTCGCTGAAGTCGGTGCCAGCGTAACCGGCATCCGTGCCGATGCGTCAGTTCCGGCGGATCTCGACGCGGTGTATGCGCAAATCGCTAAAAGCGCCGGGCGACTGGACATCCTCCACGCCAATGCCGGGGGCGGCGATATGTTGCCGCTGGGGTCGATTACCGAAGAGCATTTCGACCGCATTTTTGCCACCAACGTACGCGGCGTGCTGTTTACCGTACAGAAAGCGCTGCCGTTGCTGGTGAATGGCGCATCGGTTGTATTGACCGGCTCCACCGTGTCGATCAAAGGGACAGCCAACTTCAGCGTCTACAGCGCCAGTAAAGCCGCCGTGCGTAACTTTGCCCGCTCGTGGTCGCTGGATCTGCAAGGCCGCGGTATCCGCGTCAACGTGGTCAGCCCTGGCCCCATCCGCACACCGGGGCTTGGCGATTTAGTCCCGGATGAACACCGTCAGGGATTGTTTGACGCACTGGCCGCGCAAGTACCGCTGGGCCGTCTTGGCGAACCGGAAGAGGTCGGCAAAGTGGTGGCTTTCCTGGCGTCGGATGCCTCCAGCTTTATCAATGGCGTAGAGCTGTTTGTTGATGGCGGCATGGCGCAAATCTGATGGTCAACGCCCTCACTTTTCGCGGGCTGGTGCCGGCAGCGTCGATGGCGCTGCCGCAGGTTCGCGCACAGACAATGGAGCATAAAGAGATGACATCACCTGAACTGCAAATCGCTCAGCACCTGATCGATAAACACTTTGTCATCTGGAACGATCCGCAGCCGCGTATCAGTAGCTTTGGCGAGGTTTATACCGGGGACTTTTATGTTGCCGATTACGCCGACATCGCCACCGGCTATCCGCAGGTTGTGGCGTTAATTGCCCGCGTCCAGCGCGAACATCCGGGCTTTGTCTTCCATCCGGCGCCCGTGACCTGGAATCATGGGCTGGGCCGCGTGACCTGGAGCTATGGCCCGCAGAACGACTCCGGGCTGGTACACGGCGAAGACATTTTCACCGTTCGTGATGGCCGTATCGCCAGCATCCATGTGTTTATCAACCAACCCTGAGTAGAAAGAACAATGAAACGCCCTCTATTACTATCCCGACGATTGGCAGACCTTTATTGATGGCGCGGTGCCGGAAATGGCCGCCACGTTCTTTCGGACGCTGGCGACGGTGGTCAAAAATATGCGCCTCCTTCATCGCGAAGGCGTGCGTTATGACGTGGCGCAGCAACATTCTGGATCCGCGCGGCAAAGTGGCCTGCGCCGCGCCGCCCGGCGTTTTGCCATTTTCAGCAATAGTTACGCCATTTAAGTTGGTTGTGATTTCTGCCGTTCCCTCACATCGTGACGCGAATAAGCGCAGAGAGTGTATGAGTGAATGGCAAAACGTCGTGCGGTCTATTTACATGAAGAACAACGTCATTTCATCCAACAGCGCGCCCGCAGCTGGCTGTGGCGCTATGAGCTTCCCACCTGGACGGTAATTATCGCCGTGTATAGCGGCTGGTTCGCCACGCTGGCGAACTGGCAAAGCTTAGGCCTGTGGCCGGCAACGTTACTGCTGATTGTGTTTACCTGCTGGTATCTCTCTGTGCAGCATGAATTAATTCACGGTCATCCAACGCGCTGGCCATGGTTTAACCAACTGCTGGGCCTGCTGCCGCTGGCGGTCTGGTATCCGTACGGCCTTTACCGTGATTCCCATCTCGCGCACCACAACACGCCGGAGCTGACACTGCCGCACGCGGATCCTGAATCTTATTATTTTGCCCCTCAGCGCTGGCAGCGTTTCTCGCGCGTGCAGCGCGACATCATTCGTCTGCGCAACACGTTCCCCGGGCGATTGCTACTGGCGCCGCTGCTCGATATCGGGCAACTGCTGGCAGTCATGATGACCGCATTTTATCAGCGGCAGAGGAACGCGATCGTCATGTGGCTGGTGCACGGTGTACTGCTTGCGGCGCTGTTTATGTGGATGGCGCATTGCGATTTTTCACCGCTGTGGTTTGTGCTGGCGGTTAGTTATCCGGCGCTGGCGGTGACCAAAATCCGCTCCTTTCTCGAACATCAGGCGGCAGACGATCCGCTGGCGCGCTCGGTGATTAATGAAGCGGCGCTGCCGTGGCGTATTCTGTTTCTGAACCTCAACTACCATTCCATCCACCACGATCTGCCCGGCGTGCCCTGGTATGGATTGCGCACGCTCTACCTGCGTGATCGGCAGGCGTACCGCCAACGTAATCGCGGATTTCTGGTTCGGGGCTATAGTGAATGGTTACGACGCTTTTTGTTTACATCGGTGGACGTGAATGCACACCCAGGCTGCAAGCAACACTACGACTAACCTGTTTTCCTTGCCCATGTACGATCTGCACCGCGCAGATACCGTGGCGCTGGGCGGTGTGCTGAAAGAACTGTTCGCCGCTCGCGGTATCATGGCCACGCATGTCTGGCCGCCGCCGGATCTGTTAACGCACTGGCAGGAAGATGCGCTGCTGTTAAGCCAGACCTGCGGTTATCCGCTGGTCACGCAGCTTGATAAAGTGCAAACCGTGGGCTGTTTTCACTATCAGGCACCGGGCTGCGAAGGCATCGGCTACCGCAGTTTCCTGGTGACGCGTGAAGAAGAGAGCGGGAAAACGCTGGGGGATTTTCGCGGTCAGCGCGCCGTCTGCAACGCCATCGAATCACAATCGGGCTATAACGCCCTGCGGAAAATGGTCGCAGCGCTCTCCGGCGGGGAACGTTTTTTTGCCACGGTGGAGTTTAGCGGTAGCCACCGGCAATCGCTGGTGGCGTTGCAACAAGATCGTGCGGATATCGCCGCCATCGACTGTGTCACCTGGGCGCTGCTGCAGCGCCATCAACCGGACTTACTTGAAGGGCTGACGATTATCGGTCAAAGCCCGTTGACACCCGGGCTACCGCTTATCACCTCCGCTTCAACCTCCGCCGCCAGTCTGGCGCTGCTGCGGGAATCATTACAGCAACTGGTCAGCGATGCACAGTATCAGCACGTTTGTGCGGCGGCATTGATTGGCGGTTTTGCCGCTGTCACACGCGAGGATTACGCTTTACTGCTGGAGTGGCGGGATGACGCGGCAGCGCGCGGCGTGGTTGATTTATAAATGTTGAAATATTTCATCATGTTGTGAAAACCAAAAGCCAACAAACGGCACGTTCCGCCAAAGACAATCGCGCGCGGCAGGCAGAAAGTCATGAGTCTCAGCCGGACTTAAGGAGAAGAAATGAGCCAATTATTTACGCAAGCAAACGTGGGCAGCGTTGCGCTGGATAACCGCATTGTTATCGCTCCGATGTGTCAGTATTCCGCCGACGCGGGGAAAGCGACCGCCTGGCACCGCATTCATTTGGGCAACCTGGCGCTTTCCGGGGCCGGGTTACTGATTATCGAAGCCACCGCCGTAGAGCCGGAAGGGCGTATCTCACCGCAGGATCTGGGCTTGTGGGATGATGAGACACAGCAGGCGCTGCGCGTGGTGCTGGATGATATTCGCCAGTATTCACCGATAAAAATGGGCATCCAGTTGGGCCATGCGGGACGTAAAGCCTCCGTCAGCGCGCCATGGCTGGGCGGCAAACAGCTCAGCCTGGAAGAGGGGGGCTGGCAAACGATCTCCGCTTCGTCCGTGCCGCACGATCCGGGCGAACGCCCGCCGCGTGAAATGAGCCAGCAAGATCTGCAACGCGTCAAACAGCGCTTTGTCGACAGCGCACGCCGCGCCGTGGCGCTGGGCATTGAGGTGATCGAAATTCATGCCGCTCATGGTTATCTGCTGCATCAGTTCCTGTCGCCGCTCTCCAACCAGCGTACCGACGAGTACGGCGGAAGCCTCGAAAACCGTCTGCGCTTCACGCTGGAAGTTTTCAGCGCGGTGCGTGAAGCCGTGCCATCATCCGTGGCGGTCGGCATCCGTATTTCCGCCACCGACTGGATAGAAGGCGGCTGGGATCTGGAGCAATCCATCGTACTGACGAAGGAAATCGAAGCAGCGGGCGGCGATTATGTTCACGTCTCCAGCGGCGGGTTGTCGCCGTTGCAGAGCATTAAAGTGAGCGCCGGGTATCAGGTGCCGTTCGCCAAAGCGCTGCGTCAGCAGACCAGTATGCCGGTGATCGCCGTTGGGCTGATTACGGAACCTCAGCATGCAGAAGAGATTCTGCAACAGGGGGACGCGGACCTGATTGCGCTGGCGCGCGGTGCCCTTTACGATCCGCGCTGGCCGTGGCATGCCGCCGCAGCGTTGCACGGCGCGGTGCATGTTGCGCCGCAGTATCGTCGCGCGGAGCCGCACGGCGTGAAGGGCACGGTAAAATAATCAATTCAGGCGAGCCTGACCGCAGCAGGCTCGCCTGCCTGAAAGTGCTAAGCGGAGCTAAACGCCTTTGCGTACCAGTTCCGCTGCTTCCAGAAAAACCTCATCTTCAACCCCATCACCCCGGCTTCTGCCTTGCCGTTCAATCTCCTGAATAATGTTGTCGCGGTTAATTGTCTTTCGCTCCGAAACCAGTCCAATTACTGCTGCGCCAATGGCTAATCCAATGAGTCCCGTGTGCTCATCATTGAACTTCATGCTCCACTCCTCCTGATTATTGGTATAGGAAAAATCTAGCACAGGGATATATTTTCGTCATTTTCCCAAAGTGCCGTGCGATCAGCAGGATATGGCCGCTATGCGCCGGAGATCTGTTTCCCTTTTTCGCAGCGCTTGCGGCAGGATTGTGCAGGTTATTATCGGGTTGTTCAGGGGAAAAAAAATCAACAACATGGCCTCTCACTGGCTGGCAGTGAGAGGCCTTTCAATCACTTCTTACCGTTAGGTTTTAACTGCTCGCCCGGCTTGAGTTTGAACAACTCGTCGTCGCGCGTGGAGTAACGCACCGTACCATCATCCAGCCGGTATGCGCCTTCGGTAAACCCTGCGCCATTGAGGAACGGAGCCACCGCATCCGGTTTACCGCGCATCGCCGCTTCCAGCGCCAGCAAGGCATAAGGGGCGATACTGTCGATATTGGCGTAGATATACTGCTGATCATCGACGAAAAAGCCATTCAGCCGTTTGTGGGCAATAATGTTGTCCGCCACTTTATCCGCCAGCGTGAGGTAGCTTTTATCGCCGGTTGCCTGCGCCAGATCGATCAGCGAAAAGATGGCGTACGGCTCGCTGTTTTGCGTGGTGAGATCCAGTTTGTGGTTTTTGCCGCCGGGTTCGCCGATATCACCCAACCCCTGGCTACGGGCAATCCCGCGCGCCACTTTCCATATCTCTGTATCCGGCTCCAGCGTCCAGGCGCGGGCGTAAGAGAGCAGGAATTCATTGCCTGCCGGATAAGGCTTCAGCACGGTGCCTTTTTTACCGTAGTAGCCGTCACGTTTCAGGGTATAACCCGACAAATCGCTGCCGTTTGCCAGCATTGGACGGAAGGTGTTGCTGTTCGCGTCATAGGCATATTTGGCGAAAGCTTTCAGGCCATCCAGCGTCCATTTTTTGATGTCATCCCCGTCGTGTCCGAGAGATTTCGCCAGCGCCAGTTGCATCAGCGCGTTTTCCGAATAGAGCGTGCTGGTACGGCCTTTCAGCATCATATTGCCTTCCAGTGCATCCGCGCCAAACTCCGGGCCAAACTGGCGCTGCGCGCGGTCGCCATATTTTGAGTTGGTATCGCTGTCGTCGCTGGTTTCGGCGCGTTTTAACGCCTGGGTAAACTGATAAACGCCTAACCCGGTCTTTTTATCGCGTGGCAGAACATACTGTTCCGCCAGCCGTTTTGCCCAGGTGAGCGCGCCTTTGTCACCATCGTGTTGATAGAGCAGCGAGGCGGAGTAGATCAGATCATTTCCCGCGTTGAGAAAGCTCAGGCCTTTGGTGGCAAAGAACGGCGGCTGTTGTTCAAACTCGCTGTTCCACAGTTTGCCCATTACTTTGCCGTATTCCCCGTGGCGGCTGGTTTCCAGGATCTCCCAGTCGTAAACATGTGCATTCCAGAATGCGCGGATAAAACGTTCGGTCGCCGGTTTATCGACGGTAAACATCAAATCATAGTAGGGGTAGGCGTTCTTCAGTTCGTGGACCATCTCTTTCTCGCTTGGCCCTTCCGGTTGCAGCGTGTTGAGATCGATAAAGCGGTGTCCGCCCCACAGCAGCAGCCCGCTCTTGTCCTGGTAATGGCGGAAATAGTAACGAACGTTCTCTTCGGCCAGTTTTTTGTATTTTGCATCGCTGCTCAGATTACTTAACCCAACCAGCACGCGCATCAGGTTCTGCTGCGCGGAAAAATTCGACAGCACTGCGGTTTTCCCATCGGGGAAGATCCATTCCATCTGCTTGCCGGTACGCGGATCCACGCCATCGGCCAGTAACGGCACGTTGGGCTGATTTTGTGCGGCGGCCTTCGTCATCACCGTGTCGGCAAAGGCTTTGACGCTTCTCAGGCGCGCGCTCTCCTGCGCAATGGCCGCGCAGGAGAAGGTACTCAACATCGTTAATGCCAGCGTTATTTTTGACAGTTTCATTATTCGCCTCTTTAAAAATAAGGATTTCTGCCGAAATCCTTATTTATATCCGGATTATCAGAAATTATATTTCACACCGACGCGATAACGAGTTTGACGTTCATCTGTATATTTACTGCCGGATACATTACCAATCGCAACATACGGCGACCAGTTTTTATCAAATTTGTAGGTTAATTTCACATCGTGCGTCCAGTCGTAATTTTCATTATCGGCAATCAGCACGCCAGCGGACGTCGCGTGTTTATAATCCAGTTCGTAGTCGAGCTGATAATCATTAAACAGTTTCCACGAAATAACAGCCGTCAGGTTGTAGCCGTTTTCGCTGGTGTCTTTTGTGGTGCCGATGTTGTTGGAGTTGCGCTTAAAGTAAGGGCGGTAGCGCAGCGTAGCTCCGACATCACTGGAGAAGTTGACCTTGCCGCGCAGATACGGGCGATAGTTGTTCGAGGTTGAACTGCTGTCCAGTGAAAAACCCGGTTCAATCTGGAAGGTCGGATTAATTTTATAAACATAACTGGCAACCACTTCCGTACCATTACTGACGGTTTCATGATACGCCTTGTCTTTATTTTGTGAGCCTTTCCATTTGCCTTCCAGCGATAAACCAAAACCATTTGCAAAGCGGTGCGACATTAATAAACGATCTTTGTGGTTATTACCGCCACTGTCATTTATTTCATGACGATAATCAAAAGTCACCGCATGAGCCGCAATACTGAACAACGGTATGGTAGTTAATAACAACGTGCGCAACATAATATCCCCTATTATTTTAACCCAAAGGTACAGAAGGTTCTCCGCAAAAAATTGCAGATAGTTTTAATTCAGAGGGAATGTGACAATCCCTGCTGATAAAAATTGATATAATTAGCAGGCATAATAATTATGACGAATATAATCACTGTGCCGGTAATGTGGTGTGTGGTGCCGGGTGCCTCCCGGTGAACTGGAGGCCGATCTCTCCAGTTCGCCCATAAAAATGAAACATCATTGAGGATAACCTCATATCAGCATGACCCCGCCGCTGAGGGGGATTCACCACACAGAATACGTTATCAACCAAATTATCAGGATTAATTGGGTGCATTAATCTTGTTGTTTTCATATCTTACTTAATCATATGGAATTCAATTTTACACAATTTGAAATGATGTTTTGAGGCTGAGATCAAACATTTAAATACAGACTGAAAATTATTCAAATGATGGAATTAAAGATATTCTTATTTATAATAAATCATTTATAAACAACAAGATAAGTTTTCTAAGTGAGGTGATGAATAAAGAGATGTATTGTTGATTTACTATCGAAAATAAATAAGTTAATAAATTTATTCCTGGAATAAATTGCGAACATTTGACGAAAAATGCAATACACTGAGCGCAACAGGGAGAGTGCGGAATGCAGAACCAGACGGGATGTCATCAACAAGCTAAACGAAAGCTAAACAAGACAGTCAGCCAGGCTTGATCTGCCTTAACGTATCCCTAACACTCAGGAAAAAACATGCCTCCGTTAACGGAGCGGAAAATATAAAAATTATCCTCTGGAGCCGCTATGACAATCTATGGAAAGGATCGCCTTTTCATCTACGGTATTGAGAAAATACTCAGGCAACTGAGCAGAGAAAAAGGCAGCCGTTTTCGCAGCGGTGGTGCCGCAATATATGTGACCGCGGGAATGGATATCGTGGAAATGTATTCACTGTTTTTCTCCAGCCCGCCGCCGCATTACTCTATTTTCATCTCCTCTGAACGCCATTTCGATTCACTGACGCTACTTTTCCCTGGGCTGGTGAAACTCTGCCTTGCAGAAGATGTTCACGTACATGAGCTGCGCCAGGCACTGGAAGTGATGATCCTGCTTTGTCAGCAAAACCAGCAGCCCGGCTATATTCATGGCGCCTTTAAGTTCACCAGCGCCGAGCAGCAAATTATGCGCTTGCTGCTGCGCGGGCATTCAGTGGAGGATATCGCGCGGATACGCGGCGTCAGCCCGACCACCGTCAGCGTGCAGCGCAACAGCCTGATGAAACGTACCGGCACCAAGAGCTTGCAGGCGCTCTGTTCGCTCTATTCAGCGATGCGTACCGGTAGCGCACCCGCGATGTGCCGTTAATGCACGGTGTTGCTGGCTGGCAGGCACAAAAAAAGCGCCTGGCCGGCGCTTAAAAACAACAAACACAATCCACCTGGTGTGGGCTGAGAATCAACAGGTTTTCGCCAAAAAATCACTGACGGTCTGCATACACAACGACCGCTCTTCGACATGGGGCATATGGCTGGAGGATTCGAAAATCACCCATTGTGCCCCGGTAATATGATCCATAAACGGCTGCACTACTTCTGGCGTGGCTTCGTCATAGCGCCCGGAAATCAGTAATGTCGGAACGCGCACCTGCGGCAGACGGTCGATAATCGTCCACTCTTTCATGCTGCCGATCACGTGGAATTCTGTTGGGCCGTTCATTGCGTGGTACACCGTCGGATCGGCGTCCATCGCATCAAAGGTGCGCTGTACTTCCGGCGGCCAGGGGGAGAGACGGCAGACATGGCGCTGGTAAAACACCTGGCTTGCCGCTTTGTATTCCGCGCTGTCCAGCGTGCCCGCTGCTTCGTGCGCCAGCAGCGTCTGCTGGACGTCAGGTGGAAGCTGCGCGCGCAGTTTCGCTGCACCTTCCAGCCACAGCGCCATTGATGCCGGTGAGTTGGCGATAATCATCGCTTTCAACCCTTGCGGCTGGGTGACTGCATGTTCTGCCGCCAGCATTCCGCCCCAGGATTGCCCCAGCAGCGCGTAGTTGTCGGCAATCTCCAGCGCCTGGAGAAGATGATTCAGTTCGTCGAGAAACAGCGAGGGCTGCCAGAAATCCGGGCTTTTCTCCGGCAGATGGGTGGAACGTCCGTTACCCAATTGATCGTAGTGGATCACGGCGCGCCCGGTTTCGGCGATATCTTTGAACGCATCAACATAATCGTGAGTGCAGCCGGGGCCGCCATGCGCGACCACCAACGGCGTCTGACCGTTGTGTAGATCGCCGCAGATGCGAAACCAGGTCTGATATCCCCGGAAGGGAACATAGCCTTCTCGAATGGTGTACATGAGTGACGTTTACCCTGTTAAGTGAACTGGCTTTCAGGTTAGAACGTCACTGCTTACGCTGAACACTAGCAAAAATGCTAGTTCTTAACTGTCCAGCAAACGGTAATGCAACGCACGGACAACTGCCTGCACGCGGTTGGTCGCGCCGAGCTTTTTCGCCGCCGTGTTCAGATGCAGCGTAACAGTCGCAACTGAGCGGTGCAGCTTGCGGGCAATCTCTTTCGCCGTCAGCCCTTCGGCGGACCACGCCAGACATTCGCGCTCGCGGTTGCTCAGTTTGACATGGCGGCAGGTGAGCATTGAGGCGTCAAACAGCGGAAACGCCGACTCCTGGAAGCGGTGCGCCAGAAAGGTCAGTTGCGCCAGCGTTTCGCTGATATCCCGCTCTTCCCGCTGGTCGGTGACAATTCCGGTCAGCGTGACAAAACCGCCATTGGGCAGATGCAGCGGCACGGTGGCGCCGCAGGGCATATTGTTATCGCGCATGTAGTGCGTCACTTCTTGCGCGTTCTCATCCAGTCGCCCCTGCAATGCGCTGCGATCCGGGCGTTGATAAGACCAGACGAACGGCGCGCAACTCTCCAGCGCAAAATGCTGAACCGGATCGACCTGATAGTAGCCGCGTTCGCACCACAGCCTGCGCATATCATCCGGCACATTGCGCATCTCCAGCAGCGACGGCGTAATCAGCGCGCCTTCCAGCGAACGCGGCACCGGCGTGTAGTCGTAAATCACCGCATCAAAACCCAACGCCTGCGTCCGGGCAAACAGCCCGGCAAAAGCCTCTTCAAGCCTGGTGGCGTTGGTTGCACCAGGGCTTTCGATATCAATGCGCATAATGAACTCCCCCAAGGTAAACGGTGCCATGCCACGGGCACGGTTTGTGCAATTTCCCCATGGCTTCGCCAAAGCATGCAATTCCGGTGCCGTCCTGCGAGAAAGGTAAAACTAGTATTTTTGCTAACTACCCAGCCCTGAATGATGCCGTTAGCGTAAAGAAAACGCCCGCTAAGGCTGACCGGGCGCAAATTTATGACGCAGGGCTGCACTACGGCGGAGCGATTTTTTAACTTTCACCACCGTATGCACCATGGGAGTTCGCTGATGCATCGTTACCGTTTTCTGTTATTTCGACCCTTACAACTGCTGCCCGTGCTGCTTGGGATCAGCATCATCACCTTCGCGATGGTACGGGCAATCCCCGGCGATCCGGCGCGCATTCTGCTCGGCGTACGCAGTACGCCAGAGGCGCTGGCGCGTATCCGTGCGCAGTTTGGTCTCGATGAACCGTTATGGGTGCAGTACGGCTACTTTCTGCGCAATTTATTACAGGGGGAGCTGGGCAAATCGATTGTCTACCGCGTCGATACCCTGAAGCTGATTAACTCGCGGCTCGAACCAACATTGTGGCTGGTGCTGGGCAGTGTGCTGCTGGCGGTGATCCTCACCGTTCCGCTGGCTTCGCTGGCAGCGCGACAGCGCGGGCGGGCGGCGGATCAACTGATCCGTCTGTTCACCACCGCCGGGTTAGGGTTTCCGGCGTTCTGGCTCGGCATCATGATGATCATCATTTTTAGCGTGGTGCTCGGTTGGTTCCCGGTCTCCGGTTACGGTAGCGATTTTGCCGACCAACTGCACCATATGGTGCTGCCGTGCCTGACGGTCGCGCTGGCGCTGTCTGCGGTATTGATTCGCAACCTGCGCGCCAGCCTGCTGATGGAGATGAGCAGTGACTATGTGGTGGCGGCCAGGGCGCGGGGGCAGCGCGAAAATCGTATCTTCTGGCGTCACGTGTTGCCCAACTCACTGGTGCCGACGCTAAACCTGCTGGCGGTGAATATTGGCTGGCTGATTGGTAGCACGGTAGTGATTGAGAGCGTGTTCGCCATTCCGGGGCTGGGCCAGTTGCTGGTGAAAGCGATTTTTAGCCGCGACTACATGGTGGTGCAGGGCGTGGTGATGGTGTTTGCGCTGGCGACCGTGGTCGTCAACCTGCTGGCCGATGTGCTGACCGTGGCACTGGATCCGAGGGTCAAATTATGAGTGCTCTCAGTGTGATTTCCGGGTTACGCCGCCGGGCGATCCCACGCCAGCACGCGCTGCGCGCCGGGATAGTGATTGTCGGGCTGTGGCTGTTTATCGCCCTGTTTGTTCCGTGGCTGGCGCCGTTTGATCCCATTACGCAGGATGCCGCATCGAGCCTGCTTCCTCCCGGCGGCGCGCACCTGTTCGGTACCGATAACTTTGGCCGCGACATCTTCTCGCGCGTGCTGTGGGGCGCGCGGGTGGATCTGCAAATCTGCCTGCTGGGGGTTATCTTCCCGTTTTTGCTCGGCACCACGCTCGGCGCGCTGTCTGGTTATCTCGGCGGCGTGGTGGATGCGGCCATTATGCGGCTGATCGACATCGTACTGGCGTTTCCTTTTCTGGTACTGATGCTGGCGATCATCGCCATCCTCGGGCCGGGGCTGGGCAGCTTCTACATTGCGATGGCGATGGTCGGCTGGGTCTCTTACGCCCGGCTGGTGCGGGCGCAGGTGCTGACGCTAAAACAGCGGGATTTTATTGTCGCGGCGCGCAGCCTTGGCTACGGCCACGCGCGCATTCTGTTCCGTCATCTGTTGCCGAACGCCATCACCGGCGCGCTGGTGTTCTCCATGTCCGACTGCGTGCTGGTGCTGCTGAATGGCGCGGCGGTCAGCTATCTCGGGCTGGGCGTGCAGCCGCCCACGGCGGAGTGGGGCGTGATGGTAGCGGAGGGGCAGAGCTTTATCACCACCGCGTGGTGGATAACCACCTTTCCGGGGCTGGCGATAGTGCTGCTGGCGATGGGTTTCAGCCTGCTGGCCGATGGCCTCGGCGATAAACTGGGAGCGCGCGTATGACCCTGCTGACCGTCTCAGAACTGACCATTACCCGCGAGCCGGATATCGCGCTGGTAGATAAGGTCTCATTTACGTTGAATGCCGGAGAGATGCTCGGCCTGGTCGGCGAGAGCGGCTCCGGGAAAACCGTGACATGTCGGGCATTGATGCGTCTGCTGCCCGGCCAGGGGCTGGCCATTACCGGCGGCGAAGTGCGGCTGGGCGGCCGTGATTTACTGTCGCTCAGCGAAGCGCAGATGTCGGCGGTGCGCGGTCGCGAAATGGGGATGATTTTCCAGAATCCCGCCAGCCACCTGAACCCGGTGATGACCATTGGCGAGCAAATTGCCGAAAGCCGTCGCCGTCATTTCGGCGCCAGCCGAGCACAGGCGCGGGAAGATGCCAAAGAACTGCTGCGCCAGGTGGGTATTCCCGATCCGCAAAACCGCATTCATAACTATCCGCATGAATTTTCCGGCGGCATGCGCCAGCGCGCGATGATCGCCGTGGCGCTGGCGCCTGAACCGTCGCTGCTGATTGCCGACGAACCAACCACCGCGCTGGATGTCACCGTGCAGATGCAGATCCTGCGTCTGCTCAGCGATTTGCGCCAGCAACTGGGGCTGGCGGTGATCATGATCACCCACGATCTTGGCGTGGTGGCGCAAACCTGCGATCGCATCGCTGTTATGTACGGCGGGCGGTTGTGCGAAGTGGGCGGCAAGCGCGATGTGCTGGCGCAACCGCTGCATCCCTACACCCGTGGATTAATTGATTGCCAGCCGGCTAGCGAAGGCGGGCAGGGGCGTCTGGTGACTATCAGCGGTCAGCCGCCGGTGGCGGATAACTTCCCGGCCGGTTGCCGCTTTCATCCCCGCTGCCAGTACGCCAGCGCGGCTTGTCAGCAACAGCCTGTGCTGCGGCAGGGGCGCGACACACTGGCGCATGCGGCGGCCTGCCATCATGCATTACAACCACTTAGCCTGCGGGAGGGCGCATGACGACATCAGCAAACTGGCCCCTGTTAGAGGCGGACAACGTCAGCGTGACCTTTCCGGTTTCCGGCGGCCTGATTGGCGCCAGGCGGATGGTGCACGCCGTTAATGACGTCACACTGAAAATTCACGCCGGGGAAACCCTCGGTCTGGTGGGCGAATCTGGCAGCGGCAAAAGCACGCTGGGACGGGCGTTATTGCAGCTTGAGCGGGTGACGGCGGGCGAGGTGCGCTTCGATGGTCACCGCATTACTCATGGGCTGAAGAGCGACGTGGCGCGGTTGCGCCTGCAAACGGCGATGATTTTTCAGGATCCTTTCGCCTCGCTTAATCCTCGCCAGACCATCGGCGACAGCATTGCGGAAGTACTCCGCGTGCATCAGAAAGTGCCGCGCAGCGGTGTGAATGCGCGGGTGGCTGAACTGCTGACGTTAGTCGGGTTGCGCCCGGAGCAAGCGAAGGCCCGACCCGGCCAGCTTAGCGGCGGGCAATGCCAGCGTGCCGGGATTGCCCGCGCGCTGGCGCTCGAACCCCGGTTGATAGTGGCAGATGAGTGCGTGGCGGCGCTGGATGTCTCCATTCAGGGGCAGATCGTTAACCTGCTGATGGAACTGCGCGAAAAGATGGGGCTGGCGATTTTGTTTATCGCACACGATCTGGCGATTGTGCGCCGCCTGTGCGATCGCGTGGCGGTGATGTACCTCGGGCGTATTGTCGAAGAAGGCCCGTCCGAAGCGGTGTTCACGCAGCCACGTCACCCTTATACCGCCGCGCTGGTCGCGGCGATCCCGGAAATCGATCCCGATAAACCGCTGCCCGCGGAGCCGCTTGGCGGAGAACCGCCCAGCCCGTTATCCATTCCACAGGGCTGCGCTTTCCATCCGCGCTGTCCCTATGCGCAGGTGCAGTGTCGCACCGGCGCGTTACCTCCAACCCGGCAGATTGCCGATCACGCATATTCCTGTGTGTTGACCCACACAGGCGATGAGACTGTTTTTCCTTTAACCAGGAGATCTTTTGATGAAGCACAGGCATGTTAAGTTGTTGGCGGCCAGCGTTTTTCTGGCGCTCAGTGTGGTCAGCGAAATGGCGCAGGCGGCAGGCGTATTAACCATTGGCCGTCGCGAAGACAGCACCACGTTCGACCCGATCAAATCGGCGCAAAACGCCGACAACTGGGTGTTTTCCAACGTCTTTGATCCGTTGGTACGGGTAGATAAAACCGGCACCAAACTGGAGCCGGGCGTGGCGGAAAGCTGGAGCATTTCGCCGGACGGCAAGGTCTATACCTTTAAAATTCGCGACACCAAATTCTCCGACGGTACGCCAGTGAGTGCCAGTGATGCCGCGTTCAGCCTGCTGCGTATCCGTGACGATGCCGGTTCATTGTGGCGCGATTCGTACAGCATTATCGACAAAGCCGAAGCGCCGGATGCGCGCACGCTGGTCGTCACGCTGAAATCACCGTCTGCGCCGTTCCTGTCACAACTGGCATTGCCGAATGCGTCGGTGATCTCGGAAAAAGCGCTGAAGGATGAAGGGGCAGAGACGTTTGCCGAAAAACCGGTCGGTTCTGGCGCGTTTAGCGTGAAAGAGTGGGTGCGCGGCGAGAAAATCGTGCTGGTGAAGAACCCGAACTTCTGGCAGGCGAAGAACGTCAGCCTCGACGAAGTGGACTGGCTGACCATTCCTGATGACAACACCCGCATGCTGAAAGTGCAGGCCGGTGAACTGGATGCCGCGCTGACGGTGCCGTTCTCGCGCATTGCATCACTGCAAAAAGACAGCAATCTGAAGGTGGATCTGGATCCATCAACCCGTGAAGATCATCTGTTGATCAACCACTCGCACGGCGCGCTCGGTAAAGTGGAAGTGCGCCAGGCGCTGGACTTTGCCATCGACAAAGATGCGATTGTGAAGACCGTGACCTTTGGCTACGGCCAGGTGGCGAACTCCTATATTCCGGCTGGCGCGCTGTACCACTACAGCGATAACCTGCGCCGTGCCTACGATCCTGAAAAAGCCAAACAGATGCTGAAAGCCGCCGGCGCCTCCGATTTAACGCTGAATTATGTGGTTAACGCCGGAGACGAAGTGGATGAGCAGATCGCCATTCTGCTGCAACAGCAACTGGCGAAAGCGGGCGTGAAGGTGAACCTGCAAAAAGTTGACCCCAGCCAGAGCTGGGACATGCTGGTGGCGGGCGAATACGATATTTCGGTGATGTACTGGACCAACGATATTCTCGACCCGGATCAGAAAACCACCTTTGTGCTGGGCCACGATGCGAACATGAACTACATGACGCGTTATAAGAATGACAAGGTGAAAGCGCTGGTCGCTGCTGCTCGCGTGGAAATGGATCCGAAAAAACGCGAACAGATGTATATCGATCTGCAAAAAATGGCCAAAGCCGATGTGAACTGGATCGACCTCTACTACAGCCCGTACCGCAACGTGAGCCGGAAAAATATCGAAGGTTTCTACCAGAATCCGCTCGGTCGCTTCTTCCTCGAAGATACGGTGAAGAAATAACGTTTTGCCTGATGGCGTACGCTTACCGGGCCTGGGGGGAATCTGCGCCAGGCCGGGTGAGCGGCGCTAATCGAAAGCCGCGAGGAGGCGTCGCACCAGCGGCTTTGTTTCGTCTTTTCTCCACACCAGGTGTAGCGCGATCTCCAGCGGTAGCCATGGCAAAGCCACTAATGCCACATTCTCCGAGGCAATGCGCGCCAGGCTTTGCTGAATAAACGTGAATCCCAGTCCTGCTTCGACACAAGAGAGCGCGGCCAGCGGGCCGGAAACTTCCAGGCTGATGCGCGGGGTGAAGCCTTTTTCCTGACAGGCCCGAAGTAACTGCGCGCGCGCTGCCGGGTTCAGGTTTTCCTGCTCGGCTATCCAGGGATACTGCTCAAGCTGCGCGGGCGTGGGCGCGGGGAGAGCCATCTCTTTCGGCATCGCCAGCAGCACCGGCTCGGTAAGAACGATTTTCTGGCAAAACTGCGTGTCGCTTGACGGCGGCAGCGTATATAAGAACGCCACATCAATTAATCGGGCCTGTAGCTGCTCAAGCTGTTGCTTTGAACGCATCGAATGCAGCTTGATATCGATCTCTGGCGGGAGCGCTAATTTTGCCAGCGCATCGGGCAGCAGACGTGAGTGAATCGCCGCTTCGACATAGCCGATATCGATGCGTCCGGCGTTGGCCTGACCCAGATGTCTGGCGTGATCTTTCAGCCGATCATAGTGCTGGAGAAAAGGCCCCACTTCGTCGAGAAATTTTTCCCCTTCGGTGGTCAGATGGAGGCGTTTTTTCTCGCGATGAAACAGCGTGACGCCTAATTCATCTTCCAGCATCTGAATTTGTCGGCTCAGCGGGGATGATGAGATATTCAGCCTTTCAGCCGCCTGGCCGATATGCTCAAGCCGGGCAACAACGGTAAACGATCGCAGCAGTTTGATGTCCACAACAAATCCGGTCTCAACTGGGTTAAAAATGGCAATAGCCTGAACGGCTATTTAACCGCAATATAACTCTCATGAATACTGCACCGTAACATGTTGATAATTATCTATTCATAGAGAGGAGTTTGCGCATGTTTATCGTAACGTTGAAATATAAAAAACCGTTAAGCGAGGTCGATCGCTTTGTTGAGGAGCACCGCACGTATCTCGACGCGTGCTTTAAAGAGGACTATTTTCTGGCGGCCGGGCCGACGAACCCGCGCAGTGGTGGTGTGATTTTAACCCGCGCACTGGCCCGCCCGGCACTGGATGCGCTGCTGCAAGAAGATCCCTTTTACCGTGAAGGTGTGGCCGATTACGACGTTGTTGAATTCGAGCCCATGAAATGCAGCGCCGCAATGGCCGCCGCACTGGGAAAATAGCGCTTACCGTGGCAACAAACTCAGCAGGGCACGAATCGTGCCCTTGTGCTTTTCCCGCATTAAAACACCATCACATGTAACAGCGTGCGGACCAGAATGCCGACAATCGCGCCTGGCAGTACAAAGCGGAACAGGCGGACAAAGCGGCTGGCGATACCGAGGAAAATCCCAATTCCTGGTAAATCGAGGGTTTGCACCAGGAAGCCCGCCGAGGCGTTGATCTGCTGCGCCGTCAGTTGACCGTGCTGCGCCATCTCCGAGGCCACGCCAAAATAGGCCGTACCGCCCGCCAGGCATTTGGTCAGCGTCAGCAGCACATATACTGTGGAAATATGGAAGAATTCCAGCATCGGCGTTAACAGCGATGTCAGCGCTTCTACCACGCCTGCCGCTTTCAGTAAGCCCACCACCGTCAGCGATAACAACAGCATCGGCAGCGACCCCAGCGCCAGGCGAATCGCATCTGCGCCAGCGCCGTTAATCACCGAAATCAAACTCGCGCGCGGTTTATCTTTATTCAGTTCACCCTCTTCATCGCGCAGGCTGGCGGCAGAGAGCTTGCGTCCCGTGACGTACCAGGTCAGCGTTGAGGCGGCAAGACCACCAATCATCGAAATCACAATCGCTATGCCCCAGTGCAGGCCGAACGGAGTCAGAGGGTAAAACACATTCGCCTGCCCCATGGCGAATAACATGGCGAGCGTGGCGGCAAGATGGCGATCGGAAGTTCCGCGGCGCTCCATAATCGCCAGCGCGGCGAGCGGTGCGGCAAAGCTGACGAAATTAAGCTGAATCAGGGCGAAAATCCCCATTCCGCTGATCCCAAAAGGTTTTAATACCGGGGAGGTGAGACGAACAATGCCATCCAGAACCCCTTTTTCCTCCAGATACTTCATTATGATGAGCATCACCACCATGATCGGCAGCAGGGTATACAGTGCAACATCCACGGAAACCTTGCCCGCCGACATGATGATTTCAATGATATTCATGAACCACTCCGGTAAACGTACTTGCCCGGTAGTTTACACCCGCTAACGGAACGGCAGGCTCATTCATTCCATTGGTTTTACTTATTTTCTGTAAGCGGATACGGCATTCGCGAATGCGCCGTCGGCATAAATCGGAGGGGAAAAGACGTCAGGAACCTGGGTTGGCGTAGCCGCCGAGGATAAACCAGGCAAGGAAAGCGACCGCTACAATAAAAACCAGCACCGGAAAGGCAATACCAATTCTCATATACCCTCTTACGTTGTCAAAAGCCTTAGTCAACAGGAAACCGCGTCGTCTGCGCGGGGAGACAACGTTAACACAAAAACACTAAAAATGACCGTGTTACAGACTAAAAGCGACTGCGATTCGCCGGTTCAACGGTGATTTTTAAGTAGCTGTTGGCAATATTTTCGCGGAAGTACGCTTCCTGCTGCTGGCTCATCAAAAAACCCTGCCAGATCTTCGGTGGTACGCCGAGATACTGCTCAACGCGGCCATTACTGTGCTCAAGCTCCAGCACGCTGGAGTTCGGGTCATAACCTGCCGCCTTTAGCGCCCTGCAAGAAAGGGGATGTCTTTTCATTTTTTGTCCTGCTCAACGTCAATGTCACAAAAGGCTTTTAAGCTATCGGCAGGCGACAAAGAATATTTACCACTGATACAAGACTCTTTTCGTATAACCAAGGTGAATAAATGACGCTCAGCAACCTACACATTGCGCCATGCGCTGGCCGGAACTTTCAGCCAGCGGCAGTGGTGAACAAGTTCGGCGCGGCGATGATCGCTGGCACTGATCAGCGCTTCCAGCTCAATTCCGGTTAGCTTTTGGCTCCTGAGTTCATAAATTTCTTCGACCGCATTGAGCGAGGAATAACGGCGTAAAATACGCAGATAATAGTGGCGCAAGGCAGTCATACTACAAAGGTTAGTAGGCATGGTAATTTTCTCTTGTTTTTAAATGAATAAGTCTTTTCAAAATAATTTTTGTGGTGAGGCCAGTCTTATTTTCGGTATCAGCTATTGACGTGTGACGCTGTTCATCAGTAAATAAAGCATCCTCTCTACGCGAGTACACAAAATGATCATCATCGAACTGACTGTGATTGGTGTGCTACTGGTTATAATCATTTTTTCATTCTATAAGCATTTAAAAGTGGTTCGTTCCAGAAACGTCGGCAACACCAAAAAATATTACCGACGATAGTCCTGCTGCTATTATATTTTTACACTGTCTGTTTCGAACGTAAACAGGTACAGAGGATATATCGCAATACTGAATTATTATGGTTTACGTTGTGAACATCAGGTTTTTATTTCAACCTGTAGTGATAATCAGCCGTAGGCCACCACTCTACGATTTGGCGTTTTTTGCTGGGGGAATGGCATTATTTCTTCCTCATTTTCGGCCAGTCCACAATCTTTGAATGGAAAAATACTGAAGGCGTAAAAAATATCAATCCTGGAGTTGGCTGATATTTTCTTCTTAATGTTATCCTTATGAGATGAGACTGTTTTTTTGTTAATACTCAGTAGGTTAGATATTTCATCATCGCTCTTCTCGAAGATCATGCCCTTCAATATTGCGATTTCTCGACGGCCCAGTCGAATGGTTTTTACATGGCTACTGACGCGTCCATTTATAAATTCAGTTAAAATATCCAATAAAACATCCACTTGTATTTTATCGGGAATCACAATTATAGGTGTATGTACCAGGGTAAAGGGAGAAAAATGACCTTTAGTCACAACCAGCATCCCTCGGTTGGAAAAAGGCGCACTAAAGTTAATGGCAATGTGTATTTCACTGCAATTTCTGATTTCTTTTACTAATTGAATTATACCTTTTTTGGTATAAGAGCAATTAATTTTGAACAATACGATATCTATATTTCTTCCCATGTTAACATCCTCCCGGTTCGTATGAAACTGTGTGTAAAAACATTGGCGGGTAAAAAATGGTTTCTGCTTTTGATCCTTCTTCTCTTTCTAGTTTGATCTGTATCATATTGCTAAAAAGTTGTTAACTGAGGATATTCTTATTTTTGTTTTATGCAAGCTGTTGCCGCTTCGTTTAGATAATTAAATAGAACTGAGGAATCTCCCAATTGTTTCCATATTGTCGAGGAATGTCTTAATTTGCGATCTTATTTTGTGATGGCGATTTAAAGTGCGAAAGGTCCCAATAAAATATGAGGGTTGGTTCATGACGCATTTACATCGCATTATTTTGGTCGTTAGTTTTATTATTTCTGGATTAGCACACGCAGCACCGGTAGCAGAAGGCTCTGCCGCAGGAAGTGACGCTTCAGACAGTGCCATTGGAAATTCGGCGTGGGTTGGTGTCGCGGGCGTTGCTGCCGTCACCGGGTTGGCATTGCTGGCAATGGGCGGTGACAACGGCAGTAACACGTCAACCAGTACCACCACCACCACCACGCCGTCGAATTGAGGTAAATTAAGACCGCATCGTTGTTGACTGAGAAAAAAGGGAGCCAGGATGTCTCCCTGCTTCGGCGCTAGCCGCCAGTGCAGCCAATCAATTTCGGGCATAATGGATAATATCGACCAGCGCTTTAGTTTTGCCCGTCTGTTTAGTACTCCGAAAACGCTGGCCTTGATGCTGACAAGGTTCAGTAGTGAAGCCGATTGCATCGATCGTTATTCCACATGAAAAAGGCCGTCAGTACGCGATCGCAGTACTGCCAGCAAAATCATCATTAACTGCACTGCGCCTTACAGCCTGGCACTGCAGCGAATCCCTCAAGGGCGATGTGAACCGTTAATCAGTAATAAGGAGCCAGCATTTCAGCAACAAATGCCCGAACCGCGTGTCACTGTGGGCAGCGGCGGCGCATCCGGCTTCTCCTTTATTATTGGGCCGTTCGACCTCTGCCTTTTATTGTCAGCGCGACATCAGCCCTGCGATTAAACCGGCAATATACCCCGCCTGTAGGTCTGATAAGACGCTGCTGCCCTCCGGCGATCCCATCGTAATTTCATATTTTCCGTAAGGTTATAGCCTTCGTATAGTGAAATCGCACCCATTACACAGCTTGTGGAATTCGTTGAAACACTACGAGGGATACTATGCGAGTCATCAAACCCTTCTCTCTTGGTGCGCTTTTAGGCACCGGTTTTGCCGCCATTATTGTGATCAGTTTCCTGGTGGCGATTTTTGGACGGACACAATTACTTAGCACCAGCAAACACATTGAATATTATGAAAAATATCACCTGACTAACCTGCTGGCGATGCAGGAGTTAAAGGACACGTTAAATAACGCTACCAAAGCGACCTTTATTATGGTGTTTCAGGATGACGCCGATAAACAGGAGGCCGAAGAGAAGGTCACCGAAGCGGCAATCCAGCGTATCGACACGCTGGTCAAACAGTTACAGCAGAATATTCAGGGCAGCGATGTCCAGCAGATGTTGGATCGTTTTAAACAGACGCAGGCGCAATACGTCGCGGTTGTGCGCCAGACGGTGAGCATGGCGAAAAATGGCCAGATGCTCGACTCCCAGTCGATGGCGGTGGATAAACTGCAACCGGTTCAGGCACAACTGTTTAATGAAATCACTGTGATGATCCAGCGCCAGCAGGCCAGCACGACCGCGGCAGCGGCGGAGAGCACCGGCAGTGCGCGCGCGTCTGGCGATCTGCTGCTGATGCTGGCCGCAGCGGCAACGCTGTTTGGCGTGTTGATCGCCTGGTTTGCCACGCGGCTTATCAAGCGGCAGCTGGGCGGTGAACCCGCTTATGCGTTGCGAGTGGTACATGATATCGCTGAGGGCAATCTGGCAATGCCGGTGACGCTGGCGGCAGGCGATCGCCACAGCCTGCTGGCCGGGATGGAGGCGATGCGTCAAAGCCTCAATCGCATTGTGGCGCAGGTTCGTGAGAGCAGCGAATCGATCTCGGCAGGGGCCAGCGGCGTGGCGGCGGGCAGTATGGATCTTAGCCAGCGCACGGAACAGCAGGCAGCCAGCCTGCAACAGACGGCGGCGTCAATGGAGCAAATCGGCCAGACCATTCGCCAGAATGCCGACACGGTACGCGTCACCAACCAGCAGGCCACCGCCGCCAGCGACATTGCCGCCAAAGGCGGGGAAGCGATCGACAACATTGTGCGCACCATGGATGAGATCAGCCAGAGCGCGCGCAAAATCGGCGAGATCATTACCGTTATCGACGGCATCACTTTCCAGACCAATATCCTGGCGCTCAATGCGGCGGTGGAAGCGGCACGTGCCGGTGAGCATGGGCGAGGCTTTGCCGTGGTCGCAGGAGAGGTGCGTTCACTGGCGCAGCGCTCCGCCACGGCGGCGAAAGAGATTAAAGGGCTGATTCAGGCCAGTATTGATTGTGTGGATAACGGCGCTACGCTTGTCAACAATGCCGGTTCTACCATCGGCGAGCTGGTTAAGCAGTCGCACCATGTCGCGGAAATGATTAACGAAATCGGTATGACCACTCAGGAGCAGGAGTTGGGCGTTGCGCAGGTGAATGATGCTATTGCCCAGCTCGATCAGGTAACGCAGCAGAATGCCGCGCTGGTGGGCGCCTCCAGTTCGGCGGTCGATCATCTGCGCGATCAGTCACGGAATCTGGTGGCGTTGATGAGCGTTTTTCGCACCGAGCATGCCCGGCGGGAAAGTTCGGCGCAGCTTGCCTCCGGTGTGCTGGTGAATACCTGACGCTTCTGAACAAACGCGATGCCATGATACATGAACCAGACAACGGTGTCGCAGAGCGAGGGACAAGGATGTCCCGATAGTGATTTGCCTTTCTCATTGATGTAATCCGGACGGACAGCACGCGTATCACTTAATCATTAAACCATCGTGAATGGGCGGATTATGCCGCCAGCGGCGGTCAATTCTGTGGTTTCAGTCAGTGCTAGCGATCAGAACAATTGGCTGGATATCGTTATTTTTTGCAGTAGATTCGATGAAGGTGTTATTTATCCCGGAAAAATTCTGGAAAGTGATATTTTTATTTTATAAACATAGGGGGTAATACTTTTATTTTAATAAGGTAAATGGTCTGAATGTTAATGATACGTAATTTTTACTAGTCTTTTAACTGTGGAGACGGTTTTTTGTTTGGTTCAATCCTCTGGCTAAAGTGGATTATTTTTAGTTATTATTACTGAAGGTTTGTTATTGTCTTAATGAACTAAACATGTTTTTATCTTTCGGCAGTTAACCACGGATTGCTGCCTTGTGAATATTAATGATATTTACATGCAAGAAATAAATGTTATTTATTATGCGAATAACTTACAGCGTGTTGTTTTGTCATTTTGACAATAAAATTGTGCGGTACAGACATCTGTGTAAACGCTAAGGAGGGGTATGCCAGACGAGGAAAATAAAGCGCTTTCAGTCATGGGCTTCCTTATCGAAAAGAGTGTGATTTATGACTGTAGAACAAAAAGACTCATCTGCCTTTATGGAACGGCGAAATATATTTCTCTGAGAAAAACCCAGTCGTACTTACTGGAATACCTTTTGTGTCATGGGGTTAACAACGTTGTTTCTGATGACATGCTTATGAGTGATGTCTGGGAGCGAAACGGCCTTCGCGCGTCAGTTCAGCGGGTTTGGCAGGTTATAAATGATCTCAAATATAACGTTAGTAAATCAGGTGTCAGTGATGAGTTTATCCTGAGGGTTTCCCGGAAAGGATATTTGATTAGATCAAGCAGTGTGCAAACTTTATTTTATCATGCAGAAAACGAATGCTAATTTTCGTTGCATAAAAATAACGCTAAGGTTTAGTGGTAATACATTATTTGTTTTTGGTTGATGTTAACAATGTCAGGTTTGAGGTTATCGATGAAAAAAATTTTATTGTCCATTGCCGTCTCTGTAGCTATTACGATGCCCGGATTGGTTCACTCTGAGGGAACGGCGACTGTAAATCAGGTAGTGCGACCGGAAGTGGCTGAAAGGGTCAAGGCTTATGAAGGGGCGGAAGGCACCATTGTATGGACACTGCGTTATGGTAAACCTGACGAGAAAAAAATGATTGTACAGATGACGGATATTGATCATCCATGGAATAAAAAAATTCATTTAATGAACGTGGATGATGTGGGTACGAAAAAATATGTTTACACACTGGTTGATGGGAAAAAATTTACCGTCTTGTTTTTTAATAGTAATGGGTGGGGGGAGCTGAATCTGCCGGGCGAAAATAAAGCGATACCAATATATTACAGCAAAGCATACTCCTCCGAAGGAAATGCCCAGGCTTTCCTGACTGATTATCTTGAATCGGATAAATAAAAAAGCAGTATCTGCTCTCTCAAGATCAAATCATACGCGTTACGACGATGTAGCAAGATTGAACCAATCCAGTTGCTGGCATAAGTCAGCGACTGTGGTGGTGTTGCTAAGATAGCTGACGTAAAAGCTACCCGGCAGGGGTAACAAAACTGACAGGATTATCATTTTCGCGTCACTTTTGAGTCAGTATCCCTGCGTTAAGGTGAGAGCTCCTTAAGAAGGAGGCTTTCACGATGGGTATGCAACAGATGGTGGTACATGAGATCCAGCAGTGGATCGATGAAAACCTCGACCGTCCGCTCAGAATTCGCGATGTCGCCACGCGGGCCGGTTATTCAAAATGGCATTTACAGCGTCTTTTTCAGGAAGTGATGCAGGTGCCGTTGGGGATTTATATCCGTAATAAGAAGCTGGAGAGCGCTGCCGAGGCGCTGCTGACGACGGAAGATTCGATCATCACCATTTCCACGCGTTATGGTTATGACTCACAGCAAACCTTCACCCGCACCTTTGCCCGTAAATACCATATGCCGCCTGGCGTATGGCGTCGGTACCATCAAAGCTAGCGCTAGCGCAGAATTGACGCCACGATACGTGGTTAATCATCAGGTTGCATTTTGTCGCTAAAACGGTGAAAAAATGTCAGCTAAATGTCAGCCCAACAGCGGTAACATTGCGGCTATGAATATGTTTGCGGCAGGTGCCGGAACGTTGAAGGAGTCGCCCCTTTGAAGCTGTTACTCATCGAAGACGAGGAAAAGACCTCGTCATATATTAATCGTGCGCTGAGCGAACAGGGTTTCACTCTCGATGTCGTTGATAATGGTGTCGAAGGGCTGCACCTGGCGCTGGAATACGAGTACGACGCGATTGTGCTGGATATCATGTTGCCCGGCATGGACGGTTACCAGATTCTTGAGCGGCTGCGCGCCTGCAAACAGACGCCAGTGCTGATGCTCTCGGCGCGCGGCTCGGTTGAGGAGCGGGTAAAAGGGCTGCGCCACGGCGCGGATGATTATCTGCCAAAACCCTTTTCGCTGATCGAGCTGGTGGCGCGCATTCAGGCGTTGCTGCGCCGCAGACCAGGCGACGGCGCGGACATCACTCAGTTGCATATCCACGATCTGCACCTCGATCTGCTGGCGCGGCGCGTAACGCGCGGCGGCGACCGCCTTGAACTGACGGCGAAAGAGTACGCGCTGCTGAGCCTGCTGGCGCGTCATCAGGGCGAAATCTTGTCGAAAATGATGATCGCCGAACAGGTCTGGGATATGAACTTTGACAGCGATGCCAACGTGGTTGAAGTGGCGATTAAACGCCTGCGCGCCAAAGTTGATAATCCTTATCCCGTTAAGCTGCTGCATACGGTGCGCGGTATGGGGTATGTGCTGGAAACCCGCCAGGAGAGTAAAGCCAGTTGAACGCGCTCTCTTTGTGTAAACACTCGATTGCCGGACGCATGGCGCTGATGTTCGCCGTGGCGTATGTGTTTGTCGTCGTCACCTTTGGCGTTGTACTCAGAAGCTCGTTGTATGAGTCGCTGCAAAGCCAGATGCATAACGAATTATTATTCCGCGAATCGTTGATGGCGCCGTGGGTGGAAAACCGTCAGTCCATCGACGGCTGGAAATCCCTGACCACCAAATTTAATACGCTCTCCTCCTATGAGGGCGGGCGCGTGAAGTACTGGCTGGTGGCCGATGATCCCCGCTTTGATATGGGCGGTCCGCCGCCGAAAGGCGTGGAGTGGGCTTCGCTGAAAAACGGGTTCAGCACCGCGCCAGGCGAAACGGAAGCATCCTGCCTGCTGTTCCTCTACTCCCGCGAAATCCCGGCGAGCGGCGAACGCCCGGCGATGCGCTATGTGGTGGCGATAGATTCCACGCCTTATATGGGCACGCTGTATGAATTTACCTGTGCACTGGTGCTGGTCAGCTGTATCGGTGTCTTCCTGATTGCGCTGCTGGGTTATCTGATCGCCCGTTTCGGTATGCGTCCGGTGAATACATTAAGCGAGCAGGCACACCAGCTTGCGCCGGGTAATCATGGTCAGCGTCTGCAGGCGCATACTTTGCCGGACGAGCTGCAAACGCTGGCGGTCTCGTTTAATGGTGCGCTGGAGCGCCAGGAGATCGCCTGGCGCCAACTGGAGAGCTTTAATGCCGATGTGGCGCACGAACTGCGTACTCCGCTGACCAACCTGATTGGCCAGACGCAGCTTGGCTTGTCACGTCAACGCTCCATAGAAGAGTTACAGGATCTGCTGGAGTCCAACCTCGAAGAGCTGGAGCGCATGACCTCCATCGTCAACGATATGCTGTTTTTATCCCATGCCCAGGCGGGCGAACACGCCACCCAGCTCACCACGGTTTCTCTGCGCGAAGAGGCTTACAAAACGTTTGAGTATGTCGAGCCTTCGTTTGCCGAGAAGAATCTCCAGGTGCAGGTCGAGGGAGATGTCACGGCATCCATTGACCGCCGTCTGTTCCATCGTTCGCTGGCGAATTTGCTGGAAAACAGCGCCCGCCATGCGCCGCAGGACAGCACAATCATTGTGCGGCTGCAAAACGTCGGTGAACTGGCGCATGTCGCGGTGTCGAATAACGGCGAGGAGATCGCGCAAAGCCACCTTGCGCGGCTGTTTGAACGTTTCTATCGTGTGGATGCCTCCCGCACCCGCAGCGATACGCACCACGGGCTGGGGCTGTCAATTGTCCGCGCGGTAGCGAACATGCATCAGGGCGATGTGTTTGCCACCAGCGCAAACGGGATCAATACCTTCGGCTTTACCCTGGCGCTGAAGCGCGAAGCGGCCAGCCGCGAGGCGGAAAAGCGCTAAGGGCAAATACCTTATGCTGAAGCGGCGGGGAAGATCCCGCCGTATTCCACGCGACGATGTTACTCAGAAGCGAAACGCTTCGTTCCACGCCAGACTCTTTACCTCAATGTGTCGCTTTAAGTTATTACATATATGATTTACCATATGTGTAAATGAACGCCATCGAGACTCAGCATGCTACATCCGGTTCAGCTTTTCAAAACGCTCTCCGATGAAACCCGCCTGTCAATTGTGATGCTGCTCCGCGAATCCGGAGAACTCTGCGTCTGCAATCTCTGTGCGGCAACGGGAGAATCGCAGCCCAAAATTTCCCGCCATATGGCGATTCTGCGTGAATACAACCTGGTTATCGACCGGCGTGAGGGGAAATGGGTTCATTATCGTCTCTCTCCGCATATTCCGGCCTGGGCCGCTGACGTCATTGATACCAGCTGGAACTGCCTGCGCGAAGAGACGCGCGAAAGGCTAAAAACCGCCGCGTCCGGCAGCTGTTAACGCCTCAAACATATTCATAAATTCAGATGTGATGGAGTAAGTGATGTTACTGGCAGGGGCAATTTTTTTGTTCACTCTGGTGCTGGTTATCTGGCAGCCGAAGGGGTTGAGTATTGGCTGGAGCGCGGTGATCGGCGCCGGGCTGGCAATGGTCTGCGGGGTGATTCACCTCAGCGATATCCCGGTGGTGTGGAATATTGTGTGGAATGCGACGGCCACCTTTATTGCGGTCATTATTATCAGTCTGTTGCTGGATGAATCCGGCTTTTTCGAATGGGCGGCGCTGCATGTTGCCCGCTGGGGAAACGGGCGCGGTCGGCTCCTGTTCACTTATATTGTATTGCTTGGTGCTGCGGTGGCAGCATTGTTCGCCAACGATGGCGCGGCGCTGATCCTTACGCCGATTGTTATTGCTATGCTGCTGGCGCTGGGGTTCAGCAAACGTGCCACGCTGGCCTTTGTGATGGCGGCCGGGTTCATTGCGGATACCGCCAGTCTGCCGCTGATTGTCTCGAATCTGGTCAATATCGTCTCGGCCGACTTCTTCCGGCTCGGGTTCAGGGAATATGCCTCGGTGATGGTACCGGTGGACATCGCGGCGATTATCGCGACGCTAATCATGCTGCATCTCTTCTTTCGCCGGGATATCCCGCCGGTGTATGACATGGAAAAACTGCGGGAGCCAGCGCTGGCGATTAAGGATCGTGCAACATTCCGCGCCGGTTGGGTTGTTCTGCTGCTGTTGCTGGTCGGTTTTTTTGTGCTGGAGCCGCTGGGTATTCCGGTCAGCGCCATTGCGGCAGTTGGCGCGCTGATTCTGTTGGCGATGGCGAAAAAAGGTCATGCCATCAATACCGGTAAAGTGCTGCGCGGCGCCCCGTGGCAAATCGTGATTTTTTCGTTGGGGATGTACCTCGTCGTCTATGGCTTGCGCAACGCCGGATTAACCGCGTATCTCACCGACATTCTGAATATGCTGGCCGATAAAGGATTATGGGCGACCACGCTGGGAACGGGATTCATCACAGCGTTCCTCTCTTCGGTGATGAATAATATGCCGACCGTGCTGGTGGGCGCGCTGGCCATTGATGGCAGTTCGGCAACCGGCGTAATGAAAGAAGCGATGGTTTATGCCAACGTGATTGGCTGCGATCTTGGGCCAAAAATCACGCCGATTGGTAGCCTGGCGACGCTGCTGTGGTTGCATGTGCTGGCACAAAAAAATGTACGCGTAAGCTGGGGTTACTACTTTCGTACCGGTGTGGTCATGACGCTGCCGGTGCTGTTTGTCACGCTGGTGGCGCTGGCGCTACGCCTCTCTATTCATCCGTAACGGGACACTGCTATGAGTAACATCACTATTTATCACAACCCGGAATGCGGCACGTCACGCAATACGCTGGCGCTGATCCGTAACAGCGGCGAAGAGCCGACCATTATTCTCTATCTTGAGACGCCGCCGTCGCGCGATGAACTGAATAAGCTGATTGCGGATATGGGCATTTCGGTGCGGGCGCTGCTGCGTAAAAACGTCGCGCCTTACGAGCAGTTGGGGCTGGCGGAGGAGACATTCACCGATCCGCAGTTGATCGATTTTATGCTGCAGTATCCGATCCTGATTAATCGCCCGATTGTGGTGACGCCATTGGGGACGCGGCTGTGTCGTCCTTCGGAAGTGGTGCTGGATATTCTGCCCGGTCAGCAAAAAGGGGCATTCACGAAAGAAGATGGCGAGCAGGTTGTGGATGCCGCAGGCAAGCGAATCGTATAACGGCTTTTCAGGATGCGAAAAGAGAAGGGGGGCATGGCTGGCCCCCCTTTTTTCATTCACCGGTTGCCGGATATCCGGCCTGCGGCTTATTTATACAGCGTCGCAACACCGTAATATTTATCATCGCCACCGGCAGAAACGATTTTAAAGCTGCTGGCACCCTCTTGCGTTGCTTTCTGATTCAGCTGGTGTTGCAGGTCGCTTAAGGTATCGGCACCGGAAACGGAGACGCTGCCAATCGGCTGCATTCCGGCAGCCGAGGTCACTTGAGTTGCTGCCCAGGTTGCCGTAGAGAAAATAACCAGACTCGTTGCGAAAAGCGCTGCTGTAACCTTTTTCATCTTAACCACCTCATACTATACAGAAGTAAATAAATCGTCTTTACAGCTGCTATTTTACGCGGCGAGGCTGACAGGATTCTGACCTGAAAATTACGAACTTGTCAGATAACAAAACTCAACAATTCTTTTAATAAAAAGAGGTTACGCATAAGGAAGAATACAAAATCAGCGGGGAAAAGAAGAGGCGGCGAGCGCCGCCTCTGTACATAATCAGAACTGATAAACCATACCTACAGCGACAACGTCATCGGTATTGATGCCAGCCGCATCGGTGAATTTATCGTCATCGATCAGGTTAATTTTATAATCGACGAACATATTGAAGTTTTTGTTGAAATAGTAAGTTGCACCCAGGTCAACATATTTTTCGATATCTTCATCACCGTAGCTAACACCGCTGGTATTGCTGCCGATTTTTTTGCCTTTCAGCGCGTTATACGCAACGAACGGCTGTAAGCCAAAGTCGAACTGATAGCTGGCATAGGCTTCAAAAATCTGCGATTCGTTAGCATAACCGAAAGTCTGCGTATCGCTGGATGAGCTACCAAAGCGTGAAGCGTTATAAGCCTGAGTAAACATGGCTGCCAGATAAATATTATTGGCGTCATATTTGATTGCGCCGGAATAGGCTTCTGCGCGTTTGCCGCTGCCATAAATATTGGCTGTATCATTCTGTGCATTAGTACGATCGGCAGAACTCATCGCGCCGACAACGCTTACGCCTGCGCCAATGTTATATTCCAGCGACATACCGTAGCCGTCGCCATTCTGGCGCAGCACATTACGACCGGCTCCAGATTCACCCGCGCCGTCATTTTTACCCTGATATTGCAGGGAGAAATTCAGACCATCGACCAGGCCGAAGAAATCAGTATTGCGGTAAGTTAGCATGCCGTTACCACGGCTGAACATAAACTGATCGGAACCGTAGGTCATGCCATCGAACTCAGGCTGCATATCGGTATAACCCAGTGAGTCATACAAAACGCCTTTATTACGACCGTAATCCAGTGAGCCATAATTGGCGAATTTTAAACCAGCAAAACCATAACGAGTACGCGGTGTATTGGTATCGCCTTCGGATTTATTGGCATCGATATGCATCTGCCACTGGCCGTAACCCGTCAGTTGGTCGTTGATTTGCGTTTCACCACGGAAGCCAAGACGCATATAAGTCTGGTCGCCATTCCAGCCGCTATTATCAGAAAAATAATGTTCTGCTGAAATCAAACCATATAAGTCTAACTTATTACCGTCTTTATTATAGATTTCCGCAGCCTGTACAGAAGAGCACAGCACTGCAGCAGAGACTAAAAGACTCAGTTGAGAAATTTTCATATAAATAAACCCTTAGAAATTGCCACTGTTTTTTAATAGCAACAAGAATCCGCCACCATTTATGAAAATGATTCATGGTTAATTCAGGTTGTACCACACTGTTTATCACCGGGGATCCGTGTCTGTAAATATGTAAATTGTTTTTAGCACAGATTGATAAATATTTACATTGATTCGGTTGAACTATTTTTTATCGCACATATCGATAATATTTTTGCGCCGTAAGTGGGGTAAGTTAACAGCGTTTTATTAACCTCATTGCATTTTTTTAGTTGTCTATTGCTTATTTTTTAATATCCCCGGGGTATTCCCCGGGTGTTTTATTGGCAATATGTGCTTTTAAATTTGCAGGGTTAATTAGGTGGCTATTTTGGTTGGCCGCTAATAGCGGATATTTGATTTTTAAATATCTGCCGCTGCTGCATGGGTAAATATAATTAATATAAATTAAAATAGCGGAAAATAAAAAAGGCCGGAAATTCCGGCCTCTGGCTTGAAATGACTCGTCGTCCTTATCGTGGCTTCGCGTGTGTCCATCCTCTTCACGCCGCTCGCCGGTTGAATTACCGGCGCTGACGGGGTTGCTGTGGATTTTCACCACTGCGTTCAATGCGAGCGACATCCTGCAACCCCCTGTGAGCCATCGCGGTTCACTTTCAGCAGAATATTGGTGAACTCTTCCGCCGGGGTGAGTTTGTTGGGATCAAACCATGCGCACATCGCTGACGACGAACCGACAGCGATGTTGCCGACGCCAATGCGATGCCCGCAGGCATCACAATAATCGCCAGCACCCAGGCAAAAATGGGGCGGCTGATGAAAAAATCGACATCAAAGAGTCCTCGAAAGCAAAGGGCAGGCAGAATCAAACTGGTGCGTGGGAGGTTTCTGTCTTGCCGTTTAAACGCCGAAAGCGGGAGGGCGGTAAACGGTATTTTTTTGCAAAACTACGGGTGAACGACTGTTGCGAGTCGAAGCCATATTTCCACGAAATTGAGAGTATGCTTTCGTCACTCTGGATTAAATCTCGTGCTGCCATTTCCAGTTTTCTGTCGCGAATATAATTCGCCAGGTTGGTATTCTTCACCTGATAGAAAACGCGTTGCAGATGCCACTTTGAATAGCCGGAACGCTGTGCCACATCTTCTATTTTCAGCGGCTTATGAATGTTGCTGTCAATCCAGATGAGTAATTCATCAATGATATGTTCGAGTTTGACCACTGAAGCATCCTTTTTAGTAACCTTGATTTTTTGTCAACCACAATCCCGGTTGATTAAAATTCCAGACGTCTTCGGTGAATGAGCTGTGGGGATTGTCGTGCCGTTATTTATAAATTTCGGCATCACCGTGTAGCTTATTATTGCCGGTCGTCGATAATACCCGAAAAGCGCTCGCACCCTGCCGATCGGCTTTTTCGGCAAGCTGATTCACCAGTTCATCCAGCGTCAGCGCATTGCTGACAGAGACCACGCCAATTCTTTGTTTACCTATGCTGTCGCTAATTTGTTCAGCGGAAAATGCCTGTTGTGTTGTGCCTAAAATAAACAGGGTGGCCATGATAAAAGTGAAACGTTGCATAAAAACCTCGTCAGTTTTGTGGGGGATATTACTGCCATAACGACCGTGATATTACCGTCTGGATGAGCACTGATTAAGGGGTGATTATTACTTGAGGTTATGAAGTAAATTCATTAAAGGTGTTTTCAGAGGATGTCTATAACATGAAAACAAGTGACCCGCTTCGCAATTGGAGCCATTTTGCCGCACGATTCGTGAATTATGAACATATATTTAATGGCAGGCAGAGTGTAGCATAACCCGCAATGACATAATCTGACAAAGGAGCAGAAATGCTAAAAGATAATTTTAACGATCTGTTCTATTTAATTGTGGTAGCGCGGGAACGGAGTTTTACCCGCGCGGCAGCAAAATTAGGCGTATCGCAATCGGCGCTTAGTCATGCTATTCGCGGGCTGGAAGAGAGACTGCAAATTCGCTTATTAACGCGTACTACCCGCAGCGTCGCACCAACCGACGCGGGTGAGTCATTAATTAATAGTATTGGCCCACGTTTTAAAGAGATTGAGGAAGAGCTGATTGCACTGACCGATATGCGCGATCGCGTGGCGGGGAATATTCGCATCAATCTTGGTGAACACGCTTTGCATTCCACCGTGTGGCCCGCGCTGCAGCCGTTTCTCGAAACCTACCCCGATGTTCACGTTGAATTAACCATTGATAATACCCTGACCGATATTGTCGCCGGGCGCTATGATGCCGGTATCCGCCTTGGCGAGCAGGTTGCCAGAGATATGGTTGCGGTGCGTATTGGCCCCGACTGGCGCATGGTTGTGGTGGGTTCTCCGGCTTATTTTGCGCGTTACGGTAAACCGCAAACGCCACATGATTTACAGAGCCACAACTGTATTAATATGCGCTTGCCGACGCTCGGCGGATTATACGCGTGGGAATTTTCTAAAGACGGACAGGAGATTCGCGTACGGGTCGAAGGGCAATTAACCTTCAATAATCTGGCTTCGCGTATTAATGCGGCAACCAGCGGAATGGGGCTGGCGTTCGTGCCGGAAGATTGCGTGGCCGATGCGGTGGCGCAGGGAACGCTTGAGACTGTGCTCGATGAATGGTGCGAACCTTTTCCCGGCTACTTTCTCTATTATCCGAGCCGAAAACAACATACCGCCGCCTTTGCGCGTTTAATTGACACGCTGCGTTACTCCGCGCATTGAATAAGCCCGATGACGCCGCACCAGCGGAACTGCGTTTTACCGCGCCACCCTATCAATCTGAAAGAGGCCGGTGGCGAGAAAAGTATAAACCTATTATTAATGTGGCTTGTGTTTATGAGCGATATTCATAGATAAAAGCAGCGGCGAAATAATAGACGTAAAAAAACGAACTCTAACAGCAGGCTGACAGCCTGATGACATTTCTGTTAGGTGTTCATGCAATATTTCAATTAGTAAGAATAATAGCTTGAAGTGTTAAATCCCTTGTCGAAATATCAGCGTATGCTGACGCCGGGAGTTGCCTGAAAAGGATTTCTGCACATAAAAATTAACGTTGGGAATAGTGCATAAAATCAATGCTACGAGAGAATATTGTCAATCTGTTATCGTTTATTGAAGTGGCTCGTGAGTGCAGTTTTACGAAAGCGGCGGCAAGACTTGGCGTTACCCAATCGACATTAAGTCATTCGGTGAAAACGCTGGAGGAGCGTCTGGGGGTGAAATTGCTGATCCGCACCACGCGCAATGTCGCGCCAACGGATGCTGGCGAACAGTTACTGAATATCCTTGTTCCACGTCTGGGGGAAATTGATGAAAAGCTCAACGATCTGGCAAGTAATAACAGTTCGCCGGTGGGAAATATCCGCATTGCCACCAGCGAACATGCTGCGGATGCTTATTTATGGCCAAAGGTAAAAGAATTCCTCGCGGCCTGGCCAAAAATTAATGTCGAACTGTTTATCGACAATGGTTTTAATAATATTGTCGCTGAACGTTTTGATGCTGGCGTCAGGTTAGGAGAATTCATTGAAAAAGATATGGTTGCGGTACGCATCAGCCCCGATTTTCGTATGAAGGTGGTCGGCTCTGCAGACTATTTTTCACGCCATTCCGCGCCTGTAACACCGGATGATTTACATCAGCATGAGTGTATTAATTTTCGACTCTCGACGAGCGGAGGTATTTATTGCTGGGAATTTGCCAGGGCCGGGCAGGATATTAAAGTTAAAGTGAAAGGGCGATTTATTGTCAATACTGTGAGGCAGTGCGTTGAAGCGGCGAGTGCCGGGCTTGGTCTGGCTTATGTGCCTGAGGATCTTGTTAACGATGCGCTGGCATCCGGCGAGCTGGTACAGGTGTTAGAGGAGTGGTGCCCGGTTTTCCCCGGTTATTTTCTCTATTACCCGAACCGGCAACAGCACAGTAATGCTTTCCATTTATTTATTGAAGCCGTGCGTCGCCATCCGTTTTGAAAAAACCTTCCCGACAATAAAGTTTAAGCACCATCTCATCAGGGATCATGTAACCTTTTCCCGCCACCCGCACTATAAAATCTTCCGGTAAATCAAACTGCTCCAGCTTGCGCTTCAGGTTATTCATCACCTGCCACAAACGCTGGCTGGAGCAGCGCAGACCGTGGTTTTCCCATACCTGGATCTGTAATGCTTTATCCGCCACCACGGTGCCAACTGCATGACTTAACAGGTAGGTCAGCAAATTAGCCATTGTTAGCCGTAAACTGACATTACTTTCCGCAGAACCATAGCGGATAAGGCTTTTTTTAAAAGGTACAAATTCGATTTCGCTATTTTTACCCAGGCGATAGCCATAAACAGTGAGTTTTTCCATCGTTTCAATCCAGATGTTCAGGGAAGAGGATGAAAAGCGCAAAGTGCCTCTTTTCCGTCTTCTCTGAAAAGGCGACCACCGGAGGGAAAAACTTAAATCGTGGTGTAAAAAACTGTCGTCTCTGTACTGCTCTGGCCTCAGAGGCTGTCAGAAGGAATATCGTTGGTCCATTTGGTTGCCGCTTTAATCAGTTCCGCAATCATGCTGCGGTTGAAACCCAGACGGTGACCAAGGGCGCTGACCTCTTCCCACTGGTGCTGTTCGTAGAGTTCGATCAGGCGCAGGTAAGGGTACAACGTGCCTTTTTTTTCCCGCAGCGCCAGCATGACGTTGGCGGAGATATCGATCTGGCTTATCAGATCCGCCATCGGCATTTCGAAAATGCTGTCGAGCTGTGAGAAGAGGCCGACGATAAACGCGTCGTCTGCGGAGTGGCGGCTAATCGAGTGCGCCGATGCCAGTTCGCAAAACTTGGCGCGAATCAGGCTCTGGCGATAAATATCATCGGTCTCGTCTTTATTGACCGATGTCAGGCAGGAGACCAGCACAAAGCGGCGCAACTCATTGGTGCCAAGATAGAAAATAATGTCTTTTAACGACTGGCTGCGGATATGTTTAATGCCGCGGGCATTAAAGACAATATTTTGCGCATAACGCATGATTTTGAACGACAGCGCCAGATCCTGCTTCAATAGCGCCTCGATCTTGCTGAAATCCGGCGAATCGGTATTCACCTCTTTCATCAGTTTCAGGGTGATGGCCTGGTTTTGAATCAGCTTGTTGCCGGAGTGGATCACCGGTCTGCTGAAAAAATGGCCCTGAAACAGCGTGCAGCCTATATTTTTAAAACACTCATACTCTTCCTGCGTTTCGACTTTTTCCGCCAGAAACACCGTATCTTTTAGTAAGGCGCCTTTGTCTTTGATATAGCCGCTTATTTCTTCCGGCGTGTTTATCCGCACATCGAATTTAATGATGTTGATATAGGGGAGAAAGGCATTCCAGCCATCGCCAAGTTCGAAGTCGTCCAGCGCAATGCGAAAGCCATGCGCAGAGAGCTGTTTTACTGTATGCAGCAGCAGCGGCGTCGGTTTGGCCGTTTCGAGAATTTCCACAATCACTCTATCTTTCGGCAACGTTTCCGCCATGCCCTGCACCAGCAATTCATAGGGGAAGTTGACGAAAATAGCGCTGTACTCTTTCAGACGGCCCAGCGGCGCGCCGAGAAATTGTTCCACAATAATTTGAGCAGTCGCGTACTCCGGCGTTACGTCGGGAAACCGGTTTGTCATACTGTCTCTGAACAACAACTCGTAACCGACTGTGTTCATATTTGCATCAAAAATCGCCTGGCGGGCGACAAAAGAGAACATGCGAAACTCCACTTACAGATGCCTGCAAATCTTTTAAAAGTCGGTAATGCGCGAGTTTGACCTGGTCAACCCCCGCCATTTTTCCGCAGGGTAAAATGGAAGCCTGGACGAAAACGGAAAAGACGCAAGTCTGAGCTGGGGAAGGCAGTATCTTTTGTAAACTTCCGGGGAATTTAAGTCAAATTCGGAATGGCAGAATCATACAGTATTGCGATATTTATCGGCAACTGAGGCAAGAAAATAACCCGACGGCAGACAATCGGGTTATTTCCCTCACGGACATCAGGTATTGCGCGCCACGACACCGGCTTTTTCCAGCATCGCATGCAATAACACATTGGCACCGGCGCTCACCTGTTCTGGCGACGAATACTCAATTTCGTTATGGCTGATGCCGTCCTTGCAGGGAATAAAGATCATTCCGGTCGGTGCCAGCATGCTCATATATACGGCGTCATGTCCGGCGCCGGAAACAATATCCATATGAGAATAACCTAATTGCTGTGCCGCCCGGCGCACAGCCTCTTTGCAATCGGCATGGAAGGGCGCTGCAGGGTACTGCGACACCTGGCGCAGAGCGATATCCAGCCCGGTTTTCTGCGCCGTTTGCTGGATAACGGCTTTCAGCGCGGCATCCATTTTATCGACCTCGGCATCGGTCATATTGCGAAAATCGATGGAGAAGGTGACGCTGCCCGGCACCACGTTACGGCTGTTCGGATGCACCTGCACCATGCCCACCGTTCCGCGCCCGTGCGGGGCAAACTGGTTGGCGATGGTGAGCACTTCCTGCATCAGACCGGTTGCCACTTGCAGCGCATCTTTGCGCATCACCATTGGCGTTGGGCCAGCGTGCGACTCCATCCCCGTAACCGTGCAGTCATACCAGCGGATCCCCAGCACCGCCTGCACCACGCCGATGGCGACATCCTGCTCTTCCAGAATCGGCCCCTGCTCAATATGCGCTTCAAAATAGGCACCAATCGGATGCTGGCCTGGCGTATGCTCGCCCGCATAGCCAATGTTGAACAGCTCATCGCGTACCGTTTTGCCTGCGGTATCGGTTGCCGCATAGGCGTGTTCCAGCGAAAAAATCCCGGCAAAAACGCCAGAACCCATCATCACAGGAACAAAGCGCGAACCCTCTTCGTTAGTCCAGAACACCATCTCGACGGGGGCTTGTGTTTCAATGCCGTTGTCGTTGAGCGTGCGGATCACTTCCAGCGCGGATAACACGCCAAAGTTACCGTCGAATTTGCCGCCGGTCGGCTGGGTATCGATATGGCTTCCGGCGACGATGGGCGGCAGGCTGTTATTCCGCCCGGCGCGGCGCATAAAGACGTTGCCGATTTGGTCTATTTCCACCGACAGCCCGGCCGCTTTGCCCCAGCCGACCACCAAATCGCGCCCCTGGCGATCAAGGTCGGTGAGCGTCAGGCGACAGCAACCGCCTTTCGGCGTTGCGCCGATTTGCGCCAGATCCATCAGCGACTGCCACAGGCGCTGGCCATTAATACGCAGGTCGCCCGTCGCAACCACGGCGTCCGGCGCGGAGATCGTTTCACTCATCTTTTTTCTCCCAGGTTAACGTTGCACGGCCTGCGGCGCACGATGGCGCTCCCAGACCGCGGCGGCGCTGAAATCCGGTCCGAAGGCCGGGCGTTTGATATAGCGTCCTGCGCCTTCACGTGCGCGCAGTTCCCCGTCAGCCCAGACCACCACGCCCTGGCTGAGGGTATAAGCCGGGACGCCGGTGACGACGCGGCCCTCGAAAATATTGAAGTCGTTGCGTGAATGATGGGTGGCAGCAGACAGCACCTTGCTGCCCTGCGGGTCCCACAGCACCAGATCGGCATCCGCGCCTGGCGTGATCACACCTTTGCGCGGGTAGATGTTAAAGAGCCGCGCGGTATTGGCAGAGGTGATGGCGACAAACTCACTCGGCGTCAGACGGCCACTGTTAACGCCTGCATCCCATAGCACCATCATACGTTCCTCCACGCCGCCGCAGCCGTTCGGGATTTTGGTGAAATTATCCAGTCCGGCGGCTTTCTGGCTGGCGCAGAAGGTACAGTGATCGGTGGCGGTGGTATGAAGCTGACCGGACTGCAAACCGTGCCACAGCGCAGCCTGGTGCGATTTATCGCGAAACGGCGGGCTCATCACATGGGCGGCAGCGAAGGCGAAATCGGGGTGACGGTAAACGCTGTCATCCACCACCAGATGGCCCGCCAGCACTTCGCCGTAAACGCGCTGACCGCGGCCGCGCGCGCGGGCAATGGCTTCTGCCGATTCCCGACAGGAGACATGCACTATATAAATCGGCACACCCATAATGCTGGCGACGGTAATCGCGCGGTTGGCGGCTTCACCTTCCACTTCCGGCGGACGCGAGAGGGGATGCGCCTCCGGGCCGGTGATCCCTTGTTTCAGCATCTCCTGTTGCAGCAGATACACCATCTCGCCATTTTCCGCATGCACCGTTGGCATGGCGCCCAACTCCAGGCAGCGGCGAAAACTGTTCATCAGCGTTTCGTCGTCGCACATGATGGCGTTTTTGTAGGCCATAAAGTGTTTAAAACTGTTCACCCCTTCCTGCTGTACAAGCTGCCCCATATCCTCACGCACGCTCTCATCCCACCAGGTAATGGCGACGTGGAAGCTGTAGTCGGCGGCGGCTTTTTCTGCCCAACCGCGCCACTGCTGATACGCCTCCATCAGCGGTTGCTGTGGATTGGGGATAACAAAATCGATAATCGTCGTGGTGCCGCCCGCCAGCGCGGCGGCGGTGCCGCTGTAGAAATCATCGACCGTTGTCGTACCCATAAACGGGAAATTCATATGGGTATGCGGATCGATGCCGCCGGGCATCACATACAGGCCTCCGGCATCAATGACTTGTGTGTGTGCCGGAAGATCCCACAGTGAGGCGTCGCCGACGGCGGCGATCAGGCCATCAACGCACAACACATCGGCGCGGCGCTGGCAGTCCGCATTGACCACCGTGCCGCCTTTAATCAACACATTACGCATGCTCTTCTCCTGTGCCTGACCCGGTTTACGCCGTGGTCGCCATCGGGTTATTGGGGTGGGTTGTCCAGTTGGCGTACTGGTCGGAAACCACGTTTCCGGTGCGTTTATCCACTTCGCCGGGTTGCAGGTGGCGCAGCGAAATACAGTTTTCTACCGGGCAAACCGAGGCGCAGAGGTTGCAGCCAACGCAATCTTCCTCGCGCACAGCGAAATGGCGCTCGCCCATCAGGCTGGTGGAGATCGCCTGGTGCGAGGTGTCTTCGCATACCAGGTGGCAGCGCCCGCACTTGATGCAGCTTGTCTGGTCGATGACGGCTTTTTCGACGTGATTAAGGTTGAGATATCGCCAGTCGGTAACGCTGCCCAGCGCCATGCCGCGAAAATCCTCCAGCGTGCGAAACCCTTTCTCATCCATGTAGTTTTCCAGGCCGCTTATCATGTCGCGCACAATCTGAAAGCCGTGCACCATTACTGCCGTACAGACCTGGACGGTGCCGCAGCCCAGCGCGATAAATTCGGCGGCATCGCGCCAGGTGGAGATACCGCCAATGCCGGAGATCGGCAACCCGCGCGTTGGCGCGTCGCGGCCAATTTCCGCCACCATATTCAGCGCAATGGGTTTCACCGCCGGGCCGCAGTAGCCGCCGTGGGAACCCTGATTGCCGGTGTGCGGCGTCATCAGCATCTGGTCGAGATCAACGCCCATCACCGAATTGATGGTATTGATCAGAGAAACCGCATCCGCGCCGCCCGCTTTTGCCGCCCGCGCCGGGTAGCGGATATCGGTAATGTTCGGCGTCAGTTTGACGATCACCGGCAGGCTGCAATACTGCTTGCACCAGCGGGTGACCATTTCGATATACTCCGGCACCTGGCCGACCGCCGCGCCCATGCCGCGCTCGCTCATGCCGTGCGGGCAACCGAAGTTCAGCTCAATGCCGTCCGCGCCGGTGGCTTCCACCTGCGGCAGGATCCATTTCCATGCCTCTTCCTCACAGGGCACCATGATCGACACCACCACCGCCCGATCCGGCCAGCGCTGCTTAATCCGCGCGATCTCTTCAAGGTTGGTCTCCAGCGAGCGGTCGGTTATCAGCTCAATATTGTTCAGCCCAAGAATACGGCGGTCCGCGCCGCGCAGGGTGCTGTAGCGCGGCCCGCAGACATTGACGACGTGCGGATCAAGCCCCAGCGTTTTCCACACCACGCCGCCCCAGCCAGCCTGGAACGCGCGTTCGACGTTGTACTCTTTATCGGTGGGCGGTGCTGAAGCCAGCCAGAACGGATTGGGGCTGTGAATGCCGAGAAAATTACTATGCAGATCAGCCATGAGACGGCTCCTGGAAAAAGGTGGCATTGGCGGCATCGGCCTGTGAAATGGCCAGTGCCAGCAGGATGGAGCGGGCGGCGGCTTTGCCCTGTTTAACCGCATCGACAGTGAGATCCAGCCCGCCTGCGCAGCAGTCGCCACCGGCCCAGACGCCGGGCAGCGAGGTACGTCCTGCCTCGTCAACGGCGATGCGCCCGCCGCTTAATGCCACGCCCTGCGCCGGGCGCGGATCGTAGGTTTGCCCAATGGCTTTCAGCACCATATCCGCCGCCAGCGTGAAGGTTTCACCGCCAGGCGTTAGCCCTGCATCGGTCTGTTGCATGAGGGAAAAGGTGACGCCGGTTAAGCGGTTATCCTGCTGCTCAAAGCGCAGCGGCGCGGCGAGAAAGCGCAATGTGACGCCGCACGCTTTTGCCCACTGCTGCTCTTTCAGGGAGGCTTTCATCTGGCTTTCGCCACGGCGGTAAACCAGGGTGACTTCGCGCGCGCCAAGCTTTTTCGCCTGCACGGCGGCATCCACCGCGGTCATTCCGCCGCCAATCACTACTACATTGCGACCCACTGGCATCTGGCTGAGATCGGCACACTGGCGCAGTTCGGCAATAAACTCGACGGCTTCGCGCACGCCGTGCGGCTCTGGCGTATCACTGTCGAGCGCATTCACGCCCGCTAAACCGGTGCCAAGGAATACCGCGTCATACTCTGCGCGCAGTTGCGCCAGCGTGAAGTGCTGGCCCAGCGTTTTGCCGCAATGCAGGGTGATACCGCCTACCGACAGCAGCCACTCCACTTCCTGCGCCGGAAAATCCCCGGTCACTTTGTAACGGGCCAGGCCGTATTCGTTCAGACCACCAGCTTTCGCGCGGGCATCAAACAGATCAATCGCATGCCCGGCGAGCGCCAGCGCATGCGCCACGGTCAGCCCGGCAGGCCCGGCGCCGACAATCGCCACGCGTTTACCGCTGCTGGCGGCGCGGGTAAACAGCGGTTTGCCGGGAGCGGCGAAAAAGCGATCGGTGGCGTAGCGCTGCAAACGGGCGATATCCAGCGGACGGCCATCCTGCGCATTACGCACGCAGGCCTGCTCGCAGAGGGTTTCGGTCGGGCAGACGCGTGAGCAGGTGCCGCCAAGAATATTGGCCCGCAGGATCACTTCCGCCGCGCCACGATCGTTACTCTGCGCGATGCGCTGAATAAAGCTCGGCACATCGATCTCCGCCGGGCAGGCGCGGGTGCAGGGGGCATCAAAGCAGTAGTAGCAGCGTTCCGCTTCCAGCACCGCCTGTGTGGAAGAGAGCGCGGGGTCGCAATCGCTGAACGCACGGGCATACTCCGCGGGCGTCAGCCGACCGGGGCAGATCCCCGGCGTATCGAGTGTGTTCATCATGCCTCCTGAATAATCCTGACCAGATGGTTAAGTTTTCACAAATAGACATGCGATTTGTGTGCCATATTGACGGCAACAGCAGCAGGGCAGACAAAATCAGCGGTTCAGGGATCTTCAGGATCGATTGCACTAAAATGATCGTCGCATTTTGGTGCATTTCGCACCAAATTTGCCGATTATTGCTGCATTTAGCAGCAAGAAGGTTATTCCAGACCGCAGATGCGCCAGACGGCGCTCAGCACATGCTGCGTGGCGCGCGACTGCATCGTGTCGCTGTGAGCATCTTCGCCGCAGACGGCTTCCACCTGGATATCGAAATCGGCATAGGTTTGCGTCATCGACCAGACAGTAAAGAAGAAGTGCGTGGTATCCAGCGTGCGCATTTTACCGGCGGCAATCCAGCCATCGAGGATGCGCGCTTTCTCTTCCACCAGTTGTCGCAGTTCGCTTTTCAGTAACGGATGCACAACCTGTGCGCCTTGCAGGATCTCGTTGGCAAAGAGTTTGGAGGCTTCCGGGCGGCTGAAACTGAAGTGGATTTTGCGCCCGACATACTCCGCCAGCGCGCTTTTCGGCTCGGCGCTGGCGCAGATCCCCTCCAGCGGCGACAACCAGTCGTGGAGAATGTTTTCCAGCACCCGCAGGTAGAGATTGTGTTTGTTGCCGAAGTAGTAGTGCAGATTGGCTTTCGGCAGACCTGCGGCATCGGCAATCTGTTGCATCGTCGCGCCGCGAAAGCCGTAGCGGGCAAATACGCGCTCCGCCGCTGGCAGGATAATGGCTTCGTTATCCTGACGAATGCGTCCCTTATCGGGTGACTCCACCACGCCGTGGAGAAGAACCTCATTCATAGTGTGCTCCGTGAGAAAACCGCCCTCCCTGGCGGCGGGGGTTATTTCAGTTTGGCGGCGGCATCCCAGACTTCGTGCGTCATACCGCTGTCGCCCGGATCTTTCTTGATAACCGGCGTATCGCCACCGCTGTGCAGCAACACGTCGATGGTGCGACGGTACGCGGCCGGATCGAGATAGCCGATTTTCGGCGTATTGGCGTTGGTGATAAGCTTCGCCACGTTCTCCATCTGGCGAGTTTGCACCTCTTCCGTGGCAGCGCCGGAGGCATCTTCTGCCACCACGATTTTCGCCGCTTCATCCGGGTGTTTCACCGCGTAATCCCAGCCTTTAAACGACGCTTTGAGGAATTTCGCCATTTTGCTGACAAACGCCGGATCTTTCAGATCGGAACCGAGGACATACAGCCCATCTTCCAGCGTAGAAACGCCCTGATCCTCATACGGGAAGGTGATTAAGTCGTCCTGCTTCAGCCCGGCGTCGATCAACTGCCAGTATTCGTTGTAGTTCATGGTCGAAATACAGGCGGCCTGATCCTGTAACAGCGGATCAACGTTAAAGCCCTGTTTTAAAATGGTGATGTCTTTACCCGGTTTGAGGCCCAGCTTGTTCATCCAGTTAAAGAACGGGTATTCGTTGCCGCCGTACCAGACGCCAAGGGTTTTGCCTTTGAAATCGGCCGGGGTTTTGATGCCGCTCGATTTTTTACAGGTCAGCATCATCCCGGAACGATCGTACACCTGGGCGATATTCACCAGCGGCACGCCCGCTTCGCGCGAGGCCAGCGCATCCGGCAGCCAGTCGACAATGACATCGGCGGATTTACCGGCAATCACCTGCACCGGGGAGATATCCGTGCCGCCGGGTTTAATGGTGACATCCAGCCCTTCATCCTGATAAAACCCTTTTTGCTGCGCCACGTAATAACCGGCGAACTGTGATTGCGGCAGCCACTTCAGTTGCAGTGTGACTTTCTCGGCGGCGGCCGCCTGAAAGGCCAGTACAGACATTGCCGCCAGCAACAAACCCCGGCGCAAAGCGAAACTTTTTATCATTAGAGAACTCCTCGGGTTAGTGAACCTGGATAGGTGCTAATTGTTTTACTTCTGAGCGGCGCTCCCACGTAGCGTGGGGTGCCAGAAATTCACGCGCCGGTCGAGCTGAACCAGCAGGCTGTAGAACAGGGAACCGGCGATCGAGGCGACAACAATCGCCGACCACACCACCGGCATATGCATACGCGCTGATTCGGTGGAGATGCGAAAGCCCAGCCCGGCGGTCGGCGAGCCGAAAAATTCCGCCACAATCGCGGTGATAAGCGACAGCGTGGCATTCACTTTCAGAGCGCTGAAAATAAACGGCATCGCGGCAGGCAGACGCAGCACCCGCAGGCTTTGCCCCGGCGTGGCGGCATAGCAATACATCAGTTCCTGCTCCAGCTTGCCGCTGGCTTTTAACCCGGCCAGCGTACTGACCAGCGCCGGGAAGAAGGTCACCAGCGTGACCACGGCGGCCTTGGAAGGCCAGTCAAAGCCAAACCACATCACCGCAATCGGCGCGACGCCGACCAGCGGTACGGTGCTGGTAAGGCTGGCCACCGGCAGTAATCCGCGTTGTAAAAACGGCAGGCGGTCGATAAGAATCGCCACGCCAATCCCCAGCCCGCTACCGAGCAGATAACCTGCCAGCACGGATTTGATCACCGTTTGCAGCACATCGCCCGCCAGCAGCGGAACGCTGTTGACCAGCGCGGCAAGAATGTCCAGCGGCGCGGGCAGAATGACCTGCGGAACGGCAAAACCGGTGACCAGAATCTGCCAGAACCACAGCAGCCACAGGCCGAGCAGCGCCGCGACGCTGGCTGCCGGAAGCGTTGAGCGCGCCAGACGTTGCACGCTGACCATCGCCAGCAGCGCTACGGCGCCCAGCGTCAGACCGTGAATCGGCTGCCACGCCAGCCACAGTACGCTCGCCAGCAAAGTGACGGCGAACAGAGCGCCGCGCAGAAGGCTGAAGGTGGCGGTACACCCTGCCAGCGCGCACAGCACCAGCAGGATATTGACCAGCAACAGCGGAGCCGATAACGGCGTTTGCCCGCTCAACTGGATCAGCGACAGCATCAACAACAGCAGCGCGCCGACCAGCAAAAACGTGCCGGGTATCGCAGTGCGTTTCATCATCCCCCCTTACGCTGGCGCATCACCAGCCGTTCCGTGAGCGTGACCAGCCCGGTTAACGCCAGCCCAAGCAGCGAGGCCATTACCAGAGCCGACCAGATCTGAATGGTGTTGCCATAGTAGGAGCCAGTCAGCAGCCGCGCGCCCAGCCCGGCCTGCGCCCCGGTGGGCAGCTCGGCCACCATCGTGCCGACCAGCCCGCTGGCAATCGCCACGCGAAACGCCGGAAACAGATACGGCAGTGAAGAGGGCAGGCGCACTGCCCAGAAGATATCGACCCGCCGGGCAGCCCAGGTGTGCATCAGTTCCATCTCCATTTTTTGCGGCGAGCGCAGCCCTTGCACGGTGGCAATGGTGACCGGGAAGAAGCAGAGATACATGGCGATAGTGGCTTTTGGCAGCATGCCGGTGATGCCGACGCTGCCCAGAATGATCAGCACAATGGGCGCTATCGCCAGTACCGGAATGGTTTGCGAGGCGACGATCCACGGCAGTAGCGCTTTATCCAGTGTGCGCGAGTGAACAATGCACACCGCCAGCACCACGCCGAGCACCACCCCCATGGCAAAACCCGTCAGCGCTGCGCTGGCGGTGACCCAGGTATGCAACAGCAGGTTGCGCGGTGAGGTAAGCGGCCACTGGGTGATGCTGTTCCAGATATCGATGGCAATCTGGTGCGGTGCGGGCAACAGCGGACGGCTGGCATTCAGCGCCGCCTGCATCACATCGTGATAATTCCACGCGCCGCGCGGGGCCAGTACGCGGTCAATCACGCCGGGCGCATTCAGCGCCAGCGCCAGCAAATACCACAGCACCAGCGCGACCAGCAGCACCATGCCCACCGGCAGTGCGTTCGCAATAAGACGCCGCTCAGCGATCATGATGTCCCTCCACCAGCGCTTCGCGCACCTCCTGCGCCAGTGCGAGGAACGCGGGCGTATTGCGGATCGCCAAATCGCGCTGTGCCGGAAGCGGGGAGTCGATCACCTTCACGATGCGCCCCGGACGCGGCGACATCACCACGATTTTGGTCGACAGATAGACCGCTTCGGCAATGGAGTGGGTAACAAACACCATCGTGCGCTGCTCGTTGTACCACAGTTGCTGAAGCTGCTGATTGAGGTTGTCGCGGGTCAGTTCATCGAGCGCGCCGAAGGGTTCATCCATCATTAAAATTTTCGGCTCAAAGCCGAGCGCCCGCGCGATAGACACGCGCTGTTGCATGCCGCCCGAGAGCTGCCACGGGTATTTTTTCTCAAAACCCTTCAGGCCAACGCGTGAAAGCTGCTCACGGGCGATTTCATCGCAGCGTTCTGGCGGTACGCCCTGGATCTGCAACGGCAATTTGACATTGGCTATCACGGTGCGCCACGGCAGCAGCACCGGGGCCTGGAAGACATAGCCATAAGCCCCCGCCTGGCGCGCTTCCGACGGCGACATATCGTTCACCAGTACATCGCCTGAGGTAATCGGCTCAAGATCGGCAATGACCCGCAACAGGGTGGTTTTGCCGCAGCCGGATGGCCCGATAAACGAGACAAACTCGCCCTGGCGAATCGTCAGATTAATGTCCTGTAACGCATGTACGGGTTTATCCGCCGCCGGATAGATAACGCTGGCCTGACTGACGGTTATGGCGGGCCGCGCTGTGGCGCTGGCGGTCTTTAAGGACACCACTGCGCTCTCCTCAGCAAACATCACCTGGCTCATCCTGCTCCCCCTGTTTTTTGACTAACTGGTTAGGTTTCTTTTTCACCATGCCATTTTTGTGCCAGGGGTTAATTTCCGCATTTTTACTGCATTTGGCTGCACGATAATGAATTTTACTCATCAATTTAGTGCAGATGTCGGCGCGTTTGCTTTGTGATGGGGCAGGGAGGGGGATCGGGGTGGGAAAAGGCAGCATAAACAGGCGCAGCGCGCGTGGTTAGTGACAGTTGTCGTATTTCTGCGTGCCAGTGGCGCGAAAAGAATGATCGACGTCATACATCTTTCGCGCCGTGCGCGTTACATATTGCCAGGATTAATCCGATTGACTATTATCTCTACACCCCTTACAGAGCTAACGCCACATCTTATTATGTGAGTGCCGGAGATAAGCGCCGGGCGGGGTAAAACCTTGCAGTACTTAGCTACACTTAAAACACCAGGCCCTGGCATCAGCCGGGGCGTTTTATTTTGTACGCCAGTTAACCCCCTCCCCGCAGGAAGAGGGCGGTAACTCAGTCGCGGTCGATGGCAAACGGCTGCCAGGCCTGACGCACCGGCATCACTTCCACGCGGTTGATATTCATATGATCCGGCAGAGTGGCGATGTAGAACATCTGTTCGGCAATATCCTGCGCGGTCAGCGGCGTGGTGCCGCGATAGAGGTTATCCGATGCGGCCTGATCGCCTTTGGTGCGCACCAGTGTAAATTCCGTTTCCGCAATCCCCGGCGCTAAATCGGTCACACGCACCCCAGTACCGAGTAAATCGCAGCGCAGGTTATAGCTGAACTGCTTCACAAATGCTTTGGTCGCGCCATAAACATGGCTGCCAGGATAGGGCCACTGCCCGGCAATTGAACCGATATTGATGATAGAAGCGCCTGCGCCGTGTTGAATCAGCGTGGGCAGCAGGGCGTGGGTTACATTGACCAGCCCGGTCACGTTGGTATCGATCATGGTCTGCCAGTCTTCAAGATCCACGCGCTGTGCAGGTTGCGGCGACAGCGCCAGCCCGGCATTGTTGATAAGCGCGGTAATATCGGCGAACTCAGCTGGCAGCGACGCCACGGCGCTTTTCACTGCATCTTTATCGCGGACATCCAGCTCAATAATATGCACCGGCACTTTTCCCTGAAGGCGGTCTTTAAGGCTTTCGAGACGTGCCAGACGACGCCCGCTCAGCACCAGCGACCAGCTCGCATCGGCAAACACCTGCGCTGCCGCTTCGCCAAAACCGGAGGTTGCGCCGGTAATAAACACCACTTTCTTTGCTTCACTCATCGTCTTCTCCTGTGCGGGTTTGTGACGTCACTATAAAAACGCCCGCCCGCGCCAGACAGTGCCAGTTGTTATGTCGCGGTGTGACACCTGTGTCACATGTTGCTAACACGACTGGCTCTATCCGCGGTTTGCCCGCGCGCCGCATGATACGGACAACAATAACGGCATGAGAGGAGCAGGATATGAAACTGGCACTTCAGAGCGAGATGGCGATAACCAACGACGACGTACGTCAACTGGACCGGTCGTATGTGTTTCATTCATGGTCGATGCAGGGCAACCTTAACCCGATGGTGATTGCCGGGGCGAAAGGCTGTGAGTTGTGGGACTACGAAGGCAATACGTATCTCGATTTCAGCAGCCAACTGGTGAACGTTAATATTGGTTATCAGCATCCGCGCGTGCTGGCGGCGATGAAAGCACAGCTTGACGAACTGGTGACGATCGCACCGGCGACGGCCAACCTGGCGCGCGGCGAAGCGGCCAAACGCATTGTCTCGCTGGCGCCGGAAGGTTTCAGTAAAGTCTTCTTTACCAACGCCGGGGCGGATGCCAACGAAAACGCCATCCGTATGGCGCGTCTCTACACCGGGCGCGACAAGATTTTCTCCGCCTACCGCTCCTATCACGGCAATACCGGTAGCGCGATTGCCGCCACCGGCGACTGGCGGCGCGTACCGAACGAATATTCACGTGGGCATGTGCACTTCTTTAACCCGTACCTCTATCGCAGCGAATTCAACGCGACGACGGAAGCCGAAGAGTGCACACGTGCGCTGGCGCACCTGCGCCGCATGATTGAGGTTGAAGGGCCGGCATCTATCGCCGCGATCCTGCTCGAATCCGTACCGGGAACGGCCGGTATTCTGGTGCCGCCGGAAGGGTATATGAAGGGCGTGCGCGCGCTGGCCGATGAGTTTGGCATTGTGCTGATCCTTGATGAAGTGATGGCCGGTTTTGGCCGCACCGGTAGCTGGTTCGCTTTTGAACAGGATGGCATCGTGCCGGATCTGATCACCTTCGCGAAAGGCGTTAACGCCGGTTATGCGCCCGCAGGCGGCGTACTGATTTCGGAGCCGATTTCACGCTACTTTGACGACCACTTCTTCGCGGGCGGTCTGACTTACTCCGGCCATCCGCTGGCAATGGCAGCGATTGTCGCCACGCTGGATGCGATGAAAGAGGAGAAAGTGGTGGAGAATGCGGCGCTGGTGGGTAACGGCGTGCTGCGTCCGGGGCTTGATGCGCTGGCGGCGAAACATAAGCTGATTGGCAACGTGCGCGGGCGCGGCATGTTCCAGGCGATGGAACTGGTCAGCGATCGGCAGAGCAAAACCCCGCTGGCGGCGGCAGAGATGGGATCCATCAAAGCGGCGCTCACGCAGGCCGGTATTTTGAGTTTTATCGTCGAAAACCGCATCCACGTGGTGCCGCCTTGCACCATGAGCGCGGAAGAAGTGAATAAAGGCCTGGACATTTTTGACCGTGTTCTGGCGCAATTTAGCCATTTCGCGAAATAATCCCTCTGGCGTCAGAGCTTTCTGACGCCAGACCTGCTCATTTCTCTGATTTGAAAAGCTTTTTTAACAACGCCCCCCAATTTTTAGCACTATATTCCGGCGCGCAGACTTGATAAAACATCTCTTTTATATTGGTCTTTTTTGCCGGGGAGAGAAACGTGCCGGAAATCAATCACTTTGGTCAAACAGTCGGCGACAGGCTGCCGCACTGGAACGGTGTTCAGCCGCTGCCGCACAGCGTGTTGCCGGGCCAATATTGTCGGCTCGAACCGCTCGACGCCAGAACGCATACGCACGATCTCTTGCAGGCTTACGCGCAGGCAGAAGATGACAGCGGCTGGACCTGGCTGGCGGGCGAACGGCCTGACGGGCTGGAGAGCATGGCGCGCTGGATCGTCGGTAAAACGCTCGACACCAGCGTAGCGCCTTTTGCCGTGGTGGAAAATGCCAGCGGCGATGCGCTCGGCGTGATTGCCTGGCTGGCGATCAACGCCGACAACGGTTCGGTAGAGATTGGTCATGTCACCTGGTCGCCACAGATGCAAAACAGTGTTCTCGGCACGGAAGCGATATGGCTGATGCTGCGCCACGCTTTTGCCTGCGGTTATCGCCGCGTGGAGTGGAAATGTGATTCGCTGAATGTCGCCTCGCGCCGCGCGGCAGAACGCATCGGTTTCACCTGGGAGGGGCGCTTCCGCCAGCATATGGTGCGCAAAGGGCGCAATCGCGATACCGACTATTTATCGATGCTGGACAACGAGTGGCCGCTGCGCGACGCCGCCATTTCCGCGTGGCTGAACGCGGATAACTTTGACGCGCAGGGGCAACAAAAACAGAAACTTGATACCTTCCACGAACAGCAGTAAGCCACCGCGCACCGATGCCTTGCGGTGCGCGGCATTACCCCATCCGGTGTTCACCACGCACCAGCGCGCTACGGTCAAAGAAACGCTCAATCACGCCATTGGCCATAAATGCCGCCCGGTCGGACATATGGGCAATCACATCCGCATCGTGGCTGACCAGCAGATAGGTCATGCCGTGCTCGGCTGCTTCAGGCGGTTAAGCAGGTTCAGAATTTCCGCCTGCACCGACATATCCAGCGCCGAGGTCGGCTCATCCAGCAGCAGAAGCTGCGGGCGCAGCAGCAGCGCGCGGGCAATGGCCACGCGCTGACGCTGGCCGCCGGAAAGCTGGTGCGGGTAACGCCGTGCCCGCGTCGGCGGAGAGCCCCACCTGCTGCAGCGCATTGGCCACCTTTTCGGCAATCTGCGTTTCGCCGTGGATGTTTAACGGCTCCGACAGCGTGCGCGCAATGGTGTGGTTCGGGTGCAGCGACGCCCACGGATCCTGAAACACCATCTGCACGTTGCGGCGAAGCTCGCCTTCAAAACGTCGTCCTGGCGTTAACGCTTCTCCCAGCAGCGCAATACTGGCCGTGCCACTCGCGCTGCAACCCAGCCAGCACGCGCAGAAGGGTCGATTTCCCGCAGCCGGATTCGCCAATCAGGCTGAACGTTTCGCCTTTTTCCATGCGCAAAGCTGGCGGCAGACACCGCCGTTTTCTCAGCAAAGGTGACCTGCACCTGGTTAACCTCAACGAGCGCCATCGTTGGCCTCCTTAAACCACTGGCTGGCGATCCAGCGTCGGCAGCATCTGTCCCTAGGTTTCGGCGTCTGGGACGGCAGGTCCACAGGGTGCGCGTGTAGGGATGCGTCGCCTCAGGGAGCTCGGCTCGCCGCCATCTCATCCACCCTTTCCCCCTGATACATCACCAGCACGCGGTCGCAGTGCTCCGCCACCAGCGGCAGATCGTGGCTGATGAGCAGCATCGCCATCTGGCGTTCTTCGCACTGCTGCACCAGCAGCTCGAGGATCTGGTTGCGCAGGCGGGCGTCCAGCGCGGAGGTGGGTTCATCGGCAATCAGCACCTGCGGGTTGTTGATCAGCGCAATCGCAATCATCACCCGCTGGCCCATGCCCCCGGAAAGTTCGCCGGGGTAGCGTGACAGCACGTTCTCGCTCAGCCCGACGGCGCGGAGGATGTCGTGAATGCGCGCCGCACGCTCCGGGCGCGGCAGGCGCTGATGCAGCGTGAGCGCCTCCTCAAGCTGGGCGGCGACGCTTTTGACGGGGTTAAGGGCGTAACGCGGATCCTGCAGGACCATCGCAATGCCGTTGCCGCGCAGCGCCTGCCAGCGGCGGGCGTTCAGGGTCAGCAGGTCGTTGCCCAGTACGTTAAGCCGGTTGGCGCTCACGATACCGGGTTTACGCACCAGACCCATCAGGGCGCGGGCGGACATGGACTTGCCGGAGCCGGATTCCCCCACCAGCGCCAGCCGCTCGTTGCCAAGCGTAAAGCTCAGGTTGTTGACCACGCGTGCGGCGGGGTAGTCGATATTCAGCGCATCGACGATGACGCGGGGTTTAGTCATGCTGTGGCTCCAGTACGTCGCGCAGGCCATCGCCTAGCAGGTTAAAGGCCAGGCTGGCAAACAGAATCGCCCCGCCCGGAATGGCGGCAATCCACCACTGGTCGAAAATGACCTGCATGCCGTCGGCAATCATCGCCCCCCATTCGGCCATGGGCGGACGCGCGCCAAGGCCGAGGAAGCCGAGACCGGCGGCGGCCAGAATAATCCCCGCCAGATCCAGCGCCAGCCGCACAATCGCGGAGGGCAGGCACAGGGGCAGAATATGGCCGACCAGCAGGCGCAGGCCGCGGATCCCCATCATCTCGGCGGCGGCCAGATAATCGCTGTGGCGCAGACGCTGGATCTCGCTCCGCGCCTGCCGCGCGTAGGCGGGCCAGGTGGTTAGGGCCAGCGCCAGCGCGCCGTTGACCAGCCCCGGGCCAAGCATCGCCACAAACGCGAAGGCGAGGATCAGGCGCGGCATCGACATCACCACGTCGGTAAAGCGCATCAGGATGCGCTCCAGCCAGCCGCCGTAGTAGCCGGACAAAATCCCCACCAGCAGCCCGGCGGGCAGGGTGATTACGGTGACTAACGCCACCAGCGCGAGCGCCGGACGGGTACCGTAAATCAGACGCGAAAGCAGGTCGCGCCCGTAGCTGTCGGTGCCCAGCCAGTGCTGGCTGTTCGGTGCCTGCAGGCGCGCGGCGGCGTCCTGCCAGTTCGGGTCAACCGGGGCCAGCAACGGCGCGAACAGGGCAATAACCCCCAGCAGCGCGATGGCAACCAGCCCGCAAAATGCGGCAGGGGAGCGGCGCAGCCGGCGTAAGAAGAGATATAACGGCATCAGCGTACCCTGGGATCGGTTGCCCGCACGAGCAGGTCGGTAAGGTTATTGATCAGCACAAAGCAGACGCCAATCAGCAGCGTGCCGCCCATGATGGCGGTGGTGTCTCCGGCGAACAGGGCGGTGGTGAGATAGCGCCCGATGCCCGGCCACGAGAAGACGGTTTCGGTTAATACCGCGCCTTCCAGCATGCTGGTGTAGGCCAGGGCGATCACCGTCAGCAGGGTGCCGCGAATGTTCGGCAGCACGTGGCGCAGCAGAATGGCCATCTCCCCGGCGCCCTTGGCGCGGGCAAGCAGGATGTACTCTTTGTTCATTTCGCTCAGACAGGCGGAGCGCGTCAGGCGGGTGATGCTCGCCAGCGAGTAATAGGCCAGCAGCAGCACCGGCAGCACCAGGTGGCTGAGGGCGTTGCGGAACGCCTCGCGATCGCCGGAAAGCCAGGTATCTATCAGCGCAAAGCCGGTGCGTGGCTCGACGGTGAACTGCCAGATATCGTCCAGCCTGCCGGGGCCCGCGCTCCACTGCAGCCTGGCGTAGAACAGGGCCAGCATCAGCAGGCCAAGCCAGAAAATCGGCACCGAGTTGCCGAGCAGGGTGAGCGTTCTGATCGCTAAGTCCAGTGGCGAACCGGCGTAGCGGGCGCACAGCACACCCGCAATCACGCCGAGTACCGTGCCGATAATTAGCGCCAGCGTTGCCAGCTCCAGCGTGGCGGGGAAGGCGTGCAGCAGATCCTGCAGCACCGGCTGCCCGGTGGCGCTGGCGGTGCCCAAATCACCGTGGGCAAGGTTTTGCAGGTAGTGCCAGAACTGCACGGGCAGGGGACGATCCAGCCCAAGCTGGTGGCGAACCTGATCGTACGTCGACTGGCTGGCATGATCCCCGACGATCTGCAGCACGCGATCGACCGGTGAAAACGCCGAGAGCGCAAACGTGACGAGCAGCAGCCCGAAGAGCGTAAGCAGCAGGGTCAGCAGGCCCTGAAGCACGCGGGTGGAAAGATGTGGCATGGGAAATCTCTTCATGCCGGGTGCGGCTTCGCCTTACCCGGCCTACAAAAACCGAGAACACAGGGCGGGTCAGCGCAGCGCCACCCGGCAACAAGGGCTACTTCGTGACGCGATCGTACCAGACCATATCCGCGTTCAGCCCCTGCTGATACCCCTTCACGTTATCGCGCACCACGATCTGGGTTTTGCCCTGATCGACGAACACGTACGGCGAGCTCTGCTGCAGCTGTTCCTGCATTTTCTTGTACAGATCCAGACGCTTCGCCGGATCCGGCTCGGCTACCGCCGCCAGCGTCGCTTTGTTCAGCTCCGGGATTTTCCAGCCGTTCAGCCCGGCCACGGTGCTGGATTTACCGTCGTTCCACGCGAAGGCGCTGGCGTTAGAGTGCGCGTCGAAGTAGTCCGGGATCCACAGACGAATCGCCGCCTGATGCTGCTTAGCGCGCACGCGGGCATAGACCTGGCTCCCGGCGGCAGGCAGCAGATCGACCTTCACGCCGCCCTGGGCAAAGCTCGCCTGCATCGACTGGGCGATGGTGATAAACGGCGGCTTGTTCTCCACGTCCAGCGTGAAGTGCGCGTCTTTAATTCCCGCCTTGGCGAGGATCGCTTTCGCTTTTGCCGGGTCAAACGTAAATGGATTGTCTTCCAGCGCGCCCGGCAGACCGACCGGCAGGAAGCTCTGGTGAACAAAGTACTGGCCTTTCAGCAGATTTTTGGTGATGCCTTCATAATCCACCAGCCAGCGCGAGGCTTCCCAGAACGCCGGGTTGTTCAGCAGCGGGTTGGCGCTGTTGCCGGTGTTAAACACCAGGTAATTCTGCTCCGCGGACGGAATGCTCAGCACCTTCACGCCCGCCTTGCCGTCCAGGGCGCTTATCTGATCTGCACCCAGATCGCGCGCCACGTCCGCATCACCCTGCTGGATCAGCAGGCGGCGTGAGGCCGGATCGGGGACGTTTTTAATGATGATGCTTTTGAGCTTCGGCGCGCCGCCGGGCGCTGACTCGTTGGCTTCCAGCACGATGGCCTGATGCGGCTGGTAGACACGCATTTTGAACGCGCCGCTGCCCGCCGAGTGCATTTTCAGCCAGGCGTTACCGAAGTCATTATCCTTCACGTTTGCCGCAACCTGCTTTTCATCGACGATGGAGGCAATCGGCGTGGAGAGAATATTCAGCGCCACCGACGGGCTAACGTCCGCCGTCCAGTGAAGTTGGAGGGTATGGTCGTCCACCTTTTTCAGCTGGCTGGCGATGTTGCTCGCGTCCCAGCCCAGCACGTTCAGGATGAATGCCGGAGATTTGTTCAGCGTTACGGCGCGGGTGTACGAGAAAATCACGTCTTCCGGGCGCAGCGGGTTGCCGGAGGCGAATTTGGCATCGGGCTTAAGTTTGATCGTCAGCGTTTTTGCTGCCGCGTCCGCTTCCCAGCTTTCTGCCAGAATCGGGGTGATTTTTTCCGGGTTATCGCGGTCCGGCTGTACCAGGCGCTGATACAGGCTCGGCACGGTCTGGATGCTGGAGAGCTCGTTGGCTTCGGCCGGGTCGAGGCTCACGATATCATCTAACCCCTGGGCAACCACCAGCGTGTTGGGCGGTGTTGCCGCGTAGCTGGCAGCAGAAAGGAGCGCCAATATGACAGCAGGCAGCAGTTTTTTAGTCATAAGAAATCCCTGAAAAGTTAATATGATGTGATTATTTTGTACCGCTAAGGTAGGCCAGCTGCCGGCGTTTTTTAAAGTTTAAATTCATCTTTCTATATGCTGCATGCGCATAAGCCAGATTGTTTTGTCATTAGGGGAAAGATGCGTGGGGCGAGCGCCCCGCGCAGAGAGAATTACTTCGTCGAGCGCGCCAGTTGCACTGCGTTTTGCCAGTCAAACCAGCGTTTTTGCAAGCGGCCATGACGCGCCATATCCGGCTGAAAAGTGATGTGTTCCGGCAGGTAGCGGCGCAACTGTTCGCCATCGATGCGCAGCAACGCTTTGCGCGCCAGCAGCGCCGCGCCGATTGCCGACAGTTCCGCAACGTCGCTGCGCATTACCGGGCAGCTGAGCAGATCCGCCTGGTACTGCATTAGCCAGTCATTCTTCGTCGGCCCGCCGTCCACCATCAGCGCCTTCAGCGTGAAATCACCGTGCTGACGCATAGCGACTACCACATCAGCAATCTGATAAGTGATGGATTCCAGCGCCGCGCGAATCAGATGCGCGCGCTTAACGCCCCGGCTTAAACCGTGGATCAAACCGCGCGCCTGCTCATCCCACCACGGCGCGCCCAGCCCGGTCAGCGCCGGAACAAAGTAGACGCCAAGCGTGGAATCCACTGATGCGGGCAACGTGCTGAGCGCCTGCGCCAGATCGGCTTCCGGCAGCTCGCTCAGCCCGGTGCTTTCGACCATCCACGCCACCGCATCGCCGGTGTGCGGAATATTGCCTTCCAGACCGTAAACCAGTTTTTCGCCGTCGTGCCAGGCGACGGTCGTCGCCAGCGATTTCACGTCACCCTGCGCCGGTGCGACCGGCACCATTACCGAAGAACCGGTGCCGTAAGTCGCTTTAACGCAGCCCGCCGCGCCCAGCCCGTGGGCGAACAGCGCGGCATGGGAATCGCCAATCATCGCCAGCAGCGGAATGCCGTCCGGAATTCCCTCCAGCCCTCGGGTGTGACCAAACAATCCGCTGGAGGGGCGGATTTCGGGCAGCGCCCGGCGCGGAATGCCGAACAGTTCCAGCATGCTGTCATCCCACTCGCCGCGTTGCAGATTCAGCAACTGGGTGCGCGAAGCGTTGGAATAATCACAGCAAAACGCCGCGCCGCCGGTGAAGTGCCACAGCAGCCAGCTATCGATCGTGCCAAGGCAAATCTCGCCTTGCTCCGCCAGCGCGCGGGCGTTGGGTGTGGCATCGAGCAGCCAGCGCATTTTCGAGGCGGAAAACAGCGGCGCGACCGGCAATCCGGTCACGGCTTTAATCTCCGTTTCGCGCCCTTGTTCACGCAGGGCGTGGCAAAAATCAGCGGTACGCGAACACTGCCAGCTTAGCGCCGGGCCTAACGGTTGCCCGCTGGCGCGATACCAGCCGATGGCGGTTTCGCGCTGGTTGCTGATCGCCAGTGCCGCAACGTTTTGTGCGCCGACGGCGTCAATCACCTGGCGCACCACGGCCAGCGAGGCCTCCAGCAGCAGTTCGCCGGACTGCTCGACCCAGCCTTCGCGCGGCGTCTGGATATTCAGCGGCCGCGCGCATTTGGCGACCACGGCGCCGCGGGCGTCCAGCGCCACGGCTTTCGCGTTGGTGGTGCCTTCGTCCAGCGCGATAATGATCTCTTTATTCAGCGACATGATGTCTCTCCCGGCGGCATTATTGGTGGAGATACGTTTCGACGCCGAGATAACGGGTAAAGGCTTCGTGCAGGATCTCCGCGCTGGCCGCATGGTTCATCGCCACGTGGTGTTCAAAGCCGTTACGGCAGATCCACGCCAGCAGGTTTTCCAGGTTGGGCACCTGAATCACCGCGCGGCAGCCGACGGTATCAAGCGGATCGTCGACCGACTGCCCGGAACCGACATAAGCTTTGATCTCGCCGCTCAGATCGTCAGTACTTAAGCGGAAGTAGGTGAGAGCACCCGCTTTCAGGCGGCCATGCACTGCGCCGCAGGTGTTCTCTTTGCCGACGGTGGTGCCGATGATATCAGCGGTGCCCATATGCGGGCTTTCCAGGCTGGCAGAAGCGAAGTTACCGCAGTGAAACAGCACGCATTTGTTGCGATCATCGCCAAAGTTGTTGTTCCAGTCGGCAATGGAGGCTGGGCTCATATTGGCGCTCGCCAGCGCATACATCGACAGCGCGCCCATTACGTCCACTTCGCAGGCCGACGGCATCAACTGCCCGGACATCACGCTCATGATCGAACAGACGTTAATGCCGAGATTCTCCTGCAACGAGGTCCAGCACTGGATGGCGGTAGTGTCGATATCGTTGGCGATCACCCATTCGCTGATCACCACGAAGAGCTTCGCCATCGTCACCAGTTTGTCGGCGGGAATGGCGCTGGCATCGGCGTTATCCAGCAGCAGGCGGCGTTTTTCATCGACGCGAATATCGTCATCGCGCAGGGTTTTGATGCGGGTAAAGACTTCGGAAAGATCGAGGGTTTCTACTGCAATGCCCAGCCGTTCGAGCAGTTTTTCGCTGTAACGCACGGTGTTGAATCCGGCAGGCCGCGCGCCAATTGCGCCAACGCGTACGCCGCGCATGCTGCTGACCACCCGGCAAATCTGCTCAAAACGTTTTAGGTCTTTTTCAAATACCTCGCCGCTTAATGCACAAACATGCTGAGTGGTGAGGGTAAAAGGAATGCCGTACTGGCGCAGGTTGTTACACAGGGAGATTTTGCCGCAGAAACTGTCGCGGCGCGTCGCCAGCCCCATTTTGTCCAGATTATCCTCTTCGGCCTGCACCAGCACCGGCACATTCAGCCCGGAAAGGCGCAGGGTTTCCGCCACCGCTTTTTCATCGCCAAAGTTGGGCAGCAGCACCACCACACCGTGGATCTCATCGCGGTGAGCGCGGAACAGTTCAGCGCAGATTTTCGCATCCTGGCGGGTTTCTACACCGCCCAGTTCGGTTTGCGCTTCATCAAGCATGATGGTGTTGATGCCAAGACGGCTGAACAGGGCGATGGCCTGCTCGCGGGCTTCGGCGACCAGATAGCTCGGGAAGAAACCACGGTTGCCAATGATCACTGCCATGGTCAGTGTTTGCGGAATTCGGGACATTGTTCTCTCTCCAGTAAGATGTTCTTTTTATTGTTATTGCCGTGCGTTCAGCAGTTCGCGGGCATTTTTTACCACGCCAGCCGCATCAATTTGATGGCGGGCGCGGGTTGCCGCGCGATCGGCGGCGATGGCGTATTGCCCGTCGGCAATACCAAGCCGACGCAGCGGTAGCGCGCATCCGGCTTCGGCCAGCACTTCAGCCACCAGGCTGCCGACGCCGCCGTTAATGTTGTGCTCTTCGACGCTGACTACGGCGCGGTGGGATTTCAGCGCGGCCAGTAGCTGGGATATATTGCAGGGACGAATAGACGGTACACTGATAACACTGGCCTCAATACCTTCTGCTGCCAGTTGTGTGGCAGCTTCGACAATTTCATGGACCGTCGACCCCATCGCCACCAGCGCGATATCGCCACCGCTCCGCAGCACATCGATGTTACCCGGTGCGAAGCGGTAGCTTTCGTCATGCAGCTCCGGCAGCGCTTTGCCATCAAGACGGATATAGACCGGGCCAACGTGGGCGAGGGCGTAATCAATGATCTGCCGACACTCCAGCGGGCTGGATGGGGCATAGATTTCGATATTGCCGAAACCGCGCAGCACCGAGATATCGTCGATACTGTGGTGCGTGCTGGCCAGCGGGCCGTAGCTGGCTCCGGCGTTCAGGCCGAACAGCTTCACATTGGTGTTGTTGTAGCAAATATCGACTTTGATCTGCTCGTTGGCGCGGGAGATCAAAAACGGCGCGGCGTTACAGGTGACGGCGATTTTGCCGCCCAGCGCGAGGCCTGCCGCGGCACCGACCAGCGTCTGTTCGGCGATGCCGACGTTCACCACGCGGCCGGGAAATTTCTGCATAAACGGTGAGATTTTGGCGGTGGACGTGGAATCCGCCACTACCGGCACCAGATCCATACCGTTGTCGACCGCGTCGATAAAGGCGTTCACCATCACCGTCGCCAGGTGTTCACTGTTACTCATCTTTCAACTCCTCCAGCGCCAGTTCAACTTCGTCGCCTTTCGGTACGCGGTGATGCCACTCCGGGCGCCCCTGAATAAAGGAGATGCCTGCGCCTTTGGTGGTGTGGGCGATCACCACATGCGGTTTACCTGCGGGCCGTAAGCCTTCCAGCGTGCGCACCACATCGGCCATATCGTTACCGCGACATTCCGTTACCTGCATACCAAAGGCACGCCACTTGGCATCCAGCGGATCGGTATTGAGGATCTCTTTGGTTGGCCCGGCGAGTTGCAGGCTGTTTTTGTCGTTAATAATGATCAGGTTGTCGAGCTGGTAGTGCGCCGCCACCAGCGCGGCCTCCCAGTTGCTGCCTTCCGCCAGTTCACCATCGCCAGTGACCACGAAAACACGGCGCGCGCTGTTGTTGCGTTTGGCGGCCAGCGCGATGCCGACAGCGACCGGCAAACCGTGACCGAGCGCGCCGGTGTTGAGTTCAATGCCGGGGGTTTTGTGTTTCACCGGATGGCCGGGCAGGTGCGAATCGGCGTGTTGATAGGTAGAAAGCCAGTCGACAGGAATAAAACCGGCTTCGGCCAGCACACAGTAATAACCGCCGACCGCGTGGCCTTTTGATTGAATGTAGATGTCCCGCTCATCGCTCTCTTTGGTCTGCGGTGAGCAGTTCAGGATGCGAAAATAGAGCGCAGTCAGCACTTCTACCTGGGATAAATCAGCTCCGGTATGCCCGCCAGCCGGGCTTTCGGCGTTAAGCACGATAATGCGACGACGTACCGCGCGGGCTTTTTTTTCAAGTTCATCCACAGAGAGTGAAAACGGATTCATAGCGTACCTCTTGAATGTATAATCTGTCATGAATAAATATTCAATCAGAGCGTGAAAAGGCTTCCGGATAGCAGGTGACAACGCATTATCGTCAGTTTTTACGACAGGTTGTGACTGAGTTGGAATATATATTCACTACTGATTTATTATTCATGATTAAAGATATGCCTTGTGTTAAGGTTTGTCTACGCCCGGATCGGGCAAATTTGGAAGAAAGGAGAAAAGGATCACATTTGGATGAGGGTTGCCGCATCGGGCTGGCTTGTTATCTATTCAATGATGAATAAAAATATCAGGCATCAGAGAAAGGGGAATCTCATGTCAAAGCAGGATGAACAGCGGCTGCTGGTGAAAATCGCCACGCTTTATTACAACGAAAATAAAAAACAGTCTGAGATCGCGACGCTGCTGCACCTTTCGCAATCCTTTGTTTCGCGCGCGCTGACGCGCTGCCAGAAAGAGGGGCTGGTGAAAATCACCGTTGTGCAGCCGACCAATATTTTTGTCGCGCTGGAAAAGGCGATCGAGCAGCAGTACGGCATCCGGCAGGCGATTGTCGTGGATGTCGGGGAAAATCCCGCTAACGCGGCGATAAAACACGCCATCGGCAGCGCGGCGGCGCACTATGTCGAAACGCGTCTGCGCCCGGAAGACCTGGTCGGGATCTCGTCGTGGAGCAGCACCATTCGCTGCATGGTGGATGAGATGCACCCGCAGAGTATCCGCGCAGCCGGGGTGATTCAGCTGTTGGGCGGCGTCGGGCCGAACGGCAACGTGCAGGCGACGATCCTGACGCAGCAACTGGCGGCGCACCTCGGTTGTCCGGCGTGGCTGCTGCCGTCGCAGAGTATTGAGCATTCGGTGGATGAGCGGGCGCGGCTGGTGAACAGCCCGGATGTTGCCGCCGTGGTAGCGAAATTTGCCGAAGTGGATGTGGCGATTGTCGGTATCGGCGAGCTGGAGCCGTCGCAACTGCTGAAAAATTCCGGTAACTACTACAACGAAAACATGTTGAAACTGCTGGCGGGGCGCGGCGCGGTGGGCGATATCTGCCTGCACTATTACGACGCGGCGGGCAACCCGGTGCTGAGCCACGAAGAAGATCCGGTGATCGGCATGGAACTGGCGCAGATCCGCCAGTGCCCGCAGGTGATTGCGCTGGCGGGCGGTATCGAAAAACGCAACGCCATTCGCGGCGCGCTTCAGGGCAATTATATTGATGTGCTGATCACCGATTACCCGACGGCTCGTAGCCTGGTGCAGGCTGAGTAAGGCCTGGCGGCCTTCCGGCAAAATTGCCGTTGGCGCAGCGCTTATCGGGCCTACGTAATTACAGCAACGCATAAGCTATTTTTTGCCACAACTCTCACAGCGAGGGGGTTGTGTCCCCGCTGAAATCGGCGAGCCGAAGCGCAGATGACAAGGTCTGGACGCCATGGATGGCGGCCAGAGGCGAACCGAGACAGGACGTCGAGTTGAGCCGACCGCAGGCAGATGCGCGGGAGGTGAGCGCAGTGCGCAGCACCGATTTCCCGCGGGGCCGCGGGGATGGGCAAGGGGAGCGCGGCAGCTCCCCTTGTCCCGTTCACGTGATGCCATGTTTCTGAAACTACTGAACGCCTGGTGAACGGAACCCTTTCTCATAGCAGCGGTTTTGCTAAACTCGCAGACCCGGTTCGTGCTGCGCCACCGGGCATTTCCCACCACCACACCCGCCGCGATTGTTATCGCTGTTTTAAATAAAAGTTATTGCCTTACTTCTTTTTAATCTTAATTAACTTCGCTGTAACGCCGATGGAGAGTTAAGCAGCGCTGTATCGCTGTTGTTCCTTTTCTTCACAGCAATTTACCGGGGTTTTTATGCACATAATTCGAAATTTAAAAATCAAGGTCGTGATGCTTGCGATCCTGATCATTTTTACTCTGCTCTGGGGCGGCGTGTCGTTTTTCTCTCTGCATGCATTAAGCGGCTTAACGGACGAAGTTGAACTCACCAACGTTCAGCAGGTAAACGGTGACATTATCAATAATGCCAGCGACCGTTACTATCAGGTGAAACTGCTGATGGATCGCGCAATCGTTTACCAGGCAAATAACGATACCCAAAACTACCAACAAACCATCGAGCGCATCGGCAAAGATATCGACTTTCTGCAGGGCGGGTTGAACCAGTTTAAAGTCACCGACCACGCCAATATCAGCACTACTGCTACGGACAATATCTACAACAGCTCGCTGACGCTGTTTAACCAGGCCATCACCCCCATGTTTGCCGCTATCAAGGAGAACAACGCCGCGAGTTATGCGCAGCTGTCGAAAGATCAGTTCAGCCCGCTGCGCAGCGGTTTTTCGCAGGCAATCGTCGCTTATAACCAGGAGATTCACGATCTGAAATCCGCGGCGAATGGGCGTATTGCCAGTTGGGTGTCGGTGACGCGCACCATCATTATTATCGCGATGGTCATTGGCCTGGCGATGCTGGTGCTGTCGGAACGTTACCTGGCGCTGTGTCTGGGGCGTTCGCTGGAGTGGGTGAAACAGCATTTGCAGGTGCTGTCGGTCGGGAGCCTGGATAAACCGACGAAAGATCTGGGGCGCAACGAAGTCGGGCAGTTGATCCCATATCTGGCAACGATGCAGGAGAACTGGGTGAAAACCGTCGCGCAGATCCGTAACAGCGCCGGAGAAATCTACCAGGGCGCCAGCGAAATCGCCTCCGGGAATACCGATCTCTCTTCGCGCACTGAAGAGCAGGCTGCGGCACTGACGCAAACCGCCGCCAGCATGGAGGAGTTAAGTGCGGTGGTGAAACAGAACGCCGACAACGCCAATCAGGCCAGCCAACTGGCGAAAACTGCGTCGGAAGCGGTGAACACCGGTGAAGAACGGGTGCAGGCGGTTATCGCCAGCATGAAGAACATTACCGAAAGTTCGCAGAAAATTACCGACATTATCAACGTGATCGACAGTATTGCTTTCCAGACCAATATCCTGGCGCTGAACGCTGCCGTGGAAGCCGCGCGCGCCGGTGAGCAGGGGCGCGGTTTTGCCGTCGTCGCCAGCGAAGTGCGTAACCTGGCGCAGCGCAGCGCCGGTGCGGCGAAAGAGATCAAAACGCTGATCGACGAGTCCGTAGTTAACGTCAATAACGGTTACGACCAGGTGACGCTGACCAGCGAATCGATGGATAACATCCTGCGTTCCGTCACCAGCGTGACGGACATCATGGGCGAGATCGCGTCGGCATCCAGCGAGCAGAGTAAAGGGATTGGCCAGGTCGGCACGGCGATTTCGCAAATGGATGGCGTTACCCAACAGAACGCCGCGCTGGTGGAAGAGTCTTCCGCCACCTCCAGTTCGCTGGAACAGCAGGCTTACCAACTGACCGAAATCGTGTCGGTGTTTAAACTGCCGGGCGATGTTGCTGCGCAAAGCGCCGCCAGCAAACCGGCATCGAAAGCGCCGAAAGCCGGAAAACCGGTGCTGCGCCCGGCATTAGCCAGCGCCAGCAAAGCGCCGGATACCGAGTGGGAAGCGTTCTAATAAAAAAATGCCCGGCCGCATCATGCGAGCCGGGCGGTAAAAACCCGGCGCATCAGAGCCGGGCAAGCTGGTCTATTTACCTTCCATCACCGCCTTCTGCGCGACCACTGCCGCTTTCTGCTGCATGCGGTTTTGCATCTGATCGATAATCACCGCCACGATAATCACGATCCCTTTGATCACCATTTGCCAGAACTCGCTGACGCCCATCATCACCAGCCCGTCGGCGAGAAAACCGATCACGAACGCGCCAATCAGCGTACCGAGCACGGTGCCGCGACCACCGGCCAGCGACGTACCACCCAGCACCACGGCGGCGATGGCATTCATTTCAAAAGCCGTACCGTTAGCCGGGTGGCTCGCCAGCAACTGCGCCGAGACCACAATGCCCGCCAGCGCGGCGCACAGCCCGGAGAGGGTGTAAACCCAGATTTTTACCTGCTTCACCCGCACGCCGGAGAGCTCGGCGGCGCGTTCGTTATCGCCAATCGCGTAGACATGGCGGCCAAACGGCAGGCGGCGGGCGATATAAGCAATTACTGCGGCCAGCACAATCATCAGCCAGATGGCCCACGGAATGCCGAACAGCGTCCCGGCGCCAATTTCATCAAACCCGGTATTGCCGAGCAGCGGGTTGCCGGCAAGCCCCGGAAACGTCTGCCCGTCGGAGGTCAGCATCGCCGCGCCGCGCAGCACATACATGGTGCCAAGGGTGCAGATAAACGGCGCAACGTTGTAGCGGGTGATGATCCAGCCGTTTACCGCGCCGATAAGCCCGCCAGTCAGCAGTACCAGCGGCACAATCACCCACACGCTGGGGAAAATGGCGATACCGAACATCGGCAACACAATGCCTTTGGTGATCATCCAGCCAGCGATCATTCCGCACAGCCCGAGCGTTGCGCCAATCGACAGATCGATCCCGGCGGTGATGATCACAAAGGTAATACCCAGCGCCAGAAAGGCGTTGATGGCGATATGTTTAATCATGATCAGCAGGCTGCCGGTGGAGAGAAAACCCGGCACGGTGGCGGTAAAAAAGCCGACGATCAGGAACAGCGCGATAAAGGTACGCAGCTTCAACAGTAAAAGCAGAATGCTTTCGCGTGATAACGATGCGCCCGCGCGCGGCACGATGGCCATAGATTGTGTTGTTTTCATATCAGAACCCCTGAGCACTTGCTGTTACCAGTGCCGACTCTTCGGCCCGGGCGCGTTCAATATCGGCCGTCAGTTTGCCGCCGGACATCACCATAATGCGGTCAGAAACCGCCATGATTTCTTTCAAATCGGAGGTGGAAAAGACCACCGCGATCCCCTGTTGCGAAAGCTGTACCATCATGCGGAACACATCGGCTTTTGCGCCGACATCAATGCCGCGCGTTGGCTCGTCGAGAAACAGCACTTTCGGGTTAGTCAGCAGCGAGCGGCCAATCACCACTTTCTGCTGGTTACCGCCGCTGAGCGCCTGGATCTCCACCTCCGGCGAGGAGACTTTAATCGACAGGTTGCCAATGGTGCTGGCGACCACCGCTTCTTCATCCTTTGTGGCGATAGTGAAACCGCGCTGCAAGCGCCGCCACAGGCTGGCGATGGTGAGATTGCTCGCTACCGACGAGATGGGAAAGATGCCGGTGCGTTTGCGATCTTCCGGTACCAGGCTCATGCCCATGCGGATGCGCTCCGCGGGCGTCAGCCGTTGCGGCACCGGTTTGCTGTCGAGCCACAGCTTGCCGAGATAGTTGCGTTCGGTTCCGAGCATGCACTCAAACAGCTCGGTACGTCCGGCACCCATCAGGCCGTAGATGCCGACAATCTCGCCAGCATGCACTTTAAAGCTGACATCATTTACCGTGGTGACGCCGCTGGCGTTTACGCAGGTGATGTTTTCAGCTTCCAGAACCGGCGCGCCGAAGGTTCTTCCCGGCGAGAGGAAGTTACTCACCGGATCGCTGCCGAGCATTTCGCGTACGATCCACGGCACATCGATATCGCAGACCTTCGCTTCGGCCTGAAATTTGCCATCGCGCAGAATGGTGATGACATCGCCAATTGCCATTAACTCTTCCAGCCGGTGCGAAATGTAGATAATCGACACCCCCTGGCGCGTGAGTTCACGTATCACGCGGAACAGGATCTCCACTTCCGTTTTACTCAGCGCCGAAGTGGGTTCGTCGAGGATCAGAATATCGGCATCCTCGGCCAGCGCTTTGGCGATCTCGACCAGTTGCTGCTGGCCGACTTTTAAGTTGCCAACCAGTTCGCGCGGCGAGATGGGCTGATCGAGGCGCCTGAGCAGTTCAGCGGTGCGTTTTTCCTGTTCCGCTTCGTTAATCGGCGTCACCCCTTTTTGCAGCTCGCGGCCGAGAAAAATATTCTCCGCGACGTTGAGGTTTTCAAACAGATTCAGCTCCTGGTGCACCATGCCAATACCGTGTGCGGCGGCGGAGCGGGTGTCGGAAAAGTGCACCGTTTCGCCATTCAGTTCGATGGTGCCGACGCTCGGCTGCTGCACGCCGGCGAGAATTTTCATCAGCGTCGATTTGCCCGCGCCGTTCTCGCCGATAATCACGTTTACTTTGCCGCGCCAGACGTTGTAATCGACGTTGTCCAGCGCCACGGTGCCAGGAAACAGCATCGACACGCCGCGCGTGCGCAGAATGATGTCGTCCACAGGTAGATCGCTCATTACTGTGCCTCCTGTTGCAACTCCAGTGCCACGGCGTCATCAAGCTTGCCGCCGCTGAGCGTGACCGCCATCAGTACGGTGACCGGTTTTCCGGCCCAGCTGGCGTCAACTTTTGGCAGATGTTTTGCTGCTTCACGGTTATAGGCGCGGGAAAGCTGCGCAAACTGGACCTGGTTGGTAAAGTCTTCAAATTTAAAATCGGTAGCATCGCGAATTGCGTTACCGCGTATTACCGGGCCAAGCTGCACCGGCAGCGGTTGCCCGTTAACGTTAATCAGCATCTGCTGTTCGCGTTCATTACTGGTATCAATGCGTTCGACCTGGCTTGTCAGCCGGACAAATACGCTCTGCGGCGCGGCGGCCGGGTTTTTTTGTTGGGCGGCCAGCGTGTCGGCGCTCAGCGCATGTTGGTGCGCGGCGTTGATCACGCGTTCCTGCCAGGTTTGTTGCGCGATCTGCTGCGGCGTCTGGTTGTCAAAGCTGGCTTTGGCATGCGGATCGGCAGGCATAATCGGCTTGCCGTTCTCATCCAGATCCACCACGGTGCAGGCCGTGAGCAACAGGGCAACGCACCCTGCGAGCGCATTACCCCATTGTTTTAACCACATAGCGCCTCCGCGTTACTTGCTGAGGTTGAACATTTTCAGTTTGCTGGCGTTGCTGTCATCGATCAGCATGCAGTCCATCAGTTGTTTCTCTTCCTTCTGCGCTTTGCCGTTTTTCAGGAAGTAATCCGCTTGTTCAACGGCCATTTGCGCCTGCTGCCAGCCGGGTTGCAGCACGGTGGCTTTGATGTTGCCTTTGTTGATGATCGAGTCGCGCACGTAGTCGCTGCCGTCAAAACCGACCACGATGACGTTATTTTTTCCGGCGGCTTTCAGCGCTGCTTCCGCGCCAAGCGCCATGGTGTCGTTGCCGGAAATCACGCCGACAATGTCCGGGTGCGTTTGCAGAATGGCTTCCATTCGGGTGAAGGCTTCGGTCTGGCTCCAGTTGGCGGTTTGCTGCGCCACCATTTTCATCTCCGGGTTGTCATCCAGCACATCGTGATAGCCCTGGGAACGTACGCTGGCGTTGGTGTCTGACTGGCGGCCTAACAGCTCAACGTACTTGCCTTTACCGTTTAGCAATTTGGCGAACTTCTCCGCGCCCAGTTGCGCGCCCTGATAGTTGTTGGAGACGATTTGCGCCACCGACACGCCGGTTTTGTTGATTTCACGATCGATCAGAAACGTGGGCACGCCTGCTGCTTTTGCTTTCTCCAGCGGGCCGACGGTGGCATCTGCCCCGGCGTTATCCAGAATGATCGCTTTCGCTTTGCGGGCGATCGCCGTTTCAATCAATTGGTTCTGTTTGTTGACATCGTCGTCATGGGAAGCGACCAGCGTGGTGTAGCCCAGCTCCTTCGCTTTGGCTGCTGCGCCATCGGCTTCCGCTTTAAAAAACGGATTGTCATGGGAAGGGGTAATAATCGCGATCAGGCCGTTATCTGCGGCGAAAAGCGAGCCGGATGCCGCGATCATCGAAGCCAGTACAACGGATTGCAGTAGGGTCTTTTTCATCTTTTTCTCCACATTGAATATATATTCAATAATGATTTATTATTCAAAGTAACGATAATTCGGCGACGGCAAACTGTCTACGGTTTGCGCAGCTAATTTCTTAAAAGGAGAAAAGGATCACGATCCGAACGGTAAACCCACGGCCAGCGTCATTACCCGTTCGTGGTCGGCTCGCCAGTAGACGTTTACTTTTTTATCAACCAGTTGTGGGGAAAATTCCGCCAGAAAACGCAGCTCAAGATGCTGTTCATCAATGGCGGTGATGTGCGCGCTGGCAAAGCCGGGGAAGGGCTTCGCCTGCGGGGAGAACGCTTTGTAAAGGCTCTCTTTCGCGCTGAAAGCGAGCGTGAGCGCCAGCGTAAACGGCAGGGGGCAGGCGGCGAGCAGCGCATGTTCCTGCGCGTTAACAATGCTTGCGGCCAGTTCATCGCACAGCGCCGGGCTGAACTGCGCTTCAAGATCCACGCCGACAGGATGCGACGCCACTACGGCAACGGCACGCTGCCCGCTGTGGCTGATGCTACCCGATACGCCTTGCGGCCAGCAGGGTTCGCCAGCCGCGCCAGGGGCCGGAATCGTGCTGAAACCATGCTCCTGCAATGCGTGCAGCGCGGCGATGCGCCCGGCCAGATGCTCGGTCTGGCGCTTTAACACGCAGTGCGCAAGCGCCTCATGATGCGGCAGCCAGAGCAGATCGGCAGGAGTAAACGTCGCGGGAAGAAAATCAACCAGATGAAGCGTGTGATCGGCGAGGGAAACGGTGTGATGAGTGGTGTGCATGGCGTTTCCTCGCCCGGCCCTCTCCCCGCCGGGAAGCGGGGCTCTTCCGTTGGGGGAGAGGGCAGGTGCAACTTAGAAGTGGGTATTCACGCTCATATACCAGGTGCGGCCCGGTTCGTTATAGGTTTCTGCGCCCGCGCCGTACATATACGCAGCCGGTGGTGCCGTGCCGGTGGTCTGGGCATTACCCGCGCGCCACTGGCGTTTGTCGAAGACGTTATCCACGCCGCCGGTCAGGCTGACGTTTTTGGTCATGTCCCAGGTTGCGCTCAGACCAACGATGCTGTATGGGCTGACTTCGTCTTTCTCAGACCCGGTCACCGGCTGACCTTTGTAGTTGTACTTCTTCGGCTGCTGCTTGCCGTACCAGGTAAAGGTCGACTGGAGCGACACGTCCTGATGCACCTGCCAGCTCAGGGTTGAGTTCAGTGTGTACTCCGGAATGATCGACAGACGGTCGCCAGTCTCCTTGTTCTTGCTCTGCAGCATGTAGGTGATGTTGTTGGTCCAGTTAATCGTGTCGCTGACCGGCACGTTCAGGGAGCCTTCCAGACCTTCAACCACCGCCTTCGGCACGTTTTCCCACTGGTAGATATCCGTCTGCACTTTACCGGAAGAGGTGTGGCCAATCGGCGCGTAGCCCGCTTCGATCTTGTTGCGATAGTCGTTGCGGAACCAGGTCACGCCCGCCAGCCAGCCGTCGCGTTTCCACTCCAGGCCAATCTCTTTGTTGATGCTGGTTTCGGCCTTCAGGTCGTCGTTACCCATCATGTAGCAGCCCACGCCGTCGGAGCTGGCGTAGCAGCCCTGGCCTTTGCTGTAGAGCAGGTAGTTCGGGTTGGTCTGGTACAGGCTCGGCGCTTTGTAGGCGCGGGCGATCCCCATCTTCAGCGTGAAGTCATCCCCCAGACCCTGCGACAGGTTAAGTGACGGGCTCCAGTTGTTGCCGACGATGGTGTGATGGTCGAAGCGCAGGGCAGGGGTCAGCATGGTGCTGTCGGTCAGCTCCATGTTGTTTTCGGCGAACAGCGAGAAGATCTCTGCGCTGGTGTAGGGGCTGCGGTCGTTGCTCATGCCCGGAATGGTGCCGCCCTGCTGGGTTTGCGTAAAGGAGGTCGAGTCCTTCATGCGCTGCTGGTTCCACTCGGTGCCCAGCGTCAGGTTCTGGTTGACGAGGAAATCAATCGGCAGGTTGATTTCGCTGTGCAGCATCACGTCGGCCAGATCGGTGTCGGTGAATTTATTGCTGTTGAACAGCCCTTCCAGACCGCCCGCCAGCCCTTCGCCCAGACGGGAGTTGCGGGTGTGCTCGTACTGCGCCCAGTTGCTGGTGGTCATGCCGTTATCCCAGCCGCCGTTCCAGGTCACCGCGAAGTTCTGGCGATAGATACGGTTGGTCTCTTTGCCGTAGTTCTCTTTCACCAGACCGCTGGAGCTGTTGTCGTTGTTGGTGTTCTGGGTATCGCCCGCGTAGAGGTTATTCTGGCGGCTGTAGCCCGCCTCAAACTCCAGAGACTGCATCGGCGCAAAGTCCCAGCGCACCACGCCGTTGATGTCTTTATTTTCCACCCCTTCACGGCCCGCGGGCAGGGTGTCGGCGTAGGCCCCGGTACGGTCAGACTGGTGACCCTGGTTGATGTCCCACGCGTCGGCCTGGGTTTTTGCCAGGTTGCCGAACATGCGGAAGCTGAAGTCGCCGCCCAGCGGGCCGCTCAGGCTGAAGTTGGTGCGTTTGGTGGAACCTTCGTCCTTGTGCTCAGGCGCGTTCAGGTAGGTGTTCCAGGCGCCGTGCCACTGGTCGTCTAATTTTTTGGTGATGATGTTCACCACACCGCCTGCCGCGCCGTTGCCGTAGCGCGCGGCGGCCGGGCCGCGGATCACTTCGATGCGTTCGATCATCTCCGGCGGTACCCAGCCGGTATCGCCGCGGCTGTCACGCTCGCCGCGCCAGCCCAGACGGACGGAGTTGCGGCTGGTCACCGGCTTGCCGTCGATCAGGATCAGGGTGTTTTCCGGCCCCATGCCGCGGATATCAATCTGACGGTTGTTCCCGCGCTGGCCGCTGGTGGAGTTACCGGTCAGGTTAACGCCCGGCATGGTGCGGATGATTTCAGCCACGTCCCGCGCGGGCGGGTTTTTGCGGATCTCATCGGCGGTGATGGTCGATACCCCCGGCGCCTGCAGATTCTGCTCGGCGGCGGTGATCACCATCGTGTCTTCGTGCTGCGCAGAGGCGGTGTTGTCGTCTGCCATGGCGGGCAGCGCGACACCGTAAATCCCTAAATTGACCAGCAAGGCCAGAGAGTGAATCTTCTTATTCATTGTTTTACCTGATTTTCATCGCCGCTTCCCCGGTTCATCCATTCCCAGGGGGAGAGGAGGCGGCATAATGGAGCCAGCACAAAGCGAGCTATTCAGCCCTGAGCAGCATCGACAAAGGTGGCCAATTGAGTGAAAGACGCGCTTCCCACAGCGCGGGCTAATACGCTATTGCAAATGCAAATAGTTATCAATAATATTATCAATAAATTTTGAACTGAAACAAAAAAGACTGTTAAACATGGGGTTATAGACGTGACGGCGTTAACAACGGGAAGTGAAGCGTGGTGGCAGTCGAAAAACAGGGGCCTGAATGGGTGCCGGAAGCGGGCGAATATCGCGTCACGTTCTGGTGGCGTGACCCGGCAGGAACGGAAGGAACGTCACCCATTCAACGCGTCTGGCTCTACGTCACCGGCGTGACCGATCACCATCAAAATGCCCGCCCGCAGTCGCTCGAGCGCATTCCCGGTACCGACGTCTGGCAGTGGCAGGGCGGTGAGATCCGCCTTGAAGCGGGCTGGCGGGGCAGCTACTGTTTTATCCCTTCCGAAAATGAAAACGATTTTTCCCCGCGTCGTGTTTGAAGGCCAGCAGCCGGAGCGCATGGCGCTGCGCGAAGGCTGGCGCAAGCTGCTGCCGCACGCGGTTTCCGACCCGCTGAATCCGCAAAGCTGGCGCGGCGGGCGCGGCCATGCCGTCTCGGCGCTGGAGATGCCGGATGCGCCGCTTCAGCCGGGCTGGCAGTCATCCCGATACGCCTTTCAATGAACCGCAACTATTGCACTGGCGCAGCGCGCGCCTGAACAATCGCGCGTCGCGTCTGGATTTTCACCACCGGGGAGGACAACGTGGCCGGAACGCCCGCTGGCGGTGCTGCTCGACGGGCAGTTCTGGGCCCAAAGCATGCCGGTCTGGCCTGCGCTGGCCTCGCTCACCGCCGAGGGCAAATTACCGCCTGCGGTCTACGTCTTAATCGATGTTATCGACATGGCGCACCGCACCCGCGAACTGCCCTGCAATCCCGATTTCTGGCTGGCGGTGCAGGAAGAACTTCTCCCCCTGGTGCAAGCGCTGGCGCCGTTCAGCGACCGCGCCGACCGTACGGTGGTGGCCGGGCAGAGCTTTGGCGGTCTCTCTTCGCTTTATGCTGCCCTCCACTGGCCGCAGCGTTTTGGCTGCGTGCTGAGCCAGTCCGGCTCTTACTGGTGGCCGCACCGCGGCGCACAGCAGGACGGCCTCCTTATCGAACAACTTCAAGGCGGTGAACTGCACCCCTCGCGGGCTGCGCATCGTTCTTGAAGCCGGGCGCCACGAGCCGCTCATCTTCCGCGCGAATCAGGCGATTTTTGCCCTGTTACAACGCATACAGCAGCCGGTTTTCTGGCGTCAGGTTGACGGCGGACACGATGCGCTTTGCTGGCGCGGTGGGCTGACGCAGGGGCTGATGACCCTCTGGCAGCCTTTGACCCGCGCCCGCTTATTCACTAACGGAGTCTGTATGGAATTCAGCAATCCTTTCGATAATCCGCAGGGACAGTTCGCCATTTTGCAAAACGACCAGGGGCAGTACAGCCTGTGGCCGCAGCAGTGCGAACTGCCGGCGGGGTGGCGCGTGGTGTGCGAAGCGCAGTCTCAGGAGGCGTGCCAGCAGTGGCTTGCCGCTCACTGGCAGACGCTTAACCCCGTCTTACTTTGTGGGGGAGAAAGCATGAACCGTCTTCCTCTCGTCGCCGCCCAGCCGGGGATCTGGATGGCGGAACAGCTCTCCTCGCTGCCAAACGCCTGGAGCGTGGCGCACTACACCGAGCTGAAAGGCGATATCGATGCCCCACTGCTGGCTAAAGCCATTGTCACAGGCATGATGCAGGCCGATACCCTGCGCATGCGTTTTGCGGAAGATAACGGCGAGGTGTGGCAGTGGGTGGATGAGTCGCAACAGTTTGCGCAGCCCGCCATCACCGATTTACGCTCCCACAGCGATGCGCATACCGCCGCGCTGAACATTATGCGCGCCGATCTTACCCAAAACCTGCGCGTCGACAGCGGTCAGCCGCTGGCGTTTCATCAGCTGATTCAGGTCGGCGAACAGCGCTGGTACTGGTATCAGCGCTATCATCATCTGGTGGTGGATGGCTTCAGCTTCCCGGCCATTACCCGCCAGATCGCCGCAATTTACGCCGCGTGGAAAAAGGGAGACGACACGCCGGCATCCCCGTTTACGCCGTTTGCAGAGGTGGTGGACGAGTATCAGCGCTATCGCGACAGCGAGGCGTGCCAGCGCGACGGCGCTTTCTGGGCGGAACAGCGCAGCGAACTGCCTCCTCCGGTCTCGCTCTCCTGCCGCGCCGCTGCCGGGACGCGCCGCGACCACCGATATCCTGCGCCTGAAAGTTGCGCTCAATGCTGATGATTTCCGCCGTTTAACCCGTGCGCTGCCGAACAGCCAGCCCACCGACCTGGCGCTTGCGCTGGTGGCGCTGTGGCTGGGGCGTCTGACCGGGCGGCTGGACTACGCCGCCGGGTTTATCTTTATGCGCCGCATGGGTTCCGCAGCGCTGACCGCGACCGGGCCGGTGCTCAACGTCCTGCCGCTGGGGATTCATATCGATCCGCAGGAGAGCCTGCCCTCGCTGGCGCTGCGCCTGGCGAACCAGCTGAAAAAAATGCGTCGCCACCAGCGCTACGACGCCGAGCAGATCGTGCGCGACGTGCGGGACGCGCCGCGGGCGATGAAGCGCTGTTTGGCCCGGTGCTGAACGTCAAAGTGTTCGACTACCAGCTGGATATCGACGGCGTGGAGGCCATCACCCACACGCTGGCGACCGGCCCGGTGAACGATCTGGAGCTGGCGCTGTTCCCGGACGAGCAGGGCGGCTTGAGCATTGAGATCCTCGCCAATAAGCAGCGTTACGATGAAGCGACGCTGACGCGTCACGTCGCGCGCCTGAACGCGATGCTGAGGCAGTTTGCGGCCAACCCGGACCTGCGCTGCGGCGAGGTGGAAACCGTTTCAGAACAGGAATATGCCCAACTGGCGCGCATCAACGATACCGGACTGGCGCTGCCGTCCACCACGCTCGCGGATCTGGTGGCGGAGCAGGCGAGCAAAACGCCGGACGCCCCGGCGCTGGCGGATGCGCACGCATATTGAGCTCAGTTATCGCCAGATGCGCGAGCAGGTCGTCGCGCTGGCGCACCAGCTGCGCCAGCGCGGCGTGAAGCCGGGCGACAGCGTGGCGGTGGCCCTGCCGCGCTCGGTATTCCTGACGCTGGCGCTGCACGGCATTGTGGAGGCGGGCGCCGCGTGGCTGCCGCTCGACACCGGCTACCCGGACGATCGTCTGCGGATGATGCTGGAAGATGCGAAGCCGTCCTGCTCATTACCACCGACGAACAGCTTCCGCGCTTTAGCGATCTCTCCGGGGCTGGCGCACGTTTTGTTACCAACAGCCGCTATTACCGACCGCGGGTGCTGAGCCGCTGCGGCTGGCGCGCCCGGAGCAGACGGCGTACATCATCTTTACCTCCGGCTCCACCGGGCGTCCGAAAGGGGTCATGGTCGGCCATACCGCCATCGTTAACCGCCTGAAGTGGATGCAGGACCATTACCCGCTGACTGCGCAGGACGTGGTGGCGCAGAAAACGCCGTGCAGCTTTGACGTCTCGGTGTGGGAGTTCTGGTGGCCGTTTATCGCCGGGGCCAGGCTGGTGATGGCCGAGCCGGACGCGCACCGCGATCCGCAGGCGATGCAGGCTTTCTTCGCCCACTATGGCGTGACCACCACCCACTTCGTGCCGTCGATGCTGGCGGCTTTTGTCGCCTCGCTGACGCCGGAAAACGTGCGCGGCAGCGCTGCCGAACGCTTAAGCAGGTGTTCTGCAGCGGCGAAGCGCTGCCGACGGAGCTGTGCCGCGAGTGGGAACAGCTGACCGGCGCGCCGCTGCACAACCTGTATGGCCCGACGGAAGCGGCGGTGGACGTCAGCTGGTATCCGGCGTTTGGCGCTGCGCTGGCGGCGGTGGAAGGCAACAGCGTGCCGATCGGCTTCCCGGTGTGGAACACGGGGCTGCGCATTCTGGACGCCATGATGCGCCCGGTGCCGTCGGGCGTGGCGGGCGATCTCTATCTCACCGGCATTCAGCTGGCGCAGGGCTATCTGGGCCGTCCGGATCTCACCGCCAGCCGCTTTATCGCCGACCCGTTTGCCCCCGGCGAGCGGATGTACCGCACCGGCGACGTTGCCCGCTGGCTGGATAACGGCGCGGTGGAATATCTGGGCCGCAGCGACGATCAGCTGAAAATTCGCGGCCAGCGCATCGAGCTGGGCGAAATCGACCGGGCGATGCTGTCGCTGCCGGACGTGGCCCAGGCGGTGGCGCACGCCTGCGTCTTCAACCAGGCGGCGGCCACCGGCGGCGATGCCCGCCAGCTGGTGGGCTACGTGGTTTCCGCATCCGGCTTACCGCTGGATACCGCGACGCGCTGCTGGATCGCTCAAAGCAGCTGCCGCCGCATATGGTGCCGGTGGGGCTGCTGCAACTCAGCGCGTTGCCGCTGAGCGCCAACGGCAAGCTGGATCGCAAGGCGCTGCCGCTGCCGGAACTGACGGCGGTAACACGCTGCGGTCGGGCCCGGTGAAACCGGGATGGAAATCGCGCGTCGCGCAGGCGTTTGCCGCGCTGCTGGGCTGCGAGGTCCACGACATTGAGGCGGATTTCTTTGCCCTCGGCGGCCACTCGCTGCTGGCGATGCGTCTGGCGGCACAGCTCAGCCGCGAGCTTCAACGGCAAGGTGACGCCGGGGCAGATTATGGTCGCCTCCACGGTGAGCAAGCTCGGCGCGCTGCTGGACTCGCAGATGAGCGACGAGCAGGCGCAGCGTCTGGGGTATGGAAACGCTTCTGCCGCTGCGTGAAGGCGACGGCCCGACGCTGTTCTGCTTCCATCCGGCGTCCGGCTTTGCCTGGCAGTTTAGCGTGCTGGCGCGCTACCTCAGCCCGCGCTGGTCAATCGTCGGCATTCAGTCGCCGCGCCCGGACGGGCCGATGCAGCAGTGTGCGGCAACTCTGGATGAGGGCTGATCGAGCATCATCTGGCTACGCTGCTGGCGCAGCAGCCGCAGGGGCCGTATTACCTGTTCGGTTATTCCCTCGGCGGCACGCTGGCGCAGGGCATTGCCGCCCGTCTGCGGGCGAGCAGGGTGAAGAGGTGGCCTTCCTCGGCCTGCTGGATACCTGGCCGCCGGAAACCCAGAACTGGGCGGAGAAAGAGGCCAACGGCCTCGACCCGGCGGTGCTGGCAGAGATCGAGCGCGAACGTCAGGCGTTTATCGCCGCCCAGCAGGGGCAGGGCTCCAGCGAGCTGTTTAACGCTATTGAAGGCAACTACGCCGACGCGGTGCGGCTGCTCACCACGGCGCACAGCGCGCGCTTTGACGGCAAAGCGACGCTGTTTGTCGCCGAGCGCACGCGAACGCATGGATCCGCAGGCGGCCTGGGCGCCGTGGGTGGGGGAGCTGGAGGTGTACAGCCAGGATTGCGCCCACGTGGATATCATTTCACCGCAGGCGTTTGAGAAGATCGGGCCGGTGTTAAGGGAGATATTGGGGTAGTGATATTGCCTGTTGCCCGCTAACGCGTTTAGCGGGCAGGAGGTTTGCATCGTAGGCTGGATAAGGCGTTTGTGGAGTGGTTCCGTTCACGTGTTAGTGCGTTTCTGAAACTCTTGTATGCCAGGTGAACGGAACAATTCCTCTGGGTGACATATCCTCTGGAGAAACCCGCTTTCCCCGGGCTGAGATTATGTGGCACAGCTTGCCGATTGCGCTAAGTCTTTCGGGACTCTATTCCGCTGCGCCCCAGCGGCACCACCAGCGGCGTACCCGCCACCGGATCGTCAATTATCATGCAGCGCAGGCCGTAGATCCGCTCGATCAGCTCCGGCGTAACAATCTCTTTCGGCGCGCCCTGCGCCACAATCTCCCCGTCTCGCAGGGCAATCAGATGCGTGGCGTAGCGGCACGCCTGGTTTAAATCGTGCAGCACCGCCGCCAGGGTATACCCCTGCGTGCGGTTCAGCTCGCTCAGCAGCTCCAGCAGGTCAATCTGATGGCTGATATCCAGCCAGGTCGTCGGCTCGTCCAGCAGCATGATGGAGGTCTCCTGCGCCAGCACCATCGCGATCCACGCCCGCTGACGCTGGCCGCCGGAAAGGGTATCCACGCTTTGCTGAGCGAGATCGGTAATGCCCGTCGCCCGCATCGCGCGGTTCACCGCCTCGTCATCTTCCTTGCGCCAGCGGGTAAACAGCGGCTGGTGCGGATAGCGCCCGCGCGAGACCAGCTCCTGAACCGTGATGTCCCCCGGCGTGGTAGCGTTTTGCGCCAGCAGCCCGATGCGCCTGGCCACCTCTTTGTTGGCGAAGCGCTGGATCTGCTCGCCGTCGAGAAGCACGCTCCCCGCAACCGGCGTCATCAGGCGGCTCAGGGTGCGCAGCAGGGTCGATTTCCCGCAGCCGTTCGGGCCGATAATCGCCGTGAAGTGGCCGTCCGGAATGGCGACGGATAAATCACGGGCAATAATTTTTTTGCCGTAAGCGAGGGTGAGATTTTCGCCGCGCAAGCGGGTGGTTGAATCTGTCATTTCTTGCGAGACTCCTGAACGAGCAAGACGATAAGGTAAATGCCGCCGAGGCTGACGGTCACCACGCCCACCGGAAGCTGGTAAGGCATAAACAGCCGCTGGGCGCAGAGATCGGCGGCCAGCAGCAGCAGCGCGCCGCACAGCGCCGCCTGAGTTAATCCCCAACGCGCCGTTCCGCTAAGACGTCGCGCGATATGCGGCGCCACGAGGGCGATAAACGAGATCGGCCCGGCGATGGCGGTGGAGGCGGCGGTCAGCAGTACGGCGACCAGCATCAGCATCAGGCGCGAGCGCTCAACGCCCACGCCCAGCGCGCAGGCGCTGTCGTCGCCCATTTCCAGCAGCCGCATGCGCCGTACCAGCAGCAGCGCGCCGATAAACATCAGCACAATCAGCGGTGCCGCGGGCCAGGTTTTGCCCCACGTCAGGCCGTTGAGGGAGCCCGCGTACCACAGCCCGGCGGAAAGCGCCGTTTCCAGCGAGGCCTGCAGCAGCAGCCAGGTGTTAAAGGCCATCAGCATCGCACGGATGCCAATACCGATAATGATCAGCCGGAAGGTGTCGATGCCGTTGCGCCAGGCCAATAGCCAGATAACCAGCGACGTCAGAATGCCGCCCGCCATTGCCGTAAAGGTAATGGCCGTCAGGTGCTGACCAAACAGCACCATCGCCACCAGCACGCCGCTCCAGGCCCCGGTGTTGAGGCCCATCACGTCCGGGCTGCCGAGCGGGTTGCGCATCAGCGACTGGAATATCGCACCGCTCACGCCGAGCGCCGCGCCGACCAGAATCGCCATCGCCACGCGGGGCAGTCGCCACTCCGTCACCACCATGGTGATGTTGCGCGGCGCGCTGCCGAGCAGGGCGTTAAACACCTGCGCAAAATCGAGCGTCACCGCGCCGCTGCGCAGGCTCCAGACCGCCAGCAGCAGAATGAGGATACTTAGCAGCGAGACGCTGGTGAGTAAACGACGGGACGGGGCCATCATGCGCCACCTCCGCGTTTACGACGAACCAGGAAGATCAGCACCGGCGCGCCGATAAAGGCGCTGACCACCGAGACGCGCAGCTCGCCCGGCACCAGCAGGCGACCCAGCACGTCGGCAAACAGCAACAGCGCAGGAGTAGCCAGCAGCGTGACCGGCAGCGACCAGCGGTGATCCGTCCCCACCAGCCAGCGCGACATGTGCGGCATCATCAGGCCGATAAAGGCAATCGGGCCGACCACGGCGGTCGCGCTGCCGCACAGCACGGTGATGGTCACCAAGCCGAGTCAGCTGCGTGCGCGCCACGCGGTTGCCGAGGGCGGTGGCGGTGTCGCTGCCGAGGCTCAGGCTGTTCAGCGCCCGGCTTAAAAACAGCGCCACGGCGGCAGCAATAATGACCGGGAACGCCACCACTTTCAGGGTTTCAAGGGTGCGGATATCCAGCGAGCCGGCCTGCCAGAAGCGCAGCTGGTCGTAAACGTCCGGGTTGAGCAGGGCGATGCCGTTGGACAAGCCTTCCAGCACCGCGGCAAGCGCCACGCCCGCCAGCGTCAGGCGTACCGGGCTCAGCTGTCCGCCGCCCTGGCTGCCGGTAAACGCCACCACCAGCGAGGCGGCCAGCGCGCCGCAAAAGGCCATCACCAACTGTTCAGAGGGCGACGTTAACCCGAACAGCGCCGCGCCGAGTACGATGGCAAAGCTGGCACCGGAGTTCACGCCGAGAATGCCGGGGTCCGCCAGCGGGTTACGGGTAAGGGTTTGCATCAACGCACCGGCAAGGCCGAGCGCGCCGCCGGCCAGCAGTCCGGCAAGGGTGCGGGGCAGGCGGGCGTCGAGCACGATGACGCAATCGGCGCTCTGACAGGTGCCGGAGAGCGCATCAACGATAACGGAGGCGGGCAGCGGCTTCGCGCCGACCAGCAGGCTGAGCGCAATCGCCAGGCTCAATAGCAGCAATAAAACGGGCACGGCAATGGCGCGCACCGAAGAAGAGGAAAACGACATAGCAACATCCATGATTTGATAATGATAGTGATTATCGTTATCTATCTTATTTGGCTATGTTAGCATGTGCGCCCATGGAATGGGTAGAATTACACTCAAGGCTTTGTCATGAATCAAAAATCCTGGCTGCTCAACCTCAGCCTGCTCAAAACGCACCCGGCGTATCGCGCCGTCTTTATCGCTCGTTTTATCTCCATTTTATCCCTCGGCCTGCTCGGCGTGGCCGTACCGGTCCAGATCCAGACTATGACCCACTCCAGCTGGCTGGTGGGGTTATCGGTCACGTTAACCGGCGGGGCGATGTTCATCGGCCTGATGGTCGGCGGCGTGCTGGCGGACCGCTACGAGCGTAAGAAGCTGATCCTGCTGGCGCGCGGCACCTGCGGCGTGGGCTTTATCGGGCTGTGTCTGAACGCCATGCTGCCGGAGCCGTCGCTGATGGCGATCTATCCCCTGGGGCTGTGGGACGGCTTTTTCGCCTCGCTTAGGCGTGACGGCGCTGCTGGCGGCGACGCCCGCGCTGGTCGGGCGGGAAAATCTGATGCAGGCGGGGGCGATCACCATGCTCACCGTGCGCCTCGGCTCGGTGATTTCGCCGATGGTGCGGCGGCCTGCTGCTGGCGACCGGCAACGTGGCGTGGAACTACGGGCTGGCGGCGGCGGGGACCTTTATCACCACGCTGACGCTGCTGCGCCTGCCGCTGCTGCCGCCTCCGCCGCAGCCGCGCGAGCATCCGCTGAAATCGCTGATGGCGGCGCTGCATTCGTTTTCTGTTCAGTAACCCGCTGATTGGCGGCATTGCGCTGCTCGGCGGCCTGCTGACCATGGCGAGCGCCGTGCGCGTGCTGTATCCGGCGTTAGCGGGAGAGTGGCAGATGAGCGCCTCGGAGATTGGCCTGCTGTACGCCGCCATTCCGCTCGGCGCGGCGTGCGGGGCGCTGACCAGCGGCAACCTGGCGCAGAGCGCGCGTCCGGGGTTGATTATGCTGCTTGCCACGCTGGCCTCGTTTATCGCCATTGGCTTCTTCAGCCTGATGCCGGTGTGGGCGCTCGGGGTGTTGTGCCTGGTGATTCTTCGGCTGGCTGAGCGCCATCAGCTCGCTGTTGCAGTACACCCTGATCCAGACCCAGACGCCGGAAGGGATGCTCGGGCGCATCAACGGCCTGTGGACCGCGCAGAACGTCACGGGCGATGCCATTGGCGCGGCGATCCTCGGGGGCGCTGGGGGCGATGATGACGCCCGCGTGGCGTCGGCGAGCAGCAGCGGGTTTGTACTGGCGGCGATCGGTTTAGTGCTGGTGGTGGCGCTCAGCGAGCTGCGCCGTTTTCGTCAGACGCAGCCTACTGCATAGGAAGCTTACGGCCGGATGGTGCTTCGGGCTTACATGTTTAGCGGATCTCGATCGCAGGCCGGATAAGACCGGCAAACAGATTAACCAAACATCGCATTCAAACGCTGCAACACCAACATCGCGCTGTAATAATCCAGGCGGAACGTCTCGGTTCCCAACGCCCAAACGCGTTTGTTTTTCACCGACGGCAGATGCGCCAGCAGCGGGTTGGCGTAAATCGCATCGCCACGTCTTTCTGGTCGCCGGCAAACACAAACAGCCCTTCGCCGTTCAGTCCCGTCGCCAGGTTTTCACCGCCCAGTTGGACAATGTCGTGGCGTTTGCCCTGGCTTGTTGAGGTCTGCAGCCCGGCGGGCAGCTCCGCCAGCGTAAAGCCCAGCTGGTGCAGCAGCTTGCCCTGCGCCGATTCCGCGGTCCACAGGTTGGCGCTGTGCGCGGCGGCGGTGTAGACGATGGCGTTCACCGGCTGCGGCGGCAGCTTCATCTGCTGTTTCACCTGCGCGAGCTGTGTATCAAACGCGGCTATGCGCCCTGCGGCCTGTTTTTCCTGTCCGGTGATGGTGCCCAGCTGGGTCAGCAGCGCCTGCCAGCTCTTGTCGTCGTAGTTGATGATAAGCGTCGGCGCGATGGCGGAAAGCTGATCGTACAGCGCCAGCGCGGAATCCCCGCCGGTAGCGCTGATCAAAATCAGATCCGGCATTTGCGCGGCCACCGCTTCGGCGCTCGGCTCGCCGATGTACAGCCGCGCAACCTTGCGCTGTTTCGCGATATCGCCCCACTGGCGCAGAAAGCCCTGCCCATCCGCCACGCGGTTGTTCGGCGTGGTCGCGCCGCTGGCGACGACCGGTGCGTCAATCGCCAGCAGGGAGCCGGTTAGGGTCACGCTGGTGGAGACAATGCGCGTCGGTTTGCTCTCAAGCGTGATGCGTACCCCGCGGCTGTCGGTCACCTGACGCGGCCAGTCGGCGGCGGCGGCTGAGGTAAGTCCTAAAACAAAAATGCCCAGAATCAAAGCAAGGGATTACGGAAAACGGCAGGGAATTTCACAGCGCGGGATCCTGTTTTTGTTGAAGATAATGCTTCTCATTTTCATCATTGTACCGCAACGGGATGCAAGCTTTTGTCGCACAAGTTATTTGCCCGACGGTTGACAGCGAAGCGATGTGGGATTAGGTTAGCCGACGAAAATATAAATGATAATCATTATTGCTTCTTTTATCATTTTGAGGAGGATGATATGGATACGTCCCTGGCTGAGGAAGTTCAGCACGCCGCGACCACGCTGGGATCAGACCTTTTTCTTTATGTCGCCTTACCGCAGTTTTACCACGTCCGGCTGCTTTGCCCGCTTCAGTGAACCCGCCGTCGGCGGTGACGATCCGGCGGGTCGCTTCCAGCAAAAATTAGCCCAGGCCTTCCGCACTGCGAAAGCCAGCGGCATTGCCCACCCGGTGATGGTGGGGGCGATCCCGTTCGATACCCGCAAGCCCTCCTCGCTGTTTATTCCGCAACGCTGGCAAACCTTTTCCCGTCCGGCGCGTCAGCAGTCCGCACGCTATTTTTCCGGCACGCAGGCGCTGAAGGTGGCACAACGCACCGAGATCCCGCCGCAGCCCGTCTTCGAAGAGATGGTCGCTCGCGCCGCGTCGCTGACCGCCACGCCGCAGGTGAACAAGGTGGTGCTGTCGCGCCTGATTGATATCGCGACCGACAAACGCATGGACAGCGGCGCGCTGATGGAGCGCCTGATCGCCCAGAACCCGGCGAGCTTCAACTTCCACGTGCCGCTGCAGGACGGCGGCGTGCTGCTGGGCGCCAGCCCGGAGCTGCTGCTGCGCAAAGAGGGCGCGCACTTTAGCTCGCTGCCGCTGGCAGGCTCCGCGCGTCGTCAGCCGGACGACGTGCTGGATCGCGAAGCGGGCAACAAGCTGCTGGCCTCGGAAAAGGACCGTCACGAGCACGACCTGGTCACCCAGGCGATGAGGGCCATTCTGGCACCGCGCAGCCGCTCATCTGAGCATGCCGGATTCTCCTCAGCTGATTACCACGCCGACGCTGTGGCATCTGGCGACGCCGGTTGAAGGCACGGCGCTGGCGGGAAGAAAACGCCCTGACGCTGGCCTGCCTGCTGCACCCGACCCCGGCGCTGAGCGGCTTCCCGCATCAGGTGGCGAAAGAGCTGATTGCCGAGCTGGAGCCGTTCGACCGCGAGCTGTTCGGCGGCATCGTCGGCTGGTGCGACGGCGAAGGCAACGGCGAGTGGGTGGTGACCATCCGCTGCGCCCGTCTTCATGAAAATACCGTTCGCCTGTTTGCCGGTGCGGGCATTGTGCCTGCCTCCTCGCCGGTGGGCGAGTGGCGCGAAACGGGCGTGAAGCTCTCCACCATGCTCAACGTGTTTGGTTTGCACTAAGGACGACTCATGACCATTCCCTTTACCCGCTGGCCTGAGGAATTCGCCCGCCGCTACCGTGAAAAAGGCTACTGGCAGGATCTGCCGTTGACCCACATCCTGACGGAGCGCGCGGACAGCGATGCCGTGGCGATTATCGATGGCGAGCGCCACATTACCTACCGCGCGTTGAATCAGGCGGTAAACAACCTGGCGTCAGCCCTTCAGGCGCGGGGGCTGCACCGCGGCGAGACCGCGCTGGTGCAGCTGGGCAACGTGGCCGAGTTCTACATCACCTTCTTCGCGCTGCTGCAAATCGGCGTCGCGCCGGTCAACGCGCTCTTTAGCCATCAGCGCAGCGAGCTGAACGCCTACGCGGCGCAGATCAAACCGGCGCTGCTGATCGCCGATCGCGACCATGCGCTGTTTGCGGGCGATGATTTTCTTCACGCCTTTGTGGATGAACATCGCTCTGTGCGCGTCGTGCTCCTGCGCGGCGATAAGGGTGAACACGCCCTGGACGCGGCGATTGCGCGTCCGGCGGACAACTTCATCCCTAACCCGACGCCCGCCGACGAAGTGGCGTTCTTCCAGCTCTCCGGCGGCAGCACCGGCACGCCGAAGCTGATCCCGCGCACCCACAACGACTACGACTACAGCATTCGCCGCAGCAACGAGATCTGCGGCATCACCGCGCAAACCCGCTACCTGAACGCGCTGCCCGCGGCGCACAACTACGCCATGAGCTCGCCGGGATCGTTGGGCGTCTTCCTCGCGGGCGGCTGCGTGGTGCTGGCGAACGATCCGAGCGCCACGCTCTGCTTCCCGCTGATCGAACAGCATCAGATTAACGTCACTTCGCTGGTGCCGCCGGCGGTGAGCCTGTGGTTGCAGGCGATTGCCGATGGGGCGGGCAACGCGCAGCTGGCATCGCTCAAGCTGCTGCAGGTGGGCGGCGCGCGCCTCTCCGCCACGCTCGCGGCGCGCATTCCGGCGGAGATCGGCTGCCAGCTGCAGCAGGTGTTCGGCATGGCGGAAGGGCTGGTGAACTACACCCGGCTCGACGACCCCCCGGAACGCATCATCAACACCCAGGGCCGCCCGATGTGCCCGGACGACGAAGTGTGGGTGGCGGACGAGCACGGCAACCCGCTGCCGGCGGGGGAGGTCGGGCGCCTGATGACGCGCGGGCCGTATACCTTCCGCGGCTATTTCAACAGCCCGGAACACAACGCCAGCGCCTTCGACGCCGACGGCTTTTACTGCTCCGGCGATCTGATTTCGCCATTGACGAGCAGGGCTACATCACCGTGCAGGGGCGGGAGAAAGATCAGATCAACCGCGGCGGCGAGAAGATCGCTGCCGAAGAGATCGAGAACCTGCTGCTGCGCCACGAGTCGGTGATCCACGCCGCGCTGGTGAGCATGGAGGACAGCCTGCTGGGCGAGAAAAGCTGCGCGTATCTGGTGGTGAAACAGCCCCTGCGCGCGGTGGAGGTGCGTCGCTTCCTGCGCGAGCAGGGCGTCGCCGAATTCAAGCTGCCGGACCGCGTGGAGAGCGTGGATGCGCTCCCGCTGACGCCGGTCGGCAAAGTCGATAAGAAACAGTTGCGCCTGTGGCTTGCTGAACGCGCCCGGGGCTGAGGAACAGAGTATGGCCATTCCAAAATTAACCGCTTACGCGCTGCCGACCGCCGCAGAGCTGCCGACCAGTAAGGTGAACTGGGCGTTTGAGCCCGAGCGCGCGGCGCTGCTGATCCACGATATGCAGGAGTATTTCCTGAACTTCTGGGGCGAAAACAGCGAGATGATGCAGCAGGTGGTGGCGAACATCGCCAGACTGCGCGCCTGGTGCAAAGAACACAATATCCCGGTGTACTACACCGCGCAGCCAAAAGAGCAGAGCGACGACGATCGCGCCCTGCTGAACGACATGTGGGGCCCGGGCCTGACCCGTTCGCCGGAGCAGCAGCGCATCGTCGCCGAGCTGGCGCCGGACGAAGCGGACACGGTGCTGGTGAAGTGGCGCTACAGCGCGTTTCACCGCTCGCCGCTGGAGCAGATGCTGAAAGAGACGGGCCGCAACCAGCTGCTGATTACCGGCGTGTATGCCCACATTGGCTGCATGACCACCGCCACCGACGCCTTTATGCGCGACATCAAGCCGTTCTTCATTGCCGACGCGCTGGCGGATTTCACCCGCGACGAGCACCTGATGTCGCTGAACTATGTGGCCGGACGCTCGGGCCGCGTGGTGATGACCGACGAACTGCTGCCGTCCGTTCCGGCCTCCAAGGCGGCGCTGCGCGAGCTGATTCTGCCGCTGCTGGACGAGTCCGACGAGCCGATGGATGACGAAAACCTGATCGACTACGGCCTGGATTCGGTGCGCATGATGGCGCTGGCCGCCCGCTGGCGCAAAGTCCACGGCGATATCGACTTCGTGATGCTGGCGAAAAATCCGACCATCGACGCCTGGTGGGCGCTGCTTTCCCGCGAGGTGAAGTGATGGCCGGATTGGATTTTACCGGCAAAACCGTCTGGGTGACGGGCGCGGGGAAGGGGATTGGCTACGCGACCGCGCTGGCGTTTGTCGAGGCGGGCGCGCAGGTGACCGGCTTCGATCTGGCCTTTCCGCTGGATCACTATCCGTTCGCCACCGAAACGCTGGACGTGGCGGATGCCGCGCAGGTGCATGAGGTGTGCGGGCGCGTGCTGGCTTCGCTCGAACGGCTGGACGTGCTGGTCAACGCGGCGGGCATTCTGCGCATGGGGGCGACGGACCAGCTCTCGCAGGAAGGACTGGCAGCACACCTTTGCGGTCAACGTTGGCGGCGCGTTCAACCTGTTCCAGCAGACGATGGGGCAGTTCCGCCGTCAGCAGGGCGGGGCGATTGTCACCGTGGCGTCCGACGCGGCGCACACGCCGCGCATCGGCATGAGCGCCTATGGCGCATCGAAAGCGGCGCTGAAAAGCCTGGCCCTGACCGTCGGGCTGGAGCTGGCAGGCAGCGGCGTGCGCTGCAATCTGGTGTCGCCGGGCTCAACGGACACCGATATGCAGCGCACCCTGTGGAAAAGCGACGATGCGGAGCAGCAGCGCATTCGCGGCTTTGGCGAGCAGTTTAAGCTCGGCATTCCGCTGGGCAAAATCGCCCGTCCGCAGGAGATAGTTGCGAGCACCGTGCTGTTCCTGGCCTCCGATGCCGCCAGCCATATCACCCTGCAGGATATCGTGGTGGACGGCGGCTCCACGCTGGGGGCGTAAATGATCTGGAAACGTCATTTATCGCTTGAGGAACTGAACGCCACCAGCTGAACACCCTGGTGGCGCATCTGGGCATCGTCTATACCCGCCTCGGCGATGACGCGCTGGAAGCGGAGATGCCGGTGGATGCGCGTACCCATCAGCCGTTTGGCCTGCTGCACGGCGGCGCGTCGGCGGCGCTGGCGGAAACGCTCGGCTCAATGGCCGGATTTCTGATGACCCGCGACGGGCAGAGCGTGGTGGGAACGGAGCTGAACGCCACGCATCATCGGGCGGTTTCCCACGGCAAGGTGCGCGGCGTGTGCCAGCCGCTGCATCTTGGGCGGTCGAGCCAGAGCTGGGAGATTGTGGTGTTCGACGAGCAGGGGCGGCGGTGCTGTACCTGCCGGTTGAGTACGATGGTGCTGGGCTACCCCAGGCAGATCAAAGTGATCGGCTTAACACTGTGGTGTAAATCTCTGGTTTGACCACGCATTATTGCGTTTCAAAGTTGTTAAATTTTTCCGGTTGTTCTAGAAACAAAATGTAACATCTCACTGTTTCACAACAACGGACAACAACTATGAACAACTCAGGGAAATACCTTACATGGGCAGGGCTCTCCGTTGTGGGAGCCTTTGCCCTGGGCTATATCGCCCTCAACCGCGGCGAACAGATCAACGCGCTGTGGATCGTGGTTGCCGCCGTCTGCATTTACCTGATCGCCTACCGTTTTTATGGCCGCTATATCGCCAAAAATGTGCTGCAGGTTGATCCGACGCGCATGACGCCGGCGGTCCGCCACAACGACGGTCTGGACTACGTGCCGACCGACAAGAAAGTGCTGTTCGGCCACCATTTTGCGGCGATCGCCGGGGCAGGCCCGCTGGTGGGCCCGGTGCTGGCGGCGCAGATGGGCTACCTGCCGGGGATGATCTGGATCCTCGCCGGGGTGGTGCTGGCGGGGGCGGTGCAGGACTTTATGGTACTGTTCGTCTCCACCCGCCGCGACGGACGTTCGCTGGGGGAACTGGTGAAAGAGGAGATGGGGGCCACTGCCGGGGTGATTGCGCTGGTGGCGACCTTTATGATCATGGTGATCATCCTCGCGGTACTGGCGATGATTGTCGTTAAAGCGCTGACCCACAGCCCGTGGGGCACGTACACCGTAGCGTTCACCATTCCGCTGGCCATTTTTATGGGCATTTATATTCGCTATCTGCGCCCCGGGCGCATCGGTGAAGTGTCGGTAATCGGCCTTGTGCTGCTGGTGTTTGCCATTATTTCCGGCGGCTGGGTTGCCGCCAGTCCGACCTGGGCGCCGTTCTTCGATTTCACTGGCGTGCAACTGACGTGGATGCTGGTGGGCTATGGTTTTGTCGCCTCGGTACTGCCGGTGTGGCTGCTGCTGGCACCGCGTGATTATCTCTCCACCTTCCTGAAAATCGGCACCATTATTGGCCTGGCGATTGGCATTTTGATTATGCGCCCGACGCTGACCATGCCGGCGCTAACCAAATTTGTTGACGGCACCGGCCCGGTGTGGACCGGCAACCTGTTCCCGTTCCTGTTTATCACCATCGCCTGCGGCGCGGTCTCCGGCTTCCACGCGCTGATCTCCTCCGGCACCACGCCGAAAATGTTGGCCAACGAAGGCCAGGCCTGCTTTATCGGCTACGGTGGTATGTTGATGGAATCCTTCGTCGCCATTATGGCGCTGGTGGCGGCCTGTATTATCGACCCGGGCGTCTACTTCGCGATGAACAGCCCGATGGCGGTCCTGGCTCCGGCCGGTACCGTTGACGTGGTGGCATCTGCCGCGCAGGTGGTGAGCGGCTGGGGATTCGCGATTACCCCTGATACGTTGACGAGCATCGCCAGCGAAGTGGGCGAGCAGTCCATTATCTCCCGCGCGGGCGGGGCGCCGACGCTGGCGGTGGGCATGGCGTATATTCTCCACGGCGCGCTGGGCGGGCTGATGGACGTGTCGTTCTGGTATCATTTCGCCATTCTGTTTGAAGCGCTGTTTATACTGACGGCGGTGGATGCGGGAACCCGTGCGGCGCGATTTATGCTGCAGGATCTGCTGGGCGTCATCTCCCCGAACCTGAAGCGGACCGACTCGCTCCCGGCTAACCTGCTGGCGACGGCGCTGTGCGTGCTGGCGTGGGGCTATTTCCTGCATCAGGGCGTGGTCGATCCGCTGGGCGGGATTAACACCCTGTGGCCGCTGTTCGGTATCGCCAACCAGATGCTGGCAGGCATGGCGCTGATGCTCTGCGCGGTGGTGCTGTTTAAAATGAAACGCCAGCGTTATGCATGGGTGGCATTAGTGCCAACCGCCTGGCTGCTGGTGTGTACGCTGACCGCTGGCTGGCAAAAAGCCTTCAGCCCTGATGGCAAAGTCGGCTTCCTGGCGATCGCCAACAAGTTCCAGGCGATGATCGACAGCGGCAACATTCCGGCGCAGTATACCCAGTCACAACTGGCGCAACTGGTATTTAACAACCGTCTTGATGCCGGGCTGACCATCTTCTTTATGGTGGTTGTGGTGGTGCTGGCGTTTTACTCGCTGAAAACCGCGCTGGCGGCGCTGAAGGTGAGTGAACCAACGGCGAAAGAGACGCCGTACGAGCCGATGCCGGAGAATCTTGAACAGATTGTCGGCCAGGCAAAAAGCGCCCATTAATGGTTTCCCCCTCTCCCTTGCGGGAGAGGGTTTTCTCAGGGGGAAAAGATGTTTGATACGCTCTCGAAAGCCGGAAAATACCTGGGCCAGGCGGCGAAGATGATGATTGGCGTGCCGGACTATGACAACTACGTTGAGCATATGCGCGTTACGCACCCGGATCAGACGCCGATGACCTACGAGGAGTTTTTCCGCGAACGCCAGGATGCGCGCTACGGCGGTAAAGGCGGCGCGCGCTGCTGCTGACGCGCCGACTCTGCTGGCGTTACGCGTTGGCGCCGCCATCCACCACAATATCGGCCCCGGTGATCTGCTTCGCCGCCGGGCTGGCCAGGAAGGCAACCGCCTCGGCGATATCCTGCGCTTCACCGTAGTGGCCCAGCGCGATCAAGCGGCGCTGCGCATCGGAGGTTTCACCGTCCACCGGGTTCATATCACTTTCTGTCGAGCCGGGTTTCACCATATTGACGGTGATGCCGCGCGGCCCCAGATCCCGCGCCAGTCCGCGTGTTAACGAGTTCAGCGCCGATTTGGTCATCGAGTAAATCGCAATTTCACCCAGCGGTACGCGGTCGGAAAGGTTGCTGCCGATATTGATAATGCGCCCGCCTTTCGGCAGATGGGCGATGGCCGCCTGTGTCGTATAGACCACACCGCGAATATTCACGTTGATCAACGCATCGATATCTTCCTGCGACATCGTTTCCAGCAAACCGCCGCGCGCAATCCCGGCGTTATTGACCAGAATATCCAGCCCGCCCAGTTGTTCTACCGTCTGCGCAACCGCCGTGCGTGCCGCCTCCGGCCTGGCGCTGTCGGCCTGAATAGCAACGCCGTTACGCCCGAGGGCGCGGATTTCTGCGGCAACCGCTTCGGCTTTCTCTGCTGATTTCTCCCAGGTGATGGCGACATCCGCCCCGGCGCGCGCCAGCGTTAAGGCAATGGCTTTCCCCAGACCGCGGCTCGCACCGGTGACCAGTGCGCGTTTACCTGCAAGTGAGTGTGACATGAGTGGCTCCTGAATTATGTGTCGATTGATACATAATTAAAATAATCACGCTTCCATATATTCGTCAATATTATTAATATACCGATCAGCACAAAATGTGAGGGTAGCGAAGTGAGCCGTGGAAGACCCCGTGAATTTGATCGCACGGATGCGCTGAACAAAGCGATGAAACTCTTCTGGCAGAAGGGTTATACCGCGACGTCGATGAATGATCTCTATGCGACGATGGGGATTAAATCCCCCAGCTTGTACGCCGCGTTCGGCAGCAAAGAGGATCTCTACGACGAGGTGTTGCAGCACTACGAAGAATGTGTGGCACCGCATATCTGGAACGGCATGGAGAGCGAGCCGTCACCAAAAAAGGCGATTGCGCAGTGGCTGGAGCGTTCAGCGGAAACCTTAACCCGCAGTGATTTGCCGCATGGCTGTATGGTGACGCTGTCGTCCGTCGCCAGCGAAGGTCACGAACGGCTCGGCGCGCGGGTTCAGCAGTTGCGTAATAGCGGCTTTGAACTATTGAAAGCACGCCTGAGTGAAGCGCAGCAGTGCGGCGAATTACCGCCATCAACCGATATCGACGCGCTAACGCGTTTGTATGTCAGCATTCAGCAGGGGATGTCGATTCAGGCGCGGGACGGCGCCAGTCGCGAAACGCTGCTCGGCATCGCGCGAATGGCGATGGGGCTGTGGCCTGCATGAGTGGGGCGGATACGTTCATACGACGGATAAAACCACAGGCCGGATAAGGCGAAGCCGCCATCCGGCAATGAGCGCTAACGGTCTTCTTTTGTATGCCAGATTCGCAGGATGATGATATGGCTGTCCGTCAGTTCGTAAATCATTTCATAACTGCCAACAAACAAAGAACGGACTTCGCGCGGATACCAGCTTTCATCCGGCGGGCCTATTTGTGGGTGGAGCAAGAGCATTTCAGGGGCGTCAGCCAACATGATGACAACTTTGCGGGCGGCTTCAGGGTTTTGGATAAACAGGAATTTTGACAGTCTCTCTACATCCTGAAGAGCGAGTCGCGTCCATTCTAACTGCATTTATCATCCCCGTTTTTTAACGCCTGGCAGCGGCATTGGATTAACCGTCCCCAGACTTTTAAGCCAGGTCGCCGCTTCTGCATGACTGACGGTTTCACCGCGTTCAACGGCATCCAGGCCTTGCTGGATCATGGCCTGGCGTAATTCTGCACGCTCAATATATTCCGCGAGCGCACGCTTGATAATCCAGCCCCGCGAGCGTTCGCTGCTTTCGGCAAGTAAATCGACTTTATCGGCGAGTTCAATAGGTACATGCGCTGTCAGTACTTTCGTCCCAGGCATTTGGACACCTCAATCAGTGTGATTTTTAAAAAATCGTAGCGATTAGGTGGAAGAGATTCAACCTCTTTTTTGACTGTCTGTCGGGGAGGCACGATGAAATATGTTTTCCGATTTACGTAGCAGGATTTCCAACCAGGATAAACAGAATAAGCGCCAGCCAGTATTTTGTCTGGCATCGCAGCTTATTGCCGGATGGCGGCCTCGCCTTATCCGGCTTACACGCTACCTGCCGGGGCAAGCACCGAAACCGTAGGCCGGATAAGCGCCAGCGCCATCCGGCACTATGATTAGCGCGACAGCGCTTCGACTTTTTCAAACGCCGCTCGCAGCGTGTCGGCGGAGAGGTTTACCGGCAGGTAGTGAATGGACTCCACCGGACGCAGGGTGTGGGCAATCACCTTATCCAGCTCGTCGCGGTTGTTGATATCGACCTCCAGCGCCGCGAAGCGTGGTCGGCAGGTTAAAGCGCTGATACGCAGCGACCAGCTGTGCCAGCACGTCGTCCTGGCCGAGCAGGGCGCTCTGCACCAGAATGCCGTAGGCGACTTTGGTGCCGTGCAGGTATTTTTCCGTCTGCGGCAGCACCGTCAGGCCGTTGTGCACCGCATGCGCGGCCGCCACGCGGGTATAGCGCTCGCCCAGCCCGCCGACCATCCCGCCGCCGGCGATGATCGCATCCACCACGTCCCGAAAGGCCTGCGTCTGTTCGCCGCGCTGCTGGTCGGCCAGCGCCTCTTCGCTGCGTTCCAGCAGCACGTCGCGGATCGCCAGCGCGCCGTTGATGCCCAGCCGCACGGTCAGCGGCAGGTTTTCCGGCTGCGGTGCCAGCACCACCGCTTCGTACCACTTCGCCAGCGTATCGCCGATGCCCGCCAGCAGATACTCCGCCGGGGCGTTGAGGATGATCTGCGGCTCGACCAGCACCAGGAAGTTGGCGTCGTCGAAGATCTCAAAATGCAGCGCCTGCCCGGCATCGTTGTACCAGACGGAGAGCGGGGTCCACGCCGCGCAGGTGGCGGCAATGGTGGGGATACCCACGAACGGCACGCCCAGGCGGCGCGCCACGGCCTTGACGGTATCCAGCACCGCGCCGCCGCCGACGCCAATCACCACGCTGGCGTCATCGCCGGATTCGTTCACCAGATGGGTGACGTCGCGCTCGCTGCAGTGGCCTTTAAACAGCAGGTGTTTTGCCCCCGGCGCGTTAAAGCTCTCCGGCAGGAAAGGGCGCGCGCCGTCGATAGCGCGCTCGCCGTAGATCCACACCGCGCGGGAAAGCTGCTCTGCGGTGTAGAAGTCATGCAGATGCGCAAGGCTTCCGGGATGGGAGAAGTAGTTCGCCGGGCCGGGCACGACGCGGATATCGGTGTTGCTCATGGTGTGTGTCCTTTTTGCGTGTGCGCTAACCCGATGTTATGTCTGGACATCCGGATGGCTAATAATATTTCGCTTTATCTTATGCCTTTTCCGTCGTTGTCAGTCAACCGGAGCTGTGAAAAATTCGATAAATCAGAAGAATTAATTGGAAGGATTTACGCGGATGGTTTCCAGTCGCCTTGAGATGCGCGGTATCAGCCTGGCCTTTTCCGGCTTTCAGGCGCTGTCGCGCGTGAATTTCACCTTAACCGGCGGATCGGTACATGCCCTGACCGGGGCCAACGGTGCGGGGAAATCGACGCTGATGGCGGTGCTGTGCGGGACGCACGACCACTATGAGGGTGAAATCAGCATCAACAACCAGCCGGTAACCATCCGCGAGCCGCTCGACGCCAAACGGCTGGGGATCCACCTCGTGCAGCAGGAAGTGGACGTGGCGCTGATCCCGGGGTTAAGCATCGCCGAAAACATCATGCTCGACCAGCTGGCGGAACCGGGGCATCGCTTCCGCTGGCGCGCGATCCGCCAGCAGGCGCGACAGGCGCTGGCGCAGCTGGACGTTCCGCTGGACGTACGCCGTTCCATCGACAGCTGCACGCTGGCCGAAAAGCAGCAGATTTTGCTGGCGCGGGCGCTGTCCCACCACTGCCGTTTTTTGATTCTTGATGAACCCACCGCGCCGCTGGATCCGCACGAGAGCGAGCGCCTGTTTGCCGTGGTGAGACGCTTGCAGCAGCAGGGCATCGGCGTGGTGTTTATCTCCCACCGCATTCACGAACTGAAGGCCATCTGCGACACCTTAACGGTGCTGCGCGACGGCAAGCTGATTGAGTCCGGCCCGATGGCCGATCTGAGCGGCGAAGCGATCGTCGAGAAGATGCTCGGCCACGTGCTGAGCGATATCTATCCGCCCGCGCGCCCGCCGCACGGCGACGAAGTGCTGCTGCGTATGGAAGGTCTGCACGACGACGCGCTGCTGAAAGATATCTCCCTGCACCTGCGCAAAGGCGAAATTCTCGGCATTGCCGGGCTGGCGGGCGCGGGGAAAACCGAACTCTGCAAGGCGCTGTTTGGCGCCAGCAAAAGCGCGTGTCGAGCGCGGCGAGCTGAATCACCAGCCGTGGCAGCCGCGCGATCCGGCGGACTCGGTGCTGCGCGGACTGGCGCTGGTGCCGGAAGAGCGGCGCAAAGAGGGCATTTTTATCGACGAGCCGGTGAGCATGAACCTTGCCGTCTGCGCCGATAACAGCTTTTCGCGCTGGAGCCTGTTTGGCCATCGTCAGGCGTGGCGCTGGGCGGAAGAGGTGATTGCCCGCGTCGGCGTGCGCGCCCCCGGCCCGGCGCAGGTGCTGCGCCGCCTCTCCGGCGGCAACCAGCAGAAGGTCGCCATCGGCAAGTGGCTGCGCAATGACGCGAGCGTGCTGATCTTCGACGAGCCGACCAAAGGCGTGGACGTGAAGGCCAAAACCGACCTGTTCCAGCTGATTGACGGCCTGGCGCGCGAGGGCAAAGGGGTGATTTACGCCTCGGGCGAGTTTGCCGAGCTGGTCGGGCTGTGCGACCGCATCTGCGTGCTGTGGGACGGGCGCATCGTGGCGGAAATCGCCGGGGCGGAGGCCCGTGAAGAGACACTACTTTATTATTCAACCGGAGGAACGGCGTCGTGAGCAAGGCCCTTTCAGTAAACGCGGCGGCGTCTGGCCGTCAGCAGATTTTCGATTTTCTCTACAAGTGGGGCATGCTGTTAACCGTCGTCGCGCTGGTGGCCGTCTTTGGCCTGGCGTCGGACAGCTTCCTCGATCCAAACAACATCATCAATATTCTGCGCTCGATTGCCATCGTGACGGTGATTGCCATCGGCGTGTCGATTTCGCTGACCATCGGCGGGTTCGATCTCTCCGTGGGATCGACCGCGTCGCTGGCGAACGCGCTGGTGATTTCGCTGTTCGTCTGGCACGGCTTCGGCACCACCGAGTCGATTCTGATCACCCTCGCGCTCTGCACGCTGGTGGGGCTGTTTAACGCCTTTCTGATCGTCATCCTGCGTATTCCGGACATGCTCGCGACGCTGGCCAGCCTGTTTGTGATTCAGGGCGTGGCGATGACCTACAGCTACGGCGGGTCGATTACCGAGAACATGGTGCTGCCGAGCGGCGACATGGCGGAAGGGACCATTCCGGCGGCGTTCAGCCTGCTGGGGCAGGTGCCGACGATCGTGATCATCATGCTGGTGGTGACGGTTCTGGCGCAGCTGGGGCTGTCGCTCACCACGCACGGCCGCCGGATGTACGCCATCGGCGGCAACCCGGAAGCGGCGCGCCTCTCGGGGATTCGCACCACGCGCTACAAGGTGGCGGCCTACGTGATTGCCTCGCTGCTGGCGGGCCTGGGCGGGATTTTGCTGGCCTCGCGCATTGGCTCGTCGCAGGTGAATGCGGGCGGCGGTTACCTGATGGATGCGGTGGCGGCGGCGTGGATTGGCTTCTCGCTGGCCGGGTCCGGCAAGCCGAATGCGCTGGGGACCCTGGTGGGGGCGGTGATTCTCGGCGTGCTGTCGAACGGGCTGGTGATGCTCTCCGTGCCGTATTACGCCATGGACATTATAAAAGGGCTGGTGCTCGCGGTAGCGCTGGCGATTACGTACATACAAAAACGCTGACAACACAACGGGATAAAAAATGAAAAAGATTGCACTCTCTTTGGTGGCACTAGGGTTATTCACCGCTCTGCCTGGCTTCGCGGCCACGCCCGCGCCGCTGCCGGCGGCCATTGCCAACCATGACGGCCCGATCCGCATCGCGGTGATCCGTAACCTTGGCTCAGACGACAACACCACGCAGTTTATTGCCGGGGCCATTCAGGAAGGGAAAAAGCTCGGCTTTAAGGTCAGCACCTTTTTAAGCAACGGGGACGACGCCAAATTCCAGGACTTCGTGAACCAGGCCATCAGCCAGAAGTATGACGGGATTATCCTGTCTCAGGGCCGCGATCCGTACTCCACCGCGCTGGTGAAAAAGGCGGTGGATGCCGGGATCAAAGTCGCGGTATTTGATACCGCGGTTAACGGCGAGATCCCGGGCGTGACCGTCACCCAGCAGGACGATGCCTCCCTGACGAACCTCTCCTTCGGCCAGCTGGCGAAAGATTTCAACGGCAAGGCCAATATCGTCAAGCTGTGGGTCGCGGGCTTCCCGCCGATGGAGCGTCGTCAGGCGGCGTATAAAGAGCTGCAAAAAGCAGTATCCGGACATCAAAGAGCTGGAGTCCATCGGCGCGGTCTCCTCCGACGTGCAGGGCGACACCGCCAACAAGGTGGGCGCGATCCTGGCGAAATACCCGAAAGGTAAAATCGACGCCATCTGGGGAACCTGGGACGCCTTCAGCCAGGGCGCGTATAAGGCGCTGAAAGAGAACGGCCGCACCGAGATTAAGCTCTACAGCATCGACATCTCTAACCAGGATCTGCAGCTGATGCGCGAACCGGGCAGTTCGTGGAAGGTGAGCGTGGCGGTGGATCCGAAGCTGATTGGCGCGACCAACGTGCGTCTCGTGGCGAACAAGATTGCCGGGGAAGCCACGCCTGCGACCTACGATTTTAAGGCGGCCGCTATTCCGCAGGCGCTGCTGACCGCCCAGCCGGGTGCGGTGAACGTGGCGTCGCTGGGGAAAATCATTCCGGGCTGGGGCCAGACGGAAGATTTTATCGCGCCGTGGTTTGCGACGCTGGAAGCGAAAAACAAATAACTTCGCCGGATAGGTTTGCTTACGACTGCCGGATAAGCGTTAGCGCCATCCGGCATTTTTAAATCCAGCATCGGAAAGGATTAATCATGGCAACTGAACTTCCGCGTCCCGAATACAGCCGCAATATGCGGCTGATTGGCCATAGCGATCAGGGCGGTCGCCCGGACGGCGTGCAGCTGATGGTGCATCGCGGTTTTGCCTATATCGGCCATATGGTGTCGCAGGGCTTTTCGATTGTCGACGTGCGCGACCCGAAAAACCCGAAAGCGGCGGGCTACGTGCCCGCGCCGCCCGGCACCTGGAACGTGCATCTGCAGGCGCATGACGACCTGCTGCTGGTGATCAACGCCCGGGATCTGTTTGCCGATGCCCGCTTTGCCGACGAGAAGGTCTACTACACCCGCCCGGTGGGCGAGACGGTCAGCGACGTGCAGGACAAAGGCTGGAGCGCCGGGCTGCGCGTTTTTGATATCTCCACGCCGGACAGACCGCGCGAAATCGGCTTTCTGTCGCTCAGCGGCATTGGCATTCACCGCATCTGGTACGTCGGCGGCCGCTGGGCGTACGTGTCGGCGCTGATCGACGGTTTTACCGACTACATCTTTCTGACCATCGATCTGGCCGACCCGCGTAAGCCTGAGGTGGCAGGGCGCTGGTGGCTGCCGGGGATGAACCAGCAGGCCGAAGGCGAAACGCCCGAACTGGCCGGAAGGCAAACGCTACGCGCTGCACCACGCGATTATCGGCGGCGACACCGCCTACGGCAGCTGGCGCGACGGCGGCCTGACGCTGCTGGACGTGAAGGATCGCACCCGGCCGAAGCTGATTAGCCACCGTAACTGGAGTCCGCCGTTTGGCGGCGGCACGCACACCGCGCTGCCGCTGCCGGACCGCGATCTGCTGGTGGTGCTGGATGAAGCGGTGCTCGACAACCAGGAGGACGGCGAGAAGCTGATCTGGCTGTTTGATATCCGCGAGCCGTCGAACCCGGTCAGCATCTCTACCTTCCCGCAGCCGGACGAAACCGACTACGTGGCGAAAGGGGCGCATTTCGGCCCGCACAACCTGCACGAGAACCGGCCCGGGAGCTTTGTCAGCTCGACGCTGATTTTCGCCACGTATCAGAACGCGGGCGTGCGCGCGTACGACATTTCCAATCCGTATCGTCCGGTGGAAACGGGGGCGCTGGTGCCTGCCGCGCCGGCGAAAATGATGGATACCCGGCCAGAATCGCCCGCGGGTGATCCAGTCGTGTGACGTGTTTGTGGATGCGCAGGGGATTATCTACAGCACGGATTATAACGGCGGGTTGTCGGTGATTGAGTATTTGGGGTAAAACGCAGGCTGGTTAAGGCGAAGCCGCCATTCGGCAAAACCGCTAATTCGGCGTATGAGAAGGGATTCCGTTCACCAGACGTTTGGCAGACACATAATCTATGTGGAACGTGAACGGGAAAAGGGGGCGCCGCCGCGCTCCCCCTTTTCAATCCCCCGCGGCCCCGCGGGAAATCGGTGCTGCGCACTGCGCTCACCTCCCGCACATCTGCCTGCGGTCGGCTCGACTCGACGTCGTGTCTCGACTCGCCTCTGGCCGCCATCCATGGCGTCCAGACCTTGTCATCTGTGCTCCGGTTCGCCGATTTCGAGCGGGGGGTCAACCCCATTGCTGTAAGGGATGTGCCTGGAAATAGCGAATGCGTTGCTGTAGAGCCGAGACTGAGTAGGCCGGGTAAGGCGCAGCCGCCACCCGGCATTTAATATTGGGGAACAATATTTGCCGGATGGTTTTACGAATACTGCCGCACCCGCGCCACCAGCTCTTCCGCGCTGTCGATGCGGTCGGCAATCACAATCAGCGCTTTGCCGAGCGTTATCGCGTGGCGCAGGCATTCGTGGCGCATCGTCTTCGTCCTGAATGGTGTCGATATCCGCGACGTGGGAAAGCCCGACGCTGCGGCGAATCAGTTCGGTGCCGCAGAAGCCGATGGCATCATGCCAGACTTTTTTCAGGAAGGCCGAGGCATAGCCGGGCTGCGCTCAGCGCGGCGTCGCGGGTTTTTCCGTGTGCCAGCGCCTGGAAGCGCTCTGCGAAGGTGTTCCACAGCTTCTGAATATCGGTCAGGCGCTGTTCGCGTGCGGCGGCGGCATCGCGAATGCCCAGATGCCCCGGCAGGCCGCAGAAGTTGAGCAGCAGGTTGCCGATAGCGGTGCCGACGTCAAAGCCAATCGGCCCGAAATAGCCGAACTCGGCGTCGATGGCCTTCAGGCTGCCGTCGGCCACAAAAATCGAGCCGCTGTGAATGTCTCCGTGCAGCAGGGCTTCAGCCTGAGAAAAGAAACGGTGCTTCAGGGAGGCCACGGCAATTTTCAGCTGGGCGTCGTCGCGCAGCGCGGCGACGTCATTTTCCAGCTCGGCCGGGTAGCTGTTGCGTTCGTGGATCTGGTACGGATCGTTGAAGAACAGATCTTCGGTGATCTCGCACATCTCCGGGTTGATGAATTTCGCCACCTGCGCTTTTTTCTCGTGCGGGTGCAGGTAGAAATCGCTGGTGTGGAACAGCGCGTGCGCGAGGTATTCGCCCAGCTGCTGCGCCGCCTGCGGGTAGTAAATGTTGTTGATCAGCTCGCCGCGCCAGATGCGATGGCTGGAGAGATCTTCCATCACCATCACCGCCAGTTCCGGGTCAAAGTGGTGGATTTTCACCGTGTGCTGCGGGCTGTGCCGGTAGTGCTCGACCAGGGTTTGCGCCTCCAGACGGGCGCGGTCCAGCGTCAGCGGCCAGGACTCGCCGACGCAGCGCACGTAGGGCAGCGCCTGCTTAACGATGATGCGGCTCACGCCCGCGCTGTCGAAGATTTTGAACACCAGATTGAGGTTGCCGTCGCCTACCTCCTGCGCCTCCACCAGCGATGAAGGATCGTCAAGGCCGCCAAACTGCCTGGCATATTCCACGGCGTCCTGAGCGGTAAAGGTACGGTATTGCGACATGGCCTGCTCCTCACGGGTTTGCTAATAAAGACATGTAGACGTCTATACATCTGGATTTCATCCTGACACAATGTGCTACAACAACGCAACAGGGAATTAACGACATGCAGACATTACAGACGACCAGCCTGCGGGTAGCGGATAATCAGCTCTTTATTCTCGACCAGCAGGCCCTTCCGCAGGAGAAACGCTGGCTGGATGCCTCAACGGTAGAGGCGCTGGTGGGGCATATTCACGCCCTGCGGGTGCGCGGCGCGCCGCTGATCGGTCTCTCTGCAAGTCTGCTGCTGGCGCTGCTGGCGGAAAACGGCAAAAGCCGCGACGAGCTGGCGGTTGTGCTGGAAACCCTGCGCGCATCCCGCCCGACGGCGGTGAACCTGATGAACAACCTTGACCGCATGAAGCTGGCGCTGTGGCAGGAAGAGTATGTTCCGGCGCTGGTGGCCGAGGCGCTGCGCCTGATTGACGAAGACAAACGACTCTGTGACGCCATTGCGAGAGCGGGCAGCGCGCTGGTGAAGCCCGGCAGCCGCCTGCTGACCCACTGCAACACCGGCGGGCTGGCAACGGCGGGCATCGGTACGGCGCTGGGCGTGATTGCTCGCGCGCATCAGGAAGGCAAGGTCAGCAACGTCTGGGTCGATGAAACCCGTCCGCTGCTGCAGGGCGGTAGATTGACCGCGTGGGAGCTCGGCGAGCTGGGCGTGCCGTATCAGCTGATTACCGATTCCATGGCCGCCAGCCTGATGGCGAAAGGGCAGGTGGACGCCGTGTGGGTGGGCGCAGACCGTATTGCCGCCAACGGCGACGTGGCGAACAAGATCGGCACCTATTCCCTGGCGGTGCTGGCGAAATTCCACGGCATTCCGTTCTATGTGGCCGCGCCGCAAACGACCCTCGACCCGGAGTGCCCGAACGGCGACGCGATCCCGATTGAGCAGCGTGCCGCCAGCGAGGTGACGGGCGTGGCGGGAAGCTTTGGCGCGGTGCAGTGGGCGCCGGAAAACGCGCAGGTCTACAACCCGGCGTTTGACGTGACGCCTGCCTCGCTGATTAGCGGCTGGGTGCTGGACAGCGGGGTGGTCACGCCTGCGGAATCGGTGGCAAACGGCGTGTTCCAGCCGAAATAACGCATTGGCGGAGCACTCGCCAGCCGGATAAGCGTTAGCGCTATTTGACATAATGCCCGGCGGCTAATTCATGCCTCCGGGCGCTGCACTATCACATCATTATCGGTAGTTTGCGCCTGGTTTTCCGGCTCGTTACTGCGCTTGTCGTAGCGTGGCGGAGTGATCACCGGATAGACAAAACGGCTGGTTTCCCGGCACGGCTCCGGATCTTCCGACCCGGCATAAAACAGATAGTACTGGCCCGAATCCGGGAAAAAAGCCAAATCGTCGCCGTTACCAAAGGTGGTGCTCCAGAATGCCACGCCCGCTTTGGTATGGTTGCGCTCCTTGCCCGCCGCGACCTGAAAATGGTCGCCCCATTTCATGGTGATCAGATGGTAGTTGAAAAAGGAGATCGTGATATTACCGCGAGTTGGGCAGTTAAGCCGGACGGCATTGTCTTCAGCCTGCGCCATGGTGAGGAAGGCAAGCAGCAACAAGGATGAATATTTCATAGAGTGTTTCCGGGAATTAAGAAAAAAACCGAGGGTAATCATCAGCCTGATGATAATCCGTAATAAATTATGTCAGCGAAACAGAAAACGGATCAGGATGTTAAAGCGGGGTTGCGGTACAACGAATTATTGGTGTTGTATATGATTCATTTAGTTTAACATGATAATAATTATCAAAATCATTACAATCCAACTCTCAGCAAGGTTGTTTTTTATGCAAGGAAAATCCATCAGCAAGCTCGTTCTCGCCGCTTTTCTCGCCGTTCCGCTGCTGGCCCACGCTACACAATATCCCCTGACGGTGACCGATTTTTCCGGCCAAAAAGTGACCATTGCGCACGAGCCACAGCGCGTGATTTTGCAGGATGGCCGCGACATTATGGCGATGGCGCTGCTCGATCGTGACGATCCGTTTAAACGCCTGGTGGCGTGGAACAACCTCGCGAAAAAACAGGATGTTGCCACCTGGGAGATGCTGAAAACCCAGTGGCCGGAAGCGACCAGCATTATGGATATGGGCTTTAGCGATAAAGGTAACGTCGATCTGGAAAGTGTGCTGTCCAAACAGCCGGATCTGATGGTTGCCCAGCTACGGGCTAAACCGGCGCTCGCCGATAGCGGTGTGCTCAGCAAGCTGGCGGCGCTGCATATTCCGGTGCTGTTTATCGATTATGAAGTCAATCCGGTGAAAGATACCGCTTCCAGCGTCGATCTGCTGGGAAAAGTACTGAATCGTGAGAGCAATGCGGCGGCGTATACCACCTACTATCGCCAGCAGTTAACCGCCATCGAACAGAAAACCGCGGCCATCAAACCGCAGGCGAAAGTGTTTGTTGAAGCGCTGGCCGGTAATACCGATGCCTGCTGCTTTACCCACGGCCACAGCGGCTGGGGCGGGCTGGTTGAAGCCGTCGGCGCGAAAAATATCGGTTCTGAATTATTGCCAGGCGCCAGCGGTTTTATCGCGCTGGAGAAGGTGATTAGCGAAAACCCGGATGTTTACATCATGACCGGCTCGAAACGTGGTAACAGCCAGGTACTGCCGCTGGGGCTGAAAACCTCGCCGCAGGAGGTGAATGCTCAGGCGCAGGTATTGTTGCAGCGTACCGGCGTCGCCCAGATCCCGGCGGTGGCGGCGAAACACGTTTATGGCGTTTATCACCACTTCTACAACCATCCATATAACATTGTGGGGATGGAGTATCTGGCGAAAGATATCTATCCGCAGGCTTTCGCGGATCTCAATCCGGATGCGACGTATCACCACATCATCAAAAACTTCACCAAACTGCCGGACGACAATTTCGTCTTTAGCTGGCAGCAGAGTAAATAACCGTGAGTACGACTATTGAACCGGGGGCGTCACAGACCGACGGCCTGATGCTCAACTACCGCGCGATTTTGCGCCGCCGCGTCAGCCTGCTGGTTGTGCTGGCGGTATTGATTGTGGCGTCGATGTTGCTCGATTTTACCCTTGGTCCGTCGGGCCTGCCGCTGGATACGCTGTGGCATACGCTGATCGATCCGGCCAGCGTTGATGCCGGGACGCGGGTGATTGTCTGGGATATTCGCATGCCGTACGCGCTGATGGCGATTATCGTCGGCCTGACGCTCGGCCTTGCTGGTGCGGAGATGCAAACCATCCTCAATAATCCGCTTGCCAGCCCGTTTACGCTTGGCGTTTCGTCGGCGGCGGCGTTCGGCGCGGCGCTGGCGATTGTGCTCGGTATTGGTATTCCGGGCATTCCGGCGCAATGGTTTATCTCAGCAAACGCCTTTATTTTCGCGCTGCTGGCGGCGTTGTTGCTGGATGGCATCACCCGCTGGACGCAGGTGGCGACCTCCGGTGTGGTGCTGTTCGGCATTGCGCTGGTATTCACCTTTAATGCGCTGGTGTCGATGCTGCAATTTATTGCCAACGAAGATACCTTGCAGGGACTGGTGTTCTGGACGATGGGCAGCATTGCCCGCGCGTCGTGGGAGAAACTCGGCATTCTGCTGCTGGCGCTGGCGGTGATTATGCCGCTGTCAATGCTTAGCTCGTGGAAACTCACGTCGTTGCGCCTCGGCGAAGACCGGGCCATCAGCTTCGGGATTAACGTGCGCCGTCTGCGTCTGGCAACGCTGCTGCGTATCAGTATCCTGTCGGCGTTGTCGGTGGCATTTGTCGGGCCGATTGGCTTTATCGGCCTGGTAGCGCCGCATATTGCGCGTCTGCTGTTTGGCGAGGATCACCGCTTTTATCTGCCGGCCAGCGCGCTGATCGGCGCGCTGGTGCTGTCGCTGGCATCCATCGTTTCGAAAAACCTGATCTCCGGCGTCATTATCCCGGTCGGCATTGTCACCTCTCTGGTGGGCGTACCGTTCTTTATCACCATCATCGTGCGTCACCGGGGGAGTGTATGAGCCACAGCGGTCTGAGCCTGCGCGGGTTTGGCGCGGGCTATCACAAACGGCAGATTATTCACGATCTTAATATCGCTGAACTGCCGCGCGGCAAAGTCACCATTCTGCTGGGGCCGAACGGCAGCGGGAAATCGACACTGCTGCGGGCAATGGCCGGGTTGAACAAAGCTGAGGGCGAGTTGCTGCTGGATGATGTCGATCTGCTGAGCCAGCCGTTTGCCAGACGGGCGGAGCAGGTGGTCTACCTGCCGCAGTCGTTACCGGCGGGCGTGCATCTGCATGTGCTGGAGTCGATCATCGTCGCCCAGCGCGCCTCTGGCGGCCTGCACAGCGCGGCAAAACAGGCGGAAGTGATGACGCTGCTGCGCCAGCTCGGAATCGAGCATCTGGCGCTGCATTTTCTCGATCAGCTCTCCGGCGGGCAGAAACAGTTAGTGGGGCTGGCGCAGTCGCTGATCCGCCAGCCGTCGCTGCTGCTGCTGGATGAGCCGCTGAGTGCGCTGGATCTCAACTATCAGTTCCATGTCATGGATCTGGTGAAGCGCGAAACGCAGCAACGCAACATTGTCACGGTGGTGGTGGTGCACGATATCAATATCGCCCTGCGCCACGGCGACCATGTATTGATTCTCAAGCAGGGCAAGCTGTTAGCCAACGGCAAACCTGATGAGGTGATCACCCCGCAAAGTCTGGCGCAGGTCTATGGCGTGCGCGGGCGCGTGGAACCCTGTTCGCAGGGGATGAAACAGGTGATTATCGACGGGCTAACCGACGCGGCGCACTGATCGTTACGCCAGTTGCGCCATCCATTTGCTGTGCTCCTCGCCGAGCATCTGCGTGGCCATTTGCAGAAAAGTTTCTACCGCTGCCGGGCGGTGTCGGCTGCCCGGTACCTGAATCTGTAACGAGCGCTGGCTGAGCGAGGTGTTATTGATGGCTTTCAGTGTCATTGCATCCAGCCGGGCGCGCCACAGTACGCTGAAACGGCTGCATACAGTAATTGCCTGCGCGGTATGGCGGGTAAACTCATACAGCGCCGAGAAGTTATTGCTGCTGAACGCAGGTTCCAGAAAGGTGTTCGCCATCCGGCAGGAGAGATCGAACAACTGGCGAATCGTTGTTCCGGCTTCCGGCAGCACCAACGGGTAGTGATGTAGCGCGTCGAGGGTGACGCTCGCCTGCTGCGTTAACGGATGTCCGGCATCGAGCAACAGCAAGACCGGCGCGGGCCACGCGGCAATGATCTCCACCTCGCGCTCAGGCGCCAGGCTGAACTGAAACGCGACATCGCACTCGTTATGGCGGATCCACTGCGCCACCTGTAACGCTGTGCCAACCTGCAAATCAAAATTGACGCCGGGATGCTGCTGACGAAAGCGCGCCAGCACGCCGGGCAGCAGATCAAACGCCATGCCGTCGGTGCAGGCTATGCGCACCAGTGCTTTGCGTACCGCTTTTAGCCCCTGAATTTCTGCCAGCGCAAACTCCATATCGCGCATGCTTTTACGCACGTGATTAGCCAGAATTTGCCCGGCATCGGTCAGCACCATCCCGCGCGCATGGCGCTCAAACAGCGTGACGCCAAGGCGAGCTTCCAGCTTCTGAATCTGTCGGCTGATAGCGGAACCCGCGACAAACAGTTGCTCGCTGGCGGTGCTCAGCGAGCCGGAGGTCGCCACCGCGAAAAAGTAGCGCAGTTCATTGGTCAGCATTGCGATAAGGCTCCATTGGGGAAAGGAAGAATATTGCACGTTAAAGTTGTTTTTTGTACTGATATCAACGGGCCGCACAGGGCGAGTAAAACCGGGGGAACAGGCCTGAACCAGCGGATGCGAAAGGATGCCGCCCCGCCCGGATTTGTCGGATTGAGGTTCCTGAATCCAGCGCACAGTTTGGCGGCAAAGTCTTGCTGGCTATTTTTCATCTGTCTGATATTGAAGTATTATCGCCAACAATAACCTTACGGATGAGGTGGTTTTATGTGGCGGGATGAGATTGACGGTATTGGGCAGGGGCATCACGGGGACAAAACAACAACCGGAGCAACCTGTTACAGCAGTTTGCAGGGATCGTACTGGATCGGGGTGCCTGTTCCGCTACGGATAGGTGACAAAACGGGAGTCTGCCCGGCCTGCGGTAAAATCGGCTCCATCGGCGAAGGCACGATGAAGCGCCAGTTTGGTACGGTTCCGGTCGCGCTTGATGGCGCGGTTATCAACTGCGGTTGCGGCCTGTGGCTATCTGCTCTGGCAGTATCTGACACTTGTTGAGATTGTGGCAGTGCATAAGAACGATTTTATCCTCGTCAGGCATTTCCCGTACTTGAAAAGCAGGCAGATAGCCTGGTGGGAAGCCAATAAGGAGATGATAAAAGCGAAGTACGGAATTCCTCACAAATCTAAAGACGGCTTCTGGCAGTGTTTATTATGGATTTTGGCGACGGATATCGTATCGACAGAGGGACAGATGAAGATTCGGATCTGCTTTGCTTCGATGAGATGCCCGTAGCAGCAAGATGCATTGAAAAAAAGCCGCTTCGCTGGATCGGCTGGAGCCAGAATTCAGGGCAGTTTTATCGATAGCTATTAGGGGGCATCTTACCCCGGATCGTAGAGGCACATGGAACGGATGTTTGCAGTGAAACTAGCCCTCTTTGCGATGGCGTTATTCTCTTTGTCAGGCATTTCTCTTACTTAAACCCCTTCCTGTATTGCTCTGGAATTGTGCAACTCACACTTATCAAAAAGGCAACGCTAAGTTGCAATTATTATTATTGTGGCAACGCTCTGTTCTGGTTTAGAACAAAAAGACAACAACAGATATTTGCGCCATCGGCAGCAAATCAGACAGGGCAAACAACATGACAACACAACAAATTATTGCGCATGCGCTGGCGTGGTTTGATAGCGGCCACTTCAAAGAGACGCTTGCCGCACGCGTGGCGATCCCCAGTGAGAGCCAGCGCACCGATCGCGACGAAGCATTACGTCGTTATTACGACGAGGCGTTTATTCCGGCGTTTCACGAAATGGGCTTTCAAACCGAGATCATCGCGAATCCGGTGAACGCCGCGCGGCCATTTTTGCTTGCCAGCTATCAGGAAGATCCCGCCTTGCCGACGGTGATGTGCTACGGCCACGGCGATGTGGTGTTTGGCGATGATGCACGCTGGGCCGAAGGGCTTTCGCCATGGACGTTGACCGAGCGCGATGGCAACTGGTATGGGCGTGGTACGGCGGATAACAAAGGCCAGCACTCGGTGAACCTGGCGGCGCTGGCGCAGGTGTATCACGCGCGTAACGGGCGTCTGGGTTTTAACTGCGTCTGGCTGTGCGAGATGGGTGAAGAGATGAGCTCGCCGGGGCTGGCGGAGGTGTGCAAGCAGTTAAAAACGCGCCTTAACGCCGACCTGTTTATCGCCTCTGATGGCCCGCGCCTGAGCGCCGATCGCCCGACGCTGTTTCTTGGCTCGCGCGGTTGCGCCAACTTCCGTCTGACCATTCATGCCCGCGCCAAAGATTACCACTCCGGTAACTGGGGCGGTTTGCTGAGCAACCCCGGAACGCAACTGGCGAACGCCATCGCCAGCCTGGTGGACGGTAAAGGCGAAATCCAGATTGCCGCGCTGAAACCACCCGCGCTGACAGCGGAACTGAAAGCGATCCTCGCGGATATCACGCCTGCGAGCGGTAAAAACGATCCGGCGACCGATGCAAACTGGGGTGAGCCGGGCTTAACTGCTGCCGAGAAATTGTTTGGCTGGAACACGCTGGAAGTGCTGTCGTTTCTCACCGGCAACCCGGCGCAGCCGATGAACGCTATTCCCGGCCACGCGACGGCGGTCTGCCAGCTACGTTTTGTTGTTGGCACTGACTGGCAACAACTGGAACATGTGCTGCGCGCGCATCTCGATGCGCACGGCTTTTCGATGGTCACCCTCAGTGAAGTGCGTGGTACACCAGCAACCCGCTTTGACCCGACCGATCCGCTGGTGCACTGGGTGCTGGAGGCGATGGCGGAGACCAGCGCCAACAAACCGGCGCTGCTGCCAAACCTCGGCGGCTCCTTGCCCAACGATGTGTTCGCCGGGATTTTAGGTCTGCCGACGCTGTGGGTGCCGCACTCTTATCCGGCCTGTGGCCAGCATGCGCCGGATGAGCATCTGCCGGTCGCCATCGCCCGCGAAGGGCTGGCGATCATGACGCGTTTATTCTGGGATTTAGGCGAGCAGGGCGCAGAGCTGCTGGCGCGCCACCGTTTACATCAGGCCGGAGGTGCGCAATGAGTACGTTGGCTCGAGAAATGGATCAGGGCGGTACCCGTCCGAGCCTCTATAAAACTCTTTTCGCTACCTGTATTGGCAACGCGCTGGAGTGGTTTGATATTGCGGTTTACGGCTTTTTTGCCAGCTATATCGCCCATGTCTTTTTCCCGACCGCTAACCCGACAGTGTCACTGCTACTGGCCTTTGGCAGCTTTGGCGTCGCCTTTCTGATCCGCCCGCTGGGCGCGATTGTGCTGGGGTCGTATGCCGACAAACACGGGCGCAAAGCGTCGCTGCTGCTGTCGATCAATTTGATGATGCTCGGCGGCGCGATGATCACGTTTATGCCCGGCTATGCCACGCTGGGCGTTGCCGCACCGCTGTTGATTCTGGTCGCACGGTTGATTCAGGGCTTTTCAGCGGGCGGTGAGTTTGGCAGTTCGACGGCGTTTCTGGTGGAACACTTTCCCGAACGCAAAGCTTTTATCGCCAGCTGGCAGTTTGCCACGCAGGGCGCGAGCACGTTGCTGGCCTCCGCGTTTGGTCTGGGGCTGGCGCAGTGGCTGACAACGGAGCAGTTGCAGGAGTGGGGCTGGCGAATTCCGTTTGCCTTTGGCCTGCTGATTGGCCCGGTCGGGCTGTGGATCCGCCGTCATGTTCATGAACCGGCAGCCTACGCTCAGGCAGAAAAACCTGCCCATCCGGTGAAACTGCTGCTCGGCGCGCAGAAGCGACTGGTGCTGCTGGCGATTGGCCTGATGGTGGTTTCGACGGCGATCAACTATATGCTCAACTACGTGCCGACGTGGGCGACGAAAAGCCTGGGTTTGCCGCCGTCCTCCGCGTATAGCGCCACGCTGCTGGCCGGGGTGATCCTGACAGTGGTAACGCCAATTGGCGGCCTGCTGGCTGAACGTGTTGGTCGCGTGAAGTTACTGTGGGTCGCACTGGTGCTGATGGCGTTCACGCTACTGCCCGCTTTCTGGCTGACCAGCCTGAACGTCACGCCGCTGTCACTGGCCTTGTTGGTAGGCTGGATGGCGCTGCTGAAATCGATTTACTTCTCGACCATTCCGTCGCTGATGGCCGATATCTTCCCGGTATCGACCCGCGCCAGCGGCATGTCGATCAGCTATAACGTGGCGGTAACGGTGTTTGGCGGTTTCGCACCGTTTATCTGTACGCTGTTGATCAGCGCCACTGGTAGCCACTTCGCTCCGGGGCTGTATCTGATGGTGACGGTATTCCTCAGCGTCATGGCGCTGTGGCAAGCGCAGAAACAGCATCGGTAGCTCAACCTTCAGGGCGTTGTGCGTATTCGCGCAGCGCTCTGGCGTAAGGCGCGGTGCGCGCATCCGGGTGCTGCGCAATACAGTTAAGCAGCAAGCTGACCGCCTGTTGATGTTCGCCGAGATTGTGCAGGCACAAAGCATACAATGGCCTTACCTCTGTAGCCTGCGGCCAGTGGGTAAGGATCTCTTCAAACAGGATTTTCGCCTGCGCGTACTGCCCCAGGCAGCGCAGTGTTGAGGCCAGGCCAAAGCGGGCTTCAAATTCATCTTCGCCTGTCAGCCCAGCTTCCAGTGCGGCACGGTACCACTGCTCTGCTTCCTGCTCATTACCTTCGTTATCATACGACCAGGCGATATTCAGCAACGCCAGCGCGCGTAGCGTCGGTTCCGCGACAAGCACTTTCAGCGCCTGGCGGCTTTGTTCGTACTCGCCCTGTTTTCGCAGCGTGATCGCTGCCTGTATTCTGTTATCCATCTCTTCCTTACCTGATAAGCCAACATGGCACAGCAAGCTCATCGTAATAAAGGATCAAGGAAAATCCTATATTTTTAAAAGCGCTGGTGAAGCCACTGGGTATGTTTTAATATTATTATTAATTAGTAGTGATAATGAAATTGTGCAGAGCTTAATTAGCGCATGTTAATTATATTTTTTGTTTTTACTGACTCACACAGCAAACTAATCATCACCTTCTGGATTGCATTAATTTTAATTGCAATCATAGCTACTTTTGTCTTTTTTTATAAAAAAATATCAATGGATGTCGTTAAATTTATTGGCTTGTTTTATATCTAATTTATGTTCTTTTGCGCGGTGGTTGTGACCAGCTTTTTACCAGTGATGTTGTTGCCACCAACAATGACCCTCAAAAATTTAACCTGTTTGGGTTGATTGCGGCGCGGATACTGCATTTTTATTGCTAAACTGAAATTAACCCCCTCATTACTCACCATTCCGATGGTCGTGACAATCTTATGGCCTTTTCTGCTTCGGTTAATCCATTTTGCCAGAAATGGAAATAAAATTACTGGCGAAGAAAACAAAGAAACCGGCAACTTACCTGAAGTATCGGGTTATTACTGGCAGCTCGATGTTGCCTGCTAATATTTCCGTGGCAATATATCCGCGTATTAACCAGTTTTTATCTGCGGGTTAAGTGATGCCCATCTATGAGATATCTATTCGGTGGCAGTAACGTTAGCCATTTCCTGGAATTTTGTCGTGCTGACGCAACTGAACTACGGCGACAAAAAGCGCGGTGCTGAAGATGCACCTGCTGATGTTTGGCGCGTTACCAGGCATGGTGCGAAGGATCTTCTGACATTTGCCGGAAAGTCGTGGCTTTCCGGCGTCGTGCAATCAGGCTGTTTTTTCTTCGTAGCCCAGTTCCTGGGAAATCGCTCTGGCGGTATTTTTCAGCGCCGCAAGCAGACGTGCTTCACCTAACAATTCCAGCCGCGAGGTGGAGAGCGAAATGGAGACGGCGTATGGCACGCGGCCCTGAATATCGAACACTGGCACCGCGAGGCAGGAGACGCCTAACTCATTCTCTTCCCTGTCTTTTGCCCACTGCTGCGCACGAATTTCCTGCAACTCCTGCTGCATCACATCGAGCTTATCGATGGTGTAGCGGGTGAGCGGCTTGATCCTCTCCCGGTGGTTTGTCCAGTACTCGACAACATACTCCGGGCGGCCATAAGCCAGGTAGATTTTGCCCATCGCCGAGCAATACAGCTCCTGGTGCTGGCCGATATATGCCCGCGTTCTCAGCATGCCGGTGGTCGGCTCAAGTTTATAAATCAGGATCGCGTGATCATCTTCGCGGGTGGAGAAGTTGATGGTTTCACCGATCTCCAGGTTCAGCGCTTCAAGATGCGGCGCGGCAACATGAATGATGTTTAATGACGACAACGCCTTTTGCCCGATGGCGATGCATTTGGTGGTTAAACGGTAACTGCCTGCCGCTGGTGCGGGTTTGACATAGCCGCAGGATTGCAGCCCCTGCAACAGGCGGTGCACCGTACTTTTGTTCAACTGCGCCAGCTCAGAAAGATGCGCTAACGGGCATCCATTTGGGTAGTTACTCAGAATATCCAGCAGTTGTAATCCCCGAAACAGGCTTTGGCTACCCGACGGTTTCTCTTTTTCTTCTTGCATTGATGCGCTCTCGCTTCCTGCCACTTACGGACCCGTTAAATTTGCCAGCTTCAATACTAACGCAAAATGGAACGGGCCACACAAAATCACGGTACGTTTGTAACTCATTGATAGTAATCAACTTGGAAATTTAAAGTGACGCGATGATCACATATCTGAATTTTACTATACGGAATGCTATTTCGTATTTTGAAATTCAGGGGTATAAAAAAAGCACAGATGTTCGATGCAATCAGGAGAAAAAAATGAAGGTAACCTTCGAAGAGCTGAAACACGCTTTCAAACGCGTGCTGCTTTCCCGCAAGGTGCGTGAAGAGACTGCCGATGCCTGTGCAGAAATGTTCGCCCGCACCACCGAATCCGGCGTTTATTCCCACGGCGTTAACCGCTTCCCGCGTTTTATTCAGCAACTGGATGCCGGCGACATCATTCCGGAGGCGCAGGCTAAGCGCATCGCCAATCTTGGCGCGATTGAACAGTGGGATGCACAGCGCTCGATTGGCAACCTGACGGCGAAAAAGATGATGGATCGCGCCATCGAACTGGCGTCGGATCACGGCATTGGCCTGGTGGCGGTGCGTAACGCCAACCACTGGATGCGCGGCGGCAGCTACGGCTGGCAGGCGGCGGAGAAAGGCTATATCGGCATCTGCTGGACCAACTCCATCGCCGTGATGCCGCCGTGGGGCGCAAAAGAGTGCCGTATCGGCACTAACCCGCTGATCGTCGCCATTCCCTCCACGCCGATCACCATGGTGGATATGTCGATGTCGATGTTCTCCTACGGCATGCTGGAAGTGAACCGGCTGGCCGGGCGCAAGCTCCCGGTGGATGGCGGCTTCGATGATGACGGCAACCTGACGAAAGAGCCGGGCGTGATTGAGAAAAACCGTCGCATTCTGCCGATGGGCTACTGGAAAGGGTCTGGCCTGTCCATCGTGCTGGATATGATTGCCACCCTGCTTTCTGATGGCGCATCTGTCGCGGAAGTGACGGAGGATAACAGCGATGAATACGGTATTTCGCAAGTCTTTATCGCCATTGAAGTCGATAAGCTGATAGACGGCGCTTCGCGCGATGCCAAACTGCAACGCATTATGGATTACATCACCACCGCGGAACGCGCTGATGAAAATGTCGCCGGTCCGCCTGCCGGGCCACGAGTTTACCCGCCTGCTGGAAGAGAACCGCCGCAACGGCATCACCGTGGATGACAGCGTGTGGGCCAAAATCCAGGCGCTGTAAGGAGGAACGATGATCTTCGGCCATATTTCACAGCCCAATCCCTGCCGCTTACCGGCAGCGATTGAAACCGCGCTGGAATTTCTGCGCACCACCGATTTCCGCACCCTGCAACCTGGTGTAGTGGAAATTGACGGGCGCACGGTCTTTGCGCAGATTCTTGACCTGACCACCCAGCCCAGGGAGCAGCAGAAACCGGAAGTTCACCGCCGCTATCTGGATATTCAGTTTCTGGCGTGGGGCGAAGAAGAGATCGGTATTGCCATTGACCGCGGAAATAACGTTATTCAGGAAGAACTACTGGCCCAGCGCGATATTATTTATTACCAGGGCAGTGAAAACGAATCCTTTTTCGAAATGGTCCCAGGCAGCTACGCCATATTTTTCCCGCAGGATGTTCATCGTCCGGCCTGTAATAAACATCGCGCAACGGCTATTCGTAAAATTGTTGTGAAGGTGGCGATTGCTGCATTGAATTAATTTGCCACTGAGCAGGAGCGAAATATGAATAATAATGCCGGTTATATTATCGGTGCGTACCCCTGCGCGCCCTCGTTTCACCAGAAAGGGTGAAGAGCAGGAACGGGATTTCTGGCGGCAACTTGCCGATACGCCGAATATTGCCGGGCTGGAACAGCCTTGTCTGGAAAATCTTCACCCGCTTGGCGATGAGTGGCTGTTGCACCACACGCCGGGCGACTGGCAAATAGTGGTCACAGCGGTGATGGAAACCATGCGCCGCCGCGGCGTCGAACGGCGGTTTTGGCCTCGCCTCCAGCGATGAACAACAGCGCCGCGCCTGCGTTGATTATTACCGCCATCTGCATAACAAAATCCGCGCGGTCAATGCCCGTTTTCCCGGCAAAGTGATCGCGCTGGAAATGCAGGCCGCGCCGCAGGCGGGCAATGCCACCGTCGAACAGGCTACCGACGCATTTGCCCGCTCAATCGCGGAAATTGCCCGCTGGGACTGGGATTGCGATCTGGTGCTGGAACACTGCGATGCCATGAACCGGCCCGGCGCCGCGTAAAGGCTTTTTGCCGCTGGAGAAGGTGCTGGAAACGCTGGCGGGCGTGGAGATCAGCGTCTGCATTAACTGGGCGCGCTCCGCTATTGAAGGGCGCAATACGACACTACCGCTCAGCCATACGCAACGGGCGCAACAGGCCGGGAAACTGCGCGGCTTGATGTTCTCCGGCACCACGCAGCAGGGCGCGTACGGTGAATGGCAGGATTTGCACGCGCCATTTGCTCCGTTTTGCGCCGAGAGTTTATTAACGGTCGATCGTGCCAGCGCGTTATTTAACGCCACGGCAAACGATAATTTATTATTCAGCGGCATTAAATTACTGGAAATTGATGCCAGGGCCAGTGTTGACCATCGCGTCGCGATATTACGCGACGGCATTACCGCATTAAATAAAGCCAGACAATAAATACAACAAACTCTGTCATCGCATACCTGTTACTTTTAACGAGATGCTAATTATGAATACATCCTCTTACTCTACACCTGCGGACATTCCGCGTCAGCGCTGGTTAAGAATCATTCCCCCGATTCTTATCGCCTGCATTATTTCCTATATGGACCGCGTGAATATCGCGTTTGCCATGCCCGGCGGGATGGATCAGGAACTAGGTATTACCGCCTCGATGGCCGGTCTCGCCGGGCGGAATCTTCTTTATCGGCTATCTGTTCCTGCAGGTGCCCGGCGGCAAAATTGCGGTGCACGGTAGCGGCAAGAAATTTATCGGCTGGTCGCTGGTGGCCTGGGCGGTGATCTCGGTACTGACCGGGTCTGGTCACCAACCAGTATCAGCTGCTGGTGCTGCGCTTTTTACTCGGCGTGGCGGAAGGCGGCATGCTGCCGGTGGTGCTCACCATGATCAGCAACTGGTTCCCGGATGCGGAACGCGGCCGCGCCAACGCGATTGTGATCATGTTTGTGCCCATCGCCGGGATTATCACCGCCCCGCTGTCGGGCTGGATCATTACCGCGCTGGACTGGCGCTGGCTGTTCATCATCGAAGGGCTGCTCTCCATTGTGGTGCTGGTGCTGTGGGCGTTCACTATCTATGACCGTCCGCAGGAAGCGCGCTGGATCTCGGAGAGCGAGAAAAACTATCTGGTTGAGACGCTGGCGGCAGAGCAGCGCGCCATCGCCGGGAAAGAGGTGAAGAACGCCTCGCTCAGCGCCGTGCTCTCCGACAGAACCATGTGGCAACTGATCGCGCTGAACTTCTTCTACCAGACCGGCATTTACGGCTACACCCTCTGGCTGCCCACCATTCTGAAAGAGCTGACTCACAGCAGCATGGGGCAGGTGGGCATGCTCGCCATTCTGCCGTACATCGGCGCCATTGCCGGCATGTTCCTCTTCTCCTCCCTCTCTGACCGCACCGGCAAGCGCAAGCTGTTTGTCTCCCTGCCGCTGGTGGGCTTTGCGCTCTGCATGTTCCTCTCGGTGGCGCTGAAAGAGAACATCTGGCTCTCCTATGCGGCGCTGGTGGGCTGCGGTTTCTTCCTGCAATCGGCGGCGGGCGTGTTCTGGACCATTCCGGCGCGACTGTTCAGCGCGGAGATGGCCGGCGGCGCGCGCGGCGTGATCAACGCCCTGGGCAACCTTGGCGGTTTCTGCGGCCCGTATGCGGTGGGCGTGCTGATCACCCTCTACAGCAAAGATGCGGGCGTCTATTGCCTGGCCGTTTCCTTGGCGCTCGCCGCGTTGCTGGCGCTGTTGTTGCCGGCGAAGTGCGATGCGGGAAACGCAGCCGTTAACCCGCTCGGCGCGCGCAAACGCGAAGCCTGACCGCGATGCCCGGTGGCGCGGTGCTTACCGGGCATACAGATAAGCGGCAATAACAACGAGAGCATGAAGATGAGTGAAAAAGAGACCTTCTGGCTGGGTATCGATTGTGGCGGTACTTATCTGAAAGCCGGTTTATACGACAGCCAGGGCCAGGAGCACGGCATTGAACGCCAGCTCCATTGCCACGCTCAGCCCGCAACCGGGCTACGCCGAGCGGGATATGCACGCGCTGTGGACGACGTGTGCCGAAACGATTTCCCGCCTGCTAAAACAGACCCACACACCAGGGAAACTTATTCGCGGCGTCGGCATTTCTGCACAGGGAAAAGGATTATTTCTGCTCGATAAACAGGACCAGCCGTTGGGAACGGCCATCCTCTCCTCCGATCGCCGGGCCCTGGATATTGTCCGCCGCTGGCAGCAGGATGGCATTCCGCAAAAACTCTATCCGCATACCCGCCAGACGCTGTGGACCGGGCACCCGGCCTCGCTGCTGCGCTGGGTGAAGGAGAACGAACCGCAGCGTTATGCAGCAGATTGGCTGCGTGATGATGGCGCACGACTATCTGCGCTGGTGCCTGACCGGCGTCAAGGGCTGCGAAGAGAGCAATATCTCCGAATCCAATCTCTACAACATGGAAAGCCAGCGCTACGACGCACGATTGTCGCAGTGGCTGGGTATTCAGCGAAATTGACGCCGCCCTGCCGCCGATTGTCGGTTCCGCCGAAATCTGCGGGGAAATCACCGCTCAGGCAGCCGCCCTAACCGGTCTGGCGGCGGGCACGCCCGTCGTTGGCGGTCTGTTTGATGTGGTTTCCACCGCACTCTGCGCCGGGCTGCAGGACGAGCAGCGGCTCAATGCGGTGATGGGCACATGGGCCGTCACCAGCGGCATCGCCAACGGGCTTCGCGATCACGAAGCCCTTCCCCTACGTTTATGGTCGCTACGTCAATCCGACAGCCAGTACATCGTTCACGAAGCCAGCCCGACCTCCTCCGGCAATCTTGAGTGGCTCACCGCGCAGTGGGGCGACATCTCGTTCGACGAGATCAACCAGGCCGTCGCCAGCCTGCCGAAAGCCGAAAGCGAGCTGTTCTTCCTGCCGTTCCTCTACGGCAGCAACGCCGGGCTGGAGATGACCAGCGGCTTCTACGGCATGCAGGCGCTGCACACCCGCGCACATCTGCTGCAGGCGGTTTATGAAGGCGTGGTGTTCTGCCACATGACCCACCTCAACCGCATGCGGGAACGCTTTACCCCGGTGCGTGCGCTGCGCGTCACGGGCGGCCCGGCCCACTCCGACGTGTGGATGCAAATGCTGGCGGACGTCAGCGGCCTGGCGGTTGAGCTGCCGCAGGTGGAAGAGACCGGCTGCTTCGGCGCGGCGCTGGCGGCGCTGGTTGGCACCGGCGTATTCCGCGATTTTCACCACGCGCAGCAAACGCTGAAGCATGACATTCGCACGCTCACTCCCGATATGGCCGCGCACGCGGCCTACCAGCGCAAATAAGCGAATTACCAGCTTTTGATTGCAGCACTACAGGGCTATCACGCCCGCATTAAGGAGCAGACGCTATGAGCCGACCATTACTGCAGCTGGCGCTCGACCATACCAGCCTTGCGGCTGCCCGGCGCGATGTGGCGTTATTACAGGATCACGTGGACATCGTCGAAGCCGGCACCATTTTGTGCCTGAGCGAGGGGCTAAACGCCGTGCGCGCCCTGCGCGCGCAGTGCCCGGAGAAGATCATCGTTGCCGACTGGAAAGTGGCCGATGCCGGAGAAACGCTGGCGGAGCAGGCGTTTGGCGCGGGCGCGAACTGGATGACCATCATCTGCGCCGCCCCGCTGGCGACCATTGAGAGAGGCCACGCGGTGGCGCAGGCGCATAACGGCGAAATTCAGATTGAACTGTTCGGCAACTGGACGTTGGACGATGCCCGCGACTGGCACCGCATCGGCGTGCGGCAGGCGATTTATCACCGCGGACGCGACGCGCAGGCCAGCGGCCAGCAGTGGGGCGAGGCGGATCTGGCGCGGATGAAAGCGCTCTCCGATATCGGCTTTGCAGCTGTCGGTGACCGGCGGCATCACCCCCGCCGACCTGCCGCTGTTTAAAGATATCAACGTCAAAGCCTTTATTGCCGGGCGCGCGCTGGCCGGCGCGGCGGATCCGGCACAGACCGCGAGCGATTTCCACGCGCACATTCGCGACATCTGGGGAGCATAACTAATGCGTCCGCATCCGTTAGGCATTTACGAAAAAGCGCTGGCGAAAGAGCTGAGCTGGCCGGAGCGGCTGGTGCTGGCGAAAAGCTGCGGTTTCGATTTTGTCGAAATGTCAGTGGATGAAACCGATGAGCGCTTATCACGCCTGGAGTGGAGCACCGCGCAGCGGGCATCGCTGGTGGAAGCGATGCTGGAAACCGGCGTGGCAATTCCCTCGATGTGCCTCTCTGCCCACCGGCGCTTCCCGTTTGGCAGCCGCGATGAAGCGGTGCGCGAGCGGGCCCGCGACATCATGCGCAAAGCCATTCGGCTGGCGCGCGATCTGGGTATTCGCACCATTCAGCTTGCCGGTTACGACGTCTATTACGAAGAGCATGACGAGGGCACGCAGCAGCGTTTTGCCGAAGGGCTGGCGTGGGCGGTGGAACAGGCCGCCGCCGCGCAGGTGATGCTGGCGGTGGAGATCATGGATACCGCCTTTATGAACTCCATCAGCAAGTGGAAAAAGTGGGACGACATGCTCGCCTCGCCGTGGTTCAGCGTTTATCCGGACGTCGGCAACCTCAGCGCGTGGGGCAACGACGTCACCGCCGAGCTGACGCTGGGCATCGACCGCATTGCCGCCATTCACCTGAAAGACACCCAGCCGGTCACCGCTGACAGCCCCGGCCAGTTCCGCGACGTGCCGTTTGGTGAAGGCTGCGTCGACTTTGTCGGCGTGTTTCGCACGCTGCAACAACTGAACTACCGCGGCGCATTTCTGATTGAGATGTGGACCGAAAAAGCCAAAGAGCCGGTGCTGGAGATTATTCAGGCGCGCCGCTGGATTGAAGCGCGTATGCAGGAAGGAGGATTCGCATGTTAGAACAACTGAAAGCCGAGGTGCTGGCCGCCAACCTGGCGCTGCCCGCCCACCAGCTGGTGACCTTTACCTGGGGCAACGTCAGCGCCGTGGACCGACACGCGCACGTTGATGGTGATCAAACCGTCCGGCGTGGAATACGAGGTGATGACGGCGGAGGATATGGTGGTGGTGGATATTGCCAGCGGGCGCGTGGTGGAGGGGAGCAAAAAACCGTCGTCCGACACGCCGACCCATCTGGCGCTGTACCGCCGTTTCCCGCAGATTGGCGGCATTGTGCATACCCATTCGCGCCACGCCACTATCTGGTCGCAGGCCGGGCTGGATCTGCCCGCCTGGGGCACCACGCACGCCGACTACTTCTATGGCGCTATTCCCTGCACGCGCCTGATGACCGAAGAGGAGATCAACGGCGAATATGAGTATGAAACCGGGGAAGTGATCATCAAAACCTTCGAACAGCGCGATCTTGACCCGATGCAGATCCCGGCGGTGCTGGTGCATTCCCACGGCCCGTTTGCGTGGGGCAAAGACGCGGCCGATGCGGTGCATAACGCGGTGGTGCTGGAGGAGTGCGCTTACATGGGCCTGTTCTCACGCCAGCTGTCCCCGCAGCTTCCGGATATGCAGCAGGCATTGATGGACAAACACTATCTGCGCAAGCACGGTTCGCACGCCTATTACGGCCAGTAAATGGCAGACCGGAGGGGAGCGTCCTCCGGTTTTTTATTTCAAAAAGCGGCTATTGAATTTGCACCCCTACTTCGCACATCGGCGATGTTAATCCGCTATTCATGGCGTAAGCGTCCGGCGCACTGCTGGTCATTCATCACGCCCTATTTGCTTCTGTTCGGATAAAAAAACACATAATCCGCAGTCGGTTTCTATACTGACTGCGGAGGTGATGAATGAAAAAAATGTTGTATTCGTTGTTTGCCAGTCCCGATCGGTTATTGCAGGTGATGAGCCATAGCGAGATCCAGGATTCGATTGAAGATGGCGATCGTATTGTTGTTGATGCCGACGGTAATACCTCGGTGAATATTCACTGTCAGCAGGTGCAGGACGATTTTAAACGTCATGTTGACGCATTGAAGAGGGCGTAAATATGGGAACCGCCATCTTCATGGTATTAATGGTTTGCGGCTACTGGTATACCTCGCACGATCTCTCCACGCGCTTTAAATTCAAACGTAGCTTCGGCTGGGATGTCTATTTTCTGGTGGCGCTTTATGGCTGCGTTTTTGTCCTGCAGGGCATTCTGGCCACGGCGCTGCTATGGCTGTGTCTGTTAATCGCTTCCACCGTGATGAACCAACTGCCTGCGGAATTTGGCGCCGAACAGCATCACTTGCACATGAGTTTTATGAACTGGAGCTTTTTAGGCATTCAGGCGCCGGTGGTGATTATGCTGGCTTTTGCCGTTCTGTTTTGTCTCTGGCGATCAAACTGGTCCGGCAGCGCGCGGCTGGACAGCTCCGGGCGTCGTGAACTGTATAAACACCTGTCGCGTGCCAACGGCGTGGAAGGCCTGATTTATCAGTGTATGGAGACGGGCGATCTGGCGTGGATAACGCTTAAGTCGCAGCGCATTTACATCGGTATGATCCACACTGCTACGTTTGACAGCGGCGATGCGAACAACATTGTGCTGATCCCGATGTTGAGCGGCTATCGCGATGAAAAGACGCTGGATCTGCATGTCGAGCACAACTACAGCGCGTGGTACGCCGAACACAATATCGAGCTGGCTTCCGGGCCGCGCCCGGCGCTGGATTTCCGCAAAGTGCTGCTGTTATCGCAGGTTGAGAGCCTATCGCTGTTTGACCCGGCGCAGGTGCTGGCAATGGGGATTCATCGCCAGCGGGAACAGCAAGCGTAACCCGGTTTGCCGGATAATCGCGCCATCCGGCAACGCCTTTCTTGCACAGTAGTCGATCTGCTACTGTCGGCTGCAGTGACAGCCGTGCGTGTTGTGAAATTCACCCACCAGGATTTGTGGGTTCTTATTTCGTCATCCAGGGCGCAATGTCCCGACCTGGGGATATTAAGGGTTTTATCCCTTTGTCGGGATAACGATAAAAGCCCGCAATGGGAAAGGAGCTTCACCCATGAACGAGACCTTTGTTTACCTGAGTATCGGTTGCCTGGTTCTGATGGCGCTGGCGTGGCAGCGCATTAAACCGAACCGTTTTTACGGTGTGCGCACGGCGCTTACGCTGCGTGATGAAGCGGCCTGGTATCGGGCGAACCGCGTATTTGGTGTGACGATGTTATTTTGCGGCGCAGCGTTTTTTCTGCTCTCGGTGCTGCTCGGCAACTGGCGCGAGAGGGGGAGCCAGGCTATCAGTGTTGTATTGTTTTTGATTGCGGTGTCGGTTCCGGCGTTAGCGGCACTGGTGACGAATAAAGGCGGAGAAGTGCGATGATGGATGTAAGAGTGAAAGCCTTTGGCGCGCGCTTTTTCGGGCGTGTGGACGCTGAAAGGCTGCAATTTGCCATCGATTATGTGGATTACAACGAAAGCGGGCTGGCTTTTGAAACGATCTGCGATTACCTCATTGAAGCGGATGCTCCCCTCAGCGAAGAAGAGTACCGGCTGGCGGAAGAACTGTACCGCGATATGGAAATGAAATGGGGCGGCAGTTGCCTGAAATACTTGCAGGTGCTGGTGGCTTCGCGACAATAAAGTAACCCGATCTTCTGCACTGCTGTTACCCCGTATTCTGAGTACAACCGGCCGGGTAAGCGCGAGCGCCACCCGGCATTTCGGCTACAACCTGAACGCATTCACATCATTCAGCAGCTTCCCGGCCTGATGGCTGAGCGAATTGGCGGCGGTAGCCATCTGTTCGACCATTGCGGCGTTCTGTTGCAGGTTACCTTCCATCTGGCTGACGGCAATATTCACCTGCTCAATACCGTGGCTCTGCTCGCTGGATGAGTTATTCACCTGATTAATCAGCAATGTGGTTTCATCCACTGCACCCAGCGCATTATTCATCCGCGTAGTAACGCTGGAGGCATAGCTGACCCCTTCACTGACATTCTTAATCGCTTCATCGATCAGCCCGCGAATATCCCGTGCCGCAACGGATGAGCGGTGCGACAGCGAACGCACTTCGCCCGCCACAACGGCAAAGCCTTTACCCTGTTCGCCCGCGCGGGCAGCTTCCACTGCCGCATTGAGCGCCAGAATGTTGGTCTGGAAAGCTATGCTGTCAATAATGTCGGTGATTTCAGAGATCTTCGCCGATGAAGCGGAAATATCATCGATCGATTTTTGCAGGGAACTCAGTTCGCGATGACTTTCGTTCATCATCGTCTGCAGACGGCCAATAAAGGCATTCGCCTCCTGTGCGTTGTCCTTATTGTGTTTCACCGTCGCTGAAAGCTGGTTCATACTGGCGGCAGTCTGTTCCAGCGAGGACGCCTGTGATTCTGTGCGTGAAGAGAGATCGTCGTTGCTTTTGGCGATTTCACTGGCGGCGGTATCGACTTCACTGCTGGCCTCTTTCACGCTACTCAATACATTGCGGATTTTTTCCATCAGGCCATTAAAACTCGCCGCAGTCGCGCCCAGTTCATCTTTTTTATCGAGATCCACTTTCAGGGTTAAATCCAGTGATTCGCTAATAGTGCCCATACTGGTTTGTAGGTTTTTCAATCCTTTATTCAGATAGCCAAGAATGAGTGAGGCAAATACGGCAATCAGTACTAATAAAAAGATAATCGTTGAAATTAATAACCAGAACGTATTCTGATACTGCGTATGGTTATTAGCCGCATATTCCTTAGCGATATTATAATTGCGCTTCAACATTTCCGTAATATTCGCACTTAATGCAGAGGAAGCCTTGGCAATAATTCCGCCATCCGACACCATCTGCCGTGCCGCATCGATGCCGTCACGGTGATAAACGCCTGTCATTGATTCTACTTTCTGCGCGTAAGCATCAAAGGATTGTTGCGTGCTGGCCAATTGTTGGGCATCAGTATCATCACTGATTAAATTCGCTTTGTAATATTCAAATATCTCTTTGGTTTTATTCAACTCCTCTTTCGCCTGCGCCATATGCTTAGTAAAAACGGCTTCATCATTAATCAGCAATGACATCAGAATTTGCCGCCTTCCCTCTTCGCGATGCTGTAGTGCCTCGCTGAGTTTACTGATACTTGGCAGACTATTATCAATAACATAATCAAAGCGTTCTTGTGCTTTGTCTAATGCGCGAATACTCAAGCCGCCGAGCAGAAGCATGGCGACAAAGGTAATGGCAAAAACAAATAGCAGTTTTTTTAAAATAGTCATAACGTCCTCAGACACATTCCATTTCCAGGGGTGATGTTATTTTTATCGGCGACTAAAGGGAAATCTTCATGGTTAAAATAATAAAAAAGTGCTTTTATTATCTTCCCGGTTAGCGAATAAAAAAGCCATGTAATACAAGGGCTAAATGTGCAGTGGAGTATTTTTATGTATCGCCTGTATAATATATTTTCGTGATTTTGATTTCTTGTAATAAATATATTCTACATCTTTACATATTACTAACAACCCAATGTAGCGTTACTGAAATATAATTAAGGTGCAGTATAAAAATAACGATTAACGCTACCTGATTATCCATCGGCAGGTGATGCGCTGAGTGCTTTTTAGAGAAGCGTGTTACCGGCCAGCTACGTTATTCAGGGAAACCGGACTGGCCGGATTTTGTGAGCAGAGAAGGCGGGGCAAAACATTAGCTGAGATCGTGCAGATCTTTCTCCAGCAGCGGCGTTAACGCCATTTCAGTAAAACTCACTGCCAGCCCGCTTCGCTCCGGCGTGCAACACATCACGCCGACCGCACAGCGCGGATGGGGAAAATGGCACAGCCGCAGCAGCGGCCAGACGTGTCCGTCGGTGGAGTATTGCAGGCGCAATGCATCGCCTTTACGGCTCAGCCGCAACCAGAAATCTCCCGCATCGCCGTTGAAAATACCGGTTGCCCAGTCCGAAAAGCCCTGCGTTAGCACGCTGCCGATGGCCAGCGCACCGTCATTAAACTCTATCCCGGCTTTTAACCAGTTCTGATCATCCGCCACCAACAGCACGCCCGCCTGATCATACAGCGCGGAAAAAGGCGCCTGAATTCGCACCTGAAAAGTGAAATCGCCCGTTACATCATGCACATAACCGTGGCCGCTGAAGCGTTCAAACCCGTACCAGGTTTTGCGCCAGAAATCGGTGTTGCCATCGGTGAGCACCTCGACTTTGCCCTGCGCTTCGCGCCACTGCTGCGGTTCATTGATCCAGTAAAAATCGCCCGACATGTTTCGCTCCTTTTGTCTGTTGGCTTAAGGAGTGTTGCTGGTGGCGGGGGAGATTGCCAGTGAGTTGCGCAGCGTATTCTGCGGGGATCACACCTTTTGGTAGAAAGGCATTGCGAGAAACGATTAGCTACCGTAAATACGCAGAAAGCGCCGCGGTAAAAACAGAGGCCTCTCTGACTGGTTGTTTCATTTGGGGTAAAAGGTGCTCATGAAAATGAGATTTCGCAATAGTGAAAAAAGAGTGGAGCAAATGGCATCCGTCTATTCAGAAGAGTACCAGCGTGTGATCATCGCGCTCAAAAAAGCCCGTAAAGAACGAGGCATTACTCAGGCGCAACTTTCCGAAGCGCTTGGTCGCCCGCAATCTTTTATCGCCAAAATTGAGAGTGGTGAAAGAAGGTTAGATGTGGTTGAGTTTGTGCATCTGGCGAGATTGGTGGGCCTGGAGCCAGGGGATATATTGCAGGGGATACGTTAACGAACGGCGTTACCCACTGCCGCTGGAGATAGCTTACTCTTCGAACAGGCGTTCAATAGACTTTGTTGGATAGAACAGTGAATGCTGGTTGCCATCGGCTAACGGAATGAAGCCCAGCTTTTCATAGAATTTTTTGGCGTTGCCAGTGAGTGCTTCGACAAATAATCCATATACGCCGATGGTAAGTGAGGCGGTGTAAACCACCCTCATAGCATGAGCCACCAGGATTTCTCCCCAGCCGTTTCCCTGGAGTGATTTATCAATAGCGAGCCGACCTAATATGACGCAGGGGACATTGTGATAAGGCACCTTTTTTTGCTGCGTTTTCGTGGGCAGTTGTTCTTTCTCGAAACTGCCGCCAGACAAGGTGTAATAGCCTAAAATGCGCGGCCTGGGCGTTTTCGTTACGAGGAGCCAGGCACGTAAAATTTTGCCATCATGCTGGCGTTTGAGATGGTTGGTTAAAAAAGCGTTGAGCGATACCTCACCACAATCAAAACCTCCTGTTTCATACTCTGTCTCTCCTGAGAACATCTCGATGGTCAGGTTGTCCACGATTCACTCCATGTTTTGCAGACGTTTTGCGGCGCGTTTAAGTTTGTCATTCGGTGCTGGTGGGTTTTCGATAGCATCCATAACCCTGTTCCATGATTCCTCGCTGAGAATCAGGCGACGGTGCTGTTCAATCACTTCCGCGGCACGTTCAGAAGCGCTGTTAACCAGAAACTGTGTGACCGTCTGATTGGTCATTGCCGCCGCTTCTTCGATCATTTTCTTATCCTCATCCGTTAGTCGCAGATCTATGCGCTGTTTTTTCAGTGCGGGCATAGCGGTTCTCTCCCCGGCGGCCTGAATTTATACAGACCAGCCAATAATCTTTATCAGGTTATGTACGGATAAAATCCGTACATAACGATAAGATCGGACAGCGCGAATTGCAACTCAAACCGGGTATCTGTCGCAAGGGATGTGAAATGAAAAACCGTGCAGGCTCCCAAAAACGTTGACTGCGCGCCGTGGGAGCCATGTCGGGTTAGAGCAGATAATCCTCTGCGATAATTTTTCGTTCAGTGATTTGATGAAGTTCCATCAACGCCGGGAGCAGGGTTGCAGCGGATTTTAACCCGTGGCCTAACTGACACAGGCTTTCGCGGGAAAACTCCAGCACGTCGCTGTCTGCAAATGAGACGAAGGTTTTGCCCAGAAAGTGCAGACCATGGCAAAGCCCGGCGATGTGTTCTTCACAACCGTTCGCCAGTTGAAAAGTCTCTTCCGCACTAAGCTGCGAGAGATCCAGTTTTCGGAAAATATCGCGCAGTTCAGAGGAGAGGATATCGGTGTCAGGCAGCATTGCGCACCTCCTGTAAAGCAGAACGGCGGGAAAGGGAATGGCAAACAAAAGCGTTAGCAGAGAAGGGGTTGGGCTTTAAATATCCGTACGTGATACCATTGGCAACAGCCATACATTACCTCCAGTAATGATGTGGTTAGACGCCTCGACAGTGTTCCCGCACTTCGGGGCGTTGCTTTTTAAATTCACTACGTTGGTGTACATTGAACACCAGCGTGTAAAATATACAGGAGTGGCAACCAATGTCAACCAAAGACAACCAAAAAGAAAGGCACGTGGTACAACTCCGCCTGGATGCTGATCTATCCGAAAGACTGGCTATCGCAATGAAAGAAGACGGCGACGATAACAAAGCGGGGTGGATTAAGCGGCTGTTGCGCAGGGAATTGGATAAGCGTGGGATAGGCTCTAAATAAATGTAGTTTACTTATTCATTGAATTGATTAATGAGGAACGAAATCTAGTTATTGGATAGGGTTGATATACATTATATATTTCTTATGTCGAGGTTCAGATGTTAATTGAACAAGCCTTTCATAATCTTCCGGAAATATTATTAGGTTCGGGTTACTCTCGCCAAGAATATGCGAGAGGTTTCGAGGCTAGCATAGTTAGTGCATTCTCACTGGCAATACTACAAGAGTTAAATGGAAGGAACGCTCCTAACCCTATTTCTTTTTTAATGGCAGAAAAAAGATATTCAGAATTAAGAAGAAATATAAGGGCAGATCTTCATGTGAATTTATCAAAATTGTTCACGGGTTCTGAAGATTATGCCAAATTTGGTTTCAGATTTAGTAATTGGATAGAAGCAAAATATTTTAGGAAGACTAAAGGATCAATCCCTTACACCCAGAATAGAGGCTTGGTGGTCGCGGATCTAATTCGGCTGATTGGCTTGATTCCACGAGAGGAAAAAGATGGGCTTACACGAACGGGACGATATTTCCTTCACGTTTATCAAGGTAATCCACTGAGTTATCTCCATTCTTCAGTAAAGACTGCGCCACCTGAAAGAAAATGGGTTGACCAAATTCTTAGACACGGGTATCAAAGTATATCTGACCTTGAATTAGGCACAGAAAAGAAGTCTTTCTTCACTCACTTCCCAAAAAGTTTAGCAAATGCTGCTATATCGTTGGATGTCACAAATTATAAATTGAATCAACTTCAGGATCAGGACAACAGTTCTTATACATTGATATTAACAAGAATAGAATCAGCCAAAATACTATGGAATAATAAGGTCTTAACTCTGACAGGGGACAGAAAGCTTGAGTGTGATGAATTTGAAAATTTTCGCGATGTTCTATCTGAAAAGTTGAAACCGCAAAAAGATTAAAAGAAAATAATTATGCACTATAAATGGAATTTTATTAAAACACGATGATAGCTAAGTCATTCATTATTATGAAGCCGCTGATTGGATTCGGAAACGATATTTTTGAAGGGGATAATATATCCCCTATGTAAAAACTACGCCAGGCGCGGATACCCTTGCGCAATATCACTCCCGGTAAATTGCGCGATCCAGCCTTCGGGATTATCGAAAATACGAATGGCGGTGAAGTTCGGCTCTGAGCCCATATCAAACCAGTGCGGGGTGCCGGCGGGTACGGAAATCAGGTCGTTCTTCTCGCACAGCACCTGGTAGATCTCGCTGCCGATGTGCAGACAGAACAGGCCCGCGCCTTCAACGAAGAAGCGGACTTCATCTTCACCGTGGGTGTGTTCATTGAGGAATTTGGCGCGCATCGCCTCTTTTTGCGGGTTGTCGGCGCGCAGGCTGATCACATCCCAGCTCTGATAGCCTTTTTCGGCCACCAGTTTGTCGATGGCATGCTGGTAAGCGGTGATCACCGTCTCTGGCGTCGGGTTGGCGCCCAGATCGCGGTCCGCCTGCCAGCGTTCAAAACGCACGCCTTTGGCGTTTAGCTGCTGCTGAATTTCACTGGCCTCTGTGCTGTGCCACACCGGCGTGCTGGCATCTTTGTCGGTATAAATCGTCAGTGCGCTCATGAAGGGATCTGCTCCGGCTTAATGTTACTGAAAGAGTTAACCTGGTGATGATGGTTGGCTGCGTCATCATCGCCGCGAATCAGTTGCGTGGTGCGAAAACCTGCCGCTTCGGCCGCGTCCAGCTCCTGATGAATATCGGAGAGGAACAGAATGGAAGCGGGCGGCTGCCCGATTTGTGTCGCAATATTGCGGTACGACTGCACGTCCCGTTTCGCGCCGACCAGCGTGTCGAAATATCCGCTGAACAGATGAGTAATATCACCTTCGTCGCTGTAGCCAAATAACAGTTTTTGCGCGGCCACTGAGCCAGAGGAATATACATACAGATCAATGCCCTGTGCTTTCCATTTTTCCAGGGCTGGTAGCACATCCGGGTAGAGATGGCCTTTAAAATCGCCATTCACATAGCCGTCGCGCCAGATGATCCCCTGCAACGCCTTCAGCGCCGTCGATTTATGATCTTCATCCATAAAGGCAAACAGCACCTCGATCAGTTCGGCGGCGGTTGCCTCCGGTTGCGCCACTTCTTCACGCAGATTATTGAGGATGGTGCTGACCGGCTCTTTGTACTGCTCTGCGGTGACAAACCCGGCCAGACGCTCGCGGGCGTACGGGAACAGGACGTTGTGCACAAAGCGGATGTCACTGGTGGTGCCTTCAATATCGGTAACGATAGCGCGGATCATGGTCTCTCCAGCAGGCGACGCTGCATTTCGCATTCAAATAAAAATTCCAGCCCTTCCAGATGGCGACGAGCTTCGGCGACATCGCGCCCCCAGCAGGTCAGCCCGTGGCCGCGCAGCAGAAAACCATAACGCAGCGGGTGCGTCTGCGCATAGTCGGCAATGCGTGCGGCCAGCGCGTCGATATCCTGATCGTTATCGAAAATCGCCACCGGCACGGTGTCGAGGTGCGTGGTCTGGCCGCTGAGGGATTTTTGCATTTCAAAGCCGTTCAGCAACAGGGCAGAGGATTTCTCCACCCGTGAGAGCACCGTAGCGTTCACCGTGTGCACATGCAGCACCGCGTTCGCTTGCGGGTAGAGGCGATAAATCAAAGTATGCAGGCCGGTTTCCGCCGAGGGTTTGCGGCCGGAGGGCGCGTGGTTATCGGCAATGGAAACCTGCAAAAAATCCGCTGTCGTCAGGCTGCCTTTGTCTTTGCCGGATTCGCTCAGCCAGCACCAGTCGGCGTCCTGGCGCACGGACATGTTACCGCCGGTGGCGGGCGCCCAGCCTTTCGCGCCGATCCAGTGGCAGGCGGCGACGAGTTGTTGGAGTTGCAGGTGGTCTGTCATAACCCTTCCTTATAAGGAATATTGTTATCATATAGACGTCTAAGCGTCTTGATTGCCAAATACTAACATCGTGTTATAGTGGCAGCAACACGCGTATTACAAGCAGGCACACAACGATGAGCAATAACGCATTGATTCCGCAAAGTAAACTCCCCGCTTTAGGCACCACCATCTTCACGCAAATGAGCGCGCTGGCGCAGCAGCACAACGCCATTAATTTGTCGCAGGGCTTCCCGGATTTCGACGGCCCGCGCTATTTGCAGGAGCGGCTGGCGTTTCATGTGGCGCAGGGGGCGAATCAATACGCGCCGATGACCGGTGTGCAGGCGCTGCGCGAAGCCATTGCCGATAAAACGGCGGAACTGTACGGCCATAAACCGGATGTGAACACCGATATTACGGTGACCGCCGGGGCGACAGAAGCGCTGTATGCGGCGATCACTGCGCTGGTGCGTCAGGGTGATGAAGTGATCTGTTTTGACCCGAGCTACGACAGCTACGCGCCTGCGGTGGAGCTTTCTGGCGGTGTGCTGAAACGCATTGCCTTGCAGCCGCCGCACTTTCGCGTTGACTGGCAGCAGTTTGCCGCGCAGCTCAGCGATCGTACGCGGCTGGTGATTCTGAATACACCGCATAACCCGTCGGCAACGGTATGGCAAAAGGCGGATTTTGCCGCGCTGTGGCAGGCGATTGCCGATCGTGAAATCTACGTGCTGAGCGATGAAGTGTACGAGCACATCTGTTTTGCCGAAGAGGGCCATGCCAGCGTGCTGGCGCATCCACAACTGCGCGAGCGGGCGGTAGCGGTATCGTCATTCGGTAAAACCTATCATATGACCGGCTGGAAAGTGGGTTACTGCGTCGCGCCTGCCGCGATCAGCGCCGAATTGCGCAAAGTGCATCAATATCTGACTTTCTCGGTCAATACCCCGGCTCAACTGGCGCTGGCGGATATGCTGCGTGCCGAGCCGGAACATTATCGCCAGTTGCCGGAGTTTTACCGCGCACGTCGCGATGTGCTGGTGAATGCGCTCAGCAACAGCAAGCTGGAGATTTTGCCGTGCGAGGGGACTTACTTCCTGCTGGCGGATTACAGTGCGGTTTCCGATCTGGATGACGTGAGTTTCTGTCAGTGGCTGACCAAAGAAGTGGGCGTGGCAGCGATCCCGCTGTCGGTGTTCTGCGCCGATCCCTTCCCGCACAAGCTGATTCGCCTGTGCTTCGCGAAACAGGAATCGACGCTGCTGGCCGCGGCAGAGCGCCTGCGTAAGCTGTAATGCTTCCCGGCGGCGCGGTCTGCGTCGCCGTTATTTCTCGCCCATAATGGTTTTCAGTTTTTCCGCGTCCGGCAAGCCCACTTCCTGCTGTAACACGTTATCTTCATTCATGTAGTAAATCGCTGGCGTGGCGTTCGCGCCGAGATCGTCCATGATTTTCTGGTTGATATTGAGCTTTTTCATGATCTCCGGCGGCACAGATTTCGGCAGCGTCAGCGCCATCTTGCCGTTGGACTGTTCATAATTGTGCCAGCTTTTCGCCGGATCTTTCGCACTCATGATTGCCGCAGCGGCCGCCGGGCTTTCCGGTTTGATCACGCCAACCAGTAATGTGCGCAGCTGCACTTTGCCGGATTCCACCCACGGACGCGCCTGCTGCCAGAACTGTTTGCAGTACGGGCAGTACGGATCGGCGAACATGTACACCACGCGCGGCGCCTCTTTTTTGCCATCAAGGATCCAGTCGGCTTTTTCCATCTGCTGCCACAGCGCGCGGCCCGCCGGGGCGTAAATCTCTTTGGTGATTAACTTCTCGCTGAGGTTGGTGCCCCCTTCGTCGTACATATAGCCAGAGATGGCGTGTTTACCGTCCGGCGTGACGTAAATGGTAACGCCCATCTCCTGATATTTACCGAGATATCCCTTCATACCGCCCGGCGCATCGAAGGATTTGATGATGGTGATGCCTTGCTTTTCTATGGCTTTTACCGGAGCAGGTAACTCTTCAGCATGCAGGGTCAGCGGCAGCAACGTCAGCATTAACAGGCGCTTAAGCATAAAAATCCTTACTAATTAAATGGTTAATATTCGACTTAGGGAAAACCTATCACAATCATCGGCAGGATCGCGAAATGAAACGTTGTCGTCAGCCGCCCACAGTGTTCTAATCGAACAGCTTGATGGCCTTTAGGTTATGAGCGCAACGCATAGCCAGCTTGCTGGCGCTGAAGCACCCACGGGTATTTCAGGTATCGAGGCCACCCGTCGCGGTGGCCTTTTTACTTTTGGCAAATCAGCCGTTCACATGGTTGCTCGTTAGGGTTTGTTAGCTAACGCTTATTGATTTGATAAAGCAAACGCATTGGCTCGATCAAACAAAGTTCGTTAACTTACACCCCAACGAAAACACGGAGGAAGTATAGATGTCCTTAATTAATACCAAGATCAAACCTTTCAAAAACCAGGCGTTCAAAAACGGTGAGTTCATCGAAGTAACCGAGAAAGATACTGAAGGCCGCTGGAGCGTCTTCTTCTTCTACCCGGCTGACTTCACTTTCGTATGCCCGACTGAACTGGGCGACGTGGCTGACCATTACGAAGAGCTGCAGAAACTGGGCGTAGACGTTTACTCTGTCTCTACCGACACCCACTTCACCCACAAAGCGTGGCACAGCAGCTCTGAAACCATCGCGAAAATCAAATACGCGATGATCGGCGACCCGACTGGCGCCCTGACCCGTAACTTCGAAAACATGCGTGAAGACGAAGGTCTGGCTGACCGTGCCACCTTCGTTGTTGACCCGCAGGGCATCATCCAGGCCATCGAAGTAACCGCTGAAGGCATCGGCCGTGACGCTTCTGACCTGCTGCGTAAAATCAAAGCGGCTCAGTATGTTGCTTCTCACCCAGGCGAAGTTTGCCCGGCTAAATGGAAAGAAGGCGAAGCGACTCTGGCTCCATCTCTGGACCTGGTCGGCAAAATCTAAATTTCCCTGCGTCATTACGGCGTTGGCGTCACCTGCTCACCCCGGTCACTTACTGATGTAAGCTGCCGGGTACTTTCAGGCTGGTCGCCTTGCTCTGACGCGAAATACTGGGGAAATTATCTTACAAACGGGTGCTTTTGGTGCCCGTTTTATTCCAGCACCATGATGCAAGTTGCATTGATGCCGCCCAGAACAAGGCGGCTTGCATGATGATGTTTTAAGCGAGGGACTAAGAATGCTCGACACCACAATGAAAACCCAGCTCAAGGCCTACCTTGAGAAACTGACTAAACCTGTTGAGTTGATTGCTACGCTGGATGACAGCGCGAAATCGGCAGAAATCAAAGAACTGCTGGGCGAAATCGCTGAGCTGTCAGACAAAGTCTCCTTTAAAGAAGACAACAGCCTGGCGGTGCGCAAACCGTCATTCCTGATCACCAACCCAGGCTCAACCAGCGGCCCGCGCTTTGCCGGTTCGCCGTTGGGCCACGAATTTACCTCACTGGTGCTGGCACTGCTGTGGACCGGTGGGCATCCGTCGAAAGAGGCGCAGGCGCTGCTGGAGCAGATCCGCGATCTCGACGGTGACTTTGAATTTGAAACCTATTACTCGCTCTCCTGCCACAACTGCCCGGACGTGGTGCAGGCGCTGAACCTGATGGCCGTGCTGAACCCGCGCATCAAGCATACGGCGATTGACGGCGGTACGTTCCAGAATGAAATCACCGATCGCAACGTAATGGGCGTTCCGGCAGTGTTCCTGAACGGTAAAGAGTTCGGCCAGGGGCGTATGACGCTGACGGAAATCGTCGCCAAAATCGATACCGGCGCCGAAAAACGTGCGGCGGAAGAGCTGAACAAACGCGACGCCTACGACGTGCTGATCGTCGGTTCCGGCCCGGCGGGCGCGGCGGCGGCGGTCTACTCCGCGCGTAAAGGTATTCGTACCGGCCTGATGGGCGAGCGTTTCGGTGGCCAGGTGCTGGATACCGTGGACATCGAAAACTACATCTCCGTGCCGAAAACCGAAGGCCAGAAACTGGCGGGCGCGCTGAAAGCGCACGTCAGCGGATTACGACGTGGACGTGATCGACAGCCAGAGCGCCAGAAAGCTGATCCCGGCGGCAGTTGAAGGGCGGTCTGCACCAGATTGAAACCGCGTCCGGCGCGGTGCTGAAAGCACGCAGCATCATCATTGCCACCGGTGCGAAATGGCGCAACATGAACGTGCCGGGTGAAGATCAGTATCGCACCAAAGGCGTGACCTACTGCCCGCACTGCGACGGCCCGCTGTTTAAAGGCAAGCGCGTGGCGGTGATCGGCGGCGGTAACTCCGGCGTGGAAGCGGCTATCGACCTGGCGGGGATTGTTGAGCACGTGACCCTGCTGGAGTTCGCGCCGGAAATGAAAGCCGACCAGGTGTTGCAGGATAAAGTTCGCAGCCTGAAAAACGTCGACATCATTCTGAACGCGCAGACCACCGAAGTGAAGGGCGACGGCAGCAAAGTGACCGGCCTGGAGTACCGTGACCGCATCAGCGGCGACGTACATCAGGTCGCGCTGGCCGGGATCTTCGTGCAGATTGGTCTGCTGCCGAACACCACCTGGCTGGAAGGCGCGATTGAGCGCAACCGCATGGGCGAAATCATCATTGATGCCAAATGTGAAACCAGCGTGAAAGGCGTGTTTGCTGCAGGCGACTGCACCACGGTGCCGTACAAACAGATCATCATTGCAACCGGTGAAGGCGCTAAAGCCTCTCTGAGTTCGTTTGATTACCTGATTCGCACTAAGACTGCATAAGCAAAATAAGAAAGTAAGCAATACCTGCATAAAAAAAAAGAGGCTACCTTCGGGTAGCCTCTTTTTTTATGCAGGATGGCATTAGCGCCATCCGGCAACCCAACAATATTTACCGCACCACCAGCACCGGAATATGCGCGTGGCGCACGATGTTGGCGGCATTGGAGCCGAGCAGGTGAGTGGTAATTGACGGATTGCGCGAGGCGATAACCACCATATCCGCGAGCAGTTCTTCGGCCAGCTCATTGACCACATCGCGCACGTTGCCAAAACGCACATGGGTGCGCACGCGTGACGGCTCAATGGAAAAATGGGTCTTCATGGTGTCGAGGCGGGTTTGCGCTTCCTGCTGCAAATGCTCTTCGAAGCGGCGCAAATCGGCAGCAAAACGGTGCAGACTCATGCTGGCGGAAGCGGGTAATACATGCAGAAGATGAATAACGCCCTCGCGCTGGGCGAGGAACTCAGCGTGGCGCACCGCTTTGTCACTCAGCGCCATTTCGAAAACATCAACCGGCATAATAATGGTCTGATACATAAACGCTTCTCCCTGTGGGTTATGTTGTGCTGATTGAACCATAAAGGGCGTGAATTTTTTGCTGCGTATATGGCAAATATGAAGAATATGATGGCGGGAACGGAAAGAGGATGCGGGCGCATCCTCTGCGGAAAAAGCAGCGGGAATTAAAGCCGGAAATCGCCTGCTGCTTCGGGCTGATAAAGCAGCTCAAGCACTTCAAGATCGGTGGTGGTGCCGCCCGGCAACTGCCAGTGAATGCTGTCACCCACCCGTAAACCGAGCAGCGCAGCGCCAACCGGTGCCAGCACGGAAAGCTGCGTGGCGCTGTCGGTCATTTGCGCCGGATACACCAGCGTGCGCACCCGCTCTTCACCACTTTTCAGTTCGCGGAATTTCACCGTGCTGTTCATTGTTACTACATTGTGCGGCATCGCTTCCGGCGCGCACATCTGAGCGCGATCCAGCTCATCATTCAACGCATCCGCGACCGGCAGGCTGGCATAATCAGGTTGCTCCAGCAACCGGTCAAGACGCTCGGCGTCTCGCTCATTAATCATAATGGCAGGTCTGGACATCAGTTACTCCATGTTGTTTGATTGATCCAAAGAAAAACCCTCGCCGACGGGCAGCGAGGGTTTGTCTACAACGGATGATACTGAGAGCGCGGCCCGGTGTGAAGTGATGCGGCGCACATTTGCCGGAATTATGAATGTTCCGATCGTCGGCTCAGTAACCCGCTTTATCAATCACAAAACTGTTCCCGCAGTTACCGGGATGCGGCTGCGGCAAAAAGGAACCGCTGACCAGCGGGGCATTGATGGCATCGGCTTTGATGGCGATTTGCATCTCCGTCAGCCACGCCGGATTGCCGCTACAGGTCAACTTCACCGCTTTCACGCTTTGCTCGCCGTAGGCTTTGGCGACGGCTGCGTTGAATGCATCGCGGGTAACGGTTTTTCCGTAATTTTCTGCGAGGAAAACGCCGAGCGGGCTGGCTTTGATTTCGGTGTTCAGGCGCACCATCGCACCGAAATAGTCATCCGGATCGAATCCGAAACAGACGCCGTGTTTGGCATATTCATAACGCTCAAGGCAGGTATTGCTGCCTGCACCGGGCATGACGGCATTCAGTTTATTCGCCACTTCGAGCGATAAACCGGTTTCCGCTGCGGCGCATTTCTGGCTGGCTCTGGCTTCCGGCATATTGGGAACCGGGCGGGTAGCACAGCCGTAACGCATCCAGCGACGATCGTCGACGCCGCGCACGGCGATGGATTTCGGCAGAGCTGGCCACAGACCGTGTACCGTCAGGTAATCCGCTTTATTGGCGGGCTCTTTTTGCAGACGGCATTCATCGGGTTCGTTACGCCCGCGGTCATGCAAGCTCTGGCAAAATCCGGTCTGCCAGGATAGTGCCAGCACATAGCGATCGAAATCACCATATTGTTCGGGCTGGAGCGGTGCTGCGTACGCAGAAGAGAACTGGATGGCGGCAACGCACAGGCCGATGGAGAGTCCCTTTTTAATCATTTCATTTCCTGATGGGTGAGTCCGGGTAATTACTATGAGTTACTAAAGCATAAAAAAAGCGCCGGGCAGGCGCTTTTTCATAAGTGGCGTTTATTGTTGATTAATGAACCGCAACCCCCGGAACCAGAAATTCAGTAGCAATAATCACCACAATCAGGCCAACCATCACCGGAACTGATGTGCGTTTTACCACTTCAAATGGCGAAATATTCGCCATCCCGGCCACCGCAACCACCACGCCGGAAACCGGAGAGATGGTGCGACCGAGGTTGGATGCCTGCAACATTGGGATCGACAGATACGCCGGGTTGATGCCGGATTCATGGGCCAGTTTCGGGATCATCTCGACAAAGGCGTAAAACGGCGCATTACCGGAACCGGTGGTCATTGCTGCCAGCATGGTGAGGATCACCAGGACCAGCATCAGAATAATGCTTGCCGATCCGAAAGAGGTGGCGATGGAGATCAGACTCTGGATAAAGCCGATGGTGCTCAAGCCCTGGGCGAAAACCCCGGCGGCGACCAACAGCATCACCACGCCTGCGAAGGCGTCGGCCATACCGCGATATGCCACTTCCAGCCCGGAGAAGACTTTTTGCGTATTAAAGCTGCGTAAAAATTCCAGCGCTGCTGCCAGCAACATACAGATCACCAGAATGGTGATGATGTGCAGTTCCGGGCCCCATTTACCGTCGAAAATCAGCACGCCGATAATTGGCGTAAACGGCAGAATGGCGTAAAACGTCGGCGCCGTGGTGGTGATGTCTTTCACATCCAGCATTTCGCTGACAATGTGCTCTTTTTTATCGAGAAAGCGCTGCCAGAAGTAGTGCGCGATTGCCATGGCGATAATCGCCGCAATCGAGATTGGCAGTGTGGTTTTGAAGGCAAAATCGATCAGCGGCATTTCGGCGGCTTTCGCGGCCAGCACTACATCGCCGGAAGTGGGCGAGAGAATAATTGCCGCTGGCGAGGCGCAAATCGCCGCTGCCGCACCGCGACTGATCCCGACGTTGACCATCACCGGGAACAGCGTTGCCATCAGCAGCACGCCGAGGCCCGTGGCGGACGACACCGCCAATGACATCAGGCAGGCAACGAAGTACGCGGCAATCATCAGCAAATAAGGTGAGTTGATAAAACGCAGCGGGCGCGAAGCCAGCTTGACCACCATATCGTTCGCACCAATGTGCGTCATATAGGCGGCAAAGCCGCACAGCATCATGATCATCATGCCGAGATCGCCGCCGCGGCTCATCAGCAGGATTTTAATGTATTCGACAATATCCGTGGCGCTGTAACCGGTACTGGTGGCGCTACCAGGTAATATTTTGTGCCCCATCAGCGCACTGACGATTAATAACGCCAGACCGCCGACAAACAGCACGCCGGTGGCGGAATAGCCTTTGATGATATAGCGCGCAACGCCGACAATCACCACCACGCCGATCAGCAGTTCGATCAATGTTAAAGTCATGTTATTGGTCCCGGAGGTTGACCTGAAAGATAAGTAAGTAAAAAAATCAGCAACGCAATGTGCCGAATAACGTGCGGTTCGTAGATGATTAAAATCAATGAAGCGTGATGTTGAGGGAAATATCGCGGGAATTTGCTATCAATCTACAGAATAAATAATGGCTGGTTGATAAGTTAAGCGAATGCATTACGATAATTTTGTATTTTAAATGATAAAAACTAGTTAATTAGTTTGGTTATTTAGGTTTCAATACAGCGCCAGACGTAAATTTGCTAAAAATATCTTTAAAAATAAAAATAGTGCTGCTTATACTCGCCGTTAATTTCCCACGGACCTGGTGTTTTATGCACGCTGAATGGCTATACCGAATTCGCTTTATGAAGCGGCATCTGTTGATGCTGCTGATGGCGTTCGGCTGGCTATTAATCCAGAGTCAGGTGGCGATTGCTTCTCATCACTGCGACTTGCAGGTTGACGAATCGCGAGCAGTAACCCAGCACATAAGCCATATGATGATGTCGGATACGACACCGCGTATGGACATGATGAAATCCCCGCTGTGCGAAAAGCATTGCGTGCCGGATGCAGCACAGAAGGATAGCGGCCACCCGCCTCTGGTGGCGCTGCCGGTTTCACTGACGCTGGCTGAAGTTACGCCGGTTTGTTCCCCCGTCGTCGATGAGGGTTGGTCATTAACCCCGCCCGCCGCAGGCCCGCCGGCAACGATCCGTTTTTGCCGGTTCAGGGAGTAGACAACTGTTAATTCATTGAATTTTATTTAATTTATGATTAACAGGAGTCTTATTATGCGTTCTTATGTACTGTGCATGCTGTCTGGCGTGCTGTTGTTCTCCGTTTCCGCTGTTCAGGCGGAAGATATGCATGCGATGCACGGCATGCACGATATGTCGCAACATGCGGCAATGCAGGCTCAGGCTCAGGAATACCAGAGCCAGGGTACCATCAAAAAACTCACCGCCGATTCTGTTTCCATCGCTCACGCTGCTATTCCGGCGCTGAACTGGCCGCCAATGACCATGCAATTTGCACTGGCGCAGGGCAGCGCGTTGCCTGCGGTAAAAGTGGGCGACAAGGTGAGCTTCACCTTTGTTCAGAGTGAGAGCGGTTACCAGCTCGTTTCATTGACGCCACAAAAATAACCGGGAGCGACAATGAAACGATACTCACTGAGCCTGCGGCTCTGTGGGGTATTGCTCGGACTGATGTGCTCCGCCGTGCAGGCGGAGCCATTGACGCTGACGCAATCCCTGGCCGCCGCGGAACGCTACTCTGCCGAACTTTCCGCCAACCGTAATGAAGCGCAGGCACTGGATGCGATGGCGGATTCCGCCCGCCAGTTGCCGGATCCAAAACTGAAATTTGGTATCGAAAACGTGCCGGTGCAGGGCAACAATGACCGCCGCTTAACCCGTGAGGGAATGACTATGCAGCGGATCGGCATCATGCAGCAGTACGTCAGCGCGGAAAAACGCGACCGCAAAGCCGAAACCCTGCTGGCCGAAGCGCAGAGCGTCAGTGCCAAATCCTCAGTGGTGCGCGCTAATTTACAGCGTGATACCGCGCAGGCGTGGCTCGATCTGGCGTTGTCAGAACAGGCGCTGCAAACCGCGCGTAAGCTGCTGGCAGAAACGGAACGCCAGCAGGGCGCACAGCGCGCCAGCGTCGGCGCAGGTAATGCCGCGCCGGACAGCGTGCTGGCATTTCGCGTGGGCTTAAGCGCGATGCGCGACAAAGTCACCCTCGCCGAACGTGATGTGCAACTGGCGCAAACCCGCTTGATGCAGCTTACCGGCGAGACGGTGACTGCCGTTTCTGGCGATCTTCCTCGTTATCAACGCTTGCCTGCCGATGAAAAAACGCTGGAGCAGGGCATTGCTCAGCATCCTGACATTGTCGCTGCCGCCAGCGCCGCCAACAGCGCGAAAGCGCGTTCGGCGGAGTCAGCGATTGCGGCCATTCCGGATGTGGAAGTTGAAGTGTGGTACGGACGTCGCGCTGAAGGTTACGAGGATATGGCCGGGGTGATGTTCACCGTCGACCTGCCGCTGTTCCAGTCCCATCGTCAGGATAAAGATCACGCTGCGGATGTCTCGCGCACCATGCAAGCCAACGATCAACTGGCGCTGGCCGAGCGGGATCATATGGCGCAACTGCATTCTCTGATTGCTGAGTACAACGCGGCGCAAACGCTGTGGATGCGCCAGCGCGATGAAGTGCTGCCGATGGTGCGTCAGCGCGCCACCTTGCTGGCAGCCCAGTATCGTTCCGGGCAGTCGGATTTGTCGGCGCTGCTGGAAGCGCGCCGTAACGTCCTCGACAGCGAGCTGGCCGTTAATCAGGCCGAGAAAGAGATGGCGCAGAAATGGGCCGCGATCCGTTGGTTGATCCCGCAGGAGTTGATGTGATGAAGAAGACCCTCTTGGCTGTCGCGATCGCCGCATGTGTCGCAGCGGGCGCAGGCTATTTTATCGGGCGGCAACACACCGCGCCTGCCGCATCCGGCGAACAAGCGCAGGAACGCAAAGTGCTCTACTGGTACGACCCAATGGTACCGGATCAGCGTTTTGACAAACCCGGAAAATCACCGTTTATGGATATGCCACTCAAACCACGTTATGCCGATGAAGCCCCGGCCATCGGCGGTGTGAGCGTGAGTGCGCAGCAGCAGCAGAATCTCGGCATGACCACGGCAAAAGTGGAAAAACGCGTTCTCGGCAGCGCCTTCTCTGCGTTCGCCACAGTAACGACCGATGAGCGCAGCATCCAGAGCGTGCCTTCTCCGGCGGCGGGCGTGGTAGAAAAACTGTTTGTCCGTGCGCCGCAGCAGTGGGTGAAAAAAGGCGAAGCGCTGGCACAGTTGTGGATCCCACAATGGACGACTTCTCAGCAGGAGTATCTGGCGGTACGCCACCTGGGAGATGGCGAACTGACGCGTGCTGCCCGCGAACGTCTGGCATTGCAGTTTATGCCGGAAGCGATTATTCGCGCTGTCGAGCGCAGTGGGAAACCACAAACCCGCCTGACGCTGCGCGCCGATCGCGACGGTTACGTGGTCAAGCTGGATTCCCGTGAAGGCGCGCAAGTGGCCGCCACGCAAACCCTGTTTGAGCTCGCCAGCCTCGATCCGGTGTGGCTGGTTGTCGATTATCCGCAAAGCCAGGCACAGGCGCTCAGTGCAGGCAGCGAAGTGATAGCAACTTCTGCAAGCTGGCCGGGCGAGCAGTTTCATGGCCGCGTCAGCGAATTGTTGCCGCAACTGGAGACCACCACCCGTACGCTGAAAGCGCGCATTGTGCTCGATAATCCGCAGCAAAAACTCAAACCCGGTATGTTTCTCACCGTAACGCAGCCGGAATCTGCACGGCAACCGGCAGTGCTGGCGATCCCGGAAGAGGCGCTGATTGCAACGGGGGCTGCCAGCCGTGTGCTGCTGGCTACGGGCGATGGCCACTTCCAGGCGGCAAACGTGACGACCGGGCGCACGGCGCAAGGCTGGACTGAAGTGCTGTCCGGCGTCAAGGAAGGTGACAACGTGGTCACTTCCGGCCAGTTCCTGATTGATTCGGAAGCCAGTTTGCGCAGTGCATTGCCGGAACAGCAGGCGCAACAACAGCCAGCGGCGAAAAAAGTCGAGACTTATGAAGGAACCGGCGTGGTGAAAGCCATCGAAGCAGGCAGTATTACCCTGTCGCACCAACCCATTCCGGCACTGAACTGGGGAGCGATGACGATGGACTTCGTGCTCAAACAACCCGATCCCAGTGTCAAGCCGGGCGAGACAGTGATGTTCAGCTTTGTACTGGATGATGAAGAGGGCGCAGTTATCACTCACCTGATGCCGATGCAGGAGGAGATGAAATGATCGCTGCCGTTATTCGTGCCTCGCTGCGCAACCGCTTGTTGATCCTGCTGGCCGCTCTGGTGCTGACCGGCTGGGGGATCTGGGCGGTTCAACGCGCACCGCTCGATGCACTACCGGATTTGTCGGATGTGCAGGTGATTATTCGCGCCAGCTATCCGGGCAAAGCGCCGCAAATTATTGAAGACCAGGTCACCTATCCGCTCACCACTGCCATGCTTTCCGTGCCGGGCGCAAAAACGGTACGTGGCTATTCGATGTTCGGCGATTCCTATGTGTATGTTTTATTCGAGGACGATACCGATCTCTACTGGGCGCGATCGCGGGTGCTGGAGAATCTAAGCCAGATCCAGTCCTCGCTGCCTGCCGGGGTGAACGTCGGGCTGGGGCCGGATGCTACCGGCGTTGGCTGGATTTATGAGTATGCGCTGGTTGATCGCAGCGGTAAGCACAATCTGGCGGATCTACGCGCTTTACAGGACTGGACGCTGAAGTTCGAGCTAAAAACGGTGCCGAACGTGGCGGAAGTTGCCAGTGTTGGCGGGATGGTACGTCAGTATCAGATTGTGCCGGATCCGGCACGAATGCGGGCGCTGAATATTACCCATGAACAGATTGTCAATGCGGTGCAGGCGGCGAACCAGGAGAGCGGCGGCGCGCTGCTGGAGATGGGCGAAGCCGAGTTCATGGTGCGTACAACCGGCTATTTGCGGCAGTTGTCGGATTTTCGTCAGATAGTGATCGCCAGCCGCGAGGGCGTGCCGGTGATGCTTTCAGATGTGGCGACGGTGCGGTTGGGTCCGGAACTACGACGCGGCGTGGCGGAGTACAACGGCGAAGGGGAAGTTGCAGGCGGTATTATCGTCATGCGTTACGGCAAAAATGCGCTGGATACTATCCACGCCGTTAAAGCCAAATTGGGTGAAATACAGAAAACGCTGCCCGCCGGGGTGGAGATCGTACCGGTTTATGACCGTTCAACGCTGATTGAGCATGCGGTTGAGACGCTCACCCATAAACTGATTGAAGAGTTTATCGTTGTTGCTCTGGTTTGTACGCTGTTCTTGTTCCACTTCCGCTCTGCGCTGGTGGCCATCGTCTCGTTGCCGCTGGGGATTCTTGGCGCGTTTATTGTCATGCACTATCAGGGCATCAACGCCAACATTATGTCGCTTGGCGGGATTGCCATCGCCATTGGCGCCATGGTGGATGCCGCGATTGTGATGATCGAGAACATGCATAAGGTGATGGAGCAGTGGCGACATGATAACCCCGATCGTCAACCGACGAGTGCTGATTACTGGTGCTGTTCAGAGCGGGCGGCGGTGGAAGTTGGTCCTGCTCTGTTTTGCAGCCTGTTGATCATCACGCTGTCATTTATTCCGGTGTTTTCGCTAGAAGCGCAGGAAGGGCGCATGTTTTCCCCGCTGGCATTTACCAAAAGCTGGGCGATGGCGGTTGCGGCAGGGCTTGGGATCACTCTTGTACCGGTGCTGATGGGGTTGTTTATTCGCGGCAAAATCCCCGATGAAAAAGCAAATCCGATTAACCGCTTTCTGATCCGTCTGTACGAGCCGCTACTGGATAAAGTGCTGGCATGGCCGAAAGCGACGCTGGGCATTGCGCTGTTGTTGCTGGTGGCGACGCTGTGGCCGTTAAGTCGTCTGGGCAGTGAGTTTATGCCGCCGCTCGATGAAGGCGATTTATTGTATATGCCCTCGACGCTACCGGGGATTTCCGCCCGTGAAGCCAGCCGTTTGTTGCAGCAAACCGATCGGCTGATCAAAAGCGTGCCGGAAGTGGAAAGCGTGTTTGGTAAAGCGGGAAGGGCGGAGACGGCAACGGATCCTGCGCCGCTCACCATGGTGGAAACGACCATCCGCTTTAAACCGCGTGACCAGTGGCGCCCTGGAATGACACCGGAGAAACTGGTTGATGAGCTGGATAAGACCGTGAGTATTCCGGGGATTGCGAATGTCTGGGTACCGCCGATCCGTAACCGCCTGGATATGTTGGCGACCGGTATTAAAAGCCCGGTCGGCATAAAGGTGAACGGTAATAACATCGCCGATATCGAGCGCGTGGCGCAGCAAATCGAGCAGGTTGTGAAAACCGTGCCGGGAGTGACTTCGGCACTGGCGGAAAGGCTGGCGGGCGGGCGCTATGTCGATATCAACATCAACCGGGCGCAGGCCGCGCGTTATGGCGTTTCGGTGAAAGAGCTGCAATCACTGGTTTCCACGTTGGTGGGTGGGGAAAATATTGGCGAAGTGCTGCAAGGTCGTGAACGCTTCCCGATTAATGTGCGTTATCCGCGTGAAATACGCGATAACGTCGATGATCTGCGCACATTACCCGTAATAACCGAGAATGGCAGCCAGATTGCACTTGGTGAGCTGGCCGATATCGTAGTTACGGAAGGGCCACCGATGCTGAAAAGCGAAAATGCGCGCCTGTCCAACTGGATTTACGTCGATCTGCGCGGACGAGATTTAAAATCCGCCGTTGAAGAGATGCAGCAGCGAGTGGCGCAGCGGGTTAAGCTACCGCAAGGTGTGACACTGTCGTGGTCCGGTCAGTTTGAATATCTGGAGCGTGCAACGGCGAAGCTGAAGATCGTCTTGCCGGTAACGTTAATGATTATCTTTGTCTTGCTGTTTATTACCTTCAAACGTGTCACCGATGCCCTGTTAATAATGGGGACATTACCCTTCTCATTGATTGGCGGTGTCTGGTTATTGTGGCTACTGGGATATAACTTATCCGTTGCCGGGGCCGTTGGATTTATTGCGCTGTCCGGTGTTGCGGCGGAGTTCGGCGTTATTATGGTGCTCTATCTGAACCACGCACTGGATAAATATCGTCAATGCGATCCGCAGGGAGGAAATAAGATGTTGCTGCGGGCAATTCATGAGGGGGCCGTATTGCGTGTGCGGCCTAAGGTGATGACTGTCGCGACTATTATGGCAGGATTGTTGCCCATCATGTGGGGCAGTGGCAGCGGATCAGAGGTCATGAGCCGTATCGCTGCGCCGATGATCGGCGGTATGGTCACTGCGCCATTACTGTCGATGCTGGTCATTCCGGCGGTGTATTACTTGTTGCATCGTCGACGCTAAGAAAATGTACGCCGCAATATTGTTGCGGCGTAACATATTGTATTTAACCTGAAAATGATTAGCGGAATAAGGAATTTTCGCTATGTTTTCAGAATTAATCTGATTTCGTTAAGAGTTTATTCAGATATCCTGCTACAGACTATACGTCAATACGTAAAATGGAATGCATACGGTGTCTGTTAAAAATAAAATTTTCACACTCTTCGCTATATTTTGTCAGTTTTCGGTGGTTTCCCTGACGCACGCAGCTCAGCAGTCCTGGTTCTCCGATTTTACCGACAACGTAAAGCAAACCTGGCAAGCGCCAGAGCATTACGATCTCTATGTTCCGGCAATAACGTGGCATGCGCGTTTTGCTTATGACAAGGAGAAAACCGATAGATACAACGAGCGTCCGTGGGGCGCCGGTTTTGGTCAGGCTCGCTGGGATGAGAAAGGAAACTGGCATGGCATCTATCTGATGGCCTTTAAAGACTCGTTTAACAAATGGGAGCCGATTGGCGGCTATGGCTGGGAGAAAACCTGGCGCCCGCTAGCGGACGAGAACTTCCATGTCGGGTTGGGCTATACCGCGGGGGTCACTGCACGCGACAACTGGAACTACATTCCGATCCCGGTGCTGTTGCCGCTGGCTTCTATTGGCTATGGGCCCGCAACGTTCCAGATGACCTACATCCCGGGAACGTACAACAACGGAAACGTTTACTTCGCCTGGATGCGTTTTCAGTTCTGATTTGGCCAGCGGATGATGCTCTGCACAGTTCTTAAGCAGTACAAAAAATGCGGAATAAAGCGTCAAAGAACAAAACTTAACGCGACTTTAGTCACTTTTTATCAAAGATCCGCTGGACAAAAGGTCCCACAATTGATGTACTGATACCCGACACAGCATTTGTGTCGTTTTTTAATGTAAAGGTAATTTTGATGTCTAAGATTAAAGGTAACGTTAAGTGGTTTAATGAGTCCAAAGGATTCGGTTTCATTACTCCTGAAGATGGCAGCAAAGACGTGTTCGTACACTTCTCTGCAATCCAGTCTAATGGTTTCAAAACTCTGGCTGAAGGTCAGCGCGTAGAGTTCGAAATCACTAACGGTGCCAAAGGCCCTTCTGCTGCTAACGTAATCGCTCTGTAATTCAGACGCGTCAGCAAGAATTTCAAAACCCGCTCACTGAGCGGGTTTTTTTCGTTTTGAATCAGCCAAGCAGATACATTTTCAGGAAGCTTGCAACGATCAGCACACTTCAAAACACCTTTCCTCTCTTATTATTTTTTTTTTTTTTTTTTCTCTCTTTCCTTCAGTTTGCATTAACGGCCGAAAAGAGCCAGAATGCGATCCCCGTCATCGCAAACGAGCCGAGCATGTTAATTGCGATATTCGCCAGCGCCCAGCCGATACGGCCTTCCTGAAAGAGAAACACCACTTCTGCAGAAAAGGTCGAAAAGGTGGTCAATCCGCCGCAGAATCCGGTGGTAATCAGGACTTTCCACATCGGGTCGATGTGCGTCATTCGATTAAACCAGGCCAGCCCCATGCCAATGATAAAGGCACCAATCAGGTTTGCGGCCAGTGTCCCCATGGGAATCGCCTGATGCAGCGGGTTAAACCGCATACTCAGAAACCATCGCGCAACGCTACCCGTTCCCCCACCAATAAAAACGGCTAAAAGTAGTTGTAACAGCTAAATACCTGCTATTTGATGTGTAAGAGAAGCGAGTTTAACGCCGTTTATGATGAGGGGACAAATATGTATGTTGCGGTAGGGCAATTTGCGGTCACGCCAGACTGGCAGGCGAACGCGATAACATGCGTCAACCTGATGATGCAGGCCCGGCAGAAAGGCGCATCGCTGCTGGTGCTTCCCGAGGCGCTGCTGGCCAGGGATGATAATGATCCGGATTTATCGGTGAAGTCCGCGCAGCCGCTGGACGGTGAATTTTTACAGCAACTGCTCGCCCAGAGCGTGGGCAATATGATGACGACGATCTTAACGATCCATGTTCCCTCCACGCCGGGCCGTGCAGTGAATACGCTGGTGGCGATTCGCGGCGGAGCCATTGTCGCACGTTACGCCAAGCTCCACCTCTATGATGCGTTCAGCATTCAGGAGTCGCGGCGCGTTGACCCCGGAGACAGTATCCCACCGCTTCTGGAGATTGACGGCGTTAAGGTTGGGTTGATGACCTGCTATGATCTGCGTTTTCCGGAACTGGCGCTCCATCTGGCGCTGCAAGGGGCGGACGTACTGGTACTCCCTGCCGCGTGGGTCAAAGGACCGTTAAAAGAGCACCACTGGGCAACGCTGCTGGCGGCACGCGCGCTGGATACCACCTGCTATGTTGTTGCTGCAGGAGAGTGCGGCACGAAAAACATCGGGCAAAGCAGGGTGGTCGATCCGCTGGGTGTGACGATTGCCGCCGCTGCGGAAGCGCCGGATTTGCTGGTGGCGGAGATAAACATAGAGAGAATTGCGCTTGCACGTCAGCAATTACCTGTTCTTCGCAATCGTCGGTTTGCGCCACCGCAATTATTGTGATGTTTTTTTCAACAATGCTTGATTCACCTTGTTACAGATTGCTATTGTGTGCGCGCGCCAAATGACCGTTAATACAATCAGGTTTTGGCGCTGAATGCAGCCTGTTTTAAGTAAAGAAGGTATCTATGGGTGAGATTAGTATTACCAAACTGCTGGTGGTTGCCGCACTGGTCGTCCTGCTGTTTGGTACCAAGAAGTTACGCACGCTGGGTGGTGACCTGGGGGCTGCCATCAAAGGCTTTAAGAAAGCGATGAACGACGATGATGCAGCCGCGAAGAAAAGCGCTGAGGATGACGTCCCGGCAGATAAGCTTTCTCACAAAGAGTGACAGCAACGCTGAGGGCTTGCGAAAAAAAACCGGCTCATGAGGCCGGTTTTTTTGTATTACTGTAAATGAATATTACAGCTTTATTTAACTTCTTCGCCTTTAGCCTGCATATCGGCATGGTATGAGGAGCGAACGAATGGGCCGCAGGCTGCGTGGGTGAAGCCCATCGCCATCGCTTCGGCTTTCATTTCATCAAACTCGTCCGGGCTCACGTAGCGCTGTACCGGCAGGTGGTGACGGCTTGGCTGCAGATACTGGCCCAGGGTCAGCATGGTCACACCGTGGCGGCGAAGATCGCGCATCACCTCGATGATTTCATCGTTGGTTTCACCCAGACCCACCATCAGACCTGACTTGGTCGGAATATGCGGATGCGCTTCTTTGAAGCGCTCCAGCAGTTTCAGAGACCAGTTGTAGTCAGCGCCCGGGCGCACCTGACGATAGAGACGCGGCACGTTCTCCAGGTTGTGGTTAAACACATCCGGCGGCGTTGCGGTCAGGATATCCAGCGCGCGGTCCATACGGCCGCGGAAGTCAGGCACCAGCGTCTCGATTTTGATGTTTGGGCTTTTCTCGCGAATGGCCGTAATACAGTCAGCGAAGTGCTGCGCTCCGCCGTCGCGCAGATCGTCACGGTCAACGGACGTGATAACCACATAGCGCAGCGCCATGTCGGCGATAGTCTGCGCCAGCTTCTGAGGTTCGTTAGCATCAGGTGCGACCGGACGGCCATGAGCAACATCGCAGAACGGGCAGCGGCGGGTACAGATAGCACCCAGAATCATAAACGTCGCGGTACCGTGATTGAAACATTCAGCAAGGTTCGGACAAGAGGCTTCTTCACAAACGGAGTGAAGGCCATTCTTGCGCATCGCCGCTTTGATCCCCTGGATACGCGAAGAGTCGGCCGGAAGTTTGATTTTCATCCATTCCGGTTTTCTTAACAGCGCCTCGCGCTCTGTAGCCACGTTTTTAACCGGGATAAGGGCCATTTTATCGGCATCGCGGTATTTAACACCGCGTTCCATCACAATGGGTTTACTCATAGCGTGCGTGTTCCAGTTGCGAATATCGAAGGAAAGCGTTTCAATTCAAGGGAATGTTGTATTTATCAACTATTTTTGAACGAACGACAGGCAGTATATCATTGAAACGGTCGTTAAAGCAGCCTGCCAGATCGCCAATTTGTAAAATAGTTGTTGTTTTGTGCCTTTTGCCCTGCCTGTTGCAGGGGCTTGTGCTGGCTAAACCTGTCAGAAGGCCTGACGGATGATGCGGATGACGTTTTCCAGGACCGGATCGCGCAAACTCAGCTTGTTGTAATGCAGTGAAATCTCAACTGATTCCGCATTAAGCTGACTGAGGGGAATGCTGTCCAGCGGCCAGCATTTCCGGAGCAGGTTATACAGGCGTGATGGCATCACGCACAGCATATCGCTGCTGCCGATCAGAGAGGCGGTGGTGAACATATTGTAACTGCTGAAGCTGATCTGACGTTCCGGGAAAATTTCATCAATACGCTGACGAAGCGCATGGTTAGACTGCCCTTCGGTCATGAAAGACGAGTGGTCGTAGTTGCGCAGGTTTTCGATGGTCAGCGGTTCGCTGAGAACCGGATGCTGCTGCCGGCAAACCAGCACCAGGTTATCTGCATAGAGCACGTTCTGCCCCAGCGCTCTGGCACTGAAGCTGCCGCTTTCAATAATCAGGTCCGTCTGGAACTGGGCAAGCTGAACGTCAGGTTCATGGAGAGGCACATTGCGAAGCAGGAGCTGCGGAGCATGCTCTTTCACGGCCTGGAAGATCGCAGGCATGACCAGCACACCCACAGAAGGGGAACAGCCGATGGTGATGGTTCTCTGCTTATCGTAGCTCCCGGTTAAATCCAGTGCGCCCAGAATCGACTCCAGCCCCTGGCTGATGTACTCATGGAGATGCGTGGCGTAGGCCGTCGGCGTTACCCCCTGGCCCTTACGGATAAATAACGGGTCAGGAAATATAGCGCGCAGCTTTTGGATTGACTGGCTTATTGCTGAAGGCGTGAGATTAAGAATTTTCGCAGCGTTAACGATACCCTTATGGACATATACTGCCTCAAAAATAGTCAGTAAATTGAGATCAATATTACGTAAAGTCCGAAAAATTTGCGGCTTGTCTTCGCCACCAGGTTCATTCAGTCGTTTGGCTGGTAAATTATTATACTCCACGCTTTCACTCCGTATACATTCACAATATGAATGATAGTTGAATTTATTTATTATGCTTGTAGAGATTCGTAAAGTGTTGGTTTTGTTTCACTTGTTTATCAAAAGCAAACAGTTGTGTGATAATTGCTCACGTTACTTATGCCGTGTTTGCCAAGCTTGCTGGAGGCTAAATAATATGTAGCGGTAATATTCGGGCGCTTCGAAAATATAGAATCTGTGGATTATTGTAAAGTGCAAAAACGGTAAATAAACGGTGGCCCGCCAAATTAGCGAGCCCTGTTGTAGGATATATTAAGCAGGGATATATTCGTGCGGGGGATTGTTAAGTAGTGCTAACACGTTCTTCAAAAGCACGGGGCGAATAGTGTCTGGCGTAGCGGTTTCAACCCACTGGCGCACTTGCGTCATTTCCATACCGGCGTAGCCGCAGGGGTTTATGCGCTGGAAAGGGGCAAGATCCATATTAATATTCAATGCCAGGCCGTGGAATGAGCAGCCTTTACGAATACGCAGCCCAAGAGAGCAGATCTTCATTTCCCCAACGTAAACCCCAGGCGCATCGGCACGCGGATGCGCATCAATACCATATTCCGCCAGCGTGTTGACGACGGTTTGTTCCAGTAGGGTAACCAGCTCACGGACGCCCAGCTTTCTGCGCTTCAGATTGAGCAGGACGTACATCACTTGCTGCCCGGGTCCATGGTACGTGACCTGACCGCCGCGATCGCTCTGGATAACCGGAATGTCGCCCGTCATTAATAAATGTTCTGCTTTTCCCGCCTGACCTTGCGTAAAGACCGGCAGGTGTTCGACCAGCCAGATCTCATCGGGGGTTGTATCATCGCGTGAATCGGTGAAGTCATGCATAGCCTGGGAGACAGGCTCGTAAGGTTGCAGCCCGAGGTGACGGACCAGAATTTTATCCTGATACAAAACTGCGTCTCCGAAGACGAGGGACAAAAGGTGTGGGGGAGTATATCACAGCGGGGAGAGGGGTTACCCGGCAAACCGGGTAACCGCAAAGGGACTACAGCACCATACGAACAATTTCGATATTGCCGAGCTCTTCGTACAGCGTTTCAACCTGCTCAATGTGTGTCGCAGTGATGGTGATAGAAACCGAGTGGTAGTTGCCTTTGCTGCTTGGTTTTACTGACGGGGAGTAGTCACCCGGCGCATGGCGCTGTACCACTTCAACCACCTGATCAACCAGCTCAGGTTTCGCCAGACCCATTACTTTGTAGGTAAAGGGGGTAGGGAATTCAAGCAGTTCGTTAAGTTTGGTTTTCATGTCAGCTCCGGCGTAACGTCAAAAAATAATAACTCCCACGTCAGGTGGGAGTTATCAGGATACTTAGTATATGGGGATCAAAATCACACTTTCAAGTGTTCAATTTTTAACCAAACCAGTGGTGGAACATCAATTTAATGTAATCAATGATTTTGCCGAAGAAATTGCCTTCCGGAATTTCCTGCAGGACCACCAGCGGACGCTGATCGATCGTTTTGCCATCCAGCTGGAAGTTGATGGTACCCACAACCTGGTTTTTCTGCAGCGGGGCGTGCAGTTCGGTGCTGTTCAGCACGTAGCTGGCTTTCAGATCCTTCATGCGACCGCGCGGAATGGTCAGGTAGAGGTCTTTATCAACGCCGAGCGAAGCACGGTCGTTGTCGCCGAACCAGACGGGTTCAGACGCAAACTCTTTGCCGGCTTTCAGTGGATTCACGGTTTCGAAGAAACGGAAGCCCCAGGTCAGCAGCTTCTTGCTTTCGGTTTCACGGCCTTTAAAGGTGCGACCGCCCATCACGGCAGAGATCAGACGCATCTGGCCTTCAGTGGCCGAGGCCACCAGGTTGTAGCCCGCTTTGTCGGTGTGGCCGGTTTTGATGCCGTCAACGTTCAGGCTGTTATCCCACAGCAGGCCGTTACGGTTGGTCTGGCGGATGCCGTTGAAGGTGAACTCTTTCTCTTTATAGATGGAGTACTCGTTAGGGACATCGCGGATCAGCGCCTGACCAATCAGCGCCATATCACGTGCGGAGCTGTACTGACCGTCTGCGTCCAGGCCGTGTACGGTCTGGAAATGGCTGTTTTTCAGACCCAGCGCGTTCACGTAGCTGTTCATCAGGCCCACGAAGGCATCCTGGCTACCGGCGGCGAAATCGGCCATCGCCACGCAGGCATCGTTACCTGACTGCAGGTTGATACCGCGAATCAGCTGGGAAACAGGAACCTGCATACCCGGTTTCAGGAACATCAGAGAGGAACCTTTAAAGACCGGGTTCCCGGTCGCCCACGCATCGTTACCGATGGTGACCAGATCCGTTTCTTTGAATTTACCTGCCTTCATCGCCTGGCCGATAACGTAGCTGGTCATCATTTTGGTCAGGCTGGCCGGATCACGGCGGGCATCGGCATTCTGTTCTGCCAGCACTTTGCCAGAGTTGTAATCGATCAGGATGTAGGACTCCGCGTCGATTTGCGGAACGCCAGGGATCATGGTCTTGATATTCAGGTCATCGGCGTGAGCTGCAGAGAGCGCAGCAGCGCAAAGGGCCGTGGTCAGCGCCATGCGCTGCACAAAACGAGCAGAAAAAGTGGTCTTCATGGTCAGAACTACGACATCCGTGATGGAATTAAAAAAAGTGCCTTACTATAGCAAATGCTATTCAGGCAGGCATCCGACTTTAAGCATGAGTTTGTGAATGTGTTTTACACTAACTGACAATTCGGATACCGCCGGTTAATTATTTCGCAACAGCGATAAATGACTGAAGCTGAGCTTCATTCTGCAGACGCTGCTGCAGGGAGGCTGCCTGCGATTTGCTGGCAAACGGCCCCATCTGAATGCGCCAGACCGCGCCGTTCTGCTCAACGCGTCCTGGTACGCCAAACTGCTGGCTCAGACGCTGTTGATACTGTTTGGCCCGGGCCTGATCGCTCACTGCGCCGACCTGAACCACATAGCTGCCGCTGGCCGCTGTTGGAGCCGTCACCGCTGCACTTTGCGTGGCCGCGGGCGCCGTTACGGGAGCCGACTGGGTCGCTGGCGCAGCAACGGGAGCGGGGGCTGGGGTAGGCTCACTGCCTTCCAGCACGCCCGAGGCTAAGGTCGTCGGTGCGCCAAGAAAGCCGCTACTCTTTACCGGTGCGCCCGTTGAATCGTCGCTTTGCAGCGTGTCATTGCTGATTGGGCGTATTTCTCCCCCCGGCTGAGCAGGCTCGGCCGGAGAAGAGACGCTGCCCATTCCGCCGTCAAGATTTGGGCGGTCGGGCAGGGCATAGGTCTGTTTCGCCACCGTCGTACACGCGGTACCTGGCCCGGACAGCGAACCATCCTGTGCGACGATAATCGGGTCAATACGGACTTTGGTGTTGTTCGAGGTATTCAGGCGATCGGCTGACGCGCGCGACAGGGAGATCACCCGGTCATTCCCGTACGGGCCGCGGTCGTTGATGCGCACGACAATCATGCGGCCGTTCGCCAGGTTGGTGATACGGGCGTAGCTCGGGATCGGCAGCGTCGGGTGTGCTGCCGTCAGCTGCATCGGGTCGAACGCTTCCCCGGAGGCCGTCAGGTTACTGCCCGGCTCGGCATCATAAATGGCGGCAAAGCCCGCCTGGCTGAAACGGGAGGGATCCTGAACAATTTTATAGCTTTTGCCGTCGCGCTCGTAATCCTGATTGGCACTGGCATTCAGCGGTTCATAAACGGGATCGGCACCGCTGATTTCAACGATTGGGCCATTACACACCGCAGGCTGCGGCGGCGCGACGGTTGCCTGTTGCTGACCATCATCACTTGTGCAGGCCGCAAGTAAACTTGCCGCAATGCAGATCCCCAGCCACTGCTTACGCATTCCGATCCCCTTATTTTTAAACGCTTTTTGACAACATTTTTCTGTGGGTATGGATCGACATCACGATACCAAACCCGGCCATCAACACGATCAGGGCCGAGCCCCCGTAACTCACCAGCGGCAGCGGTACGCCTACCACCGGCAGAATACCACTCACCATACCAATATTTACGAAGACATAAACGAACAAAATCAGCATCAACCCGCCAGCCATGACGCGGCCAAAGGTGGTTTGTGCGCGTGCGGCAATCCACAACCCGCGCATGATCAGCAGCACGTACAGCGCCAGCAGAATCAGGATCCCCACCAGCCCCAGCTCTTCCGCCAGCACGGCGAAGATAAAGTCGGTGTGGCGTTCCGGCAGGAATTCCAGCTGCGACTGCGTACCGTGCAGCCAGCCTTTGCCGCGCAGGCCGCCGGAGCCAATCGCAATCTTGGACTGAATAATATGGTAGCCCGCGCCCAGCGGATCGGTTTCCGGATCGAGCAGCATCATCACGCGCTGGCGCTGATAATCATGCATCAGGAAGAACCACAGCATAGGGATGAACGCCGCAACCAGCACCACCGCGATACCAATCAGGCGCCAGCTCAGGCCCGACAGGAACAGGACAAACAGGCCGGAGAGCGGCGATCAGGATTGAGGTGCCCAGGTCCGGCTGTGCCGCCACCAGCAGCGTTGGCAGGAAGATCAGCACCAGCGCGATGGCGGTATTTTTCAGCGACGGCGGACAGACGTCGCGGTTGATAAAGCGTGCCACCATCAGCGGCACGGCGATTTTGGCGATCTCCGAGGGCTGGAAGCGGACAACGCCCAGATCCAGCCAGCGCTGCGCCCCTTTTGATATGGCGCCGAACGCATCGACCGCAACCAGCAAAATAATGCAGAAGATGTAGAGATAGGGCGCCCAGCCTTCGTAGACGCGCGGCGGGATCTGCGCCATCACCACCATGATGATCAGCCCCATGGCGATCTGGCCGATTTTGCGCTCCATCATGCCGATGTCCTGGCCGCTGGCGCTCCAGATAACCAGCGCGCTGTAAACCAGCAGGGCCAGGAGGATCAGCAGCATGGCTGGGTCGATGTGGATTTTGTCCCACAGCGATTTTTTGTTCGGATTATCCGTCATGATTATTGGTCCTCCGCCGCAGCGGCGGCGGGGTTTTCCGCCGGCAGTTCGGTGTTGTTATCGCCCAGCATAATGTGGTCGAGGATCTGGCGCATGATGGTCCCTACTGCCGGTCCGGCACCGCCGTTTTCCAGAATCATCGCCACCGCGACCTGCGGGTTGTCATACGGGGCAAACGCCGTCATCAGCTTATGGTCACGCAGACGTTCGGCAATGCGGTGCGCGTTATAGGTTTCGTTGGCTTTCAGGCCAAAGACCTGCGCAGTACCGGACTTCGCCGCCACTTTGTACGGCGCATCGGCAAAGTATTTGTGGCCGGTCCCGTTCGGGCGGTTTGCCACGCCGTACATCCCGTCTTTCGCGATTTCCCAGAAGCCGGAGTGAATGTCGCCCACCGGCGCTTCGTCCGGCTGTTTCCACGGCACCTTTTTGCCGTCTTCCACCGTGCTCTGCAGCAGGTGCGGCACTTTGACCACGCCGTCGTTGATCAGGATCATCATCGCTTTGTTCATCTGCAGCGGCGTTGCCGTCCAGTAGCCCTGGCCGATACCCACCGGAATGGTGTCGCCCTGATACCACGGCTTTTTAAAGCGCTTCAGCTTCCATTCGCGCGTCGGCATGTTGCCGGAGCGCTCTTCCGACAGGTCGACGCCGGTGTAGTGGCCGTAGCCGAATTTGCTCATCCACTCCGACAGGCGGTCGATCCCCATGTCATAGGCCACCTGATAGAAGAAGGTATCCGCGGACTCCTCCAGCGCTTTGGTGACGTTCAGATGACCGTGGCCCCATTTTTTCCAGTCGCGGTAGCGTTTTTCCGAACCCGGCAGCTGCCACCAGCCGGGATCGAACAGGCTGGTATTGCGGTTGATCACGCCGGCGCTCAGGGCGGAGACCGCCACGTACGGTTTCACCGTTGATGCCGGCGGGTAAACCCCCTGCGTGGCGCGGTTCACCAGCGGCGTGTTCGGGTCATTCAGCAGACCGGAATAGTCTTTGCTGGAAATGCCGTCAACAAACAGGTTCGGATCGTAGCTCGGCATGGACACCATCGCCAGAATGCCGCCGGTGCGCGGATCGGTGACCACCACGGCGGCGCGGCTGCCCGCCAGCAGGGTTTCGATATACTGCTGCAGTTTGAGATCGAGCGTCAGGTAGACGTCGTGCCCGGCCTGCGGCGGCACTTCTTTAAGCTGGCGGATCACGCGGCCGCGGTTGTTAACCTCAACCTCTTCATAGCCGGTTTGGCCGTGCAGGACATCTTCGTAATAGCGTTCAATCCCCAGCTTACCGATATCGTGCGTTGCGGCGTAGTTGGCCAGCTTGCCGTCTTTATCCAGGCGGTCGACGTCTTTGTCGTTAATTTTCGAGACGTAGCCAATCACATGCGTCAGGGCGGAGCCGTAGGGGTAGTAGCGGCGCTTGTAGCCTTTCACTTCCACGCCGGGAAAGCGGTACTGGTTCACCGCAAAGCGGGCCACCTGGACTTCCGTCAGGTTGGTTTTAACCGGAATGGAGGTGAAGCGGTGCGAGCGCGAGCGCTCTTTTTTGAAGGCGGCGATATCGTCATCGGTAAGGTCGACCACGTCGCGCAGCGCTTCCAGCGTATCCTGAACGTTATCGACCTTTTCCGGCATCATCTCGATCTGATAGATGGTGCGGTTTAGCGCCAGCGGGGTGCCGTTGCGATCGTAAATAATGCCGCGGCTGGGCGCGATAGGCACCAGCTTGATGCGGTTTTCGTTGGAACGCGTCTGGTAGTCGGCAAAGCGGACAATTTGCAGATTATAAAGGTTGGCGATCAGCACGCCGGTAAGCAGCAAAATCCCGGTAAAGGCGACCAGCGCCCGGCGCACAAACAGCGCGGACTCAGCCGTATAGTCGCGAAAAGAATTCTGTAGTTTCATCCGCTGCTTAATCTACCTTGGTCAGTCATTACTCGCGGTGGTAAGGGTGGTTGGTGGTAATGCTCCACGCGCGATACAGGCTTTCTGCCACCAGTACGCGCACGAGCGGGTGCGGAAGCGTCAGCGCGGAGAGGGACCAACTTTGTTCTGCTGCCGCTTTGCAGGCGGGGGATAACCCTTCCGGCCCGCCAATCAGCAGACTGACGTCACGGCCATCCTGCTTCCAGCGCTCCAGTTCGTGCGCCAGCTGCGGCGTATCCCAGGGTTTGCCGGGAATATCGAGGGTGACGATGCGGTTCTTGCCTGCCGCCGCCAGCATCAGTTCGCCCTCTTTATCGAGAATACGTTTGATATCGGCGTTTTTGCCGCGCTTACCGGCCGGGATCTCCACCAGCTCGAACGGCATATCTTTGGGAAAACGACGCAGATATTCAGTAAAACCGGTTTGTACCCAGTCCGGCATTTTGGTGCCGACGGCGACCAGCTGCAGCTTCACGCATTAACTCCAGAGTTTTTCCAGCTCATACAGGCGACGGCTCTCTTCCTGCATGACGTGGACAATCACATCGCCCAGATCGACCACCACCCAGTCAGGCGGCGCTTTCGCCTTCAACGCCCAGCGGCATCAGCCCTGCGGCGCGGGATTCCTGAACCACGTGATCGGCAATCGAAACCACATGACGCGTGGACGTGCCGGTGCAGATAATCATGCAATCGGTGATACTGGATTTGCCCTGCACGTCAATCGCGATGATGTCCTGACCTTTCAGGTCATCAATTTTGTCAATAACAAAATCCTGGAGTGCTTTACCCTGCAAGTTTTCCCCCTGGGGTGAGTGAAATTGTAAAACTGTTAATTCGTAGCCAGACAGTATACCTGAACTGCATCGCTTGTCGGGACAAATGTCTCCGGCCCGGCTTTTGAAGGCGGGTATCATCCCACCCTCCGCCTGAGATTGCATCGCCATTTTTGTAAAACAATTTCTGCGCGCGGAGGATAACAGCCTTGCATGGCGTGTCAATGACCGAATCACCACGTTGAATGGGATGGTTGAAAAACACGCTTACTCGTCAGCCCGCCAGACGGCGCGGCTGTTAAGTACTCGCAGCGTGGCGAAATCCTCATGCATATCGATCGCACTCCAGCACCCTTGATCAACACGAAAATGCCATAGCGAGGCGGCGGGCATCTTTAACAGGCGGGCGATTAACAGGCTCAAAACGCCCTGATGGCTCACCAGCAGGATATTCTGCTGATCCTTAATATCGGCCAGATGTGCGATAACTTGCTCAATGCGCGCGGAAAATGCCTGAAAGCCTTCGCCATTGGTCGGGATGGCATTCTGCCAGTCATTGCACCAGGCGGCATAGTTCTGCGGATCTTCGCGCGCCAGATCGCGGTGATGGCGCATTTCCCAGTCGCCGAAGAACATTTCATTCAGTAACGGCGTGGTTTCAATGGTGATTTCCCGCCGCTCAAGGACGCGTTCCGCCGTCTGTTGCGCCCGCTCCAGCGCGCTGCACAGTACGCGATCAAAGGGGACCTCGCTGAGCAATTCACCCAGGGTTTGCGCCTGCGCCAGACCCTTTGGCGTCAGCGGAGTGGGGGCGTGGCCGCTGTAAAGCCCTGCAACGTTTGCTTCGGTTTCACCGTGACGAATCAGCCAGAGTCGCATCGTTATCTCCCGTCTGGATTACTGCGCAAAGTTTACCACGCCCCTCAATCCACATCCCTTTTTCGTTTAAGATAGCGGCTTTAAGCAAGCGGAGAGAGCGATGTTTCATAGCGCGCACGGCGGCAATACACGCGAGGCGGCCGCACTGCTGGGCATTGCCCCAGAGCAGTTACTGGATTTCAGCGCCAATATTAATCCGGCGGGTATGCCAGACTCTTTGCGGCATGCATTGCTGGAGAATATGGCGCTGGCTGAGCGCTATCCGGACGTGGAGTATCAGCGCCTGCACCAGGTGCTGGCGGGACATCATCAGGTTCCAGCGTCATGGTTGCTGGCCGGAAATGGTGAGACGGAAGTGATCTTCGCCCTGGTCAATGCGCTGGCGCCGCGTCGGGCGATGCTTATCACGCCTGGGTTTGCTGAGTATCGCCGTGCGCTGCGGCTGGCAGGTTGTGACATCGTCGATTTTCCGTTGCGCGAAGACGAGGGCTGGCAATTGACCGAACGTCTGTTGGGGGCGCTGACGCCGGATCTGGACTGCCTGTTTCTCTGCACGCCAAATAATCCGACCGGGCTGCTGCCGGATGATGCGCTGCTACAGACCATTTCGGCGCGCTGCAAGTCGCTGGGCATTCAGCTTATTCTCGATGAAGCGTTTATGGATTTTATCCCGCAACGCCGCGGCTTTATCCGGCATCTGGCGGGCAATCCGCATCTGTGGGTGCTACGCTCGCTGACCAAGTTTTATGCCATTCCGGGTTTGCGGCTCGGCTATCTGTTGGGCAGCAATGAACAGAAAGTGACGCAGATGCGCGCTGCGCAGATGCCGTGGTCAATCAATGCGTTTGCTGCACTGGCGGGAGATGTAATCCTGCATGATCATGCTTATCAGCAGGCGAGCTGGCAGTGGCTGGCGGGTGAGCGTCCGCGTTTGTTCGCCGCACTGAACGATCTTCCGGCACTCACTGTCTGGCCTGGTGTGGCGAATTACCTGTTTCTGCGTTGTGATGCGCCTGGGGTGGAGTTACAGCGTGCTCTACTGGAACAGCATATTTTAATTCGTCGCTGTGCGAACTATCCGGGGCTGGATGATCGTTATTACCGCGTTGCGGTGCGCAGCAAAGAGGAAAATGATCGGCTGGTTACGGCAATGCGCCGGGCGCTTGGCGGTACAACCCCTGCGCGTTGATATATTCCAGTACGGCGGCAGGCAGCAGATCATCGCAGTTTTCGCCGTGCTCCAGCCGCTCACGAATGAGGGTTGCAGAGATATCGAACCACGGCGTTTCCGCCAGATAGATTTTTCCGGCAGGCTGCTTGTGCAACGTTTCAACATTGGCTGGGTGAGATGATCTTCCAGCCACTGCTGGTACTGCGCTTCGCGCATGGTCAGCGGATAGCCGGGGCGGCGGCAGACGAGCAGATGGCTGTTCTCCAGGATGGTTTCATATTGATGCCAGGTGGGGAAGTTCAGCAGGGAATCCTGACCGATGATAAACGCCAGCGGCTGGTCTGGCCCTTGTTCTGCGCGCCACTCCTGAAGCGTTTGCGCGCTGTCCATGAGGGCGTGTCGCGACGCAGTTCACGCTCGTCAAGCCGGAAGAGCGGTTTATCTGCGATGGCCAGTGCGAGCATCTCTTTTCGCTGCTCGCTGGTCGCCTCGGGCTGTGGACGGTGGGGCGGGACATTATTGGGCATGATGGTAACGCGCTGAAGGCCAATCAGATTCGCCAGAATTTCAACCGGCTTCAGATGCCCGTAATGTACCGGGTCGAAGGTGCCGCCATACAGGGCCTGTAACGAATGCATACTATCCATCAATAAAAACGTCTGCCAGCGCCTTGTGGCAGAGCAGCAGAGAAAGGCTTTCCAGCTCCGCCCAGACCGACTGGCCGTAATCTTGCTTTAGCGTAAGCTCAGTGCGGCTCAGCAGCTGTACCGCCTGGCGAAGCTGTTCATGGCTCAGGCGGTTGATGGCCTCGGTCATCAATGCCACGGCGATTTTGCCAGACCCGGTGTTTATCAAACAGCGAACGCAGCGGCGTATGGGCGGCCTGACGCTTGAGCGTAATCAGCAGCAGCAATTCGCGCTGCAGCGTGCGCAGCAGGATCACCGGTTCGCTGCCTTCCAGGCGTAGCTGCTGCAGAATATGCAGGGCGCGTTTGCTTTTGCCCGCCAGCAGCGCGTCCACCCAGTGGAACGGCGTGAAGTGCGCCGCGTCGTTAACCGCCTGCTCGACGCGCGGCAGGGTCAGCTTGCCATCCGGCCAGAGCAGGGAGAGCCGGTCCAGCGCCTGCGCCAGCGCCAGCAGGTTACCTTCATAGCAGTAGCAGAGCAGCTGATTTGCCGCGTCATCCAGCTGAAGGTTGTTCTGCTTCGCTCTCGCGGCGACCCATTTGGGCAGATGCGCCTGTTCAGGCGTCTGACAGGTGACCTGCACCGCGTGGGTCTCCAGTTGGGTAAACCAGGCCGCGTTTTCCTGCGCTTTGGTCAGCTTGTTGCCGCGCACAATCAGGAGCAGATCGCTGTGTAGCAGGCTGACCAGCGTTGCCAGTTGTTCGTTTATGGCCGCGTTAGGGCCGTTCTCCGGCAGCAGCATCTGAATGGTCTGGCGACTGGCAAACAGGCTCATCGCCTGACAGAGCGAGAAGAGGGCGTTCCAGTCGGTGTTGTTATCCAGCTGGACGGTGTGATGTTCATCGAAGCCCTGCGCGGCGGCAGCATGCCGCACGGCATCCAGGCTTTCCTGCAACAGCAGCGGATCGTTTCCGAGAAGCAGATACGCCGCGCGCAGCCCTTCATTGAGCTGCGCGCGGAGTTGTTCAGGATACAGCCTGATCATCATTTACCCGGCGTGACGGAAACGGAGGGAGAGGACGGTGCCTTGGTGTTATGCGTCTCAGCGGCATCAGATCCTTGTTTGGTTGACGCTGCAATACTAGGCAGTTTACGGATCAGCTGTTCCGCCGCCTTGTCGTACATTTCGTTGATGATAATCTGCTGTTCGGCATCTTTTGCCAGCGCCGTCTGCGGGTTATCGAAGAACGAACGGTACACTTTCGTGCTGATCGGGTAGATGTCTTTACCCGGGATCAGCACTGCCGCGTTGACCGTCAGCACCATTTGATACTCTGCGGTACGGCCATCCTGGAAGATAGATGCGGTGTCGCGAGTAAACGTCACCGCGCCCAGACGCAGCGACGGTACATCCTGACGCAGCGTATCTTTCTCCAGCAAGCTCAACGCCGTTCAGGCGCAGCTGATTACGAATGGCCCGGCTGAGTGGACCATTCGGATCCCCGGAATCGAAGATCATCGTTTTCATCTCAGCAGGCACCGCCGTGGTATTGCGCAGGTGCCAGCCACAGCCAGCGGTGACAAGCACCGCCAGTGATAAGAATATTGTTGCCAGTTGTCGCACGTTTCCTCCCGCGCTTAGCCAACGACCAGATTGAGCAGTTTACCCGGTACGTAGATCACTTTACGTACGGTAACGCCCTCAAGATATTTCGCCACCAGATGTTCCTGGCCCGCGCGCTCGCGCACCTGTTCTTCGGTTGCATCGACCGCCACGGTAATTTTACCGCGGACTTTGCCGTTTACCTGGACCACAACCAGCGTGGTGTCTTCCACCATCGCTGCTTCGTCAGCCACCGGCCACGGCGCGTTGTCGATATCGCCTTCGCCTTTCAGCTCCTGCCACAGGGTAAAGCTAACGTGCGGCGTGAACGGGTTCAGCATGCGAACGACGGCCAGCAGTGCTTCCCGCATCAGGGCGCGATCCTGCTCGCCGTCCTGCGGCGCTTTCGCCAGCTTGTTCATCAGTTCCATAATAGCCGCAATTGCGGTGTTGAAGGTCTGACGACGACCAATATCATCGGTCACTTTCGCAATCGTTTTATGAACATCGCGACGCAGCGCCTGCTGATCTTCGGTCAGCGCGGCGCACGTCCAGCGCCGGGGCAACCGCGCCTTTGCTGGTGTGCTCGTAAACCAGTTTCCAGACGCGTTTCAGGAAGCGGTTCGCCCCTTCCACGCCGGACTCCTGCCACTCCAGCGTCATGTCCGCCGGAGATGCAAACATCATGAACAGACGCACGGTATCCGCGCCGTAGCGCTCAACCATCACCTGCGGGTCGATACCGTTGTTTTTCGACTTGGACATCTTGCTCATGCCGGTGTAGACCAGCTCATGACCTTCGGCGTCTTTCGCCTTCACGATACGGCCTTTCTCGTCGCGCTCAACGATCGCGTCAACCGGGGAGACCCAGTTACGCTCGCCGTTTGCGCCGACGTAATAGAAGGCATCCGCCAGCACCATGCCCTGACACAGCAGCTGTTTTGCCGGTTCGTCAGAGTTCACCATGCCCGCATCGCGCATCAGCTTGTGGAAGAAGCGGAAGTAGAGCAGGTGCATGATGGCGTGTTCGATACCGCCGATGTAGATATCTACCGGCAGCCAGTAGTTCGCCGCGTTCGGATCCAGCATGCCTTCGCTGATACTGCGGGCAGGTGTAGCGCGCGTAGTACCAGGATGACTCCATAAAGGTGTCAAAGGTGTCGGTTTCACGCAGCGCAGGCTGGCCGTTGACGGTGGTTTTCGCCCACTCAGGATCGGCTTTGATCGGGCTGGTGATGCCGTCCATGACCACGTCTTCCGGCAGGATCACCGGCAGCTGATCTTCCGGCGTTGGCATCACGGTGCCATCTTCCAGCGTCACCATCGGAATTGGCGCACCCCAGTAACGCTGACGGGAAACGCCCCAGTCGCGCAGACGGAAGTTAACTTTACGCTCGCCCACGCCCATGGCGGCCAGCTTGTCGGCGATGGCGTTGAAGCCCTCTTCGAAGCTCAGACCGCTGAACTCGCCGGAGTTGAACAGGGTGCCTTTTTCGGTCAGCGCCTGTTCGGACAGGTCTGGTTCTGAACCGTCCGCCGCCAGGATAACCGGCTTGATCGGCAGGCCGTATTTGGTGGCAAATTCGTAGTCGCGCTGGTCGTGACCCGGAACGGCCATCACGGCGCCGGTGCCGTACTCCATCAGTACGAAGTTGGCGGCCCAGACCGGGATCGCTTCGCCGGTCAGCGGGTGAATGGCTTTAAAGCCGGTAGCAACGCCTTTTTTCTCCATCGTCGCCATATCGGCTTCGGCCACTTTGGTGTTGCGGCATTCGTCGATGAAGGCGGCCAGTTCCGGGTTGTTGTCTGCCGCTTTCTGCGCCAGCGGGTGACCTGCGGCCACGGCCAGGTAGGTCGCGCCCATGAAGGTGTCCGGACGGGTGGTGTAGACCGTCAGCGTCTGGTCGTAGTCCTCAACGTTGAAGGTGATTTCCACGCCTTCGGAACGGCCGATCCAGTTGCGCTGCATGGTCTTAACGGTATCCGGCCAGTGGTCCAGATTATCCAGATCGTTCAGCAGCTCATCAGCGTAAGCGGTGATTTTGATAAACCACTGCGGGATCTCTTTACGCTCAACTTTGGTGTCGCAGCGCCAGCAGCAGCCGTCGATAACCTGTTCGTTCGCCAGAACGGTCTGGTCGTTCGGGCACCAGTTCACCGCAGAGGTCTTCTTGTACACCAGGCCTTTTTTGTACAGCTCGGTGAAGAACTTCTGTTCCCAGCGGTAGTATTCCGGGGTGCAGGTTGCCAGCTCGCGGCTCCAGTCATAGCCAAAGCCCAGCATTTTGAGCTGGTTTTTCATGTACGCGATGTTGTCGTACGTCCACGGTGCCGGCGCCGTGTTGTTTTTCACCGCCGCGCCTTCCGCAGGCAGACCGAACGCATCCCAGCCGATGGGCTGCAGAACGTTTTTACCCAGCATGCGCTGGTAGCGCGCAATCACATCGCCGATGGTGTAGTTACGCACGTGGCCCATGTGTAGTCGACCAGAAGGATAGGGAAGCATCGACAGGCAGTAATACTTCTCTTTGCTCTCGTCTTCGGTTACTTCAAAGGTGCGCTTCTCGTCCCAGTGTTGCTGGACTTTTGATTCTATCTCTTCCGGGCGGTATTGCTCTTGCATGGCAGCCAGTGGTCCTGTTTTCAATACAGCTACAAATGTAGCCAATGGATGTGGTTATTCAGATCCGCATAGCATAGCCCAAACGCCCGCGTCAAAACAGCCTTTCCGCGAGCCGCGAACGAAATAGCCCGGCGCTTTTGCCGTTAACTTTTTGCCAACAGTGCGGCGCAGTCGGCACTGCGTACGGTGAAATAAGGTCTATTATTAGAAAGAGTTACTTACCCGGGAGGCAAAATGATGAACAAGGTTGCTCAATTTTACCGCGAACTGGTGGCGACACTGACGGAACGGCTGCGTAACGGCGAGCGCGATATCGACGCGCTGGTGGAGCAGGCGCGTGCCCGCGTGTCGCAAACGGGTGAGTTAACGCGAACCGAAGTGGAAGAGGTGACGCGGGCCGTGCGTCGCGATCTGGAAGAGTTCGCGCGCAGCTATCAGGAAAGCCAGGAGGAGGTCACGGACAGCGTTTTTATGCGGGTGATTAAAGAGAGCCTGTGGCAGGAGCTGGCCGATATCACCGATAAAACGCAGCTGGAGTGGCGCGAAGTCTTTCAGGATTTGAACCACCACGGTGTGTACCACAGCGGTGAGGTGGTGGGGCTGGGAAATCTGGTGTGCGAGAAGTGCCACTACCACCTGGCGGTGTATACGCCGGAGGTGTTGCCGCTGTGCCCGAAATGCGGCCACGATCAGTTCCAGCGTCGGCCGTTTGAGCCTTAAGGCAAAAACGCCTGCCGGTACTGGCAGGCGTTAATTTGTTAGTGCAGGATTTTGGCGAGGAAATCTTTTGCGCGTTCGGATTTCGGGTTGGTGAAGAAATCGTCTTTCTCGGAATCTTCGACGATTTTCCCTTCGTCCATAAAGATCACGCGGTTGGCCACTTTGCGGGCGAAGCCCATTTCGTGGGTCACCACCATCATGGTCATCCCTTCGTGCGCCAGTTCGACCATCACGTCCAGCACTTCGTTGATCATCTCCGGATCGAGCGCCGACGTCGGCTCATCAAACAGCATCGCCACCGGATCCATGCACAGCGCGCGGGCGATCGCCACACGCTGCTGCTGGCCGCCGGAGAGCTGCGCCGGGAACTTGTCGGCATGCGCCGACAGGCCGACGCGCTCCAGCAGCTTCAGGCCTTTCTCGCGCGAGGCGGTTTTGTCACGCTTGAGCACTTTGACCTGCGCCAGCGTCAGGTTCTCGATAATGGACAGGTGCGGGAACAGCTCAAAATGCTGGAACACCATGCCGACGTGCGAGCGCAGCTGGGCCAGATTGGTTTTCTTGTCGTTGACCTGGGTGCCGTTGACGACGATCTCGCCCTGCTGGACCGGCTCCAGACCGTTGACGGTTTTGATCAGCGTCGATTTACCGGAACCCGACGGGCCGCACACCACCACCACGTCGCCTTTTTTCACTTCGGTGGAGCAGTCGGTCAGCACCTGAAAGTGCCCATACCATTTAGAAACATTTTTCAGGGAAATCATTATACCGTCCTTTTCTTCAGCCAGCTGACCAACAGCGACGCGCTGAGACTAATCACAAAATAGACCGCGCCCGCAAACAGCACCATCTCGACCTGCGTACCATCACGCTCGCCGATGGTGGACGCGGTGCGGAAGAAGTCTGCCAGGCTCAGCACGTAGACCAGAGAGGTATCCTGGAACAGCACGATACCCTGCGTCAGCAGCAGCGGAACCATGGCGCGAAACGCCTGCGGCAGGATGATGAGCTGCATGGACTGCCAGTGCGTCATCCCCAGCGCCAGCGCGGCGCTGGATTGCCCGCGCGAGATACTCTGAATGCCCGCGCGGATAATCTCCGAATAGTAAGCGGCCTCAAACATCGAGAACGCCACCATCGCCGAGATCAGACGGATATCGGTTTTCGGCGACAGCCCCAGCACGTTTTGCAGGAAGCCGGGCACGATCAGGTAGAACCACAGCAGCACCATCACCAGCGGGATGGAGCGGAACACGTTCACGTAGGCGGTTGGCGAACCAGGCGAGCGGCTTAAACGTCGACAGGCGCATGACGGCCAGCAGGGTGCCCCAGACGATCCCGACCACGATGGCGATGACGGTGATTTTCAGCGTAATCACCAGCCCATCAAGCAGATAGGGCAGGGATGGAACGATAGAACTCCAGTCAAATTCGTACATTATTTGCCTCCCATGTTGCCCGGCAGGCGAATTTTGCGTTCAACCAGCGTCATCACCAGCATGATGACAGCGTTAATCAGGACATAGGCGAGCGTGATCGCGGTGAAGGATTCCCACGCGTGAGCGGAGTAATCCAGCAGCTTGCCCGCCTGCGCGGCCATATCGACCAGGCCGATGGTGGAGGCGATGGCCGAGTTTTTCACCAGGTTCATCATTTCGGAGGTCATCGGCGGCACGATCACGCGGTAGGCGTTAGGCAGCAGCACGTAGCGGTAGGTTTGCGGCAGCGTCAGCCCCATCGCCAGCCCGGCGTTCTTTTGTCCGCGCGGCAGTGACTGAATGGCGGCACGCACCTGCTCGCAAACGCGCGCGGCGGTAAACAGCCCCAGACACATCATGGAGGAGACGAAGAACTGCACGTTCGGATCCAGTTCCGGCTTGAACCACATGCCGATATTTTCCGGCAGCAGTTCCGGGATCACCAGATACCAGGTAAAGAATTGCACGATCAGCGGAACGTTACGGAACAGTTCCACATAGCAGGGTGCCAATGGCGTGAAAGAAAACGGTTAGGGACGGTGCGCAGAATACCGAACAGAGAACCGACAAGAAACGCGATAATCCACGCCGTTATCGATAATGCCACGGTGACCTGAAAGCCGCTCCACAGCCAGCCAAGATAGGTGGTGTTGCCGAACGGGGCTTGTTGCAGGAATATGCCCCAGTTCCAGTCTATTGACATAAATAAACTCCAGAAAAAAAAGGGTAGCAGCGCTACCCTCGAAGATTGGTGAAGAGCTGATTTTTCGCGTTGAGTGGGGAACGACCACTCAACGTATAGTCTGTCCGTGCTTCTCGACAATCGAGAGGGCAGGTAATCCCGCCCCTGTTGTTCTAATTAGTTAAGAGCTTTGTCATTTGGTGCTTTGAACAGCGCTTTCATGTCGTCAGACAGTTCAAAATTCATGTTCAGGTTTTTTGGTGGAATCGGGTTTTTGAACCATTTGTCGAACCACTTTTCCGCTTCGCCGGAGGTCTGCACCTGAGCGATGGTGTCATCGATCAGCTTTTTGAACTCCGGATCGTCTTTACGCAGCATGCAGCCGTAGGCTTCTTTGGACTGCGGCGTGCCGACGATTTCCCAGTTGTCTGGTTTCTTCGCTTTCGCACGTTCGCCCGCCAGCAGGGCATCATCCATCATAAAGGCGACGGCACGACCGCTTTCCAGGGTACGGAAGGAGTCGCCATGGTCTTTCGCGCTGATGATGCGCATATCCATTTTCTTCTCGTCGTTCAGCTTGTGCAGCAGCACTTCGGACGTGGTACCGGAGGTCACGACAACCGCTTTGCCTTTCAGGTCAGCGAAGTCTTTAATCGCGCCGCCTTTTTTCGTCAGCAGACGGGTGCCGACCACGAAGATGGTGTCGGAGAAGGCAGCCTGTTTTTGACGCTCGAGGTTGTTGGTGGTGGAGCCACACTCGAAGTCAAAGGTGCCGTTTTGCAGCAGCGGAATACGGTTCTGTGAAGTGATTGGGATCAGCTTCACCTGCAGGTCAGGTTTGTTCAGCTTTTTCTTCACGGCTTCAACGATAGCGTTGGAGTAATCCTGTGAATAGCCCACGACTTTTTGTTTGTTGTCGTAGTAGGAGAACGGGACAGAAGATTCACGGTGGCCCACCACGATGACGCCGTTTTTGGCAATCTTGTCCAGCGTCGTTGCTGCTGCAGCCGCTCGGCAGGGCATCTTCAGCGTGAACCACGCCTGCGGACATTCCCATAACCAGCATTGCTGTGGCCAGTTTACGTAATTGCATACCCAACTCCTTTCTTATCAGCGCCAGAGACGCATTGATACCCATTGTGTATGTTGTGTTTTTTATAGACTCGCGACATTTGCGTGCAGTGTTGTGTGTGTTTGTTAACATTTAGTCTGGCTTAATGTAAAGATTTTGCTGCGTTATTGTTTATTTTTGCGAAGCGCGCCGCACCATTCAGAGGCAAATATCTCCCGTTGCACCATACTGGTGCCGCTAATGATCCCCGCTGGTGCGACAAAGTTGCACGTTAAGCGGATTTCATAGCTGCCTGATATGTATAAGCAAATGGCATGCCAGAAACGACTGGATGGCTGCGAAGATGGGGGCCTTTAGGAAGCGTTGCCGGATGGCGGCTATGCCTTACCCGGCCTACGGTGTGTGAATTGTCGGCCGGGTAAGGCGTAGCCGCCACCCGGCAACAGAAGGGAAGGTTATTTACGACGCTGGCGCAGGCTCATCAGCACCGCGCCAAAGCCGAACAGCGCGGTCAGGATCCACAGCGGCCAGTTGCCGGTGCGGGCGTATGGCGTCAGCCCGGTGGTCGGCGTGACGCTGGTGGTCAGCACCTCACGGGTAAACTGCGGGATCATCGCCTGAATCTCACCCTGTGGACCAATCACGGCGGTGATGCCGTTGTTGGTGCTGCGCAGCAGCGGACGCGCCAGCTCCAGGGCGCGCATGCGCGCCATCTGGAAGTGCTGCCACGGGCCGATTGACTTACCGAACCAGGCATCGTTAGAGATGGTCAGCAGGAAGTCGGTATCCGGGCGGAAGTTATCGCGCACCTGCTCGCCGAGGATGATTTCGTAGCAGATGGCCGCCGTCAGGTTCAGACCGTGCGCCGTGCAGCTGCGGTTGTACGTACGGGCCGCGGCTGAAGGAGGACATCGGCAGATCGAAGAACGGGGCCAGCGGGCGCAGAATCGACTCCAGCGGCACAAATTCGCCAAACGGCACCAGGTGGTTCTTGTTGTACCGGTCAGTGGAGTGGTAGCTGTATTCGCTGTCTTTGCCGAGCGTAATGATGGTGTTGTAGGTATCGTAGCGGTTCTGCTGATTCAGACGCGCATCGACAATCCCGGTGATCAGCGTGCTGTCATGCGCCCGCAGCAGGTCGTCCATGGCAGGTTAAGGAAAGCGCTGCTGGTTGATTTCCAGATCGGGAATGGCAGACTCCGGCCAGATAATCAGCTGCGATTTCCCCATCACCTCTTCGGTGGCGTTGCCGTAGATCTTCAGCGTGTTCAGCAGCTCTTTCTCGTCCCACTTCATGGACTGCGGGATATTCCCCTGCACCATGGAAACCTGCATGGCGCGCTGCGGGCTCAGGCGTGAACCACTGGATATAGCGCAGCGGGAAGGGCAGGGCGAACAGCACCACCGCCACAGCCAGCGGACGCCAGCTTTTGTTGACCAGCGCCAGCACCAGCAGGCCGCTGACCACCATCAGCAGGAAGTTGATGGCCTCGACGCCCATCAGCGGCGCCAGCCCTTTCAGCGGGCCGTCAATCTGGCTGTAGCCGAACTGCAGCCACGGGAAGCCGGTCAGCACCCAGCCGCGCAGGAATTCGGTGATTTGCCAGACCACCGGGGCGGCGATGGCGACGCGCAGCCAGCTGGTTTGGGGCCACAGGCGTGACAGGATCCCGGCGAACAGACCGGTATAGAGCGAGAGATAGGCGGCGAGCAGTACCACCAGGAAGACGTTTACCGGGCCAGGCATACCGCCAAACTGGGCGATGCTGACATAAACCCAGTTGATGCCTGAGCCAAACAGCCCCAGCCCCCAGAAGTAACCGATGGCAGCAGCCTGTACCGGACGACGATTCAGGGTCAGGCCCTGAAGCCCCATCAGGGAGAGAATGGCCGCGGGCCAGATATCGTAAGGAGAGAAAGCCAGCGTACCGCTGGCTCCAAGTAACAGCGCCAGCAGCAAACGGACGCGCTGGCGTTCAAGCAGTGGGGCAAATGCCATTTACATTAATCTTCCAGTTTTGGCACCGGTGAGTCGTCCGGCGTTCTGACGTGAACCTGTATAATACGTCGGCTGTCGGCCATGGCTACTTTGAACTGGTAACCGTCGATGTCAACGGTCTCACCGCGCGCCGGGAGATGGCCAAAGGCCTGCATCACCAGCCCGCCAATGGTATCGACCTCTTCATCGCTGAAGTGGGTGCCGAAGGCGTCGTTGAAGTCTTCGATCGGGGCCAGCGCGCGCACGGTCCAGGTGTGGCGGCTGAGCTGGCGGAAGTCGATATCCTCTTCTTCGTCGTACTCGTCTTCGATTTCGCCCACGATCAGCTCCAGAATATCCTCGATCGTGACCAGACCGGAGACGCCACCAAACTCATCAATAACAATCGCCATGTGGTAGCGCTGGGAGCGGAACTCTTTCAGCATCCGATCCACACGTTTACTTTCCGGCACCACCACGGCCGGGCGTAACACTTTTTCCATGCTGAAGGCTTCGGCATCGCTGCGCATAAACGGCAGCAGATCTTTCGCCATCAAAATCCCTTCGATGTGATCTTTGTCTTCGCTGATGACCGGGAAGCGCGAGTGGGCGGATTCGATAATCACATCGAGGCACTCGTCCAGCGTCTGGTTACGTTTCAGGGTGATCATCTGCGAGCGGGGGATCATGATATCGCGCACGCGCTGGTCGGCGATATCCATCACCCCTTCGAGCATTTCGCGCGTATCTTCGTCGATAAGGTCGTTCTGCCCGGAATCACGAATCAGCTCCAGCAGTTCATCACGGTTTTTGGGTTCTCCGTGGAAAAGCTGGTTCAGAATGAGGGAGAAAAATCCCTTTTTACTGGTTGTCGTGTCGCTACTGTGTGAATTGTCGTCGCTCATGGCGTTTGTTAAGGGTTCTCTTGTTAGTTCAACGTTTACCGCCACGCGATGTCCTTTCGTGGCGGCAGGTGAGTCAGTCAGGTGACGGACTATTCTTTCTCGGCAATGTACGGATCCTCATAGCCCAGAGCAAGCATTATCTCTGTCTCGATCCCTTCCATTTCTTCCGCTTCATCGTCTGCAATATGGTCGTAACCGAGCAGGTGTAAACTACCGTGCACAACCATGTGCGCCCAGTGCGCATCCAGCGGTTTACCTTGCTCCTGCGCTTCCTGTTCCACCACCTGGCGGCAGATAATCAGATCGCCGAGCAGCGGCATTTCGATGCCGGGCGGCGCTTCAAAAGGGAATGACAGCACATTGGTCGGCTTATCTTTCCCGCGATAAGTCAGATTCAGTTCGTGGCTTTCCGCGCTGTCGACCAGGCGAATGGTGACTTCCGCTTCTTCCTGAAACTGCGGGATAACCGCGTCCAGCCACTTCTGAAACTGCGCTTCTTCCGGCAGGCCGCTGTTATCTTCACACGCCAACTGTAAATCGAGGATCACCTGACTCATTTCTGTTCCTGCTCCTGCGCTTCGCGCTTACGTTCGGCAGCCAGTTCTGCTTTACGTTTCTGTTCGGCTTCTTCCCAGGCCTCATAGGCGATAACGATGCGGGCAACGACCGGATGGCGGACCACGTCTTCGCTGTGGAAGAAGTTAAAGCTAATTTCATCGACATTCGCCAGCACTTCAATCGCATGACGCAGACCGGATTTGGTATTGCGCGGCAGGTCGATTTGCGTAATGTCGCCGGTGATCACCGCTTTCGAGTTAAAGCCGATACGCGTCAGGAACATCTTCATCTGTTCGATGGTGGTGTTCTGGCTCTCATCGAGAATGATGAACGCATCGTTCAGCGTGCGGCCGCGCATGTAGGCGAGCGGGGCCACTTCGATAACGTTACGCTCAATGAGCTTCTCGACCTTCTCAAAGCCCAGCATTTCGAACAGCGCATCGTATAAAGGACGCAGATACGGATCGACCTTCTGGCTCAGATCGCCTGGCAGGAAGCCCAGTTTTTCACCGGCCTCAACGGCAGGGCGGGTCAGCAGGATACGTCGGATCTCCTGACGCTCCAGCGCATCGACCGCTGCGGCAACGGCAAGATAGGTTTTACCCGTACCCGCCGGCCCCACGCCGAAGGTGATGTCGTGGTCGAGAATATTGGCGATGTACTGCGCCTGGTTTGGCGTACGCGGTTTAATGACGCCACGCTTGGTTTTGATGTTGATCGCCTTGCCGTAGTCCGGCACGCTCTCGGCGCTCTGCTCCAGCACGCGGGCCTCTTTAATGGCCAGGTGAATTTGTTCCGGTTCGATATCCTGCATCTCGCCGCGCATGGGCGCGGTATCGACATACAGGCTGCGCAGAATGTCCGCAGCGGCGTTGACGCAGATTGGGCGTCCGGTGAGTTTGAAATGATTATCGCGACGATTGATTTCGATGCCCAGACGTCGCTCCAGTTGTTTGATGTTGTCATCAAACGGCCCGCACAGGCTCAGCAGGCGAGCGTTGTCTGCTGGCTCAAGGGTAATTTCACGCGTATCTATGTTCAAACTGTTCCTCTTTGATTGGTTAACTGATCCGTTGCGACAGGCGTAATAAAACGGTCATTACCGAAATTATTCACGCCACAGAATAAAGGCGCAAGCGTTGCGGAAGATATTGGGGCGATGAGAGGAAATACAAGGCCTGCCAGAAATGGCAGGCCAGAAGGATTAGGGCTGGTAAATCCCAACGCCAGAATCGTTTTCTTTGCGGGTACGCGAGATCACGGATTCCGGTGACTCTGCGATGCGCAGGCCCATTTCGTCTTCGGTGCGGACCACCTTCGCGCGCAGCGAGTTGGTCAGCACTTCGACAATCTCGACGTCCACGAATTTACCGATCATATCCGGGGTGCCTTCAAAGTTCACCACGCGGTTATTTTCGGTACGACCGGACAGCTCCATAATGCTCTTGCGGGAGGTGCCTTCCACCAGAATGCGCTGGACGGTGCCGAGCATGCGGCGGCTCCAGGCGTTGGCCTGCTGGTTGATACGCTCCTGCAGAATATACAGACGCTGCTTTTTCTCTTCTTCCGGCACATCGTCAACCATATCGGCCGCCGGTGTCCCTGGACGCGCGGAGAAGATGAAGCTGTAGCTGACGTCAAAATTGACTTCGCCGATGAGCTTCATGGTGCGCTCGAAGTCATCAGCGGTTTCGCCAGGGAAGCCGACGATAAAGTCGGAGCTAATCTGGATATCCGGACGCGCCTCACGCAGCTTGCGGATGGTGGATTTATACTCCAGCACCGTATGCGGGCGGCCCATCAGGTTCAGCACGCGGTCAGAGCCGCACTGAATCGGCAGGTGCAGGAAGCTCACCAGCTCTGGCGTATCGCGATAGACGTCAATGATGTCGTCGGTAAATTCCATCGGATGGCTGGTGGTGAAGCGAATGCGGTCGATGCCGTCAATCGCGGCCACCAGACGCAGCAGTTCGGCAAAGCTGCCGGTCGCTGCCGTCGTAGTTCTCACCGCGCCAGGCGTTAACGTTCTGGCCCAGCAGGTTCACTTCGCGCACGCCCTGCGCGGCCAGCTGCGCGATTTCAAACAGAATGTCGTCTGCCGGGCGGCTGACCTCTTCACCACGGGTGTAAGGCACCACGCAGTAAGTGCAGTATTTGTTGCAGCCTTCCATGATGGAGACGAAGGCGGTCGGGCCATCGGCACGCGGCTCCGGCAGACGGTCGAATTTTTCGATTTCCGGGAAGCTGACGTCAACGACCGGGCTACGGTTGCCGCGCACCTGATTGATCATCTCCGGCAGGCGGTGCAGGGTCTGAGGGCCGAAGACAATGTCCACATACGGGGCTCTCTGGCGGATCAGCTTGCCTTCCTGCGACGCGACGCAGCCGCCCACGCCGATGATCAGGTCCGGATTTTTTCGTTTGAGAAGCTTCCAGCGGCCTAACACATGAAAAACTTTTTCCTGCGCTTTTTCACGAATCGAACAGGTGTTCAGCAGCAGCACATCCGCTTCTTCCGCCTTTTCGGTCAGCTGGTATCCGTGGGTGGTATCCAGCAGATCGGCCATCTTGGATGAATCGTATTCGTTCATCTGACAGCCCCAGGTTTTTATATGGAGTTTTTTAGTCATCGACTTGCTCAGCTCAGGATTGCAGGCCGCGTATTGTAATGCTTTGGTGGGGTTGTGACCAGTATGAAGGTTGTGTGTCTCAGGACCGCAAAAATCCGGTAAACTTAAGGGATTCTCCTTTAAGGAAAATTGACCATGACACTCCATCACACCGAAGTTGCCGTTGTCGGCGGCGGTATGGTCGGCGGCGCGCTGGCGCTGGGGCTGGCGCAGCAGGGATTTGAGGTAACGGTAATTGAACAGCCTGCGCCGCCGGCGTTCGATCCGACGGCAGCAAACCGGATGTGCGCATTTCCGCTATCAGCGCGGCGTCCGTCGATCTGCTGCGCGGGCTGGGCGTCTGGGAGACGGTGCTGGCGATGCGCGCTCACCCTTACAGCCGTCTTGAAACCTGGGAGTGGGAAAATGCCCACGTCGCGTTTGATGCCGCTGAGCTGAAGCTGCCGCGCCTGGGCTATATGGTGGAAAACAACGTGCTCCAGCTGGCGCTCTGGCAGGCGCTGGAGGCGCATCCGAAGGTGACGCTGCGCGTTCCTGCGTCGCTTAAGGCGCTGCATCCTCACGAGAGTGGCGATCATCACCAACTGACCTTCGAGGAGGGCGAGTCGTTAACGGCGAAGCTGGTCGTTGGGGCGGATGGCGCTAACTCGCAGGTCAGACAGATGGCGGGGATCGGCGTTCATGCCTGGCAGTATCAGCAGTCCTGTATGCTGATTACCGTCGAGTGCGAAGCTGCGGCGGGCGAAAGCACCTGGCAGCATTTTACGCCCGATGGGCCGCACGCCTTTTTACCGCTGTTTGATAACTGGGCGTCGCTGGTGTGGTACGACAAACCGGCGCGCATTCGCCAGCTGCAGGGGCTGACCATGGAACAGCTGCAGCGGGAGATCGTTCTGCAACTTTCCGCCGCGTCTGGGGCACGTCACGCCGGTCGCGGCGGGGGCGTTCCCGCTCACGCGCCGTCATGCGTTGCAGTATGCCCGCCAAGGCCTGGCGCTGGTGGGCGATGCGGCACACACCATTCATCCGCTGGCCGGGCAGGGCGTGAATCTGGGGTATCGCGATGTCGATGCCTTGCTGGATGTGCTTACCGGGGCAGCGTCCGCGGGCACGGCGAAGCCTGGGCCAGCCATGCGGTTCTGAAGCGTTATCAGACGCGGCGTATGGCGGATAACTTCATCATGCAGTGCGGAATGGATCTGTTCTATGCCGGGTTCAGCAATGACCTTGGCCCGGTGCGGATTCTGCGTAATATTGGTCTGATGGCAGCGGAGCGTGCCGGAGGGCTGAAACGTCAGGCGCTGAAATACGCTTTAGGACTATAGATGTTAACTTTGTGCCGCGAGTATCCAGTGTTCGCGGCCTTTGATTCGCATTAGCGTAACGAAAGCAGTACATCCAACGCAGTACGCACGCGCATTTTCTGCTGGAAAAAAGCCTGATAGCCGTCAGCTGCTTCAACATGTTGCAATGCCCATGCACCGGCGCGCATATCGCGCATTGTTGTCAGTGTATGGTAGATCGGCAGCAGCAGAAGTATAAATGCCGCTACTGCTGCGATCCCTGCATAGCTCGTCCACTCAATTTCCCGCGTCTGCTGTATCAACAGTCCTAAGGTCATTAACTGCAAAATGAGCCGGGCAATAAAGCCCCGCCAGTAGAATTGCTGAAGACGTTCTGGCGTACGAAAACAGGGGTTTTTAAGCGAAGCGCGTTGCTCTTCCAGCGGAATGCCTTGTATGTAAACTTTCCAGTTAGATATTTCGCTGAGCAGCGTGGCCTGGCCATGTTGGCTGAGCGTGTGCAGTCGCATCGAAACCAGCACCGGAAACACGAGACCCATCAGCAGACCATACAAAAAGGGTGCGGAGAGGCCGAAAAAAGCCAGTGCCAGGCAAAATACACCTAACAGAATGTAGAGTGGGGAGTAGAGTGGGAAGGCTGTTGTCTGGTAGTTCATGATGTCATCCCTGCTGAGTAATGGTTTAAATTACCACTGATTTTGACGGGATACTCGCTACCAATTCCGGGGATGAAAAAACAAAAAAGCCCGCCGAAGCGGGCTTTTTTGTCATTAAGTGGCTGGGGTGCGAGGATTCGAACCCCGGAATGCTGGTATCAGAAACCAGAGCCTTACCGCTTGGCGACACCCCAATTGCGTTAAACAAGCTGAACGACTTTTTAAATTGGCTGGGGTACGAGGATTCGAACCTCGGAATGCCGGAATCAGAATCCGGTGCCTTACCGCTTGGCGATACCCCAACAATTTTTTCAGGTTTAATACGCTAAAGTACGTACATCTTAAATTTGGTGGCTACGACGGGATTCGAACCTGTGACCCCATCATTATGAGTGATGTGCTCTAACCAACTGAGCTACGTAGCCAAATTTTACTGCTTACCCAATCTTCGATGGCTGGGGTACCTGGATTCGAACCAGGGAATGCCGGTATCAAAAACCGGTGCCTTACCGCTTGGCGATACCCCAATACTGACGCGTTGACCCGCAAAATCGAAGAAATATGGCTGGGGTACCTGGATTCGAACCAGGGAATGCCGGTATCAAAAACCGGTGCCTTACCGCTTGGCGATACCCCATCCGTGCAACGCTTACCTGGGAATGGTGCGGGAGGCGAGACTTGAACTCGCACACCTTGCGGCGCCAGAACCTAAATCTGGTGCGTCTACCAATTTCGCCACTCCCGCAAAAAAGATGGTGGCTACGACGGGATTCGAACCTGTGACCCCATCATTATGAGTGATGTGCTCTAACCAACTGAGCTACGTAGCCATCTTTTTTCGCGTTACCTTATCGGCGTTGCGGGGCGCATTATGCGTATAGGCCCTTGCAGCGTCAACACCTTTTTCAACGAAAATTGCCGGAATGTGACTGTTTGGTTAGGTTGCGAACAGCGTGACCGAATATTCGGCAATTATTCGTAATTTATTCATGAAATCAGTGATACAAAAAAATACGGACCCCGCAGGGCCCGTAAGAATAACCGCCACTTATTTGTAGGCTGACTGGTGAACGCCTACCGCGCGTCCTGACGGATCGTTCATGGTTTTGAACGATTCATCCCATTCGAATCGCTTTGGCAGAAGAGCAGGCGACGGACGGGCCGCCCGGTACGCACTCCGCAGCGCTCGGCAGCGGGAACAGCTCTTCAAAGATTTCGCGGTACAGATACGCTTCTTTCGAGCCCGGCGTGTTGTACGGGAAGCGGAAGCTTGCGGTTTCCAGTTGTTGATCCGTAACCTGTTTCGCCGCCACCTCTTTCAGCGTGTCGATCCAGCTGTAGCCTACGCCATCGGAGAACTGCTCTTTCTGACGCCATGCCACGCTCGCCGGCAGGTAGGATTCAAAACATTCGCGCAGGATATGTTTTTCCATTTTGCCGTTGCCGCACATCTTGTCCTGCGGGTTGATGCGCATCGCCACGTCGAGGAATTTCTTATCCAGGAACGGCACGCGTGCTTCCACGCCCCAGGCGGACATCGCTTTGTTGGCACGCGCACAGTCAAACATATGCAGCGCCTGCAGTTTACGCACGGTCTCTTCGTGCAGCTCTTTGGCGTTCGGCGCTTTATGGAAGTACAGGTAGCCGCCAAACACTTCGTCAGAACCTTCGCCGGAGAGCACCATCTTGATGCCCATCGCTTTGATTTTACGCGACATCAGGTACATCGGCGTTGAAGCGCGGATGGTGGTCACGTCATAGGTTTCGATGTGATAGATCACATCGCGGATCGCATCCAGACCTTCCTGCACGGTGAAGTGAATTTCATGGTGCACGGTGCCGAGGTGGTTTGCCACTTCCTGCGCGGCTTTCAGATCCGGCGCGCCTTCCAGGCCCACGGCAAAGGAGTGCAGCTGTGGCCACCAGGCTTCAGAGCGCTCCTGATCTTCCACGCGACGGGCCGCGAATTTCTTGGTGATCGCGGAGATCACGGAGGAGTCCAGACCGCCGGAGAGCAGCACGCCGTACGGCACGTCGGACATCAGGTGGCTTTTCACGGAATCTTCCAGCGCCTGACGCAGCTCGGCTTTGTCCGTGACGTTGTCTTTTACCGCGTCGTAGTCGAACCAGTCACGCTGGTAGTACGGACGGATCTCGCCGTCTTTGCTCCACAGGTAGCTGCCCGCCGGGAACTCTTTGATGGTGCGGCAGACCGGCACCAGCGCTTTCATTTCAGAGGCAACGTAGAAGTTGCCGTGCTCATCGTGGCCCATGTACAGCGGGATAATACCGATATGGTCGCGGCCAATCAGGTAAGCGTCTTTTTCGCTGTCGTACAGGGCGAAGGCAAACATGCCCTGCAGGTCGTCCAGGAACTCGGGACCTTTCTCCTGATACAGCGCCAGGATCACTTCACAGTCGGAACCGGTCTGGAACGCGTAGCGGTCGCCGTATTCGGCGCGCAGCGCCTGATGGTTGTAGATTTCACCGTTGACAGCCAGCGCGTGCGTTTTTTTCTCGTTATACAGCGGCTGTGCACCGGCGTTGACGTCAACAATAGACAGACGTTCGTGGGCCAGAATCGCTTTGTCACTGGCGTAAACGCCTGACCAGTCCGGGCCGCGATGGCGCATCAGGCGGGACAGTTCCAGCGCTTTTTTACGCAGTTCGCCCGCGTCAGTTTTAATATCCAGTACGCCAAAAATTGAACACATAACCTTCTCCGTTAACCTTGTTGCTTTGTAATGTTGTTTGCTTTTGAAAATGCCGCAAAGGGGCAGGGCGCGCAAGCGTTTTGCGAGTGAAAACGGAAATAGTGCAATAGTGATTATCGAATGCTGAAAAAAGAGTACAGATTGAACTCTGTTATTGATGAATCATTAAAATAAAGCGCTTTTTATTGAATGGCGTTGTTTTTTGCAGGCGTCAAAATGAAAAACCACGCCCTGAGGCGTGGTTTCGTATCAGATAATGTCAATTTCATCGACGGAGGGGTAAATCCAGGTAGGGCGGAACGGCATTGAGTCAATGTCATCAAGTTGTGAGACGCCGGACAGCACCAGAATGGTCTCCAGACCGGCCTGGAAACCGGCCAGAATATCGGTGCGCAGGTTGTCGCCGACAATCACCGTCTCTTCCGAGTGGGCCTGCATCTTGTTCAGCGCGGCGCGGATGATCCACGGGCTGGGTTTGCCGACGTAAAACGGCTTGCGGCCGGAGATTTTCTCGATACCGGCACACAGCGCGCCGCAGGCCGGGTAAAAACCGCGGCCGTGGGTATCCGGGTTGGTGGCAATAAAGCGCGCGCCGTTGGCGACAAAGAAGGCCGCTTTATGCATCATCTCCCAGTTATAGGAGCGCGTTTCGCCGACAATCACAAAATCCGGGTTGACGTCGGTGATGGTAAAGCCCGCTTTGTATAGCTCATGGATCAGCGCGCCTTCACCGACCACATAGGCTTTTTTCCCTTCCTGACGCTTCAGAAAATCCGCCGTGGCCATCGCCGAGGTATAAAACACGCTGTCCGGGACGTCGACCCCGGCGGTGGCAAAGCGGTTCGCCAGATCCTGACCGGTCTGAGAAGGGTAGTTCGTCAGCAGCACCAGCGGCATTCCTTTGTCGAGGATGCGGTGAAGGAACTCCGCAGCGCCCGGCACGGCAACGTTGTCGTGCATCAGCACGCCGTCGATATCACAAATTACATTCTTAATGGTCATGGACAGTCCGACATCAAAAAAAGAAGGCGTTACTATAAGGTCCGATCAGCTTTCCAGCAAATGCTGCAGCAGAATTCCGTTGAGCATGGCGCGTTTGACCAGCGCGAACGCGCCAATCGCCGAGCGATGGTCAAGCTTTGAACGCACCACCGGCAGATTCTTGCGGAATGCTTTCAGCGCCTGGGTGTTAATACAGCCTTCAATCGCGGGGAGCAGCACCTTTTCCGCTTCCACAATTTCACCGGCGATCACCACTTTTTGTGGGTTAAACAGGTTGATGGCGATGGCGATGGTTTTGCCCAGATGGCGGCCGACCTGCTCGATCACTTCACAGGCCAGCGCGTCGCCTTTATTAGCGGCTTTGCAGATGGTGCCTATTTGCAGTCGTCCAGCGTGACGCGGCTTTGATAACCCTGTTCAAGCAGATGGCGCACGCGCTGTTCGATGGCCGCGTTGGCGGCTATGGTTTCCAGGCAGCCGAAGTTGCCGCAGTGGCAGCGTTCACCCAGCGGCTCGACCTGAATGTGGCCGATCTCGCCGACGTTACCGTTGCGACCAATAAAAATCCGCCCGTTGGAGATGATGCCGGCGCCGGTGCCGCGGTGCACGCGCACCAGAATAGAGTCTTCGCAGTCCTGGCTCGCACCAAAGTAGTGCTCTGCCAGCGCCAGACTGCGGATGTCGTGGCCCACAAAGCAGGTCACTTTAAAGCGCTTTTCCAGCGCTTCGACCAGCCCCCAGTTTTCAACCTGAATGTGCGGCATGTAGCGGATCACGCCGCTTTCCGGGTCGACCAGCCCGGGCAGGATCACCGAGATGGCGATCAGTTCGCGGATCTTGCGCTGACTGGTTTCAATAAACTGCGCGATGGTATTCAGCAGCGCATGCTCCAGCGTCTCCTGGGTGCGTTCCGGAAAAGGGTAGTGCTCTTCCGCCAGCGCTTTGCTGCTCAGATCGTACAGCGTGAGCGTGGTGTCATGACGGCCGAGACGGACGCCGATCGCCTGAAAATTGCGGGTTTCGGTGATGATGGAGATGGCGCGGCGGCCTCCGGTGGAGGCCTGCTGATCGACTTCTTTGATCAGCCCGCGCTCAATCAGCTGGCGGGTAATTTTGGTCACGCTGGCGGGAGCAAGCTGGCTTTGTTCGGCAATCTGAATGCGCGAGATGGGGCCGTGTTGGTCAATCAGGCGGTAAACCGCCGCACTGTTAAGTTGTTTAACGAGATCGACATTACCGATTTGAGCTTGTCCGCCTGGTGTCATACTTTTCTTTATTCAGTGACGACCTCGTTACCATTAACGATGGTCTTGATGATTTTATAATCGCGTGTGAATGCGGTCAGGTTTGCCACCTTGCCGATGGCGAGGTTCCGCCTAAGCTGTTTATCCACGCCGATGGCGCGAGCCGGATAGAGGGTTGCCATGCGCAGCACTTCGTCCAGCGCGATCCCGACATGCTCAACCAGGTTGCGCACCCCTTCAATCATGGTCAGGGAGGAACCGCTCAGCGTACCGTTTTCATCCACACACAGCCCATTGCGGTAGTATATTGTTTTACCGGCAAAAATGAATTGCTCAATATTTGCACCTGCCGGCGCGGTCGCGTCGGTCACCAGGCAAAGTTTGTCACCTTTCAGCCGCTTAGCGTTGCGGATGTTGGCGTAATCGACGTGCAAGCCGTCAGCAATAATGCCGCAGTAGACGTCTGGCTCATCCAGAATCGCCCCGACCAGACCCGGTTCACGGCCTGTGATATATGGCATGGCGTTATAAAGGTGCGTCGCGAAGGTGATGCCGGCGCGGAAACCGGCTTTCGCTTCTTTCAGCGTGGCGTTTGAGTGCCCGGCGGAAACCACAATCCCGGCGTCGGCCAGCTTGGCGGATGACGTTTGTCGCCCGCCATTTCCGGTGCCAGCGTCACCTTGGTGATCACATCGGCGTTCTGGCACACATGTAATCGACCAGTGCAGGTTCGGGTTTACGCACGAACGCCGGGTTATGCGTGCCTTTTTTGACCATATTCAGCCACGGCCCTTCCAGGTGCAGGCCGAGCGCCTGATTCGGATGTTTCGCCAGATATTCGCGCATCACGTGGACGCCCTGCTTCATCAGGTCATCACTGCTGGTGATCAGCGTCGGCAGATAGCTGGTGCAGCCGGATTTCTCGTTGGCTTGCTGCATGATCTCCAGCGTTTCTACCGTTACCGCTTCCGCGGTGTCATTGAACTGCACGCCGCCGCAGCCGTTGAGCTGCACGTCGATAAAACCGGGGGCCAGATTATGGCGCCATTCAGTGAGCGCTGTTCAATCTCCGGCGGCAGTTCTGCCAGCGGGCAAACACGTTCAATCAGGCCATTGGCGATAACAACCGCGTGGTCATCCAGAATTTCATGGCCGGTATAGATTCGGCCGTGGGTTAAAGCGTACATAACGACCCCCGGTTACAAATGTGTACCGCTCCGTAGTCATCCCTTGCGGAGCGGTTATTGAATTACAGACCTTTGATGTTTTCCGCTTCTAACTCGTTGAAGTATTTCAGCGTTTTAACTTTCAGCTCCATCGTGGACGGCTCGTCGCAGACGATGACTGCTTTCGGATGCAGCTGCAGGCAGCTGATGGTCCACATATGGTTAACGTTGCCTTCTACCGCCGCCTGCAGCGCCTGCGCTTTCACGCCGCCCAGCACCAGAATCATCACTTCTTCGGCATCCAGCAGCGTGCCCACGCCGACGGTCAGGGCGTATTTCGGCACCAGGTTCACATCGCCGTCAAAGAAGCGGGAGTTTGCCACGCGCGTGTCATGGGTCAGCGTTTTAATGCGGGTGCGGGAAGCCAGAGATGACGCCGGTTCGTTAAACGCGATATGACCATCGTTACCTACGCCGCCCATGAACAGGTGGATTTTACCGTAGGAACGGATTTTTTCTTCATACTGGCGGCATTCTGCGTCAATATCCGGCGCGTTGCCATTCAGCAGGTTAATATTTTCAGCAGGGATATCAACGTGATCAAAGAAGTTGCGGTGCATAAAGCTATGGTAGCTTTCCGGGTGGTCTTTCGGCAGGCCAACGTATTCATCCATGTTGAAGGTCACAACATGTTTGAAGCTAACCTGGCCTGCTTTATGCATCTCAACCAGCGCTTTGTAGGCGGTCAGCGGCGTGCCGCCGGTTGGCAGGCCAAGGACAAACGGACGATCGGCGGTCGGTTTGAATGCGTTGATGCGGTTTACGATATGGCGGGCGGCCCATTTACCGACTTGTTCAGCTGTTGCCAGGGGAATCAGTCTCATTGTTCACCTCAAAAGTTAAATGAATAAGAGTGGGCGGAATGCTTACTGGAACCTCGGTAGTTAAGCGTAACCTGAATTCTTTCAGGCCGGATCAATCCGTCTTGATTTTTTGAATGATAAAATAAGTTTTCCTTGTTTGCCAGCATTCGGGAGGCTGAATGACGATATTTGGTGACAAATATCACAAAAAGAATGCTTTTAATTTGCGATACGAATTAATTTTTCACACACTCTGCAAGGTAGTGAAAAAATAGCCTGTAGGGTAGTGAATAAATAGCCGTGATTTCAGGTTAGTTACACAATAAAAAACGACTGTTTCAGTGAGCTCACGATGGGTCTCATAGGGGGAATAAAAGTGAGTATTCTAGGTTATTTACAAAAGGTTGGCCGGGCGCTGATGGTGCCGGTCGCCACGCTGCCTGCCGCGGCCATCCTGATGGGTGTCGGCTACTGGATTGACCCGGTTGGCTGGGGTGGACACAACGCGCTGGCGGCGTTTTTTATCAAGTCCGGTTCTGCCATTATCGATAACATGGCCGTGCTGTTCGCGATGGGTGTGGCTTACGGTATGTCCAAAGACAAAGACGGCGCTGCTGCGCTGACCGGTTTTGTCGGTTTCCTGGTGTTAACCACCCTCTGTTCACCTGCCGCGGTGGCCATGATCCAGAAGATTCCGGCGGACCAGGTTCCTGCCGCGTTCGGCAAAATCAAAAACCAGTTTGTCGGTATTCTGGTGGGTATCATCTCCGCCGAACTGTATAACCGCTTCAGCAGCGTCGAGCTGCCGAAAGCGCTCTCCTTCTTCAGCGGCCGCCGTCTGGTGCCGATCCTCACCTCGTTTGTGATGATCGTGGTCGCTTTCATCATGATGTATGTCTGGCCGGTCGTATTTGGCGGTCTGGTGAGCTTCGGTGAACACATCCAGAAATTGGGCTCCGTCGGTGCGGGCGTCTACGCCTTCTTCAACCGTCTGCTGATCCCGGTCGGTCTGCACCACGCGCTGAACTCCGTGTTCTGGTTCGACGTTGCTGGCATCAACGATATCCCTAACTTCCTTGGCGGCGCACAGTCGATCGAAGCCGGTAAAGCGGTTGTCGGCATCACCGGTCGTTACCAGGCGGGCTTCTTCCCGATCATGATGTTTGGTCTGCCGGGCGCGGCGCTGGCTATCTACCACTGCGCGCGTCCTGAGAATAAAGCGAAAGTGCTGGGGATCATGATGGCGGGGGCGTTCGCCGCCTTCTTCACCGGTATCACCGAACCGCTGGAATTCTCCTTCATGTTCGTGGCGCCGGTGCTGTATGTCATCCACGCGATCCTGACCGGTATCTCCGTCTTCATCGCTGCCAGCATGCACTGGATTGCCGGTTTCGGCTTCAGCGCCGGTCTGGTGGATATGGTGCTGTCGTCGCGTAACCCGCTGGCGACCCACTGGTGGATGCTGATCCCGCAAGGTCTGGTGTTCTTCGTTATCTACTATGTGGTGTTCCGCTTCACCATCACCAAATTCAACCTGATGACGCCGGGCCGTGAGCTGGCGGTTGCCGGTGACGAAACCGATGGTCAGGATGTCAACGTCAAGTGCGGATACCGAGCAGGATGTGAGTGGGCTGGCGCGTCAGTACATCGCCGCAGTCGGCGGTTCTGACAACCTGACCGGCATTGATGCCTGTATCACCCGCCTGCGTCTGAACGTGAAAGACTCTGCGCTGGTGAACGACGCGCTGGCTAAACGCCTGGGCGCATCCGGCGTTATCCGTCTGAACAAAACCAGCGTGCAGATCATCGTTGGCTTCGTGGCGGAAAAAATCGCCAATGCGATGAAGACCACCGGCCATGTTCCGGCTGCAGGTAATGCAGCGCCAGCCGCTGCACCCGTGGCGAGTGTTAAACCGCAGGCGGTACCGAACGCACCGACAGTCGATTGCTGAACGCTGGTGTCGCCGGTAACCGGTGAAGTCGTTGCGCTGGATCAGGTGCCTGACGAAGCTTTCGCCAGCAAAGCGGTTGGTGACGGTGTGGCGGTGAAACCAACGGAAAGCATCGTGGTGTCTCCGGCGGCGGGCACCATCGTGAAAATCTTCAACACCAACCACGCGTTCTGCCTGGAAACCGAAAAGGGCGCGGAGATCGTTGTGCATATGGGTATCGATACCGTCGCGCTGGACGGCCAGGGCTTTACTCGCCTGGTGGAAGAGGGCGCTGAAGTGGTGGCGGGGCAGCCGATTCTGGAAATGGATCTGGACTACCTGAACGCCAACGCGCGCTCCATGATAAGCCCGGTGGTGGTCAGCAACATCGACGACTTCAGCGGTCTGGTTATTCAGGCGCAGGGTCAGCTTGTTGCCGGTCAGACCCCGCTGTATGAGATTAAAGGCAAGTAGTTGCTCCTGAGTAAGCATTAATGCCTTAAGCGGCGGGGGAGAACCTCCGCCGCTTTTTTTTGGCCCGCACTTAATCAATGCCATACTGCAGCCGCTTTATTACAAGGGATACCATGAAGCGGATGTGCTTTTGACTCTGTTTGCCACTGTTTCAGGGAGGCTGCCCACGCGCACAAGCCATAGCCGATTACCTTTCCAGCGGGCAACGCTGATTTGTATAAGTAAGGGTTGTTTCACTGCGTCCTGCTTATTAGATCATATGCCGTTATACGTTGTTTACGCTTTGAGGAACCCGTGATGAGTGAGGCTGAAGCCCGCCCGACTAACTTTATTCGTCAGATCATCGATGAAGATCTGGCCAGTGGTAAGCACACCACCATCCATACCCGCTTCCCGCCGGAGCCGAACGGCTACCTGCACATCGGCCATGCGAAATCCATCTGCCTGAACTTCGGCATCGCGCAAGACTACCAGGGCCAGTGCAACCTGCGTTTCGATGACACCAACCCGGTAAAAGAAGACATCGAATACGTTGAGTCCATCAAGAACGACGTGCAATGGCTGGGCTTTCACTGGTCTGGCGACATCTGCTACTCCTCTGACTACTTCGATCAGCTGTAGCCAGTATGCGGTTGAGCTGATCAACAAAGGTCTGGCCTATGTTGACGAGCTGTCTGCTGATGAGATCCGTGAATATCGCGGTACGCTGACCGCGCCGGGCAAAAACAGCCCGTTCCGCGATCGCAGCGTGGAAGAGAACCTGGCGCTGTTTGAGAAAATGCGTGCAACGGCGGCTTCGAAGAAGGCAAAGCCTGCCTGCGTGCCAAGATCGATATGGCATCGCCGTTTATCGTGATGCGCGATCCGGTGCTGTACCGCATTAAGTTCGCAGAACACCACCAGACCGGCAACAAGTGGTGCATCTACCCGATGTACGACTTCACCCACTGCATCAGCGATGCGCTGGAAGGCATTACCCACTCCCTGTGTACGCTGGAATTCCAGGACAACCGTCGTCTGTATGACTGGGTGCTGGATAACATCACCATTCCGGTGGCCATCCGCGCCAGTACGAGTTTTCGCGTCTGAATCTGGAATACACCGTGATGTCGAAGCGCAAGCTGAACCAGCTGGTGACCGAGAAGCACGTTGAAGGCTGGGATGACCCGCGTATGCCGACCATCTCCGGTCTGCGCCGTCGTGGTTATACTGCCGCCTCCATCCGTGAGTTCTGCAAACGCATCGGCGTGACCAAGCAGGACAACACCATCGAGATGGCGTCGCTGGAATCCTGCATCCGCGAAGATCTCAACGAGAACGCGCCGCGCGCGATGGCGGTTATCGATCCGGTGAAACTGGTTATCGAAAACTATCCGCAGGGCGATGCAGCGAAATGGTCACCATGCCTAACCATCCGAACAAACCGGAAATGGGCAGCCGTGACGTGCCGTTCAGCGGCGAGATCTGGATCGATCGCGCCGACTTCCGCGAAGAAGCCAACAAGCAGTACAAGCGTCTGGTGCTGGGCAAAGAAGTGCGTCTGCGCAATGCGTACGTCATCAAAGCCGAGCGCGTGGAGAAAGATGAGGAAGGCAATATCACCACCATCTTCTGCTCTTACGATGCGGAAACGCTGAGCAAAGATCCGGCTGATGGCCGCAAGGTGAAAGGCGTGATCCACTGGGTGAGCGCGCAGCACGCGCTGCCGGTAGAAATCCGTCTGTACGATCGCCTGTTCAGCGTGCCTAACCCGGGCGCGGCGGAGGACTTCCTGGCCACCATCAACCCGGAATCGCTGGTGATCAAGCAGGGTTATGCGGAGCCGTCTCTGAAAGCGGCTGCAGCGGGCAAAGCGTATCAGTTCGAGCGTGAAGGTTACTTCTGCCTCGACAGCCGTTACTGCACGGCGCTACCAAAGCATCTGGTATTTAACCGCACCGTCGGCCTGCGTGATACCTGGGCGAAAATCGGCGACTGATTAAGTCAACCACGGACTATCAGCTTAAAACGCCGCGAACTGCGGCGTTTTTTTTGCTTATTCATTAGGCCATTATCACACAATATATTCGCGTCGCGAATTAATGTCGTCTCTTATTGATGTTGACTTAACCTATCGAAAAAGATCGCAAATAGATAATTTTAGCTAAATATAAGATGTAATCGCTAACAAAAGGCATTATGTGCTATTTAATTGCGTTAAAATTAATCATTTAACCGGTCTATGTAATTTGTTTCAAAACACTACCAATTATGTGCACTTCGTCATAATCCTGCATTTTGCTCACTAAAAAGCATTGATAATTCGCGTCGCGAAAAATAGTCTTAACCCGGTAGTTACTTCGGGGGTATTTCATAACTACCTAAACTTTTTGTTTTTTTTTTCGCCGTCGCAGGCGGTTTATATTCGTCAAGGAGGAATCATCTATGCGTACGTTCAGTGGTAAACGTAGTGCGCTGGCGCTGGCTATTGCCGGTGTCACAGCAATGTCGGGCTGGGTTGTATGGCGCCAGAGGCGAAAGCAGCAGGTTTTATCGATGATTCCACGCTCACGGGCGGTATTTATTACTGGCAGCGTGAGCGTGACCGTAAAGATGTCACTGGAGATAAATACAAAACCAACCTTTCGCACTCCACCTGGAACGCCAACCTGGATTTCCAGTCAGGCTATGCCGCGGACATGTTCGGTCTGGATATTGCTGCGTTTACCGCGATTGAAATGGCGGAAAACGGCGACAGCGCCCACCCGAACGAAATCGCCTTCTCCTCCAGTAACAAAGCCTACGAAGAAGACTGGTCCGGGGATAAAAGCGGTATCAGCCTGTACAAAGCCGCCGCGAAATTTAAATACGGCCCGGTCTGGGCGCGCGCGGGTTATATTCAGCCAACCGGCCAAACGCTGTTAGCGCCGCACTGGAGCTTTATGCCGGGCACCTATCAGGGGGCGGAAGCCGGGGCGAACTTTGACTACGGCGATGCGGGTGCGTTGAGCTTCTCCTATATGTGGACCAATGAATACAAGGCGCCGTGGCATATCGAGATGGACAAGTTCTACCAGAACGATAAAAAAACCAAAGTCGATTACCTGCACTCGCTGGGCGCGAAATACGACTTCAAAAACGATCTGGTGCTTGAAGCGGCATTTGGTCAGGCACAAGGCTATATCGATCAGTACTTTGCCAAGGCCAGCTATAAGTTTGATGTCGCGGGTAGCCCGCTGAGTACCAGCTACCAGTTCTACGGTACGCGCGATAAAGTCAGTAACGGTGGGGTCAATGACATTTATGACGGCACCGCGTGGCTGCAGGCACTCACCTTCGGCTACAAGGTTGGCCAGGTTGATTTGCGTCTGGAAGGCACATGGGTGAAGGCGGAAGGGCAGCAGGGCTACTTCCTGCAGCGTATGACCCCGACCTACGCCTCCTCCAACGGTCGTCTGGATATCTGGTGGGATAACCGCTCCGACTTTAACGCCAACGGTGAGAAAGCGGTCTTCTTCGGCGCGATGTATGACCTGAAAAACTGGAACCTGCCTGGCTGGGCGGTCGGCGCCTCTTACGCTTACGCCTGGGACGCAAAGCCGGCCGATATGGCAACACCGGATGCGTACTACGATCCAAACTACCGCCTGAAAGAATCCGCCTACAGCCTGGATGCGATCTATACCCTGCAGGATGGCCGCGCCAAAGGCACGATGTTCAAGCTGCACTTCACCCAGTATGACAACCACTCCGACATCCCGAGCTATGGCGGCGGTTACGGCAACATCTTCCAGGATGAGCGCGACGTGAAATTCATGGTTATCGCACCATTCACCATCTTCTGATGCGTTTGCCGGGTTATGCGGCGGGGATGCGCGTTGCGCGCGCACTGGGGTATGCGCCCTGCGCTGGCAAACCAGAATACTGTCGACGCCGTAACAGCGGTGAAGATAACCTCGCCGCACAGAACGGCATTGATTGCGCGAAGCTGGGTGCTGACTGGGCTTCCTGCAATCAGGCGGTGATCACGCTGACCAACAAAGGGAGCGACCGACAAAGATGGGCGATCTACTTCCACAGCACCCGCCCGACCCTGGAGGTGGCCAACGACCAGTTCAAGGTTGCCACCTCACGGCGATCTGCACAAACTGGAGCCAACGGACAAATTTACCGGCTTCCCGGCGAAGCAGGCAGTGGAAATTCCTGTTGTTAACGAGTACTGGCAGTTGTTTGTTACCGATGTGCTGCCTCGCTGGTATGTGACGGCCGAAGGTGCGACGGCAAAAATGATCGCCAATACCGATACCGAAGACCTGTTCCAGTTTGTTACACCGCTCGACGGCCAGTGGAAACGTACGCCGGATGATAAAAACATCCTGATGACCGCTGAAGCGCGCTTTGAGAAAAATAGCGACGTCAAAGCGCTGAACCTCGCCACGTTGCGCGGCCAGATTATACCCACGCCGCAGGAGGTAAAAATCTCCGGTCAGGAGTCGATTCGCAAAGGGTAACGATCTCTCTGCGCTAGGCGCGGATGCGCAGGAAGCGGTGAAGTCGCGCTTCGCGCTGCTGGGCGTCAAAGAAGGCAGTTATCCCATCCGTACAGAGATCGCAGTGAAGGCTTTTGCGGGTGATGAAGCCATATCTGGTGCCTATCAGTTGCACATTGGGGCAAATGAGGCGGTAATCACCGGCTTTGATCAGGCTGGCGTGTTCTACGGCCTGCAATCTTTGCTGTCGCTGATCCCTTCCAGTGGCGAGCAGAAAATCGCACGGCTTGAAGCAAAAGACGCACCGCGTTTTGATTATCGCGGTATTCACCTCGACGTAGCGCGCAACTTCCATAGCAAGGACGCCGTACTGCGCCTGCTGGATCAGATGGCGGCCTACAAGCTCAACAAATTCCACTTCCACCTTACCGATGACGAAGGCTGGCGCATTGAGATCCCTGGTTTGCCTGAGCTGACCGACATCGGCGGTAAACGTTGCCACGATCTGAGCGAAAAAACCTGCCTGCTGCCGCAATTGGGTTCCGGCCCGGACAGCAACAACAATGGCAGCGGCCTCTTCAGCCGTCCCGACTACATCGACATCCTCAAGTACGCGCAGGCGCGCCAGATTGAAGTGATCCCGGAGATCGACATGCCGGCACACGCCCGTGCCGCCGTGGTCTCGATGGAAGCGCGCTATGAGCGCCTGATGAAAGAGGGTAAAGAGAAAGAGGCGAATCAGTACCGTTTGCTGGATCCGACGGATACCTCCAACACCACCTCCGTGCAGTTCTTTAACCGCCAGAGCTACCTGAACCCGTGCCTGGATTCTTCCCAGCGCTTTGTCGACAAGGTGATCGGCGAGATCGCCCAGATGCATAAAGAGGCCGGTGTGCCGCTGAAGACCTGGCATTTTGGCGGCGACGAAGCGAAAAACATTTGTCTGGGGGCGGGTTACACCGACCAGGAAAAACCGGAAGCGGGCAAAGGCATCATCGATCAGAGCAAGGAGGACAAGCCGTGGGCCAAGTCGCAGGTCTGCCAGACGATGGTCAAAGAGGGCAAGGTGGCCGATGTGGAGCATCTTTCGAGCTACTTTGGTCTTGAGGTCAGCAAGCTGGTGAAGGCGCACGGCATCGGCACCATGCAGGCGTGGCAGGATGGCCTGAAAGACGCCGAGAATGCCGCGGCGTTCGCCACCTCGCGCGTGGGCGTCAACTTCTGGGATACCCTCTACTGGGGCGGTTTCGATTCCGTCAACGACTGGGCGAACAAAGGGTTCCGCGTCGTTGTCTCCAACCCGGACTACGTCTACCTGGACTTCCCGTACGAGGTCCACCCGGCGGAGCGCGGTTACTACTGGGGCACGCGCTTCAGCGACGAGCGCAAGATCTTCAGCTTCGCGCCGGACAACATGCCGCAGAACGCCGAAACTTCGGTGGATCGCGACGGCAACCACTTCAGCGCGAAGAGCGGATAAGCCGTGGCCGGGCGCCTATGGGCTTTCTGCTCAGCTGTGGAGCGAAGTTGCGTACCGACCCCCAGATGGAGTACATGATTTTCCCACGCGTGCTTGCGGTCGCTGAACGTGCCTGGCACCGCGCCGGTTGGGAGCAGGATTACCAGGCCGGCCGCGAGTACAAAGGCGGTGAAACCATCTGGTCGATGTAAAAGCGCTGGATAAAGACTGGAGCCGCTTTGCAAATCTGTTGGGGCAGCGTGAACTGGCAAAGCTGGACAAAGGAGGAATCAATTACCGTCTGCCTGTGCCGGGCGCGCGCGTGGTGGGCGGCAAGCTGGAAGCTAATACCAGCTTCCCGGGAATGGTCGTGGAATATTCTACGGACGGCGGTAAAAACTGGCTGCGCTACGATAATAAAGCGCGTCCTCAGGTGAGCGGGGAAGTGCAGATCCGTACCGCCAGCCCGGACGGTAAACGTTTCAGCCGTGTGGATAGCGTGAAAGCGTAATTATTGCTGAAGTAACCTGCCCGGCAGCGCAAACCTGCCGGGCATTTTTGTTTTTGAAGGGCAAAAAAAAAAGCCAACCCGAAGGCTGGCTTGAGTATGAAAAGGGCTTATTTCGCGTCGTGCGCGTGTTCATCTTCGCGGCAGTCACCTTCGGCGCAGTGACCGTACAGGTACAGGCTGTGGTTGGTCAGGCGGATGCCGTGATGCGCGGCGATTTCACGCTGGCGCGCTTCGATGGAATCATCGCTGAATTCGATCACTTTGCCGCAGTCGAGGCAAATCAGGTGATCGTGGTGATGCTGCTGGGTCAGTTCGAAAACGGATTTACCGCCTTCGAAATTATGACGGGTCACAATGCCCGCGTCATCAAACTGGTTCAGTACGCGATAGACGGTAGCCAGCCCGATCTCTTCGCCCATGTCGATCAGTCGTTTATACAAATCTTCCGCACTGACATGATGGTTGTCCGGATCCTGAAGCACTTCCAGGATTTTTAACCGAGGAAGCGTGACTTTCAGGCCAGCCTTCTTTAATGCGGTATTGTTGTCAGTCATGCGGAATCTGTCCTGTTGCTATACGATTCACTTCCTGCTATGGAAGTGACAGAAAATGCACCTGGGATAATGCGTCTCATTATAGAACTGCCATGGCTAAATGAAAACTGCAAGTCTCAGGCAAAATAAGCTTATTAAAATGTGGTGTCACCAGCAAACTTGCTCGATGGAAAACCACATTTTATCAGGGAGACATTGTACAGGGCTGGGGGAAAAAGTTAAAAATTTGTAGCAATTATTTCCATTGCTTTTACCTATTAATACCACGTAACCCACAGATTACGCCGTAAAATCAGGCGTTGATGATATCGTCCAGGTGCAGCTCTTCGCGAATTTGCTTAACCCATTTTTCCACGCGCTCTGCGGTCAGTTCTGGCTGACGGTCTTCGTCGATGGCCAGACCCACGAAGTGATCGTCATCCGCCAGGCCTTTAGAGGCTTCGAAGTGGTAGCCTGCGGTCGGCCAGTGGCCCACGATGGCCGCGCCACGCGGCTCAATGATGTCGCGGATGGTACCCAGCGCGTCACAGAAGTATTCGGCGTAGTCTTCCTGATCGCCGCAGCCAAACAGCGCGACCAGCTTACCGTTGAAGTCCACTTCTTCCAGCGTCGGGAAGAAATCATCCCAGTCGCACTGGGCTTCACCGTAGTACCAGGTTGGGATACCCAGCAGCAGAATGTCATAGCCTTCCAGATCTTCTTTGCTGCTCTTGGCGATGTCATGCACATCAGCAACGTCTTTACCGAGCTGTTTTTGAATGTTTTTCGCGATATTTTCGGTATTGCCGGTATCACTGCCAAAGAAAATGCCGATGATTGCCATGAGTAAAATAACCTCTTGAAACTTAATAGTATGGTGGCGCAATTTGGCCACGGATAAGGGCAATAATAGCAGAACTGGCAACCCTGCGGAAACAGCTATCGCGCAGGACTGCACTCTGTGCTACATGAAAAGGGTAATTAAGGGAATTTTCAGACTTATGCCTGGCCGCGCAATGTCTCAAGCTGGGCGATCAGCATCTCTTCAATGAGCTCGCTGCGGCTGATATTTCGCGCCTCGGCCAGTTCGTTAAGTGCATCGACCGCGTCGGCGTTGAGCTTCAGTTCGACACGCTTAAGCCCACGATTTTTATCGCGTTTAAGCTGATTGCGTTTATTGATACGCAGCTGTTCATCGCGCGAAAGCGGATTCGTCTTCGGTCGTCCCGGGCGACGCTCATTCGCGAACAGATCCAGTGTCGTACGGTCCGTTTGTTCTTTGGCCATGATTAAGCAGACTTCGGGAAAGACACGCAATCGCGCTGCTAATGCCCGGGCGAATAGCGCGCCATCATACATCAGCAAAACGGGCGCGCCAACGGGCGGACGCGTTCTGGCGACTGGTCGCCGCCTTTTTAATCAGTTTGACTTTTCAGCGAGATAGCGGTGAATGGCGCGCAGTACCGCTTCAGGTTTTTCCGCATGCACCCAGTGCCCGGCGCCGGCAATGACGTGGGCGCGCGCCTGCGGGAACTGGGCCAGCAAAGCCGCTCGCGGTACTGCGTCGGTAACGTAAGGGGAGTTGCCGCCGCGGATAAACAGGGTCGGATGCGGCCAGGCGGGCACGGTTTCCCAGCCCACAATATTGTTGTATTGGTCCCACAGCACCGGCACGTTGAAACGCCACTCGCCCTCAACAAACGACTTCAGCAGGAACTGGATCACGCCTTCTTCATCAAGATGCTCGCGCATGAGCCGGAAGCCGCCTGCTGGCGCGTCGCGACCTGCGCGTCGGTGACCGCATTGATCGCGGCAAAAATCTCGTCGTGGCGGCGAACGTGGTAATCCACCGGCGCAACATCAATCACCACCAGGCCGTTACTACGCGTTCCGGCGCCAGCGCCGTCAGCGCCATCACCGCTTTGCCGCCCATTGAATGCCCGATGAGGATCGCCTTTTCCAGATGGTGGGCGTCCAGCGTATCCAGCAGATCCTGCGCCATCGCCGGGTAGGTCATCTCGTCGGAGCGCGCGGGAAAGACCGTGGTTGCGCATATCGACCTGCAAAACGTCGTGGTCGGTAACCAGATCGCGCGCCAGCACGCCCAGGTTATCCAGGCTGCCAAACAGCCCGTGGACCAGTACGATGGGAGAATTATTGTTCGGCGATTGTGCAGTTTGCGCTCGGGTATTCAATTTCATGGGAAAGTTCTTTTTTTACGTCTGGCGGGTTAGGGTATCATGTTGACCATTCTGCCGCCCGGCTGCAAGGTTCCAGTTTAATCTGACTTTTGCCGCCATCCTGGTTTGACGCTATCCGCTGTTGGGATTTGACCTTATAATCCCAATGACTTGTATTCAGATTAGATATCGCACTGGATTAAGATGAAAACAATCGAAGTTGATGACGAACTCTATCAGTTATATTGCCAGCCAGACGCAGCATATCGGGGAGAGCGCGTCCGACATTTTACGGCGCATGTTGAAATTTTCCGCCGTATCACCGGCACAGCCTGCCGCTTCTCTTGCAACGGTAAAAGAGCCGCGTACCGTCGTTGCTGTCGAAGGCATCAAACCGGCCGTGACGCCGGCAAAAGATAAAGTGCGCGCCATGCGCGAGCTGCTGCTCTCTGATGAATATGCCGAGCAGAAAAAGGCGGTCAACCGTTTCATGCTGGTGCTGTCTACCCTTTATTCACTCGATGACAAAGGCTTTGCTGAAGCGACCGAGTCGCTGCACGGTCGTACTCGCGTCTACTTCGCGGGCGACGAGCAGACGCTGCTGCAAAATGGCAATCAAACCAAACCGAAACATGTTCCGGGCACCCCTTACTGGGTGATCACCAATACCAATACGGGCCGCAAATGCAGCATGATTGAACACATCATGCAGTCCATGCAGTTCCCGGCGGAATTGATTGAAAAAGTTTGCGGTACAATTTAACCCTTGCATCGAAAGGACCCGGCAATGGCTAATCACCCGCGTGCGGGCCAACCTGCACAACAAAGCGATTTGATTAACGTCGCCCAGCTGACCGCGCAGTACTATGTGCTGAAACCGGAAGTCGGCAATGCAGAACATGCGGTGAAGTTTGGCACATCCGGCCACCGCGGCAGCGCGCAGCGCCACAGCTTCAACGAACCGCACATTCTGGCCATCGCTCAGGCGATTGCCGAAGAGCGTGCTAAAAACGGCATTACCGGTCCGTGCTACGTGGGCAAAGATACCCATGCGCTGTCTGAACCGGCGTTTATCTCCGTGCTGGAAGTGCTGACAGCAAACGGCGTTGATGTGATCGTGCAGGAAAATAACGGCTTCACGCCAACGCCTGCGGTCTCTAACGCCATTCTGGTACACAACAAAAACGGCGGCGCGCAGGCTGACGGTATCGTTATCACGCCGTCCCACAACCCACCGGAAGACGGCGGCATCAAGTACAACCCGCCTAACGGTGGCCCGGCTGACACCAACGTCACCAAAGTGGTGGAAGATCGCGCGAACGCGCTGCTGGCGGACGGTCTGAAAGGCGTGAAGCGTCTTACGCTGGATGCAGCCCTGGCCTCCGGCCACGTGACAGAGAAAGATCTGGTGCAGCCGTTTGTGGAAGGGCTGGCGGATATCGTCGACATGGCGGCCATCCAGAAAGCCGGCCTGAAACTGGGTGTGGATCCGCTGGGCGGCTCCGGTATTGAATACTGGAAGCGTATCGCGGAGCACTACAAGCTGGATCTGACCATCGTGAACGATCACGTCGATCAGACCTTCCGCTTTATGCACCTGGACAAAGACGGCGCGATCCGCATGGACTGCTCCTCCGAGTGCGCGATGGCGGGCCTGCTGGCGCTGCGCGACAAATTCGATCTGGCGTTTGCTAACGATCCGGATTACGACCGTCACGGCATCGTCACCCCGGCCGGGCTGATGAACCCGAACCACTATCTGGCGGTTGCGATCAACTACCTGTTCCAGCACCGTCCGCAGTGGGGCAAAGAGGTGGCCGTCGGTAAAACGCTGGTCTCCTCAGGCGATGATCGACCGCGTGGTGGACGACCTGGGCCGCAAGCTGGTGGAAGTGCCGGTGGGCTTCAAATGGTTTGTTGACGGTCTGCACGACGGCAGCTTCGGCTTCGGTGGTGAAGAGAGCGCGGGCGCCTCTTTCCTGCGTTTCGACGGCACACCGTGGTCAACCGATAAAGACGGCATCATCATGTGTCTGCTGGCGGCGGAAATCACCGCGGTCACCGGTAAAAACCCGCAGCAACATTACGACGAGCTGGCGGCACGCTTCGGTGCGCCAAGCTACAACCGTATTCAGGCTCCCGCCACGTCCGCGCAGAAAGCGGCCCTGTCCAAACTCTCTCCGGAGATGGTCAGCGCCAGCACCCTGGCGGGCGACCCGATCACCGCGCGTCTGACGGCGGCACCGGGCAACGGCGCATCGATTGGCGGCCTGAAAGTGATGACCGACAACGGCTGGTTCGCCGCGCGTCCGTCAGGTACTGAAGACGCCTACAAAATCTACTGCGAAAGTTTCCTCGGTGACGAACACCGGAAGCTGATTGAAAAAGAAGCGGTAGAAATTGTCAGCGAAGTGCTGAAAAACGCGTAAGAAAAAAGGCTCCTTCGGGAGCCTTAAATTTTTTGCGGATCGGGGCTGCCATCTGTTGCAAACTCACCCCAGCGCAACCATCAGCGCACCGGCAGTAATTAACGCCACGCCCGCTGCCGCAATCAGTGAGACTTTCTCGCCAAACAGGATCACCGCCAGGATCACGGCAAACACCACGCTCAGCTTGTCGATGGGAGCAACCCGCGATACGTTGCCGCTTTTGATCGCCATAAAATAGAACAGCCACGACAGCGCGCCCGCGATGCCGCTCAGTACCACAAACAGCAGCGCTTTTTTATCGGCCAGCACAGTGGCGACCAGCGACAATTTGCCCTGCACCACGACCACACCGACCAGAAATACGGCCATTACCACCGCACGGATCGCCGTGGCAGTATTGGCGTCGAGATGTTGCAAACCGATCTTGCCGAAAATAGCCACCAGCGCAGCGGTGACCGCTGATAACAACGCATAAATTAGCCAGGCGCTCATCATTACTCTCCCAAAAAAACAGCAGGATACGCCCTCAAAGCATAAACCGGTAGCCAATCCCTGTTTCAGTCAGTAAATGGCGAGGGCGGGCAGGATCGGCTTCGAGTTTCTGGCGCAGGTGGCCCATATAGATGCGCAGATAGTGGCTGTGCTCCACGGCGTTCGGCCCCCAGACCTGGCTTAGCAGTTGGCGCTGGGTGAACACTTTGCCGTGATTGTTCAGCAGCACGGCCAGCAGGCGAAATTCGATGGGCGTCAGATGGATCTCTTCCTCACCGCGCTGGATGCGGCGGTTAGCCAGATCGACGCGAATATCAGCAAAGGCCACCACCGGTTCGCCAGGGGTTGTGGCCGCTGTGGCGACGCAGGGCCACGCGAAGGCGGGCCTGCAGCTCGCCGATGCCAAACGGTTTGCTGAGGTAGTCATCGGCGCCGGCATCCAGCGCCGCGATTTTATCCCTCTCTTCCGCACGCGCCGAGAGCACGATCACCGGCATCTGGCTCCACTGGCGCACATCACGGATAAAGTCGAGGCCGTCGCCGTCCGGCAGCCCCAAATCGAGGATCACCAGATCCGGTTTGCGGGTGGCGGCTTCAATCAAACCCCGCTGCAAGCGTCTCCGCATCATGGACGCGCAGACCCTCTCGCTTCCAGCGCGGCGCGCAGAAAACGGCGAATGGCTTGTTCATCTTCAACAATCAGAACGTTGATCACAGATCCTCTGGTAATTCATCCAGTTGCGGCGGTGTTTCCCGGGGAAGTGTAACACAAAACAGCGCGCCGCCTTGCGGACGATTCTCTGCGGAAATGGTCCCGCCATGGACGTCAATAATCGCCTGGCAAATCGCCAGCCCCAGCCCGACGCCCGGAATGGCCGACTCCTTATTTCCGCGCGCGAACTTCTCGAAAATAGCCTGCTCCTGCCCGGCCGGAATGCCGGGCCCGTTATCCCAGACGTCCAGCATCAACTGTTGCGGCGTTTCATGGGCGGTAATGCCGATCTCCGCCCGCTGGCGCCCGCATATTTGGCGGCATTTTCCAGCAGGTTGATCAGCACCCGCTCAAACAATGGGCCGTCAACATGTACCAGCATTAACGGGTCGGGCAGGGCGAGGTTGATATGGCGCCCGCCAAGCCCGGGTTCCAGCGTTCTCAGCGCGCTGCCGACCACCTCTTCCAGCGTGAGCCACTCTTTTTTGAGGTTAAAACCGCCGGACTGGATACGCGCCATATCCAGCAGGTTATTCACCAGGCGCGTGGTATTCAGCACATGCTGGCGGATCTCGCTGGCCTGAGGGGCATGCTTGGAGCCTTCCCCCGCCAGGTCCAGCGTCAGGATTTCTGCCTGGCCAAACAGCACGGTCAGCGGGGTGCGCAGATCGTGAGACAGCGCCGCCAGCAGCGAGTTACGAATGCTTTCCCGCTCGCTGGCCAGCCGGGCCTGTTCTTCGCTGGCGGCGAGGGCCAGGCGTTCCAGCGCACTGGCAACCAGCAGCGTAAAGGTCTCCAGCAGCCGCTGCTGTTCGGGGATCATCAGCTGGCGCAGGTTGGAGGGCTCCACGATCACCAGCCCCTGATTTTTTTGGGCGCTTTTCAGCGGCAGAATTTGATAGGGCACGCCGGGCAGGGTGTCGGTCCCCGCGCCGGCAGGCAGGCCTTTGTCAAAGCTCCAGCGGGCGATGGCCTCGTCCCAGGGCGTCATGCCGGTGGGTTTGCGTCACCGCTTTCAACTGCCCGTGTCCGTCCGGCAGCAACAATCAGGTTGCTGGCATGAAACGTCGAGCGGATAAACTGCTCGCTGGTCTGCACGATATCCAGCGGCGTACGCCCCACCGCCAGCGATTTCGACATCTCATAGAGATGGCGCGTGCGCTGCTCGCGATAGCGCGCCACGCGCGCCTGATAGCGCACCCCGGCGGTCAGATTCCCGATCACCAGCCCGACGGTGAGCATCACGCCGAAGGTCAGCAGGTACTGCACGTCGGAGACGGCCAGCGTCCCGCGCGGAGCGATAAAGAACAGATCGAAGCTGATGACGTTGATCACCGTCGCCAGCACCGACGGCCAGCGCCCGTAAAACAGCGCCACCACCACCACGCCAAGCAGGTAGATCATCACCAGGTTGGCGGCATCAAACGCAATCAGCCACTGGCTGGCAATCACGGTAATCAGGGCGCAGAGCACGACGGCGACAAGACAGCCGCGAAGCTGAATGCGCCATTTATCGCTCAATCAACGGGCGTGTATCTCCGGCGCGTGAGGGCAATGCTGCCGGAGCGTCGTCCAGCGCCACGATCACCAGATCCAGATCCGGCGCGCGGCGGGCCAGCTTATCGGCAAAGGATTCCGGGTTACACCAGCGGTGCTGCTGGCGACGGCCAATGACGATTTTGCCGAGGTTATGCTCGCGGGCGTAGCGCAGAATCGCTTTCTCTTCCGGCGGATCGGAAAGCGTGGCGGTTTCGGCACCCAGCTCCTGCGCCAGGCGCAGCGCGCTCAGGATGGCGCGACGCTGGTTTTCGGGCAGCGCGTGCAGCTGCGGCGTTTCGACATACACCGCATGCCAGACGCTGCCCAGTTTGGCCGCCAGGCGCGCGGCGGTGCGGACAAGCTTTTCGTTGCCGCTGCCGTGCCCGACGCACAGCAGGATGGCATCCCGCGTGTGCCAGACGCTTTCTCTTCGCCCTGGCGGTCGCGCCAGGCGCGCATCTGATCGTCCACCCGGTCGGCGGTGCGGCGCAGCGCCAGCTCGCGCAGGGCAATCAGGTTGCCTTTGCGGAAGAAATGTTCGATGGCGCGCTCGGCCTGGCCGGCGATATAGACTTTGCCTTCGTGCAGGCGCTGGCGCAGATCGTCCGGCGGCAGATCGACCAGCACCACTTCGTCGGCGGAATCAAAGAAGGGATCGGGCACCGTTTCGCGCACCTGAATGCCGGTCACGCCGCTGACCACATCGTTCAGGCTTTCCAGATGCTGAACGTTGACCGTTGTGAACACATCGATGCCGGCTTCCAGCAGCTCTTCAACATCCTGCCAGCGTTTTGGATGGCGCGAGCCGGGCGCGTTGCTGTGCGCCAGCTCGTCCATCAGGATCAGCGCCGGACGGCGCGCGAGGGCGGCGTCGAGATCGAAAACTCCTGAATAAGCCGCCCGCGATGGCCGATGCGGCGGGGCGGCAGGGTTGCCAGCCCCTCCAGCAGCGCGGCGGTCTCTTTGCGTCCGTGGGTTTCCACCACGCCGACCAGAATATCGAGCCCCTGCGCCCGCAGCCGCTGGGCTTCCTGCAGCATGGCGAAGGTTTTCCCGACGCCCGCGCAGGCGCCGAAGAAAACTTTCAGTTTGCCGCGATGGGCTTCAGCCGCCTGTTCAAGCAGGCTGTCGGGATCCGGGCGCAAGGGCTCGTCGGTCATTTAGTTTTTCCTTAGCGCATCCAGCGCCAGATTCAGCTCCACAATATTTACCACCGGCTTGCCGATAAAGTTGACCAGCGGCTTTGGTGGTATGTTCGGCCACCATTTTTTCCACTTCTGTTCGACGGGTCAGCTGACGGGCCTGCGGCCACGCGCGGGATCTGCCATGCGGTGGCTGCCGGCGTCAGGCTGTAGTCCAGCCCGCTGGCCGAGGCGGTCACCAGCTCCACCGGCACGTCGCGTCTCCGCTTGTGGATTCTCGGCGCGCAGTTGCTGCCACGCGCTCCGCGACGGCTTTATCCAGCTCCGGGTTGCTGCCCGCCAGGTTGCTGCCGCCGGATGCCATCGGATTATACGGGCTTTCGGCAGTGGCGGAAGGGCGTCCCTGGAAGTAACGGGCATCCGTAAAGTTCTGACCAATCAGGCGAGAACCGCGGTTTTCACCGTTTTGCAGGATCAGCGAGCCGTTGGCCTGATCCTTAAACCACCACTGCCCCAGCGCGGTGGTCACCAGCGGATAGAGCCCGCCGGTAATCAGGGTCAACAGTAACAAAAGCAGAAGTATAGCGGGGCGTAACATGGTCATTTTTTATACCTCTTTAAACCAGGCCGAACAGCGTCAACAGCAGGTCGATCACCTTGATACCGACGAAGGGCACCACCAGCCCGCCCAGCCCGTAAATCCACAGGTTGCGGCGCAGCATGGCGGCCGCCGTGAGCGGCTTATAGCTCACCCCTTTCAGCGCCAGCGGGATCAGGAACACAATAATCAGGGCGTTAAAGATCACCGCGCTCAGAATGGCCGAGGCCGGGGAGTGCAGGTGCATCACGTTCAGCGCGTTCAGTTGCGGATAGGTCGCAGCAAACGCCGCCGGAATGATGGCGAAATATTTCGCCACGTCGTTGGCGATACTGAAGGTGGTCAGCGAGCCGCGCGTCATCAGCATCTGTTTGCCGATGTGCACCACTTCAATCAGCTTGGTCGGGTTAGAGTCGAGATCGACCATGTTGCCCGCCTCTTTGGCGGCCTGGGTACCGGAGTTCATCGCCACCGCCACGTCGGCCTGCGCCAGCGCAGGGGCATCGTTGGTGCCGTCGCCGGTCATCGCCACCAGACGGCCTTCCGCCTGATACTGACGGATCAGCGCCAGCTTGGCTTCCGGCGTGGCTTCCGAAAGGAAATCATCCACGCCGGCTTCGGCGGCAATCGCCGCGGCGGTAAGACGGTTATCCCCGGTGATCATCACCGTTTTGATGCCCATCTTACGCAGCTGGGCAAAGCGCTCCTTGATGCCGCCTTTGACGATATCCTTCAGCGCCATCACGCCCAGCACGCGCGCGCCTTCGGCCACCACCAGCGGCGTGGCCCCCTGACGGGCCACGCTTTCGACCAGGGTTTCCACTTCGGCCGGGAAGTGGCCGTCATTGGCCTCGATGTGGCGGCGGATCGCGTCCACCGAGCCTTTACGGATCATGCGATCCTGCACGTTGATGCCGCTCATGCGGGTTTGCGCCGTGAAGGGCACGAAGGTGGCGTGCAGGCTCTGCACATCGCGCTGGCGCAGGTTAAAGCGCTGTTTGGCCAGGATCACAATACTGCGGCCTTCCGGCGTTTCATCGGCCAGCGAAGAGAGCTGCGCGGCATCCGCCAGCGTTTTTTCATCCACGCCCGGGGCGGGCAGGAAATCGGACGCCTGGCGGTTACCGAGGGTGATGGTGCCGGTTTTATCCAGCAGCAGCACATCCACGTCACCGGCGGCTTCTACCGCACGCCCGCTGGTGGCGATCACGTTGGCACCGAGCATGCGACTCATGCCGGCCACGCCGATGGCCGACAGCAGGCCGCCGATGGTGGTGGGGATCAGGCAGACCAGCAGCGCCACCAGCACCGTGACGCTGACCGCGGTACCGCCATAGGCCGAGAACGGCCACAGCGTGGCGGTTGCCAGCAGGAAGACAATGGTCAGGGCCACCAGCAGGATGGTCAGGGCGATCTCGTTCGGCGTTTTACGGCGCTGCGCGCCTTCCACCATGGCGATCATCCGGTCGAGGAAGGTTTCGCCCGGGTTAACGCTGCACTGGATCACCAGCCAGTCGGAGAGAATGCGCGTCCCGCCCGTCACCGAGGCGAAATCGCCGCCGGACTCACGGATCACCGGCGCGGATTCGCCGGTGATGGCGCTTTCATCCACCGATGCGCCCCCTTCAATCACTTCGCCGTCGCACGGGATGATGTCACCGGCCTCCACCAGCACCACATCGCCTTTACGCAGGTCATCCGCCGGAACGTGGTCCATCTGCGCACCGTATTTCGGGGCGCGTAATTTGCGCGCGAAGGCGGTTTTTTTCACCCCTTTCAGGCTGTTGGCCTGGGCTTTGCTCCGGCCTTCCGCCAGCGCTTCTGCAAAGTTGGCGAACAGCACGGTAAACCACAGCCACAGGCTGACGGCGCCGGTAAACATCGCATTTCCCGTCAAGATGGCCCGTTGCCATGGCCACAGCCAGGGCGGTGGTCAGCAGGCTGCCGACCCAGACAATAAACATCACCGGGTTGTGCCACTGCACGCGCGGGCTCAGCTTTTTCACCGCATCCATCAGCGCCTGGCGAACTAAGGTGACGGTTCGAACAGGGCCAGTTGTTTACGACTCATGAAAACGCTTCTCCGCAAAATCAGTCTCAAAATAAGAGGTATTCCGCCACCGGGCCTAGCGCGAGGGCGGGGACAAAGGTCAGGGCGCCGACCAGCAGCACGGTGCCCATCAGCAGGCCGATAAACAGCGCGCCGTGGGTCGGCAGGGTCCCGGTGCTGGCCGGCTGGATTTTTTTGCCGACCAGCGAACCGGCAATCGCCATCACCGGCACAATGACCCCGAAGCGGCCGACGAACATGCAGAACGCCAGCAGACAGTTCCAGAACGGGGTGTTGGCGCTTAAGCCGGCAAAGGCGCTGCCGTTGTTGTTGGCGGCCGAGGAGACGGCATACAGCACTTCACTAAAGCCGTGAATGCCGGGGTTAAAGATGCCGCTGCGTCCGGCCTCGGTCATCAGCGCCAGCGCGGTGCCGAGCAGCACCAGCGCCGGGGTGACCAGGATCGCCAGCGCGGTCATTTTCATCTCGCGGACGTCGATTTTTTTGCCCAGATATTCCGGGGTGCGGCCAATCATCAGACCGGCAATAAACACCGCCAGCAGCACGAACAGCAGCATGCCGTAAAGACCGGAGCCCACGCCGCCAAACACCACCTCGCCAATCTGCATCAGCCACATCGGGATCATGCCACCCAGCGCCGTAAAGGAATCATGCATGGCATTGACGGCCCCGCAGGACGCTGCCGTGGTGACCACCGCATACAGGCTGCTGGCGAGAATGCCAAAGCGGCTCTCTTTACCTTCCATATTGATTGCACTATCGGCCCCGAGTGAGAGGAAGTGCGGATTACCCTGCCATTCGGCCCACATCACCAGCGCAACACAGACCACAAAGATCAGCGACATGGTCCAGAGCAGGGTACGGCCCTGACGGCGATCGTTAACTACGTCACCAAAGGCAAAGCAGAGCGCGGCGGGGATCAGGAAAATTGCCAGCATCTGCACAAAATTAGTCAGGGCGGTCGGGTTTTCAAACGGGTGCGAGGAGTTGGCGTTGAAGAAGCCCCCGCCGTTCGTTCCGAGCATTTTGATGGCTTCCTGCGACGCCACTGGCCCCATCGGCAGGAGCTGTTTTGCGCCTTCCAGCGAGGTATAAGGTGCGTAAGGCAGCAGGTTTTGCAGGCTGCCCTGCTGAATGAAGAACAGCGCGATCAGCAGCGCAATCGGCAGCAGGATCCACAGCGTAATGCGCGTCAGGTCTACCCATGCGTTACCTAACGTACTCACTTTCTGACGTGCAAACGCACGCGTCAGCGCGAAGATCACCGCGATACCGCTGGCGGCAGAGAGGAAGTTCTGCACGGTTAATCCGACCATCTGGCTGAAGTAGCTGAGCGTGGTTTCACCGGAATAGGACTGCCAGTTGGTGTTGGTGACAAAACTGACTGCCGTGTTCAGCGCGAGATGCCAGGACAGGCCCGGTAATTGTTGCGGATTCAGCGGCAGGATACCCTGCAACATCAGCATGGCAAAAAGCGCAATGAGTCCGACAATGTTCAGCAGCAGAATGGCGATCAGATAGTCACGCCAGTTCATCTCCCGATCGTCTACACCCAGTACGCGCCAGATCCCTTTTTCAACGCTTCCCGTGCCGGGCAGGGGAACGTTATTGATCAGCCGTGCCAGCCCCGAGCCCAGTGGCCTTGCCAGGACGAACAACACCACTAAGAAACTGGCAATAAGCAAAAACGCCTGAGCAGCCATCAGAATGCCTCCGCATTAATCAGGGCATAAACCAGATAACCCAATAACAGGAACACCAGCACGATGCCGGCAATAAGGCCTGCACTCACAATCCACCTCCGGGTGACTTTTGTTGTTGTGTAACGGTAGGTTTTTCGGCGCAAAGATTTCGCAAAAATCGGAAGGGGGGGTGTAAAAAAAGTATAAAAATGGCCAAAAACATTGGGCGGACAAGCGGGGGGATCCCCCAGGGGCTTTCAACGTAACGAAAATCGAGAAACCACAATTTAACTATTGATAAGTAAATCGTTAACTTTTTTGTAACTTAATTACCGCCGGGACATCAATAAATCGTAAATTGACAGAAAAATAGTGGTCGGATGAGTAGTAAAATTACAAACAAAGCGATATTATTTTAGCCAGATGTCAGCGCCGCCCAGATTTTCTGTAAGGCGGGAACTTTTCCGGTAGTGACGTTTCCGGCCAACTATAGGGGAGAAAAATATGGATCTTTATAAAGAGTTTCCGGCTCATATCGTGTTCATGCGTCGCGCTTTCGCCGTAGTGGCTGGCGTGCTGGCTCTGCCGGTGATGCTGTTCTGGAAAGATCGTGCGCGTTTTTACAGCTATCTGCACCGCGTCTGGGCGAAAACCAGCGAGAAGCCGGTGTGGATGGATCAGGCCGAGAAAGCGACCTGCGATTTCTACTGATACTAAGACTACACACATAGCAATAAAAAAACCGCCAACAGCAATGTGGCGGTTTTTTTGTCCCTCGGGATTCGCGGTCCGTTGGGTGGTTTTCAAGCCCTCGTCAGAGGCTTGAAAGAATATCTCGGGTCCTTAAGTAATCAAACTGCAACTCCCTAAATATATTCTTAAAAACCTTTTCGGTGGATTACGTTTTACGCCAGGGCCAACTACTATGCAGCGTCCCTTTCCGCCATCTCGCACGGCCTTTTTTATTTCATCCCGTCTACACTTCATGGCAAAGTAGTTCAATGCATGCTTTTTCCTTTTACGGCATGCCCTTACGGACATAATGGATATTTGCCTGGAGTTTTATGCCCACCCATCTGGTTTGGTTTCGCGCGGACCTGCGCGTATATGACAACATTGCCCTGGCGGCGGCCTGCCGCGCCAAAGACGCTAACGTACTGGCTCTGTTTGTGGCTACGCCCGAGCAGTGGCGGCAGCATGATATGGCGCCACGCCAGGCGGCCTTGCTGCGTGCGTATCTGACCGATCTGCAGCATTCGCTTGCCGGAAAAGGCATACCGCTGATTTATAAAGAGGTAAGTGATTTTGCCGCACAGCTGCAGACGGTGCAGGAGACCTGTAAGCAGCACAACGTCACGCATCTTTTTTACAACTATCAGTACGAATTCAACGAGCAGCAGCGCGACCGTCAGCTGGAGAAGATGCTGGAAGGGGTGGTCTGCGAAGGGTTTGATGACAGCGTAATGCTGGCACCGGGCAGCGTGATGACCGGCAACCACGAGATGTATAAAGTTTTTACTCCGTTCAAAAATGCCTTTATCAAACGTCTGAAAGAGGCGCTGCCGGAGTGCGTTGCCGCGCCTGCCGTGCGAGGCGAAGCCATAAAAGAGCTGCCTGAGCTGACGTTTGATTACCCTCAGCAGCCGTTTGATGAAACGCTATTCCCCGCCGATGAGAAAGCGACCATCGCCCAACTGCGCCAGTTCTGCAAGCAGGACGCGGCCAGTTACGACGCGCGTCGAGATTTTCCCGCCATCGAGGGTACCAGCCGCCTGTCGGCCAGTCTGGCGCTGGGCGCGATCTCACCGCGCCAGTGTTTGCATCGTCTGCTGGCGGAGCAGCCGCAGGCGCTGGAGGGCGGCGCAGGGTCTGTCTGGCTGAATGAACTTATCTGGCGCGAGTTCTACCGCCATCTGATGACGTATCACCCTGATTTATGTAAACATCGGCCCTTCATTGGCTGGACCGATAATGTAAAGTGGCAATCGAATGATAAGCAGCTGAAAGCCTGGCAAAGTGGGCAGACGGGCTATCCGATAGTCGATGCCGCCATGCGTCAGCTTAATGAGACGGGGTGGATGCACAACCGTCTGCGGATGATTACCGCCAGCTTTCTGGTGAAGGATCTGCTTATCGACTGGCGTATCGGAGAGCGCTATTTTATCTCTCAGCTGATCGATGGCGATCTCGCGGCGAATAACGGCGGCTGGCAGTGGGCGGCCTCTACCGGCACCGATGCCGCGCCCTATTTCCGGATTTTTAATCCGACCACTCAGGGACAAAAATTTGATGCGGACGGCGAGTTTATCCGCCGCTGGGTGCCTGAGCTTAACGGTATACCTGCTAAAGCGATCCACGAACCGTGGGCGTGGGCGGATAAACAGCGTGTAAAGCTGGATTACCCTCGTCCGGTTGTCGACCATAAACAGGCGCGTGTCGCCACGCTGGCGGCGTACGAAGCTGCCCGCAAAGCATAAGAGAGTGATGATGAAAAACAGCGAACTGGAAAGCCTGATTAACGAAAAACTGAACAGTACCTCCTTCAGCGATTACGGCCCGAACGGGCTCCAGGTTGAAGGCCGTGAGACGGTGCAAAAAATTATCACCGGCGTGACGGCAAGCCAGGCGCTGCTGGACGAGGCTGTCCGTCAGGAAGCCGATGCGGTGATTGTCCATCACGGTTATTTCTGGAAAAACGAATCACCGATTATTCGCGGCATGAAGCGCAACCGCCTGAAAACGTTGCTGGCAAATGACATCAACCTGTACGGTTACCACCTGCCGCTGGACGCGCACCCGGAGCTTGGCAACAACGTTCAGCTTGCCCGACTGTTGGGGATCACCGTAATGGGCGAAATCGAGCCACTGGTGCCGTGGGGCGAGCTGGCGATGCCGGTTCCCGGACTGGAGCTGGCCTCGTGGATTGAAGCGCGCCTGGGGCGTCGTCCGCTGTGGAGCGGCGATACCGGTCCGGATACGGTGAAGCGTGTTGCCTGGTGCACCGGGGGCGGGCAGGGCTTTATCGACAGCGCCGCGCGCTTCGGTGTCGATGCCTTTATCACCGGCGAGGTTTCCGAGCAGACCATTCATTCGGCACGTGAACAGGGGCTGCATTTCTACGCGGCCGGGCATCATGCCACCGAGCGCGGCGGTATTCGTGCCCTCAGCGAGTGGCTGACGGAAAATACCGATCTGGATGTAACCTTTATTGATATTCCTAATCCGGCCTGATGAGAGGTGCCTGAGTGCAGCGAGCGCGTTGTTATCTTCTGGGAGAAACGGCAGTGGTTCTGGAGCTCGAGCCGCCGGTGACCCTTGCCACGCAAAAGCGTATCTGGCGGCTAACCCAGCGTCTGGTCGAACTGCCGGACGTGGTTGAAGCCATTCCGGGGATGAATAACATCACGGTGGTGCTGCGTAGTCCGCATACGCTTGCACTGGATGCCATTGAACGTTTACAGCGCTGGTGGGAAGAGAGCGAGGCGCTGGAGCCGGAATCGCGTGCCATTGAGATCCCGGTCGTTTATGGCGGTACGGGGGGACCGGATCTTGGTGTGGTCGCAGACCACTGCGGGCTCACCGAAAAGCAGGTTGTTGAGCTGCACAGTTCGGTGGATTACGTCGTCTGGTTCCTGGGATTCCAGCCCGGATTCCCGTATCTGGGGGGATTATCTCCCCGGCTGCATACGCCGCGCCGCGCTGAACCGCGCCTGAGCGTACCGGCGGGGACGGTCGCGATTGGTGGCGAGCAGACCGGCGTATATCCGCTGACTTCGCCCGGTGGTTGGCAGCTTATTGGGCATACCGCCACCCCGTTATTTGACCCCGGGCTGGCGTCGCCAATACTCCTGCGCCCGGGCGATACCCTTCGCTTTATCCCGCAGAAGGAGGGGGTATGTTAACGCTTATTCGCGCCGGGCTTTATACCTCCGTACAGGATGCCGGCCGCTTTGGCATGCGCCAGTCGGGCGTGAGCTATTGTGGCGCGCTGGACCGTCCTGCGCTGGAAATCGCTAACGTGCTGGTGGGCAACCCCGGTAGCACGGCGGCGCTCGAAATTACGCTCGGCCAGTGTATCATTGAGTTTGGTCAGGAGACCTGGTTCGCGCTCACCGGCGCCGGCTGTGATGCCACGCTGGACGGCAAAGCGGTGTGGACCGGCTGGCGTCTGCGGGCGAAAGCCGGACAGCGTCTGACCTTAAAGCGCCCTCTGCACGGTGTGCGTAGCTATCTCGCGGTGGCTGGCGGCTTCGCGCTGCCGGAGGTGCTGGGTTCATCCAGTACCGATCAGAAAGCCGGGATCGGCGGTCACGAAGGACGTTTGTTGCGCGATGGCGATCGCCTGGCGATTAAGCCCATCGTCGCGTCACTTCTCGTACCCAGCAGGGCGTAAAACAACTGCTGTGGGGAAACCAGATCCGCGCCTTACCGGGGCCGGAATATCATGAGTTCGACGAGGCTTCAAAGGAGTCCTTCTGGCGCTCGCCGTGGAAGCTCAGCCCGCAGAGTAACCGTATGGGCTACCGCCTGCAGGGGCAGCCGCTGATCCGGACGACCGACCGGGAACTGCTCTCCCACGGTTTATTGCCTGGGGTTATTCAGGTGCCGGGCAACGGGCAACCGATCGTGTTAATGAACGACGCGCAGACGACGGGCGGTTATCCGCGAATTGCCTGCATCATTGAAGCCGATCGCTACCATCTGGCGCAAATTCCTCTCGGGCAGCCGATTCACTTTGTGCAGTGTTCGCTGGAGGAGGCGCTGAAGGCGCGGCAGGATCAGCAGCGTTATCTCGAACAGCTGGCGTGGAGGTTCGATGGTAAAGATTGATTTGAATGCCGATCTGGGCGAGGGCGGCAGCGCCGATGCGGCGCTGATGACGCTGGTCTCCTCGGTCAATATCGCCTGCGGCTTTCACGCGGGCGATGCGCAAACCATGCTGGAGAGCGTGCGTAATGCCATCAAAAATGGCGTCGCGATTGGCGCTCACCCGAGCTTCCCGACCGGGAAAACTTTGGCCGCACCGCGATGGACCTGCCGCCGGAGACGGTCTACGCTCAGGTGCTCTACCAGATCGGCGCACTGGAGGCGATGGTGCGCGCCGGGAAGGGCGTGAACTGCGCCACGTGAAGCCGCACGGCATGCTCTATAACCAGGCGGCAAAAGATCCGGCGCTGGCGGAGGCGATTGCCCGTGCGGTACGCGATGTTGATCCGCAGCTGATTCTGGTGGGGCTGGCGGGCAGCGAGCTTATTCGCGCCGGAGAACGACTGGGGGCTGACCACCCGCCAGGAAGTGTTTGCCGATCGGGGCTATCGCAGCGATGGCAGGCTGGTACCACGCAGCAAGCCGGGCGCGTTGATTACCGACGACAATGTAGGCGCTGGCGCAGACGCTGGAGATGGTGCGGGCCGGGCGTGTCAAAAGTATTGAAGGCGAATATGTTCCCGTGCAGGCGGATACGGTGTGTTTACACGGCGATGGCGAGCATGCGCTCCAGTTCGCGCGCCGCTTGCGGGCAGCGTTTACTCAGCGTGAAGAGGGCATTCTGGTCAGCGCAGATAATCATGAAAGGACAGTAAAATGCCAGAAGGCCCGGAGATCCGCCGCGCGGCGGATAGCCTCGAGGCGGCGATAAAGGGCAAACCGCTGACGGATGTCTGGTTTGCTTTTCCTCAGCTGAAACCGTTTGAATCACAGCTGGTGGGGCAGTCGGTAACGAGCATATTGAAACGCGCGGCAAGGCGCTGCTCACGCACTTTTCCCATAACCTGACGTTATATAGCCATAACCAGCTTTACGGCGTCTGGCGCGTGGTGGAGGCGGGCGAACAGCCGCAAACCACCCGCGTGCTGCGCGTCAGGCTGCAAACGGCCGATAAGGCGATCCTGCTCTATAGCGCGTCTGATATCGAAATGTTAACGCCAGAGCAACTGGCTCACGCACCCGTTTTTACAGCGGGTGGGGCCGGACGTGCTGGACATGCGTCTGACGGCGAGCGATGTGAAGGCCCGACTGTTATCGCCGCGATTCCGCCGTCGTCAGTTTTCCGGTCTGTTCCTCGACCAGGCGTTTCTGGCCGGGCTGGGCAACTACCTACGCGTGGAAATCCTCTGGCACTGTGCGTTGGCACCGCAGCATTGTGCCGCCGAACTGGATGATACCCAGCTGGAGGCGCTGTCCCACGCGCTGCTGGATATTCCGCGGCTGTCCTGGCAGACACGCGGCATGGTGGATGAGAACAAGCATCACGGGGCGCTGTTCCGCTTCAAGGTGTTTCATCGGGCGGGGGAGAAGTGCGAGCGCTGCGGTGGGATCATCGAAAAGACCACGCTCTCTTCGCGACCGTTTTACTGGTGCCCGGGCTGTCAACGCTGAAACAAAAAACGCGCCCACAGGCGCTTGTTTTTTGTATGCCCGGAGCGTTAGCCACCGGGGGCTTAATCTTTTGCGCTTCAGGTCGGAGTTGAAATCGCGTTCGGCGTAGCCGGTGTACAGCTGACGAGGACGGGCGATCTTCATGCCTTCGTCGTGCATTTCGTTCCAGTGCGCAATCCAGCCGACGGTACGCGCCATCGCGAAGATCACGGTGAACATGGAAGACGGAATGCCCATCGCTTTCAGGATAATGCCAGAGTAGAAATCGACGTTCGGGTAGAGTTTCTTCTCGATGAAGTACGGGTCGTTCAGCGCGATGTGCTCCAGCTCCATCGCCACTTCCAGCAGGTCATCTTTCGTACCCAGCTCTTTCAGCACTTCGTGGCAGGTCTCACGCATCACGGTGGCGCGCGGGTCGTAGTTCTTGTAAACACGGTGACCGAAGCCCATCAGGCGGAAGGAGTCGTTCTTGTCTTTGGCGCGACGCACGAATTCCGGAATATGCTCAACGGTGCTGATCTCTTCCAGCATCTTCAGTGCCGCTTCGTTGGCGCCGCCGTGCGCCGGTCCCCACAGGGAGGCGATGCCGGCAGCGATACAGGCGAACGGGTTCGCGCCTGAAGAGCCGGCGGTACGCACGGTAGAGGTAGAGGCGTTCTGTTCGTGGTCAGCATGCAGGATCAGAATACGGTCCATGGCGCGTTCCAGCACCGGGTTCACTTCATACTCTTCGCACGGCGTGGCGAACATCATGTGCAGGAAGTTGCCCGCGTAGGAGAGGTCGTTGCGCGGATACACAAACGGCTGGCCGATGGAGTATTTGTAACACATCGCCGCCATGGTCGGCATTTTGGACAGCAGGCGGAACGCGGCGATTTCACGGTGACGCGGATTATTCACGTCCAGCGAGTCGTGGTAGAACGCTGCCAGCGCGCCGGTCACGCCGCACAGCACCGCCATTGGGTGAGAGTCACGACGGAACCCATGGAACAGACGGGTGATCTGCTCGTGGATCATGGTGTGACGGGTCACGGTGGTTTTGAATTCATCGAACTGGTCCTGCGTCGGTTTTTCGCCGTTCAGCAGGATGTAGCACACTTCCAGGTAGTTGGATTCGGTGGCCAACTGATCGATGGGGAAGCCGCGATGGAGCAGGATACCTTCGTCACCGTCGATAAAGGTGATTTTGGATTCGCAAGATGCGGTAGAGGTAAATCCAGGGTCAAAGGTAAAAACCCCTTTGGAACCCAGCGTACGGATATCAATAACATCCTGACCGAGCGTGCCTTTTAGCACATCCAGTTCAATAGCAGCGTCACCATTTAGGGTGAGGGTTGCTTTTTTATCAGCCATTTACGGTCTCCTTAGCGCCTTATGCTTAAGACTGCCATTTACCGGATTTGCTTTCAGCTGTCAATCACCGTTACCAGATTGTTATTTGGCTTGCCGCTCAGCTCACGAGGACAAACCAGGGTACAGAGCTATGGCGCCTTGCAGGTAAACGAATGAAATATCAGTGAAACAACAGCAAATCAGCGTTTTTGCAGTCCGAATTATTCAAACCTGTATATCACTAATAACTGTCCTGATAACTTCGGTCAATACCATCACACTGTTACATAACTTTTTGTCAGGTGAAAGCGAGACCCCATAACTTTTGCGCATTATATGCCTTTTCTGGCGTCGTTTGTAACAATATTGTTTAACATTTGTCAAATCAGATGATTAAAATTTAAAAGAATGTTGTTATCGTGACCCTGATCACTGTTCCGGAGAAAACCCGACAAACTGTATGTAGGTTAATTGTAATGATTTTGTGAACGGCCTATACTGCCGCCAGGTCTCCGGAACACCCTGCAATCCCGAGCCACCCAGCGTTGTAACGTGTCGTTTAAGCATCTGGAAGCAATGTTTTGCATGACGCGCAGTTATAGAAAAGGAACGCTGTCTGACCCGCATCGCAGTCCGGAGGAAGGAAACAATAAGAACAGCATGTGGGCGTTATTCATGATAAGAAATGTGAAAAAACAAAGACCTGTCAATCTGGATCTCAAAACGATCCGGTTCCCCGTAACAGCAATAGCGTCCATTCTGCACCGTGTCTCCGGTGTGATTACGTTTGTGGCGGTCGGTATTCTGCTGTGGTTACTGGGCACCAGCCTCTCTCTCCTCTGAAGGATTCCTCCAGGCCTCTGCCATCATGAACAGCTTCTTCGTGAAATTCATCATGTGGGGCATTCTGACCGCGCTGGCGTACCACGTTGTCGGTGGGATTCGTCACATGCTGATGGATTTTGGCTACCTGGAAGAGACCTTCGAAGCCGGAAAACGCTCCGCTAACATTTCATTTGTGATTACAGTCGTGCTTTCACTTCTCGCAGGAGTTCTCGTATGGTAAGCAACGCCTCCGCATTAGGACGCAACGGCGTACATGACTTCATTCTGGTCCGTGCTACCGCCATCGTTCTCACCCTCTACATCATCTATATGATCGGTTTCTTCGCGACCAGCGGCACGCTGACGTGGGAAATCTGGAGTGGGTTCTTCGGATCCGCCTTCACCAAAGTGTTCACCCTGCTGGCCCTGTTCTCCATCCTTATTCATGCCTGGATTGGCATGTGGCAGGTGTTGACCGATTACGTTAAACCGCTGGCGATTCGCCTGCTTCTGCAGCTGGCCATTGTGGTTGCGCTGGTGGTTTACGTTATTTATGGATTCGTTGTGGTGTGGGGTGTGTAATGAAACTGCCAGTCAGAGAATTTGATGCTGTTGTGATTGGTGCCGGTGGCGCAGGTATGCGTGCCGCACTGCAAATTTCCCAGAGCGGGCAGACCTGTGCGCTGCTCTCCAAAGTTTTCCCAACCCGTTCCCACACTGTGTCTGCGCAGGGCGGTATCACCGTTGCGCTGGGCAACACCCATGAAGATAACTGGGAATGGCACATGTATGACACGGTAAAAGGTTCCGACTACATCGGTGACCAGGACGCCATCGAATATATGTGTAAAACCGGCCCGGAAGCGATTCTGGAGCTGGACCACATGGGCCTGCCGTTCTCCCGTCTGGAAGATGGCCGCATCTATCAGCGTCCGTTTGGCGGCCAGTCGAAGAACTTCGGCGGCGAGCAGGCGGCGCGTACCGCGGCGGCGGCTGACCGTACCGGCCACGCGCTGCTGCACACCCTGTATCAGCAGAACCTGAAAAACCACACCACCATCTTCTCCGAGTGGTATGCGCTGGATCTGGTGAAAAACCCGGATGGCGCGGTCGTTGGCTGTACCGCGCTGTGCATCGAAACCGGTGAAGTGGTCTACTTCAAAGCCCGCGCAACCGTGCTGGCGACCGGCGGTGCAGGCCGTATTTACCAGTCCACCACCAACGCCCACATCAACACCGGTGACGGTGTCGGTATGGCTCTGCGCGCGGGCGTGCCGGTGCAGGATATGGAGATGTGGCAGTTCCACCCGACCGGCATCGCCGGCGCGGGCGTGCTGGTCACCGAAGGCTGCCGTGGTGAAGGCGGCTACCTGCTGAACAAACACGGCGAGCGCTTCATGGAGCGTTATGCGCCGAACGCGAAAGACCTGGCGGGTCGTGACGTGGTGGCGCGTTCCATCATGATCGAAATCCGTGAAGGCCGCGGCTGCGACGGCCCATGGGGTCCGCACGCCAAGCTGAAACTCGACCATCTGGGTAAAGAAGTGCTGGAATCCCGTCTGCCGGGCATCCTGGAACTGTCCCGCACCTTCGCGCACGTCGATCCGGTGAAAGAGCCGATTCCGGTTATCCCAACCTGCCACTACATGATGGGCGGTATTCCGACCAAAGTGACCGGCCAGGCGCTGACCGTGAACGAGAAGGGCGAAGACGTGGTGATCCCGGGCCTGTTCGCGGTGGGCGAAATCGCCTGCGTATCGGTACACGGCGCCAACCGCCTGGGCGGCAACTCGCTGCTCGACCTGGTGGTGTTTGGCCGTGCGGCGGGTCTGCATCTGCAGGAATCCATTGCCGAGCAGGGCGCGCTGCGTGACGCCAGCGACGACGAAATCGAAGCGGCGCTCGCGCGCCTCAACCGCTGGAACAACAACCGTAACGGCGAAGATCCGGTGGAAATCCGCAAAGCGCTGCAGGAATGCATGCAGCACAACTTCTCGGTATTCCGTGAAGGCGATGCGATGGCCAAAGGTCTTGAGCAGCTGAAAGCGATCCGCGAGCGTCTGAAAAATGCCCGTCTGGACGACACCTCCAGCGAGTTCAACACCCAGCGCGTTGAGTGCCTGGAGCTGGATAACCTGATGGAAACCGCGTTCGCGACCGCGGTGTCGGCAAACTTCCGTACCGAAAGCCGTGGCGCGCACAGCCGCTTCGACTACCCGGAGCGTGATGACGAAAACTGGCTGTGCCATTCCCTGTATCTGCCAGAGTCGGAAACCATGACGCGTCGTAGCGTCAATATGGAACCGAAACTGCGTCCGGCGTTCCCGCCGAAGATTCGTACTTACTAATGCGGAGACAGGATAATGAAACTCGAATTCTCGGTTTATCGTTATAACCCGGATGTTGATGACGCGCCGCGCATGCAGGATTACACGCTGGAAGCGGAAGAAGGTCGTGACATGATGCTGCTGGATGCGTTAATCCAGCTGAAAGAAAAGGATCCAACGCTGTCGTTCCGCCGCTCCTGCCGTGAAGGGGTGTGTGGCTCCGACGGTCTGAACATGAACGGCAAAAATGGCCTGGCCTGCATCACGCCGATTTCCGCGCTTGGCAGCGGCCTGGACAGAAGATTGTTATCCGTCCGCTGCCAGGCCTGCCGGTCGTGCGTGATTTGGTGGTGGACATGGGGCAATTCTATGCACAATATGAGAAGATTAAGCCTTACTTATTGAATAATGGGCAAAATCCACCGGCTCGCGAGCACTTACAGTCTCCTGAGCAGCGTGAAAAGCTCGATGGTCTGTACGAGTGTATTCTCTGCGCCTGCTGTTCTACGTCCTGCCCGTCGTTCTGGTGGAACCCGGACAAGTTTATCGGCCCGGCCGGTCTGCTGGCGGCCTATCGCTTCCTGATCGACAGCCGCGACACCGAAACCGACAGCCGTCTGGAAGGACTGAGCGACGCTTTCAGCGTATTCCGCTGCCATAGCATCATGAACTGCGTCAGTGTGTGTCCGAAAGGGCTGAACCCGACGCGCGCCATCGGCCATATTAAGTCGATGCTGCTGCAACGCAGTGCGTAAGTAGTCCGTGCCGGATAGCGCTGCGCGGTCGAAGTGCCGGATGGCGCTTGCGCTTATCCGGCCTACAGTATTAATGATGTTTGTCGGCCCGGTAAGGGCGATACAAAAGCAGGAAATCTTTAAAAACCGCCACAAAGACATAATCGAGATGTCTGGAGCGAGACAAGGCGGCAACTGAGCGCATCCCTGGGAGCATAGTGAACTATGTGACCAGGGTAAGTGAAGGCAGCCAACACAGTCGCAGCCCGGACAGCGAAGATTAGGACAGTTTCTAAAGGTTCCTTCGCGGGCCAAGCCAAGAGCTCGCAGGTGAACCCCGGCACGTACACTCGGTGTGCGTGGTAGTTTCCACGGCGAAAGTAAGCATAAAAATGCTTAAGGGATCACGATGCAGAACGGCGCAATGAAAGCCTGGCTGGACTCTTCTTACCTCTCTGGTGCGAACCAGAGCTGGATAGAACAGCTCTATGAAGACTTCTTAACCGATCCTGACTCAGTGGACGCAAACTGGCGTTCCATGTTCCAGCAGTTGCCGGGCACAGGGGTCAAACCGGATCAATTCCACTCCAAAACACGTGATTATTTCCGTCGTCTGGCGAAGGATGCCTCACGTTACTCTTCTTCGATTTCCGACCCTGACACCAATGCGAAGCAGGTTAAAGTCCTGCAGCTGATCAACGCCTACCGCTTCCGTGGTCACCAGCATGCGAATCTCGATCCGCTGGGACTGTGGAAGCAAGACCGTGTGGCCGATCTCGATCCGGCGTACCACGATCTGACCGAGGCCGATTTCCAGGAAAGCTTTAACGTAGGTTCCTTTGCCATCGGCAAAGACACGATGAAGCTGGGCGATCTGATTGACGCGCTCAAGCAAACCTACTGCGGCTCCATCGGCGCGGAATACATGCACATTACCTCTACCGAAGAGAAGCGCTGGATCCAGCAGCGCATCGAATCCGTAGCGGGCCACGCGACCTTCTCGGCTGACGAGAAAAAACGCTTCCTCAGCGAACTGACCGCAGCGGAAGGCCTTGAGCGCTATCTGGGCGCGAAGTTCCCGGGCGCAAAACGCTTCTCGCTGGAAGGCGGTGACGCCCTGGTGCCGATGCTGAAAGAGCTGATTCGTCACGCAGGCAAGAGCGGCACCCGTGAAGTGGTGCTGGGCATGGCACACCGTGGTCGTCTGAACGTACTGGTCAACGTGCTGGGTAAAAAACCGCAGGACCTGTTCGACGAATTCGCGGGCAAACATAAAGAACACCTCGGCACCGGCGACGTGAAGTACCACATGGGCTTCTCGTCTGATATCGAAACCGAAGGCGGTCTGGTTCACCTGGCGCTGGCGTTTAACCCGTCACACCTGGAAATCGTCAGCCCGGTGGTTATCGGTTCCGTGCGCGCGCGTCTGGATCGTCTGGACGAGCCAAGCAGCAATAAAGTTCTGCCAATCACCATCCACGGTGATGCGGCGGTGACAGGGCAGGGCGTGGTGCAGGAAACCCTGAACATGTCCAAAGCGCGTGGTTATGAAGTGGGCGGTACCGTTCGCATCGTGATCAACAACCAGGTGGGCTTCACCACCTCTAACCCGCTGGATGCGCGTTCTACCCCGTACTGCACCGACATCGGTAAGATGGTGCAGGCGCCGATCTTCCACGTTAACGCGGATGACCCGGAAGCCGTGGCCTTCGTTACCCGTCTGGCGCTGGACTTCCGTAACACCTTCAAACGCGATGTGTTCATTGACCTCTTCTGCTACCGCCGTCACGGCCACAACGAAGCGGATGAGCCAAGTGCAACCCAGCCGCTGATGTACCAGAAAATCAAAAAACACCCGACCCCGCGCAAAATCTATGCCGACAAGCTGGAGAGCGACAAAGTGGCGACGCTGGAAGATGCGACCGAAATGGTCAACCTCTACCGCGACGCGCTGGATGCGGGTGAATGCGTGGTCAAAGAGCTGCGTCCAATGAACATGCACTCCTTTACCTGGTCGCCGTACCTCAACCACGAGTGGGATGAGAGCTACCCGAACAAAGTAGAGATGAAACGCCTGCAAGAACTGGCGAGGCGCATCAGCACGGTGCCGGAAGCCATTGAGATGCAGCCCCGTGTGGCGAAAATCTACGCCGATCGCCAGTTAATGGCCAATGGCGAGAAACTGTTCGACTGGGGCGGTGCTGAAACGCTGGCTTACGCCACGCTGGTTGATGAAGGCATTCCGGTGCGCCTCTCCGGTGAAGACACCGGGCGCGGTACCTTCTTCCATCGCCACGCCGTGATCCATAACCAGGCCAACGGCTCAACCTATACGCCGCTAAGCCACGTGCATAATGGCCAGGGCCCGTTCCGCGTGTGGGACTCCGTGCTCTCTGAAGAAGCGGTGCTGGCTTTTGAATATGGCTACGCCACCGCTGAGCCGCGTACGCTGACCATCTGGGAAGCACAGTTCGGCGACTTCGCTAACGGCGCGCAGGTGGTGATTGACCAGTTCATCAGCTCCGGCGAACAGAAGTGGGGCCGTATGTGCGGGCTGGTAATGCTGTTGCCGCACGGCTATGAAGGCCAGGGTCCGGAGCACTCTTCCGCGCGTCTGGAGCGTTATCTGCAACTGTGCGCTGAGCAAAACATGCAGGTTTGCGTCCCGTCCACCCCGGCGCAGGTTTACCATATGCTGCGTCGTCAGGCGTTGCGCGGTATGCGTCGCCCGCTGGTGGTGATGTCACCGAAGTCGCTGCTGCGTCATCCGCAGGCGGTCTCCACGCTGGATGAACTGGCGAATGGCACCTTTATGCCGGCGATTGGCGAAGTGGATGATTTGGATCCGCAAGCCGTGAAGCGCGTTATCCTTTGTTCTGGTAAGGTTTATTACGACCTGCTTGAACAGCGTCGTAAAAATGACCAGAAGGATGTTGCCATTGTCCGTATTGAGCAGTTGTACCCGTTCCCGCATCAGTCGGTGCAGGACGCGTTGAAACCTTATGCGCACGTACATGATTTTGTCTGGTGCCAGGAAGAGCCGCTTAACCAGGGCGCATGGTACTGCAGCCAGCATCATTTCCGTGAAGTGATTCCATTTGGGTCAGCCCTGCGTTATGCAGGTCGCCCGGCCTCCGCCTCTCCGGCGGTAGGGTATATGTCCGTTCACCAGAAGCAGCAACAAGATCTGGTCAATGACGCGCTGAACGTCGATTAATTAAAGGATACATAATGAGTAGCGTAGATATTCTTGTTCCCGACCTGCCTGAATCCGTAGCAGATGCGACCGTCGCTACCTGGCACAAAAAACCAGGCGATGCCGTTAAGCGCGATGAAGTGCTGGTAGAAATCGAAACTGACAAAGTGGTACTGGAAGTACCGGCTTCGGCGGACGGCGTTCTGGACGCGGTGCTGGAAGATGAAGGTACGACCGTCACCTCTCGTCAGATCCTGGGTCGCCTGCGTGAAGGCAACAGCGCGGGCAAAGAGACCAGCGCCAAATCTGAAGCGAAAGCCTCCACGCCGGCTCAGCGCCAGCAGGCCTCTCTGGAAGAGCAGACTAACGACGCGCTCAGCCCGGCGATCCGTCGCCTGCTGGCGGAACACAGCCTTGACGCCGGCAGCCATTAAAGGCACCGGCGTGGGCGGCCGTCTCACCCGTGAAGACGTCGATAAGCACCTGGCGAAAGCCCCGGCTCAGGCAGAGAGCAAACCGGCCGCTCAGCCGGCAAGCAGCCCGGCGCCGCAGCTGGCTGGCCGTTCCGAAAAACGCGTGCCGATGACCCGCCTGCGCAAGCGCGTGGCCGAGCGTCTGCTGGAAGCGAAAAACTCCACCGCGATGCTGACCACCTTCAACGAAGTCAACATGAAGCCAATCATGGACCTGCGCAAGCAGTACGGTGACGCGTTTGAAAAACGTCACGGCATCCGTCTGGGCTTTATGTCCTTCTACGTGAAGGCGGTGGTTGAAGCGCTGAAACGCTACCCGGAAGTGAACGCGTCCATCGATGGCGACGACGTGGTTTACCACAACTACTTCGACGTCAGCATGGCGGTTTCGACCCCGCGTGGCCTGGTAACGCCGGTTCTGCGTGATGTGGATACGCTGGGCATGGCTGACATCGAGAAGAACATTAAAGAGCTGGCCGTGAAAGGCCGCGACGGCAAGCTGACCGTAGACGATCTGACCGGCGGTAACTTCACCATTACCAACGGCGGCGTATTCGGCTCGCTGATGTCTACCCCGATCATCAACCCGCCGCAGAGCGCGATCCTGGGTATGCACGCCATCAAAGATCGCCCGATGGCGGTAGACGGTAAAGTTGAGATCCTGCCGATGATGTACCTGGCGCTCTCTTACGACCACCGCCTGATCGACGGCCGCGAGTCCGTGGGCTTCCTGGTCGCGATCAAAGAGCTGCTGGAAGATCCAACGCGTCTGCTGCTGGACGTCTAGTGTCCTTTGCCCGGCGGCGCAGGCTGCCGGGTCTATAACGAACACCTGCTTTGCAGGCCGGAAAGCTCTGGCGCTTCCGGCATG
>JBCNNT010000011.1:0-239065 GCA_039594245.1 Enterobacter sp.
TCCATCATTAAGTAAGAACTCTCTGCTCCTCCCTGAGGGGGGCGTTGCAGCATAAAATTGTCCGTTTCGACATGGTTGGCCGCTCGTAAAGCGGCCTTTTTTATTGCCGTAATTTACGTACTTCAGTATTTGCCGCGGTAAGCCGGTGCCCGTCAGCCGCTTGCGGCAGCATCGGGGGGATGGCTTCGGCGCTCTGGCTATCGATCAATACGGAATGGGGTTCACCAGGAGCAAAAAGATGTTGTTCGCCCCACTGGCGCAGCGCCACCACTACCGGAAATAACGATTCGCCTCTCTCTGTCAGCACATATTCCTGATATGCCGTGCCATCTGATGCGGGTTGAGTGGTAAAAATGCCCGCTTCCACTAGCTTGCGTAGCCTGTCGGTAAGAATGTTACGCGCCACGCCAAGACCACGCTGAAAATCACCAAAACGCCGCGCGCCGTCGAAGGCATCACGGATGATAAGCAATGCCCAGCGATCGCCAATCAAATCGACAGAACGGGCAACGGGGCAGGGTTGAGTCTTCAGTGGCACGGCGTATCTCCGGTTTGGAATTCTGGTTGCATTTTAAAACTAGCCTGGCTACGCTTCAACCAGTTTTATTTTGCAACCAGGTTAGTGGAATGAATAAAAACAAGCAGACAACAGGGGGCGGCGCGGCACGCGAAGGGGACACCGCAGCGAGCCGCCCCAGACCGGGGGCAGCAGCCCGGCCGCCCCCGGGGGGACCGGCGGGCGGCGGCGCGCGGGAGAGCCCCCAGGCAGCGCCCCGCGCGGGCTGCGGGTGTTGCAGATAGTGCAAGTGGTGTGCGGCCGGAGGCGCACGGGGCGAGGGCGGAGGCCGCGCCGGGCCGGCGAGGGGGCGGGCGGGGGCGGGAGCACGGCGCGGGAAGGAAAGGAAGCGGATCGCGGTAATGCACAGCGCACAAGTTTGCTGTCTCTTCTGCTATTGCTGCTTGCCTGGTGGCCGCTGTCAAGGCTGGAACACTCTCTGGTTCTGCTGATCCTGGGGATTGTACTGCTTGATTTCGGCGGACAGGCGCTGCATGTCACGAACCAGAGTCTGCTTTTGCGCACCAACGTTGCTCAACACGGCAGACTGGTGGCGTTATATATGCTGTTTTACGCGACAGGCAGTGGGTTGGGCGCCATGGCGACAACTGTTATCTATGCTGGATTCGGCTGGCAGGGCGTTTGTTTGCTCGGTGCTACCGTAAGTCTGCTGGCGCTTATCTTCTGGGCTACAACACGGCGCTGGATGCGGCTGGACAATGCCCCATAAAATAAAAGGGTTTAGCACGAGCGAGAATAAAAAGAATAATCACGGAGCGGTGTTAAGTATGATAATCGTAATGGTGAAATATTTGTAAAATAAAAAAGATGTGCAATAAGTCTAATTTCTCAGGTTCTTTATCTGTCATGGACGACCCATTTTTTTACGCAAATGATAAACGTTAAATATACTCGCCATTATTTACCTTTACCTGTCGATTGATAACCATTGTTATTTCATATACATATCTTTAACATGGTTTTTACCATGTTCACCACATCAAAACACAATTAACATTAAGGATTGTTTTTGATTTAAATCAATGTTTAATCCTTGGAAAAAGATGCTGAAAAGCGCTAAATTGTCCCCGATCAAAATGGCCGAAAAGTGGTAATTTTGCTATAAATTGATCGCCGTCGAAAAACGTAAATGTGACTCAATAAAAACCTGTTTATTGTAAGGGTTTTGCAGCGTATTATATTTGCGGGATCAATTTGAGTTTTTTATTAACGTATTTGTAACCTCACGTCATCGTTTTTATCCTCCTTCAGTGAATAACGACGACAAGGATGCGAATAATTTGTATTGGGGCATGCGTGTGAACTCGCTCTGACGGGGTTCACTCTCGGAGTCTTCATGCGATGAGCAAGGAGTCATAATGTTAGATATAGTCGAACTGTCGCGCTTACAGTTTGCCTTGACCGCGATGTACCACTTCCTGTTTGTGCCACTGACGCTCGGTATGGCGTTCCTGCTGGCCATTATGGAAACGGTATACGTCCTCTCCGGCAAACAGATTTATAAAGATATGACCAAGTTCTGGGGCAAGTTGTTTGGTATCAACTTTGCTCTGGGCGTGGCAACCGGTCTGACCATGGAGTTCCAGTTCGGGACTAACTGGTCTTACTATTCCCACTACGTCGGGGATATCTTCGGTGCGCCGCTGGCCATCGAAGGTCTGATGGCCTTCTTCCTCGAATCCACCTTTGTCGGTCTGTTCTTCTTCGGTTGGGACCGTCTGGGTAAAGTCCAGCACATGGCGGTGACCTGGCTGGTGGCGCTGGGTTCGAACCTGTCCGCGCTGTGGATCCTGGTCGCGAACGGCTGGATGCAGAACCCTATCGCGTCTGATTTCAACTTCGAAACCATGCGTATGGAGATGGTCAGCTTTGCCGAGCTGGTCCTGAACCCGGTTGCTCAGGTTAAATTCGTTCACACCGTCGCTTCTGGCTATGCCTGCGGCGCGATGTTTATCCTGGGCATCAGCTCCTACTACCTGCTGCGCGGTCGTGACATCGCGTTTGCTAAGCGCTCCTTCGCTATCGCTGCCAGCTTCGGTATGGCTGCCATCCTCTCCGTTATCGTTCTGGGTGATGAATCCGGTTACGAAATGGGTGACGTGCAGAAAACCAAACTGGCCGCCATCGAAGCCGAATGGGAAACCCAACCGGCGCCGGCGGCCTTTACGCTGTTCGGTATTCCCGATCAGGACGCGCAGGAAAACCGCTTCGCCATTCAGATCCCTTACGCGCTGGGCATCATCGCCACCCGTTCTGTGGATAAGCAGGTGACCGGCCTGAAAGAGCTGATGGTGCAGCACGAAGAGCGTATCCGTAACGGTATGAAAGCCTACCCGCTGCTGGAACAGCTGCGTGCCGGTTCTACCGACCAGGCCGTTCGCGACCAGTTCAACAACGTGAAGAAAGATCTGGGTTACGGTCTGCTGCTGAAGCGCTATACCCCGAACGTGTCTGATGCGACGGAAGCGCAGATCCAGCTGGCAACCAAAGACTCGATTCCTCGCGTTGCGCCGCTGTACTTCGCATTCCGTATCATGGTGGCCTGCGGCGTCATCATGCTGCTGATCATCGCGGCGTCCTTCTGGTCCGTGATTCGCAACCGTATCGGCGAGAAAAAATGGCTGCTGCGCGCGGCGCTGTACGGTATTCCACTGCCGTGGATCGCAATTGAATCCGGCTGGTTTGTTGCGGAGTACGGCCGTCAGCCGTGGGCGATTGGTGAGGTGCTGCCAACGGCGGTAGCGAACTCGTCGCTGACCGCAGGCGACCTGATCTTCTCCATGCTGCTGATTTGTGGTCTGTACACCCTGTTCCTGGTGGCTGAACTGTTCCTGATGTTCAAGTTTGCGCGCCTTGGCCCAAGCAGCCTGAAAACCGGTCGCTATCACTACGAGCAGTCCACTGCGACTACTCAGCCGGCACGCTAAGACAGGAGTCATCAAATGATCGATTATGAAGTATTGCGTTTTATCTGGTGGCTGCTGGTTGGCGTTCTGCTGATCGGTTTCGCCGTCACGGATGGTTTCGACATGGGGGTGGGGATGCTCACCCGTTTCCTCGGTCGTAATGACACCGAGCGTCGAATCATGATCAACTCCATCGCCCCGCACTGGGACGGTAACCAGGTGTGGCTGATCACCGCAGGCGGCGCGCTGTTCGCTGCCTGGCCGATGGTCTACGCGGCTGCGTTCTCCGGCTTCTATGTGGCGATGATTCTGGTGCTGGCCTCTTTATTCTTCCGTCCGGTCGGTTTCGACTACCGTTCCAAGATTGAAGACACCCGCTGGCGCAACATGTGGGACTGGGGCATCTTCATCGGTAGCTTCGTTCCACCGCTGGTGATTGGCGTGGCGTTCGGTAACCTGCTGCAGGGTGTGCCGTTCCACCTGGACGAATACATGCGTCTGTTCTACACCGGTAACTTCTTCCAGCTGCTGAATCCGTTTGGTCTGCTGGCGGGTGTGGTGAGCGTGGCGATGATCCTCACTCAGGGCGCAACCTATCTGCAGATGCGTACCGTGGGTGAACTGCATCTGCGTTCTCGCGCTACGGCGCAGGTCGCTGCGCTGGTGACGCTGGTCTGCTTCGCGCTGGCCGGTGTGTGGGTGGTGTACGGCATTGATGGCTACGTGGTGACGTCTGCGATTAACCATACTGCGCCGTCTAATCCGCTGACCAAAGAAGTGGCGCGTCAGGCAGGTGCATGGCTGGTGAACTTTAACAATACCCCTGCGCTGTGGGCTATCCCGGCTCTGGGCGTATTGCTGCCGCTGCTGACCGTGTTGACGTCTCGTCTGGAGAAAGGCGCTCTGGCGTTCGTGTTCTCATCACTGACCCTGGCGTGCATCATCCTGACATCGGGTATTGCGATGTTCCCATTCGTCATGCCATCCAGCACCATGCTGAATGCTAGCCTGACCATGTGGGATGCAACGTCCAGCCATATGACGCTGAACCTGATGACCTATGTTGCTTGCGTGTTCGTTCCGATCGTTCTGCCCTACACCATCTGGTGTTACTGGAAAATGTTCGGTCGTATCACCAAAGAACATATCGAAAGCAACACCCACTCTATGTACTAAGTAAGGAGCTGAATATGTGGTATTTCGCATGGATTTTAGGGACGCTTCTTGCCTGTGCATTTGGTGTCATCACTGCCCTGGCGCTTGAGCACGTTGAAGCGACCAAAGCGGGTGAAGAAAAACACTGATGAATATTATCGCGAAACTGTACGCGGTAATGGATAAGCGCCCGTTACGGGCGCTTTCCTTAGTGATGGCATTACTGCTGGCAGGTTGTATCTTCTGGGACCCTTCGCGCTTTGCAGCGAAAACCAGCGAGCTGGAAATCTGGCACGGCTTCCTGCTTATGTGGGCGGTGTGTGCCGGGGTGATCCACGGCGTGGGCTTTCGTCCGCGCGCCGTTCACTGGCAGGGAATTTTCTGCCCGCTGATTGCCGATCTGGTGCTGCTCGCCGGTTTGATTTTCTTCTTCTTCTGAATAAGAAATGTCCGTTAACGTTATGGGCTTACCCGAGCCCATAAAAATTTACTCTCCGTTTACTTTCCCCCATTCCCAACCCTCTTTCCCGCGCGTATAGTAGCGAAGTTTAAAAGCATTAACTTTTGTTGCATTACCGGGATGTAAAGTGAATACAACGCTGTTTCGATGGCCGGTTCGTGTCTATTACGAAGATACCGATGCCGGTGGTGTGGTTTACCACGCCAGCTACGTTGCTTTTTATGAACGGGCACGCACAGAGATGCTGCGCCATCATCACTTTAGTCAACAGGTGCTGTTGGCTGAGCGAGTTGCCTTCGTGGTACGCAAGATGACGCTGGAGTATTTTGCGCCTGCCAGACTCGACGATATGCTCGAAGTCCAAACTGAAATTACATCAATGCGCGGGACCTCACTGGTTTTCACGCAGCGGATAGTCAACGCAGAGAATACCGTACTGAACTCAGCTGAAGTACTGATTGTTTGTGTTGATCCAACCATAATGAAGCCTCGTGCGCTTCCTAAGTCTATTGTCGCGGAGTTTAAGCAGTGACTGACATGAATATCCTTGATTTGTTCCTGAAGGCAAGCCTTCTGGTTAAACTTATCATGTTGATTTTGATTGGTTTTTCAATCGCATCCTGGGCCATCATCATCCAGAGAACGCGTATCCTCAATGCCGCTGGCCGTGAAGCTGAAGCGTTTGAAGACAAGTTCTGGTCGGGCATTGAGCTTTCTCGTCTGTATCAGGAAAGCCAGGCGCGCCGTGAAAACCTGACCGGCTCCGAGCAAATTTTCTATAGCGGTTTCAAAGAGTTTGCCCGTCTGCATCGCGCAAACAATCATGCGCCGGAAGCGGTGGTGGAAGGGGCCTCGCGTGCGATGCGCATCTCGATGAACCGCGAGCTGGAAAACCTGGAAACCCATATTCCTTTCCTCGGTACCGTCGGTTCCATCAGCCCGTATATCGGTCTGTTTGGTACGGTGTGGGGGATCATGCACGCCTTTATCGCGCTGGGCGCGGTGAAGCAGGCCACGTTGCAGATGGTTGCGCCGGGTATCGCTGAAGCACTGATTGCGACCGCTATCGGTCTGTTTGCGGCAATCCCGGCGGTTATGGCCTATAACCGTCTGAACCAGCGCGTGAACAAACTGGAACTGAACTACGACAACTTTATGGAAGAGTTCACTGCGATTCTGCACCGTCAGGCGTTTACCAGCACCGAGAGCAACAAGGGGTAAACCATGGCCAGATCGCGTGGACGGGGTCGTCGCGACCTCAAGTCCGAAATCAACATCGTTCCGCTGCTGGACGTCCTGCTGGTACTGCTGCTGATCTTTATGGCAACAGCGCCAATCATTACCCAGAGCGTGGAAGTGGATCTGCCGGATGCGACAGAATCGCAGGCGGTGAGCACCAATGACGATCCTCCGGTCATCATTGAGGTTTCCGGCGTAGGGCAATACAGCGTCGTGGTGGAGAAAGATCGTATGGATCAGCTGCCGCCTGAGCAGGTGATTGCCGAAGCGCAGCGTCGCCTGGAGTCAAATCCGAAAACGGTCTTCTTAATCGGTGGCGCGAAAGACGTACCCTACGATGAAATTATTAAAGCGCTGAACTTGCTACATAGTGCGGGTGTTAAGTCAGTTGGCTTAATGACCCAACCTATTTGATCACTCGCCTAGTTTTTGGGAACCGATAGTGTCAAAGGCAACCGAACAGAACGACAAGCTTAAGCGAGCGATAATCGTCTCCGCAGTGCTGCACGTTATTCTTTTTGCAGCGCTGATCTGGAGTTCGTTCGACGAGCATATTGATGCATCAGCCGGCGGCGGTGGAGGCTCTTCCATTGACGCGGTGATGGTCGATCCCGGTGCGGTGGTGCACAACTATAATCGCCAACAGCAGCAGCAGGCGAGTGCACAACGGGCTGAAGAGCAGCGCGAAAAACAGGCGCAACAGCAGGCGGAAGAGCTGCGTGAAAAGCAGGCCGCAGAGCAGGAGCGTCTGAAGCAGCTGGAGAAAGAACGTTTGCAGGCGCAGGAAGCCGCGAACGCGAACAGGCAGAGCAGCAGAAACAAGCCGAAGAGGCCGCGAAAGAAAGCGCAGCAGCAACAGAAGCAGGCGGAAGAAGCGGCAGCAAAAGCCGCAGCGGACGCGAAAGCACAGGCTGATGCCCAGGCAAAAGAAGCGGCAGAAGCGGCGAAGAAAGCCGCTGCCGATGCCCAGAAGAAAGCGGAAGCCGAAGCCGCGAAGAAAGCCGCTGCCGATGCTCAGAAGAAAGCGGAAGCGGAAGCCGCGAAGAAAGCCGCCGCCGATGCGAAGAAGAAAGCGGAAGCGGAAGCCGCGAAGAAGGAAGCTCAGGCAGAAGCAGAGAAGAAAGCACAGGCCGAAGCGGCTAAACAAGCCGCCGCGGAGAAAGCAGCAGCAGAGAAAGCCGCTGCGGCTGAGAAGGCTGCTGCTGCGAAAGCTGCTGCCGCCGAAAAAGCCGCTGCTGAGAAGAAAGCTGCAGCTGAGAAGGCCGCTGCCGATAAGAAAGCGGCAGCTGAAAAAGCGGCTGCTGCCAAGAAAGGCCGCCGCTGAAAAAGCCGCTGCTGCCGCAGGGGTTGACGATCTGCTGGGCGATTTGAGCTCCGGTAAGAATGCGCCGAAAACGGGCGGTGGGGCGAAAGGAAACAACGCAGGCCGACCGGAAGTGGTAACACTAAGAGTAACGGTGCGACAGGGGCTGAAATCAACGGTTATGCCGCGCAGATTAAATCCGCTATTGAAAGCCGATTCTATGATGCGTCTTCCTATACCGGTAAAACGTGTACGTTGCGTATAAAACTGGCTCCGGACGGCATGCTGCTGGATATTAAGTCTGAAGGTGGCGACCCGGCTTTATGTACTGCGGCCCTGGCTGCAGCGCGTCAGGCGAAGATGCCTAAACCGCCGTCTCAGGCTGTTTACGAAGTCTTCAAAAATGCGCCGCTGGACTTCAAACCTTAAGTTACATTTTCCCCGTGCAAACGGGGAAAAATAGACCAGGTTTAGTCACAGGGTTCTGGTAGTTTTGTCTATTTGAGTTTGTTAACATTCTGCTAAATTATCGTGGGTAAGGTTACCCGGATAAGGGAGATATGATGAAGCAGGCATTACGTGTAGCATTTGGTTTTTTAATGCTGTGGGCAGCGGTGCTGCACGCAGAAGTACGTATCGAGATCACCCAGGGGGTGGACTCGGCACGCCCAATTGGTGTTGTTCCGTTCCAGTGGGCAGGCCCTGGCGCTGCGCCTGAAGATGCCGGTGGCATCGTGGCGGCTGACCTGCGTAACAGCGGTAAATTCAACCCGTTAGATCGTTCTCGTCTGCCGCAGCAGCCGGGCAGCGCGCAGGAAGTACAGCCTGCAGCATGGTCTGCACTGGGTATTGATGCCGTGGTTGTGGGTCAGGTTACCCCTAATCCGGACGGCAGCTACAACGTGGCCTACCAGCTGGTGGATACCGGTGGTGCGCCGGGTACCGTTCTGGCGCAGAACTCCTATAAAGTCACCAAACAGTGCCTGCGCTATGCGGCTCACGCTGCCAGCGATGAGGTATTTGAAAAACTGACCGGCATTAAAGGTGCGTTCCGTACCCGTATCGCTTACGTGGTGCAGACCAACGGTGGTCAGTTCCCGTATGAGCTGCGCGTATCTGACTACGACGGCTACAACCAGTTCCTGGTGCACAAACGCTCTTCGCAGCCGCTGATGTCTCCGGCCTGGTCTCCGGACGGTTCCAAACTGGCTTACGTGACCTTCGAAAGCGGCCGTTCTGCGCTGGTTATCCAGACGCTGGCAAACGGTGCGTGCTATTCGTCAGGTGGCGTCCTTCCCGCGTCACAACGGTGCGCCGGCGTTCTCGCCGGACGGCTCTAAACTGGCGTTTGCGCTGTCTAAAACCGGTAGCCTGAACCTGTACGTGATGGACATTGGCTCCGGCCAGATCCGTCAGGTGACCGATGGCCGCAGCAACAACACCGAACCTACCTGGTTCCCGGACAGCCAGACGCTGGCGTTTACCTCTGACCAGGCGGGCCGTCCACAAATCTATAAAGTCAACATCAACGGCGGCGCTGCGCAGCGTATCACCTGGGAAGGTTCACAGAACCAGGACGCAGACGTGAGCAGCGACGGTAAATTTATGGTAATGGTCAGCTCCAACGGTGGGCAGCAGCACATCGCCAAACAAGATCTGGTAGCGGGTGGCGTTCAGGTTCTGTCGTCAACGTTCCTGGATGAAACGCCAAGTCTGGCACCTAACGGCACGATGGTAATCTACAGCTCTTCTCAGGGGATGGGATCCGTGCTGAATCTGGTTTCTACAGATGGGCGTTTCAAAGCGCGTCTTCCGGCAACTGATGGACAGGTAAAATCCCCTGCCTGGTCGCCGTATCTGTAAATAATAAATAATTGATTACTAAAGGAATCAAAGAAATGCAACTGAACAAAGTGCTGAAGGGGCTGATGCTCGCTCTGCCTGTTATGGCAATCGCAGCGTGTTCTTCTAACAAGAACGCCAGCAACGACCAGAGCGGCGAAGGCATGATGGGTGCCGGCACCGGTATGGACGCGAACGGCAATGGCAACATGTCTTCTGAAGAGCAAGCGCGTCTGCAGATGCAGCAGCTGCAGCAGAACAACATCGTTTACTTCGATCTGGACAAATACGACATCCGTTCTGACTTCGCTGCGATGCTGGATGCGCACGCTAACTTCCTGCGTAGCAACCCATCTTACAAAGTCACCGTAGAAGGTCACGCGGACGAACGTGGTACTCCAGAGTACAACATCTCCCTGGGTGAACGTCGTGCTAACGCCGTTAAAATGTACCTGCAGGGTAAAGGCGTTTCTGCTGACCAGATCTCCATCGTTTCTTACGGTAAAGAAAAACCTGCAGTACTGGGTCACGACGAAGCGGCTTACGCTAAAAACCGTCGTGCCGTACTGGTTTACTAAGAGAATTGCATGAGCAGTAACTTCAGACATCATCTGTTGAGTCTGTCGTTACTGGTTGGAATAGCGGCCCCCTGGGCCGCTTTTGCTCAGGCACCAATCAGTAGTGTCGGCTCAGGCTCGGTAGAAGACCGGGTCACTCAACTCGAGCGTATTTCTAACGCTCACAGCCAGCTTTTAACCCAACTCCAGCAACAGCTCTCCGATAACCAGAATGATATTGACTCTCTCCGCGGCCAGATTCAGGAAAGCCAGTATCAGCTTAACCAGGTTGTGGAACGTCAGAAGCAAATCTTGTTGCAGATCGATAGCCTGAGCAGTGGTGGTGCAGCAGCACAGCCAGCCGCAGGCGATCAGAGCGGTGCGGCGACGTCTACGCCAGCGCCATCTGCTGATACGTCAGCCTCAACAGGCGCGCCTGTACAGAGCGGTGACGCGAATACGGACTACAATGCGGCCATTGCCCTGGTGCAGGATCAATCTCGTCAGGATGACGCGATTGCTGCGTTTCAGAACTTTGTTAAGAAATACCCTGATTCCACTTATCAGCCAAATGCCAATTACTGGCTCGGTCAGTTGAATTACAACAAGGGTAAAAAGGACGATGCGGCGTTTTATTTTGCCTCAGTGGTGAAAAATTACCCGAAATCGCCGAAAGCGCCTGATGCGATGTACAAGGTGGGCGTGATCATGCAGGACAAAGGCGACACCGCGAAAGCCAAAGCGGTTTATCAGCAGGTGGTCAGTAAATTCCCGGGTACCGAAGGTGCTAAGCAGGCGCAAAAACGTCTTGGTTCGATGGGATGCTTAGCGCATGACCAGAAATCGCGTTATTTCTGGTCGTGCCGCATGAATCCTAAGCAGTTAAGTCATTCTCATCGAAATTTTTGTTGCGCTGAATTCTTAAATCAGTAATATATGCCGCCGTTGCCACGGGATATCAAACAACGTGAAGGCAGCATAAAAGTGGGTCGTTAGCTCAGTTGGTAGAGCAGTTGACTTTTAATCAATTGGTCGCAGGTTCGAATCCTGCACGACCCACCAATTTAACGTCGGGGTGGAAGTAGAAGTAAAGCGTGAAGGATAACGTTGCGTCAGCAACGGCCCGATAGGGTGAGGCGAAGCCGAGTTATCCTGCACGACCCACCACTTAACGCAGTATCCAGCACGTACAGTATTGGGTGATTAGCTCAGTTGGTAGAGCATCTCCTTTACAAGGAGGGGGTCGGCGGTTCGAGCCCGTCATCACCCACCACTCGGGTCGTTAGCTCAGTTGGTAGAGCAGTTGACTTTTAATCAATTGGTCGCAGGTTCGAATCCTGCACGACCCACCACTTTAAAGTGGTACCGAGTAAAAATCTTCGAAGTCAGCACCCGAATGGGTCGTTAGCTCAGTTGGTAGAGCAGTTGACTTTTAATCAATTGGTCGCAGGTTCGAATCCTGCACGACCCACCACTTCGAAGAACAATCTCGCAAGGGGTCGTTAGCTCAGTTGGTAGAGCAGTTGACTTTTAATCAATTGGTCGCAGGTTCGAATCCTGCACGACCCACCAGTGTAAAAAAGCGCCCTAAAGGCGCTTTTTTGCTATCTGCGAATAGAGAAGATTCGACAAAATTAACAAAAACCAGCGTTCGAAGGGCGAGCGAAGCGAGTCATCCTGCACGACCCACCCATGTAAAATGGCGCTGGCGCCACCCCCAGGCCCCGCAGCGGCGCGGGGGGGCTCCGCCCATCCTATTCTCCCGGACATTTTTCACGCAGATTCGCTATCTTGTTTAGTATACAAAACATATTTGCCACCCGTTTTGCCATGTCATGCAAATGAACGGCATTGTTGTTCAGCCCGTAAAACGAGAAGCCATAATGAGTGTGATGTTTGATCCTGAAGCCGCAATCTATCCGTTTCCGCCAAAGCCCCTGCCGCTGGATCAGCATGAAAAGCAATTCTACCGCGAGAAGATCAAACGTCTTCTTAAAGAGCGCGATGCGGTGATGGTGGCCCATTACTACACCGACCCGGAAATCCAGCAGCTGGCGGAAGAGACCGGGGGCTGCATCTCTGACTCACTGGAGATGGCGCGCTTCGGTGCACGACATCCCGCTTCCACGCTGCTGGTTGCCGGCGTGCGTTTTATGGGCGAGACGGCAAAGATTCTCAGCCCGGAAAAAACCATTCTGATGCCCACGCTGAACGCGGAGTGTTCGCTGGATCTGGGCTGCCCGATTGACGAGTTCACGGCCTTCTGTGACGCTCACCCTGACCGGACCGTGGTGGTCTACGCCAACACCTCGGCGGCGGTAAAAGCGCGGGCCGACTGGGTGGTCACGTCCAGCATCGCCGTTGAGCTGATTGAACATCTGGACAGCCTGGGCGAGAAAATTATCTGGGCGCCGGACCGTCATCTCGGCAGTTATGTGCAGAAGCAGACCGGGGCTGACGTTCTGTGCTGGCAGGGCGCCTGCATTGTGCATGATGAATTCAAAACCCAGGCGCTGGCGCGCATGAAGGCGCTTTATCCGCACGCCGCCATCCTGGTGCACCCCGAATCGCCGCAGTCGATCGTCGACATGGCGGATGCCGTGGGCTCAACCAGCCAGCTTATCAACGCGGCCAGAACGTTGCCTCACAAGCAGCTCATTGTCGCCACCGATCGCGGTATCTTCTATAAGATGCAGCAGGCCGTGCCGGAGAAAGAGCTGTTTGAAGCGCCAACGGCGGGAGAAGGGGCGACGTGCCGCAGCTGTGCGCATTGTCCGTGGATGGCGATGAACGGCCTGAAAGCGATTGCCGAAGGGCTGGAACACGGCGGTGCGGCGCATGAAATCCATGTGGATGCCGCCCTGCGTGAAGGCGCGTTGATTCCGCTTAACCGCATGCTGGATTTTGCGGCTACACTACGTCCTTAATACAATACGCCCCGGGGAAAGGATGGATTTTTTTAGCACACAGAACATTCTGGTTCATATACCGATTGGTGCAGGTGGCTATGACCTGTCATGGATTGAGGCCGTAGGCACGCTGGCGGGCTTACTGTGTATCTGGCTGGCAAGCCTGGAGAAGATCAGTAACTACGCGTTCGGGCTGATTAACGTCACGCTGTTTGCGATTATCTTCTTCCAGATCCAGCTGTACGCCAGCCTGCTGTTGCAGCTGTTCTTCTTTGCCGCCAATATTTACGGCTGGTATGCCTGGTCGCGTCAGAACAGCCAGCAGGAGGCTGAGCTGCAGATCCGCTGGCTGCCCTTGCCGAAAGCCATCGCCTGGCTCGTCGCCTGCGTGGTCGCCATTGGCTTAATGACCGTTTACATCAACCCGGTGTTTGCCTTCCTGACCCGCGTTGCCGTTTCAGTCATGTCCGGCATCGGCCTGAACGTGACGATGCCAGAGCTCCAGCCGGATGCTTTCCCGTTCTGGGATTCCTGCATGATGGTGCTGTCGATTGCGGCGATGATCCTGATGACCCGCAAATACGTTGAGAACTGGCTGCTGTGGGTCATCATCAACGTGATCAGCGTGGCGATCTTCGCCCTGCAGGGCGTGTATGCGATGTCGCTGGAATATCTGCTGCTGACCTTCATCGCGCTGAACGGCAGCCGGATGTGGATTAACAGCGCGCGTGAGCGAGGCTCTCACGCGCTTTCCAGCTAGTGGTGATGATGATGTGAATGACCGGACTGCGCCTCGTTAAGGTGGCAGTCCGGCCCGTTACAGGGCTGATACTCCATCTGGACGGTGGCGTGGCTCAATGTCGTAGTGGTGCTCCAGGAAATGCTGGATGCGTCATCGAGCAGCGCATCGTGGTCGTGAGGTGGGATCACCTGGACGTGCAGCGTCATGACCGGTTTCTCTCCCACCAGCCAGACGTGCACGTGATGGACGTTGCGGACTTCCGGGACAGTACGGCGCAGGTTGCGCTTCAGCTCGTCAATGTCCAGGAATGTCGAGCGGCGCCCCTTCAAGCAGTTCATTCACGCTCTCCTTCAGCAGCCGCCAGGCGCTGCGCAAGACCAGACACGACACCAGCACGGACAGAATCGGATCGACAGGCGTCCAGCCGGTATAGAGGATCACCAGCGCGGCGACAATCGCCCCGACTGAACCGAGCAAATCACCCAGCACATGCAGTGCCGCCGCGCGCACGTTGAGGTTCTTTTCCCCGCTGCCGCGGTGCAGAATCCAGAAGGCCAGAATATTCGCCAGCAGCCCTGCCACGGCAATCACCATCATGGTTGCCCCGGCGATCGGCTGCGGATGCCGGAAGCGCTGTATGGCCTCCCAGACGATAAGCACGGTAATGACCACCAGCGCAATGGCGTTAACAAACGCGGCCAGGGTGGTCAGCCTCAGCCAGCCGAAGGTATGTGGCGCGCATTGGGTGGGCGGCGCGCAAACTGCACCGCCAGCAGGGCGAAGAGCAGGGCGGCGGCATCGGTCAGCATGTGTCCGGCATCAGCCAGAAGCGCCAGAGAGCCGGAAATCAGGCCGCCAATGACCTCGATAACCATAAACGTTGCCGTGACGCCAAAGGCCAGCATCAGTCGTTTAGCGTTGTCGTTGCCGGGTGCGTGCGAGTGGGAATGGGAGTGCGCCATGTCTGGCTCCTTCCTTTTAACCAGGGTTATTGCCTTACTTTATTGTAGCATTTTTAATAGGTTACAAGAAAAAAATAAGGAGAGCCGAAGCTCTCCTCATGTGTCATGGCATCACTCTTTACTGGGTTGTGCCATCGGTTTTGGTATTGACGTCATTATTAGTGCCATTACCGGTTTCGACTTTTTTGTTTACGTCCGGGCATTTCCCGTCCTTACACATCGAGTTCTTGTGCACCTCATCTGAGCTCATATGCTGCGATGAGTGAGTTTGCTGCGTACCGGTAGCAGAATTCGTGCTGCCGTTGTTAATTTTGCTGTTATCGACCTTGTTCGGGGCAATATTCTGTTTCGCATCAGGGGCGGGCTGACCCGCCGCTGCCGAGGAGTTGGCCTGGCCGTTATTGGCCGAGGCATCAGATGCCCGTTTCCGCGGCCGCATGCTGCGCCGCTGGCCAGGGTAAGGGTGGCGGTCAGGAAGAGGGTTGCCAGTTTTGTCATTTTCATCATGGTGCTCCTGTTCTTGTCGTTACGCTGGATAACATTCTCCAACAGTGCATCTTTTTCAGAGGCGAAAGATTCCGCCTTACGGACTTACGTCAGTAGGGAATCGCGTTTAAGCGTTGTAAATTTGGTTGTTACAGTTAAAAAGCTTAGGTTAGATCTCATTTTTCGCTATTTTGTGGCGATTTTTAGGCGAATTCCAGGAATTATCTGCGTGAAGTGTAAAACCGTGTTTACACTTCCTGGCCGACAAGATAGATTGAAAGGATTGCTTTCATTACTAAAGATATGGCAGAGCTGGAAAGAAGATGAATTATCAGAACGACGATTTACGTATTAAAGAGATCAATGAGTTATTACCTCCTGTAGCACTCCTTGAGAAATTCCCCGCCACTGAAAATGCCGCAAACACGGTTTCTCATGCTCGTAAAGCGATCCATAAGATCCTGAAAGGTAATGACGATCGTCTTCTGGTGGTGATTGGCCCGTGCTCGATTCACGATCCTGCTGCCGCGAAAGAATACGCAGCCCGTCTGCTCACCCTGCGTGAAGAGCTGAAGGACGAGCTGGAAATCGTCATGCGCGTCTATTTTGAAAAACCGCGCACCACCGTTGGCTGGAAAGGGCTGATTAACGATCCGCACATGGATAACAGCTTCCAGATCAACGACGGTCTGCGCATTGCGCGCAAGCTGCTGCTGGAGATCAACGACAGCGGCCTGCCGGCGGCGGGTGAATTCCTCGACATGATTACGCCGCAATACCTGGCAGACCTGATGAGCTGGGGGCGCGATTGGTGCCCGCACTACTGAATCTCAGGTTCACCGCGAGCTGGCGTCCGGTCTCTCTTGTCCGGTGGGCTTCAAAAACGGCACTGACGGCACCATCAAGGTGGCTATCGACGCCATCAACGCCGCCGGCGCGCCGCACTGCTTCCTGTCGGTGACCAAATGGGGCCACTCTGCCATCGTTAACACCAGCGGTAACGGCGACTGCCACATCATTCTGCGCGGCGGCAAAGAGCCGAACTACAGCGCAAAACATGTGGCAGAAGTGAAAGTCGGGCTGGAAAAAGCGGGCCTGCCACCGCAGGTGATGATCGATTTCAGCCATGCCAACTCCAGCAAGCAGTTTAAAAAGCAGATGGAAGTGGGCAGCAGACGTCTGTCAGCAGATTGCCGGCGGTGAGAAGGCGGTGATTGGGGTGATGATCGAAAGCCATCTGGTTGAAGGTAACCAGAACCTGGAAGGCGGCGAACCGCTGGTGTACGGCAAGAGCGTGACCGATGCCTGCATCGGCTGGGACGATACCGACACCATCCTGCGTCAGCTGGCGGCAGCGGTAAAAGCGCGTCGCGGCTAATTCGAGCCGCAGAGATGTTGGCTTTTCTCGCTAACCTGGGTCACTTTGTGCTAGCTGCCGGAGATTAGCTTCGCCGCCTTTCTGCAACGCGAATTATTTTGTGTTTCTGATTGCGTGTGAAGTGCAAAAAAAGCGCGGAGGCGTTCCGCGCTTTTTTTATGTCGTCGCGAAAATTACTTCGCTTTACCCTGGTTCGCAACGGCCGCCGCTTTCGCTGCGATCTCTTCCGCGTTACCCAGGTAGTAGTGTTTGATTGGCTTGAAGTTTTCGTCGAACTCATACACCAGCGGTACGCCGGTTGGGATGTTCAGTTCGAGGATTTCGTCTTCACCCATGTTGTCCAGGTATTTCACCAGCGCGCGCAGGGAGTTACCGTGAGCCGCGATGATCACGCGCTCGCCGCTTTTCAGGCGTGGCAGAATGGTTTCGTTCCAGTAAGGCACAACGCGGTCGATGGTCAGCGCCAGGCTTTCGGTGGTTGGCAGCTCAGCGTCGGTCAGTTTCGCGTAACGCGGGTCGTGGCCCGGGTAGCGCTCGTCATCTTTGGTCAGCTCTGGCGGGGTGACGGCGAAGCCGCGACGCCACTGTTTAACCTGCTCGTCACCGTATTTCTCAGCGGTTTCCGCTTTGTTCAGACCCTGCAGCGCACCGTAGTGACGCTCGTTCAGTTTCCAGGATTTCTCAACCGGCAGCCAGGCCTGATCCAGTTCGTCCAGCACGTTCCACAGGGTGTGGATGGCACGTTTCAGCACAGAGGTGTAAGCAAAATCAAAGCTGAAGCCTTCTTCCTTCAGCAGTTTACCTGCTGCTTTCGCTTCGCTTACGCCTTTCTCGGACAGATCAACGTCGTACCAACCGGTAAAGCGGTTTTCGTTGTTCCACTGGCTTTCGCCGTGACGCACCAGAACCAGCTTAGTAATAGCCATCTCTTACTCCTCAAGCATTTTTAGAATGATAACAATTCTCATTATATTGCCGTGGCCGTGCCACCAGCAACGCTTAACCCTAACCATAGCGAAAATAGTCTCGGAGTGTAAGATGCTTGTGAATCCAGGGTTATGATTTTGTCTGCGATCGGCGCTATTTTCAGCAAGGCGCGCAGAAAAAAGCCCTCCGGGAGGAGGGCTGAATATTAATGCGGAATAAAATGATATTCCGTCACGCTGACGTACTTCTCTGCCGGGGCGCAGCACGCAGTCCGGCTGCGGCCATTCCGGATGATTCGGGCTGTCCGGCAGGAACTCGCTCTCCAGCGCCAGGCCTTGCCAGCAGCTGTACTCTTCGTGTTCGCGCGCCGTCGTGCCGCCGAGATAGTTGCCTGAGTAGAACTGCAGGGCAGGAGCGGTGGTATAAACCGTCATCTGCAGCTTCTCATCCGCAGACCAGACCTGTGCGGCAGGCTGGTTCACATCGCCTTTGGCCTGCAGCAGGAACGCGTGATCGTAGCCTTTTACCGCACGCTGATCGTCATCGCTCAGAAACTCTTCCGCGATCGGTTTTGCGCGTGCGGAAATCAAAGCTGGTGCCCCGCTCACGTCTTTGAGCCCCTGATACGGAATGCCCATCTCGTCAACCGGCAGATACGCATCCGCCAGGATCTGCAGCTTGTGCTCACGCACGTCGCACTGGTTGCCGTCCAGATTGAAGTACGCGTGGTTGGTCAGGTTGACCGGACACGGCGTCTATCCGTCGTGGCACGGTATTCAATGGCCATACGGTTATCGTTCGTCGAGGCGAAAACGCGCCGAGGCGTTAAGGTTGCCCGGGAAGCCCTGATCGCCATCCGGCGAAGTCAGCGAGAACAGCACTTCGCCGTCGTTTTGACGAACAATCTTCCAGCGACGTTTATCAAACCCTTCCGGGCCGCCGTGCAGCTGGTTTTCACCCTGGCTTGGAAGCAGGGTGTACTGCACGCCGTCGAGCTCAAAACGGCTCTTCGCGATGCGGTTAGCATAGCGCCCTACGGATGCGCCCAGATAGGCGGACTGATTAACATACTGCTCGGGCGAGGCGCAGCCGAGCAGGGTTTCGCGCACGCTGCCGTCCGGCATCGGTACGCGGGCAGAAAGCAGGGTCGCACCCCAGTCCATCAGCGTAACCACCATCCCCGCGCGGTTGCGCAGGGTTAACAGGCGATACGGCAGACCATCCGGTGCGAGGGTAGGTGTTTCGTTTAGCACTGTCCGGCTCCTTGTGATGCTTTGCAAACATAGAAGGTTTCTTTGATGCCTGTTTTCGCTTCGTACTGCTTCGCCACGGCGTCCTGTACGGCAGGGACCAGCTCTTCCGGCACCAGCGCGACGATGCAGCCGCCAAAGCCGCCGCCCGTCATGCGCACGCCGCCTTTGTCGCCGATGGTGGCTTTGACAATCTCCACCAGGGTGTCGATTTGCGGAACGGTGATTTCAAAATCATCGCGCATGGAGGCGTGAGATTCCGCCATCAGCTCACCCATACGTTTCAGATCGCCTTTCGCCAGCGCGGACGCGGCTTCAACGGTACGGGCATTTTCCGTCAGCACGTGACGAACGCGTTTGGCGACAATCGGATCCAGCTCGTGCGCCACTTTGTTAAATTCATTGAGCGTCACGTCGCGCAGGGCGGGCTGCTGGAAGAAGCGGGCGCCGGTTTCGCACTGCTCGCGGCGGGTGTTGTACTCGCTGCCCACCAGCGTGCGCTTAAAGTTGCTGTTGATGATCACAACAGCCGCGCCTTTTGGCAGGGGAACGGCTTTGGTGCCAAGCGAGCGGCAGTCGATCAGCAGCGCGTGTTCTTTTTTGCCCAGCGCGGAGATCAGCTGGTCCATAATGCCGCAGTTACAGCCCACGAACTGGTTTTCTGCTTCCTGACCGTTCAGGGCGATTTGCGCGCCATCCAGCGGCAGATGATAAAGCTGCTGGAACACGGTTCCCACGGCGACTTCCAGAGACGCAGAGGAGCTTAAGCCCGCACCCTGCGGCACGTTGCCGCTGATGACTAAATCGGCGCCGCCAAAGTTCTTGTTGCGCTTCTGAAGGTGTTTCACCACCCCGCGCACGTAGTTAGACCACTGCTGGCTGTCGTGTGTCACAATTGGGGCATCGAGGGAAAATTCGTCCGTCTCATTACCGTAATCAGCCGCAATCACGCGGACTTTACGGTCGTCGCGTTTCGCACAGCTGATAACGGTCTGGTAATCGATGGCGCACGGCAGCACGAAACCATCGTTATAGTCGGTGTGTTCACCGATCAGGTTAACGCGGCCTGGCGCCTGGATAACGTGGGTGGCAGGGTAGCCAAATTTCTCAGCAAACAGGGATTGTGTTTTATCTTTCAGACTCATTTTTTAGACTCCTGATTCGCGATAGTGGACGTCGCTAACGGCACGCAGACGTTCTGCCGCCTGTTCCGCCGTCAGATCACGCTGGGTTTCCGCCAGCATTTCGTAGCCCACCATAAATTTACGCACCGTCGCGGAGCGCAGCAGCGGCGGATAGAAATGGGCGTGCAGCTGCCAGTGATGATTCTCTTCACCGTTAAACGGCGCGCCGTGCCAGCCCATGGAGTAGGGGAAGGAGCACTGGAACAGGTTGTCGTAACGGCTGGTCAGTTTTTTCAGCGCCAGCGCCAGATCGCTGCGCTGCGCTGCGGTTAAGTCGGTGATGCGCTGCACGTGCGCTTTCGGCAGCAGCAGCGTTTCAAACGGCCAGGCCGCCCAGTAAGGCACGACGGCCAGCCAGTGTTCGGTTTCCACCACGGTACGGCTGCCGTCTGCCAGCTCGCGCTGCGCGTAATCCACCAGCATCGGCGAGCCGTTTTCCGCGTAATACGCTTTTTGCAGACGGTCTTCGCGCTCGGCTTCGTTAGGCAGGAAGCTGTTCGCCCAGACCTGGCCATGCGGATGCGGGTTGGAGCAGCCCATTGCCGCGCCTTTGTTTTCAAACACCTGCACCCATGGATAGTGCTGGCCCAGCTCGGCGGTTTGCGCCTGCCAGGTGCTGACCACCTCTTTCAGCGCGTCCACGCTCAGCTCCGGCAGCGTTTTGCTGTGATCGGGCGAGAAGCAGATCACGCGGCTGGTCCCGCGCGCGCTCTCGCAGCGCATCAGCGGATCGTGGCTTTCCGGCGCGTCCGGCGTGTCGGTCATCAGGGCGGCAAAATCGTTGGTGAACACGAAGGTGCCTTTGTAGTCCGGGTTTTTATCCCCGGTGACGCGCGTGTTGCCCGGACAGAGGAAGCAGTCCGGATCGTGCTGCAGGCAAGGTTTGTTTTGCAGGCGTCTCCTGCGCCCCCTGCCAGGGGCGCTTGGCGCGATGCGGAGAAACCAAAATCCATTGCCCGCTCAGCGGGTTAAAGCGACGATGCGGATGATCGACGGGGTTAAATTGCGTCATGACGGATCCTTAGTCCGGATAGCCCTGCGGGTGGCGTGACTGCCAGTGCCAGGTATCCTGTGCCATTTCATCAAGCGTGCGCGTAACACGCCAGTTAAGCTCTTTGTCGGCTTTGGTGGCGTCGGCCCAGTAAGCAGGCAGATCGCCCTCACGACGCGGTGCGAAGTGGTAGTTCACCGGCTTGCCGCAGGCTTTGCTGAAGGCATTGACCACGTCCAGCACGCTGCTGCCGACCCCGGCGCCGAGGTTGTAAATATGCACGCCCGGCTTGTTGGCCAGCTGCTGCATCGCCGCCACGTGGCCGTCGGCCAGATCCATGACGTGGATGTAGTCACGCACGCCGGTGCCGTCTTGGGTAGGGTAGTCATTACCAAAAATCGCCAGCGAGTCGCGGCGACCCACGGCAACCTGCGCGATATACGGCATCAGGTTGTTCGGGATGCCCTGCGGATCTTCACCCATATCGCCGGACGGATGCGCGCCGACCGGGTTGAAGTAGCGCAGCAGCGCGATGCTCCACTCCGGCTGGGCTTTTTGCAGGTCGGTCAGGATCTGCTCCACCATCAGCTTGCTTTTGCCGTACGGGCTTTGCGGCGTCCCGGTAGGGAAGCTTTCAACGTAAGGGATTTTGGGCTGATCGCCGTAGACGGTGGCGGAGGAGCTAAAGATGAAGTTTTTGACGTTGGCCGCACGCATGGCGGAGATGAGACGCAGGGTACCGTTGACGTTGTTGTCGTAATACTCGAGCGGTTTCGCAACGGATTCACCGACGGCTTTCAGACCCGCGAAGTGGATCACCGCTTCAATGGCGTGGTCGTGAAGGATCTCGGTCATCAGCGCTTCGTTGCGGATGTCGCCTTCCACGAAAAGTCGGTTGTTTACCGCCAAGACGTTCAATCACAGGCAGCACGCTGCGCTTACTGTTGCAGAGGTTGTCGAGAATGATGACGTCATGGCCGTTTTGCAGCAGTTGCACGCAGGTATGACTACCTATGTAACCGCTACCACCTGTTACCAGAACTCGCATATTTCGCTCCATTGGGCTTATGGTATGTAATAACCATAGCATAACAGAGACGCGAAAAGTGTGACATGGGATAAAATAGTGGAATCGTTTACACTGTTTTTAAAATCCGATTTTCAGCTGCCATGAGGCATTGTAGATCAACGGGATAGCAATGTATTAGTGCAGGTTATCTGAAAAACGGAGGGCGGTGCCCTCCGGGGGTCAATCGATTTTGCTTTGCAGATAACGATAGTGCTCACCATCCGGAACAAACTCCAGGCGATGCGTGATGCAGGAGGGGGCATCTTCGGCATGATGTGAAACAAACAGCAGCTGCGTTTCACCTTCGCTAATCAGCACGTCCACAAAGCGGCGGATAAGCTGTCGGTTCAACGGGTCGAGTCCCTGCAGCGGTTCGTCGAGGATCAGCAGCGTAGGGTGTTTCACCAGCGCGCGAACGATCAGTGCCAGACGCTGTTGCCCCCACGACAGGCTATGAAACGGCGCGTCAGCGACCCGGTTGTCCATGCCCAGGATATCCAGCCACTGCTGGGCCAGCTTGTGCTGTTTGTCCGACACCGCCTGATAAATACCGATGGAATCAAAATAGCCGGAGAGGATCACGTTGCGTACCGTGGTACTGACCCGGTAATCCAGATGCAGGCTGCTGCTGACGTAGCCGATATGTTTTTTGATATCCCAGATGGTTTCGCCGCTGCCGCGACGCCGACCGAACAGCGTCAGATCGTTGCTGTAGCCCTGCGGGTGATCGCCGGTGATCAGGCTCAGCAGCGTGGATTTCCCCGCGCCGTTGGGGCCGACAATCTGCCAGTGCTCGCCGGGATTGACCGTCCAGCTGAGGCGGTTAAGGATCGGGCGATCGTCATAAGAGACCATCCCATCACGCAGCACGATGCGCGGCTGGTGGGGGTCAAGCGCATGGCGGGCCGAAGGGCGCGTCGGGTTCCGGAAGGGTAATACCGTCGAGCTGTTCGCTGTGGGCGAGCTGGGCAATCAGCGCCTGTTGCAGCAGGGCGGTTTTTTCGCCGGTCTCGGTCAGGTTACAGTCGGCCAGTACGCCCGCGTGCTGGATAAAATCCGGAATTTCATCGAAGCGGTTAAGCACCAGCACGAGGGTATATCCCTGCTGATTAAGCGACGCCAGCAGGGCCGCCAGCTGCTGGCGGGACTGCACGTCAAGCCCGTCGAACGGTTCGTCCAGAATAAGCAGTTCAGGCTCGCTCATCAGCGCCTGGCAAAGCAGCGTTTTGCGCGTCTCGCCGGTCGAAAGGTATTTAAAGCGCCGGGTCAGCAGAGGCGGTGATGCCGAACTGTTCTGCCAGCCGCTCACAGCGCGGCGGGTCTTTCACCTCATCCTGAATAATTTCTGCCGTCGTGCGGCCGGTATCTTCTTCGCCAGGGCTGAGCAAATCGGTGTTGTTGCGCTGCCACTCGTCGCTGACCAGTTTTTGCAGTTGTTCAAACGACAGGCGCGTCAGGCGCGTAAAGTCGCTCTGGCATTCGCCCTTGAGGAGGGTGAGCTCGCCGGCCAGCGCGCGGGCCAGCGCGGATTTACCGCTGCCGTTGGTGCCGACAAACGCCCAGCTTTCACCTGCGCGTAGTGTCAAATCAGCAATCGTCAGCGTTCGGGTATCGCTAAGACGAAACGTGCCTTGCGAAATATGCAATGATGACATGATTTATCCCTTTTTTTGCAGCAATAGATATCAGGGATACGCACTGTCGGTCACGATTGTCAATGCGCTCAGCACAAAGTGGCGATAATCACCCGGTCCGCGTTGAAATACGCGGTGACGACAGCACCTTCTTCTAAACCATCCGACTCGCTGAGCGGTATGGTCGCGCAAAGCGGTTGCCCGTCTGCCAGGGTCATCAGCACTTCGCACTGCGCCTCGCCACGTTCGATATGGCTGATTGTCCCTTGCAGCTGGTTATCGGCTGCGCTGCGCGCTGCGGATCCCGCGTGATATTGACCCACGGCGCTTTCAGCAGCACCAGCACCTCTTTACCTTCATCCAGTTCAAGACGTTCCGCGCTTTGCGCCGTGATGGCGGCTTTCAGGCGGGTGGTGCCATCGGCAAGCAGGATCTCAATATGCTGCTGTACCTGCAGATTATCGCGCGCCGTCACCGTGCCAAACCACTGGTTGCGGGCGCTGGTTTGTAGGGAGAAGCGGGAAATGGCGGCCAGCAGGCTGTCCAGCGGCAGCGTCATCGTCGTCGCTTAACACATCAAACGCTTTTTGCTGAATCTGGGCCAGCAGATCGTAAAGCTGAATAAGGCGCTGGCCATAACGCGTCACGATCGCACCGCCGCCACCTTTGCCGCCCGTGGCTCTGTCCACCAGCGGCTGTTCGCTCAGGGTGTTCATTTCGTTGATGGCGTCCCAGGCGCTTTTATAGCTGATGCCCGCGTTTTTCGCCCCCTGGCTAATCGAGCCTGTTTGTTCTATTTGTTTAAGCAGGGCGATACGTCGCGGATCGGCGAAAAGCTTTTGCTGAAGTCGGAGTGTGAGGAGAATTTCGGCCTGCATAACAGTGTCCTGGCAAAAAGGGTATTGTGACCCAAATGGTGCAGGGCGCAAAGGGTACCGCACAAAAGGGGATGTTTTTCTCAGTTGAAAGGGTAGAATACGCTATTCACAATATCTGGAGAAAACCATGTTAGAGTTGTTGAAAAGTCTGGTATTCGCCGTGATCATGGTACCAGTAGTGATGGCCATCATCCTCGGTGCCATCTACGGCCTGGGTGAAGTGTTCAACGTCTTTTCGAACATTGGTCACAGAGACCAGGCTAAAAAGCAGCATTGATTCCCCCCAAAACGCCCGGCTTGCCCGGGCGTTTTGCTCTCAAGATTTTCCCGTTTTCGCCGATAATATTTAACGTATCACACCGGTTTACCTCTTCAGCGGTACGATTTAACGCTGGGATCTCCCTGACGTTACCGTTATATTAATGTGTATATAACGCTACTCACAGGAGTTAAAAATGGCACGTACCTGGGTACGCCTTTTCGCAGGGGCAACGCTGACGCTTTCACTTACCGGCCACGCGCTGGCGGACGACGGTAAAATCACGGTCTTTGCGGCGGCGTCGCTGACCAACGCGCTGCAGGATATCGCGGCGGCGTATAAAAAAGAGAAAAACGTCGAGGTTGTCTCCTCGTTTGCCTCTTCCTCAACGCTGGCGCGCCAGATAGAAGCGGGCGCACCGGCGGATCTGTTCATCTCGGCTGACCAGAAGTGGATGGATTACGCGGTGGAGAAGAAAGCGATTGATGCGGCAACCCGCGAAACGCTGCTGGGGAATAGCCTGGTTGTCGTGGCACCAAAAGCCAGCGCTCAGGCGGACATCACCATCAACAAAGAGACCAACTGGACAAGCCTGCTGAACGGCGGGCGTCTGGCGGTGGGCGATCCGGAGCACGTTCCGGCCGGGATTTACGCCAAAGAAGCGCTGCAAAAGCTGGGCGCATGGGAGACATTGTCACCGAAGCTGGCTCCGGCGGAAGATGTCCGCGGCGCGCTGGCGCTGGTGGAACGTAACGAAGCCCCGCTGGGCATCGTGTATGGCTCTGATGCCGTTGCCAGTAAAGGTGTGAAAGTGGTGGCAACGTTCCCGGAAGACTCCCACAAGAAAGTGGAATATCCTGTTGCGATTGTTGATGGACATAAAAATGCGACCGTGACGGCTTTCCGCGATTACCTGAAGGGCCCGGAGGCGTCCGCAATCTTTAAACGTTACGGATTTACGACTCACTGATGATATTGACCGATCCTGAATGGCAGGCGGTTCTGCTGAGCCTTAAAGTCTCTTCCCTGGCGGTTGCGCTGAGTTTGCCCTTTGGGATCTTCTTTGCCTGGCTACTGGTTCGCTGCTCAGTTTCCCGGCAAAGCGCTGCTCGACAGCGTGCTTCATCTTCCGCTCGTGTTGCCGCCCGTGGTGGTCGGTTATCTGCTGCTGGTTTCGATGGGGCGACGCGGTTTTATCGGCGAGAAGCTCTACGACTGGTTTGGGCTGACCTTTGCGTTTAGCTGGCGCGGTGCGGTGCTGGCGGCAGCGGTAATGTCATTCCCGCTGATGGTGAGGGCGATCCGTCTCGCGCTGGAAGGCGTGGACAGGAAGCTCGAACAGGCGGCGCGTACGCTGGGCGCAGGGCGCTGGCGCGTCTTTTTCACCATCACGCTGCCGCTGACGTTGCCGGGCATTATTGTCGGTACGGTGCTGGCCTTCGCCCGCTCGCTGGGCGAGTTTGGCGCGACCATCACCTTTGTCTCGAACATTCCGGGCGAGACGCGAACCATTCCCTCGGCGATGTACACCCTGATTCAAACGCCGGGCGGAGAAGGCGCGGCGGCGCGGCTGTGTATCATCTCAATTGTGCTGGCGCTGGTATCGCTGCTGGTGTCGGAATGGCTGGCGCGCATCAGCCGTGAGCGGATGGGGAAATAAGCATGCTGGAACTCGATTTCACCCAGACGCTGGGAACACATCAACTGCCTGACGCTTAACGAAACGCTGCCGGCAAGCGGAATCACCGCCATTTTTGGCGTGTCCGGGGCCGGGAAAACCTCGCTGATTAATGCCATCAGCGGCCTGACGCGCCCGCAAGAGGGGCGCATTGTCCTGAATAACCGCGTGCTGCTCGATGACGTCGCGCAAAACAAGGTTTACCTGTCGCCGGATAAACGCCGCATTGGCTATGTTTTTCAGGATGCGCGCCTGTTCCCGCACTACAGCGTGCGCGGCAACCTGCGTTACGGCATGGCGAAAAGCATGGCCGGGCAGTTTGATAAGCTGGTGACGCTGTTAGGCATTGAGCCTCTGCTCGAGCGGCTTCCGGCTACGCTTTCCGGCGGAGAAAAACAGCGCGTGGCCATTGGCCGCGCGTTGCTGACCGCGCCGGAACTGCTGCTGCTCGACGAACCGCTGGCCTCGCTGGATATTCCGCGTAAACGTGAGCTGTTGCCCTATCTGCAGCGCCTGGCGCGGGAAATTAATATTCCGATGCTCTACGTCAGCCACTCGCTGGATGAGATCCTGCATCTGGCCGACAAGGTGCTGGTGCTGGAAGAGGGGGAGCGTGAAGGCGTTCGGCAGCCTGGAGGAGGTCTGGGGCAGCAGCGTGATGCACCCGTGGTTGCCGCGGGAGCAGCAGAGCAGCATTCTGAAAGTGAGCGTGCTGGAACACCATCCGCACTACGCGATGACCGCACTGGCGCTGGGCGATCAGCATCTCTGGGTCAACAAGATTGATCGCCCACTGCAAAGTCCGCGCTGCGCATTCGCATGCAGGCGTCGGACGTTTCGCTGGTGCTGCAACCGCCGCTGCAAACCAGTATTCGAAATATTCTGCGCGCCAAAGTGGCGGAGTGTTTTGATGATAACGGGCAGGTGGAAGTGAAGCTCGAGGTGGGAAGCAGAACGCTCTGGGCGCGCATCAGCCCGTGGGCGAGGGATGAGTTGGGCGTGAAACCGGGCCTGTGGCTGTACGCGCAAATCAAGAGCGTCTCGATAACCGCCTGAGTGCGTAACATAAAGAAGGGGAGCAGAGCTCCCCGTCGTGGCGAAAGTGGCTGGCGGTGATGAGCCTCAGAGATCATCCGTGGTGTGGTGGACAACGATCTCCAGCGTATTGCGGATAACATCGCTTGTGACCACGTCTTTTGTTGTTTCGATCATCTTAATCAATTCAAGAATCAGCGCCTTGTGCGTGATCCTTTGCTCTGCGGCAGAAATACGACGAATGGCGGCACCGAGTATTGCCGATTCCTCTGATAACAAATTGCCGCCGCTGCGGAAGTATTCAGCAAGAGAAGCATCGGGCAGATTTTCGTAACCATATGATGGGTCTTGCATAGCCTGGCTCATCGGGTGGATCCTGTTGTGATTGAACATGACTGAGCGGCCTCAGTGTTTTTTGTTGTTGCCTGGCGATTTTTCGCCAAACAGAGGGAAAACGTTACTTCTGTTTTCCTTGTCCCAGAATGCTTCACTACCCGTGGCGGAGCGTAACGAGGAAATGTTATTGCTGATGATTTCGGCAATAATACGCCCCAGCATGCTACGCCGCTCAATATCGGTTTCGTTTCGCTCCATTGATCTCAGCCGGTTAATCAGTGCCTGAGTGCTAATGGGCGAATTGTCCTTAAGGAGTGACAGAACCGCCACGCCAATAAGTTCATCGGTTAGTTGCTCAATTTCACTACTGTTCATAACTGCATCTCGGGTTGCCGCCCATTGCGGATCTGCAAAGACGGCCTGAAGCCCATTCTCCCGTGGAAACATTCGCAGAATGCTACGTGACCCGCGAGAATTGACTCAAATACCAGATAATTTTTGCTGTTTAAGCAGAGCCTTAGCGGTCAAACAGCATACCAATCAACGCATGATAGTGGCTCTCCTCCTCCGGGCTGGATGCCTGTTCGAGGCGGCTGAGCAGTTTGGTACAAATGGCTTTACGATTGAGATTACGCCCTTCACTGAGGATTTCTACCGCAATTTTCCCGAGTGTCACTTGTTGGGTCGGTAGCGTCGCTTTGTTGAAATAACGGGTAACGGCAGCTGCTGTGTTCGGAAGATAACCGTTCTGTTGCATTTGTCACTCCTCAGGAAATTGTCAGTTAAATAAGTACAATTAAAGTTATACAAACATGGCAAAAATGTATATTAAAATTGTACAAAATTATTAGCGTCCTATAGAAACACTCACTAATTCGTTGTTTTATTGCGTTAATAAATTTCTGAAAATTCAGGAAAAAACAGACGTTGTACAACCTGTCCTCGGATAAGTCTGATATTGATCCATTATCCCATCCGGCGATAAACCAAGGAAAATCAATGCAAGACGCCCCTGAAAGCATCTGCTAAGGTTGCTGTTCTTTCATTTCGCCCCGGAGCCTTTATGCTCACCACCATCATTTACCGTAGCCATTTGCATGAACATGTCTCTTATGAAGTGCTTAAAGAGATGGTCGTCGCCGCGAATATCAAGAATGGTCAGGCAGGCGTTACGGGGATTTTGTTGTTTAACGGCACTCATTTTTTCCAGTTACTGGAGGGGCCTGAAGAGGGCGTCGCCGCCATCTATCAGGATATTTGTGCAGACAACCGTCATTACAATCTGGTTGAGTTATTGCGTGATTACGCCCCTGCGCGTCGGTTCGGTAAGACCGGAATGGAGCTGTTTGATTTACGCGATCATCGCCGGGAAGCGGTGTTGCAGGCGGTATTCGACAGAGGCACTTCACGTTATCAGCTGATCTACGGCGATCGCGCGCTGCAATTTTTCCAGACCTTTGTCGAGGACAGTGAAAAAGAGAACTACTTTGAGATCCCGCCGGGCGATACGTGGGAATTCATTGAGGATGAACAGGCGGTTGCGCTGCCGGCAATGGCGCTCGACAGCCTTGCCGAATGCCGTTTTGCATTCCAGCCGGTAGTCGATCCGTTTGCCCGGCAAATCGTGTCGCTGGAAGCGCTGCTGCGAACGCCGGAAGGCGGCTCGCCGCAGGCCTGGTTTGATGGCCTTGCGGGAGAAGATATCTATGCGGCAGATTTACGCAGTAAGAAAGTGGCGTTTGCGCTGGCGGCCGCCTTGCGCCTGGGCGCGCAAACTCTCTCGGTGAATCTCCTGCCAATGACGCTGGTAAAGGTCCCCAATGCGGTGGAGTTTTTCCTGCAGGAAATTCGCGCCAACGGACTGGTGCCGGAGCAGATTGTCGTTGAATTTACAGAAAGTGAAATTCTTTCGCACCTGGACGAATTTACTCAGGCGGTGAAGCTATTAAAAGGCGCGGGCATCCGCGTGGCGATTGAGCACTTTGGCGCCGGGTTTGCCGGATTGCTGCTGCTGGCGCAGTTTCAGCCGGACCGGATCAAAATCAACCGCGCGTTGATTCAGGACGTACACAAAAGCGGCTCACGGCAGGCCATTGTTCAGGCGATTATCCGCTGTTGTACCGCGCTTGAAATTGCCGTTACCGCCGTTGGCATCGAAACCGCAGAAGAGTGGATGTGGCTGGAGTCAGCGGGCATTACCCATTTCCAGGGCTATTTGTTCGCGCCGCCTTCGCTGTCGGGGATCCCGGCAGTGGCCTGGCCTGAGAAAAGAGAAGATCTACCATCATAAAGTTGTACAAAAGTATTTGTACAAGCTGGCAGAGTTAATTAGTCTTGCAACCGAGTAAACCGGCGTTACCAGTAGAGGAAGTCCATGGCATTTTACAGCATTGGCGAGGTTGCCGAGCGATGCGGCATTAACCCGGTCACACTGCGTGCATGGCAACGTCGTTATGGTTTGTTAAGGCCACAGCGCAGCGAAGGCGGGCACCGTCAATTTGATGAGTCCGACATTCAGCGTATTGAAGAGATCAAACGCTGGATCGAGAGCGGTGTGTCCGTCAGTAAAGTGAAAGCGTTGCTCGATGAGAACAAGCTGGCAGGCCAGGCCGGATGGACATCGGTTCAGGAAGAGATGATGTCCACGCTACGGCAGGTCAATCCTGCCCGTTTGCAGGCGATGCTGACCACGCTGGCGCAGCAATACTCCGCAGAGCAGTTTATTGAGGATATTATCATGCCGGTCAGGCAGCGCATGAGCCTCGATCCCAATACCGCGCGCGTTATGCTCAGTTTGCTGGATGGCGTGCTGATTGAATATGCCGCCGCGGCTATCGCGCAGGCGCGTTCGCAGGCGGCGAAAGAGGCGCTGCTGGTGGCCTGGGACAATCACGATCGTACCCGTTTGTGGCTGGAAGCCTGGCGGCTTTCTCAGCAGGGCTGGCGCATTCATGTGCTTGCCGAGCCGCTCGATTCCCCACACCCGGAGTTCTTCCCCGGCCAGCAGCTTTTCGTCTGGACAGGAAAACCGCTGACGCGCAGTCAGTTGCAGCAACTGACGCACTGGCGCAATCAGGGGTTCACTGTCGCCATTCATCCCGGGACGAAACTTCCCTGATCGCTTGCAAGACAATGCGCTGAGCTGTCAGGCCGAAGCACATTTTCAACAGCCCGGACGGTAACGGGTCGATCACAGCAGCTCTTTGTAGATAAAGCTGGCAATGCTGTCGACGGTATTGTCGCCAATCACCACATCGGCGTGCGCTTTGACTGCATCGTCGGCATTACCCATCGCCACACCCACGCCTGCCGCTTCCAGCATGCTGATATCGTTATAATTATCGCCAAACGCCACTACGTTCTGCATCGACAAACCTTGTGATGCCACCCATTCAGCCAGGCGTTTACCTTTGCTGTTTCCGGCGCGGGCGATATCGACCTGATCGTGCCACGACCATTCACATTCCAGCCCCAGCGTCTGCTCGATATGGTGGGCGAAATCCTTCAGCTTTTGCGTATCTTCATCGGTGAGCGCGAACTTCCAGATGGCTTCCACTTCCTGCGCCGCAGTGTTCAGCGATGCTACCTGCTGGAAAACCGGGCGTTGCTCTGGCGGCAGCGATTGCGCCCAGTTGTTGGTGCGCAGCACATGGCCGGTGGGTTTCTCGTACAGCATGGCGTTATCGACATACATCAGACCATGAATGTTATGCTCGTTAAGCTGAGTAATCAGTTGTTGCGCTTGCGGCACCGGCAGTGGATCGGCAGAGAGTACTTTTTTTGCATGATAATCATACAAATAAGTGCCATTACAACAAATTGCAGGTGTATCCAGCGCCAGTGCCTGATAAAAAGGGTGGATGGCAACATGATGCCGACCGGTGACGATGAGGAGTTGATGTCCTGCCGCTTTTGCGCGGGTCAACGCTTCAATAGATGAGGGCAGAAGCGTTTTTTTCGGTGTCAGTAGCGTACCGTCTAAATCCAGAGCAATAACTCGCGAAGTCATAACGTATTCCGTGGTCGATGTTGAAATTTTTGCGTCCGGGCATGGTACACCGCGTCGCCGGATGCGCAAAATCTGGCGCAGAAAATCAGCATCAAGCCAGAAAAAAGGCTATCCTGGTTACTTAACGCAAATAAGAATTAGAGGAAAGGAGTGTTCATGAAACAAACCGTTTATACCGCCAGTCCGGAAAGTCAGCAAATCCATGTCTGGCGTTTGAATTCTGAAGGCACCCTGACGCTGGTTCAGGTCGTTGATGTGCCGGGTCAGGTTCAGCCGATGGTGGTCAGCCCGGATAAACGTTACCTCTACGTGGGCGTTCGCCCTGAATTTCGCGTTATCGCTTACCGTATCGCCCCTGACGACGGTGCGCTGACGTTTACGGCGGAAGCGCCGTTGCCGGGCAGCCCGACGCATATTTCCACCGATCACAGCGGCCGCTTCCTGTTCAGCGCCTCTTACAATGCAGGCAGCGTCAGCGTGACGCGCCTGGAAGACGGAATTCCGACGGAGATCGTGGATGTGGTGGAAGGGCTGGAAGGGTGCCACTCGGCGAACATCTCTCCGGACAACCGTACGCTGTGGGTTCCGGCGCTGAAGCAGGATCGCATCTGCCTGTTCACGCTGGCGGATGACGGCAATCTGACGGCGCAAAACCCGGCAGAAGTGACCACCGTGGAAGGCGCAGGTCCGCGCCATATGGTGTTCCATCCGAACGCGCGTTTCGGCTATTGCGTGAATGAGCTGAACAGCTCCGTTGATGTCTGGCAGTTGAGCGATGTGCACGGCAAAATCGAGTGCGTACAGACGCTGGATATCATGCCGCCAGATTTTACCGATACCCGCTGGGCGGCGGATATTCATATCACGCCGGATGGTCGCAATCTCTATACCTGCGATCGTACCGCCAGCCTGCTGACGGTTTTCAGTGTCTCGGAAGATGGTAGCGTGCTGTCGCTGGAAGGTTTCCAGCCGACGGAAACACAACCGCGCGGTTTCAACATCGATAAAAGCGGTAAGTATCTGATCGCGGCCGGGCAGAAATCGCATCACATCTCGCTGTATGAAATCACCGGCGAGCAGGGGTTGCTGACCGAGAAAGCGCGCTATGCGGTAGGCCAGGGGCCGATGTGGGTGGTAGTTAACGCCTTCTGATACCGAACGTCAGCCATAAAAAAACCTCGCCGTGGCGAGGTTTTTTATTACTGCTGAATTACTTTTTCGGCTCAGCGACAACCTGGCTGCCCACGCCGCGGTTGTTAAACTCCCACATGCGGTTGAACTGCGGGTTGTTCAGCTCGCGCTGTACATTGCCTTTATCATCCACCGCACCGACATTGCCTGCGTATGCACGGCCAGAAACCGCAGCATCAGCCCACGGTTTAGCGACGTTAAAGCCTTCATTAATCACGCTGTCGCGGATAACGACCTGACCGTTGGTGTTGCCATCAACATCCAGTGAACGGCCGAGCTGCGCCACGCCGTTGCCGGTAAAGCGGCTGTTCACGGCGAGGAAGCCGTAGTACAGGTTAGAGAGCGTCGCCGGGGCAAAGACGTAGCCTTCTTTCTGCGTGCGGGAGTTCACTACGCGGAAATCGGTGTTATCAAACACCACCGCGCCGCGACCAGAAACGATGTCCACATCCCCTTCGAGGTAGCTGTTGGTCACCAGCGTACGGGTCTGGCGATCGCTACGCAGGGTGTTGTCCACGCTGCTGTTGGTGACAAAGAAGGTATTCTGGCGACCCAGAATGTTGACGTTGTTGATCTGCACTTTATCGCCGTCGCTGCGCAGCGCTACCGCCTGGTGGTTGCCCGCATCAACACTGTCGCCCAGCGTGTTCTCAATGGTCAGGTTCTGCAATTGCAGGCCGTTGTTCTGTGACCAGAAAACCGCAGAACACATTACACCGACCGTTGCAGCGCGTTTGCTCTGGCAGTTATCGAACATGTACCAGGCAGGTTTACCCGGCATATATTTGCCTGATGGATTGACCAGACGACGCCAGCTGTTCGGGTCGATTTCAGAGTCAATCGCCATACCGATTTTTACGTCCAGCGCTTTCTCGCCGGTACCGTAAATGGTCACGCTGCCGGAAGCTGCAGGCACATACACCGTGCCTTCATACTCGCCCGGCATCACTGCGATATATTGACGATCGCTGGCATGCTTGTTGATTGCCGCGTCTACCGCAGCCTGAATAGTGGTGTGCGTTACGCCTGGAGTACCAGCCGGGCCAACCACGAAGTCCGCTTTTTCCGGCAGACGAATCGACACCGGTTTCCATACCGCGCCGTCCGGCGTCAGCGAGGTGAAGTAGCGATCCGCCACGAAGTTTTTCGCTTCGCCCGCACTGAGGATCGGACGCGACGTCGTGCCCGGTGCTTTCTGTTCAGAGGGACGTTCAGCCGGCGGGGTTGAGCTACAGGCGGTCAGTGTCACGCCAAAAGCGAGCGCCAGCGCCAGACGGGAAACCGATGATGTGTTCAAAGCGTGCTCCAGACTATGCAAAGTTGAAAGGTGTTACGTCAAAGCCTGCTTTTTTATACTAAGTTGAGCGAAACGGGAAGCCAAAATCGAAAAAAGTCAGCGGTAAGTGAGCGAAAGTGACCGTTATTAGGCGGATGGGGAAATTCCCGCCGCGCAAAGGCCCCGGCGGGAAGGGAAATTAAGGATGCAGGGCGAGACCTTTGATTACTTTATCGATGGCTTTTTTCGGCCCGCGCAGGGCAATGCCGACCAGGTTCATCGCATCCGCATCTTCCTGCTGAAACACGGCGCGGTTAGCGTCATCATTGCCGGTAGAGAACATTGCTTCCACATACGGCACAACCGTCACTTCCCGCTCCAGCCCTTTGCGGTGGGTACGCTGCAAATCGGCCAGCGTACCGGCGAAAATCAGCATCGGCTGCCCGGCAATGCGCTCGTAGCGGCGCCCGGCGGCATCCACATAGGGTTCACCCAGTACTTCCGGCGCGGCAGAGACCACGCCGGTGGCGAGAAACGCCACCACATTCAACCGTTGCCAGCTTTCCAGATCGTCACGTACCACAAGGGCAACTTTGGTATCAAACATGCGTTTTTCTTCTCCGTCTGTCGTAAAAAGCCCATCTTCGGAGAAGCGCATTCAGCGGGATAGAACGTTTGTGCACTGGCGCTGGAAGGTGGCGGGAGAGAGGCGATACGCGCGCTGGAACCATCGGCCAAGGTGGCTTTGATCGGCAAAACCCACCTGCGCCGCCACCTGCGCTGGCTCCAGCCCGTGCGCCAGCAAGGCTCTGGCAGTGCGCAAGCGCAGGCGCACCAGATACGCGTGCGGCGTCTGGCCAAAGGCTTTCTGAAATTGTCTGCTCAGGCGAAAACGGTCAATACCGCAGTGCGCCGAAAGCGCGTCCAGCCCGATATCGTCCGCCATGTGGTCATGCAGCATCTCTTTCACCTGCTGCATACGCAGCACGGTTTCATCCGGCGGCAGGGCGGTTTTGCCATCAATATGGCGGGTGAGCAGCTTCATGAGATGATCCAGACTCTGATCGCGGGCGAGACGGCCTTCATGATGATGAATGGCAAAAAATGCCTGCTGAATGGCGTGGATCAGCATGTTGTCATCGGTCAGGGTGTTACGAAAGGCCGCTTCGATTTGCGATACGTCTCTGTGTCCGCGCTGTTGCAGCATGGTGGTGACCCACTGTTGCGGCAGGTAAAGCATCACATAGGTGAAGCCATTTTCGTCCGGCGCATGTCCGTCATGCACCGCGCCCGGCTCAATCAAAATCGCACGGCCGGGGCGGCTGGTATGCAACTCGCGGTGGCAGTTAAAACGCTGCACGCCTTGCTGGGTCACGCCCACCAGCACTTCGTCATGGTCGTGCGGATCGTAGGCGTGCCCGGTGAAGTGAGCGCTGACACTCTCAATGCCGGTTTCCTGCTCGCGGCGAAAATCTACCCAGTCGCCGGATGCACTACGTTGCGCGCGCATGAATTAGCTGAACATCGCCGTAATCGACTGGCGCTGCCGAGCGTATGGAAATGCACGTTAAACCCGACCATCGCGCCGCTGGCGCCTTCATCGACCTCAATCTTCTCCACATCCAGCGCGTGCACCGTAAAGATGTAGCGGTGGGTTTCGCCTTTCGGCGGCGCCGCGCCGCCGTAGCCCGCTTTACCGAAATCGGTGCGCGTCTGAATGGCGCCTTCAGGCAGGGCAGCCACGCCGGAACCGGCGCCCTGCGGCAGTACGCGCGTGTCGGCAGGCAGGTTCGCCACAATCCAGTGCCACCAGCCGGAGCCGGTCGGCGCATCCGGGTCGTAGCAGGTCACGACAAAGCTTTTGGTGCCGGCCGGAACCTCGTCCCACGCCAGGTGCGGGGAGATATTGTCTCCCTGATACCCCATGCCGTTAAAAACGTGGCGTTCCGGCAGTTTTTCACCGTCGCGCAGATCTTTACTGATGATTTTCATACGGTTTACCCTCGTTGATCGCTCGTTCAGCAAGTGTAATGCATAGGGTTAAATCGTGAAATGCGCGGGAATGTTAACGGCTGTTACGACCGCGTCGGTTAATTTGCGCAGCTGCTCCGGCGTAATGCTGTACGGCGGCATCAGGTAGATAAGCTTGCCGAAGGGCCGGACCCACACCCCCTGTTCAACGAAGAAACGCTGCAGCGCCGCCATATTCACCGGATGAGGGGGTCTCCATCACCCCGATGGCGCCCAGCACGCGCACGTCCGCCACCGTGGCGGCTTGCGCCGCAGGCGCCAGTTCCTCTTTCAGCTGGGCTTCAATGGCCGCAACCTGCGTGCGCCACTCGCCGCTCTCCAGAAGCGCCAGGCTTGCGGCGGCCGCCGCGCAGGCCAGCGGGTTGCCCATAAACGTCGGGCCGTGCATAAAGCAGCCCGCTTCGCCGTCGCTGATGGTGTCGGCGACCTGGCGGGTGGTCAGGGTGGCGGAGAGCGTCATGGTGCCGCCGGTCAGCGCTTTGCCGAGGCACAGAATATCCGGCGCGATGCCCGCATGTTCGCAGGCAAACAGCTTGCCGGTGCGGCCAAAGCCGGTGGCAATCTCATCGGCAATCAGCAGAATGCCTTCGCGGTCGCACATCCTGCGAATGCGCTTCAGCCATTCCGGGTGGTACATCCGCATGCCGCCCGCGCCCTGCACGATCGGCTCGAGGATCACGGCCGCGATCTCATGGCGATGCGCCGCCATCAGCCGGGCGAACGCCGACCATGTCCATCTCGTCCCACTCGCCGTCGAAGCGGCTCTGCGGCGCAGGGGCAAACAGGTTCTCCGGCAGATAGCCCTTCCACAGGCTGTGCATGGAGTTGTCCGGATCGCAGACCGACATCGCCCCGAAGGTATCCCCGTGATAGCCGTTGCGGAAGGTGAGGAAACGCTGGCGCGCTTCGCCCTTCGCCTGCCAGTACTGCAGCGCCATTTTCATCGCCACTTCCACCGCCACCGAGCCGGAATCCGCCAGGAACACGCACTCCAGCGCTTCAGGCGTCATCGCTACCAGCCGGCGGCATAAATCCACCGCGGGCTGATGGGTGATCCCGCCAAACATCACGTGCGACATCTGGTCAATCTGCGCCTTCATCGCCGCATTCAGGCGCGGGTGGTTGTACCCGTGAATCGCCGCCCACCAGGAGGACATCCCGTCAACCAGCCGCTCGCCGCTGGCGAGGTGCAGCTCGCAGCCGTGGGCGGAGGCCACCGGATAAACGGGAAGGGGGCGGGTCGTGGAGGTGTAAGGGTGCCAGATATGCCGCTGGTCGAAGGCGAGATCGTCCTGGGTCATAATCGACTTGTAAACCATTTTGAAAAGTTTTAGGTTTACGAGTATAAACCGAACCGAAAATTAACAAAACCCTTTGGAGACGCCCGATGGCTCACCACGCACGCTGGACAATGTCGCAAGTTACTGCATTGTTTGACAAACCTTTCCTTGAGCTGCTGTTCGAAGCCCAGCAGGTGCATCGCCAGCACTTCGATCCGCGCCAGGTTCAGGTCAGCACGCTGCTGTCGATCAAGACCGGCGCCTGCCCGGAAGACTGCAAATATTGCCCGCAGAGCGCGCGCTACAAAACCGGCCTGGAGTCCGAGCGGCTGATGGAGGTGGAGCAGGTGCTCGACTCGGCGCGCCAGGCGAAAGCCGCCGGCTCGACCCGCTTCTGCATGGGCGCGGCCTGGAAGAACCCGCACGATCGCGACATGCCGTACCTGGAGCAGATGGTGAAGGGCGTGAAGGCGATGGGCCTGGAAGCCTGCATGACGCTCGGCACGCTGAACGAAAAGCAGGCGCAGCGCCTTGCCGGCGCCGGGCTGGATTACTACAACCACAACCTCGACACCTCGCCGGAGTTTTACGGCAACATCATCACCACCCGCACCTACCAGGAGCGCCTGGATACGCTGGATAAAGTGCGCGACGCGGGGATCAAGGTCTGCTCCGGCGGCATCGTCGGGCTGGGCGAAACGGTGAAAGACCGCGCCGGCCTGCTGCTGCAGCTGGCGAACCTGCCGACGCCGCCGGAAAGCGTGCCGATCAACATGCTGGTGAAGGTCAAGGGCACGCCGCTGGCGGATAACGACGACGTCGATGCCTTCGATTTTATCCGCACCATCGCGGTGGCCCGCATCATGATGCCGACGTCCCACGTGCGCCTCTCCGCCGGCCGCGAGCAGATGAACGAGCAGACCCAGGCGATGTGCTTTATGGCCGGGGCCAACTCCATCTTCTACGGCTGCAAGCTGCTGACCACGCCGAACCCGGAAGAGGACAAAGACCTGCAGCTGTTCCGCAAGCTGGGGCTGAACCCGCAGCAGACCGAAGTGCTGAAGGGCGATAACGAGCAGCAGCAGCAGCTGGAGCAGCAGCTGTTGAACGCCGACACCGACCAGTTCTACAACGCGGCAGCGCTATGAGCTGGCAGGCAGCGTATTGATGCCGCGTTGAGCGAACGCCGCGCGGCAGATGCCCTGCGCTCGCGACAGACTGTGGCACAAGGCGCAGGACGCTGGCTGACGGTCGGTGAGCGGCGTTTTTGCAACTTCTCCAGCAACGACTACCTCGGCCTGAGCCAGCATCCGGCCGTGATCCGCGCCTGGCAGCAGGGCGCGGAGCGGTTTGGCGTGGGCAGCGGCGGATCGGGGCACGTCAGCGGCTACACCGCGGCGCATCAGGCGCTGGAAGAGCGAGCTGGCCGACTGGCTGGGCTACCCGCGCGCGCTGCTGTTTATCTCCGGCTTTGCCGCCAATCAGGCGGTGATCGCCGCCCTGATGGGGAAAGAGGATCGCATTGTCGCCGACCGCCTGAGCCACGCCTCGCTGCTGGAGGCGGCCAGTCACAGCCCGGCGCAGCTGCGGCGTTTTGCCCACAACGATGCGGCGCAGCTCGCTGCGCTGCTGGCTAAACCCTGCGACGGACAGCAGCTGGCGGTCACCGAAGGGGTGTTCAGCATGGACGGCGACAGCGCGCCGCTGGCGGAAATCGCCCAAGCGGCACGTGAAGCGCAGGCGTGGCTGCTGGTGGACGATGCCCACGGCACTGGCGTGATGGGCGAGCAGGGGCGCGGCAGTTGCGCATCAGCATGGCGTGAAGCCTGAGCTGCTGATTGTCACCTTCGGCAAAGGCTTTGGCGTCAGCGGCGCCGCCGTGCTGTGCAGCGAATCCGTCGCCGACTATCTGCTGCAGTTTGCCCGCCACCTGATTTACAGCACCAGCATGCCTCCGGCGCAGGCCGTGGCGCTGTCAGCGCGGCATTGTGGGTGATCCGCAGTGATGAGGGCGAGCAACGCCGGGCAAGGCTGGCGGCGCTGATCGCCCGTTTCCGCCAGGGCGCGGCGCAACTGCCGATGACGCTGGCACCGATTCGGAGAGCGCTATCCAGCCGCTGATTGTCGGTGAAAACGCCCGCGCGCTGGCGTCTGGCGCAGGCGCTGCGCCAGCGCGGCATGTGGGTGACGGCCATCCGCCCGCCCACCGTCCCGCCGGGCACCGCGCGGCTGCGCTTAACCCTGACGGCGGCGCATGAACGACAGGATATTGAGACGTTGCTGGAGGCGCTCCATGATGCCGGTGAATAAGCAGGCCGTCGCGGCGGCATTTGGCCGCGCCGCGCAGAGCTATTCGCAGCACGATGAGCTGCAGCGTCTGAGCGCGCAGGGGCTTCTGGCCGCGCTTGGCGAGAACCGTTTTCCGCAGGTGCTGGACGCCGGCTGTGGTCCCGGCAGCAACAGCCGCTACTGGCGCGGGCCGGGAAGCCAGGTGACGGCTCTCGATCTCTCGGCCACGATGCTGGAAGAGGCGCGTCGACAGCAAGGCAGCTGCTCGTTATCTGCTGGCCGATATCGAGGCGATCCCGCTGGCGGATGCGCAGTTCTGATCTGGTCTGGAGCCATCTGGCGGTTCAGTGGTGCAGCAGCCTGCCGCAGGCCTTGCGCGAGCTTTATCGCGTGGCGCGACCGGGCGGGAAGGTGGCGTTTACCACCCTGCTGGAAAGTTCGCTGCCGGAGCTGAATCAGGCCTGGCGGGCGGTGGATGAACAGCCGCACGCTAACCGCTTTTTATCGCATGAGCAGGTGACGCAGGCGCTGGCAGGCTGGCGCGCTACGCAGCGGTGTCGAGAGCATCACCTTGCACTTTGATGACGCCGTCAGCGCCATGCGTTCGCTGAAGGGCATTGGCGCCACACATTTACACGACGGCAGGCAGCAGGGGCTGACGCGGGGCCAGCTGCAGCGTCTGCAACTGGCCTGGCCGCAGCAGCAGGGGCAATGTCCCGCTCTCCTATCATCTTTTTCAGGGGATTATCGCACGTGACTGAACGTTATTTTGTCACCGGCACGGACACCGAAGTGGGCAAAACGGTCGCCAGCTGCGCGCTGCTGCAGGCGGCAAACCTGCGCGGTTTGCGCACCGCCGGGTATAAGCCGGTTGCGTCCGGCAGCGAGATGACGGCGGAAGGGTTACGCAACACCGACGCGCTGGCGCTGCAGCAGCATAGCAGCTTGCCGCTGGCCTATTCAGCGGTGAATCCGTACACCTTTGCCGAACCGACCTCGCCGCACATTATCAGCGCCGATGAAGGGCGTCCGATTGATTTCGCTGTGCTGTCTGCCGGGTTACGGACGCTGGAAAATCAGGCCGACTGGGTGCTGGTGGAAGGGGCGGGCGGCTGGTTTACGCCGCTTTCGGACACGCAGACCTTTGCCGACTGGGTGCAGGCCGAGCAGCTGCCGGTCATTCTGGTGGTCGGCGTCAAACTGGGCTGCATCAACCACGCCATGTTGACCGCGCAGGCCGTACAGCAGGCCGGACTGCGGCTGGCGGGCTGGATAGCCAACGACGTGGTTGCGCCGGGTAAACGACACCTGGAGTATCTGGCGACGCTCAGGCGCGTCCTGCCCGCCCCGTGCCTCGGGGAAATCCCCTGGCTTGCTGACGGCGCGGAAAATGCCGAAACCGGACGTTATCTCGATCTCAGCGTTTTGCTTCCCGCGACATCCAGTGAGCGATAAGCTCATCATCCAGTTCGTGTAACGTGGCCCTGCGCCACGTTACGCCCGCGATAGAGCATACAGAAACGGTCCGCCACCCGGCGGATAAACGACAGCTGCTGCTCCGCTAACAGCACCGTCATACCCAACTCCCGGTTTAAGCGCACCAGCAGCTGCCCCAGCTTCTGGATAAACGCCTGTGCCCAGCGCCGTGCGTGGGCTCATCAAGCAGCAGCAGTCGAGGGCGGTTCACCAGCGCATTAGCCAGCGCCAGCTGGTACTGGTCGTCCGGAGAGAGCGTGTTGGCGCCACGTGCCGGACGCAGCGTATAGAGCGCCGGAAACAGGTCGTAAATATCGCGCCCCATGACGCTTCCCGGCTCGCCGACTGCACGCATGGCGATATGCAGGTTCTCCTCCACGGTCAACTGCGAAAAGATCCGCCTGTCCTGCGGGACATAGCCAATTCCCATTGCGCTGCGCTGTTCTGGCGGCAGGTTGAGCAGATCGCGCGGCGGCGCGCCCGCTTCATGCCAGATGATGCTGCCGCTTTCGACGGGCACTTTCCCGGCGATGCAATTCATGAGGGTGGTTTTCCCCATTCCCGGCAGGCCAACGACGCCTGTACACATCCCTTGCGGAAAATCTAAATCCACATTCCATAGCGTATGTTGACTTCCGTAAAACTGATTCACTGCACGCAGACTCAACATCTTTCTCTCCTTAAAAATGTGTGTAGGTGTGGCTCGTGGTGAGGCCATTCCGTATTGCAAAAGGCTTGCCAGAAGCGAAAAAAGGCTTTTTTTTCGGATGCGGATGATAAAACTGCCGTTTAACACGCGGGAAAGAGAGAACGCAGGTAAATATCCTGCACATTGACGGTGCTGGCGGTGTTGAGTTGTGGTGCAGAGCCCGAAAGCGACAATTTGTGATTGGTCTCTCATGAGGATGACGTCTTTGTTTAGCTGATAATGAGCAAAAAGAAATGATAAAAATTTTTTAACGCCGTCTTGTTGGGAAAATCTTGTCGGGAATTTGTCGAGCTGGCCAGTCTGTATACGGGCTGGAAGCAGTTATCCACTATTCCTGTGGATAACCTTGTGCATTAGAGTTAGAAAACGCGCGGTAAGCGAGAGCAGACGCGGCTTCCGTCCAAATTGGCGCGAAACGCGGCTTTTAGAAAATATCGTTTATTTATCAATTGGTTAGATAAAAGCAATTCCCGTCATGAAAGTGTCACCGGTTGCCACAAAACTATCATTACGTGGCTTGACAAATGTTAAAAAGTGAAGATTTCTGGGGATAACCCTGACCGGTCTGGTGTTTTATCTTGTCACGGGGGAAATTTAACGCGAAAACGCATTTCTTTATCGCGGGTAGACCAAATCTCCTGACCTGCTACTGGTTTTTCATCCAGTATTATTTACTGGCAATCCTGGCAACAGGGTGAGTAAAATTTCTCACCTGCCCGCTCATTCCGTCATCAGGTTGCCGCCCATGAGTAAACCGTTCAAACTGAATTCTGCTTTCCGTCCCTCCGGCGATCAGCCTGAGGCGATCCGTCGGCTGGAAGAAGGGCTGGAAGACGGCCTGGCGCACCAGACGCTGCTGGGGGTCACCGGCTCGGGTAAGACCTTCACCATCGCCAACGTCATTGCCGATCTGCAGCGCCCGACGATGGTGCTGGCGCCGAACAAAACCCTGGCGGCGCAGCTGTACGGCGAGATGAAGGAGTTCTTCCCGGAAAACGCGGTGGAGTATTTCGTCTCCTACTACGACTACTACCAGCCGGAAGCCTATGTGCCCAGCTCGGACACCTTCATCGAGAAGGATGCCTCGGTGAACGAGCACATCGAGCAGATGCGCCTGTCGGCCACCAAGGCGCTGCTGGAGCGCCGCGATGTGGTCGTCGTGGCCTCCGTTTCGGCGATCTACGGCCTGGGCGATCCGGATCTCTACCTGAAGATGATGCTGCACCTGACCCAGGGCATGATCATCGACCAGCGCGCGATTCTGCGTCGTCTGGCAGAGCTGCAGTACACCCGCAACGATCAGGCCTTCCAGCGCGGCACCTTCCGCGTGCGCGGCGAAGTGATCGACATCTTCCCGGCGGAATCGGACGACCTGGCGCTGCGCGTCGAGCTGTTCGACGAAGAGGTGGAGCGCCTGTCGCTCTTCGACCCGCTCACCGGGCATGTGGAATCGACGGTCCAGCGCTTCACCATCTACCCGAAAACGCACTACGTGACGCCGCGCGAGCGTATCGTGCAGGCGATGGAAGAGATCAAGGTGGAGCTGGCGGAGCGCCGTAAGGTGCTGCTGGCGAACAACAAGCTGCTGGAAGAGCAGCGCCTGAGCCAGCGCACCCAGTTCGACCTGGAGATGATGAACGAGCTGGGCTACTGCTCCGGCATCGAAAACTACTCGCGCTACCTCTCCGGGCGCGGCCCGGGCGAGCCGCCGCCGACGCTGTTTGATTACCTGCCGGCCGACGGCCTGCTGGTGATCGACGAATCCCACGTCACCATCCCGCAGATCGGCGGGATGTTCCGGGGCGACCGGGCGCGTAAGGAGACCCTGGTGGAGTACGGTTTCCGCCTGCCGTCGGCGCTGGACAACCGTCCGCTGAAGTTTGAAGAGTTTGAGGCGCTGGCGCCGCAGACCATCTACGTCTCGGCGACGCCGGGCAACTACGAGCTGGAGAAATCCGGGCGATGAGGTGATCGACCAGGTGGTGCGTCCGACCGGGCTGCTGGATCCGATCATCGAGGTGCGGCCGGTCGCCACGCAGGTGGACGACCTGCTCTCGGAGATCCGCATCCGCGCGGCCATCAACGAGCGCGTGCTGGTGACCACGCTGACCAAGCGCATGGCGGAAGACCTCACCGAGTATCTGGAAGAGCACGGTGAGCGGGTGCGTTATCTGCACTCGGACATCGATACCGTGGAGCGCGTGGAGATCATCCGCGACCTGCGTCTGGGCGAGTTTGACGTGCTGGTGGGCATCAACCTGCTGCGCGAAGGGCTGGATATGCCGGAGGTGTCGCTGGTGGCGATTCTGGATGCGGACAAAGAGGGCTTCCTGCGTTCGGAGCGTTCGCTGATCCAGACCATCGGCCGCGCCGCGCGTAACGTCAACGGCAAAGCGATTCTGTACGGCGACAAGATCACGCCGTCGATGGCGAAAGCGATCGGTGAAACCGAGCGCCGCCGCGAGAAACAGCAGCGCTTACAACGAAGAGCACGGCATTACGCCGCAGGGCCTGAACAAGAAGGTGGTGGATATTCTGGCGCTGGGTCAGAAGGGCATGGCGAAAACGCGTGCGAAAGGCCGCGGCAAAACCCGCACCCCGGCGTTCAGTGGTGGAAGCGGCAGATACCGTGGTGCTGACGCCGAAAGCGCTGCAGCAGAAAATCCACGAGCTGGAAGGGCAGATGATGCAGCACGCGCAGAACCTGGAGTTCGAAGAGGCGGCGCAGGTCCGCGACCAGTTGCACCAGCTGCGTGAACTGTTTATTGTCGCATCTTAATGTTTGCTTAACCTACTCCTGACACACTGCCCCCACTATTCTGGAGGGCAGTGTCATGCAGCAGTTTAACGTTCGTGAATTTTTAGCCGTCGCCTTCGCACTGGCATTAGTGATCGGTTTCGCTCATCTGTGGGTGCTGAGCTACTGATGGTAAATGGCGGGCGGCCGGAAGAAATTTAATCCACGCCCGTACACCGGATTGCGTAAGGCGGTTGTGCAAAAAGAACTGTGCGTCATGAAGCTGTGCGATGCGCGACACGATGCTTAACCCCAGCCCGGTTCCGCCGTAACGGCTGTCCATGCGGACAAACGCTTTGCTCAGTTCTCCGCTGCGGCTCTCATCAATGCCCGGACCTTCATCCTCCACGGCCAGCACTGGCGTAGCAGCCGGTTCGATGCGTATCGTAATGACCGAACCTTCCGGGCTGTAGCGGTACGCGTTCTCCACCAGATTTCTCACCAGCAACCTTAACAACGTGGCATCGCCGGAGACGGCAATATCGGCGTCAATTTCCGGCACCGCCAGCGTTTGCTTACGCCCGGCGAGCATGGCTTCCAGCTCGCTGCGAATGGGCGCTACTACGTCGGCCATCAGCTGTACCTGCTGATAACTGCCTGCCGAAAAAGACTGTCCGACGCGGGCAAGCAGCAGCAACTGCGCGATGTTTTCCGTCATCTGTTCGAGCCGCTGTACCAATGGCTCGACGTTGATGCCGTTGGTTTTTGCCATCAGCTCCAGGTGCAGCCGTAGCCCGGCCAGCGGCGTGCGTAGCTCATGCGCCACATCCGCTGTAAATAATCGCTCACGATCCAGCGTGAGCGTCAGCCGTGAGACGAGGTCGTTAATCGATGTCGTAACAGCTTCCACTTCGCTGACGCTGTTGTTTAACGTAATCGGTTGCAGGTTGTTCGGCGTACGTTTATTAAGCTCTTCCTGCAACTCCAGCAGCGGGCGGGTAATGGCTTTGACCGCCTGCATACAAAGCAGCAACGCCAGCCCGATAATCAGCAGGCTTGGCACCAGCAGGCTGGCGACCGCCTCGCGGACTTCATGTTCAATATGTTTACGGTTGTTATGGTTGTGGAGCGCGGCCTGCACCAGTAACTGGATTTGCTCTTCACTTTCATGCCACAGCCAGAACACACTGACCAACTGGCAAAACACCAGAATCCCGCCGATGGTCAGCAGCAGACGGCGGCGCATGCTCCAGTGGCTGAAATTGAAAAACGCCATTGATTACTCCCGGTGTTGCGGCTGAACCAGCATGTAGCCAAACCCGCGGACGGTACGAATGCGCGACTTGCCGATTTTGTCGCGCAGATTATGAATATGGACTTCCAGCGTATTGGTCGAGGGCTCGTTGTCCCAGTTGTAGATATCGTTATAGAGAATTTCCCGGTGCACCGGGCTGTCGGCTTTCAGCATCAGGCGCGAAAGCAGGGCGTACTCTTTCGGCGTCAGGTCCAGCAACTGGTTGTCCAGCCACGCCTGGCGGCGGGTGACATTCAGCGTCAGATTACCGTGGGTGATTTCGTTTTCGCCCTGATTATGATGACGGCGCAGCAGCGCGCGGATACGGGCATTCAGTTCATCCAGCGCGAAGGGTTTGACCAGGTAATCGTCTGCGCCGGTATCCAGCCCGGCGACGCGATCTTCCAGCGTATCGCGGGCGGTGAGAATCAGCACTGGCTGGGTATATTTTTCGCGCCGCAAACGGGTGAGCAGATGTAATCCGTCTTCATCGGGCAGACCAAGATCGAGCACGATCAGGCTGTAGTGGCCATTCGCCAGGCACAACACCGCTTCGTGCGCGGTGGATACGCCATCGCAGGCATATCCTTCGCTTTGCATCGCCAGAATCAACCCCTGCAACAGCAGGGCATCGTCTTCAACCACCAGAATCTTCATTTCGCCTGCTCCCGGCACGACGTTAAAATATCGTCTTCAGCACGGTACTCTTTCGTGCTGACCCCCAGTATACCCAACATTGTCGGGAAGAGGTTGTCCTGCGAAACCGCCTTCTCCCGCGCATTTTTTTGCAGGCACTGGTTATTCACGCTGTAGCGTTTCTGGTAGTCATCGGACAACCAGATCAGCATCGGAATATGTTTTTGTGTTTCCGGTGCGATGGAATAAGGCAGACCGTGCAAATAGACGCCATTTTCACCCAATGATTCACCATGATCGGAGAGATAAACCAGGCTGGTGGTAAATCTGTCCTGTTTGGATTGCAATAATTTAATCGCTTTATCAACAATATAGTCGATATACAAAATGGTATTGTCGTAGGTATTTACCAGTTGCTGCTGTGAGCAGCCCTGAATTTCGTTGGTATCACAGGTTGGCGTAAATTTGCGGAACTGCGCCGGATAGCGGTTGTAATAAGTCGGTCCGTGGCTACCAATGGTATGCAAAACGATAATGCCGTCGCCCTGTAATTTGTCGATATAGCTGGCGAGATCGTGGAATAAGATCTCATCCTGGCATTCACCCTTAATGCAATATTCCGCCAGGTTTAACTGCGTCACATCCTGGTGAGGCACGCGATCGCAGGCGCCTTTACAACCGCCGTCATTTTCATTCCATAAAACCTGAATACCGGCGCGTTGGATAATATCCAGCAGCCCTTCCTGATGGTGGGCAAGCTGATCGTCGTAATGCTCCCGCGTCATCCCCGAAAACATGCACGGGACCGAGACAGCGGTGGCGGTGCCGCAGGATGTCGCGTTCGGAAAGTAAATAACATTATCCTGTTTTAACAGCGGGTTAGTTTCGCGTTCATAACCACCAAGCGAGAAATTCGCCGCGCGGGACGTTTCACCCACGACCAGTATGGTCAGGTTCTTACGCGGACCATTTTTCATTTCCGGGCGTTGCTGAGCATCTTCGCCAATACGCACCAGCGGCAAATTATCCATGCGATTATGGGAATACCAGGACAGAGACGCCACAATGGAGTTGGACGGGCTGAGAGATTTCACCAACTCTTTATTATTGCGGAACAGCGAGGCGTAATCTTTATAAAACAGCAGCGCCACCAGCACGATAAGCAGCGCAGAAATAACGATACTGACCGCACGATACGCGATGCTGCGCAGCGCGGATTGTGCCGGTTTAATTTTAATAAACCAGGCAATGAGTACCGGCACAATGGCAGTCAGTAAAATCGTCAGCACCATTTTTGTCGACATCAGGGCGAAACTTTCCGCTGGCGTGGTGTCGAGAATATTGGTGATCATCGAGCGGTCAATGACGATGCCAAAGGTCGAAATAAAATATTGCGCTGCCGCGCTGACCAGCACAAATACTGTGATAACGGGGCGTTCAAGAAAGAAGAATGACGCCAGTGACAGCACGATATTGATCACGCTGAACGCCACCACTGGCATAGACAGAAACACCAGCCAGTTACGCAGCGAGTTTACCGGTAATAGCGTAAAAGCCTGGTGATAGAAAACGATATTCAGCGCCAGCGCAATATAGAGTGCGAACAGAATAATAAACTGAAGACGGCTTAACGCCGGCCGACGAAGGTGAAGCATACGTATTCTCGGGTCCTGCAAAGGAAAGTAGCGCTATGCTGACAGGCGTTTTTTAAGACAACCTTAAGAAATTAATCAATGCAGCGGCGAGTAAAAAAGCCGCCGAAAAGTTAACCCAGTTGCTGTACCGCCTTTTCCAGCGCGGCGCGCAGCAGATGACGATCGTGGCGATAGGGAATATCGCCAGCTTCCAGCACTTCCTGAATAATTAATCTTTCAGTGACGGCGCTGACATTCACTTTCGGCCCGACCACCACGGCATCGATAATCTTTCTGCCGACATATTGTTCCATGATGGCCAGTTTATCGGCGAGCGACAGGCTGGCGGCGGCGGGGCTGAGCTCTTTCCCCAGATTGCTGATAAACACAACTGGCGCGGGCGTGCGGCGCAGCGCCTGCGCCAGCTCTTCCACCAGCAGCATCGGCATCAGGCTGGTGTAAAAGCTGCCGGGACCGATCAGGATCAGATCCGCTTCGCCGATCGCCTCTACGGCTTCCCGCGTGGCGGGTACCCTGGGAAACAGCATTAATTCCTGAATCGGCGCATGAGAGCTGGTCAATATTCACCTCGCCGTAAACTTCATGCCCTTCAGCGTCGATGGCCATCAAATCGACCGGTTGTTCCGACATGGGGATCAGAAAGGCATCCACTTTGAGCAGATTACGGATCAGATTGATGGCTTCTAGAGGCCGCACGCTCAGGTGATCCAGCGCCTTTAACATCAGATTTCCGAGGTTATGCCCGGAAAGTTCGCCATTGCCGCCAAAACGGTACTCAAACATCGCCGAGGCGACGCTCGGCTCGGTGATTAACTGGTTCAGACAGTTGCGCATATCGCCCCAGGCAATGCCGCCTTCGGCACGGCGAATCCGCCCGGTTGAGCCGCCGTTATCGGTGGTGGTCACTATGCCGGTCAGCCTTGAGCCCAGTGACGACAGCGAGGACATGACGCGGCCCAGGCCGTGCCCTCCGCCAAGAGCGACCACTCGGTCAAGATCCGCAAAAGTGCGATTGCGCATACGTATTCCTTATCACGTTCGATCGCGTAACAGTAACCTAACTACCCCTAAAAGACGATGCCTCACCCGATGCAAAATGACGTATATCAATGTGAAAATGCGGTTTTTAGGTATTCTGTAGCGAAAATGCGCGATCATGGCGCTATATATAAATATATATAGCGATATTCATGATGGCGAAAAGGATTCTCCCGCGCTACTATCGCCCTAACCACATTTTCAGCGTTATTGACAAAACATACACTCTAGCCTCTTCGTCTACGTTTCCGGTTAACCGTGAAATATGACGATTTGGCCGTAGCAAAACCGGCAACGGTTTTCGCCACCAGGGTGCAGGAAGAAATGACTGCGCCTCCCGATCTGGAAAGGTGTACATGCCCTCACAACTTACTGATGCTTTCGCGCGTAAGTTTTATTACTTGCGTCTGTCGATTACCGATGTGTGCAACTTCCGTTGCACCTACTGCCTGCCCGACGGCTACAAGCCGGGCAGCGTCACCAACAACGGCTTTCTCTGCGTGGATGAAGTGCGCCGCGTCACGCGCGCTTTCTGTGCCATCGGCACCGAAAAAGTGCGCCTGACCGGCGGTGAACCCTCGCTGCGCCGCGATTTCCCCGACATCATTGCCGCCGTGCGTGAAAACGACCGTATCCGCCAGATTGCGGTGACCACCAACGGCTACCGTATGGCCCGCGACGTGGCGCTCTGGCGCGATGCCGGGCTTAACCGCCATCAACGTCAGCGTCGACAGCCTCGATGCCCGCCAGTTTCACGCCATTACCGGGCAGGATAAATTCCGGCAGGTCATGGACGGCATCGACGCGGCATTTGCGGCCGGTTTCGACAAAGTCAAAGTCAACACGGTGCTGATGCGTGATGTGAACCATCACCAGCTCGATACCTTCCTGGCGTGGATCAAATCCCGCCCCATTCAGCTGCGTTTTATCGAGCTGATGGAAACCGGCGAGGGCAGCGAGCTGTTCCGCCGCCATCACATCTCCGGCATGGTGCTGCGCGACGCGCTGCTCAAACGCGGCTGGATCCACCAGATCCGCCAGCGCAGCGACGGTCCGGCGCAGGTCTTCTGCCACCCGGATTACGAAGGTGAGATCGGGCTTATCATGCCTTATGAGAAAGACTTCTGCGCCAGCTGCAACCGCCTGCGCGTCTCCTCCGTGGGCAAACTCCATCTCTGCCTGTTCGGCGACGGCGGCGTGGACCTTCGCGATCTGCTGGAAGACGATGCGCAGCAGGACGCGCTTGAAGCACGCATTTCTGAAGCGCTGACGCATAAAAAGCAGACCCACTTCCTGCATCAGGGCAACACCGGCATTACTCAGAACCTGTCCTACATCGGCGGGTAATCGGCTTAAGAAGGAATCAGAAGATGAGTCAGGTCAGCGCAGAATTTATCCCGACACGCATTGCTATCCTTACCGTTTCCGACCGCCGTGGCGAAGAGGATGATACCTCCGGCCACTGGCTGCGCGAGGCGGCCCATGACGCGGGGCATCACATCGTTGATAAAGCGATCGTGAAGGAGAACCGCTACGCCATCCGCGCGCAGGTCTCCGCAGTGGATCGCCAGCGATGAGGTGCAGGTGGTGCTGATCACCGGCGGCACCGGTTTTACCGCAGGCGATCAGGCGCCTGAAGCGCTGCTCCCGCTGTTCGACCGCGAGGTGGAAGGCTTCGGCGAAGTGTTCCGCATGCTCTCTTTCGAAGAGATTGGCACCTCGACGCTGCAGTCGCGCGCCGTGGCCGGGGTGGCGAACAAAACCCTGATTTTCGCCATGCCGGGCTCGACCAAAGCCTGCCGCACCGCGTGGGAAAACATCATCGCCCCGCAGCTGGATGCCCGTACCCGTCCGTGTAATTTCCATCCCCATTTAAAGAAATAAGCTATGTCACAACTGACCCACATTAACGCCGCGGGCGAAGCGCATATGGTGGACGTCTCCGCCAAGGCCGAAACGGTGCGCGAGGCGCGCGCCGAAGCGTTCGTCACTATGCTGCCGGACACGCTGGCGATGATTATCGACGGCAGCCACCACAAGGGCGACGTCTTTGCCACCGCGCGCATCGCGGGTATTCAGGCCGCCAAACGCACCTGGGAGCTCATCCCGCTGTGCCATCCGCTGATGCTGAGCAAGGTGGAAGTGCACCTGCAGGCGCAGCCGGAGCACAACCGCGTGCGCATTGAATCGCTCTGCCGCTTAACCGGTAAAACCGGCGTGGAGATGGAGGCGCTGACGGCGGCCTCCGTTGCCGCGCTGACCATCTACGACATGTGCAAAGCGGTGCAGAAAGATATGGTGATTGGCCCGGTGCGCCTGCTGGCAAAAAGCGGCGGCAAATCCGGTGATTTTAAGGTGGACAGCCATGATTAAGGTTCTTTTTTTTGCGCAGGTGCGCGAGCTGGTCGACTACCGACAGCCTGGACGCTGGAGACAGTTTTCCCGTCCGTTGAAGCGCTGCGCCCGCATCTGGCGGCACAGAGCGACCGCTGGGCGCTGGCGCTGGAAGAAGGCAAGCTGCTGGCCGCCGTTAACCAGACGCTGGTGGAGCTTACCCATCCGCTGAAGGCAGCGGGGATGAAGTGGCCTTCTTCCCGCCGGTCACCGGGGGCTAAGATGGCTGAAACCCGAATTCTGTGTCGAGCGCGCGGCGATTTAACGTTGGCGACAGAATACAGCTGGCTGGCGGAACGCGATGAAGACGGCGCGGTCGTGACCTTCACCGGCAAAGTGCGCAACCACAACCTCGGTGACAGCGTGAAGGCGCATTGACGCTGGAGCACTATCCGGGCATGACGGAAAAATCGCTGGCGGAGATCGTCGACGAGGCGCGGGGCCGCTGGCCGCTTGGGCGCGTCACGGTTATTCACCGCATCGGCGAGATGTGGCCCGGCGAGGAGATTGTCTTTGTCGGCGTGACCAGCGCCCACCGCGGCAGCGCCTTTGCGGCAGGGGAGTTCATTATGGATTACCTGAAAACCAGAGCGCCGTTCTGGAAGCGCGAAGCCACGCCGGAAGGCGATCGCTGGGTTGAATCTCGCGACAGCGATAAGCAGGCCGCCAGCCGTTGGTAGTCGGTTTACGTGGATGTGTTAATCTTAACGTAGTGTGTCTACTTAATCTTAATCAGGAGTGAATCATGGACCGATTTCCGCGTTCCGATTCAATAGTACAGCAGACCCGTAGCGGCCTGCAGACGTATATGGCTCAGGTGTACGGCTGGATGACGGTTGGCCTGCTGCTTACCGCGTTTATCGCGTGGTATGCGGCGAACACGCCGGAGCTGATGATGTTTATCTTCTCCAGCAAAATCACCTTCTTTGGGCTGATTATCGCGCAGCTGGCGCTGGTGTTTGTGCTTTCGGGCTGGTGCACCAGCTGAGTGCCGGCATGGCGACCACGCTGTTTATGCTCTATTCGGCGCTGACGGGGCTGACGCTTTCCAGTATTTTCATCGTTTACACCTACTCATCCATCGCCAGCACCTTCGTGGTCACCGGCGGGATGTTTGGCGCGATGAGCCTGTACGGTTACACCACGAAGCGCGATCTGAGCGGCTTCGGCAGCATGCTGTTTATGGGGCTGATTGGGATTGTGCTGGCGTCACTGGTGAACCTGTGGCTGAAGAGCGAAGCGCTGATGTGGGCCGTGACCTATATCGGGGTGGTGCTCTTCGTCGGGTTGACGGCTTATGACACGCAGAAGCTGAAAAACATCGGCGAGCAGATCGACGTACGCGACAGTTCAAACCTGCGCAAATATTCGATTCTGGGCGCGCTGACGCTCTATCTGGACTTCATCAACCTGTTCCTGATGCTGCTGCGAATTTTAGGCAACCGTCGTTAAGATTGCTTTGCCGGGTGGCGGTTTCGCCTTATCCGGCCTACGAAGTGCGAACCGTAGGCCGGGTAAGGCGAAGCCGCTACCCGACTTATTCACTTCGCTAGCATCCTCTCATTCTTCGCCCGCAGCTTTTTCGCCCGACTTTCCAGCACCAGATAGCAGACCGTGGCCAGCGCCAGCGGCAGGAAGTAATACAGCATGCGGTACGCCAGCAGGGCGGCGATAATCGTTCCCTGAGAAACATGCTCCCCGGCCAGCAGGGCAATAAACACCGCCTCCAGCACGCCGATCCCCGCCGGAATATGCACAATCACCCCGGCAATACTGCTCACCAGCAGCACGCCCAGCACGAAGAAGTAGTTTACGTCCTCGCCGATCAGCAGCCAGATGATGGCTCCCATCGCCATCCAGTTGGCGCTGGAAACCGCCATCTGCAGCACCGCAAACTTCCACGAGGGCAGGACCAGCTTTTGCCCTTTAATGGTCATATGACGGCGTCTGGCAAAGGCGCAGGCCCACAGATAAACGGCGATAATCAGCAGGAGTACGATGCCCAGAATGCGCAGCGTGGCCTCATCGATATACCAGTGCGCGGGCAGCTGCACCACGCCGATGGTGAAGATCACCCCGCCGAGCAGAATATAGCCCAGCCAGTTGGTGGTGATGCTCAGTGAAAAAATGCGCGTGATGGTCCCGCCCGGCAGCCCGAGGCGCGAGTAGAGGCGATAGCGCATGCCAATCCCGCCGACCCAGGTGCTCAGCGTCAGGTTAAAGGCGTAGCAGATAAACGACACCAGCATCACCTGACGTTTGGCCAGCTTGTGGCCGCAGTAAGCCCGGCCCAGCAGGTCATAGCAGCCGTACATCAGGTAGCTCACAATAACCAGCCCCGACAGCGCCCAGCAGCACCATCCGGTTATAGTTGCGGATGACTTTCCACACCTCTTCCCAGTCCACTTTCTGCGCGTAGACCACCAGCAGCACCGCGACGGCAATAAAAAACAGCCAGGTCAGGATCTTTTTTGCCAGCCGCCAGCGTGGATGCGATTTCGACATCAGGGTTTGCCTCCGATCTTCCGCTTCTATGCGGTCCTGGGTTTCCATTTCGGGTTGTACCGGCGGGTCCACCTGCGCCAGCTTCGGCGTATGCGCTGGCAGCCAGCCGACCATGGCCGGGAAATGGCGCAGGAAGTGGAACACCACCACGCTGATGCCCAGGTTCCACCAGGTGCGTTTGGGAACCATGGACTCATCCACGCGCACGCAGTCGTTAACGATCAACGCCTGCAGGTTATCCCGCAGGGTCTGGTTAAACTGGCGATCGTGAATGATCAGGTTGGCTTCAAGATTCAGCGACAAGCTCAGCGGATCGAGGTTGCTGGAGCCCACGGTGGCCCAGTGATCGTCCATCAGCGCCACTTTGCCGTGCAGCGGGCGGCGGCGATATTCGTAGATCTGGACGCCGCCCTTCACCAGATAGTTATACAGCAGCCCCGCGCCGACTTTGACGATCGGCATATCCGGCTCGCCCTGCACAATCAGCTTCACGCGGACGCCGCGCCGGGCAGCATTGCGCATGGCGTGCAGCAGGCGATAGCCCGGGAAGAAGTAGGCGTTGGCAATAATCACTTCGCGCTTGGCGTTGGCCAGCATCTTGAGATAATGGCGTTCAATATCGTCCCGGTGCTCGCCGTTATCGCGCCAGACGAAAAGCGCCTGCGCTTCACCGGGCTTCCGGTTCTCTTCCGGGCGATGGCGGCGTTGCCACCAGCGGCGAACGGCCTCTTTCCCCGGCAGGTTCTCCAGCTCAAACAGCAAGATATCCTGCACCACCGGGCCTTCAATGCGAATGGCGTAATCCTGCTTCGCTTCCGGGCCGTAGTCGGACATATGTTCAGCGGAGTAGTTAATGCCGCCGACAAACGCCACCGTCTCATCCACCACCACAATTTTGCGGTGCATCCGGCGGAAAAGGTTGGTACGCATGCCGAACAGGCGAGGGCCGGGATCGTAGTAGCGGAACACCACCCCCGCGGCGGTCAGTTCATTGACGAACGCATCGCTGAGGTCCGGCGAGCCGTAGCCATCCAGCAGCACTTCAATTTTGACGCCTCGCTGTGCGGCGCGCAGCAGCACGCTGTGCAGCTGCTTGCCGACGTTGTCTTCGAACCAGATAAAGGTTTCGAGGATCACCTTCTGCTGGGCGTGATCAATCGCCTTAAACACGGCCGGGTAATACTCGTCCCCGTTGACCAGCAGCGTGATCCGGTTGCCTTCCTGCCAGGAACATTTCATAGGTGGATCTCCGCGCTGAGCGGGGCATGGTCGGAAAGATGCCGCCAGTTAAGGAGCGCCAGGGCGGTCGGGCTGCTGGCATGGGCATTTTTCACGTAGATGCGGTCAAGCCGCAGCAGTGGGAAACGGACCGGGAACGTGCGCGCAGGGCTGCCGTTCGCGCGGGTGAAAATCTCCTCCAGTCCGGCCTCCACCTTCAGCGGGTGGTTTGCCCGCTGGCGCCAGTCGTTGAAATCGCCTGCCACCACCACCGGTTCACCGTCGGGCAGCGCGTTGGCCCATTCGGCCAGCATTTTCAGCTGCGCCTGACGATGGGCTTCGCGCAGACCCAGATGAACGCAGCCGACATGGATGAATGGCAGCTCGAGGTCGGGCGGGGTAATGCGGCAGTAGAGCAGGCCGCGTTTTTCGCTCTCCCCGACGGAAACGTCGCGGTTTTCGTAATGTTCAATGGGATAGCGGGACAGCACCGCGTTGCCGTGATGCCCTTCCGGATAGACCGCGTTGCGGCCGTAGGCATAATCACTCCACATGGTGTCGGCCAGAAATTCATAGTGCGGCGTGTCGGGCCAGTTCTCAAAGTGAAGCGGATGCACTTCGTGTGCGCCCATCACCTCCTGCAGGCAGACAATATCCGCGCTGACGGTGCGCACCGCGTCGCGCAGCTCCGGTAAAATGAAGCGGCGGTTAAATGCTGTGAAGCCTTTATGAATGTTTATCGTCAGCACTTTAAGCGAGAAATGCTGCATTTTTTTCGTCATAAGCTCCTTCCTGAGTGACTATCCCAATGAAAATAAAGTGTAGTCGGCGTCACAAAAAGATGCGGCGTTACGGAATTTTCCGTAAAGTGCGGTAGTCTGATTAAGCAGAGAAAAATCCTTCAGGAGAGAAGCCATGAAGTGGCAACAACGTGTTCGTGTCGCAACTGGCCTGAGTTGCTGGCAGATAATGTTGCATTTACTGGTCGTGGCCGTACTGGTGATGGGCTGGATGAGCGGCACGCTGGTGCGTGTTGGCCTGGGGCTATGCGTCCTTTACGGCGTCACCGTGCTGTCGATGCTGTTCTTGCAGCGCCACCACGAAGCGCGCTGGCGCGAGGTGGGTGATGTGCTCGAAGAGCTCACCACCACCTGGTATTTTGGTGCGGCGATGATTGTCCTGTGGCTGCTGTCACGCGTGCTGCAAAACAACCTGCTGCTGGCCCTGGCGGGTCTGGCTATCCTCGCAGGGCCTGCGGTGGTCTCGTTGCTGACCAAAGAGAAAAAGCTACGCAATGTTGCGTCTAAACATCGCGTACGCCACTGAGCCCGTCGTGGCCGCGATGACCAGTAGCGGCCACAAACTTCCCCAGACAATATCCAGACTCGCATCCTTCAGATAGATCTGCTTGGTGATATCGGTAAAGTGTCGTATCGGGTTTACCCACGTCAGATCCTGCAGCCACACCGGCATATTCTCCACGGGTGAGACGTAGCCCGAGAGCAGGATCGCGGGCATCATAAAGACGAACACCCCAATAAACGCCTGCTGCTGCGTGGCGCAGAGTGCCGAAATCAGCAGGCCGAAACCCACCAGCGACAGCCCGTAAATCACCATCGTGAAGTAGAACAGCGCCAGCGATCCGGCGAACGGGATCTGGTAGGCCCAAATTCCCACCCCCAGCACGATGGTGGCCTGGAACGTCGCGACAATCAGCGCCGGCACCGCTTTGCCGACGAAAATTTGCCAGGTGGCGAGCGGGGAGACCAGCAGCTGATCCAGCGTGCCCTGTTCGCGCTCGCGGGCCACGGACAGCGAGGTCACAATCATCACCCCGATGGTGGTGATCATGGCGATCAGCGACGGCACCACAAACCACTTGTAGTCCAGATTCGGGTTATACCAGTTGCGCACCACCAGCTCGCTGTTGTTGGGCTTCGGTTTGCCGCCCATCAGCTCCTGCTGATAATCCTTCACGACCTGCTGCAGATAGTTGGCGGCGATCTGGGCGCTGTTGGAGTTGCGCCCGTCGAGGATCAGCTGCAGCGGCGCGGTGTTGAAGGTATCCAGATTGCGGGAAAAATCCGCCGGGAACCGCACCAGCAGCAGCGCTTTCTGCGTGTCGATGGTGGGCTGGATCTCCTGCGGGCTTTTCAGCAGCAGGATGTGGGTAAAGGCTTTCGCGCGGGCAAAACGCTGCGTCAGCTCAACCGCATGTTTGCCGTTGTCTTCGTTGTAAATGGCGATGGTGGCGTTGGTCACCTCCAGCGTGGCGGCAAACGGGAACAGCAGAACCTGGATCAGCACCGGCAAGACCAGAATGGCGCGGGTTTGCGGCTCGCGCAGCAGCGATTGCAGCTCTTTGCGGATTAACGTCCATAAACGGTGAAACATGGCGTTTTCCTTAATCCAGCCGCCGTTTGGTTTTCATCCACGTCAGCCCGATAAACATCACCGCCGAGGCCATCAAAAACAGCGTGTTGACGATCAGCACCACCGGAATATTCCCCGCCAGGAACAGGCTTTGCAGCGTGCTCACGAAGTAGCGCGCCGGAATGATATAGGTCACCGCGCGGATCACGGCAGGCATGCTGTCTATCTGGAAGATAAAGCCGGACAGCATAATCGACGGCAGAAAGGCGGCGTTCAGCGCCACCTGCGCGGCGTTAAACTGGTTGCGGGTGATGGTGGAGATGAGCAGCCCCATCCCCAGCGTGCTGAGCTAAAAACAGGCTGGTGATAAGAAACAGCACCACCAGCGAGCCGCGATACGGCACGCCGAGGATAAAGACCGACACCAGCATGCAGAGCAGCATCGCCAGCATGCCGAGGAAGTAGTAGGGAATCAGCTTGCACAGCAGCAGCTCCGCGCGCGTCACTTCGGTTGAAAGCAGGGCCTCCATGGTGCCGCGCTCCCACTCGCGGGCGATCACCAGCGAGGTCAGGATCGCGCCAATCACCGTCATGATGATCGTCACCGCGCCCGGAATAATAAAGTGCTGGCTGATGGCGGCGGGGTTAAACCAGTAGCGCGTCTGCACGTCGATCAGCGGTTTAAATTCTTCACCCCGATCTTCCGCCCGCTGCATCTGCCAGAGCTGCCAGATCCCCTCCGCGTAGCCCTGCACGAAGTTCGCGGTGTTTGGCTCGCTGCCGTCGGTGATCACCTGGATCGGCGCATCGGTATTCGCCCGCGCCATATTGGCGGCAAAATCCACCGGAATGACGATCAGACCGCGAATTTTCCCGGCCTGCATCTTCTGGATCAGTTCCTGACGATTGTCGCTGATGGTGGCGTCAATGTAGGGCGAGCCGGTCATGGCGTGGGTGAAGTCCAGCGCCTCCTCGCTCTGCTGCTCCAGCAAAATCCCGACCCGCAGCTTGCTGGAGTCCAGGTTAATGCCGTAGCCAAAGATAAACAGCAGCAGCAGAGGGATCACCACCGCAATCAGCCAGCTGCTGGGGTCGCGCACGATCTGCCGCGTCTCTTTAACGCACAGCGCGCGCACCCTGCGCCAGGAAAGGGCATTACTGCGCATGGACATTCTCCTTATCCCAGTCGTGGATGAGGGTGATAAACGCCTGCTCCATGGTCGGGTCCGGGACCTCATCGTCGGCGGCCTGGTTTTTCAGGTCGTCCGGGGTACCGTGAGCAATCAGCTTGCCGCGATACACCAGCCCGATGCGGTCGCAGTACTCCGCCTCGTCCATAAAGTGGGTGGTCACCATCACGGTCACGCCTTTTTCCACCATGCTGTTGATATGCAGCCAGAACTCGCGGCGGGTGAGGGGATCAACGCCGGAGGTCGGCTCATCCAGAAACAGAATATCCGGCTCGTGCATCAGCGAGCAGGCCAGCGCCAGCCGCTGCTTAAAGCCGAGCGGCAGCTCGTCGGTGGCGTGGGAGGCGATGTTGGTTAAGGCGAAGGCGTCGCTCATGCGGCGGATTTTCTCGTTCTGCGCGCGCCCGCGCAGGCCGTACACGCCGGAGAAAAAGCGCAGATTCTGCTCGACCGTCAGGTTGCCATACAGGGAAAACTTCTGCGCCATGTACCCCAGATGCTGGCGCGCCTTGCCGGAGCTGACCTTCAGATCCATATCCAGCACCAGCGCTTTGCCGGACGTCGGCACCAGCAGGCCACACATCATCTTAAAGGTGGTCGATTTTCCCGCGCCGTTCGGTCCAAGCAGGCCAAAAATCTCGCCGCGTTTTACCGCGAAATTGACGTTATCGGTGGCGGCGAAATCCCCGAACTTTTTGGTGAGGGATTTGGCTTCGATCACCGTTTCGCCCGGCGTGCCGTCCACCGTGTGCAGGATTGCGCCAAGCGGCGACTCGGACGTCCCCGCGCCACCCAGCAGGTCAATAAACGCATCTTCGAAACGCGGCGCCGTCTCTTCCATGTCGATCTCAGGCATGCCGGGGGCCTGGCGAATATCGTCGACGGTGGCCTCTTTTTTGAGGATCACCCGCACTGAGCGGCCCTGAATCATCCCATCGCTGACCTGCGGCAGCCTGAGCACCCGCTGCAGCAGCGAGCGGTTGGACGCCTGCGAGCTGTGCAGCAGGAAGCTGCGCCCGGCCATGCTCTGCGTCAGCGTCGTCGGCTCGCCCTGATAAAGCAGTTCGCCTTCGTTCATCAGCAGCACGTCCCGGCACTGTTCCGCTTCGTCGAGGTAGGAGGTGCTCCAGAGGATCAGCATCCCGTCGCCCGCCAGCTCGTGCACCATCTGCCACAGCTCGCGGCGCGAAATCGGGTCAACGCCGACGCCGGGCTCGTCCAGCAGCAGCACCTTTGGTTCGCCCACCAGCGTACAGGCCAGCCCCAGCTTCTGCTTCATCCCGCCGGAAAGCTTGCCCGCCAGCCGGTCGGTGAACGGCCCGAGGGAGGTAAACTCCAGCAGGCGGGCGAAGGTTTTCTGTCGCGTTTCGCCGGTGACGCTGCGCAGGTCGGCGTACAGGTTCAGGTTTTCCATCACCGTCAGATCTTCATACAGGCCAAACTTCTGCGGCATATAGCCGAGCATGGCGTGGAGCGCGCCGTCGTCTTTTATCGGGTCAAGACCGAGCACGCTGGCCGATCCTTCATCCGGCTTGAGCAACCCCGCCAGCATCCGCATCAGCGTGGTTTTCCCCGCGCCGTCCGGGCCGACCAGACCGGTCACGTAGCCTTTCTGGATGGTGCAGTTCAGCGGCGCGACGGCCGGTTTGTCCATTCCCGCGAAGCGTTTGACCAGATTATTGAGCTGAATAACCGCGTCATTCATGTCGTTCCCCGCTGTCTACTTTTACGGTGACGGGCATGCCCTGACGCAGCGCGTCGTCCGCATCGGTGACGATGATGCGCAGGCGATACACGAGGTCGGTACGCAGGTCCGGTGTTTCAACGGTTTTCGGCGTGAATTCGGCGGTAGGGGAGACAAAGCCCACCTTGCCGTGATACGGCTTGTCCGGGCGGCCGTCGGTATAGAGCAGCAGCTCGCGGCCCGGCTGCATCTGGCCGAGATTAGGCTCATCAATGTAGGCACGTACCCAGACCGGGCGGGTCAGGGAGAGGGTTAACACGGTGCTGCCCGCGCTGAGCATGCTGCCCGGCTCCACGGCGCGGGTCATCAGCGTGCCGTCAGACGGTGCGATTAAGGTGGTGTCGTGCAGATCGAGCTCTGCCTGCGCCAGCTGCGCCTGCGCCTGTTCAAGGCTGGCTTTCGCCTGAGCAATATCCTGCGGGCGGTTACCGGTGTGGTACTGGCTTAACTTATCCTGCGCGGATTTTAGCGTTGCCTGCGCCTGGTCGCGGGACGAGCGCGCATTTTCCAGATCGTTGGCGGAAATGGTGCGGCTTTTCCACAGCCCCTGCTGGCGCTGATAGAAGTTCTGCGCGTAGTCATAGGCGGCCTGCGCCTGTTTGACCGCCGCAGCGGCCTGGGCGATCTCTTCGTCGCGATAGCCGGCCAGCATCAGGTCATACTGCGCCTGCGCGACGGAGACGCCCGCTTTGGCCTGCAGCAGCGCATTCTCATAGGGCGCTTTGTCCAGCATCCCCAGCGTCTGCCCGGTTTTAATGGCATCGCCTTCGTCAACGCTCAGCGAGGCGAGACGTCCGCCGACGCGGAAGCTCATGTTCACCGTGCGAATATCCACGTTACCGTACAGCGTCAGGCCTTTATCCTGATGGCTCTGATACCACAGCCATCCACCGACGCCGGCGGCAAGCAAAACAACAACCACCAGAATGATGGCGACAGGTTTTTTCATGACTTCAGGCTCCTTTGCGTTAAGCCTTGCAGGATCAGATCGAGATGACAGGCGATCACCTCGCCAATCTGCGCGGCTTTATCCTCATCAAATTGTGTCCAGCCGGTGCGTAACAGGATGGTTTCCCGGCCCAGACGGAAGGCGAGGATTTCACCCAGCAGGGCGTGGGTATGCAAAATGGTCTCGGTATCGCTGGCATCCCGCCCGGTATAGGCGGCCAGCAGGGCGGTCAGGTGGCTGTGCATCGGCGCAATGACCCGATCGTGCACCCGCTGATAGGCCCGCGTTGGGGAGAGCTGCTCGCGGGAGATAAATTTGCTCAGGTTGAGCGTATCGTCGTGGGTCAGCACGCGGATCATGTTGTGGCAGGCGCTGAGAATCAGCGCGCGTATGGCCTCGCGATCGGGTGACGGCTGCGCGAGCAGCGCCTTTGCTGCCTCAACGTGCGGGTGAAACTGCGTGCCGATAAAATCGGCGATCCACTGGGCGCAGGCGAGGTATAAATCCTCTTTCGAGCCAAAGTAGTAGGTAATCGCCGCAATGTTTTGCCCGGCCAGCGCGGCGATATCGCGCGTGGTCGCATGCAGCCCGTACTCACCAAACTGCGCCAGCGCGGCGGCAATAAGCTGCTTTTTGGCCTGTTCACCTTTGCTGGTTGTTGGGGTTGTATTCATGGCGGCATTAAATAATTAATCAATCGATTGATTAAGTTTATGCCGATTCAGGACGAAACTTGTCCAGCGCCAGGCAAGGAAAAGGTGACGAATGAAGCGGAAACCGGTTCAACTGATGCTGGAAGGGGCTGGCAGGGTGATCTGCAACAGGCGAAAAGATTGCGGATGATCCCTGGCGGGATATTTTATGCGCCACGTCACAAAAGCTGCTACACTCCGCCCCTTCGCGACATTGTGGTTTTTGTCCTCAGTCAAATTTATATCTCCCTGAAAACTACACCTGTGATGGTCGGGGCGGTTTGGAGTTTTTATGTCTTTTGATTCCCTTGGCCTGAACCCGGAAATTCTGCGCGCGGTCGCAGAGCAGGGCTACGTTGAGCCAACCCCAATCCAGCAGCAGGCTATCCCTGCCGTTCTGCAGGGCCGTGACCTGATGGCCAGCGCCCAGACCGGCACCGGTAAAACCGCGGGCTTTACCCTGCCGCTGTTGCAGCTGCTGGTGCAAAACGAGCCGCACGCCAAAGGCCGTCGTCCGGTGCGTGCGCTGATCCTGACCCCAACCCGCGAACTGGCGGCGCAGATCGGCGAGAACGTGCGTGACTACAGCCACTATCTCAACATTCGCTCGCTGGTGGTGTTCGGCGGCGTCAGCATCAACCCGCAGATGATGAAGCTGCGCGGCGGCGTCGACGTGCTGGTGGCAACGCCGGGCCGTCTGCTGGATCTGGAACACCAGAACGCGGTGAAGCTCGATAGCGTCGAAATTCTGGTGCTGGACGAAGCCGACCGCATGCTCGACATGGGCTTTATCCACGATATTCGCCGCGTGCTGGCCAAGCTGCCGCAGCGTCGTCAGAACCTGCTCTTCTCCGCGACCTTCTCCGACGAGATCAAGGCGCTGGCGGAAAAGCTGCTGCACAACCCGCTGGAAGTGGAAGTGGCGCGCCGCAACACCGCCTCTGAGCAGGTGACGCAGCACGTGCACTTTGTTGATAAAAAGCGCAAGCGGGAACTGCTCTCCCAGATGATCGGCCAGGGTAACTGGCAGCAGGTGCTGGTCTTTACCCGCACCAAGCACGGCGCCAACCACCTGGCGGAACAGCTGAATAAAGACGGCATCCCCAGCGCGGCGATCCACGGCAACAAAAGCCAGGGCGCGCGTACCCGTGCGCTGGCGGACTTCAAATCCGGCGACATCCGCGTGCTGGTGGCCACCGACATCGCTGCCCGCGGCCTCGACATCGAAGAGCTGCCGCACGTGGTGAACTACGAGCTGCCAAACGTGCCGGAAGATTACGTGCACCGTATCGGCCGTACCGGCCGTGCGGCGGCAACCGGTGAAGCGCTCTCGCTGGTCTGCGTGGACGAGCACAAGCTGCTGCGCGACATCGAACGTCTGCTGAAGAAAGAGATCCCGCGCATTGCCATCGAGGGTTATGAACCGGATCCGTCCATCAAAGCCGAGCCGATTCAGAACGGTCGCGGCCAGGGCGGCGGTCGTCAGGGTGGTGGTCGCGGGCAGGGCGGCGGTGGTCGTGGTCAGTCCGCGCCGCGCCGCAATGAGGGTGAGGAGCAGAAACCGCGCTCCCCGCGTCGCACTGACGGTGAAGCGCAAAAACCGCGTGCTCCACGCCGCAGTGAAGGGGGTTCACGCCGTCTGGATGGTAACGCCCAGCCTGCGCGTGACGGCCAGGGTAAACCGGCAGGAAACGGCGCACGCCGTCGCCGTCCGCGTAAACCGAGCGCCGCGCAGTAACGCATTTTGCAGGCCGGATACACTTTATCCGGCAATCGACGCCGCCAGCGGGCAATGTACCGACTGGCGGCGTTGTTTTATCAGGCTTGCGATCGGCGATTAACGCGCGCCAGCCAGGCCTGACGCGTTTCCCGCGCCCGCTGTGCAACCTCTGCCTGCGGATCGGAATTAAAGCCGTGGTAAGCGCCCGGCCAGATATTCATCTCCACTGCCACACCCGCCTGAATCAGCCGTTGCGCCCACGCCATGTTCTCATCAAGAAACAGATCCAGCGTGCCGACGCCAATCCATGTCGGTGGCAACCCCGCCAGATCGCTTGCCCGTGCCGGAGCGGCATAAGGCGAAACCTCTTCGCTACCCGGCTCGCAGCCCAACAGTGCGCGCCAGCCAAAGTCGTTATTCTCCCGCGTCCAGATAAATTCCCCGGTCGCCGGGTTCAGTTCGGTGTTGGTGACCGTGCGGTCATCGAGCATCGGGAACATCAGATTCTGAAATGCCAGCGCGGGCCCGTGGCGATCCCGCGCCAGCAGCGCCAGCCCGGCGGCAATGCCAGCCCCCGCGCTGTCGCCCATCAAGCCGATATTGTTTGCATCGATACCCAGTTCCGCCGCGTGCTCCGCCATCCATACCAGCGCGGCGTAGCAATCCATCAGCGAACCCGGAAAGCGGTTTTCCGGCGCCAGGCGATAATCCACTGACACCACCACGCAGTTATGGCGTGCTGCTGTTGGTCGCGACAGCGACAGGGATTGCTCCGGGCTGCCAAACAGATGGCCGCCGCCGTGGATATGCAAAATCCCCATGCGGTTAGCGCGTGGTGTTACCGGGGCGATAATGCGCACCCGAACCGGCGGTTCGCCGTCGATGCCTTCAAGATTGCGCTCGCTCATTTCCAGCGCTAAGCCATCATCAAGTTGCATAGCCGCCAGTGCGGCCTGCTGACGCTGTGCACGTAAGTCGGATAGTGCATCGGCGTTGAGCGTGGTGGGTGTCCAGGATTCCAGTGCGGGACGAAGTTCGGGGTCAACCAAATGCCATGTGCTCATAGGTACCTTGTCTAAGCCAGAAAAATGTCCGGTGCGGCCGGTTTGCCGGATGACGCTGATGCTTATCTGGCCTGCGAGCTCAGGCCGGGTAAGACGAAGCCGCCATCCGGCGCCTGGCAACCACACGGGAACACAATGCGAGCTTCAACCTTACAGCACTTCACCATGACTGGCGATAACTTGCTGATACCATTCAAAACTGCGTTTTTTGCTACGCTTCAGCGTACCGTTGCCGTCGTTATCTTTGTCGACATAGATAAAGCCATAGCGCTTTTTCATCTCGCCGGTTCCGGCACTGACGATATCAATCGGTCCCCACCAGGTGTAACCCATAATGTCGCAGCCATCGTCAATGGCTTCTGCCATTGCCTGAATATGGCGGCGGCCATAATCGATTCGCGCCAGATCGTTAATCTGCCCGCTGGCATCCGGCTCATCGATACCGCCATAACCATTTTCGACAATAAACAGCGGCTTGCGGTAGCGATCCGCCAGTTCATTACAGACGATACGGAAACCCTGCGGATCGATCGGCCAGCCCCAGGCGGTTTTTTCAAGAAACGGATTATCCAGCCCGGCAGTACCGCCGGTATCAATACGGAACTGGCCGCCCGCCTGATGCAATACGCTGCGGTAGTAGCTAAAGCCGAGATAATCCGACGGATAATCGGCCAGCAGTTGCAGATCGCCGTCGGCAATGGTCAGCTCCACGCCCAGTTCGCGGAACAGACGCGGCGCAAATGCCGGATAGTGGCCGAGCATCATCACATCGGAGAAAAACAGCGAACGGCGGCGTAACTGCATAGTAGAGAAGATATCTTCCGGGTTGCAGGTTGCCGGGTAAACGGTGCTCAGCGACAGCATGCAGCCGATTTGTGCATCGGGAATGATGTCGTGGCACAGCTTGTTCGCCAGTGCGTTAGCGACAAACTGGTGGTGATTCGCCTGCCAGATATCCTGCGCACTGGCGCTGGCATCCACCGCGCCAGTGGCGAACGGCATACGGTTCATATTGTTCAGTTCGTTGAAGGTCATCCAGTATTTGACCTTGCGCTGGTAACGGCGGAATACCGTTTCGCAGTAGCGGCTGAAGAAATCAATCAACTGGCGATTCTTCCAGCCACCATACTCCTGATACAGCGCCAACGGCGTCTCATAGTGGGAGAGGGTAATCACCGGTTCAATGCCGTATTTCAGCAGTTCATCAAACAGATCGTCGTAAAATTTTAGCCCTGCTTCGTTTGGCGTAGTTTCATCGCCACGCGGAAAAATGCGCGACCAGGCAATCGAGGTACGAAAGCATTTGAAACCCATCTCTGCGAACAGCGCGATGTCTTCTTTGTAGCGATGGTAGAAATCAATCGCTTCGTGGCTGGCGTAATAGAGATTTGGGTCAATCGTCGCATCATGTTTACCGGAAGCGATACCGCCGCGCACCACGTCGGCAATCGATGGCCCTTTGCCATCCTCGTTCCATGCGCCTTCCGCCTGGTTGGCGGCAATCGCGCCGCCCCACAAAAAATCTTTCGGGAAAATAGCCATCTCAGCTCCTTAATCGCGTAAGTCTTCGCCGTTAGAGGCGATCAGTTTTTTGTACCAGTGATAGCTTTTCTTCAGCGAGCGCGCCTGCGTGCCGTTGCCCATGTCATCCTGGTCAACATAGATAAAGCCGTAGCGTTTGGAAATTTGCGCCGTTCCGGCGCTGACCACGTCAATCGGCCCCCACCAGGTGTAACCAAACAGATCGACGCCGTCGCCAATCGCTTCCTGCATCTGTTCCACGTGCTGGCGCAGATAATCGATACGATAATCATCGTCGATAGAGCCGTCCGGGTTGACGGTATCGATCGCGCCGAGACCGTTTTCGGCAATAAACAGCGGCTTCTGGTAGCGGTCATAGAGCTGGTTTAAGGCAAGACGCAGCCCTTTCGGGTCAATCTGCCAGCCCCACTGGCTGGTTGGCAGGTACGGGTTGCGGATGCCGCCAGTCACCATATTGCCTTCCGCTATTTCCCGTTTTTCCGGGTGCGCACTAACGGTGCTCGACATGTAGTAGCTAAAGGAGACGAAATCGACCGGGTGCTGGCGCAGGATCTCATCATCACCGACCACTTTTTGCAGCGTGACGCCTTTTTCCGCCAGCATGCGATCGGTGTACGCCGGGTAGTAACCATGCGCCTGCACGTCGCTAAAGAACAGCGACACGCGCTGCATCTCTTCACAGGCCTGCAAATCATCCGGATGGCAGGTGTGCGGATAGAGCATCTGGTAGCTGATCATGCAGCCGACCTGCGAGCTGGGAATAATGGCGTGGCAGGTTTTGGTGGCCAGTGCGCTGGCGACAAACTGATGGTGCGCGCCCTGGTATTTATCCTGTTCGAGATGCGGATTGTCCTCTTCGATCACACCAACGCTGACATACGGGTGATGTTTCACGCAGTTGATCTCGTTGAAAGTCATCCAGTACTTCACTTTTTTGCGGTAGCGGGTGAAGACCGTGGTGGCGAAACGCACGTAGAAATCGACCAACTGGCGATTCGGCCAGCCGCCGTAGTCGGTCACCAGCGCCAGCGGCATCTCGTAGTGCGACAGTGAGACAATCGGTTGAATACCGTGCGCCAGCAGCGTATCGAACACCTCGTCGTAGAATTTCAGTCCGGCTTCGTTCGGCGTGGTTTCATCGCCGCGCGGGAAGATGCGCGTCCAGGCAATCGACATGCGAAAGCACTTAAAACCCATTCCGGCGAACAGGGCGATATCCTCTTTAAAGTGGTGGTAAAAGTCGTTGCCTTTGCGTTTCGGGTAGTACTTTTTACTGCCAGGGTCCTGCGCTTCGCGTATTTGAGCGTGCGTCATGCCAAGCCATTGATCGAGCCAGCGCTCCCGCGGCGTGTTGATATCAAACGTGTAGACATCAGAAACGGAAAGCCCTTTGCCGCCCACATTCCATGCGCCTTCCAGTTGATTCGCCGCTGTTGCGCCGCCCCATAAAAATCCTTCCGGGAATGCTTTCGAAAATGCCATACCTTTGCTCCTTACGCCGCTGTCGCGGTCAGTGTGAGAAATGCGTCCCGGCTGGCGACATCGCCTTGTACTTTGACCGGGCTGATATCGCCGTATTGTTCGCTGTTGGTGACGACCACAATCACGCTCGGATCGATGCCAGCGGCCTTCAGCGCCGCCAGATCAAAGCTCACCAGCAGCTCGCCTACCTCGACGCTCTGCCCGACGGCGATGTGGCTGGTGAAGTGCTTACCACCCAGTTTTACCGTGTCGATACCGATATGAATGAGGATCTCCGCGCCGGTATCGCTTTGCAGCGCCAGTGCGTGATGGGTTTCAAACAGGGATTCCACCTTGCCGTTAACCGGAGAGCGTAGCTCGCCGCTGGTGGGATAAATCGCCAGCCCTTTACCGAAAATCTCATCGGCAAATACCGGGTCGCTAAGGGCGTTGAGGGGTTTCAGTTCGCCGCTCACCGGGGCAAACAGTTTTTCTTCGGTACGTGCCACCGACATCGGGCTGACCCCGGCTACCACCGTCTCTTCAAATCCGAGGATCACCGTGACAACCGCAGCGCAGACAAACGAAATGGCGATACTGACCAGCGCCCATAAAAATGTCGGGCCGACCAGCGCCGGAAGACCGGGCAGACCGCTGAGCGCAAAGGCGTAGGTTTTCACCCCCATCGCCATGGCAACACCGCCGCCGCACGCGCCACCAATCAGCGCGGCAGCAAACGGGCGTTTATAGCGAATATTGATGCCGTACATCGCCGGTTCGGTAATACCCATGGCCGCGCTGAAACTGGTGGTTAGCGCCAGCGATTTCAGCTTTTTATCCCGCGCCCGCAGGAACACGCCAAAGGCCGCACCCGCCTGGCCCAGGTTGGCAATATAGAAGAGGATTTTGAACGGATCGAAACCCAGGGTGCTGATGTTGTTGATCATGATTGGCACCAGCACATAGTGCATGCCGGTGATGATGATCATCGACAGCGTGCCGCCAACCACTACGCCCGCCACGATGCCGGCATTTTCCACCAGCCAGATAATGCCGCCGGAGAGCGCATTACCGGCGAAAATCCCCAGTGGGCCAATGGCAATCAGCGTAATCGGCGTGACAATCACCAGGCTCAACAGCGGCACAAACATCGTTTTCAGTACGCCGGACATGATGCGATCAATCAGCTTCTCTACCCGGCTCAGCAGCCAGATGGCCAGCAGGATCGGGATCACCGTTGAGGCATAATTCACGGTTGGCACCGGCAGGTGCATAAAATTGATCGGCGCGCCGGATTTAAACAGCGCCTGAATTGCAGGATGGAAGAGGGCGGCGGCCAGCGCCACTGCCACGTAAGGATTTGCGCCGAACTTATTGGCGGCGCTGAAAGCCAGCGCCAGCGGCATGAAGTAAAACACGCCGTCGCTGATGGCGAGCAGGATTTGGTAGGTCTGGTTGCTGGTTTCCAGCCACTGCATCGCGACCACTAGCGCCAGGACGCCTTTCAGAATACCGGCTCCGGCAATCGCCGGAATGATCGGCGAGAAGATACTGGACAGCCCTTCCAGCAGCACCGATACCGGGTTGCGGCGTTTACCATGTTGCACAGCGCCGCCGGACGAGACGCCGGGTAATTTGGCCAGCAGCGCGTCGCACAGTGGGGCCACATCGTTACCGATAATCAACTGAAACTGATCGCCAGAGATATTGACGCCTATCACGCCATCCAGCGCTTCCAGCGCCGCGCGATCGGCCTTGTCGTTATCTTTGAGTAAAAAACGCAGACGGGTAATACAATGAAACAGCGACAGAATATTGTCCTTGCCGCCGATCCTGTTGATGATCTGCTGCGCGGTATCCTGATAATTCATGATAATTCCTCCAGACTGACGCCCGCATTGCTGGCATCATCCACAATCATCGGCTTTACGCCGATACCTTGTTTCCTCTGGGGTTTGCCTGATTGAACAGTAACAAGCCTGGACGGAATCTATACATTTCATCCTTCAAGCTGCCGCTTTGTGGTTGCGGCTACGCGAATGATGTTGGGTAAACTAATTGGGTTCTGCCCGCTGTACCACGTTTTCGATATGCACGGTCAGATAGAGCTTTTCCGAGTTGCTCATGGTGTGGTGATAATTTTTGCCGACAAACTCATTGATGGCATCGACGCATTTCAGGGTGGTCTGATAGCGGCGCTGTACCATGGCAAATAACTCTTCGTCGTCATTATTTAACACCACCCCATCAATCACCCGCTGGGCGAAAAATTTTAAATGGGTAATGAAACGTTGGTAATTCAGGCTGTGCTCGTCGAGCGGCAGGCTAAAAAAGTATTTAACGATATTCTGTAATTGATAAATAAGCCGCGTGATTTGCGTGGTTTTTCCCATGCTGTCGTTCAGCCCGGCATTCACAATATGTAGCGCAATACTGCAGGTTTCGCCGTCAGGTAATAATTGCCCGGTGCGCGCCATCACCATACCAATCGCCTGGCGACCAAGAGCATATTCAGCGGTATAAAAATGGCGCACTTCCCACTCCAGCGGATTCGGCAATTGCTCATGTTTTTCATTGCGTTGTAGCGCGAAATGCAGATGGTCAGCTAGCGTGACGTACAAACCTTCGCTTAATTTATGCGACAACTGGCTGCGGGCCAGCGTGACAATGTCGGCGGTCAGTTGCACTATTTCGACAGGAACTTCGCTAATCAGATCTTTAAAACGGGCAGAGACCTGCGAATCCTGCAAATGGAATATTTTCTCGATGGCTTGTTCGTTAACGATGGCGCCGTTCTGCGTATTAAAACCCAGCCCTCGCCCGGTCAGAATAACCTCAAAGCCACGATCGTCGATGGCGCTGACCACGTTATTATTTAAGATTTGTTTGACCAGCATCGCTAACTCCTGCAAACAAAAACGGGCAAAACGTAAATACAGCAATGGACATCATCTGTCCTTGTTCTCTGCATTTAGGTTTTGCCCGATATTCGGTAACAAGCGTAATGCAGGTAAAAACTAGCATTGCCCTGTTCAATGATCAACGCGCTATATAGAGTACTTATGAATAGATCTGCTAATTTGTGATCCGCCCGGCGAAAAATATCCTGTATTGCAGAGGTGGAAAATGGGTTTTCGTGGCCGCTTCCAGAATGGCAAAAAGGGTTACCCAGCGGGCGCTAAAAATGCCACAATAGTGGCTGTTTATACAGTATTTCAGGTCTCTTCATGGCTCTTACTGCCGCGCTAAAAGCGCAGATCGCCGCCTGGTATAAGGCGTTGCAACAACAGATCCCGGACTTTATTCCCCGTGCGCCGCAGCGGCAGATGATTGCTGATGTCGCGAAAACGCTGGCGGGTGAAGAGGGCAGGCATCTGGCGATCGAAGCGCCGACCGGCGTCGGGAAAACGCTCTCTTATTTAATTCCGGGTATTGCTATTGCCCGCGAAGAGCAAAAAACGCTGGTGGTCAGTACCGCCAACGTGGCGTTGCAGGATCAGATCTACAGTAAAGATCTGCCGCTGCTGCGCAAAATTATCCCCGATTTACGTTTTACCGCAGCGTTTGGCCGTGGGCGCTATGTCTGCCCGCGCAATCTGGCTGCGCTGGCCAGCAGCGAGCCGGACCAGCAGGATCTGCTGGCGTTCCTTGATGATGAGCTGACGCCGGGCAGCAAAGAGGAACAGAAGCAGTGCGCGACGCTGAAAGCCGATCTCGACAGCTACAAATGGGACGGCCTGCGCGATCACACCGATAAAGCCATCAGTGATGATTTATGGCGTCGCCTCAGTACCGATAAAGCCAGTTGCCTGAACCGCAACTGCCACTATTACCGGGAATGTCCGTTCTTTGTCGCGCGGCGTGAAATTCAGGAAGCGGAAGTGGTGGTAGCGAACCACGCGCTGGTGATGGCGGCGCTGGAGAGCGAAGCCGTCTTGCCGGAGCCGAAAAACCTACTGCTGGTGCTGGATGAAGGCCATCATCTGCCGGATGTGGCGCGCGATGCGCTGGAGATGAGCGCCGAAATAACAGCGTCCTGGTATCAGCTACAGCTCGACTTATTTATCCGGCTGGTGGCGACATGCCTGGAGCAGTTCCGGCCGAAAACTCTGCCGCCGCTGGCGACGCCGGAGCGGCTCAACGCCCACTGCGAAGAGCTGTTCGGGCTGATTTCATCATTGAATAACATGCTCAACCTCTATCTTCCTGCTGGTCAGGAAGCCGAACACCGCTTTGCTATGGGCGAGCTGCCGGATGAGGTGATGGCGATTTGTCAGCGGCTGGCGAAGCTAACAGAAATGCTGCGCGGGCTGGCGGAGCTGTTCCTCAACGATTTAAGCGAAAAGACCGGTAGCCACGACATTGTGCGTTTGCACCGGGTGATCCTGCAAATGAACCGTGCGCTTGGCATGTTTGAAAGCCAGAGCAAACTCTGGCGGCTGGCCTCAATGGTGCAGGCTTCCGGTGCGCCGGTATCGAAATGGGCGACGCGCGAAGTGCGGGAGGGGCAGCTACATCTGCTGTTTCACTGCGTAGGCATTCGCGTCAGCGATCAGCTGGAGAAGCTGCTGTGGCGCAGCATACCGCATATTGTTATCACCTCCGCCACGCTGAGGTCGTTGAACAGTTTTAATCGCCTGCAAGAGATGAGCGGCCTGAAAGAGAAAGCGGGCGACCGATTTGTCTCGCTGGATTCGCCTTTCAATCACGTTGAGCAGGGGAAGATTGTTATCCCGCAAATGCGCTACGAACCGCTGATTGAAAATGAAGAGCAGCATATCGCCGAAATGGCGACCTGGTTTCGTGAGCAGGTGGAAAGTAAAGCCCATCCGGGGATGCTGGTGCTGTTCGCCAGCCAGCGCGCGATGCAACTGTTTTTAAGTTACGTGGCGGATTTACGCCTGCTGCTATTGGTGCAGGGCGATCAGCCGCGCTACCGGCTGGTGGAACTGCACCGTAAACGGATCGACGCGGGCGAGCGCAGCGTGCTGGTTGGCCTGCAATCCTTCGCCGAAGGGCTTGATCTGAAAGGCGATTACCTGACACAGGTGCATATTCATAAAATCGCCTTTCCGCCGATTGATAGCCCGGTGGTGATCACCGAAGGTGAATGGCTGAAGAGCCTCAACCGTTATCCGTTTGAAGTACAGAGTTTGCCCAGCGCCTCGTTTAATCTTATCCAGCAGGTCGGCAGGCTTATCCGTAGCCACGGTTGTCGCGGCGAAGTGGTGATTTACGATAAGCGCCTGTTGACCAAAAGCTATGGAAAACGTCTGCTTGATGCGCTGCCGGTGTTTCCTATTTCCCAACCGGCAATGCCGGACGTTATAGTGAAGAAACCGGTGAAAAAACCAGAACAAAAGCGCCGCAAGCGCCGTTAACGATGTGAGCATGCGAGGAACTGTCATGGATTACCGTAAAGTTATCAAAGAGATTGGTCGCGGAAAGAACCATGCCCGGGATCTGGATATTGACACCGCGCGTGGTCTCTATGCGCAGATGCTGAACGGCGATGTGCCGGATCTGGAGATGGGCGGCATTCTGATTGCGCTGCGCATTAAAGGCGAAGGCGAGGCGGAAATGCGCGGCTTCTACGAGGCGATGCAGCAGCACACGCTGGCGCTGACGCCGCCGGTGGCCAAACCGATGCCGATTGTTATTCCCAGCTATAACGGCGCGCGCAAACAGCCTAATCTCACGCCATTGTTGGCTATTCTGTTGAATAAGCTGGGTTTCCCGGTGCTGGTGCACGGCGTCAGCGCCGATCCCACGCGCGTGATTAGCGAAAGTATTTTCACCCTGTTGGGCATTGAGCCGACGCTGCACGCCGGGCAGGCGCAGGCGAAGCTGGAAGGCCATCATCCGGTCTTTATGCCGGTACACGCGCTCTGTCCGCCACTGGAAAAACAGCTGGCGATGCGCTGGCGCATGGGCGTGCGCAACAGTGCGCACACGCTGGCGAAGCTGGTAACGCCGTTTAAAACCGACGCGGCACTGCGTTTATCCAGCGTTTCTCATCCCGAATACCTTACGCGGGTGGGGAAATTTTTCGCCGACATCGGTGGCCGTGCGCTGCTGATGGCGGGGACGGAAGGGGAAGTGTATGCGAACCCGCAGCGCTGTCCGCAGATCAACCTGATTGACGCGGCGGGCGAGCGGATCCTCTTTGCGCGCAACGATGCCGCCGAGCAGGTTGCATTGGAAGGCGTGGCAAAAGATGCAGAGAGCACGGCTCGCTGGATCGAACACTGCCTTGCCGGGCGCGAAGCAATACCGGAGTCACTAAAAATTCAGCTGGCCTGTTGCCTGGTGGCAACCGGAGAAAGCGCGACGCTGGAAGAGGGGCTGGCGCAGGTAGCACAGAGTTTTTAAGCAAAAAAAAGCCCGTCACAATGGCGGACGGGCAAAAACAGGGTAACAACAACAGGGTCAATGAGGGTGGAGCATCCCGGCAGAGGGTTAATTTGCCGGGGGGTACAACTTCGGTTGGGTTATTTGTAGATAACCGCAGTGCCGCTCAGTTTGTTATTGCCGGCAGCGGAGGTGATGCTGTAGCCGCTGGCACCAGCAGCCTGCGCTTTGGCAGCCAGTTTGGCTTCCAGACCGTCCAGCGTGGTTGCGCCGTGAGCAGAAACAACACCGATTTTGTCCAGGCTTTCGGCTTGTGCGGCAGTCACAGATTGGGCAGCAAAGGCACCGAAAGAGAGGGTAGAAAGCGCGATAGCAGCAACAGCATATTTGATGGTTTTCATAGTCAATTTCTCGCAGGTTATTCTGTGTTGGGGACGATGTTCCGTCGATGTGATAAGTATCACGGTTTTTCGCAAGAGATAAAATCGAAGAGAATTGACGTCCTTATTCTAAAAAATTGAATAAGATATAGCTGTTTGATTTGAAAGGCTTTTGTGTAAGAAAAAAGGACATTCGCCAGCAGATCAGCGCAGCGGACAATTTTGCGGCACATTTTGCTACTTTCACTGCGAGATTTTGTGGATGTAAAGGTAACCGCTTGCGCTGGTTGAAAACGTCAGGAAAGGTCAACGTAACTGGCTATCCTTTGAACCTCTGCGATTATATCCTGAGAATGTAGAGTTATGTAAATCTTTCTCCTGCTGGCAGGTAACGCATAAGCGCACCCCTGGAATCGCTTTACGACGCGCTTCCGGGATCGGTTCGCCACACTCTTCGCAGGTCAGCAGACTTTCACCGTGGGGTAAATCACGACGGGCGCGCGCCACCGCATCTTCAATCGTACTGTCGATCTGCTGCTGTACCGCACCGTCATTTGCCCAGCCGGAAGCCATGATCGCCTCCTTAGTTGCAATAGCGTAATTATAGCAAACGCCCGATAGCACAGGGCTCCTGGCTGGGACAGGTAAACGGGGTTAGCGGTTATCCGGGCGGATCAAATCAAAGCGCTGCGCTTCACTGATCCCGTAATAGGCCGACGGGCCGCCCGCGCGCAGCACGGGCTGTGCTTTTGCGGTCTGATAAATGCCGTTTTCCAGCAGCGATTCATCAATGTGTACCGCGACCACTTCGCCCAGCACCAGCCAGCTATCGATGGCACTGCCATCGGCGGTGGTCAGTTGAATACACTGGGAGAGGCGACATTCGAAGTTGACCGGGCTTTCCGCCACACGCGGCGCGCTGACGATACGACCGGCAACGGGCGTCAGGCCTGCACGGGTAAACTCATCTTCGCCATGGGGCAGCGACGCGGAGGTTTCATTCATCCGCACTGCTAAATCGCGGGTCGTCAGGTTCCAGACAAACTCTTTGGTTTCAGTAATATTGCGTACGCTATCTTTCCAGCCGCTGCTGGCGAAGCCAATAATCGGCGGGCGATAATTGAAACAGTTAAAGAAACTGTACGGCGCAAGATTTCGCTGGCCTTTGCCATCCAGCGAGGCAATCCAGCCGATAGGACGCGGACCAATAATCGCATTCAGCGGATCGTGCGGCAGGCCGTGGCCTTTCGCCGGTTCATAAAAATACATAGCGTTTCCTGGTTGTCAGACAAGTTTCTTCAGCCTCACTTATTTACCCGGTCAACGTCAAAGGGTATCTTACGCCGCTGTTTAAAGGAGAATGCCATGACTGCCCAAAAGCCGGGATTGCACCCGCGAAATCGCCACCGCAGCCGCTACGACCTGAACGCGTTGTGCCTGCGCGAATCCGTCATTGCGCGACTTTATCACCGCTAACCCAAAAGGCGAGTCGACCATTGATTTTGCTGACCCGCAGGCGGTGAAGGCTTTGAACAAAGCGCTGCTGGCGCACTTTTACGGTGTGGCGTGAGTGGGATATCCCCGAGGGCTTTCTCTGCCCACCGGTGCCGGGCCGCGCGGATTACCTCCATCATCTTGCCGACCTTCTTGCCGAGGGCAATGAGGGCGTTGATCCCAGCGCAGGCCACCATTCTGGATATTGGCACCGGGGCGAATCTGATTTACCCGCTGATCGGCGCGCATGAATATCACTGGCGCTTTACCGGAAGCGAAATCGGTGACGAGGCCTTTGCCAGCGCCCAGGCGATTATCAGCGCTAACCCGGGGTTGAGCCGCGCCATTCGTCTGCGTCGTCAGAAAGAGGCGGCGTCGATCTTCCGGCGTTATCCACAAAAATGAAAGCTATGACGCCACGATGTGCAATCCGCCGTTCCATGATTCGGCGGCAGCGGCGCGTGCGGGCAGCGAGCGCAAGCGCCGTAACCTGGGGCAAGCTGCCAGCGATGCCGCGCTGAACTTCGGCGGTCAGCAGCAGGAGTTATGGTGTGAAGGCGGCGAAGTGGCGTTTATCCTGCGCATGATTGCGGAAAGCAAACAGTTTGGCCGTCAGGTGAAGTGGTTCACGACGCTGGTTTCCCGCGGAGATAACCTGCCGCCAGCTCTACCGCGCGCTGACCGAAGCGGGTGCCGTAAAAGTGGTGAAAAAAGAGATGGCGCAGGGCCAGAAGCAGAGCCGCTTTATCGCCTGGACTTTTATGGATGAGACCCAGCGTAAACGCTGGGCGCAGAGCCGCTTTAAAGGGTAGGCTCTGCTGGCGGCGGGCTCGCCGGTGAGGCCGGTTGCGGTGAGTTTTGCGGTGCAGGCAGCACTTGATACGTCTGCACCGGTGGGCGAATGCCCGCGCGATCGAAGTGTTTTTTCACCATGCTGTCGAGCGCAAAGCGCACCGTCCACTGCTTCAGCGGCTGGGTGGTGAACGACACGCGCAGGGTAAAGGCCGTGTTCGTCAGCCCGACAATGCCGGCAAATGACGGCTCGCCGATCACCAGCCCGCGAATATCCTCCATCTCCATCAGCTCTTCTACCGCATCGCGCAGCGCCTGCTTCGCTTTATCGGCATCCTCATGGCGATCCACATCGTAGTTCGCCACCACGGAACCAATGCCGCGCACAAAGTTGGCGAAGGTGGTTATCGAGGACCAGGGAATGATGTGGTACGCCCCGGTGTCCTGGCGCACGCCCACCGAACGAATCGACATCCTCTCAACGGTGCCGGTTAACGGCCCGATAGTCACCAGATCGCCCGTGTTCATCCCGTTCTCAAACTGAATAAAGATGCCGGTAATAATATCCTTCACCAGCGTTTGCGACCCGAAGGAGATCGCCAGCCCCAGAGCACCGGCACCGGCCAGCAGCGGGGCGATATTCACGCCGATTTCCGACAGCACAATCATGATGGTGATGGTGCTGATAATCACCGCCAGCGCGTTGCGGAACAGGGTTAACAGCGTTCTTGCCCGCGCGCTGGGCAGGGGACGGCCGTGAATATCCGATACCAGACGGTTCTCGATAAGGCTCGCCAGCAGCGTCCAGCCGACGGCAGAGAAGAACAGAATCAGCGCGATGCGAATCAGGATATCGACCGTTTTCTCACCCGCACCGTTGTGCAGCCAGTTCCAGAAATCAAACAGGCTCCACGCATTCAGGAGCAGCATGATCGCCACGCAGACGGTGAGAATGCGCGCCACTTTCAGCGATACCGACATCCAGCCGTTTACCCGTTTTTGCAGTTCCGGGTAATTACGCTGTACCTGCGGCGACAGGGTGATGGTTTTCGAGATCCAGCGCGACAGCAGCCCCGACACAAAGGCCGCGATGCCGATAATGGCCAGGCTTTTGAACGTCGCCCCCATCATAAATTTCAGGCTATTGCCCGGGTCGAACAGCGAGAAGAAGCACAGTACGATGAAGTAGGCGCTTGCCAGCCAGTGCCACACCAGGGCGAAAGCGCGGATAAACAGGCTAAAGAACGACAGGGAGCGATCGGCCAGATTCAGCAGGCTTTGGGTAATGGTTTTTTTATTGTGGAAGATAAGATACAGCGACCAGACGGTAATGCAGATCATGATCATCACGTTTGCCAGCGCGCCAAACTGGACGTTCACCTGGTTGGAGATGATCGGCACGGCAACCAGCAGACCGTAGCCAATCAGCCCGCTGAGCACGCTCAGGCGCAGCGCCCAGTACTTCGCGGTCGCGTCCGCAATGGACGAAAGGACGCAGCTCCGGCACGTGCGGGCAGAAAATCAGCCGCAGCAGCGCCTTGAAGAACTCAATCAGGGCAAAGGCATTCAGGAAAAGCGACTGCTGGAAGGCGATGGTTTTGTTGCCCGCATTCAGCCTGTCGGCCAGCATCTGGCCTAAAAACAGCGTCAGCGCCAGCAGCAGTAAATCGATGATAAACGCTGAGGCTATCATCAACGGCAGGTGCAGCCAGCTGCTTTTCTGCTGATTCTTTCTGCGTCCCCATTGCCCCATTTTGCGGTACAGCGGCCACGCGCACAGGCGCACCAGCCAGTAAAAAAGGAAAAACCTGCACCGGCCAGCATCAGGAACTGCGTGGCGGCGGCGGTAAACGTTTGCGGGTTAAACGCCTTATGCGGTGAGCCAATCAGGTTGCGGTAGAGTTGAGCAAAGCGCGAGGAGAGCGCTTCCCCGTAGTGGCGGCTCACGTCGGTGACATTTTCCAGCACCGTTTTTTGTTCCTCCACCTGCGGAGGGGTGATGACAGGCACCGGCTCCTGCGGCGGCGTGGCGGCCACTTTCCGCAGCTGGCCAATGAGTTCCTGCCGGGAGGTGTCGTTCTCAAGGACGTCGGCGAGGGCGCTATAGGCGGCTTTTTTCTGTTCGACATCGGGTTCACTGTTTTGGGTAGGTGGCGCACTTGGACTGGCGTTGGCGGGTGCTGTGACGCCGGGGATCGCGACGGCGAACGATGGCGCACTAAACAGGCTAATCAACAGCAACAGGATCCACGGCACGGCGTCCTCCGGTGAAAATGTCGAACAAAATGATAAGTATAGAAGTCGGGACGAGGAGGGGGATTTTTGGGAACAATCTGGCGTAAAAAAGCCGGGCATGCCCGGCTTAGGGGCAGCAAGCGGATCAGGAGACGTGCTGCAGGAACTCCTGCAAACGCGGGCTCGGCGGGTTCTCGATCAACTCCTGCGGGTTGCCGTCTTCCGCGATGCGGCCTTTATCGATAAAGATCAGGCGCGACGCCACTTTCTCGGCGAAGCCGATTTCGTGGGTCACGATCACCATCGTCATCCCTTCTTCCGCCAGATCCTGCATGACCTTCAGCACCTCGTGGCGCAGCTCCGGGTCGAGCGCGGACGTAGGCTCATCGAACAGCATCATTTTCGGTTTGACCGCCAGCGCGCGGGCAATCGCCACGCGCTGCTGCTGACCGCCGGACAGCTCGGAAGGGTAGTGGTGCGCACGTTCAGCCAGGCCGACCTTCGCCAGCAGATCTCTTGCCAGCTTTTCCGCCGCGGCTTTGTTGGCTCCGCGCACGCGCAGCGGGCCAAACATCACGTTTTCCAGCGCCGTCAGGTGCGGGAACAGGTAGAACTGCTGGAACACCATGCCGGCTTCCTGACGGATCAGGCGGTCATCCACTTTCGGATCGTTCACTTTCAGGCCGTCGACGATCAGATCGCCGCTGGTGATCTCTTCCAGCTTGTTGATGCAGCGCAGCAGGGTGGATTTACCGGAGCCGGACGGCCCGATAATGACCACCACTTCACCCTTCTGTGATGTTCAGATCGATGTTGTGCAGCACCTGGGTTGGGCCAAAGTGCTTGGAGACGTTTTTAAATTCAATCACAGGATTTTCATCCTTCTTTCAAGACGACGCAGAACGAAGCTCAGCACCAGGGTAATGATCAGGTAGACGACGGCCACGGCGCTCCAGATTTCCAGCGCGCGGAAGTTGCCGGCAATGATCTCCTGGCCCTGACGGGTCAGTTCGGCCACGCCGATAACAATGAACAGCGACGTATCTTTGATGCTGATGATCCACTGGTTGCCCAGCGGCGGCAGCATGCGGCGCAGCGCCAGCGGCAGAATAACGTGGCGGATCGTTTCGCGACGCGACAGACCTAACGCCAGGCCGGCTTCACGGAAACCTTTATGAATCGACAGCACCGCACCGCGGGTGATTTCCGCAATGTAGGCGCCTGAGTTGATCATAATGGTGACGACGGCTGCGGTGAACGGATCGATGCGCAGGTCGGTGAACGCCATCGGCAGGGCGAAGTAGATGAACATGACCTGCACGACGATAGGCGTGCCGCGGATCACTTCGATGAAAACCAGTGCGATGTGGTTGGCAATCCAGCCGCCGTAGGTGCGGGCGAAACCGGCGACAAGACCGATAATCAACCCGCCAACCAGACCGAGGACCGAAATCCACAGGGTCATTTTAGCGCCTTCAAGCAAGAGTGGAATGGCAGGCCAGATGGCGCTCCAGTCAAACTGCATGATGTGTTCCTGTATACCGTGGTGAAAAACGAAAAACGTAGGCCCGGTAAGCGGCAGCGCCACCGGGCGTTACAAACCTTAATTCTTTTAATAATTATTTAGGCTCGGTACCGAACCATTTTTTGTAGATTTCGTTATAGGTGCCGTTCTCGTGCAGGGTTTTCAGCGCGCCGTTCACTTTCTCGCGCAGGTCGTCGCTGCCTTTCGGGAAGGCGATACCGTACTGCTGCGCTTCCAGGGACTCGCCAACGGCTTTGAACTTGCCGTTACCGGCTGTTTTGATGAAGTACAGGATGTTCGGCGTGTCGTGCAGAACAGCGTCAGCGCGGTTGGTGCCCAGTTCCATGTACGCGTTGTCGATGTTCGGGAACTGACGCAGGTCTTTGGTTTTGATATTTGCTTTCGCGTAATCAACCGAACCGGTGCCGCTCTTCACCGCCACCACTTTGCCGTCCAGATCTTTCACGCTTTTCACGTCGTTGTTGTCGGCTTTGACCATCACCAGCAGGCCGCTTTTGTAGTAGCCGTCAGAGAAGTCGATCGCTTTTTTACGCTCGTCGGTAATGGTGATGCCTGCCAGCGCCAGATCAACGTTTTTGGTTTGCAGCGCCGGGATGATGCCGCTGAAGTCCATCGGCTTCAGGGTGTAATCCAGTTTCAGTTCTTTTGCGACGGCGGCCCACAGATCCACATCGAAACCAACGTATTTATCACCCTGTTTGAATTCAAACGGAACGAACGCCGTGTCGGTCGCCACAACCAGTTTGTCGGCAGCCTGAGAGGACACCGCAAAAGCCAGGGTAAGTGCAGCCAGTGAAACTTTTAATACAGACTTCATAGCATTTCCTTTTATATCCACGGGGCGATCCCCTGCGAGAACAGGTGGCACAATGAAAAAATCGTGCCAACTTTACAAGCTATTGTTTTGCAAAGGGGATGATGTCATGCATTGCACAATAAATGGGGCATGGGTTTGGATTGCAGCGAGACTGTTTAGCACTATTTTGGTGCGCACTTTTGGTGCATAAAAATAACCCGGCGGATTTTGCTATATTTAGCGTAAAATCTGGGTGAAAAACAATCTTCCGTTAACGGTTGTGTGATGTGATTATAACGTAGAGGAAACTTTAGGCAGGGAAAAAGGAAAAACATTGCACCATAGATGTGCAAAACCCTCACCGGAAGGGCGAGGGTTTGATAGAAAATTCTTATGAATTATTCGATGTTAGATTCGATGAACCACAGGAACTGATCCAGATCGCGGGACGCGGCGGTGAAGATATCTGCGGTATCTTCGTCTTTCGCTTCGCTAATCGCTTTGCGCACATCGTTTGCCACAATCGCATAGCGGTCCGCCAGCTCTTTCAGGTGATCCTGAACGGTATGGATATCCAGCGGATAGCTTTTCAGCGGGGTTTTGCTGTTGATCACCTGCGTGGTGCCCAGCGCCACGCCGCCTAACTGAACGGCACGTTCAGCCATCGTATCGAGGTGGGTAACCAGTGCTGTGCGGAAGCCATCCAGCATTTCATGAACGGCAATAAAGTTTGCACCGCGCATATTCCAGTGGGCCTGTTTGGTGATCAGCGAAAGATCGATGAACTGGATCACCTGGCGATTCAGCAACTCAATGGTCGCTTTTTTGTCGCTATCCGATACATCGTTACGGGTATAAAGCAGATTAGACGCTTTCGTTTTCACCAGTTTAGCGGTACTCATAATCTCATATCCTCTTGATGTTTATGTCCCAGGTAATTACGGAACTAAGTATAGCACCGGATTTTTTCTCTGCGGTTTGGCTGTGCCTATCGGTTTAATAGCGAGAAGGAGGTTGAGAATTTAATTTATTGAAAGTATTAGATAATTTATAAATTGATACAGATCAATCTTAATTGCTGAATGGGGAAGTTAACGCAGAGGAATATTTTGCTGGCAGGAGTCAGTGTGTAAGAAATTATAACGCCTGTGTTTCTGGCCTTTATTCTGCATGGCGTGGAAGCCATGCAGAATATATGGCCTTAGTTGATATCCACTTTCTCAACTTTTGGCTCCGGGCGCATGGTAAGCGTCGAGCCCATTGATGCCGCGATAATCGAGCAGAGCGCCAGTGTTTGGGTCAATGTCAGGGTTTCGCCGAGAAACACCATCCCGGAAATCGCGGCAAGCGCAGGCTCCATACTCATCAGGGTGCCAAATATGCGTGTCGGCAGACGCGTAAGGGCAATCATCTCCAGAGAATAGGGGAGTGCGGTAGAGAGAATCGCGACCGCCAGACCGATGGGCATGACGGACCATTGCCAGATAGATTCTGTCGCCTGCGCCATGCCGATAGGCACAAACACGATGGCCGCAATCAGGGAACCCAACGCGACGGTCGCCGGACCGTGCTCTTCCCCTGCGCGCTGGCCGGTGAGGATATAGACAGCCCAGCAGGCACCTGCGCCCAGCGCCAGGGCTGCGCCCGTCAGGTCAATCTCAGAGACGCTCTTGCCCAGCGGCAGCAGGAACCATAAGCCCAGTACGGCTAACACGACCCAGATAAAATCGACCGGACGTCGGGAGGAGAACAGCGCCACCGCCAGCGGGCCGGTAAACTCCAGCGCGACGGCGATACCCAGCGGTATCGTCTGAATGGAGAGGTAGAACAGATAGTTCATCGCCCCCAGGGAGAGCCCATAAAACAGCAGCGGTAAACGCTGCTCCTTTTTGAAGCGCAGACGCCAGGGTTTGAAAATGACCACCAGTATCGCCGTGCCCAGCACGATACGCAGGGCGGTCACCCCGGGCGCGCCAACCAGCGGAAAAAGCGATTTTGCCAGCGAGGCACCGCTTTGAATGGACAACATGGCAATGAGTATGACTGCTACCGGCAACCAGACCGACGACGTGCGGGATAACCCAGGCATCCTTTCTCCTGTCAGCTTATGTCAAATGAGGTAAAGGTTGCAGTGTAAAGGAAATATGCGGCTACGGTTGAGGCGTTCGTTGAAAAAACTGCGTGAAATCCGTAAAATGGTTAAGCGCTGGTGGATTTATCGCCTGTCAGATTAGGAATAATCTGGATGAATGTAACTGCGCAGCGCGCACTATGCGCATTTAGTAGTGAAAATTGCATGTGATTTGAAAGAGATAGCTGATGCTGGAAACGTTCTGTTACAGGAAAGGTTTCATTAGACATCACGAATCACAAAGAGTTTCACAATTTTTTGATATATTTAAAACTTACGGACTTACTTGAAGCACATTTGAGGTGGTTATGAAAAAAATTGCATGTCTTTCAGCACTGGCCGCTGTACTGGCTGTTTCCGCAGGTACCGCTGTAGCTGCTACTTCTACTGTTACTGGTGGTTACGCTCAGAGCGACTATCAGGGCGTGATGAACAAAGCTAACGGTTTCAACCTGAAGTATCGTTACGAGCAGGATAACAACCCACTGGGCGTGATCGGTTCTTTCACCTACACCGAGAAAGATCGTTCTGAAAACGGCGCATACAACAAAGGCCAGTACTACGGTATCACCGCGGGTCCAGCTTACCGTCTGAACGACTGGGCGAGCATCTACGGTGTTGTAGGTGTTGGCTACGGTAAATTCCAGCAGACTGTTGAAACCGAGCGAAAGCCTCTGCTGCAAGCAACAGCGACTACGGCTTCTCCTATGGCGCAGGCCTGCAGTTCAACCCAATCCAGGACGTTGCTCTGGACTTCTCCTATGAGCAGAGCCGTATCCGCAACGTTGACGTTGGCACCTGGATCGCGGGCGTAGGTTACCGCTTCTAATCACTTCGGTGATTAAATAAAAAATCCGCCCACTGTGGCGGATTTTTTTTTTTGGGGGGGGGGGTTCCGGAAACGCTGCACCAGGGGGGATCAGGTGTTTACTGTGGGTATCAAAAATATCCGTACCCAGATGGTTGTAGTCAACTTTCTGTAACTTGAAGTTGGTAACGTACACTGGGGGAGCTTTCTTGTTAGAGACAAACGGGTAAGCCTTTTTTATCTGCTCGGCGGTAATCCCCGTCCACTGCGAGAAGAAACTGCAGGAAATCATTCGCTGAACGGCGCGCTTTAATGACGCGATGCGTTTTATCGTCACTCGACAGCACCATAAACGGCACCTGGAAGTTCTGCTGGAACTTGTCATCGTGCGCCAGGTACTGCACCTCTTTACCACGCTCTTTAAACGCCAGCCCGTGATCCGAGAAATAGACCATGGAGAAGCTGTCGCCCGTATTGCGTAGCTGATCGTACAGCTTGCTCAGCAGGTCGTCGGTTTGCGTCATGGTGTAGAGATAGCAAGAGGTCTCTTTGGACTGCACGAACTCCGCGTACTTCCCGCCGGTCCGATCGCAGGCCTGCGGGTGCGACCCCATCAGGTGCAGGACGATCAGCTGAGGCTGGGTGCGCGGGGTGGCGAAGACCTGTGCCGTCATTTTCAGCAGCGCTTCGTCTTTGGTGTTTTTGTCGGCTTCAAAGTCGCCATTTTTCAGGAACTGCACTTCGTCGGCCCGTTTGGCGATGCTGGCGATGGCCGTATCGTATTCGCCAATTTGCCCCTGATTAGAGAACCACCAGGTCTGAAAACCCGCGCGGTTTGCCAGGGTGACAAAATTATCCTGATACTGCGGTTTGCCATCCACCACCCGGTTAAGGGTCAGGCCGAGCGATTTCTGCGTTGAGCCGCTGGCCGCGACATAATCGGTAAACAGGGTGCCTTTGACCGAACTCGCGAACGGGGTGTTATCCCAGTGGCCGCCAAACGCGCCCATTGCATCGCGACGCGCGCTTTCGCCAATCACCACCACATAGGTGTGATATTTCGGCTTAACGGCCAGCACGTTCCAGGTGTCTTTCATATTAGAAAGCTCAGCCATGCGGGCCTGTTCGTCGAGAACCTCTTTATTATTTACAACGACGTCTTTCACGAAGCGGAAAACCGGATAGCCGATGTTAATAAGTCTAAGCTTACCGTCCCAGGGAATATTCTGGATGGGGGCGACGAACGCCACGGCAATGCTGAAAACCAGACAGAGTATTTCGATCTTACCCCAGGATTTTTTCTCGCCCGACTGACGGCGGATGGCGATAACCCCCAACGCGAAAATAAAGATCCCGACCACGTAGCTGTACCACGGGAAGATCGTCAGGATCTCCGTCGACTCTTCCATATTGGTCGAGTGCAGCGCCAGCAGGGTATTAAAGTTTGGCGCGCCGTAAGCCTGACCAAACGGGAAATAGAGTGCCGCAACCAGCGAACAGATGCCGATTAATGCTTTTTGCGCGCGCGGCGCGGCTCGCCACAGCACATGCAGAACGCAGGTGAAGGCCACCGCGTAGAGCAGACTAAAGGGATAACCCAGCGCAAAGTTAATCAGTAATGACTGCAAAAAGTAAAAACCCGTCCACGGGCTTAAGGCCCGGCTGCGGGTCACAACGGTATCTATCAGGGTTAAATTCATAGGTCACTATCATGGATGAAAACGCCATGTGCTCACCCTGGCGTCAAGGGTCATAACCTGCCTGACAGTGCGTGGAGAGGGAATGAGGGTCCGCTTCAGCGAGCCGCAAATTGTGCAGGGCTGCAAGAAGATAGTGCGACGCTAAATAATATCAACAGTTGCTAAGCAGATGTTTTGCGAAGGGGATTGCAAATCCGTAAAAAAGATCGGGAATAGGGCGGCTGGAAGCCAGTTTACAGCGAAAATGTGACGGGAAAATGAAGCGGCGTACCGCGACGCCGCTTAGTGGGAAGGTTTGTCATCCTGATGCGGTTTGCCGTTAAACATATCGCACAGCATGTTCAGCAGCATTAAGCGCACTTTAAAGGGTGAGTGGGTAAACACGGTCATGCACCTCTTGAATTCGTTCATAAGACCTCCTGATTTTTGATCCCTTCGATCCGTGAAGGGTGACTGCATTACATACAGATATAGCACAGGCTATATTGTATAGCTATGGCTATTTCGTTAATTTTTTGTGCTTGTGGAGGGATGGTTTACAATGTGCGCTCTCGATACCGGGCGCTGGAAGCGTCACCCCACTGAGGAAGTACAATGAACCGTCGCGCAGGTAATCCAACAATGAGAAAAACGACGCAACTGGTGAATGTTGAAGAGCATGTCGAAGGTTTTCGCCAGGTCCGTGAAGCGCACCGGCGTGAACTGATTGATGATTATGTTGAACTCATTTCCGATCTGATTCGTGAGGTCGGGGAAGCGCGTCAGGTCGATATGGCCGCCAGGCTGGGGGTATCGCAGCCAACTGTCGCAAAAATGTTAAAACGTCTCGCCTCCGTGGGCCTAATCGAAATGATCCCCTGGCGCGGGGTCTTTCTGACGCCAGAAGGGGAGAAACTCGCGCAGGAGAGCCGCGAGCGCCATCAGCTTGTCGAGAATTTTTTGCTGGTGCTGGGCGTCAGCCCGGAGATTGCCCGCCGGGATGCGGAAGGAATGGAACACCACGTCAGCGAAGAGACGCTGGTGAAGTTTCGTGAGTTTACGCTTAAATATGGTCCCTCCGCTGAATGAAAATCCCTGGACTGCAGGCCCTGGCACGCGATCGTTTCTTCCATCTCTTATTACTCATTGGCGCAGGGTTAAGCCTCTTTGTGCCGTTTGCGCCACAGGCCTGGCCCGCTGCCATTGACTGGCGCACCATCATTACCCTGAGCGGCCTGATGATGCTCACCAAAGGGGTTGAGCTGAGCGGCTATTTTGACGTGCTGGGCCGTAAAATGGTGCGCCGCTTTGCCACCGAACGCAGGCTGTCCCTGTTTATGGTGTTTTCCGCCGCGGTGCTGTCGACGTTTCTGACCAACGATGTGGCGCTGTTTATCATCGTGCCCCTCACGCTCACGCTGCGTAAGCTTTGCGAGATTCCGGTCAGCCGGCTGATCATCTTCGAAGCGCTCGCCGTTAACGCCGGTTCTCTGTTAACGCCTATCGGCAACCCGCAAAATATCCTCCTCTGGGGACGTTCCGGTCTGTCGTTCGCCGCCTTTACCTGGCAGATGGCGCCGCTGGCGCTGGTGATGATGCTGTCGCTGATGGCGGTCTGCTGGTTTGCGTTTCCGGATAAAAAACTGCAATACCACAGCGGCACCACGGGCCCGCAGTGGCAGCCGCGTCTGGTCTGGAGCTGTCTCGGGTTATACATCGTCTTTCTGTTCGCGCTGGAGCTGAAGTATGAGCTGGCGGGTGTCCTGCTGGTCGCCGCAGGCTTTGTCGTCCTGGCGCGGCGCGTGCTGGTCAGCGTGGACTGGACCCTGCTGCTGGTCTTTATGGTGATGTTTATTGATGTGCATCTTCTCATCCAGCTTCCGGTGCTGCAGAACGTGCTGCACAGCGTCAGCACGCTGTCTCAGCCGGGACTGTGGCTGACGGCGATTGGCCTGTCGCAGTTTATCAGCAACGTGCCGTCCACCATTCTGCTGCTCAACTATGTTCCGCCGGATACGCTGCTGGCCTGGGCGGTGAACATCGGCGGGTTTGGGCTGTTGCCCGGCTCGCTGGCCAACCTGATTGCCCTGCGCATGGCCAACGACCGTCGTATCTGGTGGCGCTTCCACCTCTGGTCGATACCGATGCTGGTTTGGGCCGCGGCGATCGGTTTCGGAATATTCCTTCTCATATAGTGCGCAATTTGTCAGTTTTTCCTGGCAAACGTATAGCAACGTCCTAGCTTTAGTGAACGCATAGTGTGATGCCGCTCACTGACAGGACCGTTGCTGAACTATGGCTGAAGATCAAAACCCGCCTGCTGACGAGCAGGACAAAAACAATAATGAGCGTAAGCGCCCGGGCAAGAAACCGTTAATTATCCTCGGCATTGTCGTGGTGGTGATGGTCGTCGTGGCGCTGGTCTGGTGGTTTTTAACCCGTAACGAAGAGACGACTGACGACGCCTTTACCGACGGCGACGTGGTGACGATTGCCCCGAAAACGGCAGGCTACGTCACCGAGCTGCGGGTGCGCGATAACCAGCGCGTGAAAAAGGGCGATCTGCTGGTGGTTATCGATCCGCGTGATACCACGGCCCAGCGCGATCAGGCTCAGGCGCAGCTTGGGCTGGCGCTTGCTCAGCTGCATCAGGCGCAGGCACAGCTGGCGCTCTCGAAGGTGCAATATCCCGCCCAGCGTGACGAAGCCAAAGCGCAGGTGCTGAAAGCGCAGGCCGATCTGGCGAACGCGCAGGCGGAGTACCGTCGCCAGCGCGGCGTCGACCCGCGGGCAACTACCCAGCAAAGCATTGATTCCGCGAACGCTCAGCTGCGCAGCGCGCAGGCGGGGCTGGCCAGTGCCCAGGCGCAGCTGGAGGTGGCAGAGCAGGTCCAGCTGCAAATCCGCCAACAGGAAACCAACGTTGAAGCGCGCGAGCGCCAGGTCGATCAGGCGAAAGCGCAACTGGAAACGGCCAATCTGAACCTCTCTTACACCGAAGTCCGCGCCCCGTTCGACGGCTTTGTCACCAAACGCAACGTGCAGCCCGGCACGCTGGTGCAGGCGGGAACGGCGCTGTTCTCGCTGGTTTCCCCGAACGTGTGGGTGGTCGCGAACTTTAAAGAGTCGCAGCTTGAGCGCATGAAGCCGGGCGATAAGGTCACCGTGTCCGTCGACGCCTGGCCGGATATGGAGCTTGAGGGCCACGTAGACAGTATCCAGCAGGGCAGCGGCTCGCGCTTCTCCGCCTTCCCGGCAGAAAATGCCACCGGTAACTTTGTCAAAATTGTGCAGCGCGTGCCGGTCAAAATCGTGATTGATAAGGGGCTCGATCCGAACAAACCGCTGCCGCTGGGGCTGTCGGTTGCGCCGAAGGTGACGGTGGAATGACGGATCACAGCCACGACAGCTGGAAGCCCGCCAGCAACCCGTGGGCGGTGGCGATTGTCGTCACCCTGGCGGTGTTTATGGAGATTCTGGACACCACTATCGTCAACGTGGCGCTGCCACACGTTGCAGGCTCGCTCTCGTCCAGCTATGACGAATCCACCTGGGTGTTAACCAGCTACCTGGTCGCGAACGGCATCGTGCTGCCCATCTCGGCGTTTCTGAGCCGGGTATTCGGCCGCAAACAGTTCTTCCTGATCTGCATCGTCATGTTTACCGTCTGCTCGTTTCTGTGCGGGATTGCCACCGAGCTGTGGCAGATCATCCTGTTCCGCGTGATGCAGGGCTTTTTTGGCGGCGGGCTGCAGCCCACGCAGCAGTCGGTGCTGCTCGACTACTTCAAACCCGAAGACAGGGGCAAAGCGTTTGGTCTCTCCTCCATTGCGATTATCGTTGCGCCGGTCCTCGGCCCGACGCTGGGGGGCTGGATCACCGACAACTACTCCTGGCGCTGGGTGTTCTTTATCAACATCCCGGTGGGGATTGTCACGGTGCTGGCGATCTACCAGTTGCTGGAAGATCCGCCGTGGGAGCGCAAATCAAAAGAGAAGCTGACTATCGACTGGACGGGGATCGGCCTGATTGCCCTGGGGCTGGGCTGCCTGCAGGTGATGCTCGACCGGGGGGAAGATGAGGACTGGTTCTACTCGAACTTTACCCGCACCTTCGCGGTGTTAACGCTTATCGGCATTATCGGTGCCATTTACTGGCTGGTGTATGCCAAAAAACCGGTGGTGGATCTGCACTGCATGAAGGACCGCAACTTTGCCATCTCCAGCCTGCTGATGGCGGGGATGGCGATGATTTTGTACGGCAGCTCGGTGGTGATCCCGCAGCTGGCGCAGCAGGACCTGGGCTATACCGCCACCTGGTCCGGGCTGGTGCTGTCGCCCGGGGCGGTGCTGATTGTGCTGACCATTCCGCTGGTGCTGAAGCTGATGCCGGTGGTGCAGACGCGCTGGATTATCGCCTTTGGCTTTACCTGTCTGGCGGTGTCGTTCTTCTGGTCGCGCACGCTGACGCCGGATATCGACTTCGAAACGCTGGTGCTGTTCCGCAGCGCCCAGTCGCTGGGGCTGGGGTTCCTGTTTGTGCCGCTGACCACCATTGCTTTTATCTCCATGCCGCGACGGCTGAATGCCGATGCGGCCGCGCTGTTCACCATGTTCCGTAACGTGGCGGGCTCGGTCGGGATCTCGCTCTCGACGGCGGCCATCACCGAACGCTCGCAGGCGCACAGCGCGCATCTGGCGTACCACGCCTCGCCGTTTAACGAGCAGTTCCAGCTGGCGATACGCGAAAGCGCCCAGGCGATCCAGAACTTCACCACCCAGGTGGGCGACCCCACCGGCATCGCCACCGGACGCCTGTATCAGACCATGATCGAGCAGTCGCGCTTTCTGGCCTACATCGACGTCTTCACCATCCTGAGCGCGGTGGCCTTGTTATTGATTCCGTTTTGTTTGTTGCTCTCGCCGGTTAAGAGCGAGGGGAGTGCAGGAGCACATTGATGATACACAGACGTTTACACCCCCTGATGATAATGATGCTGCTGGCAGGCTGCGCCGTCGGGCCGGACTACCAGCCGCCCGCGACGCCTGCCGCGCACTGGAACGATAAGGGCGACAGCGCGGTGAAATCGCAGACGACCTCCGCCGCGACCAACCCGCGCTGGTGGAAGACCTTCGGCTCGCCGCAGCTCGACAGCCTGGTTGAACGCGCCATCGCCGGGAACCTGACGCTGCAGCAGACGGTGCTGCGCATCGCCGGGGCGCGCGAACAGATTAACCAGGCGGGCGGGGCGTTTTATCCGTCGGTGAACGGCAATCTGCAGGCGACGCGCCAGCAGCTCGGGCTGGAAGGGGAGCTGAAATCCCACGGCGTGTACGACCAGGTGGATAGCATCGATCCCGCTCTCAAGGGCGCGCTGGGACCGCTAACGCAGCCGATCAACCTCTACCAGGGCAGCTTCGACGCCCAGTGGGAAATTGACCTGTGGGGTAAGGTGCGTCGTCAGGTGGAAGCCGCTGAAGCGCAGCAGAAAGCGGCTATCGAGCAGCGTAACGACGCGCTGGTGTCGCTGGAGGCGGAAGTGGCGCGCGCGTGGCTCCAGCTGCGCGGGGCGCAGAGCGTTATCGCCACGCTGAACACCCAGATTAAAAGCGCGCAGCAGACGCTGGATCTGACCGAGAGCCGCCAGCGCGGCGGGCTGTCGCCGCAGATGGACGTGGAGAATGCGCGTGCACAGCTGGGTAACCTGGAGGCGCAGCTGCCGCAGTACCAGGCGCAGGCGCGTCAGGCGATGAATGGCCTGGCAATCCTCCTGGGCAAGCCGCCGGGGGCGCTAGATGCGGAATTACAGAGCGTGCAGCCGATGCCCGCGCTGCCGGATATCGTGCAGACCGGCATTCCGTCAACGCTGGCGCGCCGCCGTCCGGACGTGCGTGAAGCGGAGGCGAACCTTCATGCCGCCACGGCGCAAATCGGCGTCTCGGTGGCGGAGCTGTTCCCGAGCTTTACGCTCTCCGGGCAGTTTGGCCTGCGCAACAGCGAAACCAACTGGCTGACCGACTGGAGCAGCCACTTCTACAGCTTTGGCCCGCAGGTCTCCATTCCCATCTTCCAGGGCGGTCGGCTGGTCTCCAGCGTGAAGGTGGCGCGCGCGCAGCAGGGGGCGGCGGTGCTGGACTATCGTCAGACGGTGCTCACCGCGCTTGGCGATGTCGAAAATGCGCTGGTGAGCTATCGCACCGACCAGCAGCGTGAAGCGGGGTTGGCGAAAACGATCGATGCGCTGCAAAACGCGTTTGACCTGGCAAGCGACAGCTACCGCCAGGGGATCGCCAGCTTTATCGACGTGCTGGACGCCCAGCGTCAGCTGGCGCAGGCCCAGCAGCAGCGCGCACAGGCGCAGGTGCAGAGCGCGCTCGATCTGGTGGCGCTCTACAAGGCGCTCGGCGGCGGCTGGGAGCCGTATCAGCAGGTGCAATTACCGGACTACAGCGTCTTTGGCGACGCCCCGCGCGGATAAATTTTCAGAGGATTGGGCAAGAAACGGACAGGAACGCCACATTCGCGATGGCTGAGGGGCGGGTATAACTATCGGGTACCCCTTAAACGACATGCGAGGATTATCTTATGCGTTATCAAAAACTGGGCAACACCGGACTGTTTGTTTCTGAACTGTGCCTCGGCACCATGACCTTCGGTGGTGAAGACGGCATGTGGGGCAAGATTGGCCAGCTTAAGCAAAACGAAGCCGAGCAGCTGGTGGGCCGCGCGCTGGACGCGGGCATCAACTTCATCGATACCGCCGACGTCTATTCGGAAGGGCGCTCGGAGACGATACTCGGGCAGGCGCTGAAAAACCTGAACGTCCCGCGCGAAAATGTGGTGGTGGCCACCAAGGTGTTTGGCGAAACGGGCACCGCCGGGGTGAACTCGCGCGGCAGCTCGCGCTATCACATCATCAGCAGCGTGAAGGAGAGCCTGCGCCGCCTGCAGCTCGATCATATCGATCTCTATCAGCTGCACGGCTTCGACCCGGCCACGCCGATTGAAGAGACGCTGTATGCGCTGGATAACCTGGTGCAGCACGGCCACGTGCGCTATATCGGCGTCTCAAACTGGGCGGCGTGGCAGATTGCCAAAGCGCTGGGCATTTCCGAGCGTCTCGGGCTGGCGCGTTTCGCCTCGCTCCAGGCGTATTACACCATCGCCGGACGCGATCTGGAGCGCGAGCTGGTGCCGATGATGCAGAGCGAAGGCGTCGGGCTGATGGTCTGGAGCCCGCTGGCGGGAGGCCTGCTGAGCGGAAAATATGGCCGCGACGGGCAGAGCGAAGCCGGTGGTCGTCGTCTGGAGTTTGATTTCCCGCCGGTGAACAAAGATCGCGCCTTCGACTGCGTGGACGTGATGCGCACGATCGCCGAAAGCAAGGGCGTCTCCGTCGCGCAAATCGCGCTGGCGTGGCTGCTGCATCAGCCGGTGGTGACCAGCGTCATCATTGGCGCGAAACGGGTTGAACAGCTGGACGACAACATTGCCGCCACCGGGATCCGTTTCAGCGAAGACGAGCTGAAACAGCTGGATGCGGTGAGCGCGCTGCCGCGCGAATATCCTGGCTGGATGCTGGAGCGGCAGGGGGAGTATCGCCGTAATCAGTTAGCACAGCAGTAATTTAAATCCGTTCACCACACCCCGTAGGCCGGATAAGCATTAGCGTCATCCGGCAATCGTGGCACCACTGGCCAAAAAACGCCGGATGGCGGCTACGTCTTATTCGGCCTACTTATGCTGTTATTCGGTAAATCTTTCGAAAACCATCACAAATCCGCACATCTTTCTTTGCCCATTTTTTCGCCGTTATCTATATGACTAGTCATGAATTTTTAAATGACTAGTCATATAGGGAGAAAGCGCGATGAACAATCCGCTGCCGGCCAACTTTTTATGGGGCAACTCGGTCTCCAGCATGCAGACGGAAGGGGCCTGGAACGAGGGCGGGAAGGGGATGTCGGTATATGACATTCGTGAAGCCGGGGAAAATGTCTCCGACTGGAAAGTCGCGACCGACTCCTACCACCGCTACCGGGAAGATTTCGACCTGATGCAGGATCTGGGCATGAACTGCTACCGCTTCCAGATCTCCTGGAGCCGCGTCTGCCCGCAGGGCGACGGCCCGTTCAACGACGAAGGCATCGCATTTTACGACCGCTTTATTGACGATCTGATCGCCCGCGGCATCGAGCCGATGATCTGCCTGTACCATTTCGACATGCCGCTCGTGCTGGCGCAGGAGTACAACGGCTTTATCGATCGCCGCGTGATGGACGCCTTTATCCGCTACGGCAAAAAGATGATCGACTGCTATGGCGACCGCGTGAAGTACTGGCTGACCTTCAACGAGCAAAACATCTTCCACATGCCGGAAGCGTTCCGTATTTCGGGCTATATGAAAGGCGAGAAAACCCTGCGCGAGCTGTACGAGCTGCAGCATCACACCATGGTAGCGCACATGGCGCTGACCGAGTATCTGCACCAGACCAAACCGGGCCAGCTGATGGGCGGCATGCTGGCGCACCAGCTGATCTACCCGGCCACCTGCAAACCGCGCGATATCTTCTGCGCCCAGCAGTATGACGAATTCCTCAACCAGAATTTGCTGCGCGTCTTTGCCGGGCAGGGCTACAGCCCGGCGGTGATGGCGGTGGTGGAGCAGGAGGGCTTTGGTGATATCTATCGCGCCGAGGATTTAGCGCTGCTGGCGCGCACCAGAAACGATTATATGGCCTTCAGCTACTACGCCAGCAAAACGCTGGACAGTGATGCGATCCCGGAAGGCACGCCGGTGAACTATTACCTGCTGCACGGCGAGAAAAATAACCCGTACCTGAAGGCCACCGAGTGGAACTGGCAGATCGATCCGCTGGGCTTCCGCACCATCATCACCCGCTACGCCAACGACTGGCGCCTGCCGGTGTTCCCGATCGAGAACGGCATTGGGGTGATTGAGTCATGGGACGGCGTGAACCCGATTGAGGACACCTACCGCATCGACTATCACCGGGCGCACATCGAGGCCATGAAAGCGGCGATGTTCGAGGACGGGGCAGAGGTCATTGGCTACCTCGGCTGGGGGTTAATCGACATTCTTAGCTCCCAGGGCGACATGCGTAAGCGCTACGGCGTGGTGTACGTCAACCGGGAAAACCACGACCTGAAAGACCTGAAGCGCGTGCCGAAGAAGAGCTACGCGTGGTTAAAACAGGTTATCCATACCAACGGACGCGAGATGTAAGCCGTACGCTGCCGGGCCGTTTTTGTGACTGATTGATGGGAACACGCCGCTATGTCTGAAACAAAAATCACACCGCACATGCAGTCCTTTGTCGATAAGTTTGTCGAGTTCTCGGCGCGCCTGGCAAACCAGGTGCACCTGCGCTCCCTGCGCGACGCCTTCGCCACGGTGATGCCCATTTTCATCCTCGCCGGTCTGGCGGTGCTGGTGAACAACGTGGTGTTTCCGTGGATGTTTAAGGGCGATACGCTGGCGCATTTTCAGGTGTGGGGCGAGGCGATTATCAACGGCACGCTGAACATCGCCGCGCTGCTGCTGGCCCCGATGATTGCCTGGTCGCTGGCGCGCAACAAAGATTTCGACAACCCGGTCTCGGCAGTGGTTATCGCCGTCAGCAGTTTTATCATTATGATGCCGATGCGCTTACAGATTACGCCCGTCGGCAGCGACGCTGCGGTCAGCGTGACGCAGGTGTTGACCTTCGCCAATATCGGCTCCACCGGGATTTTCGCCGGGGTGCTGATTGGGCTGCTCTCAACGGAAGTGTTTATCGCTATTTCGCGGCTGAAGGCGCTGCACATTTCCCTCGGGGAAAACGTCCCCCCGGCGGTGAGCAAATCCTTTACCGCGCTGATCCCAACCATTCTCACGCTTTCCCTGTTCGCAGTGCTCGCGGCGATACTGGCAAACGTGCTGCATACGGACCTGATCCATCTCATTACGACCTTCATCCAGCAGCCGCTGCGGCTGATCAACACCAGCCTGCCGGGGACGATTTTCATCTACAGCTTTGGTAACTTCCTGTTCACGCTCGGTATTCATCAGTCGGTGGTGAACAGCGTGGTGCTGGAGCCGTTCCTGCTGATCAATACCAACGAGAACATGCTGGCCTTCGCCAACGGCCAGCCCATTCCGCACATCATCAATAACATCTTCGTGCCGACCTTTGGCATGGTGGGCGGCACGGGCAGCACCATCTCGCTGCTGATCGCCATCTTTATCTTCTCCCGACAACAGTCGACGAAGCAGGTGGCGCGCCTGTCGCTGGCGCCGGGGTTGTTTAACATCAACGAGCCGGTGATCTTTGGCCTGCCGATCGTGTTTAACCTGCCGCTGATGATCCCATTCGTGCTGCTGCCCGCCATCGGCATTTACTTTGCCTGGCTCTGTACCACGCTGGGGTTAATGTCGCGCTGCGTGGTGATGATCCCGTGGACCACGCCGCCGATTCTCAGCGCCTGGCTGGCCACGGCGGGAGACTGGCGGGCGGTGGTGGTGCAGTTGGCAATCATCGTATTTGGTGTATTCTTCTACCTGCCTTTCCTCAAAATTGCCGAGCGAGTGGCCTTGAAAAACAGCGGGATAGAAAACTAACAGAAAGGAAGGACGATGGCGGCGAAGTACATCACCATAGCGCGGGAAATCAAGAAACGCATTATCAGCCAGCAGTACGCCGCCCATGAACCGCTCCCGGACCAGTTTGCGCTGGCGGCGGAGTTCAGCACCAGCCGGATGACCATTCAGCAGGCGATGCGCCAGCTGATCGTCGAAGGGCTGGTCTATACCCGCCAGGGCCAGGGGACGTTCATCCGAAAAAATTTCCTCCAGCTTTCGCAGTGGGATCTCTCCGGCAGCGACTACTTTGGCGCGACCAAAACCTGGGCGCATCTGGGTACGGTTACGAGCCAGGTGGTGCATTTCGAACTGCGCTTCCCGAATGAAAAAGAGCAGGCGTCGCTGATGATTAACGCCGATGCGCCGATCTACGACTTCATTCGCCTGCGTTTGCTGAACGGCGAACCGATGTCGCTGGATTCCACGGTGATGCCGATGAATCTGGTGCCGGGCCTGACGAAAAACCATCTTGAAGGTTCAGTGTTTCAGTACGTTCAGGAGACCCTGGGGCTGAAAATTATGGGCTCGTATCGGGTGGTGCGGGCGCTTAAGCCCAGCGCGCTGGACAGAGAGCATCTGGTCTGCGAGGAAACCGATCCGGTGCTGGAGGTGGAGCAGGTCATTTACCTGGAAGATGGCACGCCGCTGGAGTATGCCCACTGTCACTATCGGTACGACCACGGCGGGATTGTGATCGTGAATAACGGGTAAAAAAAAGCGGGCCTCTAAGCCCGCTTTTTTAATGCGCGTGACGTGATTAGTTCAGACGCACCGGCATACCGGAACGGTTCTGAACGGCCTGGTCAACAATCGCCGTTTCAACGTCTGGCTGAGACGTTACCGCCTGTACCGCGCTGTTCAGCGTAACAGGAACGACTTCGTTGTTGTTGATCTGGTCTTCGCTGGTGGACAGCGGGTTGTGCACTTCGATATAGCGGCTGCCGTCTGGCTCAGACGTTGCTTTCACCGGTTCGTTGATGAACTGTACGCGCGTACCGACCGGCACGTTTTCGAACAGGAACTTGATGTCGTCGTTACGCAGGCGCACGCAGCCGTGGCTCACGCGCAGGCCGATACCGAAGTTGGCGTTGGTGCCGTGGATCGCATACAGACGGCCAATGTACAGCGCATACAGACCCATCGGGTTATCCGGGCCTGCCGGCACAACGGCTGGCAGCGGTTCGCCCGCAGCGATGTATTCCGCGTGCATTTTGGCGGTCGGCGTCCAGGTTGGGCCCGCTTTCTTACGCTCAACTTTGGTGGTCCAGTTCATCGGGGTGTCTTTACCCAGCTGGCCGATACCGATTGGCAGCACGATCACGGTATTGGTGCCTTTCGGGTAGTAATACAGACGCATTTCGGCGCTGTTAATGACGATACCTTCATGAACGGTATCCGGCAGGATCAGCTGCTGAGGAATATTCAGCACGGTACCTGCTTTCGGCAGGTAGGGGTCAACGCCCGGGTTCGCTTCCAGCATGTTAGACAGGCCCAGCTGGTACTGCGCCGCGAAATACTCCAGCGGCTGAGAGTTACCTTCAGGAACCGTCACCACCTGGTTCTGACCCACCAGACGGCTACCGTCGGTCGGCAGGGGATACGTCACCGCAGACGCGGTCTTACAAAAACCTACTACGGCTAACGCCGCCGCAAAAAGCGTTGTTAATTTCATGTTCATGTTGTGCGAGGTATCTAAGCCATTCAGGCGATGAGTTGATAAGTCTGAATCTGTGATGGGAGCGCATTATATGTGCATTCCCGCTCACTGGGAATTCAGATGTGTACGAAATCACATTTTTTTCGATTTTGTTAAAGTTTAGTGGATGGTTGCAACGAGGGATCTCAATTCGGAATTGTGGCATAATGCCGTGTTTATCACACTTTTCGCAGGAATCTCCCCGTGTTAGTTACCAGCAACGTCACCATGCAGTTTGGCAGCAAGCCGCTGTTCGAAAACATTTCCGTCAAATTCGGCGGCGGCAACCGTTACGGCCTGATCGGCGCCAACGGTAGCGGAAAATCCACCTTTATGAAGATCCTCGGCGGCGATCTGGAGCCGACGCTGGGCAACGTCTCGCTCGATCCGAACGAGCGCATCGGTAAGCTGCGTCAGGATCAGTTCGCCTTCGAAGAGTTCACCGTGCTCGACACCGTGATCATGGGGCACGCGGAACTGTGGGAAGTGAAGCAGGAGCGCGATCGCATCTACGCCCTGGCCGAGATGAGCGAAGAAGACGGCTATAAAGTGGCCGAGCTGGAAGCGCAGTACGGCGAGATGGACGGCTACTCCGCCGAAGCGCGCGCGGGCGAGCTGCTGCTGGGCGTGGGCATTCCGGTTGAACAGCACTACGGCCCGATGAGCGAAGTCGCGCCGGGCTGGAAGCTGCGTGTGCTGCTGGCGCAGGCGCTGTTCTCTAACCCGGACATCCTGCTGCTCGACGAACCGACCAACAACCTGGACATCGACACCATCCGCTGGCTGGAGCAGGCGCTGAACGAGCGCGACAGCACCATGATCATCATTTCGCACGACCGTCACTTCCTGAACATGGTCTGTACCCACATGGCGGATCTGGACTACGGCGAGCTGCGCGTTTATCCGGGCAACTACGACGAGTACATGACGGCGGCCACCCAGGCGCGCGAACGTCTGCTGGCGGACAACGCCAAGAAGAAAGCGCAGATCGCCGACCTGCAATCCTTCGTCAGCCGCTTCTAGCGCCAACGCCTCTAAATCGCGTCAGGCAACCTCGCGCGCCCGTCAGATTGACAAGATCAAGCTGGAAGAGGTTAAAGCCTCCAGCCGTCAGAACCCGTTCATCCGCTTCGAGCAGGACAAGAAGCTGTTCCGTAACGCGCTGGAAGTGGAAGCCCTGACCAAAGGCTTCGATGACGGCCCGCTGTTTAAAAACTTCAACCTGCTGCTGGAAGTGGGCGAGAAGGTTGCCATTCTGGGCGCCAACGGCGTGGGTAAATCCACCCTGCTGAAAACCCTGGTCGGCGAACTGCAGCCGGACAACGGCACCGTGAAATGGTCCGAAAACGCGCAGCATTGGTTACTACGCGCAGGACCATGCCGAACGAGTTCGAAAACGACCTGACCGTCTTCGACTGGATGAGCCAGTGGAAGCAGGAAGGCGACGACGAGCAGGCGGTGCGCAGCATTCTGGGTCGTCTGCTGTTCAGCCAGGACGACATCAAGAAGCCAGCGAAAGTGCTCTCCGGTGGTGAGAAGGGCCGCATGCTGTTCGGCAAGCTGATGATGGAAAAACCGAATATCCTGGTGATGGACGAACCGACTAACCACCTGGACATGGAATCTATCGAATCCCTGAACATGGCGCTGGAGATGTATCAGGGCACCCTGATCTTCGTCTCTCACGACCGTGAGTTCGTCAGCTCGCTGGCGACCCGCGTGATCGAAATTACGCCAGAGCGCGTGGTGGACTTCACCGGTAACTACGAAGATTACCTGCGCAGCAAAGGTATCGACGGCTAAAAAAAAGCCCGGTGGCGCTTCGCTTACCGGGCCTACGGGTGACTTTGTAGGCCGGGTAAGGCGAAGCCGCCACCCGGCAATGTTCAGAGCACCCACTCACTCCTTTCAACCCCGTTCACCCGCAGCGTACGTTTTTCACCCGCCGGTAATGACACCTTTAGCGCCTTCCACGCCGGACGATAATCCCCGCGCGCGTTCACTCTCAGGTTAATGGTTGCGCCGTCGCACACCATTTCCCATTCCACCCACAGCGCATTGCCGTTCTGATAGCCCCAGCTTTCGCCGTCATCTTCAAACAGCATCCCGGTGGTTGTCCCGACGCCTTTTATCGGGAACAGCTTCAGCTCGCGGGTATTGTCTTTTTCTGCGGATACGTGGGTGATACGCTCGCTGAGCGGCAGGCCGGCACCGGCGCGCACCAGCAGCGGCAGTTTTTCCAGCGGCGCGTCGAGGACGATCGACTGGCCGCCTGCATACCACGCGTGGGTGTAAAAATCATACCAGCCGGTGTCGTTATCCGGCAGCCAGACGCGTCGCTCGCGCAGCCCGGCTTCGACGACGCTGGCCACCAGCAGGTCGTGGCCCAGCAGGAAGTCATCGCACTCCTCAAACGTCTGCGCATCATGCTCGTGGTCGAGGAAGGTCGGGCGCAGCATCGGCTCGTCGTCGGCATGCGCCTGCCAGAGCAGGGTATAGAGGTACGGCAGCAGACGGTAGCGCAGCTCAACCGCGCCGCGAATGGCCGGCGTGACGCCCGGGTACATCCACGGCTCGTTCACGGTGTGGTCATCGTTCCACGAGTGAATGGTAAAGCGCGGGTGCATCACGCCGTTCTGCACCCAGCGCACGAACAGCTCGGCGTCCGGCTTGTCGCCGGAGAAACCGCCCACGTCATGGCCGACGTTGAACAGCCCGGACAGGCTCATGCCCAGCCCCATGCGGATGTTATAGCGCAGCGTGTCCCAGTTGGTGCGGTTGTCTCCGCTCCAGGTCTGAACGTAGCGCTGCATCCCGGCGCAGCCGGAGCGGGAGATCAGATACGGGCGTTTCTCCGGCGCAAAGCGCTGCTGCGCTTCCAGCGAGGCGCGCATCATCAGCAGCGGCATCACCGGGCGAATATGCTTGATGGCGATCTCCTTGCCGAAGCCGTGACAGCGGGCTTCTCCGTCCCACACTTCATACTCGTTGTTGTCGTTCCAGGTGGAATCGATGCCCATCTCCAGCAGCTGCGTGGTGACGCCGTTCTGCCACCACTGCACCGTCTGCGGGTTGGTAAAGTCGAGGTGCGAGCCTTCGTCATCCCAGAAGCTGGAGCGTTCGGGTGCATCGGTTTCTGAATCGCGAATGAACAGGCCGCTCTCCGCCACTTCGTTATAGCGCGGATGGTCCTGCAGCAGGCACGGCTTGATGTTGGCCGCAAGCTTTAGCCCCGCGTCGTGGAACGCCTGGCTCATCACCTTCGGCTGCGGCACCTTGTCATAGTTCCAGTTGAAGACGTAGCGCTTGCCGTTGATGGAGGTATAGCCGGAGGAGAGCTGGAACGAGTCGCACGGAATGGCGTGCTCTTCGCACAGGCGGATGAAGTTCATCAGCTGATTCTGCGCGTCCGGCGCGTCGGTGTAGTGCATGGTCGAGCCGCTGTAGCCCAGGCTCCATTTCGGTCCGAACAGCGTTTTCCCGGTCAGGCGCACAAAGGTTTTGGTGACGTCCAGCACGCGCCTGCCGGTAAAAATGTAGTAATCGATATCGCCCGCTTCCGCCTGCCAGCGGCGATAGGCGGTGTGGTAGTTGTCGATTTCGTTACCCAGATCCAGCCAGCAGCTGCTCAGGTTGTCGTAGAACAGGCCGTAGCTGACGTCGTCGCGGCGGGTGAGGGTGAACGGAATGTGCTTGTACAGCGGGTCGGTGCTGGCGGCGTTGTAGCCCATGGCGTCGAGGTTGCGCATCTCGTAGCGTTTACCGTTGCGCTGCAGATCGCCCGCTTTCTCACCCAGGCCGTAGAAACGCTCGTCCTTGCGGCGGCTGAGGTAGTGCGCCACGCCGTCGCCGTGGGCGTTCAGCAGGTAGGCGCTGGTGGGGCGGTCGTTGACCAGCGGCTGCCACTCGCCCGCCTCATTGCGGTAGTGCCACTCCAGCCACAGCGGCTGGTGCACGGTGACGCGCAGCTGTTCGGTTGCCACGGTTAACGTGTCGTCCTGCTGCGTCAGCGTCCAGGCCGGGCAGGTGAAGCCGCTGACATCGTCACGACGGCGACCTTCCCACGGCACGTCTTGTTCCGGGGCGATGCTCCAAGTGCGGTCCAGCGCCAGCTCGCCTTTGCGTTTGATCAGCACGCGGAACAGGTTCTCTTCCAGCACATACAGGCACAGGCGGTGCTGGTTATCGACCAGCAGTTCCAGATGGTTTGCCGACTGCGTATCAACGGTCCAGTTTTTCAGGGTTTTCATATGCAATACATCCACTATCAGGCGCGCTTGGCGCGACGTTCAGCAATAAATGCTACCAGGAAGAGAGCGCCAATCAGGTCAAAGAAGCCCATGGCGATAAAGAGCGGGTTAAAGCCGATTTTGTCGGCGGTCACACCGATTAACAGCGAGAACAGGAAGCTGGCGATCCACGCCGCCGAGCCGCGCATGCCGTTGACGGTCGCCATCTGGCCTTTGTCGAACGACTCCACGACCAGGGCGCTCAGCATGCAGGAGATGATCTGGTGCCCGAAGCCGCCGATGGAGATCAGCACGATGGTGATGTACGGGTCGCGGGTAATGGCCACGATGGCCAGCGAGATCATCAGGAACGCGCCCGTCACGGAGCTGGCGACGACAGAGTTCACGCGGGAGCAGCCGAACAGACGGGTGTACAGACGCGTCAGGTAGCCGCTCGCCACGCTGCCGAGGTCGGCGGCGAGGAACGGCAGCCAGGCAAACATCGCAATCTGCTTCAGGTCCATGCCGTGCTCTTTGGCAAGGTACAGCGGCACCCAGAAGCTCAGCACCGCCCAGGCCGGTTCCGCCATAAAGGCCGGGATGGCGATACCGTAGAAGCGTTTGTTTTTCGAGACGGTTTTCAGCGCGGTCAGGAAGGGCAGTTTGACGGCAGGCGGTTCGTTATCCTGCTTGATAAACGCCAGCTCGTCCTTGCTCAGGTTCGGGTGCTGCTCCGGGTTGTGGTAGAACGCCCACCACAGGATCACCCACAGCAGCGCCAGCACGCCGGTAAACATAAACGCGCCCTGCCAGCCGAACGAGGCGTGAGCGAAGTAGATGATAGGCGGAGCCAGCATCGCGCCGATGGAGAAGCCCACGCCCGCCCAGCCGGCAGCAACGGGACGCTCTGATTTCGGGAACCACTCGCCAATGGTTTTGGCGTTCGCCGGGGTAGCGGCGGCTTCGGAAGCCCCCATAAAGAAGCGCAGGATCGCCAGGTGCAGCCAGCTTCCGGCGCCCGCGTGGAAAATACACATCAGCGCCCAGATCCCGGCGCAGACCATGAAGCCAATCTTCAGGCCAATGACGTCAATCAGCCAGCCGCACAGGGGCTGGAAAATGGTGTAGGCGATCTGGAACGCGCCGACGATCCAGGAGTATTGCTCGGTGGTGATCCCGAGGCTCTCTTTCAGTTCCGGGGCGAGAATCCCGAGCGAGTTTCGGGTGATGTAGTTAACGGTGACGCCAAGTAAGAACAGCACCAGCACGTACCAGCGCAGGTTCTTGATGACGCGACGGGTTTTGCTTGTCGCAACGGTGTTATTGATGTCCTGACTCATTTTACTCTCCACAAGAAGACGGACGGTAAGGGGACGGAGGTTCAGGTGTCACACAGATTTTTATGCCTTTGATTTTTATCCGTTTAAACTGCTTAAGTTGGTATACAACTAGTATGGAAGTTGTGTGACAGGTTCACCTTAAGGGAGAAAATGAGCGGGCAATAGTCTATTTTGTGCAAAATTTCTCATAACTGACGTAAACACTCTGGCAAGATGGTATTGATGTCAGTTATTGCCTGACAAACACGCTATGAAAATTTTTTCATTTCGCAAATGGAGCCAGATCACAAAATGGACAAAAGGCTAAAAATCACCGAAATCGCCGCCCGTACGCAGCTCTCGATCAGCACCGTGTCTCGGGTGCTGGCGGGGAAAGCGAATACCAGCGAAAAAGCGCGCGCAAAGGTGCTGGCGTGCGCGCGGGAGCTGGGGGTAATGGAGGGCATGGCGGCGGGGCGGTTGCTGCTCAATAGCCTGGTGGTTTTTGCCCCGCAGCGCGCCTTCGACGAGCGGTCCGACATCTTTTACTACCGCGTGATCCAGAGCGTGAGCAAAGGCCTGGCATCCCACGATGTGCGCCTGCGCTACTGCGCGCTGGAAGAGAACGACAGCGACGCCCAGCTGTTTCTGGCGCGGATGAACGAGGCGGACACGCAGGCCGCAATCCTTCTCGGCATCGACGATCCGCATATCCACGATCTGGCGGTGGACGTGGGTAAACCCTGCATGCTGATTAACTGCCGCGACCGGCACATGCGTCTGCCTGCCGTCGCGCCGGATCACCGCGCCATTGGCGAGCGGGCGGCGGAGTACCTGTTCGAGATGGGACACCGCGAGGTGATGAACGTGCTGTGCCTGCGTCGCTACACCATGGAGCTGCGCCTGTCGGGGATCCGCGACGCGTGGCAGTCTCACAACCTGGCGTTCAACGACAAGCGCGATCTGCTGGTGGTGCCCAGCTTCAGCGCGCGCGAAACGGAACAGTTGGTCAGCGACTGGCTCAGCGAAATGCAGGGCAAGGATTTGCCAACGGCGTTTCTGGTCGGTGGCGATTTTATGGCGGCGGGCACCATCAGCGCATTACAAAACCACGGTTTGCGCGTGCCGCAGGACGTCTCGGTGATGAGTATTGACGGGTTTAACCTGGCGGCGATTCAGGATGTGCCGCTGACGGCCGTGCATGTTCCCCGCGATGAGCTGGGGACGCGAAGCGGTACATATGCTCCAGCAGCGGCTGATGCGCCCGGACGCGCCGGTGGGGACGTTGCTGCTTAACGGCACGCTGACCGTGCGGGAATCGGTACGGCGGATACGTCAGGGAAAACGACGCACCGCCGTTGAGCGGGAAGGGCTGTACGACAGTTAAACCATGCCCAGCGCGCGCTTGCCGTGGATGTTGAGATCGTTCACGGTAAAGCGGTCCTGCCAGCTCTTTTCATAATCCTCGCGCGGGAAATCCTCCCGGCGACGCGCCGGTTTCCAGCGCTTCCTTGACCTTTTTCGCATAGGCGAGGTTCTTCTCGCACATCGGCGCGGCGGGGATGTACATCACGTTGCCCCAGCCCTGCTGATTTTCCACCGGCGCGACGGAGTGGATCACATCGCAGTGCCACCACACGGAATCGCCCGCCTCCAGCGCCGGAATGCTGCTCAGCGCCTCGATGAGCAGCGGGTGCCACTTCTCGGAAACCGGCAGCACGCGCCCCGGCGCCACGCCGCACAGCTCGTCTTCCGGCACGTCGTCCAGCAGCGGACGCAGCAGGATATACGCCATCGCTTCCGGGATCGGCACCACGTGCAGCAAGCCCTGTCCGGGGATCATATCCGACAGCGCCGTCCAGCCCTGGAAGGTGCGGAACACCGAGCATTTGGTGGTGTTATCGACGGTGTACTCTTCCACTTCGGTACGGTGCGCGGCGTTCCACGGATCGTACTTGTCGACGTTGCCGTCAAACACGCGGGCGAAAACCTGCTGGTAAGCCGGCAGCAGCCAGCGCTCCAGCGCGCCGGAGTCGGTATGCGCGCCCAGCCCTTTCGAGGTGGTTCCCGGCGGACGGCGGCGGATACGATCCGGGTAAATCACGCTCACGTCCGGGTCGAACCACTGCTTGCCGTTGCTCTCGAACGTCCATAAACGGTTCAGGAACGACTGCACCTGCGCCATCTCTTCGCTCTGGCGCGCCTGCATCTGCGCCTGCGACCAGTAAATCGGGTAAATCTCCGGACGGGAGGCGTTTCAGGGTGCCAAAGAAGTTATCGCCCGGCCCTTTGTACACCTCGTCAAACTTGTTCAGATCGAGGTAGTCGAGCATCGACTGATCCCACGCCAGCGCCTGCTCGCGCGGGAAGTGACCTTTAATCACCGCGCAGCCGCGGCGTTTAACGGCGCGCGCTGCGCGTCGGTAATCGTGCCGTTTTTCACATCGGCAAACGGGATCACCGGCCAGACGGATTCGCCTTTATTCTTTAAGCGCGTTGATTTCCGCCACGCGGGTGGCAATCTGCTCGCTGAGCTTGTTGAACACCGCCTGCACGTCGCCGATCTGCGCGCGCAGTCTCACGTTTCAACTGACGGATTGCCGCTTTGTGATCCGCCGGCAAGGTTTCACTGGTAAAGGTCATAACTGCCTCGCATCTTTCATTCGAAAGAAAAAATGCTTACAAGTGATACTTTAAGTTAAAAATAAGTTAATGCAAGTTTAAAAACTTGATGCGCAGCACAGAAGGGAGAAAAGAGAGAAGAGCAGGGGAGGAAGCCGGAGCGGGGCTCCGGCGAAGAGAGGATCAGGCGTCGAACGGGGAATGGTTGTCGAGCACGGCCTGAATGACGTTCAGCGCGCCCTGATGGTTGTTGTCGTCGGTGCTGTAGCGGCTGATTTCTTTGATGCTTTCCGCCGCGTTGCCCATCGCAAAGGAATATTTCACCAGCTTCAGCATCTCGGCATCGTTGCCGCTGTCGCCAATGGCCACGCACTCCTGCGGGGAGATTTTCCAGCGTTTCAGCAGACGGCTGATGCCGTTGGCTTTGTGCAGGCCGGGGATAATCAAATCCACAAAGCCAAAGCCGCTGGTGACCGGCTTCATGATGCCGTCCAGCGAGACGTGCAGTTTATCCACCAGATTGGGGATATCGCTGTCCGGCAGGTTCAGGGAGAACTTAAACAGCACGTCGTCAATGTCGCGGTAATCGCTGATGCGCTTTAAGCGGTGGTAGTGCTTTGACATCAGCGCGACGAACGCGTCCGGGGCTTTATCGCTGACGTAGGCGCTCTCCAGCCCGCAGGCCACAAAGTTCAGCCCTTTGTCTTTCAGCAGTTCGCCAATCACGATCTGCGATTCATGGCGGGTCAGCTCGCCGTGGAAAATCTGCTCGCCGCGATCGAACACCAGCGCGCCGTTTTCCGCCACGAAGGAGATCTTCTCTTTCAGTTCCGGGAAGAAGGAGATGAGCTGGTAATACTGGTTGCCGCTGGCGACAACAAATTCAATGTCGCGGGCTTTAAGCTGTTCAAACTGTGCCTGGAAGCGGTCACGATCGTACTGCTTGGCATCATCAAGGAAAGTTCCGTCCATATCGGTGACGATAACTTTAACGGTCATACTGTGCTCCTGGGTCACTGCGTTTTGAAACATTCTAATAACAAGGTGACGGGGAGCACAAATTTTATTTCGTATGAAAGTTTAACCGTCGTCTTTCGAACCGCAGGTGCGTTGGCTGCGGCGGTGCGCCCCGGTCACTTACTAGTGTAAGCTCCCGGGGACTTACCGCCTTGCCGCCTTCCTGCCATTCGAAATCCATAGGTTAAAGGGGAAGGGAGTACAGGTAGCGGCGTTATGTATATTGCCGGACAAACGCAGCGCTGTCCGGCAATCACCTTACAGCGTATGCTCAGTACGGGCGATAATATCGTCCTGCGCATCCGGCGACAGGGCGGTGAAGAACGCCGAGTAACCTGCGACGCGCACCACCAGGTCACGATACTGGTCAGGATGTTTCTTCGCTTCCAGCAGCGTTTCGCGCGAGACGATGTTGTACTGAATATGCCAGCCCTTATGCACCTCGAAGAAGGTGCGCAGCAGCACCATCAGCTTCTGGCGATCGCTGTCGTTTTCCAGCGTTGACGGGTTCAGCTTCTGGTTCAGCAGCACGCCGCCGAGAATCGCTTCGGTAGGCAGTTTACCCACCGAACCGATGACCGCCGTCGGGCCGAGGTGGTCGGTACCGGAAGCCGGGCTTGCCCCTTCCGCCAGCGGGGTGTGCGCCTTACGTCCGTCCGGCGTCGCCATCGTCGCCGCGCCAAACGGCACGTTCGCGGAGATGGAAGAGGTGCCCGCGTAGTAGTTACCGCCAATCGGGCCACGGCCGTGGCGTGGGTTGTGGTACTGCTTCAGCTCTTCAATGTAGGTCTGATAGGCGCGGGTCAGCAGCATATCCACGCTGTCGTCGTCGTTGCCGTACTTCGGTGCGCCGTTGATCAGGCGCTGACGCAGCTGCTCGTGGGTCAGCCCGTCGAAGTCATCCGCCAGCGCCGCCGCCAGCTGCTGTTGGCCGATGACGCCCTGTTCGAACACCAGCTTCTTCACCGCCGCCAGGCTGTTGCCGAGGTTGGCGATACCCACCTGCAGGCCGGAGACCCAGTCATACTTCGCGCCGCCCTGCTTGATGCTTTTCGCGCGCTCGATGCAGTCGTCCACCAGCGCCGAGCAGAGAATATCGTGGACGTTCTCCTCGAGCATGGTGTCCACCACGTACTCAATTTCGATGGATTTGCGGGTGTAGTAGCGGATCTGGCTATCCCAGGCCGCCATCACCTCGTCGAAATTGTCGAAGTTACCGGCAGAGAGCGCTTTCTCCTGTGGCAGGAATACCTTGCCGCTGGTGGCATCGCGGCCACCTTCCAGCGCGGCCAGCATCACGCGGGCAAAGTTGATAAAGCTCATGCCGGTGCAGCGATAGCCCCACTTGCCGCCCACCGCGGTTTCGATACAGCCAATCGCCGCGTAGTCGTAGGCGTCGTCTCGTTCAACGCCGAGCTTGATGAATTCCGGGATCACGATTTCGTCGTTGTTGAACGCCGGCATGCCGAAGCCGCAGCGGATCACCTGCACGCAGGCGTCGAGGAAGTCGTTGCTCATGCCCGCGTGATAACGCACGCTCAGGTTCGGCTGGGTGGAGCGCAGACGGCCGCAGGATTCCAGAATCGCGTAGGAGAGCGGGTTCACCGCGTCCATCGGCTCACCGTTGACCATCTTCTGGCCGCCGATGGTGACGTTCTGGTACAGCGGGCTGCCGGCGGAGGCTTTGGAGTGCGAACCGGAGCGGATCTTATTCACTTCAAGCAATTTCAGCCAGCAGCTGTGCAGCAGCTCGATGGCGTGTTCGCGATCCAGGCTCTGGTTCAGCTCCACGTCGCGGCGGTAGTACGGATAGAGATACTGGTCCATACGCGCGAAGGAGACGGAGTGGCCGTTGGACTCAATCTGCAGGATCAACTGAATGAAGTAGCACAGCTGCAGCGCCTGCCAGAAGGTTTTTGGCGGCTCGTGAGCAATCACGTCGCAGTTTTCTGCCATCGCCAGCAGCTCGTGTCGGCGGCTTTCGCGGGTTTCGGTGGAGGCCATCTCGCGCGCCAGATCGGCGAAGCGTTTGATGTGCAGGCTCACCGCTTCCAGCACGATATCAATTGCCTTCAGGAACTGATCGCCGTGCAGGTCTTCCAGCACCGTCAGGTTGATGCGCGAGCGGCGCTCGGCCACTTTGGCGCGCAGGCCGTCGAGACCTTTCTCCAGCACCAGCGGGAAGTTCACCGCCAGGTGCGCGTCGCCGGAGGTCATGTTGCCTTCGGCTTTGATAATGCCGGTTTCCAGCAGGCCTTTCTGCTCGTCGGTGAACATGCCGTAGCAGCGATCCTGCACCGTCTGGCCGCGCCACCACGGGCAGATCTCATGCAGCACGCGCTTGTTCTCTTCGCTCACCGCAAAGCCCGCGCCCGGGCGGTCCGCCAGGTCGTCAATCTCTTTCTCAATCCAGGAAACGGTGTATTCCGGGAAGATCGGCGCGGCGCGCACTTCGCTGGCCTGGTTACCGATAATCAGCTCGTCGTGTTTGATCCAGATGGTACGCTCGGCAAGGTGATGCGCCAGCGCCAGGGCGCGACGGACCGGGATCGGCTTGTCCATGTGCTGCTGATACATTTCGGTGTAATGCTGGGCGCGCTCGGTACAGACCGGCGGCTTAACGATATGCACCAGCGCCGTTTTGTGCGCCTTAATGCGCTCGCTGAGGGTGTTGAGATTCAGGGTTGTCATAGGTTTATCCTCGTAAGGTCGCGGTTAACCCTTTCTGGCAGGCGTACTGCTGCGCGAAGTCCAGCAGGGCAGGGTTATCCAGCGGTTTGTCAGGGGCAGAGTAGGGTTGGCCGAGCAGGGTGTATTTGTTCATGCCCAGCGTGTGATACGGCAGAAAATGAATATCGTCGACGCCCAGCTCGTCGGCGGCGAAGTTGGTAATGGCGGTGATGGACGCTTCATCGGCGTTAAAGCCCTGGATCAGCGGCACGCGGATGGTGATCTTTTTCCCCGCCGGCGGCCAGGCGTTTCAGGTTGTCCAGGATGCGCTTGGCCGAACCGTCCGTCCACTGTTGAAATAGGGCCTCATCGACGTGCTTCAGGTCGGCGAGGAACAGATCGACGTAGGGTAATGACGGCTCGATATAGTGCCACGGCACGTGAAGGCAGGTTTCGACGGCGGTGTGGATCCCCTGGTCGTGGCTGGCTTTAAACAGGGCCTGCGCCAGCTCCGGGTTCATAAACGGTTCGCCGCCGGAGAGGGTGATCCCGCCGCCGCTGCGGTCGTAGAAGGGTTTATCGCGCAGTACGGTCGCCATGATCTCCTCGACCTGCCGTTCTTCACCGCAGACGGTCAGCGCCTGCGTCGGGCAGCAGTCGGTCAGGGCATTAAGCGTCTCTTCACTTAGTTTCTCACGATGAATGACCATCCCGTTCAGCGCACGTTCGATGCAGCCCGGCGCCGCCTGCTGACACAGGTCGCAGCCGTCCAGGCACAGACGCGCATCAAACAGCACGTCCCGCCTGCGGGAGCGGCTTTCCGGGTTCTGGCACCAGCGACAGCCCAGCGAGCAGCCTTTCAGGAACACCACGGTACGAATACCGGGGCCGTCGTGGGTGGAATAACGCTGAATATTGAAGATCATATTTTTGCCCTCAAGTTGCATATGAAGATTAAATTACTTTCGAATGAAAGTTATCTTGATGCAGGTCAACTCTTGAGCAGGTTTTGTCGTGATAGGGTAAGTGCAGGCTAATTTTGAGGGTGACATCATGGAACTTTATCTCGACACATCTGACGTTGCGGCAGTCAAAAAGCTGGCGCGTATCTTCCCGCTGGCGGGCGTGACCACCAACCCAAGCATCGTTGCTGCCGGTAAAACGCCGCTCGACGAACTGCTGCCCGCGCTGTACGACGCGCTGGGCGGTAAAGGCCGTCTGTTCGCGCAGGTGATGGCGACCACCGCCGAAGGGATGGTGGAAGACGCGCGTAAGCTGCGCGCCATCATTAACGATCTGGTGGTGAAAGTGCCGGTAACCGCAGAAGGGCTGGCGGCGATCAAGATGCTGAAAGCGGAAGGGATCCCGACGCTGGGCACGGCGGTATACGGTGCCGCGCAGGGGATGCTGTCCGCGCTGGCGGGGGCGGAGTATGTGGCGCCTTACGTTAACCGCGTGGATGCGCAGGGCGGGGACGGGATCCAGACCGTGGTGGAGTTGCAGCAGCTGCTGACGCTGCATGCCCCGCAGTCAAAAGTGCTGGCCGCGAGCTTTAAAACCCCGCGTCAGGCGCTGGACTGCCTGCTGGCAGGCTGTGCATCCATCACGCTGCCGCTGGACGTGGCGCAGCAGTTTATTACCTCTCCGGCGGTGGATGCGGCGATTGTGAAGTTTGAGCAGGACTGGCAGGGGGCGTTTGGGCGGACGTCTAACGCTCTGACGCGGTAATAAGCCGGCTGGCATCGCGCCATCCGGCAATGACATCAGCCGCCGCATACTTCACACCCCGGGTTACGCATCAGCTTCATCTCGCGGAACTGGCAGGTCATCGCGTCATACATCACGATTTTCCCCGCTGCGGGCGTGCCGTAGTGCGCCAGCACTTTGATCGCTTCCATTGCCTGCAATGAGCCAATCACGCCGACGAGTGGCGCCATCACGCCCGCCTCAACGCAGGTCAGCGCATTCTCGCCAAACAGACGGCTCAGGCAGCGGTAGCAGGGTTCACTCTTGCGCGTAGGTGAAGACGCTGATTTGCCCCTCCATGCGGATCGCCGCGCCGGAGACCAGCGGGATTTTGTGCGGAAAACAGCCCGCGTTGAGCTGATTACGGACGGTGACGTTATCGGTGCAGTCCAGCACCAGGTCGTGGCCGGCAATCTGCGCGGACAGCGCGTCGTCATCCAGCATTGCGTCAATCAGCGGTGAACTGAACGTGGGGGTTGATGCGCGCCAGCGCAGCGCGGGCGGATTCCACTTTCGGCTGGCCAACCGTCGCGTCGCTGTGCAGCGTCTGGCGCTGCAGGTTGGAGACCGATACGGTATCGAAATCCAGCAGCGTCATGCTGCCCGACGCCCGCCGCCGCAAGGTACTGCGCGGCGGCGCAGCCCAGCCCGCCCAGCCCGACGACCAGCACGCTGGCCGCCTTGAGCGCTTCCTGACCCTCGAAGTCAAACCCGCGCAGCACGATCTGGCGGTTGTAGCGCATCATCTCCGGGTCGCTCAGCTCCACCGTCATGTCAGCCTCCAAACAGGTGGTTAAAGCGCTCGACCTCAACCCATTCGCCGGCTTCCACGTTGCCGCGCTCGCGCTCCAGCACGATGAAGCAGTTGCCCTGGCTGAAGGAGCTGAAAATGTGCGAGCCCTGATGTCCGGTGGTGCTCACTTCGAGCTCGCCGTCCGCGCCGCGGGTCAGAATGCCGCGCTGGAAATCGAGACGGCCCGGTGATTTTTTCAGGCGCGTGGCGGCACGCGCGCGGGCGCGTTCCGGCAGCGGGCTGGCCTTGTTGCCGGAAAGCTTCGCCAGCAGCGGCTTCGCCAGCTGGTAGAAGGTGAGTGCCGCCGAGACCGGATTACCCGGCAGGCCGCAGAACCAGCTGTGGGAAAGCTTGCCAAACGCGAACGGTTTGCCGGGCTTGATCGCCAGCTTCCAGAAGGCGATTTCGCCCAGCTCTTCAAGGATGGTTTTGGTGTAATCCGCTTCGCCCACGGAGACGCCGCCGGAGCTGATGACCACGTCGGCCGATTTATCCGCCTCGATAAACGCCGCGCGCAGTTTTTCCGGATCGTCTGGAATGATGCCGAGGTTAATCACCTCGCAGCCCAGCTGCTCCAGCATCAGGTGTACCGCCAGGCGGTTGGTGTCGTAAATCTGGCCGTCCTGCAGCGGCTGCCCCGGAAGCTGCAGCTCGTCGCCGGTGGAGAAAACGGCCACGCGCACTTTACGGATCACGTCGATGTCCGCAATGCCGAGCGACGCCAGCACCGGCAGCTCCGCCACCGTCAGCTTTGCCCGGCGGCAAAGACCGTCGCGCCGAGGGTGATATCCTCGCCCGTACGGCGGATGTTCTGGCCCGCTTTGACGCTCGGCGGTAAAACGCACGCCGTCGTCGGTCTGTTCGGTCTCTTCCTGCATCACCACGGCGTCGCAGCCGGCCGGAACCGGCGCGCCGGTCATGATGCGCACGCAGGTGCCCGCAGGCCATTCGCCGCTAAACGGCTGACCCGCAAAGGCTTTACCCGCCACCGGCAGGGCGTTACCCGTCTGGAGATCCGCCAGGCGTACCGCGTAACCGTCCATCGCGGAGTTATCAAACCCCGGCACGTTAAGCGGAGAGACGATATCGCGTGCGGCAATACGGCCAAAACAGCGCACGAGGGGCAGCGTCTCTACGTCATGCAGCGGGGAAATTCGGTCAAGCATCTGCGTGAGTGCCGTCTCAAGCGGCATCAGTCCGGCGGTAAAATCCATGGTGGGCTCCTGCGGAGTAACAATGCGTAAAGGGGCCATTATGGCAGAAAAGGCGAGTCGCCAACACGGCTTGCGGCTACCTCGTTGTAATCACATCGCTTTACATCGCTGTTACGTCTTTCTATATTCAAAAATCATCTGAAGTTTCGTCGACGATAATGATATTTATAGAAAAAGCCGCAAAACAGGCTAACGGGTGATGCGAATGGTTAAGGCGGTAATCGCAATTCATGGCGGGGCCGGGGCAATCACCCGTGCACAGCTCAGCCAGCAGCAGGAAAAGCGCTACATCGACGCGCTGTACGCCATTGTGGAAACGGGCCAGAGAATGCTGGAAGCGGGCGAAAGCGCGCTGGACGTGGTCACCGAGGCGGTGCGCCTGCTGGAAGAGTGCCCGTTGTTTAATGCGGGGATCGGTTCGGTCTTCACCCGGGATGAAACCCACGAGCTGGATGCCTGCGTGATGGACGGCATCACCCTGAAAGCGGGGGCCGTGGCAGGCGTCAGCCACCTGCGTAACCCGGTGCTGGCGGCGCGTCTGGTGATGGAGGAGAGCCCGCACGTGCTGCTGACGGGCGCGGGGGCGGAGAAGTTTGCCTTCGAACACGGAATGGAGCCGGGTATCGCCTGACCTGTTTTCCACAGAAGCCGGAGCGCTATCAGCAGCTGCTGGACGCCCGTTCGGCGGGCATGACGCAGCTTGATCATACTGCGCCGCTGGATGAGCGCAGCAAATTGGGCACGGTCGGCGCGGTGGCGCTGGATAAAGCCGGGCAACCTCGCGGCGGCGACCTCCACGGGCGGGATGACCAACAAGCTGCCCGGGCGCGTCGGCGACAGCCCGCTGCCGGGCGCCGGCTGCTATGCCAATAACGCCACGGCGGCGGTGTCCTGTACCGGCACCGGAGAAGTGTTTATCCGCGCCCTGGCGGCCTACGACATTACCGCGCTGATGGATTACGGCGGCTTAAGCCTGCAGCGAGGCCTGCGAGCGCGTGGTGATGGAAAAACTGCCGGCGCTGGGCGGCATCGGCGGGCTCATTGCGGTGGATCGTGAGGGCAACGTGGCCTTGCCGTTCAACAGCGAAGGCATGTACCGCGCCTGGGGCTATGCCGGCGATGAGCCGAGCGCGGGCATTTATCGTGAATAAGGGGGAGTGGCGTGCCGCACGGTGTTGAGCTGGACAGATGCCGACGAGGTGCTGGCTGTCCACCAGCTGAATATTGCTTTTCGTGATGAAAAAGAGCTGACCCCGGCGGTACGTAATTTATCGTTCACGCTCAGGCGCGGCGAGACGCTGGCGATTGTTGGCGAGTCCGGCTCCGGTAAATCGGTCACCGCGCTGGCGCTGATGCGCCTGCTGGAACAGACGGGCGGTCAAATCAGCAGCGAGAAAATGCTGCCTGCGCCGCCGCAACCGCCAGGTCGTGGATCTGACCCGCCTCGCTGCGTCGCAGATGCGGGGCGTGCGCGGCGCGGATATTGCGATGATCTTCCAGGAGCCGATGACCTCGCTCAACCCGGTGTTCCCGGTCGGCGAGCAGATTGCCGAGTCCATTCGCCTGCATCAGGGGCTGGCGGCGTGAAGAGGCGCTGAAGGAAGCGCGACGCATGCTGGAGCTGGTGCGCATTCCGGAGGCGCAGGCCATTTTGGCCCGCTACCCGCATCAGCTTTCCGGCGGCATGCGCCAGCGGGTGATGATCGCCATGGCGCTCTCCTGCCGTCCGGCGGTGCTGATTGCCGACGAGCCGACCACGGCGCTGGACGTCACGATTCAGGCGCAGATCCTGCAGCTCATCAACGTGCTGCAGCAGGAGATGGAGATGGGGGTGATCTTTATCACCCACGATATGGGCGTGGTCGCCGATATCGCCGATCGGGTGCTGGTGATGCACGAGGGCGAAGCGGTGGAAACGGGCACGGTTGAGCAGGTTTTCCACGCGCCGGCGCATCCTTATACCAAAGCGCTGCTGGCGGCGGTGCCCCGCCTGGGGGCGATGAACGGCAGCGATCTGCCGCGCCGTTTTCCGCTGATTTCCCTGGAGGGCGGCCTGAGCAGCAGGAGGAGGAACGCGAGCAGGACACCGTGGTGCCGGGCAAGCCCATTCTGGAGGTGCGCGATCTGGTCACCCGCTTTCCGCTGCGCAGCGGCGTTCTCAACCGGGTGACGCGCGAGGTGCACGCGGTGGAAAACGTCAGCTTCGATCTCTGGCCGGGCGAAACGCTGGCGCTGGTGGGGGAGTCCGGCTGCGGTAAGTCCACCACCGGGCGCGCGCTGCTCCGTCTGGTGGACACTCAGGGCGGCACGATTACCTTTAACGGCGAGCGCATTGATACCCTTCCGGACAGCAGGCTGCAGGCGGTGCGGCGCGATATTCAGTTTATTTTCCAGGATCCGTATGCCTCGCTCGATCCGCGCCATACGGTGGGGTATTCGATCATGGAGCCGCTGCGGGTGCACAACCTTGCTCGACGGCGAGGCGGCGCAGCGTCGGGTCGCCTGGCTGCTGGAGCGCGTCGGCCTGAAGCCGGAGCACGCCTGGCGTTATCCGCACGAGTTTTCCGGCGGCCAGCGGCAGCGTATCTGCATCGCCCGCGCGCTGGCGCTGAACCCGAAAGTGGTGATTGCGGATGAGTCCGTCTCGGCGCTGGATGTCTCTATCCGGGCGCAGATCATCAATCTGTTGCTGGATTTACAGCGGGATATGGGGATCGCCTTCCTGTTTATCTCGCACGACATGGCGGTGGTGGAGCGCATCAGCCATCGCGTGGCGGTGATGTATCTGGGGCAGATTGTGGAGATTGGCCCGCGACGAGCGGTGTTCGAGAACCCGCAGCACCCCTATACCCGCAAGCTCATCTCGGCGGTCCCGGTCGCCGATCCGGCGCATCGTCACGGCCAGCGCGTGCTGCTGCAGGATGAAATGCCGAGCAATATTCGTAAGCGCGGCGAGGCCGTGGAGCGCGTGCCGTTGCGGGAGGTGGGGCCGGGTCATTTTGTTGCCCGTTCCACGCCTGGCAGTACGCAGTCCCGTTTTTAACTGAGCAGTGGCAGGGTTAATCAGGAGAGCAACATGACACAATTCGTTTACCGGCAGTGGCGGCTCGTTGCAGGCATGTTGTTCGCGCTGACCGCCACGCAGGCCTTTGCTGCGAAAGATGTGGTGGTCGCCGTCGGCTCCAACTTCACCACGCTCGATCCGTATGACGCCAACGACACGCTCTCGCAGGCGGTGGCGAAATCGTTCTATCAGGGCCTGTTTGGCCTGGATAAAGAGATGAAGCTGGAAAACGTGCTGGCGGAGGGCTACACCGTTTCGGACGACGGGCTGGTCTACACCATTATCCTGCGTCAGGGCGTGAAGTTCCAGGATGGCACCGATTTTAATGCCGAGGCGGTGAAGGTAAACCTCGATCGCGCCAGCAATCCGGAAAACAGCCTCAAGCGCTATAACCTGTATAAAAATATCGCCAAAACCGAGGTGGTCGACCCGGCGACGGTAAAAATCACCCTGAAGGAGCCGTTCTCGGCGTTTATCAATATTCTGGCGCATCCGGCGACGGCGATGATCTCCCCGGCGGCGCTGAAAAAATACGGCAAGGAGATCGGCTTCCACCCGGTCGGTACCGGCCCGTATGAACTGGTCACCTGGAATCAGACCGATTTTGTGAAGGTGAAGAAGTTCGCCGGATACTGGCAGAAAGGGCTGCCGAAGCTCGACACCATCACCTGGCGCCCGGTGGTGGACAACAACACCCGTGCGGCGATGCTGCAAACCGGCGAGGCGCAGTTTGCCTTCCCGATCCCGTATGAGCAGGCCGCCATTTTGCAGAAAAACAGCAAGCTGGAGCTGGTCGCCAGCCCGTCGATCATGCAGCGCTACATCAGCATGAACGTCACGCAGAAGCCGTTCGATAACCCGAAGGTGCGTGAGGCCATCAACTACGCCATTAACCGTCAGGCGCTGGTGAAGGTCGCCTTTGCGGGCTATGCCACTCCGGCCACCGGCGTGCTGCCGCCGGCTATCGCCTATGCGCAAAGCTATCAGCCGTGGCCGTACGATCCGGCCAAAGCGCGCGAGCTGCTGAAAGAGGCGGGCTTCCCGAACGGCTTCAGCACCACGCTGTGGTCGTCGCATAACCACAGTACCGCGCAGAAGGTGCTGCAGTTTACCCAGCAGCAGCTGGCGCAGGTGGGGATCAAAGTGCAGGTGACCGCGATGGATGCCGGGCAGCGTGCGGCGGAAGTGGAGAGGGAAAGGGCAGAAAGAGAGCGGCGTGCGGATGTTCTACACCGGCTGGTCGGCCTCGACCGGTGAAGCCGACTGGGCGCTGTCGCCGCTGTTTGCCTCACAGAACTGGCCGCCAACCCTGTTCAACACCGCGTTTTACAGCAACCCGCAGGTGGACAAAGACCTTGCCGATGCGCTGAGAACCACCAACCCGGAAGAGAAAGCGCGCCTCTACAAAGACGCGCAGGACATCATCTGGAAAGAGGCGCCGTGGGTGCCGCTGGTGGTGGAAAAACTGGTGTCAGCCCATAACAAAGCGTTGACCGGGTTCTACATCATGCCGGATACCGGCTTTAGCTTTGACGATGCGGATTTGGTGAAATAACTGGCGATGCTGAATTATGTTTGTAAACGCCTGCTGGGGCTTATCCCGACGCTGCTGATTGTGGCGGTGCTGGTGTTTTTGTTTGTCCATATGCTGCCGGGCGATCCGGCGCGTCTGGTTGCCGGGCCCGAAGCGGATGCCACGGTCATTGAGCTGGTGCGTAAACAGCTGGGTCTTGACCAGCCGCTGTATTTACAGTTCTGGCACTACATCGGCAACGTTCTGCAGGGTGATTTTGGCATCTCGATGGTGTCGCGCCGCCCGGTGTCGGAGGAGATCGCCAGCCGCTTTATGCCGACGTTCTGGTTAACGCTCGCCAGCATGAGCTGGGCGGTGGTGTTCGGGCTGGGCGCCGGGATTGTCGCGGCCGTCTGGCGCAACCGCTGGCCGGACCAGCTCGGCATGGCGCTGGCGGTGACCGGGATCTCCTTCCCGGCGTTCGCGCTGGGGATGCTGCTGATGCAGATCTTCTCCGTTGAGCTGGGCTGGCTGCCGACCGTGGGGGCCGATAGCTGGAAGCACTACATTCTGCCTTCGATGACGCTGGGCGCGGCCGTGGCGGCGGTGATGGCGCGCTTTACCCGCGCCTCGTTCGTTGACGTGCTGAGCGAGGATTATATGCGCACCGCGCGGGCGAAAGGGGTCAGCGAGCGGTGGGTGATCCTCAAGCACGGGCTGCGCAATGCGATGATCCCGGTCGTGACGATGATGGGGCTGCAGTTTGGCTTCCTGCTGGGCGGCTCGATCGTGGTGGAAAAGGTCTTCAACTGGCCGGGGCTGGGGCGTCTGCTGGTCGATTCGGTGGAGATGCGCGACTACCCGGTGATCCAGGCGGAAGTGCTGCTTTTCTCGCTGGAGTTTATTCTTATCAACTTGGTGGTGGACGTGCTCTACGCCGCCATCAACCCGGCCATCAGGTACAAGTAAGGATGCGATTGTTGAACTGGCGACGTCAGGCGGTTTTGAACGCCATGCCGGTGCTGAAACCGGGACATGTCCGCACCCCGTGGCCTGAATTCTGGCGGCGTTTTCGCCGCCAGCCGGTCGCGATGGCCGCGGGGCTGTTTGTGCTGCTGCTGATCGTGCTGGCGGTGATTGCGCCGTGGGTGGCGCCGTTTGATGCGGAAAACTATTTCGACTACGACCGGCTGAACGACGGGCCGTCGATGCTGCACTGGTTCGGCGTGGATTCGCTGGGCCGCGATATCTTCAGCCGCGTGCTGGTGGGCGCGCAGATCTCGCTGGCCGCCGGGGTGTTCGCGGTGCTGATCGGCGCGGCGATCGGCACCGTGCTGGGGTTGCTGGCGGGCTATTACGAAGGCTGGTGGGACCGCATCATCATGCGCATCTGCGACGTGCTGTTTGCGTTTCCCGGCATTCTGCTGGCGATTGCCGTGGTGGCGATCATGGGCAGCGGCATGGCCAACGTCATCATTGCGGTGGCGGTCTTCTCGATTCCGGCCTTTGCCCGCCTGGTGCGCGGCAACACGCTGGTGCTGAAGCAGCAGACCTTTATCGAGTCGGCGCGCAGCATGGGGGCCAGCGATACGACCATCCTGTTCCGCCATATTCTGCCGGGGACGGTGTCGTCCATCGTGGTCTATTTCACCATGCGTATCGGCACGTCGATTATCTCGGCGGCCAGCCTGTCGTTTCTGGGGCTGGGCGCGCAGCCGCCGACGCCGGAGTGGGGCGCGATGCTCAACGAGGCGCGGGCGGATATGGTGATTGCCCCGCACGTGGCGATCTTCCCAGCGCTGGCGATTTTCCTGACCGTGCTGGCGTTTAACCTGTTGGGCGACGGGCTGCGCGACGCGCTGGATCCGAGGATTAAGGGGTAATGCAGATCTCTATTGCCGGATGGCGGCGTCGGCTTATTTGATCTGGGGAAATGGTACAGCAGAAACAAAAAACCCGGCATAGTAGCCGGGTTTTTATGGCATTAAACCCGGCTGCCCCACAGGTCATACTCGTCGGCGTTTTCAACCTTCACGCGAATAATATCACCCGGCTTAACGCTGGTTTCGCCGTTCAGGTACACCGCGCCGTCGATTTCAGGGGCGTCCGCCATGCTGCGGCCAATCGCGCCTTCTTCGTCCACTTCGTCGATGATAACCATGATCTCGCGGCCCACTTTCTCCTGCAAACGCTCCGCAGAGATCTGCTGCTGCAGCTGCATGAAGCGGTTCCAGCGCTCCTCTTTCACCTCTTCCGGCACCTGATCCGCCAGCTCGTTGGCGGTTGCGCCTTCCACCGGGCTGTACTTGAAGCAGCCGACGCGGTCCAGACGCGCTTCTTTCAGGAAGTCGAGCAGCATCTGGAAGTCTTCTTCGGTTTCACCCGGGAAGCCGACGATAAAGGTGGAGCGCAGGGTCAGGTCCGGGCAGATCTCACGCCACTGCTTGATGCGCGCCAGCTGGCGGTCAACGGAGCCCGGGCGCTTCATCAGCTTCAGGATACGCGGGCTGGCGTGCTGCAGCGGGATATCCAGGTACGGCAGAATTTTGCCTTCCGCCATCAGCGGGATGACGTCGTCAACGTGCGGGTACGGGTAAACGTAGTGCAGACGCGTCCAGATACCGAGTTTGGACAGCTGCTCGCACAGGCCCACCATGCTGGTTTTCACCGGCTCGCCGTTGTGGAAACCGGAGCGGTGCTTAACGTCCACGCCATAAGCTGAAGTGTCCTGGGAGATGACCAGCAGCTCCTTCACGCCCGCGTCAGCCAAGCGCTTAGCTTCTGCCAGCACTTCGCCGATTGGACGGCTCACCAGATCGCCACGCATGGACGGGATGATGCAGAAGGTACAGCGATGGTTACAGCCTTCGGAAATCTTCAGGTATGCGTAGTGGCGCGGCGTCAGCTTCACGCCCTGTTCTGGCACCAGGCTCAGGAACGGGTTGTGTTTGGGTTTTGGCACGTAGTGATGAACATGTTGCAGCACCTGCTCGTAGCTGTGCGGGCCGGTGATCTCCAGTACCTTCGGGTGCACTTCGCGGATCTGGTCTTCTTTCGCGCCCAGACAGCCGGTCACGATCACTTTGCCGTTTTCGGTCAGCGCTTCACCGATGGCTTCCAGTGACTCCTGCACCGCGCTGTCGATAAAGCCGCAGGTGTTAACGATCACCATATCGGCGTTGTCGTAGCTTGGCACCACGTCATAGCCCTCGGTGCGCAGTTCGGTCAGGATGCGTTCGGAATCCACCAGGTTTTTCGGACACCCTAACGATATAAAACCAATCTTAGACATTTTTTATACTGTACATTGCTCGGAATCGGGGGATTATACATATGCCTCAACGGTACAGCTATATCTGCTGGTTATCGAAAAGGCCGCATAAAAGGGTTAACCGGGCGTTTGTTTTACGCGCCGAATGGAACTTATTGAAATTGAAGATCCCCGGCGGGCGCTGTTCGCTCGAAGAACACAATAAAAGATCATCTGATGGGGCCGGGCGATGGTGTACGGGTGGCGGCGCAGCGACACCCGTCGTGATTTTACCTTTCATGTAATGCATCTGCTCTGGCGCGCAAGAGCGGTTTTAACAGGTACTGAAGAATGGTGCGCTTACCCGTAATAATATCGACCGAAGCCACCATACCCGGAATGATTAATAACGGTTTATCGTCAGTGCCAAGATGGTTTTTATCGGTGCGCAGACGAATAACATAGAAACTATTCCCATCCTTATCTGTCACCGTATCCGGGCTTATCTGCACCAGTTTGGCAGGCAGACCACCGTAAATGGTGTAATCGTAAGCGGAGAATTTCACCATCGCTTCCTGCCCCGGATGGATAAAGGCAATATCCTGCGGGCGAATTTTTGCCTCAATCAGCAACGTGTCATCCAGCGGTACGATTTCAACCATATCATTTCCTGGCTGAATAACGCCGCCAATGGTGTTGACCATGACCTGCTGCACAATCCCCCGTACCGGTGAGACGACCATGGTGCGATTGACCCGGTCTTCAATCGCTTTGTTGGTTGCTTCGGCTTTGCTGAGATCGGTACGAGCCTGATTCAGTTGAGTGAGTGCGTCGCTGCGGGTATTGTCCAGCGTCTCTTTGATTTTGCTTTCTATCTCTTTTACCGCGGCTACCGCACCCGGTATCGCCACTGTTGTGGTGTCCAGTTGCCCGCGCGTCTCCACTTCTGTTCGCTGGAGTCGCAACACTTCCACGCGGGAGATCGCGCCTTTGCTGATTAACGGGACAGAAAGGCTGATCTCCTGTTGCAACAATTGCAGGCTTTTCCGGTACTGCCCGGCTTTGGCCTGCATATCAAGCAGTTCCTGTTTTTTTTGCACCAGCTGTTCATTCAGCCCCGCGATAGCGCTGTTGACGCGGTTATTAATGCTGGTAAACAGTTCCATTTCGCCTTTGGCGATATCCGGCGCATCTTTAACAATATCGGGTGACAACGTCAGCGTTGTGTCGCCATTCGTCTGGGCTGTCAGGCGCTCTACGCGCGCCCGCAATGCCAAACGATCGGCACCGGTTTCCTCGGCATTCGAACGAAAACGGGTATCATCGAGCCGAATGAGCGGCGCACCGGCATTCACAATATCGCCATCGCGCACGTAGACCTGAGCGACAATCCCGCCCTCCAGGTTTTGAATTTTTTGCAGACGAGCAGAGGGAATCGCCCGGCCTTCTCCGCGCGCCACTTCATCAATATCGGCGAGGGCCGACCAGAAAAACATGCAGATAAAAAAGGCAAATATTGCCCACAGCGTGATACGCATAACGCGCGGTGAGTCATCGATTACCGCCTGATTGACTTCATTAATGGCGATTGGGCTGGATTTTCTGTCGCCGAAAAGCCAGCCCATCAGGCGGCTAAGCATGTCAACGATTCGCATGGATTTGCCCCTTTTTCAGAGCACTCATCACACTCTCTTTCGGACCATCGGCAATGATTTTGCCGTTATCGAGAATGATGAGTCGTTCAACCAGTGACAGTAATGAAGCGCGGTGGGTCACCAATAACAGCGTTTTATCGGCTACCACCGGCATCAAGGCTTTTTTGATCAGTTCTTCGCTCGTGTTATCCATTGAGCTGGTCGGTTCATCCATCAACAAAATGGGGGGATTGAGCAGCAGCGCGCGGGCCAGCGCCACCGCCTGGCGCTGGCCGCCGGAAAGGTTCATTCCACGCTCTCCCACGCGCATGTTATAGCCGGAGGGATGGCGACGCGCGAACTCATGCACGCCGGTGATTGTAGCCACCTGCAGCATCGCTTCTTCATCCATATAGCTGGCGCCATACAGCAAGTTGTCGCGCAACGTGCCGCTAAATAAATGAATATCCTGCGGCGCATAGCCAATGTTGTGGCGCAGCTCATGCACATCCAACTGCCGGGCATCGATATCGTCAATCAATATGCTGCCTGCATCCGGCTGGTAGAAGCCGACCAGCAATTTTGCCAGCGAGCTTTTGCCGGAACCGCTGCGGCCAATAATGCCGATTTTTTCGCCCGGCTTGATAGTCAGAGAAATATTATTCAGCGATGTATATTGATTGGATGGATAGTGAAACGTGACATCGCGGAACTCAATCGCGCCAGAGAGTTTCTCGCGTTTTAACGGAACCTCATCGTCGTGGATCTCCTGCTCCAGATCCATCATGCGATCCACGGTTTCTTTGGTGGTTTTTGCCCGTTGATAACGGGTAATCAGCCCGCAAAGCTGTCCGACAGGCATCATGGCGCGGCGATGCAGTAAGTAGCAGGCAACCAGGCCGCCCTGGGTGAGATTACCGCTGATAATGACATAAACCCCGGCGACGATAATCGCCACTCCGCTGGCCTGCTGCACCCACGAGGTAAAGTTAACCGCGACAAACGAGAGCGATTTCACCTTCAATTCCATTTTACTGAGCTGACCAATAATCTGTTCCCACTGATACTGGCGTTCGCTTTGCGCGTTATTCACTTTGATGGCATCAAGCCCGGTCAGGGTTTCGACCAGCATGGCCTGACGCTCGCTGGACAAGCGGAACGTTTTTTGGACTCTGGACATCAACGGGCGCTGGAGCAGCCAGTTACCCACCAACGCAACCGGGTAGGCGACCAGCGGAATAAAAACCAGCGGGCCGCCGATGATGCCGATGACCAGTACAATGAGCAGGGTGAAAGGAAAGTCGATCATCCCGGTCAGCGTCAGCGAGGAGAGAAAATCGCGCACTGACTGATACTCCTGGAAATTTTGCGCAAAGCTTCCGACGCGCGGCGGGCGAAGCTTCATCTTCATGCCCAGCATGCGTTCAAATAGCGCCGCAGAAACGATCAGATCCGTTTTTTTACCCGCCAAATCCAGACACATGCCGCGCAATATTTTCAGAATAAAATCAAAAAAGTAGGCAATGGTAATGCCAATTGCCAGCACCCATAACGTCACCGTCGCCTGATTGGGTACGACGCGATCATAGACGTTCATAACGAACAGTGGAGCGGCCAGTGCGATGATATTAACCAGCAGACTGGCAATAACCGCATCGATATAGAGAAACTTCGAGAGCTTCAGCGTATCCTGGAACCAGTTTTTGGTACGCGGAATCTTCGCCGTCGCTTGTGTATCGTATTCATGCTGCGGCTGGAGAAAGATCGCGACACCGCTGTAATCCTCCTCCAGTTCTTCGCGCGTCAGGGTAATTTCCCCACCTTCCGTTTCACTCGGTAACAGCCGCGCCTTTTCTCCGTCCCAGGCGACCAGCACGGCAGCCTGGTTGTTTTTCAGCAGCAGGATCGCCGGTAATGAGTGGGAAGAGATAGTCTGAAGCGGGCGCTGGAGCGTTCTCGCTTTCAAATCGACCCGTGCCGCCGCGCGCGGAAAAATGCTGAGGATCAGCGTATGGTTTTTTAGCGGCAGCCCGGACGTTAAGGCGTGACGCGACGTAGTAATGTTGTGCAGCGTGCAGACAATCATCAGGCAATCCAGTAAAGGATCGTCATGTGTCTGTCGTGGATCGCTCCTGAGAATCTCATTAGACGAATCAGTGTTATCTTGAGAATCATCATGTTGCGTCATATTCTGACCTCTCAAACCAGCGGTGAATCTGCTATGCGGAGAACCAATAAGGGAATATTCCATCCGGAACACCTGAAATACCCTTGCCTGAATCCGAACTGTTACTTCAGTTCCGGCAATTCGACTTTTGAAGTTTGCAACTCGTCAACGGGCTGAGCCGAAGAGGGCGGCTGGATATTTAGTGTCTTGAGTAATGTTCCGGTACGTGCGTTGATACGGTACGTCGTAAACATCTCGATAAATTGCAGCTCAACGTAACGGCGTTGCGCGGTGAAGACTTCGTTTTCGCTGTCGAGCATATCCAGCAGTGACCGATCGCCTAAGCTGAACTGCTCCTGATAAGCGGTGCGAACCGTCTTGCTTCGATCTGCATAATCTTTGGCGATAGGAACCTGTTTCTCGGCGTTCTGTAACGCGTTCCAGGAGAGGCGTAACTCTTCGTTAAGCTGGCGCAGGGCGTTGTTTTTGACATCCTGCGCTTCCTTCATTTTGTAAGCGTCGGACATTAAGGCCGCTTTATCACTGCCGCCGTTGTAGAGGTTGTAACTCATGCGCACCATCGCCTGCCATTCCTGGTTATGGCCCCGGGTGCCGTCAATGTTGTCATCCATTGTGCGCGCCACTTCCAGATTTACGCTGGGGTAAAAACGTGACTTCGCCGCTTCATATTGTTGCCGTGTGGCTTCCACATCTTCATCGGCTTGTTTCAGTAATGGACTGTTTTGCAACATCACTTTTCGCGCCGCTTCCAGCGAGTCAGGGATCGCCGACTTTGCAGGAAGGGTGAGATCATCGGCTTCTTTACCAACCACGCTCTGATAATTCGCCAGCGAATCATCCAGGTTGGTCTGTTCCGTCAGCAGGTTATTGCGTGCCTGCGCCAGTCGGGCTTCGGCTTGTTCGTAATCGGCCTGACGGCCAACGCCCTGCTCGGTACGTAAGGTAATTTGATCGAAAATACGCTCGTGGTTTTTCAGGTTATCTTCTGCCAGCAGTACCATCTGGCGGCCTCTCAGCACATCCAGATAGGCCTGAATCGCCGTCAGCGCCGTCGTTTCGCTGGTGTCCAGCACCGTCCAGGCGCGGGAGTTGACGGTGGCGGTCTGTCTGGCCACTTCGCTACGGGTGGCAAAACCACTAAACAGGTTCTGCGTCACCGAAATGCTGGATTCGTTGCGTTGCAGATCGCGCTGATGGTATCCCTCTGCGCGCGTGGTGGAGTTATCCGTTCGCTCCCAACCCGTTCCCGCAGAGAGTTCCACGCTGGGATAATATCCCCCACGCGCTGCGCGCAGATCCTGTTCCGCCGAATAGCGACGATTACTGGAAGCGCTCACATCCGGATGCCAGAGGATGGCATCTTTCACCGCTTGCTCAAGCGTCGTGGCGTTCGCGCTTTTCAGTAAAAGCAGCGAGAGCCCAACTCCGAATAACAGCGTATTGCGATATAACATATGTCACCTTGTACTGCGTTGAGGTTTATTCCGGGCAAAAGGGAGCTGAATCATCAGCCTCCATCGCTGTCGGGTTTAGCGATCAAGTTATCCATGTCATCGTGACTGCCTCCATCACCACTGCCCGCGTCATCGCCGCCTTCACCGGGAGGTGCGGCAGGGGCGGGATGATCGGTATCCTCCGTGGGATCTACTGGCGTGGCTGGCGCGCTGTCACCCTGGATAAGGCTTGCCAGATCCTGGTGTTCGTCACCATCGAGGATGATGTCGCTGAAGTTGATCGGCTGATCCTGGTCAAGGCCTGGCGAGGTGCTGTCGCCGCTATCCAGTGAGGCAGTTTCGCTGCCTTCACCCGAAGCGCTGCTGTTGTCAGGCTGCGTTGCGTGATCCGCTGTCCCGCCCGTGTCGTTCTCAGCCTGCTCACCATCGTCTTCCAGCAGGTTATTCAGCGAACCTGCATCCGTTGTCGATATACTCTGGTCGTCGTGCGCTTCGGCATCTTCGCTGCTGCCAAAGTCCAGACTGATCTCACTGCTATCGACCAGTAATGGCGCACTGGCGTTATCGGCAGCCGTCGCATCGGTATCGGCGGCTGTCTCTGCGTCGGCCGGTGCATCTCCGGCATCGGTGTGGGTATCATCGGTATTCGCGTGGGTATCGCCGGCATCGGCATGCGAGAGGTCATCCACTGCGGCGCTGGTGGCTTCAGCGTGCGCGCTATCAGCGGCGTCATCTGCAGGGTGATCGTCGCTGTCGGTCATGTCGGTTCCGCTGACGAATTGCCCGCCTTCCCCGGCATTGAAGCTAAAGTCAGTATCGTGATGCTCAGAGGCGGTAGAGTTCACCTCCATTGAGATATCACCGATATCATGCTGGCCTTCCGGGAGGTCGACGGAAATCTGCCCATCGTAATGGGTGGCATGCTCGTCAAAGGTCAGGGTGTACGACCCTTTGTCGCCGTCATAGCTGACGTCGGTATATTCACCGCTAAACTCAGCGCCTTCCGGAAGCCCGTTAAGGGTGATCGACGTCAGATGATCGTTGCTGTCCGAACTTTCCAGATCCACGTCGACGTTCAGCGTTACGGAGTGCGTAACCTCCGTCGAGCCGCCCAGGCTGGAAGAGGGGCCGTCACCGAAGATAACGCCTTCAATACCGTTCGCATTCCCGATCGGGTGCGAGCCATTTTCGGTATTGGTAATTTGCAGGTTATCGATGGAGTTGTTCTGGTGATTTGCCGGGTGATCGACGCCGGAAACGTTGTAATTCGCGCTGTCACCGTTAACAAAGATGTAGTCTTTGCCAGCGCTGCCCTCAGCCACACCATGATTGCCGGTAATGTTATGTACTGGCCTGAAATCATAGTGATCATTCGACCAGTCACCCTGCTGGTAGTAGCCGCCAGTGTGATCGCCCACCACGAAGATATCGGTATGACCGGCCGAACTGCCGTTCACGTTCACGTTACCGTTGCTGTCGTAATAGTGAATCTGACCCGGATTACTGCATTCCGGAACGTGATCGCCTTTAATCGCGCCGTCCGGGCTGTCCGGCGTCAGCCAGATTTGCACGTTGTCGCCAATCGCGATAATGACGCCATTCTGCACATCGTAGCCGTTCGGATCTTCACTACCGCCGTTGATATGCATCACTTTGTTATCAGAAGCCTCTTCCGACTGGCTACCCGGCCTAACGTCTACCGTGAGATGAACATCAACGGCTTCGATACTGGTCACGGTCGCGTCTGCGACTGGCACCGCTTGAGCGCTGCTATGGCTGCTTGCTGCCGTATCGGGCTGCGCTGCGGCTGCGTCGCTGGCAGTCTCTTCAGCCGTGGTTGTGCCTGCATCATCAGCGGTTACGGCGCTGGCGTCATCCGTCGCTGTCGTGCCGGAATCATCCGTTGTGGTAGCGGGTGCTTCATCATGCGTGACATCTGTAGCCACGCTTTCTGAGACTGGATGCAGGGTATCAGCCGACGCGCTCTCCGTGCCGCTGGTCAATTGCCCGCCTTCTTCGCCATCGAAGGTGAAGTCGTGATCGATCTGATCAGATGCCGTGGAACCGACATCTATGGTTATCTCGCCGAGATTGCTTGCACCATCCGGCAGGGTAACCGTTACCTGCCCGTCGTAATGGGTAGTGCTGTCATCAAACGTCAGCGTGTAGCTGCCATGCTCAGGATCGTAGGTGACGCTGGTATATTCGCCGCCAAATTGAGCCCCTTCCGGAAGACCATTGATCGTGATCGAGTTCAGATGATCGCTGCTGTCGGAACTTTGCAGATCCACATCGACGTTCAGCGTTACGGAGTGCGTCACATCCGTAGAGCCGCCCAGACTGGAAGAGGGGCCATCGCCAAAGATAATGCCTTCGACACCGTTCGCATTACCGATCGGGTGCGAGCCATTTTCCGTATTGGTGATCTGTACGTTATCAACGGAGTTGTTCTGATGGTTATCCGGGTGATCGACGCCCGTTACGTTGTAATTCGAACTGTCACCGTTAACAAAAATATAGTCTTTGCCCGCTTCGCCCTCAGGTACACCCTGGTTGCCGGTAATATTATTGACTGGACGGAAATCATAGTGATCGTTCGACCAGTCACCCTGCTGGTAGTAGCCGCCGGTATGATCGCCCACCACAAAAATATCGGTATGACCGGCTGAGCTGCCGTTCACGTTACCGTTGCTGTCGTAATAGTGAATCTGACTCGGATCGCTGCATTTGGGAACAAAATCCCCCTGAATTGCGCCGTCCGGGCTGTCCGGTGTCAGCCAGATCTGCACGTTGTCGCCGATAGCAACAATCACGCCATTCTGTATGTCATAACCATCTGGATTGCCGCTGCCGCCATTAATATGAATGACGTCATTGTCAGACGAATTATCCGTACTGCTGCCCGGCGTCACCGTTACAGTCAGATGCACATCCGAATCGCTGCCTGAATCAGAAGGGTGATCAGCATCGGAGTCCGCATCGGCATCGGCATCGGCATCGGAGTCTGCGTCAGAATCCGCATCCGCGTCGGAGTCTGCATCAGCATCCGCGTCAGAATCGGCATCAGCGTCCGAATCAGCATCCGCATCCGCGTCCGAATCAGCATCAGCATCAGCATCCGCATCCGCATCCGAATCTGCATCGGAGTCCGCATCAGCGTCGGCATCGGAGTCGGCGTCTCCATCAGCATCAGCATCAGCATCAGCATCCGCGTCGGAATCCGCATCGGCGTCGGCGTCGGAATCCGCATCAGCGTCCGCATCTGCATCGGCGTCGGCATCCGAGTCAGCGTCGGCATCCGAGTCAGCGTCGGCATCGGCATCGGCGTCGGAATCTGCATCCGCATCGGCATCGGCGTCGGAATCTGCATCCGCATCCGCATCGGCATCCGCATCCGCGTCGGCGTCAGAATCCGCATCAGAATCCGCATCGGCATCAGCATCCGCGTCTGCATCAGAATCCGCGTCGGAGTCCGCATCGGCATCCGCATCAGCGTCGGAGTCGGCATCGGCGTCAGAATCTGCATCCGAGTCTGCATCAGCATCGGCGTCCGAATCTGCGTCGGAATCCGCATCGGAATCGGCGTCAGAATCAGCATCGGAATCGGCGTCCGCATCCGAGTCAGCGTCTGCATCGGCATCCGCATCGGAATCAGCATCAGCATCAGCATCAGCATCAGCATCGGCATCCGCATCCGCATCGGCATCCGAGTCAGCGTCGGCATCCGAGTCAGCATCAGCGTCAGAATCGGCATCCGCATCCGCATCGGCGTCGGCGTCCGCATCGGAATCCGCGTCGGAGTCGGCATCTGCATCTGCATCTGCATCGGAATCGGCGTCTGCATCAGCGTCAGAATCCGCGTCAGAATCCGCGTCTGAATCAGAATCTGCGTCGGCGTCCGAATCTGCATCGGAATCCGCATCAGCATCCGCGTCGGAATCTGCATCGGAATCCGCATCAGCATCCGCATCAGCATCCGCGTCGGAATCTGCATCGGCGTCCGCGTCTGCATCAGAATCCGCGTCGGAGTCCGCATCGGCATCCGCATCAGCGTCGGAGTCGGCATCGGCGTCAGAATCTGCATCCGAGTCTGCATCAGCATCGGCGTCCGAATCTGCGTCGGAATCCGCATCGGCATCCGCATCTGCGTCGGAGTCAGAGTCCGCGTCTGCGTCGGCGTCCGCATCAGAATCAGCATCTGCGTCGGAGTCTGCATCTGCGTCCGAATCCGCGTCGGCATCGGAGTCTGCATCAGAATCCGCATCGGCGTCGGAATCCGCATCCGCATCCGCATCCGCATCGGCATCCGCATCAGCGTCGGAGTCGGCATCGGCGTCCGCATCCGAATCAGCATCGGCATCCGAATCTGCATCGGAATCTGCATCGGCATCGGCATCGGAATCTGCATCGGCATCAGCGTCTGCATCGGAATCTGCGTCCGAGTCCGAGTCCGCATCTGCATCGGAGTCGGCGTCTGCATCGGCGTCGGCGTCGGAATCCGCATCCGAATCGGCGTCTGCATCCGTGTCAGAATCCGCGTCGGCATCAGCATCCGCATCAGCGTCAGAATCCGCATCGGCATCGGCGTCGGAATCCGCATCAGCATCGGCATCCGCATCGGCATCCGAGTCAGCGTCGGCATCCGAATCAGCGTCTGCATCGGCATCAGCGTCCGCGTCCGCATCAGCATCAGCATCTGCATCGGAGTCCGCATCTGCGTCTGCGTCAGCATCAGCGTCAGAATCGGCATCGGCATCCGCATCCGCATCCGCATCAGCGTCAGCATCTGCATCCGCATCAGCGTCGGAATCCGCATCTGCATCCGCGTCGGCATCCGAATCAGCATCGGTATCGGCATCGGAGTCGGCATCCGCGTCCGCATCAGCGTCGGCATCGGTATCGGCATCAGCATCTACATCCGCATCAGCGTCGGAATCGGCATCGGAGTCGGCATCCGCATCGGCATCAGCATCAGCGTCAGAATCCGCATCGGCATCGGCATCGGAGTCGGAGTCGGCATCCGCGTCCGCATCGGCGTCGGCATCAGCATCCGCATCAGAATCTGCATCGGCATCGGCATCAGCGTCTGAATCGGCATCAGCGTCAGAATCTGCGTCGGCGTCCGCATCGGCATCCGAGTCAGCGTCAGCGTCGGAATCCGCATCGGAGTCGGAGTCGGAGTCGGCATCGGCATCGGCGTCCGCATCCGAATCAGCATCGGCATCCGAATCTGCATCGGAGTCCGCATCGGAATCCGCATCCGAATCAGCGTCCGCATCAGCATCCGAGTCGGCATCTGCATCGGCATCGGAATCAGCGTCCGCATCTGCATCCGCATCGGCATCCGAGTCGGCGTCAGCATCAGCATCAGCGTCAGAATCTGCATCCGAGTCGGCGTCTGCATCCGTGTCAGAATCCGCGTCCGCATCGGCGTCGGCATCAGCGTCGGAATCCGCATCGGCATCCGCATCGGAGTCAGCATCCGCATTCGCGCCAGCGATTTCGGGGCCTTGTTCGGATGCAGGAAGGCCTAATTCTTCACGCAGGTCGCCATCGGGATTATCAATTCCGGCAGTGGGGTATCCGGCGGTGGGATCGAGGATCTCACCGGTAAGATCGAGGATGACCTGAGTGTGGCTACCGCCTTCCTCACCGCCATCCGGCGCGGCGGGTGTGGCATTGGCATTCGGGCCTGCGGCAGGTGCTTCAAGGGTTTGCGTCGGGTCCTGCCCGGCGGCAATCGCCTGCTGGATGGCTTCAACGTCTGTGGATGGGGTTTCGGAGTCCGCGGTTAAAGCAACGTCGTGGCTATCCCAATGGGTATCACGGCCCAAATCGAGGGTTTTTCCATCGGATAAGGTAATCGAAATGGCACCTGCGGCACCCGTATCTATTTGCTCTCCTTCCTGGATTGTGTCGCCTTCAACCAGCAGATGTCTGCTTCCATCAGGGGAGGTCGCAAAGACTTGTCCTATAACTGTTTTTACGACCCCGACACTCATATAAATTAGCCTCTTAAATACGTCAGATATTTGCCGCTGAATAATCAGAAATGCATTTGTTAAATTAAATAATCGATGCCCGGATAATTATATTCGGTATCGGAATCATTATTTCTAAAGCGTTGTTTTAAAGGTGGTGATTTTTCCTAAAATAAAATCAACATGATTTCTAAGGAAATGTGATTTTTCCTAAGGGTCATCTTATTTTAAGGTTCGTGATTATTCCTAAGATAAAAAAGAAATGTTATTTAAAAGTTATGTGATTTTTCCTAAAAAATAGTATTTATTATAAGTTGATGATTATTCCGAAAGTGAAAAATAATTCAGAAGATCCCCTCATCTTCATCATCGATTAAACGTTCCAGCCCGCTGAGTGTAAGTCGCGCTTGCGTGCGATTAATCAGTTTGCTTTGCGCGGCTTGCGGCAGATCGGTAATACTAATAATTCCTTTACTCATCAATACTTCAATAAGATCCTCCAGCACACGAACCATTTCAAGATCGCTTTGCTGGAGCCGTTTAAGCGTCTCCTGATGCATGGCATGTATACGAATCCATTCGGTGATTTCTTGAGTATCTTCTTCACGCTGTTCTACCATCCCCGCAAATGGCGAGGATTCGACTCGTGTAATTCGTCCTTCAGCATCGCGTTCAATGTAATGCATGCTTAACTCCTGTTGTATTTATGATGTGACTATTAACTTATTGTTTCGACAATAAACCGGGATCGCCGAAGTAACGCCCCATTGCCCCATAGAGACCTATTTTATTGAGTATCGCTAATTCTCCGGATGTTTCCACTCGCTCAGCAATAAGCGGAAGATCAATTTGCCGGGTTGCCCAGTACATCGCTTCAATAAAAATTCTCTTGTCTTCTTCTGTATCAATAAGATGAATATAGGCGCCGTCCACTTTTATCCAGGCCAGCCCCCATTGAGGTAAATTACCTATCAAATTGAATCTACCGCCAAAATGCTGAATACCCAGATGGCAACCCACGGCTTTAAGTTTATTAACCAGTTCATTGACGCGTTCGGCATGGGGCAATTCATTTTCATCCAGTTCGAGTGTTAAGCGACTGGCCTGATTCGGCACATTTTTTAACAGCTGTAATATCGCATCCAGTTTTTCGTCATTCGCTACGCTTTCACCGCTGATGCTCAGCGCTAAAGGGTAGGGGATATTTGTCATTTCACGCAGTATTTGCTTAAGCATGACTAAATCCATACGAAAGCTAAGTGAAAACCGATGAATCCAGGGCATGAAATGTCCGGCAGGCGTTAATTCGCCATTATCCTCTTTTATTCGCGCCAGCACTTTATAGTGCAAAATGCGCTGTTGATCGTGACAGGAAAATACCGGCTGCGCGTAAAGGATAAACTTTTCTGCATTCAATACTTTTTCGAGTTTGCTAAGCCACTGGTGATGGTTCTCCTCACTGTATCCCGTTGCTGTTATCCACGGTTCGGCGGCGTAATGTTTCTCCGTTTCGGCCTCCGCCAGCGCGTGATCGGCCTGCGCCAGCACCGCCTGTGGCGTGTCACCCGTGCGAAACGTGACATGCGTGAAATAGGCGACGGGCGAGGTATCGCTCATCCCCGTGTCGTTAAGCGCTTTCAGCCGCCTGGACAACGTGTTTTCCAGTTCTGGCGGAAGAAACTCGCCGGTCAGGAGAGCAAATTCACTGCCGCGAATGCGGGCGAGAAAACCCTCGTTGCGCAGGAAGCGTTTCTGTAGTTCGCGCAAAATAGTGGCAATAGATTTCAGTAGTTCATCGGCTTTTTCTGCGCCGATGCGCTGATTCAACCCGATAAGATCCTGCACTCGCAGTAAAATAAGGTTCCCTTCTTTGCTCTCTTCGTCGCTCAGCAGTGATTGCAGTTTGATATCAAACGCGCGGCGGTTATTGAGTTCCGTCAAGCTATCGCGATAAGCGGCTTCACGCAGAGATTCGGTGCGTTCTGCTTGCTCATGAAACAGGGCTTTCAGTTGCGAAACCATCATGTTGCTGGCTTCGACAACGCGCATCAGCTCCGGCGTTTTAGGTACATCGGTGACTTTGCGAAACTCGCGGTGGCAGATGGAGCGAGCCTGCTCAACAACGTTATTCAAGGGGCGCAGGCTGCGGTGCAACATGAACATCGCGCACAGGATGCACAGCAAACTGCACAGGCTCAACCACAGGAAACTGGCGACCATATTGTTCCATAACCGGGCCACAGAAAACATCTGATGGCTGACCACTTCAACACGTGCTGCCTGAATCCAGCCATTCATCACAATGGCATCGCCCACGCCTGGCCGCAGTCTCACGAGATGTGCGAACCACTGGGGAACATTCGCACTTTGCGGCGTGCCTTTTCGCTCAATTAACGTCTTACCACTCTTCACATCGACCAGGCGAATGCTGTAGAAATAACCGCTGTCAAAAATGGAATCTACCATCAGCTCGATCACTGCCGGGTCGTCAATATGGCCGGTCAGTGCAACGCCCAGCGCGGTCGCGGCATCCTGAGCGTGCGAGTTCAGCTGATTACTGTATTGCTCACGTGAGCTTTCAAGCGTGATCACGTAATTTCCGCATAAAAGAACCAATGTAAACAGACAGATGCCGATCAGTAGCTGCTTATACAATGACATGGCAATCTCCTATTCTTGAATGACAAATCCTTCCGCCCGCATTCTTGTGAGAAGCTCCTGCCAGCGGGATAAGCGCTTACTGTCGCCGACACGTTTATTTCCCCCGGCTCTTGGCAGCCATAGCCCCTCGCCGTTAAATGCATAAACCGGCAGAAGATCCGGACGCTGCGTGGCCGGTAAAATTGCGGTATTCAAATTATCCAGTACCAACGGGATCGCATCCGGCGTGGCATACCACGTCACCACCATATGCGCCTGGTTCAGTTTTACTGCTTTGACATAGGTGATGCGTAACTGGCTGGCAGGCACGCCAATTTCGCGCAATGTGAAATATTTGGCTAATGCATAATCCTCGCAGTCGCCTTCACCTTTACGTAAAAATTCAATCGGTGTTGCCCAGTAGTCTTCCGTTCCCCAGACCAGCTTGTCATCGCGAAAAAGCATGCGTTGATTAAAAAACTGGTTCACACGATTTAACTTTCCTTTAATCGATTCCTGCGGCGGGTTATTCACCAATATTGCCCATTGATCAATCCGTTGCTGAGCTGCTGGCGTCGCTGTGCCATATAACTGGTGCGTGCGGGAATTAATGGCATTGAAATCCCATCTCGCCGCCAATCCGCCGGGAGAAAAAAGAAACACAAGCAACAACCAGAAGCACAAATATCGCTGCCTGCCATGGCCTGCTCTGGTTGAGTAGAGGCGCCCGTTCATAAGTCAGTACTAAAGAGCCGAGTGTTGTTCAGTTTTCTGAGCGGCTTGTTGTTGCCAGTATTTTCGATAGGCGATGTAACCTGAAAGATAGTGTTCGACATCATCAATCCTGACCCGATAGCTGTGGTGGCGAATAAAAAAGCTGCCAACGATACGCGATGGATTTTTAAAAAACATCGCCAGTTCCGGCCAAAAAAAACCATTAGCCAGATAACGGGCGCGAGTTTCCAGCGCCAGAGAAAATTTTTCAGGATCGTGTTCTTTTAACAAATGCCGGTGCTCAGATTCCGTCAGGCGGGCTATCATTTTTGCCGCCGCCATCATCAGTTCCAGCAGTGTTGGGTAGGTTGTGATCCGGTTCAGTACAAAATCAAGATGGCCATGAACGTTGTCAAGGCCAAACTGGTAATAACGTTCAAGCGGACGATAGAGTGTCAACTCATTCACGCAGTAGCTTAACCAGTGATCGTGCGCCTGCCAGTGCCGCTGAGCGATAAAATAGCCCATCGCCCGTTCAACGCAGGAGAGCCAGCGCGGCTCGCGGGTAATTCCGTACAGGCGCATCAGCGCAAAGGCGGCTTCGCCATCGTAATAGATAATGCGATGCTCAGCTTTTAGTGATAAATCAGCTGCATGCAGTACATGCACAAAACCGCCGGTTTGCGGATCCTGCATATAACAAATGCCATTCGCCAGCCGGTTCATCTGCGCAAGATAACGATCGTCGGCGGTGAGTTCAGCATGTTTTGCCATTGCCAGGATGCAAACTGCGTTACCGCCCAGCTTGATTTCATTACCGCTATCGATAAGAAAATCCGCGCTGCTGCCATCGGGGAGTTGATAATTTTGAATCAGCTCATCGCTCAGGTTTTTCAGGGCGCGTTCGATAGCCCTTCGCTGATCATCGTTGCGGCTCACCTCCCAGCCCTCAAGTAAGGCATAGGTCGAACTGGCGTGGCGTAACGTGTTGTAGGTGGGGATCCGGCGGTCAAAACAGGGAAACCAGCCATATTCATATTGGCCGCCAGGTTTTATCTGGCGCGCCAGATAATCGGTGGCCGACAGGATCATCATCTCCAGTTCATCCTGCCAGTGCGTTAGCTGACGATACCCTGAGTTTCGCCCGTGAGATTCAATGGGCAGTAGCGTTTTACCGTCGGAAAAAAGCGCTCTGGTTTTGAAGCGCCAGATCGGCCGATCCGCCTCCTGCGGCCAGTCGAATCGCGCACCAAAACGCCGCCGGGTAAAGTGCGCCAGATTTGCACTATTGGGCGTCGCGACGCCCTGTTTTCCATCATACAGCAGCGCGTTGGCAGCAATTTCCTGTTCCAGAAAGGCATAGTTAAAAGCGGGATCGAAACTTAATCCCCAACGAAAATAGTTACGTTTGGTCGCCGCCAGCTTCTCCTGCAATTTCTCCCAACGCAGTTTTTCAACCTGTTCAACGATATCAACGCGCAGCCAGATCATGGCTGCTTCCCGGATACCACATGAATGTTGCAATGCAGCAGCTCCGTTCTGCCATGCTTCATCGAAACGCTGGCCGCGCCCGCACACAACCTGAGCACGGCTTTTACCATCGCTGGCGCTGAAAAAAATAACCCAGCCAGGTGAGGAAGAGGAAGGCGTGCTAATATCCAGTTGTTCTGCGGCGGGCTGCATATGTGTAAGTAATTGATGAAGCGACATTTGGCTCCCCGTTAATTTTTAGCGCCAGCAACATCTATTCTTAATAATTTCAGGTTTATACCCTGCAATTGTAGCAGCCCATTGTTCTGGTTCTGGGGGCAAATATGTTATTTCCACTGCGTATCGGAATAATCACATTATTTTTTTTATCCGTTTCTGTTTATGCGGATATACCCTTGTTATGGAATCAAAAAGCCATTAGCAGTAATTGTCCCATTACGGCTGATGAAGTCTGGGTAAAATATGATGGCGGAGTTGACTGTATCCGCTATTTTGCAGGTGGAAATATGCAGAATGCCCCCCTGGTGGCGGTGGTATTTCTGGGCGATCGCGTGCCTTTTATCAAGCGCGATCCTCAAACTATTCCGGCAAATACCGCGACGGCACAACGAAAAATCGCACAAAAATTCAGTATACGAACCGGCCTGCCGGTCGTTATTGTTGCCAGACCAGGGACTTACGGCTCCAGCGGTAATCACTATAATCGTCGGCAACGTGCTGAATTTCTGGCGTTAAACGCCACGCTGGACAAGTTGCGACAACAATACAATATCGGGCAGTTTATTTTGACAGGCCATAGTGGCGGCGCAACTGCGGCTTCAGCATTATTAACGCTCGGGCGTAATGATATTCGCTGTGCGATTTTAACGTCAGGAGCATGGGATCTTCTTAATCGGGCAGAAGTGCTGCGTAAAGAACGTGGTGAGCGCAGCGATGCAGGGAAAGATATTACCGGCCTGGATAATCCTTATGATCCGCTCTACCACATTGATAATATTCCTCCTGACCCGCAGCGTCAGATTCTGATCATTGGTAATCTCCAGGATCAAATCACCCCCTTTGAACTTCAGGTTAAATTTGCACGCGCATTGCGTGATAAACATCATCGCGTCGCTTTAATTGAATCGCCTGCATATCCCCCTGAATATCATAATCTTAAAGGCAATCAAGAGTTAAAGTATGTCAAACAATGCACATCAGCGAGGATGGCAAAGCGCGGAGCTTGAGCGTTTGCTGGGCAGTAAATGGCACGTACAACCTGGCGCAGAGTGGCGGGCAGAGAATATTGCGCTGACCATGGTTGATACCCAAAAAAATAACGGTAAATGTTTATTTATCGCGATAGATGAAAAAACCTGGCATGCCGGTTCCGGGAATACGGGTATTTATGCGGGCTGGAAAGATACTCATGAAGTATTAAAAAATAATTATCATCACTTCTGTGGCGCAATTGTTCAGCATTATCTTGCGGAACTTCCTGACTGGTTTCCGCAAATGGTTGTGGAAAATACCTATGATGTATTACCGGTTCTCGCCGATGAAGCACGCCGTCGGATGAATGGCGCCATTATTGCTATCACCGGTACGGTAGGGAAATCATCGACGAAAGATTTATTACATATGTTGCTGGCGGAGGAGGGGGCCACGATTGCGACACAAGGGAACCATAATACCCGAACCGGAACGATGGTAAGCCTTGCTCGCTGTATTACCGATCCACAATATGCGGTGCTGGAAGTGGCTATTTCCGCATTATGGATGCAGTCTGGCGGCGCGGGGACGCGAATAAAACCCCACATTGTTATCATCACGGAAATAGGCATGACGCAGGTGGGGCGTAATGTGAAAACATTGCGTGATACTGCACGTTTTAAAACACGGTTATGCAATGCGATTTTACCTGGCGGCTACGCGATATTAAATCGTGATATGGATGAATATGATTTTGTATCTCAGGAGGCTATTCGCTACGGCGCCCGCGTAATCAGTTATGGTTTTCATCCGCAGGCTGATGTTCCTGTCACAAATTATGCAGCGGAAACGGACCACTCAATAATAGAAATTTTATTCAACGGCACGGCAATTAAATATCAACTGAATGTGCCGGGAAAAGGCATGGCGAGAAATTCTGTTGCTGCGCTGATTGCCATTCATTTTTCTGGCGGCGATATCAATAAAGCGGCCGGACGTATTGCAGATTACCGTAATCATAAAAATAAATTACAAACCGGGACAATGACGCTGCCTGGCGGCGGTTCGGTGACGCTAATTGATGACAACTATAACGCTACGCTGACCTCAATGTGCAATGCATTTGAAGTTGCCTCCCTGTATCAAATGCGTCCAGGGCAACGGCGTGTTGCGGTTCTCGGGCGGCTGGCAACCCTCGGCGAACTGGCTAAAGAGAGCCATATTGCCCTGGCGGAACCTCTGCTGCAGGCTGGTTTTGATCGGGTCTGGTTGCATGGCGAAGAGATGCGGGATTTGATGGCCGTGTTGCCTGCCGGACGGGTCAGCGGCCACTTTACCCGGGTTGACGAGATGGCTGAAAGCGTGATGGCCGGGCTGAAAGCGGGGGATGTGGTTCTGGTAAAAGGCAGCGTCAGTGACTCCGACTTCCATCAGATCGTCAGGCGAATGAAAAATATCAGCCGTCGTGCGGCGCCAGCGTTAAAAGAGGGTCAGACGGCGGGTGTGTTGATCAATCTTTCCCACGGTGAGCAGGTGGTGTCGTGCCATGCTGATGCGGTTTTCGAACCCTTGCATTTAAGTCATCTGTTATTAATTACGCAACTTGCCGCCCGGCAGAACAAAAACAACAGCGCGCTGACCACCCCCATCATCGCGAAAACGGTGCCTGCCGGTATTTTGCAAAAAGGCCCGGCATTGGGGCTGAAAGCGGGACAAGAGTACAGCGTAAAATGTCTGCTGCAGGCGATGATCATTCACAACGCCAGAGATGCCGCCGTTAACCTGGCGCATTATCTGGCCGGCGATACGGCGGCGGCGCTTTCGCGCGTGCAGGCGCAGGCAAAGGCGCTGAAGATGACGCAGACGCAAATCAGTAATGTGTCGGGGCGGTTGTGGCGGCAGCAGCAAACAACGGTGCAGGATATCGCGCAGCTGGTTCGCCATTTTTACCACCATTTTCCTCATTTTCTGCACTGGTTTGCCGAAAGCGAAATGGTGTCTGGCGAGCGGCTTTACCGCAAGAGCAGCAATATTCAGGCCGCAGGCCGCGCCAGCTACAGCTATAGCTCCGGCGGGACACCGCGCTGGGGATTTGCCATTCATCGCCACGGCGGCGAGCTATGGCTGGCCTGTGCCGCTGGTGCAGATGATGCTTTTCATCTCGATTATTTATTGGATGAATTGTTAGCGCAGGCGGAAGGAGAGGCAACGGTGGTTAATGATGAGCAGGTCATCACCTTCGATAAAAACGACATTACCGTGGCGCTGCTGGGCGACACCTATTGTGGCGAGTGGTACACGCGCCAGCGTCAGCGCCGCGGCATCGATGATGGGCTGCAACGTTACGGTTACGATCACGCGTTCCTCGGCATTGCGCCGCTACTGGCGGGGAGCGATCTGACGATCGCGAATTTTGAAGCGGCGCTCACCGAGAGCACGCAAGGCACGCTGGCGGGGCGTAAACCCTTTTGTCTTACCGGCGATCCGCTCGCGACAACGGTGACCTTAAAAAATCATGGCATTGATGCTGTGACGCTGGCAAATAATCATGCAATGGACGCGGGGATCGCCGGGCTACGTCGTACACTGGATGCTTTTCATCAGCAAGGAATATCAACGTTTGGCGCGGGAATGAATGCCACACAGGCGCATGCGCCGTTGACGCTGGCGATCAACGACAGGCGTTTTAAATTTTTCAGCGCTTACTGGTTTCGACAATATATGGAGCAGGATTGCTCTTTCTACGCGCAGCCCCGCCGCGCAGGCGTTGCCTGTATCAGTGGAGGATTAACGGAAAAGCTGCGCGAGGAAAAACGCAGCGACGATCCGGCAACGCTGATTGTGCTGGCTCACTGGGGGCAAGATTATCAATGGACACGCCCTCAGCAGCGCCAGCTTGCGAAGCGGTTGATGGATGCTGGCGCCGATCTGATTATTGGCTCCGGCCCGCATATTCCTGGCGATATCCTGCGCACCGGGCAAGGCTGGGTGCTCTACAGCATTGGTAATGGCGTGTTCAACAGCAACGGAGAGTATCAGTCACGCGGAATGCCGCCGTACGGTTTTATCGTGCGTTTGTCCTTAGGGGGCACACAGCCAGCGCTGGAATTACAGCCCATTTTTACCGATAACCAGCAAACATTCTGGCAGCCCCGGCCGGTGAGTGAAACCGAGTTCGAACATGTCATTACGATTTTGCGTGAACAGGGAACGCGCATTACAGAACAACCGCAGCAAGAGGGCGCGTGGATTAAACGTCAGAAAAATGCTCGCCCGGTCATTGTGCTGCCGCTGGATATCCGATTTGCCGGACGTTAATAACAGGCCAGGCGAACAGGAAGGGAAAAGAGATCGATCACAATTAAGGCGGGAGCGAATATCGAATAACGTGGGGTGGGGAAGTAAATAAACACCCGGCGGTATTAAATTGGTGTTTTGAAGCAGAAATAAAACCCGTGTTTCCACGGGCGAAGCCGATTTAATACAATTTTTGTTCGATATGTTCCCCGGCATCAATAACCCGGAAGATTTTCCATTGTCCGTCTTCCTTGCATGTCCAGACCTGCAGATGCGCCAGCTTGTTATCTTCTATACCCAGCCAGACATCGAGCTTAAGATTATCCCCATCAGGATACGCCGGAGAAACTTTCAGGCGTGGGATCCACGCCGGATCATAATCCTGGCTGTAGGTGAAATAGTCGGCTCCCAGCAACTCCTGTTCAGGCATATTATAGATAGCTGCAATGCGGGCCAGTAATTTACCGGAGACCCACTTGTGCATTTTCTCCATTTTGGCCATTTCATCCGGCGGTGTTTTATCTAATTCATGCAGATAAAAGGTATAGAATTCCGTAATATTTTTCTGCACATCGGTGGCAGTATTTGCGCTGGCGAAGGGCAGATAACACGCGAGCAATAATGAGATTATTAAACGCATCAGTTCTTCCTGTAGATAGTATAAGAAGGGTGAAGTCTGCGATAACCCGGCCCCGGATACATGTCTCGTTGTTTAAAATCTGAGTACCATGTTTTACCATCAAACATGGTCATATGTCCGATACCGTTCCCCCCAATATAGGGCTGAATAATGGCAACATCGCCTTTCTCTGGTGTTGCCGTTTGCGGTAAGGCGACAAATCCAGCTTTCAGCAATGAGTCGCCATAATCTTTCGCATACCGCGTTTGTATAAGGTTGATGCCGCCAGCAGCTATCGCCAGTCGAGTGTATTTTGCGCATTCAGACCGGGATTTTGTGCCTGCATGTTTCACCAGATAATCCACCGCAGCAGATCTATCCCATCCCATAAAATTCCCTTTGAAAAAATGAAAACCACAAGATAACAAGGCGTTGTCATGCTACATCGGGCTATTTTTCGCGGAATAAGATTTATCCTGGTTGAGAGAGGAGAGGCAGGAAAGCCGCCTGGTGTTCTGCGTTGTTCGGTCGTGGAAGGAAGATGAAGCCAGATTTGTTCAGGTAAGAGGTAAACGCGTAATTATTGCAATCAAGAATAATTCCTATTAACGTTTGTCCCGTTCATTTGACCTTTCAGCCTGGCAGCGAAGACTGCGGTGCTGATGCACAGGGAGTATGCGTAATGCATCGTCGTTTTTATGCCGCGCGCCTGGCCGCGCTGGTTGTGCTGCTGCTTTGTTCGAAAACCGTTTTTTCACGGCCTGATATGACCCCGCTCGGGCCGAATATCGCCGATAAGGGGTCGGCATTTTACCATTTTGCCGTCAATACTTTTGATTCCACCGATGGCAAGCGGCATTACAAAGTGTGGACCGCGATACCGAAAAAAAGTCCTCCCGCGGCCGGTTATCCGGTGCTGTATCTGCTGGATGGCAATGCGGTAATGGACAAGCTTTCGGAGCCGCTGTTGCAGAAATTGTCAGAACGCGATCCGCCGGTGCTGGTGGCGGTCGGTTATCAGACCGATCTGCCTTTTGATCTGACGGCCAGGGCCTACGATTACACACCTGCCGCAGAAGGAGAGCCGCAAAATCTGCGTGGCCGTCAGGGCGGTGGCAGCGCGCTTTTCCGTCAGTTGCTGGAAACCACCATCGCGCCGCAGGCCGAAAAAGGCGTTGCGGTAAATCCGCAGAAACGGGCGCTGTGGGGGCACTCTTACGGCGGGTTATTGGTGCTGGAGAGTTATCTCTCATCGACATTTTTTAGCGCTTATTACTCGGCTGTACCTTCGCTGGAGCGGAACAACTTTACGTTGCTCAAAGCGATGGGCAGGTTGCCGAAAGCGTCATTCAGCCATAAATCGCTGTGGTTTCTCGAAGGTGATGGCGACCGCAAGGCCAATGATGAAAACGCCACGTCCGGTGTGTTAAGCGCTATACAACACAGGGTTTCCCGCCTGCGCGCTGATGATTTGCCGGTTACGTATTTGCTCTATCCTGGGCTGACGCACGGCGCGATGTTTGACGTGTCGATGAAGGCGGCAATATTGCATATGTCCGGCGAGGCGCTGCCCGCATCGCATTAAAAAAGGCCGCGCCTGCGGCCTTCGCTTTATCGAGCTGCGGCGAAAATGAGTTCAAAAATCGTGGCGGGAATGCAGTCATCTTTGATGAATTCTTCGGGCGCAGCGGTGTTCTCTTTGAAATGCGCCAGCATGTTATCCACCGCCTGCGCTTCATCTTCCGCGTCGGTTTCAAACGGCATTGTATGCAGTCTGCCTGCTCAATACAGGGCAATGTAAAAAAACGATACCGTACTTCTTTGTTCTCAGATCGTGGTACGGTGAACTTTTGGGCGAGACGACAGAAGAGAAACCAGCATGATAGCGACACAGGAATGGCGTAAAGAGGGTTATCTGATCACCACCGATAAAGAGAAGCAGGATATCGCGGCAATCCACCGTTATTTGACCCGTTCTACATGGGCGGCAGGTATCGATCGCGAAACGGTGGCTATCTCCGTACAAAACAGCCTGAATTTCGGTCTTTTTCACAACGGTGAGCAGGTCGGTTTTGCCCGGCTGGTGACGGATTACGCCACGTTTGCTTATCTTTGCGACGTATATGTGCTGGAGGAGTATCAGGGGGAGAAGCTGGGCCGCTGGCTGATCGCCTGCTGCCACGCGCATCCGGTTTTCGCGAAATTACGCCGGATCGTGCTATTTACCTCCACCGCCCCCTGGCTGTACGAGAAGTTCGGCTATCAACCGGTTAACCGGCAAAATTACACCTGGACCATCACCCGGCCAGATATTTACCAGAACGCCAAAAAACCTACCGATCAATCTGAGCGTTAATTTAGGGTGACCGCGCGGGCGGGGCAGTTATTCCGGTGTGCGGTAGTTCTTTTCCATTTCATCCAGCGCGGCCTGGTTTTCCAGCCCCCACTGATACATCTGTTCGATCGGTTCGGCAAAGGTTTTACCCAGCGCCGTGAGCCGGTAATCCACCCTGGGCGGCACCACGTCATAAACGTGGCGCACGATCAGCCCGCGTTGCTCCAGCTCCTTTAGCGTCTGAAACAGCATCTTTTTCGAAATGCCTTGCAGGCTACGTTGCAGTTCGCCGGTACGGGCGCGTCCTTCCGGCCAGTGATACAGCGCATGCAGCACCATGGTGCTCCATTTCACTGAAAAAAGATCCATCAAACGACGCGGCGGCGAATCCGCATAGAAAAAGAGTTTGCCGTCGACCCAGGCTGGCATGGCGATCTCCCCACGTTATGGTCACCAAATGGTGACTACTATCAATATCGAACCATGAGGATTATAGTCTGCCGCCTTCAGTCAGCCAACGCCTGTTCTCATGGAGGCACTATGAAAATCAATGCATTAGTTGCACGCGATGCGGCTAACCCTCTGACTTCCGGCACGATTAATCTGCGCCCGCTGCAACAGCAGGACGTGAGTATCGAGATCCTTTACTGCGGCGTTTGCCACTCGGATCTGCACATGGCGCGTAACGAATGGGCGGTGAGTCGCTATCCGCTGGTGCCGGGGCATGAAATCGTCGGCCGCGTGGTGGCAACCGGCGCGGCGGTAACGAAATATCAACCTGGCGATATCGTTGGTGTCGGTGTGATGGTCGATTCCTGCCGTGAATGTCACTTCTGCAAACAGCAGGAAGAGCAGTATTGCGAAACGGGCTTTACCGCCACCTACAACGGCATCGATAAATATACCGGCGACAGTACCTGGGGCGGTTATGCGCAGCGCGTGGTTGTCGATCAGCACTTTGTCGTTTCTGTTCCGGAAAACTTGCCGTTGGCGGGCGTTGCGCCGCTGCTTTGCGCTGGGGTCACCGTCTGGTCGCCGCTGCGCCATTTCAACGTTAAAGCTGGCGATGCGGTGGGCGTCGTCGGCCTTGGTGGGCTGGGGCATATGGCGGTGAAACTGGCGAGCGCGATGGGCGCAGAAGTGACGCTGTTTACCACCTCGCCGGAGAAGGGCGCCGATGCCCGCCGTCTTGGAGCAACGCGCGTTGTCGTTTCCCGCGATGCCGCGCAGATGGCCGCCTGCCAGACCTCGCTGGATTTTATTCTTGACTGTGTTGCCGCACCGCACGATCTCGATCCGTATCTGGCCACCTTAAAAACCAATGGCCGCCTGGTGCTGGTTGGCATTCCGGATCGGCCACACGCAGCGCCGGACATTACGCCCATGGTTTTTCGTCGCCTGAGCATCAGCGGTTCATCGATTGGCAGCATTCAGGAAACTCAGCAGATGCTGGACTTCTGCGGCGAACATAACATCACCGCTGATATCGAAATGATTAACGGTGAAGAGATTGAAATGGCGTTTGCCCGCATGCTGAAAGGCGAGGTGAAGTATCGCTTTGTTATCGATATGCAGGCCACGCGCTGGTAAAACCGTTCTAAGTGAGCAGCGCTGTAAAGGGAAAAACGATGCGGGCGGCAATTATTAAGGTTCTGGCGGGGCTGTTCTATGTGGCGATCGCCTTTTTTATCACCGGTGCCGTCAGGCCTGTCGATAGATTCTGGCTGTGGTCATCGGACAGGCTTTTTGATCTGCTCTGGCAGCACAAGATCCTTGCCGATACCTACGAATGGGGCATGGATCCGGCAAGCACTTTCATGCTGGTGCTGATTGTGTTGGTTATTGCCTGGGGCTTAGCGCGAGGTGTAAAAGGGGTGCGGACAATCCTCGGGCGCTGAACCCCGCGCTTCACCAGCCGTATTCTGAGTAGGGCTGCCCCGCGATAATCTGCTGAACCGCCTGCCGGACATACGGGATAGTGTTTTGCGGCAAATCCTCAATGGCCTGCCAGTGCATATCGCCGTGCTTGTCCGGCTCGGCAATGTGTGGTTCGCCTTCCCAGCGGGTGCAGGTAAAAAAATGCCCCATCCATGAGCGGTCTTCCGTGCGGACATGCATCGAATGGCTTAAGCGAAGATCCTGCGGGGCAATCAGCACGCCGCTCTCCTCTTTGGCTTCTCTGGCCGCTGCCGTCGCCAGCGTTTCATTCTCCTCCAGCCCACCGGCAGGCAGGCTGTACCAACCGTCCATCCAGCCCGTGCCGGTACGTTTCAACATGCAGATATGATTTTCTTTGCGCAGCAGGACAAAAACGGCAACCGACAGGCAGTATCTTCCTCGTTTCATCTTTTCACCAGGTTTGCAGAAAGCTGTATATAAATACAGTTTTCTGCCGTTTTCAAATCCTTTCGCTGCTCCGTTTTCCTATACCATCCCATTATTACCATGGCGCAAAAACGCCGGGCGCTGGTTCAGCCGCGCAAACCACGCGTCGATAGCCGGCACCTCCGGATGTTCAAACGGCGTCATTTTCCAGCGGTTCACCGACAGCCCCAGCACCACATCTGCCAGTGTAAAGGTATCGCCCGCGGCAAAGGCGCCGGTGCGTTGCAGTTGCTGCTCCAGAATGGAGATGCAGTGGTTCCACTCTTTGATACCCGCCTCAATGGCTTTTGGATCATTAAAGGCCGGGTTTTTGCGCGCCAGCGCGGGGAAGACATAGCGCCAGGCGTTGTTAAACTCGGTGGCTTGCCAGTCCATCCAGTGCTCCACAATGGCGCAGGCCTGCGGTTCGGCAGGTAACAGATCGCTGCGCCCCGTTTTACGCGCCAGATAGCGGCAAATCGAGTTCGATTCCCACAGCACAAACTCATCATCCAGCAGAACGGGCACCATGGCGTTCGGGTTCAGTGCGCGGAATGCGTCGGTCTCGGTCGAGGCAAAACCGCTGCCGTAATCTTCCTGTAAATAATCCAGCCCCGCTTCCTCGCAGGTCCACAACACTTTACGCACATTGATAGAAGAGGTTTTGCCAAGGATTTTGAGCATATATAAACATCCGTCTGCGTGATTAATCGTTTAAAAACAATACACCAGTCGAATGTATTCCCGCCACTTGCGCTGTAGCACCAGCGTGGTGCAGTGCCTTGTTGTGGCTCACCAAAACAGGGATAGCGTAACGCAACAAATCGCTAACGTTATGACGATAAAGCAAAAACAACCTGGCACAGCGCTTGCAAATGCGAGAGGGCAGTGCAACACACAATTTGAAAATAGCTGGCTAGGGTTCCGGTTCACTTCGGTGAATGTCTGGTCCAAGAGCTGGCGACCTCTGCGAGGTTACACGGCGGGACAAAAACCCGGGAGACAGCAGCACCAATGGGTGTCGCGCTGCCCCCTAACTTTGTGCCAATCAGAGGTCAAGAATGAAGAAATCTCCATTGTTCCGCTCTCTTGTGTTGTCGCTGGCGATGCTGGTCAGTCTCCCCACCTTTGCCGCCGTGAAAAAAGAGTTCAACGTCTGCTGGACCATTTACGCCGGATGGATGCCGTGGGGTACCATCAGCAGTAGCAAAATCATTGATAAATGGGCCAGCAAATACGGTATCAAGATCAATGTCGTGCAACTGAACGACTATATCGAATCCATCAACCAGTACACCGCTGGCCAGTTTGATGGCTGCACCATGACCAATATGGATGCGCTGACCATTCCGGCTGCGGGCGGCGTTGACAGTACGGCGCTGATCCTCGGCAGTTACTCCGAAGGCAACGACGGTGTCGTAATGAAAGGTGAGGGCAAAACCCTCAAAGATTTGAAAGGGATGAAAGTCTACCTGCCAGAACTCTCCGTTTCTCACTATCTGCTGGTGCGCGGGCTGGAAAAAGCCGGGCTGGCGGAGAAAGATGTCACCGTGGTGAACACCTCCGATGCGGATATTGTCTCGGCGTTTGGTACGCCAAATGTGCAGGCTGCCGTCGCCTGGAACCCGCAGCTCTCCGTGATTAAAGCCACGCCGAAAACCACCGAAGTCTTTAGCTCCTCGCAGGTGCCGGGCGAGTTGATCGACATGATGGTGGTCAACAGCGCCACCCTGAAAGATAATCCGGCGCTGGGTAAAGCGCTGACCGGCGCATGGTATGAAATGATGGGGCTGATGAAAGCGCAGGACGCCACGGCGCTTAATTCGATGGCCGCCGCTTCCGGTACCGATCTGGCTGGTTACAAGGCGCAACTGAAAACCACCCACCTGTTCTACACCCCGGCGGACAACATTGCTTTTGTGACGTCAGCGGAGCTGGCGAAAACCATGCAGCGCGTTGCGTCATTCTCCTTTGAAAAAGGCCTGCTCGGCGATGGTGCGCAGAGCGCGGATTTTATCGGTATGACCTTCCCCGGCAATGTTACGCAGGGCGATGCGAATAACGTGAAACTGCGCTTTGACGACAGCTTCGTGAAGATGGCCGCTGCCGGCAAGCTGTGATAACTGACGGAGTTCGCCATGCGACAAATTAATCGCCATCCCACCTCTGGCATGCGGACGCTGCTGATCCTGCTGCCTTTCGTCCTGCTGCTGGCCGCCTATTTTATGGGCTCAGCAGTACGGCTGGAGGCCAATCCACAGGACAAGCTGCTGCCCGGTCTGCAACAGATGCTGGATGCACTTTCACGGATGGCGTTTACCCCGGATAAGCGCAGCGGCGAATACCTGTTCTGGATGGACACGCTGGTGAGCCTCGGCCGCTTGCTGATGGGGCTGGCTATCGCCTCGGTGATTGGTCTGTGCATTGGCATCACCGCCGGCGTTTTCCCGCTGTGGCGGGCGTCGTTGTCGCCGCTGATGACGGTGCTGTCGATGATCCCGCCGCTGGCGATTTTACCGGTGTTGTTTATCGTTTTTGGCCTCGATGAGCTGTCGAAAGTGATGCTGATTGTCATTGGCATCACGCCGATGCTGGCCCGCGATCTGGAGCAGCGCGCCTGCGAAATCCCGGCGGAGATCCTGATCAAAGCGCAAACCCTCGGCGCCAATAGCTGGACGCTGGTGCTGCGGGTGGTGTTGCCGCAGTTGCTGTCGCGCCTGCTGATGTCGCTGCGTCTGCTACTGGGTTCGGCGTGGCTGTTTCTCATCTCGGCAGAGGCGATTTCCTCAACCGCCGGGCTGGGCTACCGCATTTTCCTTGTGCGTCGCTATATGGCGATGGACGTCATTATCCCGTACGTCTTGTGGATCACGTTGCTGGCGTGGCTGATGGATCTGGCGCTGCGTCAGTTACACAAAACCTGTTTTCCCTGGGCGGAAGGAGGGAAGGCATGAGCTTTATCACTATCGACAATATCTGGCAGGAGTACGGCGACCACGTGGTGCTGGAGCGCCTGAACTTGCAGGTGAAAGAGGGGGAGTTTTGCTCGATGGTCGGCGCGTCCGGCTGCGGCAAATCAACCTTTCTGCGCCTGCTGCTCGGCCAGGAAAAACCGAGCCGCGGCGTCATCACGCTGGAGGGAAAACCGCTGAGCGCCGAACCGGACAGCAGCCGTGGCGTGGTGTTTCAGCGCTACTCGGTGTTCCCGCACCTCACGGTGCTGGATAACGTCGCCATTGGCCTCGAACTGCCGCAATCTCCGTTTTTTGGGCGGTTCTTTGGCGCGAAAAAACGCGCCGCCCGCGAGCAGGCCAGAGAGTTGCTGGAAAAAGTCGGTCTTGGTCACGCGCTGAAGAAATATCCGGCGCAGCTCTCCGGCGGTATGCAACAGCGTTTAGCCATCGCTCAGGCTTTTATTATGCAACCGCGCGTCCTGCTGCTGGATGAGCCGTTTGGCGCGCTTGACCCCGGTATCCGTAAAGAGATGCATGCGCTGCTGCTGCAACTGTGGAGTGAAACCCGCATGACGGTCTTTATGGTGACCCACGATCTTTCGGAAGGCTTCAACCTCGGCACCCGACTGCTGGTGTTCGACAAGGTGCGTATTGATCCGCAGGCACCCAACGCTTACGGCGCACGCATCACCTATGACATCCCGCTCAACGAAACGCGGCTCTCCGCGATGAGCGGCGCGAAGCCCGATAACGTCTACGCATTAAGGAGATAATCCTGTGAATCCAACTTCTGTTCTTCGTGACGAGATCCTGCCTGGCGGCGGCCATCTCTCTTTTATCCTCAAACGCGGGCAGATCCTGCGCATGACCGACATCGAAGGCGGCGCAAACGTCAGCCTGATGATGCTCAACGCCCATGAAAAAAGTGAGCGTCTGAACCTGCCGGATACCCTGAAAGGCCAGCACACCGCACGCCTGACGGCCGGGCACTGTTTCTACTCGGATATGGGGCGCGTGCTGGCGGGCATCACCGCTGATACCAGCGGCTGGCATGATCCCTTTGGTGGCGTACTGAACGCGGCCGAAGTGGCGGAAAAGTACGGCCAGGGGCGCTACCAGGAGCTGCGTAACGGCTTTTTCCGCAACGGTGCGGATAACCTGCTGGTGGAGATGGGTAAGTGGGATCTCAACCTCGAAGATCTGCTGATGGTGGTTAACTTCTTCAGCAAAGTGTCGGTTGATGACCACGGCCAGTTCACCTTCCACAGCGGCCATTCTCAGCCGGGAAGCTATGTTGAACTGTTTGCGCCGATGGATGTGCTGGTGGTGCTGACCGCGCTGCAACATCCGATGGACCCTTCCCGCGAGTATGCGCCGCGCCCGGTACAACTGAGCTGGCGGCAGGCCGACGATGAGCAGGCGATGATCAACGCCCTGCTGACGCGCCCGGAAAACAGCCGCGCCTTCACCAATACCCAACTTTTCGCCCTGTAAGGAGCCGCACGATGACAGTTGCCAGCGAAAAACAAGCCCAACATGCCGTTTTCCGCCATGTGATCCCGGCGGGTGAACCGTATCTGTTTGAAGTGAAAAAAGGTCAGACACTGCGTTTGCTGGATCTGGAAGGAAATCAGGCCATTGATACGCTGTTCTACAATGCGCAGAACCCGCGTGAACGCTACGATGCCCAGCGCACGCTGCGTCGGCAGAACAACGCCTATCTCACCAGCGGCAGCGTGCTGTACTCCAACCTCGGCAACCCGCTGCTGACCATTGTCGCCGATACCTGCGGTCGCCACGACACCCTTGGCGGCGCCTGCGCGCAGGAGAGCAACACCGTGCGTTATGCGCTGGATAAACGGCACATGCACAGCTGCCGCGACAACTTCCTCTGCGCCTGCCTGCACGATGGCCGCCTGCAAAAGCGCGACATTGGCGCACAACATCAACTTCTTCATGAACGTGCCGGTAACGCCACAGGGCGGGCTGACGTTTGAAGATGGCATCTCCGCGCCGGGGAAATATGTTGAACTGCGCGCCGAGTGTGATGTCATCGTCCTGATCTCCAACTGCCCACAGCTCAACAACCCGTGCAATGGCTGGAACCCGACGCCTGCGGAGGTGCTGGTATGGAACTGACCGCGCAACTGCGCGTGGCGTTAGCGCTCTGCAGGCCTGAGCGCCGTTTACCACCTCTGCGCGGTACGCGCCGGACGCATCCTGCTGTAATCGCATTTCCCCATGGACGACCATGCGGTGAGCCAATGTTCGGCGGGACGACCCGCCACGATTGAGTCTGACCTATGTTTACGAAACTCCTGATCGCCAACCGCGGGGCGATTGCCTGCCGCATCCTGCGCACCTTGCGTGCCATGCAGATTGGCGGCGTTGCCGTCTATTCCGATGCCGATATCAGCAGCCTGCACATCCGCGAGGCCGACGAAGCGATTAGCCTCGGCGATGGCCCGGCAGCAGGCACCTATCTGGTGACGGAAAAAATCATTGCCGCCGCCCGCGAGAGCGGGGCACAGGCTATTCATCCCGGTTATGGTTTCCTCTCTGAAAACGCGGCCTTTGCCGAAGCTTGCGAAGCTGCAGGCATTGCCTTTGTTGGCCCGACGCCTGCGCAACTGCGCGTTTTCGGCCTGAAACATACCGCCCGCGCGCTGGCGAAAAAACAGGGGGTGCCAATGCTGGAAGGCACCGAACTGCTGGCGGATGTGGATGAAGCGCTGCGCGCCGCAGAAATCGTCGGCTACCCGGTGATGCTGAAAAGCACGGCGGGCGGCGGTGGCATCGGGATGCGCGTCTGCACGACGGCGGCTGAATTGCGCGACGCCTTCGACGCGGTGGTGCGGCTGGGGCAAAACAACTTCAGCGACGCGGGGGTCTTTATCGAGAAGTACATCGCCCGCGCCCGCCATCTGGAAGTGCAGATCTTCGGCGATGGCGCAGGGCGAGGTGATTGCCCTCGGCGTGCGCGATTGCTCCGTGCAGCGGCGCAACCAGAAAGTGCTGGAAGAGACGCCTGCGCCAAATCTGCCTGCGGGCATGGAAGAAGCGCTGTGCAGCGCGGCCATTAAGCTCGGCGAAAGCGGTCAACTACCGCAGCGCGGGCACGGTGGAGTTCGTCTACGACAGCGAGGCGCAACGGTTTTACTTCCTCGAAGTGAACACCCGTCTGCAGGTTGAGCACGGCGTGACCGAGCAGGTGTGGGGCGTCGATCTGGTGGGCTGGATGATTGCGCTCGCCGCCGGGGAACTGCCGCCGCTGGCGCAGCTTCGCGACAGCCTGACACCCAGCGGCCACGCGATTCAGGCGCGGGTTTATGCGGAAGATCCTGGCCGCCAGTTCCAGCCATCTCCCGGTTTACTGACTGACGTGGCATTTCCGACGGACGATCGCCGGACATTGCGTATCGATAGCTGGGTGGAATCCGGCTGTGAAGTGCCGCCGTTCTTCGACCCGATGCTGGCGAAAATCATCGCCTGGCAGCCCACGCGTGAGGCGGCGGTGCATGCGCTGCACGACGCGCTGGGCGCAACCCGTTTATACGGCGTGGAGACTAACCGCACCTATTTACAGCAGATCTTAACCTTTGCCCCGTTCGCCTGCGGTGAACCCTGGACGCGCTGCCTTGAAGGGCTGACGTATCAGGCGTATACGCTGGAGGTGCTGAGCGCCGGGACGCAAACCACCGTGCAGGATCACCCCGGGCGCGTGGGATACTGGGCGGTGGGTGTGCCGCCATCCGGCCCGATGGACAGCCGCGCGCTGCGTCTTGGCAACCGTCTGCTGGGCAATGATGACAACGCGGCGGCACTGGAGATCACTCTGAGCGGCCCGACGCTGAAATTTAACTGCGATGCACAGGTGGTTGTCACCGGGGCGGATATTGCGCTAACGCTCGATGGCGAGCCGCTGGCGATGAACTGTATCTTCACGCTGCGGGCGGGGATGACGTTGCACATCGGCGACATCAGCGGTGACGGTGTGCGCAGTTATCTCTGCTTGCGTGGGGGATTCCAGGTGCCGGAGTACCTGGGCAGCAAAAGCACCTTCACGCTGGGGCAATTTGGCGGCCATGCCGGGCGCGCGCTGCGCACCGGCGACGTGCTGCATCTGGCACCGTTAACGGCACCATGCCGCGAAACGGCGCTACCGCAGGTGTTGCATACGCCGCTTTCCCCGGTGCGTGAGCTGCGGGTGATTTATGGCCCGCACGGCGCGCCGGAGTACTTCACCCCGGCGTATATCGCGACCTTTTTGGCGACCGACTGGGAAGTGCACTTCAACTCCAGCCGCACCGGCGTGCGCCTGATCGGCCCGAAGCCGGAGTGGGTGCGCGACAGCGGCGGCGAAGCCGGCCTGCATCCCTCCAACATTCACGACAACCCCTATGCCATCGGCGCGGTGGATTTCACCGGCGACATGCCGGTGATCCTCGGCCCGGACGGCCCGAGCCTCGGCGGCTTCGTCTGTCCGGTGACCGTGATCGAGGCAGATTTACCGGCCGTCGGCCAACTGAAAGCGGGCGATAAAGTGCGTTTTATCCCGGTGGATATCGCCACTGCGCGCCGTCTGGCGCAGGCGCAGGAAGCGCAAATCGCCAGCCTCACACCGCAGGAGGTGGTATGGCAATCCGTGGCGTTGGCTTCGCCGATCGTCCTGAACTGCGGCGAGGCGGATAAGCGCCTGGTGGCGCGGCTTTCCGGCGATACGCATCTGCTGCTGGAGATCGGCGAGCCGGAGCTGGATCTGGTGCTGCGTTTTCGCGCCCACGCCTTAATGCAGTCGCTGGAAGCCCTGGCGCTGCCGGGGGTTATCGATCTGACGCCGGGCATTCGCTCGCTGCAAATTCACTACCAGCCGGAAGCGCTGGGGCTGGCGCAACTGCTGGAGACGGTGGCCGGGTTGTGGCAGGGCGTGTGTGAGCGCCAGGATCTGGATGTGCCGTCGCGCATTGTCTGGCTGCCGCTCTCGTGGGACGACCCGGCTTGCCAGATAGCCATCGACAAATACATGACCACCGTGCGCCGCGATGCGCCGTGGTGCCCGAGCAACCTGGAATTCATCCGCCGCATCAACGAGCTGGCGAATATCGATGAAGTCTACAAAACGGTGTTCGACGCCAGCTATCTGGTGATGGGGCTGGGCGACGTCTACCTCGGCGCGCCGGTGGCGACGCCGCTCGATCCGCGCCACCGGCTGGTGACCACCAAGTACAACCCGGCGCGCACCTGGACGGCGGAAAACTCGGTCGGCATCGGCGGCGCGTATCTTTGCGTGTACGGCATGGAAGGGCCGGGCGGCTACCAGTTCGTCGGGCGCACGCTGCAGATGTGGAATCGCTACCGCACCGTGGCGGATTTCGCCGGCAAGCCCTGGCTGCTGCGCTTCTTCGACCAGATCCGCTTTTATCCGGTGTCTGCCGATGAATTGTTAACCATTCGTCGCGACTTCCCGCTCGGGCGTTATCCGCTGCGCATTGAGCACACCACGCTGAAGCTGGCGGAGTATCAGCAGTTTCTCGCCGATGAAGCGCAAAGTATTGCTGCTTTCCGTGCGCAACAGCAGGGCGCTTTCGCCGCCGAACGCGATCGCTGGATCGCCAGCGGCCAGGCGCATTTCGACAGCAGTGAAGCGCTGGCGGAAGAGGGCGAAGATGCACCGTTACAGCCGGGGCAACAGGGCATCGACAGCCCGATCTCCGGCAACTTGTGGCAGGTGAATGTCACGCCGGGCAGCCAGGTTCGCGCAGGCGATGTGCTGGTGGTGCTGGAGTCGATGAAGATGGAGATCCCGCTGCTTGCCGCCCACGATGGTGTGGTAAGCCAGGTGCGCGTGCAGCCGGGCAGTTCGGTGCGTGCAGGTCAATGTGTGGTGGTTCTGGAGAAAACAGCATGATGCAGCCATTTGATTTACGCCTTGATGTTCTGGCGCAGGCTTACCGCGACGGCCATTTAACGCCGCGCGACGTGATAGCGACGCTGCGCACGCGGGCGCTGGCGTTGAATCCGGAATTCAACACCTTTATTTATCTTCTCAGCGCGGCGGAACTTGAACCGTATCTGGCGGCGCTGGACAACGTGCCGCCGCAGTCGCTGCCGCTGTATGGCGTGCCGTTCGCCATCAAAGACAATATCGATCTGGCTGGCATTCCGACCACCGCCGCCTGCCCGGCATTTGCGTATACCGCAGAACAGGATGCGACCATCGTTGCGCAACTGATTGCGCTGGGCGCGTTGCCGCTGGGTAAAACCAATCTCGATCAGTTTGCCACCGGGCTGAACGGCACGCGTTCACCGTATGGCGTCTGCCGTAATAGTGTGCATGCCGATTATCCGGCAGGTGGCTCCAGTGCCGGATCGTCGCTGGCGGTGGCGCTTGGGCTGGCAAGTTTTGCGCTCGGCACGGATACCGCAGGCAGCGGGCGTGTTCCGGCGTCGCTCAATAATCTGGTTGGCCTGAAAGCGACCAAAGGGTTGATCTCCACGGCGGGTGTGGTACCGGCCTGTCGCACGCTCGATTGCGTGACCTTTTTTACCGCTACCGCCGCCGAAGCCAGCCGTTTACTGGCGCTAACGGCAGTGAAAGACGTGCGCGATGCCTACAGCCGCAGTAACCCGGCGTGGAACGGCGCGCAGGCCTTTGGCGCGCCGCAGCCGGGTTTCCGTTTTGGCGTCCCGGCTACGCTGGAATTCCTCGGCTGCGCAGAGAGTGAGGCGCTGTTTTATGCGGCAAAAGCGCGGCTGGAGTCGCTTGGCGGCGTGCCGGTGACGCTTGATTTCGCCCCGTTTCTTGCCGCTGCGCGCCTGCTGTATGAAGGGCCGTGGGTGGCGGAGCGCTACCACGTCGTCGGGCCGCTGATTGAAAAACAGCCAGATGCGGTGCTGCCGGTGATCAAGGCGGTGCTGAGTAAAGCGCCTTCCACCGATGCGGTGGCGACCTTTGATGCACAATACCGCTTACAGGCCTACAAAGCGCAGTGCGACGCTCTGCTTACCGGTCTGGACTGCGTCCTGACGCCGACCTATCCTCGCCCGGTGACGCTGGCGGAGCTGGCTGATGAACCGGTAAAACGCAATGCCGATCTCGGTTACTACACCAATTTTATGAACCTGCTGGATTACGCCGCTGTTGCGGTGCCAAACGGCATGATGGCCAACGGCCTGCCTTCCGGCGTTACGCTGTTTGGCCGCGCGTTTACCGATCAGTATCTGCTGGGCCTTGCCGATGCGATGCAGCGCAACGCAGCGCTGGCCTTGCCCGGTGGGCGGAAAATGGCGGCAGCCGTTCCGGCAAATACCGCGAGCCACGATCGGCTGGCGCTGGTGGTGTGTGGCGCGCATCTGGACGGGCTGGCGCTTAATGGGCAGTTGCGTCAGCGGGGCGCGACTCTACTTAGCGCCACCCGCAGCGCGCCGCGTTATCGGTTATATGCGCTGGCAGACGGTAAACGGCCAGGCATGGTGCGCGATGAGCAGCAAGGTACGGCGATCGACGTGGAAGTGTGGGAACTGCCGCACAGCGAAGTCGGCTCTTTCCTTGCTGGTATTCCGGCGCCGCTTGGGTTGGGTAAAGTCGAGCTGGAAGATGGTCGCTGGTTGAGCGGATTCATTTGTGAAAATTATGGCTTGCAGGGGGCGCAGGAGATCACGTCTTACGGAGGATGGCGCGCCTGGCTGGCTTCCGGTTTGTAAAGGATTGTCAATATCGATTAATTATTGACCGCGTGCATGATTTTGTGCAAATAGCAGCCATACTATTAACTTACCCCATTGGCTGACAAGGGAGGAAATATGTATGAGCTTTGATGAACTTGTTCGTCGCTTGTTGACGAAGTTGACTGCTGCCAGAGCGGACCTTGCGGCCTACACCCAGATGAGGAAGGCAAAAGGTTATATGTCGGTCAGCGAAAACGATCGTCTGCGTGAACGTCTGTTTGCCCTGGCGCTTGAGATTCGTGATAAAGGAGAACGGCTGAATGAAATGCCGGATCGCGAATCGCGGGGTGCGTTGTACCGCGCCGAAGAGGCGCTCTCTTCAGCGGCGGTTTGCCTGATGAGCGGGCGACAGGATTGCCCAACGTATATCTCTGTGAATGCCGACAAACTCGAACGTTCACTGAATGTGCTTGATCATGCCATTCTCTACCTTAACGAGCATTCACCGCTCGAAGAGGCCTAAGCTTAAGGGGGAGGGAACTCCCCCTTCTTGTCTGTCCGTTTTCTTTCATGCCGAATGTATAAATTCTGTAAACCTGCGTTTCATTTCTGCGCCCCGGTCTACCCTTTACTCTGCGAAGCTGCTGAATAAAGGAGAGCCTGATGCGCCGTCTTCCCCTGTTGCTGCTGTTTCTTTCCGTCCCGGTATGGGCTGAGCCCGCGGCGGTGAAGGTTGATGTTCTGCAAGGCAAACTTGATCACCCCTGGTCGCTGGCATTTTTGCCCGATAATCACGGCATGCTAATTACTTTGCGCGGCGGGCAACTGCGTTTGTGGCAGGCCGGTAAGGGGCTTTCCGATCCGATAAGCGGTGTGCCGAAAGTGTGGGCGCACGGGCAGGGCGGCTTGCTGGATGTGGTGCTGGCGCCTGATTTCGCCCAGTCGCGCCGGGTGTGGTTAAGCTATGCGGAAGCGGACAAAGAGGGCAAAGCCGGTACAGCAGTCGGTTATGGCCGCCTGAGCGAGGATTTCACCCGTCTGGAGGCATTTCAGACGGTGTTCCGCCAGCAGCCGAAACTCTCAACCGGCAACCACTTTGGTGGTCGGCTGGTGTTTGACGGCAAAGGCTATCTGTGGATTGCGCTGGGTGAGAACAACCAGCGCCCGACGGCGCAGGATCTGGAGAAATTGCAGGGCAAACTGGTACGGCTGACCGATCAGGGGAAAGTGCCGGATGATAACCCGTTTGTCAGCCGCAAAGATGCCCGTCCGGAGATCTGGGCATATGGCATTCGTAACCCGCAAGGAATGGCGATAAACCCGTGGAGCAATGCCCTGTGGTGGCACGAACATGGCCCGCGCGGCGGTGATGAAATTAATATTGCGCAAAAAGGCAAAAATTATGGCTGGCCAATTGCTACCTGGGGCATTAACTATAGCGGGCTGAAAATCCCCGAGGCGAAGGGGCAGATTGTGCCTGGCACCGAACAGCCGATCTTCTACTGGCAGAAATCTCCGGCGATAAGCGGCATGGCATTCTATAACGCCGACACGTTCCCGCAGTGGAAAAACAAACTCTTTATTGGCGCGCTTAAAGATGAAGATGTCATCGTGATGAGTGTTAATGGCGACAAAATCACGGAAGATGGCCGCATTCTTACCGATCGTAAACAGCGTATCCGCGATGTGCGCGTGGGGCCGGATGGTTACCTTTACGTGCTGACGGATTCATCGGACGGCGAGCTGTGGAAAGTGCGTCCGGCTTCGTGAAGAGGGGGAATGGATTCCCTTTTTCGCTTTTTCCTGGTTAAAACGCAGTATTAGATAATAACTATATTACGGTGTTCTATAATGTCTGCCTTTTATATTTGTTAAAATAAACCTTTACGCCTTTCTCTATTTATATAGCGGTTGGCTATCTGGCGCCTTTTATTTAAGTGTGCGGATAAAGTGCCGATAACTGAATATCCGAGAAAAGATGGCGTAAAGGAGAGGTAATAATGAATGTGCATACTGTTCCGCATACGGCAACCGATATTTATGAATTGATTGCCCGCATTGGTAATATGACCCGGATGTTAAGAACCAGCCTGCGTGAGCTGGGGCATGATATTACTATTGCTGAAATCGCCCACTCTATTCCCGATGCGCGCAGCCGTTTGCAATATGTTGTCGATTTGACGGCGCAGGCCTCCGGTAAAACGCTTAATTTGATTGAGCAGACGCAGCCGTTGCAGGAGCGGCTCAGCAAAGAAGCCAGACAGCTACTGTCGCAATGGGATGGTATTAAAGAGAGCGATGGCATTGACGGTATGATGGCGCTTGCCCGCGCAACGCGCGGCTGGCTTGGCGCGGTGCCGCTTTGTACCGATGCCACCAAAAACTATCTGCGCGATATTATGCTGGCGCAGGATTTTCCGGATACCACCGCGCGCATTATTGTGCGCATGATGGCGCTGCTGGAGAATTTAGAAAAACAATTCCTCGCGGTCTTATTAGACAGCGTACCGCAGGAAAGCCGGGCGACGCTGACCAGAGAGAAAGAACACGCCGCACATTTACCTGCGGCTTCCACACAAGATGATATTGATGAGTTACTGGATAGCCTTGGTCTGTAATCAGTAATTGTTCTGCATTATGAAAACCCTCAGGTGATGTAAAAGCTGTTTTACTTGCTGTTATTTATTCTGGATGCAATGGTTCATTGCATCCTTTTTTTATTTCTGCGGGATAATAACTTTGTGCACAGGAGCATAATAAAACAGGCGAAAAAAATCCCGCAATGCCATCTAACATTGCGGGATAAAAATATTTCTCAATAGACAGTTATGCTGAATCACCCGCCCTCATGGCAAAGCGGGGATGTATTACCTGAAATAACGTTTAAAACGATCCGCTATGAAGGAGGGTAACGGACCTTAGCCTGCTTAACGCAGCAGCGACAACATGGTTTGCGGAACCTGGTTCGCCTGCGCCAGTACCGAGCTGCCAGCCTGTTGCAGGATCTGCGCACGTGACATGTTGGAAACTTCCGTCGCGTAATCGGAATCCTGAATACGGCTGCGCGCGGCAGAGAGATTGTTGGTGGTGTTATTCAGGTTAGAGATGGTGGATTCAAAACGGTTTTGGGAAGCACCCAGCAGGCTGCGCTCGCTGTCCACCGCTTTGATGGCGGTATCCAGATCCGCCAGCGGGTTACCGTTTGTGCCGCCGGTGGCATCAACCACGCCCTGCAATACATCGAAGCCGTGCGCGTCAGTGGCACGCGCGCTGCCGTTGACAATTTGCCCGGTGGTGGAAGCCGTTGCGCCGGTGGTGCTGTAGAGGTTGAAGGCATCGCTGCTGCTGACGGTGATGCTGATGGTTTCGCCATCTTTCGCGCCAACCTGGAAGTTATACACGCTGTCGCCGGAACCGGTGTTCAGCACTTTCAGACCGTTGAAGTCCGTCTGAGTGGTGATGCGGTTGATCTCTTCCATGCGCTGGTTGACTTCGGCCTGAATGGAGTCAACGTCAGATGCGGAGTTGGAACCGTTTTGCGCTTGTACAGTCAGGTCACGAATACGTTGCAGGTTGTTGTTGACTTCGCTCAGTGCGCCTTCAGTGGTTTGCGCCAGTGAGATCCCGTCATTGGCGTTACGTGCGGCAACAGACAGGCCATTAATATTTGATGTAAAGCGGTTTGCAATTGCCTGACCAGCAGCATCATCTTTTGCGCTATTAATACGCAGACCGGATGACAGGCGTTCAATGGAGGTGCCCAATGAAGATTGCGATTTGCTCAGGTTATTTTGGGTCGTTAAAGACAAGGTGTTGGTATTAATAACAGCCATTTTATTTCTCCAGGAATATAGAATTAATCTATTAGTGTCGCCCTGATAATATCGCCGGGCTTCAATCATATCGGATGGGATTAATAAAACTTTAAATTTAAATGGAGAATATTTTTATTTTATAAATATCACTGTTCAACATAATGATTTTATAGCTAATAGGTAATTTGAATATATTAATTATGACAACGGTTAATTCTATTTGCAGATCTTCTATAGGCCATTGCAATTATAATTTTACCTAAGAGATGAAATATTGATTAGTCTGCGTTTAATTTAATGTAGTATTGCTTAACAATCAATTAAGCAACGATTATGATTTTATTGTTTGTTTATGCGGAGAGCGGGAGACACACTATAAATTAGCTTTTCTTAACTGTTCGATGCTGTTAGTCTCATATTTGAATATGCGTTCTGCTATCAGAATTCTCTGCTTAAAAGAAATCGGTGGGTAACTTTCTCCGTTCTTGTTGTTCATTAATGTGATGATTATAAAACAGGTGAAATAGTAGTCATAAAAGCACCACTAAAAGCAAATTTTCTATTTTTACATCGTTACATCCTATTGTGATTTTGACGATATAAATTACCGATTAAAGTTTTTACTTCTGTCATCGATTATTGATGCGTGTAAATTTGGGGTTTTGTATAAAACAAATAATTGATGAAAAGTGCTTTTGTGGTCCTTAAATTAAATTACGCATAAGAATTTACTTAAATGCCATCGGCAGGTTGTTTGTGTCGCTGGAAACATAAAAGACCTTATGCTCTGTAGTGTTTTGTTCTTTATTTTTTCTACACACGGGAGAGTTGACAATATGAGAACCCAGGATTTGGAATATTTTGTATCGTTGGTGCAACATATGAATTTCCAGAAAGCTGCCGAGGCGTGTGATGTTTCACAACCGACCCTCAGCATACAAATCAAGAAGCTGGAGGAAGAGCTGGGCATCCCTCTGCTGCACCGCAAAGGTAAAGGCTTTAGCCTGTCGCCAACCGGTCTGCATCTATTGCCGGTGATCGAAAATATTCTCCGTGAAGTTCATAACCTTCAGGAAATGGCGCGCTGGCTACGTTTTCAGCCGGTTGGTGTTATTAATATCGGCATTACCCCGACGCTGGGTTCTTACATTCATGATGATTTATTTAGCGTATTTAAAGAGAAATTTCCTGATAATGAAATCAAGTTGCATGAGGTCAATGAAGATAATCTATTGAGCATGCTGGATAAAGGGCAATTGCAACTGGGTTTGCTGATTGGCCCGATTGATAACGATCGTTTTTTCGAAGCCCAACTTTATGAAGAGCAATTTGTTCTGGGGGTGAATATCAGCCATCCGTTATCCAGCTATGAAGCTATTGAGCTCAAAGATTTGAAGAAGCATAAACTCATTATGACCAAGTCGATGCCAGAACATTTACAGCTTGAGCCAGGTAGTGAGGAGATTCTCAATCATGCGCGCAGTATTTCAAACGATCTGGAAACCATCAGATATATGGTGAGAAATTCTGATAATGTTTCTTTCTTTCCGAAATTGTCAACGCTTGGAAATGAGCAAAGTAGCATCAAATATATCAATATTAAGGATAATAATTTATCCCGCAAAGTATTTTTGATGATGCGCACGGGCGATATCATGAAAGAGAAATATTACAGTTTCGGCAATGATGTCGCAGGCAGGATTAGTGCCCGGCTTCGCCCTGTGCGCCAGGGAGTGTAACGATTGTTTTTCTGCGCACCAACGTGCGTTTAAATTTGAGGAGCAACACGTTGAGATGCAAACGTTTAAAAACGGCATAGCGTTTGTTTCTCAGCAATGCTGCTCTGTTTTCCGCACCCTTTAACATCGCATTTAGAAAAATATTCAGCTACCGCCATGAGTTTTGTATATCACTTTATGAGATTGAGATGATGGATATTGAAGTCACTGCACAGTTGGATCTTTCGTTAGAACGGGCAAGTTTTCTCAAAAAACGTTCGCAGTTATTTTTGGCTGTCGCCAGAACATCTGCGTTGTCAGATAACGCGGGCGATGAATTCGATGACGCATTGAGTGATGATCATGCTGCAGCTATTTCCGGTATGGGGCTCGGCGAAGAAGTCAATCTGGTGCTGGAGAGTTTACATAATATTGAGTTTGCGATGACGAAACTTGAGGCGATTGATAATGGCGAGCTTGTCGATGCGGACATCACGGTCTGCTGGCAGGATGCGATTGCCTTGCTGGATGAAGCCGAAGAAGTGCTGGAAGAGTGCTGCGGCATTGATCCGGTGCATTATGCCAGCGAGGAAATCGAATGGGATGAGAGCAACTTGTTCAAAGAAGATGAAGCACTATTTGCAGATGACGAAGGCGGCGAAGAGTAGGGCGCGGGGTTTACCGGGCTTCCCTGCCCGGTAACGTCGGGTATCAGGTTACCGGAATCATCGGTTATGCGGAACCCCGGACGCTTGCACAGTTGCGCGTACCAGCGTTGCAGATTGGCGCGTGGCGCCCAGCTTAAGCCGGGAATCGCAAACAGGTTGTAGATAAACGGACCAACGGCGATATCGCTGCAGCCAAAAGTTTCGCCGGAAAACCAGCTCTGTTTTGCCAGCGCGTTATCGAGAATATCCAGCATTCCTTCGAGCGATTGTATTGCGGCAGCAATCGCGGCGTTATCCCGCTGCTCTGGCGGCGTGCGTACCAGCCCAATCATCACCTGGGAATATTTCGGCGCCAGGGTGCCAATCGTCCAGTCCATCCATTTTTCCCCTTCCGCACGCGCGGCGGGAGTTTCAATCCACAGGCGGCCCTGCCCGTACTGGGCGGCAAGATAACGCACGATAGTGTTTGATTCCCACAGCACAACGCCGGTTTCATCGTCGCGCAGCAGCGGCACCAGCCCGTTCGGATTCATCGCCAGATATTCGGCATCGTGATTCAGGCCAAATTGCCCGCCCGCCAGAATGTGCTCGTACGGCAACTCCAGTTCTTCCAGCAGCCAGCGAACTTTTTTGACATTAGTTGAGTTATTCCTGCCCCATAGCGTTATCATTTTTACCCCTTTGAAGTGGATCTCTGTCTGGGGATTTATGGTGGGGGAAAGTTAACGTTCTGGCAACGACTTAGAAAAAGATCGCACAAAGTGAGCGCAACACCCTGTTATTGCATAAACTTTAATAACTTTACTCACCGACGGTTTTTTTCGCTCCGTTTGTGCGCTATTACTCACCGTTTGTTGCGGCACGTGTTGTGACGTTTGTTTGAATGGATACTCGGGTGGCCATATATGACGCATTTCTCTTTATCCCTTCGCGGCCTGGCTGCGGGCTCCGCGCTGTTATTTCTCTTTTCTCCTTCACTCTATGCGGTTGAACAAAACCCGGCGGCGCCGCCGGTTGACGCCCGCGCATGGATCCTGATGGATTACGCCAGCGGTAAAGTGCTGGCGGAAGGTAATGCCGACGAGAAACTCGATCCCGCCAGCCTCACCAAACTGATGACCAGCTACGTGGTTGGTCAGGCATTGAAAGCCGGAAAAATTCACCTCACCGATACGGTAACCGTCGGTAAAGATGCCTGGGCGACCGGCAACCCGGTACTGCGCGGTTCCTCGCTGATGTTCCTGAAACCGGGCGATCAGGTGTCGGTCGCGGATTTGAATAAAGGGGTCATTATTCAGTCCGGCAACGATGCCAGCATCGCCATTGCCGACTATGTTGCCGGGAGCCAGGATTCATTCGTCAGCCTGATGAACAGCTACTCGCAGAAACTGGGGCTGACCAATACCACCTTTAAAACCGTGCACGGGCTGGATGCGCCGGGCCAGTTCAGCACTGCGCGCGATATGGCGCTGCTCGGCAAAGCCTTAATTCATGATGTGCCCGATGAGTACGCCATTCACAAGGAAAAAGAGTTCACCTTTAATAAGATCCGCCAGCCGAACCGTAACCGGCTGCTGTGGAACACCAGTATGAACGTGGACGGCATGAAAACCGGCACGACTGACGGCGCCGGTTACAACCTGGTGGCGTCCGCGACGCAGGGCGATATGCGCCTGATCTCGGTGGTGCTGGGCGCGAAAACCGACCGCATCCGCTTTAATGAATCCGAGAAACTGCTCAACTGGGGCTTCCGCTTCTTCGATACCGTAACGCCAATCAAACCTGATGCCACTTTTGTCACGCAGCGCGTCTGGTTTGGCGACAGCAGCGAAGCGAAGCTCGGCGCAGGCGAGGCGGGCTCGATCACTATCCCGAAAGGGCAGCTTAATAATTTGAAAGCGAGCTACACGCTGACGCAGCCGGAATTGCAAGCGCCGCTGAGCAAAGGCCAGGTGGTGGGGACGATCGATTTTCAGCTGAACGGTAAAACCATCGAACAGCGTCCGCTGGTGGTGATGGAAGCGGTGCAAGAGGCCGGGTTTATCGGCCGGATGTGGGATTTTGTTCTGCTGAAATTCCACCAGTGGTTTGGCGGCTGGTTCTCCTGACGTTAACAGGCCGTGCCCCGGCGGGCACGGTCAGTACATCAATGTGATTTGCTGCTGTTTTGCGAACTGCACCAGGCTGTCATCGGGACAGCAGTCGCTGGCAATCACGTCAAACTGGTTGAGCGCGCCCATGCAGGCCGGGCGCACTTTACCGAATTTGCTGTGATCCACCACCAGCACATGGTATTGCGCACTCTCCATTGCCCAGTGTTTCACTGGCAACTCTTCGAGATTAAAACAGGTCGCGCCCTGTTGCACATGCACGCCTGCCGCCGAATAGAAGGCGATATCCGGGCACAGATTTTTCAGCGTCTCATTAAAATTCAGCGGTTTGAAAATCGCGTTGCTGGCATGGAATTCGCCACCGCAGAGGATCGCGCGGCACTGCGGTTTTTCCTGTAAAGCCAGAAAAGTGTTCAGAGAGTAGCAAACGCCGATAAACGGCAAATCGTCAGGAATGGCATCAATCACCCACGGCATGGTGGTGCCGCAATCGAAGAAGGCCATCTGATGCGCGCGCAACAGCGCGGCAGCCTGCTTTGCGGCGCGGCGTTTCTCTTCGACCAGCCGGGTTTTTTGATCGCTTAACAGATAGTGGCTGGCCGCGCGCGGTTCCAGCACGATATAACCGCCCAGCAGAACCACCGGAGCGCTGTTGGCGCTGAGATCGCGGCGAATGGTCATCTCTGAAACGCCAAGCAGCGTTGCCGCCTCTTTCAGATGCAGCTTGTCACTGTGCCTGAGCGCCGTCAGCAGCTGGCTAATCCGTTCGTCACGTCTTGTTTCCATATTTCCCCTGAATAAAAGAAAGCCCTGCATTGAGCAGGGCGTTCATCTTACCTTTGGCGCTGGGCTTAGTCACGCACCCAGCCACGGCGAATCAGCGTTGCGAAGCAGAACCGATAAATCTGCTGAATGATACGGTAGAGCGTCGGACCAAAACCCTGCCACAGGATTTGCGCGCTCAGGCAGCCGCTGATACCGACTAACAGCGCGCCGAACATGTCCAGCGGCCAGTGGACGCCGAGATAGACGCGGGACCAGGCGATCGTCAGACCAACCGCCATCAGCACGGCACCCGACCACAGGCGGTGCCAGGCGAGGAACGCCACGGCAAAAGTAAAGATGACCGTACCGTGGTCGCTCGGGAAAGAACTGTCCGGTGCATGCGGCAGGAAGTTATAGCCGACATGATCGGCAAAGGGACGATCGTGCGGCAAGAAGTGGCCTAATAACAGTGAGATGCACATGCTGACTACGATCGCCATCGACACTTTAATCACCAACTGACGCTGGGCGCTAACCTGATGGCGCGGACCCCACAGCCAAAGGCCCACCGCCAGCAGCGGCACAATACTGATGAGATCGCTGGCGCTAAATTCGGCCAGCGCAATTAACCAGTGGGGGGAGTCGGGCGTTGCGTTAATCCAGTAGAACAGCGTGTAGTTGAGGCTCTCTAGCATAGGTTTGTTACTCTTTGATTAAACGACCACATTTGCGCGAAAGCGCCCACCTTAAAAGTGCGTCGGCAAACGGTAAAGGGGTTTTATCTTACTCCCAGGAGAGTTAGACGATTCTTAAACAAAACTGTAATAATGCGCACGCTACGCCCAGGCAATTAAGAAAACCTTAATTTGCCGAAAAGCGCTAAATTTAGGCAATGGCTGCAAATTCGCTATCACAGCCGGACAGCTTTTATTACACTCTGCGCGATTTTTCATAGATGAAGAGACAGCATGCAAAACCATTCCTTATCTGGCCAACGTCTGGGACGACGGGCGCTACTATTTCCCCTCTGCCTGGTGCTTTACGAATTCTCGACCTATATCGGCAACGACATGATCCAGCCCGGCATGCTGGCGGTGGTGGAGCAGTACAACGCCGGGATCGAATGGGTGCCAACGTCCATGACCGCTTACCTGGCGGGCGGCATGTTTTTACAGTGGTTACTCGGGCCGCTGTCGGATCGCATTGGCCGCCGTCCGGTGATGCTGACCGGCGTGGTGTGGTTCATTTTGACCTGCCTTGCCACGCTGCTGGCGCAAAATATCGAACAATTCACGCTGCTGCGTTTTTTACAGGGCATTAGCCTGTGCTTTATTGGTGCGGTGGGCTACGCTGCGATTCAGGAATCCTTTGAAGAGGCCGTGTGTATCAAAATTACCGCGCTGATGGCCAACGTGGCGTTGATTGCGCCGCTGCTTGGCCCGCTGGTGGGTGCGGCCTGGGTGCACGCCGCGCCGTGGCAGGGGATGTTTGTGCTGTTCGCTGCGCTGGCGGCGTTCTCCTTTTTTGGTCTGCAAAAGGCGATGCCGGAAACGGCGACCCGCCTTGGCGAACCGCTCTCACTGAAGGCGTTGTGGCGCGATTATGCTGAAGTCATGAAAAACCTGCGTTTTGTCGCCGGCGCGCTGGCGACGGGGTTTGTCAGCCTGCCGTTACTGGCGTGGATCGCCCAGTCGCCGATCATCATCATTAGCGGTGAGCAACTCAGCAGCTATCAGTACGGGCTGTTGCAGGTGCCGGTTTTCGGCGCGTTGATTCTCGGTAACCTGGCGCTGGCGCGTCTGACGTCGCGGCGCACCGTACGGGCGCTGATCATTATGGGCGGCTGGCCGATTGCTGCCGGTTTGCTGCTGGCGGCAGTCGCGACGCTGGTCTCTTCTCATGCTTATTTGTGGATGGCTGCCGGGTTGAGCCTCTACGCTTTTGGCATTGGGCTGGCGAATGCCGGGCTGGTACGGCTGACGCTGTTCGCCAGTGAGATGAGTAAGGGCACGGTGTCAGCGGCGATGGGCATGTTGCAGATGTTCATCTTTACTGTCGGGATCGAAATCAGCAAGCATGCCTGGCTGGCGGGCGGCAATGGTCTGTTCAGCCTCTTCAACCTGGCAAATGGCGTGTTGTGGATCGGCCTGATGGTGGTGTTTCTGCGCGATAAACGCGTGGGGAATTCGCTGGAAGTTTAAGGCGGCAGTGCGCCGCCTTGCTGTTAACAGGTTTCCGCTTGTGCTTCCGGAACCGGTTTTGCCACGGCGCGAGCGACCAGCGCGGCAATCAGCATCAGACTGAGTACCACCAGCATGGCGCTGCGCAGGCCGTAGTGCTCGCCGAGAAAACCGAGCAGCGGCGGGCCGACGAGAAAGGCCAGGTAACCGGTGGTCGCTACCACGCTAACGCGGGTAGGGGCGTCCGGGCCGGTATCGCTGGCGGCTGAGATGGTCAGCGGGAAGCCAAGCGACGCGCCAAGCCCCCACAAAATCACCGACACGCCTGCCACCCAGGCGCTGTCGACAAAGATAATCAAACCAATCCCCAGCGCGCCCATTAATGCGCTGGCGCGAACCACCGCAACGCGGCTGTAGCGGTCGATAAACCAGCCGCCGGTAAAACGGCCAACGGTCATACCGAGGGTGAAACCGGCATAGATCAGTGAGCCGGAAGTGGGGCTAAAACCGTGACCGTCCACCATCAACAGCGGCAACCAGTCGTTGGCGGAGCCTTCCGCAAACGCCATCGCCAGCACCACCACGCCAATCAGCAACAATTGGCTATCGCGCCAGAAGGGGGTTCCCTTCTTCCCTTGCGCGTTCTCTTCTGCGGAGTTTTTGCCGGTGCCATCCGGAATAGCAGCAATCGCCAGGATAATCGGCACAATCGCCACCAGCGCCGCCAGCAGAATATGCACATTGGCGGTGAGGCCGAGTGCGGTCAGCGTCATGCCGATCCCTGCGCCGACCAGCGTGCCGAAACTGTAAAAACCGTGCATCATCGGCAGCACGGTTTTATTCATTTCACGTTCAACCACCGCGCCTTCAATATTCATCGCCACTTCGCCCGCGCCGAGGCTACCGCCGAACACGGCCAGCCCGAGGGCAAACAGCAGCGGTGAAGCGACCCACAACGCGAGGCTGAGGATCATCATGCCGAGCACGGAAAAGGACATGCTGGCGCGGATCACTTTGCGTGCGCCGAAGCGTTTAACCAGCCACGCGGAAGAGAGAATGCCGCTCATCGAACCGATCGACAGGCCAAACAGCACGCCGCCCATTTCCGCTGTCGAGACGGACAAAATATCGCGGATTGCAGGCGTACGCGTTGCCCAGGAGGCCATCAGTAATCCGGGCAGAAAAAAGAAAGTAAACAGCGCCCATAGACGGTTGCGCAGGGCATTGCGGGAGGCAATTACGGTCATAACTTCACGTCGGAAAATGAAAAGGTGAGACAACACTAGCAAGGAAGTGTACATTTGTACATAAATCAGTGAGAGGATCTATGGCACGACGACCGAACGACCCGCAGCGGCGCGACCGCATTCTTGAAGCGACGTTGGACACCATCGCCGAATGCGGCATCCAGGCGGTAACCCACCGCAAAATCGCCAGCTGTGCGGATGTGCCGCTCGGCTCGATGACCTACTATTTCTCCGGCATTGACGCGCTGCTGGAAGAGGCATTCAGCCGTTTTACCGGGCAGATGTCGGCGCAGTACGCCGCTTTCTTTGACGGTGTTGATAGCCCGGCGCGGGCCTGTGATGCGGTCACGGATCTGATTTACGGCGCGCAGGTTACCACCGCGCGCAATATGGAACTGATGTACCAGCTTTACGCCTTTATGAGCCGCCAGCCGGTGCTGAAAAGCGTGATGCAAAACTGGATGCGTTCCAGCCAGACAACCCTTGAACGCTGGTTTGATTCGATCACGGCGCGCGCACTGGACGCCTTTATCGAAGGGATGACGCTGCACTTTGTGACCGACAGGCAACCGCTGAGCCGCGAAGAGATCCGCCTAATAATTGGCCGGATCGCCGGGCTCTGAGCGGTATGCGTTATCCTGCAACCGGCAGGCGCGGCGGCTGGCATCCAGCGCCAGGCACAGCGCGACATCGCGGGCAAAACCTCGCTCCTGAAGCTCTCTTGCTGAGGCGCAGTGATGCAAATCAGCGAGGCTGCTTTCACGAAATGCCGCGGCTGCGGCTTGTGCTTCCGGCGAAAGATGGCGTTTGCCGAGGGCGGCAATAATCGCTCCCGCCGCCAGATAATCTTCTACCGCCGGGCGCAGGCTACCATCCGGCCAGCGCTCTCCGGCCGGGATCAGCAAAATACGTTGAAAACCGGCGCAAGCCTGTGCGGTGGCGGTCCGGTTACGAAAGCAGCCGCTAAATACCGCCGCGCCACAGTCGCGCGCTTTGAAGGCGATCGTCGAACCGTTCGGCGAGGGCAGCACCAGCCGGTGCCCGGCGGGAATATCGCGCAATGAAGTGGGTGAGAGCGTATAGCGCTCGCCGCTGAACGTGCGCTCGAAACTGGCGACATCGGCACCATTCTCTTGGGCGTAGCGCAGCGCGCTGTCATCTTTCCACGGCCATGGATAGATAAGTGCGTCGTTATCATTTGCCAGGCTGACGCAGGTGGAAAACGACATCACATCGACAATCACCACGCAATCGGCTTCGTGCGCCAGATGTTCCGCTGCCGCTAACCCCCACTCCAGCCGCACGTCAAACGGGTTTTGGTTGAACCAGGCGTTGCTCATCATGGGAGGCCTCTGTGAGTTGTGGTCCAGTAATAAAGCAGAATCGCGCGATGAAAAACAATCCGCTGGCGATTTCTCTGGAAAAGGTCTGCATATATTCATCTAAAATTCAGATGAATTTCATTCGCTTATTGGGTTTGACGTTAAAAAAATCGCTGGTAACGTTTGTGTCGACCATTCCCGCTTTGCCCACTCTCGCTTATTTTTTTAATGAGAATGGAGAGGTGCATAATGCGAGGTCGATTCACGGTAGCGGGGTGGTTTCTGATGGCGAGTATTTCGGGTTCGGCATTGGCTGCCAGCCATGAGCTGGCGGGTAATACGCCCGGCGCGGAGGTTATTAATGTTGAAAAATCCCGCGGGCAGATCGATTTACTGAGCAATATCGTTTACAGCCAGATTCGGAATGTGCGTTCCGTTCGCCAGTTAAACATGTCGCTACTGGTTCCGCGCACCAGCGCGCTGAAACCAGCCATCGTCTACTTTCCCGGAGGCGGTTTTACTTCCGCTGATTACGATAAATTTATTGAAATGCGTATGGCGCTGGCGGAAGCGGGGTTTGTTGTCGCCGCGGCGGAGTACCGTGTTGTACCGAATACTTTCCCGGCGCCGCTGGAAGATGGTAAAGCCGCAGTGCGTTATTTGCGTGCACATGCGAAGGAGTACAACATCGATCCGCAACGAATCGGTGTGTTGGGGGATTCCGCTGGTGGCTGGCTGGCCCAGATGCTCGGCACCACCAACAATCTAAAAACCTTCGATACCGGCGATAACACCGATCAATCGTCGGCAGTGCAGGCGGTTGCGACGTTATATGGCATTTCAAACTTGCTGAATATCGGTGAAGGATTCCCGCAAGAGATCCAGCAAGTGCATCGTTCCCCGGCGGTCACCGAATCGCTGTTGGTGAACGGCGCGGCGTTCAGGAATTTCCCCGGCGCGACCATCGACAGCGATAAACAAAAAGCGCTGAATGCCAGCCCGATGGGGCATATCAGCGGTAATGAGCCACCGTTCCTTATCATGCACGGCAGCGCCGACACGCTGGTGTCGCCGGTGCAAAGTGCGCAGCTTTACAATGCGCTAAAAGAGAAACATGACAAGGTGAAATACATCCTGGTTAAGGGCGCGGAGCATGGTGATATTTCCTGGTTCCAGCCTGCGGTGATCAAAACGGTGGTCGAATGGTTCAAGCAGACACTGGGCGCGCCTAACGGTGAAGGTAAAGCGGCAAGCGGTAAAGATAATAACCTGTAAGCGGAGTAATCAAGGCCACCGGAGCGCGGTGAGATTTCAGAAAACGAAATCCGCAGAGCAGGGCTGAATGTCTTAGGGAGTGAATTTCAGGCAACAAAAAACCCATCAACCTTGAACCAAAACGGCGGGGTTGATGGGCTCCACAAATTGGGGACATCAAAGAAAAGCAGTGGCACTAGTTATGACTGACACCCCAGATAAAAAAGTTCTGCGCGTAACTAAAATATTTTCCGCCACGCGCATTCTTAGGAGTTATCCGAGTCCCGGCCAGATGATGATAATCAGCGTACCCGCCAGCGTCAGCAGCACGTTAGCGATAGCGTAGGTGCCCGCATAGCCCAGCGCCGGGATGTTGCTGCGCGCGGTATCGCTGATGATTTCCATGGCCGGCGCACAGGTACGCGCGCCCATCATCGCCCCGAAGAGCAGGGCGCGGTTCATGCGCAGCACGTAGGCGCCGAACAGGAAACAGATCACCACCGGTACCAGGCTGACGATAAGTCCGGAAACCAGCATCTGCCAGCCGACGGCACCGAGGCTGTGACCAATCCCGCTGCCCGCGCTTAAGCCGACGCCCGCCATAAAGACCATCAGACCGAACTCTTTCACCATGTTCAGTGCGCCCTGCGGAATGTAGCCGAAGGTCGGATGGTTCGCTCGCAGGAAGCCCAGCATGATCCCGGCGAACAGCAGCCCGGCGGCGTTACCGATGCCGAAACTGAAGTTGCTGAACTGGAAGGTGATCATCCCGATCATCAGGCCAACGATAAAGAAGGCGCAGAAGGCCAGCAGGTCGGTGACCTGGCTGTGAATGGAGATAAAGCCGATGCGGTCGGCCACGGTTTTCACGCGGCGGGCGTCGCCGCTGACCTGCAGCACGTCGCCTTTGTTGAGCACGACGTTGTCGTCGATAGGCATCTCAATCTGGCTGCGGATCACGCGGTTGAGGAAGCAGCCGTGGTCGGTCAGCTTCAGCTGCGCCAGGCGGCGGCCCACGGCGTTATGGTTTTTCACCACGATCTCTTCGGTGACGATGCGCATGTCGAGCAGATCGCGGTCGAACACCTCTTTGCCGTTACGGAAGCTCGGGTCGAGACGGGCGTGGGCGTCCGGGTAACCGACCAGCGCGATGTCATCGCCCATCTGCAGCACCGCGTCGCCGTCCGGGTTCGCCAGAATGCCGTTGCGGCGGATACGTTCGATATAGCAACCCGTCTGGCGGTAAATCCCCAGCTCGCGCAGGTTTTTGCCGTCAGCCCAGGCCACCAGCTCCGGCCCGACGCGGTAGGCGCGGATCACCGGGAGATAGACTTTACGTTTGGAATCGGTATCCAGACCGCGTTCGCGGGCGATTTGCTGGGCGCTGGTCTGCAGATCCTGGTGCTGCAGTTTTGGCAGATAGCGTGCGCCGACAATCAGGCTCACCAGACCAATCAGATAGGTCAGGGCATAGCCCAGGCTCAGGTGGTCGAGTGCGGTAGAAAGCTGCGCGCCGGCCATGCCGGAATGGCGCAGGGTATCACCGGCGCCCACCAGCACCGGGGTGGAGGTCATGGAGCCTGCCAGCATACCGGCCGTTAACCCGATATCCCAGCCAAACAGTTTACCCAGCCCTAACGCGATCAGCAGCGCGCTGCCGACCATTACCAGCGCCAGCATCAGATAATTTTTGCCGTCGCGGAAGAAAATTGAAAAAAGTTGGGTCCGGCTTCCACGCCAACACAAAAAATAAACAGCATAAAGCCTAAGTTGAGCGCGTCCGTGTTAATGCTGAAGTGCTGCTGGCCTAATAATAAGGAGACGACTAAAACGCCAATGGAATTACCAAGTTGAACTGAACCCAGGCGCAATTTACCCAGGCAAAGGCCCAGCGCCAGTACCACAAATAATAACAGGATGTAATTCCCATTTAACAAGTCTGCGACGTTTATATTCACGGAGGCTAACTTCTTGTTTACCAGTAAGTTGTTGAAAGGAAGGGCTATTTGGGCTACTGTTTTGAACGTGCGCTGGCATTAAAAGGCGCTCCCTGTTTCCTGCTTTATTCCCTAAAACATTAGCTGGCGTGTAGTTTAATCGTATTAGCTACTGACAGCTACTGATTATCGCATCACCCTGTGCGTACTTTGGCAAGGATTGCCGCATTGCTTTATCTGACTGGGCGTCTACCCGACGAAAGTGTATTTGATAGAGATAAGTCAGGAGGATAGTTTGAACATTAAACGAAACTGGGCGGGGGTGATCAGCTGCTTTTTGCTGTTCACGGTCGTATGCATGTCGCTTGCTTTTAACGTGAAAGGGGCATTCAGGGCGTCGGGTCAACCCGAAACAGGTTTGTTGTTTTTTATATTGCCCGGTATTGCCAGCGGCCTTGTTGCCCGTCGTCGCCGGGTGGTTATTGCGTTGCTGGGTGCGCTACTGGCGCTACCATTCTGCTATGTACTGATTCATCTGTTTCTGCTGCCGTCGCGTTCGGTCTGGCAGGAGCTGGCATGGTTGTTGAGCGCCGTGTTCTGGTGCGCCCTTGGCGCGCTCTGCTACTTATTTGTGCGCAGTCTGCTTCGGCACCGACGGCACCACAAATAAAAACGCCCCCGAAAGTGGGGGCGGGCGTCGGATCGTTACTGGGCAGCAAACAGGCCCAGATGCTCTTTGGCGTAAGCTTCAAAGTCAGTGCAGCCGCCGATGTGTTTCTGATCGAGGAAGATCTGCGGTACGGTTTCAACCGGCTTACCGACGGTTTTTTCGAGATCCGCTTTCGTGATGCCTTCCGCGTGGATATCCACGTAGCGGAAGTTGAAGTCATCGCGCTCTTCGGTCAGTTTCTCAGCCAGCTCTTTCGCGCGCACACAGTATGGGCACCCTGGACGACCAAAAATTACTGCAAACATTTCTCTCTCCTCAAAAAACAAGCCTGACGGCGAATAGGACATATAGTGCCCGATAACCTGCCGCCATTAAAGAAGGTTTCGCCTGTCGCTTTGATACAGTCATGGCAATGTTTCAGGCCAATTCATCGCGTTTACTGCGATCCTGTGTCTCTGTCCTATACTCGGGGTCTTGTTTATACGGGGATTATACAAGATGACACCAACGATTGACCTGCTCTGTTCCCACCGTTCCATTCGCCACTTCACCGATGAGCCGATTACCGAGGCGCAGCGTGCCGCGATTATTGACAGCGCCAGGGCGACCTCCAGCTCCAGCTTTCTGCAGTGCAGCTCCATTATCCGCATTACCGACCCGGCCATGCGTGAGCAGCTGGTGACGCTGACCGGCGGGCAGAAGCATGTGGCTCAGGCGGCGGAGTTCTGGGTGTTCTGCGCCGACTTCAACCGTCACTCTGCAGATCTGCCCTGAGGCCGAGCTCGGGCTGGCCGAACAGCTGCTGCTGGGGGTGGTGGATACCGCGCTGATGGCGCAAAACGCCTTCACGGCGGCGGAATCGCTGGGGTTAGGCGGTGTTTACATCGGCGGCCTGCGTAACAACATCGAAAGCGTGACCGAGCTGCTGAAGCTGCCAAAACATGTGCTGCCGCTGTTTGGCCTGTGCCTCGGCTGGCCGGCGGATAACCCGGATTTGAAGCCGCGCATTCCTGCGGCGATGCTGGTGCATGAAAACCACTATCAGCCGGTCGATCAGGATGTCCTGGATCAATATGATGAAGAGCTGGCGAACTACTACCTGACGCGCGGCAGCAATAACCGTCGCGATACCTGGACTGACCATATTCGTCGCACCATCATTAAAGAAAATCGCCCGTTTATTCTTGATTATCTGCACAAACAGGGCTGGGCGACGCGATAGCCATTTATCCTGCGCCTGCCTGCGTATATGATACGCAGGCTTTTTCCATGTCTTCAGAGAGGTGCAGGGTGAAAATTGCCATATTGTCCCGGGATGGAACGCTCTATTCATGTAAACGCCTGCGTGAGGCGGCGGCGAAACGCGGGCATCAGGTTGAGATCCTCGACCCGATGTCCTGCTATATGAACATTGACCCGGCCGCCTCGTCGATTCACTACAAAGGCCGCAAGCTGCCGCATTTTGATGCGGTGATCCCCCGCATCGGCTCCCCGATTACCTATTACGGCACGGCCGCGCTGCGCCAGTTCGAGATGCTGGGCAGCTATCCGCTCAACGAATCCGTCGCCATTACCCGCGCCCGCGACAAGCTGCGCTCGCTGCAGCTGCTGGCCCGTCAGGGGATCGATCTCCCCGTCACCGGGATTGCCCATTCGCCGGACGACACCAGCGATCTGATCGACATGGTGGGCGGCGCGCCGCTGGTGATCAAGCTGGTGGAAGGCACGCAGGGCATTGGCGTGGTGCTGGCGGAAACGCGCCAGGCGGCGGAGAGCGTGATTGACGCCTTTCGCGGCCTGAATGCCCATATTCTGGTGCAGGAGTATATCGAAGAGGCCAAAGGGCGCGATATCCGCTGCTTCGTGGTCGGCAACGAGGTGGTGGCGGCCATTGAGCGCCAGGCGAAAGAGGGCGATTTCCGCTCTAACCTTCACCGCGGCGGGCATGGCGCGTGTCGCCGATATCAGCGATCGCGAGCGGGAAATTGCGGTGAAAGCGGCGCAAACCCTGGGGCTGGACGTGGCGGGCGTGGATCTTCTGCGCGCCAGGCGCGGGCCGCTGGTGATGGAGGTGAACGCCTCGCCGGGGCTGGAAGGCGTGGAAAAGACCACCGGCGTCGATATTGCCGGGAAAATGATCCAGTGGATCGAGCGTCAGGCGACGCCGGGCTACTGTCTGAAAACGGGCGGTTAAGGGCATTTCCCTGCGCTATTAATGGTGCCTGCCGTGCTTTTTGCGTACCCTATGCGTAATTTTTTCATTAAGAGAGGCTGCATCGCGATGGATTTACAGGTCGTACCTACACTGGATACGTTACGTCAATGGCTTGATGATGCCGGAATTACGTTCTTCGAATGCGATTCCTGCCAGGCGCTGCATCTGCCGCATATGCAGAATTTCGACGGCATTTTCGATGCCAAAATCGATCTGATTAACGACGTGATCCTTTTCTCCGCGCTGGCCGAAGTGAAGCCCTCCGCGCTGCTGGCGCTGGCCTCCGACCTGTCGGCCATCAACGCCAGTTCTTTGACGGTGAAAGCATTTCTCGACATACAGGATGATAATCTGCCAAAACTGGTCGTTTGCCAGTCTTTATTCTCCGGGGCCGGGCTGTCCTTCAAGCAGTTCGCCTGGTTTATGCGCCTGAGCGAAGAGCAAATTTCGATGGTCATGATGGAAGCCAATGCACACCATCTGCTGTTTCTTGCGACAGACAGCGAGGAAGAGGCCGTCATGGGCGACGCAACGCGCAATTTTCTCCACTGACTCTTTGCCGCAATTCATGCAGTCGCTGCCAGCGCGGCTGCAAAATAAATATTTTTCTTCTGCTTTTAACCTTTCTTTAAAGAATTATTCACCGCCCTTCCGGCCGTTTCGGCTTATCACGTAGACATAACCTGCATAAAAAATTGATAAAAGGCGTTTTTTCGTCTGGGCTATAGCCGGAGACACGGGCTACAGTTATTCTTGCGATGCTTAAAAAAGCGAGCGGAAGCTGCCGGGTAAAGAGGTTTCTTTTTATTTTGAGCAGAGCGACAAACTATGCATGATTTTTGCATATCTTCAGATTGCACAGTTTTAGTTCGTTTGTTAACGAGCTTTCAGAAGGAATAACACTATGATCGCCTTGAATAAAAAATGGTTATCGGGTCTGGTTGCGGGTGCTCTGATGGCCGTCTCTGCCGGCACGCTCGCTGCGGAACAAAAAACGCTGCACGTTTATAACTGGTCTGACTATATTGCGCCGGACACGGTGGCAAATTTCGAAAAAGAGACCGGCATTAAAGTGGTCTACGACGTGTTTGACTCCAACGAAGTGCTGGAAGGCAAACTGATGGCGGGCAGCACCGGCTTTGACCTGGTGGTGCCTTCCGCAAGCTTCCTCGAGCGCCAGCTGGCGGCAGGCGTCTTCCAGCCGCTGGATAAGAGCAAGTTGCCGAACTGGAAAAACCTCGATCCGGAAGTGCTGAAGCTGGTGGCCAAGCACGACCCGGACAACAAATACGCCATGCCGTACCTGTGGGCGACCACCGGTATCGGTTATAACGTCGATAAAGTGAAGGCGGCGCTGGGCCCGGACGCGCCGCTGGACAGCTGGGACGTGGTGCTGAAGCCGGAAAACCTGGAGAAGCTGAAAAGCTGCGGCGTCTCCTTCCTCGATGCGCCGGAAGAGATTTTCGCCACCGTGCTGAACTACCTGGGCAAAGACCCGAACAGCAACAAGGCGGATGATTACACCGGCCCGGCGACCGATCTGCTGCTGAAGCTGCGTCCAAATATCCGTTACTTCCACTCTTCCCAGTACATCAACGACCTGGCGAACGGCGACATCTGCGTCGCGATTGGCTGGGCAGGGGACGTATGGCAGGCGGCTAACCGCGCGAAAGAGGCGAAAAACGGCGTGAACGTCTCCTACTTCATTCCGAAAGAGGGGGCGCTGGCCTTCTTTGACGTCTTCGCGATGCCGGCTGACGCGAAAAACAAAGACGAAGCCTATCAGTTCCTCAACTACCTGATGCGTCCGGAGGTGATCGCCCACATCAGCGACCACGTTTACTACGCGAACGGTAACAAGGCCTCCGTGCCGCTGGTGAGCGAAGAAATCCGTAATAACCCGGCTATCTATCCGCCGGCGGATGTGTTCGCCAAGCTCTTCACCCTGAAAGTTCAGGATCCGAAGATTGACCGCGTGCGTACCCGCGCGTGGACCAAAGTTAAAAGCGGTAAGTAACGGGATCAATTACCTGACCGGTGATTTGAATGCACCAACATGGTGCGATTGCCCCAAAGCTGGACAGAGGTACTGCGCCTCTGTTCAGCCATTTGTAAGTCAACCTGTTGAAACAGGGTGATGTTTATGCCGGAGAGCACCCCGATTGAATGACGCGATCCCCCGCCCGCAGGCGAAAGTCCGTAAGGCGCTGACCCCGCTGCTTGAAATCCGTAACCTCACCAAATCTTTTGATGGCCAGCATGCCGTGGACGACGTCAGCCTGACGATCTACAAAGGCGAAATTTTTGCCCTTCTGGGCGCCTCCGGCTGCGGCAAATCGACCCTGCTGCGTATGCTGGCCGGTTTTGAACAGCCCACCGCGGGGCAGATCGTGCTCGACGGCGTGGATCTCTCGCAGCGTGCCGCCGTATCAGCGCCCGATCAACATGATGTTCCAGTCCTACGCGCTGTTCCCGCACATGACGGTGGAGCAGAACATCGCCTTCGGCCTGAAGCAGGACAAGCTGCCGAAGGCCGAAATTACCGCGCGCGTGGCCGAGATGCTGAGCCTGGTGCACATGCAGGAGTTCGCCAAGCGTAAGCCGCACCAGCTCTCCGGCGGCCAGCGCCAGCGCGTGGCGCTGGCCCGCAGCCTGGCAAAACGCCCGAAACTGCTGCTGCTCGATGAACCGATGGGCGCGCTGGATAAAAAGCTGCGCGACCGCATGCAGCTGGAAGTGGTCGATATCCTCGAGCGCGTGGGCGTGACCTGCGTGATGGTGACCCACGACCAGGAAGAGGCGATGACCATGGCCGGGCGTATCGCCATCATGAACCGCGGGAAGTTCGTGCAGATCGGCGAGCCGGAAGAGATTTATGAGCATCCGACCACCCGCTACAGCGCGGAGTTTATCGGCTCGGTCAACGTCTTCGAAGGGCTGCTGAAAGATCGTCAGGAAGATGGCCTGGTCATCGAATCGCCGGGGCTGCTGCATCCGCTTAAGGTCGATCCGGATGCCTCGGTGGTGGACAACGTGCCGGTCTACGTGGCGCTGCGTCCGGAAAAGATCATGCTCTGCGAGGATCCGCCTGCCGATGGCTACAACTTTGCCGTCGGCGAAGTGGTGCACATTGCCTATCTGGGCGATCTCTCTATCTATCACGTGCGCCTGCAAAGCGGGCAGATGCTCAGCGCCCAGTTGCAGAACGAACATCGCTACCGCAAGGGACCGCCGACCTGGGGCGACGAAGTGCGCCTGTGTTGGGATGCCGACAGTTGCGTGGTGCTGACGGTATAAGGAGCGGCTGATGAGTACACTTGAACCTCCAGCCCGCGTCGAAAAGCCGGGCGGTTTTGCCCAGTGGCTGACGCGCATGCAGATGAAGCACGGCCGCAAGCTGGTGATCGCCCTGCCGTATGTGTGGCTGATCCTGCTGTTCCTGCTGCCGTTCCTGATTGTTTTCAAGATCAGCCTGGCGGAGATGGCGCGGGCGATCCCGCCTTACACCAACCTGCTGGACTGGGCCGACGGCCAGCTGACGCTGACGCTCAACCTCGGCAACTTCCTGCAGCTGACCGACGATCCGCTCTATTTCGAAGCCTATCTGCAGTCGCTGCAGGTGGCGGCGATCTCGACGCTCTGCTGTCTGGTGATGGGCTATCCGCTGGCGTGGGCGGTGGCGCACAGCAAGCCGTCGACGCGCAATATCCTGCTGCTGCTGGTGATTCTGCCGTCGTGGACCTCGTTCCTGATCCGCGTTTACGCGTGGATGGGGATCCTGAAAAACAACGGCGTGCTGAATAACTTCCTGATGTGGCTAGGGGTGATCGATCAGCCGCTGACGATCCTGCACACCAACCTGGCGGTCTATATCGGCATCGTTTACGCCTATCTGCCGTTTATGGTGCTGCCGATCTACACGGCGCTGACGCGTATCGACTACTCGCTGGTGGAAGCGTCGCTCGATCTCGGCGCCCGTCCGCTGAAAACCTTCTTCAGCGTCATTGTGCCGCTGACCAAAGGCGGCATTATCGCCGGGTCGATGCTGGTCTTTATCCCGGCGGTGGGGGAGTTTGTGATCCCGGAACTGCTCGGCGGCCCGGACAGCATCATGATTGGCCGCGTGCTGTGGCAGGAGTTCTTCAATAACCGCGACTGGCCGGTGGCCTCGGCGGTGGCGATCATCATGCTGCTGCTGCTGATCGTGCCGATCATGTGGTTCCACAAGCATCAGCAGAAACAGATGGGGGATCACGGATGAACAACTTACCGGTAGTGCGCTCCCCGTGGCGAATCGCGATCCTGGTGATCGGCTTTACCTTCCTGTATGCGCCGATGCTGATGCTGGTGATCTACTCGTTCAACAGCTCCAAGCTGGTGACGGTCTGGGCGGGCTGGTCGACGCGCTGGTACAGCGAGCTGTTCCACGATGATGCGATGATGAGCGCGGTGGGGCTAAGCCTGACCATTGCCGCGCTGTGCGGCCACCATGGCGGCGGTGCTGGGCACCATCGCCGCGGTGGTGATGGTGCGCTTCGGGCGTTTTCGCGGTTCGAACGGTTTCGCCTTTATGATCACCGCGCCGCTGGTGATGCCGGACGTGATCACCGGTCTCTCGCTGCTGCTGCTGTTCGTGGCCCTGGGGCACGCCATCGGCTGGCCGGCGGATCGCGGGATGCTCACCATCTGGCTGGCGCACGTCACCTTCTGTACCGCCTATGTGGCGGTGGTGATCTCCTCGCGCCTGCGCGAGCTGGATCGCTCCATTGAAGAGGCGGCGATGGATCTGGGCGCGACGCCGCTGAAGGTCTTTTTCGTCATCACGCTGCCGATGATTATGCCGGCGGTGATCTCCGGCTGGCTGCTGGCGTTTACCCTGTCGCTGGACGATCTGGTGATCGCCAGCTTTGTCTCCGGGCCGGGCGCGACGACGCTGCCGATGCTGGTCTTCTCCAGCGTGCGCATGGGGGTCAACCCGGAGATCAACGCCCTGGCCTCTCTGATCCTCGGCGTGGTCGGAATTGTCGGTTTTATCGCCTGGTATTTGATGGCGCGCGCGGAAAAACAGCGCATGCGCGATATCCAGCGTGCAAGACGCGGCTGAAGATCATTCTCATTAAAATCGGGAAATTGTGTCGCTGATGCCGCGCATGACGCGGCACTTTTTTCTCAGGGAAGTCACAGCATTGGGATTTTTAAGAAAATCACGTATTACGCACGCGCGACCTAACGTACCTGCGCTGGTTCAGGTGGCGGCGCTCGCCATTATTATGATCCGCTGCCTGGACGTGCTGATGATTCTGAATACCCTGGGCGTGCGCGGCATCATCGAATTCATTCACCGCAGCGTGCAGACGTGGAATCTGACGCTGGTTTTTTTGGGCAGCCTGGTGCTGGTGTTTATCGAGATCTTCTGCGCGTTTTCGCTGGTGAAAGGGCGCAACTGGGCGCGCTGGGTCTATCTGCTGACGCAGATTACCGCGGCCGGCTATCTGTGGGCCGCCTCGCTGGGCTATGGCTATCCGGAGCTGTTCAGCATTGCCGGTGAATCCAACCGCGAGATCCTGCGCGCGCTGTTTATGCAAAAACTGCCGGACATGCTGGTGCTCTTCCTGCTGTTTGTCCCGGCGCCCAGTCGACGCTTCTTCCGCCTGCAATAATATCGGTGGTACAATCGCAGCCCTCGCAATTCGTAAGGTTTTCTTATGCAGTGCGCTCTCTATGACGCCGGACGCTGCCGCTCCTGTCAGTGGATAGAACAACCGGTCTCTCAACAACTCACCGCCAAAATGGCCGACCTGCAACAGCTGCTGGCAGGGCTGCCGGTGGCCGAGTGGCGCACGCCGGTCAGCGGCCCGGAGCAGGGGTTTCGCAATAAAGCCAAAATGGTGGTCAGCGGCAGCGTAGAAAAACCGCTGCTGGGGATGCTGCACCGCGACGGCACGCCGGAAGATCTAACCGACTGCCCGCTGTATCCCGCCTCGTTTGCGCCGGTCTTTGCCGCGCTGAAACCCTTTATCGCCCGCGCGGGGTTAACGCCCTACAACGTGGCCCGCAAGCGCGGCGAGCTGAAATACCTGCTGCTGACCGAAAGCCAGCACGACGGCGGCATGATGCTGCGCTTCGTGCTGCGTTCTGAAGCCAAGCTGGCGCAGCTGCGCGCGGCGCTGCCGTGGCTGCAGGCGCAGCTGCCGCAGTTGAAGGTCATTTCGGCGAATATTCAGCCGGTGCATATGGCGATCATGGAAGGGGAGAAGGAGATTTTCCTCACCGACCAGCAGGCGCTGGCGGAAAGCTTCAACGGCGTGCCGCTGTGGATCCGCCCGCAAAGCTTCTTCCAGACCAACCCGGCCGTGGCCAGCAGCGCTGTACGCCACCGCCCGCGACTGGGTGCGTGCGTTTACCGGTCGCGCATATGTGGGATCTGTTCTGCGGCGTGGGCGGTTTTGGCCTGCACTGCGCCACGCCGGAGATGCAGCTGACCGGCATCGAGATCTCCCCGGAAGCGATTGCCTGCGCGAAGCAGTCCGGCGCAGGAGCTGGGGTTGCACGAATTTGCATTTTCAGGCGCTCGACTCCACGCAGTTCGCCACCGCGCAACAGGGCACGTGCCGGAGCTGGTGCTGGTCAACCCGCCGCGCCGCGGCATCGGCAATGCGCTGTGCGACTACCTGAGCCGGATGGCGCCGGAATACATCATCTATTCCAGCTGCAACGCGCAGACCATGGCGAAAGATATTGCGACAGCTACCGGGCTATCGCATCGAACGCGTGCAGCTGTTCGATATGTTCCCGCATACCGCGCATTACGAAGTGTTGACGCTGTTGGTAAGCAAAGCGCGAGCGGCCGGGCTCGCGGCGTGGGCCGGCGGTAAGCGCAACGTTAACGGGCAGTGCAGCACTTACTGCGGGAACCACTGGTCGCTGATTTTCTGGTACGTACCGTCAGCTTTGATCGCTTTCAGCGCGCCGTTCAGTTTTTCCAGCAGCGCCTTGTTATCCGGGCGTACCGCGATGCCGAGGCCGGTGCCGAAGTATTGCGGATCGGTCACTTTCGGTGTTGCGGCGCCCAGCTGCGGGTTGGTTTTCAGCCACTCGTTCACCACGGCGGTATCGCCGAACACGCCGTCGATACGGCCATTTTTCAGGTCGATAATCGCGTTCTGGTAGCTGTCATAGGCCACGGTTTTCACTTCCGGATGCTTGTCCTGCAGGTATTTCTGGTGCGTGGTGCCGTTTTCCATCCCGATGCGTTTGCCTTTCAGCTCGTCGAAAGAGGTAAACGCGCCTTTTTTCGCAATCACCACCGCCGAGTTGGCGTAGTACGGGTCGGTGAACGCGACCTGTTTGCTGCGCTCAGGCGTGATGTCCATCCCGGAGATCACCGCATCGTATTTTTTGAATTTCAGCGACGGGATCAGGCTGTCAAACGCATGGTTAGTGAAGGTGCAGTCGGCCTGCATCTGTTTGCACAGCGCTTTCGCCAGGTCGATATCGAAACCGACGATCTGGTTGTTGGCATCCAGCGATTCAAACGGCGGGTAGGTGGCGGAAACGCCGAAATTGATTTTATCCGCAGCGGATGCGCTTGCGGCGAAGGTGGCGAGTCAGGGCGGCGGCCAGCATCAGTTTTTTCATTTTCGAACTCCTGTCGATCAATCTTATTGTTTTTGCCGTGTCTTCAGCATGGCGTTTACAATGCCAGTTAATTGAATTTATATGCAATAAAAATGATTAAGTATTATTTTTATTGGATATAAAAAAGGCGAGATAATACAGCATTATCTCGCCGTTGATTATTACCGTTTTATGCAATTAGCGTGGTTAATTTCGGCGCTCAAACGCCAGCGCTTTGCGCTCGATCAGGCGCATCATCAGCGTCAGCAGACCGTTCACCACCAGATACACCACGCCGGCCGCGCCGAACACCATCACGTCATAGGTGCGGCCGTACAGCAGCTGGCCGTGGCCCATCACCTCCATCAGGGTGATGGTGTAGGCCAGCGAGGTACTTTTGAACACCAGCACCACTTCGTTGGAATAGGAGGAGAGGGCGCGCTTAAAGGCGTACGGCAGCAGGATCGCCAGCGTGTCTTTCTTGCTCATGCCCAGCGCCCCGCAGGACTGCCACTGGCCTTGCGGAATGGCGCGGATCGCGCCGTAGAACAGCTGGGTGGTATAGGCCGCGCTGTTCAGCGACAGGGCAATCAGGGCACACAGCCACGGCTGCGACAGCAGATGCCAGATAACCGGATACTCCTGCAGCGACGGGAACTGGCCGGGGCCGTAGTAAATCAGGAAGATCTGCACCAGCAGCGGCGTACCGGTAAACAGGGTGATGTAGCCGCGCACAATCCACACCAGCACCGGCGTTTTCAGCGTCAGGATGATGGTGAACATTAGCGACAGGATCAGCGCCACGATAATGGACGCCACGGTCAGCGTCAGGCTGGTGTGCAGCCCTTTCATCAGCTCGGGTAAATATTCAAGCATCAGCCTGGCCTCCGTTCAAAGCGCGTCGCACGCAGGTCAATACGTTTGAGGATGTACTGACTGAACAGCGTGATCACCAGGTAGATCGCCGCCGCCACAATGTACCAGGTAAAAGGCTCCTGGGTACGGGTGGCGATGCTTTTGGTTTGCAGCATCAGATCGTTAACGCTTATCAGGCTCACCAGCGCGGTATCTTTCAGCAGCACCAGCCACTGGTTGCCGAGCCCCGGCAGGGCATGACGCCACATCTGCGGCATCACCAGACGGAAAAAGATGGCGGATTTCGATAACCCTAACGCCTGACCCGACTCCCACTGACCCTGCGGCACGGCTTTCAGCGCACCGCGCAGGGTTTGCGACGCGTACGCGGAGTAGAGCAGGGAGAGGGCAATCACGCCGCACAGGAACGGGCTGACGTCGAAGTTGTCGATCTGCATCTGCACCGGGATCTGCGCAAAGCCAAGATTGATCGTGAAGCCGTCAGACAGCGTGAGCAGCAGCTGTGAGGAACCGAAATAGATAAACAGGACCACCAGAATTTCCGGTAGCCCACGCAGCACGGTGACCAGCGCGGAGCCTGTCCAGGCGACGGGGAACCATTTCGCGGATTCCCACACCGCAAAGAACATCGCCAGCACGAGGCCGATAATCAGTGCGCAAACGGCAAGGCCGACGGTCATCCCGGCGGCGCTTGCTAAAGGAAAAATTTCATTCATCAGGAATTACTTCTGGAACCATTTTTTGTAGATGGTTTCGTAGGTGCCGTCTTTCTTCACTTTTTCCAGCGCAGCGTTGAATTTCTGCTGCAGCTCAGTGTTGCCCTGACGAACGGCAATCCCCAGACCGGTACCGAAGTAATCCTTATCGGTCACTTTGTCGCCCACGGGCGCCAGCTTGTCGTCGGCTTTCAGCCACTCGGTCACCACCGCGGTATCACCAAATACGCCATCGATACGGCCATTTTGCAGATCCAGCTTCGCGTTCTGGTAGCTGTCGTAAGGCACGGTGGTGATTTCCGGATGTTTATCCATGATGAATTTCTGGTGCGTGGTGCCGTTCTGCACGCCAACACTTTTGCCTTTCAGCTGATCGACGGAGGTGAATTTACCTTTCTGACCAATGAACAGGGCGGAGTTGTCGTAGTAAGGGGTGGTGAACAGCACCTGCTTTTCACGCTCCGGCGTGATGTCCATACCGGCCATCACCGCGTCGATACGGCGGAACTTCAGGCTCGGGATCAGGCTGTCGAACGCCTGGTTGGTGAAGGTACAGGTCGCATCGATCTCTTTACACAGGGCGTTAGCCAGATCCACATCGAAGCCGACAATTTTGTTGTTGGCATCAATGGACTCAAACGGAGGGTAGGAGGCTTCCGTGGCGAAACGAATGGTCTGGGCTGCGGTAGCGGAAAGGGTAACGCCAGCAAGCAGCACGGCAAGTAATACTTTTTTCATTGTCTTTTCCCTGACACAATCAATGAGATAAATAGTTTTTAAACGCATCGGTTTGCGGGTTCGCGAAGCAGCTCGCATCCCCTTGCTCAACGATATGACCGTTTTCCATGTAGACCACGCGGCTGGCGGTTTTGCGCGCCACTTCCACTTCGTGGGTGACGATAACCTGCGTAATGTTGGTTTCCGCCAGCTCGCGAATGATGCTGACGATCTGGGCGGTGATTTCCGGATCCAGCGCCGCGGTCGGTTCATCAAACAGCAGCACCTGCAGGCTCCATCATCAGCGCACGGGCAATGGCCACGCGCTGCTGCTGACCGCCGGACAGGTGCAGCGGATAGCGGTCGCTGTAAGGCTTAAGGCGCAGACGCTCCAGCAGCTTTTCGGCACGCGCCAGCGCCTGATCCTTGCTTAACCCCAGCACGCGGCACGGCGCTTCAATCAGGTTCTGCAGCACGGTCAGGTGCGGCCAGAGATTGTATTGCTGGAAGACCATGCCGACGTTTTGGCGCAGTTCGCGAATCGCTTTATCAGACGGCGTTTTCGCGAAATCAAAATGGTTACCGGCAATCGCCAGCGTACCTGAACGGGGCATTTCAAGCAGGTTAAGAACGCGCAGCAGGGAACTTTTACCCGCACCGCTTGGGCCAAGCAAAACCAGCGTTTCGCCCTCCGGGCAGTTCAGCGTGATGTCAAACAGCGCCTGGTGTGCGCCGTAAAAGCAGTTAATGCCGTTTAGTTTAATACTCATCGGGGCAGTCTTTACTCATCCAGGCAATCTATAGCAATTGAGGCCGCAGATAGTACCGTTGACAGAATAGTTATGCAATATTTCTGCGTTAAAAGTTAAATATAACCCGTATTTCCTCTTAAACATAGCACAAAATAGCGAACGGCAAGGTCGGCGAGTATAAATGTCGGCATTCCGCAAGAAATGCCGGACATTTTACGGGGGTAACATTTTTATCATTGATGAATCAGCGGTTCTCAATCGACTGGCGAAGCGTGCCTGCCGGGGCATGAACGCTGCCGCCCACGTAGCGTACGTCGTCCACCGCCCAGCACTGTCCTTCACGGATCATCAGCACTTCGTCCTGCCAGGTTTGGGTGCCCTGCGTCAGCTTCACGCGCAGCGGAATATTACGGGCATCCGTGTTCGGGATGGTTGACGCGCTGGCCACTTCGGCGCTGTCCGGTAGCGTGGTGCGACTGGAGAACGGATCGGATTTCAGCAGCGCGTTGTGCTGCGGATCGCGGGTGGCATCGTTAAGCAGTTTTGCCAGGCCATCGCTCAGATACGGGCGCAGGCCGGTGAGATCGTTGCTGCGGTGCTGAATGCGATAATCATAGAACTGCTGCGCCACGGTGTCCGGGCCGCCCTCAATGCAGGGGCCGCTGCGGGTACCGATATCCTTAAAGGCAGGCGTGACCGTGGTGGTACAGGCGCTGAGCACCAGCGCGCAGGGCACCAAAAGTGTTAAAGCAGAATAGCGCATGTTGATTTCCTTATTTATTAACTATCCTTTCAATCATAGCGTAACGAACCGATAATGCTGTGCCTAAGGCATTGAACGCTAAAGAAGGAGAGAAACCATGCAGTTTTCAACAACGCCAACCCTGGAAGGGCAGACAATTACCGAGTATTGCGGCGTGGTCACCGGCGAAGCGATTCTCGGCGCCAATATTTTCCGCGACTTTTTTGCCGGTATCCGCGATATCGTGGGCGGCCGCTCGGGTGCATATGAAAAAGAGCTGCGTAAAGCGCGCGAAATCGCCTTTAAAGAGCTCGGCGAGCAGGCGGAAGCCCTCGGCGCGGATGCGGTCGTGGGGATTGATATCGACTACGAAACGGTCGGTAAAGATGCCAGCATGCTGATGGTGAGCGTAAGCGGTACGGCGGTGAAAACCCTCCGATGACGCGTTTGCGTTTGCCACCCTCCTGCTGGCGCTGCTGCTGGCAGGATGTGCCACGGAAAAAGGGATCATCGATAAAGGCGCCTACGAGCTGGATACGCGTCATCAGGCGCAGGCGGCTTACCCGCGCATCAAGGTGCTGGTGATCCACTACACCGCGGATGATTTTGACAGCTCGCTGGCCACGCTGACGGATAAGAACGTCAGCTCTCACTATTTGATCCCTGCCAGGCCGCCGCGGCACCGGACGGTAAGCCGCGCATCTGGCAGCTGGTGCCCGAGAGCGAGCTGGCCTGGCATGCGGGCATCAGCTTCTGGCGCGGCACAACCCGCATCAACGATACCTCTGTCGGCATTGAGCTCGAGAACCGCGGCTGGCAACGAAGCGCGACGGCGTGAAAACCTTTACTCCGTTTGCGCCTGCGCAAATTGCGGCGCTGGTGCCGCTCGCCAAAGACATTATTACCCGCTACAACATCAGGCCGGAAAACGTGGTGGCCCATTCCGATATCGCCCCGCAGCGTAAAGACGATCCCGGCCCGCTGTTCCCGTGGCAGGCGTTGGCCGCTCAGGGGATTGGCGCCTGGCCCGATCCGGCGCGGGTGGCATTTTACCTGAATGGTCGTTCTCCTCATCAGCCGGTGGAAACGGCGTCGCTGCTTGATTTGTTGGCGCGCTACGGCTACGAAGTGAAACCGGAAATGACGTCTGCGCAGCAGAAACGAGTGATTGAGGCGTTTCAGATGCATTTCCGTCCGGGGTTATGGAACGGTGTTGCGGATGCCGAAAGCCAGGCCATTGCCGAGGCATTACTGGAAAAATATGGCCAGGGGTGACTGCCGCTGGTTTTTTTATGACGAGGTCAATGGAAATGGTGTTTCGCATCATGACAGGTGCACTGCTGATGGCGGCTTTTGCTGTCCACGCTGCGCCAAACCCGCCGTACGCATGTTCCTACTGGGACAAACAAACTGACAGTGTGGAAACGCTGGATGAGTGCGCCGTACTGAAAGACGGCAAGCTGGTATTTTTACCCGCGCTATTTGCCAAAACCCATGATGTCGATGGCATGTCGTGGGTCGGGCTGCACAATTATACCCGTGGAGCGGGGGAGCAGGATGCGGATTATTATGTGCGTTCTGCGCACGAGTATTTGCCAGTGATTCATTTCGATAACGGGCCGGACTGGTTTGTTGAGGGACTGGTGCGCTCAACGCAGAACGGCAAAGTGGGCTACTGGGATGACAGTTTTCGCAACCGCATTGCCGCCCGCTATGATTACGCTTCGCAGTTTGAGGGTGGCAAAGCGCTGGTCTGCATCGGGTGCAAACCGCAGCGTGAAGGCGAGCATATCTCGTTGAGCGGCGGGGAGTGGTACTACATTGATAAGAGCGGCCAGCGGGTGTCTGAGATTAAATCCGGGCCGTTCTGATCTGTTAGCGGTGTAGTTTACCGTGATCTTTTAACCAGTGCGCCGTGCGCTTAATCCCTTCATCCAGCGTCACAACCGGTTTATACCCCAGCTCATTCTCCGCCCGCGAAATATCCAGCGTGAAATCAAAGTTGAGTTTCGAGACGCCGTAATGCGTCAGCGCAGGCTCTTTGGCTGTTTTACTGCCAAAACGCTCCATGCTGCGGGCAATCATATCCAGCATGGGGTAGGGAACGGAACGGATACGGCAGTCGATCTGCAGCTCGTCGATCAGCCGCTGCACGATGCTGCGCAGCGTGCACGGTTCGCCGTTGGTGATGTTATAGGCGCGACCGGAAGGTCAGCTTATCGCAGTCCGGCTGGCTGGCCAGCCACATGGCGTGAACGGCATTTTCGTAGTAGGTCATATCCACCAGCGCATCGCCGCCGCGCGGCAGCAGCACGCTGCCGTAGTGGTGCATCATCTGCGCCAGACGGGGAATAAATACTTTGTCGTGCGGCCCGAACAGGCTCTGCGGGCGCAGAACGGTAAAGCGGGTATGCGGGTTCGACTGCGCCAGCAGGTCGATGACCTCCTCGCTGGCCGCCTTGCTGCGGGCAAATTCGCAGGCAAAACGGGCCGGGCGGAAATCTTCCTGCACGTCGCGATGGTGGTGATAGTCGAAATAGAGTGACGGTGACGAGATATGAATAAAGTTGCGCACGCCCCAGGCGACGGCCCATTCACCCAGACGGCGGGTGGCCCGCACGTTGGCGAGATCGAAGGCTTCCTGGGTTCCCCACGGGGAGGTAAAACTGGAGCAGTGCCACAGCGTGTCGATACCGGCGAGCATCACTTTCGCCTGCGAGGAGACCAGCTCCGTCAGGTCGGCATGGACGAACTCTGCGCCCATTTTTTGCAGCAGTTTACCCATCGCTTCGTTGCGACCGGTAGCCCTGACGCTGATGCCTTTATTGCGCAGAAATTCGACCGCATTTCGGCCTAAGCCGCTGGTCGCCCCGGTAACCAGTACCTTCATAGCTATCCACTGTGTTGAAAAGAATTTCGTGCGCATTCTTTCGTGAATTACGGCGCTATGCAATGGGAAAGGTGAAAGAAAGAGAGTTTTATTTAGATCTTTTCCGTCTTTTGTTCTGCCCGTTGCGCAATGCGTTTCGCCATGCCCCGGAAGATAAACAGGTGGGCAGGGATCATCAACAGCCAGTAGAACAGACCCGGCATTCCGTGCGGATGCCACCATGCGCGGACGTCCAGTTCACGATGATCGCCTTTGTCTTTCAGGGTAAAGCAGAGTCGCCCCAGCCCCGGGGCCTTCATACCGAACAGCATCGCCAGCTGTTTTTCCGGCTCGACGATGATCACCTTCCAGCTGTCGACCGCATCGCCCACCTCAAGATACGGGCGTGCCGGGCGGCCTTTTGCCAGCCTGTGCCCCACCAGCAGATCCATTGCCCCGCGCGTTTGCCAGAGGATATTGCCGAAGAAATAACCGTCTTTGCCGCCAATCTGGTTCACGACCTCCCACAGATCTGCAAGGCTGGCGGAAGTCTTCACCGTGCAGCCCGCCTGTTTCGGGTAATAGCCGTACTCCGGCCGCCAGCGGGCAAAGGCCTGGGCGTCGTAGCCCCAGTCGCTGGAGTTCACCAGCTTTTCTTCTTCCTGCAGCGTGTTGCGCACGGCATCATCAAAGCGGATCAAGGTCTTGGGGGATCAAAGGGCGCAGCGCGCGATCGTCGGCCAGCAGATCGTGCTTCAGCCCCTGGATCAGCGCTTTGGCGGTCGTCGGCGGCACCGAGGTGATGACATTCAAAAACCACACCGAAATCCAGCGGGTTGGGAAGGGAATGGGGATCAGCCAGCGGCGGCGTACGCCGCTGACGCGCATAAAATGTTCGAACTGCTCCTGATAGCTCAGCACTTCCGGCCCGGCCGCCTCAAGCACGCGGTGTTCCTCCGCCGGATGATCCAGCAGGGCCACCAGATAATGCAGCAGGTTCTCCAGCGCAATCGGCGTGGTGCGCGAACGCACCCAGCGCGGCGGCGTGAGCACCGGCAGGTTGTAGACCATATCGCGCATCACTTCGAAGGCGGCGGAGCCCGCGCCGACGATAATCCCGGCGCGCAGTTCGGTGACGGGGATATCGGCTCCCCGCAGGATGTCCGCCGTCAGCTGGCGGGCGCGCAGGTGATCGGACTGCTCGTGTTCAGGTGCCTGGAGCGAACTGAGAAAAATCACCTGCTTCACCGGCGTTTGCAGCAGCGCATCGCGGACATTCATCGCCACCTGACGCTCGTGGGCGATAAAATCCCCGCCTTCGCCCATGCTGTGCACCAGGTAGTAAAGCGTGTCGACCCCGTCCAGCAGCGCGGGAAGCTCCTTTGGCCAGTTGAGGTCAACGTTGTGGCAGGTAACGCCAGGCAACCCGAGTTTTTGCAGGCGTTCGGTGTTGCGTGCCGCAGCCAGCACCTGGTGCCCCTGCTGGCTTAACGCCGCGGTGAGATGCTGACCGATATACCCGCTGGCGCCGAGCACCAGAATGCGTTGCGGCACGTGCTGCTCCTTATCGCTGTAAAAACGCCTGCCAGTGTTTCACCACGTCGGTCAGCTGCTCGCGGCTGACGTCGAGATGCGTGACCAGACGCACGACAGGCGAGGCGTTGATCAGCACGCCACGTGCTTTCATAAACTCGCCCAGCGCAGCGGCGTGGTCATCGCCCACGCGAACGAACAGCATGTTGGTGTCGTGGCGCATCACGTCGGCGCCAATCTCGCGCAGCTGCGCCGCCATCCACGCGGCGTTGTCGTGATCGTCCTTCAGGCGCGCCACGTTGTTTTTCAGGGCATACAGCCCCGCTGCCGCCAGAATACCCGCCTGACGCATGCCGCCGCCGGTCATTTTGCGCCAGCGGTTGGCGCGCTTGATGTAGTCCGCTTTGTCGCCCACCAGCAGGGAACCCACCGGCGTGCCCAGGCCTTTAGAGAGGCAGATGGTGAAGGAGTCGCAGTATTGCGTAATCTCTTTCAGCTCGCAGCCGTACGCCACCACGGCGTTGAAGATGCGCGCGCCGTCCACGTGCAGGGCCAGCCCGCGCTCGCGGGTAAATTCCCACGCCTGTTTCAGGTATTCGCGCGGCAGCACTTTGCCGTTGTGGGTGTTTTCCAGGCTGAGCAGCCTGGTGCGGGCGAAGTGAATATCATCGGCTTTGATTTTTGCCGCGACTTTGTCGAGCGGCAGCGTCCCGTCCGGCGGCGGCGTCAATCGGCTGCGGCTGAATGCTGCCGAGCACCGCGGCACCGCCGGCTTCGTAGAGATAGTTATGCGCGCCCTGGCCGACAATATACTCTTCACCGCGCTCGCAGTGGCTGAGCAGCGCCACCAGGTTGGCCTGCGTACCGGTGGGCAGGAACAGGGCGGCCTCTTTGCCGCTCAGTTCTGCCGCGTAGCGCTGCAGTTCGTTTACCGTCGGGTCATCGCCGTAGACGTCGTCCCCGACCGGGGCGGCCATCATCTCTTCGAGCATGGCGCGGCTCGGGCGGGTAACGGTATCACTGCGTAAATCAATCATGGCATTTCCTTATATTTGGCTCAGGCGATGCCAGATGTTTTACCTGAGCCAGTTGGTTTTTGCCAGTTCGATCACCTCGTCGCCGCGCCCGCTGATGATGGCGCGCAGCATATACAGGCTAAAACCTTTGGCCTGCTCCAGCTTGATCTGCGGCGGGATCGCCAGCTCCTCTTTGGCGACGACGACATCCACCAGCACCGGACCGTCGATGGAGAAGGCGCGCTGCAGGGCTTCATCCACCTCAGAGGCTTTCTCCACGCGAATACCGGTAATGCCGCAGGCCTCGGCGATGCGCGCGAAGTTGGTGTCGTGCAGCTCGGTACCGTCCGTGAGATAGCCTCCGGCCTTCATTTCCATCGCCACGAAGCCCAGCACGCTGTTGTTAAACACCACGATTTTTAGCGGGAGCTTCATCTGTACTACCGACAGGAAATCCCCCATCAGCATGCTAAACCCGCCGTCGCCGCACATCGCCACCACCTGACGCTCCGGCGCCGTCGCTTTTGCGCCCAGCGCCTGCGGCATGGCGTTGGCCATCGAGCCGTGGTTGAACGAGCCGAGCAGCCGGCGCTTGCCGTTCATTTTCAGGTAGCGTGCCGCCCAGACGGTTGGCGTGCCTACGTCGCAGGTGAAAATGGCATCGTCGTCCGCGAAATGGCTGATCTGCTGCGCCAGATACTGCGGGTGAATGGCTTTGTCGCTCGGTTTGGCGAGATCGTCCAGCCCCTTGCGGGCATCGCGATAGTCGCTTAGCGCTTTATCGAGGAACTTGCGATCGGTTTTCTCTTCCAGCAGCGGCAGCAGGGCGGCAAGGGTGGATTTGATGTCGCCCACCAGCGCCATATCGACCTTGCTGTGCGCGCCGATGCTGGCCGGGTTGATATCAATCTGAATGATTTTGGCATCCGTGGGGTAGAACGCGCGATAGGGGAACTGGGTGCCGAGCAGGATCAGCGTGTCGGCGTTCATCATGGTGTGGAAGCCGGAAGAGAAACCGATCAGCCCGGTCATGCCCACGTCGTAGGGGTTGTCGTACTCGACGTGCTCTTTGCCGCGCAGGGCGTGGACAATGGGCGCTTTCAGCTTCCCGGCAAAATCCAGCAGCTCCTTGTGCGCGCCCGCGCAGCCGCTGCCGCACATCAGGGCGATATTGCTGGAGTAACGCAGCAGCTGCGCCAGTTTTTTCAGCTCCTCTTCGGCTGGCGTTACCACCGGCTGCGGCGCGTGATACCAGTGGGTGCTGGCCCCTTCCGGCGCGGCCTTGAGGGCCACATCGCCCGGAATAACGACCACCGAAACGCCGCGATTTAGCACGGCCTTGCGCATGGCGATCGCCAGCACCTGCGGGATCTGCTCCGGGGATTGGAAACCAGTTCGCAATAGTGGCTGCATTCACGGAACAGCTCCTGCGGATGCGTCTCCTGAAAATAGCCGCTGCCGATTTCGCTGGAGGGAATGTGGGCGGCAATCGCCAGCACCGGCACGTGGTTGCGGTGGCAGTCGAACAGACCGTTGATCAGATGCAGGTTGCCCGGCCCGCAGGATCCGGCACAGACGGCCAGTTCGCCGGTAAGCTGCGCTTCCGCACCTGCGGCGAAGGCGGCAACCTCTTCATGGCGGGTCGGCATCCATTCGATGGTCTTCATCTTGTTAAGGCTGTCGCTGAGTCCGTTCAGGGAATCGCCGGTTACGCCCCAGATACGTTTTACGCCAGCCTGTTCGAGCGTTTTCGCAATATATGCAGCCACGGTTTGTTTCATGGTTGTCCGTCTCCTTTTTGTGATATCGCTTACAAGCTTAGAAGAATGAGTCTGCCTGTATTGCCCGATTAACGATGCCCTTTTTTAAAACAGGGGTTTATTTCACGCGCAATTATTCGGCATAATCTGGTAATACTTCGGTGAAAACAGGAATCATTTCAAATGGTTAAATCATTGTTAATTGCTGTTAATGAAAAGCTATCGTGCGACGATCTTGGCAAACTCTTGTTACGACTTGCCGTCGGCGGGCTGATGCTCTTTCACGGTTTGCACAAGCTTTTTGGCGGGGTGGGCTTTATCAGCGGCATGCTGGTGGAAAAAGGGTTGCCGGGGTTTATTGCCTACGGCGTGTTGATTGGCGAAGTGGTGGCGCCGATCCTGATTATTGTCGGGCTCTTTACGCGCCCGGCCGCGCTGGTGCTGGCGTTTACGATGATCGTGGCGTGGCTGATGGTGGGAATGGGTGAAACGCTCGCCCTTGATAAGGTTGGCGCATGGGCGATTGAAAGCCTGGTGTACTTCTTTATCGGCTCGCTGGCGGTGGCGTTTTTAGGCGCAGGGCGGTTTGCGCTGGGGGAAAGCACCTGCGTGGCGGTAGTGCAGAGTTAACAGCGTAGGCCGGGTAACGAGTACCCGGTGGCAATGACGCTCAAAAAACGGCCCGTCCAGCTGACGACGGGCGTTTTATTTTGTGCAGAAAGCGTTATGCGAGGACCAAATCCCCCTGCGGATGGCACGAGCAGGCCAGCACGTAACCCTCGGCAATTTCCGCGTCGGACAGCGTCATGGTGCTGGTGACGGTGTACTCCCCGGAAACCACCTTCGTTTTACAGCAGCCGCACACCCCGGCGCGGCAGGCGGCTTTCACCGGCACCTTGTTGCTTTCCAGCGCCTCCAGCAGCGTGGTCCCCACGCGGCCAAAGAAGGTCTGCGCAGGCTGCAGTTTGGTGAACTTAACGCCGCTGGTTGCTGCTTCCGCCACCGGCGTGAAGAACTGCTCTTTGAAGAAGCGGGTCACGCCGAGCGCTTTCACTTCGTTCTTCCACGCTATCCATGTACGGCGCCGGGCCGCAGGTCATCACCGTGCGGTTCGCGGCCATATCCGGCACGCTTTGCTGAGCAGCTCGCGGCTCAGGCGACCGGGCACAAAACCGTGCGGTCGCGTTGTGCTCCGCCACCAGCGTCACCGGATAATCACGCCACTCCTCGGCAAAAATCACATCCTCCGGAGAACGCACGCTGAAGATCACCTGCACGTCGGCCTGCGGGCGGTTCTTCGCCAGCCAGCGGCGCATCGACATAATCGGCGTCACGCCACAGCCTGCCGCCAGCAGCAGGAATTTATCGTCCGCTTTGTCGTCACAGGTGAATTCCACCCTGCGCATCGGACAGCCAGATATAATCCCCGCGCTTCACGTCCCGGGTCAGCCACTGGGAACCGGCGCCGTCATCAATGCGGCGGACGGTAAGCGTAATGTACTCGCTCACGCCCGGCGTGGAGGAAAGGGTGTAGGCGCGCAGGGTGTCGGCGCTGTTGCGAACGCTAACCAGCGCATACTGCCCGGCACGGTACGGATAGTAGTCGTGGCACAGCAGCGACAGCGTCCACACATCCGGCGTCTCCTGATGGATGTGATGAACCTGCATGCGCCACGGGCATTGTGGGGTTGGCATGGTCATGCGTTATCTCCTTACGCGCTCAGCAGCTGCTTCATATCGTCTTCAACGTTGGTCACGGAGCGCAGACCGAATTTCTCATTCAGCACCGCCAGCAGGTCCGGCGTCAGGAAGCCTGGCGCGGTCGGGCCGGTCACGATGTTGGTCACGCCCAGAGAGAGCAGGGTCAGCAGGATGACGATCGCTTTCTGCTCAAACCACGAGAGCACCAGCGACAGCGGCAGGTCGTTCACGCCGCAGCCCAGTTTCTCCGCCAGCGTGACCGCCAGAATGATGGCCGAGTAAGCATCGTTACACTGGCCCGCATCGATCAGACGCGGCAGCCCTTCGATGTCGCCGAAGTCCAGCTTGTTGAAACGGTATTTGCCGCACGCCAGGGTCAGGATCAGGCAGTCTTCCGGCACGCTGGGTGGCGAAATCGGTGAAGTAGTTACGCTCGCCGCGCGCGCCGTCGCAGCCGCCGACGAGGAAGATGTGGCGCAGCTTTTCACGGCTGACGAGGTCGATCAGCGAATCAGCGGCACCCAGCAGGGTTTCACGACCAAAGCCGACGGTGATCAGGTGCGCGATCTCGCTGTACGGGAAGCCTGCCATCTGCTGCGCCTGGCGGATAACCGGACCGAAATCGTCGCCTTCAAGATGGCTCACGCCCGGCCAGCCGACGATGCTGCGGGTCCAGATGCGGTCGTCATACGCGCCGACGGTCGGGTCGATGATGCAGTTAGAGGTCATCACGATAGGGCCGGGGAAGCGGGCGAATTCCACCTGCTGGTTCTGCCAGCCGCTGCCGTAGTTACCGATCAGATGCTTAAATTTACGCAGCTCAGGATAGCCGTGCGCCGGCAGCATTTCACCGTGGGTATAGACGTTAACGCCGGTGCCTTCGGTTTGCTTCAGCAGGTTGTAGAGATCTTTCAGGTCGTGACCGGAGATCAGGATGCATTTCCCTTCGGTCGCTTTGACGTTGACCTGCGTCGGCGTCGGATGGCCGTAGGTGCTGGTTTCACCGGCATCCAGAATGCTCATCACGCTGAAGTTCATCTGGCCGATTTCCATTGAGCACTCCAGCAGCGCGTTCATATCGGCAGGCCAGGTGCCCAGCCACGCCATGATTTTATGGTACTGGGCGTAAATGTCGTTGTCGTACTGACCGAGCACGTGCGCGTGCTCCATATAGGCCGCCGCGCCTTTCAGGCCGTACAGGCACAGCAGGCGCAGGCCGAGAATGTTCTCGCCAATCGCCGCTTTGTCTTTATTCGGCGTGAATTCTGCCGCCTGACGCTGCAGCTCGCCCAGATCGTCACTGACCAGCTGAAGGTCTGACATCGGGTTTTCCACGCGGGCGTTGGGGTCGGCCTTCAGGCACTGCGCTTTCAGCGCTTCACGCAGGGCAATCGCTTCGCGGGCGTAGCCGACAATGCGCGGAGAGTCGAAGTTAACGTTGGTTAGCGTGGAGAAGAAGGCGCGCGGGGCGAAGCTGTCGACGTAGTGGTCGATGATGCCGTATTCGCGGGCTTTGAACGCCCAGGCGGAGAGGCCTTGCAGGGCCGCAATCAGCAGGTCCTGAAGGTCAGATGTTTCTGCGGTTTTGCCGCACATACCCTGTGCGTAAGAGCAGCCATTGCCTGCCGGGGTACGGATGGTTTGTTCACATTGCACACAAAACATAATCACACCTGTTAAAGTTATATTTAATATACATGTTTAAGGTTATGCTTGTGCCAGAACGGTGAAAAGGGCTTTTCTGTGCAACATAGAGGGAGATTGATTTAGCGCAATTTTGGCGGCAGGAAACCTACCGCCAAAGAGGTATCAGGCAGAGAAGAAGGCCATCAGCACCGGAACCAGCAGGCTTAAAATAAAGCCGTGAACAATGGCGGCGGGCACCATCTCCAGCCCGCCGGAGCGCTGTAGCACTGGCAGGGTAAAGTCCATCGACGTCGCGCCGCACAGGCCCAGCGCGGTAGAGCGGCTGCGGCGAACCAGGCCCGGGATCAGCATGATGGCGATCAGTTCGCGCGCCAGATCGTTAAAGAAGGCGGCGCTGCCGATCACCGGGCCGAATGATTCGGTCAGCAAAATACCGGAGAGGGAATACCAGCCAAAACCTGACGCCATCGCCAGGCCGGTTTTCAGCGGCAGGTCGAGAATAAAGGCGTTAATGACGCCCGCCACCATGGAACTGGCGACAACAATGACCGCGACCATCATTCCCCGACGGTTGAGGACAATTTGCTTCAGCGTCATGCCATTATTTCGCAGCTGGATACCGATCAGGAACAGCAGGAAGATCAGCGTATATTCGCTGGCCTCTGTCGCGTGCTGTAAAAACGCCCAGACCGGTCAGCCCAAGAAGAAAACCGAGCACCACGACGCCGCACAGTTTTAATGATTCCAGCGCCATCGCAATTCGGGAAGGCAGTTTTTCCTGATGATGATGGTTTTTCCACGGAACAGTGCGCTCCAGCCAGAACAGTGCGGCGGCATATTGCACAGCAAAATAACCACCACGGTGACCACCGAATAATGCAGGATGGAAAGCAGATTCGTCGCCAGATTATCCAGGAAGGCCAGGCTTATCCCCATAAAGAAAAGAATGACGTAAACAATCCAGCTGAGAAAACGGTTGATGAGCCGTAACGGAGTCGCAGTCATGACGCAGCGGAATAAGGTAGCCCACAATCAGGGGCAGCAGAATAATGAGGAGTCCTGAAAACATGAACAGCCGGTCCTTTTGAGTATCTGTTGAGCGCCAGAGACACTACCCAATAAAGGCTGGGAACTGAGTAAAGCCACGAAAAGACGCAGTAATAATGTAAAAAAAGCCGGGGGCGGCGTAGCGTTGGCCGGGCCTGATTTTCACGTAGGTCGGGTAAGCGTTAGCGCCGCCCGACACCGCGCGCATTAATCGCGTTTTTCCAGCAGGGTGCGGTACAGCACGCCACCCAGGATACCGCCGATAATCGGCATCACCCAGAACAGCCACAGCTGCTGCAAGCGCCCAGCCGCCCTGGAAGATGGCGACGGCGGTACTGCGCGCCGGGTTAACGGAGGTGTTGGTGACCGGAATACTGATCAGGTGGATAAGCGTCAGCGCCAGACCAATGGCAATAGGGGCAAAGCCTGCTGGCGCGTGTTTATCCGTTGCGCCGTGGATCACCAGCAGGAAGCCTGCGGTCAGCACAATTTCAATCACGATGGCAGACAGCATGGAGTAACCGCCCGGAGAATGCTCGCCGAAGCCGTTAGAGGCAAAGCCGCTGGCCGCCGCGTCGAACCCGGCTTTACCGCTGGCAATCACGTACAGAACGCCCGCTGCGATAATACCGCCAACCACCTGCGCGACAATATAACCAATCACGTCTTTCGCCGGAAAACGACCGCCGGCCCATAAACCTAACGTCACTGCCGGGTTAAAATGACCGCCGGAAATATGCCCCACGGCAAAGGCCATGGTTAATACGGTTAAACCAAACGCCAGCGCGACGCCGACAAAACCAATACCTAATTCCGGGAATGCTGCTGCCAGAACGGCGCTACCGCAGCCACCAAATACCAGCCAGAATGTACCAAAGCATTCTGCAGCCAATTTTCTAAACATAACCACCTCGATAAGAACAGAACCGGGCAAACGCCCTTGCCATAGGTAAAGCACCAATAAATGCGCGGTTATTCTAATCCTGGTGGTAGTTAAAACAACTGATAAATTAAAATAAATTGAAATATAATATATGTTCTATAGGATTATTTTGGTATTGAGTTTTGATATTTGTTTTATGATTGGGTTCTTGTTCTTTTTATTTGTTTGCATTGTACTTCCCTCAACCGCATTTGCGCTTTGCTACATATTTTTCAATAAAATTTTGTACTTAGCGCATGACCTGGCGCTTTCCGCCCCGCTATACTTCTCAGAAAGCATAGACGAGAAAGACGAAAACATTTGCGCGGGGGATTTATGCTTCTCGAACGTGTGGAAATTGTCGGGTTTCGCGGTATTAACCGTCTGTCGCTGCAGCTGGAGCAGAACAACGTCCTGATCGGCGAGAACGCGTGGGGTAAGTCCAGCCTGCTGGATGCGTTGACGTTACTGCTTTCGCCCGAAGACGATCTGTATCACTTCGTTCGCGATGATTTCTGGTTCCCGCCCGGCGACGTGACGGGGCGCGAGAAGCACCTGCATATCATCCTGACGTTCCGCGAATCCGAGCCCGGACGGCATCGCGTGCGTCGCTTCCGCCCGCTGTCACCCTGCTGGGTGCCGTGCGATGACGGTTTCCACCGGATTTTCTATCGGCTGGAAGGTGAAATGGCGGAAAACGAGGGCGTGTTGACCCTGCGTGATTTTCTTGATGAGAAGGCCAGTCCGATCCCGCTGGACAATATCGACGATCTGGCCCGCCACCTGATCCGCCTGACGCCGGTGTTGCGCCTGCGCGATGCGCGTTTTATGCGGCGTATTCGTAACGGTACCGTACCGAATATGCCGGAAGTGGAAGTCACCGCCCGCGAGCTGGATTTTCTGGCAAGAGAGCTGGTGTCGCGTCCGCAAAATCTGACCGATGGTCAAATCCGTCAGGGGCTGTCCGCAATGGTGCAACTTCTGGAGCACTATTTTTCCGAGCAGGGGACGTCGGCGTCGCGCCATCGTCTGATGCGCCGCCGCTCTCATGATGAGCAGCGCAGCTGGCGCTATCTCGATATCATTAACCGGATGATCGACCGGCCCGGCGGCCGTACCCATCGGGTGATTTTGCTGGGGCTGTTTTCAACGCTTCTGCAGGCCAAAGGCACCGTTCGTCTCGACCGGGACGCCCGGCCGCTGCTGCTGGTGGAAGACCCGGAAACGCGCCTGCATCCCATCATGCTCTCCGTGGCATGGCATCTGCTGAATCTGCTGCCGCTCCAGCGCATTACGACCACCAATTCCGGTGAGCTATTATCGCTGACGCCGGTAGAGCACGTCTGTCGTCTGGTGCGTGAATCCTCCCGCGTCTCCGCCTTCCGCCTTGGGCCGGGCGGTTTGAACGCGGAAGACGGGCGGCGCATCGCGTTTCATATTCGCTTTAACCGCGCGTCGTCGCTCTTTGCCCGCTGCTGGCTGCTGGTGGAGGGGGAGACGGAAACCTGGGTCATCAACGAACTGGCGCGCCAGTGCGGCCACCATTTTGATGCGGAAGGCATTAAGGTGATTGAATTCGCCCAGTCGGGATTAAAGCCGCTGATAAAATTTGCTCGCCGGATGGGGATCGAGTGGCACGTGCTGGTCGACGGTGATGAGGCGGGCAAAAAATATGCCTCGACCGTGCGCAGCCTGCTGAATAACGAGCGAGAGGAAGAGCGCGACCATTTAACCATGCTGCCCGCGCATGGACATGGAACACTTTATGTATCGTCAGGGGTTCGACGACGTCTTCCACCGAATTGCCATGGTGCCGGTCGATGTCCCGATGAACATGCGGCGCGTGATCGCCAAAGCTATTCATCGTTCTTCAAAACCGGATTTAGCCATTGAAGTGGCGACGGAAGCGGGGAGGCGGGGCGTGGAGGCGGTACCGACCCTGCTGCGGAAGATGTTCTCCCGCGTGCTGTGGCTGGCACGCGGGAGAGCGGATTACGTTGAGTCGCTGGTTCACTGGCTGAATCAGGCTATCCAGCAGCGCGTAGCGGCGGCGATATTCGGCGCGTTTTTTACTGGCGATCTCTTCCATCGGTTTACGCGGCATGACGAGGGGCAGCATAAAGTTGCCGCTCGTCTGCTTTTCACCGCCGATGGAGAGCCAGAAACTGTCGTAATCGGCCAACAGTTTCCCCTCTTTTTTCTTGCGGTAGCGCCAGCTGCGATAAATATGGGTGTCGTTACTGACGGCGACAATCTGCTCTACCGGGAAGGCGGTGCCGAGCGTCATGGCGGCCTCGACCAGCAGACGTTTCGGGAACAGACCGTGGCAGGCTTTCGTCGCACCCTGGATCAGCTCATGGGGAACGTGGGCTTTTGCGCCCTGTAAGCCGCCAATAAACAGCGTCGATTTTCCCTCAAACTGGCACAGGGTAAAGGTCATCTCGGCCAGCACCGTATTCTGATGGTCGCAGAAGGCGAGGGTGGCTTCCCCTTCTTTATCCAGAAACGCATCGGCGCACAGGCGGACGGTAAATTGCTCTTCATCTTTACCGGTTAAGGTGAGCAGCGTGAAGCCCTTTTTCGACAGATAGCCCGAGAGCAGCGATGCCGGCATATGGCGGCTCATCGTTTGATAGTGCCAGTTAAGGGACTCGAGGGCCTGCTGGCGATTCATATTCACCGTCAGCCAGGGGCGATGCAGACGGCACGGCAGTCCTGGCTGTACCTGCAGCATTTGCATCAGGCTCGGCTGTTTTGCAAGGCTCGTCAACAGGCGAGCGGTACTTACAGGCGTCGCCAGCGAACGGAGCATGAATTTACGTCGATAGGCGGGGTTTTGCCACGCCAGCCCTGGCGTGAGCTTACCGGAAGCCAGATGACTGAAGAGCTGCCAACCCGATGCAGGCTGTGGCAGGTTTGAAAAAGGTGTATCGACGATGGAAGACATGTTAGATCCTGCTTCTTGATGAAGATTTCTATTTCAGCAGGCGAACGTTCAACGTCTCGTAAACAAATTGTGACGATTTCGGAGAACAGGGGTTTCGTTGAGGAGTCGTTTAGATAGAATCAGCATTTATCATTGCCAGAACATTTATTTGGAATATTTATGAACCTCAAGGGAAAACGCAGAACGCTGTTTCTGCTGCTGGCGGTCGTGGTTTTAGCCGGTGGATACTGGCTATGGCAGGTGCTGAACGCGCCGGTGCCGCAGTATCAGACACTGATTGTTCGTCCGGGCGAACTGCAGCAAAACGTCCTCGCGACGGGCAAGCTTGACGCGCTGCGCAAGGTTGACGTCGGCGCTCAGGTCAGCGGCCAGCTGAAAACGCTGTCGGTTGAGATTGGCGACAAGGTGAAAAAAGGCCAGCTGCTCGGCGTGATCGATCCTGAACAGGCTGAGAACCAGATCCGCGAGGTGGAAGCCACGCTGATGGAGCTGCGCGCGCAGCGTGCGCAGGCGCTGGCAGAACGTAACCTGGCGCAGGTGACGCTGACCCGACAGCAGGCGCTGGCCAAAACCCAGGCGATTTCGAAGCAGGATTTAGACACGGCCACCACGGAACTGGCGGTGAAACAGGCGCAGATTGGCACGATTGACGCGCAAATAAAGCGCAATCAGGCCTCGCTGGATACGGCGAAAACCAACCTCGACTACACCCAGATCGTGGCGCCGATGGCCGGTGAGGTCACTCAGATCACCACGCTGCAGGGGCAGACGGTGATTGCCGCGCAGCAGGCGCCAAACATTCTGACGCTGGCGGACATGAGCACCATGCTGGTCAAAGCGCAGGTCTCAGAGGCGGATGTTATCCATCTGAAGCCGGGGCAGAACGCCTGGTTTACGGTGCTGGGCGATCCCGCGGACCCGCTACGAAGGCGTGCTGAAAGACATTCTGCCGACGCCGGAAAAGGTCAACGACGCCATCTTCTACTATGCCCGTTTTGAAGTGCCGAACCCGCAGGGCGTGCTGCGTCTGGACATGACCGCGCAGGTGCATATTCAGCTGACCGGCCTGAAGAACGTGCTGACCATTCCGCTCTCGGCGCTGGGCGAATCCGCCGGGGATAGCCGCTATAAAGTGAAAGTGCTGCGCAACGGCGAAACGCGCGAGCGCGAAGTGGTGCTGGGTGCGCGCAACGACACCGACGTGGTGGTGGTGAAAGGGCTGGAAGAGGGCGAGGAGGTGGTGATCGGCGAAAGCCTGAAGCGCGGGGCCGCGCAATGACGGCACTGCTGGAGCTGAAGGACATTCGCCGCAGCTATCCGTCGGGCGACGGGCCGGTGGAGGTGCTGAAGGGCATTACTCTCGAGTATGAAGGCGGGCGAGATGGTGGCGATTGTCGGGGCATCGGGTTCCGGTAAATCGACGCTGATGAACATTCTCGGCTGTCTGGATAAACCCACCAGCGGGACCTATCGCGTGGCCGGAACGGATGTCTCCACGCTGGACGGCGACGCGCTGGCGCAGCTGCGGCGGGAACATTTCGGCTTTATCTTCCAGCGTTACCATCTGCTTTCGCACCTGAATGCCGCGCAGAACGTGGAAGTGCCGGCGGTGTATGCGGGCGTCGAGCGTAAAAAACGGCTCGAGCGCGCGCAGATGCTGCTGACGCGTCTGGGGCTGGCGGAGCGGGTGGAGTACCAGCCCTCGCAGCTTTCCGGCGGCCAGCAGCAGCGCGTCAGTATTGCCCGCGCCCTGATGAACGGCGGGCAGGTGATCCTGGCGGATGAACCGACCGGCGCGCTCGACAGCCACTCCGGCGAAGAGGTGATGGCGATCCTCCACCAGCTTCGCGATCGGGGGCACACGGTGATTATCGTGACCCACGATCCGCAGGTGGCGGCGCAGGCGGAGCGGATCATTGAGATCCGCGACGGCGAGCTGGTCAGCAATCCGCCGCCCCGTGAGTCCACGAGCGGTAACGGCGGGTAACCGCGATGCCGTGTCTGTGCAGGTGGGTGGCTGGCGGCAGTTTTCCAGCGGCTTTCGTGAAGCGCTGACCATGGCCTGGCGGGCGATGGCGGCCAATAAAATGCGTACCCTGCTGACCATGCTCGGCATCATTATCGGTATCGCCTCGGTGGTGTCGATTGTGGTGGTGGGCGATGCGGCCAAGCAGCTGGTGCTGGCGGATATCCGCGCCATCGGCACCAACACCATTGACGTCTATCCCGGCAAGGACTTTGGCGACGACGAGCCGCAGTATCAGCAGGCGCTGAAATACGACGATCTGGTGGCGATTCAGAAACAGCCGTGGGTGCAACTCCGCCACGCCTGCGGTTTCGCAGAACCTGCGTCTGCGCGTGGGCAATGTTGACGTGGCGGCCAGCGCGAACGGCGTGAGCGGGCATTACTTCAACGTCTACGGCATGACCTTCAGCGAAGGCGCCACCTTCAACGCCGAGCAGGTGGCGGGCAGGGCGCAGGTGGTGGTGCTGGACGCGAATACCCGCCGACAGCTCTTCCCCAATAAAGCCAACGTGGTGGGCGAGGTGATCCTGGTCGGCAACATGCCGGCCACGGTCATCGGCGTGGCGGAAGAGAAGCAGTCGATGTTCGGCAGCAGCAAGATCCTGCGCGTCTGGCTGCCCTACACCACCATCTCCGGGCGGATTATGGGGCAGTCCTGGCTCAACTCCATCACCGTGCGCGTGAAGGAGGGCTACGACAGCGCGCTGGCCGAACAGCAGCTGGAGCGGCTGTTAACCCTGCGCCACGGGAAGAAGGATTTCTTCACCTGGAATATGGACGGCCTCTTGAAAACGGCGGAAAAGACCACACGTACTCTTCAGCTGTTCCTCACGCTGGTGGCGGTGATTTCGCTGGTCGTCGGCGGTATCGGGGTGATGAACATCATGCTGGTGTCGGTGACCGAGCGTACCCGCGAGATCGGCATCCGCATGGCGGTGGGGGCCAGAGCCGGCGACGTGCTGCAGCAGTTTCTGATTGAGGCGGTGCTGGTGTGCCTGGTCGGCGGTGCGCTGGGCATTGCGCTCTCGATGATGATCGCGTTTGCGCTCCAGCTCTTTTTACCCGGCTGGGAGATTGGCTTCTCGCCGGTGGCGATTATTACCGCCTTTTTGTGTTCGACCTTTACCGGCATTTTGTTTGGCTGGTTGCCGGCCCGCAATGCGGCGCGGCTGGACCCGGTGGATGCGCTGGCTCGGGAGTAACCCGAAAATAAAAATGCCAGCCGATCGGGCTGGCATTTTGACTGCGGCATGTACACAATAAAACAGAGGTTGCTGGCGTCAGGCCATGGCTTCCGCTTCAACGGGCACGATAAGGCTGGCATGATTGCCTTTTGGGCCCTGGTGTACATCGAACCGGACGGACTGCCCGGCTTTGAGCGTTCTGTAACCATCCATCTGAATGGTGGAATAGTGAGCGAAGATATCCTCGCCGCCGCCTTCGGGGCAGATGAAGCCAAACCCTTTGGCGTTGTTGAACCACTTAACAGTACCCATTTCCATGCTTCGACATCCTTCGTAAATCTTATAAGTTAAGATGGAATGAACCGGTGGCGGAGAGTGGGCTGTTCAAAACCTCGCCATCTCACGCTTGTACAATTTAGAGAAACGAAAGAAGTCGTCAAGCGTTTGGCGCTGGAGATGGGACAATAATCAACCAAAGTTTGAAGCAGTTAACGCTATTGCAACAGTTTGTGACAGACGTCGCGGATGGCAGCGATAGATGATTGTTATCTAACATCTGAGGTAGATTCAAAGTACATCTAGACTCATGTAATCGGCCGATTAAAGACCGCCGGAACCTGTAACCTAAGATGAAGCGCTAACGATGGGTAAGACCAACGACTGGCTGGATTTTGACCAGCTGGCGGAAGAAAAAGTGCGCGACGCGCTAAAACCGCCATCTATGTATAAAGTTATGTTAATGAACGATGATTACACGCCGATGGAATTTGTTATTGACGTGCTACAAAAGTTCTTTTCTTATGATGTAGAACGTGCAACGCAACTGATGCTTACCGTTCACTATCGTGGCAAGGCTATCTGCGGTATCTTCACCGCCGAAGTGGCGGAAACCAAAGTCGCGATGGTGAACGACTATGCGAGGGAGAACGAGCATCCGTTGCTGTGTACGCTGGAAAAAGCCTGAATGAAGGCATGAAACTTGGGGGAGGTGCCTATGCTCAATCAAGAACTGGAACTCAGTTTAAACATGGCTTTCGCCAGAGCGCGTGAGCACCGACATGAGTTTATGACCGTCGAGCACTTGTTGCTGGCATTGCTCAGCAACCCCTCTGCCCGCGAAGCGCTGGAAGCCTGTTCCGTGGATCTGGTGGCGCTGCGTCAGGAACTCGAAGCCTTCATCGAACAAACCACACCGGTGCTGCCAGCCAGCGAAGAGGAGCGCGACACGCAGCCGACGCTCAGCTTCCAGCGTGTGCTGCAGCGCGCGGTCTTCCACGTCCAGTCTTCCGGACGTAGCGAAGTGTCTGGCGCAAACGTGTTGGTCGCCATCTTCAGCGAGCAGGAGTCGCAGGCGGCCTATCTGCTGCGCAAACACGAAGTCAGCCGCCTCGACGTGGTGAACTTTATTTCTCACGGAACGCGCAAAGACGAGCCGGGACCAGGCATCGGATGCGGTAGCAGCAATAGCAGCCAGGTCAAGAACAACGAAGAGCAAGCAGGCGGGGAGGATCGTATGGAAAACTTCACCACCAACCTTAATCAGCTTGCTCGCGTTGGCGGCATCGACCCGCTGATTGGTCGCGGACAAAGAGCTGGAGCGCGCGATCCAGGTGCTGTGCCGCCGCCGCAAGAACAACCCGCTGCTGGTGGGGGAATCCGGCGTCGGTAAAACCGCGATTGCCGAAGGCCTTGCCTGGCGCATTGTGCAGGGCGACGTGCCGGAAGTGATGGCCGACTGCACCATCTACTCGCTGGATATCGGCTCGCTGCTGGCGGGCACGAAATACCGCGGTGATTTTGAAAAACGCTTCAAGGCACTGTTAAAACAGCTGGAGCAGGACACCAACAGCATCCTGTTTATCGATGAGATCCACACCATCATCGGCGCGGGTGCGGCCTCCGGTGGCCAGGTGGATGCGGCTAACCTGATCAAACCGCTGCTCTCCAGCGGCAAGATCCGCGTGATTGGCTCCACGACCTACCAGGAGTTCAGCAACATCTTTGAGAAAGACCGTGCGCTGGCGCGCCGCTTCCAGAAAATCGACGTGACCGAACCGTCCGTCGAGGAAACGGTGCAGATCATCAACGGCCTGAAGCCGAAGTACGAAGCGCACCACGACGTGCGTTACACCGCGAAAGCGGTGCGTGCGGCGGTGGAGCTGGCGGTGAAATACATCAACGACCGTCATCTGCCGGATAAGGCGATTGACGTGATTGATGAGGCCGGGGCGCGTGCGCGCCTGATGCCGGCCAGCAAGCGTAAGAAAACCGTTAACGTGGCGGATATTGAGTCCGTGGTGGCCCGCATCGCGCGTATCCCTGAGAAAAGCGTCTCTCAGAGCGACCGCGACACGCTGCGCACCCTCGGCAATCGCCTGAAAATGCTGGTCTTTGGTCAGGATAAAGCCATTGAGGCCTTAACCGAAGCCATTAAGATGGCCCGTGCCGGGCTGGGGCATGAGCACAAGCCTGTCGGTTCCTTCCTGTTTGCTGGCCCGACCGGCGTGGGAAAAACCGAGGTAACGGTTCAGCTCTCCAAAGCGCTGGGCATTGAGCTGCTGCGCTTTGATATGTCCGAGTATATGGAGCGTCACACCGTCAGCCGTTTGATTGGTGCGCCTCCGGGCTATGTGGGCTTTGACCAGGGGGGCCTGCTCACCGACGCGGTGATCAAGCATCCGCACGCGGTACTGCTGCTCGATGAAATCGAGAAAGCGCACCCGGACGTGTTCAACATCCTGCTTCAGGTGATGGACAACGGGACGCTGACCGACAACAACGGGCGCAAGGCGGACTTCCGTAACGTGGTGCTGGTGATGACCACCAACGCCGGGGTACGTGAAACCGAGCGTAAATCCATCGGCCTGATCCACCAGGATAACAGCACCGATGCGATGGAGGAGATCAAGAAGATCTTCACGCCGGAGTTCCGTAACCGTCTGGACAACATTATCTGGTTCGATCACCTGTCTACCGAGGTGATCCATCAGGTTGTGGACAAGTTCATCGTCGAACTGCAGGTTCAGCTGGATCAGAAAGGCGTGTCGCTGGAAGTGAGCCAGGAGGCCCGCAACTGGCTGGCCGAGAAAGGCTACGACCGTGCGATGGGGGCTCGTCCGATGGCGCGTGTGATTCAGGACAACCTGAAGAAACCGCTGGCCAACGAACTGCTGTTTGGCTCGCTGGTGGACGGCGGCCAGGTGACCGTGGCGCTGGACCAGGCGAAGAACGAGCTGACGTACGATTTCCAGAGTGCCCCGAAGCACAGACCGGAAGCGGCTCACTAATCTCTGTCATTGACTCACAAAAACCGGGTCACTGAACCCGGTTTTTTTATGCCTGCGATTTGCCTGCTGGTGGCTGGATCAGATAAGTGTGTTATCCAGTAAAGCAGGTTCCCGCCAGCGGTCAGGATGAAGCCAGACGCGCATCAAACGAAAAAGGAAGCTCTTTTACTGATTTGAGTAACTTGCTGAATCCAGCGTGCTGTGGATTGAGGATGGCATTGTTTTCCAGAGGAATGACGCAGGAAGGAACTACCAGCGCGACGGCGCTGTTGGCTTCCAGCCAGGCGGTTCCCAGATCCATCGTTGAAAGCGGAGCCGGGTTTTCCTGCCAGTCCGGCGGCAGCCACTGTTTATCCAGATATTCAATCTCTTTATCGGGAATGTCGATACTGAACAGGCCGTACTGGCTAAGGATCGTGTCGCTGTGTACATGCACCAGCATTTCCAGCGCGGCGAGGGAAACGGATGAGGCAACATAAACCGCCGGGTGACCTTTGTGATTCCATCTGCCGCCATATTGATTCGCACCGCTGCCGGTCCAGGCTTCGCTGGCGTAGCGGCGCGACACAAGGCGATAATAAATCACGCAAATACTCCGTGCTCCAGGCGGCCAATCAGATCGGTGACTTCCAGTGCGCCACTTTCAGTCGCAATCAGGGAGATAGGAGCAACGTACCGGGCCGCTAGGCGTTGAGCCAGGCGTCGCCATTAAAACTGAACGGCGGCGTCGATCACGCGAACCAAGCGGGCGATCCGCTCGCTCTCTTCCGGCGTTAAGGTGCGCCCCGCGCTCTCACGGCGGGCGACATTGCGCTCGTTAATACCAGTGACGCGCAGGATGTCGGAGCGGGACATCTCCGTCCACTCATGGATATTATCCAGAATTCTGACAGGCAAACCCTCATTCAACATCTGAACAAGTTTTATACCGCGGTTAGCGGGGAAACCGGCGAAACGCCAGAGCGCATTTTCAACCGGTTTTTGTTCCGGGCTCCAGGTTCTCATTTTCCCTCCTCTTTGCAGACATTTGTCATGGTTCAGTATAGACATTTGTCCTGAGTTGCGAAAGGAAAGAAGAACTCAGAAAAACAAAAGGCCGGGGTTTTACCCGGCCTTTAATATCAGGTGCACTTAGTTGTGCTGGCGGAAGATCTTAGCGACTACGGAAGACAATGCGGCCTTTGCTCAGGTCGTACGGGGTCAGTTCAACAGTCACTTTGTCGCCCGTCAAAATGCGGATGTAGTTTTTGCGCATTTTACCGGAGATATGCGCAGTTACCACGTGACCGTTTTCCAGCTCTACGCGAAACATGGTATTAGGCAACGTATCAAGTACGGTACCCTGCATTTCAATATTGTCTTCTTTGGCCATCTAATCCTCTGGGGTATCACTACCAAGTTTTGAACCGGCAAGATAATGCCGAAATTCATCAATTAAGTAAAGAATTGCGCGATTAAAACGCAGCAAAACAGTTTCGGCGCATTGCCCAAGCGTCACGGTACAACCGAACAGGAAGCGCATTCGTAAAGGGGAGACGACAGGATAAACGTCAGGACGTTATCTGAAGCGAGGGTCCCAAACGGCGGCGGGGCAACAGGCAGAAGCTACTCTGCGGCGTCATTATAACACCCTCACAAAAAATATGCGGAAAACATTTAGGCATTGGACATAAAGAGCGTTCTCGGTATCCAAAAATGTGAAGGCAAAGGGACTGCACGCAATTCGGCAAGCTGGAGTAAATAATCTCTGCGCGGGATCTCAACGGCGCCCAGCGATGAGGTGTGCTCATTGAGCACCTGACAATCGATCAGGCGTTTGCCGCCCTGACGGACAAACGCCTGGCAGAAGACCAGCAGCGCCGTTTTCGAGGCGTTCACTGCGGCGGCTAAACATCGACTCGCCGCAAAACAGCGTGCCCTGCGCCACGCCGTACATGCCGCCGACCAGTGCGTCGCCTTCCCACACCTCGATGGAGTGGGCGTGGCCAAGCTCGTGCAGGCGGTGGTAGGCGGTAACGATATCGGGGGTTATCCATGTGCCTTCATAGCGATCCTGCGCGCAGCCTTCAATGACCTGACCAAAGGCGTGGTTGAGGGTGACGCGGTAGGGTGATTTCGCATGGAAGCGCTTCATGCTGCGGCTCAGGTGAAACGTCTGCGGCCACAGCACGGCACGCGGATCGGGCGACCACCATAAAATCGGATCGCCGGGAGAAAACCAGGGGAAGATGCCGCGCTGGTAGGCCATCAGCAACCGGGCCGGGCTGAGGTCACCGCCCAGGGCCAGCAGCCCATTGGGTTCGCGCAGCGCCCCTTCCGGAGAAGGGAACGCGATAGTGTGACGAGAAAGCTGAACCAGGCGCATGACAGCAAAACTCCAGTACGCGAGAAGGGACCCCTTTTAATATCGTCATTTTGCCATTTCACTTTAATCGCGCTGCGGCAGAAGCGGCAAAATGACAAATATCGTCTACAGACGCTGTTTAAACTGGTAGTAGCGACCCTGTTTCGCCAACAGCTCTGCGTGATTACCTTGCTCAATAATGTGTCCGTTGTCCATCACAATTATCCGATCAAAACTCGCCAGCCCGCGCAGGCGGTGCGTGACCATTAACAGCGTTTTGCCGGTCATGACATTCGCCAGTAAATCAAGGATTTGGCTCTCGGTCGTGGCGTCCAGCCCTTCGGTGGGCTCGTCAAGCAGCATCAGCGGCGCATCGTGCAGCAGCGCGCGGGCAATTGCCAGACGGCGCAGTTCACCGCCGGAGAGCTGACGACCACCTTCGCCCAGCCAGCTGTTCAATCCGTCGTCCTCAAGCAGTTTTTCCAGCCCGACCTGCTCCAGCATGGCGCGAAGCGCATCATCAGTGGCCTCTGGCGCCGCCAGCAGCAGGTTATCGCGCAGCGTGGCGCTAAACAGATGCACGCGCTGTGGAACGACGCTCATGAGTGAACGCAGCGTTGCTTCGGCAATCTCGCTCAGCGGCCGATCGTTCAAACGAATCTCGCCCCGCTGCGGATCCCAGGCGCGGGTCAGCAGCTGCAGCAGCGTCGATTTACCGCAGCCGGTACGGCCGAGGATGGCGACATGTTCACCCGCGGCATTATCAGACAATGTGATACCGTCCAGCGCATTCTGCGCCTGTTTGTCGTAGCTGAAAGTGACATCTTCAAGCGTTGTCAGCGCAACCTGCTCTGGTACAGTGGTTTGCCCGGCACTGAACGTGACTTCAGGTTCCTGCTCGGCAATCTGGGTGATGCGGAGGGCAGAAGCGATGACCTGTCCCAGATGCTGGAAGGCGCCCGTCACCGGGGCCAGCGCTTCAAACGCCGCCAGCGCACAGAAGACGAAAAGGGCGATATGCGGACCCGGCTGTGTATTTCCGCCGACATCGCCGGAAGCCAGCCACAGCATGGCTATCACCGCCACGCCGCCGATCAGCATCATCAGCGCCTGAGAAAAGGCCGTCAGTTCCGACTGGCGGCGCTGGGCGTCATGCCAGTTTAGCTCCGTACTCTCCATGTGGGCACGGTAGCGCTGGCTGGCACCAAAAATGGTCAGCTCCGCCTGCCCCTGAAGCCAGGAGGTTAGCTGCTGACGATAGTCCCCGCGCAGACGCGTGTCAGGTTTTCCCCGGTGGATTTCCCGGCGCGGTAAAACAGCGGCGGCAGAATGATAAGCGTCAGCAGCATGATCCCGCCCAGCGTCAGCGCAACGGGAGACATCCAGAACAGACAGCCCCAGCGTGACCACCACAATCACCACAAACGCGCCCACGATCGGGGAAATCACGCGCAGGTAAAGGTGATCCAGCGTGTCGACATCCGCCACCACGCGGTTAAGCAATTCGCCCTGACGAAAACGCGCCAGCCCGGCAGGGGAGAGGGGCAGCAGTTTGCTGAAGGTGTAGATGCGCAGGTGCTGCAGCACGCGGAAAGTGGCGTCGTGGCTGACCAGCCGTTCGAAATAGCGTCCGGCAGTACGGGTGATGGCGGTACCGCGAACCCCGGCAGCCGGAAGCATATAGTTGAAGCTGTATAACCCGGCGAACGCCCGCGACGGCCGAGGCCGACAGGAACCAGCCGGAAAGCGTGAGCAGGCCGATGCTGGCGAGCAGCGTGACAATCGCCAGCACAATCCCCAGCGTCAGCATCCATTTGTGGCGTTTATAGAGCGCAAGATAAGGCAGCAGAGCACGCATCAGATATCCTCCTGACGGTTCGCCAGCAGGGCGGCAAACGGCCCCTGCGCGGCAACGAGTGCCGCATAGCCGCCTTGCTCAACAATACGGCCGTTCTCCATGACCCAGATCTGATCCCAGTCGGCAATCCCTTCCAGCTGGTGGGTGACCATCAGGGTGGTTTGCTGCCGGGAGGCGGCATTCAGCGCCTCCATTACGCGCTGCTCACTGTGGGCATCAAGGCTGGCGGCAGGCTCATCCAGCAGCATCAACTGGCATGGGTGTAAGCAGCGCGCGGGCAACGGCCACACGCTGCGCCTGCCCGACCGACAGCCCGGCGGACTGGTCGCCGACCACGGTATCCACCCCTTGCGGCAGCAGCGGCAGAAACTCGCTGACCCAGGCGCGGTCGAGAACCGATTGCAGTTCATCTTCACGCGCATCCGGGCGCGCCAGCAGGACGTTTTCACGCAGCGTGGCTGCCGGAAGCTGTGGGTTTTGGCCCACCCAGCTGAGCTGTTTGCGCCAGGCGTCAGGATCGAGGTTGCGCAGTTCGGTTTTGTTGATCCGCAGTGAACCCGTGTAGGCCATAAAACCGGATAGCGCATTCAGCAGAGAACTTTTCCCGGAACCGCTGGTGCCGACGAGCACCACGCGTTGTCCGGCAGGTAAGGTAAAGTTCAGCGGACCGGCGAGCACTTTGCCTTCGGGCGACAGAATGGAAAAGTCCTGCGCTTCAATGGTCACGGGATCTTTCGCATTCAGCGTCACGTCACCGCGCTCCGGGTGGGCCAGCGGCGTTTCCAGGAACGTTTTAAGGCTATCGGCGGCGCCAACCGCCTGCGCTTTGGCGTGATAGAAGGTTCCCAGATCGCGAAGCGGCTGGAAAAACTCCGGCGCCAGGATCAGCGCCAGGAAACCGGCAGAAAGGGTCACCGCCGTGCCGTAATGGCCAAAATCCAGCGCGCCGAGGTAGGAGAAGCCGAAGTAGACCGCCACGAGGGCAATCGACAGCGAGGTGAAGAATTCCAGAACGCCGGAAGACAAGAAGGCCAGGCGTAATACTTCCATGGTGCGCTGACGGAAGTCCTGTGATGCCAGGCGAATATTTTCGGTTTCCGCTTCACCGCGGCCAAAAATGCGCAACGTCTCCATACCGCGCAGACGATCGAGGAAATGACCGCTCAAGCGCCCCAGTGCCAGGAAGTTACGGCGGTTGGCATCCGCAGCCCCCATGCCGACCAGCGCCATAAACAGCGGGATCAGCGGGGCGGTACCCATCAGAATCAGCGCCGCCATCCAGTTCACCGGGAAGATGGCGATCACGATCAACAGCGGAACGAAGACGGCAAGGGCCATCTGCGGCAGATAGCGCGCATAGTAGTCGTGCATATCGTCAATCTGCTCAAGGATCAGCGTCGCCCAGCTACCGGCCGGTTTACCCTGGATCCACGCGGGCCCGGCTTCCTGAAGGCGATCCAGCACCTGACGGCGGATCTCGTAACGGATGTGCTGTCCGGCGTGAAAACCGACGCGCTCACGCAGCCACACCACCCAGGCGCGCAGGATAAAAATCAGGATCAGGACAATAAAGGGCAGCAGGAGCGCTTCGCGCGGAATGTTCTCCATGATCATGTGATTAAGAATGCGGGCCAGCAGCCATGCCTGGGCAACAATCAACAGACCGCTGACGAAACCCAGAAGACGGGAAATCATAAGCCAGCGGCGGGAAATAACGCTTTGCTGTTTCAGCCAGCGTGTTAACTCTTGTTGACGGGTTTTTTCCATTGCGTACTTTGCAGGTGACGTTATTAGAAGTTGGGCAGCGCAATGTTACAACGGGGAGACAATAAAGGCGACTTATCGCCGCCTTTATTTACGTTTGTTACTGACTTGTAAAGATTATTTACCTTGTTCAGCCAGTCCATCGAGGTAGCGTTCAGCGTCCAGCGCGGCCATACAGCCGGTGCCCGCAGAGGTGATCGCCTGACGATAGATATGGTCCATCACGTCGCCAGCCGCGAACACGCCCGGGATGCTGGTTTGGGTCGCGTTACCGTGAATGCCGGACTGCACTTTGATGTAGCCGTTTTCCAGCTCCAGCTGACCGTCGAAGATCGCGGTGTTCGGGCTGTGACCGATCGCCACAAACAGACCCGCCACTTCCAGCGTTTCGACGTTATCGGTGTTCTGGGTATCACGGATACGCAGACCGGCAACGCCCATCTGGTCGCCCGTCACCTCTTCCAGGGTACGGTTGGTGTGCAGCACGATGTTGCCGCTTGCCACTTTATCCATCAGGCGTTTGATCAGGATCTTCTCCGCGCGGAAGGTTTCGCGGCGGTGGATCAGGTGCACTTCAGAGGCAATGTTCGCCAGATACAGCGCTTCTTCCACGGCAGTGTTGCCGCCGCCGATGACCGCGACCTTCTGATTGCGATAGAAGAAACCGTCGCAGGTGGCGCAGGCAGAAACCCCGCGGCCTTTAAACGCTTCTTCGGATGGCAGGCCGAGGTAACGGGCAGAGGCACCGGTTGCAATGATCAGCGCGTCACAGGTGTATTCACCGCTGTCACCCGTCAGGCGGAACGGACGGTTCTGCAGGTCGACCTTATTGATGTGATCGAACAGAATTTCGGTTTCGAATTTAGCGGCATGCTCGTGCATACGCTCCATCAGCAGCGGCCCGGTCAGGTCGTTCGGGTCCCCTGGCCAGTTTTCCACTTCGGTGGTGGTGGTCAGCTGACCGCCTTTTTCCATGCCGGTGATTAATACCGGGTGCAGGTTAGCGCGTGCAGCATAGACCGCCGCGGTATATCCCGCAGGTCCAGAACCAAGGATTAGCAGCTTACTGTGTTTGGCCGTGCCCATGAGATCCCCATTGTTGTTGGCAGACATTTGGCTGGATTGTAGGGAATTTGTTGCCGTAAAAAAAGAGCGCAGCAATTTTGATATCAATCTGTGTAATAGCCATGGACGATGAATCGCGCGCGATAACATCACGCTTTCTCCAGAAAAGCGGTCGTTTGTAAGGCAATAAAATGAGGATTAATACCCTGCCGCAATGAATATCCGGCATGTTGTACTAAAAAACGATGTTTTGCTTTGACAATCCCCTGCGCTTTTGCGAAAACATTCAAGGAAGAAAAAAAACCGCGTTAACCGTATGCCGCATAGGCATGCACGTAAATGCCATTTTTACCGGGTCAGTGAAATCTACGCATGGCGTGGACAGACGCCATACGTGATGTCGGTGACTGCCTTCGGGCAACGGTCTTCTTACCAACAGAACCCGAATCCGCATCGCGTCTATTACATAATCAGGCGATGTGATGACTAACGGGTACAGGCTCTGAACAGTGATGTGCACAGGGTCCAGGCAGGAGTAGGGAAGGAATACAGAGAGACAATAATAATGGTAGATAGCAAGAAGCGCCCTGGCAAAGATCTCGACCGTATCGATCGTAACATTCTTAATGAATTGCAAAAGGATGGGCGTATTTCCAACGTCGAGCTTTCAAAACGTGTGGGACTTTCCCCGACGCCGTGCCTTGAGCGTGTGCGCCGACTGGAAAGACAGGGTTTTATTCAGGGCTATACGGCTCTGCTGAACCCGCATTATCTGGATGCCTCACTTCTGGTATTTGTTGAGATTACTCTGAATCGTGGTGCGCCGGATGTGTTTGAGCAATTTAACGCCGCTGTACAAAAACTTGAAGAAATTCAAGAGTGTCATCTGGTGTCCGGTGATTTCGACTACCTGTTGAAAACCCGTGTGCCTGATATGTCCGCCTACCGTAAGCTGTTGGGGAAACCCTGCTGCGTCTGCCGGGCGTGAACGACACCCGTACATATGTGGTGATGGAAGAGGTCAAACAGAGCAATCGTCTGGTTATTAAGACGCGCTAACACGGAACAGGTGCAAAATCAGCGTAGTTTGATTACACTCCTGTTAATCCATACAGCAACAGTGCCGGGGAGTCCCGGCGCTGTTGTCCGTTTTAGCAAACAGGCAGGATATGCCTGATACCTGGAGAGCCTTTCTTGAGCCAGGAATACACTGAAGACAAAGAAGTCACACTATCGAAGCTAAGCAGCGGACGTCGTCTCCTCGAGGCTTTGCTGATTGTTATTGCCCTTTTTGCCGTCTGGCTGATGGCAGCCTTACTCAGTTTCAACCCCTCAGATCCCAGCTGGTCACAAACTGCATGGCATGAGCCTATCCATAATTTAGGCGGTGTTCCCGGTGCCTGGCTTGCGGACACGCTGTTTTTCATTTTCGGTGTGATGGCCTACACCCTTCCCGTCATTATCATTGGCGGATGCTGGTTTGCGTGGCGTCATCGTCAGAACGATGATTACATCGACTATTTCGCCGTGTCGCTGCGCCTGATTGGCGCGCTGGCGCTGATCCTCACCTCGTGCGGGCTGGCAGCGATAAATGCGGATGATATCTGGTACTTCGCCTCGGGCGGGGTGATTGGCAGCTTACTCAGTTCTGCGCTACAGCCGATGCTGCACAGCAGCGGCGGCACGCTGGCGCTGCTGTGCATCTGGGCCGCCGGGCTGACGCTGTTTACCGGCTGGTCCTGGGTGAGCATTGCCGAGAAAATTGGCAGCTTTATCCTCACCATTCTGACTTTTGCAAGCAATCGTACCCGCCGTGACGATACGTGGGTGGATGAAGACGAATACGAAGATGAAGAGGAAGATGACGCGCCTGTGCAGCGTCGCGAGTCTCGTCGTGCCCGAATTCTGCGCGGCGCGCTGGCGCGTCGCCAGCGTGTGGCTGAGAAATTTGCCAACCCGCTGGGCCGTAAAACCGATGCGGCGCTCTTCTCCGGTAAACGGATGGATGAAGACGAGCAGGTGGCGTATCGCGCTGCGGGTGTCGCCGTCGATCCTGACGATGTGCTCTTCTCCGGCAGCCGGGCCACTCCGGGGGACTTTGACGAATACGATCCGCTGTTAAACGGCCACTCCGTCACCGAACCGGTAGTGGCAGCCGCAGCAGCGACGACCGCCACTGCGCAGGCCTATGCGGCACCTGCTGAACCTTACGTCCCCGCAATGCAGCAAGATGTTGAATGGCCGTATGCGCAGGCACCAGCAACTCAGGTACCACCGCATGCGCCTTATCAGCCAGAGCCGTATGTCGAAGCTGCTCAGGAGGTCCCGTATCATTCCCCTCAGCATGCACTCCCCGAGTGGCAGCAACCTGCCGCAGAAGCTGTATGGATGCCGGATGCACCGGTAGCGCCACTGCCGCCGGAAGAAGAGGTTTATGCTCAGCAACTGCAGGAACCGTTGCCATGGCAAAGCGAACCGCAAATCGCACCGGCTCCGGAACCGATAATCACGCCTGAACCTGAACCGATCGTGGAAGAGGTAAAACCGGCTCGTCCACCGCTGTACTATTTTGAAGAAGTCGAAGAGCGGCGTGCGCGTGAACGCGAACAGCTGGCCGCCTGGTATCAGCCTGTGCCTGAACCTGTTGTTGATGAACCCGCAGCAAAACCTGCTGTTTTCTCTGCGCCATCGGTTGCCGCGGTTGATCCATCTGTTGCTCCTGTCGCGGCTGGTGTACAACAAGCTACGGGCCATGTCAGCCCCGCAGCGGCAGGCGCTGCACCTGTCTTTAGCCTGGCAACTGGGGGCGCGCCGCGTCCTCAGGTTAAAGAGGGGATTGGTCCGCAGCTGCCTCGCCCTAACCGCGTTCGCGTTCCAACCCGCCGTGAGCTTGCCTCTTATGGTATCAAGCTGCCTTCCCAGCGTATGGCCGAAGAGCGCGCCCGCGAGGAAGAAGTGCGTCAGCATGATGACGATGAAGCCGATATGCTGCAGCAGGACGAGCTGGCCCGCCAGTTCGCTGCGCAGCAGCAGCAAGATCGCTATGGAAATCAATTCCAGCACGATGCGCCACAACCGCTGCATCCGGAAGACGAGGATGAAGCGGCAGAAGCGGAACTGGCGCGCCAGTTTGCCGCCACCCAGCAGCAGCGCTATTCCGGTGAACAACCGGCTGGTGCAAATCCGTTCTCGCTGTCGGATTTTGAATTCTCGCCGATGAAAGATCTGGTGGATGATGGCCCGAGCGAGCCTTTATTTACCCCGAGCGTGATGCCAGAGCCGGAGCCGCCAGTACAGCAGCCGCAGCATTATCAACAATCGGCGTCGCCGCAATACCAGCAGCCAGCACAGCCGCACTATCAGCCGCAGGTTCAACAGCCGATTCAGCAGCCTGTCGTGCCACAACAGCAGCAGCCTGCGCCTCAGCCGCAGGAGAGCCTGATTCACCCGCTGCTGATGCGTAACGGTGACAGCCGTCCGCTGCAGCGTCCAAGCACGCCGCTACCGTCTCTGGATCTGTTAACGCCGCCGCCGTCAGAAGTGGAACCGGTTGATACCTTCGCGCTGGAGCAGATGGCGCGTCTGGTGGAAGCCCGTCTGGCTGACTTCCGCATCAAGGCGGACGTGGTGAACTATTCGCCGGGGCCGGTGATCACCCGTTTTGAACTGAACCTGGCGCCGGGCGTTAAAGCCGCGCGTATTTCCAACCTGTCCCGCGATCTGGCGCGTTCGCTGTCGACCGTGGCGGTGCGCGTGGTGGAAGTGATCCCCGGTAAGCCTTACGTTGGCCTGGAGCTGCCGAACAAGAAACGTCAGACCGTCTACCTGCGTGAAGTGCTGGATTGCGCCAAATTCCGCGATAACCCGTCGCCGCTGACCGTGGTGCTGGGTAAAGATATCGCTGGCGATCCGGTGGTGGCCGATCTGGCGAAAATGCCGCACCTGCTGGTCGCGGGTACCACCGGTTCCGGTAAGTCGGTGGGTGTGAACGCCATGATCCTCAGCATGCTGTATAAAGCGCCGCCGGAAGATGTGCGTTTCATCATGATCGACCCGAAAATGCTCGAACTGTCGGTCTATGAAGGTATTCCGCATCTGCTGACCGAAGTGGTCACCGACATGAAAGACGCCGCCAACGCGCTGCGCTGGAGCGTCAATGAGATGGAGCGCCGCTACAAGCTGATGTCTGCGCTGGGCGTACGTAACCTGGCCGGCTACAACGAGAAAATCGCCGAAGCGGCGCGCATGGGGCGTCCGATCCCGGATCCGTACTGGAAGCCGGGCGACAGCATGGATGCCCAGCATCCGGTGCTGGAAAAACTGCCGTATATCGTGGTGCTGGTCGACGAATTCGCTGACCTGATGATGACCGTCGGCAAGAAAGTGGAAGAGCTGATTGCCCGCCTGGCGCAGAAAGCGCGTGCGGCCGGTATTCACCTGGTGCTGGCGACCCAGCGTCCGTCGGTGGACGTTATCACCGGTCTGATTAAAGCGAACATCCCGACGCGTATCGCCTTTACCGTATCCAGCAAAATTGACTCGCGTACCATTCTCGACCAGGGCGGTGCAGAATCGCTGCTGGGTATGGGTGACATGCTCTATTCCGGTCCGAACTCTACCTCTCCGGTGCGTGTCCACGGCGCGTTCGTGCGCGACCAGGAAGTGCACGCGGTCGTGCAGGACTGGAAAGCGCGCGGTCGTCCGCAATATGTCGATGGCATTACCTCCGACAGCGAAAGTGAAGGCGGTGCAGGCGGTGGCTTTGACGGTGGGGAAGAGCTGGATCCGTTATTCGATCAGGCGGTTAACTTCGTGACCGAAAAACGCAAAGCCTCTATCTCCGGCGTGCAGCGCCAGTTCCGCATCGGCTATAACCGCGCGGCGCGCATCATCGAGCAGATGGAAGCGCAGGGCATTGTCAGCGAGCAGGGGCACAACGGTAACCGCGAGGTGCTGGCGCCGCCGCCGTTCGTCAGTGATTGCAATGCAGGGTAAATCAGCCAAAATTAAGTCTTTTCTTCTGTCTCTCTTTGTATTCGGTGCTTAGAGTGACAGAAGTATTCTCCCACGTCGGGAGAGACGTATTTTAAGGAATAACAATGAAAAAAATCGCCATCGCCTGTGCATTACTCACCAGTTTTGTCGCCAGCAGCGTCTGGGCTGATGCAGCCAGCGACCTTAAAAGCCGACTGGATAAAGTAAGCAGCTTCCACGCCAGCTTCACGCAAAAAGTGACGGACGGCAGCGGCAGCGCGGTGCAGGAAGGTCAAGGGGATTTGTGGGTAAAACGCCCCAATCTGTTCAACTGGCACATGACCCAGCCGGATGAAAGCATGCTGGTCTCTGACGGTAAAACCCTGTGGTTCTTCAACCCGTTCGTTGAGCAGGCTACGGCGACCTGGCTGAAAGATGCCACCAGCAATACGCCGTTTATGCTGATTGCCCGTAACCAGGCCAGCGACTGGCAGCAGTACAATATTAAGCAAAAGGGTGATGAGTTTGTCCTGACGCCGAAAGGCAGCAACGGCAACCTGAAGCAGTTCACCATCAATGTCAGCACCAACGGTACCATTAATCAGTTCGGCGCGGTTGAGCAGGACGATCAGCGCAGCAGCTATCAGCTGAAATCTCAGCAGAACGGCGCCGTCGATCCCGCGAAATTCACCTTTACCCCGCCGAAGGGCGTAACGGTGGACGACCAGCGCAATAAGTAAGAGGCGCGGGTGAGCAATCTGTCGCTCGATTTTTCCGATAACGCGTTTCAACCTCTGGCCGCCCGTATGCGGCCAGAAAATTTAGCGCAGTACATCGGCCAGCAGCACCTGCTGGCGGCCGGTAAGCCCTTGCCGCGCGCCATTGAGGCGGGGCATCTGCACTCCATGATCCTCTGGGGGCCGCCGGGCACCGGGAAAACGACGCTGGCGGAAGTGATTGCCCGTTATGCCAACGCGGACGTCGAACGCATCTCGGCGGTGACGTCCGGCGTGAAGGAGATCCGCGAGGCGATCGAGCGTGCGCGGCAGAACCGCAATGCCGGGCGGCGCACCATTCTCTTTGTGGACGAAGTCCACCGCTTCAACAAGAGCCAGCAGGATGCCTTCCTGCCGCATATTGAAGACGGCACGATCACCTTCATCGGCGCGACCACCGAAAACCCGTCGTTTGAACTGAACTCGGCGCTGCTCTCCCGCGCGCGCGTTTACCTGCTGAAATCGCTGACCACCGAGGATATCGAACAGGTTCTGACTCAGGCGATGGACGACAAAGCGCGCGGCTACGGCGGGCAGGATATCGTTCTGCCGGACGACACGCGTCGTGCGATTGCGGAACTGGTTAACGGCGATGCGCGTCGGGCGCTGAACACGCTGGAGATGATGGCCGATATGGCGGAGGTCGACGATGCCGGCAAGCGGGTGCTGAAACCGGAACCTGCTCACCGAGATTGCCGGGGAACGCAGCGCGCGCTTCGATAACAAAGGCGACCGTTTTTACGATCTGATCTCGGCGCTGCATAAGTCGGTGCGCGGTAGCGCGCCGGATGCGGCACTTTACTGGTATGCGCGCATTATCACTGCCGGCGGCGATCCGTTGTACGTGGCGCGTCGCTGTCTGGCGATTGCTTCAGAAGATGTCGGCAATGCCGATCCGCGCGCCATGCAGGTGGCTCTTTCCGCCTGGGACTGTTTCACCCGCGTTGGCCCGGCGGAAGGGGAGCGTGCCATCGCGCAGGCGATTGTCTATCTGGCCTGCGCGCCGAAAAGCAACGCGGTCTATACCGCGTTTAAAGCGGCGCTGGCCGACGCACGCGAACGCCCGGATTACGATGTGCCGGTTCATCTGCGTAATGCGCCGACCAAACTGATGAAAGAGATGGGGTACGGGCAGGAGTACCGTTACGCTCACGACGAACCCAATGCCTACGCCGCCGGGGAGGAGTATTTCCCGCAGGAAATGGCACAAACGCGCTATTATCACCCCACCAACAGAGGTCTTGAAGGCAAGATTGGTGAAAAGCTCGCCTGGCTCGCCGAACAGGATCAAAATAGCCCTATAAAACGCTACCGTTAGTTCAGTCGTTGCGGTAAGGTTAGCGCTGTATCATTGTATCGATCGCAGGCTGTGATCGACTTCTTCTTTTTACAATTCGACAAGCACAGGATAAGCATGCTCGATCCCAATCTGCTGCGTAATGAGCCAGACGCAGTCGCTGAAAAACTGGCACGCCGGGGCTTTAAGCTGGATGTAGATAAGCTGCGCGCGCTCGAAGAGCGTCGTAAAGTTCTGCAGGTACAAACTGAAAATCTGCAGGCAGAGCGTAACTCTCGATCGAAATCCATCGGCCAGGCGAAAGCGCGCGGGGAAGATATTGAGCCATTACGCCTGGAAGTGAACAAGCTGGGTGAAGAACTGGATCAGGCGAAAGCGGAGCTGGATGTTCTTCAGGCCGAGATTCGTGATATTGCCCTGGCTATCCCGAATATTCCTGACGACAGCGTGCCTGTCGGCAAAGATGAAAACGACAACGTTGAAGTGAACCGCTGGGGTACGCCTCGTGAGTTTGACTTCGAGGTGCGCGATCACGTGACGCTGGGCGAAATGCACGCGGGCCTGGATTTTGCGGCAGCGGTTAAGCTGACCGGTTCTCGCTTCGTGGTGATGAAAGGCCAGATTGCCCATCTGCACCGCGCGCTGGCGCAGTTCATGCTGGATCTGCACACCGAGCAGCATGGCTACAGCGGAAACCTACGTGCCGTATCTGGTCAACCACGACACGCTGTACGGTACGGGCCAGCTGCCGAAATTTGCCGGCGATCTGTTCCATACCCGTCCGCTGGACGAAGAAGCCGACAGCAGCAACTACGCGCTGATCCCAACCGCGGAAGTGCCGCTGACCAACCTGGTGCGTGATGAGATCATCGACGAAGACGATCTGCCGATCAAACTGACGGCGCACTCTCCGTGCTTCCGTTCCGAAGCCGGTTCTTACGGTCGCGACACCCGCGGTTTGATCCGTATGCACCAGTTCGACAAAGTTGAGATGGTGCAGATCGTTCGTCCGGAAGAGTCCATGGACGCGCTGGAAGAGATGACCGGCCACGCGGAGAAAGTGCTGCAGCTGCTGGGTCTGCCGTACCGCCGTATGCTGCTGTGCACCGGTGATATGGGCTTTGGCGCCTGCAAAACCTACGATCTGGAAGTGTGGGTGCCGGCGCAGAACACCTACCGTGAAATCTCCTCCTGCTCTAACGTCTGGGATTTCCAGGCGCGCCGCATGCAGGCACGCTGCCGCAGCAAATCCGACAAGAAAACCCGTCTGGTGCATACCCTGAACGGTTCTGGTCTGGCTGTGGGCCGTACGCTGGTTGCCGTGCTGGAAAACTACCAGCAGGCCGACGGTCGTATCGAGGTCCCTGAAGTGCTGCGTCCATATATGAACGGCCTGGAGTACATCGGTTAATACTTCTTTAGTGTACCAGAAAAGCGCCTGTGGGCGCTTTTTTTATGTCTCGTTGCTGAGTAATCCTCCATTAACCAGTTTTTCTATGATATATGCGGACCTGTTAATTACTCCCGGGCCGGCCGGGTGAAATGTGGTTTTCTATCATGAAATTTTTCTACTGATCTCTTTACTGTTTCTGTGGCTTAGTACAATAAAAACAATCGGATGAATATTACCTGAAGTATCTTGAATTGATGCGGGATAAGTTTTTCAAATCGACAAGGCGCAATTCATGTCAGCCCGCTAATTCTGTGGATTGACTTTGCTTTTGCCAGTGGCATGATGCGCACGCAATCTGAACTTCCTCACGGCTTTTGAATCCATGTCCATCTATACCCGGCCGGTGCTGTTATTGCTCTGCGGCCTGATGCTGTTGACGCTGGCGATCGCGACGCTGAATACGCTCGTGCCGCTGTGGCTTGCCCACGAAAACTTACCCACCTGGCAGGTGGGTATGGTGGGCTCGTCTTATTTTACCGGTAATTTACTCGGCACTTTATTGACCGGGCGTCTTATCCGCCGCCTGGGTTTTAACCGCAGCTATTACCTTGCCTCGCTGATTTTCGCTGCTGGCTGCGTTGGGCTGGGGCTGATGGTGGGCTTCTGGAGCTGGATGGTTTGGCGCTTCATCGCCGGTGTCGGCTGCGCAATGATTTGGGTGGTGGTGGAAAGCGCGTTAATGTGCAGCGGCACCTCCCGCAACCGTGGCCGCCTGCTGGCAGCCTACATGATGGTTTATTATGTAGGCACCGTGCTGGGTCAGGTGATGGTCAGCAAATTGCCGACGGATCTGATGAGCGTACTGCCGTGGGTGACAGGGCTGGTGCTGGCGGCGATCCTGCCGCTGCTGTTTACCCGTATTGTTAATCAACAGAGCGAGGAGCAAGCCGCGACTTCAGTATGGCCGATGTTGCGCCTTCGCCAGGCGCGGCTGGGGGTAAATGGCTGCATTATCTCCGGGATTGTTCTCGGCTCGCTGTATGGCCTGATGCCGCTCTATCTTTCACATCAGGGCATCAGCGATTCCGGCATCGGTTTCTGGATGGCGCTCATGGTGAGCTCAGGCATTGTCGGGCAGTGGCCCGTTGGCCGTCTGGCCGATCGTTTTGGCCGTTTGCTGGTGCTGCGCGTTCAGGTCTTCGTGGTGATCATCGGCTGTATGGGAATGCTCAGCAACTGCGGCGATGGCGCCGGCGCTGTTTGTGTTGGGGGCGGCTGGCTTTACGCTTTACCCGGTGGCGATGGCCTGGGCCTGTGAGAAAGTGGAGCACCACCAGTTGGTGGCCATGAACCAGGCGCTGCTGTTGAGCTACACCATTGGCAGCCTTCTGGGCCCGACGCTGACGGCGATGCTGATGCAAAACTATTCAGACAGTCTGCTGTTTATCATGATTGCGGGCGTGTCGTTTATCTATCTGGTGATGCTGCTGCGTAAAGCAGGGCACCATCCTACTCCGGTTGCGCACGCCTGAGTGCATCGGCGGAGAAACAACCCGGCATAAAAAAGCCACACCGAGGTGTTGTGGCTTTTTTGCTTTTACTGCGGCTCAGTACATCACTTTGTGGCCGTACTGTTCAAGAATACCTTTGACGCGTTCCATGGTCTCTTTTTTCGGCGGCTTCACGCCATCGAGCTTGTACTCTTCGCCCATGGCCACCCATTTATGTTTACCCAGCTCGTGGTAGGGCAGCAGTTCGATTTTCTCGACGTTGCCCATGTCGCGGGTAAATTCCCCCAGGCGGTGCGCGGAGTCGTCATCGTCTGACCAGCCCGGAACCACCACGTAGCGGATCCAGGTTTTGATGCCTTTCTTTCGCAAGGTATTGGGCAAACTCCAGCGTGCGGTGGTTGGAGACGCCGACCAGGTTCTGGTGGATCTCATCGTTCATCTGTTTGAGATCGAGCATCACCAGATCGGTCACTTCCAGCAGTTCATCAATCACCGGATCGTAGCGGCGCACAAAGCCGTTGGTATCGAGGCAGGTATGAATGCCTTCTTTGTGGCAGGCGCGGAACCAGTCGCGGACAAATTCAGCCTGCAGAATGGCCTCACCGCCGGACGCGGTCACGCCGCCGCCGGAGGCGTTCATAAAGTGGCGATAGGTCACCACCTCTTTCATCAGATCTTCGACGGTGACTTCTTTACCGCCGTGCGTATCCCAGGTGTCGCGGTTATGGCAGTACAGGCAGCGCATCAGGCAGCCCTGGAAGAAGGTGATAAAGCGGATGCCCGGGCCATCGACGGTGCCACAGGATTCGAAGGAGTGGATGCGACCAATAGTTGACATTGCGGTGATTTCTCCATGATGCGGCCCGTCCGGGCCTGTGTCTGCGCAATTTATAGCCGGTTGCGCTAAGTCTGTTTTGGCTGATATCCAGCAAGTATAGATGGCGGACAAAGCGGACTGAGGTGGAGAGGGTGTTAAAAAGGCCCCACTGACGTGGAGCCTTTATTGTACGCTTGTTAACGCGTGATTTCAGTCAATTCCCTTCGTCTCTCAAGCTGTATCTTTGCTGGCTGTTTTCACTCACCCAACTCACTTGACTTCAGTAAGCTCATCGGGATTCGCTCTCTTACCGGCCTCAATGCAGCCCGAAAACTCTTGGGTAGCACCATTACATGGTTTGAGTGAAGGTACGGGTGATAACGTCCTGCTGCTGTTCTTTAGTCAGGGAGTTAAAACGTACTGCGTAACCAGATACGCGGATGGTCAGCTGAGGATATTTCTCAGGGTTTTCCATCGCGTCGAGCAGCATTTCACGGTTCATCACGTTCACGTTCAGGTGCTGACCACCTTCGATGGACGCTTCGTGGTGGAAGTAACCATCCATCAGACCCGCGAGGTTGGTTTTACGCACTTCGTCGTCTTTACCCAGCGCGTTTGGCACGATAGAGAAGGTGTAAGAGATACCATCTTTCGCGTAAGCAAACGGCAGTTTAGCAACGGAAGTCAGAGAGGCAACCGCACCTTTCTGGTCACGACCGTGCATCGGGTTAGCACCTGGGCCGAACGGCGCGCCAGCGCGACGACCGTCCGGGGTGTTACCGGTTTTCTTACCATACACAACGTTAGAGGTGATGGTCAGAACAGACTGAGTCGGGATAGCGTTGCGGTAGGTAGTCAGTTTCTGAATTTTCTTCATGAAACGTTCTACCAGGTCAACCGCCATGTCATCAACGCGAGAGTCGTTGTTACCAAACTGCGGATATTCACCTTCGATTTCGAAGTCTACAGCCAGGCCGTCTTCGTCACGAATTGGTTTAACTTTCGCATATTTGATTGCAGACAGGGAGTCAGCAGCAACGGACAGACCTGCGATACCACACGCCATGGTGCGGATAACGTCACGGTCGTGCAGCGCCATCAGAGAAGCTTCGTAGCTGTACTTGTCGTGCATGTAGTGGATAACGTTCAGCGCAGTGACGTACTGTTTCGCCAGCCAGTCCATGAAGTGATCCATGCGGTCCATCACTTCGTCGAAGTTCAGAACGTCGCCTTTGATCGGCTCAGACTTAGGACCAACCTGCATTTTCAGTTTTTCATCAACGCCGCCGTTGATTGCGTACAGCATGGTTTTCGCCAGGTTTGCACGCGCACCGAAGAACTGCATTTGTTTACCAACAACCATTGGGCTTACGCAGCAAGCGATAGCGTAATCGTCGTTGTTGAAGTCCGGACGCATCAGGTCATCGTTCTCGTACTGCAGAGAAGAGGTGTCGATGGACACTTTCGCGGCGAATTTCTTGAAGTTCAGCGGCAGTTTTTCAGACCACAGAACGGTGATGTTCGGCTCCGGAGAAGGACCCATGGTGTACAGGGTGTTCAGGAAGCGGAAGCTGTTTTTGGTCACCAGAGTACGGCCGTCAACGCCCATACCGCCGATGGATTCAGTTGCCCAGATTGGGTCACCGGAGAACAGCTCATCGTATTCAGGCGTACGCAGGAAGCGAACCATACGCAGTTTCATGACCAGGTGGTCAATCATTTCCTGAGCGTCTTGTTCGGTGATTTTGCCTGCTTTCAGGTCACGTTCGATGTAAGCATCCAGGAAGGTGGATACGCGACCGAAGGACATCGCTGCACCGTTCTGAGACTTAACTGCGGCCAGGTAGCCGAAGTAGGTCCACTGGATAGCTTCCTGAGCGTTGGTAGCAGGACCGGAGATATCGCAGCCGTATTTAGCCGCCATCTCTTTGATCTGACCCAGCGCGCGGTGCTGTTCAGCGATCTCTTCACGCAGACGGATAGTCGCTTCCAGGTTTACGCCGTTTTCCAGATCGGACTGCAGAGACAGGAACTGCGCGTATTTGTCTTTCATCAGGAAGTCGATACCGTACAGCGCAACGCGACGGTAGTCACCGATGATACGGCCACGGCCATACGCATCTGGCAGACCAGTCAGAACGCCAGATTTACGGCAGTTCAGAATGTCTTTGGTGTAAACATCGAATACGCCCTGGTTGTGGGTTTTACGGTATTCGGTGAAGATTTTTTTCAGCATCGGGTCCAGCTCGCGGTTGTACGCTTTGCAGGAACCTTCAACCATTTTGATGCCGCCGAACGGGATGATTGCGCGTTTCAGTGGTGCTTCAGTCTGCAGACCAACGATTTTCTCAAGCGCTTTGTTGATGTAGCCAGCATCGTGAGAAGTGATGGTGGAAGCAACGGAGGTGTCAAAATCAACTGGCGCGTGAGTGCGGTTTTCCAGTTTAACCCCTTCCATTACGCTGTCCCACAGGGTGGTGGTCGCGTCAGTTGCGCCAGCCAGGAAGGATTCGTCACCTTCATACGGGGTGTAGTTTTTCTGGATGAAGTCACGTACGTTGACTTCATTCTGCCAGTCACCTTTCGCAAAACCTTCCCAGGCTGTGGCTAATTTTTCATTAAGCTCGGACATGTAACACCTACCTTCTTAAGTGGATTTTTTATTTACTGCCTGAGACAACCATCAATGATGATCGTCGCCACGCAGGTAAATGACCCAGTATGTCAACCCAACTAACAGACCCCCACCGATAATGTTCCCGATAGTGACCGGAATCAGGTTATCGGTAATGAAATTCGTAATAGTCAGGTGAGAGAAACTTTCCGGGCTGGAACCAACTGCGGTCCAGAACTCCGGGCTCGCAAAGTCGCGGATTACAATGCCCATTGGGATCATGAACATATTCGCGATACTGTGCTCAAAGCCGCTGGCAACAAACATCGCAACCGGCAGCACCATAATCATGGCTTTGTCCATCAGGCTGCGACCGGAGTAGCTCATCCATACAGCCAGGCAGACCATCAGGTTAGCGAGGATGCCGAGAGCAACGGCTTCGATAAATGTGTGATGCATTTTGTGGTCGGCGGTTTGCAGGACGTTAAGGCCCCAGCCACCGTTGGCGACCATATACTCGCCAGAAAGCCACATCAGCAGAACAAAGAGCAGGCAGCCAACCAGGTTACCCACGTAGACGTTAAGCCAGTTACGGGCCAGTTGCCCCCAGGTGATTCTTCCGCTGGCCTTTGCCACGACAATCAGCACCGTTGAGGTGAAGAGGTCGGCGCCGCAGATGACGCAGAGAATCAGACCCAGTGAGAAACAAATGCCGCCAATCAGTTTGGCCATGCCGAAAGGCATTCCGGCAGTACCGGTGGTGGCGGTGATGTAGAAGACGAAAGCGATAGAGATGAACACACCAGCCGTGATCGCCAGATAGAACGTCTTCATCGGATGTTTCGTTGCTTTATAGACACCTGCTTCTTCGGCAACTTTGGCCATCGCGGCAGGGAGTATAAGATCAAAAGGGTTGTCAGCTTTCACACTAACTCTCTCTTTATTAAGTCGGCGACGAGATACTAACAAAGCATTATAGAAGAGAATTTGATATGGATCATATCTCGCCTGGCTTATAGGCCCGCAGAGTGTGTGGTTTTTCTACGAATGCGGAGTAAGTATTTGATTATCCGAATAAAAATAAATTTTAAAAGTTATGAAATGAGTTGAATTTTTTCGTGCAGCCTCCGAAAAATCAGTTAATTAATATGGGGTATTTACCATAAAAAGTAACAGTATAAGTTCGCAAGTAATAATACTATTTACCCATATTTAACTTAATTATTACAATCAACAGACATTGCCGAAGAAAATAAAAAAAGGGGCAATGAAATTGCCCCGTAATATAGCCCAGACCTGCTATGAAGCCTACATATTGTCGTGCTACTTGTCGTTATTTTGCCCAGTATGGCGTTTTGGCGCTTTGCAGCTTTTCGTAGGCCGCCAGCAGCGACTGATGCGCCGGGAAGGCTTTCAGATCGCTATCAACAGCCTGCAGGCCATAGAACGGCGCTTCGCCGCTCAGGGCGGCGCTGGCTGCTTCAACGGCCTCCGCGCCGTACATGCGCACGAAAGCATTCAGGTATTGCAGCGGCTCGCGATCCTCTTCCTGCGCCAGCAGCAGCAGCGTTTGCAGGCAGCGGTAGTAGTTGGTGCGCTCCGCGCAGAAGACCGACGGGTTGAATTCCATGGTCCATTCGGTCCAGGCCAGCGCCTGATCCAGATCGCCGCCCGCCAGCGCCAGCATCGCTTTCAGCTCGCCGATGCGCAGGGTATACCAGCCGTTGTCTTTACCGGTCGCCAGACCCAGCAGTTCGCGTACGCGGGTGAAGTCATCGTGGCCTTCTTCGTCCAGTTGGGCGATCAGGTTCAGGTACTCTTCTTTCTCCCACTCGCTGCCCGGCAGAGCCAGCAGCGTTTCGCGCAGATGCGCTGCCCATGCTGTTATTCGCCAGCCACAGATCTTCAGCCGGGTAGATGTCGGACATGCCCGGCACGATAATGCGGCACGCGTAGACGCCCAGGTGCTCGTAATCGGCGATGTAGACTTCCTGATCTTCCGCGTTGAAGATCGCCATCAGCGTGGCGAACTCTTCTTCCGTGGTCCCGGCGAAGCTCCAGTCCACGAACGGATAGTCCGCGTCCTGCTTGAACATATCCCAGGAGATCAAGCCGCTGGAATCGATGAAGTGGGTTTCGAGGTTGGTGTGTTCGGCCACTTCTTCATCATCAAACGTTGGCGGGGTAAACACGTCGAGATCTTTCAGGCTGCGGCCCTGCAGCAGCTCGGTGACGGTACGCTCCAGCGCCACGCCGAAGTCCGGGTGCGCGCCGAAGGAGGCGAAGCAGGTGCCGTTGGTCGGGTTAAACAGCACGACGCAGATCACCGGATACTTGCCGCCCAGCGAGCCGTCATAGGCAAAGATCGGGAAACCTTCCGCTTCCAGTTTGGCGATGGCTTCCACCACGCCCGGGTAGCGCGCCAGCACGTCCTGCCGGGATTTCAGGCAGGCTGATGGATTCGGCGATGATGCGGTTTTTGATGTGGCGTTCGAACACTTCAGACAGACCCTGCACGCGCGCTTCATTGCGGGTGTTACCGGCGGACATGCCGTTGGACACATACAGGTTGCCGACGATGTTCATCGGGATATAGACGGTCTGCTCATCAGACTGACGGGTAAACGGCAGGGCGCAGATACCGCGATCGTCGTTACCGGACTGCAGATCGATCAGCATGCTGGCGGTCAGTTCGTTTTCCGGATCGTAGAAGGCGCGCAGACGCGCGTCGAGAATCCCTTCCGGCAGCGCGTCATCTTCCGTCAGCGGGAACCATTTTTCGTTCGGGTAGTGAACGAACGGGCCTTGAGCGATGGTTTCGCCCAGCCAGAAGTCAGCGAAGAAGTAGTTGGTGGACAGACGCTCAAAATACTCACCCAGCGCAGAGGCCAGCGCCGCTTTTTTCGTCGCGCCTTTACCGTTGGTAAAGCACAGGGCACAGTCTTTATCGCGAATATGCACGGACCAGACGTGCGGCACCGGATTCAGCCAGGAGGCTTCTTCGATGTTAAAACCCAGGTCGGTCAGTTTCTGCTGGAAGCGGGCGATGGAATCTTCCAGAGCGGCGTCTTTGCCGGGGATAAACGTTTGAGTCATGGCGTTCACTTTTTTCGTACGTAAAGCGCGCAATGATACGGGTTTTGCGTGACGGGTGCTATCTTCCGCGTCTGCCCGGCGAAAATAAATGGCAGCAGTCTATGCTTAGGGACAGTACCCGACTGTTAAGGCATGGAAAAATGAAAGCGTTTGATCTCCAGCGGATGGCGTTTGATAAAGTTCCCTCCTGAATTTTTGGGCGAAGTGGCGCTGCGCAGCCTGTATACCTTCGTACTCGTCTTCCTGTTTCTCAAGATCACCGGCCGCCGTGGCGTACGGCAGATGTCGCTCTTTGAAGTGTTGATTATCCTGACGCTGGGTTCAGCGGCGGGGGATGTCGCCTTTTATGATGATGTGCCGATGGTGCCGGTCTTTATCGTTTTTGTCTCACTGGCGCTGCTTTACCGTCTTGTCATGTGGCTGATGTCGAAAAGCGAAAAGCTGGAAGATCTGCTTGAAGGCAAGCCGGTCGTTATCGTCGAGGACGGTCAGCTGGCCTGGGAAAAATTGCATGAAGCGCCAATATGACCGAGTTTGAGTTCTTTATGGAGCTACGCCTCAACAGCGTGGAACAGCTCGGGCAGGTGCGTCTGGCGATCATGGAAACCAACGGGCAGATTAGCGTCTATTACTATTCTGACGATGAGGTGAGGCCGGGACTGTGCATTCTGCCGGATATGCTGATCGAGCGTTTCAGAACCGTACCTGAGTCAGGCGAGTATGCCTGCGTGAGATGTAGCCATGTCGTCGCGATGCAGCCGGGGGATCGTCAATTATGCCCCCGCTGTGCAAATCCGGAATGGACGAAGGTTAGCCGGGCCAAACGCATCACCTGACAGCCATTTTGTCGGTTTTGTCTTAGCGAGGCGGCAGATTGTTTTGTGTGACGCGGGACACATTTCACGGGTCATAAGTTTTAGACATTGCGGCGCGTGTCACTGAATGATAAAACCGATATCCACAGTTATAACTTATGGCTTTTAGCGTGGTGAGGGGAAATGGCTCAAGTCTTTAATTTCAGTTCAGGTCCGGCAATGTTACCGGCGGACGTGCTCAAACAGGCTCAACAGGAACTGTGTGACTGGAACGGTCTCGGCACGTCGGTGATGGAAATCAGCCACCGTGGTAAAGAGTTTATTCAGGTGGCGGAAGAGGCGGAAAAGGATTTTCGCGATCTGCTGAATATCCCCTCCAACTACAAAGTATTGTTCTGTCACGGCGGTGGGCGCGGCCAGTTTGCGGGCATTCCGCTGAATATCCTGGGTGATAAAACCACCGCTGACTACGTTGACGCGGGTTACTGGGCGGCAAGTGCGGTTAAAGAAGCGCACAAATACTGCGCGCCGAATGTTATCGACGCCAAAGTGACTGTTGACGGCCTGCGCGCCGTGAAGCCAATGAGCGAGTGGCAGCTTTCTGATAACGCCGCGTATCTGCACTACTGCCCGAACGAAACCATTGACGGCATTGCCATCGACGAGACGCCAAACTTCGGCAGCGATGTCGTGGTTGCCGCTGACTTCTCCTCCACCATTCTGTCTGCGCCAATTGACGTCAGCCGTTATGGCGTGATTTATGCGGGCGCACAGAAAAATATCGGTCCGGCAGGTTTGACGCTGGTGATCGTGCGTGAAGATCTGCTGGGCAAAGCGCATGCAGCCTGCCCGTCGATTCTCGATTACACCGTGCTGAACGAAAACGATTCTATGTTCAACACCCCGCCGACGTTTGCCTGGTATCTCTCCGGCCTGGTCTTCAAATGGCTGAAGCAAAACGGCGGCGTGCCGCAGATGGACAAAGTCAATCAGCAAAAAAGCGAACTGCTGTATGGCGTGATCGACAAGAGCGACTTCTACCGCAACGATGTGGCGAAGGCTAACCGTTCCCGCATGAACGTGCCGTTCCAGCTGGCGGACAGCGCGCTGGACAAAGTGTTCCTGGAAGAGTCCTTCGCGGCGGGTCTGCACGCGCTGAAAGGCCACCGTGTCGTTGGCGGCATGCGTGCCTCCATCTATAACGCGATGCCGCTGGAAGGCGTTAAGGCGCTGACCGACTTCATGATCGACTTCGAACGTCGCCACGGTTAATTCGCTGTTGTCTGCATTCCCCGCAGCCTTGGACTGCGGGGTTTTTATTTTGTCTGAGTTGAGAGTTAAGTTTTCATGGAATCCCTGACGTTACAACCTATCGCGCGGGTAGATGGCACCATCAATCTGCCTGGTTCAAAAAGTGTCTCGAACCGCGCTCTGCTGCTGGCAGCACTGGCAAACGGCACCACCGTCCTGACCAACCTGCTGGACAGCGATGACGTGCGCCATATGCTCAATGCGCTGAAAGCGTTGGGCGTTCATTACACTCTCTCCGACGATCGCACCCGCTGCGAAGTGACCGGCAACGGCGGCGCGCTGCACTCGGCGGAAGAGCTGGAGCTGTTTCTGGGCAACGCCGGTACGGCGATGCGCCCGCTGGCGGCGGCGCTGTGTCTTGGGCGCAACAACGATTTGGTGCTGACCGGTGAACCGCGCATGAAAGAGCGTCCGATTGGCCATCTGGTGGATGCCCTGCGTCAGGGCGGCGCGCAGATTGATTACCTGGAGCAGGAAAATTATCCGCCACTGCGTCTGCGCGGCGGCTTTACCGGCGGTCACGTCGAGGTTGACGGCAGCGTTTCCAGCCAGTTCCTGACCGCACTGCTGATGACCGCGCCGCTGGCGCCGCAGGATACGGTTATCACGATTAAAGGCGAGCTGGTCTCCAAACCGTACATCGATATCACGCTGCACCTGATGAAAACCTTTGGCGTGTAGGTGGAAAACCAGCCCTATCAGCGTTTTGTGGTTCGCGGCGGGCAGCAGTATCAGTCTCCGGGCCAGCTATCTGGTTGAGGGCGATGCCTCCTCGGCTTCTTACTTCCTGGCGGCGGGGGCGATCAAAGGCGGCACGGTGAAGGTGACCGGTATTGGCCGCAACAGCGTGCAGGGCGATATCCGTTTTGCCGACGTGCTGGAAAAAATGGGCGCAACGGTGGTGACCTGGGGCGATGACTTCATCGCCTGTACCCGCGGCGAGCTGAACGCCATCGACATGGACATGAACCATATCCCGGATGCGGCGATGACCATTGCCACGGCGGCGCTGTTTGCCAAAGGCACCACCACGCTGCGTAATATCTACAACTGGCGCGTGAAGGAAACCGACCGTCTGTTCGCGATGGCGACAGAGCTGCGTAAAGTGGGGGCGAGGTGGAAGAGGGTGAAGACTACATTCGCGTCACGCCGCCGGCAAAACTGCAGTTTGCGGAGATCGGAACCTACAACGATCACCGTATGGCGATGTGCTTCTCGCTGGTGGCGCTGTCGGATACGCCGGTCACCATTCTTGACCCGAAATGTACGGCGAAAACCTTCCCGGACTATTTCGAACAGCTGGCACGCATCAGCACGCTGGCGTAATCATCGTTTGCCGCATCACGGGGCTTTGGTGTATTTCACGCCCGGCCACTGCCGCACTTCATTTCTTCTACACTCTGCTTCAGACCCTTCTGTAAT
>JBCNNT010000012.1:0-2119727 GCA_039594245.1 Enterobacter sp.
ATCAGGTTCCCGGCGTCATTTGCGCGGTAACAGGACGAATGTCACACAGTTGCCGTGCGAAGGATGAGGAGCTAACTTGACAGATTACAGGATTCGTCCTGTAATCAATGACAAAGGGCGGCTACGGCCGCCCTTGTTTAATGAGCTGTTCAGCTAATTGGTTTGAAGGAAACCGGAGGAATCATGACCAAGTCAGAATTGATTGAAAGACTTGCCAGTCAGCAACCGCATATCCCGGCCAAAGCCGTGGAAGATGCCGTAAAAGAGATGCTGGAGCATATGGCCTCTACTCTTGCCCAGGGCGAGCGCATTGAAATCCGCGGTTTCGGTAGTTTTTCTCTGCACTATCGTGCTCCTCGTACCGGGCGTAACCCGAAAACTGGCGATAAAGTCGAGCTGGAAGGTAAGTACGTTCCGCACTTTAAGCCGGGTAAAGAATTGCGTGATCGCGCCAATATTTATGAGTAATTCTTAGCGAATAGCAAAGAATTACATGCGAGAAGGCACCTGAAAGGGTGCCTTTTTCATTTTCTGCTTTTCTTTTCCTGAAGCAGCCTCGCACATTTTTGCTGGTGCGATGTAATGCGATAAAAAACCAACAATTCACGCCGCAAACCTGAAAACACACGAAAGAAAATCAAGCCAGAGCCCCGCATACTTCTGATCCAACAAGGAGGTATGCATGGCGTTATCTACATTAGCTGCATGCATCATATTGGGTATTTTACCGCTGCTGTGGTTGCCGGTATTACCCGATATCCGCAGTATTTGGTGCGTCATCATTAGTGGATGCCTGCTGGCATGCGTACGACCAAGGCTTTTACGCTATGGGGGCACCACGTTACTCATTTTTGCCTGGGGCGTTTTGAACGCAATGCAGGCACTTTGGCCAACGGTGAACCTTCCGGGAGCGAACCGTCAGGTTGAAGTCATTATTACCGAAACAGACAATATGACCCGCCATCAGGCGAAGATAGTGCGTCTTAATGGCAAGCGCTTGTTCCCGGCCGCTGGCATAACACTCTATGGGCAATACTTACCTGTCCCGGTCTGTACAGGGCAGCGATGGGTGATGACCGTTCGTGTACGTGCGATGCACGGTCAGCTCAACGACGGAGGGTTTGATTCTCAGCGCTACGCACTGGCAAGCCATCTTCCTCTTAGCGGCCGCTTTAGCGATGCGCGGTTAATCGAGCCAACTTGTAGCTGGCGCGCTGATTATCTTCAGTCGCTGGTGCACACGCTTTCCCCTTATTCCTGGCGTCCGGTGATTCTGGCGCTGGGAATGGGAGAACGTTCAGCACTCGAAAGCCCGGTAAAAGAGATTATGCGCCAGACTGGAACTGCCCATTTGATGGCGATATCTGGCCTGCATATCGCTCTTGCCGCGATGCTTGGCGGCGTTGTTACCCGTGGAATACAGTTTTACTTCCCGGCCCAGCGGATTAATTGGGCGTTGCCACTGCTCGCCGGAGTATTGTGTGCCATTGGATATGCATATCTTACAGGCTTACAACCCCCAGCATTGCGCACAGCCATTTCGCTTAGCGTATGGGCTACGCTACGTCTTTCAGGTCGGTTATGGTCGCCCTGGCAAGTCTGGCTCTGTTGTGTCGCAGCGATATTGTTTATCGATCCGATCTCCGTATTGTCATACAGCCTGTGGTTATCGGCCTTCGCGGTGGCAGCATTGCTGTTCTGGTATCAGTGGTTACCGATGCCAGCGCAGCAACACTGGCTTATACATAGCGGTATGAGCCTGGTCCATTTGCAAATTGGGATGACGTTATTACTGATTCCCTTACAATTATCTATGTTCCATGGAATCAGTCTGAGCTCGCTGGTCGCCAACCTGGTGGCGATCCCTCTGGTAACATTTGTCACCGTCCCCCTGATTTTAACGGGAATGCTGCTGCACTTGACCGGACCCCCGCTAATTGAGGAAGCCTGCTGGTATCTTGCGGACCAAACGCTCGCACTATTGTTTGCTTTTCTGCGATGGTTGCCCGCGGGATGGGTCAATATTGATGCGCGTTGGCAGGCAGCAGCCTGGGTACCATGGTTGATGCTGATCTGCTGGCGCTTGTCTCTGTGGTGTCGTATTCCTGCGCTGTGTCTGACTGGCCTGACGATGCTGTTATTACCGCTATGGCGGGCTGACCGGCAAGGGGAGTGGTCAGTACATATGCTGGATGTTGGGCAGGGGCTGGCAATGGTGATTGAACGCAACGGTAAAGCGATTCTCTACGATACCGGCGTTGCGTGGCCTGGAGGTGACAGTGGGCAGCAACTGATTATTCCGTGGCTGCGCTGGCACGCTCTGCAGCCCGAGGGCATCATACTGAGCCATGAACATCTGGATCATCGCGGTGGTCTGGCGTCCTTACTGAAAGCCTGGCCAGAACTGTGGGTACGCAGCCCATTAGGTTGGGCTGGCCACGCACCCTGTTTTCGTGGAGAGACATGGCAGTGGCAGGGGCTGACATTCAGCGCGCACTGGCCGCTACCGAAAGCGCAGATGCAGGGGAACAATCTCTCATGTGTCGTGAAGGTGGAGGATGGGAAACACAGTATCCTGCTAACCGGTGACATCGAAACGCAGGGAGAGATGGCAATGCTCAGCCGCTACTGGCAGCACCTACAATCTACACTTGTGCAGGTACCTCATCATGGAAGTAACACCTCGTCGTCTCTGCCTTTCTTGCAGCGGGTAGAAGGTAAGGCGGCAGTGGCGTCAGCATCGCGGTATAACGCCTGGCGCTTCCCTTCGCTAAAGGTCGTAAAACGTTACCGGGAGCAGGGATATCGCTGGTATGACACTCCGCACCAGGGGCAGATAACCATATCATTTTCTCCCCAGGGCTGGGAAATCCATAGCTTGCGGGAGCAACTTTTACCGCGTTGGTATCATCAGTGGTTTGGCGCCCCAGACGATAACGGGTAGAATATGCGGCTATTTCAACAAGTGCTGGTTTTCTGAATGCATAACGACAAAGATCTCTCCACGTGGCAAACCTTCCGCCGACTCTGGCCGATGATTGCGCCTTTCAAAACGGGCCTGATCGTGGCGGGGATTGCGTTAATCCTCAACGCAGCCAGCGATACATTCATGCTATCGCTGCTTAAACCGTTACTGGATGACGGTTTTGGTAAAACGGATCGCTCGGTGCTGCTGTGGATGCCGCTGGTGGTTATCGGGCTGATGATCCTCCGCGGTATCACCAGCTATATCTCCAGCTACTGCATTTCCTGGGTCTCGGGGAAAGTGGTGATGACCATGCGCCGTCGCCTGTTCAGCCACATGATGGGCATGCCGGTTTCATTCTTTGACAAGCAGTCTACCGGGACGCTGCTGTCGCGTATTACCTACGATTCGGAGCAGGTGGCTTCCTCCTCATCCAGCGCACTGATCACCGTGGTGCGTGAAGGCGCGTCGATCATCGGCCTGTTCGTGATGATGTTCTACTACAGCTGGCAGCTGTCGCTGATCCTGATCGTGCTGGCGCCGATGGTTTCTGTTGCTATTCGCGTCGTATCAAAGCGCTTCCGCAATATCAGCAAGAATATGCAGAACACGATGGGGCAGGTGACCACCAGCGCGGAACAGATGCTGAAAGGACATAAAGAAGTGCTGATTTTTGGCGGTCAGGAAGTCGAAACCCACCGCTTTGACAAAGTCAGCAACAAAATGCGCTTGCAGGGGATGAAAATGGTCTCGGCCTCCTCCATCTCCGATCCGTTGATTCAGCTGATTGCATCACTGGCGCTGGCATTCGTCCTGTATGCCGCCAGCTTCCCGAGCGTCATGGAGACGCTGACGGCGGGTACCATTACCGTGGTCTTCTCCTCTATGATTGCCCTGATGCGTCCGCTGAAATCGCTGACGAACGTCAACGCCCAGTTCCAGCGCGGGATGGCGGCCTGCCAGACGCTGTTCTGCTATTCTGGATTCTGAGCAGGAAAAAGACGAAGGAAACGCGTGTTATCGAGCGTGCTCGCGGCGATGTTGAATTCCGCAATGTGACCTTTACCTATCCTGGCCGTGAAACGCCGGCTCTGCGCAATATCAACCTGACCATCCCGGCGGGTAAAACCGTTGCGCTGGTGGGGCGTTCCGGGTCGGGGAAATCGACCATTGCCAGCCTGATCACCCGTTTCTACGATATTGACGAAGGGCAGATCCTGTTGGATGGGCACGACCTGCGGGAATACACCCTGCACATCGCTGCGTAACCAGGTGGCGCTGGTCTCCCAGAACGTGCATCTGTTCAACGATACCGTGGCCAACAACATTGCCTACGCCCGTACAGATGAGTACAGCCGCGAGCAGATTGAGAACGCCGCGCGGATGGCCTATGCCATGGACTTTATCAACAAGATGGATAACGGTCTGGATACCATCATTGGTGAGAATGGGGTGCTGCTCTCTGGCGGCCAGCGTCAGCGTATCGCGATTGCCCGTGCGCTGCTGCGTGACAGCCCGATCCTGATCCTTGATGAGGCCACCTCTGCGCTGGATACCGAATCTGAACGCGCGATTCAGTCTGCGCTGGATGAGCTGCAGAAAAACCGTACCTCGCTGGTGATTGCCCACCGTCTCTCGACCATTGAACAGGCTGATGAAATCGTCGTGGTGGAGGATGGCTGTATCGTTGAGCGCGGAAGCCATGCCGAGCTGCTGGAGCACCGCGGCGTTTACGCTCAGCTTCATAAGATGCAGTTTGGCGCATGATTGCACGCATCTGGTCCGGTGAATCCCCGCTGTGGCTGCTGTTTTTGCCGCTCTCCTGGCTTTATGGCCTGGTGAGTGGCGCAATCCGCCTGGTTTATCGTCTGGGGCTGAAAAAAGCCTGGCGCGCCCCGGTTCCGGTGGTGGTGGTCGGTAACCTGACGGCGGGTGGCAACGGTAAAACGCCGGTGGTGATCTGGCTGGTGGAGCAGCTTCAGCAGCGCGGTATCCGCGTGGGGGTGGTTTCGCGCGGTTATGGCGGGAAGGCAGCACGTTACCCGCTGTTGCTGACGGCGGATACCACCACGGCAGAGGCGGGTGATGAACCGGTGTTGATTTTCCAGCGTACCGGCGCGCCGGTTGCGGTTTCTCCCAACCGCCGTGAGGCGGTGGAAGCCATTCTGGCACACCATTCCGTGCAGATCATCATCACTGACGATGGCCTGCAGCATTATCGCCCTGGCGCGTGATAAAGAGATTGTGGTCATCGACGGCGTCCGCCGTTTTGGCAACGGCTGGTGGCTTCCTGCGGGTCCGATGCGCGAACGCGCTTCGCGTCTGAAGTCCGTTGATGCGGTGATTGTGAACGGGGGCGAGGCAAGGTCGGGTGAAATCCCGATGCACCTGCAGCCGGGTCTGGCAGTCAACCTGCGCACCGGTGAACGGCGCGAAGTACGCGAGCTGTCGCCTTGGTGGCGATGGCGGGTATTGGCCATCCCCCGCGCTTCTTCGCGACGCTGGAACAGTGTAGTGCGGCGTGATGCCGGAGCAAACGCGTTCCGCTGGCCGACCATCAGGCGTTGGTGGAACCCGGGCGGATGTTCAGGCGATGGTCAAACCGGGACAGTCGCTGATCATGACCGAAAAAGATGCGGTGAAATGCCGGGCCTTTGCGGAAGATAACTGGTGGTATCTGCCGGTTGACGCGCAACTCGGAGGCGAACAGCCGGAACAAGCTGCTCCAGGAACTGCTTGCGTTGGTGCGCTGACGATTGCTGCATCGGCTGCGCCCTGTTAACTGAACAGGAATACCCATGTCTGTACCGCAACTCTCGTTAACATCTGCCCGTCATTTACATCTCGCCGCGCAGGGTTTACTGCTCAAAAAGCCCAGCCGCCGCGCGCACACCTGCCGATATCCTCTCTACTGATCCAGCGCATGTCGCTGCTGCAAATCGACACCATTAACATTGTGGCCCGTAGCCCTTACCTGGTGCTGTTTAGCCGCCTGGGGAGCGTATCCTCCGCAGTGGCTGGATGAGGCGTTACGCCGCGGGGAGCTGATGGAGTACTGGGCGCATGAAGCCTGTTTTCTGCCGCGCGACGATTTTGCCCTGGTGCGCCACCGCATGCTGGCGCCGGACAAGATGGGCTGGAAATACCGTCAGGCGTGGATGCAGGAACACGCGGAAGAGATTGAGCAGCTTATCGCCCATATTCAGGAAAACGGTCCGGTGCGCTCAGCCGATTTTGAACATCCGCGCAAAGGCACCAGCGGCTGGTGGGAGTGGAAGCCGCACAAACGTCATCTGGAAGGGTTGTTTACCTCCGGGAAAGTCATGGTGGTTGAGCGGCGTAATTTTCAGCGCGTCTACGACCTCACGCATCGCGTGATGCCGCACTGGGACGACGAGCGGGACCTGCTGTCCCAGGAGGCCGCGGAGTACCTGATGCTGGAGAACAGCGCCCGCAGTCTCGGGGTTTTTCGCGCCCAGTGGCTGGCAGACTATTACCGCCTGCGCCAGCCTGCATTACCGTTGCTGCTGGAGCAGTTGCAGGAAGCCGGACAAATTTATCCCGGTCAATGTGGAAACGCTGGGCGAAGTGTGGCTGCATGCGCCCTTCGCTATTGCCGCTGCTGGCAACGGCGCAGGAGGAGAAACTTCACGGCCACCCACAGCGCGGTGTTGTCGCCTTTTGACCCGGTGGTCTGGGATCGAAAACGCGCCGAGCAGCTCTTCGATTTCAGCTACCGGCTGGAGTGTTATACCCCGGCGCCAAAGCGCCAGTATGGCTATTTTGTTTTGCCGCTGCTGCATAAGGGGCAGCTGGTCGGGCGCATGGATGCCAAAATGCACCGCAAAGACGGGCGCACTGGAAATCATTGCGCTCTATCTGGAGGACGGGGTTAAGCCTGGCCGCACGCTGGAAAAAGGGCTGCAACGACCGCCATTAGCGAATTCGCGCGCTGGCAGGGGGCCCGGACGATGACGTTTGCGCGGCTGCCGGATGGACTGTTTACATCCTGTCGAAGTGGCTGGGAAACAGGCACGCCCTGTAAGAAAGGAATGTGTTAAGCTTAATTTATTAATTGTCGGTGTATCAGGAGGAACTATGGATCACCGTTTACTTGAAATTATTGCCTGCCCGGTATGCAACGGCAAACTCTACTACAGCCAGGACAAACAAGAGCTGATCTGCAAGCTGGACAGTCTGGCTTTCCCGCTGCGTGACGGCATTCCGGTATTGCTGGAAAATGAAGCGCGTTCGCTGGTGGCGGAAGAGAGCAAGCCATGAGTTTCGTTGTCATTATTCCTGCGCGTTATGCCTCAACGCGTCTGCCGGGTAAACCGCTGGTGGATATCAACGGCAAACCGATGATTGTGCACGTGCTGGAGCGCGCGCGTGAATCCGGTGCCGATCGCGTGATTGTTGCCACCGATCAATCCGAAGATGTCGCGCGCGCGGTGGAGGCGGCAGGCGGTGAAGTGTGCATGACCCGCGCCGATCACCAGTCCGGCACCGAGCGTCTGGCGGAAGTGGTTGAGAAATGTGGTTTCAGTGATGATACGGTCATCGTAAACGTGCAGGGTGACGAGCCGATGATCCCGGCGGTGATTATCCGTCAGGTGGCCGAAAACCTGGCAGCATGCGCAAGGTTGGTATGGCGACGCTCGCGGTACCCATTCACAGCGCGGAAGAGGCGTTCAATCCCAATGCGGTGAAGGTGGTCATGGATGCCGAAGGCTATGCGCTGTATTTTTCCCGCGCCACGATCCCGTGGGATCGCGATCGCTTTGCGCTTTCCAAAGAGACCATCGGTGATACCTTCCTGCGTCATATTGGGATCTACGGCTATCGCGCCGGCTTTATTCGCCGCTATGTCACCTGGCCACCCAGCCCGCTGGAGCATATCGAAATGCTGGAGCAGCTTCGCGTGCTCTGGTATGGCGAGAAAATCCACGTTGCCGTTGCTAAGCGTAGTGCCGGGCACGGGCGTGGATACGCCAGAAGATCTTGAGCGCGTCCGTCAGGCGCTGCGTTAAGCCTTTCATCCCCTCTGTCCGGAGGGGATTTTCCGTTTCCCGCCAAATTCCTGCGCTGTTTTGATCTCTTCCGGGTGACATCCTTCACTGCGGGCGCTCATTATAAAAGCAGTAGTTTTAGTGGGGGTAATCTCCTATGGAACAGCTGCGTGCCGAACTTAGCCATCTGCTGGGTGAAAAATTGAGCCGGGTGGAATGCGTGAGCGAAAAAGCCGATACCGCGCTCTGGTCGCTGTATGACAGTCAGGGTAACCCGATGCCGCTGATGGCCCGAAGTTTCACCTCGCCGGGCGTTGCCAGGCAGCTTGCCTGGAAAATGTCGATGCTGGCGCGGGAGGGAACCGTGCGTATGCCGACGGTGTACGGCGTGATGACCCATGAGGAACACCCCGGCCCGGATGTGCTGCTGATTGAGCGTTTGCGCGGCGTGCCCGTTGAAGCGCCCGCGCGCACGCCGGAGCGCTGGGAGCAGTTAAAAGATCAGATTGTCGAGGCGCTGCTGGCCTGGCACCGTCAGGATAGCCGCGGGTGTGTCGGCCCGGTCGACAGCACCCAGGAAAACCTCTGGCCGTCGTGGTATCGCCAGCGGGTGGAGGTGCTGTGGAGGACCCTCAACCAGTTCAACAATACCGGTTTAACCATGCAGGACAAACGGCTTCTGTTTCGCACCCGCGAGTGCCTGCCCGCGCTGTTCGACGGTTTTAATGACAACTGCGTGCTGATCCACGGCAATTTTACCCTGCGCAGCATGCTGAAAGATGCCCGCAGCGATCAGCTTCTGGCGATGGTGGGGCCGGGCATCATGCTCTGGGCACCGCGCGAATATGAGCTGTTCAGGCTCAGCGACAGCGGGCCGGCGGAAGGCTTGCTCTGGCATTACCTTCAGCGCGCGCCCGTTGCGGAAGCGTTTCTCTGGCGGCGCTGGCTCTATCTGCTCTGGGACGAAGTCGCGCAGCTGGTGAACACCGGCCGATTTAATCGCGCAAACTTCGATCTGGCAACAAAATCACTCCTGCCCTGGCTCGCCTGAGCTGCCTTTCAGCCACTGCCAGAGGCGCCCCAGCGTCTCATAACCGACGCGGTCGCTATGCATCAGCCAGACCGGGGAGGGGATCGCCCGCTCCCACGGGTTGAGCGGCGCGTCGATGGCCATCTGGTTTGCCGGTGCGGGAAGCGGGTGCAGGCCTTGCTTCTCAAAGAAAATCATCGCGCGCGGCAGGTGTGAGGCGGAGGTCACCAGCAGGAATGGGGCATCGCCAATCGCCTGCTTCACTGCAGCAGCCTCTTCTTCGGTATCTTTTGGGCTGTCCAGCGTGATGATCTCGCAGCGCGGTACGCCGAGGCATTCCGCGACTCGCGCGCCCGCTTCAGCCGTGCTCACCGGGTTCGTTTTCGCCGCCGCGCCGGTGAAGATCATTTTTGCTCCCGGATTCGCCAGCCAGAGGCGAATCCCTTCGTTCAGCCGGGGCAGGCTGTTGTTGATCAGGTTTGAGCTGGGCGCCCAGTCAGCATTCCAGGTGTATCCGCCGCCCAGCACCACGATGTAGTTCACCGGCTGTTTTCCCCGCCAGGTGGGGTATTTCTCTTCGATGGGGCGTAGCAGACCATCCGCGACCGGTTGCAGGCTCAACAGCAGCAAGACCAGCCAGCCGAGCGTGATAAGCGTTTTGCCACTCTTCTGAAAGCGACTGAACCACACCAGCGCCAGCCCCAGCGCGATGATGATGAGCAGCAGCGGAAGGGGAAGCATCATCCCTCCAATGTATTTCTTAAGGGTAAAAAGCATCCTTTTTGGTTCCTTTTTTGACCATATAGCAGGTGATTGCCGGTGATATTACACCAGAGAGGTTCATTCTCCGCGCGGGTGTGACAAAATAGCGGTTTTGCAGTTAGCGAGTGGAACTCTCCCAATGCGGGATCGCAATTTTGATGACATCGCGGAAAAATTTTCGCGCAACATTTATGGCACCACGAAAGGGCAGCTCCGTCAGACGATCCTCTGGCAGGATCTGGACACCATTCTGGCTACGTTCGGTGGCCAAACGTTGCGCGTGCTGGACGCCGGTGGCGGTGAAGGGCAGACGGCGATAAAAATGGCTGAGCGCGGTCATCACGTCACGCTTTGCGATCTTTCTGCTGAAATGGTCGCCCGCGCGACGCGTGCGGCAGAAGAGAAAGGTGTGAGCGACAACATGCATTTTATACAATGCGCCGCTCAGGACATCGCACAGCATTTGGAAACCCCGGTTGATCTGATATTGTTTCATGCGGTGCTGGAGTGGGTTGCCGATCCGCAAAGCGTGTTACAAACCCTGTGGTCGATGTTGCGCCCGGGCGGCGCGCTGTCGCTGATGTTCTACAATGCCAACGGCTTCCTGATGCACAACATGGTGGCGGGAAACTTCGACTATGTTCAGGTCGGGATGCCAAAAAAGAAAAAGCGCACGCTTTCCCCGGACTATCCGCGCGATCCACAGCAGGTTTATGGCTGGCTGGAAGAGATTGGCTGGCAGATTGTCGGGAAGACGGGCGTCCGGGTGTTTCATGATTATCTGCGTGAAAAACACCAACAGCGTGACTGTTTTGACACCTTGCTTGAGCTTGAAACGCGCTATTGCCGTCAGGAGCCTTTTATCAGCCTTGGCCGCTATATTCACGTCACCGCGCACAAGCCGCAGATGGAAGGACAACCTATGAGTGAATTTTCCCAGACAGTCCCCGAACTGGTTGCCTGGGCCAGGAAAAACGATTTCTCCATCTCGCTGCCGGTCGACAGACTCTCTTTCCTGCTGGCGGTCGCCACGCTGAACGGCGAGCGGCTGGATGGCGAAATGAGCGAGGGTGAACTGGTGGATGCGTTCCGCCACGTCAGCGATGCGTTTGAGCAAACCAGCGAAACTACATTCAGCGCCGTGCCAACAACGCGATCAACGATATGGTGCGTCAACGTCTGCTGAACCGCTTTACCAGCGAGCTGGCGGAAGGCAACGCCATCTATCGCCTGACGCCGCTGGGCATCGGCATCACCGATTACTACATCCGCCAGCGTGAATTCTCCACGCTGCGTCTTTCCATGCAGCTGTCGATCGTGGCGGGGTGAGCTTAAGCGCGCCGCCGACGCGGCGGATGAGGGCGGTGACGAATTCCACTGGCACCGCAACGTCTTTGCGCCGCTGAAATATTCGGTGGCGGAAATTTTCGACAGCATCGATCTGACCCAGCGCCTGATGGACGAACAGCAGCAGCAGGTGAAAGACGATATCGCCCAGCTGCTGAATAAAGACTGGCGGGCGGCCATCTCCAGCTGTGAACTTCTGCTGTCAGAAACCTCCGGTACGCTGCGTGAGCTGCAGGATACGCTGGAAGCCGCAGGGGACAAGCTGCAGGCGAACCTGCTGCGCATCCAGGACGCGACCGTCGGCGCACGACGATCTGCACTTTATCGATCGTGCTGGTGTTCGACCTGCAGAGCAAGCTGGACCGCATCATCAGCTGGGGCCAGCAGTCGATCGACCTGTGGATCGGCTACGACCGCCACGTGCATAAATTTATCCGTACCGCGATCGATATGGATAAAAACCGCGTCTTTGCTCAGCGTCTGCGCCAGTCGGTGCAGACCTATTTCGATGCGCCGTGGGCGCTGACCTACGCCAATGCCGATCGTCTGCTGGATATGCGCGACGAAGAGATGGCGCTGCGCGATGAAGAGGTGACCGGTGAACTGCCGCCGGATCTGGAATACGAAGAATTTAACGAAATTCGCGAGCAGCTTGCGGCGATGATCGAAGAACAGCTCGCGGTCTATAAAACCAGACAAGCTCCGCTGGATCTTGGACTCGTGGTGCGCGACTATCTGGCGCAATATCCGCGCGCGCGCCACTTCGACGTTGCCCGCATTGTGGTAGACCAGGCGGTTCGCCTGGGTATCGCGCAAGCAGACTTCACCGGACTGCCGCCGAAGTGGCAGCCAATTAACGATTACGGAGCCAAGGTACAGGCGCATGTCATTGACAAATATTGAACAAGTGATGCCGGTTAAGCTGGCACAGGCGCTGGCGAATCCGTTATTTCCGGCGCTGGACAGCCAGCTGCGTGCCGGTCGTCACATTGGCTTAGACGAGCTGGATAATCACGCCTTTTTGATGGACTTCCAGGAGTACCTGGAAGAGTTTTACGCACGCTACAACGTGGAGCTTATCCGCGCGCCGGAAGGATTTTTCTACCTGCGCCCGCGCTCCACGACGCTGATTCCGCGTTCCGTGCTCTCCGAGCTGGATATGATGGTCGGCAAAATTCTTTGCTACCTCTACCTCAGCCCGGAACGTCTGGCGAATGAAGGGATCTTCACCCAGCAGGAGCTGTACGACGAGCTGTTGACGCTGGCAGATGAGAGCAAGCTGCTGAAGCTGGTGAACAACCGCTCCACCGGCTCGGATCTTGACCGGCAGAAATTGCAGGAAAAGGTTCGCTCCTCGCTGAACCGTCTGCGTCGTCTGGGCATGGTCTGGTTTATGGGCCATGACAGCAGCAAATTCCGCATTACGGAATCGGTCTTCCGCTTTGGCGCCGACGTGCGTGCGGGCGATGACCCGCGTGAAGCGCAGCTGCGCATGATCCGCGACGGTGAAGCGATGCCGGTGGAAAACCATTTGCAGCTCAATGATGAGCATGAAGAGAATCTGCCGGATAGCGGGGAGGAAGAGTAATGATTGAACGCGGTAAATTTCGCTCACTGACGCTGATTAACTGGAACGGCTTCTTTGCCCGCACCTTCGATCTGGATGAGCTGGTCACCACGCTCTCCGGCGGTAACGGTGCGGGTAAATCCACCACCATGGCGGCCTTTGTCACGGCGCTGATCCCCGACCTGACGCTGCTGCACTTCCGTAACACCACCGAAGCGGGCGCCACCAGCGGCTCCCGTGATAAAGGGCTGCACGGTAAGCTGAAGGCCGGCGTCTGTTATTCGGTTCTGGACGTCATCAACTCCCGCCATCAGCGCGTGGTGGTGGGCGTGCGCCTGCAGCAGGTCGCCGGGCGCGACCGTAAAGTGGATATTAAACCGTTCGCCATCCAGGGCTTGCCGACCTCCGTGCAGCCGACGGCGCTGCTGACCGAAACCCTGAACGAGCGCCAGGCGCGCGTGCTGTCGCTGCAGGAGCTGAAAGACAAGCTGGAAGCGATGGAAGGCGTGCAGTTCAAGCAGTTCAACTCCATTACCGACTACCACTCGCTGATGTTCGATCTGGGCGTGGTGGCGCGTCGTCTGCGTTCGGCATCAGACCGCAGCAAATTCTACCGCCTGATCGAAGCGTCGCTGTACGGCGGTATCTCCAGCGCCATTACCCGCTCGCTGCGCGACTACCTGCTGCCGGAAAACAGCGGCGTGCGTAAGGCCTTCCAGGATATGGAAGCGGCGCTGCGCGAAAACCGCATGACGCTGGAAGCGATTCGCGTGACTCAGTCGGACCGCGACCTGTTTAAACATCTGATCAGCGAAGCCACCAACTACGTGGCGGCGGACTATATGCGCCACGCCAACGAGCGCCGCGTCCATCTCGATCAGGCGCTGGAGTTCCGCCGCGAGCTGTTTACCTCCCGCAAACAGCTGGCGGCCGAGCAGTATAAGCACGTCGAAATGGCGCGCGAGCTGGCTGAGCACGCCGGTGCCGAAGGCGACCTGGAAGCCGATTACCAGGCCGCCAGCGATCACCTGAACCTGGTGCAAACGGCGCTGCGTCAGCAGGAAAAAATCGAGCGCTATGAAGCGGATCTCGAAGAGCTGCAGATTCGTCTCGAAGAGCAGAATGAAGTGGTGGCCGAAGCCGCCGAGCTGCAGGAAGAGAACGAAGCCCGCGCCGAAGCGGCCGAGCTGGAAGTGGATGAGCTGAAAAGCCAGCTTGCCGATTACCAGCAGGCGCTGGACGTGCAGCAGACCCGCGCGATCCAGTACAACCAGGCGCTGCAGGCGTTGCAGCGCGCAAAAGAGCTGTGCCATCTGCCGGACCTGACGCCGGAAAGCGCCGACGAGTGGCTGGATACCTTCCAGGCCAAAGAGCAGGAAGCCACCGAAAAACTGCTGTCGCTCGAACAGAAAATGAGCGTTGCGCAAACGGCGCACAGCCAGTTTGAGCAGGCTTATCAGCTGGTGGTCGCCATCAACGGCCCGCTGGCGCGTAACGAAGCCTGGGACGTTGCCCGCGAACTGCTGCGCGATGGCGTGAACCAGCGCCATCTGGCCGAGCAGGTTCAGCCGCTGCGTATGCGTCTGAACGAGCTGGAACAGCGCCTGCGCGAGCAGCAGGAAGCCGAGCGTCTGCTGGCGGAATTCTGCAAGCGTCAGGGCAAACAGTACGACTTCGACGAGCTTGAGGCCCTGCATCAGGAACTGGAGGCGCGTATTGCTGCGCTTTCCGATACCGTCTGCCGCTGCCAGCGAACAGCGTCTGGCGCTGCGTCAGGAGCTGGAACAGCTGCAGTCCCGCATTCGAAGACGCTTACCCAGCGCGCGCCGGTCTGGCTGGCGGCGCAGAGCAGCCTGACCCAGCTCAGCGAGCAGTGCGGCGAAGCAGTTCGAATCCAGCCAGCAAGTGACCGAATACCTGCAGCAGCTGCTGGAGCGTGAGCGCGAAGCCATCGTTGAGCGTGATGAAGTCGGCGCGCGCAAGCGTGAAGTCGATGAAGAAATTGAACGTTTAAGCCAGCCGGGCGGCGCGGAAGATCCCGCGTCTGAATGCGCTGGCGGAGCGTTTTGGCGGCGTGCTGCTGTCGGAAATTTACGACGATGTCGGTCTTGACGATGCGCCGTACTTCTCCGCGCTGTACGGCCCATCCCGTCACGCGATCGTGGTGCCGGATCTGTCGCTGGTTTCTGAGCAGCTTGCAGGGCTGGAAGATTGCCCGGAAGATCTCTACCTGATCGAAGGGGATCCGCAGTCGTTCGATGACAGCGTATTCAGCGTCGACGAGCTGGAAAAAGCGGTGGTGGTGAAAATCGCCGATCGCCAGTGGCGTTATTCCCGCTTCCCTGAGCTGCCGCTGTTTGGCCGCGCGGCGCGCGAAAGCCGCATCGAAAGCCTGCACGCCGAGCGTGAAACGCTGTCCGAACGTTTTGCGACGCTGTCGTTTGACGTGCAGAAAACCCAGCGTCTGCATCAGGCGTTCAGCCGCTTTATCGGCAGCCATCTGGCCGTGGCCTTTGACGCCGATCCGGAAGCGGAAATCCGCAAGCTCAACACCCGTCGCGGCGAGCTGGAACGTGCGATCGCCAGCCATGAAAGTGACAACCAGCAGAGCCGCGTGCAGTTTGAGCAGGCGAAAGAGGGCGTTGCGCCCTTAACCGCCTTCTGCCGCGCCTGAATCTGCTGGCGGATGACACGCTGGCCGATCGCGTGGACGAGATCCAGGAGCGCCTGGATGAAGCGCAGGAAGCCGCGCGCTTCGTGCAGCAGCACGGCAATCAGCTGGCGAAGCTGGAGCCGGTCGTGTCGGTCCTGCAGAGCGACCCGGAACAGTTCGAGCAGTTAAAAGCAGATTATGCCGCGTCGCAGCAGGTGCAGCGCGAGGCGCGTCAGCAGGCGTTTGCCCTGACGGAAGTGGTGCAGCGTCGCGCCCACTTCGGCTACTCCGATTCGGCGGAAATGCTGAGCGGCAACAGCGATCTGAACGAAAAGCTGCGTCAGCGCCTGGAGCAGGCGGAAGCCGAACGTACCCGCGCCCGCGAAGCAATGCGCAGCCACTCCGCTCAGCTGAACCAGTACAACCAGGTGCTGGCCTCGCTGAAAAGCTCCTTCGATACCAAGAAAGAGCTGTTAAACGATCTGCAGAAAGAGCTGCAGGACATCGGCGTGCGTGCCGACGGCGGGGCGGAAGAGCGCGCGCGTATTCGTCGTGACGAACTGCATGCGCAACTGAGCAACAACCGCGCGCGTCGCAATCAGCTGGAAAAAGCGCTGACCTTCTGCGAAGCGGAAATGGATAACCTGACCCGTCACCTGCGCAAGCTGGAGCGCGATTATCATGAGATGCGCGAGCAGGTCGTGACCGCGAAGGCGGGCTGGTGCGCGGTGATGCGCATGGTGAAAGACAATAGCGTTGAGCGTCGTCTGCACCGTCGCGAGCTGGCCTATCTCTCTGCCGATGAGCTGCGTTCCATGTCGGATAAGGCGTTGGGTGCGCTGCGTCTGGCGGTGGCGGATAACGAACACCTGCGCGATGTGCTGCGCATGTCGGAAGATCCAAAGCGTCCGGAACGTAAAATCCAGTTCTTCGTGGCGGTTTACCAGCACCTGCGCGAACGTATTCGTCAGGACATCATTCGTACTGACGATCCGGTCGAGGCCATCGAACAGATGGAAATCGAGCTGGGCCGTCTGACGGAAGAGCTGACCTCCCGCGAGCAGAAGCTGGCGATCAGCTCCCGCAGCGTGGCGAACATCATCCGCAAAACCATTCAGCGCGAGCAGAACCGTATCCGCCAGCTGAACCAGGGGCTGCAGAGCGTGTCGTTTGGCCAGGTGAACAGCGTGCGCCTCAACGTCAACGTGCGCGAAGCCCACGCGACGCTGCTGGAAGTGCTGTCTGAGCAGCACGAACAGCATCAGGATCTGTTCAACAGTAACCGTCTGACCTTCTCGGAAGCGCTGGCGAAACTGTATCAGCGCCTGAACCCGCAGATTGATATGGGCCAGCGTACGCCGCAAACCATCGGTGAAGAGCTGCTGGACTACCGCAACTACCTGGAAATGGAAGTGGAGGTAAACCGTGGTTCCGACGGCTGGCTGCGTGCGGAATCCGGCGCGCTCTCTACCGGTGAAGCGATCGGTACCGGGATGTCAATTCTGGTGATGGTGGTGCAGAGCTGGGAAGACGAAGCCCGCCGCCTGCGCGGCAAAGACATCTCGCCATGCCGACTGCTGTTCCTCGATGAGGCGGCGCGTCTTGATGCCCGCTCCATCGCTACGCTGTTTGAGCTTTGCGAACGTCTGGATATGCAGCTCATCATCGCGGCACCGGAGAACATCAGTCCGGAAAAAGGCACCACCTACAAACTGGTGCGTAAAGTGTTCCAGAACAGCGAGCACGTGCACGTTGTGGGGCTGCGTGGTTTTGCCGCCCAACTGCCGGAAACGCTCCCTGGTACGGCGGATGCCTCTTAACGGTCGGGCAGATTACAAAGGCGACAGCGATGTCGCCTTTTTTATTACAGAAACTTGTGCTTAGGGCTGCGTTATCTTTAAACTTCTTTACATAAGGTAAGGCAACAGCTTAGCCGTCTACCTATAATGAAAGAAAGCCCCAACGTGATGGGCATGTCGTGAAAACAGGGGGCAAGGGATGTTGCTTAAGAAAGAATGTGGTCGTCAGCTGTCGGCGCTGAGTTTATGCCTGGCAGTGATGTTTGCTCCACTGTTAACCGCCCAGGCCGACGAGCCTGAAATTGTGCCGACTGACAGCTCGGCAACGACGGGCGCGCAGCCTAACGTCGTTGTCCCAGCCGCTGGAACAGTCTCCGGCGACGGCTATCTTGATCGGCGTGAAGCCTTATGCTGCCGGAAGGCATCGGTGGCAGATCGCTCAGCGCAGCAGCTGCAGTCGCAGTTGCCTGCCAGGCTGGACACCGGTCTATATCAATCAGCTCACGCTCCTCTATGCTGCCCGCGATATGAAACCGATGTGGGAAAACCGCGATGCCGTGCGCGCCTTTCAGCAGCAGCTGGCGGAGGTCGCGATTGCAGGGTTTCAGCCGCAGTTTACAAAGTGGGTTGAGCTGTTAACCGATCCTGCCGTCTCCGGTCAGGCGCGGGACGTGGTGCTTTCCGATGCCATGATGGGCTATCTGCAGTTCGTGGCGGGTATTCCGGTCAATGGCAACCGCTGGCTGTACAGCGACAAGCCGTATAAGCTGGCGACGCCGGCGCTGTCGGTGATTAACCAATGGCAGCTAGCGCTGGATAACGGCGAACTGCCGCGCTTTATTGCCAGCCTTGCACCAGCGCATCCACAATATGCCACTCTGCACCAGTCGCTTCTCGCGCTGGTGGGGCGATTCTCGCCCGTGGCCGCAGATGCGCGGTACCGCGACGCTGCGTCCGGGGCAGTGGAGCAGCGATGTGCCTGCTCTGCGTGAGATCCTGACGCGTTCCGGTCTTCTTGATGGCGGGCCGAACATCGTGCTGCCAGGTGACGATCCACAAAACGCGGCGGTCAGCCCGTCAGCTCCCGGACAGCATCGACGTCAGAGAAAAAAGCGGAGCCGACAGCGTGCGGCTTACGATCGGGAGCTGGTTGCGGCCGTTAAGCAATTCCAGGCCGCTCAGGGGCTGGGAGCCGATGGCGTCATTGGCCAGACGACACGAGACTGGCTGAACGTATCGCCTGCGCAGCGGGCTGGGGTGCTGGCGCTCAATATCCAGCGTTTGCGCCTGCTGCCTGGAACCCTCTCTACCGGGATTATGGTTAACATTCCGGCGTATTCACTGGTCTATTACCAGGACGGTAGCGAAAAACTGGCGTCACGCGTGATTGTCGGGCGTCCGGATCGCAAAACGCCGATGATGAGCAGCGCGCTGAATAACGTGGTGGTTAACCCGCCGTGGAACGTGCCACCGACGCTGGCGCGTAAAGACATTCTGCCGAAGGTCTGGAACGATCCGGGTTATCTGGAACGTCATGGATATACGGTGATGCGTGGGTGGAACAGTAAAGAGGCCATCGATCCTTATATGGTCGACTGGTCGACAATCACGGCTTCTAACCTGCCGTTCCGTTTCCAGCAGGCTCCGGGGGCGCATAACTCTTTAGGGCGTTACAAATTCAATATGCCGAGTTCTGACGCTATCTATCTGCACGATACGCCGAACCACAATCTGTTCCAGAAAGATACGCGCGCGCTGAGTTCTGGCTGCGTGCGCGTGAACAAAGCCTCGGAGCTGGCCAATATGCTGCTGCAGGATGCGGGCTGGAACGATACGCGCATCTCGGATGCCCTGAAACAGGGGGATACGCGTTACGTTAATATTCGCCACAATATTCCGGTCAATCTTTACTATCTGACGGCGTTTGTGGGCGAGGACGGGCGTACCCAGTATCGTACAGATATTTACAATTATGATCTCACCGCGCGATCCGGCGCACAAATTTTGCCAAAAGCGGAACAATTAATCAGGTAAATGAAGCAGTTCGGGAAAAATGATTGTCGTAAGTTAGCGTGAATAAGGGGCTATATCGCTGCAAGCCGCGTATTCACTGGGGTTGGGCGCCTTGACGTACCCGGTTTTGCCAGTTAAGGTGCCCTTCGTGCGCTAAGCATATTACGATTTCTTTTACCTGTAGACCTGATTATCATGGACAAATTTGACGCTAATCGCCGCAAACTGCTGGCGTTAGGTGGCGTTGCGCTCGGCGCAGCGGCCATCCTGCCGACGCCAGCATTTGCCACCCTCTCGACACCTCGTCCGCGAGTTTTAACGCTCAACAATCTTCATACCGGTGAGTCGCTAAAAGCGGAGTTTTTCGATGGCAGAGGCTATATTCAGGATGAATTAGCAAGACTTAACCATTTTTTCCGTGATTTCCGCGCGAATAAAATTAAAGCCATCGATCCAGGACTGTTTGATCAGCTTTTTCGCCTTCAGGGCCTGCTGGGCACCAGCAAGCCGGTGCAGCTCATTTCTGGCTATCGCTCGGTTGATACCAATAATGAACTGCGCGCCCACAGTCGCGGGGTAGCGAAACAGAGCTATCACACGAAGGGCCAGGCAATGGATTTCCATATTGAAGGCGTTTCGTTAGCCAATATTCGCAAAGCTGCGTTATCTATGCGCGCAGGTGGTGTAGGATATTACCCCAGCAGCAACTTTGTGCATATTGATACCGGGCCGGTTCGGCACTGGTAATAACGAAACACAGGAGCAGTATGAACTATCGTATTATTCCGGTTACCGCGTTCTCCCAGAATTGTTCACTCATCTGGTGCGAACAGACTAAACTGGCCGCGCTTGTCGATCCCGGCGGTGACGCTGAGAAGATCAAGCAGGAAGTCGCCGCCAGCGGCGTGACGCTGATGCAGATTTTGCTGACGCATGGTCATCTCGACCATGTGGGTGCAGCGGCTGAACTGGCTGAACACTACGGCGTGCCGATTATCGGCCCGGAAAAAGAAGATGAGTTCTGGCTGCAGGGGTTACCCGCCCAAAGCCGCATGTTTGGCCTTGATGAGTGTCAGCCCCTGACGCCCGATCGCTGGCTGAATGAAGGAGAGCGCGTTAGCGTAGGGAATGTGACTTTACAGGTGTTGCATTGTCCTGGGCATACGCCAGGCCATATCGTCTTCTTTGATGACCAGTCCCGTCTGCTGATTTCCGGCGATGTGATTTTCAAAGGTGGCGTAGGACGCAGCGATTTTCCGCGCGGCGATCACGGGCAGCTGATTCAGTCGATTAAACAGAAGTTATTGCCGCTGGGTGATGACGTGACGTTTATCCCTGGACACGGTCCGATGTCGACGCTGGGCTATGAACGGCTCCATAACCCGTTCCTTCAGGATGAAATGCCTGTCTGGTAACCCGCATAAAAAAAGCCTGCATAACGCAGGCTTTTTTATGGGCGCAAATTACAGTACGGCGACAATCGCTTCGCACAGCGGCGCCATGTTGTCAGGCGTCATGCCTGCAACGTTCACGCGGCCAGACGCCACAGCGTACACGCCAAACTCTTCACGCAGACGCAGAACCTGCTCTTTGGTCAGGCCGCTGAACGAGAACATGCCGTTCTGTTTGATGATAAAGCTGAAGTCGCGGTCCGCGCCTTTCTCCGGCAGGGTGTTCACAAACAGCAGGCGCATGCGCTGAATACGCTGGCGCATATCGTTCAGCTCTTGTTCCCAGATAGCGCGCAGCGCATCGTTGCTCAGGATGGTCGCAACAACAGACGCACCGTGTGCCGGTGGGTTAGAGTAGTTGGCGCGGATAACGGATTTCATCTGGCTGAACGCGCGATCGACGGTCTCTTCGTTAGCCGCAACCAGCGTACAGGCACCGACGCGCTCATTGTACAGACCGAAGTTCTTGGAGTAGGAGCTGGCGACGATCAGCTCCTGATGCAGGGCGGCGAACGCGCGCAGGCCTTCAGCATCTTCTTCCAGACCACGGGCGAAGCCCTGATAGGCGAAGTCAAACAGCGGCAGCCAGCCTTTCTCTACGGACAGCTTCGCCAGGTGTTCCCACTGCTCAAGCGTTGGATCGATACCGGTCGGGTTGTGGCAGCAGCCGTGGAACAGCACCACGTCACCCGCCTGCGCTTCGTTCAGGCTCGCCAGCAGGCCGTCGAAGTCCAGAGAGTGGTTTGCGCGTCGTAGTAGGCGTATTCACGCACTTCCAGACCCGCAGAGTTAAACACGCTCTTGTGGTTCGGCCAGCTTGGATTGCTTACCCAGACGCGCTTAACAGAGGTGTTTTTCGCCAGGAAATCCGCCGCCACGCGCAGCGCGCCGGTACCGCCCGGGGTCTGTGCTGTACGGGCACGTTTGTCACTCACAATTGCGCTGCCTTTACCGAACAGCAGCTCCTGGGTGCAGCGACCAAATTCAGGGATACCATCAATACCGAGGTAGTTTTTGGTGGTTTCGTTTTCCAGCAGATACTGCTCAGCTTTCTTAACGCTGGTCAGTACCGGGGTTTTGCCGGTTTCATCTTTATATACACCAATACCCAGGTTGATTTTGTTGGGGCGGTCGTCGGCACGAAACAGATCGGCCAGGCCCAGAATAGGGTCGGCAGGAGCGGCGGTAATGTTCTCAAACATGACGAAGTTCCATTGTGATTACAGAAGTGAAATCCGCTATCAGGTTAACGGTAGATTTACAAAATGCCAACCGTTTGCGACAAAAAGCGTGCGGCTTTTCAAAAGTCGGCATTATTTTCTTTCAGGCATAAAAAAACAGGGCCGAAGCCCTGTTTATTAAGCATATAACAGAGGGGTGTACTGATTAGAACTGGTAAACGATACCAACTGCAACGGTGTCGTCAGAACCTATGCCCAGTTTGTTGTCATCATCCAGCTGGTTGATGTTGTAGTCAACATAGGTGGACATGTTTTTGTTGAAGTAGTAAGTCGCGCCCACTTCGATGTAGTTGATGAAGTCTTCGCTACCAATACCGTCAACATCTTTCGCTTTAGATTTGTAGTAAGCGATGGATGGACGCAGACCGAAGTCGAACTGGTACTGAGCGACAACGGAGAAGTCCTGAGTTTTGTTCAGGAAGCCATTCTGTGCAACACCGCTTGGCAGCGTGGTATCCAGACGAGTCGCGTTGCGGGTTTCTTCGTACATAGCTGCCAGGTAGATGTTGTTTGCGTCATATTTCAGACCAACAGCCCACTGCTCAGCTTTATCGCCTTTACCAAAGGCGGTCAGAGCTTGCTGAGCGTTAGTACGGTCAGCTGCGCCGTAAGCACCAACGATACCGAAGCCCTCGAAGTCATAGCTTACAGAAGTCGCCCAGCCGTCGCCGTTGGAGCGAGTTGCGTCAGAACGCTCGTTTTTGCCCAGGTACTGAACGCCGAAGTTCAGACCGTCAACCAGACCGAAGAAGTTGCTGTTACGGTAAGTCGCCAGACCACCCTGACGGCCGGAGAAGAAGTTATCGCTGTTGCTGGTATCGCCACCGAATTCTGGCAGCATATCGGTGTACACCGATTGCATCGTACACCAGACCGTAGTTACGACCGTAGTCGAAAGAACCTGCGTCGCCAGCTTTCAGACCAGCGAACGCCAGACGGGTTTTGTTATTAGCTCTGTGCATCGCTACCTTCAGAGTTGTTGCCCTGGAAGTTGTATTCCCACTGGCCGTAACCGGTCAGCTGGTCGTTAATTTTGGTTTCGCCTTTGAAGCCCAGACGAGCGTAAGTTTTGTCACCATTGCCAGCGTAGCCATCGCTACCGTTGTCTTTGGTGAAGTAGTGCAGACCTACAGCTTTACCGTAGAGATCCAGTTTGTTGCCGTCTTTGTTATAGATTTCTGCAGCGTTAGCTGCACCGGCTACCAGCAGGGCAGGGATTACCACTGCCAGAATATTGCGCTTCATCATTATTTATTACCCTCATTGGTTTTTTTAGGACACCTGCCACTGCCGTCAATAAATTCTGTCAATAAATATTTCCGGAACTATTGATGAGAGTTTGGTGTCTTTATGTATCTGACAGGCATCTTTCCATTCGCCGAAGCGTTTCGCTAGCCTGAAAGTGCTACAAATGTCAAGATTAGGTAACAAAAAGAAAATATGTGTAACTAAATATGTATTTTTGGGAACTTTGTGAACCACCTCAAACTTCAGCACCAACCTGGCGAATTAAGCGAAACGGCACTCCCATATCCTATATATATGAATTCCTTATGATTAATTGAGATAAAGGCTTTTCATATAAACAGATGCTAAACGACTCGTTTTTTCTTATGACCCCGAAAAGCCTTCTGGATGGCTGTAAAAGTGTTTTTTGTGCAAATTTGTGCTATCGATTAACAGCCAGAAATAATCCCGCAATAAGAATGCGGGTTATTTTTTGTTGTGGCTGGATATTTCAGGCGTAAAAATGTGCAAAGAAAGGTAAGGGGGGTAGGATTGCTGACGGGGTGATGGTTTAAAGAAGCTGACTTTGCGCTGACGAAAACTGACAATACAGAATAAAATAATGGCCAGCATAAGCTGGCCATTTTAGTCTTTACCGATTAGAAGCTGGCGTTACGTGGTGTACGTGGGAACGGAATCACGTCACGAACGTTCTGCACACCGGTCACGTAGGCGATCAGACGCTCGAAGCCCAGACCAAAACCAGCGTGCGGTACGGTACCGTAACGACGCAGATCGCGGTACCAGCTGTAGTCCGCTGGGTTGAGACCCATCTCTTCCATACGCGCGTCCAGCACGTCAAGACGCTCTTCACGCTGCGAACCACCGATGATTTCACCGATGCCCGGCGCCAGGACGTCCATCGCCGCCACGGTTTTACCGTCTTCGTTAAGGCGCATATAGAAGGCCTTAATGTCTTTCGGGTAGTTTTTCACGACAACCGGCGCTTTGAAATGCTTCTCGGCCAGATAGCGTTCGTGCTCAGACGCCAGGTCAACGCCCCAGTAAACCGGGTTCTCGAACTTCTCACCGCATTTTTCGAGGATCGCCACCGCGTCGGTGTAGTCCACCTGCGCAAAATCGGCAGAGACGAAACGCTCCAGACGGGCTATTGCGTCGCTGTCTACGCGCTCGGCGAAGAATTTCATGTCGTCGGGACGCTCTTCCAGCACCGCTTTGAAGACATACTTCAGCATCGCTTCCGCCAGACCCGCAACATCGTCCAGGTCGGCGAACGCCACTTCCGGCTCCAGCATCCAGAATTCCGCCAGGTGACGGCTGGTGTTGGAGTTTTCGGCGCGGAAGGTTGGGCCAAAGGTGTAGATTTTAGACAGCGCGCAGGCGTACGTTTCGCCGTTGAGCTGGCCGGATACGGTCAGGAAGGCTTCTTTACCAAAGAAGTCTTTGTCATAGTCCACTTTACCTTCCGCGGTGCGCGGCAGGTTTTCCAGATCCAGCGTTGAGACGCGGAACATCTCACCGGCACCTTCCGTATCGGACGCGGTGATCAGCGGGGTGGACACCCAGAAATAGCCCTGCTCATCGAAGAAACGATGCAGCGCCTGCGCCAGCGTATGACGTACGCGCGCCACCGCACCAATCAGGTTGGTGCGCGGACGCAGGTGCGCCACTTCACGCAGATACTCAATGCTGTGACGTTTTGCCGCCATCGGATAGGTATCCGGATCTTCAACCCAGCCGGTGACTTCAATGGCAGAGGCCTGAATTTCGAAACTCTGACCCTTCGCCCGGGGATGCCAACCACGCCGGTGACAATCACGGAACAGCCGGTCGTCAGGCGCAGAACGTCATCATTGTAATTGGGCAGAGAATTATTAATGACGGCCTGTACAGGATCAAAGCAGGAACCGTCATAGACGGCGAGGAAGGAGATGCCAGCTTTAGAATCTCGGCGGGTACGCACCCATCCGCGCACGGTGACTTCACTGGTCAACGGCGACACGGCCCTGGAGTACGTCGGCTACAGGCACAACGCTCATAATATTCTCTCTGTTAATAGTCGGAAAAAATAAACACTTGTCCACCCTTATGGGGGGATATCTATGTTACCTGCCATCCGCTATCAGACAAGTAAATTTCGCAGTCAAAAGAGAAGAATTGAGAAATAAATAAGAAGAAGGGAGCCATGACGGCTCCCTTAAGCGCTTAACTGGCTTTTTTGATCTGGGGAAGATCGAAGGCTTTGCGCAATGCGCGGACAAACGCTTTGTCATGGCAGATGGTTTTGCCGGGGCTGTCGGAGAGTTTCGCCACCGGCTTGCCGTTACATTCCACCAGCTTGATCACGATATTCAGAGGTTTTACCCCAGGAATATCGCAGGTCAGACGGGTCCCGATCCCGAAGCTCAGGTTCACTCGGGCGTTGAAATGGCGATAGAGTTCGACCGCTTTCGCCAGATCGAGGTTATCGGAGAAGACCAGCACCTTGCTCATCGGATCGATGCCCAGTTTCTCGTAATGGGCAATGGCTTTTTCGCCCCACTCAACCGGATCGCCTGAATCGTGGCGTAGCCCCTGGTAACGCTCGGCGAATTCAGGACCAAAGTCGCGCAGGAAGGCATCCATCGTAATGCAGTCGGTGAGGGCGATCCCGAGCTGATTCGGGTACTCCTCCAGCCATGCGGCCAGTGCCGCGCGCTGGCTGTTAGCCAGGTCCGGGCTGATCTGCTGATGCGCCTGGAACCACTCGTGTGCCTGGGTACCCATCGGCGTCAGCGTGAGGCGACGCGCCAGATCGTAGTTACTGGTGCCCACGAACCACGGCTCCTGTTGCAGACGTTTAACGATGGCCTCCTGAACGTCGCGCGAGAAACGACGGCGGGTGCCAAAGTCCATCAGGCGGAAGCGGGACATGTCCAGCCCTTCGGTCAGCGTAGAGAAAGCAGCGAGTTTATTTTCCAGCGCGGCGACCGCCTGCTCGACGCCCGTTTCCGGCGAACGGTAGCGGTGAGCCAGTTCACTGATCACCGCCAGAAGCGGCACTTCCCACATGATCACTTCCCGCCACGGACCTTCAAGGCGAATATCCAGCTTGCCGTTATCGTTAAGCACGGTGACCTGCTCCGGCTTATAGCGGAAATCGCGCAGCCAGTTCAGGTAGTCGGCTTTGAAGAAAGGCAGGCCAGAAAGCCACTGATATTCCTCGTCCTGCAGCGTCAGATGCTGCATAGCATTGACCTGTTCACGAATGGCGTCTGCGTAGATACCGAGCAAGTCGTCGCCACGGCAGCGGAATTCCGCCGCGACATGAACGTCATAGTAATGGTGGAAAACGGCTTGCTGCATATGCAGTTTATACGCGTCGGTATCCAGCAACGTATGCAGAACTGGAGAAGCGAATTGAGTCATAGGTGCGCAGTAGCATCCTCTCACAGGAGCGTTTAGTACAATAAACAACTCCGGAGTATACCTTGTTTAGTGATTTATTGAACCCCGATCACAACATAAGCGCGTTTTATGGTCGAGGGCATTTTGTGCCCCGTGTTATACAAATGTAGCAAAAAAAGGTTTTGACCCTGAAAAGATGAACATTCTGCATAGCGCGTTTTGCGCAACAGGAATATATTGAAACGTTACTCGACAAACGATGCATAAGGTTTTCTATGACACAACAGCCACAAGCCAAATACCGCCACGACTACCGTGCGCCGGATTACCTGATTAGCGAAATCGATCTGACTTTTGACCTGGATGCCACTAAAACCGTTGTCACAGCGGTGAGTCAGGTGACGCGCCACAGCGCAACTGCCGTGCCGCTGCGTCTGGATGGCGAAGACCTGACGCTGGTCTCCCTGCATATTAATGATGAAGCCTGGTCGGACTATAAAGAAGAAAACAACCAGCTGGTCATCGACAACCTGCCGGAACAGTTTACGCTGCGCATCGTGAATGAAATCAGCCCGGCCGCCAATACCGCGCTGGAAGGGCTTTACCAGTCCGGCGTGGCGCTGTGCACCCAATGTGAAGCCGAAGGGTTCCGCCACATTACCTGGTATCTCGACCGCCCGGACGTCCTGGCGCGCTTCACCACCAAAATCATCGCCGATAAAACCCTCTATCCCTTCCTGCTCTCCAACGGCAACCGCGTAGGCGAGGGCGAGCTGGAGAATGGCCGTCACTGGGTGCAGTGGCAGGATCCGTTCCCGAAACCGTGCTACCTGTTTGCGCTGGTGGCGGGGGATTTCGACGTGCTGCGCGACACCTTCACAACCCGCTCCGGCCGTGAGGTGGCGCTGGAGCTGTTTGTCGACCGCGGCAACCTGGACCGCGCGCCGTGGGCGATGACCTCGCTCATCAACTCCATGAAGTGGGACGAGGAGCGCTTCGGCCTCGAATATGACCTCGACATCTATATGATCGTCGCCGTCGATTTCTTCAACATGGGCGCAATGGAGAACAAAGGCCTGAACGTCTTTAACTCCAAATACGTGCTGGCGCGCACCGATACCGCCACCGATAAAGATTATCTCGATATCGAGCGCGTCATCGGCCACGAATATTTCCACAACTGGACCGGTAACCGCGTGACCTGCCGCGACTGGTTCCAGCTCAGCCTGAAAGAGGGCCTGACCGTCTTCCGCGACCAGGAGTTCAGCTCCGATCTGGGTTCACGCGCGGTGAACCGCATCAACAACGTGCGCACCATGCGCGGCCTGCAGTTTGCCGAAGATGCCAGCCCAATGGCGCACCCGATCCGCCCGGATAAAGTCATCGAGATGAACAACTTCTACACCCTGACGGTGTATGAAAAGGGCGCTGAAGTTATCCGCATGATCCACACCCTGCTGGGTGAAGAGAACTTCCAGAAAGGGATGCAGCTCTACTTCGAGCGTCATGACGGCAGCGCGGCCACCTGCGACGATTTCGTGCAGGCAATGGAAGATGCCTCTAATGTCGATCTGTCCCACTTCCGCCGCTGGTACAGCCAGGCCGGTACGCCGATTGTTACCGTCAAAGACGATTACAATCCCGAAAACCGAGCAGTACACGCTGACCATCAGCCAGCGCACGCCGCCGACGGCCGAGCAGCAGGAGAAATAGCCGCTGCATATTCCGTTCGGCATCGAGCTGTACGATAACGAAGGCAAAGTCATCCCACTGCAGAAGGGCGGCCACCCGGTACACCACGTGCTGAACGTGACCCAGGCCGAGCAGACCTTTATCTTCGATAACGTCTACTTCCAGCCGGTGCCTGCGCTGCTGCGTGAATTCTCCGCGCCGGTGAAGCTGGAGTATAAGTGGAGCGATCAGCAGCTGACCTTCCTGATGCGTCACGCGCGCAACGACTTCTCCCGCTGGGATGCGGCGCAAAGCCTGCTGGCGACCTACATCAAGCTGAACGTAACCCGTCATCAGCAGGGCCAGCCGCTGTCGCTGCCGCTGCACGTGGCTGACGCGTTCCGCGCGATCCTGCTGGATGAGAAGATTGACCCGGCGCTGGCCGCTGAAATCCTGACCCTGCCGTCAGCGAACGGAAATCGCCGAGCTGTTCGACATCATCGATCCGATCGCGATCGTGGCGGTGCGTGAAGCGCTGACCCGTACGCTGGCTGCTGAGCTGGCGGACGAGTTCCTCGCCATTTATAACGCCAACAAGCTTGACGCTTATCGCGTTGAGCACGCGGACATCGGTAAACGTTCTCTGCGCAACACCTGCCTGCGCTATCTGGCGTTTGGTGAAACCGAGCTGGCGAACACCCTGGTGAGCAAGCAGTATCACGAAGCGGATAACATGACCGACGCGCTGGCCGCGCTGTCCGCAAGCGGTTGCCGCCCAGCTGCCGTGCCGCGATGCGCTGATGCAGGAGTACGACGACAAGTGGCATCAGGATGGCCTGGTGATGGACAAGTGGTTCATCCTGCAGGCGACCAGCCCGGCGGCTGACGTGCTCGGCAACAGTGCGCAGCCTGCTGAAGCACCGTTCCTTCACCCTGAGCAACCCGAACCGCGTGCGCTCGCTGATTGGCGCCTTTGCCAGCAGCAACCCGGCGGCGTTCCACGCGGAAGACGGCAGCGGTTATCAGTTCCTGGTGGAAATGCTGACCGAGCTGAACAGCCGTAACCCGCAGGTGGCGTCGCGTCTGATTGAGCCGCTGATCCGTCTGAAACGTTACGATGCGAAGCGTCAGGCGAAGATGCGTGCCGCGCTGGAGCAGCTGAAAGGGCTGGAGAACCTGTCCGGCGATCTGTACGAGAAGATTCAGCTAAAGCGCTGGCGTGATGCTGTATGGCCCGGTGGCCCAGCGCTTACCGGGCCTCTATCTGTTGGATAAGACGCAGCCGTCATCCGGCCGCTATTCAGCGTGGCAGGCTTTCTGCCTGCCCATTTCGTAAGTCAGATAAGCATCGCGCCATCGGGCAAAAAGCGGGTTAAGCGTGGCGAGTCCGGGGCAATGCACTCTGTTCCGACTCGCCGCGCTTCATCACCCGATCCAGTACCTCTGCTTCCAGCTCCGCCAGCCTTGCCGAACCCACGCGGCGAGGCCGCGGAAGATCCACCGTCAGATCCAGGCCGATTTTCCCTTCCTCTATCAACAGCACCCGGTCGGCCATCGCGACGGCTTCACTCACGTCATGCGTCACCAGCAGCACGGTAAAACCGTGCGCTTGCCACAGGGATTCAATCAGCTCCTGCATCTCGATCCGCGTCAGGGCATCGAGCGCGCCCAGCGGTTCATCCAGCAACAGCAGGCCCGGACGGTGAATCAGCGCGCGCGCCAGCGCGACGCGCTGCTTCTGCCCGCCCGAAAGGGCGGCAGGCCACTCACCGGCGCGATTTTCCAGCCCAACGGCGGCCAGCGCCTGGCGGGCTTCATCCCGCCAGCTGCCCTTCAGCCCGAGCCCGACATTGTCGATCACCGTTTTCCACGGCAGCAGGCGCGCATCCTGAAACATCATGCGGGTATCGTCCTGAATATTCGCAAGCGGCGTTGTGCCTGCCAGCATCTCGCCGCCGTTGGGCGCTTCCAGTCCGGCCAGCAGGCGCAGCAGGGTGCTTTTGCCGCCGCCGCTGCGGCCGACCACGGCCACAAACTGCCCGGCGGGAATATGCAGATCCAGCCCGTTCAGCACCGTGTTGTTGCCGTAGCGTTTGCTGACGCCGTTCAGCAGCAACGGGGTCCCCTGATTCAGTCGGGCAGTATTCATGCTTTCGCCTCTTTGGTGTGGTATGGCGGGATGCCAGCGCAGCCAGATGCGCTCCAGCCGCTGGGCGCTGACGTCGGCGAGTTTGCCGAGCAGGGCATAGAGCATGATGGCGACCACCACCACGTCGGTTTGCAGGAATTCGCGGGCGTTCATCGCCAGGTAGCCGATGCCGGAGTTGGCGGAGATGGTTTCCGCCACAATCAGCGTCAGCCACATCAAGCCGAGGGCAAAACGCACGCCGACCATAATGGAGGGCAGCGCGCCGGGCAGAATCACCTGGATGAACAGGGCGAAACCCGACAGGCCGTAGCTGCGCGCCATCTCCACCAGACCGCGATCGATGTTGCGGATGCCGTGCCAGGTGTTGAGGTAGATCGGGAACAGCGTGCCGAGCGCCACGAGGAAGATCTTGGCGCTCTCATCGATGCCGAACCACAGGATCACCAGCGGGATCAGCGCCAGATGCGGCACGTTGCGCAGCATCTGCATGGAGGTATCCAGCAGGCGTTCGCCCCAGCGCGACAGGCCGCTGATAAGCCCGAGCACCAGCCCGATGGTGCCGCCGATGGAAAAGCCGATCACCGCGCGCCAGGAGCTGATCGCCAGATGCTGCCACAGCTCGCCGCTGGCGCTCAGCGTCCAGAACGCTTTTACGACGCCTTCCGGAGAGGGCAGGATGCGGCTGGACAGCCAGCCGGTAGACGAGGCGAGCTGCCAGAGCACCACAATCCCGGCGGGCAGCAGCCACGGAGCGATACGCAGTAACCATCTGTTTTTGTCGAGCCATGGTCACTCCTCAGCTCTGCGCGGCTTTGCGGGGAATGAACTCGTTCGCCACCGCTTCGCCCTGCAAGTTCAATGCCGCTGTGGCTGCGGGATCTCCGGAATGGCGACATCGAGGTGCGGGAACAGCAGCTCGCCCACCCGGTAGGCCTCTTCCAGATGCGGATAGCCGGAGAGGATAAAGCTGTCGATGCCCAGCTCGGCGTATTCCTTGATCCGCGCGGCCACCGTCGGGCCGTCGCCGACCAGCGCGGTGCCGGCGCCGCCGCGCACCAGGCCGACGCCCGCCCACAGGTTGGGGCTGATCTCCAGTTGCTCGCGCTTGCCGCCGTGCAGCGCCGCCATGCGTTGCTGGCCGACGGAGTCGGCTGAGCGCGCAAATGCGGCCTGCGCTTTGGCGATGGTTTCATCATCCAGATGGGAGATCAGGCGGTCGGCGGCCTGCCAGGCTTCTTCATTGGTTTCGCGCACGATCACATGCAGGCGGATACCGAAGCGCACCTTGCGGCCATGGGCGGCGGCCTTGGCGCGCACCTGGGCAATCTTCTCTTTCACCAGCTCCGGCGGTTCGCCCCAGGTCAGATAGAGATCGACCTGCTCGGCGGCCAGATCCTGCGCCACATCCGAGGAGCCGCCGAAATAGAGCGGCGGACGCGGCTGCTGCACCGGCGGGAAGAGAGAGCTTGGCGCCCCGCGAACGTGAATATGCTTGCCTTCGTAATCGACGGTTTCGCCCTCCAGCAGGCGGCGCCAGACGCGGGTGAATTCGGCGGAGGCTTCATAGCGTTCGGTGTGGTCGAGGAACACGCCGTCGCCCGCCAGCTCCTGCGGATCGCTGCCGGTGACCAGGTTAAACAGGGCGCGGCCGTTGGACAGCCGGTCCAGCGTTGCCGCCTGACGCGCCGCCACGGTCGGCGAGACCACGCTCGGACGCAGCGCGACCAGGAACTTCAGGCGCTGGGTGACCGGGATCAGCGAGGCGGCGACCAGCCAGGCATCTTCGCATGAACGTCCGGTGGGGATCAGCACGCCGCTGAAACCCAGGCGGTCGGCGGCCTGCGCGATCTGCTGCAGATAGCCGTGGTCCACCGGGCGTGAGCCCTCGTCGGTGCCAAGATAGTGGCCGTCGCCGTGGGTGGGTAAAAACCAGAAAAGATTCAGGCTCATGATTTAGCTCCTTCTTTGCCTGCGGGCTGCCAGATGCGTTCGCGAATAGTGACCTGTTTTGGCACCAGGTGGTTTTGATAGAAGAGGTCGGCCGTTTGTTGCTGAAGCGCGGCGACGTGCGCGTCAACGGGCGTAATGGTGGTCGGCGGACGGTGGTTGAGATAGCTCGCGATCACCGGCTCAGGCAGCCCCATGGTTTTCGCCAGCAGGGCAATGCTCTCGTCGCGTTGGCTGTGAGTTAGGGCATCGGCCTGGGTAAAGGTATCCAGCACGCCCTGAATAAATGCGCCGTTCTTTTCCGCATAAGGGCGCGCGGCCAGATAGAAGGAACCGGTCTGCTTCAGCGTGGTGCCGTCTTTCAGCACGCGAACGCCGCCCTGCAGCAATGCGGCGGAGTAGTACGGATCCCAGATGGCCCAGGCATCAACGTTCCCCTGCTGGAACGCGGCGCGCGCATCGGCAGGCGTCAGGTAAACACGGGCTGAATATCAGTGAACTTCAGCCCGGCCTCTTGCAGGGCACGCAGCAGCAGGTTGTGTGAGCTGGAACCTTTCTGGAATGCGACTTTATGGCCTTTCAGATCGGCGACGGTTTTGATCGCGCTGTTTTCCGGCACCAGGATCACTTCGGCCTTCGGTTTGGGCGGCTCAACGCCGACATAGACCAGGTCCGCGCCCGCCGCCTGGGCAAAGATCGGCGGAATATCGCCCGTGCTGCCGAGATCGATACTGCCGACGTTAAGGGCCTCCAGCATCTGCGGGCCGGCCGGGAACTCCACCCAGGAGATTTTGGTGTCCGGGAAGCGTTTTTCCAGCAGCTGGTGGCTTTTTGCCAGCACCATGCTGACGCTGCCTTTCTGGTAGCCGATACGCAGCGCGTCCGGTGCGGGATCTGCGGCCTGCGATAAAGCGGAAAACGACAGCAGCCCGGCCAGCGCCATGCCGGGGTAACGTATTTTAAACATGGGCGACTCCTTGTGGGTGACCAAACGCCGGTGCCTGGATATCCCGGCGGTGCAGGGCCTGCCAGAAGGTTTCCAGCGCGTTATCGAGGCGGGTTTGCAGGTTCGGCGTCAGGGCTGGGTTTGTGCTGATAATCGATAACCTGGGTGTCATCGGCGAAAACGCCGTGGAGGATCTCCTGCGCTTTCAGCGCGTTCAGCACCGGTTTCAGGGCGTAATCCACGGCCAGCATGTGGGCAACCGTACCGCCCGTTGCCAGCGGCAGCACGACTTTGCCGTCCAGCGCGCGTTCCGGAAGCAGATCGAGCAGGGTTTTCAGCGCCCCGGAAAAAGAGGCTTTATAAATGGGCGTTGCCACAATTAGGCCGTCCGCGCCGTTAAGTTGCTCAATGAGGGTTTTCAGGGCAGGGCTGTCGAAACGGGCATAGAGCAGATCTTCAGGTTCGAAGTTATGCAGGTTCCAGTGGCACACTTCCACATCCAGAGCATTGAGTTTTTCGCGGGCATATTCCAGCAGGGCGCTGGAGCGCGACGGGAATCGTGGACTTCCGGCCAGGGTAATGACGCGCATACTTCCTCCTTATAACTAATTGTTTGCTTTTATCTAACATTCATAACAATTTTCAGGAGTGTGACACCGCGCGTTTATTCCACTAAATGATTTATCTGCAATTAAAATGCGAAAAAGTGCATAAGAAATAGGCGGGGAGGGTAAACGATTGCGTTTTGCGCTGATTTTTTGCCGCAGGTCAATTCCCTTTCGCGGCAGGATCGCCCATAATCCCCCCCCGGTTTGCACACCGGGAATTCAGGAGAGTTCATGTACTACCCCTTCGTTCGTAAAGCCCTTTTCCAGCTCGACCCTGAGCGCGCTCATGAATTGACCTTCCAGCAATTACGTCGTATTACCGGAACGCCTTTGGCGGCGCTGGTGCGTCAGCACGTGCCGGAAAAACCTGTGCAGTGCATGGGGCTGACCTTTAAAAACCCGCTGGGTCTGGCGGCCGGTCTGGACAAAAACGGCGAGTGCATTGATGCCCTGGGCGCGATGGGCTTTGGCTCCATTGAAATCGGCACCGTTACCCCGCGCCCGCAGCCGGGAAATGACAAGCCGCGCCTGTTCCGACTGGTGGAAGCCGAAGGGCTGATCAACCGCATGGGCTTCAATAACCACGGTGTTGATCACCTCGTCGAGAACGTTAAAAAAGCCCACTTTGACGGCATTCTGGGCATCAATATCGGCAAAAATAAAGACACGCCGGTCGAGCAGGGTAAAGATGACTATCTGATTTGTATGGAAAAAGTCTACGCCTATGCCGGTTATATTGCGGTGAATATTTCTTCACCCAATACCCCGGGGCTGCGTTCCTTACAATATGGCGAAGCGCTGGACGATCTTCTGAGTGCCATTAAAAATAAGCAAAATGAACTCCAGACGATCCACCATAAATATGTTCCGGTCGCGGTTAAGATCGCCCCGGATCTTTCTGCCGAAGAATTGATCCAGGTTGCCGACAGTTTAGTTCGTCATAATATTGATGGTGTGATTGCGACCAATACCACCCTCGATCGCTCCCTCGTGCAGGGAATGAAAAACTGTGACGAAGCGGGTGGGTTAAGTGGCCGTCCGGTGCAATTAAAAAGCACCGAAATTATTCGCGCTCTGTCTGCGGAATTAAATGGCCGTCTGCCGATTATTGGCGTCGGCGGCATTGACTCGGTGATTGCTGCGCGCGAGAAGATGGCGGCGGGTGCGTCACTGGTGCAAATCTATTCCGGCTTTATTTTTAAAGGGCCGCCGCTGATTAAAGAAATCGTTACCCATATCTAATCTTTTTTCTCAGTATGCAACCAGGGCTTTATTTCCAGCCCTGGTTGTTTTATATTCCGTCACTGTTGCTTATTTAGACATTATAGTCTTTTATTAATGGTGTTATAAACGAAGCGGCGATCAGGACATTTTTAGTACAGGACGTTTCGGGGACGGGAGAGAAACATGCGAATTAAACCTGACGATAACTGGCGCTGGTATTTTGACGACGAGCACGATCGAATGATGCTCGATTTAGCCAATGGCATGTTGTTTCGCTCTCGTTTTGCCCGCCGAATGTTAACCCCGGACGCCTTTTCCCCGTCAGGCTTTTGCGTTGATGACGCTGCGCTTTATTTCTCCTTTGAGGAAAAATGCCGCGATCTTGATCTCTCGAAAGAGCAGCGTGCCGAACTGGTATTAAATGCGCTGGTGGCTATCCGCTTCCTGAAACCGCAAATGCCGAAAAGCTGGCATTTTCTGCCGCACGGTATGAACTGGACCCCGGCAACGGGTGATGCGGCCAGCGTCAATCTGAGCGATACCGCAGAAGAGGTGAGCCTGCTGGTGGTTGAGCCCGGCGAAAATGCTGCGCTCTGCCTGCTGGCGCAGCCCGGCGTGACGATTGCCGGGCGCACGATGCAACTGGGGGATGCCATTAAGGTGATGAACGACAGGCTGAAGCCCCAGCTTCGCGCCGATGAGTCTCCGCCTCGAACAGGCGGTTTAAGCCTCCAGTCGCACGGACGTTTTCGGGATGCAGCTGCAGCACAGGATTGTGCCGTCATTTCCAATTGCCGATTTTTTCAGCGCACTCACTTCACCATCCACCAGCTTGATGCGGCAGCAGCCGCAAATGCCCGCGCGACAGGAATAGGGTACGCGGATCCCCTGCTTGTTCCAGCTGCTCCAGCAATACCTGCTGGTTGTTGCCAATAAATGTTTGCCCCTGCCAGCTAATCTCTACTGTTCCCGCTGCCTGAACTTCCGGTTCCAGCGCTTCTGCCACGGCGCCAGCGCCGTACACTCTTGCTGGCCCGCGGTCGCCAGCACTTCCACCTCATCACCCACGCGGATGACGCCGCTGTTGCGCGGGATCAGGTTCTGGCCGAAATCGACATCGCCGTTATCCTGCGCGGTGCGGAATGACTGCAGCGTCTTCAACGGTTCGCCGGAAGGGTGCTTCTGGCCTTTCTCCGGGCTGACCGTGGTGAAAATGCAGCGGCTGCACGGCTTCACCACGTCAAAAATGACGCTGCCGATGCGGATCACTTTCCAGGTATCTTCGTCCCAGGGCTTGCGCGCCCGTCACCACCAGGTTGGGGCGGAACTGTTCCATCTGAACGCTGGCCTGGCAGCGGTTTTGCAAATCACGCAGCGAGGCTTCGTTGGTCAGCAGGAACGGGAAGCCATCGGCGAAGGAGAGGGGAACGGCGTCGTGGCGCTTCACGCGACGCGTCAGTTCAGGCCCAACCCAGCGCAGCTGCACGTCACGGGAGAAAAAGCCGCTCAGCCAGCGGTTAATCTCATCCGGGGCGATGCGCGCGGTAAAATGGTTGCCCCACACTTCCGTTGGCGCGCCGTCGGGCGCAAAATCGGCAAAGCGAATCACCGCGCTGGTGCCGTCCGGCGCGGTCAGGTGCAAACCGTCGTGAAGCGGGGAAGGGGTAAAGCGAACCATCTGCGGGAACTGGCGTGCGGTAATGAACGTGCCATCAGGCTCGGTGACCATAAAAATACGATCGAAGGCAAATCCGCTCATGTCGGCCAGCGCGTGAGACAGCCCGATACCGCGCATGGATTTCACCGGATGGATAAAGAGCCTGGATAACGTCGCCACTGCACACCCCCTGTAAGTCGAAAATAAGCCTTCAACTTTATGACATACACGCCAGATTAGCTATAATGCGCAACAATTTTCTTAGAGTAAAAGTGACGATATGAATTCTCTGTTTGCCAGTACGGCCCGTGGGCTGGAAGAGCTGTTAAAAACTGAACTGGAAAGCCTGGGCGCGCAAGAGTGCCAGGTGGTTCAGGGTGGTGTCCATTTTGAGGGCGACACGCGGCTTCTGTACCAGAGCCTGATGTGGAGCCGCCTGGCGTCGCGCATCATGCTGCCGCTGAAGGAGTGCAAGGTCTATAGCGACCTTGATCTCTATACCGGCGTACAGATGATCGACTGGACAGAGATCTTCACCCCGAATGCCACCTTTGCGGTGCATTTCAGCGGCGTGAACGATGAGATCCGCAACAGCCAGTACGGTGCCCTGCGCGTAAAAGACGCCATCGTGGACTGCTTCACCCGTAAAAATAAGGAACGTCCGAACGTCGATCGTGAACAGCCGGATCTGCGTATTAACGTCTGGCTGAACGGCGACACGGCGAGTATCTCCCTCGATCTGAGCGGCGAAGGCCTGCACCTGCGCGGCTACCGCGATCGTACCGGCATGGCGCCGATCAAAGAGAACCTGGCGGCCGCCATTGTGATGCGCTCCGGCTGGCAGCCGGGCACGCCGCTGCTCGATCCGATGTGCGGTTCCGGTACGCTGCTGATTGAAGCGGCCATGCTGGCCACCGACCGCGCGCCGGGCCTGCACCGCGGCCACTGGGGCTTTAGCGGCTGGGCGCAGCACGATGAAGCGCTCTGGAAAGAGGTCAAAGCCGACGCGCAGACCCGCGCGCGGCAGGGGCTGGCGGGATATGCCTCTCACTTCTACGGCTCCGATAGCGATCCGCGCGTCATTGAGCGTGCGCGCAGCAACGCCCGCCGCGCCGGTATCGGCGAGCTGGTCACCTTCGAAGTGAAAGACGTGGCGCACCTGACCAACCCGCTGCCGAAAGGCCCGTACGGTACCGTGATCAGCAACCCGCCATACGGCGAACGTCTGGACAGCGAACCGGCGCTGATTGCGCTGCACAGCCTGCTGGGCCGCATGATGAAGGACCACTTCGGCGGCTGGAACCTGTCGCTGTTCAGCGCCTCGCCGGAGCTGCTGAGCTGCCTGCAGCTGCGTGCCGATCGCCAGTTCAAAGCGAAAAACGGCCCGCTGGACTGCGTGCAGAAAAACTACCATCTGGCGGAGAAGGCGGCCGACAGCAAGCCGTCCGGCGTGGCGGAAGATTACGCCAACCGCCTGCGCAAGAACCTGAAGAAGTTTGAGAAGTGGGCGAAGCAGGAGGGCATTGAATGCTATCGCCTGTACGATGCCGACCTGCCGGAATACAACGTGGCGGTTGACCGCTACGCGGACTGGGTGGTGATTCAGGAGTATGCGCCGCCGAAAACCATCGATGCGCAAAAAGCGCGTCAGCGCCTGTTGGACGTCATCGCCGCCACCATCGCGGTGCTGGGTATTGCGCCGAACAAGCTGGTGCTGAAAACCCGTGAGCGGCAGAAGGGCAAAAATCAGTACCAGAAGATGGGCGAGAAGGGCGACTTTATCGAGGTGGGCGAATACAACGCCCGCCTGTGGGTCAACCTGACCGACTATCTGGATACCGGCCTGTTCCTCGACCACCGTATCGCCCGCCGCATGCTGGGCCAGATGAGCAAGGGCAAGGACTTCCTCAACCTCTTCTCCTATACCGGCAGCGCCAGCGTGCATGCCGGTCTGGGCGGCGCGCGCAGCACCACCACGGTGGATATGTCCCGTACCTATCTGGAGTGGGCGGAGCGCAACCTGCGCCTTAACGGCCTGACCGGCCGTCAGCATCGCCTGATGCAGGCCGACGTGCTGGGCTGGCTGCGTGACACCGACGAGCAGTTCGACCTGATCTTTATCGATCCGCCGACCTTCTCCAACTCCAAGCGTATGGAAGACACTTTTGATGTGCAGCGCGATCACCTGCGCCTGATGACCGACCTGAAGCGCCTGCTGCGCAAAGGCGGCACCATTATGTTCTCGAACAACAAACGCGGCTTCCGTATGGATCATGACGGGCTGGCGGCCCTGGGACTGAAGGCACAAGAAATCACCCAAAAAACGCTGTCTCAGGACTTTGCCCGTAACCGTCAAATCCACAACTGCTGGTTGATTACCGCGGTCTGAAAGGAAAAATAAATGTCTTTAATTAGTATGCACGGCGCGTGGCTCTCTTTCAGCGATGCGCCGCTTCTCGATAATGCAGAACTGCATATCGAAGATAACGAGCGCGTCTGTCTGGTGGGCCGTAACGGCGCGGGTAAATCCACGCTGATGAAAATCCTCAACCGTGAACAGGGTCTGGATGACGGCCGCATTGTTTACGAACAGGATCTGATCGTCTCCCGCCTGCAGCAGGACCCGCCGCGCAACGTCACCGGCAGCGTTTACGACTTCGTGGCGGAAGGGATCTCTGAGCAGGCTGAATACCTGAAGCGCTATCACGAGATTTCCCATCTGGTGATGACCGATCCGAGCGACAAAAACCTCAACGAACTGGCGAAAGTGCAGGAGATGCTCGATCACCACGGTCTGTGGCAGCTTGAAAACCGCATTAATGAAGTACTGGCGCAGCTCGGCCTGGAACCCGATATGGAGCTGTCGGCGCTCTCCGGCGGCTGGCTGCGTAAAGCGGCCCTGGGCCGCGCGCTGGTCAGCGGGCCGAAGGTGCTGCTGCTGGACGAACCGACCAACCACCTGGATATCGAAGCGATCGACTGGCTGGAAGGTTTCCTGAAAACCTTCAGCGGCACCATCATCTTTATCTCGCACGACCGTTCGTTTATTCGCAATATGGCGACGCGCATTGTCGACCTCGACCGCGGCAAGCTGGTGACCTATCCCGGCGATTACGATACGTATCTGCTGGAGAAAGAAGAAAACCTGCGCGTGGAAGAGCTGCAGAATGCCGAGTTCGACCGCAAGCTGGCGCAGGAAGAGGTCTGGATCCGCCAGGGCATCAAAGCCCGCCGTACCCGTAACGAAGGCCGCGTGCGTGCCCTGAAGGCGATGCGTCGCGAGCGCAGCGAACGCCGTGAAGTGATGGGCAGCGCCAAGATGCAGGTGGAAGAGGCGTCCCGCTCCGGCAAGATCGTCTTTGAGATGGAAAACGTCAACTATCAGGTTGACGGCAAAGTGCTGGTGCACGATTTCTCCGCGCAGGTACAGCGCGGCGACAAAATTGCGCTGATTGGCCCGAACGGCTGCGGTAAAACCACGCTGCTGAAGCTGATGCTGGGTCAGCTGAAGGCCGACAGCGGCCGCGTGCACTGTGGGCACCAAGCTGGAAGTGGCCTACTTCGACCAGCACCGCGCGGAGCTGGATCCGGACCGAACGGTGATGGACAACCTGGCGGAAGGCAAGCAGGAAGTGATGGTAAACGGCAAGCCGCGCCACGTGCTGGGCTACCTGCAGGACTTCCTGTTCCATCCGAAACGCGCGATGACGCCGGTGCGCGCGCTGTCCGGCGGTGAGCGTAACCGTCTGCTGCTGGCGCGTCTGTTCCTGAAACCAAGCAATCTGCTGATCCTCGATGAACCGACCAACGACCTGGATGTCGAAACGCTGGAGCTGCTGGAAGAGCTGATTGACGGCTATCAGGGCACCGTGCTGCTGGTCAGCCACGATCGTCAGTTCGTTGACAACACCGTGACCGAGTGCTGGATCTTCGAAGGTGAAGGCCGGATTGGACAGTATGTGGGCGGTTATCACGATGCCCGTGGTCAGCAAGCGGCTTCACAGGCCTTTAAACAGGCGGTGGCGAAGAAAACGGTGGAAGTTCCAGTAACAAAAGCAGAAACTGTCAAGAAAACCGCGGTAAACTAAGCTATAACCTGCAGCGCGAACTGGAGCAGCTGCCGCAGCGTCTGGAAGAGCTGGAGGCCGCGCTTGAGGATCTGCAAACACAGGTTGCTGATGCGTCATTCTTTACCCAATCGCATGACTATACTCAGAAAGTACTGTCTGAACTGTCCGCGGCTGAAAAGGCCCTGGAAGAGGCATTTGAGCGCTGGGAGTACCTGGAGGCTCTGAAAAACGGCGCATAAACAGGGATAACATATGTGTGACCAGCACCATGCCGACAGGCATATTTTATGCTCGCAATGCGATATGCTCGTGGCGTTGCCAGAGCTTGGTCACGGACATAAAGCCCTGTGTCCGCGCTGCGGCGCGACGTTGACAACCGAGTGGGACGCGCCGCGGCAGCGTCCCACGGCTTACGCCATTGTGGCACTTGTTCATGCTGCTGCTCGCCAATCTTTTCCCCTTCATCTATATGAAGGTGGGCGGGATCACCAGCCAGGTCGATCTGCTTGAAATCCCGGGCGTGATGTTCTCGGAAGATTACGCCAGCCTGGGCACCTTTTTTCTCCTGTTTGTCCAGATAGTCCCGGCTTTTTGCCTGGTCGTCATCCTTTTGCTGGTGAACCGCGTGCCGATGGAGTTCCGTCTGCGCGTTAATCTGGCGCGGGTGTTATTCCAGCTCAAAAGCTGGGGCATGGCGGAGATCTTCCTGGCGGGCATTCTGGTCAGCTTCGTCAAGCTGATGGCCTACGGTGATATGGGCATTGGCAGCAGCTTTATTCCCTGGTGTCTGTTCTGTCTGCTGCAGCTGCGCGCCTTCCAGTGCGTGGACCGGCGCTGGGCGTGGGATGATATCGCGCCGGCGCCGACGCTTGCGCAGACAGGCATTGCGCGTCGGCGTGCCGGGCATTCGTCAGGGGCTGCGTTCCTGCCCGTGCTGCACGGCGATGCTGCCCGCCGATCGATCAACCCGTGTGCCCGCGCTGCCACACGCAAGGGCACGTCCGGCGGCGCAATAGCCTGCAGTGGACGCTGGCGCTGCTGGTGACGTCCATCATGCTGTATCTGCCAGCCAATATTCTGCCGATCATGATCACCGATTTGCTCGGCGACAAAATGCCCTCGACCATCCTCGCCGGGGTGATACTGCTCTGGGGCGAGGGTTCTTATCCGGTGGCGCTGGCGTGATTTTTATCGCCAGTATTATGGTGCCGACGCTGAAAATGATCGCCATCGCCTGGCTCTGTTGGGATGCGAAAGGCCATGGCCGACGCGACAGCGAGCGCATGCACCTGATTTATGAAGTGGTCGAGTTTGTCGGACGCTGGTCAATGATTGACGTGTTTGTCATCGCCGTTCTCTCCGCGCTGGTGCGGATGGGCGGTTTGATGAGTATTTATCCTGCGATGGGGGCTTTAATGTTTGCGCTGGTCGTGATCATGACCATGTTTGCGGCCATGACCTTCGACCCTCGTTTATCGTGGGATCGTGAGCCAGAATCGCACCATGAGGAAGAGTAAGAGCATGGAAAATAAGAGTGGAGAGGCGAAAGTGCAGAAGGTCAAAAACTGGTCGCCGGTGTGGATTTTCCCCATCGTGACCGCGCTGATCGGTGCCTGGATCCTGTTTTATCATTACAGCCATCAGGGGCCGGAGGTGACGCTGATAACCACCAATGCCGAGGGGATTGAGGGCGGTAAAACCACCATCAAAAGCCGCAGCGTGGATGTGGGCGTGGTGGAAAGCGCGACGCTGACCGACGATTTAACCCATGTGGAGATCAAGGCGCGCCTTAATGCCGGCATGGAAAAACTGCTGCATGACGATTCCGTTTTCTGGGTGGTGAAGCCGCAGGTGGGCCGTGAAGGGATCAGCGGCCTGGGCACGCTGCTTTCGGGCGCCTACATTGAGCTGCAGCCGGGCGCAAAGGGCAGTGCGCCGGATCGTTATAACTTGCTCGATTCCCCGCCGCTGGCGCCGCCTGATGCCAAGGGTATCCGCGTGATCCTCGACAGCAAAAAAGCAGGTCAGCTCACCGCGGGCGACCCGGTTCTGTTCCGCGGCTATCGCGTCGGGTCGGTTGAGACAAGCACGTTCGATCCGCAAAAACGCGCGATCAGCTATCAGCTGTTCATCAATGCGCCTAACGATCGCCTGGTCACCAGCAACGTCCGTTTCTGGAAAGACAGCGGGATCGCGGTGGATCTGACCTCGGCAGGCATGCGCGTGGAAATGGGCTCGCTGACCACGCTGTTTGGCGGCGGCGTCAGTTTTGACGTGCCGGAAGGCCTGGATCTGGGCCAGCCGGTGGCGGAGAACGCCGCTTTCCGTCTGTTTGACGATCAGCGAAGCATTCAGGATTCGCTCTATACCGATCACGTTGACTTCCTGATGTTCTTCAAAGACTCGGTTCGCGGCCTGCAGCCGGGCGCGCCGGTTGAGTTCCGCGGCATTCGCCTGGGTACGGTTGGGCAGGTGCCGTTCTTCGTCCCGGGTCTGAGCCAGATGCTGGATGATGACTACCGCATTCCGGTGCTGATCCGCATTGAACCGGAGCGTCTGCTTAACCAGATTGGCGAAAATCAGGATTTGCAGCGCGCATCTATGAACTGATGGAACGCGGTCTGCGCGCGTCGCTGAAGACCGGCAACCTGGTGACCGGTGCGCTGTATGTGGATATGGACTTCTACCCGAAAGCACCGCCGATTACCGGTATCCGTGAATTCGGTGGCTATAAGATCATCCCAACGGTGAGCGGCGGGCTGGCGCAGATCCAGCAGCGTCTGATGGAGACGCTGGATAAGATCAACAATCTGCCGCTGAATCCGATGATTGAAGCAGGCGACCGGGTCAACGCTTGCATGAAAGTCAGCAGACGCTGCAACGCCTGCAAACCACGCTGGATAACATCAACAAGATCACGGCCAGCCAGAGCATGCAGCAGCTGCCGCAGGACATGCAGAAAACGCTGCGTGAGCTGAACCGCAGCATGCAGGGCTTCCAGCCGGGCTCAGCGGCCTATAACAAGATGGTGGCAGATATGCAGCGTCTTGATCAGGTCCTGCGTGAACTGCAGCCGGTGCTGAAAACGCTCAACGAGAAGAGCAACGCGCTGGTGTTCGAAGCGAAAGATAAAAAGGATCCTGAGCCGAAGAGGGCAAAAGAATGAAAAAGTGGCTATTGATGGTTGGCGCTCTGCTGTTAACGGCGTGCAGTTCAGGGGTAGAGAATAAAAGCTACTATCAGCTGCCTGTGGCGCCGCCACAAGCGGCGGTGCAGGCCAGCACCGTGCGAGCCAGGGCAACCGCCAGCTGTGGGTTGAGCAGGTTGCCGTGCCGGATTATCTGGCAGGAAACGGCGTGGTCTATCAGACCAGCGACGTTAAATACGTGATTGCGACCAACAACCTGTGGGCCAGCCCGCTGGATCAGCAGCTGCGCAACACGCTGGTGGCCAACCTGGGCAGCCAGCTTCCGGGCTGGGTTGTCGCGTCGCAGCCGCTGGGTAACGATCAGGATACGCTGAACGTCACCGTAACGGGCTTCCACGGCCGTTATGACGGTGCAGTGGTGATCAGCGGGGAGTGGTTGCTGAATCATCAGGGGCAGCTGATTAAGCGTCCTTTCCATCTGGAGCTGAAGCAGCAGAAAGATGGCTATGACGAAATGGTGAAAGTCCTGGCTCAGGGTTGGGCGCAGGAGTCGGCCAGCATCGCGAGAGAAATTTCCCGGCTGCCATAAGTAAAATTCATCATCAAAAACCGCAATCCGTCATTGTTGCTGAAAACCGTTGATTGCGGTTTTTTTTCGTTTTTACTCCAGTTCGTTACTTGTGCCACGTCACAATTTTTGTACAAATGAACTTCCGGGTAGCTCACAAATATGACACCGGCGTGAATTTTGAACATTGACGACTGCGACTAATTCGGGGTATTCGTTATCTGTGCCTGTGCACATTAAGTGCAGCCACTGTTTTCTTTCCACCAGACCAAAGAATGAGGGAAACGAGGCATGAAGAGACAGAAACGAGATCGCCTGGAACGGGCTCATCAACGTGGTTATCAGGCCGGCATCGCTGGACGTTCTAAAGAAATGTGTCCTTATCAGACGATAAATCAAAGGTCACAATGGCTGGGAGGCTGGCGAGAAGCCATCGGCGACAGGGCACTCATAGCCTGATACCGTCTCTTTCAAAAAAGAAACCTCCGCAATGCGGAGGTTTCGCCTTTATGGGGGTGCAGAAAGCGCGATCAGAACGCGGAGGTGTCCTGGAACAGGCCCACTTTCAGGTCGCTTGCGGTATAGATCAGACGACCGTCGACCAGCACTTCGCCATCGGCCAGGCCCATAATCAGGCGGCGGTTAACGATGCGCTTGAAGTGAATACGGTAGGTCACTTTCTTCGCTGTAGGCAGAACCTGGCCGGTGAATTTCACTTCGCCGACGCCCAGCGCGCGGCCTTTACCTTCGCCGCCCAGCCAGCCCAGATAGAAACCAACCAGCTGCCACATGGCATCCAGACCCAGACAGCCAGGCATTACCGGATCGCCGATAAAGTGGCAACCGAAGAACCACAGGTCCGGGTTGATATCCAGTTCTGCTTCTACGTAACCCTTATCGAAGTTGCCGCCGGTTTCGGTCATTTTCACCACACGGTCCATCATCAGCATGTTGGGGGCCGGCAACTGTGGGCCTTTTGCGCCAAACAGTTCGCCGCGACCAGAGGCAAGAAGATCTTCTTTTGTATAGGATTCGCGTTTATCTACCATGTTCTCAGTAAGCCTTATTTTAGTGAAGGACGCAGGATAGCTAACACGTGTACGCTGAACAAGTCCGATCAGTTCGAACTAAACCAGCCCAGCCAGCGTAACGGCCATGGATAACGATGACGAGCATCCTGCTGCGTCGCCTGAGCAATACGTTCCTGGATAGTCTGCATCAGGGTGGTTTGCCCTTCGCCATCCCATACCAGGTTTGTCAGTAAGGGTAGTGCATCCTCAATCCCTTCGATGGCCCAGATAGCGAACTGCTCTTGTTCAACCGCATCCAGGATCTCCTGACTGAGGCTTAAATGGCGTGCGTTGGGAGCCGGAATAATCACACCCTGCTTGCCGTTTAAACCGCGCTGCTGACAGATAGAGAAGAAGCCTTCAATTTTTTCGTTGAGGCCACCCACAGGCTGTGCACGACCAAACTGATCCACCGAACCGGTGATCGCGATGTTCTGATTGATGGGCACTTCCGCCAGGGCGCTGATTAAGGCGCACAGCTCGGCCATAGAGGCGCTGTCGCCATCCACTTCGCTGTAGGACTGCTCAAACGTCAGCGAGGCGGAGAAGGGGATCTGTTGCTCAAGCTGCAGCTCTGACATCAAAAACGCCTGCATGATCATCATGCCTTTCGCGTGAATGTTGCCGCCCAGCTCGGCTTTCCGTTCGATATCGGTGAACTCGCCATCGCCAATGTGCACAACGCAGCTGATACGGGACGGTTCCCCGAATGCGCGCGGATGGCCAGGAAATTCAATCACCGACAGGGCGTTGATCTGCCCGATGCGTTCGCCTTCGGTTTCCACCAGAATTTGTTCCAGCAGAATTTCATCCTGCATACGGTCAGCAAGATAGCCTTCTCGCCACTCACGCTGAGCCAGCATCTGAGTGAGTTGTTCGCCGGTGAACGCTGCACCCGTTACCGCTAATCACACCCACTTCACGCAGCTGCTTGCCATCCAGAGCGGGCAGAGCGGCAGCGTTTCCTGGTCACCGGTATAGCGCACCGCTTCGCGGATCAGGCCTGGCCACGCGTCAGCCGCAGGCGTTGGCAGCGCAAAACGTTCGGCAACGGCCATCACCCACTGACACCACTGCGCCATATCGTCGGCATCGGCAATCTGGATATTGTCTTCGTATTCGCTATATACCGCCTGCTCAGCCAGTTCCGGCTCCATTTCCTGGAAATCCGCCAGCGATTCACGGTCGCCCGTCAGCACGACGGTTAACGACAGCGGCATAGACGGAACAGAGACGGGCAGAGGACGAGACTCATCGTAGCCGACCCAGTCGAAACGCTGCTGGTGCACGATGGTTTTCAGACGCATCCACAGCAGCGGCTGCGAGAGCAGGGTACGCAGTGAGATGATCAGAACACCGCCATTTGCGCGATGTACCAGCCCCGGCTGCAGCGAAAGTTCGCCGTTAAACTGGCGCAGACAACCAAAGAGTTGTTCCGCCTCGACCCAGTTCTCAGCAATTGCTACAGGCTTACTTCCCGTGAAAGTAGATTGCGCACTGGTTGCCGGTTCGAAAGTGACATGATGTCCCGTTGATGCTGTATTGCCCCCGAAAAGCGGGCGGTCGGCTGACGGACGGCATTTACTGACGCACGGCAGCGCTGGCAATAAGTGCCAGGTATTCCGCTTCTTCCGGGGCTTTGGGCAGCATAAAAAGCGTGACGTCGCCTGCGGATAGAGCAGTTGCTCCAGCGCGTAATGCAAACGGGGCTGCGTATCGCTAAGGATGAATTCGTGTTCTTTTGCGAGATCGGGCTGTGCAAACAGTTCCTGATAACTTTCGGTATCCGGAACAAGGTCACGCCATGCAAGTTTCGTAATGGTCAAAGTTGATGTTTTTTAGTCAGATGTAAAAGCGTGGAGTATACCGTAAGCGGGGGGCTGTACCCAAGCAGGATTGGGGATTTCGACGGGTGCGATTGGCTGCATTCACTCACAGGATATGATTTCTTTTCAGCAGATTGCTAAAAAACTGATATTCTGAACAGAGTTACGTGGTAACACTGAGATCGCAATGAAATATCAACAACTGGAAAATCTCGAAAGCGGCTGGAAATGGAAGTACCTGGTCAAAAAGCACCGTGAAGGGGAGCTGATCACCCGCTACATCGAAGCCAGCGCTGCGCAGGAAGCCGTGGATATTTTGCTGACCCTCGAAAATGAACCGGTACAGGTTAACGGCTGGATTGAGAAACACATCAATCCTGCTTTGTTAAACCGGATGAAGCAAACTATCCGCGCGCGACGCAAACGGCATTTTAATGCTGAGCATCAGCACACGCGCAAAAAATCAATCGACCTGGAATTTGTTGTCTGGCAGCGGCTGGCCGGGCTGGCACAACGACGGGGCAAAACGCTGTCGGAAACCATCGTGCAGCTGATTGAGGATGCAGAACATAAAGAGAAATACGCCAACCAGATGTCGACACTGAAGAACGACCTTCAGGCGCTGTTGGGTAAAAAGTAGATTTTTTTACTTTTCTTCAGACAATAAAAAACCCCGCATTGCGGGGTTTTTTTATAAGACGATAACTTATGCCGCTGGCTGAGTTACAACGTCTTTGATGCCTTTAACTTCGATCTCTACGCGACGATCTGGAGCCAGGCAGTCGATCAGTGCAGCGCGAGCTTTCACGTTGTCACAGGTGTTGCCAGTAACTGGGTTAGATTCGCCCATACCACGTGGGGAGATCTTGTTAGCTGGGATACCTTTAGAGATCAGGTAATCAACAACAGACTGAGCACGTTTCTCAGACAGTTTCTGGTTGTAAGCGTCAGAACCGATACGGTCGGTGAAGCCCAGAACCACTACAGAACCGTCTTTAGGATCCAGGTTGCTCAGCTGGGTGTACAGCTGATCCAGTGCCTGCTGGCCTTCTGGTTTCAGAGTCGCTTTGTTGAAGTTGAACAGAACGTCAGACTTCAGAGTGAAGTGCTTGGTCTGTACTTCTGGAGCTGGAGCCGGCGCTGGAGCAACAACTGGTGCTGCTTCTTCCTGCTGGCCGAAACGGTAGGAAACACCTACGCTCAGCATGCCGTTGTCTGGACGAACACCAACGGTGTTGCCGTCGCCGATGTTGTTAACCCACTGGTATTCCAGACGGGTAGCGATGTCACGGGTCATAGCCCACTCAACGCCACCAGCGAATACTGGGGAAACACCGGTGTCGTGGTCGTTGCCAGCCATGCTGTTGCTGGAGTCAGCGCGCCATACCATGCCGCCCAGACGGGTGTACACGTCCAGATCGTCAGTGATTGGGTAACCCAGTTTAGCGGTCAGCTGAACGCCCTGTGCTTTGAAAGCGCCGTTTACGGTGTCGCCTTTGTATGGCATACGACCTAACCAGTCGTAACCCATTTCAAAACCAACATACGGGTTAACCTGATAGCCACCGAACGCACCTGCACCAAGCTGGCTCTCGTGAGTTGGGCCATCATTGTTCAGGCTGCTGTTGTACCAGCCAGTGTCGTGGAACTGAGACCAGCCCAGTTTACCACCTGCATACCAGGTATTATCTTTCGGAGCGGCCTGCGCTACGGTAGCGAAGCCAGCCAGTGCCACTGCAATCGCGATAGCTGTCTTTTTCATTTTTTGCGCCTCGTTATCATCCAAAATTCGCCATGAAAGTCTCAAGAGAGAATCACGGTTAAATCCTTCACCGGGGGGCGTGGTCAAATATAAATCTACCGATATCTTCGGCTTAGGCCGAGCACCCCTGGCGATGTAAAGTCTACAACGTAGCTGAAAACTTACAAGTGTGAAGTCCGTCAGGCATATGAAAAAAAAAGTTCCGTATACCGATTATTTAACATTTTTCGAACGAATTTTGTGCAATAAAATTAAGGAGAACCGCACCAGACAAGCCTTGCCGCAATTTTGAGGTCGGGAACTAAAAGCCATCTTGCGGTCAAAAAAAATTCCAGGAAAAATCTTAATTTCACTCAATGATACAAATTTGAGTGAATTTTTAGCCCAGAAAGTTGTCCTCTGCGGTAAGAATCCGATCGAACCGGACGCATAATGAACCCGATCGCATTCCCTTCTTCAGCTGCTTCAGTCAGACGGAAATGTTCCTCTTCCGTCAATTCTTCCGGTAACCAGCCAATCACCACGCTGTAATTCCCGGTGCGTAACGCGCGGATCATCGACTCAACGGTATCGCAAGGCGAGAGCTGATTAATCTGCATGACCTTGGTCAGCGGCAGGCCAGCGGACTGAACCCACTCACGGCTCAGTTTTTGCTGTGGCGTGAGCCAAAGCTGCCAGCGCGATTGCTGACCAAGCTGTTGTAATAACGGCAGTAAAAGAAGTTGCGTCAACAAGGGCTGGTCTTCACGATAAACCACTTCACTGATAAGCCCTGTGGAAACACGCTCGACGGAATTCTGCGCGACTTTGCCTGCGTGCGGAAGAGAGAGAGGTTGAGCGATTTGCATAGCCTGAAGTGTGCATATTCATTCCAGCCCTGTAGTTACTGTATGGATATACAGTAACCCCTGTATGCCCAAAGATCAACCTCATTTTCGGAAAGCGACTCGCAAAATTCATTCAATCTTGATGCCCCTCGAAAAATCATCTTGCTCAACGACGATAAGTTGCCTATTTTCCTGCTAACGGATCCGCTAGTAAGAAATTTTGTTGTTACTCTATGATTTTGAAGGGAAATATCATGAAAAAGATATCTTATGAACGGATTTATAAATCCCAGGAATACCTCTCCCCGTTGGGCGAGATTCATCATCGCGCGCTGTTTGGCGGCTACACCCTGGCGGTGGATGATGCGGTCTTTGCCATGGTGTCCGATGGCGAACTTTATCTTCGTGCGTGTGAGGAGAGTGCAAAATACTGTGTAAAAAACGCCTCCTCCTTTTTGACGTTGATGAAGCGAGGCAGACCGGTGCTGCTCAACTATTATCGTGTGGATGACGGGTTATGGCAGGACAGGGAGCGGTTGCTTCAGCTCTCCTCGTTTGCGCTCAGTGCGGCAAGGAAAGAGCGCTACCAGCGTCATCAACGAAACCGTCTTAAGGATCTGCCGAACCTGACCTTTCAGCTTGAAGTCTTGCTCTTTGAAGCCGGTATCACCAATGAAGAAACGCTGCGGGCGCTGGGTGCCAGAGCGAGCTGGCTGAAGATGCGGGCAAAGAATAAAGCGCTCAGTATTAAAGTTCTCTTTGCGCTGGAAGGGGCTATCGAAGGGCTGCATGAGGCGGCACTCCCGGCAGGCATCCGCCGGGAGCTGACGGAGTGGTTTAATGCGCTGCCTGAGCCACAGGAGAGTCGTTCCTCCAGGTAGCGATGTGCTGTTGCAGCCGGCAAATTTCAGGCAGCAGAGCGATAAGCAGGCCTATCTGCTGAAGCACCAGAGGTGCTTTACTGTCGTTTCCCGGGTCTAGATGCGCAATGCGTTGAGCCAGTTCATCCAGCGCCTGTTCAACGCGCGGCTCATCGGCTGGTCGATGATGAAGCGCGTCATCGACATAACAGACGGCGTCATCGAGCAGGTTGAGAATACCCGGGTTGGTGAGTTTCTCACGGTGGGCACCCAGCGTCGAAATATAGCTGGTGAACGTATGGTTCAGGCAGAGCAGGCGGAACGCGGTCTCACGGATCTCAGCCGTGGCGCGCGGCTCCGTAGACATGTTAGAGACAACGGAGGCCAGTTCAGCATCACTGTTATGCGCGTCGCGACGTGCTATCCGGTAAGCCAGACGGTTATCGCGGCCCTGGTGATACTGCTCCAGAATAGCGTCAAGGTAACGACAGTTGGCATTCATCGCCCTGTCTACCACGCGCGGCAAATTGCGAAAACGCCAGTCCGGCCAGATAAAGCTGACCGCGGCCCAGGCGATCGCGCAGCCAATCAGCGTATCAATCACGCGGGGCAGGGCGACTTCAAACCCTTCACCCAACAGATTAAAGCAGAGCAGCACCAGCAGCGTGATGAACATGGTGGCATGGGCGTACTGCACGTTGCGAAACGCGAAGAACAACACGCCGGTGATCACGATCAGGATCAATTGACCTTCAACGGAGGGCACGAAATAGAGCACCGGAAGGCCAATCGCGACGCCAACCAGCGTGCCGATAATACGCAGCGCAAGACGATGTCGGGTGGCATTATAGTTCGGCTGGCAGACGAACAGGCTGGTCAGCAGGATCCAGTAGCCGTGGTGCAGCCCGGTTATCTGGATAAAGGCATACCCCACGCACAGCACCAGCGACATTCTCACCGCGTGGCGGAAGAGAGCCGACTCCGGGGTAAAGTTGCGGCTCAGGCGAAGCCACATATCGCTAAAACTGTGCACGCTGTCATCAGCAAGCTGATTGTCCACTTCACTGCCCGGAAGCGCCATCGCCTGCTCGGACTCAATGGTCGCCAGCTGCGCGTCAATCGCCCGCAGGTTGTTCAGCAGAAAGCCCAGCGCTTTGATGTGTTCCGGTGACGTTCCGCTGGCCTGAACGCGGTCGAGCGCCGCATCAAGATGGCTGAATACGCGTTCAAAGCGTGGATCATGCTGATAGGGCGTGCGCAGCAGAATGGAACGTGAGAGCTGCTAGGCACGCCTGGGACTGCATGGACAGCAGGCGCTGGAAGCGGAACATCACGTCGCTGTAGCGGAACTTCTCGCGCAGGGCGGCATACTGAACGTGCGAGGAGCTGGCGCGTTCATGAATATCCTGGGCGGCAAAATAGTAGTGAAGGGTCTTTCGCGTTCCGCGCTGACCGCGATCGCCACGCAGACGGGTCAGCAGAGAGGCTTTTGTCTGGTTGAGGGTGGCGACCAGCTGGCCATTTGCCAGCGCCAGATCGTAGAGCGGCGCCTGGCTTTCTTCCTCGATATCCGGGTCGAACAGCCGGGATTTCAGTTCCAGATAGTGGGCTAGCTGCTCAAAGCTGCGGGCAAGGTTGTCCTGCAGAGGGCGAACCGGGAAGAGCAGATGACCGGTTAGCGTCAGCAGGTTATACCAGATGGCACCCAGCAACAGCAGAACCGGCTGCTGGTACCACTGGTCGTAGAGGGAAACGCCCAGCATGGTGTAGATGGCAATCAGCAATGCGCCAAAAGCGATGGTGGCATAGCGCTGCCCAAGGCCGCCCAGCAAAATAAACCCGCTGGTTGAGAGCGTCAGACCCAGGGCAAACAGCCAGGGCCAGGGGAAAAGTAACTCAACGGACGCTGATGCAATAAAAAAGCAGACGAGCGTGATGACCAGGTTACGTAAACGCCCGGCCAGACGATCGTCCAGGTCCGCCAGCGCCCCGGCCACGACGCCCAGCGTGAGTGGGATGGTGAGCTTGACATCATTCAGCCACCAGGGCAGGGCAACCGTGCCGCAAAGCGCGATAAATATCCTGACGTTATAAAGCCAGGTGCTGTTCCAGGTATAACGGCGAAGCAGTGGGCTTAGCATAAACGCGGCCAGTCCTTAGTTACTGAAAACGACGACGCGCATTGGCTTCACGCGCCGCCTGGGCCACTTCGACCGGAACAACCCTGCGCCCGACGGGCCAAAGAGCGATAGCGGCGATCTTAAAGTTCGCGATCCCCACCGGAATACCAATAATCGTGATGCACTGCGCAATACCGGCAAAAATATGCATGATGCACAGCCACCAGCCGAAGAAAATCAGCCACAGAATGTTCAGCAGGGTTCCGCCCGTATTCATCAGGGCGTTTTTGTTCTCCGGATTCAGCTCGTCAACGTGGATGGCTTCATTCCCGTAGGGGATTAAGGAGAGTTTTGTGATTTCCCAGCAGGAACGGGTCAGGGGAAGCGTGAAAATCAGGACGATGCTCACCAGCGTGGCAAAAAGCCAGGAAAGGGTGGTGGCAAAACCGCCCAGCACAAAATTCAACACATTCAGAACGGTACGCATAAACCCTCACTTCCTTTCGATAAAATTAACGCCCAATGATTGTAACGTTTTTTTAGGCTGGAGCACCTTAAAACTGGCAGTTACACTGTCAGGTAAATTATCTCTTCGTGGATTTGGCGGAACATGGAACTGAAAGCAACGTCGCTGGGCAAACGCCTGGCACAACACCCTTACGACAGGGTTGTTCTCCTCAATGCCGGGGTGAAAGTCTCCGGGGAACGCCACGAATACCTTATTCCGTTTAATCAGCTTCTGGCTATCCACTGCAAACGCGGGCTGGTGTGGGGCGAGCTGGAGTTCGTACTGCCTGACGATAAAGTCGTGCGTCTTCACGGCACCGAGTGGGCGGAAACCCAGCGTTTTCATCATCACCTGAACGCGCTCTGGCAGCAGTGGAGCCAGGATATGAGCGTGATTGCCGCCGGGGTGCTATCGGAGCTGCTGGACGATATTGCGCAGGGCGTGGCGCACCAGGCGAAATGGCTGACCCGTCAGCAGACCGCCGGGCTACAGCAAAAGATCCGGCAGGCACTCTCGGCGCTGCCGATCTCCGTGACGCGTCTCGACGGAGTTTGACAACTGTCGCGACGCCTGGCGCCAGTGCCAGGCCTGGCTGAATGATAAGGATAAAAGTCGGCTCGCCCATAATCAGGCCTGGACGGACGCCATGCTCACCCAATACGCCGACTTTTTCAGTACGGTGGAATCTTCTCCGCTCAATCCGGCCCAGGCGCGCGCGGTGGTCAACGGCGAGCAGTCGCTGCTGGTGCTGGCGGGGGCCGGTAGCGGTAAAACGTCGGTGCTGGTGGCGCGTGCCGGCTGGCTGCTGACGACCGGGGAAGCGGTCGCCGATCAAATTCTGCTTCTGGCCTTTGGCCGTAAGGCCGCGCAGGAAATGGACGAACGGGTCCAGGAGCGCCTGCACACCCGGGATATCACGGCCAGAACATTCCATGCTCTTGCGCTGCATATTATTCAGCAGGGCAGTAAAAAAGTGCCTTCCATCAGTAAGCTGGAAAACGACGCGCAGGCGCGTCAGGCGCTGTTCATCAAAACGTGGCGCCAGCAGTGCAGTGAGAAAAAAGCGCAGGCGAAAGGATGGCGTCAGTGGCTGGAGGAGGAGCTCAACTGGGAGGTGCCAGAGGGCAGCTTCTGGCAGGACGATAAGCTGGCGCGTCGGCTGGGTTCGCGACTTGACCGCTGGGTCAGCCTGATGCGAATGCACGGTGGATCGCAGGCAGAGATGATTGAAAGCGCGCCGGAGGCGATCCGCGATCTGTTTTCGAAGCGGGTCAAGCTGATGGCTCCAATGCTGAAAGCCTGGAAAACCGCGCTGAAAGAGGAAAACGCCGTTGATTTCTCCGGTTTGATCCATCAGGCCATCATCATTCTTGAGAAGGGACGTTTTGTCAGCCCGTGGAAACATATTCTGGTGGATGAGTTCCAGGACATCTCGCCGCAGCGTGCTGCCCTGCTCTCGGCGCTACGGGAGCAAAATAAACATACGTCGCTGTTTGCGGTGGGGGATGACTGGCAGGCCATCTATCGCTTCAGCGGGGCACAGCTTTCGCTGACGACCGCATTCCACCACTATTTTGGCGAAGGCGATCGCAGCGATCTGGACACGACCTACCGCTTCAATTCACGGATTGGTGAAATCGCCAACCGCTTTATCCAGCAGAACCCGCATCAGCTGGCAAAACCGCTCAATAGCCTGCGGCCAGGGGATAAAAAAGCCGTGACCCTGCTGGCGGACGATCAGCTGGAACCGCTGCTGGACAAGCTCAGCGGTTATGCGAAGCCCGATGAGCGTATCCTGGTGCTGGCGCGTTACCATCACCTTAAACCCGAGGCGCTGGAAAAGGCCGCCACCCGCTGGCCGAAGCTGCAGCTTGAATTTATGACCATTCATGCCAGCAAAGGGCAGCAGGCCGATTATGTGATTGTGGTGGGGCTGAAAGAGGGCAGCGACGGTTTCCCGGCTCCGGCCCGCGAGTCGGTCATGGAACAGGCCCTGCTGCCGGTGCCGGAAGACTTCCCGGATGCCGAAGAGCGGCGTTTGCTGTATGTGGCCATGACCCGCGCGCGCCATCGCGTGTGGCTGCTGTTCAATAAAGAGGAGCCATCCGTGTTTGTCGATATCCTGAAGAATCGCTGGATGTGCCGGTGGCGAGAAAACCCTGACAAGGATGGGCAGGCGGGGGCTTTTGCCGCCACCTGTGCAAAAATTACTTCAGTCTGTCGGAAAGATAACGCTGATAGTCCGGAATAAGGATATCTACGGCTGGAGTTAAACTGCGGCGATTCGATGATGAAATCCGCCGTCGAGAGGTTTGTCGCCACCGGAATATTCCATACCGTCGCCAGACGCAGCAGCGCTTTGACATCCGGATCGTGCGGAACCGCGTTCAGCGGATCCCAGAAGAAGATCAGCACATCAATTTTCCCTTCGGAAATCTGCGCGCCGACCTGCTGATCGCCGCCCATCGGGCCGCTCAGCATGGCGTTCACCTCCAGACCCGTTGCGCGCTGGATCAGGTTACCGGTGGTGCCGGTTGCCGACAGGGCGTGCTTTTCCAGCAAAGACTGATGGCGGCGAACCCAGTTAAGCAGCATTTGTTTACAGTGATCGTGCGCCACCAGAGCAATGTGTTTGCGCTCCGGGAGCGTGCGTGTTGTCAGTTCCATAATCATATCCATCAGGTTAACTGCACTACACGATGACGGGAACCGCCTGACGCTGCAAGAGAAAGGCGTAAAAAGATCTGAAAATGGTTGAGATGTGCGGTTTGGCGTACACTTTTAAAAAAGCCAGGAGAAAAACCATGAAAGAGAACGATATTGCCGAGATTCTGACATCCACGCGTACCATTGCGCTGGTGGGCGCGAGCGATAAACCCGATCGTCCAAGCTATCGGGTGATGAAATACCTTCTCGATCAGGGCTATCACGTCATCCCGGTCTCGCCAAAAGTGGCGGGGAAAACCTTGCTGGGCCAGCAGGGTTATGCCACGCTCGCTGACGTGCCGGAAAAAATTGATATGGTTGATGTCTTCCGAAACTCCGAGGCGGCGTGGGAAGTGGCGCAGGACGCTATCGCCGTCGGGGCGAAAACGCTGTGGATGCAGCTGGGCGTGATTAACGAGCAGGCGGCGGTGCTGGCGCGGGAGGCGGGGTTACGGGTCGTCATGGATCGTTGTCCGGCGATCGACATCCCCCGTCTGGGGCTGGCGAAGTAATAAAAAAAAGCCCGTTCATCGGGCTTTTTTTACACGCTTAGTTCCGCAGGCGCGGAGCCTGTAACTGTTTGCGGATAGTCTGAGCAAGTTCATCCATTGTGGGTTGCTCCGGATGCTCTTCCTGCAGCTCGCTGCTGAGCTGCGCTTCAGCAAGATAGGTGTGAACGGGTTGTCCATCGTCACCTTCCATCACCACATGGTACCAGGGCGCAGCGCGAAGCTCTGCGTTCACCGCCAGCTCGTCTGCTGACGGTTCATCAAGGGAATACTCCGGGTCGATATCCACCACCACACCAAGATACCCCAGCAGAGTGTGGCGGACCTGCTGGCCGATACCGAATTTGCTGGCAATCATAGTCACCTCCCGGGAAATCCTTCTGTTCCCTCAGTTATGAGGGTGCGGCTGCAATATTTCTCTTTTCAAGTTACATGACGCGACAGGCAAACCCTTTCAGATACAGCCCTTCCGGGTAGGTAGCGATCACGGGGTGATCGGCTGCCTGACGGAACTGCTCTATAAATTGTACATCACGGCCAGCATCTATTGCGGCATCGGCGATGATTTTCTGAAATAAATCGGTGGTCATCAGGCCGGAGCAGGAGAAGGTGAGCAGAATGCCGCCCGGGTTCAGCAGCTGGATCGCCAGCATGTTGATATCTTTATACCCGCGGCAGGCGCCCATCAGCTGGCTTTTGTTTTCCACAAACTTCGGCGGATCCATCACGATCACATCGAACTTTTCGCCCTGATCGCGATATTTACGCAGCAGCTTGAACACGTCATCGCGGACAAACTCGGCTTTGCTCAGATCCAGCTTGTTGAGCTCGACGTTCTGCTTTGCCACGTCCAGCGCTTCCTGGGAGGTATCCACGCTGACCACCTGGCGGCAGCCGCCCATCAGCGCCGAAACGGCAAAGCCGCCGGTATAGGAGAAGCAGTTCAGCACGCGCTTGTCGGCGACGTACTGGCGCGTCGCCAGGCGACTGTCGCGCTGGTCAAGGTAGTAACCGGTTTTATGCCCGCCCTGAATATCCACCAGCAGCTTCATGCCGTGCTCTTCAATCGGCAGCAGGGCAGGCGGCAGTTCACCCGTTACCGGACCCTGCGTCAGCTCCATGCCCTCTTTTTTGCGCACCGCCACATCGCTGCGGTCGTAAATGGCGCACTGCGGGAACAGCGTTTGCAGCGCGCTGATCAGCGCGGCGCGCTGGTATTCCGCCCCGGCGCTCAGGAGCTGCAGCACGAGGAAGTTACCGAAGCGATCGATGGTCACGCCCGGCAGGCCGTCGGATTCCCCGGCAATCAGGCGGTAGCTGTCCAGCCCGTCGCGCTTTGCCAGCCAGTCACGCCACTGCTGCGCCTGCTGCAGGCGACGCGTAAAGAAGTCGATGTCGATGCTTTCATCTTTATCGAACGTCCAGACGCGAGCGCGGATCTGGGACGCTGGCGAGTAGCGCGCCGCGCGCCAACCATTTCCCCTGGTGGTCAACGATATCAATGGTTTCACCGAGGCTGGCTTTGCCCTCCATACGGGCAACCGCGCCGGAGAAGACCCAGGGATGACGGCGCAGTAATGATTTCTCGCGCCCTTTGGCTAACACTAAACGTACACTCATAATTGGCTGTTCTGTAGACTGAAGAAAATGGGCGCTATTGTCACGGGTTCGCCGGGCAAATGCAACGCGCCAGCACAGAAAGGGGAACAAGATGACACAAGTTTGCACAATTGCCTGGGTACACGGAATGGTGCAGGGCGTCGGATTTCGTTATAGCACGCAGCATGAAGCTCAGCGTCTGGGGCTAACGGGGTATGCACGTAATCTGGACGACGGCAGTGTCGAGGTGGTGGCTTGCGGAGAAGCGGAAAAGGTCGACAAACTGGTGGCGTGGCTGAAAGCGGGGGGACCGCGCAGCGCCCGGGTTGACAGAGTGCTGACGGAACCGCATCAACCCGGCAGAGAATGGACGAACTTTGGTATCCGCTATTAAATACATTTCACCGGTTTAGGCAGGCCGGCGATTTTCGTCGCCTGTTTTGCCGGGCCTTTCGGGAACAGGCGATACAGATAGCGGCTGTTGCCTTTCTCTTCGCCAAATTTATTCGCCATCGCTTTGACCAGCATGCGAATGGCCGGAGAGGTATTAAATTCCAGATAGAATTCGCGCACAAAGCGCACCACTTCCCAGTGTTCCGGGGAGAGTGTAATGCTTTCTTGTTGCGCAATAACCTCTGCCAGAGCTTCGCTCCAGTGGGAGGTATCTTTCAGATAGCCTTCGCTATCGGTTTCAATTTCTTTGCCTTCAAACATCAACATAGTTTTTCACAACGTCAGTCAACAACGGCGGCAGTGTAGCAAAAAACAAAGCCCCGCATAAGCGGGGCTTGTTGTACAGATGTGCCGTTTAGTCTCTGCTGGCGAAGCCCAGAATGCTCAGCAGGCTGACGAAGATGTTGTACAGCGAGACATACAGGCTCACGGTGGCGCGAATATAGTTCGTTTCGCCGCCGTGAATGATGTTGCTGGTTTCAAACAGGATCGCGCCGCTGGAAATCAGGATAAACACGGCGCTGATCGCCAGGTGCAGGGCCGGTAGCTGCAGGAAGATGTTGGCCACCATACCCACCAGCACCACCACAACGCCCGCCATCAGCATACCGCCGAGGAAGGACATGTCTTTGCGCGTGGTCAGCACGTAGGCCGAGCAGCAGAAGAACACCAGCGCGGTACCGCCCAGCGCCAGCCCGATCAGGTCACCCATACCGGCTGACAGATAGGCGTTCAGGATTGGCCCAAGGATGTAGCCCAGGAAACCGGTGAAGGCGAACGCCGCCAGAATACCGGCCGGTTTGTTGGCCAGTTTATAGGTCAGGAACATCAGACCATACATTCCCACCAGCGTCAGGATCAGCCCCGGCGACGGCAGCATCAGCACGGTGCTGGCGGTGGCGGTGATCGCGGAAAACGCCAGCGTCAGGCTAAGCAGGAAATAGGTATTGCGCAGCACTTTGTGCGTGCTGAGCAGGGAACTGCGGTCGCGCGATGAAGTAATTATACGATCCATGAGTCACTCTCTTATGACAGATGTAATTGTCTGCCGAGTCTAGAAAAGACTGGCTTTGTAACAAAGTTGTTTTACCCATCTTTACTCATAAAGCAAGGGTACCAGCACAATATTTCCTGCGACGAAATGAGCTCCAGCCAGAATAAAGGGATTAATGTGAAGCAGAACCATATCGGTGTCTTATATGTCACTGAAATCTATTGCTATATAAATCTTTGGGCGCTAAGAGTGTAAACGCGTCGGCATACTATAAATGAATAAGGCGAAAAGGACATGAAACCACAACCACGTAATCATATTGCACTTTCCCTCCTGGCTGTCGGCATTCTGAGCGCATGCAGTGGCGCGTTTGCCGCAACCGTGCCAGCAGGAACGGTGCTGGCAGAAAAACAGGAACTGGTCCGCAACAACGGCAGCGAGCCCGCTTCGCTCGACCCGCATAAAGTCGAAAGCGACGTCGAATTCAATATTATCAGCGATTTCTTCGACGGGCTGGTGGCAGTCAGGAACGACGGTTCCATCGAACCGCGCCTCGCGGAAAAATGGGAGAACAAGGACAACACCGTCTGGACGTTCCATTTGCGTCCGGGCATCACCTGGTCAGATGGCACCGCCATTACCGCGGAAGATGTGGTCTGGAGCTGGCAGCGTCTGGTCGATCCGAAAACCGCATCACCTTACGCCAGCTATCCTGGCAACATGCACATTCTGAATGCGGCGGAGATTGCATTAGGCAAGAAAGCGCCCGATACGCTGGGGGTAAAAGCGCTTAACGACTCCACGCTGGAAGTGACGCTGACGCAGCCAACGGCCGCGTTCCTGGCGATGCTGGCGCACCCGTCGCTGGTGCCGGTGGATAAAGTGCTGATTGGCCGCTTTGGCGATAAGTGGACCAAGCCGGAACACATCGTTACCAGCGGCGCATATAAGGTCACCGAGTGGGTGGTCAACGAACGCATCGTGGCGGAGCGCAACCCGCGCTACTGGGACAACGAACAGACCGTCATTAACAAGGTCACCTATCTGCCCATCACTGCCGAAGCAGCGGATGTGAACCGCTACAAGGCGGGTGAAATCGATATTGCTTACACCGTGCCGATGAACCAGTTCGCGCAGCTACAGAAAACGCTGGGCGATCAGGTACATGTCTCACCGCAACTGGCGACCTATTACTACGAGTTCAATACCACCCGAGCGCCGTTTAACGATCCGCGCGTGCGCCGGGCGCTGAATATGGCGCTGGATAAAGACATCATCGCCGATAAAGTGTTGGGGCAGGGGCAGCGCCCGGCGTGGCTTATCAGCCAGCCGGATATCGGCGGCGTGAAAATCGCGTCGCCGGATTATGCGTCAGCTGGCCGCGTGAAAAGCGCATCGCCGAGGCGAAAAAACTGCTCAACGAGGCCGGGTTCAACGCGTCGCATCCTCTGAGCTTCAACCTGCTTTACAACACCATGGAGTCGCACCAGCGCATCGCCATTGCCGCCAGTTCCATGTGGAAGAAAAACCTCGGCGTGGAGGCGAAGCTGCAAAATCAGGAGTGGAAAACCATGCTGGATACCATGCACACCCACAATTTTGACGCGGTGCGCTACGCGTGGATTGCCGACTACGACGATGCCGCGACCTTCCTGAATAACTTCCGTACCGGCGACAGCGAAAACACCAGCCAGTACAGCAATCCGGCGTATGACGAGGCGCTGCAAAATGCGGCGAAAGCGAAGGACGTTGCCGAACGCGGGAAATACTACCAGCAGGCGGAAGATCTCCTGGCCCGGGATGTTCCGGCCATTCCGGTTTATCACTACGTGCGTACGCATCTGGTGAAACCGTGGGTGGGTGGATTTGCGCCAGACAGTCTTGGTGTCTATCTGACAAAAGATTTGTACATCAAGAAACACTAAGTTTTGCCAGCAGGCGTGCTGAATAAACGATCATAACGCTGATATTTCAGACAAATAACACGTTTTTGATTGTTTTTCAGGCAAACAAACATTCTCAGGCTTTACAGACGACCCGGGGAGGTGTTTATAGTGCGCCTCATTCCGGAAGTGTGGCCGAGCGGTTGAAGGCACCGGTCTTGAAAACCGGCGACCCGAAAGGGTTCCAGAGTTCGAATCTCTGCGCTTCCGCCAGATTAAACAAGGGGTTACCGAAAGGTAACCCCTTTGTTTTTCTGGCTCCTGTCTACCCGCCTGAGAAATTTTCCCTTCCCCGCGCTCATTTTCCTTTTACATCAGCATGAAAAGGGATATCCAGCCATCGAGAAATTTTCACTTTTCTGCCGTAAACCCGTTCTTCCTGCGGCTGGAAAGATCCTGTATCAGGGCTGCTGTAAGCCGCTTCTTTGTTTAATCCACTCCTTATACCTGCCGGGTGACATGCCCATAACGCTAATGAAGGCGCGTCGAAAGGCCGTTTCGTCACTGTAACCGCATTCGCCGGCAATCTGCGCTAACGTTTTGCCCGGTTTTTCCAGCAACACGGCTGCGTTTTCAATGCGCACCCGGGTGATAAAACTTTTGGGCGTTTCCTGTGACAATTCACCCATTTTCCGGTGCAACGTCCGTGAAGACATATTCAGTTGTGCGGCGAGTTGCTCAACGGAGATAGCGATGTTTTGGTAACGAACAATATTTTCGGCTTTGATAAGTAATGGATGCACCGAATTCAGAAATCCACCGGGCGCGTAAATATGCTGTGAGAGTGGCTGGCTGTCAGCGACGGCCATATCTGCTGTCATTCTTGCCGCGTCATTACCCAGTTTTTTTCGCACAATATGAATGACAAGATCCGCCCAGGATAACGGACCGCCGGTGGTAATAACATTTCTCTCTTCCGCCAGCGTCTTACCCCATATGGGGTTGGCTGCAGGGTAGCGTTCACGCAACGTATGAAAAAGCCACCATGTTGTTGTGCACATCCTGCCATTCAGCACGCCTGCTTCGCCAAGCACAAACCCTCCCGCACATACGCCCGCGACAATGCTTCCTTGCTGATAGTGATGTTTAACCCACGCTGCGCCCGCTTTTACCGCCGCAAAATCCACCGGGAATTTGTCGGCATCAAGCCGCATACCGCTGGCAATAACCAGATCAAATCTTTCAGCGTGGCTAAACGCGCCGTCGCTTTCAATCAATCGCCCCTGTGCGTCAACCACCGGCTTTCCGTCTGGTGTGATCACTTTAACCATGAACCAGGGCGCCGTAGCGTCAGCGTGGGTATTAAGGCCAGGCCTTTGCGAGATGACCTGGTTAGCCAACCAGAACATGTCAGAGAGCCCAGCAATAGCCGATTTCATGCTGCCAGGCAGAGCCAGAAGTGCGATATGCATTTTTTATCCGCCACAGGTTGTCAGATTTTGCATCATATCTGTCATTTAAGACACTTCATACCCCCCTTTATCCGGCCCTACACTGAGCCGCACGGATAGGCTGAAAAACTGTAGAACGGATGAGGATATGTACCTTCAGTTACGAAATTTAAAACGCCTGGCATTCATCGGGTTAATCGCTTTTTTTTCCATCAAACTGCATGCGGAGGCACTGCCCATTAAAAATATTGTCCTGGTTCATGGCGCTTTTACGGATGGCTCAAGCTGGAGTGAGGTGATAACACGCCTTCAGTCCCTTGGTTACCATGTTACCGCTGTGCAAAACCCCCTGACCTCGCTGCGGGATGACGTTGCGGCAACCCGCAGAGTGCTGGAACGCCAGCAGGGAGACGTCCTTCTTGTCGGCCACTCCTGGGGCGGAGCCGTTATTACCGAAGCGGGAAATGCAGCAAATGTTAAGGGGCTGTTCTACCTCTCAGCACTGGTACCAGACAGCAATGAATCTGTTGCTGATGTACTTCAGCGATTAAAAGCCCCGATGGAAGGGATGCAGGCAGACAGTAACGGATTTATCTGGCTGGATGACCCGAAGATATTCCATGACGTTATGGCAAATGATGTGTCGCAGAAAAAGGCGGCGTTATTGGCCTCTGTCCAACAGCCCATCGCAGCGGGCGCTTTTTCAGAGAAAGTTACGCAGGCGGCATGGCGAAACAAACCCTCCTGGTACCTTGTCACTGAAAACGATCATGCACTTCGGCCTGCGGTTCAGTCACGCTTTGCCAGCGCTATCGGTGCTAATACCACCCGGCTCAACGCCAGCCACATGTCGATGATATCCCACCCGGAAAAGGTGGCGGAATTGATAGATAAAGCCGCCCGTGAAATAACTCCGTCTGGTCAATAAAGGTGAAATAGCGATGAAAATTCTACACATTGATTCAAGTATTACCCACGATGCTTCCATCTCCCGTCATTTATCATCCGCAGTTGTTAAGCAACTCACCGACAGCGGGAAATATAGTGAAGTTATTTATCGTGACGTTGTAAAAAATGAAATTCAGCACCTTACAGCAGATATCGCTGCGGGGTTCAGACCATTACCTTACACCGTAGCTGAAACAGCATTTGATAAAAGTGAACAATCAGTTTCGCAACAACTCGTCACTGAATTTCTTGACAGTGATATTATCGTTATTGGTGCACCGATGTATAACTTCTCAATTCCCGGTCAGCTAAAAGCATGGCTGGACAGAATAGCGCAACCGGGAAAAACATTTAACTACACATCTTCTGGCCCTGTTGGGCTGGCTGGAGATAAAAAAGTTATCGTTGTATCAGCGCGGGGTGGTTTTTACCATCAGACGCCGCTTCAGAGCATGGATTTTCAGGAAAACTATCTGGCTTCGTTTTTTGGCTTTCTGGGAATCAGCGATGTCGGGTTTATTCGCGCGGAAGGGGCATCAAAAGGTGATGAGATTAAACAACAAGGAATTGCCAGCGCGATTGCTTCTATTAATGACACCCTGCAAAAATTTAATTTAGTATGAGGTAATAAATAGTTTACATATCGCAACCCTGAGAAACGCCATCAAGTTTCTCAGGGTTTACGATTCTTCTTAATCAAGATAAAACGCAATCTGATAGATTTCACTTTATTTTTTTTACTTACAAAACATCGGAAAGCATCTTCCGATTCATCAATATTTTTGGATAAGTTGATGGGGGTATTTTTAAATTATTTATTGACGAACGATAAGAAATAAATAAACGATCGATCGTCCCTTTTCTGATAGCTATCACCTATCGTAGTAGTGTTTTTTTAAGTTTATTCCGATCAATACCTAAGAGAAATCATTATCCTGCCGATATTTTTCTATGCCATCTGCGATTGCGCAGTTGGTGTGCTTATTAATTCACTAAGGAAAGATAATGAAAAACAAAGCTACCATAGTAAAGCCGACAGGCATAAGTATCAGAAATAAGATTATTTTTTCGTTCGGTATTCTGATCGTGTTACTGGCTTTCATTGCCGGAAATGCGCTGTATCGACTGGATGAAGCTAAAAATAAGATCTCAAAAATTGTCACGGAGGATTATCCCACCACGGCAATGGGTAATAATCTTATCAGAGAAGTTAATACATCAACGATTCTGTTTCTCAATGCATTAATAGAGAAAAATCCGCAAAAGCAAAGCCAGTTAATGCAGGAAGTGACTTCACGATCGGAAAAAATCAACGAACTCTATAAACAACTCAACACGGCGGCAGACGATGCAGCGTCCCAGGCGATTTTAGCCAATGTTACTGACATGCGAAAACTCTATATCCAGTCGCGTAATAAGGTGATACAAAACATTCAGTCAGATCCTGTTTCAGCAATTGATGAATATACAAATAATACGCGTGAAAAAGAATTACAGTACATTGATAAAATTAACACCTTTATCAATCTTCAGCGAGATGAAATGCAATCGTCATATACTGATTTTTTGCATGATTACAGTACGTCAAAAATGGTCATGATCATTATCGCGATAGTTTGCCTGATTCTTGGCGCCACCATGGCGATCGTTATTTCACGCGCTATTGTTATTCCCATTAAACATGCGGTTGAGGCTGCTACGCGTATCGCCGCAGGCAACCTTGGGGAAGAGATAAAGGTGACATCAAAAGATGAAACCGGGCAACTGACCAGCGCTATTTCTCATATGCAGGATGAATTAATAAAAATTGTCACGGAAATACGTGGCGGAGCCGAAAATATTGCGACCGGCGCTTCTCAAATTATGGCCGGAACCCGTGATTTATCAGCCCGTACAGAAGAGCAGGCCAGTTCTATCGAACAGACTGCATCGTCAATGGAACAGATTTCCGCAACGGTAAAAAATACTGGCGATAATACGGCGAATGCGTCACAACTTTCGGCGAGAGCGAGTAATGCGGTGACGGATAACGGAAAATTGATGGCTTCGCTGACGCAAGAGATCCAGAACATCAGCAACTCAGCGGATAAGATGTCTGACATCATTAATCTGATTGATTCCATCGCCTTCCAGACCAATATTTTGGCACTTAACGCCGCTGTTGAAGCGGCGCGTGCGGGTGAGCATGGTAAAGGGTTTGCTGTCGTGGCGCAGGAAGTTCGCAATCTGGCCCAGAAAACGGCCAATTCGTCGAAGGAGATCAGGACACTGATCGAGAACTCAACGCAGCAAAGCGTCCGTGGGCTGGAGATGGTGCGGCAGGTAAACGGAAAAATGGATGAACTGGTGCAAAATGTCGATAGCGTCACCAGTATTCTGAAGGAAATAGAGCAGGCCAGCCTTGAGCAAAGCGATGGTGTTCATCAAATTAATATCGCCATCGGGCAGATCGATACCACGACGCAGCAGAACGCCGCGCTGGTAGAGGAATCGGTTGCTGCTTCTGAAATGCTTAACGAACAGGCCAGAGTCATGCAAGATCTGGTCAGCGTATTCCGGATTCCACAACATGCCTGATAGCGCAACACGTTAACGGGTTAATTAATCTTCACCGGTGAAAGAGATCTGTTTCTTTCACCGGATCAGATTAAGGTCTTTCTTAACGTACTATTTCGGGAACAGAGTGGCTATCACTTCATCATGTATGCGCGCGCAAAAGCACTGTGCTTTCAATTTCAGATGTGCAGCGCGATTTGCCAGTGAGCGACAGGATATCAACTGTGAAATATCCTGCGCCAGGTCCTTTATTTTTTCAGCAGACGAGGCAACTGGTTCTCCAGCTCAAGTACGCAGGCATCCATCATTTTCTGCGTCTCTTCGCTCACTTTCGCGTAGTTATTGGCTTTCCAGTCGCTTAACGGCGCGGTTTTCACCGTCGGTGCGCATTCAGCAATCACATAAGGACTGAATGCATTGCCGCCTTCCGGACGTTTATAAAATTTGACACGATAGGTGAGATCGTAATTGCTGTTGCTGGTCGACATATCGGTATAAATCAGTGACCACTGTGACGCTGCGATAAAGAGAGGCTGCGTGTAAGCGTAACCGCCACCATTTTTTTCCAGCCAGTCGTGAATTTTGGCTTCCGCTTTCGGCGCTAAATAGCGGGAGGTTGGTTCAGGCAGGGTATCGATGGTGTTCCCTTTATAGACATTTTTATCGAACGAATTGCTGCTGATGCCGCCGCCGAGTACGGCACCCAGAACCGCAAGCCCCATTCCGGTGCCGGAGTGTGCCGGGGAGACTTCCCGCAATTTAACGTCAGGATAGAGATTATTGTTCATTTCTGCAGGGCTGAAGATGGTAGCGACATCGACTTTGCTGCCGTTGCTTGCGGTCACTGCATGTGACGTTGTATTGGTAGCGCAGCCGCTTAACAATGCGGTGGATAAGGCACCGGTAATCAAAAACTGAATTTTCATGTTTTCCCTTTCTCTATTATTAAAATTAACGCGCATCAATCGTTTGCTTATTAAATTGCCCGACGAGGTTTCTCAACACCGGGTCGCGTTATCTCATTAGCGGCAGCAACACTAAAATCTTTATAAGAAATTTTCGTTAAGTTTTATTTTTAGTTAATTATTTTAGTGCCAAAATAGCACGAATAGATAAGATTGGAACCATCGTGCCAGGATAAGCACACTATAAAATTCACACCCAAAGCCAAACTCACAAATGTAATGGCTATTTTCTGGATGTATTAATTGTTGTTATTTTTTGTCTTTAGTAACATCCTTAAAAAAGAAAATTAAAATACACCTATTGATTAATTTGCTTTATGGCAGGGATGACATCACCGTTGAATTACATTCGTAGTTCGGCTCTTTTTTTATTACTCGCGTTTACGGCACAGGCGGCGCCATTATCTCCGGCAGACCGTGACGCTGTCCGTCAACAGCAGGAACAGCTGCTTCGTCAGAGCCAGCAGCAGCGTGATGAACTGGAGCGCAGCACCACGCTGCCGCGCTCAGGCCAGCGTGCGTCTGCCCCGCAGGCTGGTGGCCCCTGTTTTGATATTCGCACCATCATCCTTTCCGGCGTGACGCTCATTAGCGAAAAAGCGCAGCAGAAACTGACTGCGCCCTGGCAGAATCAGTGCCTGGATATGGCGAAAATAACGGAACTGCTCGCCCCTATTTCCGACTGGTATATCAGCCGGGGATATATCACCAGCCGCGCTTTTCTCACCGAGCAGGATCTCTCCGGCGGTCAGCTGAATATTGTTGTGCTGGAAGGCAGACTGGAAGCGATCCGTCTGGAAGGCGAAACGCCGCGCATGCTGAAAATGGCGTTTCCGGGACGGGTGGGCGGCATCCTTAATTTACGCGACATCGAACAGGGGATGGAGCAAATTAACCGTTTGCGTACCGAACCGGTTCAGATTGAAATTCTTCCGGGAACACAGGCCGGATATTCCATCGTTAATCTCACCGCCACACCGGAATTTCCGTTAAGTGCATCGGTTTCCCTGGATAATAGCGGGCAGAAGAGTACCGGTGAAGATCAGCTGAATGGTGTGCTCACCGCCAATAATATGCTGGGGCTGGCGGATAAATGGTTTGTCAGCGGCGGGCGCAGCAGCGATTTTGCCAGCGCGTACGATGCGCAGAATTTCCAGGCGGGCGTCAGCGTGCCGTTTGGTTACGGCCTGCTGGACTACAGCTACGCCTGGAGCAACTACCGCACCACCATCAGCAACCAGGGTTTCAACTGGCTCTCCACGGGCGATACCAAAACCCACCGCCTTAACGCGTCGTGGGTGGTCTTCCGCAACGGGGATGTGAAAACCGGCATTGCGGCAGGCGTGGTTCAGCGCTCCAGCCGCAACTGGCTCAACGACGCGCCGCTGGTCAGAGCAGCACGCGCAACCTCTCCAGCCTGCTTCTGGGCATCACGCACACGCAAAAAATGCTGGGCGGCGTGGCGACCTTCAACCCGACCTTGAGCCACGGCATGCCGTGGTTCAATGCCGAAACCGACGAAGGCAAAAGTCCGGGGATGTACCCCGCGCGCAATTCCGCAAATGGAGCCTGAACGCCAGCTTCCAGCGCCCGTTCAGCACCGACATGCGTGCTGGCTGACCAGCCCCTATGCGCAGTGGTCGCCCGACCGGCTGTACGGTTCCGAACGCCTGACGCTCGGCGGCGAAAGCTCCGTGCGCGGTTTTAAAGAGCAGTACCTGTCCGGGGATAACGGCGGCTACTGGCGTAACGAGCTGGGGTATTACTCCCTCTTCACCCTTCCGGTGATTGGCGCAGGTGAGCGCAACGGTCGCCGTTGACGGCGGCTGGCTGGAAAAAGACCGGCAGGACCGCTTTGCCTCCGGCACGTTATGGGGCGCGTCGGTGGGGCTGAGCAGCGCAGGGCGCTGGTACAGCAGCCAGATTTCCGTCGGTACGCCGCTGCACTACCCCGACTGGCTCGGCCCGGATCATGTGAGCGTTAACTGGCGCATTGCCTTCATGCTTTAAGAGACTCTACGACTATGGATACCCGTCACCCACCCGTTCGTTTCTCGCAGCGTCTGATCAGCTGGATTGTCTGCGGCTTAATGGTCTGGCAGCCGATGGCACCTGCCGTCGCGGCGGCGCTGACGCCGACCGGGCAGACCACGGTCGATCGGGCGGGGAACGGGGTGCCGGTCGTCAACATCGCCACGCCCAACGGGGCGGGTATCTCGCATAACCAGTTCGGTGAGTATAACGTCGGCAAAGAGGGGCTTATCCTCAACAACGGCACGGACCGTTTAACCCGGACCCAGCTGGGCGGGCTTATCCAGAACAACCCCAACCTGCAGGCCGGGCGGGAAGCGAAAGGCATTATCAACGAAGTCACGGGCGCCAGCCGCTCGCAGCTGCAGGGCTATACCGAAGTCGCCGGCAAAGCGGCAAACGTCATGGTGGCCAACCCGTACGGCATCACCTGTAACGGGTGCGGATTTATCAACACCCCGAACGTCACCCTGACCACGGGGAAACCGCAGTTCGACGCCAGCGGTAACCTGCAGGCGCTGGAGGTGACGAAAGGCGCCATCACGGTTGAAGGCCAGGGGCTGGACGCCAGCAAGAGCGACGCGCTGTCGATCATTGCGCGCGCGACGGAAGTGAACGCCGCGATTCATGCGAAGGACCTGACGGTGACGGCCGGGGCCAACCGGGTGGATGCGCAGACGGTAAGGCGTACAGGCGATTGCCGGTGAGGGCGCCGCGCCCGTGGTGGCGGTGGATACCGGCGCGCTCGGCGGGATGTATGCCAACCGTATCCGCCTGGTCTCCAGCGAGACGGGCGTGGGGGTGAACCTCGGCAACCTCACCGCGCGCCAGGGCGATATTCACGCTGGATGCGAACGGCAAAATGGTGGTGAAAGAGAGCATTGCCAGCGGCGCTCTGACGGCGAAAGGCGACAGCGTCACCCTCAGTGGCAGCCACAAAGCGGGCGGCGATATCGCGGTTACGGCCGCGCAGGATGTGGCGCTGAATCACGCCACGCTGGCCGCCGACGGCAAACTGACGCTCAGCGGCGCGGGCAACACCACCCTTGCAGGCAGTTCACTCACCAGCGGCGGCGACATGTCACTTAGTGGGAAACAGCTCACCAGTGATGCCTCCACCCAGGCCAATGCTGCAGGCAATGCCACGCTGAAGGCACAGACGATTACCCATCAGGGGCAACTGACCACTGGCGGCAACGCGCAGATCACCGCTGTTCAACTGGATAACCGGGGAACGGTGGCGGCAAAAGGCGGGTTGACCGCCAGCACCACCTCGCTGAATAACAGTGGCACCCTGCAGGGGCAGACGCTCGGCATCAGCGGCGATAGCGTACAGAACAATGGCACGCTGGCGGCAGACGGCTTACTGCATGTTGACGCCGGGACGCTGACGGCCGGTGCAGATTCCACCATTACCGGCAAGGCAGATGTTGCCCTCACGGCGCAGACCCGTGCCGATCTGAACGGGCGCGTCAATGCGGATAACTCGCTGGCGGTGACGGCCGGAGATTTACAAACCCGGCAGAATGCGCAACTGCAAAGCGGCGGCGATATGACGCTGGCGGCCAGTGATGCCACACTGAACGGCACGCAGGCGGCAAAAGGCGCGCTTGGCGTGACGGCGAACACCCTGAGCCACGGCGGTAAATCAGCGGCGACCCGTATTACGCTTGGCGCACCGGAAAGCCTCACCAACAGCGGTACGCTGGTGGCGGACATGCTGGATCTTGGCAGTAGCCACATCAGCAACAGCGGCCTGTTACAGGGCACGCAGGCGCTGAACCTGCACACCGGGCTGCTTGATAACCTCGCCGGCGGCACTCTCTACTCTGCGAAAGACCTGACGCTTGCCATCCCGCAACTGAACAACAGCGGTCTTGTCACCACCGATGGCGACCTGTATCTGCACGGCGATGCGCTGACCAGCGACGGCGAACTGAATGGCGTTAACCTGTTCAGCGATTACCACAGCCTGAGTAACAACGGCCGTCTGCTGGCGGACGGGCAGTTAACCCTCGCGGCAGACAGCATTCACAACAATGGGCTGGTGGCAGCAAACACCACCGACGTGACGGCAGACACTCTCGATAACACAGGAACCCTGCAGGGTAATGATGCCCTGACGCTGCAGACACAGAACACCCGCAACAGTGGGACGCTGGCGGGCGGGAATTCACTGGATCTCAGCGGGCAGGCGCTGATCAACAGCGGCCTGCTGGCCGCGAAAAGCCTGACGCTCAACAGCAGCGACATCACCAACAGCGGTACGCTGCAGGGCACCAGCCTGCTGACCGCCACGGGCAGCACACTGACCAACCAGCAGAATGGCCTGCTGCTGAGTAACGGCGCGGTCACGCTGAAAAACGATCGTCTCAGCAACGCCGGGCAGATGCAGGGCGGCACGCTCGATCTGGCGACCGGCGAGTGGCTGAACAGCGGCACGGCGCTCGGGCAGAACGGGCTGAATGCCACGGTCAGCGGCACGCTGGATAATCAGGGCAGCGTGGTCAGCCAGCAGGGGATGGCGCTGACCGCGGACAGCAGCAACAACAGCGGTACGCTGATGGCGAAAGTGCTGGCGCTGCACGGCGATTTACGTAACAGCGGCCTGATCCAGGGAACTGACGGGCTGAACTGGCAGGGCACCACTCTTACTGGCACGGCTGACGGACAGATGCTCAGCGGCGGCAGCCTGACATTACAGGGCACCATGCTCGACAATCAGGGACACATGCAGGGGCGCAACCTGACCGCCAACGCCGATAGCTGGCGCAACGGCGGTACGGTGCAGGCGCAGGACTACCTGAACGCCACGCTTGGCCATTCGCTTGATAACCAGGGGCAGATGCTGAGCCAGGGCGGGGCCGCCATCAGCGCCGCGCAACTGACCAACGACGGCAAACTGGCGGCAAAAGATCTCACTGTGACCGCGCCGGACATCGCCAGTAACGGTACTCTGCAGGGTAACGACAGCCTGACGATCGCCACGCAACATTTGCTCAATGGCGGCAACGGCCAGTTAGTGAGCGGCAGCGGGCTGAACCTGAATCTTGATAGCTTCAACAATCAGGGGCTGCTGTACGTACAGGATGGCCTGACGCTGACCGGCAATACGCTGATCAACGGCGGCAGCCTGGAAAGCGGCGCGCTGGATGCCACCACCGGCAGCCTCGATAACAGCGGGACGCTGCTGGCGCATAACCATGCCACGTTACAGGCGGACCAGCTTGCCAACAGCGGTAACCTCATTGCCGACACGCTGGCGCTGACGGGCACCCGCATCACCAACAGCGGGCTGCTGCAGGGCACGCAGCAGATGCAGGCCACGGCGGACAGCATCGCTAACACAGCGGGCGGACGCTGGCTTTCCGGCGGCGGGCTGACGCTCAACGGTAATCTGAACAACGATGGAACCGTGCAGGGCGATGCGATCACCCTGCGCGGCGACACGCTGGATAACAGCGGGATCATCAATGGCCTGAACGGCCTGACCGGCATTCATAGCGGTGCGGTCACCAACAATGGTCAACTGGTCAGCGGCGGCGTGACGGATATTCGCGCCGACAGCCTCTCCGGCAACGGGCGCATCAGCGGCGATACGCTGGCGCTCGACGCCCGCACGCTCAGCAATGGCGGGCTGTGGCAGGGCACGCACGGCCTGACGCTGAATGCGGACACTCTCACCACCGCCAGCGGTTCGCGCGCGCTGAGCGGCGGCGATTTCACACTGAACGCCGGGCAACTGTCCACGCAGGGCACCTTACAGGGCGGGCAGGTCAGCGTGACGGCGGATGACTGGACGCTTGGCGGCACCTTGCTGAGCCAGGGCGATTTAACGGCCACTGTCGGCAACACCCTGAACCTGCCGGGCGCGCTGCAAAGCCAGGGGGCGATGACACTCGCTGCGCAAACGCTGAACAATGACGGCCAGGTGTTAAGCGCCGGGGACATCACCCTGCGCGGGCAGCAGCTCATCAATAACGGCACCGTACAGGGCAACACACTGACGGCGCACGAAGCGGGCATCACCAACAACGGTGCGCTCACCGGGCTTAACAGCCTGACGCTGGATAACCACCAGACGACCACTGCGCTGATGGCGCGGATGGCGATGGCAACGCCGCAACTGGCGCTGCTCAACAGCGGTTCGCTGTTAACGCAGGGCGCGCTGGATATCACTGCCGGTTCGGTGAATAACAGCGGGATCTGGCAGGGTAACAGCATCCTGCTGGCGGCACAGTCACTGGATAACAGCGGTGCCGTGCAGAGTGCCGGGGCGCTGAACTTCCGGCTTACCGGCGACCTGAATTCCGCCGCAGGCAGCAAAATCACCGCCATGGGCACGGCCGCGCTGCAGGCCTTATCGCTGACCAACAACGGGCAGTGGGCGGCGAAAAACCTGACGCTTAACGGCGGGACGCTGAATAACAGCGGAGCCATCAGCGGCAGCGACGGCCTGACCGCCACGCTGAGCGGGGATGTCACCCAGCAGAGCGGCGGCTCGCTTGCCAGTAACGGGGCGCTGAACCTGTCGGCGGCTGCGCTCGATAACGCCGGTAAGGTGCAGGGCGGTGAAGTCACGCTTGCCGCTGCGAAGCTGACCAACCGCAGTGGCGCACAAACGGTAAGCGCAGGCACGCTGACCCTGACCACGCCACAACTGCTTAATTATGGGCTGCTGCAGGGAGCGAGTGAAACCCGTGTCGATGCGACCGCGCAGGCGATCAACGAGGGCAAGTTGCTCTCCGGTGGGAAACTGACGCTCACCACGCCGCAGTACAGTGGCGCGGGCTGGTTACAGGCCAGCAACCTGATACTGAATGCGACAAACAACAACGGCAGCGGCACGCTGCTGGCCGGGCAGATGACGCTGATCGGCGATACCTTCACTAATCAGGGGACGACGCAGGCGGATAACCTGACGCTGAATTACCGCCAGCTCACCAACAACGGCACGCTGCTTGGCACAAACCAGCTGACGCTGAATGCCGCGCAGGTGAATCAGTCCGCCAGCGGCAGGCTGTTCAGCGGCGGCGATCTGTTTGTCGGCGCGACCGGGCTGGACGCGCTGGGGCAGGTGGTGGCGCTCGGCAACCTGACGCTGCAACTGGCTAATGCCTTTACCGGCAAAACCACGCTGGCAGCGGGCAAAACCCTGACTGTTTCCAGCAACGGGGCGATCGATAACCAGAGCGTGATGCAGGGCCAGGCGGTGAATCTCAGCGCGGGCGGCCAGTTGACCAACAACGGGCAAATCACCACCGGTAGCGGGGCCAGTACCTTAAGCGGCAGCAATATTGTGCTGAACGGCAACAGTGCGATTCAGGGTGGCGGCGATGTGGCGCTGGTGAGCCGGGGAGGGATTACGGCAAACGGCTTTGCCGGAACACTGGGCAGCCTGACGCTGAACGCGCCGGGCGCCATCATCAACACCGCGCTGCTGTATGCGGCGAACAACCTGGCGCTGTATGCCAACAGCATCACCAACCAGCGCGGCGATATGCTGGGGGGTAACAATCTGGTGCTGCAACGCGACGCGGCGGGGAATGCCAATAGCGAGGTGATCAACACCTCCGGCAGTATCGAAACGCGAAATGGCGATATCACCATTAAGACCGGGCATCTGCTGAACCAGCGGGATGGTTTAACAGCAAATACTGTAAAAACTACGGCTCAGGTCATTCCGGGGGTAGGTGATCCTACCTTGAGCGTACATTATTCACTACTTCCTACGGGAAGTTATGGTTACTACACGGTTAAATATGCAGTGGAAGGCAACAGCTGTGCGGGAGCTGATGGTGGGTGTGATTCATGGATTCAAACGACTTATCACTATGCGCCGTTCGAAGGATATGACATCCAAAAATTTGTTTTAAGTGAAACCCGGACGGATGTCAGCAGTAGTGGCGGAAGTGCACGTATCGCATCAGGCCGGAATGCGGTGATTTCGGCAGGTGTGCTGGACAATAAAGCCAGCGATATACTCAGCGCAAATAATTTGTTATTGCAGGGGACGAAGCTTAATAACCAGAGCTGGCAAAACAGCACCTCTGCAGACGTTCTTGTTTACAAATACGGAACGGGGAATCAGGTTACTTATGCTGAAGATGCGATTCCGGATGGCGGGTTAAAGAATAAAAACGACAGATATCAACAATATGTACAAGATATCGTTTATACCCTGATCGGGCATGAAATACAGACAACACAGGGCCAGCTTTACCGCGCTGTCATTCAGGCGGGCGGCAATGTCACTGCCAGCTTCAGCAACAATATCAGTAATACAAACACCACGGCTCATACTGGTGGTGTTACAGGAACCATCACGGCCCCGTCACTGAATACCCTGAGCAATCAGAGTATCGGCGGTAGCGTGGCGAAACAGGCGCTGGCCGCAGGGCCGGTCGCGGTGAATTCCCCGCAGTGGCAGGATCAACTGCAAAATGCGCTGCAACAGATTAACGGCGGCAGCGGGCTTGATAACGGCGCGGCATCCGGCGCGGCGCTGGCAACGCCGGGCAGCCAGCAGAAAGGCAATGCCAGTCTGGGCAACACCGGCAGTCTGGCCAGCGCAGGCGTGACCACGGCAGCGCTGAAAAACACCGGCACGACACCGCAGCAGGGCAAAACCGTCGATACCAGCGCTTACCCGCTGCCGACGGGCAACAACGGTTATTTTGTCGTCACGGATAACCCGAAAATCCCGTACCTCATCACCGTCAACCCGAAACTCGACGGCCTGGGGCAACTTGATCCGGCACTGTTCGGCGATCTGAATAAGTTACTTGGCATCACCCCGACCGCCGCGCCGCGCGAAACCAGTCCGACGTATACCAGTGAGACCCAGTTCCTCGGTTCGTCGTATATGTTAGGCCGCCTCAACCTGAACCCCGATTATGACTACCGCTTCCTCGGCGATGCGGCGTTTGATACCCGCTATGTCAGCAACGCGCTGCTGAACCAGACCGGCAGCCGCTACCTGAACGGTATGGGTTCCGATCTCGCGCAAATGCACTATCTGATGGATAACGCCGCCAGCGGCGCAGCAGTCGCTGGGGCTGTCATTCGGCGTGGCGCTCACCGCCGAGCAGATCGCTTCCCTCGACCACAGTATTTTGTGGTGGGAGAGTGCAACGATCAACGGCGAAACGGTGATGATCCCCAAACTCTACCTGTCGCCGAAAGACGTCGCGGTGAACAACGGCAGCGTGATCGCGGGGAACAACGTCAGCCTTGAGGGCGGCAGTGTCACCAACAGCGGCAGCTCACTGCTGGCGCGTAACGATCTCAGCGTCAACAGCAGCGGGCAGATAACCAACAGCAATGATGCACTGCTGAAAGCGGGCGGCAATGTTGATCTCAGCGCCATTGGCGATATCAGCAACATCAGCTCCACCATCAGCGGCAAAACCGTGGCGCTGGAGAGCGTGGAGGGCAGCATCAACAACCTGACGCTGGCCGATCAATTTGCGCTCAACACGAAGAATAAATCGGGTTCAGTCAGTATCAGGGACACCACGCTGGGCAGCCTCGCCAGCATTACCGCGACGGATGGCCTGTCGCTGATGGCGGACAAGGACATCACCTTTACCGGCGCGACGGCCTCCGCGGGTGGCGCGTTGTTGATGGACGCTGGCGGCAATATCGCCGTTAACGCCATCCAGAAAAATGAGGCTTACAGCCAGTCCGGTTTCCGCAATCGCACGGATACCAGCCGCTCCACCGTCGGTTACCAGGGCAGCAGCATTACCGCAGGTGACAATCTGGCGATGCAGGCGGGCAACAATCTGACGCTCAGCGCCAGCAATGTCAGCGCCGGGAAAGACGCAAAGCTGTCGGCAGGCAACGATCTGAACCTCGATGCGCAGCAGACCAGCAACGCCAGCCGCAGCGGCAAAAGTGAAAACCACAGCACCGGTGTTGATCGCACCACGGTCAGTGCTGGCGACAATCTGTTGTTGACGGCAGGCTGGGACATCAATTCGCAGGCTGCCGGGCTGGCGGCAGAGCAGCAGGTCGGCATGCAGGCAGGGCGCGATGTCAATCTGCTGGCGGAAGCCACCACCCAGGGCGACAGCTACAAAGCCAGCAAGAAAACGGTCATTAACGAGCAGGTCCGCCAGCAGGGCACCGAGATTGCCAGCGGCACCGACACCACGATTATCGCCGGGCGCGATATGACTGCCGAAGCGGCGCAGGTGACGGCGCAGGGCGATATTGGCGTGCAGGCCGGGCGCGACGTGAACCTGACGACCGCCACCGAGAGCGATTACCACTACAAGGAAGAGACCAAAACCAAAAAAGGTTTCCTGAGCAAGAAACCACCACCCACACCATCTCCGAGCAGAGTGCCACCCGTGAAGCCGGCACCCTGCTGAGCGGCGATAACGTGACGGTGAAATCCGGTAATGACCTGCTGGTGAAAGGCTCTGCCGTGGTGGGAGACGGTGACGTGACGCTCAGTGCGGCGCATAACGTGGACATCACAGCCGCCACCAATACCGACTCGAACTGGCAGTTTAAAGAGAAGAAAAAGAGCGGCCTGATGGGATCCGGCGGCATCGGTTTTACCATCGGCAGCAGTAAAACCAAACAGGATCTGAAAGAGAAAGGCACCACCCAGAGCCAGAGCATGAGCACTGTCGGCAGCAATGGCGGGAATGTGACGATTTCGGCAGGTGACGCGCTACATATTGGCGGTTCTGACGTGATCGCCAAAAAAGACCTCGCCCTGAGCGGCGACAGTGTGGTGGTCGATCCGGGTCATGACAAACGCACCACCGACCAGACCTTCGAACAGAAAAGCAGCGGTCTGACGATTGCGTTGTCCGGCGCGGTGGGTGGGGCTATCAACAATGCTGTAAACTCCGCACAGGACGCGAAGCACGAAAGTGACGGCCGGTTAGCGGCGTTGCAGGCCACCAAATCCGTTCTCTCCGGTGTGCAGGCCGGGCAGGCTGTTGCTCTTGATGCTGCTAATAGCGGAAATACCGATAACCCTAGCACCAACGCTATTGGTATCAGTGCATCACTCACCACGCAAAAATCGAAGTCGGAGCAGCATGCCCGGAGTGATGCCGTCTCGGGCAGCACTCTGAGCGCAGGTAACAATCTCTCCATTACTGCCAACGGCAAAAATAACGGCCCGAACAGCGGCGATATCGTGATTGCCGGAAGCCAACTGAAATCAGGCGGCGACGTGCTGCTGGATGCGAAGAATGACATCCTGCTGGCAGGTGCAGCCAATACGCAGCAGACTACCGGCAAGAACAGCAGCAGTGGCGGTGGTGTCGGTGTAGGCATCGGTGTCGGCAGCGGTGGCTGGGGAATCAGCGTTTTCGCCAGCGTCAATGCGGCGAACGGCAAGGACAAAGGCAACGGTACCGACTGGACTGAAACCACGATAGACAGCGGCAAAACTGTCACTATCAAAAGCGGTAATGACACCGTACTCGATGGCGCACTGGTTAACGGCAATAAAATTGTTGCTGACGTGGGTCATGATCTGCTGATGCGCAGTCAGCAGGACAGTAACGACTACGACAGTAAACAGACCAGCGTGGCCGCAGGAGGCAGTTTCACCTTCGGTTCCATGTCCGGCTCGGCTTATGTAAATGTCAGCCAGGACAAGATGAAGAGCCGTTTCGATTCGGTAGCGGAACAGACCGGGCTTTATGCCGGAGATGGTGGCTTCGATATCACGGTGGGCAATCATACCCAGCTTGATGGCGCAGTGATTGCGTCCACCGCCACGACGGATAAAAACAGTCTGGACACCGGGACGCTCGGCTTCAGCGATATCCACAATGAAGCGGATTTTAAAACCCAGCATGCGGGTGGCTCGTTTAATACCGGAGGCAACATTGCCGGGCAGTTTGCCAGCAATGCGGCGAACACCCTGCTTGCAGGAGGCGGCAATAAAGGCCATGAAGAGGGCACGACCCAGGCCGCTATCGCGAACGGTACCCTCACTCTCCGCGACAAGGACAACCAGAAACAGGATGTCGCCGACCTCAGTCGCGATACGGAACACGCCAACGGCAGCATCAGCCAAATCTTCGACAAGGAGAAAGAGCAGAAACGGCTGCAGGAAATTCAGTTGATCGGCGAAGTGGGTTTACAGGCTGCCGATGTGGCAAGAACTCAGGGTGATTTGGCCGGACGTAAAGCCGCGAAAGATCCGGCAGCGCTGGAAGAAGCGAGTCAGCAACTGGCTGCGGAAGGAAAGCCTGTCACTGACGACTCTGTGGCAGAACGCGCGTATAACAACGCCTCGTCATTCTACGGCACGGGCGGTGTGGTTCAACGCGGAATTCAGGCGGCAACCGGCGCACTGACAGCGCTGGCAGGTGGCGGTAATCTGGCTGGCGCACTGGCCGGGGCATCAGCTCCGGAGCTGGCGCATATCATCGGGCATAATCTGGGTATTAATGATAATACTGAGGCAAAAGCGATTGCTCACGCGATCCTCGGCGGAGTAGCCGCTACGCTCCAGGGAAAAAATGCAGCAGCAGGTGCAGCCGGGGGGGCAACGGGTGAACTGGCTGCACAGATCATCAAAGATCAACTGTTCCCCGGTAAGAGCAACAGAGATCTGAGTGAAAGCGATAAACAGCTGATCAGCAACCTCTCCACGCTGGCGTCTGGGCTGGCTGGTAACCTGGCGAGCGGTAATTCGGCTGGTACTACTACAGCTGCTCAGGCCGGGAAGAATGCGGCAGAAAACAACGAGCTGAGTGATGAGGAACGGCCTGTTCCGTATGGTGTCACTCCAGGCGATGTGGCGATAGCAAAAGCGAAAGAAGATGCTGCATCGGGGTTAACGAAGAAACTGAATGAACTGGGTCAGGCCATCGATAAAGCCACCCAGTGCACATTTGGTCGTGCGTGTTCGTCGGATGATCCGGATGAGGAATCGAAACCAAATGTCGCAGGAAACCTGACGGATGAGGAAAAAGCTGAATATGGTGGTGCAGGTTCAGGAACACCGGGAGGTCATGGGCCGGAAGATGAGGAAAATGCTCGCACAAGGGAACAGCAGCAAAATCGGTTTAATGAATTAAGTGATATTTTTGACAAAAGCAATCCATCAAAAGACCTTACAATAGATGGACAGACTATCCGTCAGGGAGAGGCCAGTAATAACTATGGCACGACAAAAGTTTATGAAAGTCAAAATCTTAGTGATGATCAAATACGAAATTATGCACAGCAACTTGCAGGAGAAACGCCACTGAATGAAGTGAGGGAGGGGATCTATACTTCAAAATTATCAGATGGATCGGTGATAACACTCAGAAATGTATCTACGTCCGAAGCTCAGACAGGTGCTCGTTGGACTATTGATATACGGAATAGTCAAAAATTCAGTGAATTAGGGAATAAATATACGCGTGTGGAGATTAAATTTAAATGATTAGTGAGCTAAGTGAAAAGGAATATAAGGAACTGGCAGATGCGGCTGAGGGCCAAACTCTTGATGCAATTTTATGTTATGCAGTACCAGATCCCTGTCCACTTGGCTTTACTTTTAGTGAACGAAGAGAATTATTTTTTTGGGTATTAAAACGGCTTTTGAATGATGGACGAATTAGACTTGCCAAGCACGGTAAGTTCCTTGAAGGAAGTGTTGAGGAGCAGGTTGAACTTTTCAGACGGGCGTTCCCCCTGACAGAACCCGAGATGGAAGATGGTATCTGGTTCTTTGATGAGGCATGTCCGGGGGGCGCTGTCTGGGTACTTGAGGATGGTTCCCTGGAGTGGACTTAAATGTTATTGCCTTCATGGCAATTGCATTGGCATGAATAATCACCACCGCAACTGCCGCGATGCAGGTGCTGGCAACTTTGGCATTCGGGCTGTCGGGGGCGCTGGTGGGAGACAGTGGTGCCAATGCAGCAGCACAGGCCGGGAAAACGACGGTTGAGAATAACTACCTGACTGGTGACGGTTACGATATCGAGGATTACGGCCCGATAACTGTAGTCACTAAAATTGTGATGATTTTGACCGTGATGGCTATTAAGGGGCCTGTTGCGAGGGATGGCGTGAAGGTACTTACGATAGTGAGCTAAATAGGATTAAGGAGTAGTTGTATGTTCGGAATCTTTACGTTAGGCGAACCAACGAATATGGAAGATGAGTTAGTTCAACCATCGTCTATCATTATTAATGACTTTAAAGAAAAGTTATATTTACCCTTAGCTTATTGGGATGTGAAAACTTATAAAAGAAATTGGCTGAATTCTCTCGAGGAAGGGTTTTATAAAAAAATCATTCTGCGCTAGCTGTTTCAATGTATGAGCCAAGTAAAGTTAATTTTATATTTACATGGGTTTTATATTATGAAGGCCAAAATGTTTACGTGCAAAACAATGTTATTTTTCTTGATAAATGTGATAAGTTCATCCCTGAAAATATAAATGAATTTATAGAGCCGCGTGCAATTTATGATGAGGATGGAATGAAAATATCTGAATGGGTTACTGATATGAAAAGTGTCTTAGGTTTTTTTTATAGTCTTCATGGCCTAAAATGATTTTGTAATTATCGAAAAGGAGTGCCATATGTTGATATACAGAATATAGCTCCAGCCTGGAGGCGCCTCAAGCCTGTTATCGATCCCAACTCTCTTTCCGGACGCTACGTTTCAGCTCTGGCAGCGCTGGCATCAAGCTCACAAGGCTAACTAATTATGGTAATATAAAAGTCATGGTAATTAATGGTGATTTCAGAATATTAACGGCAGCTATGAGTCATTCGAATGAAGCTTTCCGATGAGGAATTATTTGCGCTGATTTTTACCTTTAAGAACGATAGCAATTTTAAAACTGAATATCTGAAAAATTCTTATGTTATCGAAAGAACCAATTCAGGTGTCGGTTTTTTTTCTACAATTAAGGTTGATGAGTCTGTCGGACATTTTGCTAACTCAAAAAAATATTGGGAGAGGACGTTTAGACACAGGTATATGCCATATGGTGGCTGCTTTATGGTGCGTTTAGAGGATAACCTGCAATTGGAACTCGAAGCTGTAGCTTTTGAAAGTTTATGGCCGGAAAACTTTGTGCAGAGCGATTTTTATGAGTGATCTTAATTATGAATATATGGGATTGCGGTAATTGTTGTTAATAAGCCGAAATGAACTGAATCGGCAAAGCATATTGAAGATACTTAAAAACACGGGTTATCCTTCTCAATAACTGAGCCTGGAAATTATGAGATTTGCCCTGTGTAAATGGGAATATGATTCCGTCCAGTCATCGGATCCCGGCTTTGCAGGCGGAGCGAATACATTATCTCTTGCGGAGGCTCAACGGCTTTTCTCTCTCAGGTTTCACCAGGTTGTTACTGAATCTTCGTACAAACGGTAAACATACGCCGCAAAACGGTATTGATTAAACCCGTTCACCTGTTTTCACCTCCTCCCGCATTCTCTTGACAGATATCAATCCCTCCTTTGCGATGCCGCTGTTGAATACTAGAGCAGAGCTTTTGCCCGGTATGCGGTTCGCACCGCTCTTCGATAATTAAAACAATCTGGTTATGGTCATGGAAAATGCTGTTCCGCAGCTTCAGTCAGTACATTCAGATCGCATCCGTCGTCTAATTCAGCGCTGGCGCAACGATCCCGAAGCCACCTATCAGACGTGGTTTTTATGGGAGCAGAGGTTGAAAAACTTTCGCTCGATCCGCAGCGGTATTGCGGTCGTGGTGGATGAAATTGAGCAGGAAAAATTTGGCGTTGCTTACCGCGGTTCCTCGCTGGAGACAATTGTTCACTCCATTGCCGAGCAGAAACAGATCTTCAAAGGTGCCGATCACGCTTTTCTGTGGAAACCAAAGCTGCGTATTCCGGATATTTATGAAAACAGCGCCAATCAGAAGGCTTTTGCCCGGCTTCTGCATCACTGCTCCTGTGCGGCGTGCGCGGACGATATTGTGGGACATATCAATGCTATCGATGCGTTGAAAATTAAAGGGCTCGGCCCGGCGGTTGCGAATCTGCTCTATTTTCTTCACCCCACGCACATTCCCCCGTTTAACACCGCCATTGTAAATGGCTATAACGCCCTTACCGGCGCGAAAGTTAAGCTCGGTAGCTGGCCGCATTTTCTCGCCATGCGCCAGGGGATCCTGAATTTGAACGCACAGTACCGCGAATTACTGTCAAACGATTTGGGCGCTATTGGCGGGCTGCTTTTTGATATCGGTTCGGGTCGCTATCCTGCGCCGCCGCTGGAAAATTCCGCCGCTGCCGACGCAGACTGGAATACGTATCTGGAGGCGGCTCGCCCGCCGGCGGCGCAAAATAAAGCGCAAATCCAGGACGGGGAGAATGAACGCACGCACACGGAAATCCAGGCCTGGCTGCGTGATATTGGCAAAGCGCTCGGTTACGACGTATGGATTGCCGCCAACGACCGCAGTCGTCTGCATCAGGGCGTGGCGCTATCGCACGGCTGTCTGAAAGCACTGCCGGAACATATCCTGTCGGTAAACGGTTCTGAAGCGACGCGTCTGATCGATGTCCTGTGGCTGAAACCAGAAGGTGCGCAGGTGGTGGCGGCATTCGAAGTTGAGCATTCAACCTCCATCTACTCCGGGATCTGCCGGATGCTGGATCTGGCGCTCAACGGCAATGATTTGTCCGCCTCAACCGAGCTTTTTCTGGTGGCGCCGGACAGCCGCGAAAATGATGTCAGAAGCCAGCTACAGCGCCCGGCCTTTAGCCGCATCACCGATCTCAATATGGCCTGGTTGCCCTACAGCGAGCTGGAAAAGCACCGCGACGCCATTATGCGTTTTGGCTCGGATCTGAAAGCCATTAAAGAGATTTCCCACGCCCTGTTGTAGCGCTGGCGGATAAAGAGATGCGCTAAACGCTGTGTTGACGGTGAAAAATGCCCGGGGCCGAAGCGTCAGGTTTCGGACCCGGCACAACGTGCCGTCACGGCGGCTACAAATCAATCACCAAAACCCGCGAGTGGCTGCGTGAGCAACATAGCGCGATATGCTGCGTGGCGGCGGTTTTCTCCGCTGCCGATTGCACCGTATCGCGGTGATCGACCACGCCATCAAGCACCGGCGTCAGACAGGCACCGCAAATCCCCATCTCACACGAAAGCGGCACTGCCACGCCATTATCCTGCAGCACCTGCGCAATGCTTTTGTTTGCCGGAACGGGCCATTTTTCTCCGCTGGAGGCCAGCGTAATGGTAAAAGTCTCTTCCTGTTGCGACGCCGCAACGGGCGCGGCAGGCGCAAATGCCTCGCTGTGGATCTGCGCTTCAGGCCAGCCTTTTGCCGCCGCAACGTCTCTTACCGCTGCCATAAAACCCGCCGGGCCGCAGGTATAAATGCGCTCTCCGTCGCCGGGGGCGGGAATCGTTGCCGCCAGCGTCTGCCGCGGGCTTTTGCCTTCTGAGGAGCAGTGAATAAGACAAACCCCGTGCTTCAGCGAGCGGGAGAGTTCGCGTGCAAATGCTGCTTCTTCTCGCCGTTTCACGAAATAGTGCAGCGTAAACGGCGCGCCTGTCGCCTCCCGTTGCAGCAGCATCGCATAGAGTGGCGTAATGCCAATTCCGGCGGCCAGCAGCAGCACCGGGCCGTCATCGCGTAGCGCAAACAGGTTGCGTGGCGCTGAGATTGTCAGCGTCTGGCCTGGGCGTAACGTCTGATGGATATAGCGCGAGCCGCCGCGAGATGCGCTCTCCTGCGCCACGCAGATCAAGTAGCTTTCCGTCGTGCTTTCTCCGGTCAGCGAATACTGGCGGATCAGGCCGCAGGGCAGATGCACATCAATGTGCGCGCCGGGCTGCCAGCCGGGAAGCGGTTCGCCATTGGCGGAGACCAACCGCACGGCAAGATTTTTATCGCCCTGACGCCACAAGCCATCAACCACCACATTCAGCACGTCATTCATCGCGCACCTCACACCAGAAAGAACTCGCCAAAACCCATTTTTTTCAGGCCACGGCGATAGGCAATCGAACTTCTGTCCGCCGGAATATGGGCTTCCAGCGTCAGATCCAGCGGCAGCCTTTCCGGCCGTTGTGTCTCTACCATCAGGCGATCTTCTTCAAACACGCGCAGGTTGAACGCGTGCACCTCTTCGATCGGGATATGCAGATCGAAATTGCGCGCGATCGGCGCAAACATGCGGGTAACGCGCGAGGAGACCGGCGATGCGGCATTCATGATCACCAGCCGCGCCTCGCCGGGAAAATGGATCGTCAGCGTGGCGGTAAACGGCAGGTGCATCTCGAAATGGCGCAGCCACTGAAAACCTTCCGGCGCGCGATAGTCAGAACTCGCCGGATAATTGCCGACCGAACTCCAGTAATCAGCAATAAAGCCAAACTCGGTCTCCTGCGGGCTGTAATCCGGGACGAACTGGTTATTGGCATCGGCGAAGGTGTCTGTGTGGATCCACGCAAAGTGGGCGACATCGAGAAAGCCTTCCACCTGGCGGCCTGCAAATCCGTTCACCTCAAAGGCCGGGCAGTTGATCTGCTGAAAACCCTCGTCATCCCAGTGCGGCATCGTCGGGAGCGGTTGCGGGTTTTCCGCGTCAAACGCCAGGCAGGTCCAGATCAGGCCGAAACGCTCTTCAACCGCAAACGTTACCAGGTTGAGTTTTGCCGGTACCGGCTGATCGGGGCTGGAAGGAATGCGGTTACAGCGGCCATCTTCACCGAAACGTAGCCCGTGGTAGGGGCAGACGATGCCCTCTTCATCGTGGAAACCGAGCGTCAGCGGCACGCCGCGGTGCGGGCAGACATCGCGGGCGACCACCACCTGGCCCTTCACGCGATAAATCACCAGTTGTTCATCAAGCAGCGTAGCTTTCACCGGCGCTGCGCCAATATCGCAGGCGCGGGCGACGGGATGCCAGCATTTTGCCAGACGTAACCAGTCCTCCGGCTCGAAGGTGCAATGGGCAGGTGGGGTGGGGAGTGCTGTTTTCATGGTCATCATAGGCTCACATAAAAGCAATTGTTTAATTGTTGTAAGTTTATTGTTGTCATATTAGGGTGTTCACATCCATCGCCATTAATTCACTATTGCGTTGCAAAAATGTGTACAGGTGCAGCATGAGTCCATTTTCCCGTTTCGCCCTCTATTTCGCTGAAGTTGCCCGCAGTGGCAGCCTGCGCCGCGCCGCAGAAAAACTGCATATCTCCGCATCGGCGATTAACCGGCAGATTTTGCAGGCGGAGGAGGAGTTTGGTACGCCGCTGTTTGAGCGGTTGCCGGAAGGTTTACGCATGACCACTGCCGGCGAGTTGCTGTATGACAATTTGCTGCGCTGGCAAAAAGAGTTTCAGCTTACGCGGCAAAAATTTGATGAGTTGCAAGGGCTGAAGCGCGGCTCGGTCAGTGTGGGAATGGTGCAGGCGCTGGCGGAGGGGAGCTTTGCCAGCGCGCTGGCCGACATTATCACCGGGCAACCATGGCTGGAGCTGGAACTCAAGGTCGCAGATAGCCACACTGTCAGCCAGAAAGTGCGGCAGGCCGATCTCGACTTCGGTTTGATCCTCGACCCGGAAGGGCAATCAGGGCTCAATGTGCTGGCCTTCGCCGAGCTGGAGATGGGCGTGGTGATGCGTACGGATCACGAAATGGCAACTGCTCAAGCGTTATCGCTGGGCGAGCTAAGCGAGGCGCGGCATATTCTGCCCGGCGCGCCGCTCATTGTGCATGAACGTGTCGGCATGCTTTATCGCCACTACGATCTCGCCCCGTCGAATACCATCAATTGTAATGACATCCGGCTGATTAAATCGCTGGTGCTGAAGGGGAGTGGCGTCACGGTGCTGAGCCTGCTGGATGTGCTGGACGAAGTGAAAAACGGGCAACTGGCGTTTGTGCCGCTGCGCAACAAACTGCTGCGCCCGCTGACACTGGCGCTCTGTACCGCGCCATCGCGCCAGCTTTCCCGCCCGGCGCAAATGGCGATCCAGAAACTGACCCAGGTGCTGGAAGCGATGCAGAGCGTTGGCGCATCAGCCTAACGGCCCGCCCTGAATGGTATCGCACAGGCCATTGATAATGCGCTCGCCGGTCTCCTCTTTCAGTTCCTGATACCACGCCTGCGTCAGCGCCATATCTTTGCCGTGAGTGATATCGCAGCGTTTGCGCGCCTTGAGCACCAGATCGCGCACCCGGTCGCAGCGTAGTGCTTCATACTGACGCAGCACGTTTTCGATGTCGCTCTGCTCGCGGAAAAGGTTTCCCAGCACCACTGCGTCTTCCATCGCCGCGCAGCCGCCCTGGCCGATATCCGGCGTGGTGCTGTGTCCGGCATCGCCCAGCAGCGCCACTTTACCGCGCACCAGCGTGTCGAACGGTTCGATATCATGGATCTCGATGCGGTTCGTGGTTTGCGGATCCAGCGCGGCAATCAGCCGTTGCACCGGCTGCGCCCAGCCGCTGAAGTAGCGCGTCAGATCGTCGCGCAGTGTGCTGCGATCTTCGGCCAGCCCGGCGGGCAGCGGCACGTCAAAGAAAAAGTAGAAGCGTCCATCGGAGACGGGCATCAGCGACACCCGTTTACCTTCGCCCACAAAGGTTGTCCACTGCTCGGCAGGCGCAATGGCTTCATCGATTTTCACCAGGCCATTCCAGTTAACATAACCTGCATAGCGACGCTCCGGCGTATAGCCCAGCACATACGGGCGCAGCGCCGAATGGCTGCCGTCGGCGGCAATCAGAAAATCACCGTGGGCGCAGGTGCCATCGCTGAACCACGCGGTCACGCCGTCGGCATGCTCCTCCACTTCGTTGACCCGTTTACCAAACTGCACCCGGTCGCGTCCCCAGTGATTGAGCATTTCGCGCTGCAGCTCCGCCCGCGAAACCGGGCACGGGCGTCCACCCACCCGCTCAACCAGTGGCGCAAGGCTAAACTGCGTCATCGTTTCGCCATTGCGGTAATCCTTATAGGCCATAAAGCGCATCGGGCCGCCATAGGTCTCCATCATCTCGCCCATGCCCAGATGGTTCATGCACTTCACGCCGTTGGGCCAGATGGAGATCGCCGCGCCGACCGGCTTGATCTCTTTCACCGCTTCGAATACCTGACACGCAATACCTGCGTTCTGTAACGCCACAGCCGCACTCAGGCCGCCGATACCTGCGCCAATCACCAATGCTTTCATTCTGTTCTCCTTTTACATGCGTATAACAGATGGAGCAATTTGCGTACCAGAATGACGACGGGCGCTGGCGCGAGAGAAAACGGGCGTGGCGAGGTTGTGTTGCACTTTTGTAGTGCGTATTTGTATTAACGTTGCCTTTTTGTGAATCAAAAATTTCCAAATTTAGTGCAAGGAATCTAAAGTTTCACAGCGCTGGCGCGGGAGGAGCGACTCTGGCCTGCTTTGTGCATCAGGGCGTTGACGCGAATTGACAACAGGATGGAACGCCATGTCTGATGAAAAGAACAGCAATTTATTGTACGGGCTGGAGCAGCGGATCCCGCCGCTTCCGGCTTTCTTCAGCGCTTTACAGCACGTACTGGCCGGGTTAGTGGGCATCATTACGCCACCGCTGATTATCGGTGCGACGCTGGGGCTGGGCGAGTGGATGCCGTGGTTGATTAGCATGTCGCTGCTGGCCTCCGGGATTGGCACCTTTTTACAGTCCAACCGCGTGTGGGGCGTTGGCGCAGGTATGATCTGCATGCAGGGCACCAGCTTTGCCTTTCTCGGTGTCGCGATTGCGGGCGGGATGTGGGTGAAAGGGCAGGGTGGCACGGCGCAGGATGTGATGGCGATGCTGTTTGGCGTCAATTTCGTGGCCGCGCTGGTGCCGATTATCGTCAGCCGCTTTATTGAGCCGCTGAAGCGCATTTTTACGCCGATCATCACCGGCAGCGTGATTGCCCTGATCGGCATCAGCCTGATTAAAGTCAGCGTGAATAACTGGTGTGGCGGCGTACAGGCGAAAGATTTTGGCAGTATGAGCAACATCGGCCTTGGCGCAGGCACGCTGGCGGTGATTGTGTTACTGAGCTGTGCGAAAAACCGCTGGCTGCGTCTCTCTTCCGTAGTGGTCGGCATCGCCCTGGGTTGCATCGCCGCAGCCCTTGTCGGTAAGTTTCACTTCAGCGGTCTCGGTGATACCTGGTTCCGTTTACCTGCGCTGTTCCCGTTTGGGTTCCAGTTTAATAGCGCCATCTTTCTGCCTGTGGCGCTGGTGTCGCTGGTGTGCATCCTGGAGGCGGTCGGCGATCTCACCGCCAATTGCCTGATCTCGCATCAGCCCATCGATAACAGCGCGTTTCGTTCCCGACTGAAGGGCGGCATTCTTGTTGACGGCATCAGTTGCATGATTGCGGCGATGCTGGGCGCCTTTCCTAATACCACCTTTGCGCAAAACAATGGCGTTATCCAGATGACAGGCGTCGCCAGCCGCTTTGTTGGCCGCTATATTGGCGTGATCCTTATCCTGCTGGGGGTGTTCCCGCCGTTTGGCGAGATATTACGCCAGATCCCATTGCCGGTGCTGGGCGGTGCGACGATGGTGATGTTTGGCTGCGTGGTGGCGGCCGGGATCCGCATCATTACCCAGAATCCGTTAACCCGCCGCGACATGCTGATTGTCGGGCTGGCGTTTGGTTTTGGTATGGGCGTCGAAGCGGTACCCGCTTTTCTCGCCCATTTCCCGCCAATTATCGGTAATCTGTTTGGCTCGGCGGCGACCTGCGGCGGCTTAGTGGCGATTGTCCTGAACCTGATTATTCCGGAAGAAAAAACGGCCATCGCCGCTGACGTAAGGAGCAAAGATGATCGCGCTGAATCACTTTAATCAGCTACCGGGCGATGAGGCTGCGGCACTGTTGCAGCCGTGCGTGGCGATCCCCGGCTGGACGGCAGCGCTGGTGGCCGCGCGTCCGTTTGCCTCGCTCGCGGAACTTCAGCAAACCGCGAGTGACATCGCCGGAGCCTGGGGCCGCGTCGAGCTGGAGCAGGCGCTCAGCGCCCATCCGCGCATCGGGGAAAAGCCCGCGGGGGCGCAGGCGCAGGCGGCGCTGTCGCGCCAGGAGCAGGGGGCGGTGAACAATCGCGACGCGCACCTGGCGCCGGCGCTGCGCGAGGGCAATGCCCGCTACGAAGCCCGTTTTGGGCGCGTCTTTCTGATCCGCGCCAAAGGCCGCAGCGGCGAAGAGATTTTGCAGGCGCTGCACCCGCGGCTGACGAACAGCGACGCCGAAGAGATCGCGTGCCGCGCTGGAACAGCTGCGGGAAATTACCTTGTTACGACTGGAAGGAGTCATTGGCGAATGAGCACCCTCAGCACCCATATTCTGGATATTTCCAGCGGCAAGCCCGCGCAGGGCGTGACGGTTCATCTGCAACTGGACGGGCAGACGCTGGCCAGGGGCGTGACCAACGCGAACGGACGCATCGCCGCGTGCGTTCTTTCCTCTTCATTGATGCCCGCGGGCCGTTATCGGCTGGTGGCGGAGAACGGGGGATTGGTTTGCACAGCGCGGCGTGGCGACACTCTTTCCCTGCGCGCAAATTGACTTTGTGATTACGGGAGAAACGGCAGACGAGCATTTCCATCTGCCGTTTGTGATTGCTCCCGGCGGGTGGTCAACCTACCGGGGCAGTTGACCACGCCCGCTGGCCGTTGACCCAGGTCTCGCTGATGTTGCGCTCGTCGCCGAGGGTCATCAGCACAAAAAGCTGCTCGTAGATATCCTGGCAGCGGCGATTGCGCAGGCGCTGCAGGGGCGTCACCGCCGGGTCGATAACCACGAAATCCGCCTCTTTGCCTGGCGCGAAGTTGCCAATCTTATCGTCCAGCCGGAGGGCGTGCGCGCCGCCCAGCGTGGCGTGGTAAAACGCCTCGCTGGCGCGCAGGCGGTAGCTCTGCAGCTGGCCCACCTTGTAGGCTTCCCCCAGCGTGCGCAGCATGCTGAAGGTGGTGCCCGCCCCGACGTCGGTGCCGATGCCCATCCGCACCCTGTGCTGCCAGCAGGCGGGCAGGCGAAACAGCCCGCTGCCGAGAAACAGGTTCGAGGTGGGGCAAAACGCCACCGCCGAGCCGGTGTCGTGCAGGCACTGCCACTCGCTGTGGTGCAGATGAATCCCGTGGGCAAACACGCTGCGCTCGCCGGTCAGGCCGTAGTGGTGATACACGTCCAGATAGCGCTCATGCTCCGGCCAGAGATCGCTCACCCAGGCCACTTCGTTGGGGTTCTCGCTCAGGTGGGTCTGCAGCCAGGTGTCCGGGAACTCCTCTCTGAGCAGGCTGACCGCCGCAAGCAGCTCGGGTGATGACGTCGGCGCAAAGCGCGGCGTAATCGCATAGCCCAGCCGTCCACGGTGATGCCAGCGCTGGATCAGCGTCCGGGTCTGCCGGTAGCTCTGCTTCGCGTCTTCGCTCAGGTAGTCCGGCGCGTGTCGGTCCATCATCACCTTTCCGGCGATAAGGCGCATGTTGAGCCGCAGGGCTTCGGTAAACAGCGCCTCGACCGATTCCGGATGCAGCGTGCAAAACACCAGCGCGGTGGTGGTGCCGTTGCTCACCAACTGGTTAATGAAAAATTCGGCGATCTCTTTTGCGTAGGCCTCATCGGCAAACTGGCTCTCCACCGGGAAGGTGTAGGTGGTCAGCCACTCCAGCAGCTGTTCGCCAAAGGCGCCGATCATCTCCGTTTGCGGGTAATGGACGTGGGTGTCGACAAAACCGGGCAGCAGCAGCCTGCCGCGCAGGTCGGTGTAGCCCTTGTGGGGGTCAAGATACTGCTCGCCCTCCTGCCACGGCATCTGCGCCAGAATTTTTCCGTGCTGGATAAACAGCAGGCCGTCCTCAAGGTAGCGCGCGTGCTGGGCGATGGCGTCTGCGCTGTCGCAGACCTGGGCAATATCAAAAAATGCACCGCGGATCGCAGTCTGGTAATCCATCATGGTTCCTGCCCTGATCGTTTCCATTGTGGGTGAAGTGTTAAAGCAAGAACGGTGCCAGAATGAACGGGCCGCAGAGACGCTGCGGCCGGAGGGGAAGGGTTACTCTTTTTGCGTCGCCACGCGGGAGCTGAAAACGACGTCGCGCCTGCCGTCTCGCGCTCTTCCCGCGCCAGCCAGCGGTAGGTCACGCCGCCGAGGAAGACGCCGATAAACCAGCTGAAGTTCGCCACCTCATGCAGGGCCGGGATAAAGCTAATGACCAGGCCCACGGCCACGGACGGGATCAGCGCGCCAATGGCTTTCGGGTTAAAGCCGTTGCGGTACCAGTATTTGCCCTTTGGCGTGTCGTCGAACAGATCGTCAACCGACACCTTGCCGCGTTTAATCAGGTAGAAATCGGCAATCAGAATGCCGAACAGCGGGCCGATAAACGCCCCCAGCACGTCCAGGGTGTAGTGGATAAGCTCCGGCGAGTTGAACAGGTTCCACGGGGTGAGCAGGATCGAGCCGACGGCGGCAATCATGCCTCCGGTGCGGAAGCTGATTTTCTGCGGCGAGCAGTTAGAGAAATCAAACGCCGGCGAGACGAAGTTCGCCACGATGTTGATCCCGATGGTGGCGGTGATCATCGTCAGCAGGCCAATCGCCACGGCCAGATCGTTGCCCACGCGGCTGACGGTCTCAATCGGGTCGGTGATCATGCGGCCAAACAGCGACTGGGTGCCAGAGACAATCACCACGGTGACGATGGAGAACAGCAGGAAGTTAAACGGCAGGCCCCAGCGGTTGCCGCGGCGGATCTCGCCCATGCTTTTGCCGTAGCGGGAGAAATCGCCAAAGTTGAGCAGCGGGCCGGAGAAGTAGGAGACCACCAGCGCCGTCGCGGTGATCATCTGCCAGGTCTGCTCGCCCGCGCTCAGGGATTTGCTGGCGAGGGTAAAGGAGATCCCGTCAAAACCGGTCTTGTATACAATCCAGCCGGCAAGGGCCAGCATCACCACATAGACCGCCGGACCGGCGATATCAATAAAGCGCTTGATGGCGCTCATCCCGTGCCAGAAGACCATCGCCTGCAGGACCCACATAATGGCAAAGCAGATCCAGCCCAGATGCGACAGGCCCAGGAATGCGCCGGTAGTGAGTGAAGAGAGCGACGGCCAGAACTTCAGCGCCACCAGCATCAGCGCGTTGGCGGCGAGATAGGTCTGAATACCGTACCACGCGAAGGCAATCAGCCCGCGGATCACCGCCGGAATATTGGCCCCGAAGACGCCAAACGCCTGACGGCTGATCACCGCGTAGGGCACGCCCGCCATCTGGCTCGGTTTGGCCACCAGGTTGGCGCACAGCTGCACGATGCAAATCCCCACCAGCAGGCAGAGCAGCACCTGCCAGCTTGCCAGCCCGAGCGTAAAGAAGCTCGCGGCGACAACATAACCGCCCATGCTGTGAACGTCCGACATCCAGAACGAAAAGATGTTGTACCAGCTCCAGTTCTGGTCACGCGTCGGTGCCAGATCCTCATTGCAAAGACGTGGGCTGTAAACCGCACCGGAATCAGCGGCCGTACCCTGCTGTGCGTTTTGACTGTTTGGCATGAAACCTGCTCCTGTGAATGAAAACCCGTTGAGTGGGAGTGCAGACGGTGTTGCAGGATCCAGGCCAAAATAATAAATCTTGTATGCAATATTTTATTTTTATGTATACGATTCGATAACGAAAAGTAAAAATTCGGAGTGGTGAATGAACAACATAAACGCCCTGCAGACCGCGCCAGACCTGCATGACAAAGACGAATCCATCTTCCAGGCGCTGATGACCGCGATTGTCGAACATCAGCTGCTGCCGGGGAGCAAATTGCCGGAAGAGGCGCTGGCCGAGGTGTTTGGCGTGAGCCGCACGGGCATCCGCAAGGTGCTGCAACGACTCGCCGCTGTGCAAATGGTCACCCTAACGCCCAAGCGTGGTGCACACGTCGCCAGCCCGACGGTGGAAGAGGCGCAGGCACATCTTCCGCACCCGCGCCCTGCTGGAGGTCGCCAACCTGCCGGACGTGCTGGCGCACTGCCAGCCGCCGCATCTGGCCGCGCTGGAGGCCATTATTCGCCAGGAGCAGCAGGCGCACGAGGCCTATGACGGCCCGGCGGCGATTCGCCACTCCGCCAATTTCCACATTCAGCTGCAGGCCATCTCCGGCAACCAGGTGCTCACTGAGATGGTGACCAGCCTGAGCCAGCGTTCTTCGCTGGTGATTGCCACCTGGGGCGCGCCGTGGCGTCAGGGCTGCCGCTGCAACGATCACGAGCAGCTTGTGGATCTGCTGCGCCAGAAGGCGCTCCAGCCGCTAAGCGATGCATTAATGCACCATTTTGAACATATCGTCGCCAGCCTCTGCTTCGAGCGGGCGGGCGAGTGCCTGCCTGATTTTGCCCGGCTGTTTGCCGGCCACAAGGAGTCGTAATGTCTGTCTGTATACAAGTGATCAACCCCAACACCAGCCTCGCCATGACGGAAACCATCGGCGCGGCGGCCCGCGCGGTGGCGGCACCGGGAACGGAGATCCTCGCGGTCTGCCCGAGCGCGGGCGTGCCGTCGATAGAAGGCCACTTTGATGAGGCCATCGCCGCCGTCGGTGTCCTGGAGCAGATCAAAAAAGGCAGGGAGCAGGGCGTGGACGGTCACGTGATCGCCTGCTTTGGCGATCCGGGCCTGCTGGCGGCGCGCGAGCTGGCGCAGGGGCCGGTGGTCGGCATCGCCGAAGCCGCGATGCACATGGCGACGCTGGTGGCGACGCGCTTTTCGGTGGTCACCACGCTGCCGCGCACGCTGATCATTGCCCGTCATCTGCTGCACCAGTATGGCTTTCAGGACCACTGCGCGGCGCTGCACGCCATCGACCTTCCGGTGCTGGCGCTGGAAGACGGCAGCGGTCTGGCGCAGGAGAAAGTGCGCGCGCGCTGTATACAGGCGCTGAAAGAGGATGGCTGTGGCGCCATCGTGCTGGGCTGCGGCGGCATGGCGACGCTGGCGCAGGAGCTGACCCGCGAGCTGCGCGTGCCGGTGATCGACGGCGTCAGCGCGGCGGTGAAGATGGTGGAATCGCTGGTGGCGCTGGGGCTGTCGACCAGCAAGCACGGGGATCTGGCGTTCCCGGAGAACAAAGCGTTAAGCGGGCATTTTCAGGCATTGAATCCATTTTAATTTTTTGGGGGTGGCAATGGCGCTTTTTGAACAGGATTATCCGCGGGATCTGCGCGGCTACGCGGGCAACCCGCCGCACGCGCGGTGGCCGAATCAGGCGCGCATCGCCGTGCAGTTTGTGCTCAATTATGAAGAGGGCGCAGAAAACCACGTTCTGCACGGCGATGCCGGATCCGAGCAGTTCCTGTCGGACATCATTGGCGCGGCCAGCTACCCGGATAAACACATGTCGATGGACTCTCTCTACGAATACGGCAGCCGCGCCGGGTTCTGGCGGATCCACAGTGAATTTCAGAAACGCGGCCTGCCGCTGACGGTCTTCGGCGTGGCGATGGCGCTGGCGCGTCACCCGGAGATCGTCGAGGCCATCAAAGCGGCGGATTACGACGTGGTCAGCCACGGCTGGCGCTGGATCCACTATCAGAATATGGATATCAATCAGGAGCGCGAACACCTGCACAAGGCGGTGCAGGTGCTGACCGACCTGTTTGGCAAGCCGCCCACGGGCTGGTACACCGGGCGCGACAGCCCCAATACCCGCCAGCTGGTGGTGGAGCACGGCGGTTTCGACTACGACAGCGACTACTACGGCGACGATCTGCCCTTCTGGACGGAAGTGGCCTGCAGCGACGGCACCCGCAAACCGCACCTGATTGTGCCGTATACGCTGGATGCCAACGACATGCGCTTTGCGACCGCGCAGGGGTTTAACACCGCCGAGCAGTTTTATACCTATCTGAAGGACAGTTTTGACGTGCTGTACGAAGAGGGGGAAAGCGCGCCGAAGATGATGTCCATCGGCATGCACTGCCGCCTGCTGGGGCGACCGGGGCGTTTTCGCGCGCTGCAGCGCTTCCTGGATTATCTGCAGCAGCACGAGCGGGTGTGGGTCTGTACCCGCCAGCAGATTGCCGACCACTGGCGGGAGGTTCATCCGTACGCACAATAAAAAACGCCCGGAAAATCCGGGCGTTTTTACTGACGCTGCGGCAAGAAAAGAGATTTCTTATGCCGCCGTATTTCGCACTAAGATGGGGTTCTATCAAACGCCAATCAGGCTTTCTAATGGGATACCAAATTGGGTGTGAAGGCGGCGAATCATCGGTAGCGTGAGGCTACGTGTACCGTTAAGAATTTCGTATACACGATTGGACTTGCCGATAGCAGGCTCCAGATCTTTCACGCTCAGCCCCAGTTGCTCCATACGAAATTTGATGGCCTCAATGGGTGAGGGGGGATCAATGGGGTAATGTTTCTTTTCGTACTCTTCAATCAGTAAGCACATCACTTCGAAATAATCACCTTCCGGCGTGTCCAGTTCCGGTTCATTGTCGAACATTGGCTCAACAGCCCGGAGAGCGGCTTCATAGTCCTCTTCAGTTCTGATCGGTTTAATGTTCATTTTTACTCCAGTTCAACGGTTTCGGCGTCGATAGTGTCGTAGTGGCTATGCGTCCCAATAAACTTCACGAATACCCATCCGCGCTGGTAAGCAATCGCCACAATTAATCGATAGTGATTTCCCTTAATGTTGAACACCACTCGCCTCTCTTTCAAAATGCTGGCGCTGCGGTATGGTCCTTTTATCTCTGCCGGGGTTTTCCAATCTGCTTTGGTTACTTCATCGACCCAGGCTTTTAGCGGTTGCTCAGCGTCGGGATTCTCCGCCCAGAAGTCCCTTAATGTTTTCACGGAGATGATCTTCATGCGGACAGGATAGTCCCATTACGGGACTATGGGAAGCGCTAAGTCCCAAAATGGGATAATTCTTCACTAAGGTTGAATATAGCCCGGAACGCGCAGCCCATCCGGGCAGGTTTTTCAGCGTTACACCATCAAACTCACCTGCGCCGCCACGATGCGCCACCCGTAGGCAAACCGCACCCACGTCTGCTGCTGGCGGCCAATGCGTTCTGTGCCCTCCCGGGTAAACTCGGTGCTGCACACGGCATAATCCTCCCCGAAAGTGGTGATGACGGTGTGGCGCAACGTCCGCTGCAGCCCGGCGGCCGGGCGCGCCGCGCGAAAGGCGCGGATTTCATCAATCCCGTACAGGTTTTCACCCGCCCCCAGCCGCACCGTGTTTTTGTCGTGCCAGAACAGCTCGTCCAGCACCGCAACATTGTTGCTCACCAGCGCGTCCTCATAGCGGTAAAACGCGGCCGTCACCTCGGCCACCACCCACGGGAGGTTAATGTCATCGTGATTCATCATGCTGCTATCTCCGCCGGACGGGCATCGGTGATGCCGCTGCTCTTCCAGCACCCGCGCGACGCGCAGGCAGGCCTGCTCGTTAAACGGCGCGGCAATCAGCTGCAGGCCAATCGGCGCGCCGGGCGCGGTGCGCAGCGGAACGGTCGCCACGGGCAGGCCCAAAAACGAAATCGGCTGGGTCAGCATCCCCATGCTGGCGCGAATGGGCAGCGGCTGACCGTTAATCTCCATGGTCTGCTCGCCGGCCAGCGTGGCGCTGCGCGGGGTGGCCGGGGCGATCAGCACGTCGGCCTGCGCGAACAGGGTTTTAAACGCCTGCCGGGCGTGCGCGCGAAACCGCTGGGCCTGAATGTACCAGGCGGAGGGGATCATCGCCCCGGCCAGCAGGCGTTCGCGGGAGTGCGGTTCAAAACGCTCTGGCTCGCGGCGAAGCGCGGGCAGGTACTGATTTCCCCCTTCGGAGGCGCTGATGATAAACGCCGCCGAACGCGCCAGCTCGGCGTCCGGGAACTGCAGCTCATCCTGCACGTCGAGCGCTTTCGCCACCCGCGCCACGGCCTCTCTGGCGTCCGCGTCGCACCAGGTGGTGAAGTAGCCGCCGAGTACCGCGCAGCGCAGGCCGTCAAGCCCGCGATCGAGCAGGGGGCGCGTCTGTTCCCCGGAGCTCTCTGCCTGAAAACCGTCGCTGGTGTCCCGTCCCTGCAGGGCGTCATACACGGACGCCAGGTCACACACGCGGCGGGCGAAGGGGCCGATATGATCCAGACTCGGGACAAACGGATGGCTTCCGGCGCGCGACAGGCGGCCAAAGGTGGGCTTCAGGCCGTAGATGCCGCACAGGGAGGCCGGAACGCGAATCGAGCCGTTGGTGTCGGTGCCGAGCGAAAAGTGCACCAGCCCGGCAGCCACGGCGGCCGCTGAACCGCCGGACGACCCGCCCGCAATGCGCGCCAGATCGTGCGGGTTACGCGTCGTGCCGTAGTGGCTGTTTTCGGTGGTAAAGCCGTAGGCGTAGGCGTCCATATTGACCATCCCGGTCAGCAGCCCGCCCGCGCTGCGCAGCTGGCGCACCGCAAAGCTGTCAGCGGCGGCGGCGGGGCGCTGGCTGAACAGCTCGGCCCCGGCGAGGGTGGTGTGACCGGCAACGTCGAACAGGTTTTTTACCGCGTAAGGCACGCCCGCCAGCGGCGGCAGGGGCGCTTTTCCCGTCGCAGGGTATCGATGCTCTCGGCTTCGGCGAGCATGCGTGCTTCCGTCACGGTGGTCCAGGCGTTGATCTGCGGGTTAACGCGCGCAATCGCCTCCAGCGTCTGGCGGGCGATCTCGCGGGCGCTCAGCTCTCCTGCGCTCAGCGCCTGCTGGATCGCGCTGATACTCATCTCGTGTAGCGTCATGCTTTATACACTCCTGCAATCTCCAGACGGTCGTCGAGCGGCAGCGCCATCAGCGGGGCGGCCATGCTGGCAATGCGGCTGAACTGCAGCTGCAGCTCGGCGCGGCGGGCGTCATCCAGCTCAACGCCGAGTACGGTTTCCATTCTGCGTCCAGATACGCCTGCCAGTCGGGTTGGCGTGTCGTCATTGTTTTCTCCTCAGAATCCGGCGGCTGTGCCGTTGCTGCGCGGGTCAAATGCCCCTTCGAACAGCCCGTTGGGGTGGCGGACAATGGCGCCCGCGTGGCCCATCGCTTCGCTGAAGTCCGGCAGCACGTCCACCTCGTGGCCGAGCGCCTGCAGGCGCGCGACCGTCTCGGGCAAGAAGCGTCCTTCCAGCTTTAAGGTGTCCGAGGTTTGTCCCCAGGTGCGCCCCAGCAGCCAGCGCGGGCGGCTGATTGTCTCCTGCAGGGGGACGCCCTGAATCACGTAGCGGGTAAAGAGCGCCGCCTGGGTTTGCGGCTGTCCGTCGCCACCCATCGATCCGTAGACCATCACGCGGCCGTCCTTCAGACGTGCCGCCGCCGGGTTCAGGGTGTGGAACGGCTGTTTGCCCGGCGCGAGGGCCAGAAGATGGGCGGGATCGAGGCTGAAGGATGCGCCGCGGTTCTGCCAGACGATGCCGGTATCGGGCAGCACCACGCCGCTGCCGAACTCGTGATAAAGGCTCTGGATAAACGACACGGCAAGCCCGCTGCTGTCCATCACCCCCATCCACACCGTATCGCCGGGACCTTTTCCGGTTCCCCACGGCGCGGCGCGTCCGTCGTCAACCCTGTCGGCAAGCGCCTGGAGGGCGGCGGGATCCAGCAGCTGCTGAACATCGGTGTTCAGCGCGCGCGGATCGGTGATGTGGGCATCCCGCAGGCCAAAGGCCAGCTTGGTGGCTTCCACGATACGGTGAAGGGTGTCGGCATCGTCGGTCTCCGCCATGTTCAGGCGGTCGGTAATGCCGAGTATCGCCAGCGACACCAGCCCCTGCGTCGGCGGGGCGTGGTTAAAGATCTCTCCCTGCTGATGCTTCAGCTTTAGCGGCGTGGTGCGTCGGGCGGCGTGCGCGTTGAGATCGGCCAGCGTCACGGGGAGATCCAGCGTCTCCATGCCGCGCGCCAGAACTTCCGCCAGCGGGCCGCGATAAAAGCTGTCCAGGCCGTCCTGCACCAGGCGCGTCAGAGTCGTGGCCATGGCGGGCTGGTAAAAGCGGCTTCCGACCTGCGGCGGCTTGCCGTCCACCAGCCAGGTTTCCGCGAAGCCGGGAACGTCCTTCAGCTCGTCGAATTTACTGGCCGTGGCGTGAGCCTGAGAGGCCGTGACCGGCGTGCCGTTTTGCGCATAGTCAATAGCGTCGGCCAGCAGGCGGGCCAGCGGCAGCGCCTTGCCGGTCATCTCGCGCGAGACCTTCAGCGCCTCGTCCCAGCCGCTGACGGTTCCGGCGACGGTCAGCGCCGCACGGGGGCCACGATGGGGGATCTGCGTGAGCCCGTCGTAGGCGGCCAGCGTCGCGCGCGATCCCGCCGCGCCGCTGGCATCGATGGCGATGGGATCGCCTTCCGGGGGCACAATAATCCAGAAGCCATCGCCGCCCAGTCCGTTCATATGCGGATAGACCACGGCGATGGTGGCCGCCGCCGCGACCATCGCTTCGATGGCGCTGCCGCCTTCGCGCAGCACTGCCAGCGCGCTCTGGCTGGCGAGGTGGTGGGGCGCAACCGCCATACCGTGTGTGGAGACATTACTTTGCATGAAGAGTCCTCGTAACCCTGAAAGTCACAAGGTGCTGCAAAAGCTGTTCCAGTTCTGAATAAAAAGTTTCATGCCAGTTGCCGCAGAAGCTGGCATGCTTAATGAATAATGAGCATGAGATGAAACAAACGTTACAGAGGCGTTATGGAACAGCTTGATGAACGACTGAAAGCACAATACGCGTCATTGTCGCCGCAGGAGCAGCGGGTGGCAGATTTTATTTTCGATCATTTTGACGACCTCATTAGCTACAACAGCGCCGAGCTGGCGCAGCTGAGCGGGGTGTCGAAAGCCACGGTGAGCCGTCTGTTTAAGCGTCTGGGCTATGAGAAATATAAGGACATGCGCGAAGAGCTGCGCACCCTGCGCCAGAGCGGGATGCCGCTCACCGATAATCGCGACGCGGTGCAGGGCAACACGCTGCTGGCACGCCACTACAAGCAGGAGATGGCGAACCTGACCCAGTGGGTCAATGCCCTCGACGCGCAGCAGTTTGCCGACGCCATGGCCTGCATGGTGAAGGCGCGGCGCATCGTTATTATCGGCATGCGTAACGCCTATCCGGCGGCGCTCCACCTGCGCCAGCAGCTGCTGCAGGCGCGCGGTCAGGTGCTGGTCCTGCCGCAGCCGGGGCAGAGCCTGAGCGAGGAGCTGGTGGATTTAACGCCGGACGATCTGGTGGTCATGATGGCCTTTCGCCGCCGCCCGCGCATCATCCGCCCGCTGATGCAGCAGCTTCAGAGCAGCGGTATTCCGGTGCTGCTGATGTGCGAGCCGCAGGCGCACAGCCTGTTTCCGCTGGCGAGCTGGCAGCTCTGCGCCCCGCTGGACAGCGTCTCGGCCTATGACAGCTATTCCTCGGTCAACAGTCTGATCAACCTGCTGGCGAACGCCTTCCTGCATGACATTCTCGATAAAGGCCGCCCGCGCATTCACGAGATTGCCTCCCTCTACCAGCAACTGGACGAGCTGGAACAGCGATAATGGGGCATCAGGCTGGTGCTTTGCATTAAAACAGTGCAATCAGATGGGGCGTAAAAGAGCGCTCCCTTTTCGCCATTCCCCGCTTTATCAGGCTTTATGACAATATCCCCCGTTTCGCCTGACCTGGCACATTAGTTGCAAAATCACATTCAAAGAATCTTTTGTTTCATGCTAACGTTACGGGGAAGCACCATGAAAAAATTGTTGATTGCACTGGCCGGGGCCGCATGCCTCTTCACACAGCTGCCGGCAAAGGCTGACCAGCTTCAGGATATCGAGAAGCGCGGCACCATTCGCATTGCCGTTCCGCAGGACTTCCCGCCGTTTGGCTCGGTGGGGACCGATCTGCAGCCGCAGGGCTATGACATCGACATGGCGCGCTATCTCGCCAAACAGATGAAGCTCAAGCTGCAGCTGGTGCCGGTGACCAGCGCCAACCGCGTGCCGTACCTGCAAACCGACAAGGTGGATCTGGTCATTTCCAGCCTCGGTAAAAACCCCGAGCGCGAGAAGGTGATCGACTTCAGCCGCGCCTACGCGCCGTTCTTCCTCGGCGTGTTTGGCCCGAAAGGGGCGGAACTGAAGGATGCCGCCGCGCTGAGCGGAAAAACCATCGGCGTGACGCGCGGGGCGGTGGAGGACATGGTGCTGACCGGCCTGGCGCCGAAAGACGCGGACGTGAAGCGCTACGAAGACAACAACACCACGCTCTCGGCATATCTCTCCGGGCAGGTGCAGTACGTGGCGACCGGCAACCTCGTGGTGGCGGCCATTTCGCGCCAGAACGCGGATAAAGCCCCGGTGCCGAGCTTTATGCTGAAAGATTCGCCGTGCTTTATTGGCCTGAAAAAGAACGAACCGGCCCTGAAGGCAAAAGTGGATGCGCTGATTGAGCAGGGCATTAAGGACGGCACGCTGAACGGCCTGTCTGAGCAATGGCTGAAGGCCCCGCTGCCGGCAAACCTTGGCGCCTGAGCCGATGACGGAGCAACTTGATTTTTCCGCCCTCTGGCCGCACTGGCCGGAGCTGCTGGCGGGGCTGTGGGTCACCGTTCAGCTGACGGTGATGGCGACCGTCGGCGGGCTGGCAACAGGGATTTTCGGCGCGGCGATCCGCAGCGGACGCACCGACCTGGTTCAGCCGGATCTGGGGCGGGTATGTGGAGATCATCCGCAACACGCCGTTTGTGGTGCAGCTGTTTTTCATCGTCTTCGGCCTGCCGAATCTGGGGCTGAAGATGACGGCGGGGGAAGCGGCGCTGCTGGCCATGGTGGTCAACCTGGGCGCCTACAGCACCGAGATTATCCGCGCGGGCATTCAGGTCACGCCGAAAGGGCAGTGGGAGGCCGGTCGCGTGCTGGGGCTGACCCGCCTGCAGACCTTTATCCGCGTGGTGCTGCCGCCTGCGCTGCAGCGCATTTACCCGGCGCTGGTGAGCCAGTGCATCATCGTGATGCTCGGCTCGTCGGTGGTGTCGCAGGTCTCGTATGAAGAGCTGACCTTCGCCGCCAACCTGATCCAGTCCAGAACGTTTTTGAGCTTTGAGGTCTATCTGGTGACCACCGGGATTTACTTAGCGCTGTCGATTACCCTGCGCCAGCTGATGATGGCGGCGGGACGGAAATGGCTGGGGGTGCAGGCATGATGACCACCTTTACCGACTGGGACATTATTCGCAACCTGCTGCTGGCCGGGCGCTGGACGGTGCTGCTGTCGCTGGTGGCGTTCGTCGGCGGCGCGGTGGTAACGCTGCCGCTCCTGCTGCTGCGCCTCACGGGCGGACGCACGGTGAAGCGCATTATCCGCGGCTATATTGAGCTGTTTCAGGGCACGCCGCTGCTGATGCAGCTGTTCCTGGCCTTCTTCGGCGTGGCGCTGTTCGGCATCGACGTTTCGCCGTGGACCGCCGCCTCGCTGGCGCTGACGTTCTACACCAGCGCGTTTCTGCTCGATATCTGGTACGGCAGCATTCGCGCTTTGCCGAAAGGGCAGTGGGAAGCCTCGCGCTGCCTGGGGCTGACCTTCGGCCAGACCCTGTTTCGCGTGGTCGCCCCGCAGGCGCTGCGCATCGGCATTGCGCCGACGGTCGGCTTTGCCGTGCAGGTGATCAAAGGCACCGCGCTGGCGTCGATTATCGGTTTTGTCGAGCTGACCAAGGCCGGGACCATGCTGACCAACGTGACCTATCAGCCGTTTAAGGTCTTTGCGCTGGTGGCGCTGGGCTACTTTATTCTGTGTTATCCGCTGTCGCGCTACAGCCGCTATCTGGAGACGAAATTCAATGCCTCTCATCACCATTAATCAGGTGCAGAAGTACTACGGCGATAACCACGTGCTCAAGGGCGTCGATCTGGATATCGACATGGGCCAGGTGATCTCCATTATCGGGCGCAGCGGATCGGGCAAAAGCACGCTGCTGCGCTGCATTAACGGCCTGGAAGGCTATCAGGACGGCAGTATCAAGCTGGGGGGCATGACCATTACCGACCGGGATTCCCAGGCGCGTGAAATCAGCCGCTCGGTCGGGATGGTGTTCCAGAGCTTCAACCTGTTCCCGCACATGACGGCGCTGGAGAACGTGATGCTCGCCCCGCGTCGGGTGCTGAAAAAAAGCGCCGCCGAATGCCGGGCGCTGGCGCAGCAGATGCTGGAGAAGGTTGGCCTTGGCGATCGTCTGGATTACTACCCGTCGAGCCTCTCCGGCGGCCAGCAGCAGCGCGTGGCGATAGCCCGCGCGCTGGCGATGTCGCCGAAAGTGTTACTCTGCGACGAGATCACCTCCGCGCTGGATCCGGAGCTGGTGGGCGAAGTGCTCAAAGTGCTGGAGCAACTGGCGGCCGAGGGGATGACGCTCATACTGGTTACCCATGAAATGAATTTTGCCCGCGAAGTGGGCGACCGCGTGGTGTTTATGCACCAGGGGAAAGTCTGGGAGCAGGGCGACAGCAAAACGCTGTTCGCCAACCCGCAGACCACGGAACTGAAGCAGTTCATCTCCTCCGTGCGCGGCCTCAACTGATAAGGACTGAACAATGGATATCGCACACTTTCCGCAAATCAACCCGCCGCAGCGCCTGCTGATGGGCCCGGGCCCGATCAACGCTGACCCGCGCGTGCTGCGCGCCATGTCGAGCCAGCTGATCGGCCAGTACGATCCGGCTATGACCCACTACATGAACGAGGTGATGGCGCTCTATCGCGGCGTGTTCCGCACCGAAAACCGCTGGACGATGCTGGTGGACGGCACCTCCCGCGCGGGAATTGAAGCCATTCTGGTTTCCGCCATTCGACCGGGCGATAAGGTGCTGGTGCCGGTCTTTGGCCGCTTTGGCCACCTGCTGTGCGAAATTGCCCGCCGCTGCCGTGCAGAGGTGCATACCATCGAGGTGCCGTGGGGCGAGGTGTTTACCCCGGACCAGGTGGAGGATGCGATAAAACGTATTCGTCCGCGCCTGCTGCTGACCGTGCAGGGCGACACCTCCACCACCATGCTGCAGCCGCTCGCGGAGCTGGGCGCGATCTGCCGCCGCTACGACGTGCTGTTTTACACCGACGCCACCGCGTCGCTCGGCGGTAACGCGCTGGAGACCGACGCCTGGGGGCTGGATGCCGTCTCGGCCGGGATGCAGAAATGCCTCGGCGGCCCGTCGGGCACGTCGCCGATCACCCTGAGCGCGCGGATGGAAGAGGCGATCCGCCGCCGCAAGTGCGTGGAGGAGGGCATTCGCACCGACGCCCACCGCGACGGCGACGAGGAGATGATCTACTCCAACTACTTCGATCTCGGCATGGTGATGGACTACTGGGGGCCGGAGCGGCTGAACCACCACACCGAAGCCACCACCGCGCTGTTTGGCGCCCGCGAATGCGCGCGGCTGATCCTGCAGGAAGGGCTGGATAACGGCATCGCGCGCCATAAGCTGCACGGCGATGCGCTGCTGAAGGGGATTCAGGCGATGGGGCTGGAGACCTTCGGCGACCTGAAGCACAAGATGAACAACGTGCTGGGCGTGGTGATACCGCAGGGCGTCAACGGTGACCAGGTGCGTAAGCTGATGCTGGAAGATTTCGGGATTGAAATCGGCACCTCGTTTGGCCCGCTGCACGGCAAAGTGTGGCGCATTGGCACCATGGGCTATAACGCGCGCAAGGACTGCGTGATGACTACCCTGAGCGCGCTTGAGTCGGTGCTGAACTACCTCAAATTTACCACCACGCAGGGGGCCGCCATGCAGGCCGCGTGGGACCACTATCGCCGCGAGACGCCGCAATGAGCCCGGCGGCAGAACGGGTGATGGCGCGCGCCGACGCGCTGGCCGCCATCAGCGAAACCCCGGATGCGCTGACGAGAGTGTACCTCTCGGCGCAGCATCTGCAGGCCAATCAGCTGGTCGGAGAGTGGATGCGCCAGGCGGGCATGACCGTCTGGCAGGACAGCGTGGGCAACATCTGTGGACGCTACGAAGGCGCGCAGGAGGGGGCCCAGGCGGTGCTGCTTGGCTCGCATCTGGACACCGTACGCAACGCCGGGCGCTACGACGGCATGCTCGGGGTGCTTACCGCCATCGAAGTGGTGGATAGCCTGCACCAGCAGGGTGTGCATCTGGCGCAGGCCATCGAGATTGTCGGCTTTGGTGACGAAGAGGGAACCCGTTTTGGGATCACCCTGCTAGGCAGCCGGGGGCTGACGGGCACCTGGCCGCAGGGCTGGCTGGAGACGTGTGATGCCCAGGGCATCAGCGTGGCGCAGGCGATGGTGCAGGCGGGGCTGGATCCTGCCCGCGTGGCGCTGGCGGCGCGCCATCAGGAGGATTTCAGCGCCTATCTGGAACTGCATATCGAACAGGGGCCGTGTCTGGAGCAGGAAGGGCTGGCGCTGGGCGTGGTGGAAGCCATTAACGGCGCGCGCCGCCTCAACTGCCGCTTCACCGGCGAGGCCGGGCACGCGGGTACCGTGCCGATGCGTCACCGTAAGGATGCGCTGGCCGCCGCCGCCGAATGGATGGTGCTGATTGAAAACACCACCCGACAGCAGGGCGGCAACCGGGTGGCGACGGTCGGTGAAGCTGCGCTGCCTGCCCGGTGCGGTCAACGTCATCCCCGGCGAGGTTGCGCTCTCGCTGGATATTCGCGGCCCGCAGGATGCGCCGCTTGACGCGCTGCTCGCTGAACTGCTGGCGCAGGCGCAGGCCATTGCCGCGCGTCGCGGGCTGCGCTTCAGCGCCGAGGAGTTTTACCGTATCGCCGCCACGCCGTGCGATGCGCGTTTGCAGAACGTTGCTTGCCGATGCGGTGCAGGTTGTACAGGGTGAGACGCTGTCGTTATCCCTGCCCAGCGGCGCCGGGCATGACACCATCGCCCTGGCGGAACGCTGGCCGGTGGGGATGCTGTTTGTGCGCTGCAAAGGCGGGGTCAGCCACCATCCGGCGGAATCGGTGATGGTGGAGGATGTTGCGCTGGCGATTGAGGCGTTTGGGCGAGCGGTAAGAGCGCTGGCGGAAGCGGCATAATAGGTGTTAATGGAGTGCCCGGCAGGGAGACGATACGTCTCCCTGTGCTATCGCCTCAGCGAGCGCATAAAAACAGCGGACGTTTGCCAATGACAAATAAAAAACCATTTTTGCCCTGTGGGCGAATGGAATAGTTTATCTCTTTATTGGGGTAGACATAAAAATCTGGCAGCACGGTTGCGATAACTTCATCAGTGGCAGTTTCGATACTGTCCACTTTATTCACCATGGTTGACGTAAAATGATAGGAGTGACGGTTTTCAGTCCATGTATAAGATACATCTCGCCTGATCGTTTCTGTCGGTTTGTTGTCCTCCATATAACCGCCGCTTACGGATATAACACCGCGTTTAGCCTCTCTGTTATACATAAAGTCGAGAGTGAAATTAGCCTGTATGTTTTTGTTATAAACAATCACTGAGGCTGAGCATGTTTCCGTATAGCCAGATGATGCGACGAACAGATAATAAAGATAACCTGCGACTACGCCAGCGATTAAAAATATAAAGCTGAATAGAATTGTTTTCTTGCTATTCACTCTGTACTCCTCTGAAATAGAGTGAAATACAACCCGGTGAAGCGGAGTTTTTAAAGTCTCTCTTACAGGCTAATGCAGTAAGTGTTGGTGATGTTGCTGATACTGGAAAATAGATCCAGGGATAAATCTTACAGTTCAGTCCGGTATTCTTAATCAAATTTTTATATCTCTGATAATAATCTCTGCTATCATGCGTATCATCTTTAATATAAATCTGACAGCCATTGTCATTTTCAACAAAGTTATAGTTATCAAAGAAAACAGGTGTCTTACCGAATGGTAAAGAGTACGCAATTATCAGCAAACCCGTGGCAAAAGCGGCTAATATAATCACTGCGGATAAACGCCAGCCAGCGAATCGCGCGGGTTTGCTTACAGTTCCCGGCGTTGACAGCGGATTCTGTTCATACTCATTGATATGCGGGCTTAGCGCTGACCATGTCGACTGGTTCGCGGCGTTCCCGTGGGTAATAACAGGATCTTCATATTTTGCGTCTGCGGGAATATCGACGCTGGTAATGTCGGTTTCAGATGTAACCGCTGCGTTAGATTTGTCCTGCCTTTTGATTTTCACACTGTCGTCAATTTGAAAACCTTTTCTGGGAATGGTTGCAATCAATCGGCTATCCGTTTCGCCAACTGCCCGCAACCCGCGACGCACGATCGAGATATTTTGATATAACGTATTTGTTGGAACCAGCATGCCTTCTTCTTCCCACACTTTTTTGAAGAAATCTTGCTGGAGAACAATTTCAGGTGAAGCCTCAAGCAGAAGCAACAAACAACGGCTGGCGGGGGCTGTCAGTGTGACGTTTATTTCAGGATTGCTCACCGAAATAAGCTTTTTCAGTTCCGGTCTGAATTCAATGTTATCGTTAATAATCCAGTGCATATACGCTACAACACAGCCATTGGATGTGTCCCTTTAATGACAGGTTTATCTGTGTGAATCTCATTTAAATATTTGACCATACCCTTGACTTGTTTTCCATGATTTTTATATGTAATTCAGCTGCCGATTTGTAATTAATTGAAGCTCTGAATAGTTTATAGTTAATGAAACTAGTTTTTCAGAGGGTTACACAATTTATTAGTGGCTCGTCGCGCTCGATTTATTGTCTTTTTGTATATCTTAAATGCCTTATTAAGAATTAATTAAGGGTGGAAGCGGAATTTAAGAGAGGCATTAATTGCACATGCTTATTATCTTTATGAATTTATCATTGTAGGTGATAAATATTTGCGCAGAAGTTCTAAGCACTGGCTGATGAATGATATCACCAGGACGCATATACCAGGCTTTGCCATCCTCTTCTGTTGAATCGCAGCGGGGTTTAGTTATTAGCTTAAACCAGGTATTTCCACTGTTTTTGAATACCCCTTGTTGACGCTCAAACTCCCATTTGAAATGGGTATCACGCGGCCGGACAACAAGAATAGTGTCCATTACGATAACGGGCATCATGCCGACAGTACTTTGAGATGAATGACGCGTGGTACGATTCTGTGGCGGTATCTCCGCAAAAGAGACGCGATAGTAACGCTCTTTATCATCAGTCGGGCCATGATAAAAGAATTTGAAAAAATGATTTTCCCCAGGTTGAAGTAGTATCTGTCGCGGTGTGAACAACAATTCTCCATCAGCAGCGCGTGAGGAGACTTCCTGCTCTCCGGGTCTGTCAATAGATCGGATATTCACGCGGTAAAGGCGCGCTCCCTTACTATTGTTCATCACATATTTGGCAACCATACTTTTTTCTGCTGGCATGGAAAACGCCATGTCGCCAACCGAAATAGCCAGGCAACCTGCTGGTGCCAGTAGTAGCATCAGCAGAACGAAAAGAGAGTGAATGAATTTACCTTGCATTTTGCCACATCGCCATTACGGTAACTTTCCCCGAAGCGCTGACATCTCCATACCAGCTAGCATTATTGAGGGTTTTCAATGATTGTGGATCGTTCATAGGGATGGAAAAGCGGACAGTTGATTTTCTTGTTACACCGGTTTCGCCGTTTGCCAGCGCCAGGGGGATCGATGCCCATAATGCATTGGTCATGTCACGCCACTGCCCGTCGCAGCCCACATCGACCACTTCGCGATTTCCGCTGGAGGTGGCAAAACTCACGATACCAGGGAAGGGCACCTGCGTTTTGCCATCTTTTGAACTGAATATACACCAGGGGCGGCCATTTATAGTTTGTGTCGGGCCGCTGACACTAACTAAGACCATATCCGCAGCCGTTTTTCCATTTGTGGTAACAAGATAATCAAAATCGAGATCGGGATTACCTGAGCCAACGGTTCCGGACCTGCTGGGATTAGCTATAAAATCGGCCGGGATAATACTGATGCTAAAATTCGTCGGTTTAAAGATAAGTTGTGCGGAGGTTGAAAACTCATACCAGCCCGATTCCGGTGCGGTGAGGTTTCTTAAACGGAAAGTCACTAAATCACGTAAGTTGCCACCGTTAACGCCTTGATTAATCATCTCCTTAAAAAAATTATTTGAGAAAAAGACATAAATTGAGTTATGTCCTTTCATCGCATTAAACGTGTAGTAATGCGTTATGCCTGATACTGTTTGCCAGCTTGCGCCATCAAGGCTGAATTGCATATCCGCTGCTCTGATGGCTGATTCCAGCCCGGCATGGGATATTGCCGGGAAAAAACGCACATCGGTGTCGCTAATACCATTATGATTTAACGTGTAAGTAACAACCTTGCAGGCAATGCCTGAAACACTCCCGATCACCTGCATCCGGCAATCTGCATTGCCTTCACCTATTGTTGGCGTTCCGTCGGTATTAAAGAAGATCTCTGATATCGAATTGGTACTGAAGAATTTGAAATGTGCAGCTTTGGTATGGGACACAGTACGCTCATACCAGGTACCGCTGGGCATATCGCGACAGCGCTGGCCCATTCTGGGATCATAGGAGTCCTCGGTCCGGCATGTATTTATGGTCATTGAGAATATCTGGCCGACGGGAAAATTGTTCAAATAATGATAAAACTGATCTGACATCATTCCGTGCGCCCATTTTGTACCGCCTGACGTTACGTCCACGCCATAGAAACCCTGACTATCCGTATACGTCGCCGGAAGTAGAGAGGTTGCCATATCGCAGCCGCTGTACCAGTTGATACAACGCATACCGACAAGCAGGTTGGAGGCGGGGGCATTCGTCAGCCACATATCGAATTGATATTCATCACCGATTATTGTGTTATAGCCATTATCAATATAACCGAGGCTGGTTTGATACATGGAACCCGAACCGTTATATTTCAGACCCGTCCAACGGTTTGAACCAGTCATTCGCGGATCCCGCACGCCAGCTGGTGTAACAAAATAGTTATCATCGGTATCGTTTTCGACGAAAATAAAATTACGTGTTGGGGCATCGGCGTAACTTATTTTTGTCACCGCCGCGTTAGCGGGAGAGGCGATAGCATAAAAAATAATCAAAAATAAAAGGCGTGAAAGATTAACTTTCATTGTGTTCTCCTGTCGGCATCAGGCTGGCAAAGCTTTTCAGACCCTGGCATGTAATATCGCCGACCCATACCGCGCCGCGCGCCTGGCTAAGATCCAGTGCCGCCTCGCAGCTTTCATTATTGCCGTAATTAAAATCAATAACCGGGAATTTTTTATCAATATCCATGACAAATTCACCATTGTTATCAGTCCGTGCACGACCAATATGGTTATTTATGCGCGCATTGGCCAGCAGTGTGCCGTCTTCGGCACGAATTCTGCCAAATACGGTAACCATTTGTTTAATTTCTGGTTTAATGACCACGACATTGCCCGGGTATAGTGTCAGATGACTTTTTTTGCCGCGGGAAATGTCGTAGCTATCTAATGAGTTTTTACTGTTAATAATTTCAATGTCATATTTATTATAAGGTTCTAATGGCAGGTAATTATATTTCCCGGTCATAGGAAAAGCACGGCCATTAATCTGTGCGGTCAATTTTCCGTCATTCCCAACATCGGTGTGGAAAATAACGCCTGCATTACCCTCATTGTTACCGCTGGCACCAATATCCTCGGCCTGCCAGCCGAAACTGCCTATCGAGGTCATATTCGAATTAAGATAACCATCAGCACTACTATTAAGGTTGAGTGTTCCGGAGGAGTAGCGTGTTTCATAGCGTGTCCATGCTCCACCACTTAACGTTTTATTATTACCGATGTCGCCGGAAATGGCGCGTGAAACATCTGCTCCAGCAGTACGAATAATGCCCTCGTCGAACTGTTTTTGCGCCGAAATATTCGCCGTAGTATACCCACTCTGATGCGTCATACCGGTCTGGATCCAGTTGCCTAACGGCAGTGAAAAATCGAGCGCGATAAATTTTTGCGTATTGTTGGCGCCGGAGTGACTTCCGTAAGAATATTGTTGTATCCCGCCTCGCAGCCCAAGTGAACCAAAACGGCCGCTATACAGTGACTGGCTGTAATCAACAGTGTAATTATGCGTGTTGTACTGATTATTACTGTTGTAGCTTGCCGACAGTGTACCTAACTTTGACCACAGCGTATTCATATTCAGGGATAAACCTACTGCGGTATTGTCCGTACTGTTACGACGCAGGGTACGGCCAATCACCGTTTTTTCCCGGCTTAACCACACATTACTAAATCCACCAGGAAGCGTTGCATTTATATTACTAATAAAGCTCCATGATCCATCGGTAGCAAACATGTTTTGCATACCCAACTGGAGCACGTCCGCAACTGGCCAGGAAAAATTGCCTTCAGCCACTGCGACGTTATTATAGTGATATCCCGACGCCATCCAGTTTATTGTGTGAAGACCACCGGACGCAGAAACCCCCGTCAGTATTGTATTTTTCGCCTGCTGAATGTTTCCGTTTTCATGAACCCAGTCGTCCATATACATGCTGCCACCCCAGATCTGCCAGCTTAAGGGCATATCGGCCGTACGGATTCCGGTGAGCAATTTATTCACATTTTGAATGTTGCTGCTCGTAACTTTGCCATTGACGATAACATCGACCTTTACGTCATAAATACCGTACGGCAGATCGCGAGTATCCACTTCATGGCTACCCATATTGAAGTTCTGTACGCTTAGTAACTTGTTATTTCGGTAAACATGAACCTCACCTGCAGCAGGCAGAAAAGCAATGAGCGGCGTGATGGAATACGAATGATCAAATTTGATTGAATTTGCCTGGTTTCCCCATGACATGCCGTAAATTTTACCGGATGAGATCGCTGTGACCGGCCCGAGAGATTGTAAATTCCATACATCCAGCATTCCCCCGGCAAATCGATAACCAGAGAAATCACGTTCGTACATGGCCTTATAAATTTCGGTTTGTTGATTAGCAGAGCCCAGGCCGTAAATAGAGCTATCTACTAATAAATGGTGCTCACGTAAGGCTGTAGCACTCGCTAAAGAGAGATAGCTTGAGGTATTGTTATCACCACCGCGCATTTGGTTGTGATAAACACCGAGATCATAATTCAGCGTACCACTGATGTTTTCAGCACTGGATGCGCCAATATTTTGACTACTGTCATGCAGTGACGTACCCAGTGCTTCTTTATTAACGACAAGTTGCAGTACTAATTGCTGGAAATTTAAACGTAATGATGCATCATTTGTCAGCGGAATAGCCAGGTTGCTATTAAAACTGGTATTAATTAACGAAGTTAATTTTTCACGTGTTTGCTCATTTATAGAAGCATTGCCATCCTGTTCTTCAAGCTGGACTTGCCGTATTTTGAGCGAGTTTTCATCAAGCCAAATTGCGGCAAGCCCAATACGCTGATCGTCTGTTTTTCCCTCTGTATTATTCAAATGAATGTACAGAGGTATACTCATCCCATCACGTAATGCGTTATTGAAGGCGTCAGGAATCATCACCCCATTGATTTGTTGATACAACGATGGTTTTGCAACAGCGTCGTTTACATCAGTAAACAGAACCACAGTACACGTGATGATAGTTTGTAAAATCTTCTTATCCACAATAACGGCTCGTTAGTGAAAATACTATTTGACCGGAATGAAATTGTCCGCTTGCCAGAAAGCGAGTCGCGCTTTCTTATTCTCGATATCCACCAGAGAGAAACTTCGCGTTTTGCCGGGCATTAAGTAATAATTTTCTTTGCACTCTTTTTTCTCAGATGTTTTTTTACAAGGGCCATAAGCAATGAGGCGTAACGTGGCATTGCCAGTGTTTTTCATTACACCCTTTGAATATTGGTAGTCGTATTTTATTTTTCGCGGGGCGACGACAAGTATTGTACTAATACGAGCGGATGCGGTTGCAACAGCATAACGAGTTGCGTTATTTTTTGATGCATTACTGAGCGCCTGGTCAAACCAAATAATGCGATAATATCTTTCTTTGTCGTCCTGCGGGCCATTATAGTAAAAACGAATCGTTTCATTACTTTCAGCCGGAAGCAGCAGGCTTCCTGGTGAGAGTAACAATTCATCCTTACTTTCCATGGGTATTGTTTTACCGTCACTCTGTGGCGAATTAATTCTTTCGATGCGAATATTCACCAGCCGTCCGGTGGTGGTTGGGTTTTTTATCGTTTTATTAATAATAGTCGCATCGCTGTACATAAATGAAGATATGTCACCAACATCGAGCGCATATACTGGTACTGCGCCACTTACAAATAATAGAGTCGCCAGAATCGTATTTTTCATAGATATATCGCCAAAGAGTTGAACAGGGGCATTATTACGCCCCTGCTGGAAAAGAATTAGCTCCAGGTGGCGTCGAACTGAACGCTGATATCGCCGCTCCAGATACCTTCTGGCAATTGGCTCATATCAGTAGCGGCAGTCGTACCATCCGTCGTACCGTTGGCGATAGAGAAGGTGAATGCGTCTTGCGCGGTTACACGACCTGTCTTGCTGAAGTCGGTGGCAAGAATGCTCAGGCCACCATTTTTATTACTGGTGGTATCCACCATAATAGTGTCCGCGTTTTGTTTAACTTCTTCGCCCATGTAATGCACGGCAACATTCAGCGTGGAGCCGGAGCCATCAAGCTGAGTCAGCGTATTGCTGATCAGACGAGAGGACAGTTTGAATGCGGTAGCGGTTGAATCGCCTTCGATAGCGACATCAAAGAGACCTTTTTGCGTGTTAAAGCCTTTGACGCCATCAGCGTACTGAAAGGTCAGGCTGCCGAGTGGAGTGACAACCAGCGAGCTGGTTGTATCTTTTTTCGCCGTAGCGGACCAGGTAGCGATAGATTGACCCATCTGGGCGGCCTGCACGGAGCCAGCTGCAAAGGAAGCCAGTAAAGCAAGTGCAATTACATTGCGTTTCATAAAACACCTCAGTTATTTATATATCAATTTGTTATTTAATCGCTATGTATCAATGGTTATACCCATCAATATTGCATGTGCGAGTTCTGTATTAACGAAGAATCCAAGTGATGCATGTATAATAATTATTGTTCGACATTCAGAATTAATGATGCTTTAAACCTGAAAAGAGAAAGTTTTTTGTGCGCCACTCGATTTCGTGAAGTCATTATTGTCTTATAAAACTTCATTAGAAAAGGAAAAGTTTTTAGGATGTGATTAAATAATAAATGTTGGCTGGTTGTTAATTTTGGAAAGTATCATTTTTTGTTGTTTTTCAATGAAAAAGTGATTTTATTAACATATTTTTATCACAGCTAAACCTTATATAAAATTGTTGTTTGTGTTTTATGATGGTAGAGAAGATAAGACCAGTGAGTAATTTGTCTGCGGCTGGTGTAAATATGTCATATGCAGCTATATATTTTATAAATAGTAGGGTGGCTATAGTGATTTTTTTTTGAGTTAAACAATGGTGTTGGGAGTTAGAGGTAATGAGAATGTTTCATGGTTTTTATATTTCATTGCGTAATAAATTATATGGAGAGGGTGAAAATTATCATGTCCGGATTCAATTATTGAAAGTGATAACTTTCTTTAACGTATGGGAAGGGTGAATAACAGGTAAAGAGTATGCGGGGTGTTTAGAGTGAATAAGATCTTAAGCTGGCACAGATGCTGTCAGGAACGATATCTTACTGATTAACTAATATGTTTATTTGAAGTGGTATGTGCCAACATAATTACATTGAAGGAATGTTTAAGACTAGTTCACTTGTCTTTATTTTGTCGGGGAGAATAATAAATATATTCGGACATGCTTTCGGTTTATCACGCGTCCGGTTCTTTATGAACGAAATAAAAGATAAAACTATTTATTGCTGATATAGCTCCACGCTCAAAGCTGCACTTTGAAGTATGTATAATGGTCAATGCAGTAGTGCTAAAAAAGAATCGCTTCTTTTATAGAGATTGGACGCACTGTCCACGCCTGGTGTAGTAACTTCATCTTTGCCAGACGTCATTTGATTGATAAAAAATAAAAGCCAGCTTATTGCCGGTTAGGAGTAAATGACTGGTGTAATACATGTGCTGATAGTGATTTTATGCACATATATTTTTGATAATTCAGTATTAAACTTCACTGGATAAATAATGGAACTAAAAAATAAACGTGGACAAGCAATATGGCCACCGAAGGGTATGCATTAATTACGGCTCAAACCGTAAATAATAGCGGTAACAAAACATCGTTCGGCGGTAGTAAAGGTCTTGTGCTGGAGCTGACAAAGTCATCAGCACAGGTATTCTGGTGGGGTTGTAAGTAATATCAACTCATATCGCCAGTGGAATCTGGCGATGTGAGTATCTGAAGTCTGTTTCTTAAACATTAATCTTTCGTAGTCACTCTAAGGATGGAGCAAGTTATGTACAAATATAGCGATCTGAAAAATAAAACAGTATTAGTTTCCGGGGCAAATGGCGATATCGGCCGCGCAATCTGCCAGCAATATCTGGAGCAGCATGCCGTAGTCTATGCACTGCATGAATCCTGTGCCGATCAATTGCACGAACTGAAAACAGAACATCCCGAGGGGCAGAACTTGCATATTGTTCACTGCAACCTGGCGGATCCTGAGGCGGTGGCGGCACTTGGTTCCCGTTTGACCAGTGAGACCGGGAAAGTGGATGTGCTGGTGAACAATGCTGACGTGGTTAACGATAATCTTTTTGCATCCATGCGCTTCGATGACTTCAGCTCCGTAATCGACGGCAATATGCTTAATACCTTCAGATTGACGAAAGAAATACTGAGGCTGCTCAGAAGTGCTGAAAATGCATCGGTCATTAATGTAGCGTCAATTGCCGCAATTGTTCCCGCGATAGGACAAAGTAACTACAGTGCTTCCAATGGCGCGCTGCTGGCCTTCACGCGTACGCTAGCGGCAGAACTTGCGCCGCAGGGAATTCGGGTAAATGCTGTTGCGCCAGGTATGATTGAGTCAACGAATACGAAAGAGATCTCTGGTGCCCTGGTCCGCGAGATGGCGGATGCAATTCCCTTACAGCGCATTGGACGCAGCTCAGAAGTCGCCAATACTATCGTTTACTTAAGCTCATCGGCTGCCAGCTATATTGTTGGTCAAACGATTATCATCGACGGCGGTATGGTGATGCGTTAATTAACCTCGCGACGGAGGCGAATAAGTTTCAAAAAAAACGATAATAACGCTCGTCATGAGTGGATTTATATTCAGTATCTTTCGTTCCTGTTACAGGAATGTGAGGAGTATTGCCGGAAACCGTTTTTTAAATCTGTGTACATATAAATACGCATCTGCACTATTTTGCTTCAAATGTAAATAACAAGGATAAAATGCCCCCGGCATTCTGTTTTTAGCCGCGCCTGATAATGTCATCCTGACAGGGAAAATCAGATAGGCGAAAAAACTATGTTCGGTGAGCATTTTATCCTCAGTTATTGAGATCATATTGTGGTCATCAAAAAAGCTCATTCATACCTCTGTTCGAAAACTCTTCTCAATATAGTTCGTAAATACCCGTCTGGCCCTGTCTTCGTACTTCCTTCAGCATGGCAACCTTAATTTAGCGATGAATTCTGCCGCGTCCTGTAATATTTCCGGAGCATGGTGTCCTGTTATCGGAATAAAAACGTTACCTGACATACTGATATTAACTAACAGGCATTTTCCTGAACGCAGGTAATCACAACCCATTACCTTTAGTAAGAGCGCCTCATGATAGTTGTATGGTTTATGATGGAAAGGCAGTTGTAGCCGTATAGGCTGCGCCTGGCGGGCATATTACGGTAGCGATGGCTTCAGATTTGATACATGGTCAGAAGGTGGTACAGAGAGGTGCGTACAGATAAATATCCGTCTGTAGTTAAGAGGAACTACAGACAGAGTGATTTTTCAGGTGATTACATCATTGCCATGCTGGTGGCTGAGGGAGCGAAGAAGGCGCTGGATTCTGCAAGCAGACTCTCTCTTATCAGCAGTAAATCGCTAATTTTTTTGCCCCCCAGTTTTTTACAGGCTTTATTCCGATAGGCATAGATCTTTTTGGGCGGCATATTAAGTGTGTCGGCGATAAGATCAATATTCTTACCTTTGAGCGATTCATTGATAATCATATATTCAATATCGCTCAGGTGATTGTCTTTTGGTGTCGGATTTTTTTGTTTTTTGATAATCCGCTGTAGTGCCTGGCTAAATTCAGTAAGAGAAACTCTTGATTTCAAGACTTCATCAGCTTCATCAATGACAATATTACGTGCGCTGCGCATAATCACTAAGAGCTTGCAGGTTTTGTTGAGTGTCGATATAGCCCACGCACAAGAGTTACTTTTTATATCAAGGTGAAGGATGACAATGTCATCGAAAGATAAATTATTAATCAATGAAGCATTCAGTTTATGTTCGATTATCTCGATGTTTAGCGTGCTGGCAAAAGACATGATGCCATGCTGAAGATAAGCATCTTCACTGATGGAGTATATTTTCATATTTTTGAATACCGTAAAAACTGTCGGGGAAATTAAATTTATATCCTGCAATTCTAATTATTATTTTTTATTTCGGATAATTAAATAATCTTAAATCAACCTTAACTCGTTTCTGCGGTAAATAAGAATCTGCACAATGATGCACATCGGCAGACAGACTATACTTCCATTGACGTGTTACTGGCGTCGATACTGATAGGTGATAAATGGTTTTTTTGGTTTCTTAACTGTCTGCAATTGGTTTTTTATGCCTTAATTAATTGAATTTGTAGTTTTTAAGTCTTAATCAAGAAGATGAAAGGGGTCATAAACGCGTCCAAAGTTTTCTTGCGATTATTATGTGCTGATAACGACGACAACTGCGTGCTGACGGTAACGGGCAAGAACAACATCTACTACCGTAAGGATTTGAATGATGGAGACTTACCTTAAGAATATGAAGGCTGAGTGGGTCAATTTGCTCGAGAGAACAGATGAACACATTCGTCTTATCGCCGCTGACGTTGGGAAGAATCATGCACGACTGCTGAGCCAGGAATTCTATACTGTGGTACTAACCGATTCGCAAGCGGCTGAATTTTTGTCTAATGAGCAAGTAGAAAGACAGCTTAAAGCTGCGCTTGCCCGCTGGATCGCAGAAGTGCTTGCATGCCAGATAGATGACGTAGAACGGTTGATCGAAGTACAACAAACGATTGCTGCGGTTCATGCGCGCATTGGCATTTCCGTGGAGCTGGTAGAGATGGGATTTCGGGTGCTTAAAAAGCTCCTTTACCCGGTAATTAATTCCGCAGATTATGCACCGGCAGAAAAACTGCAAGTCTACCATTTCACAATAAACAGTATCGATCTGGCGATGGAAGTTATGTCCCGCGCCTTTTCATTCACTGAACATAATGCGTCAAAAGAGGATGAAAACTACCGTATCTTCTCTTTGCTGGAGAATGCTGAAGAGGAGAAAGAGCGACAAATCGCCTCGTTATTGGCATGGGAAATCGATCTTGTCTATCGAATTGTCCTTGATGCCGATTTAGGTAACAGTCTGTCCCTGAGCCAGGCTGATTTTGGTTTATGGTTTAACCATAAAGGGCGCCATTATTTCAGTGGTATCGCCGAGGCTGGCCATATTTCCCGGTTAATTCAGGATATTGACGAAGTCTTCCGTAATACCCGCGAGACGACCAAAGCCTTAAGTAATCGCAGCTTGCGTACCAAATTCCTTATTCAGCTTAGAAAAAATGTATCGCAAATCAGCACGTTGCTGCGTGAACTTTTTGAAGAAGTCTCCCGTCATGAAGTGGGTATGGATGTACTGACACGCCTGCTCAATCGTCGTTTCTTACCGACTATTTTTAAACGTGAAATCGCCCAGGCAAAACGAGCCTCCACTTCCTTGTCGGTGCTGGTTATTGATGTTGATAAATTTAAGCAAATTAACGATACCTGGGGACACCACACCGGGGACGAAATTTTGCGCAAAGTGTCAGCGGCCTTTTATGACAACGTGCGCAGCAATGATTATGTATTCCGCTATGGCGGGGACGAATTCGTGATCGTCTTAACCGAGGCTTCCGAATTTGATACGACACGAATTGCTGAACGCATCCGTTCACGCGTCGAAAAAACCGTGATCAAATCGCCCGACGGCCAGACGATTCCGCTTTCGCTCTCCATCGGTGCGGCAATGTTTAGCGGTCATCCGGACTATGAACGGTTAATTCAGGCGGCGGATGAAGCGCTCTATATTGCCAAGAAACGTGGGCGCAACCGCGTTGAGTTGTGGAAACCCGCCCCGTGACTTATATCGGTGGAAACAGTGAAAATGCCGCTTTCATCTCTTTTGCCTCTTCGCCGGGGCTACGACCAAACAGACGGCGGAATTCACGATTAAACTGTGAGGGGCTTTCATAACCGACGCGGAATGCTGCGCCTGCGGCAGTGAGATTATCCCGGATCATCATCAGCCGTGCCTGGTTAAGCCGAACCGATTTAATGTATTGCAGCGGTGAAGTCCCGGTCACGGCTTTAAAGTGTTTATGGAAGGCTGGCACGCTTAAACCGATGTCGTTTGCAAGCCGGGTGACATGCAGCGGTTGCGGAAACTCTGTGTGGATGCGCTGCAGGACGCGGGAGATGGCGGCGAATTGTCCCTGGCTGGCCAGCGCGGCCCGGATCGCACCGCCTCGCGCGCCCATCAAAACCCGGTAATACAATTCGCGAACGATCTGTGGGCCAAGGATTTTGGCCTCCTGCGGCGATGCCAGCGCGCGCAGCAGCCGAAGCGTGGTATCCGTTAAGTCGGGTTCCAGCGGCGTGGAAATTATCCCTTCCGGCGCGGCGGCTGCAGATACGGCTGAATGCTCCAGCTCACTCATTAACTCCAGCAAAACCGTCATCTCCAGCCGTACGGCAATAGCCAGCAGCGGCTCTTCTGCGCTGGCCTCCGTTTCGGTAGAGAAGGGCAGCGGCACCGAAAGCACCAGATAATGCTGCTTGTCATAATGGTAGACCCGGTCGGCGAGATAACCGCGTTTATATCCCTGACAGACAATCACGATGCATGGCTCATAGACTACCGGCGTACGTCCCAACGGGCGATCGGAGCGCATGAAGCGTACCGTATCGAGCCGCGAGCAGGTGTAACCTTCGTTGGGCGCCAGGCTGCTCAGCAGCGACACCATTTCAGCGCTCATTGCTTCTCTCCTCATCACAATTAAGCAACCATTCTGCCGTTTTGCGTTCTTTATGTGAACAAGATGAAGAGGAACAGGCAATCATCAGATAAGAATGGACCTGTTTTGCCTCCTGCTCGCCGCCTACTCTGTTGCTGGTGACACAACACAGGAGATCACCTTATGACGAAGCGCAAAATTGTCCTGCTGACTGGTGCCAGTAGCGGTATTGGCGAAGCCACCGTGCGGCAGTTGGTGCAGGAAGGGCATCATTTGATTATCGGTGCACGGCGGCTGGCAAAGTTACAGCGTCTGCAGGAGGAACTGGGCAATATCGATGCATTGCAAGTGGATGTGACACAGGCTGGCGACCTGCAACGGATGGCGGATTTTGCACTGTCGAACTACGGACGCATCGATGTGCTGATCAATAACGCCGGTGTTATGCCGCTCTCGCCGCTGGCGGCGCGGAAACTGGATGAGTGGCGACAAACCCTTGATGTCAATGTGCACGGCGTCCTCAATGGTATTGCTGCGGTGCTGCCGGTTATGGAACAGCAGGGCAGCGGGCAGATCATTAATGTGGCGTCAATTGGCGCGCATACTGTTTTCCCCTCGTCAGCGGTCTACTGCGCCAGTAAATTCGCCGTTCGCGCCATCTCCGACGGATTGCGTCAGGAGACGGAAACGATCCGCGTCACCGTCATCAGCCCCGGTGTGGTGGAATCGGAACTGGCCGATCACATCACGGATGACGGCGCAAAAACGGCGATGCAGGAATTTCGTCGCATTGCGCTGCCCGCCGACGCAATAGCCAAAGCCATTGCATGGGCTATTGCACAGCCTGATGGCGTCGATGTCAGCGAAATGATTGTTCGCCCAACACAAAGCCCATATTAAGGAGGCGCAGATGGATAAAAAAGTCTGGTTTATCACTGGCGCAGCGCGAGGTGTGGGGTTATCGCTGGCGCGCCAGTTGCTGGCGCGGGGAGATTCCGTCGCCGCCACATCGCGTACGCTACAAAGCCTGCAACATGTTCCAGATGCGCAGAGCGAACGCTTTTTGCCGCTGGAGGTCGATCTGCGATCGGAAGCCAGTGTACAGTCGGCAATCGGGAAAACGGTCGCCCGGTTCGGCCGCATTGATGTGGTGGTCAACAATGCGGGTTACGGCCAGTACGGTGCGCTGGAAACACTGAGTGATGCCGAGCTGCGCGATAACTTTGACATTAATGTTTTCGCGCCGCTGCATGTCATTCGCCATGCCTTACCCCATTTGCGTGAGCAGCGACGCGGGCATATTTTCAACATTGCTTCGATCGTCGGTTTTCAGGGCGGCTATGCGGGGTGGGGCAGCTACGTTGCCAGCAAATTTGCCCTGGCTGGCTTAACGGAGGCGCTGGCCGCCGAAGTGGCCGAATTAGGGATCACGGCGACGGTGGTCTACCCTGGCCCGGTTCGCACCGGTTTTCTCTCTGATGCGAGCCTGAAGGCGGCTTCACACACGCCGCCAGCCTATCGCGCTGCGCAGGCTTCGCTGGATTTGCACCGCCATGAGCTTGATGGCAAACAGGCCGGCGATCCGGAAAAGCTGGCGCTGTTGATGATCCAGGCCGCAAGTGTCAGCGCGCCGCCGCTGCATCTTTTCTCCGGCAAGATTGCCCATCAACTGGCGCAGGAGAAAATCAGCGCGGTCAGTCAGGATCTTGCCCGCTGGAAAGGCGCTGGCGAAGCAACGGATTATTAGAAAACGCAGCAAGCGCAGCGCGGGTTGCCGCTGTGCTTGCTAAGCTACTGATATTTGATAACCTCGACGCTTTACGTCACAGGATGGCGAAAGTGAAAACCTCTCCTTATTTGCTGGCTGTCGCGCTCGGTCTGGCTGCGACGGCAGCCAGCGCACAGCAAGCCTACAACCCGGTTCTTTTAAACCTCTCAACGCTGATGGATTTCAACCCCGTGGTTGGTCACGTTAAGTCGCTGAATACTTCTGCGGTCAATGATAAAGGCGAAGCCGTGTATCAACTCAGCATGACGCTCTCCGCTGATGGCTGTGTTCAAACGCTGAACAGCACCGACAACGTAAATCGTATGCAGACTGTGTTAGTGAAAGAGGGAAACGCGCTGAAAGGCACCCAGAACGGGAACCCCCTGTCATTCACCCTCGACAGCAAATGTAATCTGTTGAGCCGCGATGACAGCGCGGGCCATCTGGATTTCGTCACCAATGCTCAAGGCCAACTGAAGTCTGTCATGCTGGGAGAGCAGAAGATTGTGGATCATTTTTATGATGCGGACGGGAATTTAATCAAAGCGGAATTTTATGCCTCGGGTATGGTTGCCAGTTCAAACAGCGTGACCTATCCGGATAGCGTTAATAAGCCGGTCGATTACACGCTGGTGAATCAATCGGCTTACCAGCCCGGTTTTCGCGCAACAAATGCCTGCCAGTATGATAAGCGGCATGTTCCCACGCTGTGCCATGTAACGGTTATGCCCGAGAAAGGGCAACCGGCACCGATGCCGAACATGACCGTCACCACGCAGGCCAGTTTCTACTAAACCTTAATGGGAGCCGTTAGCGGCTCCCGGATAACATTACAGCGTATAACGGGAAGCCGGTTTGCCATTGCGTGAGGCGCTATACAGAGCCAGCCGGGCTTCATCAAAATTGTGCCACAGTTGCAGATCTTCCACTGGCGGCACGGTCACTAACTCCCCTTGATCAAACCCGGCCAGGGCGGCATCGACCAGGTTTTCGGTGGTCATCACGGAACCTTCCGGTAGCATATCCAGCGTGACGCCGGAATGGCCCCAAATTTCCGTGGCTGTTGCCGCAGGCAATACGGCCTGAATACGCACATGGCTGTCAGCAAACTCTTCCTGCAAACCACGGGTAAAATTGAGTACCCAGGCTTTGGTGGCACTGTACAAGGCGCTGTCTGCACGAGCGTGAAAAGCAAGGACTGAAGCGATATTGATAATGGCACCACGATCATTTTCGACAAAGCGCGGCAGTGCCGCCAGCGTCAGGCGCATCAGCGCGGTGGTATTCAGCGTATGAATGGCTTCATGCTCTTCAGCGCTTGAAGAGAGAAACGACGCCATGTTCGCGGCACCTGCATTGTTGACCAGAAAATCGATTGCTGCGTTCTCGCGCAGCATGGTTTCCACGCGTGCAATATCCGCTGACTGGCTAAGGTCGGCAACCAGTGTCTCTACCTGTATGCCATAACGCTGATGAAGATCGGCCGCCAGCGCCGACAAACGATCGGCACGGCGCGCAACTAACAGCAGGTTGTAACCACGGGCAGCAAGACGGTCGGCATAGACTGCGCCGATCCCTGAAGAGGCGCCGGTAATAAGAGCAGTGGTTGTCATTCTCAATTCCTCGAAGGTAAATGGTTTTATCATGCAACTGCTACAGCATCGGCTAAATGGTTTTATTATGCAACCAAATAAGAGGGCAAAAAATGCGATTTTATTCTCAGGGAAAGAAAATGTGGGTTATTCGCTGTTGGCGACGCGCAATACCACTTCTTCCGGTTGCAGCTCGCGACCATCTTCCGCCTGCAACATCAGTTTACGCAATGGACGGCGTGAAGCCTCATCGACCAGCACGCTGGCGGGTTCCCCGCGGGTAAACAACCACTCATTACCCCATTGCGACAGGGCGACCAGCACGGTTTGCAGGGCGCGACCTTTTTCGGTCAGCACATACTCTTGCCAGGCGCTGCCATCAGATGCCGGTTGGGTCTGTAATATTCCTTCTTCTACCAGCAGCTTAAGCCGTGCGGTGAGCATATTTTTGGCGATCCCGAGGCTTTTTTGAAACTCACCAAAACGCGAAACGCCAGCCAGCGCATCGCGCACAATCAGCAATGACCACCAGTCGCCAATAATGTTCAGCGAACGGGCAACAGGGCAAAAGGTCTCTTCAATACGGGTACGTTTCATGGGGATCCTCCGGTTAATGGTTTTATTATAAAACCAGAAGGGCGGTGAAAACATCGCTTTTTGCGCCAGTGCACACTCCGGACAACCGTACGCGGCGAAGTGTCATAAATGTGTCACAATTTTGCTTTCAGGCCGTGAAATGAGGGAAAAAGAGTGAAAAAGTTGATCAGGGTAAGCGCTATTGCCATTGCCATGTCCGCACCCGTCGCGCTGGCGCAGGAGATACCTCAAGGGTATCAATTACAACAGGTTTTGATCATGAGCCGCCACAACCTGCGTGCGCCGTTAGCCAATAACGGCAGCGTACTGGAACAATCGACGCCGAACCGCTGGCCGCAGTGGGACGTACCAGGCGGTGAGTTGACCACCAAAGGCGGCGTACTGGAAGTGTACATGGGCCATTTTATGCGTGAATGGCTGGTCAAAGAGCAGTTGTTGAAAGCGGGAGAGTGTCCATCCGCGAACAGTGTCTACGTCTGGGCTAACAGTCTGCAACGCACGGTTGCCACCGCGCAATTCTTCACCAACGGCGCATTTCCTGGCTGTGATGTTCCGGTTCATCATCAGGAAAAAATGGGCACCATGGATCCCACTTTTAATCCGGTGATCACCGAAGATTCGGCTAAATTCAGCCAGCAGGCGGTCAACGCAATGGAGGCGCAGCGCCAGAAGTTTGCGCTGAATGAGAGTTACCAGTTGCTGGAAAAAATCACGCACTATCGCGCATCTCCGGCCTGTAAAGAGAAACAGCAGTGCTCACTCACCGATGCAAAAGATACCTTTAGCGCAAAATATCAGCAGGAGCCGGGCGTGTCCGGGCCGTTGAAAGTCGGCAATTCGCTGGTGGATGCCTTTACACTGCAATATTACGAAGGTTTCCCGCTCGATCAGGTTGCGTGGGGAGAGATTAAAAGCGACGCGCAATGGCGCCTATTGTCGAAGCTGAAAAACAGTTATCAGGACACGCTGTTCACCTCGCCTGAAGTGGCGCGCAATGTAGCGAAACCCCTGGTGAAATACCTCGACAAAACGCTGGTGGAAGAGGCAAGTAGCGCGCCGAAAATCACCGTTCTGGTCGGGCATGACTCCAACATTGCCTCCCTGCTGACCGCGCTCAATTTCGAGCCTTACCAGTTGCATAACCAGTACGAGCGTACGCCCATCGGCGGGAAAATTGTGTTCCAGCGCTGGCACGACACGGCGGGTAAACGCGATGTCATGAAAATTGAATACGTTTATCAGAGTACGGAACAACTGCGAAACACTGAGCCGCTATCGCTGGCTTCCCCGGCTCAGCGCGTCACCCTGGCGCTAAAAGGCTGCCCGATAGACAGCAATGGTTTCTGCCCGGTAGATAAATTTAATGCGCTGATGCGTGATGCAGCGAAATAAAAAAAAGCCCCCGCGAAGGCGGGGGCGCGAGTGGTTACACATTTTTCCGTTCTATCGTCTGTTCACCCCAGAAGAGTTCATCTTTGTCGGTTTTATCAAAGGCGCGAAGTAACACATCATCGCTGCCTTCTTCCCAGATTTTCTCTGCCAGTACCTCGTCGTAATCGGCGACTTCAAAGATAGCCTCGGCGATCTCCGGCGAGGTATTGCGTAAACTGGCCCATTCACCGACGCGATGGGCTTTCGCTTCTTGAGTTGGCATCTGTCTCCTCCTGATGAAGGTTAGCCGTTCAATTTTACTGCCAGGCCAGCAACATATTCGCCCTGGTAACGGGCAATTGACAGTTCTTCGTTGCTGGGCTGACGTGAACCATCACCACCGGCAATAGTGGTTGCGCCATAAGGCGTACCGCCGCGCACCTGCGAGACATCAAACAGCTCTTGCGCGGCATAGCCAATCGGCACGATGACCATTCCATGATGTGCAAGCGTAGTCCATGTTGAGGAAATTGTGTGCTCCTGGCCGCCGCCCGTACCGGTGGAACTAAAGACGCTCGCCAGTTTGCCGTACAGTGCGCCGGATGCCCATAATCCGCCAGTCTGGTCCAGGAATGTACGCATTTGCCCGGACATATTGCCGAAGCGGGTTGGCGTACCGAAAATAATCGCGTCGTAGTCGGCCAGCTCCTGAGGTGTGGCGACGGGGGCATTTTGCGTTTTACCGCCAGATTTTAAGAACAGCTCGGCAGGCATTGTTTCAGGAACACGTTTGATGACCACTTCTGCGCCATTCACTTTCTGCGCGCCTTCCGCGACTGCATGCGCCATCGTTTCAATGTGTCCATACATGGAATAATAAAGCACCAACACTTTAGCCATTTGCATCACTCCTGATTAGCTGATTTCGGCAGCACATCGCTGCGTTCTTCTTAAGCGTATGACGTGATCGCCAGAGTGCAAGTAAGAGCGCCATTTCTTTGATAAATAACAAGTTAAGAACAACCTGCCTGTTGGTTACAATCTGACACATATTTGCGGCAGCGTTATTTTGAAGCGTTAAGAGAGGCTTATCGGTTTCGCTTAAGGAATATCGGGTTTCAGGCAGAGAAGCTGTTGCAGAATATTACCATTCACTGGATGAATGATTGTGTTCCACTAAGCTTAGTTCCACACGGCGCTGTTAAAGGCTCGGCCTTCACGTCGTGCGGTGAAAGAATCCTCTTTTACTGAATGCAGTATGATGTCTAACATTTCACTTATCTGGAGGTCAGACATGGCAAACCATCGTGGTGGAGCAGGTAACTTCGCTGAAGACCGTGAAAGAGCATCAGCAGCAGGCCGCAAAGGTGGGCAGCAAAGTGGGGGTAATTTCAAAAACGATCCTCAGCGCGCATCTGAAGCCGGTAAAAAAGGGGGCAAAAATAGTCACGGTAGCCGTGAAAGCTAACGTTTGATACTGACAACCTGCAGGCTTGTCGTTCACGCCCGCCGCCGGGGAAACCCGGCGGTTTTTTTTGCGCTTGCGCAACCCGTCGCGCCAACGCACACTACGGGTTTCTCCTCTGGTCGGTGTGTTATGTCCCTCTCCCGTTACGCCTTTTCCGTCAAACCCCAGGAAGCGTTACTGATCGTCATCACCCTGTTTTGGGGCGGTACATTTCTTGCGGTGCAGTATGCCGTGACCATGAGCGGCCCGTTTTTCTTTGTTGGCCTGCGTTTTGCCACCGCCGGTCTGGCCGTGGCGCTACTCTCGCTGAGAGTCTTAAACGGCATCAGCTGGCTGGAAATAAAAGCTGGCGGGGTGATTGGTATCGCCATCGCCCTCGGCTACAGCCTGCAAACCTGGGGTTTACAATTTATACCCAGCAGTAAATCGGCATTTATCACCGCTATGTATGTTCCGCTGGTGCCGCTGTTGCAGTGGTTGTGTCTGGGGCGGATGCCGGGGTTGATGCCATGCATTGGGATCGCGTTAGCATTTAGCGGGTTATTGCTGCTGGCCGGGCCGGAAGGCAATATGCTGGCGCTGGGGAAAGGGGAGATCATTACGCTTGCCAGCGCGGTGGCGATTGCCGCTGAGATCATCCTGATCAGCGCATGGGCCGGGAAAGTCGATGTCCGGCGGGTGACGGTGGTGCAGCTACTGACGGCTTCGCTGGTCTCCTTTGCCGCCATGATTCCTTCTGGCGAATCGGTACCGACGTTGTCGCCGGGGCTGCTGCTGGTTGCGCTGGGGTTGGGGATCTTCAGCGCAATTATTCAGGTGGTCATGAACTGGGCGCAGCGCAGTGTATCGCCCACACGCGCGACGGTGATTTACACGGGTGAACCGGTGTGGGCGGGCGTATTTGGTCGTCTGGCCGGTGAGCGTTTGCCGCTGCTGGCGCTGTTTGGCGGGGCATTGATTGTGCTGGGTGTGTTGGTCAGCGAACTGAAGCTGAAAAAGAAAAAAGCGCCGTTGCCAGCGCCTGAAAACAGCGTTAAACAGTCGGAAGGTTAGCTGGCAGGGCGTGATAGCGCCGGTCAAACCACACCAGCCCTTCTGGCGTTGGATGGCGGGCAATATCGCAATCTGGCAAAACAGAATATCGTGCGTACCAACGCTCACAACCTGGCTGATATGGCAGTCAAACGAGGCCAGCGCACCGGTCAGACGCGGGCAACCTGTTTCGCCTTGCTGCCAGCCTGCCGCGGCAAAGCGTTCCTCCATCGGCGTTTTGCCGCCAAACAGATTCGATAAACCTTCCTGTCCCGCCGCCAGCGTATTCACACACAGCGCCTGATTATTGCTGAATACCGGCCAGACGGACGCCGAACGGTTAAGACATACCAGCAGTGTCGGCGGTGAATCGGTCACACTGCACACGGCGCTGGCAGTGAAACCGGCACGGCCCGCCGGGCCATCGGTAGTGATAATGTTGACCGCCGCGCCGACACAGGCCATCGCGTCGCGAAACGTGGTGCTGTCGATACTCATAACCTAAACCTCATGCAAACTGACAGACATCAGCAAAGGGCAAACGCGGCAGGCGATCGTAGAGTTTGCCGGGATCGCCGTAACCAATGTTGACCAGTAAATTGCTGCGCCAGGTGCTGTCGGCAAAAAATGCGCTATCGACAACGGCGCGATCGAAACCGGACATCGGGCCGGTATCCAGCCCCAGCGCCCGACAGGCGAAAATCAGGTAGGCCGCCTGCATGGAGCTGTTGCGAAATGCCGTCTCCTCCGCCAGTTGCGGGCTGGAAGTGAACCAGCTGCGCGCATCGCCATGGGGAAACAGCACCGGCAATTGTTCATAAAATTCACTGTCCCAGGCAACGATGGCCGTCACCGGCGCACTGAGCGTCTTTGCCAGATTGCCGCTGGAGAGCGCCGGACGCAGCTTCTCTTTACCTTCCGGCGTGCGGATAAACACCAACCGCGCCGGGCTACAGTTGGCCGACGTCGGCCCCATTTTCAGCAGATCGTAAACCTGTTGCAGCGTCTCATCGCTGACCGACCGTTCCAGCCAGCCATTGTGGGTGCGCGCCTGGTTGAACAGGGTATCCAGCGCCGCAGCGTTGACGGCTTCGCTCATAAATTCTCCTTCTGAGCCAGAGTCAGAACGGGCAGCATGCTGTGCAGCCCGTCGAGTAAAAGGGTATTAAAGTCTTCACTTTCGGTGACATTGCAGGCATGCGCGCCGCGTTCCATCACCTGTAACCGGCTACCAGGGATTGCTTGCAGGTCGGCAGAGCAGGTCCAGGGCACCAGCAGATCGTCTCGCGCGCAAATAATGTTTGTCGGGCAGCGAATCTCCTGGGCGCGGCGGCTGAAGTCGGCATTTTTCAGTGCCGCCAGGCGACGCAATAGATTGCCGGTGCCCTGAAAATGCGCCATCGCCAGCGCTTCCTCCGCTTCCATCCGGGGCGCATGAGCGGCCATCCAGTCTGCCGGGTAGAGAAACAGCGGCTGCGCCTGTACCCAGGCTTCCGCGCCGCCCGCAGCCAGTAACCGCTCACGCACGCGGAAACAGCGCAGCGTATGGTCGTTCAACTGTAGCCAGCCGTTCACCAGCACCAGACCGTTTACCGCCTGTGGGTAATCCAGCGCCAGTTGCAGGCCAATCAGGGCGCCCAGCGCGTGGCCGATAAGGCAAAAACGGGTAATTCCTTCCGCCTGCAGCGCCTGGTATAGCTCCGCTGCCATATCCTGCATGCTATAACCATCCGGCAGCGTGGCCGGGTTATTGCCGGTTCCGCGCTGGTCGTAGCGCACCACCTGGTAATGCGCTTCCAGCGCCGCGAGTTGCGCCAGCCAGTAGCTGCCAGCACCGCCCAACCCGGCGCTCAGCACCACCACTGGCGCGCCTGCGTACGGCGCATCGCTCAGGGTTAGTTTCATGGCATCCTCACTGACCGATGTGCGCAACGGTAGCGATCTCCACCAGCGCATCGGGTTTCACCAGACCACATTGAATGCAGAAACGTGCTGGTTTATCACCGGGGAAAAACTCGGCGTACACTTCATTAATCGCGGCGTAATTTTTCCAGTCGGTGATAAAGATGCTGTTGAATGTCACATCCTCCATCGTGCCACCTGCGGTCTCGATCACGCGTTTGATCGTTTCCAGCACGTGGCGCGTTTGCGCCTTTGGGTCGCCAACAAACACCACGTTGTTGTCGGCATCAAACGGTAGCGTGCCGGAAACATAGACCACGCCGTCGGCCAGCGTGCCCGGAACAAACGGGGCGATGGGGGTGGTGGTACCCGGCGGAATAATGACCTGTTTTGGCATGATGAGTCTCCTTACGCAATGTTGACCAGTTTTTGAGGTGCCAGGGCGGAACAGAAAGTCTGCACATCGCTCACCCAGCCGAAGAAGGTTTCGATATTGAACAGGGCGGCTTGCTGGGCAAATTCAGGGCCAGCCTGATGGGTGGCGTCTTCCAGCACGACGCCGAAGTATTCGAGGAAAAAGCCGTCGCGCAGCGTGGATTCCACGCAGACGTTGGTGGCAATACCGGTAAACACCAGATGGCGGATGCCGCGGCTGCGCAGGAGGCTGTCCAGCGGCGTATTAAAGAAGCCGCTGTAGCGCGGTTTCGGCAGTACGATATCGCCAGCTTGCGGTTTCAGCTCCTCCACCAGCTCATAATCCCAGCCACCTTTCGCCAGCAGTTTGCCCTGCAATTCCGGGCGTTTGCGCATGGTCTTCAGCGCGTTGGATTTGTGGTAGTTCGGCGAACCGGGGCCACCGGCTTCCACGTACTGATCATCCCAGCCGTTCTGAAACCAGATAATCAGCATCCCGGCTTTGCGGGCGGCGGCAACGGCAATATTGATATTCTCAATCACCGGCCTGGTGGCCGAGACATCAAACCCGGCCAGGTCCAGATAGCCGCCGGGGCTGGCGTAGGCATTTTGCATATCCACCACGATCAGGGCGCTGCGCTCAGGAGAAAAATCGACCGATTCCGGGCGTGCGTTGAGGGTAATCATCAGGCAACCTCGCGTGTTGGGGCTGGAATATGGCTGCGGCACTGCATCAGCGGCTGAATGCGCTCGCCGAACATTTCGACGCCCTGTAAAAAATCATCAAAGGTAAGCAATACGCCGTCGGTGCCGGGGACGCTGGCAACCTCATCGAGTAAGCGCGCTACCGTGGCATACGACCCCACCAGCGTACCCATATTGATATTTACCGCCGAGGTCGGATCGGCCATCTGACGCACATTCGTGTCCGCGCCGGAGCGGGTATCTTTCTGGCTCTGTTCGGTCAGCCATGCCAGCGCTTCATCGTCAGCGCCTGCTTTGTAGTGCTCCCATTTGGCCCGTGCCGCCTCGTCGGTTTCATCGGCAATAATCATAAACAGCACATAGGAGCCGACATCGCGCCCGGTGGCGCTGGCCGCTTCCTGCATACGTTTGGCAGTTGGCGCGAACGCGGTTGGGGTGTTAACACCTTTGCCGAAGCAGAAGTTGTAATCAGCGTATTGCGCGGAAAATGCCATTCCCGCATCGCTTTGCCCGGCGCAGATCACCTTCATCGGGCCGGTGGGTTGCGGGCTGACGCGGCAATCATTCATGGTGAAAAATTCGCCTTTGAAATCGCTTTTGCCGGTTCCCCACAGATCGCGCAATACCTGCACGTACTCCGTCAGATAGTCATAGCGACGAGAGAAGTAGTCGTCGCCCGGCCACAGGCCCATCTGCTCATACTCCGGTTTCTGCCAGCCGGTCACCAGATTTACGCCAAAGCGCCCACCGGAGATGGAATCAATGGTCGATGCCATCCGCGCGACAATGGCGGGCGGCAGCGTCAGGGTAGCGGCAGTCGCATAGATCTGAATACGCGAGGTGACCGCCGCAAGCCCGGCCATCAGCGTGAAAGATTCAAGGTTGTGATCCCAGAATTCGGTTTTGCCGCCAAAACCGCGCAGCTTGATCATCGAGAGCGCGAAATCGAAGTGGTAATGCTCCGCTTTCTGCACAATCGCTTTGTTCAGTTCAAAGGTCGGCTTGTACTGTGGCGCATGGGTTGAAATCAGCCAGCCGTTGTTGCCAATCGGAACGAAAACACCAATTTTCATTACCTACCTCGCTTTGTCAGGTGAATGTCTGGCGTGGCGTTGCATCCTGCATTTTCCTTTCAGCCGCGCAATCAAGGGTTTGCAAAGCGGATGCCAACAATGAAAAGATCATTGTTATTAAGGTGTTAACTGAAAGTTGATGAAATGAACCATAAAAAAGTGGACTAAATGGTCAAAAACGGTGCACAAAAAACAGGCATTCATGTGCAATCAGAGTGCACAGGGTCGAGTCGCCGTGCGCCTTTTGCTATGCTGCTGCCAACAATAAGGAGAGAGAAAATGGCACAGGGTACGGTGAAGCGGGTCGGTAAACGTACGCAGGCGGTTAATGAGAAGCGACAGGCGATTTTGACGGCGGCGCTGGAGATCTTTTCCCGCGTGGGTTTTCACGGCGCACGGCTGGAGCAGGTCGCCGAAGGCGCGGGCGTGTCGAAAACCAATTTGCTCTATTACTACCCGTCGAAAGAGGCGCTCTATATTGCCGTGCTGCGGCAGATCCTGGATATCTGGCTGGCGCCGCTGAAAGCCTTCCGCGCAGATTTCACTCCGCTGGTGGCGATCAAGGAGTACATCCGTCTGAAGCTGGAGGTTTCACGCGATTATCCACAGGCATCAAAACTTTTCTGCCAGGAGATGTTGCAAGGCGCGCCGCTGCTGAAAGCGGAGCTGACGGGGGATTTAAAAACATTGGTGGAGGAGAAGTCGGCCATTATTGCTGGCTGGATCGCCAGCGGTAAACTGGCGGCGGTCGATCCGCATCACCTGATCTTTATGATTTGGGCCTCAACCCAGCACTACGCCGATTTCGCCATCCAGGTGGAAGCCGTCACCGGCGCGACGTTACAGGACGAGGCCTTCTTTCAGCGCACGGTCGATAATGTGCAGCGCATGATCATTGAAGGCATCCGCGTCCGTTAATGGCCGGGCGGCAGCGGGCAACTGACATCGCCTTCGCCGCACTGTAGCAGCGAGGCCAGCCAGGCTTCGCGCTCGTTGGTTTTATCTGTCAGACACTGGTTTTCCACCATCGGCTGCACGCTTCCGCCTTCGACGCCGGAACTGACAAAGGCACAATCGCTGTCGCGCAGCGTTATCCAGGTTTGTTGCGCTTTTTTCAGCAGTGACGCCTGCGCGGGAGCGGCGCGCTTAATGGCGCTCTGATAAGTCTGGTTCAGCTTTTTATCCGCCGCCTGATATTGTGCGGCAGTACAGCTATTCAGCTCAGCCTGTGTCGAGGCGTTTTCGCACTCGTCCGCGAGCAGCGGGCTGCTCACTAACAGCGCAGTCAGCGCCAGCATGCAACGTTTCATCCCATCCCCTTCAGTACAAGGCCCTGATTCAGCCGTTTTATTAGCATAGCCCCGGGGGAATGTCATCTGCAGCGATAAGCGCAAGATGCGGGTAACGTGTCAGCCAGCGCTTTTCTTCCACCCGCCTGCGAAACTGCGGATATTTACGCCCTGTAAAGTGCGGCGTTGGTCGCAGGCGCAAGCCAAACAGATCGTCCAGGCCAAAAGGGGCAATAATCTCAATACGCGCCTTACCGGCCAGGCGCACCGCCACAGCAGTGGCAGTTTCCGGCCAGTGCCGCAGTGCCGCGAGTAGTGAAGAATAGGGCGCATCGCCGTTGCGCAGATGCATGCGAGCCTGGTTTTTTACCGACCATTTAACCTCTGGTGCGCGCTCGTGCAGGCGGTTTTCCATCGCTATATCTGCTTCGATCGCCATCTCATGTGGATTAAGCCAGATGACATCCACATCGCCAGCCGGTGGCTGCGGCACGCTATGGTGCAGATGATCCCATACAGCATCGCGTACAAATCCGGCGCCAATCCAGCTTTCAGGGCATAAGGAGTGAACGATATGGAGTATGTTCCTGCGGCGGGGATCGGTGAGTAATAGCGTTTCCAGTGCGCTGGCATAACGCATGTGCGGCTCCTGCAGAAAGAGAGTGGGGTATCGAAAGGGGAGAAGACAGTATGCCGATGTTGCGTTTTACCTTACTCGTTTCAGTTCTCAAATTTGCAAACTTTTCCCGCCGCTATGACCATTCATTCAGCACCTAAATACCTGGATTTATCGGTAAATGATAATTAATTGTTAATTAAATGTTTTATTTTATTCTATTTTTAACACATTTTATCTGATATAAGAAAATCAAATGGCGTTATTTTACTTAAATTTAACCATAATTTTTCACAAAATTAACTTTTGTGGGTATGTATCACATTTTTAATTTTTACATTATTTTAACTCTTCCCTTCGTTGTTAATCTCCCCTTCGCGACTTTCCTCTGTCCTCAAGAAAGGTACAACTATGAAATTCAAACTCGCATTACTCAGCGCAGCGCTTATTTCTGCCTGCATGGTGTCGGGCCAGTCCGTTGCAGCAGAAAAGTATGAGATCGCCGTGGTTGCAAAAGTGACCGGTATTCCGTGGTTCAACCGCATGGAGGCCGGCGTTAACGAAGCGGCGAAGAAACTGGACGTCAACGCTTACCAGACCGGGCCTTCTACGCCGGATCCGGCCGCAGCAGGTGAAGGTGATTGAAGATCTGATCGCCAAAAACGTTAACGCCATCATCGTGGTGCCGAACGATGCCAAAGTGCTGGAGCCGGTGCTGAAAAAAGCCCGCGACAAAGGCATCGTGGTGCTGACCCATGAATCCCCGGACCAGCAGATTGGTCAGTGGGATATCGAAACCATCGACAGCGAAAAATACGCGCAGGCCAACGTCGATGAGCTGGCGAAAGATATGGGCGGCAAAGGCGGTTATGCGATTTACGTCGGTTCGTTGACCGTGCCGTTGCACAACGCCTGGGCCGATTCCGCCATCAAATATCAGAAAGAAAAATACCCGGACATGTTTGAAGTCACCTCGCGTCTGCCGGTGGCGGAAAGCATCGACAAATCCTACGCCACCACGCTGGATTTGATGAAAACCTACCCGCAATTGAAAGGGATCATCGGTTTTGGCTCGCTGGGCCCGATCGGCGCAGGGCAGGCGGTACAGAAAAAACGTGCGAAAGACAAACTGGCGGTTGTCGGGATCGCTATGCCGGGCCAGGCCGCGCCGTATCTGATGCGTGGCGACATCAAAAAAGCGCTGCTGTGGGACCCGCAAGATGCCGGTTTTGCGCTGGTCACGGTGGCTGACCAGCTGTTGCAGGGCAAGGAAGTCACTCCGGACCTGACCATCGACGGGCTGGGCAAAGCCGACGTCGATATGGACAAGAAAGTCATCCGCTTTAACAAAATCTTCGAAGTGACCAAAGACAACGCCCAATCACTCGGCTTCTGATTTTTCGCGATCAGGCCACACCAGGGAACCGGAGACCGGCCGCAAGGCCGGGCTCTTTTTGCAGCACAGATAACCATCGCGTCCCGTACGGGCGCTGGCAGGGGTATTGTCAATGACAGACTCCCCCGCATTTATCACCCTTGAGAATATCAGCAAACGATTCCCGGGCGTGCTGGCGCTGGACAAGGTCAACCTGACGCTGGATAAAGGCGAAGTGCACTGCCTGGCCGGGCAAAACGGCTGCGGCAAAAGCACCATCATCAAAGTCATCTCCGGGGTTTATCAGCCGGAAAAAGGCGCCAGCATTGCGCTGGACGGCAAACTTTTTCACCCTCTGACGCCGCAGCTCTCAGCGTATTACGGCATTCAGGTCATTTATCAGGACCTGTCGTTATTCCCCAATTTTAGCGTGGCGGAAAATATCGCCATCCACCGTTATCTGCCCGGCGGCGATATCTGGGTGCGGCGCAGCGCGATGCGTGCGCAGGCGCTGGCTGCGATGGCGCGCATCGGCGTGCGTCTCGATCCGGATAAAAAAGTCGAAAAACTCTCCATCGCCGATCGCCAGTTGGTGGCGATTTGCCGGGCCATTGCCGCCGAGGCCCGGCTGGTGATCATGGATGAACCGACCGCCTCGCTGACCCGCCAGGAGGTGGACGGCCTGCTGCGCGTGGTGAACGAACTGAAGGCCGCCGGCATCTGCGTGGTATTCGTCAGCCACCGTCTGGATGAGGTGATGGAAGTCGCCGATCGCATCAGCGTGATGCGCGACGGCAAGCTGGTGGGCACCTGGCCGGCCAGCGAACTGGACAGCCACGAACTGGCGTTTCTGATGACCGGCCAGCGCTTCCACTACAGCCCGCTGCCGCCGCTGCCGCCGGTGGATCAGACGCCGCTGCTCGAGGTGCGCAACCTCAGCCGCGGCGAGAAATATCGCAATATCAATCTGGCGCTGCGCGGCGGCGAGATCGTCTCGATTGTCGGTTTGTTCGGGGCAGGCCGCACCGAACTGTGCCTGAGCCTGTTTGGCATGACGCACCCGGACAGACGGCGAGATCCGCATTAACGGCAAGGCGGTGAAACTGCGCAGTAACCGCGACGCCATTCGTCACGGCATCGGCTACGTTTCGGAGGACCGCCTGACGCAGGGGTTGATCATGGAGCAATCCATTTACGACAACACCATCGTCACCGTTTTCGAAAAGCTGCATACGCGCGGCGGCCTGCTGGATCACGCCAAAGCCGGGCAACTGGTTGCGGAGCTGATCCGCGATCTGAACATCAAAGTCTCCGACTGCGCAGTTGCCGGTGAAAACGCTCTCCGGCGGCAACGCCCAACGTATCGCCATCGCCAAATGGGTGGCGACCCAGCCGCGCATTCTGATCCTCGATTCGCCCACCGTTGGGGTGGATATCGCCAACAAAGAGGGGATCTACCAGATTGCCCGCGATCTGGCGGAACAGGGCATGGCGGTGCTGATGATTTGCGACGAAATCCCGGAAGCCTATTACAACAGCCATCGCGTGCTGGTGATGCGTCGGGGCGAACTGGTGGCGGAATTCGCGCCGCACCGTTGCACGGAGCAGGAGATTGCAGAGGTGGTCAATGCGTAATGCATCCCTTTCCCGCCTTGTCGGGCAACATGAATTCTGGCTTGGTCTGCTGGTGATTGCGCTGGCTGTAGGGCTGAGTGTGCGTACCGATGAATTTTTATCACTGGGTAACCTGACGGACGTCGCCACCAGCTACGCCATTCTCGGCATCCTGGCCTGTGGCTTGTTTGTGGTGCTGATCGCCGGCGGCATCGACATCTCGTTTCCGGCGGTCACCGCCATCGCCCAGTATGCGATGGCCAGCTGGGTGATCCCCCACGGCGGCAGCTTCCCGCTGGCGTTGGCCTTGGCCATGGCCGTCGGCCTGCTGCTCGGTTTGGTGAACGGCTTTCTGGTGTACTGGCTGCGCGTCCCGGCGATCATCATCACCATCGCCACGCTGAACCTGTTTTACGGCCTGCTGGTGTACGCCACCAACGGCACCTGGCTGTATGGCTTCCCGGACTGGTTTATGAACGGCATCAACTGGTTCTCTTTTACCGCGGCGCCGACGGTTACGACTATGGCCTGACGCTGCCGCTGCTGTGCCTGCTGGTGATCATCGTCGTCACCGGCGTGCTGATGAATCGCACCCGGCTGGGCCGCCAGATTTACGCCATGGGCGGCAACCGCGACGCGGCGTCGCGCCTGGGTCTGAACCTGCTGCGACTGCACTTTTACGTCTACGGCTATATGGGCATTCTGGCCGGTGTCGCGGCGGTGGTACAGGCGCAGATCACCCAGTCGGTGGCCCCGAACTCGCTGCTCGGTTTTGAGCTGACGGTGCTGGCGGCGGTGGTGCTGGGCGGCACCAGCATGACCGGCGGCCGGGGTTCGCTCACCGGCACCCTGCTGGGCGTGGTGCTGCTGGCCTTCCTGCAAAATGGGCTGACGCTGCTCAGCGTCTCCTCCTACTGGCACATGGTCTTTAGCGGCGCGATTATTCTCGTCAGCATCAGCGCCACCGCGTGGAACGAAAAACGCAAACTGCGCAAGGGAGCTTTAAGATGAAATCAATCGCCAGACTCTTCCCCGGTGATGCCATCATCCGTTTGCAATGCGTGATTATCATCGTTGTCGCGGTGGTCTTTTCTGCGCTGCTCGGCAGTCGCTTTTTCAGCCTCGGCAACTTCCAGTCCATCGCCTCGCAGCTACCGATCCTCGGCATGCTGGCGCTGGGCATGGGCATTACCATGCTGACCGGCGGCATCAACCTGTCGATCATTGCCGGTGCCAACGCCTGTTCGCTGGTGATGGCGGCGATCATTGTCACCCATCCCGACAAGCCACTGTTTCTGGCGCTGGCGCTGCTGGCGGGTTTGCTGGTGGCGGTGGCGATTGGCGCGCTGAATGGCGCGCTGGTGGCCTGGATCGGCGTTTCGCCCATTCTCGCCACGCTCGGCACCATGACGCTGATCTCCGGCCTGAACATTCTGCTCTCCAACGGCGCGGTCATTTCCGGCTTTCCGGCTGCGATCCAGTTTCTCGGCAACGCCACGCTGCTCGGTATTCCGGTGGCGCTGATCCTGTTTCTTGTGGTGGCGGCTGCTGCTGTGGGTGTTGCTGGAACACACTACGCTGGGCCGCAGCCTGTATCTGGTGGGATCGAACGAACAGGCGACGCGTTTCAGCGGCGTGAACACCGTGCGGGTGCAGATCGCCGTGTATGTCCTCTCGGCGTTGTTGGGTTGGGGGGCCGCCCTGCTGATGATGGCGAAATTCAACTCCGCGAAGGCAGGCTACGGCGAATCTTATCTGCTGGTGACCATTCTGGCCTCGGTGCTGGGCGGCATTAACCCGGACGGCGGCTTCGGGCGCGTGCTGGGGCTGGTGCTGGCGCTGATCGTGCTGCAAATGCTGGAAAGCGGCCTCAACTTGTTGGGCGTCAGCAGTTATCTGACCATGGCGCTGTGGGGCGCGGTGCTGATCCTCTTTATCGCATTACAAAATCGTAAAGCCTGATCTCAGGAGAAAAAGAATGGCGAGCTATTTTATTGGCGTGGATGTGGGAACCGGCAGCGCCCGCGCGGGCGTCTTTGATTTGACTGGCCGGATGGTCGGCCAGGCCAGCCGGGCCATTGAGCTCTACCGTCCGAAGGCCGATTTTGTTGAGCAATCCTCGGACAATATCTGGCAGGCGGTGTGCAACGCCGTGCGTGACGCGGTCAATCAGGCGGATATCAACCCGATCCAGGTTAAAGGGCTGGGTTTTGACGCCACCTGTTCGCTGGTGGTGCTGGACAAAGAGGGCAACCCGCTGACCGTCAGCCCGTCCGGGCGCAGCGAGCAGAACATTATCGTGTGGATGGATCACCGCGCGATCTCGCAGGCCAACCGCATCAACGCCACCCACCACCGGGTGCTGGATTTCGTCGGCGGCATTATCTCGCCGGAGATGCAAACGCCCAAACTGCTGTGGCTGAAACAGCATATGCCCACCACCTGGGCCAACGCCGGTTACTACTTTGATCTGCCGGATTTTCTGACCTGGCGGGCCACCGGCGACGATACCCGCTCGCTGTGCTCAACGGTGTGCAAGTGGACCTACATGGGCCACGAAGACAGGTGGGACAAGAGCTATTTCCATGAGATTGGGCTGGAAGATCTGCTGGAACACGACGCCGCAAAGATCGGCCGCGACGTGAAAACCATGGGCGAACCGCTGGGGCGCGGCCTGACGCAGCGCGCGGCAACAGAGATGGGGTTGATCGCCGGGCACGGCGGTAAGCGTGTCGATTATTGATGCCCACGCGGGCACCCTCGGTACGCTGGGCGCCAGCGGCGTTTCCGGTGAAGTGGCGGATTTCGACCGCCGCATCGCGCTGATTGGCGGCACCTCCACCGGCCATATGGCGATCTCTGCGCACGGCGCGCTTTATTGGCGGCGTCTGGGGACCGTACTACTCGGCGATGCTGCCGGATTACTGGCTGAATGAGGGCGGGCAGTCGGCCACCGGCGCGCTGATCGACCATGTTATTCAGTCGCATCCGTGCTACCCGAAACGCTGCTTAGCGCAGGCGAAAACTCAGGGGCAAACCATTTACGAAGTGCTGAACGCCATTGTTGCGGAAAATGGCGGGCGAGCCGGAGAATATTGCCTTCCTGACCCAGGACATTCATATTCTGCCGTACTTCCACGGCAACCGCTCGCCGCGCGCCAACCCGACATTGACCGGCATCCTCAGCGGGCTGAAGCTGTCGCGTACGCCGGAAGACATGGCGCTGCAGTACCTCGCCACCATCCAGGCCATTGCGCTGGGTACCCGCCACATTATTGAAACCATGAACCAGAGTGGCTACAGCATTGATACCATGATGGCCAGCGGCGGCGGCACCAAAAACCCGATCTTTGTGCAGGAGCACGCCAACGCGACCGGCTGCGCGATGTTGTTGCCGGAGGAGAGCGAAGCGATGCTGCTCGGCGGCGCGATGATGGGCACCGTGGCGGCGGGGGTGTTTGAGACCTTCCCGGAAGCGATGAGCGGCCATGAGCCGCATCGGTAAAACCGTCACGCCGCAGACCAACCACATTAAGCAGTATTACGATCGTAAATACACTGTGTTCCACGAGATGTATCAGGATCATATGAAGTACCGCGCGTTAATGCAGGAGCCGACATGAGCAGTAGCTGGCAGCAGGCCTGCGCCGCGTGGCAAATCTACAGCGAAGAGATGGCGGCGCTGAACCGCCACCTTAACGAAACACAGTGGCAGGCACTGATGGCGGAGTTGCGCGGTTGTCGCGGCAAAATTGCGGTAACGGGCGTTGGCACTTCCGGCATTGCGGCCCGCAAAATCGCCCATATGCTGGCCTGCGTTGAGCGTCCGGCGATGTATCTCAATGCCACCGATGCTGCGCACGGCGATTTGGGTTTTCTTGATGCCAATGATGTGGTGATTATGCTGTCGCGCGGCGGGAATTCCGATGAGCTGACGCGGCTGCTGCCGGGGCTGGCGGCGAAAGGCGTGGCGCTTATCAGTGTCACGGAAAACCCGGATTCAGCGATAGCACAGGCCTCACGGCTGGTGATTTCAACCGGCGTTCGCCGCGAGATCGATCCGCTGAATATGCTGGCAACCACCTCGATTGTGCTGGCGCTGGCGATATTCGATGCCGCCTGCGCATGTCTGATGAGCGAAAGCGGTTATTCGAAGGAAACATTACTTACCGTGCATCCCGGCGGCGATGTCGGATTAACGTTAAGCAAAAAAGCGCCGTAAGGCGCTTTTTTATTGTCGACGATCCGTAGACCCGATAGCGCAACACTATCGGGCCTCTCTGTCGGTTTAACCGATGGTCATCAGGCTGGCGTTACCGCCGGCGGCCGCGGTGTTGACGCTGAGCGAACGCTCCACCAACAGGCGTTCCAGCAGGATGTTGGTTTCCCCGCGCGCGAAGCCCTGCACCGAGACAATTGCGCCGTCGCGTGCGGCGACCTGCTCGCACAGCGTCGCGCAGCTGATCGGAATCGCCGTGGTAAATCACGGCATCAAACGCCTGCGTCATTAGCGCATCGGCTTTCGCGAAGTGGATGCGCGCGCTGACGATCGCTTGCGGCAGCTGTTTCGCCAGATCGCGATGCAGCGCATCTTCCGGCCACAGCAGCTGGCTGCCGCAGGCCATCACGGCGGCCAGCTGTACCAGCGCGTCCTGCTCGTTATCCGCCACGCACAGCACGCGCTCGCGCGGCATCAGCGTCCAGGTATTGCGCTCGCCGGTCGGCCCCGGCAGCAGACGCTGCGTTCCGCCCTGCGCCAGCTCGCCATAGCTGCGCCACGGCATAGCGCCTGTAGTGCCGGACGCTTTTCCGCCCACGCGATCAGCGCTTCCAGCGGCTGCGCCAGCGCGGTTTTCAGCTGCGCATCCACCGGATACTCCGCATCCTGACGGGCCAGGGTGACGCCCAGCGCGTTCTCCGGACGGTTCGCCAGCAGACGGTACAGGTAGAGCGGGCCGCCCGCTTTCGGACCGGTGCCGGACAGGCCTTCGCCGCCGAACGGCTGCACGCCCACCACCGCGCCAACCATGTTGCGGTTAACGTACAGGTTGCCGACTTGGGCGCTGCCGGTCACCTGGGCGATGGTCTCGTCGATGCGGGTATGCACGCCGAGCGTCAGGCCATAGCCGGAGGCGTTGATCTGCTCAACCAGCTGCGGTAAGGCTGGTTACGGCTGTAGCGCACCACGTGCAGCACCGGGCCGAAGACCTCTTTTTGCAGCTCGTCGAAGCTCTCCAGCTCGATCAGCGTCGGCGGCACGAAGGTGCCGGTACGCCATTCCCGCGCATCTTCGCTGTTTTCGCGCACTGCCTGGAATACCTTGCGCCCTTTGGCGCGCATCGCCTGAATGTGGTTGTCGATATTGGCTTTGGCTTCGGCGTCGATCACCGGGCCGATGTCGGTGGTCAGACGGCCCGGGTTGCCCATGCGGCATTCGGCCATCGCGCCGCGCAGCATTTTCAGCGTGTGGTCGGCCACGTCTTCCTGCAGGCACAGCACGCGCAGCGCGGAGCAGCGCTGACCGGCGCTGTCGAAGGCGGAGGCCAGCACGTCGACCACCACCTGCTCGGTGAGCGCCGAGGAGTCGACGATCATGGCGTTCATGCCGCCGGTTTCGGCGATCAGCGGCGTCGGACGGCCCTGCGCATCCAGACGGGTGGCGATGTTGCGCTGCAGCAGGCAGGCCACTTCGGTCGAGCCGGTGAACATCACGCCGCGCACGCGTGCATCGGAGGTCAGCCGTGCGCCGACGGTTTCGCCGCGCCCCGGCAGCAGTTGCACCACGCCCGGCGGGTACGCCGGCTTCCAGCAGAATGTTGCGCACGCCTTGCGCGGCGATCAGCGGGGTCTGCTCGGCCGGTTTTGCCAGCACGCTGTTGCCGGCGGCCAGCGCGGCGGCAATCTGGCCGGTGAAGATCGCCAGCGGGAAGTTCCACGGGCTGATGCAGACCACCGGGCCCAGCGGGCGGTGGGTTTCGTTGTCGAAATCGTCGCGCACCTGGCCGGCGTAGTAGCGCAGGAAGTCCACCGCCTCGCGCACTTCGGCGATGGCGTTGCTGAAGGTTTTACCCGCCTCGCGCACCAGAATGCCCATGAGCTGCTGCATCTGATCTTCCATCAGCACGGCGGCGCGTTCCAGAATGGCGGCGCGCTCCTGCGGCGGCGTGGCGAACCAGATGGGCGCGTGATTCACGGCGTTGTCCAGCGCCTGTTCCACGTCTGCATCGCGTGGCTTCCACGCACGTAGCCGACCACATCTTTCGGCTCGGCCGGGTTGATCACCGCGATCGGCTCGCCTTCCATCACCACGCTGCTCCAGCATCGGTCGGGCATGCCACTTCTGCGTGGCGCTGTTCAGCAGCGCGGAGGAGAGCGATGCCAGACGGTGTTCGTTGGCCAGATCCAGACCGGCGGAGTTGACGCGTCCTTCGCCGTACAGCTCGCGCGGCAGGGGAATCTTCGGATGCGGCAGGCCAACCTGGCCTTCCTGGGCCGCCAGCTTCTCCACGGCCTGCTACCGGGTCGGCCACCAGCTCGTCCAGCGGCAGGGTGGTATCGGCGATGCGGTTAACGAAGGAGGTGTTGGCGCCGTTTTCCAGCAGGCGGCGCACCAGGTAGGCCAGCAGGGTTTCGTGGGTGCCGACCGGCGCATAGATGCGGCACGGGCGGTTCAGCTTGCCGTCGGCCACTTTACCGACCACCTGCTCGTACAGCGGTTCGCCCATGCCGTGCAGGCACTGGAACTCGTACTGGCCCGGGTAGTAGTTTTGCCCGGCCAGCTGGTAGATCGCCGCCAGCGTGTGGGCGTTGTGGGTGGCGAACTGCGGGTAGATCAGGTTCGGCACGGCGAGCAGCTTTTTCGCGCAGGCGAGGTAAGAGACGTCGGTGTAGACCTTGCGGGTGTAGACCGGATAGCCCTCCAGCCCGTCCATCTGGGCGCGTTTGATTTCGCTGTCCCAGTAGGCGCCCTTCACCAGGCGGATCATCAGGCGGCGGCGGCTGCGGCTGGCCAGGTCGATCAGGTAGTCGATGACGAACGGGCAGCGCTTCTGGTAGGCCTGGATCACGAAGCCGATGCCGTTCCAGCCGGCCAGCTCCGGCTCGAAGCACAGTTTTTCCAGCAGATCGAGGGAGATCTCCAGGCGGTCGGCCTCTTCGGCGTCGATGTTGATGCCGATGTCGTACTGGCGCGCCAGCAGGGTCAGGGACTTCAGGCGCGGGTAGAGCTCTTCCATCACGCGGTCGTACTGCGCGCGGCTGTAGCGCGGGTGCAGGGCGGACAGCTTGATCGAGATGCCCGGGCCTTCGTAGATGCCGCGGCCGTTGGAGGCCTTGCCGATGGCGTGGATCGCCTGCTGGTAGGAGACCATGTAGGCCTGCGCGTCGGCTGCGGTCAGCGCCGCTTCGCCCAGCATGTCGTAGGAGTAGCGGAAGCCTTTTTCTTCCAGCTTGCGGGCGTTCGCCAGCGCTTCGGCGATGGTTTCGCCGGTGACGAACTGTTCGCCCATCAGGCGCATCGCCATGTCCACGCCTTTGCGGATCAGCGGCTCGCCGCTCTTGCCGATAATGCGGTTCAGGGAGCGGGACAGATTGGCTTCGTTGTGGGTGGAGACCAGCTTGCCGGTGAACAGCAGGCCCCAGGTGGCGGCGTTGACGAACAGCGACGGGCTGCGGCCAATGTGCGACTGCCAGTTGCCGTTGCTGATCTTGTCGCGGATCAGCGCGTCGCGGGTGGCTTTATCCGGAATGCGCAGCAGCGCTTCGGCCAGGCACATCAGCGCCACGCCTTCCTGCGAGGAGAGGGAGAACTCCTGCAGCAGGCCCTGAACCATGCCGGCGCGGCCGGTGGCGGTTTTCTGGTTACGCAGTTTGTCGGCTAACTGGTACGCCAGTTTGTGGGCCTTTGCGGCGACTGGCTTGCGGCAGACGAGCCTGCTCCAGCAGCATCGGCACCGCGTCGGTTTCCGCCCGGCGGTAGGCGCCGGTAATGGCGGCGCGGCTGACGGACTGCGGCAGGATCTGCTCGGCAAATTCGAGGAACGGCTGGTGGCTCTCGTCGCCAGCCGGTACGCCGCTTTCTTCATCTTGTGACGCAGTCTCTGCCGTGGCGGCCAGCTCCGGCAGCCCTTCGCCGCTCTCGAGTCTTTCGAGATAGTTAAAAATCGCCTGCTTAATTAACCAGTGCGGCGTGCGGTCAATTGTCGCTGCGGCGGCTTTAATCCGTTCGCGGGTTGCGTCATCCAGCTTGACCCCCATGGTGGTCATGCCCATGCCAAAGCTCCTGTTGTGCTTTCATGGCTGTTTTGCGGTTCAAGCTTGCAGAAATATCCACCATGTTGCAACTTTGTGCAACCGTGTTAAATGTGACCTGGTTTGCAACCCGGTTAAAAATGAATTAATTGTTAATTACTGGTTAGCTGGGAAAACGCGCTGGCTTTTTCACTGGCAAAGCCTGGTTTTATGCGGTGGTTAACACTTTTAAAAGGTGCAACCTGGAAAAGTGTGAGAGAGTGCAACCTATCGGAAAAAGCTATCAAACCCAGGATGAAATTGATGTAAATGCTGTGTTAAATCGTTTGTCAGCGGAGGGCGCATACGGCAGGATAGCGGGCGCTTCTGATAATCAATACGCGCCATCACTACGTTCCGGTGATGGATAAAGGCAAGGCAACCCGGATGATTGTTGCTGACGAAGCACTTTTGGAGAATTTGAATGGCAATTAGCACACCGATGCTGGTGACATTTCTCGTTTATATTTTTGGCATGATCCTGATAGGGTTTTTGGCGTGGCGTTCAACGAAGAACTTTGACGACTACATTCTCGGCGGACGCAGTTTGGGGCCGCTGGTGACCGCGCTCTCCGCCGGCGCATCCGACATGAGCGGCTGGCTGCTGATGGGGCTGCCGGGCGCGATTTTTATCTCCGGTATCTCGGAAAGCTGGATCGCCATCGGCCTGACCCTGGGCGCGTGGCTCAACTGGAAGCTGGTGGCAGGCCGTCTGCGCGTGCACACCGAGGCCAACAACAACGCCCTGACGCTGCCGGATTACTTCACCGGCCGCTTTGAAGATAACAGCCGCCTGCTGCGCATTATCTCGGCCGTGGTGATCCTGGTGTTCTTCACCATCTACTGTGCCTCCGGCATCGTGGCCGGCGCGCGCCTGTTCGAAAGCACCTTCGGCATGAGCTACGAAACCGCCCTGTGGGCCGGCGCGGCGGCGACCATCCTCTACACCTTCGTGGGCGGCTTCCTGGCGGTGAGCTGGACCGACACCGTGCAGGCCAGCCTGATGATCTTCGCGCTGATCCTGACCCCGGTGATTGTGATTTTCACCGTTGGCGGCTTCAGCGATTCGCTGGAGGTGATCAAGCAGAAAAGCATCGAAAACGTCGACATGCTGAAGGGGCTGAACTTCGTCGCCATCCTCTCCCTGATGGGCTGGGGCCTGGGCTACTTCGGTCAGCCGCACATTCTGGCGCGCTTTATGGCGGCGGATTCTCACCACACCATCCGTGCATGCGCGCCGCATCAGCATGACCTGGATGATCCTCTGCCTGGCGGGCGCGGTCGCCGTGGGCTTCTTCGGCATCGCCTACTTCAACAACAACCCGGCGCAGGCGGGCGCGGTCAACCAGAACGCCGAACGCGTGTTCATCGAGCTGGCGCAAGATTCTGTTCAACCCGTGGATTGCCGGCGTGCTGCTCTCCGCCATCCTGGCCGCGGTGATGTCCACCCTGAGCTGCCAGCTGCTGGTCTGCTCCAGTGCGATCACCGAAGACCTCTACAAGGCCTTCCTGCGTAAAGGCGCCAGCCAGACAGGAGCTGGTGTGGGTCGGCCGCGCTATGGTGCTGCTGGTGGCGCTGATCGCCATCGCGCTGGCGGCCAACCCGGAAAACCGCGTGCTGGGCCTGGTGAGCCTACGCGTGGGCCGGCTTCGGTGCGGCCTTTGGTCCGGTGGTGCTGTTCTCCGTGATGTGGTCGCGCATGACCCGCAACGGCGCGCTGGCGGGGATGATTATCGGTGCGGTGACCGTGATCGTCTGGAAACAGTTCGGCTGGCTGGGCCTGTACGAAATCATTCCGGGCTTCATCTTCGGCAGCATCGGTATCGTGGTCTTCAGCCTGTTGGGCAAAGCGCCGTCTGCCTCCATGCAGAAACGCTTTGCGGAAGCCGACGCGCATTACCACTCCGCGCCGCCGTCCCGGTTGCAGGCAGAATAATTTTCTCGCCATTGACGAAAAACCCGCTAAGCGCAAGCGCACCCGGCTTTTTTCTTGCCAAAATCCGTCATTTCCTGTGATATCCCTGTGCTTATAACAATGAGGATAGCGAAGCATGACAATCAAAACAGGGTTAATGGCGGCGGCATTATTGATGCTGGCGGGCTGCAACGCGCCATCGCAACACGCGGCTGTGGAAACCTGCAAAGCGGATAACCAGATGCAGCAAACCACGCTCTATTTCGGCTTAAACCGTCCTGCCGGGGCGCAGATTACCCCCAACGAGTGGCAGCAGTTTGTTGACCAGGACGTGACGCCGCGTTTTCGCGATGGCTTAACGGTATTTGATGCCCGCGGGCAGTGGCTGGGGAACGACGGGAAAGTGGCGCGTGAACCGAGCAAGGCGCTGATGCTGATCCACGGTAAAGATGCGCAGAGTGAGAAGAACATCGAAGCGTTGCGCGGGATTTATAAATCACGCTTCGCGCAGGAGTCGGTGATGCGCGTCGATCAGCCGGTGTGCGTGCAGTTCTGATTTGAAGCCCCTCTCCCGCAGGAGAGGGGTAAATCACTTACAGCACCAACACCCGCAAAAGCTCGCTGACAGCAGGCTCACCAGCGTCGCGCCGTAGACCAGACGCAGGCCAAAACGCGATACCACGTTGCCCTGCTGCTCGTTCAGGCCCTTAATCGCCCCGGCCACGATGCCGATGGAGGCGAAGTTCGCGAACGAGACCAGGAAGACGGACAAAATCCCCAGCCCGCGCGGGGACATCTGGTGCGGCGATTTTTTGCAGCTCAATCATCGCCACAAATTCATTCGCCACCAGCTTGGTCGCCATAATGCTGCCCGCGTTCAAGGCATCGCTCAGCGGAATACCCACCAGCCATGCCAGCGGATAAAATACATAGCCGAGAATCTGCTGGAAGCTCATGCCAAATACGCTGGAGAAGAGGGCGTTAACGGCGCTAATAAGGGCGATAAAGCCAATCAGCATCGCCAGAATAATCATCGCCACTTTAAAACCGGCCAGAATATACTCGCCGAGCATCTCGAAGAAGCTCTGCGATTCGTGCAGTTTTTCCAGCTTGATATCCGGCTCCGCTTCCGGGCGCGCCGGGTTGATGACCGAGAGAATAATAAAGGTGCTGAACATGTTCAGAATCAGCGCCGCGACGACAAATTTGGCATCGAGCATGGTCATATAGGCGCCGACAATCGACAGGGAGACCGTCGACATGGCCGTGGCCGCCATGGTGAACAGACGACGCGAGGAGAGATCGCCCAGCACGCCTTTGTAGGCAATGAAGTTTTCCGACTGGCCGAGGATCAGCGAGCTCACCGCGTTAAAGGATTCCAGCTTGCCCATGCCGTTCAGTTTCGACAGCAGCGTACCGATCACCCGAATAAAAATCGGCAGGATCCGCCAGTGCTGAAGAATACCAATCAGCGCGGAAATAAAAATAATCGGGCACAGCACGCCGAGGAAAATGAACGCCAGCCCTTTTTCTCCCATACCGCCAAAGACGAAATTGGTGCCTTCGCCGGCAAATTTGAGCAGTGACTCAAAAAATCCTGAGACGTATTTAATCAGGAATAACCCGCTTTCGGCGTGCAGGAAAAAGAACGCCAGCGCAATTTCAATGACAATCAGCTGTAAAACAAAACGAACGCGAATTTTCCGGCGGTCGAAACTCGTACCAGCCAGGCCAGCGCAAGAATAATCACCAGCGCCAGCAGGAAATGGACAATTTTAAACATATGGTTTATTTTCAGTTAGGTTGTGAGGCGGATATTTAGCCACAGCCGCGAGATGGGGTAAACATAAAGTTAATGCTTTGTAAGCTAAGTTATCGCTTTATTTCAACCACTTCTGCATAAGGGCCGCTTCGCCTGGGGTAGCCTGCCAGCCGTTTACAACTCGTCATCAAAACACCTCACATTTCGCTTGTGTTTCTTTTTGGCGTAATGATAATCACTATCACAAGAATTTACCTTTCTTTGCATCAGTTGACCGCGATAAACATTTAAGGTGTCGGCATGTTTGTTCCATTTCTCATTATGTTACGTGAAGGCCTCGAAGCGGCCCTGATCGTGAGCCTCATCGCCAGTTATCTGAAGCGCACCCAGCGCGGACGCTGGATTGGCGTCATGTGGATCGGGGTCTTCCTCGCCGCGGCGCTCTGCCTGGGCCTGGGGATCCCCATCAACGAAACCACCGGCGAGTTTCCGCAGAAAGAGCAGGAGCTGTTTGAGGGGATCGTCGCCGTGATTGCGGTGGTGATCCTCACCTGGATGGTGTTCTGGATGCGTAAAGTCTCCCGCAACGTGAAGGTGCAGCTGGAGCAGGCGGTGGATAACGCGCTGGCGCGCAGTAATCACCACGGCTGGGCGCTCATTATGATGGTCTTTTTCGCCGTCGCGCGTGAAGGGCTGGAGTCTGTTTTCTTCCTGCTGGCGGCGTTTCAGCAGGATGTGGGGATCTGGCCGCCGCTTGGCGCCATGCTGGGGCTGGCCACGGCCGTGGTGCTGGGCTTTCTGCTCTACTGGGGCGGTATCCGCCTGAACCTGGGCGCCTTCTTCAAGTGGACCAGCCTGTTTATTCTGCTGGTGGCCGCGGGTCTGGCGGCAGGGGGCGATCCGCGCCTTCCATGAAGCGGGTCTGTGGAACCACTTCCAGGACGTGGCGTTCGACCTCAGCAACGTGCTCTCCACGCATTCTCTGACCGGCACCCTGCTCGAAGGTATCTTCGGCTATCAGGAAACGCCGAGCGTCAGCGAAGTGGCGATGTACTTTATCTATCTGGTTCCGGCGCTGGTGCTGTTCGCAATGCCGCCGCGCTCCGGCGCGCAGCCTTCGCAGGCGGCTTCCTGAGGATATGCACAGCTTCGTAGTTACAACATACTTATTAAAGGGAAGAGTCATGGCAATTCAGTTCCGTCGTAGTGCGTTATGCGCAGGCATTGCCGCGCTGTTCGCTTCTGCATTCTCCGCCTGGGGCGCGGATGTTCCACAGGTTAAGGTCACCGTCAACGGACAAGCAGTGTGAGCCGATGACCCTCACGGTGAACAGCGGCAAAACCCAGTTCATTATTCAGAACCACAGCCAGAAGGCGCTGGAGTGGGAGATCCTGAAAGGCGTTCTGGTGGTGGAGGAGCGTGAAAATATCGCTCCTGGCTTCAGCCAGAAGATGACCGCCAACCTGCAGCCGGGCGAGTATGAGATGACCTGCGGTCTGCTGACCAACCCGAAAGGGAAGCTTATCGTCAAAGGTGAAGCGACGGCCGATGCGGCGAAAGGCGCTGCGGTGCTGAGCCTGGGCGATGCGATTACCGCGTATAAAGCCTACGTCACGAAAGAGACGGCGGATCTGGCAGCGGCAACCAAAGCCTTTACCGATGCGGTGAAGGCCGGTGATATCGAAAAAGCGAAATCCCTGTATGCGCCAACCCGTCAGCACTACGAGCGTATCGAGCCGATTGCCGAGCTGTTCTCTGACCTTGATGGCAGCATTGATGCCCGTGAAGATGATTTCGAGCAGAAAGCGGCCGATCCGAAATTCACCGGTTTCCACCGTCTGGAGAAAGCCCTGTTTGGCGATAATTCTGCACCAAAGGGATGGGGAAATATGCCGACCAGCTGAACAGCGACGTGCTGGAGCTGCAAAAGCGCATCAGCGAGCTGGCCTTCCCGCCGTCAAAAGTGGTGGGCGGTGCGGCCGGTCTGATTGAAGAAGTGGCCGCCAGCAAAATCAGCGGCGAAGAAGATCGCTACAGCCATACCGATCTGTGGGACTTCCAGGCCAACGTCGACGGCGCGCAGAAAATTGTTAACCTGCTGCGTCCTCAGCTGCAGAAAGAGAACGCGGAGCTGCTGGCCAAAGTGGATGCCAACTTCAAGAAAGTCGACACCATTCTGGCGAAGTACCGCACCAAAGACGGGTTTGAGACCTACGACAAGCTGACCGATGCCGACCGTAACGCGCTGAAAGGCCCGATTACCGCCCTGGCGGAAGATCTCTCCCTGCTGCGTGGCGTACTGGGTCTGGACTAAGCACGATGAATAAGCATAACGAGAACGACGTGGCTGAGCCTTCGCGTCGCCGGTTGTTAAAAGGGGTAGGGGCGCTGGGGGGCGCGCTTGCTCTGGCTGGCGGGTGTCCGGTGGCGCATGCGGCAAAACCGCAAAGCGCGCCCGGCACGCTGTCACCCAATGTCGCGCATGGAGACGCAGCCGTTTTATGGCGAGCATCAGGCCGGTATCCTGACGCCGCAGCAGGCGTCGATGATGCTGGTGGCTTTTGATTCGCTGGCCAGCGGATAAAGCCGATCTGGAACGTCTGTTCCGCCTGCTGACGACGCGCATCGCGTTTCTCACCGCCGGCGGACCGGCGCCCGATACGCCGAACCCGCGTCTGCCGCCAATGGACTCCGGCATTCTGGGGCCGTTTATCGCCCCGGATAACCTGACCATAACCGTTTCGCTGGGAGAGTCGCTGTTTGACGCGCGCTACGGGCTGGCAAAACAGAAGCCGAAAGCGCTGCAAAAAATGACGCGCTTCCCGAATGATTCCCTGGATGCGGCCCTGTGCCACGGCGACCTGCTCCTGCAGATTTGCGCCAATACCCAGGATACGGTGATCCACGCCCTGCGCGACATCATCAAGCACACGCCGGATCTGCTGAGCGTGCGCTGGAAGCGGGAAGGGTTTATCTCCGATCACGCCGCCCGCAGCAAAGGCAAAGAGACCCCGGTGAACCTGCTGGGCTTTAAGGACGGCACGGCCAACCCGGACAGCAGCGATAGCGCGCTGATGAAGGAGGTGGTGTGGGTCACTGCCGATCAGGGTGAACCGGCATGGGCGGTGGGCGGCAGCTATCAGGCGGTGCGCATTATTCAGTTCCACGTGGAGTTCTGGGACCGCACGCCGCTGAAAGAGCAGCAGACGATCTTTGGTCGCGATAAGCAAAGCGGGGCACCGCTCGGCATGAAGAACGAGCACGACGTGCCTGACTACGCCAGCGATCCGAATGGCGATGTGATTGCGCTGGACAGCCATATTCGTCTGGCCAACCCGCGCACCAAAGAGACGCAGTCGAGCCTGATGATGCGTCGGGGCTACAGCTATTCGCTCGGCGTGACCAACTCCGGTCAGCTTGATATGGGCCTGCTGTTCGTCTGCTATCAGCACGATCTGGAAAAAGGCTTCCTGACCGTGCAGAAGCGGCTCAACGGCGAAGCGCTGGAAGAGTACATTAAACCCATCGGCGGCGGCTATTTCTTTGCCCTGCCGGGCGTGCGCGACAGCAACGCGTATCTCGCTCAAGCTCTGCTCGAAGCGTAAAGATCCTATCCTATCCTGCCCGCCTGCGGGCAGGATATTCTGTCATTCGTTGCATTTCGACATACTTTTTCTGCCATCCAGCTATCATTTTTTCGTATTAGAGAGTATCTGTTATATTTCTGTAATATTCATATCAGAGACTCTTTGCAACAACGCAGGGACAGTCTTGCACGTTATGCATTCAGGTAAAATAAATGTTGCATTTATGATAACTCCTGATGTACTTAAGATAAGACAGCGGTAGTTCCCGGCAGTGATGCTGAATCACTATGGAGATCGCGAATGGTTGCGTCCTGTACTGGACAAGGTAAACATAACAACCGCAGCACCCGGCGCGGAGGCTCAGACTCCGGCAGCGATTTCCTCACCACTAAATTTTCCTCCTCTTTGTTCATACCCGATTTCAACGATGTGACCGGCGATGATGCCTGTCGCTCAGCCACATCATATTCAAAGGCAAGCAATGGCTTACAAGGAAGCCAACCCTCTGATGTTCGTGCGCATAATCGTGCCGAAGCTGGCGCGCGTGATGAATACCAACAACTCAAGGTGCTATCCATGGGAAGACAAAAAGCAGTGATCAAAGCTCGTCGCGAAGCAAAACGTGTGCTGAGACGGGATTCACGTAGCCATAAACAGCGTGAAGAAGAATCGGTCACCTCGCTTGTGCAGATGAGTGGCGTAGAAGCAATTGGCATGGCCCGGGACAGCCGTGATAATTCTCCAATTGTGGCGCGCAATGAGGCTCAGGCGCACTACCTGAATGCTATCGAGAGTAAACAGCTCATCTTTGCAACCGGTGAAGCCGGATGCGGGAAAACCTGGATTAGTGCAGCCAAAGCGGCGGAAGCGCTGATCCATAAGGACGTGGAAAGAATTATTGTTACCCGTCCGGTACTGCAGGCTGATGAAGATCTCGGCTTCTTGCCCGGTGATATTTCGGAGAAGTTTGCCCCCTACTTCCGGCCCGTCTATGACGTGCTGGTGAAGCGGCTGGGTGCATCCTTTATGCAGTACTGCCTGCGGCCAGAGATTGGCAAGGTGGAAATCGCGCCGTTCGCCTATATGCGCGGACGTACCTTTGAAAATGCGGTCGTCATTCTTGACGAGGCTCAGAACGTGACCGCTGCGCAAATGAAGATGTTTTTAACGCGCCTCGGGGAGAACGTGACGGTTATCGTTAACGGCGATATTACCCAGTGTGACCTGCCGTCCGGCGTGAAATCGGGGCTGAGCGACGCCCTGTCACGTTTTGAGGAAGATGAGATGATTGGGGTGGTACGCTTTACCAAAGATGACTGCGTGCGCTCGGCGCTCTGCCAGCGCACGCTGCTGGCTTATGATTGATGCTATCTCAATGGAAGAGCCCGGCTTGCCGGGCTTTTTTATGCCTTTTTGCCATGTAGCATAAATTCAAGCATCAATGTAATCTGCGCGGCGAGCATGGCCCGTCCAGAGTGTGTGCATAAATTGCGCTGCTGTGCCGCAGCGAGCAACGCCGTTGTCTCCGGGAAAATAATGATATCGCAGACCACAGACTGCGGGTTGAGCGCCATAAGCGAGAAGGGGAGTTCTTGCGTCCCGTCCATGCCAACGGAGGTGGCATTAATGGCAATATCAACCTCTGCGGGTTTATCGTTGCCCAACCGAAACTGCACCTGCGGATAGAAAACCGACAATTCACGGATAAGTGCTTCGGCCCGGCTGACGGTGCGGTTATAGATAATCAATTCTGCAACATGATGAGCAGCCAGCGCATGTGCGATCGCCGTACCTGCGCCACCGGTTCCTGCCAGATAGATTTTCTTTTGCCCAACGGCAATATCCCGCTCCAGCAGACTGGCGACAAAACCTTCGCCATCCAGCATTGTGCCATGGATTTTCCCGTGCTGGTCACGGCGGATGACATTGCAGGCACCGCAATGTGCTGCCGCGGTACTCGTTGAGTCGAGGAAGCGCATAACCGCTTTTTTATGCGGCATGGTGATGATGGCGCCAGCGAAATTCTGCACAGCTTTCAGACCCTCAATCGCTTGTTGCACGCTACCGGGAGAAACATGCAAAGGAACCATCAGTGTATCCGGGATGTGTCGCTCTTCCATGGCGGCATTGATCATCAAAGGGGCGCGTACTTGCGCAATGGGATCGCCAATGATGGCCAGCAGGGTTAATTTCCCACTTACGCTATTGCGTTCTTTCATTACGGCACTCTTTTTCTCTCATGGAACGCCATAGTAATGCACCGGTGATAGAAGTGGGAGAAACAAAGTGAGCAAGGTCAGAGGGTTTTCTTCTGAGCTGAAATGAGGATGTTTTTTGCGATTGTTGAGTGCAATTTGTGGATACGCATGTGCGACATGCGAAAAAAAAGCCCGCATTTGCATGCGGGCTCTTCTTTGAATATGGCGGTGAGGGGGGGATTCGAACCCCCGATACGTTGCCGTATACACACTTTCCAGGCGTGCTCCTTCAGCCACTCGGACACCTCACCACATTGTATTGCTGCCGCCACTTGGGGGGCAACGGGGCGCTACTATAGGGAGTTGCACTGAAACGGTCAAGCATATTTTCCGCATTGATGGCTGTTCGCTTAAGGTGTGAGCAATGGCGGATTTTGGACCAAAAATTTGACCAGAAATGTAGTCCGGGTAAAGCGTCGCTGTCGCCTGGCGTTCCGGCGCGAAGCCAGGGCAGGAGATGGCTAAAACCACGGTTATATAAGGTGTCGACGCCATTTCTGATGTTTAATCGGCATTGGAAGGGAGAGTGGGGGGATTGACTCGCTTCGCTCGCCCTGCGGGCAGCCCACTCATGTTATTCGTGGTCTGTCCAACGGGCAGTTGCCCGTTGTCGAACCCCGGTCGGGGATTCTCATCCCCCCAGGAAGGGAGAATATAAAAGAAAAAAGCCCGTACTTTCGTACAGGCTCTCGTCTGAAATGATGGCGGTGAGGGGGGGATTCGAACCCCCGATACGTTGCCGTATACACACTTTCCAGGCGTGCTCCTTCAGCCACTCGGACACCTCACCACATTGTCTTCCCGATGTCATCGGGACGGGCGCTAATGTAGGGAAAAGCCATTGCGGCGTCAATCTTCTTTTTCAATAAATTAGCGTGTTTAGACAAACTTCAAACAACCTGCTTCTTAAACGTTCTGAAATCGCTTTTTTTCTCATCACGGTACTTTCTCCGCGGCGTACAGGAGAAATTTGTTATGCTGATCACCCTTTTAAAATACCCAATAGAACCGGGAATTATCCGGATACATCACAACGATTTCTGGAGTTGGAATGGACATTATTTTTTATCACCCTTCCTTTAATAGCGAATACTGGATTAACGCGCTGCGTAAGGCGATGCCGCAGGTGAATGTGCGTGCATGGACGGCAGGCGATAATGCCCCGGCGGATTATGCCCTGGTGTGGCATCCCCCTGTCGAAATGCTTAAAGGACGTAAACTGAAAGGGGTGTTTGCGCTTGGCGCCGGGGTTGATGCCATTCTTGGTCAGCTCAGCGCCAACCCGGGGATGCTGGCTGATGATATTCCGCTATTCCGCCTGGAAGACACCGGGATGGGATCGCAAATGCAAGAGTATGCGGTAAGCCAGGTGCTGCATTGGTTCCGGCGTTTTGATGATTATCAGGCGTTAAAACAGCAGTCCAGATGGCAGCAACTGGAAGAGTATGCGCACGGCGATTTCACTGTCGGTATTCTTGGTGCGGGTGTGTTGGGTTCAAAAGTCGCGGAAAGCCTGCTGCCGTGGGGATTTCCGGTGCGTTGCTGGAGCCGCAGCCGTAAGTCGCTGCCTGGTGTACAAAGTTTTGCTGGCCCTGAAGAACTGGGCGATTTTTTGCAGGGCACGCGTGTGCTGATCAACTTGCTGCCGAATACGCCGGAAACGGTTGGTCTTATTAATCAGTCACTGCTTAATCAACTTGCCGACCACAGTTACGTGATGAACCTGGCACGCGGCGTCCATGTTGTTGAAGCCGATCTGCTGGCGGCGCTGGAGAGCGGAAAGGTGAAGGGCGCGATGCTTGATGTGTTCAGCCGCGAGCCGCTCCCTGCTGATAATCCGCTGTGGGCGCATCCGCGTGTGGCAATGACTCCGCACATTGCGGCGTTCACGAGACCAACCGAAGCCATTGAGTTTATCAGCCACACTATTGGCAAACTGGAGCGCGGAGAAACCGTCAGCGGGCGCGTTGACAGAGTTCGGGGTTATTAATGAAAGCCCGGCCCGGCCGGGTTTTGTCATTAAAATCGACACCGATAACTGCTATCCTTGCAAAAAATAACGACAGGAGTGAGCCATGTACCCCGTTGACCTGCATATGCATACCGTCGCCAGCACCCATGCTTATAGCACGCTTCATGATTATATTGCCGAAGCAAAAAGCAAAGGCATCAAACTGTTTGCCATTACTGACCACGGCCCGGATATGGCGGATGCGCCGCATTACTGGCACTTCGTCAATATGCGCATCTGGCCGCGTCTGGTGGATGGCGTGGGGATTTTGCGCGGTATTGAGGCCAACATTAAAAACACCGATGGTGAGATCGACTGCACCGGCCCGATGCTGTCATCACTCGATCTGATCATTGCCGGTTTCCATGAACCGGTCTTTCCACCGCAGGATAAAGCCGCGCATACGCAGGCGATGATTGCCACAATGGCCAGCGGCAACGTTCACATTATCAGCCATCCCGGCAACCCGAAATTTGAGGTTGATATTCCTGCAATCGCGGAAGCTGCCGCGAAATATCAGGTGGCGCTGGAGATTAACAACTCTTCCTTTATGCACTCACGCAAAGGTAGTGAAGATAACTGCCGTGCGATTGCTGCCGCGGTGCGTGATGCTGGCGGCTGGGTTGCACTGGGATCGGATTCTCACACCGCGTTTACACTGGGTGATTTCACTGAATGCCGTAAGGTACTCGATGATGTCGGTTTCCCGGAAGAACGTATTCTGAACGTCTCACCGCGTCGCCTGCTAGTTTCCTTGAGTCCCGCGGCATGGTGCCAATTGCTGAATTTGCTGAACTTTAATACTGACTGGAACAACTGAATGAACGAATTTTCTATCCTTTGCCGCGTACTTGGCTCGCTGTTTTATCGTCAGCCGCAGGATCCGCTGCTGGTGCCGCTGTACACTCTGATCCGCGAGGGGAAACTGGCGGAAAGCTGGCCCCTGGAGCAGGATGAATTGCTGGAGCGCCTGCAAAAAAACTGCGATGCGCAGGCGCTGGCTGCCGATTACAACGCGCTGTTTGTCGGCGAAGAGTGCCGGGTGTCGCCGTTTCGCAGCGCCTGGGTGGATGGCGCTACAGAAGCTGAAGTCCGTTCATTTTTGTCGAGCCGTGGCATGCCGTTAACCGATGCGCCAGCCGATCATATTGGTACATTGCTGCTGGCAGCCTCCTGGCTGGAAGACCAGTCGGCTGAGGATGAAAGCGAAGCGCTGGAAACCCTATTCGCAGACTATCTGCTGCCGTGGTGTGGCACGTTCTTCGGTAAGGTGGAAGCCCACGCGACCACGCCGTTCTGGCGCACAATGGCACCACTCTCGCGAGATGCGATTGCAGCAATGTGGGATGAATTGCAGGAAGAATCTGCCGAATAATGTGATGCATATCACCAATCAAATGTAACGAATAATTCATCATTTCAATTAATGTGCCTGTGGTCACATAACCCCGGTGCGCATCTGCTATGATGCGCGCCATGAACATTCTCCTTTCTATTGCACTGACGACGGGTATCCTCTCTGGCCTTTGGGGCTGGGTGGCCGTTTCCCTCGGCTTGATTAGCTGGGCGGGCTTTCTCGGATGTACGGCTTATTTCGCCTGCCCGCAGGGCGGGTTGAAAGGGCTACTGATCTCCACCTGTACCGTCATGAGCGGTGTTGTCTGGGCACAAGTGATTATTCATGGCGCAGCGCTGGCACCGCATTTGTCGATCGTCGGCTATATGATGACCGGCGTGGTGGCATTCCTGATGTGTTTGCAGGCCAAAAGCTTGCTGCTCTCTTTTGTGCCGGGCACTTTTATTGGTGCCTGCGCGACGTTTGCCGGGCAGAGTGAGTGGCAGATGATTGTGCCTTCGCTGGCCGTCGGGCTGCTTTTCGGTTACGCCATGAAAAATAGCGGCTTGTGGATCGCTGCTCGCCGTGCGCAGCCTTTGCTAAACGAGCAAGAAAAAGTATAAATCGCATCAATAAAAAATCTTATAAAAACAGCCTGGTAGCCCGCAACAGTGCGTTTTGTACGCTAAACTATTAAAGAGATTAATTAAAAATGCCGATGAGTCAGGTAGGTGGAATATCTGACTCCCACCATCAAGGATGAGTAATCTGTGAGGTGTTTATGCGGCTTTTTATGACATTCCTGTCTCTCATTATCCTTTTATCTACCACTTCTGTCGGCGCTGCTACGCCAGGTGGGATCATTCATTTCCAGGGTGCAATTGTTGAAGGTGGTTGCGATTATCGTACCCACTCGCAGCAACTGGAGCTCTCTTGCCCGCAGGGGCAAAAGGTCGAAACGCAGCAATTTTCGCTGCGTGACATTGCCGGGCAGTCTTTTGCATCGCTGGCGAAAGTCGAGATGCACTATCTCGATCCAGAGCATTCAAAGGCTATTGTCGTTATCAGTTATCACTGATTGTGCCTGCATGTTGCCCCCGCTCCAGGATACACTTATCGGAAAGGCGGTTGATTGACCGAAAAGGGGGCAAAAATGCAGCCACGTATGCAGGTACTTCAGGGAGATATCACTACTCTCGAGGTTGATGTCATTGTGAATGCCGCAAACTCGTCGCTACTTGGCGGCGGCGGCGTTGATGGCGCTATTCATCGCGCGGCAGGACCGGAGTTGTTGAAGGCGTGTCAGCAGGTGCGTCAGCAACAAGGGGAGTTCCCTCCGGGGCATGCGGTGATCACCACGGCGGGAAATCTGCGCGCTAAAGCGGTGATCCACACGGTTGGCCCTGTGTGGCGCGGCGGCGGTGAACACGAAGCTCATCTGCTGGAGGATGCGTACCGCAACAGTCTGTTGCTGGCTGAAGCGAACGGCTACACCACGATCGCTTTCCCGGCGATAAGTACTGGTGTGTATGGCTATCCGAAAGCGGCGGCGGCAGAGATCGCGGTCAACACGGTGTCTGCACATTTGATCCGACGCCCTCAGCTACAGCAGGTCTTGTTTGTCTGCTTTGATGGCGAAACGGCGCACCTTTACCAGCGATTATTAACACAGCAGGGCGAAGAACCTGCAAAATAGGGCAAGCGCAGGCTACTCCAGGAGCAGCCTGCGAAATCAACGGGCGGTAGCGTGGGTTTTCACCTCTTTCTCCTGCGGTTTACCGGAGAAGAGAAAACGCAGCAGCGGAATGCGCAAGTGAATTTCATACAGCAAGACCGCAATCCCAACGACGAACACCAGTCCGGTGACAAAACCTAACGCGTTGGACTGAATATGTGGAGTGATCCATGCCCCGAAGAACAGCGTCAGCGGATGATGCACCAGATAAATAAACAGCGAAGCATTGACGAAGTAGGTCACCCGCGCCGACTGAAAGTTCAGCAACCGGTGGCCCAGCGCGAACACCACGTTCACCATCCACAGCCCCAGCAGCATGGTGATCACGCTTTCCGTTTCATACATCCAGGCGTCGCCGCTGCCGTAGCGCTGATTCAGCAGATAGGCAGCGAACGCCAGCGCTGAGCCAACCATGCACCACGGTGACGGCGTGGTAAACAGTGATTTTAGCTGCGGATTAATAAAAGCCAGCGCGCCAAGGATAAAGAAAGGAATGTAGAACAGCGACTGCATCACCACGAAATTAAACAGCCCATCGCTCAATATATCGGGATACAACAGAAAAATAATGCGCCGAAATGCGGCCCAGGCAATGCCCAGCAGCAGGAACCAGAGGGAAAGCGTACCGAGTGAAATAGAACCAAGTAGGCGATCGGCATTGTCGTTTTTAGGTTTTGGCGCGGCGGTTAAACAACCACAGGCCCACCGTGGTGAGCACCACCAGGACCAGCAGGAACCACAGGTGAGATACCAGCTCCCAGACCAGCGTATTGTACTTTTCATACAGCGATCAGATTCGGCCAGTTTTCCGCTTTGCTTTTCACGTATTGCAACATAATGAACTGAGGCAGCGTCAGCAGCGGAATTGCGGTCAGCATGGGGATCCCCACGCGCTCGACGCGCACCTTCCACCAGCGTTTAAGCGGGTATCGCAGAAACAGCATGTATGAGAAATAGCCGGATATGACAAAAAACACCTGCATACGGAAGGCGTGAATAAAGTCATTAAACAGCGTCAGCCACCAGGAGGGCATCTGGCTATTCACGTGCCAGGTGTGGCTGGAGTAAATCAGTGAAATGTGAAAGGGGATCCCCAATAGCATCAGCCATGCCCGGATCGAGTCGAGGAAATATTCACGTTGTGTTGGTGTTGTGCTCATATAACGTTGTGCATTCTCAGACTTTTCGCCTTATCCCTAAGACTCATAATGGTTACATTCGAAACCAACCCTACACCAAGACCGACACCCTGTCTCCAGGATAAGCACGCAAAGTGAATAGATGGGTTCTTTCATTTGCTTAATCCATGAGCCAGCAGCTGAACAAAGCAGTGATAATGTTGTCGGATTGCCTGAGTTTCCATTAAAATGGATCGGATCGATATAAGCACACAAAGGGGGAAGTGCTTACTTATTATGAAACATAAACCACAGATGATGAAAATGCGTTGGTTAGGTGCTGCAGTGGTGTTGTCACTGTATACCTCATCGGCACTGGCCTTTTACATCGACGATGTCGCAAAACAGGCAAAATCGCTGGCGGGCAAAGGCTACGAAGCGCCGAAAAGCAACCTGCCCTCCGTTTTCCGCGACATGAAATATGCGGACTATCAGCAGATCCAGTTCAATCACGACAAAGCCTACTGGAACGCGACCAACACCCCGTTCAAGCTTGAGTTTTATCATCAGGGTATGTATTTCGACACGCCGGTGACCATCAATGAAGTGACCGCCACCGCCGTTCGTCAGATTAAATACAGCCCGGATTACTTCAATTTTGGCAACGTTCAACACGACAAAGATACGGTGAAAGACCTGGGCTTTGCTGGCTTCAAGGTGCTTTACCCGATCAACAGCAAAGATAAAAACGACGAAATCGTCAGCATGCTGGGCGCCAGCTATTTCCGCGTGATTGGCGCGGGGCAGGTTTACGGGCTTTCCGCGCGCGGTCTGGCTATTGATACCGCGCTGCCATCAGGTGAAGAGTTCCCACGTTTCCGTGAGTTCTGGATTGAGCGTCCAAAACCAACTGACAAACGTCTGACCATTTATGCGCTGCTGGATTCCCCGCGTGCAACCGGTGCCTATCGCTTTGTGATTATGCCGGGTCGTGACACGGTAGTTGACGTGCAGTCCAAGGTTTACCTGCGTGATAAAGTGGGCAAACTGGGCGTTGCACCATTGACCAGCATGTTCCTGTTTGGGCCGAACCAGCCGTCTCCGGCAACCAACTTCCGCCCGGAACTGCATGACTCCAACGGTCTGTCTATTCATGCCGGTAACGGTGAGTGGATCTGGCGTCCGCTGAATAACCCGAAACATCTGGCGGTTAGCAGCTTCGCAATGGAAAACCCGCAAGGTTTCGGCCTGCTGCAGCGTGGTCGTCAGTTCTCCCGCTTTGAAGATTTGGACGATCGCTATGACCAGCGTCCAAGTGCCTGGGTCACGCCAAACGGTGACTGGGGTAAAGGTAAGGTCGAGCTGGTAGAAATTCCGACCAATGACGAAACCAACGATAACATCGTCGCTTACTGGACGCCGGATCAGCTGCCGGAAGCCCGGTAAGGAGATGAACTTCAAGTACACCATCACCTTCAGCCGCGACGAAGATAAGCTGCATGCGCCGGATAACGCCTATGTCATGCAGACTCGCCGCTCGACCGGTGATGTGAAGCAGTCTAACCTGATCCGTCAGCCTGACGGAACGATGGCCTTTGTCGTGGACTTCACCGGCCAGGATATGAAGAAACTGTCGCCGGACACCGCCGTTGCCGCTCAGGCCAGCATCGGTGATAACGGTGAAATCGTTGAGAATACCGTGCGTTACAACCCGGTAACCAAAGGCTGGCGTCTGACCCTGCGCGTGAAAGTGAAAGATCCGAAACAGACCACGGAAATGCGTGCGGCGCTGGTCAGTAACGATCAGCCGCTGAGTGAAACCTGGAGCTATCAGCTACCTGCCAATGAATAATACAACTGAATATATTGATGCGCTGCCGCTGACGGATGCGGAGAAGGCAGTGCTGCCGACAGAGAGTATTCTTAGCGTGCATCAGGCGCTGGATGCTGAACATCGTCAGTTTTCCCGTGATGATGATACGCCGCTGGGGTCAGTCAAGGCGCGTCTGGAGCAGGCCTGGCCGGACTCGCTGGCAGAAGGGCAGTTGATTAAAGACGACGAAGGGCGCGATCAGCTTCAGGCGATGCCGAAGGCCACGCGTTCCTCTATGTTCCCCGACCCGTGGCGCACCAACCCGGTGGGGCGCTTCTGGGATCGCCTGCGTGGGCGGGATGTGGCGCCGCGCTATCTGTCTCGCCTGACGAAAGAAGAGCAGGCTCCCGAACAGAAATGGCGTACCGTGGGGTCCATCCGCCGCTATATCCTGCTGCTGCTGACGCTGGCGCAGACGGTCGTCGCGACCTGGTATATGAAAACCATCCTGCCTTATCAGGGCTGGGCGTTTATCAACCCGACGGACATGATGGGCCAGGATCTCTGGGTCTCCTTCATGCAGCTGCTGCCGTACATCCTGCAGAGCGGCATCCTTCTGCTGTTCGCGGTTCTCTTCTGCTGGGTCTCGGCTGGTTTCTGGACCGCGCTGATGGGCTTCCTGCAGCTGCTGATGGGGCGTGACAAATACAGCATTTCGGCGTCAACGGTCGGGGATGAACCCCTCAATCCCGAGCACCGTACCGCGCTGATTATGCCTATCTGTAACGAAGACGTTGACCGCGTTTTCGCGGGGCTGCGCGCAACCTGGGAGTCCGTAAAGGCCACCGGCAACGCGGAGCATTTCGACGTTTACATCCTGAGCGACAGCTACAACCCGGATATCTGCGTTGCAGAACAAAAAGCGTGGATGGAGCTGATTGCAGAAGTGCAGGGCGAAGGCCAGATCTTCTACCGTCGCCGCCGTCGTCGCGTGAAGCGTAAAAGCGGCAACATCGATGACTTCTGCCGTCGCTGGGGCAGCCAGTACAGCTACATGGTGGTGCTGGACGCCGACTCCGTGATGAGCGGCGACTGCCTGACCGGTCTGGTGCGTCTGATGGAAGCCAACCCGAACGCGGGGATCATCCAGTCCTCGCCGAAAGCGTCCGGTATGGACACCCTGTATGCGCGCTGCCAGCAGTTCGCCACCCGTGTTTACGGGCCGCTGTTTACCGCGGGCCTGCACTTCTGGCAGCTGGGCGAATCGCACTACTGGGGCCACAACGCCATCATCCGCGTGAAGCCGTTCATCGAGCACTGTGCCCTGGCGCCGCTGCCGGGCGAGGGCTCGTTTGCCGGCTCGATTCTGTCGCACGACTTCGTGGAAGCGGCGCTGATGCGTCGTGCCGGCTGGGGCGTCTGGATCGCCTACGACCTGCCGGGATCGTACGAAGAGCTGCCGCCGAACCTGCTGGACGAGCTCAAGCGCGACCGCCGCTGGTGCCACGGCAACCTGATGAACTTCCGCCTGTTCCTGGTGAAAGGCATGCACCCGGTGCACCGCGCGGTGTTCCTGACCGGCGTGATGTCCTACCTGTCGGCACCGCTGTGGTTTATGTTCCTTGCGCTCTCCACCGCGTTGCAGGTGGTGCATGCCCTGATGGAGCCGCAATACTTCCTGCAACCGCGGCAGCTGTTCCCGGTGTGGCCGCAGTGGCGTCCGGAGCTGGCGATCGCGCTGTTCGCCTCCACCCTGGTGCTGCTGTTCCTGCCGAAGCTGCTCAGCATCATGCTGATCTGGTGCAAAGGGCGCGAAAGAGTACGGCGGCTTCTTCCGTGTGACCCTCTCGCTGCTGCTGGAAGTGCTGTTCTCGGTGCTGCTGGCGCCGGTGCGCATGCTGTTCCACACCGTGTTTGTGGTCAGCGCCTTCCTCGGCTGGGAAGTGGTGTGGAACTCGCCGCAGCGTGACGACGACTCCACGCCGTGGAGCGAAGCCTTTATGCGCCACGGCTCGCAGCTGCTGCTGGGTCTGGTGTGGGCCGTGCGGGATGGCGTGGCTGGATCTGCGCTTCCTGTTCTGGCTGGCGCCGATTGTCTTCTCGCTGATCCTGTCGCCGTTTGTCTCCGTGATCTCCAGCCGTTCGACGGTGGGGCTGCGGACCAAACGCTGGAAGCTGTTCCTGATCCCGGAAGAGTATTCCCCGCCGCAGGTGCTGGTGGATACCGATCGTTATCTGGAGCAGAACCGCAATCGCTCGCTGGATGACGGCTTTATGCACGCCGTGTTTAACCCGTCATTCAACGCCCTGGCAACGGCGATGGCCACCGCGCGTCACCGTGCCAGCCAGGTGCTGGAGATTGCCCGCGATCGTCACGTTGAGCAGGCGCTGAACGAGACGCCGGAAAAACTCAACCGCGACCGTCGTCTGGTGCTGTTGAGCGACCCGGTGACGATGGCGCGTCTTCACTACCGCGTGTGGTCCGCTCCGGAGAGATACTCTTCGTGGGTAAACTACTACAAAGAGCTGAAGCTGAACCCGCTGGCGTTGAAGGCGAAGTAAGCCGACATTAAGGAAAATACCGGCCACCGAGCCGGTATTTTTTTACTCTGCAAACAGCAAGATGAGGTCAGGTGTGAGAATAATCATCGTCGTCCTGATGGCATGCCTGCTCAGCGGCTGCGGCAGCATCATCAGTCGCACCATTCCAGGGCAAGGCCACGGGAATCAGTACTACCCCGGCGTGAAATGGGATCTCCGTGATTCCGCATGGCGCTACCTCACCGTGCTCGATCTGCCGTTCTCGCTGATTTTCGACACGCTGCTGCTGCCGATCGATGCCAGCCACGGCCCTTACGAGTAGCGTAAATTAACGCTCGTCCCACTCATCGGCTGCGGTTTGACCTTCTTCCGTATCGAGCGGTGGCTCGAGCTGAAACTCGCCCTCATCCCACTCGTGCAGGGTGTTCTCTTCCAGCCATTCCTGCCGCAGTTCGATTTCGTCATAGTCGCCGTCAAAGACGGCCTGCGCACCTTCACCGCTCAGGATCGGCAGACATTCCCCTTCTTCACCTTCATCGGCAAAGAATTCGGCCTGCCACATAATATCCCCATCCTGCAGAACGTATTTTTGGATATTAAGCTGTTGCACGTCAGCATCTTCTTCTTCAACGCCGGGGTTGTCGGCGAGGAACTCTTCACGAGCGGCATCAATAGCTTCTTCCAGCGTGGCGTACATGGTCATTGGTGTCTCCCTGTTTTCCAGAAGGTTTCAGGGAAAGAATAGCTGAATATAAGATTCTGCAAGTATGAATACGAAAATAAGCCGTCAGGCGTTCGTCTTATTCCGTCACGGGCCGTAGCGCGCGGGATAAACTGAACCACGAATAAATGGCATTGAACAACACGACGCCCGCCGTCACGATAAAGACGGCGCGAAAACCGAAGCTGGCGGAGATCCCGGCTCCGAGCAGCGGTCCGGTGACGTTACCGATATCGCGGAATGACTGGTTATAGCTGAAAATACGCCCGGCAATCTGGTTTGTGGAGTTGTAGACCAGCAGGGTCTGTACGGCGGGCAGTAGCGCGCCGTCGGCAGCGCCCAGCAGGAAACGCAGAACGCCAGCTGCCAGGGCGTTTGCACCATCGACATGGGGATCAGCAGCAGGACGGAGATCACCAGCGCGCAGATCAGGATTTTTTCCGGGCCGACGCGGTCGCCCAGTTTTCCCAGCCGCGGGGCGCTCAGCAGTGCCGCCACGCCGGGCACGGAGGCAATCAGCCCGCTGATAAACGCAATATTGCTGACGTTACCCGCCAGATCGCGAACGTACAGCGTCAGAATAGGCGCAATCGACCCGGTTGCCACCTGAATAATCATGGTCGTCACGAACAGGCTCAGCACCAGTTTTGGGTTTTTGAAGCGAGGTCAGCACCTCTCTGGCGTGGAGCATCTCTTTTTTCGCAACGGGCGTGAAGTTTTCCCGAATACAGAGCAGGGTGACGATAAAGCACAGGAACAGCACGCTGGCGGTGATGAAGAAGACCGGGCGCAGGCCATAGTTATCGGCCAGGAGTCCGCCGGCCAGCGGCCCCAGCAGGGCACCGCTCACGCCACCGGTTGAGAGCGTGCCCAGCGCCCAGCCGCTCTTATGGCGGGGAATTTGTGTGGCAATCAGGGCGTTCGCGTTGGGAATAAATCCTCCCAGCAAGCCCAGCAGCGCGCGCAAAATCAGGAACTGCCAGACGTTTTGCGCCACGCCCATCAGCGCCATGATAATGGCCATCCCCAGCGCCGAGCGCAGCAGCATGATTTTTCGCCCCTTGCGGTCGGCAAGGCCGCCCCAGAAGGGCGAGGCCATCGCGGAAAACAGGAACGTGATGCTGAATACCAGGCCGGACCACATATTGAGCGCGCTGTGGCCCGTCACGCCCAGCTGTTCGACGTAGAGCGGCAGGAAGGGCATGACCAGGCTAAACGCCGCGCCGGTAAGAAAACAGCCAAGCCACGCAACCGTGAGGTTACGCTTCCAGTTTATGGGGGCATCTGAGGGTGACATAACAATCCGCATAATGAGGTGTTGCACCGGGCGCATAAAGTAATAAGCCTGCTAATTATGCGCCCGGGTTATGATTGCCGCAATGCGCAGGACGATTTTTGTATGATGAAAAAAAACCCGCAAATGCGGGCTATTCAGGTGAAATTCAATAGCGGGACGGGACGCCTTTTGGGCGGGTTTTAAAGCGGCGGTGCAGCCACATATACTGCTCGGGGGCCAGCATGATGCACTTCTCCACCACGCTGTTCATCCAGCGCGTGCGGTGGTTTCTGCATCGTCAAGCGGCGGCGCGAGTTCCGGCTCCAGCATCATCAGCTCGTAGCCTGAACCATCCGGCTTACGGCGGGGAACAAAAGGCACGATGGCGGCTTTGGACATCCGCGCCAGCATCCAGGTACCGGTGGTTGTCGCGGCCTCTTCAACGGCGAAGAAGGGGACAAAAACGCTGGCCTGTGGGCCATAGTCGTGGTCGGGGGCATACCAGACCACTTCACCGGATTTCAGCGCGCGGATCATTCCCTTCAGATCTTTACGGTCGATCATGCTTTTGTTAGAGCGCATGCGGCCGTTGGTCTGGATTAAATCGATGACCGGGTTATCGTTAGGGCGATAAACGCCAATGCCGGGCGCCTGCATGCCGAACATACGCGCCCCGATTTCCAGCGTCAGAAAATGGACGCCGATCAGCAGAACGCCCGTCTGGTTGGCCTGAAGCGTATGCACCGGATCCATGCCGGTTCCCGTCACCTCACTCCAGCGAGCCATGCGTTTGTCCGGCCAGAACCACGCCATGCCGGTTTCCATAAGCCCCATCCCGACGGATTCGAAATTCTTCGCGACCATGTCGTGACGCTCTGATTCGCTCATCTGCGGAAAACACAGCTCAAGGTTGCGGTACGCGATTCTGGCGCGACGCTTCATAAACAGCTGTGCGAAACGGCCCAGAAATTTACCCAACCGAAAAATAACAGGGTAGGGAAGCTGTACCAGAAGCCATAAAAAGCCGATGCCAAGCCAGGTCAACCAATAGCGGGGATGCAAAAGGGCGGCAGTAAATGTTGGTAACTGGGTCATGTCTTTCCTGTGTTCAAACGTCCTGTTTTGCTAGTGTCTCATTTTTTGAGGCGTAGCCAAAATATCTGCTTTCGAAGCGTGCACGAATACAGCAATTGTTAAGCCTGATTAATCAGGGTGTGTGAAATGTAGCGTAAATTGTGTGGATGTAAATTGGTTTTATTTGCTATATGATGCCGACCGATTTTTCATTCTCTCTAACGATTCCAGGACTGTACACCATGCCAGTGTTACACAACCGCGTGTCGAATGAGATGTTAAAAGCGCGTATGTTGGCTGAAACCGAACCGCGCACCACCATCTCATTCTATAAATACTTCACGATCGACGATCCGCAGGCGACCCGCGATGCGCTTTATCAGGCGTTCACGGCGCTGAACGTCTTCGGCCGCGTCTACCTTGCCCGTGAAGGCATTAACGCGCAGATTAGCGTACCGGAAAGCAAAGTCAGCGCCTTCCGCGACGTGCTTTATCACTTCGATCCGGCCCTCGACGGCTTGCGCCTGAACATTGCCCTGGACGATGACGGGAAATCCTTCTGGGTGCTGCGCATGAAGGTGCGTGAACGCATCGTGGCGGACGGTATCGACGATCCTGAGTTTAACCCGGCGGATGTCGGTGAATACCTGAAGGCGGCGGAAGTGAATGCGATGCTGGACGATCCGGATGCCGTGTTTATTGATATGCGCAACCACTATGAGTATGAAGTGGGGCATTTCGAGAACGCGATGGAAATCCCGGCCGATACCTTCCGCGAGCAGCTGCCTAAAGCGGTTGAGATGATGCAGGAGCATAAAGATAAAAAGATCGTTATGTACTGCACCGGCGGTATCCGCTGTGAAAAAGCCAGCGCGTGGATGAAGCACAACGGCTTTAATAAGGTCTGGCATATTGAAGGCGGCATTATCGAGTACGCCCGCCGCGCCCGTGAGCAGGGGCTGCCGGTACGCTTTATCGGGAAAAACTTTGTCTTTGACGAGCGTATGGGTGAACGTATTTCCGACGACGTCATTGCCCAGTGCCACCAGTGCGGCGCGCCGTGCGATACCCATACCAACTGCAAAAATGACGGTTGCCATCTGCTGTTTATTCAGTGCCCGGCCTGTGCCGAGAAGTTTAACGGTTGCTGTAGCGAGCTGTGCAGCGAAGAGAGCATCCTGCCGGAAGAAGAGCAGCGTCGCCGTCGCGCAGGACGTGAAAACGGCAACAAGATTTTCAATAAATCACGCGGTCGTCTGAATACCAAACTGGGTATCCCTGACCCGGAATGATAATAACGCCCGGCACGGTGAAAGCCTGCCGGGCGACGTCTATTATGATTTCTGCTGTACACCTTCAACGGAAATAATCAGCTCCACGTCCTGAGACGCCGGGCCTAAATCCGTTGTGATATTAAAATCTTTCAGGTGAATTTTCCCTGCCGCTTCAAAACCTGCGCGTTTACCGCCCCACGGATCGTCACCCTGACCCAGTAATTTCGCATCCAGCGTGACCGGTTTGGTTACGCCGTTAAGCGTCAGGTTGCCGGTAATATTCAGCTTATCAGCCGTCTTTCTTCACTTCAGTAGAGGTGAAGGTCGCCTGCGGGAATTTCGCGACATTGAGGAATTCCCCACTGCGCAGATGTTTATCACGTTCAGCATGATTGGTATCCACGCTGTTCGTATTAATCGTCACATTGACTTTATCGGCGGCAGGATTTTTTTCGTCAAAGGTGAATGTGCCGTCAAAATCCTTAAAGGTACCGTACAGCCAGCTGTATCCCAGGTGCTGAATACGGAAATTGACGAAAGCGTGCTGGCCCTCTTTATCAATTTTATAATCCGCCGCCACGGCGGAACCGGCGGTGAATAACAGAGAACCCAGTGCGATACCCAGCAGGTGTTTTTTCATTTTATGCTCCAGAGTCAACTGACGAGCGGCCAAGCATGCGCTTTAGCGTATCGTCTTTATCAATAAAATGGTGTTTGAGGGCGGCAAGCCCGTGCAGTACGGACAGGATCACCACGCTCCATGCCAGCCAGAAGTGAACGGTACCTGCGTGATCGGCCTGCGCCCCGGCATCGCTAAGTGTTGCCGGAACGTCAAACAGGCCAAAGACGTTAATCGGCTTACCGTCCGCCGTCGAGATGAGATAGCCGCTAATCAGAATGCCAAACAGCAACGCATAGAGGGCAATATGCGCCAGACGGCGACTGCACTGAGGCGGGTAAATTTACTGTGGGTCTTTGGCGCAGGGGGCGGCGGAGAAATATGTCGCCAGATCACGCGGAAAACCAGCCCCAGCATCAGCAGGACACCAATGCTTTTATGCAACTCCGGTGCCTGGTGATACCAGCCATCGTAATAGCTGAGCGTGACCATCCAGAGCCCAAGTCCAAACATACCGTAGACGGCAAGAGCAAATATCCAGTGCAAACCTATGGATATTATTCCGTAGCGCCGGGAGGAGTTACGCAATTGCATCAGAATGTCCATTTTCAAATTAACCGGAAAGTAAAAATGAACGGGAAGGCGGGATATTGCAACTGAAAATTAATCAATTAAATAATTAATTTTTCTATATCATATTTTTTGAATGATTTTTGCTTTTAATGTTCAGGTGATTAGAGGATGGAAGGTAAGTCTGGCGGTTAATGGCAGGGTTTGTGAGGTTGCTGTTGTTCAGAGAAATTGTTTTAATCTTATTTTTTTAAATAAATGTCAGCTTTTGTCAGTATTTATGGTCAGGACCATACAATATAAATAAGGTCGATCAGCGCAACGAGAAGCCACAGCGCAATATATAACATAAAATGCTCGCGAATATTATTCATCAGAAAGCTAACGATCCTGCGCATAACGCCCCGTAATGCAGTGTGAATGAAACGGGCCCCGGGATATACGGCCGGCCGGGGCGGATTATCCGTTAAAACGCGAGAGGGAGAAGGGCGTCAGATCAAACTGCGGTGCGTATACCCTGGGCAAACTGCGCGGCGATTTCGCCCAGCACGGAAGCGAACTTAAAGCCGTGGCCGCTCAGTCCGGTGATGAGCAGCGTGTTGTCATGCCCCGGCAGCGTATCAATGATAAAGTCTTCATCCGGCGTGTTGTCGTAGGTACAGGCCGCGCCATACACAAGCCGCCGACGCCCGGAAGAATAGTGCGCAGGAACGAGAAGGCTTCCGAACCATCCTGAGGAAAGGCGCCGAAAGGCTTACGCTCTTCAGGGGAGGAGATAGCCTGGCCCCCGTTGTGTTTACCGATTTTCAGCGCGTCTTTTTCTGACGGGAAGCCGTAGAACTGGTCGCCGTTGGGTAATTCGCCGGTGAAGGCCGGGAATTTATTCTGGACGCTGTAACGACCATCCGACTGGAACCAGGAGAAGACCTTGCGCACCGGCTGGATCGGCAGATCGGGCAGAAGGCGGGTAACCCAGGTTCCCGCGCTGACCAGCAGGCGATCCGCGGAATATTCACCGTCAAGGGTCGTTACCGTGACGCCATTATCGTTATGGGTGATGGCGTCCACCGGACAGTTGAACAGCTGCGCGCAGCCTGCCTTCTCGGCAAGCTCGATCCAGGTCTTGATCGCCGTTTCACAATGCAGCACACCAGAGTGGGCTTCAAAGAGGCCGATATAATCGTCCGGGACGCTAATTTCGGGCCAGCGTGCGCTAATGCCCGTCGCGTCCAGTTTCTCAACGTCCAGATTAAACGCTTTCGCGCTGCGTTCGACGCCGGCGAGAAATGCAGAATGGGCCGGGCCCAGGTTGATAACGCCGGTACGTTCGAAAATGCGGTCTTCAGTCTGTTTCGCCAGTTCGTCCCACAGCGTCTGGGCGCGAAGCACCAGCGGAACATAGCGCTCGCCTTCGCCATACGCATGGCGGATGAGGCGGGTATCGCCATGATGGCTGCCCTCCGCATGAGGCGGAAGATGGCTATCGATCATCAGGACCTTCAGGCCCGCCTGCGTCGCGTAATAACCGGCGGCAGAACCCACAGATCCGCTGCCAATAATGATTAAGTCGTATCTCATATGCATCTCGTAAACTGATGTTTTGTTAGCAGAGTAATTAACAACGCGGGGTTAGACAAGGGAGAAATAAATAAGGCACCGCGAGGGTGCCTGTTGAGTGAAAAGTGGGCATAAGCTTAGTGCCGTTTATACTCATTTTCCTGATAGTCGCCAGATTCTATTTTTGCAATACCTGCCTCTAAAATAGAAATAAACTGACGGGCGACGTCTGTTGTTAGCCACAGCGTCTGTCCAACTTCCGCTTCTTCACGGTTGAGTTGATTTGGGGTCTGGTAGTGCAAACGCAGCATCAGCGCATCGTAGCTATCTACGGTACTGATATCCCAGCCAACGAGTGGATGGGTCTGGATGACTTCACTATTCTTTTCCATTATAACCCCCTTAATGCGTGTTAGAAGACAACGGCTTTGAGGTTCAATGCATGTTTTTCTGAAAGCATCTTCAGTATACCAAGTAATAAGGGTTCCGAAGGGAAAAATAAACAGGTGGCAACACATTTTTCTGCTTTTTAGGATTGTTCGAACAATAAAACACCATCTTGTTCACGATTTTTAAAGAAGATGCCGAATTAATTTGAACTTGGCGTAATAAACAGACAAAAAAGCCGGGGCGACCCGGCAAAAGAACACAATGAGGGAGCAGTGTTAATCTGTGATAAACCAGTCGTCTGCGCTTTCCCACGTTTCCTGCAGGATTTCGCTGATGCGATCTTTATCTTCTTTTGCGGCACCAATGACGGAGAGGTTGTTTGCCGCGGCGTAACGCACCGTGATTACGGCACCTGCGTTGTCGGGAAAGGTATTGTTAATACGACGGGATAATTCGCCTGCCAGTGCATCAAGCGCGCCGGCAGGCAGAACGGTAGTTTTGGCTATGGTGACTTCAATACGCATAAATGCCCCCTGTGTAATATACTGTTTATTTATACAGGTATATTATCAGTTTGACAACAAGGGGCATTGATTTTTTAACGTTTTACCGTCCAGCTAACGGTTTCACCCGCCAGGAATGGGATCAGCGTGTCATCCGTCAGGGCAATGGACTCCTCAACGTGGCTCGCTTTACGCTCCAGTTCGATGAAGGTGTCATTGACCGGCAGGCCGTAGAAGCGCGGGCCGTTAAGGGAGCAGAACGCTTCGAAATGTTCCAGCGCGTTCATCTCTTCAAATACGGTTGCGTAGCTGGCAAGCGCCGTTGGGGCGTTGAAGCAGCCTGCACAGCCGCAGCTTGCCTCTTTACGATGGCGGGCGTGAGGCGCGGAATCGGTACCGAGGAACGCGCGGGAGAACCCGCTGGCGACCAGCTCGCGCAGCGCCTGCTGGTGGATGTTGCGTTTGAGGATAGGCAGGCAGTAGAGGTGAGGGCGCACCCCGCCCACCAGCATGTGGTTACGGTTAAACATCAGGTGCTGTGGCGTAATGGTGGCGGCGATGAGATCGTTGCCGTCACGCACGTACTCTGCCGCGTCTTTGGTGGTGATATGCTCAAAGACCACCTTCAGCGCGGGCAGGCGCTGGCGCAGAGGCTCCATCACGGTCTCGATAAAACGGGCTTCACGGTCGAAGATGTCAATGTCAGCATGCGTCACTTCACCGTGAACCAGCAGCGGCATACCCAGTTTCTGCATGCGTTCCAGAACCGGCATGATGGCATCAATGCTGGTGACGCCGTGGCTGGAGTTGGTGGTGGCATTCGCCGGGTAGAGTTTCGCTGCCGTAAACACGCCTTCGTTAAAGCCGCGCTCCACTTCGTTCGGATCCAGTGAATCGGTCAGGTAGCAGGTCATCAACGGGGTAAAATCGTGTCCCGCAGGAACGGCATCGAGGATGCGCTGACGATAGGCTATCGCGGCATCGACGGTGGTGACTGGTGGCACCAGGTTAGGCATGACAATCGCGCGGCCATAAATTTCGCTGGTATAAGGCACGACGGTTTTCAGCATATCACCATCACGCAGATGAATATGCCAGTCGTCAGGGCGGCGGATTTTAAGAACCTGGGGTTGTGCAGTCATGGAAGCTCCGGCTTGTCAGGAATCAGTCATAAGGATGGCTGTTTTTGCCGGACACAAATCATAAGCGGAAACGTTTTCGTTTGCACACTTTTCCGTAAAAAAAAGGGCGCCGCAGCGCCCTTCAGGTTAATCGGTGAAAGGAATGATAATTTCACCCGGCTTAACCTCTATCCCTTTTGCGTATTTTTTCGCCAGGGCTTCACCCTTGCTTTTGTCTTCACTTAAGACGTACGCGGGCTGCTGGTTAAAGTAATTCCGCAGCGACTGGTTCAGATAGGGCATCAGGGTTTGCAGAACCGGTGCCATTTTGTCCGGCGACACCTGCGCATCGACGACTTCCATCTCCTGCAGGAAAATCGCCCCTTTCTCTTTATTGAACACAGGGAGTGCCTTCAGCTTGAGCTTGATGTTGGCTTTCTGGTTACCAAAAAGGGAGGACATATCGAGGTCCGCATCACCGGCCAGGGTGACTTTGTTCGGCTCTTCACGTCCGATCTGGCCGGTGCCAGGTTGTTCAGCACGATATGCGCATCCGCCACGCCCGGCACGCCAATGTCTTTCGAAAAATTGTTATGTTTTTCCAGCGCCTGATTAATTTCCTGTTCACTGACGGTATATTGCGTGAGCTGGTTACAGCCAACCAGCAGACCGCTGACAACTAATGCCGCGGCAAAGACAATTTTCTTCATAGTGTTCCTCAACGAAGATTCGGAAAGCGTCAATGTCCGGTCGCGTAGTATGGTCAGCGCGAATGGGTACAAAGCCAGCAGAAAAAGCTGAGAAGTGGCTGGCGGAAACTTACGTTTCCGCCGTGAGTTCGCTAAATAGCCATTGATGAAAGCAGGTTAACCTGGGTCTGCTTGGCCATATTATCGCGGTAGTCCGCCACCCGGCTCGGCCAGTTAATTCCGGCGACAAGAGTAAGGTTACGCAGCAGCGGGAAAAGATGAATATCGTCTTCGGAGAGCTCGCCGTTGACCGCATTCGGTTTGACAATAAGCTTGTCCAGTGCGCGCAGATCGTCGCTGATATTTTTCACCAGTCCGGCAGAGTGGGCGAGATGTTCATCGAAATTGCCGATCGCCGCCTCTTTCTTCGCGACAAACCAGGCGCGCGCCTGCGGTGTGGAAAACTCGTCGAAGGCGGATTTCGCAAAGCGGGGTATCAGCAATTTATTCACATAGCCGTTAACCTTGCGCAGCCACTCTTCCAGCTTCGGGTTTCGTTTACCGGTGAGTAGCGGTTTGCCGTCAAGTTTATCGACATAGTGCACAATATCCATACTCTCCGGCAGATAACGGCTGTCGTCTTTTTGCAGGATGGGCGCCATCTTCTGGCCAATCATTTTAGTTGGCGTGGCCTCGTCGTCACTAAGCAGAATGTTGAGTTCTACAGGAAGATTTTTAAGGCCGAAAATCATGCGGGCTTTGATGCAGAAAGGGCAGTGGTCGTAAATGTAGAGTTTCACGTTTCTCCTCCATACTGGCTTATCCGTTAAAGACCAGTATGGAAGAGAGCATTGCATGGCGCAAATCAGGCGCCAGGTTCGAGCATGCCGCTCGCGCTGCGTTTCTGGCTGAACTGCCACCACAGGGCAAGGAGCGTCATAAAGCCCACCGCGCCGAGCATCATCCACGGGAGTTCAGGCTGGTTTAACGCTTTGCCGGCATCAAACAACCAGCCGCCACCGGCGTAACCTAGTGCGCCGCCAAGTGCCAGCCCCAGGCGGCTGAACCCCATATAGCTGCCGCGCGCACGCGCATCCGCAAGCGAGGCGCTCAGCGTTTCGCGGGCAGGCTCGGCGATGATCGAGCCGATATAGAATGTGCAAATCAGCGTAAACAGCTGCTGGAGCGTGTTCACCAGGCCGATCGGCATCATGCTCAGCGTCATCAGGAACAGCCCGGCCATCAGACGATGTTCCAGACGAAAACGTCGTTCGCTCCAGCGGGCAATCGGATAGAGCAGCGTCAGCGACAAGCAGGCTTCGATGGCGTACATCCATTTCACCGCCGCCGGTGTACCGGCAATGTCGTTAACCATGATCGGCAGCATCAGCATGACCTGCACCGCCAGCATGTAGTATCCCGTCAGGGTCAGCACATAGGTGACAAAGCGTTTGTCGCGCAGCACGCGGCCAAGCCCTTCCCGGACCGGCGCTTTCACCGTCGAGAGTTTCCACGGCCGGGAAGGAACAGGCCATTAAACAGCGCGCACAGAATAAAGAGTACCGCGCCAGCCGCACAGACCAGACGGAAGTCATACTGCAGCAGCCAGCTGCCCAGCAGGGCGCCGACAACCGCCCCGGCACTGTCCTGCATCATCAGAATCGAGAAAAAGCGGCCGCGCTGGTGGGGGCGCACAAGTTTGACCACCAGCGCGGTGCGCGGCGGATCGAACAGCGTGCCGCCCATACCGGAGAGAAAGCAGGAGAACCAGAGCAGCCAGGGCTCCTGGGCGACGGCCATCGTGGCGAAGCCGGCCGCGCGCAGCAGCATACCGGTGACGATCATCGGTTTAGCACCAAAGCGGTCGGCAATGGCCCCGCCAAAGACGCCCAGGCCCTGCTGGACAAACTGGCGCAGCCCCAGCGCAATGCCGACCATCAACGCCGCCCAGCCCATCTGATCGACAAAGCGGATCGAAATAAGCGGGAAAACGACAAAAAAGCCGAGCACGACCAGCATGTTATCGACGAGCAGGAAATATTTACCCAGGCTCCTGGCCTGCGATACGCGGGACATTTTCCCTCCAGGGAAAATAAGAAGGTGAGCACGCTAACATTCTGCGGGTTCGCCGCGATCTTTTCCCACCTTGCGCGGTGACAATATTTTTTTATCAAAATGGGGCTTTGATAGAGAGTTCTCATCGAAAATGGTGCGAAAAGTGGGAAAATGGTATGTCACTGTTTTCACAGACGGCGCAGGCGCAGGTATAGTAAAGCTAATGGGTAAGCTGAAGTGACGGGAAGGAGTGGTATCGATGTTTGGCTATCGCAGTAATGTGCCAAAAGTGCGTCTGACAACGGACAGGCTGGTCGTTCGTCTGGTGCATGAGCGTGATGCCTGGCGTCTGGCGGATTATTACGCCGAGAATCGCCAGTTTCTAAAACCCTGGGAACCCGTTCGGGATGAGAGCCATTGTTACCCTTCCGGCTGGCAGGCGCGCCTCAGCATGATCACGGAATTTCACAAGCAGGGCAGCGCGTTCTATTTCGCGCTGCTCGATCCCGAAGAGAAAGAGATTATCGGCATCGCCAATTTTTCCAACGTGGTGCGCGGATCGTTTCACGCCTGCTACCTTGGCTACTCCATCGGTCAGAAATGGCAGGGGCAGGGGCTGATGTTCGAGGCGCTGACGGTGGCGATCCGCTATATGCAGCGCACGCAGCATATCCATCGCATCATGGCGAACTATATGCCGCATAATCAGCGCAGCGGCAATTTGCTGGCGCGTTTAGGGTTCGAGAAAGAGGGTTACGCCAAAGACTATCTGCTGATAGACGGAGAGTGGCGCGACCACGTTCTGACGGCGTTAACCACCCGGGACTGGACCGCAGGTCGTTAAGGAGAAAAGATGAAGTATCAGCTAAACGGTACAGAAGCGCGCGTGATTGGGTGCTTACTCGAAAAACAGGTCACCACGCCGGAGCAGTATCCGCTCTCTGTCAACGCCGTGACCATGGCCTGCAACCAGAAGACCAACCGCGAGCCGGTGATGAACCTCAGCGAGCATGAGGTTCAGGACGTGCTGGATGCGCTGGTAAAACGCCACTATCTGCGCACCGTCAGCGGATTCGGCAACCGCGTGACCAAATACGAACAGCGTTTTTGTAACTCCGAATTTGGCGACCTGAAGCTGAGCAGGGCGGAAGTGGCGGTCATCACCACGCTGTTGCTGCGCGGGGCGCAGACGCCGGGGGAACTGCGCGCCCGTGCTTCCCGTATGCATGAGTTCAGCGATATGGCGGAGGTCGAACCGGCGCTGGAAGGGCTGGCTACGCGGGAAGATGGCCCGTACGTGGTGCGTCTGGCGCGCGAGCCGGGCAAGCGTGAAAGCCGCTATATGCATCTGTTCAGCGGCGATGTACAGACGCTGGTGAATGTTGTTGAGGCGGTCAGCCCGCCGGAAGAATCACTGGTGCGCGCGCGTAGAGGCGCTGGAAGAGGAGGTCGCCGGGCTGAAACAGCGTCTGGATGCGTTGCTGGCACATTTGGGAGACTGACGGTGAAAAAATTACGCGTTGGCGTGGTGGGGCTGGGCGGTATTGCGCAAAAAGCCTGGCTGCCTGTTTTAGGTGCGGCGACGGACTGGACCCTGCAAGGGGCATGGTCGCCCACGCGGGAGAAAGCCGAGCGGGTATGCGAAACCTGGCGCATTCCGTATGCTGCCTCACTGACGGCTCTGGCCCGCGAGTGTGATGCGGTCTTTCGTCCATACCTCAACGGCAACCCACTATCAGGTGGTGAGTGAGCTACTCAATTTGGGGGTTCACGTCTGCGTGGATAAACCGCTGGCTGAAAATGTTCAGGATGCCGAGCGGCTGATTGAACTGGCCGCGCGGAAAAAACTGACGCTGATGGTCGGTTTCAACCGCCGCTTTGCGCCGCTTTATCCGCGAGCTGAAACAGCAGATGCCGCAGGCGGCCTCGCTGCGGATGGATAAGCACCGTACCGACAGCGTAGGGCCGAACGATCTGCGCTTCACGCTGCTGGATGATTATCTGCACGTGGTGGATACGGCGCTGTGGCTGCCAGCGGGAATGCGCGGCGGCATTGCAAAGCGGTACGTTGCTGACGAACGATGAGGGTGCAATGGTCTACGCCGAACACCACTTCGCGCTGGACCATCTGCAGATCACCACCAGCATGCACCGTCGGGCGGGAAGCCAGCGTGAATGCGTCCAGGCCGTCACCGACGGCGCGCTGTTGGACATTACCGACATGCGCGAATGGCGGGAAGAGGAGGGCAGCGGCGTGGTGGCGCGTCCGGTCGCTGGCTGGCAGAGCACGCTGGAACAGCGCGGTTTTGCGGGTTGCGCCCGCCACTTTATCTCCTGCGTGCAAAATCAGACGGTTCCTGAAACGTCCGGTGAGCAGGCCATTATGGCGCAGCGCATTGTGGAAAGGCTCTGGCGCGAGGCCATGAGCGAATAACTCGCTGTAACATCTGCGGATAGTAATTCGTTGAAATCCGGGTAGACTAAGCGCCGCTTGTAGGCTTTGCCGGGTGGCGCTTACGCTTGCCCGTCCTGGAAATCCGTATGGTTCTGGAAATTCACGTTAATGAACTTATTAAAATCGCTGGCGGCCGTCAGCTCGATGACCATGTTTTCCCGCGTGCTGGGTTTTGCGCGCGACGCCATTGTGGCAAGGGTATTTGGTGCAGGGATGGCCACGGACGCCTTTTTCGTCGCGTTCAAATTACCGAACCTGCTGCGTCGTATATTTGCGGAGGGGGCGTTTTCTCAGGCATTCGTCCCCATCCTGGCGGAATATAAAAGCAAGCAGGGCGAGGACGCAACGCGCGTCTTTGTGTCTTATGTCTCCGGCCTGCTGACGCTGGCGCTGGCGGTGGTGACCGTCCTCGGGATGCTGGCCGCGCCCTGGGTGATTATGGTGACCGCGCCCGGCTTTGCCGATACGGCCGACAAGTTTGCCCTGACCTCGCAGCTTTTGCGCATCACCTTCCCCTATATTCTGCTGATCTCGCTGGCCTCGCTGGTGGGGGCGATCCTCAACACCTGGAACCGCTTCTCTGTTCCCGCGTTTGCGCCGACGTTCCTTAACGTCAGCATGATCGGCTTTGCCCTGTTCGCCGCGCCGCACTTCAACCCGCCGGTACTGGCGCTGGCCTGGGCGGTCACCGTGGGCGGCGTGCTGCAGCTGGCGTATCAGCTGCCGCATCTGAAAAAAATCGGCATGCTGGTGCTGCCGCGCATCAACCTCAAAGATGCCGGGGCGATGCGCGTCATCAAGCAGATGGGGCCCGCCATTCTCGGCGTCTCCGTCAGCCAGATCTCGCTGATTATCAACACCATCTTTGCCTCGTTCCTGGTGTCCGGCTCGGTTTCCTGGATGTACTATGCCGACCGCCTGATGGAGTTCCCATCCGGGGTGCTGGGTGTGGCGCTGGGGACCATCCTGCTGCCGTCGCTGTCGAAAAGCTTTGCCAGCGGTAATCATGATGAGTATTGCCGCCTGATGGACTGGGGCCTGCGTCTCTGCTTCCTGCTGGCCCTGCCAAGCGCGGTGGCGCTGGGTATTCTGGCCAAACCGCTGACGGTGTCGCTCTTCCAGTATGGGAAGTTCACCGCCTTCGATGCCGCCATGACCCAGCGCGCGCTGATTGCCTACTCGGTGGGCCTGATGGGGCTGATCGTGGTGAAAGTGCTGGCGCCGGGCTTTTATTCGCGTCAGGACATCAAAACGCCGGTAAAAATTGCCATCGTGACGCTGATTATGACGCAGCTGATGAACCTGGCGTTTATTGGTCCGCTGAAGCATGCCGGCCTGTCACTGTCGATTGGTCTGGCGGCCTGTCTGAATGCCGGGCTGCTGTACTGGCAGCTGCGCAAGCAGGATATTTTCACGCCGCAGCCGGGCTGGGGGAGTTTCCTGGTGCGTCTGATCGTTGCGGTACTGGTGATGTCTGCTGCGCTGCTTGGCATGATGTACGTGATGCCGGAATGGTCCCTGGGTACCATGCCTTATCGACTGATGCGGCTGATGGCCGTAGTAGGCGTCGGGGTGGTGGCGTACTTTGCCACGCTCGCGGTGCTGGGTTTCAAAGTCAAAGAGTTTGCCCGCCGGACGGCATAAACGCCAAAAGGGGAGTTCACCTTAGGGTGCTCCCCACTGCATAATTTGTCGCTTTAGCGTCAAATCGAAATCTTTTTCACACCCGCAATACGTGCAGTCGCTGTCTGACCATCCGCACCGTACAGTCCGGTTTCTTTATGCGGTTTCAACACCTCAAGCGCCTGCTGATTACGCTCAATCTGACCTTCCAGTAGCCAGCCGTTGTGCTGGTTAAGGTCGCGCAGGTGCTGGGTTTTTTCGGTAATGGTTTGCCAGCGCTCAACAATATCGTCATTGGCGCTGCGCTTAGGATCCTGCTCAGCGCGGCGCTGTTGCTCCAGATAATCCAGCGTTGCCAGAAGCGAACTTTTGTCTTCAGTAATACGCTGCAGCGCGCTGCCGTTGATGTGACCGGAAGAGAGATGCTGCTGTTCAGCGTCCATTACCGTTTTCAGGTCGTTCAGGACAACCGTCATTTGATCCAGTATTTCTGACAGTCGACTCATACGGTTAGTTACTCTGTAAGAAACTCTGTGCTTCCTGAATCAGGGCATCAGCGATTTTGCTGGTATCCATTTTCAGCTCACCGTTACGAATAGCCGTTTTCAGCGCTTCAACACGTTCCATATTGATATCGTTGCTGCCCGGCTGCATCAGTTTTGCCTGCGCGTCGCTCAGGGTCACGCTGGTGCTGTTGGACGTTGACGGTTTTTCCAGACGCGTTTTCTGCGCCGGAGCGTCATTCGTTTCGCGAGGTTGTACAGCGCTTACCGGCTTCAGGGCTGATGTACGATCAATGCTCATAGTGTTGTCCTCATCGAGGGTTCGCGGCGTTTGCGCCTGACATCATCATTAGTGGAATATTTATCGGCACGCGCCGCGAAATCTTTAAAAAGATTATAGGTTAATCAGAATATTCCCATCAGCATCGACGGTTCCGCTCACCACCTGGCCTGAGGACATTCTGACGCGGGCGTTTTGCGCCACCGCGGCATTGTTCAACGCTTTCCCTTCACTGTTGATGCTAAAGCCATCTCGTTGGCCACCACCATCACCTGTTGGCCTGCTTTTACCCGCCATGCCTGACGCAGCATGGAGATCTGTATCGGCTGGCCTGGCGCGACGTCGCGCAGGCTGACGGCGTCCTGTGCCTGGTTAATATCCAGCATGGTGCGTGGCGGCAGCTGATCCAGACGGCCGCGCTTCAGCGTCACGCTGTTTGTCTGCAGCACGCTGCCGCGCGCAATGGGCACGGCAGCGACAACATAATTGCCCGTCGCCTGAACGGCAACCTGTAAATAGCGTTTTTCGTTGGCGCAGCGTGCCAGCACGTTCACATTCCCCCAAAGCTTTGTGAACCCCACCACGCTGAACGAAGGCTGGTCACACGTCGGGTACAGATTCGGTGGCGTGCGCACGGTAACGGTAACGTCATCGCTAAAGCCTGCCAGTTTTTCAGCAAAAAAAGCCGTCAGCCGATCCTGTAACCCTTCAGCCTGCGCCAGAGGGCTAAACAGCAAGAGAGTCGCGGCCAGACCGCTTTTTAACGTTTGCATCGCAGACTCCTGCCTGTTGATGGGATGCAGAGATTTTACCTGCAGTGGTTTTGCATCAACGCAATAAATAGCGACGCATTTTGCGCTTATTCCGTCGATAGGGGAGACCGGGTGAGATTTAAGCTGTGAACTGAAATTTTGCCATCAGCGGAGGAGACATGCTCGATAAACTCGACGCCGCGTTACGTTTTCAGCAGGAAGCGCTCAACTTGCGCGCCCAGCGGCAGGAGATTTTGGCCGCCAACATCGCCAACGCCGATACCCCGGGGTTTCAGGCGCGCGATATTGATTTCTCCAGTGAACTCAAAAAGGTGATGGAGCGTGGACGTGCCGAAGGAACGGGTGTTGCACTTGCCATGACATCCTCTCGCCATATTCCTGCTCAGGCGATGACCGCGCCAGCGACCGATTTACTTTACCGCATTCCCGATCAGCCCTCACTCGACGGTAACACCGTGGATATGGACCGGGAGCGTACCCAGTTTGCCGACAACAGCCTGAAATACCAGACGGGCCTGACCGTACTCGGCGGACAAATCAAAGGCATGATGAACGTCCTGCAGGGGGGGAACTGATAGATGGCCTTACTGAATATTTTTGATATCGCCGGTTCGGCGTTAACCGCGCAGTCCAAACGCCTGAACGTGGCCGCCAGTAACCTGGCGAACGCCGACAGCGTCACCGGACCGGACGGCCAGCCCTATCGTGCCAAACAGGTTGTCTTTCAGGTCGATGCTGCGCCGGGCGCGGCGACGGGCGGCGTGAAGGTCTCTGATGTGGTAGAGAGCCAGGCGCCGGACAGGCTGGTGTATGAGCCGGGTAACCCGCTCGCGGATGCCAGCGGCTACGTGAAAATGCCAAACGTGGATGTGGTGGGTGAGATGGTGAACTCCATGTCGGCTTCCCGCAGCTACCAGGCCAACGTCGAAGTGCTTAATACCGTGAAGAGCATGATGCTCAAAACACTCACTCTCGGCCAGTAAAGGAGACACGCATGTCCATCGCCGTAAATGTGAATGACACCACTGCTAACAGTAGTGTCTCATCGACCAGCACTACCGGTTCTAACTCCCTGACGGGGAGTAACAGCGCTTCCGACCTTCAGGGCAGCTTTCTGACGCTGCTGGTGGCGCAGCTGAAGAACCAGGATCCGACCAACCCAATGCAGAACAACGAACTGACCACGCAGCTGGCGCAGATCAGCACCGTTAGCGGCATTGAGAAACTGAACACCACCCTCGGTTCCGTCTCCGGGCAGATTAACAGCCCAGTCTCTGCAGGCGGCAAGCCTGATTGGTCACGGGGTGATGATCCCGGGGCACACGATTCTGGTAGGCAGCGGCACCACCGCGGACCACGCCGTTTGGCGTTGAGCTGCCGCAGGCGGCTGACAAGGTGACTGCGACTATCACGGATGCAAAGACGGCACCGTGGTGCGCACCATTGATATCGGCGAGCTGAAGGCGGGCGTTCACACCTTTACCTGGGATGGCAGCCTGACCGACGGCACGAAAGCACCAAACGGATCCTACAAAGTCGCGATCAGCGCCAGCAACGGGACGACCCAGCTGGTGGCGCAGCCGCTGCAGTTCGCGCTGGTCCAGGGCGTGATTAAAGGAAGCGACGGCAACAAACTGGATTTGGGTACCTCCGGTTCCACCACACTCGACGAAGTTCGGCAGATTATCTAAGCCTTAACACTTATCAGGAGTAAGTCATGGCCTTTTCTCAAGCGGTCAGCGGCCTGAATGCTGCGGCCACCAACCTGGACGTCATTGGCAACAACATCGCCAACTCCGCGACCTATGGTTTTAAATCCGGTTCTGCTTCTTTTGCAGACATGTTTGCCGGTTCCAAAGTCGGTCTGGGCGTTAAAGTGGCGGGCATCACCCAGGACTTTAGCGACGGCACCACCACCAACACCGGTCGTGGTCTGGACGTTGCCATCAGCCAGAACGGTTTCTTCCGTATGGTCGACTCCAACGGTTCTGTTTTTTACAGCCGTAACGGCCAGTTCAAGCTGGATGAAAACCGTAACCTGGTGAACATGCAGGGCATGCAGGTGACGGGTTATCCGGCAGCGGGTACGCCGCCAACGGTTCAGACCGGCGCGAACCCGCAGGCCATTACTATCCCGAACACCCTGATGGCGGCGAAATCCACCACCACGGCGACGCAGCAGATCAACCTGAACTCAACCGATTCCGCTCCGACAGTTACCACCTTTGATCCGACTAACCCGGATACCTACAACAAAAAAGGCACCGTGACCGTTTTCGATAGCCAGGGTAACGCGCATAACATGAACGTCTACTTCGTGAAAAGTTCTACGGCGAACACCTGGAGTGTTTACACGCAGGACAGTAGCGTAAGTGGCAGCACTGCAACGCTGGCAAGCACACTGGTGTTTGATGCGAACGGCTCTCTGACCAGCGGCACCACGGCGAACATCACCACCGGTACCATTAACGGCGCAACCCCGGCGACCTTCTCCCTGAGCTTCCTGAACTCCATGCAGCAGAACACCGGTGCCAACAACATCGTGGCGACCACCCAGAATGGTTACAAACCGGGCGACCTGGTGAGCTACCAGATCAACGACGACGGCACCGTGGTGGGTAACTACTCCAACGAACAGACTCAGGTGCTGGGGCAGATCGTGCTGGCAAACTTCGCCAACAACGAAGGCCTGAAATCGGAAGGCGACAACGTCTGGTCTGCCACCTCTTCCTCCGGCGTGGCGCTGCTGGGTACGGCAGGCACCGGTAACTTCGGCAAGCTGACCAACGGCGCGCTGGAAGCCTCCAACGTGGATCTGAGTAAAGAACTGGTGAACATGATCGTCGCGCAGCGTAACTATCAGTCGAACGCGCAGACCATCAAAACCCAGGACCAGATCCTCAACACGCTGGTTAACCTGCGTTAAGCGGCTAACAGGAAAGCGCAATGGATCACGCAATATATACCGCGATGGGCGCGGCAAGTCAGACGCTCAATCAGCAGGCCGTTACCGCCAGCAACCTGGCAAACGCCTCAACGCCGGGCTTTCGCGCGCAGCTTAATGCGCTGCGCGCGGTGCCGGTAGAAGGGCTTTCCCTGCCGACCCGAACGCTGGTGACCGCATCGACCCCAGGCGCCGATATGACGCCAGGGCAGATGGATTACACCTCACGCCCGCTGGACGTTGCCCTGCAGCAGGACGGCTGGCTGGCGGTGCAAACTGCGGACGGCAGCGAAGGTTATACCCGTAACGGCAATATCCAGGTGAGCGCGACGGGCCAGCTGACGATTCAGGGCCATCCGGTGATGGGTGAAGCGGGCCCGCTGACCGTGCCGGAAGGCTCTGAGCTGACTATCGCCGCGGACGGCACCATTTCGGCGCTGAACCCGGGCGACCCGGCCAATACCGTTGCGCCCGTCGGTCGTCTGAAGCTGGTGAAAGCGGAAGGCAAAGAGGTGCAGCGTGGCGACGACGGCATGTTCCGTCTGACCCAGGCGGCACAGGCGACGCGTGGTGCCACGTTACAGGCCGATCCGAGCATCCGCGTGATGTCCGGCGTTCTGGAAGGCAGTAACGTCAAGCCGGTCGAAGCCATGACCGACATGATCGCCAGCGCCCGCCGCTTTGAAATGCAGATGAAGATCATCAGCAGCGTGGATGAAAACGCGGGCAAGGCTAACCAACTTCTGGCTATGAGCTAACAGGATTCCTTATGATCAGTTCTTTATGGATCGCGAAAACTGGCCTGGACGCCCAGCAAACCAATATGGACGTGATTGCCAACAACCTGGCAAACGTGAGCACCAATGGTTTCAAGCGTCAGCGCGCCGTTTTCGAAGATTTGCTTTATCAAACCATCCGCCAGCCGGGGGCGCAGTCTTCCGAACAGACGACGCTGCCTTCGGGCCTGCAGATCGGTACCGGCGTGCGTCCGGTGGCCACCGAGCGTCTGCACAGCCAGGGCAACCTGTCTCAGACCAACAACAGCAAAGATGTGGCGATCAAAGGGCAGGGCTTCTTTGAGGTGCTCTCTGCCGGACGGGACTTCGGCCTACACCCGCGACGGCTCGTTCCAGGTCGATCAGAACGGCCAGCTGGTGACGGCGGGCGGTTTCCAGGTTCAGCCTGCGATCACCATCCCGGCGAACGCCCTGAGCATCACCATCGGCCGTGACGGTGTGGTCAGCGTGACCCAGCAGGGGACAGGCCGCGCCGGTTCAGGTTGGGCAGCTCAACCTGACCACCTTCATGAACGATACCGGTCTGGAAAGCATTGGTGAGAACCTCTACACCGAAACGCAATCCTCCGGTGCGCCGAACGAGAGTACCCCGGGGCTGAACGGTGCGGGTCTGCTGTATCAGGGCTATGTGGAAACCTCCAACGTGAACGTGGCGGAAGAGCTGGTGAATATGATCCAGGTTCAGCGCGCGTATGAAATTAACAGTAAAGCAGTGTCGACGACCGACCAGATGCTGCAGAAACTGACGCAACTCTAAGGTGTAGCCCGGTGCGGTAAACGCCGCGCCGGCTCCCTGTTTTCGAAGATGAAGGCAATGCAAAAAAACGCGGCGTTTCGTTATCCGATACTGACTGTTCTGGCTGTCACCCTTAGCGGGTGTGCTTTGATCCCGTCTAAACCATTGGTCCAGGGTGCGACGACTGCCCAACCCGTTCCTGGCCCTGCGCCAGTGGTAAACGGCTCCATTTTCCAGACCGCGCAGCCGATTAATTACGGCTATCAGCCGCTGTTTGAAGATCGCCGCCCGCGTAACGTCGGCGATACATTGACCATTGTGCTGCAGGAAAACGTCAGCGCGAGCAAGAGCTCGTCGGCGAACGCCAGCCGCGATGGCAAAACCAGTTTTGGCTTCGATACCGTGCCGCGCTATCTCGAAGGGCTGTTCGGCAATGCGCGTGCCGATGTGAGCGCGTCCGGCGGCAATACCTTTAACGGCAAAGGCGGCGCGAACGCCAGCAACACCTTCAGCGGCACGCTGACGGTGACGGTTGACCAGGTGCTGGTTAACGGCAACTTACACGTTGTGGGTGAAAAACAGATCGCCATCAACCAGGGCACGGAATTCATTCGCTTCTCGGGCGTGGTTAACCCTCGCACCATCAGCGGCACCAACACCGTTCCGTCCACGCAGGTGGCGGATGCGCGTATTGAGTACGTCGGCAACGGCTATATCAATGAAGCGCAGAATATGGGCTGGCTGCAGCGCTTCTTCCTCAATTTATCGCCGATGTAAGCGAGGTGACCCATGTTTAAATCGATCTTCGCCGTGGCGCTGGCGCTGGTGGCATCTGTTGCCCAGGCTGACCGTATCCGCGACCTCACCAGCGTTCAGGGCGTGCGAGAAAACTCCCTGATTGGCTACGGCCTGGTGGTGGGGCTGGATGGTACCGGTGACCAGACCACCCAGACGCCCTTTACCACCCAAAGCCTGAACAACATGCTTTCGCAGCTGGGCATTACCGTGCCGGCGGGCACCAACATGCAGCTGAAAAACGTGGCGGCGGTAATGGTCACCGCGCCCTTCCCGGCGTTTGCGCGCCAGGGGCAGACCATTGACGTGGTGGTCTCCTCAATGGGTAACGCCAAAAGCCTGCGCGGCGGTACGCTGCTGATGACCCCGCTGAAAGGCGTCGACAGCCAGGTGTATGCGCTGGCGCAGGGGAACATTCTGGTTGGCGGTGCGGGTGCATCCGCAGGCGGCAGCAGCGTGCAGGTGAACCAGCTCAACGGCGGACGTATTACCAACGGGGCGATCATTGAGCGTGAACTGCCGACCCAGTTTGGCGCGGGCAACACCATCAACCTGCAGCTCAATAATGAAGACTTCACGATGGCGCAGCAGATTGCCGATACCATCAACCGCAGCCGCGGCTACGGTAATGCAACGGCGCTCGATGCCCGCACCGTGCAGATCCGCACCTCCACCGGCAGCAGCAACCAGGTGCGCATGCTGGCCGATATTCAGAATATTGAAGTGAACGTTCCGGTCCAGGATGCGAAAGTGATCATCAACTCCCGTACCGGCTCGGTGGTGATGAACCGGGAAGTGTCGCTGGACAGCTGTGCCGTGGCGCAGGGGAACCTCTCCGTGACGGTCAACCGCTCCGCGAACGTGAGCCAGCCGAATACGCCATTTGGTGGCGGTCAGACGGTGGTGACGCCGCAAACGCAGATTGATATGCGCCAGAGCGGCGGGTCGCTGCAAAGCGTGCGCTCCAGCGCCAACCTGAACAGCGTGGTGCGTGCCCTGAACGCCCTGGGGGCAACGCCGATGGATCTGATGTCCATCCTGCAATCGATGCAAAGCGCGGGCTGCCTGCGCGCCAAACTGGAAATCATCTAATGCTGACCGATAGCAAACTGTTGACCAGTGCAGCCTGGGACGCCCAGTCGCTCAACGAACTGAAAACCAAAGCAGGAAAAGACCCGGCGGCGAATATCCGCCCGGTCGCCCGCCAGGTAGAAGGGATGTTTGTACAGATGATGCTGAAAAGCATGCGCGAAACCCTGCCGAAAGACGGGATGTTCAGCAGTGATTCAACGCGTCTCTACACCAGCATGTATGACCAGCAGATTGCGCAGCAGATGACAGCCGGTAAAGGCCTCGGTCTGGCTGACATGATTGTGAAACAGACCGAAGCCGCGCAGGGTATTCAGCCTCAGGAGCAGCCGCAGCAGGTACCGATGAAGTTCGACCTGGAAACGGTGACCAGTTATCAGAACCAGGCTCTGACGCAAATGGTGCGTAAAGCGATGCCAAAAGCCACGGGCAGCGGCGATGAGCCGCTCTCCGGTGACAGCAAAGACTTCCTGGCGCAGCTTTCTCTGCCTGCGCGCCTTGCCAGCGAACAGAGCGGCGTGCCGCATCACCTGATTCTGGCGCAGGCTGCGCTGGAGTCGGGCTGGGGACAGCGCCAGATCCGCAAGGAAAACGGCGAGCCGAGCTTCAACATCTTCGGCGTGAAGGCTACCTCCAGCTGGAAGGGGCCAACCACGGAGATCACGACCACCGAATACGAGAACGGTGCGGCGGTGAAGGTCAAAGCAAAATTCCGCGTCTACAGCTCTTATCTGGAAGCATTGTCCGATTATGTCGGCCTGCTGAGCCGAAATCCGCGGTATACCGCCGTTACGCAGGCGGCGACGGCGGAGCAGGGTGCTCAGGCGCTGCAAAACGCGGGCTACGCGACTGACCCGAACTATGCGCGCAAGCTCACCAGCATGATCCAGCAGCTGAAATCCATGGGCGAGAAGGTCAGCAAAGCCTATAGCACAGATATTGAAAATCTGTTCTGAAAGTTCTCAAGTCCCGGTGGAGGTTGCCGATAACCTTCATCAGGACTCGTGTCTGAACGTATAAAAGGAACCCCCATGTCCAGTTTGATTAACAGCGCCATGAGTGGCCTCAGTGCTGCGCAGTCGGCACTCAATACCGTCAGTAATAATATTTCAAGCTATAACGTGGCAGGCTACACCCGCCAGACCACGGTGCTGGGCGCATCTAACAGCACGCTGACCGGCGGTGGCTGGGTGGGTAACGGGGTGTATGTCTCCGGTGTCCAGCGTGAGTATGACGCCTTCATCACCAACCAGCTGCGCGCCGCGCAGACGCAGAGCAGCGGCCTGACGACGCGCTATCAGCAGATGTCAAAAATCGACGATGTGCTCTCCGATACCACCAACTCGCTCTCCACCACGCTGCAGGACTTCTTCAAGAGTCTGCAAACGCTGGTGAGCAACGCGGAAGACCCGGCGGCGCGTCAGACGGTGCTGGGTAAAGCGGGCGGTCTGGTCAATCAGTTTAAAACCAACGATCAGTATCTTCGCGACCAGGATACGCAGGTGAATACCGCGATTAGCACCAGCGTTTCTCAGATCAACAACTATGCCAAACAGATTGCCAATCTGAACGATCAGATTTCCCGTCTGACCGGCGTCGGCGCGGGCGCATCGCCTAACGATCTGCTTGATCAGCGCGATCAGCTCGTCAATGAGCTGAACAAAATCGTCGGCGTGGAAGTCTCTGTCCAGGATAGCGGCACGTTTAACATCTCTTTCGGCAACGGTTACAGCCTGGTACAGGGCAGCAAAGCCAACCAGCTGGCTGCCGTGAAGTCGAGTGCCGATCCGGCCCGTACTACCGTGGCCTATGTCGATGATGTGGCCGGGAACGTCGAGATCCCGGAAAAAATGATCACCACCGGTTCATTAGGCGGTTTACTGACTTTCCGTACGGAAGATCTGGATAAAGCCCGTAATACCCTGAACCAGATGGCGCTGGCCTTTGCCGATTCGATGAACACGCAGCATGAAGCCGGTTTTGACGCTAACGGTGATGCGGGCGGTAAGCTGTTCAACTTTGGTTCTCCGGCGGTGCTGTCCAACAGCAAGAACGGCGGATCGGCGGTTGTTACGGCCTCTGTGACGGACAGCAAACAGGTCCAGGCGACAGACTATAAGCTGCAGTTTAACGGCACTGACTGGACGGTTACCCGTACTTCAGACAAAACCAGCTTTACGATGAGCCCGGATGCCAGCGGCAATCTGTCGTTTGATGGTCTTAACGTCAACGTGAGCGGCACGGCAAATACCAAAGACAGCTTTACCGTGAAGCCGGTTTCCGACGTCATCATGAACATGGATCTGGCGATCAGCGACGAGTCCAAACTGGCGATGGCGTCAGTACAGAACGGCGGCGAAAGTGATAACCGTAACGGCCAGAAACTGCTCGATCTGCAAAACGCGAAAGTCGTGGGGGGCAACAAAACCTTCAACGATGCGTATGCCTCTCTCGTCAGTACCGTGGGTAGCTCAACGGCGTCACTGAAGGTGAGCAGCCAGACGAAAGCCAACGTGGAGACGCAGTTAATCAAGCAGCAGCAGACCATCTCTGGGGTAAACCTCGACGAAGAGTATGGCAATTTGCAGCGTTATCAGCAGTATTACCTGGCGAACGCCCAGGTTCTCCAGACTGCCAGTACGCTCTTCGATGCAATTATCAACATTCGTTAAGGTTGAGGTGAACAATGCGTATTAGCACCCAGATGATGTATGAGCAGAACATGCGTGGGATCACCGATTCCCAGAGCAGATGGCTGAGCTACGGTGAGCAAATGTCCACCGGCAAGCGCGTCAACCGTCCGTCGGACGATCCTATCGCCGCGTCGCAGGCCATCGTTCTGTCACAGTCGCAGTCGCAAAACAGCCAGTTTGCGACTGCGCGTACCTTCGCCGAACAAAAAGTCTCGCTGGAAGATAACGTGTTAACTCAGGTGAACACCGCGATCTCAAGCGGGCGCGCAGTCTACTATCGTTGAGGCCGGTAGTGGCTCGTTAAGCGATGACGACCGTCTTTCTCTGGCGACCGATATTCAGGGGATCCGCGATCAGCTGATGAACCTGGCCAACACGACGGACGGTAATGGTCGCTTTATCTTTGCGGGATACAAAACCGAGAGCGCACCGTTTGATGCCGCGACCGGGGTACTTACAGCGGCGGTACGCAGGCTATCACCCAGCAGGTTGACGCTGCGCGCAATATGGCGATTACCCATACCGGGCAGGAAATTTTCAACAGCATTACCAGTAACGCCACGCCTGAACCGACGGATCCGGCAACCGGTGCGCCGGGAACTTCGGAAACGAATATGTTCAAAATCCTGGATTCTGCCATTGCGTCGCTGAAGACGCCGATTGAGAACGATCCGGCTGCTGCAACGGCGCAAAGCCAGGTGATTGCCAATGCGCAAATCGGCATCAAAAACTCCCAGAACAATGTTCTGACGGTCGTTGCGGATGTGGGCACCAAGATGAACGAGCTGGAAAAACTCGATACGCTGGGTGATGACCGCGCGCTGGGTCAGACCAAGCAGATGAGCGACCTGGTTGATGTCGACTGGAACGAAGCGATTTCCTCTTACACCATGCAGCAGGCGGCCTTGCAGGCGTCTTATAAAGCGTTTAGCGATATGCAGGGCATGTCTCTGTTCCAGCTGAACAAATAACATCTTGACCTCTTGGAACATGTCTTGAAACTGGGCATGTTTTACTGCCCAATCCGTCTGGATTGGGCATTTTTTTGCCTTATGCTTTCTGCGTTGCTTGCTGGATGCGACGGGCATCAATCAGACGGATGGCCAGCGCAATGACGCCACAGACGGTCGCCAGCGCGACCACACCCGTCCAGCCAGCCAGCGAGTAGATATTGCTGCCTAATGCGGAACCCAGCGCCATCCCGATAAAGACCACCGTAAAGAGCAGGGCGTTGAGACGACCACGCGCCTGCGGTTCAAGGCTGTATACCAGGTTCTGGTGAGCGACCAGGCTGGACTGCAGACCCAGGTCGAACCCGACGGCAGAGATGGCGATCAGCATCAGCTGTCCATGAACGCCCAGTGCGGGCATCAGGAACATCAGGGCGAAAGAGACGGTCACCAGAACGGCACCAAGCTGCGTGACTTTTCCGGCGCCCAGTTTGTCCGCCAGACCTCCCGCCAGCGGGGCGGCCAACGCACCGGCGGCACCTGCAATACCAAAACCACCCGCTACGGCACTACCCAGGTGATAGCGTTCCAGCAGCATGACCGCAAGCGTAGACCAGAAGGCGCTAAAGGCAATCGACAAGAAACCCTGAGCCAGAGCCGCACGGCGCAGCGCCGGATAACGACGCCACAGGTGCTCCATCGAGCGCATCAGCGCCGGGTAGCTCAGCGTGGAGTGAATGGCAAAACGGGGAAGCACAAACCACATCATCACGCCGATGAACGCAATGCTCGCCGCCGCCAGCTGGTACATGACGCGCCAGCCAAACGCTTCGCCCACCACGCCGCTTACGGTTCTTGATAATAAGATACCCATCAGCAGCCCGGTCATTACCGTGCCCACGGTTTTCCCCTGTTTACCTTCCGGCGCAAGGATGGCCGCGGCAGGGACGATATCCTGTGCCATGGTGGCGGCCATGCCGATGAGCAGGCTTGCCAGCAGCAGAGAGTGGATCTGCCGGTCAGGCTACAGCCGAGAAGAAACAGCGCCAGCGCCGCGCTTTTTATCAGGATTAACGTCCTGCGGTCGTGGCGATCGCCCAGCGGTAGCAGGAACAGGATGCCCAGCGCATAGCCGGCCTGAGTCAGCGTCGGTACCAGCCCCATGCCGTTAACGGTCAGGTGCAGATCGCTACCCATCAGCGGCAGCAGGGGCTGCGCATAATAGATAGATGCCACGCTGAATCCGGCGCCCAGCGCCAGCATTAAAATGACCCAGCGGCAACAACATCTGTCGAAAGAGAATGACGGTTCATACAGTGTTTCCCCGGTATGGTTTTTATGAGTTCGTAGGCGTGCTACGCAGTGAGGCTATTTTTTATCAGTACGCCTTGCGACGGTAGCGGGCCCGGTGGTAAAACGCTTATACGTTGAACGTATAAGTGAAAATAAAGATGAAAAGAGCTGAGCGTATAGACAGGGTGGAGTTGATGCGGACGTTTGTCCGCATTGTGGAGGCGGGTTCGCTCTCTGCGGCGGCGCGGCAGCTGGCAACAACCCAGGCCACGGTAAGCCGACGGTTGCAGTCGCTGGAAACCATGCTGGGCGTGCGCCTGATGCTGCGCACCACCCACACGACGCGGCTGACGGATGACGGCGAGCGCTGCTATCAGCACGCCCGTCGGGTGATCGGATTGACCGCTGGCTGGCGCTGGAAGATGAGGTGGGGCAGACGGAAGATGAGCCGGTAGGCGTGCTGCGGGTGCGCGCTCCCCACGCGTTTGGTCAGGACCAGCTTCTTAAACCCGTAACCGAATTTTTGCAACGCTATCCGCAGCTTTCGATTGAGTGGATGCTCAACGATCGGTCGGCGGATTTTCTCGGCGACAACCTTGACTGTGCTATTCGGGTGGGCGTGGAGGTCGATCCGGCGACCGTATCCGTGCTGCTGGCGGAAGTGCCCCGCTGCCTGGTGGCTTCTCCGGCCCTGCTGGCGCGTTTTCCGGCGGTTACCACGCCGGAGGATTTGCAGCAGTTTCCCTGGATAGCGATCAGCTCTTTCTACCAGCGCCACGTGGAGCTAATTCATCGATGACACATCAGCAAACCGGCGATGCGGAACAGGTGCCGATCACGCCACGCCTGAGCACCGACAGCCTGTATGTTGCACGCAATACGGCACTCACCGGTCTTGGTGTGGCGGTCGTCTCCAGCTGGACGGTACAGGATGATAAGCGGGAAGGGCGGCTGGTGCATTTGCTGCCGGAGTGGCAGCCAGCGGCGCTACCGGTGCATCTGGTTTATCCCTGGTCCCGTTATTATCCGGCACGCTTGCGGCGTTTTCTGGAGTTGATGCGGCAGGTCATGCCGGGGCTGGGAGGCATGAGGAAGCCTGTGCAGCAGCCATAAAAAAAGCCGACCCTAAGGTCGGCTTTTTACTTTGCGCTGTCTGGCGATTATTCGACAGATGGCGGCCGCGTTGCCGGTGCAGTGGCGGCGTGCGTTGCACTGTGACCGCCTGCGGCGCCTTTACCGTCGAAGCTGAAAGCCGGGCGAACCCAGTCGCTGTGACGCGGCGCTTCCGGCACGTAATCCGGCGCCGGCGCGCGGGTCATCGGTGCTGTCGCCACTTTACGGGCGACGGCGGGCGCAGAGACGGCACAGGTTTCACTTTAGGACTTTCGGTTCTTCGCAACCGGGTCCTGTGAATCTCAACGTCCTGAACGATTTCTTCAGTGGTCGTTTCGACGATGGCTTCAGCGGTGTCTTCCACTGCGGCTACAGGTTCAGCTTCTTCAGCGACTTCCTCAGCCACCACCACATCTTCTTCGGCAATAAGCTGCGGTGCGGCATCAACCGGCGCGGCAATCACTTCCGGATGAGTGGTTTCGACCTCAACGGTTTCTGGCTCAGCGACAGTCTGCTGCGGCTCAACAACGACAGGTTCTGTCACTTCCGTTTCAGCGGCTGGCGCGACAACTTCTGCTTCTGCTGCGGGTTGCTGCTCAACCACTTCGGTTTCTACAGCGCTTACCAGCGCGGCTTCATCCACCATCGGTGCAACTTCCTGCTCAACGGCAACGTTCTCTTCTGCCGCGATCTCTTTCGCCTGCTCTTCCTGAGCGCGCGGAACCGGGTAGCGGATCCAGACTTTGCCGGAAGCCATTTCTGGTGAAGCACAGGCAATGGTCAGCGGCATTGGCGACTGCGTCGGGTAACGCTCGTCACGATAGCGACGACGGCGCTGGCCGCTGACGCGCAGATGACGTGGAGAACGACGTGAACGGCGAGGCATGCCGGCGTTATCACGGTTTTCACCGTTTTCATCCTGCTCAACGTTGTTTTCAACGACCGCCGGCAGATCAACTTTCGCCAGCTTCAGTACTCTGAGCCATCGTCTCTTCGGTAGTATCCGTGTGACTCTTCGGTTGCTTCGGAGGCGAAGCGGACTTTCTGAGCAAGCTGGCGCTGCTTACGACGCGGCATGACCTGAGTACGTTCTTCCTGCTCGCCGTCCTGCTGCTCATCAGGCTCGGCACGGTTCAGGTTTTTGACTTCCTGCTGTGCCTGACGCTTCTCGTCGTTACGGCGACGGTTGCGTTCACGGCGCGGCTGCTGCTCATCACGCTGTTTGCTCTTCTCAGACTCATCGCCCGCCTGCTGGCGAATTTCACGATCTTCAACATTCTGCTGCTGTTTCTCGCGACGGTTGCGGCGGTTGTCTTCGCGTTGCTCACGACTTTCGCGGTTTTCACGATTCTCACGACCTTCGCGCGCCTCGCTACCTTCAGCGCGGCCATCACGGCGGTCGTTACGATCGCGGCGGTTGTTCTGACGCGGTTTGCGACGATCCTGCTGACGTTCTGGTTTGGCTCGCTTTTGTCTCTTCCTGGGCTTCGACGGCTGCTCTGGGTGAACTTCTTCACCCGCAAACATCTTCTTCAGCGCGCCGAAGAAGCGGCTCAGCAGACCCGGCTGCGCCGGCTGGGTTGTACAGCGGCAGGTTCGGCTTTGGCAACTGGTGCAGCAGCGGCGGCAGGCGCTTGCGGCACAGGCGGGGCTTCTGGCATGATGAAGGTCGCTAACGCAGGCTGCTCAGGCAGTTTACGCTCTGCTGGCTCTTCATCCGAAGGCAGGGCCATCTCTTCTTCGTGCAGCTTCGGCAGCAGGTAGCTGAGGGTTGACGTCTCTTCGCCTTTACGCACACGCAGCACGTGATAGTGCGGGGTTTCCATCTGATCGTTTGGCACGATGATGCAGCGAACGCCGCCCTGACGCGCTTCAATCGCACTGACCGCTGCACGTTTTTCGTTCAGCAGGTAAGAGGCGACCTGGCACCGGCACAATCGCGTGCACCTCTTTGGTGTTCTCTTTCAGCGCTTCTTCTTCAATCAGACGCAGAATCGAGAGCGACAGCGATTCGTTATCACGCACGGTACCGGTGCCGGTGCAGCGCGGGCAGACGTGATGGCTGGACTCGCCCAGCGACGGGCTCAGGCGCTGACGGGACATCTCCAGCAGGCCAAAGCGGGAGATATGGCTAATCTGGATACGCGCGCGGTCCTGACGCACGGCTTCGCGCAGACGGTTTTCAACCGCACGCTGGTGGCGAACAGGGGTCATGTCGATGAAGTCGATAACAATCAGACCGCCGAGGTCGCGCAGGCGCAGCTGGCGGGCGATTTCATCAGCGGCTTCCAGGTTGGTGTTGAAGGCGGTCTCTTCGATATCGCCACCGCGGGTTGCGCGTGCGGAGTTGATGTCGATAGCGGTCAGCGCTTCAGTGGTATCGATAACGATAGAACCGCCGGACGGCAGACGCACTTCACGCTGGAAGGCGGATTCAATCTGGGATTCGATCTGGTAGTGGCTGAACAGCGGGATTTCACCGGTGTACAGTTTGATTTTGCTGCTGAAATCCGGACGACCCAGCGCGGCGATGTGCTGGCGGGCCAGCTCAAGCACTTTCGGGTTATCGATCAGAATTTCGCCGATGTCCTGGCGCAGGTAGTCACGGAAGGCACGCACGATAACGTTGCTTTCCTGGTGGATCAGGAACGGCGCAGGGCGGCTTTCCGCGGCTTTCTGGATGGCTTCCCAGTGCTTCAGACGGAAGCTCAGGTCCCACTGCAGCGCTTCGGCGGATTTGCCGACGCCCGCGGTACGCACGATAAGCCCCATGCCATCAGGCAGTTCAAGGCTTGCCAGCGCTTCTTTCAGTTCGGTACGGTCATCACCTTCGATACGGCGAGAGATGCCACCCGCACGCGGGTTGTTAGGCATCAGAACCAGATAGCTCCCTGCCAGGCTGATAAAGGTGGTCAGTGCGGCACCTTTGTTGCCACGCTCTTCTTTATCAATCTGAACGATAACTTCCTGACCTTCACGCAGAACATCTTTGATGTTTGGGCGGCCATGGGCGTTGTAGTTTGCAGGGAAATATTCGCGGGCGATTTCTTTCAGAGGGAGGAAACCATGACGCTCAGCACCGTAATCGACAAATGCAGCTTCAAGGCTTGGTTCAATGCGGGTGATTTTACCTTTGTAAATGTTCGCTTTTTTCTGTTCGTGTCCAGGACTTTCGATATCCAGATCGTACAGGCGCTGCCCATCCACAAGGGCGACACGCAACTCTTCTTGCTGAGTTGCGTTGATTAACATTCTTTTCATCGTAACTTACTCGTTATTCTTACATTGACGACAAAGCTGCGGGCAAGGTGACGCCTTTCCGGGGTATGAACCGATGGCCTCGTGTCTGTTCACGTCGCCAACCTCACGGTTGTCGCTCGCTTAAGAGGCGCAGAGTGTCGGTTGCCTGTATTTCATGCGGAAACACAGCGCAATTATCAGGGGAATTGCCTGGGTAGAACTCTCCAGAGAACATTCCTTATACCGGGAAGTACTGCAACCCGCAGCCCGCTAACTGCCTGAAAGATCAATACGTCTTACGCCATTGCTGCGTGGATGATCGGTCAGACAAAATTGGTCATTCCGTCAACATCCTTACTTAACCAGGATTTAACACGGAAAACAGCCTCATTATTCCACTGCTCGCCGGGTTATAGCAAGATGACTTTTACCAATTATCACCCGGTTACTCACAGTTTCTTCACTTCAGAATGGCGATTGGTTTAATAACCACCAAATCGGTTGCGCGAAACGGGGAGCAGGCCGGATAAAAGTAAATATAAGCATAGAAAAATGAGTGGCGCTAATGGCTGACGATATTTAGAATCGCCAACCATGAAAACAGAGACTCCAGCCGTAAAAATGGTTGCCATCGCCGACGATGAAGCGGGGCAACGTATCGATAACTTTTTGCGTACCCAGCTGAAAGGGGTGCCAAAGAGCATGATTTATCGCATCCTGCGTAAGGGCGAGGTGCGGGTTAACAAAAAACGCGTGAAGCCTGAGTATAAGCTCGAAGCCGGTGACGAAGTCCGTATTCCGCCGGTGCGCGTGGCAGAGCGTGAAGAAGAGACCGTTTCACCGAAGCTGCAGAAAGTGGCGGCCCTGAGCGATGTCATCCTTTACGAAGACGACCATATTCTGGTGCTGAATAAACCGTCAGGAACGGCAGTCCATGGCGGTAGCGGTCTGAGCTTCGGCGTGATTGAAGGGCTGCGTGCCCTGCGCCCGGAAGCGCGCTTCCTCGAACTGGTGCACCGTCTTGACCGTGACACTTCAGGCGTTCTGCTGGTGGCGAAAAAGCGTTCGGCGCTGCGTTCGCTGCATGAACAGCTGCGCGAAAAAGGGATGCAGAAAGATTATCTGGCGCTGGTGCGCGGCCAGTGGCAGTCCCACGTAAAAGTGGTGCAGGCGCCGCTGCTGAAAAACATTCTGCAAAGCGGTGAGCGCATTGTCCGCGTGAGCCAGCGAAGGCAAACCGTCGGAGACGCGCTTTAAGGTTGAAGAGCGCTATGAGTTTGCCACGCTGGTGCGCTGCAGTCCGGTGACCGGTCGTACCCACCAGATCCGCGTGCATACGCAGTTTGCGGGGCACCCCATTGCGTTTGATGACCGCTATGGCGATCGCGAGTTTGATAAGCAGCTGGCGGGAACGGGACTGTCGCGTCTGTTCCTGCATGCGGCAGCGCTGAAGTTTACCCATCCAAATACCGGTGAGACATTCCGTATTGAAGCGCCGCTGGATGAGCAGCTGAAACGCTGTTTGAAGGTGCTGCGCGGCGGCAAATAAGCGTTTCCCCCTCCGGTACGAGGGGGAAGCAACAGGTCAGGGCTTCAGCCACTTATCCAGCCACGGAAAGACTTCATCCTGCTGTTCACGGTAAAAAACATGCCCCAGTTGTGGCCAGGTTCGGGTGACGAGTTTGTCGTCGGCGTGCTGCGATTTCCAGACGCGGTGCACTTTGGCAAAGGCCTCCTTTACCGCTTCCTGCGGGAACAGTTTGTCCTGGCCGCCGCTGAATATCAGCATCGGTTTAGGCGCAGCGATACTGGCAATGTCCGGAATATCCATCTGCGCAGGCATTCCCGGGTGGAGCATATAAAAGGCAGACTGGCCGCGCAGCACATTATTGCCTGGTTGCATCAGGCCGTTATACGTACCAAACCATGAGATCACGGCGGTCGCCGCCACTTTGTCGCTCAGTGCTGCCAGTTGCCAGGCGCGAAAACCGCCCATCGAGAAACCCAGCACGCCCACACGTTGACTGTCCACTCCGGCATATGAGGCGATAATGTCTACCGTGCGCATATCTTCATAAGCCATTTCGCCTGCCAGAGAACGGCCAAGGTTGAAATAGTTACTGGCCAGCGCCTGTTGCTGCTCGTAGACCATTGGCCCGCGATCGCCCCAACCTGGGCTGTCAATGGCGATGACGGCATAGCCACGGCTGGCCAACTCATCACCGATAAATTTCCCGCTGAAAAATTTGTCAGCCCAGGCTTGCGCGCTGGCGAGCTTTCCTGCATCGCCCCAGGGACGGATCAGCTTCTCTTTACCGATATCAAATTTCGAACCGTGATCGTGTAACAGCACTACTGCGGGGTGAGGTCCCGGGGATTTCGGCATTAGCAGCAGCGCCGCAATACGATTATCGTCGGTGATATTAAGTGCCAGTTTTTCTGCAGTGTAACTGCCACGATCTTCTTTGCTGAGAATTTCTGGCGCGAAAGGTTTCGTCGAGGTCGGGGTAAGCAATGCTGCGCGGAACAGCTGGCGGCTAAGGGTTTGCCACTGAGTAAAATCTTTATAGTGGCCGGAGAGCCAGGAATGGGGGTAATGCATCTCTGCTTTCAGCGTTTGCCATGAAGCGGGGAGGTTACCTTCGACCACTCCCTGCGTTTGCCACGGTGCCTGCGCAATGGCATTCGCGGCGCCGAAAAGCGTCAACAGCAGCGCCATTTTATTGAATATCTTCATCACCTCTCCTTAAATTAAAACGGTGTTTTAATAATGGAGGTGAATGTAGCTTTTGCTCAAAAAAGAAACTGTGATCGCTAAAGCATTAGTTTAACAAGGGATTACACTCTTCTCGCCGTAACATCTGACACAGGGCAATCAGCGGTAACCCCACCAGCGTGTTGGGATCCCGACCGTCCAGCTTGTCGAACAGCGCAATCCCCAATCCTTCACTTTTAAAACTCCCCGCGCAGTTCAGCGGTCGCTCACGGCGCACATAATCCACGATCTCTTGCTCGCTGAGATGACGGAAGTGTACGTCGAACGGCTCACATTCGGTTTGCAGATGGCCGGTGGCGGAGTTATAGAGCGCCAGGCCCGTATAAAAGGTCACGATAGTGCCGCGCGCACGCAGAAGCTGCTGGCAGGCGTTCTCCTCCGTATGGGGCTTGCCGGTGATTTCGCCGTCCAGCACGCAAACCTGATCGGAGCCTATAATCAAATGCGGAGGATAGCGTGCGGCCAGCGATTGCGCTTTCTCCTGCGCCAGACGCGTCACCAGATGACGCGGTGATTCGCCTGCATGTGGCGTCTCATCAACCTCTGGCGCGGCGCATTCAAACGGGATCCCGAGCTTTTCCAGCAGCATTCGGCGGTAGGGAGACGTGGAAGCAAGGACGAGATTTGGCATATTTTTATCACCAGATATAGCGTATCGATGCCAGCCATTTTAAACTACAGGCCGCAATGTGTGCGAATAATTGGCAAAAGGCAGCCCTGGTTGCCTTTTTCTTTGACTCTATGACGTTACAAAGTTAATATGCGCGCCCTATGCAAAAGGTAAAATTACCCCTGACTCTTGATCCGGTTCGTACGGCTCAAAAACGCCTCGATTACGAAGGTATCTATACCCCCGATCAGGCTGAGCGTATTGCCGAATCCGTAGTCAGTGTGGACAGTGATGTGGAATGCTCCATGTCGTTCGCTATCGACAACCAGCGTCTCGCCGTTTTAACCGGTGATGCGAAGGTGACGGTAACGCTCGAGTGTCAGCGTTGCGGGAAACCGTTCGTACATCAGGTTCACACAACGTATTGTTTCAGTCCGGTTCGTTCTGACGAACAGGCTGAAGCACTCCCGGAAGCGTATGAGCCGATTGAGGTTAACGAATTCGGTGAAATCGATCTTCTGGCTCTGGTTGAAGATGAAATCATCCTCACCTTGCCAGTGGTTCCGGTGCATGATTCTGAACACTGTGAAGTGTCCGAGGCGGACATGGTCTTTGGGGAACTGCCTGATGAAGCGCAAAAACCAAACCCATTTGCCGTATTAGCCAGCTTAAAGCGTAAGTAATTGAGGAGTAAGGTCCATGGCCGTACAACAGAATAAACCAACCCGTTCCAAACGTGGCATGCGTCGTTCCCATGACGCGCTGACCGCAGTTACCAGCCTGTCTGTAGACAAGACTTCTGGTGAAACACACCTGCGTCACCACATCACCGCTGACGGTTTCTACCGCGGTCGCAAGGTTATCACTAAGTAATCACGCGCAAGCGTGATTAGGCTTAGTGAGGATTTCCCCGCGCAAGCGGGGAATTTACCGAACCAGGCTGCGACGATACCTTGACACGTCTAACCCTGGCGTTAGATGTCATGGGGGGAGATTTTGGCCCTTCCGTGACAGTGCCTGCAGCATTGCAGGCACTGAACTCTAATTCGCAACTCACACTTCTTTTAGTCGGCAATCCCGACGCAATCACGCCATTACTTGCCAAAGCTGATTTTGAACAACGTTCACGTCTGCAGATTATTCCTGCGCAGTCAGTTATTGCCAGTGATGCCCGACCCTCGCAGGCGATTCGCACCAGTCGCGGCAGCTCGATGCGGATAGCGCTGGAGCTGGTGAAAGAAGGTCGAGCCCAGGCTTGCGTCAGCGCGGGCAATACCGGCGCGCTGATGGGGCTGTCGAAATTGTTGCTCAAACCGATTGAAGGTATTGAGCGTCCGGCGCTGGTGACGGTTTTGCCGCATCAGCAGAAGGGCAAAACGGTGGTGCTCGATCTGGGCGCGAACGTCGATTGTGACAGTACAATGCTGGCGCAGTTTGCCGTGATGGGAGCGGTGCTGGCAGAAGAGGTCGTCGGGATCAACACTCCGCGTGTTGCGTTGCTGAACATTGGTGAAGAAGAGACCAAAGGCCTGGACAGCATTCGCGAAGCAGCGGCTGAATTGCTCAAACAGGTTCCCTCCATCAACTATATTGGTTATCTCGAAGCCAATGAGTTGTTGACGGGTAAAACGGATGTTCTGGTGTGCGATGGCTTCACGGGAAACGTCACGTTGAAAACCATGGAAGGGGTCGTCCGGATGTTTCTTTCTCTGCTGAAATCACAGGGAGAAGGGCAAAAAAGGGCGTGGTGGCTGATTTTATTGAAGCGTTGGTTACAAAAAAGCCTGACGCAGGCGATTCAGTCACCTCAACCCCGACCAGTATAATGGCGCCTGTCTGTTAGGATTGCGCGGCACCGTGATTAAGAGTCATGGCGCCGCCAATCAGCGAGCCTTTGCTGTCGCGATTGAACAGGCAGTGCAGGCGGTGCAGCGACAAGTCCCTCAGCGGATTGCCGCTCGCCTGGAATCTGTATTAGCTAAGAGTGACTGAGCGTACATGTATACGAAGATTTTTGGTACCGGCAGCTACCTGCCAAAACAGGTGCGTACCAACGCCGATCTGGAAAAAATGGTGGATACCTCTGACGAGTGGATTGTCACGCGCACAGGTATCCGTGAACGTCGTATTGCCGCGCCAGACGAAACCGTGTCGACCATGGGTTACGAAGCCGCACAGCGTGCTATCGAAATGGCGGGCATTGATAAAGAACAGATTGGTTTGATCGTGGTGGCCACGACGTCTGCCACGCACGCTTTCCCGAGCGCGGCGTGCCAGGTGCAGAACATGCTGGGCATTAAAGGCTGCCCGGCGTTTGACGTCGCTGCCGCATGCGCAGGTTTTACCTATGCGCTGAGCGTCGCCGATCAGTACGTGAAATCCGGTGCCGTTAAATATGCGCTGGTGATCGGTGCTGACGTGCTGGCGCGCACCTGCGATCCAACCGATCGCGGAACGATCATTATTTTTGGTGATGGTGCGGGTGCGGTGCTGCTGGGGCAGTCCGAAGAGCCGGGTATCATCTCTACGCATCTGCATGCTGATGGCAGCTACGGCGAACTGTTGACCCTGCCTAACGCCGATCGCGTTAATCCGGACAACTCGATTTACCTGACGATGGCAGGGAACGAGGTGTTCAAGGTGGCGGTGACTGAGCTGGCGCACATCGTTGATGAAACGCTGGAAGCGAATAACCTTGAGCGCTCCGCGCTCGACTGGCTGGTGCCGCATCAGGCGAACCTGCGTATCATCAGCGCAACCGCGAAAAAGCTGGGCATGTCGATGGATAACGTTGTGGTGACGCTGGATCGTCACGGCAACACCTCTGCGGCGTCGGTACCGTGCGCATTGGATGAAGCGGTACGCGATGGGCGAATCAAACGGGGCCAGCTGGTTCTGCTTGAAGCCTTCGGTGGCGGGTTCACCTGGGGTTCCGCGCTGGTTCGTTTCTAGGATAAGGAATAAAAAATGACGCAATTTGCTTTTGTTTTCCCGGGGCAGGGCTCTCAAACCGTTGGGATGTTGTCTGAAATGGCAGCAACCTACCCGGTCATTGAAGAGACTTTCCGTGAAGCTTCTGATGCACTGGGTTATGATTTATGGGCGCTGACCCAGCAGGGCCCGGCCGAAGAGCTGAACAAAACCTGGCAGACCCAGCCGGCGCTGCTGACCGCGTCCGTTGCGCTGTGGCGCGTCTGGCAGCAGCAGGGCGGTAAAGCGCCCGCGCTGCTGGCAGGTCATAGCCTGGGTGAATACTCCGCGCTGGTCTGTGCCGGTGTGATCGCTTTTGCTGACGCGGTACGTCTGGTTGAACTGCGCGGCAAATTCATGCAGGAAGCGGTGCCGGAAGGCACGGGCGCGATGTCAGCCATCATCGGTCTGGATGATGCTGCGATTGCAAAAGCGTGTGAAGAATCGGCTGAAGGCCAGGTTGTCTCTCCGGTGAACTTCAACTCGCCGGGCCAGGTGGTTATCGCCGGCCATAAAGAAGCGGTTGAGCGTGCCGGTGCAGCCTGTAAAGCCGCGGGTGCCAAACGTGCGCTGCCGCTGCCGGTCAGCGTGCCGTCTCACTGCGCGCTGATGAAGCCGGCTGCCGAAAAACTGGCGGTTGAGCTGGAAAAAATTACGTTTAACGCGCCGACGATTCCGGTTGTGAACAACGTCGATGTGAAATGCGAAACCGCGCCGGAAGCTATCCGCGGCGCGCTGGTTCGCCAGCTGTACAGCCCGGTACAGTGGACCAAAACCGTTGAGTTTATGGCGTCGCAGGGCGTTGAGCATCTGTATGAAGTCGGCCCGGGTAAAGTCCTCACCGGTCTGACAAAACGTATTGTTGACACCCTGACAGCCTCGGCGATTAACGAGCCGGCAGCGATGTCAGCGGCACTCGCGCAATAAAAGAGGAATACCATGAGTTTTGAAGGAAAAATCGCCCTGGTCACTGGCGCAAGCCGCGGTATCGGGCGTGCAATTGCTGAAACGCTGGTTGCGCGCGGCGCGAAGGTGATTGGTACAGCAACCAGCGAGAATGGCGCTCAGGCTATCAGTGAATATCTGGGTGCAAACGGTAAAGGTCTGGTACTGAATGTGACCGAACCTGCATCTATCGAATCTGTTCTGGAAAATATTCGCGCAGAGTTTGGCGAAGTGGATATTCTGGTAAACAATGCCGGGATCACTCGCGATAACCTGTTGATGCGAATGAAAGACGACGAGTGGAACGATATTCTCGAAACCAACCTGTCATCTGTATTCCGTCTGTCAAAAGCGGTAATGCGCGCTATGATGAAAAAGCGTCATGGTCGTATTATCACTATCGGTTCTGTGGTTGGTACCATGGGAAATGCTGGTCAGGCTAACTACGCTGCGGCGAAAGCCGGTCTGATTGGTTTCAGTAAGTCGCTGGCGCGTGAAGTTGCGTCCCGCGGTATTACGGTAAACGTTGTTGCTCCGGGCTTTATTGAAACGGACATGACGCGTGCGCTGACTGATGAGCAGCGTGCGGGTACGCTGGCGGCAGTTCCGGCGGGTCGTCTTGGCGACCCTAAAGAAATCGCCAGTGCGGTTGCATTTTTAGCCTCTGACGAAGCGGGTTACATCACTGGTGAGACCCTCCACGTCAACGGCGGGATGTATATGGTTTAACCACGATGAAAATCATTTGCGTTATTAGGGCGAAAGGCCTCAAAATAACGTAAAATCGTGGTAAGAACTGCCGGGATTTAGTTGCAAATTTTTCAACATTTTATACACTACGAAAACCATCGCGAAAGCGAGTTTTGATAGGAAATTTAAGAGTATGAGCACTATCGAAGAACGCGTTAAGAAAATTATCGGCGAACAGCTGGGCGTTAAGCAGGAAGAAGTTGTGAACACCGCTTCCTTCGTTGAAGACCTGGGCGCAGATTCTCTTGACACCGTTGAGCTGGTAATGGCTCTGGAAGAAGAGTTTGATACTGAGATTCCGGACGAAGAAGCTGAGAAGATCACCACCGTTCAGGCTGCCATTGATTACATCAACGGTCACCAGGCGTAAGTGAACATCTCCAGGCGGTCATTCGACCGCCTGAGTTTTATCTGTTTTAGTCCCACGAATCTCTTTTTTTATCCCTCCCTGGAGGACAAACGTGTCTAAGCGTCGTGTAGTTGTGACCGGACTTGGCATGTTGTCTCCTGTCGGCAATACCGTAGAGTCCACCTGGAAAGCTCTCCTTGCCGGTCAGAGCGGCATCAGCCTAATCGACCATTTCGATACTAGCGCCTATGCAACGAAATTTGCTGGCTTAGTAAAGGATTTTAACTGTGAAGAGATCATCTCGCGCAAAGAACAGCGCAAGATGGATGCCTTCATTCAATATGGAATTGTCGCTGGCGTTCAGGCCATGCAGGATTCTGGCCTTGTGATTACGGAAGAGAACGCAACCCGTATCGGCGCCGCTATCGGCTCCGGGATTGGCGGTCTTGGCCTGATCGAAGAAAACCACACCTCCCTGGTGAATGGCGGCCCGCGTAAGATCAGTCCGTTCTTCGTTCCGTCCACGATTGTTAACATGGTGGCAGGTCACCTGACCATCATGTTCGGCCTGCGTGGGCCAAGCATTTCCATCGCCACCGCCTGTACGTCTGGCGTGCACAACATCGGCCATGCCGCGCGTATTATTGCGTACGGCGATGCAGATGCGATGCTGGCCGGCGGTGCTGAAAAAGCCAGTACCCCACTGGGCGTCGGCGGTTTTGGCGCGGCGCGTGCGCTGTCTACCCGCAACGATAATCCGCAGGCGGCAAGCCGTCCGTGGGATAAAGACCGTGACGGCTTCGTGCTGGGCGACGGTGCGGGCATGATCGTGCTGGAAGAGTACGAACACGCGAAAAAACGCGGTGCGAAAATTTATGCTGAAATCGTTGGCTTCGGTATGAGCAGCGATGCTTATCACATGACGTCTCCGCCGGAGAACGGCGCAGGCGCTGCGCTGGCGATGGAAAATGCGCTGCGTGATGCGGGTATTGACCCCGGCTCAGATTGGCTACGTCAACGCGCACGGCACCTCTACGCCTGCAGGCGATAAAGCTGAAGCTCAGGCGGTTAAGTCTATCTTCGGCGAATCTGCCAGCCGCGTAATGGTGAGCTCCACCAAATCCATGACCGGTCACCTGTTGGGTGCGGCGGGTGCAGTAGAGTCAATCTACTCCATCCTTGCGCTGCGCGATCAGGCTGTTCCGCCAACCATCAACCTGGATAACCCGGATGAAGGTTGCGATCTGGACTTCGTTCCTCACGAAGCGCGCCAGGTTAGCGGTATGGAGTATACCCTGTGTAACTCCTTCGGCTTTGGCGGCACCAACGGCTCGCTGATCTTCAAAAAGATCTGATCCTGACGTCCCGATCGCTGTTTAAAAGGTCCGCTTGCCGGGCCTTTTTTATTAAGCTTTCTCCCCTTGTCCTCTGCTTGACATCCTGCCAGACTATACGCCCACGCATAAGGAGCCACCATGTTTTTAATCAATGGCCTTGAGCAGGACACGCTGCCTGCCAGCGACAGGGCGATACAGTTCGGTGATGGTTGCTTTACGACGGCGCGCATTCTTGCCGGGCAAATCCGTTTGCGCCTGGAGGCGCATATTCGGCGCCTGCAGCATGGCTGTGAAAAGCTAATGATCCCTTTTACGCACTGGGACTCTGCTGGCGTCAGGAGATGTGCCATCGCTGGCACAAGGAAAAGCTGAGCGGCGTGCTCAAAGTTATCATCAGCCGCGGTGGCGGTGGCCGGGGTTACAGCGCAGCGAACTGCGATTCACCGACGCGTATTCTTTCTGCTTCAGCCCGTCCCGCGCATTACTCTCGCTGGCGAGAAGACGGCGTCACGCTGACGTTGAGCCCGGTACGGCTGGGACGAAACCCGATGCTGGCCGGGATTAAGCATCTCAATCGCCTGGAACAGGTGCTCATTCGTACTCATCTTGAACAGACGGACGCTGATGAGGCGCTGGTCCTTGACAGCGAAGGGTTCATTACGGAATGCTGTGCGGCTAATTTGTTCTGGCGGCAAGGGCAGGAAGGTGTTCACGCCTCGCCTGGATCAGGCTGGCGTGAATGGCATAATGCGTCAATTTTGTTTGCAACAGCTGGCACACTCTGGCTTTCGCGTTGTCGAAGTTAACGCACAGGAAGCGCTGGCGCAGACGCCGATGAAGTCATTATTTGCAACGCGCTGATGCCTGTTGTGCCCGTTCGCGCCTGTGGCCAACTACGCTGGTCTTCGCGCGAGCTGTTTCAGTTTTTAGCCCCGATATGTGAGCAAACCAGATAGTCATGAAAAAAATGTTGCGCTTTGTCCTTCTCCTCATTGTTGCGCTGGGCGTTGCTGGCGGAGCAGGCGTATGGAAAGTTCGCCAGCTGGCGGACAGCAAGATCCTGGTTAAAGACGAAACGATCTTTACCCTGAAAGCGGGAACCGGCCGCCAGGCGCTTGGGGAACAGCTCTACGGTGATAAAATTATCAATCGTCCACGGGTATTCCAGTGGTTATTGCGCGTGGAGCCTGAGCTGTCACATTTCAAAGCCGGTACCTATCGCTTTACGCCGGGAATGACCGTCAGAGAGATGCTGCAGCTGCTGGAAAGCGGCAAAGAAGCCCAGTTCCCTCTGCGATTTGTGGAAGGGATGCGCCTGAGTGATTACCTCAAACAGCTGCGTGATGCGCCGTATATCAAACATACGCTGAAGGATGATGGCTATGCCGACGGTGGCGGAGGCGCTGAAGCTTGAGCATCCTGACTGGGTGGAAGGCTGGTTCTGGCCGGATACCTGGATGTACACCGCAGGTACGACCGATGTGGCGATCCTGAAGCGGGCGCACCAAAAGATGGTCGCCGCCGTGGATCCGGCCTGGGAAGGGCGAATGGAGGGCTTGCCGTACAAGGATCAAAACCAGTTGGTCACCATGGCCTCGATCATTGAGAAAGAGACGGCCGTTGCCGCCGAGCGCGATCGGGTGGCGTCGGTATTTATCAACCGTCTGCGCATCGGCATGCGCCTGCAAACCGACCCTACCGTGATCTACGGCATGGGCGAGAGCTATACGGGCAAGATCTCCCGAAAAGATCTGGAGACGCCAACGGCGTATAATACCTACGTGATTAGCGGTTTACCGCCGGGCCCGATTGCCACGCCGAGCGAAGCGTCGCTGAAAGCCGCCGCGCATCCGGCGAAAACACCGTATCTCTATTTTGTGGCTGATGGAAAAGGGGGACACACCTTTAACACCAACCTTGCCAGCCACAATCGCTCTGTTCAGGACTATCTGAAGGCACTTAAGGAAAAAAATGCGCAGTAAATACATTGTCATTGAGGGACTCGAAGGGGCGGGTAAAACCACCGCCCGCAACGTGGTGGTGGATACGCTGAAAGCACTTGGCGTCGGCGACATGGTATTTACCCGCGAGCCGGGCGGTACGCAGCTGGCGGAGAAGCTGCGCAGCCTGGTGCTGGATATCAAATCCGTTGGCGACGAAGTTATCACTGACAAAGCCGAAGTGCTGATGTTCTACGCGGCGCGCGTTCAGCTGGTTGAGACGGTGATCAAACCCGCCCTGGCCGGTTGCAGTGGGTGATCGGCGATCGTCACGATCTGTCGACTCAGGCGTATCAGGGCGGCGGACGCGGTATTGACCAGACCATGCTGGCAACGCTGCGCAATGCCGTACTGGGCGATTTTCGCCCCGACCTGACGCTCTATCTGGATGTCACCCCGGAAGTGGGCCTGAAACGCGCCCGCGCGCGCGGCGAGCTGGACCGCATTGAACAAGAGTCGTTTGATTTCTTTAACCGCACCCGTGCGCGCTATCTTGAGCTGGCCGCACAGGACAGCTCCATTCGTACCATCGATGCGACGCAATCGCTGGATGACGTCGCGCGCGCCATCCAGCAGACCGTTACGCAGTGGGTGCAGGAGCAGCAGGCATGAAATGGTATCCATGGTTGCGCCCGCACTTTGAACAGCTGATCGGCAGCTATCAGGCGGGGCGGGGGCATCATGCGTTACTGATTCAGGCATTGCCGGGAATGGGCGATGATGCGTTGATTTATGCCATCACCCGTTTTCTGATGTGCCAGCAGCCGGAAGGGCACAAAAGCTGCGGCAAATGCCGTGGCTGTCAGCTGATGCAGGCGGGCACGCATCCTGACTACTACACGCTTGAGCCTGAGAAGGGCAAAAGCGCGCTCGGTATTGATGCCGTGCGTGAAGTCAGTGAAAAATTGTACGAACATGCGCGGCTGGGCGGCGCTAAAGTGGTCTGGCTTAAAGACGCCACGCTGCTGACCGAGGCGGCGGCCAACGCCCTGCTGAAAACGCTGGAAGAGCCGCCGGTAAAAACGTGGTTTTTCCTCTCGTGCCGTGACCCGGGACGCTTGCTGGCGACGCTGCGCAGCCGCTGTCGTCTTGCATCACCTTGCGCCACCGGCGGAAAGTTATGCCAGCGCATGGCTTAGTCGGGAAGTGACGGTGTCACAAGATGCTATCCTCAGCGCGCTGCGTCTGTGCGCCGGGTCGCCAGGCGCGGCTGAGACGCTGTTGCAGGAAGAGCACTGGGCGCAGCGTCAGGCACTCTGCCTGGCGATTGAAAACGCGCTAAATAGCGGTGACTGGTTCGCCATGCTGGCGGCGCTTAACCACGATCGGGCCGCTGAGCGTCTGCACTGGGCTGCTGCGCTGCTGCTGGATGCTCTCAAAGTCCAGCAGGGGGCAACGTTGCTGACCAACCCGGAGTGCGTGCCAGACACTGGGTACACTGGCGAACCTGGCGCCGTCAGTTACGCGGTGAGACATTGCATGCTCTGCTGCATGCTGTATTTACTTGCCGTGAGCAGCTTGCTTAACCGTGTCGTGGGTCTTAATCGCGAGCTTTTACTGACCGACCAGTTACTGCGTATTGAACACTACCTGCAACCCGGCGCCACACCGCCGGTTTCCCATCTCTGAGAGAGACATTATGTTTTTAGTCGACTCACACTGCCATCTTGATGGCCTGGATTATCAATCCCTGCACAAAAACGTGGATGACGTGCTGGCAAAAGCCGCCGCCCGCGATGTGAAATTTTGTCTGGCGGTGGCCACCACGCTGCCGGGCTATCGCACCATGCGCGAGCTGGTGGGCGTTCGCGATAACGTGGTGTTCTCCTGCGGCGTGCATCCGCTGAATCAGGACGAAGAGTATGACGTTGGCGACTCTGCGTCAGTCTGGCAGCGGAAGAGGGCGTGGTGGCAATGGGCGAGACCGGGCTGGACTATTTCTACACGCCGGAAACCAAACCGCGCCAGCAGGCGTCCTTCCGCAACCATATTCGCATTGGCCGCGAACTGAACAAGCCGGTTATCGTCCACACCCGCGATGCGCGTGCGGATACCCTGGCGATCCTCCGGGAAGAAAACGTGACGGATTGCGGTGGCGTACTACACTGTTTCACAGAAGACAGAGAAACGGCGGGTAAGCTGCTTGATTTGGGGTTTTATATCTCGTTTTCCGGGATTGTGACGTTCCGTAACGCTGAGCAGCTGCGTGATGCTGCACGTTATGTTCCGCTCGATCGCATTCTGGTGGAGACCGATTCTCCGTATCTGGCACCGGTACCGCATCGCGGTAAAGAGAACCAGCCCGCGATGACGCGAGATGTGGCTGAGTACATGGCCGTCCTGAAGGGCGTCAGCATCGAAGAGCTGGCCCGCGTGACGACGGAAAACTTCTCCACGCTGTTCCATATCGACCCCGCCCGCCTGCAATCTGTCTGATACACCTGTTTTTTTTAGGCTCGTAATTAATAAATAAACCGAGTAAAGTTCACCGCCTCATTTGGGGCGGTGATGGTGTTTTTAGACACATCCGGACATGCTTTTTGTAAATAACTGAAAGTTTTTCGACCGCTTAGCTGAAACGTGATAGCCGTCAAACAAACTCAGAGGGAATTATTTTACTCTGTGTAATAAATAAAGGGCGCTTAGATGTCCTTTCCACGGCACGGTACTCCCCCCGGGCCAATGCGTGAAAGCGTAAAAAAAGCACAAATACTCAGGAGCACTCTCAATTATGTTTAAGAATGCATTTGCTAACCTGCAAAAGGTCGGTAAATCGCTGATGCTGCCAGTATCCGTACTGCCTATCGCAGGTATCCTGCTGGGCGTCGGTTCTGCTAACTTCAGCTGGCTGCCAGCCGTAGTGTCCCATGTGATGGCCGAAGCAGGCGGTTCTGTCTTTGCTAACATGCCACTGATCTTCGCGATCGGTGTGGCTCTGGGCTTCACCAATAACGACGGCGTTTCTGCGCTGGCTGCGGTGGTTGCCTACGGCATCATGGTGAAAACCATGGCTGTGGTTGCGCCGCTGGTTCTGCATTTACCGGCAGAAGAGATCGCTGCGAAACACCTGGCGGACACCGGTGTTCTCGGCGGTATCATCTCCGGTGCGATTGCAGCGTATATGTTTAACCGCTTCTATCGCATCAAGCTGCCTGAGTATCTGGGCTTCTTCGCGGGCAAGCGTTTCGTTCCGATCATCTCTGGTCTGGCAGCGATTTTCACTGGCGTGATCCTGTCCTTCATCTGGCCGCCAATCGGTTCCGCTATCCAGACCTTCTCTCAGTGGGCTGCTTACCAGAACCCGGTTGTGGCGTTTGGTATCTACGGCTTCATCGAGCGTTGCCTGGTGCCATTCGGTCTGCACCACATCTGGAACGTTCCATTCCAGATGCAGATTGGTGAATTCACCAACGCAGCAGGCCAGGTATTCCACGGCGATATCCCACGTTACATGGCGGGCGACCCAACTGCGGGTAAACTGTCTGGTGGCTTCCTGTTCAAAATGTACGGTCTGCCAGCAGCGGCGATTGCTATCTGGCACTCTGCTAAGCCAGAGAACCGTGCAAAAGTGGGCGGTATCATGATCTCCGCAGCGCTGACCTCGTTCCTGACCGGTATCACCGAGCCGATCGAGTTCTCCTTCATGTTCGTTGCGCCGATCCTGTACGTTATCCACGCTATTCTGGCGGGTCTGGCGTTCCCAATCTGTATTCTGCTGGGTATGCGTGACGGTACGTCCTTCTCTCACGGCCTGATCGACTTCATCGTTCTGTCCGGTAACAGCAGCAAACTGTGGCTGTTCCCAATCGTCGGTGCGTGCTATGCCGTGGTTTACTACACCATCTTCCGCGTGCTGATTAAAGCACTGGACCTGAAAACCCCGGGCCGTGAAGATGCGACAGAAGACAGCAAAGCGGGCGCGACCAGCGAAATGGCTCCGGCACTGGTTGCAGCGTTCGGCGGTAAAGAGAACATCACTAACCTGGACGCGTGCATCACTCGTCTGCGTGTCAGCGTTGCTGACGTCGCGAAAGTAGACCAGCCGGGTCTGAAGAAACTGGGCGCAGCCGGCGTAGTTGTTGCAGGTTCCGGTGTACAGGCAATCTTCGGTACCAAATCCGATAACCTGAAAACCGAAATGGATGAGTACATCCGCAACAACTAAGTTGTGAGCCTGGGGAGACTAAGGCAGCCGAATGGCTGCCTTTTTTATTTGTGCTGTTTGTCATGCCCGGCGGCGCTGCGTTCGGGGGGGGACTCAGAAGTCGTAGCTCGCGCTCACCGAGACGTTCAGCGGCGCACCATAAACCACATAAGAGCCGACGTAATCGTAATACTCTTTGTCGAACAGGTTGTTGACGTTCGCCTGAACAGCAAAATCTTTGGTGACCTGATAACGGCTGAAGAGGTCCACCAGCCCGTGTAACCGTTCTGGGTAATGCGGGTATCGCCGTTCGGGCCGGTAATATCCTTCCACACTTTGTTTTGCCAGTTCACGCCACCGCCCACGGTCAGCTCCGGCAGCATTGGCAGTTGATAACGGGTGAACAGCTTCATCGTGGTACGCGGCTGATCGGAGCTCACCGCGTTGCCATTCTTATCTTCCGCAATGTAGCGAGTCGCGCCGAAGGTCAGTTGCCAGTTATCGGTCAACGCGCCGTTCAGCTCGAACTCAATCCCTTTGCTCACTACGCCGTCCAGCGATTGGTAAATCGACTCACCGCTCGGCATATAGGTATAGGTATTGCTTGCTACGTTATCCTGCTCAATGCGGAATATTGCCAGCGAGGTGGTAAGACGGGTATTGAACCAGTCTGCTTTCACACCGGCTTCGTAGCTTTTGCCCGTAGTGGGGTCGAGATAGCGTCCGCTGGCGTCCCGCTTGTCCTGGGGCTGGAAGATAGAGGTATAGCTGACGTAGGTCGACCAGTCTTCATTGATGTCGTAGACCAGGCCCGCGTAGGGCGTTACGTCATCTTTGGTACTTTCCAGACGGGTGTCCGGGGAGCCCGCAGGGTTATAGCGGATGTTATAGTTGGTATAACGTGCGCCGAGGATCAGATGCAGCGGATCGGCCAGCGAGAAGCGGGCGGAGGTATACGCTGAGGACTGGCGAATGTCGTCCTGGCTGTAGAGTTTCCACGGCGTCCACTGCGGGTCGGCAATGTTACCGTTCCAGTTCTTAAAGTTACCCACATCAACCATGCCGTAAACCGCGTCAGGCATTGAGTTGTCGTAATGGTTACGCTGACGACTGAAGCTGCCGCCGAACATCATTTCGTGCTGACGGCCGAAGAGATCGAAATCGCCGCGCAGGAAAGCGTCCACGGCATCCTGTTTCCGTTCGCCACGGTTCCAGCCGCCGTAGCCAACCATGCCTGCACCGGTCTCTTTATCCGGATAGCCGGACATATACATCAGCTTAGAGTCGAAGTTGGTTTCAGCATGCATGCCGCTAATGTGCGCTTCCCAGCCATTATCGAAACGCTGGGTCAGATTAGCGAAGATACGGGTGCTGTCCTTGTCCGAGTAGGCCCAGTCAGGCGCGACGGTCTGGCTACGATTGTAATCGGTTTTACTTCCGTCGCTGTACCAGGTCGGCAGTCCGCCCCAGGTTGGGTCGGCGGTATGGCTTTCCTGATATTCATATCCCACAGAGAGGGCGGTGCTGTCGGTGATGTCCGCGTCCATCACGCCATAGAGGAATTTTTTCCGGTAGTGGTAGTTATCCACGAAGCTGTCGTTATCCTGATAACCCGTAATCAGGCGGCCCCGCACCTTACCGGACTCCACCAGCGGCGCCTGCAAATCCAGCACGTAGCGTTGCTTGTCCCAGCTGCCGTAGCTGGCCGAAACATTCCCTTTGAATTCCGCGCTGTCCGCATGCTTACGTACCATATTGACGTACGCCGCCGGGTTGCCCGTACCGGACATCAGGCCGGTTGCGCCGCGCACCACTTCGATGCGGTCATAGATCGCCGTATCGGCGGCGGTATCACCAAAGTTCCACACCTCGCTGATGGAGGTCGGCAGGTCGTCATAGGCGTAGTTGCTAACGAAGAACCCGCGTGAGTAAAACACGGTACGGTCGCTGTCCTGCACCTGCGCCGTAACGCCCGTGGTGTTAGTTAAGACCTGGCCGATGGACTGCAGGTTCTGATCGGCCATGCGCTGCTGGCTGATCACGCTGACGGACTGTGGAATATCGCGGGGGACCAGCAGCAGTTTGGTGCCGGTGGTGGTGGTTTTTACGCTGTAATCCTGCTCCTGGCTGGCAAACAGGTCCTGTGTGTTGTTAAAACCCCCGTCAACGACGACGGTATCTTCGGCTGTTGATGCAGCGAAAGCGGTGGCTGGCGTCAATGCCATAGCAATGCAGACTGCCAGCAACGAAGGCGTTGCGACAGGCTGATGTTGCCCATCCCTGGTGTGATTAATGAAAGACATTATCAAACCCTTATAACGGTGAAGAGGGTATGCGTCAGTCCCGCAGAAACGGGCTGGCGTCGTTTTCTATGTTAAAAATGCGCATGAAAATGCAAATGCGAAATATACGCATTGCTATTAATGCTGTAAACAGATGTGTCGACCGAAACTGAAATAATGTTTCAGCCCGTTGAGGCATACGAGCGGTCACTCTTCACTCAGCTGATGAACATTCAGGAAAGAAATCGAGGGAGGAGGTTGAAAGGACAGGAGAAACTCGCTCATACTCTTGAATTGTGTCACACCCTCATCCAGAGCGTGTGTTAACAGCGGACGCATCGCGCCTGATTAATCAAAAAAGGAATAGGTCATGGCTGAAGAAACGATTTTCAGTAAAATTATCCGTCGCGAAATTCCGTCGGATATCGTCTATCAGGATGAACTGGTAACGGCTTTTCGGGACATTTCACCTCAGGCTCCGACGCACGTCCTTATCATTCCCAATATTCTGATTCCGACCGTAAACGACGTAAAAACCGAGCATGAAGTGGCATTAGGTCGTATGCTGACGGTGGCCGCGAAAATCGCCGAACAGGAAGGGATTGCAGAAGACGGTTACCGTCTGATCATGAACTGCAACCGTCATGGTGGCCAGGAAGTTTATCATATTCACATGCATCTGCTGGGTGGACGTCCTCTGGGGCCGATGCTGGCACATAAAGGTCTTTGACATGCGTAAAGGGCGTATTGCAGCGCTGGTAATGACGATGATGATTGTGGGGTGCAGCTCGCGTCCGGCGATCCCCGTGAATGATGAACAGACGCTGGTCATGGAATCCTCCGTGCTTGCCGCGGGCATCACGGCGCAACAGCCCGCGCTGACCATCAGTGAAATCAACTCATCTGCCTCCTCTACGCTCTTTAATGAAAGACACGAACCCGTGACGGTCCACTACCGTTTTTTCTGGTATGACGTAAGAGGTCTCGAAATGCATCCGCTGGAGGCGCCGCGCAGCGTCACCATTCCGGCCAGATCGTCGGTAACGCTCTATGGCAGCGCCAACTATCTGGGTGCGCATAAGGTGAGACTTTATCTTTATCTCTGAGGGGTGAACCTTGATTAAAAATTTGAGCCGCTATGCGCTCGTGACAGCTTTCGCTCTGTTTCTCGCAGGGTGTGTGACCCGAACTGAACAGCCTGCGCCTGTGGAAGAGGCTAAACCGGGTACTGAACAGCCGACACCGCCAACGCAGCAGCAGCCAACCGTTCCGTCTGTACCGTCTATTCCGGCCCAGCCGGGCCCGATTGAGCATCCGGACCAGACGTCACAGCCCACGCCGCGCGTGCGCCATTACGACTGGAACGGGGCAATGCAGCCGATGGTAGGCAAAATGCTGCAGGCGCAGGGCGTGACGGCAGGCAGCGTGTTGCTGGTCGACAGCGTCAACAACCGTACCAACGGTTCGCTGAACGCGGGTGAAGCGACGGAAACCCTGCGCAATGCCCTGGCTAACAACGGCAAGTTTACGCTGGTCTCGGCTCAGCAGCTCGCGGTAGCCAAACAGCAGCTGGGCCTGTCGCCGCAGGATAGCCTCGGCACCCGCAGCAAAGCGATCGGCATTGCCCGTAACGTTGGCGCACAGTATGTGCTTTACTCTAACGCCACCGGTAACGTGAATACACCGGCCCTGCAGATGCAGCTGATGCTGGTTCAGACAGGCGAAATTATCTGGTCAGGTAAAGGTGCGGTTCCGCAACAATGACAGCACGCGTGAAGAGATTCTGACGCGCTATTTTCCGACGTATACTCCCGTCGCCAGCCAGAATACCGGGCTTGGCGGCGCGAGTTGCATTATATCGCAGGGCCAGCACGACGTCTGGTCTTGCGGCAACATCACCAGGCCGCTTCCTCGCCATTTCTGCGTCAGTACCGTTTGCTCCCTGAGCCGTCTTGCCCGTCAGACCTCGTGCCTGCGCCCGCAATTTTATACAGGGAGCTGGATGGCCGTCGACTATCTGGACGGTGACGTCAAAACGGCCTTACCGGACACGCCTGATGTACTGGCGGCGATTACTCCGCGATTTGCACCAGCAGCCACGTCTGGGATGGCGAATTACGTTATTCCCGCTGCTGGAACGCTACTGGCAGCAGAGCGCGCCTGACAGGCGCACCCCAGTGTGGCTGGCGCATCTCAAGCGGTTGCGTAAAACGGGCGAGCCGCAGCCGATTCGGCTCGCGCCGCTGCATATGGATGTTCATGCCGGAAATATTGTGCATACGCCAGCGGGCATCAGGCTTATCGACTGGGAATATGCCGGAGATGGCGATGTGGCGCTGGAGCTGGCGGCGGTCTGGACGGAGGATGAGGTGCAGCGTCTGCAGTTGGTTGCGCAGTATGCTCAGCAGGCGGCGGTCGATCCGGTAATATTAGTGCGTCAGGTTAGACGCTGGCGGCCCTGGGTCGTCATGTTAATGGCTGGCTGGTTTGAAATGCGCTATCAGCAGTCCAGAGACAAACAATTTATTGCGCTGGCAGACGATGCCTGGCGTCAGTTACAAACGAAAGGATAAGAGAGGTGGGTGTGGGTCCAGTCATGTTGGATGTAGAAGGGTTTGAACTGGATGCGGAGGAGCGCGAAATTCTGGCGCATCCGCTGGTGGGTGGCCTGATCCTGTTTACCCGCAACTATCACGATCCGGCGCAGCTGCGTGAGCTGGTGCGTCAGATCCGCGCGGCGTCGCGCAATCATCTGGTGGTGGCCGTCGATCAGGAAGGAGGGCGCGTGCAGCGTTTTCGCGAAGGGTTTACCCGCCTGCCGGCGGCCCAGTCTTTTGCCGCGCTGCTCGGCACGGAAGAGGGCGGGAAACTGGCGCAGGAGGCCGGCTGGCTGATGGCCAGCGAAATGATTGCCATGGATATCGACATCAGCTTTGCCCCGGTGCTGGATGTGGGGCATATCAGCGCCGCCATTGGCGAGCGCTCTTACCATGACGATCCGCGCTATTGCGCTGGCCATGGCGACCCGGTTTATTGACGGCATGCACGATGCGCGGGAATGAAAACCACCGGCAAACACTTCCCGGGGCACGGGGCGGTGACGGCGGATTCGCACAAAGAGACCCCGCGCGATCCGCGCCCGGAAGCGGAGATTCGCGCCAAAGATATGTCGGTGTTCCGCTCGCTTATCACTGAGCGAAAACAAGCTGGATGCCATTATGCCCGCGCACGTGATTTACAGCGACGTTGACCCGCGTCCGGCCAGCGGTTCTCCGCACTGGCTGAAAACCGTTCTGCGTCAGGAGCTGGGTTTCAACGGCGTGATTTTCTCTGACGATTTGTCGATGGAAGGGGCGGCGATCATGGGCAGCTACGCTGAACGCGGTCAGGCATCGCTGGATGCAGGTTGCGATATGATCCTGGTCTGCAATAATCGTAAAGGTGCCGTCAGCGTGCTGGATAACCTGTCGCCGATCAATGCAGAGCGTGTTACACAATTGTATCATAAAGGTTCATTTAGCCGTCAGGAGCTGATGGATTCGGCGCGCTGGAAGACGGTCAACGCCCGGCTTGAAGACCTGAATGAGCGCTGGCAGGCACATAAAGCCAGCCTGTAAACCCTCCCGGAAGGCGTAGCGTGGTGAGAAGACGATGATCATCTATTTACACGGTTTTGACTCAAACAGTCCTGGTAATCATGAGAAGGTGCTGCAGCTGCAGTTTATCGATCCGGATGTACGGTTGATCAGCTACAGCACGCGCCATCCGAAGCATGATATGCAGCATCTGCTCAAAGAGGTGGACAAGATGCTGCAGCTCAACGTCGACGATCGCCCGTTGATTTGCGGCGTGGGGCTGGGCGGCTACTGGGCAGAGCGCATTGGCTTCCTGTGCGACATCCGCCAGGTGGTGTTCAATCCCAACCTGTTTCCCGAACGAGAACATGGAAGGCAAAATTGACCGCCCGGAAGAGTATGTCGATATTGCCACCAAGTGCGTCAGCTAATTTTCGTGAGAAAAACCGCGACCGCTGCCTGGTGATCCTGTCGCGTAACGATGAAGCGCTCAACAGCCACCGGGCTGCCGATGAGTCTGCATCATTACTATGAGATCGTCTGGGACGAAGAACAGACCCACAAGTTCAAAAACATCTCCCCGCACCTGCAGCGTATCAAAGCCTTTAAAACGCTGGGTTAATCCTCTCCCCGGCAGGTTCTTGTCTGCCGGGCTCCTCTTTTTCTCTTCTATTGACGGGCAGTTTTTCGCTGCGTGACCAGACTTGTCTACTTTTAAGCCATCAAAACTTGATGCATATCAATTTTGGTATGACCAATGCGCCTGACGTGGTATTCTCAATGCACCTGAATGGTTTCAGTGCTGTAACCTGTTGTTAATTAAGGGTTATTTTTATAACTTTTAATTAACAATTGGTTAATAATTTTAGGGGGTCACGTTGACTACGCCATTGAAAAAGATAGTGATTGTAGGCGGTGGTGCTGGCGGGCTGGAGCTGGCGACACAGTTGGGTAAAAAGCTGGGTCGCGGTAAAAAAGCCAAAATTACGCTGGTGGATCGTAACCACAGCCACCTGTGGAAACCGCTGCTGCACGAAGTGGCGACCGGCTCTCTGGATGAGGGCGTGGACGCGCTCAGCTATCTGGCGCACGCGCGCAACCATCATTTCCAGTTCCAGCTGGGCTCGGTGGTGGACATCAACCGTGAAAGCAAAACCATCACCCTGGCAGAACTGCGTGATGAAAAGGGCGAGCTGCTGGTTCCGGAGCGCAAACTGGCGTATGACACGCTGGTCATGGCGCTGGGCAGTACCTCCAACGACTTCAACACGCCGGGCGTGAAAGAGCACTGTATCTTCCTCGATAACCCGCACCAGGCGCGTCGTTTCCATCAGGAAATGCTGAACCTGTTCCTGAAGTACACCAGCAATATGGGTGCGAACGGTAAGGTGAATATCGCCATTGTCGGCGGCGGTGCGACGGGCGTTGAGCTGTCTGCGGAGCTGCACAATGCGGTGAAGCAGCTGCACAGCTACGGTTATAAAGGATTAACGAATGAAGCGCTGAACGTCACGCTGGTCGAAGCCGGTGAACGCATTCTGCCTGCGCTGCCTCCGCGTATTTCCGGTGCGGCGCACAATGAACTCACCAAGCTGGGCGTGCGGGTGCTGACGCAGACCATGGTGACCAGCGCCGACGAAGGCGGCCTGCACACCAAAGACGGCGAGTATATCAAAGCGGATCTGATGGTCTGGGCGGCCGGTATCAAAGCGCCTGACTTTATGAAAGATATCGGCGGCCTGGAAACCAACCGCATTAACCAGCTGGTCACGGAGCCAACGCTGCAAACCACGCGTGACCCTGAAATCTTTGCTATCGGTGACTGCGCCTCCTGCGCCCGTCCTGAGGGTGGATTCGTGCCGCCGCGCGCGCAGGCCGCACACCAGATGGCAAGCCTGGTCCTGCACAACATTCTGGCGCAGTACAAAGGCAAGCCAATGAAGGCCTATGTCTACAAAGACCATGGTTCTCTGGTGTCTCTGTCAAACTTCTCTACTGTCGGCAGCCTGATGGGTAACCTGATGCGCGGCTCGATGATGGTAGAAGGGCGCATTGCCCGCTTCGTGTATATCTCCCTCTACCGTATGCACCAGATTGCGCTGCACGGCTACTTCAAAACCGGGCTGATGATGCTGGTGGGCAGAATCAACCGCGTGATCCGTCCGCGTCTGAAGCTGCACTAATCTTTCACTCCCTCCGGGCCCTCCGGAGGGAGTTTTTAGCATTTCATGCTGTAGATCACAGTTTGAGTGCTTAAGAGTTCTCCTAAATACAATATATCTCCTCTGAACGTCCCTTTTTTGATCCTTTATCTGATTGGCGAAGCCGTGCCTCCATTGCAAAATTGTTACCAATAGCAACAAAGGAGGAAGTCCCGTGAATAAATCAATGTTGGCGGGTATAGGGATTGGCGTCGCGGCTGCGTTAGGTGTGGCTGCCGTTGCCAGTCTCAACGTATTAGATCGCGGCCCGCAGTATGCGCAGGTGGTTTCTGCTACACCGATTAAAGAAACAGTAAAAACGCCTCGTCAGGAGTGCCGTAACGTCTCCGTGACGCATCGTCGTCCGGTGCAGGATGAAAACCGTATTGCCGGTTCTGTTCTGGGCGCGGTAGCGGGTGGCGTGATTGGTCACCAGTTCGGCGGCGGCCGGGGTCGAGATGTGGCGACCGTGGTCGGCGCGCTGGGTGGCGGCTATGCCGGTAACCAGGTGCAGGGCGCGATGCAGGATAATGATACCTACACCACGACTCAGCAGCGCTGCAAAACCGTCTATGACAAGTCGGAAAAAATGCTGGGCTATGACGTGACGTACAAAATTGGCGATCAGCAGGGCAAAATCCGCATGGATAAAGACCCGGGCACGCAAATTCCACTGGATGGAAATGGTCAGCTGGTTCTGAATAACAAAGCGTAAAATAGATGTTCTCTGAATTTAGCTCCTCATGCGCTCAGGCTGAGGAGCTTTTTTCATTGAAAAGCCCTGCATTGCTGCAAGGCTTAATCAGATCAAATGAAATCGTGTTGGCGTACCAGTAGTAGCCCGGTGATGAGAACAGATATAAAAGCAAATAATACGGAACCGCCTAACATAACCCACAGACCAAATAACAATGTAATTACTATTAGCACTTTAATGAATGGTAATAGCAAAATCATCTCCATTTTCCTTCTGCTTGTGATCAGTCAGTGAAGTACCCTTTATCCTCGACAAGTCATGCATTACAGCGCGTAAAAATGAGAGCAAAGGAAGGCCAGTGAATGTGTCATCATGACGCTTATTATTTGTATCATTCTGCTGAATGATTAGCACGGCAATAATCACAATTAATAATAGCAAAGCGGGGGATTTAGCTGATAGTTTTCACCTATTATTGAAATGTGATATCTCCATCACAGAGATAAAAAAAGAGACGGTTTCCCGTCTCATTTTTTTTATGCCTTGATCAAATTTGGCCACAGTCTCAGGGTCGTGCGCGTGATCTGTAGCAGCTTCTCAACGCTGGCCCCTTCACGGGCGCTGATCGACATCCCCTGCAAAACACAGCCCAGGAATTCAGCCAGCGCCTGAGGATCTGCACTGCGCCGGGATTTCACCGCGCTGCTGGCGCTGAGAGAGGAACTGGAGCAGGGTATCTTCCTGCATGCGCATGCCGCGATTTCACCGTATTGCGCGATGGCCTTCGAGGACGCCGCCAGCGTCGCAGAGGTGTTGATCATAAAACAGCCGGCTGGCGTATCGTTGCTGGTGAAGCAGGTCGCCACGGCGGTGAAATAATCCAGCAGTGCGGTTTCTAGCGGTTTGTCCTCACAGAGCAACTGGGCTTCGTGCTGTCGGGCGAACCGCGCAATATAGCGATCCAGCACCGCCCGGAACAACCCCTCTTTATTGGTGAACTCGGCATACAGCGTCGGCGCTTTCGCCCCGGTGGCTTCCACCAGATCGGATAGCGAGGTGGCTTCGTACCCATGCTGCCAAAAGAGCGTCATGGCTTTATCGAGCGCCGCATCCCTGTCGAACACTTTCGGTCGGCCACGGCATTTTCTTGGCGCAACTCGTGACTTCACTGGTCATATTGCCGTTTATCCTCTGTTGGTTTGTTGAATGACCATTATAAAAATAATCTTCGCCAATGACCAGCAGCAAAATAGCACATATTAATAAAACATATGATTATGAAATTTAAGCAATTAATACTTTAATTAACATTCATTATAAAAATATGTTGACCCGTGACCTGGATCACATTTATGATTTACCTATCGATCGTTAACTAAATAGTTAACGACCTCCAAATTCATCTGCTACAGGTAAACATCATGAAAAACATCACTGCGCTTTTTGCCGCTGCTGCACTCAGTACGCTCTCTTTTGCCAGCTTTGCTGCCGTTGAAGTTCAGTCTGCGCCGACAGGCCAGCAGGAAGTTGCGGCCATTGGTGTCAGTGCGGGTTCCGATATCTCTTCCGTTGAAGCCCAGCTGGCGCAAAAAGCCGAAGAAATGGGCGCGAAATCTTTCCGCATCACCTCAGTGACTGGTCCTAACACCCTGCACGGCACCGCGGTGCTTTACAAATAACCCGGGCATAAACCTCTCCTCCTTATGCCACTGCAATAAAAAAAGGCCCGGTGTATATCGCCGGGCCTTTTCTTTTTCACTCACTTTCTACAGAGCCTGCAAGACGCTCTCACTATGACGAGTAACATCAACCGGCATACCAGAGCGGATTTCTATTGCGTGGTTCATTATGCTGGCGTCGCTACGGGCATCGTCTTTGAAGGCCTACCATCGCGGCATTCAGCTCGATGGGCAGCGTCTGCGGATCGTCGCCAATCGTTTTCGATAGCGGCTGATGTACTTCAACCAGCCGTCTACCGTCCGGCTCATCTGACACTTTTATCGGCGTATTGATGATATTCACCGGCGTTCCTGGCGTCACGTTGGCAAACAGACTGGAAATATCGTCATCGCGCAGACGAATACAGCCGGAGCTGACGCGCATGCCGATGCCAAAATCCGCATTCGTGCCGTGCAGCAGGTAAACCCCGCCGTACGCGGCCAGACGGATCGCGTGGTGCCCCATCGGGTTATCCGGCCCGGCTGGCACCACGGCAGGAAGATCGATCCCCTGAGCCTTATAACGGGCGCGAATGTTGGCCGTCGGCGTCCAGGTGGGGTTTGCGCGTTTATCGGAGACGGTGGTGACCATCGTCGGCGTCAGGGTGTCGCCGCCCAACTGACCAATACCGATCGGGTAGACCGTCACTTCGTTTTTACCCGGTGGGTAGTAGTAGAGACGCAGCTCCGCGAGGTTTATCACAATCCCTTCGCGCGGGGCATCCGGCAGGAGGGTCTGCAGCGGGATCGTCAGGACGCTGCCCGCGCGCGGCACATAAGGGTCGACGCCCGGGTTCGCCTGCAACAGAGCCAGAAAACCGACATTATATTTTTTGGCAATCGCTTCCAGTGAACCGCCATTATTTTCCACCACATGAAAGCGGTTTTCGCCCACCACACGGCTACCCTCAGTAGGTAATGGCCAGGTATTTGCCCGAGCAGGCAAGGTGAGGGTGGTGATGGTCGCAACGGTGAGGAGGGTGATCCAGCAGGTAAAACGTGCAATTCTTCATCATCACCATAATCCATGTAAATGATGAGGTTATTTTTTATATACAACTTTGTTATGGGATTATGATTGGTCAGGGTGTCGGGAAACCCTGGCTATTGCAAAATATTTGTAAATATTGCGAAAAATAACAGGCCGGGCCAGGCGGCCCGGCGCTGAGACCATCAGGCGATCGCGTTTTCTTCCAGCTGCCGCATAAAGTTACGCACCCAGTCCATGCGGGTTTTGCGCTCCCTCAGATCCTGGGTAAATTTCAGACGCGTTGGACCATCCAGACGGAAATGCTGCGGCTGTTTTTGCAGCAGACCGATCAGCCACACCGGGTTGACGTGGTTCTTCTCGGCGAACTCAATCACGCCGCCTTTTTCATTGCCTTCCAGTTTGCGGATCCCCAGCTTCTGCGCCTGCTGGCGCAGCCGGGCGATATCCAGCAGGTTTCGCGCCGCATCGGGCAGCAGCCCAAAGCGGTCGATCAGCTCGACTTTAATCTCTTCCAGCGCGTTTCGCGTCTTTCGCGCTGGCGATGCGCTTGTAGAACGACAGACGGGTATTCACATCCGGAATGAAATCGTCCGGCAGCAGGGAAGGCATGCGCAACTCGACCTCGGTCTGCTGGCTGGTGAGATCTTCCAGCGACGGCTCGCGCCCGGCCTTCAGGGCATCAACCGCGTTTTCCAGCAGTTCCATATAGAGCGAGAAGCCGATGGTTTCCATCTGGCCGCTCTGGTCTTCACCCAGCAGCTCGCCGGCACCGCGGATCTCCAGATCGTGCGTGGCCAGCGCGAAGCCTGCGCCGAGGTCCTCCAGCGAGGCGATGGCTTCCAGCCGTTTTTGCGCGTCGGTGGTCATCGCTTTCGGGTGCGGCGTCAGCAGCCAGGCGTAGGCCTGGTGGTGCGAACGCCCGACGCGGCCGCGCAGCTGGTGCAACTGGGCCAGGCCAAAGTGATCGGCGCGTTCGATGATGATGGTGTTGGCGGTCGGAATGTCGATCCCGGTTTCGATGATGGTGGTGCACACCAGCACGTTGAAGCGCTGGTGGTGGAAGTCGTTCATCACCCGTTCCAGCTCGCGCTCGCGCATCTGCCCGTGACCGATAGCGATGCGCGCTTCCGGCACCAGCTCCGCCAGCCTGGCGGCGGCTTTCTGGATGTTCTCCACGTCGTTGTACAGGTAATAGACCTGCCCGCCGCGCAGCACTTCACGCAGGATCGCCTCACGCACCACCAGGCTGTCGTACTCGCGGACGAAGGTTTTCACCGCCAGACGGCGCGCCGGCGGCGTGGCGATGATCGACAGATCGCGCATGCCGCTCATCGCCATGTTCAGGGTGCGCGGGATCGGCGTTGCGGTCAGGGTCAGGATATCGACGTCGGCGCGCATCGCTTTGATGCGCTCTTTATGGCGCACGCCGAAGCGGTGCTCTTCGTCGACGATCAGCAGCCCCAGATCTTTCAACTTCACGTCGCTTTGCAGCAGCTTGTGGGTGCCGATCAGAATATCGATTTTGCCTTCGCTGGCCTGTTCCAGGATCTGCGTCTGCTCTTTGGCGCTGCGAAAGCGCGACAGCATCTCGATGCGTACCGGCCAGTTGGCGAAGCGGTCGCGGAAGTTGTCGAAGTGCTGCTGGGCGAGCAGGGTGGTCGGCACCAGCACCGCCACCTGCTTGTTGTTTTCCACGGCAAGGAAGGCCGCGCGCATCGCCACTTCGGTTTTACCGAAGCCGACGTCGCCGCACACCAGGCGGTCCATCGCCAGCGGCTGGCACATGTCGCTCAGCACGGCGTTGATGGCCTGCGCCTGATCCGGCGTGGTTTCAAACGGGAAGCTGTCGCAGAACAGCTGGTACTGTTCCCGATCGTGCTTAAAGGCAAAACCCGCTTTGGCCGCGCGCTGGGCGTAGATATCCAGCAGCTCGGCGGCCACGTCGCGCACTTTTTCCGCCGCTTTCTGCCGCGCGCGCGCCCAGGCATCGCCGCCCAGCTTGTGCAGCGGCGCGTTCTCTTCGGCGCCGCCCGCGTAGCGGCTGATCAGATGCAGCGAAGACACCGGGACATACAGTTTGGCGTCGTTGGCGTAGGTCAGCATCAGGTATTCGCCTTTGATGCCGCCCGCTTCCAGCGTGGTCATCCCGGCATAGCGCCCAACGCCATGTTCCAGGTGCACAACCGGCTGGCCGGCGTGCAGCTCGGCCAGGTTACGGATCAGCGTGTCGGGGTTGATGGTCCGACGGCTGTCCTGACGGCGGCGCGCGACGCGCTCGCCCAGCAGATCGCTTTCGCAAATCAGCGCCCGGTTGTTGAGCGTGTCGATAAAACCGTGCTCGGCGGCGCCAATCATCAGGTAACGGCCGTTTCCGGTCGCTTCGCTCAGGCGCAGGATGCGCTTCGGCGCCACCTTAATGCGCCCCAGCAGCTCTACCAGCGCTTCGCGGCGGCCTTCACTCTCAACGGAGAAAACCACCGGGCCGGTAAAGGACTCCAGGAACTTGCGCAGATTATCCAGCGGGGATTTTTGCTGCGCCTGTACCGCCAGGTCGGGCAGCGCGCGGAAGGCGAGGTTGGTGTTGGCGGCCTTGTCGGCAAGCGAATCGGTTTTCAGCTGCATGCGCGGCCAGCGCTTCAGCTCGCCGAACAGCGCGTCGGTGCGCAGCCACAGCGCTTCCGGCGGCAGCAGCGGGCGCATCGGATCAACGCCGCGGTTTTCGAAGCGAGCGCGGGTTTCGCTTTCAAAGCGGTTGGCGCTGGCGTCGATATCGCCGGTGTTGACAATCAGCGTATTCGCCGGGAAGTAGCTGAACAGCGGCAGGCAGCGGCTCGCTGAAGAACAGCGGCTGCCAGTATTCGATCCCGGCGGGCAGCGTGCCTTTGCTGACCTGCTGATAAATATGTTCCGCGTCGCGCTTCACCTCGAACTTATCGCGCCACTGGCTGCGGAACAGTTCGATGGCGGTTTTGTCCGTCGGGAACTCATGCGCGGGCAGTAAATTGATGGCCTCCACTTCTTCCAGCGTGCGCTGCGTGTCGGCGTCGAACAGGCGCAGGCTGTCGATTTCATCATCGAAAAAGTCCAGACGGTACGGCTGGTCGCTGCCCATCGGGTAAAGATCGAGCAGCGCGCCGCGGGTCGCGTATTCGCCGTGCTCCATCACCTGATCGACGTGGCGATAGCCGGCGCCGTCCAGCTGCGCGCGCAGCGCATCGCGGGACAGGCGCTGGCCTTTTTTCATCACCAGCGCGTGGCCGTGCAGATAGCTGTGCGGACAGACGCGCTGCATCAGGGTATTGACCGGCACAATCAGCACGCCGCGCTGCATGGTCGGCAGTTGATAGAGCGTCGACAGGCGCGAGGAGATGATCTCCTGGTGCGGCGAGAAGCTGTCGTAGGGCAGCGTTTCCCAGTCGGCCAGGCTGAACACCAGATTATCGGTGAACTGGCGAATCTCGTCGTGCAGGCGCAGGGCGTTTTGCATATCCGGGGCAACCAGGATCACCGGGCCAGGATGACGCTCGGCGATTTCCGCCACCAGCGTGGCGCAGGCCGCGCCGGTGAGTTCGCCCAGCTGGCGCTGGTCGCCCGCTTTGGTCGGCAGGGAATAACGATAGTGTTCAGGCATGGCTATGTCAGAGTCTCTTGTGGATATACCCCCAGTATTGGGGCATATCACTGATACGCAATGTCTTTATTATCCTCGATCGTTTTACATAAGCAAATCGTAACCGCAGTGGGGATCAGCCGTGCGGTGGGGATTAACGGGTTGAAGGTGACAGGGTCAGTCGTTTGCCGGAGGGGTGAAAAAGAGATCGCCAAACAGGGCGGTGGAGATTTTACGCACCCAGCAGTCCGAACAGGGTACAGATCAGCAGGCTGGCAAACGGGTAGACCAGAATCAGCGTCAGTTCGGGCCAGACCGGCCAGTAAGCGGCATTCATCTCGTCGATCAGGAACAGGCTGAAGGCCTCAATCAGGATGCGGTGGGTGGTATAAATCGCAATGGTATTGGAGCCAATCACGTTCAGCAGGTTGTCAGGGTGAACGGCATAGCGCTGCTCAAAGCTGTAGAACAGCTTCATGATCAGCACAATCGACAGCAGGCAGAGCGGCAACGGCATCGCGAACATCCACAGGCCGAAGGCCGCGACCATCGCGAGGGCAAACAGCACGCCGTAGCGGCGCAGGTTGTACGGTTTTCATCCACGCCATCAGCGCTTGCGCCATACCACGCCCCGAGGCTGTAGTAGATCATGTTGCGTACCACGCTGTTCATTCCCCACCACGGCAGCGGCAGGAAGTTGATCGCGATGCTTGCCAGGGCCAGCAGCGCCAGCATCGGCACCTTCCAGCGGCTCAACAGTTTACACAGCGTGAAGTAGACCACCAGGGCATACAGATACCACAGGCTGGTGCTGGCGGTGAGCATCCCCTGCACAAACCTCAGATCCAGCTAGGGTCGGCGTAGGCCGCGTTCGACGACGTTGCTAAGCTCGCGATCGGGCGCCAGCCAGGCATTCAGGTGGGTCAGACGCCTGCCATTGCAATACGCCCCACAGCGCCAGCACCCAGACAATGCTCCAGATCCGTTTGTCGAGGCTGGTTCGCCAGTCCACCTCATCAATATAACGACGGATCAGATAGCCGGAGATAAAGAAGAAGACCGGCATACGAAAGGGTGCGAGGTAGAGATTAAAATAGACCCAGCATTTGGCGAGAAGGCCGGAGAGCGGGTGTTGCAGCCCGATCAGATGCGGATAAAACGTGATAACCGAATGATAGATAACCACCAGGCAGATACACAGCCCTTTTATCTGGTTAATCCATAATGCTTTTTGCTTCATTGTTCGCCACTACCTTATTGCCATAAACGAACGAGCAATTGTTGTAAAACGAAACCAGGATGTAATGGGTAACAGTCTGTATCAGGAGGTTTTTCGGAAAAGGTGGAGGTTGCGAGGGGCGGTTTCAGACATTAGTACCCTGATTTATCTGAATTTTTCGGAAAAATGATTACCAAAGCTTACTGTTTCAGTCATTTACGCTTAACGGATTCGCTTATATACTCGTGGGTCTGCTATCAGCAAACAGACGGACTTCATGTATCAACCTGTCGCACTCTTCATAGGCTTACGCTACATGCGTGGGCGCGCCGCGGACCGCTTCGGTCGCTTTGTCTCCTGGCTTTCGACTATTGGCATTACGCTCGGCGTGATGGCACTGGTGACGGTGCTTTCCGTCATGAATGGCTTCGAACGCGAGCTGCAAAACAACATCCTGGGGCTGATGCCGCAGGCCGTTCTCTCATCGACTAACGGTTCGGTTAACCCGCAACAGCTGCCGGAAAGCGCGGCGAAGTTGCAGGGCGTCACGCGCGTTGCGCCGTTGACCACCGGCGACGTGGTGCTGCAAAGCGCCCGCAGCGTGGCGGTCGGCGTGATGCTGGGTATCGACCCGGCGCAAAAAGATCCGCTGACGCCGTATCTGGTTAACGTGAAGCAGACCGACCTGGAGGCGGGCAAATACAACGTGATTCTGGGTGAACAGCTGGCCGGGCAGCTAGGCGTCAACCGCGGCGATCAGCTGCGCGTGATGGTGCCCTCCGCCAGCCAGTTTACCCCGATGGGGCGCCTGCCAAGCCAGCGCCTGTTCACCGTGATTGGTACCTTTGCCGCCAACAGCGAAGTCGATGGCTATCAGATGCTGGTTAACATTCAGGATGCGTCACGCCTGATGCGCTACCCGGCGGGAAACATCACCGGCTGGCGCCTGTGGCTCGACGCGCCGCTGAAGGTGGATACCCTCAGCCAGCAAACGCTGCCGGACGGCACCAAATGGCAGGACTGGCGCGAGCGCAAAGGCGAACTGTTCCAGGCCGTGCGCATGGAAAAAAACATGATGGGGCTGCTGCTGAGCCTGATCGTCGCCGTGGCGGCATTTAACATCATCACCTCGCTGGGCCTGATGGTGATGGAGAAGCAGGGCGAGGTCGCCATCCTGCAAACCCAGGGGCTGACGCCGCGCCAGATCATGGCGGTGTTTATGGTGCAGGGCGCCAGCGCCGGTATCATCGGCGCGCTGCTCGGTGCCGTGCTGGGGGCGCTGCTTGCCAGCCAGCTCAATAACCTAATGCCGATTATCGGCGCGCTGCTCGACGGCGCGGCGCTGCCGGTGGCTATCGAGCCGCTGCAGGTGGTCGGTATTGCGCTGGCCGCGATGGCCATTGCGCTGCTTTCAACGCTTTATCCTTCCTGGCGCGCCGCCGCCACTCAACCCGCTGAGGCTTTACGTTATGAATAAGATCCTGTTGCAATGCGACAACCTGTCCAAACGCTATCAGGAAGGCACTGTGCAAACCGACGTGCTGCACAATGTGAGCTTTAGCGTGGGTGAAGGCGAGATGATGGCGATTGTCGGCAGCTCCGGCTCCGGCAAAAGTACGCTGCTGCATCTGCTGGGCGGGCTGGATACCCCAACCTCCGGCGACGTGATTTTCTCCGGCCAGCCGATGAGCAAAATGTCCTCGGCGGCGAAGGCCGAGCTGCGCAACCGCGAGCTGGGCTTTATCTACCAGTTCCACCATCTGCTGCCGGATTTCACGGCGCTGGAAAACGTGGCGATGCCGCTGCTGATTGGGAAAAAGAAACCGGCGGAAATTAACGCCCGGGCCAGCGACATGCTGAAAGCGGTAGGGCTGGGGCATCGCGGCAACCACCGTCCGTCTGAGCTTTCCGGCGGCGAACGCCAGCGCGTGGCGATTGCCCGTGCGCTGGTCAACAACCCGCGTCTGGTGCTGGCGGATGAGCCCACCGGTAACCTGGATGCCCGCAACGCGGACAGTATTTTCCAGCTTCTGGGCGAGCTGAACGCCTCGCAGGGCACCGCGTTTCTGGTGGTGACCCACGATCTGCAGCTGGCAAAACGTATGGGGCGCCAGCTGGAGATGCGCGACGGCCATCTGAGCGCGGAACTGACCCTGATGGGGGCAGAGTAATGGCGTCACCGTTATCGTTACTCATCGGTTTACGTTTTAGCCGCGGCCGCCGTCGCGGCGGCATGGTGTCGCTGATCTCCGTCATCTCCACCATCGGTATTGCGCTGGGTGTGGCGGTGTTGATCGTCGGCTTAAGCGCCATGAACGGTTTCGAGCGCGAGCTGAATAACCGCATTCTGGCGGTGGTGCCGCACGGGGAGATCGAGCCGGTTAACCAGCCGTGGACGAACTGGGGCGCGGCGCTGGACAAAGTTGAAAAAGTGCCGGGCATTGCCGCGGCCGCGCCCTACATTAACTTTACCGGGCTGGTGGAGAGCGGGGTAAACCTGCGCGCCATTCAGGTGAAAGGGGTTAACCCGGCGCAGGAAGCGCGTCTCAGCGCGCTGCCGAACTATGTGCAGGGCGACGCGTGGCCGAATTTCAGGGCCGGCGAGCAGCAGATCATCCTGGGCAAAGGCGTTGCCGATGCGCTGAAGGTGAAGCAGGGCGACTGGGTGTCAATCATGATCCCCAACGCGGGCGCCGCTCACAAACTGCAGCAGCCAAAACGCGTGCGCCTGCACGTTACCGGTATTCTTCAGCTGAGCGGCCAGCTTGATCACAGCTTTGCCATGGTCCCGATGGAGGATGCGCGGCAGTATCTCGACATGGGCGACAGCGTGACGGGTATCGCCATCAAGGTGAACGACGTCTTTAACGCCAACAAGCTGGTGCGCGACGCGGGCAGCGTGACCAACAACTATGTCTACATCAAAAGCTGGATCGGCACTTACGGCTATATGTACCGCGATATCCAGATGATCCGCGCCATTATGTATCTGGCGATGGTGCTGGTGATTGGCGTGGCCTGCTTTAATATCGTCTCGACGCTGGTGATGGCGGTCAAGGACAAAAGCGGCGACATCGCCGTGCTGCGTACGCTGGGGGCGAAAGACGGCCTTATTCGCGCCATCTTCGTCTGGTACGGTTTGCTGGCGGGGCTGTTCGGCAGCCTGTGCGGCGTGGTGATTGGCGTGGTGGTTTCCCTGCAGCTGACGCCGATTATCAACGGGATTGAAAAGCTTATTGGTCACCAGTTCCTGTCGGGTGATATCTATTTTATTGACTTCCTGCCGTCTGAACTGCACTGGCTGGATGTTTTTTATGTGCTGGTGACGGCACTTTTACTGAGTCTGCTGGCAAGCTGGTATCCGGCGCGTCGCGCAAGCCGAATTGATCCGGCGAGGGTATTAAGTGGCCAGTAATTACGTCATGATCTAGCGGCTTTCGGGTCGCCAGATCGAAAGAGGAATGCGTTATGTATTACGGATTTGATATTGGCGGCACCAAGATTGCGCTCGGCGTGTTTGACGCTGAGCGACGCTTGCAGTGGGAAACCCGCGTCCCCACGCCGCGCGACAGTTACGACGAATTTTTACCCGCCATTGCCGCGCTGGTGGCCCAGGCGGATGAACGCTTCGGTGGCAAAGGCAGCGTCGGCATCGGTATTCCGGGTATGCCGGAAACCGACGACGGTACGCTGTATGCCGCCAACGTGCCTGCCGCCAGCGGTCAGCCGCTGCGCGCCGATCTCTGCGCTCTCCTTGCGCGCGACGTGCGTTTAGATAACGATGCCAACTGCTTTGCCCTCTCTGAAGCCTGGGATGATGAATTCCGCGACTATCCGCTGGTGATGGGGCTGATCCTCGGTACCGGCGTGGGCGGCGGGCTGGTCATCAACGGTAAGCCGATGACCGGGCGCAGCTACATTACCGGAGAGTTTGGTCATATTCGCCTGCCGGTGGATGCGCTGGGGGTGGTGGGACGTGATTTTCCGCTAACCCGCTGCGGCTGCGGCCAGCTTGGCTGCATTGAGAACTACCTCTCGGGCCGCGGTTTTGCATGGCTTTACGAACACTTCTATCATCAGAAACTTGAGGCCCCTCAAATCATTTCGCACTGGGAGCAGGGGGAGGCGCAGGCGCGGGCCCACGTTGAGCGCTATCTGGATCTGCTGGCGGTGTGTCTGGGCAATATTCTCACCATCGTCGACCCGGATCTGCTGGTGATCGGGGGAGGGCTATCAAACTTCAGCGCGATTACTGACCCGGCTGTTGCCGGAACGCTTTGCCCCGACATCTGTTGCCGGCTGGCGGTGTGCCGCGTATTGAACGCGCGCGCCACGGCGATGCGGGAGGCATGCGCGGCGCCGCCTTCCTTCACCTCACCGATTAGTTTGAGAGGTTACTATGCTGTCGCGTCGCCAGGGTCGTCTCAGCCGTTTTCGCCGTAACAAACGCCGCTTGCGTGAGCGTTTGCGCCAGCGGATCTTTTTCAGAGACAGAATGATGCCAGAAGCGATGGATAAACCCAGAGTGGTGGTGCTGACCGGGGCGGGGATCTCTGCCGAGTCCGGCATTCGAACCTTCCGCGCGGCGGACGGGCTGTGGGAAGAGCACCGCGTGGAGGATGTGGCCACGCCGGAAGGTTTTGCCCGCGACCCGGAGCTGGTGCAGGCGTTTTACAACGCCCGCCGTCGTCAGTTGCAACTGCCGGAGATCGCGCCGAATGCCGCGCATCTGGCGCTGGCGAAGCTGGAAGAGGCGCTGGGCGATCGTTTCCTGCTGGTCACGCAGAATATCGATAACCTGCACGAGCGCGCCGGCAACAAGAATATCATCCATATGCACGGCGAGCTGCTGAAGGTGCGCTGCTCGCAGAGCGGGCAGGTGCTGGAGTGGACCGGCGATGTCCCGCGTGAGGATAAATGCCACTGCTGCCAGTTCCCGTCGCGCCGCTGCGCCCGCACGTGGTCTGGTTCGGCGAAATGCCGCTGGGCATGGATGAGATTTACAGCGCGCTGGCGATGGCCGACGTCTTTATCGCCATCGGCACATCCGGCCATGTTTACCCGGCGGCCGGGTTTGTCCACGAAGCGCGACTGCAGGGCGCGCACACCGTTGAGCTGAACCTTGAGCCGAGCCAGGTGGGCAGCGAGTTTGAAGAGAAGCACTACGGGCTGGCAAGCGAGGTGGTGCCGGAGTTTGTGGACAAGCTGCTGAAAGGGCTGTAACGACACTCTCTCGCACAAGCGGGAGTAGGCCGTTTGCCTGTCGCCCGGCGGCGCTTTGCGTGCCGGGCCTTTCGTTTCTCCCCGACAAATAAGTTACAAGTCGCTTTCCGGTAAGTTCCCCGTAAGTTTTCACCGCGGATGATAGCGCTTCCATTGCTAACAGGAGCGCCATTATGGTTGTTGTGCCGCACCGCATTATTGCTGCCAGTTTGCTGTCTCTCTCATTTTCCGCCCTTGCCGATGACGCCACCACCTGGGGGCTGGGCGTCGGCGTTGCCAGCACGCAAAAACCCTATACCGGGATCGACCGCGAATACACGCCGCTGCCGGTACTGCATATCGAAAACCGTTATTTCCGCTTTTTAGGCACCACTGCCGAAGTGAAATTACCTGCCTGGCAGTGGAGTGAAACCCAACGGCTAAATGCCGGTCTAATAGCCCGCTATGATGGCGCAGGCTACGCCTCCGACGATGCCGAAATTCTGCGTGGGATGGATAAGCGCAAAGGCGGCGTGTGGGCTGGCGTCAACGTGGAGTGGCAGAACCCGCTGGTGAATATTTTCACCGACTGGTCGCACGATATCTCCGGTAACAGCAACGGGCAACGCCTGCGTCTTGGCGCGGAGCGTAGCTGGCAGTGGGGCGATGTGACCCTGACGCCGCGTGTTGTGGCGAACCGTTACGACAGCAATTATGTGAATTATTACTATGGCGTGCGCAGCGATGAAGCCCGTGCCTGGCGACCGGCCTGGCAGGGGGACGCCGCGCTGAACACGGAAATTGGCCTCAATGGCCGCTGGCAGTTCAGCACTCACCAGTTGTTGATGGTGGATGTGCAGGCGACGCTGCTGGCATCAGAAATTAAGGATAGCCCGCTGGTGGACAGGACCAACGAAAACCGATTTTTTGTGAGTTATCTCTACGACTTCTGATGAGCCGAATACTGTTAATAGAAGATCATGACCATCTGGCGCGCCTGATCGGTAAAGGGCTGGGCGCCGCCGGGATCGCCACGGATATCGTCGGTCGCGGCGATGCCGCCTGGCATGCCATACAGCAAGTGGCTTACCAGGGGCTGGTGCTCGATCGGGGATTGCCGGATGGCGACGGTTTGCAGTTATTGCAGCGCCTGCGCCAGGCGCAGGTTGTCACGCCGTGCCTGATCCTGACCGCCCGCGATGCGTTGCACGATCGTGTCGAAGGGCTGGAGGCCGGAGCCGATGATTATCTGGCCAAACCCTTTGCCATGGAGGAGCTGGTGGCTCGTGTGCGGGCATTATTACGTCGTCCCGCCGAAAGCCAGACCCTGAAGCCAATGTGGGGCGATATCACTTTATTGCCGGAATCGGCGGTCATGTGCTGCGGGCAGCAGAATGTCCCGCTGGCTCCCGCTGAGCTACAGATCATGCTGACGTTGATCCGTAAGCAGGGCAGCATTGTGCGCCGCAACAGTATGGAGGCGGCCGGGTGGGGGCTGAGCGATGCCGTTACGCCGAACGCCCTCGATGTTGTTTTGTATCGGCTGCGCCGCAAACTGCTGGCGATTGGCTCCCGTTTGCAGATTGTGAATATCAGGGGGCTGGGCTATGCCATCCGGGAAAACACGCCGCTTTAACAGCCTGTCGTTCAAGATCTTACTGGCCTTTATCACCGGCGTGCTGCTCAGCATTGCGCTGCTGATCCTGCTCGGTATGGTGGTGAAAGAGCGTTTGCCGGGAATGGATCTGACTGATTACACCCGGGCGTTAGCCCGCCAGTTGCAATTTGATGCTCACGGTCAGCCGATCGGTTTTCGTGAAGGGGCTGATTATCCGCTGTGGATCTACAGCAGCCTCGAAGAGGAACTGGCATACCGGGTGCTGGATGCCGACGGGAAAGTGGTATTGATGTCGCCGGGCGCACAGCACTGGCCGCCGCTACCGCAACTTACTGCGCCGGTTGCGGGCGACTTCAAGTTTCAATTGCAGGGCGCGGAATATGGCGGTACCAGCGATCCCTATTTCATGGAGGGAAAGCGCTGGTTTATCCAGGTGAGCGCCAGTTCGCGGATTATCGATTTTTTGCACCGTGGATTTGCCCTGCCGTTTATTCGTTTTGGTATTGAGCTGTTCAGTCTGGTGCTGTTGGTGGTGTTCGGTTTGTGCGCCTGGGTGACGCTGGCCTGGTCGCTGCGACCGTTGCGACAGGCATCCGCCGGAGCCGCCACGATCTCGCCGCGCTCGCTGGATGCCCGTTTGCCAACGGCGGGTGTTCCCACGGAGATTTCGCCGCTGATCGACAGTTTTAACCAGGCATTAGCCCGGCTGGAGACGGGGTTTCGCAATCAGCAGGATTTTCTGGCGAAGGCCGCCCATGAGCTGAAGACGCCGCTGACGCTGATTCGCGCTGAAGTGGAATTGATGAGCGACTGTGCCGAGGCCCGCGAACTGCTGCTGGCTCGCGTGGAACATCTTTCCCGCCAAGTACAGCAACTGCTGATCCTCGCGGAGGCCAGCGAGCCGCTGAGCTACCACTTCGCGCCGGTTGATGTGGCGGATGTCGCCCGCGATAGCGCGCGATTTCTGCAGCGCATTGCCGAAGAGGCGCGCGTCAATCTGACGCTGAGCTTCAGGCATGTTGCCGTGGTGTGGAATGCCGATCGCGGCGCATTGTTCACCCTGCTGAAAAACCTGATGGAAAACGCGATCCAGCATGCGCCTGCGGGCAGCGACGTGCATATAGAAATTCATGCGCAGGCCATCACGCTTCGCGATTGGGGGCCGGGTGTTATCGGGGACGAACTGCCTTTATTGTTCACGCGCTTTTGGCGCGGCGCACACCGGCGCGATAGCGGCGCCGGGCTGGGGCTGGCGATCTGCCAGGAAATTGCCGTGGCTCATGGCTGGTCGCTGACGGCAGAAAACGTGCAACCCGGTCTGCGGCTGAGGTTGTGTGTGACGGGGGAGTGAGTATCACTTTCTGCACCTCGCATCCGGTGTGCATGATGTTCAGATATTCTGAGGGTTGCCAACAAATCTCCTGGCTTTCTCTGCAGGCGTGACAAACTTAGTATTTCTCTGTTGATACCCGTGATACACCGATCATGGCGAACAACCGGATCGGCCCGGATTTCGATCTGCACGGTACCACCAGATGAGAAAGGGCCGAGCTAAAACCGGGAAGCCGTACGCGGATTCCCGGCCCATAAAGGAGAATTAGCATGGCATATGTCACAACAAACCCGTACACCGGCGAAGTCGTTAAGACGTTCCCGGATGCCACCGATGCTGAAGTAAACGGCGCGATAGAACGATCGCACCGTGCTTTTAGCGAGTGGAAAAATGTTTCATTTGCACAGCGCGGCGCGATTTTACAGAACGCAGCCAACCTGTTACGCCAGCAAAAAGATGAATTTGCGCAGTTGCTTACGCTTGAAATGGGCAAGCTGATTTCAGAAGCGCGAGCGGAAGTGGAACTGTCGGCACAAATTTTTGAATACTACGTGCATAATGCCGAAAAACTTCTGGCACCGGAGATCCTGCCGGTGGTAAACCCGGAAGAAGCCACGGCGAAAATTGTGCATGAACCGCTGGGAGTGCTGCTGGCGATCGAGCCGTGGAATTTCCCGTACTATCAAATCGCCCGCATCATTGCTCCGCAACTCTCCGCCGGTAACACCATCCTGTTAAAACATGCGTCGAATGTTCCGCAAAGTGCCGCGCGGTTTGAGCGCCTGATGAAAGAGGCCGGTCTACCTGACGGCGGATTTATCAATCTCTACGCAGCCCGTCACCATATCGAACTGATCCTTAATGACCCGCGGGTACAGGGTGTGGCGTTAACCGGTTCTGAGGGCGCGGGTGCCACCGTTGCTCAGCAAGCGGCGAAGGCGCTGAAAAAATCCACGCTGGAACTTGGCGGGGCCGATGCGTTTATCGTGCTTGCCGATGCCGATATCGAAAAAGCGGCGAAGTGGGGCGTATTTGGTCGCCACTGGAATGGCGGGCAAGTTTGCGTCTCATCGAAACGCATGATCGTTGTTGATGAGGTGTATGACCAGTTTGTTGACCATTACATCAAAGGTGTTGCCGCGTTGCGGGCGGGCGATCCGCTGGATGAAAACACAACGCTGGCACCGCTCTCATCGCAACAGGCCGCTGACGAAGTGAAAGAGAAAATCAGCCTGGCCATTGCGCATGGCGCACAGGCGCTGGAAGTTGGACCGAAAGTCCCGGAACGCGGGGCATTTGTACAGCCGACGATCCTGACCAATGTGACGCCAGACAATCCGGCCTACCATATGGAGTTCTTCGGCCCTGTGTCGATGATCTTCAGAGCCAAAAACGAAGACGACGCGGTGCGGATTGCCAATGACTCGCCGTTTGGCCTTGGCGGTTCTGTCTTTACCCGCGATACCGCGCACGGTGAAGCGCTGGCCAGTCGCATCTCTACTGGCATGGTGTATATCAACCATCCCACGCGTGTTAAAGCCGATCTCCCGTTTGGCGGGGTCCGCCGTTCCGGTTATGGCCGCGAATTAACCGGGCTGGGGATTAAAGAGTTCGTCAACCATAAGCTGATTTCGGTTGTCGATATTGATGCCGATTTTTAACTGCGCGAGGAGCCAGCCCCCGTCGGTTCGGCTCCCCGGCTAACGCGACGCGGCCCACATCCCGGGCCGCGGTTTGCGGCTTAACGCCCGGCTTTTAACTTCTGGTAATACTCTTCATAAATGGCGCTGGCGCTGCCAACATCATTTTGCCATTCGCCTTTGCTGAGGGTTTCCGCATCCGGGTAAAGCGATTTGTCGTTCGCCACTTCCGGTTTTAGCAGCTTACGCGCGGCAAGGTTCGGCGTCGGGTAACCGATGGTTTCCGCCACCTGTCTGGCAATGTCCGGGCGCAGCAGGAAGTTGATCAACTTCAGCGCGCCGTCGACGTTTTTCGCATTGGCCGGAATCGACAGGCTGTCCATCCAGAAGATACCTCCTTCCTGCGGCCATACCACTTCCAGCGGTGTACCGGCCTGACGAGCTACATACGCCGAGCCGTTCCATACCATGCCGAGGTTTACTTCCCCTTCCATATACGGGTTCGCCGGATTGTCGGAGTTGAAGGCCGCCACATTCGGCATCAGCTTTTGCAGCTCTTTATACGCCGCTTCAATCTCTTTCGGATCGGTGGTGTTGCCGGAGTAACCGAGCTTGCGTAGCGCCATCTGGAACACTTCGCGTGCATCGTCGGTCAGCAGCAGGCTGCCTTTGTATTCGGGCTTCCACAGATCGGCCCAGCGGGTGACGCTCTTTGGATCGATAGCTTCGCTGTTAACACCGATAGCGGTTGCGCCCCAGATATAAGGGATCGAGTAATCATTGTTCGGATCGAACGGTTTGTTGAGCATTTGCGGATCGAGGTTGTGGAAGTTGGTCAGCTTCGTTTTATCGATCTTCTGAATCATGCCCTCTTTGCGCATTTTGTCGACGAAGTAGGTGGATGGCACCACCAGATCGTAAGCACCGTCTTTATAGGTTTTGAGCTTGGCGTACATAGTTTCATTCGATTCGTAAGTCGAATAGATAACCTTGATGCCTGTCTCTTTGGTGAACTGTTCCAGCAGGCCTGGCGGCACATACTCGGTCCAGTTGTAGAAGTAGAGCGTTTTGTTGTCGTCCGCGTGCGCAGCGCTCATGCCGAGGGCGAGAGCGCCCGCTGCGAGCAGGTGGCGTGACCATTTTTTCATATTACGTCCCCTGAGATTGAGCCTCTGTTTCAGGCTATTTTATTTGCCATTCCGGTATTGAACGCGGCGGAAATTCTCGCGAACGCCTTGTTGAATCCGGCATGGCGGTGTTCGTTACGCCTGGCGCGGCTGGCTTCTGGCTTTGGTGGTATCGCGGGCAATCAATTGGCTGGCAATAACCAGCACCAGCGACAGAACCAGCAGAATCGTTGCCAGCGCGTTCACTTCCGGCGACACACCGACTTTGACCATCGAATAGATCTTCAGCGGCAGAATTTCATACCCCGGCCCGGTCACGAAGGAGGAGACCACCACATCATCCATCGACAGCGTGAAACTCAATAACCAGCCAGCGGCCACGGCGGGCATCGCCAGCGGCAGAATGATTTTGCGCAGAATGGTGATTTCGCTGGCCCCGAGATCTTTGGCCGCTTCCAGCATCCGCACATCAAACCCCTTCAGGCGTGAAAACACCGTAACCACGACAAACGGCAGGCAGAAGGTGATATGCGAAAACAGCAGCGACCAGAAACCGAGCTGAATGCCCAGCAGCATAAACAGCACCAGCAGGGAGATGGCCATTACGATATCCGGCGACATCATCACCACGAACAGCATGCCGCTGACGAACGGCTTGCCGCGAAAACGGTAGCGATACAGCGCGACGGCGGTCAGCGAACCGATAAGCGTGGCGAATGTCGCCGACAGCACCGCCATGGTTAGCGAGTGCTGCGCCGCCTGCAACAGACTGTCATTGTTCATCAGCAGGCTGTACCACTGCGTGGTGAAGCCCTGCCAGTTAATGCCGAAGCGCGAACTGTTAAAGGAGTTGACGATCAAGATAATGATCGGGATATAGAGATAAGCATAAATGGCGGTCATAAAACCGCCGCGCAGTAGTCGACCGATCATTCGAGTTCCACCTTTTTATTCAGAAGGTGAGCCAGTTTTAGAGCACTGAATTTAAACAAAATATTCCATTCTCCAAATTATCTCCAAAACTTTTCACCAAAACGGTTTGTTAAATAATCAATTTCCTGAACATAGAGGGCGCGCATTTTACAACAATTTATGAAGCATTGCGGCTTAAAATACCCATCAGATCACAAGCTTGATCCATTCATGTCCTCGGGTGTCGTTATATCTGTCAGTAGTGGACTGAACTTTATGGCCAAGCAGCGTTTTAGTGTCTATTCCCTGTGCTCGGTACAGGCGTTCAGCCAGAGAACGTTGCTCATGAAACGTAACCTCAGTCCTTCCTTCAGGGCACTCTATTCCCGCAACTTCTCTTGCCCGAGCAAAGTTTCTTGATAAATTATCTTTCCCGATTGGGCCAACTTTTTTCTGGTTGGGTGAATGGATCAAATACGGACTTATGATCCTGTCACGGCAGCGATCTATAACATCCTTCAGCGTCATGCCTATGGCATCACAACGTAGCGTAAGAGGCAGAGCCAAGCGCATACCTGTCTTTCCCTGAACAACGTGGAAATAACCATCCCAAACGTCTGCAAATTTCATACTGCATATATCTTCTCTGCGCTGCCCGCTCACTATCGCCAGCAACATCGCATTGCGAATATAGTGACTTTGCGGAGTTGCTTCATAAATCAGCTTCCACTCTTCAAAAGTCAGGCGCGATCGTTTTATCTGAGGCACAGGCTTACGTGTTGATTCCGGTGGATTCCATCCCGGTGGAACTTCCCCGGCATGCTGGGCTTCTTTGAAAATATCAACCCATATGACTCTGTTGTTTAAAGCGGTGCTTACCTGTCCTTTATCTATCCATTCCTCCAGTAATAAAGCAAAATCCCTTACTTCAAGGTTCTTAAGAGGGTGACTCCCCAAACGAGTCACCAAGTAGTCAGACATCCTTACTTTTTCGCTATACCTGATAGCCGAAATATCACCGTTTGATTTTCTGGTCCATTGCACTTTTTGATAGCGTTCAACCCATGCGCGAAGACTAATTCCCCGGTTTTTATTTGATTTAGGGTTTTCATCTATTTTTTTCAAAAAATACTCAGCTTCGGCAGATGCTATACGCTGATTTGCAGTGATAGCTATTTTCTCAGCTTTTGCTTTGTCAGTTCCTAACCCATGAAATTTCCCGGTAACAGGGTTTTTATACTGGTAATAGGTCTTGTCTGTACGACGGTCAAACCGGGCATATAAGCCCGGAATATTAATGCTATTTTTTCGTGGCCTCGGTGACATGGTTTAAAATTCCTTTAAGAGCGTCATCATCGTCTTCATGGATCATTGGCTGCATAGAAACTGAACCCTTACCGACATATTTTGCGCTGGCATCGATTAACCATTTTCCTGCTATCTTTTCAGGAGGGGGCTGGATATAACCGAGCCTGCCATAGTTAACCAGGCAAGGATTTGAAAGTTTAATGCTGAAGCGCCGGGCACCCCATTCAGACAAAGGGATCAGGTATTGTTCGCTCATCCAGATATCTCCACTACCGGCTGCAACCGGCTAACTGACTTTATACGCGCAAGACGAGCAGCCGTCGCGGGCACCGTCGTTGCATCTGACACAAACTTTTGGTTCGCTGGTGGCCGGAGCCAGTTGCTGAATTATCCTGGCGGGCACCAGTACTGGCATCACATCCCCCTTTGCCTGCGCTTTAGTTCAATAATGCCCTGACATTCAGCGCATGTCCGGCAGCCGGGAACAGCAGCACGGCGTGGTGCAGGTATATCTTCACCACATTCGCTACATTGTTCCGCCGATATAGCGTTACGGTCGATGCGCATGTGTTGAATGGCCTGGTTAATGTTTTGCTCTACCAGCTCGTTAGCCTGATCGATAATTTCAGCCGCCATCATGCACCTCCCTTCACCTGTTCAAACTGGCGCGCTATAGCTGTGGCTTCCGGCGATGTCTCTGATTTGTTGCGTAACCAGATGCAGACTGCGCCGTCCTCAGTGTCGTGGATGGAACCAACAAACCAGCCTTTACCCGCTGGGGCTTCTGGCTGCCATTTCGAAATGTCGTAGCCATCGACAGCCGGATCAATATCTTCCTCATCCCGGTAATCTACGGTCCAGGCAAGCCCGTTAGCATCCATCCATGCGTTAAATTCATCCGAGGGGATGTGTTCGCGTCCATTGCAGAATTCATCGTATGCCGGGTGTGTCCAGTAACCGTACTGATCGCGTTCTACTGGAAGCGGTACGATTGCCGGTGATACTGGTGGCTGCGTATCTTCGGCAGATAGTGCTGACTGGCTGCGGAGGTGGGTGATGTATGCGAGGTTAAGTGCCTCAAGACGTGACGACAGCTCTTTGATCAGATCTGAATAGACACCGGTCTGTTTGATGCTGCTGGCGTAGCTATTTGCTGTTCTTACCAGTTCGATAATAGTCATTGATGCCAGTTGTTGTTTCATTGCGTTGTATCTCCTGTGCGCGCTGCAACGCGCGAATTTTGGGTGCACGAATCCCTCGCCAGGTGGCGATATTTGATGACAGTTCGCTTTAATTAGCCCCCGGAGCAGGGCGCTAAGTGAAGCGGGCGGCTGCAACCGCCAGGGCATCTCCACATAATTGAAAGCGCGCGCCGGAGTGGGTTTGCATTAACGACCAGACACTCAGAGGATGAGGCCGGAACGCGCTTACAGTTATGTGAAAAAGTTGCGGCGCCCTCACGGGAAAGATCAGACGCCGCCAAACAACTACCAGTTGGCATTATTGGTTTGTTGTGACACCGGGGCGCTACTCCCGCTTACTTCCCGCCGCTCAGTTTTCGTCTTGGTAGCCAGCAGCTGCTACTCAGCCGATTTCCGGGTCTTTGCGTCGGCCGGCGCTGCATCGCGCTTGCGAACATCACAACTGGAAGCGCACTCCCGCTGATCCGCACCGGCCACCCATAACTGATGAGAGAAGGAGTGCGCTTTCATGTTGTGTGCCTGTCTTTTAACCCCGTCAGGCTCGGTGGTATCTTGGTAGCTCTCTCATAGCCAAGAAGGGCTTGAACATGGATCCAGTACTTGAACAGCAAATTAACCATCTGACTTCTGAGATAAATCGCCTGAAAGAAGAGCAGGCGGCTACTGAAAAAAATGTTGTTAACCTTGTTGCACGCTCTGAATTCACAGTTGCACTTCTGACTGCTCTGCTTGTTAACGGCACCCTCAGCAGAGAAGACGCCATATCTTTTGTAAAACTGGCCCCGGTTGAGATCACCGGTTACACCGAGAATGTTGAAGAAGCCCGGCGGTTTTTGCTTCAAGTTCTGAGTTACCCAGACAAATTTAAGTAGCCATGAAGCTGTTTAATTACCCGGACCGCTTCTAAGCGGTCACACCGAATCACCATGAAGTTGAATCGCTGCAGGCTGTTGCACATGCCTGGCTTGTACATTCAGGCTTCTCGCTTGGGTTAGGAATACTGTCAAGGCAATACGCCGGACCGCTACGAAGCATGTGCCATACATCGGTAGTTCAAATATGTACTAATGGTTCATTTAAGTAAAGTACTAATGGTACTATTAATTGATCTGGAGACTCAGTTGATTGATTTTAATAGGAATTTAGTTGGCTTGAGTAATAGAGTAAGAAACGGAAAGGTAGGGATGCTTTGGTTTGATCTACCGGTAGAATCTGTAGGGAACGATGATAAAAACCCGGCGGGGTAGCGCCGGGGACGACAAATTAAGACTCAGCGGAAAACTCTCGCATTTTGTCAAAAGAAAGCGGGAATTTTATTGACGATAGGCCAGCATCAGCAAAGCAACTCATCAGTTTCCTTCTAAATTGCAAAAACACCATATTAGATAGCAACTCAGCCCTTTCCTCATCTTGAAGAGCGTAAAAAGTATCACTGTCTATTATCTTGAATTTATAGCTTATTCCTAACTCCAGAGAAAAAGGATTTTCTTCATTTTCTTTTAAGTCATTTATTTTACTTACGCACATAATATGTAGATTACAAACATTGGCCTCTTTATCATCCTGCATCCTTACTCCCAGACTAAAAGCGAGGTTAATATCTTCACGCTCTGGAATATGCTCGGAGTTAAAATCCAACAAATGCCGTTCTACTCTAATTAGCTGTAATCTAAAACTTTTTAGTAAGCTTAACATAATGAAAACTTAGCGCTCCATGCAGACGAAATGAAATCAGTAACCTCTTCTAAAGTATTTGAGGAAGAAGTGTCGGAATCAACAAATTCTTTTTTACTTAATTGAACAGGTATAAAACCTTGCCTTCTTAAAGCAAACTCATATCCGGCATTATATGATTGAGTGGCGATTGAAACACTGGCATTACTATGAGAAACACCAGCTCTGATAACATTTATGATTTCATCACTTATCGATTTATAAGCAACTTGCTGATAAGATGAAATACAAGTAACTATATATGTATTTATACTGACGCCTTCTTTCTCTGACTCAATAATACATTTATGATGCAACGATTTTGGTAAGCGTAACGTTACTCGCCCGGAGGTTTGGTGCTCTTCAAACTTCTTCGGAGAAGGGAAATGGATACCTTCGGACAAACACATTTCTTGCCCTGTGATGATTGTATCAATTGCAAGGTTATAGGCTTCATCCTTGGTCTGTCCAAATTCTAAAATATCTGGCAGTTCCTCGACTCTCGCAACCCAGTAGCTTTCACCATCCATCATTTCTCTACGAACTGAAATGGTGTATTCTTCTGCGTTAAACATCATGATTCACCTTGTAAATTGACTCCAATTCATCTTTATATTTTTTTAAGGTTTGGAGTACTGTTTTGCCGTAACATGGTAGTACTGATTTTGACATTCCATGCCCACAGTTAATACCCATAGTTCTGAACTCGCTTATCTTTGAAAGTTCAGTGTGTGAGAAAACCTTGTGGTTATCTGATTTTCCAGACTTAACCTCAAATCCTAGCTCCCAAAGATAGTACAAGAGGCCAGTATTCGACATACAACCGATAGTTTTCTGCCTCCGAGTGATATCTTCAATGATACATTCAAGTCTGGTCATTTTCTCTTCTTGTCATCATAGACGACACTACCGGCAGTGTCATTCCAAAAATTGTAACTGAGCACTTAACTTGTTGTATGTGACTTTATCCAAAACAAAGGTACTTGTGCCATTGTTGTCTACACAACTGAAGTGCAAGCACTCCACCGGTGATGCATGCTGGTTTTATTCTCTCTTGGTAGTCGCTCAGTATGAGCATAACGACTACAGCAGCGAAGAAGAGCATGACAATGATTCATTAGGCCTCCTGCAATTGCTGTGAGCAAAGATTAAATACGATTATATTTTATTGATTCATGGATCAGCGCTTTGCCCATCACATAAAGCTGGTCTTGATTTTTCTCTTCGATATACCAAGTCTCATATGAAGGGTTATCAGACAGAACAGCAAGACGTAAGCCCTGCATCTGCAACCTCTTCACATAGAATGTTTTACCGAAAACAAAACAGTAGATCCCATCCGTTGTAAAATGCCTGACCGAGATGTCAACGAACAGGCGATCACCTGATATTAAGGCTGGAGCCATGCTATCGCCGCTGACGGTCATCACCTTCACATCTTCAGGTGACCGATTACCAAACAAGTCTCTGGCGTGCGAGTTGGTAAACTCGATGGCGTACAATACATCGACATGCTCGGAAAGCATGTACGCGCCCGGCCCAGCACTAACAGTCAAATCAAGCACATCTACGCGATAAACATCGGTATTGGCATTAGTACGATCAGCACTAATCCCATCTTCCGCCATTTCTCCAAGCAAATATGAACCCGACGTACCGAGAATCGTCGCTAATGCCTGGAGTCTCCCACGTCGAGGTATCGCTTCCCCATTGAACCACTTGCTTACTGCCTTTGGGGTTAGCTTCATCCTTTTTGCGATGTCCGCCTGCCGCCCATGACTATGTAAACCAGCTTTATCACAGGCCAGCGCCAGCCTATGGGAGAAGTCTTTGCGCGCTTTTTCTTCTTGAACCATGAGTTCAATAATAGGGCTACTTGCGTGAACTATCAGTTCCGTCATAATATGTACTTTAAGTTCATAAAGTGAGGTTTATATGAAAGAGGAAAAATTCCCAACCTTTTCCGAGGCAATCAAAGATATCGGCGTTATGGCTATCGCTTCTGCTTGTGGCTGCAGCCCCAGAGCCATCTACAAATGGATGGAAAAGGGCGCTTTACCCCGTACTGATTTCACGGGTGAAACGGACTACGCCGGGCAGATTGCTGGTGTATCCGGAGGCAAGTATTCCGCTGAATTGATCAAATTTATCAGCCGTCCTCAGAAGCCTAACGAAACGAGCAATCAAGCATAACCACAGAATCAGGGGGTTAACCGTGGGTAATGAACACTGGAAAGTAGAAAAACAACCGCCGTGGCTGGTGGCGGCAATACGCAAGACTATCGCGGCGTTGCCTGGCGGCTATGCGGAAGCGGCTGAAATTCTTGATGTAACAACTGACGCGCTGTTTAACCGTCTGCGGGACGGGGGCGATCAAATCTTCCCTATGGGCTGGGCGATGGTGCTTCAGCAGGCAAGCGACACGAAGCATATCGCTGATGCCGTATCGCGCCAGTCAAACAGCGTGAACGTGCCGCTGGTGGCAGTGGATGACATTGACAACGCCGACATCAATCAGCGTCTGATGGAGTCAATCGAATGGATCGGCAAGCACTCATCCTATCTCAGAAAGGCTACTGCTGACGGGGTTATTGACCAGGCAGAACGCGAACAAATCGAAGAGAACAGCTATCAGGTGATGACGAAGTGGCAGGAGCATTTAACGCTGCTGTTTCGTGTTTTCTGTGCGCCAGAAAAGGTTGACGCCGGCGAGTTGCAGCTCCCGGCGTCGCGGCGTGTCGATCTAAATAGTGGAGATACCAACGCATGAACAGTTTAACGGCTAAAAGCCGCTTACCGCAACTCAGGATGATCCCCGTACCGGGAACACCGTCGTTTCGGTATGAGCGCAGATTATCAAACCGCTGGGTGTCCTGTAACCACAGTCGGGCTGCCGCAATCGTGGGGGTGTACTACCGGAGGGCGAAAGAAATATGCGCGAACTTAACCGCAGATTCCGGGACCAGTACGGCATCGCTGTCAGCGTCATCCGCTGGGAGCCAGAAACGCAGCGCGTTATCTATCTGCGTGAAGGCTACCCACATGAATGCTTCAGTCCGCTTGAGCAGCTCCGGCGTAAATTCAGAGAAATAAAGGACGACCATGAGCACTAAATTAACCGGTTACGTCTGGGACGCCTGCGCCGCTTCTGGCATGAAGCTGTCCAGCGTGGCGATCATGGCGCGCCTGGCCGACTTCAGCAACGATGAGGGCGTGTGCTGGCCGTCTATCGAAACCATTGCCCGGCAGCTTGGTGCTGGTGAAAGCACGGTACGAACCGCGATTGGCAAACTGGAGCAGGAAGGCTGGCTGACACGCCAGCAGCGCCGCAAAGGTAACCGTAACGCTTCGAACGTTTACCAGCTTAACGTGGTGAAGCTCCAGGCCGCGGCCTTTTCTCAACTGTCAGAATCTGACCTGTCAAAATCTGATGCATCAAAATCTGACGGGTCGAATTCTGATGCATCAAAATCTGACGCGTCGAAATCCAGCAATACCGGCAGTTTTCACCCGTCAGAATCTGGGGGGGATCCGTCAGTAAATTCAAAACATGATCAATCAGATAAAAAACCTTCTTGTCAGGTTGCTGCGCAACCCGACCCCGAAGTGGCAATAACTGATTCTGCGATTGAGGTTCTTACCCATCTGAACCAGGTCAGCGGATCTCGTTACCAGAAATCACGCACATCGCTGGAGAACATCCGCGCCAGACTGCGAGAAGGTTACAGCGTCAGCGATCTGAAACTGGTTATCGACCTTAAGCACGAGCACTGGCACGACAACGACGGGCAATACCAGTACATGCGGCCTGAGACCCTCTTCGGACCGAAGAAATTTGAAGGTTATCTGCAAAGCGCCACTCGCTGGGCAGCAAAAGGCCGTCCGCTTCGTGAAACATGGGACCAGAAACGGGAACGCGATATCAACGCGATAAGCCGCCCTGACACATCAATTCCACCGGGGTTCCGCGGATGACCAATAAATACTCCCGAGATCTGGAAGAACTACGCAACAAGCCGGTCCACGAGTTGAAAGAGGTCGGTGATCAATGGCGTACCCCTGAAAATATTTTCTGGGGTATCAACGCTATGTTTGGCCCGCTGGTGCTGGATTTATTTACAGACGGAGAAAACAGCAAATGCGAGGCTTATTACACTCCCGAAGATAATGCACTTACACAGGACTGGTCTTCCCGCCTGGCAGAACTCAACGGTGCCGCATTCGGTAATCCCCCATACAGCCGCGCCAGCATGCATGAAGATCAGTACATCACAGGGATGCGCTACATCATGCAGCACACCGGTGCGATGCGTGAAAAGGGTGGGCGATACGTCTTCCTGATTAAGGCGGCCACCAGTGAAGTATGGTGGCCGGAAGACGCAGATCACATTGCATTTATCCGCGGGCGTATTGGTTTTGACTTACCTAAGTGGTTCATCCCAAAAGACGAAAAGCAGGTACCCACAGGCGCTTTCTTCGCGGGTGCAGTGGCGATTTTCGATAAGAACTGGCGCGGGCCGGCGATGAGCTACATCAACCGTAAGGATCTGGAAGTGCGTGGCGATGCTTTTTTGAGCCAGATTCACCGTCTGGCCGAACGCATGATGCCCGCTATGCACTACACAACACAGCCGGAAAACTTACCTGAAAAATGGCCCGCTGAAGTGGCTGTTATTTTTAACCAGGTTCCCGGGACCTCTTCTTTAACAGAGAGCAGCCAGCGCAAGGTTAAGTACCACATTAACCGTATGTGGCTCGACAGAATGTCTGTGCCTGAAATCTTAAAAGCCGCCAGTGAAATGGCTTCAGTAATGGAGAAAGCAGCGTGAAAGAAATCATTGTGGACAACTTTGCTGGTGGCGGTGGCGCGAGTACTGGCATTGAATTAGCAACCGGTCGCAGCGTGGATATCGCAATCAACCACGACCCGAACGCCGTGGCGATGCATACGACAAATCACCCAGAGACATTGCACTACTGCGAAAGCGTGTTTGATATCGATCCGCTCACAGCAACCGCTGCCTGCCCTGTGGGACTTGCGTGGTTTTCGCCGGACTGCCGTCATTTTTCCAAAGCGAAGGGCGCAAAGCCGGTTGAGAAAGCGATTCGCGGGCTGGCATGGATTGTCATTAGATGGGCGCTTGCTGTACGCCCGCGCGTCATGATGCTGGAGAACGTCGAAGAGTTTCGCACCTGGGGGCCGCTGCTGGCGGCAGAAATGCGACCAGACCCGGCTCGCATCGGTGAAACATTCGCGGCGTTTGTCGGCATGCTGAGTACCGGCATCGCCGCGGATCACCCAGCGCTGGCCGAATGCTGCGAGTTTTTGAATATTGAACCCGAAAGCGATCTGGCGGCGCTTCTGGTGGCAGGGCTTGGCTATGCTGTGGATCACCGTGAATTGCGCGCATGCGATTATGGCGCGCCGACAATCCGAAAACGCTTTTTTATGGTCATGCGCTGCGATGGCAAGCCGATCACCTGGCCGGAACAAACCCACGGTGATCCGAAATCGCCAGCAGTACAGGCTGGCGTGCTGAAGCCGTGGCGAACTGCTGCGGAATGTATTGACTGGTCTGTTCCGTGCCCGTCGATATTCGTTCGTAAAAAGCCACTGGCAGAAAACACGCTTAAGCGCATCGCGCGAGGCATTCAGCGGTTTGTCATCGACAGCCCGTCGCCGTTTATCGTGAAATGCAACCACACGACAACGCACGGGAAATATGATTGCTTCAGGGGACAGCCGCTTGATGAACCACTACAGACAATCACCAAAACTCATGGTTACGCAATCGCGGTACCGCATTTGACGAAGTTCCGCACCGGCGCAACCGGGCAGGAAGTTACCGAACCTGTACCAACGGTCACCGCTGGCACGTCAGATCGCCCGGGCGGGAATGGTCATGCGTTGGGTATGGTGCAGGCAGAACTGGCACCTTTCCTTGCCGGGAACGGCGGCAGCGAGTACCAGGCAAAGCCACGCCCGCTGGATAAACCGATCCATACCATTCTGAAAGAATCCCGCGCCTGCGTCGTTGCCCCGGTCATCGCCAGACAGTTTGGCGCCAGTATCGGCCATCGTGCTGACGAACCCAGCGCCACCATTAAGGCTGGCGGTGGCGGAAAATCACAACTGGTGACGCCGACTCTCATTCAGATGGGCTACGGCGAAAGACCGGGGCAAGATCCGCGCGTGCTGCAACTCAATAATCCATTGGGCACCGTTACCGCTGGCGGCAATAAATTTGCGGCAGTGAGCGCGTTTCTCGCAAAGAACTACGGCGGCAATTACACAGGGCCGGGCGTCGCGCTTGATGAACCCGCGCACACGGTCACGACAACGGATCACCATGCTCTGGTTTCATCGCATCTGGTGAAGCTGCGCGGCACTTGCAGGGACGGGCAGACAACCGATCAGCCGATGCCGACAATCACCGCTGGTGGTCTGCATGTTGGGGAAGTCGAAACGCTGCTGGTTTCGGGCGATTACAGCGAAGAGCGTGCGCAGCAGGCGCTGGCGTTCCTGCGGCAATATTGCGGCCCGGAATGCGACGGACTTGTGACGATCGGCGGCGTGGTATATCGAATCGTCGATATCGGAATGCGCATGCTGCAACCGGCGGAACTGTACCGCGCCCAGGGCTTTCCTGACTGGTACATTATCGATCGTGACTATACGGGTCAACGTTACGCCAAAGATAAACAAGTGGCGCGTTGCGGTAATGCAGTACCGCCGCCATTTGCGGAAGCGCTGGTGCGCGCCAATCTGCCGGAATTGTGTGCGGGCAGAGAGGAGAAGGCCGCGTGAAAAAACTAACTGATCGCCAGCAGCAAGTATTTGCCGCGCTGGTGGACTTTCAGCAGCAGCATGGCTACCCGCCAACGAATAAAGAACTTGCAGCGCTGATTGGCGCTGCGTCAGTGAATTCTGCGACAGCTCACCTGCGAGCCCTGGAAAAGAAAGAGGTGATCACCATTACGCCGCACGTATCCCGTGGCATTCGGATCAATACCAGCAACCTGTCGGCGCCAATGGCTGAAGCGGAAGAGATTATCCGCGCACTGATTGGCGGAGGTCCGCATGCCGTTGAGATGGCGCAAAGATGGCTGGATGAGAGGAGGGCGGGAGCATGAAGTCAGTCCTGCTTTGTCCATATAGTGCAAAAAGGAGTAGCTGGTGAGGGCGCTTTTAAATCCCGTGGTAGTCACTGAGTTGGGGATCGTTATATTCCGTCCCGGCGCCAGCCTGCTGCCGCACTTTCGCCGCGGGCGTATGCTGCTGGAGAATGAGCCGGAGCACCTGGCGGGTATGCTGTCCGGCATCCTGCCACCGGCAGAACAACCACTGGCAGAAGATCCAGCGCTGGCTGGCGTATTTGACAATGAAGCTGTTCTGCGTCGCGCAGGCGGCCTGAACGGTCTGGAAAGCTGGCTGCGCGACGCCAGTGGCTGTCAGTGGCCGCATGAGTCCTGGCACGACGAGAACATGACCACGCTGCGCCATGAGCCCGGAGCGATCCGGTTATGCTGGCACTGCGATAATCTGCTTCGCGAGCAAAGCAGCAAATCACTTGAGACCATCGCCAGAGCAAACGCCGCAGCCTACATCCTGCGCGCTGCGCGACACGAACTCGGTTTCGATGAGGCCCACACACTGACGCTGCCTGAGTTCTGTTGGTGGCTGGCACAAAATAGCCTGGCTGATACCCTGCCTGATAGCGCCGCCCGGCGGGTGCTTCTCCTGCCGGAGCCGGAGATAAAGCACGTTTACCGCGAATCCGAATTGGTACCGGGTTTGCCGTCGCCGCGAGAAATCGTCCAGGAAACAGCAAAGCAGGTGTTGGCGCTGCGCATCGATTCTGAGACGCCAGAATCCTTCATGCTGCGACCAAAGCGCCGCCGCTGGGAAAACGAGAAATACACCCGCTGGGTTAAAGGTCAGCAGTGCATGTGCTGCAACAACCCGGCAGACGACCCGCACCACCTGATTGGCCACGGTAATGGTGGTATGGGTACAAAGGCGCATGACCTGTTCGTGATCCCGCTTTGCAGAGCACATCACGACGCGTTGCACGCTGACACCGTGGCATTTGAAGAAAAATATGGCAGCCAGTTGACGCTGCTGTTTCGTTTTATCGATCGCGCGCTAACCATCGGCGTGCTGGCGTAAAGTGGAGATTACTAATGCGTGATATGTATGAAGTAATGGATATGTGGGGAGCGTGGGCCGCATCCGATAATAGTGGTGTCAACTGGCAGCCAATAGCGGCGGGGTTTAAAGGGCTCTTACCACATGGAAAAAAGTCACGCATTCAGTGCGATGATGATGAAGGAATCATGATTGATAGTTGCGTAACAAGGCTACGCAAAGTTAGGCCTGATGAATACCAACTTTTAATTGCTCATTTCGTAATAGGCTTATCTTTACGTGCAATTGCGATAAAAAGAAAATGTTCTGATGGAACAATAAGAAAGGATTTGCAAACAGCGTTAGGGTTTATTGAAGGTGTCTTAGCGACCATAAAATAGCTATTTTAAAAAAGATAAGGTCACCATGAGCTTATCTTTTTGAACTTATCCCTAGATCACTAAAGGCTAAGTCAAGCTCTTGCAGATATCCGGGGAGAGGCCAGGAGCTTATGATTTTTTCAGGTTCTATTTTTGTAATTAGATAGTACACAAAAAGAATAGTAGGTTGAGAGAATAATGTTTTTCTCTTCGATCTTTTTTGGATTCGTGGTATTAAAAATTTTTTTAAATTGATTAAGTCTCTGATAGAACTTTCATTTATTGCTACAACATGTTCTTTGTATGTATCTAAGATAAGGAAATTTGTTGATTCATCATAGTGCATATAACCTTCACCAATGCAATCTCTATAGATTGAAGAAATAACTTCATTGAATCTATTCCTCTCCAGATTGGTTTCATAAAGCAATTTCATAGTAGAACAAAATAGATCATCCGTGGTTTCCATAAGAGCCATGCTTCTTGCAATATGTCGCTCAGCAGCTTTTGGAACAACGCCTACTGGTTTGTAAATGTTATCATGAACTAGTTCAGCATACGCATGCTGCAAAAGAGTCCTTATCTGAACTTCGCAGCAAATATTTTTATTAATTATTACGTTATTTATTTCAAAAGACTCTTTAGGTCTGATTTCATAATGTTTCGATTGATAATCAAATAGCTTAGGATTGAGTTCTATCTCGTCTAAATAGTTTTTCGAAACTACCGATATGAAATCTTCACAATGCTCAATGATATCACTAATAAAGTCTAAATCTTGAGATAGTAATACTACGAACCGTGTTCCGACAAGATCAGTCATCTGTGATATTGGATCGCTATATCCTTTTCGCGCTACCTTACCTAGAGCCGAATTTATCTCTTTCACCCTTGGTTTGGCGTGGATTTGAACAAAAGAATTGTATGGCTTAGAGCCTATTTTATTTTTGATTTCACTTACGATTATTTCTGAAACATAAGCCCCCCAAGAGGCAAAAGCCTCTTGGTTTTCCTCTAGATACTTATGAAATTCATCATAATCACTCATAACCGACTCGTTAACTTGCCATTTATTTTCAATAATGTAGTATTATCATCTTCGGTCGGTATGATTTCAACTAATTCTTTTAGATTTTCAGGAGGAACAGACAACCAAATATCATTTGAAAAAATCAGCCTGCTTCTTCTTTTTAATTTTGAAGATATATAGTCATTGTCTTTTATAAACGAAGATTCTGGGAGTTTTTTCTGTTTTACAAAATTTTTATAATCGTCTTTCAATTCAGAGGGGAAATGTTCGTCTGCAAATGAATTTATATTTAATGTGGTTTTTTTAGATCTTAATTCTGCTCTTAACGCTTCATGAAGGTTAAGCTTTTCTTCTTGCCCAATTTCTGCGTTGTTAATAAAGTCCCTTGTGGCTTCATAAAAGTCTTGAGTTATCTTTTTTGAAGAAAGATTAATATCCATCCCTAAAAATGTATTATAAAAGTAAGCAGCTGCCTTACTGGTATCTGTTGAGGTCATTAAATGATCAAACAAGAACGCCTTGTATGATTTTGAAGGATAGTTACCATCTTCATCTGGCGAGTTATCCTCGATCGATACTATAAAGCCGACTTTGTAAAATCTTTGTGAAGGAGTAAGTAAAAGCTCACTTACGTACTGCATTGTCAGCTGTTGCTCATTCTCTTCAGTACTGAAGCCGGTTTGAGTTTCTGCTTTAATCGCCGCAAGAAAAGGACGTTGTTCATCCCCAACCTGTCCTGCAACGATAATGAGAATCCCTCCTGGAGCACCACTATTAAACTGTGATTCGGTTAGTTTTACAGCCAACCTCTGACTTACTCTAATGAACGCTTGTTCATTTTGTCCAAACGTAGAAGCTGCAAGGTTAAGAAAGCTATCTGCAACGCCATGCCTTATGGACATTTCAATGCCGTGTGAACGAGCAGCTAAAGCTTCAGTAATCCTAAGTTGTAATGCGTCAATAGCCTCATCTTTAAAACCTAAGACCTGTTTGCTTACTTTGGGAGGGATCATCGTTTTTGATGCTGAGCGGGGAAAGATTCTGTGTGCGATTATGTGGTCAATACTTAAGCCTTCAAAAGAAAAGTTAATTCCGTTCATTCTCTTTTTATCCTCATCACCCGTATGGTATTGAGAATACAAAAACGCTAACGCGTACGCAAAAACTATCGTAATCTGTTAAGAGTGGTTACTTAGACACGAACTTAAAACGATTTCGAACCTCGCTTCGGCGGGGTTTTTCTTTTGTGGAAATGGGCGGCTGGTGGGTGTTGTAGCACCCGCCAGCCATTCGCTCATGTCTGAGATCACAAGCGAACCACGGCCCACTGCTTTAGCGCAAAAGCATAGTGAGCCTACCAGAGTCCCGCTTACTGATCTATGAAAAACACTGTAAAAATATCCAGTATTGAGTTAATTAACGCTGATTGCCTGCATTACATACAATCCCTTCCTGATAATTCCATTGACCTGATTGTTACCGATCCGCCTTACTTCAAGGTAAAGCCGAACGGCTGGGATAATCAGTGGAAAGGGGACGAGGATTACTTAAAGTGGCTCGACGGCTGCCTGGCGCAGTTCTGGCGAGTCCTCAAACCCTCTGGCAGCATCTACCTCTTTTGTGGTCATCGTCTTGCGGCAGATATCGAGTTGAGGATGCGACGTCGGTTCAATGTGCTGAATCACATCATCTGGGCAAAGCCCTCGGGCCGGTGGAACGGCTGTAATAAAGAAAGCCTGCGGTCTTACTTCCCGGCGACCGAGCGTGTTCTTTTCGCCGAGCATTATCTGGGGCCATACCGACCAAAAGACGATGGCTACGAGAGAAAAGGGACGGAGTTAAAACAGAGCCTTATGGCTCCGCTGATTGAATATTTTCAGAATGCCCGTGCATCACTCGGCGTGACGTCGAAAGAAATTACCGCTGCCACGGGCAAGAAAAACATGGTTTCGCACTGGTTCGGCGCCAGCCAGTGGCAACTGCCGGGCGAGGCTGATTACCAAAAATTGCAGGCGTTATTCACCCGAATAGCTACAGAGAAGCACCAGCGGAGCGAGCTGGTTCAACCACACCACCAGCTGGTGGCCACGTACCATTCGCTTAACCGTAAATACTGCGAGCTGGTGGAAGAATACAAATCGCTCCGTCGGTATTTTGCTGTTACCTCCGTGGTTCCATATACGGATGTCTGGACTTACAAGCTTGTGCAGTTTTACCCCGGCAAACACCCGTGCGAAAAGCCTGCGGACATGTTGAGGGACATTATCAACGCCAGCAGCAGGCCCGGTGATCTCGTTGCCGATTTTTTCATGGGGTCAGGATCAGCAATTAAAGAAGCGGTGAAACTGGGGCGCGCAGCTGTTGGTGTAGAACTCGAAACAGAGCGGTTCAATCAGACAGTTGAAGAAATAAACGAGCAGGTTAGCAGGGATGCTAAATAACGAACATAAACCCGCAGCAGCGGGTTTTTCTATTTTCAGGCCTCGGGAATCAACATCAGATGGCTCGTTGTTAAATGCAGCCCGCAGGCCTGAATCCCTTTCACGCACACAGCACCCCGTCTAATCGGAGGTGAGAGACTATGAAAATGCCTTACAAACAAGATTTCATTGCTGCTCTACTGGCTGCAAAAGAGCAGGGTATTGGCGCAATGCTGGCGTTTGCAATGGCGTATCTCCGGGGACGCTATAACGGCGGCCCGATCATGAAAACGCTTATCGATGCCACCATGTGCGCGATGATCGCCTGGTTTGCCCGTGACCTGCTGGATTTCTTCGGTCTGGCTACAAACCTGTCATACATCGCCAGTGTGTTTATTGGCTACGTAGGGACGGATTTTATCGGCGGCTTCATCAAACGCTTCGCCGCCAGAAAAGCAGGAGTGGATGATGCAAATCAGCAATAAAGGGATCGCGCTAATTAAGCAGTTTGAAGGTCTGTGCCTTACGGCATATCAGGACAGCGTCGGCGTGTGGACGATTGGTTATGGCTGGACGCAGCCCGTAGACGGCAAACCTGTCCGCGCCGGTATGACCATCAAAGAGGAAACGGCAGAACGTTTGCTGCGTACCGGGCTAGTCAGTTACGAGAGCAACGTATCGAAGCTGGTGAAAGTTAAGCTGACACAGGGCCAGTTCGATGCGCTGGTATCTTTCGCATACAACCTCGGTGCCCGATCGCTTTCCACCTCCACGCTACTGAAAAAACTTAATGCAGGTGATTACCGTGGTGCTGCCGATGAGTTCCCGCGCTGGAATAAGGCTGGTGGCAAGGTGCTGGCTGGTCTTACCCGTCGCCGTGAGGCAGAGCGTGCTCTGTTCATATCGTGATTACGGCGCTCTTAAAGCGCTACTGGCTCCAGTTGTCGGTAATAGCGCTGGTGGGCGTGCTGGCCTTTTTTGCTAATCACTATCGTGAGAACGCGATCGCCTACAAAGCGCAGCGTGATAAAGCCACCAGCGTTCTGAAGCTGGCGAAGGATACTATCACCGATATGCAGGTGCGCCAGCGTGATGTTGCTGCACTGGATGCGAAATATACCGGAGAACTGGCTAATGCACAGGCCACTATTGATCAGCTTGAACGCGATGTTGCTATTGGCAAGCGTAGGCTGCGTCTCAACGCCATCTGCACCAAGGACGGAAAGGCCAGCGCCGGCGGCCTGGGCGATGCAGCCAGCCCCCGACTTACTGGCGGCGCTGAGCGGGATTATTGGCGTCTCAGAGCCGGAATCGAAACCATCACCGGGCAAGTGAACTACTTGCAGGACTACATTAGGCAGCAGTGCCTTAAATAGCGGTGAAGCTCAATGTTTCTGCATGGCACCATGGTGATGCATAATTATGATTCAATGCATCTTACTTGAGTGAACTATGGAAATAGACATTGGGAATTTCACACGTGTTAAGGGCGATACCGTCTATGCAGAAGTGACGATTTATACCGATCCCGATTCGGGTGGTGAAAACGTGTCTCTGTATCTGAAGTTGCCTTACCAGCATGAAGCAACGCTTGTTGAGTTAGAGGAACTGGCAAAAAACGAGGCCATTAAGCAAATGCGCGCTGCGGCGGATTGGTTAGCTGAAAACTTTTGTTAGCTGTACCACCTTCATCACAAGGCGCATTTGCGAGTGCGCCAGCGAAATGTTGTTGATGGCAAGCGTCGGTTGCGAGTTGCTGTCATCTGTCCAGCGAACGGAGCGACTGGCACCGGCAGCGTGGGCGATGCACCAGCCCCAGACTTACAGACTCTGCTCAACGGGATTATTTCACCCTCAGAGAGAATAAAAATTAGCGGGAAAATGATTGCAGGGTGGCAGCAGTACATTAGAGAGCAATATCGTAAAATAGCGCCCTTCCGGGCGCTTTTAATTTCTTAATCCTATTTTGCTGATTGAGAAACGTAGCCTTTTTTAAGTTCGGACGCCAAGGCTTTATAGGTGTTTTCGAAGTGCTGTTCGATAGCATCAGCAGGTGACAGTTTGCAATTTGCATTCGCCAGTCGACCTGCAATTAAAGTGCATGTCTTCTCGACCAAATAGATCACTTTCTCTTCTTGAGTCATTTTATCTCCTTAAGGATTCACATGGCACTCACCGACAAGTGAGAAATGTTCTGTCGCGAGTACCTCATCGATTTAAACGCCACGCAGGCGGCTATTCGGGCGGCATACAGCCTCAAAACTGCGAACCGTTCCGTATCCGAGAATCTGCCAAAACTTGGCATTTAAAATAGAATCACCGAAATAAAGAGTAAGCGCAACGAGGCTGTGGCTATTGATGTTGGTTATATGCTTAGGTGTTTGGTTGAGATCGACCAGATGGATGTTATTGACATTCTTAATGACTATGGCAGCACGTTCAACAAAGGACTTGTTGAGAAGCTAGAGAAAGAACGCTATAAGGAGAAACATGATCAGGCTGCGTGATACAAGTAGGTTTTTCGGAGGGCTTATGGCAAAACCTGACGAGCCATATCGGAAGTTAACAGTTGAGAGTTACTACCCAGTCAGCAAATCTGGGAGAAAGGGAAGAGTGCATATAAGACCCCTACCGGGGCAATGGGCTGACCCATCGTTATCAGTTGAATGTTCGAAGAAACTGTCTGACCTGAAGATATACCCCATTGGCAGCCAATTCGAAATTACCGCTAAGCTTACCGATAGGGAAGGGGGCGGAGAGTATTTATACAGTTCATTCCGATGGGAGTTTAAATACATCAAATAGATAGCTCAGGCGGCCTTTTTTATTGGCGGTGAATTATGCGACAGACTTACATCTATAAGACTTAGCAACTAACGCAGGGAAAAACAAAATGACATTCACCGAGAGTTTGATGCTGTACTTTTCCACCGCTGTTTCAGCATTGCTGGTGACTAGGTACAAATTCACGTCTGTTCAAAACGCATGCCGAAGCGAAAAGCAGAAGTTTCTGCCGCAGTTGCGAAAGCCAAATCCGATCAAATTGAAGCAGAGGCTCAGGAGCACCTGAAAAAATTGCAGGTTGAGACAGCCGAAACTGATTCCACTGCGACCAGCACCGCCGGGACTGTAACTACTAGAGAAACTGCCTTGTTGGCATTGCAAGTGCTCCCTGCGAGGGGCTTCCAAAATGAATAACTTAATTTTGTGGTAAATCATTCTACCAAGACCTTGCATAAATGATTAGCATGCCGATATTAGATTTAATTCACATGTTGAGAACTAATTATGGCAAACTTGGCTATTGTTCAAGAAAAAGTAAGAAGCTTTAAAGTTTCTAACAAAGATTCACTTCTAGAAGAGTTGATTACATTGGCAGGAGTCTTGTTTTTTGATAAAAAAATTTATTCAGTTAAGCGTGAGTATTTTTTTGAGATAAGTTACACAACCGGAGAATTGGAAGAGGTGACCTATAGGTCCACTTTAGCCGACAGTACTGGTGAACGAGAAAAACTAGAGCCAGGTACAGCGGATAACCGTAACGACAAACTCGTTGCTATTGCTCATGACTTAACGATGAAAGGGTTTAACATAGATGAGGCGCAGTTAGCTCTGTTATTAAACGGTAAAATTCAACGACTGATTTGTAAAAAATATTAGAACAATCTTGGCTGTTTTTTGTTATTGCATGGACTAAACATTACAGCAGGCATTCGCTGAGTGTCTGTGATAATGTCTTCGTAAATTTTAAAACGAGGACTTTTCGAATGCTTTGGACTTCTGTGAAATTTAAAAAGCCAGAAACCACGAAGATGACTTCATGGTTTATCGTCAATACAGTGAAGGGCGTCGGAGTCACAACTTACTCACCACTCGATGGTTTCTCAACAATTGTCTTCATTGATAACACCGAACACCACGGCTTAGAAGTCACTCATTGGATGCCTCTACCACCCCCCCCTGGTAGTAAATAATTCGGTAACGGGCTGGTTTATTCACTCTTTTTCATTCTAGCCACTGGCATCCGCTAGTGGCTTTTTTATTGCGCTTAGTACTCACATCCGAAAAGAGTCTTTCAGTCGTGAGCTAGGGGAAAGCTGTTTTCTCGGGCGGCTGTCCCATGCGACAGGCTCACATCTAAAAGGAAGCTTTATGCAGGTCACTATCGATGGTGTCCCGTATGCGCCTGTCTGCAACACGACCTCCAGCCGCATCGGCATAGCCATTTCCACACATAACCGCGCTGGTGTGCTTAGCCAGGCGCTTGAGCATCAACTCAGGCATCTTCCTCCTGCTGCGCTGGTGGTTGTCATTGACGATGGTTCTCAGCCACCAGCGGTGGTGCCCGACGGCGTTCAGCTGATCCGGCACGATAAATCGCTGGGCATTGTGGCTTCGAAAAATGCCAGCCTTACCGCGCTGATGGATGCCGGGTGCGAACATCTTTTCCTGTGGGACGATGACGCATGGCCGGTTGCTGACGGCTGGTGGTTGCCTTATATCGACTCCCCCGAGCCTCATCTGGCTTATCAATTCCTGGATCTGGCTGGCTCGCGCAAGCTCAACGATATCGCGGTTCTGTATCGCGATGAGCAGCATATCGCATACACAGGCCAGCGCGGCGTGATGCTTTACTACCACCGTAGCGTGATTGAGCGAGTCGGCGGCTTTGATCCGGTATACGGTCGCGGCATGTATGAGCATTCTGATCTGGCTCTGCGTATCCACAACGCCGGGCTGACGTCGTGGGCGTTTGCTGATGTGGCCGGTTCTGAGAGGCTCATTCACTCGCTGGATGAGCACGAGCAGGTTGAACGCTCGGTACCTCGCCCAGATAGGGAAGAGCAGGTGAAGCGCAACGTTAAGATCCACAACGAGCGCCGCGACAGCGGCTATACCGGCTATGCAGAGTACCGCCAGCAGCATGATGTGGTGATCACCACGCTGCTGACCAGCCAGCAAGACCCCCAGCGCAACGAGCGAATGCCAGCAGATTACGGCTTGCTGGCGCGGTGGGCTGCTTCGATAAAGGGTGCCGAACCAGTGGTGCTGGCTGACCAGCTTTCAGCCACGCCGCCGGGCGTTACTCTTGTTCCTGTGCCTGAAGTGGCAATGAATGTTTATTTCAGGCGCTGGCTGCATATCTGGCAGTTTCTGCGCGCTGCGCCGCACTATCGCTTCGTCTGGTGTACTGACGGTACCGATGTAGAAATGCTGCGGGAACCGTGGGCAGATATGGTGCCCGGTATGGTTTATGTCGGGTCCGAGCCGAAAACCTATGCTGACGCCTGGGCGCGCCAGCACCACCCTGAGCGCATCTATCAGGACTTCATCGAACAGCACCGCAACGACGTGATGCTTAATGCCGGACTGCTTGGCGGCCTGCGCGAAGATGTCATGTCTTTTGCTCATGGCATCGTGCGGCTGTACTACCTGCTTGAATGTCACCGCTTCTGGAAGACAGAGAAAGCACCGGCAGCTATCGGCGACATGCTGGCGTTCGGCATAGTGGCTGAACGTTTTGGCGATCGCATTGTAACCGGCCCGGCAGTGCATACGGTGTTTAAAACAAACGGTATTGGTAAAGAGGTGGCATGGTGGCAGCACAAATAAATCATCAAATCTCACCTGAATCAGTTGCGGCTATTGATCTTGAGTGCAACTGGCTTGACTGGAAAGCCCCGAACTGGGAAGAAAACAACCGTGTCCACAACTGGAAAAACTACGCACCCGCTGAGTTGATTGAGATTTGGGACACTTTCGATGACTACCAAAAGAAAGTAATCGCTGTTGCTCTTGATCGGGTCGCGTCAGATGAACATTGAGACTAGATGCATGCGAGTAAAGTTTGTGGTCGTCTGCCATCACTCCCGGCGCCAACAGGCTGATAGCCTGGCCTCGCACATCGGCGCACACCTTGTTATTGATGAAGGGAATCACGGCGCCAACTGGAATCACCGCCGGGCTCTCGAATGGGCCGCCGCGCAATCATGCCGGGTCGTTGTGCTGGAGGATGATGCACGACCTGTCCGCGGATTTGTCCAGCGGGTGAAATGGTGGATTGAGGATCATCCTGATGACCTCATTTCGTTTTACCTGGGCACAGGTCGCCCGCCCCAGTATCAGGCGCAGATAGCCGAGCGGCTGATTGCTGCCGACAGGACGCGCGCCGACCACATCATGCTGCCGCAGCTCATTCATGGCGTGTGCTACAGCGTTCCGCCTCAGCATCTGCCTAAGGTGCTGGCACACTGGGACAACAGCAAGCCTGCCGACTTCGCCCTTGGCGATGCCTGGGGTGCGCCGGTGGTGTATCCCTGCTGGTCGCTGGTTGACCATGATGATGGCGAACCTGTAGAGCGACATCCGGACCGGCTTCCTCGCACCGAGCGTCGCCGCGCATGGAGGTTACATGGCTAAGCTGACAACACTTAAACCCCGGCTGAAAGTGATTGATACGAGGCGTATCAAGCCTGTTTATGGCGAGCAGCGTCGCATCAGTGGCAGCGCCCGCGTCGGGCTCAAGCGGCGTATCTGGGTGCGGGACGGTGGACACTGTTGCATTTGCGCGCGTGCTGTTGACCTGCATGAAAGCGAACTGGATCACCGCATCGCGCTTCAGTTCGGTGGTGATAACTCAGAGCGTAATCTCTGGACGCTATGCACCGAATGTCACGCAGGGAAATCGGCACGGGAAGCGTCAACGGGTAAGCCCGATGATGAAGCCCTGAAGCATGCCGTCCCTGATGGCGGTGAGTTTCAGCATATCGTGGTGGTCTGATGCGACTAATGGTTGAAGTTGGAATGATTTCATTTGAAATGATTTTGGTTGTCATCACCGGGGGGGTAGGTTCGGGAGTAAACATCGATCGCCCTGGACACCGCGCCCCCTCTCACGCGCAGAAAAAATTCCCTTTTGGAGGGTGTAAACATGTTAACAGCGCAAAAGCGAAAATTCGCGGTGGCGCTGATGTCCGGTATGTCTCAAAAAGATGCGGCAATAAAGGCGGGCTATTCTGAGAAATCCGCACGGTCAAAGGGTTCGCAACTGGCAAAAGACCCGGAAGTCATCGCATTTATAGAGAGAAAAAAGAAGGAAAACGTCGAGGTTGATGACGTTCCCGCATACCGCAGAAATGTTTATACCCCAGCAGTAAACACGCCGGAAAAAATCCCGGTGCCGGAATCGCCGACCACTGTCGGTACTTACGATGATCCGCTCAAATTTCTTATGGCAGTGATGAACGATGCGGGTGAAGAGATCGACGTCAGGAAAGATGCGGCCAAAGCCATGCTGCCTTATATCCACCCCAAAAAAGGCGAGACCGGGAAGAAAGATGCGCGAAACGCTGCGGCAAAAGTGGCGGCAGGTGCCAGCAAGTTTGGCGCTATGACGCCGCCAAAACTGGTGGTAAACAACAAAAAGGGGTAATTCATGGCACAGTGGTCCACGGCATGCCCTGAATGGGAAAGCCTCCTGGTTAACCGTCAGTCCATCATTCCACCGCCAATTTTTCCTGATCAGGCAGAGCAGGCGCTTGGCATCTTCCGCGAACTGCGGGTATCAGACCTGCCAGGCAAGCCCACATTCGGTGAATGCTCTGAAGCCTGGGTCTTTGATTTTGTTAAAGCCATCTTTGGAGGTTATGAGGCTGATACGGGTAATCAGCTGATCCGTGAATATGGCCTGCTGATCTCGAAGAAAAATACCAAATCGACCATCGCCGCTGGCATTATGCTGACCGCGCTGATCCTGTGCTGGCGCGAAGATGAAGAGCATCTGATTCTGGCGCCGACCAAAGAGGTGGCGGACAACAGCTTTAAGCCTGTCGCCGGCATGATACGCGCCGACGAAGAGCTGACGGATATGTTTCAGATTCAGGACCACATCCGCACAATCACCCACAGGGTGACCCGCAACACACTTAAAGTGGTGGCGGCCGATACCGATACGGTTTCCGGTAAGAAATCAGGACGTATCCTGGTGGATGAATTGTGGCTTTTCGGGAAGCGCGCCAACGCTGAAGCCATGTTTATGGAGGCGCTCGGCGGCCAAGTATCCCGAAACGAGGGATGGGTAATTTACCTGACCACCCAGAGTGACGAGCCCCCGGCAGGTGTATTTAAAGAGCGGCTTGATTACTGGCGTGATGTGCGGGACGGCAAAATCAGCGATCCAAAAACGCTGGGGATCCTTTACGAATTCCCGGAAAGCATGGTGGAAAGCAAGGCGTATCTCGATCCTGACAATTTTTATATCACCAATCCCAACATCGGCCTTTCCGTCAGCCCGGAATGGATAGCGGACAATCTCCGCAAAAACCAGGCAAAAACAGACGGCACGTTGCAGCAATTCCTGGCGAAGCATCTCAATATCGAAATCGGCCTTAACCTGCGCAGTGACCGCTGGGCGGGTGTCGATTTCTGGGATCAGCAGGCGGAGCGCGTAAGTTTTGACGATTTATTGCAGCGTTGCGAGGTGATCACCGTCGGTATTGACGGCGGAGGCCTTGATGACTTTCTGGGGGCCTCTGCTGTCGGGCGTGACAGAGAAACCCGCCAGTGGCTTTGCTGGTGTCATGCCTGGGCACATGAGATAGCCATCAGGCGGCGTAAAAGTGAGGAATCGCGTTTTAACGATTTTGTTAAGGCCGGCGATCTGACCATTGTTAAACGCGTCGGGCAGGATACGGAGGAAGTGGCGGAATATGTCAGCCGGATCCACAGGGCGGAACTGCTCGACAAAATCGGCATTGACCCGTCCGGTGTCGGGCAGATCCTCGATGCGCTCATTGAGGCGGAAATTCCCGCTGATGCTGTGGTTGGTGTCAGTCAGGGCTGGCGCCTTGGCGGTGCGATTAAAACCACTGAGCGCAAGCTTGCCGAAGGTGTTCTGGTTCATGGTGGCCAACCGATGATGGCCTGGTGTGTGGGCAATGCCCGTGTAGAGCCAAAAGGTAACGCCATTCTCATTACCAAGCAGGCCAGCGGGAAAGGCAAGATTGATCCGCTCATGGCGCTGTTCAACGCAGTTTCGCTTATGGCGATGAATCCTGAGGCGAAAAAGCAGGATTACCAGGTGCATTTCATATGACAGTTATGTCAGTTAACAACCCGCTCCGGCGGGTTTTTTCGTTTCAGGAGGCAGTCAAATGACGCTTAATCGCGCATGTACCCTCATGACGGTCAAGGCGGTAAACGAGGATGAGCGGATCATTACCGGCATCGCCTCCACTCCGTCGCCGGACCGTGACGGGGACATTATTGAACCGGAGGGGGCGAAGTTTCGCAGCGATACGCCATTCCTCTGGCAACACGACCGCTCACAGCCGATCGGCACCTGTACGCCGAAAATGACGAAAGACGGGCTGGAAATCACCGCGAAGCTGGTGAAACCTACTCCGGACATGCCGTCACAACTGGCTGCACGCCTCGATGAGGCCTGGGCATCCATCAAGGCCGGTCTGGTACGTGGTCTCTCAATCGGTTTCCGGCCCATTGAATATTCCTTCCTTGATGAAGGTGGTATCCGCTTTCTGTCCTGGGATCTCCTTGAGGTCTCAGCGGTGACCATTCCGGCAAACGCCGAATGTTCCATCCAGACCGTTAAATCCTTCGATCGCCAGCTTCTCGCCGCGTCAGGCCAGGAGAAACCGGTGGTCAAATTACATCAACCTGCTGGCGCTACAGCAAAAAAACCGACTGAAATAAAAGGAAAAAACATGAATATTGCAGAACAGATCAAGAGCTTCGAAGTGAAGCGTTCAGCGCTGGCAGCCTCTCTCGATGAGATTATGTCAAAAGCGGCTGAAGAAGGGCGCACCCTGGACGCGGAAGAAGAAGAAAGCTACGACAACACGTCCACAGAAATTAAAGCCGTGGATGCGCATCTCAAACGCCTGCGTGATATGGAAAACAACCTTGCGTCAACGGCAAAACCTGTAGCCAAAGCCGCCGCGGGTACCGTGGACGTGGTGGAAAGTCGTGCGCCGGGTATCATCCGCGTTGATCAGAAGCTGGAAAAAGGTATCGCCTTTGCCCGCTTTGCCAAAGCACTGGCCGCTGCAAACGGCAGCCGCTCTGAAGCGCTGGAGATCGCCCGTAAGCAATACCCGGACGATTCCAAACTTCACCACGTGCTGAAAGCCGCTGTGGGTGCCGGTACCACTACCGATCCGACCTGGGCTGGCGCGCTGGTTGAATACCAGGAATATGCGCAGGATTTTGTGGAATTCCTGCGACCGCAGACCATCATCGGTCGATTCGGCCAGGGCAATATCCCGGCGCTGCGCCAGGTGCCGTTTAACATCCGCATTCCTGCGCAGACATCAGGCGGTTCGGCAAACTGGGCAGGTCAGGGCAAGGCGAAGCCGCTGACGAAGTTTGACTTCGAATCGATCACCTTCGCCTTCGCTAAAGTGGCTTCAATCGCGGTGCTGACCGACGAGTTAATCCGTTTCTCCAACCCGGCAGCCGATGCGCTGGTGCGTAATGCGCTGGCAGAAGCCGTCATTGCCCGCCTGGATACGGATTTCATCAACCCGTCGAAGGCTGAGGTCGCCGGTGTTTCTCCGGCATCTGTCACCAACGGCATCGCTGCTATCCCTTCAACCGGTAACCCCGACGATGACGCGAAAGCAGCCTTTGGCGTGTTCATCGCGGCAAACCTGCAACCGAATGGCGCAGTCTGGCTGATGTCCAGCACCACTGCGCTGGCGCTCTCAATGCGCAAAAACGCACTGGGTCAGAAAGAATACCCGGAAATGACGCTGCTGGGCGGTACCTTCCAGGGCCTGCCTGTGATCGTCTCCCAGTACGTCGGCGACCTGCTGGTGCTGGTCAACGCACCGGATATTTATCTTGCTGACGATGGCGGGGTTGCCGTCGATATGTCCCGCGAGGCATCGCTTGAGATGGAGAGTGACCCGACCGGCGACAGCATCACGCCGACGGGTACCGAACTGGTTTCCATGTTCCAGACTAACAGCGTGGCCATCCGCGCTGAACGCTGGATTAACTGGAAACGCCGTCGCACCGCCGCGGTTGCAGTGATTTCCAGTGTGAACTACGGCACCACTCAGGGCAGCTAATCAGCACAGGAGGGCGGGGAGTTTCCCCGCCATTTTGCATGGCAAAAATCAGATATCTGCAACGCACGCATGATTCACATCCCGGCGATGAGAAATCTGTGGATGACCAGTGCGCCAGGGTGCTGGTGCTGCTGGGCAAGGCTGTCTATGTCGGCGATAAACGCGCTGGTGGCACGAGAAAGAAAAATAATGCGGGGGCTGGTTAATGTGGAATCCTTTCCGGAGAAAAGAAAAAGCTCTTCAGCAGCCAACAAGCCGCGGCGGATGGATGTCTCTTATCGGTGAGCCTTCCGCCGGTGCCTGGCAGCGTAACCTGGAAATTAACCCGACGACTGTACTTTCCTTTTATGCGGTTTTCTCCTGTATATCGCTGATTGCCAGCGATATCTCAAAGATGCCATTGCGTCTCATACTCCGCGATTCGAATGGAATCTGGAAGGAAAGCAGAAAAGGGAGCGTTGCTGCACTTTTAAATAAACCAAATGCCTTTCAGAACCGGATCCAGTTCTTTGAAAGCTGGGTAACGTCAAAATTCTGTCACGGCAACACGGTGGCCCTGAAAATCCGCAATACCAGGGGAGAAATAACGGAGCTTCGTATTCTGGACTGGAACAAAGTCACGCCGCTGGTGGCTGATGATGGTTCTGTGTTTTACCAGATAAACCCCGACAACATGACCGGAATAGAAACTTCTGTGACAGTTCCGGCGCGCGAGGTTATTCACGATCGTTTCAACTGTCTTTTTCATCCGTTGATTGGCCTTTCGCCGATTTACGCCGCCGGGCTGGCTGCCATGCAGGGGCACCACATACAGAAAAATTCCGCATTCTTTTTTCGTAACGGCGGCAAGCCGAGCGGCGTTATTGAAGTGCCTGGCAGTATCAGTGAGGAAAACGCGCGCCTCCTGAAAACTAACTGGGACACCGGGTATACCGGAGAGAACGCAGGAAAAACAGCCATCCTGAGCAATGGAGCAAAATATAACCCAACCTCTGTATCGGCTGCCGATGCACAGATGGTTGAGCAGTTACGGATGTCTGCCGAAATTGTCTGTTCCGTTTTCCATGTGCCGGCTTACAAAGTCGGGATTGGTGATCTTCCTTCTTATGACAACATCGAGGCGCTTGAGCAACAGTATTACTCACAGTGTTTACAGACCCTTATCGAGTCGATTGAGTTGTTGCTCGATGAGGCCTTTGAACTGGATGGCAACACCGGTACCGAGTTTGATGTGAATTCGTTGCTGCGCATGGACAGTGAGCGCCGAATCAAAACGCTCGGTGAGGCGGTAAAAAATACCATCATGAAACCAAACGAGGCCAGGCTTCGGGAGAATTTGCCGCCGGTTGCCGGAGGCGACGATCTCTATCTGCAACAGCAGAACTTCAGCCTTGGTGCGCTGGCGCGCCGTGATGCTTCTGATGATCCGTTCGGGAAAAGCACGGCATCAACGCAACCGCAACCCGTAACCACTGGCAATGAAGGGAAAGCGCTGACTGATGCAGAGCAGGCGGTGACCAAAGCAATACTCAGAGGATTTTTGACAAAATGAATGAGCGCGAATTATCTCTGATAAAGGTGCTGGGCGAGGAATTCGGCCAGGTCATTACTGAAATGCGTGAGAGTTTCAGCAAAAGCCTCAACGAACACCGGGAAGCGATCGACAGGAGACTGGATCAGATTGCATCCGATTTCAGTGCCCTGAAAGATGCGCCAGAGCCGGATTTTTCCGCTCTTGTTTCTGCGGCCGTAGCTACAATTCCGTCGCCTGAGTTACCCGCTTTGCCGGATTTTTCCTCGATGGTTCAGGAGGCTGTTTCAGCGTTGCCGCCACCACAGGACGGGAAAAGCATCACTGCCGATGATGTTCGTCCCATGCTTCAGGAAATGGTGGATAAAGCCGTCGGCGCCATTCCGGCGCCTGAAAATGGCAGGGATTACGATCCAGAGGTGCTGGCGCAGGCGGTAAAAGAGGCCGTTGATGTGGCTGTTTCCGATATTCCGGTACCACAGGACGGGAAAAGCCTTACCCCTGAAGATGTCAGGCCCATGCTGAATGAGCTTGTCACCGCATCCATGCCAGTTTTGCCTGATGTAAAAACGCTGGTGAGCGAGGCCGTTGCGGCGTTGCCTGCCGCTGAGCCTGGCCGTGATGGTCGTGACGCGCTGGCGCTTGAAATACTTCCTTTTATCGATGAAGAGAAGAGCTATCCGCGTGGATATTATGCAACCCATAACGGTGGTCTGTGGCGCTCTTACGAGAAAACACACGGTATGCGTGGCTGGGAATGCGTTGTTGATGGCGTGGCTCGTGTGGAGATTGAACGTGCTGATCAGCGCCGCTTTACCCTGACAGTTAATCGCGCCAGCGGCAGCAGCGAAACCCGGTCTTTTGACGTTCCGGTCATGCTCTACCGCGGCGTATTCAAATCCGGCAGCGAATACCAGCCGGGCGATACGGTCACATGGGGTGGCTCACTGTGGCACTGTGACGAACCGACAAAGGACAAGCCTGGGGAAACCGGTTCTAAAGGCTGGACGCTGGCCGCCAAGCGCGGACGTGACGGGAGGGACAAGACGTGATCGAGCTTGTGACTATTGATCAGGCGAAGGAGCACCTGCGCATTGATGGCGACGCGGGTGATGCCGATCTGACCCTAAAAATTCAGGCGGGCAGCGCCGCCATTCTCGCTTACGTTCAGGGTAGCCGTGATCTTATCGTCGGCAGCGACAATGTCCTGATTGAAGGTGAACCATTGCGGCGAACGCAAACGGCGCTGCTCATGTTACTTGGCTGGCTTGATCGTAACCGTGGTGGTGAAGAGGAAGAAAAGCTAAAGCAGGGCGAGCTTCCTTTTTCCGTGACGATGCTTATTTACGATCTTCGTCGTCCAACCATTATGTAACCCGGAGGATATATGCATGCAGGCCGCCTACGTGACCGGGTAACTATCCTGAATTCTACCTCAGTGCGCACCCCGTCAGGAGACAGCATCCCGGTATGGGAGGAGGGTAAAACCATCTGGGCAGAAGTGAAAGGCATCAGCGGGCGGGAACTCATTTCCAGCGGTGCGGAGAAAGCCGAAGCCACTATCCGCGTATGGGTGCGCTTCAGAACTGACATTTCAGCGTCTTCACGTCTGAAGGTTATTAGCGGCGCTTTTAAGGATCATCAGCTTGAGGTCACAGGGCCGCCCATACCCGATTCAGGTCTTGAGCAGCTTGAGATCCTTTGTAAACAGGGGGTGAAGCCGTGATTGACACTAAACTGGATTTTTCCGGCCTGCTGGATCTGTCAAGTGATCTGGCGGCGCTGAGTAAAGCCGAAAACCGCAAGGTAATGCGCGATGCCACACGTGCGGGAGCCACCGTTTTTAAAGATGAAGCGGTAAAACGCGCCCCGGTGCGAACCGGGAAACTGAAGAAAAACATCGTGGTGCTTACCCAGCGCGATAGAAATGGTGATATTTCTTCCGGTGTTCATGTGCGTGGGCGCAATCCTCGTACCGGCAACAGCGATAATTCTGTGAAAGCCAGCAATGCCCGGAATGCTTACTACTGGCGTTTTGTTGAATTAGGCACATCGAATATGGCCGCCGTTCCGTTTATCCGCCCTGCCTATGATGCCAGGCTGGACGATGCCACCAGGGCGGCTTTTGCGCGGGCAAACCAGGCGATCGATGAGGCACTGTCAAAATGACCGAATCTGATGTTGTTGCACTGATTGGCGCGCTGGCTGACGGGCAGGTTTATCCCTATGTTGTACCACTGAATGAGCAGGGCACGCCCTCTGTCGCGCCGCCGTGGATCACCTTCACGCTGGTGGATCAGGTTTATGGCGATACCCTTTGCGGCCCGGCGGAAGAGAACAGCGCGCTTCAGGTCGATGTGTATTCACGCACGGTTGACGAAGCCAGGGCGCTGCGTGAGCAGGTGATTGCCGCGCTGGTCCCGCTGGGGTTCACCCAGATGAGTAAAACAGGCGGCCATGAGCAAGATACCGGCCTGCGCCGGGCAACACTTGAAGTCCATTTCCTTCAGTAACTCACCCATCCCTTAAATCCATGACCGCCGGAAGGCGGTTTTTTTATGCCTGGAGCAAACATGACCAGCAAATATGAAGTAACAAAAGGCACGCAGGTTGGCATTTCTGATGCCCCTGTGACCGCCGAAGATTTCCAGTCTTCCGGCTTCCCCGGTGTTGACGTAACTTTTTTGGTAGCGGAATGCGCCACCAAGGAAATTACTTATACCGGCGGGCAGAAGGGCGACATTGATGTGACCACGCTTTGCTCGCTTGAGCAGGAGCAGACGAACGGTCTTGCAGCGCCAGCGGAAATGTCGATCAGCCGTAACTGGGTTGGCGATGAAGAAGCGCAACTGGCGTTACAGACGGCTTATGAGAACGACGAATTACGCGCGTTGCGGGTGATTTTCCCGTCAGGAAATGGCTTTTATATTCTGGTTGAAGTACGCCAGAGTTCGTGGTCAGCTGCGACTTCGGCCGTAGTGGGAGCAACCTATTCCCTGCGTGTTCGCGGCAAGCCGAAACGTATCGTTGCTAATCCGGGTTCATGATCCAAAGCGGCTACGGCCGCTTTCTCTTTCCTGCTTTCCTTTCTGAGAAAAAATAATGAGCAATCCGAAAAACTCTTTGCGTGATCTGGCGCTGGCGGCTGCATCTGGCTATCGCACCAAAACTGTCACCGTTCCTGAATGGGGCGGTGCAAAAGTCACCTTACGCGAGCCATCTGGTGAGGCATGGGCGACTTTCCGCGAGTTCCTTGGCGCCACGCCGGATGATGATAAAAATCCGCTTTCTGAAACCGAGAAATTCATTCGCAACAAGGAAGCCGATGTGATCCTCTTCCTTGATGTGCTGCTGGATGAAACCGGCGCCCGTGTATTCAGTGAAGGTGATCGCGCTACTGTTGCTGAAATTTATGGACCCGTGCATGCTCGCCTGCTTCGCCAGGCGCTTGAACTGGGTATCACGCAGGAAGATGCGGAAAAAAAGTAAAAGATCCGCTGACGTTCTTTCTGATGTCGCTGGCGCTCCGGATGGGGCGGACGCTCCATGAACTGCGCCAAACCATTACCGCCAGTGAGCTGAAAATGTGGATTGCCTTTGATCGCGTCAGCCCAGTTGGTGACTGGCGCAGCGATGCGCAAGCGGCGCAGATTGCCGTGGCCACTCTTAACGCCCAGGGCGGTAAATATGAGATCAAAGATCTGATCCTCAAATATGGATCGCAGGATGAAACGGAGGGAATCAGCGATCTCGAAGAGTGGATGGAGAATCTTTGATAGAAAATGCTACTGCTGTTAGGATATTTGCCATATGAAAAACAAAAGGAATTAGCTATGGAGTTTTTTCTATTAGCAGCAGTGATTGGGGTTATTCCGGCGTTGATAGCTCAGAGTAAAGGGCGTTCTTTTTTTGCATGGTGGATTTACGGAACGCTGCTTTTTATTATCGCTTTTGTGCACTCACTGGTAATAAAAAAAGATATTGAATTTGAAGAAAAAGAAAAGCTTGATGAAGGAATGAAAAAGTGTCCGTTTTGCGCAGAGTTAATTAAAAGTGAAGCAATAAAATGTAAACACTGCGGAAGCGATTTATCGACCACAAACAACCCCGTAGCCACAAAATCAGACGAAGATTATCTGGAAGAGGCCAGAAAAAAAGCTGGCCTCCTCTGATAAATAAAATGACAAAAACCCCGCGCATGCGGGGTTTTTTTATGGGTGAAATAAATGGCGACACTTCGCGAACTTATTATCAAAATTTCAGCAAACTCCAGTTCATTTCAGTCCGAAATTGCCCGCGCCTCTCGCATGGGAGCGGACTATTACAAAACGATGGAGAATGGTGGCAAGAAAGCGGCGGCGGCCACGCGTGACACGCAGCGCTCTATTGCTGCCCTGAATAATGAACTGGCGTCGATTAAAGCCTCCGCAACGGGTGTCGCTGGCGCGTTCGCGGGTGCATTTGCCACCGGGCAACTGGTTCACTATGCCGATACGTGGAACCAGCTAAACGGACGACTGCGCCTTGCTTCCACGGGCGCGGATGACTTTGCCACCTCCCAGCGCACTCTGATGGATATCAGCCAGCGCACCGGCACATCGTTTGAGGCGAACGCTAACCTGTATTCCCGCATCGCTGCTTCACTGCGCGATGCCGGATATGCCTCTGCCGACGTGGCTAAAGTGACCGAGACGGTTGCCACCGCCCTGAAGCTGTCAGGTGCCAGCACAGAAGAGGCCAGTTCAGTTATCACCCAACTCAGTCAGGCGCTGGGCTCCGGTGTACTGCGTGGCGAGGAATTTAACGCCATTATGGAAAATGGTGGCAGACTGGCAAAACTGCTGGCGCAGGGGCTAGGGACGACTATCGGCGGCCTTCGCAATATGGCGAACAATGGCCAGTTGACGACTGATAAGATCGTCCCACTGCTAACTAACGTCGAGCAGTTACGTAAAGAGTTTGACACGCTGCCAGCCAGTATCAGCGGATCGGCTCAGAAGGTTGAAAATGCTTTTATGGCTTGGGTTGGTGGGGCAAATAACGCCGTCGGTGCATCCTCCACGCTTTCCGGAATCCTTGATGTCCTGGCGAAAAACATTGATACCGTTGCCAATACTGCTGGCGCACTGGTGGGAATCGGCCTTGCACGCTTCTTCGGTAATATGGTCGGCAGTGTCGCCAGCGCGACAACTGAAATCGTGCAAAACACTGCCGCAGAAGTGGCCCTGGCGCAGGCTCAGGTTCGTGGTACTCAGATCAGTGTTGCCGCCGCGCGGCAGGCAGTTTATCGCGCTCAGCAGGCAAAGGCGGCTGCGGTTTCCATTGAGGCGCAGATTGTCGCCGAACGCAACCTTGTAGCCGCACAGTCAGGCCTTAACAATGCCATCTCAGCGCGCAGTAGCGCGGTTAATAACCTCACCAACAGCGCATCAGCAATGTCACGCATCGGATCAGGTGTGCTTGGTATCCTTGGCGGCTGGCCGGGTGTGATCATTGGTGCTGGCGCTGCGATGTACGGGCTGTATGAGCATACTCAGCAGGTACATAAAGAGGCTGTAGCCTTCGCTGATAACCTTGATGATATCAACGGCAAATTACAGAAAATGTCCGTCGCCGGGCTGCGCTCAACGGCCGTTGACGCCAGCGCCTCACTCGAGGCGCAGAAGAAAGACCTGGCCGATCTTGATGAGCAGATCAGAAAGGTTAAAGACAGTCAGTCTGCTCTGGCTACTATCCAGGAAAGTTACAATAAATCTCCGCGCATGACGTATCTGAATACGTTCATGGATCAGGCAGATATTACCGTCAAAAATATCGAGCTGACCGGGCAACTGAATAAGCTTGAATATGAACGCGAGCAGGCTGCATCAAAAGTTGAAGCCACCCAGAAGCTGGTTAATCAGGCCAGTGATCTGGCAACGCAAAAAGCTGTCGAACAGGCTGGCGCTGTTTCCATCCTGAAAGGTGCGTATGACCTTCTTAACCGGTCCATGTCTGCCACGGCTGGAGCCACGCCGCCGCAGTACACAGGGCCAGTAGTATCGACCGCCAGCGCCACACCGCAGCAACAGACCGCTCTGGAAAAGTCGCGGCGGGATAATGTGCTTGCGAGCCTGGACGGACTGGCGAAACTTCATCAGCAGTATGTTTATGAGGCGGAGGACCTCAAGCTTACCGGTGCGCTGTATACCACCTACATCTACAACAAGGATCAGGCGGCGAAAAAAGATGCGGCAGCGGCGCAGGCAAAGAAAGATGCCACTTCCGCCACCAACGCGCAAAACAAAGCAGAGAGGGAAGCGGCAGCACAGGCTGAGCAGTACAGCCGAAAACTGGCGGATTTAAGTGTTGCCATTGAGGTGCAAAAAGTCCGGGCCACTGAAGGCGAGCAGGCCGCTGAACTTTATGCCGCCGCAAACCAGACCGGCGCGAAATGGACGGATGAGCAGCGTAAAGCCATTCAGGCCCAGTCCGCTGAGCTTGCCAGGCTGACGCAACTGGCTGACGATCACGTTAAAAAAGTGCGTGAGCAGGCTGATGCGCTGAAAGATCTGAACGAAGCCGCGCGCAAATTTCGTGACGATGCTGCACTGCAGACCGATACCGCTGGCATGAGCGACCGCCAGAAGCAGCGCTATGAGGAAACCCAGCAGGTTGAGCGTGTGTTTTCCAGAACGGACGGCGGTGCTCAGGCTATTGCAGCCCGTAGCGCGGCGCTGACTGAGCTGGATAACAAATATAAGGTGATCGCCGAATCCGAAGCGGACTGGCGCAGCGGTTTCAGCAAAGGGATCAACAACTGGATGGAGGATGCTTCGGCAACCGCAACACAGACTGCTGATCTGGTGAATAACTCGATGACGGGTCTGATCGGAAATATCTCCGATGCGCTGGCGGGCAACAAAGTGGACTGGGATAACTGGGCCTCGAGTGTTCTCCAGTCCATGCAAAAAATTCTCCTTAACGCCATGCTGGTGGACAGCCTGAAATCGGCATCCGGCTCCGGCGGTCTTTTCTCGTCACTGGGTGGGATGTTTGGCGGCTTGTTTGGTGGAAGTTCCGGTTCTTCGGGGGCAGGTCAGTCTTTCGCGGTGCCATCTTTTACCCCCAACGCCAAAGGCGGCGTGTACGAATCCGCGAACCTCAGCGAGTACAGTAACAGCATTGTCAGTACACCCACTTATTTTGCTTTTGCTAATGGTGCCGGGCTGATGGGGGAAGCTGGCCCGGAAGCCATCATGCCACTCACCCGCGCCTCAAACGGATCCCTGGGTGTCCGTATGGTGGATACCAGAAACCAGCCTTCCGGAAATAGCGGCACGGTCATTCATCAAAATTTAACCGTTTCAGGAAATGGCGATGCGGCGCTTAAGCAGGCGATGCAGGAGGCTGCCCGCCAGGGTGCGCAGGATGGCGCGAAACAGGCAAGGCAGGAACTGCTTCAGGACTTCCAGACCCGCGGCCAGGCGCGCCGCCTGCTGAATGTATAGTAAGGAGTGATTATGGCTGTTGAATGGCCTGCTGATGTCTGTCCTGCGGCCCTGACATGGCGGCCGGAGAGTAACACAAAAACATTTCGATCCCCTTTCAACGGTGCTTCCCAGACCGTCCGCTTTCCCGGCACCCGCTGGGTATGCTCCCTGACGCTGACCAACCTGACCGATGAGAAATCGCGGCGCGTTGATGCGCTTATCGCTTCGCTCGACGGTGAGTATGGCCGGGTAAAAATCCGCGACTGGGGGCGTCCGGGAAGAGTCCCTGCCGGTAGCCCCCAGGTGTCGGATGCAGACCAGACCGGCACAGAGTTGCACAGCAAAGGCTGGACTGCGGGTGTGCTTGTGCTGCGTGCCGGGGATTACATCACCGTTAACGATGAGCTGAAAATGGTCACGGCCGATGTGACCAGCGCGGCTAACGGGACCGCCATAATCCCCGTCGCGCCGATGCTGCGCAACTCACCCCCGGCGAACAGCGCGATCGAGGTGGCAAACCCGTACGGTATTTTCAAGCTGAAAGATAACCAGCAGGGGACGGGCAGCCGTATTCCCGGCGGCTTTACCAGTTACACACTTGAGTTTGAGGAGGCGTTTTAATGCTCTATTCCCCGTTTTCTGATGCGATGGTGGACTGGCTGTCACGCGACAGGGTGACGGCGCTGATCGCCGCTAATATTCAGTTTGAATCGGGCACCGTCTATGTGCATTCAGGCACCGGCCAGATTGTGCTTAACGGCTTTGTTTATTACGGCATGGGTAAGATGGGCGCGGTTGATGATGTGGGGGAAACCAATTCGACAAGCCCGTCGCAACTGAAACTGACGCTTTCAGGCCTGGATCTTTCCCTTTTCGCCACCACGCTGAATGAGCGCTGTGTGGGGCGCCAGGCAAATATTTACCTGGTTGTGATGGATGATGGCGGCGTGGTGCGCGCGGCTGATCTGATCTTTCAGGGGAAAGTCTCCAGTACCGGCGCGACCGCTGGGGAAACGAATGCCCTGCAGTATACGGTCAGCAATATCTTTGAGGACTGGCAGCGGCCTTTCCCCGATCGCTATACCGATGAATCCCACCAAGCCGCGCAGCCCGGCGATCGCATCTTCCGCTACGTGGCGCAAATGGCCGAGCGTTCAATCTACTGGGGAAGCAAGAAAGATGCCCCCGGTTTTACTTATTCGTGAGGAAGCATGAAGCATCCGGACTGGCATAACCGATTAATTGCCGTGATGAAGGCCGCTGAAAAGCGGCCTTTTTTATGGGGCCAACATGACTGCTGCCTGTTTGCGGCGGACTGCGCTGAAGCCATGACCGGGGAAAACTTTGCCACCGGCTGGCGCGGAACCTATGACAGCGAAAGGGGCGCGAAAAAAGCGCTGTTACGTGGCGGCGGTTCGCTCGAAAAGGTCCTCGCAAAACACCTTGATGAGGTCCCGGTGAAACTGGCCCAGCGCGGGGATATTGCCATCGTGGAGAATAACGGCACGCGGTGCGCTGGTGTTGTTTATTCCGGCCTGGTGTGGGTGCCGGGGAATGCCGGTCTTGTCAGCCTGCGTGTGAAGCCGTTAAGTGTATGGAGGGTGCGCTAATGCCCGCTGCGATCCCGATTGTTGCAACCATTGCCGCAGGCGTTGCGGCGTCACAGGGCGCGTATGCCATTGCAATTGCCATCACGGTGGCCGCCCAGGTGGCAACCCAGCTGATGACAAAGAAGCCCTCGCTGGATGCCTACCGTGATACGTCCGAGCGCAAACAGATACTGCGTGCCGCTGCCAGCCCAAAGACCGTTATCTATGGCCGCACCCTGTCTGCCGGCACACTTTTCTTTTCCGAAGAGCAGGCCGGTGAGCAGACTGATGGCGAATGGCTGCATATGGCAATTACGCTGGCCGGGCATCCCGTTTCAGGTATCGGCTCGATCTATCTCTCTGATGACGATATCGGCACATTTGGCGACAGCGTCAGCTATGAAGTGCATATCGATCGCCAGACTGCCGACCCGTTTATGCTGGCTAACTGCCCGTCATGGAAACCGGACATGATTGGCAAGGGCATTTCGTGGTTGCGTATCTCCATGAAATTCAATGCCGAAAAATTCCCGGCCGGGATACCCAATATCAAGGTCGAAAAGCTGGGGCGGAAGGTCTACGACCCGCGTACCGGGCAGACGGTTTACAGCAATAATGCCGCGCTGTGCATTCTCGATTATTACCGCAATTACCTCAAAGTGGCTGACGCTGAAATCAACTGGGATCAGTTTCAGGAGGCTGCAAATATCTCCGATGAAGTCGTTATCAACGGCGACAGCACATCCGAAAAGCGTTACACGCTCAACGGCGAATTTGATCTCAGCGAGAATAAAGCCAGTATCCTCGAAGCCATGCTGGCCTGTTGCGCCGGTGAGCCCACCTACACAGCCGGGAAGCATGGCATTCTGGTCGGTGCCTATTATGGTCCGGCGACGGAGGTTATCACTGAGGATCAGATTGCCGGTGATATCGAAATCATGCCGGAGGTCGCGCAGGCTGATCGGGTTAATACCATCAAAGGCACTTTCATCGATCCGCAGCAGGGCTATTCTGAGGTCGATTTCCCGTCGGTATCAGTGGCTGAATGGGTGACGGAAGACGGGGTGGAAATATCGCAGGATATGTCCCTGCGCTTTGTCACTTCAGAATTTCAGGCCCAGCGCCTGGCCGATATCAAACTGAAGCGTACCCGTATTTCCCGCACGATGAATATCCCGCTTAACCTGAGCGGATACCGCTATCGGCCGGGCATGTATGTGAAAGTAAATTTACCTTCCCTCGGCATCAACAATGTGGAAATGCGCGAGACGGACTGGAAATTCGGTCTCAATAATGGTGTTCAGCTCACGCTCAAGCAGGAAACCGCAGACGTCTGGAGTGACGCGATCGGCAAACCCATCGAACGGCCGCCCTTCACACAGCTCCCTGTTGGTGGCGTGGCGCAGCCGCAAAACCTGCAATATACGGTCGAGGAAATCGGGCAGGTGGTGCAGGGCGTGCTGTCCTGGCAGAACGTCGGGCAGTTTGCCTATAACAAAGTGATTATCCGGCAGGGCGGGACGATGGTACTTTCCGTGCAGGTACCCGGTTCATTTACCCGGCTGACAGGCCTGCCGCGAAACACCTACACCGCGCATGTGATTGCCGTTAACCAGATGGGCGCGCAGTCGCCGGAAGCGTACCTGGAGTTTAACATTCAGGCACCGCCGCCGCCGTCAAGGGTTGATGTTGAGCAAGGGTTCTTTGCCATCACGCTTATCCCGCGCCTGGCGGAACTGGTCAACGTTTCCACTCAGTTTGATTTCTGGACGTCCGGCGAAACACCACTGCCGGATGCCAGTGAGGCGACGGTGGAAAGCGGCGCCACGCGCGCCGGTATCGGCACCACATGGACCAGTAACGGGTTGAAGGTCGGGCATACCTATTACTGGTATATCCGCACCATCAATGCCTTTGGTACGTCTGCTTTTTTGACCGTTGCAGCAGAATGCTCAATGGATACCGGCAGCCTTATCGATATTATCGATGAAGGTATCCGGAATTCCGACGCGTTTGAGCATATCCAGGAGGGGGTCGATACCAACCTTGAAGGGCTCATGCAGAATGCGCTGGCCGCCCACGGCGCCGTTGAGCACCAGTTTCAGCAGTTTGGCGAGGTCAGGGCTGACGTGCTCACCGTCAGGGAGACCGTTGCCGATCTGAATGGTGCCTATGCTGCCCTGTCTGATTATGTCCAGGCGCAGATCGGACCGGACGGGAGCCTCGTTGCGGCGGTTAATCAGAAGATGACCGCTGAAGTTAACATCGACGGGACCGCGAAAGCCTCCTACGTGACTAACCTTGGTATTGTCCGCAATGGCGTGAAATACAGCGCCGGATTTGGTATGTCAATAGAGCCGGACGGCAGCGCCTACAAATCCACGGTCGTTGTCGCCGCCGATCAGTTTGGTGTGTATTCCGGTAATAATCCCGGCAACTGGCAGGCGGCCTTTTTTGTCTATAACGGCCAGGTGTTTATTCGCAGTGTTCTGATTCAGGATGCGTCGATAGACTTCGCCAAAATCACCGACACGCTACAGTCCTCAAATTATGTGGCAGGGGTGAGCGGCTGGAAACTGGGCAAATCTGGTGATGCGGAATTTCACGGAAGGGTATACGCGACCAGCGGACAATTCTCTTTCAACGGCACAAACAACACCGTGGTGCTCGATGATAACGGCGTGACTGTTAATCTGTCCGGCGGCGGTATGATCCGTCTGGGGAAATGGTGATTATGCCGCAGGGTTTACTTATCGATCTCAACGACGGCGGCCCGCGCATGGAAATTACCGCCGGGCTTCGCTGTCCTTCTTTTGGCATGGTGATCCCTGAGCAATGGGATGTTAATCAGTACCAGATACCCAACTATGTGGCCGGAAGCCAGGTGGTGCTGATGCCGCGTAACACCGTTTTTATGATGTACCGGGGGACAAACCTTATCCCGACCATCGGGATGCTGTCCGGGTATTCGGTTTCCGGCAGCACCATCACGCTGAATACCTGGTGGAGTGACAACTGGGGCAGGCTCCGGTCTTTCAATTCTGCCGTCTGGCAAATTCTGCCTGCCTCTCAGGGGGCCGGGCTTTTAATCCAGGACAGCACCGACTTTCTCTCGATCACCGATGCCAGCATGGTAGGCGCCTGCATCTGGCGGGGCACTGTCACTTTTACCGGAAGCTGGTCCACACCAACAACAGGCGTTTCGCGCGATCAGTATCTTGTGTTTGCGAAATGGAGCGCAGACGGTGTCACCATTGATTTTGACGGCCAGACTGTCACGGCGTACCAGGAGAGGGACGCCGACGATATAGCCGCAACAGTGACGATGCAGATCGCTATTTTTGCGTCCGGCGTGAATCCCGTTCCCGGCCCCGGCCTGAATATCTTTAAAAACGGCACCTGCGTCTTTTCAACAACGAAGCGGCCATTTGTTTACCGTAACGCTACATTCACGCCGTCGTGGAGCTGGACCGATATCGGCGACAGTATGATTATGCTGGGGCGGTACGGTTATGACAGCAGAACAGCAGGGGGCTGGGATTTTCTTAAGTGGGCGGGACTTATCCGCAGCGGAAACAGCGTCCGGTGCGGGCGCGGGAAAACCACAGCAAGATGGACCGATCAATATTCTGTCACCGGGCAGCGGCTGACATCCATTGCCATCCCCTGTATCCCGTCAATGTATTAACTGAAAGCAATAAAGCCCACACTAGTGGGCTTATCGACTCAGTTGCAGCCGAATTGATTGCATGTATGACTGTATGATTGCCCTTGAGAATTTACTCCAGAAATCATTCTGGTGCCGCCCATGTTTGTTTGAGTTTCATTCCAGGACTGACCGTTTGATGCCCTGCCATTTGTGTAAGTGGAGTTGCCTATCGTGTTGGATGTTTGTGACCAGTTGGAACCAGTATTTGCGTTATGCCCGGTAACAGTAGTTGTATTCCCCATCCGATTTACCTGATAGCTATTGCCGTTGTTGTCATAACACGTCGACATCGCATTTGTTCCAATGCACTGAGCAGATGCTCCAAATGATGCACCGATAAAAATCAAAGCGATTAGTTTTTTCATTTTTCACCCTTGAGGTAGAAATAAATAACTCAAATGACTTTACCCCCAATTTAAGAAAAGGCAATGACAGTATAAAGTTTCACTAACTTTTGGCTCGCTTAGCTTCTGGTTTTATTGCTACTAAGATAGAAGGGCATCGGGAACGACTTTTCCGAAATGATTATATGATTGTGAAAATGGAACTTTAAAATACATCGGTACAGGCGACACTATAGACAAAATGAAACCGTCAACACCTGATCCAAAATATGTCTCTTTTCGTGGATCCGTCAAGCGTTGTTTACATAGGCAAAGAAGTATGCAAATAACAACAACCCGCTATGGCGGGTTTTTTTATTACCTGGAGAAATTATGTCAGCAGGTACATTAACTCTTACTAACTCTTCGGCTGTTGTTTCCGGTAGCGGAACTTCGTTCACTACTGAGCTTGCCGCCGGCGATTTTATTGTTGCGACCGTCGGCGGCGTTCCGTACACATTGCCAGTTAAAACAGTGGACAGCGCCACATCGCTGACGCTGGTCAGTAACTTTACCGGGCCAACGCAGGCAGGGGCGGCCTGGTATGCCGTGCCACGCGTGGCAATGAACCTTGTTTCCGCCGCGATGGTGATACAGAACACGGAAGCCCTGCGCGGCCTGAATTACGACAAGCAGAACTGGCAGCAACTTTTCACCGGCAGCGGCACAATCACGGTTAAATTGCCGGACCAGAGCACATTCACCGGCCCGGCCTGGGGCGGGATAACTGCTTCACTTAATAGCCTGTCTAATTCCATTAACAGCCTGGCGACTGATGTCGGCAATAAAGCTGCGAAGGGTGCAAACAGCGACATTACCAGCCTGGCCGGGTTAACGACGCCGCTATCAAAAGCGCAGGGCGGTACCGGATTAAATAGCCCATTTGGAACCATTGCCGGCTCTTTTTGCGAAGGTAGTGATAGCAGGCTTATGACGGTAGCCGGTAAAAGTGGTGGTGAAATATCATCGGCAACACAGGTTGTCGGTACGTTATCGGGGCGCCGTAAATCGGCTGCTGAACCATCAACGGGAACAGTCCTTTATGGTGCTCCGGTTGAATCAACACACCAGATTGCGAACGTTGACCGGGCGATTGTGTCACTACAAAGTTCCTATACATGGGGTAACACAAATACAGTTGGTGCGATTAACGTTGCGTTACTTTCTTCAGCGGGTACCTATGTTCGCGGCGCGACATTCAACTTTGACGGTGGCGGTAACGCAACTGCTCCCGGACAATGGGTGAATAACTCGGATGAGCGGATTAAAACCAATATCCAGCGTATTGCGGATCCGCTGGATAAAATGACGCAACTGCGCGGCGTGTCGTGGGATCGTCTCGACGGTTATGCTGGTGGTCTTGGCTTTATCGCTCAGGACGTGCAGAAGGTTTTTCCGGGTAGCGTTTATGAGGGGCAGAACAGGACGTTAACTGATGGCACTGTCGTCGAAGGCGTTCTTGGCGTGGATACTTCAGGCGTTGCGGCCGCGTTGCATCATGAGGCCATTCTTGCGCTTATGTCCCGCATTGATGACCTTGAAAAGCAAATCGACATACTTCATTCAGGTTCATGAGATACCGGACGGAACCACGAAAAAATTTTCCACCACCTAAATATTTATTGCCAATAGAAAACATGTCAATTGCTGGCATATGTAAAGCGAAGCGGCCTTGATCAGTAGCACCAATAATACTACTGTATATAAAAACAGTATTAAGCAGGGCTACACTATGCAATTCATCAAACCAGCAGATTTTCCGCGCGCAGTTGTCGCGCTCCCGCTCTTCAGCGACCTTGTTCAATGTGGCTTCCCCAGCCCGGCAGCGGATTATGTTGAGCAGCGAATTGACCTTAACGAACTTCTTGTACAGCGCCCCAGCGCGACATACTTCGTAAAGGCTGCTGGGGATTCTATGATTGATGGCGGAATCAGCGATGGAGATCTGCTGGTTGTAGACAGTTCGCGCACCGCGCAGCACGGCGATATTGTGATTGCGGCGGTTGATGGCGAATTCACTGTGAAGCGCCTCCAGCTCAGGCCAGCCATTCAGCTCAACCCAATGAATCCCGCATACAGCCCGATCCGGGTGACGAGTGAAGATACGCTCGACATATTCGGGGTTGTGACTTTTATCGTCAAAGCAGTGGGCTGAATATGTTTGCGCTTTGTGATGTGAACAGTTTCTATGCGTCGTGCGAAACTGTTTTTCGACCTGATTTGAAGGGGCGACCAGTCGTCGTTTTGTCGAACAATGACGGCTGCGTGATCGCCCGCAGTGCCGAAGCGAAACCTTTCGTGGTGATGGGTGAGCCTTACTTCAAACAGAAAGAGGCGTTCCGGCGCCACGGCATCGTCGCATTCAGCAGCAATTATGAGCTGTACGCAGACATGTCTAATCGCGTGATGACCACGCTTGAAGAGATGTCACCGCGCGTCGAAATTTACTCAATCGATGAAGCCTTTTGTGACCTGACCGGTGTGCGTAATTGCCGTGATTTAACTGACTTTGGGCGCGAGATACGTGCGACCGTGCTGAAGCGCACTCACCTGACTGTCGGCGTCGGTATAGCGCAAACCAAAACCCTGGCGAAGCTGGCCAACCACGCTGCAAAAAAGTGGCAGCGACAGACTGGTGGCGTGCTCGATTTGTCGAACCAGGCGCGCCAGCGAAATCTGATGGCAGTGCTTCCGGTTGAAGACGTCTGGGGGATAGGACGTCGTATCTCAAAAAAGCTCGACGCTATGGGTATCAAAACGGCACTGGATTTGGCTGACACCGATATCCGGTTTATCCGTAAGCACTTCAGTGTCGTTCTGGAGAGAACGGTCAGAGAGCTTCGCGGCGAGTCATGCCTCGGGTTTGAGGAGTTCGCACCGGCAAAGCAGGAAATTGTCTGCTCCCGTTCGTTTGGCGGTCGCATTACCGATTATGAGGATATGCGACAGGCGATATGCAGCTACGCCAGCCGGGCGGCGGAAAAGCTGCGTGGCGAGCATCAGTACTGCCGGTTCATATCTGCTTTCGTTAAAACCAGCCCGTTTGCACCAAATGAGCCTTATTATGGCAACAGTGCCTCTGTAAAACTCCTCACACCCACGCAGGACAGCAGGGATATTATTGGTGCGGCTACGCGCTGTCTGGACCGGATCTGGAAGGATGGCCATCGGTATCAGAAGGCGGGTGTGATGCTGGGCGACTTTTTCAGCCAGGGCGTCGCGCAACTCAATTTGTTTGACGACAACGCACCTCGCGCGAACAGTGAAAAGCTTATGGAAGTTCTGGATGAGCTAAATAAAAAAGACGGTCGAGGCACTTTATACTTTGCCGGGCAGGGCATACAGCAACAGTGGCAAATGAAACGCGATATGCTGTCTCCCCGGTACACAACAAGGTATTCAGATCTTCTTAGGGTCCGATGAGTTTTATCAGTTACCTGGGCCCGCTATGTGCCAGAGGCGGAAGTTACTAACACAACGGTGGGTAAAAATACGGGAAGCAGGGCAAACAACATCTACTTAAATGTCAGTTGTCGCGCGCTCATGACAAGGATTTCACTTGTCGCCAGGTCTCTACGCCTAAGCATGTCATTGCGTCGAATGCAGCTTGCTTATATCCAGCATACTCGATGTCATCTAAGTTTGTGATTGTTCCTGGCGCTTGCTGGAATACCCTCTGTATGAATTTAAGCACCTGTTGAAGCACGTCGTAAAGCTTGGCTTGATCAGGTTTAGCTGGATTCAGCATTAGCATGATCATGTTGCATTGCTCCATAATCTCAGAAGACATTTCGTCAAGCTGCTTCTGTATGGTAGCAATGTTGCCGGGAGCCACTGGACGCTTAACAAAACTGTACTGCATGTCTAGCTGTTTATATAAATTCGAAAACCTATGACGAATATCTTGTAGCCAACGAAGCCTTTCTGTCGCTACGAGATTCGCTTGCAGGCGTTTGGTTTCTAGTTCCAAATCAGACTTCGCCTTCTGCCTGGCAACCAGGTAGCTGGTAAGCCCGCCAGCAAATGCGCCGAATAGCCCAGCTGCAGCAGAGATCAGCGCGATAAGGGTTGATGAACCCGTGGATATATTGCCGCTCGGAGTCGGGACAGTATTTATGGACTGTGTTGGTGGCATGCTGACTGTCTGAGAAATGGTGTTTGATCCGCAGACGACGCTTATTTCTGGCCTAACAGTCTGTACAGATGACTTGCGAGGCAGCGTTGGGCGCGGAAGCTCACATATGGCCTTTGCTTCAGACTCTTCAGCCCACACAGGAGTAAAAACAAATAACAAGGCTGAGAGATAAAGTATGTTCAGTTTCAAATTCATAGGTTCGCTTGCCGCTCCTTGAGACGGCTAACAGTGATTAGATGGCAGGCTGTACTAATACATTAATAGTGTCTTCCATTTAACTCCGCTCTGCCTGATACATAATGCGATAAATAGCATTTAAAATCAATTATATAATCAACATCCCATAATCTAAACTTATTTGCCTGAGCTCTTCTTGTTTTCCGCAAACATATACGGTTGTATAGAAAACGCGACGTAATGGTCCGTGGAAAATGCTGGTAAGGCTAACTGCCTTGATCGACAACTTCCAGTCTACGGCTTGTTGCGTGTAATGTGGTGCTGACCTGATTTAGCATATGTCCGCTTTTCGCTCACAGCGGACCTTTAGCTCAATTATCTTGTCCGCTCCGTGCCAGGAGCGGACATTGACTTGCTCCCGTGTTGCTGAGGCATTTACTTTTTCGGGGAAATTTTGCGGCGCAGGTAATTCGCCGACAGCGCCGCAATAAGGCCACACAGGCTCATCAGCAGCCAGGCTGCATGGAAGGATTCGGGTGCAGCAGCTTTACCGCTTAGAGCAACAAAAAGCGCAACGCCGATCGCCGCACCAATCTGGCGTGAAGTGTTGATCAGCCCTGTTCCTGTCGAATACATATGGGCCGGAAGCCCGGAAACCGCACCTGCCATAAAGCCCGTCTGCGCGATACCCGCACCGAGTCCGGTCATAATCAGTCCGGGCAAATAGTCCAGTAACCAGGCATTATCGGTATGGTCGCTGAGCGTTAAAAACCACCAGAGTCCACTCAGGAAGTACAGTACGGAGCCTGCGACAGCAAGGTTCTGTGGAGTGGCCTTTACCCTCCCGATAAGCAGCGAGGCGACAACGGCGGTGCCGGGTCCCGCAGCAAAAGCAAGACCTGCCTGTGCGGAGGTCAGGTGCCATGCCTGGGTCAGAAACATCGTGCCGCCAAGTAACATAACGGCAAAACTCATATAAAAACATCCCATGCCTATTGTTGCCGTTGTGAAAGCCCGGGAATGGAACAGACTCAGGTCGAGAAGAGGACGGGAGGATTTCAGGCAGTGGTACACAAATACCGTCAGAACGACGATGGCTCCCATACTTCCCGCGAAAATAGCGGCTTTGTGGGTGGCCCATTCCGAAGTATGAGCTATGGTGGCGGTGAGGAGAGCTATTCCTGACGTCAGGAGTACGCTTCCAGCAATATCGGGGGCAGGCCCGGTATGCGGTGCACTTTCTTTCAGGTATCGGGTACAGATGAGAGCCCCAATCACGATGGGCACGTTGATGAAGAAAATCAGATGCCAGTCCGCCTGAACCAGAAAGCCACCCAGGACAGGGCCCGCCGCGGCCGCAACCGAGCCGGTGGCTGCCCAGAACCCGATCATCTGCTTATGCTTCTCCTGAGGATATGCACCCAGTAGTAGCCCAAGGCTTGTCGGGATGAGCATGGCCGCAGCAACCCCCTGTATTGCCCGCGCGGCGATGAGTATCCAGAGCGTGGGCGCCAGCCCGCAGAGCAGGCTCGACAGTCCAAACAGGGCCAGACCTACCGAGAAAATAGTCCGTCGGCCGTACCGGTCAGCAAAACGGCCGCTCAGCACCAGAGTGGAGGCAAAACAGACTGAGAAGATCGTCAGAATCAGTGACAGTGTGGCCTCGGGGTGTTCGGGAAAACTTCGGCTGATCGACGGGAAGGCAAGATTGACGACAAATAAGTCCAGGGAGCTCAGGATGCTGCCCAGCCCGATTGAAAGCAGGCCAGCCGGGTGAATACGTGACGGCGAACTCGCTGCTATGGTTGATGAATTAAGGGCCATTGTTCCTCTCTGAACAAAGCGCTGTCCGCTGGCCACGGGCATAACAATATACGTGTATATACCCACATATTACGATCCGAGCGTCAACACTTTCCAGCCCGCAGGTCAATAAACCTATGGTTTCAGGCAGAGAGTCACTGCATCAGATGTTTATCTCCCGGCGTCGCATTCTGGACTCAGATCTAATGCGGGTATATGCTCTTAAACCCCTTTTGTTCTCTGATCTTGATATGGGCACTGGATATGAGTTCTCCCTGCTACTGTAAAAATCTGCGCGATTTCACTCGTAAGATGACCGCGATTTACGATGCCGAGCTGGATGCCTATGGCATCAATATTGCGCAGTATTCGTTGATGAGGCTGGTGATAAATAATAATCCCGTAAGCCTTACCCGGCTCGGTGATATCGCCGGGCTGGATCGTTCCACGGTAGGACGAAACGTCACCATTCTGGCGCGTCAGGGGTGGTTGCAGGTTGACCGTGATGGCATGGACAAAAGGCAGCAGCAGGTCTCCATCACCCCTGAAGGTGAAGCGCTTATCAGAGACGCCTTTCCGGCCTGGCAGCGCTGCCAGCACATCATTGAAGAACGTCTTGGCCCGGACAACGTCAGGGCGCTGCAGAACATTTTTCACCAAATCTGAATTGCAGGTTGTCAGTGTAAAAGAATAAGATGATATGCGGGTATATACCCGCTATGCCGGGATCTCTTTCAAAGACCAGGAAAATCATAAACATAAGCAACAGGTGACAACGTGAAATATCAGATCCTTGGCAATACGGGCGTTAAAGTCTCTTCAGTGGCCCTGGGAACGGCAAATTTTGGCATGCGGTGGGGGTACGGCGCATCGTTAGACGAAAGTCGGGCGATTTTAGATGCTTTTGAAGAGGATGGCGGTAACTTTATAGATACCGCTGACGTGTATCAGTTCGGTGAATCGGAAGAGTTCCTGGGGACCCTCCTTCAGGGGCGCAGAGATGATTTCTTTCTCGCGACAAAATATTCGAGCGGCGCAGCTAAAGCGGCTGGCGGGCTGGTTACAGGCAACAGCCGCCGGGCGATGGTGTCCTCGGTGGAGTCGAGTCTGAAGCGGCTCAAAACCGATCGTATCGATTTATACTGGGTTCATCATCCTGACGATATTACGCCGTCAGAAGAGCTGGTCCGGGGACTTGAAGATCTGTCCAGAGCCGGAAAAATTCTTTACGCCGGTTTGTCCAATTTTTCGGCCTGGCGGCTGGCACGCGCAGCAACGCTTGCCGAGCTGTCTCGCGCGGTGCCGATTGTCGCCTCTCAGTTCCAGTACAGTCTGGTTTCACGTCAGCCCGAACGTGACATGCTGAAAGCCTGTCAGGCGCTGCAGATTACACCCATAACCTGGTCCCCGCTGGGCGGTGGAATGCTCACAGGCAAATACCGCGCCGGTGAAAAAGGCAGGGCAGAAGGGATGGGCGGAAAGGTATTCCAGGCGGAAAACAACGAACAGCGGAGCGCCATTCTTGACGAGGTTCTGGCTATAGCCACTGAAAACGGGGCAAGCCCGGACCAGGTAGCTATTGCCTGGGTTGCTGCACAGGAATGTATCCCTATTATTGGCCCCCGGACCCAGGCGCAGTACGTCAGTAATGTGGGGTTTTCAGGGGCGAATCTCACAGAGGCACAAATCGACAGGCTGAACAGCGTCAGCCAGTTTGACAATGACATTAAAACTGCCCCCGTGCAGGCATTACTGGAGCATGTTATACCGGGTAAACCCGTGGCATAACATTAGGGCTATAGCCCTGGGGGATAAACTGACATCAGAACTGTTGTCAGTTTATCCGACTGAAATGACGGGAACAGGATCAAGCGAACTGTATGTGTTTCACAACAACATATCCACTGCGACCAGTACCAGTGCCCCTGCAAGGATCCTATTGACCAGGCGACCGTGCTGGCGAAGAAGCGCCTGAAAAAGGTGTCCTGCTGCCGCCCAGCAGAGGTTGCCAAAAACACCGATCAAAGCCAGCAGAACGCTGATCAGAATAATCCAGACCTGACTGCTGGTATAGGGAATGACGAAAGTAGAGAGCGCCGTTACTCCATAAAGGATGATTTTTACATTCGCAAACTGCAGTAAAAAACTGGTTCTGAAGCTCAGAGGGACGTCAGAACGGGTGTTATTTGCAGGCTGGCTTCGGGCTATTTTCAGTGCCAGCCAGAGAATATAAATCACGCCTAACCAGGTCAGCCAGTGGGTTACGGAAGGCAGTGTCCGGGTTATCGCCACGGTAAATAAGGCGCACAGGAGCATAATAATGAGAAATCCAGCCCCCATGCCAGCCAGTGGACGTAGGCTTTTATGAAACCCGTGAGTATGCACGCAGCTCAGAGCCAGAATGTTATTAGGACCTGGGGTAAGTGCAGTGATGAAAGTATAAGCCAGAAAAGCGCCAGCAATTGAAAGTGACATAATAACTCCTCTTTTTTTTTTAATTTAGAGGATGCCAATAAGAAAAAATATTGAATGTTTTCGCATTCATGATTCAACATTATGAATACTTCACAGGAGACAATCTTGGACTTACGTCGTTTGTTAACCCTCAGGACCATTCTGGAAGAAGGATCGTTTGCCAAAGCAGCCAGTAAACTTTGCTGTACGCAGTCAACGGTTACATTTCAGATCAGACAACTTGAGGCCGAATACGGCGTTCAGCTGTTTGAAAAAATTGGTCGCCGCATGGTGCCAACGGATGCCGCCAGGAATATGATGCCCCATATTCATGAAATGATGGTCGTTATAAATAGCATTAAGCAGGCTGTCCAGCGAAACGATGAACCGGAAGGTGAATTGCGCCTTGCCGTGGGCGAGACGCTGCTCTCCTACAAGATCCCGCAGGTGCTGAAGAGTTTTAAGAAAAGAGCGCCGAATGTGTTGCTGTCTCTGCAATCCCAGAACTGTTATACAATCCGTGACAGCTTGCTGGCCAATGAAATTGATTTGGGGATTTTCTATCGTGTGGGCAATGATGCTTCTCTCATTATGGAAAACTATGGCGAACATCCTCTCGTGCTCGTTGCCTCTCCCGAATTAGCACTGGTTGATTTCACTCGGGGAAATCAGCATATCCCCGTTAGTTTCATTATTAATGAAAAACAATGTGTATTCCGTCTGATGTTTGAATCTGTCCTCAGACAAAGAAAAATAACGATTGACTCCACCATTGAACTCATCAGCATTGAAAGCATTAAGCAGTGCGTGATGGCTAATACAGGCGTGACGTACTTACCGCGATTCACGGTGGAGAAAGAGCTGCGTGCCGGACTGTTGCAAGAACTTCCTCTGTCACCACGCCCTGAAACCCTTTCTGCAGTGTGTGCTCATCACTCAGGTAAGGTCATTACGCCAGCAATGGAGCTGTTTATTCAGTCCTTACGGGAGAGTCTGGATGCCTGATCGCTGCCCTCGTATTGCTTTGCAGGATTGCCCTGTCGGTTTTAGCAGTAGACAGGGCTGACAATGATTAACGGCCAAAGGATGTCACGTTGGGCCGGCTCCCCGGAAGTCCAGGTACGGCTGATGACACTAGGTCAATTTTGCCTTTCATTTTCAGGTATGCGCGGCGTGCTCTGACCTGCTTCCGGTTGATTATCAGATGCCAATTTTAGTCATGGATCCCGGCTGTTATGACAAATGCGAACTTCCGCTGTTCGCTCAGAGCGGACGTTGCTGTACCACATTTTAACTACTGCTGCGTCACATCACATGAAAGAGTGTGATGCAGCCGACTGTTTGGTGACTGCCCGGTGATGTGCTGAAAAGGCCCATTTATATGGGCCTTTAACTAAAAACTCTTCTCCAAAACCAACCTATAACGTGTTGAATTTAAAAAGATCACATTAGAGTTTAAAAGCAAGAGAAAAACGGTCAAAAACAACGCATAAGTTCTTGATAATAAATGACTAATCATTTAAATCATCAATCTTCTTATTCAGCAAGCGCGCGGCGCGCCAGTAAACCAGCAGCATCAGCCCCATCACCACCGTCAGCGTGATGCTGGTGGCGGAACCGAACGGCCAGTCGCGGATGTTGAGGAACTGGCTCTTGATGACGTTGCCGATCAGCAGGTTTTTCGCGCCGCCCATCAGATCCGAAACGTAGAACAGCCCCATCGCCGGCAGCATCACCAGCAAACAGCCGGCGATAATCCCGGGCATGGTCAGCGGAATGATAATGCGGGTAAAGGTCTGCAGCTTGCTGGCACCCAGATCTCTCGCCGCTTCCAGCAGGGGTTTATCCAGCTTTTCGATGCTGGAGTAGAGCGGCATCACCATAAACGGCAGCAGGATATAGACCAGACCGACAATCACCGCGCTCGGGGGTGAACATGATGCGGATCGGCGTATCGATCACGCCGAGCCACAGCAGAAACTCATTGAGATAGCCTTTGGTGCTGAGGAAGATCTTCAGCCCGTAGATGCGAATCAGCGAGTTGGTCCAGAAGGGAACAATCAGCAAAAACAGCAGCAGCGGCCGCACCTTTGGCGGCAGCCTCGCCAGGAACCAGGCGAAGGGATAGCCCAGCACCAGGCAGGCGAGCGTGGCGATCAGCGCCATATTCAGCGAGTGCAGCAGCACGTCGAAATAGAGCGGATCGAGCAGGCGCGCGTAGTTGTCCAGCGTAAAGACCAGCGCAACGAAATGGGCGTCGTCGCGGGTCAGGAAGCTGGTGGCGATGATCATCAGGTTGGGCAGAAAGACAAACAGCACAAGCCAACCGACGATCGTGGCGATCACCACATTCTGGAATTTACTTGTGTTCTTCATCAGCCAGTACAACCTCCCAGCTTTCCACCCAGTTGATAGCCATTTTCTGGTCGAGCGAGTGGTCGAAGTCAGGATCGTCTTCGTTAAAGAACTCGCTGACCATCACCATTTTGCCGTTCTCCAGCTCGACCACCGACTCCAGCGTCATCCCTTTGTAGTTGCGCTCGCGCACATAGCCGATCAGACCTGCCGCTTCGGCATCGATCGTGAACCTCATCGACGCGCAGATCTTCCGGGCGCAGCAGCACGTTGAGCCTTTGTCCCTTTTCGACGGCGAAATTGACCGTGAATATGGCACTCGCGGCCTTCGACGCTGGCGCGCACGCGCGGTTCGTCCAGGCGTTCGATCACCGTGGCGTCGAAGATATTGATCTCGCCAATAAAGCTGGCGACAAACAGATTCTTCGGCTCTTCGTAGATTTCGCGCGGCGTGCCGTCCTGCTCGATTTGGCCGTCGCGCATCACCACGATGCGATCGGACATGGTCAGCGCTTCTTCCTGATCGTGGGTGACGAACACAAAGGTAATGCCGAGTTTGCGCTGCAGCGCTTTGAGTTCGTTCTGCATCTGCTTGCGCAGCTTGTAGTCCAGCGCGGAGAGGGATTCATCCAGCAGCAGCAGGCGCGGCTTGTTGACCACGGCGCGGGCGATGGCCACGCGCTGCTGCTGGCCGCCGGAGAGCTGATGCGGTTTACGCTGGGCGAACGTCATCAAGCTGCACCATGCGCAGCGCTTCGGTGACGCGCGGGGTGATTTCGCTCGCCGGGGTTTTTTGCATCCGCAGACCAAACGCCACGTTTTCAAACACGGTCATGTGCGGGAAGAGGGCGTAGCTCTGAAAGACGGTATTGACGTGGCGGTCTTCGGCGGGAACCTGGGTGATGTCCTGGTCTTCGAGATGGATATGGCCGTTATCGACGTTTTCCAGCCCGGCGATAAGGCGCAGAACGGTGGTTTTGCCGCAGCCGGAGGGGCCAAGCAGGGTGAGAAACTCGCCGTCATTGATGGTGAGATTGAGATCGGAAATGACATTTTTGCCATCAAAGCTTTTGCCAATTCCGTCCAGTTGCACCAGCGGCGAATGCGAACGCGATTGTGTATTCAATTTTTTACTCTGTCCCGTGTTTGCGCATCGAATGGCGTATTGGATGCGGGGTTTGTGATTAACCACCTTGAGGGTTGTGCACGATTTGAGGGCGGACATTCTACGGCAAACCCCTGAAATCGCCAATCCTTGTCAGTTTTTTGCTCATCAAACAGGTGCTTCTCAACGACATTTCCTGTGCGAGAGCAATTTGGAAAATATTCTCGTTTGCGGGATAAAGGTGACCTGACGCAATATTTGTCTTTTGATGCTTACTGATAATGTTGTCACAAATTGTGAGGGGGGCTGCATGGACAAATTACTTGAGCGTTTTTTACAGTACGTTTCGCTGGATACCCAATCTAAGCCGGGCGTCCGCCAGGTGCCGAGCACCGAAGGCCAGTGGAAGCTATTAAACCTGCGTTTACTTCAGGCGCAACTGGACGCCCTGGGGCTGGTCAATGTCACGTTAAGCGACAAAGGCACTGTGATGGGAACGCTGCCGGCGAATGTGCAAACGCCGGGTGACTTCCGGCGATCGGTTTTATCTCCCATGTCGATACCTCTCCGGATTTTAGCGGTAAAAACGTCAACCCGCAGATCGTTGAAAACTATCGCGGCGGCGACATCGCGCTGGGCATCGGCGATGAAGTTCTCTCGCCCGTGATGTTCCCGGTGCTGCACCAGCTGCTGGGGCAGACGCTGATCACCACCGACGGCAAAACGCTGCTGGGGGCGGATGATAAGGCGGGTATCGCGGAAATCATGACCGCGCTGGCGGTGCTGAAAAAGGCAAAATATTCCGCACGGCGATATCCGCGTGGCCTTTACCCCGGATGAAGAGGTCGGCAAGGGGGCGAAGCACTTCGACGTGGAGGCCTTTAACGCGCAGTGGGCCTATACCGTTGACGGCGGCGGCGTCGGCGAGCTGGAGTATGAAAACTTCAACGCCGCGTCGGTGACGATCAAAATTGTCGGCAACAACGTGCACCCCGGTTCGGCGAAAGGCGTGATGGTCAACGCGCTGTCGCTGGCGCCAGCAAGATTCATGCGCAGGTCCCGGCGGAGGAGAGCCCGGAACAGACCGAAGGCTATGAGGGGTTCTATCACCTGACCAGCATCAAAGGCACCGTGGACCGCGCCGAGATGCACTACATCATCCGCGATTTCGACCGTAAAGCCTTTGAGGCGCGCAAGCGTAAGATGATGGAGATCGCCAAGAAGGTGGGTAAAGGGCTGCATCCGGATTGCTATATCGAACTGGCCATCGAAGACAGCTATTACAACATGCGCGAGAAGGTGGTGGCGCATCCGCATATCCTCGATATCGCCCAGCAGGCGATGCGCGACTGCGATATCGAACCGGACATGAAGCCGATTCGCGGCGGCACCGACGGCTCTCAGCTCTCGTTTATGGGGCTGCCGTGCCCGAACCTGTTTACCGGCGGCTATAACTACCACGGCAAGCATGAGTTTGTGACGCTGGAAGGGATGGAAAAAGCGGTGCGGGTGATTGTGCGGATCGCCGAGTTGACCGCGAAAGCGCTAAAAGGAAATGCCCGGTGGCGCTATGCTTACCGGGCCTGTGACAGGGCGGGACGTTGACGGATTTTCCAGGCCGGATAAGACGCAATCGCCATCCGGCGCTTATTAATCCTCAAAGAACCAGTACCCGCTGTTGACCAGCGCGGCCAGCATGGCGAGGAAGGACGGGTCTTCCAGCGCATCGCCAAAGTTCTCGGCGGTCAGCACCAGGTGGCTTGCCAGCGCATTCAGCGCCGGACGGTGTGGCGTATCCACTTTCTCGCCGTTGACGAACACGTCTTCGCCAATACGCAGCACGCGCAGGCCGCCCAGACGCACCAGCTTGTCGCCCTGCTGCAGCGCATCATAAATCTCATCCGCCTGATACGGCGGCTCCGGCGGCGCAACATCCAGCTCATGGCGCGACTGGGAGATAAACTCACCAAACCAGTCGTTGAAGTGTTCCGGCTCGTTGATCAGATCCAGCATCATCTCGCGCAGTTTATCCACCTCTTCCGGCAGAATATCCGCCGGATGCGCGCGCTGCAGGCACATCCGGATCGCTGTAACGCTAGCTGCCCAGCTCGCGTTGCAGAACGTAGTCGGCAAATCCGCTGATCATCTCGCGGCCGCTTGGCGCGCGGAACCCCACCGAGTAGTTGAGCGAGTTTTCCAGCGAGTAACCTTCGTGCGGGAATCCCGGCGGAATGTAGAGAATGTCGCCCGGCTCCAGCTCTTCGTCGATAATCGCCTCGAACGGGTCAACCTGCAGCAGATCCGGATGCGGGCAGTGCTGCTTCAGCGGCGTTTTTTCGCCCACGCGCCAGCGGCGGCGGCCCGTGCCCTGAATAATAAACACGTCGTACTGGTCCAGGTGCGGACCTACGCCACCGCCCGGCACGGAGAAGGAGATCATCAGATCGTCCATGCGCCAGTCGGGCAGGGCGCGGAACGGACGCATTAAGGCGGCGGTAGGCTCATGCCAGTGGTTGACCGCCTGCACCAGCAGCGACCAGTTGTTTTCACCCAGGTGATCGTAGCTTTCGAACGGACCGTGGCTAACCTGCCATTTGCCGTCCTGGTGGCTGACCAGACGGCTGTCCACTTCGTTTTCCATGGCCAGACCGGCCAGTTCGTCAGGGGAGATGGGATCGACAAAATTTTTGAACCCACGTTTCAGCACCACCGGGCGTTTTTGCCAGTAACGTTGAATAAAGTCGGGCCAGTTAATCTCTACGTGATAATCCATATACGTTTCCGGCAAATAATCAGTGGCTGAATAAAGGATTATAGTAATGCTGATGCGCTATTTTGTCTGCGTAACAGGGTGAGATAACAAGAAAAAGGGGGCGAATTCGCCCCCTTTTTGCACAATCGGTAAGTGATGGCGATCAATCACTGGTTGCACTGGTGTGCTGGCGGCCAAAAATCACCTCCATTCTGGCGCCGCCCAGCAGGCTCTCGCTGGTCTGAATTTGCCCGTCGTACTGGTCGACAATCTCCCGCGCCACGGAAAGCCCGACGCCCTGGCCGGGACGCAGCGTATCGGCGCGCTGCCCGCGATCGAACACCACTTCGCGTTTATTGCAATCGGGATCCCCGGGCCATCATCCTCAACGACAATATGCAGCGTATCTTCGGTTTGCCGCGCGGACACTTCCACGAACTCCAGGCAGTATTTGCAGGCGTTATCCAGCAGGTTGCCCATCACTTCCATAAAGTCATTCTGCTCGCCGACAAAGCTTATCTCCGGCGAGATATCGAGCGTGATATTCACACCTTTGCGCTGATACACCTTGTTGAGCGCCGACGTGAGGTTATCCAGCAGCGGGGCAACGGGATGCAGCTCGCGGCTCAGCAGGCCGATGCTGCCGGAACGCATGCTGGCGCGGTGCAGGTAGTAGCCAATTTGCTGAGAAATACGGCTGATCTGCTCCAGCATCACGGGCTCGGCTTCGTCAACGCTCATCTTCTCACTGCGCAGCGAACGCAGGGTGCTTTGCATCACCGCCAGCGGGGTTTTCAGGCTGTGGGTGAGGTCGGTCAGCGTCGTGCGATATTTGTCGTAGCGTTCGCGTTCACTTTTCAGCAGGCGGTTGAGGTTGCGCACCAGGCTGGTCAGCTCGCGGGTGGTTTCCGGGTTGAGCTGCTCGCGGTGATGTTCTTCCAGCTCGCGCACCTCCCGCGCCAGAGCTTCAATCGGCCGCAGGCTCCACCATGCCGCCACCCACAGCAGCGGCATCACCAGCAGCAGGTTGGCGGCCAGAACATAGATAAACCAGCTCCAGACCATATTGGAGCGTTTCAGCTCGACCGGAATGGTGTCGACCACCACGATGGTCAGCTGCGGCATGCGTGCCGTGGCGGGGTAAATATTCACCGCCACGGAGTGCGTCATTTCTGAGTTGCTGTCGTCGTTGCGGATCTCTTTCAGCTCTTCCGCGATGGAATGGTCGTCATCCACCAGCGTGCTGCTGGCATCGACATCGGCTTCGATTTCGTGGAAACCGTTAGCTGTTAGCCAGTCCGGCTCGATCATTTTCTGCAACCACGGCACATCTTTCTGTGACCAGATCAGTTTGTTGTTCTTATCATAGATCAGCGCCAGCGTCGGGCTTTGCAGGTTGAGGTTTTCCGGCATTTCGACGGTGAGCTGGTTGTTTTCCCACTTCGCCAGGGTGTAAAAGAGGTTGCTTTCGCCGCGCAGCAGGCGGAAGGTGGTTTTATCAAAGCTGACGCTGTAGCCCACCAGGGCCACCATGCCGTAGGAGAGCGACAGCACCAGCACCACGGCTGCCGTGGCCAGTAAAAAGCGAACCCGCAGAGAGAGGGGCATGATGTGGCGCAGCAGCCGTCTCATTTCGCGCAATTCAAACAGGTAGCCCTGACCACGCACGGTGGTGATCACGTCCTGTGGATACTGCGCCTGAATTTTTCTTACGCAACCGGCCCATCAGCACGTCAATGGTATGGCTTTCGCGCAGTTCAGCATCGGGATAAAGCTGCAGCATCAACGAATCTTTGCTGACCACTTTGCCGCTGTTGCGGATCAGCGTTTCCATAATGGTGTATTCGAAGGCGGTGAGCTTGATCACTTCATCATTGACGGATAATTCCCGGCGGGAGAGATCGACCTGGAAAGGCGGCATGGAGATCACCTGCGAAGCCAGCCCGCTGTTGCGGCGCATCAGCGCCTGCATGCGCGCCGCCACCTCTTCAATATGGAACGGCTTGGTGACGTAATCATCTGCACCCGCGCTCAGCACTTCGACTTTATCCTGCCAGCCTTCGCGGGCGGTCAGAACCAGAACCGGCAGCGAAACCTCATGGCTGCGCCAGCGGCGGATCAGCGACAGGCCGTCTTCATCCGGCAGGCCGAGATCGACAATGGCGATATCCGGCAGGTGTTCGTTCAGAAAATAATCGGCTTCTTTGGCATCTTCAGCCGCGTCCACCTGATGTCCCATCTCCTGAAGCTGAACTTTCAGGTGATGGCGCAGCAAAGCATTATCCTCCACAACCAGAACACGCATCATCAGAACTTCTCCATAAATTTTTGGTACAAATAGTTTAACGCTGATTGTCTTGCTGTGGGGATAAACATTGACTAAACCAGGAGGGAAGAAACCCTCTTTTCAGGGAAAAGAGGGTTGGCAGGCAGAACAACGGGTTACTTCAGCTCGTCAACCATGGTGATGGCGCGGCCAATGTAGTTCGCCGGGGTCATCGCCTTCAGGCGCGTTTTTTCTTCTTCCGGCAGCGCCAGGCCGTCGATAAACTGCTTCATCCCTTCGGCGTCAACGCGTTTGCCGCGGGTCAGCTCTTTCAGCTTCTCGTACGGTTTTTCGATGCCGTAACGGCGCATCACGGTCTGGATCGGCTCCGCCAGCACTTCCCAGTTGTGATCCAGCTCGTCCAGCAGACGATCGCGGTTCACTTCCAGTTTGCTCACGCCTTTCAGGGTGGACTGGTAGGCGATCAGCGCGTAGCCAATGCCCACGCCCAGGTTACGCAGTACGGTGGAGTCGGTCAGATCGCGCTGCCAGCGGGATACCGGCAGTTTGCTGGCCAGATGCTGCAGCACGGCGTTCGCCAGACCCAGGTTGCCTTCGGAGTTTTCGAAGTCGATCGGGTTCACTTTGTGCGGCATGGTGGAAGAGCCGATTTCACCGGCGATGGTTTTCTGCTTGAAGTGGTTCAGGGCGATGTAGCCCCAGACGTCACGATCGAAGTCGATCAGGATGGTGTTGAAGCGCGCGATGCAGTCAAACAGCTCGGCGATATAGTCGTGCGGCTCAATCTGGGTGGTGTACGGGTTCCACTGGATGCCCAGCGAGGTCACGAACTCTTCGCTGAACTGGTGCCAGTCCACTTCCGGATAGGCGGCGATGTGGGCGTTGTAGTTACCGACCGCGCCGTTGATTTTGCCGAGAATCTCCACCTGCTCCAGCTGACGGTACTGGCGCTCCATACGGTACGCGACGTTGGCCATCTCTTTACCCATCGTGGACGGGGTGGCCGGCTGGCCGTGGGTGCGGGAGAGCAGCGGAATGTCGCGGTATTCCACGGCCAGCGCTTTCACCGCGTCGATGATTTTGCGCCAGTAAGGCAGCACCACCTCTTTGCGCGCGGTTTACAGCATCAGCGCGTGGGACAGGTTGTTGATGTCTTCAGAGGTGCAGGCGAAGTGGATGAACTCAGACACCGCGTGCAGCGCGGCAACGTCTGCCACTTTCTCTTTCAGGAAGTACTCGACCGCTTTCACGTCGTGGTTGGTGGTGCGCTCAATGGTTTTAATGCGCGCGGCGTCTTCTTCGCTGAACTCGGCAACGATTTTATCAAGGTAATCGTTTGCCTTGTCATCAAAAGCAGGAACTTCCTTGATTGCTGCCTGGGCGGCCAGTTTTTGCAGCCAGCGTACTTCAACCTGAACACGGAACTTCAGCAAACCATATTCGCTGAAGATCCCGCGCAGCGCGCTGACTTTATCGCCGTAGCGTCCATCGACAGGGGATACGGCGGTCAGTGAGGATAATTCCATAAGTCGCAACTCCGGGAGGTTAACAATGAGCAAGAATTTGTTTTGCCTGAGTGGTCAGGCGATTACGGGAAAACATTAACTGCAGGCGGCCACCGCCAACCTGGTGCCACAGCACGGCGGCGCGGATCCCGGCCAGCAGCGAGGCGCGCACTTTTGCCTGTACCTGCGGGCTTTGCAGCACGGCGGGCGAGCCGGTGACCTGAATACGCGGCCCCAGCGGGCTGATGACGTCAACATAAATGCCGGCCATGGCGCTGAGCAGCGTGTCGGACTGCAGGTCAAAATGATCGAGCTGACGCTGTAACCCGGCAATGCGATCGCCCAGGGTATTCAGTGCGCCTTTTGCTGCGCTCAGCTTACGCTCCAGCACCATCAGGCTCAACGTGTAGCGGGTCAGCTCTGCGTTTAACCCCTGACGGCTGCTGGCGTTAAGCACGCCAAGCAGGGTTTCAAGACCGAGACGAAGATTGGTTTCACTGCCGCCGAACACGCCCAGGGTTGAGCCGGGGTTGAGATCGATAACGCTGTTGAGCGAAACGTGCAGGGCGTCAGCGTCGCAATGACCCTGATGCGCCAGCTGTTGCACCAGACGGGCTGACTGGCAAATTCCCGCCAGCGCCAGGGTGATGTCATAGTAGTTCTTCGCCACACTCACTCCTTCCACTGCCCGCAGTGTTAACTGCTGCGCGGGCTTTCGCCAGTCCAGTATTTACGCTAATTCGTATTAAACAGCGGGCAGCGGCAGGCGCTGTTCAATGATCCCGCCGCCGAGGCAGACTTCGCCGCGGTAGAAGACAGCGGACTGGCCCGGGGTGACGGCGGCGACCGGCTCGTCGAAACGCACGTCAATGCGATCGTCATCGAGCGCGGTAACGGTGCAGGGAATATCGGTCTGACGGTAGCGGGTTTTCACCGTGCAGCGCAGCGTGCCTTTCAGCGGCTCGCGATCGACCCAGTGCAGCTGCTGCGCAATCAGGCCAACGGACATCAGACGCGGATGGTCGTGACCCTGCGCAACAACCAGAATATTGTTTTCCACGTCTTTGTCGACCACGTACCACGGATCTTCGCTACCTTCTTTGGTCCCGCCGATACCCAGGCCTTTACGCTGGCCGAGGGTGTGGTACATCAGCCCCTGATGCTCGCCAATCTCTTCCCCGTCGACGGTGACGATTTTGCCCGGCTGTGCGGGCAGGTAACGTCCGAGGAAATCGCGGAATTTGCGCTCGCCGATGAAGCAGATGCCGGTAGAGTCTTTTTTCTTCGCGGTGATCAGGTCCAGCTCTTCGGCGATTTTACGCACCTGCGGCTTTTCCAGCTCGCCGACCGGGAACAGGCTCTGGGCGATTTGCTCGTGGCTCAGCGTATAGAGGAAGTAGCTCTGATCTTTGTTGCCGTCCAGGCCGCGCAGCAGGCGGCTTTTGCCATCCACGTCTGCGCGGCGCACATAGTGGCCGGTGGCAATGTAGTCTGCGCCCAGATCTTCGGCGGCGAATTCCAGGAAGGCTTTAAATTTGATCTCTTTGTTGCACAGAATATCCGGGTTCGGCGTGCGGCCGGCTTTGTACTCTTCCAGGAACAGTTCAAACACGTTGTCCCAGTATTCTGCGGCAAAGTTAACGGTGTGCAGTTCAATGCCGAGCTTATCGCAAACAGCCTGCGCATCGGCGAGATCCGCAGCGGCGGTGCAGTATTCCTCGCCATCATCTTCCTCCCAGTTCTTCATGAACAGGCCCTCCACCTTATAGCCCTGTTGCTGTAACAGGTAGGCGGAAACGGAGGAATCGACACCGCCGGACATGCCGACGATCACTTTTTTCTGGCTATTATCTGACATGGAATACTCACGACATTGAACTTCAAGGCGGCGTATTCTATCACGCCCCCCCACCATTGGCACCCTCTGTAAACGGCCAGTTAAATGCGCCGATGACATCCAGCGGTAAGCGGCCAGCAGACTGCCAGCAGCGAATGCTTTCCGCAACCAGCGGCGAGCGCAGGTTTCGCGCGTTCAGGATCTCGTCGGCGGTGACCCACAGGCAGCGGTCGATATCGTCATCCTGCGGCTCAGTGGCGCACGTTTCGCTAAGCTCAACGGCAAATAAAAAACGCAGGAACGGGGTGTTGTCCGGTGCGATCCACTGGTGCATGCGGATGAAGTGCTGGGGTTCGGCGCGGATGCCGGTCTCTTCCCACAGCTCGCGTTTTGCGGCCTGCACCAGGGTCTCATTGGCTTCAAGGTGGCCGGCAGGCTGGTTCCACAGCGCTTTGCCGTTAATGCTCTCTTCGACAACCAGGAATTTGCCGGCGGCGTGGACCACGCAGGCAACGGTGACATGAGGTTTAAACATGGTGACTCCTTAACTAAGGGGTAACGTCTCGCCATTCGCCGTTTGCGAGCGTTATCCAGCGTGTAGTTACCCATAGCGTAGCGAATCAGACGCAGGGTGGGGAAGCCGACGTGCGCGGTCATGCGACGCACCTGGCGGTTGCGCCCTTCATAAAGGGTGATTTTGAGCCAGCTGGTGGGGATGGATTTGCGTTCGCGGATCGGCGGATTGCGCGGCCACAGCCACTCCGGTTCATTCACCCGTTCAATACCTGCGGGCAGGGTTGGGCCGTCGTTCAGCGTGACGCCGCTGCGCAATTTGCGCGGTGATGGCTTCGTCAGTCGGCTCGCCTTCCACCTGCACGAAGTAAATTTTGCCGGTGCGTTTGCCGGGCTGGGTGAGCCTCGCCTGCAGCGCGCCGTCGTTGGTCAGGACCAGCAGCCCTTCGCTGTCGCGGTCCAGACGCCCGGCGGCGTAGACGCCCTGAACGGGGATATAGTCCTTCAGCGTGCTGCGTCCGGCTTCGTCGGTAAACTGCGGCAAAACATCGTAGGGTTTATTGAACAAAATGACCCGCTTTGGCTGGCTTTCGTCCGGAAGGTTTGGACGGCTTGTCGCGAGCTGAATCGCTCAACCCGGTGTTTTGTAAAAGAAGTTTTCTTCATGGTATTTTCAGGCGTTATCAATTGCCGCATTATAGCCTAATAACGAAGACCTTTCATGGCGCCGGACAATCAGGTACTATCGAAGGGCTCATTACAATTTATTAACATAAGAGCAGTAACAACCAGAAGCGCTCGAAGGAGAGGTTAATGGAAAGCAAAGTAGTTGTTCCGGCGGAAGGTAAAAAGATCACCCTGCAAAACGGCAAGCTTAACGTTCCTCACAACCCGATTATCCCGTTCATCGAAGGTGACGGTATCGGTGTTGACGTTACCCCGGCAATGCTGAAAGTGGTTGATGCCGCTGTTGAGAAAGCCTACAAAGGCGAGCGTAAAATTTCCTGGATGGAAATTTACACCGGTGAGAAATCGACCCACGTTTATGGCCAGGACGTCTGGCTGCCGGCAGAAACGCTGGACCTGATCCGCGACTACCGCGTTGCTATTAAAGGCCCTCTGACCACGCCAGTTGGCGGCGGTATCCGTTCCCTGAACGTGGCGCTGCGCCAGGAGCTGGACCTGTACGTCTGTCTGCGTCCGGTTCGTTACTACCAGGGCACCCCAAGCCCGGTTAAGCACCCGGAACTGACCGACATGGTTATCTTCCGCGAAAACTCAGAAGACATCTACGCCGGTATCGAATGGAAAGCGGACTCTGCTGACGCAGAAAAAGTGATCAAATTCCTGCGCGAAGAGATGGGCGTGAAGAAAATTCGCTTCCCTGAGCATTGCGGTATCGGCATCAAGCCGTGCTCCGAAGAAGGGACCAAGCGTCTGGTGCGCGCGGCCATCGAATACGCGATCACCAACGACCGTGACTCTGTGACCCTGGTTCACAAAGGCAACATCATGAAGTTCACCGAAGGCGCGTTCAAAGACTGGGGCTACCAGCTGGCGCGCGAAGAGTTCGGCGGTGAGCTGATCGACGGCGGCCCATGGCAGAAGATCAAGAACCCGAACACCGGCAAAGAGATCATCGTTAAAGATGTGATCGCCGATGCGTTCCTGCAGCAGATCCTGCTGCGTCCGGCGGAATACGACGTGATCGCCTGTATGAACCTGAACGGTGACTACATCTCTGACGCCCTGGCTGCACAGGTTGGCGGTATCGGTATCGCCCCTGGCGCGAACATCGGTGACGAGTGCGCCCTGTTCGAAGCGACCCACGGTACTGCACCGAAATACGCCGGTCAGGACAAAGTGAACCCAGGCTCTATCATCCTGTCCGCAGAGATGATGCTGCGTCATATGGGCTGGTTCGAAGCGGCAGACCTGATCGTTAAAGGCATGGAAGGCGCGATCAACGCCAAAACCGTGACCTACGATTTCGAACGTCTGATGGAAGGCGCTAAGCTGCTGAAATGTTCAGAGTTTGGCGACGCGATTATCGCGAACATGTAATCCAGATTCTGGGTTAAACAAGAGCGGGGGCCTGAGGGTTCCCGTTTTTTATTGCGTGTGAATAATTAGCAGACTGATGAAAATTAACTTCGCGGATATTTACTATATTAGTCTGCAATAATGCTTTGGTTTTTACTCATTGCTGGTTATCAATCTTAAGGTTTTATTAATATTCCCTGCGTAGTTGGGGTAATGCGGCTTAAAAATAAGAATTAATGAGATTTCCGAATCTGGGTAAACTTAATATGCTTATAAAGTGTACTCACTGTGAAGGTATAAAAATCATGTTTAAGCGTCGCACTTTTAATACTGCTCTTGCGGCGGTGATTTCACTCTCTTTACTCGCGGCTCCTGCTTTTGCTAATCCGGGCAACGGAAATGGTAACGGCAATAGTGGTGGTAATCATGGCAATAGCGGCAATAAAGGCAACAGCGGAAACAGAGGGAACAGCAGTGCCGCAGCCGATCAGGGTAATCGTAAAAACTATGGAAAACCGGACCACGTGGAGTCGGACATTAGTGTCTCCCGCGCCCGTTCTCTGGCGATAAACTATGGCTTAACAGGTTACCAGGCACTGCCTCCTGGCATTGCTAAAAACCTTGCGCGCGGTAAACCTTTACCTCCGGGCATTGCTAAAAAAGCCGTACCTGCATCAATGCTGGGCCAGTTGCCTTATTATCCCGGTTATGAATGGCGTATTGTCGGCGACGATCTGGTGCTGATCGCACTGAGTACAGCCATTGTTACCGCCATCATCAATGGTGTATTTGATTAACCACCATCTCTTTTTCATCAACGCTTCGCATCTGCGGGGCGTTATATTGTTATCCGTGAATTCCCTCCAGAGAAGGCGATTATCTGAATGAGAGTTTTGAAAAATATACGGATTTATACCGATGATCTGAGTTGCCATTAAATAAAACCAATAAAAGAAAAATCTCAGTAGAGGTTATTTTTTTGGGCCCGTGACGATGATGCTATTCGGTGGGAATCCTCTGGTTTAGCAATGAATATTTGTAGCGGCGAATAGCTTTGCCAGGGCAGCGTTTTGTTGAGTTGCTGGAGTAATAAACGTTTGGAATTGTTTATTCACTGGTTGTCATTTTATCCAGGTCACAATAATGAAGGTTTGCCGGTGAGTATGTTGCTGCGGATAGTGAGAAGAGTGGGGTAGCTGTTTTCATCGTATCTGAAGAGATAAGGGCAGCATGGTGATTCGGGCAGACTACGTCAGTGAAAACAGACCTGTCCACACAAGACGAGCTGCCCTGAATCATGCACTGATATGATTAGCGGCGTACTGCCATGGCCTCAATTTCCACACCGGCATCTTTTGGCAGGCGTGCCACTTCCACGCAGGAACGTGCCGGGAAAGCGGCGTGGTGTTCGCGGAAAAAGGCTTCATACACCGCATTTACCTGCGAAAAATGATTAAGGTCTTTGACAAAAATGGTGGTTTTAACAATATCCGCCACCTGCAGACCACTGGCCTCGATAATGGCCTGCACATTTTCCAGCGACTGTCGGGTTTGCTGCGCAATATCCGTCGCCATCTCGCCCGTCGCAGGGTTTAACGGGATCTGACCGGAAGTGAACACCAGGGAGCCTAAATCTACCCCCTGAACATAAGGCCCAATAGCGGCAGGCGCCTGGGAAGTTGAAATTGCTGACATAGACCAACCTTGTTAAAAAGTAGCGTTATTTTTGACCGGAAAGCTCCGTTGTACGACGTACCGCAGCCAGAACGCTGCTTTGCAGGCCAGCGGCGAAATCACTTTTATTCAACTCGTATAAGCCATTAATGCCGACACCCGCCGGAGAGTTATTAATATCCATCAGTTGGCGCGGATGGCGTCCGGATAACTTAAGCATTTCAACCGCGCCGACCAGGTTTTCCCACACCACCTGCGTGGATTGCGTGCGGGTTAACCCGGCAAGAACACCGGCGTCAGCCAGCGCTTCGACAAAGTAATAGACATAATTGACGCCAGCGACAGCAAAACCGGTGAAGACGTCAATCAGCCGTTCTTCCAGCACCATCACCTTGCCGAAACTTTCGAGGAACGGCATGACGGAGGCGCTGTTGACATAAGCATTAAACGCCACGCCGCTGTAGCCCAGCCCGGTATCCGTCAGCGTATTCGGGATGATCCGCGTAATCGGGCGCGACTCGCCCAGCATTACGGACAGTTGAGCCAGCGTTACGCCAGCAATAATAGAAATGACCGACGCCTGTGGCGCCGCATGCTGCTTGATCAGTTGTGCGACACCGGCAATATCGTCCTGCGGACGAACCCCCATCACGATGTGATCCGCTGCGGCCAGCGCATCGGGTAAATCTTGTGTATTGCTCAACTGATAGCGCGTTTTCAGCGTTTCAATTCGCGTCGGATCAATATCCGATAAGCTGACCTGATCCGGGTTTAATGCGCCGCGTTTTAAGGCGGCACGCAGAATCGCTTCGGTCATTTGACCGGCACCAATAAAGTGGATATGGCTCATAGTGAATCCTCGGAAGTAACAGAAACAGGGCACAATGACCTCTCCACCAGCGATACCCAAAGACCGATGCCTGGCGCGATAAGTTGGTCATTAAAATCGTAATGTGGGTTATGTAACGCCGCGCCAGGCGTTGGGCGATCGGCCCCCAGCCACAGATAAGCGCCCGGACAGGCTTCCAGAAAATAGGCGAAATCTTCTGCCGCCATGGATGGCGAGAGCTGTGTGTGGACCTGCGTGATCCCGGGGACATGGCGTGCGGCATCCGCCAGAATTTTTGCCTGTTGCGCATGGTTGACAGTTACCGGGTAACCATATTCCCAGCGAATGCTGCCACTGACGCCAAACGGCCCGGTGAGTTGTTCAACATACTCCGCCATCAGGGTCTGGCAGCGCGCTCTGGCGGCCTGGCTCAGGCAACGCAGCGTGCCGGACAAGTGCATTGTCTGCGGAACGACATTTATTGCTTCTCCGGCCTGCAGTTGCGTCACGCTGATCACGGCGCTGTCCAGCGGTGAGAGGCGGCGTGTGGTGATCGTTTGCAATGCGGTAATCAGGTGCGCACCGGCCAGCACCGGATCGGCACCTTTTTCCGGCATCGCTGCATGGCATCCCACGCCAGTCAGCGTGATAAAAAAATTGTCCTGCGAAGCCATCATCGGGCCTGCGCTCACGGCCACTTCTCCCACCGGAAGCCCCGGCCAGTTGTGCAGCGCATAAACCGCAGAAACGGGAAAGCGCGTAAAGATCCCTTCTTCCACCATCAAACGCCCGCCGCCGGCATTCTCTTCCGCAGGCTGAAAAATAAAGTACACCGTACCGTTGAATGCCCTGGTCTGGCTGAGATAGCGCGCAGCACCCAGTAGAATGGCAGTATGTCCGTCATGTCCACAGGCGTGCATCGTGCCAGGCGAGGTTGAGCACCAGTCAACAACATTGTTTTCCTGGATGGGTAAGGCATCAATATCAGCGCGAAGGGCTATTGCCGGTCCCTCGCCATTGCGAAGAACACCAATCACGCCAGTGCCTGCGATGCCGGTATGCACTTCAAGATCATATTCGCGCAGCAGGCTGCTGATTTTCGCGGACGTATGAAACTCTTGTAAGCCAATCTCCGGGCGCGCGTGGATCTCACGTCGCCAGATAATCGCCTGTTGAATAATCTCTTCGGGAATGGAGCGCATATTTCCTCTACATTTTCCCGGCGCAATGCCGCAGCATAACGCTGTGAATGGATTACCGGAACGCGTAATGCCCTCTGGTAGCTGATTAAATTATCGTTGTGACCCTGACGGAAAGAGCGTCTCAGGGCTTGCCAAAATAGATCCTCGCAAGCCCTTCTTTTGTCACTTCAACCGCGTGCTCGGCACTCAATGAAATATGTTGCTCAATCAGTACCACACCTTTTTCTATATCCCGCTGACGTAAAGCCGCGATAATTTCGACATGCTCGTCATAGGCATTGTTCCGGCGTACGGGGGTTTCGAGATCAATGCGCCGGAAAAAACGGCTTAGCGAATTCAGGCTGTCGAGCATTTCATAGAGCCGGCTGTTATGGGAAATACGGGCTATTTCCATGTGGAAACGCTCATCGATTTCCGCGATCTTCGCCCAGTCCTGTTCGGTTTGCGCCGGGCGATGCTGGCTCACTTCCTCCCAGATAGCCGTGGTCGCAGCGATCTCTTCATCGGTTGCCCGCAGGCAGGCGAAACGAAAGGTCGATTGCTCTATCACCATTCGCACTTCATACAGTTCGCGGACACCTTCCGGCGTCAGGTCGCGGGAGTAAAAACCCCGGTTGGGTACAAAGTTCATAAAGCCGTCTTTCGCCAGACGGTTCAGCGCTTCCCGCACCGGGGTACGCGAGACGCCCAGTTGTGCCGCAAGCTCAACTTCATTCACCCGTTCGCCGGGACGAAAGTGGTAATCAATCGCCAGGCCTTTCACTTTCTCGTAGACCTTTTCCACACTGTCAGCGCTACGGGATTTCTTTTTAATAGCAACCACATTATCCCCTTAATTTACCGCACACTCAGCACGAAAATAAAAATGCTGTACAGGTTATTTCACGTAATATTTTTATAGATAGCACAGCGAAAAAAACAACTCAACACAAAAGTGAATACACTTTAGTTTCATTTAAAGGTTACTGATTTATAAGTTATTTTATATTATTTGTTGCCGTTGGTTCTTTCCGCACCATTTTACGGCAGCGTTGCACCAAAATGACTCAAAGTGTATTCACTTTTGCACGCAGATGTTTTTATCAACCACAGTAAAAAACGAAAATGAAAGTTTCATGATGCGATTTTCATTATTTTAGATTCCCTTGTATTTATTCGGGAATTTGCATTTGTCTCGCCTGAAATAAGCACCTGATGTCGGGAACATCCAGACTCCCTGGCATCGTCTTTGCTTAATGCACAAGTGTATGCACTTATATATTCACTTTAGTGCGCGCTTATTGGCATTACCAGACAGGCTTGTGCACGTTTGCGCAGGCGACAAAACACCGGCCTCAGAAGCCGGCAACAGCAAACCGGAGAACCAACATGAAAAATCGTTTTGGGCAGGGCATGACGCTGTCAACACTGGCAGGTATGACGTTGTTAGGTCTGGCGCACACGGCGCAGGCCGATGTGAACATTGGCGCGATTTTGCCCTTAACCGGCACCAGCGCCAGCATTGGTGAAGATCAGCGTCGTGGTATGGAACTGGCGGTTGAACAGGTCAATGCCCAGGGCGGCGTTAATGGTCAGCCATTACATGTGATCGTGGAAGATTCCGCCGAAAGCCCGGTAACAGGCCTGAATGCCGTACGTAAGTTAACCCAGGTTAACCATGTCCCTTTAGTAATGGGCAGTTTTTCCTCCAGCGTCACCATCCCGATTGGGCAATATCTGGTGAAGAATAACCTGTTGCACATCAATATTTCCGGCACCAGCACCGATATCTGCAAAATCGGCGCTACCTCCTGGAGCGTTATTGGCCTGGATTCCCTTTCCGCGAGCTTCTCGGCACAAGATGTGCGCCAGCTCGGTTACAGCAAAGTGGCCTTTATCGCCCCGGATGGCGCTTACGGTCAGGGGATGGCGGAGCAATTCAGCAAAGCGTTTGAAAAAGAGGGCGGCAAAGTGGTCGCCAAAGTGCTCTATACCAGCGGTCAGCCTTCTTATCGCCGCGAGCTGGAGCAAATCTCCCGCGCCCATCCGCAAGCCTATGTCTATACCAGTTACGGCCAGGATGCCATTGTGCTGAACCGCGAGGCCTGGGAGCTGGGTCTGAATAAAACGCCCTGGTATGGCATGTATTTAACCATGGCCATTGAAGGTTCCCCGGCGCAGTACACCAACGGACAGGTTGGTATGGAAGTCGCGGGTATTGACCAGAAAGCGGCGAGCGGCAATGGCGCAAATTATGCTGAGCTGTACCAGCAAAAATTCCATGAGAGACCTCGCTCCGTGTACGGCAGCTATGCCTGGGATAGCGTGATGCTGGCGGCGGCAGCGATTAATAAAGCGCACAGTGCCGATCCGGCAGCCATGATCGCGGCAATGAAAACCGTTGCGCCTGGCTTTACGGGTATTACCGGCACATTAAATCTCGACGCCGATAACCAGCGTCAGTCCCAGCCGTACCTGAAAGTGAAAGCGTTTAATGGCGTACCGGTTCCCCGGTAACGAGCCGCTTTATTTTGCCAGTTCACGCTACATCATCGGGGAAAAACCATGCTGCAGTTTTTGATTGATACATTGATTCGCACCGCGGATTTATCGCTGGTCGCGCTGGGATTAAGCCTGGTTTACGGGCTGGTACGGTTCGCCAATATCGCCCATATGCAATATGCCATGGTCGGTTCATTTATTACCGCCGCCGGGCTGCGCCTTGGCATGCCGCTGTCACTGGCAATCGTGTTTTCGGCAATAGTCTGCGGCATGTTGTCCATGATGTTGCATCACTGGGTGTACCAGCCGCTGCTGAAAAGCGGCACCGCTAACGCCATGATTGGCTCGCTGGCGGTATCGATGGTGCTGATTGCACTGGTTCTCGGGGTTGAGGGATCGGCCCCGGTGAATTATTCCCTGCCAGTGGGCGCGCTCTTGCAGGTTGGCGACACCCGCATCTCTTCCGACGAACTCTGGAGCCTTGGCGTCACGATTTCGCTGGTGGTGATGTTCAGCCTGCTGCTGTTTCGCACGCCGCAAGGCCGCGCTATCCGTGCGCTGGCCAGTAACCGGGATCTGGCGGCAGCCTCCGGGTTAAATGCCAGTGCCATTATCCACACCGTCAACCTGGTGGCCGGAATGCTGGCCGCCGTGGGAGGCAGCATGCTGGCAATGAACGCCAGCGCATGGGTTAACCAGGGCAATGATCTGATGTTGCCGGTACTCGCTGCCGCCATTCTCGGCGGGCTGGGAAATCCAATGGGCGCCATTTTTGGCGCGCTCCTTATCGCTGTAACCGAAACCCTCGTGACCAACATCGACTGGAGCTGGCTGTTCGGCGGCGATTTATTGTTTATCCCGGTGACCTGGGTGAACGCCTCATCGTTTGTGATTCTGCTGCTGGCGCTGTTGCTGCGTCCTTATGGCCTGTTTAACCGGGAGGTCCGCCGTGTCTGAGTTTTTACTGCATATCCTTTGCCTTGCCGGGATTTATGCCATCGTCGCGCTTGCCCTGAATTTACAGGCAGGTTACGCCGGTTTGCTGAATTTCGGTCATATCGTGTTTGTCGGAACCGGCGCTTATGCCATTGGTCTGGGAAGCAATTTTGGCTTGCCGCTGTGGCTGGTGATCCCGACCGGGTTACTGTGTGCCATTGTTATCAGCGCGCTGATGACGCTGCTGGGCCGTCAGCTCACGGCGGATTACTGGGGCATTGCCACGCTGGCGCTGGCTGAAATCATCCGCATTGCGGTCGTCAATGAAGACCATCTGACAGGTGGTGCGCAGGGGATTGGCGGGCTGTCCGCGCCCTGGTCAACCGGCGATACCATCACCGATACACGTATCTTCGCGGTCATTATCCTGCTCAGCGTCATCATCGCCACGCTCGCCAGCCTGCGGATCGGCGCCAGCCGGTTTGGCCGGGCGCTGCGCCTGATGCGCGAGCAACCTCAATTAGCGATTTGTATGGGCTATGCGCTGCCGTGGCTGAAATGCCGGGCGTTAATGAGCAGCGCGGTGATGTGCTGTCTGGCTGGCATGTTACTGGCCTGGTACACCGATTATGTCAGCCCGGATTATTTGCTCTCTTCGGAAACCTTTCTTATCTGGAGCATGGTGATGATCGGCGGTATTGGCAATGTGCGCGGCGTGCTGCTGGGCGTGTTGCTGGTAGAAGGGCTGTATAACTTTATCCCCTTTGCAAAAGACTATTTCCACATCAGCTCAGACCTGACCGGCGCTCTGCGCCTGGGGTTGGTGGGGCTGGCTTTATTACTCTGTCTGCTCACCCGCCCAGGCGGCCTGTTACCGGAAAAATTAAGGACTTTATCATGAGCCGTTTGCTTGAAGTGGCTGATGTCAGCAAAGCCTTTGGCGGCAACCAGGTACTGACATCCGTATCATTTACGCTGGAGAAGGGCGAAATTCTTGGCCTGCTGGGGCCGAATGGTTCCGGTAAAAGCACGCTGCTTAACACCATTTCCGGGTTTACCCGGCCGGATGGCGGCAACATCACATTTGATGGCCGCTCCATTGCTTGCCAGCCCAGCCACCGGATCATCCAGGCAGGCATTGCGCGTACCTTCCAGCTACCGGTCATGCCGGAAAAGATGAGCGTTATGGAAGTCGTGATGACGGCGGGCACTCGCCAGCACGGTTTATTCAACGGTCTGCTGGGGCTGGCTTCCGGGCGTAAAGCTGAACAGGAAGACAGAGCCCGCGCCCACGAATTACTGGATATCTTGTTATTAACCAAAGTGAAAGACCTGCCTGCGGCGGCGCTTTCCGGCGGACAGAAAAAATTGCTGGGCATTGCCTGTGCGCTGATGGGCAAACCGACGCTTCTGATGCTGGATGAGCCGATGGCCGGCGTGCACCCGAAATTACGCCAGGAACTGGTGGAAACGCTGGTCAGCCTGAGCCGTCAGGGCATTTCACTTTTGGTCATCGAGCACGACATGCATTTTATCAACACTTTGTGCCAGCGCTGCATTGTGCTGGATCGCGGGCAGATTGTCGCCAGTTGCCGCCCGGACGAACTGGCGCAGAACCAGCAGGTGCTGGAGGCTTATCTTGGGCACAGCACCGCAACATTGCAGGAGGCCGTATGATTACCCTCGAAAACGTGGTCGCCGGTTATACCCCGGGGATTGATATTCTGCATGGTATTTCATTGCACGTTGAACAGGCGGAAATCGTGACGCTGCTGGGGCCAAATGGCTGCGGCAAATCTACCCTGCTGAAGTCGATTGCCGGTTTTGTCTCCCCGCGCGAAGGGCGGGTTGAAATCGATGGCCGGGAAACGGCAAAAATTCCGGTGCACCGCAAAATCCGCGAATGCGCACTCGGATTTGTCCCGCAACTGGACAATGTCTTCAACAATCTGACCGTGGCAGAAAACCTGCAAACCGGGGGGCAGTTTTTACCGCCCGGCCAGCGTAAGCAGCGGATGGCGCAACTGGCGGAACATTACCCGGTATTACATAAAAAGTGGCAATCGCCCGCGTCCGCGCTTTCCGGCGGTGAGCGACAAATCCTCGCGCTCGCCCGCGCACTGATGCCCGAACCGGCGGTACTGCTGCTTGATGAACCCTCGGCCGGGCTGTCACCGAAAATGCTGACGGAAGTGTTTAGCGCCATACAAACCATTCGCCGCCAGGAAAAAGTGACCATTTTGATGGTCGAGCAGAATGCCATGGAGGCACTGCACATTTCCGACCGGGCTTACGTACTGGCGCTGGGGAAAGTGGCGATGGAGGGCAGTGCGCGGGATCTGCTGGACGACCCCCGTATGCGCGAGCTCTATTTTGGCGGTCGTGCCGCCTGACAGGATCAATAAAAAGAGCAGAAGGAATACACCATGCCGATTACCCCGGTTATCGATCACGCGGTGATTAATGTTGATGAAGAGCTGGATCAGGCCCAATCCCTGTTCCAGCGGATGGGATTTCAGCTCAGTACGCGGGGGCACCATTCGATGGGCTCCAGCAATCATCTGGCCATCTTTGCCGATAACTATCTGGAACTTTTAGGTTATGAACCTGCCAGGCAGACAGACTCGCGAGGTTTATGGAACGTTGCGCCAGGCCTTGCCGGACTGGTCTGGAAAACTCGCGATGCACATGCGGTATGGCGCCATCTACAGCAATGCCAACTCGATGGCGAACCACCGACTCGCTTCTTCCGCCCGGTGATACTGCCGGACGGCAGTCAGACTGAGGCCCGGTTCTGTATCTCGCGGATCCGCGCCAGCGCCCTGGCATACGGCTTCAGTTTTTTCTGTGAACATCAGACGCCGCAAGCTGTCTGGCAGCCCGCCTGGCAAGTACATCCTAATGGCGTACAGGCGCTGTCCGCGTTCGTTATTGCCTCGCCTCAACCTGAAGAGACGCTGGCGCTGTATCGTCAGTTATTCAGTACAGAGGCCCGTGCGGAAGATAGCGGCGGCTATGTGCTTGATTCAGGAACGTGCTGCCTGCGTATTATCACGCATCAACAAGCCAGCCTGGAGTTTGCGCTGCCGCCTGTTGCTGCACAGGCACCAGCGAAAATGGTGGCGCTCTGCTTTCAGGTGGCCTCACTGGAGCAGCTCAGGCGCTGCCTTAGCCAGGGCGATATTCAGTGGCGCGAGCAGGGCCGCCAGGTGCTGGTGATGCAGCAGCAGGCACAATGGCTGGCGATGCGTTTTGCGGAAAAAGCATAGAGGGGAGTGCTGAAAACGAAGGAGGAGCAGGACGTGAAGTGAATATTCGCTGGCCGCTTCTCCTGGTGTACTTCAGGCATTACCGATTTCAGCCCGGCTGCACGTTCTGGCAGCCGGCAGATTTCGGCGCAAATTCAGAGGGCGTCATCCACGATGGCACTGCCTTACTCCGCCACCAGCCACATATCCGCTTCTTCAAACATTTCCTCGAGCATCCGGTTCAGCTTTTCCCGGTCGTTTTTACTGGCATCGCTGTTCAGCCCGTTGGCCTGCATGGGTTTTACCCGGACATCGGCATCAGGAAACAGACGGTGAACACGCCGGGTAAGTTCCTCAAGGATAATTTCCCTGGCGCCGGAAAGCCCTTCAACATTGCGTTTGTCATAGACCAGTTCAACGAACATTAACCATTCCTGTGTGTGAATTAATAGCGCAGTATTTATACTGTATAAAACACCAGTAATCAACAATGAAAGTGAGAGGGGAAGGGCAGAAGGTATTTTGTGGGATAGCGATCGGTTATTCCGCGCTATTTCTGCGCGCAATGGGTGAAAAATAGTCGCGGCATTTGCTGTATATCACCGTGAGCCCTTTTCAGGACTCACGGTTTTATGGTTGATTCTGAGCGGGAATTTTGGGTGGAGATCAGGTGGGCTGTAGGTTTTTTTTCTTTTTAAAGTTTTCGTCATTAATCACAAACTGGAATGCATCGAGAATCAGCCCCGATATTCTGAGAATATCTTCGGGCCGGTCGAGATAAATTCGCGTGCCATCGTGCTCAAGCCCCGCTCTGGAAACTTCATTAGCGGTGACAGGCGTTAGTTCAATGGGTAACTGGAGCGAGGAGCGGTTTTTTTTATCGTAATAGCGAACCACCCATCGGGTGGTTTTTCCCTGATAGAGAACGCTGTAATACGATTCCGTATCCTTCGGTTGAAGGTCTTTTTCTGCCCCCAGAATGGCGACGATCTTCTCAAATAAAGAACGTTCGTTATGGGTTGTCACGATGTTGGGATTATCCGGATCAATATGATCGGCCGTTTCATCGATTGATACGGCATCATCCACGCCCTGAGCCGCTAACTCTTCCCGAATGGGCTGGTGCGCTGACAAACCGGAAACAACCATGGCGCTTACGGAGCGCTGAACCGCTTCCCGGACCAGTGGCGTGATGGAGTCGATAAATCGCTGATTAAGCTGGCGACCTATATTGGCGCGGGAGGCGATGTATCTTACAAATTCCGAGTCCACTTCTTTCAGGCTTGAACTGACGACTTTCGAGAATGAAGAGATATAGACACTCTCTTCAGCCAGCGTGCGTAACGCTTCTGGCTTAAATTTATCGTGGCGAAATCTGAAAAGCTGTTCGGCATCAGAATCAGTTATGTCGTCCATCCTGATTCTCAGGAAGGGCGTCGGATCCATGATATTTTTTTCTTGCAGGTCGGTAAAAAAGCGCCACTCCTGGCCATTGGTAATGGCCGAAATGGTGACTTCCGGCGTGCAATTAAAGTAACGGGAGAGCTGCGGGCAGTGATTATCAATTTTTTCTTTATAGGCTTTAGCTTCGATGAACATCACCGGTACGCCCTGACAAAATAGTGCGTAATCGACACGTTCCCCGGCTTTGACACCCGGAAAATCGGCACCGTACTCTGCCCGTACTTTTTGTGGATCATAAGCATTGAACCCCAGAATATCTAAAAAAGGCAGAATCAGCGCTTGCTTGGTTGTTTCCTCCGTCGTGCAATGAATGCCAACATTTTTGACATGTTCAATATGATTTTTAAGTCTTAGCTTGAAGTTTTCCATTTATCACCCGTAGCCTCAGAGTGTGTAGCCACTCAAATAGGATCAATGTTATCAGCCTGTTTATGACGATTTAATCGATGCAGTTTTTTCAGCCATACGAAATTATCTAATTACTTCAAATTATTACCGTTTACACAGTAACTCTATGTCCGTCATTTCTCTCGAATTAAAAACATTGAAGTTAAGATTACTGCTGCGAAATAAGTATTCTCTCCAGGTGCAGAACTACACCATGATCCAGATCATCATTCTCTGGATGAATGATATAGCTAATTTTCTGCTGCATTCTTTGCTTATGTGAAAGGATTAAAAAAGATATAGCAATTTGTTCAATATCAGCGAACTGACTGTAAAAAGGAACGTGTATGAAATATCCCTGGGAAGGTAATTATCCTCAATGCAGAGAAGGCAACAATATAAAATGCGCCAGTTGATATTTTATATCTACGGTTGAAACAACCGAGTTGAACGGAATAGTGTCATGGTCAATTCAGTCCCAACTGTTTTTAAGTTGCTGTGTTTAACGCTGCCGTCAAACCTATGAGCAAACCGTGGGGTGCCATAGACATCGCTCATATCTATTTGTCCGGGATAACCGGCATTTTGGTGGATAAAGCCGCCGTGCAGCATCCCCTCTCGCCGATCGTGAAAGCGCAGCGTTTGCCAACCACATGATTAAAAAAAGAGAGTGCAATATCTGATTTTGCCCGTGCCGGGCCACTATTGGCACGATCGAATGGCATACACTGAACTGAGTAGCGAAAGCGAAGAGCCCTTTGTGCTTGTTCACCAGGAAGGCTTACGCCAGTACAGTCCGGAAATATGTCGAAATAGCCTGGAAGCGCAGTGACTGTAACTGGTTGATGATGCCGGTTCGTACATATCTTTCTTCACCGCAGGCGTAACGGTGTTGAACAGTGGGAAGCCGCATGTTTAATCATTTGAAAAAACGAATGCACCAGTACAGGAAACCGGCGGTGCCGCCATGGCAGGGGGAAGATATTCTGTTTGCTGCTCTTGAGCAGAATATGATGGCTGCCGTGTTGATTGATGAGCAGGACAGGGTGATGTTTTACAATCGCGCGGCAGAAAGACTGTGGGGCTACAGCCGTGACGATGTGCTCGGACAAAGTGTCTCCATTCTGATTCCGCATGACCTGAAGGCCGCGCATCCTGGCTTTATTCGCCATCATCGCGAGGGCGGAGATTCACGCGTTGAAGGGATGAGCCGGGAATTGCAACTGGAGCGAAAGGACGGCAAGAGGATCTGGACGCGCTTTTCCCTTTCCCGGGTCGTGAACGCAGGAAAAGTCTGTTACCTCGCGCTGGCGCGTGACGCCACTCTGGAGGTGGAACAGCGGGAACAGACGCGTTTGCTGCTGCTGGCTGTTGACCATATCAGCAAACCAGTGATCGTGCTGGATACCGGACGGCGTATTGTTCAGGCGAACCGGGCTTTTACGGAGGCGTTTGGCCTGAGCGTAAGCCAGGCGGCAGGGAAACGCCTGGATAACATACTCAACATTCCCGATACTCCGCCGGATAACCGGCAGCGTCTGCAAAACCTGTTGCGCAAGAACGAGCGTGACCAGAATGAGTTTCAGGCGCTTGCCAGCACTGGCGAAAACGTCTGGTTCAGCGCCACCCTCAGCCCGGTTCTTGCCAAAAATGGTCAGTTGCAGAATCTGGTGATGACCTTTTCTGATATCACTGAAGATCGCAAGATCCGCGAACTTGAACGAGCGTTGCTTTCCGCGATGCGCAGCAACCTGCCGATCGCTGAAATGGGCGAAATCATCTGCCGTAATATCGTCGCCGTGCTGGGGCAGGCGTACGCTTCGCTGAAAACCCTGCAAAATAATGTTCCGCAACACTGGGCGTCCAGCGCCGAAAAACTCGACAGCCCGGGAGTCATGTCGCGCGCGGTGACGATTCGCCGTCGTGACGGCGTTGCCGCAGGCATCCTGGCGATCGACACCGTGGCAGGCAAGGAAAACAGAGCCTTTACTGAGCGTGTCGCCGATATTAGCCAGCACCTGGCCGCGCTGGTACTGGAGCAGGAAAACAGCCGCCAGCAGATTGAACATCTGATTAAATTCGATCCGCTAACCGGGCTGCCTAACCGCAGTCATCTGCAAGAGCATCTCGATCAACAACTGGCGACAGCGGAGACGAAAGCGCCGGTGGTGTTGATGATGACGGTTGATCATTTCCAGGACGTCATTGATGCGCAGGGGTATAGCGCCGCTGAGCAGATCCTCTCAATCGTGGCTAACCGTCTGCACAATAGCCTCGGAGCGGGTCAGTATCTGAGCAAAATAGAGGGGCAACAGTTTGTGCTGGTGGATAGCGAAAATGACGTCAGCAGCATGACACGAGTTGTGGAAACGCTCGAAAACGCCGTTAGTGAACCCATTAGCTTCAATAACACGACGCTTTCATTGACGCTGAGTATCGGTATCAGCCATGAAGCAGGTAAAGATCGCGACTGGCTGCTGTCCACTGCGCACAGCGCCATGGATCATATTTACCGCAGCGGCGGTAACGGCTGGCAGTTCTTCAATGAGGAGCTTAACCGCGCTGCAACGGAGCGTCTGCTTCTGGGGGCGGCGCTGAAACGCGCCGTTGCGGAAAATCGCCTGCGGCTGGTATTTCAGCCGCAGATCAATATCGCCACGGGTCAATTATATGGTTTTGAGGCGCTGGCAAGATGGTGGGATCCTGAACACGGAGATGTGCCGCCTGCTCGGTTTATACCGCTGGCGGAAGAGGTGGGAGAAATCGAAAATATCGGCGTCTGGGTGTTGCGCGAGGCGTGCCGCCAACTGGCGCAGTGGCGCAAAACCTGGCCGGATTTTCCTGCGCTTTCTGTCAATTTGTCGGCCATTCACTTTCACAATATCCAGCTTCCCGTGCAGGTACTGCAAGCGATCAACGAGTTTGCCATCCCCGGTGAAATGCTGACGCTGGAAATTACCGAAAGTATGGTCATGGCGCCGGATGATGAGCTATCAACGCGTTTTCAGGCACTGCGCGATATGGGCGTCGGTCTGTCGGTTGATGATTTCGGGACGGGGTTTTCCGGGCTTTCCCGGCTGGTCACGCTGCCGGTGACCGAAATTAAAATTGATAAAAGCTTTGTCGATGGTTGCCTGACGGATAACCGGAGCCGTTCGCTGCTGGAGGCGATAACCAGCATCGGGCAGAGCTTTGGCATGACGGTGGTGGCAGAGGGCGTTGAAAGCCGCGAACAGTTACAGCTCCTGCGGCATATCGGGTGTCCGGTGGTCCAGGGCTACTATTTTTCCAGACCGATGCCTCCTGAAGAGGTTCCCGAGTGGTATTCAACGACCTTCCCCAGGCTTATCGCGCAAGAGGCGCAGCCCTGAAACGCCGTTTTTTGCTGAAATAACCGCAACGCTTTCGTTTCTGCGGCTCCCCTTGTAGCATATGTCGCGAATTTTATTGTGGTTGCAGCGTTAGCTCTAAGGAAGTGAGTGTGTTTGCGGAATTTGGCGTTATCAGTTACTGGACCTATTTTATCGGCGCAATTTTTATCATTCTGGTGCCCGGTCCGAACACCTTTTTTGTGCTGAAAACCAGTATCGCCGGTGGATTACGCAACGGGTATACCGCTGCGGCAGGCGTTTTTATTGGTGATGCTGTGCTGATGTTTCTCGCGTACGCTGGTGTCGCCACGCTGATTAAAACAACACCGGTATTGTTCAATATCGTGCGTTATCTCGGCGCGATTTATTTGCTCTGGCTTGGCGGGAAAATGCTCTACAGTACCTTTGTGCAGCGAACGCAGCCGCAAAGCGATGATGATGCGCATAAAGGCGATATTTTAAAACGCTCGCTGGTGTTGAGCCTGACCAACCCGAAAGCGATTCTGTTTTATGTTTCGTTCTTTGTGCAGTTTATCGATATCCATTATGCCCGTCCCGGCGTGTCCTTTTTTATTCTCGCCAGCACGCTGGAGATCATCAGCTTCTGCTATTTCAGCTTCCTGATCGTGACAGGCTCGTATGTGACACAGTGGGTGAAGACAAAAAAACGCTTAACCCGTCTGGGAAATTCGCTGATTGGTTTAATCTTTGTCGGCTTCGCCGCCCGTCTGGCAACGTTGCAATCCTGAAGAGATAACCTGAAGAGATAAAAAGAAAAGCCACGCCAGCAAGCGTGGCTTTTTAGCGTTTATTCTGCCGGCACAGGCATTTTCGCCATGACAAACTCCAGCACTTTTTCACCATCCATTGACGCGAAAGGATAGCTTTCGATAATCGCGACAGGCGCATTACCCACGGCGGCCTTAATTTCGTCCAGTTTGTACTGGATGTGCGGCGCGACCAGAAAACAGTCAAAGGCGGGAGCCACGCTGGCAAAATTCTCCAGACCGATGGCACTAATCAGCATTGGATAGCCATGTTCGTTGGCTGCCTTTTGCATCCGTTTCGCCAGCGCGTTGGCGGTATTGCCGAAAAGACAACATATTAGTAACTTTTTCATGGTTCTGTCCTCCTGGAAGATACGCCTACACTATGCCTGCCAGTGGCGAGAAAATGAGCGCAGCCTCCAGGTTTATTACGAAATATCGTTACTGGAACACCGAAATCGCTTCTGCTAAACGAATGGCCTGCTGATTCATACGCCCGGAGGCTTCCGCGCCTTCCTGCACGCGCTCGGCATTCTGATGGGTGATCCTGTCCAGATCTTCCACGGCCACACTGACTTCGCCCAGCGCAGTCGCCTGTTCGGCGGTGGCGGCGCTGATTTGCGCGATGAGCGCGGTGACGTTCTGTACCTGGCTGACAATCTCTTTCATCGTCTTTCCTGCGTTATCGGCCAGTGCACTACCGGAATCAACGTTCGCCACACTGGTTTCGATCAGTGCTTTGATTTCGCTGGCCGCGCTGGCGCTGCGGCTTGCCAGGCTTCTCACTTCGCCAGCCACCACCGCAAAGCCTTTACCTTGTTCCCCTGCACGTGCAGCTTCTACCGCGGCGTTCAGCGCCAGAATATTGGTTTGAAAGGCAATACTGTCGATGATGCTGGTGATGCTGGCAATTTGCCGCGAGCTGTCCGCAATCGCTGACATCATCTCGATCATCTGATTCATGACCTGTCCGCCTTGCTGCGCCGCGCTCTGCGTACCTTGCGAAAGGGCGGTGACTTCCGCCGCCGTTTCGCGGTTACTCCTTACCGTTGCCGTCATTTCGTTCATGGTGGCGGCCGTTTGCTGCACATTTGACGCCGCCTGTTCAGTCTGACGGCTTAAGGAGTCATTTCCTGCCCGCAGCGCATCTGACGCTTTCAGCACGGTCACTGCCTGGCCGCTGACGTCGTTAACCAGCCAGCGAAACATCAGGCCAAGCTGGTTGATGGCGCGTAGCGTGACGCCCACTTCATCTACGCGGTTGAGCTGTTCCACCTGATGAATTTCACCACTGGCAACCTGCAACGCCTGGCGCCGCAGATGTTCAACCGGGCGAACGATTTGCTGCTCAAGCCAGATATCGATAGCCAGCAGCAGTAGCGCCATAAAACCCGAGAAGCTTGCCATTTGCCCTGGCGTTAATGCATGCAGCCAGGCGGCAGCAAGGCTGAATAACAGCGCGATAATTAGTGCTGAGCGTAAACGCCAGCGCAGGGGCAGGGTGACGAACAGCGAGCGCCACGCCATTAAACCGGTGCGAATAATCAACCCTTTATGAAAACGTCGGCCTTTGCTCTGGCCGTTGCGAAACTCTCGGTACAGTGTCTCCGCCGCCGCGACTTCTTCCGCTGCGGGCCGTGTACGTACTGACATATAACCTTTGATTCTGCCCTCACGTACCACCGGAATAGCGTTAGCGCGTACCCAGTAGTGATCGCCATTACGACGGCGGTTTTTTACCAGTGCCGTCCACGGTTCCCCCTGCTCCAGCGTGCCCCACATGTCCGCGAAAGCCTCTTTTGGCATATCGGGATGGCGAACCAGGTTATGCGGCTCACCTTTTAGTTCCTCAAGCGAAAAACCACTGACCTGAACAAACGCGTCGTTAGCATAATTAATATGGCTCTGTGGATCGGTCGTTGACATTAAAGTGGCATCATTGTCGAAAACGTATTCTTGCTGTGTGACGGGTTCATTGTTACGCATAGTGAGCCTTCTCAGGAAAAGGGATACGAGCCTGAAACATGTTGCATTTCTTATATCTATTTACGGCATGGAGTACTGCGTGCTTTATATTTTTCTGTTGCTTACGTACTGGCGAAATAGTGCATAAAATAATTTCATTTAAGCCATCATCTTTTTTCCCGGAGATAAAAGGAAATTTTACTTAAGGAGCTAAAAAGCGCACAACAGTAAGTTAAGTGTATATTTATATTCAAGCATAACCACACATAGTGTAGCTGTTTTTATTATTGTTGAAGCTGCTGGGATAATGTTTCCGCTGAGACTATAAATACGTGAATAAGAGTTGTGGTCGGGATCATAAACCTGTTGCTACGGTGCGCCAAATACGCGCCAGATCGTTTCCTGGCGGGCTGGATTCAGCTACGCTGAAACTCTCTTACTGCGAAAGGATTGTTCTTATGAAAGGTACTGTCGTTCACCACGAACACCGCATTGGCTTTCTTGTGATTCGCGACGATAAAGGCGAGTTCGCCATCGCAGAGCTGCTGGGAAATTATGATGTTGAGATGGGAGATATCGTTTCTGGAAACCTGCACACTAACGGCAATGAGACGCTGTTTAACCAGACTCAGAATGAAGCGATGGAGGTCTCTGTGAAAGGCTATGGATTATCTGAACAGGATGCCATTAGCATGCTTCTGCGTACGCACTGAATTAATTTGCTGTTTCTTATGCGATATATCTTAGTTGCGGAGAAATAATTGCAGAGAAAAAAGTTCCTGTTTTCACTGGCTGGTTGAAGCAGGGGGAAGAGCAATAAAATGCGGCAGTTTCGACACCAAAACTGCCAGCGAATGTTTTTTTGAGATTGTTAAAGCGTATATCCGTCACGTGCGCACTTTATAACCTGTAACCCGATTGTGAGCCAACGCGAAATTTTCGGTGGAAAGATTAATGAATTTGATGATTACTGGTGCTGCGCTATCGTTTGATAGCCACATGCTGCTGCGGAATGTGATGCCGTAGCAGCCAGATTCATTAAACCATCTTATTGTTTGTCCGGAGTTTGAAGATTTGCACCATCTCCAGCAGGTTTTCCGCCTGCTGCTGCATGGCATGCGCCGCCGCCGATGATTCCTGCGACAGCGTTGCATTTTGCTGCGTCGCCGCATCCATACGAGTAATGGCGACATGCACCTGATCGATTCCCACGCTCTGTTCGTTACTCGCCAGCGAAATGGTCTCTACCAGTTTGCTGACGTGCGCCACGCTCTGCATGATGTCGTCCATGGCGCTGCCTGCGCTTTTCACCAGTTGGTTACCTTCGTCAATACGCGTGACAGAACGTTGGATCAAGGCGCTAATTTCTTTCGCGGCCGTCGCGGAACGCTGAGCCAGTGCGCGAACTTCTGAGGCGACGACAGCGAAACCCCGGCCTTCTGTTCCGGCGCGGGCGGCTTCAACCGCCGCATTCAGCGCCAGAATATTGGTCTGGAAAGCAATGCTGTCGATCACGCCGATAATGCTGCTGATCTCGGTCGAAAGCTGATTAATTTCGCTCATGGTCTGCACCACACGCTCAACTACTTCACCTCCCTGGTTTGCAACCTGGGTCGCTTCGCGAGTGATATCGCTGGCGATGCGTGAATTTTCGGCGTTGTTTTTGACAACCGCGGTCAGCTCCTCCATCGAGGCTGCGGTTTGTTCCAGCGCGCTGGCCTGCGCTTCATTGCGCGAAGAGAGTTCGCGACTGCCGCTGGCAATCTGCTGCGATGCGCCCGCGATAGTTTCGGTACCGGAACGCACGCCGGTAACAATACGCGTCAGGTTGCCGTTCATTTCCAGTAACGCATGCATCAGTTCCGCCGTTTCATCCCGTCCGGCGGGGACAATCGTTGATTGCAGATCGCCGGAGGCAACGTTGCGGGCCACCGATACTGCTTGCGCCAGCGGCTGCGTGATACTGCGGATCAGCCACCAGGTGATCAGTAGCCCGACAACTAAAGTCAATGCCATTACCAGCAGTAACATCAGGCGCGTTTGGGAAAAGTGTTGATAATTACTGGCCTCAGTTTGTTCGCGGATAAGCGCCGCCTGTTTCAACGTCGAGGCCACCACTTCGTCGATCATGCGCGTAGGCTCGCGATCGATGCCGGTGACCAGATGATCGACCCGCTGGGCGCTGGTGGCATCCTGTATAGCGTACTGCTGCAAGGCGGAGAGATAATGCTGCTCCAGTTCCGCATGCAGGTTGATGGTATTGGTGACTTCTGTTGCGGGAAGGCCGATTTGCGGTAGCAATTCGCGCAGGGTTTTTAACAGCGCCTGCGTTTTCTGGCTCTGTTCTACAAACGCGTTTTTATATTTGTCGAAAGATTGCTGGCCCTGTGTACCGCGCAGCAGCGTATTTTTCCACTCCTGCACCTGAATTTTAAACTGCACCTGTGCGTTGCGGGCGGTGTCAATACTCTGGGCAACGACCTTTTCCGTGGTCATGATCCGTTGATTTTGTACTAATCCGCCGGCATTAATCGCCAGGCCGCGAATACCAATAAACAGCGTTGCCAGCAGCAGAATGGTCGCAAGAAAACCGAGGCGCTGCCCGATGGTGAGGTGGTTGAGTTTCATGAATTTCTGCTTCCCGTTGTCAGTGGAGCGCGAACCGGCGCACGCCAGCAATATCGACCGGGTTTTACGGGGCTTTAATCGGCTGTCTGCAGGGAAATTGAGCGTATTTGGCTTAAGTTATTGAGGCGGAATATAATATCTTTTTTATGACATTTTCATGACAGTACGCGGCCTGCTGCTTAATACAACAGGCCTGATAAATAACGTGCGTGGTTATATACCGTACTGATGGTGATTCTCGCCAGCGTTGATTTTCGCCAGCAAACGAAAGGGTTTACTGTCAGCCAGCCAGTCCGGGATCTCTTCGGGCGTCAGCGGGCGAGAAAAGAGATATCCCTGCGCGACATCGCAGCCATACTCTTCCAGCATGCGTGCGGTTTCGAGATCCTCAATCCCCTCGGCCAGCACCACGTACTGCAGTTCCTTGAGCATCATAATCACGTTACGGGCAATAATCCGACTGCCGGTATCGGTGGTTACCTGGCTGACCAGCGAGCGGTCGAGCTTGATAACGTCTATCGGAATTCGGCGTAAGTAACTGATATTGCTGTAACCGGCGCCAAAGTCATCAAGCAGAATGGTAAAGCCCAGTAGTTTAAGCCTGTCCAGTTCCGCCAGCGCCGGGTCGCTTTCCAGCACTTTTTCTGTCTCCAGACATTCGATACGCAGATCGGAGGTGTAAAGCCCGGCAGCGAGCACGTTGCGTTCCAGCTCGTCGGCAAACCCCGGACGCGAGAAATCGCTTACCGTAACGTTGATCGACACCGGCAGCAAAACGCCCTGCTGTTTCCAGCTTTTTAGCTGCGCGATCACCGATTTAATCACCCACTGTGTAAGATCGCTCATCAGGGTGGTTTTTTCTGCCAGCTCCACTATGACGGCCGGGGAGATATTCCCCAGCTGCGGGTGTTTCCAGCGCAGTAACGCTTCGACGCCTTCGGTTTTACCTGAGCGCAGCGAAATCTTCGGCTGATAGACCATATACAACTGGTCCGGAGATTTAATGGCTTCACTGAGATCGTGCAGCAATTTGAAGTCTTTATTGCGTTTGTGGTCGAGGATCGGGTTGAACTGCAACGCCGGAATATCCTGGCGAATGGACTCATGCAGGGCGCTAATTCCCTGGCGCACCACTTCCTGCACATTGTCTTCCTGCGGGGAAAATTTAACGTAGCCGGTATGCAGGGTCAGGTTGATGTCGATATCGCCAGCCACTTTCGCCTGCGTACAGGGTAAACGTTCCGCCCGTTTTGCCAGCGTCAGCGCATAATCGATATCCACCAGCACGGCATAACGCGCGGTGGTAAAGGCATACAGCGTGACCTCTTCTTTCAGTCTCAGGCGTAAACGCAGCAGCGAGCCGAAGCTGCGTAGCAGTTTCTCCACTGCTTCCAGGCCGAGATAGCGAGAGAGCTCGTAAGCACGCGGCATATCGATGCAATCAAAAATCACCAGCCCGTAAGGGGAACTCACTTTTTCATTGGTCAGCCGCTCCATCTCTTTCATCAGAAACTGGCGGTTAGGCAGACCGGTCAGCGCATCCACCAACCCGACGGTATAAAAGGATTCAAGATAAGCGGCAGCGAGGGCGGCAACGCGCAAAAAGCTGGCAACCTGGCTGGACGTGGGCACGTAGGTTTCGGAATGACTCGCACACAGCGTACCCATGATCACGCCATCTTTATTTATCATTGGCGCTGAAGCATAAAAAACAATATCGCCGCTTTTTACCAGCGGCTGATGATTAAATCGACCATCAAGGCGGGTATCTGAACTAATTACCGTTTGGCCGCTGTGCAAAGAATATTGGCACATGGTCTGTTCAATACGTATTTTTACGTGCTCAATCGGTATGTTTTTAACATATTTGATATATTGAAAAACATCATCGAATGTAGAGATAAAGCAGCCTTCAACGCCCATAACTTCGCACGCCAGAAGAGCAAACTCGGCCAGTGCTGCATCGCGGGATTTATCCTCCTTGCTCAGCAGCTCCAGAGTGGCTAACCGTTTGCTTTCGCTTTTTTTCAGACCAGTGAACATAGCGAGCTCCTGCCCAAATAAATGAGACCGTAGGAATCTGTTCAGAGGACGCCATCATTCGTTTGGTTGAGTTCTGCGCTGAAATAACAATATGTCTGGAATTACCACCAGCCCAATTGCGTTCCGGCCACGGCGACAATTGCCACAATCAGCATAATGATGGTTGTCTTTCTCACGAAAACTCCTTCACCGGCGATATTCGCCAGAAATGAATTGTATAAGAGATAGAAGAAAATCAGATTTTTCTCAAGCTATCCATGGGGGTCAATAAGCTTAATCGAGACGGGGAAAGGGTTTTTTCTTTTTATTTTTTTCACCAGATACATTCCCTCATTCACAGGCACAGCCGCGCATGTTAATGCCGCAGATCCTGGCTGCGCGACATTACATCATGAAAGCCGGACATTTGATATATCGGGGGGCGGTAGCCACTAAAGCTGGCAGGGGAAAATAAAAAAAGCCCCGTTGATGAAGCGGGGCAAAAACTCATTGATTACGGAATGATGTTCTCTTGGTCATGGGTGAGAACGAGACTCACTATAATGACCAAAAGTGCAGTAAGAATGGAGAAATCATGGAGATACCTCCGGCTTGAGGCTATGCTGAAGAGCGATTTCGCCTGAGATGAAGGAAAAAAATGATGCGCTATGTTTTATGGATGCTGCCGTTTTTAGTCACCGCTTGCTCCACAACGAAACCCGATGCGCCGCTGCCGCCGCAGATCGGGAAAGCCAATCCGGCGGCGATGTACTGCCAGCAAAAGGGCGGGCAGCGGGTGCCGGTTCAGAGCCCGCAGGGTGTGCGTACCGAGTGTAAACTGCCGAACGGTGAGGTGATCGATGAATGGACGCTGTGGCGTCGCGATCATCCGCAATCCGGATCGTGACAGCAGCGGGCGGCCCAGGGTAAACTTCGCTTTCAGATTAATCTCATTTTTACTGTTGCGAGAGTACCAGAGAAGTATGTTTCAGCTACGAGCGGGCAGCCAGGCCTTAGTGATTGGCGCCCAGACCGCCAATGGTCGCTGCAATATTGGTAAAGCCGTTGAACTGTTCGGCCTGTGCCAGCCTGGAGAACGTTTTTTAAATCCGGTGAACGGTGTAATCACTGAGATGCCGCGCAACGCCGGCCGGGCGCTGTGGCTGGTCACCGGAAATGTCACCGCTTTCGATGGTCAGCAGGGCTTTGCTTTTATCCGGGCTGAGCATCTGATGCCGTTGCAACCCGACAGCGAACCGCAGGATCTGCGCGAGCGGGTGATCGACTAACTCAACGAGCGCAGCCATTCGGCCAGCACGATGGCATGATTCTGCGCCCTGTTTTTCGCCGCGTATAACAGCGTAACAGTCTCCTTTTTACCCCGTGCCGCAAGCTGTTCACCTGCCGTTTTTTGCGCATCCAGCTCTTTGCGGTAGGCTTCGCTGAAGCTGGCAAAATCGAGCACCTCCCCGTGAAAGGCTTTGCGCAGCTCCGTTGAGGGTGCCAGCGTTTTGTTCCATTCATCAAAACGCAGCTCGGCTTTTTTTATGCCGCGCGGCCAGAGCCGGTCGACCAGCACCCGGTAACCATCGTCGTCGCTGGCGGCGTCATAAACACGTTTACATTGGATCATGGCTCTCCCTCTCTTCAACCCAGGCAATCAGCGCCGGTAATTGTCGTGCGGAAAGGCAGGCGCTCACGAGGATGCGGGTTTGCTGCACGGGTGACTCCTGATAATTTGTTCTTGCGCAACAGATTATTTCATTTTTCCGCGTGATACATGATCTCAATTTTAAGGTGTTGTGATTCCAGTAAAAGACAGCTAATGTGATGTTCCTTATGTTATTCGTTATTTGCCCCGGCATAAGGACACATTCATGCATCATATCCCTCCGAAGAAAACACTGCGTATCGCACTGGTCGGCGATTACAGCCATGACATTGTTGCTCATCAGGCGATTCCGCTGGCGATTGATGATGCCGCTGCCGTACTGGAAATTACCGCTGATTACGACTGGTTACCGACCAGCGAAATTAACAGCGCCGAAGATCTGGTCGGCTACGATGCCATCTGGGTGGTGCCGGGAAGCCCTTATAAAAATGCCCGTGGCGCGTTTATTGCCATTCAGTATGCGCGAGAAAATGCCGTGCCGTTCCTCGGTACCTGCGGCGGTTTCCAGCATGCGGTGATCGAATATGCCCGTAATGTGCTGGGCTGGAGCGACGCTGCACATGCTGAAACGGAAAACGAAGGACGCATGGTGATCTCCCCGCTGACCTGCGCGCTGGTGGATCAAACCGGTACCATCGAACTGCGACCGAATACGCTGATTGCCCGCGCGTATGGTCGTGAAATGGTGGAAGAGGCATACCGTTGCAGCTTTGGCGTTTCGGCAGAGTTTGCCCGCGAACTGGAGAGCGGCGATCTGCGCGTGACCGGTTGGGATGAAGAGGGTGAAATCCGCGCGGTGGAACTGGTGACGCATCCGTTTTTTGTCGCCACGCTGTTTCAGCATGAACGCGCCGCGCTGGCTGGACGACCTTCACCGCTGGTACAGGCGATGCTGCGCGCTGCCTGCGAATAAGCCATGCAGCTCTTACGCGCCATCCGGTATCCGGCCGGATGGCGCGCGGTTTAGCGGGAAATAATTTCCCGTTCGCGGCCGGCAAACGCGCCGCACACCGCCATTACCACCGCCAGCACGGTACATGCCAGTAACGGAAGGTGCCAGTCGCCGCTGGCGTCGTGAATTTTTCCCATCAACGGCGGGCCACAGGCTGCCAGCAGGTAACCGACCGACTGCGCCATCCCGGAGAGGGCGGCCGCCTGATGTGCGGAACTGGCGCGCAGGCCGATAAAAGTGAGGCCGAGGATCATCGTCGCGCCGGAGCCAAAACCAAAAATAACCGTCCACAGCACGGCATGTGCTGGCAGCAACCATAATCCCAGCGAACCCACCGCGCACAGAAGCGCCACCAGCGCCGCGATGCCGCGTTGATCTTTCAGCCGGTGCAGGAAAACCGGCACCAGTAAGCCTGGCGCGGCAGTCGCCAGTTGCAAAATACCGTGCAGGGAACCGGCCTGCGCTTCACTAAAACCCTGAGTCAGCAGAATCGACGGCAGCCAGCCAATAATAATGTAATAAATCAGCGAGTTGATACCGAGGAACAGCGTGACTTGCCAGGCCAGCGCCGAGCGCCAGATCCCCCGGCTGTGCAGCGCTCCGGAAGCGCTGATCTGCGCCGGTGCACCGCGACGCAGATGAGGCAACCACAGCAGCAGCGCGAGCAGCGGAAACACCATCAGCATCAGCAATGCGCCGTGCCAGCCCGCGCCGCTCTGCGCCAGCGGAACCACCAGTGCGGAGCCAAGCGCCGCAGACGCGCCCATCGTCAGGGAGTAGGCGCCAGTCAGTTTCGCTACATGCCCGGCGAAGTCACGCTTCAGCATACCTGGCAACAGCACGTTGCCGAGTGCGATACCGCAACCAATCACCGCTGTGCCAGCAAACAGCAGCGTGGAGGACGGCAGGGAACGGATGGCGATGCCAAGACAAATCAGCACCATAGCGGCAAACAGACTGCGCTCCATGCCGAAACGGCGGGCGACACCGGCAGCCAGCGGAGAGATCAGCGCAAATGCCAGCAGCGGCAGCGTGGTAAGCATGCCGGTTTGTGCGGTACTTAAACCATATTCTGCACGAATGGCATCGAGCAACGGCGCCGCGCCGGTAAACGTGACGCGTAACGTGGTCGCAATCATCAGGATACCGGCAATCAGCAGTACCCCTTGTTGCCCACGGGAAGAAAGGCGAGTGGTCATTGTATTCTCTTGATAAACAACAGAGCGTTACGATAGCGGTTTTTTCTTTGGTTTTAATCAAGCTAAAATGACAGTTTATCGCTAAATTCGGACAACTTAATGCACGGACTCGGACTGGGCGGTTACGATCCCGACAGCCAGCAGGAAGCGGCGGTGGCTTTTCGTATCACCGTTGCGGCAGAAGAGCAGCGCATTCCTGCGCATTGTCACCGCAAGGGGCAACTGATTCTGGCGCTGAAAGGGGCCATCACCTGCGAAGTTGAACATGCACGCTGGATGGTGCCGCCGCACCATGCCATGTGGCTGCCCGGTAGGGTGTCGCACAGTAATCACGCGACTCCCAACGCGCAGCTCTGCTTTTTATTTATCGAACCCTGGTCGGTGGTGATGCCGGAACATTGCTGCACGTTGAAGATCTCGCCGCTGGTGCGCGAGCTGATTATGACGCTTGCCGCACGAACGCCGACGCAGCGACGCCAGCCTGCTACGCAGCGGCTGGTGCAGGTGCTGTTTGATGAGTTGCCGGATCAACCGCAGATGCAGTTGCAGCTTCCTGTTTCCGCGCACCTGAAGATCCGCCAGATGGTCGATCATATGGAGGCCAGCCCGGCTGAGCGGCAAACGCTGGCGCAGTGGGCACAGGTTTTCGCCATGAGCGAGCGTAACCTGGCGCGGCTGGTGGTCCGGGAGACGGGCCTCAGTTTTCGTCGCTGGCGGCATCAGATGCAGTTGATCCTCGCCCTGCAACTGCTGATTAGCGGCCAGTCCGTACAGCAAGCCGCCCAGACGCTGGGGTACGACTCGACCACGGCATTCATTACCATGTTCAAAAAGGGGTTGGGTCAGACGCCGGGGCGTTATCTGGCCACACTCGGCGCAGAGTAATATTTTCTGCTCTCTATTCCCTTGTGTTTATAAGGTCTTAAAAGGTTTGTTCTGTGGAGCGATGGTGGATAAGGGATTTATATGGTGAATCTGTTTTTAATAATATTTTCAGATAATCAATGCACTTTTTGATATTTGTCTGATGAATGGGGTTATGTGACTTTAGCGCTGAAATCACCACAATAACAGGGCATAAGGATAAGCATGGCAACCACATTACACACAAAAATCACCGCGCTCAGCGCGCTGACACTCCTTTCCGCACTCTCATTTGCTGCGCATGCCGACAAACTGGCGGATATCAAAGCCGCTGGTGTCGTCAAAGTGGCGACCTTCGACGCCAACCCGCCGTTTGGCGCAATTGATCCGAAATCGCACGATATCGTCGGTTATGACGTCGATTTTGCTAAAGCTCTGGCGAAAAGCCTTGGGGTGAAACTGGAGCTGGTCGCGACCAATCCGGCGAACCGCATTCCGCTGTTACAATCCGGCAAGGTGGATCTGATTGTTGCAGATATCACCATCACCCCGGAACGCGCGCAGGTGATTGACTTCTCCACGCCGTATTTTGTTACCGGCCAGCAGTTCCTCGTCCCGGCAACGGCTGCCGATAAACTGGATGCCTACAGCAAAGCGCGTATCGGCGCAGTGAAAGGCACTACCGGGGAGCAGGCGCTGCACCAGCGCTTCCCGCAATCCCGCGTGCTGGCCTATGACGATATCCCACTGGCGCTGACCGCGCTGCGTAATGGCAACGTACAGGCGATTACACAAGACAGCACCATTCTGGCCGGGTTACTGGCGGAAGCGCCGGATAAAGCGAAATTTAAAATCCTGCCGGATCTGCTGTCGAAAGAGGAGATTGGCGTTGGGGTGGGTAAAGGTGAAACCGCGCTGCTGAAAGCGGTGAATGATGAACTGGTGAACCTTGAGAAGAGCGGCGACGCGGCAAAAATCTACGATACCTGGTTTGGCCCGCAAACCAAAACTCCGGCTCCACGCAGCTTTAAAATAGAAGCGAAGTAATATGCTGTCAGGTCTGTTTTCCGCCTCTGTGGCTCCCGCCACGGAGGCGTTTCCCGTGCAAAAAGGAACGGTGACATTTCGCGGCGTCACAAAACGCTATGGCGATAATGTTGTGCTGAATGGCATTGATTTACAGGTCGCCGCTGGTGAAGTGCTGGCCGTGTGCGGCCCCTCTGGCTCCGGCAAATCGACCCTGATCCGCCTGATCAACCAGCTTGAAACCCTGAGCAGCGGCGAGATTGAGGTTGATGGCCAACCGACCAGCACGCTCTCCGGGCGCGCGCTGCGCGGACTGCGTCGCCATGTCGGTTTCGTCTTTCAGCAATTCAATCTCTATGCGCACCTCAACGCGCTGGACAATATCACGCTGGCGCTGCGGCACATTCACGGTAAAAGTGCCGGTGACGCGCAGGCTATCGCGCTGGCGCTCCTGGCGCGGGTGGGGTTGCAGGATAAAGCGCATCACTTTCCCTCGCAGCTCTCCGGCGGGCAGCAGCAGCGGGTGGCGATCGCCCGCACGCTGGCTGCCGATCCGCATATCATTCTGTTCGACGAGCCCACCTCGGCGCTGGATCCAGAGATGATTGGCGAGGTGTTGCAGGTGATGAAATCGCTGGCGCACAGTGGCATCACGCTGATTGTTGTTACCCACGAGATGCAGTTTGCCCGTGAAATTGCCGATCGGGTGATCTTTATCGACGGCGGCGAGATCCTGGAACAGGCGGCACCGGCACAGTTCTTCTCCGCGCCGCAACACCCCCGAGCGCAGCGTTTCCTGCAAAAAGTGCTCAACCCGCTGCACGCGGATAACAAGGAGTTGTGATGGCGCTGCATCTCGACTGGGCGGGCGTGCTGACCGGGCAGCCCGCGCAATGGATCGTCTCCGGTTTTCTCACCACCATTTGGGTCACTATCGCCGGTATGTTGCTGGCGACGGCGCTGACGGTACTGCTGCTGGCGTTGCGGTTGACCGGTGGCAAAGTGGGGCGTGGAGCGGTGGCGGTGTGGGTTTCGCTGTTTCGCAACACGCCTTTGCTGGTGCAGTTACTGTTCTGGTATTTCGCCGCCTGGAACCTGCTGCCGCTGAGTTTTCGCCAGTACGTCAATGACGACCATGCATTCAGCATTCTGCCGGGTAATGTCTGGTGGTTTACCCCGGAATTTCTCTCCTCCGCCTGGGCCTTAGGGCTGTTTACCGCCGCATTTCTGGTGGAAGAGATTCAGGCCGGGCTACACGCGGTACCGCGCGGGCAAATTGAAGCGGCCGAGTCGCAAGGGTTCAGCCCGCTGGCGCTGTTTCGCTGGGTGCTGTTGCCGCAGGGGTTGCACAATGCCTGGCAACCGGTGGTGGGGCAATATCTCAACCTGATGAAACTCTCCTCGCTGGCCACCGGGATTGGCCTTGGCGAACTGACCTACCAGACCCGACAGATCGAAAGTTACAACGCGCATGCGCTGGAAGCGTTTGCCATTGGCAGCGCGCTCTATCTGCTGCTGGGGCTGGTGATGAGCGTGCTGTTCAATGGGGCGCAAAGCTGGCGAATTCTACGCCGCGCGGCGGGAGGGCAGCATGATCGCTAACGTTACGGTTATCACCGATAACCTCGATTATCTGTTGTGGGGGCGAGCAGCCCAGGGAGAACCGGGCGGGGTATTGCTCTCATTGCTGATGACCTTTGGCGCGGCGGCGCTGGCCTTTCCCGGCGGCGTGCTGCTGGCCTGTTGCGCCTGGCGCTTTCGCGGCTTGCCGCGCAGGGTACTGTTTCTGTGGGCAGAGATTATCCGCGGCATTCCGCTGATCTTCGTGATTTTCTGGCTGTGGTTTTTACTGCCGTGGCTGACAGGAACGGATCTGCCTGGCGCGGTGACCGTAACGCTGGCGCTGGCGTGGTTTACCTCGGCATCGGTAATGTATTCGACGCTGGCGGCGCTGGGCGCGTTGCCAGACGGCCAGTACGAAGCGGCGCTGAGCAGTGGTTTTAGCAGCGCGCAAACCCTGCGGCTGGTACTGCTGCCACAGGCGTTACGCAATGCGCTGCCCTCATACGTGGGGTTGCTGGTCGCGCTGCTGAAGGACACCTCGCTGGCATTTATCGTCAACGTGCCGGAGCTGACCACCGTAGCCGGGCAGGTGAATAACCGGGTGCAGGTCTATCCTGCGGCGTTGTTTATCTTTACCGGTCTGGTCTACTACCTGCTGTGCAGCGCGCTGGAGTTTGCCGTCAAACGCCACCAGCGTCGTTATTCACTGCCGACCAATTAGCAGCGACACCAGCCCGGCAGCAATCAGTGGCCCGACCGGAACGCCCCGGAACAGGGCCACACCCAGCACGGTGCCAACCAGCAGCCCTGCCACCAGCGACGGCTGCGTACTCATTAATGTCACGCCGCGCCCGCCGAGCCACGAGACAAAAATACCCACCGCAATGGCCACCAGCGACTTCCAGTTGACGAAGGAGTGCAACAGGGTGGACGGCGGCAGCGAGCCGCTGGCAATCGGCGCCATCACGCCAATCGTCAGAATAATAATCCCCACCGTCAGCCCCTGTTTTTCTATCCACGGAAAGAAGGTGTTCAGCGGCGTGATGCGGACAATAATCAGCACCAGAATGGAAACGGCGACAGTGGTGTTGTGGCTGACAAATCCCAGCGCGGCGAGCGCGAGCAAAATAAACAGCGTGCTATCAAACATGCAGAGGTTCCTTGCCAAAAAAAGAAGCCTGTTCACTCTACGCATAAATGGATGATGAGGCAGGCTTTTTTCTTTCGTACGGCTAATTTCGGGCAGTTGCCAGAACTTGTGGCGATTTTTTACGCAAGTTCTGGCAATCTGTCATGAATCAGTCATGTTCGGCGCTTATCAATAGCGCATCGCCCGGTGAAATTTCAGGCAATTGCGAGCCGCCATCATGCCATCAGATATCTATATTCTTACCACACTGTTTACGACGCTGGCCGTTGGGCTGGTGATCTGCGTGTTAATACTGGAACGCTCGGAGTGGTAACCGGCCCATTACGCGGACAGACGGCGGAAATCGACAATTTCCGGCTGCGCAATGCGCAGGTAATCTTGTGTATCCATAATCACTGATTTTTCCAGCAGACCGGCGTTGAAGGCGATATCGTCAAAGCGCTGAAACAGCACCGGGTCGGCCACCAGATGCAGATCCGGATGAAAGCTAAACGGCGGAATCGCGCCGAAGACGCAGGCGGTGAGCTGCTCCACCTCCAGCGGACTGGCCAGCGAGGCTTTCAGACCACCAAAATGGTGCGCCAGACGGCTGAGATCGGCTTGCAGGTCGGCGGCCAGGATCGCCAGCACATGCTTTTTCACACCGTTACCTTTAATTTTGCACACCAGCGCTTTAGCGCCCTGACCCAGGGCGGTGCCGCGAATTTCACTGACCGCTTCGCATTTACCGACGGCGTCGTGCTCGACTACCTGAAAACGTGCTTGCTGCTGTCCCAGCAGGGTCAACAGATGTTGATGGACGTCGCGGCTGGCAATCTCAGACATGATCTCTCCCAATAACAAACAGTAAGAGTGAAAGCATAATCCACCCGCCGGACGATGAGAATAAAAAAGCCGCCCTGAAGGGCGGCGAAAAAATACAAGCACTACAAACAACGCTTTGTGTGTACTGTTTATTTTTTTTGCAAAAGGTAGCTGTTTTCAAAGCCCGGAACGCTACCAATAACGTCGAATCCGTTAAAGAAGCCGCCTGCGCGCAGCAGGTCAACTGCGGGTCCGACTTCCGGAGAGTAGATGAAGTCGCGATAATCATCGAAGACAATAAATCCACCGCTAACCACGGTTGGCGCATACAGCAGGAAATCGGTAAGAACGTGCTCTTTCAGGTGGCCGCCATCAATATGCAGCAGAATGGTTTTCGGCGCCAGCGCCATTACCCGTTCAATACTGTGCTGCGAATAGCCGCGTATCAGCGTGACTTCCGGGAAAATATGCTCGTGGTAGAAACCCAGTTCCAGAGGCTGGTTCGTCAATTCCATCGGGTCGATGCTGATAATGCGGCGGTTACCCTGGCAGAGGGCGTTCATAAAGGCGCTGGATTTGCCTTTCCAGACGCCGATTTCAATAATATCGCCAGCGGCGTTGGCATTATTCACTAACCAGCAGAGATAACCGAGCAGCTTAACGTGGTCGTGAAAAGAGAGTTCCCGGCGCGGCATCGCTTTTTCAGCGGGCAGGATGGCCTGTGCTTGCACGAAGGCTTCTCCCAGATCGTCCCAGACGGTATCAATAATCCCTTTTATTTCAGGGTTCTGTACAAATACTTTTAAGTCCTCAAGGTCGATCATGCGCACGGTTCCTGTCAATTTGTCTTTCGCGACGAAAGAGAACGCCACGATTTGTCGTGCGTAAAATGTGCCACATTTCTTTGCTCACAAGGGGTGAAATAGCCGCGCTTTTGTAGGGCAATTCGTGGATTAGCTCCGCGCAAGCGGAATCAGAAGGGTTTGCGGGAAAGAACGCGCCTGAGGAGAATCAGCCAGCCGGGCGGGCCTGACTGGCTGATATGTGTGGTTAATTCCCTGATGTTGCCGTTTGCTTGTGAAACAGTTCGCGGAATACCGGATAAATATCTTCCTGGTCGCGGATATGCTGCATGGCGAAGTTATCGAACATCGCTTGCAGATGTTCATACTCGCGCCACAGCGTCTGGTGCGCGCGACGGGTGATTTCGATATAGCTGTAGTAACGCACCACCGGCAGGATTTTCTTCGCCAGGATCTCGTGACACAGCGGTGAGTCGTCGGCCCAGTTATCGCCGTCCGACGCCTGCGCGGCATAGATATTCCACTGCGCCGGGTCGTAACGCTCTTTGACCACTTCATCCATCAGCTTCAGGGCGCTGGAGACGATGGTGCCGCCGGTTTCCTGCGAGTAGAAGAACTCATGTTCATCCACCTCTTTCGCCTGGGTGTGGTGGCGGATATAGACCACCTCGACGTTTTTATAGGTTCGGCTCAGGAACAGATAGAGCAGGATGTAAAAACGTTTGGCCATATCTTTGGTGGCCTGATCCATCGAGCCGGACACGTCCATCAGGCAGAACATCACCGCCTGGCTGGAGGGTTCCGGGCGTTTTTCGTAGTTTTTGTAGCGCAGGTCGAAGGTGTCGATAAACGGCACCCGTTCGATTTTCGCGCGCAGTTCCGCAATCTCTTTACGCAGGCGCTCCTCTTCCAGCAGCTGCGCCGGTTCCGGCTTTTCTCCACCGTTTCGAGACTATTTTCCAGTTCGCGCAATTCGCGGCGTTTGCCGGCCGTCATGGCGGTTCGTCGCGCCAGCGAATTTTGCAGCGATCGCACGACGCTGATGTTGGCCGGCACGCCGTTGGCGGTATAGCCCGCGCGGTGGGTTTTAAATTCATTAAGCTGCCGTTGCTGGTTTTTTTTCAGGTTCGGCAGCGCCAGGTCCTCAAACAGCAGATCGAGATATTCATCTTTGGAAATCTGGAAGACGAATTCATCCTGGCCTTCACCGTCCTGGCTGGCTTGTCCCTGGCCGCTACCGGAACCGCCACCGCCGCCCTGAGGGCGCTCAATTCGGTCGTTCTGCACGAAGTGGTCGTTACCCGGATGCACGCGATGGCGCAGGCCGCCGCGCCCCTGATGAAACATCGGTTCGCTGATATCGTCGGTGGGGATGGAGACAGACTCGCCGCTGTCGACGTCGGTCACCGAGCGTTTGTTGATGGCTTCGGAAATCGACTGTTTAATTTGCGCTTTATAACGACGCAAGAAGCGCTGGCGGTTCACCGTGCTCTTGTTTTTGCCGTTAAGACGTCGGTCAATGAACCAGGTCATTAGTGCCTCCCGCTGCGAATGCCAACTTTGCAACAGGCCGCGCGCAGGGCGCGGCCCGATCGTTGTTATGACGATTTACGAACGCGCAGATACCATTCGCAGAGCAGGCGGACCTGCTTGCGGGTGTAGCCTTTTTCCATCATACGGTCGACAAAGTCGTCGTGCTTTTTCTGCTCGTCGGTTGAGGTTTTGGCGTTAAACGAGATGACCGGCAGCAGCTCTTCGGTATTGGAGAACATTTTCTTCTCGATCACCGTGCGCAGCTTCTCGTAGCTGGTCCAGTTCGGGTTGCGGCCGTTGTTGTTGGCGCGGGCGCGCAGCACGAAGTTCACGATCTCGTTACGGAAGTCTTTCGGGTTGCTGATCCCGGCCGGCTTCTCGATTTTCTCCAGCTCCGCGTTCAGGGATTCACGGTCAAACAGCTGGCCGGTATCCGGGTCGCGATACTCCTGATCCTGGATCCAGAAGTCGGCGTAGGTGACATAGCGGTCGAAAATGTTCTGCCCGTATTCGGAGTAGGATTCCAGGTAGGCCGTCTGGATCTCTTTGCCGATGAACTCGGCGTATTTCGGGATCAGGTAGCCTTTCAGGAACTCCAGGTAGCGCTCGGCCTGCTCCTGCGGGAACTGCTCGCGCTCGATCTGCTGCTCCAGCACGTAGAACAGGTGCACCGGGTTGGCCGCCACTTCCGCATGGTCGAAGTTAAACACGCGGGAGAGGATCTTAAAGGCGAAACGCGTGGACAGACCGTTCATCCCTTCATCGACCCCGGCGTAGTCGCGGTACTCCTGGTACGACTTGGCTTTCGGATCGGTATCCTTCAGGCTTTCGCCGTCGTAGACCCGCATTTTCGAGTAGATGCTCGAGTTTTCCGGCTCTTTCAGGCGCGACAGCATCGAGAACCGCGCCAGCGTTTCCAGGGTGCCCGGCGCGCAGTGGCGCATGGGCCAGCTCACTGTGGTTCAGCAGTTTCTCGTAAATTTTGATCTCTTCCGAGACGCGCAGGCAGTAAGGCACCTTGACGATGTAGACGCGGTCGAGGAAGGCTTCGTTGTTTTTGTTGTTACGGAAGCGGCACCCATTCCGATTCGTTCGAGTGGGCGAGGATGATGCCGTTGAACGGCAGGGCGGAGATGCCTTCGGTGCCGTTGTAGTTGCCTTCCTGGGTCGCCGTCAGCAGCGGGTGCAGCACCTTGATCGGTGCTTTGAACATCTCGACGAATTCCATCAGCCCCTGGTTGGCCCGGCACAGCGCGCCGGAGTAACCGTAGGCATCCGGATCGTTTTGCGCGTAGTTTTCCAGCTTGCGGATATCCACTTTACCGACCAGCGCGGAGATGTCCTGGTTGTTCTCATCACCCGGTTCGGTTTTGGCGATGGCGATCTGTTCCAGGATCGACGGCCAGACTTTGACCACGCGGAACTTGCTGATGTCGCCGCCGAATTCGTGCAGGCGTTTGGCGGCCCACGGCGACATGATGGTGCCGAGGTAGCGACGCGGGATGCCGTACTCTTTATCCAGGATCTGCGCATCTTCCTGCGGATTGAACAGGCACAGCGGATGGTCGTTCACCGGGCTGCGTTCGCCGTTGGCGCTCAGCACATAGATAGGCACGCGCTGCATCAGCGATTTCAGGCGTTCCGCCAGCGAGGATTTACCGCCGCCCACCGGGCCGAGTAAATAGAGGATCTGTTTCTTCTCTTCCAGACCCTGAGCGGCATGTTTCAGGTAGGAGACAATCTGTTCGATGGCCTCTTCCATGCCATAGAACTCTTCAAACGCCGGGTAGCGTGCGATCACCCGGTTCGAAAAGAGACGGGAAAGCCGTGGCTCCAGGGCAGTGTCAACCATCACAGGTTCACCAATAGCCATCAGCAGCCGTTCTGCCGCGTTGGCATAGGCACTGCGATCTTGCCGACAGATGGTAAGAAACTCCTGCAGTGTGAACTCTTCGTCCTTGGCAGCTTCATAGCGCTGGCGATAGTGATCGAATATATTCATGGCATGCCGTCCTTTCTTAATCTGTGGGAACATTACAGCTATCAGTTTTTCCACTTTTAGCGTCGCAAACCAACGGGATAAAAAATCTGCTCCGTCCTATCTGTTATGAGCGTGTATCCGTCTTTGATCAAGTTATCGCTGGAGACGATTCTGATGGCAGGAGGGTGTTTTTTACTCATTATTTAGATTAAATATCTGTCTAATTTGATTTATACAGATTTTTTATTATTGATAGCGGGTTTTTGCGTTGGAAAATGCCAACATTTCGCACCGGGCGAATGTTGGTAAATTTTTACAGGATGTGCGGAATCGCAAGTATAGAAAAAGTGACGCCGTCATGGTCACTTCGTCTCAGTACAAAGATGAGCGACAATATTAACTACGTGAGCAGTGTGAAACGATGATGACAGAGGGGCGTTTTTTCGTTGTTAAGACGAAAAAAAGCTCCTGGCGATAATGCCTGGAGCCTTTGAATATCATAAAGCCCGTGTGATTAGCCGCGGTGCTCTTCAACGTAACGTGCTAAATCGGCGGGCGTTTTCAGCACCGTGGCCACGTCCGTCGGCGGGATCATGCAGCCGTAAACGTCCTGCACTTCCAGAACCATATCGACCGCGAGGATGGAGTCGAGAATGTCGGATTCAATCAGCTCATCGTGAAAGCCCACCTTGCGGGACAGAATCTTTTCGAACAGGGCGAGAATTTCTTGTTCCATTGTTTTTCCTGGGGTCATTAATTTGTGCGGGCGTAAGCGTCCAGCAGCTTGCGGTCAATTTTGCCGTTAGGATTCAGCGGCAAAGCGTCTTTGATAATGATTTGTGACGGCACCATGTAGTGCGGCACCACCTTCGAAAGCGAGTGTTTGATGGCATCCGGCGCCAGTTTCGTCACGCAGAACGCCGCAATGCGCAGCACGCCGCCGCCGGATTTCATCAGCGGCAGAACCACCGCCTCGTGGATGCCGGACATCGCCAGCAGGCGGTTTTCAATCTCGTTGATTTCAATACGGTAGCCATTCAGTTTGACCTGGCTGTCGTTGCGTCCCTGGCAGTAGATAAGCCCCGCTTCATAGCCCAGATCGCCGGTCCGGTAGCCGCGCCATGCTTCGCCTTCCCGGCGCAGCAATTTTTCCGCGTTCTCCTGCGGCAGGCCGAGGTAGCCGCGCATGACGTTTTTACCCCAGATGATCAGCTCGCCCTCTGCGGAAATTTCCATTCTGGTTTCCGGCATCATGGCCCCCACCGGCAGCAGGGCGCTGTCGCGGTTCAGGATCTCATCCGTGATTTCAACCACGGTGGTGGCGATGGTCGCTTCGGTTGGACCATAGGAGTTGATGATTTTGGCCTGCGGGAAACGGCGGCGCAGCTGTTTAACCAGCGCTTTATTGAGCACTTCACCAATAAAGATAAAGACGCTCAGCGCAGGCAAATACTCGCTGTTGAACTGCGGGGAAAGCAACTGCTGGTAGGCAAAAGAGGGGGTGGAAACCCAGGCGGAGACGGCGTTGTTTTTCAGCCGCGTCAGCCAGTCTTCCTCCGCAATATCCTCTTTGGCGTTCAGCACGATGTGGCCGCCCATCGCCAGATTCGCCAGCAAAGGGATCAGGGAGAGGTCAAAACTGAACACCGCGTGGTTCATCAGCACCGGCTTTTCCGGCAGCGAAAAGTCCTGGCTGACCCACTTCATGAAGTGCCACACGCTTTCCCGCCCAATCTGCACGCCCTTAGGTTTACCGGTGCTGCCTGAGGTAAACATGATATAGGCCAGATCCGGTTCCGCCAGCACCTGGCCGGCTTCACCGGTGGCGACGAACTGCCGGGTCGCGACGTCGTAATAGTAAGGGGCGCTGGCCAGATGGCAGATCTCCCGCAGCCGCTCCTGGGGGTAAATGCAGTCCACCGGAATGTACGGAATGTTGTGCAGCAGGCAGCTATAAATCGCCACGGCGAACTCGGCCTGCTGGTGTCCGTACAAGACGACCGGCGTACCGGCAGCAGGCTGGCAACGCTGATAGCGCTGTGCCCAGTCCGTCACGGCAGCAGAAAGCTGTAGCCAGCTTAAGGCTTCGTCGCTGCCGCTGATGGCCAGCTGCTGCGGGGAGGCGGGATCGCATAATGCCGCACGCAAGAAATCCTGCAGTTCCTGAAGATCGGAGTGATTTTTCATAGAGGTGACATTCCACTAAAGATGTAAAGGGATCCCGCGGCGCTTCCCAGCGTCAGAATGCGTCCCAAAAAGCGCATCAGCGGGGTATTGCAACCAGCGGTGCAATGCCGGGCTGCGCTTGGCTGACCACAGCAGCATGTTGTGTGCAACTGAAATGGCGCCAAACAGCGCGCCGCTGATGACGTAATGGCGTTCCAGCCCATTCCATGCCCCCATGCAAAACAGGGTGCAGAAAATACCGATATTTTGCGCCAGCGTTTTGTTCTGACGGAAAAAGTTGAACTTCATCAGGTTCATATAAACCGGCATAAAGACCACATCGCGCAGCCATTCAGACAGACTGATGTGGAAGCGGCGCCAGAAATCCTGCGGATTTTTTGCCAGAAGGGGCATATTGAAGTTTGCCGGAATATTCAGCCCAAACAGGCGGCCCGCACCGATGGCCATATTGCTGTAGCCCGCAAAATCAAAGTAGAGGTAGGCGCTATAGGCAATCGACATCACCACGCCCACGGTCAGCGTAAACGGCTTATGGCTCCAGGGCTGCACGACAAGTGAATCGACCAGCATGGCAAACAGGAACTTCTGGATAATGCCGGTAAGAAATGCGTTCTGCGGCAACTAGAAACTGTTCACGGTTAAGGGCAAATACGGGCTTACTGACATCGCTCATCCATGTCCGCCAGCGATACATCGGGCCGGCCAGAATAATAAAGGGCATAAACAGATAGCAGAAATAATGCAGAACATTGTTGCCATCTTTTTTATTGCGGTAGAGCAGCACATCCACCGCGCGGAACGTCATAAAAGAGAGGCCAATCATTCCCCAGTGATTATTTAAATGTAATTTCACCGCGAACAAAGGCAGCAGCGTTAACACTTACCGCCTGCCAGGTTTTTAACCATCCTTTCTCTTTTAAGGTGGCGACAACATAAAAACTGAGAAATACCGCAGCGGGGACAAGGTAATCACCCTGAAATATATATCCCCAGCCGAATGCCGCCAGCACGGAAAAAGCCGATAAATAAGTCAGGCGATGACGTAATACGCGATTGACCAGCGCAAACAGCAAGGCCGAAGAAAAGAGTAAGAAGAAAAACATTCCGGAGCTATACATCATTCGGCCTCAGAACTTTTGATATTCAAAGTGCACTTGTAAACTCATGCTGTCATCGACAGAGGTCCACGCGACGATGGTGATCGCCAGCAGGAGATAAAGGAAAAACAGACGGATCGCGTTTTTCATCATTTAAAACTCTCAGCAATAAAGCGGTCCATAGGAACCCAGGCCAGTTCGGAAGGGTGCAAACGATCCCAGTTCCAGCCATTCTGATAAGGCATGGCGTACATATCTAGATAGGGGATCTGGTTTTCTTTCAGAATGGCCGTCGTCTGTGTTACTGCAGGCTGTACGAGTTCGGGGTTTTGCACCGCGCGCCAGGGGTTAACCGCGTCGACGATGACAATCACCTGCACGTGACGTTCTTTCAGCAACTGGATCATGGCGCGAAACGCTTTCATTTGTTCGGGTTCAACGGGCGAGTCGTCCCACACTTCCGGTTTTTCGCCCGGTTCGTAAACCGTTTTATCCATCCACAGGGTGTCGGCGCTCTGCTGACGCGTTTCGTTTAGTTAACTCGCGGGCATTCGCCAGCTCGTTATCCCAGTCCGGTGTGATGGCAACGGCAGGTTGCACCGGCCAGGGCCGCGCAGGTGAAGGGACAATATGCAGCAGCGCCAGCCAGTCGTTTTTTATCAGCGTGCAGACGTTGTCAAACTCATAACTGACCTCGTCCCAGATATGGTCGGGGTCCCAGCCAAAGACTCGCATTTGTCCAAAGGTTAAATGGCTGGTTTCCTTTTTATCTATTTTGCGCAAGTAATTGACCAAAAATGGGCGAGCCTGCGCATCCTTCATCAATGGATTAAATACGGGCGCCGGGAAATTGTTGGCGAAGATAGCGGGAGGCACACCAGTAGAGTAAAAGCTGTCGGGGGCCAGAAGCAAAACCACTTTACTGTTTGCGTTAAGGCAATTTTTAAAGCGTGACAGCAAAAGAAAATGGGTGATGCTGTCATCAAAACTGTCGCCAAATGCCACTACATTACGATGTAATTGCTTGTTAAGATAATTATATACAGCGTAAGGTTCATCTTCAGAGGTGGCTACCTCCGACGCACCAATGAAGAAAATCGCATTGCCCTGTAAGGCATGGGAAATAGTCGCTATTTTTTCCGCCTGTTCTTTTGGCGTTCCGTCCATAGATTTGATCAGCGGCTGGAATTTAAGCGGCGGGGCATCGAACTCGTCACCAGCGGGTGAATACAAAGGAACAGGACGGCCAGAAGTGCCATCAGGATATGTAGGCAAAAAGTATTTTTGATTTTCATCATCAACGTGAAATTACTTGATGTTCTTATGTTTCAAAATTGTTGTTTTTTTAAGGTCACAGACAAAGGAAACTTTGTTTCCGCGACACTATATACCAGCCGCAGGGGAATGATGAGTATTGCCGTGTAACAGTATGTACAGCGCGTCATTTATCGCCAGTAATTCCAGAAACGGCTCACCGCAGTTTTGCTGAGCCGGGGGCAGCAGCGTTTTGTCACACCGGATATGCCAGGCGAGGTGTTATGAACAGTTAGCGTCTTTTTTGTAATGCTCAGGTAAAAAAATTTGGGTAGGATGTCGTGGGCGGTTAAACTTCTTGCGCCAATTATTTGACTACAGGAAAGAAAGGACTGTGACCAAACTCAAACTCCTGGCACTGGGTGTGCTGACTGCAGGTTCCGCTTTTGCGGCGAATGCAGAAAATACCTTTTCCCTGGGCGCTGGTGTCGGCGTCGTGGAAACGCCGTACAAACAGTATGACAGGGATGTACTGCCGATTCCGGTGATCACCTATGAAGGCGATGATTTCTGGTTTCGTGGCATCGGTGGCGGCTACTATCTGTGGAATGATGATGCGGATAAGCTGTCGATTACGGCCTACTATTCACCGTGGCAGTTTAAACCGAAAGACAGTGATAACAATCAGTTACGCCAGTTAGATCGCCGTAAAGCGACCATGATGGCGGGGCTATCGTATATTCACAACACGCCGTATGGTTTCCTGCGCACCACGCTTGCTGGCGATGTGCTGGATAACAGCAACGGTATCACCTGGGATGCCGCGTGGTTGTACGCATACCACAACGGCGGTCTGACGGTGACTCCGGGGATTGGCGTTGAGTGGAATAGCGACAACCAGAATGAGTACTATTATGGCGTCTCCGCTTCTGAAGCGCGTCGCAGCGGTTTAAACAGCTACGATCCAGACAGTAGCTGGAACCCGTATCTTGAGCTGAGCGTCAGCTACCGCCTGACCGATAGCTGGAGCATCTACGGCACCGGCCGCTATACCCATCTGTCGGATGAAATAAAAGACAGTCCGATGGTGGATAAATCCTGGGCGGGTTTGTTATCCACGGGTGTCACTTACCGTTTCTGATTGTGCATTTGAATAGCGTAATCTGTGCATTAAAACAGGGCCTTTGGCCCTGTTTTGTTTTACGGTGGTGCATTTATCGCAGGGGGAGAAGATGGCAGAGAAAAACATCGTTTTTACCGGTAACGCAACGCTACCCGCGATCGGCCAGGGCACCTGGTACATGGGTGAAAATTCACGCATGCGGGCAAAAGAAGTGGATGCGCTACGTGCGGGCATCGATCTGGGGCTGACGCTGATTGATACCGCCGAAATGTACGCGGAAGGTGGTGCTGAAGAGGTGGTCGGCGAAGCACTACAGGGCGGTTTGCGCGATAAGGCGTTTCTGGTTTCCAAAGTTTATCCGTGGAATGCGGCGGGTAAAAAAGCGATCGCGGCCTGTGAAGCGAGTTTGCGTCGCCTGAAAACCGATGTGCTCGATCTCTATCTGCTGCACTGGCGTGGCAACTACTCGCTTGCTGAAACGGTCGAGGTGATGGAAACGCTGATGCAGCAGGGCAAAATCCGCCGCTGGGGCGTCTCTAACCTCGATTACAGCGATATGCAGGAACTTTCCCGCGTCAGCGGCGGTGAGGCTTGCGCTACCGATCAGGTGCTGTATCACCTCGGCTCCCGCGGGATTGAATTCGATTTACTGCCTTGGTGCCAGCAGCAGGCGATGCCTGTCATGGCGTATTGTCCGCTGGCGCAGGCCGGGCGTCTGCGGGATGGTTTACTGGAAAGCCGTGTGGTGCAGGATATTGCCCATGCGCACCGCGCCAGCGCGGTGCAAATTCTGCTGGCGTGGGTTATCAGTCATCAGGGGGTGATGGCAATACCCAAAGCGGCGAGCGTGGCGCACGTCGAGGAAAATGCGGCAGCGTTGAAAATCGTGCTCAGTGCGGATGATTTGGCGCGACTCGATAATGCGTTTCCGGCGCCCAACCGTAAAACACCGCTCGATGTTGTGTAATAACGTGCTTTAACCCTCTCCCGGCGGGAGAGGGTAGGCAGCGGATCAGCGTTTAACCACGCGGATGCTCTGTGCCAGGCGGGACGGTTTTTCGGCGGTCGCTTTTTGCGCGACGGTCGCATTGACTGATTCCACGCAAACAAAGGTTTTATAACCATCGTCCGGCATGTCGGCCATGCTGACGGAGAGCGCCGGACCCGGGTTCCAGGCCACCACGTTGGCGTTATGGCTGTGAGTCACTTCAATCGTGCGGTTCAGCGCGGCATCATGAATCAGACTGCAACCTTCAGCATTCAGATAGACGCGATCGGTACGATCCGGGAAGGTTTGTACGCCATCGGCCAGCACATCTTCTTTTGCGTCATTCACTTTGTCGATAAAGCGATCGCCCAGGCCGCTCACTTTCACCGCGGCGATATCACCAACGTTGAAATAGGTGTGCAGGGCGGAGGTGGTTTCAAATTCACCGTGGGCTTCCAGCTCAATTTCGCAGGTTGCGCCCAGTTTATAACGTGCATACAGAGTAAAGTCGTGCGGCCAGAATTTGCGCGAGACATCGCTGCTTTGCAGTTCAAAAGTCAGTACCACGCCGCTTGCATCTTCGTTGTGCGCTTTCAGCGTCCACGGCAGATTGCGCGCAAAACCGTGCGCAGGCAGGCCTTGCTGTTTTGCCGGGCCAAACCACGGCCAGCACACAGGGATACCGCCACGGATTGCGATGCCGTCTTTAAACGGGGTGTTGCCGCTCAGCCACAGGACTTCCTGTTCGCTCTGCGGTTTCCAGGAGAGCAGATGTGCGCCCTGTAAGGTAAAGGCGGCTTTAACCTGCGGATGTTCAACGACTAACACATCCAGTTCGTCCATTTTACGGCGGGTAAGCGTTGGGGTAATTTTTTCGAGTACCGGAAGTGCAAAAATTTTTGTAATCATTAACGCAATCCTCTGTCTTGAAAACAAAAAAAAGGCGACCGAAGTCGCTCTTTCAGATCAAGCTCTCATCTCAACTTATTTGGAGATGTGAGCGATCAGGTCCAGAACTTTGTTAGAGTAGCCGGTTTCGTTGTCGTACCAGGAAACCAGTTTCACGAAGTTGTCGTTCAGTGCGATACCTGCTTTAGCATCGAACACGGAAGTGCACACTTCACCGTTGAAATCGGTAGATACAACGTCGTCTTCGGTGTAACCCAGAACGCCTTTCATCGGGCCTTCGGAAGCAGCTTTGATGGCTTTCTTGATTTCTTCGTAAGACGCTGCTTTTTCCAGACGAACGGTCAGGTCAACAACGGATACGTTCGGAGTCGGAACGCGGAACGCCATACCGGTCAGTTTGCCGTTCAGTTCTGGCAGTACTTTACCTACTGCTTTAGCAGCACCGGTAGAGGACGGGATGATGTTCTGAGCTGCGCCGCGGCCGCCGCGCCAGTCTTTGTGAGACGGGCCATCAACGGTTTTCTGAGTTGCGGTGGTTGCGTGAACAGTGGTCATCAGACCTTCGATGATGCCGAAGTTGTCGTTGATAACTTTAGCCAGCGGTGCCAGGCAGTTGGTGGTGCAGGATGCGTTAGACACGATATCCTGGCCAGCGTAAGTTTCGAAGTTTGCACCACGAACGAACATTGGGGTGTTGTCTTTGGAAGGACCAGTCAGAACAACTTTCTTCGCACCAGCAGTGATGTGTTTACGTGCAGTTTCGTCGGTCAGGAAGATACCGGTTGCTTCAGCAACAACGTCAACACCAATTTCGTTCCATTTCAGGTTAGCTGGGTCTTTCTCAGCAGTAACGCGGATGGTTTTGCCGTTAACAACCAGGTGGCCGTCTTTCACTTCAACGGTGCCGTCGAAACGACCGTGAGTTGAGTCGTACTTCAGCATGTACGCCATGTATTCAGCGTCCAGCAGATCGTTGATACCAACGATTTCGATGTCAGAACGTTCCTGAGCAGCACGGAAAACAATGCGGCCGATACGGCCAAAACCGTTGATACCTACTTTGATAGTCATATATTCCACCAGCTATTTGTTAGTGAATAAAAGGTTGCCTGTAAAATTACAAAAACCTTACGCAGCGTCAAGCGGAATCGTGTCAATCATTGCGACAAATCAATCCTCCGCCTAACCTTTGTGCGACTGACTCGCCTCACTCTTCCTTTGAGCTTCCTCCCCATATGGGGGCGCCGCGCGGGATTTTAAAGGTCTGGCAGGATAAAAATGTGAAACGCATCACAATTGCCTGGCCGCTTTATCGCGACTGCTAAGTTTAGATCAAAAGTGCACCCAAGGGTGTTAATGTTTTGTTAGAATCGGGTTGGAAAAGATGGTCTGTACTTTTACCGCGAGATGTAAGCATATGTCGAACCAACGTAACCCTGACGATTTGAAAAAAGACCTCACTGAAATGCAGTTTTACGTGACGCAGAATCACGGCACGGAACCCCCGTTCACCGGGCGTTTGCTGCACAACAAGCGCGACGGCGTCTACCACTGCCTGGTCTGCGATGCTCCGCTGTTCAATTCTCAAACCAAATTTGATTCTGGCTGCGGCTGGCCGAGCTTTTTTGAGCCGGTGAGCGATGAGGCGATCCGCTACCTCACTGACTCCTCCCACGGCATGCAGCGCATGGAAATTCGCTGCGGCAACTGCGACGCGCACCTGGGCCACGTCTTCCCGGATGGCCCGCAGCCGACCGGCGAGCGTTTTTGCGTGAACTCCGCCTCGCTGAGCTTCACCGATGATGAAAACGGTGACCAGACTCAGTGGTTGAAAAATCGATTCAGCAAATTATTCCTTTGAAACGGAGATGAGTAATATGGATCTCGAACAAATTGTTAGCGGTATGACGCCGGAGATTTACCAGCGTCTGGCGACCGCCGTTGAGCTGGGAAAATGGCCCGACGGCGTGGCGCTGACGCCGGAGCAAAAAGAGAACAGCCTGCAGCTGGTGATGCTGTGGCAGGCGCGCAACAACACGGAGGCGCAGCACATGACCATCGACACCAACGGGCAGATGGTGATGAAAAGCAAGCAGCAGCTGAAAGAGGATTTCGGCATTACGCCGAAGCCGATTGCGACATTTAAGTCATAAGCGTCGCGCAATGCCAGAGGGGGGCTTCCCCTTATCTGGCCTGTAAAACTGTAAGCCGGACGGCAACAGCCGCCATCCGGCTTTGTCTCTCAGGCCTGCGTTTCCAGCCAGTCTTCCAACGTATACAGCGTGGCGCCTTCCGCAGCCATATCCATAAACGCCTGCGCGCTGTCCTGCGGGTGAATGTTCACCCCCCGGCAGCCGTCGGTGATCACGCTGACGTTGTAGCCCAGCTGCAGCGCATCCAGCACGCTGAACTTCACGCAGTAGTCGGTGGCCAGCCCCAGCACAATCAGCTCGCGAATACCGTGCTGTTGCAGCCAGCCATGCAGCGCCGTAGCTTTGCGGTGACCGTTATCGAAAAACGCGCTGTAGCTGTCGATGTCCGGGTCTTCACCTTTGTGGAACACCGCATCGATGGCCTGCTGATTCAGCAGCGGATGCAGCGCCGCGCCGTCCCTGTTCTGCACGCAGTGATCCGGCCAGAACGTTTGCGCCAGGCCGTCGAGCTCGCCCTGGGTGCTAAACGGCGCAACGCCGTGCTGGCTGGCAAAGCTGCCGTGATTGGCGGGGTGCCAGTCCTGGCTTGCCACAACCGCTTCGCCGCGGGCTTTGCACCAGTCGATCAGCGTGTTGGCCACGTCAACGGTGCTGTCACCTTCGGCGACGGCCAGCGCACCGCCCGCGCAGAAATCATTTTGCAAATCGACCAGGAGCAGGGCGCGTTGCTTCATGACACCTCCTTATTCGTCCGGCGTCAGTTCGCCGCGCAGGTTTTGCATCATCGCGCTGCGGATCGTCCGCATGTCCAGATCCTGACTCAGTAAATAGTGAAGTTTAGTCAGCGTGGCCTCAACGGTCATATCGAAGCCGCTGATCACCCCGGCATGGGCCAGCGCGTTGCCGGTGGCGTAGCCGCCCATATTCACCTTGCCGGACATACACTGGGTCAGGTTCACCACCACAATGCCGCGCTCGCTGGCTTCCTGAAGCGCTTTCAGGAACTCGCCGTTTTGCGGCGCATTGCCCACGCCGTAGGAGCGCAGGATCAGCGCTTTCACCGGCTGGCGCAGGAAGTTACGCACCACGTCGGCGGAGATACCCGGATAGATGGTGACCACGCCAATCGGCTGCGGGGTGATCGGATGCACGATCAGCTCGCCCGCGGTGTTCGGCGCAGGCGGCGTATTCAGACGACGGATGTGAATGCCGGCTTCCAGCAGCGGCGGCAGGTTCGGGGAGGCGAAAGCGTCAAAACCGTCGGCATGGGCTTTGGTGGTGCGGTTACCGCGATAGAGGCGATTGTTGAAGAACAGCGTCACTTCGTTAATCGGGTAGTTTGCCGCCACGTACAGCGAGTTCAGCAGGTTGATCTGCCCGTCGGAGCGCAGCTCCGCCAGCGGAATTTGCGACCCGGTGACGATAACCGGCTTGCCCAGGTTCTCCAGCATGAAGGAGAGCGCCGAGGCGGTGAACGCCATGGTGTCGGTGCCGTGCAGGATCACGAAGCCGTCGTACTGGTCGTAGTGCGTTTTAATATCATCCGCAATATGCTGCCAGTCTTCCGGCGTCATGTCGGAGGAGTCCATCAGCGGCGCGTATTCGTGGATGGTGAAATCCGGCATTTCCGGACGGTGGAACTCCGGCATCAGCGCCAGCTGACGCTGCAGGTGGCCGGAGACCGGGATATAGCCGTGTTCGGAGCGCTGCATACCGATGGTACCGCCAGTGTAGGCTACGTAAATCGATTTCTTTTGCATGGTAGTTCGTTCTTGTCCGCATCTAAAAAAATCCCCTCTTCGCGTGAAGAGGGGACGGAGTTTAGCGGACGTTGGCGCAGGTCAGGCAAAACGCGTAACGATTTTGTGGATCGTTAAACGCCGCAAGCTTGTCCGTTTCGGCTTTTATCGCTTCCTGCCGCAGCGCTGGCCACCGGCGCAGGCAGGTAAGCCTGCAGCGCCTCCGGCAGCATGGCGCGTACCGAGCCGGACATGCTGTCCATGACCATATCGAAGAACGACGGTTCGTCCTGGTAATACTCGATATGCCACTGCTTGAGCTTCGCCAGTTCGGCGGCTTTCTTCACCGCGTCGTCGAAGTCGCCCAGGCTGTCCACCAGACCGTTGCTCTTCGCATCCTGGCCGGTCCAGACGTGGCCCTGTGCAATCTGGTCGATCTGCTCAGGCGTGCTTTTACGTGAGTCTGCGACCAGGGTGATAAAGCGTTTATAGCCGTTCTCAATGCTCAGCTGCATCATCTCAGACACTTCCGGCGGCAGGGCTTTGGTCACTACTGACATCCGCCAGCGGAGACGTGGCGACGCCGTCGGTGTGCACGCCCAGGGAATCCAGGCTGTTTTCCAGGGTGTTGATCACCCCGAAGATACCAATCGAGCCGGTCAGGGTGCTGGCGTTGGCGACGATGTAGTTGGCCGGCGTCGAGATCCAGTAGCCGCCGGAGGCGGCCATGCCGCCCATCGAGACCACGACCGGTTTGCCAGCGGCGCGTGCCGCGGCCAGTTCAGCGCGGATCACTTCGGAGGCGCTGACGCTGCCGCCAGGGCTGTTCACCCGCAGGACGATCGCCTTCACTTTCGGATCAAGGCGCGCATCGCGGATCTGCGCGGCGGTGGTATCGCCGCCCACGTTCCCCGGGGTCTCTTCGCCGTCCATGATCGCCCCGTTAGCGAAGACCACGGCGACGCTGCCGCCGCACATCGCTCGGTTTCTTCGTCTGAGTAGTCATACATGCTGATGGCGCGGAAGTTTTTATCTTCGTTGCTCCAGCCAAACTGTTTGACCATCGCTTTTTCGACCTCGGCAGCTGGAACCCAGCGCATCCACCAGTTTGTTATCGAGCGCATATTTTGCGGTATCGCCATCGGCTTTGCGCAGGCCGTCCAGCATCGCCCTGCGCGCCAGGGAAGACCTGTTGAGCCGTAATCTGGCGGTTTGCGGCAACGGTGTCCAGATAGTTTTGCCACAGCTCACCGATCCAGCGGCTGTCCGCTTCGCGGGCGGCAGGGGACATATCGTCGCGGATAAACGGCTCCACGGCAGATTTATACGTGCCGACGCGGAAGACGTGGGTGGTGACCTTCAGCTTATCCAGCAGGGATTTGTAGTACAGGCCGTTGGTGGCGAAACCGTGCAGATCCACCGCGCCCTGCGGCGACAGCCAGATCTTATTGGCGAAGCTCGCCAGGTAATATTGCCCCTGGCTGTAGCTGTCGCCCATGGCGTAATCACCGGTTTGCCGCTGTCGCGGAACTCGCGCAGCGCTTTACCGATGTACTGCATTGAGGGCTGATCGCCGCCGGCAAAGTTTTTCAGATCCAGCACGATGCCGGTGATGTTGCGGTCGCTTTGCGCCTGTCGGATGGTCTCGACGATATCAAACAGCGAATTCTCCTGCAGGCGATCGGAACTGGCGCCAAACAGCTGGCGGCCCAGTGCACCAAGACGTCCGCTGGTTGAAGTTTTATCGACCACTACGCCGGTGATATCCAGCAGTAATGCGCCGCGATTACTGTGCTCGGTTTTGCTGTCGCTTACCTGCATCCAGATTCCGACGCCCACCAGAACCAGCAGGATGAAGAACAAATTCATTACCAGGTTGCGGACAAAGTTCAGCAGTCGCCACCTCCATTGAAAGAAACCGGCAATAATTCGCCAAAGGGTTCGCATGTATTCTCCCTAACCAGAAAATGTTTGTTTCGGCCGCCGCTGCCCGGGCGGCGATGTGTGGTTATCCTAATGACCCCGCCGCCACTTGTCAGCAGGAATCGCCTGCCGCGCTGTAACAAAATCTGCCGTCCGTGTTAATTTTAAGAGTAAATTTCAAGACAGGAGTTAACCAATGGATGCACTCGAACTGCTCGTTAACCGTCGTAGCGCGTCCCGCCTGGCGGAACCGGCCCCGGCGGGTGAGCAACTGGAGAACATTCTGCGTGCCGGCATGCGCGCACCCGATCATGGCACGCTGCAGCCGTGGCACTTTTTCGTTATTGAAGGCGAAGGGCGCGATCGTTTCAGCCAGCTGCTGGAGCAGGGCGCAATTGCGGCAGGCCAGGATGAGAAGGGCATCGAGAAAGCGCGCACTGCGCCGTTCCGCGCCCCGATGATTATTACCGTCGTCGCGAAATGTGAGGTGGGCCATAAGGTGCCGCTGTGGGAGCAGGTGCTGTCCGCGGGTTGTGCGGTGATGGCGATGCAGATGGCGGCGCTGGCGCAGGGCTTCAACGGCATCTGGCGTACCGGCCCGCTGACCGACAGCCCGCAGGTGCGCGAGGCGTTTGCCTGCCGCGAGCAGGACAAAATCGTCGGCTTCCTCTATCTCGGCACGCCGCAGCTGAAAGCCTCCACCACCATCAGCGTTCCGGACACCGCGCCGTTCGTCACGCGTTTTTAATCACCACATCTATTCACAGGCCGGATGGCGCTAACGCTTATCCGCCCATAATTCATATTCTCGCACAAACCCTTTGGCTTTCTGCAATTGTTGCTGGAATGCCGGGTTGGTGTGTAGCGTGGCGACAACGGCAGAACCGACGATCCGCGCGGCATCAACATCACTCTGCCAGTGGTAGCCGCAGATCACCCGGCTTTGCCCCAGATCGTAGCCGCGTTTGAGGATCTGATCCTGGCGCTGCGGGTTAATTTCTGCGAGCACCAGCGCCGTTGCCCAGCCAATTGAGGTATGGCCGGAAGGGTAGGAGCCGTTTTTCGACAGTGCATCCTGCTCTTTGGTATTGCAGGTCGGCACGCCATAGAAGGCAAAACGGGCGGATGCGCATGGTACTTCTGTTTAGCACCGCGCGTCGCCAGATCGCCCGCATCCTCAATCATATTGGTCAGCAGCTTATGCAACTGCGGGGAATCTTTTTCGGTAATCGGTGAACCGAAAGCCGTTGAGAAGGCATTGGCGACGCCGCCGCTGCTCAGGTTGGCGTCTTCCGCAGCCTGTTTGCCGCGTTCAGTGTTGCGCAACAGGCGGCCTTGTTCATACATCGCCTGATCGTTGAGAAACGCAATGCTGCCTACTTCCGGTGGCGGCGGCAGCAACGCCAGGCTGTCAATCGCCTGCGCATTTTTCAGGTAGTAGAGGTCTGGTTTGGTGGTGGCATCGTTGCCCGCAGGGACAAGCGCAAAGGTATTAACAGAGAACAAACTGGCAATGCAGAGGGTAAGTAAACGTCTTTTCATTAGTGATTCCTTTAATTATCAATAACATCCTCAGTTGAAAAGATAAGTAATATTTCTGTCATATAACAGTAATAAATAAACTCACGGTTTAAAAAATTGCTCTGTATCGCAAAATGGCCGATGTATTGAGTTCAGTGATGTTATGTGGCGACATACTCAGCAGCGAAATGCTGTTATTCGTTCGCTTAATGAGCATCTGCCGCGTGAATTCAGACACTCAGACTTACCTCTTCATGCCGTTTGGGCGCTACCATAGCGCGATTGAGATGACAGGAGACGTCCATGAGCGAGCAAACCATTCGTTTAACGCAGTACAGCCACGGAGCCGGTTGCGGTTGTAAAATTTCCCCGAAAGTGCTGGAGACCATCCTGCACAGCGAACAGGCGAAGTTTGTCGACCCGAACCTGCTTGTCGGCAATGAAACGCGCGACGATGCTGCAGTTTATGACTTAGGTAACGGCACCAGCATTATCAGTACTACCGACTTCTTTATGCCGATTGTCGATAACCCGTTCGACTTCGGGCGCATTGCAGCCACCAACGCCATCAGCGATATCTTCGCGATGGGCGGTAAGCCGATCATGGCGATTGCCATTCTGGGCTGGCCGATCAACACCATCCCGCCGGAAGTGGCCCGTGAAGTGATTGATGGCGGCCGTTTCGCCTGCCAGCAGGCAGGAATTGCGCTGGCCGGTGGTCACTCTATCGATGCGCCGGAGCCTATCTTCGGCCTGGCCGTCACCGGTGTGGTGCCGACCGAACGCGTGAAGCGCAACAGCACCGCACAGGCGGGCTGCAAGCTGTTCCTCACCAAGCCGCTGGGTATTGGCGTGCTGACCACCGCCGAGAAAAAGTCCCTGCTGAAACCGGAGCACAAAGGGCTGGCAACCGATGTCATGTGCCAGATGAACCTCGCCGGTGCGGCGTTCGCCAATATCGACGGCGTGAAGGCGATGACCGACGTGACCGGTTTTGGTCTGCTGGGGCACCTCTCCGAAGTGTGTCAGGGCGCGGGCGTGCAGGCGCAGGTCTGGTATCAGGACGTGCCGAAGCTGCCGGGCGTGGAGGAGTACATTGCTCAGGGCGCGGTCCCGGGCGGTACCCAGCGTAACTTCGCCAGCTACGGTCACCTGATGGGCGAAATGCCTGAGGAGTGGCGCAACCTGCTGTGCGATCCGCAAACCTCCGGCGGCCTGCTGCTGGCGGTCACGCCGGAATCCGAAGCCGAGGTTCAGGCCACTGCCGCCGAGTTCGGCATCACCCTGACGGCGATCGGCGAGCTGGTGACCGCGCGCGGTGGCCGACCGATGATTGAGATCCGTTAATTCGATGCGGTTGTTTATTGCCGAAAAGCCGAGCCTGGCCCGCGCCATTGCCGATGTGTTGCCCAAACCGCATCGCAAAGGCGACGGCTTTATCGAATGCGGTAACGGGCAGGTGGTCACCTGGTGTATCGGTCACCTGCTGGAGCAGGCGCAGCCGGATGTCTATGACAGCCGCTACGCCCGCTGGAATCTGAACGATCTGCCCATCGTGCCGGAAAAGTGGCGCCTGCAGCCGCGCCCTTCGGTGACCAAACAGCTCAACGTGATCAAGCGCCTGCTCGCAGGAAGCCGATGAAGTGGTGCACGCGGGTGACCCGGACCGGGAAGGGCAGCTGCTGGTGGATGAGGTGCTGGACTATCTGGAGCTGGCGCCGGAAAAGCGCCAGCAGGTGCAGCGCTGCCTGATCAACGACCTCAACCCGCAGGCGGTGGAGCGAGCGATTTCGACGCCTGCGCGCCAACAGCGAGTTTATTCCGCTGTGCGTCTCGGCGCTGGCCCGCGCCCGCGCCGACTGGCTGTACGGCATCAACATGACCCGCGCCTACACCCTCCTGGGGCGCAACGCGGGCTATCAGGGCGTGCTCTCGGTGGGCCGCGTGCAGACGCCGGTGCTGGGGCTGGTGGTGCGTCGCGATGAAGAGATTGAAAACTTCGTCGCTAAAGATTTCTTTGAGGTGAAAGCGCATATCGTCACGCCTGAAGGAGAGCGCTTTACCGCCCTCTGGCAGCCGAGCGATGCCTGCGAGTCGTATCAGGATGAAGAAGGGCGTCTGCTGCATCGTCCGCTGGCGGATCATGTGGTTAACCGCATTACCGGCCAGCCGGCGCTCGTTACCAGCTATAACGATAAACGGGAATCAGAACCCGCGCCGCTGCCGTTTTCGCTGTCGGCCCTGCAGATTGAGGCGGCGAAGCGCTTCGGCCTCAGCGCGCAGAACGTGCTGGATATCTGCCAGAAGCTCTACGAAACCCACAAGCTGATCACCTATCCGCGTTCGGATAGCCGCTATCTGCCGGAAGAGCACTTTGCCGGACGCCATGCGGTGATGAACGCCATTGGCGTGCATGCGCCGGATCTGCTGCCGCAGCCGGTGGTGAACCCGGACACCCACAACCGCTGCTGGGACGACAAAAAGGTGGATGCCCACCACGCGATTATCCCGACGGCGCGCGCCAGCAACGTCAACCTGACCGATAACGAAGCGAAGGTCTATAACCTGATCGCCCGCCAGTACCTGATGCAGTTCTGCCCGGACGCGGTGTTCCGCAAATGCGTGATCGAACTGGATATCGCCAACGGCAAGTTTATCGCCAAAGCCCGTTTCCTGGCGGAAGCAGGCTGGCGCACGCTGCTGGGGAACAAAGAGCGCGATGAGGAGAACGACGGCACGCCGCTGCCGGTGGTGGCCAAAGACGATGAGCTGCTGTGCGAGAAGGGCGAAGTGGTGGAACGTCAGACCCAGCCGCCGCGCCATTTCACCGATGCGACGCTGCTGTCGGCGATGACCGGCATCGCCCGGTTTGTGCAGGATAAAGATCTGAAGAAGATCCTGCGCGCCACCGACGGTCTGGGGACGGAAGCAACCCGCGCGGGGATCATCGAGCTGCTCTTTAAGCGCGGTTTCCTGGAGAAAAAAGGGGCGCTATATCCACTCCACCGAGCCGGGCCGGGCGCTGATTCATTCCCTGCCGGAGCTGGCCGCCAGGCCGGATATGACCGCGCACTGGGAGTCGGTGCTGACGCAGATCAGCGAAAAGCAGTGCCGCTATCAGGACTTTATGCAGCCGCTGGTCGGGACGCTGTACCAGCTGATCGATCAGGCGCGCAGCACGCCGGTGAAGCGGTTCAGAGGGATGGTTGCACCCGGTGGCGGCGCGAAGAAAAAACGTTTGCCAAAGGACGGAGTAAAAAACGCCCGCCATCAACTGAGGCGGGCGGCGACGCTGTTGTGTCGTAGGCCGGATAAAGCCTGTATGCCGCCATCCGGCAATGAATGCCTGATGGCGCTTCGCTTATCAGGCCTAAGTGGGCGGGAAAACTTAAATCACACCCTGCCCAATCATCGCATCCGCTACCTTCACGAACCCGGCGATATTCGCCCCGCGCACGTAGTTGGTTTGCCTTCACCGCCGTACTCCACGCAGGCATGGTGAATATCCAGCATGATGTGGTGCAGGCGGGCGTCCACTTTCTCCGCCTTCCAGCCGAGACGCGCGGCGTTTTGCGCCATCTCCAGGCCGGAGGTCGCTACGCCGCCCGCGTTGGCGGCCTTGCCCGGCGCAAACAGCACGCCCGCTTCCAGGAACAGGTCCGTCGCGTCGATAGTGGTCGGCATGTTCGCCCCTTCGGCCACCGCTTTCACGCCGTTAGCTAATCAGCACGCGCGCGGCTTCCACATCCAGCTCGTTCTGCGTGGCGCACGGCAGGGCGATATCCACCGGCACGCCCCACGGCTGTTTGCCTTCCAGGTAGGTCAGGCCAAACTCCCGGGCATAATCGGCCACGCGGCCATCGCGGCTGGCTTTGATTTCACACAGGCGCGCCAGCTTCTCTGCCGTGAAGCCCGCTTCATCCACCACCGTGCCGCTGGAATCAGAGGCGGTCACCACGCGAGCGCCAAACTGCATCGCTTTCTCAATGGCGTACTGCGCCACGTTACCGGAGCCGGACACCGCGACGCGCATGCCTTCAAAGCCGAGACCGTGGCGCTTGAGCATGGCTTCGGTGAAGTAAACCAGGCCGTACCCGGTCGCTTCCGGGCGGATCAGGCTCCCGCCAAACGACAGCCCTTTGCCGGTAAAGACGCAGGCGCTGTTGTTGGAGAGCTTTTTCATCATCCCGGCCATAAAGCCGACTTCACGGCCGCCCACGCCGATATCACCGGCAGGCACGTCGGTGTCCGGGCCAAGATGGCGGTAGAGTTCGGTCATCAGCGCCTGGCAGAAACGCATCACTTCGCCTTCGCTTTTGCCTTTCGGGTCGAAATCGCTGCCGCCTTTCCCGCCGCCCATGGGCAGCGTGGTCAGCGCGTTTTTAAAGGTCTGCTCGAAGCCGAGGAATTTCAGAATCGACAGGTTCACGGACGGATGGAAACGCATGCCGCCCTTAAACGGACCAATGGCCGAGTTAAACTGTACGCGCCACGCGCGGTTAACCTGCACCTGGTTGCGATCGTCAACCCACGTCACGCGGAACTGGATCACGCGCTCTGGCTCGACCAGGCGTTCCAGCAGCGACATCTGGCGATAGCGCGGGTTTTGTTCAAGGAAGGGCCACAGGGTGGTCATCACTTCGCGCACGGCCTGGGCGAACTCGCTTTGGTGCGGGTCGCGCTGCTGAACATGGGAAAGGAAACTTTCCAGAGAGCGTGTCTGATCCATAGATATAAGCTTCTCTTATTTTTAGGTGAAGTTGTTGTGATTGTGGTGCGCAAAAAACGGGCACTTTCGGACTATAACATCCGTAATGGTGCATGCCGCAAAGGAAAATGCCCCACACCAGGCAAATTAATAATCTGCGCATCGTCATAACGAAAAGCGATGATTGAGGAAACTAAAGCTGTGGGAAATAGATCCGTTATAGTAATACGTGGCGTCAATCAGAAAGGAAGAGTTATGGCCCGTTTATCGTGGATAGCAGCATTACTGGTGGTAGCAGCGGGCAGCGCGCTGGCCGAACGTTTACCCTCGCCGGGAATTGAAGTGAATGTCCCCCCGGAAGTCTTTAGCTCCGGCGGGCAGACGCAAACCACGCAGCCGTGCATCCAGTGCTGCGTGTATGGCAATCAAAATTACAGTGAAGGCGCGGTGGTGAAAGCCGAAGGCGTGCTGTTACAGTGCCAGCGCGATGAACGCGCCATTTCCACTAACCCGCTGGTCTGGCGTCGCGTGAAACCATAAACGCTTCCAGTAGCGGGATATCCGCTGGCGCCAATGCCTGTTTCAGGGCGTCAGCGGGTTCGCACCACAGCAAGGCGCTGTGATAGTGGCGGGTTGGCTCGCCATGAAAGGCAACAACATGCCACGCATGCAGATGGATCATCCGCCCGGACACTTCCCGCTGGTGGCTGGCGACATAACAAGCAGGCTGGGCATCAATGCCCAGTTCCTCACGCAACTCACGCGTTAGCGCCTGCGGCTGCGTTTCCCCGGTTTCCACCTTGCCGCCAGCAAACTCCCATAGCCCGGCTTGATCTGCGTGCGGCGGGCGCTGCGCCAGCAAAATTTTGCCATCGCGCTCGATGATCGCCGCGACCACCTCAACTGTTTTCAGGGTTGTCATCCGTCTGTTCCATTTTCTGCTGCTGGCTCCACTCGAACCAGCCGCCATCATACACGGCGATCTTCTGCCAGCCGAGCGCGCGGGCAAGCAAAAATGCCAGCGATGCACGCCAGCCAGTACCGCAGTAAAAAATCACCTGTTGATCGGCGGTGATACCTTGCTGCTGCCACAATGCGGCAATCTCTTGCGGGGAGCGTACAGTGCCATCCGGATGATGGTAATCCGTAATAAACTGACTGTTGCCGCCAGCGTGTCCCCAGCGCGCGCCGGGAATATCACCAGCGGTGGAAATATAGTGATACCCGCTGCTGTTGCCGCTGAATTCATCCCAACTGCGTACGCTGACCAGCACGGTTTCTGGCTGCGCCATTCGTTGCCGGGTTTGCGCCAGGTTAAGTAAAAAGTGTGGCCGTGCAGGGAACGGCGCGCCGAAATCCTGCGCGGTGATGGCGGGCGGCAGGTCGCTCGTTTGCCGCAGCCCTGCGCGTTGCCAGCTCTGCCAGCCGCCATTCAGCAGACGGACATCGTTAACGCCCGCGTACAGCAGAATATGCGCCAGCCGCTCGGCCGCATAGTTACCGCGACCGTAGAGAATGACAGTCATATCGCTGCGTAGACCGTAGCGGGACAGCACCGCGCGCAGTATTTCGGGCGGTACCACATTCCACAGCGGCAGGCTTTCGACAAGTTGGGTGTCAATGTAATGCGCGCCGGGAATGTGCCCGGCGCGATAGGTTGGCTCGGCGTTATAGCCGACTTCCAGCAGCCGCCATGTTTCGGCTGGCGGATTGTGTTGCAGTAAATCGTCCAGCCACTGCGCGGTAACCCACGGATTGCCGGACGTCATGGCATCAGACCTTGAATTTAGCCCACACCGGCGCGTGGTCAGACGGTTTTTCCATGCTGCGGATGTCGTAGTCGATCCCGGTTTCGATGCAGCGCTCGGCCAGCGGCTGTGCTGGCCAGCAGCAGATCGATACGCAGGCCGCGGTTGTCGTCAAAGCCTTTGGAGCGGTAGTCAAACCAGGAGAAGCGATCCTGCGTTTCCGGGTTGGCTTTGCGGAAGGTATCCACCAGGCCCCAGCCCAGCAGGCGCTCCATCCACTCACGCTCTTCCGGCAGGAAGGAGCATTTGCCGGTGCGCAGCCAGCGTTTGCGGTTCTCTTCGCCGATGCCGATATCCAGATCCGTCGGGCTGATATTCATATCGCCCATGATCAGCACCGGATTCTCTTTTTTCAGTTCGGTGGTCGAGGTAGGTCTGCAGATCCTGATAAAACTTCGCTTTCGCCGGGAATTTCGGCGGTTTCATGGTCGCGGCTTTCGCCCTGCGGAAAGTAGCCATTAATCACGGTGATATTCCCGAGCGGCGAAGGGACTTCCGCCATGATAATGCGACGCTGCGCTTCTTCGCCGTCGCCGGGAAAGCCGCGACGCACGGAAACCGGCGTCTCTTTGGTCAGCAGCGCAACGCCGTAGTGACCTTTCTGCCCGTGATAAAAGACGTTGTAGCCGAGTTTCGCCACCTCTTCGAGGGGGAACATGTCGTCGTGAACCTTTGTCTCCTGCAGGCCGATCACATCTGGCTGATGTTGCTCAACGATAGCTTCAAGCTGATGAGGGCGGGCACGCAGGCCGTTGATATTAAAAGAGACAAATTTCATAGTCGCTGCCAGTGCAAGGTGAATAGTGCAAGGATGGTAGCAGAATTTGCATTTAACCACCGCCACTTATTGATATTGCTGTTACTGATGAGCAAAAAACGCGTCGGTGGTGCCCTGATTTGCACCATTGTGACGCGCTGCGCCCAAACGGGGCGTGCGTGACGCCGATAAATTTCGCGAGCGATCACAATTCCAGAATTATATATTCTTATTGCATAAACCCGCGCCTCCGATCGCCCATCACCTCGCCTGGATATACATTTATTCACTTTTTATGCACTTATATGTGAATAACTCCATGTTGTAACTTGTTGATATTCTGTTACCTCAACCCGTTTATGCATTTTTATCGCTGGCTGGCACGAACGCTGCAATCTACATTCACAGTGCAAACACTCAATTATTTAACATTCAAATAACTTTTTATTTACCGGATGAGGTCGCTATGTCTCTGTCAATTACGCGTGAAAATTTCGATGAATGGATGATGCCGGTTTACGCTCCGGCGGCTTTTATTCCGGTTCGCGGGGAAGGCTCGCGCCTGTGGGATCAGCAGGGTAAAGAGTATATCGACTTTGCCGGTGGGATTGCGGTAAACGCGCTGGGTCATGCCCACCCCGCGCTGTGCAAGGCTCTGAACGATCAGGCGGCGAAGTTCTGGCATACCGGCAACGGCTTTACCAACGAGCCGGCGCTGCGCCTGGCCAAAAAACTGATCGACGCGACGTTTGCCGAGAAGGTCTTCTTCTGTAACTCGGGGGCGGAAGCCAACGAAGCGGCGCTGAAGCTGGCGCGCAAATATGCCCACGATAATTTTGGACCGCAGAAGAGCGGCATCGTGGCGTTCAAAAATGCCTTCCATGGACGCACGCTCTTTACCGTCAGCGCTGGCGGGCAGCCTTCCTACTCGCAGGATTTCGCGCCGCTGCCGCCGGATATCCGTCACGGTATTTATAACGATCTGCAGTCCGCCAGCGAGCTGATTAACGACACCACCTGCGCGGTGATCGTCGAGCCGATGCAGGGCGAGGGTGGCGTGCTTCCGGCGCAGAAAGGCCTTCCTGCAGGGGCTGCGCGAGCTGTGCGATCGTCACAACGCGGTGCTGATTTTCGACGAAGTGCAGACCGGCGTGGGCCGCACCGGCGAGCTGTATGCCTATATGCACTACGGCGTGACGCCGGACGTACTGTCGACCGCCAAAGCGCTGGGCGGCGGCTTCCCGATTGGCGCGATGCTGACCACTGATAAATTCGCCAGCGTGATGACCGTGGGCACCCACGGCACCACCTACGGCGGCAACCCGCTGGCGACCGCCGTCGCCGGACAGGTGCTCGACATCATTAACACGCCTGAGGTGCTGAAGGGCGTTAAGCAGCGCCACGACTGGTTTGTTGAGCGCCTGAATGCCATCAACGGCAAAACGCAAGGTTGGCCTGTTTAAAGAAATTCGCGGCCTGGGGCTGTTAATTGGCTGCGAGCTCACCGCTGAGTTTGCCGGAAAAGCTAAACTTATTTCACAGGAAGCGGCAAAAGTAGGCGTGATGGTGCTGATTGCCGGTGCCAACGTGGTGCGTTTTGCTCCTGCGCTGATTGTCAGCGAGGAAGAGGTGCAAACCGGTCTGGACCGCTTTGCGCGCGCCTGTGAAAAAGTGAAATCCGGAGCGTCATCATGATGGTCATCCGTCCCGTTGAGCGCGGCGATCTCGCCGGGCTCATGCAGCTTGCCGGTAAGACGGGAGGCGGGCTGACCTCGCTTCCTGCCGATGAAAAAACGCTGTCGGCGCGTATTGAGCGCGCCCTGCAAACCTGGCAGGGGACGTTGCCAAAAAGCGAACAGGGGTATGTGTTCGTGCTGGAAGACACCGACACGGGGACACCGTGGCCGGGATCTGCGCCATTGAAGTGGCCGTCGGGCTTAACGATCCGTGGTACAACTACCGCGTGGGCACCATGGTTCACGCCTCGAAAGAGCTGAACGTCTATAACGCGCTGCCCACGCTGTTTCTCTGTAATGACCACACGGGCGCCAGCGAGCTGTGCACGCTGTTCCTCGATCCGGCGTGGCGCAAAGAGGGCAACGGCTATCTGCTCTCCAAATCGCGCTTTATGTTTATGGCCGCCTTCCGCGATCGCTTTAACGAAAAAGTGGTCGCGGAGATGCGCGGCGTGATCGACGAGCACCGGCTACTCGCCGTTCTGGGAGAGCCTGGGCGAGCGCTTCTTCTCGATGGAGTTCAGCCGGGCGGACTATCTGTGCGGCACCGGCCAGAAAGCCTTTATTGCCGAACTGATGCCGAAGCATCCTATCTATACCCATTTCCTCAGCCCGGAAGCGCAGGCGGTGATTGGCGAAGTGCATCCGCAAACCGCGCCCGCCCGCGCGGTGCTGGAGAAAGAGGGCTTCCGCTACCGCAACTATGTCGACATCTTTGACGGCGGGCCGACGCTGGAGTGCGATATTGACCGCGTGCGCGCGATCCGCAAAAGCCGGCTGGTTGCGGTGGCGGAAGGCCAGCCCGCGCCGGGCGACTGGCCGGCCTGTCTGGTGGCGAACGAAAATTACGCCAACTTCCGCGCCATGCTGGTGCGGATACCAACCCGAAATGTGAACGTCTGGTGCTGACGGCTGCAGAACTGGATGCCCTGAAATGTAACGCCGGCGATACGGTTCGCCTGGTGCGTCTCTGCCCTGAGGAGAAAACAGCATGACATTATGGATTAACGGTGACTGGGTCACGGGCGAAGGCGAACAGCGCGTAAAGACCAATCCGGTAGGAAAAGAGGCGCTCTGGAAGGGGAATGACGCCAGCGCCGCACAGGTGGAACAAGCCTGTCAGGCCGCGCGCCGCGCGTTTCCGGCGTGGGCCAAACAGCCTTTCGCCGTGCGCCAGGCGGTTGTTGAAAAGTTTGCCGGGCTGCTGGAGGCAAACAAGGCCGAGCTGACGCGCATCATCGCGTCTGAAACCAGTAAACCGCGCTGGGAAGCGGCAACCGAAGTGACGGCGATGATCAACAAAATCGCCATTTCGGTGAAGGCTTACCACACCCGTACCGGCGAACAGCACACCGAGATGCCGGACGGCGCGGCCACGCTGCGCCACCGTCCGCACGGCGTGCTGGCGGTGTTTGGGCCGTATAACTTCCCGGGCCACCTGCCGAATGGCCACATTGTGCCGGCGCTGCTGGCGGGCAATACCGTGATTTTCAAACCGAGCGAGCTCACGCCATTAACCGGCGAGGCGGTGGTTAAGCTGTGGGAACAGGCCGGCCTGCCCGCCGGGCGTGCTGAATCTGGTGCAGGGCGGACGCGAAACCGGCCAGGCGCTGAGCGCGCTGAGCGATATCGACGGCCTGCTGTTTACCGGCAGCGCCGGTACGGGCTATCAGCTGCATCGCCAGCTGGCGGGGCAGCCGGAGAAAATCCTGGCGCTGGAGATGGGCGGCAACAACCCGCTGATTGTGGAAGATCCTGACGATATCGACGCCGCGGTGCACCTGACGATTCAGTCCGCCTTTATTACCGCCGGACAGCGCTGCACCTGCGCCCGCCGCCTGCTGGTGAAACGCGCAGCGGAGGGCGATGCTTTCCTTGAGCGTCTGGTGGAGGTGAGCGCGCGTCTGGTGCCAGCCGCGTGGGATGCCGATCCGCAGCCGTTTATCGGCGGGCTGATTTCCGAACAGGCCGCGCTGAACGTGCTGAAGGCCTGGCAGGACCACGTTGCGCGCGGCGCGAAAACCCTGCTGGCGCCACGTTCTGCTGGAGGAGGGCACCTCGCTGCTGACGCCGGGCATCGTTGAGATGAGCGGCGCGAGCAACGTGCCGGATGAAGAGGTCTTTGGCCCGCTGCTGTGCGTCTGGCGCTATGACGATTTCGATGCGGCGATTGCGATGGCGAACAACACCCGCTACGGCCTGTCGAGTGGGCTGATTTCCCCGCATCGCGAGAAGTTTGATCAACTGCTGCTGGAAGCGCGCGCCGGGATTGTGAACTGGAATAAACCGCTGACCGGCGCGGCCAGCACCGCGCCGTTCGGCGGCGTGGGCGCATCGGGCAACCATCGCGCCAGCGCGTGGTATGCCGCCGATTACTGCGCCTGGCCGATGGCGAGCCTGGAAACCCCGGCGCTGACGCTGCCGGAGACGCTTAATCCGGGGCTGGATTTTACCGGAGGGGATCGTCATGAAAGCGCGTGAAGTCAACTTTGACGGGCTGGTGGGGCTGACGCACCACTATGCCGGGCTCTCTTTTGGCAATGAAGCCTCGACGAAGCACCGTTTTCAGGTCTCCAACCCGAAGCTGGCGGCGAAGCAGGGGCTGCTGAAAATGAAGGCGCTGGCGGATGCCGGTTTCCCGCAGGCGGTGATCCCGCCGCAGGAGCGCCCGAACGTGGCGGTGCTGCGTCAGCTCGGCTTTAGCGGCACCGATGAGCAGGTGGTTGAAAAAGCGGGTACGCAGACGCCGCATCTGCTCTCGGCGGCAAGCTCGGCCTCTTCGATGTGGGTCGCCAACGCGGCAACCGTCGCGCCGTCCGCCGATACGCTGGATGGCAAAGTCCATCTGACGGTGGCAAACCTGAATAACAAGTTTCACCGCGCCACCGAAGCGGAAACCACCGAGCGCGTGCTGCGCGCTATTTTCAACCAGGACGCCCATTTCGCGGTACATCAGGCCCTGCCGCAGGTGGCGATGTTTGGCGACGAAGGCGCGGCCAACCATAACCGCCTGGGGGGCGATTATGGCGACCCGGGCCTGCAGCTGTTTATCTACGGACGAGAAGAGGGGGGCCACACTGCGCCAACCCGTTATCCTGCGCGTCAGACGCTGGCAGCCAGCCAGGCCGTTGCCCGCCTGAACCAGGTCAATCCTTCCCAGGTGATTTTCGCCCAGCAGAACCCGCATGTGATCGACCAGGGCGTGTTCCACAACGACGTGATTGCCGTTTCCAACCGCCAGGTGCTGTTCTGCCACGAGCAGGCGTTCGCCCATCAGGAAAAGCTGCTCGCTACGCTGCATGAGCGCGTACGCGGCTTTACGCCCATTCAGGTGCCAACGGAGGCGGTAAGCGTGCAGGATGCGGTCGAAACGTATCTGTTCAATAGCCAGCTGCTGAGCCGCGATGACGGCAGCATGATGCTGGTTCTGCCGCAGGAGTCCCGGGATCATCAGGGCGTGTGGCGCTACCTGACCGAGCTGGTGAAGGCCGATAACCCGATTGACGAACTGCGCGTGTTTGACCTGCGTGAAAGTATGGCCAACGGCGGTGGTCCAGCCTGTTTACGTCTGCGCGTGGTCTTGACTCAGGCCGAAATGCAGGCGGTTAATCCGGCGGTCATGATGAACGATACGCTCTTTACGCCACGCTGAATGACTGGGTCGATCGCTACTATCGCGACCGTCTGACGCAGGCCGATCTGGTTGACCCGCAGCTTCTGCGTGAAGGGCGCGAGGCGCTGGACGCGTTGTCGACAATCCTGCAACTGGGATCGGTTTATCCGTTCCAGCGCTAAAGGAGTGGATATGGAAAATTTACTGGCGCTGACCCTGGCCGATGAAACGCCGGAACAGAAAGAGGGGGACGGTCCCTCATTTCGCTGGCGGTGGCTGGGGCGCGGGGTGCTTGAGCTGACGCCGACCGCAAATAGCGATCTGTCGCTGCTGCTTTCAACGGGCATTCACGGGAATGAAACCGCGCCGGTTGAGATTGTCGATCTGCTGCTGCGCGCGCTGTATCGCAATGAGATTGCCCTGACGTGCCGCGTGCTGGTGGTGCTCGGCAATCCGCCTGCGCTGGCGGAAAACAAACGGTATCTGGTGAGCGACATTAACCGCATGTTCGGCGGCCGCTGGTCGCAGTTTCCGCAGAGCGATGAAACGGCGCGGGCAGCGTGGCTGGAGAACGTGCGGTGACCCACTTTTTTGCCGGTGGCGATGCCGGAGCGCTGGCATCTGGATCTGCATACGGCCATCCGCGCATCCTACCATGTTCGCTTCGGCGTGCTGCCGCAGCGCAGTCAGCCGTGGGATGAAGTGTTTCTGGAGCTGGCTGGGCGCCGCCGGGCTGGAGGCGCTGGTGTTTCATCAGTCGCCGGGCGGAACGTTTACCCACTTCACCTGTGAGCACTTTGGTGCGCTGTCCTGTACGCTGGAGCTGGGTAAAGCGCTGCCGTTTGGCCAGAACGATCTCAGCCAGTTTCAGCGTACCGCATGGGCGCTGGCAGCATTGCTGGCCGGTGAACCTGCGCCGGACAAGCAGAGTACGCCGGTAGCGTTACCGGGTCGTACAGCAGATCACGCGCCGCAGCGATGCCTTCCTGCTCCATATGGCCGCGCATACCCTGAACTTCACGCCGTTCCGCAAAGGGGCGCTGCTGGCCGAGGATGGCGAGGAACGTTACGAGGTGCAGAAAGACCACCGAGTATGTTTTATTTCCTAATCCCACCGTGGCGTTTGGCCTGCGTGCCGGACTGATGCTGGAAAAAATATCCTGAACCTTTCCCCTCTCATCATCCGGGAGGGGAACTTATTTTTTTGGTGCGCTTTTTAAATTAAAGCGCCTTTTGCGGAATATTCCTGGTTGCTGGGTTTATTATTAATCAGCGTTACTCCGTTATACTCTTCATAATTCGCTTTAAAATCATCGTATTGAATATTTTTTGTTGCAACTCTCCACGCTTTATCCTTATTTCCTCCACATTTGGCGAAAATTTGTTTTTTACACTTTCATTGTTTTACCGTTGCTCTGACTAATTGACGATAAACCCCGTAAAGTTAATCTCGTCAACACGGCATAGCGCCGAAGAATAACTGAAAGAAAGGAAATAAATTATGCGTAAGTTTACTGCACTGTTTGTTGCTTCTACCCTGGCTCTGGGCGCTACCAGCATGGCGTTCGCCGCAGATACTGCGACCACAACGGCTGCCGCGCCTGCTGAAGGCAAAATGATGATGCATCATAAAGGTCCGGGTATGCACAACGAGATGATGATGTTTAAGGATCTCAACCTGACGGATGCGCAGAAACAGCAGATCCGCGACATCAGGAAAAGCGAACGCGACCAGATGAAACGTCCGCCGCTTGAAGAGCGTCGTGCGATGCATGACATCATCGCCAGCGACAGCTTCGACAAGGCGAAAGCCGAAGCGCAGATCGACAAAATGGCCGAGCAGCACAAAGCCCGCATGCTGGCTCACATGGAAACCCAGAACAAGATCTACAACATTCTGACCCCGGAACAGAAAAAACAATTTAATGCGAATTTTGAGAAGCGTCTGACAGAACGTCCGGCGATGGAAGGTAAAATGCCAGCACCAACCGAATAATCGGTTCACTCTCTTAAGACCGCCGGGATCCTGTCCACAAAAGCGCAATACGCTGTGGACAGGACCGGCGGTTTTTCTTTCCTGCCCTCTTGCCTGCCGCCCGCAGCGCGGTATGCTCCTGTAGCCCCTCTTCTCGGGTGCGTTACTTATCTGAAATTTATATTTTTTTACATGTCTGGTTACGCTGTGGCCTAAGGCAAATTGTTGCTGCTGCCGATAATCCGACAACGACAATAAACAATAACAAGCTGCCTGCTGAAGCAGCGGCGCGGATTGCATCACCGCGCCATTCAGGAGTGGTGATGGAGTTCTTTGATATCCGTAAAATGCCGGTCAGCCTCTGGCGCAATGGTGCGGGCGAAACGCGTGAGATTTGTTGTTTCCCTCCCGCGACGCGCGATTTTCACTGGCGTGCCAGTATCGCGACTATCGCCAGCAACGGCGAATTCTCCTCGTTCCCCGGCGTCGATCGGGTGATTACCCTGCTGGAAGGCGGGGAGGTGACGCTGGATGCCGGTCAGGCGTTCTTCCATACCCTGAAGCACCATCAGCCCTATAGCTTTGCCGGCGACCTGCCGGTGAAAGCGCTGCTGTCCGATGGGCGAATGGCGATGGACTTCAACATCATGACCCGTCGCGACTGCTGCCGGGCGAAGGTGCGCGTGGCTGACCGTACCTTTACCACCTTTGGCACACGCGGGGGCGTGGTGTTTGTGTTAAGCGGGGCGTGGCAGCTGGGTGATAAATTGCTGACGGCCGATCAGGGCGCCAGCTGGGAGGAAGGTACCCATACGCTGCGTCTGCTGAAGCCGAAGGGCACCTTATTGTTCAGCGAAATCACCTGGCTGCCAGGCCATTAATCCAGATCGATGATCTCAAACTTGCCGCCCAGCACAGGTTTACAGAGAATTTTGTAGCCATCGTGGTCAAATCCGGCGGGCGTGCGTAGCAGCGCGGTTGCCGCGTCGCTCAGCTTGTTAACGTCGACAGCGCCCAGCCAGAGCCAGTTGTTGACGATGTGATACTGGGTCATCGCGCCCGCACTCTCTTTCAAGCCGCAACGGCGCCTTTCCAGGGCCAGCATACCAGCTTCATGCGCGCCATCGCCGCCGCGAAGAACGCGCGTGGTGCGCCTCAGCGCGGTTCTCTCCCGCAGCAGGCACCGGCGCAGCGCTTCAGCGCGGATCGAAAACAGGCGCGTCCGCGCGTGGTCGCCTCCAGACCCAAAAGGCTGTAGCAAAGCTGGAGCTCGTCCGCCAGCGTCTGCAGCGCCTGAAGTGCGGCGCGTTTATTGGCGAACAGCCCGTAGAGATTCGGGGCATGAGAAAAATCGACGTCGCGCGCGTAGACGACCTGCGGCTTGCCATCGTTGATCTGCAGGGAGCAGAGCTGACGGTTGCGGCGCAGGCGCTTGTTGAACAGCGGCTGTTGTTCTTTTATCAACCGCGCCTCCAGCAACAGCGCGCCCATTTCTCCCGCCGTCTGGAACCAGGTAATGCGTCGCGACTGGCGCAGCATGGCGGCCTCGTCCGGCGTACGCAGATGGGATAACACCCGACTGCGAATGTTAACGCTCTTGCCGATATAGAGCGGCAGGGTGTCGCTTTCGCCGTGAAAGATGTACACGCCCGGCTGTTTAGGCAATGCCTCAAGCCAGGGGCGAAGGTGTTCGGGATATTCGTAGATAGCCGCCGCTTCAAACTCAAGACGCGGGGCGGATTGACGCCTACTCAGATACTGCTCCATATACTGTTCAGGTATACAGTGTAGCAGGACTAACGACAGGCTAAAAAAGTGGCAAACAGGCGATGATGTGGGCAGGCCGGGAAAGCCGCGACAATATCAGGGAGCAGGGGATGGACACAGAGGGCGCGACGCTTATCAGGCCCGGCGGGCAGGCCTGATAAGATCATGATGAGTTTCAGAAATTATTTTTTCCAGAAGTCGTCAAACACCGTAATCGGCGGGCGGCGCTTGTGCTCGGTTTTCAGATACCAGCCTTCGATGATTTTCGCGGTACCTTCATCCAGCTTTTTGCCTTCCAGATAATCATCAATGTTGTCATAGGTGACGCCAAGGGCCGCTTCATCCGGCAGGGAAGGGCGATCGTCTTCAAGGTCAGCTGTCGGCGCTTTCTTATACAGATGCTCAGGGCAGCCCAGCGCGGCAAGCAGCTGCTTGCCCTGACGTTTGTTCAGGCGGAAGATCGGGTTAATGTCGGTGCCGCCGTCGCCATATTTGGTGAAGAAGCCGGTGATCGCTTCGGCCGCATGGTCGGTGCCGACCACGACGCCTTTGGTCATCCCGGCGATGCTGTACTGCGCTTTCATGCGCTCGCGGGCCTTCTCGTTGCCGCGAACAAAATCGCTCAGCTCAATGCCCGCTTCGCGCAGCGCCTGCTCGCTTGCCAGCACCGAGCCTTTAATATTCACGGTCAGCACGCGGTCAGGCTGAATGAAGGCAATGGCATCCTGGCAATCCTGCTCGTCTGCCTGTACGCCGTAAGGAAGACGCACCGCGATAAACTGCAGCGTCTCATCGCCCGTCTCCTCGCGCAGCTCTGAAATCGCCATCTGGCAGAGTTTGCCGGTCAGCGTGGAATCCTGGCCGCCGCTGATGCCCAGCACCAGCGATTTCATAAAGGGAAACGTTCTTCAGATAGGTTTTCAGAAAATCCACGCTGCGGCGGATCTCTTCATGGGCATCTGATGCTCGGCTTCGCGCCCAGCGCCTGAATAATCTCTTGTTGCAGAGTCATTACGCCCTCCGTTATGTAATCCTGCCTGGCAGGTTGCAAATAGCTAATTAATATAGAGCCAAACTAACCCTTTGGCGGTGAAACGACAAGGATCACAGTTTTGAGTGCGCTAATTTGCGGCGATTTAGCAGCTTATCGTTGTTTTATTAGAATTTTCCGAAATTCGTCTGGCGTAACGCACAAAGTTGAACAATAGTACTTTTTATCCCATGCTTAGATAACACGCTGATAAACAAGAGGACGGAATATGAACAAGAACGTAGCAGGAATTCTGGGCACCGCGGCGGTACTGACTATGCTGGCAGGGTGTACGGCTTACGATCGCACCAAGGATCAGTTTACGCAGCCCGTAGTAAAAGACGTTAAAAAAGGGATGACCCGTTCGCAGGTGGCTGCGATTGCCGGTAAACCTTCTTCTGAAGTCACCATGATTCATGCGAAAGGGACCTGCCAGACCTATATCCTGGGTCAACGTGATGGTAAGGCAGAAACCTACTTTGTCGCCCTGGATGATACCGGTCATGTGATCAACTCCGGCTATCAGACCTGTGCTGAATACGATACCGACCCGCAGGCAACTAAGGGCAGTAATTTATTTTTGCCTGAGCATTAAAAAAACCGGCCTGCTGGCCGGTTTTTTTATCTTACGCCGGTATGCTGTCAATCTTGCCGATTCGCGACCACACCCGGTGCGCGGCAAGGTGGGTGAGGAAATCATCCACCAGTATCGATGAGGCCGAGTCGGCTTCCACAATACCGTCTTCCCCCTGCGCATCGACGCCCAGCAGCGCTTTGAACTGACGCGCATCACCCAGCAGCGCAATGGTTTTCAGATGCTTATACGCCTCCAGCAGGTAGTATTTCGCATCCCCATTTTGTAAAAGCTCGCTCACGTCGCCACCGGGGACGATCACACCGTCCACTGTCAGCGAAGGTGATCCGGCAAATGTTGCCGCCACCGGCAGGCTGGAGCCGTCATCAGCGGTCACTTCACCCATGCGGGCATACAGCAGTTTGCTGTGCACGCCTTTTGCCTGAAGCCCTTGCAGCACGTTCAGTACATCGGCAGCGCTGACGTTATCATGCAGCAGGATAGCCACTACCCGGCCTTTGACGCTGCCGTCCGGAACTGCATACAGGCTTAGCGCCGGATCTTTTTTCAGGCCGTTAACGTCCGGTGGCGGAGCGATATTGCGCTGTTCATCGCTGAGCGTAATCCCGAGGTTTTCGGCAACGCCCTGCGCCAGATGAACGTCGATATGCGCCAGTTGATCAACAACGCGTTCGCGAATATAGGCGCGCGCCACTTTACTGAGCTCAAAGCTGAATGCATCGATGATATGGCGCTGCTCAAAAGGCGTCTGGCTAAGCCAGAAAAGCCGTGGATGGGCGTAATACTCGGCAAAAGAGGCGCTGCGCTCGCGGATTTTATGGCCTTCAACACGCTCCTGATACGTTTCAAACCCGCCGCGTTTCGGGCCCGGCGGTGTTTCCCGCGGCCAGTTATCGTTGATCGAGTTCGGTTCATAATTGGCCGGGTTGGTATCAATATCCATGCGGTGCATGCCGTCGCGCTGGAAATTGTGATACGGGCAGGTAGGGCGATTAATCGGGATTTCATGGAAGTTTGGCCCGCCGAGACGGCTGATTTGTGTATCCGTGTAGGAGAACAGACGCCCCTGCAAGAGGGGGTCATTGGTGAAGTCCAGCCCCGGAACGATATGCCCCGGATGGAACGCGGCCTGCTCGTTTTCGGTAAAGAAATTATCCGGGTTCCGGTTGAGCACCATCTTGCCCACGCGTTGCACTGGCACCAGTTCTTCCGGGATCAGTTTGGTCGGATCCAGCAGGTCAAAATCAAATTTGAACTCGTCTTCTTCAGGGATCAGTTGCAGCCCCAGTTCATATTCCGGGTAGTCGCCCGCTTCAATGGCTTCCCACAACTCGCGACGATGGAAGTCCGGATCGCGTCCGGTCAGTTTTTGCGCCTCATCCCACACCAGAGACGCCTTGCCCGCCAGTGGTTTCCAGTGGAAGCGCACAAAGGTCGCTTTGCCTTCGGCGTTAATCAGCCGGAAGGTATGAATGCCGAAGCCTTCCATGGTGCGATAGCTGCGCGGAATGCCGCGATCCGACATCGCCCACATCACGTTGTGCAGCGTCTCCGGTTGCAAAGAGACGTAATCCCAGAAGGTGTCATGGGCGCTTTGCCCCTGCGGGATTGCCCAGTGCGGTTCCGGTTTTACGGCATGAACAAAATCCGGGAATTTATGCGCATCCTGAATAAAAAAGATCGGCGTGTTGTTGCCCACCAGATCAAAAATGCCCTCTTCGGTATAAAACTTGGTGGCAAAACCACGGATGTCGCGCACGGTATCTGCCGAACCGGCACCGCCCTGCACTGTGGAGAAGCGGACAAAAACCGGCGTGATTTTCTCTGGATCGGAGAGGAAATCGGCTTTGGTGATATCGCTCAGGCTGCGATAGGGCTGAAAATAGCCGTGCGCCGCTGAACCACGCGCGTGCACGATCCGTTCCGGAATGCGTTCATGGTCAAAATGGGTAATCTTCTCCCGCAGAATGAAATCTTCCAGCAGAGTGGGGCCACGGGTTCCGGCGCGCAGGGAGTTTTGATCGTCGGCGATGCGCACCCCTTGATTGGTGGTAAGTGGAAAATTCTCACTGCCCTTACGGAAAGGCTCAAGCGCGTTCAGTTTGTCGTTGGACGTATCCGGCGCTTTCAGGCTCCCCGGCGCGGTTGGCTGTTCACCAGGCGCAGTGGGCTTCGGGGAAGGGCGGTGAGAATTGTCTTCTGGCGCGAGGGAATCCAGCCCGGGGCGGGATTCGTTGGCATCATGTACCGGGGCATGTTGGGGGTCTTTTTTCTGTTGCGACATTGAACTCGTCTCCTGTTTTCATTACTGAAAAATGGTCGTTGTTATGGCAAAACCCCTCTAACTATAGAACATTGTCCTGTTGCTGCCCGCCAGCCCGGCAGATGGCGGTTCGATGAAAAAGCGGAGAAAAGTGCGCCAGAGGCGACGGGCGGGGTAACAATCGGCTATGATAGGTCTTTCATGTCTGTAGATTTTGTCTTTAGTGAATGCATCGCTTATGAAAACTCTTCGCCAACAAAACCGAGTCGTTATCAGCTATGTCCCGCGGGTTGAACCCGCTCCGCCCGATCATGCCGAAAAAGTGGACGGGTATCGCGATGTCTGGCTGCTGCGCGGTAAATATGTCGCTTTCGTGCTGATGGGGGAAAATTTTCACCGTTCACCGGTTTTCAGCGTCCCTGAAGCGGCCCAACGCTGGGCGACGCAGATGCGCCAGCAGGACGAACTCGACGAAGAGTAATTCTGGCGCTACGGCTGGCGGAGCGCGGTGACAAGATAATCGGCAAACGCTCTGACTCTGGCTGAAAGATGCCGGTTTTGCGGGTAAAGAAGATAGAACGGACGCGAACGGCCAGCCATCTCCTGCATCACTTCTTCCAGCCGTCCTTCCGCCACTGCCTGTGCCGCCACAAAATGGTAGATCTGAAAGAGTCCGCCGCCCGCCATCGCCCAGCCCACACCCGCCAGCACATCTTCGTGAACCCTGCGGCGGCTGGTGAAACTGAAATCCTGGTTTTCACCCTGCGCGTTGCGGAAAATCCACGCCACCGGGCGGCCCGTGCTGGGTAAAATAAACTGGATTAAATCGTGCTGGCGCAGGGCATCCAGCGTCTGCGGGCGCGTGTGATTTGCCAGATACGCTGGCGATGCAAAGACGCCGACGCTGGCATCTTCCAGCTTGCGTGCCACGACGCGGGAGTCTTTCGGTTCTCCCATCCGAATGGCCAGATCGTAGCCGTCCTCAATAAAATCTATATTGCGGTTCGAAATGTTAAGTTCGACCTCGATATCCGGGTATGCCGCCATAAACGCCGGTAGCAACGGTACGATGCGGTGATGCCCGTACACCGTTCCGACGCTGACCCGCAGTACGCCTTGCGGGCGGCGCTGTTGTCCGGTTAGTGCGCGTTCTGCTTCGGCAATCTGATCCAGCGCCTGCTGGCACTGAGCGCGATACAATTCGCCATCGCTGGTCAATTTTACGCTGCGGGTGGTGCGATTAAACAACCTGACGCCAAGCCGTGTTTCCAGCCGACCAATCGTCCGGCTAACCGAGGCTGGCGTGATCCCCAGTGCTTCTGCCGCCGCAGTGAAACTACCGCTCTCTGCTGCCTTGCAGAAAAGCTCGATACTGCCCAGTTGTACCGACTCGAATGACCGTGACATTTATTCTCTGGTGTAATCAATAAAGTTCTTTCAGGTTAATTTATTTACAGCAAGTGAACCAGTACATTTCTCGTACTGTTAATCTATTGGGGACCAACCATGAAAAAACTGCTACAGGGTTTGCTTGCTGTTATTGCGCTGGCTACCAGCGTGACCACCTATGCCGCATCGAAAGGCAATGTACTGGTGCTGCTCTCCAGCGAGACCGCGCTGCCGCTGCAAGAGGGGAAAAGTTATGCTTCCGGCTTTTACCTTAATGAATTTGGTGTGCCCGCCGATGCGTTGCTCAAGGCCGGATATTCGCTGACGATTGTCACCCCCAAAGGCAATAAGCCGCTACCGGATGAGCACTCGATCGACCCGATGTATTTCGCTAATAACCCGCAAGAAATGCAGCGCATTAAGAGCGTTGTGGACACACTGACTGCCGAAGGCAACGTTAAATCGCTTAAACAGGTTCTGGCGCAGGGAACGGAGAGTTATGCGGGGATCTTTATTCCTGGCGGGCACGCCCCATTGATCGATCTGCCGGGGAATGCGGATGTTGGTGCGCTGCTGCGTCAGTTCCACCGCAGCGGTAAACCGACGGCGGCTATCTGTCATGGGCCGATTGCACTGCTGGCGGCGCAGGAGCAGCCGCAGACGTTTGAGCAGGGGCTGATTGCGGGCGCGCCAGCGGCGGCGAAAAACTGGATTTATGCGGGCTATAAGATGACGATTTTTTCCGATGCCGAAGAACAGGCCTTTGAAACGTCGTTGAAAGGGGCTAAGTTGCGTTATTACCCGGCGCAGGCGATGGCGCAAGCAGGAGGCAAGATGGCATTTGCCAACGCCTGGCAGGCCAATGTCGTGACGGACCGGGAGCTGATTACCGGGCAAAACCCTTTCTCGGATCATGCGCTGGCAAAAACGTTGATTGCTGCGCTGGATAGCAAAAAGCGATGAGATATAAAAAAGGCGGGGAGATTCCCCGCCTTGTCGTCTTTGGCTTAACGATGCGCCAGTTCGGCGTCGTCTTCGCTCTCCAGAATCGCTTTGTCGGTTTGCTTCAGCCACTGGCTGGTCAGCGTCCCGGCGGTCATGGAACCGCTCACGTTCAGCGCGGTACGACCCATATCGATCAGCGGTTCAACGGAGATCAGCAGCGCAACCAGCGTCACCGGCAGGCCCATCGCAGGCAGCACAATCAGCGCGGCGAAGGTTGCGCCACCGCCAACACCCGCAACGCCGGCGGAGCTGACGGTGACAATCCCGACCAGCGTGGCAATCCACACCGGATCCAGCGGGTTGATGCCGACGGTCGGCGCCACCATTACCGCCAGCATCGCCGGGTAGAGACCCGCACAGCCGTTCTGACCAATGGTGGCGCCGAAAGAGGCCGAGAAGCTGGCGATCGATTCCGGCACGCCCAGACGGCGGGTTTGCGCTTCGACGTTCAGCGGAATTGACGCGGCGCTGGAACGGCTGGTGAAGGCAAAGGTCAGCACCGGCCATACTTTGCGGAAGAATTTCAGCGGGCTGACGCCGTTAACGCCCAGCAGCAGTCCGTGCACCACAAACATAATGCCCAGGCCAAGATAGGAGGCGACAACAAAGCTGCCCAGCTTGATGATGTCCTGAATGTTGGAGCCGGCAACCACTTTGGTCATCAGCGCCAGCACGCCGTACGGCGTCAGCTGCATCACCAGACGCACCAGCTTCATCACCCAGCTTTGCAGGGTGTCGATAGCGGTCAGCACGCGCTCGCCTTTCGGCGCGTCATCTTTCAGCAACTTCAGCGCGGCGACGCCGAGGAACGCGGCGAAAATAACCATGCTGATGATCGAGGTCGGGTTCGCGCCGGTCAGATCGGCAAACGGGTTTTTCGGCATGAAAGAGAGCACCATCTGCGGTACGGTCAGATCGGCCACTTTACCGACATAGTTGCTCTGGATGGCATTCAGACGCGCCGTTTCCGCGGTTCCCTGCACCAGACCTTCGGCGGTCAGGCCAAACAGGTTAGTCACCAGCACCCCGACCAGCGCGGCAATCAGCGTGGTGAACAGCAGCGTGCCGATGGTCAGGAAGCTGATTTTACCCAACTGGGAGGCGTTATGCAGGCGCGCAACGGCGCTCAGAATAGAGGCGAACACCAGCGGCATAACGATCATTTGCAGCAGCTGGACATAGCCGTTACCGACCATGTTGAACCACTGGATAGAGTCTTTCAGTACCGGGTTGTCGGCACCATAGATAGCCTGTAGCGCCAGGCCGAAGACCACGCCAAGCCCTAAGCCGACCAGCACTTTTTTCGCCAGGCTCCACTGTTTGTGGCGGGCCTGCGCCAGCAGAAACAGCAATGCCACGAACACAACGACGTTCGCGATTAGTGGAAGATTCATCCCCGTTCTCCTGATTTCATTATTCGGTCAACCTTGCCGGTTAATCCAGTGGCGCAAGGTTAGCAGAAGTGCCGGGGTGGCCTTATATCCAAATGGAATGTTTTATGCAAAAAGCAGGGGAATTGCTGGTTTAATGGCCGGATTGTGGATGAATAAAGCGATTAAACTGATTTTGCAGCGAGTTTATCATCTGGGATGACCAGCGAACTGCACCGTTTTCGGGCAACGATTGCGGCATCCACACCGCCCAGGTGAACAGCGCCATACATAATACGCGCTCCAGTTGATTGCCTTTTTGCGGCACCAGGATCGGCAGGCGAAAGCGCCAGCGACAAGGCCATAACAGCGGCACGCCCGCAGGCGTCAGCATATCGGCAAGGATATGGCTCAAATAGCCCACCACCATTCCCTGCAATGGCATCCGCAGGGACAATCCAGCTTTCCGGGACTTTTAGCGTAAACAGGGCGAGTGAGAGAAAAACCGCCAGCAGGCTGTGCGTAAAGCCCCGATGACCGAAGACTCGCGCCACCGGTTTTGATATCCACTTCAGACGCTGGCCGAGGAAGGATTTCGGGTGATCGATGTCCGGTAACAGGCAGGTAAGAATGGCCGACGGAACAATATGCCACCAGTCACCCTGAGCAAGGACAGGTGTTAACTCGGCATTTTTGGCAAACACCGCGCAGGCAATGGAGAAAAGCAGGTGTCCTTCCGCCGTCATGATCAAACTCACTAAACTGTCGATGCATACAGTATAGGATGTTTATACAGTAGGCGGAAGAGGTGACGTTGTAACTCTTTGTCACAATCCTGTCAGATTAGCGCGCCAGCCAGCCGCCATCGACGGCAAGGGTGAAGCCATTGATGTAATCGGATGCCTGTGAAGCGAGAAACACCGCTGCGCCTTTCAAATCTTCGGGCTCGCCCCAGCGCCCGGCGGGAATGCGATCGAGTATCTCCTGGCTGCGTTCGGCATCTTCCCGCAGTTGCTGGGTATTATTGGTCGCCATATAGCCTGGCGCGATGGCGTTGACGTTAATCTGGTGCGGCGCCCACTCATTGGCCAACAGTCGGGTCAGCCCCATCACGCCGCTTTTCGACGCAGTATAAGAAGGCACGCGGATGCCGCCCTGGAAAGAGAGCATCGAGGCAATATTAATAATTTTGCCGCCGTTGCCCTGGGCGATAAATTGCCTCGCAACGGCCTGCGACAGAAAGAAGACCGTTTTCAGGTTCAGGTTCATGACGTCATCCCAGTCCTGCTCGCTGAAATCGAGGGCGTCGCAGCGTCGAATGGCGCCAGCGTTATTCACCAGAATATCTACCCGGCCCATCTGGTTCACCGTCTGATTAACAATGTCATCAAGCCCGTGCTGATGGCGCAGATCCGCCTGCACAGAAACAAAACGACGCCCGAGAGCCTGAACGCGTTCGGCCGTGTCGAGTGGAATTTTTCGGCCCACGCCGACAATATCGCAGCCCGCCTCCGCAAGCCCTAACGTCATTCCTTGACCCAGACCGGTATCGCACCCGGTCACAATGGCCACTCTACCTGCAAGCTTAAAGGCATCCAGTATCATGTTCTCTCCGGCGTAATCATTATTGTTGTAACAGGGCATCAGCGCCTGAAGATCAGAATAGAAGGTGGGCAAGAAAAATACAAATAAAATGAAATGATGTTTCAAAAATAAAATTAAGGGGCAACAAAAGCGGCTGCCCCGGTGGAATTAGCCGATAAGATGGGCAAGCGTGAGCTGTTCGAGGCTGGTGAGCTTAACGTTAGCCAGCACATAACGCGGATCGGCGCGGTGTTCTTCATCCGGTACCACAATCGAGCGCATCCGCGCTGCTTTGCTGGCGATCATGCCATTGACGGAATCTTCCAGCGCCACACAGGTCAGCGGATCAATGCCCAGTTTGGCGGCACAATCCAGGTACACCTGCGGGTGCGGTTTGCTGTAGGGGAGGTTTTCTGCCGAGGCCAGCGCATCAAAGCTGTCGCGCAGTTCAAACATTGCCAGCACTTTTTCCAGCATATGCAGCGGCGATGCGGAGGCCAGCCCGACCAGCAGGCCGTTGGCTTTACACAACGCAATGGCTTCGCGCACGCCAGGCAGTAGCGGGCGTTTCTCTTCAACCAGCGAAATTGCGCGCTGAATAATGCGTTCGGTCACTTCTTTGCGATCCGGGCCATTCCACGGTTGCTGCGCGTACCAGAGTTCCACCACCATATCGATGCGCAGACCGAGGGTATCGGGCAATTCATTACGTCGGTTAATGTCCACGCCCAGGCTTGCCACAACCTCCAGTTCGGCGCGATCCCAGAGTGGCTCGGAGTCGATAAGCAATCCATCCATATCAAAAATGGCAGCAAGAATTTGACGCGGAGCTGTCATAAAACCTCTCTTTTTTATGGCATGTCGCCGGGGAATAAACGGTAAATATGGTTAAACGTTCATCATACCGACTTTAAAGATCAGGCGAAAATGATTATCAGCAGGTAGACTAAGGCGGAAACAGTGCGTCACTTACAAGGGGAATCCATGACGTATCAACAAGCTGGACGCATCGCTATTCTGAAACGCGTTCTGGGTTGGGTGATTTTTATTCCGACCGTAATTTCGACAGTCATTTCTGTACTGAAATTTATGTATGACCACAGTGAAAAACAGCCAGGCATTAACGCCGTGATGCTGGATTTTGCGCATGTCATGATTGAGATGATGCGTTTTAATACGCCTTTTCTTAACCTTTTCTGGTACAACTCGCCGACGCCCGACTTCCACCAGAGCCTGAACATTGTGTTCTGGCTTATCTACGCGCTGATCTTTGTTGGTCTGGCGTTGCAGGCCTCCGGCGCGCGCATGAGCCGCCAGGCGCGTTTTCTGCGAGAAGGGGTGGAAAACCAGATGATTCTTGAACAAGCCAAAGGGCCTGAAGGGTTGTCTCGCGAGCAGATCGAAGCGCGCATCGTCGTGCCGCACCACACCATTCTGCTGCAAATTTTCCCACTTTATGTGTTGCCGGTGATTGTGATTATCGCAGGCTACTTCTTCTTTTCACTGCTGGGCTTTCTGTAAGCGGTAACAAGCCCGAAAGCGATAATGCTCCCGGGCTTGTCTGTTCTACGCTGCCAGTACGCGATCGAGCGCTTTTTGTGCGTTCAGCAGATGTTCGCCACCAAAAAGAATGGCCCGGTTGAAGAGTGTATAAAGCTGGTAGATCGGCTGACGTTCAGGGAAATCGAGGGGCAACGGTGAGACTGACTGGTAGCCGTCGTAAATCTGCGGCGGCTGATCCGGATGCAGCGGCAGCATCGCCAGATCGCACTCACGATCGCCCCAGTAACAGGCCGGATCGTAAATATAAGGACCGTCTGGCCCCAGCGCGCAGTTATCGGACCACAGATCGCCATGCAGTAAGGACGGCTGCGGCTGGTGAGAGCTAAGGCGCTGCTGGACATGCTCGACAATGGCGTCGATATTGCCGAACTCCATGCCTTTTTCCGCAGCCAGCTCCAGTTGCCAGCCAATACGCTGTTCGGCAAAAAACGTTGACCAGCGGCGCTGCCAGGCGTTGGGCTGCGGCGTGGTGGAAAGATCGTTATCAAAATCGAGGCCAAACTGCGGTTGATCGCTCCACTGGTGCAGACGCGCCAGTTGCTGACCGAGCAGAAACGCGTTGTGCGCATCCAGCGGGCGGGCAGGGAGATACTCCATGACCAGAAAGCTGTAATCGCGATCGCTACCCACCGCCCATACCGTCGGCACCTTTACCGTATTACTGCGCGCCAACAGCGCGAGCTGATCGGCTTCGGCGGTAAAAATAGGCAACAGTTCACGTTCATCGCATTTTACGAAAAGATCGCGACCCGCGTAACGGACATACCATGCAGCATGGATTTCGCCGCCTGGCAGCTCATCCCGCTGCTCAATCTCGCCACTTCCCAGTTGTTCGCGTAACAGACCACTTATCGCTTGCCACATGATGTCTCTCCCATGTAATCAGCCAGATCATAAGGTTAGCGCACTAAAGCTGTGAAAAAATACGACGTAACGCACACCTGCGGGACAGGCGGTGCGCCATGGCACTTAATGCTCTTTTTGCTGCCATGCCTCCCAGGTGCTGATGGTGATATCAGCCTCTTCAGCCACCGCGGCGGTGGCTAATCCACGGGCGAGTTCAAGCACTTCCTGTTCACTGAGCGCACTGATGAGCCCGAAGGTGTTGGTGCCCAGATCGTGAACATTGCCATCTTCATCGGTCATCGTGAGCAGGAAACCTGCACGTGTAAAGTGGTTATTTAGCTCGTTGATTTCGGCCAGGCTTTGCTCATGAAATTTCACCACTACCACGTAGCGCGTGATGCCGTCGCTGCTCATATATCACCTCGTTGTAATCCTGAAGGTTTTTTTAGCATAGTCGTCAGGCGCTATTTGTCGATTCTCAGGCATTGCGCAAATAGTCGTAGATCTTTTGCGTGTCGGCCAGCGCACACAGGCGAGTACCATGGTTGATCGTGGCGGCGCTCCCGGCAGCAACACCGTAACGGACCATATCGTCCAGCGGCGCGTCGTGCGCCAGTTTTAGCGTCATCGCACCCACCATACTGTCGCCAGCGCCTACCGTACTCTGGCTTTTCATCGGCGGCGGCACGACCTGCACACACTGGTTCGCATCGACGGCCAGCGCACCCTGAGGGCCCAGCGATACGACAACGCGCAGCGCTTTACCGCTATCAACAATCTCCTGTGCGGCTTTGCGCACATCATCCGGCTGGGTCAACTCCCGGCCCACCAGCGCGCTCAGCTCTTTCTGATTCGGTTTGACCAGTTCAATGTTGCCGATAGCCAGCGCAGCGCTAAGGGCTTCGCCGGAACTGTCAACGATGCAGCGCAGCCCATGCTGCTGTGCGGTTTTAATGAGTTGTGTCAGTTTCCCGATGGTAATACCTGGCGGCAGACTACCGCTCACCACCAGCAATGCGCCTGGCTCAATGGTGAGCACTTTTTCTTCGATCTGGCGAAATTCATCTTCACTGAGGCTGGCGCCCGGCATGACAAAGCGGTACTGCTCGCCGCTGGATTCAACGTGAACATGCAGGTTCTGCCGTGTCCAGTCTTTGGCGTCGACGCTAATGGTTGGCACGTTTTCATCTGCTAACAGCGCAGTCAGGTGTTCGCCGGTTGCGCCACCGGCCGGAAAAATCGCTGTGGCTTTACCACCAAGATGGGTAATGGCCCTTGCGACATTAATGCCGCCGCCGCCGGGCTCAAAAACAGGTGAAGTGCAGCGCAGTTTCCCTTCTGGATAAATCTGCGGCGTTAATGTTGCGCTGTCCAGTGAAGGTGCCAGCGTCAAAGTATAAATCGCGACCATGATGACCTCCTTTTTCTTCGGTTGCAGTAAGCCTGGCACTGAATCCAGCGGAGGGAAAGGAAATAACAGCCTGATTAAATATGATATCGATTAACCTGGCTTAGAGGATTAATAACCATTTTGTAGTTTTTGAGATCTCTCTTATTCAAAAATTCCAATAATATTTCATTGATATGTTTAAGCGGCCTTTTTATAATTTGTTACCTTTCTTTGGAACGTTAGTCGTTGATCCTGATGAAAGTTTCCGGGACCGTGATGGTCTCTTTTTTTTGCTGTTCGGACTCTAAAAAAATGAAGCTTTTGAAGACAGTACCCGCGTTTGCACTGGTCGCGGGCGTATTTGCGGCAATGAATGCTGCCGCAGATGATACCGTTTTTACTGTCATGGATGACCCATCCACCGCGAAACACCCGTTTGAAGGTAGCGTGAACGGCGGCTATCTGGCGCAGTCCGGCAACACAAAGAGCTCCTCTTTGACTGCCGATTCCACCCTGACCTGGTACGGCAATACCACGGCCTGGTCTCTGTGGGGCAACGCCAGTAATACCTCATCGAACGATGTTCGTTCGTCTGAGAAATACGCCGTTGGCGGCCGTAGTCGTTATAACCTGACGGATTATGACTATATTTTCGGCCAGGCCAGTTGGTTGACCGATCGCTATAACGGTTATCAGGATCGTGATGTATTTACCGCCGGTTATGGTCGTCAGTTCCTGAATGGCCCGGTTCATAGCCTGCGCTTTGAATTCGGTCCTGGTGTACGTTACGACAAGTACACCGATGACAACACCAAAACCACCGCGCTGGGTTATGCATCCGGTACTTATACCTGGCAAGTGACTGACACCACCAAATTCACGCAGGGTGTGTCTGTGTTTGGCGCGGATGACACCACAGTGAACTCAGAAACAGCGCTGGAAGTGGCTATCAATGCCCATTTCGCGTTGAAAGTAGGTTATTACCTGACCTGGAACTCCCAGCCGCCTTCAACTGCGCCGGATCATACCGATCGCAGAACGACGGTTACGTTAGGTTATAAAATGTAATACGCCGGGCCGGAAATTCCGGCCCACTGTTTTTGTTTATTTGTGCTATTTTATCGCGCCTTATATTCAGTTTTATTTAAGTAAATTCCTCTCTCCATATTGTCTTCATAATTAATTACCTGGACACACATTCAGTTTATTTGACACGAATGGATAAATAAATTGACTGGGCAAAAGTGTGATCCAGATCTACACTGGTTTTACGGGCGGAAAAACGGCCCAGCAAATAATGTTCGTATTACAGAAAGAGAACTTAATTATGAAAACAATCAAAACTGCCGCAGTTGCCGTGGTGCTTTCTGCACTCTCTTTTGGCGTCTTCGCGGCTCAGCCTGTTACTTCAGCCAGCCAGAGCAACACGAATATCACTAACATTGAAGCAGGCTCCAATATGGTGCCGGTCGCACAATCTACTCACGGAACCAACGATCAGGCGTTTGATGCGCATACGCTGGTTGCTGGTGAATGGAATTAAGTAGATTCTTAGTTAATTCATTAACTTTGAAAAACCGGAGAGTGTAGTACCGGTTTTTTTAATTATCCCCTAATGTAAAATTAGCGCTCTGTATTTTATTAAACATTGACGAAAACTGACGGTGATATTTAAAGAACTACAGGTGTTAAATAGGTTGTCTGTTTAACTCCGCAACAAAGATAAAATATTTTCTGCCGATTGATTTGCCACTTTGAGTACGGCATCCTGCCCCTGTTGTAATATTTGTGCTTTCACCATCTTGCTGATTTCCAGTGCATAATCTGCGTCTTCAATGCGGCTTTTTGCCGCCTGTGTGGCCATATTTTGTTGCGCCAGCACTGATTTTGACGATTCAAAGCGATTAATGAACGCACCGTACTGAGAACGATAGCGACTGACTTTCTCCAGCGCGCTATCGAGTGTTCCCATCGCATCGCCAGCGGTCGCCATCGAACGAATATCGGTATTCAGTAACCCCAGCGATTTCAGATCGGCCGGCGTGGTCGGCATCGTGACTGCACCCACCTCGCCATCAAAATTTGCACTGGTGACCACCTCCCAGGGAAAACTCTGCTTTGGCGGTTCGGCGGGCGTGATTTTTGGCGTGGGCAGGGTGCCCCAGTTCAGGTTACTGGTAAACGAGCCGCTACCGACAATCATCACCACCAAATCTTCCGTAACGTTATCTATTTTGATTCGTTCCAGCCGGTTGGAACCATTACTGCCGTCGTTGTAGGCTTTGCCGGATTCGTAGCGATCGCCATCACCGCTGTATCGGATGGTCATGCCGTCGTAATTAAGCGTTGCGCTGCCATTCAGCACCCAACTGGAACCTCCTTCTATCAATAATGAATCATCATAGATTGCACCTGCCTCAAAACCGTTGGCCTCGGTCAGTACGCGGCTGGTCGCTTTTGCCGGGGTGGTAATACCGCGGCTTTTCCAGGTGTAATCCGGATCGGTACCGTCGATCGGCGTACCGGCAAGGTGCTTGCCATCGCGCGTGAAGAGCTGAATGTCATCGTCAAGTCCCAATGAATCAATAGTGAGGGTGATATCCTTCGCCCCCGCGGGAATATACGCCAGAGAAACAATTCCCGAGCTGAATGTGTAATTCGTTCCTGCAACGGGAAATTTCGTGTCCAGTGGCGGAACATTACCGATTAACTCTGGCGGCAGATCCGGGGTGTCGGTGGCCAGCGGGTAGCGACCAAAAATCTCTGTGTTTTCTGAAAGGTACTGAATATTTTCAAGAATTTCTTGATATTCAGCATGCAAACTTTCCCGGTCACTTACCGACAACGTACTGTTACCGGACTGGATGGCCAGGCTTTTCGCTCGGATCAACAATTCACCGACGGTACCCAGGCTGTCTTCGGCGGTTTGCGCCATATTCATGGCATCGTCAAGCCCGCGTGAAATCACGGTATCCGAATTAACATTGGCGCGCATGCGGTTAACAATCGCCTGGCCTGCAGCGTCGTCTTTCGCACCGTTGATGCGCAATCCAGACGATAATCGTGCAATAGATTCCTGTAATGCTGATGCCGTTTTCTGGCGGGTGGACAGATTGAGACCGACCATTTCATTGTAATTAATCGTCTGCATCGCTGAGCTAACTTATCCGTGCTTCTAATGAATCATTCATCGGCAGTGGAGGCAGGTAACTTTAAGGTAAATTTACAAGTCAGTTTAATATATGTGCATCCGATTGAAAGTGAAGGAAGTTGTCTGCAGGAGGTTACAAAGGGAGTGTTTATCCCTATCCTGATACCGATTAAGCCAGGCAAAAAACCACAACAACCGGAGGAACAATGGGGAATTCCAAAGATGAGGCATTATACGAGGAGATGTGCCGGGTGGTGGGGAAGGTAGTGCTCGAGATGCGCGATCTGGGACAGGAGCCAAAGCATGTTGTCATTGCTGGCGTGGTCAGAACGATGCTGGCAAATAAGCGAGTTACGCGTTCTGCATTAACGCAGGAAGCAATGGAAACAGTGATTCGCGCGTTGGGGTATCAATCCTGATAAATAATGAAGAAAGGCACGCTTGCGCGTGCCTTTTGTGAGTGCGAGTTTGTCCTTCAAAGCAGCCTGGCGCCGTCAGCGCCGCTTTTTATGACGACCCGGTAAGCTTCTTGCTGATTTCATGCTGCGGTGCTTATAAAACGAAAAAATAATGATCGCAAGGAGCGCGATAATGATAACGGGATAAACGATTGCCATGCTTTATCATTGAGTTAGATGTTAATGGGAAGCCAACTAGACTGCCAGTGGTACTGTTGTGTCAAGGTGGCCACTAAAAATCAGATTAAACGCATGCTATGCGATTAATTTTGAAACATTTTTTCACAATAACAATCATCACTGCCGGTTATGGATATCCTGTTTTCAGACGTGCGGAGCTGCCACGCTGGAGTGAATAAAAAGCACTCACTTGCTGTTATATCCCGGAAATTCCATTTTGTACGTTTTTTTCTGCGGCAGGCCGAAAACGTGGTGGGAGGTTGCCGCTGATGTGAAGGTATCGGGAGCTAACTTACTGAATTGCCAGTTGCTGTGAACTGACAACTCACGTAGGAAATGCGTTATCTCAATCGGGCGGGATCAATTTCCGCCATGATTAAACTGGCGATATCCTGCTTTTGATGCACCTTTCCACATTTGATGATGATCTGCCTTGCGTTTTCGTATCCCGGCGCCCAAAGCTGATTGTTGAGCCGTACATCTTTGTAGATAGCAATGAGCGGTTTCTGCCAGGCTGCCGCCATATGCACGATCGAAGTATCGGGCGAGATAATCAGATCGGCTTGCGCAATAAGAGCCATTGCATGATGCAGGGTTTTAAAGGGATTTATGACGACTTTGTCGGGGAGTGGCAGGTGGATCTCTTTACGGTGATCGAGCAAAATAATATTTACCGCAGGATACGCGATCTGCAACTGTTCAATAATTACTGCAAGCTGAGTCTGGGATAAGCAGCGATCCTCATTACCGGCAAAGATATTAATGATAATCTTACGGCCTTCGATGGCTGCCAGAAATTGTTGTGTCTCAGCATAAATATCCTGTGGGATATGCAGGTCATAAGTTTCCAGTTGTTTTTTATCTAACTGCATGCAGTCAGCGATGCAGGAAAAGGTTTTGCTGACATGCAAGTTTGCGCAATCAAAATCAAAGGATTTTGTATAATGGTTAATAGAGGGCCATTTGTTAAATCCTAATACTGCTTTGGCATTTATTTGCCTTAATAACAACAACCGATGTACCGGAATATCAAAAAGGGAGGGGTCGATAACAATATCGTATTTATTACTGGCTAACTCAGTAATCACAGAACGGGGGACATTATGGGTGAATTTTTTGAGGTAGCTGGCAGAAGTGACATCCTCTGCCTCGTAAATATGGCGAATGCGGGGATTATAGCGCATTACCTGGCTGTTTGATTTTGTCAGCAGAAAATCAACGATATATCCTGACTCGTGCAGACATTTAACCAGTGCGGAATCGACGACGACATCGCCGATTGCTCCTTCGTTGCGCATCAACAGAACTTTTCTCGCTGAGATTAAATTCAGTTCGCTTCGGGCAGGACTGTCCCATAGCATTTTTGCAATATAAATGCGTAACAGCATACGTATTTTTTTTATAAGATAATTACGCCGTCTGTTGAGTGCTCTTAGTTTTTTAAATTTGCCGACAGGCATTTCTATTGCTGTGTGTTGCATCATGATTACTCTTTTCCTTATTCACAATAAACACTCCCGTCATTTGTTCTAATGAGATCACAAGACGGTAAAAATGATTCAGTCAGGTTTGTTAGTTATTACAGTAAAACGATGAATATTTTTTCGCTTGATTTCATCATGTGAAATTGAGGATATGATGGATGAAATGTGAATTCGTTATATTTTTTGCGGTAGCGCATATAAAACGGCTGAGTGGTATAATTGTCCGTATTATGGGAACGTCATTGACGGCGAATTTATTGTTGTTATCGCGCCATGATGACGTGACTGGCATGATCCCTGCGATGTACGCCAGGAATATGATTCTGTTCACGCTTTTATGTCGCCGCGATGCCGTGTACTATTGTGGGGCGTTATCAACAGGTGGGGATGGGCACAGCCAGGCTTTCGTACATTCTGGTGTGCACAGTTTGCAGAGTGAAGCAAATAAACATTCTTAACGTGCTGATATAAATACATTATTTATCTTTGTATATGCTCTTTCGTGTGGGGCACCACTGCAAATAAGGATATAAAATGCCTGTAATTACTCTTCCTGATGGCAGCCAACGCCATTTCGACCGCGCTGTTAGCCCAATGGATGTTGCCCTGGACATCGGTCCTGGTCTGGCGAAAGCCTGTATCGCTGGCCGCGTTAACGGCGAGCTGGTTGATGCCTCCGATCTGATCAACAACGATGCGACGCTCGCCATCATCACCGCGAAAGATGAAGAAGGTCTGGAGATCATTCGTCACTCCTGCGCGCACCTGTTAGGCCATGCCATCAAACAGCTGTGGCCGAACACCAAAATGGCGATCGGTCCGGTTATCGATAACGGTTTCTACTACGACGTTGACCTTGACCACACCCTGACTCAGGAAGATATCGACGCGCTCGAAAAACGTATGCACGAGCTCGCCGAAACCAACTACGACGTCATCAAGAAGAAAGTCAGCTGGCACGAAGCGCGTGAAACCTTCGTGAAGCGCGGCGAAAGCTATAAAGTCTCGATTCTTGACGAAAACATTGCGCATGATGACAAGCCTGGCTTGTACCATCACGAAGAATACGTCGACATGTGCCGTGGACCGCACGTGCCGAACATGCGTTTCTGTCATCACTTCAAGCTGATGAAGATCGCCGGCGCCTACTGGCGCGGCGACAGCAACAACAAGATGTTGCAGCGTATCTATGGTACCGCGTGGGCAGATAAAAAAGCCCTGAACGCCTACCTGCAGCGCCTGGAAGAGGCGGCGAAGCGCGACCACCGTAAAATCGGTAAGCAGCTCGACCTGTACCACATGCAGGAAGAAGCGCCGGGTATGGTGTTCTGGCATAACGACGGCTGGACCATCTTCCGTGAACTGGAAACTTTCGTGCGCTCCAAGCTGAAAGAGTACCAGTATCAGGAAGTGAAAGGCCCGTTCATGATGGACCGTGTGCTGTGGGAAAAAACCGGCCACTGGGACAACTACAAAGATGCGATGTTCACCACCTCGTCTGAGAACCGTGAATACTGCATCAAGCCGATGAACTGCCCGGGTCACGTTCAGATCTTCAACCAGGGCCTGAAATCCTACCGCGACCTGCCGCTGCGTATGGCGGAGTTCGGTAGCTGCCACCGTAACGAGCCATCAGGTGCGCTGCACGGTCTGATGCGCGTGCGTGGCTTCACGCAGGATGATGCCCATATCTTCTGTACCGAAGATCAGGTGCGTGACGAAGTTAACGCCTGTATTCGTATGGTCTACGATATGTACAGCACCTTCGGCTTCGAGAAGATCGTCGTCAAACTCTCAACGCGTCCGGAAAAACGTATCGGTAGCGATGAGATGTGGGATCGTGCAGAAGCGGATCTCGCCGTGGCGCTGGAAGAGAACGGCATTCCGTTCGAATACCAGCTGGGCGAGGGCGCATTCTACGGTCCGAAAATTGAATTTACCCTGTATGACTGCCTCGATCGCGCATGGCAGTGCGGTACTGTACAGCTGGACTTCTCCCTGCCGCAGCGTTTAAGCGCCTCTTATGTTGGCGAAGACAACGAGCGTCAGGTGCCGGTAATGATTCACCGTGCCATTCTCGGTTCTCTGGAGCGCTTCATCGGCATCCTGACCGAAGAGTTCGCCGGCTTCTTCCCGACCTGGCTGGCGCCGGTGCAGGTGGTGGTGATGAACATTACCGATTCTCAGGCTGATTACGTTAAAGAATTGACGCAGAAACTGCAAAATGCGGGCATTCGCGTAAAAGCAGACTTGAGAAATGAGAAGATTGGCTTTAAAATCCGCGAGCACACTTTACGTCGTGTCCCGTATATGTTGGTCTGTGGTGATAAAGAGGTGGAAGCAGGCAAAGTTGCCGTTCGCACCCGCCGTGGTAAAGACCTGGGGAGCCTGGACGTAAGTGAAGTGATTGAGAAGCTGCAACAAGAGATTCGCAGCCGCAGTCTTCAACAACTGGAGGAATAAGGTATTAAAGGCGGAAAACGAGTTCAAACGGCGCGTCCGAATCGTATCAATGGCGAGATTCGCGCCCAGGAAGTTCGCTTAACAGGTCTGGAAGGCGAGCAGCTGGGGATTGTGAGTCTGAGAGAAGCTCTCGAAAAAGCTGAAGAAGCTGGAGTAGATTTAGTTGAAATCAGCCCTAACGCCGAACCGCCAGTTTGTCGTATCATGGACTACGGCAAGTTCCTTTATGAAAAGAGCAAGTCTTCTAAGGAACAGAAGAAGAAGCAAAAAGTTATCCAGGTTAAGGAAATCAAATTCCGTCCTGGTACCGACGATGGCGATTATCAGGTAAAACTCCGCAGCCTGATTCGCTTTCTGGAAGATGGCGATAAGGCCAAGATCACACTGCGTTTCCGTGGTCGTGAGATGGCCCACCAACAGATCGGTATGGAAGTGCTTAACCGCGTCCGTGACGATCTGAGTGAACTGGCAGTAGTCGAATCCTTCCCTACGAAGATCGAAGGCCGCCAGATGATCATGGTGCTCGCTCCTAAGAAGAAACAGTAAGGCCTTCAAGCAGCAAAATCTGTGGAGCCTTCGGGTTTCATAGGTTTTGTTCGCCTATGTTTCGTTTATTTAACAATGCGAAGTGGAAGTTATTAAAATGCCAAAAATTAAGACCGTACGCGGTGCTGCTAAGCGCTTCAAAAAAACCGGTAAAGGTGGTTTTAAGCACAAGCACGCTAACCTGCGTCATATTCTGACCAAAAAAGCTACTAAGCGTAAACGTCACCTGCGTCCAAAAGCCATGGTTTCTAAAGGCGATCTGGGTCTGGTTATCGCGTGCCTGCCGTACGCATAAGTCGTTAACCTTTTAACTTTTTTAACTTAGAATATAGATACAGGAGAGAGCATATGGCTCGCGTAAAACGTGGTGTAATTGCACGTGCACGTCACAAGAAAATTTTGAAACAAGCTAAAGGCTACTACGGTGCGCGTTCACGCGTTTACCGCGTTGCCTTCCAGGCTGTTATCAAAGCAGGTCAGTACGCTTACCGTGACCGTCGTCAGCGTAAGCGTCAGTTCCGTCAACTGTGGATTGCGCGTATCAACGCAGCAGCACGTCAGAACGGTATTTCTTACAGCAAATTCATCAACGGCCTGAAAAAAGCCTCTGTTGAAATCGACCGTAAGATCCTGGCTGACATCGCAGTATTCGACAAAGTAGCGTTCACCGCTCTGGTCGAAAAAGCGAAAGCAGCACTGGCATAAGCCAGTTTAAGAGGGAGCCTGGCTCCCTCTTTTGCTTTAACATTATCAGAAGATTGACATTTACCCGTGCAGGCTTTTCAATAAGGTCTCAACGGTTTTTACCCGACAAGGTAACGCAAGCATGAATGCTGCTATTTTCCGCTTCTTCTTTTACTTTAGCACCTGACTTCAGGAGGCTAGCGCGTGAAAGATGAAACGAAAAACAGCGCCAGATAAGCCTCCCTGTGGAGGCTTTTTTTGTGCCTGAATTTGAGAGAATAACTCCACCAAATCGGTGTCTGCACCGACATAATGAGGAAAATCATGTCACATCTCGCAGAGCTGGTTGCCAGTGCAACGGCCGCCATTAATGAGGCCTCAGATGTTGCCGCGTTAGACAATGTCCGCGTCGAATATCCTGGGCAAGAAAGGGCACCTGACCCTTCAAATGACCACCCTGCGTGAGCTGCCGCCAGAAGAGCGCCCGGCAGCCGGGGCGGTGATCAACGAAGCCAAAGAGCAGGTACAGCAGGCGCTGAACGCGCGTAAAGCCGAGCTGGAAAGCGCGGCGCTGAATGCGCGTCTGGCCGCAGAGACGATCGACGTCTCCCTGCCGGGTCGCCGCATCGAGAACGGCGGTCTGCACCCGGTTACCCGCACCATCGATCGCATTGAAAGTTTCTTCGGTGAGCTCGGCTTTACCGTGGCGACCGGCCCGGAAATCGAAGATGATTACCATAACTTCGACGCCCTGAACATTCCTGGCCATCACCCGGCACGCGCTGACCACGACACTTTCTGGTTCGACGCGACGCGTCTGCTGCGTACCCAGACCTCCGGCGTTCAGATCCGTACCATGAAGGATCAGGCAGCCGCCAATCCGTATTATCGCGCCGGGCCGCGTCTATCGTAACGACTACGATCAGACCCACACCCCAATGTTCCACCAGATGGAAGGCCTGATCGTTGATAAAAACATCAGCTTCACCAACCTGAAAGGCACGCTGCACGATTTCCTGAACAACTTCTTTGAGGAAGATCTGCAGGTTCGTTTCCGTCCGTCCTACTTCCCGTTCACCGAACCGTCTGCGGAAGTTGACGTGATGGGCAAAAACGGCAAATGGCTGGAAGTGCTGGGCTGCGGCATGGTGCATCCAAACGTACTGCGCAACGTGGGTATCGATCCGGAAGTTTACTCCGGCTTCGCCTTCGGCATGGGCATGGAGCGTCTGACCATGCTGCGCTACGGCGTGACCGACTTGCGTGCATTCTTCGAAAACGATCTGCGTTTCCTCAAACAGTTTAAATAAGGGCAGGACAGAACAATGAAATTCAGTGAACTGTGGTTACGCGAGTGGGTAAACACCACGCTGGACAGCGACGCGCTTTCTGACCAGATCACCATGGCGGGTCTGGAAGTGGACGGCGTTGAGCCGGTTGCCGGCGCGTTTAACGGCGTGGTCGTCGGCGAAGTGGTGGAGTGCGGCCAGCACCCGAACGCTGACAAACTGCGCGTGACAAAAGTAAACGTAGGCGGTGACCGTCTGCTGGATATCGTCTGCGGCGCGCCAAACTGCCGTCAGGGCCTGAAAGTGGCCGTGGCGACCGTCGGTGCGGTACTGCCGGGCGATTTCAAAATCAAAGCGGCTAAGCTGCGCGGCGAGCCGTCTGAAGGCATGCTGTGCTCCTTCTCCGAGCTGGGTATTTCCGACGATCACAACGGCATCATTGAGCTGCCGCTGGATGCGCCGATCGGCACCGATATCCGTGAGTACCTGAAGCTTGATGACAACACCATCGAAATCAGCGTCACGCCAAACCGTGCCGACTGCTTAGGGATCATCGGCGTGGCGCGCGACGTGGCCGTGCTGAACCAGACTCCGAACTGAACGCGCCGGACATTGCGCCGGTTGAAGCGACCATCAGTGACGTGCTGCCTATTCAGGTTGACGCTGCGGATGCCTGCCCGCGCTACCTCGGTCGCGTGGTGAAAGGCATCAACGTTAAAGCGCCAACCCCGCTGTGGATGAAAGAGAAGCTGCGCCGCTGCGGTATCCGCTCTATCGACGCCGTGGTTGACGTGACCAACTACGTTCTGCTGGAGCTGGGCCAGCCAATGCACGCGTTCGATAAAGATCGTATCGACGGCGGCATCGTGGTGCGCATGGCGAAAGAGGGCGAAACCCTGGTTCTGCTGGACGGCAGCGAAGCGAAACTGAACGCCGACACCCTGGTGATTGCTGACCACAGCAAAGCGCTGGCAATGGGCGGTATCTTCGGCGGCGAACATTCGGGCGTCAACGACGAAACCCAAAACGTGCTGCTGGAATGCGCGTTCTTCAGCCCGCTCTCTATCACCGGTCGCGCACGCCGTCACGGTCTGCACACCGATGCTTCTCACCGCTACGAGCGCGGCGTTGACCCGGCGCTGCAGTACAAAGCGATGGAACGTGCCACCCGCCTGCTGCTCGACATCTGCGGCGGCGAAGCGGGCCCGGTTATCGACGTCACCAACGAAGCGACGCTGCCGAAGCGTGCGACCATCTCCCCTGCGCCGCAGCAAGCTGGATCGCCTGATTGGTCACCACGTTGCCGATGCGCAGGTGACCGATATCCTGAAGCGTCTGGGCTGCGAAGTGACCGAAGGCCAGGACGAGTGGCAAGCCGTTGCGCCGAGCATGGCGTTTCGACATGGAAATCGAAGAAGATCTGGTGGAAGAAGTGGCGCGTGTTTACGGCTACAACAACATCCCGGACGAGCCGGTTCAGGCCGGTCTGGTGATGGGCACCCACCGTGAAGCCGACCTGTCCCTGAAGCGTGTGAAAACCATGCTGAACGACAAAGGCTACCAGGAAGTGATCACCTACAGCTTCGTTGATCCGAAACTGCAGCAGCTGATCCACCCGGGCGAGGAAGCGCTGATCCTGCCAAGCCCAATCTCCAGCGAAATGTCCGCGATGCGTCTGTCCCTGTGGACCGGCCTGCTGGGCACTATCGTTTATAACCAGAACCGCCAGCAAAACCGCGTGCGAATTTTCGAAAGCGGTTTGCGCTTTGTACCGGATAATCAGGCAAATTTAGGCATCCGTCAGGATCTCATGCTGGCTGGCGCCATCAGCGGCAACCGCTATGAAGAGCACTGGGACCTGGCAAAAGGCACGGTTGATTTCTACGATATGAAGGGCGATCTGGAAGCGATTCTGGATCTGACCGGTAAATTATCCGAAATTGAATTCCGCGCAGAAGCCAATCCGGCCCTGCATCCGGGCCAGAGCTGCGGCGATTTATTTGGACGGCAAACGCATTGGTTTTATTGGGGTTGTTCACCCTGAGCTGGAGCGTAAACTGGACCTGAACGGCCGCACCATCGTGTTCGAGCTGGAGTGGAACCCGGTGGCAGACCGCGTGATTCCTCAGGCTCAGGAGATCTCCCGCTTCCCGGCAAACCGCCGTGATATCGCGGTTGTGGTCGCGGAAAATGTGCCCGCAGCAGATATTTTGGCCGAATGTAAGAAAGTTGGCGTAAATCAGGTAGTTGGCGTAAACTTATTTGACGTGTACCGCGGCAAGGGCGTAGCAGAAGGGTTTAAGAGCCTGGCTATTAGCCTGATCCTTCAGGATACCAGCCGTACACTCGAAGAAGAGGAGATTGCCGCTACCGTCGCCAAATGTGTAGAGGCATTAAAAGAGCGATTCCAGGCATCATTGAGGGATTGAACCTATGGCGCTTACAAAAGCTGAAATGTCAGAATATCTGTTTGATAAGCTTGGGCTTAGCAAACGGGATGCCAAAGAGCTGGTAGAGCTGTTTTTCGAAGAGATCCGTCGTGCTCTGGAAAATGGTGAGCAGGTAAAACTCTCCGGTTTTGGCAATTTTGATTTGCGCGACAAAAACCAACGTCCGGGCCGTAACCCGAAGACGGGGGAAGATATTCCCATTACAGCCCGCCGCGTGGTGACCTTCAGACCCGGCCAGAAGTTGAAAAGCCGTGTCGAAAACGCAACGCCCAAAGCAGAGTAATATGAACTAACTAAAAAGGCCGCCCACGCGGCCTTTTTTCTTTTCGCGCTCCTTTGGCATAAACCCGCCGTAAAATCAATTACATCTCACGCTACTAAAACCGTACACATGCTTGATTATGCCCATCACCAGCACCGTTCCTAATCGCCGCTGGCTTGGCGGATTATTGCTGCTTTTATTATTGCCTCTGTGGGCGTTAGCCTCTGCGCGGGCGACCGATGGATAGGGCCTGAAAGCTGGTGGGGGCCTGACGGACAGCTCTTCGTCTGGCAAATTCGTCTGCCGCGTACCGTCGCGGTGGTGCTGGTGGGCGCCGCGCTGGCGCTGTGCGGCACCATAATGCAGGCGTTGTTTGATAATCCGCTGGCGGAGCCCGGGCTGCTCGGCGTGTCCAACGGTGCGGGCGTGGGGCTGATTGCGGCGGTAATGCTGGGCGGAGGCGAACTCTCCGGATGGCGTATTAGCCTGAGCGCGATCCTTGGCGCATTACTGATAACGCTCATCCTGCTTCGTTTTGCCAGACGGCATTTATCGACCAGCCGTCTGCTGCTTGCCGGCGTGGCGCTGGGGATCATCTGTAGCGCGTTGATGACCTGGGCGGTCTACTTCTCAACATCCTTTGACCTGCGACAGCTCATGTACTGGATGATGGGCGGTTTTGGCGGCGTTGACTGGCACCAGGGCTGGCTGATGGCGCTGCTGGTACCGGTCATCGTGTGGGCTGCCCTGCAGGCGCAGCCGCTGAATATGCTCGCGCTGGGTGAAACCTCAGCCCGCCAGCTGGGCATGCCGATTGGGTTCTGGCGTAATGCGCTGGTGATCGCCATTGGCTGGCTGGTCGGCGTCAGCGTGGCCCTGGCGGGCGCGATTGGCTTTATTGGCCTGGTGATCCCGCACATGCTCCGTCTGTGTGGCCTCACGGACCATCGAACCTTGCTTCCGGCCTCGGCGGTTGCCGGGGCCGTCACGCTGCTGGTGGCTGATATCATCGCCCGGCTTGCCCTGACGGCTGCAGAGCTGCCCATCGGCGTGGTGACCGCCACGCTGGGCGCGCCGGTCTTTATCTGGCTACTATTAAAAGCTGGACGTTAAATCGACAACCTGAGGAAATGCTATGCAGTCAGATATCCTGAATACTGAAGTGACCACCATTGATGGCGATAAAACCACGCTGGAAGGCTACAAAGGCAACGTGTTGCTGATCGTCAACGTGGCATCCAAATGCGGCCTGACGCCGCAGTACGAGCAGCTGGAAAACATTCAGAAAGCCTGGGAAAAAGACGGTTTCACCGTGCTGGGCTTCCCCTGCAACCAGTTCCTGGGCCAGGAGCCGGGCAGCGAAGAGGAGATTAAAACCTTCTGCAGCACCACCTATGGCGTGACGTTCCCGATGTTCAGCAAAATCGATGTCAACGGTGAAGACCGCCATCCGCTGTATGCGAAGCTGATCGCTGCCGCGCCGAAAGCCGTTGCGCCGGAAGGCAGCGGTTTTTATGAACGCATGGCCAGCAAAGGCCGCGCGCCGCTTTACCCGGACGATATCCTGTGGAATTTTGAAAAATTCCTGATTGGTCGCGACGGCCAGGTCGTTCAGCGTTTTTCACCGGATATGACCCCTGAAGATCCGATCGTCATGGAATCTATCAAGCTGGCGCTGGCGAAATAATGTCGCTGCTGATGCAGCTCACGGACGTTGCCGAGAAGGGACGTCTGGAGCCGATAACCGGCACCGTCAATGCGGGAGAAATCCTGCATCTTGTCGGGCCAAACGGCGCCGGAAAGAGCACGCTGCTGGCACGGATGGCGGGCATGACTGCCGGAGAAGGGCAGATAACGTTGCTGGAGCATACGCTGGCCGACTGGTCGCCGGTCTCACTGGCGCATCGGCGCAGCTATCTCGTGCAGCAGCAGGTGCCGCCCTTTGCGATGCCGGTCTGGCAGTATCTGATGCTGCATTTGCACGACAAACACCGTACGGCGCTGCTGGCGGACGTGGCCGCGGCGCTGGGGCTGGAAGATAAACTCTCCCGGCATGTCAGCCAGCTATCCGGCGGTGAATGGCAGCGGGTGCGTCTGGCGGCTGTCATCGTCCAGATCCACCCGGCCGGTAACCCGCATGGTCGGATGCTGCTTCTCGATGAACCGATGAGCGGTCTGGATGTGGCGCAGCAGGCGGCCCTGGATACGCTGCTAAGCGCGCTGAGCCGAAAAGGCATCGCCGTGGTGATGAGCAGCCATGACCTCAACCACACCTTGCGACATGCCCACCGGGTGTGGCTGCTGGCGAAGGGGAAGATGATCGCCAGCGGTACACGGGATCAGGTTCTGACGCCGCCCAATCTTGCCCGCGCGTACAACATGTCGTTCCGCAGGCTGGATATCGAGGGCCATAAGATGCTGATTTCGACCGGGCAGGAGTAAGCGTTTCTTGCCTGTGAGTACAGTTGCACGCTAAATTACGAAAAGAACAAAAAAAGCTGAGGATTCGTCTGAAAATGCGATTCTGGTTTCTCCTGATGGCCGCACTTTTTCTTGCGGGATGCAGTAGCCATCGTGCACCGCCGCCTAACCCACGGCTTTCAGATTCGATCACCGTCATCGCCAGCCTCAACGATCAGCTGAGCAACTGGCGCGGCACGCCTTATCGCTACGGCGGTATGAGCCGTGGCGGTGTGGACTGCTCCGGCTTCGTTCTGATGACCTTCCGCGACAAGTTTGATTTACAGCTGCCGCGCGAAACGCGTAAACAGGCAGAAATCGGCACGGAAATTGATAAAGACGATCTTCTGCCCGGGGACCTGGTTTTCTTCAAAACCGGTTCGGGGGAAAGCGGTCTTCATGTGGGCATTTATGATACTGACAACCAGTTCATTCACGCGTCAACCAGCCGCGGCGTGATGCGCTCTTCCCTGGATAATGTCTACTGGCGTAAAAATTTCTGGCAGGCACGACGTATTTAAGCGCTGCGGCAGTCGTGGCAAAAATTTGTTAAACCAGGATGTTTCCACTAATTATGCTGTATTAGAATATTAAATTTATCTAAAATTAGCGAATCCCGCATGTGTCTGTTTTATCTAAAACTGGCTATTATTCTGCAACCAGGATAGAGATTTAAATGGAGATCAGGGCCTGAAATATGAAAATGGGATACGGAACTAATGAAATTAATCTTATTAAAATCAAGACAGTGGAATTGTGTCGGCAATTGCTCCAGGATGTCCTCTCTCATCTTTAATGCGGGGCGAGTGCAATGATAATTACGCTAGATAATGCTTACCAGTCTGAACTGCTGCTTCTGCCTGCCCGTAATAGCGCAGGGGAGCTTAAAGGTTTAGAAATTCTGGTTAACTTTACTGGCGTCGGCAGCGATGTGCGGATCCCCACTGAGCTGGTTTCCCCGCGCCTGCAGGCTGATGAAATGCTGCAACTTTTTAAGGAGCAACTGGCGCTAATAGATACCTGTAAACTGTTTTTTATTCAGCATCAGTTAATTGCATGGATCAATATTACACCTGCAATAGTTGAATTTTTATTAAGTAATGGAAACGCTGTTTCAATTCTTGAGCGTTATCCGTTTCTTGAGTTTACTGTTAATGAGAATTATCCAGGTTTAAATAACGGAAAAGACGATCTTCAGCTGGCGAGAATGGCGATCCATTTTCCGTTGGTGCTGGCAAACTTTGGCGCAGGCGCGGCATCGCTCAAAGCGGTCTATGATGGATTATTTAAACGGGTCATTCTCGATAAAGGCTTCATTCAGCAGCGTGTGGCGGAACTCTCTTTTGAGCCTTTTATGCGCGCCATCCTCTGGCAAATCACGCCGCACTGCCAGTCAGTGATTGTCTCGGGCATTGATGACCACGGCCTCTTGCAGCGCGTGCGGAACCTTTTCACTTCAGCGCAATGCAGGGGGCACTCTGGCCAGCCGTCACTGCGGAGCACGTCACTACGCTGGTTCAGCAGCGATAACCCTTGCTTTCGCCCGTGTTTAAGTCCGGGTAAACCCTCTACACTAAAAGCAGGAGGACCTATGACCCTGTCTTTTACTGCTCGCTGGCATGACGAGTTGCCGGGATTTTACACCGCACTCAAACCGACACCGTTACACAATTCACGTCTTATCTGGCATAACGCGCCACTGGCGCAGGAGCTGGCCATTCCGCCTGAGCTGTTTCAGCCTCCCGAATCGGGCGCCGGCGTCTGGGGCGGCGAAGCGTTGCTCGCCGGTATGCAACCCCTGGCTCAGGTCTATAGCGGACATCAGTTTGGCGTCTGGGCCGGGCAACTGGGCGACGGCCGGGGGATCCTGCTCGGTGAACAACAGTTGCCGGATGGCACGACGCGTGACTGGCACCTGAAAGGCGCGGGCCTGACGCCCTATTCGCGGATGGGCGACGGGCGCGCGGTTCTGCGTTCAACGATCCGCGAAAGTCTGGCATCAGAGGCGATGCATGCCCTGGGTATCCCCACCACCCGCGCGCTGTCGATCGTGACCAGCGATACGCCGGTTGTGCGCGAAACCGTGGAAAAGGGCGCCATGCTGATGCGCATCGCGGAAAGCCATCTGCGCTTCGGCCATTTCGAGCATTTTTACTATCGTCGCGAGCCGGAAAAGGTGCGCCAGTTGGCCGACTTTGCCATTCGTCACCACTGGGCGCATTTGCAGGACGAGGCGGATAAATACGTTCTCTGGTTCCGGGATGTGGTGGCCCGCACCGCCACCCTGATTGCCCGCTGGCAAACGGTCGGCTTTGCCCATGGCGTGATGAATACCGACAACATGTCGATCCTCGGGTTGACCTTTGATTACGGCCCGTTTGGTTTCCTGGACGATTATCAGCCAGGCTATATCTGCAACCACTCCGACTATCAGGGGCGCTACAGCTTTGACAATCAGCCCGCGGTGGCGCTGTGGAACCTGCAGCGGCTGGCGCAAACCCTGTCGCCGTTTATCGACGTTGATGCCCTGAATGATGCGCTCGACAGCTATCAGGAGATCTATTACTGCGAGAATATGGCACGCTGATGCGCAATAAGCTGGGGCTGGTGACGCAGGAGAAGGGCGATAACCAGCTTCTGACGGAACTGTTTGCCCTGATGGCGCGTGAGGGCAGCGATTATACGCGTACCTTCCGGATGCTGGGCCAGACGGAGCAGCACAGCGCCGCCTCGCCGCTGCGCGATGAGTTTATTGACCGTGAGGCGTTTGACGACTGGTTTGCATCAGTACCGCATGCGGCTGCAGCAGGAGCAGGTGGATGATGCGCCCCGCCAGACGCAGATGAACGCCGCGAACCCGGCGATGGTGTTGCGCAACTGGCTGGCGCAGCGGGCGATTGAGCAGGCAGAGCAGGGCGAGTACGACCAGTGACACTGGCGCAGTTACACTGAAGCGCTGCGCCCGCCGTTTCCCGATCGGGACGATGATTACGTCAGCCGCCCGCCTGACTGGGGCAAGCGGCTGGAGGTCAGTTGTTCGAGTTAAACCGGTTCATTTCGTCAGAATCAGCTTCCCGGCATGGGTTTGACGCAGCAGATATTGCTGTCCTTTATGCTCAATCACCACCCGGCCTTCTTCGCCCAGTAGCTGTTGACTGTTGATGCGACGATCGGTCGGGCTGATATGGGTAGGTTTTTCCTGCGAAGCGATGAGTGCGGCAGTCGTGCTATCCGTATGCGACATAACTGTTTCAAGGTTGCTTATTATCAACAATGATAATCATTATCAATAATATGCCAGCTGGTAGCAAGGGTGTTCTGTAACATTTCGCGATTTCCCCCTGGATAAAGTAGGGGAAGAGGATCCCGCCGCCTGGCGGCGGGATGCGATCAGAGGCGGGTGGCGACAGCGGCCGCCAGTTTCTCCAGCAGCAATTCACTGTCGTCCCAGCCCAGGCAAGGATCGGTAATGGATTGCCCATAAACCAGCGGCTGGCCGCTGACAATTTTCTGCGTGCCTTCCTGCAGGAAGCTTTCTACCATCACGCCAGCAATGGCGGTCGAACCGTTACGAATCTGCGAACAAACATTGTCGCAGACATCGAGTTGACGTCGATGTTGTTTCTGGCAGTTGCCGTGGCTGAAATCCACCACCAGGTATTCCGGCAGATCAAACTCGCTCAGCGTATCGCACGCATTGGCGATATCTTCGGCGTAATAGTTCGGCGTTTTACCGCCACGCATAATGATATGCCCGTAAGGATTACCGCTGGTTTGATAGATGGTCATCTGCCCGGTTTTATCCGGCGAGAGGAACATATGGCTGGCGCGGGAGGCGCGGATCGCATCGACCGCGATGCGGGTATTGCCATCGGTGCCGTTTTTAAAACCGACCGGGCAAGAGAGCGCTGACGCCATTTCACGGTGGATCTGGCTTTCCGTCGTGCGCGCGCCAATCGCCCCCCAGCTAATCAGATCGGCTATAAATTGCCCTGTTACCATGTCGAGAAATTCAGTCGCCGTTGGCACACCCAGTTCGTTGACCTGGAGCAGCAGCTTGCGCGCCAGTTCAAGACCATGATTAACGCGATAGCTACCATTCAGGTCCGGATCGGAGATCAGTCCTTTCCAGCCAACAACCGTACGCGGTTTTTCAAAATAGGTGCGCATCACGATCTCAAGCTGAGCGTGATGTTTCTCGCGCAGCGTCTGCAAGCGACGCGCGTAATCTACCGCCGCATCAAAATCGTGGATGGAGCAGGGGCCAATAATCACCAGTAAACGGCGATCTTCGCCATTGAGGATTTTTTCTATTCGCCGCCGGGATGCAATAACATGTTCGGCAACATCAGGTTTAACAGGATAACGCTGCGCCAGTTCAGCCGGTGTCACCAGGCTGTCGATGCGCGCAGTGCGAAGTTCATCGGTTTTGTTCATCAAGCGTCTCAAAATTAGGTGCTTCAGCGGCAGGAATGCCGGAAGTGATGCGCACACCATAAACCAATCGCGGCTTATTTCAAGTATGGCCGCGAAGCGCATTACTTCAGTGGCAGATATCATAGCGCAGTATGAATCAGTGTACTAGCTTGTTAGTACATTAATGAGCGTAATACATTTTGAGTGAGCATATTTTGAGCACGATTTGCTGTGATTTGTCTTCTACAGTGTGATCGCCAGTCGTGTCAGATAGTAATTATTTTCAAACTGAACACTATCTATTATTTCCGCTTTCCGGAATTATTATCGGAAATTTCTTTTTCGTACAATATATTTGATAAATGTATCCGCGCTATGCTTACTGTTATAAAATGATTGCTAAATCATGTGGCAAGAAAGAATATTAAATTTCTGTATGATTTTCATTTTAAGTGTTTTTTAGGAAAAATATCTAATTCTATTTCTGGACAATGTATTCATCGCTGGCAGATACTATTAAGCATATTTTATAAAAGAATTTGAAGTTGTCATGTGATAGCTCCAGAAAGCTGAAACCTATTTTTTTTCAGCTGAATATTTAAATATTGTTTCAAGATTAAGGGGAATTTGATGAAACAACTCAGCAATGATGAAATGCAGGCCGTATCCGGTGCAGGTTTGATCTCTCTGGCTGCGGGTATGCTCGGCGAAGGCATTGGTATTGTGATTGATGCGGCCTTTGGCGGGAAAAGTTCTTTCGCAACTGATTTAGGGCGTAACATTGGTAAGGGCATCGGCGTTGTGCTTGAAACCAGCCTGAATCTTTTCACCAGTATTATGAATATTTTCAGAAAGTAAATCATAAATCGCCACGGAAGGTGAGTTGCTGCTAATTTTACTGTGGGGGACATCCCCACAGTAAAATACAATTATTGATTTATGATTTCTTATCGGCTCATTAATATTACGAAGTGTCCATATTTTCTTATCGACCATCCGTGATGTAATACGTCCAAAAATGCGCTTATCATTATTATTGGCGATTTTGGGTGGTGCATAAACAATAAAGAGTATCATTGGTCACTGGAAATAATTCCATTGATTTCAAAATGGTATTCTTATTTGTTTTATGTATAAATGAACAATTAATATTAAGGATAATGAAATGAAAGAACTTACAACTCATGAAATGCAATATGCTTCAGGTGGAATTCTTTTCTCCGTAGCGGGTGCTATGCTGGGGGGCGGTATTGGTAAGTTGATTGATATGATGCTTCCAGGTGAAGATCATTATTCGTTTGGAGACACCGGCCTGTCGATGGGATTGTTAGGCGGCATCGCGGCTGATGCGATTGGCGTGGTGGGTACGCTCGGCGCTATTGGTGTGGTCGGTGCTGTAGGGGTTGGTGTAGCAGGTGCTGGCGTGGTTGGTGCAGGGCTGTTGTGCCTCTCTCCACTTCTGTTATTCATCTAATAGCAACCTATTAACTGCAATGATCTCGCATTGTTGATATGTGTATAAGTGACATCTCTCTCGATATGTCACTTATTTTTAAATATCCGCAAACATCGCTTTCTGTCGTTATGCCGCCTGTTCTCCGGGCAATCCGCAGCCAGAAAACTGGTGCAGCCACGCTTAGTACATGCGGCGGTTCAGTCCCATGATGTCGAGAATTTTGGTCGCAATCTCTTCAACTGAGTAGTTGGTGCTGTTCAGCCAGGGAATCTGATTTTTGCGGTACAGCGCTTCCACTTCCGCTACCTCCATGCGGCACTGCCGCATGGAGGCGTACCGGCTGTTCTCCCGCCGCTCTTCGCGGATGGCTGCAAGGCGTTCCGGGTTAATGGTCAGGCCGAACAGTTTGTGCTGCAGCGGTTTTAAGGCAGCCGGCAGCACCAGGTTATCCATATCATCAGCAATAAAGGGGTAGTTCGCGGCGCGAATGCCGAACTGCATCGCCAGATAGAGGCTGGTCGGGGTTTTTCCGCAGCGCGACACGCCAAGCAGGATCACCTGCGCCTGGTCGAGGTTGCGCAGCGAAATACCGTCATCATGTGCCAGGGTGTAATCAATGGCGGCGATACGCGCATCGTATTTGGTCAGGTTACCGGGATTAAGCCCGTGGGTGCGGTGGGCGATCGGGGTCGGATCGAGCTTTAATTCGCTCTGTAGTGGGGCCACCAGCGCCTGCACGATATCCTGGCAAAAGCCTTCACTTTGCAGAATGATGGCGCGAATCTCGGGGATCACGATGGAGTAGAACACCAGCGGGCGGACGCCGGTCTGCTGGTAGATGGCATCAATCTGATCCTTCACGGCGCGGGCGCGGCTCTCGTTTTCGACAAAAGGCAGCGTAATGCTGTTGACGGCGACCGGAAACTGCGACATCACCGCGTGGCCCAGCACCTCGGCGGTGATCGCCGTTCCATCAGAAATATAAAACACGTGGCGATCGACAGCACTATCCATTTAACCCACCCTGAATATCAGACGTAATTCTCTGAAAGCATAAATTAAAATCTTCATTGTGCGTATCTCCTTTTTCTCATTTTTAAAATGAAATGGTGTTTTTATTTTTTATGAACTACAGGGTTCACTTTTTTTGATGGCGTATGAAAAATAAGGATATTCTAAAAAGAGATATTCTCGCCGCGTGATTAATTGATGGGAATCTGTCCGAAAAACCATAATCTGGAATTGCTTACACGATTCACCGTTTTTTCCGGCGAAATAAATATGCCAGGATTAATACGTAGTCTGAGATTACTTACTCCGATCAAATATCACAAAAGGATTGTTTCGATGTCCAACAATGGCTCGTCACCGCTGGTGCTTTGGTATAACCAACTCGGCATGAATGATGTAGACAGAGTTGGGGGCAAAAATGCCTCCCTTGGTGAAATGATTACTAACCTGTCAGGTGTGGGAGTTTCCGTGCCGAATGGGTTCGCGACCACCGCCGATGCGTTTAACCAGTTCCTTGAACAGAGCGGCTTAAATCAACGTATTTATGCGCTGCTGGATAACACGGATATTGACGATGTCTCTGAGCTGGCGAAAGCCGGCGCACAGATCCGCCAGTGGATTGTCGATACGCCTTTCCCGCCGGAGCTGGAGAAAGCGGTTCATGATGCGTATGCAAAACTGTCGGAGGATGACGCGCAGGCCTCGTTTGCCGTACGCTCCTCGGCGACGGCGGAGGATATGCCGGACGCTTCTTTCGCCGGTCAGCAAGAAACATTCCTCAATGTTCAGGGTTATGACGCCGTGCTGGTGGCTGTTAAACACGTGTTTGCTTCGCTGTTTAACGACCGCGCTATCTCTTACCGCGTGCATCAGGGTTATGACCACCGCGGCGTGGCGCTCTCAGCGGGCGTGCAGCGTATGGTGCGCTCGGACATCGGCGCTTCCGGCGTGATGTTCTCTATTGACACCGAATCCGGCTTCGACCAGGTGGTATTTATCACCTCTGCGTGGGGGCTGGGCGAGATGGTGGTGCAGGGCGCGGTCAACCCCGATGAGTTCTACGTGCATAAACCGACGCTGGCGGCTGGTCGTCCGGCGATTGTGCGCCGCACGATGGGCTCGAAAAAGATCCGCATGATTTATGCGCCCACGCAGGAACACGGCAAACAGGTACAGATTGAAGATGTGCCGCAGGCCGATCGCGATCGCTTCTCGCTGAGCGATGCCGATGTGCAGGCGCTGGCCAAACAGGCGGTGCAAATCGAAAAACACTATGGTCGTCCGATGGATATTGAATGGGCAAAAGACGGCCATACCGGCAAGTTGTTTATCGTGCAGGCGCGTCCGGAAACGGTGCGCTCCCGTGGACAGGTGATGGAACGCTATACGCTGCATGCGCAAGGGCGAATCATCTCGGAAGGCCGCGCTATCGGTCATCGCATCGGTGCAGGTACGGTCAAAGTGATCCACGACATCAGCGAAATGAACCTGATTGAAGCGGGCGATGTGCTAGTCACCGATATGACCGACCCGGACTGGGAACCGATCATGAAGAAGGCGGCTGCGATTGTCACCAACCGTGGCGGTCGAACCTGCCATGCGGCGATTATCGCCCGTGAACTGGGGATCCCGGCGGTGGTAGGTTGCGGCGATGCGACCGAACGTATCAAAACCGGTGAAAAAGTAACTGTCTCCTGTGCCGAAGGCGACACGGGTTATGTGTATGCCGATCTGCTCGATTTCAGCGTGAAAAGCTCCAGCGTCGATACCATGCCGGATCTGCCGCTGAAGATCATGATGAACGTCGGTAACCCGGATCGCGCCTTTGATTTCGCCTGTTTGCCGAATGAAGGCGTCGGGCTGGCGCGCCTGGAATTTATCATTAACCGCATGATTGGCGTTCACCCGCGCGCGCTGCTGGAGTTTGATGATCAGGAAGCGAAGCTGCAAAACGAAATTCGCGAGATGATGAAAGGTTTTGACTCGCCGGTTGAGTTTTACGTCGGTCGTCTGACGGAAGGGATTGCCACGCTGGGCGCGGCGTTCTGGCCGAAGCGCGTGATTGTGCGTTTGTCGGATTTTAAATCGAACGAATACGCCAATCTGGTCGGCGGCGAGCGTTATGAACCGGAAGAAGAGAACCCGATGCTCGGTTTCCGTGGGGCGGGTCGTTATGTAGCCGACAGCTTCCGCGACTGCTTTGCGCTCGAATGCGAAGCGGTAAAACGCGTGCGCAACGAGATGGGGCTGACAAACGTTGAGATCATGATCCCGTTCGTTCGTACCGTGGAGCAGGCGAAAGCCGTGGTTGATGAACTGGCGCGCCAGGGACTGAAACGCGGTGAGAACGGGCTGAAGATCATTATGATGTGCGAAATTCCGTCCAACGCACTGCTGGCGGAGCAGTTCCTTGAGCACTTTGATGGTTTCTCGATTGGTTCCAACGATATGACGCAGCTTACGCTGGGCCTCGATCGTGACTCCGGCGTCGTTTCCGAACTGTTCGATGAACGTAATGAGGCGGTGAAAGCCCTGCTGTCGATGGCGATTCGCGCGGCGAAAAAACATGGCAAATATGTCGGTATCTGCGGCCAGGGGCCTTCGGATCACGAAGATTTCGCCGCATGGTTGATGGATGAAGGCATCGACAGTTTGTCGCTGAATCCGGACACCGTGGTGCAGACATGGCTCTCGCTTGCTGAACTGAAAAAATAACGTACTGAAGGAAATCCCCGGCACAATGTCGGGGTTTATTATATATTTATCATTGCTTTATGTTCAAATAGGGTGCTTGTGGGGGGCCGGGCTGTGGTAAAATATAAAGGAATAGCATCAAACAATACGAAAAAGCCGGGCGAAGCCCGGCATGTCACTAGCTGTTCATTTGTTTAAAAAGTTCTCTTCCTGCCGCCCTTTGTTTCTCTATGTAATCGGCGAGATCCTGAATATGAATCATCCGCGGCGCCTTCTGGCTTTCGCCAGCCCGGAACGTTGGGATAGGTAATTGTCCCAAAGCAGCTTTTTTATCAGCGGTCGCTGACTTCATGCCAAAGTATTTTTCGCATACATCGGCAAGAGGTATTGATGCTGTTTCAAATTCAGCCAGTAATAAAAAAATCGTATTCATACCCACCTCACACCATACTCAGGCCACGTCAGTGGCTCCATGTCTCATATTAACCACTTCCCGGAAGTAGTGGCCCTCGTTGTCTTTTGTCCTGATTTTCATACTTCCTCGCGCTCTGAATTTATTCCACGGTTTACAAGTGAGCGTATACGGCGCCTTCCTGTCAGTGCCGCCGCAACATAGCTTGCCGGGCGGTTGACCACTTCAACGGTAATTTTCACGCCTTCAACCATAACCGTGTAAGTCGTCGTTTTGTCGTGGCGCCCGTACGGGCCAAATTTCTCGACATGCGATGCCAGAGCCGCGTTGCATGACTGTCGCGCCAGCGGTGAATTTTTGCTGCTTCGGTTAATCAGCTTCATGCGCACGCTCCGGATCAAATTTGTCCCAGCAGTTAATTTCGATGTTGCGCTGTAGCCGCCGTGCCCGTACCTGGCTTGCCGGAAATTCAGGACGAACAGTCGCAAGGGGAGAAGCTCAAAGCGCTTGCCGGTTTGTTCAATGGCCTGTTCCGCGAACTGTGCGCGATTTTCCCGTATCTGTCGAACAAACCCCAGGAAGACCTCGACGAAATGCGCCGCCAGTGGCTACAGTCAATGGGATTTGGACTAGCGCGCAAATCGACGCAGGGCTGCGCGTGGCGCGCCAGCAGGAAAAAACCTTTGTTCCGTCGCCTGGCCAGTTCGTCGCCTGGTGCCGCGCGGAAGAATGTGCGGCGGTAGGGCTGCCAGACCAGGCAGAGCCGATGGATCTTTTTTATCGCTACTGCCGCACGCGCGGGAGCTACCTGGATGCAGAGTCATTTCCGTGGCCAGGGAAAATCGACGGTAAGAACACCAGAAAATCATCCGCGAATTACTGGATCGTGACCACGCTGTACCAGCAGATGAGCGCCAGTGGTCTGAGTGATGCCGAGGTACGTCGTAAAGCAGGTGAAGAACAGGCAGCTATGGCGTTGCGCATTCGTCGCGGCGAAGAGATCCCGGAGCCGAAAAAACAGCTTCCGAAGCTGGGCGGCAAGCCGCTGACGCAGGCGCAACAGCTCGCAAAAATTCGCGAAATTCAGTCGAAGCATGGTTTTAAGGGGAGGGCGTAACGATGCCAAGACCGAATACCACCGAGAAATACATTCGCTGAGAAGTCTGCCGGTTGGCAGAATATGCAGCCAACATGAAGCCGGTTATTCCTGATTACGACTGGATCATATTCGGGGTCAGGGTCACAAAAACAGCAAGCATATAATCCTCTGGGTATATTAGGGGGTTATATGCAAAAAATAAAAGAACTATTCCATGGTTCTAGACAAAAATTTGACAATTTCGATACCCGATTTAAAGGCACTGGTGAAGCTGGTGATATCGCTGCCTGCTGGTTCACTGATAATTTTGCTGGTGCGAGAAATCACGCTCTTTACAAAAATCGGAATGATACCCCCCTCTTGTGTATAGATGTGAACTATCCCCACAGGCATTGCTTGCAGTATTCCTTTAAGTGAACAGCCTCGTATAGCTGAATTGCTTAGTTTAAATTTTCCTGTAGCTGTTAGTTCAACCTTAGAGAGTGGTCGGGATTGGCATACGTTAATATATCCTTTTTACGTTAAGTCGAAGTCGGGTAAGATTTTCTTTTATGGTTATAAGTGTCTGGATAAGAATAAAATAATTGAGATGTATAAAGCTTGCGGTATCCATGGTGTTTATGACTGAGAAGGTATTTTTACGGACGGTTATCTTCGGGGGGGACAACCACTATCATGTTTGATTTTTCCGAATTGGTAATCACAGATGTAATAGAAGTTTAGCTTCACTTTTTTCTTAGTTAAGGACTTCTTTAAGATGCAGTCGTTGTTCGCTGAAGGGAGGGCGGTAAATTTGCTGGTTATGTGCATTGGGCAAGATAAAGAAGTTTAAGCTATCACACATTAAAGCTATTATACTTCTCTAGCATTTTTTTGATGAAATTGAGTCAAGTGTTGATTTAGTGTTTATTATCATTAATTGGAGGTAAACATGAAGTTTAGCCGCATAGAGCAGATGCCTAAAAGATCCCAGAAGGAGTTGTCAGGGATGGTTAGAATAAATCATAAGTTAGGATTTTTCTTAGATGTAAATAAAATAGTGCCAATTGCCAATATGGATGATGAATCATCTGCGGTTATTAAGTTAAATCTAATTTTAGAAAACTTAATTACAGTTGTTATTGAGTTACTTCGCCCTGAGAATACTGAACGCTACGTTAAAGTGAAACGATCTTTCTCCGCTAACATTGAGACTGCTGTGGCTTTAGGTATGCCGGTAAGCATAGCCGATTGTATAGTAAGTATGAATAAAATCCGGAACAAATACGCCCATGATCTTGATTTTGTAGTCACAGATGTGATGATAAATGAAGTCACAGATGGAATCAAAAAAGTTAAAATCGAAGAGATAAATCATGGTGGGTTCTTAAATCCGGAACGCGTTCAACCCATGATAAACGATGGTATCGATTCTGTAAGGTTAATGCGAGAACTACCAGCTGGTCTTGAGTTAAATAGAATTAAAATATGTAAATTAACAACAGCCACTTTCTGTTGTACGACGCTGGGTGCGTTCTGGTTGATTAATGAGCTTCATAAGAGAGAAATTTTGGATGTCGATCATAATATAGAAATGCCCGAGTCGAATTGATTTTCCAGCAATCGCTGTTCATAATTCCAGTTGTCAGCCTGTACAACTGACAACCTTATGCACCAGATGGAGACATTATGGCTCAGCTATAACTCATCAAGCATAGTTTTAGTGTTGTCCCCGGCTTAAGTTAATGGCGCTTATAAAATTACGCCGGGGATTGGAAAATATTGAAATGAGAATGCGCTAACTAATTTATTCTTTATTCTTCATTTGAATCATCTGTATTTCACTAATGCGCCGGCTATTCATGTTTATATTGCACCCAGCAAAAGCAGCTCCCAGGGAGTGTGTGCCTTGAGCGCCAGTTGTTGCTACATTGCAGTAATCGTCACGGTATTTTAACCATTCGCTCTGGCTTTTCTTGAAAGCATCGATCATACGCTTTTTGCGATCTTCATCGCCCATCCACCATTGGGTGTAGTCAAACCCTTCAATCTCTTTAAGCTTATCGGTGTAAGCTTTGTTAAGTGCATCGTCTGTTTTATCGCTGAGGTCTTCCAGACATTCGCTGTTATTTTCACCGAATTTTTGGATGCAGGCTTCTACATCTTTATTCGACGTAATATCAGTAGCAGCTGCAGCCAGCGAAGCATTAGATGCCAGCAGCAGGGAAACTAAAACCAAAAGCTTTTTCATTACTGAAGGTTCCTTACTCTTATGTTTGTTCTTCTAACGTCATTGCCAAGATTGCTGTCGTTGCGCAGATAATCGATGATTTGCTGTCTGCTACCACCTTCGGCCATGATTTTAACCATTTGTTTCGCCGTAACGTTACCCTGATATAGCGTGTCAATAAACGCATCCCTGATGGTTTTATCTACGCTATTCCAGTCAAGAGCATTAGTAATGCCTAAGCGCCGTACCTGACGGCTGTAAACGCCTTTCCCGTATTCAATTTTTTCACGGTATGCAATTTCGAATAACCGTATTTGCTGCTGGTGTGTAATTTCACCTACGAACGGACCATACACTTTTACGAATTGATCTGCTTCTCGATTTTTAAGCCCGGCAGCTTTTGCACACAGTTGGGCTTTATACTCTTCAATACCCGCCTGCCTGAGCGTCGCCAGTATTTCGCCCGCACTGCGATTACCCATATCGTATCCTCTGCCCAGAGTGACACCTGATCCGCCAACGGGTGGCCAGTGCAGGATTCTGGAAAAATATGGATATGGGTTCTGCCTGAATGGCATCACTGCGGTGATATAGTCTGTGCCTTCAGCATCAAACGTTATCTGCCCAATGCTTACTCGAAGTGGGCCGCTGATATTTTTGGGCCGCCAGTGGGGTGTGGTTGCTTCTTCCAGCGCCTGCATAAACCAGGTATCAGTAGCATTGATTAGCCCTGATGGTGATAAATTCAGCAATCGTTGATACCAGCGTATTGCCTCGACGGTATCCAGATTACAACGCCCGTCAGGGTGAATATGTCTGCCGGTCGCTACAGAGTATCCGGCACCGACAAGCTGCTGCTGGACAATTTTTACTTCTTTCGGATCGTTCGTTCCGCAATCGCCTACTGAAGAAGTCAGCCTGAATACCCTGGGGGCATGTTGCTGGCTGTGTCTCATTTGACTCTCCTTTTTCACGACATCATTCTGAGCTATGCATAATGATTTTTATTCTTGCACATGCATTGTAGCTGGCTTATTCACTGAAATCCCGCAGTAGATTTTTGAATATTCAGGGTTTGCTGATTGCTTAATATTCCCCGTTTTGCTTTGTCGTAAGCAACAATCCATAATACCCGCCTCAGCCCAAACAATAGGGCAGGATCGTCTATCGGGGGACAGTCCATCAACGTCTAAGAAGTGTCCAGATTATCCGTGGCGATTCAGAAAGGGTAAAATTAGCCTGAATTGAGATAAAACGCACTAAAAAATACTGGTTACATAATCAGTATTTTTTTGCATGTGAGTAATTATTATAGGTTTTATTTTGTTGGCTGGCATGTGGATGCCGACACAATGTCGGGGATTTTTTTATTTTTGCCGCTAACTCGTCGGCGATCACAATTACTAAAAAACGTAAAAAGCCTGGTAATTATCACAATTGTCCGGGTGAGCGCTTCTTCTAATACTTTAGCCTGTAGTAAGCGGCGCGAAGCCCTGTTCGCGTCAGGTTGAAATATCCATTTTCACCTCACAAGGCTGATAAAAAATGACCCTCTCCTCTGTTTTGCGTACCAAAGATAAAATAGGTTATGGCTTAGGCGATATGGCCAGCGCGCTGGTCTGGCAAACGGCAACCTTATTTCTCGCTTATTTCTATACCGACGTTTTTGGGTTCCCCGCCGCTATTATGGGCACCATGTTTTTAGTGGTGCGTGTGGTTGATGCGTTTGTCGACCCGTGCATTGGCGCACTGGTCGATCGCACCCAGACGCGTCACGGACGTTTCCGTCCCTGGCTGCTGTGGTTTGCCATTCCGTTTGGCGTAAGCTGCCTCATCACCTTCTATGTGCCGGACGCGGGCCCAACGGCGAAAATCGTTTATGCCTGCGTGACCTACGCGATCCTAAGCCTTATCTACTCCGCGATTAACGTACCTTACTGCGCCATGCCCGGCGCGCTGACGCTGGACCCGCGGGAGCGCCATTCCCTGCAGTCGTGGCGTTTTGGCCTGTCGTTTATCGGCGGGTTGATTGTGACGGTTATTGCCCTGCCGCTGGTCTCATTGTTAGGCCAGGGCAACGTGCAGAAAGGCTATTTCTATGCCATGAGCCTGATGGGGCTGCTGGGCATTGTGCTCTTTTTCTGCTGCTTCCTGATGACCCGCGAGCGCTATTCGCCGCGCAATGATACCTCCGGCTCCATGCTGACCGATTTAAAACTGCTGGCCGGTAACAGCCAGTGGCGCATTGTTTTCCTGTTTAATATTTTGCTGTTAACGGCGGTGGTAACGCGTGGTTCCGCCACGATGTATTACGTGAACTATGTGCTGTTGCGCCCGGAGCTGGTTTTTGCCTTTATTGTTTCCGGAATGGTCGCCTCCTTAAGCGGCGCATTATTATCTGAACGGCTGCTGGGGAAATTTGACCGCGTGCGCGCCTACCAGTGGACCATTATTTCCTTCGTTATTTTCGGCGCGCTGATTTTCTTCCTGCCGCCTTCACAGGTGTGGCTGATTTTTGGCCTCAACATCGTCTTTAGCTTTGTGCAAAACCTGACCACGCCGCTGCAGTGGACCATGTTCTCCGATGTGGTCGACTACGAAGAGCATCGCAGCGGCCGCCGCCTGGACGGCTTGGTCTTCTCCACCGCACTGTTTGCCATCAAATTCGGCCTGGCGCTGGGTGGCGCGGTGGTCGGCTGGGTGCTGGGCATGGTGGATTACGCCCCGGGACAGGCAACTCAGGCGCCCCACGTACTCTCTACGATTAACGCGCTGTTCACCCTTATCCCTTGCGCGCTGTTCCTTTGCATGGTCGCGCTGCTTGCTATCTACAAGCTCAACAGTCGGCTGGTGGATTCCATCGCCCGGGAGTTGGCCAGCAAGCGTGAGGTGAGACCCGACGCGGGGCAGCTCAGCCCAACAATCCCTTCCGCACTACAGGAGTAAAACATGACAGCTATCTATAAGGACGCGGGACGTCCCGTGCACGAGCGCGTCGCCGATTTACTGGCGCGTATGACCCCGGAAGAGAAGTTCGCCCAGATGCATGCGTACTGGCTGATCCTCGATGAAAACGGCAACCACCGCGAACGCAGCGATCTCAGCGACGAATTCGCTGGCGTGAGCGAGCAGGCGGCGCTGAGCGGAACGGTTAAAGCTGGGCGTCGGGCAGATCACCCGTCCGCTGGGTACCCATATCGTTGATGCGAAAACCGGCGTGCGCGCCGCTAACCGCCTGCAGCGCATGATGATGGAAGAGACGCGGCTGGGCATCCCGGCGCTGTTCCATGAAGAGTGCCTGGTGGGCTTGTTGTGCAAAGACGCCACCCTGTTCCCGTCGTCGCTGAACTACGGTTCGACCTGGGACCCGGAGCTGGTACAGCGCGCGGCAGAGCAGATCGGCAAAGAGGCGCGATCCGTCGGCTGCCAGCAGGGGCTGGCGCCGGTGCTGGACGTTTCCCGCGACGTGCGCTGGGGGCGCACCGAAGAGACCTTCGGGGAAGATCCGTGGCTGGTGGGCGTGATGGCCACCGCCTACGTTGAGGGGTTGCAGGGCGAGAGGCGCGACCTGCTGGCGACGCTTAAACACTACGTGGGCCACTCGTTCAGCGAAGGCGCGCGCAACCATGCGCCGGTGCACCTGGGCTTTAGCGAACTGAACGACACCTTCCTGCTGCCGTTTGAAATGGCGGTCAAGCTGGCCAATGCCGGTTCGGTGATGCCCGCCTACCACGATATCGATAATCAGCCGGGGCACAGCGACAGCTTCCTGCTGACCACCGTCCTGCGCGAACAGTGGGGCTTCGACGGCATTATTGTCGCGGATTACGGCGGCGTCAGCCTGCTGCACCAGCATCACGGGGTCAGTCCACGATGCGGCCGAATCCGCCGCGCTGGCCTTCAACGCCGGGCTGGACGTTGAGTTGCCGAAAGATGACTGCGCGCGTCATCTGGCGGAGGCGGTTGAGCGCGGGCTGATTTCTATGGCGAAGGTCGATGAGATCGTGGCGCGCGTGCTGACGGAAAAATTCCGCCTGGGGCTGTTTGAAAAGCCGTACGCGGATGAGCGTGGTATCGATCTGCAAAATGATACGACCCGACAGGCTGCGCGGGAGGTGGCGACGAAATCGGTCACGCTGCTGGAAAACAACGGCATTTTACCGCTCGGCGGGAAGCAAACCCGTGGCGGTGGTGGGGCCGACGGCAGACGATCCGCTGGCGTTGCTCAGCGGCTACAGCTTCCCGGTACATTTGATCATCAGCGATATGGTGGAAGAGACCTCGCAGGTGACGACGCCGCGGGCGGCGCTTGCGCCAGGCGCTGGGCGAGCGCAATGTCCGCTATGCGAAAGGGTGCCACATCATCGAAAAACGGATGGCGGGTGCGCCGGTCTTCCCGGGCGACAGCGGCGGCAAACCGATGCAGCAGTCGCCGGTTTCGCATGGATCAACGCGCTGATCCCGGAGGCGGTGAACGCGGCGCAGGAGAGTGACGTGGTGGTTGCCTGCGTGGGCGATCTCGCCGGGCTGTTCCAGAGCGGCACCGTGGGGGAAGGTTCCGATACCGACAGTCTTTCGCTGCCGGGCGTGCAGCAACAGCTGCTGGAGGCGCTGGTGGCGACCGGCAAACCGGTGATTGTGGTGATGACCGGCGGGCGCCCGTACAACCTGCAGGGGCTGGAGGATAAGCGCGTGTCGCCGCCTGGTTAATGGCGTGGGCGCCGGGGCAGGAGGGCGGCTGGGCGATTGCGGACGTGCTAACCGGCCGCGCGGAGCCGCAGGGGCGTCTGGTGGTGAGCGTGCCGAAAAGCGCGGGGGCAATGCCGTATTACTACAACCACAAGCTGAAAAGCGGCGGCACGCCGTTTGCGTTCCATTTCGGTTCCCGTTACCCGTTTGGCTTCGGCCTGGGCTGGACGCAGTTCGATTACGCGCCTCTGGTGTTGTTAACGCCGGACGTGCCGGTCGACGGCGAGGTGACGCTGAGCGTGGATATCACCAATGCCGGTGAACGCAGCGGCAGCGAGGTGGTGCAGGTCTACGTCAGGGATAAGGTCGCCACGCAGGTGCGGCCGCTTCAGGAGCTGAAAGCCTTCCAGCGCGTCACGCTCTCGCCGGGCGAAACCGCCACGCTCACCTTTACGCTGCCGGTTGAGATGTTCAACTTTACCCGTCGCGACGGGAAACGCATCGTTGAGCCGGGCGAGTTTGAACTGCAGGTTGGCGCATCGTCGGCGGATATCCGCGCGGCGGTGACGGTTAATGTGACCGGGGAAACGCGGGTGCTGCCAGCCGCGTGGCGGATGCTGAGCCACTGCGAAATCAACCGCTAGCAAACCGCAGCCCATCGCCAGGTGGGCTGTTTTTCTGGTTAGCATGCAGATAACAAATACATGTGAGAAATAACAAGCCCACTTTATTTCTCACATAAACGTAATCTATGCGTGTGATCGTAAGCTATTTGTGCCGCGATCCTGAATATATTTATTGTATTGATAATTATCCTGAATATAATCCCTTTTGTTCACTTTTATTTATCCCGCATAGTATTTCATGCTTTATTTAAGCGGCGTGTTTCGAGGCAATGTAATATGAAAAAAAAACCATGAACGGCATTACGTTCATTTTATTTGTAATGGGCAAACAGGCGTTGTGGAAGTGGAACCTGAAGGTGCCATGTGGGTGAATTACGCGGGCGATCGCCGGGCTTATATGGCGTTGCAGGGAAGGTTACGCAATGTGGTTGATCATATTCTGGCGCAACACAATCTGTTTGCTGGCAGAGTGGGATAAGGATTTACGCAATCTCTGCTATTTATTTCTACTTCTCCAACTCTCTTTAGTCGTTAATTTTTTTGTTTTGCATCAGCGTGCGTTTTTTTAAATGCAATGTTGACTCACCTGTATTATCTGGAATGGTTTGCATGAAAAGTTTATTGATGGTTATTGCTGTACTGGCCTGTACGGTGCTCAACGGCTGCGCCTCGTATAATGATCATATACGGGCCTGTGATGGCCGGGACGTCAGCGCAGTACATTTAGCGTTAGATTATCTGCCTGTTGGCGCAGCGCTTGATAATGGTACATGCGCGGTGGCCGGTAATGCGAAGTGACGTTTTTGAGGTGAAAAAAAAAGCCCATCGTGGGAGATGGGCAAAGACTACACACAGCAATTCGTTGTTTCACTCAGGGGATTTCCATGCTTATAAATCAAGGTGTTGATTTATAACCGTGTGCTAATAGTAGGCATTGTGTTATTTAGCGTCGATCGGATTCGTCTCAATAGTTTAAGAGACGTAAAGATTTCTTGAGGTTAATAGCAGGCTTAATGCTGAATGGGCGGGTCTGACCAGTGATTAACGAATAAATACTTTAGCATCGTTAAAGTATTGTGAGGGGGAATGTAGGCCGGGTAAGCGTTAGCGCCACCCGGCAAAAAAACTTAATGCGTGTTCTTCTCTTCCAGCTCTTCCAGTTCGCTCAAAATCACGTCCGGGTCTGTTCCCGGAGGCGGAATTTCATGCACCCAGGCGGAAAACAGACGCCAGGTGACGGCGAGCAGTACCGGGCCAATAAACAGGCCTATCATGCCAAAGGCAATCAGTCCGCCAATGACCCCGGAGAGGATCAGGATCAGCGGCAGGTCTGCACCCATGCGGATAAGTATCGGACGAATGACGTTATCCATGGTGCCGACCACGCAGCTCCAGACCAGCAGCACCGTTCCCCACGTGGTATCACCCGTCCAGTAGAGCCAGATAATGCAGGGTACCAGCACCAGCAGCGGTCCCAGTTGCGCAAGACAGGTCATCAGCATGACCACGGTGAACACGGTGGCGTACGGTACGCCGGAAATCGCCAGACCGATACCGCCCAGCACCGCCTGCACCAGCGCGGTCACCACCACGCCCAGCGCCACCGCGCGCACGGCCTGCGCAGCCAGTAAAACCGCCGCGTCACCCCGTTTGCCCGCCAGGCGGGTGGCAAAGTGACGAACGCCTAAAGCCACCTGCTCGCCGCGCCAGTAGAGCAGGGCGCTGAAGAGCAGCATCAGGGTACAGTGCATCATAAACCGGCCGATATGCGCCGCCTGACCCACAAACCAGGTCGTGGTCGTGCCAATGTACGGGCGGACTTTTGCCATCAGCGCGCTGCCGCCCATCTCCAGCAGGCTATGCCAGCCGCTGTAGAGCTTGGCGCCCACCAGCGGAATGCTGTTCAGCCAGGCGAGATCCGGCAGCGTCAGGTCACCGCTGCTAATGGCGCGAATAACGGGGCCACTGGAATCCACCAGGCTATTCACCAGCAGGGCAATCGGAATAATAAACAGCAGGAACAGCAGGAGCGTCATGACCAGCACCGCTAACCCGCGGCGGCCGAACAGCAGCTTCTGCAAACGCAGCAGCAAAGGCCACGTGGCAACGACAACGGTCGCGGCCCAGGCAAAGCCGAGAATAAAGGGTTGAACAATCCACAGACACGCAATAATCATGAGGGCCAGAAACAGCACCGACAGCAAAATTTGCGCAACATCCCTGGGCTGGCGAAGATTGACCATAAATGAAACTTTCCTTAAAAGAACGCCAGCGTGGCTGGCGGGAACGGAAAACCGCGTCTCTTTAATCATTAATGATCTCAGCGGTTTTTGACAGGCGGATTTTGCCTGTAATTCGGCAGAGATTATAAGAAAAAAATGTGATAAAACTTTCCAGACACAACGCAAACGATTTTATACACAAAATCATTCGAGTTGCATCAAGGCGGCAAGTCTGAGAATCCCCGGGGGCTTTTTGAAGTAGGGGGGGGGGGGGGGGGGGGGGGGGCGGGGGGGGGGGGGGGGGGGGGGGGGGGGTTTATAAAAAAAAAATTTAGGGTCGACAGTAATGATCCCACAGATTTCTCAGGCACCTGGCGTCGTTCAGCTGGTGCTTAATTTTTTGCAAGCACTGGAGCAACAGGGTTTTACAGGTGATACCGCCACGAACTATGCCGACAGGCTGACGATGGCGACCGATAACAGTATTTACCAGCTTCTTCCCGATGCCGTCGTTTTCCCTCGTTCAACAGCTGACGTGGCGCTGATTGCCCGGCTGGCCACGCAGGAGCGCTTCGCCTCGCTGGTCTTTACGCCGCGCGGCGGCGGCACCGGGACCAATGGTCAGGCGCTGAACCAGGGCATCATTGTTGATATGTCGCGCTATATGAACCGCATCATTGAGATCAACCCGGAAGAGGGGTGGGTGCGGGTCGAAGCGGGCGTTATCAAAGATCAGCTTAACCAGTACCTCAAGCCTTACGGTTACTTTTTTGCCCCGGAGCTTTCCACCAGTAACCGCGCGACCCTCGGCGGGATGATCAACACGGATGCTTCCGGTCAGGGCTCGCTGGTCTACGGCAAAACCTCCGATCACGTGCTGGGCGTGCGTGCCGTTCTGCTGGGCGGCGATATTCTTGATACGCAGCCGATGCCGGTCGAACTGGCGGAAACGCTGGGCAAAGATAACACGGCCAGCGGACGCATCTATCGTACCGTGCTGGAGCGCTGCCGCGACAACCGCCAGCTTATTCTCGATAAGTTCCCCAAACTGAACCGCTTCCTGACCGGGTACGACCTGCGTCACGTCTTTAACGACGACCTGACCCAGTTCGATTTAACCCGCGTGCTGACCGGTTCCGAAGGGACGCTGGCCTTTATCACCGAGGCGCGGCTGGATATCACCCGCCTGCCGAAGGTGCGTCGTCTGGTGAACGTCAAATATGACTCCTTCGATTCCGCGCTGCGCAATGCGCCGTTTATGGTGGAAGCGCAAGCGCTGTCGGTGGAAACCGTCGACTCCAAAGTGCTCAACCTGGCCCGGGAAGATATTGTCTGGCACTCCGTCAGCGATCTCATTACCGACGTGCCGGATAAAGAGATGCTCGGCCTCAATATCGTGGAGTTCGCCGGTGACGATGCGGCGCTGATTGAGAGCCAGGTCGCCACGCTTTGCCAGCGGCTGGATGAGCTGATTGCGCAGGGCGAAGGCGGCGTGATCGGCTGGCAGCTCTGTAACGATCTGGCCGGGATTGAGCGTATCTATGCGATGCGTAAAAAAGCCGTGGGCCTGCTCGGCAATGCGAAAGGGGCGGCGAAGCCGATTCCGTTTGCCGAAGATACCTGCGTGCCGCCTGAGCATCTGGCGGATTATATCGTCGAGTTTCGCGCCCTGCTGGACAGCCACGGCCTGAGCTACGGCATGTTCGGCCACGTCGATGCCGGGGTGCTGCACGTGCGTCCGGCGCTGGATATGTGCGACCCGCAGCAGGAGATCCTGATGAAGCAGATCTCCGACGACGTGGTGGCCTTAACCGCCAAATACGGCGGTCTGCTCTGGGGAGAGCACGGGAAAGGGTTCCGCGCGGAATACAGCCCGGCATTCTTCGGCGAACAGCTCTACGCGGAGCTGCGCAAGGTGAAAGCGGCTTTCGACCCGCATAACCGCCTCAACCCGGGTAAAATCTGCCCGCCTGAAGGCGTGGACGCGCCAATGCTGCAGGTGGATGCCGTCAAGCGCGGCACGTACGACAGACAGATCCCGATTGCTGTGCGCGCTTCCTGGCGCGGCGCGATGGAGTGCAACGGCAACGGCCTGTGCTTTAACTTTGATGTGAAAAGCCCGATGTGCCCGTCGATGAAAATCACCAGCAACCGTATCCACTCGCCGAAAGGGCGAGCGACGCTGGTGCGCGAGTGGCTGCGTCTGCTGGCCGACCGCGGGGTGGATCCGCTCAAGCTGGAGCAGGAGCTGCCGGAAAAACGGGCCAGCCTGCGCTCGCTGATTGAGCGCACCCGCAACAGCTGGCATGCCAACAAGGGCGAGTATGATTTCTCCCATGAGGTGAAAGAGGCGATGTCCGGCTGTCTGGCCTGTAAAGCCTGCTCCACCCAGTGCCCGATTAAAATCGACGTGCCGGAATTCCGCTCGCGTTTCCTGCAGCTTTATCACACCCGATACCTCCGCCCGGTGCGCGACCATCTGGTGGCGACGGTGGAAAGCTACGCGCCGCTGATGGCGCGCGCGCCGAAGACCTTCAACTTCTTTATCAACCAGCCGCTGGTGCGCAAGCTCTCCGAAAAACATATCGGCATGGTCGATCTGCCGCTGCTGTCGGTGCCGTCTCTGCAGCGCCAGCTCGTCGGGCATCGCTCGGCGAACATGACCCTGGAGCAGCTGGAGGCACTCACGCCTGAGCAAAAAGCGAAGGTGGTGCTGGTGGTGCAGGATCCGTTTACCAGCTACTACGATGCCCAGGTGGTTGCGGACTTTATCCGCCTGTCGGAAAAGCTGTGCTATCAGCCGGTTGTGCTGCCGTTCTCGCCCAACGGCAAGGCGCAGCACATTAAAGGCTTCCTGACGCGCTTTGCGAAGACCGCGCAGAAAACCGCTGACTTCCTAAACCGCGTGGCGCAACTCGGGATACCGATGGTCGGCGTCGATCCGGCGCTGGTGCTGTGCTATCGCGATGAATACAAGCAGACGCTGGGCGACAAGCGCGGTGATTTCCACGTCATGCTGGTGCACGAGTGGCTGCCGGTGGCGCTGGAAGGCAAAGCTGTCGAGGAGGTCAGCGGTGAACCGTGGTATCTGTTCGGCCACTGCACGGAAGTCACCGCGCTGCCGGGTGCCCCCGCGCAGTGGGCGTCGGTTTTTGCCCGCTTCGGCGCGAAGCTGGAAAGCGTCAGCGTGGGCTGCTGCGGCATGGCCGGCACCTACGGCCACGAAGTGAAAAACCACGCCAACTCGCTCGGCATCTATGAGCTGTCCTGGCATCAGGCGATGCAGCGTTTGCCGCGAAACCGCTGTCTGGCGACGGGCTACTCCTGCCGCAGCCAGGTGAAACGGGTAGAAGGTAACGGGGTACGTCACCCATTGCAGGCTTTACTGGAGATAATGGGATGATCTGGAAACGTGCCGTGACGCTGCAGGCGCTGAACGCCATGGGCGAGGGGAATATGGTGGGGCTGCTGGATATCCAGTTCACCCGCATTGGCGACGATGATGAGATCGAGGCCACCATGCCCGTCGATCGTCGCACCCACCAGCCGTTTGGTTTATTGCACGGCGGGGCGTCCGTCGTGCTGGCCGAAACGCTGGGCTCGGTGGCGGGGTATCTCTGTACCGAAGGGGAGCAGAAGGTGGTCGGACTCGAGGTGAATGCTAACCACATCCGCTCGGTGCGCAGCGGGCGCGTGCGCGGTGTTTGCCGCGCGCTGCACGCCGGTAGCCGCCATCAGGTGTGGCAGATTGATATTCTCGACGAGCAGGATCGCCTGTGCTGCTCATCGCGGCTGACCACTGCAATTGTCTGACCAGTTTCGGCGGAAGCAATCCGCCGAAAATATTCACCTTTTCTTCATTATTCTCTCCATCTCCCTTTAACGCTTCGTGCTATAGTGCGTGGCACTGGATGTACCGTTTCGGCACCTTCTGCCGCGGCGAATAGCTGTAACGCATAATGACCTGATGAAGTGATTCATTGTCTCCTTAAGCGCTACTGAATTTAGGCTTTAAGGTAACAGTGATGACATCGTTTAAACTCTCATTTTTACACCCGCGCCACTGGGTGACCTGGGTCGGCCTGGCTTTGCTCTGGCTGCTCGTTCAACTTCCTTATCCCGTTTTGGCCCGCCTTGGCGCAGGGCTTGGACATCACTCCCGCCGTTTTCTGAAGCGTCGCGAACGTATTGCGCGCCGTAATCTTGAACTCTGTTTTCCGGTGATGAGCGAAGCGCTGCGTGATGCGCTGATTGCCAAAAACTTTATGTCGCTGGGTATGGGGTTAATCGAAACCGGCATGGCATGGTTCTGGTCAGATAAGCGCGTGCGCCGCTGGTTTGATGTTGAAGGTTACCAGCATTTACAGGCCGCGCAGGCCAGCGAGCAGGGCGTGATGGTTGTCGGCGTGCATTTCATGTCGCTGGAGCTGGGCGGCCGCGTGATGGGATTGTGCCAGCCGATGATGGCCACCTATCGCCCGCACAACAACCCGCTGATGGAGTGGGTACAGACGCGTGGACGTATGCGTTCAAATAAAAATATGATCGACCGCCGTAACCTGAAAGGGCTGGTGAATGCGTTAAAACAGGGTGAAGCTGTCTGGTTCGCGCCGGATCAGGATTATGGCCGCAAGGGCAGTACCTTCGCGCCATTCTTCTCGGTGAAAAATGCCGCCACTACCAACGGCACGTTTGTACTTTCGCGCCTGTCGGGCGCTAAAATGCTGACGGTGACGATGGTGCGCAAAACCGATGGCTCAGGTTATTCATTGCATATTGGTCCTGCATTAAATGATTATCCTGGCGAGGATGAGTTTGCGGCGGCCAGTTATATGAATAAAGTGATTGAGCGCGAAATCTTGCGCGCGCCGGAACAGTATCTGTGGATCCATCGCCGCTTCAAAACCCGTCCGCTCGGTGAACCTTCGCTCTATAACTGATCTCTTTTCTCCGCGTCCCGGCTTCGGGGCGCTGTATTATCATTGCGTTAAAATTGACTCGGGATGCTTATGATCAGGTTTATTGTGGTCAGCAGTTTTACTCTCTTTTCCGCATGTTCGTTCGCCGCTGGTATCAACCTCTCCTGCGATGAATATACCGCTGTTGTTGAGCCTGAAGGGCTTACCGTTAACGGCCACCGCTATACCAATCCGCAAGAGAAGCCGTTCAATATCTCTGACGATTATACTGGTCGCTCGCTGATTTATACCGACAGCCAGGATCAGAACAACCAGACCAACTGGGTCGCTATCAACATCATCACGCAGCTCTCCAGCGGTAAAAAAGCCTTCTTCTTTTCGGACAGCAAACACACGGATGACAAAGCTATCATCTGTACGCGTAAAGACGCAGGGCAGTAAGGTTAAAAGTCTTCCAGAAGCCGCAACTGACTGAAGGTTAACGGGGGAGAGAAAATGTACCCCTCGATGCCGATATGGCTGTAGCGGCTGAGCAGAGCAAGGTCGGATGAACGTTCCACACCCTCGCAAATTACATGTGTGCCTGCCGGGATCACCTTGTCGATCAAATTGTGAAGTGTTGATAATTTTGCCGGGCTGGCGGCAATTCCGTAGACCAGCGTTCGCGCGAGTTTAATTGTGTCAAAGCGAAACAGCCGCAGACTGTCGGCGGCTTCATCCCGGGCGCCAAAATCATCTAACGAGAGCATAAAACCATAGGTTCTCGCCTGCTGTAAAAATGCCTGACGAGGCGTCTGTGGTATATCAGTCAGCCACTCGCCAATCTCAATCTCAATGCGTTGCGGCGATACGTGATGATGCCCGCACTGCTGGTAAAGGCTGGCAAGGTACGCCATATCATTCATTAACTGAGCGGGAAGTTTGAATGAAACCGTGATGCCTTCTTTCATTTTCAGCAGTTCGCAGACGGTCTCAAACAAAAAATCGCTAATGGCTTTAATGGTTTCTCTCTCAAGAATATCGAAGGATTGTTCCACTGAAAGCCAACGATCGCTGGCATTATAAATTTTGGCAAGAACTTCGTAGCGGAAAATAGTTTTTCCAGAAAGGTGCATGACGGGTTTGAACTCTGCAGTAACGCTAAGTTTTTTGTCCGCAATTTCGAGTGTTTTTATATTCATTATCCCTGATTCAGCTCCCCACTCACAAGAACAGGTCTAACCACTATATAATTTTTCAATTTTACACAACTAATCATAATCTTTGAAAATTGTTTTGAATGATCGATCCTCTCTTTTCGATAGTCTGTATCTATTACTATTATTAAAATGATCGCTTAAATCTATAAATAAGGATGGCCTTTTGTTTTAAGTATTTTTATTGTGTCAGGTTTATCAACTAATGATTTGCGTTTTGTATTATTTATCTCCTTGTTTTTGGACAGGAAAGTGGACTCAACGCAAATTAATGCGTTCTTATCGCCTGCGGAATGATTTGCCAAAAGTGTAAACTTTAGCGCACATCACCGCTTTTCGACCGGAGGGTGGCTTGTTACTGCCTCACTCGGCGCGATCCGTTGTTCATTTTTTTTGATCTTTTTTCTGTCATGGATGATGTCCGTAAACATGTATTTTTAATATGTATATCGGCGCAGAAAAGCGGAGAGTAAAAATAAAATGACATTTTAAGGCAATATCACTCTTGCGTTTGCGTACCCTTGAGAGGCAAAGCCTTAAAGAGATAAATCTGCTCAGAAAGCGTAATAAACTTTTTCAAATTTGCGATTAATGAATTTCGTATGCAAACAACAAGTGTGATGAGCCCCGAAAATAACAAAATTTGGTCACGGTATTTTTATACGGTATTGCTGTACGTCAAAAAAAGTGCGTGGAACTAAAACCGGTGTACTTACCGTGCGATCTCCACTCTCCATCGGCGGGGAGTGGAGTATCACGGAGGTTATAAATGTCTGGAGAGGAAATTCTCAATCAAGCTCAGTACTTCCCCGGGATTTTCGCGGTTGCTGATATGCGCAGCATTCGGGATCAGCGTGAAATCGCAGCCCAGTTTTTCTGCCATCAGACGACCTTCGACCGGCGGCCTCGGCAGATCCAGTTCACCGGTGGCAACGTGTGTCGGACAACGAATGGAATCCAGCACTGACAGCCTGTCCGGGCGGCCAAAAATCTGTTTACCGAGCGGAACGATACTGCCGCGCAGTTGTTCCGCTGTGAGTGAAGAGAGATACGCGGTGAGCCGCTGGACATCCGCCGGTGCGGCATGCTGCGAATAAAATTGCCCGACAATGTAATCCAGCATAGCGGGCGGAATGAAACCGGCGGTGTCAATGGCGTTGAGCATGCCAAAGTAGCGCTCGCGCGCTTCACTGGTTTCATCACCGATAAAAGTATCAAACAGCATTAACGCTTTTACCCGCTGCGGCGCGGCAGCGGCCAGTTCGGCTCCCCACATGCCGCCAACGGACAACCCCACCACCGCGAACTCCTCAATCTGCAACGCATCCATCAGCGCCAGATGATCGGCGGCCAGATCCGCCAGCGACGTTGTTGATGCGGGCAGGGCGGGAGAATCGCCGTGGCCCCATAAATCCGGCGCTATCACGCGAAACTGTTTAGCCAGAGCTTCAATCTGCGGTGACCACATCGATTTATCGAACAGATAACTGTGGCCGAGTAAAACGGGAAATCCTGAACCGGTATCTAAATATGACATCGTTGCCTTCATTAACTCTCTCCATGTTTGCAGGGCGCTGCCCGGATTTAAACCAGGCGATATCTTACAGGAGATATTTTCGCCACGTCGGCTGAGAAAATCCTAATTGCAGAGAAACGTCTTAAGCCGTGAGCAATGCGTTCCCGGAAATGGCGCCGTCTCTTCCATCGCGATTTATGTTCATACCACTATGGATTTTATGGCGATTGTCGAAGATGAAGGGGGAAAAGTGGGGCCTGTGCATCAGTTCGGTGATGCCGATAACTTTTTGATAATCCGCTACGTTTTTAATGCGACGTTTTTTTTTCGATCCTATCTCAAAAATAGGTATTGCCTATACATCTTATCTTTTTCACCGGACTGTCTGCGGCTGGCTATTTAAAGTCATTATTTATCAATTTATTAAACAATTTTTCACTTATCTGTAATGCCTTTCAGCAACGTCTATGCTTATAGCAACAGCCAAAAAAGGGGCTACCGGGGGAATAACCCTGCGGGAAAGAGGTTGAAGTGAGAATTATTATCACTAACATAGCATCAAGCCCTTCGAATCTGGTGATGTGAGGTAATGCGATGGAATCATTTAATCCGGAAGATTTTGCGTGGCGCGGGCTGACCATGACGCCTGCCGCTGCTGAACATATTCGTACGCTGGTCAGCAAACAGGCCGGCGTGCTGGGCGTGCGGCTCGGCATTAAGCAGACCGGCTGCGCGGGCTTTGGTTATGTGCTGGATACGGTGACGGAACCGAATGCCGACGATTTGCTGTACGAATCCGAAGGCGCGCGCCTTTACGTTCCGCTTCAGGCGATGCCCTTTATTGACGGCACGGAAGTGGATTATGTACGTGAAGGGTTAAATCAGATCTTCAAATTTCATAACCCGAAAGCCCAGCATGAATGCGGCTGTGGCGAAAGCTTTGGGGTATAGGCGGTACTATGTCTCGTAATACTGAAGCAACGAGTGATGTAAATACCTGGAGCGGTGGGCACCTCAACTATAAAGAGGGGTTCTTCACCCAGCTCCAGACAGATGAGCTGGCGAAAGGCATTAACGAAGATGTCGTGCGGGCGATCTCGGCGAAACGTAACGAGCCCGAGTGGATGCTGGAGTTCCGCCTGAGCGCCTTCCGCGCCTGGCTGGAGATGGAAGAGCCGCACTGGCTGAAAGCGCACTATGACAAGCTGAACTATCAGGATTACAGCTACTATTCGGCGCCGTCCTGCGGCAGCTGCGATGACACCTGCGCCTCGCAGCCCGGCGCGGTGCAGCAAACGGGCGCGGAGAATGCCTATCTGAGCAAAGAGGTGGAAGCCGCGTTTAACCAGCTGGGCGTGCCGGTGCGCGAAGGGAAAGAGGTGGCGGTGGACGCCATTTTCGACTCGGTCTCGGTGGCCACCACCTACCGCGAGAAGCTGGCGGAGCAGGGGATCATTTTCTGCTCCTTCGGCGAAGCGATCCACGATCATCCGGAACTGGTGAAAAAGTACCTCGGCACCGTGGTGCCGTCAAACGATAACTTCTTTGCGGCGCTGAACGCGGCGGTGGCCTCCGACGGCACCTTCATTTATGTGCCGAAAGGCGTGCGCTGCCCGATGGAGCTGTCCACCTATTTCCGTATCAATGCCGAAAAAACCGGCCAGTTCGAACGCACCATTCTGGTGGCCGATGAAGGCAGCTACGTCAGCTACATCGAAGGGTGCTCCGCGCCGGTGCGCGACAGCTACCAGCTGCACGCGGCGGTGGTGGAGGTGATCATCCACAAAGACGCCGAGGTGAAATACTCCACGGTGCAGAACTGGTTCCCGGGCGACGGCAACACCGGCGGTATCCTGAACTTCGTCACCAAGCGCGCGCTGTGCGAAGGCGAAAACAGCAAGATGTCGTGGACCCAGTCCGAAACCGGCTCGGCCATCACCTGGAAATACCCGAGCTGCATTCTGCGCGGCGATAACTCCATCGGCGAGTTCTTCTCGGTGGCGCTGACCAGCGGCCATCAGCAGGCCGATACCGGCACCAAGATGATCCACATCGGCAAAAACACCAAATCGACCATCATCTCGAAAGGGATCTCCGCCGGGCACAGCCAGAACAGCTATCGCGGGCTGGTGAAAATCATGCCGACGGCGACCAATGCGCGAAACTTTACCCAGTGCGACTCGATGCTGATTGGCGCGGACTGCGGTGCACATACCTTCCCGTACGTTGAATGCCGCAATAACAGCGCCCAGCTGGAGCACGAGGCCACCACGTCGCGGATTGGGGAAGATCAGCTCTTCTACTGCCTGCAGCGCGGGATCAGCGAAGAAGACGCCATCTCGATGATCGTCAACGGCTTCTGTAAGGACGTGTTCTCCGAACTGCCGCTGGAATTTGCCGTTGAAGCGCAGAAACTCCTGGCCATCAGTCTTGAACACAGCGTCGGTTAAGGATAACACATGTTAAGCATTAAAGATTTACAGGTCAGCGTAGAAGATAAAGCCATCCTGCGTGGCCTCAATTTTGACGTTAAGCCGGGCGAAGTCCACGCCATCATGGGGCCGAACGGTTCCGGGAAAAGTACGCTTTCTGCGACGCTGGCCGGGCGTGAAGATTATGAAGTCACCGGCGGCTGGGTCGAGTTTAACGGCAAAGATCTGCTGGAGATGTCGCCGGAAGATCGCGCCGGAGAAGGCATCTTTATGGCCTTCCAGTACCCGGTCGAAATTCCCGGCGTCAGCAACCAGTTCTTCCTGCAGACGGCGCTGAATGCGGTGCGCAAATACCGCGGCCAGGAGGCGCTGGACCGCTTCGACTTCCAGGATCTGATGGAAGAGAAGATCAGGCTGCTGAAAATGCCGGAAGATCTGCTGACCCGTTCGGTGAACGTCGGCTTCTCCGGCGGTGAGAAAAAGCGTAACGACATTCTGCAGATGGCGGTGCTGGAGCCGGAGCTGTGCATTCTGGATGAGACCGACTCCGGTCTGGATATCGACGCCCTGAAGATTGTCGCTGACGGCGTCAACGCCCTGCGCGACGGCAAGCGCGCGTTTATTATCGTCACCCACTACCAGCGCATTCTGGACTACATCAAGCCGGATTACGTCCACGTGCTGTACCAGGGGCGCATCGTGAAATCCGGTGATTTCACGCTGGTTAAACAACTGGAGGAGCAGGGCTATGGCTGGCTTACCGAACAGCAGTAATGCGCTCCAGCAGTGGCACCGCCTGTTTGAAGCCCAGGGCGGCGCGCGCTCGCGCAGGCGCAGCAGCATCTGCAGCAGATGCTGCGTCTTCGGCCTGCCGACGCGCAAGCATGAGAACTGGAAATACACCCCGCTCGATGGCCTGCTGAACAGCCGAGTTTGTTACGCGCGAGCGCCACGGTAAACCCCGCGCAGCGTGACGCGCTGGCGCTGCCGGTCGATGCCGTCCGCCTGGTGTTTGTCGATGGCCAGTTCCGCCCGGAGCTGAGCGATGACACGGCTGGTTCCGGTTTTGACGTGACGTTCAGCGACGCGCGCCATTCTCTGCCCGCCCCGGTTCAGCCGGAGGTTTTCCTGCACCTGACCGAAAGCCTGGCCCGCAGAACGTGACGTGGGTTCAGGTCGCGCGCAACCAGCGCCCGGCGAAACCCCTGCTGCTGATGCACATCACGCAGGGGCTGGCAGGCGAGGAAATCAACACCGCGCACTATCGTCACCATCTTGAGCTGGCGGAGGGCGCGGAGGCCACGGTCATCGAACATTACGTCAGCCTCAACGAGACGCCGCACTTTACCGGGTCGCGTCTGACGATGAACGTGGCGGCCAATGCGCAGTTGCACCACGTCAAGCTGGCGTTTGAGAACCCGCAGAGCCACCACTTTGCCCATAACGATCTTCGTGCTGGGCCAGCCGATGCGGCGGCTGACAGCCACAGCTTCCTGCTGGGCGGCCTGGTGCTGCGCCACAACACCAGCACGCAGCTGAACGGTGAAAACACCACGCTGCGCATCAACAGCCTGGCGATGCCGGTGAAATCGGAAGTGTGCGACACGCGCACCTGGCTGGAGCACAACAAAGGCTACTGCAACAGCCGCCAGCTGCATAAAACCATCGTCAGCGATAAAGGGCGGGCGGTGTTTAACGGCCTGATCAACGTGGCGCAGCACGCCATTAAAACCGACGGCCAGATGACCAACAACAATCTGCTGTTAGGGCGCCTGGCGGAGGTGGACACCAAACCGCAGCTGGAAATCTACGCCGACGACGTGAAGTGCAGCCACGGCGCGACGGTCGGGCGTATCGACGACGAGCAGATGTTCTACCTGCGCTCGCGCGGCATCGACCAGCAGGCGGCGCAGAAAATGATTATCTATGCGTTTGCCGCCGAACTGACGGAAGCGCTTCACGAAGCTCAGTTAAAACAGCAGGTGCTGGCGCGTATCGGTCAGCGCCTGCCTGGAGGCGAAGCATGAGTTTTCCCGTCGAGAAAGTACGGGCAGATTTTCCGGTTCTGACCCGTGAAGTGAACGGTCTGCCGCTGGCCTACCTGGACAGCGCGGCCAGCGCGCAGAAGCCGAATCAGGTGGTGGATGCCGAAGCCGAGTTTTATCGCCACGGCTATGCCGCCGTGCATCGCGGTATCCATACCCTGAGCGCCGAGGCGACCCAGCGGATGGAATACGTGCGCACGCAGCTGGCCGCCTTCCTTAATGCCCGCTCGCCGGAAGAGCTGGTCTTTGTGCGCGGGACCACCGAAGGGATCAACCTCGTCGCTAACAGCTGGGGCAACTGCTCAGGTTCACGCGGGGGATAACATCATCATCACCCAGATGGAGCACCACGCCAATATCGTGCCGTGGCAGATGCTCTGCGAGCGCGTGGGGGCGCAGTTGCGGGTGATCCCGCTAAATGCCGGACGGGACGCTGCAGCTTGAGGCGCTTGACCGTCACTGCTGGACGAACGCACGCGGCTGGTGGCGGTCACCCAGGTCTCCAACGTGCTGGGGACGGAAAACCCGGTGGCAGAGATCATCGCGCAGGCCCATCAGCCGGGCGCGAAGGTGCTGATTGACGGCGCGCAGGCGGTGATGCACCACGCGGTTGACGTCCAGGCGCTGGACTGCGATTTCTACGTCTTTTCCGGCCACAAGCTCTATGGGCCGACCGGGATTGGCGTGCTGTACGCGAAAGAGGATATCCTGCAGGCGATGCCGCCGTGGGAAGGGGGCGGGTCGATGATCGCCACCGTCAGCCTGACGGAAGGCACCACCTACGCGCGCGCGCCGTGGCGTTTTGAGGCCGGGACGCCCAACACCGGCGGGATTATCGGGCTGGGGGCGGCGGTCTCTTACGTCTCCGCCATCGGCCTGGATGCCATTCAGGAGTACGAACAGCTGCTGATGCACTATGCGCTGGCGGAGCTTGCCAGCGTGCCGGATTTGACCCTCTACGGGCCGGCCGAGCGGCAGGGGGTGATTGCCTTCAATCTCGGTAAACACCACGCCTATGACGTGGGCAGTTTCCTCGATAACTACGGCGTTGCCGTCCGTACCGGGCACCACTGCGCCATGCCGCTGATGGCGTTTTACCAGGTGCCGGCAATGTGCCGCGCTTCGCTGGTGATGTACAATACGCACGGAAGAGGTCGACCGGCTGGTGGCGGGGCTGAAGCGCATTCATCAGTTGCTGGGCTAACGGAGAGGCGAGAGATGGCCGAACTGCCGGACAAAGATAAATTGCTGCGCAACTTCGCGCGTTGCGCAAACTGGGAAGAGAAGTACCTCTATATCATCGAGCTGGGACAGCGCTTGCCGCCGCTGAGCGAAGAGGCGCATAACCCGCAAAACATTATTCAGGGCTGTCAGAGCCAGGTGTGGATTGTGATGGCGCAGTCTGATGACGGCACGATCGAATTGCGCGGGCGACAGCGATGCCGCCATTGTTAAAGGGCTTATTGCGGTCGTCTTTTGCGCTTTACCAGCAGATGTCGGCGCAGGATATCGTCGCGTTCGATGTCCGTCCGTGGTTTGAAAAACTGGCCTTGACCCAACACCTCACCCCGTCCCGTTCTCAGGGACTGGAAGCGATGATTCGCGCCATCCGCGCCAAAGCTGCAATCCTTAGCTAGACTTACAGAACAGCATTCATTCTGTTTCGCGAGGTGGTTCCCGCCTCGCTGGTTTTTCAGCTTTCTGGCGTTCTGTCAGTGAATAAGGAATCTCAGCATGAAGCGCGCGTCTTTGATAACTCTCTGTCTTTTTGGCGCGATTAGCGCTCTTTCGGTGGCCCGGTGCGATGGACTATCCGTTGCCGCCCGCAGGCAGTCGTCTGATTGGGCAAAATCAAACCTACACGATACAGGAAGGGGATAATAAGCTGCAGACCATCGCCCGTCGGTTTAATACGGCGGCGCAGGTGATCCTGGAAACCAACAATACCATTGCGCCGGTAAACCCTGCGCCGGGAACCGTGATAACCATTCCGTCGCAAATGCTGCTGCCGGATACGCCGCGCGAGGGAATTGTGGTGAATCTCGCTGAGCTTCGGCTCTACTACTTCCCGCCGGGGCAAAACATTGTTCAGGTTTTCCCGCTGGGCATTGGTCAGCTGGGGCTGGAAACGCCGGTGACGACCACGCGGGTGAGCCAGAAAATCCCTAATCCGACCTGGACACCCACGCCGGGCATCAGAGCACGCTCTCTGGAACAGGGCATTAAATTGCCGCCGGTGGTCCCTGCCGGGCCAAATAACCCGCTGGGGCGCTTCGCGCTGCGTTTGGGGGTGGGGAATGGGGAATATCTTATCCACGGCACCAGCGCGCCGGACAGCGTCGGCCTGCGCGTCAGCTCCGGCTGTATGCGGATGAACGCGCCGGACATTAAGGCCCTGTTCGAACAGGTGCGGGTGGGCACGCGGGTGCAGATTATCAATGAACCCGTGAAGTTTTCCGTTGAGCCGGACGGTAAACGCTATATTGAGGTCCACCGCCCGCTGGCGCAGGTAGAAGGGGAAAATCCACAGGTCTCGCCCATTACCCATTCTGCCGAGTTTGCGACCTTTGTTTCCCAGGCGGGCAGCGACAAAGTCGCTGATTGATAAAGCGCTGTCCCGTCGTGCAGGTTATCCGGTGACAATCCCTGCGGCAAAGCAGGCAGCAAGCCCTGAAAGCGTGCTATCGGTGCAAAACAGCACGAAAGCGGCAGCCATGAATACGGAAACGGCAGAAACGGTAACGCAGTAGGAGCAGGGAAGGGGTAAATCGCAGGCAAAAAAAATGGCGCACAATGTGCGCCATTTCATTAACAGGAACTCTTACTTACGGTATTTAGTGAGCCTGGTTGTCCAGACGCTGGTTAGCGCGAGCTGCGTCGTCTTTAGCAGCCTGAACGTCGGAACGGATTGCGTTCACGTCGTTGCTCAGCTGGTCAACTTTAGCGTTCAGAGTCTGAACGTCAGAAGACAGCTGATCGATTTTAGCGTTGCTGGAGCAACCAGCCAGCAGAGTAGAACCCAGGATTACCGCGCCCAGTACCAGTTTAGTACGATTCATTATTAATACCCTCTAGATTGAGTTAATCTCCATGTAGCGTTACAAGTATTACACAAAGTTTTTTGGGTTGAGAATATTTTTTTGATGGGAATACCCTTATTTTTGATCGTTCGCTCAAAGAAGCACCGACTTTGAATAAATGGTTAAAAAATGTGTGTTAAAACATCGGGCATTTATCATCGGATTCATCTTAGATAATTTGCTGCTTAAATAGTGAAACCCGATTTGATTTTTTATTTAAGCTGGAGACGGAAATATAAAAAAAGCGCCGCGAGGGCGCTTTTTTAAACAGTCTAAATTGTCTGGTTATTATTACAGCACGTGAACAGAGGCGGTGTTGGTGGTGCCGCTCGGTACCAGCGCGCCGGAAACCATGACCACAACGTCACCTTTCTGTGCCAGGCCGCTCTCCAGCGCCACTTCTTTACCCAGACGGTAGAAATCGTCCGTAGAGGCGATCTCTTTCACCAGCTGCGGGACAACGCCTTTGCTCAGCACCAGCTGACGGGCGGTGGTTTCGTTGGTGGTCAGCGCCAGGATGGTCGCATCCGGGAAGTATTTACGCACGGCGCGCGCAGATTTACCGCCCTGAGTGGCAACCACAATCAGCGGTGCTTCCAGTTTCTCAGCGGTTTCTACTGCACCGCGGCATACTGCTTCGGTGATGCGCAGCTTGCGGCTGTCGTTGTTGTAGTCCAGACGGCTGGTCATCACGCGGTCGGTACGTTCGCAGATGGTCGCCATGATGGCCGACCGCTTCCAGCGGGTATTTACCTTTCGCGGATTCGCCGGACAGCATAACGGCATCGGTACCGTCGAGGATGGCGTTTGCCACGTCGCCTGCTTCCGCGCGGGTTGGGCGCGGGTTTTTGATCATGGAGTCCAGCATCTGCGTTGCGGTGATAACCACTTTACGCGCGCGGACACATTTCTCGATCATCATCTTCTGCGCGAAGATCACTTCTTCAACCGGGATTTCAACGCCCAGGTCGCCACGTGCAACCATGATGCCGTCAGACGCTTCGAGGATTTCGTCGAAGTTGTTCAGGCCTTCCTGGTTTTCGATTTTGGAGATGATCTGGATCTTCTCGCCGCCGTGCGCTTTCAGGTGCTCACGGATTTCAACCACGTCGGAACGCTTACGGATGAAGGATGCCGCAACGAAGTCAACGCCTTGCTCGCAGCCGAAGATCAGGTCCTGTTTGTCTTTTTCAGCCAGCGCTGGCAGCGCGATGGAAACGCCCGGCAGGTTAACGCCTTTGTTTTCGCCCAGGTCGCCGTTGTTCAGCACTTTACAGATAACTTTGTTACCTTCGATAGCGGTGACTTCCATGCCGATCAGACCATCGTCCACCAGCACGGTGTTGCCGACGGACAGATCGTTGGTGAAGCCTTCGTAGGTCACTGCAACGATTTCGCTGTTGCCGACGACGGATTTGTCGGTGGTGAAGGTGAAGGTCTGGCCCGCTTTCAGGGAGACGTCGTTACCGCCTTCCAGTTTGATGGTGCGGATTTCCGGGCCTTTGGTATCCAGCAGGATGGCCGCTTTTTTACCGGTTTTGCTCATCACGTTGCGCAGGTTCTGGATGCGCTGGCCGTGTTCTGCATAGTCACCGTGGGAGAAGTTCAGACGCATCACGTTCATGCCCGCGTCCAGCATTTTGGTCAGCATCTCTTCAGATTCGGTTTTCGGACCGATGGTACAAACAATTTTCGTCTTTTTCATGACAGTCTTAGTCTTTAAGTTGGGAAGGATTGGGAAATCTCGCTCCGGCGGCGCACGGCCCCGGAGTCAAACCTGTGTTGCAAAAGAGTATATGACACGCACTAAGGATAGGAGACATCAAATGAGCGTGCAGAAGAAAGTGTGCCTGAGTGACAGCCCAACGAAGGAGAGGAGAAGTTGTACGTTGTTTTTTGTATTCCAAGCGCTGAAACCATTCACCAGGGATTAGGCGCGCATTATACGCTGATTTTAAGATAAAAGGAAAATGGAAACGGTGTTTCAGAAATAATCTGTGCAGTTTCACAACGAATTGTTATCAAGGCGTTAAGTTCGCCCAAAAATAAAATCCGCAGATTTACCGCCAAAATTGCACTTTTACCGCCAAATGGATAAAAGCAGGGGTAATCTGCGACCCGGATTCACAAATTTGAACGTATAAAATATCAACAAGTGAAACACGTTAAGTGTGCACGCTGTAACGTTTTAGCGATGTTATTTAGCGATTGAGGATACGTAATGCCTGTTCGTGCAAAAAAGGCAGCCGGAAGCAAGGATATGACCGCCCGATTCCGGTCTCCCGCCGTCTAATGTTGTCACCACGCCGCCTGCCTGTTCGATAATGGGGACCAGCGCCACAATGTCATATGGTTGCAACGCATATTCCAGACACAGATCAATCTGCCCGGCAGCGAGCATGGCCATCGCGTAGCATTCACCGCCGTAGCGGATCATCAGCGTACTCGCTTCCAGCGCAGCAAAATTGATTGCCGGGAAACGCGACACGGGTTCAGGCGAGGTGGTGTGGAAAATGGCCTGCTCAAGCGCGATTCCCCGGCGCGTCTGTAGCTGCGTCGTGCCCTGCGGCCCCTGATGCCACGCCTGCTCGCCATCGGCCCAGAAACGTTCGCGGGTGAAGGGTTGGTCCATCATGCCGATACGCGCGCGGCCTTCAACTGTCAGGCCAATCAACGTTCCCCAGACTGGCAAACCGCAGAGAAAAGGGCGCGTGCCATCAACCGGGTCCAGTACCCACTGCAACGGGCCAGAACCCGTCACCCCGAACTCTTCGCCCATAATGGCGTGTTCCGGATAGCGGGCGGTGATGATGTCGCGCATTACGCGCTCCGCCTCGCGATCGGCGTCGGTTACCGGGTCGAAGCGAAACCCCTCTTTGGGTTTGCTGCCGACATGCAGATTGGTTTGCGCGCGAAAACGCGGCAGTGTCTGTTGATCTGCCGCATCGGCCAGTTCATGCAAAAAAGCGCTATCAGGCACAATATGATTCATTGCGTAACTCTCCGGTGTCTTGTTTGAACGCTGAAAGTGGATTTTCCGAACCTTGAATCTCTGGTTGTAGCATAACCCAATGACAGATTATTGATTGTATACAATAAAGATTGCATACATAGCGGCTTATATGTATTTTTATGCACATAATTTGCATAAAAAGGTGGTGTGTATGTTCAGGAAGTGGATGCAGGCAGGTTGTCTTTTTGCTGCGCTGGCGAGCAGTGCGTTTGCTGCCCAGCAAACTTACGTGGTGGGCGCTGGGGGAACTTATCGTCCGTTCGAGTTTGAAAACAGCCAGAAGCAGTTAGAAGGCTTTGATATCGACATCATTAAAGCCATCGCCAAAGCCGAGGATTTTAATATCATGCTGATCAACACGCCGTGGGAAGGGATCTTCGCCACGCTGGGCTCCGGCGATCGCGACATCATTATTTCCGGCATTACCATTACCGACAAACGTAAGCAGATGGTTGATTTTTCCGCGCCTTACTTCCCGGCGGAGCAGTCGATCGTGGTTCCGGCCAGCTCAAAAGTGACCTCTCTGGCGTCACTGAAAGATGAAAAAGTCGGCGTAGTGAACTCCAGCACCGGCGATATCGTGGTTTCAGACGTGTTGGGGAAAAACAGCACGGCGATTAAACGCTTTGATAACACGCCGCTGATGCTGCAAGAGTTATTCGAAGATGGCGTCAGCGCGGCCGTGGGCGATGTGGGCGTGGTGAAGTATTACATCAAACAGCACCCGGAAAAACAGTTCAAACTGGTACCTGACGCGAAGTTTGAACGTCAATATTTTGGTATTGCGGTGGCAAAAGGGAATACCGAATTGCAGGCGAAAATTAACAGCGGCCTGAAGAAAATTGTGGCTGACGGTACCTACGCCAAAATTTATAAAACCTGGTTTGACGACCACGTGCCTGAATTGCCCGCGCAATAACACTTCGCTTCTTTTTTATTCCGGCTACCGTGAACATTCCGGTAGCCGTCATTTTTTCAGGAATGACTTATGTCGGGATTCCGTTGGGAAATAATCCAGGAGTACGCGCCGTTATTTATGGAAGGCGCCTGGATGACCATCAAATGCACGATTATCTGCGTTATTTTAGGCACGCTTTGGGGCCTCACGCTCGGCCTTGGCCGCATGGCGCAGGCTGAACATGGGCCGTGGAAATATGTATTGCGCTATCTGGTGCAATTTCCGGTGCGTTTTTATGTCAGCGCCATTCGTGGTACGCCGCTGTTTGTGCAGATTATGGTCGTACACTTTGCGCTGGTGCCGCTGTTCATTAACCCGCGTGACGGCATTCTGGTGACCAGTGGGATCATGAGCAGCGATCTGGCGCGAGGATTGCGCTCCGACTATGGCGCGTTTCTTTCCTGTATCGTCGCTATTACGCTCAATGCCGGAGCCTACGTGTCGGAGATCTTCCGCGCGGGTATTCAGTCTGTCGATCGCGGGCAGATGGAAGCCTCCCGTGCGCTGGGTATGCCGTGGTGGAAGACGATGCGCAAAGTGATCCTGCCGCAGGCGTTCCGTCGCATTCTGCCGCCGCTGGGTAATAACGCCATTGCTATTGTTAAAGATTCATCACTGGCGTCAGCGATTGGTCTTGCGGATCTGGCCTATGCCGCCCGCACCGTTTCTGGTGCGTATGCCACCTACTGGGAACCCTATCTGACCATTTCGCTGGTCTACTGGGTGATCACCTTCCTGCTTGCGCAACTGGTTAATCGACTGGAAAAGAGGTTTGGCAAAAGTGATTCACATTAAAAATCTGCATAAACATTTTGGCGAAAGCCATGTGCTGCGCGGCATCACTTGCGATATCAAGCCGAAAGAAGTGGTGTGCGTGATTGGGCCGTCCGGCTCGGGGAAAAGTACCTTTCTGCGCTGTATGAACGGCCTGGAGTCGGTGAGCGAAGGTGTCGTTGAGGTTAACGGCTTTGCGATCCACAATCCGAAAACCGATATCAACAAGCTGCGCGAAAGCGTCGGCATGGTTTTCCAGCGTTTCAACTTGTTCCCGCATATGACAGTGCTGGGCAACCTGACAATGGCGCCTGTGAACCTGAAGGGGATGAAACGCGCTGAGGCCGTTGCCCTGGCGGAGAACCTGCTGGCGAAAGTCGGGCTGAGCGATAAACGTGATGCCTGGCCGGCGAGTCTTTCCGGCGGGCAACAGCAGCGCGTGGCAATTGCCCGCGCGTTGGCGATGAATCCGGCGATTATGCTATTCGATGAGCCGACATCGGCGCTCGATCCGGAGCTGGTGGGTGATGTATTGCAGGTGATGAAAACGCTGGCGACGGAAGGGATGACGATGGTGATCGTCACTCATGAAATGGGCTTTGCCCGCGAAGTGGCGGACCGGGTGATATTCATCGACCAGGGCGTGATCCAGGAAGAGGGGCCGCCGCAGAAGATTTTCACCGCGCCCTCCAATCCCCGGACCGCCGCGTTCCTCAGTAAAGTTCTTTAACATCAAGCTCTCTGCGGAGGGCTTTTTTGTTTTCCGATGACAGAAAGTGCAAAGCGTGCGATCGAACGGCGGTGGATACTGCAACGCGCCATACTTGAACGACGGTGTGGGAGCAACAACAGGATCACAATCGGGTGTTATCACCTTTGTATCAAGCCTGAAGAATAAACGGAGAACAACCATGACGATGAAAGTCCTCGGCTATGCCGCACAGTCAAATAAAGCCCCGCTGGCGCCTTTCCATTTTGAGCGTCGCGACCCACGGGCAGATGATGTGGTGATTGATATTCTTTATTGCGGCGTTTGCCATTCCGATCTTCACCAGGCCCGTAACGACTGGGGTTTCAGCCAGTATCCCATCGTGCCGGGTCACGAAATTATTGGTCGCGTTGTGTCTGCGGGGGCGGGTGTCAGTAAATTCAAACCCGGCGATTTAGTCGGCATCGGCTGCATGGTCGATTCCTGTCGTGAATGTAACCCCTGCAAACAGGGGCTGGAACAGTATTGCGAAGAGGGGAACGTCCAGACCTATAACGGTATTGACCGGCACGATCACCGTCCTACATTCGGTGGTTATTCACAATCGATCGTCTGCTCGCAAGATTTTGTGTTGCGCATCCCGGAGAACCTCGATGCGCAAGCTGTCGCACCGCTGCTGTGCGCCGGGATCACCACCTGGTCACCGCTGCGCCGCTGGGGCGTGAAAAAAGGCAGTAAAGTCGCGGTGATCGGCCTTGGCGGGCTGGGGCATATGGCGCTGAAACTGGCGCATGCGCTGGGTGCGGAAGTGACGCTATTTACCCGTTCACCGGGCAAAGAGGCGGATGCCCGTCGTCTGGGGGCGCACCATGTGGTGCTCTCTACAGACGCGAAACAGATGGAAGCGGTACACGGGGAGTTTGAGCTGATCATCGATACCGTGCCTTACACCCACGATATCAATGCCTATCTGTCAACGCTGACGCTGGATGGCACGCTGGTATTTGTTGGGCTGCTGGGCGAACTCGAACCGACCATTAACACCATCCCGCTGCTGATTGGTCGCCGTTCGGTTTCCGGCTCCGCGATTGGTGGTATTGCCGAAACTCAGGAAATGCTCGATTTCTGCGGTGAACATAACATTACGGCGGATTCGGAGTTGATTCGGATGGATGAGATCAATGACGCCTTTGAGCGCCTGCTGAAAAGCGACGTGAAGTACCGTTTTGTTATCGATATGAAAACGCTGAGCGCGTAAACGTAAAACACCGGCAGGCCGCGTTGGCGGTCTGCTGCGTAACGCAGCGATAAAACAAGGGAAGTAAAAAGGAAACTTAAGAATGGTGCGTCCGAGTGGACTCGAACCACCGACCCCCACCATGTCAAGGTGGTGCTCTAACCAACTGAGCTACGGACGCACTGAGAGAATGGTGCGTTCAATTGGACTCGAACCAACGACCCCCACCATGTCAAGGTGGTGCTCTAACCAACTGAGCTATGAACGCAACGTGTTGTGGGTGACAACGGGGACGAATATTAGCGGCACAGCCCCGAGGTGGCAAGAGGGAAAATGCAATTTTCTCCCTGATTTCACGCGATTGCTGTACTACTGCCCAAAGCGCCGAGAAAGTAGCCGCCAGGCGGCGGCTACTGGCCTAGTTAACGTGCAGCGCGCTGCAAAATCCGGGCGGATGGCTGGCGCTGCAGGAAGCGCATGCGCATCATCATCATAATCGCCGCCGACGTCAGGCCGATGATAAAGCCCATCCAGAACCCGGCCGGTCCCATGCGGTCCACCACCAGATCGGTCAGCGCCAGGATATAGCCACACGGCAGACCCAGCACCCAGTAGGCGATGAAGGTGATAAAGAAGATGGAGCGCGTGTCTTTATATCCGCGCAGCACGCCGCTGCCAATCACCTGGATGGAGTCAGAGATCTGGTAAATCGCGGCCAGCAGCATCAGGTGCGATGCCAGCGTGACGACTTCCGGATTGTCGTTATAGAGCAGGGCGATCTGCTCGCGTAATGCAACGGTAAAGAGCGCAGTACAGATCGCCATGCAGACGCCGACGCCCAGTCCGGTTCGTGCGGCCGTTTGCGCATCGAGCGTTGAGCCCTGGCCCAGGCGGAAGCCTACGCGAATCGTCACCGCCGCCGCCAGCGACATCGGCAGGACGAACATCAGGGAGCTAAAGTTCAGCGCGATCTGGTGCCCGGCGACGTTCACAATGCCCAGCGGGGAGACCAGCAGGGCGACCACGGCAAACAGGGTCACCTCAAAGAACAGCGCAAGGGCAATCGGCAAGCCTAGCTGCACCAGACGCGTCATGATGCTCCAGTCCGGCGTGCTGAATCTGTTCTCGTTACGAATATCGCGCATGGAGCGGGCGCGTTTCACCCAGGTGAGCATCCAGAAGAACATCACCCAGTAAACGGCGGCCGTGGCCACGCCGCAGCCGACGCCGCCCAGCTCCGGCATCCCGAAATGACCGTAAATAAAGATATAGTTCACCGGGATGTTGACCAGCAGCCCGATAAAACCCATCACCATGCCGGGCTTGGTTTTGGCCAGGCCTTCACACTGGTTACGCGCCACCTGGAAGAAGAGGTAGCCGGGCGCGCCCCAGAGCAGCGCGCGCAGATAGCCCACGGCTTTGTCCGCCAGCGCCGGGTCAATGTTATGCATCGCGCGAATGATATGGCCCGCGTTCCAGAGCACCACCATGATCAGCACGGAGACAAACCCTGCCAGCCAGAACCCCTGACGGACCTGATGGGCGATGCGCTCGCGGCGCCCTGAGCCATTGAGCTGAGCGATAACAGGCGTGAGCGCGAGCAGCAGACCGTGGCCGAACAGGATGGCCGGAAGCCAGATTGACGTGCCGATAGCCACGGCCGCCATGTCGGTGGCGCTGTAGCCACCTGCCATTACCGTATCCACAAATCCCATTGCGGTCTGGGCCACTTGCGCGACGATCACTGGTATAGCCAGTGCCAATAACTGGCGCGCTTCATTCATGTACTTCTGCACGTGAACACCTTTATTTTGTAGTTATTTGAGAGACTAAAAAAGCCGCCGAAACGGGCAGCAAGAAGAAAATGCAGGGGGGTGCCAGCTATTGTAGCGGGCTTTAGCTATTTATCTAGTGAAAAAATCGCCAGAAAATGCGCTCCGCTGGCAACCTGTTTTTCCAACTGTTATTGTGGTGGGATTAAACGGTGTCACCACCGTCCGGAAAAAACAGGAGTTGTAAGCATGTTTACTGGTATTGTGCAGGGCACCGCCAAAGTGGTGTCCATTGATGAAAAACCTAATTTCCGTACTCATGTTGTTGAGCTGCCGGAATATATGCTTGAGGGCATCGAAACCGGCGCTTCGATTGCCCATAACGGCTGCTGCCTGACCGTGACCGAAATTAACGGCAACCAGATCAGCTTTGATTTAATGAAAGAGACGCTGCGGATTACTAACCTGGGCGAGCTGGTGGTAGGCGATACCGTCAACGTTGAGCGCGCGGCGAAGTTCAGCGATGAGATTGGCGGTCACCTGATGTCGGGGCATATCATGACCACTGCCGAAGTGGCGAAAATCGTGACCTCGGAAAATAACCGTCAAATCTGGTTTAAAATGCAGGATCCGTCATTAATGAAATACATCCTCTATAAAGGATTTATTGGCATTGACGGGATTAGCCTGACGGTGGGTGAAGTGACGCCAACGCGTTTTTGCGTGCATTTAATTCCTGAAACGCTGCAGCGCACCACGCTGGGCGCGAAAAAACTGGGGCACCGCGTGAATATTGAAATCGATCCGCAAACCCAGGCGGTGGTGGATACGGTTGAGCGCGTGCTGGCAGCAAAAGAAGCCGCAATAATAAAGACCGCAGAAGAAGAATAAAAAATAACCCCGGCTTTCCGGGGTTTTTTTTTTAGCGTGCGACACGCAGTCCGTGTTCAATCCCCCGGCTGAATACCACCTGCCAGAGCTGAATATCCCGTGCGCGGAACGCGCCCGCGCAGGCATTCAGATAATAGCTAAACATCCGTTTGAATCGTTCAGAATAGTTGTCCGCAATCTCGGGCCAGGCTTCCTGAAAACGTTCGTGCCATGCCATCAACGTGGGGTCGTAATCCGCGCCAAAGTTATGCCAGTCTTCCATCACGAAATGGGATTCACTGGCGTTGGCAATCTGGCGAACGGACGGTAAACAGCCATTCGGAAAGATGTATTTGTTGATCCACGGGTCAACGTTATTGTCGGTCCGCTTAGAGCCGATGGTGTGCAGCAGGAAGAGGCCGTCCGGTTTCAGATTACGATCCACCACCTCAAAGTAGGTATCGTAGTTTTTCGGCCCCACGTGCTCGAACATGCCGACGGAAACGATCCGGTCAAACTGCTCGTTCAGGTCACGGTAGTCCTGCAGCCGGATATCCACATCGAGCCCCTCGCAGCGCTCTCGCGCCATTTTTTGCTGTTCCGCTGAGATCGTCACGCCGACCACGCTGACGCCATAGTGCTTCGCCATAAAATACGCCAGCCCGCCCCAGCCGCAGCCGATATCCAGCACGCGCATACCGGGCTGCAGCTGCAGCTTTTCACCAATCAGCCGCAGCTTCGCCCGCTGTGCTTCCTCAAGCGTTGCCGCGTCTTTCCAGTAGGCGCAGGAGTATTGCATGAAAGGGTCCAGCATGCGGCTGAACAGGTCATTGCCGAGATCGTAATGCTCTTTGCCGACGATCCAGGCGCGTTTTTTACTTTGCAGATTAAACAGTCGGGCAGAGGCGACGCGCAGGGTGTCTTTCAGATTGCGGGGAGTTGATTTTCCAGACCGGCACGCAGCACGCTGGCGAAAAAGATATCCAGCCGTTCGCATTCCCACCAGCCGTCCATATAACTTTCTCCCAGGCCTAGCGACCCTTCCCGCAACACGCGTTTAAAAAAGTCGGGATGTTTAACCTGGGGATCGGATGGCGAAGATCCGTTGATAGTGATGCCTGCTCGACCTAACAGTTCACTGACGATCCGGGACCAGTTATCGTCCGGAACGCTGACTTCTTCTATACACGATGAACTCATAGCTTCTCCATCACCCTGATGTGATCAGAACCTTCAAACAGCGTAGACGCTTTTTTGGGTTTGTGAGAAATCTCACGGTAAACACCGCGAGGCTAATATCCGACGTAGAACAGAGGAAGGGAGATAACCCTTGCCGAAATGCCTTCCATGGAAAGGCGGGCACACTCCGGTGCCCGTTACCACTTAATATTTATCGTATTTAATCGAACCAAATTTAGTATAGGCCTCAAAATTTGGTGATTCAACAGAAAATTGTTAGCAACCTAATCACTGAACTGTAACATGATAGTCGCTAACATAATCATCCGTGCGAAGAGGAGGGGACAGCCTCATCTTTTACCGTTTCAGTATTACGCTGGTGTTGCTGGCGATAGCCCAACACCGCCAGCGCAACGGTGACCAGCATCACGCTGGTGGTGGTCAACAGCGGCGTCGCAATCAGCGCCGAGACCACCAGGCTTGCCAGGAAGCACAGACCCGAGCTGCAGGGTATTTTGCAGCGCGGCGGCGCGGCCTGTCGCCTGCGGGAACGGACGTAACGCCTGTGCCACCACAATCGGATAAATCGCCCCGTTCGCCACGGCCATCACGCAGAAGGGGATCAAAATTTCAGCCAGGCCCGCGCCCGGAATAAACCCGACGGCCCAGGTACCGATGACGCTCAGCGCATAGAGCACCAGCAGCCACGGCAGCATTTGCTGACCTTCCCATTTTTGCAGCGCCGCGCGGCAGCCGTACCCGCCCACCAGGAACGCGATGGTCTGCGGAACATAGCTCAGACCGATGGCCGCCGGGCTGTAGCCCATATCGTGCAGAATGAACGGCGAGCCGGTGAGCCACGCGAAGAAGCTGGCCGAGCAGGCGGCGTAGATCAGGACATTCCCGCGATACGCTTTGTTGCGCAGCAGGGCGTAGAAGGTCATCGGCTGTTCATCGGCATGCGCAGCTTTTAGGCTCTTTTTTTTGCGCGGGCGCTTAAGGTCAACCGCCAGGCAGGCAGCATCAGCACCAGCGTGATGGCAAACAGCGTGGCAAAAATGGCCTGCCAGTCGAAGTGCGCGAGGATCCAGCCGCCCAGCAGCGGGGCCAGGGCAGGGGACAGGCCCACCAGCGGCATAATGGTGGCGAAAATACGGTTTGTGCGGTTAGCCGGATAGTAGTCGGTCACCAGCGCCTGCCAGGTCACCGCCGCGGCACAGACGCCCACGGCCTGAATAAAGCGCAGCACCAGTAGCCAGGTGGCATCGCGCACCCACAACATCCCCAGACAGCCCACGGCAAAAATGGCCAGACCCAGCAGCAGTACCGGTTTACGGCCAAAGCGATCCGAGAGCGGTCCCCACAGCAGCTGTGCGAAAGCAAAACCGGCAAGGAACAAACTCAGGCTGGCGCTGATGGCCGCCGCAGGGGTTTGCAAATCTTCCTGCATCGCGCCAAACGCGGGCAGGTACATATCGGTGGCCAAAAAGCCCAGCACGCTTAAGCCGCCGAGCCAGACTAAAAATCCTTTCCCGGGTTGCATTCTCTTATTCTCCTGAGGAGGCTTGTTGTTTCTTCAGGCGCTATGAGTGTAGGGAGTGCAAAGCGGCTTGTGAAACGCTAATATTTGGCGGGTGCATTCAAAATTTTTGCAGGCAGAAAATGTGGTCAGATTATTCTCTTGAAGTGGTCGATGCTGTTGCGCGTAACGGCAGTTTTAGCGGTGCGGCGCAGGAGTTGCACCGCGTCCCTTCGGCCATCAGCTACACGGTGCGTCAGCTGGAGGAGTGGCTGGCGGTTCCGCTGTTTGAACGGCGGCATCGCGATGTGGAATTAACGCCCGCAGGCGCGTGGTTTTTGAAGGAAGGGCGTTCTGTTATCAAAAAAATGCAGATCACCCGCGAACAGTGCCAGCAGATCGCCAACGGCTGGCGGGGACATCTCTCCATCGCGGTGGATAACATCGTGAAGCCGGAACGCACCCGGCAGATGATCGTCGATTTCTATCGTCATTTTTCTGACGTCGAGCTGCGGGTCTCGCAGGAGGTGTTCAACGGGGTGTGGGATGCGCTGGCGGACGGCAGGGCGGAGATGGCGATTGGCGCCACGCAGGCGATCCCGGTCGGGGGACGTTACGCCTTTCGCGACATGGGGATGCTGAGCTGGAAATGCGTGGTGGCCAGCCATCATCCGCTGGCGGCGATGGACGGGCCGCTGAGCGATGATACGCTGCGCAACTGGCCCTCGCTGGTGCTGGAGGATACGTCCCGTTCATTGCCCAAGCGTATCACCTGGCTTCTGGACAACCAGCGGCGGGTGGTGGTGCCCCGGACTGGGAATCGTCAGCGACGTGCCTCAGCGCCGGGCTGTGCGTCGCGATGGTGCCCGTTCATTTCGCGCGTCCGCGCATCGATACCGGAGAATGGGTTGAGCTGACGCTGGAGAATCCGTTCCCGGATGCGGCCTGCTGCCTGACCTGGCAGCAAAATGATGCCTCGCCGGCGATGGCCTGGCTGCTGGATTATCTGGGAGACAGCGAAACGCTAAACCGGGAATGGTTGCGGGAGCCGGCGTAGCTGGCCCCCGCAGGGTGTGATTAACGACGGTAGTCGCGGAACGGACCATCCGCAACGGAACGGCGTTCAATCAGGCGCGGGTGAACTTCAATGGACTGCGACTCTTCGCGTTTGTTGACGATTCTGTCCAGCAGCATATTGAAGGCCGTTTCGCCCAGCGAATCTTTCGGCTGGTGAATGGTGGTCAGTGCCGGGGTGAAGAAGCGCGCGTTACGCACGTTGTCATAGCCGATCACGGAAATATCCTGCGGTACGCGCAGGCCCAGCTCATCGGCGGCGCAGAGCGCACCCATCGCCATGATGTCGCCGCCGCAGAAAACGGCGGTCGGGCGGTGGGGCTGGGAGACGATCTGCTGCATCGCGCGGTAGCCCGATTCCGGCTCAAAGTCGCCCTGCACGATCCAGTTTTCCGGCACGGTGATCAGCGCTTCTTCCATCGCTTTCATAAAACCGGCCAGACGGCCCGCGCCGGTGTTGCGCTCCAGCGGACCCGGGATCACGCCAATCTCGCGGTGACCGCGTTCGATCAGGTAACGACCCGCCATATAGCCGCCTTCAAAGGCGTTATCGATAACGGAGTCGGTGAAATCCGCGCGCGCTTCGCCCCAGTCCATGACCACCATGGGGATATGGCGATACTCTTCGAGCATCGACAGCACGGATTCCGGGTACTCGGAACACATCACCAGCAGGCCATCCACGCGCTTTTGCGCCATCATCGACAGGTAGGCGCGCTGTTTTTCAATGCTGTTCCATGCGTTGCCCAGAATCAGGGTATAGCCTTTCTGGAAGCAGTTTTTCTCTACCGCTTCAATGATCTCGGCAAAATAGGCCGCTTCACTGCTGGTGGCCAGCAATCCAATGGATTTGGTGTGATTAACCTTGAGGCTGCGCGCCACCGCGCTTGGCGAATAGTGCAGCTCTTTGATCGCTGCCCAGACGGCGTTGCGCGTCTCTTCCGCCACGAAGCGGGTTTTGTTAATTACATGTGATACGGTTGTAGTGGAAACGTTTGCGCGTTTTGCTACGTCTTTAATTGTTGCCATTAAATGTCACTCCAGACCATATCCTAAACTCCTGAAAAACTTGAAGGTAAACGTTTGCCTTCTCTCACCCTTATCACGCAATCTTGAATTGCGGCACGCCGGGAAAACGACACGGGACGTCAGGAGGGGGTCAATGGCCGGTACGCTAATAAATTTAGCGTGGAATTTTGTCCTATCTTGATGAAAAGGGGAAGAGGTAAAGTGTTTATCAGCCTAAATCCAGGAAGATTTTTGACGTAATTTGTGCAAAAATGAGCAAGCTCACTTTTCGTGGGGGGATTAAAAGGAGAAAAATTGATGAGTTCCGATCTGAAGTTTTCGCTGTTCACCACCGTTGTTGTGCTGGCTCTGATTGTCGCGGCCGGTCTGACGGCAGCGCTGCACTGATTTACGCGGAGGGAGAGCCTTCTCCCTCCCGACTCCCCGGATTGTTACTTCGCTGGCAAAAATCTTTTGCCATTTTGTTAACTTCTCATTTTTTGTGATTGATGTCATGCTTTCCGCTTCTTTGTTCTGTGTCACCACATGACACGGCATCCGGAGTTGACGCATGAAAATCAATTTTCCCCTGCTGGCCCTGGCGATTGGCGCTTTTGGGATTGGCACCACTGAATTCTCCCCGATGGGGTTACTGCCCGTTATCGCCCGCGGCGTGGACGTCTCGATTCCTGCGGCGGGCATGTTGATCAGCGCCTACGCTATCGGCGTGATGGTGGGGGCGCCGCTGATGACGCTTCTCCTTTCGCACCGCGCGCGCCGCAATGCGCTGATTTTCCTGATGGCGATCTTCACCCTGGGTAACGTGCTTTCGGCCATTGCGCCGGACTACACCACGCTGATGCTGTCGCGCATCCTGACCAGCCTCAACCACGGCGCGTTCTTTGGGCTGGGGTCGGTTGTGGCCGCAAGCGTGGTGCCAAAACAGAAACAGGCCAGCGCCGTGGCCACCATGTTTATGGGGCTGACCATCGCCAACATTGGCGGCGTGCCTGCGGCAACCTGGCTGGGTGAAGCCATCGGCTGGCGCATGTCCTTCCTGGCGACGGCCGGGCTGGGCGTGGTCGCGATGGTGGCGCTGTTCTTCTCCCTGCCAAAAGGCAGCGCGGGCGAACGCCCTGACGTACGCAGAGAGCTGTCGGTGCTGGTGCGCCCGCAGGTGCTCTCCGCGCTGCTGACCACCGTGCTGGGGGCAGGGGCGATGTTTACCCTCTACACCTATATTTCACCGGTGCTGCATGACATCACCCACGCAACGCCTCTCTTTGTGACCGCGATGCTGGTGCTGATTGGCGTGGGCTTCTCGATTGGCAACTATCTCGGCGGGAAATTTGCCGACCGTTCGGTGAGCGGAACGCTGAAGGGCTTCTTAACCCTGCTGATTGTCATCATGATCGCCATTCCGTGGCTGGCGCGTAACGAGTTTGGCGCCGCGATCGCGATGGTCGTCTGGGGCGCAGCGACCTTTGCCGTGGTGCCGCCGCTGCAGATGCGCGTAATGCGCGTCGCGCATGAAGCGCCGGGCCTCTCATCCTCGGTCAACATTGGTGCCTTTAACCTGGGCAATGCGCTCGGTGCGGCGGCCGGTGGGGCCGTGATTTCCGGGGGGCTGGGATACAGTTTTGTGCCGGTGATGGGGGCGATTATTGCCGCGCTCGGCCTGCTGCTGGTGATGATGTCGGGTCGTAAACAGCCAGAAGCAGCCTGCGCTGCGGAATAAACCAAAAACGCAGAAGGGCGAACCCTTCTGCGTGTCTCTTACGCGGCGAAGTTCTTCGCCACAAAGTCCCAGTTAACCAGTGCCCAGAAGTGCTCCAGGTAGTTCGGGCGCGCGTTGCGGTAATCGATGTAGTAAGCGTGTTCCCATACGTCCACGGTCATCAGCGGCTTCGCGCTGGTGGTCAGCGGGGTGCCCGCATTAGAGGTGGACACGATAGCCAGTTTGCCATCCGCCTCTTTGACCAGCCACGTCCAGCCCGAACCGAAGTTCTTGATGGCGGCATCGGTGAACTTCGCTTTGAAATCCGCGAAGCTGCCAAAGGCGACGTTGATGGCGGTAGCCAGTTCACCGACAGGTTCGCCACCGGCGTTCGGCGCCAGGCAGTGCCAGTAGAAGGTGTGGTTCCACACCTGAGCGGCGTTGTTGAATACGCCACCCTCAGAACTGCGCACGATCTCTTCCAGCGTTTTGCCTTCAAAATCGGTGCCCTTGATCAGGTTGTTCAGGTTGGTGACGTACGTCTGGTGATGCTTGCCGTAGTGATATTCCAGGGTTTCCGCAGAAATGTGCGGGGCCAGGGCGTCTTTTGCATACGGTAGTGCAGGTAATTCGAACGACATTGCTTCTCTCCTTATTGTATTTTGTGTTGTCAATAACCACACAGACAACAAGGACAGGATAGCAAATTGAAAGGGTATGCAAAAGAGGAACTTACCCTGCCACGGGTGTGGCAGGGCAGGGGTTAGCGAATGGTTTTCGGCGTCATCACGCGGCGTGCGCCGACGTAATGGCGTACCCAGTAGTCTTCACTGAGAGAGGTGATCTGAATATCCTGGCCGCTACGCGGTGACTGGATGAATTTTCCGTTGCCGACATAGACGCCAACGTGGTCAGCTGTCCCGCGGCCCTGCGTGCGGAAGAAGACCAGATCGCCGTTCTCCAGCTCTCCACGGTTGACCGGGGACGCGTCGCGCAGGTGGTACATTTCGTTGGCAGTGCGCGGAATGCGGAACTTGACCAGGTCTTTATAGGCGTAATAGACGAGGCCGCTGCAGTCAAAACCGGTACGCGGTGAAGTCCCGCCCCAGTGATAAGGTTTGCCAATCTGCCCCATCAGCTTGTTCATTGCGGTTTTTTGCGCTTTCTGGACGCGTACTTTATGCACTTCCGCTATTTTGGTGACCTTGGTGCATTTCGCCTTATGGCCTTTACGCGCGATGCATTTTTCAGTCACGAGGTTAGCGGCGGCTTGCGAAGCTTTACTTTTGGCGGTGTGGGCAGTGCGGGAAGAAGTGGTTTTCGTCTTGCTGGAAGCGGTTTTTTTAGTCTGTGTGTTTGTCTTTTTCTTGTCGTTTTTAGCGGTGGTTTTTTTCTTACGTTCTGTGGCTTTCACCAGATGGTTTTTTTGTACAGCAGAATGCCGCGCCTGCTGAGAGGCGTTTGCCACTGGCGTGAAAGTGAGTGAAGTAAACAGTAAAGCACAGAGCGTGATCGAGATTTTATTTATCCGCGCCACTGGGCAGTCCCCTGATAAATGCAGGTCATCAATAATACCCGCGTGTGATTTACAAAGCCCGTCGATTCTAATCCATAAAAAGCCAGAAAGTTAATACCATTTTTCAATCTCTAATCCTGTTTCGTTAGCAAGTGCAAAAAAATTCATCGTTCTGTCGTACATTTGCCCATTCCCTAAGCAAAACCCTGGCCGTCGCAGGGGTAAACACCATTTGCAATGCAACTTTTCGTGACTCGGAGTAGAATGTCTATACGTGACAAAAATGTTATTTTCCGATGCCAGTCTGAACCGCTACAATGTCAGACGAATGCCGTAACAGAAGTTAAAGGAAGCAAGACATGAGCACCACTATTGAAAAAATCCAGCGCCAGATCGCTGAAAACCCGATTCTGCTGTATATGAAAGGTTCTCCAAAGCTGCCAAGCTGCGGCTTCTCCGCGCAAGCGGTTCAGGCGCTGTCTGCCTGTGGTGAGCGTTTTGCTTACGTTGATATCCTGCAGAACCCGGACATCCGCGCTGAGCTGCCAAAGTATGCTAACTGGCCGACTTTCCCACAGCTGTGGGTTGACGGTGAACTGGTTGGCGGCTGCGATATCCTGATTGAAATGTATCAGCGCGGCGAACTGCAGCAGCTGATCAAAGAGACGGCGGCGAAGTACAAAACTGAAGAGCCGGACGCAGAGTAATTTTCTGCGCAAATAAAAAAGCGACCCGCTATGTGGTCGCTTTTTTTTGTCGGGTGGCGCTGCGCTTACCCGACCTACGCCTACGATTGGCGCTCGGCCTCATCACCCATCGGCAGCGGCCAGCCGCCCAGACGCTTCCAGCGATTGACGATCTCACAGAACAGCTCTGCGGTACGCTCCGTGTCATACAGCGCGGAGTGCGCCTGCGTGCCGTCGAACGGAATGCCAGCCGTAATACAGGCCTTTGACAACACCGTTTGTCCCAGCGCCAGGCCGCTCAGCGCGGCGGTGTCGAAGGTGACAAAAGGGTGGAAGGGGTTGCGTTTGAGCGACGCGCGCTCCGCGGCAGCCATGGTAAAGCTGTGATCGAAGGTGGCGTTATGGGCCACCATAATGGCGCGGCTGCAGTTTTTCTCTTTCATGCCTTTACGCACCATTTTGAAAATGGCGTGCAGCGCATCATATTCACTGACGGCACCGCGCAGCGGGTTATGCGGATCGATACCGTTAAACGCCAGCGCTTCCGGCTGTAGGTTTGCCCCTTCGAAAGGTTCAACGTGGAAATGCAGCGTGGTGTCCGGTGTAAGCCAGCCCTGTTCATCCATCTTCAGCGTGATGGCGGCAATTTCGAGCAGCGCATCGGTTTTAGCGTTAAATCCGGCTGTTTCTACATCAATGACAACGGGATAAAAACCACGAAAACGGTCGCACAGACCGCTAAATTGAGCGTTATCGGACATCAGGGTCTCTTGATACGGGAAAAAGGCAGAGCGCATTATGGCAAATTTTGCGGGGGGATGCAGTAAAACTACGGGCGCACGTTGCGCCCTGAGGGATCAGTTGCCCAGACCGCGACCGGCGTCTTTGGCTTCAATCAGCTCGATTTTGTAACCGTCCGGATCTTCCACAAACGCAATCACGGTGGTGCCGCCTTTTACCGGGCCCGCTTCGCGCGTGACGTTACCGCCGTTTTTGCGGATGCGCTTCGCAGGCGTCGGCCGCGTTATCCACTTCCAGCGCGATGTGGCCGTAGGCGGTGCCCAGCTCATAGCTGTCAACGCCCCAGTTGTAGGTCAGCTCGATCACCGCTTCATCCGTTTCCGGGCCGTAACCCACGAATGCCAGTGAGTATTTGTATTCCGGGTTTTCGCTGGTGCGCAGCAGCTTCATGCCCAGGACGTTAGTGTAGAAATCGATAGAACGTTGCAGGTCGCCAACGCGCAGCATGGTGTGAAGTAGGCGCATAATTTCCTCATTAACCAATGGAATAAAAAAGCTTTTTGATCAGAAACGATGTTTTAGTATAGCGGCGAACTGTCGCCGCTATCAATGAACAATGGCGAGATTACAGTGAAGGGTAGTCGGTGTAGCCTTCCGCACCGCCGCCGTAGAAGCTTTCCGGACGCTGCGGGTTGAGTGCCGCTTTTTTCTGCAGGCGAGCAACCAGATCCGGGTTGGCGATGTAGTCGCGGCCAAACGCGACGGCATCGATCAGCCCTTTATTAATCAGATCTTCGGCTTTCTCAGGCGTATAGGCACCTGCACCGATGATCACCCCGTGGAAGCGCTCGCGCACTTTCTGGCGGAAGGCTTCAGTGTAAGGCTTACCGCCAGCCCAGTCAGGCTCAGACATGTGCAGATAGGCAATACCGCGTTTGGCCAGCTCTTCAATCAGATAGAGCGCATCCGCTTCCTCGTTCGGGCCGTTGTCGACGTTCTGGAAAGACCCGATTGGGGAGACGCGGATCCCGATACGGTCCGGGCTCCACTCCTTGCATACCGCATCCACCACTTCAAGCACCAGACGGGTGCGGTTTTCGACGCTGCCGCCGTACTGATCGGTGCGGTGGTTAGACGACGGTGACAGGAACTGGTGCAGCAGATAGCCATGCGCGGAGTGTAGCTCAATCAGGTCAAAGCCGGCTTCACGGGCGTTGGCCACGGCCTGACGGAAGTCGTTAACAATCCCCGGGATTTCGTCCAGCTCCAGCGCGCGCGGCATAGAGGTATCCACGCGGATCGCGTTGCCGTTTTCATCACGCAGGGAAGTGCGGGTATTGGCGCTCAGGGCCGAAGCGGAGACCGGTGCCTGGCCGCCAGGCTGAATGCTGCTGTGTGAGATACGACCGGTATGCCACAGCTGGACCGCAATACGACCCTCTTCAGCGTGAACGCCCGCGGTGATTTTCTGCCATGCGGCGATCTGTTCCGGGCTGTGAAGGCCCGGCGCACCGGCGTAACCCTTCGCCTGCGCAGAGATCTGCGTGGCTTCGGTGATGATCAGGCCAGAGCTGGCGCGTTGACGATAGTATTCCCCCATCAGCGGGGTTGGGATGTCGCCCGGCTCAATGCTGCGCAGACGGGTCAGCGGAGCCATAAACACGCGGTTTGGCGCCGTGACGGCACCCACTTTCAATGGGGTAAACAGTTTTTCAGCTGACATAAAGACTCCTGAGTAGACCAGTCGACTAGTAATAAGGTAAATAAAAAGCGCCCGTTATACGCCAGGCGCAGTAATGCTGTTTTTCACATGCGCCAGCGCGCTTTCCAGCGGCACGGCACTGCGCGAAATTTTTGCCTGCAGGTTGGCGCCCAGCCAGAGGGCATAGAGCACCTGCGCCTGCGTCAGCGCATCGCCGGAAAGGGTAAGGCTACGTTCTTCACGCGGCCTTTTTCCAGCGCCTGCGCCAGCAGGGCGATAACGCCGCGGGCACCTTTATCCATCGCCGAGCGCATATCTTCGGAAAGATCGCACACTTCGGCAGACAGTTTGACCGTCAGGCAACCGCTGATAATGCCCTGCTGACAGAACTGGTTCAGCGTTTCCTGATAGTAGTTCAGAACACGATCCCGATAGTTTCCTTCACCCGCTGGCAAAGTGGGTCGCCAGACGCTGGTGGTAGCCCGCATAATGACGCTCCAGCATCGCCACGCCAAAGGCCTCTTTGGACCGGAAGTAGTGATAAAACGACCCCTTCGGTACCTCAGCGGTTTTTAATAACTCGCTCAACCCCATACCGGTAAACCCGCGATGCATGCAAAGACGCTCGCCGGTAGCCAGTAGATGTTCGCGGGTATCGTGTTCAGTATTTCTGCTCATGGCGGCACTCTAATAGACCGTTCGGTCTACTGCAAGTGGCAATCAATGCGCTTTAGGGCTTGCACGTTATCAATGAGCAGTCTTCAATAGAGAGAGTGCATGCATTAACGGAGACGACCGTGCCTGAACAACTGGAGTTTTTTCCCATCCAGAGCCCGTGCCGGGGCATTTGTCAGTCGGATGAGCGCGGATTTTGCCGTGGGTGCATGCGTACCCGCGATGAGCGTTTCAACTGGCAAAATTTGAGCGACGGACAAAAGCAGGAGGTGCTCCGCCTCTGCCGTCAGCGCTGTCTGCGCAAAATACGCGCAAACAAAGCCCTTGACCCCGGAAGAACCCCAGCAACCTTCACTTTTTTATCACGGTAATTGCGTATACTCAGAACATGACGTCTTTGAGGAAAATGTTATGGTTCAGCGTATTGCCCTTGCGCCGCAAGGGCCGGAATTCTCCCGTTTTGTGATGGGCTACTGGCGTCTGATGGACTGGAATATGTCCCCGCTCCAGCTGGCGAGCTTTATTGAGGCACATCTCGATCTGGGCATCACCACGGTCGATCATGCGGATATTTACGGCGGCTATCAGTGCGAAGCCGCGTTCGGCGAGGCGCTGAAGCTGGTTCCGGCACTGCGCGACCGCATGGAAATCGTCACCAAGTGCGGGATTGCCACCACGGCAAAACCGGAACACGCCCTTGGTCATTACATCACCGACCGCGCCCACATCATCAAGAGCGCCGAGCAGTCGCTGGTCAATCTGGCGACCGATCATATCGATCTGCTGTTAATCCACCGTCCCGACCCGCTGATGGATGCCGATGAGGTGGCAGAGGCCTTCCTGAACCTGCACCAGAGCGGGAAAGTGCGTCACTTTGGCGTTTCCAACTTCACCCCGGCGCAGTTTGCACTGCTTCAGTCGCGTCTGCCGTTTACCCTGGCCACCAACCAGGTGGAGATCTCCCCGGTACACCAGCCGCTGCTGCTGGATGGTACCCTCGATCAGCTGCAACAGCTGCGCATTCGCCCGATGGCCTGGTCGTGCCTGGGAGGCGGACGCCTGTTTAATGATGATGAATTCCAGCCGCTGCGCGACGAGCTGGCGACTATCGCCCGCGAGCTGAACGCGGAAACCATCGAACAGGTGGTTTACGCGTGGATCCTGCGTCTGCCATCATAACCGCTGCCGATTATCGGTTCCGGCAAAATTGAACGCGTTCGTTCTGCGCTTGGCGCGCTGAAGAGCTGCAGATGACCCGCCAGCAGTGGTTCCGCATCCGCAAAGCCGCGCTGGGTTACGACGTGCCATAAACCGCCATAAGGTGACTTTCCGGTGAAATCTTTCATCCTGGTTTACACTTACAGGGGAAAACGTATATCAGCGGAGGTCATATGAAGCGTTTTGCTCTGGCAATGCTCGCGCTGGTGGTTTGTGCGGGGGCGCAGGCAGCCAGTGACGAAGTGGAAATGAATCTCGTCACCTCTCAGGGCGTGGGTCAGTCCATCGGTACGGTGAAAATCACTGAAACCGACAAAGGGCTGGAGTTTGCTCCCAACCTCAAAGCCCTCCCGCCCGGCGAGCATGGTTTCCATGTTCACGCCAAAGGCAGTTGTCAGCCCGCTATAAAGGAGGGGAAAGCGTCTGCGGCGGAGGCGGCAGGGGGCCACCTTGATCCGCAACATACCGGCAAGCATGAAGGGCCGGAGGGCATGGGACATTTAGGCGATCTGCCCGTGCTGGTGGTCAATAACGACGGTAAAGCCACCGATCCCGTGGTGGCGCCGCGTCTGAAAAAGCTGGATGAGGTGAAAGGTAAAGCGCTGATGATTCATGTCGGCGGCGACAATATGTCCGATCAGCCTAAACCGCTGGGTGGCGGCGGGGCGCGTTATGCCTGCGGCGTGATCAGTGATCCATAAGCGTACCCGGCGGCGGCGCCTGCTCCAGCTGCGACAGCGAGCAGTGCAGCCGCCAGATTATCGAGGCCAAATCACGGGCGGCGGGCAGATGATGTCGTGCCAGCGTATCGCAGATCCGCTGTAGTTCATTCAGCGTGGCTGCCAGCGGTCGCTGCTGGACGCCGCGCTCGCTCATCACATCGCGCAGCAGGGAAATGCATACATCACGAACCTGCGACAGCGGATCGGAACGCGTTTCCCACCCGCGAAGCTGCCAGACCACATGCGAGCAGTTCAACAGCACCACGCCCCAGCGCAGCAGCCAGCGCCGCGACAGCGCGTCCTGGCTGTTATTCAGCTGGCTGACGTGATGATAAACCAGCGATTCATACTCGTTTTCACGCAGATGCGGTTTACGGCTGAGTTGGTCGACAAAACCCCGCCGCAATGTCCGGATATGCCGGCGGCTTTTGCGGGCATCGGAACCGGGGCGCAGCACCGCAAACGCCAGCCACGCCAGCCCCACGCCGAGGATTTTCGCCAGATTGTCATTGAGAAAATCGGCGTAATCATAAACCGGCGGATTGGTCACGGAGATAAACGAGCCCATAAAGACAATCAGCTGTCCCCAGAGCCCGGCCTGTTTGGGCAGCTGCAGTTTCAGCAGCTGCATGGTGGTCAACAGCGGAAACAGGAACAGCAGAAACTGCCACAGCTCGCTTATCTGCACCATCAGGCCAAACTTCACCACAAAACTGAACAGCGACAGCAGCACCAGGGTGCGCAGCAGCAGCGTCAGCGAGTTGAACGGCGAGGCCGCGACGGAGTAAAGCACGCAGCTGATGGCGGCAAGCGTCAGGGCCGCCGTGCCAGACTCCCACTGCGTGGTGATGCTCCAGGCGCCCACCAGCATCAGCGCGCAGAAGGTGCGAATACCGCTCCACAGCGCCTCGGCAGTTAGTCGGTATGGCGCATTAACGCCGGGCTGCGCGGCGGCGTATAGACACTGATCGGCGTTGCGTTCTCGACACGTGCCAGCCAGCGGTTGCTCTCCAGATAGAGGCGGCAAAAATAGCGTAAGCGCTGCCAGAAGGCGCGATGGCGGTAATCATCCTGCTCGCCAGGCGCAAGAGGGGCGATTATCCTGGCGATGGTCAGCGCGTCCGCGTTCGGCCTGGCCAGCGCGGCCAATAATTCTTCTACTGTCGGGCGCAAATTTTCTGGCGGCGTCCGGCCAGTTGAGCAGCATGCGGCGCAGGCTGGAGATGACGCTGGTCATACGCAGCTGCTGGTGCAGCAGATAGTTAAGCAGGGTGTTCTGCCGACGAAAGCGGTAGTGGCTCCAGAACGCCTGAATGCGCAGCAGATTCATGGTCAGGATCTGCCCGATCACCCTTTCATGGGCGGGGCGGATCTCATCGGTGGTATCCGGTTGCCACAGCAGGCTCGCGTGCTCAAGCAGACGGGTATGCATCGTTTTTAGGGCGGTGATAAGCGCGGTGCCGTCGGAGGTGCTGGGCAGGATCATCATCATGAAGCCGCCGCAGAGGATCCCGACAATCACTTCACAGACGCGCGCCTGGGCGATATCCCACAGTTCGGTGGTGTCGGTAACGTTGATCGCCGGGAAGGCGATAATGGCGGCGGTATAGCCCGCCAGCTGAAAAGCGTAGGCGACGTTATTGGTAAAATGGGCGCAAGCCCAGGTACAAAAGGCAATCCAGCCGCCGCCATGCTCAGCAGGAACATCCACGGATCGTTCAGCGTTTGCCCGGCAATAATCAGCGCGGCGGAGGCACCGAGCAGGCTGCCGGCGATACGGCCAAGGCTTTTGCTGATCACCCCGCCGACCGTGGGAAAACTGACCACCGCGGCGGACGTCATCGCCCAGTAGGGTTCATCCAGGTCCAGGTAATAGGCCACGGTCAGCGCCAGACACATGGCAATGCCGTTACGCAGCGCGTAGCGCCACTGCGCAGGCGTCGCTTTCACCCACGGCAGGTTTTGCCACAGCCAGGCAGGGGATTTCATGGTTGTTCGCCAATGGAGACGGTACAGGTGGTGCCGGAGACCAGCGTCATGACCGTCGGGCAATTGATCAAACTCCATGCGAACCGGCACGCGCTGCGCCAGCCGCACCCAGGGTACGTTCGGTTTGATGTCCGGCACCAGGCCGCTGTCCGTTTCAACGCTCTGATCGTAAATGGCGCGGCCAATGCCGGATACGTGACCCTGTAACGTAACATTACCGCTGTAGAGGACGATTTTCGCGGCGGGCGATCCCTCGCGAATATGGCGCAGTTTGGTCTCTTCAAAATAGCCCACGACGTAGAAGGAGTGGCTGTCGACGAGGGCGAAGACGGGCTGTCCGGTGGTGGCGTAATTGCCCGCGCGCGCGGAAAGGTTGGTGACCCAGCCATCCACCGGCGCGCTGACGGTGGTCTGCGCCAGTTGCCATTTTGCCTGTGCGAGCTGCGCTTCGGCCACGTTGCACGCCCGCCTGCATGCAGCTTTAACGCTGATATTGGCGGTGTCTAAATCTTCCGCGGAGATGTAATTTTGCGACAGGTGGCGGCGGCGGTTGGCTTCGTTATTGGCTTTTGCCAGATCGGACTGCGCTTTTGCCAGCTGCGCCTCGGCGTTCAGAATGGCGATGTGGTATGGCGTGTCATCGATGCGGAACAGCAATTGCCCGGCTTTGACGAACTGGTTATCCTTCACCGCCAGCGTGGTGATCCTGCCGGACACCTGCGGGGTAATGCTGACCTGTTCAGCGCGAACTTTCCCGTCCCGCGTCCAGGGGGACTGCATGTAGAAATTCCACATCCACCACGCCTGCGACCAGGGCGAGGGCGAGTACCAGCAAGGTGGAGAAGTATTTAAGCGTTTTCAGAGGCATAATTACCACACGATGAGCAAGCCGAGCGCGAGACTCAGCGCAGAGGGCAAACAGGGAAAGATCCATCAGCATGGGATGCCAGATTTCGCCGGAGTACATCCAGTCGCGCAGCAGACGGTGCGCGATAAGCCACAGCAGAAAGCCCACCAGCACGGCTTTAAAAACAGGGGGGAAAGTAGACTGACGCACCGAAGATCAGGTCCTGGAGGGGTAAATCCAGCGAACTCGAATTCCACTTCACGGTTATGGGTCCTGTACAGTCAAACGGATCGCCGGGCAGGGCTTAACGGTAAGAAAAGAGATAAAGATGCCACGTCAGAGCTGGGAGCGACTTCGCAAACTACTTAAGTCCGATGGATGCAGCATTGCATTTGTTTTGCCAATACAAATGCTGCACACTATTCTAAAATCAGTATAATAACTTAGCAAGCTAATTATAAGGAGATGAAATTGGAATCGCCATTAGGTTCTGATCTGGCACGCTTGGTGCGCGTCTGGCGCGCTCTGATTGACCATCGCCTGAAACCTCTGGAATTAACACAGACGCATTGGGTCACGCTGCACAACATTCATCAGCTGCCGCCCGAGCAGTCGCAAATTCAACTGGCAAAAGCGATAGGCATTGAGCAACCGTCGCTGGTGCGTACGCTTGACCAGCTGGAAGAGAAGGGTCTGATCTCTCGCCAGACCTGCGCCAGCGATCGTCGGGCAAAACGGATCAAACTGACGGAAAAAGCGGCGCCGATCATCGCTGAAATGGAGACCGTAATTCGCAAAACGCGCGGTGAAATTCTTTCCGGGATCTCTGCGGAAGAACTGGATCTGTTAATCAAGATGATTGCCCGGCTGGAGCAAAATATCCATGAGCTGCAGTCGCGGGACTGAATTAAAAAGGCCTTGCATCGCAAGGCTTTTTTTATGTCTGAAGGTGGTCGCAACTGCAACAACCAGCCTCCGGCTTAGCGTGGAGAGACGGTCACCTGGCTTCCGTTGCTCGCCAGCACAACGCGCTGGCCTGCAGAGAAGCGGGTGTTGCCCTGTTTCTGCACAACCATGATGGTGCTGCCGTCGTCTTTACGAATTTCCAGCTCTACGCCCTGAGTTTTGTTCATCGCACCCTGAACGCCCTGACCGGCTACGCCACCCGCAACGGCGCCTGCGGCGGTCGCCAGAGAGCGACCCGTGCCGCCACCGACGGTATTACCGAGGAAACCACCCAGAACGGCACCGCCGATTGCGCCCATCACGTTGTTTTCATCACCACCCTGAATCTGTACAGGGCGTGCGTTAACAACGGTACCGTAAGTCACGTTCTGAACCTGTTTCGCTTCAGAAGCGCTGTAAACGTCGCCAGAAAGTGAACTGTCATTCACACAGCCAGCCAGAGTTAAACCAATCAGCGAAACGCCCAGTACACGTAAAATCATTTGAATCTCCTGTTCACCAAAAACGCCCGATTGGGGGCATCCGTTATGGCTAAATTATATGGCATAAGGAGCCATAGTTCATATCTTTGCACTAACAATAGGAAAATTGTACTTGAATTTGACTTAACGAGACATAAACAGGATCCGCCCGCGCTACCCGTCTGACATTGTTAAAAAATATTATTGCCGGATGGCAAAGCGACGCCGTTTATGGTTGAGTGGATATCCTTAGCCCACGCAACGTAAGGAAAGCGCATGAAATCGGGTCGCTACATTGGTGTGATGTCAGGCACCAGTCTGGATGGGGTAGATGTCGTTCTGGCCGCCATTGATGAAAACATGGTGGCACAGCAGGCGAGCCTGACCTGGCCAATCCCCATTTCACTGAAAGAGGATATTCTCAGTATCTGTCAGGGGCAGCAGCTGACCCTCTCCCAGCTTGGACAGCTGGATGTCCGCCTGGGGGCGCTGTTTGCGGATGCGGTGCAGGCTTTGATGCAAAAAGAACATCTTCGCCCGCAGGATGTGGTGGCCATCGGGTGTCACGGACAAACGGTCTGGCATGAGCCAACGGGAGAGGCCCCGCATACGCTGCAAATCGGCGATAACAACCAGATTGTGGCGAAGACGGGCGTCACGGTGGTCGGCGATTTCCGTCGTCGCGATATGGCCCTGGGCGGACAGGGCGCGCCGCTGGTGCCGGCGTTTCATCAGGCGCTGCTGGCGCACCCTTCAGAACGGCGGATGGTGCTCAACATTGGCGGGATCGCCAATCTGTCGATGCTTATCCCGGGGCAGCCGGTCCGCGGCTACGATACCGGCCCGGGCAATATGTTAATGGATGCCTGGATCTGGCGACAGTGCGGTCAACCGTACGATAAAAACGCGGAGTGGGCGAGCGAGGGTAAGGTGATTATCCCGCTGTTGCAGTCCATGCTGAGCGATCCTTATTTTGCCTTACCGGCACCGAAAAGCACGGGGCGTGAATACTTCAACTTTGGCTGGCTTGAGCGCCAGCTGGCGTCATTCCCGGCGCTCGCGCCGCAGGATGTTCAGGCGACGCTTGCCGAGCTCACGGCCGTGTCGATTTCTGAACAGGTGCTCCTCAGCGGCGGATGTGAACGCCTGCTGGTGTGCGGCGGGGGAAGCCGTAACCCGCTGGTAATGGCGCGTCTTGCCGGGCTGCTGCCGGGCACCGAAGTGTCGACGACCGATGAGGCCGGCATCAGCGGAGATGATATGGAGGCGCTGGCCTTCGCCTGGCTTGCCTGGCGCACCATTGCCGGGCTGCCGGGCAACTTACCGTCGGTTACCGGCGCGCGCGAGGCGAGCGTCCTTGGGGCGATTTTCCCGGCAAATCCGCGTCATAATCAGAGTTAACTGAAATTCAGCGCGGCGCGTCGTCGTTAAAATGGAACGAAACAGGGGGGCAGCCATGCCCTCCAGGACCAGGAAAGTCTTCGGAATACGCCCATGAAAAAACTTCTTCTTATTGCCGCCCCTTTGTTGCTGTCAGGATGCAGCGTCTACAACCAGCTCCTTGAGCGCATGCAGACCGATACGCTTGAGTATCGCTGCGACGAAAAACCGCTGACCGTGAAGCTGAACAATCCACGCCAGGAAGCCAGTTTTGTTTATGACAATAAACTGCTGACGCTGAAGCAGGGCATTTCAGCCTCGGGCGCGCGTTACACCGACGGTATCTATGTCTTCTGGTCGAAAGGCGACAGCGCCACGGTCTACAAACGTGACCGTATTGTGCTGAACAATTGCCAGCTCGAAAATCCGAAGCGTTGAGATTTTTACAGGGGCGGCGCACAATAGCGCCACCCACTCTCAATGTCAGCTAACGCCATGTCAGATAACGACGAACTGCAGCAAATTGCGCATCTGCGCCGTGAATACACCAAAGGCGGCCTGCGTCGCCAGGATCTTCCCGCTGAACCCCTCGTGCTTTTTGAACGCTGGCTGAAACAGGCCTGCGAAGCGAAACTCGCCGACCCCACCGCCATGGTTGTCGCGACGGTTGATGAAAACGGTCAACCGTATCAGCGCATCGTTTTGCTCAAGCACTATGACGAGAAAGGCCTGGTGTTCTATACCAACCTCGGCAGCCGCAAAGCGCACCATTTGGAAAACAATCCGCGTATTAGCCTGCTGTTCCCCTGGCACATGCTGGAACGTCAGGTAATGGTCACCGGCAAAGCGGAACGTCTCTCGACGCTGGAAGTGGTGAAGTATTTCCACAGCCGCCCGCGTGACAGCCAGATTGGTGCCTGGGTATCAAAACAGTCCAGCCGCATTTCCGCCCGCGGGGTGCTGGAAAGTAAATTCCTCGAGCTGAAGCAGAAGTTCCAGCAGGGTGAAATCCCGCTGCCGAGCTTCTGGGGTGGTTTCCGCATCCCGATTGAGCAAATCGAGTTCTGGCAGGGGGGCGAACATCGCCTGCACGACCGCTTTTTATACCAGCGCGAGAATGGCGGCTGGAAAATCGACAGACTGGCGCCGTAATCCCCGAAATTTGTTGATTTAAGCGCTAGCGCACACCGCGCTTGCGCTTTATTCTATGGTCCTTTCGCATCAGGCGAAAAGTCGTGTACCGGCAAAGGTGCAGTCGTTTATACATGGAGAATTTGATGGCAAGCAGTAACTTGATTAAACAATTGCAAGAGCGGGGCCTCGTGGCCCAGGTGACGGACGAGGAAGCGTTAGCAGAGCGACTGGCGCAAGGCCCGATCGCGCTCTATTGCGGCTTCGATCCCACCGCTGACAGCTTGCATTTGGGGCATCTTGTTCCATTGTTATGCCTGAAACGCTTCCAGATGGCGGGCCACAAGCCGGTTGCCCTGGTGGGCGGCGCGACCGGTCTGATTGGCGATCCAAGCTTTAAAGCGGCTGAGCGCAAACTGAACACCGAAGATACCGTGCAGGAGTGGGTGGATAAGATCCGCAAACAGGTTGCACCGTTCCTCGACTTCGACTGTGGCGACAACGCCGCGATTGCGGCGAACAACTACGACTGGTTTGGCAGCATGAACGTGCTGACCTTCCTGCGTGACATCGGCAAGCACTTCTCTGTTAACCAGATGATTAACAAAGAGGCCGTGAAGCAGCGTCTGAACCGCGACGACCAGGGTATCTCCTTTACCGAGTTCTCCTACAACCTGCTGCAGGGGTATGACTTTGCCTGCCTGAACAAACTGCACGGCGTTTCCCTGCAGATTGGCGGTTCCGATCAGTGGGGTAACATCACCTCCGGTATCGACCTGACCCGTCGCCTGCACCAGAATCAGGTCTTTGGTCTGACCGTTCCGCTGATCACCAAAGCAGACGGCACCAAATTCGGTAAAACCGAAGGCGGCGCGGTCTGGCTCGATCCGAAGAAAACCAGCCCGTACAAGTTCTACCAGTTCTGGATCAACACCGCCGATGCCGATGTTTATCGCTTCCTGAAGTTCTTCACCTTTATGGATATCGCAGAGATCAATGCGCTGGAAGAAGAAGACAAGAACAGCGGTAAAGCGCCGCGCGCGCAGTACGTGCTGGCGGATGAAGTGACCAAACTGGTTCACGGTGAAGAAGGTCTGGCCGCGGCAAAACGCATTACCGCAAGCCTGTTCAACGGCACCCTGAGCGATCTGAGCGAAGCGGACTTCGAACAGCTGGCGCAGGACGGCGTGCCGATGGTCGAGATGGAAAAAGGGGCTGACCTGATGCAGGCGCTGGTGGACTCCGAACTGCAGCCTTCCCGCGGTCAGGCGCGTAAAACCATCGCGTCCAACGCGATCACCATCAACGGTGAAAAACAGTCCGATCCGGAATACACCTTCGTTGACGGCGACCGTCTGTTTGGCCGCTACACGCTGCTGCGTCGCGGTAAGAAAAACTACTGCCTGGTCTGCTGGAAATAATTCACAGTCATATCCCGGGGCGTGGGAAACCACGCCCTTCTTTTTCGTCCCGTCATTGCAAGGCTACAAAAATGAAGAACATCCTCGCCATTCAGTCCCACGTGGTTTTTGGACATGCTGGCAACAGCGCGGCGGAATTCCCGATGCGCCGCCTCGGCGCCAACGTCTGGCCCCTCAATACCGTGCAGTTTTCCAACCACACGCAGTACGGCAAATGGACCGGCTGCGTCATGCCGCCCGCGCACCTCACCGAGGTTGTGCAGGGCATTGCCGATATCGACCAGCTCCAGCGCTGTGACGCCGTACTGAGCGGCTATCTCGGTTCCGCGGAGCAGGGGGAGCATATCCTCGGCATCGTGCGTCAGGTGAAAGCCGCCAACCCGTCGGCAAAATATTTCTGCGACCCGGTGATGGGCCATCCGGAAAAAGGCTGCATCGTGGCGCCGGGCGTGGCCGAGTTCCACCTCCGCCACGCGCTGCCGGCCAGCGATATCATTGCGCCAAACCTGGTTGAACTGGAGATCCTCTGCGAGCATCCGGTTAACAGCGTGGAGGAAGCGGTCGCTGCCGCGCGCGAGCTGATCGCGCAGGGGCCGCAGGTTGTGCTGGTAAAACACCTGGCGCGCGCAGGGCTGAGCCCGGATCGTTTTGAGATGCTGCTGGTGACGACGGAGGATGCCTGGCACATCAGCCGTCCGCTGGTGGATTTCGGCGCGCGTCAGCCGGTGGGCGTCGGCGATGTGACCAGCGGCCTGCTGCTGGTGAAATTGCTGCAGGGGGCAACGCTGCGCGATGCGCTGGAGCATGTTACCGCGGCGGTGTACGAAATTATGCTGACCACGAAGGAGATGCAGGAGTATGAACTGCAGGTGGTGGCGGCGCAGGATCGGATCGCGAAGCCGGAGCACTATTTCAGCGCAACCCAGCTTTAAACACCGCTCGGCGGCGCTCTTTCCCGCCTTGCCTCTTACTGGCATTGAATGCCGGGGCGCGCAAGCGCCAGCGCCGGGCACATCAGTCTGCTTACTTAATTCAACCCTTCCGCTTTCAGCGCCGCAGCCACCGCAGGACGCTCTGCCACACGCTTCATATACGATGCAATATGGTCTAACCCTTCCAGGTTCAGCTTAACCGCGCGCGCCCAGCGCAGCACGGTGAACAGGTACGCATCAGCAATCGTGAAGCGCGACCCGCCAATCCACTGGTCGTCTTTCAGCGATTCGTTAACGTACTGCAGCTTTTTCTCCAGCAGGGCGCGCAGGGTCGGTTTGAACTCTTCCGGCGTATCCGGGCGGAACAGCGGCGTAAAGCCTTTGTGCAGCTCGGTGGCGATGTAGTTCAGCCACTCCAGCGTTTTATAGCGAGAAATGGTACTGACCGGGGCCAGCAGCTGGCGATCGGGTACGCTATCGGCCAGGAACTGCATAATCGCCACGCCTTCGGTCAGCAGAGTACCGTCATCCAGCAGGAGCGCCGGAACTTGTCCTTTCGGGTTAATGGCAAGAAAATCATCGCCGTTTTCCAGACGTTTTTTCATCAGATCAACGCCATCCAGCGTGAAATCTTTGCCGCTCTCGCGCAGGGTGATATGGGAAGCAAGAGAGCACGCGCCCGGTTTGTAGAACAGTTTCATCGGTAACTCCTTTTCGCTGAGGTTTCAGCTATGTTAGTGCGCAAACGGATAAAAAAAAAGCCGCTAATAGATTAGCGGCTTCTGGTCAGTCGTTTCTCACGGAAATTACGCGGTAGCGGTTTTGGTCGCTTCAGCGGTCTTGTCGTCGTCCTGAGTCATTCGATTCAGTTTCGGTGCAGTCAGCAGCATCAGAACGGCAATAACGGCAGTCGCGATACCAATCTGCATGAACACGGTACCGTAGACGTTCAGGGAAACCAGTGGGTCAGTGACGTTTTCCGGTACGGCCATCAGGTTCGCAATCTTACCTGCGATGATGGCCGCACCGGCAGTGGTCAGGAACCAGCTACCCATAATGAAGCCCATCAGACGCTGCGGCACCAGCTGTGCAACCATCGCCAGACCCAGACCGGAGATCATCAGTTCGCCGATAGACTGCAGCGCGTAGCTCAGGATCAGCCAGTTAACGGAGACGATACCGGCGTCGGTAGCAAATTTGGTACCCAGCGGCAGCACCAGGAACGCGCCGGAGCACAGCACCATACCGATAGCGAACTTGTGCGGCATTGGCAGACGGTCGCCCATTTTGTTGTAGATCGCGGCCAGAATCGGGCTACCAATCATGATCCAGAACGGGTTCAGCGCCTGATACTGCTCCGGTTCGAACGCAATACCCAGGATGGAGTGCTCAACGTTACGAATGGCGAAGAAGTTCAGAGAGGTTGGCATCTGGCTGTACAGTACGAAGAAGATAATCGCTTCCAGCATCAGAATGAACGCCACGATCATCTTACGGCGGGCAGCACCCTGCATGGCGAATGCTTCTTTCGCAAAGATGACCACGATACCCAGCGCGACCACGCCCAGAACGGCACGTGCGATGCCCTGGTTGTGCAGCAGCCAGGTGGCGATCGCCGCCAGCGCAACAACGCCCACAATGGTCGCCAGCAGTTTGCCCATATGCACAGGCTCGAAGTCCGGTTTTGAACCGTAGTTTTTAACCCAGCTGCGGCAGAACAGGAAGTTCACCACGGTGATCAGCATACCGACGAAGCTCAGCGCAAACGCCACGCTCCAGCCGAATTTTGCGGCGAGCCATGGGGTTGCCAGCATCGAGAAGAACGAACCGATGTTGATGGACATGTAGTACATGGTAAATGCACCGTCCAGACGCGGATCGTCTTTGCTGTAGCAGGTAGAGAGCAGGGAGGACGGGTTCGCTTTGAACAGACCGTTACCGACGGCAATCGTCGCCATACCCATATACACGACAGCGGCATCATGCCCTGACCATGCAACCAGACCATAGCCAATTGCCAGGACAATGGCGCCCAGCATGATGACGCGTTTAGTGCCGAGGACTTTATCGCCCAGCCAGCCGCCAATAGCGACCAGACCGTACACCAGAGCACTGAAGGAGGAGAACAGCGTGATGGAATCGGCTTCGGACATACCCAGCTGTTTTACCAGGTAAACGGCCATGATCCCTTGCAGGCCGTAATAACCAAAACGCTCCCATAACTCGATAGAGAAGATGAGATAGAACGCTTTCGGTTGTTTAAAAGCGTTAAGACTCACGCTTTCATCTGTTGGTTTATTGTTTGCAGTAGACACATATACCTCTTTTTTTACATCCCATATTAACGGGGGTGTTCATAGCGTGATGGCCGTAGTCCATACGCCTTATAGTTATATTGGGAGGAGAAACGGCGGGTAATGTTCACTATCCTGCCCCATCTGGCAATACGTTTGTAATAATCTGTTACATATATCTGGGGTGGTATAATCGTCGGTTCATGTAAATGTTATTCAGCGTTAAATTTTACCAATGTAGTAAAGGTAGATTTTTCGACTGGGATCATAGGGTAGGATTACGTCATTAGCTATATGTTCTGCTATTTTGCTTATAATGTAGTGTATTGGACTGGTTTATCAAACATTAATGGTTATATGTCTTGAAAATAAGTGGCTAAACTTTGCGCTACGGTCTGAAATTCCCGGCAATAAACTTCTTTTTTAACATCACATTAGCAATGTCAGTATAATCACACTGCGGTTGTATTTTTTTCTTCTAAAAAAATGATAAGTCTTAATGAATACGCATAAGTGAACGATTATTTGTCAAATTCATCATTTTTCGAACATTAATTCGACTTGATGGGCAATGTGCAGAGATGTGAGTAATATCACATCAGTTATCTGCTGAAAATCAGCAAGTTCTGCCAATTTTCATTGCTTCCGCATACGGTAAAAAGGCAATAACCATGGCTTTTTTAACGTTATGCCGCGCATTGTTCATGACATCCCGCCGCGCTGCTGGCAGACTGCTGCCTGTCCCTTTCTACTGGAGTCAAATAATGAACTTTCACCCGTGGCTCAATGCGTTACATATTGTCTCCGCCATCGTCTGGATTGGCGGCATGTTGGTGATGGCTGTGGTTGCCGGCTGGAGCGCGCTGCAAAGTGATAAAACCTCAACGGCTGGGTTGCTGCTGGCGGTACGTCGCTGGAGCCGCAAAGTCGTCACCCCCGCGATGTTGCTGCTGTGGATTGCCGGGGCGATCATGGTTATCGCTCACGGTCAGTTTCCGCATCTCTGGCTGGTCGTGAAGATCGTGGCCGTGATTGTACTTTCCGGGCTGCACGGCTTTCTCTCTGCAACGATACGCCGGATGGCGGGCGGTGAGGCGGTGAAGGGCGCAGGCGCTGTGCGTAATGCCACCACGCTGATTATCGTCGTGGTGGCGGTGATTATTCTGCTGGCGGTATTCCGGCCGTTCTGACGGCGGTCAGAGTTCGACTTTTTCTTTGTATTCGCAGAGATCTTCAATAATGCAGGAGCCGCAGCGAGGCTTACGGGCAATACAGGTGTAACGGCCGTGCAGAATCAGCCAGTGATGGCAATCAACCTTAAATTCAGCCGGAACCACTTTCAGCAGCTTCTCTTCGACCTGTTCGACATTTTTCCCCGGCGCAAAGTTGGTCCGGTTAGACACGCGGAATATATGCGTATCGACGGCGATAGTGGGCCAGCCAAACGCGGTGTTGAGCACCACGTTCGCGGTTTTACGCCCGACGCCCGGTAAGGCTTCCAGCGCGGCGCGGTCTTCCGGCACTTCGCCTCCGTGCTGTTCCAGCAGGATCCGGCAGGTCTTAATGACGTTCTCGGCTTTGCTGTTAAACAGGCCGATGGTTTTGATATACGACTTCACGCCTTCCACGCCCAGCTCCAGCATCGCGGCTGGCGTATTGGCGACCGGATAGAGCAGGGCGGTGGCTTTATTGACGCTCACGTCGGTCGCCTGTGCAGAGAGCAACACGGCGATCAGCAGCTCAAACGGGGAGGTAAAATTCAGCTCCGTCGTCGGGTGCGGGTTCTCGTCCCGCAGACGGGTCAGGATCGCAATGCGCTTTTCTTTATTCATGAGGCCTTCTCGGGTGCCGTCCAGTGCGCAGCGTCACTAACAGCAGCAGCGGCTTCCCGGCGCTTTTTCATTTTTTCATCAATCAGGTATTTTATCGCCAGCATCATGCCAAGGCCAATAAATGCACCGGGCGGCAGCATCGCCAGCAGGAATGGCGTATCGGTGTGGAACACTTCAATGCGCAGCGCTTTGGCCCAGCCGCCCAGCAGGGCATCTGCGCCGTCAAACAGCGTACCGTTGCCGAGGATTTCACGCAGCGAGCCCAGCACGAACATGGCGCAGGTGGCGCCCATGCCAATGGAAAAACCATCCAGCGCCGACATGGCCGGGCTGTTTTTCACCGCGAAGGCTTCCGCACGCCCGACCACGATACAGTTGGTGACGATAAGCGGAATAAAGATCCCGAGCGACTGGTACAGACCGAACGCGTAGGCGTTAATCAGCATCTGAACAATACTGACCACCGACGCAATGATCATGACGTAAATCGGAATACGAATTTCCGACGGCGTCCAGCGGCGCAGGGCAGAGATGGAGAGGTTGGTCAGGGTCAATACCAGCGTGGTTGCCAGACCCAGACCGAGCGCGTTGGTGGCGGTGGACGTTACCGCCAGCAGTGGGCACATCCCCAGAAGCTGTACCAGCGCGGAGTTGTTCTTCCACAACCCCTGGACAATAACCTCTTTAACCTGGCTCATGATTACTCCTCACAGGCCGGAAGATTGTTGATTTGCGCGGGCAGCGTTTCAGCATACAGCCCGGCTCGTTTTACGGCATTCACCACCGCACGTGGGGTGATGGTCGCACCGGTGAACTGGTCAAACTCGCCGCCATCTTTCTTCACCGCAAACGCGGTGTCATCTTCACCATGGATCACTTTACCGGCAAAGTGCAAAATCCAGTCGCTCAGACGGGTTTCAATTTTATCGCCAAGACCCGGCGTTTCATGGTGTTCCGTCACGCGGGTGCCCAGTATGGTGCCGGAGAAATCGCTGCCCACAAGCAGCTGAATGGCACCGGAATAGCCGTCAGGCGCCGTCGCTTCCATCACTGCGCCGACCGGTTTATCCCCTTTGCGGGCGATAAAGAGGCGGTGCGGGCCTTTCCCAAGCTGCGGCGCGTCTACCACAAAGCAGCTTTTTTGCAGGTCATTATCGTAGAAATCGGACGGGATCACCTGATCGAACAGCGCCTTTTGCTGCTTCGAGGCCTGCTCTTCGATGGTCGTTTTGGTCAGCGCATTAACCAGCGCCGTCAGCCCTGTCAGGACCGCGGCGAAGACAGCCAGCGTGACGCCGTGTTTCTGCATCGTTTTTAACATGGCGAAACCCTTAGCGATGACCGTACACGCGTGGACGCGTGTAATAGTCGATGAGCGGAACGGTTATATTGGCGAGCAGGACGGCAAAAGCCACGCCGTCCGGGTAGCCGCCAAAGCTGCGAATGAGCCAGACCAGCAGGCCTGCCAGCGCGCCGAAGATCAGGCGTCCGCGGTTAGTCGTTGAGGCCGTCACCGGATCCGTCAGGATAAAGAAGGCACCCAGCATGGTCGCGCCGGAGAGCAGGTGCATCTGCGGGCTGGCCAGTGATTCAGGAGAGAATACCCAGCCCAGCGTGGCGCAGACCGCCAGCGTCACGAGGAAGCTGATCGGAATATGCCAGCGGATGGCTTTCTGCTGCAGCAGGAACAGGCCGCCCAGCAGATACGCCAGGTTGACCCACTGCCAGCCCGCGCCCGCCAGCATGCCGCTGTAGATCGCGGACTTCATGATCTGCTCAACGCTGTGCCCGGCATGCAGGGATGTTTTAAAGGTATCGAGAGGCGTCGCCTGGCTGATACCGTCCACGCCCATGCGCAGCGCGTTCATATCCGCACCGAGTGCCGTATGGCCGGTAAAGATGACGTGCAGGGCATCCATAAAGCCCGGAACCGTGGCCGCAATCTCGTGCGGTGGCAGCCAGCTGGTCATCTGCACCGGGAAGGAGATCAGCAGCACCACGTAGCCAATCATCGCCGGGTTAAACGGGTTATGGCCCAGCCCGCCATACAGCTGTTTGGCAATGATCACGGCAAACACGGTGCCGAGGACCACCATCCACCACGGGGCGAACGGCGGGATACTGATCGCCAGCAGCAGGCCGGTCAGCAGCGCGGAGTTATCGGCAAGAATTGCGGGAGGCCCAGCGTTTTGCTTTACGCAGCTTCAGCACCAGCGCTTCCGCCGCCAGGGCGCTGGCACAGCCCAGGATTATCTGGAACAGGGTTCCCCAGCCGAAAAACCAGCACTGAACGGCAATGCCCGGCAGCGGCGGCGAGCAGACCAGCATCATGATGCGCGATGTCTGGCGCTGATTGTGGGTGTAAGGGGAGCTTGCGATTCTGAAAACCATTTAATCCTCGTTAACTGCTTGCTGTGCGGCTTTCTTAGCCTGAACGCGCGCAATGGCGGCGGCGACGGCGGCTTTGCGCGGGTCATCGTTGGCGGCCTGCGGAACCGGTGATGCCTCATTTACCGCTACCTGCGCCTGAGTTTGTTCTGCTTTGCGCGCTTTCGCGCGGGCAATCGCCGCTTCGACGGCGGCTTTACGCGGGTCGACCGGTGCTTCTGCTTCGGCGGTTGTTCGACAACCGGGGATTCTGCCTGCGCCGCTTTGCGCGCTTTGGCTCGGGCAATCGCCGCCTCAACGGCCGCTTTGCGCGGGTCGACAGGCGCCTGCTCCGGCGGTTGTTCGACAACCTGAGATTCAGCCTGCGCCGGCTTTGCGCGCTTTGGCGCGGGCTATTGCCGCCTCAACGGCGGCTTTGCGCGGGTCGACAGGCGCCTGCTCCGGCGGTTGTTCGACAACCGGGGATTCAGCCTGCGCCGCTTTACGCGCTTTCGCGCGGGCAATGGCGGCTTCGACAGCCGCTTTGCGCGGATCGTCCGTTTCACTGCTCGCCGTGTTTGCTTCAGCGAGCTGTGCTTTTTCTGCCTGACGGGCGCGGGCCTGCGCTTTACGCGCTTCACGCGCGGCAATGGCTTCGCTGTTGTCCGGCTTCTCGCCGGCCGGGATCACCACAGGCTGCGCCGCGGTGGCTTTTTTCTCGCGAACGCGCGCCAGTGCGGCGTTAATCGCATCCTGATCTTTCTCGCCAGGCTGAACGGCGGCCTGCTTATGGCGCTCCTGACGGGCAATTTTTTCGCGTTCCAGTCGCGCCTGACGTGCTTCAAAGCGCGCTTTGGCTTCTGCCGCGCGTTTTTCTTCCATGGAGATGGCATAAATTTCAGCCTTCTCCTGGCGGAAATACTGCACCAGCGGGATGTTGCTCGGGCAGACCCAGGCGCAGGCGCCGCATTCAATGCAGTCGGCCAGGTTATGGGCTTTTGCTTTGTCGTGCAGTTGGCCTTTGCTGTACCAGTACAGCTGCTGCGGGAGCAGATCCGCCGGGCAGGCATCGGCGCAGGCGCTGCAGCGGATGCAGCCTTTCTCTTCCTGCTCTTCGCCCATCTCGGTCGGGGAAGGCGCGAGCAGACAGTTGGTGATTTTCACTACCGGAACGTCCAGCCACGGCAGGGTAAAGCCCATCAGCGGGCCGCCCATGATCACCATCTGGTCGCTGCCCGGGCAAAACTCAGCCTGTTCCAGCAGATGACGCACCGGCGTACCCAGACGCGCCCAGACGTTGCCCGGACGGGAGACGGCTTCCCCGGTCAGCGTTACCACGCGCTCGGTCAGCGGCTCGCCGTCAATCACCGCGCGCTTCACGGCGTAGGCGGTGCCGACGTTCTGCATCAGCACGCCGATATCCGAAGAGCGTCCGCCGTGCGGCACCTGCTTGCCGGTGAGAATTTGCGTCAGCTGTTTTGCGCCGCCAGAGGGGTACTTGGTCGGGATAACGCGCAGGCTAATATCGTGACTGCCCGCCAGCACGGCGCGCAGCATCGAGATGGCCTGCGGTTTATTGTCTTCGATACCGATCAGCACTTCCCGCGGCTGCAGAATGTGCGCGAGGATGCGGATGCCTTCCACCACCTGGGCGGCACAGTCCTGCATCAGACGATCGTCGGCGGTGATGTACGGCTCGCATTCGGCGGCGTTGATAATCAGCGTCTGAATATTATCGCCACCGCCGCGCAGTTTGACGCCGGTCGGGAAGCCCGCGCCGCCGAGCCCGGCGACGCCGAACTGATGAATGCGTTCGATGAGCGCTTCGCGGCTGTGGGAGCGGTAGTCGCTCCAGCCGTCACGGTCGATCCAGCGGTCTTCGCCGTCGGCTTCAATAATCACGCTCAGCTCTGAGAGCGCTGACGGATGGGCCACCGTATGGGGTGCGATGGCGACCACCTTACCGGAGGTGGGGGCGTGCACCGGCAGCATACGTCCGCGACCAAAGGTCAGCGGCTGGCCGCGAAGCACCGTATCGCCTTCTTTCACGCACAGCTCGCCCTCCGCGCCGATATGCTGCTTGAGCGGCATGACGAAACGCGTCGCCAGCGGAATTTGACGCAGCGGCGTGCCGTTAGACTGGGTTTTCATCTCCGGTGGATGAATACCCCCGTCAAAATCCCACATCTTCTCTTTTCTGAAAGCGGAAAATAACTTAAGCATGTTGTTCCACAGGAATATTGCGAACCGGAATGGTTTGAAGATCCCACTTCCAGCTTTCGGTAGTCGTTTCAACCGGGCGCAGCTCGATACATTGCGTCGGGCAGGGGGCCACGCAGAGGTTACAGCCGGTGCACAGGTCCGCCACCACGGTGTGCATGGCGCGCGTTGCGCCAACGATGGCGTCGACCGGGCAGGCCTGAATACATTTGGTGCAGCCGATGCAGTTGGCTTCGTCGATCACGGCCAGCGCGCGGACCGGCTCCTGCACGTCCGCATCGCCGTCAACAGGCTGCGGATCAACGTTAAGCAGGGCCGCGATTTTCAGCATCACCGCTTCGCCGCCGGGCGCGCAGCGGTTAATTTTTTCACCTTGATCCCCTACCGCTTCGGCGTAGGGGCGGCAGCCGGGGTAGCCGCACTGCCCGCACTGGCTTTGCGGCAGAAGCTCATCAATTTTCTCAACAACGGGATCGTCCTCTACCGCGAAGCGGCGGGAGGCGTAACCCAGGATAAGGCCAAACACCAACCCCAGGACGCTGATAGAGGCGATGGCAATCCAGATAGCACTCATTACAACTTCACCAGACCACTAAAGCCCATAAAGGCCAGAGACATTAAACCGGCGGTCACCAGCGCAATCGCGTTACCGCGGAAGGGCGCAGGGATATCCGCTGCCGCCAGGCGCTCGCGAATGGAGGCGAACAGCACCATGACCAGCGAGAAACCGACGGCGGCGGAAAAGCCATACAGCGCCGACTGCATGAAGTTATGGCCAAGGTTGATGTTCAGCAGCGCCACGCCGAGAACGGCGCAGTTGGTGGTGATCAGCGGCAGGAAGATACCCAGCAGGCGATAGAGCGCCGGGCTGGTTTTGCGCACCACCATTTCGGTAAATTGCACCACCACCGCGATAACCAGAATAAAGGCCAGCGTGCGCAGATAGGTTAACCCCAGCGGAATGAGGATCCAGGTATCGATCCACCACGCGCAGATGGACGCCAGCGTCATCACGAAGGTCGTCGCCAGCCCCATGCCCATGGCCCTTTCCAGCTTTTTGGAAACGCCCATAAACGGACACAGGCCAAGGAACTTCACCAGAACGAAGTTGTTAACCAGCACGGTGCCGACAAAGAGCAGTAGGTAATCGGTCATTATTTAGCCTGAAAATAAAAAAGCCGCCTATTATCGGACAAACAGCACGCGGGCGACAACAGGTTATCTGTAGGGTTATTACGGGTTCACGAAGGTGTTTTTCACCCGCGTCGAACGCTTGAAGTAGGGCACCAGCAGCGCCGCGGCCAGCAGCGGGAAAAGCAGCTGACGAACGGCCAGCGCGTCTGAAACGGGCGAAAAAGCAAATGCTTTCACCGCCAGCAGGACCGAAATCAGCAGCCAGATAATGTAGTGCTTAGGCACACTCTTGCGGCGCTTAAAGAAGGCGATGGTCAGCCACAGCGTGTAGTACCACATCCCGATCGCGAAAACGAACGACACAAACCACAAAGCAATATTCAGCACGCTTTGCGACATCAGGGTCTGGATGGCGTGGGGGGTAATCAGTGCGGTGGTATAAAGCAGCAGCGCAAGTGATGCGCTTAATAAGGCAACCAGCAGCCATGCCAGTGGGGCGATTAACCAGCCTCCAATGCGTTCTCCAGGCGTTGCGGTCAAACTCTCCCATAATCTGCGCGAAATGTTGTACAGCCAGTTGGCAGGGCGGAGAGTATATAACATTTCGCGCGGATGGCTACTTTCTTATAAAACGTAACGCCATACGGACTTAGGCACTTCGCCGACGTTGAACAAACGACCACCGGAGACCAGCTCCGCACGGCGATGGTCAGCGGCGCGATACATATTAATGATGTCCTGATTATCCGACAGGGTGTAGTTCAGATGGTCAAACAGTTTTTCCAGGCTCTCAAGCGAATTGATCTTGCGAAATTTTAATAAATAGTCCTGAACTGTCATATTAATAAGTTTCCATATAAAAGTGAGTAATACCAGTTAAGGTAATTCGTTCGAATAATAAACGGATTAATAAAGACGTAAACAGCCCACTCAGGTAACGCGACGAAATTAGGAGTTTTCTTTGCTGAAATTCAGGCATCAGACGATGCCTGGAAGAGAAGGTTAACCGTGTTCACCAGGGCTGGCAATAAGTAACTGACATATTATGTCACTCTTTACCAGGAGTTTTCGTTATTATTTTTTCTGCGCCACAATACTCGGCTCCGGGGGCTGGTAGTTATCGATATGGCTGGCGACACCCAAAAGAACGGCCGAAACCCCAAGGACAATCCATCCCGCTAATTCAATGATTCGATTAATAATTGCCGGCATCATACTTCTACAACTCCCTGATGTTAATCCACGTATAAAAAACGCCATCATGTCTCGAAAAGGTGCTGGTTGCAGATTTAAGCAGATTTTTCGACCGGAAACCAGGGCGTAATGGGTCTAAATCATTCATGGACCTGCAATTTATGTAATAGAGGCAATTATAAGCGGTTGTAACGCCATTCGACTAGCTGGTGTGAAATAAGAACGTCATAAAAGAGGATGGCACTATGAGTGATAATATCCGCGTTGGGCTTATCGGTTACGGGTATGCGAGCAAAACGTTTCATGCGCCTCTGATAGCCGGGACGCCGGGCATGGCGCTGGCGGCGGTATCCAGCAGCGATGCCGCAAAAGTCCATGCCGACTGGCCCTCCGTGCCGGTTGTCTCTGAACCGAAACATCTTTTCAACGATCCGCAATATTGATTTAATCGTCATCCCCACGCCCAACGATACCCACTTTCCGCTGGCAAAGGCCGCGCTGGAAGCCGGTAAGCATGTGGTTGTCGATAAACCCTTTACCGTGACACTGTCACAGGCCCGCGAGCTGGATGCGCTGGCAAGGAGTCTTGGGCAGGCGTGTTGTCGGTGTTCCATAACCGCCGCTGGGACAGCGATTTTCTGACGGTAAAACGGCTTCTGGCGGAAGGCACGCTGGGGGAGATGGCCTTTTTTGAATCCCATTTTGACCGTTTTCGTCCGCAGGTACGAAACCGCTGGCGCGAGCAGGCCGGTCCGGGCAGCGGCATCTGGTACGATTTAGCCCCGCATCTGCTGGATCAGGCCGTCAATCTTTTTGGTCTGCCGGTGAGCATGACGGTCGATCTGGCCCAGCTCAGGCCCGGCGCGCAGACAACCGATTACTTCCACGCGGTGCTCAGTTACCCGCAGCGGCGGATTGTGCTGCACGGTACGATGGTCGCGGCCGCAGAATCGGCCCGCTATATTATTCACGGCACGCGCGGGAGCTACGTGAAGTTTGGTCTCGATCCGCAGGAAGACAGGCTGAAAAACGGTGAGCGTTTGCCGCAGGAAGACTGGGGCTATGATATGCGCGACGGCGTGGTGACGCGGGTGGAAGGCGAGGAACGCTGGTCGAAGAGACCTTGCTGACGATACCGGGCAACTATCCGGCCTATTATGCCGCTATCCGCGATGCGCTTAACGGCGTCGGTGAAAACCCGGTTCCGGCCAGCCAGGCGATTCAGATTATGGAGCTGATTGAGCTGGGCATCGAATCTGCCAAACATCGCGCCACGCTCTGTCTGACCTGACAAGTTTTTGACTCGCTGCAGGGCCGGCTAGCGTGAGCCGCGGATTTGTTTCAGGCGGTTGCCACTTTCTCCCGCAGCGCCTGCTTCTCTTGCAGGCGTCAGGAAGGCAATCTCCAGCCCGTTGATCTGCGCCTGACGGATCTGCTCGCGGCTCAGCCCCGCCTGCGGTGCGGCGATGTTGTACTCGTGGATGATATCCACGCCCTGAACCGCCGGATCGTCAGTGTTCAGAGAGGCCAGCACGCCGTGTTCGAGGAACGTTTTCAGCGGATGCTGCGACCAGCGATGCCACGGTGCTGGTCTGAATGTTAGACGTCAGGCACGACTCAATCCCGATACGCTGCTCCGCCAGGAAATCCATCAGCGCGCGATCTTCAACCGCCTTCACGCCGTGACCGATACGCTCGGCGCCCAGCTCGCGGATGGCCTGCCAGATGCTTTCCGGGCCAGCCGCTTCACCCGCATGCACGGTAATGTGCCAGCCGGCATCGCGCGCGCGGTTGAAGTGGGAGAGGAACAGGCTGCCCGGGAAGCCCAGCTCGTCACCGGCGAGATCGACGGCGGTGATGGCATCGCGATGGGCCAGCAGCGCTTCCAGCTCCTGCAGGCAGGCGGCTTCGCCGAACGTACGGCTCATAATGCCAATCAGACGGGCCTGAACGTCGAAGGTTTTACACCCTTCGCGGACGCCTTCAATGACGGCTTCCACCACGCCTGCAACGGGCAGGTTGTGGGTCATCGCCATATAGCCCGGCGAGAAGCGCAGCTCGACGTAGTGCAGGCCGTTGCGGGCGGCATCTTCGATGTTCTCAAACGCCACGCGGCGGCAGGCATCCAGCGACGCCAGCATCTTCACGCCCCAGTCGAGTTTGCTCAGGAAGCTGACCAGGTCCGGTTCATTAGAGGTCACCTGTACGTGCGGGATCAGCGACTCAAGCGTCTGAGCAGGAAGCGTTAAATTGAACTGGCGGCCAAGATCGAGGATGGTTTGGGCACGAATGTTACCGTCAAGGTGACGATGAATATCAGTTAAAGGCAGGCGTGTATCAATCATGGTCGCACTCTTATTTTGGTTAAAGTGCGCCATACCATTATACCACAGCTCAATAAGCTATTAAAAATACAGCTAAATTTATGAATCCCTGAATGAAAAGGCTTTCGCGGAGAATAACAACCCAATTTTATGGTTGATCCACTATCATTTCTGTCAGTTGCCTGAGCGGAAGCATTGGGTAATATTCCGCGATTATTAGCGATAAAACAGAGCCGCCTGCAGGCGACTCTGTTTTGAGCAATGGCCGATATTATCGGTGTTCGGTGAACGTAATCTCTTCAGCCGCCTAAAAAGCATTGGTGCTGACAAACGTAGACATCACATTAGCGATGTTAATGCGGCAATTAATCCTTCGACGCCGCGCTCAAGTTTTATTCGCGGGCAACCGGCATTTAAACGAATAAATCCCTGACCTTCCGCGCCGTAAATATCGCCGGCATGATGGCGACTTTTTGCTCCTCGATCAGCGCCTTTTGCAGCGCATCGATCGTCCATCTTCAGTGCGGCGCAGATCGATCCAGGCCAGATAGGTTGCTTCCGGGATGCCTGCCAGTTCAGTTTCGGGAACGCCTGATTTAACCGGCTGGCGATATACTCCAGATTGGCGCGCAGATACGTTCTCAGAGCATCCAGCCATGGCGCGCCCTGGCGGTAGGCGGCAATATGCGCAACCACGGATAACACCGCCGGTGAGGAGAGACCATTACTGTTTTTCAGTGCATCCAGCCAGTTCTCGCGCGACGTCGCATCGCCAATCATTCCCCAAGCGCCCGTCAGCGCCGGAATATTGAAGCTTTTTGACGCCGGAGGTAAACAGCGCCCATTGGCCGCGCGCCACGGTATGCCATGGGATATGTGGACGCTGGCTCCCACACCATATCCATATGGATTTCATCGCTGATCACCCCCACGTCATGGCGCTCGCACAGTTCCGCCATGTGTTTCCAGCTCTTCCCGCGTCCAGACCTTGCCGGTCGGGTTCTGCGGGCTGCACAGCAGAAGAATTTTGTTTTCCGGTTGCGCCAGCGCCGCTTCCAGGCGCGCCATATCGCCGTGCCAGCCTGCATCGTTACGCTCCAGTGGCACGGAAAACATCTGGCGCTGATTCCCTGCGATGGCTTTGTAGAACGCATCGTAGGCGGGGGTATGCACCACCACGCCGTCGCCGGGGTGTGACCAGTGGCGAATCAGCTCGGCGACCATCTAGATCACGGATGGGCCATAAACCACGGTTTCCCGATCTGACGGACTGTTAAAACGCTGCTGGAACCAGTGCGCGACCGCGCCGAGAAAATCGTCGTTTTTCCAGCGGCTGTAGCCCAGCACGCCGTGCGCCAGCCGCTGCTGCATGGCCGGTAATGACGCAGGGCGCGGTGGCGAAATCCATATCGGAGATGGTGAAGGGCAGCAGATCGGCGGCGCCAAAACGATCGGCGACGTAGTCCCACTGCGTACACCAGGTGCCGTGGCGATCGATTGGGGTGGCAAAATCGAAACAGGTTGTGTCTGCCATTTTATCCTGCCTCCGTCTGGGCTACCGCCTGTGGTGCGCGCATCAACTGCACCATCTCATCTTTCACTGACTGAACCTGCGGGCCGATCACCACCTGCAGATTATGCTGATTTAACTTTACCACGCCGATGGCCCGGTTGGCTTTCAGGGCGGCTTCGATCCACGCGCGACATATCCTTCACCGACAGACGCAGGCGGGTGATGCAGTTGTCCAGCGAAGCGATGTTCTCCGCGCCGCCGAGCGCCGCCAGAATGGCCGGGGCGTTGTAGCCGGATTTGCCCCCGCGCACTGGCCGTCGCGCTGTTCGCCTCTGCTGGCCGTGTCGGTCTCGCGGCCCGGCGTTTTCAGGTTAAAGCGGGTGATGGCGAAGCGGAAGAGCGCGTAATACCGCCACGAACCAGACGGCGGCCACGACCGGCACCAGATACCACTTGGTGGCGATGCCATGCAGGATCCCGAACACCACGAAGTCGATGATATTGCCGTCGGTGTTGCCGATGGTCACGCCCAGCACCGCCATCACGGTAAAGCCCAGACCGGTCAGCACCGCGTGGATCAGGTAGAGCACCGGCGCGACGAACAGGAACAGGAACTCGATCGGCTCGGTGGTGCCGCCGACCACGCAGGCCATCACGCCGGAAATCAGCAGGCCTTTAATTTTATGGCGGTTTTCCGGTCTTGCGCAGTGATACATCGCCAGCGCGGCGCCCGGCAGGCCGCCGAGGAAGGCCGGCATTTTACCCTGCGACAGGAAGCGGGTGGCGCTCTCGGCGAAGCCGTGGGTTTTCGGGCAGCCCAGCTGCGCCTGGAAGATGGTCAGCGCGCCGCTGACGTCGTGACCGCACACCTCCATGGTGCCGCCCGCTTCGGTAAAGCGAATCAGCGCCACCAGAATGTGCTGCAGGCCGAACGGCAGCAGCAGCCGCTCGCCGGTGCCGAAGATCATCGGGCCGAACTCGCCCGCGCGGTTGATGATGTGCCCAAGCCCGTTGATGCCCAGCGCAAACCACGGCCAGATCAGCGGGATGACCAGGCCAAACAGGCCCATCACCACGGTGGTGACAATCGGTACGAAGCGCGTACCGCCGAAGAAGGCCAGGGCATCCGGCAGGCGGATAGTGTGGAAGCGCTCATGCAGCCGCCAGATGATCACCCCGGCGATCACCGCGCCGAGGATGCCGGTATCAATGGACTGAATGCCGAGCACGTTCTGAATGTTGTTGGCTTTCAGCACCGCCGCATCGCTGGTGGGCAGAACGCCTTTCGCGGTCAGCCAGAAATTGACCGCCAGATTCATCACCGCGTAACCGACAAACCCGGAGAACGCCGCGACGCCTTTGTTTTCGCGGGCCAGGCCCAGCGGGATGGCGATACAGAACATCACCGGCAGGAAGCTAAAGGCAAAGGAGCCGACTTTGCTCATCCAGATAAAGACCGCCTGCAACAGCGGGTGTCCGAGGAACGGCATCAGCGTGATCACGTCGCGGCTGCTCAGCGAGCTGCCGATCCCCAGCATGATCCCGCAGAACGAGAGCAGGGCGACGGGCAACATAAAGGTTTTACCCAGTTGCTGAAAAAATTCCCACAATGTTATTTTCTGGGCGGTTTTTACCGTCATCACTAATCCTTAGTTCGCAAAGGCCAAAGCCGAAAGCGCACAGGGTAAAGATTTCTCCGATTTTTGGTGCGATGTGGCGCACGTAACGCAGATTGCCTGTTTTTTTCAGATTCCATGAATACCGCGCTGCTGCGGCCTGTCGGGCGAGAAAAACATCTATCCTTCACTCTGTAAGCGAACAGCAGCAAGAGGAGCGTCGGATGCGAAGTGATTGGTATAAAAATGCTGTCATCTACCAGATTGATACCCCTTTTTTTCTGGACGGGAACGGCGATGGCTGCGGTGATTTGCAGGGTATTCGCCGCCGCCTGGATTACATTCGCGGCCTGGGCGCGACGGGCGTCTGGTTAACACCTTTTTATCTCACTCCGTTTCTTGATGGCGGGTACGATGTGCAGGATCACCTGCAAATTGACCCGCGTTTTGGCGATATCGCCGATATGGTCTTACTGCTGGAAGAGGCGGAAGAGCTGGGGATCCATGTCATTATTGAGCTTGTCTTGCAGCATACCTCCGATCAGCATGTCTGGTTTCAGTCGGCCCGGCAGGATAAACACTCCCCTTATCGCGACTACTACATTTGGGCTGATGAGCCACCAGAAGAGGATGATGACCCGATGTTTCCCGGCGTCGAAGAGAGCGTCTGGAGCTGGGATGAGGCCGCGCAGCAGTATTACCGGCACATGTTTTATCGCCACGAGCCCGATTTGAATCTTCAGTGCCCGCAGGTGATTAAAGAGATCGAACGCATTATCGTTTTCTGGCTGCGGCTTGGCGTCTCTGGTTTCCGCCTTGATGCGGCATCGCACATGGTGAAGCAGGCCGGTGGTGGCGATGCTGATAAAGGTTACTGGCTTCTGAACCATCTGCGTGATTTTGTCATGTTGCGCAGGCCTGAAACCATCCTGCTGGGGGAAGTGGATGTCGCTGTTGATGAGTATGCCGACTACTTCGGCAACAATGATCGGCTGCATATGTTGCTGAGTTTCAACATTAATAAACACTTCTTCCTGGCGCTCGCCCGGCAGGATGCCACGCCGCTGGCGGATGCGTTACGTGAAATCCCTGCACCGCCGCTACGCGCCTGTTTCGCCAACTGGCTACGTAACCATGACGAACTGGATCTCGACGGTCTCAGTGATGAAGAGAAGAAAGAGGTGATGGCGGCGTTTGCGCCAGATGAGGAGATGAGAGTTTATCAACGCGGCATCCGGCGGCGGCTGGCGCCGATGCTACAAGGTGATACCGCGTGGATTGCGATGGCGCACGCGGTGCTCTTTTCGCTTCCCGGCACGCCAGTGATGCGTTACGGCGATGAGATCGGCATGGGGGATGATTTGCGTTTGCCAGAACGTCAGGCTGTCCGTACGCCGATGCAGTGGTCCGGTACGCATGCTGCCGGTTTTTCAACGGCGGATGCCGACCGTTTATTGGTTTCGCCGGTCGATAGCGGTCCTTTTCGCTACCAAAAAATCAATGTTGGTGCCGGGCAGATCGGCGCTGGCGCTCAGCGTATGTGTTTTGGCCTCATCGCTAAAGCGGCCGAGCGCATGATGCAGGTCATCAACCGGCGCATCCAGGTAATCGGCGGTTGTTCTTCCGTCTGGCCGCCCCAGGCCTTTTTCGCCAGCAGACGATCAAAAAGGGCGGGGAAAAGCATGTTCCCGGCAATGGACTGAATACTGGAACTGCCCAGCCAGACTTCGTGCACGCGCCGCTGGCTGGCCCGATAGATGTCGCGTGCGGCCGTCTCCGGCTGGAAAACAGGTGCCACCGGACGGGCTTTTTTACCCAGTTTATTGCGCGCCCCACACCAGCTGTCCCTCCGGTAATCACCACTACTGGCATTCTTTCCTCCTGCTGGTCAAAAAACCTCATTCATTTATAGACGCCGTGGCGCAGAAGCTCTAAGCGCAACGGTTTTCAAATTCTGGCGTGTGGAGTTTATGCCGGTAAAAAATGTCGCCAGGGGAAATAGATAAAAAATTGTTATGTAATTAAGTTGCACAGGTGAAAAAGCGTGACTATTTTTTATTGTCGAATCAGAACCCTCCCGCCATACCGTGGAGGCCGGGCTCTCTTTTTTATTCAGGATTACTATGCAGACGACAACCACAGAAGAGCAGCTTAATGCGTATTTCGGAACAGATGCGCGCACTTATGAAGCGGAAAAGGAAATAATCCACGAGATCATGCATAACCTGCAGTTAAAGAATGTAGAGGTCAGTAATAAGCATCTGATTCTGGCGCTGATCGGGCTGCTGGAAACAGAAGATGATGTGGTCAGACAGGATATCTATCGCAATGCATTAGAGCTGGTCGTGCAGAAAACGCCCGACGATCTGTAATCAAAAAAATGTGTCCTCGATTCGCCTTCGCCTGTCGCGAAGGCGTTTTTTTTTGCCCGCAGGGTTAATGTCTGGGCAGATTATTCCGCGCTGAAAGTCCGGTTAACGGAAACGGATTGGTGTGGCGCGTATTGCTGCTCTGGTAGAGGTAGACGGCACGGATAGCCGCCTGAAGCGCGTGGTGTCGTTCATCATCGCACGCCTCCTGCAGATGCTGCTGGAGTTGCTGCACAAGCGTGGCGAAAGAGATCTTACTCTCTGACGCCAGCAATGCCATAACGGCGTCTTTCAGCACCGTATCGACAAGATCTTCATACGCCATTTTACGCATTCAGCCTCACAAAATCAGCGGTATGGGAGGGAACTGAAATATATTGCGTATATATATCACCGAGTTGTATGAGTTGTACACGCTGATGCTGAGAGGTGCGTTGCTGTCTGGCAAAAAATTAACCCCTCCGCAGAGGGGTTAGAGATTACTGCTGCGGCGCTGCCGGTACTTCCGGCACCGGAGGCACGGCGTTGTCCGGCTGTGCGGGCTGAAGCGACGGCATACCAAACATGCCGACAAAGTCTTCCAGCGGCATTTTGTCGCCGTTGAGCGTGACCTGGCCGTTGGCGTACTGCAGGCTGGTGAGAATATCGTGTTGTTCTCCACCTTCGTGATGCGGAACATCTGGCCCATTGCCGCCAGCCCTTTCACCTGCTGGTTCGCCAGCTTGCCGGCATCTTCATCGCCGTAGCCTTCCAGTTTCGCAATCTGGGTCATAAACTCGGTTGCCATATCCATCGGGATGGTCAGCTTGCTGTCGAGCGACTTCACGCTGCGATCCACTTCCTGCGCCAGCGTCTGCGGTTCACCCGTTGCGGTGGCCGGATCTTTCAGGAACAGAGACAGGTTGAAGCTGGTTTCGCCTTTGCTGTTTTTCCAGCTCAGCGGCGCAACGGTAATCACCGGCTCGCCTTTCAGCAGCATCGGTACGGCATTGTTGAAGGCTACCGCCATCGCCTGCTGCTGGTACACTTCCGGGTTCTGCTGCAGCTTCCGGCTGCGCCATCAGCGCCTGGCGCGTCTGTGCATTGTATTTCTGGCTGAACTCGTGCCACGCCTGGCCGTCGATATTGCCGATCTTCAGCGACAGTTTGCCGGTGCCCAGATCCTGATTCTGTACTTTCAGGCTCTTCAGCGTGTAATCCAGCTGGGTGTTGATGCTCTTACCGTCTTTCGACACGTCGGATTTGCCGTTGACGTCCATGCCTTCCAGCACGGCCATCTCTTTCCCTTCAACCGCAATGGCGACTTTATCGAGAGACAGTTTCTGATCGCCGATACGCTCTTTGAAATCGGTCATTCGGCTGTTGCCGTCGGCTTTCAGGTTGTTGAAGGTGAGCTGAACTTTTTGATTGTATTCGTTCACGGCATTGACCAGGCCGCTTTCCGCTTCACCCGTCAGGGAGAACACGTTCCCGTCGCGGTCCGCGTTGAAGTTTGAAGTGGCCGCCGCTGAAGGCGACTTTCTCATTCTCTTTCTCGTAGTTCAGCGCTTTCAGGGCAATATCGGAACTCGTGTCACCGGCATAGCTAATGCGGGTGTCGATCTCGAAAGGCGGGATTCCTCTTTGGCCAGGTCGAACAGCGGTTTGGTGACGTCGTTATTCACCAGGACCGTATGAACAGACGCCATCGACGGGATCAGGTTAAAGGACTTCAGCTGCGCCAGCGGGAATGGACCGTGGCTCTACCACTTCATCCAGCACCACGCTCTGGCCCGGTTTCAGCCAGCCGTTTTCCGTAGCACCGGCAACCGGCTTCACTACCAGCCTGCATACGGCTGGTAAACACGCCGCGCTGATAATTCTGCGCGCTCAGCTCCACGTTGGCCTCCGGCGCGCTGCGCTTAATCTCTCCGTTAGCCTGCGCCACCATCTCAGCCAGACGGCCTTCCAGCTGTTTCCCGGTAAACCAGGAGGCACCCGTCCAGACCACGCCTAACGCTACAATCACTCCTACCGCTACGACCGATTTTTTCATTGCGACTATCCCTAAAATGAAACCAGGCGGTAAAAACCGCCTGGAGAAATTAAGCTTACAGCAAGCTTAGCAAGCGTTGTTAAAAAGTTCAGTAGTCCTTCCTTTTGTGTGGTTTGGTTTTTCAGTGCTTAGTTGAGTTTATTGAAAACGCGCGCCAGACGACCGGTGCCGCTTACGCTAACCGGAGACTCATTGGCTGCAACGAATGCTGACTCACCGGGCTTAAGCACCAGACGCTGTTCGCCTTTGCTGCAGCGTCGCTTCGCCTTCCACGCAGAACAGGATCGCCGCGCTCTCCTGCGCGACCGAGGTTTCGGCGGCGCTCAGGTCGTGCAGGGAGAAGGCAAAATCGTCAACCGGAATCGGGAAGTCCAGCTCTGCGCCGTTTTTCACCGGCTGAGTCAGCAGCTCCGCGGCAGGTTTCGCCACGAACTTCACGTTGGCAACCAGCTCGGGAATATCGATGTATTTCGGCGTCAGGCCCGCGCGCAGCACGTTATCGGAGTTGGCCATCACCTCCAGCGCCACGCCCTGAAGGTAGGCGTGCGGGGTTTCCGCGAACAGGAACATCGCTTCGCCCGGATTCAGCTTCACCACGTTCAGCAGCAGAGGGGAGAACAGGCCGCTGTCGTCCGGGTAGAATTCGGAAATCAGGCGGATGGTCTCCCACGGTTCACCCTGCTGGCTGTCCAGGGCGGCTTTCAGCACCGCCAGCGCGTGGGATTTCTCTTCACCCTGCATATTCAGCAGGCTGGCAAACAGCTGGCTCAAGCGCGTCGGCGTTCGGGTTTTCAAGGAAGTGGGCGATAGCCTGATGGGCGCCCGCGACCGGTTGCAGCAGAGAGACAATCTCGGAAAACTCGCGGAACGCGTTCATCGCCAGGAACGGCGTCAGGGCGAACACCAGCTCCGGCTTGTGGTTAGGATCTTTGTAGTTACGCTCGGCGGCGTCCAACGGAATACCTGCCGCGTTCTCTTTCGCAAAGCCGATTTCAGAGGCTTTCTTGTTCGGGTGAACCTGGATGGAGAGCGGCTGGTCGGCGCACAGCACTTTAAACAGGAACGGCAGTTCGCCGAAGCGCTGAGCCACCTTGTCGCCCAGCAGCGCGGCTTTTTGTCCTGCTCGATTACGTCACGCAGGCTGCGGACCTGACCGCTGGCGTCTTCAATTTTTGAGCTGCTCTTCGGGTGCGCCCCCATCCACAGTTCTGCCATCGGCAGGTTGTTCGGGTTCGCGATACCGTAGAGATCCGTTAACGCAGTTTTACTTCCCCAGGCGTAGTTCTGCACTGAGTTAATGAGTTTTTGCATTATCAAGCCCTGATTCAATGATGGAATTAACTTCGGGTATTAAAGCAATAAACCACATGGAAGTAACCTGTGGATGTAAAAAGTCGTACTAGTCTCAGTTTTTGTTAAAAAATTGTGTAGGATAAGCTGACTCGCTTTTAAGCCGGGCAGCGGAACATCTGCCCTGAATAAACAGACCGAAGCAGTAAGTGAGAGACCAATGTCGAATAAACCCTTCCATTATCAGGATCCTTTCCCCCTCAGTAAGGATCAGACCGAGTATTACCTGTTAACCCGCGATCACGTCTCCGTCTCTGAGTTTGAAGGACAAGAGATCCTCAAGGTGGATCCGCAGGCGCTGACGCTGCTGGCGCAGCACGCTTTCCACGACGCCTCGTTTATGCTCCGTCCTGCCCATCAGCAGCAGGTGGCCGATATTCTGAGTGACCCGGAAGCCAGCGAAAACGATAAGTACGTTGCCCTGCAGTTCCTGCGTAACTCCGATATCGCGGCGAAAGGCATTCTGCCAACCTGTCAGGATACCGGCACGGCGATCATCGTCGGTAAAAAAGGCCAGCGCGTCTGGACCGGCGGCGGTGATGAAGCCGCGCTGGCGCACGGCGTTTATAACACCTACACCGAAGACAACCTGCGCTATTCGCAAAACGCGGCGCTGGATATGTACAAAGAGGTCAACACCGGCACCAACCTGCCAGCACAGATCGACCTCTACAGCGTCGACGGTGATGAGTACAAATTCCTCTGTATCGCCAAAGGCGGCGGTTCGGCCAACAAAACCTATCTCTACCAGGAAACCAAAGCGCTGCTCACCCCGGGCAAGCTGAAGAACTACCTGGTTGAGAAGATGCGCACCCTCGGCACCGCGGCGTGCCCGCCGTACCATATCGCGTTTGTGATTGGCGGTACCTCGGCGGAAAGCGACGCTGAAAACCGTCAAGCTGGCCTCAACCAAATACTACGACGGCCTGCCTACCGAAGGTAACGAGCACGGCCAGGCGTTCCGCGACGTGCAGCTTGAGCAGGAACTGCTGGAAGAAGCGCGTAACCTGGGCCTGGGCGCGCAGTTTGGCGGCAAATACTTTGCCCACGACGTGCGCGTGATCCGTCTGCCGCGTCACGGCGCTTCCTGTCCGGTCGGGATGGGCGTCTCCTGCTCTGCGGATCGCAACATCAAAGGCGAAGATCAACCGCGAAGGCGTGTGGATCGAAAAACTGGAAAACAACCCGGGTAAATACATTCCGGAAGCGCTGCGTAAAGCGGGCGAGGGGGAAGCGGTTCGCGTTGATCTGAACCGTCCGATGAAAGAGATCCTGGCGCAGCTGTCGCAGTATCCGGTCTCGACCCGTCTCTCCCTCAACGGCACGATTATCGTGGGCCGCGACATCGCGCACGCGAAGCTGAAAGAGCGCCTGGACAACGGCGAAGGGCTGCCGCAGTACATTAAAGATCACCCGATCTACTACGCGGGCCCGGCGAAAACGCCTGAAGGCTACGCCTCTGGCTCGTTAGGCCCAACCACGGCAGGCCGTATGGACTCGTACGTCGACCAGCTGCAGGCCAACGGCGGCAGCATGATCATGCTGGCGAAAGGCAACCGTAGCCAGCAGGTGACGGACGCCTGCCACAAGCACGGCGGCTTCTACCTCGGCAGCATCGGCGGCCCGGCGGCGGTTCTGGCGCAGGGCAGCATCAAGAGCCTGGAGTGCGTGGAATACCCGGAACTGGGTATGGAAGCGATCTGGAAAATTGAAGTGGAAGATTTCCCGGCGTTTATCCTCGTGGATGACAAAGGCAACGACTTCTTCAAGCAGATCCAGTCCTCCCAGTGTTCGCGCGCTGTGTGAAGTGATTCTGTAGAGCGCCCCTGGCTGGGCGGTTTTTAGTAGGTCGGGAAGGGCTGCCGCTCTCCGACAGACCTGTTTCAGCACAAAGCAGTAAACAACATCATAAATAGCATCAATACTTTTACTTGTTTGCAGGTGAGCAATGTCAGCACTCAACACCACTTTGTTATCAAGGAGAAAGTAATGACAACGGTACGCCATGAGAAAGATTCGATGGGCGCCATCGACGTCCCGGCCGACAAGCTATGGGGCGCGCAAACCCAGCGTTCGCTGGAGCATTTCCGTATCTCGACTGAAAAAATGCCCGTCTCGCTGATTCAGGCGCTGGCCCTCACCAAACGCGCGGCCGCAAAAGTGAACCAGGATTTAGGGCTGCTGGCGGCAGACAAGGCCACCGCCATTATTAATGCCGCCGACGAAGTGCTGGCGGGCAAGCATCCCGACGAATTCCCTCTCGCCATCTGGCAGACCGGTTCCGGCACCCAAAGCAACATGAACATGAACGAAGTGCTGGCGAACCGGGCAAGCGAACTGCTGGGCGGCGTGCGCGGCATGGAGCGTAAGGTTCATCCGAACGATGACGTCAACAAGAGCCAGAGTTCTAACGACGTCTTCCCCACGGCCATGCACGTGGCGGCGGTGATTGCTATTCGCGAACAGCTTATCCCACAGCTTAACGTCCTGAAATCTACGCTCAACGAGAAGGCGCAGGCCTTCCGCGACATCGTCAAAATTGGCCGTACGCACCTGCAGGACGCCACGCCGCTGACGCTCGGCCAGGAGATTTCCGGCTGGGTAGCGATGCTGGAACACAACCTGAAGCACATTGAGAACAGCCTGCCGCACCTGGCGGAGCTGGCGCTCGGCGGCACGGCGGTGGGCACCGGGTTAAACACCCATCCGGAGTATGCGGTGCGCGTGGCGGAGGAGCTTGCAAATATCACCGGGCAGCCGTTCGTCACGGCGCCCAACAAGTTCGAAGCGCTGGCGACCTGCGATGCGCTGGTCCACACCCACGGCGCGCTGAAAGGGCTGGCGGCCTCGCTGATGAAAATCGCCAACGACGTGCGCTGGCTGGCCTCCGGCCCGCGCTGCGGCATCGGTGAAATCAGCATTCCGGAAAACGAGCCGGGCAGCTCCATCATGCCGGGTAAAGTCAACCCGACCCAGTGCGAAGCCATGACCATGCTCTGCTGTCAGGTGCTGGGCAACGACGTGGCCGTCAACCTGGGCGGTGCATCCGGCAACTTCGAGCTGAACGTCTATCGCCCGATGGTGATCCACAACGTTCTGCAATCGATTCGTCTACTGGCGGACGGCATGGAGAGCTTTAACGAACACTGCGCGGTGGGGATTGAGCCGAACCGCGAGCGTATCAGCCAGTTGCTCAATGAGTCGCTGATGCTGGTGACGGCGCTGAATACCCATATTGGCTACGACAAAGCCGCCGAGATCGCCAAAAAAGCGCATAAAGAGGGGCTGACGCTGAAAGCCTCGGCCCTGGCGCTGGGCTATCTGACGGAGGCGGAGTTTGACGGCTGGGTGCGCCCGGAGGCGATGGTCGGCAGCCTGAAATAATCAACCCGCCACATAGAGGTGCAGCCGCGGAATAATCAGCTGTAGCGGCTGCGCCTGAGGTCTGTAACGGTGCTGGACATTGTCAGCATCGTAATTCAGCAGCTCACCAATATCCGGCACGATGGCCCGCCATTTTCCTCATCAAATGAGCGCAATCAGCGGCGTCGGACAGGCATACTGCACCTGTTTTTGCTGGCCGGAATACCAGACGCGGGCGATAGGCTGAACCTTCACCGGGCGCTTAATTTTGAGGCGCGTATCCGCCGGTAGCGAGGCGATGCTGTGGTACTCCTGCTCCAGGCGCTCAATCCACTGCTCACGCGACCACGGCGCGACGGTGCGCGGCGCCTTCAGGCTTTTTTCCAGTTGCGCCAGAATCTCATCCCGGGTGAAGTTTTTAATGATGTGCTTATTCGCCCAGCCGAAGCGCAGCGTGGCGGGATGACGCAGTACCGTCAGCGTGCGATAGGCATTCAGGGTAATCAGCCCCGGAAGCTGACGGTGTACCCATTCAAACCGGGCGGCAGGGGCCAGGCCGGACTCCTCGGTAACGATCTTTTCAAATGCCGCTTTCAGGGTGTTGATATGGGCTAATCTGGCTTTCCAGCGCCTCGCGCGTTGCCGCATCGGTTTGCAGGCAGATCACGCCCGGCAGCCGCACGGCTGCCTTGCTGCTGCGGTTTTCAGACTGCTGCTGGATAAACAGATGGCGATAGTGTTTCAGCGCCAGCTCCAGTGCGGCCTTGCCGATGTGCTGTTTCACGTCGATGGTGTCCAGCGGATCGTGCTCGGCCCCTTTGGCCACCTCGGGCAGGGTAAAGACGCGCGCGGCCAGCAGGCGGCAGGTCTGCAAACGTTCGCTGTCAGGGTCAGCAGCTCGTGTTCTATTTCCCGAAACGTGCTGTTAAGCCGTTCGATAAGATCGTAGGTCGCCATAAGCCCCTCTCATTAGTTACAACATACTTATCATATAGCACAGCACGCCGGGTCAGGCCAGCGTGCGGTTGAGGTAGTCAGGCAACGGGAAGGGAAGGGATGTTATGGTACACCGGCCAGCTAAAGCAGAAGCGCGCGCCGCCGAGCTCGCTCTCTTCGCAATGCTGTACCGTGCCGCCCATGGCCTGCGCGATAGAGTAGACAATGGCCAGCCCCAGGCCGCAGCCGCCGGTGGCGCGATCGCGGCTGGGATCGAGGCGGACAAACGGTTCGAACACACGGTCTGGCGCTCTTCGGGCGCAATCCCCGGACCGTCATCCTCCACCGTCAGGCTGGCCTGCGAGCCCTGGCGCTGTAAGGTGACCCTCACGGTTTGCTGGCTGTAGCGCATGGCGTTGTTCATCAGGTTGTCCAGCACGCGCTCCATCAGGCGCATATCGAGCGCGCCGTAATCACCCGGCGTGGCGGGCGTCAACAGCGTGCGCTGCGGGTTCACGCTCTGAACGTCATCAATGTGGGTTTGCAGCCAGGCGGGCAGATCCGGCGTGCTGAGGTTCAGCTCGTTTTGCGGACGATCGAGGCGCGCGTAGGTCAGCAGCTCCTCAATCAGCGCTTCCAGCTGGCCAATGTCGCGGTTCAGCGCCTGAGCGTTCGGTTTCGCTCAGATTCTCGCTCATCTCCAGACGATAGCGCAGGCGCACCAGCGGCGTGCGCAGCTCGTGGGCAATCCCGTCGATCAGCTGTTTTTTACTGGCGATCAGGGCATTGATGTTATCGGCCATCTGGTTAAAGGCCACGCCCAGACGTTCAAAGCTGGAACCGCTGTCGAAGTGAATGCGTTCGGTCAAGATGCCCTTCACCAAAACGCTGCGCGGCGGATTCCAGCTTCAGCATGTCCTGCCAGTGCGGGCGCATCCAGATAAACACCGGAAACGCGAGCGAAATGGCGATAAAGGCCATCAGCGCCATGTCCAGCAGACGCATCTGATGCAGATAATAGAGATAGGGCACCGGCCCGACGGCCAGCACGTAATGGCTGCGCGGAATACGCTGAATAAAGGTGTATTCCTCATCCAGCGCGACGATATCCCCGTCGCGCAGACGCTGCATGGCGGGCGTGTTCCTCAAGCGCGAATTTTTTCAACGGCTCGATGCGTAAATCGAATGACAGGTTCAGATCCAGCTCTTTCAGGGTTTTCGCCCAGTCGTGCGGCGGGATCTCGCTCAGCTCGCTGCGCATCAAATAGAGCGAGCTTTTCATCAGGTCGTCCAGCGACTGCCGGCCCGCACGTTCGGCGGTAAATTTATAGACCAGCCCGACCAGCATGGTCATGACCAGGAAGCAGACAAACAGCAAAAGATAAAACTGCACAAACAGCTTTTTCATCGTGATCTCACCGAAGAGCTTCAGTTGTCCCACGCGTGCGGCGCGAACAGGTAGCCTTTGTTACGCACGGTTTTGATGCGGTAGGGTTCGGTGGCGTTATCCTGCAGCTTTTTGCGCAGGCGCGAGATCGCCACGTCAACGCTGCGATCCATTCCGTCATAGCTGACGCCGCGCAGGTTTTTCAGCAGCGCGTCACGGTCCATGATTTGTCCGGCGTGGGTTGCCAGCTCCCACAGCAGGTCAAAATCTGCGGTGGAAAGGGCGATAAGCTCGCCTGACAGCAGCACCTGGCGGTTAACCGGATCGATCGACAGCGTGCCGAAACGCATCGCTTTGTGCGGCGTCAGCGACGGGGATGCAGGTTCCGCCGCGACGCCAGTACGCTGGCGCAAATGCAGGCGCAGGCGGGCCAGCAGCACGGCAGGCGGCGTGGTTTTCAGAATGTAGTCGTTGGCGCCCATCTCCAGCGACAAAATATGGTTCATATCGCTGTCGAGCGAGGTGAGCAGCACAATCGGGCCCTCCCACGGGCTGCGCAGGTCGCGGCAGAGCGTCATACCGTCTTTGCCCGGCAGCATAATATCCAGCAGCACCAGATCCGGGTTTTCACGGGCGACCACCTCTTCGGCGCGATCGCCGCGGGGTTCAACAATGACGTCCATATCATGTTTGCCCAGATAGGCGGCGATCAGCTGCGCCGACTTCCGGGTCGTCTTCCACAAAAACAATCTTATTCATATGCCAGCGTCTGTTTTCGATAAAAACGCCAACATACACCGCCTTGCCGTAACCTTCCATTAATCTTTTCTAAACGATATGCGCTCAGTTATGCTGTAGGTCGTTGTTGTTAAAGTATTAAAGGGAAAATTATGGGGTTGTTTTTTAAAGCCGCGCTGGGCGCGCTGGTGGTGCTGTTGATCGGCGTATTGGCAAAAACAAAAAATTACTATATTGCCGGGCTGATCCCACTGTTCCCGACTTTTGCGCTGATTGCCCACTATATCGTGGCGACCGAACGCGGTATGGAAGCGTTGCGCACTACCATCGTGTTCGGCATGTGGGCAATCATTCCGTATTTCGTCTATCTGCTGTCACTGTGGTATTTCACCGGTTTGATGCGCGTCTGGCCGGCGCTGGGCTGCGCAGTAGTGTGCTGGTGCCTCAGCGCCTGGCTGCTAATTTTTGTCTGGAGCCGCACCCATTAACGCACCAGCATCCAGGTTGCCGGAACGGCAGCAACCAGTAGCAGTCCAATTAATGCCATTTCGCGGCGTTTCAGCGCGTCCTTCATTTCGTGCGTGCGGCGGGCGTAGATAAACACCAGCAGGCCCGGTGCGTACAGCACCACCGACAGCAGCAGATGCATAGGCCCGGAAGCATACAACAACCACAGGCCGTAAATACAGGCTCCGACACCCACAACATAATGCGCGGGGCGAGTGGCAATTTTTAACAGATACGCACCCACTAAGAAATAGGGTACCAGAATCATCTCCGAGGCGATGGTCAGCAGCGTGTTATAGTCTGAACCTGTGAGCCAGATCAGCACCAGACAGATCTGAACGCTGATGTTGGTCAGCCAGAGCGAGGCCGACGGCGCGCTGTTTTTGTTTTGACGCGCAAACAGGCGTGGAAACGCTTTGTGCGTCGCGGCCAGCAGCGGCACTTCAGCCGCCATGATGGTCCAGCTCAGGTAGGCGCCGCACACGGAGATAATCAGGCCGGCGGCAATCACCACGTCGCCCCAGGGGCCGAGCATTTTCACCATCAGCCCCGCCATTGACGGGTTACGCATTTCAGCCAGTTCAGGACGCGCCACCACGCCCAGCGACAGCAGCGTGACCAGCAGATAGACCGCGAGCGCCGCCAGTACGGCCAGCAGCGTGGCGCGGCCCACATCGCGTTTATTTCGGGCGCGGGCAGAAACCACCACGGCGCCTTCCACGCCGATGAACACCCACAGGGTAATCAGCATCGTGTTTTTCACCTGCTCCCAGACGGGAACGCCCAGCGCAACGCCGCTGAAATCGAGCTTAAACACGTCGAGACGGAACGCAATGCAGGCCAGAACGATAAACAGGCCGAGCGGAACCAGTTTCGCCAGCGTCGCCACCAGGTTAATGCTGGCGGCCGTTTGTACGCCACGCAGCACCAGCCAGTGGACGAACCACAGCAACACCGAGGCGCCCACAATAGACTGCCAGGTATTCCCGTCGCCAAAGAGGCGCAACTCAGGCGTATCGGTAAAGAAACTGAGCGCCGAGAAGACAATCACCAGATAGGAGACGTTGGCGATAACCGCACACAGCCAGTATCCCCAGGCGGAACAGAAGCCAATCAGCTCGCCGAACCCTTCACGGGCATAGGTGAAAATGCCGCCGTCCAGATCCGGGCGAATGCGGGTCAGCAGCAGCATGGCGAAGGCCAGCAGCAGTATTCCGACACCCGTAATGCCCCAGCCAATGATGAGCGCAGACGGGCTGGCGACGGCCGCCATATTTTGCGGCAAACTGAATACGCCCGCACCCAGCATTGAGCTTAAAACGAGTGCAGTCAGAGCACTCAGGCCAAGTTTCTTTTCCATTGGCTTCCTGTTATGAAAGGTCAAAATCCAGAATAATTATTTCGCTCAGGCGCATAAAAATGGTGGATCACACTAAGGCGCGGGATTTTACGGAGTGTAACGAAAGCATGCAATGACGTGTGGCAGAAATTCAAAAAAAGTAACAAAAAAGGCGGCATTGCGCCGCCTTTCGTAAACGATTTTGTTACTTGTACAGATCGGCGCTGATGGTCACGTTGTTACCACGTTCCTGCCACTGGCGGGTGATGTGGTAGTACTTCGCCCCTTTCTTCGCCGCACGCTTCGCGACCTGGTAGGAGACTTCCGTCATGTTGCCGTAGTTGCCGGTAAACTTGATGCTGTCGAACGGCACCATCTGCGCGGCAGTGGCTTTGTTCAGCTCTTCAACTTTGGTACCGTCCGGCAGCGTAACGGAGTAACGCCCACCTTTCGTGGACTGCGTTTCGAAGAAACGGCCCATTCCCACGCTTGGAGCTGCCATCGCTGGCGACGCCCGGGATTTCCACTTTCTTCGCTTCTTCGCCACCTTTCGCTATCGCCGCGCGACCCGCTTCTGAATCGCCGGAATGGCATCCGGGCTCTGCAGAACACGTTTTTTCGCATCTTCTTTATAGATGAACGCGGTAATCCGCTGGTTGCCGCCCTGGTTAGCATCGACCTGACGCACGATGTAGAAAGAGTAGGCGCCTTTCTCTTTCGCGGCTTTGGTGATGGCATCGTTCACTTCAGGCTGGCTGCGGTAGAAGCCCTGAACGGTGACGGTGTCGTACGGTTCCAGCGCAATCGCCTGATCTTTCGGCAGTTCAACAACACCGTTGATCACGCGGTTTTTCGGTGCGTCAGCTTTTGGCGCGTTGTCTTTATACAGCGCAATGGTCACGCGCTGGTTACCGCTGTTGCCGTTATCAGACTGGTCAACAACATAAAACGAGGCCGCCCCGTTTTTATCAGCGGCTTTTGATGCCGCGGCGACGGCGTCGCCAATAGAATTATAACGACCCACAATGACCGTATGGTCAAAAGGTTTTAACGCTGCCGCTTGCTCCGGCGTTAACTCTGTTGCGGCATTCGCAGACAGGGCGGTCGCGGAGAGAAGTGCGGACGCCAGGAGTGTGTTCTTAAGCTTCATAAAAATGATCCTTCGCCTTGCGCAAACCATGTACTGGTATTGTTGTTAATTTAAGACGGTCCCGATTATTGCATTTAAAACCCGTCGCTGTCTGCGCCATTTTTCACTGCCTGTGCTCACTGAATCACCTTATTCGATAACATTTAGTGATATGTTGAAAAAACACGCGTTTGACAAGTAAAACTGATAAAGCATATGACTTTTACAAGTTAATTTAATGTTAATAAGTTGTTCTCTTATGGCGCTATATCATGTTTTTACCGCTTCGCTTGCGCGAATTATCGGTTCTGGCGATGAATTTAAGGTAAATATCACTGTCAGTGACGCCGATCGCTTATTTTTCACAGATAAAGTAAGAAATAGTGTTTTCTGGCGGTAGATCACGGGCGCTATTTTCAGTAGGTTATAGACAGTTTGTTACTGTTTTATTTTCCGGGGTGATTTTTGTCTCATTGCTTGTGTGATGGCGAAAAATGAGGTACAAACGCTCCGGGATCGATTGATAAACCATCATCAAAAACCGATGGAAGGGAAAACTATGCGTATTGGGGTACCAAAAGAACGGTTAGCCAATGAAACCCGCGTAGCGGCAACACCGAAAACGGTGGAGCAACTGCTTAAGCTGGGTTTTACCGTCGCGGTTGAAAGCGGCGCGGGCAAACTGGCGAGTTTCGATGACGAGGCCTTTATTCAGGCTGGCGCGGAAGTGGTCGACGGTGGCTCCGACGTCTGGCAGTCGCCGGTGATTCTGAAGGTCAACGCACCGGAAGAGAGAGAGATCGCGCTGCTGAATCCGGGCACCACGCTGGTGAGCTTTATCTGGCCTGCGCAAAACCCTGAGCTGATGGAGAAGCTGGCGGCGCGCGGCGTGACCGTGATGGCGATGGACTCCGTGCCGCGTATTTCGCGCGCCCAGTCGCTGGATGCGCTAAGCTCGATGGCAAACATCGCGGGCTACCGCGCCATTGTCGAAGCGGCCCACGAGTTTGGCCGCTTCTTTACCGGTCAGATCACCGCGGCGGGTAAAGTCCCGCCGGCGAAGGTGATGGTGATTGGCGCGGGCGTGGCGGGCCTGGCCGCCATCGGTGCGGCAAACAGCCTGGGCGCTATCGTGCGCGCCTTCGACACCCGTCCGGAAGTGAAGGAGCAGGTGCAGAGTATGGGCGCCGAATTCCTCGAGCTGGATTTCGAAGAGGAAGCGGGCAGCGGCGACGGTTACGCGAAGGTGATGTCCGAAGCCTTTATCAAGGCCGAAATGGAACTGTTCGCCGCGCAGGCGAAAGATGTCGACATCATTGTCACCACCGCGCTTATCCCGGGTAAACCGGCGCCGAAGCTGATTACCCGTGAGATGGTTGACTCCATGAAGCCGGGCAGCGTGATTGTCGACCTGGCGGCGCAAAACGGCGGTAACTGCGAATATACCGTGGCCGAATCAGGTGACCACGACCGCCAACGGCGTGAAGGTGATCGGCTATACCGATCTGCCGGGCCGCCTGCCGACGCAGTCTTCTCAGCTGTACGGCACCAACCTGGTCAACCTGCTGAAGCTGCTGTGCAAAGAGAAAGACGGCAACATCACCGTCGATTTTGACGATGTGGTGGTGCGCGGCGTGACCGTGGTGCGTGAAGGTGAAATTACCTGGCCTGCGCCGCCGATTCAGGTTTCGGCCCAGCCTCAGGCAGCGCCTAAAGCGGCGCCTGCGCCAAAAGAACCTGCCAAACCGGCCTCGCCGTGGCGTAAATACGCGCTCATGGCGCTGGTGATTATTCTGTTCGGCTGGCTGGCGGACGTCGCGCCGAAAGAGTTCCTCGGCCACTTTACCGTCTTCGCGCTCTCCTGCGTCGTGGGTTACTACGTGGTGTGGAACGTCTCGCATGCGCTGCATACGCCGCTGATGTCGGTAACCAACGCCATCTCCGGGATCATCGTGGTGGGGGCGTTGTTGCAGATTGGCCACGGCGGCTGGATCAGCTTCCTGAGCTTTATCGCGGTGCTGATCGCCAGCATCAATATTTTCGGTGGTTTCACCGTGACTCAGCGCATGCTGAAAATGTTTCGTAAGGGCTAAGGGGTAGCATATGTCTGGAGGATTAGTGACAGCCGCATACATTGTTGCCGCAATCCTGTTTATTTTCAGTCTGGCGGGGCTTTCCAAACACGAAACGTCTCAGCAGGGCAATAACTTTGGTATCGCCGGGATGGCGATTGCGCTGATTGCCACCATCTTCGGGCCGGATACCGGCAACGTGGCGTGGATCCTGGTGGCGATGATCATCGGCGGCGCGATTGGTATTCGCCTGGCAAAACGCGTTGAAATGACCGAGATGCCGGAGCTGGTTGCCATTCTGCACAGCTTCGTGGGTCTGGCGGCGGTGCTGGTGGGCTTCAACAGCTACCTGTATCACGAACCGGGCCTGGAACCGATTCTGGTGAACATCCACCTGACGGAAGTGTTCCTCGGTATCTTCATCGGTGCGGTGACCTTCACCGGCTCTATTGTGGCGTTCGGCAAGCTGCGCGGGAAGATCTCTTCTAAACCGCTGATGCTGCCAAACCGTCACAAGCTGAACCTGGCGGCGCTGGTGGTGTCGTTTGTACTGCTGGTGGTCTTCGTGCGTACCGAAAGCGTCGGTCTGCAGGTGCTGGCGTTGCTGGTGATGACCATCATCGCGCTGGCCTTCGGCTGGCATCTGGTGGCGTCCATCGGTGGTGCGGATATGCCAGTGGTGGTCTCCATGCTGAACTCCTACTCCGGTTGGGCGGCGGCGGCGGCGGGCTTTATGCTGAGCAACGACCTGCTGATCGTCACCGGTGCGCTGGTGGGTTCTTCCGGTGCGATCCTGTCTTACATCATGTGTAAGGCGATGAACCGCTCGTTCATCAGCGTTATCGCCGGTGGTTTCGGGACCGATGGGTCTTCTTCCAGTGCGGATGAAGAAGTGGGTGAGCACCGTGAAATTTCTGCTGAAGATACCGCAGACATGCTGAAAAACTCGCATTCCGTGATCATCACCCCGGGCTACGGCATGGCGGTGGCACAGGCGCAGTATCCGGTGGCGGAAATCACCGAGAAGCTGCGCGCGCGGGGCATCAAGGTTCGCTTTGGTATTCACCCGGTGGCAGGGCGTCTGCCGGGCCACATGAACGTGCTGCTGGCGGAAGCGAAAGTGCCTTACGACATCGTGCTGGAAATGGATGAGATCAACGATGATTTCGCCGACACCGACACCGTGCTGGTCATTGGGGCTAACGACACCGTTAACCCGGCGGCGCAGGACGATCCGCGTAGCCCAATCGCCGGGATGCCGGTTCTGGAAGTGTGGAAGGCGCAGAACGTGATCGTGTTTAAACGTTCGATGAACACCGGCTATGCCGGCGTGCAGAACCCGCTGTTCTTCAAAGAGAACACCCAGATGCTGTTTGGCGATGCCAAAGCCAGCGTGGATGCGATTCTGAAAGCGCTGTAAGTTATACCGCTTATACATACCGCTCTTTGGAGCGGTATTTTTTTGCCCGTAACCAGCATGAGCAGAGCGACTATACTTCTTTCTTCATGTTTTTATGTGGAGGAAGGATGACGTTTTTGCCTCATTTTGACTTTATATCCTTATTGATGTCGCCCGCATTCTGGGCAGGTCTGGCGACAGTGGTGGTGGTCACGCTGGTGGTCTACTGGCTGTTTACGCGCTTACTGAAGATGGTGATGAAAGGAGCGCATAACTGGAGCGAGAAACAGCGTGGCGTTGGCAAAATGCAGCATGTGCTGGTCGATATGCTCAGCCGTACCAGTCAATTCCTGCTCTTTATTGCTGCATTACTTTTCAGTCTGCGTTTCATCGATCTTCCCGACCGCCTGTTTAATACCCTCGGACACGCCTGGTTTTTAGTGCTGGCGATTCAGATTGCCATCTGGCTTGATCAGGGCGTGGTGTCGTGGATGCGTCATTTGATGTATACGCCTGGTGCAAGCCGAAATCCGGTGACTATGGTGATTGCCGGTCTGTTGCTGCGCATGATGCTATGGACCATCATGCTGTTGTCGATTCTGGCAAACGCGGGCGTCAATATCACCGCGCTGGTTGCCAGCCTTGGTGTGGGCGGTATTGCGATTGCACTGGCTGTGCAGACCATCCTCAGCGATGTCTTTGCCTCGCTCTCCATTGGCTTCGATAAGCCCTTCGAAATTGGCGATTTCGTGGTGTTTAACGATGTTGCCGGCACCATTGAGCATATTGGTCTTAAAACCACGCGTATCCGCAGCCTGAGCGGCGAGCAAATCGTCTGCGGCAATGCGATTTTGCTGCAACAAACGCTGCATAACTATAAGCGCATGCAGACGCGGCGTATCGTTTTCACCTTCGGTCTGGCCATCAGTACGCCGCCAGACAAATTGCGGAAAGTGAGTGAAATGGTGCGGGCCATCATTACCGACGTGGGTGAAACGAAGTTTGACCGCGCACATTTTCAGGGATTCGCTGCCGACAGGCTGAATGTTGAAGTCGTGCATATCGTCAACACGGCGGATTACAACAAGTACATGGATATTCAGCAGGAAATTAATATCCGTATTATGGAAAAGCTGGCAGAAGAGGGGATCGCGCTGGCGCTGCCGTGCGTGGTAGTAAAAGGTGGGCTGGCGGTAGAAAACCCGGCGGCTGAGCAGCGCGGTGAACCGGCAGTATAAAAAATCCGCTTTGCTGAAGTGAACCCCGAAAGCTGGATACTCCAACAAATGGGGTTCACTTCATGGCGGGGTTTTTATTTAATCGTCTTCGTCGTCCAGTTCGATCGGGCTTTGATAATCATCCGGTTTGATGACCAACAGGTCGCAGCGCAGATGATCGATTACCTGTTCGGCCGTATTACCGAGGAATGCCGCAGAAATCCCGGTTCGCCCGATGGTACCCAGCACTACAATCCCGGCCTGTAAGTGCTCGGCCAGATCCGGGATCACCTCTTCCGGTAACCCTTTCTCCACATGTGTCAATTTTTCATCAATACCGAATTTCTGCCGCAGCGCTTTCATTGCCAGCAGATGCTGACCACGAATAGCGTCGTTGTACACGCTGGGATCGAATTCCGGCAGTTCGATGGCGATATTGATTGGCGTAACAGGATAAGCGCCGACAAGATGCACTTCGGTATGGTTGACCTGTTCGGCCAAATGCAACGTCTCTTTGACCAGTTTTTCGTTCAGCGAATTGTGGTACAGCTCTTCACTGGCGAGATTGACCGCCACCACGGCGCGGCCACCTTCCGGCCAGGGCTGATCTTTGACCATCCATACCGGGCAAGGGCATTTGCGCAACAAATGCCAGTCCGTTGGGGTGAAAATGACTGATTCCAGCCGATCGTGCTGGTGGGTCATTTTCAGCAATAAATCATGACCGCCGGAAATCACTTCCTGGATGATGGCCTCGAAGGGACGATTATGCCAGACCACTTTGATCTCAATCGGCACGCCCGCATCGATGTAAAATTTCGCCTGCTCGCGGATCCACGCGGTACGCTGGCTGATAACGCCTTGCCGCATAGCGGTGCGTTCATCGGGGGACAGAAGGGTGGTCATTTCGTAAGAGAAATCATAGATTGGCAAAAAGGCTTTAATGCGGCCACCAATCCGTTGATGCAAATACACAGCACGCCGTAATGCTGGTTGATCGTCCTGGTTAGGATCGATGGCGACCAACATGTTTTGATACTTAGCCATACAGGGTCTCCTTACATCTGTCACCACAGTCTGTAAATAAAAGATAACCTATATAGCACTGAATGAAACAGGGAAAACCTTTTGCCAGATCAATAAATCACGAAAATTACACAGTCCGGCAAAAGGTCTGAAGGCAGGAGAAAAAACTCAGGCGACGTTGCGCGTATGGCCAGCCAGCTGCGCCAGCATATCGCTGTTTTCGATGGTGATATATTTACCTTTCACCGCCAGCATTCCGCTCTTCTGGAAACGACCCAGCAGGCGGCTGATGGTTTCCACCGTCAGACCCAGATAGTTACCAATATCGCCACGGGTCATGGTCAGACGGAACTCGCGCGGCGAGAAGCCACGCTGGGCGAAGCGGCGGGAGAGGTTGTAGATAAACGCCGCCAGACGCTCTTCGGCATTTTTCTTCGACAGCAGCAGGATCATATCCTGATCGCCTTTGATCTCGCCGCTCATCAGACGCATCATCTGCTGACGCAGGTTCGGCATTTTGCCGGAGAGATCGTCCAGCGTTTCAAACGGGATTTCGCACACCATCGAGGTTTCCAGCGCCTGTGCGAAGCTGGGATGATGAGCGGTACCGATGGCGTCGAAGCCGACCAGATCGCCCGCCAGATGGAAGCCGGTGATCTGCTCGTCGCCCTGTTCGGTAATGGTGTAGCTCTTGATGGTGCCGGAACGGATAGCGTACAGCGATTTCAGTTCATCTCCCGCTTTAAACAGCGTCTGCCCTTTCTGGATGGGCTTTTTACGCTCGATAATGTTGTCGAGCTGATCCAGCTCGTGCTCATTCAGGGTAAAAGGGATACAGAGCTGGCTGATGCTGCAATCCTGGCAATGGATTGCACAACCGCCAGACTGAATGCGTCGTATAATTCGCTTTTCCGGGATCATAGGTCTGCTCAAGCCGTAATTGATATTGGTCAATTTTAACATCTTTTTCTTGAGCACGTAAGTCTGGTAAAACGTCAATTCACGATTATTAAAACAGGCGGGCGAGCTTCAACGAAATGAATCTACATCATCTCGTTGAAATTCCTTCACTTCGTTAAGGTTTTTATCGCAATACGTCCTGATAAAAAGCCTTTTTATGCGCTTTTTCTCACAATAGCAGGTAGCCTTCATGGCGTAACAGCCACTCTTTGCGCTGTACGCCGCCCGCATAGCCGGTCAGGGTGCCATTGCTGCCGATGACGCGGTGACAGGGTACGACAATACTGACCGGGTTTGAACCATTGGCGGCTCCCACAGCCCGCGCCGCCGTTGCGCGTCCCAGCGTTTTTGCCAATTGGCCATAATGCACCACCTGGCCACACGGGATCGTGCGCAGCGCTTGCCATACTTCACGCTGAAAAGGGGTGCCAGCGGTCGCTGTGGGGAGGGTGTCGATAACAGCCAGATCGCCATCAAAGTAGTCCTGCAGTTTCTGGCTCAATCCGCCAGGATCTGTTGCGGCGATGCGTTGATAGCCTTCACTGCGATAATGAATATCCAGTAGCTTATTCATACGATCGCTGTGCTCTTCCCACTCCACGGCGCGCAGATGAAAACTTTCGTCGCACACTATCCATAGCGGGCCAAGCGGGGTGGATATTTTGTCCTCAAGTAACGTTAACATCTGGCGTCCTTAACCGCGGCAAAGTTCGCCAATCCTAGCAGACGACTTGCAGTGCCACCATACCCCAAAAGTACGTTTATTCCACTATGTCAAGGCGAGGAACAGAATAATAAACAGACAATGTGTCGTTATCTAATAGATCATATATTATCTATTCCCGCTGATAAAAAAATAGAGCCTGCCGACATCCGTCAGGCTCTACAGTACACACAATGACGCTTCCTTTCGTTATTTCCTGCAGTGTCCTCCGTGTGCGGTAAATATAGTTATAGCGATGCGCGTAAATATTTCCAGTAGGAAATGGTGATTGATTTCACGATAATTTAACTAAAATTCAGGTCGCCAGTGCGATAATAATTTTAGTTAAGTTAAATTTGTACTCACAAATTTATTATGGTTTTTGGCTGCAATTAAACAGGCGAGAACATTAACTGTTTGTCCGACTTAAGGTAAATCCTCGAGAGCCATTGTAGGGGCGGGGTACGCCCGTTATAGTACATGAGCAGAAGTTGATGGAGGAGTGCCTGATGAACCCTGACGACAAATCGCTTTTTCTTGACGCCATGGAGGACGTTCAGCCCCTGAAGCGCTGTGCAGATGTACACTGGCAGCGAACACCTAATCCTCGCGCGCAGCAGCGTATCGATACCCTGCAGCTCGATAATTTTCTCACCACCGGTTTTCTTGACATTATCCCTCTTGGTACGCCACTGGAGTTTAAACGCGAAGGGTTGCAGAACGGCGTGCTGGATAAGCTGCGGCAGGGGAAATACAGCCAGCAGGCAAGCCTTAATCTGCTACGCCAGCCGGTTGAGCAGTGCCGCCAGATGCTGTTCCGCTTTATGCACCAGGCGCGGCTTGATAGTCTGCGTAATGTGCTCATCATTCACGGCAAAGGGCGGGAAGATGGCTCGCATCCGAATATTGTGCGCAGTTATCTGGCGCGCTGGCTGACCGAGTTTGATGATGTTCAGGCCTTTTGTGCGGCGCTGCCGCATCATGGTGGCAACGGTGCTTGCTACGTGGCGTTGCGTAAGTCGGAGCAGGCAAAGCAGGAAAACTGGGAGCGCCACGCCAAACGCAGCCGCTGATGGTCTGGCGTGATTTTCGTGTTGCCTTTCACTGGCGGGTTTCTGCATGGAACCCGCTGTTTAATATAAATGACTAATATCCGTCATTTTTGCCTGCGCTGGCGAATACTCCGACGGCCTGAGTTTTATCCGCTGTCTGGCGATATTTTCGGCCTGCTGATTACCGCCCATAAAATCTCTGGCGTTTCGGCCTTCAGTGATCCCGTAACGTCGTTTGTAGTAAAAGTTAAACGTTTGGGGAATCACACCGGAATAATACTGGGCTGAATATTCAGCGGTGCCGCCCCGGGCTTTTATAAAATTAACAATGGTATTGCCAATATCGCTACTGGGTGAAGAACAGCGCAGGTAGCTCTGCTTTCCGTCGCCACCAAAAACCATACCGTGCAGGCTTTTCATACTGATCCCTTTCCGCTCCAGCGCGCATTGAATATCTTCCAGGTTCTGTTGTAGCGCCAGAGCCGTATCAAAATGCGCGCATAGCAAGTAATCGTGCTGATCGGATAATGCATACAACCCCAAACAACTTTGTACCGCTGGCATAGAAAGGTCTAAACTTTCGCGTTTAAAAATACCATATTGTCCTTGAAATACGACAACTCTCATCTCAGTAGCTCCATTACGTAGTGAATGTTATTTTCAGATCGGGAAACCTGTTTAATAATACAAAGAGAATGATTTTTGTCTCTTAATAAGAATAATATTTATCTCTTTTTGATCTTAAATAAATAGATTGAAAGAACGCCTGTATAAATATATCGACAGCGTTTTTATTTGACGATCGGTAAATCAACGTAGCGTGTTGTATAACCTGGCGATAGCATCTCTCGCTTCATGGCCCAGCTTTTTTGAATGCCCTGACCGGCAAACCAGACGGTGCCTCTTGGGAATAGTCAGCCGGCCGCTGGCCTGCGGGTTATAGAAGGTTTTATTTTCGTCATGTGGGCTGGCGCGTATAAAAACGCTTATTACGCAGCAACGTTTTCTTCCAGCCTGGAGTTTCTCCGCCGCACGCTCCGCATAGGCGCACCCTGCCTGATACATATCGCTATATTGAGTGATGCGGTGACCAAATGAGCGGCTACAGATGATCTGCTGAACTCATCGCGACCTGCTCCACGCTTTAATCGTGAGCGTCAGCACACTGTGTGACGATTTATCCTCCCGGCCTCAAAAAAACAATAAAAACGTATCCATGATCAAAAAACATCCTCTGCCGGTAGTTTTACAGTGAGATTATTCTTAAGCATATAGGATATTTCATATGTTTTTTTCTTCAGACAGGGAAGAGCAGGGTGAAACACTTCCTCCCTCTTTATCGGCCTTAACCGTGTCCTTCTCTCGTGAAGAATGGATAGCAACAGGGATCTGTCTCCGCGACTTTTTTGCTTTCCCGCAATCAGGCTCACTGGCTGAAATCAGTAACAGACTCCAGGATTTATGCCTGCGCCAGCCGGGGTTACCCGCGATCCCTTCCTCCGGGGGCTGGCTTGAAGTCGAATACGATTTTAACCGGCTATTTGTAGGTCCCATGGCTTTGTTGGCTCCGCCTTATGCTTCCGTATATCTGCATACAGAGCCGCAAGTGATGGGAAAAAGTACGCTCGAAATACGCAAGTGTTATCACGAACTGGGTTTCGAAGTTTCACTAGAAAATCAATTTCCCGATGATTCAATTAGTTATGAAATTGAGGCCTGTTTGCTACTGGTATCGTTACCTGAACTGACGCCAGAACAGAGAGAAGTACTGAACTGGCTGACGCATCAGCACCTGAGTAAATGGTTGCCGGACTTTATTACCCGTATCAAAGCCCATGTATCAACGCCGCTGATTGCCTCAGTTGCTGACGTACTTTCGCTTTGGTTTTTCGATTTACAGCGGAGAATTCTCCATGACTGACACACCTGATTCCCCCGCCAGGCGGCGCTTTATCAAAAATCTTGCCCTCGCAGGCGTTGCTACCAGCCTGCCAGGCGGGCTGTTGACCCCTCGCCGGGCTGCAGCACAGCCCCCGATACCTTACAATCCCGATAACTACACCCTTTATCGAAATTCCTGTCCCCGCAATTGCTATGACACCTGCAGCCTGAGAACTCACGTTAAAGACGGTGTCATCCACTATATTGACGGAGCAAAAGAGTCGACTTTCACGCATGGTCAACCCTGTATAAAAGGTTTGACCTATCCCCGCCGGGTCTACAGTCCTGACCGGATTAAATACCCGATGATTCAGGATGGCCGGGGTTCCGGTAAATGGCGTCGCATCTCCTGGGAAGACGCAATGGAACGCATTGCCAGCAAAATTCTGGAGATTAAAAAGAAAGATGGCTCGCTTCTGGGACTGGGCCTCACGAAATATTCAGGTAATTTGGGCATTCTTAATTACGGTGTTGAAGGCATGATGTCCTCGCTGGGTTACACCACCCGTTTTGTCGGCACTCCCTGCTGGCCTGCAGGAATTGATGCCCAGAGCTATGACATGGGGGATATGTGGTGTAACGATCCCGAAGATATGGTCAAGTCCAGGTACATCATTATCTGGGGCGCTAACCCTGCCTGGTGTTCCATGCACAGCATGAAATACATCTATCAGGCGCGCGAGCGTGGCGCCAGAGTGGTTGTCATTGATCCCCTCCTGACACAGACAGCAGCCAAAGCCGATTTGTACTTACGGATAAAACCAGCCTCCGATGGTGCGCTGGCGCTGGGTATGGCTCGCCACTTATTAGACAACGGTCTGGTGGATAAAGACTTTACTACCCAGTATGCCGTCGGTTTTTCTGATTTTGCACAGTATTTAGAGGAAAACATCACCCTGGAGTGGGCAGCGGAGCAGTGCGGCCTTCCTGCCGACACCATTCGTCAGCTTGCAGAAGATTTTGCTGCAGTAAAACCAGCGACTATCTGGATCGGTTACGGTATGCAACGCCATATCAATGGGGGTGCAAATGTGCGTGCCATTGATGCGCTGGTCGCCATGACGGGGAATATCGGTCTGGAAGGGGGAGGCGCACGTTATGGTCACCTTTATACCTGGGGATTCAATTATCACGCCATGCTGCAAAAACAACCTGAGGGATCGGTTGGGTTTACCGGACAAAAAGGACCAAAAGGGGAGTTTGATTTTGCGGCAAAAACGGAAGCCAGTTATACCGACCGCAGTGTGAATATAAACAAAACCGCGCAGGCCATACTGGACACGAATGATCCGCCCATTCGTATGTTGTGGGTGGCGTGTAAGAACCCGCTATCACAGGATTTTGATCATAATAAAATGCTCAAGGCTTTCAAAAAGCTGGAGATGGTGGTGTGCGTGGACCATTTTTTCAATAAAACCGTGGAGCAGGCCGATATTGTTTTACCTGCCACAACCCAAATGGAGGAGTGGAATGTCTCGGTATCGTACTGGCATTACTGGTTAACCATTAACCAGCCGGCGATTAAACCAATGTATGAGTCGAAATCGGATATTGAGATAGCGGCGGCACTCTCCCGAACCATGAATCGCTTGTCTCTTGGCTCCTGTACATTCCCGCAGGAGATTGACGGTAAAGAATGGGTAGCGAAAGAATTTAACGATGGGATCTACAAACTGTTTGGCATCTCATCCTGGGAAGAGCTGCTCAATGGCCCTGTCAAAGCTAAACTGCCACATCCTGCGGCCTGGCACGACTTCAAGTTCAAAACACCATCCGGTAAATACGAATTTGCTTCGGCGCTGAGTCAGGAGAACGGCCACTCACGCTTACCTGAATATAAACCGGGCAGGGCGAAAACCCATCCATTCCAGCTTTTTACTCCGCATGCATTATTTGGCATCCATTCACAGTTCATTAATCTGGACTGGATGAAGGTGTTTTACCCGGAACCATTTGTTTACCTCCATCCCGCAGCGGCACAACTCAAAGGTATCAAGGAACTGGACTGGGTTCGTGTCTTTAATGGCATTGGTGACGTGACTGTCAGGGCCAGACTCACCACGAACGTACCGAAAGATATGCTGGTGATGTATGAGGCCTGGTTCCCGAAAAAGAGTTTTAACGTTCAGAATGTGGTCGATGATACCTCATCAGACATGGGGCAAATGAAAACCGGTTCACCGGGTTCCGCCATCCATTGTCAGTTTGCTGATATAGAGTTAACAAAAATGCCAGCACAGGATAAATCGATACAAGGAGCAAAAGCATGAGACGTGCATTCCTGGTCGATAGTGAAAAATGTATCGGGTGCCGTGGCTGTGCCATGGCCTGTAAAAGTTTTAATCAACTGGAGCCTGATCTTTTCTGGCGCTATGTCTACCCGCTGGGGAATTCCATCTATCCGCACGAAGAAAGGGCTTTCTACTCACTGGCATGTAACCACTGTGAGCATCCCGCCTGTCTGGATGCGTGCCCGGTTGAGGCCTATACCCTGCGCGAAGATGGTATCGTCGTACATGACCCTGCTCGCTGTATAGGCTGTAAAAACTGCCTGCGCAGTTGTCCTTATGGTGCCCCCAGATTTAACGAAGTCACTCATAAGGCTGAAAAATGCAGTATGTGTTATGAACGGTTAGATGCAGGTTTACAAACAGCCTGCATTGATGCTTGCCCTGTCGGTGCATTAACCATGATAGATCTGGATGGACAGGGTGCCCCCGGAAATGCCATACAGTATCCCCCCGGATACCCTGTTATGCCATCCCTGAACCCCGGGACCCGCTTCATTATGCCCCGCACACCGCATCAGGCTGGAGAATAATCATGGAACACTATGAGTTACCACTGGTTTTCTTTACATCGCTGAGCCAGACGTCTGTCGGAATGGCCCTGTTTCTTGCCTGGCGGCGCATTTATAACCGTGATATCCCGCAGCGCAGGTCATGGTTTATTACGGGCGTGGTTCTGGGCGTATCCCTGATTGGAGCAACCTTCCATCTGGCCGATCCGTTCCATGGCTATAATGCTTTTATTAACTTAAGACATTCATGGCTTAGCAGGGAAATTCTGGCAGCAAGCCTTTTTGCCGTCACGATTGCGCTGGCACTGTTCACCGATGGAAAAGTCGTGACCGTGATTGCAGCGGCAGTGATGGGGATCATTCTGATTGCAGTGCAGGGACTGACATATGCAGCACCCGCAATGATCGCCATCAATAACGGGCTGCCGATGATTCTCTACCTGTTAACGGCATGGGTAATGGGGGCGGCAATGCTCCCGTTGCTGGATAAGTCTCCGGCACTTTCTCCCTTACGCCAGGGGCTGGTGTTACTGATTCTGGCCATGGTTATCGCACCGGTTATCTGGCGCAGCGGTGGAACGATTGCACGTATGACCGCAGAACAATGGAGCTCATCTCCTTTTTTCTGGTCCGGCTTAATCTGTTTCGCGCTAACACTCGTCTTGTCCTGTCAGCGCCAGAAAGCGTCAGTTTCCATTGCAACGGTTATCATTGCACTTTCAGGTATTATCCTGAGTCGACTGACATTCTTTGGTGATACGGTGAGCACAATTATTAATATAGGTCAGCCGTACTGATCCCACATCAACTGGCTTTCTGAATTTATACCGGTCATATTTGTGAAAAAGCCCCCGCATTGCTGCAGGGGCTTATACATATGATGCCGGGTGCCTCCCGGTAAGCCTTTGGGTAACCCCCCATGGCTCGCTGCTTCAGTCGTGCATGATGAACATTCCAGGAAAAGTGTCATCAGGTTAATTAGCCCCGCCGCTTAGGAGGATTCACCATAAAAGGCAAGATAGCATGAAGGGGATTAGAGCGATATCGACAATTTGTCAGTACACAAAGAGTCATTTTCACTTCTCAGGGTAAGCGCTTATAAAATTTTGAATGTGTTATAAAAAAAAGCCTGCAGTTAGCAGGCGATAAAGGGTTTTTACTCATTTTTTTTAGTTGTATCTGTTGAATAGGGTAAGTGATCGTGCGCAATTAAATGTGAAGCAGAGAACTTAATGAAATGCTATAAATATTTCCTGGCAGCATCAAGTATCTCCTGAGAAGTCAATTCCCTGTCAGAAGCCACGTGAACAACACCATGATCTCCGGTCAAAGAAGGAAAACCTGCTGACATAATCCGAAGATGAGTTTCTTCACCGTTTGGATATTCCTGCTTAATAGAGGATATACCTTCAAGAACGGTCATGACCTTACAGGATTCAGCATTAAAAAACACAAGGACTTTTATCATCTGTTGGTTTTTTCCATAAGGCAATCTCTTCGATACAGGAAATAATTTTTTGTGATCAACCTGCGCGGACTATGTGATATTTACAAAAGTCTGGCAATTTTCTTCTTTTTTAAATTTTGAAGGCTAAAGAAAATTAAAACAGGGTAGAATCAAGGACGTGATGCTTTCGGAGGCTGCCTGACCTCTTACGCACTTTATTATTTAACAAGCAGTTAGCTTCTGCTTTTAGACTTTTCATGCAGCAGACCTGCACTTCATCACATCGGTCAGCACACTCATAGATGTGCAAAAATATGCTGACCTGATATTAAGAATAAACGGCCTTTCGCTAAATTAATTTATGGATCTGTCTACTCAGGAATAATCCTTCATCGTTGTCGCAGACCCACAAAGATTTATTTATCGCAAAGTATTACGTTTGCCGCAGCAGGACCTTTGTCTCCACTGTGTATTGCGAATTCAACTTTCTGCCCTTCAAATAAGGTTTTAAAGTTGTCTCCGTTAAGCGCTGAAAAATGAACAAAGATATCTTTGCTCCCATCAAGAGGAGAGATGAAGCCAAAACCTTTGTCTTCATTAAACCATTTTACAAGGCCTTTAATTCTTGAGGTCATACTGATTCCCGTCACAAATTATAGTATTGATAGTAAACGTATAGTATTAAACGTATGGACTCAAAAGAGGGGATATCAGCGATAACGCCTGGTAATGAGGACTGCCCGGAAAATGTTTAACGTTCGTTTGTACATCGAACTGATGGGATTCATTAAGGCACGGGAAGTCATAATAAGCAAATTATATTTTAGCCATCCAGAGGTCCTGCAAGGAAAATTAAAAGTGGCAATATAATTTTTTCAGGGTATAGTCTTTGCGTGTTTTCAATAAGGAATTGACTTGTCCCATAAAATGACAGGAATTGTCAAAAGTTTTGACATTCTCAGCGGTAAAGGTTTCATCACCCCTTCAGATGGCAGAAAAGACGTTCTGCTTCATATTTCAGCCGTTAATTCACGCGAATCGGAATTACCCATTCCAGGAAGCCGTATTGAATTTTGTCGGATTCACGGTCCCAGGGGGCCTGTGGCTGCGAACATCTATCTTTCCTGAATTTCAGTGCACCAAAATAAATAGATTAAAACTTAACCAAGTGTGATACGGTGAGGCTCATTCATTGAAAGGTTAATGATTATGTCCATTATCGATTACGCAATGAAACTCTTCAGCGGTGCTTCTACCGCCACTGCCGCTTGCCCTGTTTGTGGCTTGAAATCAGCTCAACCGGTGTCAAAAATCCGTCGCAATCAGGCCATGATGTGCCCAGGGTGTAAAGCCCTGTTTATCTCCCGACGCTAGTCCGACCGAAAAACCTCAGACAGAGCCCACATTTTATACCTAAGTTAAATTCCAGCAGCTGTTAAATCCCTGATGCCTTACGCCCATCCTGAGAGAACGTTTCTGAACTGATTTCGCAACTGCTCCTGCGCGCTAACGTCGCATCAGAGCAACGCTATGAAAATGAACCCCAGAGCGTGGTTTAACCACTCCCGTATTCCTACGAATGACGCAGAAAACATGACGTTTTCGGCGAACGATCCTGACGGTGAAAGCAATCCGCGGTCAGAGCTCTTTTCGACTGCCCAGATGGAACGCTACGGTCAGAAACTGGCGCGCACACATAAATTATCGCCGGATAAACTTCCTTATTACCTGCTGAAAAGGCTCGCCGACAATGAGATCGTCATCACGCAAAACTGCTATGAGCTTAACGCGGGTAAAAAGACGAGTATCATGCCCGCAGGGGAATGGTTGCTGGACAATTATTATCTGATTGAGGAGCAAATCCGCACTGTCCGTCAGCACTTGCCGAAAAGCTTTGGCAAAGGTCTCCCGTCGCTGATGTCACCACTGAATTGTCCGCGAATTTACAATATTGCATCAGAGGCCATTGCTCACGGTGATGGCCGCTGGGATACCGCCAGTCTGACCAGCTACCTCACCGCCTATCAACAGGTGGCACCGCTGACATTAGGTGAAGTCTGGGCCTTGCCGGGGATGCTGCGCCTGGCGCTGATTGAAAATCTTCGTCGTATCAGCATGGAAGTGATAAAAGCTCAGCAGGACAGAAACCTGGCCGATACGTGGATAACAAGGATTTTCGAATGTGCAGAGAACGAGCCTGGTGATTTAATCATGGTGGTGGCCGATATGGCGCGCTCTCGTCCTCCGTTAACCAGTGCATTTGTCGCAGAGCTGGTGCGGCGCCTGCAGGGACATGGCAACGCGCTGTCGTTACCTCTTACCTGGGTTGATCAGTGCCTCCGGGAACAGGGAGTCACCACCGACATTCTCATACATAGCTTCAATCAACAGCTTGCCGCCAGCCAGCTATCCGTCAGTAACAGCATCGCGGGTCTGCGATTACTGAGCGAAACGGACTGGGCTGATTTCGCCGAAACGATCAGTGTCGTCGAACAGGCATTACGCAATGATCCTGCCGGTATCTATCCCCGGATGCACTTTAATACCCGGGATCATTACCGCCACGTTGTTGAGATCCTTGCCAGAGACAGTGGTCTCAGTGAGCCTGAGGTTGCGGGCAGGGTGCTGGCGCTTTCGGGGGAGAGTGCTCCCGACACACAGGAACATCACGTTGGCTATTATCTGGCGGGCGAAGGTCGACAGCAGCTGGAGATTCATCTGTTGGCTGACACCTCCAGGCTCATACGTTTGCGGCACAGTTTCAACAGAATAACTCTGTTGTCCTGGCTTGGAAGCCTGGCGTTGTTGACAACAGCAACGACAGCGGCAGTTTTGCACGAAACTGCTCTGCAGGGCGCAGACTGGCTGTTGATCGCGGTGGCATTGCCTCTGATTATCGCTTTAACTCAGTTAATGAGTGATTTGCTCAGTGACGCAACCACCCGTTTTCGCGTTCCTCATCCATTGCCAGGGATGGATTTTTCAACCGGCATTCCTGCTGACAGCGCAACCATGATTGCTATTCCCTGCATGCTGACCAGCCACGATAGTTTCAGCAAGCTCCTCACCAGCCTTGAAGTCTGCTGGCTGGGGAATCAAAACGAAAATCTCAGGTTCGCTCTGCTCACCGATTTCGCTGATTCTGAGAATGAACCCTCGCCGGAAAATAACGCCCTGCTCAGACAGGCTATCGCCGATATGCAGGCGCTTAATCGCCGCTATCCCTCCTGCCGCCCACGTTTCTATCTGCTACACCGGGAACCTGAATGGAACCCCTCTGAAGGAACGTGGATGGGCTATGAACGCAAGCGGGGAAAACTGGCGTTGCTGAACAGCTGGTTGCGTCATCCGGGGACTCAATTCGTCAGTGTTGCGGATATACCTGCTCATCTTTTACCGGGTCACATTAAATACGTCATTACCCTGGACAGTGATACGGTGCTGCCGCGCGATACGGCACACAAGCTGGTCGCGACAATGGCGCATCCGCTGAATAAGCCAGAGTATGATCCGCTACGCCAGAGGGTCATTAAAGGATTCGGCATTCTGCAACCCGGCCTCGCGGAGGAGATACCACGCAACGGTCAGGGACGTTATGCCGCCATACGCAGTAACGTGCCCGGTAATAATCCTTATTCGATGATGTCTTCGGATATCTATCAGGATCTCTTTGGGGAAGGATCGTTCGTCGGTAAAGGGATTTATGATGTCGATATCTTTGTGCTGGCCACTGCCAACACATGCCCGGAAAATCTGGTTCTCAGCCATGATTTACTTGAAGGGTGCTATGCACGATCGGGGCTACTGAGTGAGGTCTTACTTTACGAGCAGTACCCCAATAATTACCTTTCGGACGTCGCGCGTCGTTCACGCTGGATCCGGGGCGACTGGCAACTGCTTAACTGGCTGAAGCCACGCGTCAGAAAAACTGATGGAACCCGGGATAAGAACCCGCTGTCCACACTTTCTTACTGGAAATTACTCGATAATTTGCGTCGCAGTCTGGTCGCACCTTCTTTACTGGTATTGCTGTTCTTCTCCCTGATTTGGGTACCCAATCCATTTTACTGGCTTGGCGTACTGGTACTGATATGGCTGTTACCTGCAATCCTCAGCATCGCCCACAACTTTCTGCATAAACCTCTGCGTCGTCGCCTGAAGCCGCATCTGTTACTGGTGGGGGCGGGCGCGCTGAAGCGTTTGTCAGGCATCGGCCTTAATTTTGCGGTACTGCCGCATGAAGCCGGATATTCGCTCAAGGCAATTGCCGTGACGCTATGGCGACTGGGGGTCAGCAGGCGTCACCTCAGCCAGTGGGTCAGTCACAGCCTGGACAGCAATCAGGACAAACCCTCTGTTGCGCGTTTTTATCAGGCGATGTGGCTGAATGTTGCAGGTGGCGTGACGCTTATAATACTAACCGGACAATATGCGCCGCCACTGCTGGCAATTGCTTTGCCGATCGGTTTGTTATGGTGTCTGGCACCACTGCTGATGAGCTGGCTGAGTCGCCAGCCTGTGCGTAAGGTGTTTTCGCCAAATCAGGAACAAAAACAGTTGTTACGCCAGACAAGCCGTGAAATCTGGGCATTTTTTGAGACCTTTACCACAGAAAAAGAAAACTGGCTTCCACCTGATAACTACCAGGAAATACCGCAACCGACGGTGGCCCATCGTACTTCTCCTACCAATATTGGCCTTTCCCTTATGGCTAACCTGACGGCCTGGGATTTTGGCTACCTGCCCGGTGGAGAGGTGCTTCGGCGCGTGTCGCTCACCCTCGACACACTGGATAAAATGGAGCATTACCGGGGCCATCTCTATAACTGGTATGACACCCGTACGCTGGCCCCCCTCAGCCCACGCTATGTTTCAAGCGTCGACAGCGGAAACATGGCGGGGCATTTGTTGACACTGCGTGAAGGGCTGTCCGCCATGCGTCATCAGCCCGTTTTAAACATCCAACGGATACTGGCAGGAGTGAACGATACGCTGGATATTCTGGAAAAACAGTGGGGCCAGAACCCGCCTGATAGCCTGCGACTGCTGCGCAAACACTACCTGAGCGCGGTGTTGCTACCTCCGCAGGCGTTTTTCAGCGAGCTGAAAAAAATGCGCACCCAGTGCAACCATTTGACAACGCAATGTCATCAGGGGTCTCCTCTTCAGATGCGCTGGGCAGGGCACCTGGCGCATCAACTGGTACAGCTTTGCCATGAGTGGTCGCTGCTGCTTGGCTGGTTACCTGCTTCCTGGAACGAACAGCCGCTGCCGACTCTGAGCGAGCTTGCCCGTGCGACATTTACCGGTAAGGGAACACCTCCGGCGTCAGCGACGGAGCAGGCCCGGATGCGACTGAATATTATCACCGAGCTTGAACAGCGGTTGAATGAGCATGCCCGGATGGATTTCGCCTTTCTGTACAGCGAAACAACCAGTCTGCTCAGTGTCGGTTATAACTGTGACACGAATACACCTGATAAGAGCCATTATGATCTCCTGCCATCTGAAATCCGCCTGACCAGTTTTCTCGCCATTGCGACTAATCAGTTGCCTCTTAAAAGCTGGTACGCGCTGGGGCGGCTGTTTACCACGATTGATAATGAAACTGCCCTGATGTCATGGAGCGGGTCTATGTTTGAATACCTGATGCCGAATCTGGTGATGCCCACCTGGCCTGGCAGTCTGCTCGATGAGATGAGTCAGTCGGCGGTTATGCGCCAGATTCACTGGGGGAAAGAACGCGGGGTACCATGGGGCGTTTCAGAGTCTGGTTATCATGCTTTTGATGTTCAGCATAATTATCAATATCAGGCATTTGGCGTGCCGGGGCTCGGTCTGCGCAGGGGACTTGCCGATGACATGGTTGTCGCCCCGTACGCCACACTGCTGGCGCTGATAGTCTCACCACAGAGAGCCTGTGAGAATCTGTTCAGACTGCAAAAAAATGGTGCACGTGGCGAATACGGTTTTTACGAAGCGCTGGACTATACCCCCTCACGCCTCGCAACCGGTCAGCTCTATGCGGTTGTGCAGTCATGGATGGCACATCACCAGGGCATGGCTTTTCAGGCGCTGGCCCATGTGCTGCTTGGTGCCCCCATGGCTGAGCGATTCATGTCCAGTACAGTTTTCCGGTCAGCGAGTCTGCTGTTACAGGAGCGCGTGCCGGATGCGGTCGATCTCTACAGCCCACGCCGTCATTTTGAATCTCATGAGGGCAGGGTCAAACCCGTTCGCTATGAACCCCGAATTTTCAATGGGGTGGACACACCCGCCCCGGATATTCAGTTGCTGTCCAACAGCCATTATCATCTGATGTTGACAGCGGGAGGGGGAGGTTACAGTCGCTGGAATAATATTGCTCTTACGCGCTGGCGCAGTGATACCACGCGCGATAACTGGGGAACATTCTGCTATATCCGCGATATGCAGACGGGCGACGTGTGGAGCAATACCTGGCAGCCGACAGGCAACGCCAGCGAACACGACGAGGAAGTGATCTTCACCGATGCGAGCGCTGAATTCAGACGAACCTTCGCTGGGCTCAGCGTCAAAACTCAGGTTGTGATCTCCCCTGAGGATGATATTGAGCTGCGACGGCTCACACTGATTCATCGTGGTCGCCAGCCCCGAGCCCTGGCGCTGACAACCTATGCCGAAGTGGTACTGGCGCCTGATGCCAGCGATCTGGCACACCCGGCATTCAGCAATTTGTTTATTCAGACTGAGCTGAATCCTGAGCGTGACGCTATTCTTTGCCACCGGCGCCCGCGCTCACCGGATGAACCGAGTCCTTGCCTGTTTCACATGATGGTGGTGCATGGCGATAACCGTCATAACGTCTCGTTTGAAACGGACAGGGCAAAATTTCTTGGTCGTGGCAGAACCCCTGCTGATGCCCTGGCAATAGAGGGCGGAGGGCCGCTCAGCAACACGTCGGGGCCAGTACTGGACCCTATACTGGCGATACGCAACACCATCATTCTGCAGCCGGGGCAGCCGGTCACGATTGATATCATTTATGGTATCAGCGATACCCGCCAGCAGAGTCTGGCGTTGCTGGAGAAATATCGCGATTACCCTATTGCCGATCGCGTCTTTGAACTGGCCTGGTCGCACAGTCTGGTGGTATTACGCCAGATGAACGCCAGTGAAGATGATGCCACTTTGTTTAATCGTCTCGCCAGCGCAGTGCTTTACCCTGTCCAGGAGCTGCGCGCCGAAGGTCAGGTGATCAGCCGTAACCGGCGTGGTCAGTCCGGTCTGTGGGGCTGGGCAATTTCAGGTGATCTGCCGATAGTGCTGCTTAGTATTACCAGTGAGGAAAGTATCGCCTCCGTTACCACACTGATTCAGGCACACCGGTACTGGAGACAGAAAGGACTGGATGTTGATTTGGTGATCCTGAATAACAGCCCCGGCGGCTACCAGCAGGGATTACAAAATAAGATTATGGATTTAATTTATGCCGGGTCTGAAGCCAGCCTGCTGGATAAAACGGGCGGGCTTTTCGTCCGTAACGGTGAGCACCTCTCCGCTGAGGATAAGTTGCTTTTGATGAGCGTGGCCTGTCTTTATCTTGATGACCGCGCAGGTGGAATTAATGAGCAGCTTAACCAGCGTATTCATACCCTGAAACCTCCGGTAAGAGCATTCGTTCCGCGTGCTGTGCGGGAGCGTAATCAACATACGGACTGGATCCCCGACATCAGTCAGTTAAGCCATTTCAATGGGTACGGTGGATTTTCGCAGGATGGTCGGGAGTACCAGATTGTCCTGCGGGAAAATGCGCTGACACCGGCACCCTGGTCAAATGTACTGGCAAATTCCCGTTTTGGCAGCGTGATTTCAGAGGCGGGACAGGCTTACACCTGGTATGAGAATGCGCATGAATACCGGTTAACACCATGGGAGAACGATCCGGTAAGCGATCGCAGCGGCGAGGCGTTTTATCTGCGCGATGAAGAGAGCGGTGAGTGTTGGTCACCGACGGCTTTGCCTGTTCGCGGACACGGTGATTATCTGACCCGCCATGGTTTTGGTTACAGTGTTTTTGCCCATCGTGAGAACGGTATAGACAGCGAGCTGACGGTTCTGGTTGCCGAAGAGGCGCCGGTAAAACTGGCGTTCCTGACGCTCAGTAACACTTCGGGACGAACACGAAAACTCTCTGTCACTGGCTATGTGGAGTGGACACTCGGTGGAGCCCGAACGCGCTCAGCACCTCACATTGTGACACAGGCGGCCAGTATCCCTGGCGGCTGCGGGGTGCTGGCGAACAATTTTTACGGTGATAACGGTGGCGGGCGTACTGCATTTTTTGCCGTCAGCGGTAATGATTGTTCACTGACAGGCGACCGTCGCGAGTTTATCGGCCGTAATGGTTCCCTGCACGATCCGTCTGCTATGAAACTGCGCAAACTTTCGGGTAAGACGGGGGCAGGGTTGGATCCCTGCGGGGCGGTACAATCGGCGGTCACATTAATTGATGGGGATCAGAGGACGTTTATTTTTATCCTCGGCGCAGATGAAAATCACGCACGTGCTCAGGAGACGCTTGCCCATTATATGAATGAGAATACGGTCCGCCAGGAGCTAAACCGGGTTCACAACCACTGGCACAATGTGCTCGATAAAATCGTGGTTAACACCCCCGACACTTCCGTAAATTTACTGGTTAATGGCTGGCTAATGTATCAGACAGTCGCCTGTCGTCTTATGGCCCGCAGTGGTTACTATCAGTCTGGCGGCGCATTTGGTTTTCGCGATCAGCTGCAGGATACACTGGCACTGAGTCATGCCGATCCGAACCGGATGCGTGAACAGATAATACTGTGTGCATCACGGCAATTTATCGAGGGAGATGTGCAACACTGGTGGCACCCTCCACATGGCAACGGTGTTCGTACCCGCTGTTCTGATGACTACCTGTGGCTTCCACTTGCCGTTTGCCACTATGTTGAAACGACGGGGGATAAGGATGCCCTGGAAATCCTCATCCCTTATCTGGAGGGACGTCCGCTTCAGCCTGGTGAGGAGTCTGTCTATGACACGCCGGTCATCAGCGGCACCGAAGAGACACTCTGGTTACACTGCGTCAAAGCGATTCAACATGGTCTGCGGTTCGGAGAGCATGGCCTGCCGCTGATGGGGGCAGGTGACTGGAATGACGGGATGAACCAGGTAGGTATCGAAGGCAAAGGTGAAAGCGTCTGGCTGGGCTTCTTCCTGTACGATATTTTGCAGCGGTTTGCAGCGCTGGCGGAGCGCAGGCAGGATGACACTGTCGCCTCGATGTGCCGTTCACAGGCCCTGCGCCTGCAAAACAATCTCGAAGCCCATGCCTGGGATGGCGAATGGTACCGGCGCGGGTATTTTGACGATGGTACGCCCCTGGGATCGAAAGCCTCGCAGGACTGCCGGATTGATGCGATTGCACAGAGCTGGTCTGTATTGTCCGGGGCCGCAAGCCCGGTTCGCTGCGCGCAGGCCATGCAGGCACTGGATAAGCACCTTGTGGATAATGAGGGGGGATTGATAAAGCTTTTAACACCTCCTTTCGATGGGCACGGTCCTAATCCGGGTTACATCCAGGGGTATCTGCCCGGAGTGCGGGAGAACGGGGGACAGTATACACATGGCGCTATCTGGGCAGTGATGGCATTTGCCCGAATGGGGAATGCAGAACGCGCCTGGCAACTCTGGTCAATGCTCAACCCGATAAATCATACCCTGAATGCGGACTCGGTCGGGATCTATAAAGCTGAACCTTATGTCATGAGTGCTGATGTCTACAGTGTCGCTCCCCATACCGGACGAGCAGGATGGAGCTGGTATACCGGTTCCGCAGGCTGGGCCTTGCGTTTACTTACTGATGAATTACTGGGGATAAAACGCTCCGGTGCTGCCTTTACTGTTCATGCCCGGTTGCCAGATGAGTGGCCGTCTTTTTCTATGAGATATCAATATGGCGAAAGCCATTATCAGATTAGTGTCTCACGCGGCGAAGGAGAATATCGGGTTACGCTGGATGGCGTTCTCCTCCCTGATGACAGAATCCCACTGCGGGATGATGGCCAAAACCATACGGTTGAAATCATTCAGAACGGATACTGATTTCAGACGCGCATTAACGTCTGCCGTTAATGCGCTGATTATCCCTGAGAACATCAATCGCAGTTTGCATGGCGACTTTGTCATCCCGCCTTTTTTGCTTGCCCTGCATAACCTGAAGGTATTCAAGCAACGTTCGGGTATTAATCGGTCGGCCCTGTTTACCCACAGCCAGCACGGCTTCACCAAGAATAATTTTCACGGGCGGCAACTGTGCCGGGTACCAGTCAAGGGTGTCTTCTGATTTCATCATAAATTTCTCATGGAAGGGTATTGTATCATAAATCAGACATTCAATTTTCAATATCTGGTGTTCTGCCTGCTGGCTATTATTCAGATCATCAGAATGCGGATATATTGGGGGCTTATCAGCCCCGCAACCTAATCTAAACGATGCCGGGAATGACAACATTTCTCTTATACTGCTGTGGTAGAGGCCATGATAATGAAATCTATTAAATCTGTTTTTATTGAAGGAGATATCCTTTCGAACAGCCGTCACAGACAGGCAGGTCAATCTTTCTGTATTCGGTATCCACCGGGCCAGATTTAATAATGGCCACTATGCAATTATTCGTGAAATATCAGGGGTATGTTTCAAACCGGGCGAAGTTATTCAACGAAAAGGTTATGGTTTTATAACCTTACCCAAATTCACCTTTTCGCTTTTGAGTATCCTGAGGATGATGAATCCAGAAGACAACTTCCTGCATGCCAATAATCAACCCATAAATTTATGGCAAAAAAATTACTGCTTCACTATTTTCTCCCGGTTCTCCATATTTTTTACCATTACTTGCAGGATTGTTTTATTTTCTGAATTTAAACAGTCTGCAACTGTCTAAAACGATGTGTATCGCTAAAGACGAATTCTTCATTATTTTCCTTATGCGTTACAACTTTCATTAGCATTAAGGAAATTTATGTCACAACCCTTTAATCATAATTTACTCTATCCCCGCTACTGGTTTACCTGGTCTGGTTTGGGCCTGCTGTGGCTTATAGTTCAACTTCCTTACCCGGTCTTACATATTCTGGGCTCTGGTCTTGGAAAAATATCCAGACACTTTCTGAAACGCCGGGAACGTATTGCGATTAAAAATATTGAGCTCTGCTTTCCCGAAATGACACCATTTGCCCGAAGCCAGATGGTCAATAAAAACTTTGTTTCTCTCGGTCTGGGACTGATGGAAACGGGCATGGCCTGGTTCTGGAGCGATGCGAGAGTCAAGAAATGGTTTGATGTCGAAGGGGTTGAAAACCTGACCAATGCAACCAGAGGGGTAATGGTTGTCGGGATTCATTTTATGTCTCTTGAATTGTGCGGAAGAGTCATGGGGTTATGTCATCCTATGATGGCAACGTATCGCCCACACAATAATCCATTGATGGAATGGGTTCAGACAAAAGGGCGTATGCGTTCAAATAAAGCGATGATTAATCGACGTAATTTATCTGGCTTTGTTCATGCTCTTAAGGCCGGTGAAGCTGTGTGGTTTGCACCTGATCAAGATTATGGGCCTAAGGGCAGCGTTTTCGCTCCCTTTTTCTCCGTAAAAAATGCAGCCACGACGAATGGAACATATGCACTGTCAAAACTCGCTGGCGCAGATTTGATCACTCTTAGCATGATCCGACGGAGCGATAAAAAAGGTTATCAGATGTATATCAGTAATCCGTTATCAGGCTATCCCGAGGGCGACGAGGTCGTCGCAGCTGGTTACATGAATAAAATCATCGAAAATGAAATCCTCCGTGCCCCTGAACAATACCTGTGGATGCACCGCCGGTTTAAAACCCGTCCAGCAGGTGAAGCATCCTTATACGAATAATCACATCAACCTGTGACCCGCATCGGATACCTCCTTACTGGCAACAGATAGTGGTATCTGAATTACGAGTCGGTAAAACGGCGTTAATTGTGGCGCATGCAAATTCAATATGCGCGCTGATGACCTTCCCCGAAAAACTCAGTGACGAAGCGATTGCGCGCTTGCATCTCCCAACCTGGTGCCAATCATCTCCTTAATGCACATCTCCGCCAACATGGTTACGCCGCGCATCCTGAACTGAGCGGGAGTCTGCTCAGTGTTCCGATGACATGCGATGACATAAGTCTGGAACAATTCAGAAACCCTTCCTGGCTGGCTTTTCTATATTCTTTTTCCGTGAAGTTCTGCTTTTCCCGATACGCTCTCATTAACGGTAACTCGAGGTAATAAATGAAAAAGTTCCTGATGCTGGCTGCAGGTTTCGTCTTTATCAGTGCCGCCAGTGCCGCACCGGCGGATAGCCTCGCACAACGTATGCAAAATCGCTTTACTGCCGCGGATACCAATCATGATGGAAAACTGACTCTGGCCGAGGCGCAGGTTGGTATGCCACGCGTCGCCCGGCACTTTTCAGAAATAGATACCGCGAAAAATGGCTATATCACCCTCTCGCAACTCAGTGCATTTATGGCTGCGAAAAAATAATCAACCCCATGAACGCGCTATCCATGAAGACGCTTAGTGTGACATGCGGGTATGGACTGTTGTTGATGGCCGGCTGTTTTCTGGCGGGCTGTAAGCCACAGGAAAACGCTCCCCGGCAGTCGGTTCCTGTGGTTTCGGTAAGCGTGCCACAAAAACTCACATTTGACTCGTCAATTACCGTCACCGGGACACTGAGTGCTTCAGAGCAGGTGCAGATTGCAGCGCGCGTCGCTGCGACGCTGCAATCTGTCAATTTTAAAGACGGCGACCTGGTACAGGCCGGACAAGTGTTGTTTACGTTAGACCCGGCTGCCTTACAGGCACAGCTTAATTCGGATCAGGCCACGCTGATAAATGCCCAGCGTGAAACCGACCGCGACCAGGCACTCTATCCGTCACGCGTTATCTCCTTGTCAACCTTGCAGGACGCGCAAACCGCCAGAGATCAGGCCCTGGCACAGCGGGATATTGCGCAAATTAATCTTGGTTATACGCGTATTACCGCACCTTTCACCGGACGCATCGGGCGGCGCACCGTTGATGTCGGTAATCTGGTGGGTACCAGCGGTAATACCGTGTTAGCCACGCTGAATAAAATCGACCCGTTGTATGTCACTTTCAGCCTTAATCAGTCAGACGCGACGCGTTTTGGCATTATCGCCGCACGCAGCGATGCTGTCGCGCATCAGCCGTTAGATATCACCATTCCCGGACTAAGTGAGCCTCTGCATACCGCCATCGATTTTGTCGATAACCAGCTTGACAGCGCCAGCGGCAATATCACCCTGCGCGCGACTCTGCATCAGCCGCCAGTTAACCTGCTGCCGGGTATGTTTGTCCAGGTCACTCTGCATGCGGCAGCGCCAGTGAGCCAGTTGCAACTTCCGGCCACGGCAGTGCAGGGCGACAGTATTTTCCCGGTTGCCGCGGATGGCACGGTTAGCCGCCTTAGCGTTAAAACGGCTCCCGGTAGCGGTGAGCATGTCATTTTGCTCAGCGCAATTGACAACACGCAACGCGTCCTGACCTTTGCCCGTCCGGATTTGTTGGGGAGAAAGGTGAACGTCAGCAACGAGGCGCAAAGCCAGCATGATTAAGTTCTTCCTCGACCGGCCAGTTTTCGCCAATGTGTTGTCACTGATTATCCTGATCCTCGGCGCTGTTGCGTTATGGGTGTTGCCGGTGTCGCAGTATCCCCCCATCACTCCGCCGACGGTTCAGGTGGTGACTCACTATCCAGGAGCCAATGCACAGACTTTGCAGAGGCAGGTGGCGTTCCCCATCGAGCAGCAGGTAAATGGTGTCGAGAACATGCTGTATATGAAATCCACCACCGGCAACGATGGTACCTATACCCTGAATATCACCTTTGCTATCGGCACCGATAGCGACCAGGCTCAAATCCTGGTGCAAAACCGTGTGCAGGCTGCGCTTTCCCAACTGCCGGATGCGGTGCAGCAGCAGGGGGTAACGGTGCGTAAAAGATCAACGGCCATTTTGCAGTTGTATAGCCTGCAATCGAGCGACCCGGCTCAGGACACACTGTTTTTGAGCAACTACGCCACTAATCATCTGCGCGACTCACTGGCGCGCATACCTGGCGTGGGTGATGTCACGGTGTTTGGTACCGGAAATTACAGCATTCGCATCTGGCTGGATGCGGTGCGTATGCAGCAATACAGCCTGGTACCGGATGACGTCATCAGCGCTATCAAAGCGCAAAACCGCAGCGTCAGCGCCGGGCAGTTGGGCGCTCCACCCGTCGACAGTGGCCAGCAGAGGCAACTGACGCTTAACGTTAATGGCCTGCTGACCGATGCCAGCCAGTTCAATCAGATCGTTATTAAAAGCAGCACCCAGGATGGTGGCAGGCTGGTGCGTTTACAGGATGTCGGCCATGCCGAACTGGGTTCATCGAGTTATTCGCAATTTTTCACCATGGACGGTAAACCTGCAGCAGGGATTGCTATTTCACAGTTACCGGATGCCAATGCGCTGGACGTTGGCGCAGCAGTCGCTGCAGAGATGCAAAAAATGTCAACCCAACTGCCGGCAGGTATGCACTATTCACTGCCATTCGACACCACCAACTTTATTCAGAGTTCAGTCGATGACGTCTACAGCACCTTGTTGATTGCCGGGCTGTTGGTTTTACTGGTGATCGTGGCATTTTTGCAAAACTGGCGGGCGGTGCTGGTACCCGCCACCACGGTACCTGTCACCCTTATCGGCACGTTCGGTGCCATTTACCTGATGGGTTTTTCCATCAATCTGCTGACGTTGTTTGCCATCGTGCTGGCGATCGGTATCGTGGTTGATGATGCGATCGTGGTGGTCGAAGGCGTGAGTCATCATATAGAACAGGGATATACGCCGCGCGAGGCGACGCTGCGTGCCATGCGCCAGCTGTTGCCGCCAATTATTTCTATCACCCTGGTGCTGGTGGCAGTGTATCTCCCGGCCAGCTTCTTACCGGGGCTTAGCGGCCAGATGTATCGTCAGTTTGCGCTGGTGATTGCCGTGACGACCTTGCTCAGTGCTCTTAATGCGTTGACGCTGAAACCGGTGCAGAGCGCACAGTGGCTGCGACCAGTGAAAGAGGGAACCAGACCCTGGGTTTACCGGAAGTTCAACCAGGTTTTCGGCTGGCTGGAGAACGTTTATCTCAACGGTGTTCGCCGCTTAATCCGCCACAGCAAAGCGGCGCTTATCGGTGGCATGGTGATGATCGTGCTGGCGTTAGCTGCCTTCCTCAAAATTCCTACCGGATTTATTCCGCTGGAAGACCAGGGTTACCTGTTGGTATCGCTGCAACTGCCAGACGCAGTTTCGCTGGGAAAAACCGCCAATGTTACTCAACAGGTAGAGGGCATGCTGAATCAGCAGTCTGGGGTAGATCACGTCGTGGTCATCGGTGGACTGTCACCGCTCGACAATAATGCGTCCTTGTCCAACGCGGCGCTGATTTACATCACCCTGAAGCCCTGGAACCAGCGTGGCAGGAACCAGGATTTACGTTCAATCTATCTCAACCTGAATAAACAACTGGCAGGAATTCCCGATGCCAATGCACTGGTGATTGTGCCGCCGCCGATTCAGGGCGTCGGTAACGGCGGCGGTATGCAGATGATCCTGAGCGAGAATGACGGGAAAAGTGATTACAGACATCTGCAGCAGGTGAGTGACAATTTTGCCCGACAGGCGATGGCACTGCCGCAAGTGTCGCGCATGTTCAGCACACTGCGCGCTGATGTGCCGCAGATCAATGTCACGCTGGACAGAACGCGCGCGGCAGCGATGGGCGTATCTCCCGGCGATGCCTTTGATGCGATGCAACAGTATCTTGGTGCCAGCTATGTCAATCAAATCACCCGCGAGAACCATAGCGTGAAAGTTTATGTGCAGGCGCAGTCAGATCAGCGTCTGCTGCAACAGCAAATCTCCGCACTGACGGTAAAAAATGCCAGCGGTGAGCCGGTTTCGCTGGCGACACTGGTCAGTTTCACCCCGACCCGGGGGCCAGCTGTTGCTTCTTTATATAATCTCAACCCGGCTGCCACGCTCACCGGTATGCCCGCACCGGGTTACAGTAGTGGGGCAGCGATGCAGGCATTGGAGACACTGGCTAAAGCCACTCTGCCGCCGGATATCAGCCTGTCCTGGACCGATATGTCGTATCAGGAAAAAGTGGCCGGAAACCGTATCTATATTGCCTTCGCCATGTCACTGCTGCTGGTTTATCTGGTGCTGGCGGCACAATATGAAAGCTACTGGTTACCTGTCAGCGTAATCCTTGGTGTCCCACTTGCCTTATCAGGTACGGCAATCACATTGTTAGCGCTGAATATCGCTAACAATCTTTATACTCAGATTGGCGTGTTATTGCTCGTCGGTCTTGCCGCCAAGAATGCGATCCTGATTGTCGAATATGCCCGTCAGCAGCGCCTGGCCGGTAGTAGCATCATTGATGCTGCACTGACGGCGGCCAGAACGCGTTTCCGGCCGATTATCATGACATCGCTGGCGTTTACCCTGGGTGTAGTACCGCTGATCTTTTCCAGCGGTGCCAGCGCCAGCGCCAGAAAATCACTGGGGATTACCGTTTTTTCGGGAATGTTGTCAGCGACTTTGCTTGCCATTCTGTTAGTCCCTTGTTTTTATGTCGTTTTGCAACGTGCACAAGAGGCCTGGCAGGCGCGACGCAGTCGGGGGAATGATTTATGAGTGACGCGAAACCCGGGTATAAGGCGAAGAAAATCCTCGTTCTGGACGATGAAAATGAACTGCGCAGCATGCTGCAACGCTATTTAAGCGATCAGGGGTTTGAAGTCAGAACGGCGGAAAACAGCGCGCGACTCGACCGGTATTTGCAGCGTGAACCTTTTGATCTGCTGGTGCTGGATCTGATGATGGAACCGGAAGATGGTCTGTCCGTTTGCCGCCGCCTGCGCGCGGCGAAATACACGTTGCCTATCCTGATGCTCACTGCGCGCGGTGACCCGATAGACCGGGTGATTGGTCTGGAAACCGGCGCTGATGATTATCTCGCCAAGCCTTTCCTGCCGCAGGAGTTGGTGGCGCGTATTAAAGCAATCTTCCGGCGGCAGGCGTTGCAGCGTGGTGAAACACCCAGCGGTTCGGGAGAGGTCTGTTTTGGCCCTTACCGCCTGGATATCACCCGTCAGACGCTTTACCGCGCAGATCAACCGCTGGCACTAAATTCTGCTGAAATGAATCTGTTGATTGCGCTGGCTACCACGCCTAACCGGCCGATCAGCCGGGAGAATCTGCTGAACCGCGCCAGAGGACGCGAGTATGAAGCGCTGGACCGAAGCGTCGATGTGCAGATTTTACGCCTGCGCCAGCAACTTGAAGTGCAACCTTCCGAGCCCCGCTGGCTGAAGACCGTCTGGGGCGTGGGTTACATGCTGATTGTAGATAGCGAAACGTGAAAAAATTCTGGCCTCGCTCCCTGCTGGCACGCAACAGTGTCCTGTTGATATTGCTGGTCACATTGACGCAATTCACCACGCTGGCGGTGTTTCTGGTTTTTATCCAGAAACCCCGGGTCAATGACGCCGCCTCGCTGATTGCCTCGCAGATCGTAATGCTCGATAAGCTGCTGGCAACGGTGCCAGCCAGGGATCGTGATCGCTATGTGCAGGCGGTGCAGGGCGTTGCTCAGCCACCACAGCATTCCATAGAAATACCCACGCTGGGACTGGCTGGGTTCTATCGTCGTTATTATCTGAAAGTCTTTCTTGATAGTCTGCATCAGCAACTTCCGGCGGGCATTCAGTTGCGCTGGGAGCAGGCACCCGGAAAAAAATTATGGGTGAAGGTGAACACCGCCGGGCAGCCGTACTGGATTGCGCTGGCCGTGGAGCCTTCGGACCATCTTTCTGGCCTGATAAGCGCGATTTTGCTGTCAGTCGTTTTGTCCCTGATGGCATTGCTCACCGCTTATGCCCTGCAACGGCGCATCAACCGGCCACTGACATCACTGGCTCGGGCCGCAACTGACGTCGGAAAGGGAGGATGGCCGCGTCCCTTATCGCCAGAAGGGCCGACTGAAATCAAGACGGTCAGCCTGACATTTAATCACATGCTGGATGGTCTGGCTGAGATGGAGAATACCCGGGCGCAGATGCTGGCCGGTATTTCTCACGATCTGCGAACGCCACTGACCAAGCTGAGGCTGTCGCTGGCAATGAGTGAGCAGGGGAAATCCACCCAGGATGATTTTGGTCGTTATTTTGATGACGTTGATAACATTCTTCAGCAATTTATTGATTATGCCCGTGGCAGTGCAACGGAGTTAACTCAACCCGGTGACATCAACCAGATAATTACCGAGCTGACACATGATTTTACCGGGCTGGGACAGAACTTTAGCCTGAACCTTGCCCCGCTGCCGGTGTTCCTTTTCCGCCCCGTCAGCGTGATGCGCCTGCTGACAAACCTGATGCAAAACGCAGCCAAATATGGCCGGACTGGATTAGAGGTCGCCAGTTGGCGGGAACAAAATGTCGCCAAAATTGCGGTACGCGATTGCGGTCCCGGTGTTTCAGAGCAGGATTTATTGCTGATTATCAAGCCCTTTCATCGCGGAGCTGGTACTGCCGCTCGGCATAACGGTTCCGGTCTGGGATTAGCCATCGCGCACCAGATTGCCCGGCAGCATGGCGGGGATCTCAGCGTCAACAGCCGGGCAGGCGGCGGGCTGGAGGTGATGGTTACGCTGCCTTTAGTCTGAGATTCCAGTTTGCCACAGTCTGTAGTGGCACGATTTATCGTTCCTTCAGATCGGTGTCTCAATATTATTGATACGTGTATTTTCACAATACGAGAGCATTTTAAAATGCTTCTTGATTCGATATTCCACTCCTCCAGCATCCGGACATGCACCTTAACCGAAATTGCCGGGAGAAAATCTATGGTGTGAACTACGCGCAATTACCCGGGCAATGCATTTGAACATGCCGTGAGCTTTGTGGTCAGACTGGCCATCGTGGTATTTTACGGTTTTGTGAAGATGAGAATAACGACAGAGCCTAACAGGCTAAATTTGAAAGAGGAGTACTACCATGATCAATCCAGAAATAAAAAATAAGGGCCATGAACCTCCGGATGGTCTTCCTCGTTACCGTCTCCTGACAGGTAAGGATGACGCTAAATTTTGTCATCGGGTTTCAGAAGCGCTGGCGCTTGGTTATCAACTGTATGGTTCCCCCGCCGCGACGTTTAATGGGCAGGATGTGATTGTTGCACAGGCTATCATATGGCCTGAGGTGCAGCCGGATCAGGCTTCGTAGCAATGGCGTCGGTTCACAGCGTCCGGAATCCGCCCGGCGCTGTTCTTCACTGCCTGTGTTTGTTGTAAGGTAATTCGCATCACTCGCCGCGACACATTTTTCTTTACGCAGGCCTTCTTATTCGTTCTGTCTTTCACTGTTTGCCAGAACTGTGGACCGCAGTAATCCCACTCCGTGCTTTAATCAACGAGATGTCGGGTGCAAATTAACGGAAAGGCAGATTTGACTGGCGTATTCAGGAAGCAAAAATCAACCAATTCAACCATTATCAGGCAGATGTAAAGCTATCAACATCAGATCTCGTTTTCTGTAATTCAGGTGGCCTCACCTGCTATCTGATACTGGAGAAATACCGACAGCACCATTATTTGGCCGGGAACTCAAAAAATACATGGAACTAAAACGGGTCTATTGACAGGCCGTCTCACAAGTTACCAGTGCATCATTCGCATCTTTTTTGGGTGATGCGTCAATGCTTTTACGTGCTGGGTGGGGATAAGTTGGACGGAAAGCCCATTGTTTGAAAAGTGTGCCCCAGGAACGTGAAGTTGCACAAGCCTCCATTCCAACGATCAAACCGACAGGAAACTGGAGAATGCCGTCCAGCAATTTAGCTCGGGAAACCTTACAGGTAAATGCAATCCCGTCATTCATCCAGACGCAGATCTGAAAGACTGATTTAACCAGATCGATGCTAATGACTTTTATCGCGTTCATGATGCTGTTCCTCTGAAAAAATACCCATTATAAATGTGGCAGAACTTGCGCTGAGAGAGGGACATCCTGGCTGTCTTTGTCAGCCCGTACTTTTCATACCGTTTCCTCAATGTCCAAATCTTCGCGAATCTTTACTCACTCTCAGAGTATCTATATATGGAAATACTATTAGTGTCGTGTGCTGAATTCGTTTATATTTAGTTTAATATTGAATTATCCTTGTCCATCTGGAGTTATAACGGTGATAGCAACTCATAATATTCTCGATGTGTTTGTTGATCTCCATCCGACATTGCAGCGGATAATCACCTATCGTACCGGTTCACGGCAGGTTGCTCAGGATCTGACGCAGGATATTTATTTTCGCATACTTAATCTGGCTAATCAGTTTCCGACTCATGACGACGCGCGAAATTATCTGATTCGCATCGCCATGAATGCCTCAACGGACTATGTTCGTACCGAACAACGCCGTAGCCAGCTACTCAAAGGCGCTTTTGAGCTATTTGAAAACTACATGCCAACCCCGGAAGAAAACCTGCATTATAAGCAGCAAATAAAAGAGATAGATGATGCTTTATCCTCTTTACCTGAAAAGTCTCGAGAAATCCTCTACATGAGCCGCGTTGAGGGTATGACTCATGCACAGATAGCAGAAAAGCTTGGCGTATCCCGTAGCCTGGTAGAGAAATATGCGGTTAAAGCAGTGCTGCACTGTCGGGAAGTTTTGCTGAAAAATCAGTCGTAATTTAAAATAGATTATCACTTCCCTTTTATTCTTTATTCCATCCTTGTTATTTTATTTATCCAGTAAAACTTCTCACTCCCATTTTTTAAATTTATTCACTTTTGCGCAGACGATAAAAAATCGCCACCTTCGCATTACGACGATGGCGGTAATTTTATTTTAGGCTTCAGTCAAACATTGCGAATAGAAAATGAAACTGGCACCACTAATACCATTCTATCCGATTGCGTAAACGCGCTGGCCGGTGGTTTTGGAAGCGGAGATGCTCGCTCCAGCAGCTGGAGCGATTCACGATCCAACGTAACATAACCTTTACTTTTCTCAATAGCAGTTTCCAGTACATTGCCATTGCGGTCTATAGTGAAGCGTACCATCACTGTATCCTGCTGTTTCATCCGCAGCGCATAGCCGGGATAGCGCTTCTCGCGCTGAAGCTGGGCGAGGATCATCGACTGCCAGTTCTGCTTCTCCGTGGCGGCCTGATTACTGGCGGCGCCGACCTGCGGGGCCTGATTCTGTTGTGAAAGCCGTTCGCTACTGTTGCTGCGCACTGAGTCCGGCGTGGTGATTAATGCCGGTTTTTTTACCTCAACTTTTTTGGGCAGTGGTTTAACTTCGCGTGGCTTAACGGTTCGCTGTGGTTTTGGCTGTTTAGCCTCCGCTTTCGGCCTCTGCTTGCTGTCGTGGACCACCGCTTTGACCTCGGCGTTTTTCACTTCTTTCGCCGCCACATCCAGTTTGGCGGACGAAGGTGGCGGTTCTGATTCATCGGGTTGGCTAGCCTGCTGTGCAACGCTTTCCTGGCTGGAAATCTGCGAGGTGGTTGGCATCACCGCCATAATAACCGACATCGGTGCCGCTGCCGGGTTGGGCATCACCATCGGTGGTGCCGGCGGTTTCCGCAGCAGATATATCATCACTAACAGATGTACAGCAACCGCCAGTAGCAGACCGATTGACCACGACAGCTTTTCTCCACGCGGCTTTACGCGCAGGGGCTGGACATTATTGAGAATAAAGCTGGTCATGGATGATTCCCCGCCGCCTCACTGGGCAGGCCAATCAATGCCACTTTGGTATAGCCGCCATCGCGCAGCAGATCCATAAAGGTCATCAGCCGTGCATAGTCGATATCTTTATCTGCCCGCAGGAAAATCCGCGCGTCCTTATCGCCGTGAGTTCCGGCATCCAGATCGGCGATAAAATCTTCGCGGCTCACCGGTTTATCACCGATGTACAGTTGGTTATCGCTCTTCAGGCTGACGGTAATTGGCTCCGGCGCAGGCGTCGGCTGGCTGGAGGTGGTTGACGGCAGATCCAGCGGAATATTGGCCGTAGAGAGCGGCGCCGCTACCATAAAGATGATCAGCAGCACCAGCATCACGTCGATAACTGGCGTAACGTTGATCTCGGCAAGCGCGTTCAGATCGTCGCCGCCAGCGGATTGAGAGGAGAAGGCCATAGCTATGATGCTCTCGTCAGAAGAGGATGAGAGTTCTGTTCCAGCGCATCCAGATCGTGGCTGAGCAGGCACAGGGTCAGGGTCATCGATTCGGCCAGCAGCAGGCGATAGCCGGTGATAAGCCTACCGATAACGTTGTAGAGGATGACCGCCGGAATGGCGACCACCAGCCCCAGCGCGGTGGTAAACAGCGCTTCGGCAATACCGGGTGCAACCACGCTGAGGTTGGTGGTCTGCGACTGCGCGATGGAGATAAAACTGTGCATAATACCCCAAACCGTGCCAAACAGGCCGATAAACGGCGCAACGGCGCTGGTGGTGGCGAGGATGCTGGCACCCCGTGTGGCCAGGCGCGCTTCCGCGGCTTCAATGCGCTGGATAAGGGCGACAACGCGGTCGCGCAGCGCTTGTACCGCTTGAGTCGACAGGCGATCATTCGCACGATCCAACTCGTTCAGCGCAACCTGGCGCATTTGTTCACAGCTCTTCGCGGAGAGTTCGCCACACTGGTGAAGCGAGCGTTTACCGGTCAGCAGCAGGAGATTTTTTCTCAGGCGGCGACCACGCACCAACAACTCCAGGGTTTTACCGGACCAGATGCTCCAACTGAGTACGGAGGAAAAAATCAGGATCAGGATCACCGCTTTTACAATCCGGTCCGCGTGGTGATAGAGGGCGAGCGGTGAAAAGTCTGTCAGCATCGGCGGTTTTGCGGCTGCGGTGACGACAGGTCGTGTTGTACCAGCGGGTTGTGTAGCTTCGGTGGTTGCCGGGATAAGGTGTGGCTGAACTGGACTCTGAACACTTTCGCTGGTGGCGCTGGCGGAAACCGCATTGACCGGAATGGCCTGCGGTTCAGCCCGTACGGCCATCGATGCTGCGATCAATAACAGCAATGGTAAGCTGAAGTTGACGCGGATTTTTGCCGCACCCGACGCATCGTCAGATTTTTCAGAATTGGTATGCACGCTCATTCACTCCTCATTACACTGGCATAAATCATTCGGAATACCGCAGGTCAGCACTGCACGCTGTGGTGATACGATGAAAACGACCCTACCTGCCGTTTTCATCACCCGCCGCAGCAAAAAAACTCGATATTTTTAATGTCGTGTGATTTTTAGTTTTTTTTGCCAAATTAAAATTAATGGCCAGATAATTATTCTTGTTGAGTCAGCCGGTAGCGCCAGCGCCTGTATATGAAGGTGATGAACCGGCAACAGAAAATATTTTTTACTACCGGCTGCGAAAATTCTGTTGTTCAGTCGTTTCTCTCTCGTCCGGCCCCTGAATGGGTCTTCCCTGAATGCCGCTGAGCGGCATTCTGATATGTCATGCATAACCGAGAGAGGATAGATTTTGACAACGCAGTACAGGCCACGACCCATATCGGATAAGCGCGAGCCTCTGGCCGATATCGCTTTCCCCACCAGTACCTTCACGTTGGATAACGGACTAACGGTTATCGTGGCAGAAAACCGCGATGTGCCGCTGGTGTCATATCAGCTAATTTACCAGGTTGGTTCTAAAGATGAACTCGCAGGGATGACCGGATTTGCCCATCTTTTTGAGCATCTTATGTTCGAAGGCAGCGAACATGCACCCGGTTCCTTTCTGGAAAAGATGACTCATGCTGGAGCCACCAACCTCAACGCCTATACCAGCACCGATCGCACCACCTATCACGCCACTGTGCCGACAGGATCGTTTGACTATGCGCTGTTTTTGGAGTCGGACCGTATGGGGCATTTCTGCGACAGCATCAGTCAGTTGTCGCTGGATCAGCAGCGGCGGGTAGTGCTCAACGAAAAACTGGAGACCGAGAGCGGTCCCTACGGCAAGCTCTACGAGTTTAAATCGCGGGGCTGTTTCCCCGCTGAGCATCCCTACGCCCATACCGTTATCGGTGAAAAAGAGGATTTGATAGCCGCTACACTGGAAGATGTGCAGCACTGGTTCCGGAAATACTATACGCCTTCTAATGCGGTGCTCGCGCTGTGCGGCGATATCGATCTCGTTACCGCGCGGGAGAAAGTCAGCCACTGGTTTGGCGATATTCCTGCCGGACAGCCGCTGGCCCGTCCTGAAAGCTGGATCGCCGATATCACTCCGCAGCGCCGCGATCGCTACCAGGCGAAAGTCGCCAACGGTACACTGCAACTGGTATGGAACATTCCTCCGGCAGGTAATCCGGATGCCACGTTACTGTCGCTGGTGGCGGATTATCTCGCATCAGGGCTGTCTTCCGTACTGGTCAAAAATCTGGTGTACGTCAGGGAGATAGCCAGTAGTGTGCAGGCTATGGTCGCTGACGGTGCATTGTGCAGCCAGTTTATTATCAGTGCTACCGTTGCCGAAGGACAGGCGCTGTCCGCGCTGGAGCAGAGCCTGCTGGAGGAAGTGTACGCTTTTCTTGCGCAGCCATGCGATGACCAACGTCTGTGTGAGGTGAAGAATGATGCACTTAACCTGTTCCGCGATAGTTATAAGACTTCGGCGCAGATAGCCGCATTGCTCTCGGTTTGCCAGGTGACGCTGGGCAATGCCGATGCCTTTCGCCAGCAGCTCAGCCAGTTGGACAACGCCTCGCCTGACGATCTGCATCAGGTCGCCCGGCGCTGGTTGAGCCGCCCGCACTATACGCTGGAGATAGAACCCTTCACCGCCAGAACGGATGAAACGGCAACCGCCGCCCAGCGCACGCCGCCGCCAGCAATCCAGCCTCCGGTGCCACTGGTGTTGCCGCAGGTGCAGCATGCCCGGCTGGCTAACGGCATTCGACTGGTGCTGCTGGAACGGCATGGTCAGAACGATATCTACCTCGATCTGTTGTTGCCTACAGCTGCGCTACCGCGACCCGGTCAGCATCAACTGCTGAGCGAGCTGCTTAACCAGTCCGGAGCCGGTGAACGGGATGCTTTCTCCTTCAACCAGGCCTGCCGCGATCTGGGCTGCCGCATGGAGCTACGCCGGCGGCTGCGACACTTTTCGCTTTTGCTCTCCTGTCGCAGCCCGCAGTTGCCTGCCTCGCTGGCGCTGCTCAGCGATCGCCTGGCGCATAGTGTATTGCTGGAGGAAGATTTCCAGCGGCAGCGAGCAATCCAGCTTGATGCGCTGACCGAACAGCAGCAGATTGCCAGTGCGCTGGTCGTGCGCGTCCTGCCGGGCCTGCTCTATCCCGCAGGTCATCCTTGCCGGGTGCCTGGCGGGTCAGAAGGCACCCACGCCGGGCTGACACAGACCACGTTTCCCGAGTTAATGGCGGCTCTACCGCAACTGCTTAATGTCCAGGGGGCCACACTTGCTGTCACCGGCGATATAACCCTGGACGTGCTGTTGCCGCTACTGAATACCTCAGTAGGGCAGTTGGCGGGGCTGCCAATGGATAATGCTGCGATACCGCAGGCAGACCCGCCGATGCATCCCCGTGTCTGGATTCTTGATATCCCCGGTGCAGAGCAAACCTCCATCGCCGCAGCTTCACTGCTGCCGGGTGTTAGCGACACCGATGAAGCCGGCTTTGAGTTGTTGAACGCAGTATTCGCCAGCGGTTTTACCTCCCGTATAAATCTGAACCTGCGGGAAGATAAAAACTGGACCTATGGCGTAAAAGGGCGACTGATTAACGATTTTCAACAACGGGTTCACTACGTACAAACCGAAGTCCAGGCCGATCGTACCTGCGATGCCATCAGTGAAATTCTGGCGGAATACCGGGCTTTGATCGGCGAGCGGCCGGTGACGGCGGATGAGCTGGCAGAGGTTCGCCGTACCAGTCTGCTGGGTTTTAGCAGTAGCGCCGAAAGCCTGTCCGGACTGAACAATATGATCTCCTGGCTGCTGCGCAGTCAGTTGCCCGATGATTTTTGGCAGACTCATCAGCAGCGTATCGGCGAAATCACGCTGGAGCAGATTAACGATCTGGCACAGCAGTTGTTCTCCCCTGAACGGCTGACCTGGGTGATTGCCGGGGATACCAGTCTGTTCCGGGAAGAACTTGCCGCGATGTTCCCCGGCAATCTGCACGTTATCAACGACGGCGGCGATGCGCTTTATGACTAAGCATGACCACAGCACAACGCGCAGCCCTTTTTCCAACATCATGGAGTTACTATGTCTGATCTCATTATTAACCTGACGGACCGCACGCTGGACGATGCCCTGAACCATGCTGAGCAGCCAGTGCTGCTGGACCTGTGGGCTCCCTGGTGCAGCCCCTGCCTGGCTATTGCTCCGCTGCTGGAGAAAGTGGCGGCGGCAACGGAAGGGCAACTGACGGTGGCTAAACTGGACGTGGAGGAGTATGAACATCTGCTGCCGCGTTTCCGTGTGCGCGGCATCCCTACGCTACTCCTGTTCCGCAACGGTAGCGAAGTGGCGCGTAAAGTGGGCGTGGATTCACTTTCAGATCTTAATAACTGGCTGAGATCGCAAGGGATTGTAATTGAATCTGAGGGAGAAGTGGTGGTGCCCGAGGTACAGCCCTGGCCATCTTTCTACGGTGACGACGAACTGCGGAGGTTCCTGACCGGGCGCCTGAAAGAGAAAGCACTGGCCGCTGAAATCTCTCACTATGCCTTCCCGCGCCCGAAAGATCTGCTGACCGCACCTTACGTGCTGGCAGGACAGGAATCGCTGGATGTATTTGAACGTGTTTCCGGCCTGCCACCCGCACTGGCGCTGTGGCTGGAGGTTCTCGATTTTGTCACCCCGCAGCAGATCGACGAACTGATCGCCGTTCTGGCGAGCGGAAAAGCCTACGGCGATGTTCCACTGCATTTACTGGTGCAGTGGCTGGAAGATGCGGATCTCCGCTGGCCTGCAGTGCTTTCGTCTTCGCTGAATACGCTACGGCTACACTGGATTGAACTGACCCACCACTATCTGACCGGGCGGGAGACACCGCGGCAGGTATGGCTGAAGATTCAACAGGAAGCCAGAGAACATCACGATTCTTGCCAGAGTGGGCAGGATCTTGAACAGCATCTTTGTTCTCTGCTGTCTATCCTTTCGCCGCCGTCGGCGCTCAACGATACGCATGCGACGAGTACTATTCAGCATCACTGGTATCAGATCCAGTTCCATCTGGAGCAAATTAACGCAGGTTGGAGCAGGGATGAACTGGCGATGGCGGATCGACGCTGGGCGTGGATTGAACCACAACTGGCGGCAATCCCGGAGGAGGAATCAGAAGGCGCATTAGAAAAGCTGCATTTGCAATGGCGGCAGCAGTCACCTGAGTTTGCTGATTATGTGCAGAAAGAAGCGCTTTTTAACGAAGATTTTGCGGCGGGAGAGCCGCAGCGCATACAGGTATTCAGAACGCGTTTCCTGCAATTGATGAAGCAGGCGCCTGACGCTGCATAATGACCTGAAATCAAAAACCTGCCTGCGGGCATGACGCCATCTATCCTCACCGATCGGCATCAGTTCCCGGGGCAGGTTTTTTTTGTGCCGTTTCCGGCGCATAAAAAACCCCGAATCATGATTCGGGGTGCAGCAGCAGGCGATAAGTTGGTTAGTCAAAGGTCCCGCTAATTGACAGCACAAAGTTACGTGGATCGCCGTACCAGTAGCCGCCGTGTAAGTTGCCGACGGTGGAGTAGTAAGTTTTGTCGAACAGGTTATTGCCCAACAGGGCAACACTCCAGTTGCGGTTAATAGCGTAGCCGATTCTGGCGGAATACACCGCATAGAATGCAGTATTGGCGTTGTAGTTGTGCTGGTTAAAATCATCGTCGTACCAGCTACCAATCTGTTTGGTCTTGCTCTGTGCCTGTACGCCAACGCCAAAGCTGAACTTGCTTAACGTCTCCCCGGCATTGTTAAACTGGAAGTCGTTCCACCATTTAATAGTGTGCTTTGGTGTGAAGGTGGTGATGCTGTCGTTAAGTCCGTCCGACGATAGATCAGAGGTCTTGTTAAAGTTATAGGTATATCCTAACGAGGTCTGCCACCACGGCTGTACGGTACCGGTGATCTCAAGATCCACCCCCTTGCTGATATTCGCATCCGGCGCGTTGCGGTAGTAGCCCGTACGTCCGCCGCCCAGATTTACAGAATCAGCGCCGATCAGTTGCCCCTGATTCACCAGACGTATTTGATACAGCGACAGCGACGCATTCAGCAGACCTCCCGGTTGGGCGTACTTGAGGCCGGTCTCCAGATTACTGCCGGTCTCCGGATCGATCTGCTGTCCTGAAGGTGCGATCATATTACTCTGCGGGATGAAGATTTTAGTGTAGCTGCCGTACCAGCTCAGGTCATCGTTAATATCGTAGCTGACCGAGTAGTAAGGACTTTCCCACTTACGGGTGGATTCGCTGATGTCGCTCTGATCGCTGGCGGTACTGGTATGGGTATTACTTTTATAGGCGTTCAGCCGAAGACCGAGGCCAAAGTGCAGTGGTTTCCACGGGGTAAGTACCAGTTGCGAGTACATCCCCCAGTTTACTGAGGAGCCGCTGCTCATATACGCATAATAGCCCGCCGGAATTGACGGTTCAGGCACCGAGGTATCCCAGTGCCACGGGTCCATTATCGGGCCAGTGGTACCGAACCAGCCGTTGACCATGCTGGCAGCATCGGGGGAGGTCATCCAGTAGTTTTCTTTGGAATAATTGCCACCGAAAGTCAGCTTCTGCGGTAGGCCAAAGACGTCAAACTCTCCGGTCAGCGTGGAGTCAAAAGAGAACTGTTTGTTATTACTATTGCTGCCGTCGGCGGAGATGGGCTCGGCTGAGAACAAGCCGGTATCCGGCATAATATTTCCGGCGACATTAGAGTAAATAGTGCTGTTACGCTGATACAGCCCGGTATAGTTCAGGTTGAAGTTCCAGCGGTCGCCAATTTTCTGAGCCAGCTTAGCAAAGATTTCACGCGTATCGGAGTCTGACTTTTCCCAGGGAAACACCCACGCCGTTTTGCGACTGAAATGGGGATCTCTGCCATCCGGGTAAAGCTCCAGGCCGTTAGTAAGTGGTACGCCGCGAATGCGCTGATAGCTGCCGCCTATGGTTAACAAGGTGGATGACGTCAGGTCGGCTTCCAACGTGCCGTAGGCCACGGTATTTTCATCTTTTGCCGTGCGGTAAAAATGGTGGCTGTCTTTGCGGGTTAAGACGGCACGGGCGCGCAGCGTACCAGCGTCATTCAGCGGAGAAGTAAGGTCCAGCGAGTTCTGATAGTTATCCCAACTGCCCGCCGAGCCGTCGTACTTTAGCTGAAAGTGATCGAGCGGGCGTTTACGTACCAGGTTAACAGTCCCGCCCGGGCCTGTGGTGCTGAAACCGTTAAACAGATCGTCGGCACCGCGCAGGATCTCCACGTGATCGTACATTGACATATCAAAAGAAGGAGAAAAGCGGTTGTTATAGTTGGTGCCGCCGGTGATATCGATCGGCGATCCACCATCGATGCTGGCTCGAGTGATCTGAAATCCACGCGAGTAAAAATTTTTCTCGCGCGAGTTATTGCCCTGTTGCACTGTGATGCCAGTGCCTTTTTGCATCGCATCGTTCAAGGTACGAATACCTTGCTGCTGCATGGTTTCACTGGTTATAACGCTGACCGACTGTGGCGTATCTTTAACGCTGGTTGCTCCCTTGGAACCGACGGTAAGCATGCCGCCATTCAGACTGCCGGACCCTTCGGTTGCGGTAATGTCCGTGCTGCCATTAACACCTTTGGTGTCGCTGCCCTGATCCAGCGCGCCATCTACCTGAACCGTACCTAAAACTTCGGTACCGTCGGTTGAGGCCTGTGCGGTGCTATAGATCTGGATGGTATTGGTGTTGACATATTTAAAACTCAACGGGGTGCCCGACAGCAGCGTACGCAGGGCGTCATCAGCCGAATAGTTGCCGCTGAAGCCCGCACTCGAAAGCCCGTTGGTCAGTTCGCTTGGCACAATGAGTTGAAGGCCACTCTGCTGACCAAAGGCCAGTAGCGCCTCGGCCAGCGAACCGCCGCCAGGAATGCTGAAATTATATCGCTGTACCTGCCTGGCGTTGTCTCCGGCTGGTGAAGATTGCTGCGCCAGCGTGGATGAGGTGCCCGCCAGGTTTCCCCCCAGCACCGCCAGCATCAGCCAGGAGTGATAGTTTTTCGATGCCATAAAGTGTGATTCCAGTCATGAGTTAGTGTTATCTCAGAGAAAACGAATTAGCGGTGAAAACATCGCAACGGAAAACGTGTGGTGAAGGAATTTATTTATAAAGCGCCTCGGGATTATGGGGATAATACCCGGCAGGCAGCGCGAGTATGTCCGCTAGTTTGTCAGCTACGGCGGTTACCGGGCCTTCGATAAGCCATTTTCCACATCCTGGTGCGATTGCCTGGCGTAGCAGAGGATCGATCCGAACCTCGTTGAGTGCAGTCAGAGAATCCATCAGTTGCTGACGGTAATTTTCTGCTAGTCCCTCACGCAGTAGCGATTCCTGTCGGCATAGTGCTTCATAATCACTGCCTGTTGGTCGGCTCAGTCGTAGCTGTTCTATCTGGATAAGTCCCAGGATCTCTTCCCGGGTAAGCGGTCGATTGCCCAGCAGTGCATCGCATTCGCGGCGGATAGCTTTAACCGCTGCCAGAGTATTTTCCGCAGCCAGGGTCATTTCAAAGCCCAGCAGGCGACTGCCTGGCAGTGACTGGCTGAGCGGCGTCACGTTGTAGGTCAGGCGATCCACTTCGCGCAGGGAAAAATTAATGCGCGAAGCAAAGCTGGTGACCAGTAAAGGATGGATCAACTGCACAGCGGCATCGTGTGGCGATCCGATGCCCGGCAGTACAAACCACGCCATTAACGTCGTCACTGCCGCTGTGGGGTTATCGATCAGCAACAGTGAGCCAGCGGTATCGGCAGGGGGAATTGCTGGTGGTGTTGGGGCCGCCGAAGTTGCAGGTTGCCACTGCGCCAGGCTGCGTTCCAGCAGCGCGCTCAGCCGCTCAATGGGCAGCGAGCTGCAAAGCAGTAGGGTGGCGTTGTGTGGCTGATAGTGTTGCCGATAAAACGCATCCGCCGCCTTGGGCGTGATTAGTGCCAGGCTGGCGGCGGTGCCCTGGGTAAACGCCGGGCGGCGCAACGGATGTGACGGAGGGAAACAAATGGCAGGCAGGGCCCATGCTGCGCTGTCCAGATCGTTTAGCACCTGCAGGTAATGATCGCGATGTGCTTCAATGCTCTCCGCCGAGGCTGGAGAGCGGCGCAGTACATCACTCAGGTGATGGAAAACCAGTTCGGCGCTCGGCTCCGGCATCTGCATTCTGAGCGCGATACTGCTCACACCGACGTCAAGTACCATGCCCGCGTCCTGCGACCACAGCCATTGTTCAAGGGTTATACCGTCGTTTTCCCTGCTGGCGATCAGTCCTGCGACCAGTTGTGCCAGGCCACTGTATTCCGGCGGATCGAACTGCGATCCGGCTTCGACGATCAGACTGGCGCTAAGCAATCCCTGCTGAATTGCAGGAATGACGACGATATTTAGTCCGTTTGACAGTACTCGCCGCTGTGCCGCAGGCACAGGAGCTAGCGGCGCGATAATAATTGGCGGAGCTATACGTGCTGGCGCAGGATGATGGTTGCCGGTCACGGCGGTAAACGGATCGACTTGCACGACCAGCCGCCCCTGCTTTAACCATCGCTGTGCCGCCGCGACTACAGTTTCGGCAGACATATTCAGCGCCTGGACCACGCGCTGGCGCAGACCTTCGGCGCGTTTTGGCAAGTGTTCATGTCGCCCCAGAGCTGCGGCAAGCGTCAGGGGATCGGCCCAGTCAGACCGTGAGTTTTCCAGCAGCAACTGCTGGCTGTGCTGGAGCAGATCGGGGTTCAGCGGCGTGGTTTGCATCTCCTCCAATACCGCCATGGTGTGATGCTCTACATCGTCAGCTCTGACGCCCGGGTGCAGTTCGATGCGCAGATTGAAATAGCTCGCCAGCATGCCGGATTCAACAAAGGCTGATATTGCGGTAGCAAACTGATTATCGACCATCAGTCGGATCACCAGCGGCGACAAGGCAGTATCGGCCAGCACCCCGGCAAACAGTTCCAGCGCCGTAGTGTCATTCTCACCGTAGGGTGGGATTGGCCAACAGATTCGTAGCAGCTGGTTGTCAATGCGATCCTGCAGGTGCAGGCGTTTTTCATGCCTGAGCTCAGGTAGCCAGCGCTGCACAGTTTCCCGTGTTTCGCCCGGCGCGATGTCGCCAAACCAGCGTTGTACTTTTTCCCGCGCCTCTTCGGGGGTAATTGCGCCAGCCAGAGTGATTACCGCATTATTGGGCCGGTAATAACGCTGGTACCACTCCTTTACATCAGCAAAGCTAACCTGCTGTAAATCAGCCCGTTCACCTGCAACTTTATGGGCATAAGGATGCTTCTCCGGGAACAGATGCCGCAGGATCAGTCCTTGTACAGCCCCCAGCGGCTGAAGCTCGTTTTCTTCCATTTCACGGGTAACTACATCCCGCTGTACCTCCAGTGCCTGCGGGACCAGGCCACCAAGCAGGTATCCCATCCGATCCGATTCGGCAAACAGCGCATAATCCAGCGATCCCGGCGGCACCGACTGGAAAAACTGGGTGACATCAGCACTGGTCACGCCATTTAGCCCTTCAGCTCCTGCCTGTTCCAGGTGGCTGATATAGCTGCCCGGCAGTGCCGCACTGCCGGAAAACATGAGGTGTTCCATAAGATGAGCAAAACCAAATCGGCCGGTGGGCTCATCCTTCGCACCTACGCCATAGGCCAGGTGGACAGCAACAGTAGGTGAATTGGCATCTTCATACACCAGCAGAGTCAGGCCGTTATCGAGGGTAAAGCGCTGAAAGGGGATCTCGGGCAGCGTGGCCGCCAGAGTGGGGACGGCCGTCGTTACGTCGTTCATGCAGGCTCCAAAACAGGTGATGTATCGAAAAAAGTCAGTGCCGATAGAACGAGTCAGGTAAAGCTTTTCCACAATTTGGCTGCACGTTTGTGGATTTACGGCTCCTTACTCGTTCTCTGGGTATCTGGAAATCGTGTGGATATTTGCAATGTCAGTTGATGAACAACCCGCTGCTGCCCGCAGCTACAAACTGAACGCGCTGTTTTTTCGTCGGCTCTATACGCTAAGCGCGCCATACTGGTGCCGCCTTGAGGCGTGGAAAGCGTGGGCAATTATGGCGATGCTGCTCTCCTCCGCTGCAGCCTTCAGCCTGGTTGGCGGCTATATCTCCAATCTGGTGGCAGACTCCACTAATGCGCTGGTGGCGAAACAGAGCATTTACTGGCGCATCATGATCTGGATGACCTTTGTCGGTCTGATGCAGACGCTAGCGGTGCAGATGACCAGTTGGTTTAGTTCATGGCTTTTGCTGGACTGGCGTAAATGGATGACACGGCATTTATTGAACGCCTATATGCACAACCGCACCTACTACGAAATCGAGAAAGACGGGTTTATCGATAACCCGGATCAACGGTTGCAGGAGGAGGTGCCGTCGGTGTGCCAGACGGTGATTGGCATACCGCAGTTTATTCTCAGCTCGCTGATGACCATTGCGGTACAGGCCAACATTATTGTTCAGGTATCGCCAAATATGTTCTGGGCGGTGGTGATTTATGCCGGGGTGAATACGCTGGTGTCAATGTGGCTGTATAACCCGACGATTAAGCAGAGTTGGGATCTGACCGTGGCTCAGGCGCGCATGCGATCGCGGTTGATGCACCTGAGTGACAATGCGGAAACTATCGCTTTCTATCGCGGAGAAAACAGCGAAAGAAAGGGACTGCATCAACGGCTACACGATGTGGCGAAGGTCAAAATGACGATGATTTTTTACGGCATCCGCATGAGTGTAGTGAATCAGGTGATGGGCCTGATCTTCAGCCTGCTGCCAATCTTTTTTGTTGTGCCGCTCTACTTCAGCGGCAAGGTGGCCTATGGTTCTATCGATCAGGTTGCGGCGGCGGCGGCCATGGTGCTATCTGGCCTGTCGGTGATCTCTAATTTCATTCCCACCATGACTAGCACCATGCCGAGCGTGGTGCGGCTGTCCGAGATCCAGGAAAAATTCAATCAGCTAAACGATCCGCAGAGAACCCACGAGGAGACTCACATTCATTGCCGTCAAGGGGAGATTGTCACTCTGGAACATGTTGATGTTGCCACACCCGGCGGCGAGCAGCAGCTGGTACGTGACCTCTCCCTGCGTGTGGCCGAAGGCCAGCATACGTTAATTGTCGGACAGACTGGGGTAGGGAAGAGCTCGCTGCTGCGCGCGATTGCCGGATTGTGGCAGCGCGGCAAAGGTGAGATACAGTTGCCGCCACATCAACAAATGATGTTTATTCCACAGAAACCTTACATGGTCCTCACCGATTTACGCTCCCAATTGCTGTACCCGAAACCGACAGAAAACGGGGATGACCGGCTCATCCAACAGGCGTTTACCCGCCTTGGCAGGCCGGATTTTCTGGCGAAGCAGGGTGGGCTGGACTGCATTAAAGACTGGCGGAAAGTACTGTCGCTGGGCGAACAGCAACTGGTGGCGTTTGCCCGTATTTTACTGCATCAACCGCGCTATGTGTTTCTGGATGAAGCCACCAGCGCGATGGATGTGGAAACAGAACACCTGGCCTATCTCGCGCTCGGCGAGGCGAAAATCACCTGCATCAGCGTCGGGCATCGCGAAACGCTGATGCAGTTCCATCCGCAAAAGCTGCACCTGATGGCCCACGGCGAGTGGCGGCTGACGCAGCACAGTGAAGCGGAACAGCAGGGGGATGATGCAGCTTCATATCATATTCAGGCCCGGGCGGTCTGATTCTCTTATTTTTTGAAGGGCATAACGGATGGCTGTGATGTTATCGGAACTAAAAAACGATCAAAACCGGCACCGGTTAAATCGCCTGTTCTTCCGCCGCGTGTGGCAGTTGGCCGCACCATACTGGACCCGCAAAGATGCCTGGAAATCCTGGCTGACTGTGGGCATTCTCTGCCTGATGATGGGCGGCTTCAGTCTGGCGGGAGCAAAGCTTACCCAGCTCACCACCGATGTCACTAATGCGCTGGTGGATAAACGGACCGATCTCTACTGGGAGTTGTTTACCTGGTTGACGGTGTTCGGCGTGCTGCGTTTTGGCGCGGATATGGTGCAGCAGCTGATTGATTCGATGCTGGCGATGCACTGGTGGCGCTGGTTGACAGAATACATTATGGACAACTATCTCTACCGTCACGCCTATTATTATATATTGCAGGATGAGAAGATCGATAATCCTGACCAGCGTATTCAGCAGGAGGTGGAACCCTTCTGCGGCACGGTGGGCGCATTCCCCCGCCAGTTTATTGGTTCGCTGATGGATATGGGCATACAGACCACTATCATGATGAGCATCTCCACCCCGATGTTCTTTGGGGTTATCGGATTTGCGCTGTTCCAGGCAGTGGCGATGTATTACATCAACCGGCCAACCATCAAGCAAAACTTCGACGTCACCGTGGCCGAAGCTGATTTACGCTATGGGCTGACCCACGTGCGGAATAACGCTGAGAACATTGCGTTTTATCGCGGAGAAGCGGTGGAGGTGGAGCATATCGTTACCCGACTGCTGAACGCCATCCGCAAACGGATGCGGGCAAATGTCTACAGCATCTATATGCAGTTGATGAACGAGGGCGTTGGCCAGGTGTGGAATTATCTGCCGCTGATTATCCTCGTTCCGGTCTATTTCCGTGGCGATATCAGCTACGGCAGCATTGCGCAGGCAACCGCCTCTGCCACTATGCTCCTCAACAGCCTGTCGGTGCTGACCACCTATATTCCGTTACTCAGCCAGACCGTGCCGAACGTGGTGCGGCTGGCGGAAATACACGAAACCTTCCTCAGGTTGCAGGAAGCTCAGGTCGACGATAAAAATAACCTGGTCATGAAGCCCGGTAAAACCATTGAGTTGAGCAACGTTAGCCTGAAAACGCCCGGCGGTGAGCAGTCGCTGGTGCAAAACCTCAACCTGAAGTTGCCGGAAGACAGCCGCCTGATTATCGTTGGCCGTACCGGCGTGGGGAAAAGCTCGCTGCTGCGTGCTATCGGTGGGCTGTGGCAGAACGGGCAGGGTAGCGTGACGCTGCCGCTGGAGATGGGGGCCTGCCTGTTCCTGCCCCAGCGCCCCTATACCTTTGAAGGCGATCTGCGTAGCCAAATATGCTATCCCGCTGCACAGTCACCAGTCAGTGACGGCGAACTGGCGGGGCTGCTGGAAAAGGTGTGCCTCGGTGATCTGTTGGCCCGCCACGGGCCGCTGGATCGGGTTGCCGACTGGTCACGCGTGCTGTCGCTGGGCGAGCAGCAGCGAATTGCCTTCGCCCGTATGCTGTTGATTAGGCCGCGTTATCTGTTTCTGGATGAGGCTACCAGCGCCGTCGATTTGCAGACCGAGGCGGCGCTGTATCAACTGCTGGAAGAAGCAGGAACGGCGTGGATCAGCGTCGGGCACCGGCCAAGCGTAATGCGCTTTCACCGCAAGGCGCTGCGACTACATGAAGGGGGAAGCTGGGAGTTGCTGAGCATGGAGCAACTGAATGAGCTGGCGATGGCGGATCGAGACTGATAGCGGCGCGCTAAGGCTGTGACCTTAGCGCTTACTTGCGCTCACGCAGCCAGACTACCGGACCTACCCGGCTGATATTCACCGGCAGAGACTTCTGCAAACCGTCGTACCAGTCGTCGAGATGGTTGATATCGATAATAGTATTAAGCTTAATGGCGGCCAGGCGATCGCTGTTAAACACAATCACCCGCTTATCGTAACGCTTTAGGGTGGTGAGAATGGTCCCCAGCGGCTGCTCTTCAAATATCAGTTTCCCCTGATGCCAGGAGAGAACCTGCCTGGCATTGACCGTGGTAATTTTTACGCTGTCCTGCCCGCCGTGTAGTTCTGTTTGCTGATTGGTATTGAGCTGCATATCAGGATGATCTTTGCGGCTCAGTTCTACTCTGCCACGCTCCACTGTGACCACCATACCGTCACCGTCGCGCTGCACGCCAAAGGCGGTGCCCAGCACTTTGACCTCCCCGACGCCAGCATCAACGATAAACGGCTGCAACGGGTTATGTACCACGTCAAAAAAGGCTTCACCGCGAGCCAGGCGTACGAAGCGCTGCCCGGAGTTCACCCGCACATCCGCCGCGCTGTCAGCATCCAGCCACATGCGGCTGCCGTCATCCAGCGACAGCATGCGCTGCTCTCCGCTGGAAGTGTAGTGGTCGTACTGCCAGCGCGAAAGCCAGTTTTGGGTCATTATCGCCGAGAATAACAGCAGGCCCGCAGTGGGCAGCATAATTTGCCACCGCCAGAAGCGGCGACGTGCCTGCTCATGCGGAGATATACCGCTTAGAGCATCCGGCTGATAGTAGTTTTCCAGCGACATTCCCATGCTGACCCACAGACTGCGAGCATCGACCAACGCGGCTTCATGGCGGCTGTCGGCGCGGCGCCAGCGCTCAAAAGCGGCCAGCTCATCGCTGGTGATATCACCCGAGGTCAATCGCACCAGCCAGGTTACGGCCTGCGTATTGATTTCCGTCGTGTGCTCTGTGTTGTACCCGGATGCTGGCATGGCTCAGCACCGGTCAGCATTACATTGAGTGGACATCCGGTAATTCCCTTTGGCAGACAGGTAAGCTTTTTGATTACGGTATGTTATACAAATCCAGCGTCCTGCTGGCAAAACACAATCGTAGCATGATTCACAGCATTTCAAGGCTGGCGAACCAGGAAAAGTATGATTCAATGAAGAAACGTGTGACGTAGGGGTTTTCATCAATCAAAATGAAAAAAGTTCAGGAAAAGGTCGCTGTCCGGAAGCTGGCGGAAGAGCAGAGCCCGAAAGATGAGAATGGCGGTCCTGGAAAATGATGCGCTGGGGCTGTCCAGGGACACCTGGTCTGATTGTGATGCCGGCACAGAACGCGACACCGAAAAACATCACGGTATTCACCCTCATCACAGCAGAACCTTTCCGCGATACAAAAAGCGCAGAACTGAACGCACCCGGTCCGTCCGGGTTTCCGTATAGGGTAATGATATAGCAAACGATCCTGTGCAGCAGACCGGCATCGTGCCGGTCTGTGTCAGTCCTGGCACTATTGCACAGGAGCAGGGGAAGATTAGGTCAAACCCAACCGGTCGTGTTCAGTTACAAAACGTCCGGGGCCCCTCGTCATAACAAGTCTGGGTTTTGCCGTTTGCGTCGGTAATGTAAGTATATTTGCCAATGGTTTGCTTTCTACTGCCATCGGTTCCGAAAATTATGCCGGCAGATTCGTAATATGAAATTGTAGGTCCGTCTTTATTTTCTCTAAAGGTCCTGTTACCAGCCTGGTAGGTGTTGCTGCCATCACTACCGAAAACTCTGTCCCCTATTTTTTTATAAGTGGTGCTGCCCTTGTCGCTGTCCACATAAGTTGTATCGCCATCATGGTAGATTGTGGTGCCCGCATGAGCAGAGACAGAGGATAAGACAACAGCGATCAGCAGGGATTTGAATAAAATTTTCATGGCAAAATACCTGTGTGTATGCCGGTGTTTGGCTTTTACATCATATGCTTACCACGGCGGTAAATGACTATTTCAATCGTACTGGATACTGATAATCCAGACACTTCCGATCTTCTGGTGCAGGTCAGTCTGAAATGTCAGGAGCACCATCCTCTGGCGCTGACATCATGGGGGATGGCTCCGATGGCGGAATGCTGACATGCCGTTAGTGGAACCCGGGAAGTGTTAAAATTGCCGTCATAAGGGGGAGGGTAATGTAACGAAAACGTGCTTCAGTGAACTAACTCAGTGAATCGGGCTTACGCATGGCGATCTCCTCACGGGGACATAATTAGTATGTCGGAAGATCTCTAAAAGTGAATGGGCCGGTTTGCAGGGATACTTATAGTTAATGTGGAACAATCAATTAACTATGCTCATTAATAGTAAAGGAAATTATCGATGAATAATACATCACTCGAGGACAGAATTTATGCAGTAAACTGGAATTCATCCTATACAGCATATGGACCCGCAAATGATGTTCCTGAACTATTATTACAATTAGCATCTGATGATCACGAGGAGCAAAGACCGCCAGTCATAAGCTTTGGTGCGGACTATGTCATCAGCATGTTTCTATGGCGCCAGCAGGATATATTGCCCTTCCATTTATATTAGAGATCCTTGATAGCGCAGATGAGTTACTTACGGTTGAAATACTCGATATCTTATGGGGATTCGCTCAGTGCTGCGTAGAGACAGGACCGAATGTTCCCGACTATTTCGAGCCAACCAGAGAGCGTCTTATCTTCGAACTCCCCCGTTTTTCGTTACTATCCGAACACAGCGATGAGTTAATATCGCATTTCGCTTCTGAAATAATAAAATCGTTAAACCAAATATGAGCGAAAAGTGCCACGCTGTACTATTAAACGCTCGGGTAATTGCGCGTGGTTCACATCATAGATTTTTTCGCAGAAATTACGGCGAAGAAGGCGGGGCCGGTAATATAACGGCCCCAACTTTATCCCCTTTATCAAGCCGTAGTGAAGAACGCCACGGTCTGCGTGAGCCGCCGGGTTTGTTTTTCCAGCGCATTCGCGGCAATAACCGCCTGCTGAACCAGTTGCGCGTTCTGATGGGTGACAGAATCGATTTGTACGATGGCTTCATTGACCTGGCTAATCCCGATGCTCTGCTCATCCGTCGCGACGGAGATTTCCGACATAATGTCCGAAACACGCTGCACGGCTTCAATCATCTCGTCGATATTATTTCCGGCGATTTTAATCTGCGACGAGCCACTGTTGACGCGGCTGACGGACTCCTCAATCAACTCTTTAATCTCCTGGGCTGCCTGAGAACTGCGTAAGGATAAGTTGCGTACCTCGCTGGCCACCACGGCAAAGCCTTTCCCCTGTTCTCCGGCCCTGGCCGCCTCAACTGCCGCATTCAGCGCGAGAATGTTGGTTTGAAAAGCAATGCTGTTTACCACATCGATGATACTGGCAATTTTACCGGCGCTTTCAGAAATACCGTTCATGGTGTCATTGACATTCTGCATCATCACACCCCCGCGCGAGGCAATATCCACCGCGCCACGCGCCAGTTCACGCGCCTGTCCTGCGTTTTCAGCATTTTGTTTTACGGCTGCGGTGATCTCTTCCATGCTGGAGGAGGTTCTTTCCAGAGATACCGCCTGCTGATCGGTGTGCCCGGCGATTTCCTGATTGCCGGCGACGATATCCTGGGTATTGGTATTGATCCTCTCAGCGCCATCGCGGATCTCCGCAATAACAGAAGTCAGTTGCTCGCGCATCACCCCCATCTCATGTAACAGGCTGGCGTTATCACTGGCTTTTTTATTTACGCTCTGCGATAAATCCCCGGCGGCAATTCGCGATACAACCTCAGCCGCATAACGCGGTTCTCCGCCCAGTGTTTTCAGCGTGCTGCGGTTAATCATATAAACCAGCACCGAGAGCAGGATGCTGATGACAATAAATTCTCCCAGGTTCTGATAAACAGAACCCAGAAATGCTTCATGGATATCATCAACATAAAGACCCGTCGTAATAATCCATCCCCAGGGAACCCAGGGAATGTTGTAGGCAATTTTGGGCTTTGGTTCGGTGTCTCCCGGCCGCGGAAAATTATAAGCGGTGTAACCATCATGGCCATCCTTCGTCACCGTGACCATATCTCTGTAAATATAGACGCCATTGACATCGGCAACATCCGGCCCCTTGCCAATTAACGCGGCATTAATGGGATGCATAATGACCCGTGCCTGGTTATTCAGAATAGTAAAATATCCTGTGTCGCCATAACGTAAGTCTTTAATGATCTGGATTGAACGCTGTTGTGCTTCCTCTTTTGATATCAGCCCCTTATCAACAAGTGCAGCCTGCGTTTTCACCACGTTAAGGGCTAACTGGGAAACATACATTAATTCCTTTTTTCGTAGCGCCAGCTGGTCATCTTTAATTTTTACTGAGCCAAAGAATAATGACCCGGCAAGGCTTAGCAGTGCGACAGCAAGTGGAAGCCACAATTTATGCGCAAAGGATAATTTCATAGCATGCTAACCTGTTGTTGTTGTATAGGCAGGTATTGCGCAGGCCTTTCGGTATCAGGCTGCGCTTAATCTTTTTATCGGAAATTAAAGAGAAAGAATTAATCGATAATATTGATATATATATTATATATATCCCACTTTTAGTATAATGAACTGAATTGTCTGATAAATAAAACATTAATATGCACTGCGTCATTATACGCAACATTGATACCGATACAGGAGGGCTGGTTTCAGACAACCAGTGACGTGCCAACGATTGTAATCACGTCCGGGAGAGTATTCGCATAATTTTCCAGTTATCACGCAACAGTGACGGGAGGGGGAGCCTGAACTGGCAATACACCGGCGAAAGCGTTCTGCGGGTGTGATCATCGATACATCGTATGGGTTGTTATGAGAAATAGAATTTCAATGCAGTATTTATGGTATATCGTTAATCAGGAAGAACAGCAGAAGTCATGAGAGATTTATGAGCGACAAAAGCAAAGCTTTTCGTCTTCTTCACGAATCCGGAAATACCTTTGTCATTCCTAATCCATGGGACATTGGCACAGCCAGAATACTTGAAAAAATGGGCTTTCTGGCCCTCGCCACAACCAGTGCTGGCCTTGCCTTTTCTCTGGGGGTGGCAGAAGGTCAGGTTTCCTGGCAACAGACAATCCATCATTGCCGGAACATCGCAGCAGCAACCTCTCTGCCGGTGTCAGCCGATCTGGAGAAAGGAACAGGTGACAGTCCGGATAGCGCCGCTGAAACCATTAAGATTGCCGTGGATGCCGGACTTGCAGGCTGTTCCCTTGAGGATTATACCGGCCGACCAGAACATCCTGTCTTCGATTTAAGTCTTGCAGCCGAGAGGATTTCGGCAGCGGCTGAATCACGTGATATTTGTGATCCTGATTTTGTTATTACTGCGCGCGCTGAAAATTTCATGTGGGGCAATGAGGATCTTGATGAAACAATTCTGAGACTTCAGGCCTTCGAAAAAGCAGGCGCAGATGTCCTCTATGCCCCTGGAATTCATGATCTTTCTATGATTCATACCCTCTGCAGGTCTGTTACAAAACCGGTGAATGTTGTCATGGGCTTGCCCGGAAATGTTTACAGTGTTGAAGAACTTTCACATGCCGGAGTCCGGCGTATAAGCGTGGGAGCCTCAATGGCCCGGCTCGCCTATGGAGTGTTTGTTCAGGCTGCACGAGAAATCAGTGGTAATGGCACTTTTTCTTATGCAAAACATGCCATCAGTTTTTCAGAGCTTGAGGCTTTTTTCGAAAAAACTAATCAATAATCAGTTTATTAGCAGGCCTGACAGTATGCACAATTTCTCTGTTTTTCCATTGATTCAGTGCCCGCTTTGAGCTGCTCTCCATTGATTAACACGAACTGATGTTCGCAACGACTGCTCTGGCACAAAACGTATATTCAATGTTCAAAAAGGGGAGAGGGTGCCCTTACGTTGTGCGAGGCCACCCGCCGGTGCTGCGCTGGTAGTACTGATAACGACGAAACTCACAATCAGCACCAGAAACTTTTTCATTTGTTACGTCAATTTACCGTAACGAGAGCGTACCGGGAAAAAGCAGAACTTCACGGAAAATGGCATTAAGGGTAGAGACGTGGCCGTCTTCATGTTCCTTCATATGAAGTCACTAACTTAATCCCAAGGGCCATCATCACGCCACCTGCGGCCCGGTCAAACCACGCTTTTCCGCGAAGGTACAAATTTCGAGGTTTAGACGCAGAAAGAACAATCGCGACAAGCGCATACCAGCTGGCTTCGATTAAAAAGACGAGCAATGCAATGACAACCTTAAAGGAGAGAGCGCTATCTGGTGGAAGAAAGGCGGCAAAAACACTGGCATAGACAATAGCCGTTTTCGGATTACTGAGTTGAGTGGTAAGGCCCAGGAACAGAAATCGTGAAGAGAGTGGAATTGACCGATCATGCAGCTGAACTTCAGCAACAAGAGGGGTACGAGCGCCCCTCCAGATACGGAAGCCTAAATAAGCCAGATAAAGACCACCGCCAACTTTCAGGAGCAAATATAACGACGGGACTGCAAGCAAAACGCCATGAAGTCCCAGCAACGATGCTGTTGCAAAAATCAATCCTCCAACCCCCATCCCCAACGCGGCTAGCAAGCCGTTGAGTCGGCCCATACTTGCCGATGTGCGTGCCACCATCACGAAGCTCGGACCCGGGCTTGCAGCGCCAGCGGCGAGTGCCGTTGCAATGCCAATAATCTCGGGGAGATGTTGCATAGGTCGACTCCTTTGTGAACATGAGGGAATTCTTGAAAGCCGTCAAATTAAGCGGAAACAATAGCATTGAATCTCGCACTCATTCGAGAACGACAACGCCTTGATTTCCTGTACTGCGTGTCACAAACCTGCCTTATTGATATACGCCTGTAAGCCCCCGGCAAGAATATCGAATACCGTTTTACAGGCCTGACTGTGGCGCAAGTCCTCATGCATCACCAGCCAGGTATCAAGACGGAACGCAAAGAAATCAGGCATCAACCGCTTTAATGGGACAGGAAAATCGGCCAGTTGAACCTGACACATCCCTATACCCGCACCTGCGCGAATAAGGTTCAACTGCGCCACATCACTGTCAGTTCGTAAGGTAAATGCTTCACGCTTCAGCTGAGGGTAGTGTTTCAGTGCCTGTAAAATAAACGGCGTCATTTTATCAAAGCCCACAAGCGGATGGCTGAACAGCTCGTCAATACTTTCCGGTTCACCATGCCGGGCCAGATAGGAATGTGATGCATGCAGACCAATTTCAATACGGCCCAACCGACGTGCGATCAGTTGCTCCTGCACCGGTGTGGTCATGCGTACCGCAATATCCACTTCCCGGTTCAATAAATCCTGCATTCGGTTAGAGAGAACCAATTCAATTGTAAGCTGCGGATAATCCTCTTTGATTCGTGCAATCAGGGAAGGAAGAACTTCCGTGCCGATAATTTCACTCGCAGAAACGCGTACCACGCCATGCAACCCGGCGGTGTGCGTGCTGAAGCTGGCGGCCGTTCGCGCAATCATACTGGCCGTGTTTTCCATCGCTTGCGCATGGCCTTGCAGCGCGGCTGCCGCATCCGTCGGTTGCAGACCAGTCTGCGACCGCGTAAACAAAACCAGGCCAAGGGCGGATTCCAGTGCTGCTATGTGGCGCCCCGCAGTGGGCTGGGTAATGGCAAGCATACGGGCGGCCCCCGACAGGGAGCCTTCTTTCATCACCGCCAGGAAGGTTCGATACCATTCCCATGGAATATTTATAGTCATACAAAAATGCATACCTGCTACCTGATGTCATGCAATTACATTTAGCCCGCGCAAACACTACGATGTCAAGCACACACATCCGGTAAAGGCAAGGCGATGAAAAACAGAAACAAGGTACTCGTACTGGGCGCAACAGGCGGAATCGGTGGCGAAATCGCCCGTAAACTCATTCGCGAAAAATGGGACGTTCATGCACTGCGCCGCAGCGCTCCGCAAAATGAAGAGCCCGCAAATATGACGTGGATAACGGGTGACGCGCTGAATGCTGAGCAGGTCGCGGCGGCGGCGTCAGAGTGTAGTGTGATTGTCCATGCCGTTAATCCGCCAGGTTATCGAAACTGGGAGCAACTGGTTTTGCCGATGTTACAGAACACCATCAATGCGGCGGAGCGAAACGGTGCCTTAATCGTTCTCCCTGGCACCGTTTACAACTACGGTCCGGACGCCTTTCCACTTTTACGGGAAGACTCTCCCCAAAATCCTGTCACCAGAAAAGGGGCCATACGGGTGCAAATGGAGAAGGCACTGAACGCCTACACGCAGCGTGGCGGAAAAGTGCTGATTCTGCGGGCCGGTGATTTCTTTGGCCCTGACGCAGGCAACAACTGGTTTTCACAGGGATGGATCACGCCAGGTAAACTCCCCCGGACAATTAAAAATCCGGGTAAAGCCGGAACAGGCCATCAGTGGGCCTATCTGCCGGATGTCGCCGAAACGCTGTCTGCGCTGTTGGCGCGTCGGGAGCAACTCGAACCGTTTGCCTGTTTTCATATGCGGGGGCACTGGGATGCCGATGGTACGGCGATGGCAGCAGCCATAAAAAGTGTCGCACAATTTGCGGGTATTAAAGCGAAGATAACCTCTTTTCCCTGGTGGCTTATCTTTGCGATGGCGCCGTTCAATACCACGCTGCGTGAGATGCGCGAGATGCGGTATTTATGGGAACAGCCGATACAGATGGACAATGCAAAACTGATCGACTTTTTAGGCCACGAACCGCATACCCCGCTGATTGAGGCCGTGCGGACTACGTTAATCGGCCAGGGCTGCATTAATCACGCGTCATTCACGCGTTTATGAGCGGATCAGATCGTTTCTGGCACAAAGTGGCAAATCCAGATATAGCCAGGCCGGCTTTGAGCAAGGAGCGGTTCTTTAAGCCATTGTGTATCAGATGTAGGACTAACACTGGCTTGTGATAATCAACCGTGTACAGGTCACTTCACTGCGTCGGCGGGTACAGGCGGGGCTGAATTAAGGTGAAGCCTGCGTAACGCGCTGTCCCGTGCTGTATTCATGCACCGGCTGGAATAAATCAGGGACCGAAAACCGGAAAATCAGAGCTATCGTGCCAGTGACCAGTGACCAGTGACCAGTGACCAGTGACCAGTGACTGTAGTGAAAAGCAAACTTACCCGGCTTGCTGCTCACACGGTAAAACCTAAATACCTCGCAACTTCAAACGGTTCCGAAAACCTTCTTAGAAGAAGGTTGAACGTGCGAAAAAATCAGAGATACTGTATATAAATACAGTTATATTGAGTTCCTCATTATGCAGCTTTTTTATCCCTTAGAGATTGCCCCCTCTATCCATCTTCCTCTCTTTACGGAGCGGGTACCTTGTGGTTTTCCTGGTCCCGCGCAAGACTATGTTGAAGATAGGCTGGATCTCAATACGCTTTTGATAGCCCATCCTTGCGCCACATATTTTATTAAAGTCAGCGGTGACTCCATGACTGGTGCTGGAATTGGGGATGGTGACCTTCTGGTAGTTGATCGTTCGCTGTCGGCAAGCCATGGCGATATTGTGATTGCTGCTGTAGCTGGCGAGTTTACTGTCAAGGAACTACGTACTCATCCTGTCTTACGCCTGGTTCCGCACAATAGCAATTACTCACCCATTACGTTTCATAACCCAGAAGATCTAGAAATATTTGGTGTAGTAACATTTTCAGTGAAGTCACATAAATGACGATGTTTGCTTTGGCTGACGTCAACAGCTTTTATACGTCCTGTGAAACGGTATTCCGCCCGGATTTAAAGGGAAAACCCGTGGTAGTGGTCTCTAACAACGACGGCTGCGTAATTTCGCGTTCAGCAGAGGCAAAAGCGCTTGGCATCGCCATGGGAGAGCCTTTTTTCAAACTGAAAAATAAAACGTTCTCATCTGAAGTGTACGTATTCAGCTCGAACTATGCTCTTTATGCTGACCTTAGTGCGCGGGTTATGCAGACGCTGACGCAGATGGCGCCAGCCATCGAGATCTATTCAATTGATGAAGCCTTTATCGACTTATCCGGCATAGCCAGCTACATGTCGCTGACAGATTTTGGGAAGGCCGTGCGGAACCAGGTACTTAAAAATACCGGGCTCACGATCGGAATCGGAGTTTCGCAAACCAAAACGTTAGCAAAATTAGCAAATTACGCAACAAAACGATGGGCGAGTGCGGGTGGCGTGGTTGATCTATCCGACATATCACGTCAGCGGAAGCTGTTAGAACGAGTGCCTGTGGAGGATGTATGGGGTGTAGGAAGGCGCATCAGCAAAAAACTGAACAATATGGGGATCAATACAGCGCTGGACTTAGCCAATAGCTCACCTTGGGTAATCAAAAAACATTTCAACGTTGTTCTGGAAAGAACGCTGCGTGAGCTGCGCGGTGAGTCGTGCCTGGAGCTTGAGGAATTCGTGCCGGATAAACAACAGATTATGTTCAGCCGCTCTTTTGGGTATCGTATTACCGAGTATGCAGATATGCGCCAGGCTGTCTGCGCCTATGCTGAACGCGCCGCAGCAAAATTGCGTAGCGAACACCAGTTTTGTGCTTTTGTCAGCGTATTTCTACGCACCAGCCCGCACGCAGATAATGAAATTTATTATGAGAACCAATCATCTACGAAACTATCGATACCATCTAATGATACGCGTGACATTATACGTGCATCTACAGAATCACTAGACCGGATATGGGTCGATGGTTATCGCTACATGAAAGCTGGCGTAATGCTTGCTGACTTTTTTAGTCGTGGCACTGCACAGCTTAATTTGTTTGATGATACCGCCCCAAAGGCTAATAGCACTGCACTGATGGCGGTAATCGACGGCATTAACTCGTCAGGAAAAGGAAAGGTCTGGTTTGCTGGTCAAGGCATCCAGAAACCTTGGGCAATGAAGCGTGAAATGCTATCACCATCTTATACTACGCGCTATTCAGACCTGCCTGTCGCTAAATAAAAACTAGTTGTAGTGGTCAACAAAAATTGGCCACGGCTTTAGAGATTTCCAGAACAAGCGTTCTGATTCATTCGGCGTCAAACCACCATTATAGTGAAGAGAGCAAGCCGCTTGCGGCAGAAAATAATAAAGCTACTGAAGTCACATGAAATTTATGCGGCGGGGATGCCAGGCCGTGTCAACCACCGCCTGGCATCATGTACTAGCGATAGCTTAAAAAATTCGCGTCCAGCGGATATCGTTGGCGGGCGGTACCGGGCCGGAAACCGGATCGCTATGACCAAAAATACGCGTGTTGTGCCAAATCTGATTATTCTGCGCCGCTATCCGCACATTAGCGGCAAACTCTGCGATGCCCGGACCGCAAGAGGAAATATAAATTCTTGCCGGAACGGCGTTATTCGCCATATTTCCCTGAACCAGAGCAAGAAAGGTTTCGGCATTAACATCAACAACGCCCGGAGCCGCGTTGCCAATTTCCGTACCATTACCATGGGCAATAACCACAATGGTCGCGCCGTTGATAATATTTAAATTCATGGAACTGACCTGTGCCCACGTATAGCGATTCGTGATGGGGTTCCAGGCGGCATTCAGTTGCGTGTTAACAATATCGGCATCGGTAGACATGAGCATTACAATGGTCATACTGTATCTCCTCTTTGTGAAATATAACCTTTTGATTTAAAGGTGCTTCTATGCTTATCACGACAATAGACAGATAACGGATAAAACAACCCGACAATGTGTTACTGCGTCGCCAATATTAACCAACTGCTTTTTCCCCACCAGTTAGCCAGATAGCCGATGCACTATTCCTGGTGTTGTCTGGCGCAATTCGGTGGCGTCATCATAAGCGGCAATAGGGCATCGATTTATCGTCTCATTCTTAAATACGCGTTGAGTACGAAAATCCTGATGGTGTGCAGTTGATAAAAAAGGGAAAGGTTATTAGCGGTGTACAACCGTCAGGGCAGGGGATTGTTTTTACAATCAATGAGTAAGGCACTACACTTAATGGTTGTTTCTCCATTGGACGGGCCGATGTCAACACTTAAAAGTAATCAGTTCTTTTTTATCATTTTATTATTGCTGGTCAGCGTGGCGTTTTTCGGCCTGATCCAGCCCTATTATTCCGCGATTATCTGGGCGATCATCCTGGCATTGATTTTCTATCCGCTGCGCATGCGGCTCTCGGTATGGTTGCACGGGCGTAACGGCATTGCCTCGTTGATCACTGTGCTGCTGATTTGCGTGATTGTGTTTATCCCAATGATGATGGTGCTCTCTTCACTGGCCGTGGAGATCAACAGCCTGTACCAGCGTCTGCAAAATAACGCGACCGATCTGCCGCAGCTATTAAGTAATGGCATTGCACATCTGCCGGACTGGGCGAAGGGCTATCTGCGCGACAATGATTTTGATTCGGTGAATGCAATTCGGGAAAAACTCTCCGGCGTGGCGTTGAGCGTCGGGCGTTACCTGGCGGGCAGCGCGGTGATCATTGGCAAAGGTACGCTGGGCATTACCGTTAGCTTCTGTTTGATGGTCTATCTGCTGTTCTTCCTGCTGAAAGATGGCGCCACGCTGGTGCGCCAGATCTACGAAGTTATGCCGCTGACGGCGACCATTAAGCGTCGCCTGTTTTTGAAGTTCGCCGGTGTGGCGCGAGCTACGGTAAAAGGGACGCTGGTGGTTGCCATCGTTCAGGGCGCGCTGGGCGGCATCGGTTTCTGGTTTGCCGGTTTCAACGGCAGCCTGCTGTGGGCGGCGCTGATGGCATTCCTGTCGTTAATCCCGGCGGTGGGAACGGCGATTGTCTGGATCCCGGCGGTGATTTTTCTCTATTCGACCGACGAGTTTGTTACGGCAACGGTGCTTACGCTCTACTTCGTGATCGTCGTTGGTTTGGCCGACAATCTTCTGCGTCCGTTGCTGGTTGGGAAAGATACCCGCATGCCGGATTATCTGATTCTGCTGACCACGCTGGGCGGCCTGCAATTCTTCGGCATTAATGGTTTTGTCCTTGGGCCCATGATTGCTGCGCTGTTTATCACCTCGTGGAATTTGCTGGCGGAAGCGCGGGCGAGCGTTGCAAAAAACAGCCCGCCAACGCCGCCTCAATAAAGGCGCTGCGCGGCAAAGATGCCGTAAAGGGTGCAGGCCACCTTTCGCGTACAGGTTTTGTAGGTTATAACCCCGGCTTTCTGGTAGCGGGCTAAGTCGGGGCGGTTATGGAAAACCGGCCATAAAACGCGATGCACATAGACGTGGTAAACATTGTCATATTCGTTGGGCGCCATCTCCCAACTATGGCCGCGCGATTGGCAACGTGACATATATTTCCTCATCGTGAGTTATTACCGGCTGAAGAGGATTATTTATCGCCTGATATAAAGGCGGTATAAAAAGAAAACCACGCACTGCAAAAATAATATAAATTCCACAGCAGAGTAAAGAATTGCAAAGCCTTTGAGTAAAATCCTGGGCTGTGGTAGAAATTAGCGGTGTTTAACTACCGAGGACAATTTTCATCCGCAAAGACGAGAAGCAACATCGCGGATAATTGTAATTTTATGGACAATATGTTCAGGACGTACTCTCTTTCAAAAAAATTCTGTTTTTTCCCGTCACCACTCCTCCTTCTGCCCGCTTTCGGGTGAGCAACACTGGCGCACCGCACTATAGTCATTTCTTCTGCCTGAGCTGGCGCTAAGCGCGTAGCCGGCTGATTTCAATTGCTGTTTTTCCGGTTTGCTGCGCGCAGCGGTAAGCCGCGCATGGATATATATTCTCAAGCAGGAGAAAAACATGTTTTACTGGATATTACTGATCTTGGCAATTATCGCTGAAATTACCGGCACGCTGTCGATGAAGTGGGCAAGCGTCAGCGATGGCCACAACGGGTTTATTTTGATGCTGGTGATGATTTCGCTGTCGTATATTTTTCTCTCGTTTGCGGTGAAAAAAATTGCGCTGGGCGTCGCGTATGCACTGTGGGAAGGCATCGGTATTTTGTTGATTACCCTGTTCAGCGTGTTTCTTTTTGATGAACAACTCCCGGTATTAAAAGTGATCGGGCTGGCGACGCTGGTCTCGGGTATTGTGCTGATTAAATCCGGGACCCGTAAGCCGCAAGTGCAGAAGGAGCGCAACCATGCAACAGTTTGAGTGGATCCATGCTCCCTGGCTGGGGATCGCCATCGTGCTGGAGATCCTGGCGAATATCTTTCTGAAATTCTCCGACGGTTTTCGTCGTAAACTCTACGGCCTGAGGTCGCTTGCGGCGGTTCTGGCGGCGTTCAGCGCGCTGTCCCAGGCGGTGAAAGGGATCGATCTTTCGGTGGCCTATGCGCTGTGGGGCGGTTTTGGTATCGCCGCTACGCTGGCGGCGGGCTGGATCCTCTTCGGCCAGCGTCTGAACCGTAAAGGCTGGTTTGGTCTGCTGCTGTTAATTATGGGTATGTTGCTGATTAAACTCGCATAATGTGACGCTGCCCGCGTTTACAGGCAGCGAAATTCGCTGCCTGTATTACGCTTTACTCAATAACTAACGCAACGCGACTTTTTCAGCCACCTGCAGGGGGCGATGAATGTTCAATCCGTTTAGCTGGCGCAATATTCCCAGCGCGAGAACGTTGTTTGCCATGGTCTTTATGGCGGGGATCGGCTTAATCATCTCCGTCGTCGCACTGCTCTATCTTTCCCTGCATCTTATCAGCACCAAAACCAATGAAATTGATGAACACCGCACGGCGCTTTCCGTGCAGGGGGCCATTCAGACGTCGGTTAACCGCGTCCCCTCGCTGGTGCTTGATAATGCCGTCTGGGACGATGCGGTGCGGGAAGTTTACCGTGCCACGCTCGATACGCACTGGCTGTACAACACCTGGGGCGCCGGCTTTAAAATCAACAACCTCTATGACGGCACCTTCGTGCTGGATGAGCATTTCAATGTCCTCTGGGGATCGTTTCGCAGCCAGCCTTTTCACGGAGCGCGATCTCACTTTTTTTGGCAGTGGATTGCGGGCGCTGATCCGCGGTCATAACCAGTTGCTTCAGTCCGGGAAAAATATCTATGCCGGGATCACGCAGACCCGGGAGCGGCGTGGCCTTTGTCGGCATTGGGCTGATTCGCCCGATGGTCGGCAGTTTTGAGGTTTACGACGGAACGCGCCGCTATCTGGTGATTACCCGTCATCTGAACGCGCAGATCCTCAGCGACCTTGGCAAAACCTTCCAGATTACAGACTTACGCCTGTCACCGCAGAAAACCGCCGCCAGTAGCGTTCCGCTGCGTGACTCGGCGGGCGAGGAGCTGGGCTATCTGAACTGGCCGCCGCGTCTTCCGGGGGCGCAGAAGCCGCGCGGGCGGCATCCTCGGATATCTCGCCAGATTGTGGTGCTGGCGTCGGGGCTGATCCTGCTGTTTATTCTGGTGAGCAGCGCGGGGCTGTACAAGCTGGCGCGAGGGGAAAGCCAGGCGCGCCTGGTCGCCCTGACGGACTGGCTAAGCCATTTACCCAACCGCCGGGCGCTCATCGAAAACATCGAAAAACTGGGTGCGATGGGCGATCCGGATACGTCATAAGCGTGGTGTTTATCGATCTGGATGGTTTTAAAGATGTGAATGATATCTACGGCCACGATGTTGGCGACCATCTCATTGTGGCGATTGCGAAAACGCTGAGTGAACGCGTGCCGCCGGGCGGAATGCTGGCGCGGATGGGCGGGGATGAGTTTGCCATGACCCTGAGCGGGCGGTGATGTGGCAGAAACACAGGCCACCGCCTTTGCCGTTTCGGTGCTGGATTATCTCACCACCCCGGTTCAGCTGGGGGAACGCACCATCCATATCGGGGCCAGCATCGGCATCGCCAGCGGAACCCTGATTGAATGCACCAGCTCCGAGCTGTTTCGCCGCGCCGATATTGCCATGTACCATGCCAAAATGAGCGGGAAAGGGCGTATCACCCACTACGACGCGGAGCTGAACAGCGCCCGGGAGCGCAAGCTGGCGATTGAAAATCAGATCCGTGACGGTCTGGAGCGCGATGAGTTTGAGGTCTGGTATCAGCCGATTATTGACGCCCGCAGCCAGATGATGAGTGAGCATCGAAGCGCTGGTCCGCTGGCCGCGTCGCCCGGACGGGCCGCTGGGCCCGGATACCTTTATCGCCATTGCGGAGACCAGCGGGCTGATTTACAAGCTGGGACAGTTTGTGCTGCGCCGCGCCTGTCAGGATCTCCAGCCGATACGGGGATCTTAACGATTATCCGTTAATATCTCGCCCGCGCAGTTTCGCGATCCCGCCTTCGAGAACAAAGTGTCCAGCGTGCTGGAGACCTGCCGCTTTCCGGCGCACCGCCTGCAACTGGAGGTAACGGAGACCTATGTGCTGGAAAATCCGGAGCGTGCCCGCATGGCGATAGCCAATCTTAAAGCGCTGGGCACCGCGGTGGCGCTGGATGACTTTGGTACTGGCTATTCCAGCATTGGCTATTTGCGGCGTTTTAACTTCGACACCATCAAGATTGATAAATCGCTGGCCGGGCTGGTGGACGACGATGAACAGGCAGCGGCGCTGGTGAGCGGCACGGTGCGGATCGCCAACGCGCTGGGCATGGCGGTGGTGGCGGAAGGGGTGGAGACCGAAAAGCAAATGAAACTGCTGCGGCTGGCTGGCTGCGATCAACTGCAGGGTTTTTGGTTCAGCCAGCCGATGCCGATGGACAGGACATCCTGCAACTGCGTTTGCAGCGGCTGGGCTGAATTACTCGCTCTCTTTGGCCAGCGCTTCCAGCTTGTCGCGAAAACCGGTCACGGACAAGGCCCGGTTATCGGCGCGCCAGCGATCTTTTGCCGCCGGTGCAGAGCTCTGCACGCCAATCAACTGCCAGCCGTTATCGGTTTTCAGCATCAGCGGTGAACCACTGTCACCCGGCAACGTATCGCACTGGTGCGACAGCACGCTGCTTTGCGCCCAGCCCGTCACAATACAGTCCGAGTGGGTGTAAAGCGTATCCAGATGATCGACAGGGTAGCCGGACTGCGTCACTTTCCGGTCGGCGGCTTTCAGCGCGGCGGTGAGTGCGTCTTTGTCGCCGTCAAATAACGGCAGCGGCGTAATGCCGGAAGGCGGGTAGCGCAAAACGATCAGGCCAAAATCCCATGAGGCGGCCGCCGGTGGCACGATCCAGCCGTCACCATCGGGTTTCAGACGTTTGCCGAGAGACGGATCGACCCGCCCTTCAATGCCGTGAATTTCATAGCGCCAGGTCCCTTTTTGCGACACAAACCGCAGGGCCACCGCTTTATCCGGCTTGCCGTTTGGCGGCGTTAACAGACAGTGGCCGGCCGTCAGGGCCAGCTGCGGGGTGATCAGCGTCGCAGTACACAGGTTACCGCTGGCGGTTTCCAGTTGACCGATAGCATCCCAGGGCGCTTGGGTCGGATCGGCGACGCGCGTGCGATCGTCATGACCGAAAAAAAGCGTCTTTAGCTCTTTCGCGCTAATGGTGTCATCCCCGCCATCATCCGCATGACCAGCATGCGGAAAACAGAAACAGCGTTCCCAGTAACAACACAACAGATTTACGCATATCACACTCTGGTGGGGGTAATTATGATTATTAAAAGTGAACCCTATGAAAATACTATAGACGGGACAGCGCTAAAGTGGGAGTAAAATCAGCGTGCTACATCAGGAAAGATAAAAATGGCTGGCGATGAGCGCGCAAATAATCAGCATGATCAGAATCAGCTCAAACCGATAGCGTCGCAGCATACGCCCTCCAGATAAGAAAAACGGCGCCTCACCCGAAGGGCTCAGCGCCGACTTGTCACAGCGTGCCGTTAAGGACGCCGGAATCAGACACGTTTACTCTTACGCAGCTGGCTGTGCAGCTGGTTTAGTTGCAGTGTGTTTTACTGCTTTTTTGTGATGCTTTTTAGCAGCCTGAGCTTTCTGTTCTACAGCCGGTTTAGCGGCTTTTTTGTGGTGTTTTTTCACTTTTGCAGCCTGAGCTTTCTGCTCTACAGCTTTTTTGTGTTTTTTGTGCACTTTTTTAGCCGGAGCTTTAGTCGCAGTAGCAGCCGGTGCAGCGGTGGTAGCAGTCGGAGCAGCAGCCGGAGCCTGAGAGGTGGCAGCGGTGTCAGCAGCGAATGCAGCAGAAGACAGACCCATAGCAGCGGCAACAACCAGAGCTAATACTTTTTTCATTCCGATACCCTCGAATTTGGTTTCATCATTTAACCCCACTGCGGGGCCGTTGAAATAACTATATCCCTGTAAATTCGAGGTTTCCGTGAGTGATTGGTATCGGCGTGTAACCGAATGTACATTGGGGGAACGTGATGTACCGCGCCGAAACGGGGGTTCCGGCGCGATGTCATCAGAGATAACGGCGGGTCAAATGCTGGCGGAAATAATCGGCATTCAATACTTCTCCTGTTGCATTTTCAATGAGTTGCGAGGTGCTGAAGCGGCTACCGTGCTGCCAGATGTTCTGCCGCAGCCAGTCGAACAGGGCGCTAAAATCACCTTGTGCAATGGCCTCATCAAGCGTTGGCAGGGCCACGCGTGCCGCATGGAAGAGCTGCGCGGCGTACATGGCGCCCAGCGTGTAGGAGGGGAAGTAACCAAATCCGCCGTCGGTCCAGTGAATATCCTGCATACAGCCGTTGCGGTAATTGTCTTCGGTGGAAAGCCCCAGCCAGGCCTGCATTTTTTCATCCCACAGGGCCGGAATATCCTCCACTTCAATCTCGCCGTCGATCAGCGCGCGTTCAATCTCATAGCGCAGGACCACGTGCGCCGGGTAGCTGACTTCGTCCGCCTCGACGCGGATATAGCCCGGTTTCACCCGCTGATTCCAGGCAATGAAATTGCCCTCTTCGAAGGCTGGTTGCATACCAAAACTCTCGACAATCGCCGGTTGCAGGCGGCGCAGAAAGGCTTCGCTGCGCCCCAGCTGCATTTCAAAGAACAGACTCTGCGATTCATGGATCGCGGTGGAGCGCGCCAGCGCGATCGGCTGTCCGGCCCAGGCGCGCGGCAGGTTTTGTTCGTAGCGGGCGTGTCCGGTTTCGTGGACCACGCCAAACAGCGCGCTCAGCAGTTCATCTTCGTCATAGCGCGTGGTGATGCGCACATCTTCCGGGACGCCGCCGCAGAAGGGGTGCGCGCTGACGTCAAGGCGCCCGCCGTTGAAATCGAAGCCCAATACCTGCATTGCCTGCAATCCCAGCTCGCGCTGCACGGCCTGCGGGAACGGCCCCTGCGGCGCAATCAGTGTTTGCTGCGCCTGTTTCGCCACCGCGCGTTTGCCAGCAGGTCCGGCAGCCAGCTTTTCACCTCGCCGAACAGTACGTCCAGGCGGGCGCTGGTCATGTCGGGTTCGAAAATGTCCAGCAGCGCATCATACGGCGAACAGCCTTTGGCCGCTGCGCGCAGGCGGGCCTCTTCGCGGGCGAGTTTGACCACCTCTTTCAGGTTGGCGCTGAAACCCGCCCAGTCATTGGCGGGGCGCTGTGTGCGCCAGGCGTGCTCACACTTGCTGCCCGCCAGCGATTGTGCTTCCACCAGCGCTTCCGGCAGCAGCGCCGCCTGCTGGTAGTGACGCGTCATTTCGCGCAGGTTGGCCTGTTCAATATCGTCCAGCGTCTCCTGCTTTGCCGCCTGTAACCACTGGCCGACACGTTTATCGGTCAGAATCTGGTGTTGCAGCACGCTCAGTTCAGCCAGCGCCTCGCCGCGCGCGGCGCTGCCGCCTGGCGGCATCATGGTGAACATGTCCCAGCTGGCGATGGAGGAGAGGTGCGAGAAGCGCGAGAGACGCTGGAAAGTGCGGGTGAGTTGCTGGTAGTTCTGCTTGTCCATAATGCCTCTATTTTCGTTAGCGTTTTTTCTATAACTACCTGAAATAGTAGTCCGGCTTTCATTTGGCCAGTTTGTACCATAATAGAAGTACAGGATTTTTACACCCGCAGAAGAGACAACAGAGTGACAACCATAAATCCTTTTGTCTGGATCATTTTTGCTCTGATGGCGCTGGATGCCGTGCGTGAACTGGTTGGCGCAACCTCGATTTTGAGCCTCTTTTAACGCACATCCGCACGGAGCAAAAAAAGCCCCGCACACGCGAGGCTCTTCTTTCGTCGTTGCATTAATGCAAACGAGAGTGGATCCGGCTGCCCACCAGAATGGCAATCAGCAGCATCAGCGCGATAAACCCGCCCACGCCGTTCCAGCCGTAGCTGTGCCAGAACACCCCGCCCAGCGTCCCGGCGATGCTGGAACCCAGGTAATAGCTGAACAGATAAAGAGACGAGGCCTGACCTTTGGCGCGACGCGCGCGCGGGCCAATCCAGCTGCTGGCGACCGCGTGTGCGGCGAAGAACCCGGCGGAGAAGAGCAGCATGCCCGGAAAAATCAGCCACAGCGAGGAGAAAAGCGTCAGCAGCAGCCCGACCAGCATCACTGGCGTGAAGAGCCGATCATCACCGGACCGCGACCATATTTGCTGGTCATTGCCCCCGCGCGCGGCGAGCTCCAGGTGCCGGTAAGATAGGCCACTGACAGCAGGCCAACGACCGCCTGGCTCAGAGGCCACGGCGAGAGCATCAGGCGATAGCCAATATAGTTAAACAGCGTGACGAAGGAGCCCATCAGCAGAAAGCCGGTCAAGGAACAGCCGCGGCAGCCCTTTGTCGCGCCAGTGCAGACGGAAGTTGATAAACAGCGTTTTCGGGCGCAGCGAGGTGGGGCGGAAATGGCGCGATTCCGGCAGGATTTTCCAGAACATCAGGGCTGATGCCAGCGCAAAACAGCCGATGACCGCCAGCGCAATTCGCCAGTTAAAGAAGTCGGTAAACACCCCGCTCAGCAGACGTCCGCTCATGCCGCCAATCGAGTTCCCGCTGATGTACAGCCCCATAGAGAAGGCGACAAAGCTCGGGTGGATCTCCTCGCTGAGATAGGTCATCCCGACCGCCGCCACGCCGCTGAGCGAGAGGCCAATCAGCGCGCGCATCACCAGAATACCGTGCCAGCTGGTCATCATGGTTGAGAGTAGCGTACAGCCGGAGGCCAGCATCAGGGCGGTTACCATCACCTGTTTACGCCCAATGGCGTCGGAAAGCGGGCCGGTAAAGAGCAGGCCAATCGCCAGCATGCCGGTGGAAATGGAGAGTGAAATACTGCTGCTGGCAGGCGATACGCCAAACTCATGAGAGAGCACGGGCAGGATCGGCTGAACGCAATAGAGCAGGGCGAAGGTTGCCAGACCGGCGGAGAAGAGCGCCAGCGTGACGCGCATAAATTGGGGGGTACCACGTTTAATAAACTGTCCCGGCTGCGATGTTGCAGGTAAATCATTGATATCGCTTGCCGGATCGATATCAATGGTAGTTGTACGACTCACTGGAGATCCTTGCTTAATCATCCCCGTGATTTCTGGTGACGGGTCTGACCACGGACTTAAGGGTAGGAAAATGTAAATATTCTGTCTAATATATTAATAATCTCAAATGATACTTTTAAAATATGAATATCGAGCTGCGTCATCTGCGCTACTTTGTCGCCGTCGCCGAGGAGCTGCATTTTGGCCGTGCGGCGGCGCGGCTGAATATCTCCCAACCCCCGTTAAGCCAGCAGATTCAGATCCTGGAACAGCAGGTCGGCGCGCGCCTTCTGGCCCGCACCAACCGCAGCGTGAGCCTGACGGCCGCGGGCAAACAGTTTCTTGCCGACAGCCGACAAATTCTGAGCATGGTCGATGACGCCGCCGCCCGCGCAGAACGGCTGTATCTCGGGGAAGCCGGAGAGTTGCGTATCGGGTTTACCTCTTCCGCGCCGTTTATCAGGGCCGTCTCGGAAACGCTCTCGTCATTCCGCCGGCGCTTCCCGGATGTTCACATTCAGACGCGCGAGATCAATACCCGCGAGCAGATTGCGCCGCTGAATGAAGGCTCGCTGGATTTGGGGCTGATGCGTAATACCCCGCTGCCGGACACGCTGGCGTGGGAGGTGATCCTGCGCGAACCGCTGATGGCGATGATCCACCGTGATCACCCGCTGGCGGCGCGTCCGGCGGTATCGCTGGCGGAGCTGGCAAAAGAGCCGTTTGTCTTTTTTGATCCGCAGGTCGGAACGGGTCTGTATGACGATATCCTGGGGCTGATGCGCCGCTACGATCTTATCCCCGCCATAACCCAGGAAGTGGGGGAAGCGATGACCATTATCGGGCTGGTGGCCGCCGGGCTGGGCGTCTCGATTCTTCCGGCCTCCTTTAAGCGGGTGCAACTGCGCGAAATGCGCTGGGTGACCATTGCCGAAGAGGATGCCGTTTCCGAAATGTGGCTGGTCTGGGCAAAACACCGCGAACAGGGAACGGCATGCCGCACAGCGTTTCAAACAGCAACTTCTACATGCCGCAATCGGCTGATTTTTACGCATAAGTCATTGCAAAATGTGCTGTAAATCACATGGCTAGGTAAATATTTGACGGCAGCCATGGTGAAGTGCTTCACCATAGCTGAACAGTTTATTTCGAAGCTCGAAAATAAGGGAGTCAGAGGTGGTTGCTGATAGTCAGCCAGGGCATATTGATCAGATTAAGCAGACCAACGCGGGCGCGGTGTATCGCCTGATTGATCAGCTTGGCCCGGTTTCGCGTATCGATCTTTCGCGCCTGGCACAACTGGCACCCGCCAGTATTACCAAGATTGTCCGCGAGATGCTGGAAGCGCATCTGGTTCAGGAGACGGAAATTCAGGAGCCGGGCAGCCGTGGCCGTCCGGCGGTCGGGCTGGTGGTGGAGACGGAAGCCTGGCACTACCTGTCGCTGCGCATCAGCCGCGGGGAGATCTTCCTCGCGCTGCGCGATCTGAGCAGCAAGCTGGTGGTGGAAGACCGGCTTGAACTGCCGCTCAACGCCGAGGAATGCCGCTCCTCGAGGCGATTGTCTCGCACATCGATCGCTTCTTTATCCGCCATCAGCAGCGGCTTGAACGCTTAACGGCGATTGCCATCACCATGCCGGGAATTATTGATACCGAAAATGGTATTGTTCACCGCATGCCGTTTTACGACGATGTCAAAGAGATGCCGCTGGGTGAGGTGCTGAAAAACCATACCGGCGTGCCGGTCTACATTCAGCATGACATCAGCGCCTGGACGATGGCGGAGGCGCTATTCGGCGCGTCCCGCGGCGCGCGGGATGTGATTCAGGTGGTTATCGATCATAACGTCGGCGCGGGGGTGATCACCGACGGACGTCTTCTCCACGCCGGAAGCAGCAGCCTGGTGGAAATTGGCCACACCCAGGTCGACCCGTACGGCAAGCGCTGCTACTGCGGGAACCACGGCTGTCTGGAGACCATTGCCAGCGTGGAAAGCGTGCTGGAGCTGGCGCAGGTCAGGCTCAGCCAGTCCATGAGCTCCTCGCTGCACGGACAACCCCTTACGGTGGATTCTCTCTGCGCCGCCGCGCGCCAGGGCGATCTGCTGGCGAAGGACATTATTACTGGAGTAGGGAATAACGTTGGCCGCATTCTGGCCATTATGGTGAACCTCTTCAACCCGCAAAAAATCCTCATTGGCTCACCGCTGAGCCAGGCGGCGGAGATCCTCTTTCCCGGCGATTACGGCCTGTATTCACCAGCAGTCGCTTCCGGCCTACAGCCAGAATATTGCGGTAGAAAGCACCCAGTTTTCCAATCAGGGCACGATGGCCGGCGCGGCGCTGGTCAAAGACGCCATGTATAACGGCTCGCTGTTGATCCGCCTGTTACAGGGTTAACTCTTTTCCGCAGATGTAAGAAAAATTGCGCTATCTCAAGCCGGGTAGCGCACGCATCCCGTAGACTTCCTCCACTGAATTATTTACCTGGTTTATATTTTCGAAGCATACCCAAGAGGTGGAGTGAGTCATGCTTAAGCGTTTCTTTGTTACTGGTACAGATACCTCTGTCGGCAAGACCGTCGTATCCCGCGCATTGCTGCAGGCGCTGGCAGCAAGCGGTAAACGCGTGGCAGGGTACAAACCGGTCGCAAAAGGGAGTAAAGAGACGCCAGAGGGATTGCGTAATAAAGACGCCCTGGTGCTGCAAAGCGTCTCGTCACTGGAGTTGCCTTATCACGCGGTCAATCCCATTGCGTTAAGCGAAGAGGAGAGCAGCGTGGCGCACAGCGGCCTGATTAATTATCCCCTGTTGTCCGACGGCCTGGCGAACCTGAGCGAGAAGGTCGATCACGTGGTGGTCGAAGGGACGGGCGGCTGGCGCAGCCTGATGAATGATTTGCGCCCGCTGTCCGAATGGGTGGTGCAGGAGCAGCTGCCGGTGGTGATGGTGGTGGGTATCCAGGAAGGGTGCATCAACCACGCGCTGCTGACGGCGCAGGCGATTGCCAATGACGGTCTGCCGCTGATTGGCTGGGTGGCCAACCGCATCAACCCGGGGCTGGCGCACTATGCGGAGATTATCGACGTGCTGAGCAAAAAACTGCCCGGGCCGCTGGTGGGTGAGTTGCCCTATCTGCCGCGCGCCGAGCAGCGCGAGCTGGCGCAGTATATCGATTTGCAGATGGCGACCGGCATGTTAGTTGCCGACCGCATCCTCGCCTGAAAAAAGCCCCTCATCTGAGGGGCTTCTGTTACGCATCATGAATATTCAGCGCCCGGCGCGTTCTGCCCGAACTGAGATACTCGGCAATATAGTCCTGCGAAATTTCGCCGTTGTAGCGACCGTCCTCATCGACGATCGGCATCCAGCTGGTGTTGCTCTCATACAGCCGTGACAGCACCACGCGCAGGTTGTCTTCCGCTTTGCCGGTCATGCGGAACGGATGCAGGATGTCGGCGCAGCTGCCGCGGGCGTTTCGCGCTTCGCGACGTTTCACAAAGCCCAGCGGTTTGCCGTGCTCGTCCACCACGGTAATCGCGCGAATATCGTTATCATCCATGGTCGCAAAGGCTTCCGGCAGCGGAGTAGAGCCCCGCACCGTAATGGTCGGCTGCTGATCGGTGACGTCGCCCGCCGAGACCAGCAGCAGGCGCTTCAGCGTGCGGTCCTGGCCGACAAACGAGCCGACAAACTCGTTCGCCGGTTTCGCCAGCAGCTCATCCGGGCTGGCGCACTGCACGATTTTCCCCTGGCGGAACACCGCAATACGATCGCCGAGCTTCAGCGCTTCATCGATATCGTGGCTCACCAGCATCACGGTTCTTTTTCAGCTTGCGCTGCATCTCGAGGAACTGGTTCTGGATCACTTCGCGGTTGATCGGGTCCACCGCGCCGAAGGGTTCATCCATCAGCAGTACCGGCGGATCGGCCGCCAGCGCGCGGATCACGCCGATGCGCTGCTGCTGGCCGCCGGACATCTCGCGCGGGTAGCGATGCAGGAACTTTTTCGGATCCAGCGCCACCATCTCCATCAGCTCTTCGGCGCGGGTTTTGCAGCGCGCTTTATCCCAGCCCAGCATGCGCGGCACGACGGTAATGTTCTCTTCGATGGTCATGTTGGGGAACAGACCAATCTGCTGGATCACGTAGCCGATGTTGCGGCGCAGGGTGACGGTATCCATCGCGCTGGTGTCTTCACCGTTGATCAGGATCGTCCCGCTGCTGGGTGCAATCAGGCGGTTGATCATCTTCAGCGTGGTGGTTTTCCCGCAGCCGGAAGGGCCGAGCAGCACGCACATTTCCCCTTCCGGTACGGTCAGGTTGACGTTGTCGACGGCCTTGAAGGTCTGGCCGTTCTTCTGCGTAAATTGTTTGGTCAGGTTTTCCAGTTTTATCATTAGCGAATCCCCTTCGGCGTCAGCACCATTTGCAAGCGGTGCAGCAACCAGTCGAGCACAATCGCTAGAAGGCAAATCATCAGCGCGCCGGCAATCAACATGCGGATGTCACTGCCGCCGATGCCGTTGAGCAGCAGCAGGCCCAGACCGCCGGCGCCGATCACCGCGGCAATCGCCATCACGCCGATATTCATCACCACGGCGGTGCGGATCCCGCCGAAAATCACCGGCAGCGCCATCGGGATTTCGACCCAGCGCAGGCGCTGCCAGAAGGTCATGCCGATGCCGCGTCCGGCTTCGCGCAGCCCCGGCGGCAGGCTGTCGAGCGCCGTGTGGGTGTTACGCACAATCGGCAGCAGCGAGTAGAGAAACACCGCGGTGATCGCGGGCAGGGCGCCAATCCCCTGACCGATCAGCGAAAACAGCGGGATCATCAGCCCGAACAGGGCAATGGACGGAATGGTCAGCACCAGCGTGGCCAGCCCCAGCACCGGCGTCGCCAGCCACTTGTGGCGGACAATCAGAATGCCGAGCGGTACGCCGATGAGAATGGCCAGGCCCACGGCCAGCGGCACCAGCCACAGATGCTGCAGCGTCAGGCTTGCCAGATAGTCCCGCGTTGTCCAGCATGTAATGAATCGTCTCCATAGCGCCTCCTTACAGCAGACCCTTTTTCATGCAGGAAATCGTGGGCGACCTGCTGCGGTGTCTGGTGGTCGATATCCACCTTGGCGTTAAGCGTCATAATGACGTCGTTGTTGAACTGGGCCGAGAGGGTGTTCAGCGCCTCTTCCAGCCCCGGATTGGCTTCCAGCGTGTCCTCACGCACCACCGGCGTGACCGCATAGCTCGGGAAGAAGCCTTTATCATCTTCCAGCACCTTGAGATCGAAGCCTTTCACGCGCCCGTCGGTGGTGTAAACCAGCCCGGCATCGACGAAGCCGTCGCGCATGGCGTTATAAACCAGGCCGGGGTCCATCTGGCGGATTTGCGGGCGATCCAGCGCCATCTTATAGGCCGGCTGCAGCGGCTTCATGCCGTCGCTGCGCCCGGCAAACTCCAGATCCAGCCCCAGCAGCCAGTTGTGTTTGTCCGGGTCGGTTTTACGGATCTGTTCAATCTTCGCCACCATCTGCGACATGGTGTTGATGTGTTCCGCTTCGGCGCGCTTGCGCTGCATGGCGAAGGCGTAGGTGTTGTTCATGTCGGCGGGCTTCAGCCACACCAGACCGTGCTTCGCGTCCAGGCGTTTTACCGTCTCGTAAGACTCCTGCGGCGACATGCGCTTGTTGATGTGGTTAAAGATGATCAGCGAGGTGCCGGTGTACTCCCAGGTCATGTCAATCTGCTTGTTGATCATCGCGTTGCGGGAGATCACCGTGGCGATATTGGTCTGCGGCTGTACCTGGAAACCTCTTTTTTGCAGGTACTGCACGGTCATCGCCGACAGAATGTGCTGCTCGGTAAAGCTTTTGGTCGCCAGAATCAGCGGCGCGGCATGCGCGCTGGCGGAAAATAAGACCGCAGCGGCAAGCGCACCGAGCAAGCGGGTCAATCTTTTCATCAGGTTCCCTCTTGTTGTTATCGAGCGTGATGGGGGCTCAGCACGCGGCCCAGCGCCGCCAGCAGGGTATCGAGGATCAGGGCGAACAGGGCGGTGGCCGCCGCGCCGAGGATCAGCGTCGGGAAGTCGTTCAGGTAGATGCCGGGGAAGATCAGCTCGCCGTAGCTGCTGGCACCAATCAGGAACGCCAGCGGCGCGGTACCGACGTTGATGGCGGTGGCGATGCGCACCCCGGAGAGGATCACCGGCATGGCGTTGGGCAGCTCCACCTGGCGCAGGCGCTGCCATTTGGTCATACCAATGCCGTTTGCGGCTTCCAGCAGCGACGGCGGCACCGAGCACAGCCCGGCATAGGTGTTACGCACGATCGGCAGCAGCGAGGCGAGGAACAGCGCGATGATCGCCGGCGTATCGCCAATGCCAATCACCACCATCGCCAGCGCCAGCACGGCCAGCGGCGGCAGCGTATTGCCGACGTTAAAGATTTGCATCACGTATTCCGCCACGCCGCGTGCGGCAGGGCGGCTCAGCAGGATACCGCTCGGAATGCCCACCAGCAGGGCGAAGAACATTGAGCAGAACACCAGAATCATGTGCTGCTGCCCGAGATAAATCAGATCGACCTGGCGCGCTTTGAGGGTCTCCAGCCCAATTCCCCAGGCGAGGAGGGCGAGAACCACGATAATGGCGCCGACAAACAGCAGCGCGCGTTTGAGTAATGGGTGCATTGCGGTGTGTCTCCCTGTGCGCATGCGTTATAGCAACCGCCGGTTGCCTGTTGTTATGCCATGTTTCGGCAGGGTGACTTGACCTATAGCAAGCGTTTGGGAAGGGTTCCAGCGAAGGGGAAATTTACTTTGCGCCGGGATGATGCCGGAAAGAGACGCCAGACCTGATGAGATAACGGTTGCGAACCGGAAGTAAAGAATTGTCTTAAAAGCACCGGTTTAAAGTGACAATGTCACATATATATGATGACAAAGCGTGGAAATCCCGGCAGTTACGCCGGGTCGGGATTAACGAAACAAGGGTTTTTGTGCGACCGGGATCAGCAAGCGCGATTGCCAACTGGCCAGCGTCAGCTGCGCCAGTTTTCCAACTGAGCACCAGAAAGGATGCTGCGCTTCGTTGGTAAAGACCGTCAGGAAACGCCCGGCCCACGGCAGCAGATGCCAGGCCAGCAGCCGCTCGCAGGCGTCGCTATTTCCCTCTTCAGCCAGCCACGCCGCCAGTAACAGCAGTGCGCCGAAGTGATCCTCCGGCTCATTTTGCCGGCTGTCGAAGGCGATATTGTTTTCCCGCATCCACTGGCGCAGCGCCAGCGTGGAATCGCCAAACAGCACCGATTCTTTATCCAGCCATACGGAACCCCACGGCGGCGCAGGCAGCGCCCACGGGCCAATAAACAGGCGCTGCCAGGCTTCAGACAGCGGTTCGTCACAGGGCGCGGCGAACTCAGCCACCAGCGGCGCAAGGTCGGTTTGCGGGAGCGGCCACTGTTTCGCCCAGTCTCCCTGTGTGAACGCGGCAATCAGCGGCTGGCACTGCTCGCTCTGCGGCGGGTAGTAAAACAGCGCGCCCAGAACGCGGGCGGTCACGACAAAATTTTCACCGGTTAGGTCAGTCATGTTTGATCCTGAAAAATTGCCGGATGGCGCGGTGTTTATCCGGCCTGCGCATCATGCGGAACACACAGGCCGAATCAGGCACGGCCATCCGGCGCACATCATCAACCGGCAACGGCGACGCCCACGGTCATATGCAGCCCATAGAACAGACCACGCCCGATTACTTCCCCGGCGGCGACCAGAACGATGCCAAGCAGCAGGCTAAGCACCTGCGGCTGTTTACGCATCACCAGCGGGCAGATCCAGCAGCCCAGACCGAGCGCAACCAGCAGCAGGCGCGCCACTTGCAGCATAGCGTAATCCGGTACCAGCGCGATCGCCTGCTGGACGGAACTGTGGATCTCGCCCAGTTGCTGGCTTTGCAGCATCACTACGGCAATGCTGGCGATAAACGCCGCAACGCTAAGCGCGGCGAAGCGCGAGGCGCGAAAACGAATACCCGCCAGACGCAGCAGCAGTGCGGCCAGCAGCGGGCCGCCCATCAGCATGGTCAGAAAAAATGCTGCCGTGGTGTAGCCGTTATGCCAGGTCGGCACGGTGTCGATTTGATAGACCCGCGTCATGGCCCAGACAAACAGCACGCCAAGCAACATGCTGACCGCCAGCCAAATGCGGCTTAAGGTGGCGGGCATTTTCCCCAGCCAGCTTACCAGCCACCAGAAACCACCGACGGCGAAGAACAGAGAACCGGCGGCGATTTCATTACTGAGCGCCGACGCACCGACGCGGTTTAGCGAGTTAAAGGCGCGCAGCGGCGAGCCGAGGTGCATCATCGAGGCGATAAAACCCACGCCCATCAGCACCCATAGGAGAAGCTGGCTGCGTACAATGCGCACTTGCCCGATACGATCGTCGTTGGCGTTCATCCAGACGATACCGCTTACAATCAGGCCGCCAGCCACACACTGGCCCAGTACCGTGAACAGTACCAGCGGCCACTCATGCCATCCGTTTCCCATTTCATACCTCCTGCGGATTGGCCAGATAGCCGGTGGTATCACCCGTCGGGCGGCTATTGGCGTTAGGTTTGATCACGATATTCGGCCGGGTAAAATGCGCGGCCGGGAAGGGGGCGATGGCAGCAAGCGAACCGTGCTGTTTACGCAGTTCCTCGATTGGGCCGAAATCCAGCGCGCGCAGCGGGCAGGATTCGACGCAGATGGGCTTTTTCCCCTCGGCGACGCGATCGTGGCAGCCGTCGCACTTGGTCATGTGGCCCTTCGCGGCGTTGTATTGCGGCGCGCCGTAGGGGCAGGCCATATGGCAGTAGCGGCAGCCGATGCAGACATCTTCGTCCACCACCACAAAACCATCTTCACGCTTATGCATCGCGCCGCTTGGGCACACCTTGGTGCAGGCCGGATCTTCACAATGGTTGCAGGAGATCGAAAGGTAGTAGGCAAAGACGTTCTGGTGCCAGATACCGTTATCTTCCTGCCAGTTGCCGCCAGCGTATTCATACACGCGGCGGAAGCTGACGTCCGGGGTTAAGTCTTTGTAATCCTTACAGGCCAGCTCGCAGGTTTTGCAACCGGTGCAACGGCTGGAGTCAATAAAAAATCCATACTGAGTTGTCATCGGTTACTCCTCAAACCTTCTGAATGTCGACCAGGTTGGTGTGCTGCGGATTGCCTTTCGCCAGCGGCGACGGGCGGTGGGTGGTTAGCGTATTCACGCAGCCACCATGATCGACACGGTCTCCTTCCATGTTGGCCTGGTGCCAGGCGCCCTGGCCCATGGCGCTGACGCCCGGCATGATGCGCGGTGTTACTTTCGCCGCAATGCGCACTTCGCCGCGCTCATTAAAGACGCGCACCATGTCGCCATGCTTGATACCACGACGCTCGGCATCAATAGGGTTGATCCACACTTCCTGGCGGCAGGACTCTTTCAGCACATCGATGTTGCCGTAGCTGGAGTGCGTGCGGGCTTTGTAGTGGAACCCGAACAGTTGCAACGGGAATTTTTCCCGCGCCGGATCGTCCCAGCCTTCAAAGGTTGAGGCGTAAACCGGCAGCGGACTGATGACTTCGTCTTTCTCCAGCTCCCAGCTGTTGGCGATTTTCGCCAGTTGACTGGAGTAGATTTCAATTTTTCCAGAGGGCGTTTTCAGCGGGTTAGCAACCGGATCATCGCGGAATTTTTTATAGGCGACAAAGTGTCCGTTCGGATCTTTGCGCTTATAAATCCCCATCGCTTTGAGCTCTTCATAGGAAGGCAACTGCGGATCTTTGGCGACCATTTTGGCGTACAGATACTTCAGCCACTCTTGCTGGGTGCGGCCTTCGGTGAACTTCTGGTAGATATCCGGCCCCAGACGACGGGCGATTTCGCTGGTAATCCAGTAGATCGGTTTGCGCTCGAATTTCGGCGCGGTGACCGGCTGCAGGAAGATCAGATAGCCCATATTCCCTGCGTAGTCGTTCGGAATAATGTCTTCCTGTTCAACGGTCATCAGATCCGGCAGCAGAATGTCGGCATACATTGCCGAAGAGGTCATAAAATTCTCAATGACCACAATCATTTCGCACTTGCTTTCGTCCTGCAGGATGTCGTGAGTCCGGTTGATATCGCCGTGCTGGTTGGTGATGGTGTTACCGGCGTAGTTCCAGATGAATTTGATCGGCACATCGAGTTTATCTTTACCACGCACACCGTCGCGTTTGGCGGTCATTTCCGGGCCGCGGGCAATGGCATCCGTCCAGGTAAAGCAGGAGATCGACGTTTTCACCGGGTTTTCCGGCATCGGCATACGTTCGATGGTAATAGTGTAAGTGGATTCACGCGCGCCGCTGTTGCCGCCGTTAATGCCCACGTTACCGGTGAGGATCGGCAGCATGGCGATGGCACGCGAAGTCAACTCGCCGTTGGCCTGACGCTGCGGCCCCCAGCCCTGACAAATATAGGCCGGTTTGGCGCTGCCAATTTCCCGCGCCAGCTTAATAATTTTATCGGCCGGAATACCGGTAATACGCGACGCCCACTGCGGCGTTTTGGCAATACCATCATCGCCCTGACCGAGAATATACGCTTTGTAGTGGCTGTTGGCAGGCGCATCGGCGGGCAGGGTTTTCTCATCATAACCGATGCAATATTTATCGAGGAACGGCTGGTCGACGAGGTTTTCGCTGATCAATACCCAGGCCATGCCCGCGACCAATGCGGCATCGGTACCCGGACGAATCGGAACCCACTCATCTTCACGTCCGGCAGCCGTATCGGTATAGCGCGGATCGATAACAATCATCCGCGCATTCGAGCGTTCGCGTGCCTGTTCAAGAAAGTAAGTGATGCCGCCACCGCTCATACGAGTTTCCGCCGGGTTGTTGCCGAACATCACCACCAGTTTGGTGTTTTCAATATCCGAGGTGCTGTTGCCGTCGTTGGAGCCGTAGGTATAAGGCATTGCGCAGGAGATTTGCGCAGTGCTGTAAGTGCCGTACTGTTTAAGGAAACCGCCGTATAGCGCCATCAGCCTGGCAATGACCGAAGCGGAAGGTGAAGAGCGGGTAATGTTGCCGCCGACGATGCCGGAAGAGTAGTTAATGTAAACCGCTTCGTTACCGTATTTCTGCACCACGCCTTTCAGGCTGTTGGCAATCGTATCGAGAGCTTCGTCCCAGCTAATGCGCACGAACTTGCCTTCACCGCGTTTGCCCACGCGCTTCATCGGGTAGTTAAGACGATCGGGATGATTGATGCGGCGGCGAATCGAACGCCCGCGCAGGCAGGCGCGGACCTGGTGGTTACCGTAAATATCATCGCCGGTATTATCGGTTTCCACCCAGTACACTTCGTCATCGCGCACATGTAAACGCAGGGCGCAGCGGCTGCCACAGTTTACCGAGCAGGCGCCCCAGACGACTTTATCGGGCGCGGGTTGCATGGCTTGTTGTACGGCGGCTGCAGCGGAGCGCATGCCGAAAGGAAGGGAGATTGCACCCGCTGCGAGTGCAAGCGATCCCAGCGCAGTAGATTTCACCAACGTTCGTCGGCTGATCCCCCCCTGGTGTTCAATGTCGGACATAGCTCACTCCATTATTATTTATAATAAAAAGAAATTAACCGCTCATATTAGAAGCAGGCTAATGAAGTGTTTATGGTAACCATTTGGGGGGGATAAGTTTTAACCACGATCAACTGCGGGATAATCCCCCTAATATTCAGGGGGATTATATTTTATTGCGTACCGGCGCCCTGATCGTTCTGCGGGGTGGCGCCGCTGTTGCGGGTGTAGAGAATTTTGTAGGTGTCATTCGCACAGTGGCCCACCACCTGCGAACCGGCCTGGTCTGCCTGGTCATTCGGCACAATTGTCAGGCTGAATCCCGATTCCGGGACGCCGTTATTAATGATGCGCTGCTGGATATCCGCCTTGACCCGCTCGCATGAATCGGGCGCAGCAAAGGCAGGAACCGCGCCCGCCAGCAGTAATGCACATAACCAACGTGAATATTGCATTCTCATCTCCTTCAGTTTTGCCCGCAGTAAGCTTAGCAGTTTCCGCGTCAGGGCCGGATAAATCTCTGAATTATCTGACGATGCGATCGCTGATGCGGCAGTAACGTTATCTGCGGCGGAACACATAACCGCCGCCGTTTTATGACCGCTCCGGCTACTAAATTTGGTGGGCAGCGTGTATTCGTTGGCAGGTTTTAGGCCGTAAGACAAATAAGTGTTTGCCCGACTATGTAAAGATTTTGCTAAGATAAGCGCAATCCAGAAGAAAAATGTGGTGAACCCATTGAAAAAACAGCTATTGCTCATCGCTGTGGCAGCACTGCTCGCCGGATGTGATGACGCGAAGGGACCGGTATCGTTTACGCCAGAGATGGCGAGCTTCTCCAATGAATTCGATTTTGATCCGTTGCGTGGCCCGGTGAAAGAGTTCAGCCAGACGCTGTTAAATGAGAAGGGCGAAGTAACAAAACGCGTCAGCGGAACGATGTCGAAAGAGGGCTGTTTCGATACGCTGGAACTGCACGATCTGGAGAACAACAGCGGCGTCGCGCTGGTGCTGGATGCCAATTATTACCTCGACGCGGAAACAAAAGAGAAGCGGCTGCGCTTGCAGGGTAAATGCCAGTTAGCTGAGTTTCCGGCGGCGGGCGTGACGTGGGACACCGATGACAACGGTTTTGTCGTGCTGGCGACCGGGAAAGAGATGGAAGTGAAATACCGTTACGATGAGGAAGGTTACCCGCTGGGCAAATCCACGACCTCGAAGGACGAGCATCTGACAGTGGCCTCGACGCCTTCCAAAGACAAACGGAAAAAACTCGATTACACATCGCTCAGCACGCTGAATGACAAGCCGCTCGGCAGCGTGAAACAGGCTTGCGACTACGACAGCCACGACAATCCGTTGAGCTGCACGCTGGAGGTTGTCGATCTGAGCGCTTCCCCGCTGGTTACCCACAAATACAGCATCAAAAATACCATCTCCTATTATTGATGCAGTTCCCCGCCGCGCTTACGGCGCGGTGGCGGCAGGCGGTTCATGACCGTTATGGCAATGAGTCCCTGAGACAGTTGTTTAGGGGCGCGTAATCATCACTGGTTTTATTTCAAAATAATCTGATTACCTGGATACTGGCGGAGTTCAGCCCCCAGGGGCGGCTGGCGTTGAGCGTATCACTGAAGAACATTACGGACGATGACAAGTTGCTGGAGACAGCATCTATGCTGTTTGACGGCCTGTTAATGACTTACCAAATGGGATCAGCACACCATGAGTAAAAGCCCATCGCTCGCTATGGCCGATACAGAAACTCCTCATCACGTCAGTTTCCGGGAAGCATTTCTATTCTGGCTGAAGCTGGGGTTTATCAGTTTTGGCGGCCCGGCAGGGCAAATATCCATCATGCATCAGGAACTGGTGGAAAACCGACGCTGGATCTCAGAACAACGTTTTCTGCACGCATTGAACTACTGCATGGTCCTACCAGGGCCTGAAGCGCAGCAGTTGGCAACGTATATTGGCTGGCTGATGCATCGTAGCTGGGGTGGTATCGTGGCTGGCACATTGTTTGTTCTGCCTTCACTGTTGGTGTTAATCGCGCTTTCCTGGATTTATATCGCCTGGGGCGACCTGCCTGTCGTCATGGGGTTATTTTATGGCATTAAACCCGCGATCACCGCGATTGTCGTACAGGCGGCGCATCGCATCGGTACCAGAGCGTTACGCAACAATACTCAGTGGGCCATTGCCGCAGCCGCTTTTGTGGCGATCTTTGCTTTAAATATCCCGTTCCCGATTATTGTCTTGTCGGCCGCGCTCATTGGTTTCATCGGCGGGCGTTTCTCCCCGGAGAGGTTCAAGGGTGGCGGCGCGCATGCCGGAACCGACAAATCTTATGGCTCCGCCATGATTGATGATGATACCCCGACACCGGAACATGCCGTTTTCAAATGGTCACGGTTGATGTGGATAGTGATTGCTGGCGCTCTTTTGTGGGTGCTCCCTATGGGGACGCTTTATCTCACCCTGGGCCCGGAACATACCATAACGCAAATGGGCTGGTTCTTTACCAAAGCGGCGCTTCTCACCTTTGGTGGGGCTTACGCCGTACTGCCTTACATTTATCAGGGGGCAGTCGTTAATTATCAGTGGCTAACCCCTACCCAGATGATCGATGGTCTGGCGTTGGGAGAAACCACTCCCGGTCCTTTAATTATGGTTGTCGCCTTTGTCGGATTTGTCGGCGGATATGCCAATACCGTGTTTGGGCCGGATCATTTCTTCCTCGGAGGTGTGGTTGCCGCAATACTGGTTACCTGGTTCACCTTCCTGCCTTCTTTCTTGTTTATTTTTGCTGGTGGACCTTTTATTGAAACAACCCATAACGATATCAAATTCACCGCGCCACTCACGGCAATAACAGCCGCTGTCGTCGGCGTCATTCTCAATCTGGCGCTGTTCTTTGGTTATCATGTGCTGTGGCCGAAAGGGTTTGCTGGCAACCTCGACTGGGCGGCCGCCCTGATTGCGCTGGCTGCGGCTATTGCTCTGTTTCGCTTTAAAGCAAAAGTAACGCATGTCATCGCCGGTTGCGCGGTTGCGGGACTGACTCTTCACCTGCTGTTTCTTTCATAATATGAGAACTGACAAGGGTTTTGCCTGATATCCGGTTTCGCGTAAGCCTCATCCGTACCCCAGGTAGGGCCTACGAAAAGTTATCAGGCGGTGGGCGAAGCGCAGGGGAGGATGAAGCTGAGCGGTATAGCTGCGTCACTTAAGTTTTTCTGCTGGCAGAAAGCGGGCGCGGTGCGCGCCCGGTGAAATTACTGAATTTGACGACCGGTACGACGATCGAGGCAGCGCTGGGTATTGGGTTCCCAGTACGCGTTAAAGTTGCTGCTTTTCTGGCAGTTATCCTGTGCGTCAAACGCCACGTCGGTTTTATCCCACTCTTTTTCAACGCGTTTGTTCACTTTATGACGCAACGTACGGGTGTCATTCCATTGTTCTTTTTCCATCTCCGCAGATTGACGGGTTTGTGCATTGTCGCCCGATTCGATAATCAGACGGTTGGTTTCTGCCATTGCGGAGGTGGTGTACACGATGGCACCCAGCGTCAGCATTGCGGTCAGGCACAGGCGTTTGCTAAGTGTAGTTGTCATTGCGATATCCTTAAATTGAGGGAGAAACGGGTAGCCCACATCTCTCTATTCTATGCGATCTCAGGCTGCCAGCATACTGGGGCGGCGCTCACTCTCAGAACATTATCGGGTATGATGGTTCAACCAATCCTGAATAATAGTGCCAGAAATGCTCAAAACGACGCTGCTTTTTTTTGCTACCGCGCTGTGCGAAATCATCGGTTGCTTCCTGCCCTGGCTCTGGCTTAAAACGCGGCGCGACGCCGTTTCTGCTGGTGCCTGCGGCAAGCGTCGCGCTGGCCCTGTTTGTCTGGCTGTTAACGCTGCATCCGGCGGCCAGCGGGCGCGTTTACGCGGCTTACGGTGGAGTCTATGTCTGCACGGCGCTGCTGTGGTTGCGCGTGGTGGATGGCGTCAAACTCAGCCCTTATGACTGGGCCGGGTGCCGTTGTCGCGCTGTGCGGTATGCTGATCATTGTGGCGGGATGGGGGCGCGCGTTAACTAATCGTTAATGTTTTGTGATCGTTTGCTGATTTTTTGATCATTATACTTGTATGGTAGTAGGGTTGATTGCGTAAGTTTTCCAGCATCACAACGATCGATGTAAGGAAACCGGCATGAAGATCATTGTGCGGCTGACGTGTTTGTTACCTGCCCGGGGCGGAACTTTGTCACCCTTAAAATCACCACCGATGAGGGGATTGTCGGCCTCGGTGACGCCACGCTGAACGGACGCGAACTCTCCGTTGCCTCCTACCTGAAAGATCACCTTTGCCCGCAGCTGATTGGCCGCGATGCGCACCGCATCGAAGACATCTGGCAGTTTTTCTACAAAGGCGCTTACTGGCGTCGCGGTCCGGTGACCATGTCGGCCATCTCCGCCGTGGATATGGCGCTGTGGGATATCAAAGCCAAAGCCGCCAACATGCCGCTCTACCAGTTGCTGGGCGGCGCCTCCCGGGAAGGGGTGATGGTCTATTGCCACACCACCGGCCACACCATTGACGACGTGCTGGAAGATTACGCCCGGCATAAAGAGATGGGCTTTAAGGCGATCCGCGTGCAGTGCGGCGTGCCGGGCATGAAAACCACCTACGGCATGGCCAAAGGCAAAGGCCTGGCCTATGAGCCTGCCACCAAAGGCGACTGGCCGGAAGAGCAGCTCTGGTCCACCGAAAAATACCTCGATTTCACGCCGAAGCTGTTCGACGCGGTGCGCAGTAAATTCGGCTTCAATGAACATCTCCTGCACGACATGCACCACCGCCTGACGCCAATTGAAGCGGCGCGCTTCGGCAAAAGCATCGAAGCATTCCGCATGTTCTGGATGGAAGATCCAACGCCTGCGGAAAACCAGGCCTGCTTCCGCCTGATCCGCCAGCACACCGTCACCCCCATTGCGGTAGGCGAAGTGTTTAACAGCATCTGGGACTGCAAGCAGCTGATCGAAGAGCAGCTGATCGACTATATCCGCACCACCATTACCCACGCGGGCGGCATTACCGGGATGCGTCGCATCGCGGACTTCGCCTCGCTCTATCAGGTGCGTACCGGCTCGCACGGCCCGTCGGATCTGTCGCCCGTTTGCCATGCCGCCGCGCTGCATTTCGACCTGTGGGTGCCGAACTTTGGCGTGCAGGAATATATGGGCTACTCCGAACAGATGCTGGAAGTTTTCCCGCACAGCTGGCGCTTTGATAACGGCTATATGCATCCGGGCGACAAGCCGGGGCTGGGCATTGAGTTTGATGAAAAACTGGCGGCGAAATACCCCTACGATCCGGCCTATCTGCCGGTGGCCCGTCTGGAAGACGGCACGCTGTGGAACTGGTAACCGAGGAGCAAACGATGAAAAGCGTAGTGATTCAACAGCCAAACCAACTGGTGATTGAAGAGCGGCCACTGCCGCAACCAGGCGCAGGCGAAGTCCGCGTGAAAATCACGCTGGCGGGGATCTGCGGGTCGGACAGCCACATCTATCGCGGCCATAACCCGTTTGCGAAATACCCACGCGCGATCGGCCACGAGTTCTTTGGCGTGATTGACGCCGTGGGCGAAGGGGTGGCCGCTGCCCGCCTGGGCCAGCGCGTCTCGGTTGATCCGGTGATCAGCTGCGGACACTGCTATCCGTGCTCCGTGGGAAAACCGAACGTCTGCACCTCGCTGGTGGTGCTGGGCGTGCACCGCGACGGCGGTTTCAGCGAATATGCCGCAGTGCCGGCGCGCAATGCCTGGGCCATTCCGGATGAAATTCCGGATCGACACGCCGTCATGGTTGAGCCCTTTACCATCGCCGCCAACGTAACGGGGCAGGCGAAACCGACGGAACAGGACGTCGCGCTGATTTACGGCGCTGGCCCGATGGGGCTGGTCACCGTGCAGGCGCTGAAAGGCGTCTATAAGGTGAAGCAGGTTATCGTGGTTGACCGCATTGACGAGCGCCTGGCAATGGCGCAGCGCAGCGGCGCGGACTGGGTGTTTAATAACGGCGAGCAGTCGCTGCAGGCCGCGCTGGAGGAAAAGGGCATCAAACCGACGTTAATCATTGATGCCGCGTGTCATCCATCTATTTTGCAGGAAGCGATAACCCTGGCCTCTCCGGCGGCGCGCATCGTGCTGATGGGCTTTTCCAGCGAGCCGAGCCAGATTGTTCAGCAGGGCATCACCGGCAAAGAGCTGGCGATCTTCTCCTCGCGCCTCAATGCCAACAAATTCCCGGTCGTCATCGACTGGCTGAAGAGGGGGCTGATCGATCCGGAAAAACTGATCACCCATACTTTTGACTATCACCATGTAACAGACGCCATCGAACTGTTTGAGAAAGATCAGCGGCAGTGCTGCAAAGTCTTACTCACGTTCGGCCAATAATCATTTACGCGATTAAGAGCCTGCGCAGACAGGCTCTAGGTGGTACGCATCTTACCTTTCAGAGATAGCCATTATGACGCAAGCTACAACCGCTGAAAGAACCACCTCCGATCTGGTGAAAGCCGCCGTTTCCGGCTGGCTGGGCACCGCTCTGGAGTTTATGGACTTTCAGCTTTACTCGCTGGGGGCCGCCCTGGTCTTCCATGAGATCTTCTTCCCGGAACAGTCTGCCGCGATGGCGCTGATCCTCGCGATGGGGACCTACGGCGCAGGCTATATCGCACGCATTGTCGGCGCCTTTATCTTTGGCAGAATGGGCGACAGCATTGGCCGTAAGAAGGTGCTGTTCATCACCATCACCATGATGGGGATCTGCACCACGCTGATTGGCGTCCTGCCGACCTACGCGCAGATCGGGATTTTTGCCCCGGTTCTGCTGGTGACGCTGCGCATTATTCAGGGTCTGGGCGCCGGGGCGGAGATCTCCGGGGCCGGAACCATGCTGGCGGAGTACGCGCCGAAAGGAAAACGCGGCATCATCTCCTCGCTGGTGGCGATGGGCACGAACTGCGGGACGCTGAGCGCCACGGCGATCTGGGCCATCATGTTCTTTGCCCTTGACCGTGAACAGCTGCTCGCCTGGGGCTGGCGCGTGCCGTTCCTCGCCAGCGTCGTGGTGATGATTTTCGCCATCTGGCTGCGAATGAACCTGAAAGAGAGCCCGGTGTTTGAGAAAGTGAACGATGCACAAAGCGTGCAGCCGGACACCTCGCTCGGTTCAATGGTGAAAAGTAAATCCTTCTGGCTGGCGACCGGCCTGCGGTTTGGTCAGGCAGGCAACTCGGGGCTGATCCAGACGTTTCTCGCGGGGTATCTGGTCCAGACGCTGCTGTTCGATAAAGCCATCCCGACCGATGCGCTGATGATCAGCTCCATTCTCGGGTTTATCTCCATTCCGCTGCTGGGCTGGCTTTCCGATAAAGTGGGGCGCCGTCTGCCGTACATTATCCTCAATATCTCCGCCATTCTTCTCGCGTACCCGATGCTGTCGATCATCGTCGATAAGAGCTACGCGCCGGGGGCGATCATGCTCTCGATCATCGTTATCCATAACTTCGCCGTGCTGGGGCTCTTCGCGCTGGAAAATATCACCATGGCGGAGATGTTTGGCTCGCGAAATCGCTTTACGCGTATGGCCATCTCGAAAGAGGCGGGCGGTCTGGTGGCGGTGGGCTTTGGTCCGGTGCTGGCAGGGATCTTCTGCAATATGACCGGCTCCTGGTGGCCGATTGTCGCCATGCTGGTGGCCTATTCGCTGATTGGACTGGTCTCGGCCATCCTGATGCCGGAAGTGCGCGACCGTGATTTGAATATTCTGCAAGACGCGGCTGAACCGCGTGCTGTGACTCAACCGGTGGGAAACCGTAACTATATCTGAAACGCCTTATCGATTACCGGAAGTGAACGCTGAGCCAGGGGTAATTTAAAAGAATTTTGACACATTTGGTTACCATTCTAGTTAGTGTAGTCCGCAAATGCTGTCGTAAATCAACGTCTGATTTGCGACAGCCCGTAATCTATTGAACCACTGTTTCACTTAATAAGACGAGTCTTAATCATGGAAAACACCTTATTACAGGCCAATGCGACGCTGCCTCATTACGATCGCGACAGCCTTAAAGCACGCATTGTTCATTTAGGCTTTGGCGCATTTCACCGGGCGCATCAGGCGGTGTATGCCGATATTCTCGCCGCTGAGCACGGCAGCGACTGGGGCTACTGTGAGGTTAACCTGATTGGCGGTGAGCAGCAGATTGCCGATCTGAACGCGCAGGATAATCTCTATACCGTGGCGGAAATGTCTGCCGATGCGTGGACATCCCGCGTGGTTGGCGTGGTCAAAAAGGCCCTTCATGCGCAGGTTGACGGGCTGGAGACCGTGCTGGCGGCGATGTGTGACCCGCAGGTGGCGATTGTCTCGCTGACCATCACCGAGAAAGGGTACTGCCACTCACCGGCGACCGGCCAACTGATGCTCGATCATCCGTTTATCGTCGCCGACCTGCAAAACCCGCACCAGCCGAAATCCGCGGCGGGCGTGGTGGTGGAAGCGCTGGCGCGTCGCAAAGCGGCAGGGCTGCCGGCGTTTAGCGTGATGTCCTGCGACAACATGCCGGAGAACGGCCACGTGATGCGCAATGTGACCTGCGCGTACGCCCGTGCGGTGGACGCGGAGCTGGCGGACTGGATCGAAGCCAACGTCACCTTCCCGTCAACCATGGTGGATCGCATCGTGCCGGCGGTCACGCCCGACACGCTGGATAAAATCGAACAGCTGACCGGCGTGCGCGATCCGGCGGCGGTGGCCTGTGAACCGTTCCGCCAGTGGGTGATCGAAGATAACTTTGTGGCGGGGCGTCCGGCGTGGGAAAAAGCCGGCGCCGAACTGGTTTCCGACGTCATCCCGTTTGAAGAGATGAAGCTGCGCATGCTCAACGGCAGCCACTCGTTCCTGGCCTACCTGGGCTATCTGGCCGGTTACCAGCATATCAACGACTGTATGGAAGATGATAACTACCGCCGTGCCGCGCACGCGCTGATGCTCAACGAGCAGGCACCGACGCTGAAAGTGAAGGGCGTTGATTTAGGGCGCTATGCCGATCTCCTGATTGCCCGCTACAGCAACCCGGCCCTGCGCCATCGGACCTGGCAAATCGCGATGGACGGCAGCCAGAAACTTCCGCAGCGTATGCTGGATTCCGTGCGCTGGCACCTGGTGCATCAGAAGCCTTTCCCACTGCTGGCGCTGGGTGTGGCGGGGTGGATGCGCTATGTCGGCGGCGTGGATGAGCAGGGTAATGCGATTGACGTGAGCGATCCGCAGCTGGCGGTGATTCAGGGCGCGGTTAAAGCAAGTGCGGAAGGGGAAGCGCGGGTGCAGGCGCTGCTCGGCATCGAAGCCATCTTTGGCAACGAATTGCCGCATGAAGCCGGCTTTTGTGGCGCAGGTACAGAATGCGTATCGTTCACTGCTGGAGAAAGGGGCGAAAGCGACGGTGGCAGAATACGCCGCTGCGCTGTAAATCGTCGAAAGAATGCCGCCGTTCGCGGCGGCATTCTTTTTTGCCGTTATACGGGCATTTTCACCATTTAGTGCATACCCAGGCGAATCAGCTCAATCGGTTCGAACTTACCTTCGCATCCTTCCACTTCAACCGTTTTGCTGCGGCGCACCTGCGCGGCATCCAGCCCGTCGCTGTGGATCGCTTTAATCACGCCAGTTTTGCCCGTGCCGCTAATCATGACGCGGCTGCCGGTGGTGATTGCATTGCGGTTACGGTCGTATGTCATCATGGTATTTTCTCCTTGTTGATATCCAAAAAACGAAACGGGGCAGAAGATGTCCCCGCTACGGACGCCTTATAAATACGCTTCTGAGATGACAAGTTTTTGTTTTTGATCAACATCACACTTTTTTGCTGAAAAAATGTTTGGCATCACGCAATGACAAACACCTTAAATCAACCGGATATAGGTAAAAACCGCGCGTTTATTTCCCCGCTTCTATTTTCATTCATTAATGATAAAAAGCTTTTAAGATTTTCCTGATTATTACCTGCCGCGCGATAACGCGTACACTCTGTAACGATATGTTAGAGACTGTTTCGCGTTTTCTATTTTTAGCGCAGTGGAATCCTGCGCCTGGTTTCTTTTGAATAAAATATGGCGATCGTTTTTAAATAAAATGAAGCGACAGAAGAGTGCGGGAAGCCTGGTTTTTGTCGGCAAGTGATGAAGGTCGACAGCATAATTTATCGCTGGCTATTCTGTACTGAACTTACTGTAAGCAACAACAGAATAAAGATATATCTGGAATTATCACGAATTGAAATTATTTCATTTAATGTCGTCTGTTTATTAACAAACAGGCGAAGAGTATGAACGTCTTTTATAAGATGGTTTTATTTTAACTAATTGATCTTGATGGAAATTTTAATGAAGGCGAGATGTTTTATCGCTTCATTTTAATGGTGTTATAACGATACGGAATGGGGATGGCATAATGAAAAGTGAGGTTGTCAAGCAACAGGTGAGAAATCATCTTAAGTCGCTTAAACGCACAATTACGCATCTGCGCAAGAAATGGAAATATCGTCATAGCGGTGATTCGGATGTGTACTGGATTTCCATGGGAGAAAATTGCCTGCCTGATGATATTCTTCGTCGGCACAACAGGAAATCGTTCAGCTCTATTTTTTCCTCCGGGCGATCTAATATAGAATATATTCTTCAGATGGAAAAAGATAATTACCAGAATTTACTGGACAAAACGCATCTGCAACATTTTCCCGATGGCGACCACTCTGTTGTACGCTCCACCTACTATAAGCATTGCGTTGGCCAGTACAGTGAAAGACATATGCTGGGATTTGAATTCACCCATCACGATCCCCTCAGCATTTCCGCTGATAAGCAGACATTCAAACGGCGTATTGAGCGTCAGCTCGCCTGGCGAGGAAATAAAAATTTTGTCTTCCTTTATCATCACCGCGTCACGGCGGATTCCGATCTTGCACTGCTAAGAGCTCATCTGAATGAACTGTTGTCGTTGTACAACGCGAAAGGCTGCGAGTGTGAAGTTGTGCTTTTCTATCAGAATATTGTCCCGCAGGAGACCCAGAAGCGTATCGATTTCACGCCGCATCACTCCGGCTTACTGGAGTTTGCCTGTCATACCCATGAGATCTGGGGCGGAGAAGATCAGGATACGTTCTGGGCGCGAAAAGATGACGCGCTTTTTACTGATATGTTTGACACTGTTGATCGGTACAACCTGAGCAAAGGCGAATCCCGCCGTGAGCCGGCGCCGGTCGCTACGGACACCGGAATGCCGGTTTAAACGCTAACGCGAGAGGTATCTGAAAGGAGAGCGGTGAGCTACCGGTGAGGGTGGCTCACCCTCAGATGTCTGTGACCGGCGAGGACGTTACTCCTCGCTAAACCACTCGCTATTTTCCTGGCGAATGGGTTTTACGGATTCGCTGATTTCCTGCAGATGCAGCGTCATCGCTTTTTCCACGCCGTCCGGGTCGCGTTTTTCCAGCGCGCTGAAAAGATCATGATGCTGTCGCAGCAGCATTTCCGGCGGGGAGACGTGATCGAGGCTCATATAGCGTACGCGGTCGATGGTGGCTTTGATGTTTTCGATGGTGTCCCATGCCAGCTGGCAATCGGCAATCTGCGCCAGTTTCTGGTGGAATTCATCATCAAGCTGGAAGAAATCATTCAGCTGCTTGCGGTCAATGGCAATCCGCTGCTGGTGCAGGTTTTGCTCCAGCAGGTAACACGGCTTGTCGTTGATGAGCGTTGCGGCACGGCGCGCCACCGCGCATTCAATGGCCTGGCGAACGAAACAGCCGTTGCGCACCTGAGAGAGGGAAATTTTGTTCACGTAGCTGCCGCGCTGCGGGCGGATCTGAATCAGACCGTTTTCCGCCAGCTTAATAAACGCTTCACGCACCGGCTGACGCGAAACGTCAAAACGCACCGACACCTCTTTTTCCGAAAGCGGCGTTCCCGGTGGGATCAGGCAATGGACAATATCACGTCGCAAAATGCGATAGATTTGCTGGTTTACGGGCTGGGTGGGATTGAGTTGCGATTCAGCGGCCATGAGTTGTCATTTCTCAGAGAGTTAGCCTGAACATACTACCATTTTTTTACGGTACATCCAAACAGACCCGGCCCGCAGGCCGGGTGGGCAAATTTAGCCACGATGGACGCTAAGTCCGGCAAACCTCTGGCTGACCGGCATCATCTCCACGGTATTGATGTTGACGTGTTTTGGCAGCGTCGCCACCCACCAGACCGTTTCGGTCACATCTTCCGGCGTCAGCGCATTGGCATTTTCGTAGGTTTTTCCCGCTTTCGCGTCATCGCCTTTAAAGCGCACGTTGGAAAACTCGGTGCCGCCCACCAGGCCCGGCTCGATATCGGTGACGCGAATGGCGGTGCCGTGCAGATCGGTACGCAGGTTAAGGCTGAACTGGCGCACAAACGCTTTCGTCGCGCCGTAGACGTTGCCGCCTGCATAGGGCCAGCTCCCGGCGGTGGAACCGATATTGATAATGTGGCCGCGATTGCGCTCGACCATGCCCGGCAGCACCGCGCGGGTCATATAGACCAGCCCTTTGTTGTTGGTGTCGATCATCGTTTCCCAGTCTTCCACGCTGGCTTTGTGGGCGGGCTCCATGCCCAGCGCCAGACCGGCATTGTTGACCAGCACGTCGATGGCGCGCCACTCTGCTGGCAGATTAGCAATCATCTCTTCGATCGCCGCGCGGTTACGCACGTCCAGCTGCGCGGTCAGAATGCTGTCCCCTAGTTCGTCTTTCAGCTCCTGCAGACGTTCCTGACGGCGACCGGTCGCGATAACCTTGTGCCCGTTGGCGACGAAGCGACGCGTGATGCTTTCACCAAAACCTGCCGTTGCCCCGGTAACTAAAATAATCATCTCACTGTTCCTCAACGCTTTTTGTGGTGTTGAACCCTAGCATGACCGCATGTTTGCGGTAACACAAGTTATCCCGCCTTACAGTGTGGCAAAAAACGCACGCTTGTGCGGCAACAGAGAGAGAAATGATTGCGATGCGCGCAGCGGATGCCTACTCTGGGAGGATTCACTGTGCTCAGGAGCGAAAGATGACGGCCACCAATCCCTTTTTCTCTGCAAGCCTGCTGCCTTATCAGGCGCCCCCTTTTGATGAGATCACCGACGATCACTATCGCCCGGCCTTCGATGAAGCCCTTCGCCAGAAGCGGGCGGACATTGACGCCATTATGGCGAACCCGGCTGCCGCCTGACTTTGACAACACCGTGCTGGCGCTGGAGAAAAGCGGCCACCTGCTGACTCGGGTCAGCAGCGTGTTCTTCGCCATGACTTCCGCGCACACCAATCCGTTTTTACAGGAGCTTGAGGAGCAGTTCTCCACCGAGCTTGCCGCGCTGGCAAACGATATCTGGCTGAATGACGTGCTGTTTGCCCGCGTGGAGAGCGTCTGGCAGGACCGTGCCGCGCTGGACGCCGAATCCCGTGCCGTCTGGTCGAAGAGACGTATCAGCGGTTTATTCTGGCCGGCGCGCGTCTGAATGAGACAGAAAAGGCCGAGCTGAAGGCGTTGAATACCGAGGCGGCGGCCCTGACCAGCCAGTTTAACCAGCGTCTGCTGGCCGCCGATAAAGCGGGCGGGCTGGTGGTGGATTATGCCCACCAGCTTGATGGCCTAAGCGCCGGTGAGATCGCTGCTGCGGCCGCCGAAGCGGCGAAGGCGAAAGGGCTGGAAACGATCGCTGGCTGATCCCGCTGCTGAACACCACCCAGCAGCCCGCGCTCGCCGCGCTGCGCAATCGTCAGACCCGCGAAAACCTGTTCACCGCCGGCTGGCTGCGCACCCAGAGAGGGGATGAAAACGATACCCGCGCGCTGATCCTGCGTCTGGCGCCGCTTCGCGCGCAGCAGGCGCATCTGCTGGGCTTTGAGGATTACGCCAGCTGGAGGATCGCCGATCAGATGGCCGGTACGCCGCAGGCTGCGCTGACATTTATGCGCGGCATTGTGCCTGCCGCCCGCGCGCGTGCGGAGCGGGAGCAGGCCGACATTCAGCAGGTGATTGACGACGAGCAGGGCGGTTTCACCGTGCAGGCCTGGGACTGGGCGTTTTATGCCGAGCGCGTGCGTCAGGCGAAATATGCCCTCGATGAATCGCAGATCAAACCCTATTTTGCGCTCAATACCGTGCTGCAGGATGGCGTATTCTGGGCAGCCAGCCAGCTGTTTGGCATTCGCTTCGTCGAGCGCTTTGATATCCCGGTGTATCACCCGGACGTCCGCGTGTGGGAAATTTTCGACCACACCGGTGAGGGCATGGCGCTGTTTTACGGCGACTTCTTTGCCCGCGATTCCAAAAAGGGCGGGGCGTGGATGGGGAATTTCGTCGAGCAATCCTTCGAGTTTGCTGCCCGCAGCCGGTGATCTACAACGTCTGTAACTACCAGAAACCGGCCGAAGGGCAGGCGTCGCGTTGCTCTCCTGGGATGACGTGATTACCCTGTTCCACGAGTTTGGCCATACGCTGCACGGTCTCTTTGCCAGCCAGCGTTTCGCCACGCTTTCCGGCACCAATACGCCGCGTGATTTCGTTGAATTCCCGTCGCAAATCAACGAGCACTGGGCCAGCCATCCACAGGTGTTTACCCACTACGCCCGCCATTACCAAACCGGCGAGCCGATGCCGGAGGCGCTACGCGAGAAAGCATGCTCAACGCGACCCATTTCAACAAGGGTTATGACATGACGGAACTGCTGAGCTGCCGCGCTGCTGGACATGAACTGGCATGCGCTGGCCGATGGCGCAGGGGTGAATGATGTCGATGAGTTTGAACGTGAAGCTATTCGCAAGGAGGGGCTGGATCTGCCGGCCGTTCCGCCGCGCTATCGCAGCAGCTATTTTGCCCATATTTTTGGCGGCGGCTACGCGGCGGGCTATTACGCCTACCTGTGGACGCAGATGCTGGCCGACGATGGCTATCAGTGGTTTGTGGAGCAGGGCGGTTTAACCCGTGAAAACGGGCAGACGATTCCGCGAGGCCATTTTGTCCCGTGGTAACAGCAGGGATCTCGCTGAACTTTATCGGCAACTGGCGCGGCCACGATCCGAAGATTGAGCCGATGCTGGAAAATCGCGGGTTAAGTGATTAATCACGGGCGGAAATGCTTTAAAAAGTTACATAACCCGCAGGGTTATTGACCTGTTTCCACGTGAGAAATACCGTAACAGATGGTGATGAATCCCCCTGCGCGGAGGGGCAACCAGTCAAACCTTTTTGGGGTATCGCGGGTTTCGTGGGCTGGCGCGAACTCACCGGGAGGCACCCGGCATCACCGTAAACTCCTCAGCCAGAGGCCTGCATCATCGGGCCTCTGGCTTTTTACTTTCCTCTCTTTCACTGCGCTAATTGCCGCTTTTAGCCCACTCAGTTGTTAAAGTGTGGGCTACCTCACATTTACTACCGTGGCGTTATGTCGTTCATTAAGCCAAATTAAAGGACCTGATTTGAACGTTAACATTCTGTGGCATAACCCAGGCATTCAGACAGTGACTGTGCTAATGTCGAATCAAATTTGAGCAACTGAGGTAACCGACATGACCAAAAATGTAGTGGTAATACGCGCCGGTGGTAAGGTTGAAAACGTGACCGTGGAAGACAACGCAAAATCGGTCACATTCAAAAATGAGCAAAGCTCATTTCTCGAAATCCCGATTGAGCCCTGGGAACTGGATGGCGAGACCTTCCTGGTTGCCCGTTTCTCCGATCTGGTGAGCCAACAGGAAACCGAACAGGCTATCCGGAAATTTTATTAATTAACGACCGCCTGAGGGCGGTTTTTTTTACGCCATGTCGCAGCCAGAATTGAACGTTAGCGTTTCGTGCAAATAGCGGAAAATAAAATGCGGGCAGTTTGTGCAGTTACCTGAATTATCATGCAGTATGCAAAATATAAAAATCAAAAGGGCCTCAACGAGGCCCATTTACATTACCGGTTTAGGCCAGCGTCTGCGGCGTGGCGTAGATATACAGGTTCTTGCCGTCAGTCTTGTTCCACATACTGAGCAAATTGCGCCATGCGGCTGTTGCCGCTCCGGGCAGAATGTGGTGAATAAAAACTTTTGACTGCTGCAAACCGGGCACTGAAATTTGAGATTGGGAATAACCCCTCCGGTCTGTGAAGTGGTGATTCGACGTTAACATATTCTTATTGCGCTGAAAGATATATCTTCAATAATTTCAATAGCAAAACGTTTCGCTGGCGCTTTTTTTATCGCCAGTTCAGCTTTGTTTAACCTTCATTGAGGCAGTAACTGCTAGTGTAGTCAGCACGGCGTTTACCCATCCCGTTGAGTGAACGTGCAGAATAATACAAAACTATCCATGCAAGCATTGACCGCCGATACGGCGGTTTTTTTTGGGGCATAACGAAAAAGGCCCCTCACGCATTTACGCAAGGGGCCTTCCCGGTGGGGGATTATCGCTGTTCATCAGTCGTCCCATTTGTGGCTAAAATAAGCAGCAAGGAATCCGGAAAAAAGAATCACTCCCAGTACTGCCATAAAGACATGCATATTTGCCATCATTTTAAACCTCCATCTAATTAACCAACTTGCCTCTCTTACCTTAATTATTTAGCCGCGATGGAGAGATAATAACCTGGTGAACCTCAATAAAGCCTGAATGGCGCGCGTTATTTCGCTGTTTCGGCAAACTTCTTGCGGTACATCGCCGGGGAGATGCCATATTGCTGATGAAAATGGTGGCGCAGCAACGCGGCATTACCAAATCCTGCCTGCCCGGCGACCAGATCAATACGCATGCGTGTTTGTTCAAGCAGCGTCTGAGCGCGCTGCAACCGCGCCTGTAAAATCCAGCGTGCCGGCGTGGTGCCTGTCGATTCCTGAAAGCGGCGTAAAAAGGTGCGCGGGCTCATGCCCACCCGTTGCGCCAGTGATGCCACGGTATGATTTTCCGCAAGTTGCTGGTGGAGAAAATCAAACAGCAGTCCCAACTGGCGGCTCTCGCGCGTGCGGGCGACCGGGCGGATAAGCTGCTGCGTCTGCGAACCATCGCGATGTGGCTGAACCACCAGTCTCCGGGCGACCATGTTCGCCGCCTCAAGACCAAAATCCTCACGGACCACGTGCAGGCAGAGATCAATCCCCGCCGCGCTGCCCGCGGACGTCATCACATTCCCTTCGTCGTAATAGAGCGCATCCTCCAGCACCACAATGGCCGGATAGCGCTCGCGCAGCCCATCGGTATAACGCCAGTGGGTGGTGGCTTTGCGCCCGTTTAACAGGCCCGCCGCAGCCAGCACAAACACCCCGGAACAGATGGAGATAATGCGACAACCCCGCTGCCAGGCTTGCTGGAGCGCAGCGCACAAATCAGCCGGAACGGGCGCCTCTGCGCCGCGCCAGCCGGGCACGACAATGGTTTGCGCGTCGGCCAGCAGCTCCAGCCCGCCTTCAGCCGTTACACGAATACCGCCGGTCGCCCGCAGTTCTCCGGCATCCACTGCCGCAACGGCGAAGTGGTACCAGTTATCGCCCATTTCCGGGCGCGGCAGACCGAAGATCTCCACCGCGACGCCAAACTCAAAGGTGCAAAGCCCATCATAAGCGAGGGCAACAACACGGTGCGGTGCGGGGGGATGTCGTAATGTTGTCATTATCCTGGTGTTATCTGGCATAGAACGGTGCAGCTAAGTTGTCCTGTTTTGGTTAGATTACTGTTAACACAAACAAGGAGAAAGCACGATGAGCTACGTTACTGATTTTCCCGTCGCATCCCCTGAACAAGCCACCAGCCATTTTCTGCGCCGCCTGAGCGTTGAAACAGATTGCGCCGATGTGCATGACGCGATCACCCATGACGACAGAGATTTTGTCCTGCTGCATGTGGTTGGCAGCCCGGATGCCTTCGCTCGTCGTCACGTTCCCGGCGCGTTGCATCTGCCGCACAGCATGATGACTGCCGAACGCATGGCCGCCTGGCCGTCGGAGACGCTGTTTGTAGTGTACTGTGCCGGGCCGCACTGCAACGGTGCCGATCGCGCGGCGCTGAAACTGGCGCGGCTGGGACTACCGGTCAAAATCATGATCGGTGGCATCACCGGCTGGGAAGATGAAGGTTATGCCTTCGCCAGCGGGCAGAGCGAAGCGGATTTCTAGTCCTCTTTTTTCATCTTCATTACGTCATCATGAAACTTTCTCATGTATGGTGAAATTTTCTCTGTTGCTGCACTCTGCCCGGTGTGACATTTTATTTGGACATTTAGCCATCCAGAAGGCTAAAAATTCAAATAATGAATTATCACGCCGGGTAATCATCTGCTCCGGCGTTCGAGGAGAATAACCATGCAGCGACATCAGACCCCTTTCCGCGCAGACGTAGTCGGCAGTTTCTTACGACCGGATGCCATCAAAAATGCCCGCCAGCAGTTTGCGCAGGGCGAGATCACCGCACCGCAGTTGCGCAGTGTCGAAGATGAGGCCATCCGTCATGTGGTTGAACAGCAGTGCGCCTGTGGTCTGCATGTGGTGACGGACGGGGAGTTTCGTCGCGCCTGGTGGCACTTTGATTTCTTCGACGGGCTGGAAGGGGTTGAGCGTTACGATTCGGAGAAAGGTATTCAGTTTAACGGCGTACAAACCAAAGCCCACGGCGTACGTGTCACCGGCAAACTGCGTTTTGGCGATCACCCAATGCTGAATGATTTCCGCTATCTGAAAAGCATCAGCGGCAACGCGCAGCCGAAGATGACCATCCCCAGCCCGAGCGTGCTGCATTTCCGCGGCGGGCGTAAAGATATTGATGCGACCGTCTATCCGCAACTGGATGCCTATTTTGACGATCTGGCGACCACCTGGCGCGATGCCATTCATGCTTTCTATGCCGCCGGTTGCCGTTATCTGCAACTGGATGACACCGTCTGGGCCTATCTGTGCTCTGACGATCAGCGTCGCCAGATCCGCGAACGCGGTGACGATCCGGATGAACTGGCGCGCATTTATGCCCGCGTACTCAATAAAGCGCTGGAAGGTAAGCCGGAGGATCTGACCATCGGGTTGCATGTCTGCCGCGGCAATTTCCGTTCGACCTGGATTTCCGAAGGCGGCTACGAGCCGGTGGCAGAAGTGCTGTTCGGCAGCGTCAATGTTGATGCTTTCTTCCTTGAATATGACAACGATCGTTCCGGGGATTTTGCACCGCTGCGCTTCGTTCGTCCGGGTAAACAGCAGGTGGTGTTGGGGCTTATTACCACTAAAAACGGCGAGCTGGAAAACCCGGAAGGGGTGAAAGCGCGTATCGCGGAAGCGGCAAAATATGTGGATATCAACCAGATTTGCCTTAGCCCGCAGTGCGGTTTTGCTTCCACCGAAGAGGGCAACTCACTAACGCCGGAGCAGCAGTGGGACAAAGTGCGTCTGGTGACAAATATCGCCGCACAAGTGTGGTGAGTCGGTAAAGCGTTGTGAGTGCCTGATGGCGTGGCCGCCATCAGGCACCTGCTATTTATTGCGCTGGCACCGCGCCCCATTGCCGTACCTGCATCCCTTTCACCAGCATCAGCCATGCTATGCCAATGGTGACGATCAGGATCACAAACAGTGACCAGGCAGGCAGGGTGGTGAGAATGATCCCGGTCAGTAGCGGGTTCATCGCCGCACCCAGCCAGCCCAGCGCCTGGGCGGAAAAATAGGTGGCTTTCATCCCCGGCGGCGCGATGTTATCGATCAGCAAATATTCACCTGGCGCATAAATCACTTCGCCCAGCGTAAATACCGCAGCGGAGAGCCCCCACAACCATAAGTTGTTGCCGGAGAGCATAAATCCCACCAGCCCCACCACGAAGCAAAGTGTGCCGAACGCCATGAGCGGACGCAGGTTGGTCGCGGTCAGTTTGCGCCCGACAGCGTATTGCAGCGAAACCACGATAGCGGCGTTGACCGGCAGCACGACGGCCACCACTTTTTCCGCAAAATCGCTGTCCGCTACGGCCATCACGTACTGGGAAAGGCAGGAGGCGAAAGAGCCGCACACGAAGGAAGCAAGCAGGTTCGAGAGGGTAAACCAGCCGAGCGCTTTGTCTTTCAGCAGCACCGATGGCGACCAGGGAACCGCAGGCTCCATGCCGCTGCCCACGGCCACGCGGCGGACAAAAAACTGGATAAAGACCAGTGGGAATGCTGCGCAGACAGCCGCCAGCCAGAATGGCAGATTAATACTTTGCATCACCAGCAGCGTGCCCAGCGGCGGGCCGACGGTCCAGCCGATGTTGAGAAAGGTGTAGTTAAGCGAAAAGACCTTCGCTTTCGCCGTCGGCGTGAGCGTATCGGCAAAATAGGCTTTCAGCACCGTGGAGAAGACCGAATAAGCGCAGTTGATCAGGGCGAAAAAGAGCACAACCAGCCCGGCGTGATGCGTCAGCGGGATGGCAGCAAAACCGGTGATAAAGGCGACGATCGCCAGCAACATATAGCGTTTTTTATCGAACTTATCCGCCAGCATGCCGAAACCAAGGCTGAAGACAACGCCGATAGTCAGCGCGACGGACATGGCATAACCGACCTGATCGACGGCCATGCCGTACTGGCGATTAAGATAGATGGTCATAAACGGCAGCGTTGCGCCGCGACCAATGGTTAATAACAGAGAGGACGCCAGTAGTGCGACGGTGGATCGTGTTTGTGGTGTGGTCATGTTTTGCCCGACATGCTGGTTGTTATAGTTTTTTGTGATGTATACAGCAATAACATGCATAAACCGCTATGTACAACGGCTGATTTAGCGACAAATGCCTAAACTGACCTACCGAATTTAATGATCTGTCGCTGTACTATTTTTTACGTTAACGTAACTTTTTTACAAAAGTTGAAACTACAGGGGCGAAGAATGACGCGTAAAGATGTACTGCTGGCAATGCTGGTGGTCGTGGCGTGGGGGCTGAATTTTGTGGTGATCAAAGTTGGCCTGCACAGTATGCCGCCGTTGATGTTGGCAGGTTTACGCTTTGTGTTAGTGGCGTTCCCGGCAATTTTGTTCGTCGCGCGGCCCAACATTCCGCTGCGTTTGTTGCTGGGTTACGGGCTGACGATCAGTTTCGGTCAGTTCGCCTTTCTGTTTTGCGCCATCAAATTCGGCATGCCTGCCGGGCTGGCATCGCTGGTATTACAGGCGCAGGCCTTTTTCACCATTATTCTCGGCGCGGGTGTCTTTGGCGAGCGGCTGCAATCAAAACAGCTGGTCGGCATTTCGCTGGCGGTACTGGGGGTGCTGGTGTTGATCGAATCGAGTCTTAATGGTCAGCACATTCCGCTGGTGGGCTTTGTGCTGACACTGGCGGCGGCGTTCAGCTGGGCCTGTGGCAATATCTTCAACAAAAAAATCATGCAGCACGAGCTCGCGACCGGCGGTGATGTCGCTGGTGGTATGGAGCGCCTTAATTCCGATTGTGCCGTTTATGATTGCTTCTCTGGTGTTCGACGGTCCGGCGTTGATGCTGCGAAGCCTGGTGAGTATTGATACCACCACGCTGCTGTCGCTGGTCTATCTGGCGTTTGTCGCCACCATCATGGGCTACGGCATCTGGGGTTCACTGCTGGGGCGCTATGAAACCTGGCGCGTCGCGCCGCTGTCGCTGCTGGTGCCGGTCGTCGGCATGGCGAGCGCGGCAATTCTGTTGGGCGAAACCTTATCGGCCCTGCAACTGGCAGGCGCAGTGCTGGTGATGGGCGGTCTGTATATCAACGTTTTTGGTTTTCGTCTGCGCCGTGCGGTACAGGCCTAATACACTGCGGTTTGTCGGGAAAGGGCTAATCAGGCAGGGAATAAAAAAAAGCCCCGCTTATGCGGGGCAAAACGATTAGCCGTGCTGATTGTAATAGGGCACGCCTAATACGTCGGATTTGTCACTGCCCACACCCATATGGTTAAAGTCATACGGCGATGTTTGTTGGGGGGCGGGTAAAATCATCGCGTCGCGGGAATCCTGCGGTGCCGGATGATTGAATTGTTCCGCATAACTCTGGCCGGAAAACAGCACCAGCAGCGTGAGGGCGGCGCAGGCAATACGTTTCATGCATTCCTCGGTTACGTCTGTTAAAACAGGCGATAATTAACAAGCATGGTTTAGCGGGTAGAGATACCTTGATTCAGCAGGCATATCTGTCACGCGGAATTTATGCGGCGGCACGTCAAAATAGTTTTTGAACGTGCGGGTCAGGGTTTGTTGCGATTCAAACCCGTAACGTTCCGCCAGATAAAGGATCGGTTCGTTGCTCTCCTTGAGCTTTTGCGCAATTTCCGTCAGCTTGCGGCTGCGAATGTATTGGCCCAGCGAATGACCGGTCTCTTTTTTAAACATCCGTTGCAGGTGCCACTTGGAGTAACCTGAACGTTCTGACACTTTTTCCAGGGAGAGCGGCGATTCCAGGTTATCCTCGATCCAGTCCAAAATGCTATGAATGGTGATAGCGTCAGTATTGCGTCTGGACATCGTCATACCTCTTTTTTTTTTACGGCAATATTTTCCTGAGCAAAGACTCAAGGGTTGCCACTTCATCTGCCGTTAAGTTTTTTGTCAATTCCTGGTGCAGATCTTTGCCCTACCAATTGATGACATTGCTCACAAAGGGCCGCGCCATCGGGCGTTAATTGCACCAGCACGCCGCGTTTGTCATTCGGATTCGGGTTACGCTCGATCCATCCTTTGCATACCAGTCGGTCCAGCATGCGGGTTAGGGCGCCCAGATCGACGGAGAGCATTTTTTTTAGCTCAACCGGGGTGATACAGGTTTGGCAGCGGATGGAACACAGCACCTTAAACTGGGTGGCGGTGATATCCAGCGGCGATAAATAGTCGTTGAGTAAACGATCTTTTTTCTGGTTAACCATATGGATTAAGCGGCCTAAAGGAATGATATCGTTAAAGAGATCATTCGTGCTTTTCACAATGGTTGCCCCGGCAAGTAGATTAATCACGGCAGATATTATTGCTCAGGCAAATATAAGTCAACAGAATGGATTCCCGGATGCCACGATTTGCTAAAACGTTTCATGAACTTTTTGGTAAAATTTTACACAACGTAAACAACTGAATCGGTTTGCGTTAAGGTGCTGTTGCCAGTCTACAAACATCCCATTGACGCTGTGTTAACGCTATACTGCCCGGGCTTTGACCACACAAGGAGCGTCGCGCATCATGCTTGAATTGTTTAAAGCTATCGGTCTGGGGCTGGTGGTGATACTGCCGCTGGCGAACCCGTTAACCACCGTAGCGCTGTTTTTAGGGCTGGCGGGCAATATGAATAACGCCCAGCGTAATCAACAAGCGCTGATGGCGTCGGTGTATGTCTTCATCATTATGATGGTGGCGTATTATGCCGGGCAGTTGGTGATGAACACGTTCGGCATCTCGATCCCGGGTTTGCGGATTGCCGGTGGGTTGATTGTCGCCTTTATTGGTTTTCGCATGCTGTTCCCGCAGCAAAAACCGCACGAATCGCCAGAAGCAAAAACCAAATCTGAAGAGCTGGAGGATGAGCCCGGTACCAATATCGCCTTCGTACCGCTGGCGATGCCCAGCACCGCCGGGCCGGGAACTATCGCCATGATCATCAGTTCGGCATCGACGATCCGCCACAGCTCGACATTTCCCGACTGGGTGATTTTCCTTGCGCCGCCGCTCGTCTTTGCCGCTGTATCGGTGATCTTATGGGGCAGTCTGCGCAGTTCCGGCGCGATCATGCGGCTGGTCGGCAAGGGCGGAATAGAAGCGATCTCCCGGTTGATGGGCTTTTTGCTGGTCTGCATGGGCGTGCAATTTATCATCAACGGCGTGCTGGAGATTATTACCACTTTCCACGGAGCCGCCTGATGGGCAGAGGGGTTGTGCTGGCGATCATGATGTTGATGCTGACAGGCTGTCAGCATCAACAAACCGCGCAACCGCCGCTGGGGCAGGCAAGCTTTGCCGATTATCAGTTACAAACCCGCGACTATGTACGTGCGCATCGGGCCTTTCAAACGCTGGATAAAACGGCGGAGCTGACGCTCAACACGCCGCAGGAGTGGCGCCCGTCGCAGCCTGCCCGTAAAGGCATTTTACTGATCCACGGCCTTGGCGATGGGCCTGGCTCGTTTGTCGATATTGCGCCAGCGCTGGCGAAACAGGGTTTTTTGGTGCGCACTGTCCTTTTGCCGGGGCACGGCACCCGGCCCTCTGACCTGCTGAACGTCAGCGTCGAACAGTGGCGGCAGGTGGTGCGTGAACAGGCCGATATCCTGGCAAAAGAGGTGGATACGCTGTGGCTCGGCGGCTTCTCCACCGGCGGTAATCTGGCGCTGGAGTATGCCATGACGCATCACGATAGGGTGCAGGGCTTGCTGTTATTCTCTCCGGCGTTTAAATCCAACACCGCCTACGATTTTCTCGCCCCGACGGTGGCGCTATTTCGCGACTGGTTGCGCCCGCCGAGCACGGTATTCCCGCAGCAGATCGCCACCCGTTATTTACGCGTACCGACGAATGGGTTTGCCCAGTTCTGGCGCACCAGCGCCAGCGCGCAGCAGTGGCTGGCGCGTAAAAGCTGGGACAAGCCGGCGCTGATTGTGCTCAGCGAGCATGATTCCGTGCTCAATACCCGTTGGATCCTCGACCATTTTGACCGCAGCTTTCCCCATCCCGCCAGCCGGGTGATCTGGTACGGCGCGCCGCGTCCGGAAGTGGCGAATGTCTCCCGCATTCTGGTGAAAACGGATTTTCTGCCGCAGGATCGCATCAGTCAGTTTTCGCATATGTCGGTGCTGTTTTCGCCGCAAAACCCGCTGTATGGCCGCAAAGGCAGCGTACTGCTCTGCGCCAACGGTCAGCCTGACGATGCGGCGCAGCGCTGTCTGAAGGGGGAAGAGGTGTGGTATTCCGATTGGGGGCTGGTCGAAGCGGGTAAAATTCATGCCCGCCTGACCTGGAACCCGTGGTTTGACTGGCAAACCGCAGTGATGGATAAAATGGTGTCCGAAACACTTTGAGCCACGAGCCGCTACATATGGCTGTGGCTTACCTGTTCTTCCAGTTTTACCGGCCAGCGGCGGAAAATCACCACCGCCCATACCAGCGCGGCAATCGCCGGGATCGCACCCGCATAGCCGATGATATCCATCGACCAGTGCAGGCTGATCTGGTTGCCTACCAGCGCACCAGCGCCAATACCAATGTTAAAAATGCCGGAAAACAGCGCCATTGCTACGTCAGTGGCATCGGGCGCCAGCGCCAGCACTTTCACCTGCATGCCGAGGCCGATAATCATGATCGCCATGCCCCAGAAAACGCTCAGCACCGCCAGATGCGTCTCGCTGCCGGAAGCGGGCAGCATGAACACCAGCGACAACACCAGCAGGCCAATCGCGCTACACACCAGACCGGACGCGTGCTGATTGCCCAGCTTGCCGAACAAGATACTGCCGATAATCCCCGCGCCGCCGAGGATCAGCAGCAGTACGGTGGCGAAACCGGCGCTAAAGCCAGCTACATTCTGCACAAACGGCTCAATATAGCTGTAAGCGGTGTAATGGGCGGTCACCACGACTACCGTCAGCAGGTAGATGCTCATCAGCGCCGGACGACGGAACAGCAGCGGCAGGCTTTTCAGCGATCCGGAGTGTTCGCTTGGCAGGGGCGGCAGCAGTTTTATCAGAGAAACCAGTGTGATGAGGGCGCCAAGGCCGATGGCAAAGAAGGTGGTGCGCCAGCCAAAATATTGCCCGACAATGCGGCCAATCGGCAGGCCCAGCACCATCGCCAGCGCGGTACCGGTGGCGATCAGGCTCAGCGCCTGCGCGCGTTTACCGGCGGGCGCCAGGCGGATTGCCAGCGAGGCGGTGATCGACCAAAAAATCGCATGGGCGAAAGCTATACCGATGCGGCTTATCACCAGCACCTTAAAGTTCCATGCCAGAAACGACAGTACATGGCTGGCAATAAACAACACAAACAAACCAATCAACAGCTTACGACGCTCGATCTGGCTGGTCAGCAGCATAAAGGGCAGCGACATCAGCGCCACAACCCAGGCGTAGATGGTCAGCATAATCCCCACCTGCGCGGTCTCCATGTCGAAACTCTGAGCGATATCCGACAGCAACCCCACAGGCACGAACTCGGTGGTATTAAAAATAAAAGCAGCAACGGCAAGCGTTACGACCCGAAGCCACGCGACTTTTCGTGAAACGGTATTCGCAGTCATAAGGTGTTCTTGCTTGGTTAAAAAAAGAAGAGGAAGTGATCTTAAAGCTTTTGTTGGCGAAAATACAAACATTTTGTGATGTAGATCTCACTTTTCATTCAGCAAATAAATACCGATTGCATCGGTTGACAATAGCGTTCAGAAACAGAGAACGATAAAGAGGAAACGGCTATGCAAACAATTGATTTTTATCTGGTGGATGCGTTCAGCGACCAAACTTTTGGCGGCAATGCCGCAGCCGTGTGCCCGCTGAACGAATGGCTGCCTGACGATCTGTTGCTGAAAATGGCGCAGCAGCATAATCAGTCCGAGACCGCGTTTTTCGTCCGCACTGACAGCGGTTTTGAGCTGCGCTGGTTTACCACGCTGGCGGAAATTAACCTCTGCGGGCATGCCACGCTTGCCGCCGCGCACGTGATTTTTGAGTATCTGGATTACCCGTCGACGGAAATTCTCTTCGCCACCCGTTTTGTCGGCCCGTTGACGGTCACCCGTAAAGGTGACTGGCTGACGCTCGATTTCCCGGCCTGGGCAACACAAGAGGTGAGCATGCCGCCGGAACTGCTGTTGCAAACGCTGGGCATCAGTACGGCGAAAGAGGTGCGCGTGGCGCGGGATTATCTGGTGGTGCTGGAGAACCAGGCGCAGGTGGAAGCGTTAACGACCGGATATCGGGGCCATGATGCCGCTGGGATAAAATGGTCTGCGTGACGGCGCCGGGGGATGAATACGATTTTGTCAGCCGCTTTTTCTGCCCGGGCGAATCGGTGCCGGAAGATCCGGTGACCGGCTCGGCGCACAGCATGCTGATCCCGTACTGGGGCGAAAAGCTGGGTAAAACGGTGATGCAGGCGCGGCAGGTCTCTGCACGCGGCGGCGATTTACGCTGCGAATGGCGCGGGGACCGCGTGCTCATCGGTGGCCAGGCGACGCTCTATCTGCTGGGAAAAGTCTATCTGCGCTAATTCCATCGCCGCAGTGGCTTCGTCTTATCCGGCCAGGGCGATTGTGCCCTGGTTGAAGCAAAAATACTCATTTCGCTCCCTGTTCCGGTAAGCACGGCGCTTGCCCAGATCTGATAAGCACAGCGCCATCCGGTATTTCATGGTTATGTTAATGATGCGCCGCCGCATATCACCATCTCCTGGCCGGTGATGGCGGCGGCATCCGGCTAGAGCACAAACCCCACCAGTCCTGCCACCTCCCCTGGGGCGATCAGACGTCCGATTGGCGGACACTTCGGCGGCGAGCTTTCCCGCCCTGGTGCGCTGAGCATCGGCGTTTGGGTGGCCCCTGGCGCGACCACGTTAGCGGTGATCCCGCGCGGGGCCAGCTCCGCCGCCCAGCTTCTGACCATCCCTACCATCGCTGCTTTGGTGGCAACATACTGCGATCGTCCTGCTGCACCGCGAGAGGTTCTGCTGCCAATCGCCACAAACCGTCCGCCTGCGGCCATAGTGCGGCGCAAAATGGTTAAACAACGCCTCACAGGCCCGGACGTGGAGCTGCCACAGTGCGCTGGCTGCTTGTCGCTATCCAGCTGGCCCAGTGGCGCGGCGGCCATCATCCCGGCAGCATGGATCACCGCCTGGCGGCGTCGCGATTGTACCTCTGCGAGCACCTGGCGCAACGCCTGCAGCATCGCTGATATCCACGCGCAGGCCTGCGAAGCGCAGGGGATGCAGCCCGTTCACTACCCGCGGCGTGCTGAGCCCGGTGACCTGCCAGCCCTCCGCCAGTAAATTATCGACGATGGCTTCACCAATCCCGGAGCTGGCCCCGGTGACGACGGCGTGACGCATGTCAGCCCTCCAGCATCGCACGGGGAACTTTAAACACCGCTTTGCGCACGGTCATCGGTGCCTTCACGGCGCACAGCGCCTGGTGGGGTTCTCCGGGAAGAAAGACCGCGAAATCCCCGGCGCGCAAGACGGATCACGCTCACCGGCTATGTTCAGCGGCGGTGAAGTAATAAAGAGATCCGGTTTACGCTCTTCATCGCTCTCCTGCTTGCCAGATGGAGTGTGTTCCAGCATAAATATGCTCCTCACCGGCCAGCACCACCTGAATATCGGCCCATAACCGGTGATATTCCGTATGCCGATCTGCGCCTGCGGCTGGGTCTGCGCCGGACCAATATGGCAAAACCAGGCGCAGTCTGTTCTGGCTGCCAGCGCCCGTCATCGCGTTCGCCTGCAGCGCGGCCAGCGAGCACTGCGGCAGCGCAAGGATGTCGCGCAGCGCGGCGGGAAGCCCTGCCAGCGGCAGGGCGTTCAGATGCCCGATAATCATCTGGACTCCTTAACCCATTCTGGGGTCACCCGCACATATTTGATGGCCTGGCGGAAGTAGGTGTAAGCGATATGAAGATCGCCATCAGGGCCCTGTTTGATGCTGGGATAGGAGAATTCGCGGTTCAGCTTTTCCTGCGAGTTGTTGGTCATGCAGTAACCATCCCCTTCGTCCAGATGACGCTGCCACGGCCAGCTTTTTCCGCCGTCCGGCGAAATGGCGACGGTCATCGGCGCGCGCGGTGCGCCCCAGAAGGCGCTCCGACCGCTGGTGACCACCGGCTCTTTGCGCCCGTCACCATCGTCAATTTCATCGTATAGCGAGGCGCGACGTTCCGTGGCCCCGGCGGCGCTCATGGGGTTAAAGACCAGCGCCAGCGTGCCACCGGTCAGCGTGGTCACCTGAATAGAGGAGTTGTTATTAGGCAGCTCCGTCGGCTCCGGTACGGACCAGCTTTCGCCGTTATCCGTTGACTGGCTGTAATAGATATTGTCTGCCCAGCGGCTGCGGAACAGGGCCACCAGCGTGCCGTTGGGCAGGGGGGTAATATTCATATGTACGCAGCCGAGGCTCTCCGGTACCTCGACATCGCGCCACGTTTTGCCGCCGATCCCCGGATATTTTTACCGCGCTGATATCGTCGTTGCCGACCCATTTCTCACCCGGCTGGGTGCGGCAATAGAACACCGGCAGCAGCCAGTTGCCGTTCTCCAGCACGACAATCGGCTGGCGGATAAACGTGCCCGGTTTATCGAGCAGGGTAGCGATCTCCCCCCAGGTTTTCCCCAGATCCCGGGACTGGCGATAGCGAACAATAGCCGTGTCCTGATTACCGGAGATCTGCGCGGTCCACAGCAGCCACAGCACGTTGTCCGGGGCCAGGAACAGAACCGGGTTCTGTTCGGAACGCGTGGCATCGTCCGACAGTTTTACCGCATCACTCCACTGCTGGCTGCCCGGCGCAAGGCGTGAACCCCACACGGAGATATCCGCGATGCCTTCCTGGGTGCCGCCAAACCAGACGCACATCAGCGAGCCATCCGGCAGCGGCAGCAGATTCGCCGCGTGGTTTTGTGGGCAAGAGGAGGGCAGCATGGCGGTTTGCACGTGCGCATCCTGTTGTGGTCGAACAATCCCGTCGCGGGTTACGGTTACAGACATATCAGACTCCATTATTTTGAACGGGGGTTGCGACGCATGAGAGCCGGCTTTTTCCTGCGCTTTGTTGGGAATGAGGCGGTCCATCACCATGATGACGGCAGGGGTCAGCAGGGCGATGTACATATTGTTGATGCCAAAAGGATCGCCCAGCAGATACCAGACGGAGGTCACGACGCAGGCGCCAATCAGGCCCGCATTGGCACCGCGGGTGCTGCGGAAGAACGGCGCGTAGAACGCAATAACGGCCACCACGGAAATCGACAGGCGAATGGCGCGGGTAAAGAACGAGAGCTTCAGGACTTCAGGTACCAGCAGAACGAAAATCAGCGGCAGGAAACCAATCAGCAGGGAGATCCAGCGGGTGGCCTTAAATTCCTGATCGGGCGTCGGGTTGCGCTTCGGCACGTAAAAGTCTTTTACCACCAGGGAGGCGATAGCCAGCGCCACGGTACTGACGCTGACGAAAATAGACGCCACCAGAGAGGTGGTGACCAGACCGGCCAGCCACGGGTTCATATCCTGCAGGAAAATCGGCATCGCATACAGGCTGTTAATTTCCGGGTGCAGGTATTTTGCCGCCACCCCAATCACCGCAATGGCCAGCGCAATCGGCAGGCAGAAGAAGAAGGCCACCCAGGTGGAGCGTTTGGCCGATTTCACGTCTTTGGTGGAGGAGATTGCCTGAATCACAAACTGGGTACAGAAGATGGAACCAATGGTGCCGATGAGCCAGGCGAAAATGGTCCAGGCGCCGATGTTACCATCCCAGGTCCAGTAGAAGGCCGGCATGTTTTCAATCATTGGCGTGAAGCCGCCGGTTTTGGACAGCGCAAAGCCCATGATAGCCAGAATACCGAAGTATTTCAGCGCGCTGTGCAGTACCGTCACCCAGGCCACACCCTTCATGCCGCCAAAGGCGAAGTAGAAGGTACTGACGATGGCCGTAATAAAGGCGGCAACGGGCAGATTGACTTTCAGTACCGTGGAAATAGCCGCCGCGCCGCTGACGTAATTCCCCACGTTAACCAGCAGCAGGGCGTAGATCATGATGATGGAGATAATGTTTTTGGTGCTGTTACCGTATTTTTCAGCAATCGCACCAGAGATGGTGATTTTCCCGGTGTTGTAGATGCGTTTTACCAGCAGCAGGCCAAAGAGCGGGAAGCCAATCGCGGCCCCGATGACCGACCAGGACGCGGCAAAGCCATCTTCAAACGCCGCCTGTGCGGTGCCGATGGTGGATTTAGCGCCGATATATTCAGACATCAGCAGGATCCCGACAATAAAGGCCGGCATCGCGCGCGAGCCTTCCATAAAATCGCCGGAGTTTTTACTGCGGATCCGGAAGGTCAGCCAGGTGGTGAACAGGATGTAGGCAATAACAATGCCCACAATGATGAGGGTATCTTCAGCGGTAAAATTATTCATCTTTGCCTCTCTTCAGGGCGAGTGAATCCTGGGCACCTCAGCGTACCCGGTATTCTTATTGACGAAACCAACGCCGTTTAGTTAAGTGACGTTGTCACTATTCGGCGTATCTGTTGGCACTGCTGCTCGCTAAACGCCACGGCATATCGACTCTCACCGACGTCTTCCCCCATGATCTGCAGTGCTTTTTTGACTGCGGCCGGGGAAAACGCCACGTTGTACAGCTCGGTGCGCAGTTGGGTGACGCTCTCCTGCGCCGGGCGGGAACCGTCAATATCCCCCGCGTTAAAGCGTGACCAGATGGCGTTGATGGCCTGCGGCGCCACGTTTGCCAGCCCGGAAATGCAGGCCGAACATCCGTCGACGAAGCCCTGGTGGATAAGCGAATCCGGGCCGTTTAGCACGTCGAATCCATGCTAATGTCGCTCACCGCATTAAGGAATCCGCTCAGGCTCTCATAGCTCCCGGCACTGTCTTTAATACCGATGATGTTGGGATGTTCGGCCAGCGCGCGGGCGGTAGCGGGTTCAATGGTGTTGCCGGTACGCGCCGGAATGTTGTACAGAAATACCGGTACGGCTAGCGCGTCGGCGATAGCGGTGTAATGCGCGATGAGTTCAGCCTGTTTCAGCGGAACGAAGTAAGGGGTAATGACGGAAACGGCATCGACGCCCAGCGAGGCGATCTGTTTCCCCAGACGGATGGTTTCGCGGGTCGAGATTTCCCCAATGTGCGCCACGACCGGCGCGCGCCCGGCCACCGTTTCCACGCAGGTGCGGGTGACGGCGATTTTTTCTTCTTCGTTCAGCACGAAGAACTCGCCGTTTGTGCCGCCGCAGAAGATGCCGTTGCCAGCATTGAGTTGACGATCGATCTGTTGTTTCAGGCCCGATAGGTTCAGCGCGCCTTCCGTGTCAAAAGGGGTGACAATGGCCGTCAGTACGCCCTTTATCGGTTTGTTCATCACAATTCCTCTGTTTGCGCCGGATGGCGGCTGCGCCATCCGACAATCCGTCATGCATTGGGAAACAGTGTCCGGTAAATCGCCTGCACCTCGTCGTGATTGACCTGACAGGGTGCGTTGTTCATGAGCCGCTTAACGTTAAGGGCCGCATCGCTGAGGGAGGGGATATCGTCACGCGGTACGCCCAGCGCCTCCAGGTTGTCCGGCAGGTTGAGTCTGCGAACCAGCGCGGCAAAGTACTCCACCAGCGCGTGGGATTTCTTCGTCTGACAGCGACGTATCCGCACCGGGCACCAAATCCCAGACCTGCGCAAATTTCGTCACGCTGTGGGGGCGAACCACGCGCATGCAGGGCGCCAGCAGAATGGCGTTGGCCACGCCGTGCGGCAGGTGATATTTGCCGCCGAGCGGATAGGAGAGGGCATGAACCAGGTGCGTGCCAGCATGGGCAATGGCGACCCCGCCGTAGTAAGAGGCCCACAGCATCTCCAGCTTCGCCAGCAGATTGCCCGGTTCGGCGCAGGCCGTTTCAATGTTGTTCAGCAGCTTGTAGAGGCCCATCAGCGCGGCGTTATCGCTGACCGGATTGGCGACCGTGGAGGTGAAACACTCAATCAGATGGCACAGGGCATCAATCCCGGTGGATGAGGCAATGTGCGCGGGCATGCTGGTGGTCAGCTCCGGCAGCAGGGCGACATAATCGGGCAGCAGTACCGGGGAGATGATGCCCACTTTCGTGTTTTGCTCCGGAATGGCCAGAATGGCATTCGGCGTGGCTTCCGAGCCGGTTCCGGCAGTGGCCGGGATCAGCAGTGAGGCGATGCGTGCCATCGGTTTCTCGCCTGCCAGCAGGTCATCCAGCCCCGGTGACGGCGGGTGACACAGCACTGAGAGCAGTTTGGCCACATCCAGTACGCTACCGCCGCCGAGCCCGACGACCAGCCCAAACGTTCCCTTTAACGTCGAGAGCAGTTGGTTGACGTCGTGATGGGTGGGTTCAGGCGGTACATTGTCAATAATCGTGACGCCGCGCTGGTCCTCTTCGAGGATCGCGCGGATCTGCTTTGCTGCCTCCAGACGCGCAATATTGCCGTCCGTCACCAGCAGGATCTGCGTTTTATCAGTAAGTAACGGCCTGATGGCGGCGATGGCATTCGCGCCGCTAATCAGGGTGCTGTTGATCGTAACCACGCTTTTCTCCTGTCTCTGTATCCATGATTGATTTCGCTCAAGCATAAGACGCTTCATGGTCATCGTGTGGCTAAATTTATAATTTATTCGCAAACTGATTAACTTGATCTTGCTCACATATAATCAATCATGATTGAATATAATCATTAACCAGAACAGAATGACCCGGAGTGGGGATGAAAGTGAACAACTGGTGGTGAACAGAGAGGTCGTGGTCGTCGCCGATGACTTTACCGGCGCAAACGATGCCGGTGTCAGCCTGGCGCAGGCGGGTATGCACGTTGAAGTGGCGCTGGCGTTTCAGGTTACACCGTGTAAGCCAGGCAGAGGCGCTGATCTACAACAGCGACAGTCGGGCGTTGACGGCTCAGGAAGCCGCCGCGCGCATTCACGCGCTGACTGCGGAGATCGGCACCCATTACGCACCGCGCTGGTTAGTGAAAAAAATCGACTCCACCCTGCGCGGCAATATCGGCGCGGAAGTCGCCGCTATGATGCAAGTGCTGCAGGCAACGGCGGCCGTTATCGCCCCGGCATTTCCCCAGGCAGGGCGGATCACCCGCAACGGGCAGGTGTTTGGTAAAGGGCGTTCCGCTGACGGAAACCGAATTTGCCAGCGACCCCAAAACGCCCGTGCAAAGCGCGGATATCGGCAGCCTGCTGGCGGCGCACAGCACGGCGGAATGTCGCTATCTGCAACCGGCGCAACTGGCGGAAGCACTGGCGCAGGCGACCGCAGATGCACCGCTGTTGCTGGTGGTGGATGCGCAGACCGATGCCGATCTCGATTTGATTATTGCCCAGACGACACGCGCCGCCACGCCGCCGCTGCTGGTGGGCTCTGCCGGGCTATGCGATGCGCTGGCCCGTCATCTGGCCCCGCAAAAACCGGTCGCGCTACTGGCAATAATTGGCTCTATGAGCGAAATCGCTCAACAGCAACTGGAGCAGACCGCAACGCACCCGCGCGTGACGCGCCTGCTGATTGATGTTGATGCGGCACTGGACGCTGATAGCGCCGCATACCGGCAGGCGATTATTACCGCGCTGCGCGCTGGCGAGCACTGCCTGGTACACACCTGCCCGGATGTGCAGGCGCGTCATCAAATTGCGGCGCTGTGCGCTCGTCGCGGCCTGAGCCGCAGTGAACTGGGTGAGCAAATTTGCGCATTTCTGGCGCAATTAACGCGCGAGGTGCTGAGTGAGGTGACGCCTGCGGCGCTGTACCTCTCCGGTGGCGATGTGGCGATGGCGGTGGCGCAGGCACTGGATGCGCGGGGGTTTGATATTCCGGGGCGCGCCGCAGGGTGCGTGCCCTGGGGAAATTTTCCGGGTTGCGGGTGGCAGCGGCCGGTAATGACCAAAGCAGGGGGCTTCGGCGACAAAGCGACGCTGCTTGAGGTTTTGCATTTTATCGAGGAGAAATCGAGTGACTAAAATCATTGCTGTAACCATGGGTGACCCGGCGGGCATTGGCCCGGAAATCATTATCAAATCCCTCACCGAAGGCGAGTTATCAGGGGCGCCGGTGGTGGTGGTGGGCTGTGCCCGCACCCTGCAGCGGGTGCTGGCGAATGAAGGTATTACCCCGGCGGGCGGATATCTGAAGGTCATTGATCGGATTGCCGACGCGCGTTTTGCGCCGGGCGTGATTAACGTCCTTGATGAACCGCTGGACGATCCTGATGCGCTGCAGCCGGGTATCGTTCAGGCGCAGGCGGGGGATCTGGCGTATCGCTGCGTGAAGCGTGCGACCGCACTGGCGATGGAGGGTGAGGTGAAGGCGATTGCGACGGCTCCCCTGAATAAAGAGGCGCTGCACCTGGCCGGTCATCTCTATCCGGGGCATACCGAACTGCTGGCGCATCTGACCGACAGCAAAGATTACGCCATGGTGCTGTATACGGATAAGCTGAAGGTGATCCACATCACCACCCACATTGCGCTGCGCAAATTCCTCGATACGCTCAATCAGGATCGGGTAAAAACCGTGATTGGCGTTGCGGATAGGTTCCTGAAACGCGTCGGCTTTCGATAACCCGCGCATTGCCGTTGCCGGGGTTAACCCGCATGCGGGTGAAAACGGCCTGTTTGGCGATGAAGAGATCAAGATTGTCGGCCCGGCGGTCGACGCCATGAAAGCGGAAGGGTTAAACGTCACCGGACCGTGTCCACCGGATACGGTGTTTATGCAATGCCACGAAGGAATGTATGACATGGTCGTTGCGATGTATCACGATCAGGGGCATATTCCGCTAAAATTGCTCGGCTTTTATGACGGGGTGAATATCACCGCGGGTCTGCCGTTTATCCGTACCTCTGCGGACCACGGCACCGCATTCGATATTGCCTGGACCGGCAAAGCGAAGGCTGAGAGCATGGCGGTGTCCATCCAGTTGGCTATGCAAATTACACGGGAATGATATGAAGGGATATAACCGGTTAGAGCAGATAATGGATTACCTGAAAGGGCATAATCTGGTGACGGTGGATCAACTGGTTGCGGCAATTACCGATGCCTCGCCGGCCACGATCCGCAGCGATTTGATTAAACTCGATCAGGAAGGTGTAATTAGCCGCACCCATGGCGGCGTGACCCTTAACCGGTTTATTCCCTCCCAGCCCACCACGCAGCGAGAAAATGCAGCGCAGTCTGGCGGAGAAACACGCCATCGCCAGCGCGGCGGCAGGCGCTGGTTAAAGCGGGCGACGCCATTGTGCTTGATGCCGGAACCACGATGATTGAACTGGCTCGCCAGCTAACCCATCTGCCGCTGCGGGTGATCACCAGCGACTTGCACATCGCGCTGTTTCTCTCGGAATTTCGGCAGATTGAAGTGACGATTATCGGCGGGCGTATTGATGATTCCAGCCAGTCCTGCATCGGTGAGCACGGGCGCCGCCTGCTGCAAAACGTCTGGCCGGACGGGGCTTTTGTCAGCTGTAACGGATGGGATTTTGACCGCGGCATTACCGCGCCAACGGAGGAGAAGGCCGCGCTGAAGCGCGATCTGATCGCCAATGCGAAGCGGCGGGTGCTGCTGGCGGACAGCAGCAAGTATGGCGCCTGGTCGCTGTTTAACGTGGCGCATCTCGATTCCCTGACGGATATCATTACTGACGCACAGCTCAGCCCGGAGATCCGCCAGCAGCTTGAAGTGTTGCCAGGGCGGCTAACCATCGCCGGTTAACCGCACGGGCTTCAGGGGAGGCGGGCGATATTGGCTTTAATGACCGCGACGGAGTGATTGAATTTCGCCACTTCGTCACCTTCCAGTTGTAACTCAATAATCTGCTGGACGCCGCTTTGCGTCAGCACGGCAGGCACGCCAATCGCTACATCTTTTACGCCGTATTCACCGTCGAGAACGCAGGAGATCGCCAGCGCGCGGTGGCTGCCGGTAAAGATATTGCGGCAGATCTCGGCGATAGTTCCGGCAATGCCGTACTCGGTACAGCCTTTACGGTTATAGATCTCAAAGCCGTGGCGGCGCACTTTGTCTGCCAGCGCGTCGAAATCCAGGGATTGCCCGGTTTTGCGCAGGTAGACATCGGCAATCGGCGAACCGTACACCGAGGAGTGTGACCACACCGGAAATTGCGTATCGCCATGTTCGCCGAGAATAAACGCATCAATACTCTGTGCGCCAATATCCAGCGCCTGCGCCAGCGTGCGACGCAGGCGTGTGGTATCCAGCCAGACACCGGTGCCGATCACCTGGCTGCGCGGCAGGCCGGAGAGTTGCCACACCTGCCAGGTAATGATGTCGCACGGGTTGGTGGCGACGAGGAAAATACCGTTAAAACCGTTGGCCATCATTGCCGGAACGATGTTTTTGACGATCCGCGCCGTGTTGGTCAGTTCATCCAGCCGCGTCTGGCCCGGCTGTAATGGGCCGCCCGAGACGGTAATGACCGCAATGTCGATATCGGCGCACTCTTCCACCGCTCGCGTGGAGATGGTCATCATGCCGGGCATATACGCGGCGGCATCCGCCAGATCCTGAACGTGGCCTTCCACGCGTTGCTGATTGAGATCGACGAGGATCAACTCCTCGCAAATGTTCTGGTTCAGCAGGGCATACGCGGCGGACGCGCCCACATTTCCTGTGCCGATAATCATCACCTTACGGGCTTTGGTATTCATGCAAATTCCACTAGCAGAGTTAGATATGGGCGTAAATTACCGTTACTTATCCCTGTGATGCAACGCTGCGCCGGAGATATAAATTATTCCTATGACAGCGTCCGTGCTTTGCGCGGTTATTTTTTACAAGGTGATAACAACAAGGAGCACACGATGTACAGTATTGTCGAAGCGAGCGCTTCACAACCCGATGTCATAGCACTGATTGCTGAGCTTGATCGCTACCAGGCGGCGCTCTATCCGGCGGAAAGTAACCATCTGCTCGATCTGGCCTCACTGCCTGACGAGACGCTGATTCTGCACAAGATCCTCCATCTGGAGCAGGCCGTTGGCTGCGGCGCGGTGGTGCTGAACCTCGACGGTAGCGGCGAGATGAAGCGGGTATTTATCGATCCCACACACCGCGGGCAGCAACTGGGGGAGAAACTGATTGCCGCGCTGGAACAGGCAGCAGCAGGGCGCGCCTGCCATACGTTGCGGCTGGAAACCGGCATCGAGCAGCATGCGGCGATAAAACTGTATCAGCGCTGTGGCTACCAGATCCGCGATGCATTTGCGCCGTATCAGCCGGATCCGCTGAGCATTTTTATGGAGAAAGCGCTGGGCTGAACGCCTTGCCGCGCACGCGTACAGGCGTCCGTAAGCCCGGTTTGTGGCGTTGCCGTTATTAACGCCACATCTAATAGCGAGTGGGCGGCACGCCGAACATGGCGCGAAAAGCAAAGGTAAATGCGGCCGGGCTTGAATAGCCAAGATCAAGCGCGACCTGCGTGACGCTACGGTTGTTTTTTAACATCACCACGGATTCCAGCAAGCGCACGCGTTTTTTCCATTCGCTGAACGCCACGCCGGTCTCCTTTTTGAAACGGCGCGAAAACGTGCGCACCGACATCCCGCTACAGGAGGCCCACTGCTCAATGCTGTGCGCTTCACCCGGCGTTTTTTGGATCTGGCTGCATACCTTTATCAGCAACGGCGATCCTGGCCATGATATCGACAGACCGGCATCCGGCAATTGCCGAAGTAATGAAATCAGTACCTGCACAAGCTGCGCATCTTCGCCTTCATTATCATACAGTTCCGGTACATTCTGCGTCGCGTAGTGGATAAACTCACGCACGAAATCGCTGACCACCACCACTTTGCTGCCGCTGAAGGCGATGGTTGCGAAACCGGCTTCCACATAAAGGCTTTCCAGCAATACGTCGCTACCGGCAAGAATACGGTGCGGCACATGGGCCGGTATCCAGACGCCATAAAGAACCGGAACCACCAGCGTCTTACCTTCAATTTCCACACGCATATTTCCTTTCCGCGCATAGAGAAATTCGGCGAACGGGTGCTCATGTCTGTCCACTCCCGTATCGCCCGTCAAAGGGTAGCTGCGAAAGTAAACCGGGCGAGGCAAGGTCAACAGTACCGGCGCGGGCTGGCCGCAAATGGGCTGAGGCGGTGGTAACACTAGCTTGGAGCACATAACAACCTGACCTCTATTCGATGAAGTTTGTCTTGATAGCACAGCGCAGGCAGGGCGGGTTTACTGAATAATGACGGGGTCATAAAACTGTTTCGCCCGTCATGAATAATTTACCAGCCATCTGCCTGAGCGATAAGCCTTTTCGCACGTAATGACTGGAGTGACGGGGATATTTGCGACTGGCAGCAAGCTACGTTGAAGGAAAGATGATGGCTAACGAATGTACCGTCGATGCTATCGACAAACCAGACCACTGGCAGCGGATCGTGCAGGAACTGCTATCGCAGGCAGGCATTGTGATTAATGGACCTGAACCCTGGGATATCCGGGTGCATAACACGCGCTTTTTCAAACGCGTGTTACAGCAGGGGTCTCTCGGCCTGGGCGAAAGTTACATGGAGGGCTGGTGGGATTGCAAACAGCTCGACGCTTTTTTTGACAAGCTGCTCCGCGCCCGGCTGGACGAACAGCGCCCCGCCAGTTTTGCCGATCTTCTTCGAATCGCGTACGCGCGGCTCACGAATCCGCAGTCGCGCAGACGCGCCTGGCAAGTTGGCGAAGCACACTACGATCTGGGCAATGATCTGTTTAGCCGCATGCTCGATCCCCATATGCAATATTCCTGCGGCTACTGGAAAGATGCCGATGAGCTGTATACGGCACAGGAGAATAAACTGGCGCTGATCTGTGAAAAACTGCAGCTAAAGCCAGGCATGACGCTGCTGGATATTGGCTGCGGCTGGGGCGGTCTGGCTGAATATGCGGCACGTCATTATGGTGTGCGCGTTGAAGGTATTACGATTTCGGCAGAACAAAAAGCCTATGTCGAAAACCGCAGCGCCGGGCTGGATATTCGTATCCTGCTGCAGGATTACCGCGATCTGGACAAACAATATGATCGTATTGTCTCGGTCGGCATGTTTGAGCATGTCGGCCCGAAAAACTACGCCACCTATTTTCAGGTTGCGGATCGCTGCCTGAAACCGGAAGGCCTTTTTTTGCTGCACTCTATTGGATCAAATAAAACGCAACATAACGTTGATGCCTGGATTAACAAATATATATTTCCTAACGGTTGTCTGCCCTCGGTAAAACAAATCGCTGAGGCCAGCGAGCCTTATTTTGTCATTGAGGATTTACATAATTTTGGCGCTGATTACGATAAAACCCTGATGGCATGGCATCGCCGCTTTAATCAGGCCTGGCCGGAATTATCAGGCAATTACTCAACGAAATTTCACCGGATGTTCAACTACTATCTCACTGCCTGTGCGGGGGCATTCCGCGCCAGAAATATTCAGCTTTGGCAACTGGTACTAAGCCGTGGCGTCACCGGCGGGCTGCGCGTGGCGCGCTAAATACAATATTTATAAGGCGAGACAAAACGCTATCACCGTAAAAAAGAGGCTCTGCCGTTATATTCACTGGAAGCTAAATAATATGAACGTTAATTTCTTTGTTACCTGCATTGGCGATGCGCTTAAATCGCGCATGGCCCGCAACAGTGTATTACTGCTCGAACAGTTGGGTTGTCATGTCCAGTTTCCGGAAAAGCAGGGGTGTTGTGGTCAACCGGCCATTAATAGCGGCTACATTACCGATGCGTTGCCGGGGATGAAAGCGCAGATTGCTGCGCTTGAAATCAACGACGATCCCATTATTTCTCCCGCCGGATCCTGTATGAACGCGATTCGCCACTATCAGGACTGGCTGAGCGATGAACCTGAATGGGCAGCGCGCGCGGCGAAGATTGCCAGCCGGATGGTCGATCTGACCTCCTTTATCGTTAACCAGCTTGGTGTGACGGATGTCGGCGCGCGCCTGTCGGGACGCGCTGTTTACCATCCTTCATGCAGTCTGTTTCGCAAGCTAGGTGTACACGATGAACCGCTGGCGCTGTTACGTGAAGTGCGTGAGCTGGAAATCATCCCCTTTGGCGCCCAGGAAACCTGTTGCGGTTTTGGCGGCACTTTTTCGGTCAAAATGGCCGAGATCTCCGGTGAGATGGTGAAAGAAAAGGTTGCGCATCTTATGGAGGCGAAACCGGATTATGTGATCGGCGCGGATGCCAGTTGCCTTATCAATATTGGCGGACGCTTGCAGCGCGAAGGCCACAACGTTCGTGTGCTCCACATTGCTGACGTGCTGATGAGCCGTTAAGGAAGCAACATGTTTCTCAAAACCAGTAACCTCCCTTTTTATGATCGGGTTCAGCAGCAAATTGACGATCCGGTGATGCGCCATGCCGTTGCCAACGCGCAGGATCGCATTGGCACCAATCGCCAGAAAATGATCGATGAACTTGAAAACTGGCCTGACTGGCGTTCACGCGCCGCAGATATTCGCGCCCATGTTCTCGAGAATCTGGATGCTTATCTCTATCAATTGAGTGAAAAGGTCAGCGCGAATGGCGGTCACGTCTTTTTTGCCGACACCCGTGAAGATGCCACCCGTTATATTTTGCAGATTGCGCAGCAGAAGCAGGCCCGCAAAATCGTCAAATCAAAGTCGATGGTGACCGAAGAGATCGGGATGAATGCCGCGCTGGAAGGGGCAGGTATGGAGGTCGTGGAAACCGATCTGGGCGAGTATATTCTGCAACTGGCCAAAGATGCACCTTCGCATGTCGTTGTTCCTGCCATCCATAAAGACCGCCAGCAAATTCAGCGCATTTTGCGAGAGAAACTGGGCTACGAGGGCCCCGAAACCCCGGAAGCGATGACGCGCTTTATTCGCCAGAAGATCCGCGCTGATTTCCTCAACGCCGATATCGGCATCACCGGATGCAACTTTGCGGTAGCGGAAACCGGGACGCTCAGCCTGGTGAGCAACGAGGGCAATGCCCGGCTTTGTACCACCGTGCCACGGACGCATATTGCCGTGATGGGTATGGAGCGCGTGGTTCCCACTTTCGCTGAACTGGACATCATCCTGACCATGCTGGCCCGCAGCGCGGTAGGCGCCCGGCTGACGGGTTACAACACCTGGCTTACCGGGCCGAAAAAAAGCGCGGAAAGCGACGGGCCTGAAGAGTTCCATCTGGTGATTGTCGACAATGGACGCTCGCAGGTGCTGGGTTCTCCTTTTCAGGATATCCTGCGCTGTATACGCTGCGGTGCCTGCATGAATACCTGCCCGGCCTATCGTCATATCGGCGGGCACGGCTACGGTTCGATTTATCCTGGCCCTGTTGGCGCAGTGCTTTCGCCGTTGCTCGGCGGTTATGACGATTTCAAAAACCTGCCTTACGCCTGTTCGTTATGCACTGCCTGCGATGACGTCTGCCCGGTGCGTATTCCCTTGTCCTCACTGATCCTTCAGCACCGCCGCACGCTGGCGGAAAGCGGAATGACGCCCGCGATGGAGAGACATACCGTACATCTGTTCAATTACGCTAACCGCCATCACTCGCTGTGGAAGGTCGGTATGGTCGCGGGCGCACGCGCGGCACAACTGATGATTCACAACGGGAAGATGCCTTTTAGCATCGCGGCTATCCGCAAATGGACGGAAGCCCGCGATCTGCCTGAAGCGGATGGCGAAAGTTTCCGCAGCTGGTTTAAAACGCATCAAAAGCAGCGTAAAAACGGGGAGGAAGCATAATGGAAAACCGCGATGCCTTCATGCAAAAGCTTGCCCAACGTCTCGGTCGCGAGCCGCGTCAAATCCCTCAACCACTGCCTGTGACGCACTCCGCGCCGCTGAAAAGCCGCTATGCCGGGCAGATTCAGCAGCAGCCTTGCGATAGTTTCATGGAATATGCGACGCAGGTGATGCAGGCTCACTGTGAACTGGCTCCGCTGGCCACTCTTCCTCTGGTTGCCGAACGGCTCTGTAAACATTACGGTGGTGGCCCGATACTGATGAGCGGCGATGCCAGGTTGGCAAACGCGGGCATTACGGCGCATTTGCAGAATGCTTTCCCGACAACGTGCTGGGCCTCGCCAGAGAGTGAAGAAAACCTGCGCAACGCCGCCGCCGCCAATATCGGCGTGGTCTTTGCCGAATACGGCCTTTGTGAAACCGGCGGCGTAGTCCTGTTTTCTTCTCCTTTGCAAGGACGCGCCATCAGTCTGCTTCCGCCAACCACGTTATTTATTCTCTATAAAAGCCGCTTACTGCCTGGCGTCACACAGCTGGCCCAGGTTCTGCATCAGCGGGTGCAGTCAGGTGAAGCTCTCCCTTCCTGTATTAATCTTATCGCCGGGCCAAGTTCAACGGCGGATATTGAGCTTATTAAAGTGGTGGGCGTTCATGGGCCATTGAATGCGGTCTATTTGCTAGTTGAGGATTGTTAAGGCAATTAACAGGACAGGCTGAGATTTACCATCACAATCATTTTTAGTCAGGGATATCTATTATGTAACAGTGATATCCCTGACTCTGCCAATAAAAAAGGTGTGGAAATGGGAAAAGAGAGCTCATTATACCTGATGAGTTTAACCATCCAGGATATTCTCCAGTGGATTGAGTGCAATATTGCAGAGCCGTTACCGCTGGGCGTGTTAGCGCAAAAATCAGGATATTCTGCGTGGCATTTTCAGCGAGGTTTTAAAAAAATAGCCGGTATGTCGCCAGGAATGTATATACGGTATCGAAAAATGGTTATCGCCCGCGAGTTACTTACCGAAACCAATCGCTCAATTACTGAAATTGCCCTGCATCTCGGTTACCAGCAGCAGTCGACATTCTGCCGGGCGTTCCGGGAACATTATCAGCGAACGCCAAGACAGTATCGCCTTCAGGTTCAGACCGGGATCGTCAAGGGTAATAACTGAGAATATAACGTGCAGTGGGTTTTAATAATTTATCACCGCATCAAGTATTATTTTTTATAGTGATGCGCGAAACATGCGGGTTTTGGGGGCGACAACCACAGAATAAGGAGAGTCTGAAGTGGGGCACAAATAAGGTATTGACCCGCTTATCCTGGCCCCACGGTGTTGGTAATGTTCGCGCTATGTGCGAGAAGCGGAAGTTCATATTTATTCTTATCACTTTAAAACTTTAACAAACACCGGGATGTATTAATTCACGGGGCGCAGGCCATTCTCTGTGTATACAGCCTGAGGGTGAATGATCGTTACCCCAGTCTTTCCGGGCAGAGGGATAAATCATGTTTGTCTGGAGTGACAGGATAAAAATCCACGCCGTCGCCGTTGTTCTGACCACGCATACCCATATGATAAGCCAGAAAATTTATTGTCGGGAGCCAAATCTACATCAGTCTTTATTTCGAGGGATTTTAAAGCATAGAATGAAGAACTTTTGTGCAGACCTTTTAACTGCCGTGTAATTCGGTAACCGATGAAGATAAGGTACAATGTGCGGCCCTGTTCGGAGTATCGGCGCAACTGACCGAAGCCGCAGTGAGAAGGGGGAGTTTCGTTTGGGGCAGGTTGAATGATGTTGCGATAGCCAACATCCGCCTGACACAGCGCTCCCCTGATGGCTCAGGATAAATCTGTTGTGGCGCGAGCCTTATCGATCCTGTGAATCGGTATTAAGCAATTCAATAAACGCGTCGAGATGGCGGGTTTTCGCACCGCGCCGCCACACCAGCCAGGTGGTGAGCCAACGCCAGTTTTCTGACAGCGGCCAGGCTTCCACTTGGTGATGGCCGGGCATGCTTTCCAGCATGCTACGCGGGATCAACGCCAGCCCGGCGCCGGCAATCACGCAGGCCAGCATGCCGTGGTAAGACTCCATCTCATGGATTTTGCCGGGTGTTGCGCGATCGGCCTGGAACCAGCTCTCAAAATGGCGGCGATAGGAGCAGTTGGCGCGAAAGGCGTAAATGCTGGCGCCGTTAACCTGCGAGGCGCGGGTAATCGTTTCATGGCCGACCGGGGCGACGATCATCATCTCTTCCCGATAGACCGGAATACCTTCCAGCCCCGGATGCATAATCGGCCCGTCAACAAACGCGGCGCTGAGTTGCCCCTCCAGCACGCCGTCGATCATCGTGCCGGAAGGGCCGGTGGCAAGATCAAACTGAATGCGCGGGTAGCGCTGGTTATACTGCGCCAGCGTCGCCGGGATCCGCACGGCGGCGGTGCTTTCCAGCGCGCCGAGGGAGAACAGCCCTTGCGGTTCGTCGCCTGCCACCACCATGCGCGCTTCATCGACCAGCGCCAGAATTTGCTGGCTGTAACGCAAAAAGCTGTGTCCGGCGGGTGAAAGCCGCAGGCGCTGGTTCTCGCGGATGAACAGCTCGACGCCCAGGTCGGACTCCAGCTGGCGAATGCGCGTGGTGAGATTTGACGGCACGCGATGCACCTTTTGCGCCGCCTGGGTAATGCTGCCGGTCTGCGCCACGGCGTTAAACATCTCAAGCTGGGTTAAGTCCATGCCATTCTCTCATTGTGAATACTGGAGTTAATATTATTCAGTTTTCAGAAATAACAAACTCGGCCACTATTGCGCAAGTCCTGAACACATTTATGGGAGACGTTATGCCAATTTCCGCGACAACACATGCGATTTCAGTCAATCCGGCCACCGGGGAAACCCTGCGCGCGACGCCGTGGGCGAGCCACGAAGCGGTGGATGCCGCGCTTGAACTGGCCGCCAGCGGTTATCGCCAGTGGCGGCAGGTCGCCATTGCTGAGCGTGCGCAAAAACTGCGCGATCTCGGCGCGGCGCTCAGAGCGCGTGGTGAAGAGATGGCGCAGATGATTAGCCAGGAGATGGGCAAACCCATTTTGCAGGCACGCGGCGAAGTAAATAAATCCGCCGCGCTGTGCGACTGGTATGCCGATCATGGCCCGGCGATGCTGCGGCAGCGAAGCGACGCTGGTGGAAGAGCATCGCGCCACGATTGAGTACCGCCCGCTGGGGCCGATTCTGGCGGTAATGCCGTGGAACTTCCCGCTCTGGCAGGTGTTGCGCGGTGCGGTGCCGATTTTGCTGGCAGGCAACAGCTACCTGCTGAAGCATGCGCCCAACGTGCTGGGATGCGCGCAATTGATGGCGGAGATTTTCGTGCAGGCCGGGATCCCGCAAGGGGTGTTCGGCTGGGTGAATGCCACCAATGAGGGCGTCAGCCAGGCGATTAACGATCCGCGCATTGCGGCCGTGACCGTCACCGGCAGCGTTCGCGCCGGAGCGGCCATTGGTGCCCAGGCCGGTGCGGCGCTGAAAAAATGCGTGCTGGAACTGGGCGGCTCCGACCCCTTTATCGTGCTCAACGATGCCGATGTGGAACTGGCGGTGAAGGCGGCGGTGGCCGGGCGTTATCAGAATACCGGGCAGGTTTGTGCGGCGGCGAAACGCTTTATCATTGAAGAGGGCATTGCGCAGGCGTTCACCGACAAATTCGTTGCCGCGGCTGCGGCGCTGAAACAGGGCGCGCCGGACGTCGAAGAGAACTACCTTGGCCCGATGGCGCGTTTTGATCTGCGCGATGAGCTGCATGCGCAGGTACAGGCCAGTATAAAAGAGGGCGCGAAGCTGGTGCTCGGTGGGGAAAAAGTGCCGGGCAGCGGCAACTACTACCCGGCCACGGTACTGACGCAGGTCACGCCAGCGATGACGGCCTTCCGCCAGGAGATGTTTGGCCCGGTCGCCGCCATCAGTATCGCCCGCGATGCGGAGCACGCGCTGCAACTGGCGAATGACAGTGATTTCGGTTTGTCGGCCACGGTATTTACCGCTGATTCTGCGCGGGCGCAGCAGTTTGCTGAACGTCTGGAGTGCGGCGGCGTGTTTATCAATGGCTTCAGCGCCAGCGATGCCCGCGTCGCCTTTGGCGGGGTGAAGAAGAGCGGTTTTGGCCGTGAACTGTCGCACTTCGGTCTGCATGAATTTTGCAACATCCAGACCGTGTGGAAAGACCGGCTGTAAGCTAAACGCGCCCCGGCGGGGCGCGTCACCTCTGGCTGTCATGGGAGTGTCATGATCCTTTTGTAGACTCACAGCAACTTTGTGGTTATAGAAGAATATCATGAACTTAATGCAAATTTTTCGCCGTATTTTTCGGCGTATTGCTCCACGACAGTTTGGTTTGTTGGCCGGGATTTTTTGCGTTATCGGTCTCTTTTCCGCGCTACAAATCACGTCATCTATCGTCCTTTCCGCGTCGTTACGCGACGCACAAACCAGCGAACAACGAAACCAGCAGGCGCATCGGCAACAGGTACGGGTCGATGAAGCCCGCATTGCGTTGCTGACCGCCAGCGATCTGCTGAACCGTGCGGGCGTCTATTTTATGCAGGATAAAGAGACCGGCTCGGATGGCAGCTGGCACAGCCTGATGGATGAAACCAAAAAAGCACTCGACGATTCACAAAAAGCCTGGCAGGCCTGGCTGGCGCTCAATCCGCCGAAAGACGAGGGGCTGATTAACAGCTACCAGATGTTTTATGGCGCGCTGAAAGAGCAGGCGGACGGGCTGGTAAAAACCCAGTCGATCGACGCGTTTTTCGCCGTCCCGGCGCAGGCGTTTCAGGCCGATTTTAACGACAATTACGCCCGCTTCCAGCAGGCCAGCGAAACGCGCGCGGAGCAGGGAAGACAGGCGCTGATGTCGACGCTTGCGCAGTTGCAGCATGTCTTCATGCTGGTTCCGGCATTGCTGTTGGTGATTGCCGTGCTGGTGTGGTTTGCCATGTCGCGCTGGGTCATTACGCCGCTGCGCAGACTGATTGCACATATCAATGTGCTTGCCGCCGGAGACTTGGGGACGTCGTTGCCATCGGTACAGCGGTTTAACCGCGAAATCGATCAACTGGGCATGAGCATCGGCACAATGCAGCAGGGGCTGCAACAACTGGTGATGCAGGTCAGTGATGCCACCTCTTCAATGGTTGAAACCATTGGCAGCCTGGCGGAGGGCAACCAGTCGCTGTATCAACAGTCGGCGAAACAGGCGCAGGAGCTGATCGATGTGACGGAACATATCGCCACGCTGGAGTCGCATGTCGAGGGCAACAGCGGGTTCGCCGAGCAGGCCCGTCAACAGGCGGATGAAGCGCGCAAAGTGGCGGAGGGCGGCGACCGGATGATGGATACGGTGACGCAGTCGATGCGCGAAATCGTCGAACGCTCGGCAGAGATGCGCAATATTGTGTCGATGATCGATGGCGTCGCTTTCCAGACCAATATTCTGGCGCTGAATGCCGCGATCGAAGCGGCACATGCCGGTAATCACGGCCGCGGTTTTGCCGTGGTGGCGAAAGAAGTCAGGCTGCTGGCGCGCAAAAGCAGCCACTCCACACAAACCATTCAGCAACTGATTAATCACTCATTGCAGGGCATTCACGACGGTACCGCTGCCGTCAGCCGTCTGGAAGATAACCTGCAAAAGGTGACCGGGCTGGTGGCGCTTTAAGCGCGGTGCTGAGCGAAATCTCGGCCGCCACGCTGAGCCAGGGGGAAAGTATTCACAAGATGACGCGCCGCCTGCACTCACTGAACAGCGTCTCCCGCCGCACCGATGAACTGGTTTCGACCGCCACCCAGGCGTCTGAGCAGTTGCATTATGATTCTCACCAGCTACTGCAAGCGGTTGCGCGTTTTCGTCTTCCGGCCTGACGCCGCCGTGTAGCTCTGCTATACTCGCAGGCCATTTTTGGCCTGTGGGCAAGGGGTTAACGTGGCAACGGTGATGGGAAATGAGGTTCTGGAAGCGGTGCTTGCGCAGGTTCGTCCGCTGCTGGGACAAGGCAAGGTCGCCGATTATATTCCGGCGCTGGCCTCGATCAGCGGCAACAAGCTGGGCGTGGCGGTCAGTACCGTTAATGGCGAACATTTCCGCGCGGGAGACGCCGACGAGCGTTTCTCCATTCAGTCGATCTCTAAAGTGTTGAGTCTGGTGGTGGCGATGAACCACTACGCGGAAGAGGAGATCTGGCAGCGGGTGGGTAAAGATCCCTCCGGCCAGCCGTTTAATTCGCTGGTACAACTGGAGATGGAGCAGGGCAAACCGCGCAACCCGTTTATCAATGCCGGGGCGCTGGTGGTTTGTGACATGCTGCAAAGCCGTCTCAGCGCGCCGCGCCAGCGGATGCTGGAAGTGGTGCGCAAGCTCTCCGGCGTGCCGGATATCGCCTACGACAGCGCGGTGGCCCGCTCCGAACTGGAACACTCGGCGCGCAATAACGCCATCGCCTGGCTGATGAAATCCTTCGGCAATTTCCACAACGATGTCCCGACAGTTTTACAAAACTATTTTCACTACTGCGCACTCAAAATGAGCTGTGCGGAACTGGCACAAACCTTCCTGTTTCTCGCCAACGGCGGCCATGCCGCGCATATTGAGTCCCCGGTGGTTTCCGCGCTACAGGCGCGTCAGGTGAATGCGCTGATGGCGACCAGCGGCATGTATCAGAATGCCGGGGAATTCGCCTGGCGCGTCGGTTTACCGGCAAAGTCAGGCGTGGGTGGCGGGATTGTGGCGGTTGTACCACAAGAGATGGTGATTGCCGTCTGGAGCCCGGAGCTGGACGCAACAGGAAACTCGCTGGCTGGCGTCGCGGTGCTGGAGGCGTTAACGCAACAACTGGGGAGATCCGTGTACTGATGGCTGACTTAACACCGCTGTTTGCGCGTCTGGGGCGTTCCACTTTTCGCTCCCGGTTCCGCCTTGGTGTGAAAGAGCGACAATATTGTGTGGATAAAGGTGCAGAGGTGATTGTCCGCCACGCGGCAGATTTCGTCGCGCAGCGGCTGTCACCTGCCGAGCCGCAAAATGATGGCAAGCAGACCCCCATGCGCGGCCATCCGGTGTTTATTGCCCAGCACGCAACGGCCACCTGCTGTCGCGGCTGTCTGGAGAAGTGGCACCATATCGCGCGCGGTTACCCATTAACAGAAACACAACAACAGTATATTGTTGATGTCATTTACCAGTGGCTGGTAATCCAGATGAATTCGCCGCGCTAAGTGCGATCGCGCCAGAGCGCCTCCCGCAGATGGTAAATGATTTACCGAACGTGGCTCCTGCCAGTGATATGGATTGAGATTTGATGCGTGCATTTTTTTCAACCCCTTTCCGCCCGTTGCGGGAGGAGGCTCCGCTCACTAATGCGGTGGTTATTTTTATCCTGACCACACTGTTCTATTTTCTTGGCGCAATGATGCGCCTTGTCGAAGAACTGTCACTGTTCTGGCCGCTCAATGCCGTAATGGCCGGGGTGTTTGCCCGCTACGCCTTTCTCCACCGCTGGCACTACTATCTTATTAGCTACGCCGCGATGCTGGTTTACGATGCGATCACCACCAACTGGGGCATGGCGTCGCTGATCATCAACTTCTCAAACATGGTGTTTATTATCACCATGGCGCAGCTTATTGGCGCAAAACGACGCCAGATGCTGAAGACGCCGGAACCGGCCAGTGCCCTGAAGTTGTTTGGTTATTGCCTGCTGGCCGCGCTGCTGTGCGGTTTCGTCGGCGCGATAGGATCGGTTGGCATTAACGGTCATGGGTTCTGGTCGTTGCTGGCCGACTGGTTTGGCGAACAGTTTTCCACGGGTGTGCTGATCCTGCCGGGGGTGCTGACCATGAGCTGGCCGCGCAAGCCGCTGCAATTCTCCCTGCAACGGGGCATGCCGGTTGTCGCCGTTGTCGTCTCGGTGATTGCGTCAGTGGCGATCGGCGGGGCAGGCAGCCTGGCGTTTCCATTACCGGCGCTGATCTGGTGCGCGGTACGCTTTTCCCTGCCGTTTACCTCGCTGATTACGCTGTTGACCGGCGGCGTGGAGATTATCCTCGTCTCCAGCAGCGTGATTGATATCTCGATCGGTTCGCCGATGGAGATCCCGCATATGCTCTCTGCACGCCTGGGGATTGCTACCATGGCGATCTGCCCGGTGATTGTCTCCGTCAGCGTCGAGGCAATTAATCGCCTGATGCGCCAGGTCTCTCTGCGCGCGGATTTCGATTTTCTCACCCGCGTTTATTCACGTTCGGGGCTGTATGAAGCGCTGAACCACGATGACAAACGTTTTGCCGATAAACATTTGTCGGTGATGCTGCTGGATATCGACTATTTTAAAAGCGTGAATGACAGCTACGGCCATGAGTGCGGAGACCAGGTACTGGCCTCTTTTGCGCAGCAGATCCAGCGGGTGCTGGGCGATCGCGGGGTGGTGGCGCGCATGGGCGGTGAAGAGTTTGTGGTGGTGGCGACCACCCTTGATCCGCAGGAAGGTGTGCAACTGGCTGAAACCCTGCGTCTTTCGGTGGCGAACCATCCCTTCCAGTGGCGGCAGCAGACACTGCATTTAACGGTCAGTATCGGTATCAGCAGCGGCAAAACCGATGCCTGGCAGTTAACGGAGATGTTTAATGTGCTGCTGGCGGCCGCTGATGAAAATCTCTACCGGTCAAAAAAACAGGGAAGAAATCGCACCACCCAGAACGATGTTGCGGCGAAACCTTCCGCGACCGCGCCGGTGTTGCTTGATAATTAACTCCGCGTGCTGAGTCCGGACGATTGATGCCAGAAGCAATTAATATCCTTAACTTATTAAATTGCTTGCTACTCATTTTTAAGGTTAATACTATTGACTCCTGTGCGTAGCGGAATGTAACGCGACATGATCGGGTCTGACAATTTGAATAAAAATGAGCGTGTTGCTGGCAGACGTTTTGTCAGGCGAATGTATCTGATGCGTATTCTGGGAACGCTGTTGTGCTTTTTCCCTATTCTTTCCGTTCTGCTCGAATTACAGCGTCCGCTGTGGTGTATTCTCCTCCTCGCTGCAAATGCCTTTCTCTGGCCGACTCTTGCTTTCCTGCGCGCGCGCAAAGCGCAGCTGCCGCTGCAAATTGAGCACCAGAACCTGGTGATCGATGCGGGTGCGGGCGGGTTGTGGATCGCGCTTATGGCGGTGAATCCACTGCCGTCAGTGGTGATTGCCACCATTCTGCTTACCGATCGTTTATCCGCGGGCGGTTTTGTTCTGATGCGCAAAGCAGCGCTGGCGTTGCTGGCGGTATTTATGCTGGCCTGGATTGCACTTGGTACACCGTTCGATGTGATCGTCACCCAGCGTACGATGTTCGCCACACTGCCGCTGATTGGCATTTATATGCTGGCGCTCAGCGTACTGACCGACAGCATGGCGGTGAAATTGCGGATGAAAAGCCGCGAACTGGAGCGCATCGCGATGATGGATCCGCTACTCGATATCGCTAATCGCCGCCTGCTGGAAAAGCGTATCCAGTATGAGCTGGACAAATTGCGCACCACGCCGGGCCACTCATCGCTGATGTTTATCGATATTGATAACTTCAAAGAGGTGAATGACCGGTTTGGTCACAAGGTCGGCGATGCCCTGCTGGTGGCGGTGTCGAAGATTTTGCATATCGCCACCCGCAAAACAGATACGCCCGCGCGCCTGGGCGGCGATGAGTTTGTGATCCTCTTGCCGGACACGCCGCAGGAGGAGGCTCATGCCGTCGCAACGCGCATTATGGATGCGGCGGCCGTGATGACAGTCGTGCAGGAATATGCCTTTAAATGCACCTTAAGCATCGGCATTGCCAGCGCGCTTCCGGGCATGAATGACGTAACTGACTGGTTAAAAGCGGCGGATGACGCGCTGTACCAGGCAAAAAGACTGGGTAAAAACCAGATCTACTCCCACTGACAAACGTGCTGAATAGGCTAAGCTTTACGCTGTATACCGCGAATTGATCGACAGTTTTTCTGTTTGCGGAAACGGCCCGAAAAAATGAAGAGATCGGCATCCTATGCAAATACCTGCTACTCCCGTGGATGAAGAGCAACGTCTTGCTTCACTACACGATTCCGGACTGCTTGAAGGCGGCGTCACTGAGCGGCTTGATCGCCTGACCCGGCTGGCTAAACGCATGTTTAACGTGCAGGCAGCGCTGATTACGCTGTTGGACGAAGATACCCTGTATTTTAAATCCTGTGATGGTTACACCCGTGCAGAAACAGTACCCCGGAAAATCTCCTTTTGCGGGCACGCCATTTTGCACCCGGAACCGTTGATCATCCCGGATAGTGCTCGTGATGAACGCTTTGCCGATAATCCGCTGGTTACCAGTGACAAACCGATCCGTTTTTATGCCGGGCATCCGCTGCGTCTGCCGGATGGTGCGGTCGTGGGAGCGTTTTGTCTGATCGACAATGAACCGCGCGAATTAAGCACTGCTGATCTGGATAGCCTGAAAGATTTCGCCACCATCGTCGAGGATGAGTTCGCGGTGATGAGCGCGGCTACCACCGATGAGCTCACCGGGTTGTTTAACCGCCGCGGTTTCGACAGCCTGGCGAAGTTTGCCATTTACGGCGCTCGCCGCCGGGCGGAGCCGTTAACGCTGGCGTGGATCGATCTGGATAACTTCAAAGAGATTAATGATACCTGGGGACATGCCGAAGGCGATGAAGCGCTGAAAGCGATGTCTTCGGTGATGACTGCCAGCCTGCGTGAAGCCGATCTGCGGGTACGTTATGGCGGTGACGAATTCGCCATTGTCTTTTCCGATACCGACGAGCAGGGGGCGTGGATCGCTATGCAGCATCTGGTCGAACAGGTTGAGGCGTGGAATCAGACTTCCGGAAAAGCGTGGAAGCTGCTCTTTTCCTGGGGCGTGAGCGAGTTTGATCACAACGGTAATGGCGGGCTGCACCCGTGGATTAAAGACGCGGATCAAAAAATGTACGCTATGAAAACACGTAACAACCGCACCCGTTAAGCCATCATAAACACCTGGTGCTGCGGCATGTGTGTTGCAGACAGGTAAACAAGAAAGTGGTTGTTTTATAAGGAAGTAAAATGACCACTTATTCACGCCATCACGAGCGAGACGCTCACTTTCCGTATTTATTCCCTCTGTGAAGTGCCGGACACCGCCACCGGCAGCGGCGTGGAACATTTCTATCAACAACCTGGCTGGCAACGCGCCGGCGAAATCCCGCGCTAAGCGCTGATGCCGGACGGAAATGTGACGGGTACGACAATTTTTTACAAGCTTATCTAATTTGGTCTAATAAGACGGCCCATTTTGATCAAAACAGGGTTTCATGGTCTAAAAGTCTGGTAAGTTATTACACCAATCTCCCAAGGTTGTATGACTAATCAAAAAGGAACCCACTGTGAACACGTTAAACCGTCGCAACTTTCCCGGCGCTGAATACCCTGAACGCATTATTCAGTTCGGCGAAGGGAATTTCTTGCGCGCTTTTGTTGACTGGCAAATCGATCTGCTGAACGAGCACACCGACCTTGACGCCGGTGTGGTGGTCGTTCGCCCGATCCAGAGTGATTTCCCGCCGTCTCTGAGTACGCAGGATGGCCTCTATACCACGATTATTCGCGGCCTGAACGAGCAGGGCGAAGCGGTGAGCGATGCGCGTCTTATCCGCTCTGTTAACCGCGAAATCAGTGTCTATGGTCAGTACGATGAGTTCCTGAAACTGGCACACAACCCGAATATCCGTTTTGTGTTTTCCAACACCACGGAAGCCGGTATCAGCTACCACGCGGGCGATAAATTCGATGATGCGCCAGCCGTCAGCTATCCGGCAAAACTGACCCGTCTGCTGTTCGAACGTTTCAGTCATTTCTCTGGCGCGGCCGATAAAGGCTGGGTGATCATTCCGTGTGAACTGATTGATTACAACGGTGATGCGCTGCGTGAACTGGTGCTGCGTTATGCGCAGGAGTGGGCGCTGGGCGCAGAGTTTATCCAGTGGCTGGATGCGGCGAACGATTTCTGCTCCACGCTGGTTGACCGCATCGTAACCGGTTATCCGCGTGACGAAGTGGCGAAACTGGAAGCTGAACTGGGCTACCGCGACAGCTTCCTCGACACCGCAGAGCACTTCTATCTGTTCGTGATCCAGGGGCCTAAATCACTGGCCTCCGAACTGCGTCTCGACAAACTGCCGCTTAACGTCCTGATTGTTGACGACATTAAGCCGTACAAAGAGCGTAAAGTGGCGATCCTCAACGGCGCGCATACCGCGCTGGTACCGGTGGCATTCCAGGCTGGTCTGGATACCGTTGGCGAAGCGATGAACGACAGCGAAATCTGCGCGTTTGTTGAAAAAGCGATTTATGAAGAGATCATTCCGGTGCTTGATCTGCCGCGTGATGAGCTGGAATCATTCGCCAGCGCCGTGACCGGGCGTTTCCGCAACCCGTACATCAAGCATCAGTTGCTGTCGATCGCGCTGAACGGTATGACCAAATTCCGCACCCGTATTCTGCCGCAGTTGCTGGCAGGGCAGAAAGCGACCGGCAAACTGCCTGCGCGTCTGACTTTTGCCCTTGCCGCGCTGATTGCCTTCTACCGCGGTGAGCGTAACGGCCAGCCGTATCCGGTTCAGGATGATGCGCACTGGATCGAACGCTACCAGCAGTTGTGGAGCCAGCACGGCGATCGCCAGATCAGCACCAGCGAACTGGTGAAAGCCGTATTGTCCGTCAGCGAACACTGGGAACAGGATCTGAGCAAAATCACTGGTCTGGTGGAACAGGTGTCGTTAGATCTGGATGCGATACTGCTGCGTGGCATGCGTGAAGCGGTAAAACCGCTGTGCTAAGCGGCAAATGATGAACAGGAAAACCCGGCTGCGGCCGGGTTTTTTATGGCGAATATTTTGTGTTCATTTTAGTTACAACATACTTATTGAGAGTTGTATAACAGGTTTCAGTAACTTCTGTGCCGGTTATCGTCGACCAGATTGATTTTCCGTCACAATTTCTTAGCAAACTTGCAACTGTGATTGCGATCACGTTTAATAGCAAGGCTATCCCTTTTGCCTGCAACTAAACAATGATCGTTCGCCCACAACAACACTGGCTTCCCCGTCTTTTCGTCTGGCACGGTTCGGTTCTGCCGAAAATCAGTTCACGCCTGTTCATGAACTTCCTGCTCTCCATCGTCGTGGTGTTGATGCTTCCCTGGTATACCTCGCTGGGCATCAAACTGACCGTTGCGCCATTCAGCATTCTCGGCGTGGCTATCGCCATCTTCCTCGGCTTTCGTAATAACGCCTGTTATGCGCGTTACAGCGAAGCGCGTTTACTGTGGGGACAATTGATGATTGCCTCGCGATCATTGCTGCGGGAAGTGAAAACCACGCTACCGAATGAAGCCGATATCACGCACTTTATTCGTCTCCAGGTGGCCTTTGCCCACAGCCTGCGCATGACGCTTCGGCGTAAACCGCAGGCGGAAACGCTGGCGAAATATTTAACGGCTCAAGAGTTGCAAATGGTGCTGGAGACGCATTCGCCCGCGAACCGCATCCTGCTGATCATGGCGGAGTGGCTGGGTGAGCGTCGTGCGCAGGGCGCGCTTTCCGACATCTTATTCCAGAGCATTACACAGCGGCTGCATGATATGTCCGTGGTGCTTTCCGGCTGCGAGCGCATTTTTACCACGCCGCTGCCTTTTGCTTATTCACTGATTCTGCATCGCACGGTCTATCTGTTCTGCATTATGTTGCCGTTTGCGCTGGTGGTGGATTTGCACTACATGACGCCGTTTGTTTCCGTGCTGATCTCTTACACGTTTATCTCGCTGGATACGCTGGCGGAAGAGCTGGAAGAGCCGTTTGGCGTCGAGGATAACGATCTGCCGCTGGATGCGATTTGCAACGCTATCGAGATCGATCTGCTGCAAATGCAGGGCGAAAAAACGTTACCGCACAAAATGACCGCAGACAAAAACTATCAGCTAACCTAAACTTTAGGACGTGAGAGTAAGACACATTACGCATTTTTCGCTTTAATGACATTACTCAGCATAAAGAGGGACGCGCGATGGAAAACTCAGACAGAACGATATCGCTGGCCGTAATGTTGGTTGTCAGCTTATCTCTTCTCGCTACGGCGTGGGATCTCTCCTTCGTTACTAGCTTGCCCTGAACTTCTACTGCCCGCCAAGCAGCGCCCGTGTTTCTATAACCGGGCGCTGTAATAACGCTTCTGCTTCCGCATACGAACGCACATTGGTATAGCCAATAATCAGGCCGTAGCGCTTGCTGGTCTGGTTATACCAGCGCGACAGCGCGCTGACCTGCAATTCGTGGCGCTGCCAGATCTCCGCCAGCGCCACATCCTGCGTGCTGGTGCGTAAAAACGCGATAATATGCATGCCGCCATCGCTGACTTCCACGCTGAACAAGTGCGGATAAATGTTCTCCAGCGCGGCCAGCACGTTCTTTCTGCGCAGCGAGTAGAGCGTGCGCATTTTTTTCAGATGCTGATAAAAGTGGCCTTCGCCAAGAAAGGCGGCGAGAATTTTTTGTGTCAGTACCGGCTGGCCACTTTCGGTCAGCGCAGCGGTTTCATGGAAACGGGCGAGCGCGGCGCGGGGTAACACAAGGTAACTGATGCGCAGGGCGGGCATCACCGTCTTGCTGAATGTCCCCATATAGATGACCCGATCATCACTATCAAGACTCTTCATCGCCGGAAGGACTTTCCGGGTGTAGTGAAACTCACCGTCATAATCATCTTCGACGATCCAACTCTCATTCTGGCTGGCCCACTTCAACAACTGGTGTTTGCGCGGCAGCGACATCGTGACCGCAAGCGGGCTTTGATGTGACGGTGTCACAAATAACAGACGGGCATCAGGGTGATAACGCAGTAAATAATCGACATTCATGCCTTGATCATCGACCGGCACAAAGTGCAGGTTTGCGGCGGCGCGTTTCAGCGCCTGCTGACCAAAAAAGTAACCGGGATCTTCAAACAGCACTTTGTCGCGGTCTGTCGCCAGCGTATTGAGGATCAAGCGCAGGTTATTGCTGTAACCGCTGGTAATAAACACCTGATCTGCGGTGCAGGATAACCCGCGCGAGACATTTACATAATGGGTGATGGCCTCACGCAGCGGCGCATAGCCCGCCAGCGGGGGATTGGTCATCTCCAGCGGCTGCATGGAGCGCACCGCTTTGCCGCACAGCAGCAGCCATTTCTTGTAGGGAAAGGCATCCAGCGACGGAATGCCGAGGCGCAAAAAGCCTTGCTGGTCGCGCAACACGTCCATCATGGCGGGTGGTTTTTCTTCGGCAACGGATTGTTTCGAAGCCGGTTTCCGTGCTGGCAGAATCAGATCCGGGTTCACCCGCGTACCGCGCGCGCCCTGGCTGATAAGGTAACCTTCGCCGACCAGAATCGCCCATGCAGTTTCGACGGTTTTACGCGCCACGCCTAACTCGCTGGCCAGCACGCGCACGGAGGGAACTTTGTCGCCAGGCTTCAGCAACCCGCTGACAATGCTATGGCGATACTGCTCATAAATGCTCTTATAGCCCGGCTTCATGTCCTACCTTTATTTTCAGTTTTTGCATCTTTTTACTACGGCATAAGGCAGTAATATAACCCCGGTCGAACAACTCTACGAGGCAAAAAACATGAGCACCCGCATCAATCTTTTCCAGACCGTTCCGGCGTTGATCAAAACCCTGTCCGATGCCAGCCAGGCGTCGCATAGCAGCAGCCTGGATATTACCCTCAAAAATCTGGTCGATATTCGGGCATCGCAGCTCAACGGCTGCGCGTTTTGTCTGGATATGCATGTGAAGCAGGCCAAACTGCACGGTGAGCGCGAACTGCGTCTTTACCATGTGGCTATCTGGCGCGAGTCGCCGCTGTTCACCGCAAAAGAGAAAGCGGCGCTGGCGCTGAGCGAAGCGCTAACCCAGCCTGGTGTCGATGGCGTACCGGATGCGCTGTACCGCGAAGCGCGCGAGCATTTCAGCGAAGTGGAGTTGTCTGAACTGACATTTGCCATCGCCATTATTAATGCCTGGAATCGCCTGATGATTGCGTCACGCACGCTGCCGGGCGCGCTGGATAAGGCCTATGGCCTGGATCGTGCGCATCTGGAGTGATCAACCCGCCCGGACAAAGTCGATAAACGCCCGCAATCCCTCCGGGATATGGCGATGTCCGGGATAGTAAAGACACAGCCCCTGAAACGGCTGTGTCCATTCATCCAGCACGCTCACCAGCCGTCCGGTACGTAAATCCTCTTCAATGTAAAACCCCGGCAGAAAGCCGACGCCCAGCCCGGCGCGTACGGCCGTAAGCGAAGTAAAAAAATCGGAAGTGGCAAGCCTGGGCGGGATCGCGAGGGCGTAGTGCTGCCCGTGGCGTGACAGCTCCCAACGATAAATCCCGCCGTTCGCCATGCGCATGCAAATGCCCTGATGTTGATAAAGATCATCCGGCGTCTGCGGCGTACCGTGCGTGGCGAACCACTCGGGCGTAGCCACTATCTGCATACGGATATCTGGCGTTAGCGGAACGGCAATCATATCCTGCGGGATGGATTCGCCAAGGCGAATGCCGGCATCGTAACCCTCCGCCACAATATCAATCATCCGTGCTTCGCTGGTGATTTCGAGGCGCATTAGCGGATAGCGGGCCAGAAAACGCACCACAATATCATCGAGAAACAGCTGACCAACGGCCTGCGGTATATTAATGCGTAGCGTGCCGGAGGGTTCCGCCGGAAGGCTGTGGATCTCATCGGTTGCCTGCTGAATTTCACGCAGCGCCGGGCCAACCCGTGCCACAAAGCGCTCTCCGGCTTCGGTCAACGCCACACTGCGGGTGGTGCGATGAAACAGCCGCACATTAAGGCGGCTTTCCAGACCAGCAATAGCGTTACTTACCGCCGTTGGCGACATACTCAGCGCCTGTGCCGCCGCGCGAAAACTGCCGAGGCGCATCACCGCCATCACCACTTCCAGCTCAATCAATCCTGAACGATGCATAGATTATCCCGAATTTCGAAACAACCCATGCAGGATAGCGTGGATTATCTGCGATATAAAGCTGTGTCACACTGAGCCAACTGTCCTGAAGGAGGTTCAAATGCACCAGGTAGAACAGATTTCGATTAACGGTGAATGGGTCACGCCGCAGGGTACCGAGCGATTCGACCTTTTTAACCCGGCGACGGGCGAAGTGATTGGTCAGGTGCGTCTGGCCAATGAAGAGGATACGCAGCGGGCGATAGCGGCGGCAAAAGCGGCGTTTGCTGGCTGGTCTGCGACTACCGTGGCCGAACGCGTGGAGGCGCTGACGCGGATGCGCGATGCGCTGGCTGCCAGCGAACAGGCGTTGTTGCAGGCGATCATCATGGAATATGGCGCGCCGGAAACCCGCGCCGTCTGGATGGCCCGCTACCCGGTCGCGGTGGTTGATGAGGCGATTTCTGCGTTAAAAGCCTTTACGTTTCGCTCGCAGATTGGCCTGGCGCAGGTGGAGATGACGCCGCTGGGTGTGGCCGGGCTTATCACGCCGTGGAACAGCAACGCCGGATTTATCTGTGGCAAACTGGCAGCCGCGCTGGCTGCGGGCTGTACGGCGGTTATCAAACCCAGTGAGATGAGCGCGTTGCAAACGCAGGTAGTGATCAATGCGTTGCATCAGGCCGCACTGCCGCCGGGCGTATTTAATATTGTCACCGGGCGGGGCGACGTGGTCGGCGAGGTGATTAGCCGTCATCCAGATGTGGCGAAAATCTCATTTACTGGCTCTACCGCGACAGGAAAAGCGATTCTGCGCAACGCTGCGGAGAGTTTTAAGCGCGTAACGCTGGAGTTGGGCGGTAAATCGCCGACGATTATTCTTGATGACGCCAACTTAGCGACCGCCGTGCCGCTGGCGATCCAGGCCGGGTTGATGAACAGTGGCCAGGCCTGTATCGCCGGAACGCGAATTCTGGTTCCGCAATCACGCAAAGCCGAGTGCGAAGCCGCGCTGGCGAAGGCAATGGCGGCGATGAACGTTGGCGATCCGCGCGATCCGGCGACCACCGTCGGGCCGATGGTCAGTGAAAAGCAGTGGCAGCGCGTGCAATCTTATATTCGTCTTGGATTGCAGGAGGGCGCACGGTTGCTGGCGGGTGGTGAAGGGCGGCCGGAAAACTGCGGGCAAGGGTGGTTTGTCCGGCCAACGCTGTTTGCCGATGTGCGAAACGAAATGCGCATCGCACGGGAAGAGATTTTCGGGCCGGTGCTGACGGTGATGAGCTACCAGGATGAGGCTGATGCCATGGCTATCGCTAATGATACGGAATACGGTTTAAGCGCGCTGGTACTGGGTGAAGACCGCGAACGGGCGCAGCGCGTGGCAGCGCAAATCCATGCGGGCCGTGTGCAGGTCAATACGCTGGCGCATGAGCCGCGCGCGCCGTTTGGCGGCTTTAAACACTCAGGAATCGGGCGGGAGATGGGAGTGTGGGGGCTGTCGGCGTTTATGGAACCTAAAGCAATCATCAGCGAATAGCAGGCCCGGCGGGCGGGCCTGCAAGCGGTTTTAGCGTGCCAACTGGAAATAACGCACTGAATCGCGCAGGCCTTCGCTCTGCTCGGTCATCGACTGCGCGGCAACGGCTGCCTGTTCCACCAGCGTGGCGTTCTGCTGAGTTACCTGATCCATCTGGTCGATGGCGACGCTGATCTCTTTAATACCCTGATGCTGTTCGGTTGAAGCGGCTGAAATCTCCGCAACGATATCCGTCACCTTGTTCACCGAGGTGACAATCTCTTCCATCGCCCGGCTGGCTGTGTCGGCGTAGCGCGAACCGTCGGTGATTTTCTCCACCGTTCCTTCGATCAGTTGCTTGATCTCTTTTGCGGACTCGGCGCTTTTCTGCGCCAGGTTGCGTACTTCACCGGCAACCACGGCAAAGCCTTTACCCTGTTCTCCGGCGCGGGCGGCTTCAACGGCGGCGTTCAGCGCCAGAATGTTAGTCTGGAAGGCGATCCCTTCAATCACGGAAATAATGTCGACAATTTTCTGCGAACTGGCCGAAATTTCATGCATGCGTTTCAGCATGTCATCCACTTCTTTACCGCCTTTGACGGCGGTCTGCGAGGTCTGACGCGCCAGGTCGCTCGCTTTACGGGCGTTTTCCGCGTTACTCTTCACGTTCTCCGTGATTTGCTGCATATTCGACGACGTTTGTACCAGCGAAGCGGCTTGTTCTTCGGTACGCTGCGACAGATCGTTGTTGCCTTCGGAGATTTCGCTGGCGGCGTGGGAAATGGATTCACTGCCGTCGATTATGCCGTTAATGATCCCGGCCAGTCGGGCATTCATAAAGTTGATGGTCGCCAGCAGGCTCTGGGTATCGTTGTCGCGCAGTTTGACCTGCGTACCCAGATTTCCTGCGGCAATTTCTTTCATGATTGACACTGCATAAGCCGGTTCGCCGCCAAGCTGGCGCGCCAGGTTACGCGAGATAAACAGGGCAATCACGCCGGTTGCAATCAGCGCCAGCAGCAGCAAACCGCTCAGCATATAGATCGCCTGTTTATAGGCCGCCTGCGAGGCTTCACCGGCATCATTGCCCAGCGCGACTTCCATATCCACCAGCGTAGCCAGGTCTTTCATTAACTGTGTGCGGTATTTCGATGACACCGCGCCGCTGATTTTGGCGGCTTCTGCGGCGTTGCCGTTTTTCATCTCTTCGATAACTTTGGCGTTCACATCGATAAAGTTTTTGAAGTTATCGACCACCGTGGCGAAGAGGGCGCGCATCTCTTGTGGATCGTGCGCGGAGATATTGGCGTACGCCTGCTGCGCGCGCAGGAACGTCTCCTGGTTTTGCAGTAATTCGCCGCGGTGCTGCTCCAGCGATTCCGGTGTTGTCGAAGCGATGTACTGCACCTGCTGTAAGCGCATTTCGGCTAAGACGCCGCGCATTTCAAGGGTATAGCGCACGCCCGGCATGCGATTTTTGCGGAACTGATCAATGTGATCTTTGCTCATATTGAGCTGATAAATGGACACAATGCCCAACAGTAACATCATGACAATGAGGATGGAGAAACCGATAAGCAATTTAGTCAATACGGTGGCTTGTGATAATTTTTTCATAATTCAACGCTGTGTAAAGGAAGATAGTATTAATAACGGCAGCTTTTAAGATTTTATTGATTTATTTATCTGATCAATATCACAATTTACTGAGGTAATTGTGCAAAAGCCCACATCGCAACGCGTAATTTAGGATAAAACCATTTTGGCTGTTAATAATGTAAATGATTTGTATTTGTGAGGATTGAAATAATGTTTTACATGCGCTAATCGTGCAGAAAGAGATTATTTTCCGCACACTGAAAAATGGGGGGTAAAAATTAATGTGACAGGCTTAATGGCAGTTCATCTGCCCATTTTGTCGCCTGGTTCATTAACTCTGCGACGGCGGAATTGGGCAGGCCGATTTCGTGGCTGATATCGCTGGCTTCTTCCCATCTTCTCAGCTCGAAAAGACGCGCGAGCTGCACAAACGGATAGAGCCTACCGCTCTCATTTTCCAGCGCGGTTGCAACCTCCGGTGACACGGCGATTTGCCCCATTAACTCTTCGAGCGGCAGGCCGAGGATCACATCCAGCAATGAAAACAGACCGACCATAAAGGCATCATTGCTGAGACTGGCGGCGGAAGTCCGTTCTGCAACCAGTTCGCAGAATTTAGCGCGAATCAGACTCAGATAATAAATCTCCGTATTGGTCACGTTGTCGAAGGAGGTCAGACAGGCCATCAATACAAAGCGGCGCATTTCATTAATGCCAAGATAAACAACAATATCGCGCAGCGACTGGCTACGAAAACCGCTCACGCCACGGGTGTTATAAAGGATATTTTGCGCATAGCGCATAATTTTAAACGACAACGTGACATCGCGTTTTAACAGCTCTTCAATTTTATTAAGATTTGGCGATTCAACGTTCACTTCCTGCATTAATTTCAGGGCAAATGCCTGGTTCTGTACCAGTTTATTCCGTTTGGTGACCACCGGCTTGCTGAAAAAATAACCCTGAAAAAGATGAAAGCCCAATTTTTTATAGGATTCAAACTCATCATAGGTTTCAACTTTCTCTGCCAGTAATACGGCATGACGCAACGATTCGCGGTTAGTGCGAATATAGTGACCGATTTCCTCGCGCGGGCTTCTCCTTATATCAAATTTAATCACGTCGATATACGGAATAAAGGCATCCCATTCGTTACCGGGAATGAAGTCATCCAGCGCGATGCGAAAGCCCAGGGTGTGCATACGTTTTACCACTTCCAGCAATGAGCGATCCGGGTCGGCATCTTCGAGTATTTCAATCACCACGCGGTTCTTTGGCAGGGTTTCCGCCAGCCCCTGAACCAGTAACTGATAGGGGAAATTGACATATACGGTGCTGTTGTCGTTTTTACGCCCCAGCGGAGCGCTAAGAAATTGCTCTTCAATCAACTGGGTAGTGGCCTGCTCGGCGGAAACATCCGGGAATCGGTTATCCATACTGTCCCTGAAGAGCAGTTCGTAACCAACAGTATTCAATTGGTTATCAAAAATCGCCTGTCTGGCTACAAAAGAGTACATTTGCCACCTCGCGCGCCTGCGTACTTCTTATCTTCGTTATGCACTATATAAGTAACAGTAACATCACGGCTACATGATCCCTGTGATTGTTGCGGGATATTTCACCTTCAATGTTAAAAAATATAGGGCAACAAATAAGAAATGCACGGCAGCAGTGGCCCGTTTCACTTAAGGTTAGCGGGCCGCGTGAAATATTTTCAGGAAGGGGCAAAACAGAATGCGCGTTCGCAGCAGGCGTCGCAACTTGGGGAACGACAAATAAGCTCGCCAGCAGAATGCAGGCAGCGCTGACGATAAAAAAACTTTTTCCAGCGCATATTTTCGCTGTTCATTTCTACCAGCAGAGGAAAACAGTCACTCATTAATTCGCGCAATTCCTGACGCGAGCTTAGCCCCAGATCCTGCCACAGGTGGTTAAACGCCAGCGAAACACTGGCGATAATGTTGTGCATCGGCGCCGCGCCTGGCGCCATATAGCCCGCCAGCCACTGCGCCAGTTGTTGCTGTTCGTCGCTGCGGGTGGCATTCAGCTCGCTCATCAGCTTTTGCCGCAGCAAACAATCGGCAGGCATCGGCTGCGTGGGAGGATCGAACTGCGCCTGCAGGGCATCCCATTCGGTCGCCCGCAAGCCCATCATCAGCGGATAACAGCCTTCTCCGTGTGCATAGAGCCACAGCAAACGCCGCAGCCAATCGTGAACAGGCATCATGCCACCCCCCGTGACGCAGGATCGGACTGCGCATTTTTCCGCCACTGCTGCCACCAGCCGGTCAGCGCCTCGTTAACCGGTTGCCAGGCGTGATCGACGCAGGGTTGAATGCCGCGCGCTTCCAGTTTTTGCCACGGCGCGTAGCCGATACGGGCGCAAAACACCGCTTTCACATCGGCCAGCAGATCGAGAACTGCGGCCATCCGCGCGTCGCTGTCCTGCGGTTCGCAGTTGTCGCTTCCCTGACAAAATTTCGGCGTAAAGCGCTCATTGACCAGCACCGCGCCCGCTGCCGACAGGCTGTAAATGCGAAAGCGATCGGCATGACCAAAGTGGCAATCAATCGCATCGCCACGCGTGGAGGCGACCGCCACCAGGCAGGCATCCGGCTCTTCCGATTCACCGCGCGTGGCAATGCTGGCATGCAACTGCGCCCGGCGGTAAAGCGTTGGCAACCATGGCTGCGGAGACTCTTCAACCGGCGTCAGGGCAAACTGCTGGCTGCGATCTTCACCGAGCATGCCAATCGCATCAGCGCGGCACTGCTGGCAGTGCGTCATCTGCGGCATCAGCTCGCCGCAACGCTCGCGCACCTGGGCTATCATCTGCGCATCCGGCTCTGGCTGCCCGTTCAGGCCGAACACCGTACCGTGCTCCGGGCGGGCAATCAGCGGCATAATATTATGAATAAAGGCTCCGCTGGCGCGCAGTTCGCGGCTGACATCGCTCAGGACGCCATCGTTGATGCCAGGGATCAATACCGAGTTGATCTTCACCAGCACGCCTTTCGCCGTCAGGCGACGCACGCCTTCAAGTTGGCGGGCAATCAGGATCTCACCGGCTTCACGCCCGCTGTAACGTTCACCGTCCAGCCACAGCCAGGCGTAGATTTGCGCCGCGATATCGGCATCCAGCGTATTGATCGTCACCGTGACATGGTCAACGCCAACATTTACCAGTCTCTCTACCGCATCCGGTAGCATCAGCCCGTTGGTTGAGAGGCAAAGTTTCAGGTCGGGGAGCTGTTCGCGCACCATTTCCAGAGTGGTGAATGTGCGTTGAATGTTGGCCAGCGGGTCGCCAGGCCCGGCGATACCAACCACGGACAATTGCGGGATCGCGGCGGCTACATGGCGTACTTTGGCTACCGCCTGTTCCGGCGTCAGCAGGGATGACGAGACACCGGGGCGCGATTCATTACTGCAATCAAATTTGCGGTTGCAGTAGTTACATTGCAGGTTACAGGCAGGCGCGACCGGCAGATGCATACGGGCATAGCGGTGATGACCGTTTTGCGAGTAGCAGGGGTGCGACGCCACCTTACTGGCAACGACATCAGATAAAGGTTCGCGCTGCCCGGAGTGACAGCGTGAACCACCAGCGGCGGATAAGCAGGAAGTCATGGGCGTACCTTGGTTGTGTGGTCATAACCTCCTGCTGCAAAACCTGTACCGCTTGTTGTTAATATAACTTACTGAAAATTAATGTTTTAAATTCACCGTGTCGTCGTTTGTTTGTCGAGTTTGTGGCGTTTGGCTGACAATGTGCCGAATGTCACAAAAACCTGCGCTACATTCTCGGCATGGTAATGTCCATCGTCTGAATACGATAGGCCACCTGGCGTGGGGTCATTCCCAGCAGGCGCGCGGCTTTTGCCTGTACCCAACCGGCTTTCTCCAGCGCGGCAATCAATCTTTGTCGCTCATCGAGGTTCTGATCGAGCCAGCTCTCTTCGCGCGGCGCACTGGGCTGCGGTGGTTTTGGCAGATTTTCCCGGTGGTGAAACAAAATCACGTCGCGATCGATTAGCCCGCTTTCCGACATGACTGCCGATCGCTCAAGGCAGTTTTCCAGTTCACGCACGTTTCCAGGCCAGCTATAGCTCATCAACAAACGGATCGCGCCATCGCTGATGCGCAGCGTGCGGTTCTGGTTTTGCGCGATTTTGCGCACCAGAAAATGCGCCAGCTCGGCAATATCCTCCTGGCGCTCGCGGAGCGGGGGCAGGGAGATGGGCATCACATTGAGGCGATAGTAGAGATCTTCGCGAAAATTCCCCAGCCGCACTTCCTCTTCCAGATTACGGTTAGTGGCGGCAATGATCCGTACATTCACCAGCAGCGTTTCGTCTCCGCCGACGCGTTCCATTTCGCCTTCCTGCAAGATACGCAGCAATTTCGCCTGAAACGAGGCGCTACTTTCGCCGATCTCATCAAGAAACAGCGTACCGCCATCCGCCAGTTCGAAGCGGCCTTTACGCTGGCGCACCGCACCGGTAAACGCACCTTTTTCATGGCCGAAGAGTTCACTCTCCAGCAGCGTATCGGGCAGCGCTGCGCAGTTGAATTTGACAAACGGTGCGGCGGCGCGCGGTGAATTGTGGTGGATAGCATTGGCTATCAGCTCCTTACCGGTTCCGCTTTCGCCACGCACCAGCACCGTGGTGTCCCAGCGTGATACCTGGCGAATAATTTCCAGCGTCTGACGCATGGCCGCGCTTTTACCGACCATGTTTTCAAAGCCAAACGCTCGCGACGACGCGCATCCGCGCTGGCTGGCAATCTGCGCGGCAGCAGCACGAGGTGAGGGCGCGACGCTGGGCGGCGTCATCAGGCGAACGGTTTGCGCCACCAGATTGGCGACGGTTTCCAGAAAACGCGTGCAGGCGGGTAGCCGCTCCTCGTAGCGGGCCATCGGCTGAGCGGCCAGCACGCCGATAGGCTGCGAGTTTGGTCCCATCAGTGGCACGGCGATAAACGGCAGGCTGTAATCATACAATCCCAGGCGATCGAGAAAACGCTGATCGTCGGAGACACAGGGCAGCACCAGCGATTGTCCCTGTGACAGCACCGTGCCCACCAGCCCTTCGCCTGGACGGTAGCGAATCTGCGAACTGCCGGGAATTAACTGCTGATCGGCCTCCTGCAAGGCTTCAATGGTAAGGATCGCTTGCTGGCTGTCGTACAGACAGATCATCCCGTGCTGCATAAAGGCATCGTTGTGCAGCACGCACAGCACTTCCTGTAGCGTCTGCCCGACCTCCGTCGCCCGGCTTAACACCACGCTGATACGCTGCATGGCGGTGAACTGCTGGGAGAGGTCAAAGCGCCAGACGGTTGTACCCGACTCGGTTCGCTGAGTCATAGTGAGCCTCCGGTCAGTGAGTGAAATAACGGGAAACGCAGGGTCAGGCAGGTGCCTCCCTGAGGGCGGGAGGTCAGTTCTATTGCGCCGCGATGGTGGGCGACCAGCGTCTGGATCAGCCGCAGCTCCATGCCTTTACCGGGCGCATTGAGCGCATCGGGGGAATGGGTATAGCGCACCTGAATCAGCGGCACATTGTCGTTTAAATAGAACGACAGCCAGCCGCTCTCTTCGCGGGCGTAAAGCTGAGTCTGTACCGTGAAATCACGTAGCTCCGCGGCAATATCCAGGGTTCTGTCGAGCCACAGGCTCAGGCAGGCAAGCAGTTGTGTTCGCTGGCCAAAGCCCACCAGATCGGGGGATTCCAGCTCAATTTGCAGGTTTTCGCCCTGGTTATAGCGGGTGTGATACAGGGCGCGCAGATCGTCAAGGAACGGCTGGAGCGGCCAGACTCCCGGGCTTTCCAGCTCCAGCGACGGACGGCAGCGTTGCAGCCGCGCCATCGCTTCTTCACCTTCACGCCAGGCGGCATCCAGCGCCAGATTGCTGTGATCGTCGCCATTTAAGCGACGTGCGGCGGCCAGCATATTAATTGGACAATTGAGTTGCACCAGCGCGGCGTCCAGCGATTCGCGGATCGCCGCCAGCAATTTACCGCTGGTTATCTGCTGCTTCAGACGATCAAGACGCCCCTGTTCCTGTTGTTGCTGCTGCTGGGTATTGTCGGTGATCACCACCAGCGTGCGCGGCACGGCGCTATCAATAAAGTAGCGGCCTGCTTCTTCACTGACGCCCGGCAGCGCCCAGCAGGTAACGGACAACCAGCGCACGGTGCCGCGCAGCGCTACCGGCAGCACCAGGCCCTGCGCCAGCTCCGCCTTATGGGCGGAAAAATTGAGTTCGGTGAGCAATTCTTTACCGCCGCAATCGGCGCAAAAGGTTTTGTAGGCGAGGTTATCCATCACCACCTGATCGCGTTCATCCACCACCACAACCGCCGCCGGAATGTTATTCAAGACGGCTTCGGTCAGCGTCATATGATTGCGCAGCCGTTGTTCCAGCGCGTAGCTGGTGCTGATGTCGCGCTGCATGGCCAGGTAATGTTCGAGTTTGCCGAACGCATTAAACAGTGGGGTAATGTCGATCTCCACCAGAAACAGGCTGCCGTCGCGGCGACGGTTGATCAGCTGCCCGCGCCACGGACGATGTTGCAGCAGGGTGTGCCACATATCCTGGTAGATTTCACGCGGCGTCTGCTTACTGGCAAGCAGGCGCGGGTTTTGCTGCAACAACTCTTCCAGTTCATACCCCGACTGGCGGCAAAACGCGGGGTTGGCGTAGAGAATGTGGGCATCGGCATCGGTCAGTGAAATCGCGACGGGCGCCTGTTCAACCATGGTGAAAAACAACCCGGGATGCTGTTGTGAGAGCGCCCCGGCGATCTCGGCGGGCGCGGCGGCGTCCATCATCATATTCAGGGTCATCACAAACTCCTGTGGTCAACATGGGAATGTCGCAGTTATGACAATTTGTGCCACCTGTCGACTTTCGTCCGAACATAAACGGACGCTCATTAACCATGCAAAGGGTGCGCCTTTGGCCCGTATTACTCGCCGTAAGATTGATCCAGATCCCTGTTTGCCGCCGATTTTTAGCCTTTTGCCCTCTGGCTGTGCGCGGTAGCGGCCAATCGGGCGGATAAAGAAGCGCCGCCCTGGTGCATAACTGACCAATACGGTGCAGTTATTGCACGGCAAAAAACTGGCACAGCCTTCGCAATATCTCCGGTGATAGCCGCCTGTTCAGGGCGGATTCATACTTTTTCTCACAGGAGCACGCTATGGCTAACATTGGAATTTTTTTCGGTACCGATACGGGCAAAACCCGCAAGATTGCCAAAATGATCCACCAAAAACTGGGTGCGGCGGCCGATGCGCCGGTGAATATCAACCGTACCGATCTCGACAGGTTTCTTTCTTATCCGGTACTGCTGCTGGGGACGCCGACGCTCGGCGACGGGCAACTGCCAGGGCTGGATGCGGGCTGTGAGGAGGCGTCATGGGGAGAGTTTGTCGCCCAGCTTGATAGCAACAGCCTGAGCGGCAAAACCGTCGCGCTGTTTGGTCTTGGCGACCAGGTGGGCTACCCGGATAACTTTGTCAGCGGCCTGCGCCCGCTGTATGACGCGCTGAAAAACAGCGGTGCGCAGATTGTCGGCCACTGGCCGAATGAAGGCTATGAATTCAATGCCTCGTCGGCGCTGGAAGCGGATAAATTTGTCGGCTTAGTGATCGATCAGGACAATCAGTATGACCTGACCGACGAGCGCCTGGATGCCTGGCTGGAAACGCTTAAGCCGGTGTTTTTGTAAGTGATATGGCCGGGTAACACTGTGTTTACCCGGCCAAATGCCTGATGGCACTTACGTTTATCAGGCCTGGAACCCTGTTGGCACAATCGTTGGCCGGAATAAGGCACAGCCGCCATCCGGCATTGCTGTACTAAAGGTGAAATTAATCCGCCATCACGCTGCGGGTTAACGCTGCCAGCCACTGGCGCTGGTACTGCTGTTGGTTTTGACGAACCAAATAGCTTCGTGCTTTTTCCAGCGCTTCCGCCTGCGGCATTGGCGCGGCGTCACGGATCGCTTCGCACCATAACAGATGCCAGCCGAGGCGGGTTTCGATAGGTACGCTGAGGCCATTTTCCGCCAGCGCAAACAGCGCGGCGTCGAGTTCGGGATAGAGCAACCCCTGGCTTATCCAGCCCAGACGTCCGCCTTCCAGCGCGCTGGGGCAGTGGGAGTAGCGCTGCGCCAGCCGGGCAAAGTCCTGACGCGAGACACTAATATCCTGATGAAAACGGCGGATCTGGCGCTGCACTGCGGCATCGTCGTTATCGACCGTCAGCAACAGGTGAGATGTCAGCCGCTGCGGCGGGCGCATAAACTGCGCCTGATGTTGCTGATACCAGGCCAGCACCTGTAAATCGTCCGGCAGCGGGGCGCGCCCGGCAATCTCGGCGAACTGCCACTCCATGCGGGCATGATGCCGGATCACCGTCTGCCGTTCGTCAGCAGAAAAATGCCCGCCATCCAGCCAGCTTGCCAGCGAGGTTGCGACACTCTGCAGCACGCTATCCGGCAGGGGGGCACTGGCGGCAACTTCCACCACCGCCTCTTCCAGTTGGCACTGGCGGGCGAAGGCGTCGTCGAATGCGGTTTGCTGATCGGCAGGAATGTGTTCCGGTTCGCACTGCCAGCGCGTTACCGCCAGCCGCCGCCGGGCGAAGCGTTGCCACGGCGTCATGCGTCAGCCTCCAGCAGGATCATGGCGCTGGCGGGCACCTGGAACCAGCGTCCGGAAAACGTGACAGTGTAACTCTCTCCGCCTTCGCCTTGGTCTGTTCCTTCAATACGGCCATGCTCTCCGGCGGCGACCACCACTTCGCCATTTACCGACAGCGCGTGCCGGCAGGCAACCCGATCGCCATACTGAAACTGCCCGGCGTGCCACGGCACAGAAAGCGGCAGTAGCTCCTGCTCGCGGCAGCCAACCACCAAATCATCATCGAGAAAATGTACCTGATAGATAATCTGATCCATCAAAAATGTGCCCCATTCACGGACAAAACCGGTACTGCCGCGACGAACCAGCAGGTCGCCGCGCGCAAAGCCGCGCATGGTGCCGTCATTGCGAATGGCGCGAGTAACGCGCACCTCTTCGCCAAAATCGAATTTTTGTCTCATGGGGTACGCTCCGGAAGGTAGTGCTGATAGCTCTCCGTCAGCAACCGGCGCGCCAGCAGCCACGGGGCGCGGGGCGCCTCTTCAAGCATATTGCGCAGCGGTACGTTTTGCCGCAACCGCTGGTGAAACTCCCGCAGCACCGGCAGACAGCAGTGGCGCAGCACCAGCGGATCATACGGCACGCTGAAGAATTCAAAAAAAGACTCGGCGGTATCGAGCTCATCCACGCCGGGGATTTGATAAAACCACTCCATCGTCAGCCCCTCGCAAAGTGTGCGGATTCCCCGCACAGCGCATCGTAAATTGCCACCAGCTCATCCTCTTTCGGCGTGCGTTTCCAGCGCTCGGCAAAGCGGCGGATCGCCGGCAGCAGCAGATCGATTTGTAGGGTATCGAGGTGATACCCCATGCGGGCGAAGACGCCATCCACCGCCTGGCGACCGGAGTGTTTGCCCAGCACCAGCCGGTACTCGCGCCCCATTAGCGCCGGATCAATCGCCTGATAGCTTTCGCGATCGCGCAGCAGCGCGGCGACATGAACGCCGGATTCATGGGTGAACACCTGCGCACCGACCAGCGGTTGCTGCGGGTCAATCGCCCGCTGTGTCGCGTCGGCCACGGTCTGGCACAGGGACGGCAGGCGCGTAAAATCAACGCCGCAATCCCGTTGCAGACAGCGGCTCAGGCTCAGCGCAACGGTTTCCAGCGCGGCATTGCCTGCGCGTTCGCCCAGCCCCAGCACGGTTGTGTTGACGCTGGTGGCTCCGGCGCGTACCGCCGCCAGCGTATTGGCGGTCGCCAGCCCCAGATCGTTGTGGGCGTGCATTTCGATTTCGCCCGGCCAGTATTCGCCAAGCGCCTGAATGCGGGTGGTGGTGGTAAAGGGATCGAGCAGGCCGAGAGTGTCAGCGAAACGCAGCCGTTTCGCGCCCGCCTCGCGGGCGATATCGGCAATCTGGTTCAGCGTCTGATCGCTGGCGCGTGAGGCATCCTCACAGCCGACACAGACCTGCATGCCCAGCGTCCGCGCTTGTGCAATCAGCGAGCCCAGTTTATCGAGCAACTGCGGCAGCGGTTCGCGAAGCTTGTACTGGCGCAGCTTATCCGAAGCGGGCAGGGAGATATCCACCCAGTCCATACCGAGATCTGCGCTCTGGTGGATCTCGTCGCGGTTCATCCGACACCAGGACATCAGCGTTGCAGCGGGCAAATGCCGGCGCACCTGCAAAATGCGCTGGCGCTCCTCGTCGCCCATCGCGGGCGTGCCGACTTCGAGCGCGGTAATGCCCGCCGCAAACAGCGCCTCGGCGATGGCGATTTTCTCACTGGCGAGAAATGCGACACCCGGGCTCTGTTCGCCGTCGCGCAGGGTGGTGTCGTTGATAAGCACATTCATGCTCGCCGCCTTAGCCGTATAACGGCGCAAATGCCGATTCAGCCGCCCCGGGTTTTCCCTCCTGCCAGTAGGGCGAGAGCATCCGCAGGCGGGCAATAATCGTTGGCAGGGTGTCGATCACGTAGTCGATCTCTTTTTCACGCGTGTAGCGTGACAGCGAGAAACGAATACTGCCGTGCGCGGCGGTGTAAGGAATGTTCATCGCTCGCATGACATGCGAAGGCTCCAGCGAACCGGAGGTACAGGCGCTGCCGCTCGACGCCGCAATTCCCGCCTGGTTCAGCAGCAATAAAATGGCTTCCCCTTCGATAAACTCAAACGCCAGATTGGTGGTGCCTGGTACGCGCGGCTGGTTGCCGCCCATCACCATCACGGAAGGCACCTGCGCGATAAGCCCTTCCTGCAGTCGATCGCGCAGTTGCGCCAGCGAGGCGGCACCGGGCAGATGGATCTGCGCCAGTTCGCAGGCTGTGCCCATGCCGACAATCCCGGCGATGTTTTCCGTCCCTGCGCGGCGTCCGCGCTCCTGATGACCGCCGCGCAACAGCGGACGAAAACGCGTTCCGCGCCGCAGATAGAGGCAGCCGACACCTTTCGGTCCGTGCAGTTTGTGCGCCGAGCAGGAGAGCATATCGATCTGCGTGCGGCCAATATCCAGCGGAATTTTACCGACTACCTGTACCGCATCGCAGTGGAACAGCGCGCCGTGTTCCTGCGCCATGGCCGCCATTTCAATTACCGGAAACAGTACGCCGGTTTCGTTGTTCGCCCACATCACGCTGACCACCGCCACCCGGGAGCTGAGCGCCTGGCGGTACTGCTCCATATCCAGCGCGCCGTCGCTATTCACACCAATGCGGTGGATCAGGTAACCCTGGCGCTCCAGGTGTTCGCAAACGGCGAGCGTGGCCGGGTGCTCGACCGCGGTGGTGATGATTTCCCGGCGCTCCGGCATCAGTTCCACGCAGGCGTGCAGCGCGGTTGACGTGGCTTCGGTCGCGCAGGAGGTGAAAATAATCTCGCTGGCATGATCGGCGCCAAGCAGGGCAGCAACCTGCTGGTGCGCGCGCTCAAGGGCCGCACGGGAAGGCGTGCCGAAATCATGAATCGAAGAGGGGTTGCCATAATGCTCGGTCAGAAAGGGCATCATCGCTTCCAGCACCATTGGATCGATTCGCGTGGTGGCGTTGTTATCCAGATAAACCTGTTTCATGTTTTTCCCCTCTGTTAATACGCTGCGGCTTCAGCGGCCACGACTTCCATATAACAGCCGGTGCGTTCCATCAGTTTTTGCTGTAACCAGGCGAGCGTCATGTCGGTCATCATGCAGCCGCTACAACTGCCGGAGAGGCTGACCGTGACTTTATGATTTGCCACGCTGAGCAGCGCCATATCGCCGCCATCGGCCTGAATATGCGGGCGCAGTTCAGTGATGGCATCAACCACTTCCTGCCAGTGCGGATCTTTGGTTGTCGCAACCGGCGCGGCGACCTGCGGGTGCTGCGCGAGAATATCCGCCAGCGTCAGTTCGATTTTTTCATGACACGAAGTACAGCCGCCGCCTGCTTTGGTGTAGTTGATCACCTCTTCCAGCGTGGTCAGCCCGTTGCTCAGCACCGCGCGGCGAATCTGTCCTTCATCCACGCCAAAGCACTTACAAATCAATGCGCCTTCTTCGTGGTCATCTTCCAGCGTTTCGCCGCGGTAGTTGGCGATGGCAGCGCGCAGCGCTTCCTGGCCCATGACCGAGCAGTGCATTTTTTGCGGCGGTAAACCGTCAAGATAATCGGCAATTTGTTGGTTGGTGACCTGTTCGGCCTGCGCCAGTGTGCGGCCGATAATCAGTTCCGTTAAGGCGGAAGAAGAGGCAATTGCGCTGCCGCAGCCAAAGGTCTGAAACCCGGCCTCAAGAATGGTTTCATCTTGCGGATCCACTCGCAGCATCAGCCGTAACGCATCGCCACAGCTTAACGATCCCACATCACCCACGGCGTTGGCGTTTTCCACCACCCGGGCGTTACGGGGATTAAAAAAATGATCTTTCACTTTCTCGGAGTAATTCCACATGCTTTTGGCTCCCAGTATGTATGACGGAACGCGCCGGAGCGCATTACACCGCGTCAATCAACAGCGGGTAATATCGTTGAAGCAAAAGCAGTACCAGAAGATGAAGTCGTTATATTTCAATGAGATGATTTTGACGCCTGACATAAAACCGCGAACTATGTCGCAGTTTTATGTTGGCTTTGTCACAGAGCTGACACAGAAAAGGCATCAGCGCTCATCCTCTTCCTGCCACTCATCTTCCAGCAGCAGCCCTGCGAAGCGATCGGTATTACGGCTGCGCGCGCTTCTTCGCTGCTCTTTGTCGTACCAGTAGTGTTGGATTTCCTGCAACAGCCCGACAATCGTTGTATCTGCCGGAACGCGCACCGCGCGCACGCCGACCTGTAAAAGCTGGCGAAAAACCGCCTCGCCGATCGCCACGCAGTAGAGCGTCACGCAATCCTCCAGCGCGTTAATCCGGCTGGTCAGTTTCTCCTGCTGATGGCCGGGCAGTACCGAGAAATCCACCACCCGCAGCAGGGTGACGTCATCCTCTTTGACACCGTACACCACCAGCCGCGGCGTGGCGCCGAAATGCTGATCGACATGGTGGTAATCGGAACTGGCAAAGGCCACTCTCATCGACCATTCACTGTCGCAAATGGTGCTGAATTGTCGGCTAACATGTTGCATAGTCACCTCCCGAAGATGCGGGTTCGTAAAAACGCTGGCGCAGCGGCGAGTGATAAGCGGCAAGATGATGGTGGCGATCGCGCAGCGCATTCGCCAGCTCAAACAAGGTGTCGCGCATCCCGGCGTAACCCTGGCGCACGCGGCGAAATTCGCCCAGACGGTCAAACAGGGGGAAACCGGCGCGCACCAGCGGAATGTTGAACTGGCTGGCCAAATCAACGGCGTGAGAATTGGACACCAGCAGCGATGCAGGCGTTTCGCACAGCAGATCCTGCATATCCTCCAGATCGCCGATGATCACTTTTTCGACCGGCAGATCCTGCAACCCTTTCTGGCTCACTGGCGCCACCACCGGGCCGGGAACCATGCCCATATCACGGGCGAAATCGCACCAGGCGGCGAGCAGATCGCCCTCGGCGGCCAGCGCGACAGGCGCGCCCTGCAACCACATATGGCAATCGATCATCGCATCCTGCAATTGCCCGCGCTGGCGCTCGATCCACGCCGGAACATCGCGCCCGGAGAGGCGTTTCAGTTGATGAATAAACGTATCGCACTGGCTCATGGTCATCAGGTGCGGCAACGTCACGACCTCAGCATGGCTGCGCTGCGCCAGTAACTGTGCGGCGCGGGAGAGGGAAACGCCAATGGCGAAGGTGCCGAGGCTCTGTCCCATCTGTTCAATCAGCCGCAGGCTGCTGCCGCCCTGGGTAATCGGCGAGAAATCCCCGCTGGCGAGATGGCCGTCCAGCGACTGGGAGAGATCCGGTACAATCACCGGTTGCAGGCCAAATGCCTCGACATAACTGCGCAGCAGCTCGACGTCGCCCGGCGTCAGCAAATGGCTGAGCAGCAGGTTCACGCGGCGATTCCGCACGCCCGGCTGCGGTTTTTCCGGCACCCACTGTTCAACCATGCTCTCCAGCACCGCGCTGTAGCCGTTTTCCAGGCTGCCGTAAAAATCCGGCGTGTTAACGGTCAGCAGCGCCACCCCTTTATGGCGCGGGAATTCATCGCGGAACTGGCGCACCACGCGCGAAATATCGCTACCCTGCGCCTCAGAAAGGCCGGTGCTCAGCAGAACAATCGCTTTCGGGTTGTTGCGCGAGCACAGCACATTCAGCGCGGTAAAGATGTTCTCATCGGCGCCCATAATGGTGGAGGTTGGGTCCATTGCCGTCGATTGCAGCGGGATCGGATCATGAAAATGCTGGATAAAAAAGACCTTCGCGAAGGCGCTGCACCCCTGAGCGCCATGAACCAGCGGAATGCTCTGTTCAAAGCCCATGCTCGCCAGAATCGCGCCCAGCGGCTGGCCGCTTTTTACCGGACTGACGGCCAGCGGCTTTTTACTACGGATAATTTCTGCCATTGCGGGCTCCTTATTGCCACGGTGCGCGGGAATGGGTTTGCGGCCAGACCGGGCTTTCCATGGTCAGGCAGAGCTGTTCGGCCAGCGTGACAATGCCGCGGTAACCGGCAAAGGCGTGCTCGCGCTCCTGATTGATATCGAGGAACGGCAGCCGCGCTTTGTAGGCGGTATACATATTGCGTCCCCCGGCGATCATCATGTCCGCCTGGTAGCGGTAAACCACGTCCAGCAGCGAGCGGGCGTTGCCTTCATCAAGCATCAGCGCGTCGGCCCCCATCAGTTCGCGGATGCGCTGTTTATCCTCTTCGGTGGATTTGCGCGTACCGGTCGCCACCACTTCCATGCCCAGATCCTGAAGCGCCGAGACCACCGACCAGGATTTCACGCCGCCGGTATAGAGCAGCGCTTTGCGCCCGCGCAGGCGCTCCCGTAGCGGGGCCAGCGCCTGCTCTGTTCGTTGTTCTTCACGGGCAATAAGCTGTTCGGTACGCTGCATCAGATCGCGGTCTCCGGTCAGCGCCGCCAGTTGACGCAGAGCGTCGGACGTGGCGCGAACACCATAAAAACTGCCTTCAAACCACGGCGTGCCGTAGCGCTGCTCCAGCGAGCGGGCGACATTGATCAGCGCCCTGGAGCAGACCAGCATGTTGACCTGCGCCCGGTGTAGCGTCTGGATCTCACTGAAGCGCCCGTCGCCGGAGAGGCTGCCGAGCACGCGAATACCCAGCTCATCAAGCAGCGGCTGAATGTGCCAGAACTCCCCGGCAATATTGAATTCGCCAATCAGCCCGATATCGTGGCGATGCGCCGGGGCAAACGGCGTATCTTCCGGCCACGGCGCAGGTTCACGCCCGCCAATGACCTTTTTCACCATCACTTCACCGGCCAGCCGGTTGCCGAGATTTTTGCTGCCGTAAAACCCGGCGACATCAACGGCAATCACCGGTACGCCGGTGGCGGTTTCTGCCGCCTGGCAGACGGCTTCGATATCGTCGCCCTCCATCGCCGGTACGCAGGTGTTATAGATAAAGACGGCGGCCGGGTGGTAGCGGTTGACGATGTGGCGCACAGCATGGAACAGGCGGCGCTCGCCGCGCCCCATGATTACATCCTGTTCGCTCAGATCGGTGGTAAAACCCAGCCGGTTGATCGTCGGGCCAGAACTGAAGCTGCCACGGTTATCCCATGAGCTACCGGTACAACCAATGGGGCCGTGCACCAGGTGGGCAACATCGGAGAGTGGCAGCAAGGTGATCTGCGCACCGTCAAAGGCGCAACCGCCCGCCGTCGCGCCGGGTTTCGGCGCGCTGCAGCCGGATTTCTGTTTGTGGTTGTGCTCGCAGGCAGGTTCATCGAGCAAAGCCAGGATCTCGTTCCCCTTCATCTTCACCTCATCATCTGGTTGGGTTGTAGCAGAAGGTGCAATTCGCGAGCCAGTAATGAGTGATTGATTTTTAAGAGAAAAAAAAGTGTCGGTTTTGCAACAAAGCAGACAATTGGCGCAATGTTCACGCAAAAAAAAATCCCCCGAAGGGGATTGATTCAGAACACCCGTTCTTCCAGTGGGTTGGCGCGCTCAAGGCGTTTTGCCAGCCACGGCGGCAGTTGCCCGTTGAGTAGCGTTTTAATGGCGTCGCACTGCGAGGTAATGGTCTGGCCTGGGGTGACTTTCATCGGATGGATATTGTGGCGGATCAGGCGGGCAGCGGCGGGGCCGCCAATCGCTTCGCAAAACAGCAGATGGCAATCGCCGAGCAGTTGCGCGCGGCTCTCGTTGGGCTCTTTGTCCTGCGGGCTGGCGGCGTAACGACGTAAGTCATACAGCCAGCCACCCTGATCATCAAAGGCATAAATAAAAAACAGCCGCCCCTGGCCGAAATGACCGTTGATTGCCAGCCCATCCTGCGAGCAGAAGGCGACAATCAGCTGCGGGCGACGCGCCGTGTGGTCGATCACGCGCAGGTGGGCGGGCAGATCGCCTTTCAGGCATGCGTTTACCCGTGCCCAGCGCCCGGCGGACATTAATGCGTCCTCATGAGGAAAGCGCTGCTCCAGATGGCGTTGATCCAGCGAGGCCAACAGCTCCGGCGTCAGCGCCTCATCGCAGTCGCCGGTCAGCCACGCCATGATTTGCGCGGGTTGCAGTTCCGGCAGCGCCTGGAACAGCGCCAGCATTCGCCAGAAAAGGGTATCGTTGTCGGACATAGCGCATCTCCTTATACCAGGGCGTCGCGGGTGGCGCGCAGGCTAATGGGAAATGAGGGCCGTCCCGGTTGCAGATTGACGTAATAGCGGCGACCGCCCTCAAGAGAAATCGCACCGCCCCAGCGTTCCGGGGTGTCGTGCTCAACGTCCAGGATTTTCGCTTCCAGATCCTGTTTGGCGATATAGCAGTAGAGATCCGCGCCGCGCTGGCGAATAGTAACGACCGGCATAGTGCCTCCCTGAGCCCCGCGCAAGGCGGGGCTGTGATGGTTAACGGATAAGATCGAAGCTGTAGTCGGTTTTGCCGAGCTTGATAGTCTCTCTGTCGACTTTCTCCAGCACCGCATTAACCAGCGTGGTGAGGATACTCATAGCCCCTTCGTAACCCCAGGTGGTCTGGCGGTGCAGATGGTGGCGATCGAACAGCGGGAACCCGAGGCGGATCAGCGGCACTTCAAACTGCTCACCCTTCGCCAGCGTATCGCGCTGGATAAACTTGGCGTAGGAGTTGCCGATCATAAAGTCCGGCTGACGGGTAAACATCAGCGAGCGGAAATGCCACAGATCGCAGTTGATAAAGACTTCGCTCTCTTTACCGTACGGCGAGGCTTCAAGCATTTTCTTCATCGCTTTCTGCCAGCGTTTGCTGCCGTTATGGCACAGAATCACCGTCGGTTCGCAGCCCAGTTCCAGCAGGAAGCGGGTCAGCCCCATGACAAAATCCGGGTCGCCGAACAGGCCGAATTTCTTGCCGTGCAGCCAGGTGTGGGAGTCGAGCATCATGTCCACCAGCCGACCGCGTTCCAGCGCTAAGCTATCCGGAATGGCTTTGCCGGTTAACTGGCTTACCGTCATCAGCAGCTCGTCGGTTCCGGCCAGCCCCATCGGGATTTGCACTTCGGTCGCGGGCTGGTTCCAGCTTTCCTGCACCACTTTTTTGGTTTTCACCAGTTGCCAGGGTTGCAGCAGCAGGGTGTCGATAGCGTCAGGCGCTTCGCGCATCTCCTGCTGTGTCGTGCCGCCAGCGTACATGTGGTAATGCCCGTCTGCCGGGGTATCCAGCACTTCGGAGGGATCGGAGAGCAGACTACATGGCACCTCCATTTGCTCCATCATGCGTTTCAGCACGCGGAAATTGCCGAGATAGGTTTCAAATCCGCTGACCAGATTGATACGCGGTAACTTGCCCGGTTGCCCGCTGTAATCGGCGGTAAAGGTACGGGCAAAGCCCTCAAACATATTGTCCCAGCCGGTGACATGGCTGCCGATAAAGCTTGGCGTATGCGCGTAAGGCACCGGGATCGCCGCGTCGATAAAGCCGTCTTTTTTGGCGTTAGCAATAAACGCCTGCAGGTCGTCGCCGATGACCTCCGCCATACAGGTGGTGGAGACGGCAATGATTTCCGGCTTGTAAAGAGCGCTGGCGTTCTGCAACCCGGTGTTCAGGTTGTTGTTGCCGCCGAATACTGCCGCATCTTCCGTCATCGAGTCAGAAACACAGGCAATCGGCTCTTTAAAGTGACGGTTAAAATAGGTGCGGAAATAGGCCACGCACCCCTGGGAGCCGTGAACATACGGCAGGGTATTGGCAAAGCCCAGCGAGCACAGTACCGCGCCCAGCGGCTGGCAGGCCTTGGCCGGATCGATGGTCAGCGCTTCGCGTTGAAAGTTAAGCGCTTCATACTCTGCGGTGGTGGTCCATTGAAAGACCTCCTGCACGCGCGCCGGATCGTGGGCCTCTTCCAGTTGCCGTTTATCTTTAAACAGCATCTGGTACGCATCCTGTTCAAACAGCGGATGACAGTTTTGAATTTTCTCAGCACTTTGGCTCATGGTGTTCTCCTCCCGCGCCACAAATCGGTGAACAGACGGGATAGCAGGATTAAAATCAGGCGGATTTCAGCCACGGCGCGGTCAACTGGCCCCACGCGGGGTTGTTGATCGTCATATCCATATCGCGGGCGAAGATGGCAAAGCCGTCATAACCGTGATAGGGGCCGGAGTAATCCCAGGAGTGCATCTGACGAAACGGCACGCCCATTTTCTGGAAGATGTACTTCTCTTTAATACCGGAGCCGATCAGATCCGGCTTCAGCGCTTTAACAAAGGCTTCCAGTTCATAACTGCTGGCATCGTCGAACAGCAAGGTGCCTTCTTTCAGATCCGGCAGGGTGCGGTCGTAGTCATCGTTGTGGGCGAATTCATAACCCGCAGCGATAATTTCCATCCCCAGATCTTCATAAGCGCCAATCACATGGCGAGGACGTAAACCGCCCATATACAGCAGCACTTTGCGGCCTTCCAGGCGCGGACGGTATTTGGCGATGATGGCGTCGTTCTGCGCCTGATATTTGGCGATCACCGCTTCAGCGTTGGCGCGAATGGTGTCATCAAACATATCGGCGATTTTGCGCAACGACTCGGCGACTTTGGTCGGGCCGAAGAAGTTGTACTCCATCCACGGAATACCGTGTTTCTCCTCCATATGGCGGGAGATGTAGTTCATCGAGCGGTAGCAGTGCACAAGGTTGAGTTTGACGAACGGCGTGTTCTCCATCTCAACCAGCGTGCCGTCGCCGGACCACTGCGCTACCACGCGCAGGCCCATCTCTTCGAGCAAAATGCGCGAAGCCCAGGCATCGCCGCCGATGTTGTAATCGCCGATGATCGCCACGTCATAAGGACCGGCTTCAAACGGCTTGCCTTCGCGGTTATCCAGTACCCAGTCGCGGATCACGTCGTTGGCAATGTGGTGACCGAGTGACTGGGAAACGCCGCGAAAGCCTTCGCAGCGCACCGGAATGACCGGTTTATTGATGGCTTTGCGGCTGGCGTTGGCAACGGCTTCAATGTCGTCGCCAATCAGGCCGACCGGGCATTCGGACTGAATGGAGATCCCTTTGGTCAGCGGGAACAGCGTCTCCATCTCTTCAATCAGTTTGGCCAGCTTTTTATCGCCGCCAAACACGATATCGCGCTCCTGAAAATCGGAGGTGAAGTTGAGCGTACCGAAGCTATCAACGCCGCTGACGCCGGTGTAGTAGTTACGCCGCCCGGCGCGGGAATACTGACCGCAGCCGATCGGGCCGTGGGAGATATGGGCCATATCTTTGATCGGCCCGAATACCACCCCTTTAGAACCGGCGTAAGAGCAACCGCGCACGGTCATCACGCCGGGCTGCGACTTACGGTTGGAGATGATGCATTTCCCGACGCTTTCCATCTCCGGGTCGCTCACCATCATGTGCTTTCTGCGTTCTTTGCGCGTTTTTTCCGGAAAGATCTCCAGCACTTCCTGGATGATCTCCAGATTACGTTCGCCTGTAGCATTGCTCATAGTCGTCTTCCTGTTGGCGGGCGTGCATCAAACCGCGTTTTCTTCTGCGGCGGTTTTACCGATAATGCTGGTGTCTTCCACATCCATAATGCCGAACTCCATCAACAACTCTTCCAGTTCGTCCATGGTGATGGGCGTTGGCACCACCATTTTGGTGTTGTTGACGATCTTGTTCGCCAGCGAGCGGTATTCGTTGGCCTGGTTGCACTTCGGATCGTACTCAATCACCGTCATACGGCGGATTTCAGCGCGCTGTACAATGTTGTCGCGCGGAACGAAGTGGATCATCTGGGTGCCGAGTTTTTCTGCCAGCGCCATGATCAGCTCATCTTCACGGTCTGTCTGACGGGAGTTACAGATCAGCCCGCCAAGGCGCACTTTGCCGGATTTGGCGTATTTCACGATGCCTTTAGAGATGTTATTGGCAGCGTACATCGCCATCATTTCGCCGGAGCAGACGATGTAGATCTCTTGCGCTTTGTTTTCGCGAATCGGCATGGCGAACCCACCGCACACCACGTCGCCCAGCACGTCGTAAAAGACGAAATCGAGGTCGGGAACATAGGCGCCTTCTTCTTCCAGGAAGTTGATAGCGGTAATCACCCCGCGACCGGCACAGCCAACGCCTGGTTCCGGGCCGCCGGATTCTGCGCAACGCACGTCGCCGTAACCGATTTGCAGCACATCTTCCAGTTCCAGGTCTTCCACGGAGCCGACTTCAGCCGCCATCTCCATAATGGTGTTCTGCGCTTTCGCGTGCAGGATCAGACGGGTGGAGTCTGCTTTCGGGTCGCAGCCGACGATCATTACTTTCTTGCCCATCTCCGCCAGAGCGGCGACCAGGTTTTGCGTGGTGGTGGATTTACCGATACCACCTTTGCCGTAAATGGCGCATTGACGCATGGTCATGGTGTTTCTCCTGTTGGTTGTGTGAGTGGCGATTGCCTCACTCTGTTGTGCAGGGAACATACCAGCCGTGCCATTTCATTTAATTTATTGATTTTAAAAGCATTGATGTTTTCGCTGTCGCAAGAGGAGGGACAAAGAGTAAACAATCGCCTTACCAATTGTTCGAAACAGAACAATTCCGCACATCGTTTCTGTACGTCGGGGTACAACCCACGGCGTGCGACACTTTGTCGGCAGTTCAACAGGATGTCGCGTCCACTGTCTTGTTTCATGCAACCATTTTGTTGCGGTTAGCTTTAATACATTGTTTATAAAGGGATAAATGAGCTGGCACAGGCTGTGCAACGGCGTCAGGGAGATGACCTCTTACAGTCGAGGAATGAGCAATGTCCGGAAAGATGAAAACAATGGATGGCAACGCGGCAGCGGCATGGATTTCGTATGCCTTTACTGATGTCGCCGCGATTTACCCCATTACCCCCTCAACGCCGATGGCGGAAAACGTCGATCAGTGGGCGGCTGACGGCAAGAAAAACCTGTTTGGCCAGCCGGTGCGTTTAATGGAGATGCAGTCAGAAGCGGGTGCGGCCGGTGCCGTACACGGTGCGTTGCAGGCCGGGGCGCTGACCACCACCTATACCGCTTCGCAGGGGCTGCTGTTAATGATCCCCAATCTGTACAAAATCGCCGGTGAGCTGCTGCCCGGCGTGTTTCACGTCAGCGCCCGCGCGCTGGCAACCAACTCGCTGAACATTTTCGGCGATCATCAGGATGTGATGGCGGTTCGCCAGAGCGGCTGCGCGATGCTGGCGGAGAGCAACGTTCAGCAGGTGATGGATCTCTCGGCGGTAGCGCACCTCTCCGCCATTAAAGGCCGCGTACCTTTTATTAACTTCTTTGATGGTTTTCGTACTTCTCACGAGATCCAGAAAATTGAAGTGCTGGAGTATGACGATCTGGCGCCGTTGCTGGATACCGACGCGCTGAACCGCTTTCGCCGTAACGCCCTGAACCCGGATCATCCGGTGATTCGCGGTACCGCGCAAAACCCCGATATCTATTTTCAGGAGCGGGAAGCCGCCAACCGCTACTACGATGCGCTGCCGGAAATCGTCGAAAACTATATGGCGGAGATCTATCGCCTGACCGGTCGTGAATACCACCTGTTTGATTACTACGGTGCAGACGATGCCGAACAGATCATTGTGGCGATGGGGTCGGTATGCGACACCATTTCCGAAGTGGTGGATGCGCTAATCGACAGCGGTGAAAAAGTGGGCCTGGTAACGGTGCATCTGTTCCGGCCTTTTTCGCTGTCGCACTTCTTTGCCAAAATCCCGAAAAGCGTCAAACGCATCGCGGTGCTCGATCGCACCAAAGAGCCGGGCGCGCAGGCGGAACCGCTGTGCCTGGATGTGAAAAATGCGTTTTATCACCAGCATGACGCGCCGCTGATTGTCGGCGGGCGCTATGCGCTGGGTGGTAAAGATGTGCTGCCGGGGCATATTGTCTCGGTGTTTGAGAACCTGAAAAAACCGCTGCCGAAAGATGGTTTTACAGTGGGGATTTTCGACGATGTCACGCACACGTCGCTGCCGGTGCCTTCTCATGAGGTCCACGTTTCCCGCGAGGGGATCACCGCCTGTAAATTCTGGGGGCTGGGTTCCGACGGTACGGTCAGCGCCAACAAGAGCGCCATCAAGATCATCGGTGATAAAACGCCGATGTATGCGCAGGCCTACTTTGCCTACGATTCGAAAAAATCCGGCGGCATTACCGTTTCGCACCTGCGTTTTGGCGAACGGCCGATTACCTCGCCATACCTGATCCACCGCGCGGATTTTATCGCCTGCTCGCAGCAATCCTACGTCGACAAGTACGATCTGCTGGAGGGGCTGAACCCTGGCGGCACATTCCTGCTGAACTGTACCTGGTTTGGTGAGGAGCTGGAAGCGCGGCTACCAAACAGTATGAAGCGTTATATCGCCCGTCAGGGGATCCGTTTTTACACCCTCAATGCGGTGGATATTGCCCGTAAACTGGGGCTGGGCGGGCGCTTTAACATGCTGATGCAGTCGGCATTCTTCAAACTGGCGGGGATTATTGATCCGCAAGCGGCGTCCGATTATCTGAAGCAGGCAGTCGAGAAATCCTACGGCAGTAAAGGGCAAAAAGTGGTGGATATGAACAATGCCGCCATTGATCTGGGGATGGAAGCCATCCAGGAAGTGATGGTGCCGGAACGCTGGGCGACGCTGGAAGATGACGCGGTGGAAGAGACGCGGATGATGCCGGATTTTATCCGCGACATTCTGGAACCGATGAACCGGCAGAATGGCGACAAACTGCCAGTCAGCGCCTTTGTCGGTATGGAGGACGGGACATTCCCGACGGGAACCGCAGCGTGGGAGAAACGCGGCATTGCTTTGCAGGTGCCGGTGTGGAACCCCGAAGGCTGTACCCAGTGCAATCAGTGCGCCTTTATCTGCCCGCATGCCGCCGTTCGTCCGGCGCTGCTGAATCAGGAAGAGCGCGATGCGGCGCCGGTAGCGTTGTTGAGTAAAGCGGCGCAGGGGGCGAAGGATTACGACTATCATCTGGCCATTTCGCCGCTCGATTGTTCCGGCTGCGGCAACTGTGCCGATATCTGCCCGGCGAAGGGGAAAGCCCTTACGATGCAGCCGCTGGAGAGCCAGTTAGCGATGCAACCGGTGTGGGATTATGCGCTGGCGCTCTCGCCGAAAAGCAATCCGTTCAACAAAACCACGGTCAAAGGCAGCCAGTTTGAAACCCCGCTGCTGGAGTTTTCCGGTGCCTGCGCAGGCTGCGGCGAAACCCCGTATGCGCGGCTGGTGACGCAGCTGTTCGGCGATCGCATGATGATCGCGAATGCCACGGGGTGTTCGTCGATCTGGGGGGCCAGCGCGCCGTCAATTCCGTGGACCACCAACCATAAAGGGCAAGGCCCGGCGTGGGCTAACTCGTTGTTTGAAGATAACGCCGAGTTTGGCCTGGGGATGATGCTTGGCGGGCGCGCGGTACGTGAACAACTCGCCAGTGATGCGATGGATGCACTGGCTGCGCCGCACAGCGAGGCGTTACAGCAGGCGTTGCGGCAATGGCTGGAGAGTAAAGATCGCGGTGAAGGCACGCGCGAGCGCGGCGAGCAACTGAGCGCGCTGCTGGCGCAGGAGAAGGGCGACGATCCGCTGCTGAACCGCATGTACCAGAACCGCGACTATTTCGCTAAACGTTCGCAGTGGATTTTTGGCGGCGACGGTTGGGCGTATGACATTGGTTTTGGCGGCCTCGATCATGTGCTGGCCTCCGGCGAGGATGTGAATATCCTGGTGTTTGATACCGAGGTGTACTCCAACACCGGTGGTCAGTCGTCGAAATCGACGCCGGTTGCGGCGATTGCCAAGTTCGCCGCCGAAGGCAAGCGGACGCGCAAAAAGGATCTCGGCATGATGGCGGTGAGCTACGGCAATGTGTATGTCGCGCAGGTGGCGATGGGCGCGGATAAAGCCCAGACGCTGCGGGCCATTGCCGAAGCAGAGGCGTGGCCTGGCCCGTCGCTGGTCATCGCTTATGCGGCCTGTATCAACCACGGTCTGAAGGCCGGGATGGGATGCAGTATGCGCGAAGCAAAACGCGCGGTGGATTCCGGTTACTGGCATCTGTGGCGCTATAACCCGCAACTGATGGCGAAGGGCAAGAATCCGTTTATTCTCGACTCCGACGAACCCGAAGAGAGCTTCCGCGACTTCCTGATGGGCGAAGTGCGTTACGCCTCGCTGGGCCGCACCGCGCCGGAACTGGCGGATCAACTCTTCGAGCAAACCGAGCAGGACGCGAAGCAGCGTTTCGCGCAGTATCAGCGAATGGCGGGGGAGTAAACGGTAAATTTTACCCGGTAATGTTGTGTTTACCGGGTATTCGGACAACGGAGAGACGCCATGCGTATTCGCGCATGGCGTTATTTTTTTGTGTTCCGGTATATCTGTACCACGACGTTATTGGGGGATGTGGTGTTGTAGAGCGTGACCACATCTTTCGACTGCCCGCTTCGCCAGCATTCCGCTTTTGTTTCACATCGCGTTTGCGGTTTGTAACCCGCAGCGGCCAGATACTCACGAATTTTCTGCATATCGGTCGTATCTTCAAACCGTATGCCATACACAAAAGCCTGAGGGCCACTGATATTCATATACTGAAACGTGTATCTGTCGGAGATGCGCGGCATTCGCTTCAGCAAATCTGGCGTGTAGAACGCATACGCTTTTTCGTCGTTCTGCGTGTAATAAGCACTGCTTGCGAATTCCATTTTCACGTAAGGCCAGGCAAAAGCGGCGATAATAATGGTAATGATCACCGTAATAAGGGTTTTAACGCTCCTTTTCATAGTCCCATCCTGCCACTACTGGCACTTAAGGAAATGAATGTCTTACCCTGTTTCGGCATCATCACATTTCCAGAGCGGACATCTTTATAAGGCATTACAGTCTTCATGAACGAGGGTAATACGCCATTATGCGGTTGGGCATTAGGTGTTTTTTCTGGGTCAGGGAACAGTAACGGTGTAAAGGTATTAACCTTAAATGAGCCTATTTTCCCGTAATAGTCCCACCGTCTTAACGCTGCAGCCTTACTTACCGGGCGCAACTTGTCAAAAGGGTGTGGAGTGGATACCACGCGGTAAAAACCCAGCAAATCTGAAACCAGATCTTCGCAACTAAAACCGCTATCGGTTATGTACTTGCCGGGGAATGAATTCTGAAAATTTTCAAATTCCCAGGCTACTGTCATCATCATTGAGAGGGCAATGCTCTTCTGTTCCCATGATGGGCGTCCACGCCTGATACGCCATGTTGTCATTTTGCCAGAACGAACTATTCCATAAGGTGCAGTCATGCCCTGAGAATAAGTAACATTATAGAATTCATTACCGGATAATTCCCCACTGCGGATTTTCTCCAGCAAAGAACGAATATCATCCCCTCGAGCATGCCCCAAATCTACCCAGCCAAGCACTTCCGTGTAAATCAGTCCACCATTTGCATAGCTAGCTTCTTTGCCATCAATAATATCTTCACGTTTACTCATCCCTGTATCTCCTTCCTTTAGTCTTTTAGCCGTTGCCATCCATTTACAAAATATTAAAACCATTAAACAAAGCTATTCTATGGCCAACTAATTATGCTTTGTTCTATCGTTATTAAGCACTTTTTTTATTCAGAAGTTGCTTAAGTTTCATTAATGTCTTCACAAGATAGTTACATGCAAACCAAATGAAATTATTTTTTCCATTGATTTATAAGGAATATATTATGAAGTGTGCATTGGTTTATGACTTTGATGGCACTTTGGCTGACGGAGATTGTGCGCAACACGGTCTTATGCCTGCTTTAGGGATCAATAATGTTGGCGCGTTCTGGCAGGAGGTAAAACAACGCGCAGCAGAAAATGATGGTGATGAAATCCTTTCTTATCTTGGGTTGTTAGTTGAAAAAGCATCACAGACAAATCCACAAGAGCTGAGCGTCAATAATCTCAAAAGACATGGTAAATCCATTCCGCTATATCCCGGTGTCGCGGGTTGGTTTGACCGGATTAACAAATATGCGGATGACAATGGGCTGGAGCTCTACCATTACATTATCTCCAGCGGGCTGGATGCGATGATTCGCGGAACGGCAATTGGTGACAAATTTCGCATGATTTTCGCCTGTAAATATCACTATTCCGCCAATGGCACTGTAGCTATCTGGCCCGCTCAGGCGATTAATTACACGACAAAAACACAGTTTCTTTTTCGCATAAACAAAGGGATTGATAATTCCTGGGATAATGAAGCGGTAAACAGATTTATCGAGCCTGAACTGCGAGAGATACCGTTTCAGCGAATGATTTATTTCGGTGATGGCGATACGGATATTCCGTCAATGAAAATGGTGCGCTATCAGGGCGGTGTCTCACTTGCTGTTTTTGACCCGGATAAATGGAAGACAACCAAAACGCAGGGAAAAGTTGAAAAATTGATAGCAGAGGAACGCGCTAATTATGTCGTGCCTGCCATTTATGAAGAGGGCAGCCAGTTAGATGTCACGGTGAAAGGGCTGCTGCAATTGTTTAAGCGTAAATACGCTAGCAAAGAGTCGTTGAGTAAATAATCAATTTAATATGTGCTGCGCCGTCAGGAGGTTCTGATCCCGATCCAGGCCGGATGGCGTGACGCTTATCAGGCCTGGGGTTGACGGCAATATTTGTCGGCCCGGTAAGCGTCACGCTACCGGGCATAGCGATGAGCTAACCGCCAATATTCACCGGCTCACATGCACCTGCGGCACCGTGTTGCGGATAAAGCTGCCGCCGAGCGCGCGTTCAAGCTGGGCGGCGAGCTGTAACAACTGGCCGTCGTTGGCCTGGCGGGTTTGAAAATGCATGCCCAGCGGAATGCCGGACTGCTGCCAGGCGAGCGGGATCGAGATCCCGGCGGTTCCGGTCAGGCTGGCGAGCGGGGTGTAAGAAAAGATATCCCACAGGTTATAGAACCAGTCCATCACATCCGGGTTATCGCTCAGCGTCAGGTATTTTTTCTCGCCCAACAGCGGCGTCGGTTTGGAGAATGTCGGCGTCAGGATCATGTCCCACTGCTGGAAAAAACGCCCCAAATCGCGCGATACGGTGTTAAAGGCATCCTGCATTTTCCAGCGTTCGCTGTAGGACATATCAATGCCTTTCTGCCAGAGACGAATGTTGATCGGCTCCACCAGATCCTCCGGCGGCGAACTCAGCCCTTTTTTCTCCAGCAGACGCTGAATAAACTGCGCAAAGTTACTGATATAGCAGGTGGTTTGCGCCTCAAACGCCTGCGCGAAATCAACCTGCGGCGTCACCCATTCAACGTGGTGGCCCAGTTCTTCCAGCAAACGCACGGTGCGCTCCAGTTCGCTGACAAAATGCGCATCGGAACGGTAGTTGCCCCACTCGTGGGAGACGGCAATACGCAGCGGTGCAGGATCATGCTTAATCATCTCGCTGTAGGGCTGTTTGCTTTCCCAGTAGGGCATAAACTCGCCCGGTGCGCCGCCACGGCAACTGTCGATAAACCGCGCCGTGTCGCGAACGCTGCGGCTGACGCAACCCTGCGTGGAAACAAACCCGGTGATATCGGAGAGCGCCGGGGCGATGGATAACACGCCGCGCGAACTTTTTAACCCAATCAACCCGTGGGAACCCGCCGGGATGCGAATCGAGCCGCCGCCGTCTGTGGCATGCGCCAGCGGCACAATCCCGGCCGCGACTGAGGCGCAAGAACCGGCCGACGATCCGAAGGTGGTATAGGCCGGATCCCAGGGATTGCGGGTCACATAAACTTCCGGGTTTTCCACCGAGCCGCAAACGCCAAACTCCGGCGTAGTGGTGCGGCCCATAATGTTCAACCCTGCGGCGCGGATTTGCGTGGTGAGAAACGCATCTTCCGCCGGACGGTTGCCCTGCATAAATTTCGAGCCTTGCTCCTGTAGGCGGTTTTTCACGCCGGGGCCGAGATCTTTCATCAGAAACGGCACGCCGCGAAACGGGCCGTCGAGCCGTGTGCCGTCGGTCTGTGGCGCAGCGATCGCATCATCAAACAGTTCCACCACGGAACCGATTTGCGGGTTGATCAGGCTGACGGCGGCCTGCGCCTGCTGCGCCAGTTCGGTAGCGCTGATCTCACCTTGCTGCACCCGTTCTGCCAGCGCAGTGGCATCGTGCGCTGCCCATTCTTGCCAGTTCATGACGGTTTTCATGGCTTCCTCCTTGATTACTGAACGGTGGTGCGACGGCGTGCCAGCAAAGGCTGCGGAGCTTTACGCTCTTTCAGCATGACGGTGGCGGCCAGACAGAGAATATTGGCGGCAATCAGGTAGTAACCAGGAGAAACCGGGTTGCCGGTCACTTTGATCAGCCATGAAAAGACAATTTGCGCGGTGCCGCCAAACAGCGTAATGCCAAAGGCAAAGGCGATAGAAAAGCCGGTGGAACGCACATATTTCGGGAAGTTTTCGCACAGCACGACGAGCACGCCGGAACCGCTGATACATTGCAGGGCGGCAAAGACGGTGATCACGCTATAAAACACCATTTCGCTGCGCCAGGTGTTGATGATCTCAAGCCCCGGCAGTAACAACAGCAGCAGGATCAGACGTGGAGCAATGATGGTCATCTTTCTGCCAACGCGATCCGCCATCCAGCCGCCGACCAGCGAAAAGACCACCACGCAGACGCCTATCAGAATCGTGGACGCCATGGCGCTGCCCGGCGTAAACGCCAGTTCGTTGAGCGCGTAAGTGGTCATATAGTTGAGAAAATATTGGGTGATGGTGCTGCCGGAGAGGATAAAAATCCCGGTCAGCACCAGCCCGCGATAGTTCTTCACCACTTCACCGAGCAGACTGCCGGTGGAGTGGCTGGCTTCGCTGTTGTCAGACTGATAAGTCTCGCGCAGATTGCGGCGCAGATAGATGGCGATAGGCAGGATCAACAGTCCGAAGGCGAACGGCACGCGCCAGCCCCAGGCGGCGAGGTCGTGCGGTGACAGCAATACGGTGAGCGTATAGCCAATCACCCCCGCGCTGATGCCTGCCAGACCCTGGGCGACAATCTGCCAACTGGTATAGAAGGCACGTTTGCCGGCGGGCGCGGCTTCCATAATAAACGTAGTTGCCGGGCCAGCTTCGCCGCCCCAGGCCAGCCCCTGCAACATGCGCACCAGTACCAGTAAAACCGGTGCGGCCATGCCAATGGTTTCATATCCCGGCAGGAAGACTAAGCCGCCGGTGCCGATGGTCATAAATACCATGGTTAATAACATTGCCGGTTTGCGCCCAACGCGATCGGCGTAACTGCCTATAAAAATGGCGCCCAGCGGCCGGACAATAAAGCCGATGCCAAATACTGAAACGGACAATAACAAACTGGTAAATGGATTATCCGAAGGAAAGAAAACATGGCCGATCATCACTGCAAAGGTGGCGTAAGCGCTGAAATCAAAAAATTCGACGGCGGCGCCCAGGACAACGGCGATCACTTCTTTACGCGTCGCTTTTGGCGGCGTGGCTGCGGGATTTATTTCGTTTGCCATAAACAGTCTTCCTCAGGGGTTGAGACGAATTAACAACATGGCTGAGATATAACAAGCGCAGATAATGTTCACTATCACAATTGTGCAGGAGCAGTGCGTAAAAAATGTGCTCACTGGAGGGCGGGGAATATAAATAAGAAAATAGTATTGCTTTCCCTAATTTTTTGAATTATCTGATATTTTTGTTTTTATCCGGCGATCTGTATTGACTGGCAGAAAATAACTTTCCTGGCTCTGCACTTAAACTGTGCTTTCATTTCGTTAGCAGTGCGTAAATATTTTTCGCAAAAGATATATCATCATGATGATTATTAAACGGTTTTTTCTCCCTGCAAGATAAAAACCAATCCTGTTTTTGCACGATAATTGTTCGTCGTGCCTGTTTACAGTGCAGCAGCGAGGAAAAATAAAGGATTGCCCCGCTGATTTGTCAATCTGAACACCGGCGTAATAAGGTGACAAAAGGGGTAATAACGGCAATACAGGGTGGAGAAATATGCAATTACGCGCGCTGCGCTATTTTAGCCAGGTAGCGAAATCCAGTTCGTTGCGTGATGCCGCCGATAAATTGTTTGTCGCGCCGGGCGCCGTCACGCGGCAAATCGATATTCTGGAACACCATTATGGCGCGCCGCTGATCGAGCGCACGCCGCGCGGTATCAAACTGACGAGGGAAGGGGAGTTTCTCGCCCAGGCCGTGGATGCCACCTTACGCGAACTGGATGCGGTAAAAGAGCGCATCTCCAGTACGCAAAGTGTGGTGTCCGGCACGGTGCGTATCTGCGCGGCAGAGAGCCTGTTCGCTGCGTTTATCGCGCCGGTTATCTGCACCTTCCGCCAGCGTTACCCTGCGGTTTCGTTTGACATTGATATTGGCAGTGCGCCGCATGTCGCCGAACAGTTAATCAGCGGTCATGCCGATGTGGCGCTGGCGTTTTATATGCCGGTTAGCGCGGAGCTGCAGGTGACGCACTACTGCGCGTTGCAGCACAAAGTGTTGATGGCGGCACATCATCCGCTGGCGAAGAAAAGCCTGCTGACGCTCACCGATCTTGCCCGTCATCCGCTGGCTATTCCACCTGCCAACTATGCGGTGCGGCAACTGCTCGAATCCGCCGCCCGGCGCGAGAATCTGCATTTTGATTTGTGTTATATCGCCAGTTCGCTGGAAGTACAGAAAGCGCTGGCGCGGCAAGGGCTGGCGCTGTTGATCCTGCCGCAACTGAACGTTAATGACACCACCGGGCACGAGGATTTTGTCGCCGTGCCGCTGGCGGACCCGCTGATGGGCACAGTGAAAGTGGATCTCTGCCTGCCGCGCCAGCGCACGTTGTCGATGGCGACGCGTATCTTCCATCAAATGCTGGCTGAACAAATTGACAGGCAGAATGGGTCGTTCCAATACTGAGATGTCACGTTATTTCAGGAACTGCTTATGAGTGCGAAGACCGCCATACCGTTTGTCATCCGCAACTTTAATACCCTTGAGATGGAGCATTTTGTTCGCCCGCCGCTGTATGAATCCCTGGGCGGTTCGCTGACCAAAGGCACCGCCGCCAGCAAGCTCGGCGCGTCAATCGATACATTGCCGCCGGGTAAACGCTGCTGCCCGTTTCATCTGCATCATGCGCAGGAAGAGATGTTTATCGTGCTGAACGGGCGTGGAACACTGCGTATTGGCGATGAGGAGCGGGCAATTGAAGAGGGCGATGTGATCTGTATTCCACCGGGAAAGGCATGGCCGCATCAGATTATCAACACGTCCGATCAACCGTTACGCTATATCTCGATCAGCACCATGGAAAGCCCGGAAATTTGTGAATACCCCGACGCTGATAAATTCCTTGCCAGAGCGCGCATCAACGGCAAGGAAGATTTTCGCCGGGTTGATTTTCGCGGTGAGGGCGTGGATTACTGGGAAGGGGAAAAGTAAAACGAACGCCGGAGGCTTTGCCCCGGCGCACGATGTAACGGCACTTCTGTGTATTCGATTATCCCCAGATTAGCCCCATATGGCTGCCAACAATGCCGCTGCCGCCACCGACGAGAACCAGTTTGTCACCCGGTTTAAGCTGCTGGCGCTCTGCCAGTATGTGCAGCCCAACGGTTGCGTTGCCGCTGATCAGGTTGCCCATGGTGCTGATGGTTTCCACAAACAGGGCCGGGTCCACATCCATATAACCGGCCATTCTCTGGATTTGCGAGGTTGAGGCCTGGTGTGAAACGCAGGCTTTAATCTCGTTGCGGCTCCAGCCGAGGTGATCCATAAACGCCGGAAACATCGCTTCGCCCATGCTGATGGCTTCGTCCACCAGCGGCGTCATCCACACCTTTAATAAATGATCGGAACAGGCCGGGCCGCTGGTGCTGTAGTGATAATAGTGCGAGCGGGATTCTTTCATAAATCCCATAAAGCCGACATGCGGATCTTTTTTCGCCCCGACGATCATTGCCGCACCGCAATCACCGACATTTAACCCTGCGCAAAGCTCCATAAAAAGTTCGCGGTCCGTGGTTTGTTGCAACCTGTTTATTGCTTCATGCCGCATGCGATAGCTGGTTTCACCGGTGACAATTAAGCCGTATTTAACCTGGCCCGCCGCAATGAGCGCATCCATAATATGCAGAGCATCTTCAAAACTGTGACAGGCATTACTGACATCAAACGCGGTGGGAATATTTGCGCCCAGTTTATGCGCCACAATATGTGCGGTTGCCGGTTCGTGGAAATCGCGAAATACACCGGCAAAAATCAACGCGTCAATATCGGCTAATTTGATTTCGGCATGCGCCAGCGCATCACGCGCGGCACGTACGGCCAGATCGGAGGGTTGCAGATGATCATCGGCGACGCAGCGCTCCCGTACGCCGGTCAGCCGCGCCAGCCAGTTGCGATTCAGGCCGAAGCGCTGTGGTGAATCGAGTTGTTCCATCAGCTCCCGGGAACTTATCCGGCCTTCCGGGAGATAAACACCGGTACTGATAATACGTGTGTGACCGGGTGAGCAGGTATATTTTGGATGGTTGCTCATTAAATTATTCCTCCGTAGGGTAAAGATGAACGGGATATTTATTCCTTTATCCCGCCAGTAATTAAAATAACCGTAAAGTGGCGCTTTTCTTTTTATAATATTTCAGTGGTAATGCAATATATTATTTCCTGAAAAAATCCTAAAAAGATTATTAGCATGGTGAGTAACAAAATGGCAAAGGCGTATACGTCAACAAATAACGGCGCTTTCTCATCAGTATTTTCGCAACGGTAATATTTGCAGGTGTGTCAATAACAGGGCTACAGAATCTGATAGATGTATGCAGCGACGGGAAGGCGTAAGCTGTCAAACATAAAATGTCCGTAAAATTAAACGAGGTTCAGCATGGAACTACCGAAGGTCCCACCCACTGACGAAACCGGAGAACGGGGTGTTCTTATGGTCAGAGAAAAGGTGCTCAAGCTGGGGCATATATTTCGGGAAACCACCGCGCGTGATTATGGTATTGATGGCCAGATAGAAATCGTGACGTCAGAAAATGGCGTAAAGTATGCGTCCGGTAAGCTGCTGGCCGTGCAAATCAAGTGCGGTCCTTCTCATTTCAGATTCCCCAATGACGATGGCTGGGCTTTTTACTGTAAAGCCCCGCACATCAATTATTGGCGGGAACACTCGTTGCCGGTGATTCTGATTCTGTGCGATCCCGAAACAAACCAATGCTACTGGGAATGGATAACCCAACAGGTCACTCGTCCGACGTCAAATGGGGCGTATATCCAGGTACTGAAGAGTAAAACGCTGGATAACACTGGCGGCGAGCTTGAAAAGATTGCCCGACAAAGGAGCATGGACGTCAAAAGCACTGACACGTTTATCCTGCCGTTAAACGATAGCTACGCCATCGATCTGCCGGATGACGAGATTGCCGTTTTATGTTCAGAAATTTCGCTCGCTTACAGCCGCAAACGTGATGTTCATATCGATATCGGTTTTACCGTCGAAGATTTTTGCCTGAATGAACTCAATGGACTTTACGCCAGCGGCAATCTGACGGTTGAACAGCGGCAGAAGCGCAATGAGTATGAACAGGCGATGGACTGGTTCACCATGCAGCGAGAGGCGTTATCGTCCGGGATTGAGCTGCTATTTACCGAAGGGTTAACCCGGCTGGGTTTTATCAGTTCAGGTCACTGGGAGCCGGTAGCAACAGCGTTGAAAGCTTTTGTTGATTACCATATTTATCAACGTATTGGACGTCATCGCCCGGCTGGCATGGCGCTGGATGCTTATCCGGGTAATGGCGTCAACACGCCGGTCGCGCGGATCTATCTCGATGCGGATCAGGAGCTGGCGCTTTATAAAAAATTCTCGCCCGTTCGCAACGCGCCAGCTTCAGCGGAAAAAGTGACGTTGCCGGACAACCCCTTTTGGTTTTATGGCGCGATACTGGCGGAAATGGGGCACGATCTCACATACCAACGCGTTCTCCCGGCAGTGATCTCAGCGCTGGTGAGTCATTTTCGCAACAACGCTATCAGCCCGGAAACCTTCTTTTCCTCAGCGGCAGGCGATTTGCAGGGATGGCAGGTGGGGCTGGCCTGACCGCTGTCGGTTTGCGGAGACGGCGGTCAGGCGCTAAACGCTAACAAAATGGCTTACCAGGCGGCGCTCGCGGATCTGATGGATCATCAGTGCCGGCGGATCGCCCACTGGCGGCAGGCGTTGCGCATCCAGCATCAGCGGGTTTGCCGGGCAGATGGAGCCGCAAATATAAGCCGGAATCCCGGCAAAGGTAGCGCTCATCGGGCGGTGAACGTGCCCGCTGCACAGCGCCAGCGGCGGGAACGGCAGGGTGTGAAGCAACTGGCGCAGTTCCTCTGCGCCATCGCACATCGCGCCATCAAGCGGTGCGATGCCGCTGGGGAACAGGTGCTGATGCAAAAACAGCAGCGCCGGTTGCGGGCTGGCGGCGAGAGCGCTTTTCAGCCACGGCAGATGCGGGCGGATATCGCCCCGGATTTCGCCCGCGACGGTCACATCCAGGCCAATGACCGCCACGCCGTCAAGCTGCTGGCAAAAGTGCATTGCGTCAGCGGCGTGATGATGGATAAAGGCGGGCAGGCTGGCGCACATCACCGCTTTATCGTCGGCATTGCCGGGGATAATGTGTGTGCGGCAGTACAACCGTTGCAGTTCTGCGGCAATCGCCAGATAGCCTTCGTGCCAGCCATCATCGGTTAAATCCCCGCTCACCACCAGCAAATCAGGTTGCAGGGCGAGCAGCCAGTCAATGGCATTATGCAGTCGCGCGAGGTTATCGTTATCGGGCGCGGCGTGAATATCACTGAGCTGAGCAATCAGCATCTCTCCTCCGGTGTGGTTCTGTGCAGCCCGAAGTATGGCAGGCAGGCGCGGGTAAACGCACGAAATTTGCGAATACAGGTGTAGCAGATGCACCCGGAGAGCGATGCTTAGCGATCTTTTTTATTTTAATAAGAGAGATAACGCATCTTCCGGCGTCTTAATATTATTAACGCCTTGCCCGGTTTTGCTCCCCATTGCTAGTATTTGCTCAGAATATACTTAAGGTTGCAGATCTGGTTGCAACGCCTTTAACAATGGAATGTACCGAGGTTTATATGTATTTGATTGAGTTAAATGATGACGACCTGGAGAGCATTATTTCAGATTCGGAGTACTTTACCGCCAGCGAAGACGAGTATTTTACTGCCGATGAAAACAATGCTGAATCAATGACGAGTTTTTCGCATTCAGTATATACAGCGCCGTCATCTTCGCGACAATCCTCATTATCCGGCTCTGTTAAATATTACCGAAAACATGTCAGTAAATCAGACACGATCAGTGAAATTAAAAAATGGATAGTTGATGAAACGGAGCCAAGGAACAAATACCGTCTCAACAAGCATATTCACGTTGAGCCGCTGTATATGAAAAACTATTATATGTGGCGACGGCTTATTCGTGCCGGAAACCATCCGCGAGATGCCGCTAAATTGATGGGCAGTAAATTTTGTTATAAACAGGTCAAACAGAAAAAAAGTATCCAGCTCTTCAGTATCCGCTTAAGTGACGAAGACCGTGTTTTTTTTATGATTCAGGAAAAAGAGCGGATTGTGAAAATACTCAATATTGGTGGACACTCCTTCGGTTAATTCAAAAAAGCGATTACGCCACGGCACGTATTGCGGCTATAAACGCCCTGAGCGTCGCCGGAACGTGCCGGTGGCTGGCGTAGTAAAGGCACAACCCCGCAATCGGCGGGCACCACGCTTCAAGAACCTGCACCGCCAGCCCGTCGTTGAGCGCCTGGCGGGCATACGGTTCCGGCACATAGGCGATGCCCAGCCCCAGCACGACCGCTTCCACCATCAGCGCACTGTTGTCCAGACACAGCGTGCCGGGCACATTCAGCGTTAGCGGCTTATCGTCGCGCATAAATTCCCAACGATAGCGTTTGCCGCCCGGCAGACGCTGCGCGATGCAGCGGTGCTGCAATAACGCTTCCGGCGTTTGCGGCGTTCCTGCCTGTTCAAGGTAACCGGGCGCAGCAATGGTGATAAAGCGGATGTCGCCGCCAAACGGCACGGCAATCATGTCGCGCGGCACCGCTTCCGCCAGCCGGACTCCGGCGTCGAAACCGGCGGCAACGATATCCACCAGACGGCCATCGGTGACCAGATCCAGCTCCACCTGCGGATGCGCGCGTAAAAAATCCCTCACCACATGCTGTAACAGCCAGCGCGCGCCACCTTCATTGGCGTTGATGCGCAGCGTACCGTGCAGCTCCTGCGGCTGAAAACGGGTGCTGTCGAGCACATCGTCCAGCGCATTCAGCAACGGATCGAGCCGTTGCAGAAAAGCCGCGCCTTGCTGGGTCAGCGACACGCTGCGGGTCGTGCGGTGCAACAAGCGGACGCCCAGCCGGGTTTCCAGCGCGCGCATGGCATGGCTGAGCGCCGAGCGTGAAACGCCCAGCTCGCCCGCTGCCTGCTGAAAACTCTGCAAACGGGCCACAAGGAGAAACGCTTTCAAATCGCTAAGGCTGACATTTTTCATTGTTGAATTTTTTGCACCACTTCATGTCGATTGGTGAGTCTTATTCTAGCACTGACGACGGGGTAGGCTACAGATTCACTCACTTCAGGAGGTCACTATGTTGACATGGCTGATTACCGGCGCGTCTTCCGGGCTGGGTTTATCGATGACGCAAAAATTACTGGCGCGCGGAGACCGCGTTGTGGCCTGCGTTCGTCGTGCTGATGCGCTGAGCGATCTTCAGGCGCAGTATGGCGGGCAGTTGCATCTTTGCCGTTTTGACATGACAGATACCGCCGCGATGCGCGGGGAAATCGAGCGCGCCTTCAGCACGCTCGGCAGAATTGAACGGGTGGTGAGCAATGCCGGTTACGGGTTGTTTGGCGCGGCGGAAGAGGTCAGCGATGCGCAGATCGAACGGCAAATCGCCACCAATCTGACCGGCTCAATTCAGCTGGTGCGCGCGGTGCTGCCGTGGCTGCGGGCGCAGGGCGGCGGGCGAATTGTGCAGGTTTCATCAGAAGGCGGGCAGGTGGCCTATCCCAATTTCAGCCTCTATCACGCCAGTAAATGGGGCATTGAAGGGTTTCTTGAGTCGCTGGCGCAGGAGGTTAAACCTTTTGCGATTGATGTGGTGATTGCCGAACCCGGCCCGACGCAAACCGGTTTTGGCGGTGGCCTCGATCATGCCCGGCCGCTGGCGATTTATGATGCCACACCCGCAGGCGATGTGCGGCGCGGCATTGCCAACGGTGATTTCGCCATTACCGGCGATGCGGATCGTACGGTAGAGGCGATTATCGCCGTCGCCGACCAGCAAAACCCGCCGCTGCGGGTGCCGCTCGGCAGTATTGCTTACGATCATTTAGTGGCGACGCTGGGCGCACGGCTGCGTGAAATTGAAGGCCAGCGTGCGCTGGCGTACTCCGCAGATCGCACATAAATCAGCGCATCGACAACAGCGGTTTCGTTATCCGGCCCGGCTGGTGATAAAACGCGATTGCCTGTTGCCAGTCGGCAAACGGGAACAGCGTAACATCAGCGGGCGGATTTTTGCGTAGCCGCGTCCAGATATCGCTAAACGTCTGCTGCCACGCGCTGGCGGAAAGCGAGTCGAGATGGTTACGGATGTGAAACCAGTGCACCACCGGCAGGCGGCGCTGGATGCCGAACGGTTGCCCGGAGAGCAGGCCGTAGCTGATAAACTGCGCGTCGGTCGGCAACGCCTGCAATAACAGCCCGGCCAAATCGCCGCCGGTGGCGTCATACACTACACCCGCTTTCGCCGCCGCCTGGCGAATGGCGGCGCTGTCCGTTTCAGAAAGCGGGATCACGCCGCCTGCGGCCAGCCTGCTGGCGTGAATGGCGGAGCGATAAATCCCGGTCACGCTTTTCGCTCCACTTTGTCTGGCCCACTGCGCGAGGTAGCCTGCGCATTCGGAACCGGCGGCGGTCACTATCACATGCTGGCCTTGCGGTGGGTAGTGCGTCAGCATCATCTGCGCGGCCAGTGGATTAATATACGCGCGGGCGGCAAGGGCATCGTCGATATCATCGGGAACCGGCACGGCCAGTTCCGCCGGGCAGTCAACATACTGCTGCCAGGTGCCCTGGCCGCGTAAGGGCAGCACGCGTTTTCCCTGTAAATGCGCGGTTTCTGGCGTGGTTTCGCTGACCACGCCGACGCCTTCATACCCGGCAATCGCGGGCAGGATAATGCGGTGGCTGTAGGCTCCGGTAATCGGGATCAGATCCGAGGCATTGACCGGCGCCAGTAACATTCTGACGCGAAGCATGCCCGGCGCGCAGGGCTGTAGCGGGGTGGTTTCGGCGTACAGCGTGGTTAAGGGTTCTCCGAACGCGCGGTAGCGTAATGCTGTATTATTCATCTCTTCATTCAATGTATCGCTTCGCATAGTCAGGGATTATATCTATGTTTTTCTCACCGAAATCAATTTGTTCTCTGCTGTTGGTTTGCTTGCCGTCGGTGCATGCCGCTGCCATGGACTCTGCCCGGCTGGCTGAGGTTGTACGTTTGCAGGAGCAGCAGCTTGGCGCGCGCATCGGCGTGGCCGTGGTGGATACCACCAGCGGCAAAACGGCGAGCTACCGTGGAGATGAGCGTTTTCCACTGAACAGCACTTACAAAGCGTTGCTGTGCGGCACATTACTCAGCAAGGTGGATAACGGCGAGCTGGCGCTGACGGACACCACGCAATTCCCGCGTTCGGCGCTGGTGGCGTACTCGCCGGTGACGGAGAAGTTTGTCGCCCCGGCACGCATCAACTGGCAGCAACTGTGCAGCGCGGCGGTCAGCTACAGCGACAACACGGCGGCGAATCTGCTGGCGCAAAAGCTCGGCGGCCCGGCGTCCATCACCCGTTATCTGCAAACGTTAGGTGACAGTGTCACGCGGCTGGACCGTTTTGAACCTGAACTGAACAGTGCGATACCTGGCGATTTACGCGATACCACTACGCCGCTGGCCGTCAGCCGCACGCTGCAAAAACTGACGCTGGGAACGGCATTGAAGCCCGGTTCACGCGCGCAGTTAATTCAGTGGATGCGTGAGGATAAGGTCGCCGATACGTTATTGCGTTCAACGCTGCCTGCCGGGTGGACCATTGCCGATAAAACCGGCGCCGGGGATTTTGGTTCGCGTTCTATTATCAGCGTGGTGTGGCCGGAAAATAACACTCCCCGTATCGTAGTTATTTATATAACAAACACAAAGGCAACGTTAAAACAGAGTAATGCGGCCATTGCCAGTCTCGGAAAAGCGATATTTTCCGCGATCAAATAATCCGCCGACAGCGGAATAAAGTGAGCCGTCGCTGGGCGAAGAAACATCACCCGCGCTGGTATCGCGAAGTAGAGGTCGCTGAGAGGAAACCACAGCCGTAATCCCGCCAGGCCGGAGGTAATCCGTTCTCCGGCCACACTCTCCCTGACCGCCGCTCCGCTGGCTTTTCCGAATATCGTCTATGATTGTTTCTCGTGACATCGTGGAGAGGAGAAGGCATGGAGTCGAAATCTTTTGCGAAAAGCTGGGGCGCCGACGACATCGGCGAAGGCACGGTGCGCTTCCGTTTGTGGGCAACAGGCCAGCAGAGTATCACGCTGCGGCTTCCTGCTAACGATATCGCGATGCAGTCAGTCGGCAAAGGCTGGTTTGAAACCACAGTTCCCGGTCTTGCGCCCGGAACACCTTATCAATATGTGCTGGAAGACGGCAGAGCCATCCCCGATCCCGCCTCGCGTGCGCAGCAGGGGGATGTGAATGGCCCGTCGCTGGTGATCGATCCCGCCCACTACCGCTGGCAACATGCGCACTGGCAGGGTCGCCGCTGGGAAGAGGCGGTTTACTACGAACTGCATATCGGCACCTTCACCCCACAGGGCACCTTTCAGGCGGCCATTGAAAAACTGCCGTACCTGGCGGAGCTGGGCATCACGGTGATTGAAGTGATGCCGGTTGCGCAGTTTGGCGGCGATCGCGGCTGGGGTTATGACGGCGTCTTGCTCTACGCACCGCATGCGGCCTACGGTTCGCCGGATGATTTCAAAGCGTTTGTCGATGCCGCGCACGGCTATGGCCTTGCGGTGGTGCTCGATATTGTGCTCAACCACTTCGGCCCGGAAGGTAACTATCTGCCGCTGCTGTCGCCGGATTTTTTCCACCCGGAACGCGAAACGCCATGGGGCGCTGGCATTGCCTATGAAGTGGACGCCGTAAGGCGCTATATCGCGGAAGCGCCGCTCTACTGGCTGACAGAGTTTCACCTTGATGGGCTGCGGTTTGATGCCATCGATCAAATCGAGGACAGCGCAGAGCCGCATCTGCTGGTGGAGATTGCCGAACGCATTCGTGCAGCAATCCCGGATCGCGCCGTGCACCTCACCACCGAAGATTGCCGCAACATTATTGCCCTGCATCCGCGCGGCAGCGTGGGCGAGATTCCGCTGTTTAGCGGCGAGTGGAACGACGATGTGCATAACGTCGCCCATGTGTTAGCCACCGGCGAAACGCACGCTTACTATCAGGATTTTGCCGATCACCCCGAGCAACTGCTGGCGCGGGCGCTGACGGAAGGGTTCGCTTATCAGGGCGAAGTCTCGCCGCAGAGCGGAGAAGCGCGCGGTGTTGACAGCCGCGGGCAGCCACCTACGGCGTTTGTCGATTTTATTCAGAACCACGATCAGGTCGGCAACCGGGCACAGGGCGAAAGGTTGCTGAGCCTGGCGGGAGCGGATCGCACCCGCGCGCTGCTGGCGATGCTGCTGCTGTCGCCGCATATTCCGCTGCTGTTTATGGGCGAAGAGTATGGCGAAACGCAGCCGTTCCTCTTTTTCACTGATTTCCATGGCGATCTGGCGCAGGCCGTGCGCGAAGGCCGGGCAAAGGAGTTCGCGGGCCATGCCGGACACGGCGAAACGGTGCCCGATCCGAATGACCCGACAACGTTTGCCCGCTCGAAGCTGAACTGGCAAACAGTGCACAGCGCCGAGGGCAAAGCGTGGCTGGCGCTGACAAAGCAACTGCTGGCGCTGCGTCAGCAGCATATTGTGCCGCTGCTGGCAAAAGCGGGCGGCCATCAGGGGGAGGTGCTGGCTACCGCGCCCGGTTTTCTCGCCGTCTGCTGGCGTTTCCCGCAGGGAACGCTCTCGCTGGCGCTGAATCTGGGCGACACGCCGCAGCCGCTGCCAGCGATGCCCGGTAACACACTGTTTGCCTTGCCGCAGGCGCAATCTGAATTAGCGCCGAATGCCATTATCGTTCGTCTTGCAGGGAGAGAAGCATGAGCACGCCCACCGCAACGTACCGTATCCAGTTTCGTAATGGCATGACCTTTGACCGGGCGATGGCCCGCATTCCCTATCTTAAACGGCTGGGGATCAGCCATCTTTACGCTTCGCCGATTTTTACCGCCACCCGAGGTTCGACACACGGCTACGACGTGACCGACGCCAACGAGATCGATCCGGCGCTGGGCGGTCGCGATGCGTTTATGCGCATGGCGGCGGCGCTGAAGGGCGCCGGGATGGGGTTAATTCTCGATATTGTGCCCAATCATATGGCCGCCTCGCTGGAAAACCCGTGGTGGCGCGATGTCATCGCACAAGGGCAGAGCAGCCGGTACGCGCGCCATTTCGATATTGACTGGTCGCGGCCACTGACATTGCCTTTCCTCGGCGACGATTTCGCCACGGTAGTGGAAAAGGGCGAACTTACCGTTCAGGCCGATCCACAAACTGGTCATCCCGTTTTTGTCTATTTCGACAATGTTTACCCGCTGGTGGCGGAAAGCTGGCAGGGGCGCGAAACAGAAGTGCTGGCGCTTCGTGACAGCCGCGATCTGATTGCGCTGCATGAGCTTCAGCCGTGGCGCTTAACCTGCTGGCGCACGGCGGCAAGCGATCTGTCGTACCGGCGATTTTTTGAGATAACCGGGCTGGTTGGCGTGCGGGTTGAAGATGAGGCGGTATTTGACGACAGCCATCGTCTGATTCTCGAACTGGTGAACAGCGGTGTTGTTGACGGTTTGCGCGTCGATCACGTTGACGGGTTGGCCGATCCGCTGGGATATCTGCGCCGTTTGCGCCAGAAAACCGGGCCGGAGTGCTATATCACGGTGGAAAAAATTCTCGGTAAAGGGGAGCAACTGCCCGCCGACTGGCCGGTTTCCGGTACGACCGGCTATGAGTTTATCGCCGCGCTGTCGGATGTGCTGGTGGACAATGAGCAGCTCGACGATTTGCGTAAAGCCTGGCATCAGGTGACGGGCAAAGCCGTCGATATGCACGCGGAGTTACGGGCCGCAAAGCGGTTAATGGTCGATCGCAATTTCGCTGGCGAGTTCAACACGCTGGTGCGGCTGGCGGTAGAGATTGGTCACGCTGAAATTCCGGTGCCGCAGGCCAAAGCGGTACGCCAGGCGCTGCGGGAATTGCTGATCGCTTTTCCGGTTTATCGTACCTATGGCACTGCGCAAGGCTTGATGCCCGCCGACGCTGAGCGGCTGGCGAAAGTGGTCGCCTGGGTCAGGGGGAGCGAACATGCGCCGGACCCGGCCGCACTGGATTTTATCACCCGCATCCTGCATGGCGACGTGGCAAAAAGCATGCTGCATCAGGCGGCGCATTTTCGTACCTGTTTCCAGCAACTGACCGGGCCGCTGATGGCGAAAGCAGTGGAGGATACGCTGTTCTTTCGCCAGAACATGGATCTGGCGCTCAATGAAGTGGGCGCAGAACCGTTGCCGCGCACCTTCTCATTGCAGCGTTTTCACCGCGAGATGCAGACGCGGCTGGAACAGCAGCCGGATGCGCTGTCAGCCACCTCCACGCACGATACCAAACGCGGAGAAGATGCCCGCGCCCGGCTCTATACGCTGACCGAAGCGCCGCAGCAGTGGGCGGATTGCGTGACGCGCTGGCGTCATCTCAACCGCGAAAAAGTGGTGCTGCTCGACGATGGCCCGGCACCAAGACCGGCAGTGGCCTGGATGATCTATCAGGCGCTGGCGGGCGTCTGGCCAGCGACATTACAGGCGGATGATGCGCAGGGGTTACAGGCGCTGGAGTCGCGGTTTATTGAGTTTCTGGAGAAAGCGCTGCGCGAAGCGAAGCAGCGCACTGACTGGATCGAAACCAACGACGCTTATGAAAATGCAGTGCTCGATTATGCCCGCCATCTGCTTTCCCCGGAAAATCAGGCGTTCTTGCAGGATTTCACCGCCGCTTTACAACCGTTTATTCGCGCCGGGCTGGTCAACAGCCTGACACAGACCTTAATTAAACTGGCCGCTCCGGGCGTGCCGGATATCTACCAGGGCAGCGAAGCGCTGAACTTCAGCCTGGTCGACCCGGATAACCGGCTGGAGCCGGACTATGCGGAGCTGGAACGGCTGCTGAGCGATGAAGAGCAGGCCGATCCGCACTCGCAGGAGAGCTGGAACAGCGGGCAACTGAAACAGTTTTTTATCGCCCGGTTGTTGCAGTTACGCCAGCAGAAACCCCGGCTTTTTCAGCGCGGCGACTATCTGCCGCTGACCACCTCCGGCCCGCAGGCGGGCAACATCATTGCTTTTGCCCGCCAGGATAACGACGCAGCGTTAATTGTGCTGGCGCCGCGCCTGCTGTTCGGCGCGCTGGAGGGCAGCCTGAGCGGCGCGGTGGTGTCGCTGCCTGCGGGGCTGGCGAACCGTCGCTGGCGCGATCTTCTCAGCGGAGAAGAGTTCGCCCTGAGTGACAGCGTCCATCTGCGTTCTATTGGCGGCTACACATTCGCGGCGCTGGTGAGTGCGTAAAGCGGTATGCAGCATTGTGATATCAGGTAACACTGTTTAAACAGAGAGGGAACCATGTCTGATTTTTACATTACGGCAGGGCACGGCCAGCAACTGGGGGCAAATTTCGATGGCGAGGGGGTTAACTTCGCGCTTTTTTCGGCGCACGCCGAACGCGTAGAACTCTGTTTGTACGATGCCACTGGCAAGGAGGAGATTGCCAGGCTGACGCTACCGGAAAACACGCATGAGATCTGGCACGGTTATGTACCCGGCCTGCAACCGGGCGCGCTGTATGGCTATCGCGTCTATGGCCCGTTCGATCCGGAAAATGGCCACCGTTTCAACCCGAATAAACTGCTGATTGATCCTTACGCGCGTGAGCTGGTCGGTAATATTGAGTGGAATGCGGCGCACTTTGCCTATGATCTCCACCATGAAGATAAAGATCTGACCTTCGACGAACAGGACAGCGCTCCCTTTACGCCAAAATGCCGGGTTATCGATACACAGGAATTTGACTGGCAGGATCAGAACCGCCCGATTATTGCCTGGCCGCGAACGGTGATCTACGAAACTCATGTCAAAGGCTTTACCCAGCTTAACCCGGCGCTGCCTGCGGAACTGCGCGGTACCTTTGAAGGCATGGGGCATAAGGCGACAGTTGATTATATCCGCAGCCTCGGCATTACCAGCGTTGAACTGCTGCCAGTGCACTGGTTCCCGGACGATCAGCATTTGCTGGATAAAGGGCTGCGCAATTTCTGGGGCTACAACACGCTCGGTTTCTTTGCGCCAGCTTCGCGCTATTATGGCCCGCGTGGTATTCAGGGGTTCCGCGAGATGGTGCGGGCGTTTCACGATGCCGGGATCGAAGTGATCCTCGATGTGGTTTACAACCATACGGCAGAAGGCAACGAGCTTGGCCCGACGCTCTCTTTCAAAGGTATCGATAACTTCTCTTACTACCGCACGTTGCCCGATCAGCACCGTTACTACATCAACGATACCGGTACCGGCAATACGGTGAATACTTCGCACCCGCGCGTGTTGCAGATGGTGATGGATTCCCTGCGTTACTGGGCAGAATCGATGCATATCGACGGTTTTCGTTTCGATCTTGGCACTATTCTCGGTCGCGAGCCGGAAGGGTTCGATCAGCGCGGCGGATTTTTCGATGCCATGACGCAGGACCCGGTATTGTCGAAGCTGAAACTGATCGGCGAGCCGTGGGATATCGGCCCTGGCGGTTATCAGGTCGGCGGTTTCCCGCCGGGATGGGCGGAGTGGAACGACAAATACCGCGATACGCTGCGCGAATACTGGAAGGGCGATAATGTCTCGACGGATTTCGCCGCGCGTCTGCTCGGCTCCGGTGATTTGTACGATCAGCGTGGTCGTCGCCCATGGGCAAGCGTCAACTTTATTACTGCGCATGATGGTTTCACGCTGCGTGATTTGGTGTCGTATAACGACAAACACAATGAGGCCAACGGCGAAGACAATAACGACGGGCATAACGACAACCGGTCATACAATTATGGCGCGGAAGGGCCAACGGACGATGAAGGCATTCTTGCGGTGCGCGCCCGCCAGCAGCGGAACTTCCTCACCACGCTGCTGTTCTCGCACGGTACGCCAATGATCCTCGCGGGCGATGAGTTTGGCCGTACCCAGCAGGGGAATAACAATGGCTACTGCCAGGATAGCGAAATTTCCTGGATCCACTGGGATGAGATTCAGGGCGAGGGCGAGGCGCTGCGTGAATTTACCCGCCAGCTGATTGCGCTGCGCGCGTCACAGCCGCTGCTGCGGCGGGAAAACTGGCGCGACGGGATGGAGATTGCCTGGTTTAATGCCGGCGGCGGTTTCCAGCAACCGGAGCAGTGGGAAGAGGGAACGACGCTGGGCGTGCATATCGGACGCGCCGATTTGCAGGGCCAGGAAGGGATCTGGCACGACGTACTGATGCTCTTCAACCCGTTCGAAGGGACGGTGCCGTTTCGTATTCCGCAGTTTGGCGAAGGCGGCTGGGTGCTGGAGCTGTCAACCTCTGAGAAGGTCAAACCCGGTGTGGTGATCACGCGCGAGAAGGATTTTGAACTCGATGGCCGCAGCATTGTGCTGTTCCGGCGCCCTTAAACCTCAGGGCGTCAGCTGCATAACCGGCTGACGCCCAACCGTTTAGCTTCGAACGAGCAGTTTTCCTTGCAGCAGCAGGGAAAACGTTTTGACAATCAGCAGACCAATTACCAGATTGGCGGCAATAAACAGCGGGAATGACATCCAGTAGAGTGCGCCGCCGGGCGCGGCATGTCCCAGCCGGATAGAGGTAGTGGCAAGCGACGCCACGCCGAAGGAGAAACTCCAGAACGACGGATTAAACGGCTGGGCGCTGTACCAGGGGATCAGGCGGATCATAAACAGCATTTGCAGCAGCCCGTAACCGAACAGCAGTTTCGCGAACACATCCACCTGGCCGCCGTTGACGCTGAGCCAGGCGCTACAGGCGACAAACGCGGGCGCCATCTGAATGCCGAGCGAGGTACGCACCGCAGGGGACATCTCATCCAGGTTGCGCAGGCGGCTGAGGATCGCCGGTTCAAGGCTCAGCCAGGAGAAGAGCCCGGCGCCGAGAAACAGCATCCCGACATCGTTAAAACCGAGCGCACCGCAGGCCATGGCGCTGATAAAGTTATTGGCGACGGTTGGCAGATAAAGCCCCGGCGTGGTGGCTTCTTTCGGATGGGTGCCGCGCCATAATCCGGCCGTTTGCCAGGCGGCATAGGCAAGCTGGCAGGCGACGGCGGGCAGAAAAAGCGCCAGTGCCAGCGAGTAGCACCAGGGCGTCAGACCGATCGCCACCAGCATGGAGGTGGCGGGCAGCAGGCTGACAAAACTGCTTTTTAATGGATGGGTAACCTCTTCAAGCAGCGTGCCGGAGTGGTGCAACAGGCGGGTGAAAAACGCCAGCGTCAGCAGTACCCAGATAACAATAGCCAGAATAATCAGCGTATTTGCAGGCCACAGCGTGACTGGCCAAAGCGTGGCGGCAAAGCGCCAGGAAAAGCCCAGCCCGATAATACCGAGCACAATGCCAAAATAACCGGCGGGAAGGTTGAGGTGTGAATTTTTCATCACCAGGCTCCTGAAAATACCACGGAATAAATTGCGGGGTATTGTATATGATATTTGAGATGCATGTTTTATTTATTTACCTTGCTCAGTGGATTAAATACGTCCATTGAGTGGTTATATTGTAATCTTTTATTCTTCGACTACTGTTATAGAGTAAATGATCGACTGTGCTTTTCTGTTATTTACAACAATCTCATAAACGATCTGGAGAATGCGGTGATGAACAAAAAAAGTTTAGTGATTATTAGCGCGTTAACATTATTAGCCAGTAATGCCTGGGCCGCGAAACTGATGGAAAAGGCAGACTTTGACAAAGTTTCTTCGCAATATGAAAAGATTGGCGAAATTACCACCTCTGATGAGATGTCGCCAATGGACGCCCGTCATGCGCTGAGCAAACTGGCGGATGAAAAGGGCGGTGATATCTATATTGTCACGTCGGATCAGACCAGGAAAAAGATCCATGCCACCGCCGATGTGTACAAGAAGAAATAGCACGCAATGTTTTGCTGAAATAATGTTTAAATAGCGATGGTGTATTTCTTTACCGTTGGCAAAACATTGCACAATAATAAGTCAATGCCGTTAATTAAATTAACGGCATTTTTCGTTGGCTCTATTTCAGCTTGCCGGGTAGGTTTTATTCCTGATATCCAACAATGCGGTAAGTGCTTTCGCGTTTTGATCCTCCTGGTAACTGTAGATCAGAATATCGACAACCCAGCGCCCTGGCGCGCGCGGTGTCACCCCCAGCACCGCGGTCTGTTTTTGCATTTGTTGCACCAGGCGGGAAATGTAGTGCCCCGTTTTCCAGTCGGAGGCCACGTCAAACGCATACAGCGGCGAGAGCGTTAACGGCGTGCTCACCCGCAGTGGTGTGGTCAATGGGTCCTGTGACGGATCGGCGCCAGACCACCAGCAGGCCGCGATACGCATCGCGCGATGCGATGCGCCGAGAATGGCCGCCTGGCCTGCGGTGAGCGTCTGAAACAGCGTGGCCAGCGCCTCTTCCAGTGTTTCTCCCGTCAGCGTTGTCACCGTGGTATCCGCCAGCAGCGGGGAGATGCGCGTCGGGAACATGGCCAGCGGCGTCTGGTAGATAAAGTCCGGGTTGATGCGCTTACCGGCCAGCAAGTTAGCATTGCGCGCAATCGACGTGCCTCCCCACGCATCCTGTAGCCCCATGATATTCAGACGATAGAAAACCATCGGCAGGGTAAGCAGATCGGTAATCGGCAGTCCTTCTTGCGGTAGATCGTAAATCAGTCGGTTCCCCATCTGATGGCTGACAAAACGCTGTCCTTCACCGGTATCAATTGCAGGCCACAGGATCTGTCGCGAAACCAGAATCGTCTCTTCGTCGGCTTTTCGCTGTAAGCGGAAGGTCTGCGGAGCCATCACAGTTTTGCCTCCGGCATAGCTCTGGGTAGCCTGCGGAGCGTAGATCATCCAGTCTGAACCCGGTGCTCCGACGGTGACATAACTCTCCGCGCCTGGGGGGAATCCGCACTCGGTCATGCGCGTCTCCAGCGCCGCCGGGATGAGCCGCTTATCCAGATCGGCCGCAAAAGCCGCAGAACAGGTGAAGAGGAAATCATCCGGTTCGCTGCCGAAATCGCTGCGTTGTTCAAGGCGTTCGAGGCTGATTGATGAGATCTCCGTTGGCGTATTGGGGGTCAGAATCGACAACAGATAAAGATAACGACGCGTCGGCAATCCTTTGAGATCGGGCGCAACGCTACGCAGATTGGCCCATGCGTCGCCAATTTTCTCAGCGAAACTGGCTAACCCATTCAGCGCATTAATTGCCGGAAGTGGAATGGATTGCTGGGTTGCATCCTTCAACTGTGCGAGGTCGGAAGCGATGACGTCCCACACGGTAGAAAAAGCGGCCAGCAGCGTAATGATCGGTTCATAGCGTGAATCGCGCACCAGCGGCGAACTTACCCCATCATCGGGCTGGTTAAACAGTATCTCGAAGGTGGCCTGATCCTGGGCGGCAAACTGGCGGGTCGCCGTGAATGCATAATCCCACTGCGCCAGCGTCGCGACGGCATTCTCTGCAGGCGTGGCGGCTGACGCGGTTTGTCTGGAAACCACAGCAGGCTGCGGATAACTGTTCAATGGCACCGGGATTTGCAACTGCCCAATCTGGCCATCAGTCTGGGTGACATTCTCCAGCGGAATAATAAATGATAACCAGCTGGAATCCTGGTAGCCGTGCACCCCCGCGATACCATGACGGTCAAACTCAAGCTGGTTAACCTGATACGCCAGCTGCAGGGTGACGTTACGCTGAACCATCGGATCTTTAACACCAAACGCGGTGGTTAACCGTGTAATGCCCTGCGCGAGAGCGACTTTCGCGGTCGACAGCGAGATTTGTGGAACCAGCGTCAGGCCACGCGGAGGCGCGCTGTCATTGAGCTGATAATGCCCGCTCAGACTGCCGGCATCCACGCTACCCAATTGCGTGGCGAAAGTCTCAACATCGCCAAAGAACAGCGCGATCTTTTCCAGGGTATCGCTGGCCGAGGGGGTAAATGACGTGTTGCCCAGGGTGAGGGTTGAACCGGCACTAAAAAAGTCTGTGCGTTGCTGGTTTGCCACAATCACATCCGCGATAGTGGTATTCGCCCAACTGGCTACACTGGTCAGGGTGGTCAGCGTCTGTGGCGCGGCCGTCGGGGTGACGTTAATCGCCGTGTTATGCAAAAACAGAGGCTGCGGAGTGCCGAGGATTTTGCTGTTTCCGGCCAGTTCATAAAGTGGCAACTCCAGAGCTTGCGCAATGCTGCTGAGCGTATCGCTGGTGCTCGTCACACAGATTTTGTCGGGCTGATCTTTGCGGGCAATCGTCAAATCAGGCCGGATAATGTTGCGCGTCGTAGCGAGGATTGTCGCCAGATAGCGCGGTGATACCCCGGTCATTTCAGCAAGCGGCGCCAGCGGAGCATCGTTATTGGCGGCGATCTGTTGCGTGTTGACGATGTGGGTCGTTAATTTTCCGGAAAGCTGGGGCGCACTGGCAATATCGGCCATTGGCGGCGCGCCGTCGCCAGAGACATTGAGATCAAGCTGAATCAGCGACTGCACCGTTGATGCGCTGCTCAGGGCCACAAGTAATTGCTGCTCCATCGCATTAATCGCTTCCGTCTGCCCCTGATTATTACCGCTGATAATGGGCTGCACCCGCTGTGCCACGCCGTTGGCGATCTGCTGTTTCGCCGTGATGATCTGTTGGATCGCTGCGCGCGTTTTCGGGTGATTGGCACCCGCAACCGCATACTCTGGCGACAACACCAAATCAATGGCGGAGAACAACTGTTGTTGCCACTGCTCCGGATCTGCCGCGCGGAATGCGGTAGTGCCGGAACCCCACTCCAGCCCCTGTTGCGGGCTGTAGCTTACCTGTTGAGCGTTGCCGTTCCACGCAAGTGTGGTCAGCGGCGGCAGGGCGAAATAGCGGGCGCTTTGGGCATCAACCGCATAATTAACATAACTGCCGCGATCGGAAAAATTCACTACCCACAAGCTCTTATCTTTACTCTGCGTCGCGCCGCCATTGACCGCTGCCCGCATCGATGCCTGTTTCAGTAGCGCATTTCCCTGCGTCTGTTGCGGGCCGGTTGCCAGCTTCAGGCCGCGGAAGGCGTTTTCAAAATCAATGGCAAACTGCGTAAGAGATTGCAGATTGTCGCTGGCGGAGAAAGGCGCGGCGGTAATGGATGTGGTTGACGAAACCATCAGCGGCGCTGAATCGAACCCGGCGGCCATCATCGCCGGATCGCGTGAAACCGCGAGGCTGACGCCCAGATTCTGGATGGCCCGCTCAGCATAAGGTTGTACCTGCGCCGACAGTTGCAGGATCACTACGGGCGTAATGATCGCGCGCGCAGAGAGCGCCAGCCCCTGTGCAACAGCGGCAAATTCCGGGGTGGAGAGCGGAGGCTGGCGGCTGGAGAGGCGAGCTTCATTAATACGTGCGAGGAGTAACGCCAGGGTGTCATTTTCCCTGACGAGGTACGGCGCGCCATCGACCGTGATGCTTTGGCCCGCGGTTATCCAGCCGGGCAGGCAAGCATTGGCGGCAATCAGCGCTTCAGCCGTGCTGTTCAGCCGCAGCGCCACGGCTTTGATTGTCTCGCTTTCCCTCGATCGCACTGTAGGGGTGACGAGCAGAGCGCCGCTCCGCAGTGCTCCAGGGGCATCAGCAATCCTGTCGGCCAGTTCCCCGACGGTGATAGCAAGACCTCGGGCGATATCCTGCGGGGTATCGCTGAGCGCTGGCGTGACGGTGCCAATTGGGCTACCGGAGAAGAGCGCCGGCAGCGTCTCGTTAAGCGTGAGTAAATCACGGCTACTCATCGCCAGCGCACTGGCGAGAGCAGAGAGAGGCTGGCCGCTGGCGATCAGCAGACTGCCCGCCATCATCTCCTGATTGTCGCCGCTGAAGGGGATCAGCATGCTGGTTGCGCTGTTAAACGGCAGACGCAGGTTGTTGGCAATAATGCTTCCTGTTGATATTGCTGCCTGTTGCGCCAGTGATTCCAGCGTCTGGCCCTCCTCAATGATCAGCGCTGTATCCTGGATGTAGAGGGCGGTGCTGACTGGCCAGACATTGGGCACATTCGCATTGGCGGCCATGAAGTTTGCGAGCGGATCGCTCTGGTTACCCTGTGGCGCACCAAAATCGGCCAACAGGCTGGCGATGGTATCGCCGGAATGGGCGATGACAGAGGCGATGGACAGCGTTTGCCCGCTGGCAAAAATGCCGTTTACAAATTGATTCTCAACGGCGACATCATCCACCGTAATGTTGACGTTTTCGCGCTGCTGGCTGGCTTTAACCTGCTGCGCGAACCACGCCGCCGCAGCAGCGAGTGAACGGTTTTCTCCGGCCTCTGGGCCATACTGCCAGCTATTGCCGCTAACCGGATCCGACCAGCTAAGCACCACATCTTTGCCCAGTGTCAGCAACTGGCAGGTCGCGGCCATACCGGAAATATTCCCCGCCGAGGTGGCAATCGCGCAACCGAAACTGAGCGCCAGCGCATTGAGCGATTGACCCGCCACATCCAGAACCACGCTGCGGGTGGCGGTGCTGAACACCGTGTCCGGGGCAACCGCGAGCTGCATGTTATTCCGGCCGAGAGTGGTTAAATCGATGGTATCTTCGAGGTGATCGATCACCGCCTGCGGGGTGTCGCCCGCTTTGGTCAGAACATTATGCGGAACGATAAGCGGCGTCGCCGCGCCAAACAGCAGATCCGCCCGCAGGTACTGATTGATTTTCGCCACCATTTCTCCGCTTGCCGGATAGTGGCTGAGCACATCAGCAAAATTTTTCAACGCGGTTTCCGGCCCGAGCGTAATCCGGGTTGGCTCTATCCCGGCGGCAATGCCGGTAAAGATCCAGGCTGAGTTTGCCAGGCCCAGCAGATCGTAGCGAAGCGCCAAGCTTAACGCTGCGTTATCGTCCAGTTCGCCAAGCGTTGTCGATAAGCGGGCGGTGATATCGGGCTGCTGGAGTTGCCAACTGGCCGTCTGGTATTGCAGGCGCGCCTGTTGCGCTCTGCTGGCGGCCGCAGTCACCAGTTGCCCGGACGGAAGCCCGCCCCGCACAGGCACGGCAGAAGCATCCGGCAGGAAGGGCGTTGCAGAGAGCTGTGCGGTCACCGCCAGTGCGCCGCCGCCATTTCGTGGCTGGAACCGGTAAGTGGTATTCACGGATGGCCAGGCGCCAGGACCGAGCAGTTCGTCGGTGTACCCCGTCGGGGAATGGGCAGCCGGAAGCGATGAGCCGACCGTACGGTTGCCGAGAATATCCTGTAAACAGAGCGCGATATCCGCCTGACCGCCCGCACTGACAGCGCGGTAGGGGCTTTGCGCGGCAGACGGCAGGGCGACATTTCCCTCGTTACTTTTGTTCCGGGCGAAGGCGATAAGCGACAGAATCTGGCGGTATTGCCAGAGACTTTCGTCAGTGTCATTGGCCGGCCCTGCCGGTAATCCTTCATTTGAGGCATTGAGCGTTGCATTCGCGGCCAGCTGGAATCCGGCCAGGTTATAGAGCGTCCCCAGTGCGGATGTCGTTGTTTCCGCCGCGCTCTCAACTTGCGGATTGCTACGTTGCAGCGTGAAACCCGCATGGCCTGGCGGCAGGCTGGCGCACAATTTGAGCGTACTGGCCGCGACGGTAATGACGGCGTCAGCGAGCAGGATCGGGTTTGTGGCATTCAGATCGCCGAGCAACGACAGATCCTGTTGTTTTGCCTGCGCAATGGAGAAAAAGGTATCTCCGGCCTGGAGGATATAGCGTTCCCCGCCTGGCAGGTTAAAGCTGGTGCCTGCTGCCAGCAGCGGCGTTCGGTGCGCATTCAGGGCAACCAATGCCGCAGGATCGAGAAAATCATACTCGCTGGCGATGCTCTCCAGCGTATCGCCGTTGTTCACTGGTTGAACGGGTTTTCCCGCCAGCATCACGAGGGCGCCGGTGCGTAACATCTCTGGCCGATCGACCAGCGCGGCGACAATCTCCGCGACCGTTTTTCCCGCACGCAGGGCAATCGAACTGATGCTGTCGGAGGGCAAAACCATCTGGCCTGCCACCTCGCATCCCGTGCGTAATACGCCCATGATGAGCTGATTGATTTCACCGAGCGACTGCCCGGAAAGCGCCAGTATGGGCGGTGCATTCGCCGCAATGTGATTCAGCGTGTCGCCCTCCACGACAGTGTGTGTCGTGGCTTCAAAGAAGATACTGTTCGCACTTTGGTCAACGTTATCGCCAACAATCAGAATGTTGTTAAACGATCGGGCAATTCCGGCGTCCGCCGTCTGATTGCTCAGTAGCGCAATCAGCTGCAGCGAGGCCTGTTTGCCATCGCTAAACAGCGATCCAGGCAGCCCTGGCGTTCCATCTTCCTTCTGGTAGTAGAGGTAGTAACCGCCGTTTTTGACCACCGAGCACTCCCAGAGCAGCTGTAAAAAATTCCGGCTGTCTTCAGCGGTCAGGGTGGCCAGCGACGCATCAATCAGTCCGTCGTTCAGCATCACCGCAGAGTTTGTGCGCAGCAGTGTCTGGAACTCGCCGTGACTCTCTGTCGAAAGGTTGGTCTTCAGCAGGAAGCTGTTTGCCCGATCAAGCCGATCGCTGGTTTGCGTTCCATTACTGTTGCTGGCCTGCTGTTCGCGATAGGCCAGATACAGCGTTGCGCCCACGGCGTCGTTATTTTTCAGGTAAGTCCATAAGTTTAATACCCGCTGCAACCCGGCTTGATCGGTACCGGAGAGCAGATACATTCCGGGTCGGGAGGCATCGGGTTTCTCGATGGTGAAATCAATCGCTGTCGCGTAGCGCGCCGCCTGAAGCACCGTCGTGTCGATGTTGCCATCGGGCAATGGGGTGCCGAAGCAGCCCCGATAAGGCAGCCGACGGTCCGGGCTTTCAGCAATGGCGCGAATCAATGCGTCAGGCATGCTCCAGATCCGCGGCGTGCTCACCCGCTGCGAGGGTAACGTAATGCCTTCCGGCACCTCTTCGGTTGCCCATATCGCCGTGGCGGAGACGGTCTGCCGATCGGGCAACCAGCTATACAGCGGAATCGCCTGGCTGATGATATTGGCGGTATCCAGCTCAGCCGTCGCCAGTTCGGCAATGCGTGCTATCTCTTCAGCGAGCAGGGGGATTGCCAGTTTCCCGTCGGGAATGTTGATCCACCCAGCATCGCTGCCCGTCAGTGTCAGGGTATATCCTTTTTGCGCATCTGGCGGTGCCAGCGGGTACTCCTGCCCAACCAGCGCATACAGCGGGTATGCCGCCGGGGTGTTTATCGCCAGGCTGCCTTGTTGCGGGAAGTCGGGGTCCGGCAGGCGTAAGCCATTGAGCATAAACCGCGTCGACATGTTAAGGGCATTGGTGTAGTTGCCGGTTTGCGCCAGCACGCTGGCGAGCAGTGAGCGGCGGAACCCCGGAATCGCCTTGACGGAGAGGGTTTTCGCTTCATCGGCAAACAGGCCGCCGAGGGTGGCAATCCGCCCGGTGAGCTGTTCCAGCGACAAATTGTAGTTTTGCGCAATCTCTGCGAGCGTCTCGTTCGTGACGATCCGGTGTGTGACTTGTTCAGCCAGCAGGGACACATTTGCTGCCAGCAGGTTGCTGTCGCTTAACAGCGTGCTGCGGCGGCAAAGCTCCGCCAGGGTGATACCAAACTGGCGGCAAATGTTGCCCGGCGTGGTGAAGTACGGGATCACCACGAGGCTACCGGTGGCGAAGGGGCTTTCCGCCGCAATATTCCCGTTCCACTGCCGGATGCTGAGCAGTGCGGTAACCTGGGCGGCTGGCGAGGGTTCAAAGAACCGTTGCGCCAGCAGCAACGGAGTCTCGCCGGTGCCCGCCGTGTACTGAAGCAGGAAACTATTGCTGGCAACAACGATAATGTTTTTCAACAGCAGCGTTTGGCCCGTCGCCAGCGCAATCGCATTGTTGCTGGCGATCAGCACGTCAAGGGTGGTGCTATTCGCCAGCAGGAAATCCTGCACGCGCTCCTCATGCGCCAGAGTTACCCGTTTGTCGTTTTCGTTTAGCTGCGGAATGTTCAGGGTTTGCGGCGCGGCAAGCCGCAATGTGGGATTGTCAGCCAGCAAATTTTGGGCGTTGAAACCGGTGTTACGCGCATACCAGTAGGCGATGATGCCATTCAGGCTGTCGCCGTCTCTGCTGGTGCAGGTGAAATCGCCAAGCGGCAATTTTTGTGCGGCGCGCAGTAGCCCCAGCACATTCTGGTTGCTGGCAACCAGCGCAACATCGTTTGCGCCAAATCGTGCCGCGAGGCTGGCAAAGGTGTCGCCATTTTGGGTCAGAAAGGGAATATCGCCCAGCGGCAGCAGCATGCCCGCCCGCAGTTTGCCTGCTTTCTGCTGATTGCTTTCCGCAATGGCATACGGGCTTACGGTGAGGGGGATTAATAATAGGGTGCCGGGTTTTAGCGGGTTGAAATTCACCTGCGGATTGGCCGCGCGCAACGCCTGAAGCGAAAGACCGAAATCGGCAGCAATGGTCGCGGCCACTTCGCCGTCGAGCACTTTATGCAGAATGCGCATCGCCGGAATGGCAAGCTGAGTTCCGCCTGCCAGTGGGTGGAAATTCACCTGCGGGTTTGCCTGCTGGAGCTCATCCGGCTCCAGCGCAAAACAGGCTGCAAGACTTTCCAGCGTGTCCCCCGGCTGTGCAATGTAGCTGACGGCGGGCGCAGGAATGAACAGCGTATCGCCTGCGGCGGGCGCGGCACCCTCAAACTGCGGGTTGGCGGCTTCCAGCGCCTGCGGGGTTACGCTGAACCAGGCGGCGATAGCCGGAAAATCTTCCCCTGCGCGGACGGTATAATTGTTGTTGAAACGGTTGGCCAGCGTCTGGAGTGAGGCATGAGCGGCCTCTTTCTCCGATAACGGCCACTCGGCTTCGGCCATAAAACTTTTCGTTTGCTGTAGCAGACTGCGCGCCAGCATCAGGAAGTAGTAGCGGAAGATCAGTCGCGCCATACTGTCCGGTTGACTGGCGTCCTGGGTTTTATTGCTGTTCCAGCCCTGGCGTTCGGCAAACTGCGCGGCCAGATCGGCAAAATAGTCCTGAATCCGCTGCTCGTAACCCGCCGCAGGGATGCGATCGGTGAGGAAGTTAATCGTGTAGTCCGGCGTCTCCAGCGACAATTCCGGGATCATCGCCATCAGCGCCATCGGCAGTTCGCTGCCGTCGGCCTGCGCCTGCTGCGGGCGCGGTTGCAACGTGAACTGAATATGATGGTTGTCAAAAAGGTGTACCAGGTTGGTATAGCTAAAAATATCCGTTACGGCATCTGGCGCTTTGAGGGCATCAAGGATCTCATCGACGACAGCGGCGGAGAGCGTGGCATGTTCATCGCCAATCAGAGATGAAAGCCAGTCGGACATAAAGCTCAGTAACTGATTTGTGCCGCTGGCAGCGTCCGTGGAGGTTTCAATCCCCAGCAGGAGAGCCAGCACCGGGTTTTTCCCCGCAAAGGGAACCGTCGGCGCGCCGGAAAAGGCAAAATCATCGGCAATCGCCTGGGAGAATAAGGGAATCGCCGTGACATTAACGCACAGAGGCGCACCCGCGTTATTCCGATAGCGGGACAAGATATGGCGGGCCATCATCATTCTCGCCGGTCGCAGGCGGAGTTGACCATACTGCGGCTGGCGAATGAACGGGCTTTTCGCGCGATAGAGGCTGCGTTGTACGCCGGTATTACTGGCGGGCGCGGAAAGTATCCACGGTGTCTGGCGGTTTGAACCAATCGGGAAAGTTTCGGTGATTGTTGCCGAGAAGCTGAAATTGATACGGATAAAGATAATTTTGATACTGACCTTAACGCGAACCCCGGCGCTGACACTCAGCAGGATCGCCCGATAACTTTCGACATCAATCGCCGCCGAGACGTAAATGGTGAGCGACACACTGGCCTGAATAATGCCGAAGTCAACGGTGGCATACACCTGGCCGATAACCGCCAGAGCACCGCGAAGGTGGAAATAGTTTTCGGGCACCAAAGCCTGATCGATGGGGTTGAACCATGAGAGCGTGCCTTGCAGCATGCCGCCGACGGTGATGCTGATGCCGCCGGAGAGAATGCCCAGCGACAGCGTTTTACCGACGCCGACCTGCAAGGCAAAACCAAATTCGATAACCGGGGTGAAATTGCCGTTAGAGATGCGCGGTATGGTTGTGGATGTTTCACCATTGAGAACGCCAAAGTAGAAACCGCCGTAGCCGATAAATGGAAAGACCTGTACCGAAAAACTGCGGGAAAAGTCGGTGAGCGACGGAGGGAATCCGGCGTCGATACGAAAATTGCCGTTGGTAAAGATATCAACAGTGACAATCGGCAGGGTAATGGAAACCTCGCCAAACTCCAGATGGCGCATGGTGTCGGGTAACGTCAGCTCAATATGGTATACGCCGACGTTGTCGCTGATTTTTCGATACAGGATCTCAAAACGCAGACCCGCCAGCGGGCCCGCGCGTGAACCGGCTAGCTGGATCAGCAGACCATACACGCGTGGATCGTTGAACACCATACTTAATGACACGGTCGACATGGCCGTAAAACGCGTGCCGATCATCCAGTCCGAACCGGCGTCATAGCTCAGGCCTGGAAGCTGATTCGCCGGGTTCCGGGTTGGATTCCCCACCGGAATCAGCGCGTTTTCCAGTCGTTTGATCACCCCATCCATGGTGGTGGGCATCTCACCGCGCAGGGTCATGCGCTGGCCGATACCCAGATATTCAAGGTCGAAAACCTGTGTACCCGCACCGGGCACCACTGGCGGTGCCTGATTAAGCGGATCCCAGCTTAGCGGTTTATTATCGCCTCCGTAGCGCTGCCCCAGAAATTCACAGCTCAGTTCAAGGTTGAATTTGGGTTTGCCGTACTGTTTCACATAGGTCAGGGTGAATTGCGTAATCTTGATAAACCCGAGATCGACATTGAGCCCGATGCTGACGTTAATTTTGCGGGTTTTGAGATGTACGTTGACCGTCAGATTTGGAAGCGAAATTTTCTCCAGCGCATTCCAGGGATCGCCCAGCGCTATATTTCGCCCCGGTTGGGCAAAGGAGAGAAGAAACGCAAACAGATCGCCCACATTGCTCTTTTCCAGACTCACTGCAACGTAGGGATCGATGTCATCTTTGTGATAAACCACTTTAAGGTTGCGGTAGGCAAAAATAATGTCTGTCGTCGTCGGGCTAAAGATGTAAGAGCAGGTGAGGATCATGTTGTTGATATCAACAATGCCGGTTAACTGCCCGGAATAACTTGCCGGATCGCTGGCTTTCGCGCGGTCCGACCTGATCAACAGATCGGCCGTAATACTGATTGGCAGGAAGTCGAGCGTCCATTGCAGGGTGGTCTGTACCATGAAGGTGTTGGCGGCGGTATTAAACTTCACCTGCAGCGCATTCAGCGTAATATCCGTCGGCAGGGATTGCGGAATGAAGGGCAGCAACTGGCTGGCAACACTGATCAGACTCACCGGCTTGCTTGCGATCATGCGCCCCTCAAACACCCAGGCTCTGGATTGCGTCGAGGTTTGTGCGCTGACGATAAACGGGATCCCCAAAAATTCCGTGTGTGCCTGAATGGTGGCGGTTAAGTTGGTCGGCGTCCGCTCCAGATCGAGGCGCAAACTTTTCAGCGACACGGCTTTGATGCCGCGGCCAAACTCCAGTGTCCAGGCTCCCGATTTGGGCGCAATGGTTCCGCTGAACTGCCAGGCGCCGGTAGCGGGCTGGATCTGCGCAGATAATCCCCCCGCCGGGGTGACAATTCCTGACTCTGGCAGTGTTGGCAAACCGGGGACGATATTCAGTAATTGCAGGATATCGATCTCGGCATCGTTGTATGCCACTAACGTGACACTGTCACTACCGCCGGGTACAGAGAAACTTAATCCGCCGTAAAATTTCAGTTGTTCCTGGCCATTGAGTTTGAACAGGCCATTGATAGCGATCCATGCTGAGAGATCGACGCCCACGCTGAAGGTGAAGATGACACTCTCCAGCACCGCCAGATTGAGCGGCAGCAAATGGATTTCCGTGTGGGCTTTGACCGTCGCCGACACCTGCAACGTTCTGGACGCCGTAATGTCGAGGGTGAATGTCAGTTCTTGCAGCAGCAGATCGGTTCCCAGAGGAAAGCGGTTCGGCAGCAGGGCATCTGCGACTTCGCCCATCAGCAGGCTGGCGATATCGGCGACCGAACTCAGGGAGACCGCGAGCGAATCGTTGCTCAGCGCAAGGGGGTCGCCGTCATCAAGGAGAGGGAAATGCAACTCAATCCCCGACAGCGCCAGCGTTCCGGCATCAAAAGTGGCGATACCATGGCTGGTATCGTCGTCGGCTTGCGATGAAACAAACAGTAACCCCGCTTTTAGCGGTAGCAATCCGGCAGCCGGAACGGCGTCAACAGGCTCCGAACGTAACACAAAGGCGGGCGACAGCGCGCGGTCCCGGGTCGGCCACTGGGTGATGCTCCCCTGCATCGCGGCAGGACGGGTTTTCCACATTCCCTGATAGCTGGAACCGGCGACCGGCTGCCCGCTGAACGTTACGCCTGTGCCAGCATCAGAGGATGAGGCGGTAAATACGGCATTGCGGAACAGGGTTATAGCCGCAGCAGAAACGTTTTGTTTTTTATCGTGGGGCTTCAGCCCCGGAAACGCAGTACCTAACGCAGCGCTGTTGTCGGGAAGGTGTGTGCTGACGCTGAGTTGCGCGACGCCGTTCGCCGTTACGCTAAAGGTGGCGCTGGCTGCCGGTTGGGAAACATTGAAAGAATTGCCATCAATTTGCCCCGTCAGAACTATCGTATTACCGTCGCCCGGTGGTTGCACCCCGCTAAGAGTCATCACCAGCGAGGCGGTGGGAAAGAGATCCGCATCATTAAGCAGCGCAGTGACAGGCGCTGAGTACAGTGTATTGGCGGCCGGCAGGTTGAATTTTTTCTGATCGGCTGACAGGTAACCTGCCGACAGCAGGGTATTCCACAGATTCTGAATCGGCGTATCGATGCTGGATGGCGCGTTGCGCGTTTTTTTGCCGGGCATTATTGGCTCCTCTGTGCCGCCAGAAGTCGCTGCTGGAGTTGGGAAAGTGCGGATTCTGAGTGCAACTGTGTTAGGCGCTGCACCTGTTTTCCCCCCGCGCCGTCTGCGCCGTTTTTCACCCAGGCGGCGTACCAGCCCAGTGCGCCGCTGGTCTGCGCATCCGGGTTACCAAACATCAAAAGATCAATTTGCCCGTTCGGTGGAAAGCTCAGGGCAAGGAGTTTGAGGGCGATATCGCCCAGCTTGAGAATGTAGGTCGGCGGATCCACCAGGAAGGTGACATCAGCGAAAACCAGTTTGAGTACGCCTTCAATCGGGATAGCGCGCTCTCCACCTTTCACCCCTGGCAAGTGCAGGCCAATGTAGATCCCGGATTGACGCGTCTGGCTTGCCGGAGACCAGGCGAGGAGCAGGCCGGCGGTGAAATCGATTTTGGCGGCCAGCGCGCCCGCCGAGCCGAGATCCAGTTCATATTGCAACCCAAACCACGGCGCGGTCATCGCTATGCCGTTGAGCGGCGAATCCACCGGCATATACGCCATTTTGTCGGGTGTGACGTCGCCAGTCCCCTGAATCAGAGCCGTGAGTTTCATGGGAAAATGTGCCGCCAGGCTTTGCGCACGGACCTGGCTGGCGTTGGCATCCGGCAAAAGCGGCTGGGCATTAAACGTAAACTGACGGTACTGCGGCGTGGCAGGATCAAAGGTCATATCAATTGTCAGGCCGGAATAGGCCAACCCTTCCACATTGCCATTCCCCTGATTTGGCGTGGCGGCGCCATAGGAAAGCAGGTCAAACTGCGGCTGTTGCAGGAAACCGATGGTTCCATTGAGCGCAAACGTTGTGCGCGTTGTGCTGTTCTCCGCGTCGGCTTTACCGCCGCTGGCCGTAACAAAACTTGCCGCCCGGATACCGACGGCATCAAGGATCTGGCTGGTTATGCCGTAGGTGGTGTGATCCGCGGTCGTAAACAGATAACTTCCGCTGTTGCTGGATTTTTGATAAACGCCATACAGCAAAAGGTTGTTGCCGCTTGACGATGAATACTGTGTGGCGGGTTCTTCAAAGAGCTGGTTGATGAGCAGTTCGATTTTGCTGGAAAACGAGACGATCCCGGAGTTCGCTATCGCCACCTTCAGCGACAGGACTTTGAAGTCGTAAGGCGCGTTTCCTGAAAGGTGTTCACTGTCTTCATAATCAATCAGGCCAAAGACTGAACTGGGGTGGCTGGTCCAGGTGCTCTGGCCTGTTGCGATCGGCGTGACGGAAATACCGATGTGGTGCGCCTGAAAACGCGAGACATCAATTCCGGCGGCCAGCCCCTCAAGCTGAGGAGGTAGCCCGGTCAGCGGGACCTGGGCGTTCAGTGCGAGAACGCCATTCCAGTTTTCGCTCTCCATCACTGTATTAACGAAATAAGACAAATCGCCATCACCGGCCGCAACGCGTTCGGTGGCCGCAGCAAAAATCGCCTGAATCCGTTGTCTTGTGCCATCCGCTGAGCTGTTGAAACGATCTGCGTCCGCCCATTGCTCCGTATCGTCAACCAGTTGCGACAGCTTTTTATTACAGAATTTGAACAGCAACAGGGTGTTATAATTGACCCAACGCCAAGGGGAGAGATCGAATTCCCAGTCTGCGACAAACAGGCTGAAATCACCCAGAGCATTGCGCACGGTGTCGAACACGTTTTCCAGTTGTTCCGGTGTAAACCTGGCCGCCAGATCGGCGCGCAGTGATGCTAAATCGGGCCACTGTGTCGGCACCATCGCGGCAAGTTTCGCGTTGACGTCCGGATCTGTTATTTGCAAAGCGAGCTGCCGCTGCCGCACGGCGGTGAGGGAATAGGGAATCGACGCGCACTGGCTCATGATCCCGGCGCCGGTGATGACCAGAAAAAGCTGGTTCGTCTGTAATGCGGATTTCAGTTCGCCGTTCACGTGGCTCAACAGTAGCCTGTCGGCGCGATGGGGCGGCGTGTTTGCCGCGCTGGATTGCCCCAGTGTCAGTTGTTGCCAGGTTAACCCTGTCGCGTCCTCACCCAGCGCCAGCAGTAATCCCTGCGGTGTTGTTGAGAAAGGTGGCGAAGGCAGCGATGCGCGTAAACGTCCGGCGCTTTCTCCTGTCTGAATCAGCGTCTGGACAACGGTGCGACGTTTCGGCGACAACACCTGAGTCTCCATATTTCTGATATCAGTGCCGGAGATGTTGGTCGCTTTAATCGAACGGTAGGGCGCCAGCGGGAAGGCGACGGGAGGTAAATCACCGTTATCTGAGCGGGCGAGGCGGGTTTGCTGGTCCTCAACGTCACCGACGGAAACGGGCAGGTAGGTCAGAAAATCAGCGTCTGCGGCAGCGTCGGGAGCCTGGTGTAAGACCGAGCTGTCGGGCTGGGCGAAGTATTCGCTGCTTTGCGCGGTTTGCAGTGTCACCCATGATGTTTTCCCGGCCCCTGTCAGAGTCCCGAATACCCGATCGCGCCCGGGGGCGGCATTTTGCAACGTACGGGCAAACGCATCCTGATGGGGAGTGAACGCCAGTATTGGGTTACCGGTATATTTGAAATACTCGACAGAGGATAATCCTCCCATCAGTGCGTTTTGCAGCGAGGCGGAGGTGGCGTCGGCTTGCCCCTGCGACGAGAGCAGAAATTCGAACTCACCTGCGGGCGTCAGATATAGAGACTGGTTACCGCGCAGAATGACGGGCTGACCGCTGGCATCGACCGCCGCCAGCCGTTCGGTAAACACCAGCCCGGCGCTGGCGAGTGGTTTTACCTCTACCGCCGCGCCTGCCGCGGATTGATAGTACGTGGGCAGCGAAAGCGCACCGCTGGACAGCTGCAGGAAGGAGCGCGTGGTGTCGCAGGGGGCGAGGGGATCAAGGGTCCCCTGAAGCGTTAACTGCGAAGTCGCATCCTGCAAATTAAAGATTCGGTACAGTGCGGTTTGGGTATAGCCGCCCTCTGCGGGCGCAGAGAAACTGCGTAATCCAATATCCAGAACATCACTTGCGGCTTCGCTGGTGACGGAAAACGCCAGCGACAGCACATTATTCGGCGCGGCGTCATTCAGCAATTCCAGCCCGAGATGATCGAGGGCGAACGGCTGCGGGGTTCGCTCGCCGGTAGGGGTAACCAGCAGCGTACCGCGACTAAAGGTTAACGCCTGGGCTGACGCCACTATCGTGCTGTCTTTCGGCAATGAAAGGGCAAAATTGCCGAACGGCACTTCCGCCGTGCGCAGCAGGGTTACGTCGGTTCCGTTTTTACGGGCAAACAGGACGGTTGCGGTTAATCCCGCAATGCTGGTGAACCAGGCCGCCAGCGCATCCTTTCGCGCTGAGTTGTGAAACCAGACCTGCGCTTTTTGCTCAAATGCCGCCAGATCCGTAATGGCCGTGGCGGGAAGCTGAACAAACCATCCGTGGTACGCATAAAGCGCCTGTTCAACGGTGAGGCTGTCAGGCAGCGTGGTGACGTCTGTTGAGAGTAAAAAGCCACCAAAGCAGTTTTCGCCGCCCGGCGCGATGTACAAACGCGAACCCGCATAACACGGCACGAAATGAGCCATTTTACTCCTCCCCACTTTTTGTCACGCGTGTGGTGCTTAACGCGCCTGCGGGGTTAATCAGCTCCAGCGGGGCATCGTAGCGGTATTGGTGATCTTTATCGTAGACAGTGACCCAGTTCGCACCCTCGAGGAAAATCATGCACTGCAACTTGATGATCCCATTGTCATCCGCCTCTTCGGTTAGCGTCGGGGATGTGTCATCCATGCCAACTATTGCTGCGGTGAGAGCGGCGGAGTGAAATTGCACAAAGGCGCCTGCAAGCGTTGCGCTATGATCTTCGTTATAAATAGTCACATCCACGACCGGAAGAAGTTCTGCGTCCTTGGGTAGCGTGGCGGCTCTTGGCAGGGTAAAAGCTTTAACGCCAGGGGAACTCGCATTTTTTTGCACAAAAACGTTCAATAGCGGGGTATAAGAGACATCAAGGATAAACGAGCCCTTGTAGCCATTTTTGTTTTTAGTGACAGGTGGAATATTGATCTTCGCCGACCAAAACTTGCTATCCGGTATCGGGGAGACGCTATCGATGGAGAGAAATACGATATCCGGAGTCACAAGATCAACATAATACGCTGTGACTTGCGGCGGCAGCACGTCGGAAGGATTCTCCAGCCCGGCGCCGCTTGCCTTACCTTTACAGGCTTCCGGCACATAAAAATTCGGCTTATCGGCGTACGCCATTAACGGGATCGCCAGACAGCAAGTGGCAAGTAAGTATGCTGATTGACGAAGCAAGCGCGAGACATTAAGAGGAGTCATGGGATGGTTACCTCTGCGCTAATTCCCAGGTGATCTGTCACGTTTTGACGCCATGAGAGATCCGAGGCGAAGGAAGCGCTTGTCAGAATTTGAACGTTATTTACCGTGAGGCTATCGGCATAAATAAAATGATCGTAGGCGCTGGCGCGTTTGCCTTTTGCACTCAGTGACGTTGGGACGTTCGGGGCTCCCTCCGCATTGTTCGTTGGCAGCCACTCGAAGCCTTTTGTGTATTTCCCGGCCTTATTTTTAAGGGGGATATTCCAGTCCCCGCCGATAATAAAGGGGTAGTTTTTTGCTTTGGGTGCGCCCGTTATTCGTACGTTTATCATGTATTGATAAAAATCTTTTACTTCAGCGGCCTCGTCGTATCGTTGCTGTACTCTTTTACCAAAAATAGAATGAATATTACCGACCCAGATATATTTGCTGGTGGCACTGACGGTGACTTTCAGTCCAATGGCATAAGGCGGTCGCTCAAAGGTTCCACCAGCCTGGTATCTATCATTGGTAAAGCTAACTTTCGGCGGTTTGATATAAAAACCGTAATACTCTTTATAAGAACTGGAACCCAACCCCGTCGAATTAACGATAAACTGGAACTTATTTTTTGTTGTTTCAGCAGGACAGGGATCAGCGTGCTGCATTAACTCCTGAATAATAATCACGTCGTTGGCTTGCATCATCTCGTCAAGCGCAAGACATTTATTTTTATTCACAGCGGATGTTCCCCATCCCAAATGGAGAAAGTTTTGCGAACGGATCGTAAACTTAACGGCTGCATACCCCTCTGTGCAGACCAACAGCAACAGAAAGCTCACGGGAAGCGTTGTAAAATAATTTTTAGTGCTGTTCATTTCCTGGCCCTCACCTGGGGTGCTGACGAACAAGAAGCGCGCGTGTACTACTCCGTAAGGCTAAGTTGATATCCATCTTTCGGGCCGACATAAATCCGATCGCCTTTTAACAGCGGAATATCGAATACGTCGCCGTCCGGTCCGCTCAGCGGCAGGCCTGAAGTGCTGTCTGGCGAGAAATCAAAATAGTCGACCTGAACCGTTGGGCCTGGCGAGGTGGAGGAAAAGGGTTTTTCGCTATTGGCCACCCAGCGTTGTAATTTGCAACTCAGCGATGTGCTATCGACATTCGAACCGGAAGTGACAATGTGTGCGGGCGGAACCAGCAAATACTGAAAGACGATGTCGCGCATCGATGTCCCCACCGGAACCTGTTGGGCAATATCATTGACAAAGATGCCAATAGCGGGCGTGACAAAAACCCGGCTGGTAAATGCGATGGCCACGATCGGATTATTGTCGGCGTCCGGCGTGATACAAAATTGCCCACCGCTAATCGCCGCCTCGGTGGCCGCCGCTAAATCGGTGTAGGTGTCAGCGCCCAGTAACAACGCGCTGTCAACGCTGCTGCTGCCGCTGTTATCCACATTCTGCGGCGATGGCAGCGATGACGGTGTAATCAGCCGCCAGTGTCGGCGGGCATTGCCGCTTAACTGAAGATCGATAGGGCTGGCGGCGAAAATCAGACACGGGTAGTTCTCATCGGGTGGCGTCGGCGGAGATAACTCAACGCCGTGCGTAAAACGGGATGCAAAACCGTTGAATGATAATTTCCCGTCTTGCTGCCAGCCGAGGCTGACTGTTTGCGTACCGGACAGGGTAAACGCATTCAATCCATAACCAGGGCTGGCGGGAGGCGCAATATATTGGTATCCGGCAGCGGCAATGGTCAGTGAAAAACCCGGCTCCAGATCAATATATTGATCATTAATATTAAAGTGATAAGTGAATTGCAGTAATTCACTTAATGTTAACGGCATATTGAGTGCAATTTGATAAAGCAACGCTTCTGTGACGCAGGGTAAAAGCCCGCCAGTCGCACTGGAAAGCGAAACTTCCAGTTTTTCAAGTTGCCCGGCAAATAGGCGAAATGAAGTGAGTAATATTTCACGATCGGCAGTCTGCGCACTAAAAATATATTGTTTAACTACGGTTATCTGCACTATTTTTATTACCGGATTAGGTGAGCTTCCTGACTGCGTAAAACTTAAACCAAACGCTTTCTGTTGCGGTATCTCGCCCGGCTGAATACCTTTGGTGGCTGAGGTTGTGGCGGGGACGCAATATCCTGAAAAGTACAACGCCAGATCGTTATTCGGGGTGGCATTTTTCAATCGCGGAGGAATAATAAAAGGACCGACGGCAGGGTTTGTTCCTCCCCCCTGATCCGGAAACGTAATGGAAAACGAAAATTTAGTGCTCGCAGCCCCGGACATGACTCCCCCTGAATAGCATGGGTAATTTATTCATTAGTGACGGTAATCTGGAACGTCGCCGAGTTTGATTGTGAATTAATAGTATTGTAATCAATCTGTACCTGGTCGCTATCGCAGTAGGCATCCACTCGCAGAGGCGTGCCGGGTTCCCAGGTCCATTGCGCTATGAGGAAACCCCCAGAGGCGAGCTCAAATTTTACGGAGCCGCTGAGTGCGTCATAACTATTCGCAGCAATATTAACGGCATAAAAATAATTAGCGGGCGGGTAGGTTGAACCATTTTTTGGCGGCGTACCAGCCCAGGCTCCCTGATTTACGCTGGCCAGCACCAGCGTTAGCGTAGTGGCCGAATTATTACCCAGTGCAATGGCGAGATTTTTATTTTGTGAAAAATTGCCAGCAGTTATATTACTTGCCATTTGCAATCCTCATCAAATAATACTGGCAGGAAAATATTTCCTGCCAGTATTCATTCATTTATGAGCACGAAGTAATTTTGCTGCGGTATCGGCGCTGATCGTAACCTGTAATACAGGGTGATTTGATTGCGTATTGATCCACTGGTAACTGACTGCGAGTCCGGTTAAAGATTCCGTCCTGACGCCGCCAGAAACGCCCGAACCAAAAGACCAGTCCCATTTGATAGTAATAAGGCCACCTGAGGCGGGGGTCAGAACAATTTGGCCGCCAAGGGTTTCATAATTGCTCTCAACACCATTCACATACTCGACTTCTCCGGCTGGAGTAATGGTTGAACCGGGTTCTGGCGTTTTTTGCCACTGCCCACCGTTAAGGCGAACGTAATTTAGCGTCAGTGTCGCCGGGCTGGTATCTGCGATATCAACCGTAACTGACCGTGCAAAATCAGTCATTAGATAATTCCTTTGTTGGTTTGAAACTAACGGAACGACTAACTCAAAAAAATATAGACGGGGGAGAGGCCTTTGCAAATATAAAAATGTTTATTAAAACACTATTTTTAAAATAACCATTGATTTCCAGCGGTTACATGGAAGACTAAAAAAGTGGCATATTATATATAATATATAAATTTCTGAGTGTGCTTAATATTATTAAAGATTAACCGAAAAATTATTTTCAATATAATGAAAAATAACATGAATAGTTAATTTTTTAATAAAACAAAGTGATGGAGCTAATAATAATATTGTCATCTTTTTCAATGGGGAGGCGTTTGGCGCAGAAAAAATTTCATTTTCCTGGCAATATCTTTATCGCTCATTCGTCTACCCCATCACAGGCAACAATCCGCTACGGTAAGAGGAAAGAAGAAGATGAGAGATTTTGATATGCATGGGCACACTCGTGGACACGGTTTTGGCCGCCATCGCATGGTGAAACATGTGATTTTCGGTGTGGCGCTGGTCGTCATACTGGGGCTGCTGGTAATGTCGCTGTGGAATGCGCTGTTGCCCGCCATCCTCGGGGTAAAAAGCATTGGCTTCTGGCAGGCGCTGGGCGTGCTGGTGCTGTGCCGCATTTTGTTCGGCGGACTCGGTTTTCGGCCGGGGATGTTTGGCATGGCGCGGGCGCATCGCCGTATGCATGAGCGCTGGATGCAGATGACGCCGGAACAGCGCGAAGAGTTTATTCGCCATCGTCGCGACGGCTTTGGTCGTCACGGACATCGCGGACACTGTGGCTGGCGCGGACATCGCGATGAGCAGGCGGAAGATCGCGCTCAGCCTGATGATAACCGCCCGAAAACACCGGACGCAGAGTGAACACAATGAAAGCCAGTGTGGCGGGAGAATCACTGCTCATGGCAGCGCTTAATGCCTGCCGATCGCGGCTGAAAGCCTTTATCCGTGGCCGCACTGCGGTTAGGGACGATGCCGACGATATCCTGCAGGAAGTGACATATCAACTGATGCAGGTGGAGCAGCCGGTGGAGAATGTCGCGGCCTGGTTGTTTCGCGCAGCGCGCAATGAAATGACCGATCGGGCGCGCAAAAAACGGGAACTGCCGTTATCCCGTTTTTTCACCGATGATGAGGGAGATGTTGCCGAAGATGAACTGGCGGAAACGTTGTTCGGTGTGCCGCAAACCCCGGAAGAGGAATACCTGAAAACGCTGCTGTGGGAGGAACTGGAGCAGGCGCTGGCCGAGCTGCCGTCCGCACAGCGCGAGGTGTTCGAGAAAACAGAGCTTTACGGCTACAGCTATAAAGAACTGGCGGAGGAGAGTGGTGCCAGCCAGCAGGCGTTACTTTCCCGCAAACACAAAGCCGTGCTGTATTTACGCTCGCGCTTGCGTAGCGTTTACGAGGCGCTGACGGAAGAGCCCTGAAGCATGAAATGTCGTGAAAGTGCGGTTAATGCTTAAAAACTGAGGTGCTGCTTTATTTTGCTGAGGAAATAGTAATACTCCCGCAGCTCATATTGTTGCAGTTCGTACTCTAATGGCTCATAACCGCTTTGCATCAGCTTGTCTGAGTTTTCATGCTCCTCATTGCAACCGCGAATTTCTGATAAAGGTTTTTGCGGCGTTAAAGCGGTCGCAAGATTTTTATACAGATCGACAGGCGCAAGAACCGTGAAATCCGCAAAGCGATAATATTTAAAATGACTGGATTCATCAGCCCTGAGCCGTTTCCAGTTGTCGCTTTTTACAAAATCGGTATCGAGATTAGATAAGTGTAATGAAAAGGAGAAATACCAGATTTCGCTGTGGCCAGAGTAATCCGTAATTTCGATATAGCTATGGTATCGGTTGAGTTTTCTGTCTACCGGGTTGGCGGATGCCGCATGTTTACCGCTGGCTGAAAACCAGGCGAAAAACGGCGAGCTATGAAAGCTATAAAGATCATCGTGGGCATAACGGCGCGGAAATTTTATTTTCCGCGCGCGTTTAAATGCCGGATAGATCGTTTTGCTGATGCCGAGATTATTGCGGTTTTCGAGGCCGTCAAAAATCTGCGCCCGGCGGATACCGCCGAGCAGCGGGGTGATATGAATTTTATGATCGAGCTCGATAATATCGGATAAGGCGGAATTATAGATTTTTACGCTGAAGCCAGAGGAGGTGAAAAATTTTTTCAACCCCGAGATCTTGCTGAAATAGACAATATAGTTCCCGCGCGAATTGTAGCTGGTCATGCGGGAGGTCTTTTTATTCAGCGTCAGCGAAAGGGTGGCCACGCATAATGAAATGACTGACACCAGGACACTATTTTCTTTGATTAAATCCAGCATGCAACGCCTCTTCGTGACTCACCCTCTTAACCAGCGGGGGTTATTCCCCCCAGCGCTCCCGCAAATAGTTGACCGCTTGCTGCGTCTGCGGCCGGTTCAGGTAATCTTCGCGGAACAAAATCGTGCCGCTAATCTGCGGTAGCGATTCGTTTAAATCGAGCTGTTTTTTCAGCTCCGATACACCGCCGTTGACCATCCAGTCCGGCTCCATCTTCGACGGTTCACCCACTTTATACAGCGCGATACCGATATACAGGCGCGTATGGGTGGGTTTGACGACGTCGGCCCACCATTTTGCCAGTACGTCATACCGCGCAGCGCTGCGCGAGAAGGGCCAGTAAATTTGCGGGGCGATATAGTCCAGCAACCCCTGCTGCACCCAGCGACGGGTATCGGCGAAGGACTCATCGTAAGCCGCCGCGCCGCGCGTGTCGGAACCCGCCGCATCGAAAGAGCGGTTGCGCCATACCCCGGCAGGGCTGACGCCAAATTCGACGCCTGGTTTCAGTTGTTTAATGGTGCGGGAAACCTGCTCAATCAGCAGCAGGGTGTTGTTGCGCCGCCAGTCCGCTTTGGCGCTAAAACCCTGGCCATATTGCTGAAAGGTCTGGTTGTCATTCAGTTGCGAACCGGGCGTTTCGGTATAGAAATAGTCATCAAACTGCACGCCATCGACAGGGTAATGGGCAACCACTTCAGCCACGATGCTGGTGATCCAGTCGCGCACATCGGGAATTCCAGGATCGAGCACCAGCCGGTCACCGGCGGTGCGGATCCAGTCGCGATGCAGCACAAAGACGCTGGCCGGGTGCAAAGGGAGCGTGCGGTTAAGCGCCGCGATGGTTGCAGGCTGCGTGTTAACCGCCACGCGGTACGGGTTAAACCAGGCATGCACTTTCATGCCGCGTTTGTGTGCTTCATCAATCACAAACTGCAACGGATCGTAGCCAGGATCCTGACCAATCGTACCGGTCAGCATGTCGGACCACGGCAAAATTTTAGAGGGCCACAGCGCGGTTCCGTCCGGCTTCACCTGGAAAAAGACGGTATTTATGCCAAGGCTTTTGAGTTTATCCAGTTTTTGCACCAGCGCCTGCTGCTGCATGCGAATGCGCGTATCGGCGCTGCTGACATTCACCGAGTTGACCGGCGGCCAGTCGAGGCGGGAAACCGTCGCCAGCCAGACGCCGCGTACCGGCTGTGAATTTTTTCCTGTTGCAGGCAGCGGCTGTTTCGCCACCGGCGGTAGCGGCGTGACAAGAGATTTAGGCGGTTTGGAGGAACAACTGACCAGTAAAAGCGCAGTAGCAAAAAGGACGACTGACTTTTTAAGGGACATCTTATTAGCTCTTATTGATGATTCGACTGCGGGTCCACGGATTGAAGGTGGGCTCATCCTTGTTGACCGGGGCGACATCATCCAGGGAATCCAGATATAGCGCCTCGACTTCTGCGCGCGCCCAGGGCGTCCGGCGCAGAAACTTGAGACTGGATTTAACGCTTGGTTCGTTTTTAAAGCAATTAATATTGATGCGTTTACCCAGTTCGTTCCAGCCGTAACGGGCGACCAGCGCGTTGATTTGCATCTCCAGAGTGACGCCATGCAGGGGATCTTTCGACGTGTGAGCAGCCATGTGAAGTCCGGTAATTTCTGCTTTTCAACAGGTGAGATAGGTTGCGTGGAAGGGTACAAGAAAGCGTGTAAAGCGGCAATGCCCGACGATCCGTTCGTCCGGGCGGCCAGTGGAACAGGCCGTGTCTTCTTTTTCGTGCTGGCAGAGCGGGTTGTCTGCCAGCACTACGCCGGGCTTAAGCGCGGAGCTTGTCAATCGCCGTTATTCAAACAGACGGCGGTGTAAGGCTTTTACCGCGTCGTCTGCGGCCTCTGCGGGCAGCAGGAAACCGAGACTGTGGCACGACGCGCCGTGGCAAATCAGCCGCACGGGATGATTTTCCAGCCCGGCGAACACCTCATGGCAAACGCCTTCAGCCTGCGACAGCGAATTACCGATCAGGCTGACTAAGGCAAGGCCGGTTTCCACTTCCACGCGGCAATGCGACGACAACTCGGTGAGCAGAGAGGTGGTCAGCAGGTTCGATTCACCGGAGGTGGCACTGGTGGCGTTCAGGATCAGCGCGATACTGGTTTCTGAGGTGGTGATGGAATCGACCGCCACATCGTGGCGCGCCAGCAGCGCGAAGGTATCCGCTAAAAAGTGGCAGGCGGGCTGCCCCTGCTCGCAGTGTAATTTCATCAGCGTCTGCTGACGGCGAACGGCCAGCGCGCGATAGCGCGGCGGGTTTTCGGCCTCGCGGCAGACCAGCGTGCCACCGGCTGAAGGGTGTTTACTTGAACCGACAAAGACCGGGATATTTTTGCGCATTGCTGGCAGCAGTGTCGCCGGATGCAGCACTTTTGCGCCAAAGGTCGCCATTTCGCTGGCTTCGGAAAATGAGAGCTGCTCAATGCGTTGCGCCTGGGAGACGATACGCGGATCGGTCGTGTAGATCCCGGCGACGTCGGTCCAGATATCCACACGCGCAGCGTGTAGCGCTTCACCCAGCAGCGAGGCGGTGTAATCACTGCCGCCGCGGCCCAGCGTAGTCGTTTGACCATTCGCCTCGCGGCCAATAAACCCCTGCGTGACCACTAATGCCTGCTCGATACGCGGACGCAGCCGCCTTTCAACGCGTTCTGCCGTTGCATCCAGCACCGGTTCTGCGCAACCAAAGCAGTCAGTGGTGCGAATAACTTTGCGGGCATCAAACCATTCGGTCTCGACATCGCGCTCGTGCAGCACTTCGACAAACAGCAGGCTGGACATCAATTCGCCGTGGCTGACCAGCGCATCGCTGAGCGCGGCCGAGCGGGCGGTACAGGCTTCTTCCGCCAGGCGACTGATGTTGTCGAGAAGGTGGTCGATCTCCTGGCGAATAGCATCCTGCTGTTTCAGGCGGGAGATAATGTTGTACTGAATGGTGCGCAGGGTTTCGATTTTGTCCAGGCGTTCGCGGCTTTCCAGACCGGCAGAAAGCTCGACTAAAATATTGGTCACGCCCGCAGACGCAGACAGAACAACCAGACGGACATCTTTATCGGCAAGAACGATGGTGGCGCTACGGCTCATCGCGTCAAAGTCAGCAACACTGGTGCCGCCGAATTTGGCAACGACGATGTGTGGAAAAGTGCGAGTCATAACAATCTCATATCAGGGCGCCATTAATTCATGGCAAGAAAATTTTCATTCTCGGCATAAGGTGAAATAACCAGTCCGGCTGCCCGGTGGTATTTGCCTTACGAAATGTCCGCCCGCGAACATTTCTGATGACAACCCAGGATTTGCTCCCGTTGTCGATAACCGGTATTGCCTGTCACGGGTTATCGGGTGATGCGCTTTATGGCTTAAATCGTTGACTTCCTGTTTACAGTGCGCCGCGCTTTGTACAATGTTTCGCCGCACAGGGAAATTTGGAGCGGGCATATTAAGTGATTTGCCCGGCTGAATCGATATTTTCCTTACGCTTTATGCACCAGAACTGAAAAATAACGCGTTAGCCGTTAATTTTCGCCATTATTAATGGCGATACCGCGCTTTGCAGGATAAAAAGCCAGCGCGCAAAGCGATAATTCCAGGCCTTTTATCCTTTGTTGGCGCTCCGCTTTGGTATTTGTAACAGAATTGCTTACAATTGAAGTAACGCAAATTCTGCGCAGATGTTATTTTTCATATTGATTTTAAAGGTAATTATCGATAAGTGCCCTTGAAAATAAAAGATTGAGTCCGGCGTTAAAAAAACATATATTAGCCGCGTTTTTTTTTGAGCAAATCCCATAAACCATTATTCAATCAGGGTGAAACATCGCGCTGGTTGTAGGAGTGATATGATGACGGATAAAGTCCGTATTGATACTTTAGATGCAAATTCATTAACCGCAGAACAATGAAACCTTTCTGGCGCGCCAAGCCGAGTTTGAATCCAATGTAAGGAGTTATCCGCGCAAATTGCCTTTGGCAATTGCAAAAGCGCAGGGCGTCTGGATCACCGATGTCGAAAATAATCAATATCTTGACTGCCTCGCAGGGGCAGGAACCTTGGCTCTGGGTCATAACCATCCTGATGTTCTGCAAAGCATCCAAAATGTCATTACCAGCGGCTTGCCGTTACATACTCTGGATCTGACGACGCCGTTAAAAGATGCGTTCTCCGATTACCTGCTCTCTCTGCTGCCGGGCCAGGGCAAAGAGTATTGCCTGCAGTTCACCGGTCCATCCGGTGCTGATGCGGTTGAAGCCGCGCTGAAGCTGGCGAAAAAAGTGACCGGCCGTTCCGGCGTGATCAGCTTCTCCGGCGGTTATCACGGCATGACCCACGGCGCGCTGTCGGTCACCGGCAACCTGTCGCCGAAAGAAGCGGTTAACGGCATGATGCCGGAAGTGCAGTTCATGCCTTACCCGCACGAATACCGCTGCCCGCTGGGTATCGGCGGCGAAGCGGGCGTGAAAGCGCTGACCTACTACTTCGAAAACCTGATCAACGACGTTGAAAGCGGCGTGCGTAAACCGGCTGCGGTGATCCTGGAAGCCGTTCAGGGCGAAGGCGGCGTGAACCCGGCGCCGGCCGAGTGGCTGCAGCGCATCCGTAAAGTGACGCAGGAACATGGCATTCTGCTGATCATCGACGAAGTTCAGGCTGGCTTTGCCCGTACCGGTAAACTGTTCGCCTTCGAACACGCCGGCATTGAGCCGGACATCATCGTGATGTCTAAAGCGGTGGGCGGCGGTTTGCCGCTGGCCGTACTGGGTATCAAAAAACAGTTCGACGCATGGGCGCCGGGTCACCACACCGGCACCTTCCGCGGCAACCAGCTGGCGATGGCCACCGGTCTGACCACGCTGAAAATCCTGAAAGACCGACCGGATCGCCGACAAAGTGGCCGCTCAGGGCGAATGGCTGAAAGGCAAACTGGCCGAGCTGCAGAAACGTTATCCGGTTATCGGTCACGTGCGCGGTCTGGGCCTGATGATCGGTATTGAGATCGTCAAGCCGAACGAAGCGCAGGATCACATGGGCTGCTACCCGGCCGACGGCGAGCTGTCTGCGCTGCTGCAGAAGAAATGCTTCGAAGCCGGTCTGATTCTGGAGCGCGGCGGCCGTAACGGTTGCGTGCTGCGTCTGCTGCCTTCGCTGCTGATCAGCAATGAAGAGCTGGAAATCTTCCTGGATAAATTTGAGCAGGCGCTGTTGGCAGCCGGCGTTAAGCCTGTTTAATCGGAGCAATTGAATGTCTGATGTAAATCCGATTCTTTCAGGTTCTGCGCAAAGTATTGCCGCCTATCAGGACGCCATTGAGCAGAGCACAAAAGCGGTTGTGCAGTGGCTGAAACAGCCTGAGATGTACCAGGGCAAAACGGTTGCGCGAACTGCGCGAGCGCATCAATCTCGAATTTCACCCCGCAGGGCCTGGGCAACCAGGCGGCGATTGAACGCGCCGTCGAGTACTTCCTGAAAGACAGCCTGTCGGTGCATCACCCGCAGTGTGTGGCGCACCTGCACTGCCCGAGCCTGGTGATAAGCCAGGCGGCGGAAGTGCTGATCAACGCCACCAACCAGAGCATGGATTCCTGGGATCAAAGCCCGTCGGCCACCATCATCGAGATCAAGCTGATCGAGTGGCTGCGTACCCAGGTGGGTTACCAGCCGGGCGACGCCGGGGTGTTCACCAGCGGCGGCACCCAGAGCAACCTGATGGGGCTGATGCTGGCGCGCGATGCGTTCTTTGCGCGTCAGGGCCACTCCGTTCAGCAGGACGGCCTGGTAGGCGATCTGCGCAAGATCAAAGTATTGTGCTCTGAAAACGCCCACTTCTCCGTGCAGAAAAACATGGCGCTGATGGGCCTGGGCTATCAGTCCGTGACGCTGGTGAAAACGGATGAGTTCTCCCGCATGGATCTGAACGATCTGGCGGCGAAACTGGCGCAGGCGAAAGCGAACGGCGAGCAGGTTCTGGCGATTGTCGCGACCGCAGGTACCACCGACGCCGGTGCTATCGACCCGCTGCGTGAGATTGCTGCGGCTGGCGGCGGAACAGCAGATCTGGGTGCACGTGGATGCGGCCTGGGGCGGCGCGCTGCTGCTGTCTGAGCAGTACCGTCACTACCTGGACGGCCTTGAGCTGGTGGATTCCGTTACCCTGGACTTCCACAAGCAGTTCTTCCAGACCATCAGCTGCGGCGCGTTCTTGCTGAAAGACGCGCGTCACTATGAGCTGATGCGCTATCAGGCGGCTTACCTGAACTCCGAGTTCGACGAAGAGCACGGCGTGCCGAACCTGGTCTCCAAATCGCTGCAGACCACCCGCCGTTTCGATGCGCTGAAGCTGTGGATGGGCCTGGAAGCGCTGGGTCAGAAGCAGTACGCCGAGATCATCGATCATGGCGTGACGCTGGCGCAGCAGGTGGCGGCATTACGTCGCCGATCAGGAGCCGCAACTGGAACTGGTGATGCAGCCGCAGCTGGCCAGCGTGCTGTTCCGCTTCCGCCCGCAAAACGATGATATGTCCGCCGTTGCGTTGCTGAACCAGCGCATTGGTGATGCGTTGCTGGCCTCCGGGGCGGCGAACGTTGGGGTAACGGAAGCTGATGGCGTTACCTGCCTGAAGCTGACGCTGCTGAACCCGACGGTGTGTCTGCAGGATGTTAAAGTTCTGCTGGCAAGCGTAAAAGCCTGCGGAGAGCAACTGCTTAACGCTTAACATGTAGTGCAATATTAAAGCCGACAATGTTGTCGGCTTTTTTTTATCCTTTTTTAGTAGCCCTGCATATTCCAGCGTGCGGAGCTCATCACATCGTAGACTTTCTGATCGGTGAAAGGCGGGAAGACGGCTTTTTTCGCCGCCGCTTCCAGCGCTGCGCAATACTCTTTATCGCCACCTCTGATAACCATATTTTGCAATTTACCGTCATAGTTAAAATCGAGATGCACAGTACAGGTTTTGCCTTTCCATGCATGGCGATCGGCGAGGGCGGAATCCAGCGCATTTTTAATTCCGGCCGCTTGTTGACCATAAATATCCGTATCGGTAACGTTGCCGGAACGATTATAAGCGCAGGACTCTAAGGCGCTTTTTTCAGGCAATCCGTCGGGTGAAGCGGCGTGCATCCTGTTGCAACGCTGACCAGCAGCGCCAGCATCATTAACTTCTCCATTGTTATTATTTCCTTTATTTCTGTTTACAGCGGTGTTTGTTCATCCGTAAAAAGCGCATCGTAACCTTTCCACCGATAGTTCAGCACAGAAAGCAGCCAGCAGAGAATAAACAATCCGACCACGAAAAACCCGGCGTTACTCAGGTTATCGTTCATCACGGCGATGATATCCCAGAATTTACCATGTAAATCAAGCTTATCCACGATTAGCCCCAGCGCTTCGCTGCCGCCGATAAATAACGCGACAATAACCGATGTGCCGGTGATGGTCATATTGTAATAGAGTTTGCGTTGCGGTTTGCTGAATGCCCAGCCATAGGCTTCGACCATCAGGATATTATCCAGCGTATCGATTAACGCCATGCCGCTGGTAAAGAGTGCCGGAAATACCAGAATAGACCACACCGACATGCCATTTGACGCACCGGCGGTGGAAATGCCCAGTACGCCAATTTCAGTGGCGGTATCAAACCCCAGGCCGAATAAAAAACCGACAAGGTACATATGCCAGCTTTGCGACACCAGGCGGAATGTCCGGTGAAAGATCCAGCTCATTACGCCGCCGGATGAAATTGTTTCGTCGGGAAGCGATTTATCACCGCTTTTGAATTGCCGGAAAGCGCGCCAGACATTACTGAGAATAAGTAAATTCACCAGCGCGATAATGATCAGAAAAAAAGCCGATACGCTGGTGCCAATCATTCCGCCAGTTTCATGCAGCCACGCCATGTGATGGCGAAACGCCGTGGCGGTTGCCGCAATGGCAATGGTGGCGAGGATAACAATCGTGGAGTGCCCCAGCGAGAACCAGGTACCGATGCTGCACGATCTTTTCCCGTGCTGCATCATTTTACGCGTGACATTATCGATGGCAGCGATATGGTCGGCATCCACCGCATGGCGTAAGCCGTAGCACCATGCCAGCAGGCTTGCCGCCATCAGCGAGGCGCTGTCGCCAAAGGTGAAAAATGCCCAGCCCCAGGCTGCGATATTCATCAGCAGCAACATAAGGATCAACAGGCAAGCGCGTGGATTCCTGACAAGTAAAGCGGAAAACATTTAAGGCCTCAAAGGGTTGCGTCGTTATGCGGCCAGGACATTTTGTAGCATCGCGCGGGCGGGGATGTTGATATCGATCTATCCGGCAGCGGTTCGCCCATTCCGGCGATGACGGAACAGGCGAAAGGAGCGCCGCCGTTAGCGGCGGGAAAGCGTCAGACGCTTAATTCATTCACCACTTCAGCGACACTTTTCACGCTGCGGATGCTGCCGATCCCGGTACCGAGCGCGATATAACCTTCGTCGCTGTTACCTTCCAGCATACCGACGCGTAAGCTGCTCACGCCGCCCATCGCGGCGGCGATCTCTTCCCGGCTGGCTCCGGCTTTGTCCATTTGCACCAGTTTTTCCGCCAGCTTTCCGGGCAGCGAACGGTAGTAGTCAGGAAGGGTGCGAAACAGCAGCATATCCAGCCCGTTTGCCGCGACGATTTTGTCCTTCACCGATTGCGGTACGCGGCTCTCATGGGTGCTGATAAACACTGAACCGGCAAACACCCCTTGCGCGCCAAGGGCATGAGCGGCGCGGGCAGTGCGGTTATCGGTAATACCCCCCGCAGCCAGCACGGGAACGTTTTTCACCGCATCGACAATCAGCGGCACGATGGAAAAAGTGCCTAGCGCGGTACCCGGCAGTGTTCCGCCTTCATCAAACCCTGTCGCGACGATAATATCGGCACCGGCCTCTTCAGCCTGGCGACTGTTTTCAGGCGTGGGATTGATATCCCGGTAGATGATTTTAATGCCTGCTTCTTTCAGTTCATCAAACAGTGCAGGGATCACCACGTCTTTGCCGTAGCCGGTATACACCACGGCCTGCACGCCTTCTTCTTTTATTACCTGCAGCATGGGCGGCGTCCAGATGTCATTTTCAATCGCCGGGATCAGATTAACGCCGAAGGGTTTCTCGGTGAGCATTTTGGTTTTGCGAATCTCTTCGCGCATTTTTTCAGCTGTCGCTTCCGGCGTCGAGACGGCGGTTTCCGCAGTCAGGCCGGCGTTTGGCCCCAGCACGCCCAGACCACCGGCATTACTGACCGCCGCTACCAGGCGGGCATCGGTCAGCCATGAGAGCGGCCCCTGAATAACGCTTTTTTCGATACCGAGAATATTGCTGACACTGTGATTTTGCATCGTCTGTTTCCTTAAAAAAAGATAGCGACAGGCCGGTATAATCCGCTGTTGATCAGTACCCTGACGGATTGTGTTCCGGAATAGCGCCATTCTAAGCGGCGTATTTATTATTAAAAATGGTCAATACGCTTCATCACTATTACGAAATAAGTAACAATAAGAGGTATTCCTTCCGGTAAAGAAGCGGGCTATGCAAATCAATGTCTACGAATTAATGCGGATCTTTATTGCGATCGTGGAGACGGGCAGTTTCTCGCAGGCGGCGGAAAATCTGCAAATCCACCGTCCCGCTGTGACCAAAGCCTTACAGCAACTGGAACAGCACTGCGGCGTGCGCCTGTTGCACCGGACCACGCGGCGCATCAATATGACGCCAGAAGGCGAGGAGTTTTATCGCAACAGCAAGCCATTGCTGGAGCAAACCGATGATTTGCTGGGATCGTTTGCCGTGGGACGCCCGCTCTGCGGGCCGTTGCGTGTCGATATGCCGGTTGCCATTGCCGCTTTGCTGGTCGCGCCCAATCTGCCGGATTTTTATCGTCGCTATCCCGGCATCGAAATTATTCTCAGCAGTTCAGATCGCCGTAAAGATATGCTGCGTGATGGTCTGGATTGTGTATTGCGCATGGGGGCGCTGGAGGAGGGGGATTATGTTGCCCGGAAACTGGGTAATATCCGGCTGGTCACCTGCGCCAGCCCCGTTTATCTGGCGGAACATGGCATACCGGAAACGCTGGAGGATTTGCAGCATCATCAGGGCGTGAACTGGGTTAACAGTAGCAACCGGCAAATTATGCCGTGGGTATTTCAGACGCCATCCGGAATAGAAGAAATTCACCTTCCGGGTAAGCTGGTGCTGGATAATTCAGAAGTGTACGTGGCGGCAGGTCTGGCCGGGGTTGGGCTGTTGCAGGGCATGGATTTCTTTTTACGTCCCCATATTGATGATGGACGGCTGATCGAAGTTTTGCCGCAAAATCCGGTTCCCGCGCGAAAATTGTCGATGCTCTATCCGCATCGCCATATCTCACCGAAAGTGCGCGTATTTACGCAGTGGCTGGAGGGGTTATTACTGCAGGTGTTGCACTGAGCGGTTGGTACATCATTCAACATTGAGAGGGCAGAATGGCTATTCAGGTGTTAATTCCGGACGACTATCAGCTTGCCACGCAGCAGCTCAGTTTTCTGCGGCAGAATGATAAATTCCATTGTTCTGCGCTGGGCGATTTAAGCAAAGAGACGCAGGCAGAGAGCGCGTTATTCAACGCCCAGGCATTAATCCTCATCCGGGAAAGAACCGTTGTTGATGAGGCGTTTTTGCGCCGCACACCGAATCTGAAGTTAATTAGCCAAACGGGTAAGCTGGCAAGAAATGTGGATATTGACGCCTGCACGCGGGCCGGTGTCGCTGTTGTCGAAGGTGTCGGTTCTCCGGTGGCACCCGCTGAATTAACGTGGCTCTTGATTATGGCATCCAGAAGAAAATTCGTTTCTTCGGTGAATGCCATGAAAGAGGGGCGCTGGCAAACGGAAATCGGATCGGCGGTGAATAAACAGGTTTTAGGGATCCTTGGATACGGCAAAATCGGTAAGCGAATTGCCAGCTATGCGCAGGCATTTGACATGCAGGTTCAGGTGTGGGGAAGCGAGCGTGCGCAGCAAGAGGCACGTGCCGCTGGGTTGCAGGTGCCGGAAAATCGCGAGCAGTTTTTCGCAACTTCCGATGTGATCACCGTGCATCAACGTTTGGTGGCGCAAACGGAAGGCAATATCACTTCCGCCGACCTCGCACTGATGAAAACGGATGCGTTATTCGTCAATACCAGCCGTGCTGAACTGGTTGCCGAAGGCGCGCTTTACCACGCGCTGCGCCAGGGGCGCCCCGGATATGCCGCGCTGGACGTCTACGAACAAGAGCCTGTATACGATACGCATAACCCTTACCTGGAAATGCCGAATGTACTCTGTACGCCGCATCTGGGTTACGTGGAAACAGCCAGCTATGAGTTATATTTCAAAACGGCCTTCGATAACGTGGTGCGTTTTTTTGCCGGTGATACCTCACAGGTGATAAACCGCTGAAAACGGCCTCTCCGGCGGGAGAGGCGGGCAATGTTTCACAGCGACGCGGCGGTGCGGGCGGCGGTGTCATACAGGGAGGAGATCGTGCGTAACAGCTGCGCGGTCTCGCCAATCGACTTCCCGGCAATGCCGCTCTCCGCGTGGATCGCAATCAGACACGCTTCCCGCACGTCCCGGTATTTCATGCACAGCGCTTTCCCTTCCTCGGTGGTGGAGAAAAAGAGCTCTTTACCCGCTTTCTCGCTCGTCACGTAGCCTGCTTTGACCAGCTTTTTCAGGGCGTAGGTCACCACGTGGGTATCTTCCACGTTGAGGACGAAGCAGATATCGGCCAGCTTTTTCTTGCGGTCGCGGTGGTTCACGTGATGCAGCAGCGAAACGTCAAAGGCGCCCATATCGGGCTCGCCGGCTGCCGTCATGCAGCGCACCATCCATTTGTTGAACGCGTTGCTGGTCATGATCAGCGCATACTCCAGCTCTGATAATTCCGCGCAGCGCTCGGATACCAGATGGCGGGAAGAGACGATCCGGCCATCGTTGATATCGTCGCGATCGGGTGAAGCACTCTTTTTTGAGGTCATAACGTTCCTTAGCCAGAAATGTAAACTCATCGATAAAATAAGAACATTTTATTGATAATTTGTTTACATGTTTTTGAGGTTCAGATATAGCTTTTTAGCGCAGGTTTTGCGAAGCCTGCCAGCAAAACACAACATCGCTCGCCGCAAATTAAAAAAATAGCCGTCGGCGCGCAACGCTCACTTTCGATAGGGTAAACGTTATGGACGGTACTACGCTGTTGCCGCTGATCGGGATACCGATCGTGGTTATTGGTTTTGCACTGCGCTTCAACCCGCTGCTGGTGGTCGTGGTGGCGGGGCTGGCGACGGGTCTGCTGGTCGGGATGGATTTCGGGATGCTGCTGGAGACCTTTGGCGAAAAGTTCGTCAATAGCCGATCGCTGGCCACCTTCATCCTGATCCTGCCGGTGATTGGTCTGCTGGAATATTACGGGCTGAAAGAGCGCGCCCAGGCCTGGGTGGCGAAGATCGCCAGCGCCACCTCGGCGCGTATTCTGATGCTCTATTTTGTCGCGCGTGAAGGCACCGCCGCGCTGGGCCTGATGTCGCTGGGCGGTCATGCGCAGACGGTGCGCCCGCTGCTGGCGCCGATGGCCGAAGGGGCGGCGCTGAACGAATACGGCGAGCTGCCGCAGCACATCCGCGACAAAATCAAAGCCCATGCCGCCGCGTGCGACAACATCGCGGTCTTCTTTGGGGAAGATATCTTTATTGCCTTTGGGGCGGTGCTGCTGATCGACGCGTTCCTGAAGGAGAACGGTATTCAGGGCATTGAACCGCTGCATATCGGCCTGTGGGCCATTCCCACCGCCATTGCGGCATTGATTATTCATATGACGCGCCTGCTGCGCCTCGATGCCAGCATCCGTCGCGACGTGATGGCCTGGCGTGCAGAGCAGGGTACGCAGGAGGCCGCGCAATGATGACGCTTATCACCATTAACCGCGTGTACTACCTGATTGGCTTTGTCGTGATGCTGCTGGTTGTGATGACCCTGCGCGATCGCGCCAATCCGAAGCGCTTTACCACCGCGCTGTTCTGGTTTTTGTTTGGCGGGATCTTCCTGTTTGGCGATCTGATGGTTCAGGAACTGGGCAAATCGCTGGCGTACCGGATTATCGGCGGCGGCGTTATCGCCATCGCGCTGCTGGCGGGGTTTGGCCTCGTCGGGAAAGGGCACTATAAAATGTCGACCGAGGAGGAGCGCGTCGCGTCGTCAAACCGCCTTAAAAACTGGCTGTTCCTGCCCGCGCTGATGATCCCGGTGGTGACGGTGCTGGGCACGTTATTCCTGAAGGGGGTTTCGGTTGGCGGCGTGTTTCTGCTCGATCAGAAACAGCTCACCCTGGCGGCGCTGTGCGTGGCCTGCGTCGCGGCGATCCTCACCGGCTGGTGGCTGACCAAAGGCACGCCGCTGCATGCCGTTCGTCAGTCCCGTCGTCTTGTCGATACCATCGGCTGGGCGGTGATCCTGCCGCAGATGCTGGCCATGCTCGGCGGCGTGTTCGTGGTGGCCAACACGGGCGACTCGGTGCAGAAGGTGGTGAGCCTGTTTGTGAACCCGGATAACCGCTTTATGCTGGTGGTGATTTACTGCGTGGGTATGGCGCTGTTTACCATGATTATGGGTAATGCCTTTGCCGCCTTCCCGGTGCTGAGTGCCGGTATCGCCTTGCCGTTTCTGATCAACGTGCATCACGGCAACCCGGCGCCGCTGCTGGCGATTGGCATGTACGCGGGCTACTGCGGCACGCTGATGACGCCGATGGCCGCGAACTTCAATATCGTTCCCGCCGCGCTGCTGGAGCTGAAAGACAAATATCAGGTGATCAAGATCCAGATCCCGACCGCGTTAACCCTGCTGGTGGTGAACGTGTTCTTAATGTATTTCCTCGTGTTTCGCTAAGGAGCTGTTATGGAATTAACGCAACATCAGGCCGACGCGTTTGCCCGCATGCCTTTGACCTATTTGCGCCAGGAATACCCGAACCACATCATGCACCTGCTTAATGATGATGGTGACGTTCTGCCGCCGCGCGAACTGCACCCGATTTTCTACGGCTGTTTTGACTGGCACTCGGCGGTGCACGGTTACTGGCTGCTGCTGCGCTGCGTGCGCCTCTATCCGGAACTGCCGTGCCGGGACGCGATCGTCGCGCTTTTTGACGAGCACCTGACCGAAGAGAACGTGGCGAAGGAGCTGGCCTATTTTACCGCGCCGTTCCGCGCCTCGTTTGAGCGCCCGTATGGCTACGGCTGGCTGCTGGCGCTGGCCCAGGAGCTGAAACAGTCGTCGCTGCCGCAGGCCGCAGGCTGGTACCAGACGCTGGAGCCGTTAACCCAGGATATTCGCAACCGGCTGGTGGATTATCTCGGCAAGCTCACCTATCCGATCCGCGTCGGGACGCACTACAACACGGCGTTTGCCCTCGCGCTGGCGCTCGATTACGGTCGCGCAGTCGGAGACAAGGCGCTTGAACAGGCGATTGTGGCAGCGGCGGAGCGGTTTTATCTCGCCGACACGCGCTATCCGGCTCACTATGAGCCCGGCGGAGATGAGTATATTTCCGGCGCGCTGACGGAGGCGCTGCTGATGAGCAAGGTGGCTGAAGACTTCCCGGCCTGGTTTGACGCGTTTCTGCCGGAGGTGGGCGTCCGTTACGGCGCTGATGAACCCGGCGGAAGTGAGCGATCGTACCGACCCGAAAATTGCCCATCTGGACGGGTTAAACCTCAGCCGCGCCTGGTGCATGAAGCATATTGCGAAAGCGCTTCCAGCCAACCATCCCGGCGCAACAGGCGTTGCGCGAGGCGGTGACGAAACATCTTGCGGCAAGCGTCGAGCATGTGGTCGGCAGCCACTATAGCGGCGGGCACTGGCTGGCGAGTTTTGCGCTGCTGGCGCTGGAGTAAAGGGTAGGTGGGTGCAGCGTGATAGTGCTGCACCCAAGCCGATGCTGAAAAACGTTTGCATCAGCATCTCAAGTTTTAACGCATTATTTTTGCTTCGATGCCCACAGAGCCAACACTGCTGAGATGATAAGTATCCCTGCGCTCAGTCCGAACGTGCTCTGAAAACCAAACTGGTCAAACAAAACCCCACCCAACGTAGAACCTAGCGCAATCGAAAACTGGACTGTAGCAACCATCAGACCTCCACCTGATTCAGTATCAGATGCAGTCGCATGAGCAACCCAACTCCACCATCCTACCGGTGCAGCTGTTGACAGCACACCCCATACCCCCAATAAAACACATACTGCCAGTACGTTGTTACCCATGGGGATAAGAATCACTGCAACTGAAGCCATAACCAGCGGTATTGTAATGAGTGTCTGATAGAGGCGGTTTTTGATCACAAACCCAATCGACGTCGTTCCCACGACTCCTGCTATTCCAATCATTAACAATATCAGCGTTACTGCGCCTGAATTAACTTTAGTGACATTCTCCAGGAAAGGTCTGACATAGGTAAAAAGAGTAAATTGCCCCATAAAAAAGATACCGGCGGCGCACATACCCATTGCGACATTTTTCTTCCGTAAAAGCGAGGCAATGGTTGAGCCAGTATTACGGGACTTGCCAGTTTCCATGGAGGGGAGGCTTACCCATTGCCAGACGAACGTGACCATAGCTACAGGCACTAAGCACAGAAATGCGCCTCGCCAGCTGATGACAGCCGTAAGATAGCTACCAAGTGGAGCGGCCACTACCGTCGCCAGGGCATTTCCGCCATTGAAAACGGCCAGCGCACGCGGAACGTGGCTGATATGTACCAGTCTTACAGCTGTGGCGACAGACATTGACCAGAAGCCGCCAATCACCACACCGATCAGCGCGCGGCCCAACATATAGACAGCAAAGTTAGGCGCCAGAGCGACGATCATGGCCGATATGCCCATCAGGGCGGTTAATGCCAGTAAAAGAAACTTACGGTTCAGCCCTCCAGCGAGCCTGCGTACGGTAAGACTTGTCACGACGGCAAAGACCCCTGAAATCGTCATTCCCTGGCCGGCAGTGCCTTCAGTGATCCCTAAATCTCTGGCAAGCGGAGTTAACAGGCTGACGGGCATGAATTCTGAAGCAATCAGGGCAAAAACGCAGAGTGAAATAGCAAATACGCCATTCCAGTTAGAGTCATTTACGGTATTAGCATCATTCAAAGTTGGTTGATTTATTTTTGAATGTTTTGTTTTCATTATGACTACCTTTAATGCAGAACATCAAAAAAAATGGGGCACAGGCCCCGAAAAAAAGAGGGTTATTTTCATTACGAACGAGGGTGGATATCTACATCCAAAATAAAATTAATTTACGTTGAAAGGGAAGGGACTTCTTAGTCTGAATAATATTTAATATTAAATTGTCGATGCATCTATAACATAGCGATATCGCGCTTTCTTATTAAAGACGTTATCCCACGCCTCATTAATTTGATCAGCTTTAATAATCTGAATTGTGGGCAATATTTTGTTTTGTGAACAGTAATTAACCACTTCCTGAGTTTCTTTCATGCCGCCTATCATTGACGCGTTGAAATTAACCCTTGATGCAGCAAGCCCAAGTGCATTAAGTGTAATCTGAAAACCTTCAGGCATCCCGACCTGAGTGAATGTCCCGTATGGCTTCACGACTGATGCGTAGGCCGCGACATCATACTGATAGGGGATCGTGGATATCATATAATCCAGCGTTCCCTGATAATCTTTGAATTTTTCCGGGCTATCGACCACAATAACTTCTTTGGCCCCGAATGAAAGAATGTCGTCGGCTTTTGACGGTGTGGTTGTAAAAGCGTATACCTCGGCTCCTTTGGAAACAGCAAGTTTTATGGCCATGTGGCCCAGACCACCAATTCCTGCCACTCCTACCTTCATGTTTTTGACGATACCTGCCTTCATGAGCGGGGAGTATGTGGTTATTCCTGCGCACAGCAACGGTGCTGCTTCCTGAAAGCTGATGTTATCCGGAATATGGACAGCGAAATGATCCCGTACCACGATGTTTGTGGAATATCCGCCCTGAGAAATTCCCGTCGGGGAATCACTTTCAGGGAAACCATATGTAAATACAGTAGCCGGGCTGTACTGTTCTGTATTCTCCAGGCTCATCAACTGTGAGTTTGGCAGCGTGCTATTAACCATACATCCAACACCTGCTCTATCACCGACTTTAAACCGGGTGACATTCTTTCCAACCGCAGCGACAATGCCTACAATTTCATGTCCGGGAACCTGAGGGTACTTTTGAACACCCCAGTGTCCTTTCATCTGATGAATATCAGAATGGCAAATGCTGGCATATTTTGTCTCAATCAGAATATCGTTGTCGCCAACGGCTCTGCGTTCAAAGGACCAGGGTGCAAGTTTCCCCGAGGTGTCAAAAGCCGCGTAACCGCGCGTTCTTACTCTCGAACCATTTGTGTCTGCTGCAAGTGAACCAAGAGGAGAGCTCAGCAATACTCCTGCCCCAATTACCGCACCAGAACGAACAACAAACTCGCGACGGCTGAGATTCTTTTTATCATCCATCAATATACTCCTGCTCATAAGTTTGACCGGGTTAGATTTCTGCTTCTGAAAGAGAGGCAGAATGTATTCTGGTAAGGACTGACGTCAGTCAGAGAAACCTTTCTTAATTACCGCAGGATGCTAGTGGGTTTCTTCGGATAATCTGACTAAAGAGCAATTTACATACTTGCGGTAGCATAAAATACACAAATACGACAAATTATTTGCCCGATTCTCTGAATGCTTAATTTTGTTGTCATATATGCCTGACAATAGCGCTATGTTAAACATGCAGTTCGTGGCAATAGTTCGGTGGGATATTAAAGCTCACTGACTGACTTTCTCAGAACAGTGATATCCCTTTTAGGGGATAACCCAAACATCCTCGTATATTCGCGGCTGAAATGGGATAAGCTTTCATAACCGACAGCAAATGCTGCGGTAGTGACATCATAGTGGTCATTCAGCATCAGTCGTTTTGCCTCATTGAGTCTCAGCCATTTCTGGTAACGAAGCGGACTCATTCCAGCAAGTTGCCTGAAATGGTGATGAAAAGAGGGCGTACTCATTTGCACCCGACTCGCAAGTTCCTCGATACGTAAAGGCGATGCAATATTGGTCTTTAACCAGTCAATAGCTTTGCCGATACGGTAGCCATTACCGTCTACGGCCGCAATCTGCCTGAGATGATCGGACTGGTCACTCATCAGAAGCCGGTAATGTATTTCCCGCTGAATAAGTGGGCCAAGAACCGGGATTGCTTCTGGCTCGTCAAGCAATGAAAGCAGACGGCAGAAAGGCTCTAACAGAACATCAGTAACGGTACCTATTCCGACTCCTGCCCCGATGTCTCTTTTTTTGGCTGGCGGCAGGCCTCCCTGTGCAATTAACTCAATCAATACGCGCTGATCGAGTTGATAGGCTATACCGACGCAGGGCCGGGATGACGATGCTTTAAGCACTTCTGAACTTGCGGGCAAGTCGAGAGACGTGATCAGGAATTTTTCCACATCATATTTATAAGGCTCCCCCCCAATCCACATGATTTTCGCACCATCGACCACCAGAACGACACTGGGAGGGACCAGGCAGCTTACTGGAGAAGCAGGTTCGTTCCGCCGGAATAATTCCAGTCCTTCTACTGCTGTGGGGAAATCACCGGTACCAGGCGTGCGCTGCGCGATATCCCGGGAAAGCCTCCCGAGTAAATCTTCAACCGATTTGTCCAAAACCATTTTGAAATGCCTCTCATTTGCCACGTCTTTACGACATTAACTTATCAGTTTAAAAAAATGGAATATACACTTTCACGACAGGCTAATAGGATCAGGCAAAAAACTCATAGTATTTTAATAACACATTTCCTAAGAGCTATCCAAAATAGCAATACCGGAATGAGACCCTCACCGGGTAAGCCATTTCATCACACTGCACTATTTAAGTCGGGGATGAAAAAGAACGCATTCAAATGCAAGGAAGATAATCCGAAGAAAACTCGCTGCCATCGTAGAGAACGTCCAGATTAATATTAAGGCGTTTGGTATCACCAGTGTTTATCCGCAGGATGTTGTGACTGAAATACTCATGCGTGCGATTTAAAAATAGCCCTCCTTATCAACGAATGAAAGGTTTTAATACCATGACAATAAAATCTTCAAAGCGCTTTTTTAATGGCGCACTCCTTGCCGGAGCGCTGGCCATGATTTCAGCAGAATCTGCGGTCGCCCAGCCTGCGCCAGGTACAGCAGCTTCTCCAGTACGTCTGGTACAGACGTGGGATAAAACATTCCCAAGGAGTGATAAAGTGGATCACCAAAAAGTTACTTTCAAAAACCGTTATGGCATTACGCTGGCCGCAGATGTGTATCTTCCAAAAGATCGCGGTAACAAAAAACTTGCTGCCATTGTTATTTCTGGGCCTTTTGGCGCGGTAAAAGAGCAGGCTTCTGGCCTTTACGCGCAAACGTTAGCAGAGCGAGGATTCGTGACGCTGGCTTTTGATCCGTCTTATACCGGTGAAAGCAGCGGGGAACCGCGCAATATAGCCTCGCCGGATATTAATACAGAAGATTTTATGGCTGCGGTCGATTTCATTGGGCTACAACCTTATGTGGATCGTGAACGTATCGGTGTAATCGGTATCTGTGGCATGGGCGGGATTGCACTGAACGCGGTTGCCGTTGATAAACGCGTAAAAGCCGTTGTTGCCAGCACTATGTATGATATGAGCCGGGTTATGTCGAAAGGCTACAATGACAGCGTAACCCCGGAACAACGTGAGCAGACGCTTGAGAAACTGAGCCTTCAGCGCTGGGAAGATGCGGCAAACGGTAAACCTGCCTATCAGCCTCCTTACAATAAACTCAAAGGTGGCGAAGCGCAGTTTCTGGTGGAGTATGCGGACTACTACATGACAAAGCGTGGATACCACCCACGTGCGGTCAACTCAGGAAATTCATGGTCAATGACCACACCGATGTCCTTCATGAATTTCCCCCTGATGACCTATATTAAGGAAATCTCTCCGCGTCCTGTCCTGTTTGTTCATGGTGAAAAAGCGCATTCGCTTTATTTCTCCAAAACGGCATATGAAGCGGCGAATCAGCCAAAAGAGCTTCTGATTGTTAAAGATGCCACTCATGTTGATTTGTATGATCGTATGGATAAAATCCCGTTCAATGATATAACAGCATTCTTTAATAAATACCTTAACAAATAAGCAATAATACCTTCCGGTGTTCTCTGATGCGGTGGCCGAAAATATAGGCCATTGCATTGTTATAATCTACGATACTCAGATGGCAGAGCGCATTAAAAATATTCATGCGTTAAATGTGGGGGAAGGTATTACCGTATGGATATTCAGTCCGCTATTAACTTATCATGAGTTAATAGCGGGTAATAGATAATTTTATGTCATCAATTAATGAATTGAAGATTGATTGATAAAAGGTATCAATATGAAAACCTTAGTGATTGTTTCTCATCCTTATCCCGAATATTCCCATGTCATTAAAGCGCTAAAAGAAACAGCAGAATCGATGGTGAATGTTGTTGTCCGGGATCTCGAAGCTATTTATGCTACACGGGACATCGTATTTAATATTGCTGAAGAACAAGATGCGTATGATGGCGTTGACAGGGTCATATTTATGTATCCGACACACTGGTTTAACCTTACCCCCAATCTCAAATCTTATTTAAACGAGGTCTGGAGTTATGGGTGGGCATTTGGTCCTGATGGTCATGCACTGAAGAACAAGGAAATGATGGTAGTCACTTCAGCCGGTGCCGCGGAGCAAATGTATTCAGCAGACGGGCTTATTAAAAGCAGCATGGCTGACGTACTGGCTCCGATGAAAGCCTCTGCACTATATGTAGGAATGAAATATCTCCAGCCACTGGTGATTTATAATGCCGTGAATGTTTCTCCCGAAAGAATGAATCATTTGAGTAGCGAGTTAGTCGGCCATTTATCTGCCTGAGTGCTATAAGCGAAATAGACGCGATTTTATTTACTTATCCGCATGTATTGACAAGGTCTAATTATGCAAAATTTTATTTTTCATAACCCGGCCAAAATTATTTTTGGCCATGATCAGATTTCCTCAATTGGTAATGAAATTCCGGGTGATAAAACCGTAATGATTGTTTACGGCGGAGGGAGTGTTAGCCGTAATGGCACGCTGAAAAAGGTACGGGATTCGCTGAAAAACCATACGGTTTATGAGTTCGGAGGTGTCCAGGCTAATCCACATTATGAAACGTTGATGGAAGCTGTTGCGCTTGTTAAGGATAAAGGTGTCAATTTTCTGCTTGCAGTGGGTGGGGGATCAGTTATTGACGGCACCAAATTTGTCGCAGCGGCTGCGTGCTATGACGGCGATGCCTGGGATATTGTTAAAAGTTACGGGAGCGTAGTGAAAAGGGCTTTACCGGTAGGTTGTGTACTGACCATTGCCGCAACAGGCTCAGAAATGAATAATGTCGCAGTTGTTACTAAAGCAGAAACAAAAGATAAGTTGTTTTTTGCATCCCCGTACGTTATGCCACAGTTCTCGGTTCTGGAGCCTGAACTGACATTTACTTTACCCCCAAATCAGACGGCTAATGGTGTGGTTGATGCATTCGTGCATGTACTTGAGCAATATGTGACTTATCCGGTGAATGCCAAAGTTCAGGATCGCCTGGCAGAAGGTCTGCTGAACACCCTGAAAGAAGAGGGCCCAAAAGTCCTGACAGATCCTGAGGATTATGATGCCAGGGCGAACATTATGTGGGCCGCAACGATGGCGCTGAATGGCCTGCTCAGTACGGGGACCCCCGCAGACTGGGCATCACATTTGATCGGACAGGAAATTACAGGTCTGTACGGCCTTGATCATGCCCGCACGCTGGCGGTAATGATCCCGGCTATCTGGAAATACGCGCTGGCTGACAAGAAACAGAAACTTGCCCAGTATGGTGAACGTGTCTGGGATATCCCGGCATCTGATACTGAAACGATGGCTCTTCAGGCTATCGACGCAACGGTCGCATTTTTCGAAACCATGGGGGTTAAAACCCGTTTATCTGATTATGGTCTGGGGGATGATATTATTCCGGCGGTAACCAATAAACTGAAAGAACACGGCCATGTTGCCCTGGGTGAACATGCGAATATTACGACAGAGAAAGTAGAGGAAATACTGAAACTGGCGTTGTAATAATTCTATACGTGGCACAAGAAATATGGCGGCATTTCGCCCTCTGAGCTGAAGCACATGCGCCAGCTGAAAGAGGGAAATCTGTGGCTAAAGAAACAGTGGGCCGATCTGAGCCCGAGAAGGCGATGTTGCAGGACGTGCTGGCAAAAAGAACTGACGCTGGCACGCCTGCGTGAATGGGGCCATTTGATGGAGTGTAGCCTGGGTTTATGAAGTTACTAACCCATACATGTAATTTAACATAATATACATTATGCGTACTAACATGTAATCAGGCAGAATCCAGCATTTCGCACCTGTGATTGTGTTGCTTGTTTTATCCTTGGTTTACGGCTTTTCAGACCCGCCGCAGACCGCTCAATCCGCTTCAGGCGTTCCCTGATGAAAAATCATTTGCCAGCGGTCATCTTCATTTCTGACCCATAACGATGTGCGCAATGTGCGGTGCATTTTCTCTCCCGACGGACTTTGCCTGAACGTCCGGTATGTCAGTAGCAGCGCTCCGCTTTCGATCTGCGTTAATGCGAATTCCTCCGACGCGATTTGCTGTCGGTCGGTTTCTGCCAATAATGAATCGATAACTTGTTGTCTGCCGTATCGTTTCCCCGAACGACCAATCTCGAAAAAATGTCTGTGCAGTAATTTCTCAATGGCAATCTGCTGGCTACGAATTTCTGCCTGATGGAGCTGCCGTTCGTATTGGACAATTAGCGACTGTAAATCCTCTGTCATAGTTCACCTTTTCCATTTCCACCGATAAATGCCGAACTGCGCGTTTTCGCCCCGGCACCCGATCTGTAAGCTTCATCCATTTATCGGCTGTATATAATTCATTCAGATTATTCTTAATTGTTTACCGCGTTATGCCATTTATTCTTAACATCTCAAATACATAAGAACATTAACGATGGAGCGACTCGATGACCTTCCCCGGCCAACTCTCTGGTAACAACCTTCCCGATTACGGTCTTGCACGCAGCCTGGGCCTGGCCCCCGGTGATGACTTTGACTTTACGTCACTGGGCAATCAACTCGACTGTACCCGCAGTTTTCACCAGGTCGGCATCATTTATTCGGATGGGCCGCGTCAATGGCTGGTGCGTCCTTCGCGGCGGATCGCCACGCCGAATCAAAGTACTGTTAGCCATGTTATTGTTACAAAAGTAAATTCTCAATCCACCTACAGCGCAGCTCAAGCCATCAATACGACGATTCAGGCACCTTCACTGGCGAATGAAATTACGTCGACGGCCATTTCTTGCGGAGCCGCAGTCGTCACCGGCGTTCTCGCGCTGGGCGCTGGCGCAGCCGTACCGCTGACGGCCGGGGCTTCAGGCGTGGTGGCGGCGATCATTACTGCCGGAACGGTAGCCACCGTGGCGCAATGCGCTATCGGGCTGGGGCGCATCTCACTGATCGCCACCAATAATGACGACGTGGTAACCTGGCTTGACAGTGAATCGTGGTATGTCACGACCAGCACCGCGCTGGATATTCTTTCACTGGCTGGCGCCGGGGCCGGATTAAAAAGTACCCTGGAAACCTACAAGCTGATGAAAGGCGCAACGTCTTCCAGCGTAACAAACTGGCTGAAGAATTTAAGCCGCGCCGAACGTAAACGCATTACCGAGGAAATTATTCGCGCGCAAAACCCGGGAATATCCAACACCGGCGTAAAAGCAGCGATGAAAGCAGGATTTTACCCGAAACGTTATCCTTCAGAAGCATTACAAACTGCGTTGCAGCGTGAGTTGACGGCGGCACTGGTTAATACCTCAGCCTTTGCCGGTAGCGCGTTAACCGGAACGATCCGCAACCCTGGCAATATGAAAACCTCTGGGCAGTACATTATTGGTCTGATACAGTCATTTTCCTTTACAGGAAGTAATTGGTAGATGATGAAATATATAAAAAGAAGCCTTACGTTAAGTGCTGTGGTAGCAGAGAAAATAAAAACGAACGATCCGGAACGGCTGGAAAAATTAAAGGATCGTTTAAAGGATCGGCTGGGGATTCCTGCAGGCTGGCATATGATGGGCCTGCCGTTGATTGCCAGCATGATCCTCGCGGTGTTTAGCTTCGCCCTTCCCCAACCCTTTATCTGGCTGGCGATTTTTAGCTGGCTGTCGTTGCCGCATTATGCCGTAATGGCCGCAGTGATCCCTGTATCACTGCTCTATAGCGCCATCATTATTATCGCTATGGTATTAATTTCTCGGGGTTTTTTATCGGCGATGAAGGTTTATCTGTGCACGCTTTTTGTGACGTCGCTGGTCGCCATGATATTCTTTCTGACAGCCTTTGTTCCGGCATTGTTTGGCGCTGAACGTCAACTGTGGTTTGTTATCAGCTCATTGTTGGGGCTAATTTTCATTGGTTGTAGCGTTAAATGTCTTAATAGCGCCATGTTTTGCCGCACCAATGCGTTATATTTGCACAACCGGGTCTGGCGCAAGCAATTGAATATTCAGCGTCAGAACATATCCCTTTCAAAACGATAAAATAAAGCCGCTGCGATTATTATTCCGCAGCGGCAATACCGGATTCAAAATATCCGCTTCGACGCCTCCTGCGCCTTACAGATCCAGTTCAACCCACACAGCGGCATGATCCGAACCGGCATTGACCGATTTTTTCAGTTCGGCGTAAGTTTCCCACTTCGCCGGACGTACGCCGGGCCACATCCCTTTACGGTATACGCCGCCCTGCTTTACTGTTTTCCATAACGCCGGCGACAACAGGATATAGTCGATTTTGTTATTGGCGGTACAGCTTCCCCAGGTACCCGGATAGCCGCCATTATCAAATTTTGCGTGGGTGAAAATATCGCGTAGATCGGTATCTTTCAGCAGTGGCGCAAGCGGCTGGCTGTCGGGCGTATCGTTAAAATCCCCGACAATGGCAATCAGCGTTTCTCCCGCTTCGATGTGTTGCTGGTAAATTGCTTTCACCCGTTCGGCCTGTTCACGGCGGCGGGCGTCCGAGCTGCTTTGCGATCCAAAGCCTTTACTTTTCAGGTGATTCACTAACACATGCAACGTTCTGCCATCCTTTAACGGGATAGCAAACTCGGGGCAATCACGGGAGAAAATCAGCGCGCCATCAGCATCTTTATCATCAACATGGCTACGGATGGTCGCAATCGGGAATGCGCTGACGGTCATCAAACCGACATCGATCCCGCGTTCGTCGTTACCATCAATCACCATCACATGCTCAAACGGCTTGCCATTACGGGCAGGAATGATTTCGCGGTTAAACGCCAGCAACGCGGGTCGGCTTTCCGCTTCGACGACAGCCAGAATATCGGCCTGCAGATCAATCATCACCTGCGCGGTCAACAGCATGGCCGTTTCATCCACCGGCGCGGCGCGCAGCTCCAGCGATCCAACCCAGTCGGCCCGCCCTTCGGCGATAATACGGATCTCCGAGCCATCTGTCGGCCGCGTCAGCAGCTTGCCACGGTTACGGCGCAGGATCACAAACGGTCCAGTATCAGACTTTTTCAGCCCCAGCTCGTTAAGCAAAACCACCATTTTTTGTTTCATTTCGGCGGTATAGGTTAATTCGCCGAGTAACGCATTCAGGGCGGCAAACTTTTCCAGAATCGGTTTGCCTTCGTCCCAGTCGGCCAGATTCATGGCCTTCGCGCGATCGAATAAGTTTTCCACATTGTAAGACGCCAGCCGCATCATATACCCTCCCCTTGAGTTCAGCCGCTTCTGTTGCGCCAGAACGCTGTCGCACAGGCAGTTTCCGGTTATGATTGTAGTCGTCGGCTGTGTCTTCAGCATGACAGAAACAGCCAGCTACCGGGAGAGCAGAATGTTCAGCGGACTCAACAAAAAAGAAGCCAGACGGCTTGCAGCGCTGGAGTTGTTGAAGCACGAAGATAAAGAACGTGACAGCGCACTGGGGGAATTTGCGGCATTTGCCAGCCAGCTTATGGGCGTCGAAGGCTGTTTTGTCACGGTAATTGATGATGTGTTCCAGTACGTCAAATATGCTGCCAATCTTCCGGAAGTTGCGGGAATCACGCCGCTTGAGGAGACAATGTGTAAACACGTCTTCGCGCAGTCTGCGCCGGTGATTTGCAGCGACACGCGAAACGATCCCCGGTTTGCCCACCATCCGCTGGTGAAAGATGGTGCGGTGATTTTTTATGCCGCCGCTCCGCTCAGAGATAAAGAGGGCGACATGCTCGGCACGCTCTGCGTCAGCAACCGAACGCCGCTTACCCCTTCGACACAACAGATTGCGGATTTCCTGAGCATTGCCGCGCTGGCTTCTTCCTGGCTTGAATGCTGGAACTCGGTCGGCCAGATTGATGCTTTAACCGCTCTGCCGAACCGGCAAAACTTGCTCAGGGCGATCGAACGCATTGCGGCGGATGAACCGTCCGGTGAGTACACGCTGATCATTTTCGACTGCATTGATATGCCGAGAGCGTATGAATTGTCGCGCTATCTTGGGTTGAGCGCCGTCGAAAATATGCTGAAAAGCTTCGCGACTTTATTACAAGTGCGGCTCGGTTTGCGCGATCAATCGCCTCTCTATGCTTTTGCCACCGGTCGTTATGCCCTGTTAGTGAAAACCGATGAATCAGAAGCCGTTTTGCGTAAAGCGGCAAATCTGCCGCCCACCAGCGCGAAAATTACTGGTGATATTGAGATTTCGTTGAACATTCACGCCGGGTTTATTCATTTTGTGGCGGGCCAGACGGCGGTCAGAGAAATCTTTCGCCAGGCGATCAGCGCCCTGCACGAAGCGATACGACAAAATATCCCCCTGCTTGCCTTCGATTCCGCCATGGATCAAAAGCGCAATCGCGATTTCAAAATCCTCTACGATCTGGGCGAAGCCATCAAAACAGATAACCAGCTTTATCTGGTGTATCAGCCGAAAATCAACCTGCATAGCGGGCGTACCGAAGGGGTTGAAGCCCTGCTCCGCTGGAAGCATCCGCAGTTGGGGAATATTCCGCCGACGGTGATTATCTCGCTGGCGGAGCGTACCAGCCTGATGTCCGATATCACCCAATGGGTGGTGGCCACTGCCATCAAACAACTGGTGGCGTGGCGCAAAAACCACATCACCATCCCGATTTCGGTTAATTTAGCCGCCAGCGATTTGTCCAACGCCGGGTTTGCAAATGCGCTGGAAGAGAAAGTTCTTCAGGCCGGGCTGACCACTGCCGATTTGCGGGTTGAATGTCTGGAGACGGAGAAAGTGCTGGAAAACTCCATCGCCCTCGAAGAGCTGGATATGTTAAAAATGCGCGGCTTTAAAATCCTGCTCGACGACTTTGGCGCGGGCTACAGCAATATCAGTTATTTGCGTACTATTCCTATCGATATCATTAAGTTAGATCGTTCGCTTATTTGTAAAGTCACCAGCGATCGGGGCAGCCAGATTATCGCCCGCAACATTATCCAGATGCTGAAAGAGCTGGACTACATTGTGCTGGCGGAAGGCATTGAGGATGCAGAAACCGCGCAACTGCTTAAAGGTTTCGGCTGCGATGAAGCACAGGGATACTTCTTCTCAAAGCCCCTGCTTCCTGAACAGATCCCGGCCTGGCTGGCGCAAAACGATGGTTAAGCGTCAATCTTCCTGTAATTTGCGCCACAGGCTCATTTTACTGATCCCAAGGTGCCGGGCCACTTTCTGCTGATCCTGATTGTAACGTCGCAGATAAAGGGTAATAACCTGCCGCTCAATGTCGCGAACCAGCGCCTTGAGCGATCCTTTGTTCAGATCCACGGTCACAGCATCATTAATCGCTGCGGGTTTGTTACTGCCCGCCAGCGAAAAACCGGTCAGTGTCAGCAATTCATACAACGAATAGGTCGGAAATTCCCCTGACAACAACGCCAGACGCTCAAGGATAAAACGCAGTTCGCGGACATTGCCCGGCCAGTGCCAGCCGGTGAACAGATCGAGAAATTGCTCCAGCAGATGTTCTGCCTGCCACTCACAAAGAAACATCCCGGCCAGATAACGAATATCTTCCGGACGTTCCCGCAGAGGCGGAACCGCCAGCGGCAGCACATTCAGTCGGTAGTAGAGATCGCGGCGAAACCCGCCTTCCTCGCTCATCTTCTCCAGCGAACGATTGGTCGCGCCAATAATTCTGACATCGACCGGGATCACGTCTTTGCCGCCGATATGCATGATTTCATACTCCTGGAGCACCCGTAATAAGCGGCTCTGGATGGTCATTGGCAGTTCGCCAATTTCATCGAGAAACAGCGTTCCCTGATGCGCCAGCTCGATAAGCCCCGACTTTCCTTCCCGCCTGGCACCGGTAAACGCGCCGCCTTCATAACCAAAAAGCTCACTCTCCAGCAGGCTTTCCGGGATCGCCGCGCAGTTGATGGCGACAAACGGCCCGCGACTGCGCAGACTGTGGTTATGTATGCTCTGGGCAAACAGCTCTTTGCCGGTGCCGGACTCCCCGTAAATCATCACCGGAGAATCGGTGCGGGCATAAATTTGCGCCAGCTTTTTGATCGCCTGCATTTCACCGTTGGCGGTGAAGATATGATCGAAGGTATAGCGGGCATTGAACCCTTTTTTCTTAAGCTTGCCGCGCAGGATACGCTCCACCTTCTCTATCTGCGGCGTATCCGTAAAAGAGCAAACCACGCCAATGCAGCGTTTGCCCATAAATATCGGCACCCGGCTGGTGATAATGGAGGTGCTATCCAGCTCCTGCAATTCGCGGATCTCCGGCGCTGCGGTCAGCAGCACCTGGTTTATCCGTGTGTTTTTAATAATTGAATCAACAGGTTTACCTATTACCTGTGTTCCGCTCAAGCCGAAAATCTTTTCTGCGCTGCGGTTAAACACCTGAATTTCATTATTTTCATTGGTGACAATGATGCCTTCCGTAATGGACGACAAAATGATCTCCAGCCTGGCGGTATCCTGCGCTTTGCGTTTCGTTGTTTCCACTATCGCCAGTGCTTCACGCAGCGCGCTGTTCACCGATTCGACACCATTTTCGATCAGGATGCCCTGCATCGCATATTGCCTTGCACTATCGGTGACCGGAAAACCGCCGGTCACCGTGGCATAGCGGCGGCGCCGACACTGCTCCAGTTTTTCGGTCATATCGGCGTGCGATAAAAAAACAAATTCGTCGATGGTGATATTCAGTGCCTGCGCAATAAGTAATACATCCGTTAAGTAGGTCTGGTAATTAAAAAAGGCAATATGCTGCGGATAATTTTTCAGCGGAATGAGCGATTTCAGTAAATCGGCAGTCGATGTCAGTATTTTAACCACCGGAATCTGCGTTGATTTTTCGATATATTCCGCTGTCCCTCCCCGGCTCAGAATAACATCGTAATACTCTGTATCAAGATTTCTGGCGATGCTGGCCGCTTTCTCGAGGCTGCCATGATAAACGTGGCAGTTAAAAATACCCGTACATTGTTCAGCGACTATTTCGCCCAGTTGCGGGTAAGGTGTAATTAATGCAAGGTTTGGCAGAGGATTCTTGTTCATGGCGATAATTTTCAATGTTGTCGTTTTATTAAATCAATATCACAGTTGATATTTCTAACACAATTGATATTGAGTCTGGCGTAGTGTTTTTTATTTTCATCAATTAAAAACATTAAAATTCATGATGTTAAGTCATTTCTTTCCTTTTTTGTTTTTTGGCATGGCGATTGGATTAATAACACCCGTGTGAAGTATATGCTTCCACAAATTATATTTTTATCTTACAAGGAAAAGGAATGAATAATAAGTCTGGTGTATTAAGTGGCGTCCGCGTTCTCGATCTTACTCGCGTTCTTGCCGGTCCTTACTGTGGAATGATGTTAGCTGATTTTGGCGCTGACGTGATTAAAATTGAATTACCGGGTAAAGGCGATGATGCCCGCGCAAACGCGCCGCAAATAAATGGCGAAAGCGCCTACTTTATGAATCTTAATCGCAATAAACGCGGTATTACGTTGAATCTGAAGTCTGAACAAGGGCGCGCTATTTTTCTTGAGATGGTGCGCAACAGCGATATTGTGCTGGAAAATTACCGTCCGGGTGTGATGGAAAAACTCGGCCTCGGTTATGAAGATCTGCGCAAGGTGAATCCAGCCATTATTTATGGCGCGGTGTCGGGTTTCGGCCACACCGGGCCGTACGCTAAACGCGCGGGATACGACATTATCGGCCAGGCGATGAGCGGGCTAATGAGCACCACGGGCTGGGCCGATACCCCACCTACCCGCACCGGCACAGCGATTGCCGATGTGGTGGGCGGTATGAGCTGCGCCATCGGTGTCCTTGCCGCCTACGCCAACCGCCTGAAAACCGGGGTCGGCGACAAAGTGGATATCGCGCTAGTTGATGCGATGGTCTCGTCGCTGGAGATCATCAATATTATCTATCTGAACACCGGACGCATTCCGACGCGCATCGGTAACCGTTATGAGGCGATTTATCCCTACGATTCATTTCAGGCGCAGGACGGTTACGTCATTATCGCCTGTGGCAACGACAAGTTGTTTGGACTGCTGAAACAGACGCTGAAAATCAGTGAACTGGAGGATGCCAGATTCAGCACCAATATCGCGCGCGTCACCCACCATGCAGAACTGAAAGCCATCCTTGAGCGCTGGACCGGCGAACACCCGATTGACCAGATCGTTGAATTGCTGCTGGCGGCAGGGATTCCCGCGGCCCCTATCAACACCATCGACCGCGTCACCAAAGATCCACATATTGCCGTGGCGCGTGAAATGTTTGTCGATATTGAACATCCGGTGGCCGGTAAAATTACCATGACCGGTAATCAGGTTAAATTCTCCAACAACAAAACTTCCATCAGAATGCCCGCGCCAACGCTGGGCCAGCACAACCACGAAATATTAAAAGAACTGCTCAATTATTCCGATGCGGAAATAGAGCAGCTTATCAACGATGGTATTCTGTAAGGCCAACACCATGGGAAAATTTATTCAACTTACCGAAGTCGGACCGCGAGATGGCTTCCAGAATATTAAGCAGCCGATTCCGACAGAATTGAAAATTCGTATTATCGATAAACTGATCGCCGCCGGTGCGAAAAACATCGAAATAACCTCGATGGTCAGCCCGAAAGCGATCCCGCAAATGTCGGATGCCAAACAGGTCATTGCGCATGTGCTTGAAAAGCACCCGACGATAACGCCATGGGTGCTGGTACCAAATAGCCGGGGAGCGCAATTAGCGGTGGAGAGTCAGATCTCGCGGGTGAATTATGTTATCTCCGTCAGCCCGGCGCATAACCAGGCCAATATTAACCGTACGCATCCGCAGTCGCTGGATGAGCTGGCGGCCATTCGCCAGGCGCATCCGGATCTGGAGATTTCGCTGTCGCTGGCCACCGCGTTTGGCTGCCCTTTTATCGGTGCCACCTGCACCGATACGCTGCTGGAGATGATCCGTTTCGCCGCGGATCTTGGCATTCACCACATTACGCTGTGCGACACCATCGGCGTGGCGAATCCCCGCCAGACTGCAGATCTCCTGCAACGCATCAGCGCCCGGTTCCCACATCTCGATATCGGCCTGCATATGCATAACACGCACGGTATGGCGCTGGCCAACATGATGGCTGGCCTGCAAAACGGCGTGACGCGTTTTGAAACGGCGGTTGGTGGTCTTGGCGGTTGCCCCTTCGCACCGGGTGCCGCCGGAAATGCCGCAACGGAAGATGCGGTAAATATGTTTTCCCGCATGGGGTTCGATTGCGGAATATCACTCGATGCGCTGCTGGAGGTCTCTGCATTAATTCGTGAGTCCATTGAACCTGCGTTATTAAGCAGTTTATCGCGTGCCCGAACTTACCGTGAATTTACTTTTTACGATCCGCAATGCTGAATCTCCCGGGAATGAAATATGAAAAATAATATGGATAAACCCACCATGACGCATTACCGGTGGTGGGTAATGAGCTTTATCTTTGTTATCTACACTGTGGCGAATGCCGACAGGGCAAATATTGGTTTTGCCCTGCCCTTTATTCAGGAGGAATTTAATATCTCCAATACCCTGGCCGGTTTATTAATCAGCCTGTTCTTTGCCGGATATGCGCTGTTTCAAATCCCGGCCGGGTATGTCATTAAAAAATATGGTATGCGCAATGCATTTGCGCTCGGCATGTTTCTGACCTCCATTTTTACCGCCTTAATGGGCGTGGTGAATAATGTGCTGGTGCTGAAATTGCTGCGTTTCTTTGTTGGCGTCAGCGAAGCGCCGGTGGTGATTGGCTCGACGGCGACCATTAATCAGTGGTTTCCGGCGAAAGAAAAAGGCACCGCCACCGGCCTGTTTCTTGCTGGTTCAAAGTTCGGTCCGCTGATTGTTCCCGCCCTCTGTGCGTGGATCATCATGACGTGGGGCTGGCGTTATATCTTCGTCTTTTTCGCTATTCCCGGGGTTTTGTTGTCCATCTTTTGGTATTTCATGGTGCGTAACAAACCGGAAGAGAGCCGCTTTGTGAACAAACAGGAGGCGGCATACATTCGCGACGAGTTACCGGGTAATACGCCGCAACACGGAGAGGCGCCGCAGAAGGCCTGCTTCCGCTACTGCTGGCTGGACACCCTGATCCGCACCCGCCAGGTGGAGGAGCTCACCACCTCGAAGCAGGTGTTCAGGTGCTGGGATATTTATGGCGTGGCATTAGGCTACTTCTCGATGGTCGGCATTGTCAGCGTGCTGATGTCGTGGCTGCCGAAGTATTTGATTACCGAGCGCGGCTTCGATCTCACCAGCTCCGCCGCGCTGGCGGCCGCGCCTTTCCTCGGCACCGTGCTGGGCAATTTTCTCGGCGGCGTGCTTTCAGATCGGGTGCTGAATAAAAGACGTAAGCCGCTGATGTTGCTGAGCGCAGGTGCGACGATTTTCACCATGTATTCGCTGGTGTTTGCCCCTGAAAGCAAAGCGATTCTTTCTCTGATGCTGTTTATGCTCGGGTTGATGCTTTCTCTCGGTTATTCCGCCTATTCGGTGTATGCCATGGGCCGCGTCAGTAAAGAGATCTATCCCGTGGCCTACAGTGTGATCAATATGGGTGGACAACTCGGCGGCATGTGCATGCCGCTGATTGTCGGGGTCATCCTTGATCGCTGGAACTGGGATGCGGTGTTTATGACCATGACCGGCTTCTGCGTGGTGTGTTTTATGCTTGTTGCCACGGTCATTGAACCGTTATCGAAAGAGGTCACGGTGGTGCGTCGTTAAACGTCAGGGGGCGAAAGCCCCCTTTTCAGTCTGGCCGCAACGTGCGGCAAACGTTCAGCACAAACTGCCGTAGCCAGCGGTGCGCCGGGTCAACTTCCGAACGCGGATGCCAGAGCTGTGAAACGGTGATGCCGCGGGTTTTGACCGGCAGTTCAAATACGCAGAGCCCCTCGCTTGTCGCCTTATTCATCAGGAACGAGGCCGGAACCAGCGCAATCAAATCAGTGGCGCGCGCCACCGCCAGCGCAGCCGGAAAGCCCGGCACTACGGCGGCGATGTTGCGATTCAGCCCGGCATCGGCCAGCGCTTCATCCACCGGTCCGCTCAGTAGCCCGCGCCGTGAGGCGACAACATGCGCAAACGAGACATACTGTTCAACGCTCACTGCCTGCTGTTGCGCCAGCGGATGGCCGCTTCTGACGACGCCGACAAAACGATCGCGAAACAGCGCCTGTACGCGAATTTCCGGCCCCATTTCCCCCAGCACGCCAATCTCCAGATCGACCCGCCCCTCGCGCAGCGGCTTATCGCTTTTCTCCGCTTTCGGCGTAAAGCGCAGCGTTACGCCAGGCGCAATGGCAGCGGCTTGTGCAATTAGCGACGGGCCAAAGGCTTCAACAAAGCCGTCGTTAGCACGCAGCGTAAACATCTGTCGCAGGCTGGCAATGTCCAGTACCGGCGTTGCCGGGCGCAATACCGCCCGCGCTTCGAAAACGGCGTTTTGCGTGCGTTCGCGAATGGCTTCGGCATAAGGCGTCAGCACCATCGTCCGCCCTGCCCGCACCAGCAGCGGATCGCCGGTGGTTTCCCGCAGGCGGCTCAGCGTGCGGCTCATCGCCGATGCGCTCAGCCCCAGCCTTCGGGCGGCAGCGGCAACGCTTCTTTCGGCCAGCAGAATATCCAGCGCAAACAGCAGATTCAGGTCCGGTTGTGTCATAGCAGGCTGTTTCTCATAGTGATTAATAAGATATGGCGTTTGCTGCACTGTATCAATGCAACTGCTGCGTCTTCCGCCATGTATCCCGCGAAAGTAGAGTCAATGCAAGCACAACTTATCCTGAGGTAATGATGGAATTGTTTACAGACCTGCCGGGCGACGAAGGGTTAGCGGGGCGTCAGCGCGCGCTGGCGCTGATTGCGCTGATGACCAGCACCACGATGGCCGTTTTTGATGGCGCGATGGTAAATATTGCCCTGCCGCAAATCGCCCGTGCGCTGCATGTCTCCGCGGGGGACGCCGTTTGGGTGGCGAATGGTTATCTGCTTTCTGCCGCCATGACGCTGGCTATTTTTGCTGCGCTTGCCGCCCGCATGGGGTTCCGCCCGCTGTTTGCCTGCGGGTTACTGCTGTTTACGCTGGCATCGCTGGGGTGCGCGTTATCCTCATCACTGTCGGTGCTGGTGGCCATGCGCGTACTGCAAGGGATTGGCGGCGCGGCCACGCTCAGTATTGCACCGGCGATCCTGCGCTCAATTTTCCCCACGCGTCTGCTGGGACGCATTCTCGGCATCAACGCCCTGCTGATCGCCACTAGTACGGCGATTGCGCCGGTCATTGGCGGCGCTCTGCTGAGCGCACTGGGATGGCAATGGCTGTTTGCCATCAATATTCCGCTGGGCGCTATCGCACTGGCATTTGCCCTGCGCGTCATTCCGGGAAAAAGTACCAACGTTAGCGGGCCGTTTGATGTGCAGGGCGCGCTGTTCTCGGCGCTGATGCTGGGGGCGGCCATCATGGCGTCGACAGACATATCCTGCACAGGCACGGCCTGGGCTGCGATCGCGGTGGCGAGCGGGCTGGCGTTTGTGCGCCGTCAACAGCGGGCGCCGCAACCGTTGCTGCCGCTGGGGCTTTTTGCCTCGTCCCGTTTCTCTCTTGCCGCGCTCACCTCGCTGGCCTCGTTTATCAGCCAGGGCGTGACTTTTGTCGCGCTGCCATTTCTCTTTCAGAATGTTTATGGCTACAGCGCCTTTACCTCGGCTTTGCTGTTTACCGCCTGGCCGGTCGGCATCATTCTGGTGGCGCCGCATGCCGGGCGGCTGGCAGATCGCTATGCGCCCGCAAAGATTGCCACTGCCGGGTTACTGCTGTTCGCCGTTGGGTTGCTGCTGCTGGTGCTGCTACCGCAAAATGCGGCGGCGTGGGATATCAGCCTGCGCGGACTGATCTGCGGAATGGGTTTCGGCTGTTTTCAAAGCCCGAACAACCGGGAGATGCTCGCCAGCGCCTCACGCGAGCACAGCGGCTATGCCTCTGGCGTGTTAGCCATTGTGCGCACCTTTGGACAGTGCCTTGGCGCGGGGCTGGTGGGCGTGATGCTGGCACTCTGCACGCCAACGCAGGAAGCGCTGGCGATACGGCTGGGATTGTGGCTGGCGATGATAGCGACGCTGCTGGCAATCGCCTTCAGTCTGAGCCGCCTGCGTCGCTTGCCGAATCAGGCCGTACGCTGAGCCAGCCAGACCGTGTGGCCGGCACAGTCGGGATCTTCCGCCCGCATCTCCAGCACGCGAAAGCCGATTGCCGCCAGGTGTTGCCGGTACTCTTCAGGCGCGAGGCTGGCGTGAAACAGCGGTTCGCCCTCAAATTGCCCGATGGCGATACCGTCCTCCGGCCCGCTGGTAAACATCAGTACACTGCCGGGATGGCTGTGGCGGGCAAAGCGGGCAAACATGCTGCGCTGATCGTCCTGGGTCAGATGGAAAAAGCTGTCCCAGGCGATCAGGCCGTCGAAGGTTTCCCCCAGCGTAAGCTGGCGCATATCCTGGTGAACCCAGCGCGCAGACGGAAAAGTCTGCCGGGCCCTTTCCAGCATTGCCTGCGCGCCGTCCACGCCGGTGAGATGAAAGCCCTGAGCGATAAACCATGCGGCGATCGGTTGACCATTGCCGCAGCCTATATCCAGAATCCGCCCATTCTCTGGTAAGCGCGCGGCGAATTTTTCCAGCCAGCTTTTTTCAAACAGCGCTTGCGAACGTTGCTGCGCGAACGCAGCGGCGTGACGTTGATAGAGGGAAAGAATGGCACTGGCGGCCTCAGAGCGACTCATACCAGCATTCCTTTCAGCTTCGCCAGCAGATACGCAGTCACCGACGTGGCGTCGCTGATTACACCTTCTGCGATCAGCGCTTCAAACTCACGCAGCGTTATTTTACGCGCTGTCAGGCCGACTTCTTCCGGTTCCAGCGAGGTCTGATGCTGGGTCAGATCTTCTGCAAGAAAGATATGATAGCCCTGGCTGGAGTAGCCCTGTGCCAGTTTCTGATAGCCGACATGGCGCATACGTCCGGCAATCAGCCCGGTCTCTTCCTGAAGTTCCCCGGCGGCAACGCGCAACGGATCTTCCTCAGGCGCGCATTCCCACGATCCCTGCGGCAGTTCGAGGGTGCGTTTGCCAATCGGGTAACGGTACTGCTCAACGATGTACAGCGCATCGTCCTCGCGGGCAATGATCACCACGAAGTCGGGTTTCTCCACCACGGAATAGATCCCTTCATTGCCGTCGGCACGCAGAATACGGTCTTCGCGCAGGCGCATCCATTTATTGCGATAAACTTCGGTGCTGGCGAGGGTTTTGATGTCGGACATCATTATTCTCCTGGGATGAGTTCGCATTCCATATCAAAGCAGCGCAGATCGGCTCGCGCCATTTTTGAGTGATACCGGCTTTCCTGTATAACGCGAAACCCTTGTTGTTGATAGAAACGGCAGGCATTCGGCGTTGATGCCAGCGTCAGGCGGGTAAAACCGCGGCGTCGAGCTTCCTGCTTCAGCGCAGTGATGATGGCCGAAGCCAGGCCTCTGCCGCTCCACTGCGGCAGGGTGAAAATGGCTTCCACACTGCCAGTGCGCAGATCGAGATACCCGCTGGCAACGGGGATATTCTCCGGCGTGACGGCAACATAGAACGGGTTCTCTTCGATCACCACACGGTAATTGTCCGGCATGGCTTGCGGTGTCCAGGCCTCGATCACTTCCGGTGAATAGACCGCTTTACACCCCTGCTGGATCGCTGCGTTGCGAATGTGCCACAACGTTTCGGCTTCTTCAGGCACCGCCAGTCTGATCGTCATACGCGCTCCTTTGCTGAAAATGATATTTACCATATCAATACCAGCCGCGCTGTGTTCGCTTTTTTCGCCCGAAAATTCGCCGGAAGGATTCTGCCAGAGAATGCAGCACCCCATAAAAAAGGAGATGGCGCCTGGATTACCGCCATCTCCTTCGGGGTTACGGCTGGCGGCAATCAGGGAATGAGATCACAGTTGCAGGCAGCGCCGCCTTCACCGGCCAGGCAAAGGATATGACACACCTCGTTCCAGTCCGGTTCGCTGCTCCTTTCCGGGGGCGCTGCCGCGATATTCATCGATAATCCAAATAACAGCATTGAGAGTAATGCGTTGAATTTTTTCATAATACATCTCCTTTTGTATTACGGGTTTCATGGTGCCCTTTGAAACCTAACATGCAACCGCAGCCAGAAAACATTATGGCTATCTGATTCGCTGTGTTTTGCGCTGTACTGGCGTAAAGGGTGCTGGCGTAAGATTAATCTTATTTTTTGCGTTGAGATGGTAAAGCAGGAGATGATTGCGTTGGTTGACAGTAACGCTATTTTTGCAACATTTGATTAAACGATGTGCAACATTCAATGCCTTAGCGCAAATTTCATTCGAAAGTTTCGCTGAGAAATGATGTCGTCAACCGGAGTGAAAAATCGCTGTTTACCTGAATAAAAATCACACAGTTTGTAAGGAAATTCTCGTCATTTCATCCGGTTAAAAATTATGTTATCAGTATCAGCCTGCAAACTGAAAGACGTGCATTTTCAGGCGCGTCGCCCCTGTGAGGCCGAAAGATGATGGAACCTGTCGTTTACGTTGTCGATGATGATAATGCCGTCAGAAAATCAATTGTCCGGCTGTTGGCATCCGAAGGTTATCGCGCCATCGACTTCGCGTCTGCGGAGTCATTTCTCTCTCATCCCCTTGTCGGCGTTCCGGCCTGTTTGATCCTCGATTTAAACATGCCGGTGGTGAATGGTTTTGATGTTGCCAGCGCGTTAAAAGATCGCGGGCGCGAGCTGCCGATTATCTTTCTGACGGGATTTGGCACCATTCCACTAACCGTGCAGGCAATGAAAGCCGGTGCGCGAGAGTTTCTGACTAAACCCGTGGAACCGGAGCGTTTGCTGGCTGCGGTGGTGGATGCCCTGAAAGGCGCCGAGCAGGAGTTTGAACAGCAGCAGGCGAACTTTGCGCTCAAACAGCGCCACCTCTCTTTAACGCCGCGCGAGCAGGAAGTGTTTGAACTGGCGATAAGCGGCATGCTGAATAAGCAGATTGCCGCCGAGCTCGGCGTCAGCGAGATCACCGTCAAAGTGCATCGCCGTCGGGTGATGGAGAAAATGCAGGTCCGCTCGCTGGCGGAGCTGGTGCAGGCCGCCGTTGAGAGCCTGACCAAATCGCCAAATCCCGCAGCCGTTAATCGCTGGCGGGCACGGTAAAGGAGAACAGACTGCCAAACGGCGTTCTTGGCGGCGCGCGCTCAGCTTCCCGCAGTGGCGTTCAATGATGCTGGCACTGATGGTCAGCCCCATCCCCATCCCCTGCGCTTTGGTGGAGTAGAACGAGTCAAACAGGCGGGCCTGCACTTCGGCATCCATTCCGCTGCCGGTATCGGCAATGGCGCACAGCAGTTCACCCGGCTGCGGGTTTTGCGTGCTGAGCGTCAGCACCCGCGGGCGCGAATCCTTCACCTCGGCCATCGCCTCAACGGCATTCATCACCAGATTCAGCAGCACCTGCTGGATCTGCACGCTATCGCCGGTGATAAAGCTGTCCTGGCGGCCTGCAACAGGTAATCAACGCTAATGTGTCGCTGCTCCAGCTCGCTGCGCGAGAGCGTCAGGATATGGTGGATCAGATAGTGCAGATCGATGCGCAAAAAGGTGGGATCCTGGCTGCGCGTCAGGGACTGCATGCTGCGAATGATCACCTCGCCTGCGCGCTGCCCTTCGCTGGCGATCTCCTCCAGCCCGTTGCGCATTTTTTCAAGCCGGGCAGCGGCTCGCGGTTGAGCCAGCGCAGGCTGGCGCCCGCGTTGGAGACGATCGACATCAGCGGCTGGTTGATCTCATGGGCGATGGAGGAGGTCAGTTGCCCGACGGTGGTGGCCCGGGACACCCGCGCCAGATCCGCCTGCGCCACCCGCATGGCATCTTCCGCGGCGCGCTGGCTGGTGATATCGGTGATGATGCCGTAATACTCGTTCACCTCGCTGCCCACGCCCACCGGATCGCCAATCCCGAGGATATAGCGCGTTGAACCGTCGGTACGCTTAACCCGAAACTCCGCGCGCATGGAGAGCCCTTCGCGCACGCTCTGGGTGACGATGGCGCTGATGCGGGCATAGTCGTCTTCATGGACGAAGGTCAAAAACTCCGCCATGGAGATCATCTTTTGTTGCTCGGGCAGGCCGAGAATGCGGGCGTACTCCTCCGAGACAAACATCAGATCCTGCTCCAGCTCCCAGCGCCAGCTGCCGGTGTGGCTGATCTGCTCGCCCAGCATCAGCGAGGTCTGGCTGGCGCGCAGCTCTTTTTCCACCCGGCGGCGCTGGATGTTCTCCTCCAGCAGCTCGGCGTACAGCCGCGCCGTTTCCAGGGAAACCGCAGCCTGCGCGCCCAGCAGGCTCACCACGCGAGAGTGCTCGGCGGTGAAGACCTCCGGCATCAGGCGGTTTTCCAGGTAGAGCACGCCCACCAGCCGCGCCTGTTTGAACATCGGGACGCACATGACGGCCGCCCCCGAGGTCACCAGATAGGGATCCTGGCTGAATGGGCTGAACTCCTCCGGCCTGCCGGTGCGGATCTCCTGCCCGGTGCGGATCACCGCCGCCAGCACCGACAGCGGCATGTCGGTCGCCGTCGGCACGTCTTTCAGGATCCGCACCCGCACGCCTTCGGTGCTGGTCCAGGCGCTGGCCTCGATCTCCGGGATCAGGTTATCGCTCACGCGAAGCAGCAGGCCGCGCTGCGCCCCGGCGCGTTCGAGCAGGATGGTCATCAGGTTTTCGATCAGGCGCTCAAGGTTGATCTCTTCCGACAGCGCGCGGGAGGCTTTGATGACGCTTTGCAGATCGCGGATGTTCTCGTTCTGGGCGAACGCCACCGTGTCATACGGCGTACTGGCCTGCCTTCGCGAGGCCAGCAGATGCGGGTGCGTCTGCTCCAGCTGGCGCACCTTGGCCTGCGCGCCCGCGCGGCCCCAGGCGGCAATTGCGCCGCGGAAGTGTGCGTCCGAGGCGGTTGGATAGCCGCAGGCCAGCGCAAAGCGGCCCGCCAGCTCGTGGGCCAGGGCGTTGATCGGGTTAAACCCGCCCTCGCGGGAGAGCCGGACCGCCTTCTCATACTGCTCAAGCGCGATGCTGTTCATCCCGTCCAGCCGCACGATTTCGGCGTAGATCAGCGCCTCTTTATCCGCGAACGTGCCGGGATTAATGCGCGCCCAGAGGGCGATTTTGTCGTAGTGGGCGTGAATGCTGCTGGCGATGCGCGGCGGAGAAGGTCTCCGGCGTCAGCTGCATCGACAGCGCCAGCGCGCTGTAGAGATGGTAATCCAGCAGATGGATGTGCCCCGGCGCAGACCACGCGTACCGCCCCGCCATCTCCAGTTCCGCCTGCGCGTCGGCATATTCGCCGGCAGGAAGAAGTGCGCCATGCCGCGATAGAGCCAGAACCAGAACAGCATGGTGGCGGCGGCGGTGTTGCCGGTAGCAGTGATTCCGGCAACACGGTTTACCGCTAAACACCGGCTGGGGTGTTCGCAGGTACTCAACAAAGTGACGTTGTAACAGAAGGACGGTATCCATATCCGAAAAACGTGTTTCGCGCACGAAGGCCAGCCCGCGTTCTATATAACTCAGTACCACATCAAGCGGGTCGCCGCAGGCCAGGCTGTTGCTGACCTCACGGAAGGAGGCGAAGCAGGCCATCGTCATATCCCCGTGGGCCACCGCAGCGGTGAAACAGGCTTTCTGGCGCACTGGATGGTATGCGATAACGGCTGGATCCAGACGCTGAGCTGGTCGAGCGCCAGCAGTGTTTTGGCAGCGTAATCATGAAAGCCGTGGCGCTTGACCAGATCCTGGGCCAGCGTGCCGTAGTGAAAGCCCTGCTGATACTCGGCGTACCGGTGGCCAATCAGCACGCCAAACCAGGCCAGTGCGGTGGTGGAGGCGCCCGTCAGCCCGTGCTCCAGCGTCAGGTGCAGTATCCGGCAGAGCAGCAGGAAATGCAGGCGCGGACAGATGAAAACTGGCGTACAGACTGGCGCTTCCCAGCAGGTTCATCAGCACATCCGTTTCGCGGTGGTTCATGCGCGGCAACGCCATAAACGCGCTGGCGGGCTGCGTACCGATAAGGGATGAAATCTCCTGCCAGGCTTCGTCGCACTCCGCATCGTCCGGCTGGCGGCTCACGTGAATACCGAACACGGAGAGCCAGCTCAGCGTGGTGTCGAGCGCCTGTGAATAGCTGGAGCGGCGGATATGCACCTCCGCCAGTACACTGGCGGCATGGGCTTTTTCCACCAGCCCGCCCGGAGAGGCCAGCAGCGTTTCGCACGATGCGCGTGCGGTAGCGAGATGGCCCAGCAGAAGTTCGCATTCTGCCCGCTGTAAATCGAGCGCGAAGAGATCGCCGCTGTCGGCGCTGAGCGTGCGCGCGGTCTGTAAATAACCCAGCGCGGAAGCGTAATCGCCGCTGCGTTTGGCCTGCCGGGCGGCAAGGGCTCAAAGCTCGCGGAACATCCGCCGCTGTGGCGCAAGCTGGATACTGTCCAGCGCGGCCGTGACGTGGTGGATGGTGCGAAACAGGATCTCGTTACCTGGGGTTTGCCGCGCTTCATCAGCCAGCAGGCTGGCGGCCCGCAGATGTAACTGACGGCATACGGACAAGGGCAGCGCGGCGCTTGCCGCCTGCTGAATGCGCTCATGGGTAAAGGTATATTCGTCGGCGTTGAGAGTAATTAACTGCACGGCCACCGCCGGATGCAGGTGCAAACGGAGCTCGCCAGGCGTTATCTCCAGTATGCGGCTTGCCAGCGCCACCCCGCCCGCGCTGCCAAGGCAGGCCAGATGAGCGAGCAGCCGACGGGTCTCATCGGGCATCTCTTCCAGCTGTTCCAGCACCAGACTGACAACGTTTTCGCTGTAGTACCGGGCGCGAATCGCCGCCAGATCGTAGTGCCAGCGCCCCTGATATTTGTTGTGCACCACCAGCCCGTCATCGACGATGCGTTTGAAAAATTCATGTGCAAAGAGCGGGTTACCGCCGGTTTTTTCATGGATCAGCTTTGCCAGATCAACGGTCGATGCCGGGCGGGTCTGAAAAACGATCGCCAGCCAGCGCGCCACGGCTTTGACGGAGAGGGGTTGCGGCTCGCACGCTGTCGTTCGCCGGGCGGCGCTGCGCAGGCGTACCAGCGTGGCGGCAAACTCCTCATCCCCGAGTGACGGCAGATCACGGTGCGATACCACCATCAGCAGCGGCAAGGCGTGGCTGTGCTGTAACAGGTACTCCAGCAGTTGCAGGCTGGCGTCATCGATCCAGTGCAGATTGTCGATCAGTATGACCAGCGGGCAACCGGGCGTGGCAAATACACTCACCAGGCGCAACACCATATGATTAAAGCGGGCGCGGGCATCCAGCGCGACGCTGTCAATGAAAGGCGCGGGTTTACTCCCCAGCAGCAGACCCAGTTCCGGCGCGAGGCTGACCGCCAGCCCTTCATACCCGGCCAGCGCGACGGAGAGCCGTGATTTCCAGCGCGTCACCTCTTCGGCGGGTAGCCCCAGCAAATGCAACGCCAGCGAGCGAAATGCCGCCGTCAGCGCGCCAAGCGGCAGCACCGAGCTGTACTGCTCCACTTTGCCAAGCGCAATTAGCGTCGGGCGTTGCAGAAACAGTTTCAGCGCCGAGGCCATCAGCGAAGATTTCCCCATCCCGGACGGTCCGCTGAGAGTGACCAGCATCTGTTTACCACTGTGGTTAACCTCTTCCAGCGCCGCAACCAGTTCGCCCGCCTGCGGATGTGCGCGGTACAACGTATTGGCAAAGTGCAGCGACGGAGAGCGATCCTGTAAACCGGGCGTAAACGCCGAAATGCCCTGCTCCGGCGTCAGCGTGGCCTGGCATCGGCGCAGATCGGCGATCAGGCCATCAATGGTCTGATAACGTTTCTCCGGCGATTTGGCCAGCAGCTTCAGCAGGATGGTCGACAGCATGGCGGTAACCCTTCCCGCAGGCTGTGCGGCGCGGCAGGTTCAGAGGCAATATGATGCAGCGTCCACTCTGCCTGCCCGCCTTCGGGCAGATCGAACGGCAACACGCCGGTCAGTAATTCATACAGAACGATGCCCAGACTGTAGAGATCGCTGCGGCTGTCAACGGCATGATGGGTGCGGGCGGTGTGCTCCGGTGACATATACGCCAGCGTGCCGCCAGAAAGCGGCAGCCAGTTTTGCGCCTGCGCTTCACTGCTGCTGGTGGCAAGGCCAAATCCGCCGAGACGGCAGTGCTCCCCGCTAAGAAAAATGTTTCCCGGCTTGATATCGCCGTGAATGAGATTGCGGTGATGCATCTGGCGCAGCGGCGCGCAGATACGTAAGGCCAGCTCCAGCCAGCTGGCGATGCAGGCCATCGGCTGAGCGGTCATCCGGGTGAGCGTCTCAAAAGCAAATGTCGGATAGACCAGCGCAAAACGGCCATGATATTGCGCGCTGGCGACAGGCGTGACCGCCCAGTTACTCTCCAGTTGCGCGCGCAGCGCCAGCTCATTTTTCAGCAACTGGCTGGCGCGCGGTTCGGCATCGTCGCTGACGGCGGTGGCGAGGATAAAGGCGTCGCTGCCCCACGGGTAATGGGCATTCATCCAGGCAATGCATCCTTCCTGCGCCAGTGGCGTATAGATGGCGTCATCCTGCACAGTAAAAGGCTGCCCTGCGTTGTGTTCACTGGTTTCCGGCCGCAACCGAAGACGCGAAGCGTCGCTCATGGATTATCCTCGATGTTGGTCAACACGCGCTGAACATATTCAAGGAGGATATCGATATCGATGGGTTTGCGCAAAAAAGCAACGGCACCGGGTTTGCCCGCGTACCGTTGCCAGGTTTCGTCGTCGTGGCCGGAGATAAAGATCACCGGCGGCGGTGCCGGGCTAAGCTGCAACCTCTCAAACAGCATTGCGCCGCTCATGCCCTTCAGTTTGAGATCCGCAATCACCAGCGCAATCGCAGGCTGCGCCGGGCCGTCGTTGAGAAACGCTTCCGCCGAGGGAAATGCTATCGTGGCGTAGCCCTCCGATTGCAGCAAATTACTCAATCCGCTACGGACGGAAGGTTCATCATCAACAATGGCAATACGCCGGGGTTGCGTCATGCGATTTCCTCTGGCCTCAGTCATCCTGGCGCTGCGGCGAGTCTGGGGGTTCAGGCCGCGGCGCACCGCTAATTTTCGGGACACACTCGTGGCGGAACCACGTCATGGTCAGCGGCTGTCGGGCCAGCAGACGGCGGGTTACCGGTACGAGTTGCTCCCCCACCAGCATGCCGAACAATCCGAGTAGCGCAACCACCGGCGGCGCGGGTGAGTGAACGCCCAGTAAAGCATAAATAACGCCAGCCAGAAGACCGACCAGGAGAGAAACGATCCAGGTTTTCATGGGCTTACCCCGCCGTTGTGTGGGTCATTAGCGTGGCGATCAGCCCTTCGCCCACCAGCATGCCGAGCAGCCCGACCAGCGCAATCGCCGGCGGCGCAGGAGAACGTACCTTCAGCAGCGCGTACATCACGCCAATCAGCACGCCTGCGGCAAAGGAAATCAGTCCGATACTCATGGCAAACTCCTGCCGAAAAGGGAAATGCTGACCGGCGAATACCGGCCAGCGTGCTGCTTAGCGTGCCGGAACCGGCGCCAGCGTACGGTGACCCGCTTTGGCGCGGGATGGCGCTTTATGCACCATGGTGTAGGCGTAATCCACGCCCATGCCGTACGCGCCGGAGTGCTCGCGCACGATGTCCATCACCGCGGTGTAGGTCTCTTTACGCGCCCAGTCGCGCTGCCACTCCAGCATTACCTGCTGCCAGGTCACCGGGATCACGCCCGCCTGGATCATGCGCTGCATCGCGTAGTCGTGGGCTTCTTTGGAGGTGCCGCCGGACGCGTCCGCCACCATATAAATTTCGTAGTCGCCTTCCAGCATCGCGCACAGGGCAAAGCTGTTGTTGCACACTTCGGTCCACAGGCCGGCCACCACCACCTTCTTCTTGCCATTAGCCTTCAGCGCGTCGCGCACCTTCTGGTCGTCCCAGGAGTTCATGGAGGTACGCTCCAGAATGTCCTGACCCGGGAACACGTCCAGCAGCTCAGGATAGGTATTGCCGGAGAAGCTTTCGGTCTCTACGGTGGTGATGATGGTCGGGATGTTGAACACCTTAGCCGCTTTCGCCAGCGCCACGGTGTTGTTTTTCAGCACCTGGCGGTCAATCGACTGCACGCCAAACGCCATCTGAGGCTGGTGATCGATAAAGATGATCTGACAGTTCGCCGGGGTTAAGACTTCGAGCTTTGAGGAGGTCATAGCATTTTCCAGTGGTTAAGGGTAGAATCGCTGCGAGCGACGTTCAGACAGCAAACGACAGGGCTTCGCTATCGGTGGCTGCATGGTAGACTGCGCTCCCCGGCGCGTACTATTATCTTTGTATAGTTAACCTTAGGTATAGTTATACTTTGGTATACCTATCCTATTGTATAACTGGATCTTTGCCGAAACCGGTTTCCATAATCTGCATTCCAGATGCTTATCGGCTCAACAGGGCCGCCAGACTGGAGGAAGTTATGGATACCCTCGGTAAAGCCGATCTCATTCTGGTTAACGGCCAGTTTCACACCGTCGATCGCGAAAACCCTGTCGCGGAAGCCGTTGCCGTGCGCGACGGAAAATTTCTGGAAGTGGGTACCGTCGCCGAGGTGATGCAGCACCACGGCGAACGCCACTCAGGTGGTCGATTTGCAAGGCCACACCGCGATCCCCGGCCTCAACGACTCGCACCTGCACCTGATCCGCGGCGGGCTGAACTACAACCTCGAGCTGCGCTGGGAAGGCGTGCCGTCGCTGGCCGACGCCCTGCGCATGCTGAAAGAGCAGGCCCTGCGCACGCCGTCGCCGCAGTGGGTGCGCGTGGTCGGCGGCTGGACCGAGTTCCAGTTTGCCGAGCGCCGCATGCCGACCCTGGACGAAATCAACGACGCCGCGCCGGACACCCCGGTCTTCATCCTGCACCTGTACGACCGCGCCCTGCTCAACCGCGCCGCGCTGAAGGTGGTCGGCTACACCAAGGACACGCCGAACCCGCCGGGCGGCGAGATCCAGCGCGACAGCAACGGCAACCCGACCGGCATGCTGATTGCCCGGCCGAACGCGATGATCCTCTACGCCACGCTGGCGAAAGGGCCGAAGCTGCCGCTGGAGCAGCAGGTCAACTCCACCCGCCAGTTCATGCGCGAGCTGAACCGCCTGGGCCTGACCAGCGCCATCGACGCGGGCGGCGGCTTCCAGAACTACCCGGAAGATTACGAGGTGATCGCCGAGCTGCACGAGAAAAAGCAGCTGACCATCCGCATCGCCTACAACCTGTTTACCCAGCGGCCCGGCCACGAGCTGGAAGACTTCGAGAAATGGACCGACATGCTCACGCCGGGCCAGGGCAGCGACTTCTTCCGCCACAACGGCGCGGGCGAGATGCTGGTCTTCTCGGCCGCCGATTTCGAAGACTTCCTCGAACCGCGCCCGGACCTGGCGCCGGGCATGGAGGACGAGCTGGAGCGGGTGGTGCGCCATCTGGTGGAGCACCGCTGGCCGTTCCGCCTGCACGCCACCTATAACGAATCCATCAGCCGCATGCTCGACGTGTTCGAGAAGGTGAACCGCGACATTCCGTTCAACGGCCTGCACTGGTTCTTCGACCACGCCGAAACCATTACCGAAGCGCAACATCGAGCGCGTCAAAGCGCTCGGCGGCGGCATCGCCGTCCAGCACCGCATGGCCTTCCAGGGCGAGTACTTCGCCGAGCGCTACGGCCAGCGAGGCCACCAAACACACGCCGCCGGTGGCGAAAATGCTGGAGAACGGCGTGCCGGTTGGGCTGGGCACCGACGCCACCCGCGTGGCCAGCTACAACCCGTGGACCGCGCTCTACTGGCTGGTCTCCGGCCGCACCGTCGGCGGCATGCAGATGTACGATCACAGCGCCCGTCTGGATCGCGATACCGCCCTGATGCTGTGGACCCAGGGCAGCGCCTGGTTCTCCAGCGAGCAGGGGAACCAGAAAGGGCAGATCAAGGTCGGCCAGCTGGCCGACCTGGCGGTGCTGAGCAAGGACTACTTCCGCGTGCCGGAAGAGGAGATCAAGGGCATCGAGTCGGTGCTGACGGTGGTCGACGGCGATATCGTCTACGCCGCAGGGCAGCTTTGGCCCGCTGGCGCCGCCGGCCATTCCGGTGCTGCCGGAGTGGTCGCCGGTGGTCAAGGTGCCGGGCCACTACCGCAGCGCGCCGCCGCAGGCGGCCCGCGTCGGTCAGAGCGCCGTCCACCACTGCAGCGGCCCGTGCGGGGTTCACAGCCACCAGCACGATTTCGCCCGCACGTCAGCGATGCCGGTGTCCGACGATAACGCTTTCTGGGGGGCGCTGGGCTGCAGCTGCTTTGCATTCTGACAATGAAAACACAACTGACTTTGCCGCCCCGGATCGACCCGGGGCTGTTCTTCCTGCGCCTGACCGGCAGCCTGCTGCTGCTGTACGTGCACGGCCTGCCGAAGGTGCTGCACTTCAGCGAAGAGCTGACGCGCATTGAAGATCCGTTCGGCTTCGGGCCTTACGCGAGCCTGATCCCGGCGATTGTCGCCGAGGTGATCTGCCCGCTGTTTATCATTGCGGGCGTGTACACCCGCCTGGCGTGCCTGCCGATTATCGCCGTGCTGCTGGTGGCGATGCTGGCGGTCCACCCGAACTGGTCGATTGCCGAAGGGCAGTTTGGCTGGCTGCTGCTGATTATCTTCACCACTCTTGCCCTCACCGGGCCGGGCCAGTGGCGGCTGCAGCGTAAGGCAACGGAGAGGTTCGCATGACCCAGGTTAACGACGTTCGCGACGCACACGTCGAGACGACGCCCGCATCGACGCTTCCGCCTCAGCGTGGCAGCCGCTGCGCCAGCCGGTGTTCCGCATGCTGTGGATCGCCACGGTGGTCTCTAACGTCGGCTCATGGATGAGCGACGTCGGCATCAACTGGAGCATGCTGACCCTGAGCGCCGACCCGCTGGATATCGCGCTGGTGCAGGCGGCCAGCAGCCTGCCGATGTTCCTCTTCGCCCTGCCGTCCGGGGTGATGGCGGACATCGTCGACCGACGTAAATACCTGCTCTTCTCCCAGCTGTGGGTGTTCATCGCCGCCGCCGGGCTGACGGTGCTCTCCTTCACCGGACACGTCACCCCCACCGTGCTGCTGGTGGCGACGTTTCTGCTGAGCGTGGGCGCGGCGATGAGCTCGCCGCCGTTCCAGGCCGTGGTGCCCGATCTGGTGAGCAAGCCGGAGCTGGGCGCCGCCGTGGCGCTGAACTCGCTCGGGGTGAACATCAGCCGGGCGATTGGCCCCGCGCTGGGCGGTTTCCTGCTGTCGCTCGCCGGGCCGTGGATGGTGTTTGCCCTGAACGCGCTGTCCGTGGTGGGCGTGGCGTGGGTACTGTTGCGCTGGCGTCCGGCCCCGTCCATTCAGCGTCTGCCGCCGGAGCACTTCTTCTCGGCGGTGCGTGCCGGCATCCGCTACGTGCACGCCGCGCCGGTGCTGCGCAACGTGCTGGTGCGCACCGTGGCCTTCTTTCTTTTTGGCAGCGCGGGCTGGGCGCTGCTGCCGCTGGTGGCGCGCCGCGAGCTGGGCCTGGGCCCGGCGGGCTACGGCGTGATGCTGGCCTGCATTGGCCTGGGGGCGATTGCCGGGGCCATCCTGCTGCCGCGCCTGCGCCAGCGGCTGAACGCCGACCGCCTGATGGTGGCCGCGAGCCTGGTGTTTGCCCTCACCATGCTGGCGCTGGCGTTTGTGCGCCACGTCTGGCTGCTCAACCTGTTTGAGTTCTTCACCGGCTTCGCGTGGATTGCGGTGCTCTCGACGCTGAACCTCGGCGCGCAGCGCAGCGCCGCCCGCTGGGTGAAGGCCCGCGCGCTGGCGGTCTACCTGACGGTGTTCTTCGGCTCGATGACCACGGGCAGCGCCATCTGGGGGCAAACTGGCGTCGGAATTCGGCGTGGCGTGGTCGCTGTGTGCGGCAACCGCTGGGGATGGTGCTGGCGCAGCGACGACGGTCTTCCGCTGGAAGCTGGAAAAAGATGCCGCGCTGAATCTCGATACCTGAGCGGCCAGCCGCTGGACGGCGTGGAGATCGACCTGCCGAACGAGCGCGGCCCGGTGCTGGTCTCGCACGAGTACATCATCGACCCGCACAACGCAAAAGCCTTCCTGGATGCGGTACACGAGCTGCGCCGGGTGCGACGCCGCGCCGGGGCGATGAGCTGGGCGGTGTACGAAGATATTGAGCGCCCCGGCCTGTTTATCGAGACCTTCCTGATGGGCTCCTGGATTGAGCATCTGCGCCAGCAGGAGCGCCACACCATGAATGACCTCCTGCTGCAGAGCCGCGTTCTGGCTTTTCATCAGGGCACAACATCACCGGCAATTCGCTACCTGGTCGCGCCGGTATAACCATAACCATCACCTGCACAGGAACACACTATGGCAACGTTTAAGGCAAAAGACGGCACGCAGATTTACTACAAAGAAGGCGGCGCGGGCAAACCGGTTCTCTTCAGCCACGGCTGGCCGCTGGACGGCGACATGTGGGACAGCCAGCTGAACTACCTGGCCGAGCGCGGCTTCCGCGCCATCGCCTTTGACCGCCGCGGCTTTGGCCGCTCGGATCAGCCGTGGAACGGTTACGACTACGACACCTTTGCGTCCGACATCAACGACCTGATCACCACCCTGGACCTCCAGGACGTGACGCTGGTGGGCTTCTCCATGGGCGGCGGCGACGTGACCCGCTACATCAACAACTACGGCAGCGCGCGCGTGGCCGGTCTGGCGCTGCTGGGCGCGGTCACGCCAATCTTTGGCAAATCCGACTCCTTCCCGCAGGGTGTGGATCAGAGCGTGTTCGACGGCATTCGCGACGGACTGCGCAAAGATCGCGCCCAGTTCATCAGCGACTTCGCCACCCCGTTCTACGGCACCAACGCCGGGCAGACCGTTTCCGCCGGTGCCCTGACCCAGACGCTGAACATCGCCCTGCTGGCGTCCCTGAAGGGCACCATCGACTGCGTGACCGCCTTCGGCGAAACCGACTTCCGCCCGGATATGGCGAAAATCGACGTGCCGACGCTGGTGATCCACGGCAGCAACGACCAGATCGTGCCGTTTGAAAGCACCGGCAAGCTGGCGGCGGAGATGATCAAAAACGCCACGCTGAAGGTGTACGACAACGCGCCGCACGGCTTTGCCGTGACCCACCAGGACCAGCTGAACGAAGACCTGCTGGCGTTCCTGAGCAAACTGTAACGTCTGAGTGAAAGCAGAAACCGGGCCTCAGCGCCCGGTTTTTTTTACGATTTTTTGTGGAACAACTGGCTGGCCGTATCGCTTAGAACCTGCACCGCGCCCCGATCGCCCTTCATCATCGAGGCCATAAAGGCTTTGGCCTGTTTCAGGGTGATATGCGGCGGTAACGGCGCGACTTCCGGATCGGTTTTCACCTCCAGCAATACCGGGCGATCTGCCTGCAATGCCTGTAGCCAGGCCGCCCTTAGCGCCTCCGGCGTATCGACAAAAATACCCTGCAAGCCCAGTGAGCGGGCAAACTCGGCATAGCGAACATCCGGCACCTGTTGCGTGGCTTCAAAGCGCGGATTGCCTTCCATCACCCGCTGCTCCCACGTTACCTGGTTGAGATCCTGGTTGTTGAAGACGCAGATAATCAACCGTGGATCCTGCCACTGCTGCCAGTATTTCTGCACGGTAATGAGCTCGGCCATGTTGTTCATCTGCATTGCGCCATCGCCGACCAGCGCCACGACGGGTTTTTCCGGCGCGGCAAATTTCGCCGCAATGGCGTACGGCACCGCCGCGCCCATACAGGCCAGCCCGCCAGAGAGCGACGCGCGCTGCCCCTGCTTCACACGGTAATCGCGGGCGAACCAGTTGGCGCAGGAGCCGGAATCGGAGGTCACAATGGCGTTTTCCGGCAGCAGTGGCGACATTTCCCACACCACGCGCTGTGGGTTTACCGGCCTGGCTGGTGCCATCGCGCGCTGCTCCATCACCTGCCACCATGTCTGAACCTGACGGGCGATCTCCTCCTGCCAGCTACGGTCTTCTTTGTGCGTCAGCAACGGCAACAGCGCCTGCAACGTTTCTGCGGCATCGCCGTGTAGCGCCACCTCGCAGGGGTAACGCAGGCCGAGCATCGCCGGATCGATATCAATTTGCACCGCGCGCGCCTGGCCTTCCGGCGGCAGAAACTCCGTCCACGGGAAACCGCTGCCGATCATCAGTAGCGTGTCGCACTGCTGCATCAGTTTCCAGGAAGGCTCCGTTCCCAATAGCCCAATCGAGCCGGTGACAAACGGCGCATCATCCGGCAGAACGTCTTTACCAAGCAGCGCTTTGGCGACGCCTGCGCCAAGCACATTGGCGGCCTGTACCACTTCCACGGCGGCATTGCGTGCGCCCGCGCCGATCAGAATGGCCACTTTTTTCCCGGCATTCAGCACCTCTGCCGCGCGTTGCAGATCGCGATCCTGCGGGATAACGCGCGGGCGCTGATAACCGGCAGCCGAGTGGGTAAACCCGTGCGTATGCGCCGGTGGCTGCCACTCCTCATCCTGAATGTCTTTCGGCAGGATCACCACGCCAACGCCGTTCTGCGCAATGGCAATGCGCACGCCACGATCCACCAGATGGCGAACCTGTGCCGGTGATGCCGCTTCCTGCACGAAATTCGCCACATCAGCAAAGACGCGGTCGAGGTTCATCTCCTGCTGATAACTGGCACCGCGCGCGGTACTTTCTGCCTGGCCGCTGATCGCCAGTACCGGGGCGTGATCCATTTTGGCGTCATACAGCCCGGTTAACAGATGCGTGGCGCCTGGCCCGCCCGTCGATAAGCAGACGCCCAGCTCACCGGTGAATTTGGCATGGCCGACCGCCATAAACGCGGCCATCTCTTCATGGCGTACCTGGATAAATTCGATGCCGTCCCCGGCTTTGTTGGCGCGCTGGATTGCCCCGAGCACACCATTTATGCCATCGCCAGGGTAACCGTAAATGCGCGTTACGCCCCACTCTTTCAGGCGTTTGACAAAGAAATCGCTTGTTTTCATGCTCACTGAAATGTTCTCCTTGCGCGTGGATAACAGTCTTTAAAGGTAGACGATGCCAGGCGTGGCTCTGGCGGTTATCCGCTGAACAAACGCGGGAATGAGGAAGAAACGGATGAATCTTATCGTTAAGCACGAAGTGACTGAGCAGGACCAGAGCGAGCTGTTTGCCGGGCTACGGCGTTACAACCAGCAGTTTGTTAATCTCAGCGAGTGGTCGCATCTGGCAGTCTATTTCCGCGACGACAGCGGTGTCATGCAGGGGGGCGTGATCGCCCGCCAGGAAGGGGAATGGCTGAATATCCACTATCTTTGGGTGCATGAGTCGCAGCGCGGTAACGGGCTGGGGCGCGAGTTGATGTTGCGGGCAATGCAGGAAGCTGTGGCGATCGGTTGTCGCCATGCGCTGGTTGATACTTTCAGCTTTCAGGCGTTGCCCTTCTACCAAAAACTGGGGTTTGAGGAGCAGATGACGCTGGCGGATTTCCCGCATAAAGGGATGCAGCGTCATTACCTGACCAAAGATTTACTGGCCTGATGTCAACCCGACAGATCTTGCAAATTCTCAGGTGCGGTTCCGCTGGAGTATGCCGAAAGCTGGCCAAACAGCGGATCCCACTGCGCGATCTCCAGCGACGCAATTAGCCCCTCGCGGGAAAAGGGATCGGCTTCCACCATCGCTTTCACTTCGCTGATGTCGCGGGCGCGAAACAGGATAAAACCGCTGCGCAACGCCGCGCCTTTTATCGGCCCGGAGGCGATGATTTTCCCCGCGTTGATAAGCCCTTTCAGGTACAGCACATGCTCACGGACATGCGTATCCCACCCGCTGCCGTCCGGGTGTGACATAGTGACGGTATAAACATTCATTCAATGATGCTCCTCTCTGCTCAGTGAAAATCGAGTGTAGTCATCCCTCATGGTATTTAAAATGGGCTGGTAATGGCTTCAGAAACAACCAGGAGTAGTGAATGCTGGATAAAATCACCGGAATGCGCGTTTTTGTTAGCGTGGTGAAAAAAGGATCCTTTGCCGCGGCGGCACAGGCGTTAACCCTCTCTCCGCAAATGGTGGCGCGCCACATTGCGGCGCTGGAGCAACACCTGGCGACGCGGCTGTTAAACCGCACGACGCGTAAACAGAGCATAACCCCTACCGGGCAGGACTATTTCTACCGCTGCGTAGCCATACTGGATGCGCTGGACGAGGCCGAGCGGGCCGCGCGCGGGACGGCGCTGCTCCCCTCCGGCACGCTCAGGCTGAACGCTCCCGTCACTTTTGGCCGCTACGCGCTGGCCTCGTTTCTGACGGCGTTTCTGCAACGTTACACGCAACTCCGCGTGGAGCTGACGCTGACGGATGCGCTGATCGATCCGTTGGAACATGGCATTGATGCCGTGATCCGCATTGGAGAACTGGCGCCTTCCCTGCGGCTGGTGGCCAAACCGCTTTCACCCTACCGCCTGATTGCCTGCGCCTCGCCGCGCTATCTGGAAAAACAGGGCACGCCGCAACATCCCGACGAACTACAACAACACAACTGCCTGGGTTTTACGCCCTGGCTGCACGACAACGCCTTCCACTGGCCTTTTACTCATGGTGATGATCGGGGGGGCGTTCAGGTCAGCGGTTCGTTAACGATCAATGACTGGGGCGCGATGCTGGAGGCCGCGCTGTGCGGCGGCGGCGTGCTGCTCGGCTATGAGCTGGCATTATCTGAACCGCTGCGCCGCGGTGAACTTGTCCGTTTACTGCCGGAGTATGCGTTTCCGCAAAAAGCCATGCATCTGCTGTATGACCCGCGCCGCGCAGGCGAAACCCGTTTACGGGTGCTAATTGATGAGCTGTGCGCCCGCTTTCCCTGAGCCGCTCGGGAAAACGCCCTCCGGAGTGAGGAAAACCAGCGGCGCGCAATTATTCGCAGTAGTAGCAGTGATTACGGGGCTGCGGTGGTATATGAACCGGTCACATGGGTAACACTTTCTGATTTAATCGGCCCTGATTATACGATGGTTTCGTCTGGCATCCGTTTATGCCTTTTGTAGCATCGCTTCGTTGGCCGCTACCGCACGGTTACGCCCCTGCACCTTCGCCTGATAGAGCGCCTTATCCGCGCCCTCTTTCAGCCGCTGCGCTTCGTCGGCGTTCAGTTCGGCGGTGATGCTGTAACACCCGGCGCTGATGGTCAGCGTGCCGTGCGTGCCGCCGGTTTGCTCATGCGGTATTTGGGCACCGCGTACGATGTTAACCGCCTGGCGTGCGACGAAAAGCGCCGCTTCCGGGCCGGTATCCGGCAGAATAATGGCGAATTCTTCACCGCCGTAGCGGGCAATCAGATCGTGCGAGTTTAGCTGCAGTTTATGCAGAATTTCACCCACCGCCCGCAGGCAGTTATCGCCAGCAACATGGCCGTAATAGTCGTTATAGTGCTTGAAATAATCGATATCGATCATGATAAGCGAGACCGGTTTTTGCTTCAGCGCAGAGGCTTTCAGGCTTTTTGCTAAAAAGAGATCAAACTGCCGACGGTTAGCCAGGCCGGTCAGCCCGTCTGCCAGCGCCATCAGTTGCAGCGTGTGGTTGATGCTGGTCAGTTCATCACGCAGTTCGGCAAGTTCGTTCTGGTTGCGAACGTTCATGCGTACCTGGCGGAAAATAATCGCTCCCATCAGCAGCGTACCCAGCAGCAGCATAATATTCAGCACCAGATCCGGCAGGCTCTCTTTCACCCAGTTCGCCCACAGCGCCGGTTTGTCATAGCCTGCGGCCACCACCAGTGGATAGCGCTCCAGCCGCGCAAATCCGTAAATGCGCTCAACATGGTCCAGCGCGGAAACCCAGGTGCCGTTGCCGCGATCTTTTTTCTCCAGTTCCTGCGTAAACAGCGGGCTGGCAGAGAGGTTACGGTTAATCACATCATCCGCAAACGGGCGCACATACAGGGTGTTGCCGTCGGTATTTAACAGCGCCAGCAGATCGCGGTTTTGCAGCTCAAAATAGCTATAAAAATGACGGAAATAGTCGAGTTTCACCGTTGCCAACAGTACGCCGGTAAAGCCGCCAGCGCTGTCACTGATGCGTAAAGAAACCGGGATCACCAGATCGCCGGTCGAACGGCTGCGGATCACATGCCCGATATGAATACTGCCGTGGCCGTTACGCCGATGATAAATAAAGTATTCGCGGTCACTGTTGTTGGACTGTGCCGGAATTTTGCCAAACGACGTGGCGATCATATTGCCCTGCGGATCGTAGACCATGAGTCCATGCAGTTGTGGAATATGTTGCTGGAGTTCTGACAGATAGTTATTGAACTGATGGTTATTGATGTCGCTGAGGCCCGTGGCGGGCAGATTACGCCGGATATCCCGCAGGGCCGTTTCTGCCTGCAGAAACGTGTCTTCAGCCTGGCGCGCCTGCGAAACCGATAAGTTAATGGCTTTGCGTTCGGCATCCGCCACTTCCTTTTGCCATGAGCGGGTCAGTGTCCATGCGCTGGTTGCGATACCCGCCACCAGCAGCGCAACCATACAGAATGTAATACTACGTCCCAGGGAAGAGTTGAGCGCCAGCCCACGTGCGACCCGTTTCCTGAAATTCATCGTCTCCCCTTCATCACGTCTCCCGATCTGTAATTAATCATAGAAGCACGATGATTTATAAACCAAATAACTCAGACTTTTTTGCGGCTCGTCAGCGATGGAGAAATGCGTTGAGGCCAGTTGATGGGGGAAACGCCATTGAGTACCGGGCGGGCAAACAGGAATCCCTGGAAGCGCTGAACGCCTACCGCTTCCAGCCAGCACCACTCTTCGATTTTTTCGACGCCTTCAGCCACCACGGTGATTTGCAGTTCGGCGCAGCAATCGAGAATGGCTTTCACAATCGCCTGCTTCGGGCCGTGCAGATGAATGTCGGTGACAATGGTGCGGTCGATTTTGAGTTTGTCGGGCTGGAATTTGGCCAGCAGCGACAGCCCGGCAAAACCGGAACCAAAATCATCGATCGCCAGGCCGATTCCGGCGGCGCGAAGCTGGCGAATGGCCCAGGTGAACTCTTCGTAGCCGGAAATCACCTCATCTTCCGTCACTTCAACGATGATTTGCCCTGGATTGAGATGATTGCGGGTGATGTGGTTGAGCAGAATGTCCACCGCGCCGGGAATTTTCACCAGCGACATCGGTAACAAATTAATGGCCACTTTGTGGTTGCCAATTCCCAGGCGGCTGGCCATTGCCAGCGCCCAGCCTTTGGAGGCGAGATCCGCTTCATGCAGCTTGTTGGGCGCAATGGTGGCGAAATACTCCTGCGGGCTGCCGCCGTTCGGACCACGGATCAGCGCTTCCAGCGAAGAGATATTGCCGCGTAGCGGTTCAATGATTGGCTGGAAGGCGAACTGACACGGCTGGCCTTCAGTAATCGGCGCGCTGGCGTTGGCGAACGGTGGGCTTTTAATGGTGAAAGACCACTGCTCCGGCTCGGTATTGCGTATCCCGCCATTGCTCTTCGGCGAGGCGATAAAATTGCGGATAAATTTGTAAACCCGATCATTGCTCGCCAATTGATACTTCAGCGTGCCAAAACGCAGAATCGCGCGCAGAACGGCGGGCGCTGTCATCGAGCAGAGATCAAACAGCATCATGCCGCGATCGACGAACCGGCGGCGCGGCGCATAATCACGCAATAATTCAACCACATTGCTATGGCGGGTATCACGGTTTATGCGCTCATAGACCACATTCACTGCGGTCAGCGGCCCTTCAAGAACCTGTAAGAAATGATCGCCATCGAACAGTAAAATCCCCGTGACCTGCAACTGTGAATTGCGCAGATTTGCTCGCTCGACAATTGCAGTCAGTTGAGAGGGATCTAATGTGTGATTCAGGCGGCTACGGTAAATCAAAGTCGCTAACACGAGAAGCTACCCTCAGAATGCCTGGAAAAAAACGATTAGATGATGCAATCGCGCGATCTTAGCAAGATTGAAAGCATTCAGTTCGTTGATTAAGGGGCATTCTGTTAGCGTTCTCGCTGGCTTAAAATGGTGAGTCGGGCACGATAACCGTTACGAATGTGTTGACAAGCCGCTTCCTGTGCGGCAAGGCGGTCCCGGCGCGCCAGCGCATCAACAATCGCCTGATGCTCGCGCTTTGCCTCTTCGGCCCGCTCTTTTAGCTCGTAGGTGGTGCCGCGCAACAGCGACAGATGGATGCGCAAATTATCCAGCATTTCGTTCAGATAGGGATTGTGCGTGGCGCGGTAAATCTGGCGGTGGAACATTCGGTTATGATCGTGCAGCGCTTTGCTGTCGGTAAGCGTCGCTTCTTTGTTGATCATCTCCTGCAACAGCGCAATCTCTTCCTCCGACGCGGCGGCAACCGCCAGATCCATTGCCAGACGTTCCAGCCCTTCGCGCACATCAAACAACTGGCGAAGACGTTCATAGCTGATATGCGCAATGATCAGCCCGCGTTGTGGACCGGGCTCGGCAAGACCCAACGTTTCCAGCCGGTGCAGCGCTTCACGGATGGGAGTACGGCTCAGGCCAAACTGCTCCGCCAGCCGCGTTTCCTGCAAACGTTCTCCGGGTTGCAGTTCCCCTGCCTCAATGGCGGAAAGCAATATTTCAAAAGGCGTCAAGCCCGCGTCGCGACCCGTCGATTTCACGTTTTTAGCTCCGTTTAACTGTTTTTATCGGCCTTAATTAAGGCTGTGCACCCTGCCGTAGCATCTTGCCACAGGAAAGGTAACGCTTTTGCTTTTTTTGTTCTGAGCTTATCCAGAAATTATCTTTTGACGTTTATCTGATGGCTGCTATGTTTAATTTATATTCATTGTATACAAATGAATTCAATAAAAGACAAAACGAATTTCTGACATTTTTATTTGTAAGCCAATACCAGGGAAATCTTGTTTCACAATGACAAATAATGCAGATGTTGAACTAACCCGCGGAAAACAGTTAAGCCATTTTATTAGCCATGCTAACCAACTCAGTGTGCCGCCAGCCGTGCGACATGAAGCTAAACGCGCACTGATCGATTTTCTTGGCGTCGCGCTTGGCGCCGTTAATGATGATGCGGTTAATGCAGTTCGCAAGGTGGCGAAAACATGGAATGCTTCCGGCGAATCGCGCATTTTCCTTTCCGGTACAACCACTCCCGCGCTTGCCGCACTGATTAACGCCACCATGGCGCATGCCGCCGATTACGACGATACCCACCCTGCTGGCGCAGGTCATCCGGGCGGCCCTTGCTGGTCTACTGCGCTGGCGATGGCGCAGGCATATCCGCTGGATGAAGAGCAGGTGCTGCTGGCATTTATTACAGGCTTTGAAGTGATGGCGAAACTTGGCGGCGGTTGGGTGCCTGGTGTCGGGCGTAATCTGCAGCGCCGTGGTTTTCATCCCACTTCCGTGGTCGGACGCGCCGGTGCCGCGGCCGTTGCTGCGGTAATTTTGCAGCTTTCACCAGAGCAGGTATGCAATGCGCTCGGCGCGGCAGCCACCATGATGGGCGGTTTGCAGAAATCGTCCGGTACGCACGGCAAACCTTTCCACGCCGGTAAAGCGGCAATGGATGGCATTCTCGCAGCGCAACTGGCGGCTGAAGATTTTGTCGCTGCACACCATTTTTATGAAGCGGATGGCTGGGTAAAAATCTTTATCCAGGACGGCAGCGCCGAGATCCCTCCCCTCGACTTCGGCGAAAGCTGGGAACTGCTGACCAATGGCTACAAGCTGTACGCCAGTTGTCGCGGCACGCATGCCTCCATCGAAACGGCGCGCAAAATTTATCCGCAATTACAGGGGCGGAAAATCACCCGTATCACTGCGAAAGTCCACCCGATGGGGATGGTGAATGCCGGGATCATGAATCCCCGCACGCCGCTGGAAAGTAAATTTAGTATTCCACACTGCATCACACTTGCCCTGAGTGGTTATGCGCTGACCGACACCGATTTCACCCAGACCACGGTTGACGATCCCCGCCCGCGCGCCCTGCTGCCGCTGCTGGAGATTGAGGCGGTGGACGGGCAATCCGCCAGCTCGGCATTTATTGATGTCTGGCTGGATGACGGTTCGGTTATCCACGCACATACTGATGTTTATCGCGGACATGCGCAAAACCCGCTGAGCGATGAAGAGCTACGCGCCAAGTTTGACGCTCTGACTATCCCCGTCCTCGGCGCAGCACGTAGCGCTGCCCTGTATGACGCTGCCGCACATTTTGAGCGCCCGGGTTCTCTGGCGCTGATCACCGGACTGCTGGCCGGCGATAATTGATTCATTTTTGGTACAGGACATTATCATGACCATTGCCCGACAACTTGCCGGTAATTTGCTGGCGTTCTCCCGGCAGGCTTTCCCGCAGGCGGCGTATGCCCAGGCACGCACCGCGATTATTGACACGCTCGGCGTGACGCTGGCCGGTGGCGTTCAGGAAGGCGCTGTAAAATTGCGCAGCGTTATTGTTCCGGGTGCCGCCAGCGGCAATAGCCGCGTATTCGGCACCGACCTGAAACTGAACGCGCTGGATGCCGCGCTGCTGAACGGCGTCTCTTCTCATCTGCTCGATTTTGATGATTCTAATTCATGGCTGCACGGCCATATTTCCGTGGCGGTTTTGCCTGCGCTGCTGGCGCTGGCGGATGAACGGGATCTGAATGGCGATGCGGTGCTGCGCGCCTATATTACGGGCTATGAAACGGCGGTACGCATGGGCAAGGCAGTCAGCCCTTTTCAGTATCGTCACGGCTGGCACCCGACGACCACGGTCGGGGTATTTGCAGGCGTTGCCGCCTGTGCGGTGATCCTCGCGCTGAATGAAGAGCAGACTGCTACCGCGCTGTCGATTACCGCGTCGCTGGCCAGTGGCATCAAATCCAATTTTGGCAGTGAAACCAAAGCGCTGGCGGTAGGTCAGGCGGCACGCAGCGCAGTCATGGCCTGCAAACTGGCACAAAGCGGTTTTACCGCCGGGCAGCGCGCATTTGAACAACACCAGGGTTACTTCCATGTTTACAACGGGGTGGAGAATGTGGATTCGCTACCGCTGACCGAAAGCTGGAATGAAACGCCCTTTATTCTCGATACCGTGAAAAGCAATAATTACAAATACTTCCCCTGCTGCTACGCTATTTTATCACCGCTTGATGGTGTGCTGGCATTACGCGAAGAGACCGGCCTGCAACCGCACGAGGTTGAGCGGATCGCCGTGCAGGTTCACCCGATTCGTTTTCCGCATATCAATATTCCTGAGCCGGTCAATCCGCTGGCCGGAAAGTTCAGCCTGCACTACTGCGTGGCGCGGGCGTTTGTTACCGGTTCGCTGACGCTGGATGATTTTATTGATGATGCGCTGTTCGCCGATCCGGCCACGCAAACGTTAATGCGCAAAGTGACGCTGGAGCGTCATGATGAAGAGATCACCCATAGCGCGTTTGTGACGCTTACCACCACCGACGGGCGTGAGTTTATACGGCGTGTCGCCGGAGCGCGGGGTTCCAGTCCGGCTATTCCGCTCCCGGATAATTTGATTGAACAGAAGTTTCTTGACTGCGCCAGCCGCGTGTTGTCGAAAGAAGCCGCGCAGGCGCTCTATCAACGCCTGCTGCACGATGATTTCCGCTAACGGGACGCAAAATGGGCCTGACGTTAATTCCACCCGAGATCACACCGGTGTTTGCGGCAGTGATGGTATTTTGCAGTTTCCTCACCTCGGCGCTGACAGCGGCAATGGGATTGGGTGGCGGTACGGCCCTGCTGGCGATCATGGGGCTGGGCATGCCGGTCAGCAGCCTGATGCCGGTGCATGGTTTAGTGCAACTCGGTTCAAACCTGAGCCGGACGCTGATCCAGCGCATGTATGTCGTGTGGCCGCTGGTGCTGTGGTTTCTGCTTGGTTGCGCCGTCGGCATTGCCGTTGGCGCGCCGGTGGCTGCAGTGATCCCGGACAGCGTTGCGCGCATTGCGCTGGGGCTGTTTATTCTCTGGTCGGTGTTGCGCAAACGTGGCGAACAAAAACCGCTCAGCCGTCCGTTTTTCATCATCGGCGGTGGGATCAGTAGTCTGGGCACGATGATCGTTGGCGCAACCGGGCCAATGGTGGCCGGGCTTATCAGCTCGCAAGGGTTGAAACGCCAGCCGCTGATCGCCACACATGCGACCTGTATGGTATTGCAACACGGGCTGAAAATTCTGGCATTCGGGGTGATGGGTTTTGCCTGGGCCAACTGGTTACCCGTGCTGATGGCGATGATTATCAGCGGCGCGCTTGGTACCTGGCTGGGAACGCGGGTACTGGATAATGTGCCGGAGCGGCTGTTCCGCATTTTGTTCCGCCTGACCATGATCCTGCTGAGCGCGCAGTTGCTGTGGCAAGGTGTACAGCGCTGGTAATAGTGCCTTCGGTCGCGTGTGAATATGCTTTACTAAATTCGTTCTTTGCTAAATGCGCTATGGATGGCGAACATAGGTATACAAACGGACACGCGAGTAAAACTAGTAATAAATACAGTTAATTAATCGGATAGCCACTTTTAAAAAGGATAGCCCATGCTGAAAAGAACCCATCTTGCTGCGTCAGTTCTGTTGCTGGCGCTGGGCAGTTTGTTGATGCCTGCTCAGGCGGAAAATGCCCCTGTTACAAATGGCGATACCCTGAAGAAAATCAAAGCCCGTGGTGAACTGGTTTGCGGTGTTCACCCTGCCCGCCACGGTTTTGCCGCCATCAACAGCAAAGGTCAGTGGGAAGGCCTGGATGTTGATTTCTGCCGCGCGCTGGCATCGGCGGTATTTGGCGATCCGTCAAAAGTACGTTTCACCCCGCTGTCGACGGCGCAACGCTTTATGGCGCTGCAATCCGGCGAAGTGGACGTGCTGTCGCGTAATACGACGGCGACATTAACCAATGACGTTGCGCTGGGCATCAGCTTCGCGCCACCTAACTTTTATACCGGTACCGGTTTTATGGTGCGCGCCAATAGCGGCGTGAAGAAAATTGAAGATCTCGACGGCGCAACCGTTTGTGTCACGCCGAGCAGCACCGAGCGTAACGTGGCGCAGATTTTCGGTTCGCGCAATTTGCACTACACCCCGGTGGTTATCGAGAACAATAAAGAGTATGTGGCGGCCTATCTTTCCGGGCGCTGTGACGGGATTGCCCGCGATAAAGTGGCGCTGCCGGGTATTCTGGCATTTGATACTGACAAGCCGCAGGATCACGTGATCCTGCCGGGGATGTACTCAAAAGAGCCGCTGGCGATGGCGGTGCGTAAAGGCGACAGCCAGTGGTACGACATTGTGAAATGGGTGGTTTACGCCACCTTTGATGCCGAAGAGATGGACGTCAACCAGGGCAACGTTGACGAAAAACTGAAGTCCACCGATCCGGATGTTCAGGCACTGCTGGGCGTGACCGGCGGTTTTGGTCAGAAACTCGGCCTCGATGACAAATGGGTGTACAACATCGTCAAACAGGTGGGCAACTATGGTGATATCTACAACCGTCATTTTGGCCCCAACAGCCCCGAACCGCTGGCTCGTGATTTAAATAATCAGTGGAACAAAGGCGGCTTGCTTTACGGTCTGCCGATCCGCTAACCGCAAGGCTGTCCTCATCCGGGGCAGCCCCTTTCACCCCGCTAAGAACAACGTTTAATGATGAAACAGTCTGACAACTCCGGTGCTACGGTGATGGCGTCTGCCACCACGCAACCGGCCGCCGCGTTTCGCCTTTTCACCTTTTTCGGCGGCAAAACCGTACGTAGCTGGTGCTATCAGCTGCTGCTGGCGCTGCTGTTAACGGGTTTTAGCTACTGGCTCTACAGCAATGTGGTGGCGAACCTGCATGCGCAGCGCATTGCGACTGGTTTTGGTTTTTTGCATCAGAGCGCGCAGTTCGCCATTGGCGAAACACTGATTAACTACACGCCGCAGGACAGTTACGCCCGCGCACTTGCCGTCGGCCTGCTTAATACCCTGTATGTGACGCTGTGCGGCATTGTGCTGGCAACCGTGCTGGGGTTTATCGTCGGCATTGGCCGCGTCTCGAAAAACTGGCTGCTGGTGAAAATCTCGGTCACCTACGTTGAAATGTTGCGTAATGTGCCGGTGATTTTGCATGTGATTTTCTGGTCGATGGTGATCCGCAACCTGCCCGCACCGCGTGACGCGATTGCGCTGCCGGGCGGTTTTTTAACCAACCGTGGATTAACCTTTACCGTGCCGGCCGCTCACAGTGGCTGGCTGTGGGCTTTTGTTGCACTGCTGGTGGCCTGTGCGCTCAGTTTGCTGCTTTCGCTGGTAGCCCGCCGCTGGCGTGAGCGCCACGGCAAAATGCTGCCCACCGGGCGCATTCGGCTGGCGCTGATTATCGGCCTGCCATTACTGGCGTGGTGGTTGTGCGGCGCACCGCATGAACTGAATCGCCCGGCGCTGCGCGGTTTCAATTTCCGCGGCGGGTTTAATATCACCCCGGAGTTTACTGCCCTGCTGCTTGGCATTGCGCTTTACTCATCTTCCTATATCGCCGAGATCGTTCGCGCAGGCATTCAGTCTGTACCGAAAGGCCAACTGGAAGCGGCGCGCGCGCTGTCGTTTTCGCCGTGGCACGTGATGCGTCATGTGGTGATCCCGCAGGCGATGCGGGTAATGGTGCCGCCGCTGGCGAGCAAGTATGTCAGCCTGGCGAAGAACAGCTCGATTGCCGTGGTTATCGGCTATCCGGAACTGGCGAATATCAGCAACACCATGATGAGCCAAACCGGCCAGGCGCTGGAGGCGATCGCCATTATGATGGTGGTCTATCTCATCATCAGCGGAACGACCTCACTGCTGATGAACCTGTTTAACCGCTACGTCGCCATTAAAGAGCGCTAAGGAACCGTTATGCAAAATACCGTGGTTTTCTGGCTGCGCCGTAATCTGTTCAGCAGCGTTGCGCAGACGGTACTGACCTTGCTGCTGTTAACCGTAATAGGGCTGGTCGCTTCAACGCTGATCCGCTGGGGCATTATCGACGCCGTTGGTTTTGATGGCACGGCAGAACAGTGCCGAGCCGCCACCGGTGCCTGCTGGGCAGTGATTGGCGAAAAGTATCGCCCGATCCTGTTTGGTCTCTATCCCTATGATGAGCAGTGGCGTGCAGCGCTGGCGATGCTGGTGTGGTTTATCACCATTGGTTTATCGCTCTCGCCGATGTGCTGGCACTCGCGCTTATTGTGGCCGCTGTGGCTGGTGTCGATTGCGCTGATGTCGGTGTTGATGAGCGGCGGTCTCTTTGGGCTGAAAGCGGTGCCTTCTTCTGACTGGGGTGGCTTGCCGCTCACCCTGCTGCTCTTTTCCGGTACGGTGATCATTGGTATGCCGGTTTCGGTAATTCTCGCGCTCGGACGTCGTTCGCCGCTGCCGTTTCTGCGCGGCCTGTCGGTCATTTTTATTGAAGGTCTGCGCGGTGTGCCGCTGATCACCATTCTGTTTGTCGCGGTGAATGTGTTCCCGCTGTTTTTACCGGCGGGAATGGAGGTTAATAAACTGCTGCGCGTGATTATTGGTATCGCACTGTTCTTTGCCTGTTACCAGGCGGAAGTGATCCGTGGCGGTTTACAGGCAGTGCCGCGCGGTCAGTATGAAGCCGCTGCCGTGCTGAATCTGGGGTACTGGCACACCACCACGAAAATCGTGCTGCCGCAGGCGCTGCGTATCTGCCTGCCAGCGGTGACCAACCATATTATTGCGGCAATGAAAAACTCGTCGTTTGTCATCATCATTGGGTTGTTCGATGTGCTGACTGCCACTACCGCTGCGATGCAGGATCCGCAGTGGCGTCGCTACTACATCGAAACCTATGTGTTCATTGCCAGTCTCTATTTAGTGTTTGGCTTTTTGCTTTCCCGTTATGCCGTGTGGGTAGAAAAACGCATTGATGCCAGCCGTAATCCTGAAGGAGTTTCCTGATGCAAGCCACTTCGCCCGCGCAAGACGCGATTATTCAATTAACCGGTGTCAGTAAATGGTACGGGAAATTTCAGGTGCTGGATGAGGTGTCGCTCAGCGTGAAAAAAGGGGAACGCGTGGTGATCTGCGGCCCTTCCGGCTCCGGTAAATCAACGCTGATCCGCTGCATCAACCGGCTGGAAGAGCATCAGAAAGGCCAGATTCTGGTGAACGGCATCGAAATGAACGACAACGTACGCAATATCAGCCGTATCCGTTTGAGTATTGGCATGCTGTTTCAGCAGTTTAATCTGTTTCCGCACTTAAGCGTGCTGGATAACCTGATTATCGGGCCGACGCTGGTGCGCAAGATGAGCCGCGCGCAGGCAACGGAACTGGCGATGCATTATCTGGAAAAAGTGCAGATTGCCAATCAGGCGCATAAGTTCCCGCTGCAACTCTCCGGCGGCCAGCAACAGCGCGTGGCTATCGCCCGCGCGCTCTGCATGCAACCGGAGATTATGCTGTTTGATGAACCCACTTCGGCGCTCGATCCAGAGATGATCAAAGAAGTGCTGGATGTGATGCTCGATCTCGCTGAAAGCGGTATGACGATGATTGTGGTCACTCATGAGATGGGGTTTGCCCGTACCGTTGCGGATAACGTGGTGCTGATGGCCGACGGGCGCATTGTCGAATCCGCTCCGCCAGAAACCTTTTTTACCCAGCCTGCGCATCCACGTACCCGCCAGTTTCTCGACCAAATCCTTAGCCATTAATTATTGCGCGGCGATACTTACGCCGCGCAGTATCCCCATTCCCATATTCTCGCCTGTCCAATACCCCTGCAAAATATAATGTTTTTTTGACTGTTGTTGAGGCAATATTTAATCGATGCTGCTGTTTTACTGATATTTGGCTGCGCAAAAATGTAAACACATTAGCCTGCTATGTTAATGTTTCTATTTTTCGTCGCTTAATTTTTAGGCTTTTATGCATGGCTGGCTGGTAATTTAGCTTAAGGATTTACTTATGGCTGGTGAATTTTCATTTCATCATTTTTCTTTCGCAAAATCATAACAATATTTATCAACAGAACTGTAAGCCTGACTTAAAAAATATTTATCACAGCTACTTTCCGTCAGCCTCAGGTTTGTGGAAAATGCATCGGTAATAACAACAAATCGACTGGCCGGTAAATTATAAAAAAAGCCATTACCGCGTCAGCAATACTTTTTGATCGCGGTATATTGTGGGGAATATTCATGAAGCGTAACACTCCTGTTACACAGAAAGAGTTTTTGCTTAACGATGGCACGACACTGTTGTCGACGACTAACACACACAGTCATATTACTTATGCTAACTCCGCTTTTATTGATGCCAGCGGATATAGCGAAGATAAACTTATGGGTGAGGCGCATAATATAATTCGTCACCCTGATATGCCGCCTGCGGCATTTAGCGATATGTGGTTCACCATTCAGCAGGGAGACAGCTGGACCGGGATTGTTAAAAACCGCCGTCTCAACGGCGATCACTACTGGGTTCGCGCCAACGTCACCCCGGTATATCAGCAAGGGCAGCTTACGGGTTATATCTCGGTGCGAAATATCCCAACCCGTGAAGAAATTGACGCCAGCGCTGAGCTTTATCAGCAGGCGAATGAAAACAAGCTCCGCGGACATCGTTTTTATAAAGGTCTGCTTGTTCGCCGGGGTTTATTTTCTTTTTTCTCGATCTTCCAGCGAATCAGTGTTTCAAAACGCATAAATGTTGGCACAATTATTACTGCTGCCCTGCTTGTTGCGCTGCAATTTGTTCCTTTCGATGCCGCAGAAAAAGCCGGAAGTGCAATTATTATATTAGGTTTGTTGTCAGTTTTTTTGCACAGCCAAATATCTCGTCCGCTGAAAATTGTGCTGGAACAAATGCAGAAAGTGGTTTCCGGACGCCAGAGTGATTATGTGCGCTTTAATCGTGTGGATGAAATTGGCTTATTGATGCGTCTGGTTAACCAGGCCGGGTTAAATCTCAGTTCACTGGTGGGCGATGTATCGACGCAAATCAACGGCATCCGTGTGATTAGCGGGCGCATTTCCAGTGAAGGCGAATCCCTGCAGCGCCGCACGGAAGAAACCTCCGGCGAACTGCATCAGACCGCCGCCGCGGTAGAAGAGATCGCCAGCGCTGTGCGCCAGACCGCGGAAACCGCTGCCGAAGCGATGGGCAGAGCGGATGAAGCCAGCGTCAGCGCGATGGAAAGCGGTAATGTGATGAAAAAAACTATCGGCATGATGCAGTCTGTTTCTGCGGACAACAGCAAAATCGTCGATATCATTAGCGTCATCGACAGTATCGCCTTTCAGACCAATATCCTGGCGCTGAATGCGGCGGTGGAAGCGGCGCGCGCCGGGGAGTCCGGCCGTGGCTTTGCCGTGGTTGCCGCAGAAGTCCGTAATCTGGCGCAACACTCGGCCTCTGCCGCGCGCGAGATCCAGACGCTGATCGAACATAACGTGGCGAACGTGAAAAGCGGTGTTGAGATGGTTGCCAATACGGAAACGCATCTGACAGCGATGATTGACAGCGTGATTAACATGTCCACGATGATCAAAGAGATTAGCACCGCGACCAACGAACAGACGCAGGCGCTGGAGCTGATTAACCAGTCTGTTTCCCGTATCGGGACAATGACCCACAACAACACGTCGATGGTGGAACAGGTGACCAGCGCAGCGGAAGATCTTTCGGAACGTGCTGCCCGCCTGCATCGCGCGGTACATGTGTTCGGCGGTAGCTGATCAACACATGCTATAGTCGCTGCGGGCATTTTTGCGCAAAAGGCGAAGTATGATGTTACTCAGAGCGGTACTGATTTTTATCCTGACGGCGGCCACCTGTGCCGCCGCTTCTCTGCATCCTCCCGCCGGATTTATGCAGCCGCCGGAACAAAAGGCTTCAGGCGATAAAGCGGTAAAGTGCCCGGATGTCCCCACTCCGTTTACCCGCGTGCTCGATTTTCCCAGTAAATATGCAGGTTCCGACAGCGCCCGCGCCACGCTCAATCCGCAGGCCGATGCGGCGTTTCGCCAGCAGACGCAGCCCATCACCGATATGGAGCGCTATATCAGCCGTCAGGTCACCGCCTGGGCGCACAGCGGTAATACGCAACATGTTACCTGCGCGGTGGCCGCGCTGGATCAATGGGCCCGCGCGGGCGCGTTAACGGAACGCGCCAATAATCATACCGGCAGGTCAATGCGCAAATGGGCGCTGGCCACCTTCTCCTCCGCCTGGTTGCAACTGGAATACGCGCCACAGCGTCCGCTTAACGCTTACCCGGCACAGCAGAAAAATATTCAACGCTGGCTGGGGAGCCTGGGGGATTTGGCCGTGAAGGAGTGGCATGATTTGCCGCTGGATAAGGTAAACAACCATAGTTACTGGGCGGCCTGGGCGATCATCACCACTGCCGTGGTAACGCAACGACAGGATCTGTTCGCTGCCGCGCTGGATATCTATCACACCGCCATGCAACAGGTGGATGACGAGGGCTTTTTACCCAATGAGTTGCGCCGCCGCCAGCGCGCCCTTTCCTATCATAATTACGCGCTGCAACCGCTGGTGATGATCGCTCTGTTTGCGCGGGCGAACGGCGTTGATGCGCTGGCAGAAAATCACGGCGCATTAAAACGCCTCGGCGTGCGGGTTATTGGCGGTCTGGATGATGCCAGCGCATTTATGCAACGTACTGGCGCAACGCAGGATATGGCGTTTTTGCAACATCCGACGAATCTGGCCTGGCTGGAAGCCTGGTGCTCGCTGTACGTCTGTGACAGTGCGCTGAAACAGCGCCTGGCCAGTTTGCGTCCGTGGCAAAATACGCGTCTGGGCGGCGACCTGAGCCGTCTGGCCGGTGCCGCCAGATCCGGGTGAATCAATTATTGCCCATTTCCGGCAATCGCCAGGTAATCCGTATAGAGTTGCGGCGCGCCGGAGAAGGAGGCCATCGTGCGCCATTCGTCATACATGCGTTCTGTATCCTGGTGCGCTTTTACAAAGGTCAGCGCTTTTTCCGTGGAAACATCAAGCTCCGGATGAAATGAATTCAGCGAGTCGAGGCTTTCGATTTCCAGCATCACCGCATATTGCTCCTGGCGGTTGCCGCCCTGACCTTTCAGCAGATGAAACTTCCAGCCGGGATAATCTTCAACGCGGTGAATGTTATCGATAATAAATTGTTCAAACGTGTGCGGTTTTACGCCAGCACGTAAGGCCAGATTATGAATGCCCACCACGCGCGAGCGCGGTTGTTGCCCGGCGACAACCTGATAATTTGCCCCTTCCGCCAGTGAACTGTTGGTGTTCTCGGCGAGTAACGAATAGGTGGTGAAAAGGGTCGGTAGTTCCGCGAAAGTGGCGTAGGTTTTCCACTCAGCAATCAACGCCAGCGCCTGTGGATGCTGTTGCCAGAAATTTTGCGCCTCTGCCGTTTGTTCGCCACTCTCTGCAATATAACGGGCATAGAACTGCGAATTTGGGGCTTCGTACAGCATCAGATACTGGTTTTTTCGCTCGCCGCGCAACCCTTTCAGTAGCGTCCAGCGCCATCCCGGATACGCGGGGATCTGCACGCCGCGCTGGCGGACAAACTCTTCAAAATCAGCCTCAGTAACCCCTTTCTTTAAATTCAGGCCGATGTAATGCAGGCTAAAAATAGCCTGAGATGCAGTGTTCATAAAGACTCCTTTCTTTCAGTGTTATCAATTAATTACCGTGTGATGGCGTGCGCCAGCAGGCCTACCGCGAGCAGGATCGCAACCCCGGCGCTAAACACGGTGACCAGGCTGGTATGCTGCGCAAAGAGGCCAATTAACGCCGGGCCGCTTAACAGCCCGGCATAGCCAAACAGCGTCACCGCGGGCAGCGCAAAGTGCGATGGCACCGGCTGATTACCCGCGATCGAGAAGAGAACGGGCACGATATTCGCCAGGCCCGCGCCCACCAGCGCAAACCCAGCAAGGGAAATAGCTGCGCTATCAACCGAGACTACCAGCAGCAGCCCTGCGGCGGCGCTTATCGCGCTGGCAATCAGCATTCTCAGATGGCCATAGCGACTAATCAGGCGATCGCCGAACAGCCTCGCCAGCGCAACGGCGATGGAATAAAGCGTGAAACCAAACCCTGCCTGGTGCGTTGCCAGCCGCCGTTCGCTGTGGAGAAAAACCGCAGACCAGTCGAGCATCGCGCCTTCGATCATAAAGATAAAAAAGCAGACGATGGCGATAAGCCGCAGACCCGGTTGCGCCAGCGCCTGGCAAGTGCCGCCTGCCGCGCCCCTCTGCTGCGGGCGTTTTGCCAGCAGATGACCCGATACCGTGAAGACGATAATCGCCATCGCGAACGCCACCAGAACGCTGGCATAGCGTGGCGGCACATTTGCCCACAGCAGCAGGCTGATACTTCCGGCACCGGCAATGCAGCCGAAACTAAAAAAGCTGTGAAATCCGGCCATTCGCGCCTGCCCGGCTTCGCGCTCAACCACAACGGCCTGGCTGTTCATTGATACATCCAGCAGGCCATTTGCTGCACCGAAAAGCAGTAAAACCCCGCCCATTACGGCGGAGGAAGTGACAGACAGCAGCAGCGACAGGCAGACGCACAGCAGCAACGCGCAGGACAGGATCAACACCCGGCAGCCAACGCGGTGAATCAGGCGGCCGCTGAATGGCATCGCCAGCATCGATCCTGCGGCCACACAAAACAGCAGCAAACCGAGCGCGCCATCGTCAAGCTGAAGCCCGCGCTTGACCAACGGAATCAGCGGCGCCCAGGCCGACACGCCCAAACCGGCAACCAGGAAAATTGCTCGCGTCGAGCGTTGTTGACGCCGATTATCCGTTGGAAAAGCTCCAGAGAAATGACGCGTCATGGCTCAGATTCCCTGTTATCTTCGGCGGGCTGACTTTCAGCAACCGCCAGGTAATCGGTGTAGATCTGCGGCGAGCCGGAAAACGAAGCGAGTTGTTTCCACTCTTCGTACATCTGCTTGGTATCCCGGTGCGCCCTGGCAAAAATGGCCGCTTCATCGGTGGCGATATCGGGTTGCGGGTAGAACTGATCCAGCGCCGCCAGGCTGGCGATCTCCATCATCACCACATATTGATCGAGCCGGTTACCGCGTTCACCTTTCAGCAAACGAAATTTCCAGTCCGGGTAGTCCTCTATGCGGTGGTGATTCTCGGCGATGAAGGTCTCGAAGGCCTGGGCTTCAACATCCGGGCGCAGCGCCAGATTGTGGATGCCAATGACCCGTGCCTCTGGCTCTTCACCGGGACGCTCCCGATAGCGCGGGCCGTCGGTGATAGTGCTTTTTTTATTTTCTGCCAGCAGACGATAATCGGTGTAGATCGTCGGCAGCGCGCTAAATGTTCCCAGACGCTGCCATTCACGCAGGATCTCTTGCGCCTGCGGACGATCGCGCCAGAATTGGCGCGCCAGCGGCGTGAGATTACCGTCGGCGCGCTGATAGCGATCGCGACATTCCGCGCTTTCAATTTCGTACAGCATCATAAATTGCCCGGTACGCTCACCGCGTAAACCACGCAGCAAGGTCCAGCGCCACCCCGGATAACAGGGGATCTTGCACCCTTTTTCGCGAACAAACGCCTCAAACTGCGCATTGGTAACGCCAGCTTCGGTATCAATCGCAATGTAATAGAGGCTAAAAACTGGTGTCGATACATCCGTGCTTGTCACGGGTGATTTCCTGATGTCGCCGGAAGAGAATTGGGTGTTGATGAGCGCTTCAACCAGCGTCACACCGTTTGGCGTTAGCGTGACGACATCATCGTGCACGGTGAACAGGGTTTTTGGGGCTAACGTCTTCAGCGCGCGGCAGATAAACGGGTTACTGAAAAAGCTACGCCCGTCAAAGCGTTTTCTGAATTCGTAATTGCATACCGGACGTAAGGTCGACAGCGCCATTTTGAAGGCATTCACTTCACGCTGAAGCGGAGAAAAGCCGTGGCAGCTGTCGATGGGCAGTTGCCCTTCGTCGAGCGCGGCCTTGTAGCGCCGGTAGTCCGTGATATTAATGGCTTCCGCCAGCGAACATTTGGAGCTGCCGCCGAGACCAATGGCCACTTCCGGGTACTGCTTATCCAGATCGGTAATCAGCCCCTTCCATTTTTCTGCGGGCTGCGTGTTGCGGTGGAAATACATGGTGGGATGCTCGCGATAATCCGCTGCGAGGTAGCGTTCAATCAGTTCCCGCATCTGGTACTGCTTGCCCAGCCCCGGAAAAGCCTGGCTGTTAGCCCCCTTTTTCTGCCATAAACTTTGCCGCTGCCCGGAGACGCCAGTGCGTCGCTGCATAAACTCTGCGAGGTGCAGTTTGGTGCAGACGACATGAGAAATCGCCAGCTCACGGCATTTTTCCATGTCATATTTCACATCATCAACGCTTTGCCCCGGCAGACCGTAGATCAGGTCGATGCTGATCCAGTCAAATCCCACTTCGCGCGCGTTAGCGATGGTTTGTTCGCAGGTTTCGGCCGTATGCCTGCGCCCGCAGACAGCGATGATGTCATCATTGAACGACTGAACGCCGAAACTGATTTTGCTGAACCCCAGCGTTTTAAGCATCTCCAGATAGGGTCTGGTCAGCGTTGCCGGTTCGCCTTCAAAACGCAGCGTGGCGGCAGAAAAATTGAAATGCTGCCGGTAAAACGCCATCAGACGCTGTAGCTCCGCTGCCGGTAACAGCGATGGTGTGCCGCCGAAAATGTTAAATTCCCCCACTTCCGCCCCGGCAAGCGTCGGCACCTTATCAAGCCACAGCGTGGCTTCCTTGATGTTGTAATCCACCAGTTGACGAAAAACCGCCTGCGAGGGTGCGCTCTGCGGATTGAGGATAATGGTCGGAAACTGGCAGAAATGGCAGCGGTAGCGGCAGGTCGGGATCGACACCCAGAGGTGGATCTGCTTCGCCTGTGCGATGTCGTGCGCCATGTCCTGGAAATAGGTTTCCAGTGGGTAGTCTTTAATGTCGCCAGGAAAGACATGGCAGCCGAAGGGATCGCGGTAAACATATTCGAGTATGTCGCGGTTTTCGGGCGAAGCGAGAAAATCGTACACCTGCGGAACCGGATAGCGCGGATCGAGATCGTTGAGCGAATCGAACAGAATATCGTTCATCAGAACACCCCTCCGTTGGCAAAGTAGTTATGTGCCATGCCGGATTCACGATCTTCGCTGAAATAGCGAAAAAATCGCTGAAAGTCTTCGTTTTTAACGTACTCAAAACAGGCCGGAAGCGGCGGTGGGAAACCGATGTCCTCGCCCACCGCGCGGCGCAAGGCGCTGAAAATATCGTCACGAAACTCGAAATAGAGCCGCCAGGCTGGTGTTTTGTAGGCATGAATCGGACTCAGATCGATCAGACGCATCTCATGGAGAATTTCATAGATACGCCGGAACAGACGTTCGGCGACCTGTGGGGTAAAAAATTCGCGAACAGCGTGATTGTCCAGCAGGATTTGCGGGTTGAGTAACGCCGGCAGCACGATGTTTTTCGGCACATAATCCTTGATCGAATAGTGCCAGGCCTGCATTGACTGGGCGGGCGTGGTATCCCTTAACACTGGCTGCTGTGTGTTTTCCGGACGGACATCTTTCATGGTGATGACGCCATCCTGCCCGTAGGCAACGCCGGTGATCACCTCTTGCAGAATGGTATCCACGCGGCGACTGTTAATTTCAACCCGGGAATCGCGCGCGTAAACGGGTTTACCGCCTGCCGCGATCACCCGAATACCGAAATCCCAGTCATCCGAAAGATGTTCAACAAACCGGCCCTTATCAAGCTGGTAAAAGATTTCGATACCGCCCACTTTGTCGTAAAGCGCGCGTTCAACGGCGAACCCCTTGCCGTCGGGAAAACCGCCAAACAGCGAAAATGAGACGTCACGGCAACGCAGCGTTTTCTGAATCTCCGCAAACAGATTGGGACGAAGCCGGAACGCGTTCTCGTTGTAGTAGTAATTACAGGTGCCTAAATCGCCCTTTTCCGCGATCATTTTTTCAATCAACGAGTGTAGCCACCAGCTATCAACGGTGCAGTCGGCATCTGCCGAGACGATGTAGTGTTTACGGCTAATGCCCAGCCGTTTGTCCCTGGCTTTTGAGCGCAGCGATGCATAATCCATACCGCATTTTCGCGCTGAAGAAACACCCTGCGTGGGCTCTTTAATAATATGAATATCCAGAGCCGGATGCAGACGCTGAAATTCGCTGATTTTGGCAACGGAATCATCGGTTGAATTATTATCCACCACGATCAGTTCATACATTTCGTGCGACAACATATTGCTGCATGTTTTTTGATTAAATAGCGAAGTGAGAACTGCATTGATACGATCGCTTTCATTATAAACCGGCAAGACAATTGATATGTAAATGTCCTTACGCATACAACCTCCCTGAATGATTACTATCTGAATCGCTGTTGTTATCGATGAGCACTTTCTTGCCAATAAGAAAGTTTCGATAAGCAATTTCTTTCATTAATGATTTATTGGTGATGAGTTTAAAAACGCTTGAAATAAACGCATCGTCCGGATAACCATCATGTTCGGCAGTGATATTCATTATCGGCGCCTCGAAGCCGTACTGGCCGTATACCTCATCATAATATTCATAGCGTGTCGAAATGTAACAGCGGCGGTGACTTATTGCTTCACCAACTGGATTACCGTAGCTGTCGTAATCCCATGAAGTCAGAAAAGAGACAAGGTCACAGGAATAATACAAATCCTCAATGGTGTAAGTGTTATAACCAGGCGGCATATAATTGTGCTGCAGCCAGCCAATAAAATGAATAAAAGGTTCGACCTGTAATTGAGTCGACAGATTGACCAGTTGCTGATAACAGGATGGCGCCTCATTCATATCGCCTGCAACGACGAGATGAACACGCCGTGCAGAATTGTTCTGCTGGAACAGTTGGTTGAGCCGCCAGACGAGGTAAATGTCGCGATCCAGCCGTTTTTGCGGAATAAGGCGCGTAGTTCGGGCAATAAGAATGTCATCGCCACCAATGTTAAGACTGTGCCTGATATTGCTGCAATTTCCTGTTCCTGTAAAATCGTAGGTATTCTTTTTTACTTGTACTTCAATGGTATAGTTGCACCACTCCTCAAGTCTTTCTTTTAATTCCTGATTAAGCGTCACATAGCGTATGTACGGGGAGTTAACCGGTTTGATGGCATAAGGCCAGGGATGTGTGCCATATTTCTGTACGCTTTTTTCGCTATTCCACATCAGGTCATGATCACGCCAGGTAACAAAATCGGCCAAATTATAACGCTTGCCATATATATCAATTGCTAAATATATCGCTTTTGTATATATAATGTTTTCTGGCAGCGTGCCATTTTCAACGAAAAGATAACCAATATTCAGGCATTCCCATTGCTGCACCATTTTTTCGGCCAGTACTTCAGCCGCCACATCAATTTTCGCCAGAATAGTGTTCAACTCTGTTTGTGGAACAACCGTTTTCTGGCTTATCAATACATTGTGCGCATAATTTATAAAATCGACGTTGTAATTCGGTATGTTGGTAATGTCATCTATTCGCACTAATATAAAGCCATCTTTATATATCGATTTCTCCCATTCGTATGGTTTATTGAACTTTCCTTTATCCAGCTTTATGTCATAACCAAGATCCAGATAGTTTTTAATTCCCTTTCGTGACAGTAATTGTGCGGTTTTAAATGCCTCAACGGTAATTCCAGAAAAGGCAACGCCATCGAATGATATAAAAATTGCTCCATTGCGTTCATCCATGAAATTTCCCTTATTATGTGGTGTGTGGAATTTTTCAATTATCCTTTTAGTTAAGGAAAACATATATTTTATTGGTATTAAAGAGACCTGAATCGTATCAACGGATATATTCTCGGAGTTTTAAAGATGAGCCTGGAGAGTGACAGTTTGCTTATTTTATTGAGACCCATTTTCATTCATTTTCCCCAGGATTTTTCTCCAGAGGGACAACATCGGCCGGTTGAATTAAGACAATCCTGAAATTCCTTTTTTCGATTGCGCTTTACGTCGCAATGATCGAGGATGGCGGTTCGGTATGTTTCTTGTACCGAATTGCAATGATGAGATTGAATTTCGCCCGGCACTGTTACCGGGCTTGTCCTTGAAACATTGAACTGGATTGAGGAGTAAGCATGAAATCGAACCGTCAGGCACGCCACATCATGGGGCTGGATTACAAAGTGTCAAACACGCGTAAAATTGTTACCAAAGACAATCACGAAGAGACGGTGGTTGTTCATCGTTCCGGGCGTCATCGCCGCGCGGGTTAAGTTTTCCAGCCTGAGATCCAGAACACCCTCGGTAATCGCGGTGGTGTTTTTGTTTTCCCTCCTTGATAACAATTCATCAACGAAATCCGCGAACAAGAAGTATTTGCTGACAGCTTGCTTTATACTCTCGCCCGTCGCACACCTCCCCGCGAAACGCTCTCGCAGGGATCGTTGAACAAGGAGCTGTAAAATGAATGCCAAACATAATAAAAACATCGTTCCTTATACATCCCATACGCCGGACCGGTTTTACTCGAGTTTCCCCTGCTCAACAAAGGCAGCGCCTTCAGCATGGAAGAGCGCAGCAGCTTTAACCTGCTGGGCCTGTTACCGGAAGTGGTTGAAACCATTGAAGAACAGGCAGAGCGCGCGTGGATCCAGTACCAGGGTTTCAAAACTGAAATCGACAAACACATCTACCTGCGCAACATTCAGGACACCAACGAAACCCTCTTCTATCGCCTGGTGCAAAACCATCTCGAAGAGATGATGCCGGTGATCTACACCCCGACGGTGGGTGCGGCCTGCGAGCGTTTCTCCGAGATCTACCGTCGCGCCCGCGGGGTATTCATCTCCTATCAGAACCGTCACAACATGGACGATATTCTGCAGAACGTGCCGAACCACAATATCAAAGTGATTGTGGTGACCGACGGCGAACGTATTCTCGGCCTCGGCGACCAGGGCATTGGCGGGATGGGGATCCCAATCGGTAAACTCTCGCTCTATACCGCCTGCGGCGGCATCAGCCCGGCGTATACCCTGCCGGTGGTGCTGGACGTCGGCACCAACAACCAGCAGTTGCTCAACGACCCGCTCTATATGGGCTGGCGCCATCCGCGTATTACCGACGACGAGTACTATCAGTTTGTCGACGACTTCATCCAGGCCGTGAAGCACCGCTGGCCGGACGTGCTGCTGCAGTTTGAAGACTTTGCGCAGAAAAACGCGATGCCGCTGCTGAACCGCTATCGCGATGAGATCTGCTCCTTTAACGACGATATCCAGGGCACCGCAGCCGTCACCGTGGGTACGCTTATCGCCGCCAGCCGCGCAGCGGGCAGCCAGCTGAGCTACCAGAAAATCGTCTTCCTCGGCGCAGGCTCTGCGGGCTGCGGTATTGCCGAGCAGATTATCGCCCAGACGCAGCGCGAAGGCTTAAGCGAAGAGCTGGCCCGCTCCCGCGTCTTTATGGTGGACCGTTTCGGCCTGCTGACCGACGGCATGCCGAACCTTCTGCCATTCCAGACGAAGCTGGTGCAGAAACGCGAAAACCTGAAAAACTGGGATACCGACAACGAAGTCCTTTCCCTGCTGGACGTGGTGCGCAACGTGAAGCCGGATATTCTGATCGGCGTTTCCGGGCAAACCGGTCTCTTCACTGAAGAGATTATTCGCGAGATGCACAAGCACTGCGAGCGCCCTATCGTGATGCCGCTTTCCAACCCGACCTCCCGCGTGGAAGCGACGCCGCAGGACATCATCGCCTGGACCGAAGGTAACGCGCTGGTTGCGACCGGCAGCCCGTTCGATCCGGTGGTGTGGAAGGATAAAACCTATCCGATTGCCCAGTGCAACAACTCCTATATCTTCCCGGGCATTGGTCTGGGCGTGATCGCCTCCGGCGCGTCCCGCATCACCGATGAAATGCTGATGTCGGCGAGCGAAACCCTGGCGGGCTACTCGCCGCTGGTCAACGAACGGTGAAGGTCTGGTGCTGCCGGAGCTGAAGGACATTCACAAGGTGTCGCGCGCCATCGCGTTTGCGGTGGGTAAAATGGCGCAGCAGCAGGGCGTGGCGGTGAAAACCTCTGCCGACGCGCTGCAGCAGGCCATCGACGACAACTTCTGGGAGCCTGAATACCGCAGCTATCGCCGTACCTCGATTTAATCCTCCCGCGCCCGGTGGCGCTTCGCTTACCGTGCGCCGGGCTATTTTCCTCGCTGGTAAAAGATTCAGGGTGGGGGCAAAAACCCCCCCCATTCAAACCCCCCCCCCCAACCCCCTTTTTCCCCCGCTACACTCCTTTCATCCATTAACCCACTGAATATATAAGGAGGCCAATTATGCTGTATCGTGAAATTTTCAATGTTTCACATACATTTGGTGATCGCACCAGCTCAAGCGTTATCGGTATCGTGCTGCGATAACTTCGGCTTGAGCGAAGACACCAACCCTTAAAACCCCTTCTCTCGGGCTTACCGGGTTATCGTCAGCGATGTTTGACGAGGCATAAACATGCCTGTAACTCTTGGGTAAGCAACAATGAGCACTTTACTCTCTGCACAATCTTTCCGCGTTGATACGGCGTTTGGCACGTTCTTCGACTCACTCTCCTTTACGCTGAAAAAAGGCGACCGCATTGGACTTGCTGGGCGACAACGGCTGCGGCAAAAGTACCCTGCTGAAGGTGCTGGACGGCACGCTGTCTCCGCCGCCGGAACGGTTAGCGCTGGCCGGGCACTGCCTGATGGCGCGCGTGGAGCAACATCTCCCGGATGCTATTTGCTGGCGACGACCCTGCTGGATGCCGTGCTGGCCCAGTTGCCTGCCAGCGAGCGCGACAGCCTGCGCTGGCGAGCCGAAACGCTGCTGGCCAGCATGGGGCTCACGCCGCAGGATATGGCTGCTGCAATCCGCCACGCTGAGCGGCGGACAGCACACCCGCCTGCTGCTGGCGCGGGCGCTGATCCACGAGCCGGATCTGCTCCTGCTGGATGAACCCAGCAACCACCTGGACCTGCCGACCATGCTCTGGCTGGAACACTTTCTACAGAACTGGTCGGGCAGCTTTGTGCTGGTCTCGCATGACCGACAGCTGCTGGATGCCGTCACCAACGGCAGCTGGATCCTGCGCGATAAAACGCTGCACTACTTTGCCTTTCCGTGCACGCCAGGCGCGCCAGGCGCTGGAAGAGCGTGATGAGAGCGATGCGCAGCGCCACAAGGCGGAGCAAAAGGAGATCGACCGCGTGACCGCCAGCGCGAAGCGGCTGGCGACCTGGGGACGGGTTTACGACAACGAAGACCTGGCCCGCAAAGCCAAACAGATGGAAAAACAGGTCGAACGGCTGAAGGAGAGCCAGACCGCGCTCACGGCAGGCAGCCCCTGGCGGCTTTCCCTGCGTGGCGACGCGCTACCGGCGGACCGTCTGCTGGAGATGGAACAGCTGGCCGTGCCGCCCGCAACGGGGTTGCCCGCCCTGTTCCATGTTCCGCTCGCGCGGCTGAAAAGCGGCGATCGCGTGGCGATTGTCGGTCGTAACGGCTGCGGGAAATCGTCGCTGATGAGGCTGATCTGGCGACGGCTTTGCACGGCGAAGCGTCTACGCTGCGGCTGCATCCGCGTCTGCATGCGGGCTATTACGACCAGACGCTGCATCAGCTGGCGGATGACGCCACGCTGCTCGACGCGCTGGAGCCGTTTGCTCCGGATCCGCAGAATCGCAAAATGGCACTGATAAGCGCCGGTTTCCCCTGGGCGCGTCACGGGCAAACGGTCAGCACGCTCAGCGGCGGCGAACGCTCGCGCCTGCTGTTCGTCGGCCTGACGCTGGCCCGCTATAACCTGCTGATGCTGGATGAACCCACCAACCACCTGGACATGGAAGGCAAAGAGGCGCTGGCGCGAAACCCTGCAGCAGTTCGAAGGCGGCGTTCTGCTGGTCAGCCACGACCGTCAGTTAATTAGCCAAAGCTGCAACCGTTTCTGGCTGATTGAAGAGGGAAAGCTGAGCGAGTGGCACGATGCAGAAGCGGTTTTTGAGCGCCTGCGTGAAAGTGTCGCGGTGTCTGCCACTCAGTCACAACCGCATATTGTTGCGGCTGATGAAACGGATGACGACGATGCCCTTCTTCTGAACGTCTGGTCGCACTGGAAACGCTGTTGGAAGACGATCTGGCGCGTAAGCCGAAACATCAAAAGCCGCAGCTGCAGGCGCAATGGCGTAAGGAGATAGACCGTATCCGCCTTATCCTGTAGGCCGGATACGTGCAAACTCGCGTGGTCACTTAACGCAAACAGGCGCCCTTCGGCGCCTGTTTTTTTTACTGCTGTGGATTTTTCGCTTTCCAGGCTTCCCATGCCTGTTTGATTTCTTGTTTGGCGGTGGCGGCGTCGTTAAAGCCGTTCAGCTCCACTTTTTTGCGACCGTCCGGCAATTGTTTATAGACGCGGAAGAAGGCTTCCAGCCGCTCCTGCTCGATCTTCGGCAGATCGGTGATGTTCTTGATGTCGTCATAGGTTGGGTCAATTTTGCTGGCCGGAACGGCTACAATTTTGTCGTCGGTCTCGCCGCCATCAATCATTTTCAGCACGCCAATCGGGCGTAGCTTGATCAGCGTTCCCGGAGCCAGCGGCGCGCGGGTATAGAAAATCACATCCAGCGGATCGCCATCCCCGGCGAGCGACTGGGTCAGCGAACCGTAGTTCGCCGGATAAGCGACCGGCATTGACTGGAAGCGATCGGCGATAATAAAGCCGGTTTTCGCGTCCGTTTCATATTTGATAATGCCGCCCGCCGGGATCTCCGTTACCGCATAAAACTCGTCCGGGTTGTTTTCAGGCTGCGGGAATTCGAGGATATTTTGCGCCTGCACGGAAGCCGAAATCAGTACGCTCACCGCGAGGATTTTTTTCACCAGATGCATTGTTGTTCACCCTTTTGTTATTAGAAAGCAACAATCTGGCGACAATAGATGACAGCCGTATGACATTCCTTTCCTGCCCACTAATAGCCTTATTAATAAGGTGGTTATAGCATTTTTTGCCCCTACCTGAATTGGGGGATTTCCCACAGAATGTTTACAGTATGTTGCCAGCCTATTGAATTCACTGCCTAATCTCTTAATCCTTGAGTATATAGATAACGGTTGAAGCCGAACGCCACACCCGGATCTCAGTTCTTATGCTTATCAAAGGAGATACACCATGAAGGCTGCTGTTGTCACTCAGGATCATCAGGTCAACGTCACCGAAAAAACCTTACGCCCGCTAAAGCATGGGGAAGCCCTGCTGAAGATGGAGTGCTGTGGCGTATGCCATACCGACCTCCACGTGAAGAACGGTGATTTTGGCGATAAAACCGGGGTTATCCTGGGCCATGAAGGGATTGGTATCGTGAAAGAAGTCGGCCCTGGCGTGAAGTCGCTGAAAGTCGGCGACCGCGCAAGCGTGGCCTGGTTTTTCGAAGGCTGCGGCCACTGCGAATACTGTAACACCGGCAACGAAACCCTGTGCCGTGACGTGAAAAACGCCGGTTACTCCGTTGACGGCGGCATGGCGGAAGAGTGCATCGTCACCGCGGATTACGCGGTAAAAGTGCCGGACGGCCTGGATTCGGCGGCGGCCAGCAGCATCACCTGCGCGGGCGTCACCACCTACAAAGCAGTGAAGGTATCGGAGATCAAACCGGGCCAGTGGATTGCGATTTACGGTCTCGGCGGGCTGGGCAACCTCGCGCTGCAGTACGCCAAAAACGTCTTTAACGCCAAAGTCATCGCCCTTGACGTTAACGACGAACAGCTGAAGCTGGCGGCCAGCATGGGTGCGGATCTCACCATCAACTCCCGCAGCGAAGATGCCGCTAAAATTGTGCAGGAAAAAACCGGCGGCGCGCATGCCGCCGTCGTCACTGCCGTCGCAAAAGCCGCCTTCAACTCGGCGGTGGATGCCGTGCGTGCCGGTGGCCGCGTGGTCGCCGTTGGCCTGCCGCCGGAAGCGATGAGCCTCGACATTCCTCGCCTGGTGCTGGACGGCATTCAGGTGGTGGGTTCGCTGGTTGGCACCCGTCAGGATCTGCAGGAAGCGTTCCAGTTCGCCGCTGAAGGTAAAGTCGTGCCGAAAGTTACGATGCGCCCGATCGAGGACATCAACGCCATCTTCAAAGAGATGGAACAGGGCCAGATCCGTGGCCGCATGGTGATCGATTTACGCCATTAATTATCGTCTATTGCCTATAATCACGGGGGCGCTGATGCCCCCTTTTTTTATGACGCAGAGGTAATGATGACCACGACGATCCCCGGGCTTGAGGTGTTGTTTATCGCCGGTTTCGGCCCTGTTCCGCAAAATGTGGCTGCCAGCCAGACATTTTACCAGCACACGCTTGGGCTGCCGCTGAAACCGATGGAAGGCACCAGTGACTATCTGGTCGCCGATCATGATGCACTGGATGGCGCGAAACATTTTGCTCTGTGGCCGTTGCATCATGCCGCCGAATCCTGTTTTGGCGCGGACAAATGGCCGGATTCGCACCCTGTTCCACAAAGCTGGGTTGAATTTGAAGTCAAAGAGTTAGCGAGCGCCACTGATGTGCTGGTCAACAAAGGTTATCAGTTGCTGGTCGCGAATCGCCTGGAACCCTGGGGACAACGTGTCACCCGTCTGCTGGCGCCGGAAGGCGTCCTGGTGGGGCTGACGATCACCCCCTGGTTACGTTAATACTGATGCCGGACCGGGGCGTCTATCACGCCCGGTTTTGCGCTTTTCTGAAATCCTTATCTTAATTCCTTTGTTCCCTTGTTTTCCCCTGCGCCCGATGATGAATCCGACGCTAACAAGAAGATAACAAAGGAATTCACCATGCAAACCCCATTTCGTCTGCCGCTGCTGACGGCGCTGATTCTGGCGACCACCGACGCCTGGGCGGCGGATGCGCCGGTTAAAGGCGGCACGCTGATTTATCTGGAGCAACAGGCGCACACCAACCTCTATCCGCCGGCCGGCGGCTTTTACCCGAACGGCGGCATTCTGAATCAGATCACCGACAAACTGACGTGGCAGAACCCAAAGACGCTGCAGGTCGAACCGTGGGTGGCCGAAAGCTGGACCACCAACGCCGATAAAACCGAATACACCTTTAAAATTCGCCCCGGCATCACCTTCTCCGACGGCACGCCGCTGGACGCCAACGCCGTGGCAAAAAATTTTGATACCTACGGCCTAGGTAACAAGGCGCAGCGCCTGCCGGTGTCAGAAGTGATCAATAACTACGATCGCAGCGAAGTGGTCGACCCGCTGACCGTGAAGTTCTACTTCAAAAAGCCGTCGCCGGGCTTCCTGCAGGGCACCGCCACCATCGGGTCGGGCCTGGTCTCGCTCAGCACGCTGCAAGCGCAACTTTGAAGAGCTGGGTGATGCCCGGCATATCATTGGCTCCGGCCCGTTTGTGGTGAAGGACGAGAAGCTGGGTCGCGAAGTGACGCTCGAAGCGCACGTAAAGACTACCAGTGGGGGCCGAAAAATCTGGCGCAGCAGGGGCCAGCCAATCTTGATGGCATCAAGTTTATCGTGACCCAGGAAGACAGCGTGCGCGTCGGCGCCCTGCTGGCCGGTCAGGCCGACTTTATTCGCCAGGTGCAGGCGTATGACGAAAAGCAGGCGACCGATCAGGGCTTTAAGATCTACGCCGCCCCGACGCGCGGGGTGAACGACAGCATCAGCTTCCGCCCGGATAACCCGCTGGTCTCCGATATTCGCGTGCGCCAGGCGCTGCTGCATGCCACCAACGCAAAACAGGTGGTCGAGACCCTCTTCTCGGCCAACTATCCGCAGGCGAAGTCGGTGATTGCCGATTCCGCCGCTGGCTTTGTCGATCTCAGCGACAAATTGACCTTTGACCCGGCCAAAGCCAACCAGCTGCTGGACGAGGCAGGCTGGAAAGCAGGCAGCGACGGGATCCGCGCCAAAGACGGCCAGCGGCTGGCGCTGACGGTGTATGAATCCCTGCCGCAGCCGCAAAACAAAGAGGTGCTGCAGCTGGTTGCCCAGCAGTGGCGTCAGGTGGGCGTGGCGCTGAGCGTGAAAGCCGGCGACGCAGGCAGCCGCACGCTGGATAACCTTGATCCGCTGAAAACCCCGTTAACCGTCTCCGAAGTGGGCCGCGCCGATCCGGACGTGGTGAAAAGCATGTTCTACCCCGCTAACCGCGACGCGCTGCTGCAAAAAGGCGGCTCCAGCGACAAGGTCAAAAGCTTCCGTGACGACAAGCTGAATGCGCTGCTGGTGAATATCTCCGCTGAGGTCGATCCACAAAAACGCCTGCAGCTGACCGGCGATGCCCAGCGCTACCTGCTGGATAACGCCTACGTCATTCCAATTTTCGAAGAGCCGCAGGTCTTTGCCGGTGCGCCGTGGCTGAAAGGCGTCAATTTTGAAGCGGTAGGCCGCCCGTCGTTCTACGGCGCGTGGATTGAGAAACACTGAGGAGCTGACGATGCGCCACGCACTTCTTCAACGCTTTGGGCACGGGCTGCTGGTACTGTGGGCCGCCTTTACCCTCTCGTTCGTGTTGCTCCAGGTGCTGCCGGGCGACGCGGTGCTGATTAAATTTCAGAACCCGGACCTGGGCTTAAGCCCGGCGCAAATCGAGGAGATGCGCGTGGCCTACGGCGCGGACAGCCCGCTGTGGCAGCAATACGGCCACACGCTGCTGGCTATGCTGCGCGGGGATTTCGGCTACTCGTTACAGGCCGGGGTGCCGGTCAGCGAGCTGATTGCCAGCAATCTGCCGGATACCCTGAGTCTCGCCCTGCCCGCGTTTGTACTGGCGGTCCTGCTGGCGTTCGCGCTGGCCTTTGCATCGCGTCTGCCGGGTCTGCGCTGGCTGAGTAATACCCTCCAGTCTCTGCCGGTCCTGTTTATCTCCTTACCCACGTTCTGGCTGGGGATTGCCCTCATCCAGCTCTTTTCTTTTCAGCTGCGGCTGATCCCGGTGATTAACCCGACGCCGCTGCAGGGGCTGATCCTGCCGATCGTGACCGTCGCGATCCCGATCTCCGCCCCGCTGGCACAAATCCTGATGCGCAGCCTCGACCAGGTGGCGACGCAGCCGTTTGTCGCCGTGGCCAGGGCTAAAGGGCTGAGTGAAACCGCCGTGCTGTGGCGTCACGTCACCGGCAACGCCCTGCTGCCGGTCCTGAACATTGCCGGGCTGCTGCTGGGCGAGCTGATTGCCGGGGCGCTGATCACCGAAACCGTTTTTGGCCGCAGCGGGCTCGGGCAGCTGACCCAGCAGGCGGTGAATAACCAGGATATTGCCGTACTTCAGGCGGTAGTGATGATTTCCGCCCTCGGTTTTGTCCTGATCAATCTGCTGGTGGATCTGCTGATGCCGCTGCTGGATCCCCGTCTGCAAACCGTTACCGGAGGTGCATCATGAGCCTGGTCGATTACGCTGCCGCCGCGCGAAAACGCGTTCCCGGCTGGCAGGGCGTCGCGTGGCAGCCGGGACTGTGGCTGGCATGGGCGGTCATTATTATTGCGCTTTTTGCCGCCGTGGCGCCCGGCCTGTTAACCCACTACAGCCCGATTGAGGGCATCGCCGGAGCGCAACGTCTGGCGCCGCAGGCGGGCCACTGGCTCGGCACCGATCAGCTTGGCCGCGATGTTTATACCCGTATTGTGTATGGTGCGTCCCACTCCCTGAGCGCGGCGCTCGCTGCCGTCACGATGGGGCTGGTGGCCGGCACCGGCCTGGGGGTCATTGCCGGGGCGTTCGCCGGACGCGTCGAGTCTCTCCTGATGCGTTTTGTCGACGTGCTGTTGTCCATTCCGTCTCTGCTGCTCTCGCTGACGGTCATTATTCTGCTCGGGTTTGGCACCGTTAATGCCGCGATTGCCGTCGGCGTGGCCTCCATTGCCAGCTTCGCCCGCCTCGCGCGCGGTGAAGTGGTGCGCATCCGCCATACGGATTATGTCGAGGCAGCGTTCGGCAGCGGCGGGACGTTCCTGGCGGTGCTGTGGCGACACATCCTGCCCAATGCCTTAACCGCCGTCCTCGCCTTTGCCACGCTGCAGTTTGGTCAGGCTATCCTGGCCCTCTCCACGCTGAGCTTTCTCGGCTACGGTACCCCGCCGCCCGTACCGGAATGGGGTTTATTGATCGCCGAAGGCCGTAACTATCTCTCTACCGCATGGTGGCTAACCACCTTCCCCGGCGTGGTCGTCATCGCCGTGGTGCTTGCCACCAACCGTATCAGCCAGCAGTTCAGCGGAGGCCTGAAATGACCGTACTCTCGGTAGAAAACCTGACCATCAGCTACCGTACCGCGCGCCAGTGGCGCGAGGTGGTGCATAACGTCAGCTTTACCCTCAAGCGAGGGGAAATGCTGGCGTTTGTCGGCGAATCCGGATCCGGCAAAACGACCACGGCACAGGCGATCATTGGCCTGCTGGCGGATAACGCCCGTCGCGATGCGGGGAAAATCGTGCTCAACGGCGAGGAGATTAGCCGGTGGTCAGCGAAGCGTCTTGATACCCTTCGCGGGGCGCGAATCAGCCTGGTTCCGCAGGACCCGGGTAATTCACTCAACCCGGTGAAGACGATCGGCGTGCAGGTCGGGGAAATTATTCAGCTGCACCAAAAGGTAACGGCTCTCCAGCGCGACGAGCAGGTGCTCGCCCTGCTGAGAAAGGTCGGCCTGAGCCACCCCGAACAGCGCATGACGCAGTATCCGCATCAGCTCTCCGGCGGGATGAAACAGCGCGTGCTGATTGCCATCGCCATTGCCCTGCGTCCGGACGTGATCGTTGCCGATGAGCCCACCAGCGCGCTGGATGTGACGGTGCAAAAACGCATTCTCGATCTGCTGGATATCCTGCGCCGGGAATCGGGTACTGCGGTTCTGTTTGTCACCCACGATCTGGCGCTGGCCGCTCAGCGCGCGGACAGGCTGCTGGTGTTTCGCCACGGTGAGGTTCAGGAGCACGGCGCCACCGCCGATATCGTTCGCACGCCGCAGCACGCCTACACCCGCCAGCTACTGAGCGATCTCCAGGGCCAGCGCCTGACCATCGCCCCGGTATCAGGTCTTCCGCTCGCGTCACCGGCCATTCGCGCCCGCGCCATCAGCAAACGGTTCTCGCTGGGCAAAGGTCATCAGCTTCAGGCGCTGGATCGGGTGACGTTTGACGTCCAGCGCGGCAGCACGCATGCGCTGGTCGGTGAATCCGGCTCGGGGAAAACCACCCTCGCCCGTATTTTGCTGGGTTTTGAACAGGCCGATAGCGGACAGGTCATTATTGATGACATTGATGCCACCGCGCTCAGCCGCGAGGCCCGCCGTCAGCTGCGCCAGAAGATCCAGTTTGTCTACCAGAACCCGTTTGCCTCTCTCGACCCGCGTCAGACGCTGTTTGACATCATCGAAGAGCCCCTGAAGAACTTTTCTCGCCTCGCTAAGGCGGAGCGAAAGCACGGGTGGAGACCGTGGCGCAGCGGGTTGCCCTGCCCGCTCGAACTCCTGACCCGTACGGCCCGAGAGCTTTCAGGCGGCCAGCGCCAGCGCGTGGCCATCGCCCGGGCGCTGATCCTGGAGCCGACCATTCTGGTGCTGGACGAAGCCACCTCCGCGCTGGACGTCACCGTACAGGCGCAGATCCTGGCTCTGCTTCAGCAGCTGCAGCAGCAGCTGGGATTGACCTACCTGTTTATCACGCACGATCTGTCCACCGTTCGCCGGATCGCCCACAGCGTCACGGTGCTGCGCAGCGGTCAGGTGGTCGAACAGGGTGACGTCGAAACCTTATTCACGTCGCCGCAGAACGACTATACCCGCGAGCTGATTGCCGCCATTCCCCATTTTTCACCCGCTACGGAGGAGTTCGCATGACGCGAAAACGCCTGGGGTTTTTCACCCGCCTGCTTGACGATGCTGCACGCCAAAAGAGCGCTATCGTCTGGCTACAGAACAGATCCGCCACGCTGAACGCCACGGTTTTGACAGCGCCTGGATCGCGCAGCACCACTTCCATGAAAATGAAGGCGGCCTGCCGTCGCCGCTGCTGTTTCTGGCCCACGTTGCGGCGCATACCGAAACCATCCGGCTGGGTACGGCCATCATCACCCTGCCGATGGAAAACCCGCTGCGCGTGGCGGAAGATGCCGCCGTGCTGGATTTACTCGCCGATGGACGTCTGGAAGTCGGTTTTGGTTCGGGCGGCACGCCGACCTCTTTCCTGCCGTTCGGCCTGACGTTTGATGAACAGGGCGGCGGTCTTTGCCGACCATCTGCATGTGATCCAGAGCGCCTGGCGCGGGGATTCGCTGACCCATCCGGATAACCACCTTTACCCGCCAGCGCCACAGCTGGCTGACCGGATCTGGATTGCCACCTTTTCCGTTGACGGTGCCGTCCGTGCCGGCCGGGGCGGACACGGTTTAATGCTCTCCCGCACGCAGCCGCGCCCGGCAGACCCCTTGGATCTCACGCTCGACGCGATCCAGAACCCGATTGTGGATGCCTACCTTGAGGCGCTGCCCGCGGGCATCGCACCGCGCATTCTGGCTTCTCGTACGGCGTTCGTCGCCGACAGCGACGACTATGCGCTGAAGGTTGCAACGCCGGGTCTCACCAGACAGGCCGAGCAGCATCGCGCTGCCGGACACGTGGTTAAAGGTGACACCGTCACCGATTTTCGTCGCCAGTTCGACGCCCATATTGGCGGTTCGCCTGAGACGGTGCTGCGTTCGCTGCAGGCCGATTCCGTTCTCCGGCGCGCCACGGACATCTCATTCCAGGTCCATTCGGTCGAGCCCACGCATCGCGACACGCTGCGCTCCATCGAACTGATCGCCGAACATATTGCCCCCCATATCCATTGAGGAGATCCCTATGTCATTAAGTCAGGACATTCTCGCCGAGCTGGCGGAAATTAAACCCGGTTCCCCTCTGGCAGAGGCGCGCGCCACGCGGGACGCCGCCACGCGCCACGCACAGGGCAGCTACGAAATCCTGTTCAGCCAGCAGGATAACGATTTTGCGCTGGACGAACGCTTCGCCGTGGCGGCAAAAGTCGCCAGGTGGCACAACGCGGAGGCGCTGGCCGCGCACTATGCGGGGTTTGGCCTGGCCGACCCGACCTCAGACCGCCTGACCCCGGCGCTGAATTTCGCGCGCCTGCTGACCTTCTCCCCCGTCGAAGCGACGCCGACAGCGTTAAGGGCGCTGACCCAGGCGGGATGGAGCAAGGAAGGCATCGTGACCCTGGCGCAGCTTATCGCGTTTGTCAGCTTCCAGAGCCGACTGATTGCCGGGCTGCGGCTGCTGAACGACAAGCCCGTCGCCACAAGCGATGCGCCGGTGGCGGCAGGCATCTGGCACACGACCGCCACCACGGCCACCGGGAAGGCGGCGCCCGTCGCGTTTACCCAGCAGGAACTGGGCTGGGAACCGTGGATCGCCGCCAAACCGCTGGCGGATTTTCGTGATGAAGAGGTTGCGATTCTGGCGAAATTTGGCCACACCGATTCCGACTATTTCCGCCTGCTGGGGCGCAACCTGCCGGTGCTTGAACAGCGCACGCTAACGGATAAAGGGATTTTTTATACGCCGGGGGGATTGCCGCGCGCCGAGCGCGAGCTGGCCGCAACGGTCGCCAGTAAAATTAACGGCTGCATCTACTGCGCATCTGTCCATGCGCGGAAAGCCAGCCAGCTGTCAAAGGATGACGCGGCGGTAGAGGCCCTGCTGGCCGTGCGTCCGGGACAATCCCTGAGTGAGGGGCAATCTGCGCGCTGGCAGGCGGAAATTGATTTTGCGGCAGCGCTGTCGGTTACGCCGCCTGCCGCCACGCCGCTGCACCTTGCCGCGCTGGAAAAAGAGGGGCTGGACACCTTAGCGCAGCTTGATCTGGTGCAGTCCGCCGCGTTCTTCGCCTGGGCCAACCGCCTGATGCTGACCCTGGGGGAGCCCTGGCTTGCCCTGAAGGTGTCGCCGCTGGGTAAGCGTCGTGCTTACCCGGTTTTTTATGCCTGCGCGACAGATTCAGTTTTCAGCTTTGGTTTCAGCCGACCGTAGATCAGCAATGCGCTCATGGCCGAGAACGAGAGTATCGCCGCAGGCAGCGTGACGTAGCGCCAGCTAAAGCCGAGGGTAATCATCATCCCGCCAAAGTACGCGCCGATCGCGCTGCCGAGATTAAACGCCATCTGCCCTCCGGCCGCCCCCAGCATCTCACCGCCCTTCGCATTTTGCAGAAGCAGAATTTGCAGCGGCGCAGAGAGCGCAAACAGCCCGGCACAGCAGATAAAGCCCAGTGATCAGCGAGGCCGTTTTCAGTTCACCGCAGGCGAAAAGCAGCAGCAGCGAGGCGACAATCACCATGTCGGTGGTGGCCGCAATGCGCAGCGGGCTAAAACGCCCCGAGAGCTTGCCGCTCAACAGATTGCCCAACACCATGCCAAGCCCCATCAGCATCATGATGATGGTCATCATGCCTTCGGAAAAGCCAGAGACGTTGACCATAAACGGTTTAACGAAGCTGAACCACGCGAACACACCGGCATTGCCAAACATCGTGGCGGCAAAAATCAGCCAGGGTTCCGGTTTCTTCAGGAACTGGAACTGCTCGGTCAGTTTGATTTCGGTGTTATCAAGCAGCGGCCGGCACCCAGATCAGCACCGAGAGGATCACCAGCGCATCGAACAGGGCAATCAGGAAAAAGGTATAGCGCCAGCTGAACTGGTGCCCCAGCCAGGTGCCCAGCGGAACGCCCACCAGGTTCGCCACGGTCATCCCGGCGATCATCCCGGCCACCGCGACCGTCACCTTCCCCGGCGGCGCAATTTTCGACAGGATAATCGCCCCGACGCCAAAAATCGCCCCGTGCGGAAAACCGGAAATTAAGCGGGCGATAATCAGCATCGGATAAGCGCTGGAGAACGTAAACAGGGCGTTCCCGACGGCGCACAGCGCCACCAGAAACAGCAGCGTGGTTTTTAACGAGAACTTGCCTGAGAAGAGCGCCACAATCGGGGCGCCAATCACCACGCCGAAGGCGTAAAACGAGATCATATTCCCGGCGGAGGGAATCGAAATACCGGTGTCATGCGCCAGCTCGGTTAACACGCCCATAATGCCAAATTCGGCCATGCCCAGGCCAAAGGTCCCAAGCGCCAACGAAAAAATTGTTTTTTTCATACTTCAACCACGGGTTAAAAGAGTGTTGCGGGCATTATTGACCATTCAACCACAGCAGACCAGACGAAAAGCCGCGCCTGACACATTAATCCATAAAATCAGATAACAACATGCAGCCCGCAGGATTATGTCGATCATCTGCGCAGGGAAAGAAGCTGTGTTGTGGGTGCCATTGATGCGCCTGGCGATATAGATAAAAAAACCGCTCCGAACGGGCATCCGGAGCGGGGTTAAGGTCACTTGATCCCTTCCGTACTTTCCTGTTTCGCTTCCAGTCGCTCCACATCACGATACCAGCGCGGGTGGTGTTTCTGCGCCCAGCGGCGGCTCACCTTCCCTTCAATCATCCCTTTAATTGACCCTTTCACCCAGAACGCCATATACATATGGATCAGGATGGCATGAATCAGGATGATGGCCGACGTCGCGTGGATCAGCAGCGCGTAGCGCACCACCTGAATCGGGAAATACTGCGCAAAATACGGACGCCAGATAATCACGCCGGTCACCAGCAGCACAAAAATCATGCTCATGATGGTCCAGAACATCATCTTCTGCCCGGCATTGTATTTCCCCACCTTCGCGACTTTATGCTCGTTACCCTTCAGGACTTCGACGATCCCTTTCACCCACGGGATATCCTGCTTGTCCGGGATGTTGTGATGGACAAAGCGCACGAACATAAACATCAGCACCACGAAAATCAGCACGCCGAAGAACGGGTGCAGAATGCGCCCCATCTGCGGCGTACCGAAGGTTTCGGTCAGCCACTGCAGCGTCGGGAAGAAGAACGAAATCCCCGATACCGCCACCAGGAAGAAGCAGATCACCACCGTCCAGTGACAGGCGCGATCGACAAATTTGGTGCGCACGATCATTTTCGACTTACTCATGATGCTCCTCCTCGTCGTCATCCACCTCTTTGTTTGGCCCGATACCGATGTAGTGATAAATCAACCCGGCAAAGGTGGCGATAAAGCCCGCCGCCGAGAGCGGTTTAAGCGCCCCTTTCCACAGGTTGATGGAGGTATCGATCGCCGGATCCTTCGGCAGGTTGTGGTACAGCTCCGGCTGGTCGCTATGGTGCAGCACATACATCACGTGCGTACCGCCCACGCCCTGCGGGTTGTAAATGCCCGCATTCTGGTAGCCGCGCGCTTTCAGCTTGTCCACACGCGCCTGCGCCACGTCCAGCATCTCTTTTTTGGTGCCGAAGTGGATAGCTCCGGTCGGACAGGTTTTCACACAGGCAGGCTCCTGCCCAACGCTGACGCGATCCACGCACAGGGTGCATTTGTATACCCGGTTATCCTCTTTATTGAGGCGCGGGATATTAAACGGACAGCCCGCGATGCAGTAGCCGCAGCCGATGCAGTTGTCCTGCTGGAAATCGACGATCCCGTTGGCGTACTGAATAATCGCGCCGGCAGACGGGCACGCCTTCAGGCAGCCCGGATCTTCACAGTGCATGCAGCCGTCTTTGCGGATCAGCCACTCCAGCTTGCCGTTCTGCTCGGTTTCGCTAAAGCGCATCACCGTCCAGGATTTGGCGCTCAGATCCGCCGGATTGTCGTAAACCCCGACGCAGTGCCCCACCTCATCGCGGATGTCGTTCCACTCCGAGCAGGCCACCTGGCAGGCCTTGCAGCCCACGCAGGAGGAGACGTCGATAAGCTTGGCGACTTCTGCCTTGTAGTCCCGCGCGCGTGGAGGCGGCGTTATCGGGTTGGTCGCGGAGCGTTTAATAATGTCTTGTGTTTCCATCGCCATTTGAATCGCTCCTTACGCTTTCTCGATGTTGACCAGAAACGCCTTGTACTCCGGCGTTTGCGAGTTGGAATCGCCCACGTTTGGCGTCAGGGTATTGGCGATGTAGCCTTTCTGCGCCACCCCTTCAAAGCCCCAGTGCAGCGGGATACCGACGGTTTCCACCCGCTGGCCGTGCACGTTCAGCGTGTGCAGGCGGCGGGTGACCACCGCCACCGCGCGAATAAAGCCGCGCTTGCTGCTCACCTTCACGCGATCGCCGTTGGCAATGCCTTTCGCCTTCGCCAGCGTTTCGCTTATCTCCACAAACTGTTCCGGCTGCGCGATAGCGTTAAGCCGCGCGTGCTTGGTCCAGGTATGGAAATGCTCGGTCAGGCGGTAGGTCGTCCCCACGTACGGGAATTTGTCCTTTTTGCCCAGACGCAGCGCGTCGTCTTCGTAGATACGCACCACCGGACTGGAGACCACGTTCGGGTGCAGCGGATTTGTCCCCAGCGGCGTTTCCATCGGCTCGTAGTGCTCCGGGAATGGCCCTTCTGCCAGCTTGTTGAGCGCAAACAGGCGCCCCAGCCCTTCCGGCTGCATGATAAACGGCCCGGTGTTGCTGCCCGGCGCGGCGGTGTTGTAGTCCGGGATATCGTTCCCCGTCCATTTCTCCCCGTTCCACTGGATCAGCATGCGCTTCGGATCCCACGGCTTGCCGTTGACGTCCGCCGACGCGCGGTTGTACAGCACGCGACGGTTCAGCGGCCACGCCCATGCCCAGCCCAGCGTGTTGCCCAGACCGGACGGGTCGGCGTTATCGCGGTTGGCCATCTGGTTACCCTGCTCGGTCCAGCTGCCGGTGTAGATCCAGCAGGACGACGCCGTGGAGCCATCGTCGCGCAGCAGCGCGAAGCTGTTCAGCAGCTGGCCTTTCTTCGCCACCAGATTGCCGTTGGCATCATAGAGATCCGCCAGCGCCACGCCGTTGTTCTCTTTCGCGACCTCTTCCGAATCAGGACGGTCCGGCTGCTTGTAGCGCCAGCTCATCTTCAGCAGCGGCTCCGCGCCTTTGCCGCCTTCGGTGCGGTACATTTCGCGCAGGCGGTGGTAAATCCCGGCGAGGATCTCACCGTCGTTACGCGCTTCGCCCGGCGCATCCTGGCCTTTCCAGTGCCACTGCAGCCAGCGGCCGGAGTTGGCAATGGAGCCATCCTCTTCCGCAAAGCAGGTGGACGGCAGGCGGAACACTTCGGTCTGAATCGACGCCGGATCGACATCGTTTGATTCCCCGTGGTTCTGCCAGAAGGTGGAGGTCTCGGTCACCAGCGGATCGATAACGACCATGTACTTCAGCTTGCTCAGGCTGCGAACGACTTTGTTCTTGTCCGGGAAGGAGGCCACCGGGTTGAAGCCCTGGCAGATATATCCCGTGACGTCGCCCTTATCCATCATGTTGAAATACTTGATGACGTCATAAGCCTGATCCCACTTCGGCAGCCACTCAAAGCCCCAGTCGTTCTCTTTCTGCGCCGCATCGCCGTAGAAGGATTTCATCAGGCTGACGTAGAACTTCGGATAGTTGCTCCAGTAGTTCACCTGGTCCGGCAGCGTCGCTTTTGGCGTGTTCTCCGCCAGATAGCTTTGCAGATCCGTCTGCTTTTCAGATGGCAGCGTCAGGTAGCCCGGCAGGCTGGTCGAGAGCAGGCCGAGGTCGGTCAGCCCCTGAATGTTGGAGTGACCCCGCAGCGCGTTCACGCCACCCCCGGCCATGCCCATGTTGCCGAGCAGCAGCTGGATCATCGCCATGGTGCGGATGTTCTGCGCGCCGACGGTGTGTTGCGTCCAGCCCAGCGCGTACAGGAACGTGGTGGTTCTGTCGGCCGCGCTGGTGGAGGCCAGCACTTCACACACCTTCAGGAAGTCCGCTTTCGGCGTGCCGCAGATGTTTTCCACCACGTCCGGCGTATAGCGGGAAACATGCTGTTTCAGCAGGTTCCACACGCAGCGCGGATGCGTCAGGGTTTCATCCCGCATCGCATAGCCGTTTTCATCGAACTGATAGTTCCAGGACGTTTTATCGTACTGGCGTTTTTCGGCGTCATAGCCGCTAAACAGTCCGTCATCGAAGGCAAAATCATCCCGCACCAGCAGGTTCGCGTTGGTGTAGTGCTTAACGTATTCCGCGTTAATTTTGTTGTTTTCGATCAGGTACAGCAGCACGCCGGACAGGAACGTAATGTCCGTACCGGAGCGGATTGGCGCATAGATATCGGCCACCGATGCCGTACGCGTAAAGCGCGGATCGACGACGATAAGCGTCGCATCATTGTTGTTTTTCGCTTCCATCGCCCAGCGGAACCCCACCGGATGGGCTTCAGCGGCGTTACCGCCCATCACCACCACGACGTTCGCGTTTTTGATATCAACCCAGTGGTTGGTCATCGCACCGCGACCAAATGTTGGAGCAAGACTTGCTACCGTTGGTCCGTGTCAGACGCGCGCCTGGTTGTCTACCGCCAGCATGCCGAGAGAGCGCACAAATTTTTGCGTCAGCATGCCGGTTTCATTACTGGCCGCAGAGGCGCATAACATGCCGGTGGTCAGCCAGCGATTGACCGTCACGCCCTGCGCGTTCTTTTCAATAAAGTTGGCGTCGCGGTCGGCTTTCATTAATTTGGCAATACGGGAGAAGGCCTCATCCCAGGAGATACGCTGCCATTTATCAGAACCCGGCGCGCGGTATTCCGGGTAGCGCAGGCGGTTTTCGCTGTGAACGTAGTCCAGCAGCCCCGCCCCTTTCGGGCAAAGCGCCCCGCGGCTCACCGGATGATCCGGATCCCCTTCAATGTGGTAAATCGCTTCTCTGGCGTTCTTCGCGCCATCGCCCAGGCTATACATTAAAAGCCCACAACCCACGGAGCAGTATGTGCAGGTGTTACGGATCTCTTTCGCGCGCAGCAGCTTATAGTTGCGTGCCTGAGCCAGCGCCATTTTGGGAGCAAATCCCAGCATGGCTGCCGTTGTTCCGGCCATACCGCCCGCGCAGATTTTGAAAAATTGTCTGCGGCTGACGTCCATTGCTTTCCTCATTATTTGTCTTCGACTGCGGCGGGAAACTAAACATTCCCGCAGGCGAAATAATTGCGGTAAATCAATAACGCCGGATGGCTGACCCCTAATAGTCGCACTTATCGGATTTTATTAAGCCATAAGGAGTAGATGGCGCAGTGATGAATTCACCCCAGGTCATTAATTCGTGTTATAAGTTGAGGCTTTGTTTTCGCCGATAAAGTGCAGCAATGAACAGAAAACGTGCAACGTTAATTGGTTTACTGGCGGTATTATTATGGAGCACCATGGTCGGTTTTATCCGCGCTGTCAGTGAAGGTCTTGGGCCAGTTGGCGGCGCGGCGCTGATCTATACCCTGAGCGGTATCCTGCTGATCTTTACCGTCGGGTTTCCCGATTTACGGCGCTTCCCGGGAAAATATCTGCTGGTCGGCAGCCTGTTATTTGTCAGCTATGAACTCTGTCTTGCCCTGTCGTTGGGATTTGCCGCAACCCGCCAACAGGCAATCGAAGTGGGAATGGTCAATTATTTATGGCCGAGCCTGACCATTCTTTGCGCCATATTATTTAACGGACAAAAATCGACTTTCTGGGTTATTCCAGGGCTATTACTTGCTTTACTTGGCGTTAGTTGGGTGCTTGGCGGCGAGAACGGTCTGAATATTGCTGACATCCGGGAAAATATTATTTCCAGCCCGCTCAGCTATGCGCTGGCATTTGCCGGGGCATTTATCTGGGCAATTTATTGTACGGTAACGGCCAAATATGCGCAGGGCGCCAATGGCATTACGCTGTTTGTTCTGCTGACGGCGGCAACGCTATGGGTGAAATATGCCTTCTCACCGCAACCGGAGATGGTTTTCAGCCTGTCGGTAACGGTGAAATTAGTCATGACGGCGGTGGCGCTGGGCTTTGGTTATGCGTCGTGGAATATCGGTATTCTGCACGGCAATGTCACGGTGCTGGCCGCCGCTTCTTACTTTACTCCGGTGCTCTCTTCGGCGCTGGCCACCATGATGCTGAACGCCCCGCTCTCTTTATCCTTCTGGCAGGGCGCTGTGATGGTGTGCGGCGGGTCGCTGCTCTGCTGGTGGTCGACCCGCCAGGTATCCCGCACGGCGTAAGCGGGCTGCCACTATTTATGCTTCACCTGCGCAAGGCTAAACCAGATGCCGACCGCCAGCAGCATGAGTAATGCGCCTGCGGTGCTCAGCGCAACGCTGTGCGAGCCGGTAAAGGCCGTTTTGGCGGCGCTAATGATTTGCTGCGCCATCAGCGGTTGTGCATCCTGCGCCAGGCGAAACGCCTCGCCAATGGATGAGGAAGCCTGGGCGGCCTGTGTGCTGCTCAGCCCTTGCGGTAACTGGATCGACGCGGCGAAACTGCGGCTCAGGATCAGGCCGAATACGGCGATCCCCAGACCTGCGCCAAGCTCATAGGCCATCGACTCTATCGCCCCGGCCGCCGCCGCTTTCTCCGGCGGCGCTGCCGCCATAATCGCAGCGGTAGAGGCCAGCAACGCACTGGCGGCGCTGAATCCCAGCAGCGCCATCAGGCTTCCGGCTTGCCACGGTTGGGTGGCGAAATCGGTCATCGATAAGCCGAGAAAACTTAGCGCGCTGAGCGCCATACCGCCCGTCGCCACTCGACGCAGGCCGAGTTTTGACACCAGGATTCCGGCTATCGGCCCGCTAAAACCGCTGGCCAACATCAGCGGCAGCATAAACATTCCGGCGGCGAAGGGCGTAAAACCATGGACAAATTGCAGTTCCTGCGCCATCAGCAATTCAAAACCGACCAGCGTCACCATGGCGGTAATCGCCATCAACGCCCCGGTCAAAATCACGCGATGGGTAAAGAGGCGCATATCGATCATCGGCGTGGCGGCGGCAAGCTGGATACGCACAAAACCGGTCAGCAGCGCCGTGCCGCTTATCAGCGTGCCGACAATCATCCACAGTGGTAACGTCCCTTTCATCGCTGTTTTTGCGCTCCATACCAGCAGCAGGATGGCGACAATCAGCACCAGCGCCTGGTTCAGATGCAGCGGCTGTTCAGCGCGACCGGCCTGGCGCGGCACATAGCGGGCGGTCAGGATCATCACGCCGATCACAATCGGTACGTTGAGCAGAAAAACCGATCCCCAGTAGAAATGTTCCAGCAAAATGCCACCAATCAATGGCCCGAACGCCGCGCCGCCAGAACCGATCGCCGCCCAGACGCCCAGCGCGGTATTACGATGCCGCGCTTGCGAAAAGGTGGTGCGAATACCGGCCAGTGTTGCCGGAACAATCATCGCCGCGCCGACGGCCAGCAGTGCGCGTGCGGCGATCAGTTCGCTGGCGCTGGTGACCAACGCGGCCAGCAGCGATGCGCTGCCAAACAGTGCGCTGCCGATAAGCAGCAAGCGTTTAAAGCCGATTTTGTCGCCCAGTGCGCCCATCGGCAGCACCATGCCCGCCATCACCAGTGAGTAGATATCAATAATCCACAGTAGCTCATTTCCGCTGGCGTTCAGCTCTGCGCTGAGCGTTGGCGCGGCAACATGCAGCACCGTTGCATCAATCGCTACCGGAATATAAACCAGCACAATAATGACCAACGTTAACCACTGACGAAACATAACTTCTCCGTAATTGTTTAATTCTGGACGTGCGTCCAGAAATGGCGATCCTACGCAATGTTGAACGCATGTCCAGCTTTTTGTTACACTCCGTTTCGCATCCATTGAACCGAGGTTATATGCGCTATTTAAACCGCGATGATCGCCGGGAGGTGATCCTCAAAGCCGCCATGCGCGTCGCGTTAGCGGAGGGATTTTCCGCCATGACAGTGCGCCGAATCGCCACCGAAGCCGGGGTGGCGACCGGGCAAGTCCACCACCATTTCGCGTCGGCAAATGCGTTAAAGGCGCAGGCTTTTATTCGTCTGATTGACGAACTGCTGAATGTGGAGCTGTTACCCGCCAGCGCGCCGTGGCGCGATCAACTGCATGCCATGCTGGGCAGCGATGAAGGTGGTCTTGAACCCTATGTGCATTTGTGGCGCGAAGCGCTGCTGCTGGCGAATAAAGATCCGGAGTTCAAAGGGGCTTATCTGACCACCCTCGAAATGTGGCATGTCAAAGTGGTTCACTTGATAAACCTTGGCCGCGCGGCGGGCGCGTTTTCCGACTGCGACAGCGCCGAAAATATCGCCTGGCGTTTGATTGCGCTGGTCTGCGGTATGGACGGGATTTGCATGCTGGGCATGCCAGATGTCGATGAAGCGGCCTTCAATCGCCATCTGGCGGTAATGATAGCAAAAGAGCTGTGTTAAGCGTGTTCACCGTTTAAGTCGAAGCGGCTCATGACCGCTTCAAGTTGCTGGACGCTGAAACCGTACTGCGGATCGCTGACGCCCAGCCCGAAACGTGTTTGCAAGGTTTCGTACAACGCCGGAACATCCGCCAGCACCTTATCTTCCTCAACCTGCCCTTTTTTCCAGTGCGTGAAGTGGAAATTGGTCAGCGTCAGCTTTTCGCCGTCCGGCAGATGGCGGCACATCAGCAGATGGTGGCGAAAATGCGATGCGGGCCAGTGGGCGGAGTGGAAATTACCCATCACGAAATCGGCCTGGTACTGCGGCCCGATTTCAAACTGATACATCGATTGCCAGCGTTGATGATGGCGGAACTGCAACACCCAGTCTTCACCTGCGCGTTGCAGCCGATAAAGACCGTGCGGCGTTGCCTGTTCCACCTCCTCCAGCAGACGAATCGGCGCGGTCAGGGTTTGCCCGCCAAAACCGACATCGGCAATCCACTGCTCACCCTCCAGGGTAACCAGCAGAACGCGATGGGTGCGCGGCGGCATCTGTGGCGGATTGGAAATGATCACCCGCCCTAACAGGCTGCGTACCGTAAAACCGACCTCTTTCAGTGCACGTTCAAACAGCCCGTTCTGCTCAAAGCAGTAGCCGCCGCGCCGGGCGACGACCAATTTTTGAAAGAGGGCTTCATCGCTGAGTTCGATTTCACGTGGCAAAACAACATCAAGGTTTTCAAAGGGAATGGCGCCGTTATGCTGCAAATGCAGTGCCCGCAGCGTTTCAAGTGAGACATCGGGCGTAAAATTCCAGCCAATCCGGGCCAGATAAGCGGTCAAAAAAGGGGTCATACAGGCTCCTTGTGCGTGGTGTCCCTTTGTTATACCGCATTTTTTTGCGCCGACAGGCGATTTCGTGCCCTCTTAATGCTTTGTGTTACGCTGCATGAGCCACAGTGCTGTCAGCATTAACGCCAGCCCGACGATCAGCGTCAGCGTGGCCATTGCCATGCCTTGCCCTACCGAACCCTGCTCAAATTGCCGCCAGATAAACACCGCGACGGTTTGCGTTCCTGCTGGCGACAGCAGTAGCGATGTCACCAGTTCGCGTGAAGCAATCGCGAAGACCATCAGCATTGCTGCCAGCATCGCCGGGAAGATCAGCGGCAGCACAATCAGACGCAGCGCCTTAAATGCGCTGGCACCGTGTACTCGCGCCGCCGGCTCGAGGTTACCGCCTAACTGACGCATGGCGCTGCCGATATAGCGCACCGGCCACGGTAACAGCAGGCAACAATAAGAGATAAGTAAAATCCCCCAGGTGTTGTACGGTGAAACCGGCCAGAAACTGCGGTTCCACAATAAGATCAACCCGACACCCACCACCACGCCGGGCAGCGCCGCAGGCATCAGCGACAGCGCATCGATCACCGCGCGCCCTTTTATCTTCTGCATCACCACCAGCCAGGCGGCACACAGCCCGAGTAACCCGGTGAGCAGCGCCGCGCCCAGCGCCAGCGATAAGCTGGTACCGAGTGCAGGCAGCGCATCACCGCGTTGGGCGAAGAGCGCCGCAAAGTGTTTAACTGTCAGATTATCCAGCGTCAGTCCGCCGGAAAGCGTTGCGCTAAAGCCGCTTAACGCCATCGACAGGCCCGGCAGCACTACGGCCAGAAACCCCACACAACTCATAACCAACAGTACCGGCAGCGTGAAAAAGCCCAGTTTCGCACCCACATGTTCGGTGGGTTTGCCGGAGACGCTGGTCACGTCTTGATCGCCCGTCAACAGACGTTGCAGCCACCAGCCGCAGAGCGCAATAGCGATCAACATCACCGACAGGATCGATGCGCCCGGCAAGTCGATCGGCCAGTCTGCCAGCTTCTCTTCAATGCCGACGGTCAACATCACTACGCCCGCCCGGGAACCAAGCGCCGCCGGAACGCCGAACTCTTCCACCGCGAGGGTAAACGCCAGCAACATCCCTGCCGCCAGTGCCGGAGAAAGTAACGGCAGTGTGATATGGCAAAACGCCTTCCACGGTGTGGCGCCATGAACGCGGGCGACTTGCGCCAGCCGCTGCCCGCTGGCCAGCAAACTGCGCGATACGGCAAAATAGACTACCGGGAAAATGTTCAGCGTCATGACCAGCACTATACCGGTTTTACTGAACAACAAATTATTGAGATCGATCCCGGTAAGCTGCATCAGATAGCCCTGCGTTTGCAGGACCAGCATCCACGATAAGGCGGCAATATAAGGCGGCGTTAAAAACGGGATCAGAAACAGCAGATCCCAGGCTTTTGGCCACGGCAGGTCAAACAGCCCGCGCACCACGCCGAGCGGCAAGCCGATGACCACACTCAGCAGTGCCACGCCAGTGGCGATTTGCAGCGTGCCACCAAGCATTAACGGCAGTTGCGGTTCCGCCAGCAGGAGCGGAATGCCGGAAAACGCGCCGCTAAAATTCCCGGCGCTAAACTGCGGAAACACCGCCTGTAAGAGAATAAACAGTAACGGTAGCGCAACCAGTATCACCAGCAGCCCTATCGTCACCCGCGCAATCAGTTTCTGGTTCACAGCAGGTATCCTGAAAGCGGGGTTGCCCCCGCTATAAATGGCGTGGATTACTTCGCAAATAGGGCGTTAAAACGCTTCAGAACGTCGCCGCGCTCGCTGGTACCGCTGCTTTGTGTCGGCAGAATCTTGAGTTCGGTAAACAGCGGGCGTTTTGCTTCCACATCCGTACGCGCTGGCATCAACCAGGCATCGGCAACCATGTTCTGCCCTTCCGGCGACAGGACGTAATCAACAAACGCTTTTGCGTCATCGGCATGCTGGGTGGTTTTGAGGATCATCATCGGGCGCGGCGCAATCACCGTGCCGCTGGCCGGGAAGATCACTTTCAGCGACTCACCCTGCGCGATATTGCCGTAAGTGACGTAATCAACAGCGCCAAAGACGGCGGCTTTCGCCCCCTGCATTACCGGCGTTACCGCCTGCGCGTTCGGGCCGCTGACCACCATGCCGCTGCTTTTCAGTGCATCAAACAGTTGCCAGGCTTTCTCACCCATGCCGTTTTGCAGACCGATCAGCAAATCCAGCGAGGCCCCGGACAGCGCCGGATCTGGCGTAGTGACTTTATCTTTGAAGGCTGCCGACGTCAGATCCTGCCACTCTTTCGGTTCCGGCGTGCCGCTTTTGGTGTTCCAGACAATGCCCAGTGCAGAGACGCCCTGCGCGACATAATCCGCACTTTTCAGCGCGGCAGGAACCTTATCTGCATTGGCGCTGGCAAACGGCAGCAACCAACCGCGATGATGCAGATCTTCCGCCGTATCCCAGGAGGCTGAAATCAGAATATCGGCCTGCGGGTTGGCCTGTTCAGCTTCGAGGCGCGCCATCACTTTGCCGGTGGTAGCCTGGAAAATATTGACCTTCACACCGGTTTTTTGCTCGAACCCGGTGGCCAGGCTTTTCGCCAGCGAACCGGGACCTGCGGTATAAACGGTCAGCGCATGCGCGCTGGACATCATCATGGACGACAACACCATGGCTAAAGCGACTCCTTTTTTCACGGACAGTAAGGCTTTCATGCGATTTCCCCTGAGGATGAAGTGATGTTTCTGACGGATTCCACCTTTCCGGATGCTAAATGCACGATGCGATCGGCAAGCCATTCGGCTTCCCGGCGATCGTGCGTGACATAAACGGCCGTTGTACCGAGCTGGCGCAGCAGGCGCGCCATCTCATGGCACAAAGATTCTCGCAGTACGCTATCGAGATTGGAGAGCGGTTCATCGAACAGCAGCACGCCAGGTTCGGCGACTATCGCCCGCGCCAGCGCGACGCGCTGCTGCTGGCCGCCAGAAAGCCCGGCCGGTTTGCGCTGGGCCAACTCCGCCAGCCCGACCATACTGAGCGCCTGCATTACACGCTGTTCGCGTTCACCGCGCGGTACGTTGCGCATCTTCAGCGGAAAGGCAACGTTTTGCGCCACGCTCATATGCGGCCACAGGGCGTAATCCTGGAAAACCATGCCGATATCGCGCGCTTCCGGCGGTAGCGACCAGCCCGCTTTCGCGACCAGGCGATCGCCAAACCAGATTTCACCTTCTGCCGGTTCGCTTAAACCTGCCAGCAATCGCAACAGCGTGCTTTTGCCGCAGCCGGAAGGCCCAAGCAGCGCAACGATGCTGCCAGGCTGGATATGCAAATCGATGTGATTAAGCACGGTATGTGTGCCGAAGGCGTAGGAAACACCTTGCAGCCGGATGTCAGTGAATGCGAACATCAGCGGCCTCCGCAGCGGGAAGCCGTGATCCACCCGTGGTTTTCAGCCGACGGGTCGCATCCACCTGCACAAAAGTCAGGGGAGTAAACATCTTGTTATCCTCTTTGGGATTTGATGCGGCAGACTATAGGCAGGGATTGTGACGAAGAAATGACGTCATTATTGCGCGTTGATTTTTAACCGAATGTCTAAACTGAAAGGCATACTTCTCCACCGTCTTTAAAAAGGGTTTCTCGTGCGTATCGCAACGATCACTAATTATGCTTACATCGCGACAGTGGCACTGACATTGACCTCCGGCGTTGCGTTGTTTATAGCTTCAGGCGCCGAACACAAAGAGCGCGACACGGTGGCGCAAAGCCGGACGTTTGATACCTTGATCGACGATCTGGAGAGAGAAGCCTTTGCGCTCAGCAATATGGCGCGCGATGCGGTAATCAAATTTACACCTGAAACGGTACAGAGCTGGAAAACCCGCCGGGAACAGGACATAAACCTGGAAAACCGGCTGGCTGCAATGCGTGACAGCGGTGCATCTGATGAAGAAATTCTGCTTCTGCGGGACGGGCTTACCACCCTCGACCAGCTTGAAGAAGAGCAGCGTATCGCCATTGAGGATGTGCAAAACGGCAAAGGCGTCGACGGCGTTAATCTGCTATTCAGTGGCAGCTACGAAGAAAAGCTTGAAGAGGCCGAATACCGCTTTGCCCATTTCCGCAGCCTGGTGGATCAGCGCACGCAGGCTGCCATCAAAGAAGCTACGTCACTCTCGCTGCGTCTGCGCACTTTATCGGAAGTGATGGTCGGTGTGACCGCGCTGCTGTTCTTGTTTGTGCTCGGCTTTATTATCAAACACCGTATTCTGCGCCCGGTGGTGACGCTCAGTGATGTGGTGAACCGGCTGGCGACGCAGGATTACAACGTCGAAGCGCCGGTGCTGGCGCAGGTTGATGAGATTGGCGATATGGCGCAGGCGATCCACATTTTCCGTGAAAACGGCCTTGCCAGGCAGCGGCTTGAGCAGGAGCGCGATAAGGAATGGGCTACGCGCACCCTGCTGGCGCGCATGACCCAGCGTTTGCAGGGGTGCGATACACACAGCGCCATTTTCCGTGTGGTTGACCGTTTTGCGCCGCAAATCATCCCGGAAATGGGTGGTCGGCTTTATGTGCTGAATACGCGGACTAATCGTATGAAATGCGTGGTGCGCTGGGGGTTGCCGCCCGGCGACGATGCCACTTTCCCACCGGAATATTGCTGGGCGCTGAAACGCGGGCAACTCCACAGCCCAGGCAAAGGCACCGTGGATATGCCGTGCGAACATATTTTGCCGGAACTGGCGTCGCGGGCAATCTGCGTGCCGCTCAATGCGCAAAATAAGAGCATTGGCTTGCTGACCTTTGATAATTACACACCGGGTAAAGAGCCACCATATGCCTATCTGGAGTTGCTGGCAGAAACGCTGGCGCTGGCGTTAGCCAACCAGATCCTGCGCGATACTCTGACGGAAAGAGCGACGTATGATCCGCTGACTGGCCTGCGCAACCGCTACAGCCTGGAAGAGACGTTGCGAAATATGATCGATCAGGCAATGGTGGAGAACAGCACGCTCAGTTGCCTGATGCTGGACGTGGATTACTTCAAAAAACTCAACGATCAATACGGTCACGAAGCCGGTGATAAAGTGTTGCGCGAAATGGCGAAACTGATCACCGAAACGCTGGATGAGAACAGCATTGCGTTCCGCTATGGCGGCGAGGAATTTCTGATTATTTTGCCGGGCGTCGATGAAGCACAGGCGAAGATTGTTGCCGAAGCGCTGCTGCGTAATGTATTTAACCATCACATGCTGTATGAATCGCAGGATATTGGCCCGGTTTCAGTCTCTATTGGGCTGGCTACCTGGCCGCGCCATGCCCGGGCCGATAATCTGGTGCGCGCCGCCGATCTGGCGCTCTATATGGCGAAAGAACAAGGGCGCGGGAAGATTGTCGTTGCAAAAAGTGCCGGATAGTCCTTTTCCCCTGCTCTGCGCTGGCTTTTGGTGGCAGAACAGTCATTTAATGCCGGAAAATCATGCACAAAGGAGCCGTTTATGAGCTATTTTCGTCCTGTGGCATTAGAGCACGCCAGCCGCCTGTTAAACCATGGCCCGACGATTTTGATTACCAGCCGTGATGAACAGATCGATCGCCGTAATGTGATGGCGGCGGCCTGGTCGATGCCGGTGGAGTTTTCCCCGCCGCGTATCGCGATTGTGGTGGACAAAAGCGCCTGGTCACGCGAATTGATTGAGCGTAGCGGCATGTTCGGCATTGTGGTGCCTGGTGTGGCAGCGACTAACTGGAGTTACGCGGTCGGCAGCATTACCGGGCGCGATGAAGATAAATTCAACTGCTATGGGATCCCGGCGTTTGCCGGTCCGGTGCTTGGGCTGCCGGTGATTGAAGAGAAATGTCTGGCGTGGATGGAGTGTCGCCTGTTGCCGCCCACTGCCGCGCAGGAGAAATATGACACGCTGTTTGGCGAAGTGGTTTCTGCGGCTGCCGACGAACGGGCTTTTATCAACGGACGCTGGCAGTTTGATGACGACAAACTGAATACCATTCATCATCTGGGCGGCGGTAATTTTGTCGCCAGCGGCAAGCGCATTACCGCCGGCGAATAAGCTGGCGGTTACTGCGGTAACGCTTCGATCCAGTTCATCGCCAGTTGCGGCCACACGGCGGCTGGCTGGTTTTTCACACCGCGAACGCCAAATCCATGCTGCCCTTTACTGAACAGATGCAACTCCGTTAGTACGTGATGGGCATGCAGCGCATTGAACATCACCAGCGAATTGGCGACCGGCACGGACGGATCATCAATGGCGTGCAGCAAGAACGTTGGCGGTGTTTGCGCAGTCACATTCTGTTCCGGTGAGTAGCGTTTAATTTGCTGTGCGGTTGGGTTATCGCCAATCAGCGCTTTACGTGAACCGGGATGGGCAATTGCACTTTCCATCGAGATCACCGGATAGCCGAGCACAGCAAAATCAGGCCGTGCGCTCTGCTTATCAATACTGTCCGTTGCCCGGTAAACCGTTTCTTCATAGCGCGTTTCCAGGCTGGCCGCGACGTGCCCGCCAGCCGAGAATCCCATCACGCCAATTTTGTGCGGGTTGATCTTCCATTCGGCCGCGCGGGCGCGCAGGGTTCGCAGCGCTCTTTGCGCGTCGGCCAGTGGCGCATCGGCACCTTCGGCATGGCCATCTTCCGGCATCCGGTAGGTCATCACAAACAGAGTGTAACCACGTGCGTTGAACTGCGGGGCTAAATCACTGCCCTCTTTATCCAGCACGACGCGTTTGTAGGAGCCGCCCGGTATGACCAGCAATGCAATGCCGTTTGGTTGTTGCGGCAGGTAAACGGTCATTTGCGGCGCACGGATGCCGGTCACTGCCCTGTCCGGCAGCGTTGGGTCTTTACTCCGCTCAAGCAGTGAATAACTGACCGGACTGTTTTTCGCACCAGGCGCTTCATCTGTTGGCCAGATCGGAAAATGCATGGTGGAAGCAAAAGCGATATGCGTGGTAAAGAAAATGGCGAATGCAGCAGTTTTAGGTATCCGGAACATAAGTCTCTCCTTGAGGAAAATGCTTATGTACCATTAAGCTATCGATGTAAAATCGAGATGCGCCACAAAACGGCGTTTCATTTTTACTAAAAAAGTGGCATTTATCATTAATGCCACTTAAATAAATCAATATAAAAGCGAAGACGGATTGCTAATAATTACTGCTTAGGACCAAAGTCGTCGTTCAGTTTATTGCCCAAAAGCTCAATAAACTTTGCCAGAACCCCACCCACACCTTGTGCAACCGCGTTGAGTACCGGCGTAAGGATCGGTGATAAGACGTTGTAAATAGCGCCGCCAATGGCGTTGCGCACCGGTTCAAAAATGTTGCCAACTATTCCCAGAACAGAGTCGAACAGACCCGCACCGGAAACCGCCTGCATTTCATTTTTAGTTAATTCTTTCACAATAATCCCTTACATTCTAAAACAGGCTCCCAGCCTGGATGACTGTCAGTGATATTTTAACGAAATGCCACCGACAGTCAGTTAATTAAAAATGGAGATAATTTTCTGTCAGAAATTATTGGCAGATTAATTAAGCTTTGGAGCCAAACAGGCCGCCGAACAGGTTTTTAATGATACCAAAGCCAGATTCGATGAAACCGGCAACTGCCTGGCAAGTTTTACGGCCCATATCAGCAAAAGTGGTTTTGTCGCCACCCAGGATTGCGTCAACAAGACCGCCCAGAGAACCACCGATCATGCCAGCAGTATCAGACAGAAAACCTGCGCCAGAAACAGCCATCATTTCATTAGTGTTCAGTACTTTCATGATATTTCCTTATATTTTAAAATCGGAGTATTCACTCCGTGGTTATTTTTCATCAATGATATTCCCGTTGGAATTTCACCGATGGAGTTATTCTTCGTTAATTACGCTTTGGAGCCAAACAGGCCGCCGAACAGGTTTTTAATGATACCAAAGCCAGATTCGATGAAGCCGGCAACTGCCTGGCAGGTTTTACGGCCCATATCAGCAAAAGTGGTTTTGTCGCCGCCCAGGATTGCGTCAACAAGACCGCCCAGAGAGCCACCGATCATGCCAGCAGTATCAGACAGAAAACCCGCGCCAGAAACGGCCATCATTTCGTTATTGTTAAGCTCTTTCATAAAAACTCCTTTTTGTGTAAAGGGGCAGAATAATTACTCTACCCATGAAAACCAGAAGTGTTATTCCACCCGGAATATCACTCTCATTCAGTAAATTAAAAATAGAATCTATTATCTTTCAGGAAGACCTGACAGATTATTGATCTTTCGAACCAAACATACCGAAAAGCCCGCCGAACAGACTGCTAACGGCGTTTTTAACCATGTTGTAACCTGATTCGACAACGCCTGCGACGCTTTCGCAAATGCTACGGCCGGCATCAGAGAACGTGGTATTTTTACCACCCAGGAAAAGGTCAACGATGCCACCCAGGCCACCACCAAATGCACCAGCGGCATTTGATAAGAAGCCAGCACCGGAAACGGCCATCATTTCGTTATTATTAAGCTCTTTCATACATACTCCTTGGTATTGTAATAAATCGAAGGGAAACTCCGATTCAGAGATCAAAAGTGTTACCCGATATGGAGTAGCACCCGTGATCGGTTAATTAAAAATGTCTTTTCGAATTATCAGCCGTTATTTCGGTTTAGTAAGTTACCCAATATAACGCCAAATACTCCCAGAGGATTTTCAGCGATTGCACCAATAAACCGGCCAATAGTACGGCAAGCGTCAGTCACGAGTGTGCTTTCACCAGGGATAATAGCATCAAAGATACTACCGATACCTGCGCCGACCATACTACCTACAGTCGATAAAATGCCAGAGCCTGAAACCTCCTGCATTTCAATTGCGTTGAGTTCTTTCATATTTATCATCCTTAATCTTAATGCTCTTTATAATATACGGCTGTGGTTTGTAGAGTCTAATTTCTCGCCGCTCATAAAATTGTTTATAAAATGATTTAAACTCTGCTTTATTCGTTGAGCAAAGTATCTCTTAAAACACTTCTCGCTGTCTATAAAGAGTGAGAGATATTTTTCCTAAAACAGCATGTCGAATTCTGGTAAGAATTAAAAAAACGACCAACCTGGTAAATATCATTAGTCATATTGTATGGAAAAATGGAAATTAACATGATGCACATAGTGAGCGCATGCCAGCCGTTATTTTAGATTGATAAAGAAAGAGGACATGCAGTCACATAAAAAATAAGTGATATTCCGGATGGAATATCACTTATGAGAGGAGCTACCAGAGTATTAATAAATGATGCTTAGCGGGGATTAGTCGCTTTTTTTACCGAACAGACTGCCGAAGAAAGAGGTAATTGCATTGATGCCAGCTTCAACAATACCGCCAATGCCTTTACCAATATTACGGCCTGCATCAGCTGCCGCAGTGTTTTTGCTACCCAGAGCCAGGTCAACGATAGCACCGATACCCCCACCGAGCATGCCAGCGGTATCAGCTAAAAAACCGGCACCTGAAACTTCTTTCATTTCTACAGTATTGAGTTCTTTCATGACTATTATCCTTAATGTTTACTTATTTAAATGCGAAACAGTAATCGAAAATTATTACTATCCGCTTTCTTTTGTTATTATTGCTAATAACGACAAACGTTATACTGAGTTGTTAAGCGAAATTATCTGCTGAAGTCATTTTTCTGTCCAGCGATCGTAATCGATAAATTTCCTAAAAAATACCATCAAAATATAACAAGCCACTTTTTTATTTATGAAGAGCAAAAGTATCTTTTTTCTTCACAAATAAAAAAGTGGCATCCCATACGGAATGCCACCAAATATAAACATCAAATAATAACTAATGGCGCTTAGCTATCAGAGGGTATTAATAATTTATTTTTTCTTGCCGAACAGACCGCCGAAAATGCTGTTGAAGATATTGTTAATAATACCGAAGCCAGATTCAACGATTCCGGCGATGCTTTCAGCCATGTTGCGGCCAGCATCTGCAGCTGCTGTGCTTTTACCGCCCATAACCATATCCACAATCGCACCAATACCGCTGCCGAGCAGACCAGCCGCATCTGACAGCATGCCAGCACCAGAGACTTCACGCATTTCAATAGAATTAAGTTCTTTCATAATATTATCCTTAATATTTCACTGTATTTTAGTTAATTGCATTTTTAACTTATTGTCTCTTGAACAGGTACTCTTTATAACCTGTGAATAAATTATCTATTATATGCCACTTTATCGTCCAGAAATAATTTGAAATATTATTCCTAAAGTAAAAAAAGCGGCATGCCGGGTGTTTATGGAATTACAGGTTGATAACGCGATCCGCTGTTGCAATAGTTGTTGCACGGTGCGCGATAATAACACGAGTAATATTCAACTGCTTAATAGCGTTATTTACACAGGCTTCGCTTTCATGATCCAGCGCACTGGTCGCTTCATCCATAAAGAGCAGCCCTGGCTTGCGATAAAGCGCGCGCGCAATAAATACACGCTGCTTCTGCCCGCCGGAGAGCCCCTCGCCCAGTTCGCCAATTAGCGTTTCGTAGCCCATTGGCATTGCGAGAATAACATCGTGGATATGGCTTGCTTTGGCGCACTCAACCATCCACTCCTCATCGGCATGTTCAGCGAATCCACAGATATTTTCCCGCAAAGAACCGGCGAACAGCTTGTCATCCTGTAGCACGCAGCCAATCATTTTGTGGTAGTTATTGATCCCGAGTTGTTTGATATCCATGCCATCAACCAGCACCTTACCGGCATCGGGTTCAAACAGGCCGCAAAGCACTTTCATTAATGTGGTCTTTCCGGCACCAGAAGCGCCGACCAGCGCTACGCTCTCGCCCGGCTCAATCCGCAGCGCCAGATCATTAAATATCGGGGCTGACTGGCTGTCGTAACGATAACTCAGTCCGGTGGTTTCAAGGCCGAGAGGACGCATTTCCGTGGTTGCCGGTAAATCCGGTTTTCTCGGCTCGCGCTCATGCAAAGCGATATCGGAAATACGTTCGTTATGCAAACTCATCATTCGCAGTTGCAGTAAGAAATCAACCAGCGAACCGATACGATCAGAGAACTGGCCACGGAAGGCGCCAAAGGCAACGAACATACCGATAGTCATCTGATTGTCTATCACCAGACTGGTGCCGAGCCACAAAATCGCGACCTGATCGCAGGCGGCAATAAACGTATTAAGGCCATTAAAAAAGAGATCCAGGCGAGTCAGTTTAATCCCGGTGTTGATGGTATCGACCTGCAAATTTAGCCAGTGAGTGCCACGACGCTCGCTCATATCCTGCATTTTGACCGTAGCGATACCGTACAGCGTCTCCATAAAATAGGAGCTGGCGCGCGCGCCTCTGACCAGGCGTTCTTCCGAGAGCTGGCGATAGTAGTTATACGTTAACAGACGGATCAGCACATAAACTGCGGTAAACCCAAGCACCACCCATGTCAGCCAGCCGCCATACAGCACCAGCATTATCAATACGCCAACCACCATAATACCGTCCATGATGGCGCCGACGACGCTGCTGGTAAAGGTTTCACGTAGCGTATCCAGTGAGCCGAAACGGGATTGAATATCCCCCATTTTACGCCGTTCAAAATAGCCCAGCGGCAGTTTAATCAGGTGCCGGAATAAGCCCGATTGCCACTGCACATTAATGAGCGTGGACATCACCAGCGATGTCCACGCGCGCAGCATGCTGACGGAGGCCCGCAACAGAATAAAGAAAAACAGCCCGATACAGATGAGCGACAGCAAACCGCGATCGCCCGCCGGAATAGCATGGTCCATGACCAGTTGCGTGCCTACCGGCAGTACAAGGTTGATCGCTTCAATGACGATAGAAAGGCAAAAGATCTTTGCCAGCGTGGCTTTAATTCCGTGAACGCTACCGATCAGCGAGCGCAAGCGTACGCGATTTTTTACTTTTTCCTGGGTAAATTCACTGCCCGGCATGGCTTCCAGCGCGACGCCGGTAAAGTATTGCGACATCTCCGCCTGGCCGACAGTTCTGCGTCCACGCGCTGGATCGTTAATCACATACTTATTGCCTTTGACGGCGACCAACACCACAAAGTGGTTAAAATCCCAGTGCAGGACGCAAGGGGTTTTAAGCAGCTTCAGCTCATGCAAATCCAGCGATAATGCACGGGTAGCAAGGCCAAGCTGGCCCGCAATTTCATTCAACCCAATCAGCGTGGTTCCTCTTGCTGAGAGGTTAAACTGCTGACGCAGACTTATCAGGTCAATATTTTTGCCATAGTGGCCACAGATCATGGCCAGGCTCGCCAGACCACACTCCGAAGATTCGGTCTGGTGTACCATCGGAACGCGTCGGAACCAGCTTAAATCCAGCTTGCCGAGCAGCGCGGTAAATAGGCTTTTATTACTCATTTACAGGTCCTGTTGCGCTGTGCTTCATGTCGTAGAACGGGGAAAGCATCCATTGATAAATTCTTCTTTTTTCGAGAAACAGCGTGCTCTGCGCCTTCATGCCATTTTCCAGAGAAATACGTTTTCCGTCGTACTCCACCACTTCGCGATCGGGTTTAATAACGACTTTGTAATAAGGGATCGATGTGCCCTGGAGATTTTTTGGCGCTCCAGGATAAGTCATCATTTCCTGTGTTGAAGCCGGTGTTTTCGATATCTGACTGATGGTTGCCGAAAACTGGCCGAATTTTTCGGCAGGAAAAGCTTCATAGCGGAGATTGACTTTGTCGCCGACGGCGATATACGGCGTCGCGTCGTTTGGCACCCAGGCCACCAGTAAATGGTGATCGATAGATTCGGGGATAATCTGCAACAGACTGTCGCCGGCATTCACCATTTGCCCGGCAGTGACGCTCAGGGAATCGATTTTGCCGTCAGACGTTGCCCGCACAATCACATCACCGCTGATATCAGCATTCAGACGCTCTTTTTGCAGGTCGTAACGCTGAAGTTCCATCTGGTAAATACGATTGTCGAAATCTGCCGCCTGCGTCTGAATTTCACTCTCGAGGCTGGTCACTTGCAGCGCATTTTGTTCACTCTGGCTGCGCAGACCTAACAGGTCATTCTGCTGCTGATAATAGAGCGTCACATGGTTCGTAAGCTGATCCTTGGTGATAAGACCCCGGGCCTGATAACGACGATAATTTTCCATGTTCTCTTTCATCAATTTAACGCCCTCTTCTGCCCGGCGAATAACGTCGGTCGAAAATTTAAGCGCTTCGCTATATTGCTGCTTTTGCTTCTCAAGCGTTTTCAGCGTGGCATTTTTACTCTCCTGTAACCCGGCGATAATATTTTCCACGCGGGTGATTTGTTGCTCGATATCATTGCGCTGATTATCACTGACCACGCCGCTATGGGTGCTTCGGCTGACATCAATCAGGTATACCGGATCGCCTTTTTTTATTTTTTGCCCTTCCGTAACATAGGATTTAACAATAAACCCCTGAGCATTTGAATAAATGGTAACAGGGCGAGGCCAGGTGGTAATTTCTCCACTGACGTTTACCCTGCGCATATATGTGCCATCAATTACAAAGGTCAGAAAAGCGGCCAGAAAGCAGACGCAGAACATAATAATGAGCCAGAGCGGGACGCCAGGCAGTAGTATTGCGCGACCGCGCCATCTCATTTTTCGGTTTTCAAGTGCTTCCTTTCTAAACATTACCCCCCTCCTTAGTGGGATATTTTATCGGGTCTTATTTAGTTGCTGTTTATCACTAAATAAAAATACATTCACAAAGAAAATAATTACGTGATATTGTTTTAACAAAAACAATCACATGCAAGATTCGACATTAATAATATTGAAGGCGGCAAGCACAATTTAAATGATAACAGATATTGTCCGGGTTCTATTTGCTGCTAACGTATGCGAACGGCAAATATAAATGCTCAATATGTGTTTTCGCCATAGTCATTATAAAGTTAATCAACCTGGCATAGATTCAGGGGAACTTTATATTTTTGATAGACAACTTGCAAATATGAAAGTTCCTAAATTGCTGAAAGACGTAATAAAATAAATGCGAGGTGTATAATAAAAATGGCTATTAATAAAAAATATGAATACATATAAATAATGCGTCAGCGCGGGCGCATTATCATCAGGAATAATTAATTAGCTTCGGGCGATGGCGTGAATAACCGCCCCGGTAACCTCGTGTGTGGTCGCCTTGCTTCAATATCGCCCTGCCGTTTTGCCAGAGCATGTAGTACGTGAACGCCAGCGGAAATCACTTCCGGGCAATACCATCCGCAGGAAGGGCAACAATAGAACAGGTTTTCACGGGTATCTCTTTGTCAGTGATGTACTGGCGAATATGCAGATATCCCACAGGCAATCATCGGCGGGGAACTATACAAAAAATGCAATAACAGAAATGGAGATAACTCATGATGGATAAGAAAAAAGCCCACACAGGTGGTGTGGGCAGCCGCGTTTTACATACTGTAGCCCGGTTTTTTAATCAATTGCTCCATTTGCGGAGCAATTTCCGTATCCCAGACCTGCGCTTTCCACTCTTCCGGCGCGTATTCATTCAGCGCAACGCTGATGGAACTCTCTTTGCTGTTCAGATGACGCATAATCACTGCGGCAATATCCTCTGCCAGAGCGGTTTTCTGCTCATCGTTCAGATCGCGGGGAAAACATTTGATATCAACGTGCGGCATAGCAAACTCCTCGTTTTCAAGAGAGTGTCACAGTAGCACAACACGTTATCAAAGTGTGACCAGTCTGGCCGTTACCCGTGTGCGCTTGAGCAGCGTACAAAGGCCGTAAGAAAGAAGAAAAGCCAGTAACGAATAGAGCAAAATATAGAGATATGTGTCTGTTATCCCTGTCATGCGCAACAGCCGTTCATGAATAAATGCATTGTGTATCTCGATAACAAAAATATTATGCACGAGGTAAATTCCCAGCACGTTTTCACTGAGGTGGTTCACCCAGGCTGGCGAGGTGTTAATGTTCAAACTGGTCATAAAAATAAACAGACCTACAGCCGCCGTGAGTAACAGTAAGTTATAAAATTTACCATAGAAAATAGCGATCCCGGCGTGAGAGGAGATAAGTGACAGCGCAATTAGCGCCGCGATAGCCGCGAACAATGACGCTAAATGCGCAATGCCGAATGGCCTGAAGCCTGGCTTTACCAATCCGAGATAACCGCCAATCAAAAAGCAGATTAATCCTTCAGGTTGAAACGGTATCAGCAAATTGAACGGAAAAATGGCAAAGGAAAAGTAAGCCCCGGTCAATGCGTTCACTAACGTCAGGTTAGAAATCACCACCATCAAAATGAGGATTTTCAGGATCTCTGTGGCATGCTCCTTTTTAAAAGAATATCGAAATAGCGGCGTAAACACATAGAGCGGAATGACGGCAAAGATAAACCACAGCGGTGTGGCTTCGGTGTTTGCATTACTGACATTGAGATAGTTGAGGAAACCGATATCCGGAATATCGGTAAATCTGCTGATAAACTCGTTGTCATAAACATAATAAAATAACAGCCAGAAAACCAGCACGACAACGATGCCTTTGATCTTGCCAATGACATAATTCGCCTGGTTTTCATGTTTGTTATTTAATAAGAAATAGCCGCTACACACGAAAAATAGCGATACGCCAAGTAACCCAGCCTGCCTTAAAAAACATAATATGACATCATTACCATTGCGATTAAGAAAAAAGAGCGTGGTGTGTGCCATTACCACGAAGAAGATCGACAATATCTTCAGAATATCAATGGTTGCAATCCGCATTGCTGGCTCTCCTAAAGCGATAAGATAAAATGCGTGATTTTACTCGCTAACCTTTCCATGCCTAATTTTGAAGGGTGCAGCCCGTCGGAAACCGTTCCAGCGGTGTTGCTGGTCATAATATTCATGTTGAGTTCGTTGAAGCCGGAATTCTTTTGTAAGTCCAGATAAGGAATAGAGTATTGCTCACACATCTCACGGCAAACGTGGCAGTAATCGGTAAGATAATATCCTTTAGCATTCTTTTGATCTCTGCCACGGGCAAAGGAAACCGGCGTGGTGACAATGAATCCGACGCGCGCTAACGGATATTTTTTAATGACGCCGGCCAGTAATAAATTCATCGCGCCATAAAATGTCAATGGCGTATTATCTTTGATTTTTCCTATTTCTGTACCGCCCTCGGAACCGAAGTTAAAACCAAAGTCATTTCCTCCACCCCAGATGGTAATCAAATCGGGGTTCTCCCCCATCTGGTTATATCGTAAACACATCGCGGTATTATCATGTTGGTTTTTCTGTGCAATACAAGTTCCGCCAATACCATAGTTTGTCCACTCAGCAAGCCCCAGATTTTTGGCGACAATAGGCTGATACCATCCGCGTTCTGTTATGCTATCACCCAGAGTAAACCACGAACCACCGACCAGATACGAATGAATATATTCCATTACTATCATCCCGTTAATGTTAATATGATATTTCCATCTTTTATTGCCATCCGGAAATATTATCTATAGACGTCGTCCCGGTAGGGGTTGTCTCACAGAAAAGGGGCGATATCAATTTATTTTTCGCCCCTTCATCTTATATAGATTTTCAATTTATATGATGCTCTAAGAATATTTAAATACCCAGCAATAATCCGTTATGTCAGGATGTCATTATTCCGCAGTACCTCCTGAAGGGTGGGTACACGACAAACCGCATCGGCAATGGCGCTGAATTTCGGCGTATGTTCCTTAAACCACGCGTGGCGCGGTCCCCAGGTTCGCATCACGCAGATATAGATATCGAGCAACGTCAATGATTCGCCAAACGCATATGGTGCGGCTTTTAGCTGGCTCTCCAGCCACAAATAGAGCGACTTGCGGTATGCCTTGCAGTTTTCCTGTAATTGTTCCGGCGCGTCGCTGGCCCAGCGTTCCGGGTAATCTGCGTAGGTAAATGTGGGATAAACATTGGCGACCAGCCATACCAGTAATCGCCAGAATTGTTGCCTTTCCGGCGTGCCGACAGGCGGCGCTAAATCCGGGCGCTGGTCGAGGATCATCAACGCCACGGCAGCCGATTCGGTCATAATGCTGCCGTCGTCAAGTTGCAGCGTCGGCACCTGGCCCAGCGGGTTAAGTTTTTTCAACATCTCCTGCCGGGCGCCAGGCTGGTCAAAGCCGTCGACGTTGACAAAGCGATAAGGGATTTCCGCCAGCGTCAACATCACTTCACTTAGCGCCGATCCCCAGCCGGGGACACCATAAACAGTGATCATAAGGGCTCCTTACAGAGGATAAGCCCTAATTTTAGGTCAAAGTAGCGAGAAATTCGTCAGCCTGCTGTGGGCTGGTAAGACGCACAAAACGCAGATGCTGGTAGCGCGGGTCAGCCATATCCTGCGCGTAACGCAGGCGATTCGCGCGCCAGGTTTTTATCGTCCAGAGAATGATCGACTTGCGGCTGAAGAATGAGCGGCGGAAACTTTCACAGTTTCCGGTGCCCGGCCATAGCTCCTGTTTGTGCCAGGCACGGCGCGCTGCACGCAACACCGCCTGACGCATCGTGCGCCAGAAACCGTAATCAACCCACACGACAAGATCGACATGCCGCCATTTTATATCCCGGCTGCGATTGTAGTTGCCATCGAGTACCCAGCCCGGCTGTGCCAGTAACTGTTCCAGTCGGGAATACAGTTCCTCATCCGGCGTTCCCTGCCAGTTGGCCCGCCAGTAAAGTCTGTCCATTTCGATATAGGGCAAATTAAGCTTTGCGGCGATGCGTTTCGCCAGCGTTGATTTTCCGCTGCCACTGGTGCCGATGACATTAATTTTCATGGTGTTATGCGGATTCCCGTTCCACAAAATGGAAGCCAATATCAACAATAGGCGCGTCAACCTCGCTGCCTTCGATACGATCGGCCAGCATCGTTGCCGCCCGCTGACCAATAATTTGCCGATCGACGCTGACCGTGGTAATGGCAGGCTGATTTCCGGCGGCAAAATCGAGATCGCCAAAGCCAATCACCGCCAGATCGCGCGGCACCTGTAAACCACGCGACTGCGCTTCAATGATTGCGCCCTGCGCCAGCGTGTCGGAGCTGCAAACAATCACATCGAAATCGCCCTGCTCCAGTAGCTGCGCCAGCCCCTGGCGCCCCGAGGTGAATCGCGCTGGTAAAGCCACATCGACGCTGCCCGGTTCGCTGATGCCATTACGTTCCAGCACTTCGCGCAGCCCGGCTTTACGCTGCGCGGCGCGTTTGTCCACTGTCCACAGCAAACCAGGACGGCGATAGCCTTTACGCAGCAGATACTCGGCCGTTGCCTGGCCGACTTTCTCGTGGGAGAAGCCCACCAGCATATCCAGCGGCGTCGGGGTTAAATCCCAGATTTCCACTACCGGTACGTTGGCATTGAGGAGCACTTTTTTCAGATCTGTCGAGTGATGAATCCCGGTCAGAACGATACCGTCCGGGCGGCGCGAAAGCAGCGCGGCAACCAGATCGGCTTCGGTTTGTTGCGTGTATCCGGCAACGCAGAGCAACATATGGTAACCGCGCACCGCCAGCTCATCGCTGATGGCCTGAATCGTGTCGACGAACATGTTGTTGTTAATTTGCGGCACCACCACGGCGATTAATTTACTGCGCCGCGAGGCCAGCCCACCGGCCAACGCATTGGGGATATACCCCGTTGCTTTGACCGCCGCGATAACCTTTTCTACCGTTTTGGGACGTACCAGTTGCGGCGTGTTAAGCGCCCTACTTACGGTCATGGATGACAAGCCAGCGGCACGGGCTACATCTTCCAGCGTGGGCGCACGCGGTGGGGCAGAACGAGATGTTTTCGACATGTTCACTCACAGAGCATTCAGCGTTTTTATGATTCTCGCGTTGTATTATACGCATTTCTCCCATCATTGCCGCCGCTCCTCAGAAATCAGTGCGTTAGCAGGCATTTTATACTTTTTATGTTAACGCTATCATTTATAGGGCAACCACTCTGCCTGCGACTATTAAATGCGAAGCTATTCACAATAACACCTCCTTTGGCGCCATTATTTGTGATCGATTGTACATAATCACACCATTTCTCTGGTCATATATTTGTTGTGGATCTACAAATGTTAGCGCAAACATTATGTTGTTCACAGGAGCTAATCATGACCGTAAGTGCGAATTCCGATGCCGTGACCTATGCCAAAGCCGCAGGGGCAAAAACCGCCGCTGAAACTGGCGATCGTATTGCGTGGGTAAAACTCTCCCTCGCCTTCCTGCCGCTGGCGACGCCAGTAAGCGATGCGAAAGTCCTCACCGGCCGCCAAAAGCCGCTGACTGAGGTGGCGATCATCATTGCGGAGATCCGCAGTCGTGATGGTTTTGAGGGTGTCGGCTTCAGCTACTCCAAACGCGCCGGGGGTCAGGGGATCTATGCGCACGCCAAAGAGATTGCCGATAACCTGCTGGGCGAAGATCCGAACGATATCGACAAAATCTATACCAAACTGCTGTGGGCAGGCGCATCGGTTGGCCGCAGCGGGATGGCGGTGCAGGCCATCTCCCCTATCGATATTGCATTGTGGGATATGAAAGCCAAACGTGCAGGTCTGCCGCTGGCGAAACTGCTGGGCGCGCACCGCGACTCGGTGCAGTGCTACAACACCTCCGGCGGCTTCCTGCATACCCCGCTGGATCAGGTGCTGAAAAATGTGATTATTTCCCGTGAAAACGGCATCGGCGGCATCAAAATTAAGGTCGGCCAGCCGGATACCAAAGAGGATATCCGCCGCCTGACAGCCGTGCGCGAAGCGCTGGGCGATGATTTCCCGCTGATGGTTGATGCCAATCAGCAGTGGGATCGCGAAACCGCGATTCGCATGGGCCGCCAGATGGAAAAATTCAATTTGATCTGGATTGAAGAACCGCTGGATGCTTATGACGTCGAAGGCCATGCCCAGCTCGCTGCCGCTCTGGATACGCCAATCGCCACCGGCGAAATGCTGACCAGCTTTCGCGAACACGAACAGCTTATCCTTGGCAACGCCAGCGACTTCGTGCAGCCAGATGCGCCACGCGTCGGCGGGATTTCACCCTTCCTGAAGATCATGGATCTGGCCGCCAAACATGGCCGCAAACTGGCGCCGCACTTTGCTATGGAAGTTCACCTGCACCTTTCTGCCGCTTATCCGCTGGAGCCGTGGCTGGAGCACTTCGAATGGCTGAATCCGCTATTTAACGAGCAGCTTGAACTGCGCGATGGGCGTATGTACGTCTCTGACCGCCACGGTCTTGGTTTCAGCATCAGCGAACAGGCTCGCGCGTGGACGCAAACCAGCTGTGAATTCGGTAAACGCCCATAATAATGACATCCTGACGGGAGAGCCCTCCCGTCTTTTTTCTGTTCCCTACACCACATTCAACCCTGTTTCGAGGAGTTGCGATGAATACAATAATTAAACGCACCAATGTGCGTTACAGCATTCTTGTTTTCTTATTTCTTGCCACCGTATTTAATTATGCTGACCGCGCCACTCTTTCGGTGGTCGCGCCAATCATGAGTAAAGAATTAGGTTTTGATCCGGAAGCACTTGGCCTCGCATTTTCGGTATTTGGTATTTCTTACGTGGCCCTGCAAATTCCCGGCGGTTGGTTGCTGGATAAATATGGTTCACGGCTGGTGTATGGCTGCGCGCTGATTGGCTGGTCGATAGTCACCATGTTTCAGGGCACCATTTACCTCTACGCCAGCCCGCTAATTGTGCTGGTAATACTGCGCCTGCTGATGGGCGCGATTGAAGCGCCCGCCTTTCCGGCCAACAGCCGCTTAAGCGTGCAGTGGTTTCCAAATAAAGAGCGTGGATTTGTTACGGCTGTATATCAGGCGGCGCAATATATTTCGCTGGGTATTATTACGCCGCTGATGACCATTATTCTGCACAATCTTAGCTGGCACTATGTTTTTTATTATATTGGCGCGATCGGTGTCGTACTTGGCATATTCTGGTTGGTGAAAGTTCGCGATCCGTTATCGCATAAAGATATTAACCAGCAGGAAATTGATTATATTCGCGACGGTGGCGGTGAACCCTCGCTCGGCAGTAAAAAAGGTCCGGAAAAAATCAGCCTGGCGCAGATCAAAAGCGTCTGTATTAATCGCATGATGATCGGTGTGTATATCGGGCAATTTTGTGTCACCTCGATTACCTGGTTCTTCCTGACCTGGTTTCCGACCTATCTCTACCAGGCCAAAGGGATGTCGATTCTGAAAGTGGGTTTTATCGCCAGTATTCCGGCGATCGCCGGGTTTATCGGTGGGTTGCTGGGCGGCGTTGTTTCCGACTGGCTGCTGAGACGCGGTTACAGCCTGACGACGGCGCGTAAATTCCCGGTGATCTGCGGCATGCTGCTCTCCTGTGTGATTGTGCTGGCCAACTATACCGACTCAGAAGTGGTGGTAGTTGCGGCGATGAGCGTGGCGTTCTTCTCGAAAGGGTTTGGCAACCTGGGCTGGTGCGTGTTGAGTGATACATCGCCGAAAGAAGTGCTCGGTATCGCGGGTGGCGTGTTCAACATGTGCGGTAACCTGGCGAGCATTGTCACACCGCTGGTCATTGGCGTGATCCTCGCCAATACCCACTCCTTCGATTACGCCATTCTGTATGTCGGCTCAATGGGGCTGGTTGGTCTGTTCTCGTATTTGTTTATTGTTGGTTCGCTGGAGCGCATTACGCTAGCGCCAACGGCGGCCTGAGTCTGATTCTGGCGTCCCGCTAACGCCGCGCTGCTCCGTCATCCTGTACTCCCGGCGGAGCAGCTTTTTTTAGTTGTAGGTTATCCCCGGCGGATTGACCTCCGATTGCGTCACCGCTTCGCCCTGCTCGCCCCAGCGCGCCAGCACCTTCTGGTACTCTCCGCGCTCAATCGCGCCGTCCAGCGCGGCCTGCAAGGCATACACCAGCTCATTGCCTTTTTTGGTCGTGGTGGCGACATAAGCTTTTCTTCGGCCCTAAACCGACCACGCGGGTTTTGCCGGTGAGCGCCGCTTTGTAAGCTGAAACCGACTGAGGACCAAAGAACACATCCGCCCTGCCGGACTGAATATAGAGATTGCCCGAGGCATCGTCGTGAAGATAGACCGGCAGCGCAGGCGTCCCGCCCCGCCTTTTTGTTCTCTTCGTTCCAGCCCAGCAGAATGCGCTCCTGATTGGTACCGGAGCCGACAATCACCCTTTTCCCGGCCAGATCTTCCGCGCTTTTGATTGACTGGATCTCGCTGGTGGATTTCACCGAAAACGCCAGCGAATCCACGCGGTAGGTCGCAAAATCAAACTTCTCTTTACGCTGTTCGGTCACCGCAATGTTCACCAGCGCCACGTCGTAGCGCCCGGAGGCGATCCCCAGCGGCCAGTCCTCCCACGCCGTCGGCACCAGCTTCAGCTTTAGCCCCAGGCTTCCCGCCAGCAGGCGGGCGATATCCGGATCGCTGCCAATGCGCGTGCGGTTATCGCTGGCCAGCAGCGCCAGCGGCGGGGAGTTCAGCGCCGAGACGGCGACCGTCAGCGTACCCGGCTCAACGAATTTATAATTGGCGGGGATTTTCGCCACGGCCTGCCGATCCACCGTCACCGGCAGCGGCTGTTCGTTGGCTTTCAGATCGATGCTGGCCGGCGTGGCGCGCTGCCAGCTATCAGCAACAGTGCCAGAAGTCCATATTTCATTTGCACTCCTTACAGCACTTTGGACAGGAACTGGCGCGTTCGCGCATGCTGCGGACGGTTCAACACCTCGTCGCTGCTGCCCTGCTCCACGATTTTTCCGTCGACCATAAACACCACCTGATCCGCCACTTCGCGGGCAAAGCCGATCTCGTGGGTGACCACCACCAGCGTTGATCCCGGACCGCGCCAGCTTTTTGATCACGTCCAGCACTTCGCCCACCAGCTCCGGATCCAGCGCCGAGGTGGGTTCATCAAACAGCATCACGCGGGGACGCAGCGCCAGCGCGCGGGCAATGGCAATACGCTGCTGCTGCCCGCCGGAAAGATGGCGCGACCAGGCATCGGCTTTATCCCGCAGCCCGACCACGTCCAGCAGGCTGTAGGCTTGTTCCACCGCCTCTTTGCGGCTGAGTTTTTTATGCGCGATGGGCGCCTCAATCAGGTTTTCCAGCACCGTGAGATGCGGGAAGAGATTGAAGTTCTGAAACACATAGCCCACGTTGACGCGCTGTTTGAGGATCTCTTTCTCCTTCAGCTCATAGAGCTTGTCGCCGTGCCGGCGGTAGCCAATGTAGTCCCCGTCGATCTGGATAAAGCCTTCGTCGACGCGTTCCAGGTGGTTGATGGTGCGCAGCAGCGTCGATTTGCCCGACCCGGACGGCCCGAGGATGACCGTCACGGACCCCGGCGGGATCTCCAGCGACACGTTGTCGAGCGCCTTATGGCGACCAAAATATTTGCTGACGCCGGTAATCGAAATATGTCCATTAAGAGAGGTTTGCATGGACAGGCTCCTGCGGTTGTGCGGTGCGAACACCAGCGGTAACGCGTATGCGTGATGGAGAGATCGCGGAGCGGCGTTCGCTGCGGGCCAGCCAGCGCTCAACACCGATACTGGATAGCGGACAGGACGGTGGTGATCGCCAGATACCAGGCGGCGCCGACCATCAGCAGCGGGATCACCTCCTGCGTGCGGTTGTAGATCATCTGGATGGTATAGAACAGCTCCGGCATCGCCAGGACGTACACCATCGCGGTGCCTTTGGCGAGGCTGATGATTTCGTTGAACCCGGACGGCAGAATGGTGCGCAGCGCCTGAGGCAGAATGATGCGCACCGTGCGGCGCCAGGCCGGCAGCCCCAGCGCGGCGGCGGCCTCGTACTGCCCGTGATCGACGCCGAGGAATCCGCCGCGAATGATCTCGGCGGTATAGGCGCTCTGCACCAGCGTTAGCCCCACCACGGCGGTGGAGAACTGCCCCAGCACGTTGATGGTTTCGTAATGCGCCCCAGGTTATTGCCGGTAAAGGGCACGCCGAGCGAAAGCGTGTCGTAGAGATAGGAAAAGTTGTACAGGATGATCAGCACGACAATCAGCGGCAGCGAGCGAAACAGCCAGATGTACGCCCCACGCCAGGCTGCTCAGCAGCCAGGACGACGAGAGTCTCGCCAGCGCCAGCATGCCGCCAAACACCACGCTCAGCGCGGTGCCGATCAGCGTCAGCAGCAGGGTCTGCCCGACCCCTTCGAGGATCACCGGGTCGAAGAACCAGCGGGCGAACACCGCCCACTCCCAGCGCGGGTTAAAGGCCACGGACTGAATCACGACCGCCAGGACAAACAGCGCCACCGCGGCGCCGACGGCCCGCAGCGGATAACGCGCCGGGACCACCTTAATGGTTTCAACGTTGCTCATCGTCGTTCCTCATGCGGTTTTACTGAACGCTTCGCGTACCAGCGTTTTGGTGAAGCGCAGCCGACCGTCAAACGGCGGCTGGCTGTACTCTTCCGGATCGCGGTTCAGATCGAACTGCGGCTGATAGCCCTGGCTGAGATAGAGCCTGACCGCTTCCGGCTGGCGAAAACCGGTTGTCAGGTAGATTTGGCTGTACCCTGCCAGCACCGCCCTGCGCTCCAGCTCCTGCACCACGCGCCCGGCAAGCCCCTGCTGACGCAGGGTTTTGTCCGTCCAGATACGTTTGATTTCCGCGGTGCGTTCGTCGAACGGTTTGTACGCGCCGGTGGCAATAATCTCCCCGTCGCGCTCCAGCACGATAAACAGCCCCTGCGGCGCCAGATACCACTCGGTGAGCTCCACTTCCGCGTCTTTGGAGAAGTAGTCCCCGTAGCGGGCGGCATATTCGCCGAACAGCCCCTCGATAATGGGCTGAAGCTCCGGCAGCTTCCGGTGAGACATCACGAAATCGTTCGCTCATCTCAGGCCTCCTTAATCGCCCAGGCCAGCCGGGTTCACCTCCGACGGTGGCAGGCGCTCCACCCCTTCGCCCCAGCGGTTCAGCACTTTGTCGTAATCGCCGTTTTTGATGACGCCGTTCAGCGCGGTTTGCACCGGCTCCACCAGGCCGCTGCCTTTTTTCAGCGTCACCGCGATGTGCGCCGCCTTCGGCCAGCCGCCGTCGACGCTGCCCACCAGTTTGGTTTTCCCGTTCAGCGCCGCTTTCCATGCGCCAATCACGTTCGGGCCGAAGTAGGCATCCGCGCGCCCGGACTGCAGCGCCAGGGTTTGGGCCGCATCGTCTTTGGTGTAGATCGGGGTAAAGGGCTTCAGCCCCTTCTTCAGGTTTTCGGCATTCCATGCCAGCAGGATGGCCTCCTGGTTGGTGCCGGAGCCGACGATAATCCGCAGCCCGGCGATGTCTTCCGCCTTCTCCAGCGACGTAATCGGGCTGGTGGATTTCACGTAAAAGCCGAGGGAATCTTTGCGATAGGTGGCGAAATCAAACTTCTCTTTGCGCTCTTTGGTGACGGTGATGTTGCTGATGGCCGCATCATATTTCCCGGAGGCCACGCCCAGCGGCCAGTCTTCCCAGGAGGTGGGCACCACGTTCAGCTCCAGCCCCAGGCTGTCGGCGACCAGACGGGCGACGTCCACCTCGCTTCCCAGCAGCGTTTTGTTGTCGTCGGAGAACACCGTCAGCGGCGGCGGATTGAGCCCCGCCACCGCAACGGTAAATTTCCCCGGCACGGCAAAGCGGTAATCTTTCGGCAGCTGCGCGACCGCCTCCGGATTTTTCGCGGTGTTAATCGGCGTTTTATTGGCCTCGATGCTCACGCCGGTGCCGTTAATATTCACATCCTCTGCCCAGACGCCAGCGGCATGACGCCAGCGCCAGCGCCAGCAGTAGCGATGTTTTCTGCATAGCGGGGTTCTCTTTTATTGTTGTGTGAACTGGTTTTTCGGTTCGTCTAAGACCCAGGCTTTCGCGCAGCGTGGTGCCCGGATAGTCGGTACGGAACAGGCCGCGCGCCTGAAACATGGGCACCACCTGGTCAACAAAGCGCGGGAAGGTGTCCGGCGTGCCGCCCTGAATGATGAAGCCGTCTGCGGCATAGCCTTCAAACCAGGCCTGCAAGACCGTCGGCCACCTCCTCCGGCGTGCCGGAAAAGCGCGGGCGCGGCGAGGCGGCTCTCCAGCGCCACCTGACGCAGGGTTAAGCTGCGTTCGCGGGCGTTACGCTTGATTTCATCGGTGGTGCTGCGGAAGCTGTTTTGCCCCAAGTCGCCGATATCCGGGAACGGCTCGTCGAGCGGATACTGGCTGAAATCGTGATGTTCGAAATAACGCCCGAGGTAATTGAGGGCATCGTTAATCGACACCAGCGCCGCCGTGGTCTGGTACTGGTTTTCCACGTCCTCGTCGCTGTCGCCCACAATCACGCTGACGCCCTGGAAAATATGCAATTCATCACGCGCGGCGGCCGTTTGTTTCCAGCTGCTGTTTCACGTCGCGGTAAAAGGCTTTCGCCTCGTCGAGCGTCTCGTGATGGGTAAAAATGGCGTCGGCATGTTTCGCCGCCAGCTTTTTCCCGTCGTCCGACGCCCCGGCCTGAAAGACAATCGGGCGCCCCTGCGGCGTGCGGCCAATATTCAGCGGCCCGGCGACCTGGAAGAAATCACCGTGGTGATTCAGCGTATGCAGTTTCGCCGGATCGAAGAATTGCCCGCTCTCTTTATTACGAATAAAGGCATCCCCTTCCCAGGAATCCCACAGCCCTTTCACCACGTCGAGATACTCATCCGCAATGCGGTAGCGCAGCGCATGCTCCGGGTGTTTTTCGCGGGAGAAGTTCTTGGCCGACCCTTCCAGCGGCGAGGTCACCACGTTCCAGCCCGCGCGGCCGTTGCTCAGGTGATCGAGGCTGGCGAACTGGCGCGCCGCGGTGAAGGGCTCGCTGTAGGAGGTGGATAAGGTTCCCACCAGCCCCAGGCGCGAGGTGATGCTGGCCAGTGCGGATAACACGGTCAACGGTTCAAAGCGGTTTAGAAAATGGGGGATCGATTTCTCGTTGATATAGAGGCCGTCGGCGACAAATAAAAAATCGAGTTTCCCTTCCTCGGCCTTTTTCGCCGTCGCTTTCACAAAGTCGAAATTAATACTGGCATCGGCGACCGCCGCAGGATGTCGCCAGGCGGACATATTTCCGGATGCACCATGCAAAATGGTGCCCAGCCGCAGTTGTCGTGTTGCAGACATATTCCATCCTCATATTCAGGCAACAGAATGCCCGGCGCAGCCGCGCCAGGGCGATAATATTTTTCGTGTTGCAGGGCTTTTTCCGCAAGCTGTGCAAAATAGCGGGCAGCGGGCTCAATCAGTGCTTCATCCGGATTAAAGGCCGGATGATGTAAACCGTACGGACTGTTGCTGCCAATGCTGACAAACGCGCCCGGAATATGCTGCAGATAGACCGCAAAATCTTCCCCGCCCATATGCAGTTCCGCCGTGCCGGGTTTCGTATCCGGCCTGTCGCGCGACCGAGGTGGCAAAATCAGCCCAGCGCTCGTCATTCACCAGCGCGGTGGGCCCGGCATACCAGGTGATATCAATCTGCGCGCTAAAGGCGCTGGCAAAACCGGCGGCGATTTCACCCACGCGGGCTTTCACATTCTGCTGTACTTCCGTGCGATGGGTGCGCAGCGTGCCTTCCAGCTCGACGCTTTCCGGCAGCACGTTCCAGGTGTTACCGCCCTGAATGCGGGTCACGCTCAGCACCACCGAATCCAGCGTATTGACGTTGCGGCTGGCGACGCTTTGCAGCGCCGTCACCAGCTGGCTCGCCAGCACAATGGCGTCGTTGCCTTCATGAGGACGTGCGGCGTGCGCGCCTTTACCGGTAATGCGGATCACGAAGCGATCGACGTTGGCGTAAAACGGCCCGCCGCGGGTGGCGAACTCACCGACCGGCAGGCCGGGCTCGTTGTGCATGCCGAAAATGGCGCTGACGTCGCGTAAGGGCACCGGCCCGCACCATGCTCTTCGCACCGCCAAAGTTCTCTTCGGCAGGCTGAAACAGGATACGCACCCGGCCGTTAAGCGAGGCCTCTCGCTCTTTCAGCTTTAACGCGGCGCCGAGGATCACGCTGGTGTGAATATCGTGGCCGCAGGCATGCATGACGCCTGGATTACGCGAGGCAAACGGCACGCCGCCGCGCTCGTCGATCGGCAGGGCGTCAATGTCCGCGCGCAGCGCAATCAGCCGGCTCCCCGTCAGCCGATTTCCGCCACCAGCCCGGTCGGCAGGTCGTCAGCGGCTGCGGGCGCAACCCGGCGTTTTTCAGCCACTGGCGCAGGCGCGCGTGTGGTTTCGACCTCCTGGCCGGAGAGCTCCGGGTTCTGGTGCAGTTCGCGGCGCCAGGCAATCAGTTGTTCGCCAAAGCTCATACGGTGACCTCCTTGTTAAGACGCGCCTCGGCCAGCAGGCGCAGCGACGCAACGCGCGTAGCTCCCTCCGCTACCGGCGTGTCGATGATAAATTCGTCAATGCCCCACTGCTGATGCAGCGCTTCCAGCGCCGCGCGTACTTGCGTCGGTGTACCGGCAATCAGCGAAGGTTCGCGGCGAGTAATGCTGACTGCCGGACTCCCTGCCTGACGGGCAAAGGCGTAGGCCTGTTCTTCGCTGGCCACGGTGACACGCTGCCCGTTTGCCAGCTCAACGCCCCACACTTCGACCTTTTGCGCCAGTTCCTCGGCCTGCGCCTGGGTCGGCGCGACAATCGCCTGCACGGCCACCAGCGTATCGCGCTGGCTCTGCTGCTGCCACTGTGTGACAACGTCACGCAAAAGCGCTTTATCACCGTTCAGGTGGGCGGCAAAAACAAAGTGCCAGTCGAGCCTGGCGGCCAGCAGCGCGCTCTCGGTACTCGCCCCCAGCAGAAAACCCTCTGCGCGCACCGGCGGCAGCGGCGTGGCGCGCAACGCCTCTTCAATAGCGCGCTGCCGTCAGGTCGGTGACATCCAGCGATCCAGCTGGGCCAGCTGTTCGGCAAAGCTGCCCTTCTCCTGTTGATTCAGGCCCTGCTGCAGGGCGCGGGTTGAGAGCGGTAAGCCGCCGGGGGCTTTCCCGACGCCGAGATCGACGCGCCCCGGCGCCAGCGCGGCCAGCACGTTGAAGTTCTCGGCGACTTTATAGGGGCTGTAGTGCTGCAGCATCACGCCGCCGGAGCCAACGCGAATGCGCGTGTGTTTGCCCCAGGATCCAGGCAATCAGCAGCTCCGGCGAGGGGCTGGCAAGCTGGGGAGTGTTGTGGTGTTCGGCAATCCAGAAGCGGTGATAGCCCCAGATTTTCTGCCTGCTGCGCCAGCGGCAGCGTGCGCGCCAGGGCATCGGCAGCCGTTTCCTTTTCAGCGATGGGGCTTTTATCCAGCAAACTCAGACGATACATGCAACGCTCTCATGTTGAAGGAGATACGTTCATTAATAGGTGGCGCGGCGCACGCTGTGAAACAATTAATTTACATTAAATAAGCAAAAAAGTAGCAAAGTCGGCGCGGCGGTCATTATGCATGCTTATGGGATAAGCCTATAACCTTATAAAATTGGCAGGTATTTACCGGTTTATGGCTGGTTTTTTCTGTTGCTTTTATCTGCTGGTTGAATCATTTACGCTGCTTGTCTCCTTTCACCTCACAATTTCTGCTAATAGTCCCATCACTGGCGGCGGGTATGTTTTGCGTCATTTGCCGATTGCAGGTAGGATGCTGCGCCATGTTTCTCTTATCCATACGTAGAATCACTGGAAAGGCAAACATTTACCGCGGAGCAATCGTTTGGCTTTTGCTCACGCAGGTTGAGGAATTCCGCAAGGTTCAGACAGGTTAACAGGTAACGAAATGAAAACAGACAACAACAGCGCCACGGAGCATCACGCGGCGAAACGACGCTGGCTTAACTCTCATGAAGAGGGCTACAACCGGGCGATGGGTAACCGCCAGGTACAAATGATCGCCATTGGCGGCGCGATCGGGACGGGGTTATTTTTGGGCGCAGGCGCACGATTACAGATGGCGGGGCCAGCGCTGGCACTGGTCTATCTGGTTTGTGGTATCTTCTCTTTCTTCATTCTCCGCGCGCTGGGCGAACTGGTACTGCATCGCCCTTCCAGCGGCAGCTTCGTTTCCTACGCCCGTGAATTTCTCGGTGAAAAAGCCGCGTACGTCGCCGGCTGGATGTACTTCGTCAACTGGGCGATGACCGGTATCGTCGATATCACCGCCGTTGCGCTCTACATGCACTACTGGGGCGCGTTTGGCGATGTGCCGCAGTGGGTGTTTGCGCTGGCCGCGCTGGCGATCGTCGGCACCATGAACATGATTGGCGTGAAATGGTTCGCCGAAATGGAGTTCTGGTTTGCGTTAATCAAAGTGCTGGCGATTGTGGTGTTCCTGATTGTCGGGACCATCTTCCTCGGCAGCGGTAAACCGCTGGACGGCGGCACAACCGGCTTCCATTTGATCACCGACAACGGCGGTTTCTTCCCGCACGGCTTGCTGCCAGCGCTGGTGCTGGTTCAGGGCGTGGTCTTTGCGTTTGCCTCTATCGAGCTGGTCGGTACTGCCGCCGGTGAGTGTAAAGATCCGCAGACCATGGTGCCAAAAGCGATCAACAGCGTGATCTGGCGTATCGGTTTGTTCTACGTCGGCTCGGTGGTTCTGCTGGTGCTGCTGCTGCCGTGGAATGCCTATCAGGCAGGTCAAAGCCCGTTTGTGACCTTCTTCTCCAAACTGGGCGTGCCTTACATTGGCGACATCATGAATATGGTGGTGCTGACCGCTGCGCTTTCCAGCCTGAACTCCGGGCTCTACAGCACCGGCCGTATTCTGCGTTCGATGTCGATGGGGGGTTCTGCGCCGAAGTTTATGGCGAAAATGAGCCGTCATCATGTGCCTTATGCCGGTATTCTGGTCACCATTTGCGTCTATATCGTCGGGGTGTTCCTGAACTATCTGGTGCCGTCGCAGGTGTTTGAAATCGTGCTGAACGTGGCCTCCCTGGGTATTATCGCCTCCTGGGGCTTTATCGTGATTTGCCAGATGCGTCTGCGTAAGGCGATCAAAGAAGGCAAAGTAGCGGATGTCAGTTTCAAAATGCCAGGTGCTCCAGTCACGTCATGGCTGACGCTGCTGTTCCTGCTGAGCGTACTGGTGCTGATGGCGTTTGATTATCCGAACGGTACTTACACCATCGGTTCTATCCCGCTGATTGCCGTGCTGCTGGTTGCTGGCTGGTTTGGCGTACGCAAACGCGTACAGGAAATTCACAGCACTGCGCCAGTTGCGCCGACTGAGAACACCTCGCGCTAAACGGGCGGCAGTAAACATTAAGGGAAGGCACTGGCCTTCCCTTTTTTATTACAGCGCAATACGAATAACATCAACCGGTACGCTGACATACAGCGTTTTGCCATCTCATTAATAACAATAAAGTGGAACACCAAATGATGCAGAAGCGCATCTGGCAGGCAGGGACTACACTCATTCTTAACTTAACGTGCGTTTAATGTTTTCAAAATATTTACATAACCTTTAACATATTGGCGCATGTTCCATTTGGTTCGTTTTTCTCACTCGGTTCCGATATGACTATTCTTTCTGCCACGAAGGCCACTCTGCCGGCGTTATTACTCCCGGCTGTCCTCTCTCCGTCTGCTTCTGCCGCTGACAATGAACAAACAATGATCGTCAGCGCCGCGCCACAGACAGTCTCTGAACTTGATAGCCCTGCCGCCGTCAGCGTTGTACAGGGCGACGATATCCGCCAGGCGGCACCGCGCGTCAATTTGTCGGAATCGCTAAACAGCGTGCCCGGCTTGCAGGTACAAAACCGGCAAAACTATGCCCAGGATCTGCAACTTTCCATCCGTGGATTTGGTTCGCGTTCCACTTATGGTGTGCGCGGTATTCGCCTGTACGTGGATGGTATTCCTGCGACGATGCCGGACGGTCAGGGGCAAACGTCGAATATCGATCTCAACAGCGTGGAGAGCATTGATGTGCTGCGCGGCCCCTTCTCGGCGCTGTACGGCAACGCTTCTGGCGGCGTGATGAATGTCACCACGCAGACTGGACGCCAGCCGACAACCATTGAAGCCAGCAGCTATTACGGTAGCGACGCAAGCTGGCGTTACGGCCTGAAAGCAACTGGTGCGGTAGGCGACGGCACACACGCGGGTGACGTGGATTACACCGTTTCCAGCACCCGCTTCGTCACCGACGGCTACCGCGATCACAGCGGCGCGCGCAAAAATCTCGCCAACGCCAAACTGGGTGTGCGGATTGATGATGTCAGTAAGCTGAGCCTGATCTTTAACAGCGTTGACATCAAAGCCAACGATGCGGGCGGCCTGACCAAAGAGGAGTGGCAGGATAATCCGCGCCAGTCGCCGCGTGCTGACCAGTACAACACCCGCAAAACCATCAAACAAACGCAGGCCGGGCTGCGCTATGAGCGCCAGATGAGCAGCCAGGATGATTTAAGCGTGATTATGTACGCCGGAGAACGTGAAACGACGCAGTATCAGTCGATCCCGCGCGCGCCGCAGCTTAATCCGGCCCATTCAGGCGGTGTGATCGATTTGACGCGCCATTATCAGGGTATCGACACGCGCTGGACGCACCGTGGTGAGCTGGGCGTGCCGGTGACTTTTACCGGCGGGCTGAACTACGAAAATATGAGCGAGAATCGCAAAGGTTACGAAAACTATGTGATGGATGGCTCGACGCCGGTCTACGGCGAAAAAGGCAATCTGCGCCGTGACGAACGCAACCTGATGTGGAACCTCGATCCGTACGTGCAAACGGCCTGGCAACTGACGGATAAACTCTCTCTCGATGCGGGCGTGCGCTACAGCTCGGTGTGGTTTGATTCCAACGATCACTACGTTACGGCCGGTAATGGCGATGACAGTGGTGAAGCCAGCTATCACAAATGGCTACCGGCGGCTTCACTGAAATACGCGCTCACCGATGCGTGGAACGTTTATGCGGCGGCCGGACGCGGTTTTGAAACCCCGACCATTAATGAACTCTCCTATCGTTCCGGTAACCAGAGCGGGCTGAATTTCGCGCTGAAACCCTCTACCAATGAAACCGTGGAAATCGGCAGTAAAACGCGCATTGGCAACGGCCTGCTGACCGCAGCGCTGTTCCGCACCGATACCGATAATGAGATCGTGACCGACACCAGCAGCGGCGGGCGCACCACGTACAAAAACGCCGGGAAAACCCGTCGCCAGGGCGCGGAGCTGTCGCTCGATCAACAATTTGCCGGAAACTGGCGCGCCAAAGTGGCGTGGACTTACCTGGATGCCACGTACCGTAGCGAAGTCTGTACCGACAGCGACTGTAATGGCAACCGTATTCCGGGCATAGCGCGCAATATGGGTTATGCGTCACTGGGCTGGATCCCGGATCAGGGCTGGTACGCGGGTGCCGATGTGCGCTATATGAGCGATATTATGGCCGACGATGAAAACAGTGCGAAAGCACCCTCCTACACCGTTACGGGCATTAACACCGGCTACAAATTTAGCTACGGCAACTGGATGATGGATGTGTTTGGCCGCATCGATAACCTGTTTGACCGTGAATATGTTGGCTCAGTGATTGTTAATGAATCGAATGGTCGTTACTACGAACCCGCTCCGGGACGTAACTACGGCGTCGGTTTGTCCATCGCTTATCAGTTCGAATAATGCTCGCCAACCGCCTTCACCCGAGGGCGGTTTGTAATAGAAAAAAGCCCGGAAGCTGATGCTTGCGGGCTTTTTTTATTGCATTAAAACACTATCAGAAGGTGGTCCAGCCTTCATCGCTGCTTTGTGTTTCACGCGGTAAAGCAGGCGCTTTCGCCGTTGGCGTGGCTTTGGGTTTTCCAGCTTTCGGTGCGCTTTTGGCTTCGTTTTGCTCCAGACGGAATGTCGCCACCAGTTCTTCCAGCAGACGCGCCTGTTCTTCCAGCGAACCTGCCGCTGAAGACGATTCGCTCACCAGCGCGGCGTTTTGCTGCGTGGTGCTGTCCAGCTCGCTCACTGCACGGGCAATCTGCTCAATACCACGGCTCTGCTCTTCCGACGCCGAGGAAATTTCACCCATGATATCGTTAACACGCGTTACCGATCGGACAACCTGGTCCATGGTTTCACCGGCTTTGGCCACCAACTCACTGCCGACATTGATACGGGAAACCGACTCGCTGATCAGTTGTTCAATATCTTTTGCCGCCTGCGAACTGCGCTGAGACAGGCTGCGCACTTCGCTGGCCACTACGGCGAAACCCCGGCCTTGTTCACCGGCACGCGCGGCTTCCACTGCGGCGTTCAGCGCCAGAATGTTAGTCTGGAACGCAATGCTGTTAATCACTGCGGTGATATCAGCAATTTTGTTAGAGCTGCTGTGAATGTCGCCCATGGTGTTCACCACTTCGCGCATCACCGTACCGCCTTCGCCGGCCGTCTGTGAGGCCTGCGCCGCAAGGCTGCTGGCGTTACGGGCGTTATCGGCGTTATTTTTCACCGTCGCGGTCAGCTCTTCCATGCTGGCAGCCGTTTCCACAACCGCTGCGGCCTGCTGTTCCGTACGGGAAGAGAGATCGGTATTGCCTTCGGCAATTTCGGTTGCCGCGCGGGAAACCTTCGTCACGCTGTTACGTACTTCGTGGATCATTTCACGCAGCGTGTCGTTCATCCGCCCCATTGCCCCGGTCAATTGCCCCAGTTCGTCGGTACTCTGCGCGCGAATTTGCGAGCTGAGATCGCCGCTGGCAATACGTTCCGCCAGTGCAAGGTTGCGGTCAATCGGACGGGTAATCTGGCGGATCACCCACCAGGAGACAATCACTCCGAGCAGAATGGCGATAGCGCCGATAATTGCGGCGATGGTACTGGAGCTATAGGCCAGCTCATCGTTGTGCGCTTTTACTAGCGTAATGATCTGCTTCAGCGCCGCGCTGCTGTTATCGCCACCGGTTTTAACATGATCTTCTGCGGTCTTGAGAGCCTGATAGGCGGTGAAATAGTTGCGGCTCAGATCGTGGTATTTAACGGTGTTATCCCATAAAGCCTGTAACGGCGCTTGCAGTTCGCCCGGCAGCTGGCTCGACAGCGCCTGAACACTTTTTTGCGTGTCGCTGAAATGGCGCTCCAGCGCATCGCTGCTCTCTTTGCCTGGGCTATAACGGACAACCAGCGCCGCTTCACGCACTGCGCTGATAGCGAATAATTGCTCATAAACTTGCGTCATCAGGCTCGGAGCGGCAACCGGCGTACGCACGAGCGTGGTGTAGCTGGCGGCGAGATCTTCAGCAGCGAGTTTATCGAGCGCATCGCGAACGGCGTGAATATCACTGGTCGCTTTTTGCATCTCGCCAATGCTGCTCTGGAACTTCGCCAGATGATCGGCGACATCGTTGATGATCTGTTTTTCGTTGGTTGACCAGCTCATGTTGTCAGCGCTGGCCGTCAACTCTGAAGCGTGGCGAACGTAATCAGACATCACCTGACCGGATTTATCATCACCATAGAAATATTTCAGGCGGTTAATTTTTGCCTGAAACACTTCGATGTTGATGTTGTACATCAGATTGGTTTTTTGATAGACGTCGCGGATTTCCTGAAAGCGCAACACACTGAGGACAGAAGCAACAGCAACCAGAAACAGAACTAACCCAAATCCTACCGACAGCTTTCTACTAATTTTTATATTGCTTAATCGTTGGTTAAATGACATTCCCCGACTCCTCGCTGGACACCAAATGTTAGCGCCTTACTACGCGCAAGAAAGGTTATCGGCAGGGAATGCGTGGATTTCAGGTATTAACTGGTCTTATAAGCGCAAAACGTGATATGGATGCGCCCCAATGACAAATTTTTGTCGGGAAGCATCCATGATTTAGGTTAAGTAATTGTATTTAAGAGAAATAGCTCAGCGATAAAATTGCTTATGAATAATGTTTGCGCCCTCATCGATGGCCCGCCATATTCCGCGTTCGCTGGCAAAAGCATCACCTTCTTCAAGTGCGGCTAATAAGTCTGAATAATCGTGGCTGCGTGTTAAATCATCCGAATGTGGATAAAGATAATTAAAACATGGGCCAATGCGTACCCATAATTGCTCAATCAATGCTGTCAATGTCGGCATACCTGCCTGCTGGTAAATCGAAAAGCGAAAAATCCGATTTGCCTGCAACATCTGCTCGGTATGGCCGCTTTTTAGTGTTTCGTGAAAAGCCGCAGCCAGCGCACGCAACTCCCTGATTCTCTCCGGGGTCATACTTTGACTGGCGGCACGGGCAGCCATCCCTTCAAGGTTTTTGCGTATCTGGTTGATTTCGTCATAGCGTTCAAGGCTGACCTCCGGCACTAAAAACGCCTGCGCCGGTGTGGCATGTAGCGCGCCTGCAGAGACCAAACGCAAAAGCGCTTCCCGTACCGGAGTAATACTGGTACCCAACTGATCTGCTATTTCTTTCGTGATAAGCCGCGCGCCAGGTTTTAGCGCGCCGATAATAAGCGCATTTTTCAGACTCGCCTCCACCTGCATAGTGAGGCTGGTTCGTTGCGCTTTTTCCAAATCAAGCATGTTTGCGTCCTGTATAATTTCTTATTTATTTTCAGCCTGGTAGCGTGTCCGTAATCATTCAAATATATTATATAAACATGCCTGGTATTGGATTGTCGCGTAAAAGATGTAGCTAATAATTAGTTATTATGCACAACTACCAGGAACCGCCTTCACAAGGTTATCAGTTCCTTATGCTTGTCTAATTAAAGACGTTTTTTCGGATTTTGCACAATTCTGACGGCGGTTTTTTTCGCCGCCATCAGTCTCTTAGCGTGATGGTCCAATTTGCACTACGACCTTGCCGAAATTTCGTCCTTCCAGCAGGCCAATCAGCGCCTCGGGCGCGTGCTCCAGCCCGTCCGTTACCTGTTCACGATAGTGAATTATTTCCTGTTTTACCCAGCGCCCCATCTCTTCCTGGAACTCGTTAATGCGGTGACCGTAATCCTGAGCGATAATAAAGCCCTGCATCCGAATGCGTTTCTTGAGAAGGGTCGCCATCAGGAGCGGCAGGCGATCCGGCCCGTCAGGCAGGCCCGTCGCGTTATAGCCGCTCACCAGGCCGCACACCGGCACGCGCGCGGAGGTATTCAGTAATGGCAGCACGGCATCAAACACTTTCCCGCCGACGTTTTCATAATAGACATCAATCCCTTTCGGGCAGGCCTTCGCCAGTTGTTCGGCAAAATCTGCCGCGTGATGATCCAGACACAGGTCAAAGCCGAGAACCTCAACGGCATGGCGGCATTTCTCTTTGCCCCCGGCGACCCCGACCACCCGGCACCCCTTGATTTTGCCGATCTGCCCGACCGTCGCGCCAACCGGGCCGGTCGCCGCGGCCACCACCAGCGTTTCACCCGCTTTCGGCTGCCCGATATCCAGCAACCCCATATAGGCGGTAAAGCCCGGCATACCCAGGATACCCAGCGACCAGGAGGGATGCTGCGGATTTTCGCCCAGCTTGATCACATCATGGCCGCTGGCGTATGTCATACTCCTGCCAGCCGCTGTAGCCCAGCACCCAATCGCCTTCGGCTTTAAAGTCGGGATGCATTGAACTGCTCCACGCGGCTGACCGTTCGCCCCACCATCACCGCGCCGAGCTCAACCGGCGGTGAATAGGATGGCGCATCGCTCATGCGACCCCGCATATAGGGATCCAGCGACAGCCAGACGGTACGCAGCAAAAGCTGCCCCTCGCCGGGTGCCGCGAACAGGCTGCGTTTCCAGACGAAAATTTTCCGCGACCGGCGCGCCCTGTGGACGAGAGGCCAGCACCCAGCGGCGATTTTGCGGTGAAACAGATTGATTCATCGGGCTCTCCTGTGCATGAAAGACTAATTACTGATACTAGTCGTTTCCTGCCAGCAGCGCGTTAACATTATGTACCGGCGTGGTTGAGCCGCACCACCAGATAGATGCAGGTTTCATTCGTCTCGTTGATGAACCGGCAGTCATTAGGCGGCCCCAGTTCGAGACAGTCTCCGGCGTGCATTTCGTGGCGCGTATCGCCCTCCTGAAACACCAGCTCACCGGACTGCAGCCAGATAAGCTGACGCGCCAGCGCGTAAGAAGAGGCCGGCATCGGAACATCGCTGCCCGCAGGCAGTTCCACCTGCACCAGGTCGATGGGCAGATCGGTGCGGGGAGAAACATGGCGGCGCAGGTAGTGCGTCTGCGGATCGCGCCAGACGGGCTGGTTGGCGTAGCGCAGCAGCTTGCCCTCCTGCATTTCGGCCCGGGCAATCAGCGTTGACATGCTGATGCCAAACGCGCCGGACAAGCCGGGCAAGCAAGGTGGCCGTCGGGCTACTGTCCCCGCGTTCTATCTTGTGGATCATCGCGCGCGAGACGCCTGCCCGGTCCGCCAGCTCGCTCAGGGACCATCCGCGAGACTCGCGTTCAAGGCGAATTCTTGCGCTAATCCGTTGATTCATCGTGTCTGTTATGGTGTTCATGACGTCATACTATAGTGTATGAACGGCATTTCAATGGGCTTTTGATAACAAAAATATTGGTTTTTTGGGGGGGGGGGGGGGGGTTATGTTTTTTTTTTTTTTTGGGGATAACGTAATACTATAGTGAACAACACACAGAGGCTTCAATCATGATCGTTCGTCATGCCTGCAAAGAAGACTGCGCTGCGATAGGCGAGATCTACAACCACGCGGTGCTGCACACTGCCGCGATCTGGAACGATAAAACCGTCGATACCGATAACCGAATCGCATGGTTTGAGGCGCGCACGCTTGCGGGTTACCCGGTTCTGGTAAGCGAAGAAGACGGCGTGATCACCGGCTACGCCTCTTTCGGCGACTGGCGCGCCTTCGATGGTTTTCGCCATACGGTTGAGCACTCGGTCTATGTCCACCCCGACCATCAGGGCAAAGGCATCGGGCGGACGCTGATGGAACGCGCTGATTAACGAGGCCCGCGCCATCGGTAAACACGTGATGGTGGCGGGCATTGAAGCGCAAAACCATGCCTCGATTCATCTGCACAGGAAACGCTCGGTTTTGTGACGACCGGGCAAATGCCGCAGGTGGGCACCAAGTTTGGCCGCTGGCTGGACTTAACCTTTATGCAGCTGCAGCTGGACGAGCGCAGCGATCCGGACGCTATCCCATGAATCAGTCACTGACGCTGGCGTTTCTGGTCGCGGCGGGCATTGGTCTGGTGGTGCAAAACACCCTGATGGTGCGTATCACCCAGTCCTCCTCCACCATTCTTATCGCGATGCTGCTGAACTCGCTGGTCGGCATTGTGCTGTTTGTCACTATTCTGCTGCTGAAACAGGGCGTGCGCCGGATTCAGCGAACTGGCCGCAACGGTGCGCTGGTGGACGCTAATTCCCGGTCTGCTGGGGTCGTTTTTCGTGTTTGCCAGCATCAGCGGTTATCAGAACGTTGGCGCGGCGACGACCATCGCCGTGCTGGTGGCAAGCCAGCTGATTGGCGGGCTGGTGATGGACGTGCTGAGGAGCCAGGGGATCGCGCTGCGCGCCCTGATTGGCCCGGTGTGCGGCGCGGTGATGCTGGTGGTCGGGGCCTGGCTGGTGGCGCGACGCCAGTTTTGATGGTTACAGTATGGTGCCGCCTTTGGTCAGCTGTTCCTCACGCGCGTCCATCTCTTCTTTATGCTGCTTGCCGTGGTGCGAAATCGCGGTGCGCAGACGCTGCTGCTGGGTGTAGCGATCTTCACGGCTGAGCTCTGCATCATCGCTTAATTCAATCAGCAGCTCGTTCATGTGGGTAATCACGCTCTCTTCGATCGCGGCATCGACGCGGGCGATAACTTCGTTTAAATGTGACATTGTCACTCCTTGTTATGTGCCCGGTGGCGCTACGCTTACCGGGCCTACGGGTGCCAAATGTAGGCCGGGTAAGGCGTAGCCGCCACCCGGCTAAAAAGGCTTAGTTCAGCTTCGCTTTCGAGAAATCGCTGCCCATCAGGCTTACGCTGTACCCGGTCACATTGCTGCGGGTCGCGTAGAACGTTTTCCCGTTGGCCAGCGCGATCCACGGCGCCTGCTGGTAGAAAATCTCCTGCGCTTGGCCATAGAGCTTGGCTCGCTCAGCCGGGCTGCTGGTCAGCTTCGCTTTTTGCACCAGACCATCATACCCCTTATCGCACCAGCGCGCGGCGTTTGAGCCGGTTTTAATGCTGTTGCAGCCGAGCAGCACGTCGGCAAAATTGTCCGGGTCGCCGTTGTCGGACATCCAGCCAAACAGCGCGGAGTCATGTTCGCCTTTACGCATCCCGGAGAGATATTCACCCCACTCGTAGGAGACAATTTTGGCCTTCACGCCAACTTTGGCCCAGTCGCTCTGGATCATCTCCGCGATACGACGCGAGTTCGGGTTATACGGACGCTGAACCGGCATTGACCACAGCGTGACTTCTGCCCCCTTCTCCAGGCCCGCCTGCTTCAGCAGCGCTTTCGCTTTTTCAGGATCGTAGCTGTAGTCCTTCAGGTCTTTATTAAAGCCCAGCATATTTGGCGGGATCGGCGATTTTGCCACCGTGCCGGATCCCATAAACACCGCATTAACGATGGCCTTCTTGTCGGTCGCGTAGTTCAGCGCCTGACGCACCAGCACGTTATCAAACGGTTTTTTCTCGGTGTTAAACGCCAGATAACCGACGTTCAGCGCATCGACCGAGTGCAGCGTCAGGTCTTTGTTGTTTTTGATGGCGTCAAACTGAACCGGGGATGGCGCAGGAATGATCTGGCACTCGTTGGTCTGCAGCTTCGCCAGGCGAGTTTCCACGTTTGGCGTAATGGAGAAAATGAGATGCTTCGTCGGCACCTCGCCCTCCCAGTAGTTCGGGTTCGCGACGTAGCGGATCAGCGAATCCACTTTGTACTGCTGCAGCACGTAAGGCCCGGTGCCAATCGGCCAGGTGTCCACGTTCTCAGGCGTGCCTTTTTTCAGCATCGCGTCGGCGTATTCCGCGGAGAGAATCGAGGCGAAATCCATCCCCCAGTCGGCCAGAAATGCGGCGTTGGGTTCGCTGAGGGTGAACTGGACGTGGTAATCATCGACCTTTTTAACGTCCTGGATCAGCTTATCGAGACCGACATCGTTAAAGTATTCGTAGTTGCCCTGCGACACGTTGTGGTACGGGTGTTTAGGGTCTTTCTGACGCATGACCGAGAAAATAACGTCATCGGCGTTAAAGTCGCGCGTCGGTTTGAAGTATTTATTGCTGTTGAACTTCACCCTTTGCGCAGGGCAAAGGTATAGGTCTTGCCGTCCGGTGAAATCGTCCAGGACTCTGCCAGCGACGGGACCGGGGTGTTTTTCACCGGGTCGAAATTGATCAGGCGGTTGTACAGTACCTGAGAACTCGCCACAAAAGACGGGCCAGAGCTGGCGATTTGCGGGTTGAAGGACTCGGGGGAGGCTTCTGAACAGTAAATAAGGGTGTCGTTATTTGCCGCCCATGCGGCACCGGCTGGTAACAGCGCGCTCAGCGCAAGGGCGAGCAGTGTTTTCCCTGTAGACATGGTTATAACCCTGACAGTTTTATTATATAAGACAGTAATAACAGCACAGGCGGTATGACCTGGCAAATAACGAAACACTATCAGGTTATTCTAAAGCCGCGTTTTTTGCTGTTTTAACCGCCAGCGCTCAAAAAGATGATTTGCCTTAAGTGCCATTATTCGTCAAGCACAACCGTCACTTTCTATGCCGCAAGAAATCGGCGCTTTTAGCGTCTCTTCCTCCGTTTGGTTGCTTCCTCGTTTCGTTAAAGTAATGGTGTGAAGAAGTATATGGGATCAAATCGTGGCAAAAACTCTTTTACGCAGCGGTAATCTGGATGATTTTCAGGCCGTTGGCGGCGGCGGACAAGCCGTTTTTGAATCAGCGTTACAAATCCGGGAAGCGCTCCGGTTGCGTAAACAACAGGCCATCGTCGACTGTCTGGCTATTCCTCAGGTCAACGACAGCGGTGACCGCGTGGACTGGTATTCCCCTGTTGAAGGGAGCGTAACCAGCTGGAAAGCGGCCGATGAAGATGACCGCTATCGCGCCCTGCGCTATCTGGAAAACACGCTCGCCAGCGTCGAGTCATTAAGCAAGAAATGCCTGCAGTCGCCTAAAACCGCGCAACAGCTTTTTGGCTCTCTGCTGTCAAAGGCGTTTCAGTTTCCGGGCGAAAACTTCCTCTTCCTGGTGGACGGAAAGCCGGTCATTAGCTTCTGGGGGTTTGTAAACCTGAACGAGAACGCGCGCGACGATGTCCTCGACTGCCTGCGTGAATCGCTGATCCCTGAGCCAGCCCCCGTTGTGATTGACGATCCTGAACCCGAGCCTGAGCCAGAGCCGGTGATGACCTTTGAGCATGCTGACGAGCCGCTGATCGCCCCTTCCACGGTGGTGCGTATTACGCCGGGGGAGCTGTATGAGCCCGAACCGGCCCCCGCCGTTGCACAACCTGTTCAGGCGCCTGCTCCGGCGAACGTCGTGAAAAAGCGCCGCGTTCCCCTGTGGACCCTGCCGGTTGCCGCCGTGATCGTCGCCGCCATTGCCGCCCCGCTGCTGTGGCCAAAACAGGCACCTTCCGCTGAGCCCGCCCCGGCACCCACACCTGAACCTGTGGAGATTGCGCCAAAACCGTTCAAAGCGGTTGAGCCGCTGGCCATGAAGCTACCGCTGCATCAGGCGGAGGTCGTGGCCAGCAAAGAAAAAGACGCAGCTCCGGCCGCTCCTGCGCCACAGCCCGCTCCGGTGGTGATTGTAGCCATCCCGAAAGACGCCATGGTGATGGAAGCGAATCAGGTAAAAGCGGGATCGACGCGTTTCCTGAACGGCAACTGGCGCGCCATCCTCGATGTGAAAGATCCGGTTACCGGCAAGCCGCCGTCGCTGCGCTATCAGATCCAGAACAATAAAGGTTTCGCCCGCGTTGTCCATGGCGACAACATTGTCTGCCGCGCGGAGGTCTTCTCCGGGCTGCACAGCAATGGCGAGCTGATGATTAAGAGTCGCGGCACTGCCCGCTGCACCGACGGTTCCCGCTACCCGATGCCGGAAATTGCCTGTAAAGCAGGCACCAGCGATATCGCAGAATGTCGCGCCCGTTATGATGCCAACACCGTCGTCCCACTGACGTTCAAGAAAGCAGGTGCCTGATCCTATGCTGGTAAATCTTTGCGACTATAAACAAAGCGTCACGCTTATTGCCAACAGCGGCGTGCAGTTCCTTGATTTCGGTCTGACGCCGCAGGACACCGCCAGCAACGGGCGCTTCGTACGTAAAACCGCGAACGGCCCGCTGTTGCGCCTCGATTTCGACCTGGTCAACGGGCGCTATACCCTGCCCGGCATGAATGGCGGGCAGCCTGAAGTGGTCAAGCCGGAAACCACCATCCCGCTGCATCAGTCGCTGGCGGTACTGGATGGCGTCTGGCTTCCGGTTCCGTTCCTGCGCTTCAACCCGCCGCGGACTTTTGTTGAAGGGCCGGATAACTGGGCGCGCGTTCAGGTGCGCAAGCTTGACACACCGGACACGGCAGGCAATACGCACCGCGTCACGCTCGCGCTTGACAGCCAGATTGCCGACCATGCCACGTCCGCGCTTCTCTGGCGCCGGTGGAAAACGATATTCTGAACGGGACCCGCTTCGCGCTGGCCTGGCGCGATAATGAGGTCGCCGATTTCCTCGATCAGACCTGGATTGACGGCTGGCTGCGGGAGGCCTTTACCCAGTATGCCGACGGCGTTGAAAACCGCTCTGAACGCGACCTGCAGCAGGCGATGCGCGGTTTTGAATACCAGGCCCACTGGCTTAACCTGATGACCATGCTCGGTGAACAGCTCACCGTGCCGGAAGTGAAATTTGTCACCCATACGCTCAGCACGCCAGCCATTCCGGTCGACCTGATCCTCGACGTGGGTAACACCCACACCTGCGGCGTCATTATTGAAGACCACGGCGATGCCAACGATGGGCTGCGCCAGACCGCCGAGCTGCAGGTGCGCTCGCTCAGCGAGCCGCAGTTCCTGAACGAGCCGCTGTTCACCAGCCGTCTCGAGTTTTCGGAAGCGCGTTTTGGCAAGCAGCACTTCTCGGTTGAAAGCGGTCGCGAAGATGCCTTTGTCTGGCCGTCCATTGTTCGCGTGGGTGATGAAGCCCGCAAGCTGGCGATGCAGCGCCTGGGGACCGAAGGCAACAGCGGCATCTCGAGCCCGCGTCGCTACCTGTGGGATGAAACGCCGGTCGTGCAGGACTGGCGCTTTAGCCAGATGAACAGCAAGACCCAGCGTGAACCGCTTGCCACCGCGTTCCCGCTGATGAACCTGATGAACGATGACGGCGAGCCGCTCTTCACGCTGCCGCAGGACGAGCGCCTGCCGGTCTTCTCGCCGCAATATAGCCGCAGCACCCTGATGACCCATATGCTGTGCGAGCTGCTGGCACAGGCGCTGGGGCAGATCAACAGCGTCGCCACGCGCCTGCGTCTGGGCTTCCCTGCCTCGCCGCGCCAGCTGCGCACGCTGATCCTGACGCTGCCCTCCGCCATGCCAAAGCAGGAGCGCGAGATCTTCCGTCGCCGCATGTTTGAAGCCATCGCGATTGTCTGGAAAGCGATGGGATGGCACCCGCAGGATGAGGATTTTGTCACCCGCAAACAGCAGGAAAAAAGCGTGGTGCCGGTACCTGAAATCCAGATGGAGTGGGATGAAGCCAGCTGCGGTCAGCTGGTCTGGCTGTATAACGAAGCCATCTCCCGCTTTGGCGGCCAGACCGAAGCCTTCTTCGCCTCCCTTGCCCGTCCGGACCGTGAGCCTGAGCCGGGCAGCCAGCCGGGGCGCGCGTTGCGCGTTGCGTCCATCGACATCGGCGGCGGCACAACGGATATGGCGATCACCCATTATCAGCTGGATGACGGTTTCGGCAATAACGTCAAGATCACCCCGCAGCTGCTGTTCCGTGAAGGCTTTAAGGTCGCGGGTGACGATACGCTTCTGGACGTGATTCAGCGCTACGTGTTGCCCGCTCTGCAAACGCAGCTGCAGAAATCCGGTATCGCGGATGCCTCGCTGCTGATGGCCTCGCTGTTCGGTGACTCCGGGCGCATTGATACCCAGGCCGTACTGCGCCAGCAAACGGCGCTGCAGCTCTTTATGCCGATTGGCCACGCCATTCTTGCCGCATGGGAATCGAGCGACGTTGACGATCCGCTGGCCGGTCTGCATGCCACCTTTGGCGATCTGCTGCCGCAGAAGCCGACCCGCAACGTGATGAACTATCTGCAGCAGGCGATCGATCATGCCCTGCCTGCCGGCTCGGCGGCGTTCGACGTGCTTGCCGTGCCGCTGCATGTCAACTTCCGCGAAATGCAGGATGCGATGCTGGCCGGGCAGTTTACGCTGGCCTCCCCGCTCCACGCGGTGTGTGAGGCGATTTCCCATTACAGCTGCGACATTCTGCTGATCACCGGACGCCCGGGCTGCCTGCCGGGCGTTCAGGCGCTCATTCGTCATCTGCAGCCGGTGCCGGTCAACCGCATCGTCTGGCTGGATAAATACCGCGTGCATGAGTGGTATCCCTTCAGCCAGCAGGGGCGCATTGGTAACCCGAAATCGACCGCTGCGGTGGGGGCCATGCTCTGCAGCCTGGCGCTGGATCTGCGTCTGCCGCGCTTCAACTTTAAAGCCGCGGACATTGGCGCGTATTCCACCGTGCGCTATCTGGGCGTGCTGGATAACACCGTCAATACCCTGCGCGAGGAAAACGTCTGGTATCAGGATATCGATCTCGATAAACCCGGCGCGAAGCTGGATGCGCGGCTGCACTTCCCGCTGCGCGGTAACGTGACGCTCGGCTTCCGCCAGCTGGCAAACGCCCGCTGGCCCGCCACGCCGCTCTACACGCTCAGCATTAACTCGCCGGAACTGGCGAAAGCCATTGCCGGCGACGGCGTGCTGAACGTGCGGCTCTGGCCTCTGCGGCGGCAGCAAGCAGGAAGGCCCGGAGGCCTTCGAGCTGAGCGATGCCTGGCTGCAGGACGGCACGCCGGTGCCTGCCGACGCGTTAACTTTCAAACTGAATACCCTGGCCGACCGCCGACACAGCGGTAGCCACTACTGGATCGACAGCGGGAGCGTATACCTGAAATGACAGCGACCACGAACACCACTCAGGCCTTAATCGGGTGGATTAACGAGACGCACCTCACCGCCCCTTGCTGGATAATGATGCCGACGCCCTGCTTGCGCGCATCAACGCGGTCGCAGGCGCCGGAGAAACCGCGCTGCGCGACGCCGTTAACGCGCCCTGCACCATCGGTCTGTATGGTCATTCGCAGAGCGGCGAAAGCGCACCTGCTCGGCGCGCTGTGCGGCAGCGGCAATGGGCGCCTGAACGTGCGGCCGGGCGATAAAACGCTGGATTACTTTTCCCATATCAATCCGGGTCATGCCCTGACCAGCATGGCGCTGCGTTTCAGCCCGGATCACTCGCCGATGGACGACAGTTTTCCACTCTGCTTGCGCATTATCAGCGAAGCTGAACTGGTGCAGTTGTTTATTGCCCATACTCAGCAGCAGCCGGAATTACGCGCAGCAGACAAAGCGGTGATCGAAAGCCGGGTCGCGAAATGGCGCACCCTGCGCCAGCCGAATCCGGTACCGGGGATCACCGCCGAAGAGATTGGCGGCATTGCCCGTTTCTGGCGCTCGGTAGTGCCTTCATCGCAGCAGCAAATGGACGATGCCCTGTGGTATCAGTTCGCCAGCCTGGTGCCGCCACTGGATCTCAGCACGCGTGCCAGCGTCTGGTCGTTGTTATGGGGCGAGCAGCAGGAACTGACCCAGCAGTGGTTGGCGCTGGCGCACACCCTGCACCAGACCGGCAATGCCAGCGAACTGGCTGCGCCGTTAAGCGTTCTGGTCGATAGCTTCGCCCTGCCGACAGACGGATTTTTAACGCCAGCGGAACCCGGCAGCGAAGAGATTCATGATGAAGTGGTGGTGCATCCATGGGCCAACGAGCAACGGCTCAATGCGGTCAGTATTCCGCTGGCGACGCTGGCGCTGATCACCCGCGAACTGGTGCTGCCGGTGGAAAACAGCGTGCTGCCGTCAGTGGATATTCTCGATATCCCGGTGCCCGGCCCGCAGGACGGCCAACCGCTGTGGCGCAGCAAATGCCGCTGGCTGCTGGAGAGCTATCGCCAGCGCTTACAGCCGGACGTGCTGATGATCTGTAACGCCACGCTGGAGCGTTCGACCACCGCCGCCACTGCCCGCGCCCTGCTCAACTGGGTAAAAGAGACACAATCGGGCCAGGAAGCGGCGCTGCCGGGTCTGGTCTGGGCAATTACGCCACAAGATGCGCGTTTTACGCTGGCGCAGAACCTGGATGAAGCGGTCCAGCAGTTGATCGGCAAACCGGGACAACACTGGGGCACGTTGCAGGCGCTGGATGCCAGTAGTCTGCAACGCCTGCTGGCATGGTTAGCGCAGGCCACCGCGCCGGATCTGCGTCAACAGCGTTTAAAAGCGCTGGTAGAGCGCCATCAACATGCGCTGCGCGAACTGCTGCAAACATGGCTTGTCAGCCCGGAGAAGGACGCTGCCACCCAGCGCACCCGTGCTGAAGCTGTCGTGCGCGAGTTGCAGGGGCAGGCTTCCCGTCACGGTGAATTGCTGGAAGGTTTGCAACCGGATATGCAGCAGTTCGACACGCTGTGGAAAGTCCAACAGCCGCGCGAAGAGAAAGTCAGCGGTTTGTTTAATGATGCAATCGATCTGTTTGCCGAATCACCGGACAACACGGAACAGCAACCGCAAAGTAAAGATGTCGGTCAGCAGGCACATGCGCTGTGGGTTAACCATGTCCGCCAGTGGAGCCGCAACGACGACAACGCCGCGCGCCTTGGGCTCAGCCCGACAGCCCTGCGCCAGATGGCGGAAATTGTAATTGTCAGCAGCTACCGTCTGAATCTGCCGGAGCAGCTGCAAGCCATCATGCAGCGTGATACTGCCTGCGCCGCGCAGCTGCATGCCGCGATTGGCAACTTTGTCGCCTGGCTCGGTTATGCATCGGTGGCGGAAGCCGAGCGTCCGGCCAGCCGCGTGCAGAAAGATCGTGCCATTTTCGCCACCGGTTCGGCGGAGGCGAGCAATACGCGCCTGACACGACTGAGCGAGCAACCGGTTCACGCCGCCACCCGTTATGTTTACGACTGGCTGGTTGCGCTCTATCACCGGGCAACGGAAAACATTGGCTACCGCCACCCGCTGGATGTCACTCCGGCGGCGCGCAAGAAGCTGAAATCTTTACTGCCATAAGCTAAAACGGATGCAGCATAAACAGAAACCCGGCCGGTTTTGCGCGCCGGTTTTTTTTACTCGTGTTCAGTAATAAAGCGATTTAGCGTCTGCGCCAGCGCGGCGGGCTGCTCCCACGACATCGAATGCCCCGCATCGGCAATCACCTGTACCGGGATCCCCTGTTTCCGTACCGCCTCTTCGTCTTTATCCGGCAGTGAAAGCGCGCCAAAGATCAGCGTTTTTGGCCGCGGGAAATCGACAAACAGCGTCATCCATGTTGGCTCAATACCGTCGACCAGGCTTTTCGCCCCGCGCCAGACCGCCCACGGCGCATTACTTTGCAGGCATCCGGCCCACGCGGTTTTCTCCTGCGCCAGCATTGCCGCGTAACCGCTGGTGACAAACCCCGCTTCATCCTGGCTGGCAATCTCACGGCTGAACATACCGCCGCCGGGATAGAAATTGGGTTCCGATACCGCCAGCCCGTTCACGCGCGCGGCTATCTGCGCTGCCACCTCAATGGCAATGCTGCCGCCCATGCTGTGGCCGTAGAGCCAGAAAGCCTGCAAATCAAGCTTATTCAGCAGCTCCACCACCACTTTCGCCTGATCGCTGGTGCGATAGGAGAAACTCGCTGGACGTTCGCTGTAACCGCTGCCGGGTAAATCGATAAGGATGGCGCGCCTACCGCCAAATGCGGGATCGGCGACCACGCGCGGGTATTCAAACGATGATGCGCAGCCCAGCCCGTGGATAAACACCAGCGGATCGCCGTGCCCCGGCAGATCGTGCCAACGCACCTGCCCCTGAGCATAACGTGAATAGAATGTGTTCATGAGGTTTCCCTTTCATTGGATTACTGTAATTATATACAGTAATGCGATAAAAAGGAGAGATCGCGATCAAAAGAGTGAAAACAGTAACGCGACCGGAAAGCTGATGGGCCAGGTCGCACCGATGAGTATCGCGCTGAGGAGCCGGACTTTGCGGTTGTCGCGGGCCAGAAAGTACGTTGCCACGCCGGACAGTACCGCCATCACAGCGTAGAAGATCAGCAGTTTTGTGTAGAGTTCCAACGTATGCCTCCTGTCCTTAGGTAAACATTCAGCTAACATGTTGCCCTAATTTTCAATAAGGTATCGCTTTATCTGTCACGCTTTAAGATCAGAAAATCGAAAACAACAACGCCACGGGAAAACTCATGGGCCAGGTGGAGCCGACCAGAAAGGCGCTCAGCAAGCGAATACGTTTACGGTCATGTGAAAGGAACCAGGTAATCAGTGCGCAAATCAGCGCCATCACTGCGTAGAAAACCAACATTTTTTGATATAACGACATAACAAACATTAACCAGTAAGTAACAAAACGTGCGCAATATGCTCTAATTATTGATATTTATCAAGTTTAATTACGTTTGTAACAATCCTGGCTATCAGTAATTTTGATTTAACTTACTGAAGAATGTAAAAAAGCCGGGATTTTACCCGGCCTGTCACTTTTACGGCTGCTGGCGCTCGCGCCAGGCTTTCACCTGCTCTTTACTGACATCATCAGGATAACAAAGTGGCGAATAGCCTCCCTGTTTGCTCCAGGCGCTGCGCCTGCCGCACGCACTGCCGTTGCGCGCCTGATTGTACGGGCAGGCGCAGGGGCCGGGATATTGCGCAATGGATTCCGCAATGATCGCTTTTTTAACCTGCGCATCGGACAGCGCCTGCGTTCTGGCAACCCCTTCTGTTGCGCCCAGTAATGAGATCGCAACAACCATCCCCCACATCATCGAACGAATTCGCATTTTTGTTATCCTGGAAAAGGTAGGAATATGCAGATTATTATTCTCACCACCTGTGAATATTGATTAAACACAAATTACGCTGACCCTTTTCTTTTTTATAGTGAGATTTAACTTAAGTCTGAATTTAAGGCCGGCAGCATTAACGTAAGCATCGGGAAATTTGTCGGCGCACAATCTTCTCTGATATTGTTTCTCTGCAAGGAATACTTCGGATCAAACAAGGTAAGGTTATGCAGAAATATGACGACCTGTGGCAAGCCATAGAAGTTCGGGTGCGTGAAAACAATGACATAACGCACATCGATATGACCACTGACACACCGCGCGGACAGGCAGCTCGCCAGCGCATCGCGCAGATTTTTATCCTTGAATACCTGCTTGCGCGCCACCGCGAGAAGTACGCCAGCAGTTTTGTTCCGTTGGCAGGCGAAGAAGCGCTTTATCATTTGATTTTTAAACGCACTGGCTGGAAACCCTTTGAAGTAAAACAGTTATCCTTTATTGATACGCTGTTTGTACTGGCAGAATTATTCCGTGATGAAAACTTGCCAGCGGAAGTTCGCGCTGTTATTCGTTCTCAGGGTGTAAAAGAAGAGTCCTACCCGACCTATGATTTTTCAGAGAAAGATTGGGCACCGCGCGAGAATGAAGCGTTTTTAAAACGATAAGCAGACAAATTAATTAAATAATTAAATAAAAAAGGGCTCACTCCGGAGCCCTTTTTTTAATTTAATGATACTGAGGCGATTTCACTGCTGGAAAGATTTTCCACGCGCGCAAAATAAAACTCTTCGCCTTCGCAGTAGTAGGTTTCGATGGGTAACAAACCGGTTTGTGCCCCACCACTACCGCTGCCAGTAGCCCATGAGACGGCGGTTTCGCTATCATCGACCGTCAAAAGCTCAGACGCGCCCCCGGGTACGAGCACGACCACGATTTTACTCATTATGGGTTTTCCCCTGCCTGTTTTTTATAAAAAAGCCAGTCATTATCTTCTGTCGCAATGACTGTCTGTTGTCGAACCGATGACACTCATATGACGGGCAGAGGAAATGCTGGTGCGCGGTATTATTTGATTGAGATATTTCGCCACTCCGCTGATGGCTGAATATTATTAAATCAGTTTTTTATGAATAACAACACAGATAATTTACCTATGAGATTTGCCTCATGATTCATAAGGTTTTTTAAAAGCCTTCCATGGCTTTATTTAGCGATTAATGTTTGATCATCACATGACGAACAACCGTGTAATCCTCCAGCCCGTACACCGACATATCTTTGCCGTAGCCCGACAGTTTCATGCCCGCCGTGCGGCATTTCGCTCACCAGCATAAAGTGGGTGTTCACCCAGGTGCAGCCGTATTGCAGGCGCGCGCTCAAGCGATGGGCGCGCCCCACGTCTCGGGTCCAGACCGATGACGCCAGGCCGTACTGCGAATCGTTCGCCCAGGCCAGCACCTGCTCCTCGTCATCAAACTCCGTGACGCTCACCACCGGGCCAAACACCTCGCGCTGCACGATGGCATCTTCCTGTTTCGCCCCGGCCAGCAGGGTTGGCTGGAAGTAGTAGCCTGCGCCCTCGCCCTTTTGCTCCCGCCGGTGACCACGCTGATGTGGCTCAGCGCTTTCGCCTCATCAACCGCTTTACTGACACGCGCCAGATGGGCGGCCGAACTCAGCGGCCCCAGTTCGGTACTTTCCTCCTCCGGCGCTCCCATTTTCAGGCTGGCGACCGCGGCGCCCAGCTTTTCCACCAGCGCATCGTAGATCCCTTTTTGCGCGTAAATGCGGCAGGCCGCGGTGCAATCCTGCCCGGCGTTGTAGAAACCAAAGGTGCGCACCCCTTCGACCACCGCATCCAGATCGGCATCATCAAACACGATCACCGGCGCTTTGCCACCCAGCTCCATGTGGGTGCGCTTAATTGACGACGCGGTATGGCCGATGATGTGTTCGCCGGTGGCGATCGAACCGGTCAGCGACACCATGCGCACCTTTTCGTGCCCGGTCAGCGGATCGCCGACCGTTTGCGCCCCGGCCAAACAGCACGTTCAGCACGCCCGCCGGGAAGATATCTTTCGCCAGTTCGGCCAGTTTCAGCGCGGTCAGCGGGGTGATCTCCGAGGGCTTGATCACCACGCAGTTGCCCGCCGCCAGCGCCGGGCCCAGTTTCCAGGCCGCCATCATCAGCGGGTAGTTCCACGGCGCGATGGAGGCCACCACGCCCACCGGATCGCGGCGGATCATCGACGTATGCCCGTCCAGATACTCCCCGGCGGCCAGCCCGTTCAGGCAGCGGGCCGCCCCGGCGAAGAAACGGAAAACGTCGACCACCGCCGGAATTTCATCATTCAGCACGCAGTGGTAGCGGTTTGCCGCAGTTGAGGGATTCCAGCTGGGCGAAGGTCTCGGCGTGCTCTTCAATCACCTCCGCCAGTTGCAGCAGGCACTCGGCGCGCGCTTTCGGCGTGGTTTGCCCCCAACTGGCAAAAGCCCGATCGGCGGCCAGCACCGCCGCATCGACCTGCGCGGCTGACGCCTCGGCGATCTCCAGCAACACCTCGCCGGTGGCCGGGTTATAAACAGCCTGTTTCTCGCCTTCGCCGGCAACCAGTTCTCCGTTGATCAGCAAGTGATTTTGCATAGCATTTTCCTGTTGTCCTTCAGCTTGGTGTGTTATTTGCCGCTTCCGGCAACGTTTTCGCCGTCGCGTGTCAGCCACCAGGCTCCGAGAATGGGGATAGCATTGTCACCAGCATCACCAGCAGCGCCACCACGTTGGTGACCGGCACGTCGCGCGGGCGCCCGAGCTGGTTGAGCAGCCACAGCGGCAGCGTGCGCTCGTGGCCGGCGGTAAAGGTGGTGACGATGATCTCGTCAAACGACAGCGCAAACGCCAGCATGCCCCCGGCCAGCAGCGCCGAACCGAGATTGGGCAGCACCACGTAGCGAAAGGTTTGCCAGCCGTCGGCGCCCAGATCCATCGACGCTTCCACCAGGCTCCAGGAGGTGCGTCGGAACCGGGCGATCACGTTGTTAAACACCACCACCACGCAGAAGGTGGCGTGTCCGACGACGATGGTGAAAAACCCCGGCTCCAGATTGACCGTTTTGAAGGCCGTCAGCAGCGCCAGGCCGGTGATGATCCCCGGCAACGCGATCGGCAACAGCAGCAACAGCGAGATTGCACTCTTGCCAAAAAACTCGCTGCGCCAAAGCGCCGCTGCAGCAAGCGTGCCAAGCATCAAGGGCGATAGCCGTGGCCAGCGCGGCAATCTGGAGTGACAGCGTCACGGCATCGAGAATGTCCCCGCGCCCCGCCGCCACGCTGAACCAGTTCAGCGTCAAGCCCTGCGGCGGAAAGCTGAAGGCCGCGTCCTCGGTGTTGAAGGCATAGATGGCGATGATCAGCAGCGGGAAGTGCAGGAAGATAACGCCGCCCCAGGCTGCCACTTTCAGGAACAACGGTGCGCGTTCAGAGTGCATCGAATGCTCCCAGACGTTTCACGAACGCCAGATAAAGGGCAATCAGCACGATGGGCACCAGCGTAAAGGCGGCGGCCATCGGCATATTGCCGATCGCGCCCTGCTGCGCGTAGACCATGTTGCCGATGAAGTAGCCCGGCGGCCCCACCAGCTGCGGCACGATGAAATCGCCCAGCGTCAGGGAGAAGGTGAAAATCGACCCGGCCGCAATGCCCGGTATGGCCAGCGGCAGCACGACATAGCGGAAGGTCTGGCGCGGATGCGCGCCCAGGTCGGCCGAGGCCTGCAGCAGCGAGGGCGGCAGGCGCTCCAGCGCCGCCTGGATCGGCAGGATCATAAACGGCAGCCAGATATAGACGAACACCAGGAAGCGCCCCAGCCCGGAGGTGGACAGGGTGTTGCCGCCGACGGCGGGCAGCGTCAGGAAGGCGGTTAGCAGCGGCTCCAGTCCCAGATGGCTGGAGAAACCACTGCGCCACGCCGTCCTTCGCCAGCAGCAGCGTCCAGGCGTAGGCTTTGACGATATAGCTGGCCCACATCGGCAGCATCACGGCGATATAGAAGAACGCCTTCCACTTGCCCCGGGTGTATCGCGCCATGTACCAGGCCATCGGGAATGCGAGGATGGCGCTGGCCATGGTCACGGCAATCGCCATCGTCAGCGTGCGCAGGATGATGTCGTAGTTGGCCGGGTTGAACAGCGCCTGCAGGTTGGCCAGCGTCAGATCCGGCGTCACCGCCATGGTGAAATCGTCGAAGGTGTAAAACCCCTGCCACAGCAGCGTCAGCAGCGAACCCAAATAGACGATGCCGAACCACATCAGCGGCGCCAGTAACAAGAGCAGCAGCCCAAGCAGCGGTTTGCGCCATAACACCCCGCTCAGGCTGGCACGCCGCCGGGCGGTTAACGGAATACTCATGGCCATTTCACCCCGCTCCCTGCAACGGCACCATCGCGTCCCGCGACCATGAAATCTGCACCTGTTGCCCCGGCGTCAGTGTCTCGGTCAGCAACACGCCGGAGAGATTCGCCTGGCTGACCATCACTTTCTCCCCCTGCGCCAGCAGCAGTTCAAAACGCGTCGCCGCTCCCTGATACTGCACCGCCTGCACCACGGCGTTGACTTCAATTTCCCCTGGCGCATTCAGGCGAATATGTTCAGGGCGCAACGAAAAAGTGCCCTGCATACCGCACAGCTTGCTGGCAAGATCCTGACTGAAGACGTTTGAGGTGCCGACAAACCCGGCGACAAACGGCGTGCGCGGGCGCATGTAAAGATCGCGCGGGGTATCCACCTGTTCGATGCGGCCGTTATTGAACACCGCCACCCGGTCGGACATGGACAGCGCTTCGCCCTGATCGTGGGTGACGAAAATAAAGGTGATGCCGAGCTCCTGCTGCAGCTTCTTCAGCTCCAACTGCATCTGTTCGCGCAGTTTGAGATCGAGCGCGCCGAGCGGCTCATCCAGCAGCAGGACGCGCGGCTCGTTGACCAGCGCGCGGGCGATGGCCACCCGCTGCCGCTGGCCGCCGGAAAGCTGCGAAGGTTTGCGGGCGTATGGGCAAAGCCGAGCGCCACTTTTTCCAGGGCCTCACGGGCGCGGGCGTGGCGTTGCTTTTTGTCGACGCCTTTCACCATCAGCCCGTAGGCGACATTGTCGAGCATCGACATATGCGGGAACAGCGCGTAGTCCTGGAACACGGTGTTCACGTCCCGCTCCCAGGGGGGCAGTTCGCTGGCTTCTTTGCCGAAGATGCGGATCGTGCCGCCGGTCAGCTGCTCAAAGCCGGCGATCAGCCGCAGGCAGGTGGTTTTGCCGGAGCCGGAAGGCCCCAGCATGGAGAAGAACTCCCCGTCGCGAATGGCGATGGTGACCCCGTCCACCGCCCGGACGTCGCCGTACAGCCGCGAAACATTGATAAATTCAACTGAGTAGGTCATGCTTCTGCTCCCGGGCAGGTTAACGGCCGCCCATGATGGCGATGTAATCCTGCGTCCAGCGGCTGTACGGCACAAATTTGCCGCCCTCTGCGACCGGGGTTTTCCAGAAGGCGATTTTGTCAAGAACACGGTAACCGTTTGTTTCGCAGCCTTTCTCACCCAGCAGCGTGCTGGCTTTGCACCCTTCCGGCACCACCGGCAGCGAGCCAAACCAGGCCGCCACATCGCCCTGCACTTTCGGCGTCAGCGACCAGTTCATCCACTTGTAGGCGCACATCGGGTGTTTAGCGTCGGCGTGCAGCATGGTGGTGTCCGCCCAGCCGGTGACGCCCTCTTTCGGGAAGACGGTGGCGATGGGCTGGTTCTCGCCCTTCAGGGCATTCGCCTGATACGGCCAGGCGCTGGAGGCCACGACGCCTTCGTTTTTGAAGTCGCTCATCTGGACCGTGGTGTCGTGCCAGTAGCGGTGGATCAGGGCGTGCTGGTCGCGCAGCACCTTCAGCACCGCCGGATACTGCGCTTCGGTGAGCTGGTACGGGTCTTTAATGCCCAGCTGCGGCTGCGTGGCTTTCAGGAACAGCGCCGCATCGGCGATGTAGATCGGGCCGTCATAAGCCTGCACGCGTCCCTGATTGGTTTTGCCGTCCGGCAGGTTCTGTTGCGTAAAGACCACGCTCCAGCTGTCCGGCGGCGTCGGGAAGGTTTTGGTGTTGTACATCAGCAGGTTCGGCCCCCACTGGTACGGCGTGCCGTAGACTTTGCCGCCGACGTTAAACCATGCGCCGTTCACAATCAGGTTCGGGTCGAGGGTTTTCCAGTTGGGGATAAGCGCGGGGTTAATCGGCTGCACGCGTTTGCCCATGATCAGGCGCAGCGAGGCATCGCCTGAGGCGGTGACCAGATCGTAGCCGCCTTTCGCCATCAGGCTGACCATTTCATCGGAGGTGGCGGCGGTTTTGACGTTGACCGCGCACCCGGTGTCCTTTTCAAACTGGGTGACCCAGTCGTAGTTTTTGTCGGTCTGGCCGCGTTCGATGTATCCCGGCCAGGCGATAATATCCAGTCGACCTTCCCCTTTGCCCATGGCCTTCGGTGGGTTCGGCGGCTTGCGCGGTCATGATAGTCATGCCCAGCGCACACAGGCTGCTGCGGGCAAATTTTTTGCTCATAAGAGTTACTCCTGTCGCAATGAAATTTAGCGGCAGCCGTGCCGTAAAAATATCTCCCTTATTAAACGTAGACGGCACGCGGACGGCCAGAATGTCGCCCGGCGTAAATTTCGCCAGGATGTGACACATAACGCATTACGTTTCGAATGAAAATAATAGCCGACCGTCTTTTTTAGTATAGACAAGGAGTTAGCCGGTACGAGGTTAATCTGTGTTGCTATTCACATTTCCTATGAATACACAAAACAAAAGCACAGAAAATAATGACGGTGACCTGCAAGTTTTCATCGTCACTATTTTTAAAATGAGAACAAGATATTCAGAAAATAAGAATGGGCTGAGCGAGTTTATTTCATCATCTGCCGAATCAATTCCCCTAAGCGAATTGCCGCACGTTCCTCTTTATCACCCCACGCCCAGGCGCAATTAAAGCGGAAAAAGGATTGCCAGCGGTCAGAGGTGGAAAACATTTTCCCCGGGGCAATGCTGATGTGGTGCGTTAGCGCAAGCTGGCTCAGCGCTCCCGCATCCAGCCCGGCGGGTAGCTCCAGCCATAGAAAGTAGCCGCTCTCGTTATGGTGAATTTTGACTCCGGCAGGCAGATGGCGCAGAAGCGCCTGCCAGGCCTGCTGTTTGCGCTCGGCCAGCATGCGCCGCAGGCGGCGCAGGTGGGCGTCGTAGCGTTTGGTCGCCAGATAATCCACCAGCGCCAGCTGCATGGGAGAACTGGTGGAGAGCGTGCTCATCAGCTGCAGCTGCTGAATGCGCCGCGCGTGTTTTCCTGCCGCCACCCAGCCGATGCGGAAACCGGCCACCAGACATTTTGAAAAGGACGAGCAGTGCAGCGTCATGTCCTGACGATCCCACGCTTTCGCCGGGAGCGGCTGTTCGCGCCCAAAATAGAGTTCGCTGTAGACATCGTCTTCAATCAGCGGGACGTTGTGTTCCGTTAACAGCGCCACCAGCCGCGCTTTTTTCTCCGCGCTCAGCGTGAAGCCGAGCGGGTTCTGGCTGTTGGTCATCATCCAGCAGGCTTTAACCGGGTAATCGTTCAGTGCCTGTTCCAGGGCATCAAGATCGATCCCCTCTTGCACATCCGTCGCCATCGACAACGCTTTCAGCTTCAGCCGTTCCAGCGCCTGCAGCGCGCCGTAAAAACACGGGTTTTCGACGATCACCCAGTCGCCCGGCTCGGTCACCGCCTGCAGGCTGAGATTCAGCGCCTCCAGCGCGCCGGCGGTGATCACAATCTCTTCCGGGGAGATGTTCATCCCCTGCCGGGCGTAGCGACGGGCAATGGCGTGGCGCAGCTCGACGTTACCCGGCGGCAGGTTTTCAATCACGCTCATCGCCGTCGCGGTTTTACTGACCTTCGCCAGCGAGCGGTTGAGCTGCGGCAGCGGAAACAGTTGGGGATCGGGAAACGCGGAGCCAAAGGGCAGCACCGAGGCGTCGCGGCTGGCCTGTAAGACGTCGAAGATATAGGTATTAATATCCACCGCTTCGTCGCGCATGACCTGCGCCGCCGCCACGCGCGGCACACCGGATGCGGGCGCGAGGCAACGTAATAGCCCGACTGCGGCCGGGCGATCACCCGCCCCTGACTTTCCAGCATCTGATACGCGTGGCCAACGGTCATAAAACTCAGCCCGCTGCTCGTGACCTGCTCGCGCAGCGAAGGCAGCTTTTCGCCCGGCCGCCAGACGCCAAGCTCAATCTGCGCGATGATTTGTTGCGCCAGACGCTGGTATTTTTTCATGCATATTCACCGGGTTGAGGATGGTGAATATGATGGCATACTCCTTACTCACAGGCTATATCAGCACATCATAAAAAGCCTTTTTGAGGCGACTGTTATTAATAATGTTTTGCAGGTTTATATATGACAAATCCCGCTAAACGGAGTTTGTATTTTAATGATGTTCAATCGTGGTACATGCTGCGAACCTGGACGCCCGGAGTATGTCTAAAGGCTCAGTGATGGCTGGGTTTCGCCCTCTGTCTGAAAGGCCATAATCCGCAACAAATAGCATCTGTCTCGCAATATTCCATCTGAAGTGCCCATACAGGCTATTGGACCTTATTAGATAAAAGTTAGACGACATTTGATTTTCCGGACCAATTATTGCCCCCCATCCCGGAATAAAGAAAAATGCAGGACTGCGCGTTTTGCGCAGGATCTCGGTATCCGTAGCCGCTAACCAAATCCTGGTATCCATATTGCTGTCTGCATAGGTTCTTGGACTGGGGTTTAGCGCCCAGACCTCATCAATTTTGCTTTTCATTTGCGCATCTTTTGCGACATGTACTGCTAATCCGCCACCTAATGAAATACCCGTAACAACCACTTTTTCCTGCCCCGTCGAGTAGGTAGATAAAATTCTTTCAGCGTAACTGACAGCTTCTTTATATTGTTTTTTATAGGGGAAAGGATTTAAGTTGGTTTTTATCCAGTCGCAAGCGTCATCAGAACCTCGATATGCGATCACAATTTCATTCCGTCCGCCGGGTTTGATCGGTTTGACTGCGAAGGTGGTGGCTGAAAAACACGTTCCATCTATATTGGTTTCTTCAAGTACTGACATCCTGCTCGGAAGCGCGAAATAGTGTTCTTGACCTTCCCCATTATTTTTTTGCAACGTCAGCGCGGCAGCCACACCGTACAGATATCCATGCATTGCAACTCTAATGGTAGTTTCGTCGAATGGTCCACTATTTGGAATTAAATATCGCTCATTACAAAAGACCTTTCCTTTTTCCCCATAGGGCGCACTATTTTTTCCTGTACAACTAACTAAAGCAAAAGCGCATAACAACAGGACACTCTTGTTCATAAAAGCCCCTTTTTGCTGTGTGTTGACGGGTTACCCACGTTTTCATAATAGTTACGGTATGTCCGCTTTATGGGAATTTTTATCCAAGGGGATTTTTTCATTGGAATGATGATAAAGACCATCCTGTTATTCAGGCTTATTTTGCCTGGTTCCCGCTGGGACGTTTTGCGGATGAGACATAACAAAATCGAACTGTTATGTAAAAATTGACGGCTTCTGTTTCTGCAACCCAAATGTGACACGGCATAGAATTGCGCTGGATCAGTTTCCTATGCGGAGTTGTCCATGTTTGGTTTAGACGCGTTTCACCTGGCGAGAATACAGTTCGCCTTCACCGTTTCCTTTCACATTATTTTCCCGGCGATCACCATCGGGCTGGCCAGCTTTCTGGCGGTACTGGAAGGCTTATGGCTGAAAACCCGTAACCCGGACTGGCGCACGCTGTACCACTTCTGGTCGAAGATTTTCGCCGTTAACTTCGGCATGGGCGTGGTTTCCGGGCTGGTGATGGCCTACCAGTTTGGCACCAACTGGAGCGGCTTTTCCCAGTTCGCCGGCAGCATTACCGGGCCGCTGCTGACCTATGAAGTGCTGACCGCCTTCTTCCTCGAAGCCGGTTTCCTCGGCGTGATGCTGTTTGGCTGGAACCGCGTCGGGCCGGGGCTGCACTTTTTTGCCACCTGCATGGTGGCGCTGGGCACGCTGATCTCCACCTTCTGGATCCTCGCCTCCAACAGCTGGATGCACACGCCGCAGGGTTACATTATCGAGCAGGGCCAGGTGGTGCCGGTGGACTGGCTGGCGGTGATCTTCAACCCGTCCTTCCCTTACCGCCTGCTGCATATGTCCATCGCCGCGTTCCTCAGCAGCGCGCTGTTTGTCGGCGCCTCGGCGGCCTGGCATCTGCTGCGCGGTAACGATACGCCCGCGATGCGCAAGATGTTCTCGATGGCGATGTGGATGGCGCTGATCGTCGCGCCGATCCAGGCGATGGTGGGCGATATGCACGGCCTGAACACGCTGGAGCACCAGCCGGCGAAGATTGCCGCCATTGAAGGCCACTGGGAGAACCCGCCGGGCGAAGCCGACCCCGCTGCTGCTGTTCGGCCTGCCGGATATGCAGCGCGAGGAACGCACCCGTTACGCGGTTGAGATCCCGGCGCTCGGCAGCCTGATCCTCACCCACAGCCTGGATAAACAGGTTCCGGCGCTGAAAGAGTTTCCCAAAGACGAGCGCCCCTATTCGCCACTGGTGTTCTGGTCATTCCGCGTGATGGTCGGCCTCGGCATGCTGATGATCGCACTGGGCATCGGCGCACTGTGGCTGCGCTACAAACAGCGGTTGTACCAGTCGCGACCGTTCCTGCATTTTGCCCTGTGGATGGGGCCTGCCGGGCTGATCGCGATCCTCGCCGGCTGGTTCACCACCGAAGTGGGCCGCCAGCCGTGGGTCGTCTACAGGGTTGTTGCGTACGGCCGATGCGGTTTCGGCTCACGGTGTAATGCAGATGAGTCTCAGCCTGCTGACATTCTTCGTGGTTTACAGCGCCGTTTTCGGTGTCGGCTACAGCTATATGGTGCGGTTGATCTGCAAAGGCCCGCAAGCCTGGCATGAGGAGGCAAAATAATGGGTATCGATCTTTCGCTGATCTGGTTTGTGATTATCGTTTTTGCCACCCTGATGTACATGGTGATGGACGGTTTTGATCTGGGGATCGGCATTCTGTTTCCGTTCTGACCCGCGATGCTCACGATCGCGATGTGATGGTGAACACCGTGGCGCCGGTCTGGGACGGCAACGAGACCTGGCTGGTGCTGGGCGGCGCGGGGTTGTTCGGCGCCTTTCCGCTGGCCTATGCGGTGATTGTTGATGCGCTGACCATTCCGCTGACGCTCATGCTGCTGGGGCTGATTTTCCGCGGCGTGGCCTTCGAGTTTCGTTTCAAAGCCACACCCGCACATCGTCCGTTCTGGGATAAAGCGTTTATGGCAGGTTCCGTGCTGGCGACCTTTACTCAGGGCGTGGTGGTTGGCGCGGTGCTGAATGGTTTTTCGGTCAGCGAACGGCGTTTTACCGGCGGCGCGCTGGACTGGCTGACACCCTTCACCCTGTTCTGCGGCGTCGGGCTGGTGATTGCCTATGCGCTGCTGGGCGCAACCTGGCTGGTGATGAAAAGCGGCGCGCCGTTGCAGGATAAAATGCGCGCAGCGGCGAAGAAATTGCTGCTGGTTTTACTGGTGGTTATCGCGGTCATCAGCCTGTGGACACCGCTGGCGCACCCGACGATCGCTGCTCGCTGGTTCAGCCTGCCGAACCTGTTGTTCTTCGCGCCGGTGCCGTTGCTGGTTATTGCGCTCAGCGCCTGGCTGTGGCGCAGCCTCGGCAATCCGCAGCATCATGCCTTGCCGTTTGTGCTGACGCTGGGGCTGATTTTCCTCGGCTTTAGCGGGCTGGGCATCAGCATCTGGCCGCACATCATTCCGCCGGATATCACCTTCTGGCAGGCCGCGGCACCGCCGCAAAGCCAGGGCTTTATGCTGGTCGGCGCGCTGTTGATCATTCCGATTATCCTGGTCTACACCGCGTGGAGCTACTACGTGTTTCGCGGCAAAGTACAACCTGGCGAGGGCTATCACTGATGAAACACTCGTTTTTCAACCGCCTGATGTGGCTGGTACTGATTTGGGGCGGCAGCGTGCTGGCGCTGGCCGCCGTGAGTATGGTGTTCCGCCTGCTGATGTCGGCGGCCGGGTTTAAATCCCACTGATGTGCGCAGAGTTTGCTGTGGTAAACGGCAAACTCTTTTTACGTGCAGGCGACAGAAATAAAGCGGTCAGGAGCGAGGAGCAAACGTTGAGTTAGCCGGATTGCAAGGGACTGCAAAAGTTACAGACGCGGGTTTCCGGACATAGCTAGCTGATGCTTAGCGTACCGCCTGCAGATACCGCTGCGGTGATACGCCCAGTTTTTTACGAAACATGGCAATAAACGCGCTGGGGCTGGCATATCCCAGATCGCTTGCAAGCTGCGTCACCGCACTGCCGCGAGCCAGATTACATACGGCTTCCATCAGCCGCAGCTGCTGCTTCCATTCGGAGAAACTCAGCCGCGTTTCTTCCCGGAACAGTCGCGCCAGCGTACGCTCGCTGGCCCCGACCTTCTTCCCCCACCAGGCCAGCGTTTCTCCGTGATCGAGCTCGCGGCAGAGGATATCGCACACTTGCCGCAACCGGCGGTCAGCTGGCAGCGTGATATGACAGAGTTCTAACGGCGCTAAACGGCGGAATTCGTCGCTCAATAGCCCATAAATTAGCCCGGTGCGTTCAGCGGAGAGCGATGCCTCCAGCCCGGCATCCAGCAGCGCATCAAGTAACTGCGTCACGCGGCCTCCCCGGCACTGGCCTGGCTGGCGTTGCGAAAAAGCGGGATTAAAATAGATATTTTGCGTGACCACATTATCAATGGCCTGCAGCCCGTGCGGAGTCCCGCCAGGTATCCAGATTGCTCTTCCCGGTGACAGCAGCCAGATATGCTGCGGCGTAACAATTTTCGCCACACCGCGCCGAGCCCAGATAAGCTGCCCCTGGGGATGCTGGTGGACGGGCTCTTCACCGCCCTTGTCGTACTGCAACTGGCGAATACCATCAATGCCGTGCTGAAATGTCATCTGCCATGCCCTTTGTCCGATTCAAACCATTTTTCATCCTGATTGCTGATTAGGCAGACAAGCTTTGTCTGCCTGGCAACACTCTTGCCTTTAGTTGCGCCATTCTGCCATGCTTCCGCTTCTCTTTTGAAGTTGAATAATTATCATTTCCATTCAATTCTAATAACAAGCGGAAGTGCTATGAAACACACAGGTCATTTATTTAGGGATAACTCATTGAAGGTGATGGTGTTAAGCATCATTGCAGGATACAGCGGGCATGCTTTTACTGCAGACCTCGGGAAGAGTAACACAAAAGAAGAGACGCTGGTGGTCAGTGCCGCCGCCTCTCAGGGCGAAGAGGATGAGAGTACGCTGGTGGCACATAATGCCGCAGCAGCCACCAAATCCAGCCAGCCCATCAGCCGTACTTCGCAAAGTATTTCCGTCGTGACTCAGGCTGAGATCGCTACGCACGCCGCCAGAAATATTCCGCAAGCGCTGCGCTATGTCTCTGGCGTTACTTCGGAAAACTCGGGTGCTGATACACGCTTTGACACGATCATCGTGCGCGGTTTCGAAGCGGATGAATATCTCGATGGCCTGCGCCTGCCCAGAGAAGCCTGGTGGAGCCGTCCCGCCTGGGATCCGTTCCTGCTGTCACGCATTGAGGTGGTAAAAGGTCCCTCGTCCGTGCTGTACGGTCAGGCGAATCCCGGCGGCATCGTTAACATGGTGAGCAAAACGCCGCAGGCCACGCCAGCGGGCCAGATTTACGTCAGCAGCGGCAATCACAATCAGTTTGGCACGGGTTTCGACACAACCGGCGCACTCAATGATTCTCAAACATTGCTCGGCCGCGTCGCCGGAACTTTCTTCGACACCGAAACCCAGGTGGCGCATACCCGCTATCAACACTATGACATCGCGCCTTCCTTCACCTGGCAGCCGGATGCGCAAACCTCGCTGACGCTCCTGTCTCAGTTGCGTAAAGATCCGGACAGCGGCTTCTACAACCAGATGCCCACCTCCGGCACGTTGACGCACAATCCGTTCGGTAAAATCTCCACGGGCACCTACATTGGTCAACCCGGCTACGATAAGTATCAACGCGAGCAGGGTAGCGTGGGCTACCAGTTCCGCCACGATTTCAACGATATTGTCACCTTCCGGCAGAATGTGCGTTATCTCAGCAGTACCGGTCGCTATCGGATGGTTTATCCCCTGGGCATTCGCGCGGATGCGCCGCTGGTCGATCGCGCCACAATGAACATCAAAGAGACGATGTCTAACTTCGCGATGGATAACCAGGCGGAGTTTCATCTGCAGAGCGGGCCGGTGCAGCACACCCTGCTGGCCGGTATCGATCGGATACATACCTCAGTGCGCAGCCGCTCGGGGTACGGTGACGCCGGCTCCATCAACTATCTGGATCCGGACTACAACACAGCGGTAGACGACACGCCTTATACCAGCAGTACGCACAATACTCTCGACCAGACCGGTTTATATCTGCAGGATCAGATGGAGCTGAATAACTGGATCCTGAGTCTTGCTGGCCGCTATGACGATGCCAAAACCAAAAATATCGATCTGCTAAGCGACAGCCGTACGGAGCGCAATGACTATGTCACTACCGGACGCGCCGGTCTGCTCTACCACTTTGATAATGGGCTCGCCCCCTATATCAGCTACTCCACCTCATTCGTTCCCAGCAGCAGCAATGATTACAACGGTCATCCGTTTAAACCGACCCGCGGGAAACAGAGTGAGATCGGCCTGAAATACGATCCTGTGGGACTGGATGCGCTGTTCACCGTTGCCCTCTACAATCTGCGCGAAACCAACATGGCCACCACCGACACGGACCATCCGGGCTTTAGCATCCAGACCGGAGAGGTACGTTCCCAGGGGCTTGAGTTGGATGGTCGCATCAATATTACTCCGGCCTGGACGGTTCTGGGCTCCTGGAACCTGATTAGCCAGACGGTCCGCAGCGCTAATGACGGAACTCAGGGCAAACACCCGGTGGGGGTATCCCGCAATACGGCGAAACTGTGGAGCCAGTACGCCTTTAACGGGGCGCTTGATGGCTTCTCGGTTGGCGGAGGAGTGCGCTATATGGGCACCAGTTATGCGAATACCAGCAACACCCTGAAAGTCCCGGCGACTACTGTCTACGACGCCCGGGTCGCCTATCAGTGGCGCCAGTGGCAGTTGGCGCTCAACGCGGACAATATCGGCAACAAAACCTATATCGCTTCATGCAATAACCTCGGCTGCGAATACGCGCTTAAACGTCAGTACGTCGCGACGGTGAGCTACGCATGGTAACGATGTTATCCCGGCGAAAGCTGCTGCTGGCCACGTTGCTCACCCCGCTCATGAGTTGGGCGGGGAGATCCTCAGCACCGCCAAGGCTGGCGGTGCTGGACTGGGGATTGACGGAGATGCTGCTGGCTCTGGGCATCACGCCGACGGCGGTTGCCGCACCGGCGTGGTACCGCAAGCTGATCCCGGCGCCCCCATTGCCGGAGGACGTCGTGGATCTTGGGCTGCTCTTTCAGCCAAACCTGGAGACGCTGTGGGCGCTCAGACCGGATATGATCGTCATTACGCCGCAGCACGCATTGCTGAAACCCACGCTGGAAAAGATCGCCCCCACGCTCACGCTCCCGACGCATACCCTGGCGGGATTTATCACCGCTACCCGGGAGCTTGGCGCAAAATTTGATCGCCAACAGCAGGCCTCCACCCTGATTGAACAGTTGCAGCAAACGCTCAATCGCATCGCGCGGCAGGGGCGCGAGGTGAAGCTGCCGGTCTTTCTCGGCAGTGCCGTTGACACACTGCATTTGCGGCTCTGCACCGCCGACAGCCTGCCCGGCAACGTGCTGAGCGCCTGCGGGTTGCGCAATGCCTGGCGCGGCAGTCCGGGGGCAGAAGGAAGCGTACTGGTCGAGCTGACCCACATAGCCGATACGCCTGCCAAACTACTGCTGTTTGTGCCAGAAGAGCAGCGCGACGCGATGCAACGTTGGCGTCAGAGTCCTCTGTGGCAGCAGTTGCCTCTGACGCGTCCGCAAAACCTGAATCTGCTGAACACGCAATTCAGCGATACTGGCGCGCTGATCACGGCCGGGCGCTTCGCGACGCTCCTGAATGACAGAATAGAGGCGTGGTGTAATGAGTAATACTCGCCGTGGCTGGGCGCTGATTTTGTTGCTGTGGCTCACTGCCGCGCTGATGGCCCTGTCAGAACTCCACCGCCAGGGTGGATTCAGTGCGCTCTTCGGGACAACGTCCCCCTCTTCATCGGCCATTATTTTGCGCAGCATGTGGTTCCCCCGGCAGGGAATGGCGCTGCTCACAGGCGCTACGCTGGGCGTTTGTGGCTGGCTGATGCAGCGCGCCTTACGTAACCCGCTGGCGGAACCCATCACCCTCGGTATGACAGCGGGTGCCACACTGGCAATGGGGCTCGCTTCGCTGTGGTTTCCGGCACTGCTCGCCAGTGCCCGCCCTGCCCTGGCGATAACCGGCGAGCTTGCGGCGCTGCTGGCCGTCATACTGCTGAGCTGGCGGCAGCGTCTGTCTCCTCTGGTGATGGTACAGGCAGGGATGATGATTAACCTGTGGTGCGGAGCGCTCACCCTGCTTATCGCCATCATCAACGATCGCTTTCTGCTGCAGGTATTAATGTGGGGCGGTGGCTCGCTGGCGGTTGAGAGTAGCCAGCCGCTGCGCGATCTTTTGCTCCCCCTGACCGCCGCTTTTGCCGTTCTGCTTCTGATGCTCAGACCGCTAACGCTACTGCAACTGCCGGAAACGATGGTCAATAGCCTTGGCGCCTCAGCGCTGCGCATACGGAGTATGGCGGTTCTGCTGGCGCTGGTCATGAGCGCCTTCACCATCAATGCTGTTGGCGTGATCGGCTTTCTCGGCCTGGCAGCGCCCCATCTGGCCCGCTTCGGCGGCGCGCGAACATCACGCCAGATGCTGCTACATACGGCACTTATGGGAGCCGGGCTGCTGTGGTTTACCGATCAGTGTGTCGCGCGGGTCTCGCTGGCGAATGGCCAGCTACTGCCCGTCGGTATGCTCACGGCGGTGACCGGCGGCCCGCTGCTGATGTTGCTGGCGCGCTTCTCCAGATCGGGAACGTCTCCAGTAACTGCGCCGGAACCCGCGGCTCCAGTAACCGCCGGCGCCGCATTGTTCTGGGTGTCCGGCACCCTTTTCCTGCTGGCGGTGGTGGTGTCGCTCTATACGGGCCACGGCCTGCAGCAGTGGAGTTGGGCCAGCCCGGACGAACTCGCCCATCTGCTGCCGCTGCGGGTGCCGAGACTGCTGGCGGCGCTCAGCGCTGGTGCACTGTTAGCTGGCGCTGGCGTACTGATGCAGCGGGTCAGCGGTAATCCGTTGGCCAGCCCGGAGGTACTGGGTATTGGAGGCGGTGCCGCCATGGGCGTCATGGCATGGGTTGTGCTTTTCCCCGCCAGCAGCGGCGGGCTGCTGCTGAGCAGCCTGAGTGGGGCAACGCTCAGTCTGCTGCTGACGCTGTGGAATAGCCGTCGCGGAGCGTTTAACCCGCAGCGAGTCTTGCTCAATGGACTGGCGCTGAATGCCTTGTGTCAGGCCACCGTCAGCCTGGTGATGCTCAATAATCTCACGGCAAGCGCCATGTTGCTGCCGCTCATGACCGGCAGCACCTACTACATCAGCGCGCCGCTGGCAGAGATCCTCTTTGCCTCAACGCTGCTATTACTGGCCGTGGTTCCGCTATTTCGCCGCTGGCTGCTGCTGTTGCCAATGGGCAGTATTGCCGGTTCGCTCGGTGTCTCTTTGCCGCTGGCGCGGGTTGCTGTATTGAGCCTGGCCGCCGTAATGACCGGACTGGCGACATTACTGGTGGGACCGGTATCGTTCATTGGCCTGTTGGGCCCACATCTGGCGCGCAGGCTCGGTGCCAAAACGCCGCTCTCGCAGCTGTATGCCGCAGCCCTGCTGGCCGCCACCATCATGACGTTTGCTGACTGGATTGGGCGCAATGGCCTCTATCCACGTCAGTTGCCTGTAGGGCTGGTCGCCTCGCTGATTGGTGTCCCGTTGCTGATATGGCCACTGCTGCGGGGCAAAGTATCCCGGCAGGCTGAATAAAGAATGTGCATAAAGTGAAAGGAATACAGATGTCGGTATTGATAATGGTCTTCAGGATGGTTCGAGGCTGGCTTATCCTCGCCACGATCGCTGGGCTGATCAGCGGTTTTTGTAATGCTACGCTGCTGGCAATGATTAACCACAGCCTTAACCAGCCTCTGTCCGCCGCCTGGTTCAGCCCCGGTGTCGACTTCGCCCTGCTGACCCTGCTGATGCTGGCCAGCCGGGTTATCTCTCAAACGACATTTATGTCGCTGGGCCAAAAGGTGAAAGCCCGACTGCGTAAACAACTGGTCCGGAACATCAGTGAAACCAGTTGGCTGCAGCTGGAAAAAGCCGGAATGGCGAAAGCGTTATCGGCATTGACGCAGGATCTCGATACGCTGGTAGTCTTTTTTGTTAGCCTGCCTAACCTTTGTATCTATGGTGCAGTGATCGCTGGCTGCCTCATCTACCTTGGCAGCCTGTCGCCGAGCGTTCTGTTGCTGGCTATCGTTGCCATCCTGCTGGGAAGTTTCGGCTATCGTGCGGCTCAGGGCCCGGCAATGGGGCTGTTGCGCACGTCGCGTCAACGGGAAGATACGCTGATTCAGCAGTGTAAAAAATTGTTCGATGGCGCACGGGAGTTCAGGCTCAATATCATGCGCCGCCAGCAGTTTGTTGGCGGTGAGTTGTCCCATACCATTGAAGCCGTTCGCCGGGAGCGCACCCGGGGGTACGCACTGTACGGTCTGGCCAGCAGTTGGGGCAGTATTCTGTTTTTTGCCTTTATCGGAGTGGTACTCTTCGGGCTGCGCGACATGCTGGCACTGGATACCCGAACGTTGACTGGCTATATCATGGTCTTCCTGTATATGGTGGTTCCGGTGGAAGGCATCCTCTCTGCTCTGCCTGCCATCGCAGGTGCCCGGATCGCAATGCAGCGGGTCCAGCAACTTACCACCGGATTAAGCCCGGAAATTTCCCCGAAAACGTACGCGGCAGAACCATTTACCTCTCTGGCACTGGAGAATATTCACTACCAGTATCAGGGTGAAGACGGGGAACGTTTTTCCCTCGGCCCGCTGAGCCTGACCTTTACGCCCGGGGAGCGAGTCTTTATCGTTGGCGGCAACGGTAGCGGTAAAACCACGCTGGCAAACTTGCTGGTGGGGATCTTCCCCGCTGACAGCGGCCAGCTATGGCTGAATGGCAACCCTGTCGCGGCAGACGATCTCCAGCACTGGCGTCAGCACTTTTCAGTGATTTTCAGCGATTTCTTTCTCTTTGATGATGTTGTGTTCGTCACCGATCGGACGCAGTCACAGGTTGAGCATCTTCTTAACCTGCTCAAACTTAAGCATAAAGTCAGCTTTAACAACGGGCGCTTCTCTACCGTCGCACTCTCTCAGGGGCAGCGTAAAAGACTGGCCCTGTTGCAGAGCTGGCTGGAGAACCGCCCGATCTATCTGTTCGATGAATGGGCTGCCGACCAGGATCCGGAGTTTAAGGCCGTTTTCTATCTCGAGTTGCTGCCAATGCTGAAAGCGGAGGGGAAAACCGTGATCGCCATTACTCATGACGATCGCTATTTCCATCTGGCGGATCGGCTCATTAAGCTGGAGTCGGGTAAGATTGTCGAACACTCGCCTCTGGTAGCGTGAGAAGGCCGCTCAGCTTTTGCAGAGCAATGTCACGGCCACCAGTCATCAAACAGCCGGGGCGGCAGCCTGACATTACATGGCGCCGCGCCCGACAATTGCAGGGATGCACTGAAATCAGCCCAGCGTGACATTTGAGCCGTCTGTTGAACCCGTGGCAATTAAGTATTAACCAGCCGAAATGGTGGCTGACAGCTTTGTTCTTCTGACCTATACTGCCTGCAAGGTGATGGCGTTCCACCTTTCCCAACCGCCCCGTCCGGGGCTGATGACGCCTGATATGACTCTTGATTTTCAGGAGGTATGTCAGGCCGTCGATAAATCCTTCCGGCCTGTGTACTTCCCTTAACGGGGATACATCTTTGATTAATGTTTTTGGTCATCTTAACCCTGACAGCGACGCTGTCTGCACCGCAGCCGTGACGGCGGGCTGGCTCAACCGGTGTAATCGTCCTGCCCGTGCCTGGCGGCCCGGTGAAGCGAATCCTGAGACACGCTATATTTTTGAAGCTGCCGGGCTCTCCCTGCCGCCCCTGCTTGATATTCCACTGAAAGGTGAACCGGTATGGCTGGTCGATTTTACCGAACCGGCACAGGGGCCTGCTGATCTTCTCCAGAGCAATATCATCGGGATTATCGACCATCACCGGCTTGGCGGTCTGGTCACGCAACTGCCGCCGGAGGTCTGGATAAAACCGGCAGGCAGCAGCGCAACAGTACTCTGGCTGCTGATGGATGCAGAAATGCGCCGCACAATGCCCCCGACTCACGCCATCCTGCTTCTTGGCGCGCTGCTCAGCGACACCGTTAATCTGCGCTCACCCACCACGACGGAAGACGATATCCGTACAGCCACTGAACTCTGCGTTCTGTCGGGAGTAAAACGTAAGGCGTTTGCCCGCGGGCTATTGGCAGCCAAAACCGATATCACCGGACAGTCCACAGAACAGCTTCTGCATAAAGACCTTAAGACCTTTTCGCTCGCCGGCATGGATGTGCGTATCGCACAACTGGAGGTGAGTTCACCCGGCCAGGTCACTCCCGTACTGGATGAACTGCAAAATGCGATGGCGCAGATGGCGGTGACAACCGGAGCCGGACTTATCGTGCTGATGGTGACTGATATCCGTGAATACTTTTCAACACTGTATTTCGCCGGGCCGGAGAGTGGCAACGCGGCGCCCTGCTCCGTGCCGGACATGGTCAGCCGGAAGAAACAGCTTCTGCCCTGGCTGGAACACTTCCTCAATCAAAGCCGGAGACAGCCATGAAAATCTACACACATGCACTTGTTCTTGTTCAGGGGAAAGAGGATGGCGTCCCCCTGCTCGCACTGGCGGCAACTCTGTCCCGCCTGCTGCAAATGAACATCACACTTGCTCATATCTGTAATGACTATCGGGAGATGAACTACGTATCGGACGGCCTGATGGACGATGCCGTATCAAAAGACGTTGTTCAGGCGAAGGCGTTGTTCAGTGAGCTGACGTCCTCTGTGGCGGAGCACGTTGACGCGCGTGAGCTGGTCACCATGCGGCGTTTTGAAGATGTACAGAAATGCATTACCGACACCGGTGTGGACCTGGTGATTGCAGGCCACCGGAACCGTTTTATGGGAGCACTGACGTCCCGTTCGGCTGAATACGTTAACCACCTGAACGTAGACGTTCTGATTAAACACATTCACGACTGAGCTACAGGAGAACTGTATGAATTTTCTACTTGAAAAAGTCACGGCCCGCGAAATTCTCGACTCTCGCGGTAATCCCACGGTTGAGGTGGACGCTTTTACTTCAGATGGTCAGATGGCACGTGCATCGGTACCGTCCGGGGCCAGTACCGGCTCAAGAGAGGCAACTGAACGCCGCGATGGTGATCCCGGGCGTTTCGGCGGGAAAGGAGTCCGTGATGCCGTTAAGGCCGTGGAGACAGAAATTTGCGACGCCGTCAGGGGAACCGATGTGCGGGAGCAGCGGCGACTGGATAATCTGATGCGGGAACTGGACGGTACGGAGAACAAAAGCCGACTTGGTGCCAATGCCATTCTGGGTGTTTCGCTGGCGGTGGCCAGACTGGCCGCTCAGGTCACCCGTCAGCCACTTTACCGCTATCTCGGCGGACTCAATGCCAGCCTTTTGCCCGTTCCGTGCATGAATATTATTAACGGTGGCGTTCATGCCCGTGGTCAGGGAGCCGATTTTCAGGAATTCATGATAGCACCGCACGGTGCTTCAACGCTGGCAGAGGCCGTTCGTCAGGGCAGCGAGGTCTATCAGACTCTGCGCCAGATCCTGCTGTCCCGGAACCTTTCCGCTGCGGTGGGTGATGAAGGGGGATTTGCTCCGGCCGTCTCCTCGAACCGTGAGCCGCTGGAATTCATTGTTCAGGCCATTGAGAAAGCCGGTTACCGACCGGGGGAAGATATCAGTATCTGTATGGACCCGGCATCCAGCGAATTTTACCGTGACGGGAAATATCACCTTCGCACCGAAAACAGCGCCCTGAGCGCTGAAGAGATGACGGATTATTATGGTGAACTGATGAGCCACTTCCCCATTGTCCTGCTTGAAGACGGGCTCGCCGAGGATGACTGGGCTGGCTGGAAACATCTGCATGAGAAACTTGGCGGACGCGCCGAACTGGTCGGTGACGACCTTTTCGTAACGAATGTGAAGTATATCCGCCGGGGTATTGAAGAAAATCTGGCCAGCGCGGCGCTCATCAAACTCAACCAGATTGGTACGTTGAGCGAGACGTTCGACGCGGTTTCACTGTGTCATGAACACGGATGGGGCGCTTTTATTTCGCACCGCAGCGGTGAAACCATGGACACGTTTATCGCCGACATGACGGTGGCATTGCGGGCGGGGCATCTGAAAACCGGCGCGCCCTGTCGCGGCGAACGTATTGAAAAATACAATCAGCTTATGCGCATTGAGCAGGAACTGGGCAATGAAGCCCGATATGCAGGCATCAAAGCTTTTGTTCGCTGTGCTTGATCGAAATCATCATGGCATCTGCCGTGTGTATGCCGGTGAAAACCGGCATACACCCTTCAGGTTATATTCACCTGAACAAGCATGATAATGAAACTGACTCTGACTTTATTACTGTCCGAATGAATCCTTCTGATTTTGATGTACCTTCCTCACGGTATGTTTCATCTTCGATAAGGAGTGAAATGGAATCAAAATTTGGCTGCAGGTACACATTTTTTAATTGTAAAGAGACTATTCTTAACTAAACAAAATAATACAGGAGGTCTAAAGTGTACAATTCTATTCTGGTTCCCATCGATATCTCTGAAACAGAGCTGACCCACCAGGTCATTCCCTTTGTTCAGGCGCACGCTGTGATGAATACCGCCAGAGTGCATTTTCTCACGGTTATACCTTCGTTACCGTATTATTCAACGTTGGGTCTGGCCTATTCGATTGAAATGCCGAAAATGAAAGAAATACAGCATGCTGCATTATCAAAACTGGATGAGCTTGCTAAGCAATTCAAATTGCCATCCGAAAAGATCCAGACCCATGTGGCAACCGGATCACCAAAGGATCAAATCCTCAAGCTTGCCGATTCGATTAATGCGGATTTAATCATCATTGCCTCCCATCGACCGGATATCTCTACCTATCTGTTGGGTTCAAACGCTGCAGCAGTGGTGAGACACGCCAGATGCCCTGTTCTGGTCGTTCGGTAACATGTTCTGGCGGGCCAGGAGAAGGCCCCCGGAGAAGACAGGAGTTTCATGCTTTCTCCTGAGGCGCGACAAGACCAGAGGAACCGGGCACAGTTAACGGAAAGAACCCGGTGGCGTATGTGATATTTTCGGTTTTCCACACAGCCAGGCTTTGATTACACAGCTGTAATTTCTAACTGTCGTATGGTTGCAATGCTGCGCAAGATCGTTGCCTGGCTGCATACACTCTGACCAGAGACTCCCCTTTTCACCGGGTTGGATGACCCTGTCAAAATTTCCCGAAAAGTCAGGCAATTGCCAGAATATTTAGCCAGACTGAAGCCGGTTATTCCTGATTATGACTCGGGGTAAGGGTCACAGGTATCGCCGAATGAGGGAATGGGTATACATTACTGATAAAGTCCAGAACCGTACGGCCGATAATCACGAAAACTGTTGTTTACCTCTCATGTCACAAGGCGATGGCAGGAGTATGGTCAATATTATGCAAAGCGTTCACGCCGGATAACCATAACGACAGGGGGATGCTGTCAATAATGTCAATGCAAATACTGAAAATTATCCACCACCAGATCAGTATCTACACATTTTCAATAGTCTTAACATTCGGCGTTCTGTACGGCACAGGACAAGGGGTTTATTATTATTATATCCATGAAAAAATGGAAGATTATGCTGATTCTATTCTGGCACGCAGTGACAGCCTGATCGAGCAGGTAAAACTGATTGATGGACTTCGACAGGAGTTCGCAGTCTATGAGCCATGCAGTAGCCAGTACCTGAATGCGCTGCGAAAACAGCTCTGGCCCTACCCTCTGATTAAGGATATTGCCTATGTTGATGATGAGAAAATTATCTGTTCAGCCCTCTGGGGAAAACTGAATTCACCTGTTTCTTTAAATATATTCAGAAATAAGGTTAATCGGGGTAGTTATACCTGGGTATTTGACGCATTGATAGAAGAGAACATTACCGCAGATGTTCTTTACACCAATAACTTCGCCATAACGGTTTCTCCCTTTGCCTTCAAGCGTTTCTGGGAGGAAGCCAATAAAATGGATTTTGATGCCGTCATAGGTGATTTTAACCACGAAAATCATTTTTTCATGATTGGCAAAAACACGCAATTACTGGAATCGGTAGAGCATAATAAAGCTCATTCTTTGTTGTACTTTACTGAACACTCCTGCAACAGGGTGAATGATATTTGTGTTATTACCGGAACCTCACTCTCTCTCTTCTTCAAAAACAATATTTATGTCCTGGCGTTTTTATTTAGCCTGTCCTTTATTATCGGGTCTTTGATTGGCACCCTGTATGTTAATGGCTTATCACATAAGCAATCATTACTTTCCCGGCTGGAAAATGCAATTCTGAATCGGGAATTACATTTCGTCTATCAACCCATATACAAAGTTAAAGACCGGAATATAACCGGAGTAGAGGCACTTTTACGCTGGACAGATCCTCAGATAGGATATATTGGCCCTGATATATTTATTCCGCTTGCGGAAAGAAATGGCTTAATAGCCAAGATTAGCCAGTATGTGGTTGAGCATGCCATCAAGGAGTGTGCGCCAATATTGCTGAACAACGATATCACTTTAAGCATCAACGTGAGTTGTGCTGATATCTGCTCTGCGGAATTTCGTGAAAAACTGCTGAGCACGTTAAAAAAAGAAAACGTTGCAGGCAAGTCTATTATTCTTGAAATTACGGAAAGACAAAGCTCCGGAACCGATGATATCAAGCAAGCGATGGATGTTTTTAAGGGTACCGGCATCATGTTTGCACTTGACGATTTCGGAACCGGTTATTCGAATCTGAACTGGCTTTCATTACTTGACGTTGATGAAATTAAAATTGATAAATCATTAACTGATTCGATAGGGACTGAATCCATCAATAAACATATTCTTCCTGGTTTGATAGAAATGTTTAAAAACATTCCTAAAATAGTGGTCTTCGAAGGAGTGGAAACTGAAATGCAGTATCAGTTCCTCAGGGAAAATGTACCTGAGAGCTGTGCTCAGGGATGGTATTTCGCAAAAGCTGTTCCTTTAAGCGAACTACGTGCCGTCCTCGCGGGTTAATGGTGAACATCCGTTAACCACACCGGCACAGATTTTACTTATGACCAGGATCTGGCTGGCGCAATCACTGACAGATATAAATTACGGAGCTGGCCGATGCGACAATCAGAACGGTGCATTCGGCTCAGCCCTGTCGGTTAATTACGTAAGCCGCTCGCCAGGAGCGTAAATACCTCAATATAGTTAGGAAGCGCTTTTTGCGGATCGTCGCAGGCCGCAATCGACAGCGCGGCATTCATTGCCGCACCATTTAACATGCGCGCAGCGGCATCGGCATCCACCGACTTAAGAATACCACGATCAATCATATTAAACACCGCCTGGCGGGTGGATTCCAGGCAGCTATTCTGGCTTGGCCACTGCGCCGGGTCGCCGAGAAAAGCCGGACCATCCAGTAAAACAATACGCTGCACTTCCGGGTCGAGAGCCATTTTGATGTAGGCAATCCCTTCGGCCAGTAACCTCTCCCACTCATCGTTGGCAGTGGCCGCAACCGCTTTTGCGCGTTGTGCCATTTCACCGTCCACCTGCGCAACAACCGCGGCAAGCAACCCCTTTTTATCACCAAAATTGTGATAGAGCGCGCCGCGCGTCAGGCCTACGCTGGCCGTTAACTCATCCATTGATGCGGCGGCATAGCCTTTTTCTGCAAACGCCTTTCGCGCTGCACTAATCAACCTGCCCCGGTTCTCTTCCATCGTTTCGCTACGACGCTTGATCATGCGATCTCCTTTTGACATACGCGGCGTATGTGATATTAATTTAACATACGCCGCGTATATTAAACGATTTGTCAGCACCCTGCTTCTCGTTTTTAACATTCACTGAAAAAAGGAAACCCTATGATCCAGCGTGAACCCATTTTCCCGGCTAACCGTCATGCGCTTTATGAAGAACATAGTTATTCAGCCGCCATCCGTTCCGGAGATTTGTTGTTTGTTTCCGGCCAGGTCGGTAGCCGCGCCGACGGTACGCCGGAGCCAGATTTTGCCGCTCAGGTGCAACGGGCATTCGATAATCTGCAAGCGACGCTTGCTGCCGCAGGTTGTACGTTTGACGATCTGATTGATGTCACGACCTTTCATACCGATCCGCAAAACCAGTTTCCAACAATTATGCCGATAAAACAGGCGATCTTCCCGCAGCCACCCTATCCAAACTGGACTGCCGTAGGCGTTACCTGGCTTGCAGGATTCGATTTTGAAATTAAGGTCATTGCCCGAATTCCTGCCCGATAAAAACAGGAACGCGCATATTGCCGCCGCTTGATGCCGGTATTGGTGTCGTTCATGCTTCGCGCGCATGGCCGGGCAATGCCGACACCAACCCGACGTTGTCACTCTGATCTTAATCGGCTGAAGATTTACGCCGATTAAGATCAGTCACACCAGGCTATCAGGCCAGCAACAAGAACCGTGAAGCTTAAATCGTTACGACATCAATGCGTTCATTTCCCGCTGTTTGATACTCAGCCAACTGATGGAAATTTAAGTAACGATAAGTATCTTCCCGGGTGTCATTGATCCTGTCCATATGCCAGAGATACTGTTCAACGGTTGGCATTTTGCCAAGCATTGCGGCAATCGCACTGAGCTCAGCTGATGCCAGGAAGACTTTTGCATCGGTACCAAGACGGTGCGGAAAGTTACGGGTTGATGTGGAAACAACGCTGCTCCCTTCTTTAACCCGGGCCTGATTGCCCATGCAAAGTGAGCAGCCAGCCGGCTCAATTCGCGCTCCGGAGCGGATGAGCTTATTAAAATACCCTTCGCTGGAAAGCTGCTGTGCATCCATTTTGGTTGGCGGAGCAATCCACAGCCGGGCAGGAATCTCCTTGGACTCTGCCAGCAGTTTCCCGGCGGCCCGGAAGTGACCAATATTTGTCATGCAGGAGCCAATGAAAACCTCCTCTACTGGCGTGCGGGCAACGTCGGACAGTAAACGGGCATCGTCAGGGTCATTTGGCGCACAAACAATCGGCTCCGTAATTTCAGCCAGATCGATTTCAATGATTGCCGCGTACTCAGCATTTTCATCTGCACTCAGTAATGACGGATTCGCCAGCCAGGCTTCGATCTCTGCAATGCGCTTTTCAAGCGTTGGCGCATGCTGATAACCCTGGTCAATCATCCAGCGCAGCAAAGTGGCATTGGAACGCAAATACTCCGTAACGTTCTCTTCTTCGAGACGTAACACACAGGCAGCAGCAGAGCGCTCAGCGGAGGCATCGGCCAGTTCAAAGGCCTGCTCGGCTTTTAGCATTTGCAAACCTTCGATTTCCAGGATACGGCCGGAGAAAATATTGCGCTTGTTTTTCTTCTCCGTCGTTAACAACCCTTGCTTAATGGCGTAGTAAGGAATCGCATGCACTAAATCGCGCAGAGTGATCCCTTTTTGCATTTCACCCTTAAAGCGGACCAGCACAGATTCAGGCATATCGAGAGGCATAATTCCAGTGGCCGCCGCAAAAGCAACCAGTCCGGAACCGCCAGGGAATGAGATCCCTAATGGAAAGCGCGTATGTGAATCAGCCCCCGTCCCCACTGCGTCAGGGATGAGCATGCGGTTAAGCCATGAATGGATAATTCCATCGCCCGGTTTCAGTGCAACGCCTTTTCTGCTGGTAATGAACTGAGGCAGCGTCTTATGCAAATTAACGTCGACAGGTTTTGGATACGCGGATGTGTGGCAAAACGACTGCATGACCAGATCGGCAGAAAACCCTAAGCATGCAAGATCCGTCAGTTCATCGCGCGTCATCCCGCCGGTCGTATCCTGCGAACCCACCGTGGTAATTTTAGGTTCACAATATTGGCCAGGACGAATACCTTCAACCCCGCACGCTCTGCCAACCATTTTTTGCGCCAGTGTAAACCCTGCAGAAGAAGGTTCAGGCGCCTTTGGTCTTCTGAAAATGGATGTTGCTTGCAGCCCCAGAGACTCCCTGGCTCTTGCTGTTAAGCTACGGCCAATGATCAACGGAATGCGGCCGCCAGCCTGTACTTCATCCAGCAAAACTTCAGTTTTCAGATGAAATGAGGCAATCAGCGTTTGATCGCGATGGTTGCGGATCTCGCCTTTGTACGGATAAAGATCGATCAGCATCCCCGTTGATAAACCAGAGACATCCAGCTCAATGGGAAATGCACCGGAATCCTCCAGGGTATTGAAAAAGATAGGCGCAATTTTCCCTCCGAAGACAAAACCCCCGCTGCGTTTGTTCGGCACGAAAGGGATATCCTTGCCGATATGCCACAGGATTGAGTTCGTCGCAGATTTTCGTGAAGAACCGGTCCCCACTACATCCCCGACGTAAGCGAGAGGATACTGCTGGTTTTTTAATGCTTGTATCTGAGATATCGGGCCGCATTGTCCCGGCTGGTCAGGATTCACCCCTTCCCTTACAGAACTCAGCATTGAGAGCGCATGCAGGGGAATATCCGGGCGTGACCACGCCTCAGGCGCCGGAGAAAGATCATCCGTATTCGTTTCACCGGGGACTTTAAATACGGTCAGGGTTATTTTTTCATCAAGCCCGGCGCGTTCGGTAAACCACTCGGCATTTGCCCATGATTCAATAATCGCTTTGGCATGAGCATTTCCATTACCGGCTTTCTGCTCGATATCTTTAAATTTTTCAAAAATAAGAATTGTGTGGCTCAGTTTAATGGCCGCTAAAGGAGCTAACTCGTCGTCATCTAACGCATCAATAAGAGGTTGAATATTGTATCCACCCTGCATAGTGCCAAGAATATTTATAGCGTTGTTGGGAGTAATGCCGTATTGATTTGTTTTTTCCTTAATGATTTTATCAAGAAATTCCGCTTTGACTTTCGCAGCGGCATCAACACCAGGAGAAACCTGATTAATTAACAGATTAATTAAACATTCTCGTTCCTCACACTGTTCATTTTCGAGGAGAGTAATTAATTCGCTGGTCTGCTGAGCGGTGAGCGGTTTTGCTGGTATGCCATTTTTTGCCCGTTCAGCGATATGTATTTTATATGCTTCAAACATAGGATTTCGACCTTATAACAGGAGATTGAAAATGTGTCAGGGTGTCATCTACATTAAAAAATTCATTTGTCTGTTTTTAATAGCATCTCTCCAAATTCTGATACTTTTTCAAGTCCATATTCCCACTCGCCAAATCCGGATTCAGAATTAATATGACCAGCATCGCCGACATCTATCAACTCGCATCCCCAACTGTCAGACCAAAATACAGCGCGATTGAATGACATAAGCGGGTCATTGTGACTGGCAAAGACCATTCCGGGTATTTTTAACTTCGACGCAGTGACAACTTCTTCAAGTTCAAAATGTGAAGGTTCAGCAGGCGCAACCATAACAATCCCGGCAACATTTACCGCTCTGCTCTGGACCTGGTACCAGGATGCAAGCGCGCCAAAACTATGCCCAATCAAAATAACGGGCAAAGTACAGGTGGCTAATTCTCTGCGAATCGCTGCGCCCCAATTTTCAATATCCGGCTGCAACCAGTTTCGTTGGCTTATTCTTTTCCAGCGAGGTAATCGACGCGCCCAGCAGGTTTGCCAGTGGTAATCGTCGCTGTCTCTTAATCCCGGAACAAGAATCGTGGTGAAAGAATCATCCAGCTTTAACAGACGCGGTATTGTCATGGTAAATTCCATCAGTCCTTAGTTTTCCAGCCTTTCAGGCCGGAAAATTAGCCAGCAGCCAGGTGACGGCCAGCAGATCCGCACTTCCTCCCGGACTTAAATTTCGGGCAATGAACGCTTTGTCCATATTTAAAAGCGCCTGCCTGAACCTGTTGCCGGTGAAGTGTTTAATGCGCAGGATTCTGGCCGCATATCGCTGTGCATAGCGCAACCCTTTGAGGCCCCCACGCGCGAGGATATTGGTATCCGGATTGTGAGCCATTAATGAAAGCAAAACCCGCAGTAAAGACTCCTCGGGCGAATAACCCGCGTTAATGGCGTTTTCCCATACGGGTAATCCATGAATTCTTACCGTCGCAAAGCCACTTTCAGCCTCCCCACGAGCTCCGGTAAAGCCATAATCGCGAAACAGTTGTTCACCTTTGGTTTTCGCATCGCCATTGTGTTTCAACTCCCGGCTCACCATACCGGCGCAGATCAGGCTAACTTCCCGGCAAAGCGCTCTGCGATTGATAGCTTCGCCCTTACCTTTCAGCCGCCCGGCAGCAGAACAAAACAGGCCCAGCGAAAAAATTCCCCCTTTGTGGGTGTTGATCCCTCCCGTCGCTCTGAACATTGCCTGCTCACAGGCAAGCCCTACAGGTCGGATGGCAAGGAGCGTCTGCCTGGGCTCTTGCTTAGCTGTTTGTCGCCCTTTTGCAACAAACAATGCGAACCAGGGGGCAATTGCTGCAATACTGGACATGAACAGGTTGAAATCCATGTCGATATGCGACCCATTATTATGACGGTCTACCAGCCCTGGTTTCGGTGTCAGAATGACTTCGCGGTACATCCCCTCCGCAGCCAGCTCCGCAATGTTAAGTTCATGAGTGAACGGTTCATTTCTGATGGCAGAAATAGTCATCAATCATATCCCCCATAACTGCTTGTAAAGCGTGGAGCGAATGTCGCCGCATTCGTGAACAGACATGTGCAGGCTCATCACAGATGAAACAGCGTCTTTTGTTTTCACCGACAGATTTGCGGCTCAATAAACCGGTATCCGGGCAAAACACATCGATATCCCACAACCTTCCCAGTGGATGACTCTCTTCCAGACGTATTGTGGCCTTCTTTACCTGTGATGCGGGTGCGCTGACGGACCAGAATGACTCTGGCCCGGTAACAAACTGGCGAGCGTCGTGCCTGATGATTTCCCAGCCATTGGTGGCGATCAGCGCAGTGAGCGCTTCATTTGCTGCCGCCATGACAGCCCTTGATTCAGGCGTATCTTTTACCTCACCTGGCCAGACCAGGGTCGTAGAAATCAGGGTTTGTCCCCAACGGGTCAACCAGAGTTGTTGCTGGTACGAACGAGCTTCTCTGGCTGCCAGTAACTGATCCAAAGAAATGGGTGTGCACGATACGCCTGCCATAGTGTCCATTACTCTTTAACCTGCCGCACAACGTCAATGACGCTTCCATCGCGGTAACGAACAACGCCCACAATTTTGGACGTAAATTCGATGGCTTTTGGATGACCGGAGATTTCCAGCGCACGCTGATATAAATCCTCAATGCTCACGACAGGTAACCCTTTATCCACCAGTCGCTGATAAATTTCAGGACGTGAAGGGTTTACCGCAATACCGTGATCGGTGACCAATACATCAATGCTTTCACCCGGTGTAACGCATGTTGTAACGTGCTTCACTACGGTCGGAATTCGGCTGCGGATCAGCGGCGCAACAACCACTGTCAGGTTCGCTGCAGCAGCAACATCACAGTGACCGCCGGAAGCACCGCGCATCACACCATCCGATCCCGTCAGCACGTTAACGTTGAAATTTGTATCAATTTCAAGGGCGCTTAAAATCACAATATCGACCCGATCGCAGCATGCCGCTTTAGATGCAGGGTTAGCGTAAACGTTGGTTGAGATTTCAACATGGTTTGGATTTCTGGCTAAAGAGGCTGCGGCAGCGCTGTCAAAACTCTGGGTATCCAGCAGTTTTGCGATCAACCCTTTCTCATGAAGATCGACAATACTGCCGGTGATACCCCCCAATGCGAAACTCGCAGTAATGTTTTTATTTTTCATGCGCGATTCTAAAAAACGCGTACACGCCGTTGAAGCCGCGCCTGAACCTGTCTGGATTGAGAATCCCTGTTCGAAGTAACCCGAATGCTCAACCACATCAGCCGCTGAACGCGCGATCATTAACTCACGGGGATTACTGGTTACGCGGGCGGCGCCGACGCTGATTTTTGCAGGGTCACCAACACTGTCAATTTTAACAATGTAATCGACCTGATCCTGAACAATGCTCGCAGGCATATAAGGGAAAGGTTCAATGGATTCGGTCAGCAGTACAACACGTTTCGCGTATGTAGCATCAACCATTGCATAGCCCAGAGAGCCACAGCGTGACTTACCACCACTACCACTGGCATTGCCATATTCATCGGAACAGGAGACAGCCAGGAAGGCGACATCAATATTAATTTCACCGTTCTGAATGAGATTAACACGACCACCATGCGAATGAATTTGTACCGGTTCCTCCATCAGGCCATGAGAAATAGCATCAGCTAACTCTCCACGCATACCGGAGGTATAAATTTTCGTAATCACCCCATTACGAATATGATTAATTAAAGGAGCATTACAGGTCATTAATGAACTGGATGCCAGAGTAATACCTTTCAGACCCAATGAGGCAAGTTTATCTACCACAAGATTGATAACTTTATCACCTTCACGGAAGGCATGATGAAATGAAATAGTCATACCATCATGGAGTTCGCAGCGGTCTAAAATTTCATCCAGACTTTCACAAAGCTTACGTTGATATTTTTGTTTAGCATCTGCAAGATAAGGCGTTGTTGCATTGGCATGAGTAAATGCGACATATTCTTTTGAACGTCCGACCTGCTCTTGCAAAGCTTCGATTAATTTGCTCATCTTTATTATCCTGTAAATTAGTGGCGAATGCCTGATGCTTTTCTTCTCTCAAGAACAACTCTGGCGTGATTGATTATTGGCGCGTCAATCATTTTGCCATTCAGAGAAATCACACCCAGTCCACTACGCTCACCTTCTTCGGCAGCAGTAATTACGCGTTCCGCGTAATCAACCTCTTCCTGGGTTGGTGCATAGGCATTGTGAAGCAGCTCAATTTGCCGGGGATTAATTAAAGATTTACCGTTGAAGCCCATGCGGCGAATTAAATCGACTTCTTTTAAGAAACCTTCTTCATCGTTAACATCGCCATAGACAACGTCAAAAGCATCGATACCAGCCGCACGCGCCGCATGTAAAACCGCACAACGCGCATAGAACAGTTCAGTACCATCCCCGCGCTCTGTTTGCATGTCCATTACGTAGTCAAATGCGGCTAATGCAATGCCCATCAGCCGATCTGAAGAGCGGGCAATTGCAACAGCATTGATGACGCCAACAGCAGACTCAATAGCCGCCATCAACTGCGTGGAACCGACTTTACGGCCACAACTTTCCTCAATGCGTACAATTTCACGTTCAAGCTGGTGAATATCTTCCGGCGTATCCGTTTTAGGGAGTCGAATGACATCGACCCCGGCACGCACAGCCGCCTCAAGATCTTTCAATCCAAAGGGGGTATTCAGAGGGTTAATCCGTACAACCGTTTCAATACCTTTATACATGGGGTGCTGGAGCGCATTGAAAACCAAAATACGCGCACTGTCCTTCTCCCTCAAAGAAACCGCATCTTCAAGATCGAACATGATCGAATCGGGTTTATAAATAAAAGCAGTAGATAACATGGCAGCACTTGAGCCTGGTAAGAAAAGCATGCTACGACGTAATTTTTTCATTGTAATTTCTCCCAGTTAATTTCATCGCTGCATGTTCCTCGCATAATGGCAACTTGCATGCGGGAGCGAATAACACAATCAAGCGCACCTTTGTCATCCACAATAATTTGCCCATGAGTGACGTTAAATGCCGTTAACGTCTCTTTGACCACTTGAGTAATTTGCTCGCCAAATTGCTTCATTACTTCGCTGTTAATAACAATATCCAGCCCGGCGTCCGAAGGGCTAACTTTAACCATTAGATCGCTCGATTCCAGCGTACCCGCCAGAGCTGCCTGTACAATTTTCATTTTAATGTCCTACGCTAATACTCATGAGATTCCCTGCCAGATGGGGTTCCGGCAAGTCATGGTGATTTGCTCTCAGCCAGTTATGTAAATAAGGCATGGTGCTTTCTGGTACCATATTTCTTGCAACTGACAGTTTGTTTTTATTCAAGAGGGAACGAACGGCCGATGCTGATATGGGATAATTATTCGCATCAGTTTTTCGATCTATTTCATGAACCGTAATAGCATTAGATGGAATGACAAATTCATCTTCAAGCCAGTGGTGCATTGCCTGGTTATATTGGGCAGTAACTTTACAATATGGCTCAGTGCCGACGAAACGATGTGTAATCCCCAGAGATGGCGCAATGTAACGCCGAAAAATAATCAAATCGATTGCGGAATACACATCATTAACCACCTGTTTTTCTTTTAAGAAATAGCCGGGAAACGTGCCGCGAGAAATAATGTATCTGGAACCAGGGTGTACCGTTACATTGGCGAGATGTTTCACGCCATCGCGTACCATTGCAATACGGTCATTAAAGGAGAATTGAGACAAATTCTCCTCTACAACAAAAACATGCAGCCAGTGACAGGCCCGGGAAGCTTGCTCAATAAGAAATTGATGGCCTAACGTGAACGGATTCGCATTCATCACGATTCCACCAATGTTGTCTGCCGGGATGAAATAATCGGCACGCAGTTTCTTGCAGTAACGATGGATGCCAACCGGGGTGTTTTCCATCAACGTCGCTTTATTCTCAAGGGTGGCTAAAGGATAGAAGCCGCATCCACGGAAAGATTTGACATTATCAGGACAGGTTAAAAGGAACAGATGATGATCGCCATTTTGGTTTGCCAGATATTCAGCTTCACGGATCAACTGCAGCCCCAGGGATGTTCCGCGCCATTCAATGTGAACGGCAATACACTTTAAGGTATTGCCCGCGAGGCCAGCACAGGCAATTAATTCTTTGCCTGCACGAGCAATAACGAACTGCTCGACATCATCATCTATTCCTAATCCATTACTTTGCAGAAACCGGATAATCTCGTCTTTGAGAACACCGTTGCTCGTTTCAACAGTATCGAATTCTGGCATTTTTTCGGCGTACATCTGAATGGTTCCTGACCTGATATTAATCGACACTGAGTTGTGTATTTATTGTGCGTAAATTAAATGGCTAATAGATTTGATTGCGCCGTTGATTCAACAATTGTATTGGTCAGTCGTCCCAATTTTTCGATTGTCACTTCAACACAATCCCCTTCGTGCATGAACAGAGGTGGGTTACGTTTTTTTCCGACGCCACCCGGTGAGCCAGTAATAATGACATCGCCAGGGCTAAGCGTAGTGAAGGTGCTGATATATGAAATCAGATCGGCAACTTTATGAATCATACTGGCTGTTGAATCATTCTGAACCAGCATGCCGTTTAAATATGTCTGAATGGATAAAGCGTGCGGATCCGGGATTTCATCGACAGTCGTCATATAGGGCCCAAAAGCGCCGGTTTGACGCCAGTTCTTACCCGCTGTAAACCACGCGTGCTGCCAGTCACGAACAGAGCCATCCATGTAGCAGCTATAACCTGCGACATGGCTCAGCGCATCACTGCGAATAATATTTTCGCCCGCTTTTCCGATGATGACGGCAAGTTCGCCTTCGTAATCAAATTCTTCAGTAATATTCGGTTTGATTACCGGTCTTGCATGCCCGGTTTGAGAATCCGCGAAACGAATAAATAATGTCGGCGCATTGTTAGTTTCAGCGAACTCCTTTCTTTTTTCTGCATAATTCATTCCCACGCAGAAAATTTTCCCTGGCTCCTCAATAACCGGTAAAAAGGTAATATCTTTATCAGTAATATCCGCTGGATAATCAACATACTGTTTTGCAACAGCGAGAGCATCCCATTGCAGAAGATCTTTCAATGTAGGATATTGCTGACCAATTTTTTGACCAAGATCGATAATACCGGCTTCAGTATAAATACCGTAACTTTTACGACCGTGATGGATATAACTTGCAAGTTTCATAATGACACCTAATAACTATTTAGCTTTACCCCCTCACGCCAATTTTAGCCGTGAGGGATGTAATTATTACGGTTACTTTGCAGTTTCTGCTGGAACAAGATTCGCCTTAGTACCTGAGGCAAGGTGTGTCGCCACAATCATGCCCAACACCAGCAAAGCAATAATAAATGCTGTCATGCCAGCCCAGCCGGTAGCGTGGAAGACAAAGCCATTGAAGAAGCCAATCACTGAGCCGCCCATGTAGTAGAAGAATAAATAGAGAGCTACTGCCTGCCCGCGTGCATGTGTGGCGTTTTTACTCACCCAGCTCAGGCCAATGGAGTGGCAACCGAAGAAGCATGCGGTGAAGATGACTGCGCCTATGATGAACGTGATTACGTTCGGGGTTAATGTCAGTAACATGCCCAAAGACATGATGGCGAATAACGCGCGAAGAACATTCATGCTGCCATATTTAGCGGATAAACGACCAGCTTGCGGCGCAGTGAAAAAGCTCAATGCAAAGCTGAATGAGAGTAGCCCGGCGTTCGCAGGAGAGATATGGAACGGTTCACCCTTAAGGAAAAATGCCAGGTAGTTGTAAAGAGAAGTGAAGGTACCAAAAATGATGAAGCTAATGACAAAAGCGAGGGCGAGTTTTTTATTTTTAAAATGTGAGGCGGCTCCTTTCACCACCCGGAAAACATTCAGGTTTTCCGTAGGTGTGAATTTTTTAGAGGCTGGCAGAATGAAAAATACCAGTGCTGCAACAATAATCAGGCTTGCTGCAAAACCATAGAAGATGGTGTTGATGGAAATATGGTCGATCAACTGGCTGGCGACGATACGGCCAGACATCCCGCCCATCGAGTTTCCGAAGACAAAGTAGCCCGTTACCACCCCTGCAACGACCGGCGCCACTTCCTCGCTAATATAAGCTGTTGCCGCCGCGGCAATGCCGCTCAATGCCAGCCCAATCACTGCCCGCAACGCCACCAGCATGGCCCAGGACTGTACCAACGGACAAAGAGCCGTCAGAAGCCCGCCTAGCAGTAAGGAGACGATAATCAGACGCTTACGACCATAGTGATCGGAAAGCGTACCCGTGAACAATAAACCAATCGCAAGCAAGGCAGTTTCTGCCGAAAGAATAATACTTACCTGGTGGACAGGAACGTCATATTCAACGGCAAGTACAGGTAACAAAGGCTGAATAAAAAATAAAGAAGCTAATTCAGCCAATCCTGAAAGTGCTAAAGCAAAAATCACACGGATGTATTGACTTGCTTTAACATCTCCAGTTCCACCTGAATTATTTTTAACATTAGTTATAGCCATAATATCCTCAACTTTATATTTCTGGTACAGAGTTTCTTAACCCTTACGGGCTAAAGGTATTAATACGTTCAGATTTTCAAAGGCTGGCTAACGTTTAGATAACTTCCGCTAAGGCGATTTCCGGAACACAAACATTACCCTCGAATAATTTACGAGTCGTTCTGATTACAGCAGCACGGGTATTTTCTATTTTATTTCCGCACTTTAATAAAGAAACTGTGATCTTGCCGCTCGGATGCTCAATGTTAACAATATTGGTAAATGCATCTTTGGGTTGGTCGCTAATGATTTTCTGCGCAACGGAACCTTCGATTATCGTTGCAGTAGAAATACCAATAGAGCCAGTAATAGCAAGTGATTTATGGCAATTATGCGGCATGAAATAGCGAACCTTGATCGTACCGCCTGCCGTGGGTTTGCTAAGAAGGACAGGTTTAGGAATAACTTTGTTGGTTACATCGCCAAAACCCATCGCCTCGCCTGCTTTGAGACGGATTTTTTCGAGACGTTGCATAAACGCCAGATCAGAATCCAGATCAGCCGGTGATTCACTGCCGGTTTTATCCATCTGATGTGCATCGATTAAGATCATCGGCATTGCCATATCAATGCATGTGACTTCAACACCATCAAACACATCCGTTATATTACCGGTCGGAAGCAACTTACCGGTTTTGCAGCCTGCGGAATTCAGGAACGTCAAACCGACAGGAGCAGCAGTACCCGGCACGCCATCAATCTGCGTATCTCCCTCGTAACTCACCCGGTAATCAGGTGTCTGCACTTCGGCATCAACGAATGTTCCCGTGTTGAGATTGCGGATACGTACTGTTGTTACCGGATTTTTAGGCGCAACCAGTCCCTTTTCAATGGCAAAGGGGCCAACGGCACATAACATATTTCCACAGTTTGGCGTTGTATCCACTCGCCGCTCTTTCACCATGACCTGCGCGAAAAGATAGTCAATATCCGCATCGGGGCTATCCGAAGGGCTCACAATCGCCACTTTACTGGTTTGTGGGCTCCCCCCGCCGATACCATCAATTTCCAGTTCATGGCCAGCCCCCATCAGAGACAACAGAACCGCGTCTCGCTCCTGAACGTCGGCGGGTAAGTCACTCGCCAGAATAACCGGTCCCTTAGACGTGCCACCACGCATCAATACGCAAGGTATGTTGAACATAGGTTTTCTCTTCCCACATGTTGAATGATGTAGTAAGCGTCCCATAAGCGGATAAATAACTCTAATGTCAAAAAACGAAGGATTGATGCGTTTTACACATTAATCAGCCTTCGGCTAAGATGGCTAAATGACAGGGCAACCAGAAGGTTTGAAAAATGCAGCATGAATTACAGGGCGTTCAAGCTTTTGTTAAAATTGCAGAAATTGGATGCTTTACAAGAGCGTCACAGTTTTTACACATCTCTCAGCCAGCATTAACAAGACGAATAAAAAAGCTTGAAGAAAGTTTGGGCACAACGCTATTTGAGCGTTCAACCCGGCGAGTAAAACTTACCGCAGTAGGAAGAGACTTCCTGCCTAAGGCAAAGAATCTCTTAGATTTTTATGAAAGCTCGATACTCAGTATCAAAGAAATGGCGACGCATCAGACAGGCGTGATTACGCTATCCTGTTTACCCACCGCAGCCTTCTATTTCTTGCCCGCCGTTATTCGTGATTACAACGAACATTACCCAAATATTCGCATCCGCATACTTGAGCATAGTGCCAACGACTGCCTCGAAGCTGTGCTCAACGGCGATGCAGATTTTGGAATAAATATGATAAATATCACACACCCGTATATTGAGTTTACCCCGCTGGTCAATGAACCTTTCGTTCTCGCCTGTAAACGAGACCACGAACTGGCAAAAAAATCACTTGTGATGTGGGAAGATCTTGCCGGGCTCAGGCTGATTGGTGTCCGTAAATCGAGTGGCAACCGGCTGCTGATTGATCAGGCGCTGGAAGGATTTGACTGGCGACCAAACTGGTTTTACGAGGTAAGGCATCTTTCCACCTCTCTTGGGATGGTTGAGGCCGGTTTAGGTGTGGCCGTTGTTCCCAGCCTGGCAATGCCGACAGATGAGCATCATGTTCTGGTGAGTCGGCCGCTTATTGAGCCGGTTATCCGCAGAACCCTTGGCTTAGTTGTCCGAAGGGGAAATTCGTTGAGCCCTGCGGCGGAAAAATTTCGCGAAATGTTGATGAAGCTATGGTCCCAGGATAACACCAGCCCCTGGATTGGAAAATTTAACAATTAGCCATAGCAATTAATCAACATGGACGAAACCGTTTTTTCACGCGACATCTTATTTTCATCAAACGCCGATACACTTAATGAGAATAATTTGCTGAGCTTTGTTGGGGCATATGCCATTGCTAACAGAGTGAGTTAACTATGCTAAAGGCCGGAAATATGTCTCTTCGTTCCCTGAGGGCGCTGTGCCTGACGAGTTTTTTTATTGCTGATGTCCGCGATGGTCTCGGCCCTTTTCTGGGGATATTTCTCACCCAGCGCCACTGGCAACCGGATGATATCGGCTTGCTGATGACGCTGGGCGGCGTGGCAGGATTATTAGCGACGCTCCCGGCAGGATTTATCACCGACACGTCCAAAAACAAACGGACTCTGCTGGCGCTGCTCTGCATAATGATTACCGCAAGTACGCTTTTGCTCTGGTTCAGCCAGCAAAACAGCGTCGTCGCGCTTTCGCAAATGGTCAGCGGAATATGCGCGGCTTTTGTCGGCCCCCTGATCACGGGGATTACGCTGGGTCTGACAGGACAACGCGGCTTTAATGCGCAAATGGGTAAAAATGAGGCATTCAATCACGCCGGAAATTTCTTTACCGCACTGATTGCCGGAGGCATTGCCTGGTACTGGGGCGTCGGTGGTATTTTCCTGTTGATGGCCTGTACGACCGTGTTAACGCTGTGTGCGCTGCTGGCTATTCGCAGTCAAGATATCGATAACGATGCGGCGCGAGGTATCCAGTCCTCTGTTCCCCAACCGCTGCCGGGGCTCTCGGTACTCACCCAAAACCGGGCACTTTTGATTACCGGATTGACTCTGATGCTGTTTCATCTGGCCAATGCCGCGCTGTTACCCATGCTCAGCATGCGCGTCGCCGCCGCACCAGGCGCCATGAATCCCGGTTTATATGCTGCCGCCACGGTGATTATTTCTCAGGCGGTGATGATTCCGGTGGCCATCTGGGTTGCCCGGCGAATCGATAAGTACGGTTACTGGCGATTAATTATGCTGGCGTTGCTGATAATGCCTCTGCGGGCTGCGCTGGCAGCAACCTCAGCTGCCCCGCTGATGATGGTGCCAGTGCAAATACTGGATGGCGCGGCTGCGGGTATCCTCGGCGTGGTGGTGCCAGGTTTTATTGTGGCGTTGCTGTGCAATAGCGGGCACGTCAACGCCGGGCAAAGTGTGGTGATGCTAATGCAAGGCGTGGGTGCGTCAATGAGCCCGGCATTAACAGGGATGATTGCCGGTAATTACTCCTTTGCCACCGCGTTCAGCGTGCTGAGCGCCATCGCGCTTGTGGCGCTGCTTATCTGGTGGCGATATGCAAGCGTACTTATTGAGCATGCATCAGCACGGGCATTAAAAGTGGGGGCGGACTGAGCCGCACGCTGGCCCAGAGTCAACTTGACGACATAACAAGTTTAACCGTGACCGCTTCTGCCTAATTCAGGCACAAACCGAGTGATTGAAGCAGAAGTGGTTAAACACGGTTGCAAAACACGAACGGAACGTCAGCAAGAATTTTTTACCATGTGTAATCGTTAAGAAGGGCTTTATGATAAGTGCGATTGATGAATTAAAAGCGAAGTATCCAGGGGCAAATGCCTGGCAATTTGGGGATAGCCCCGAGATAGCCAACGAGCTTGCAAAGCTGGTCATAAAAGGGATTAAAACCGCCTCATGCGGCTCTTTTGCGTCCTTCCAGGCAGAAGAATCGCCGCCCCGGATCGGCAGTTATAATATTATTCTCAATGGTCAGGGTGCACCGGTTTGCGTTATCAGAATGATTTCGCTGCGCCTGGTACGTTTTTGTGACGTTACCGAAGCGTTTGCCCGCAAAGAGGGTGAAGGAGATTTGAGCCTTGAATACTGGAGGAAAGAACACCAGCGATTTTTCACCCGCGAAGGCTCTTTTTCTGAGGATATGGAGCTTGTCGCAGAAGAGTTTGAAGTCGTTGAAATTCTGTAATCCAGGCCATGTGGCTGCACATCAGTAACTTTTCTGTATTTCTGTTTCTTAGTTTCAGTATATAGATGAGAAAGGTAATAAACTCCGACTGGATGAAATCCGTTTTTGTACTCAGTAAGAGGGGTAAATATGCCTTGTTCTCAATGAAGACGCTGGAATAAGGCCGAAAAATGTTTCGCAGATAATTTCAACTGCCATATACAGCATTTTTTGTACCCTGCGGTGTTCTCTTCGTTGCATGTGTTCGCGCGGGAGACTGGTATTAGAATTTTCCATAATACTTTCTTTGAGGAGGATAATTCCTTCGTCTGACCCCCTTGGGATTCCTTATTGTATTATCTAAGACAGATCTGAATTAGCATTCAATTTATCATTACCTTCCTTAAAAAACATGAGCATACTGAAAAATGATAAGACCCCCAGGTAAGTTCTCATCATGCTGTTACCTGACGTTTTTTTTTATTTCCACAAGTATTCTTACCGGATGCTCTCCCGCACCTTCTGTCGTTTTCTTTGGTGCATCCTTTCCAGACTGGCTTCTGTGTTCAGTCATCGGTGTGGCAGGGATGACGTTATTACATGTGCTCTCAAGGCGCAGTAAAAATACAGGCTGGTTATCCCCTGCAGTGATTGTGTATCCATGCGTGACAGCACTCATCTCCATGCTGACATGGTTGCTTTTTTTCCCGTCTTAAGGTGTCGCGATGGCTATAAAAAGAAAAATCTATGCACTCAGTTTAATATTGGTGACGGTACTGGTGCTGGCGTTTGTCTTATTCAGGATCGATGCCTCACCACGTACCGATGATGCTTATGTTTATGCTGATACCATTAATGTCGTACCGGAAGTCAGCGGCAGGATTGTTGAATTGCCTGTCAAAGACAATCAACTCGTGAAAAAAGGCGATCTGCTTTACCGTATCGACCCACGCCCCTTTCAGAATTCGCTGGATTCAAGCCTTGCCCAGTTGGTCACTCTTGATGAGCAGATCAAATTATCTGAGCGCTCCGTCAGTGCCCAGCAATACAATGCTGATGCCGTAGCAGCTGAAGTAGCCAGTGCCCGCAGCCAGTATCAACAGGCACAGGATACCTATAATCGTCAGCTCGCTTTGGCGGGGAAAAACTATGTGTCCAGAGAAGAACTGGATCTGGCCAGAACCGCAAGAAACACCGCTGAGGCTAATTATAACACCGCTAAACTTCAGGCTCGCCAGGCCACCGCAGCAGTCAGTGGTGTGGATGCACTTGTGGCGCAGCGGGAAGAAGTAAAGGTACAGATTGCCGAAGCTAAACTGAACCTTGAATACAGCGAGGTCCATGCTCCATTCGATGGAAGAGTCACCGCATTGAAAACCACTGCCGGTCAGTATGCGTCCCCGTCGCAGCCTGTCATGACGCTCATCGATACAAGGCAATGGTATGTGATAGCAAATTTTCGTGAAACGGATCTGAAGGGGATTACGGAAGGAACAACTGCGACGGTGTTCGTCATGGCTGATACCAGCAAAGCGTTTTCCGGGAGCGTAGACTCCATGAGCTATGGTGTGGCCCCCGATGACAGCTCCACGGTTGGAGGACTTCCGCTTGTCGAAAAAAACATCAACTGGGTTCATGTTTCCCAGCGCTTCCCTGTAAAAATTAAACTCTCTGAAGCGGATCGTGGGCTCTTCCGGATAGGGGCTTCGGCGGTGGTGACCCTGCACCGTAACCATAAAGTTAGACAGGACTAGATGATGGGCGCCACTTCTCTTGCTGCGAGTGATTTCAGGGTTTCAATGCGCCCCTATCCCGGGCGTCTGAACCACGTCTTACGTGCGATGGTGGCCTGTACGATAGTGGTAATAGTGTCCCAAAGTTTGCAGGTGCCGCTTCTGGCGCTGTCATTAGTCACTGTGTTTTATGTGACGCAGACTAACCTCGTCGTCACCAGAATAACAGGGCTGCTGTTTATCGCAGGTTCCAGCGGCGCGATTCTCCTGTCGCTGCTTGTTTTAGAGGTGACCTGGGATGCCCCCTTTCTGAGGATCTTAATTTCGTTCGCCATTTTTTTTATCTGCGTGTTTCTGATGCGGACAACAAAAATAGGTGTCGTCTTCTTTATTGTTGCCATGGTGGCAATATATACGCAGAGCCTGGTGGATACTGCATCCAATGCCGAAACGCTGGTTAGGGAAATTCTTTGGGTATGGGTGGCAGTTAACTATCCGATAGCCGTGACACTGATTGTTAATTCACTGCTGATGCCGGTAGAACCTGAACTGTTGTTGAAACGGGCTATTGAAATGCAGATGGAAAAAGTAATTTCTTTGCTATCTGCCGATGCCGTGGAGGACAGAAAACAGAACGTTTTAAGCGAGGCCGGACGAGACGTCCAGACTCTATATCGGCTCTTACGCTACAAAACAATGCGCGACAAAGCGCCTGAACAGAGTGGGACAAATTATCTTTTTGCCATTACCGTCGTCTCCGAACTGCGTACCGCATCATGCCATCTGCCCCTCTCTTTTACTGATGCTGGCGTGTTGCAGGATGCTGAAATGCTGCGCGAATTACTCAGGCAATGCAGGTTAACACTACTCAGTGGAGAACCAGGCAGCCCGTCAGAACCCATCGTATTACATTCCTCCGGGCCGGGGTTTGCAATGTTGGCTGACGTTCTCAGATCTTATAACAAAGGAGTAAGACCGCCGGAGCCTGAACCCGCTCCGCATTCACCCGCTGATACACCTGCACGTTTTCTGGCAAAAGATGCATTCAATAACAGCCGTTACGCGATCTTTTCGCTAAAAACATTATTGAGCGCTGCAATTTGTTATTTATTTTACACCGCCACAGACTGGTCGGGAATTCATACAATTATGCTCAGTTGCCTTATTGTTGCGCAACCGGGGCTTGGGAATACTCAGCGGAAAATAATCCTTCGCCTGAGCGGTGCAGCAATCGGCAGTTTGCTTGCGTTGGTAACCATTGTTTTCCTGACTCCACGGATTGATACGCTTTTTGGCCTGCTGTGCATTGTACTTCCTGTTCTCGCCTTATCTTCATGGATATCTGCAGGCCCGGAGAATATCAGTTACGCAGGCGTACAAATTATGTTTACCTTCGCCCTGGCAACCCTTGAAACATTCGGGCCGGTCACTGAACTGACGGAAGTTCGTGACAGGATTGTTGGGATAATTTTGGGGATTATCGTTGCGGGTCTAATCCATACCCTGATAGCGCCGGAGCGTGAGGGGGGCGTCATATTACAGCATCTGGGGGCGCTATTTGATGATGCCAGAAGCTGGCTTCGCAATGGAACACATCACCGCGAAACCCGTCAAAAAGTGGTTACTGGGCTTGCAGATTGCGAGGATATAGCGTCCAGAGTTGCCATCGAACCCACCTGGTTTAGTGCTGAAGGAAGTCATGACCAGCTTCATCAAAAATCTCTGGAAATCCTTAATGCAATAAAATATGTCATCTTTTATATGGACAGAATTTCGTTTGAAACAGAGCGATTGACGAGCAAAGAACTGGCGAATGAATTCATCACAGCTATTCAGGGGAATATGGACAGAATATCCAACATGTTAAATGGCAGACCATTAAACAACGATCCGATTCATTATCCCGTTATTGATGAATTACTTCCCGATTCCTTCAGGGATACAGCAAAAGGGTTAGAAGACAGCCAGAAGCACTTCTTCAGCATCACATCGGCACTCTAATTGTTGTGGCACTTTGAAGGCACATGGTCGCCTCTTTCGCACAGCAGGAGATGTTGTTCAGATATAAAAAAACCGGAATCAGGGAAGACTCCGGATTGCCTCTGACTGTCAGGATCGTTCAGAGCATCATTACTGTCTGGCTGTGGAGGTCATCACTGCCCCGTAACGTTTCACGATTGATTTTGGGATAGCCAGCGACTGGCGCTCTTGCCATAGACCTCTCCCCTGGCTCTGTTCAGGTTTCCCAGCGGGCGAAACGCTGCCGGGGCGTTCCAGGGATTAAATGCGAGCTGGTCAACTTCGGCGAACTGCAGTTTGCCGTTCTCTCCCGTTAAGTCCTGTTGCGGAATGATCAGTGTCGCCACTTCGATCGGAGGAGACACGTCCTCTTTCCATTCAATCGCAGCATCTTCAATGGGGGTATCTGTCTCATTTACGAAACGCTGAAGCGCCAGGCGATAGTACACATCCCCTTTTTTGAGTCGTTCGGCAAGCTCGTCTCGTAAAGCGTCAGGTTCCGTAAGTGCGGCAGAAAATTCGGGTGTATTGCTGGCCGGGAGCAGCTCGAAGCGGACAGGTTCACTTCCCCAAAGAAAGGCGCCGCGGCTCCAGAAACGTTCAAGTGCCAGACTGGCGCAAGGCCTGAGCCCCTGGCGAATATTGGCTAACATCCGCAGCGCTTCCTCTTCTCCAAAGGTTTCTGTCAAACGGGACAACATCGTTTCACGTTCTCCCGACATAGCAATCAGCGCGAATTTCACGAATTGCGAGGCGTTTCTCGCATGTGAAACGGGAAAACTGGTCATCAGCAAATCGTGTATTTTGCCCTCTGGCAACGCCAGCCGGATAGCCACACCGCGCATATCCGGAGATGTATCCTGTTGTGGTACGCCACTGGCGTTAGAGAATCGCACAATGGCAGAGAGCGAGGCTCCAGGCTGGCACCAGGACACGGCGAAATCGTCTGGCAAAGTGTGATCAATTTTTAGCGTGGCATCAGTGAAACCCGCGACGAGTTTAGCGTGTAATGTCCGCCGGGGAGCGCTGGCGCCAGCCTTTTGTCGGTTGGCTTCCTGTATCCGCAGCATGTCTTCTGCGAGCGCCAGAAAAATCTTGCGTTCTGCTTCGGGTGAGCCGCCATCAAATATTTCCGTCCAACCTTTCGCCTTGCTCATAATGCATTCTCCGGTTTGTGCTTTTGAAAAAACAACCATCAGGTAATTCTGTCCAACGCAAGCAAACTCAGCTGTAATCGGTGCATGGCATCAGGCCCGTCCTGGCGCTTCTGTTTCATCATGTACTATCGCTCCCGGCGACGTATCCACGCCTGAAAATGTCTTTGTCGATTGAGTTTCGACATCAGCAGCCAGGCGCATGCCCTCATCGATGACCTGCCACACTCTTGCTATCGTGCTTCATCTCCTCTGTGCGGCTTATTACGCAAAAACATAAAACTATCATGCTAGAGTTCCGGGGTCCGCATACGGGAAAGTTATCAATCAACACTCATTATCGGCTGCGCGGCCAGCGCCACTTATGCTGGCAAATCAACCTTCCGTTTGTAAGACTAACACTGGCATGTGATCATCAACCAAGAGCAGGTCGCCAGGATTGGCTGACTTAAATAATTTATTGACCGATCGTGAGAAGGCGGAACCACTTTGCGAATTTTTGGCTTGATCGCTGCTCTTCTGATTATGGGGATATCGTTAACGGCCGCCGCCGGGACGCCGGTGTTCCATGCCGGGGTAGCCCGCCCGTCCGTTACAGGCGAGAAGCCGTTCGAGATGCTCGTCTGGTATCCAACTGAGGCTGACGAGGTGGCGTGGCAGGCGGGGCCATTCACAATGTCTGCCACCCGCAATGCCGTTGTGGCACCGGGTCGCTTTCCGATCGTGCTGTTATCTCATGGGGGAGGCGTCGGTGGGGGTACACCACTTATCCTTAGGGAAATTCCGGCAGCGCTCGCGCGGCGCGGCTTTATTGTCATCGCTCCTTTTCATGGCAAGGTCGGTCTGTCTGGACGGACAGTCCAGATAAGGCGCGCGCTGGACGCCGTTGTCGCTGATCCCCGTTTCGCTTCGCACGTGGACCAGACGAGGCTTGGTATGCTTGGGTTTTCGCTTGGCGCAGCCGTTACCCTGGAACTTGCAGGCGCCGTTCCCAACCCCGCCCACCTGGTTGCCTATTGCGCGTCCCATCCGCACGACGCCATGTCCTGCGATCATGCACCGGATGGCAATAATGGCACAGCGCCCGGGGCTAACCCGAAGCCCGCCGAACCCGTGTCTCCGCTCCCACTGAAAGCAATTGTGCTAATGGACCCGTATGCGGTGTTGTTCCAACGACCTGAACTTGCTGGCGTGTCGGTGCCGGTCCTGATCTTCCGTCCGGCTGACAGTGCACTCCCGGCCGGGGCAAACGCCATCGGCCTCGCAACGGCCCTGCCACGCTCCCCCCAGCTCCAAACCATTCCTGGCGGGCATTTTGTTTTCACCGACATCTGTTCTCCTTCCTTGAAGGCCTCGTCACCGGAGGTATGTGAAGATCCACCGGGGGTGGACCGGGCTGCTGTTCATGCAGCCCTTCAGGCTCAGATCATCGGGTTTTTCACTAAAAACTTGTAAGTCGCACGAGTCGTAAAACCCGCGACTCTTCAGCTAATAAGGGTGACATTGTGACACTTTCTGTTTTCTGGAAATGCGGTGTGATCTCTTTTGCCGCTTAATCAGGGACAGCATCGCCAAACTAATATTTGTCGTGTAGCTGCCTTTGATACATCAGCAAATCCAGTTCGGGAGCCTTCCCGGATACGCGGGTCAACATTGCATGGACCTGCCCTCGGTGATGGGTCTGATGATTAAACCAGTGAGCCAGAGCAGACCAGATTACCTGCTGCTTCAGTTCTGGTGTTGAAGCCCGCCGGTAGGAGACGATGCCGTCTAAATCGGTTTCTGATAATCCCATGATAAAATCAACGATCTTTTTATCTTCTTCTCTCCGCGCGATTTCCAGACCGGGAAAATCACTGTCGAACAGCATCTGGTCCAGCCGATACCCTGTTTCAGGTAATGCGTTTAAACGATGCCTCCATATCCTGTCCGTCACGAGCAGGTGATTCAGTGTCGCCTCGATAGACCCAAAAAAAGCGCCGCAGTTTTTACGGTAAGCATCTTCCCCAATTTTTCCAACGCTGGAATACAACCGTTCATTCGCCCAGGCGTTGTAGCCGGCAAGAATGTTGAAATGCATTTTGAGTGAACTCATGATTTCATCCAGTTAAAAGAAGAACCGACATAATTATAGCTGTGCGCTTAACAGCGCAAAGAGATGCTTTGACCTGTTCCCTTTTCATCAATGCTGTGCGGACTCAGGAATGTCCACTCTGCCACATAGCAGCCTCTTCGTTGACATAACGACCGGGAAATTGCTCCTGCGTTTTACGGTGGTGACGGATGAGTTAGGTTCTCGCTTGCGCACGTAAACTTTTATCCATTTCCCAACTGCAAAAATGAAGCGGTGGCTGGCATGATGCTGGCCTACGAATTGACCGGCATTGGGATGAATGGATCCGGTCTGCGAATTATATTCGGCAGTGACCAGCATTGAGATGAATGGCAGCACTGGCTTATCCAGTCTGCAAATATAACCGGGCCAGGCTCGAATGGAGAATTCACCTGCCCCGGCCAACATCTTACCCGTGCATCACCACACTGCTTTCCACCGGTATGCGTGGCATGCGGGTGTTGGCCGCAGCGGCGCTTTTATCAGCATAGCCAAACGAGATACCAAACAGCAGACGATACTCGTCGGAAACGCCCAGCTCGGCGCGGATCATATCGGCGTGAAAACCGAGCATCGTTTGCGGAATACCGGCAAAACCGCGCGCAGTCAGTGACAGCAGAAAACTTTGCGCGTACATGCCGATGTCCGATGCGACGCGGATGTTATCGCCAAAAGACGGCATAAACAGAAACGCAGCGTGCGGCGCATTAAAAAACTGGTAGTTGCGCAGGTAGGCCTCTTTGCGGCGAACCTTGTCGTCGCGACCAATGCCGATGGCCTCGTAGTAAAGCCGCGCCTGTTCGTACGCGCGTTCAATGTAGTCGCCGTGGAAATCCTCATAAGAAAAAGTGAAATCCGGCGTCTGCAGCCCTTCCAGGTCGTTAGCCGTCATCATTTTCGCCAGCCGATCTTTGGTCTCGCCGGAAACCACATGCACGTGCCACGGCTGCGTGTTGCAGTTCGACGGTGAGTATTGCGCATCCTGCAATACCGCGCGGATCTGCTCATCAGTCAGCGGTGTGGGTAAAAAAGCGCGAACGGACGAACGCGAACGGACGGTTTCATCGAAAGCTAAAACATTATTCATCATACTCTCCGGTGATTATCGTTCGCGTAGCTTAGCGATGAACTCTGTGCGTAAAAACACCACAATGCGCTATGGACCATTGCAGATTACGCAAAGATGAAATCACTTAGCCAGATTAGCGCCCGTTCGATGCACCTGTTTCTTGCCGTTGTGCGCGAAGGGAATTTGTCCGAAGTGGCGCGCAACGAAGGGCTTGCCGCCTCGTCGCTTTCCCGCGTGGTTCAGCAACTGGAACAGGCGCTGGAAACGCAACTGTTGTATCGCAACACCCGCGCGGTGACGGCCACCGACGCCGGTCATATCTATGCCGAAGCCTTTCGCGTCATGCTCCAGCAGCTTGCCGATGCGCAAACGCAGGTCGGTGAACGGCGCAACGAACCCGGTGGGCGCATTCGCATTAACGCCCCAACCTCCTTCGGTTTACGGCATATCGGGCCGCGCATCAGCGAACTGAGTGCGCGTTACCCGGCGCTGTACATTGAGCTGAACCTGAATGATGACTATATCGATCCGTTTGCCGACGGCACGGATCTGCTGCTGCGCATCGCCTCGCTGAAAGATTCAGAACTGCATGGCCGCTTGATCGCCAGCCAGCGCTGTCATCTGGTGGCAACGCCCGCCTATCTTCGCCGTCACGGGCGGCCAGAATCACCGGAAGCGCTACAACATCACCAGTTACTGGCTTATCGCGGAAAAACCGGGATGCAGCGTTGGCGCTTTCAGCAGGGCGATCGGCAGTATCAGTTTTTCCCGCAGGCAAAAATCGTTTCTGACAATGCCGAATTGTTACTCCAGGCGGCAAGAAATGACGCCGGAATCCTGCTTTACCCGGACTGGCAGATAGGCGAGATGTTGAATCGCGGTGAACTAGTCGATTTACTGCCCGAATTTTCGCCAACCTATTCCGCCGAAGCGCAATCGCTTTATTTGCTCTATCCAGGCGGGAAATACCCGTCGCTCAATACCCGCGTGGTGATCGATTTCTTACTGGCGAGTTTCGGTTCGCCGCCCTACTGGCGCTATCTGCCGTCATCTTCCAGGAATATTCCAGAAGGTTAATGGCTCCATAAAATCTTCACTTTTTTGGCGTGAAATCAGCGCCACGCAATAGCGCGTGTAAGGACGTAATATGAAAAAGATTGCACTGATGTCTGCCATTCTGGCCGTGAGCTTCTCTTCAATGGTATTTGCTGACGATCGTCCGCCGGTACCACAGGATCAATACCCAACCGGCGAACACCATAAAGGTGATAAGAAGCCGTCGCGCGAAGCGCCGCCGCCGAAACACAAGGGCGATAAAGCGCCGCGTCATGATGAAAAACATAACGACAAGCACAAAGACGAGCACGGTAAAAAACCGCCGCTGCCGGAAGATAACCGCTAAAAAAACGGGTGGCTTAGCCACCCGTTTTGCTATCTGTTTTTCGGTAACGTCTTCAGCAAATCATCCGGGCTGACGGACGCCACCACGCTGCCGGGCAGCGGCATTTTGAAGATGTGGTTTTTCATCTTGCCAATCACATGCATTTCGCAAGGACGGCAGTCAAATTTCAGGGTCAGCACTTCATCACCGTTTACCAGCTGCATCGGCGTGGCCCTCCAGCTCTTGATATTGCCTTTCGCCTGTTTAGGGCACAGGTTAAACGCAAAACGCAGGCAGTGCTTGGTGATCATCACCGGCACATCGCCCTTCTCTTCATGCGCTTCATAGGCGGCGTCGATCAGCTGCACGCCGTGGCGATGATAGAATTCACGCGCTTTATGGTTATAGACGTTGGCCAGGAAGGAAAGATGCGTTTCCGGGTAGACCGGCGCAGGCGCGGCTTCCGCTTTACGGCTGCCGCGCGGGTAGTTCGCCAGGCGCGCGTCATCCAGCATCTCCGCCGTTTCACGGCGGAACTGGTTAAGCAGGCTGTTGGGCACAAACAGCGCGTCCGGCAGATTGACCTGAACCTCTTGGGCGTAGTAACTCGTTTGCCCCAGCTTCATCAGGCCATCCTTCAGGCTGTCCAGCGCTTTTTCCGCGTTGTTGGCCACCTCGAACAGGCCATCCAGCGTATGCGTTACCGACATGCCGTCTTCGCAGGTCAGGGTCAGCATCAGCTGCTCCTCCCAGCCGCCCAGCTCAATATCCACCGCGATACGACGTTCGCTGGAGGTTTTCAGCAGCGCCTGCTGCCAGTTATGATCGAGGTTACGGTTAAGCGCCGCGTTCGGTCGCAGCCTTGTAGAGATCGGCCGGCATTTCATTCGGCCACACGCGGTAGCGGTTCTCGCCGGTTTTCTCGACCGTGTTGGCGCGGAAGCCCACCACTTCACGCTTAATCATCACGTTAAGGCCATCGCCGTTCGCCAGCGGCTCCGTCACTTCAACATCAAGGTGATCTTTCGCCACTTTCAGCACTTCACCCACCGGCAAGCCGATAAACTTCGGTGAGTCAAACGCGCCGATATCCCCTTTGCGGGCATTCACAAAGTAGTCCGTGCTGCCGCGGTGGAACGTTTTGTCCGTCGACGGAATAAAGAAATGCTCGGTACGCCCGGCGGACGCGCGCGCCAGGTCGCCGCGATCTTCAATAATGGCATCCAGCATCTGGCGATAGTGCGCGGTGATGTTCTTCACGTAGCTCATATCTTTGTAGCGCCCTTCAATCTTGAAGGAACGCACGCCCGCGTCGATCAGCGCCGCCAGGTTGGCGGTCTGATCGTTATCCTTCATCGACAGCAGGTGTTTTTCAAAGGCCACGACGCGGCCCTGATCGTCTTTCAGGGTGTACGGCAGACGGCAGGCCTGCGAGCAGTCGCCGCGGTTGGCGCTGCGCCCGGTTTGCGCGTGGGAAATATTGCACTGACCGGAATAGGCGACGCACAGCGCGCCGTGGATAAAGAATTCAATCGTCGCGTCTGTCGCCTGGTGAATATCGCGGATCTGATTCAGGTTCAGCTCGCGCGCCAGAACGATCTGCGAAAAGCCGACATCGGAGAGAAACTTCGCCTTCTCAACCGTGCGGATATCGCACTGGGTACTGGCATGCAGCTCAATGGGCGGAATATCCAGCTCCAGCACGCCCATATCCTGAACAATCAGCGCATCAACGCCGGCCTGGTAGAGATCGGTAATCAGGCGTTGCGCCGGCTCCAGCTCATCATCATGAAGAATGGTGTTCAGGGTCACGAACACTTTCGCCCCGAAACGGTGGGCGAACGGCACCAGTTCGGCAATATCGCTCAGGCTGTTGCTGGCGTTATGGCGGGCACCGAAGCCCGGACCGCCAATGTAGACGGCGTCCGCGCCGTGAAGGATCGCTTCACGGGCAATGGCGGCGTCGCGGGCCGGGCTTAAAAGTTCAAGATGATGGGATTGCAGGCGCATACTTCGTCGTTATCCGTTATGTTCAAAATGGCGGCTATTGTAGTCACAACCGGGGCGTTTCACCACCTGCCGCAGGGGGAATTTGCGCCAGGTGGTAATGCAATGTCGAAATTGCTATTTCCGCTGCGTTTCGCTTAACAGTAAGGTGGTGACTCGGACATTCCTCGTCACGTTGTTAACCCGTCATACTTCGGGTTGCAGATGCTGCTCCCCGAATTATTCAGGGTTGTCTGATTCGTTAATCGTCGTCGTTTTTGCCGCAGGCTTGCTTGCGGCTTTTTCTTTTGGGTAATGGATCAGGGAGTGAAAATGCATCGTTTGGTCGCTGCTGTTGCGGTAGGCATGCGGTTTATCGCCGGCAAAACGCAGGCCGCTGCCCGCCGCGATGGTTCGCCACTGCCCGTTAATGCACATCTCCAGCTCGCCGCTGACCACCACCACATGTTCAATCACCCCGGCCTCATGCGGCGTGGATTCACTCAGGGCGCCGGGGGCCAGGGTAATGGAGAAATAATCAAACCGGAGCGTCTCGTCCCACGGGAAAAGCGGCTTGACCACCATCGCCTGCTGCTGCGGGTCGTACGCCCGCGGCGTTTCCGCCTCCGGCGGCGCGATGAAGGCGGAGAAAGGCACGTTCAGGCCGGTGGCAATTTTCCACAGCGTCGACACCGTGGGACTGGATTCATTGCGTTCGATTTGCCCGAGCATCGCTTTTGACACGCCGGTCTCGTCCGCGAGCTGCGAGAAACTCCAGCCGCGCCCCTGGCGCAGGCTTTTCAGCGTGGTTGCAAGATGAACGTGTGATGTCCATTATTCCTCCTGTGGCGGGGCATTACGCATCCACTTGTACGCTATAGCGCACAGTGCTACCTTACTCCGGACGTTATAACGCACAACGGAGCGCCAATGCGTCTTGCCACGTTTTCCACAACCTCTTCGCTGCCGTTTACCAGCACTGGCTGGATTTGTCGCCGTGCTGGTCGGTTACGCCAGCTCGGCCGCCATCATCTGGCAGGCGGCCGCTGCGGCTGGCGCCAGCGCGCAGCAGATTGCGGGCTGGATGACCGCGCTGGGGATTGGGATGGGCGTCAGCACGCTGGCGCTTTCCTGGTGGTACAAGGCGCCGGTACTGACCGCCTGGTCGACGCCCGGCGCGGCGCTGCTCGCCACCAGCCTGCACGGCGTCACGCTGGCTGAAACGATCGGCGTGTTTATCTTTGCCAACGCGCTCATTTTGCTCTGCGGCGTCACCGGGCTTTTCGCCCGTCTGATGAAGCTGATCCCCCATTCGCTTGCTGCCGCCATGCTGGCCGGGGTATTGCTGCAGTTTGGCCTCCACGCGTTTGCGCATCTTGAGGGGCACTTTCTGCTGTGCGGCAGCATGATTGCGGCGTGGCTGATCGCCAAAGCGCTGTCGCCGCGCTATGCCATCGTGGTCACACTCCTGGTGGGCGGTATGGTGGCATGGGTCGGTGGTGACGTTGTCACGGATAAGCTCACGCTTTCACTGGTGATGCCCGAATTTATTGCGCCCGCCTTCACCTTCACCAGCCTGGTGAGTATTGGCTTACCCTTCTTCCTGGTCACCATGGCCTCACAAAACGCGCCGGGGTTCGCCACGATAAAAGCCTCCGGTTACCCGCTGGCGGTCTCACCGCTCATTATCGTTACGGGGGGAATGGCGCTGCTGTTTTCTCCGTTTGGTGTCTTTTCAATCTGCATTGCGGCCATTACCGCCGCCATTTGCCAAAGCCCGGATGCGCACCCGGATGCCGGTAAACGCTGGCTGGCGGCCGGCGGCGGCTGGCCGGTTTTATCTGCTGGCGGGAATTTTTGGCGGCTCGATTACCGGGCTGATGGCCGCCCTGCCGCTCAGCTGGATCCAGACGCTGGCCGGTCTGGCGCTGCTGGGCACCATCAGCGGGAGTTTATATCAGGCGCTGAGTCACGAAGCGGAGCGCGACGCGGCTATCGTCACATTTCTGATGACCGCAAGCGGCGTGACAATCCTGGGCATCGGTTCGGCATTCTGGGGGCTGGTGCTGGGCGGGGTATGCTACGCCCTGTTTTCACGCGCTCGCCGCGCGTAGCTGCGAAGGCGTCATGCCCGTCGCGCTGCGAAAGCGGTTGCTGAAGTGGCTGGCGGAGTTAAACCCGCAGGCAAGCGCGATCTCCGTCAGCGGCGTCGTCGTATGCTGGACGAGGGCCTTAGCTTTATCCATTCGCCTCTGCATCACGTACTGATGCGGCGCCAGCCCCGTCGACTGGCGGAACATGCGGGCAAAATGGTATTCGCTGAGGGCAGCCTGCGCCGCCAGTTCGGCCAGCGTCAGGGGCTGCCCGAGATTCTCTTCGATAAAGGCGAGGACGTTGCGCAGCACAAACGGCGACAACCCTCCCGTGACAACCGGCAGCTTCCACTGCACGTTTGAGTAGTTTTGCAGCAGATGGGTCAGCAGCAGCGTGGAGGCCGTGCTCAGGGTCAACTGGTTGGCGTGCTGCTGCCAGTCACAGCCCAGTAAAAACTGGCGATACAGCGTGGTGATCTTCGGATCGCTGCCAAAAATGCGCTCGTCCAGGGTCAGCGAAAGCGGTCGCTTGTCCCAGATTTTCTCCCCCACGTCGCGCAGGTGTTCATCGGTGCAGTAGAGATGCACAAACGACAGGTCATCACGGATATCCCACGTCGATTCGCTCTCTTTGGGCATCAAACAGAAACGGTCCGGCCCCCCGCCGTTCTTCCAGCCGCCCGGCGTTTTTTGATAGCTTTCGTAGCCGTCCGCCACGTACAGGCTGAGGGTATGATGGTTGCTTTTACCGCGTTATCGTGTCGTGCTTGTTGTACCACGCTGCCAGCTGAATGCCCGAATTCAGCGAGACGGTTTCCCGCAGGACTGCATTCTGTTGGCAAAGCGTTTCAAAGGTATCGTAAGCGTGAGACATTCGCGGAATTAGTCATGTGATCAACCGGAATATCAGTCTAAGAAGAGTTGTCTCCCGTTGCCAGCCCCCGCGGAAGAAAAAAGCGCAAGATTTTGCAAGTCCCCCGCAAGCCGGTGAAATCGCCCCTGCCCGCGTTTTGCCACACTCAGGGTTCGTTTTTCGCATCGGAAATGACTATGAACGCATTATTATACGGACTGGTGGTGGTTATCTGGGGAACCACCTGGATTGCGATTTTCCTGCAGCAGGGCCCCGTGGCCGCGCCGGTGTCGATTTTCTGGCGTTTTGCGCTGGCAACGGCGGCAATCATGCTGGCGCTGCTGGTTCGCCGCAAACTGCGTGGTTTACCGCTGCGCGATCACCTGTTTTGCCTGCTGCAGGGATGCTGTGTTTTCTGCTTTAACTTCTGGTGTTTTTACACCGCCGCCGCGTGCATCAACACCGGGCTGGAATCGGTGATCTTCTCCATGGCGGTGCTCTATAACGCCATTAACAGCTTTATTTTCTTCGGGCAGCGCCCGCCCGCGCGTTTCTGGACGGCGGCGGCACTGGGGCTGGTTGGGATTGTCACCCTCTTCTGGGACGATCTGCTGGCCAGCGGCTGGAGCGCGTCGCTCCTGACCGGTATTGGTCTTTCCGCGCTCGGAACCTACGGCTTCTCGCTGGGCAATATGATCAGCATGCGCCATCAGCGCAGAGGCCTGGAAACCATGACCACCAACGCCTGGGCGATGCTCTATGGCACGCTGGTGATGGGCTGCATTGCGCTGTTCAGAGGCGATAGCTTTGTGCCGGAATGGACGGTGAGCTATCTCGGCGCGCTGGTGTATCTGGCCCTGTTTGGCTCGGTGATTGCTTTTGGTGCCTACTTCACGCTGGTGGGACGCATTGGTCCGGGCAAAGCGGCCTACAGCACGCTGCTCTTTCCGCTGGTGGCGCTCTCCATCTCCACGGTCTATGAAGGCTACGTCTGGCATGTCAACGGTATCGTGGGATTAGTGCTGATCCTGGGAGGAAATATGGTGATGTTTACCAAACCGGAAACCTGGTTCAGACGCTTACGGATGGCGTAAATAAAAAGGCCTGCATTACGCAGGCCGTTTTATTTTATTTTGCGGTCTTTTTCACATCAAACATGGTGGCATCCGTCGCCATATCATCAACAACCTGCTTCAGCGTCGCAAAGGTCATTGGTGTGTTTTCGTTATTCAGCTCTTTACCTTCGCCTTTACGTACCACCTTCATGACCGGTTTATTGGTGGCCGCATCGATCAGCTCGCCTTCAAAGAAGAGATGCGTATCCATGGTGCGGTGTCCGGTTGCCATCTGCGTACCGGCAACCACCAGCGCGACAGGCACCACTTCATAGAACTGCAGCCCCTCTTTCTGCGAACTCACCCCGGTAATCGCGCCGCGGAAAATCAGGCTATGTTTACCCGGCGTGGTCACAACCGGCTTCCGCGTACCAATCGCCGTTTTCATTTTGTTATTGGTGTAATTCAACAACTCATCAAGCGTTTTTTGACCAATTTGCGTGGTCGGTTTTGGCGTTGGGTAATAGGTAATTGGTGTCCAGAGAATACTGTCGTAGTTAGCTTCATTATAAGAAGGGTCAACCCAACGCAGGGTTGGTTTACCCGTCGCAGACGTTGTCTGCTGCAAGCCTGAGTAGTCTTTTAAAAAGCCGGAGTATTGTTCTGGAGCGGCGACTTTTGAAGAACAGCCCGCCAACGCCAACAGACCAGTAAGCACTGCAACTTTAAAAAAAGTTTGAGTACGCATGATAGTTTTCCATGTTATCTGCAAGTATGCATTTGAAGTTATAGCAAAAGACGGGCGGGTTTGTTGTGACAAAAAATGATGCGGTGAGCACAAATTGCAAAAAGATTGCCCGGACGCATGCCGGGCAGTGAAAAATTACTGATTTATATCCACTTGCCAGAACAGATGTTTGCCAAACGGGTCGATTTCATAGCCCTTCACCTCCTTGCGTACCGGTTCGAAAATCGTTGAATGCGCAATCATCACCGCAGGCATCTGATCATGCATCATCTGCTGCGCCTCTTTATACAACGCCACGCGTTTATCATGATCGGTTATCGATTTCGCCTCGGCAATGAGGTTATCGAAGGGCTTGTAGCACCATTTCGCCGAGTTTGATCCGCCGTTCGCCGAGGTGCAGGTAAAGAGCGGGCCGAAGAAGTTATCCGGATCGCCGGTGGCCGTCGTCCAGCCCATCAGCGCGGCCTGATGCTCTCCGCCCTTCACGCGTTTCAGATACTCGCCCCATTCGTAGGTAACGATTTTGGTCTGTACGCCAATTTTCGCCCAGTCCGCCTGAATCATCTCCGCCATGCGTTTCGCATTCGGGTTATAGGGACGCTGGACCGGCATCGCCCATAAATCGATGCTGACGCCGCTGGCAAAGCCGGCCTCTTTCAGCAGCGCTTTGGCTTTTTCAGGATCGTAGTCGTAATCCTTAAGCTCGCTGTCGGCACTCCAGACGCCCGGCGGCAGCAGATTCTTCGCCACGGTGCCGGTACCGTGGAACACCGCATCAATAATGGCCGGTTTATTGATGGCCATCGCCAGCGCCTGACGGACCTTCACGTTATCCAGCGGCGCTTTTTGCGTGTTGAACGCCAGGAAACCGGTATTCAGCCCGGCTTTGCTCATCAGGTTGATATCTTTGTTCGCCTTCATGCGCGGCAGATCCGCCGGGTTCGGGAACGGCATCACCTGACATTCGTTCTTCTCCAGTTTGGCAAAACGCACGGAGGCATCCGGGGTGATGCTAAACACCAGCCGGTCCAGCTTCGATTTCCCCTGCCAGTAGTCGGCAAACGCCGTGAACAGGATCCGCGAATCCTTCTGATACTGCGCCAGCTTAAACGGCCCGGTGCCGATGGGCTCCATATCCACCTTCTCCGGCGTGCCCGCTTTCAGCATCGCGTCGGCATACTCCGCTGAAAGGATTGAGGCAAAATACCAGGCCAGATCGGCGACAAACGGCGCTTCCGGGTGCGCCAGGGTAAAGCGCACGGTGTGGTCATCGACTTTATCAATGGCGGTGATCAGCCTGCCAAACTCCAGGCTTTCGAAGTTGGAATAGCTGCCGTTAGAGACGTTGTGGTAGGGATGATTCACGTCTTTTTGCCGCATAAACGAGAAGATCACGTCGTCGGCGTTAAAGTCGCGGGTCGGCGTGAAGGATTTATTGCTCTGGAACTTGACCCCTTTGCGCAGATGGAAGGTATAAACCTTGCCGTCGTCGCTCACCTCCCAGCGTTCCGCCAGGCTCGGCACCAGCTCCGTGGTGCCGGGTTTGAAATCGACCAGCCGGTTATAGACCGGCACGGCGCTGGCGTCCACGCTGGTTCCCGAGGTGTATAATTGAGGATTAAAGTTTTCCGGCGATCCTTCGGAGCAATACACCAGCGTTTTCGCGGCAACGGCGGAACTGACCGTGAGTGCAGCGAGTGCCAGCGCTATAGTTGTGAGTTTGCTTTTCATCATTTATTCCTGTCTTTTTAATTCGACGGCTAATTAATTCTTTTGCCATTTCATAAATAACATTAAAGTGATGTGGCAAACACCTGAAAAATAAATAAGGAATAAATCACTATGGGCTCGCCGCTTTCCAGACAATTAACGCACCGTTTTTTCCGCTATCTCGCGATCACCAGCCAGAGCGATCCCAGAGTCAAAACCCTGCCTTCAACGCCGGGCCAGCATGACATGGCGCGCGAGCTGGCGCAGGAGCTGGCACAGCTGGGGTTAGACGACATTGTGATTGATGAATTCGCCACGGTGACGGCGGTAAAAAAAGGCAACGTGCCCGGCGCGCCGCGCATCGGCTTTATTACCCATATTGATACCGTCGACGTGGGATTATCACCGGATATTCATCCACAAATATTAACGTTTACCGGTGAAGATCTCTGTCTGAATAAAGAGAAAGACATCTGGCTGCGGGTGAAGGAGCACCCGGAAATTCTGGCTTATCCCGATGAGGAGATTATTTTCAGCGACGGAACCAGCGTGTTGGGCGCGGATAATAAATCGGCGGTCACGGTGGTTATGACGGTGCTGGAAAACCTGACGGCGGAACATCGGCATGGCGATATCGTCGTGGCGTTTGTGCCTGATGAAGAGATCGGCCTGAACGGTGCCAAAGCGCTGGATCTTAAGCGCTTCGACGTCGACTTTGCCTGGACCATTGACTGCTGCGAGCTGGGCGAGATTGTCTACGAGAACTTTAATGCCGCCAGCCGCAGAGATCCGCTTTACCGGCGTGACGGCGCACCCGATGTCCGCCAAAGGCGTGCTGGTGAACCCGCTGCTGATGGCGACGGATTACATCAGCCATTTTGACCGCCAGCAAACGCCGGAGTGCACCGAGGGACGTGAAGGCTATATCTGGTTTAACGGCATCAATGCAGGGCAGAACGAGGCCGTTCTTAAGGCCAATATCCGCGACTTTGACAAGGAGAGCTTTGCCGCGCCGCAAGCAGCAGATTGCCGACGTTGCCGCGCTGATTGCCGCCCAATATCCGACGGCCAGAGTGGACTATCGCATTGAAGATACCTACAGCAATATCAGCAATGCGATTGGCGAAGACCGGCGCGCCATCGATCTGATGTTTGAGGCGATGGAATCGCTCGGCATCACGCCGAAACCGACGCCAATGCGCGGCGGCACCGACGGCGCGGCGCTCTCGGCTAAAGGGTTGCTCACGCCGAACTTCTTCACCGGGGCGCATAACTTCCACTCGAGCTTTGAATTCCTGCCGCTGTCGTCGTTTGAGGCCTCTTATAACGTGGCCTTGCAGCTCTGCCTGCTGGCCGCGCGTTAATGCTTTTCGCACATTAAAGGCCGGTTCCAGCGCCCTCATATGGCGAACAGCGAGCAGGAAACGCGGGCAGAGATTGCCCGCGAGCAGGACGGGATCAGGCGGGTTTGCGTGCCAGCATGGTGGCAAAGCGCAGCTTGATGCGGTTGCCGTTTTCATCGGTGCGGTGCAGTTCGCCAACATCTTCGTTGTATTTGAGCAACTCCCAGCCGTCGTAGTATTTGCTCAGCTCACCGCTCTTTAAAGGCAAACGGGAAGCCGACCGTGCAGGGGTAATCCGCCGTATCCATCGCGGCAACAATCAGGTTGTAACCGCCCGCTTTGGTGCAGCGCTGCATATTGGCGATAAGGCCCGGGAATGGTTTGCGCTTCGAGGAACATCAGCACCACGGTAGAGAGAATAAAATCGTATTCACCGTCGAATTGCAGGGTGTTTAAATCCGCCGCATCAATGTGCAGGTTTTCCAGCCCTTCAGCATCGCGAATCGCTTTCAGGTTATTGAGACTGTTCGGGTTTTTATCCCAGGCGGTAACCTCAAAACCCTGGCTTGCCAGCCACAGGCTGTTGCGGCCATTGCCGCAGCCCAGATCCAGCGCCTTCCCCGGCTGGATGTATTTCAGGGCGTTCAGCACTTCGGAGTGCGTCGCAGTCAGCGCATATTTTTCCGTAAAGTAGTTTTCAGGGCGGTTCGTCATGGTCAAGTCAGTACCTTTAATGTGCATTTGGCATGCATTTTATGAATTTCATCCGCCGATAGCCAGTGGCAGAAAGTTTGCTACGTTTAACTCAGGCTGACGGGAGATACGTAGCATGAATAAATATCGTCTCAGTGATGAGTCGCGCACGTTTAGTTATCAGATTGGCGGCGAGAAAAAAACGGTCGCGCTGCGCCAGATTATCGCGCTGCGTGATTTTAATGACGTCAAAGCGGGCAGTCATGGCGGCTGGGTTGATGAGGACAATGTCGTCGATCAGCAAGGAAATTGCTGGATTTATGATGAAAACAGCATGGTTTTTCTCGGTAGCCGCATCAGTGACAATGCGCGGATCACGCAGCCCTGCGTTATCTGCCATAACGTGGTGATCAAAGATAACGCCTGGGTGGATAGCAGTGAAATCAGCCACGGCGCCGAATTAAGTGACAACGTCACCGTTCAGTTTTCGACAGTGCGCGGTGAGTGCCGTTTACGCGGTGATGCGCGTATTCTGCACGGTTGCAATATTTTTGCCGCCAAAGGGTTAACGCCGGAACGCGAGCAGATCCTGCAAATTTACGACCGGGCCACCGTTACCCACTCGCGCGTGGTGCATCAGGCGCAGATCTATGGCGACGCTATTGTGAATTACGCTTTTATTGAACATCGGGCGGAAATTTTCGATTTTGCCCTGCTTGAAGGGAATGAACTGAACGACGTCTGGGTGTGCGACTGCGCCAAAGTTTACGGTCATGCCAGAGTGATCGCGGGTGCCGGAGACGATGAGATCCCGACGTTGCGTTACAGTTCGCAGGTGGCAGAAAACGCCGTGGTGGAAGGTAATTGCGTGCTCAAACACCATGTACTGGTGGGCGGCAATGCGCAGCTGAGCGGCGGCCCGCTGCAACTCGACGAAAAAATTGTCGTTCAGGGCAACGCGCGCATTCACGGAAATGTGCTGATCGAGCATCAGGTGACGCTGAGCGACGATGCAGTTGTCGAAGCGCTGGAGGGCGAAAATATTCTGCTGCGCGGCCCCAAAGTCATCAACAACGATCAACGTATTACCCGCACGCCGCTGGCGGGTGCAATATAAATATTCCCCCGCGATTATTCCCGCTGGAAAGATAATTTCCCGGCGGGAAAAGAATTATCCATGAAGTATGATGAAAGTTCCCCCGAGAAATAAACATTGATCTGCATCTAATGAACCCGCCGTTTATTTTGCTGAAATCCGTCGCGGAAAAACGATGACATTTCGCATTGCCTTTATTTATTTTTATTTTTTAAAAACCGTTGGCATTTCAAAATCATGGAGTGATTCGAATGAATCTTTTTAAGGGAAAGTTTACGTTATCGCTTATTGCTACTGGTATTATTATTTCCTGTAATGCATTTGCTTATCCGCAATATGACATCAGTAAAGCCTATCTGGGCGGTGAAAAAGTTACCGATAATAAAATAGATTATGAAGCACAATGGTATGCCAACCCGGGCGAAAAACCGAACCCGTCCGTGCAGAATACCTGGGAAAACGTCTGGAAAAAAATTGGCGAATCCACTGGCACCGATCCAGAGCCAGAACCACAGCCTGAACCTGAGCCGGATCCAGAACCGCAGCCGGATCCGACGCCGTCTGAATACCCGCCTTTCCAGGCTGGCCACGCTTATCACCAGGGCGATATCGTCAATAACGCAGGTAAAGATTATGTCTGTAATGTCGCCAACTGGTGCAGCAGCAGCTCGGAAGTTTACATGCCTGGTACGGGCTGGGCGTGGGAAAGCGCCTGGTCTCTGCTGAACGGTACGCCGGAAGCGGGCTTAGAAGTCACGCAGGCCGATCTGGACGCGAAGGAAGCACAACTGACTGATTTCCCGCAATTGGTAGCGGTAAAAGATGCGCTGCAGACGCTGGACAACGCGCTGGTTGAAAAAATTCAGCCGGGTGCCGCCACAAACCCGGCGAACGTAAAACGCGTGGAGCAGTTGATCACCGCTGAAAAATGGGAGCTTTTCTTCCCGCATCGTGATCCGGCTTATACCTACGACAACTTCCTGAAAGCGGTGGGTAAATTCCCGATTCTTTGCGCCGATCATACCGATGGCAAAGATGCGGATGCCATCTGTAAAAAAACGCTGGCGACCATGTTCGCTCACTTCGTACAGGAAACCGGTGAGCACGCGGCGCAAAGCGATGTGGCGCAGTGGCAGCAGGGTCTGCACTGGGTGCGTGAAATGGGTATGTCCGAAAGCGCTTACGATCAGTACACCGGCGCAACCTGCGATCCGACAACCTGGCAGGGCAAAGCCTGGCCTTGTGCGAAGGACGCCAACGGCAACAAGCTGAGCTACTTTGGCCGTGGCGCCAAACAGTTGAGCTACAACTTCAACTATGGTCAGTTCTCCCAGGCAATGTTCGGCGACGTCAATGTTCTGCTGAAACAGCCGCAGCTGGTGGCCGATACCTGGCTGAACCTGGCGAGCGCCATTTTCTTCTACGTTCAACCACAGCCGCCAAAACCGAGCATGCAGGCGGTTATCGATGGTAGCTGGCAGCCGAACGATGCCGATAAAGCCAACGGTCTGGTACCGGGTTTCGGCGTGACAACGCAGATCATCAACGGCGGCGTTGAATGCGGCGGCAGCACCGAGATTGCACAGTCGTTAAACCGCATCAGCTACTACCAGGAATTCGCCAAACAGCTGGGTGTACCGGTACCGGCAAATGAAGTGCTGGGCTGTAAAGGTATGAAACAGTTCACTGAAACTGGCTCTGCGGCGCTGAACCTGTTCTGGGTGAAAGATGACAGCTATGTCGCCAGCAACCCAGGCGGTAAATCCTACGCCTGTAAACTGGTTAACTGGCAGGAAAATGACTTCAGCGCGTTGGTCAAAGGCGACTACACCCGCTGTGTTAAAGCCAGCTTCCCGGATATCGTGATCAAATAATCCTCTCTGTGCCAGGCGCTGAATCTGCCTGGCACCGCTGCAAGATCCGTACAACGGCGGCGCAACTCCCCCTAATCAGGCAGCCGCAGCAGGCAACATTGATGGCAACCCTCTGGCCTTCGTACCGCGCACCATGCCGCTGGCAGACGATATCAATAAAGTGATGCGGCTTCTTGAGCAGCAGGCGCATCCGGACGGCAAGATCCTGCTTGAGCGCGATAAACCCCAGCGTCGGGCAGAAAGAGAGGGAACTTTTGCGCAGATTTTTCAGGCCATGAACCCGGACACTTAACCCCTTTCCGGCAATTTTTCGCTGACTGAACTTTTTTTTTCACCAGGCGGGAATAAACGACCCGCCTGTTCGTCTTATCTGCTCATTGTTAGCAGGATGAGCGAAAAATGACCCAAACTCCCTTTACTCCACGCCAGTTAATCACGCGCCTTGCCGTCATTGCACTGGTTCCGTTGCTATTGATCGTACTCTTTTTGTGGGGTGGCGGCTGGCTGTCGCCTCAGCGGCTAACCTCCGACAAGCTGGTCGGCGTATTGCAACAAGCCGGTGGCGAACATCCGGGGTTTCGCCGCAATCATGCCAAAGGCATTTGTGTGATCGGGCGTTTTATCTCTAACGGCAATGCCAGCGCACTTTCACGGGCGTCGGTATTTGCTGTGGGAGAAACACCGGTGATCGGGCGTTTTGCTATTGCTGGCGGAAATCCCTCCGCGCCGGATTACGCCGTGCCGGTTCGTAGCCTGGCGCTTGCTTTTCAACTGACAAACGGTGAACAGTGGCGCACCGGAATGAATGCCATGCCTTTTTTCCCGGTTTCGACGGTAGAACAGTTTTATGAGCTACAAGTCGCTTCGCTGCCGGATCCGGCAACCGGTAAACCGAACCCGGAAAAATTCAAAGCATTTGTACAGAAAAACCCCGAGATTATGCCGTTTCTGGCGTGGGCAAAACAGAACGTCCCCTCCTCAAGCTGGGCAAGCGATCGCTTTAACAGCCTGAATGCCTTCCGCTTTATCGACAAATCCGGCGCGTCGCATCTGGTGCGCTGGAGCGTGGTGCCGCACACCGCTTATCAGCCGATCGGCGCCGCGCAGAAAAACGATAACGATTTCCTGCAAAAGGATATCCAGCAGCGGCTGGCGCAAGGGCCATTACAGTGGGATCTGCTGATCACCGTAGCCGGGAAAGGCGATGATGGCAGCCGCGCATCGCAAGTCTGGCCCGCCGATCGCCAGACCATCAATGCCGGGACACTGGAGCTAAGCCAGGCCATTGCCCAGCAACAAGGCCCGTGCAATGACATCAATTATGATCCGCTGATCCTGCCCGATGGCATCGCCGCCTCTGACGATCCGTTACTGAATGCACGTTCGGCGGCCTACGCCAAATCGTACAACGCGCGTACCCGTGAACAAGCCGCACAGACAGGAGCTCACTGATGAAACAGGTTGCTTATTTCCACCCGGCGCTGCGCGTCCTGCACTGGCTGATGGCGGCGGCGATCATCGCCATGCTGTTTATTGGCGTGCTGATGGTCTCGACCATTTCGTCACTGCACAGTTTGCTGGTGTCGATTCATAAACCGCTGGGTATGATGATTCTTGTCCTGGTGGTCGTGCGTTTGTGGCTGCGGTTTTATACTGCCACGCCAGCGTTACCGGCTTCACTGCCCGCCTGGCAGCGCGCGATGGCGCACCTCTCTCACTGGGCGCTCTATGCGATGATGCTGGCGCAACCGCTGATCGGCTGGGCAATGCTGTCAGCGGCAGGCTACCCTGTATCATTAGGTTCAGGCTTCGTTTTACCGCCCATTCTGCCGGTAAATAATGACTGGTATGCGATCCTGCGCCCGCTACATTCTTTGGTCGCGTTGGCGCTATTTGTTACGGTGATGCTGCATCTGGCCGCCGCCTTATTACACGCGTTAATACTGCGTGACGGGGTATTTGAAAGTATGTCCGGAACCCGCAAGCGATAAAGGCTATTTATGCAACTGACCGATGAAGAAATTCGTCAGGTGATGCCACATTTGCAACGTTTTGCCCTGTGGCTGACCCGCAACCCGCACAGCGCGGAGGATCTGGTGCAAAGCTGCCTGACGAAAGCATTGACGCGCAGGCTGGATAACACCGGGGCGGAAAGCCTGCGCGCATGGCTGTTTGCTATTCTCTACCGGCAATTTATTGACGGCGAGCGGCGACGCAAACGCTATATGAAGCTGCTCAGCTTTTTTACCGGCGAGGAAGCACTTAGCGACTCGTCGGAGTCGCTGGCGATTGCCGACGATACGCTGGCGCTGTTCGCCACGTTGCCCACCGAGTATCGCGTCATTTTGCTGCTGGTGAGCGTTGAGGGGCTGAGCTATAAAGAGGTGGCCACCACGCTGGATATTCCGACCGGCACCGTAATGTCCCGCCTTTCGCGGGCGCGCAAAATGTTGCATGAGAAATTAGAAGGCAAGGTAACACCGTTACCGCTGAGGAGACTGAAATGACGCTGCCACCTGATGAACACGATCTGCATGCCTGGATGGATGGCGAAACAGATGACGCGACCTCAAAGCGGATTGAACACTATCTGGCGCAAAACCCGGTGGCCGCTGCACAAGTGGCGGGATGGCGGCGCGACGCGCAGCAGTTGCGCCAGGCGATGCAACAGCAACACGTACAACTGGAAAGCCCCGAACCGCACTATTTTCGTCGCCAGGTGGGGCAGCAACGCCAGTGGAAACTGGCGACGGCATTCGCGCTGGTGCTGGCGCTGAGCGTCGGCGGTTTCACCGGCTGGCAGATGAAAGAGTCGCAAATGTTGATGACGCATCAGCCGATGGAAGATGCGGTACAGGCTTATAAGCTGTTTGACAATACCTCCGTCACGCCGATGGATGTGGTTGCCACGCAGCAAACGGAGCTAACCCGCTGGGTGTCGCGCTATTTCATTAACGGCCATCAGCCGCCGAACCTGGAGCAGTACGGCTTTACGCTGGTTGGTGGACGATTGATTGCCACCGCGCAAGGGCCAGCCGCGCTGATTATGTATCAGGGGCCGAGCGGCACGCGGGTTGGCTGGTACATTCGTCCGCTCAGCCCGGTGAAATTACCGCACGGTGAACGTCAGGCAGACGATGTCATGGCGCAATACTGGAGCGATGAACACTATAACTACGCGCTGGTGACACCGATGAATTCCGCCGCCGTCAACGGACTGCGTAAAGCGGTTTCGCAGGCGACCAGCTAGCGAGGTGAAGTAGCAAGAGAGCGGCGCAACACGCGCCGCTATTTACGCGCTACAATTTTTGCCCAGATGTTCTGGTCGTCATAGTGGCCGTTGAGAAACTCCGCCTGTTTCAGACAGCCTTCCAGTGTAAAACCATTCCGTTTCGCCACCTGATTACTGGCGTGATTCGCCACCCGGCATTTGATAACAAAGCGCCGCACATCGCCCCGGCGAGCATAAAACGCCATCAGTGCCTGCAGCGCCTGCGACAAAATCCCCTGCCCCTGAACCGCTTTATCCAGCCAGTAACCGATATAGGCCGTCTTGTTGAGCGGTTCGATAGCGTTAAATGCCAGCACGCCAGTGACAACCTCATCAACGACGATCATAAACATCTTCGCGTAGCCACGCTGATGCAGCAGCATATTGCTCTGTAGTGTTTTACGGGTATCTTCCACCGTGCGCACATACTGCGGCCAGTCGAGGAACTGCTGCAAATCGTCGCGATTTTTCACGATCAACTGGTGTAATTGATGCACAAATCGCTCATCAGCGGCCTGCAGCGTAATACGGTCGTTAACGGGAATGGTGGTATCTGAGTGGTGTTCCGTTGCCATTACGCCTCCGGAAAACTTTCGCCCCCAAACGGGGGCGAAGGAAGATTAACGCATCACGCGGTCGTCAACGTAGTTACGCTTGTCCGCCGCGGGCGGGAAATATTGATACAACCAGGTTTCACTGATGGCATCGCCCTGACAGCGCAGGAACATGCGCATCTCCACCGGATCGGTGGAATCATTGGTCGGATACCAGTCGAAGAGAATGCGGTAACCGTCGAACGGTTCCACATACAGGATTTCTACCTGTTTCGCTTCGCCGCTGGAGAGCGTGATCACCGGCTCAATGCCTTTCGGCGCGGCCGCTTTCAGATCGCCGCCGACGAAATCAATAGCAAAGCGACGCGCCCATTTCTCCGGATAATGTTCGCCCGGTGCCCAGCCTTCCGGGAAGCCGCCCATCCCGGTACGGGTCGCGTAGACACGTGCCAGCGGTGAACGGACCGGCGGCATTGCACTCCAGTACAGACGATACTGGAAAGCAAACTCATCACCCGCTTTCACCGGTTTTTCCGGTTGCCAGAAGCACACAATGTTATCCAGCGTTTCGCCGGTAGTCGGGATCTCCATCAGGCTCACCGCCCCTTTGCCCCAGCGATTGCGCGGCTCGACCCACAAACTTGGGCGTTTGTTATACCAGCCCATCACATCCTGATAGTGGGAGAAATCGCGATCCAACTGCAACAGGCCAAAGCCTTTCGGGTTTTCATCCTGGAAAGCGTTGAATTGCAGTTTTTGTGGGTTATTCAGCGGGCGGCAGATCCACTCACCGTTGCCGCGCCACATTGCCAGACGGTCAGAGTCATGAATTTGCGGATGAATAGTGTCGCATACGCGACGCTCATTGTTGCCGCAGCTGAACATACTGGTCATCGGCGCGATGCCGAGCTGTTTGATGTCTTTGCGCGCATACAGACGGTTATCCACATCCATGATCACCTGGCTCTCTTCGCAGTGGATCACAAATTTGTAAGCCCCGGTGATGCTCGCGCTGTCCAGCAGCGCATAGACGGTAAACGTGGTATCAGATGGTTTCGCGGTTTCGAACCAGAAGGCGGTAAAGTCCGGGAACTCTTCCGGCTGATCGGTAAAGGTGTCAATGGCCACGCCGCGCGCGGAAAGGCCGTACTGGAAGGTGCTGTCCACCGCGCGGAAATAGCTCGCACCGAGGAACGAGACGATATCGCGGCGCGCCAGTTCCGGCGCTTTAAAGGCACGGAAACCGGCAAATCCGAGGTCGCTCTGGCCTTCCAGTTGTTTGGTATCCACGCCCGCATCGTGATAGTTGAACAGCTCCGGGCGGAAGTGAATTTCACGCGCCTGATGCGTTTCCTGATCCAGCGAGAACATGCGCACGCGGCGGCGGAAACCCATGCCGACGTGGAAGAACTGCACATCCAGTTGACGCCCTTCGACGTTATTCCACAGCGAATGCTGCGCATCATACTGGATGCTGTTGTAAGCCTGCGGCGTCAGGTTTGCCAGCGTATTCGGCAATGCTTTCGGCGCACCGCCCCACGGCTGTTCCGACAGATCGTGCGCCATTGATTGCAGCACAGAGAAGTCAAAACGGCGGCTCTGCCCATCGGCAATATCCGTCTCCGCCGCAAACGCCGCGCGGGAGAAAAGAGATGCAACACCGGTGGTGCCGTAAGTGGCTGCAAGGGCCATGGATGCCTGAATAAATCGTCTGCGGTTCATGCCTGGTAACACGTCCTTCTGGTCGTAGAATGGCATTTCGCAATTGTGCGAAATAGCGACAAAAGCATTTCTTTATTGAACGCACACTCTAGACAAAATTCATTGAGAATCCAATTGTTGGCAGTTGAGAATTTACTCAAAACCGAAAATATTTCCTGTCGTTCGGATCAACCCGAAAAGAATGTAAAAGTCACCCCAGCTCTGTGCGCATTTTTTAGCGGGCAATAACCTGTACAGATTGTCCACTTCGCTGGACAGACGCCGCGTTGTCCACTTCCGGGCACTATGCCCACAGCTTATATACTTGAATCGCACGAATGGATTGTGCAGATGGCGATCGAGACGCTAATGTCTGAGAGGATTTCACGCATGTTAACCAAAGATAGACACGCTTTTACTGGTGAGAAAGAGGCGTTGGCTTTATTAGAATTCTCCATGGGTTTTGTCTGGCAGGCGGCACTACGTACGGCGGTTATTTTAGGCGTTGCCGAACAATTAACGACAGAAGCGAAAACGGTGGAGCAACTTTCCGCCGCACTGAACACTGACAGTGGCCGATTGCGACGTATTTTGCGCATTCTGGCATCGCGCGGTCTCTTTCACTGCGCAGAAAACGATGTTATTTCCCTGACGCCAATGGCGGAATTACTGCTCGAGGATCACCCCTGGTCGTTACGTCATGCCATTCTGATGCTGACGGATAAAACCTTCTGGTGGCCCGCACTGGAACTGGCTGAGACGGTACGTGGCGGTGATGCTTTTCACAGGCTTTTCGGCAGCGCATTCTATGATTACTGGGCGCAACAAGATCAAACGAATAACGTCTTTCACCGAGGAATGTACTCGATGTCACGGGTTGAAAATGAGGTGCTGGTACGCGCTTATGATTTTCCACCTCAGGTTACCGTGGCGGATATTGCCGGAGGGTATGGAAATTTATTGCTTAATATATTGCGTCATAACCCAACCACGAAAGGTATTCTTTTTGACCGCGCAGAGGTATTAGCCGGGAATATTTTGCACCACCTCAATGATAATTCCCGCTGGTCATTAATAGCGGGCAATTTTTTTGAAACCTGCCCGTCCGCAGATATTTACGTATTGAAGTACATTGTTATGGATTGGGTCAGCGAGAAGGCGCTGCAAATATTGAAAAACTGCCGTAAGGCAATGCCTGCGCAGGGCAAAGTGCTGTTACTTGAACCCTGTATCGCCGCAGCAGACAATGACCCGGGCAGTTACGCCGTTGATCTGCTGCTGCTCAGCAGTTTTGCCGGTGGGCAAGTCAGAACGCCGGACGAACTCAACGCGTTGTTTTCGGCCGCTGGGTTAAAACTGAATCGCATTATCCGCACCGAGAGTTGGTTATCCATCATTGAAGCAGTCGCTGCGTAGCGCGCAGAAAGAAAAAAGCCCCTGCCGGACATCAGGCGGCAGGGGCCAGAGTAGTGAATCGTTATTGTGCGCTTACGCTAACATCAATACCGGGGAAGTACTTTTCCGCCAGGCGTTTGATGGTGCCGTCGGCGCGGACTTTATCAATGGCGGCATCAAGCTGTTTTTTTGTCGCATCGTCACCTTTACGCAGCCCAAAACCGATCCCGCTGCCGAGGATCGTGTCATCCGACACCGGTTTGCCGATAAAGCCAAACCCTTTCCCCTGCGGCTTGCTGAGGAAACCTGCCTGCCCGGCCGCCGACATCACCAGCGAGGCGTCGATACGGCCATTCAGCAGATCTCCCCACGCCATATTCTGATCTTTATACGACACCACCGTGACACCCTGCTTTTCCCAGTGCTCTTTGGCGTAGGTTTCCTGGATGGAACCCTGCAACACGCCGATGGTTTTCCCTTTCAGCCCTTCCGCGGTGGCCTCCACCGCCGTCGCCGCTTTTGCCGACCAGTTGTGAAGGAATACGGTAGATTGGCTGGGTGAAATCGATGCTTTTGCGCCGCTGTTCGGTGATGTTCATCGCCGAGTTAATGGCATCAAATTTTTTCGCCACCAGCCCTGGGATCAGCGCATCAAACGAGGTTTCCACCCAGCTGCATTTCAGCGGTGCCGCTTTGCAGATGGCATTCCCCAGCTCAACATCAAACCCTTCCAGCTCGCCTGCGGCATTGCGGCTTTCAAACGGCGGATATTCCGCCTCAACGCCATAGCGCAGTTCCGTTGCCGCTAATGAAGAGAGTGAGCAGAGCAAACCCATACCCAGACAGAGTGCTTTTAGTTTCATTATTAACGCTCCTTAGCGTGGTTTAACCCGACACAGGGCCTGGGCACCTGCTCTTAACGTGGCCTCATCTTTGGCAAAAGAGAGGCGAATGAATTTGTTATCCGTCCCGTCCGCATAAAACGCCGACAGCGGAATGGTGGCAACACCGTACTCAGCGATCAGCCGTTTGACCATCTCGCTGTCGCGCTCATCGCTGAACGCACTGTAGTCCGCCAGCAGGAAGAACGAACCGGCGCTGGGCAGCAGGCGTGAACGGCGAATCGACCAGCAGCGTTTGCAGCAGATCGCGCTTGCGCTGATAAAACGCCGACAGCATCAGCCAGCTTTGCGGGTCGCGCATCTGCTCGGCAAACGCGTGCTGCATCGGCGTATCGGCAGAGAACATCAAAAATTGATGTACCTTGCAGATCTCGTCCATCAATTCGGCGGGAGCAACGCAATAACCGACGCGCCAGCCGGTGACGTGATAGGTCTTCCCGAAGGAAGAGACGATCACGCTGCGCTCCGCCAGCTGCGGGTGCGTCGCCATGCCGTGATGCGGTTCACCGTCAAATACGACGTGCTCGTACACCTCATCCGAGAGGATCACAATATCCGTATTGCGGGTTAAGGCGGCCAGTTGATCGAGGTCAGCGCGGGAGAAGACCTGCCCGCTGGGGTTGTGCGGCGTGTTGATGATGATCATCCGCGTGCGCGGCGTGATCGCTGCCCGCACTTCATCCCAGTTAACGGCAAAATCCGGCACCGTCAGCTTGATGGCAATCGGTGTGGCACCCTGCAGACGGACAATCGGCGCATAGCTGTCAAACGACGGTTCAAAGTAGATCACCTCATCGCCAGGATGCACCAGCCCGCTAATCGCGGAGTACAAACCCTCGCTGGCGCTGGCGGTCACCAGCACCTCGCTATCGACGTCGTACTGCGTGCCGTAGAGATCGGCAATTTTCTCCGCAATACGCTCTTTCAGCGGCCGCAGCCCGGTCATCGGCGCGTACTGGTTGTGACCCTCCTCCATGGCGCGGGTAACGCCGGCAACCAGTTGCGGGTCGCAGGGAGAAATTGGGCGCGCCCTGAGAGAGGTTAATCGCGTTGTGCTCGGCGGAAAGCTGGCCGATAACGGTAAAAATGGTGGTACCCACATCAGGCAGTTTGGAACGCGTTCTCACCGGCGTTCGCAAAGTCATCCTCTTCATCCTTTCGCATGGAAAGTGCATAACCATTCAAACCAACAGCACGCTGTCGCGACAATCGAATTGTTGTCATAATAGCCATGATAAAAACGCATAGCTGAGGAGTTTCCATGTCACGCCGTTCCCTGCCGCTGAATGCCATCGACGCCTTTTTGGTCACCGCCCGTCACCTCAATTTGACCCACGCTGCGCGCGAGTTATGCCTGACGCAGGGTGCGGTCAGCCGCAAGATCGCCGCGCTGGAAAGCGTGGTTTGGTTTTCCGTTTTTTGAGCGCCACGCGCGCGGGCTGCGCTTCTCCCCGCAGGGCAGCGCCCTGTTGCCGGAACTGCGCAGTCTGCGTTTGAACACTTGCTGACCGTGGCCGACCAGGCGCGCAGCCAGCAGACGGTGATCCGACTGAAAGCGCCAACCTGCGCCATGCGCTGGCTGGTGCCGCGCCTGCTGCACGTTGAGCGAGCGCTACCCGGAGTTGCAGATTTCGCTGACCACCACCACCGATCACACCGTCAATTTCAAAACCGAATCTTACGACGCGGCCATTGTGTTCGGCACGCATTTAAGCGCAGGCGATCTGCTGTTTGAAGAGGCGCTCACCCCGGTGCTAAACAGCGCGCTGGCCGCAAAAACGCCGCTGGAGAAAGCAACGCTACTGCATCCGACGCGGGATAAAACCGACTGGTCGCTGTGGCTGGCCAGGCAGCAGGATTTCCAGCCGGCTATGAGGAAAAATCAACACTTCGACACGATGGATCTGGCCATTACGGCCGCCATTCAGGGGCTGGGGGTGGCCATTGCCGACGAAACGCTGGTGGCTGAAGATATCCGCGCCGGGCGGCTTCAGCGGCCGTTTGCGCTGAGTATCAAGACCGGCGCCAGCTACCGGCTGGTCCTGCGGCAGTCGGCCAATAAAGCCGATGGGCTGGCGGCGTTTCGTGAGGGCTTGCTGGCGGCTAATCCAGCTTAACGTGGTGGCGCATCACCCGGCGAAAGAAGCTCAGACGCGTGCGCATAAAGCGATTAACCAGGCGAAATCCTGCATGTTTATTCAGTCCGATGCGCAGCAGTCTGTCGCGCCCGCGCACGCAGGCCAGCCAGTTCACCGGGCCGGCAAGCGATTCACAATGACGGCTGGCATGGCGGGCAAACTGCACCCAGTAATCGGCAAGATACGCGGCAAACGCCAGATCGCGCGGGTTAACGTAGCTGCACGACGGCTCCGAAAGCATAAGATTGTCGAAGACGTAGGGCACTTCGTTGCCGTGCCAGGCGCCGTTGATGTAGGTGTCATGTTCTGCTTCCGCAACATAGTCAAACCAGTAACGCCAGCACGGTCCGCCGAACCCGCTGCTGCGCCTGCATCACCACGTAGCCCGAGCGTGGTAAATGCCATGTCGCGGCACACCTGCCGGCCCAGCTCCTCATCGCCCTTCACGCCCGGATAGAGCAATTTAATCAGCCCCAGCCCAAGGCGCTGCTCCCGACGCAGTTTCTGGATTTGCCCGGCGAGATCGACGCCAAACACCGCCATCACGCTGGCTTCATCGCTGTTCGAGCCAATCATCACCGGCATCGGGTGCTGCCGGGCGGCACAAAAGACGTCCAGCATCGCTTCCGGAAGAACCCCGTCGCCGACGATGGGCGCAGGGGCAACGTTCAGCGGTGCAGTCAGCGGCCAGAACGCGTCGGGCGGGATCGCCCGCAATTGCTCTGCGCTGGCGTTTGTCAGGCCAAAATGCGCAGCAAGCGCTTCCCCTTTTGCCAGCGCCGCTTCCCGCGGCGTGTCCGGCAAGGTATAGCTGCTCTGAATAATGCCTTTATGAAACAGCCCTTTTGCCAGTGGAGAAGCCATCAGCGCCAGCACGCTGCGCGCCCCGGCAGATTCGCCAAACAGGGTCACGTTTTCGGCATCGCCACCAAACGCGGCGATATTCTCCCGCACCCAGTGCAAGGCGGCGATTTGATCCAGCAGGGCAAAATTATGCACTACGCGTTCGCCCTCTTCGCCTTCCAGCGCGGGATGGGCGAAAAAGCCGAGATGGCCGAGACGGTAATTGATCGTCACCACCACCACGCCGCGCGTGGCCAGCGCTTTGCCGTCGTAGGGCGGTAGCCCGCCGGCGCCAATCGTAAACCCGCCGCCGTGCAGCCAGACCATCACCGGCAGCGGCTTTGCGCGTTCTGTGGGCGACCAGACGTTAAGGTAGAGACAATCTTCAGAGAACTGTCCCGGATCGCCACCGCCAAGCTCCTGACAATACTCGCTGTTTTGCCAACTGGCGGCAGAAAAACGGTCGGCGATGCGCACCCCTTGCCAGGGTTCCACCGGCTGCGGCGCGCGCCAGCGCAGCGGGCCAACGGGCGGCGCGGCAAACGGAATACCGCGCCAGACATCAAAGGCCGCTTCGCGACAACCCAGCACACTGCCGTGGCGGGTGTGCGCCAGCGGCGCGGAAGGATTCTCCATAACAACATTATCCGGAAATAACTGATCCCCAGCAGAGTACCGGTTTTAGAGCAAACCGCAACGTCGTTTGCTGCGCTCGGATGCCTCCTGGTAGAGCGTAAACTCGTCGAGTACCGGGCAACCGAGCGCCTCTTCAAACGCATGCGCTTGGCTGGCGTTGCCGTGGCTGCGCGCCTGGGTTTCATTGCCGAGGTTGGACTGGAAGATCCCCGCGGCGCTGACCGGCAGAAAATCTTCGTAGGTGATGGGCTGGGCCACCACCCAGCCGCGCTCGATCAGCGGTTGCGGATCGTCGCCGGGGCGGAACGCATGGCGATGCGCTTCGCCGGTCGGCGTCAGCCGGTAGCGGAACCACGCCAGCTCCTGCTGGCGCATCAGCATTTCGCTGTCCGGGAAGGCGCTGAACACCTCCCGCAGATGCAGCTGGTGCGTGAGATTATCTTTGCCGGTGCCGGCCTCTGCCAAGAAGGCTGATCGTACAGCGCCCGCCCTTTTGGCGTCAGCGCCACGCCGCGCTGCTCAATCTCACCGAAGCGCGCGGTGTGGGTTCCCTTATGTTCACCGGCGAACAGCACCGGCTCTTCCAGCGCTTTGAAGCTGGTTTGACGCAGTAAGATCGGCACCTCGCGGCGCGGCGGCCCTTCGATCAGGATCTTCGGCTCGATTCCGTACTTCGGCATCAGCGCCTGCACCCGATCAATATCCAGCGTGCGCGGCGTTAGGTGGTTGATATGGCAGCCCGGGAAGCAGACCACATCGGCAATCAGCCGATGCTCGTTGTGCAGCGCCTGATAGGTTTCCTCATCGACCGTGGCATGACGATGCCAGCGGAAGGTCTCCAGCGCCTCCTGCACAAACGCGTCGGCCTGCGGCGCGGTAAAACCGCCGTTCAGCTCATGCAGTTCAATCAACTGGCGACAAGCCGGCGTAAAGATATCGCGCTTCGCCAGGATCGCCGCCGCTTTGTTGCGCAGCGCCTCGTTCTCAATCAGCTCCAGCCGCAGCAGCGAAGTAAAAATGCGAAACGGATTGCGCGCACAGCGCCGCATCATCCACCGGGCGAAACGCCGTTGAGTGTACCGGTACGCCCGCCTGCGAGAGATCGTAATAGCTCACCGGGTACATCCCCATAACGGCAAACATCCGCCGCAGCCAGGATAACTCTTCCGCAGTGCCCACGCGGATCGCCCCGTGGCGCTCAACGTTCAGCCGCGCCAGCTCATCCGCATTGGCCAGTTGTTCATGTAATAGGGGATTGTTTTCCAGAACCGCCAGGTTTACGTCCGCAACCAGCTCCAGCAGCGTGCCGTACTGCGGAACTTCCTGCTGGTACATCGCCGACATAGCCTGCGAAAAGTGTTCCCGAATCTCATCAGCCGTGATGTTGTAACCCATTTCATTTTCCTTCCTGTGTGCTCTCTTCTGGAGTGTAGGAAGCACATTCACGCGCGTGATGGGAAATTTACAAAGTGTGATCGTGGCAGGAAACGGATGCCGCTGAAGCGCAAAAAAACATAACGAAAGATTATGGAAACCGCCGGAGAAACCCATACAAAGTTGCAGGTTTCGTCACACTGCGCGGAAAATCTGTTTGTGACTCAAATAGATTAGATGTTAAGAATACTTTGCAATCAAGTTATCAAAAATAAACAACTTTACTTGTCACCGAAGCCGCTTAGTTTTTAACATCATCTTATGGAAAAAAATGGTCTCTTTTCACAGCGCATTCGCCTGCGCCATTTACATACCTTCGTGGCCGTTGCTCAACAAGGAACTCTGGGGAGAGCGGCTGAAACCCTCAATTTAAGTCAGCCTGCGCTGTCGAAAACCCTGAATGAACTGGAACAACTGACCGGCAAGCGTCTGTTCGAACGTGGTCGTCTCGGCGCGCAGTTGACGCATGTCGGCGAGCAGTTTCTGACGCACGCGGTACGGGTGCTGGATGCCGTCAATATTGCCGGGCAGTCGCTGGATCATAAGGCGGAACAGAAAAGCGATCTGATCCGCATTGGCGCCCTGCCGACTGCCGCGCTGGGTATTTTGCCGGCGGTGATTGGCCAGCTCCATAAACAACAACCGGATCTTAAGATCCAGGTCGCTACTGCCCATAATCCGATGCTGCTGGCCGGGCTGAAGTCCGGTGAACTCGATCTGGGCATTGGCCGGATGTCAGACCCGGAGCTGATGAGCGGCCTTAATTACGAACTGCTGTTTCTGGAATCACTGAAACTGGTGGTGCGTCCAAAGCATCCCCTGCTGCAAAGTACCGTGACCTTAAGCCGCGTGCTGGAGTGGCCGGTGGTGGTGCTGCCGGAAGGCACCCCTCCGCGTGATAGCGCAGAAGAACTGCTGGCCAGCCAGAATTGCAAACTGCCCGCTGGCTGTATCGAGACGCTCTCTGCCTCGCTGTCGCGCCAGTTAACCGTCGGTTTTGACTATGTCTGGTTTGTGCCGTCGGGCGCGGTAAAAGATGATTTACGTCTCGGCTCGCTGGTCGCCCTGCCGATTCCGCCGCTGGGAATCGGCGATCCGGTTGGCATTATCACGCGTGTCGATACGCCGCTGCCGCCTGCTGCGCATTCGCTTATCAGCGCAATCCGCAAAATCATGCCGGGTTAACCTCCCGGCACTTCATTCGGTTCTTCTTGTTGCGCAAATGGTAAACATCTCGTTAATTGTGTGATAAAAAGTGGTTGTTGATTAAGGGTTGTTGTTACACGAGCCAGGATAACGCTGTAACAACCCGCATCCGGAAGAACCAATGAAATTTAAAACAGCGATTAAACCCTACCACGCCGCTGCCGGTGGTCTGGGCTCTCTGGAAGCCACCACGCGCTTCGTCATTGACAGCAAAAATGCCCTCAAAAATATGCGCAACCTGTTGCGCATGAACAAAGCTCGGGGCTTCGACTGCCCTGGTTGCGCCTGGGGCGATGATAATAAAAGTACCTTCAGTTTCTGCGAAAACGGCGCGAAAGCGGTCACCTGGGAAGCTACCCGCCGCCAGATCGACGCCACGTTTTTTGCGCAACACAGCGTCAGCGCCCTGAACCGCCAGAGTGACTACTTTCTTGAATATCAGGGGCGCCTGACCGAACCGCTGCGCTATAACCCGCAAACCGACCACTACGAACCGATTAGCTGGGACGATGCGCTGGCGATGATCGGCGAACATATCCGGGCGCTGGATAATCCCAACCAGCTTGAGTTGTACACCTCCGGGCGCGCCAGTAATGAAGCCTCTTACCTATATCAGTTGTTTGGCCGCATGGTCGGTACCAACAACTTCCCGGATTGCTCCAATATGTGCCATGAAGCCAGCGGCGCCGGGCTAAAACGTAGCATTGGCGTCGGTAAAGGCACCATTCATCTGGTTGATTTTGATAAAGCGGACGCCATTTTTGTCTTCGGACAAAACCCCGGCACCAACCATCCACGCATGCTGCACAGCCTGCGTCACGCCGCCGATCGCGGCGCGCGAATTGTCACCTTTAACACCCTGCGCGAACGTGGCCTTGAGCGTTTTGCCGATCCGCAAAAACCGCTGGAAGTGGTCACGCCAATGGCGGGAACCATCAGCTCTTCCTACTATCAGCCGAATCTCGGCGGTGATATGGCAGCGGTACGCGGGATCGCCAAAGCGTTGCTGGAAACCCAGCGTCAGCGCCTTGCTAACGGCGAAAGCAGCATCTTCGCGGATGACTTTATTGCTGAGCACACCCAGGGTATCGAAGCGTGGTTTGCGCAAATCGATGCCACCGACTGGCAAATCATTGAGCAGCAATCTGGCCTCAGCCAGCAGCAGTTGCGTGATGCGGCGGCAATATGGCAGACCGCAGAACGGGTGATCTTCACCTGGGCGATGGGCATTACCCAGCACAAACATTCGCTGGATACGGTGCGGGAAATTACTAACCTGCAACTGCTCGGCGGCCATCTGGGTAAACCGGGAGCCGGGCTGTGTCCGGTGCGTGGTCACAGCAATGTGCAGGGCAACCGCACGATGGGGATCGATGAAAAACCGCCGCAGGCACTGCTCGACAGCCTTGCCCGCCACTTCCATTTCGAACCGCCGCGCGAGCACGGTCACCATACAGTTGAAGCTATTCAGGCGATGCTGCGCGATGAAGTGAAAGTGTTGCTTGCGCTGGGTGGTAATCTTGCCGCCGCCGCGCCGGACACGCCGCTGACCTGCGAAGCGCTGCGCCGCTGCGGGCTAACGGTCTATATCAGCACCAAACTCAACCGCAGCCATTTAATGCCGGGTAAACAGTCGCTTATTCTGCCAACGCTGGGCCGCACCGAAGAGGATGTTCAGGCCTCAGGCCGCCAGTTTGTCACTGTCGAAGACTCCTTCAGCATGGTGCATGCTTCCGAAGGGATCGGCAAACCGCTGGCGGCAACGCAGCGCTCGGAAACAGCGATTGTCGCCGGGATTGCCCATGCGACCTTAGGCACAGCGCAACTCGACTGGCTGGCGCTGGCCGCCGATTACAACCTGATTCGCGACCATATTGCCGCCACGATCCCTGGCTTTCAGAATTTCAATGCCCGTTGCGACGAACCCGGTGGTTTCTGGCTGGGCAATGCGGCGGCGGAGCTGCGTTTCAATACGCCATCCGCGAAAGCGGAATTCAGCGCTGCGGCGCTGCCTGACGCGGTCTGCCCGGAAATCACCGCGCCGTTTGTGTTGCAGACGTTACGCTCGCACGATCAGTACAACACCACGATTTATGGCCTCGACGATCGTTATCGCGGGGTTTATGGCCAGCGCGATGTGCTGTTTATGCACCCGGCCGATATTGCTGCGCTCGGCCTGAGCGATGGCGATCGCGTCGATATTGAAACCCAGGCCACGGATGGCGTGGTTCGCCGCGTGGAGGATTTCCGCCTCGTCGCCTACGATATCCCGCGCGGTAACCTTGCAGCTTACTACCCGGAGACGAACCCGCTGGTTCCTTTGACCCGCTTTGGCGACGGCACCGGGACACCCACCTCAAAATCGATCCCCGTGAGCGTCACTCCGGCGCAAACGCGCGCAACCCTGCGTATAGCCTGACCTTCCAGCCCGCATTTTGCGGGCTTTTTGCTCATTACCCGCGCCAGATTTTAACAACTTCGAATAATAATTTAACAGAATCATCATACTTTCTATTCACCATATGGTTCATTTATGTTTACAATGGTGCTTCGTTTTGTGACAAAGAAAGTAATTTAACCTTCATTCATAACAATACCCCTATAAAAATTATCCATTTGGTTCGGACGGTTACCGTTTGCCGTTCCGCACACGAATGGGTTTCAGGAGAAAAACATGGCACCTGGTAATACGCCACGCGGGGTGGTAAGCGTCCTGAAGTGGTTACTGGCCGTACTGATGATGGTTATCGGTCTGGCGATTGGCATTCTCGGTTATAAACTTGTCGCCGTCGGCGGCAGTCCCTACTTCCTCATCATGGGCATCGTGATGGTGGTGGCGGCGGGTTTGATTATCAAAAACCGCCCCAGCGGTATTCTGCTCTACGCACTGGCATTTATCGTTTCTCTTTTCTGGGCAGTCAGCGACGCTGGCTGGTCATTCTGGCCGCTGTTCTCGCGCCTGTTTACTTTCGGCGTGCTGGCCTTGCTGGCTGCACTGCTGTGGCCGCTGCTGCGTGCGCAACAACGTGCGACGCCGCTGCGTAAATCATCATTCAGCCTGGCAGGCGTACTGGCGGTGCTGCTGCTGGTCAGCGCAGGCGGCATGTTCAAAACATGGAATGTGATCGCACCAACGGAAGCGATTCCGGTGAAACCCGTTGCCCCCGGCGACGGCGCAGCAAAAGAACTGGGAACACTGGGGCAACACCACCCACGGCGACCGTTTCGCCGCGCTGGACCAGATTAACAAGCAAAACGTCAGCCAGTTGAAAGTCGCCTGGGTTGCGCACACCGGCGATATTCCGCAGAGCAACGGCTCGGGCGCGGAAGATCAGAACACGCCTCTGCAGATTGGCGACACGCTGTATGTCTGTACGCCGTACAGTAAAGTGCTGGCGCTGGATGTGGATTCCGGTAAAGAAAAATGGCGCTACGATTCGAAAGCCACCGCGCCAAACTGGCAGCGCTGCCGCGGCCTGGGCTATTTTGAAGATCATTCAGGCGCAGACAGCGTCACAGACCGGCACCTCGCCTGCGGCATGCCCGCGCCGCCTGTTCCTGCCCACCACCGATGCCCGCCTGATTGCCATCAACGCGGATAACGGCAAGGTCTGCGATGACTTTGGCGACCATGGCATCGTGGATCTGAGCGTCGGCATGGGCGAGATCAAGCCCGGATATTATCAGCAAACCTCCACGCCGCTGGTTGCCGGGAACGTTGTCGTCGTCGGCGGTCGCGTCGCGGATAACTTCTCCACCGGCGAACCGCCGGGCGTGGTGCGCGCCTACGACGTTCACACCGGTAAACTGGCGTGGGCGTGGGATCCGGGTAACCCGGCCCTGACCGGCCTGCCGCCGGAAGGCCAGACCTACACCCGCGGTACGCCGAACGTCTGGTCTGCGATGTCTTACGACGCCAAACTGAACCTGATCTACCTGCCAACCGGCAACGCCACCCCGGACTTCTGGGCGGGCGAGCGTACCGCGCTGGACGATAAGTACAGCTCCTCCATCGTCGCCGTCGACGCGACCACCGGTCAGGTGCGCTGGCATTTCCAGACCACCCACCACGACCTGTGGGACTTCGACCTGCCTTCACAACCCGCTGCTGTACGACCTGCCTGACGGTAAGGGCGGCACCACGCCGGTGCTGGTGCAGACCAGCAAGCAGGGCATGATCTTCATGCTTAACCGCGAAACCGGCAAGCCGGTGGCGAAGGTAGAAGAACGCCCTGTCCCGGCGGGTAACGTTGAGGGTGAACGCTACTCCCCAACCCAGCCGTACTCCGTGGGCATGCCGATGATTGGCAACCAGACGCTGACCGAGTCCGACATGTGGGGCGCGACGCCGGTCGACCTGCTGCTGTGCCGCATTCAGTTTAAAGAGATGCGTCATCAGGGCGTCTTTACCCCGCCGGGTCTCGACCGTTCCCTGCAGTTCCCTGGCTCACTCGGCGGGATGAACTGGGGCAGCGTCTCCCTTGACCCGAACAATAGCCTGATGTTCGTCAACGATATGCGCCTGGGTCTGGCGAACTATATGGTGCCGCGCGCGAACGTGGCGAAAAACGCCAGCGGCATCGAGATGGGGATTGTTCCGATGGACGGCACGCCGTTCGGCGCGATGCGTGAACGCTTCCTGTCGCCGCTGGGTATTCCGTGCCAGAAGCCGCCGTTTGGCACCATGTCAGCCGTTGACCTGAAAACCGGCAAGCTGGTGTGGCAGGTTCCTGTCGGCACGGTGGAAGATACCGGCCCGCTGGGCATTCGCATGCACATGCCAATCCCGATCGGTATGCCGACCCTGGGCGCGTCGCTCTCCACCCAGTCCGGCCTGCTGTTCTTTGCCGGTACCCAGGATTTCTACCTGCGCGCGTTTGATACCGCCACCGGGAAAGAGATCTGGAAAGACCGCCTGCCGGTTGGCAGCCAGTCCGGCCCGATGACCTACGTGTCGCCGAAAACCGGTAAGCAGTACATCATCATTAACGCCGGCGGCGCACGCCAGTCGCCGGATCGCGGTGATTACGTTATCGCGTACGCGTTACCCGATAAGAAATAAGATGTGATGGTGATAAAAAAGCCTGCTGATGCGGGCTTTTTTTTCGTCCGCGGCCCCCGAAAGCAGGGCGAGTTTCAGCCAACCTGCAACCAATCTTAAACAAACATTTCACTCGCCAGACACAGATTGCCGCCGCTGATAAACTGCATGGTATCCACCCTGGAGAGCGGAAGGTTATTGTCATGCAACATGAAGAACAGCAGCTTATCAACGGCCTTTTCGAGCGTCTGAAACAGACCGGACAACAAAACAGTCAACGGGATGCAGATGCCGAGCGTCAGATCGCGGAATTTGTCAGACAGCAGCCTGCAGCCCCCTACTATATGGCGCAATCGATTTTGATTCAGGAAGCGGCGCTGAAACGCCTGCAGGCGCGGGTTCAGGAGCTTGAAAGCGAATTAGCCGCGCAAAAAAGCAAACCCTCGACGGGTGGCAGTTTCCTCGGCGGCCTGTTTGGTGGCGGGAAAAGCAACCCGCAGCCGGCCAATAGCTGGAATGCCCAGCCGCAACAACCACCGGCACAGGATTATTCACGGGCGGCAGCGCCGGCTTCGGCCCCGGCTCCCCGCAGCGGCGGTTTTATGGCTGGCGCGCTGCAGACTGCCGCTGGCGTGGCCGGTGGCGTCGTGCTGGCCGAGATGCTGACCAGTATGTTCCATCAGTCGCGGCCGGAAGAGATCGTGAATATCATCGAAGAACCGGCAACGCCCGCCGGTGGTGATCCGTTTACCGGCAATCAATACGGCGACGTTAATAACGTCTCTGACACCCGCTTCCTCAACCAGAACGATCCGTTCGGCAATAATAACGACGCCTGGCAGAACGACGATTTTGATGACAACGACTACAGCAATGACGACGACAGCTTTATATAACGACGTTAGCGCTGGATAGAAAAAGAGGCCTTACGGCCTCTTTTCTTTTGCGGATTATCAGAAGGTTTCCCAGTTATCGCCGTTTGCCAGCGCAGGGCGCTGCGGTTTAAACGGTTTTGCCGTTGGCGAAGATGTGCTGTTCTGGCGCTGCGGCGCAGCACCGGTCAGGCGGAACGCGCCTACCGCCTCGGTCAGACGCGCGCCCTGTTCTTCCAGCGACGCCGCCGCCGCGGAGGCTTCTTCCACCAGCGAGGCGTTCTGCTGGGTCACTTTATCCATCTCCGAAATCGCCTGGCTCACCTGGACGATACCGCGGCTCTGCTCATCGGACGCCGCGGCAATCTCCAGCATGATGTCGGTCACGCGTTTCACCGCCGTCGACGATCTCATTCATGGTGTTACCGGCGGCAACCACTTCGCCGGAGCCCTGGTCAATCAGCGATGACCGATTCGTTGATCAGGCTTTCGATCTCTTTTGCGGCCTTCGCACTGCGGCTTGCCAGCGTGCGCACTTCGCTGGCCACCACGGCAAAGCCGCGGCCCTGTTCACCCGCACGCGCCGCTTCTACCGCCGCGTTAAGCGCCAGGATATTGGTCTGGAAGGCAATGCTGTTGATCACGGCGGTAATTTCAGAGATCTTGCTTCGAACTGGTGGAGATATTGCCCATGGTTTTCACCACGCCGGAGACCATCTGCCCGCCGCGGGTCGCTTTGCCGGAGGCATCTTCCGCCAGCTTGCTGGCATGATGGGCGTTATCGGCGTTCTGTTTCACCGTCGCGGTCAGCTGTTCCATGCTCGCGGCGGTTTCCTCAATGGCCGCAGCCTGCTGCTCGGTGCGCGAAGAGAGATCGGTGTTACCGGCGGAAATTTCGCTGGTGCCACGGTAGATCTCCTCCGCCCCCTGACGCACGGTGCCCACGGTGTTTTCAAGCGAGTGCTGCATGGTTTGCAGATCGCGCGTCAGGCGGCCAATTTCGCTGCGCCCCGCCACGTCGTCCGGCATCGTCAGGTCGCCTTTGGCGATATTCTCGATACGTTTCGCTGCACGCTGCAGCGGATTGATTACCGTGCGGCGCAGCACGACAAAGGTCATCGCCGTCAGCACCAGCGCCAGCGCAAACGCGCCCACCATAAACATCAGGCCCAGCTGCGTGCGGCTGTGCGCCTGCGCCGTCAGCGCATTGGCACGGTCGGTACGGATCTTAATCGCCTTCAGCAGCACGGCGTTATAAGCGTCATCCAGCGGGCGCGCCGTTTCGTTTTCGTGGTTGATGATCGCTTCGAACATGCCGTTTTTGGCGAATTTCACCATCGGCTGCATGCCCGCGATATAGGCGTCGTAACGCGCCTTGAGATCCGCATCCAGCGCTGCGCCCTCGGCGGTGCGCACGGCACGATTCATGTAGGCGGTAAAGCTCTCCTGGGACTGCTTAATGCGCGTTTCCGCCTCGCTGATGTTCTGCTTCATGGCGTCCATCTCCGCGATACGGCTTGCCGCACCGGCGTGGATCAGATTGATACGCGCGGTTCGCAGATGGTTTGAGCTGTTCGACAGCCCCATCCGCACCTGAATTTCGCTGACGTGACATCCTGCTGATCGTTATCGGCCTGCAGCAGGAAATAACCCGCCAGACCCGAGCTCAAGGCAAACAGAAGAATAATGCCACCGAGAATGGAGGAAAACAGCGGAACCAGCCTGATGTGATGCAAGAAGCCAAGCTTGCGCTGCGCCAGCATCGAAGTAGTGTTGTCCATGACCGTCGACTCTCTTGTAGGTAAGATGCGTAAAAACACGCCTGTTAAATAGTCATCGGCACGGCAGAGATTTAGATTACGGCTAAAAACGCCGCACTGGTCACACTTTAGAGAAGATTATTAAAGAAACGCCAGCGGGCTGAAAACCGCTGGCAGAAGAGTTACTTGTCGCCGAAATGGATAACGGTACGGATGGATTTTCCTTCGTGCATTAGATCGAACGCCTCGTTGATCTGCTCCAGCGGTAAGCGATGGGTAATGAACGGATCGAGCTGAATCTTGCCGACCATGGCATCTTCAACCATACCCGGAAGCTGGGTACGCCCCTTCACGCCGCCAAACGCGGAGCCGCGCCATACGCGCCCGGTGACCAGCTGGAATGGACGGGTTTTAATCTCCTGACCCGCACCGGCCACGCCAATGATGATGCTCTCGCCCCAGCCTTTGTGGCAGCACTCCAGTGCGGAACGCATCACGTTCACGTTGCCGATACACTCAAAGCTGAAGTCCACGCCGCCGTCGGTCATCTCAACGATAACGTCCTGAATCGGCTTCTCGTGATCTTTCGGGTTCACGAAATCAGTCGCGCCCATTTCACCCGCCAGCCTGAATTTCTCCGGGTTAGTGTCGACCGCGATGATACGACCGGCCTTCGCCTGCACCGCGCCCTGAATCACCGCCAGACCAATGCCGCCGAGACCGAACACCGCCACGGTATCGCCCTCTTTGACTTTTGCCGTATTATGCACCGCGCCAATACCGGTGGTCACGCCGCAGCCCAGCAGGCAGACTTTGTCCAGCGGCGCCTGCGGGTTCACCTTCGCCAGCGAGATCTCCGCGCAAACGGTGTATTCGCTGAAGGTGCTGGTGCCCATGTAGTGATAAACAGGCTCGCCGTTATAGGAAAAACGGGTGGTACCGTCCGGCATCAGCCCTTTCCCCTGGGTAGCGCGAACCGCCTGGCAGAGGTTGGTTTTACCAGATTTACAGAACTTACACTCGCCGCACTCCGCCGTATACAGCGGGATAACGTGGTCGCCCGGCTTCAGGCTGGTCACGCCCTCGCCCACTTCCACCACAATCCCGCCGCCTTCATGACCGAGTACTGCCGGGAAGACGCCTTCCGGGTCATCGCCCGAGAGCGTAAACGCATCGGTATGGCACACGCCGGTATGGGTGATTTTGATCAGCACTTCGCCTTTCTTCGGCGGTGCCACGTCGATTTCAACGATTTTGAGCGGCTGGCCGGGGCCAAATGCAACTGCAGCGCGAGATTTCATATGTCTCTTCCTTTTTGTGAGGTATGTGGATTTATTTTAGATAAGAGCGCAGTAAATGGCCGACTTCCGCCATGCGTACGGCTCGCTGATCCGCCGTGGTGTCCCCCGTTGACCAGCTCATCTTTGAGGTGAATTTCAACCATTTCGCCCATCAGGCCATTGGCAGCGCCGCGCACGGCGGCAATTTGCTGCAGGATGGCCAGACAGGGGTCGCCCGACTCCAGCGCGCGTTCAAGGGCATCAACCTGGCCCCGAATGCGACGGACGCGGGTAAGAATACGTTTTTTATCTTCGGGTGAATGCGGCATACGCCCTCCTGATACTATAGGGGGGTATGGTACATAAGAACATCATCCGCAGTAAACGGTAAGTTTTGTACGGGTACAGGAAGGCCGCCGGGAAAGTATAAAAATGGATGTGGGGATCGATTAGCAACCCGGTATATAACTTAATAAATATACTAAAACGACCTTTTCAAATATATTATATAAAGCCCAATACTGTTCGTTATTTGTTATCTTTTCGTGAGTTTTAATTAACCACGCAACAATATCAGAATGTAATTAATTCTCGCTGCTTGAATAACTCGCAAGACAACAATCAAAACCCACTCAACTTTGTTTTGTATCAAGATCCATTGTAAAGCTTATTAAATATATCCCAGCTTTAGCTATTTAAATTAAATATATTAATTGGGTTAGGTTCTCACTTACTTATTTGTTAAGATTTTTCTTATTCAGGAGATTAAATTAGCCGCAAGGAGCAGCTATGCGCTGGAATATTACGGAAATGCTGGTATCACCAACGACCAAAACCGCTTTCGCCCTGGCCCGCAACACACCAGAGCTGGCGGTCATTGTCTGGTATAAAGGTAATTATTTTTTACGCCCTGATAACATATTACATACGTACAAGGAACACCTCACCGTTAATGGAAAAACATGTGACTTTAACATTATTCATACCTTGCCCTTTTTTCCCGCCGTCTGGCAAACACTAAAAAAAGGCTGTCACTGTCCGGGCAATGAGGATATTTCGTTAAGAACGTGTGAACATCAAAAAACCTGTGAATTCGATCTTTGCCCCTACGGTATAAAAATGATCAAGTGATTATTTATTAATTTAATTATTACCCTGCAATCGAATAATGTTGATGGGGCGCGAACTGCTACGCCCATCATATTCAACCACGCATATATAAAAACCCCGGTGGAAGATCTCACCGGGGCGACATTCAACGTTTCAGCGGCAACCCGGCCGTTTCCCTGGCGCGCAGCACAGTAAGGAAGGTAATCAGCGCAGCGGCCATTACGTAAAAAGCTGGTGAGAATTTATCGCCGGTGCTGGTGATCAGCCACGCCGAAAACCACGGGGTGATCCCGCCGAAAAACGCGACCGCAAAGTTATAAGCAATAGACAAGCCGCCGTAGCGCACGCTGGTCGGGAACAGTTCCGCCATCGCCGCCGTACAGGCACCGTCGAAGGCGGCAATAAATGCGCCGAGCATCACCATCGCCAGCACCGCCGACAGCACGTCCCCGTTCGCCATCACCATCATTGCCGGATAACTGAGCAGGATAAACCCGGCGCAGCCCGTCAGCATCAACGGCTTGCGACCATATTTATCCGACAGATAGCCCATAAACGGCACCAGAACCGCGACGGAAAAGAGCCCGATAGTCGTGATGGCATAGGCATTGAGTTTGGAAAAATGCAGCTCGGTCGCCAGATAACTCGGCATGAACGTTTGCAGCGTCCAGTGCCCGACAGCCTTGATCACCACAAAACCCACGCAGAACAGCAACGCGCCCCAGGCGGTGGTCACCGCTTTGCGCAGCGGCGCACTGGATGTCTGACCGCTCTTCATGGCGGCAATAAATTCCGGCGAATCTTCCAGATGTTTTCGCAGATACAGCCCCACCCAGCCCAGCGGCCCGGCGATCAGGAATGGGATACGCCAGCCCCAGTCGTTCATTGTGCTTTCGCCAAGTGTTGCGGTCAGCAGAAAAACCAGCCCGGAACCGACCACGAACGCCATAAAGCCAAAGTTATCGATCCAGCAGGTAAAATAACCACGGCGTTCTGTCGGGGCGTATTCCGCCAGGTAAGTTGTGGCCCCGGAGCTTTCGCCCCCGGCGGCAAAGCCCTGCACCAGGCGCGTGATCACCAGCAGCACAGTGGCGGTGATCCCCACATGGTGATAAGTGGGCAACAAACCCATCACGAATGTCGCCCCGGAAGTCAGCAGGATCACAGTCGCCAGTACTTTCTGCCGCCCTTTGCGATCGCCCAGCGAGCCGAAGAATAATCCGCCCAGCGGGCGCATAATAAAGCCCGCGCCAAATACCGCGAATGATGAGAGCAACGCAACGCTCGGATTGCCGGACTGGAAAAATTGCAGCCCGATAATCGCGGCCAGCGTGCCGTACAAGCCGAAATCAAACCATTCCACAAAATGGCCGATCCCGGTGGCGAGTAGCACTTTGCGTAATTTACGCGATCCGGCCACCTGCTCCTGTTCGGTCGCGCGATCGAAAGAGTCCTGTACAGGCTGTGTCATATCCCCTCCACTTATCAAAGTGTTTCTATAATAGATATACTATCTACACGGCTTGTACGAATTCAGCACAGCACAGATGGCGTAAAATGTGATTTCCGCCCTGCTTTTATCGGCGAAAAACCAGGCAGGATCACATTTTACGCCATAAAAAAGCCCCGCATCGCGGGGCGAAATACGTTGTTTTAACCCGATAAGTTTAGCACTATCGGGCAGATAACCATTAGTTGCGTTTTTTCGGCATCATCCGCAACAGCGTATTGTCTTTATAGTAGTAATGATGCGCCAGCGCCGCCGCGGCATGCAGGCCAATAACAAAATAGCCCAGATTAGCCAGAAATTCGTGGTACTCCTTCAGCGTATCCACCAGATCAAAGTTAGCCTCTGACGCATACGGCATCACCATGCCGAACGCGATCCACGGCCCGCCCCGGTTGTACATCATTAGCAGGCCAATAACAGGCAGAACGATAAACAGCAGATAAATGACCAGATGGCCCAGATGCGCCAGCCCGGTCATCATTGGCGAGGGTTTGGGCACAATCGGCGGCGTCGGGTTTTTTAGCCGTGCCAGCAAACGAGCGACCATGAGAACAAGAATAGAAATACCGCAGGAGACATGCACCATGTTAAACCACGGGCGGTAGCTGCGTGGCGCAAATCCGCGAAACTCCATGGCGCAATAAGCGGTTACGATTAGCAGAAACACCAACCAGTGAAGGGTGATTTGCACGGAAGAATATTTACTGCGCATAAGGCGATCCTGAAAAAATAACAGAACGCCAACATAGCCGTATTTCCTTAAAAATTCATTAACTTTTCCTCTTCAACATTCAGTCACTTACCCTTCATTGAACGCGATTCATTTGCCCAACAATCCCCACCAGGCTATCACTGAGGTGTGCAATAACGTGATCATGACCTAAAAAGCGGAGTGAATTATGAGCAAAATTGGCATCAATGGATTCGGGCGTATTGGACGTCTGGTACTGCGTCGTCTGCTGGAAACCAACAGCAGCGCGGAAGTTGTCGCAATTAACGATCTCACCTCACCCAAAGTGCTGGCCTATTTATTGAAGCATGATTCTAACTACGGTCCATTTGGCTGGAGCGTGGATTTCACCGAAGATTCGCTGATCGTCAACGGTAAAAGCATCACTGTCTATGCCGAGAAAGAGGCGAAACATATCCCGTGGCGCAGCGCCGGTGCCGAGATCATTGTGGAATGTACTGGCTTCTATACGTCGGCTGAAAAATCACAGGCGCATCTGGAAGCCGGTGCGAAAAAAGTGCTCATCTCCGCGCCCGCCGGTGAGATGAAAACCGTGGTCTTTAACGTCAATGATGAAACCATCAATGCTGAGGACACCATTATTTCGGTCGCCTCCTGCACCACCAACTGCCTCGCGCCGATGGCCAAAGCGCTACAGGACAACTTCGGCATCAAAGCTGGCACCATGACCACCATTCACGCCTATACCGGCACGCAGGCGCTGGTCGATGGGCCACGCGGCAAAGATCTGCGGGCCTCGCGTGCGGCAGCGGAAAACATCATCCCGCACACCACTGGTGCAGCAAAAGCGATCGGTCTGGTGATCCCGGCGCTGAGCGGCAAACTGAAAGGCCACGCGCAGCGCGTTCCGGTGAAAACCGGCTCGGTAACCGAGCTGGTATCGGTTCTGGAGAAGAAAGTCACCGTCGATGAGATCCACCAGGCGCTGAAAAAAGCCACTGAAAATAATGAATCCTTCGGCTATACCGATGAAGAGATTGTTTCGTCCGATGTTATTGGCAGCCACTTTGGTTCGGTGTTCGATGCCACGCAGACAGAAATCACCGAAGTGGGCGATCTGCAACTGGTGAAAACCGTCTCCTGGTACGATAACGAGTACGGTTTTGTCACCCAGCTCGTGCGCGTACTGGAAAAATACCGCGCGCTTTAACGTTCACATAGGCCGGATGAGGCAACGTTTACCCGGCCTGCGCTAATTGCAGGCCGGGTAAACGCAAGCGCCATCAGGCGAGGCGAGACATGAGAAATATCAGCCCGGAAGATTTATTGACGTTGATGAATGTCGCAGTGCAGCACGCCAGTACGTTTCCCGTCTGGCCGCAGGGAGAAGCGCCAGGCGCCGCCGCCAGCCCGGTGCGTTTTCAGCTCGAAACGTTTCACACCGGCCCAACCCCCTTTGACCGCTCAGTCACCGGCGTTCGCGCCCCGGAAATCACCGTTTACGCCCCGCAAAACCCCAACGGCGTTGGGATCCTTATCACGCCTGGCGGTTCTTACCGTCGGGTGGTTCTGGATAAAGAAGGCAGCGCGCTGGCTCCCTGTTTCAATGCCAAAGGCTACACCCTGTTTGTGATGACCTACCGGCTTCCGGCAGATCAGCATGCAGAAGGCGCGGATGCGCCGCTGGCGGATATACAGCGCGCCATGCGCACGATCCGCGCCCGCGCCGGGGAGTGGCGGCTGGATCCCGCAAAGCTCGGCGTGATGGGCTTTTCCGCTGGCGGCCATGTCGCGGCCAGCCTCGGCACACGCTATAACGAAGTGGTTTACCCACCGTCTGACGACATCGACTGCCAGAGCGCGCGCCCGGCGTTTATGGCGCTGGTTTACCCGGTTATCACCATGCAAGCTGAAATCGATCACCCGATTTCCCGCCAGCAACTGCTTGGCGAGTCACCGACTGACGAACAGGTACGTCATTATTCCCCCGAACAGAATGTTAACAGCGAAACACCGCCGGTTTTCCTGCTGCATGCGGTGGACGATCCAGCGGTGAAAGTGGAGAACAGCCTGGTGATGTTTACTGCGCTGCGCCGTCTTGGCGTACCGGTAGAGATGCATCTGTTTGAGCTGGGGAAACACGGTTTTGGTATTCGTGATGCGCTGGGGTTGCCGGCCGCCGTCTGGCCGGAGCTGATGATGGCATGGATAGCGACCAAAGTGTAAACGCGCCCCCGCGCCTGGCGGGGGCGATACATTATCAGGATTGCAGATACACCATCTGGGTTTGCAGATATTCGTTCAGGCCGTGACGCCCATCCGCCCCGCCGATCCCGGACTTGCGCCATCCGGCGTGGAAACCCTGCATTGCTTCAAAGTTTTCACGGTTAATATACGTTTCGCCAAATTTCAGCCCGCGCACGGCCTTCATCGCCGCATTCAGATCGTTGGTATAGACGGAAGATGTCAGGCCGTAATCGCTGTCATTGGCCATCGCCAGCGCGTCATCGAGCGTGTCGAATGCCACCACCGGCAGCACCGGGCCAAAGGTCTCTTCGTGCATGATCGCCATTTCCTGGCGGACATCCAGCAGTAGCGTTGGCGGATAGAAATAGCCTTTCCCTTCCGGCGCTTTACCACCCAGCACCACGCGCGCACCTTCCGCCACCGCGCGCGCCACTTTCTGTTCCACACGTTCCAGTGCGGCGGCGTTGATGAGCGGCCCCATGGCAATGTCGTTACGCTGCGCCGGATCGCCGAACTGCACCGCTTTCATCGCTTCCCCAAGACGGTTAACGAAACGGTCGTAAATGCCCTTCTGCACATAAACCCGCTCGGCGCAGTTGCACACCTGCCCGCTGTTGATGATGCGGGAATCAACAATCGCTTTCACCGCCAGCTCAAGATCCGCATCATCCAGCACAATGGCTGGCGCTTTCCCGCCGAGTTCGAGGCACACTTTGGTGATATTTTTCGCTGCCGCAGCCATGATTTTCTCGCCTGCGCCAACGCTGCCGGTCATGCTGACCATCGCCACTTTCGGGTTGGCTGCCAGCTCCTGGCCGACGGTTTCGCCGCGCCCTAATACCAGGTTAAAAACCCCTTTTGGCAATCCGACATCATGCACGATTTTGGCAAACGCGACGGCATTGTTCGGCGTGAATTCGCTGGGTTTAATCACAATGGTGTTGCCGGTAATCAGCGCTGGCGCCATTTTGCGGGCAATCAGGAAGAACGGGAAATTCCACGGCAAAATACCGGTGGTCACGCCAAGGGCGCGCTTAAAGACAAAGATATTTTCATTCGGCCGGTCGCTTTGCAGGATCTCCCCTTCATAGCGGCGCGCCCATTCGGCCATATAGTCGATGTAGTCGGCGGTAAAAGAGACTTCCACTTCAGCCAGTTGCTGAATTTTGCCGCCCTCAGCCACAATTAATGCGCTGATTTCATGCGCTTTCTCGCGAATGCCCGCGACGATTTTGCGTAACCAGCCTGCGCGTTCTATTGCTGGCAAGGCTTCCCAGGCGGGCTGGGCGCGTTCCGCCGCCGCAATCGCTTTACGCGCATCTTCCGCTGTGCCATCAGGAATACGCGCCAGAATCTCTTCCGTCGCCGGATTGACGACATCGAGCCAGTTGTCGCCCTGCCAACTGATGAATTGACCATCGATAAACATCGGGTGTTGCACGGGTGCTGTCATGACCTGCTCCTGTAATGACATTGTTTTTAACAAGTAAACTCATTGTTAAAAATCTATCCCCATGCGAGGTATTGCTCAGGCACAGCATCGGCTTTTGTGAGTGGATTCATAAAAAACCCAGCAAGTTCGCAACAAATAAATTACAACAGAGGGAGGATAATGCCCGTTTGCTGCAGCTTTAGCGCAAACGGGCATTTTTCACAGTGAACGACTGGCGAGCGCGGCGGCAAGGGTCTCATCGGCAATCAGCACCTGCCAGGCCGCTTCCACGGCGGGTGGAAAATCAACGTGAACAAGGAAATCACGCCCTTTCGGCCCGTAGCCCGTGGCGTCATCACGCAGGCGGGGAACTTCGCCCATCATTAGTGACAGATAGCGATCCACGGGCCACAGCCCCTCCTGCTGCGGCTGGAAGGCCAGCCCTGCCGCCGTATTGCATAAACGCGGCGTAAAACCCGGCCAGCTTAGCCAGTGCGGCGCGTCGGCACACTGCTGGCTGACGCGGGCAAAGGTGGCGACGGTGCGGCGCTGCATGGTTGGGTCCTGCACCACCATTGCCGTTTTCGCTTTTATCCCCTGCGAAAGCAGCAAATCAACGCTGAAACGCGCATTTTCGCCGCAGTTTCTTGATTTATCTTCAACCAACAACTGTGAATCAGCAAGGTTCCAGAAGTGGCGCCCGATATCCGCCATGATCGCCGCCTCACTGCGCCCGGTCGTTCGCAGCACGTTATAACGGGGATGGCGCGCAACGGCGGCATACAGAAACGTTGTGGAGTGCCCCACCCCCCCCGTCACCAGTAGCGGCGTGTTCTGCGCCGCTGCCAGCGCGCACGCCGCATCGATGGTCGGCATCACCGCATTACCTGCGAGGATCACCACATCCGCGCGTACCGGCGTGGGTTTACCGGCAAAATCATTTTGTGCCAGCCATGCACCCAGCGTATTCGCCGCTGCCAGCGTGGTTTCCGATAAGGCGGGAAATGTTGTTATCTGCATCAAAACCTCCTTTGCTACACCCGTCAGAGACTAACGCCTCTGTGTGTCCTGAACAGGGGATCACTCCGAATCCCGTTCGGGTAAGTTTCTGTCGCTATTTTGAATAACCGGAAGTAACCCCAAATAACCGGGGATCACTCGAAACAGGAGCCGCAGGAGAAAAGCCCGCGCTTCCTGATTTCTCAGCGCTCAGACAATCTTTTCTCAAAGCAAACGGCTTCCGCCCGCCCTGCATAGCGACCGTAGTTTTCGCGGATCTGATAGCCATTGCGTAAATAGAACGCCACTGCCCGCTGGTTGATTTTACGCGTCTCCAGCCACAGCGTTTTAAAGCCATGCGCCAGCGCATACCTTTCCAGCGCCTGCAGGAGTTGCGCGCCCACACCGCGCGTTTCAGGCCGCGCGTACATACGTTTGATTTCACCGATTTCTGCCGACACTTCACGCAGCGCACCGCAGCCAACGGCAATATCGTTGTTGCATGCCAGCAGAAAAATATCCCGTTCACCCCATGCGCTGGCATCAAAGGATGCCTTGCCGCTGCTGCCGGTGATTTGTTGCAACGTAGCGGAAAGCTCATCCTGCAATTGCAGGCAGGCTTTATCGTACGGTGAGGTGGGTAAAATAGTGATTGCACTCATTTGTGACAGTGTCACCTTTATATCGGTTGTTTTTATCACTTAAGCGGATCGCCGTGCGAAGGTAATCTATATTTTTCTTATACACTTGCATCAGCTTTATTGACACAAGTAATATCATTAGCCCCCTAACTATTCAGTGAGTGAAAAGCTTTTCCGGGATAACTGCGAACTTCGCTGCCTGCAGCTACGCTCTCCCATAAACGACAAAACGCAGGGAAACCTGCTTCGCGAGGTTAAGAAGTAATGCGTTTGCCGAAAAGCGATCCGTACACTCCGCGCGAATGGGCCGCTCACGAAAAGCCCATGTTGCTGGGTTCGCCCTCCACGCCCGAACACAGTACGCCACGACGTATTGCCTACGGCGTCGTGGGCCTGCTGGTCTGCCTGACGGGCGCGCTGGGCAATGCGGTGGTGACCGCCAACCTGCAAAATCTGCAGGGCACCTTCGGGGCCTGGTCAACCGAAATCGCCTGGCTGCCCGCGGTCTACGTGATGACCAACATCTCCATCAACCTGCTGCTGGTAAAGTTCCGCCAGCAGTACGGTCTGCGCGCCTTCACGGAAGGTTTTCTGGTGCTGTACGTGCTGGTGACCTTTTTCCACCTGTTCGTTAACGATCTCAGCTCGGCGCTGATGGTGCGCGCCGCGCACGGCATGGTGGCCGCCGCGCTCAGCTCGCTGGGGATTTACTACCAGATCCAGGCCTGGCCTGCGAAGCACCGCCTGAAGGCGCTGACCATCGGCATCACCGGATCGTCGCTCGCCATCCCGCTGGCCCGCCTGTTTTCGACCGAACTGCTGCAGCTGGACGAGTGGCGCGGGCTCTATTTCTTCGAGCTGGGGCTGGCGCTGATCTCCCTGGCCTGCGTGATAGCCTTAAAACTGCCGCCGGGCGACCGGCGCAAGGTCTTCGAGAAAAAAGACTTTATCACCTTCTTTTTAATGGCTCCCGGGATGGCCCTCCTCTGCGCCGTGCTCTCTTTAGGCCGTCTGGACTGGTGGTTCGAAGCGCCGTGGATCGGCTGGTCGCTGGCGCTATCGCTGGTTCTGATTGTCGCAGCCATCGTCTTTGAACATAACCGCAGCAACCCGCTGCTGAACACCCGCTGGCTGTCGAGCGGCAGCATCGTCCGTCTGGGGCTGATTATGCTGCTGATCCGCATCGTGCTGGCAGAGCAGAACACCGGCGTCATCGGCTGGCTGCAGTACGTGGGCTTACAGAACGAGCAGATGACGCACCTGGCGTGGTCTATTTTCGCCGGGATCGTCTGCGGGATTGTCACCAGCTGTCTCACCATCAAGCCGCAGCGACTGGCGTGGCCAATCATCACCTCTCTGGCGCTGATGATTGTTGCCTCGCTGCTGGACAGCCAGTCCAACAACCTGACCCGGCCGGATCAGCTGATGGTAAGCCAGTTCCTGCTGGGCTTCGGCAGCGCCTTCTTCCTGGCGCCCGCTATGCTGGCCGCCATTGGCGGCGTGATCGCCGACCCGCGTAACCTGGTCAGCTTCTCGGTGATGTTTGGCATGAGCCAGAACCTCGGTGGCCTGCTGGGCTCCGCGATCCTCGGCACCTTCCAGACCTGGCGCGAGAAGTACCACTCCAGCCTGCTGGCGGACCAGCTCACCACGCTCAACCCGCTGGTCAACGAGCGAATTCAGCTTTATACCCAGATGTACCAAAGCCTGATTGGCGACAGCGCGCTGCTGGGCACCCAGGCGATAACGCAGCTGCAAACGGTCACCGCGCTGGAAGCGAATATTCTGGCCTACAACGATACTTATCTGCTGACGGCGAGCATCGCTGCCGCCACGCTGATCTGGATTTTATGGCGCTTGCTGCGCCTGCGCATCACTGCCCGTCTGGCGCTGAAGAACGCCACCGGCAACAAATAATATAAAGAGTTCTGGAGAGTTTATGAGTCAGCAGGATGCCGCCAAAGAGCAGGCCAACACCCGCAAAAATGTGCGCATTGTTTCCGTTTTCACCGCCGCTGCCATCGGTATTGTCGGCGTGCTGGTGATCCTTTATGCGTGGCAGCTGCCGCCGTTCACCCGTCACGCGCAGTTTACCGATAACGCCTACGTGCGCGGCCAGACGACGTTTATCAGCCCGCAGGTGAACGGCTATATCACCGAGGTGAAGGTTCAGGACTTTGTGCAGGTCAAAAAAGGCGACCTGCTGCTGCAGATTGATGACCGCATCTATCGTCAGCGGGTGCATCAGGCCGAGGCACAGCTGGCGATGAAAATTGCCGCCCTGAATAACAACCTGCAGCAGCGTAAAAGCGCCGAAGCGACGATCGCAAAAAACGACGCGGCGCTGAAAAATGCCCGCGCCAGAGCCTGAAAACGCAGGCGGATTTAAAACGGGTGAAAGAGTTGACGGCGGACGGCTCGCTTTCCATTCGCGAGCGCGACGCGGCGCTGGCCAGTGCCGCTCAGGGCAGCGCCGACATCGACCAGGCGAAAGCCACGCTTGAGATGTCGCGTCAGGATCTGCAGACGGTGATTGTCAACCGCGGCGCGCTGGAGGCGGATGTTGAAAACGCCAAAGCGGCGCTGGAGCTGGCGCAGATTGACCTGCAAAACACCCGCATTGTCGCCCCGCGCGACGGTCAGCTCGGCCAGATCGCCGTGCGTCTCGGGGCGTACGTGACCGCCGGGACGCACCTCACCACCCTGGTGCCGCCGCAGCACTGGGTCATCGCCAATATTAAAGAGACGCAGCTCGCGGAGCTGCGCGTCGGTCAGCCGGTGAAATTCACCGTTGATGCCCTGAACAACAAAGCGTATCAGGGCCGCGTGGAGAGCATCTCCCCGGCAACCGGCGTGGAGTTCAGCGCCATCACGCCGGACAACGCCACCGGCAACTTTGTCAAAATCGCCCAGCGTATTCCGGTGCGCATTGAGGTTGTCGGTAAGCCATGATGACATTGCCCGCTGCTGCGTCCGGGTATGTCGGTACAGGTGACTATTGATACACGGGAGGCGAAGAAATGATCCTTCGCCCGATAGCCGCGCTGGTGGCGGCGGTCATGCTGGCCGGATGCCAGTCCGTTGACGTCAAACCGGCGCAGCCGACGCTGCAAATCCCCACCCAGTGGCGCACCGTCTCCGGCCCTGCCAGCCCGACGGAGCAGCTCTGGTGGCGCAATTTCCATGACAACCACCTCAACCGCTATGTGGATCAGGCGCTGCAGCTATAACAGCGACGTGCTGATCGCCCGCGAACGGATTAACGAGTATCAGGCGCGGGTCTATGCGGCCGACGGCGCGCTGTTCCCGTCGCTTGATGCGGGCGTAACCGGGACGCGCGCCCGTTCGCAATCCGCCGCGACCGGGCTGCCGGTTTACGGCACGCTGTACAGAGGGAGCCTGACGGCGAGCTATGACGTGGATATCTGGGGCGTCAACCGCAGCACGGCGCGCGCTGCCGAAGCCTCGCTGGAGGCGCAAAAAGCGGCCGCCGCGGCCGCGGATTTGACCGTCGCCTCGTCTGTGGCATCCGGGTATGTCACCCTGCTCTCGCTTGACGAACAGCTGCGCGTGACCGAATCCACGCTGAAATCGCGCGAAGAGGCATTTAACCTCGCGAAACGTCAGTTTGAGACGGGCTACAGCTCGCGTCTGGAGCTGATGCAGTCGGATTCCGAACTGCGCTCCACGCGGGCGCAGGTGCCCGTGCTGCAGCACCAGATTGCACAGCAGGAGAATGCCCTGAGCCTGCTGCTGGGAAGCAACCCCGGCGACGTGGCGCGCAGCGAAAGCTTTGCGGCACTGACGCCGCTGACGCTGCCGTCGCAGCTGCCTTCTGCGCTCCTGAACCGCCGCCCGGATATCGTCCAGGCCGAACGCCAGCTGGTGGCGGCGGACGCCTCGCTCGCGGCGTCGCGCGCCAGCCTGCTGCCGTCGATCAACCTGACCGCCACCGGATCGGTTCAGGATCGCACCCTTTCCGGCCTGCTGGACAACCCGCTTCAGCTCTGGAGCGTCGGGGGCAGTATTCTCGCCCCGCTGCTGAACCGCCAGGCGCTGAATGCGCAGGTGGATATTTCCCAGTCCCAGCGGAACCAGGCGCTGTACGCCTATGAAAAAACCGTGCGTAACGCGTTTGCCGAAGTGAACAACAGCCTTGATGCGATAACTCGCTATCAGGAACAGCTGACGGAGCTGCTTGCCCAGCAGGATGTGGCGCAGGAGACGCTGCGCATTGCGCAGAATCGCTATCGCAACGGTTATTCCTCCTATCTGGACGTGCTGGACGCGCAGCGCACGCTGTACTCGGTCCAGACCAGCGTGGTGCAGGTGAAAAATAACCTGCTGCTGGCGCAGATTGATTTGTACAGGGCGCTGGGAGGCGGCTGGGTCCGGAATTGCGTGAACTTTTCCCCTGGCCGGGTGGCCCCCCCCGATAATCCCCACAAGGAGTCAATCTATGCAACAACAGTGGTCTGCAGTTGATAATTACATGATCTCTTCGCTTATCCCTGACGATGACGTACTGAATCAGGTACTGGAAAACAACAAGCGCGCCGGGCTACCCGAACACGATGTCGCGGCCAATCAGGGGCAGCTGCTGGCGCTGTTCGTGCGCATGACGCAGGCAAGACGCATTCTTGAGATCGGGACGCTGGGTGCCTACAGCTCAATCTGGATGGCGCGCGCGCTGCCGCCAGACGGTAAGCTGATTACGCTTGAGGCCGATCCGACGCATGCCGGGGTTGCCCGCCAGAATATTCACCTCGCGGGGCTAGACGAACGTATCGAATTAATTGAAGGCCCGGCGCTGAGCTCGCTGGAGAATTTCGGTGAGGTTCCGCCGTTCGACCTGATCTTTATTGATGCCGATAAGCCAAACAATCCCGGCTATCTGGAATGGGCGCTGCACTATTCCCGCCCCGGCACGGTGATTATCGGCGATAACGTGGTGCGCGACGGCGAGGTAATCAACGGGCAAAGCGACGACGCGCGCGTGCTGGGCGTGCGGCGTTTTATTGAGATGATGGGGGATAATCCGCGCTTAACCGCCACCGCGCTGCAAACGGTGGGGGTTAAGGGTTGGGATGGGTTTACGCTGGCGATGGGTGAACGCCATCTAAACATGCCGGGTGGCGGCTACGCCTTACCCGACCTACAAATACAAACCGTAGGCCCGGTAAGCGCAGCGCCACCGGGCTAGGGTTTCCGAATGCGCTCAGGCGGTGATCTGCTCCATCGCCTGCAGAATACGCTTATCGGAAATCGGATAAGGCGTTCCGAGCTGCTGGGCAAAAAAGCTGACGCGCAGCTCCTCGATCATCCAGCGGATCGCCTGCACGTCTTCATCGTCGCGGCGCGCGGGCGGCAGCTTGTTCAGCCACTGCTGCCACGCCTGCTGCACGCTGCTCCACTTTCAGCATCTGCGCGCGATCGCGGTGCGGATCGATAGCCATTTTCTCCAGCCGTTTTTCAATCGCCTGCAGATAGCGCAGCGTATCGCCCAGACGGCTGAAGCCGTTGCCGGTCACAAAGCCGCGGTAAACCAGCCCGCCCATCTGCGCCTTGACGTCCGACAGCCCCAGCGCCATGGTCATATCCACGCGCCCTTTCAGACGCTTGTTGATATTGAACACGGTGGTGAGGATCTGCTCGACCTGTTTGGCAATCTCCACCACGGTGTCGTTCAGCTCCGCACGCACCTTCTCGTGAAGCTGAGCAAAGCCCTCTTCCGTCCAGACCGGGCCGCCCGCCTCGTGGATCAGTTTGTCCACGCCGCAGGAGATGCAGTCGTCAATCAGATCCAGCACTTTGCCGTACGGGTTAAAGTAGAGCCCCAGCTTGGCCTTGTTCGGCAGCTTCTCGTGCAGATACTTGATCGGCGACGGGATGTTGAGCAGCAGCAGGCGACGCAGCCCGCGCCACATCATCTGCTGCTGTTCCAGCGGGTTATCAAACAGTTTGATCGCCACGCTGTCGCGCTCGTCCACCAGCGCAGGCCAGGCTTTCACCTTATAGTTACCGCGCTTCTGCTCGTAGCTTTCCGGAAGTTGGCCAAAGCTCCAGATGTGCAGCCCGCTCTGCTCGATGCCGTCGTCGGCCACCGCAGAGAGCGTCTCCTGGACTTTGCCTTTCAGCGCCTCTTTCAGCTCGCTCAGGGAACGCCCTTCCAGCAGCTTTTTGTTTTTATCGTCCACCACGCGGAAGGTGATTTTCAGGTGATCGGGCACCTGATCCCAGTTCCAGTCGTCGCGGTCGATGGTCGTTCCGGTCATGCGGCGGAACTCACGCTCCAGCGCGTCCAGCAGCGGCAGCTCCAGCGGCGTGACGCGGCCCAAAAACGCTTCCGCGTAGTTTGGCGCAGGCACAAAGTTGCGGCGCACCGGTTTCGGCAGGGATTTGATCAGCGCAATCACCAGCTCGCGGCGCAGGCCGGGGATTTGCCACTCAAACCCGCTCTCGTCCACCTGGTTTAGCAGCGGCAGCGGAATGTGGACCGTCACGCCGTCCGCGTCGGCGCCCGGCTCAAACTGATAGGTCAGCCGCAGCTTGAGGTTGCCCTGATGCCAGAAGTTCGGGTAGTCGAGTTTGCTGACCTTCTCCGCGCCCTCTTTAATCAGCATGCTCTTTTCAAAGTTGAGCAGGTCCGGCGTCTCTTTGCTGGCCTTCTTCCACCAGCTGTCGAAATGGCGGGCGGAGATCACCTCGTGGCTGATGCGCTGGTCGTAAAACTCAAACAGCGCCTCATCATCCACCAGAATGTCGCGGCGGCGCGATTTATGCTCCAGCTCTTCCACTTCAGCGCGCAGCTTCAGGTTTTCGCGGAAGAAGGCGTGGCGCGTCTGCCAGTCGCCCTCCACCAGCGCGTGGCGGATAAACAGCTCGCGGCACAGCGCCGGATCGATCTGGCTGTAGTTGACCTTGCGCGCGGCGACCACCGGCAGGCCGTAAACGGTCACTTTTTCGGTCGCCATCACCGCGCCCTGCGCGCGCTCCCAGTGCGGCTCGCTGTACGAGCGTTTAAGCAGATGCTGCGCCACCGGCTCCACCCACTCCGGATCGATGCGGGCGGCAATGCGCCCCCACAGGCGGCTGGTTTCCACCAGCTCCGCGACCATGGTCCATTTTGGCGGCTTCTTGAACAGGCCGGAACCGGGGAAGATGGAGAAACGGGCGTTGCGCGCGCCGGTATACTCCTGCTTTTCCGCATCCTTCATGCCAATGTGGGACAACAGGCCGGTCAGCAGCGCGATATGGATTTCGCGGTACTCCGCCGGCTCGCTGTTGACCGGAATGCCCAGCTCTTTCACCACCTGGCGCAGCTGGGTGTAGATATCCTGCCACTCGCGCACGCGCAGGTAGTTGAGGAAATCCACGCGGCACTGGCGGCGGAACTGATTCGAGGAGAGCGCTTTCTGCTGCTCGCCGAGGTAGTTCCACAGGTTCACAAAGGCGAGGAAATCGGACTCTTTGTCGTGGAAGCGGCGGTGTTTTTCGTCCGACGCCTGCTGTTTGTCCATCGGACGCTCGCGCGGATCCTGAATGGAGAGCGCCGAGGTGATGATCATCGCCTCGCGCACGCAGCCGTGCTTCTGCGCTTCCAGCACCATGCGCGCCAGACGCGGATCGACCGGCAGCTGGCTGAGCTGGCGGCCCAGCGGCGTCAGTTTGTAGACCGTTGCCTGCTCGTCGGTGGTAATCGCCCCGAGCTCTTCCAGCAGACGCACGCCGTCCTGAATATTGCGTTTGTCCGGCGCTTCGACGAACGGGAACGCCGCGATGTCGCCCAGCCCCAGCGCGGTCATCTGCAGGATAACCGACGCCAGGTTGGTGCGCAGAATTTCCGGGTCGGTAAACTCCGGGCGCGACAGGAAATCGTCTTCGGAATAGAGACGAATACAGATCCCTTCCGACACGCGGCCGCAGCGGCCTTTACGCTGGTTAGCGGACGCCTGCGAAACCGGCTCAATCGGCAGCCGCTGCACCTTGGTGCGGTAGCTGTAGCGGCTGATGCGCGCCGTACCCGGATCGATCACGTATTTGATGCCCGGCACGGTCAGCGAGGTTTCCGCCACGTTGGTCGCCAGCACGATGCGGCGCCCGCTGTGCGGCTGGAAGACGCGGTTCTGCTCGCTGTTCGACAGGCGCGCATACAGCGGCAGGATCTCGGTGTGGCGCAGGTCGCGCTTGCTCAGCGCATCGGCGGTATCGCGGATTTCGCGCTCGCCGCTCATGAAGATCAGAATGTCGCCCGCGCTTTCGCGGCCCAGCTCGTCAACGGCATCAAAAATGGCCTGCAGCTGATCGCGCTCGGTATCATCCGCCTCTTCCACAATCGGGCGATAGCGCACTTCCACCGGATACGTGCGGCCGGACACCTCGATGATCGGCGCATTGTTGAAATGGTTCGAGAAGCGCTCCGGATCGATGGTCGCGGAGGTGATGATGATTTTCAGATCCGGGCGCCGCGGCAGCAGCTCTTTCAGGTAGCCGAGCAGGAAGTCGATGTTCAGGCTGCGCTCGTGCGCTTCATCAATGATGATGGTGTCGTACTGCATCAGCAGGCGATCCTGCTGGATTTCCGCCAGCAGAATACCGTCGGTCATCAGTTTGACCATGGTGTTATCGCTAACGTGATCGCTGAAACGGACCTTGTAGCCGATGCAGCCGCCCGGCTCCGTTTGCAGCTCTTCGGCAATACGGTTGGCCACGGTGCGCGCCGCCAGACGACGCGGCTGGGTGTGGCCAATCAGGCCTTTCACCCCGCGCCCCAGCTCCATACAGATTTTCGGCAGCTGGGTGGTTTTCCCCGAACCGGTTTCACCGGCGACAATCACCACCTGGTGGTCGCGGACGGCCTCAAGAATGTCCTGTTTCTTCTGGCTGACGGGCAGGTTTTCCGGGTAGGTAATCGCCGGGCGCGCGGCTTCGCGCAGCACAACTTTCCCTGCCGCCTGTTCAATCTCTTTCGCCATCTCCTGGTAAATGGCCTGTTGTGCATCAGGATTTTTAACCTTCTTGACGCCGTGCAGACGGCGGGCGAAGCGCTGTTTGTCGCGCAGCGTCAGAGAATCGAGCTGTTGCAGGAGCATCGGGAAGGTGAATTTTTGTTGTTCTGTCATAGCGTTAAAGGGCAGTACACGCCCTGATAAACTCTCTTTTTAATGATTGCTATAGAGTACCACACTGACGCCTTTCGCGCCTTATTCAAAAAATTCGAACATAGGCTTCGATATATTGCGCTATCTCTGTGGCAGGATTGTGAATAGAGTGTCAACAAGCAACGGGGCAACCCCCCTTCAATCAAATGCAACAACAGGAATCACCCATGAGCAAAGTATTAGTTTTGAAATCCAGTATTCTGGCAGGGTACTCTCAGTCTGGTCAGCTGTCTGATTACTTCGTTGAACAGTGGCGTGAACAGCATTCTGCTGACGAAATCACCGTGCGTGACCTGGCTGCAAACCCAATTCCGGTGCTGGATGGCGAGCTGGTTGGCGCGCTGCGTCCAAGCGATGCACCGCTGTCTCCACGCCAGCAGGAAGCGCTGGCCCTGTCCGACGAGCTGATTGCTGAGCTGCAGGCGCATGACGTTATCGTCATCAACGCCCCAATGTACAACTTCAACATCCCGACCCAGCTGAAGAACTACTTCGACCTGGTGGCGCGCGCTGGCGTAACCTTCCGTTACACCGAGAGCAGGCCCGGAAGGTCTGGTGAAAGGCAAACGTGCGGTGATCCTGACCAGCCGTGGCGGCATCCACAAAGACACCCCAACCGACCTGGTTGCGCCGTACCTGAGCCTGTTCCTGGGCTTCATCGGCATCACCGACGTGAACTTCGTGTTCGCGGAAGGCATCGCTTACGGCCCGGAAGTGGCGACCAAAGCGCAGACCGACGCGAAAGCCGCCATCGACAGCCTGGTTGCAGCGTAAGATCTTCCACCCTCTCACCGCCCGGTGGGAGGGTTTCTCCCCGCTCTACTCTGCCGTATAGCGCTTTGTCGCTGTCAGGATCGTTTGCAGTAACCCATCCAACTGTTCCATTTGCCCGGGAAAAATAGTGTGAAACAGCGGCAGTAGCGCCTGCTGGATATCGTTATACATCGCCACGCCTTTATCGGTGATTTTGATGGCGTATTTACGCCGGTCGCTGGTATTGACCGCGCGCACCAGCAATTTCTGTTTCATAAGCTGTTTGATCAGCTCGCCGACGCTGGGCTCCTTAAGCCCCATGCGCAGCGCGATTTCCCGTTGCGTCACAATCTGCGGTTCGTTACGAATACAGACGAGAAGCATCCAGCCATTAAAACCGATGTGGTTGTCTTTAATTTTTTGATCAATCAGCAGACGCAAATTATGCGACGCCAGGTACAACATGTGTACACGCGATAAAAGCCCGGCATTGTCCATAGGGGATCCTGAAAAAGCAGAACTGAGGAGTGGTGCCGGGTGCCTCCCGGTAAGCTACGTTTGATCCCGTAGCCTGCGCAGCAATGTTCTTCACGATCAAAAGCGCCCCGCCGCATAGGGGGATTCACCACGTTAATCAGGGCTGTACGCTCAGCAGATGGACAAGCCTATACCGGGCTAATTATAATGAAAATAGGCATTTCCTTATGAACTCTATAAATATTCATTATGTTTAACCCGCAGCTTTTACGATCATTTAGCGCCCTGATTGAAGCCGGATCGTTTACCCGCGCAGCGGATAAGCTTGGCATTACCCAGGCGGCGGTCAGCCAGCATATTCGCCAACTGGAGCAACAAACCGGCCCGCTGATTTTGCGCGGGAAACGGACGCTGGAGCTAACGCCGCAAGGCAACGCATTACGCGATTATTGCCAGGAGCTGGAACAGGCGGATAAGCGTTTACAAAATCGTCTGGAAGATAAGGATAAAGCAGGCGGTGAAATCAGCGTCATATGCCCGGGCAGCATCGGGTTGCGCATCTACCCACTGCTGCTCAATTTGCAGCAGCAGCAACCTGAACTGACCATCCGCTTGCGCGTATCGCCCAATCACTCGGTGATTGCTGAAGTGCTGGCCAGCCGCTACGAGTTAGGGCTGGTCACACAACAACCGGATGACACGCGTCTGACGGCGCATAAATTCACCGAGGAGCCGCTAGAATTAGTGCTTCCCGCTGGCTGTACTGCCAGTAGCTGGCAGGATCTGCAAAAGCTGGGGTTTATCAGCCACCCGGATGGACATGCGATGGCGACGCGGCTGCTCAGCCGCCGTTTTCCCGGCAATCCGGGAATGCAAAGCATACGGGTGAGCGGTTTTATTAACCATATTGGTCTGATACCGGAACCCGTTTCACGCGGGCTGGGTTTTACGGTGTTACCGCGCTATGCGCGGCTGGCCTTTCCGCGCCAGGCCCTGTTGCAGGTTGACAACCATCCGGTCAACGTTGCCGATACGCTGTGGCTGATTCACCGCGCGGAGTGGCCGATAACGCGGCGGGCGGAACAGGCGCTGGCGTGGTTACGCCAGCATCTTAGTGATGAAATCAATGCGCCGCTGACGCTTTCTTCAGCCATTTACCGTTAATGCCCTGCACATATTCACCGGGCCGGGCGCGATCCACCAGTTTCTGCCCCGCCATCTTCGCCACATCATCAACAGGAATGTTGTTGCTATCGGCCAGTTGCTGGTAGCTTTCGGCACGCGCTTTGTTAATGCGATCCACCAGCGCCAGCGTCTCTTTATCGTGGCTTACCGGCGCAATGTAACCGGTTAAGGTTTCCCCCACCCGCCCTTGTGAACGGGCTTCGTCCAGCGTCAATGCTTGCGCGGTTGCACTGGCGAGGCTCAGCGCCAACAATGCCATCAGCAGTCGTTTTTTCATCATGATGGCCTCAGAACAGATCGCTGCGCGATTTCAGCAGGGTTTCGACATCTTTATCCACCTTGATGTGGATCTCATGTTCGATTTTGACATTCATATTGATGGTAATCGGCTCTTTTGGCGCAGCCACTTCAATGCGCGGCGTACAGCCGGGAGCCAGCAAGGTAGTTATTGCCAGCACCGGCACGGCTATCGGGGTTTTCATTGTTTTTCCTCACACTTTTCGCCCGTCGCACTGCGCGCCTGGGGAAGCGCCGCATGTTGCTCAAGCCAGGTTTGCAGATTGTCGCCAAAACGCAGGCTGCGCCATAGGGTAAAGACATTCTCCTCATGGGTATAGTTCAGGTTCACGGAGCTGCTCTTGCCATCGACCCGGCTGGTGCCCCGAATGGTCGCCTGCATGGTTAACACGCCAAGATTATCCAGATTGATCCTCGTCCACGAACGCGAAATTTCCATATAGCGCAGCCAGTTGATCGCCGCGCCCGCCGCCATATTGTCTTTCACGATGGCATCCGCCGTATCTTTGTCGATGCGCAACGTCATCGGCCCCGGGTTGTGCAGCCAGCCATCCTTAATGATCCATTTTTCGGATTATCCAGCCACAACGGCAGCGCGCCGTCGACAGGCCCGGACAGCGCAAACTGTTTCGGATTGACGGCGCTAATCAGCTCGCTGGATGAGATATGATCCACGCGCAGCAGGGCCGGATCGTGCTGCGGCATCCGCAGCTGCTGCATGGTCACCTTCCCGCCGAGGGTTTCCACCCTGACATCGCTCAGAATGAGCGGGTTTTCTTCGCTCCACGGCCAGGCCCCCTGCAAATCAGCGGTGATATTTTTGGCGGTCACCAGGTTTACCACTTCGCCAATGCGCAGCGTTACCGGCCCGCGCGTGCCCAGTGGCCAGGCACCCTTGCGGAAGCGGAAAGGCAGCACAAAATCGACGCCGTTGATCTGATTATCCGGCATCCAGGCGCTGCCGCTTTTCAGCACGCCGTGCCCACCCGCTTCAAAACCCTGATCGGCCGCCGCAGAAAAGGCCACCTGCGCGTAGAGCTCGCCGTCGCGCAGCTTCATTTTCCAGTCCGGCGGGATCAGCGGCTGGAAAACGCTGAGCGACTGTTTCGGCCACCAGGCCTGCCCGCGCAAGCGTTCGCCATCCCAGCGGCCATTCACCTGTACCGGGCCGATAGCATTGGCACTCAGGGCGCCTTTAAACTGAAAATCGGTGGGATCGGTGCCGTCGACGCTGAAGGTGAGTTGCGAGGCGGGCAACTGGCTGCCGCCGCTAAAGGTCGTTTGCCCGGCATTCAGCGTCAGCGCGCCGCTGAACTGTGGCTTCTCCTCATCCCGCACCCATTGCACCGGTTCATCCAGCACCAGCCGGGGCGTGCTGACCTCCATCGTGCCGTACTGAAGCTTGTCAAAACCGGTGGAAAGCGCCGTCAGCGTGATGGGGTTGTCCCGCCACTCGCCGCTCCCGGCAACATCCCAGCGGGCATGCATCGGCGTAAAACCGCCTTTCCCCCAGTAGCGCCACCGCCACTGGCCGTTATCAGGCAAAAAATTCTGCGCCTGCCCGTCGAGATGCAGGCGAAAATCGCCCATCTCGTTTTCGTGCGCGCGAAGAATCGCCTGCAAACGGCCATCCACGCCCTGCCGGGTCAGCTTTACGCCCGCCAGCGGCCAGCGGACTTCATCAATATTCAGTGAATCGATGATGCGTCCGCGCGAGCGCAGCAGCGCGCCGGGCGTAAAGGCCAGTTGCGGTTCATAAAGGCTGCCGGTCAGCTTGCGCCGGCAATTTGGCGTAAAGCATGAGATCGTTTTGCTTCGCTTCGCCGCTCAGTTGCAGCGGCATGGCGTTGTCGGTCATGCTGAGCCGGCCCGGCCCAATCTTCAGCACCGCATTGCCTTTCCCGGCTTCGCCCTGCGTCAGCACGTTCAGCCGTCCGCTCAGTCTGCGCCTTATCCAGCCCCTGCTGCCAGTTGTCGATCTTCAGCCCTACGCGACCGCTCAGCGGAAAACCGGCATATGGCCAGTTCCAGCGGCCGTCGCTGATGTCGAGCTGCTCCGCCGGTGATCTGCCAGGGCAGGTCGAGCAGCGGATCGGGGCTGTCGCGCGACATAACAATCGTCTGCCCTTCGTTATCGCGCCACTCCATATCAACATCCACCAGACCGGGTTGCTGTGGCAGAGTAAGCGTACTTTGCATATGGCCATTGACGGGCCATCCATCCGGCACGGCGGGCAGCGTAAATTCACCGCCAAGCGTGAATGGCGGCTGGTTATCAAACAGCTGCAGCGCGAGTCGGTTAACGCTCAGCGTCTGCCCGTGCAGACGGGCCTCAAGCTGCACGCGCTCACCGTTGTAACTCAGTTGCTGAATTTGAGGTGTCAACGCCAGCGACAGTTTGCCGCCCCATGATTGCCACGGCGAAATGGTTAACCGATCCACCGTAAGCCAGGTGTAAGGCAGCATCGCTTGCCATTCGCTCAGCGTTCGCGGCGCGGTTGATGGCGTGTCGTTTGCTGGCAGCTTATTGAGACAGGCGCTATTGATCGTCAATGCGCCCGCGTGTAATTGCCAGCGGCTGGGATGGGTAAGCTCAGCGTTCTGGAGCCACGCCAGTTGGCAATCGTCAACCCAGTAGCGCAGATCGGGAATTTTCAGTGAATGCCGGGTAAAGCGCGGACGCTCTTCCATTGCGATGCGCGTCCCGGCAGGCAGCCAGATCCCGGCAAGGGTCGGCACCCATTGCGCCAGCGTCATCAGCAACGTTAGCGGCAGCAGTATAAATAGCAGTAAAACCAGCGCGATGGCGGCTTTGTATTTACCCTTCATGGGCAGCTAATATCCTGATTTAGCGTGTGATTAAGCCAATTCTGCCAGATATTGTGACATGTTTAACCGCCCTGTTAAAAGCGCGAGCCGCTTTAATCATAGTCTGGCTGTTGCATTTTCAGTAGCAGAGGACGATATTGCTGCGAAATCATTACGCTATAGGTTTAAGGAATGTTCACTAAAGGTTCTCTGATCCGCGGTTGGTTCGCGGGCGCCACTATTTTCACCTGTTTCACGTTTGGTGATTATCTCAGTGCAAATGTGTTTCACGACTCGAAAATCCCATGGGTTATCAGCGTGCTGCTGGCCTTCATCATTAACTGGAGCGCTAACAGCACTCTCAAGCAACTGCGCTAATACTGTCGGCAGTACAGGCAGTTATACTGAGAGTAGACACATTCATCAGGCCTATGATTATCAATAAAATTTGAAGGTTTACATAATAATTTTAAACAGTGATAATGTAGGCAGGAAACCGTTGGAGAAAGTCTTATGAAACTCGCGGTATATAGCACAAAGCAGTACGATAAAAAGTATCTGCAGCAGGTTAACGAGCCTTATGGCTTTGATCTTGAATTTTTCGACTTTTTGTTAACGGAGAAGACCGCCAAAACGGCCAACGGCTGTGAAGGCGTCTGCATTTTCGTCAACGATGACGGCAGCCGCCCGGTGCTGGAAGAGTTGAAAAAGCAGGGCGTGAAGTTTATCGCCCTGCGCTGTGCGGGGTTCAATAACGTCGATCTCGATGCGGCCAAAGAGCTGGGGCTGAAGGTGGTGCGTGTGCCGGCGTACTCACCGGAAGCGGTGGCGGAACATGCGATTGGCATGATGATGTCGCTCAACCGTCGTATTCACCGCGCTTATCAGCGCACCCGTGACGCCAACTTCTCGCTGGAAGGGCTGACCGGCTTTACCATGTACGGCAAAACGGCTGGCGTGATCGGCACCGGCAAAATTGGTGTGGCGGCCCTGCGCATCCTGAAGGGCTTCGGTATGCGTCTGCTGGCGTTTGATCCCTACCCGAGCGCGGCTGCGCTGGAACTGGGCGTGGAGTACGTGGACCTTGCGACGCTGTTCTCCCAGGCCGACGTGATCTCCCTGCACTGTCCGCTGACGCCGGAAAACTTCCATCTGCTGAACCGTGCGGCGTTTGACCACATGAAAGATGGCGTGATGATCATCAACACCAGCCGCGGCGGTTTGATCGATTCACAGGCGGCGATCGAAGCGCTGAAGACCCAGAAAATTGGCGCGCTGGGCATGGACGTGTATGAGAACGAACGCGATCTGTTCTTTGAAGACAAATCTAATGATGTGATTCAGGACGACGTGTTCCGTCGCCTGTCGGCCTGCCATAACGTGCTGTTTACCGGCCACCAGGCGTTTCTGACCGCCGAGGCGCTGACCAGCATTTCTGAAACCACGCTGGAAAACCTGCGCCAGTTACGTGACGGTGAAAGTTGCCCGAACGCGCTGTTCTAAGCGGTTTGTGCGGTTCCCCGGCCAGGGGAGCCGTTTTAAGATTAACGGCCAGTGACACCCAGGCTAACCCTGTTAAAATCCCCGCCCTGAATGGAAAATTCTTAGAGGAAGAGATGAAAAAAATTATCCCTTTAATTGCGCTGAGCATTGCGCTTTCCGCCTGTGTCAGTTCCCGCACTGATACCCTTAAACCGGAACAGTTGGCTAACCAGCGTTTTGTACTGACTACCTTTAACGGCAAAGCACTGACGACATCAGACCAGAGCCCGGCTCCGGAAATCCGTTTCGACAAGGATCTGCGCGTCTCAGGCAAAATGTGCAACGGCTTTATGGGCCAGGGCAAACTTTCTGACGGCGCATTAACCGTGAAGCACATGGGCATGACCATGATGATGTGCGCAGATCCGCAGCGTAACGAGCTGGATCATACTATTCAGGGCATGCTGAGTGACGGCGCGCAGATCGATTTGACCGGCGACCAGCTAACGCTGGCAACCGCTTCGCAGACGTTGATTTATACCCGCGCGAATAACGCTCAATAATTACCGCAGCTTCCGGTGGCAAGCGACTGTTCGCTACAGCGTTTGCCATTCGGCAATGCACACATTCCCACCATCGAACCGTCAAGCTGACGCGCGACAGATAACGATCCGCCAATCATTGCACAATTTGCCTGACCGCTGTTAGACATCGCGGCCTTTATGCCTGGCACAACGTGAGCAGCCGTAGCCTGTTGCACAGGTTCACTACTGCATGCCGACAATAATAAAACGGCGCACCCCACCCAAAACGCAGAACGCATCTCTTCTCTCCCTTTATTAAAGCGAAACCCAAGCATAATAGGCAGCACAGCGCAATACGTCGAGAGCTGAAAGTCATCTTTATGCACCGCAGAAACATTTTTTTGCGTTTTTATCGCCTGACGCAGGTAATAACTGGCTTGCCCACACTTCACCAGAGATTTTCTGTCCTCACGGTACGCCCTTTTCGAAGCACTACGGGCTGGCTCCTTGATGGCGGTGGTATCGGCTCCGGTTGTAAGAATTCATGAAGTGGATCCCCGCAGCCTGAAATAAAAAAACCTGCCCGGTGAGCAGGTTGCTGATAACGTGTTTTTTATAAACAGGAAGAATTCAACTTTGGATCCTGCGGAAGAATTGCTCAGTCGATTCCCGGACGTGCTCATCAGGGTTCTCGGCAATATCCCCCTCTCCTGACGAATGTCGAACGTAGCTACTTTTTTGCCCGTGAAGCAAGGCAGGAGAAGAACCTGCATAGCCTGCAACTGAACAAAATGACAGAAACAGTAGAAACCATGCAGTTCTCAACGTCTTACCCATCATTCATAACCCGTATGTTGTTGGCATTCGAAAACATAGTGGCGTAATGAAAGTAAAATGCTGTATGCGATACTTAAACGTATCCAGGAAGCTATGAAAAATTACGTGGGTTGAAATGCAATAATAAATTCGCAGGATGTACTACCAGATGCTTCACATTATTAACGTTCATGACTATGTGTACTTCGAAGCGAAATTGTTGCTTACACGATTGGCCGACAGAACGTAACTCCGCTATTTCTTCTTTTATTTTGCTCTTATTTTTGATTTACATCAGCGGTGCGGTGCAACAGCGCATACAAGGGAACACATGTTGAAAAGTTGTTTTGTCAGTTTCCGAGGGGGAATTCTTAAATAAAGAAAACCGGAAGCAGGAGCAATGCAAACAGAGGTTACCAATACTGAAAAAAAATAACCCCGCCAGAGAGGCAGGGTTATCTTGTTAAAATCGGGCCGCTATCGAGGACTCAAACCCCGACTCTGCTTTCTGTAAATAAAGCAACGCTCTAACCGTGCTGAGCTAATAGCGGACCGGGAATGCTATTTATATTGCGGAAACATTCCCGGCTGACGGGCCTTTTTGCCCATCTTCAATCGTGAATTCTACTTTCTGACCTTCATTCAGCGTTTTAAAACCGCCGCTCTGGATAGCCGAAAAATGCACGAATACGTCTTTGCTGCCATTGTCAGGCGTGATGAAACCAAACCCTTTGGACTCATTAAACCATTTTACTAAACCAGTCATTTTGTTAGACATAAATATTTCCTCAATATACATAGAGCCTTTCGGCGAAAAAGGGTTTTCGCACAGAATTAAATTATTAACGATAAGGAGGCTCAAAAAGAAGAATTATCTATAGATAACACTTGTGATGAGGACTGCTTTACTAAACCGCTTTATTACATCTGTGGAACAAACCTACCACTCATTAGTCACACATATACCAACTTATAGCAAGCTTTATTTTAGATTGATGACCCACGACGCGAGATGTCAGGCAATTGGTATTATTAGTAAAATGACGTCCAATGTTAGAGCAAACCCAGGCGATTTTATCAAATATGCCAGGCATCATGGCGCTAAAATCCAACACTATGCTGCTATCTTGTCACGTCCTGTAAACGCGCTGTATGAATGCTTCCTCCTGCAAGTGCCTGTTGACCCGCGCCCCGCTCGCGTCGGCACAACCGTGCGTTCGCGGGCAGGGTTGGCTGGCGATTCCCCCACCTTTGCGCCAGAGTTACAGGACGTTTTACGCAGGATTAGCACCAGCAAAGTCAATGAGTGCTACTTACGGGAAAATAACTGGCTGCATTTCAGTGTATTTTTCCACGATAGCGCGACGTAGCTGTGAATCGGTTACCAGAAACATGCCTGATACGCTTTCTGTTCGAAGGAAGCGGTTGATGGAGTGCAATGCATTAAAAAATAAAATAAAAAATCGTTCAGAACGCACAGGCTGATGAAAAAAGAAACACCTGAGCCCGATCTGACAGAACGCAACGAATTCATTCACATGCTAAATACCGGCCAGGCACATCAGATCAAATATCTATCTTCGCTGGCTGTTTATACTGAATATAATTAAGTAATGAGAGCATTCATATGATCACGATTGACGGTAATGGCGCCGTGGCCTCGGTGGCCTTTCGCACCAGTGAAGTTATCGCCATCTACCCCATAACGCCCAGTTCAACCATGGCTGAGCAGGCGGATGCCTGGGCCGGTAACGGTCTGAAAAACGTCTGGGGCGACATGCCCCGGCGTGGTTGAAATGCAGTCGGAAGCCGGGGCGATTGCCACGGTCCACGGCGCGCTGCAAACCGGCGCGCTCTCAACCTCGTTTACCTCATCGCAGGGGCTGCTGCTGATGATCCCGACGCTGTACAAACTGGCCGGGCAACTGACGCCCTTTGTTCTGCACGTCGCCGCGCGTACCGTGGCCACCCACGCGCTCTCTATTTTTGGCGATCACTCCGACGTGATGGCGGTGCGCCAGACCGGCTGCGCCATGCTCTGCGCCGGCAGCGTGCAGGAAGCGCAGGACTTTGCGCTGATTTCGCATATCGCCACGCTGAAAAGCCGCGTGCCGTTTATTCACTTCTTTGATGGTTTCCGCACCTCGCACGAAATCAACAAGATCGTCCCGCTGGCGGACGACACTATCCGCAATCTGCTCCCGCAGCAGGAGATCGACGCCCATCGCGCCCGTGCGCTGAACCCGGAACATCCGGTGATTCGCGGCACATCGGCGAACCCGGATACCTACTTCCAGTCCCGCGAGGCCACCAACCCGTGGTACAACGCGGTTTACGCCCACGTCGAACAGGCAATGAACGATTTTGCCGCCGCCACCGGCCGCAGCTACAAGCCGTTCGAATACTACGGCCATCCGCAGGCCGATCGCGTGATTGTGCTGATGGGTTCAGCCATAGGCACCTGCGAAGAGGTGGTTGATGAGCTGCTGACGCGGGGCGAGAAAGTCGGCGTGCTGAAAGTGCGCCTCTATCGCCCGTTTAGCGCCGCGCATCTGCTGGCGGTCTTGCCGGAAAGCGCGCGTACTGTCGCGGTGCTCGATCGCACCAAAGAGCCGGGCGCGCTGGCGGAACCGCTGTATCTGGATGTGATGACCGCGCTGGCGGAAGCCTTTAATCACGGTGAACGCGAAACGCTGCCGCGAGTGATCGGCGGGCGCTATGGTTTGTCCTCCAAAGAGTTTGGCCCGGACTGCGTGCTGGCGGTGTTCAACGAGCTGCGCGCGGCAAAGCCCAGACCGCGTTTTACCGTCGGCATCTACGATGATGTGACCAATCTCTCGCTGCCGCTGCCGGAAAACACCCTGCCATCGCCCGCCAAACTGGAAGCGCTGTTCTACGGTCTGGGCAGCGACGGCAGCGTCTCGGCGACCAAAAACAACATCAAGATCATCGGTAACTCCACGCCGTGGTATGCCCAGGGGTATTTCGTCTATGACTCGAAAAAAGCGGGCGGCCTGACGGTTTCGCATCTGCGCGTCAGCGAACAGCCCATCAACTCCGCCTATCTGGTTTCGCAGGCGGATTTTGTCGGCTGCCACCAGCTGCAGTTTATCGATAAATACCAAATGGCCGAACGCCTGAAGCCCGGCGGTATTTTCCTGCTCAATACGCCTTACAGCGCAGACGAAGTCTGGTCGCGCCTGCCGCAGGAAGTTCAGGCGGTGCTGAACCAGAAAAAAGCCCGTTTCTTCGTGGTCAACGCGGCGAAAATCGCCCGCGAATGCGGCCTCGGCGCGCGTATCAACACCGTAATGCAGATGGCGTTCTTCCATCTGACGAATATCCTGCCGGGCGACAGCGCGCTGGCTGAACTGCAGGGCGCGATCGCCAAAAGCTACAGCAGCAAAGGCCAGGAGCTGGTCGAGCGCAACTGGCAGGCGCTGGCGCTGGCGCGCGAATCGCTGTTCGAGGTACCGCTGCAGCCGGTCAATCCCCGCTGAGCGCACCCCGCCCGCCGGTGGTTTCCGATGCGGCGCCGGATTTCGTCAAAACCGTCACCGCCGCGATGCTGGCGGGCCTGGGCGATGCGCTGCCGGTCTCTGCCCTGCCGCCGGACGGCACCTGGCCGGTGGGCACCACCCGCTGGGAGAAACGCAACATCGCCGAAGAGATCCCCATCTGGAAAGAAGAGCTGTGTACCCAGTGCAACCACTGCGTCGCCGCCTGCCCGCACTCGGCCATCCGCGCCAAAGTGGTTTCTCCGGCAGAGATGGAAGAGGCTCCCGATACGCTGCATTCACTGGATGTCAAATCGCGCGATATGCGCGGACAGAAATACGTTCTGCAGGTCGCGCCGGAAGATTGCACCGGCTGTAATCTGTGCGTCGAGGTCTGCCCGGCGAAAGATCGGCAGAACCCGGAGATCAAGGCCATCAATATGATGTCGCGCCTTGAGCATGTGGAAGAGGAGAAAGTGAATTATGACTTCTTCCTCAGTCTGCCGGAAATCGACCGCAGCACGCTGGAACGCATTGATATTCGTACTTCGCAGCTGATCACCCCGCTGTTTGAATATTCCGGCGCCTGTTCCGGCTGCGGTGAAACGCCGTACATCAAGCTGCTGACCCAGCTGTATGGCGACCGGATGCTGATTGCCAACGCTACCGGCTGCTCGTCTATTTACGGCGGTAACCTGCCTTCCACGCCGTATACCACCGACGCCAACGGGCGCGGTCCGGCGTGGGCAAACTCGCTGTTCGAGGACAACGCCGAATTTGGCCTGGGCTTCCGTCTGACCGTCGATCAACATCGCGCAGCGCGTGATGCGCCTGCTGAATCAATTTGCCGACCATATTCCGGCGGAACTGTTTGCCGCTCTTCAGCAGGAGGCCACGCCGGACGTTCGCCGTGCACAGGTTGCTGAACTGCGTAACGCACTGGCCAATGTTGAAGGTGCACAGCAACTGCTGACCGACGCCGATGCGCTGGTTGAGAAATCGATCTGGCTGATTGGCGGCGACGGCTGGGCCTACGACATCGGTTTCGGCGGGCTGGATCACGTGTTGAGCCTGACCGAAAACGTCAATATTCTGGTGCTCGATACCCAGTGTTACTCCAACACCGGCGGCCAGGCATCAAAAGCCACGCCGCTGGGTGCGGTGACCAAATTCGGCGAACACGGTAAACGCAAGGCGCGCAAAGATCTGGGTGTCAGCATGATGATGTACGGCCATGTTTACGTCGCGCAGATCTCGCTGGGCGCACAGCTGAACCAGACGGTGAAAGCTATTCAGGAAGCGGAAGCCTATCCGGGCCCGTCGCTGATCATCGCCTACAGCCCGTGCGAAGAGCACGGCTACGACCTGGCGCTCAGCCACGATCAGATGCGTCAGCTGACCGCCACCGGCTTCTGGCCGCTCTACCGTTTCGATCCGCGCCGCGCAGAGGAAGGCAAAATCCCGCTGGCGCTGGATTCACGTCCGCCATCAGACGCGCTGGCGGAAACGCTGCTCAATGAGCAGCGTTTCCGTCGTCTGAACGCGCAGCAGCCGGAAGTGGCAGAGCAACTGTGGAAAGATGCCGCCGCCGACCTGCAAAAACGCTATGACTTCCTCGCGCAACTGGCCGGAAAAGCAGAGAAAAGCCCAACCGAGTAAGCGAGCTGCCTAAAAAGCCACCGGTTAACGCCGGTGGCTTTTTTAACGCACGGATTTCGCATGACACCATCCGCAAGCTGCGTTAATAATCAGTTTTCCCGGGCAGCAAGGAGCGAACAGCATGCGACATCATCCCGTAACCTCATCACGCATTTCTTCCATTGGTTATGACAGCCGCAGCCTCACGCTCGAAATCTGTTTTCACGATAAAAGCATTTATCAGTATCAGAACGTTCCGGAGCGGATCTTCACGGTTTTTCTGACCGTTGTCTCGAAAGGCCGCTTTTACGATGGCGTGGTCAAAGGAAAATTCCCCGAAAAAAAAGTCGCCTGAACAGGTAGCTGCCCGCCGTTCTTATAATCTGTCAGGATAAGTTTTTTCACTCTTATAACGGAAACCGCAATGTCAAAAAACAGTCCTTCCACGCCCTATTACGCCGTGATTTTTACCTCCGTGCGCACAGCGGTTGATGACGGTTATGGCGCAATGTCCGATCGTATGATGGAACTGGCGATTAACCAGCCGGGTTTTCTCGGTGTCGATTCCGCGCGTGAGGAAGTGGGAATTACCGTCTCATACTGGGAATCACTTGACGCGATTAAAAACTGGAAAGCAAACGCTGAGCACGCGATAGCGCAGAAAACCGGACGAGAAAAGTGGTATCACTCCTTCACCACGCGCATCTGCCGGGTTGAAAAAGAGTATTCGTTTGCTGCGCCACAGGAATAATCCATCGATTTTACTGCCTGGAAACATGCCCGGAGTGGAAAACTGCCGGAGTTCCGGGCATGTACGGTGAGAATATTTTTCGCTAACAGGCGCTTGTTTATAAACCGCAAGCAGGTACACGCACTGATTCAATCAGCGCTGAAAAACTTGCCAGCGAACACATTCCCTGCGCATTTTTTTCGTTGCATGCCGTGAGCTTCAGATCCACTTGTCCGGGTGGATTTTCCAGCGATAAAGGCTGCATTTCCCGCATCTCCTGCAATGTCTGATAAACGAACGAAACCTGAATCCAGTCGCTATTATCACTGAGCCGCTTCCATCTTTCGAAAACCAGCTCACCGCCCGGCGGAGTATTATCGGGCTGAGCGGGGAGCAACCAGTTAATACCTAATGCCCCGCTGATATTGGCCAGATTGGTATCGTGCCCGGCAATAAATAACAAAGAAACCGGCAAGTTAATGCCATAGCTATTTTCGGCTGACCCTTTCGTTACCAGCGCAGTGCGAATCAAATCGAGTAAGGGCGTTGCCTTGCTACGTGCCACTTCTGGCGTTTTTTGCAAAAGGTCAAACTGCGCGTTGTGCAGACTTAATAACTCGCACCATTCTTTCTCCCCCGCTATCCGTCCCCAGGCCACTTGTGGCATACCCTGAGCCTGCTGGAGCAGGAATATCTCTGTCAGCATTGAAGAAAGCCCCCATGCGCCGGTTAACGAAACATTATCCGGCGTGGCGTTGAGTTTCGTGGGTAAGACCTGGGTTAATGAGCAGCCATTATTCTGCCCGGTTGCTTTGCATTTTTCTGACTGAGAGAAATTTAAAACCTTTTCCAGAGTCTGAAAGGCTGGTTGGTATCGTTGCGCGTAGTGCCCGATATCGCCTCCGGCCTGGTTCAGAATCGCCTCTTTCACTTTTACAGGGTTGAATGAACATTTACCCGCTTTTATGGGGTTAAAAACAGGATCTGTTCGGGTTTGCTGTTGTTGATAGTGCACCGGGATATGGCATTCTGGCGCAAACCCGGCAAGAAATGCTTCACCTGTTTTACGCGTTCGTTGATCCGTATCGGCAACGACAGCGACCTGCGCAAACGGACACGTTTTATCGCCTTGCAGACCTTTCTCCGCCAGCCGCAAACGCTGATACTTCCCCAACTCAGAAATAAGCTGCCCTCCACGCGGCGTCAGCCAGCCTAAAGGCACGTCCCATTGTGGCCACTGATAAGGTGTGACGGCTTGCATGAGCGCGGTGGATTTTGTCGGTGCCCTTACGCCATGGCGGCTGAGAATGACCACGCGTTCCAGCTTCATTTCGCTCTTTCCCGAAGCAAGCGCTGGAACCGAACCGAATATCAGCGTTAAAAAAATGAAACGAACAATCAAGGTGTTCATTGCTTACATCTCCCTTGCTGTTATAGAGATAACAGGATATTTCTCCCTACCAGGCGATACAGGTTTGAGGAAGATCCTACGGACAGAAGACGGTAAAATGCATGATGTTTATATTCAGCGAATGCGCAAAAGCGAACGAAAACCACACTATTCTTTATCCTTTGCAGGGGCAAGATGAAATGCGCTCGTAAAACGCGCTGGCATTCGTCGCCGGAATCCGTACCATACGCGGCATACTTTTGCCTGCTGACTTTTGAGTGCCGGCGCTAATCTGTATTTTATTGCCAACCTGAAGGGGCATAAAAACGCGCAAATGGCTTATGGCGCATGGACAGAGGTAATGAACCAGAATCGCACTGTCACAGGGAATAATCGGCTGTCCCTTGCGGATTTGGTTTGCCCACGTCGTGCTCCCGACGCATCCAGAGAAAAGAAATAATGACCGAGAAACAAGAGATTAACAAAGAAAGAGCAATACAACCTGAACAAACTGCAAAAGCGACTGCGCCGTAACGTGGGCGAAGCCATTGCAGACTTCAACATGATTGAAGAAGGCGACCGCATCATGGTTTGCCTGTCAGGGGGTAAAGACAGCTACACCATGCTGGAGATCCTGCGTAATCTGCAGCAAAGCGCGCCGGTGAATTTTTCGCTGGTGGCGGTCAACCTCGACCAGAAGCAGCCGGGTTTCCCGGAACACATTCTGCCGGAATACCTGGAGGCGCTGGGCGTTGAGTACAAAATCGTCGAAGAGAATACCTACGGCATTGTGAAAGAGAAGATCCCGGAAGGCAAAACCACCTGCTCTCTCTGCTCTCGCCTGCGCCGCGGCATCCTCTATCGTACCGCGACGGAGCTGGGCGCGACCAAGATTGCCCTGGGCCATCACCGCGACGATATTCTGCAAACGCTGTTCCTCAATATGTTCTACGGCGGCAAGATGAAAGGCATGCCGCCTAAGCTGATGAGCGATGACGGCAAACACATTGTGATCCGCCCGCTGGCCTACTGCCGCGAAAAAGACATTGAGCGTTTTTCTCAGGCGAAAGGTTTCCCGATCATTCCATGCAACCTGTGCGGCTCTCAGCCGAACCTGCAGCGTCAGGTGATTGGCGACATGCTGCGCGACTGGGATAAGCGTTATCCGGGTCGTATCGAAACCATGTTCAGCGCCATGCAGAACGTCGTCCCTTCCCATCTCGCGGATGTGGAGCTGTTCGACTTCAAAGGCATCAACCACGGTTCAGACGTGGTGAATGGCGGCGATCTGGCGTTTGACCGGGAAGAGATCCCGTTGCAGCCAGCAGGCTGGCAGCCGGAAGAAGATGACAATCAGTTTGAAGAGCTGCGTCTGAACGTGCTTGAAGTGAAGTAAGCGATTAGCGTCTCAGAAACACCTTCTGAGACGCTTCATTCTTTATTTCAGCAGACGTACGCGGCAGGTTTTACCCTTAATTTTCCCGTTCTGCAGCTGCTTCCATGCCTTATGGGCCACCGCCTGGCGAACCGCGACGTAAACATGCGCCGGATGCACCGCAATCTTACCGATATCCGCCCCGTCCAGCCCCACATCCCCGGTCAGCGCGCCTAGTACATCGCCAGGACGCATCTTGGCTTTTTTACCGCCATCAATGCACAGCGTCGCCATTTCGGCTTCCAGCGGCACCACGCTGACGCCAGCTGGTGCGTTGCATCCAGTTCAGCTTCATCTGCAGCATTTCAGAGAGAATATTGGCGCGCTGCGCCTCTTCCGGTGCGCAGAAGCTGATCGCCAGACCGCTGTTTCCCGCGCGCGCGGTACGGCCAATACGGTGCACGTGCACTTCCGGATCCCACGCCAGCTCAAAGTTCACCACCAGCTCAAGCGATTTAATGTCCAGACCGCGCGCAGCGACGTCGGTCGCCACCAGCACGCGGGCGCTGCCGTTGGCGAAACGCACCAGCGTCTGATCGCGATCGCGCTGTTCCAGATCGCCATGCAGCGACAGTGCGCTCTGCCCGGCGGCATTCAGGGCATCACAGACCGCCTGACAGTCTTTTTTGGTATTACAGAACACCACGCAGGAGGCAGGCTGATGCTGGCTCAGCAATTTCTGCAGGAGCGGTATCTTTCCCCTGCTGCGAGGTTTCAAAGAACTGCTGTTCGATGGCGGGCAGCGCATCGACGCTGTCGATTTCAATGGTATGCGGGTTTTTCTGCACGCGGCCGCTGATGGCGGCAATCGCTTCCGGCCAGGTGGCGGAGAACAGCAGCGTCTGGCGTTCGGCCGGCGCAAAACGGATCACCTCGTCAATCGCATCGCTGAAGCCCATATCCAGCATGCGATCGGCCTCATCCATGACCAGCGTTTGTAGCGCATCCAGCGAGACGGTGCCTTTTTGCAGATGATCGAGCAGACGGCCCGGCGTCGCGACAATAATGTGCGGCGCATGCTGGAGTGAATCACGCTGCGCGCCGAACGGCTGTCCGCCGCAGAGGGTTAAGATCTTGGTATTGGGCAGGAAGCGCGCCAGGCGACGCAGTTCACCCGCGACCTGGTCGGCCAGTTCGCGGGTCGGGCACAGCACCAGTGACTGGGTCTGAAAAAGCGCCGCATCGATATGCTGCAACAGGCCAAGGCCAAATGCCGCCGTTTTCCCACTGCCCGTTTTCGCCTGCACGCGCACGTCACGGCCCTCGAGAATGGCAGGCAACGCGGCCGCCTGAACAGGCGTCATCGTGAGGTATCCCAACTCGTTGAGATTATCGAGTTGGGCGGCGGGCAAAACATTCAGGGTAGAAAAAGCGGTCACAATAAAGTCTCGCGATAAAAGGGCTTTTGCAGATCAGCTGGCGCGTATCCTCGCAGATCTCGCGGTTCGATGCGACAATTTAATCGGTTCTTCATCGGGCGGCGGGTCCGGCATCGGCTGCGGACGCGGGATGGGATCGGGCATGGGTACCGGATCGGTGGGGACCGGATCGGACTGACGCGATTGTGGCAGTAGCAGAGCGTTAAGGATGCTCATCATTCCCTCCAGAATTTGCTGTCGTCCCTTTTAGGGTAGACGCTGAGAAACAGGAGGCAAAAAAAAGCCGACTATGAAGTCGGCGTCGTACGAATCAATTGTGCTATGCAGTAATTCAAAAAAGGAAGTAAGACAATATGGAGCGCAACGCCCATCGCTTGACGTTGCATTCACCTGCGGGAGTAATATTGCACCTGACTGGGTAGATGTTTATTGACCTCGCTCAATTAAAAGAGCGTTTTTATCCCGTTCAAAAAATGTTAAAAAAGCGAAAATTTACAGCCATTTACTACGATGCAACCACCAGGCAACACCGCCAATCAAAACCACCAACATCACGCAAAAGGCCGTAAAGCCGTATCGATAAGCGCCGCCCGGAATGCCGCCCAGGTTGACGCCAAACAGGCCGGTAAGAAACGTGCTGGGCAAAAACACCATCGCCATCAGGGACATCGTATAGGTTCTTCGCGCCAGCGACTCCTGCATCACCTGCGCGATTTCGTCCGCCATCACCGCCGTTCTGGCAATACAGGAATCGATCTCATCCAGCCCGCGCCCCAGCCTGTCGGCAATATCCTGCATTCTGCGTCGCTGATCGTCATTCATCCAGGCGAGCCTTTCGCTGGCCAGCCGCGCATAGACGTCGCGCTGCGGCGTCATATAGCGGCGCATCACAATCAACTGCTTACGCAGCAAGGCCAGAAAACCGCGCGGCGGGATCTGCTGATCGAGCAGGTTATCTTCCAGGTCGATGATTTTGTCGTGCAGTTCTTCAATAAACTCGCTCGCATGATCGGTAAGCGCGTCACAGACGTCCACCAGCCAGCTGCCGCAGTCGATCGGCCCGGTGCCCTCTTTCAGATCGTTGACGATGTCATCCAGCGCCAGAACTTTACGCTGTCGGGTGGAGACAATCAGCCCATCGTCCATGTAGACCCGCATCGCAACCAGCTGATCCGGACGTTCATCCGTGCTGCCGTTAATGCAGCGCAGGGTGATCAGCGTCCCGTCCCCCATTCGGCTCACGCGGGGGCGCAGGCTTTCACCGGCCAGCGCATCACGCGCACTGTTAGGCAGCAGCGGCGTCGAGGCCAGCCACTGAGCACTCTCCGGGTGGGTATAGTTCAGATGCAGCCAGCAGGGTGTTTGTTCAGTAATAATGTCATCATCTTCGAGCGGCTTAACGCCCCCTTTTCCATCCAGCCGCCACGCAAAAACCGCATCCGGGACATTCACCCCGGAGCCTTTTAATGCTTCCACAGCGCCTCCAAAATCAGCAAGGTATTGCTGTCAGTCTAGCCGGATGAGAATCTTAAGCAATCATCACGCTGAATTTGTTAACAAATTCACGCAAACTGCAAATAAAAAACCCGGTTTCCCGGGCCTTGTTGTTCAGTACAGAGATCTTCAGAAGGAGTGCCAGTAATTTTCCTGATTCTGCAAAACCGGCGTTTTGACGCGCTGGCGCTGTTTTTCCGGCGGCAACGCGGTCTCCGCTGCCACGCGTGCTGCCGGAGCGCCCTCGATCAAACGGAATTTACCGGTCCGTTTTTGTAACTCCTCGACCTGATGTTTCAGTACGTCAGAGGAACCGGCAAGTTCATCAACCGTGGTGACGTTGCTCTGTGTCACTTTTTCTAACTCTGCTAACGCCAGGGTGATCTGCGAAATGCCTTTTTCCTGTTGCAACGTCGTGACGGCAATTTCATCCATCAACTTACTGACCACGCTCGCGCCAGAAACAATATCATGCATGTTTTGTTCTGCTTCGTTCACCACTGTCGCACCCTGCGTCACGTTATCTGTCGTTTCGGCAATCAGGGATTTGATATTTTTCGCCGCCTCAGCGCTGCGATGCGCAAGGCTACGCACCTCACCGGCCACTACGGAGAACCCCTTTCCGTGATCGCCTGCTCGCGCTGCCTCTACCGCCGCATTGAGCGCCAGAATATTGGTCTGGAAAGCGATACCGTCAATAATCGAAATAATCTCCGTCATCTGATTGGCGCATTCGGTAATTGACTGCATATTTTTCGCTACCTGCCCCATTAAATCCCCGCCTTTTAACGCACAGCTGGTCGCATCTTTAGCGCGGGTGCTGGCGATGCGCGTATTGTCGGCATTATTTTTGGTGCTGGAAGCCATTTGTTCCATGCTGGAGGCGGTCTGTACCAGTGCAGCAGATTGCTCCTCGGTTTTAACGGAGAGGTCAGCGCTACGCGTGGCCAGTTCAGCCGAAAGATTGAGGGCAGAATCCGAAGAGGAGCGAATTTCTCTGACTAAGGTAGCGATGCTGGCAGAAAGTGAGTTGATTCCGGGTATTAAGCGACCGGCGCAGTTATTTCCAAATTCAGGAATAACAATAGAAAGATTTCCTGAGGTTACCTCTTCTATACTTTTTTTAACAGTATTAATCGGCGTCACTAAATATTGCGTCATATACAGCCAAAGTAATGCGAGCGAAGTAATGGAAACAACTGAGGTAGTCATAATCAGGGTGGCATTTTTTGAGAGAATGATCACCAAAGCTTCCATGAGAATAAAAGAGAAAAGCAAAAATAAAATAATAAAAGTCCTTACACTAATATGCCTTAACATAGTGATACCCACCAAACAGCAGAAGAAGGTAAGATCGTTATAGCATTCGAAATATACTTTTACACGGCTAAATTGATACTGCGCAATGTTCACGGTTAAGTAACTACAATTCAGATTAAGTCAGGTTATTCATCTGAACATAAGCCGCAACCACAACACAAACAGCCAGGTAATGCGATAAACCCAGAATTCAGCATCAAAATATATCATATAAAAAACAGCCTCACTCAGTGAGCCTCACAGCATATTTCCTTCTTAATTTAGTTTTAGCCTCGCTTAAATCATCCACTTTTTTTTAAGTTCCTGCTGTTAATGTCGATAAATAAAAGATGCTCCATGTTTATTAATTTGTCCTCGCAATAATAAACTCAGCGCAACCATTAAATTCATCAGGTTACTTGCTAAAATTAGTGCCAGGATTACATATCAACTCTTTTGCCTGCGTGGATGACATATGCTTTATGTTTCGTGGGACCCTATTCTGGTCGGCATCTCTTTTTTGGTGGCATTCATTGCCTCATTTGTCGCACTCGATAGTGCAGGTAAAGTGCTGAACTCAGAACCTCGTAGCGCCCTGTTCTGGCGGATTTCTGGTGGAGCCACATTGGGTATGGGCATCTGGTCAATGCATTTTGTCGGTATGCTGGCGATGAAAATGCCGATAATGATGCATTATGATTTTGAATTAACCATCCTCTCATTTGTTATTGCTTTACTGGCCTCGACGCTGTCGCTCAATATCGCCGTCAGCAGCCATACCTTGCCGATAAAGCGCCTGATTTTCGCCACCCTTGTCCTCGGCAGCGGCGTGGTGTCGATGCATTATATCGGCATGGCAGCGATGATGAGCTTCGTCAGCATTTACTGGAATATCCCGCTGGTGGCGCTGTCGATCGTGATTGCCATCGCCAGCGCCTGGGTCGCGCTGTGGCTGGCGTTCAGCCTGCGGCAAAATACGCACGGCGTCTTTATTAATCGCGTTTTTGCCTCGCTGGTGATGGGCATTGCCATTTGCGCCATGCACTATACCGGCATGAACGCCGCGACCTTCAGTAATGATGGGCTCGGCATTATCGTGCGTAGCGATGCCATACATATCATGAGCCGCGGCGTCGGCGAGCAAGGACTGTCACTGTGGGTCGCCACTACAACGCTGGTGATTTTTGGCATCATGCTTTTTATCTCGATGATCGATTCACAATTGCGGACAGCACGCCTGACCGACAGTCTGCGTCAGCTAAACCTGCAACTGGAGAAACAGGCGCATTATGATCCCCTCACCGGGCTGGCAAACCGTATTCAGCTCGATATTTTGCTGGACTCCTGCCTGAATCGCGCAGCGGAAGAGCAGACGACCTTCGCGCTGATTTATATGGATCTGGATCGCTTCAAGCTGGTGAATGATGCCTGGGGACACCATATTGGCGATCGGTTGCTGGTCGTGGTGGCAGAACGGCTTTCCGCCTGTATTAATGACAAAATGTCGCTGGCCAGGCTCGGTGGTGACGAATTTACGCTGCTGGTGCCGCAGACCAGCGAGGAAGAAGTTGACGCCCTGATTCGCCGCCTGATCGCGACCATTCAGCACCCTTTTTATGAATTAAGCCATGTCATCAATGTATCGCTTAGCGCCGGGGTGAGTTTTTATCCTGAGCACGGTGAAAACGCCCATGAGCTGAAGCTGAAAGCCGATACCGCCATGTACAGCGTTAAGCAGGAAGGTCGCAATGGCTGGGCGATTTATCACGCCGGAATGGCGCAGAAAACCGCCGATGCGCCACAGTTCTTGCAGGATTTGTCGCAGGCGCTGACGCGTAATCAGTTTGAACTCTGGTATCAGCCGCAATATACCGCGCCCGAACAAACCCTTGCCGGATTTGAAGCCCTGCTGCGCTGGCGTCACCCGCAGCAGGGGGTTTTGCTGCCGGCAACGTTTCTGCCGATGCTGGAAAAAACCGGACTGATTCTCTCTGTTGGTCAGTGGGTGATCGAATCTGCCTGTCGCCAGTTACATTACTGGAATACCCAGGGTTTTCCCCACCTGACATTGGCGATTAACCTCTCGCCCAGCCAGTTTGAACAGCATGATATTTATGAACAGGTCACTGATGCCTTGACCCGTTACCGTGTCGACCCGACGCGCCTGACACTGGAAATCACCGAGAACACCGCGCTGAAAAACCTTGAGCGTAGCGTTCATCTGCTGACCCAGTTTGCGCAGTTGGGGATCACGGTGGCGATTGATGATTTTGGTACCGGTTATTCCAATATGCTGATGCTGAAAAAATTGCCTGCCACTGAACTCAAAATTGATAAAAGTTTTGTGAAAGATATTCGCGAAAATAGCCGCAACGTGAAAATTGTCTCGACGATAATCGACATTGCCCACTCGATGAATATGCGTGTGGTCGCCGAAGGAATCGAAACGGCAGAACAACATGCATTGCTCACCAATATGGGCTGTGCTTTTTTACAAGGTTTCCTGTTTGCCCGTCCACAACCCGTCGAGAAGATTTCAGCGTTGCTTAAACATAAACCTTTCGCGTTGTCACTGGAATGTTCAGAGCCGTCACAAAAAAAACCTGCATAAGGCTCTACATTTCATGTGTGTTGCAATAAAGTTAGTAAATTGCCGCAACATCTGGCCAGCGGCGACATTGCAACCTGCGCGATAAGTGGAGTAGCCATGCTTAAATATCACCTGGATGCGCTGAATGTCCTCTCCACGCCGGTTTGGGTGGTCGCCCCTGACACGGAAACGTTGTTATTTTCTAACACACAGGCGCAGAAGCTGGCGGCGGGTCGTTCATTGCGTGAAATGCGCAGTGGCCTCTTTTCTGCCATTGCGCAGACCAGCCTCTCAATGTATTTACCCTGCCTGCAAAATCACGAAGATGTGGTCGAAATCTGGAGTATTTGCCCTTCCGGTGAAGAGTGTACGATCAGTTGCCGCGCCGTGCTGCGCGAACTTGAAACTGTCGGTGAAGTGCTCATTTTCGAAGGCATTTCCGGTGGCGCTGCAGCCGCCGCGCTCAAGGCCAACCACTCCTCCTCTTACCGGCCGAGTAAGCAAGGGTTCTACGCCCGTTTTTTCTATACCACGTCAGCCCCAATGCTGCTTATCGATCCCGTCCGCGATGGCCTGATCGTGGATGCCAATCTCGCTGCTCTGCGCTTTTATGGTTACGATCATGAAGAAATGTGCCAGAAGCACACATGGGAAATTAACACCATGGGGCGCAGCGTCTTGCCGGTGATGTCAGAAATCGCCAGGCTGCCTGGTGGACATAAGCCGCTCAATTTTATTCATCAGTTGGCCGATGGCTCAACGCGACATGTGCAAACCTACGCCGGGCCAATTGAGATATACGGCGAACGGCTGATGTTATGCATTATTCATGATATTACCGAACAGAAGCGGCTTGAGCAGGAGCTGGAATACGCTGCACACCGCGATGCCCTCACCGGGCTTTTGAACCGCCGTCAGTTTTATCACCTGACAGAGCATGTTCTGCCGACCGTGCTCGATTTTTGCGTCATGCTGGTCGATGCAGATCATTTCAAACATATTAACGATCAATTCGGTCATCAGTGCGGGGACGAAGTGCTGATCGAACTTGCACGCACGCTGGAAGCCAACAGCCGTAGTGGTGATTATGTCTTTCGCTGGGGTGGCGAAGAATTTTTACTGTTGTTGCCGCATACCCGCATAGATACCGCGCTGGAAGTGGCGGAAGCCATCCGCCTGGCGGTAGTGAATATCGCCACGCCCGGTCTGCCTGACTTTACCGTCAGTATCGGCGTCGCGCGCCATTTGCAAAATGAAAGCCTCGATGCCCTGTTCCGTCGCGTCGATGAAGCGCTTTATCGCGCAAAAAATAACGGTCGTAACCAGGTGCTTGCCGCCTGAATGAAGGCAAAAAAAAAGCGCCCGCTTTCGGGCGCTATGGCGTTATTACGGCATTAATGAATGCCCAACCGCCAGGCAAAATCGATCTCTTCTTTTAATTCTGTATGCGAAAGGGTCAGCAGATCCGCAAACTCCAGCCGGAGTCGTTTGAGTTTTTTGAGGTACTCGGCCGGTGTCATCGCACTGCGATCGCGACGCAAATATTCGATAGCCAGTTGGGTTGGGTCTAATTCAGTCTCCATAACGTCCTCTGAGGTAGTAAACACCCTTCTATTATACCACCGAATGCTGTCTGTTTTTTGACCATAATCGTAAAAGAGCTGGGTTTATCCGCGGAAAATGCCGCTCCGAACGACCTTACAAAAAAAGGGGTTGCGCCACTAAATGATAAAGATTATCTTTCTCAATACTGAATAGTTGAGTTAAACACTCAGGTATTCAGTACGACATTGCTCACATTGCTTCCAGTATTTTTCGCCCGCTCAATGTAGCGGGCTTTTTTTGGCCAGTACCCGAGAACGGTCATTCACATTCCCGCAACGCTCCTTATTTCCTCCATTGTCCCTTCACATTCCTTAAGTAAAATTCTTAACACTCCTGCTAAGACAGGAATCATTCCGTAATCAATGAGTTTCCCCTTACTTCCCGTGACGTAAGGGGATTTTTTTTATTAATGCTTAATAATGTATAGCGTGCGGCTGTATGCCACATCTTCCGGGTTGTTAATCGGGTATCCCTTCAGCCACGGCTTAATTAAGCGCCCATTGGTGTACTGATAAATCGGCGCAATCGGCGCTTTTTCGGCAATAAGATGCTCCGCCGCGTTATAGTCCACGTTACGCGCTTTGGCGCTGGTTTCCTGCGCCGCCTGTGCAATCACTTTGTCATAGCTTTCATCATTGAAACGCGAAATATTGCTGCTGCTTCCCGACGTCAGTATCGACAGGAACGTGGACGGTTCGTTGTAATCCCCCACCCATGACGCGCGGATCACATCAAAATTGCCGCTGTTACGGCTGTCGATATAGGTTTTCCACTCCTGGTTTTGCAGCGTCACATCCGCGCCCAGACTCTGTCGCCACATTGAGGCCACTGCGATAGCAATCTTCTGGTGACTTTCAGAACTGTTATACAGCAACCGGAGTTTAAGCGGCCGCTGCGGGCCGTAACCTGCCGCCTGCAATAACGTTTTCGCCTGCGCGTTCAGCTCTGCCTGACTCATCGATTCAAATTGTGAACGTTCCGGGGTGAAACCTGCCGTCACGTCCGGCGTTAAACGCCATGCGGGTTTCTCGCCAGTGCCCAGCACTTTTTGCGCGATCACCCGACGGTCGATCGTCATACTCAGCGCCAGACGCACGCGGGGATCGGACGTTGGACCTTTTTGCGTATTAAATGCGTAGTAATAAGTGCCCAGTTGCGGCGGCGTGTAAACCTGCCCCGGGATATCTTTCAACAATTTCTGATAGAGGTTTTTCGGGAAAGATTCGGTAATGTCGACGCCATTCGCCAGGTAACGCTTGGTGGCAGCGGACTCCTGATTGATGGGCATAAACGTCACCTTATCGATCACGGTTTTGCCGTCATCCCAGTAGTGCTTGTTGCGGCTGAGCACCAGCTTTTCGTTCACCACACGATCGCTCAGCACAAACGCGCCGTTACCGATCAGATGACCCGGACGCGTCCAGTCTGCGCCGCTTTCAACATTCGCTTTTTGTACCGGGTAGAGCGCGAAACTGGCCGCAAGACTCGGGAACCACGGTACGGGACGGGAAAGTTGCACGCGCAACGTGCGCGCATCCACCGCGCTGACGCCGAGCTTATCCGGCGTCGCTTTACCCTCGGTAATATCCTGCGCATTGGCCAGACCCGCCAGCGCCGCAAAGCTGGCAAAAGGCGAGGTCGTTTTCGGATCCACCAGACGCTGCCAGCTATAAACGAAATCCTCTGCGGTTACCGGCGAACCATCAGACCAGCGGGCATTGTCACGCAGGGTAAAAATCCAGATGCGATTATCATTGCTCTGCCATTTGCTGGCGACGCCGGGAATAATGTTGCCCTTCTCGTCCTGATTCACCAGCCCTTCGAACAGGTCGCGCAGCACCTGAATCTCCGGCAGACCCACGGCTTTCGCAGGATCCAGCGAGGCGGGTTCATCTTTCAGATGACGCACAACTTCCTGCGTTGCCGCCAGTTGCGTACCTGGAGGAACATCAGCAGCAAACGATACAGAAGAAAAACCGCACAGCCAGAGCGCGCAGCACAGCGTGGAAACTCGATGCGTCATGGGATCCCCTTTTGATGTGTCATTTCCCGGCAATAGAAGTGTAATTATTTGTTTTAACATACCGGAATGCAAACCTGGTCAGTCAAAAAATTGATGATGGACAGTAATTTAACCTCCATGGCAAGATTTGCGTCACACCGATTTTTGCTCAACACTTGCTGTAAGCAAACGCCAGAACAAAGGAAATTTATGCCTGTCACACGACCACGTCCGCAGCGGGGCCGTTTTGCCCCCGGAAGCGAAGAGTTTGGCCGCTCACAGCTTGGCGCGCCGCTGATCTGGTTCCCGGCACCAGTCGCCACGCGCGAAAGCGGTTTGATCATCGCCGGGACTCACGGTGACGAAAACTCCTCGGTCGTCACGCTTTCCTGCGCCCTGCGCACGCTGAAGTCCGATCTGCGCCATCATCATGTGGTCCTCGCGGTCAATCCGGACGGTTGCCAGCTTGGCCTGCGCGCGAACGCCAATGGCGTCGATCTCAACCGGAATTTCCCCGCCGCCAACTGGAAAGCAGGTGAAACGGTTTATCGCTGGAACAGCGCTGCCGATGAACGGGATGTGGTGTTGCTGACCGGTGACGCACCCGGTTCTGAACCGGAAACGCAAGCGCTGTGCCAGTTGATTCATCGCATTCACCCGGCATGGGTGGTGACGTTCCACGATCCGCTGGCCTGTGTGGAAGATCCGCAGGAAAGTGTGCTTGGCCAATGGTTGTCCAGCCAGCTCTCCCTGCCGCTGGTCACCAGTGTTGGTTACGAAACACCCGGCTCTTTTGGAAGCTGGTGCGCGGATATCGGTCTGCCCTGCATCACCGTTGAGTTTCCGCCGATCTCCGCCGACGAAGCGAGCGAAAAATACCTCGCGGCAGTGACAGAATTACTGCACTGGGATCCTCAAAGATGAAGCTTGCCGGTGGTAAAGTGCAGCGCCGGTTCGACGTCCACCGCCAGCCACGTCGGGCCATCCAGATCGGCGAAGCGCACACGGTTTGCCAGCGGTAATGCCGCGCTGATGGCGCGCGACGTGCAGATCATGCAGCCCAGCATCAGCGCAAAACCCTGCTTTGCGGCCTCGTCGGCCAGCGCCAGCGCTTCCGTCAGACCGCCGGTTTTATCGAGCTTGATGTTGACCATCTCGTAACGCCCGTGCAAGGACGCCAGGCTTTCCCGCGTATGGCAACTCTCATCAGCGCAAATGGGCAACGGGTGGATAAAGTTGGCCAGCATCTCGTCGTTCCCGGCCGGAAGCGGTTGCTCCAGCATCGCCACGCCTAAATCCGCCAGCAGCTGGCAACGCGCCGCAAGCCCTTCGGCATGCCACGACTCATTGGCATCGACAATCAGCGTCGCTTCGGGCGCTGCGGCGCGGATCGCCACCAGCCGCTCACTGATCAAGTGATCGTCAAGCTTCACTTTCAGCAACTGAGCGCCCTTCTCGCTGAGCGCCGCCGCGCTGGCCGCCATCTGCTCCGGCGTGCCGATCACCACGGTCTGCGCCGTGATGACATTTTGCGGCAATGTAACACCTGCATAGTGTGTCAGGGTCTGGTTTGCTTTGCGCGCCGCCAGGTCCCAGAGTGCAGAATCCACGGCGTTTCGCGCAGCGCCAGGCGGCAAGAGCGTTTGCAACTCCTCGCGGCTGAGCCGGGTTTCCAGTTGCGGCACAATGGTCAGTATCTGCGCCATGACTGACGCTTCGCTCTCACCGTAACGCGGATAAGGCGTACATTCACCGGAGGCTTTAATGCCATCTTCTTCCAGTTCAACGACCACCACGCGCGCTTCGCTGCGGGCGCCGCGCGAGATCACGAACGGAGTGTGCAGCGGCCAGGTTTCCTCATAAACTTTAACGTTGCGCATTCCTCTCTCCTCTGCCGCAATGTAAACCAGTATAGATATGAAAATTGGTTTGCCGTGGTCTCGGCGGATGGCATACACTAGCCCCGACGTTAACTATATGTAAACAGGAAGATATCTATGTCACAACTCGTTCATTTTCAGGGCAACCCGGTTCCCGTTGCAGGCGCAATCCCGCAGGTTGGCGCACAAGCCAAACCGTTTACGCTGGTGGCTAAAGACCTGTCTGACGTCTCTCTCGCGCAGTTCGCGGGCAAACGCAAAGTACTGAACATTTTCCCGAGCATTGATACCGGTGTTTGCGCAGCTTCTGTGCGCAAATTCAACCAGTTAGCCACTGAAATTAGCAACACCGTGGTACTGTGCATTTCTGCCGATCTGCCGTTTGCGCAATCCCGCTTCTGCGGCGCGGAAGGCCTGAGCAACGTGATTACGCTGTCAACGCTGCGCAGCGCTGATTTCCTGGAAAACTACGGCGTCGAGCATTGCTGAAGGCCCACTGAAAGGCCTGGCGGCACGCGCTGTCGTGGTACTTGATGAAAACGATAAGGTTATTTTCAGCCAGTTGGTCAATGAAATTACTACTGAGCCGGATTACACTGCGGCACTTGACGTGCTGAAAGCCTGATATTTCAGCCCGGCAGCGAACGCTGCCGGGTTTTCTCTACTCTTCGCTTTTCTTCTGGCTCAAACCATATTCCCGCAGCTTATTGGCGATCGCGGTGTGCGACACGCCAAGCCTGCGTTTCGCCAGTTTGCGGGTGCTGGGATAGCTGCGATACAGCTGCGTCAGCACCGAACGCTCAAACCGGCTGGTGATCTCATCCAGCGACCCTTCCATCGCCTCTTCGCCCACGGCAACCGTCCCGGCGTCGTAATCCGGCAACAAGATATCCTGCGGGCGCAGTTCATACCCTTCCAGTTGCGTCAGCGCGCGATAAACGGCGTTTTTCAGCTGACGGACGTTGCCCGGCCAGCCGTAGCGCTTCAGCACCGTGCGGCAGATCCGGCAGACAGTTTTGGCCGCGGCACGCCCTGCTCATCGGCGAAGCGGGCGACGAACAGCTCCGTCAGCGGCATGATGTCCTGCGGACGTTCGCGCAGCGGCGGCATATTCAGCGTCAGGACGTTGAGGCGGTAATAGAGATCCTCGCGGAAGAGCCCCTTCTGCACCAGCTCCACCAGGTTTTTTTGCGTGGCGCAAATCACGCGCACGTCCACATGCACTTCATGATCCTCGCCGACGCGGCGGAAGGTGCCGTCGTTCAGGAAACGCAGCAGTTTGGCCTGCATACGCGGCGACATTTCGCCGATTTCATCCAGCAGCACCGAGCCGCCGTTAGCCTGCTCGAAGAACCCTTTCTTCCCTTCCGGCGCGTGACCAAACAGCTCGCTCTCAACCGCATCTTCCGGGATCGAGGCGCAGTTCAGCGCCAGATACGGCTTCGCCGCTCGCGGGCTGGCCAGATGGCACGGCGTGCGCCAGCAGATCTTTTCCGGTGCCGGTATCGCCGGTAATCAGCAGCGGCGCGGTCAGCGTCGCCAGCTTGCGCGCCTGCTCGACCACATGCCGCATTTTCGGGCTGACGGCGACAATCTGGCTGAATGCGCCGATATCCTGCGGGCTGATATTCTGTAACTGCCGTCCCATGCGCACGGTGGAACGCAGCATAACAACGGCGCCTGTCAGCATCGGTTCGCCGGTTTCCCCTTCCAGATAGACCGGCGTGATCTCCATCAGGAAGTTCTGCCCGTCGATCACCACATGCTCGCTATGCGTGTTCTGCGGGTTCCTCTCCAGCCAGCGCTGGAAGTTAAAACCGGGGATCAGCTGCGCGGCGTTGTGGTTGCGTAATTTGTCGATATCCTGCGTGAAAAGCTGGCAACTGGCCGGGTTTGCCAGCTCAACTTTGCTTTTCATATCCAGGGAGAGGACCGGCTCAGGCATCGCTTCCAGCAGCGCGCTCAGGGCCAGGTGCTCACGCTCAGACGGCATCCAGGGAACGGTGCGCACATCGGTAACGCCGGCGATACGGCGGATTTCCGCCATCAGGCTACTGAAGGTATTAAATTCAATTTCGGCAAAATTGAGGTAAATTCGCCCGACAGGATCGATCTCAATGCCACGTAAATCAATGCTGCGCAACACCAGAAGATCGAGTAATTCGCGGGTCAGACCGAGACGGTCTTCGCAGAAGACTTCAAGACGCATGGGAATATTCACCCTTTTAATTCATTCACGTAATAAAAGGATGATAAGCCACTTCCCGGCTGGCAGGAAGATGTCTGTCAACAAATATTGACAGCCTGCCGGAAAAAGCGGCATAGCGCTGTAAAGATAAGCGCGCAGTGCCGTTGTTACTCCGCCGGCCGCTTTTGCAGGGTCTCTTTGAGCTGGCCGATCAGCTCGCGCCGGAAATCGCCGAGTCGGGGTTTATCCCCATCCAGCCACGGCAGCGGGCGGCACACTTCCATCGCTTTAATCCCCAGACGCGCCGTCAGCAACCCGGCGCCGATTCCCTGTGCGGCGCGAGCAGAAAGCCGCGCCGCCAGATCCTGCGACATCCAGTCCATGCCCACTTCGCGCACCAGCTCACTGGCCCCGGCAAACGCGATATTCAGCAGGACCAGGCGGAACAGTCGCAAGCGACTGTAGTAGCCCAGCTCAATACCGTAAAGCGTGGCGATACGGTTGATCAGGCGCAGGTTGCGCCAGGCGATAAAGGCCATATCCACCAGCGCCAGCGGGCTGACGGCAATCATCAGGGTGGATTCGGCCGCCGAGCGGCTGATTTCGCGCCGCGCCTGCGCATCCAGCACCGGCTGCACCAGGTGGGCGTAGAGCCTCACAACTTCCCGATCGTTCTGGGTTTCGTGGATGGCGGCATACCAGCGCTGCAGCGCCGGGTGCGCCTGATCGATGCCGGCCTGCTGCGCCAGCTTTTCGCAGAACGCGCGGCCTTTGCCGGTGCCGTGGCTGTGCAGCAGATCCCGCGCTTCATCACGCTCGTGCGCGCGCTGGCGCAAACGCCAGAGCCGCCGCCACTCGGTGGCAACCGACCCGACGCCCGCGCCCACAATCAGCGCGCCGGCCGCACAGCCGCCCAGCGCGACCCAGTCCTGGGTCTGCCAGGCATTCATCGTCCACTGCACGCCCTGCCCCACCACGCTCACGCCAAACAGCGCCAGCCCGGCGGTAACCATTTTGCGCCACAGGCTGCGTTTTGGACGCAGCGCGGCTTCCACTACGGCTTCCGCCTGCCCGTCGGTTGGTAAATCGTCAGTGACGAGCGGCGAGAATTTCTCCGCCTGCTGTGCGTCAAAAGTTTGCGCGCCTTTAAACTGCGCGTCGGTTTCCGCTTCCAGCGGCCCGGCGAAATCGATGCGCGGTTTTAGCGGCTCCCTCATCGCAATTTATCTCCAATCAAAAACTCCAGCGCCGCATCCAGACGGATATGCGGCAACGGCCTATCGACACCCATCGCCTGCGGGCGGAAGGCTTCAAACTGGAAACCCTGATTCTGCCAGAAGGCCTGCCCCGGCAGCCGCGCAGGCACTTCGCCCGGATAAAAGGTCAGCGGTTCACCGTCGCTCAGCCGGTGCCCGCGCAAGGCCGGTATTTTCTCGCCGTTAACCTCAATGATGCCGCTCTGCGTCGCCTGCACCGACGCCAGCCCCAGGCAATCCATGCTGATCCCTTCGAAGGCGGCGTTCTGCCAGGCGTCCTGCACCAGCTGCTGCAGCAGCGACACCATATTGGCGTGCTGATCGACCGTGACGTGATCGGCTTTGGTGGCGGCAAACAGCAGTTTGTCGATCACCGGCGAGAACAGACGGCGAAACAGCGTGCGCTGTCCATAGTGGAAACTTTGCATCAGCTGGGTCAGCGCCAGGCGCATATCGTTGAACGCCTGCGGCCCGCTGTTGAGCGGCTGCAGACAATCCACCAGCACAATCTGGCGATCGAACTTCAAAAAGTGATTTTTGTAGAAGCCCTTCACCACATGTTCGCAGTAGTAGTTGTAACGCTCGCGCAGCATCCCGGCGTTGGTGTGTTTATCGGCCTGCGCCAGCTTCGACTCGCCGCCGCCATCCACATCCGGCCACGGGAAGAACTGCAGCGCAGGCGCGCCCGCCATATCACCCGGCAGCACAAAGCGCCCCGGCTGAATGAAGTGCAGCCCTTCCCGTTTGCACTGATGCAGGTAGTCCGTCCAGGCGGCGGCAATGGCCGCCAGACGGTTTTCATCGGCTGGCGCAAGCGGATCGAGACCGGCGCACAGCGCGCGCCATTTTTGCGACCACGCCGGCGCGTTGCCCCTGCAGAAAGCCCGGTCATCTGGCGCGACCAGCTGAGGTAATCCTGCGCCAGCATCGGCAGATCGAGCAGCCACTCGCCGGGATAATCGACGATTTCCAGGTAGAGCGTGGAGGTATCTTTGAAATGGCGCAGCAGGGATTCATTCGAGCGGAAACGCAGCGCCAGACGAATTTCACTGACGCCGCGCGTCGGCGTCGGCCAGGCGGGCGGATCGTTCCATACAGCTGCGCCAGCCCTTCGTCATAGGTGAAACGGGGAATGCCAAAATCGCGCTGGGGGACGCGCTTCACGCCCAGCAGCCGCTCTTCGCGCACGGCGCTCAGCAACGGCAAACGCGCGCCGGCGTGCAGGTTCAGGAGTTGGTTGACCAGCGCGGTGATAAACGCCGTTTTTCCGCTGCGGCTCAGGCCGGTCACCGCCAGGCGCAGATGACGGTCCACGCCGCGGTTCACCAGCGAATTCATTTCGTTCTTAAGTCGCTTCATCGCCATGCTGCATTGCCCTTAGGGTGAAGCCGTAAATCACTTATTTTACATGCCTCTCGGCCATAAAGCGGCGAGAAAATTTATCTGCTGCACGCTTCAGTAACGGTTCCAGTGCAAATGCCAGCAGTACTCTGGCTGGACGGCGGGCCACGGATTTAACCGCCCAACCGGCGACGCCCGCCGGGCCATAACGCAGCGCGGTGAGCAAAACCAGCTTACCGGCGAATTTTAACCCCGGTTTGACATGCTGCCGTGCCTGTTGCCAGTGACGATTCATGATTTACCTCTTAAAGCTGACGGAAACGGCTGCGCAGCGAGAAGCTGTCGGAAGTGACATAGCGTTCCATCTGGCGCAGGCGATGTTCCCCTTCAGCCAACTGCGCATCGACGATATCGAGCAATTCGCTGCTGGAGGGAACGCTTTCCCCTTCCGCGTAATTATCCGGCAGCGGATCGAGGACAAAAAACAGCACGATATAGGCGGCGACGACAAAGAAAAACAGGCCGAAAAACATTGCCAGGATCGCCAGAATACGCACCACTTTGACTTTGATATCCAGATACTGCGCAATACCGGCGCAGACGCCGCCCAGTTTGCCGCGCTGCGGGATACGCCACAATTTTTTATTCAGATCTCACGTCCTGCCATCAACGGTCCCTCCAGTTCGGATGTTCAGCATCCAGGATGGCTTCCAGCGCCTGAATGCGTTCGCGCATTTTGTTCGCCTCATCGGAGAGCTGTACCAGACGCTGTTGTTCACTCTGGGAGAGTTCGCCCCGTGGAACGGTTGCTGTAGTGCAGCCATAGCCAAATCGGCAAAACGAACAGCACGAAAATCGTCAGGGGAATAGCCAGAAAAAGCGCGCTCATGTGTACTCCTTACAGTCATGTGAGGCGGCACCTTCAGGTGCCGCACTTATTATTATTGGTTGTCTTGCTTCATTTTGGCTTTCAGTGCCGCCAGCTGCTCGCTGATTTCATCATCGGCCTTCAGGTCGGCAAACTGCTGATCCAGCGACTTCTGCTTACCGATGCCGTGGCTTTCGGCTTCCGCTTCCATCTGATCGATACGACGTTCAAACGATTCAAAACGCGCCATCGCCTCATCCAGCTTACCGCTGTCCAGCTGACGACGCACATCGCGGGAGGAGCTGGCCGCCTGGTGACGCAGGGTCAGCGCCTGCTGACGCGCGCGGGTTTCGCTCAGTTTGTTTTCCAGCTCGCCAATCTCTTTCTTCATGCGGGTGAGCGTGTCATCCACCAGCGTCACTTCCTGCTCCAGCGTCGCGATCAGCTCGGCCACCTTCTGTTTTTCGATCAGCGCCGCACGGGCCAGATCCTCTTTATCTTTGCGCAGCGCCAGTTCCGCTTTTTCCTGCCATTCGTTCAGCTGAGCGGTGGCCTGTTCAATACGACGCGTCAGCTGTTTTTTCTCCGCCAGCGCGCGGGCGGAGGTTGAACGCACTTCAACCAGCGTGTCTTCCATCTCCTGAATCATCAGGCGCACCAGCTTCTGCGGATCTTCCGCCTTCTCCAGCAGTGAGTTGATGTTGGCGTTCACGATGTCGGCAAAACGAGAAAAAATACCCATAATCTGTTCCTCTTCCTGGTTCTGTTATCGGGCGTGGCCCTGCTACATGACTACAATAGCTCTGCTATTACAATCTTCGTGCCAGGTTTTTATTTAATTGATTTTTAAGAAATTGAATAATTTTACCGCAGCGGCGTTTTCATTTAGCCTGGTGAATATCGCTAAGGAGTGGTTAATTTCATCATGCCTGGATACAAAGACAATTTACTCGGCGAAGCAAACAGCTTTCTCGAAGTGCTGGAACAGGTTTCTCGCCTGGCGCCGCTCAATAAACCGGTGCTGATCATCGGCGAGCGCGGCACGGGTAAAGAGCTGATCGCCAACCGTCTGCACTACCTCTCCGGGCGCTGGGAAGGGCCCTTTATTTCGCTTAACTGCGCGGCGCTGAATGAAAACCTGCTGGATACCGAGCTCTTCGGCCATGAAGCGGGCGCGTTTACCGGTGCCCAGAAGCGCCATCCCGGACGCTTTGAGCGCGCCGACGGCGGTACGCTGTTTCTTGATGAGCTGGCCACCGCGCCCATGCTGGTGCAGGAAAAACTGCTGCGCGTGATTGAATACGGCGAACTGGAGCGCGTCGGCGGCAGCCAGCCGCTGCAGGTGAACGTGCGCCTGGTGTGCGCCACCAACGCCAACCTGCCGGAGATGGTGGCGGAGGAGAAATTCCGTGCCGACCTGCTCGACCGCCTGGCCTTTGACGTCGTGCAGCTTCCTCCGCTGCGCGAGCGCAGAAGCGACATCATGCTGCTGGCCGACCAGTTTGCGATTCAGATGTGCCGCGAGCTCGGACTGCCGCTGTTCCCCGGCTTCAGCGATTATGCCCGGGAGACGCTGCTGGCTTACCACTGGCCGGGAAATATCCGCGAGCTGAAAAACGTCGTGGAGCGTTCCGTCTATCGCCACGGCAGCAGCGAGACGGAGCTGGACAACATCATTATCGATCCTTTTCACGCCGTAGCCTTGACTGCACCGAAGGCTGAAGAGAATACCTCAATTTCCCTGCCCCTGGATTTGCGCCAGTTCCAGCACGACCAGGAGAAACAGCTGCTGGAGCAAAGCCTGCAACATGGCGAAATATAACCAGAAACGGGCCGCTGAACTGCTGGGTCTGACCTACCATCAGTTAAGGGCATTGCTGAAAAAGCATCAAATGCGCTGAATCGTCGACAATATCAGCAGTCGCTTGCATAGACATTTTTACGAAGCCGGCGTAAGTGCGATACACTTTGCAGATCGAACCTAAAAACCTTAAAAATTATGCGTCTGGTTTTCTCCTCTCTGCTGTTGACCGCAAGCCTGATCGCAGGCATCGCCCAGGCGGCAGTCACGCCTGCTCCGCTGCCGGACATTCGTGACAGCGGCTTCGTCTATTGCGTCAGCGGCCAGGTGGATACCTTCAACCCGCAGAAAGCCAGCAGCGGCCTGATTGTGGATACCCTGGCCGCGCAGCTTTACGATCGTCTGCTGGATGTTGACCCCTACACCTACCGTCTGGTGCCCGAGCTGGCGGAAAGCTGGGAAGTGCTGGATAACGGCGCAACCTACCGTTTTCATCTGCGCGATGACGTCGCCTTTCAGCCCACGCCCTGGTTTACTCCGCACCGCGCAAGCTGAATGCAGACGACGTGGTCTTCACCTTCCAGCGCATCTTCAACCGCAACCATCCGTGGCATAACGTCAACGGCAGCAGTTTCCCCTATTTCGACAGCCTGCAGTTTGCCGACACCGTCGAAAGCGTGCGCAAGCTGGACAACCGCACGGTTGAGTTTCGCCTGACGCGCCCGGATGCCTCCTTCCTCTGGCACCTGGCAACCCACTATGCATCGGTCATGTCGGCCGAATACGCGGCGAACCTGACGAACAAAGATCGTCAGGAACTGCTCGATCGCCAGCCGGTCGGCACCGGCCCGTTCCAGCTGGCTGAATACCGCGCCGGGCAATATATTCGTCTGCAGCGCCATGAACACTTCTGGCGCGGTACGCCGCTGATGCCGCAGGTGGTGGTCGATCTCGGCTCAGGCGGAACGGGCCGTCTCTCGAAACTGCTCACCGGCGAATGCGACGTGCTGGCCTGGCCCGCGGCCAGCCAGCTGACCATTCTGCGCGACGATCCGCGCCTGCGCCTGACGCTGCGCCCGGGGATGAACATCGCCTATCTGGCCTTTAACACCGACAAACCGCCGTTGAATAACCCTGCAAGTGCGCCACGCGCTGGCGCTGGCGATCAACAACCAGCGCCTGATGCAGTCGATCTATTACGGCACGGCGGAAACCGCCGCCTCAATTCTGCCGCGCGCCTCGTGGGCCTATGACAGTGAAGCTAAAATTACCGAATACAATCCGGCACAAGCGCGTGAACAGCTGAAAGCGCTGGGGCTGGAGAACCTCACGTTGCAGCTGTGGGTGCCGACCAGCTCCCAGGCGTGGAACCCCAGCCCGCTGAAAACCGCCGAGCTGCTGCAGGCGGATATGGCGCAGGTGGGCGTTAAAGTGATCATCGTACCGGTGGAGGGCCGTTTCCAGGAGGCGCGCCTGATGGACATGAACCATGATTTAACCCTCACCGGCTGGGCCACCGACAGTAACGACCCGGACAGCTTCTTCCGGCCGCTGCTGAGCTGTGCGGCGATAAACTCGCAGACCAACTATGCCCACTGGTGTAACCGGGAGTTTGACGCCGTGCTGCAAAAAGCGCTGGCTTCCCAGCAGCTGGCCTCGCGCATCGACGCCTATGACGAAGCGCAGAAGATCCTCGCTCGCGAACTGCCGGTGCTGCCGCTGGCCTCTTCCCTGCGTCTTCAGGCCTATCGCTATGATATTAAAGGGCTGGTGCTGAGCCCGTTCGGCAACGCCTCGTTCGCCGGCGTGTCGCGGGATAAAGAACAAGAGGTGAAAAAGCCATGATTATCTTTACCTTGCGTCGTCTCTTGCTGCTGCTGGTGACGCTCTTTTTCCTGACCTTTGTCGGCTTCAGCCTGAGCTATTTCACGCCCCACGCGCCGCTCCAGGGCGCCTCGCTGTGGGATGCCTGGCTGTTCTGGTTTAACGGCCTGCTGCACTGGGATTTCGGCGTATCCAGCATTAACGGCCAGCTTATTTCAGAACAGTTGAAAGAGGTGTTCCCGGCCACGATGGAACTGTGCCTGCTGGCCTTCGGTTCCTGCGCTGATGGTCGGGATCCCGGTGGGCATGCTCGCCGGGGTAATGCGCAGCAAATGGCAGGATACACTGATCAGCGCCCTCGCGCTGCTCGGCTTCTCCATCCCGGTGTTCTGGCTGGCGCTGCTGCTGACGCTTTTCTTCTCGCTGACCCTGGGCTGGCTGCCGGTTTCCGGCCGTTTTGACCTGCTCTATCAGGTTAAAACGGTCACCGGGTTCGCGCTGATTGATGCCTGGCTGTCGGACTCGCCGTGGCGCCACGAGATGATCGTCAGCGCCCTGCGCCATATGATATTGCCGGTGCTGACGCTGGCGGTTGCGCCAACCACCGAAGTGATCCGCCTGATGCGCCTCAGCACCATCGAGGTGTTTGACCAAAACTACGTCAAAGCCGCCGCCACGCGCGGACTGTCGCGCCTGACCATCCTGCGCCGCCACGTGCTGCACAATGCGCTGCCGCCGGTGATCCCGCGTCTGGGGCTGCAGTTTTCCACCATGCTGACGCTGGCGATGATCACCGAAATGGTCTTCAGCTGGCCGGGCCTGGGGCGGTGGCTGATTAACGCCATTCGCCAGCAGGACTACGCGGCGATTTCCGCCGGCGTGATGGTGATTGGCTCGCTGGTGATTATTGTCAACGTGCTGTCCGATATTCTGGGTGCGCTGGCCAACCCGTTGAAACATAAGGAATGGTATGCCTTACGATAGCGTATACAGCGAAAAGCGCACGCCCGGCGCGCTGCGCACCGTCTGGCGTAAATTCTATGGCGATACCACGGCGATGATCGGCCTTTACGGCTGCGCCGGTCTGGTGTTGCTGTGCGTCTTTGGCTCCTGGTTTGCGCCGTACGGCATCGACCAGCAGTTCCTCGGCTATCAGCTGCTGCCGCCGTCCTGGTCGCGCTACGGCGAAGTCTCCTTCTTCCTGGGCACGGACGATCTTGGACGTGACGTGCTGAGCCGTCTGCTGAGCGGTGCGGCCCCGACGGTGGGCGGCGCGTTTGTGGTGACGCTCGCGGCCACGATCTGCGGGCTGGCGCTCGGTATTTTTGCGGGTTCCACCCACGGCCTGCGCTCGGCGGTGCTGAACCACATTCTGGATACGCTGCTGTCGATTCCGTCTCTGCTGCTGGCGATCATTGTGGTGGCCTTTGCCGGTCCGCACCTGTCGCATGCCATGTTCGCCGTCTGGCTGGCGCTGCTGCCGCGCATGGTGCGCTCGGTCTACAGCATGGTGCATGACGAGCTGGAGAAAGAGTATGTGGTCGCTGCGCGGCTGGACGGCGCGTCCACCCTGCAACATCCTGTGGTTTGCCGTGCTGCCTAACATTGCCGCCGGGCTGGTCACCGAGATCACCCGCGCGCTGTCGATGGCGATTCTGGACATCGCGGCGCTCGGCTTCCTCGACCTCGGCGCGCAGCTGCCGTCGCCTGAATGGGGTGCGATGCTCGGCGATGCGCTGGAGCTGATTTACGTCGCGCCGTGGACGGTGATGCTGCCGGGCGCGGCCATTATGGTGAGCGTGCTGCTGGTTAACCTGCTGGGCGACGGTATTCGCCGTGCAATCGCGGCGGGGGTCGAATAATGCCGCTTCTTGATATCCGCAATCTCACCATTGAATTCAAGACCGGCGAAGGCTGGGTTAAAGCCGTCGATCGCATCAGCATGACGCTCGCGGAGGGTGAAATTCGCGGGCTGGTGGGCGAATCCGGCTCGGGCAAGAGCCTGATCGCCAAAGCCATCTGCGGCGTGACCAAAGATAACTGGCGCGTCACCGCCGACCGTATGCGCTTTGACGATATCGACCTGCTGCGCCTCTCGGCGCGCGAGCGGCGCAAGCTGGTCGGCCATAACGTCTCGATGATTTTCCAGGAGCCGCAGTCCTGTCTCGATCCGTCCGAACGCGTCGGCAAGCAGCTGATGCAGAACATTCCCGGCTGGACCTATAAAGGCCGCTGGTGGCAGCGCTTTGGCTGGCGCAAACGCCGCGCCATTGAGCTTCTGCACCGCGTCGGGATTAAAGATCACAAAGATGCGATGCGCAGCTTCCCCTACGAGCTGACCGAAGGCGAATGTCAGAAAGTGATGATCGCCATCGCGCTGGCCAACCAGCCGCGCCTGCTGATTGCGGATGAACCGACGAACGCGATGGAGCCCACCACCCAGGCGCAGATTTTCCGCCTGCTGTCGCGTCTCAACCAGAACAACAACACCACCATTTTGCTGATCAGCCACGATTTGCAAATGCTCAGCAAATGGGCCGACCGAATTAACGTGATGTACTGCGGGCAAACGGTGGAAACCGCGCCCAGCGAAGAGCTGATGGTTACGCCGCACCACCCGTATACGCAGGCGCTGATCCGCGCTATTCCGGATTTTGGCAGCGCGATGCCGCATAAAAGCCGCCTGAACACCCTGCCGGGCGCGATTCCGCTGCTGGAACAACTGCCGATAGGCTGCCGTCTGGGGCCGCGCTGCCCGTATGCGCAGCGTAAATGCATCGAAACGCCGCGCCTGACCGGCGCGAAAAACCATCTTTATGCCTGCCACTTCCCGCTGAACATGGAGAGCGAATGATGGTCGAAACCTTGCTGGAAGTGCGCAACCTGAGCAAAACCTTCCGCTACCGCACGGGGCTGGTTCCGTCGTCAAACCGTCGAGGCGGTGAAACCGCTCAGCTTTACCCTGCGCGAAAAACAGACGCTGGCGATCATCGGCGAGAACGGTTCCGGGAAATCCACGCTGGCGAAAATGCTGGCCGGCATGGTGGAACCCACTGCCGGCGAACTGTTGATTGACGATCATCCGCTGACAGTTCGGCGATTATCTCTTTCCGCAGCCAGCGCATTCGCATGATTTTTCAGGATCCGTCGACCTCGCTCAACCCGCGCCAGCGTTTGTCGCAGATCCTCGATTTTCCGCTGCGTCTGAACACCGATCTGGAGCCGGAAGCGCGACGAAAGCGCATCTTCGAGACCCTGCGCATGGTGGGGCTGTTGCCGGATCACGACAGCTACTACCCGCACATGCTGGCGCCCGGCCAGAAACAGCGCCTGGGTCTGGCGCGTGCGCTGATCCTGCGGCCGAAAGTGATCATCGCCGATGAAGCGCTGGCCTCGCTGGATATGTCGATGCGTTCGCAGCTGATTAACCTGATGCTGGAGTTGCAGGAAAAACAGGGTATCTCCTATATCTATGTCACCCAGCATCTCGGGATGATGAAGCACATCAGCGATCAGGTGCTGGTTATGCACCAGGGCGAAGTGGTCGAGCGCGGCAGCACCGCCGATGTGCTGGCCTCCCCGCTGCACGAGTTGACAAAACGGCTGATTGCCGGTCATTTTGGCGAAGCATTAACCGCCGATGCCTGGCGCAAAGACCGCTGATTGACGAGATTCAGTGGTCGGATTAACTCATTCGGCGACTCATGATAGAATCGCCGCGTTTTAACGACGAGCGCCCCATGAAGAGGACGCTCGCCACAACAATGAATATAAGGATTAAAGCTATGGGTTTTCTTTCCGGTAAGCGCATTCTGGTTACTGGCGTTGCCAGCAAACTCTCCATCGCATACGGCATCGCACAGGCAATGCATCGCGAAGGCGCTGAGCTGGCGTTCACCTACCAGAACGACAAGCTGAAAGGCCGTGTTGAAGAGTTTGCCGCGCAGCTGGGTTCCAGCATTGTTCTGGAATGTGATGTTGCACAAGACGAGAGCATCGACGGCATGTTTGCTGAACTGGCAAAAGCCTGGCCGAAATTTGACGGTTTCGTTCACTCCATCGGCTTCGCTCCGGGCGACCAGCTGGACGGCGACTACGTCAACGCGGTAACCCGTGAAGGTTTCAAAATCGCGCACGACATCAGCTCCTACAGCTTCGTGGCGATGGCGAAAGCCTGCCGCGCGATGCTGAACCCGGGCGCAGCCCTGCTGACCCTCTCCTACCTGGGCGCTGAGCGTGCTATCCCTAACTACAACGTTATGGGTCTGGCTAAAGCCTCTCTGGAAGCGAACGTGCGTTACATGGCGAACGCAATGGGTCCGGAAGGCGTGCGTGTTAACGCCATTTCTGCAGGTCCTATCCGTACCCTGGCCGCTTCCGGTATTAAAGATTTCCGTAAAATGCTGGCACACTGCGAAGCGGTTACCCCGATTCGCCGTACCGTTACCATTGAAGACGTGGGTAACTCTGCAGCATTCCTGTGCTCTGACCTCTCCGCCGGTATCTCCGGTGAAGTGGTTCACGTTGATGGCGGCTTCAACATCGCTGCGATGAACGAGCTGGAAATCAAATAAGCTTTCCCCTCGCCCCTTCTCTGAAGGGGCTTTCCCTTCGATATTCCATTCTGATATTTATTATCACCTAACAATATTTCATCCCAAACTTGCCATGCGCCAGGATAAAGCAGCAAAAAAGATCCGGCGTATAGACCTGACGTCGAATCCGGATCGCCACTTTCAGACCAAGGAACGACCATGGAACGACGCCGGACAGAAGGCAAAAACCACTGGTACCATGAGACCCAGTCGAGTGCCAGCCGTGCGCAGGCGCTACCGCTGGTTCCCGAAGCCGCCACGGTAAATGACCCTTTCCTGCTCGATATCGCCCTGCCTGAAGACCAGGCTGCCAATCTTGACGGTATTGTGACACCCGCCCGCAAGCTCTACGCCCTGCTCTTTCCGCAGCGCGTGACGGTTAATCGCCTGCGCACCTTCAGCACCTACGATCGGCTCAGCACCGCGCTTACCGTCGCGCAGGTTTTTGGTGTTCAGCGGCTCTGCAACCACTATGCAGCCCGCCTCGCCCCGCTGCCCGGCCCGGACTCTTCGCGGGAGAGTAACTACCGGCTGGCGCAAATCACGCAATATGCCCGCCAGCTTGCGGCTTCACCGTCAGTGATTGACGCCCGCGCGCGGCAGCAACTGGAAGATGTCGGTTTAACCCAGTATGACGTGGTGGTTATCACGCAAATTATCGGCTTTGTCGCTTTCCAGGCCCGTGTTCTGGCGATATTGCAGGCCGTTCTCGGCCAGCCTGTGCGCGTGATCCCTGGCATGGAGGTACAACAGGAAGCCGATGCCTCGCTGTTCGCTCACGCCGATATCATATGGGACCCCGCCATTGATGCCGTGGATTTGCGCATTGCTAACGCGCCACAGATGGAGTCGCTGGCTCACTGGCAACCGCTACCGGAACTGCGCCTGCTCGCCCCGCTGCTGGCACACGAACATTTGCAATTAAATGCGCTGGGCGAGATTTGCGACAAGCTGACCAGAGCGACGCCGAATAAACAGCTCGCTGGGCTTACCGCGCTCTATACTGCCCGCATTAATGGCAGCGTCGGTTGTTTCGCCGAAGCGCTACAACGTGCGCCGCAGGAGAGATCGATGGAACACGCCTTGCGCGGCGGCGAGCGCGAGGTTAATCGCGAAACGGCCGACAATCCGCAAATCAGGGCATTGCTGCAGTCCGTGCAATTGCTTACCTGCGCCGCCGATCGCTTCAGCCCACTGCACTTTTCACTGCTTGTTGAGCAAGGTTTCAGTCGCCAGGCAGCGGTGAGCCTGCTGATGGGCTGCGCCCTGAACGGCTGGCTTAACCGCCTGAAAATCGCCCTCGGGCAAACTACCTTCCCTGAGACGGAATAACGCAGCGGCAAGCGGCTTCGCCGCCGCTTGCCCACACAGATTTTGCTGAAACAGCGCTTGCCGCAACCAGCAGAATCGCGTAAAACTGTCAGCCGCTCTAATGGCCACGAAAATACATAACTATGTTTCAGGACAACCCGCTGCTAGCGCAGCTTAAACAGCAACTGCATTCCCAGACGCCGCGTGCAGAAGGGGTCGTAAAAGCCACGGAAAAAGGCTTTGGCTTCCTGGAAGTTGACGCGCAGAAAAGCTACTTCATTCCGCCACCGCAGATGAAGAAAGTGATGCATGGCGACCGCGTCATGGCCGTCATTCATACCGAGAAGGATCGCGAGAGCGCCGAACCGGAAGAACTGATCGAACCGTTCCTGACCCGTTTTGTGGGTAAGGTGCAGAAGAAAGACGATCGTCTTTCCATCGTGCCGGATCATCCGCTGCTGAAAGATGCCATTCCCTGCCGCGCCGCCCGTGGCGTTGAGCATGATTTTAAAGAAGGTGACTGGGCCGTAGCAGAAATGCGCCGTCATCCTCTGAAAGGCGATCGCGGTTTTTATGCCGAACTGACCCAGTTCATTACCTTTGGCGCCGACCATTTCGTGCCGTGGTGGGTCACGCTGGCGCGCCACAATCTTGAAAAAGAAGCGCCGAACGGCGTGGCGACCGAGATGCAGGACGAAGGTCTGACGCGTCGCGATCTGACCGCGCTGGAGTTTGTCACCATCGACAGCGCCAGCACCGAAGATATGGACGATGCGCTGTACGTTGAAGAGAGCGCCGACGGCAAACTGCACCTGACCGTTGCCATTGCCGATCCCACCGCCTGGATTGCTGAAGGCAGCAAGCTGGATGAAACCGCGAAAATCCGTGCCTTCACCAACTACCTGCCGGGCTTCAACATCCCGATGCTGCCGCGCGAACTGTCAGACGATCTCTGCTCGCTGCGCCCGAACGAAGTGCGCCCGGCGCTGGCTTGCCGCATGACGCTGGATGCCGAAGGTCGCGATTGAAGAGGATATCGAGTTCTTTGCCGCCACCATCGAATCGAAAGCCAAGCTGGCCTACGATAACGTCTCCGACTGGCTGGAAAATACCGGTACCTGGAAACCGGCGAATCAGACGCCATTGCCGCGCAGATCCGTCTGCTGCATCGCGTAAGCCAGCTGCGTGCACAGTGGCGTCAAACCCACGCGCTGGTGTTCAAAGATCGCCCGGATTACCGCTTTGTTCTGGGTGAGAAAGGCGAAGTGCTGGATATCGTGGCCGAACCGCGACGCATTGCGAACCGCATCGTTGAAGAGGCGATGATCTCCGCCAACATCTGTGCCGCACGCGTGCTGCGCGACAAGCTGGGCTTCGGTATTTACAACGTCCATACCGGTTTTGATCCGGCGAACACCGAAGCAGCTGGCCGCCCTGCTGAAAACCCATGGCATGCACGTCGATCCGGAAGAAGTGCTGACGCTGGAGGGCTTCTGCAAGCTGCGCCGCGAACTGGACGCGCAGCCGTCAGGCTTCCTCGACAGCCGCATTCGTCGCTTCCAGTCCTTCGCCGAAATCAGCACCGCGCCTGGCCCGCACTTTGGTCTTGGCCTCGAAGCCTACGCCACCTGGACGTCACCGATCCGTAAGTATGGCGATATGGTTAACCACCGTCTGCTGAAAGCGATTATCAAAGGTGAAACCGTTGCCCGTCCTCAGGAGGACACCACGCTGCAGATGGCCGATCGTCGCCGTCTGAACCGCATGGCGGAACGTGACGTTGGTGACTGGCTGTACGCCCGCTTCCTGCAGGATAAAGCCGGTACGGATACCCGTTTCGCCGCAGAGATCATCGATATCAGCCGCGGGGGCATGCGCGTCCGCCTGGTCGATAACGGTGCTGTCGCGTTTATTCCTGCGCCATTCCTGCATGCTGTGCGTGATGAAATGGTCTGTAGTCAGGAAAACGGTACGGTGCAAATTAAAGGTGAAACAGTTTACAAAGTCACCGACGTGATTGACGTCACCATCGCCGAAGTCCGCATGGAAACCCGCAGTATTATCGCGCGTCCTGTCGCCTGTAAAAACCTCACCAGCGGCTCCTTCCCCGTCGAAGGAGCCGTTTTTCGCTGCGATCCCTCCACAAAAGCATTATTTTTTCTTACTATTTTCAGTCTCCCTTCGCCCACAACCCGGTAAAAACAGCCACAATAAAACCAGGTCAACTTACTGTTTCGCCCCGATTTATACATTTTTCGCGCCAGCTCTCCTTTTTAACCTGACTCGCGTTATTGTCAGTATTCTAAGAAATACAATACGTTCGTCCTGTATCGGCCGCTTTTCTCAACCTGGGCGGTGTTACGCCCGTAAAATGAATAATTTGTGCGCTAATGAAAGCTGCGGGAGAAAACATGATGGACGATCTGGAGCAGAATTTGCTGTTTCGCTACATGGGGACTCACAGCCCATGGTGGCGTTTGTCAGCTGACAGCAACGCTCTGCACCTTGCCGCCAGTGAAAATGCCGATGTCACTCAGGTGAGTGCGCGCTGGACGATGATCAGGCCGATCTTATCCGTCACTTAACCGTGATTACCTCCAGCATTTCCATGACGCTCTCGTTATTCGGGGAAGAGATTCCGGTTCATCTTGTGGGGCGTAAAATTACCCGCAACGAGTGGGCCGGTACCGCTTCCGCCTGGCACGATACCCCCTCCGTGGCGCGCGACCTGGCTCAGGGGCTCTCTTTTGCGGAACAGGTCGTTTCGGAGGCTAACTCCGTCATTGTTATCCTCGATCGGCACGGCAATATTCAGCGCTTTAACCGACTGAGCGAAGAGTATACCGGCCTGAAAGAGCAGGAAGTGATTGGGCAGAACGTCTTTAAGCTGTTTATGAGCCGCAGCGAAGCGGCCGCCTCAAAGCGCAATATTACCGGTTTTTTCCGCAACGGCAGTTCCTATGAAGTCGAGCGCTGGATCAAAACGCGTAAAGGGCAGCGCCTGTTTCTGTTCCGAAACAAATTCGTTCACAGCGGCAGCGGTAAAAATGAAATTTTCCTTATCTGTTCCGGTACCGATATTACCGAGGAGCGCCGCGCTCAGGAACGGCTGCGCGTGCTGGCCAATACCGATACCATCACCGGCTTGCCAAACCGCAATGCGATCCACGACCTGATTTCTGACGCCATCGCCAACCGCGGCGACACGCAGGTTGGCGTGGTGTATCTCGATCTGGATAACTTCAAAAAGGTCAACGACGCTTACGGGCATATGTTTGGCGATCAGCTGTTACAGGCTGTCGCGCTCGCCATTTTGAGCTGTCTGGATGAAGAACAGGTGCTGGCACGACTTGGCGGTGATGAGTTTATCGTCATGGCCACCAATACCTCTCAGGGCTCTCTGGAAGCGATGGCGTCGCGCATTTTAACCCGTCTGCGCCAGCCGTTCCGAATCGGTCTGATTGAAATTTATACCGGCTGCTCCCTGGGTATCGCCCTCGCCCCGCAGCATGGTAACGACCGGGAAAGCGTCATTCGTAACGCCGATACCGCCATGTACACCGCCAAAGAGAACGGCCGGGGCAAGTTCTGCGTCTTCTCGCCCGAGATGAACCAACGCGTGTTTGAGTATCTCTGGCTGGATACCAACCTGCGTAAGGCGCTGGATAACGATCAGCTCCTGATCCACTATCAGCCCAAAATCACCTGGCGCGGCGAAGTCAGAAGCCTGGAAGCGCTGGTCCGCTGGCAATCACCCGAGCGCGGTTTGATCCCGCCGCTGGAGTTTATCTCTTATGCCGAGGAGTCGGGGTTGATTGTGCCGCTGGGCCGCTGGGTGATGCTCGATGTGGTTCGCCAGGTGGCGAAATGGCGCGATAAGGGAATAAACCTGCGCGTGGCGGTGAACGTCTCTGCGCGCCAGCTGGCCGACCAGACTATCTTTAGCGACTTAAAGCAGGCGCTGAAGGATCTGAATTTTGAATACTGCCCTGTGGACGTCGAATTAACCGAAAGCTGTCTTATCGAGAACGAAGAGCTGGCGCTGTCCGTGATCCAGCAGTTCAGCCGGCACTGGGGGCGCAAATTCATCTGGATGATTTTGGTACCGGCTACTCTTCCCTTTCGCAGCTGGCCCGCTTCCCTATCGACGCCATAAAACTCGATCAATCTTTTGTCAGGGATATTCATAAGCAGTCCATCTCCCAGTCACTGGTGCGCGCCATCGTCGCGGTGGCGCAGGCGCTAAATCTGCAGGTGATTGCCGAAGGGGTGGAAAGTGCAAAAGAAGACGCCTTTCTGACCAAGAACGGCGTCAACGAACGGCAGGGTTTTCTGTTTGCTAAGCCGATGCCCGCTGCCGCATTCGAGCGATGGCTAAAACGCTATCAGGCGCGAAATCAGCGTTAACTGGCTTTACGCAAGCCCGCCGCGTGATGGCGGTTTTGCAGCATCACCAGACGCTCCATATAGGCGATATCTTTCGGCTCAAGGCAGAAAGCCGCATCTACCCAGTCTTCCGTGATGTCCATCAGTTCACTGCGCGGCAATTGCAGAACGCGCGTCCGGGCGCGCAGCATCGCCCTCACGCCATTCAGTTTTGGCCGTAGCGTATCGATGAAGGTTCGGGTGGAGACATAGCTTTGTCCGGGTTCAAACAGGACAGATCCACCAGCCCGTGCTGTTCGTACCATTCCGCCGTATGGGATTCCCCTTTGTAGATGAGCTCCTCCGCCAGCTTCATGCCTGAACGGCGTGCAACCAGGGAATATCCCCCCATACCCGGAAACAGGTTAAAGGCTATTTCCGGGAACCCCAAACGGGCATCGCGCTGCGCCAGACAGAAATGGTGCGCCAGAGCGGCCTCAAAACCACCTCCTAACGCGCTGCCTTCGACCATCGCCAGAGAGATGGCCCCCGTATCAAACCCCCGTGAGGCCGCATGGACGCAATCAACGCAGGCGCGCGCGTAGGCCCGTAACGCTTCCCGTCGTCCGTTCTGAATGCACTCAACGAAGAACTGTAGGTCACCGCCCGCGTTGTACATTTCGGGAACCAGCGAACCGGTTACCCAAAAATCAACCGCAAAACCAGACTGGCGGACGAGCCATGAAAAATTCATGATCTCCTCAATCAACGCATGGTTAAAGCAAGGGCGTGGCTGAGCCCGCAACATCATCCAGACGGTATGTCGCTCCGCCTCGTAATACCCTGACAGCTGCGTGAACCGTTCAGTATCGGTAAACAGTGTGCAGGTAGGCTGATTGATAACTGTCATAGTCTACTTCCTCCTATAAAAAAGCGCGTTGCGCGCAGTTTTAGACTAATCCACTCAATAAGCCCGCTGCATGAGGGGGAATAATAAATTTATCACTTACGTCCGTTTATGTAATTTAGTTATTGCATTTTTTCCCTTCTCTTTTGAACCTAATTTCTGCATCATTGAAAATATTAACTTTTCGCGCCTGGGGTGAGATTATGTCTACTATTGACGCACAAGCTGTAGCACAACGAATTGATACCGTGCTGGATATCCTGGTGGCGGGCGATTATCACTCTGCTATCCGTAATCTTGAGATCCTGAAGTCTGAACTTCTTGGATCTCGACAACAACGACAAGGCCTCCTCTTCTGGCGCGCCTAAAACGCCCTGGGAAATTTGATCTTTCATTTTCACCATCACGCGGCAGCAGGATGCGATAGCCGCAGTGGTGTGTCCGACCTCGTTTCGCTTTATTAAATGGATGCTATGAATTCCCGACAACAACTCATTTTGCAGATGGTCATCGATCAGGGACGCGTAAGCGTAGTCGATCTCGCTAAAACCACCGGCGTTTCTGAAGTCACCATCCGTCAGGATCTTAATCTGCTGGAAAAACAGAGCTACCTGCGTCGCGCGCACGGCTATGCGGTCCCGCTGGACAGCGATGACGTTGAGACGCGCATGATGAATAACTACGCGCTCAAACGTGAACTGGCGGAATTTGCCGCCTCCCTGGTGAACAACGGCGAGACCGTCTTTATTGAAAACGGCAGCAGTAATGCCCTTCTGGCGCGCACAGCTTGCCGATCAAAAAGACGTTACCATCATCACCGTCAGCAGCTATATCGCGCATCTGCTTAAAGAGACGCGCTGCGAGGTGATTCTGCTGGGCGGTATTTACCAGAAAAAGAGTGAAAGCATGGTTGGCCCGCTGACCCGTCAGTACGTCCAGCAGGTTCATTTCAGCAAGGCCTTTATCGGGATTGACGGCTGGCAGCCGGAGACAGGTTTTACCGGCCGGGATATGATGCGCTCTGACGTCGTGAATGCCGTGCTGGAAAAAGAGTGTGAAGCCATTGTGCTCACCGACAGCTCTAAATTTGGCGCCGTTCACCCGTATACGATGGGCCCCGCTTCACGCTTTAGCCGCGTGATTACCGACGAAAGATTGAGCGACGCGCACCGAAATAAACTGGAAGATGACGGACTGATCGTCAATATTATTAAAACGACCGCCTGAGTTCCCTCCGCGCCCGAATTTCGGGCGCATACGCCCTTCTTTCTCTGAGATGATTCTTAACCCTGCTTTAAGAGTTTTTACCTGTTTAACCTGCATTAAAGTCGTAAAATTAATGTTAGCGATATAACAGGAAGTGACTATCACCTGCGTGATTACGTAACGCCTGCGCGACCAGCTTTCACGGAGAACAGAATTAAGTATTCGATTCGTCTATACTTAACGTGTACATCTTTCCGTGAATCGATAATTCAGGAGAAAGTATTATGACCTTAACCAGCAAAAAATTAGCCGCCGCTGTTCTGGCAATCACTGTAGCAATGTCCCTGAGCGCATGCTCTAACTGGTCTAAACGTGACCGTAACACCGCGATTGGTGCCGGTGCCGGTGCTCTCGGTGGTGCAGTATTAACGGATGGTAGTACGCTGGGTACATTAGGTGGCGCTGCTGTCGGTGGTATTATCGGTCACCAGGTTGGCAAATAATTATTATCTAAGCCTTCCTCGATATTGGGATATTTAAACGCATTTCAGGTCTGACATACGCACGTATATAACACGAGCCACGGCATTTGCCGTGGCTCATTTATTTTAACCGCCTGCCAGTTTGACTTTCATGCCTTTGGCTTCCAGCAGCGATTTTATTAAATCACGTTTATCCCCCTGGATTTCAATAACGCCGTCTTTTACGGCACCGCCGCAGCCACATTTCTTTTTCAACTCGGCAGCCAGCTTAGCCAGTTCTGCATCATCCAGATCAATGCCGGAGATAAGGCAGACCCCTTTCCCTTTACGTCCGCTGGTCTGACGCTGAATCCGAACGATGCCGTCCCCTTTCGGACGTACGGCAGCCTTGGCTTTCGGTTCGTCTATACGCCCGGTATCGGTTGAATAGACCAGACGGCTGTTGGAATCGGTCATTACGCCCCCTTGTTCAGCGATGCGTTGATAGCCTTAAGCGTCTCAGCCGGGTTTGCAGACTGCGTCACCGGACGCCCGATAACCATATAGTCTACGCCTGCAGCCAGCGCCTGCTCAGGCGTCATAATGCGGCGCTGATCGCCCACGTCGCTGCCCGTGAGGGCGAATCCCCGGCGTGACCAGTTTAAACTCCTTGCCCAGTTCGCTGATTTGAAACGTACCGCTTCCTGCGCGGAGCAGACAACGCCATCCAGGCCGCACTGCTGCGTCAGACGCGCGAGACGTTCAGCATGCTCCGCAGGTGACAGCGTCACGCCCAGGTCGCGTAAATCGCTTTCGTCCATGCTGGTCAGCACGGTGACGGCGATCAGCAGCGGCGCATCTTACCGAACGGCAGGAGCGCCTCACGGGCGGCCGTCATCATTCTTGCCCCACCCGACGCATGGACGTTGACCATCCATACACCCAGTTCTGCGGCTGCAGCAACGGCGTGCGCCGTGGTATTCGGGATATCATGGAATTTGAGGTCGAGGAAAACGTCAAAGCCGCGCTGTTGCAGATCGCGAACGATTTGCGGTCCAAACAGCGTGAACATCTCTTTGCCAACTTTCAGACGGCAGTCGCGAGGGTCGATGCCGTCGACAAACGCCAGTGCAGCGTCACGCTTATTGTAATCAAGCGCAACAACAACAGGAGAATCCGTAATTACGGGAAGTGGAGGATGTAACAGACGTCATGACCAGCCCTTTTCGTCTATGGGCGCGCAGCGGCGCGGAACAGATAAACGGCCAGCATTCTACCTGCCGACGCCGCAAATTGACAGGATCCATTTACGCGCCTGCCAGGCTGGCAAACCGCACGGTGTTGAGACAGTGCTAAAAGCCTTAAGTATGTTGTAACTAAAATGAAGGCTTTTAAAAAATCACTGCCCGTCAAGGCCGCGGATTGGCTTGATGGTGGACCAGGCCCGGCATGAAGGACAATGCCAGTAGAGGGTATAGGCGGTAAAACCACACTTCTGGCAACGGTAGCGCGGCTTGCTGCGCACCTGCTCGCCAACCATGTCGCGCAGCACCATCAGGCTCTCTTTGGCGCGCCCTTCTTCCGCGTCGTTCAGGTGGTAATCCATCAGCTTATGGAAGACCCGCATCGTCGGATGACGCTGAAGCTGTCGGGTGATATAGACCTGCGCGGTGTCGCCCCCCTCATACTGCTCAACAACGTCAGCGAGCATCAGTTCCGCGGTTGCGCCGGTATTCTCTTCCACGCAGCGACGCAGGAACGCCACCCATTCTTCCTGCTTGTCCAGCTGTTGATAGCAGGTTTGCAGCATCTCCAGCGTTTCACTGACCAGCTCTTTGTCCTGGTCGATAACCCGCAGCAGGCTTTCAACGGCTTTGCCGTAGTCGCCACTCGCCATAAAGACGCGCCCCATCATGATGGAGATTCGCGCGCTGTTGCGGTCCGCGGCGGCGCCTTTCTTCAGCAGCGCCATGGCTTTATCCATGTCGTCGTTACCCATCTGCTGAAGCGCAAGCTCACAGTAGAAATGGGCTATCTCAACGCGCTGCTTATCTTTCCCCAGCTTCACCAGACGTTCAGCCGTATCAATGGCTTTCTGCCAGTCGCTGGTGGCCTGATAAATCTGCAGGAGCTGCTGCAGCGCGCCGATGCGGAAATCTGTTTCATCCACCAGCTGCGCGAACATATCTTCAGCGCGATCGTACAACCCCGCGGCCATGTAATCTCGTCCCAGCTGTTGTACGGCCAGGAGACGTTGATCGTAGGTCAGCGAGGCGCTTTCCATCAGGGTCTGGTGAATACGAATGGCGCGATCAACCTCGCCGCGCGAGCGGAACAGGTTACCCAGGGTGAGATGCGCTTCAACGGTCCCCGTATCCTCTTTCAGCATGTCGAGGAACAGGTCTACCGCTTTGTCCTGCTGGTTGCTCAGGAGGAAGTTGACCCCCGCAACGTAGTCGCGGGAGAGCCGGTTGGCCTCATCCTGTTTTGTTTGTTGCGCACTTCTGCGGCCCATATACCAGCCATAGGCTGCGGCGACAGGCAAAAGCAGAAACAACAACTCCAGCATAGTCGATTATTCCTTCACGACCGGCACGCCAGAGCTTTCCGGCATGTCGGACGCAGGCGCAATGTGATGTTCGAGTCGTTTGATTTTACGTTCAGCGCGCGCAAGAGAAACACGGACTTTTAGCCAGAACAGACCGCAAACCAGCCAGCCAATGGCAAAGCCTGCAGCAAATAAGACCGCCAGCAGGCTCGACACGCGATATTCACCCTGAGCCAGCAGATAGTTAAACGTCACCTGCTGATCGTTTTGTGCACCCAACGTGACTGAAATGACAAAAATCGCCAATACCAGTAAGAAAATGAGTAAATATTTCACATTACTTCCCGTTATGTGGTTCAAGCGAATAAAGTGTGTTCAACTTACCGCAATCAGCCTTATAAACTACCATTTTAGTGACGGGCGCGAAACGGAAAAAGTGACGCGCACGTCATGGATCTATGGGCAAAATGCGGAATATCAACCGTCAGGCGTCCGTTTGGTCCCTTTCGGCTATTTCTTCTTTCTCTTCCGGCGGTGGCGTTAGCGGGCCGCAGAATCGTTCAGCCAGCCAGGTCGCCAGCATCACCAGCAGCCACGAGATGAGCGTGGCAACGACCAGATCCCGTGGCCAGTGCATCCCCAGCAGTAAGCGGCTGCCCATGACCGCCGTCGCCCAGACCAGCAGAATCACGATGGTGACCGTACGACGTCTTGGCCAAAGCAGCCCAACCCCCAGCAGCGCCCAGCTGGCGGCAAACATGGTATGGCCAGAAGGAAACGCGAACCCGGTCTCTTTCTGCCAGTGTTTTCGCAAGAATTTCGGGATATCCTGCTGTTCCGCAAGCTGTTCTTTGACCAGTGCGCCGCGATCTTTACGCTTTAAAGTGTAGAACTCATCCACCGGAACATGGTGCGTTTTTTCCAGCCAGACGACAAAAGGACGCGGCTCCTGAACGCGATCTTTCACCCAGGATTTTACGCCCTGACCGACAAGGATAGCGCCACCGAGGATAGCAAAGAGCATCAGCGCCGCGCGCAGGCGAAAGCGCAGGCACCACAGAAACCAGCCGCAGAGGAGAACGTGGGTAATAATTCCCCACGGCTGGGTGACCGTTTCCGTTATCCAGTATAACGTTTTCAGCCACCATGGCGTTCTGCCCGGGCTGCCACATCCAGCCGGAAAGCCATACGGCCAGAGGCATAATCAGTAAAATGGCCGCACCTGCTGCCGTACGTCTGGCGATTGAAAGCATGTCTTCTCCTTTTTCGCTAAGCGTCACAATCATAACTGAAATTTAATCATTCACCTGGTGGAGATGTCGGATCGTGCGTTTAACGTTCATATAGCATGGTGCCCATTAGGCGAACACTGCTGAGCTTGTGGCAAAATAAACTGATACAGAAAGCAAAACAGGGCTCAGGCACGAAACGTGTCAGCCTACTCTGGAGAATCACATGCAGCTTAAACGTGTGGCAGAAGCCAAACTGCCAACCCCATGGGGCGATTTCCTGATGGTGGGTTTTGAAGAACTGGCAACCGGACAGGATCATGTCGCACTGGTGTATGGCGACATTTCAGGGCAGACACCGGTGCTGTCCCGCGTCCATTCAGAGTGTCTCACCGGCGATGCGTTGTTCAGCCTGCGCTGTGATTGCGGTTTCCAGCTGGAAGCAGCCCTTTCTCATATTGCTGAAGAAGGCCGCGGCGTGCTGCTTTATCACCGTCAGGAAGGGCGTAATATTGGTTTGCTGAATAAAATTCGCGCCTACGCGCTTCAGGACCAGGGCTACGATACGGTTGAAGCGAACCATCAGCTCGGTTTTGCCGCTGACGAACGTGATTTCACCCTGTGCGCCGATATGTTCAAGCTGCTGGGCGTGGACGAAGTTCGTCTGCTGACCAATAACCCGAAAAAAGTGGAGATCCTGACCGAAGCCGGGATCAACATCGTTGAACGCGTACCGCTGATTGTCGGCCGTAACCCGAAAAACGCCCACTACCTTGATACCAAAGCCGCCAAAATGGGCCATCTGCTGAAATAAGCTGCCCGATGAAAGTAAAAAGGCCCGCATCTGCAGGCCTTTTTGTTTAGTCCAGCATCTTACGAATCACATAATGTAAAATGCCGTCGTTCTGGTAGTAGGTCAGCTCGGTTGCCGTATCAATACGGCACCGGCAATCCAGCACCTCGGTTTTCCCGTCTGCCCGCGTTAACGTTACCGGCACCGTTTTACCCGGCTGCAGGTTTTGCAGGCCGCTAATGTCAATCTGCTCTTCCCCGGTCAGGCCCAGCGTTTTACGCGTCACGCCCTGCGGGAACTCAAGCGGCAGGATCCCCATGCCGATCAGATTCGAACGGTGAATACGTTCGAACGATTCGGCGATCACCACGCGAACGCCAAGCAGACGCGGCCCTTTCGCCGCCCAGTCGCGGCTGGAGCCGGAACCGTACTCTTTACCGGCAATCACCGCCAGCGGCGTCCCTTCCTGTTGATATTTGACCGCCGCATCATAGATCGACACGACTTCCGTTCCCGGCAGATGGCGCGTCATGCCCCCTTCCACGCCCGGCACCATTTCGTTACGAATGCGGATGTTGGCAAAGGTCCCGCGCATCATGACTTCATGGTTGCCGCGGCGCGAGCCGTAGGAGTTAAAATCGCGACGTTCGACGCCCCGGCTTTGCAGGTAACGGCCTGCCGGGCTATCGGCTTTGATACTCCCCGCCGGAGAGATATGGTCCGTGGTGACAGAATCCCCCAGCATGGCCAGGATCCGCGCGCCGTGGATATCCTCAAGCGGCGCCGGCTGCGCCTCCATCTCATCAAAGAACGGCGACAGACGAATATAGGTCGAGTCATCCTGCCAGCCATAGGTATCCGAACGCTGCAACATTGATGGCTTTCCATTCCGGCGTGCCTTCAAAGACTTCCGCATACTCTTTGCGGAACATCTCGGTAGAGACCTTCTCAACGGCCAGCGCGATTTCTCGCGTGGATGGCCAGATATCTTTCAGGTAGACAGGGTCATCTTTGCGATCGTGGCCCATCGGATCGGTCGCCAGGTTGATATTCATGTTCCCCGCCAGGGCGTAGGCCACCACCAGCGGCGGCGAGGCCAGCCAGTTGGTTTTTACCAGCGGGTGAATGCGCCCTTCAAAGTTTCGGTTGCCGGAAAGCACCGCGCCTACCGTCAGGTCGCCCTGCTTGATCGCCGTTTCAATGGGTTCAGGCAGCGGGCCGGAGTTACCAATACAGGTCGTACAGCCGTAGCCCACGAGGTTAAAGCCCAGCTCGTCAAGGTACGGCGTCAGTTTGGCCTGCGCCAGGTAATCGGACACCACTTTGGAACCCGGCGCCAGCGAGGCTTTTACCCACGGCTGAGGTTTCAACCCAAGTTCGACCGCTTTTTTCGCCAGCAGACCGGCGGCCATCAACACGCTGGGGTTGGAGGTGTTGGTGCAGGAGGTAATGGCGGCAATAACCACCGCGCCATCCGGAAGCTGATACTGATGTCCGTTCAGAACATAGTCGACCGGACGATGGTCTTTCTGCGCCACGTTCACTTCCAGGGCATTGCTGGCGGCAAAGGCTTTCGGCACGTCGCCAAGCGCAACCCGATCCTGCGGACGTTTTGGCCCGGCGAGGCTCGCCTCGACGCTTCCCATATCCAGTTCAAGCGTGCTGGTGAAGACCGGCTCATCGCCCGGGTTGCGCCACATGCCCTGCGCTTTGGTGTAGGCTTCCACCAGCGCGACCTGCTCTTCGCTGCGCCCGCTAAGGCGCATGTATTCCAGCGTGACGTCATCAATGGGGAAAAAGCCGCAGGTTGCACCGTATTCCGGCGCCATATTGGCAATGGTGGCGCGGTCGGCCAGCGGCAGCGAATCCAGTCCGTCACCGTAGAATTCGACAAACTTGCCCACCACGCCATGCTTACGCAGCATCTGGGTGACGGTCAGCACCAGATCGGTGGCGGTAATGCCTTCAGGCAGCTTGCCGGTCAGCTTGAAGCCCACCACATCCGGGATAAGCATGGATACCGGCTGGCCGAGCATGGCGGCTTCCGCTTCAATACCGCCGACGCCCCAGCCCAGCACGCCCAGACCGTTGATCATGGTGGTGTGGGAATCGGTGCCCACCAGCGTGTCCGGATAAGCGACCCACTCTTTATCCTGCAATTCACTCCAGACGGCTTTACCCAGATATTCAAGGTTCACCTGGTGACAAATACCGGTGCCCGGCGGGACCACGCTAAACCGGCTGAAGGCCTGCTGGCCCCACCTCAGAAAGACGTAGCGCTCGTGGTTACGCTCCATCTCCAGACGCACGTTCTCTTCGAAGGCGTCATCATCACCAAAGTGGTCAACGGTGACGGAGTGGTCAATGACGAGGTCAACCGGGGAAAGCGGGTTAACTTTGGCGGTATCCCCGCCGAGACGCTTAACGGCTTCGCGCATCGCGGCCAAATCAACCACGGCCGGAACACCGGTAAAGTCCTGCATCAGCACCCTGGCCGGGCGGTAGGCGATTTCTCTGTCGGCATGGGCGGTTCTTAGCCACCCTGCCAGCGCCTGGATATCATCGAGGGTGACAGAGTCACCGTCCTGCCAGCGCAGAAGGTTTTCCAGTAAAACTTTCAATGACTTGGGTAAACGCGAAATGTCCCCAAGCGGTCTGGCAGCCAGCGGCAGGCTGTAGTAGTGGCAGGTTTTATTTTCTGCCTGTAATGTGTCCTTACTGGCTTCGCGTAGGGTTAACGACATAAGCTCCTCCTTAATCACAGAGATGCCCTGACAATCATCAGGGCCGTAATTAAAGATAACACAAAGATGTCGTAACGTTTTGATAACAACCCAAATTGATAAATTTAGGATTGGTCCAGCGCGGGAAAACAAAAAACCCCGCCGTAGCGAGGTTTTACAATTTAGTGGAGCGCCAGCCAGATGAGCTGACTCCAGAACAGAATCGACACGGTAAAAACGCCGATCCACGACCAGTATTTGTGAGACGTCATGTTATTCATCATAGGGACACCAGGCATTATTTATAAAAAGTTCCGAGGTCGTTCCTCAGTGCTATATTGCTGATGTGTATTTATTAAAGAGTACAAAAGCGCAGAGTCGATATTCAGACTATTTGCATCATTACGCAATAAACTAAATTATTGTTTTTTGGGTTCGTCTTCTGCGAACACATCAATAAAAGCTTGCTGCTGCGGCGTCAGTTTCCAGGACGCGGGTACAACAGTCGCAGGTGCTTTACGCCCTCTGTGCGTGCTGTCACGATGCTGACACATCTGTTTTACCGAAGTTCTATACGTACCGTCACTGCCATATTTAACCCCAATATTTCCAGGCCAGGAGAGCAACCACCACCCAAAACAGGGTAGAGACGAGAAAGACCGCCAGCCAGGCTTTACGCTTGAGCGCAGGATCCCTTTGCGGTTCTTCACTTCCTGAAGGCATTGCTAACCTCATACAATCGACATCGCTTATCATTTAGGACCAAACAATTGGTACAATTAATCATCTGTTGAGATAAATCCTAAAGAAACTTTAGCCGAAAAGCCAGTGAATTTACGCACCGGGAGGTATGAAATATTCAATCTTTTGACCAGAAATAAATAATTGAAAAGAAAAATTTGCGAAGGCGTAAATTAGTTTCTACTTTTGTCGCCAATTCACGACATTATAACCTTACAGGTTAAATGGATAATGACATTATATGACAGGGAGTGCGTAGATGATGATAATTCTAATTTAGCTTTGAGGCGTTATTTCGGTATCTTTCCGTAAGGGAAAGATACCGGGTGTGATTATTTTTCGGGGAGTTTGATGTCTTTAAACATCTCTTCAATATCTTCATTTGAGCGTAATGCAACGGCGGTATCAACCACATCACGCGTTAAATGAGGGGCAAAGCGCTGAATAAAATCATACATATAGCTGCGCAGGAAGGTGCTGCGGCGGAAACCAATTTTTGTGGTGCTATGGCTGAAAACGTCGTGTGCATCAAGACGCACCAGGTCAGGGTCTGACACCGGATCCACCGCCATGCTGGCAATGACGCCCACCCCCAATCCAAGCCGGACATAGGTCTTAATGACGTCGGCGTCCGTCGCGGTAAAGACAATGCGCGGCGTTAATCCTGCCCGGTTAAAGGCCGTATCAAGCTCAGAACGCCCGGTAAAACCAAAGGTATACGTCACCAGAGGATACTGGGCCAGCTCTTCGATAGTGACCGACCCTTTACCCGCCAGGGGGTGATCGGGGGTCACCACAATAGAACGGTTCCAGTGGTAGCACGGGAGCATGACCAGATCGTCATACAGGTGAAGCGCTTCGGTGGCGATGGCAAAGTCTGCATTCCCCTTGGAAACGGCTTCAGCGATTTGCGTTGGCGAGCCCTGATGCATATGCAGCGAGACGCGCGGATAACGCTCGATAAAGCCTTTGATCACGCCGGGCAGCGCATAGCGCGCCTGGGTATGCGTGGTGGCAACATACAGCGAGCCTTTATCCGGCCAGGTATGTTCCCCCGCCACCGATTTAATCGCATCCACTTTGGAGAGGACTTCCCGCGCAATGCGGATGATTTCCTGCCCGGCCGGCGTCACCTGAGTAAGATGCTTACCGCTGCGGGCAAAAATCTGGATGCCCAACTCATCCTCCAGCATACGAACTTGTTTGCTGATGCCCGGTTGCGAGGTATACAGCCCCTCGGCGGTAGAAGAGACGTTAAGGTTGTGATTCACCACCTCAACGATATAACGAAGCTGCTGTAATTTCATGCCAGACCATCCGATTTAGCGCATGCGGTCAATCGCTTAAGACGATTTAATAATAAAAAAGCAGGTTAACTATAACCACTATATCATTTATAGCCTGACTGTATAGTACCTAACAAAGAATAATAATCAAGGCATAAAAAAGGGCCGACAGAGCGGCCCTTTGGGGATAGGTAACTGGGAAGTCGATTATTTCTTGCCTTCAACCCATTTGCCATCGACGTAGAAAGCTGACCATCCGGTCGCTTTGCCCTCTTTTTCTGCCGCAACGTACTGCTGTTTGGTTTTACGGCTAAACCGCACCACCGTTTTGTTGCCTTCCGGATCCTGCTGTGGCGCATCGGCCAGATAACGCAGTTTCTCCGGCAGACGATCGCGGAAGCGATGCAGCTCTTCCACCAGCGGCGCACGGGTTTCACGCGATTTCGGGAAGGTGTTGGCGGCCAGGAACACGCCGGCAGCGCCGTCACGCAGCACGAAGTACGCGTCGGATTTCTCGCACGGCAGCTCCGGCAGCGGCACCGGATCTTCCTTCGGCGGAGCCACTTCGCCGTTACGCAGAATTTTGCGCGTGTTTTTACATTCGTCGTTGGTACAGGCCATGTACTTACCGAAACGCCCCATTTTCAGGTGCATTTCAGAACCACACTTCTCGCACTCCACAATCGGGCCGTCATAGCCTTTAATGCGGAACTCGCCCTCTTCGATCTCATACCCGTCACACGTCGGGTTATTACCGCAAACGTGCAGCTTGCGCTTTGGATCGATCAGGTAGCTGTCCATCGCCGTGCCGCATTTCTTGCAGCGGCGTTTGGCACGCAGCGCGTTGGTTTCCGCATCGTCGCCTTCCAGCACGTTGAGCACTTCGTTCTCCGGCACCAGGTTAATGGTGGTTTTGCAGCGCTCTTTTGGCGGCAGCGCATAGCCGGAACAGCCGAGGAACACGCCGGTGCTGGCAGTACGGATCCCCATCTTGCGGCCGCAGGTTGGGCAGTCGATGCTGGTCAGCACCATCTGGTTAGGCCGCATGCCGCCCTCTTCCGGATCCTTCTCCGCTTTCTCAAGCTGGTCGGTAAAATCGCTGAAGAAGCTGTCGAGGACCTTTTTCCACTCGGCCTGGTGGTTGGCAACCTGGTCGAGGCTGTCTTCCATTTGCGCGGTGAAATCGTAGTTCATCAGCTCGCGGAAGTTCTCTTCCAGACGATCGGTGACGATCTCACCCATTTTTTCCGCATAGAAGCGACGGTTTTCCACGCGCACGTAGCCGCGGTCCTGAATGGTCGAGATGATCGACGCGTAGGTGGACGGACGGCCAATACCGCGTTTTTCCAGCTCTTTCACCAGCGAGGCTTCGCTGAAGCGCGCAGGCGGCTTGGTGAAGTGCTGCGCCGGAGTCAGTTCGACCAGCGACAGCTCATCACCTTTGTTCACCGACGGCAGCGTTCGATCTTCATCGCCTTTGCGCAGCGCCGGCATCACTTTCGTCCAGCCGTCGAAACGCAGAATACGCCCGCGCGCTTTGAGGCGGAAATCACCCGCGCCGACGGTCAGCGTGGTGGAATCGTACTGCGCCGGCGTCATCTGGCAGGCGACAAACTGGCGCCAGATCAGCTGATACAGCTTCTGCGCGTCGGCTTCCATATCCTTCAGCGACTCAGCGAGCACAGAAACATCGGAAGGACGAATCGCTTCGTGCGCTTCCTGGGAATTCTCTTTGCTGGCGTACTGGTTGGCGCCTTCCGGCAGGTATTTCTTGCCGAAGTTGTCGCTGATGTAGCCGCGCACCATGTTGACCGCGTCCTGGCTCAGGTTGGTTGAGTCGGTACGCATGTAGGTGATGTAACCGGCTTCATACAGACGCTGCGCCATCATCATGGTTTTCTTCACGCCGAAACCCAGACGGGTACTGGCGGCCTGTTGCAGCGTGGAGGTAATAAACGGCGCGCCCGGCTTGCTGCTGGTCGGTTTGTCTTCACGTTCCAGTACGCTGATAACGCGCTTTTTCCAGCAGCGCTCACGGCGGCCATGGTCTGGTCGCGGTTGACCGGACGGAACGCTTTGTCGTCTTGATGCGTCACCTGCAGCGGCAGTGCGTCACCGCCGGGCGTGGTCACAGCGGCATCAACTTCCCAGAACTCTTCCGGCACGAAGGCTTTGATTTCGCGCTCGCGCTCAACCACCAGACGCACGGCGACGGACTGCACGCGACCTGCGGACAGGCCACGGGCAATTTTCTTCCACAGCAGCGGAGAAACCATGTAGCCCACCACGCGGTCCATAAAGCGGCGCGCCTGCTGGGCGTTGACGCGGTCAATATTCAGCTCGCCCGGCTTTTCAAACGCCTGACGAATCGCATTCTTGGTGATTTCGTTAAACACTACGCGGCTGTAGCGTTTGTCATCACCGCCGATCACTTCCCGCAGGTGCCACGCAATGGCTTCCCCTTCGCGGTCAAGGTCGGTTGCGAGATAGATGTGGTCGGCTTTTTCAGCCAGCGATTTCAGTTCAGAAACCACCTTCTCTTTGCCTGGCAGCACTTCGTAATGTGCATCCCAGTTGTGCCATGGGTCGATCCCCATGCGATTGACAAGAGCGCCGCGTTCATCCTTTTTAGGCTTCTTAGCCGTTTTGGTGGAGGCTGAGTCTGCGCTCTTTTTGGGTGCTGAGCCACTGGTCGGCAAATCACGGATATGACCAACACTGGATTTAACCACATAGTCATTACCCAGATATTTATTGATCGTTTTGGCTTTTGCCGGGGACTCAACGATAACGAGAGCTTTACCCATATTCACCTTTACCTAATTTAATTCTTCCAGGAATACGCCGCACGTTGATTTCCCTTCCGCTGACGACGAGCCAATGATATTGCGACTGCGTCAGGAGATATCAACCCCTTTGTCTTACCGGGCGTTAAAGAAAAGCCGCCCAGGTGATTGAGTTCTCGGGTATTTTTCTCACATCTCGTGTAATTCGTGACGAATTCCCGGTTGAATGTCAAGCAATTCTGTTGCCAGAATGACGAAAGCGCACACTCTACCTGATAAAATTCGTTACGCAACTTTATTAGCATGCAAAAGCAAATCCTGCCAGCCAGGCCCCTGCGCCTTATCCCCTCACATTACAGGGAAAATTTGCCCCCAAAGCGCCCTCGGCGTAGACTATTGTCACTGTTTAAGGAGTGGATTATGCAGAATACGACCCAACCTATTGACCGAGCCTCTCTGCTTATCGAAGCAAACAAGCTTATCCGTGACCATGAAGATACGCTGGCGGGTATTGAAGCCACCGGCGTAGAACAGCGTAATGGGGTGCTGGTTTTCAGCGGCGAATACTTCCTTGACGAACAGGGGTTGCCGACCCCGAAAAGCACCGCCGTGTTTAACATGTTTAAATACCTGGCGCATACGCTTTCCGAGAAATATCACCTGGTCGATTAACGCAAAACGCGAGGCATAAGCCTCGCGTTTTTGTTTACAGCAGCGGTTTTTGTCCGCGCTGTAGCCAGCGCAGCAGCAGGCGGTCCGCGCTTTCCGCCGCGCTGTTGGTAAAGCGGTCAAGGAGTCGCTTACGCTGGGTAAAGCGCACGCCCACCAGTTCCCGGCCTTCCATCAGGTTGAGCAGCAGATCGTCGCTGGTTCCGACTTCATCCACCAGCCCTTTCTCCTGCGCCTGGACGCCGTACCAGTGCTCCCCCGTCGCGACCTGTTCAATATCGAGCGTCGGACGCATACGGTGCACAAAATCTTTAAAGAGGTGATGCGTTTCGTTGAGATCTTCACGGAATTTTTGACGCCCTTCTTCCGTGTTTTCCCCTAGCAGCGTCAGGGTACGTTTGTACTGACCCGCCGTGTGAAGTTCGATATCAATCTCTTTATTTTTCAGGAAGCGGTTAAAGTTCGGAATTTGCGCGACCACGCCGATCGAGCCAATAATGGAGAACGGCGCGGCAACAATTTTGTCCGCCACGCAGGCCATCATGTAGCCACCGCTGGCCGCCACTTTATCCACCGCCACGGTCAGCGGGATCTGTTTTTCACGCAGGCGCTGCAGCTGTGAGGCGGCCAGTCCGTAACCGTGAACCACCCCGCCCGGGCTTTCAAGACGCACGACAACCTGATCCTGCGGTGTCGCCACGGCCAGAACGGCAGTCACTTCCTCCCGCAGAGAGGAAACCTCATGCGCATCCATACTGCCTTTAAAATCGAGCACATAGACACGTGGCGTAGCCTTATCCTGCGGCGCATTGAGCTTTGCTTTTGCCTTTGCCGCTTTGGCTTCCTGTTTATGCTTTTTCTTCTGCGCTTTCAGCCAGAGTTTCTGTTGATGACTATCAAGCAGCGCCAGAGACATCTCTTCCTGCATCTCTTTATACTGCTCGCTCAGGCGGGTGATGCGTAACTCCCCACGCTGACGCTTGCGCTGCGTCAGGTTGACAATCAGAACGGCAACTACCGCAATGGCAACCACCACCGTCGCGATTTTGGCCAAAAACAACCCATATTGAGAAAGTAATTCCACGCGTTCCACCTTGGTTAAACCAATAATCTTTCATGGCTCCAGTGTACATCAGCCCTCCGGGCGCGTCTCGCGCAAGCCGTGCACCAAATGTGCCATGTTGCTGAATCCCCGGTTGGTTTAACACTCTTTGGCAAATTTAAATTTTGCAGCAATTCGTCCGCTAGACTGATTGAATATAGCCTGTCAATTAAGGCATAAAGCCGAAAGTCAGTCATCATGAAGGCGTCTTTGAGTCACCGTGCGCCTGAGGAGTCACCTTGCATTATCAACCGCAAAAAAATCTGCTGGAACGACCGCATCATTCTTGTCACCGGTGCCAGCGACGGCATCGGTCGAGAGGCGGCCCTGACCTACGCTCGCCACGGCGCGAGCCTGATTTTGCTCGGACGCCAGGAAGCGAAATTACGCCAGGTCACGCAGGCAATAAATGACGAAGGTCAGCAGGCACAATGGTTTACTCTGGATATGGCAACCTGCACGCCGGAAGAGTGCCAGCAACTGGCGGCAACGATCGCTGCCACCACACCGCGCCTTGACGGCGTGCTGCACAACGCCGGTTTGCTGGGCGAAGTCCGCCCGATGGATGAACAGGATCCCGAGATCTGGCAGGAGGTCATGCAGGTCAACGTCAACGGCACGTTCTTTCTGACGCAGGCGCTGCTTCCTTTATTACTCAAATCGGACAGCGGTTCGCTGGTGTTTACCTCTTCCAGCGTAGGCCGTGAGGGGCGCGCAAACTGGGGCGCCTATGCCGTGTCAAAATTCGCCACCGAGGGCATGATGCAGGTGCTGGCCGAGGAGTACCAGAACCGCCATCTGCGCGTAAACTGCATCAACCCGGGCGGTACGCGCACCAAAATGCGCGCCAGCGCCTTCCCGACGGAAGATCCGCAGAAGCTGAAAACCCCGGCAGACATTATGCCGCTCTATCTCTGGCTGATGGGCGATGACAGCCGCCGCAAAACCGGGATGACCTTTGACGCCCAGCCGGGCCGTAAACCAGGGATTGCGCAATGAGTGAAGAACGTCATCAGCAGCGCCAGCAGCGCCTGAAAGAACAGGTCGATGCGCGCGTCGCCGCCGCGCAGGACGAGCGCGGGATCGTCATCGTCTTTACCGGCAACGGCAAAGGCAAAACCACCGCCGCATTCGGCACGGCGACGCGCGCCGTCGGCCACGGGAAAAAGGTCGGCGTGATCCAGTTTATTAAAGGAACGTGGCCTAACGGCGAGCGTAATCTGCTGGAGCCATTCGGCGTTGAGTTTCAGGTGATGGCGACCGGTTTTACGTGGGACACGCAGAACCGCGAAACCGATACCGCCGCCTGTCTGGCCGTCTGGGAGCACGCTAAGAGAATGCTGGCCGATCCTTCACTGAATATGGTTCTGCTGGATGAGATCACCTATATGGTCGCCTACGACTATTTGCCGCTGGAAGACAGTGCTGAATGCGCTGCGCAACCGTCCCGCCCATGCAGACGGTTATCGTCACGGGCCGCGGGTGTCATCGGGATATTCTGGAACTGGCGGATACCGTCAGCGAGCTGCGTCCGGTTAAACATGCGTTTGATGCGGGCATCAAAGCGCAAATTGGTATTGATTATTGATGGCAATTCTGGCCTGCCGATGATGCAGGCCCGTTGACGAGCAACGCCAACGCAGGCGATAAAAAGCCCGGTGCTTTCGCCGGGCTTTTCTGTTAACCGTTGTTGTTACGGCTGCCAGGAGCGGCGGTTGCTGCTCACCTGGCTGTGGCGCTTCACCGCACGGCGGATCTGGTTCGCCTTCATGCGGCGACGATCTTTCTCCACCGCCACTTTTGAGGTGGTTTCCGGCGTCAGGCCGACCAGCTCGCGCAGATAGTTGGTCTGGGTCAGATCCAGTTCGGTATAGCCGCCGCGCGGCAGGCCTTTCGGCAGCAGGATGTCGCCGTAACGGACGCGGATCAGGCGGCTAACCTGGACGCCCACCGCTTCCCACAGACGACGCACCTCGCGGTTACGCCCTTCGGTCAGGGTCACGTTGTACCACTGGTTAATGCCTTCCCCACCGGTAAATTTGATGGTTTTGAACGCCGCAGGACCGTCTTCCAGCTGCACGCCACGCGCGAGATCGCGCAGCTTCTCATCATCAACCTGGCCAAATACGCGCACGGCGTATTCACGTTCCACTTCACGGCTCGGGTGCATCAGACGGTTTGCCAGTTCACCATCGGTGGTGAACAGCAGCAGACCGCAGGTATTCACGTCCAGACGACCAACGGCAATCCAGCGAGCGCCGCGCAGTTTAGGCAGACGGTCAAACACCGTCGGGCGACCTTCCGGATCGTTGCGGGTACACAGCTCGCCTTCCGGCTTGTAGTAAGCCAGCACGCGACAGATCTGTTCAGCGGACTCTTTCACGGAGATAAGATGACCGTCGATGCGGATCTTCAGCCCCGGTACGATTTCAACGCGGTCACCCAGCGTGGCGATTTTACCGTCCACACTCACGCGGCCCGCTTCAATAATGGCTTCGATTTCACGGCGGGAGCCGTGGCCGGCACGCGCCAGCACTTTCTGTAACTTCTCGCTCATTGAGCATCCTCAGGTGTCGCCTTCACAGGCGTCGAATCAGGGTAAAAGAGGGCTGAGCCCTGCTTTGATGGCCGCGTAGTATATCTGCTTATACCATTACAAGAAAGGCTTTACGTCACCCACGCCTTCTCGAATCACTTCCGGTGCATCTTCGGTTAAGTCGACCACGGTGGTCGGCTGCTGGCCGAGATAGCCGCCGTGAATAATCAGCTCGACCACCTTCTCCAGACGATCTTTGATCTCTTCCGGATCGGACTCGGTAAACTCGCTGCCCGGCAGCATCAGCGAGGTAGAGAGCATCGGCTCGCCGAGGGCTTCCAGCAGCGCCTGCGCAATCGGGTTCGACGGCACGCGCAGGCCGATGGTTTTGCGTTTTTCCTGCAGCAGACGGCGCGGCACCTCTTTCGTCCCTTTCAGGATGAAGGTGTAGTTGCCCGGCGTGTTGTTTTTGATCAGGCGAAACGCCACGTTATCCACGTACGCATAGGTCGACAGCTCGGAGAGATCGCGGCACATCAGGGTAAAGTTGTGGCCGTCCGGCAGCTGGCGGATGCGGCAAATGCGCTCCATCGCCCCTTTATCTTCAATTTTGCAGCCCAGCGCGTAGCCGGAATCGGTCGGGTAGACAATCACGCCGCCTTTGCGGACGATCTCCACCGCCTGGTTAATCAGACGTGGCTGCGGGTTGTCCGGATGGATATAGAAAAACTGACTCATACTTCCCTCTCTTCAATTTGCTGCGGCTGCTCCCAGAGCTGCCAGACCGGCTCAACGCCGGCCGGCAGCCAGAGCTTGCGCCCCAGTTCGATCCACGGGCAGGGCTGATGGAAATCAGATCCCTGCGACGCCAAGCAGACCGTACTGGCGGGCATAGCTGGCGAGCTGCGCGCGCTCATTGGGCGCCTGCTGACACTGGGCGACTTCCATCGCCTCGCCGCCGCGTTCGGCAAAGTGCGCCAGCAGTCTTTTCAGCCATTTAGCGGAAAGATTATACCGCCCCGGATGGGCCAGCACGGCCTTACCGCCAGAATGATGAATCACATCAATAGCTTGTTTTATTGTACACCACTGCGGCGGAACGTATCCGGTTTTCCCGCGCGCCAGATACTTTTTAAAGACATCCGCCATGTTCGTGGCCTTACCCTGCTCCACCAGAAAACGGGCGAAATGACCGCGCGTGACCGCCCCGCCGTTCGCCAGTCGCTGGGCGCCTTCCAGCGCGCCCGGAATATGCGCCTTTTCCAGACGCTCGCCGATCATCTCTGCGCGCTGATTGCGGCGCGTTTTTTGTTCTTGCAAAAATGCGCAGCAGTGCCGGATGTTCTATATCGATGTTCAGGCCAACGATATGAATCTCATGGTTTTCCCAGACGGTCGAGATTTCCACCGGCCGACTAGATTAAGCGCCAGCCCGGCGCGGGCAATCTCGGCGCGCGCCGCCGGGATGGCATCCGTGGTATCGTGATCGGTTATCGCCAGCGTGCCGACGCGCATTTCAACGGCACGATGAACCAGGGCTTCGGGTGTCAGCAGGCCATCAGAGGCCTGAGTATGGCTGTGTAAATCATAAATAATGGCGTAGGTGGTATCGCTCAAAGCGGCTCCGTAGATTTATCAGGACATCTGTTTGCGCCCTATCATAACGGCTAGCCAACTTTTTCTGAAATCGAGGGTTGACTTTCTTTCCATCGAACTAGTTAACTAGTACGCAAGTTCACACGAGCAAGGTATCTGAAAATGACTGCACATTTCACTCTGCACGGTTGGTGGCGTACTTCCTGATCATCGGGCAGTGTCACGCGTCTGCGCATTGCATACAGATACCCGGCCCGCTCACTCAGCGGGCTTTTTTTTGAACAGAATAAATGAGAACACCAATATGCAAACAGCCAAAACCATCATCTCGAATTGCTGACCTGCGAGGCGGCCTATCGCCACAACCCGACCGCGCTGTTTCATCAGGTGTGCGGCGCTCGCCCGGCCACGCTGCTGCTGGAATCTGCGGATATCGACAGCAAGGACGATCTCAAAAGCCTGCTGCTGGTCGACAGCGCGCTGCGCATTACCGCTCTGGGTGACACTGTCACAATTAAGGCGCTGATCAGACAACGGCGCCTCGCTGCTGCCGCTGCTGGATGCCGCCCTGCCTTCAGGCATTGAAAACGAACGTCATCCAGAAATGCGCATTCTGCATTTCCCGCCGGTGAGCCAGCTGCTGGACGAAGACGCGCGCCTGTGCTCCCTGTCCGTTTTCGATGCCTTCCGCCTGCTGCAGAACGCTGGTGACCGTCCCGGCAGACGAGCGTGAAGCGATGTTCTTTGGCGGCCTGTTTGCCTACGACCTGGTCGCCGGTTTTGAAGATTTACCGGAGCCTGCGGCAGGATCATCGCTGCCCGGACTATTGCTTCTATCTGGCGGAAACCCTGCTGGTGATCGACCACCAGAAACAGCACACCCGTATCCAGGCCAGCCTGTTCACGCCTTAGGACGCCAGCGAAAAAGCACGCCTGCTTGAGCGTGTTAACGTCCTGCGCCAACAACTGGATCTGCCCGCAGAGCCGCTGCCGGTGCAGACCGTGACGCATATGCGTTGCGAGACCAACCAGACCGACGAAGAGTACGGTGCCGTGGTTCGCCAGATGCAAAAAGCGATTCGCAGCGGCGAAATTTTCCAGGTTGTACCGTCGCGCCGCTTCTCGCTGCCCTGCCCGTCGCCGCTGGCCGCTTACGACGTGCTGAAAAAGAGCAACCCCAGCCCGTACATGTTCTTCATGCAGGACAACGACTTCACCCTGTTCGGCGCCTCGCCGGAAAGCTCGCTGAAATATGACGCCACCAGCCGCCAGATTGAGATCTACCCGATCGCCGGAACCCGTCCGCGCGGACGTCGCGCGGATGGCTCGCTGGATCGCGATCTCGACAGCCGCATCGAACTGGAAATGCGCACCGACCATAAAGAGCTTTCCGAGCACCTGATGCTGGTTGACCTGGCGCGTAACGATCTGGCTCGCATCTGCACGCCTGGCAGCCGCTACGTGGCGGACCTGACCAAAGTCGACCGCTATTCGTTCGTGATGCACCTGGTCTCCCGCGTGGTGGGCGAGCTGCGCCAGGATCTCGACGTGCTGCACGCCTACCGCGCCTGCATGAACATGGGCACCCTGAGCGGCGCGCCGAAAGTGCGCGCTATGCAGCTGATTGCCGCCGCCGAAGGGCGCTCGTCGCGGCAGCTACGGCGGCGCGGTGGGTTACTTCACCGCCCACGGCGACCTGGATACCTGCATCGTCATCCGCTCCGCCTATGTTGAAGACGGTATTGCCACCGTCCAGGCCGGTGCCGGCGTGGTTCTGGATTCTGTTCCGCAGTCTGAAGCCGACGAAACCCGCAGTAAAGCCCGTGCGGTCCTGCGCGCCATTGCCACTGCACACCACGCACAGGAGATTTTCTGATGGCTGACATTCTGCTGCTCGATAATATCGACTCCTTTACCTACAACCTGGCAGATCAGCTGCGTGCGAGTGGCCATAACGTGGTGATTTATCGCAACCACGTACCGGCGCAGACCCTGATTGACCGTCTGGCAACCATGCAAAACCCGGTGCTGATGCTCTCTCCGGGCCCGGGCGCGCCGTCCGAAGCGGGCTGTATGCCGGAACTGCTGACGCGTCTGCGCGGCAAGCTGCCGATTATCGGCATCTGCCTCGGTCATCAGGCGATTGTCGAAGCCTACGGCGGCTACGTCGGCCAGGCGGGTGAAATCCTGCACGGCAAAGCCTCCAGCATTGAACATGACGGCCAGGCGATGTTTGCCGGGCTGCCGAATCCGCTGCCGGTGGCGCGCTACCACTCGCTGGTCGGCAGCAATATTCCCGCCGGGCTGACCATCAACGCCTCGTTTCAACGGGATGGTGATGGCGGTACGTCACGATGCGGATCGCGTCTGCGGCTTCCAGTTCCATCCGGAATCGATCCTGACCACCCAGGGCGCCCGCCTGCTGGAGCAGACCCTGGCCTGGGCGTTGCAGAAGCTGGAGCAGACCAACACCCTGCAGCCGATTCTGGAGAAACTGTACCAGGCGCAAACCCTGAGCCAGCAGGAGAGCCACCAGCTCTTCTCCGCCGTGGTGCGCGGCGAGCTGAAGCCGGAACAACTGGCGGCCGCGCTGGTCAGCATGAAGGTCCGCGGTGAGCGCCCGCAGGAGATCGCCGGTGCCGCCACGGCGCTGCTGGAAAATGCCGCGCCGTTCCCGCGCCCGGACTATCCGTTTGCCGATATCGTCGGCACCGGCGGCGACGGCAGCAACAGCATCAATATTTCCACCGCCAGCGCCTTTGTGGCGGCGGCGTGCGGTCTGAAGGTCGCGAAACACGGCAACCGCAGCGTTTCCAGCCGGTCGGGTTCGTCCGATCTGCTCGCCGCATTCGGCATTAATCTCGATATGAACGCCGACAGTTCGCGCAAAGCGCTGGATGACCTGGGCGTCTGCTTCCTGTTTGCGCCGAAGTACCACACCGGTTTCCGCCACGCAATGCCGGTTCGTCAGCAGCTGAAAACCCGCACGCTGTTTAACGTGCTGGGCCCGCTGATCAACCCGGCGCATCCGCCGCTGGCGCTGATTGGCGTTTACAGCCCGGAGCTGGTGCTGCCGATTGCCGAAACCCTGCGCGTGCTGGGTTACCAGCGTGCCGCCGTGGTGCACAGCGGCGGGATGGATGAAGTGTCACTGCATGCGCCGACGCTGGTAGCCGAACTGAACAACGGTGAAATCCTGAGCTACCAGCTGGAACTGCCGCAGACTTCGGCTTGACGCCGTATCACCAGGAAGCGCTGGCGGGCGGCACGCCGGAAGAAAACCGTGACATTCTGACGCGCTTATTACAAGGTAAAGGCGAGGCTGCTCATGAGGCCGCCGTTGCCGCCAACGTCGCCATGCTGATGCGTTTGCACGGCGAGGAAGACCTGCGGGCCAACGCGCAGAAAGTTCTGGATGTGCTGCGCAGCGGTGCAGCTTACGACCGCGTTACCGCACTTGCGGCAAGAGGGTAAAGGATGCAGACCGTTTTAGCGAAAATCGTTGCCGATAAAGCCATCTGGGTGGAGGCGCGCAAGCAGCAACAGCCGCTGGCCAGCTTCCAGAATGACGTCGTCCCGAGCAGACGCCGCTTCTATGACGCCCTGCAGGGTGCGCGCACCGCGTTTATTCTGGAGTGCAAAAAAGCGTCTCCGTCCAAAGGCGTTATCCGTGACGATTTCGACCCGGCGCGTATCGCCGGCATTTATAAACATCACGCGTCGGCGATCTCCGTGCTGACGGATGAGAAATATTTCCAGGGCAGCTTCGATTTTCTGCCGATCGTCAGCGCCATCGCGCCGCAGCCGATCCTGTGCAAAGACTTTATTATCGACCCGTATCAGATCTATCTGGCGCGTTACTATCAGGCCGATGCCTGCCTGCTGATGCTCTCGGTGCTGAACGACGAGCAGTATCGCCAGCTTGCTGCCGTGGCGCACAGCCTGAAAATGGGCGTGCTGACCGAAGTGAGTAACGAAGAAGAGCTGGAGCGCGCGATTGCGCTGGAAGCCAAAGTGGTCGGCATTAACAACCGCGATCTGCGCGATCTGTCCATTGACCTGAACCGCACGCGCCAGCTGGCGCCGCGTCTGGGCTCTGGCGTCACGGTGATCAGCGAGTCCGGCATTAACACCTACGCCCAGGTGCGCGAGCTGAGCCACTTCGCCAACGGTTTCCTGATTGGCTCCGCGCTGATGGCGCATGACGATCTCGATGCGGCCGTGCGTCGCGTGCTGCTGGGCGAGAACAAAGTCTGCGGCTTGACCCGCGCCGAGGACGCCCGGGCCGCCTATGAAGCCGGCGCGATTTACGGCGGGCTGATTTTTGTGGCCTCCTCGCCGCGCGCGGTCAGCGATGAACAGGCGCAGGCAGTAATGCAGGGCGCGCCGCTGCAATATGTCGGCGTGTTCCGTAACGCCCCGGTTGACGATGTGGTGGCGAAAGCAAAAGCGCTGGCACTTTCTGCGGTGCAGTTACACGGCGGCGAAGATCAGGCCTATATCGATGCCCTGCGCGCGGTATTGCCGGCACAGACGCAGATCTGGAAAGCGCTAAGCGTTGGCGATACGTTGCCGCCGCGTAACCTGCAGCAGGTGGATAAATACCTCCTCGACAACGGCCAGGGCGGCACCGGCCAGCGCTTTGACTGGTCTCTGCTGAACGGCGAAAAGCTGGACAACGTCCTGCTGGCGGGCGGCCTGAGCGCGGACAACTGTGTGGAAGCGGCGAAAACCGGCTGTGCCGGCCTCGATTTCAATTCAGGCGTAGAGTCCCAACCGGGTATTAAAGATGCCAGCAAACTGGCCTCGGTTTTCCAAACTCTGCGTGCATATTAAGGAAGAGAAGATGACGACATTATTTAACCCGTATTTTGGCGAGTTTGGCGGCATGTACGTCCCGCAAATCCTGATGCCCGCGCTGCGCCAGCTGGAAGAAGCGTTTGTCAGCGCCCAGAGCGATCCGGCATTTCAGGCGCCAGTTTACCGACCTGCTGAAAAACTACGCCGGCCGCCCGACGGCGCTGACGAAATGCCGGAACCTGACGGCAGGCACCAACACCACGCTGTATCTGAAGCGTGAAGACCTGCTGCACGGCGGCGCGCACAAAACCAACCAGGTGCTGGGTCAGGCGCTGCTGGCGAAGCGTATGGGCAAAACCGAAATCATCGCCGAAACCGGCGCCGGCCAGCATGGCGTGGCCTCGGCGCTCGCCAGCGCCCTGCTCGGCCTGAAATGCCGCATCTATATGGGCGCGAAAGACGTTGAGCGCCAGTCGCCGAACGTCTTCCGTATGCGTCTGATGGGTGCGGAAGTGATCCCGGTGCACAGCGGCTCCGCCACGCTGAAAGATGCCTGTAACGAAGCGCTGCGCGACTGGTCCGGCAGCTACGAAACCGCGCACTATATGCTCGGTACCGCCGCGGGCCCGCACCCGTTCCCGACCATCGTGCGTGAATTCCAGCGCATGATCGGCGAAGAGACCAAAGCGCAGATCCTCGAAAAAGAGGGTCGCCTGCCGGATGCGGTGATCGCCTGCGTCGGCGGCGGCTCTAACGCCATCGGCATGTTCGCCGACTTTATCGATGACACCAGCGTGGGTCTGATTGGCGTCGAGCCTGCCGGTCACGGCATTGAAACCGGCGAACACGGCGCGCCGCTGAAGCACGGCCGCGTGGGGATCTACTTCGGCATGAAATCGCCGATGATGCAGACCGATGAAGGCCAGATTGAAGAGTCTTACTCTATCTCCGCCGGGCTGGACTTCCCGTCCGTCGGGCCGCAGCATGCCTATCTGAACAGCACCGGTCGCGCGGACTATGTCTCCATTACCGATGACGAAGCGCTGGAAGCGTTCAAGGCACTGTGCCGCCATGAAGGGATCATCCCGGCGCTGGAATCTTCACACGCCCTGGCCCATGCGCTGAAAATGATGCGAGAAAACCCGGAAAAAGAGCAGCTGCTGGTGGTCAACCTTTCCGGCCGCGGCGACAAAGACATCTTCACCGTTCACGACATTCTGAAAGCACGAGGGGAAATCTGATGGAACGCTACGACAACCTGTTTGCAGAACGGCTCGCCGACCGGAAGGAAGGCGCGTTCGTTCCCTTCGTCACCCTGGGCGATCCGTCGCCGGAACAGTCGCTGAAGATTATCGACACCCTGATCGAAGCCGGTGCGGACGCGCTGGAGCTGGGGATCCCCTTCTCCGATCCGCTGGCGGATGGCCCGACCATCCAGAGCGCGACGCTGCGCGCCTTCGCCGCAGGCGTCACGCCGACCCAGTGCTTCGAGATGCTGGCGGCGATCCGTCAGAAGCACCCGACCATTCCGATTGGCCTGCTGATGTACGCCAACCTGGTGTTCAACCGCGGCATCGATGAGTTTTACGCCAAGTGCGCACGCGTGGGCGTCGACTCCGTTCTGGTCGCCGACGTGCCGGTTGAAGAGTCTGCGCCGTTCCGCCAGGCGGCGATGCGCCACAATGTCGCGCCGATCTTCATCTGCCCGCCGAACGCCGATGATGAACTGCTGCGCCAGATTGCCTCTTACGGCCGCGGTTATACCTATCTGCTCTCGCGCGCAGGCGTGACCGGTGCCGAAAACCGGGCGGCGCTGCCGCTGCATCACCTGGTGGAAAAGCTGGCCGAGTACCACGCCGCGCCGCCGCTGCAGGGCTTCGGGATCTCTGCGCCGGATCAGGTCGCCGCGGCGGTGGACGCGAGGCGCAGCGGGCGCGATTTCCGGCTCGGCGATTGTCAAAATCATCGAGAAAAACGTGGACAAACCCTAGCAGCGATGCTGGCCGAGCTGAAAGCGTTTGTTCAGAGTCTGAAAGCCGCTACGCTGCCGCGTTAATTCTGTTGCCGCCTGTTCGCTCAGGCGGCCTCTTCTTGCTTCAGTAGTGTCTGCGCATACTTCTGGACCAGCCGGAACAGCGACTGAACATCATCGGGTTCCCAGCCGTCGAATGTCGCATTCATCAGCCGTTGCCGTGCGGCGTCAATTTTCATTGTCATCGCTTTGCCCTCTTCGCTGATGGTGAGTTCGCTCACTCGTTTGTCCTGCGGCTGACTTTTTTTCACCACCAGCCCGGCCTGCTCCAGTTTTTTCACCTGGCGGCTTACCGTGGTGTAATCCCGTCCGACACGGTTAGCCAGTTCAACCACGCCAATGGGGCCAAAACGTTCAACCGTCACCAGCAGCGGAAACAATACCTGATCAAGGGTGATATCTGCCGCGCGCATCAGCGCCATATCACGTAACGGATGATTCATCACGCCAATAATAGTGAGTAACGCGCGATGGAAGTCATCGATGTCATAATTAATATGTGCATTTTGCATATAAATTCCTGATGGTGTAGAGTGGCAATCTCAATATGTGCATTTTACACATAAACCCTGACGGAGAGAATTCTATGTACGCAGCCATTGTCCACCAGACCAACCTGCCCCCACGTTATGCCAGCTTCGCCCTGCCTGAAGCCCGACAGGGCGAGTGCCTGATCACCGTTAACGCCGCCGCGATAAGTCATGTGGTGAAAAGCCGCGCATCAGGCCAGCATTACAGTTTTGATGGTGCGCTACCCTTTGTACCGGGTATTGATGGCGTCGGCACACGACCAGACGGCCAGCGTGTCTGGTTTGCTTTTCCGCGCGCGCCATGGGGCAGCATGGCAGAGTTTGCGCCTGTTGCGGAACAGCACTGCATCCCTCTGGTGGATGGGCTGGACAGCATCAGTGCCGCGGCGATGGCAAATCCGGGCATGTCAGCCTGGGCCGCACTGGTAACCCGCGCGGGCCTCCGTCGCGGTGAAACGGTGTTAATCAATGGCGCAACAGGCAGCGCCGGACAACTTGCGGTGCAGATTGCCCGCTACCTCGGCGCGGGGAAAATTATCGTCACCGGGCGTAACGCCGCCGTTTTGCACAGTCTTGGCGCAGATCACGCGATCAATCTGACGGATGAGAGCGAAGCGCTGCGCCAGCAATTCGCTGGCGCCTTCGCGACTCCTGTCGATGTGGTGGTGGATTATTTGTGGGGCAGTAGCGCAGAACTGATCCTCACCGCCGCCGCGAAGGCAAAATCGCCAACCCGCTTTGTTCAGGTGGGTGCGCTTTCCGGGCAGGATATCCGTTTGTCCGGCGCCTGGCTGCGCGCAGCGCCGATCCAGTTGATGGGCAGCGGCATCGGTAGTTTATCGTTACCTCAGCTGCTGCAAGCTACCGCAGAGATGTTCGCCGTGGCGCTACCGGCGCAACTGCGTATTGCCACTACGCCTGCGCCGCTGAGTGACGTTGAAACTGCCTGGCTGCGTGATGACAGCCAGAAAAGAACCGTTTTTGTTATCAGCTAATGGTAACCCATTGTTAAAAGGTTCATATTTTCTGTGGAATAATGACCGTGACGCTGGTTATACAGAGAGTGAATCGATGAGTGACACACCTTCCCCCTGGCCGCGGCGCTGGATAGCGCTGCTGCTGACTGGCCTGCTTTCCGGCGCGTCAGGCATGCTAATTGCGCTACTGCTGCATGAAATCCAGCATCTGGTGTTTGGTTACAGTCAGCAATCACTGATTGGCGGCGCGCCGTTTCTGCAAGGCGTTACCGATGCCAGTAACCTGCGCCGTTTTGCCGCACTGACCGGTGCCGGTGCAATTGCCGGCTGCGGCTGGTGGTTGCTGGCGAGATATGGTAAGCCCCGGGTAAGCGTTACGGCGGCGCTCGGCGAAAAGGGTCGCCAGATGCCAGCGGGTACCACAATCTGCCATGCCCTTTTACAGGTGGTGACGGTGGCGATGGGCTCGCCGCTGGGACGTGAAAGCGCGCCGCGAGAAGTGGGCGCGCTGTTTGGCGGCAACATTGCCCGGCGTAGCGGCCTCAATGCACAGGAAACCCGGATGGTGATCGCCTGTGGTGCAGGAGCCGGGCTGGCTGCGGTTTATAACGTCCCGCTGGCCGGTGCGATTTTCACGCTGGAAGTGTTGCTGGTGACCATCGCCTGGGATGCGGTGATTGCCGCAACGGTCAGTTCCGCGCTGGCGGCGTTTGTCGCCTCTCTGGTGCTGGGCAACGAACGTCAGTACCAATTTATTGCGCCACCTGCACCAGTGTCATTAATCGTTTGGGCGGCGCTCTCCGGCCCGCTGTTCGGTTATGCCGCTTGCCAGTTTCGCCGCATGACGCGACAAGCGCGCGGCCAGGTGAAAAGCAACTGGCAGATGCCGCTATTCTGTTTACTCGCCTTTGCCTGCCTCGGTTTGTTCTCCATCTGGTTTCCGCAACTGCCGGGCAACGGCCGCGGGCCGGTGCAGCTCAGTTTTGGCGGCGGTGTCACTCTGCCGCTGGCCGCCATGCTGATTGGCCTGAAAGTAGTGAGTATCTGGATGGTGCTACGCGGCGGCGCGGAGGGCGGCCTGCTGACGCCCGGCCTGGCGATTGGCGCACTGCTGGGCGCGCTGATGTATCTACTTGTCGGCCCCTTCTTCCCTGGGGGCAGTATGGGAGAATTTGCTCTCACCGGCGGTGCCGCGTTTCTGGCGTCATCCATGCAGATGCCGCTGACCGCCATTGTCCTGCTGATGGAATTTACCGGCATGGACTTCAGCTTTTTTGTCCCTCTCACCTTGTGCGTGGCTGGCGCGTATATGACCTGCCGCTACGTGGAGTGATCCCGACGACTAATTACCGTGCAGTGATTAAATGGATTTGGCGGTGTAAAAGCCACGAACGCAGAGATAAACGGGGAAACTGGCCGCAAGCTGGGCCAGTTTCCAGCCGGACTCAAAAACGATAACCCGCAGAGAACATAAATACCCACGGATCCAGGCGAGTGCTGACACTCTGCTGAGCGCCATTGGCCTTGAAACGCACATCCGTATCAATATCCATATACCAGACCGACATGTTGATTAACCAGTTGCTATTGATCAGATAGTCCAGCCCTACTTGCCCTGCCGCGCCCCATGAATCTTTCAGGCTCAGATCGGAAAGCCCGGCTGCTTTACCGGTGTCGTTAAATTTTTCGTCAAAGAAAGTGGTGTAGTTGATACCCGCGCCAATATACGGACGGAATTTGCTTTTCGGATCACCAAAGTACCACTGCGCCATCAGCGAAGGCGGCAAATGATGCACGGTTGCGATATCGCCCGTAGGGCCAGTGCCTACGCGGTGGCGGAACGGCGTCGCAGCCAGCAGTTCAATACCCACATTGTCCGTTGCCATCCATGTCATCGTCACACCCAACTGGGTGTTATTGCTGACATTAAAACTACCAAGACTACCCAGAACATTATCCGAACCTGCCGTTGGACGGACAGTAGCGGAACCGGCACGAATAAAGAATTCGCCCGCGTCATGCGCATACGCGCCGCCGGAAAGCGAACTCAGGACTAATGCTGCCACAGCTAATTTTTTCATATCCACTCCGTAATTGTGGTTTTTATCGCGACGTGAATATACCCATAACTGAGTACAAAGTGATCCAACCCAGATCACACTTAATCCCATAATTTAACATTCATTGATCTGAGTTAATTTTCATCCTCATGCCACCCCCTTAATTTTTGTATTTAAATCAATTTTCACTTTTTCAGGCATGAAAATTTTCCACCTTAGCCATCTTGTACGCCAGTAAGCGCAGAGATAATTTAGTGGCCTGACAATTCGTCTTGATACGTTGTGAAGTGCAGGTGTGCTATGAGCGATCTCAATCCGTGCATGTCGTGCGGAGCATGTTGTGCGTATTTTCGTGTCTCTTTTTACTGGGCTGAAGCGGATGACGCTGGCGGCCCTGTCCCGGCTCAACTTACAGAGCCACTAACCCCCTTTTTACGCTGTATGAGCGGCACTAATCAGAAACAGAGCCGCTGCGTGGCGCTGGAGGGGACCCCCGGCGAATCGGCCCGTTGCAGTATCTATGAAGGAAGACCATCACCTTGCCGGGAATTTGCGATGTCTGGCGAGAATGGCGAAGTGAATGAAGCCTGCGATCGCGCCCGCGCACGTTACGGATTAGCGCCTCTTTACAAAGATATGCTTTTCCATACAAGCCATGATGCTGCCACTGAGCCACTATTCGGGGTACAATCGCCGACAATTTGATACCGCAATACTCAAGGAGAGTGCATGTCTATCACGGCGAAGTCCGTTTACCGTGACACGGGGAATTTTTTTCGTAATCAGTTGATTACCATTTTGCTGATTGCGCTGCTGTGCGCATTTATCACCGCAGTCATTGGGCACGCGTTTTCACCCACTGACGAACAACTCTCCATTTTAACGCAAGGGGATAACCTGGCGGGCAGCGTCGGCTTGTTTGAACTGGTGCAAAACATGACGCCAGAACAACAGCAGGTGCTGCTGCGCGCCTCGGCAGCATCGACCTTCTCCGGGCTTATCGGCAACGCGATTCTGGCAGGCGGCGTTTTGCTGCTGATCCAGATGGTTTCAGCCGGTCAACGCGTCAGTGCGCTGCGCGCGATTGGTGCCAGCGCACCGGTGCTGCCAAAGCTGTTTTTATTGATCCTGTTGACTACCTTTATGGTGCAGATCGGCATCATGTTTATCATTGTTCCGGGCGTGATTCTGGCGATTCTGCTCTCCTTCGCCCCCGTCATGCTGGTACAGGATAAAGTGGGGATTTTCGCCGCCATGCGCAGCAGTATGCGTCTGAGCTGGCGCAATATGCGGCTGGTAGCTCCGGCGGTCATAAGCTGGCTGCTGGCAAAAACAGTTCTGTTAATGTTCGCGCACAATTTCGCGGTTTTCACCCCGGAAGTAGGCGCAGTTATCGCGAATACAATCAGCAATTTGATCTCGGCGGCGCTGCTTATTTATCTGTTCCGCCTCTATATGCTGATGCGCTAATGATTGTTCCGGCAGCCCGCTCAGGGTTGCCCCTGTTTATGGAATCGTAGAATGAAGCAGTTTCTTGATTTTCTTCCGCTGGCGCTCTTTTTCGCAGTTTACAAACTTTACGATATTTTCGCCGCGACCAAAGTATTGATTATCGCCTCAGCCATCGTGCTGATTTATTGCTGGATCCGTTACCGCAAAGTGGAAAAAGTAGCGTTAATCACGTTTGTGCTGGTTGCCGTGTTTGGCGGATTAACCATCAAATTCCACGACGTTGAGTTTATTAAGTGGAAAGTAACGGTGATTTACGGTTTGTTTGCCGTCGCGCTGTTGTTCAGCCAGTGGGTGATGAAGAAAACCCTGATCCAGAGCATGCTCGGGAAAGAGCTGACGCTGCCCGCAGCCGTCTGGTCACGGCTGAACATCGCCTGGGCACTATTCTTTATCGTTTGCGGGCTGGCGAATATCTATATTGCTTTCTGGCTGCCGTTTGATGTTTGGGTCAATTTCAAAGTGTTTGGCCTGACGATTCTGACGCTGGTGTTTACCGTGCTCAGCGGTATTTACATCTACCGCCATATGCCGCAGCAGGATGATAATTCCTGAAAACTGAAGCCAGGTCAGCGCCTGGCTTTTTTCTTCCCGAACACCCCGTATTCGTAGTAGCATCCCGCCAGAAATCCCTCATCACAGAAGAGATAATAATGACCACCATTCAGGAAACTCCTCAGGGAGAACTTGTTTTACGCACATTAGCAATGCCAGCGGATACCAATGCTAACGGAGATATCTTCGGCGGCTGGTTGATGTCACAAATGGATATGGGGGGCGCAATCCTGGCAAAAGAGATTGCGCACGGACGCGTGGTCACCGTGCGGGTGGATGGCATGACCTTCCTCCGGCCGGTTGCCGTCGGCGACGTGGTGTGCTGCTATGCGCGCTGCGTGAAACGCGGGAATACTTCCGTCAGTATCAATATGGAAGTGTGGGTAAAAAAAGTCTCTTCTGAGCCCATTGGCCAGCGTTACAAAGCCACCGAGGCGCTGTTTATCTATGTCGCGGTTGATAAAGAAGGGAAACCTCGCCCGTTACCGCAACAGTCATAAAAAAAGCCTCCTGACGGAGGCTTTTTCTTATTCCATTGACGCCCCGCCATTCAGGCGGAATACCACATTAACTATCAGTCCTGAACCGGGCTTACCGGCTTCGTAGCGCCATTTCCGCATAGCCGCTTTCACTTCACGTTCGAACATGTTTGCTGGCTGTGCAGACAGAACTTCAACATTCTCGACGCGGCCATCGGCCGTAACGTCAAATTTCACCCGCACACGACCTTCAATACGCAGCGCCTGCGCACGCGCCGGATATTGCGGCTGGTTACGACTCAGCGCGCGGGGACCAGCAGGCACAGACGGCGCTGGCGTGGAGGACGCCGACGGTGTCGGATTAGCCACCGGACGCGCTGGCGCGTTGTTGTTAAACGGTGATGCCGGACGCGACTGTGCCGGTTTCACCTCCGGCTTCGGCTGCTCGACCTTTTTCTCCGGTTTCGGTTTTGGCTTCGGCTTAGGTTTCGGTTTTGGCTTTTCAATCACTACCGGGGCTTCTTTCGGCGGCTCCACTACCGGTTCCGGTTCGGGTTCTGGTTCCGGTTCGACGACAGGTTGTGGCGGTTGCACTACCTGCGGCGGTTCGAGTTCAGCTGGCGTTACCATCGTCACAGAGATAGGCTGTGCGGGTGCGGGCAATTCAACAACCTGATGTACCGATGTATAGAGCAGACCCGCCACGACGGCTCCGTGAATACCGACGGACAACAGCGTCGGCCAGGGAAAGCGGCGAGGTAAATCAAGGGTCATTGAAGTCATAATCGTGTCAGTTAAAAAACCAGGGCTCAATTTTAAATGCAAATAGCAATCATATTCAACAAGCCATCGCATTCACTGGTTATTTTCTCTCTGATAGGGTAAAAAACCGCACTTTTTACACGCATATTAATGTCAGTGCATCTTTACATTGCAGTCGCATTCCCTTTCACATACGGTATGCCTTTCTGATAAGTAAGGAGCTCTTCCCGTGCTTTATGTGATTTTTGCTGAAGATGTTGCTGACTCGCTTGAGAAACGTTTATCCGTGCGCCCTGCCCATCTGGCGCGACTGCAGCTGCTGCGTGACGAAGGCCGTTTGCTGACTGCTGGACCGATGCCAGCGGTGGACAGTAACGACCCTGGTGCCGCAGGTTTTACCGGTTCAACGGTGATTGCAGAGTTTGAATCGCTTGAGGTGGCAAAAGCCTGGGCGGATGCCGATCCCTATGTTGCCGCTGGCGTGTACCAGAACGTTATTGTTAAGCCGTTCAAAAAGGTTTTTTAAAACTTAAGACCCGCCAAAGATGGCGGGTCCTTCTGGTTACAACGATTAATGAGCAACACTTTTGGAAAAAAGATTAATGATAACCACACCGGCAATAATCAACCCCATCCCCAACATTGCCGGAAGATCCAGTTTCTGACCGTGAACCAACCAGCCAACAATCCCAATCAATACGATCCCGGCGCCAGACCAGATGGCGTAAATAATTCCCGTCGGGATGGTGCGCATCGGAATCGTCAGGCACCAGAACGCGATGCAATAACCCGCAATGCTAATGATACTGGGCAGCAGCCGGGTAAAGCTGTCCGATGATTTCAGTGCGGTGGTGGCAATCACTTCAACAACAATGGCGATACCAAGGAAAATAAGCGCTTCTTTATTCATTTTGTCCAACTTATATCCGTTAACGCTTGCTCATGGCAAGGCGGGTAGCAAACAGCAGGAACACCATGCCGGTACTGCGATCCAGCCAGCGTATCACTCTCTCTTTACGCAAGAATGACGACAGCGGGCGGGTCGCCGAAATTAATACCGTTGACCAGCAGGAGCCCAGCACAACATGAATCATGACCAGGCCGAATGTCCAGGCGATCAGCGGCTGCCCGTGCGGAATAAATTGCGGCAAAAAAGAGACGTAAAAGATGCCGACTTTAGGATTCAGCACATTACCCAGCATGCCTTTTATAAACCAGTTTTGTGCTTTAGTTTGCGTCCCATTGTCTGTAGCCAGTGAACCGCGGGGACGTAACAGCATATTCAGCCCCAGCCAGCAGAGATAAGCGGCGCCGCAATATTTCAGGATGTTATAAGCGAGTTCAGAAACCGCAATCAGCGCGCCAAGGCCGAAGGCAACCATCGCCCCCCAAATCAGGCATCCGGTATTGATACCAAGCGCGGCTTTGAATGCCTGCTTACGCCCTTCCACCGCCGCCGTACGCAGTATCAGCGCGGTATCAAGCCCGGGTGTTAACGTCAGCAGCGTTGCCGCAAAAGTGAATGCAAGAAGACTATCAAGAACCGACATGCTGCCTCTCCTGTAGATAAAAGAAAGCCCTAAAACGACCGCGGGCACCTTATCGGTGCCCGGGTATCAAAGATCGTAAATGGCGAACAACAGCACATTACGATGGCGATTTACGCCGCATTTTCTGATGGCGTGAATACGCATATTGCGGCGGGATTGTGCTTCCAGCCAGCGGGCTTTGCGGCGACTCACCTGTCGCAACATGCGCCAGCGCCCCACTTCCGTTCGACTGCGCTTCATGTTTACAACTCTTAACAAAACAGAGAGGCCATTATAGTCCGTCGTTTTTCCCAGACCAGCGCTTTTACCTGGCGTTTTTATTTGCCAGATGAATCCTGATGCGTACACTCATAAGATGTGGTTTTCAAAAGGATTTTTTTACCTATGACAACCTTCTACACCGTGGTGAGTTGGCTGGTCATTTTAGGATACTGGCTGCTGATCGCGGGTGTGACGTTGCGCATTTTGATGAAGCGCCGAGCGGTACCCTCTGCCATGGCCTGGCTGCTGATTATCTACATTCTGCCGCTGGTGGGGATTATCGCCTATCTCTCGTTGGGCGAGCTGCATCTCGGCAAACGCCGCGCCGAGCGCGCCCGCGCCATGTGGCCCTCAACCGCCAAGTGGCTCAACGATCTAAAAGACTGTAAACACATCTTCGCACAGGAGAACAGCAGCGTCGCCTCCTCACTGTTTAAGCTGTGCGAGCGCCGCCAGGGCATCGGCGGCGTTAAAGGCAACCAGCTGCAGCTGCTGACCTCCACCGACGACGTGATGCAGGCGCTGATCCGCGATATTCAGCTGGCGCGGCACAATATCGAGATGGTGTTCTATATCTGGCAACCCGGCGGGATGGCCGATCAGGTGGCTGAATCGCTGATGGCCGCGGCGCGACGCGGCGTGCACTGCCGTCTGATGCTCGACTCCGCGGGCAGCGTGGCATTCTTCCGTAGCCCCTGGGCGGCGATGATGCGCAATGCCGGCATCGAGGTGGTCGAGGCGCTGAAGGTCAATCTGCTGCGCGTGTTTCTGCGCCGGATGGATCTCCGCCAGCACCGCAAGATGGTGCTGATCGATAACTATATTGCCTACACCGGCAGCATGAACATGGTCGACCCGCGCTTCTTCAAGCAGGACGCGGGCGTCGGCCAGTGGGTCGATTTGATGGCGCGAATGGAAGGCCCGGTTGCCACCTCGATGGGCATCGTTTACTCCTGCGACTGGGAGATTGAAACCGGCAAGCGCATTCTGCCGCCGCCGCCGGACGGCAATATCATGCCGTTTGAAGAGGCCAGCGGGCACACCATTCACACCATTGCCTCGGGGCCAGGGCTTCCCGGAGGATTTGATCCACCAGGCGTTGCTGACGGCGCCGTTTACTCCGCGCGTGAATACCTGATCATGACCACGCCCTACTTCGTCCCCAGCGACGACCTGCTGCACGCCATTTGCACCGCGGCGCAGCGCGGTGTCGATGTGAGCATTATTTTGCCGCGCAAAAACGACTCGCTGCTGGTGGGCTGGGCCAGCCGCGCCTTCTTCACCGAGCTGCTGGCGGCCGGGGTGAAGATCTATCAGTTTGAAGGCGGACTGCTGCACACCAAAAGCGTGCTGGTCGACGGCGAGTTGAGCCTGGTGGGCACCGTGAACCTGGATATGCGCAGCCTGTGGCTGAATTTTGAAATCACGCTGGTTATTGATGATGCCGGCTTTGGCGGCGATCTGGCGGCGGTGCAGGATGATTATATCTCCCGTTCCCGGCTGCTGGATGCGCGGCTGTGGGTAAAACGTCCGTTCTGGCAGCGGATTGCCGAACGACTGTTTTACTTCTTTAGTCCGTTGCTGTAAAACGTGCCCAACGATGTTAAAGAGGTAGTAATCATGGAAATGGATCTGAACAACCGCCTGACCGAAGACGAAACGCTCGAACAGGCCTATGACATCTTCCTCGAACTGGCGGCTGACAACCTCGATCCGGCGGACATCATTCTTTTCAACCTGCAGTTTGAAGAGCGCGGCGGCGCCGAACTGTTCGATCCATCCGAAGACTGGGCTGAGCATGTGGATTACGATCTGAACCCGGACTTCTTTGCCGAAGTGGTGATCGGGCTGGCAGACAACGACGGTGGCGAAATCAACGACATCTTCGCGCGCGTCCTGCTGTGCCGTGAGAAAGACCACAAGCTGTGCCATATTCTGTGGCGCGAATAAGCTGCCGTGGAAGTAAAAAGGGCTGACAAATGTCAGCCCTTTTTTATGCATCGCTTATAACGGGTCTACTTTCAGGCAGGAAACCGCATGGCGGAAACTGCCCTCCAGAACCGGTCGCGTTTTCGCGCATTCCGGCCCGGCCATCGGGCAGCGGGTGCGGAAGACACAGCCCGACGGCGGGTTAATCGGCGAAGGTAATTCCCCTTCCAGCAGCTGGATGGTTTTATTCTTTTCCAGATCCGGATCGGGGATCGGCACCGCCGACATCAGCGCTTTGGTGTAAGGGTGCAGCGGGTTGTGGTACACCTCGTCATAGGTGCCCAGCTCCACGGCGTGGCCCAGATACATCACCAGCACGCGATCGGAGATGTGCTTCACCACGGCCAGGTCATGCGCGATAAAGATCAGCGACAGCCCCATTTCGCGCTGCAGCTGCTGCAGCAGGTTCACCACCTGCGCCTGAATCGACACGTCCAGCGCGGAAACCGGCTCATCGCAGATAATCAGCTTCGGTTCGAGGATCAGCGCGCGGGCAATACCAATACGCTGACACTGACCGCCGGAGAACTCGTGCGGATAGCGGTTGATGAGGTTAGGCAACAGACCGACCTTCAGCATCATCGCCTTAACGCGATCGCGCACTTCCTGACGCGACATTTTCGGATGATAGGTGCGCAGCGGCTCGGCAATGATCTCGCCGATGGTCATACGCGGGTTTAGCGACGCCAGCGGATCCTGGAAAATCATCTGGATATCGCTGCGCACGTCGCGCCACTCGTCCGGTTTCATGCCCAGCAGATCTTTACCCAGCCAGGCCACTTTGCCGTCGGTGGCTTTCACCAGACCGATAATGGCGCGCGCAAAGGTCGATTTACCGCAGCCGGACTCGCCGACCACGCCCAGGGTTTCCCCTTCGTACAGGCGCAGCGTGACGCCATCCACCGCTTTCAGGGTTTTCGGCGGCTGCCAGAACCACTGTTTGCCGTCTTTGATGTCGAAATGCACCTTCAGATCGGCGATTTCGAGCAGCACTTTGCGTCTCTCTTCGGTCATCGCGTTCATACCAGCTCCTCCACCGGCTTAAAGCAGGCGCGCAGGCGGCCCGGGGCAAACTCCTCCAGCGGCGGAGCGCTGTTGCAGATTTCCATCGCGTGCGGGCAGCGCGGCTGGAACGGACAGCCTTTCGGCAGACGCAGCAGGTTCGGCGGGTTGCCCGGAATGGTCAGCAGGGCTTCCCCTTCCGCATCGAGACGCGGTACCGCGTTCAGCAGGCCGATAGAGTAAGGATGGGCCGGCTGGTAGAACACATCGCGCGCTTTGCCATATTCCATGGTGCGCCCGGCATACATCACCAGCACTTTGTCGCAGATGCCGGCCACCACGCCCAGGTCGTGGGTGATCATGATAATCGCGGTGTTGAACTCACGCTTCAGCTCGTTCAGCAGGGTCATGATCTGCGCCTGAACGGTAACGTCCAGCGCGGTGGTCGGTTCGTCGGCAATCAGCAGTTTTGGCCGGCACAGCAGCGCCATCGCGATCATCACGCGCTGACGCATACCGCCGGAAAACTCGTGCGGAAACATGCGCATGCGCTTGCGCGCTTCCGGCATTTTCACCGCATCGAGCATTTTGACCGACTCTTCAAAGGCTTCCGCTTTGCCCATGCCTTTGTGCAGCATCAGGACTTCCATCAGCTGCTCGCCAACGCGCATGTACGGGTTCAGCGAGGTCATCGGATCCTGGAAAATCATCGAGATCTGTTCGGCGCGCAGCTTGTTCAGCTCGTGTTCCGGCAGGTTGAGGATTTCGCGACCGTTGAATTTCGCGGAACCGCCAATGCGACCGTTAGCGGCCAGCAGGCCCATCAGCGCAAAGGCGGTCTGCGATTTCCCGGAGCCGGACTCACCCACGATGCCCAGCGTTTCACCCGCGCGCAGGTTGAAGTTGAGATCGTTCACGGCGGTCACATCGCCGTCCGGGGTCTTGAAGGTGACGCGCAGATCTTTCACGTCCAGCAGAAGGTCCGACTGCTGCCGCGCCGTGGACGCTGTTGAGGTTTCAATAATGCTCATGACGGCACTCCTTAACGATCTTTCGGGTCGAGGGCATCACGCAGGCCATCGCCGATAAAGTTAAAACAGAACAGGGTGACGACCAGGAAACCCGCCGGGAACAGCAGCAGCCACGGTGACACTTCCATCGAGTTGGCGCCATCGCTCAGCAGCGCGCCCCAGCTGCTCAGCGGCTCCTGCGTACCCAGCCCCAGGAAGCTCAGGAAGGATTCAAACAGGATCATGCTCGGCACCAGCAGCGAGGCATAGACCACCACCACGCCCAGCACGTTCGGAACGATATGGCGCACCACGATATTCGCGGTAGAGACACCGCCGACCTGCGCCGCTTCGATAAACTCTTTGCGTTTGAGGCTCAGGGTCTGGCCGCGAACGATACGCGCCATATCCAGCCAGGACACCATCCCGATGGCCACGAAGATCAGCAGGATATTCTGACCAAAGAAGGTCACCAGCAGGATGACGAAGAACATAAACGGGAAGGAGTTGAGGATTTCCAGCAGACGCATCATCACCGAGTCGATTTTGCCGCCAAGGTAGCCGGACAGCGAGCCGTAGAGCGTCCCCACCACCACCGCCACCAGCGCGGCAGCAATCCCGACCATCAGCGAGATACGCCCGCCGATCGCCACACGCACCAGCAGATCGCGTCCGGAGGAGTCCGTGCCGAAATAGTGGCCAGACTCCATATCCGGCGGGCTGGACATCATGCCCCAGTCGGTGTCGAAATAGGTAAATTGCGACAGCATCGGCGCCAGCGTCACAAACAGCGCGATCATCACCAGAACAACCAGGCTGGCAACCGCCGCGCGGTTGTGCATAAAGCGACGACGCGCGTCCTGCCAGAGGCTACGACCTTCCACTTCCAGTTTCTCACTGAAGTTTTCCAGCGCCTCGCTGTTTTTCTTACTCAACATCATGGCGTGCTCCAGATTAGTAACGGATTTTCGGATCGATGACGGCATACAGCACATCGACGATCGCGTTAAAGAGAATGGTCAGCGCGCCGACGAGAATGGTCAGGCTCAGTACCAGCGAATAGTCGCGGTTCAGCGCGCCGTTAACAAACAGCTGACCGATGCCCGGCAGACCGTAGATGGTTTCGATAACCATCGAGCCGGTGATGATCCCGACGAACGCCGGCCCCATGTAGGAGAGCACGGGCAGCAGCGCCGGTTTCAGCGCGTGGCGGAAGATAATCCGACGCATCGGCAACCCTTTCGCGCGCGCGGTACGAATGAAGTTCGAGTGCAGCACTTCAATCATTGAACCACGGGTGATACGGGCGATACTGGCGATGTACGCCAGAGATAGCGCCACCATCGGCAAAATCATGAACTTCAGTGCCCCGCCGTTCCAGCCGCCGCCAGGCAGCCACTTCAGCGTGATGGCAAAGATCATCACCAGTAACGGCGCGACAACGAAGCTGGGTATCACTACCCCGGTCATTGCCACCCCCATTACGGCATAATCCCATTTGGTATTTTGTCTGAGCGCGGCGATAACGCCTGCGGTGACCCCGAAAACGATCGCCAGAATGAATGCCGCAGCACCCAATTTCGCCGAAACCGGGAAGCTGGACGCCACCAGGTCGTTAACGGAATAGTCTTTATATTTAAATGACGGTCCAAAATCGCCGTGCGCCAGCTGCTTCAGGTAGTTGAAGTACTGGGTAGAGATCGGATCGTTTAAGTGGTATTTCGCTTCGATATTCGCCATCACTTCCGGCGGCAAGCGCGCGCTCACCGGTAAATGGACTGCCCGGCGCAAGGCGCATCATGAAGAAGGAAATCGTGATGAGAATAAATAGCGTTGGGATCGCTTCAAGACAGCGACGTAGGATAAATTTCAACATTGCCCGTACCTTCTGGCGTGTGCCTATTACACATTCGCTTCAAGACAGCAATTTAGCCGTCCGTGCATGATGTGTATTCTGTTGCGAAAAAAATTAGACACCGTGGGGCGAGCACGCCTGCCCCACTCATTGCCATTAATGCTTGATAATATACAAGTTTTTAACGTAGATATTATCCATCGGGTCTTTACCGGTGTATCCACCTACCCAGGGTTTCACCAGACGGGCGTTAACGTAGTAGTAAACCGGAACGATCGCGGAATCTTTATCCAGCTGCTGCTCAGCTTTAGAGTACAGTTCAGTACGCTGCGCTTCGTCAGTGGTTTTCAGCGTGTCGCCAATCAGCTTGTCAAACGCCGGGCTCTTATAGTGCGCGGTGTTGTTTGAGCTGTCGCACAGCATGGTGTTCAGGAAGGAGGTCGGTTCGTTATAGTCCGCACACCAGCCAGCGCGCGCCACGTCAAAGGTGCCCTGATGACGGCTGTCGAGGAAGGTTTTCCACTCCTGGTTCTCCAGCTTCACGTTCGCGCCCAGGTTTTTCTTCCAGATGGAGGCGACGGCGATCGCCAGTTTTTTGTGCAGATCGGAGGTGTTGTACAGCAGGCTGAAGGTCAGCGGTTTATCGGCGGTATAGCCCGCTTCGGCCAGCAGTTTCTTCGCTTCTGCGTTACGCTGTTCCTGCGTCTGTTTGAACCAGTCTGGCTCGGTCAGTTTTGCACCATCGGTGTATGGCGGCGTATAGCTGTATGCCGGCAGATCGCCCTGGTTTTTCACTTTGTTCACGATGATATCGCGATCCAGTGCCAGCTTCAGCGCGGTACGAACGCGTACGTCGGTGAACGGTGCTTTCTGGTTGTTGATTTCGTAGTAGTAGGTGCACAGGTACGGATCGACGTGAACTTCTTTAGGGATCTCTTTTTTCAGTTTCTGGAACAGTTCAATCGGCATGTTGTTATAGGTCATGTCGATTTCGCCGCTGCGGTAGCGGTTAACGTCAGTCACTTCGGACGAAATTGGCAGGTAGGTAACCTGATTAATAACGGTTTTCGCGTTGTCCCAGTATTGCGGGTTACGCTCAAGTACCATACGCTCGTTGACCACCCAGTCTTTCAGCTTGTAGGCACCGTTGGTCACGATATTGGCAGGCTGGGTCCATTTTTCACCAAATTTTTCCACGGCGGATTTTGGTACCGGGGAGACGGACGGGTGAACCAGCAGCTTATAGAAGTACGGAACAGGTTCGCTCAGCGTCACTTCGAAGGTATTGGCATCGATCGCTTTTACGCCCAGATCGGTGACGGGTTTTTTGCCCGCGATGATGTCATCAATGTTGGCGATATGGCCATATTGCAGGTAGCTCGCATACGGAGAGGCGGTTTTCGGATCCGCCAGACGCTGCCAGCTATAGACGAAATCTTGCGCCGTCACCGGCGTACCGTCGGACCATTTCGCATCTTTACGCAGATGGAAGGTCCAGACTTTGAAATCTTTGTTTTCCCATTTTTCTGCGACACCCGGCGGTGCCGGGTGGCCGTCTACGTCCGTTACCAGCAGACCTTCGAACAGGTCGCGGTTGACGTTAGACTCAGGAACACCTTCAATTTTGTGCGGGTCGAGAGACTGAACTTCCGCACCGTTGTTACGCACCAGCGTCTGCTTCTCCGCCAGTTGAACACCTGCAGGAACGTCCGCAGCCATTGCAGCGTTGCCCGCGATTAGCGCAGTTAGAACTCCCGCCGCTACCAGACTTTTTTTTGTGATGATGGACATTGTGTTGGTACTCCACTCATTATAATGACTGGCCTTCGCCAGCTGTGTAATCCCCTGTTGGGGCCTGTACAGCGCAGGAGTTTTTTTTGCTGCTGTCAGGTTCTTCTTTTACTGCTTGCTATCACCGACTTTTTTATTACTGACCGCTCGTATGGCCGTCTTGCGTCGATTCTTTACAGGCCTCCCCTGTTTGAGGCCTGCGCTGGATATCTGAGAAGAGAACTATATGAAAATAATTCTCATCTGATTGTTTTATGCTGCAAAATATTAGGCCGGAAAGTATCAAATGGCGTAAACGCGCGCCAATACATTTTGCAAATTTGTTAAGCAATTCTCTTTTACGGTGAGTACCGTATCGTTGAGGGCAGCCCTGCCAGACATCGAATATCAGTAAAACAACATGACATTCAACAGGATAGAGAAAATTTTATCTCCAAGCGCGTCGCTGCGCTATCATCGAGTGATTTTGTACAAAAATTTAACAACTGGTTATTATTTAGCACATTCATCTAGGGGAATGTTGAAATTACTAATATCATTTCGGTTATCTCTCAGCAAGCCCCAGAGTATCATGTGAGTAAAATAACAGATCGATCGAAGGTTTTCTGCGCAGGCGGGTTTGGCGGGAATTAATAACTCATTGAAATACAAGCAATGAACATTATTAGTAGAATTTATTATGATATGTGAGCATTTCAACTTTAGTTATATGATTTGCTGATAATCACGTAAAAAAACGGAGCCGTCGCTCCGTCCTTTCATATGAAGTATTAATGCAATAAACCGGGGAAAATGCTTTTAATACCCGTGACGATGAATTCGATCCCTAACGCCATCAGCAACAGGCCCATGATACGCGTAATGACGTTGATGCCCGTTTGACCCAGCAAGCGCACCAGCCAGGGTGCCATGCGGAACACACCCCAACAGCAGAGCGCAAAAAGGGCAATAGCCACTGAAAAACCAATCAGGTGCATCAGGCTATGGTAACGCGTCCCCCAGACAATAGTTGAACTGATGGCACCCGGCCCGGCCATCAGCGGTAAGGCCAGCGGCACCACGCCAATACTTTCGCGGATCGCGGTTTCTGACTTCTCTTGTTTATTCTGTTTATCCTCGCCCAGCTTACCGCTGATCATGGACATGGCGATGGTCACCACCAGGATCCCGCCGGCAATGCGGAAAGAATCAATCGAAATCCCGAACAGCTGAAGAATGGCGTCGCCGAGAAAAAAAGAGGTCCAGAGGATAATGGCCACCGACAGGTTAGCGGTGAGGTTGGTTTTATTCCTGGCCGCCGCCGTCTGGTAACTCGTCATACTAATGAAGACAGGAATGATCCCCACCGGGTTGACCAGGGCAAACAAACCAATAAAAAATTTAAAATACGTTGGAAAATCAAAGAGCGTTTGGATCACGTTTTGCTCCGCTTATACACATGCCCTGGACTGACAATTTGTCGTGAGAAATCGCGCTGAAGATACCCTTTTTCATACCGACGTTCATTAAGATTTGCAGAAAAATCATGCAATACAGTGCGTTACTCAGTTGTTGTAATTGTGATAATCTTACGGCGCGCCAGGCCAAATGCCATTAACATTTGATACAAACAGCACCAAATAACCCTGCTGAAAGGTATCAGCTTGGGGGAAAATTGACACAGATCATGATTTTCGTACTCAGAAGTGAGTAATCTTGGTTAAGCCACGAAAAGAGAGCAAAATCGTCAATAAATGGGATGTTGCTAAGGTAAGGCTCTTTTAGTAAATTAGTGTGCTGACGCAGAAAGTAACTCTTTGTTTTACTTTGTGTTACGCAAGTCGTATCGGCTCTGTCTATACTGTGTGACGTATCGAGCGCTGGTTTACTAAAAGAGTTTAAACATTATCAGGAGAGCATTATGGCTGTTACTAATATCGCTGAACTGAACGCCCTCGTCGAGCGCGTTAAAAAAGCCCAGCGTGAATATGCCAATTTCACCCAAGAACAGGTTGATAAAATCTTCCGCGCGGCCGCCCTGGCTGCTGCAGATGCTCGAATCCCTCTCGCTAAAATGGCCGTTGCCGAATCCGGCATGGGTATCGTGGAAGATAAAGTGATTAAAAACCACTTCGCTTCCGAGTATATCTACAACGCCTATAAAGATGAGAAAACCTGTGGCGTGCTGTCCGAAGACGACACCTTCGGTACCATCACCATCGCTGAACCTATCGGCATCATCTGCGGTATCGTTCCGACCACTAACCCAACGTCTACTGCTATCTTCAAATCACTGATTAGCCTGAAGACCCGTAACGCAATCATCTTCTCTCCACACCCACGTGCGAAAGACGCGACTAACAAAGCTGCAGATATCGTCCTGCAAGCGGCGATCGCTGCTGGCGCGCCAAAAGATCTGATCGGCTGGATCGACCAACCTTCTGTTGAGCTCTCCAACGCGCTGATGCATCACCCGGACATTAACCTGATTCTGGCGACCGGTGGTCCGGGCATGGTTAAAGCCGCATACAGCTCCGGTAAACCAGCTATCGGTGTGGGCGCGGGTAACACCCCGGTTGTTATCGACGAAACCGCTGATATCAAACGTGCTGTCGCGTCTGTACTGATGTCCAAAACCTTCGATAACGGCGTGATCTGTGCATCTGAACAGTCTGTTGTTGTTGTCGATTCTGTGTATGACGCCGTTCGCGAACGTTTCGCCAGCCACGGCGGCTACCTGCTGCAGGGCAAAGAGCTGAAAGCCGTTCAGGACATCATCCTGAAAAATGGCGCGCTGAACGCCGCTATCGTGGGTCAGCCAGCCTACAAAATTGCTGAACTCGCAGGCTTTACCGTTCCGGCAACAACCAAAATCCTGATCGGTGAAGTGAAAGTTGTTGACGAAAGCGAGCCGTTTGCACACGAAAAACTGTCTCCTACGCTGGCAATGTACCGTGCGAAAGATTTCGAAGACGCGGTAGAGAAAGCAGAGAAACTGGTTGCCATGGGCGGTATCGGTCACACCTCTTGTCTGTACACCGACCAGGATAACCAGCCAGAGCGTGTTGCCCACTTCGGTCAGATGATGAAAACTGCACGTATCCTGATCAACACCCCGGCTTCTCAGGGTGGTATCGGTGACCTGTACAACTTTAAACTCGCACCTTCCCTGACTCTGGGTTGTGGTTCCTGGGGTGGTAACTCCATCTCTGAAAACGTTGGTCCAAAACACCTGATCAACAAGAAAACCGTTGCTAAGCGAGCTGAAAACATGTTGTGGCACAAACTTCCGAAATCTATCTACTTCCGCCGTGGCTCACTGCCAATCGCGCTGGATGAAGTGATTACTGATGGCCACAAACGTGCGCTCATCGTGACTGACCGTTTCCTGTTCAACAACGGCTACGCTGACCAGATCACCTCTGTGCTGAAAGCGGCTGGCGTTGAGACTGAAGTGTTCTTTGAAGTTGAAGCTGACCCTACCCTGAGCGTTGTGCGTAAAGGTGCTGAGCTGGCTAACTCCTTCAAACCAGATGTGATTATCGCACTGGGTGGTGGTTCCCCAATGGACGCCGCGAAAATCATGTGGGTTATGTACGAGCATCCGGAAACCCACTTCGAAGAACTGGCGCTGCGCTTTATGGACATCCGTAAACGTATCTACAAGTTCCCGAAAATGGGCGTGAAAGCGAAAATGATCGCGGTCACCACCACTTCCGGTACCGGTTCAGAAGTTACGCCATTTGCGGTAGTAACCGACGATGCAACAGGTCAGAAATACCCGCTGGCTGACTATGCGCTGACCCCAGACATGGCTATCGTCGATGCCAACCTGGTCATGGAAATGCCGAAGTCACTGTGTGCGTTCGGTGGTCTGGATGCGGTGACTCACGCCCTGGAAGCTTACGTTTCTGTACTGGCGTCTGAGTTCTCTGATGGTCAGGCCCTGCAGGCGCTGAAACTGCTGAAAGAAAACCTGCCAGCGTCTTACAACGAAGGCTCGAAAAACCCGGTAGCGCGTGAACGCGTTCACAGTGCAGCAACCATCGCCGGTATCGCGTTTGCCAACGCCTTCCTCGGTGTTTGTCACTCCATGGCGCACAAACTGGGCTCGCAGTTCCACATTCCGCACGGTCTGGCGAACGCCCTGTTGATCAGCAACGTTATCCGTTATAACGCTAACGACAACCCAACCAAGCAGACGGCTTTCAGCCAGTACGACCGTCCGCAGGCGCGTCGTCGCTATGCTGAAATCGCCGACCACCTGGGTCTGAGCGCACCGGGCGACCGTACTGCTGCGAAGATTGAGAAACTGCTGGCATGGCTGGAAAGCCTGAAAGCTGAACTGGGTATTCCTAAATCTATCCGTGAAGCGGGCGTGCAGGAAGCTGACTTCCTCGCGCACGTAGACAAGCTGTCTGAAGATGCATTCGATGACCAGTGTACCGGTGCTAACCCGCGCTACCCACTGATCTCCGAGCTGAAACAGATTCTGCTGGATACCTTCTACGGTCGTGAGTTCAAAGAAGGTGATACGTTGCCTCTGCGAAAGCAGAAGTGGTAGTACCGGCTGTCAAAGCTGACAAGAAAGCGAAGAAAAGCGCTTAATTGACAGCAGCAAATGAAAAACCCGCCTTTAATGGCGGGTTTTTTTATGTCTGACATATTAAACTCAACAATCGGACGTTGTTCCGTGTACACGTTGCTGAATCGCCGTCAGCGAGCCTACAGACAAGCGCTTCTTTATAATGCTTACGGCAGACCGAAACATAGCGTTCATTACCGCCTATCACCACCTGCTCGCCATCTGCATAAGGTTTTCCGGCCTGGTCGAGACGAAGCACCATGCTGGCTTTACGACCGCAGAAACAGATCGTTTTCAGTTCGACCAGTTTATCCGACCAGGCGAGCAAATACTGGCTTCCTTCAAAAAGCTCACCGCGAAAATCCGTACGCAGCCCGTAGCACAGCACCGGGATATCCAGCTCATCAACCACCTCAGACAGGGCATGGACCTGTTCACGCGTCAGAAACTGGCTCTCATCGACCAGTACGCAGTGAATCGGCTGCACGCGCATGTTCTGCACGAATGTCTTCAAACAGATCGGTTTTCGGGTTAAACAGCCTGGCAGGCGACGAGAGCCCTATTCTTGAGCTCACCTTCCCTGCGCCAAAGCGATCGTCAATTTCAGCCGTATAAACAACGGTACGCATCCCGCGTTCCTGGTAATTGTACGAGGATTGCAGCAACGCGGTGGATTTCCCGGCATTCATTGCCGAATAGTAGAAATAAAGTTGTGCCATTGGCCGTAAAACCCCAATCAATGTGTGATATTCCCGATGAGCGATTGTACCATATTTTGTCCGGCTAACCCTGAGCCAGCGCTGATCCTGAGTAAATCGGACCCGGTTATGGACTCATAGATATAAGGCAACTTTATGCAGTGGTTTGTTACTGCCAAAGAAACAGCAATTAGAAACCGGACCGCATACATACTATTTTTAATCAGAACATTCTGAGCTTATGGTTCGGAAATTATTAATAATTTAGAAGAAAACCCCCGCCTGATACCGTAATACACAAGGCTGTTATTTATCCATTGTGCCTATTACCCTTTCTGGATTAATCGAAAGCAGCCGTGATCCTGATGGTGAAGTTTGTCATCGTATAAGCGCTGTTTTGTGCGATTCTTCAAGCAAATTTAAGTTAGCGTAATTAATAATAGCGGCATTATTTAGTATTTTTTGAATTCCTTACATTCCCGGCTATTGCACATCTCAATTTATGGCTCTATTATTAGGTCAACAAACCACCCCCCATTATAAGTTTGAGATTACTACAATGAGCGAAGCACTTAAAATTCTGAACAACATCCGTACTCTTCGTGCGCAGGCAAGAGAATGCACCCTCGAAACGCTTGAAGAAATGCTGGAAAAATTAGAAGTTGTAGTTAATGAACGTCGCGAAGAAGAAAGCGCTGCTGCAGCTGAAATCGAAGAACGTACGCGTAAACTGCAGCAATATCGTGAAATGCTGATTGCTGATGGTATCGATCCAAATGAATTGCTGAACAGCATGGCTGCCGCTAAAACCGGTACTAAAGCTAAGCGTGCTGCCCGTCCTGCTAAATATAGCTACGTTGATGAGAACGGCGAAACTAAAACCTGGACTGGCCAGGGTCGTACTCCTGCTGTTATCAAGAAAGCGATGGATGAGCAGGGTAAACAGCTGGACGACTTCCTGATCAAGGATTAATCGAGCCTCATTCAGAAAAATCCCGCATATTGCGGGATTTTTTTTAACCTAAATTTGTCACATACATCCTCTTACACTCTGTCATAAAGCATTAATTAGCAATTTCATCGACTGTACTTTCAGACAGGTTTTCGGGAGTGTTATGGGCATAAAAAAACCGGTGGGCAACGCCTCACCGGTTTCGAACATTTACAACCGTGGCTTATTTCTTAATACCTACGCTCTCTTTGAGCCAGGTTTTAAATTCTTCGCCAAGGGTATTGTGACGGATACCATATTCAACAAACGCCTGCATATAACCGAGCTTATTACCGCAGTCATGGCTCTTACCTTTCATATGATAGGCCTCAACGGTCTCTTTCTCGATCAGCATATCGATGGCATCCGTCAGCTGGATCTCATCACCCGCTCCCGGAGGCGTTTTCGCCAGCAGAGGCCAGATTTCCGCACTCAGGACATAGCGACCTACAACGGCCAGGTTTGAAGGCGCGACGTCGGCTTTAGGCTTCTCTACGACGCCAACCATTGGCACACTTTCGCCCGGCTCAAGGTTAACGCCTTTGCAGTCAACCACACCGTATGCCGTCACGTCTTCAACAGGCTCAACCATAATCTGGCTGCTGCCGGTTTCGTCGAAACGTTTGATCATTTCAGCCAGGTTATCCTGAGAAAGATCGGATTCGTATTCATCCAGAATAACGTCAGGCAGAATTACCGCTACAGGCTCATCACCCACAACAGGATGCGCGCACATAACAGCGTGCCCCAGCCCTTTAGCCAGCCCCTGACGAACCTGCATAATGGTGACGTGTGGAGGGCAAATAGACTGAACTTCTTCCAACAGCTGACGCTTAACACGCTTTTCCAGCATGGCTTCCAGTTCAAAGCTTGTATCGAAATGGTTTTCGATAGAGTTTTTAGATGAATGCGTAACCAGCACAATTTCAGTGATGCCGGCTGCGATACATTCATTAACGACATACTGGATTAATGGCTTATCAACCAGAGGCAGCATCTCTTTAGGAATCGCCTTAGTTGCTGGTAACATCCTGGTCCCCAATCCCGCTACCGGGATAACGGCCTTTCTGACTTTCGAATTTAGGGCAGCCATTCAAATTCTCCTGAGCTGTTCAAGTTTTGAACTTTTATGCAATAAATAACGCGTTGAGTATATCAGCTCTCGCCCCGCAGTCCGGGTCTGAAAAGAACGCGTTGCCGATCAATTAGGATAAATACGCATGAAACCGGGCAGCGATAGTAGCACTCCCCGTAAAACACAGGTAAAGCAATCTTAAAATGACGATCCAATTGCTTATTCCGTGGACAACATTAAGCGTAGCCGTCCCCCGGCGCCCCAAATTTGGCACTGCCAGGAGGAACAGCGGTGGCTAATTTGATTAAGATACGCCGTTCCCAATGTCCCAAGCGGCACACCGTTACTTACCTGAATATGATGTTCACCGGTATTCAGTGAAGCATTGAGACCTGCTGAAACGAGGATCAGATTCTTTAAACCGCTGTGGTAATAGCCGACCAGCAGCGGGAACTGTCCGGGTAAATTGGCCTGACGAAAAAGCTGGTTTACTTGTTTGAGTAAACTGCCTAACTCCGGTAGCCGTTGTCCCTGATGCGATAACTGTTCCTGCAACAAACCATTAAATAGCGCACGAAGAAGTAACGCCGCTAATACACCGTTATCCCCCGCCCGGGTGACATCCAGAGAATAAAACGCAAGGTCGGAATCTGACAGAGGCGCAATATCCAGCACCAGTCCTGGCTGGTCAGCGGCCACCAGCTGGCGATAATTTACGCGACAGTGTGAAATAGTTTGCTGTACGGGCGGCTGGAGTTCTTGCAACAGTTTCGCCGCGGCAGGCGGATTACTCACCAGCGCGTCCCAGTCCTGGAAAAGACGCTCCTCTTCCTCTACCCGGGAATTAAACATATTGGGATAAAGGCACGCCAAGACCGTTTCTCGCAGCCGGTTCAAATCCTTGACCGGTTTAAGCAGAATATCCTGTACCCCAAGACGTAATGCTTTGGCGATGTCCGCCATATTCTCTGTGGCAGAGATCACCAGAATCGGCGTCTGATTGCCTTCGTTACGCAGATGTTCAACCAGCTTCAGTCCATTCATGCGCGGCATCGCAATGTCGCAAATCATCAAATCGGGCGTAATGCTCATCATTTTTTCCAGGGCGTCGATGCCATCTTCAGCCAGCGACGTCATTGCGCCCAGCGAGGATAACCACGAATCCAGTAGCGATCGGAAAACGGGCTCGTCTTCAACAATCAAAATGTGTTTTCCGGCCAATGGCTGCGTCATGGTTCCTCCCCTGGCTGACAGTAACTAAATAGTGGCATGCGATCGGCACTATCGCCTGTCAGATTTTGCTGAAGTAGTCAAAAAAAGGTGCTTAACGTGCGGTCTGCACAAAAGGCAACAATTCGTCCATTTTCTTTTCGACGGCTAACGAGCCCGCTGCGATGGCGGCCTCAGCCCGATGGAAATCAAGGGTAGAGATTTGCGGACAGTACGGCTGAATAAGAATATCCGGAGGATCGCCTGCCATACGGTTGCGTTTAAGGCGATTCTCCAGAACCTGAATTGACGTGGTCATGATTTCCATCGCCGTCGGCGCGGCAACCGGACGTTTGGGCGTAATGCGGCCCAGCCGCACGCGCAGACGCTCATGCCACGCTAACGTCGCTCCGACGGCGCTTTCTGTTTCATCTTCGCTCTGGAGATTGACCGGCATGAGATCCTGTTGCATCAGGTGGGCATCGTGCTGCAAGTCGACGGCAATCACGATATCCGCCCCCATAGCACGGGTCAGAGAGATGGGAACCGGGTTAACGACGCCACCATCGACAAGCCAGTAACCGTTGTGTGGGACAGGCGCCATGAGTCCCGGCATACTGCAGGAGGCACGCACAGCAAGATGGATATCGCCTTCGGTGAGCCAGAGCTCGCGTCCTGTGCTGAGGTTTGTCGCGACGGCGCCGAAAGGCATCTGACAATCAGTGAAGTCTTCGAGAGGCATAACCTGGCGGAACTGGTTAAATACGCGTTCGCCGCGCAACAGCCCACCGCGCTGCCACGAGAGGTCCATCAGTCGCAGCACGTCCCAGTAACTGAAGGAGCGCACCCACGTCTCGAGTTCCGGAAGCTTCCCGCACGCGTAGGCGGAGCCGACAAGCGATCCGATTGAACACCCTGCGACAATATCAACGTCAATGCCCATCTTGTTTAAGGCATTAATAACGCCGATGTGTGACCATCCCCGGGCTGCACCTGAGCCCAGCGCCAGTCCAATTTTAACCTTTCTCATTAGCCCTGTTTTACTTCCCCTGGATTCCTGACATAGCGTCAACGCAACAGCTCAGTTAACATAGTGCTACCCGAAGCGTTTAACGCCTTTATTTTTTGTTCCAGGAAGAGAATCGTGTCTCAACTCTGCCCTTGTGGTAGCGCTCTGGAGTATAGCCTATGTTGCCAGCGATATCTGTCTGGCGATCAGGTTGCACCAGACCCGTCACACCTCATGCGTTCACGTTACACCGCTTTTGTGATCAAAGACGCAGACTACCTGATTAAAACCTGGCATCCCTCCTGCCAGGCTGCTGAATTCAGACAGGACATCGAAGCCGGCTTCGCGAACACGCAGTGGCTCGGCCTTACCGTCTATGAATCCTCAACGGGCAGCCATGTGGATGAAGGTTACGTCAGCTTTGTTGCTCGTTTTACCGAGAATAATAAACCTGGTGCCATTATCGAGCGTTCCCGGTTCTTAAAGGAAAGCGGGCAGTGGTATTATATTGACGGAACGCGCCCACAGTTTGGTCGTAACGATCCCTGCCCGTGTGGTTCAGGTAAAAAATTTAAAAAGTGTTGCGGGCAGTAATGCCTGACAACCCAGACTTCGCAAATACAAACAGGATTTCCCGGCGATGCAATCATTACAACGTAAAGTTCTGCGCACCATCTGTCCCGATCAAAAAGGGCTGATCGCACGAATTACCAACATTTGCTACAAACATGAACTGAATATCGTGCAGAACAACGAGTTCGTTGACCACCGTACCGGCCGCTTCTTTATGCGTACCGAACTGGAAGGTATTTTCAACGACACCACGCTGCTGGCCGATCTGGACAGCGCGCTGCCGGAAGGCTCCGTGCGCGAACTGACCCCTGCGGGTCGACGCCGCATCGTGATCCTGGTGACCAAAGAAGCACACTGCCTGGGCGACCTGCTGATGAAAGCCAACTACGGCGGTCTGGACGTTGAAATTGCTGCCGTTATTGGCAACCACGAGACGCTGCGTACGCTGGTCGAGCGCTTTGATATTCCGTTCGAGCTGGTCAGCCATGAAGGGCATACCCGTGAAGAGCACGACGATCTGATGGCGCAGGCCATTGAAGCGCATAACCCGGACTACGTGGTGCTGGCGAAATACATGCGCGTGTTGACGCCGTCTTTTGTGTCGCGTTTCCCGAACAAGATCATCAACATTCACCACTCGTTCCTGCCGGCCTTTATTGGTGCGCGTCCTTACCACCAGGCCTACGAGCGCGGCGTGAAGATCATCGGTGCGACAGCCCACTACGTGAATGACAACCTGGACGAAGGCCCAATCATCATGCAGGACGTGATTCATGTGGATCACACCTACACCGCTGAGGACATGATGCGCGCAGGCCGTGACGTTGAGAAGAATGTGTTGAGCCGTGCGCTGTATCAGGTGCTGGCGCAGCGCGTCTTCGTTTACGGTAACAGAACCATCATTCTTTAATCTTTCGGAAAATGAATTGATTAGCTTTGCGCCTTTACGGATAAAAAGCAGGCAAACGACTTCAGTTTCCCTAAAGGAATGCTTTACAGGGGCGTCTCATTTGATATGATGCGCCCCGCTTCCGAGAAGGAAGCAGGCCAGTACGAAAAGCATTACCCCGTGGTGGGGTTCCCGAGCGGCCAAAGGGAGCAGACTGTAAATCTGCCGTCATCGACTTCGAAGGTTCGAATCCTTCCCCCACCACCATCTCTCAGCACGACCTCAAAATTTGAATTACCCCTGGTGGGGTTCCCGAGCGGCCAAAGGGAGCAGACTGTAAATCTGCCGTCATCGACTTCGAAGGTTCGAATCCTTCCCCCACCACCATCCTTCAAAAACACTTTCCCAGCTTTTATCCAGTTCAATACCCGCATATTTTGCCGATCGGGGAAGGTTGAGAAGCTTCGATTAAGGTTCGATTCGAGCGACGCGAGAGCGCGTTGCCGCAGGCAACGACCCGAAGGGTGAGGCGCTTTACGCGCCGAGTAATCCTTCCCCCACCACCATCTTCAAAAACACTTTCCCAGCTTTTATCCAGTTCAATACCCGCATATTTTGCCGATCGGGGAAGGTCGAGAATCTTCGATTAAGGTTCGACTCGAGCAACGCGAGAGCGCGTTGCCGCAGGCAACGACCCGAAGGGTGAGGCGCTTTAGCGCCGAATAATCCTTCCCCCACCACCATTTACATTGGCGGCAAACGACGCCTGACCGGCGAACTCTTCACAATCGACGTATTACACTGGGCATGCTCTGCCAGACCGTCCAGCAGCGCATCCAGCTGCTCTATCGATCGCACCACCAGCCTAATCACAAAGCAATCTTCCCCGGTGACTTTGTCGCTCTCAATACACTCCGGCATCGCCTGAATGTACTTATCCACCTTATGCAACAGCCCCGGCAAGGGCCGCACCCGTACCAGCGCCTGCAGCGTATACCCCAGCGCCGCCAGATTCACCCGTGCACCATAACCCTGGATCACACCGCGCTCTTCCAGCCTTTTCAGGCGTTCTGCCGTGCTGGGGGACGTCAGACCGATGCGTCCGCTGAGCACCTTCAACGACATGCGCGCATCCTCAACCAGACAGGCTAAAATTTGTCGGTCGATATCATCGATAAGGTATTCCATTCTTTTCACCTAATTTTAAAAAGTCATTTACCTTTTCAACCTTATATCACCCCTGTAAAACCCGACAGCGATTTTCGACAATAGCGTCATTAATCAGGAGGTGGATGATGCGTGATTTACATAAAGGCGTCTGGCAAATGAGCCTGGCGATGTTAATTTCCGGTTCTATCGGCGCGTTTGTTTTGCTCTCCGGTCTGCCGGTGACGGAAGTGGTGTTCTGGCGCTGTCTTATCGGGGCAATGGCGCTTTTAATTTTTATCCGGATAAGTCAGAAGCCCTTTAGTCCCCTCACCCGCACCACGCTGCTGCTGGCCATTCTCGGCGGCGTGGCATTAGTGGTGAACTGGCTGCTGCTCTTCGCCGCCTATGAGCGGATCTCTATTGGGCTTTCGACCGTGGTCTATAACACCCAGCCGTTTATGCTGGTCTTAATGGGGATGTTTTTAGGCGAGCGCGTCAGCCTTGTGAAATGGGGCTGGCTGTTCCTTGCCTTTGGCGGTGTTGTAATACTGCTCTCCAGCGAGCTGACAGGCGCCCACGGCACTGAATGGCAGGCAGGAATCGGTCTGGCCATGGCCGCGGCCTTCTTCTACGCGCTGACGGCAATTATTGCGCGCAAACTGAAAACAATCGCACCGCAGCATATTGCCTTTATCCAGGTGCTGACGGGCGTCGTGATGCTTTTACCGTTTGCCAGCATGCCGTCATTTTCCGGTGATTTCCCCTGGCCGATCCTGCTGACGCTGGGCATCGTCCATACCGGCATTATGTACCAGCTGCTCTACAGCGCAATTCAGAAGCTGCCAACGCCTATAACCGGCTCCCTGTCGTTTATCTATCCGGTGGTGGCGATCGTTGTCGATAATCTGGTGTTCGGACACTCGCTGAACCTGACGCAGCTCGCGGGCGGCGCGCTGATCCTGTTTGCTGCAGCGGGCAACAACCTGGGCTGGGGCGAAAAAAAACCCCGCGAGTGCGGGGTTGGTATCAAAACGGCAAATTAGCGACGGGCGCGAACTATCTGGTATTTGCGCGTCAGGTACTCCACCGGCGCGCTCCAGATATGCACCAGGCGGGAGAACGGGAACAGCACAAACAGCGTCATCCCCAGCACCAGGTGCACGCGGAAGATAAACGCCACGCCGTCCAGGTGCGCAGAGGCTCCGCCGTGGAAGGTCACCACGGACTGCGCCCAGCCCACCAGCTTCATCATTTCGCTGCCGTCCATATGCTGCGCCGAGAACGGAATGGTCAACAGACCCAGCGCACACTGCACCATCAGCAGGGAGAGGATCAGGATGTCCGCTGCGGTCGTGGTCGCACGCACGCGCGGGCTGAACAGACGGCGTTTCAGCAGCAGCAGGCCACCGACCAGGGTCATCACCCCGCAGGCACCGCCGGCGATCATCGCCATCTTCTGCTTCACCTCAATCGGCAGCCACGCTTCATACATCCAGTGCGGCGTCAGCATCCCGAGGAAGTGACCGGCGAAAATGCCCAGAATACCGATGTGGAACAGGTTAGAGCCCACATGCATCCCTTTGCGATCCAGCATCTGGCTGGAGGCGGCGCGCCAGCTGTACTGCCCGTAGTCATAACGCAGCCAGCTTCCCACCAGGAACACCGCGCCGGCGAGATAGGGGTAAATGTCAAAGAAGAACATATTCAGGAAGTGCATTAGTGCCGTCCTCCGTTAGAGATATTCAAATATTGCGGGGCCACCGCGCCGGCAAAACGACGCTGATGCGCGGAGATTTCAGACTCGCCGCAGTTCTGGTCAGCAAAGAATTTCACCTGCTCTTCTTCCCACACCGCATCCAGCGCCTGCGGCGTATCGTCGCGGGCTTCATCGGCAATTTTCTCCGCCACTTTCGCGTTGTCCACCGCCGTTTTGGCCAGCTTCAGCAGCAGATCGAACAGCACCGCATAGCGGCTCTCACGCTGCTGCAGACGCGCGCCGAGCAGCGCCAGGATCGGCGCGATGTCCTGCAGACCGCCCAGCGCCTCCTCTTTCGGCAGCTGCGCCAGATACTCCAGATAGAGCGGCAGATGATCCGGCAGCTCGCGGCTGTCGAGCTGCAGGCCGTGCTGCTCGTACTGCGCCATCAGATCCACCATCGCCTGACCGCGATCGCGGGATTCGCCGTGAACGTGTTCAAACAGCAGCAGCGACGTTGCGCGTCCGCGATCAAACAGCTGGCTGTAGTCGGCCTGCGCGTCCAGCAGATCGCGCGCCGCTAACAGGTCGCGGAGGAAAAGACCCCGACCTGCTGGGCATCGTCTTTATCCAGGTTTTCACCGGACGCCAGCGCATCAAAGAGCTCCTGCTGATGCTGCGCAAGCGCAGCATCCGGGTACTCGAGCAGACGCGAAACAACGACAAGTTCAATCATGGGTGCGGCTCCGTTTTACTGGTCACATCCATGGCATCGATGCGGCGGCTGTTGAACAGGTTGAATTTGCTGTCTGACCCGTGGCAACCATCGCCAAAGCTGAAGCCACAGCCGCTTTTCTCCGGGAAGGCTTCGCGCGCCAGCTCACGGTGGCTGGTCGGCACCACGAAACGGTCTTCGTAGTTGGCGATCGCCAGGTAGCGGTACATCTCCTGCGCCTGCTCTTCCGTCAGCCCGACCTCTTCCAGCGCGCGGGTATCGTTCGACGCCGTCCACGGTTTCGGCACGCTTGAAGTGGCGCATCGCCAGCATGCGTTTCAGCGCCAGCAGCACCGGTTCGGTGTCGCCGGCGGTCAGCAGGTTCGCCAGGTACTGCACCGGAATGCGCAGGCTCTCCACGTCCGGCAGCATGCCGTTGCTGCCCAGTTCCCCCGCGTCGGCGGCGGACTGGATCGGCGACAGCGGCGGCACGTACCAGACCATCGGCAGCGTGCGGTATTCCGGATGCAGCGGCAGGGCCAGCTTCCAGTCCATCGCCATCTTGTACACCGGCGACTGCTGCGCCGCGTCAATCACGCTCTGCGGCACGCCGTCCTCGCCAGCGCCTGCGCAATCACCTTCGGATCGTTCGGATCGAGGAACACGTCCAGCTGGCGCTGGTACAGATCTTTCTCGTTCTCGGTGCTGGCGGCGTTTTCAATCGCGTCCGCGTCGTACAGCAGCACGCCGAGGTAGCGGATGCGGCCCACGCAGGTTTCCGAGCAGACGGTCGGCATGCCGGCTTCGATGCGCGGGTAGCAGAAGATGCACTTCTCGGACTTGCCGCTCTTCCAGTTGAAGTAGATCTTTTTGTACGGGCAGCCGGTGATGCACATGCGCCAGCCGCGGCACTTGTCCTGGTCGATCAGCACGATGCCGTCTTCTTCGCGCTTGTAGATCGCGCCGCTCGGGCAGGTCGCCACGCACGCCGGGTTCAGGCAGTGCTCGCACAGGCGCGGCAGATACATCATGAAGGTGTTTTCGAACTGGCCGTACATCGCCTTCTGCAGGTTCTCGAAGTTCTGGTCTTTGGCGCGTTTCTCGAACTCGCCGCCCAGGATCTCTTCCCAGTTCGGGCCGCCGGTCGATTTTGTCCATGCGCTGGCCGGTGATCAGCGAGCGCGGGCGGGCCATCGGCTGGTGCTTTGCTTTCCGGCGCGTTGTGCAGGTGCTGGTAGTCGAAATCGAACGGCTCGTAGTAATCGTCGATCTCCGGCAGGTGCGGGTTGGCGAAGATTTTACCGAGCAGCACGCGCACGGTTGCCCATGCGCGGTTGCAGCTTGCCGTTGATTTTGCGGATCCAGCCGCCCTTCCACTTCTCCTGGTTTTCCCAGTCGTTCGGGAAGCCGATGCCCGGCTTGGTTTCCACGTTGTTGAACCAGGCGTATTCCATGCCTTCGCGGCTGGTCCAGACGTTTTTGCAGGTGACCGAGCAGGTATGGCAGCCGATGCATTTGTCGAGATTCAGCACCATGCCGACTTGTGAACGAATTTTCATTTTACGCTCTCCTGTACCTGGTCATTGCCTTCGCCGTCCAACCAGTTGATGTTCTTCATCTTGCGCACCACCACGAACTCGTCGCGGTTGGAGCCGACGGTGCCGTAGTAGTTGAAGCCGTAGGCCAGCTGCGCATAGCCGCCGATCATGTGGGTCGGCTTCGGGGTAATGCGGGTCACCGAGTTGTGGATGCCGCCGCGCTGCCCGGTGATCTCCTGACCCCGGCAGGTTCACGATACGTTCCTGCGCGTGGTACATCATGGTCATCCCGGCCGGTACGCGCTGGCTCACCACCGCACGCGCCGTCAGCGCGCCGTTGCCGTTGAACACCTCGATCCAGTCGTTATCCTCGATACCCAGATCTTTGGCGTCGGCTTCGCTCATCCAGACGATCGGGCCGCCGCGCGACAGGGTCAGCATCAGCAGGTTGTCGCTGTAGGTGGAGTGGATGCCCCACTTCTGGTGCGGCGTCAGGAAGTTCAGCGCCTTCTCCGGGTTGCCGTTCGGTTTCGCGCCCATCACCGCTTTCACGGAGCGGGTGTCGATCGGCGGCCGGTACACCAGCAGGCTTTCGCCGAAGGCGCGCATCCACTGGTGATCCTGATACAACTGCTGGCGGCCGGTGAGGGTGCGCCATGGGATCAGCTCGTGAACGTTGGTGTAGCCGGCGTTGTAGGACACATGCTCGTCTTCCAGGCCGGACCAGGTCGGGCTGGAGATGATCTTGCGCGGCTGCGCCTGGATATCGCGGAAGCGGATCTTCTCGTCTTCTTTGTTCAGCGCCAGGTGCGTGTGGTCGCGGCCGGTGAACTTCGGCTCAGCGCTGCCCAGGCCTTCACCGCCACGTGGCCGTTGGTTTCCGGCGCCAGGGTCAGGATCATCTCTGCCGCATCAATCGCCGTATTCAACATCGGCTGGCCTTTCGCCGGGCCGTCCGCTTTGGTGTAGTTGAGCTTGCGCAGCAGGTCCATTTCGCTCTGGGTGTTCCAGGCGATGCCTTTGCCGCCGTTGCCGAGTTTGTCCATCAGCGGGCCGAGCGAGGTAAAGCGCTCGTAGGTTGCCGGGTAGTCGCGCTCAACCGGAATGATGTGCGGCGCGGTTTTGCCCGGGATCAGGTCGCATTCGCCTTTCTTCCAGTCCTGCACGCCCAGCGGCTGCGCCAGTTCGGCGGCGGAGTCGTGCTGGATCGGCAGCGTCACCACGTCGGTCTCTTTGCCCAGGTGGCCGACGCACACCTCGGAGAAGGTCTTGGCGATGCCTTTGTAGATCTCCCAGTCGCTTTTGGATTCCCACGCCGGATCGACGGCCGCCGACAGCGGATGAATAAACGGATGCATGTCCGAGGTATTCATGTCGTCTTTTTCGTACCAGGTGGCGGTCGGCAGCACGATGTCGGAGTACAGGCAGGTGCTGGACAGGCGGAAGTCGAGCGTCACCACCAGATCCAGCTTGCCGTCGAGACCGTTGTCACGCCATTCCACCTCTTCCGGCTTCACGCCGCCCTGCTTGCCGAGATCTTTCCCCTGGATACCGTTTTCGGTGCCCAGCAGGTACTTGAGCATGTACTCGTGGCCTTTGCCGGAGGAGCCCAGCAGGTTGGAGCGCCAGATGAACAGGTTGCGCGGGATGGTTTTTACCGTTTTCCGGCTGTTCCGCCGCGAAGCGCATAGAGCCTTCTTTCAGGGATTTCACCGTGTAATCCACCGGCGCTCATGCCCGGCTTTCTTCGCCGCTTCGGCGGCGATGCGCAGCGGGTTAGTGCCCAGCTGCGGCGCCGACGGCAGCCAGCCCATGCGCTCGGCGCGCACGTTGAAGTCGATCAGATGGCCGGTGTAGCGGGATTTATCCGCCAGCGGCGACAGCAGCTCCTGTGCGGTGACCGTCTCGTAGCGCCACTGGCTGGAGTGGTTATAGAAGTAGGAGGTGCTGTTCATGTGGCGCGCCGGACGCTGCCAGTCGAGGGCGAACGCCAGCGGCTGCCAGCCGGTCTGCGGACGCAGTTTTTCCTGGCCGACATAGTGCGCCCAGCCGCCGCCGCTCTGGCCGACGCAGCCGCAGAAGATCAGCATGTTGATCAGGCCACGGTAGTTCATATCGAGGTGATACCAGTGGTTCAGACCGGCACCGACGATGATCATCGAACGGCCGTGCGTTTTGTCCGCGTTTTCTGCGAACTCGCGTGCGATACGGGTAATGTGTGCGCGAGGAACTCCGGTGATCTGTTCCGCCCAGGCCGGGGTGTAGGCCTTCACGTCGTCATAGCCGGTTGCGCAGTTTTCATCGCCCAGACCGCGTTCCAGACCATAGTTCGCCATGGTCAGGTCATAAACGGTGGTGACCAGTGCGGTAGAGCCGTCGGCCAGCTGCAGGCGTTTAACCGGCAGTTTGTGCATCAGAACGTTTTTCAGTTCAACCTTGTTGAAATGCTCTGAACCTTCACCGCCGAAGTATGGGAACCCGACTTCAGCGATCTCGTCCTGGCTGCCCAGCATGCTCAGGCGCAGCTCCGTCTCTTCGCCGGTGGTGCCGTTGCGTTGCTCAAGGTTCCACTTGCCCTTCTCGCCCCAGCGGAAGCCGATAGAGCCGTTTGGCGCCACCAGCTCGCCGTTGCTGTTATAGGCAACGGTTTTCCACTCTGGGTTATTTTCCTGGCCCAGCGCGTCCACCAGATCGGCGGCGCGCAGCGTACGGCCTGCTGCGTAGTACCCGTCACGCTCTTCCAGCATCACCAGCATCGGCATGTCGGTGTAGCGACGGACGTAGTCGGTGAAGTACTGGCTTGGTTTATCCAGGTGGAACTCGCGCAGCATGACGTGGCCCATCGCCATCGCCATCGCCGCATCGGTACCCTGTTTCGGTGCCAGCCACAGATCGCACAGCTTGGCGATTTCGGCGTAGTCCGGGGTGACCGCCACGGTTTTGGTGCCTTTGTAACGGACTTCGGTAAAGAAGTGCGCGTCCGGGGTACGGGTCTGCGGCACGTTGGAGCCCCAGGCGATGATGTAGCTGGAGTTGTACCAGTCGGCGGATTCCGGCACGTCGGTCTGCTCGCCCCAGGTCTGCGGCGAGGCCGGCGGCAGGTCGCAGTACCAGTCGTAGAAGCTCAGGCAGGTGCCGCCGATCAGCGACAGGTAGCGCGCGCCGGCGGCGTAAGAGACCATCGACATCGCCGGGATCGGCGAGAAGCCTGCCACGCGGTCCGGACCGTAGGTTTTGACGGTGTAGACGTTGGAGGCGGCAATCAGCTCGTTCACCTCCTTCCAGGAGGAACGCACGAAGCCGCCGCGGCCGCGCGCCTGTTTGAAGCTTTTCGCTTTGTCGGCGTCTTCAATGATGGAGGCCCAGGCATCCACCGGATCGCTGTGTTGCGCTTTCGCTTCACGCCACAGTTTGATCAGGCGCTTGCGCATCAGCGGGTATTTCAGGCGGTTGGCGCTGTAGAGATACCAGGAGTAGCTGGCGCCACGCGGGCAGCCGCGCGGTTCGTGGTTGGGCATATCCGGGCGGGTGCGCGGGTAGTCGGTCTGCTGGGTTTCCCAGGTGACCAGGCCGTTCTTCACGAAGATCTTCCAGCTGCAGGAGCCGGTGCAGTTCACGCCGTGGGTCGAGCGCACGATTTTGTCGTGCTGCCAGCGGCTGGCGGTAACCGTCTTCCCAGTCCCGGTTGGTGTTCCAGAACCTGGCCGTGCCCATCGGCAAAGGTTTCGCCCTTCTGTTTGAAGTAGCGAAACCGGTCCAAAAATTTGCTCATCGGGTATCTCCTGTGTGGAGCCTGTGGCTCTCTAAATCGACATTGCTGATTTGCAGCGAAGGTAACGCCCTGAAAGAGGGGGAGAATTGATAACGATCAAGACGACGAGGGACTTTCACGAGAGCGAGGAAAAAAGAGAATTACTCCCAAAGGGTTAGTAATTTCTGTTTTTTAATCCATCTGATGAAATATAGAGTTTTTTTTTTATCGTACAAACCGAAGTGCAGAATTGTCTCTACTTTTCCAGAGTACCAGGTATTAAGGGGTAGATGTCCTGGTTGACCCCTTGCGCACGAAAGCTCCCGTAGCAGGCTGAAGTAAATTGAATAGTATGTTGTAACTATTATTCTGACGCTAAAAAAAACGCGGCCCGAAGGCCGCGTAAACGGATAATCATACTTACTTATTTTTCTTGTTATTACGGCCATATACCAGCCACGTAATCACAACGCAGGCGATATAGAAGACGAGGAAGACTTTCATGGCGCCGGCCGGAGAGCCGGTCAGGTCCAGAGAGATACCGAACGCTTTCGGGATAAAGAAGCCGCCAATCGCGCCGATGGCGGAGATAAAGCCCAGCGCCGCAGCCGTATCCGTCGCCGCTTCGCGCATGGCCTGCTCTTCGCTGCCGCCCTGCGCTTTTACGCGGTCCATGGTCAGCTTACGGAAGATCACGGAGATCATCTGGAAGGTGGACGCGCTCCCCAGACCGGCCGTCAGGAACAGCACCATAAACACGCCGAAGAAGGCGATGAAGTTACCGCCCTGTCCCGTCGGCTGGCAGCGTGAGGAACAGCAGCGCGCAGAAGACCGCCATCACGACGAAGTTAACCAGCGTCACGCGGGTACCGCCCAGGCGGTCAGAGACCATGCCGCCCAGCGAACGCGCCAGGGCGCCAATAAATGGGCCGAAGAAGGCGAAGTGCAGGATCTGCACGTCCGGGAACTGCGTTTTCGACAGCATCGCGAAGCCCGCCGAGAAGCCGATAAACGAACCGAAGGTCGCCAGATACAGCAGCGCCATCACCCAGAGGTGTCCACGCTTCAGCACCGGCAGCTGTTCGCTCAGCGACGCCTTCGACGCGGACAGGTCATTCATAAAGAACCAGGCTGCGAGGGTGAAGACCACCAGGAACGGTACCCAGATCCAGGCTGCGTTTTGCAGATAGAGGGAAGAACCGTCCGCCTGCTCAACGCCACCGCCGCCAAAGGCTGCAAAAATGGAGACCGAGATCGCCAGCGGCGCGATCAGCTGCATCACGCTCACGCCCATATTGCCCAGACCGCCGTTAATCCCCAGCGCGCCGCCCTGCTTCGGTTTCGGGAAGAAGAAGCTGATGTTCGCCATGCTGGAGGCAAAGTTCGCTCCGGCAAAACCGCACAGCAGGGAGATAATCACGAACACGCTGAACGGCGTGGAGGTATCCTGCACCGCGAAGCCGAGCCACACGCAGGGGATAATCATGATGCCCGTACTGAACGCCGTCCAGCGACGACCGCCAAACACCGGCACCATAAACGCGTAAGGCACACGCAGCAGCGCGCCTGACAGAGACGGCAGCGCGGTCAGCATAAACAGCTGATCGGTCGTAAACGTAAAGCCCACTTTTGGCAGGTTTACCGCCACCGCGCTAAACAACATCCATACGCAAAACGCTAATAACAAACACGGCACGGAAATCCACAGATTCCGGCTTGCTACACGATGGCCGCGCTGTTGCCAGAACGCCGGATCCTCTGGACGCCAGTCTGTAATAACGGCACCATTTTCCCTTTCGGGAGCGGATGAGTGACTCATAGACACCTCTGATTCTCGAATGATGCTGCAAACATTAGGGTTTTAGGGCGGCGGTAAGTTGATATAAATCAAAGGAAAAGTGGGAGGATTTGCGGCACAAAAAAAGGTGTTATCCTTAGTGAGTAGGCTAATTCGGTAAAAAAGACGTGGTTTTTCACGGCACTGACGGTTCCTGGCTACTCCCACCTCCTTCCCCCTACTCCGTTGGCAATTTAGGGGTAATCCTTTATTGGTATGGGTATACTCCAGGGTATGCACCAGAATAGCGCCATTCCTGCAAGCAGGCCACGTCAGGAGCACGCCCACTCAATGTTAAAAAGATGCTTATCTCCGCTAACGCTCGTGAATCAGCTCGCCCTGATTGTGTTGCTGTCCACCGCCATCGGCGTGACCGGCATGGCGATCTCCGGCTGGCTGGTACAAGGGGTACAGGGTAATGCGCATGCCATCAACGAGGCAGGCTCACTACGCATGCAGAGTTATCGCCTGCTGGCGGCGGTTCCCCTGACGGAGGACGATCGGCCTTTAATCGATGAAATGGAGCGCACGGCATTCAGCCCCGAGCTGGAAAACGCCGCCATCCGCGCTGGCCAGCAGTCCCAGCTTAAGGCCCTTCAGGGGTACTGGCACACCCAGCTGCAGCCCGGCCTGAAACAGGCGCGCAGTACAGAAGCCGTTGCCCAGGACGTGGCGGGGTTTGTCTCCCGCATTGATGCGCTGGTCTCCGCTTTTGACCAGACGACCGAATTACGCATTGACCGGGTGGTGATAGTACACCGGGCCATGGCCCTGTTTATGGGCCTGCTGCTGATCTTCACCATCGTCTGGCTCCGCGCGCGGCTGTTGAATCCCTGGAAACAGCTGCTGGCAATGGCCCGCGCGGTGACCGCACGCGATTTTACCCAGCGCACGCACATCAGCGGGCGCAACGAGATGGCCATGCTCGGCCAGGCACTCAATACCATGTCGGCAGAGCTCTCCGAGAGCTACGCGGTGCTGGAACAGCGCGTTCAGGAAAAAACGGCCGGGCTGGAGCAGAAAAACGAGATCCTCTCCTTCCTCTGGCAGGCCAACCGTCGGCTGCACATGCAGGTGCCGTTGTGTGAACGTCTTTCGCCGGTGCTGAACGGCCTGCAAAATCTGACCCTGCTGCGCGACCTGGAGCTACGGGTCTACGATGTGGAAGACGAAGAGAACCACCAGGAATTTACCTGTCAGTCCGATATGTCCTGCGATGACAAAGGCTGCCATCTTTGCCCTCGCGGCCTGCCGCCGCTGACCTCCGGCGGCACGACCCTGAAGTGGCGCCTGACGGACAGCCACACCCAGTACGGCATTCTGCTGGCCACCCTGCCAACCGGACGCCACCTGAGCCACGACCAGCAGCAGCTGGTGGATACGCTGGTTGAACAGCTGACGGCCACGCTGGCGCTCGACAGGCATCAGGAAAAACAGCAGCAGCTTATCGTCATGGAAGAGCGCGCGACCATCGCCCGCGAGCTGCACGACTCCATCGCCCAGTCGCTCTCTTGTATGAAAATGCAGGTGAGCTGCCTGCAGATGCAGGATGCGGAGATGCCCGAAAGCAACAAGCAGCTGCTCAGCCAGATCCGCAACGAGCTGAACACCTCCTGGGTGCAGCTGCGCGAGCTGCTGACCACCTTCCGCCTGCAGTTGACCGAGCCGGGCCTGCGCCCGGCGCTGGAATCCAGCTGTCACGAATTTAGCGCCCGACTGGGGTTCCCGGTGAAGCTGGATTATCAGCTGCCGCCGCGGTTTGTCCCCTCCCATCAGGCCATCCATCTACTGCAGATCGCCCGTGAAGCGCTGAGCAACGTGCTTAAACACGCTGAAGCAACGGCGGTCACGGTCACCGTCAGCCAGCACGATAATCAGGTGAAACTGACGGTTCACGATAACGGCCGCGGCGTGCCGGAAAATGCCGAACGCACTAACCACTATGGTTTAATCATTATGCGAGACCGCGCCCAAAGCCTGCGCGGTGATTGCCAGGTTCGCCGGAGAGAAACGGGCGGCACGGAAGTTGTCGTCACCTTTATTCCCGAGAAACCGCTCACAACTGCTCAAGGAGAAACCCATGACTAATCAGGAACCGGCATCCATCCTGTTGATCGACGACCATCCGATGCTGCGTACTGGCGTGAAACAGCTGGTCAGCATGGCGCCCGATATCACCGTGGTGGGCGAAGCCAGCAACGGTGAACAGGGCATTGAGCTTGCCGAATCCCTCGATCCCGATCTGATCCTGCTCGATCTGAATATGCCCGGCATGAACGGTCTGGAGACCCTCGACAAGCTGCGGGAAAAATCGCTTTCCGGCCGCATCGTCGTCTTTAGCGTGTCCAACCATGAAGAGGATGTGGTCACGGCGCTGAAGCGCGGGGCGGATGGCTATCTGCTGAAAGATATGGAGCCGGAAGATTTGCTTAAGGCGCTGCAGCAGGCGGCGGCGGGCGAGATGGTGCTCAGCGAAGCCTTAACGCCGGTGCTGGCCGCCAGCCTGCGCGCCAACCGCGCCACCTCTGACCGTGACGTCAGCCAGCTCACCCCGCGCGAGCGCGATATTCTCAAGCTCATTGCCCAGGGCCTGCCGAACAAAATGATCGCCCGCCGCCTGGACATCACCGAAAGCACGGTCAAAGTGCACGTGAAGCATATGCTGAAGAAAATGAAGCTAAAATCCCGCGTTGAAGCCGCGGTGTGGGTGCATCAGGAACGCATTTTCTAGGGATCGTTACGGGGCTGGCAGCGACCAGCCTGCGTTAGTGTTATCGTCCGCCATCGGCGGTACCACCGGCTCGGTCAGTTTCAGTTCAATGGTATTGGACGAGACGCGCTGGCCTTTCTCATCTTCCACCACCGCCGACAGGTGCCAGCGGTTTGTCGCCCCTTCCCATCATCCCAGGCAGGCATAATCACGCTCCAGCCGTCGCTGCTGTTGCTTTTCGCCGGCGACGTCAGGCTCAGCGCCTGCGTATCCCCCTGCCAGTGGATCTGACGGATGCCGTGCGTGCTGCGAACCTGCAGCTTCAGCATAACGGTCTCGCCCCCTTTCAGATCCCACGGCGGCGTGGCCAGCCACACGGACAGCGTTTTACGCTGGCGGAACTCCATCACCGGCAGGCTGTTGCGCTCCGGCGAGTCGTAGCGGCTGCCGCGCAGGGAGCGCGTGGCGGCGACTTCACCGGCGGAAAGCTGCTTTGCCAGCGGCACGCCAAAGCGATAGTTGAGCTTCAGTCCGAGGTTATTCTGGCTCTCGCCGCTTTCGCCCTGCTTGTGCCCGGCGGTCAACGTCACCAGCGGAACGGGGGTATAGTTAAGCCCCAGATTCACCGCTACCGGGTTGTGATAGCCGGTGCCGCTGTTGAACAGGTCGACGTTATCGCCAAAATATTGCTCGAAGCTGACGCTGGTATTGAGATGATGGAACCACGGCAGCCAGGCTTTAGCGGTCACGTCATATCCGCGCGCCATGCGCTGCTCCTGAACGTCAGATCGCGCGCGCCAGCTCCGGCAAAGGGCTGATAATAGTTGGCTGACAGGCGCAGATTTTCCCCCCACGCTTCCGCGCCCAGCCCGGCACGCTGCAGGTTTTCATCCAGAAGATTATCGTAAAAGGTGTTGTAGCCCAGCAGCCACTTCCCGGCGACCCAGCGCTGACCGATTCCGGCATTGCTCACCAGCCCATCCGTCTGCTGCGTCAGGCCAAGCTGGCTCCAGCTCAGGTAGCGGTTATTATCCTGCAGAGGGATAAACCAGCTCCCGCTGCTGCCGTTAAATTTGCCCTCGTTATCCACCAGCAGGTTCACGCTGGCGTTTCCCCAGGGCGACAGCCAGGATTCAATCTGCTGGTTCACTTCCCCGCTCACCGCGTCGCGCACCTGACCAAAGGCAAACTGACGCGCCTGCTCGCCCGCCGTTAGCCCGTTATCGGTCATGCTGGCTTCACCGAAGGCTTTCGCCATTTCGGCCAGGTGTTTTTCCTGCGCGCCATTTTCTGGCGCCATGCCGAGATCCGGCAAACCATCGCCGTCATTATCGAAGGGGTTTTCCGCTTGCTGAACGAAGCTATTTTGTGCGGCATCGACAACATCGCCCGCCAGCAGCAATATCAGGAGAGATGAGACCTTATAATTCATAACACCGTACAGCACTTTGCTGATAATAATCCGCCCAGTTTTGTTGACATGAACCAGTAAGTTTAACGGTTTTGCCTCTGCTGTGCAGGGAGCGGCAAAATACCAGGAAAATCCTTACCCACCCGCTGCGGTGCAACTACAGTTAATGCACCAATGCTGAAAGAGAATCGCCATGAATTGTAAACTGCGCGGAGTGCTCTGTAGCGCGCTGCTGTTGTACGGCGTACAGGTAGACGCCAATGAACTGTTTAACCTGCAATCCCCGGCTTTCGCCGACAATGCGTTGATGGAGAAAAAATTCGCCGGTAACGCCAGCAATAATCCCAACTGTACCGGTGAAAATCAGTCCCCCGCACTGGTGTGGAGTAACCCGCCAGCCAATACAAAAAGCTTCGCCCTGCTGGTTCACGATCCGGAAGGCGCGAACGGGCTGGGGGTGACGCATCTGGTGGCTTACAATATTTCGCCGTCAACGACCGGTTTTGCGCCAAACGATCTGCGCGACGGCAAACATTATACCGGCGGGAAAAATAGCCCCGGTAATCTGCGCTGGCATGGCCCCTGCCCACCGCCTGGCAGCGGCGCGCACCATTACACCTTCACGCTGATTGCCACTTCACTGCCACCAACATTACTGGAAGGGCTAACCCGCGAGGCGCTGTTAGATAAACTCAAAGGGCACGCGCTGGCCGCCAGCGGATTGATCGGCCGCTTCGGACAATAATTTCCTGGTAAACCACTGATTCTGCGCCGTCGTCCTTTCACCGGGGACGGCGGCGCAGTAGCATAAGCCCCGTCTGCACAATGTTATCGAAGGAGTCAAAATGCAAAAGATTGTGATCGTCGCCACCGGTGCGGCCTACGGTAGCGAATCGCTTTTCAACAGCCTGCGCCTGGCCATCGCCCTCTGCGAAGAAGAAAGCGCGAAGCGTTGAACGCCTCTTTTTAATGTCGGACGCGGTCACCGCCGGGCTGAAGGGGCAAAAACCGGCCGAGGGCTATAACATTCAGCAGATGCTGGAGATCCTGACCGCGCAAAACGTGCCGGTGAAACTGTGCAAAACCTGCACCGACGGGCGCGGTATCACCGGGCTGCCGCTGATTGATGGCGTAGAAATTGGTACGCTGGTTGAACTGGCCGAGTGGACGTTGTCCGCGGATAAAGTATTAACTTTTTAATAATAAACCCGTAAAAATATTATTTTCTTATGGACGCGGTTTCAGCATCAAGTTTACCTGCGGGGTTGCCGATAGGCATGGAAACAACACAGCAGGTATTTCACTTATGTTCAGATCGATTCGTGCACGCATCATCGCGGCGACGGCAGGCTGTCTGGTCGTCGCCCTTCTCCTCAATACCGTTATTAACTTCCAGGTCACACGTCAGGATAACCAGCAGTCACAGCGCGATATCCTGACCAGCACCAGCGCCAGCCATAACATGGCGATTGCCGACTGGGTCAAAAGCAAGATGACGGTGATTGCCTCTGCCCAGACCGTTGCGCTGAGTGACGATCCGGTTCCGGTGTTTAAACAGCTTGCGCAGGCGGGTGGATTCACCAACGTCTATGTTGGCTACGCCAGCAAAACGGCGAAATTCTCTGAGCCGGCGGGCGTCCCGGCGGATTATGACCCGACCATTCGCCCGTGGTATCAGCAGGTGGTCAGCACGGATGGTCCGGTCGTCACCGCACCCTACGTTGATGCGGGTACCGGTAAACTGGTGGTGACTTTTGCCGTGCCGGTGAAAGAGAATGGCACCCTGAAAGCGGTGGTGGCGGGCGATGTGGCCATGGACAGCGTGGTGGCTAACGTGCGCGGGATCCATCCAACTCCGTCCAGCAGCGGCTTGCTTCTGAACAGTGACGGCAGCGTGATTGCCGCTAACGATCCGGCGCTGACGCTCAAACCCTTTGCTGAGACGATCAAAGGCATCGAGTTTTGCCGAGTTGCGCTGAAAGCCGGGAAAACCTTGTCGACGGCCAGTACGCTGACGCACGTAGAAAATACCTGCGAAGCCACCCCGGTCACGGGCACAAACTGGCTGCTGGTCGTCGCGCTCGACAACGGTGACGCCACCTCCGGCATGCGTTCCCTGCTTAAAGCATCGGCGATTTCGCTGGTGATCCTGGCACTGGCTGCTGAGCGCGGCCATTGTTCACCTCCTGATTGCCCGTCTGCTGAAGCGCCTGTCTGACATTCGCGACGCGATGCACAACATTGCCAACGGGACTAACGATCTGTCCCAGCGTCTGCCGGACAGCGGCGAGGACGAGGTGGCGCAGATTGCCCAGGCCTTTAACGCCTTCAGCGATAAGCTGTCGGTGGTGATGGTGCAGCTCCGTGATGCCAGTGAATCGGTGAAAAACGCCGCGCAGGAGATTGCGGCGGGTAACCAGGATCTCTCCGGACGTACCGAGCAGGCGGCATCCAGCCTGCGCGAGACGGCCAGCGCCGTGGAGCAGATCACCGCCTCCGTGACCCAGTCGAACGAGTCGGCGGCAGAAGCGAACGACCAGGCGAGCAAGGCCTCTGCGGCCGCTGCGCGCGGCGGCGAGGTGGTATCGCAGGCGATCAGCACCATGCAGTCCATTGAAGTCGCGTCGGCTAAAATTGGCGACATCACCAGCGTGATTGACGGTATCGCGTTCCAGACCAACATTCTGGCGCTGAACGCCTCCGTCGAGGCGGCCCGTGCCGGCGAGCAGGGGCGCGGGTTTGCCGTGGTCGCAGGCGAAGTGCGTAACCTGGCGAGCCGTAGTGCCCAGGCGGCGAAAGAGATCAAATCGCTGATTGATTCCACCACCGACAGCGTGGCCACCGGCTCCCGCTACGTGCATCTGGCCGGGGAAAGCATGGACGAGATCCGCTCCAGCATCGGCAGCGTCTCCGGCATCATGCGCGAAATCTCCATCGCCACCAGCGAGCAGATGAAGGGCATTCACGAGATCAACCACGCGGTGACCCATCTCGACCGCATGGTGCAGCAGAACGCCGAGCTGGTGGTGCAATCCGCCGCCGCCGCGGGCGCCCTGCAGAGCCAGGCGGGCGACCTTGCTGAAACCGCCGGCCATTTCCGCATTTAATTTTCTTTCGGCGCGTTTCACCCACGGTTTTACGCGCGGCGGACATCCCCCTCGCCAGGAATTTTGTCATTTTTGTTTAATCGTTATGCCATTTTTTGATCAAAATCAGCATCCCCCCCCTCCCCTTTGGTGTTATGCCATGAGTGAATTGTGAACAACATCACGCTCGGAAGTTATGGTGGCAGGGAGAGCGTTGTTATAAAACTACGGGGTTAAAAAATGGCACTGGTAAAAACAAGTTTGAAACTGTTTGGCGGGGATACGGTTGTGGTGCGTTGCTCAGAGCGCTGTCGTATTCATCTGATGAGTGCGAAAGCACAAAAACAATCCCAGGCGGATATTCTGACCGTGCAGGACGATAAGGCCTGGCTTACCGTGCCATATACCGGCACGTGGGATGTGCTGATCGACAGCCACAGCCAGTCGCTGGAGCATTCCGTCAGCTACGTAGCAGCGTAACGTCAAACGCCCGGCAATCCGGGCGTATTTTCAGGCAAAACCCGGTCGCAGCGTGCCGTTGAGCGGGTTCCCTTCCAGCAGCGCCTTCACCTTCACCACCAGCTCATTCAGACACTCGTCCTGCATGCCGAGGCGGGTCAGCTCCTGATCGAGGGAGAAGAGATACTGCGCGTTGGTGCCCAGCGGGCCGCTGGCGGCGGCAATCAACGGGGCGATGACCTGCGTGCGGGTATCCGCTTCATACAGCGGATGGCGCGGGTCCATAATAAACACCAGCGCATTGACGGTGCGTCCGTCGTCCAGCTCCAGCTTGCACCAGCTCGGCATATAGCAGCCGGTGATCATCTCGCGCTTCCAGAGCAGCGTAAGCTCCTCTTCCAGCGTGGCATCCGGCAGGCGATACGCCACGCCCGTGGTGCGCCCGCCCTCTTTCAGTGCAAGCATGCGTCCTGGCTGGCACGCGCTGCCGCGTCCGGCCGTCAGACGCAGGCAAAATGCGCGGTGCCAGCCAGGCAGCGTTCCCGTTGCCGATTCGACAAATTCCAGAGCCGGGTTCCACATCAGGGAACCGTAGCCAAAAATCCATACCGGGCCATCATCCGGGCGGCAGGCAAGCGTGGCAGCAAGTGACGCCGCACGTTGTTCAGCTGACCAGAGAAGCGATTCCTCAATAGCACCAAATGCCGTCTTACAATCTGCCTTCATTAAGAAATCACGCGTTAACACTTTCCACCTCCGCCACTGCATGCTTCCTTGCGACATCTGTAATTCGCCTTCCCGGCATTATGTGCTGGTCATTTTGCCAGCAGTTAAATAACGATAAGCAATTAGCGGACCAGTTGCAATACAACGGCAGTTCAACCGCCTGAAAAGTCAAAATGAAGGCAGCGAATTATTTCACGGCTATTTCTTTTTATGCCATTTATCGTCGTCTCCTTTCTCATATTCATGTTTTACGGCGGCCCAGGCGACTTTGTGCGCCGTCTCTTCACGGCTGGCATCATCCCGGCGATCGTCCTTATCTTTGTACTGATCCCAGGCGCTGTTAAACGCCTCTTTGTAGATATCCTGCGCGTGAGCGGGCAGCACGTTTTGCACGTTATCGGGTAATTCGCGTTTCGTTTTATAGGGCATCACTCACCTCTCTTTTGCTTAAAGAGATAAGTGTGGACGACGATAATCCCGCCGACTGCCACCACACCATGATTTATTGAGAATAACTTTATATCATAATTATCATTGTTATATAAATATAATTTTCATGAGATATCATTTTTTCAGGCATTAGAATAAAAATGATATCGACAAAGGGTAAAATTAAGTAAAAAATTGAAACTGGGTATTTAACAGAGATCTGTTAATTTAATGCCCTCAAAAATCTATCTATAATTACAAGCACCTGCATTGATGGAGAAGCACATGACAGCAACACACGAGGCGGTAAAGACCCGCCACAAGGAGACGTCACTCATTTTCCCGGTTCTGGCACTGGCTGTGCTGCTCTTCTGGGGAAGCAGTCAGTCACTGCCAGTGGTGGTTGGTATCAATATTCTTGCCCTGGTCGGTATTTTAACCAGCGCCTTTAGCGTCGTTCGCCATGCGGACGTACTGGCCCACCGTCTGGGCGAGCCCTACGGATCGTTAATTCTCAGCCTTTCCGTCGTTATTCTCGAAGTCAGCCTGATTTCCGCGCTCATGGCGACCGGCGATGCCGCGCCGACGCTGATGCGCGACACCCTTTACTCGATCATTATGATTGTGACGGGCGGCCTGGTGGGCTTCTCTCTGCTGCTGGGCGGGCGTAAATTCGCGACCCAGTATATGAACCTGTTCGGCATTAAACAGTATCTGATTGCCCTCTTCCCGCTGGCGATTATCGTGCTGGTCTTCCCGATGGCGCTGCCGGGTGCAAACTTCTCCACCGGTCAGGCGCTGCTGGTCGCGCTGATTTCCGCAGCCATGTACGGCGTGTTCCTGTTGATTCAGACCAAAACGCACCAGAGCCTGTTTGTGTATGAGCATGAAGACGACAGCGACGACGATGACCCGCACCACGGTAAGCCGTCGGCCCACAGCAGCGCGTGGCATACGGTTTGGCTGATCGTGCATCTGATTGCGGTGATTGCCGTCACCAAGATGAACGCCAACCCGCTGGAAACACTGTTAACCGAGCTGAACGCGCCGGTAGCGTTTACCGGCTTCCTGGTGGCGCTGCTGATCCTGTCCCCTGAAGGGCTGGGGGCGCTGAAAGCGGTGTTGAACAATCAGGTGCAGCGCGCAATGAACCTGTTCTTCGGCTCCGTGCTGGCGACCATTTCCCTCACCGTCCCGGTGGTGACGCTGATTGCCTTTATGACCGGTAACGAGCTGCAGTTTGCGCTGGGCGCGCCGGAGATGATTGTGATGGTGGCCTCGTTGCTGCTGTGCCAGATTTCGTTCTCAACCGGGCGCACCAACGTGCTGAACGGCGCGGCGCATATGGCGCTGTTTGCGGCCTATTTGATGACGATTTTTGCCTGACGGCCCTTGTTACCCGGCGGCGCTTTTTTTGCGGGGGGTTCGGGTTTTGGGGGCGGGGTAAGGTGGCCGATAAAAAACCCGCCGCAGATGCGGGGTTTTTTTTTTTTGCTGGTATCCAGCTCGTCGAAGCTCTTCACCAGATCGTCAATCGCTTTGATCTGTTTCAGGAACGGCTCCAGCTTATCCAGCGGCAGCGCGGATGGGCCGTCGCATTTTGCGTTATCCGGATCCGGGTGCGCTTCAATGAACAGACCAGCCAGACCGGTTGCCATACCGGCGCGCGCCAGTTCGGTCACCTGAGCACGACGGCCACCGGACGCGGCGCCAAACGGGTCGCGGCACTGCAGCGCGTGGGTCACGTCGAAAATCACCGGAGACTGGCCGGAGACATTCTTCATCACGCTGAAGCCCAGCATGTCCACCACCAGGTTGTCGTAACCGAAGTTGGCGCCACGGTCGCACAGGATCACCTGATCGTTACCGCCTTCGATGGAACTTATCGACGATGTTGCCCATCTGGCCCGGGCTGACGAACTGCGGTTTTTTCACGTTGATCACGGCACCGGTTTTCGCCATCGCTGCCACCAGGTCGGTCTGGCGAGCCAGGAATGCCGGGAGCTGAATCACGTCAACCACGTCGGCCACCGGCTGCGCCTGCGAGGCTTCATGCACGTCGGTGATCACTTTCACGCCAAAGGTCTGCTTCAGCTCCTGGAAAATCTTCATCCCCTCTTCCAGGCCCGGGCCGCGGTAAGAGTTGATGGAGGAGCGGTTGGCTTTGTCAAAAGAGGCTTTAAACACGTACGGGATGCCCAGCTTCTGGGTCACGGTCACGTAGTGTTCGCAGATGCGCATGGCGAGATCGCGGGATTCCAGCACGTTCATGCCGCCAAACAGCACGAACGGCAGGTCGTTTGCTACCTTGATATCACCAATGCTAACCACTTTTTGTTTCATAGGATCGCCTTATTCAGGTGTGAATCGGAATTAAGATTAATGCAGTGTAATTTGTTTGTGCGAGATCGCGTTGATCTGCGCACGAATCATTTCGCTAATGGGGTCTTCCGGACACTGCTCGACGAAATAGCTCAGATCGTTCAGCGCCACGTGCTCGCAGTCAAGCTGGGCATAAATCAGCCCGCGGTCGCGGATTTCGTACGGGTCTTCCGGATTAAACTGCAGCAGCACTTCGCTGGCGCGCAAGGCCAGCTCCATCTGACGCTCTTCCATCAACGCTGACTTCAGCGTATCCAGCAGCTTGCGGATCACTTCAGCGTTATCCGCCTCGTCGAGATCTTCGTTGAAGAGCTCAGCCACCGGGCTGATATTGCCCTTCAGCCACACGTCCAGCGTATGTTCATCCAGCGTGTCGCCGTTGAAGGGATTAATGAGCCACATCTCACCGTCCAGCCACTCCGCACGCAGGATCATCTGCGTCGGGAAAATGACCGGCACCAGCGGAATATCCAGGCGGTGCGCGACCCACAGTAAAATAGAGCCCAGCGCAACGGCGCTGCCCTGACGATTTTTTAAGACCTGGTCCAGCCATAATGCGTCAGACAGGCGATACACGCCCCGCGTGTCGCAGAAACCCCATTCGCCGTAGAAAAGCTCAAGCAGCTTCTCTAATTGCCAGTCTTGCGGCCGCGCCTGATTAATCTCTTCACGCGCCAGGCTGACCAGATTCTCCAGCTCATCGTAGACAAACTGCGACGTAAAATCGTCGCGAATCATCTCAGAAATCAGGATCATGCCATCGCAAAGCGGCACTTTATTAAATTCGAAATCGGCTAAGGACCTCATGACTTACCCCAGTAACGGTACTTTTGTGGCGGCGAGTTTAATGATGATGTACAGCACCACCAGCCCCAGCATAAAGGCGATAAAACCCGTTTGCTGGCTGCGCGGACGATGACGCCCAAGCGCGATAAAACCCAAAACGATGTAGATGATAACGCCAAACAGCTTTTCAGTCAGCCATGCGCCTTTATCAGTAAATGGCAGATAGCCTGTTACCCACATCAACCCGCCACCGCTTAACAGCAATAGGCTGTCGACCACATGCGGCACCACCCGCACCCAGCGGGCCTGCGCGCGTGGGTTGTTCGCCCAGCTCCACCAGTAGCGTAAAACGAACAGGCTAATGGTCAACGCAACGCAGGTCAAATGCAATGTAATCAGTATGTTAAAGGCGTGCATCGCGCATTACTCCTGTAAAGGCCGCTTTCCCAGCGTCAGGCGTTCGTTGCCGCCGTAGTCGCGGCAGGTTTCGACTTCGGCTAGCCAGCCATATTGTGTAAACAGTGCCCGCACCGCCTTCGCCCTGCGTCCAGCCATGTTCCACCAGCAGCCAGCCACCCGGCTGCAGAATGTTGTCGCGACTTGTCGCACAATGATGGTCTGTAAATCGGCGAGACCATGATCGGCGGCGACCAGCGCCGTCAGCGGTTCGAAGCGCACATCGCCCTGCGCAAGGTGCGGATCCTGCTCGTCAATATAGGGAGGATTGCTGACAATCATGGCGAACTGCTGGTTCTCCAGCGCGCTAAACCAGCTGCTTTGCAGCACCGTTACGTTGGTCAGGCCAAGACGTTCCACGTTGCGCTGCGCCAGCGCCACCGCGTCGGGCATCACATCCACCGCCGTCACCGCGCAGTCGGGCCGTTCGCTGGCCAGCGCCAGCGCGATGGCGCCGGTGCCGGTACCGAGATCGAGAATGCGGCAGGGCGCCGCGGGAAGACGCGCCAGCGCCTGCTCAACCAGACACTCGGTGTCCGGGCGCGGGATCAGCGTCGCCGCCGAGACGTACAGCGGCAGCGACCAGAACTCGCGCTCACCGACCAGGTGCGCCACCGGCTCGCCGTGCGCACGGCGGGCCAGCAGCGCGTCCAGTTGCTGCTCCTGCTCCGCGGTCAGTTCGGTTTCACCGAAGGCCAGCAGGTACGTGCGGGCTTTGCCCGTCACATGCTCAAGCAAAATTTCGGCATCGCGTTTCGGGCTTTCGCTCGTCTGCAACTGGCTTAGCGGGCCGTACGTAACCAGCGCTGAAAATCCATTATTCCTGCTCGGACAGTGCCGCCAGCTGGTCGGCCTGGTATTCCTGCACGATAGGCTCGATCAGCATATCCAGCTTGCCTTCCATCACCTCGTCCAGACGGTACAGCGTCAGGTTGATGCGGTGGTCGGTCACGCGCCCCTGCGGGAAGTTGTAGGTGCGGTTACGGTCGCTGCGATCGCCGCTGCCCAGCAGGTTGCGGCGCGTAGACGCTTCCGCCTGCTGGCGTTTCGCCATTTCGGCCGCGTGGATGCGCGCACCCAGCACGGACAGCGCTTTGGCTTTGTTTTTGTGCTGTGAACGCTCGTCCTGGCACTCCACCACGATGCCGGTTGGCAGGTGGGTAATACGGATGGCGGAGTCGGTGGTGTTAACGTGCTGACCACCCGCGCCGGAGGAGCGGAAGGTATCAATACGCAGGTCCGCCGGGTTGATGTCCGGCAGCTCCGCTTCCGGCAGCTCCGGCATCACCGCCACCGTACAGGCGGAGGTGTGGATACGCCCCTGAGATTCGGTGGCCGGCACGCGCTGCACGCGGTGACCGCCGGATTCAAACTTCAGACGACCGTACACGCCGTCGCCGCTGATCTTGGCGATCACCTCTTTGTAGCCACCATGTTCGCCTTCGTTGGCGCTCATGATCTCCACGCGCCAGCGGCGGGCTTCGGCGTAGCGGCTGTACATGCGGAACAGATCCCCGGCAAACAGTGCCGCTTCGTCACCGCCGGTCCCGGCGCGCACTTCCACGAACGCGTTACGCTCGTCGTCCGGATCTTTCGGCAGCAGAAGCACCTGAAGCTGCTGCTCCAGTTGCTCCCTTCTTCGCTTTCGCATCCTGCAACTCTTCCTGCGCCATCTCGCGCATTTCCGGATCGTCGAGCATCATCTCCGCCGTTTCGATATCTTCCTGAACCTGTCGCCAGTCGGTAAAGCATTTAGAAACATCACTTAACTGCGCGTATTCACGCGAGAGCGCGCGAAAACGCTCCTGGTCGGCAATGGTCCCGGCATCGCCGAGCAGCGCCTGGACTTCTTCATGGCGCTCGTGCAGAGCTTCCAGTTTGGCAACGATAGAAGGCTTCATAGGCGTAAGTGCACCTTTTCTCAGAGAATGGGTATAGGGCGCTATTCCAGCCCGAGGCTGTTGCGCAAAGTATGGTCAGGCGCTCATCATCCCCGTCACGGGCGGCCTGCTGAAGAGATTTGGTTGGGGCATGGATCAGGCGGTTGGTCAGTTTCCACGCCAGATCCTGCATAATAACCTGCGGGTCGCCGCCCTGCTCCAGGGCCGCCAGCGCTTTGGCTGTCAGCTCATCGCGCACCTGCTCGGCCTGGCCGCGGTACTCGCGGATGGTCTCGCTGACGCTTTGCGCGCGCAGCCAGGCCATAAACTCACTGGTTTCCTGCTCAACGATGGTTTCCGCCTGCACCGCCGCCGCTTTACGCTGGGCCAGGTTGTGCTGAATGATGCTTTGCAGATCATCCACGCTGTAGAGGTAGGCGTTGGCCAGTTTGCCCACTTCCGGCTCAACATCGCGCGGGACGGCGATATCCACCAGCAGCATCGGCTGATTGCGACGGGACTTCAGCGCACGCTCCACCATCCCTTTTCCGATAATCGGCAGCGGGCTGGCGGTAGAGCTGATAATAATGTCCGCCTCTTTCAGGCGTTCATCGATGTCGCTCAGGGCAACCACCTCTGCGCCCACTTCATCCGCCAGCACCTGCGCGCGTTCGCGGGTGCGGTTAGCGATAATCATCTTTTTCACTTTATGCTCGCGCAGATGGCGCGCCACAAGTTCGATGGTTTCGCCCGCGCCCACCAGCATCACGGTGACGGTGGAGAGGGATTCAAAGATTTGGCGCGCAAGGGTACAGGCCGCGAAAGCAACGGAAACCGCACTGGCACCAATGTCGGTTTCGGTTCGCACACGCTTCGCCACGGAGAATGACTTCTGGAACATGCGCTCCAGCTCGCTGGCCTTCAGATGCCCTTTTTGCGAATCCGCAAAGGCTTTTTTCACCTGACCCAGAATTTGCGGTTCGCCGAGCACCAGCGAATCCAGCCCGCTGGCCACGCGCATCAGATGGCTGACGGCATCGTTGTCCTGATGCCAGTAAAGGCTGTTGCGCAGCTCGTCTTCATTGAGATTGTGGTAGTCGCATAACCAGCGGATCAGCGCTTCGTGCAGGTTATCCTGCTCTTCCACGCTTAAATAGAGCTCGGTACGGTTGCACGTCGAGAGCACCACGCCACCCTGCACCATAGGCTGTGCAAGCAGGCTGTCCAGCGCCAGGTCGAGCGTATCTGGCGAAAACGTTACGCGTTCTCGCAGCGAAACCGGGGCCGTTTTGTGGTTGATGCCGAGTGCTAATAGGGTCATGTTGAGCGGGAGTAGTACCAGCGTTAATAAGGTTAGCAGAACGCATCATACAGGATGCGCGAGATCAATAAAAGAGACAGCCCCCTTTCGGAGTAATAGGTTACACAACGCTTTGAGATAATTTGAACGTAGACGGTAGCCCCCTTCGACGCTAGCATTAACAGTTATAACTGCAACGTATCTCAAGGATTTGTCCTCATTATGACCCGACTGATTCGCCTGCTGCCGCTGGCAGCACTGGTTCTGACCGCGTGTTCCGTCACCCAACCAAAAGGCCCGGGCAAAAGCCCTGATTCACCGCAGTGGCGTCAGCACCAGCAGGACGTCCGTAATTTGAACCAGTACCAGACCCGCGGCGCGTTTGCTTATCTTTCGGATGAGCAAAAAGTGTATGCACGTTTCTTCTGGCAACAAACGGGTCAGGACAACTATCGCCTGCTGCTGCTGAACCCGCTGGGCAGCACCGAGCTGGAGCTTATCGCGAAACCGGGCGAAGCGCAGATCACCGATAACAAAGGCCAGCACTACACCGCAACCGATGCCGAAGAGATGATTGGCAAGCTGACCGGAATGCCTATCCCGCTCAACAGCCTGCGCCAGTGGATCCTCGGCCTGCCGGGTGACGCCACCGACTACACGCTTGACGATCAGTACCGTCTGAGCCAGGTGAACTACACCCAGAACGGCAAGACCTGGAAAGTGGTGTACAGCGACTATGACAGCAAGAGTAAACCGTCGCTGCCATCGAATATGGAACTGACCCAGGGCAGCCAGCGTATCAAGCTGAAAATGGACAACTGGATCGTTAAATGATGACCCAATGGCCCTCTCCGGCAAAGCTGAACCTGTTCTTGTACATCACCGGCCAGCGCGCTGACGGCTATCACACCCTGCAGACGCTGTTTCAGTTTATTGACTATGGCGACACCATCTCCATTGAACTGCGTCAGGACGGGCAGATTTGCCTCCTGACGCCGGTCGACGGCGTGGCGCATCAGGACAACCTGATTGTGCGCGCCGCGCGTCTGCTGATGAACGCCGCAGCGGAATCGGGTCGTCTGCCTGCGGGAAGCGGTGCGGATATTCGTATCGAGAAACGTCTGCCGATGGGCGGCGGTCTGGGCGGCGGCTCATCTAACGCCGCCACCGTGCTGGTTGCCCTGAACCACCTCTGGGGCTGCGGACTGTCGCAGGACGAACTGGCAGGCCTGGGCTTGACGCTGGGCGCGGATGTTCCGGTGTTTGTTCGCGGTCATGCGGCCTTTGCCGAGGGCGTGGGGGAAATCCTCTCCCCTGTAGAACCGCCGGAAAAATGGTACCTGGTTGCCCATCCTGGCGTAAGCATTCCGACCCCGGTCATCTTTAAAGATCCTGACCTGAAAAGGAATACCCCGGTTCGGTCAATAGAAACGTTATTAAATTGTGAATTCAGCAACGATTGCGAGGATATCGCAAGAAAACGTTTTCGCGAGGTTGATGCGGTGCTTTCCTGGCTGTTAGAATACGCGCCGTCGCGCCTGACTGGTACAGGGGCCTGTGTCTTTGCTGAATTTGACACCGAATCCGCCGCTCGTCAGGTGCTTGAGCAAGCGCCGGTTTGGCTGCATGGTTTTGTAGCGCGTGGGATGAACATCTCCCCCCTACAGCAGGCCATTCTGGCGCAGACTGAGTTTCGGTGACAACGTCACCCTGTTCCAGACGTTGCATCGCGCTCTTTAATACACCGCCTGGATAGCCTTTCGCCTGGCCCGCACAGTTTACGGCGAACGCTATCCACCACTGGACGCATGCCTGAGGTTCTTCTCGTGCCTGATATGAAGCTTTTTGCTGGTAACGCCACCCCGGAACTAGCACAACGTATTGCCAACCGCCTGTACACTTCCCTCGGCGACGCCGCCGTAGGTCGCTTTAGCGACGGCGAAGTCAGCGTACAAATCAACGAAAATGTACGCGGTGGTGATATTTTCATCATCCAGTCCACCTGTGCTCCAACGAACGACAACCTGATGGAACTGGTTGTTATGGTCGACGCCCTGCGTCGCGCTTCCGCAGGCCGTATCACCGCTGTAATCCCTTACTTCGGCTATGCCCGCCAGGACCGTCGCGTCCGTTCCGCGCGTGTGCCAATTACCGCGAAAGTTGTCGCTGACTTCCTGTCCAGCGTTGGCGTTGACCGCGTACTGACCGTTGACCTGCACGCAGAGCAGATCCAGGGCTTCTTCGACGTCCCGGTTGATAACGTATTCGGCAGCCCAATCCTGCTGGAAGACATGCTGCAGCTGAACCTGGATAACCCAATCGTGGTTTCTCCGGACATCGGCGGCGTGGTACGTGCCCGTGCTATCGCCAAGCTGCTGAACGATACCGACATGGCGATCATCGACAAACGCCGTCCGCGCGCTAACGTTTCTCAGGTGATGCACATCATCGGTGACGTGGCTGGCCGCGACTGCGTGCTGGTTGACGACATGATCGATACCGGCGGTACGCTGTGTAAAGCGGCTGAAGCGCTGAAAGAGCGTGGTGCCAAGCGCGTATTCGCTTACGCGACCCACCCGATCTTCTCCGGCAATGCCGTAAACAACCTGCGCAACTCCGTGATTGACGAAGTTGTGGTATGCGATACCATCCCACTGAGCGACGAGATCAAGGCACTGCCAAACGTGCGTACCCTGACCCTGTCCGGGATGCTGGCCGAAGCGATTCGTCGTATCAGCAACGAAGAATCCATCTCTGCAATGTTCGAACACTAATCGAACACGGCCGAAAAACCCGCTGCGGCGGGTTTTTTTGTCTCTGGGTTTTATTTGTATGATTAATGCCTCCTTCACCTGCCATTCATATGACAGATGATGCGCATACGGATGATAGATAATTGTGAAAAACGTAACCTCCTCACATGTTCTGCCCTTTCGCGCCCTCATCGACGCCTGCTGGAAAGAGAAGTACACCTCCTCACGCTTTGTGCGTGACCTGATTGCCGGGATCACCGTCGGCATTATTGCCATCCCGCTGGCGATGGCGCTGGCGATTGGCAGCGGCGTTGCGCCGCAGTACGGTCTGTACACCTCGGCCGTTGCCGGGATCGTCATTGCCCTGACGGGCGGCTCGCGCTTCAGCGTATCCGGCCCGACTGCCGCCTTTGTGGTGATCCTCTACCCGGTTTCGCAGCAGTTTGGTCTGGCAGGCCTGCTGGTCGCCACCCTGATGTCCGGCGTCTTTTTGATTCTGTTTGGCCTGGCACGCTTTGGGCGGCTGATCGAGTACATCCCCCTTTCCGTGACGCTGGGATTCACCTCGGGGATTGGTATCACCATCGGAACCATGCAGATCAAGGATTTCCTCGGCCTGCAGATGGCCCACGTCCCGGAACACTACCTGCAAAAAGTGGGCGCGCTGTTTATGGCGCTGCCGACTGCGAACCTCGGCGATGCCGCCATCGGGATTGTGACGCTGGGCACGCTGATCGTCTGGCCTCGTCTGGGCATTCGTCTGCCGGGCCATCTGCCCGCGCTGCTGCTGGGCTGCGCGGTGATGGCTGATCGTCAATATGTTCGGTGGTCATGTCGCGACTATCGGCTCGCAGTTCCACTATGTTCTGGCGGACGGTTCACAGGGCAGCGGCATTCCGCAACTGTTGCCGCAGCTGGTGCTGCCGTGGGATATGCCCGGTTCCAGCTTTACCCTAAGCTGGGACTCCCTGCGCGCCCTGCTTCCCGCCGCGTTCTCGATGGCGATGCTGGGGGCGATTGAATCCCTGCTCTGCGCCGTCGTTCTGGACGGGATGACCGGCACCAAACACAAAGCCAACAGCGAACTGGTCGGTCAGGGCTTGGGGAACCTCGTCGCGCCGTTCTTTGGCGGTATTACCGCAACGGCAGCCATCGCCCGTTCTGCGGCCAACGTGCGCGCGGGGGCAACGTCACCCGTTTCGGCGGTTATCCACTCCGTGCTGGTGATCCTCGCCCTGCTGATCCTCGCCCCGCTGCTCTCCTGGCTACCGCTTTCCGCCATGGCCGCCCTGCTGCTGATGGTGGCCTGGAACATGAGTGAGGCGCACAAGGTGGTGAACCTGCTGCGTCGCGCGCCGAAAGACGACATCATCGTGATGCTGATCTGTATGTCGCTGACCGTGCTGTTCGATATGGTCATCGCCATCAGCGTCGGGATCGTGCTGGCGTCCCTGCTGTTTATGCGCCGCATCGCGCAGATGACGCGCCTCTCCCCGGTCAACGTCGAGGTGCCTGACGATGTGCTGGTGCTGCGCGTGATTGGCCCGCTGTTCTTCGCCGCGGCGGAAGGTCTGTTCAGCGATCTGGAATCCCGCATCGCGGGCAAGCGGATTGTGGTGCTGAAATGGGATGCCGTACCGGTGCTGGATGCGGGCGGCCTGGATGCCTTCCAGCGCTTTGTGGCACGTCTGCCGGAAGGCTGCGAGCTGCGGGTGAGTAACCTGGAGTTTCAGCCGCTGCGCACCATGGCGCGCGCGGGCGTGCAGCCGATCCCTGGCCGCCTTGTCTTTCTACCCTAACCGTGAAGCCGCGTTAGCGGATCTGTGAATGCCTGATGCAGAGGAACGTCTCTGCATCATCACCCCGATCGCCTGCTGAAGCCATGCAAGCACGGCAGGCGTCATCCATGTTCCCTTCATCAGATGCGGCTCCTGCTGCATGGCAGTGCGAAACTTTTGCTGGGTCTGCGCGTTGGTGCCCGCGTAAGACTGGAACAACGCCAGCCAGTTTTCCGCCAGCTTTTGCGCCTCCTCCGAGGCAGGATCGAGATTCTCCCGCTGCGCCTGATGCAGTTTTGCCACCAGCGGCGGCCACTCCATCATGCGGTCAAAGTAGTGTGCCCGGGTAAAGGCCATCTCTTCGGCAGTGAGATACTTCTCCCATATGTTGAGCTTTGATTCCGCAAACGCGCGCGTGATGTAATCCGTCATCTCCGGCGTGATACCGGTCTGCACCTGCATCTGCGGTTCAACGCTATGCATTTCATTCAGCCGGGTGAGAAATTCCGGCTTGCCCGCCGTATCCTGCTCCAGGCGTTCCATCCAGCGCGTCGCCAGGTCCATGGCCCGCGGGTCCGTAACGGGTATGTGCTGTTTCAACAGCGTGTTTGCCTCTGCAACCAGCCCTGACCAGATAGCCGCCAGCGCATCCTTCTGCACCGCAAACGGCAGCTGCTGTAACTCTTCTTTGCTAAACCAGCGATCGTACATATTCATTAACTCCAGAGTCTGTAGCCAGGATTCCAGATCCGGCGTCGCATCGTCGAGAAGCCCGGTCCGCAGCTCCACCAGCCGGTCGCGCAGCGTATGTATGCTGCGCAGCTGTTTATCCAGCAGCGTGATTTGCGCATCGAGTAACTCGGTTAACGACAGCGACTCCTGTTCCAGGAAATCCCTGATTTCAGCAAGTTCCAGCCCCGCCTTTGCCAGCGCCTGAATCATATGCAGACGCTGAACATCCGCCAGGTTGTAGAGCCGGTAACCTGCCGCGTTTCTGGCAGAAGGCAGCAACAACCCTGTTTGCTCATAGTGATGCAATGTGCGCACGGTGATCCCGGCCCGTTTCGCCAGCTCACCCACCTGAATCAACATAACTGCTCCTTTTCTTTGCCAGTGGCCGCTACTCTGGAGCCTTACGTTACGTGAGGGTCAACCCTTGATGCAAAAAAAACGACTCCCTCAGGAGCCGTTTCGGTATTCTTTAATTCTTTATCGTTAGCTGTGCTTATGCTGGTCGCGACGACAGCGTTTGTCGTAGTGGCGCACCCACCAGTATTTGTCACACACTTCCTCATGGCCGCTCACGCGTGCTCCTGCCAGCCACAACACTGCACCAATGAAGATGCTCAATATCGCGCCATGCGCAAAGTATTGCGGGAGATCAAGCTGCGGCAGTTGGTTTAAAATTGAATAACCCACGCCGGCTACCATCACGAACAGCCCCAACCCCATCAGCACGTTACCGAGTAACGAAGCGTTTTTGCGTTTCATGTGTCACCTCCGGAACTTTGGGTTGTCAGGGGAAAAGCCCCTAATCCTTGTGTGTAAAGTATAGACAACGCCCCTTTTATGAGTTGCGTGAATGATCACAATTACAGATAACTCCCAAACAAAAGTTTACAAATAACACTTTGAACAGCTTGAAATTCTAATTGTTCAAATCAGAAATTATTCGTATTTCGCTGAGAAGATCGCAGAATTTTGTCAAGCGGCGCGCCAGACAGTAAACTACGCGCCAGATCTGGAACCCATTAGGAATTGAATCGTGACGATTAAACTGATTGTCGGCCTCGCCAACCCGGGCGCAGAATATGCGGCCACCCGCCACAATGCCGGGGCATGGTACGTCGATCTGCTGGCCGAGCGGTTACGTGCTCCCCTGCGTGAAGAACCTAAATTCTTCGGGTATACCTCACGTATCAACCTTGCTGGCGCGGATGTTCGCTTACTGGTGCCTACCACCTTTATGAACCTGAGCGGTAAAGCCGTGGCGGCGATGGCAACGTTTTATCGCATCAATCCGGATGAAATTCTGGTCGCCCACGATGAGCTGGATCTGCCGCCTGGCGTGGCAAAATTCAAACTGGGCGGCGGGCACGGCGGCCACAACGGCCTTAAAGACATCATCAGCAAGCTGGGCAATAACCCGAATTTCCACCGTTTGCGCGTGGGAATCGGCCATCCGGGCGATAAAAACAAAGTTGTCGGTTTCGTGCTCGGTAAGCCACCGGTTTCTGAGCAGAAACTGATTGACGAGGCGGTAGACGAAGCGGCACGCTGCACGGAAATCTGGCTGAAAGACGGCTTAACCAAAGCGACAAACCGCTTGCACGCTTTCAAAGCGCAATAATCCGCCCGATACGGCTTTTTTACCGCGCGTCATGCGGGTTACGTGTATAATAGGCGTAGTTATTTACTTTTCATCAATCGGTTATCGTTAACGGATTGATTATCAAGATATTAAGGTGATTTAGAAATGGGATTCAAATGCGGTATCGTCGGTCTGCCAAACGTGGGCAAATCCACCCTGTTCAACGCGCTTACCAAAGCGGGTATCGAAGCGGCGAACTTCCCGTTCTGTACCATCGAACCGAACACCGGCGTGGTGCCGATGCCGGACCCGCGTCTGGACCAGCTCGCGGAAATCGTTAAGCCGCAGCGCATTCTGCCAACCACCATGGAATTCGTGGACATCGCGGGCCTGGTAAAAGGCGCGTCCAAAGGTGAAGGCCTGGGCAACCAGTTCCTGACCAACATCCGTGAAACCGAAGCGATCGGCCACGTTGTGCGCTGCTTCGAGAACGACAACATCATCCACGTTAACAACAAAGTGGATCCGGCTGACGACATCGACGTTATCAACACCGAGCTGGCGCTCTCCGACCTGGACACCTGCGAGCGCGCGATTCACCGCGTGCAGAAGAAAGCCAAAGGCGGCGACAAGGACGCGAAAGCGGAACTGGCTGCGCTGGAAAAATGCCTGCCACAGCTGGAAAACGCCGGCATGCTGCGCGCGCTGAAAGACCTGACTGAAGAAGACAAAGCGGCGATCAAATACCTGAGCTTCCTGACCCTGAAGCCAACCATGTACATCGCCAACGTCAACGAAGACGGTTTCGAGAACAACCCGTACCTGGACAAAGTGCGTGAAATCGCCGCGGCGGAAGGTTCTGTGGTTGTGGCGGTTTGCGCCGCCGTTGAATCCGACATCGCCGAGCTGGACGACGCCGACCGTGAAGAGTTCATGGCCGAGCTGGGTCTGGAAGAGCCGGGCCTGAACCGCGTGATCCGCGCAGGTTATGAGCTGCTGAACCTGCAGACCTACTTCACCGCCGGCGTGAAGGAAGTGCGTGCCTGGACCATCCCGGTGGGTGCGACCGCGCCGCAGGCGGCCGGTAAGATCCACACCGACTTCGAGAAAGGCTTTATCCGCGCGCAGACCATCGCGTTTGAAGACTTCATCACCTACAAGGGTGAGCAAGGCGCGAAAGAAGCCGGCAAGATGCGTGCAGAAGGGAAAGATTACATCGTTAAAGATGGCGATGTGATGAACTTCCTGTTTAACGTCTAATCGTTTCTGTTGTCTCATGCGATCTCACGCATCGCATGTTCATCAACAATCCCCCGAAAATCCACGCAACTGCGTGGATTTTTTCTTTTCATGGCTTCACACATAATCTCACCACGACGCAGACAGAAATGAGAACACTCAGTTTCCATCTTCACTTTAAGTGAATGCAATAGCTGACAAGGACTCGCCATGCTCACTGACACACACTGCCGGGTTGAAAGAAAACTCTATCGACTTAATGACTTCAACGGCCTCGGCCCTGAAGTGAAGCACAGCGGCAAATCCAGCTCGTTCGCATTAGATGAGTATCCAGCAATAAAACTCGCCGAAGCGCGAGAGAAATGCGAGTAAGCACCGAAGCAAGCCGCGGAAAGAGCCAGTCCACAGCCATTTACCAGAAAGACAATGCCAGGCTGACTCTCAAAGTCTCTGATGTGCAGACTCACGGCCCCGTTGGTGTTCCGGTCCGGGTCATATTGAGATACCTGGCAACGGATTCAAACACTCTCAGAACCCTGTGAGAAGGAAGATTGTCCCGCATCGTTGAGTTTTTCTAAAAACGGGGCTGAATATAAATCGTTTTTACTGCCAATATCCCAGAGTTATTAATACCGTATGACAACGGGATCACTCTGGAGCAACACTGTTGTGAACGCAAAACACATGAAATACTCCGACTGGAGTCTGCTTTTCCTGCTCTCATTGCTTTGGGGCGGTTCTTTTTTCTTCAACGGCATTCTGGTGAGATATATCCCTCCGTTGCCACTGGTGGCGGCACGAGTCACGCTTGCAGCAGCCGTACTGTGGAGCGTGTTGTTAATCTCCCGGACACCTGTGCAGCACAGCGCAAAACTCTGGGGTAGTTTCATGGTTATGGGATTGCTTAATAATGTTCTGCCGTTCCTGCTTATCGCCTGGGGACAGTCGCACATTGCCAGCGGCACGGCAGCCATACTTAACGCCACCACGCCGCTTTTTACCATACTGCTGGCGCACCGTTTTACATCAGATGACCGTCTTTCCTGGGGGCGTTGCGTTGGCCTGTTAACCGGTTTTGGCGGCGTTGCATACATGCTGGGCCATGAAAATCTTGCCGGTGAGGATCACAGCCTGGCCGCAGAACTTGCCGTGCTGGCTGCCGCCCTCAGCTATGCCATTGCCAGCCTCTGGGGACGGCGGTTTATGCGGGCAGGTCTGTCACCGCTGGTACCCGCAGCAGGACAACTGACAGCCTCCGCGTTGCTGACGTTACCTGTGGCTTTCCTTAACGGTAATATCAATACATTACTGCACGCAGACGCCATCTGCTGGATGGCTCTTGCAGGTCTGGCAATTTTCTCCACCGCCGTGGCGTATCTGATTTTTTTCCGTCTGCTAGCGAGCGCCGGAGCAACCAACCTGATGCTGGTGACCTTTCTTATCCCCGTCACGGCTGTGCTGGCTGGCTTTGCGTTACTGGGCGAATCCCTGACTGCTGATAAGCTCATCGGGATGAGTATTCTGGCTGCCGGACTAATGATTCTGGATGGACGGCTCCTGTCTGCAGTCCAGCATCGCGTCGCCGGCAAGCCAGCACCTTAATAACCTGCAGCCCTGTATTCTGAACTGGCTATGTCAGTCATCCGGCTATGTTTTATGACAGTGTGAACAATCGGCGATCACTATCCTGCAGAGGCCTGGGCTGAAATCAGTGCCTGACCGGAGTGCCCCACCCTTACAGATGTCATAAAAAGTTTGTCGGATGTTTGAGGGCGTGAAGCGAATATGGCCCTCTTTTTATGGATTTTTTCGGAGATGAACCGCTCATGATGGTAAATTTAACCAATCATAGAGCTAAGAATAATGGGGGAAACAATGATTACACAGCAAGCGCCGCAGCTTGAAACAGAACGCCTGATTTTAAAGCAATTTACACTCGAAGATTTCCCGGCGCTCAAGGAATGCTGGGCGACTCCGGAAATGGTTAAGATCAATGGCGGCGAAATGCCGACTACAGATATGGTCTGGACCCGTTTATTACGCGATATCGGGCACTGGCAGATGTTGGGTTATGGTTACTGGGCAGTATTTGAAAAATCAACAAACCGTTATGCTGGTTCGTTTGGCTTTCAGGATGCTCATCGGGATATCACGCCTGCTCTGGAATATCCTGAAGCGGGATGGACGTTAATGCCAGAAGCGCGTGGTAAAGGTTATGCAACTGAAGCGCTGGCCGCAATTCTGCTGTGGGCCGATAAGACATTTTCCTCCCCGGTGTGCTGTATTATTGATGAAGAAAATAAACGTTCAAATTATTTAGCTGAGCGCTTTGGGTTTCAGTTTCAAAATTATGTTAACTACCGTGGCAAGCAGGTGCGATTACTGGTACGCCAGAAAGCGCTTAATTCGGGTTTGTAAATTCTTGACCAGCCCATTTTGGGATGGTCCTTCACTGAGCAGATTCTGTTGCGGACGTTCTGCGCAAGCGGCAGAGCGTCCCTTTTCGCTCATAGCAGACTTTTATAAAGGGAGCTCATATTTTCAGGAGGGTTTATTTCTCCTCTCTTCATTAGCGCACCAGCTTTACCCGTCAGACAATTCCCGCAGGAAATAAAACCCGTCATTAAAAATAGTGAGTTGACTGAAATGAATGTTCCGTCCACTCACATATTTACTGATTTAATCTTTTTTACTGCATGCAACACGTCCGGGAAATATCACTGATAAATGACAGAAACACTCGCCGTCATTCCTGACGAAAGTCTGGTTTCCGGGGGAATATTATCAATTTTAATACGGACCGGAATGCGCTGCGCCAGCCTGACCCAGTTAAACACCGGCTCCACGTTTGGAAGCCCTAAGTGGTCTGCCGCTGTGTTACTGTCTGAGATGCCTCTTCCGAAGCTTTCCACATGTCCGGCCAGTTGCCTGTTACTGCCCATCAGTTTTATCTTCACTTTATCACCCACTTTAATGCGTCCGAGTTGTGTCTCCTGAAAATAACCAATAACACGGAAGCTGTCCGTTTCAAGGATCGAAACACTGGTGACACCAGAGGTGGCAAAATCCCCTGTCCGCAGACTCAGATTAGTTACATAACCGTCGGCCGGAGCCCGTACTGTCGTTTTCTCCAGATTCAGCCTGGCGATATTAACCTCGGTCTGCGCACTCTGAAAGTCCGCCAGCGCGACCTTCGCGTCGCTGGCCGCCTGCTCAATCGTTTCTCTGGATTCCGATGCCGTACCAAGAAGCGTTCGACGATTTGCCATTGATTTCTTGAGATTCATGGAAAAGTTTTTGGAATCCAGGGTGGCCTCAGCCTCCTGCAGGGCAAGCTGAAAGCGCTCAGGATCTATCTGGTAAAGGATTTCACCACGATGCACAAACTGATTGTCTGCCACATTCACTTTCAGAACGGTACCGGACACTTCCGGTGCTATCTGCACCACATCTGCACTGACCTTGCCATCGCGGGTCCATGGCGCGTACATATAATAGTCCCAGACATGCCAGCCGAGTAATGCAGCACATGCCAGCATTGCCATCGTTAACAGGATCTGACCCCACCGTAGATTAAATGGTTTCATTTGAATGTCCCTGACAATAATGTGCAACCGAAAAAGAGAACGAAATATGTGGCTATATCAAATAGCGGACGGTGCCATACATACCGGTAAAAACCGGCTACAGACAAAACCCAGTGCAGGGTACGGAATAACAGATAACAGGCGATCATGATGAACAGGAGAGACGGGACATAAACACCATAAACATCAATATCAGTGTTCATTTATTTACCTCGGCGTTGTTCTGGAGTGGTAATAAAGCCGTATGAAGGCCAGCCAGGGCATTGCGGATAAGAGGACCGGACACAGGTTGTCCGTCATTTGATCCTGACATGACCTGAAGGCAGTTATTAAGGTGATATTCCAACTGTGTCTGAATGCTGGTCTGTCCGTTAATCTTTCCCTTGTAATAAGCCGCAACACAGAGAAGCAGCTGTTCGAGGCTGTCCCTTTGTGCAACCGTCACAGAGATTTTATTATTCTGTATATCCATTACGCATAAACCTGCTCTGAGATCCCTCAGTAAATCAGTGGCGTATATATCTGATTCGGGTGGTACTGCCGCCATCCGTGGAACAAGCAGCCCCAATTGGTTCAGTATGTGATGGGTCATCCTCTCATCACTGGCGCGTCTCTCCGAACTGATGAACTGTACGATCATTCTCCAGCTGGCTTTCAGTAGTCGCCTTACACTTGTCTCTGCGCCGATGGTTCGAAATGTGGACAATGTCATTATGGCTATGACAATACCGGCAACTGTCGCAATGTTTGCATTCAGGAATGTCGGTAAATCCAGCGTTAATTTCTGGCGTAACTGAAGCATGAAGACCAGGTTCACACTCAGCACAAACCCGGTAAACCACTTTGAGGGGGTGGCAAGTAAAACGCCAACCGGTATCAGAAATAACCCCAGCGATGATATAAGGGGAATGAATCCCAGACTCTCTATAAAAGGGAATATCCCGAACTGATAGACGAAAGAAATGCCCACGGTGGCCAGGGTCAGTTCAAGCATTTTTCTGACTACAGGAACAGCATCATCCAGGGTGGCCATGGTACAGCATATAACGCTCACCATCTGTACGGCAGCGCTGCCATAGCTCCATCCGGTTAAAACCCACAGTGAACAGGCCAGTATGATGGAAACACAAACAGCGGCAGCAGAGAGAAAGGCCATGCCATAGTCCGGAAGCATTCCGACTTTACGCCTGGGTTTGTAGTCGGTTTCATGAACCTCTCCGCTGGTAATATCGCGCCGGAGGGTAAGGCAGTCGCTCCAGACTTCCGTCAATTCATGCAGTTGCCCTGCAAGACGGTTACGGTACAACGTATCCCAGGTCGGTTCTTTATCATGCGGGTGATTTTGTGCCTGGCTGAACAAGGACAGCAGATTTTCTTTTTCATTGTGGTTATCAGCAGGCTCTTCCAGCCAGCCGGAAACCCTGGAAAACCACTCTTTTGCCTGATTGTCCGATATTGTCCTCATTCTGAGGTCATACACTTCGGACAGTAAGGGCAGCAGGGTGACCATCCTCTCCAGTAAGATGGTCATTCTTTCAGCCAGCCTTCTGTCATCGTGGCTTTCGTACCCCACGTGCGTGGCGAAATTGCGAAGATCAACGGCATCGGCAGCCAGCGTCTGTCGTAACTGTAAAGTACGGGGGGAATTCACACTCCCTGACAACACATCCCGGGTCAGCGCATTCGCATTTTCAAGCCACAAATCCACCCTTCGTGACAGTACCTGACTCGCTTTCTGGGGAAAAATGCCGCGGCTGAACAATGCGATACAGAGAATACCCACGAAGATTTCTTCAACCCGTGAGACTGCTACATCGAACGTGGTGCCCGGCGTGTCCACAATAGTGGATCCCGTGAGCACGGCGGTATAACCGGCAAGCATGAAGAGATAACTTTTCGGGGAACGATCGAGCATGCTGATAAAAAGGCAGCCAGCCGTCCATAATGCCATGCCGACAGAAAGAAGCTCAGGCGATGAGACCAGGTTAGGAACCAGAATTATGATGGCAATCGCGCCCAGAATGGTTCCTCCCATCCGGTACACCGCCTTAGAGGTGGTGGCACCCATTAAGGGATGCGCGACAATGTAAACGGTGCCTACAGACCAGTAGGGATTGTTAAGATTAAACTTTACTGCGATCCAGTATGCCAGCATGGCGGCAGCGAATGTTTTAAGTGAAAAAATCACCGCTTCCGTCGTCCAGATATCAGATACCTGGGCTTTCATGGACGTCGACCCCGTTCATTGCAGGAATCCAGGTTTTCCAGCATACAGCTCAGGGTTTTTTCAACGATTTCGAGGTCTTCCTGCGGAATATTGCTGAGAATTTGCAGCCGCAGGCTACCGGCAAGGTGATCCAGCCGGTTTCCGAGATCAATCCCCTTTTCCGTCAGACTCAGCAATTTTGCCCGCCGGTCAACGGGATCTTCCTGCCTGCATACAAACCCGCTGTTTTCAAGTCCGTCAAGCAGGCGGACAACTGCCGAGTTTTCCAGCCCCAGTCGCCGGGCCAGTTCATACTGTCTTAATTGTCTGCTTCCCAGATGAAGCATTTCCAGTACCAGTAATGCGGCGGTTCCGGATACCCCCTCCTTGCTCAGGTGCTGGGTCAGGGCTCTTCGCCAGGACTGGCTTACGGCCAGAAGCAGGCGACCAAAGCCTTTTCTTTTATCACTCGCCATTAATTTGTTTTCCTGTGGTTGTTTAAAACATGACAGGGTTAATTCACGGGCAGTTGCCTTCAACTTTTGCAGTGGTTCAGTTAATGAAATAGATGATGCGTCATCTAAAATAGATGATGCATCATCTAAAATCAATGACAAGTCATCTATTAGCCTGTTTTTTTATTGTGTAATTGATTTGGTGTTTATCCATATAGACGCGCAGCCCAGGCATGCACTGTCACTGCCAGAGCGTGGGGGACGGCACACGTCCGGCCTTAAGTACTTGGCTGAACAGGCGATCTCCTGAAACAGTGCCAGGCTAAACCGGAGTATTCGGTTCTTTTCCACTTTACCGGGGGAGGCATATCAGCCATGAAAAAGACCCGCTATGCCGAAGAACAGATAGCGTTGGAGCACTCTGCAAAAAGATGGGCATTTCTGAGGCCACTCTTTATAACTGGAAGAAGAAAAAAGAGTGTGGGTGGTGATATCAAGAGCGGTTACAACGCTGGAAACAGAATGGCCACAATCAACGACTCGTTTGACTGCTTCAATTTCAAACTCTTCGGGATAACATTTACCGCTCAAATCTGTAACGATTCAGTCTCACATGATCTCCCTGCAACGCGGCAAGAAAAAAGTACACAGATTGATACTTTGCTCACATCCGGCGCGCGCTGGAAACTCTTTTTTACGAGCCAGGTCAATCGTGGACGTCTTCAAAAAAAATCCCGTATTTGTTATATTGTTGTTTATTGATTTTTCACCTCTGCGGTGCCAAAAAGAACAAGATTCACCGCAACCCAGGACAATAAAATGTTAGATTACCGCTTCCCGACAGCTTTGCAGATGGTTCTCAGCGTAGCGATGGCGGAGCAATTGGGTGAACGTTCGACGAGTGCGATTCTGGCCTACGGCCTGGAAGCGAACCCGAGCTTCATCCGCAAATTGATGGTTCCGCTGACGCGTGACGGCATTATCGTCTCAACGCTTGGCCGTAACGGCTCCATTCATCTTGGTCGCCCGCCGGAAGAGATCACCCTGCGCGACATCTACCTTTCGGTCATCGAAGATAAAAAGCTGTGGGCGTCGCGCCCTGACGTACCGGCCCGCTGCGTGGTCAGCGCTAACGCCTGCTGGTACTTCAAATCGATTTCCGAAGAAGCGGAGCAGGCGTCGTTAGCGGTATTAGCCCGCCATACCGTGGCAAGCGCCCTGGAGGCGGTTAAGAACGCCGACAGCAGCGGATGGGATCCGCTCCCCGACCTTATTGCTCAGTATCAAAAAACGTCGTAACGTTTTTCCTGATGCGAAAAAAAACCGCCTTCACACTGAAGGCGGTTTTTTATTATCAGCAACGTCCCTACGCAGGCAGAACGTCCCTTTCCTCTTTTTTCCCGCGCGTCACGAACTTACGCAGCGTCACGTAAAACACCGGCGTCAGGAACAGACCAAACAGCGTCACGCCCAGCATCCCGGAGAAGACCGTGATCCCGGTAACGCCGCGCACTTCTGCGCCCGCGCCGTGGCCGAGGATCAGCGGAATGGTCCCGGCAATAAAGGCGATGGAGGTCATCACAATCGGGCGTAAACGCAGGCGGCACGCCTCCAGCGCGGCCTCCATGATGCCTTTGCCCTGAATTTCCAGCTCGCGGGCAAACTCCACGATAAGAATCGCGTTTTTACACGCCAGCCCCATCAGTACCACCAGCCCTACCTGCACGAACACGTTGTTATCGCCACCGGTCAGCCAGACGCCAAACAGCGCGGAGAGCATGGTCATCGGCACGATGAGGATCACCGCCAGCGGCAGCGTCCAGCTTTCATACAGCGCCGCCAGTACCAGGAACGCCAGCAGCACCGCGACCGGGAAGACGATCAGCGCCGTATTTCCCTGGGTGGCCTGCTGGAAGCTCAGATCCGTCCATTCAATGTTCATCCCATTCGGCAGGATCTGCTTAGACATGGCGTCCAGCTGCGTCATCGCCTGCGCAGATGAAAGCACGCGCGGGTCGGCATCGCCAATCAGATCCGCCGCCGGGTAGCCGTTGTAGCGGATCACCGGATCCGGCCCGTAGGTGGTCGTGATGTTCACCATACTGCCAATCGGCACCATTTCGCCCTGGTTGTTACGGGTGCGCAGATTCGCAATATCTTCCACGCTGTCGCGGAACTGGCCCGTCGGCCTGCGCCATCACGCGCCAGGTGCGCCCGAACTGGTTGAAGTCGTTGACGTAAGACGAGCCCAGATAGGTTTGCAGCGTCCCGAAAAGATCGGTCAGCGACACGCCCTGCGCTTTCGCCTTATCGCGGTCGACCTGCACGTCCAGCTGCGGCACGTTGGCCTGGTAGGTTGAGATCGGGAAATGCATCCCCGGCGTCTGCATAATCGCACCGGACATGGTGTTCACCGCGTTTTGCAGCGCGCCATAGCCCAGACCGCCGCGATCCTGGATGTACAGCGAATAGCCCGACCCCTGACCCAGGCCTAAAATCGGCGGCGGCAGGATGGAGAAGCCAAAGCCCTGCTGGATTTGCGCGATTTTCGCGTTGATCTCCGCGTTAATTTCCGCCGCGGTATGTTTACGCTGGTCGAACGGCTTCAGGCCGAAGAAGACCGTCCCGGTATTCGGCGTGTTGGTGAACTGCAGCGCATTCAGCCCGGGAAAGGCGACCGCATAGTCCACGCCTTCGGTATTCATCCCGATTTCGCTCATTTTGCGGATCACCGCATCGGTGCGCGCCAGCGAAGAGCCTTCCGGCATTTTCACGCCGCCAATCAGGTACAGCTTGTCCTGCGTCGGAATAAACCCGCCGGGCACGGCTTTAAACATGACGCCTGCGGCACAGAGCAGCAGCAGATAAACCACGAACACCGCGCCGCGTCGTCCCAGCGTTTTGCCCACCAGCCCCTGATAGCCGTTTGAGCTGCGGTGGAAGAAGCGGTTAAACGGACGGAAAATCCAGCCGAACAGACGATCGATAAGCCGGGTCGGGAAATCTTTCGGCGCGCCGTGCGGCTTTAACAGCAGTGCCGCCAGCGCCGGAGAGAGCGTCAGCGAGTTGATGGCGGAGATCACCGTCGAGATCGCGATCGTCACCGCAAACTGCTTGTAGAACTGGCCGGTAACGCCGGAGAGAAACGCCATCGGCACAAACACCGCGCACAGCACCAGCGCAATCGCGATAATCGGCCCGGACACTTCGCGCATCGCCTGGTGCGCCGCCGCAAGCGGCGCCAGCCCCTCTTCGATATTTCGCTCGACGTTTTCCACCACCACGATGGCGTCGTCCACCACGATACCGATGGCCAGCACCAGCCCGAACAGGCTCAGGGTATTCAGCGAGAAGCCCAGCAGGTAGAGAATGCTGAAGGTACCCACCACCGACACCGGCACCGCGATCAGCGGAATGATCGACGCGCGCCAGGTTTGCAGGAACAGAATGACCACCAGCACCACCAGCACCACCGCTTCCAGCAGCGTTTGCACCACCGCGCGGATCGAATCGCGCACGAAGACCGTCGGATCGTAAGGTGCCGCCCACTTCATGTCTGCCGGGAAGCGCGTGGCCAGTTCGTCCATTTTGGCGCGCACCGCGTTAGACAGATCGATGGCGTTCGCCCCCGGCGACTGGAAGATACCAATCCCGACCGCGTCTTTATTGTTCAGCTGGGAACGCAGCGCATAGCTGCCGGAGCCCATTTCGATCCGCGCCACGTCGCGCAGGCGGACGACCGTGCCGTCCTGCGTCGTTTTCAGGACAATATTGCCAAACTCTTCTTCGGTGTGCAGACGCCCCTGGGCGTTAATCGAGATCAGGAAATCGCTCTCTTTCGGCAGCGGCTCGGCGCCAAGCTGGCCGGCGGAAACCTGCACGTTTTGCTCCTGCATCGCCGTGACCACGTCCGAGGCGGTCAGCCCGCGCGCCGCCACCTTGTTGGGATCCAGCCAGACGCGCATCGCGTACTCGCCGGCGCCGAAAATCTGGATCTGGCCGACGCCGGGCAGGCGCGCCAGCTCATCCTTCACCTTCAGCGTGGCGTAGTTGCGCATATACAGCGAATCGTACTTGCCGTTGGGCGAAAACAGATGCACCACCAGCGTCAGCGTCGGCGACTGCTTCTGGGTGGTAATGCCCAGACGCCGCACGTCTTCCGGCAGACGCGCTTCGGCCTGCGCCACGCGGTTTTGCACCTGAACCTGCGCCTGATCGGGATCGGTTCCCGGACGGAAGGTGACGGTGGTCACCAGCACGCCGTCGGAGCCCGCGACGGATTTCATGTACATCATGTTCTCAACGCCGTTGATCGCCTCTTCCAGCGGCGTCGCCACGGTCTCGGCAATCACTTTCGGGTTGGCGCCCGGGTACTCCGCGCGCACCTGCACGCTTGGCGGCACGACGTCAGGGTATTCGCTCACCGGCAGCAGCGGGATGGCGATTAACCCTGTGATAAAAATCAGAATCGACAGCACCGCGGCAAAGATCGGCCTGTCGATGAAAAAGCGGGAAAAGTCCATGGGTCGGATTCTCAGGTCAAGGGATCAGTTGAGGGCGGTGCTGGCGGTCATGGCAACGGTTTTCGCGTTAACCGGCATACCCGGCATAAACACTTTCTGTAAACCCTCGACGATGACTTTGTCGCCAGGTGTCAGCCCCTGCTGCACGATGCGTAAACCGTCTGCCAGACGACCCGGCGTAATGTCGCGACGCTGCGCTTTCCCCTCTTTATCCACGATATAAACGTATTTACGATCCTGATCGGTCAGCACCGCTTTGTCGTCGATAAGCGTGGCTTTGAACTCCGCGCTGCCCGGCAGGCGTACGCGGGCAAACAGTCCCGGCGTGAACTGACGCTGCGCGTTATCCAGCAGCGCGCGCATGCGGATGGTGCCGGTGCTCGGCGTTAGCTGGTTATCCAGGAAATCCACTTTGCCCTGATGGGGATAGCCCTCCTCGCCCGCCAGGCCAATCTCAACCGGCAGCGCCGGGTGATTGCTGGACGCCCCCTGCCCGCTGCGGGCCAGATTTTGATAGTGAAGATAGGTCGACTCGTCCACGTCAAAGTAGACGTAAACCGTCTTCTGCGAGACCAGCGTGGTGAGGACGCTGGCGCTGTCGCCGGCGGTCACCAGGTTCCCGCTGGTGATCAGCGCCCGGCTGGCGCGACCATCGATAGGCGCGGTCACTTTGGTGAAGTCCAGGTTGAGCTGCGCGGCGTCAACCGCCGCCTGCGCGGCGCGAATGTCGGCCTGCGCCTGAACGGCGGCCGAACGACGCTGCTCCCACTCTTCCCGGGAGACCAGGTTGGTATTGATCAGCTTATCGGTACGGTTAGCCTCGCTTTGCGCCAGGCTGGCCTGCGTTTTGGCTCTCGCCAGCGTCGCCTGCGCCTGTTCCAGCGCGGCGCGATAGGTTCGGTCATCAATCGTGAACAGCACCTCGCCCTTCTTCACCTCCTGGCCGTCGGTGTAATTCACCTTATCAATGTAGCCGGAGACGCGGGGGCGCAGCTGAACGCTCTCCACCGCTTCAATCCGGCCGTTAAAGCTATCCCACTGGCTAATGGATTTCACCACCACGTCAGCGGCGCTGACGGCGGGCGCAGGTGGCGCGGCATTTTGCGCGACGCTGTTATCGCATCCGACGAGCAGCACGGAGAGCAACATCGCCCCCAGCGCGTTCAGATGAGAATTAACCCAAGGTTTTTGCAGGCTCATTATTTTTATTCCGGTAATTGTCGCCGCCGGGCAAGACGCAGCAGGAGGCGCCGCGCCACTTCCTTTGTCCGGGGGCTGTCTTAAGGCCATTTGTGTCGTTCATCGCCACAAAACTGTAACAGTTGCGAATACACTATTCGCGGCGATTGTAGGAAGGCGCTTAACTAAGTGCAAGAATAATTGTTGCACTTTATGTGCTATTTGAGTGCATCGGTGAAAAGACCCGTTTCGGTCAGGGATTTAAATGCAACAATAAAACTTGCAATTACTGCAAAAACGCGCCACCTTTAAATGCAACAGACAAAGATACTTTTTAATCGGCTGCGTGGGGGTAACCAGATGAACACTGGCGCATTTATGCATGATTTACTCGACTGGATCGACAACAACCTGGACAGCCGTCTGGACATTGAGACCGTCGCCAGGCGTTCCGGCTACTCGAAATGGCACCTCCAGCGCCTGTTCAAAGAGCATACGGGCTATCCCCTCGCCGGGTATATTCGCGCGCAAAAGCTGCAAAAATCGGTTGAGCGCTTATCCCACAGCGACGAACCGATTCTGAACGTGGCGATCGCGCTGGGCTTTGACTCCCAGCAGTCCTTCAACCGCAGCTTTAAGCGTCAGTATGGTCAGGCGCCCGGGGCATGGCGTCGCAGTATCGGCTCCCCTAAAACGCAGCATTTGCGCCAGCAATCAGCATAGTGCGTCGTGGTTTTCGCCGTGAAAGTTGAGAGAAATCGTCGGCCTGACAACCGCAGGCCAGCGATATTCCGGGCAGGCCGCCCGGCGTGTCCGATCTGACGTTTCATTAAAATAGCCGCTTTCTGCGGCATTCATTTTACGGATGGCGCATCCGTCACGGGAAAAGAGATCCAGTTTTTTGCGCAATCAGCAGAAACAACCGATCGCTGTACCGATGCTTCTCCCGGCGGAACAGGCGAGACGCCGCCTGGGCCAATGCGGATCTGCGCCGATTCAATTAGCCAGCGAGCCGCATTGCTGAAAGAGACACCGTTCAAGGCAAAATACAAAGGATGAACGGCATCATAACCGCGTAATACCAACTGGCCGGTTTCGCCGGAAATATGACTCAGCGAGATATCACGGTAGACGGGAATGTTGTTCCCGATCGCGTGTGCATCATAATGCGTATCAAAGTCGAGCGGGCTCCGGTTCCCCCGCATACAAACATTGTCGTAGCGGATATCACTGACCATTCCGCCACGGCTGATATCACTTTTGATACGAAGCCCTGAAGTCGTACCGTCAAGCGTCAAATCACGCACCCGAATGTCGCTGACACCGCCCACCGTCTCGCTACCAATGGACATCCCGTGTCCCCAATAAAAATGGTTATCCACTAACAGTACATGGCGCGTGGGTCCAGCGGCGCCAGCTTTAATCGCCACATTGTCGTCACCGGTTCTGATGAAGCTGTGAGCAATAACGATATTCTGCGACGAAACAGGATCAATGCCGTCGGTATTACGGGCATTTGCGGGTGTATCAATACGTACGCCCCAGAAAGTCGCATTGCGCACATTCTTCAGGGTGACATGGAATCCAGGTGAATTTCGCAGCGTAATGCCGTGAAAAATAATATTTGAGCCATCATCTATTTCAATCAGGCGAGGCACATTCTGCGCCGCACCTTCTCGCTGCGCGCGGCGAGCCAGCTGCCACCATGATTCATCCTCGCCTTTCATCAGCTCACCGCCCTGCCCATCAATAATCCCCTCCCCGACAATACCTCCACCGTCGCTGTTCTTAAAAAGAATAAAGGGCCGACAACCATTCCCCTTATGATCAAGGGTTCCACAGCGCCCATTTTTGTCGTAAACACGTGGGTCAGTATTTGCTGTGAGCATTGCGCCATGTGAAATCCAGAGTGTGACGCCAGATTTCATGGTCAAAGGTCCACTTGAGAAACGGCCGGCAAGGAGTTGTAAAGCCTCACCCCGGGGGCAGTGATTAATCGCCGACTGAAGCCGTTGGGTATCGTCGCCTGCTGAATAAGTCTGCCGGGGAGCCAGTTTTGCGCAGATATGCGCGGGCAGTACAGGCTCAGGTAAATCAGGGCTATCCTGGGCCAATATCGTCGCGCTGAACCCTGATACCAGGACGGCTAACATGCCAGCGATTATTACTTTCAAATGACAGCGAAGAATAAACATAATGATCCCGACATCAGAATTATTAACGTATTGTAGCGTCGCCGCGATAAAAAAATGTGGCAAACAGGTGTTCAGTTGAAGTGGCGTTTATGTTTGTTGCGAAAAAAAAGATATAATTTTTCGCCTCTTCATTTTTACAACAGTCAGTGAACAGGCGTTCATTGATTAAATCGCGCTGGCTTTAGCAACTCGTATGGTTTTTTATTTCATGTAAAAGGGAAATTTATGATTATTCATCACTTCCCGGATTTGTAAAAACCCGTCCGGATATGGCATCAAGGGCATTGACAGCATGCTTAACCTCTTCGAAGTCATGATAAAACTGATTATTTATCGGCATATGTTTCAGGATCCCAAGACAATAGTTCAGCGCGTTTAGTGCATTGTGTATCGGGTAAAGACAAAGCATCGCGTTGCTGTCCAGACTGGCCCTGCTTAACAGGCGAATATCCTGTTCAATACCCGCCTTGATAACATCCAGTTTAAAGTGCAGCAACCGCAAGGTGTCAGGCTCCTCGGGTTCCAGGATCAACACGTTAATCAACCCAATGGCTTCTTTAAAATTTTTAATGATAGAGTTAATAAAATTACGCGTTTCAGATGCCATGTTCACTCCGTAAAAAGTCATTAATGCCAACACTGTCACCCGGTATCGTTGATGTTATTCTCCGGAGGCATACAAAAGTAAACTGTATTGCAATATCTGTAAAAACACCGTCGGGACGTTACCCGCGGAGGTTCTCATTTTCATTAGACAAATTTAACATTATAAAATTAAACTTTACTGCAATAACGCTTTTAAATATCGCCAGTGGTATAACGATAAAAGGCTTTCAGCGACATAAAAACCGGGTATCACGTGAACCTGAAGATATCGGTAAATCTGAAATATGACGGAATTGCGTCAATTCGTTTTGCAAATGAGAAAACAGAAGCGCTGTAAGAGGAATCAGATAATGATGAATTATCGTTAATTTCCAGCGCCTGAATTATCGGGTTTGATATTGCCGCCAGCCGACCCTGTCGGATTGAATAATCGTGATGAAATATTTCTTCCGTACCGCATATGCATCCAAAGCGTTAATCAAATCGGTCTGAATGATCAGTAGCCCGAAAACGCTTACCGGCACGGACGCTGAATCGCCTGGCAGCGCAGTAGCGCTCTTCTACCCGGCGCGCTGAATATAGCGCATGGTGTCCAGTAGATTATCCTTCTCGGCTACAGTCAGATTCGGAGACGCTGTTCTCTCAGCCAGCCAGGCCCGCTCAGAATAAGAGAGTTGGCCTGTGCGAAGCCGCTGGCTGATGGTCATGAGCAGATGCTTGTCCAGTTCATTTATACGCTGTCTGATTCCCTCAAGATCCCGTTGGGTGACAGATAAATCTGCTGGCGCAAACCCATCTGCCAGATAGCGATACTGTATCGTTTTACCCGCAGTCATCAACGCACTGATGAACGACTCCACTGACTGAGGTTCCAGCCCGGCTTCTTGCGCCGTGTTCCGCGCCGCCGACAGCACTTTTTCTTCCCGCGCTAAATCCTCCACGGGTAAACCATACTTCGCCTTGTAAGCCGCAACGTCTCTCATTATCTGCATGCGTTCGGTCAGGATTAACGAAAGGGCATTAAGACAGATGGAAGCTGATGCTCCCGCAAAAACGCTTCCGGACATGAGTAGAGTTGATGCGAAATTCTTCATAACCATTCCTCAAAGAAAGGTGAGACATTTAATTTACCCGCGCAAATATAACTAAAGATTACTATTTCGTTTCTGGATGTAAGAGCTTTGTTATAAGCAAAGCCAGCTTTTCCTCGCGCTCGTTACCCCGCAACGCTTATGGCTCCCGCGCTGGCGGCTAACAAGCTCTCTGTTTCAGATACACAATTACGTGATTGACACTGGCTGAACAAAGGCACCTGCGGGAATAAGCGGCAAACCAGGCGCCTGAACACATCATTCACTTTTCATTAATTTAATTACGTTATTATTTCATCAAAGCGGCTTTAGGTAAGGAAATGTAACGCGCTGATATCCATGTAGATTCATCAGCGACCCGCAAGACTTTTACGAGGCGGCGATTGAAATGTGGAAAAAACGTTATCGGGCCTTTAGCGCCGGGGCGCTACGCCGTTTGATGATGACAAAAGCGGTGCAGGTCTGGAGGGGTGTTCGCATTTTCTAAACTAACGCCTCGGATTATTCTGTTTTGTTTGTTATGCCTGAGAAGGTATACCTTGCCGGGAATCCATTTCCAGGCAGGCAGACATGAGCACACATACCCGCATTCGTAAATTCAACACCAAAGACACTTATCCAAATCAGTCACTTGATAACGATCTTTGCCAGGCCGTGCGCGCAGGCAATACCGTGTACGTTCGCGGCCAGATTGGTACCGATTTCGAAGGCAACCTGGTGGGGCTTGGCGATCCAGCAGCGCAGGCCGAGCAAGCGATGAAGAACGTAAAACAACTGCTGGAAGAAGCGGGCAGCGATCTGTCACACATCGTTAAAACCACCACCTATATCATCGACCCCCGCTACCGCGAACCGGTTTATCAAGTGGTTGGCAAATGGCTGAAGGGTGTATTTCCGATCTCAACCGGGCTGGTCATTTCTGCGCTTGGTCAGCCGCAATGGCTGATGGAAATTGATGTTATCGCGGTGATTCCGGACGACTGGCAGCCGCAATCAGGAGCCTAAAATCATGACGTTATCGATTATCGGACGCTGCGCGCAAACCGGCCAGATCGGCATTGCTATTAGCTCTTCCAGCATCGCGGTCGGCGCGCGCTGCCCCTGGCTGCGCAGCAAGGTTGGCGCGGTATCAACGCAAAACATCACCTTACCGGCGCTGGGGCCGCGCATTCTTGATCGGTTACAGCAAGGCGATGCTGCCGAAACCGCACTGCAGTTCGGGCTCGACACGGATGACTACTTCATGTACCGACAGGTTACCGTGTTGACAGCCAGCGGTGAAAGCGCGTTCTACAGCGGCGAAAAGACGCTGGGCGTCAACCACGCACTGCGCGGGGAGAACTGCGTGGCGGCGGGTAATCTGCTGGCAAATACTGAAGTTATTACCGCGATGGTCAACGCCTTCGAACAGCAGTCCGGGCATCTTGCTGACAGGCTCATTACCGCGATGCAGGCGGGCCTGCAAGCGGGCGGGGAAGCCGGTCCGGTGCATTCGGCGGCGCTGTCGATTGTCGATTCGCCAGTCTGGCCGATTGTTGATTTGCGCGTTGACTGGACCGATGCCGATCCGATTGCTGAACTTAGTAACCTCTGGCACGCCTATAAACCGCAGATGCAGGACTATTTAACCCGCGCACTCGATCCCCGCAGTGCGCCGGGTTATGGCGTGCCGGGCGACGAGTAACCGCAAGGAGATCCGATGATGAGCAGCCGCAAACTGCTGGAACAACTGGTGGCGTTTAACACCACCAGCCGCGAATCTAATCTGGCGCTGATCGACTTTGTTCGCCGCTACTTAACCGGGCTTGGTGTTGACTGCGAACTGATTCACAACGCCGAAGGCAGCAAAGCGAATCTGTATGCCCGGCTTGGCCCGGCGGGTAGCGGCGGCGTGATGCTTTCGGGCCACAGCGACGTGGTGCCCGTTGACGGGCAGAGCTGGAGCGTTCCCCCTTTTGTACTGACTGAACGAGAAGGCAAACTGTACGGTCGCGGCACGGCGGACATGAAAGGCTTTATCGCCTGCGTGCTGGCTGCCGTCCCCTATTTTCTTACGCAGCCGCTGGCGCAACCGCTGCATCTGGCCATTTCCTATGATGAGGAAGTGGGATGCCTTGGCGTGCGAACCCTGCTGGATGCCCTCTCCCGGCGCCCGGAAAAGCCCGATATCTGCCTGATTGGCGAACCCACCGAACTGCAACCCGTGCTCGGCCACAAAGGCAAGCTCGGCGTGCGTTGTGAAGTACAGGGTGCCGCCTGCCATTCGGCTTACGCACCACAGGGCGTGAATGCCATCGAATATGCCGCAAAGCTTATCCATAAGCTTACGGTGATAGGCCAGCGGCTGGCCGCGCCGGAACATCAGGATGCGCGTTTTGATCCACCGTTTACCACCGTACAAACGGGCGTCATCCTGGGCGGCCGGGTGCTCAATATTGTGCCTGCCGAATGTACGTTTGACTTCGAGGTACGCACATTGCCGCAGGATGATGCGCAGGAAGTGGCACGGGAACTGGAGAATTACGCGCAGCGCGAACTCCTGCCGCAAATGCACGCCGTGAATGGCGAGGCAGCGATCCGCTTTTATCCCATCAGCGGTTATCCCGGTTTGTATACCGCCGCGCAAAGCGCCGCGGCGCGGCTGCTTGCCCATCTCACCGGTTCTGACGCGTTCAGCACCGTCGCATTCGGTACGGAAGGCGGGTTGTTCCATCAAGCGGGTATTCCCAGCGTGGTCTGCGGGCCGGGCAGTATGGCGCAGGGCCATAAACCGGATGAATTTATCACCATCGAACAGATGGAGGCCTGCGATGCCCTGCTACGTCGTCTTGCGACGTGGATGTGCCAGAAAGCATGACGTTGCCGTCCAACACCATCGCACCGTAAATGCAGGGCGCATCCTGGCCGCCCGGCATTTATCCCCCACTCTTTCACTGCTTTAACTTTTCCAAATGCCAGCTTCAGGAAGCACTAACCGCGTGATGCACGCTTAAGCCGTATGCTGGTGGACAGTATTTGATAGCCCCGTTTCTGGAGATTCCATGGTCAGTGCAGAAGTCACCACATTCCCGCAGCCCGACACGCTGCCCCCCGTCGCGCGAAACGCCAACGTTGCCGTACGGCTTGATGGCGTACTGAAACGCTTTGGCGACGCCATCGCCCTACATAAAATTTCCCTGATGATTGAAGAAGGGGAATTTATTACGCTGCTCGGCCCTTCCGGCTGCGGTAAAACCACGCTGCTGAATCTGATGGCGGGTTTCGCCGAAGCGGATGGCGGCGAGATCTTTATTGATGGCGATCTGGTGACCGATATACCGCCCTGGCAGCGGGAAATCGGCATTGTCTTTCAGAACTACGCGCTGTTTCCGCATATGACAGTCGAGAAGAATGTGGGTTACGGTCTGCGTATGCGCGGTGTGCCCAAAGCCGAGATTGCTGAACGCGTTGAGCAGGCGCTGGCGCTGGTGAAGCTTGCTGGTTACGGCCACCGTAAGCCACGTGAACTGTCTGGTGGCCAGCAGCAGCGTGTGGCGCTGGCCCGCGCGCTGGTCATTCGCCCCAAAGTGCTGCTGCTGGATGAGCCTTTCTCCGCGCTGGATAAAAACCTGCGCCTGTCAATGCAGGTTGAGTTGAAAGCGATTCAGCGCAAACTTGGCGTCACCACCGTCTTCGTGACGCACGATCAGGGGGAAGCGCTGAGCATGAGCGATCGTGTGGTGGTGATGTCGGCAGGCCATGTACGCCAGATCGGCACACCGGATGAGATTTATCGCCGTCCGCAGGATCCGTTTGTTGCGGGCTTTGTCGGTGATGTGAACATTCTGCCGGGGCGCTACGCCGGTCGCGATGGCGATGCAATACTCGATCTGGGCGGTAATGTGCTGCGTCTGCCAGCAGAGCGCGTTCATGCCACGATTGGCGAGCGCCTTGATGTCTACGTCCGTCCGGAAAATATTCAACTGGCCGCGCTTGGCCCGCATTCACTGTTTAGCGCCACGGTTATCGCCCATGTCTTTCAGGGCGATCATGTTGATGTCCATCTTGATGTGCCGGCACTGGGCAACGCCGCGCTGTTTGCCCGCCAGTCCGGCCTGAATTCGCTGACGCGCTGGCCAGTCGGTAGTCTGGTTGGCGTGAGTGTCGATGACGAAGGCGTGTGCGCCTTTAGCACGGCAAACCAGGGGTAAGCCGCGATGATACCTGAAATGATGAATGCCGTGATTGCGTGCCGCCCGGGAGGCCCTGAGGTATTAGAGCGCGTACAGCGCCCTGTCCCGCTGCCTGGCGCCGGTGAGGTGCTGATTCGTGTTGCCAGTGCGGGGGTCAATCGCCCCGATATCCTGCAGCGCAACGGTATGCCGCTGCCGCCAGGGGTAACCGATGTGCTGGGGCTGGAAGTCTCCGGCACCGTGGTAGCGCTGGGCGCGGGCGTTGAATTCCCCGCGGTGGGCTCGCCGGTCATGGCGCTGCTCAATGGCGGCGGTTATGCGGACTACTGCGTAGCGCGCGCTGAACTCTGTTTATCCGTGCCAGAAACGCTGCCGCTCGCGCAGGCCGCAGGCGTGCCGGAAGCAGCATTTACCGTGTGGCATAACCTGTTTGAACTGGGGCGTTTGCAGCCGGGCGAAACCGTACTGATTCACGGTGCGGCGAGCGGCGTTGGCACCTTTGCTATTCAGTGTGCGCAGGCATGCGGGGCGCGAGTGATTGCGACGGCTGGCGGGAGTGAAAAGATTGCGGCGCTGCGACAACTCGGTGTATGGCTCGCCATCAACCGCCATAGCGAAGATTTCGTCGCCGTCGTGCTTGCCGCAACCGAAGGACGCGGTGTCGATGTGGTGCTGGATAATGTCGGTGGCGATTACGTGGCGCGCAACCTGAGCGTGTTAGCGCCGGGCGGACGTCATGTCAGTCTTTCATTTATGCAGGGTGCGAAGATTGAACTCGATCTGCAACTGGTGATGCGCAAAGGGCTGAGCCTCACCTCTTCTACCCTGCGCCCCAAAAGCGTGGCCGAGAAAATGCGGCTGGCGCAGTGCATCAGCAAACATCTGTTGCCGCTGATCGCCGCAGGCAAAGTCGCGCCGACGCTGTATCAAACCTTGCCGTTAGCGCAAGCCGCCGACGCCCATCGTATCCTTGAAGCCAACGCCAACATCGGCAAAGTGCTGCTGCAGGTGGCGTCATGATGCAACTCTTTTTTGCCACCACGTCCGCTTATGTACGCAAAGTGATGGTATGCGCAAGCGTACTGGGTCTTGCTGATGAGATAGAACGGCTGGATTCTGCCGCCCATCCGATCGAACGTGACGAACGTATTGCCGTGTTTAATCCTCTGGCAAAAGTACCGGCGCTGCGCACCGAAAACGGGCTCTGTCTTTATGACAGCCGGGTCATCTGCGAATACCTCAACGCGCGGGCCAGGGGCGATTTATACCCGGCACAAGGCGATGCGCGCTGGAGAAGTCTGGCACGCCAGGCGCTGGGCGACGGGATGATCGATGCCGCATTACTGGCGCGCTACGAATTCAGTGCGCGTCCACCGGAGAAACAGTGGCAGAACTGGGCTGACGCACAGTTGAAAAAAGTCGCCGCCGCACTGGCAGAGATCGAAGGCCAGGTCAGCAGTTTCAGCGCTCATCCCAACGATATCGGGCTGATTGCCATTGGCTGTGCGCTCGGTTATCTCGACTTCCGCTTTGCCGGGCTCAACTGGCGCGCTGGCCACCCGCTTACCGCCGCCTGGTTCGCCCTCTTCGATGCGCATCCGGCAATGGCCGCGACGCGTCCGTATTAATCAGGAGTGTGCATGTCACAGCAGATCTATTTTCTCAATGGGCCGAACGCCAACTTGTATGGGCTGGATAAAAACGGCACCTACGGCAGCGAAAGCTTTGTCAGCATCGAAGCGCGCTGTCAGCGCCGCGCCGCGTCACACGGTGTGATATTGCATTTCCGCCAGAGCAACCATGAAGGTGTGCTGGTTGACTGGATTCAGGAGGCGCGTCAGAACGCAGTGGGATTAATTATCAACGCGGCGGGCTTGACCTACAGTTCGGTACCCATTCTTGATGCGTTACTGATGTTTGATGGTCCAATCATTGAAACGCATATGAGCAACATCTGGAAGCGCGAGCCGTTCCGCCATCACTCTCTGGTGTCGAAAGCGGCAACCGGTGTGATTGCCGGGCTGGGTGCAGTCGGTTACGAGCTGGCGATCGATGCGGTGGTCAACCTGGTGGGAACGCGCGCTGCATGAGTACATTAGTGTTTTACAGCGAATTCGACAGCTTCGAAGAGTGGTCCCATTTACTTGCCCCACATTTGCCCGGCGTGACAATTTGCCGCGCCGAAACGGTGCAAAACCCCGATGAGGTGCACTATGCGCTGGCATGGAAGCCGCCTCATGGCTTCTTTGCGCCGTACCGCAATCTCAAACTGTTGGTGAATCTTGGCGCGGGCGTTGATTCGCTGGTGGGACGCGACGATCTGCCGGATATTCCGATAATTCGTCTCTCCGATCCTGATATGGCGCGCATGATGGCCGGTTACGTGCTGTTTGCCGTGCTGCGCTACGCGCGCGATATCCCGGCCTTTGAACGCGCGCAGCGTGAACAGCGCTGGCATTACCTGCATCCACGCAAACCTTCCGACATCCGGGTCGGTGTGCTGGGCCTGGGAGAGTTGGGCGCATATACGGCACGGGAACTGGTACGACAGGGGTTCGACGTGCGCGGCTGGTCGCGTTCGCCAAAAGCGATGACGGGTATGAAGTGCAGCAGTGGGCTGGCGTCGCTGAATGATTTTCTCAGCCAGAGCGACATTCTGGTGGTCATGCTGCCACTTACACCACACACGGCTGGCTTGCTCAGTGCTGAGCGGCTGTCGCGCCTGCCGTATGGCGCGGCGTTCATTAATGTTTCGCGCGGGGCGATTGTCGATCAGGCGGCGCTGACTGACGCGCTGCGCTCAGGGCAGATCGCTGAAGCTACGCTGGATGTGTTTGACCGCGAACCGCTGCCTTCCTGCGATCCGCTGTGGCGGATGGACAACGTGCTGATCACGCCGCATCTGGCCTCGGTCGCCATCCCTGCCAGCGCCGCACAGCAGGTGGCAGAAAACATCCAGCGCGCCGCACGCGGTGAATCGGTGACCAATCAGGTGTTCCCGGAGCGCGGGTATTAACGGAAAACCACGCAATTTATGGCGCAATGTCTGGCAGCCATGCTGCCGACATTGCTGTACGCGTTAAATTGCGCTGCCAGGCATCAGTCACGCCACCCGCACCACCTGCGGATCGAAATAGCTTGGTGCTGCCATGCCAGGAATATACTGGTCGGAGATAAAAACGCGGCAGCGCTCAGCGAAGGCGTTAACCACCATGGAGTGCTGGGTGTGGGCGGCGGTCGCATAACCGAGTTGCATCGCCCTGTTGGTCCCCGCCAGCCGTACGCGAATCAGGCGTTTGCCATCCTGGGAGAGATGCGCTTTCGGCCGCACGTTGGCGATACCAAACCCCACGCCGTTCGCCACCATCGCACGCACCACTTCCATATTGCTGGAGCGCATTACCACATTCGGCGTCACGCCCGCCTCGCTAAACAGGCCAAGGAAGTATTCACGGCTCCACGGCATATCCAGCAACACCATCGGCATCGTCGCCAGATCCTGAATGGTCACCGCCGATTGCGTCGCCAGCGGATGATGTTCACCCACCATCACATACGGTGGCAACTGTGCCAGCGATGTAAATGCGATGTCGCTGGCGGGGACTAAATCGTAGGTCAGCGCGATATCAATATCGGCGGTGCGTAACTGTTTCAGCAACTGTTCATGGTTGCCTTCGACAAGCGTAATACGCACACCGGGAAACGCGCGGCCAAAGCCGAACACCAGTTCGGGGGTCAGCATGGGCGCCAGCGTATCCAGACAGCCCACGCGCAGCGGGCCGCGTACATTGTTCATGGATTCCGACGCGATAGTATAGAGGTTCAACATCTGCTCCAGAATGAGCTTCGCCTCTTTCAGAACCTGATGACCGATCGCCGTGAGCGAAACGCCCTGCGCGTGATGGCGCACAAAAAGCTGTACGCCCAGTTCAGATTCGATATGGGTGATAGCAGCAGAGATCGACGGCGACGAAACGTGGATACGTTCTGAAGCGCCAATAATGCTGCCAGCCTCTCCGGAGGCGACAAAATATTCCAGCTGACGCTGGGTAATGCGACTGAGCATGCAGGTTCTCCTGAGATCGCCGACGCGATCATGTCGCGTCAGTCATTCTAATAGTGCTTATTTTCATGCATTTATCATGCCAAACGCTAAATAACAGCATAATTCCCTGGTTTTGTTGTGCCCCCATTCCTTCAGCCTTATCACTGGTTAAGAAAATCCGTTGCAAAGCAGTGCCTTTTTTAGCGTCAGAAATCCTGATGCAACGACGAGGAAAAGGCTGTTTTACGGAATCAACTCGCAACGTCATTATCGATTTCACACCAGGGAACACCGTTTGCACCGTTCCGGCGCGTCGGGTTTCAGATTGCTACAACAGCCATTTCATAAGTGGGGATGAGAATATGTTGCGTAAGATTTGTGCCTTAACGTTGTTGACCACATGCGTGCTCAGCGCAGGCAATGCGATGGCCGCTGACAAGCTGATTGTCAGCACCTGGGGCGGCGGTTTTAAAGATCTGATCGATGAAACCATTGCCAAAGAGTTCACCAAAGAGACCGGCGTAGAAGTGCAATTTGTCACCGGCGGCACCATTGATCGCCTCAACAAAGCCAAGCTGGCGGGCGGTTCACCTGAAACTGACGTGACCTTTACCACCGCGCATGTGGGCTATCTGTACGCCAACTCAGGCCTGTTTGAAAAACTCGATATGAGCAAAATCCCGAACGCAGCAAACCTGGTGCAACAGGCGAAAGTCAGCCCTTATCACCTCGGCGTGTGGGGCTACGTTTACACCATCGGCTATCGCCCGGACCTGGTGCCCAAAGGTGAAACCTTTACCAGCTGGAACGATCTGTGGAAGCCCGAGCTGAAAGGCACGCTGGCGCTGCCGGACTGGGACCCGAGCCATATCATTGCGGTGGCCGCCAAACTCTCCGGCACCGATGCGGCGCACTGGCAGCAAGGCCAGGCGAAGCTGAAAGCGCTGATCCCGAATATCAAATCTTTCTATACCGATGATGCCAACAGCCAGCAATTGATCTCCACTGGCGAAACCCCGGTACAGGTGATGCTGTCGATGAACGCCTACAACATGATGGCTGAAGGGGTGGACGTCAAACTGGCGATCCCCAAAGAGGGGGCGATTTTGGGCGTCGATACCATTGGTATCAACAAAGGCACCAAACATAGCGATCTTGCATATAAGTTCATGAATATTGCCCTGAAGCCCGAAATTCAGGAGCAAGTGGCAAAGATTTATCACGGCAGCCCAACGGTAACCAACGCGCATATCGATCCTGAACTGGCGAAACTGCCGGGCATGCTCACCACGCCTGCGCAGTGGAATGCCACCATCAATACCGATCCGCAGCTGCGTGCCGAGAAAACCGCAGAGTGGCGTCAGTGGTTCTCTGAAAACATCATGTCTCATTGATTTATCGGGCGGCTTGCGGGCCGCCCGGGTTCTACCGGCAGCACATTACTCAGGCAGCAAGGTCTATGACGAGAAAACCAACATTTTTACCCTGGTTCATAATCCCCGCGACGCTCGCCGCAGTCGGACTGGTTGTCGCGATGTTCGCGGTGATGCAGTTCAGCGTGCGCACTTATATTCCCGGTTCGCTCGACGTGGGCGGATTTACGCTGGCGAACTTCAAAGGCCTGTTCAAAAGCATCTATGCCGATGCGTTTATTAACACCGTCATACTGAGCGCGAAAACCGCTATTTTTGGCCTGCTGATGAGTTATCCGCTGGCGTATGCGCTGGTGCGCACCCGTACTACGTGGATCAAATCCGCGATTTTGATTATTGCGATTACGCCGATGTTTCTCGGCGAAGTGGTACGCACCTATTCCTGGATTATCGTGCTGGGTAACAGCGGCTTCCTGAATAGTCTGCTGCTGGCGCTGGGCGTTATCTCCACGCCGATTCAGTTTATGTTTACGCAAACCGGCGTGGTGCTGGCGCTGGTGCACGTTACCATGCCCATCATGGTGCTGATGCTGGCGACCGCCTTGTCGCACATCAACCCGGATTATGAGAAAGCCGCCGCCAGCCTGGGCGCAGGGCCGATCCGCACCTTGCTGACCGTGACGATTCCCCTCTCAATTCCCGGCATTGTCTCCAGCCTCACTACCGCGTTTGCCTGGACCTTTAGCGCCTTTGCCACACCGCAACTTATTGGCGGCGGACGCGTCAGCACCGTGGCGACCATGGTCTATCAGTTGGGTTTCTCGTCGATGAACTTCCCGTTTGCTGCCGCGCTGAGCATCGCCGGTTTGATCCTGACCATCCTGCTGTTGCTGGCGCTCAAACGCATGACCCGATTCCTGCGCACGATGGGAGAGCATTGATATGACCCGTTCGCTCAACGACAAACTGACTGTACTGGCGGGCCGCCTGCTGGTTGCCGCTATTCTGCTCTTCGTGATGCTGCCGACTATCGTGGTATTGATCTCCTCGTTCAGCAGTACCGCCGTGTTGTTCTTTCCGCCGAAAGGCTGGTCGCTGCGCTGGTTCGAGCGCGCGGTGAATTACGATGATTTCCGTCACGGCTTCTACTCCGGGTTAATTGTTACCGCATGGGCATCATCACTGACGGTGATCATCGGCACCACGCTGGCGATTGCTATCGAACGCTATTCGTTTCCCTGCAAGCAGGTGCTGGAAGGGATTTTGCTGTCACCGCTGTTTATCCCGCACTTCACCATTGGCCTGGGCCTGCTGATGCTGGTGTCGCAACTCAACCTGGGGCGCGGTTATCCGCTGGTGATTTTCTGCCACATCGTGCTGGTCCTGCCGTTTGTACTGCGCAGCGTTTATGTGTCGATAAAAAACCTTGAACAGCGCATTGAACTGGCGGCGGCAAGCCTTGGCGCATCGCCGTTACGCGTGGTGTGGACCATCACCGTGCCGCTGATTTTGCCGGGCCTGTTTGGCGGCTGGCTGTTTGCCGCGATCCTCTCGTTTAACGAATTTACCGCGTCGTTGTTTATTACTACCCAGGCAACACAGACCTTACCGGTGGCAATGTACAACTATGTGCGTGAATTTGCTGACCCAACACTGGCAGCCCTGTCGGTCATTTATATTGCCGTCACCGCCACGTTATTAATTATCGCCAATAAGTTTTTAGGCCTGGGGAAAATATTGAATATTGAGACCAGACATTAATTAACCGTGAATGAAGGCGCACTGGATTTTCCCGTGCGCTGCCTTTAAGACGCCTGATTATCATTAATACGACACCCGATTACGCTTCGCGATAAAATTATCGAGGGTCGCCTGAATTTAGGAATTCAACATGTCAGTAGAAAAAATTAATACCGTCATTGTCGGCGCTGGTCAGGCCGGTATTGCCATGAGCGAACATCTGGCATTGATGGGCGTGCCTCACGTCGTACTGGAACGTAGCCGCATCGCTGAACGCTGGCGCTCGGAACGTTGGGATTCGCTGGTGGCAAACGGTCCTGCGTGGCACGACCGCTTCCCGTCGCTGAAATTCGACAATATTTCCCAGGAAGCTTTTCCGCCGAAAGAGCGCATGGCGCAATATTTTGAAGAGTATGCCAGCATGATTAACGCTCCCGTACGGACCGGCGTTGACGTGCATCAGGTTGTGCGCCTGGCAGGGCGCAGCGGCTTTAAAGTGGTGACCTCCGCCGGTGAATTTGAGGCCGCGAATGTGGTGGCCGCCACCGGCCCGTTTCAGAAACCCTCATTCCCGCAGATCGTGCCAGAAAGCGCAGGCGTGCAGCAGATTCACTCTTCGGTCTACAAAAATCCGCAGCAGTTGCCCGCAGGCGGCGTGCTGGTGGTGGGTGCTGGCGCTTCTGGTACACAAATTGCCGAAGAGCTGCGTAAAGCGGGTCGGGACGTTTATCTGTCGGTTGGCGAACATTATCGCCCGCCGCGCGCCTACCGCGACCGCGATTACTGCTGGTGGCTCGGCGCGCTGGGTCTGTGGGATGAAGTGAAAATAAAACCGAAGAAAGAGCACGTTGCCTTTGCGGTAAGCGGTTATGAAGGCGGTAAAACCGTGGATTTCCGTCGTCTGGCGCATATGGGCATTACGCTGGTAGGCATCACCCAAAGCTGGGATAACGGCGTCCTGAGCTTTGCCGACGGCCTGGCGGAGAATATCGCTGCGGGCGATAACGCCTACTTTGACGTGCTGCGCGATGCCGATGCTTATATCGAACGCAACGGGCTGGATCTGCCGCCCGAGCCGCAGGCGTGGGAACTGCTGCCGGATCCGCAATGTCTGCTCAATCCGCTGGCGCAATTAGATATTGCCGCAGCGGGTATTACCACTATTATCTGGGCGACGGGTTTTAAATTTGATTTTAGCTGGCTGCAAGTGGATGCCTTCGACGAAAAAGGTCTGCCGTTCCATAAACGCGGTATTTCCGCCGAGCGCGGTATTTATTTTCTCGGCCTGCCTAATTTAGTAAACCGTGCCTCATCGTTTATTTATGGTGTATGGCACGACGCGAAATATATTGCCGATCATATTGTTTTGCAGAACGCTTATACCGACTACGTTAAATCATAATTGTCTACGTATTCTGATCGTCACCGGTGGCTAAATCATCGTTATTTAGCCACACCGTCCTGGATAACGACATGATCATCACCTGCATTGAAGATCTACGGCAACTGGCGCGTAAGCGGGTGCCCAAAATGTTTTATGACTATGTGGATGCCGGCTCCTGGAGCGAATATAGCTATCGTGCCAATGAAGCGGATTTACGTCGCCTTGAGTTTCGCCAGCGCGTGGCGGTCGATATTGCCGCCCGCAGCACCGCCAGCGTGATGCTCGGACAGCCCGTAACAATGCCTGTAGCCATTGCCCCCACGGGGTTAACCGGCATGATCCATCCCGACGGCGAAATTCTTGCGGCGCGGGCAGCGAAAACGTTCGGCATCCCCTTTACGCTTTCGACCATGAGCATTTGCTCCATTGAAACCGTAGCGCAGGCCACGGATTACCATCCCTTCTGGTTCCAGCTCTATGTCATGCGCGATCGCCAGTTTGTCGCGAATCTTATCGATCGCGCGAAAGCCGCCCACTGCGGTGCGCTGGTCGTCACCATGGATCTCCAGGTGTTTGGGCAGCGCCATAAAGACATTAAAAATGGCCTGTCGACCCCGCCGAAAATGACGCTGCGCAACCTGCTGAATATTGCCAGCAAACCACGCTGGTGCCGCAATATGCTCGCCACACGCAACCGTAACTTTGGCAATATTATCGGTCACGCCAGCGGTGTTAATAACATTGATGCCATGGTGGAATGGACAGCGCAGCAGTTCGACCCGCACCTCTCCTGGCAGGATATTGAGTGGATTAAACGGCGCTGGGGCGGCAAGCTGATCGTTAAAGGCATTATGGACGTGGAAGATGCACGCCAGGCGGTGGCGGCAGGCGCCGATGCGCTCATTGTCTCCAATCACGGCGGCCGTCAGCTGGATGGAGTGTCGTCCTCAAGTACTTTATTACCAGAGATTGTCGCCGCAGTGGGTAATGATATTGAAGTCCATTTCGACGGCGGGATACGTTCCGGGCAGGATGTGCTGAAAGCGATTGCGCTGGGGGCTAAAGGAACCTATATCGGGCGCAGTATGCTGTATGGATTAGGGGCGATGGGCGAAGCAGGTGTCACCATGGCGCTGAATATCATTCGTAATGAATTCGATTTGTCGATGGCTTTTTGCGGCAAGACCCATGTTGCTGCGATTGATGCAGGGATCCTGCGGCGCAGGTTGTTTGACTGACTTGCCCGATTTGGCTGTTATAATCCCGCTAACACTCCAACGGGTTTAACGACGACGATGACAAAACTTACCTTGCAAGAGCAGATGTTAAAAGCTGGATTAGTCACCAGCAAGAAGATGGCCAAAGTCCAGAGAACGGCGAAAAAGTCCCGCGTTCAGGCGCGTGAGGCCAGAGAAGCGGTAGAAGAAAATAAGAAAGCGCAACTTGAGCGTGATAAGCAGCTCAGCGAACAGCAAAAGCAGGCGGCGTTATCGAAAGAGTACAAAGCGCAGATCAAGCAGCTTATTGAGATGAACCGCATCACAATAACGAAAGGCAATATCAGTTTTAACTTCACCGACAATAACCTGATTAAAAAAATAGAGGTCGATAAAGTGACTCAGGCGCAGCTGATCAATGGCCGTCTCGCCATTGCCCGCCTGGTGTCCGACAACAACGGTGATAACCAATACGCCATTATCCCGGCGGCTGTTGCCGATAAAATTGCCCAGCGCGATGCCAACTGTATTGTGCTGCACAGCGCGCTCACGCAGGAAGCACAGGATGAAGATGATCCATATGCGGACTTCAAAGTGCCCGATGATTTGATGTGGTAATTCGCGTTTCAGAATGGGCTGTCATGACGGGCGTTGAACAACGTGTTGCTGATGGGATGAACAAAATGCAACGCGCTGGCATGCAACATCAGCCGCGACGCCCGTTCAGCACCAGGCATCAGGCGACCGCCATACAGATCGCACCCCAGAATCGGATGTCCCAAATGCTGGCAGTGAATGCGTAGCTGGTGCGTGCGCCCGGTTTCAGGAATCAGCTCAACGCGTGACAACGGCAGTAAATTACCGTCTTCCTGCGTCTGGTAAAAACGCTCAATGACCCGAAAACGGGAACGCGCTGGCTTGCCGCCGGTCGCACAAATCGACATCCGCGGGAAGCACGCCGGGTCTTTGACGATCGCCGCATCGATCACTCCTTCGTCGTCGTGCACGTGCCCGCAGAGCAATGCGCTGTAAACCTTAGTGACGGTGCGCTGGCTGAACTGCTGGCAGAGCGCGGCATTAATGGCTTTATTGCGGGCAACCACCATCAACCCGGATGTGCCAAAATCGAGGCGGTGCACCAGCGTGCAGCCGGGGAATATCTGCACCAGCCGATAATGCACCGAATCGAGATTTTGCGGGTTTTTCCCTGAGAGACTGAGTAATCCGCTGGGTTTATTGATCAGCACCAGGTGCTCGTCCTGATAGAGCGTTTCAATGTTGTCGTGACACGGCGGGGCAATAAAAGTATCGATCGTAGACATCCGGCTGCCCGAGTGGAGAATGGCTGCGGATAATAACGGATTTTCACCGCACTGGCGAATCCGTCCGTTGGTTTAAACGGACGCGATCGGCGTTTTCCCCCTGCAGCTTCGCGTTCCGAGGCTTTCCTCACTCGCAGAGCAGAAATTTATCATTCACACTTAACCAGGCATGGCCTGCGCAGGCATTGTGCTTTACACTGCGCGCTGCAAAAAACTGAGTAGATAAACGATTAACCAGGCGGTACAGCGATGAACGGAACGATCACAACGTGGTTTAAAGATAAAGGTTTTGGCTTTATCAAAGATGAAAACGGCGATAACCGCTATTTTCATGTGATTAAGGTCGCTAACCCTGAACTAATTAAGAAAGATGCCGCGGTGACTTTCGAACCCACCACCAATAACAAAGGGTTATCGGCTTACGCCGTGAAAGTCATCCCTGACAGCAAATACATCTATATCGCAGGCGAACGTTTTAAGCTTGCGTCGATCAAATCGTATCTGGTGTACAGCGAAGAAGTCCCCGCTGATGCCCGCATCGATAAAGAAAATGCCGTGTTGTCTGTGGGTCTGCTAATGGGAAACATCCGGCCGAAAACCACCACGAAACCGGGTGAAATGCGCTCAGTGAAAAAACTGGCGATCACCACTTTTCAGGGCACAACCTCCATTTTCTCAGAAGATGAAATCGACATTGATACGACGGTGAAAATGCTCAAAGTCTGAGCAGCGCCGTTGCCCTGCTCCTTCAGGTAACTTTCAGCACCACGCGCTGGCGTACCGGCAGCCAGCGCGGGTGATGAGTAAGAAGCGCGCAGAATGTTGCTTCTTTTCCGTCCTGAGAAAACCCGGTTAATCCGGGCGCTTGCCAGGCATCATTCTCAGCAAGGTATTATCCCGCAGTATATAGTGGTGCAGCAGCGCCGCCGCCGCATGCAAGCCGATGATAAAATAGCCCGTATTAGCCAGTAATTCATGAACCTCTTTCAGGCTATGTTGCAGTACACTATTTTTTTCCGCCGCAACCGGCATGTTAATAAACAGAAAACTCCACTCTTTCTGGCCGTAATAGAGCGACACCACCCCCAGCAGCGGAAGAAAAATAAACAGCGCATATAAAACAAAATGTACAACGGTGGCGCTGAGCTTTTGCCATTGTGGCAGCGCGGGAACAACCGGCGGTTCCGGGAAAATAAATCTAAATACCATTCTGATTAACATCAGAATAAATACACTGACACCACAAGTGTAATGAGTTATTGCCATCCAGTAACGACCGACAGAATCTTTTGGGAAAATATCCCTGAATTCCATCGCGGCATATGCGATCACGATTAGCAATAAAACCAGCCAGTGTAGTGCTATCTGCCCACCTGAGTATTTCTTCATTTTTTTCTGTCCTGAGAATGAAACGATTATCTAAGCCAGCGCCTGTCCGGCGAGCGAACCCGCACCCATCGACAAAGCCATCGCCATGGCGCTCCAGAAGGTGATTCGAATAATGGCTTTCACCGGCGGCGCTTTGCCTGCGACCGACGAGATATAGCCGAGGAGCGCCAGTGAAAAAAGCGTGGAAAGGATGACGAACAGCAAAACCAGCGGTGCCGGCGTTAACCACGCCACCAGAACCGGCAACACCGCGCCGGCAGAAAAACTGATGGCTGAAAAAATTGCAGCCTGCAGCGGCTGTGCTGAATTCGTCTCCGTCAGGCCCAGTTCTTCCCGGGCATGCGCGTCGAGCGCATCCTTTGCCATCAGTTGTTCCGCAACCTCGCGGGCAAGCGAAGGCGCCAGCCCTCGTTGCCTATACAGTGACGTCAGTTCCTGTACCTCCCCCTCATAATCCGTCGCCAGCTCCCTCCTTTCCTGTGCCAGCGCGGCCTTTTCGGTATCAGCTTGTGATGAGACGGAAACATATTCTCCGGTCGCCATTGACATGGCGCCTGCAACCAGCCCGGCAACGCCCGCCAGCAACACCCCAGAGGAGGAGCTCCCTGCAGACGCAACACCGAGAACAAGGCTGGCCGTCGACACAATGCCATCATTGGCACCCAGCACTGCCGCCCGGAGCCACCCCACTCTTCCAATGCTGTGTAGTTCCAGATGCATGATGATGTTTTCCTTTTATCCGTGAATGAATCTGCCCGGCATTGCTGATATTAAAAAAATCGCGTTGAGCAGGTGTTAATTTATTCTGTCAGCCTTAACGCCACATTAAGAGTGAATGAGTAAAATCCAGGATCTACTGATTTTTATATACCCTGGCGTTGAAATGATAATAGCTATCATGCTCATTCATGAATGCCTCAGCAAATTATCTTATCTGCGTTAGCGTTAATTTTATTTTATCATTCATGCAGATTCTGACAGGCGATTTTCAGGTGCCAGCATTAATTGTTGAGACTATTCACTCGCCGTCAAAGCTAATTGCCGACGTTGTTGGGTTGTCAGCAAAAAAGAGGCGTAAATTCTCCGGTGTTTACCATAACGTAATAGCGCAGCAACACCATTTCAGCCATAGCGATACCCGCCGTGCGCTGGCGATTTTCGCTTCTCTCAACCATGCTTTTTGTACTGACATTTTGACACGAGAAATCACTCCCTTCGCCCCAGGACACGATGATGCGCAATGCCCTTATTCCTCTAATCGCGGCTGTGCTTCTTTTTATTACCGGCGTTTTTATTCTTAATATGCAGCTTTGGTTCTCCACCCGGGCAGATCGCCTTGAAGGAGCCAGATACGCGGTGAATAACATCAACAACATTCTTGATGAAGCGTCCCATGCTACCCGTCTCGCCGTTGACATCGCGGGTAAAGGATGCGATCCGGAGGGACAATTTCAGCTCGGCACTGAAGCTGCCCTGCAACCACATCTGCGCACAATCCTGATTGTTAAAGGCGGGGAAGTCTGGTGCTCATCGCTACCGGGAAATCGCGGGCTGCTGGCGCGTATTCCCAGAATGTCTGCGGCCAGTCTGTTTCTCGCACCGGCAGAGGACGCAGCAAACGAACAGCCATTCCTCGTCTATCAAACGCGATTTGCCGCGAGCCGCGTGCTGGTCACCATCAGCGATCAGCATATTCGCGAGGCGCTGAATGCACCGTTAGAGGGTGTTATCTACAGATTGCGCGTCGGGAATCATGTTATCGGTCTGTCGGGGGATATTGCCGCGCTTAGCGAAAAAACGCCCCCTTCGGGACAAGCCAATTCGAAAGCCTATCCCTTCAGTATCATCTACAATCAACCGCCGCTGTTTAGCTTGTTCCGGCTCGTCTCGCTGGGGCCGGGCATCCTGATTTTCATCCTGTTAATCTCCTGCGCGACGGCCTACGCGCTGATTAAATACCTGAATAAAAATGCCACGCCGGCAGAGACATTGCGCCGGGCCATTACCAACGGTGAGATCGTGCCTTTTTACCAGCCAGTGGTGAATGGCAGAGAGGGAACCCTGCGCGGTGTCGAGGTGCTGGCGCGCTGGAAACACCCGCGATCCGGCTATATTCCGCCCGCATCCTTTATCCCTTTAGCCGAAAAATCAGATCTGATCATACCGCTTACGCAAAGCCTGATGCGGCAGGTCGTGGCCCATATGAACGCCATTGCCCACCGGTTGCCGGAAGGTTTTCACATCGGTATTAACTTCAGTGCGTCCCATATCACTTCGCCCGATTTTGTCGCGGAGTGTCTGAAATTCAAAGAGAGTTTCAGACACCCTGCGCTCAATCTGGTGATTGAAGTCACCGAACGCGAACCCTTAAACGTGGATGAAGATCTTGTACAACGGCTAAATGTCCTGCATGAAAATGGATTTGTTATCGCGCTGGATGATTTCGGTACTGGCTACTCAGGGCTTTCTTACCTGCACGATCTGCATATCGATTACATTAAAATCGACCAGAGTTTCGTTGCCAGAGTGAATGCCGAGCAGGACTCGACGCGGATTTTAGACTGCGTGCTGGATCTGGCGCGCAAACTCTCTTTAAGCATTGTCGCCGAAGGCGTCGAAACGAAAGAACAGCTCGATTACCTGAATCAAAACAACATCACTTTCCTGCAGGGTTACTACTTCTATAAGCCGGTCAACTTCCAGGATCTGATCAAAATTCTGCTGTCAAAACCCAAAGTGAAGGTGGTTGTTGATACAGCGCGGAAGAAAGAGGATGTGCACAACATGGTGGATTGAAATAAAAGCGCCTTTCCCGGCACAGATTATTGGAGATCTTACCTTTTCAGTATTTGTCGGCGATCGACAGAAGGCGGTAAACCAAACAGCCGGGCATATTCCCGACTGAATTGCGTATGGCTTTGATAACCGACCGCTAATGCAATTGTCATGATACTCGCGTTTGTTGTACGCATTTTTTCACGCGCCCGCATCAGCCTTATCCGTTTTTGATACTGAACCGGGCTGAGGGCCGTAACCGTCAGGAAATGGCGATGAAACGCGGAAACGCTGAGTGCCGCCATTTCGGCCAGCGCTTCCACCCGCACGGCCTGCATATAGTTCTGTTTTATCCAGTTAATCACCGTATAAATACGCGACAGATGCGACTCTGGTCGCGCAATATCACGCAGCATCCAGCCAAGCGGTCCCTGCAACACACGGAACAGTATTTCCCTTTCATAGGCGGGAGCCAGAGCCGGGATCGCCTCCGGGGTACGCATCAGACGTAGCATGCGCACCCAGGCATCCAGCAATTCCACAGTCACTGGCGCAACGGAAAATCCCGAATGAAAGAGCGCAGCGGAGCCAGAATCAGGCAAACAGTTCTGCAAATCAGCAAGGATCCCCGGATCCGGCGTCAGGCTGACAGCCAGATAAGGCGCCCCGGTCTGCTCATCCGGGTAAACGCGGCCAATGGCAGGCAAATCCACCGACATCACAAAATAGGTTGCGGGGTCATAGCGGTAGGTTCTGTCCCCTACTGACATGCTTTTCGAGCCGGTCAGAATCAGGTTGATCATTGGTTCATAAACGGCAGACAACCGGTGCTCAGGGATCTCACCCTGCACCATCGCAAGGCGTGGAATGCCGGTTTCAGTGCGTTGATTTCCCGCCACCGATGCCAGTTCGCGCAATTCGTGTAATTGATTTTCCATCGCCGATAAATAGCATGCCATCAGATGAGCAACAAGATAAAAGCAGTATCAGGCAACGTTTAAAGAGGATCGCATCAGCATGCAACACCTGCTCCGCGTACGCTTTGTCTGGTTATCCGACAGCCAGGTGGGCTAGTCGTGAGTACGGCGTCATTTTTACTCTGCGTAACAGCGAGCAAGCAGCCGCTAAAACCGTCAATCGCCTTCAGGTTGTGGGCAGTTATATCATCTGACAACAGGAGCACAGCATGCTGGATCATCTGTTTATTACCGTCAGCGACATCGCGCGATCGGTAGACTTTTATGAAAGGGTACTCCCTGTTCTGGACATTAACCTTCGCCATGATTATGACGGAAAAGAGGGCCCGCAGGGCCATCCCGACCTGAAGGGCTTTGGTGCGAATGGCCGTATGTTTTTCTGGTTACGCCAGGGTGAGCCCTCCCCCGGCGCTGTCCATGTCGGTTTTGTTGCCAACTCTCAGGCGCAGGTTAACCAGGCCTGGGTTGAAGCGCTGGCTGCCGGGGCGACGGAGATCCACCCACCTGGCGCACAACATCACTATGACCCGCGCTATTACGCCGCGCAGGTTCGCGATCCCGATGGCTACAGCCTCGAATTTGTCTACAAAAGTTGGCAGCACGCATAATGGGTGGCGCGGCAGGCGACTTATTCCCCCTTTTACACGCGCAGGAGAGAACCGTGTCCGTTATTGATCACATTGAAATAGCCGTCAACGATGCCACTATATCCCGGCATTTCTACGAACAAGCACTCGCGCCGCTGAAATTCCGGCTCATCATCGCCGTCGCGCAGAGCCAGACGCGTACGGGAGGTTTACGTTACGGGCTCGGCCCAGGGCACTATCCACGCCTGTGGCTGCATGATAATGACAAACCGGGTGCAGCAGTACATATCGCGTTCACCGCTCAAGACCGTTCTACAGTGGATAAATTCTGGGAGGCTGCATTACAGGCTGGTGGGAAAAGCAACGGTTCTCCCGGAATACGTTGCCACTACCATGAGTCGTACTACGCAGCCTATGTTTTTGATCCTGATGGCAATAATATCGAAGTTGTGTGCCAGACAACGCCCTGAATGCGGTCGGTTATCCCCCGCCAGCCCAAAATCGGTGCCATTCGCGCTGGCATATTCCCCCAATGCGCATTCCAGCGTTCGAAAAGCGCATTGACTTCCCCTTTGCTTAAAAAGCGTCACGATATTGATCGTTGCCTTGCAAAAATGAACGCGAGAGGCAGATCGGTTAATATCGAACGGCGACTTTTTCGCATGATAATTCCGAATTAATAACGCCGCGCCCTTCATCACTGCGCGCCTCTCGCCTTCATTCACGCAGCAATCCACAGCCCTCGTGTAATACATTACGCGGTGTGCGCATTCGCGATAAACGTTTTCAGCACGCACATATTATATATCGGGTAATCGTGCAACTACTCTTGTTGTACCCACGCGCTTTGCGGGGGAACACTTCCTCCGTGCTGCCATGGATATTCGCGGTTAATACTTTATCTCACAACTGTGGTAGCCCTTACGGAATAAGGCCATCGGCATGAGGTAAATGTGAATAATACAATACACGATGTTTTATTACAGGATTATCCTTTGCTATTTTCCGGCTTGCCAGCTATAAGCTCTGAAAACGAAAGGGAGTTAGTGCAGTTCTGCGAACAGCATAAGGAACATGTTTTATCTGCGATGCCATGGGCGGCTTCAGAGATTGCAGGTACCTGCGGGTTTAAATCCCTTTTTCAGCTCATTTCTCATCATGGCGGGCGAAAAATATATATTCCCAAGGATGCATCAAAATTTTATAAATTATACGAGATTGACATTCCCAAAAAACAGTATTCCCGGTTATGCAAATATGCGGATTCGGCCGGGAACATAGAAATGCCATCAGCATGGGGCGTATTCGTGGCCATTCGTCGCGCGGCCATGCAGATAGCTATGCAGGACCAGGTTTCACCAAAATCGTTAGTGAAAACGTTTGGCGTCACCATGAGGAGTATAAGGCTCATAAAATCACGAAATACCTATCTGTAAGCAGGCAGTTGTCATCACGTTATTTTCACTCAATAAACAAGGTGGATATTATGTCTCAGCAATACACTGTCAATGTTACCAATAATTCAACGATGTTTGGCTCTTTCTGTATCTATCAGTCATTACCGGACATCAGCAATCCGAATATTATGTCGTTGGCCTGGCTGACAAAAGCGGCCTTTCCCGGCACGTTGCTCTCTTTCACGTGGGGAATTGATTACAGTTTTGTCTGGGATGATTCAGGACCGCTGGATGTGGGCAGTGTATTCACAGCATCGCAAAGTGTTCCGTGCGATCCCTCCGGCAATAATAATATCACGCTGATGTACAGCAACGGCGCTTACAATTTTACCGGGCTGAATAATGGCGGGCGTAATGGCACATTATTTATTACCGGCCATGAAAGTATTAACCCCGTTAATAGCGCCGCAGTCGGGATCGCCATGTCGGGCGCAGGAACATTTGTCCAGCCAGCGCAGCCGAATATGGATCTGGTATTTTCTGTTACGCCGACGTACTGGATCACTTATGGTAATTATATCCCCGGCCAGGTTATTCAGATCAGCGATATCAGCAATGCGCAGAAATTAACGTTCCCGATGGGCAGTTATGAACTTGATGTGACGCTGCAAAGAAATAATAGCTGGGTTGTCGCTAGCAACAGTTAAGCGTTAACAACAGCGGGGAAAGGTGTGAGGCCATTATTTTATCCCTCACGCCCTTCCCTCTTTATAATTCCTTTCAGAAGGGGAATGAAATGGACAAAGAACAATATGACAGGCAGAAAATTAATGAATTTCTCCAGTTGGTGAGCAATGAGGATGAAGTCATTACCTCTACCGGTGCCAGTGTCGTCAATATTAGCGGCACACTTTATAACGTTGATGGCAGTACAGCGGATCCCAAAAGAGTGCCGGGATATAAAGATAAAAGCTGGAAGGATTTACTCATTGCGAAAGGCATTCCGTCAGGCAGCCCTTGCTATATTACCAATGCTGTTCCCGTGGGCACCAGCCATCCCGATTTTTCCGTCGGCGGTCATATGACGCCCTCCAGCGACGGAAATGTGCCTGTCGGCGGGAGCTGTTATTTAATGCCCGAGTGCCAGTGGCATAACAACAAAGCCCGGGACGGTATCGCGTTTTATCACAGCGAAACGGCAATGCTTCAGCTCACCGGCTATATGCAGGGCGAGCTGGCAGCCACATTCCAGATACGGCTACCGTGCAGCGAAGCTTTTGGCCTGCTGTACAACCTTGAAGGTGACTGGCGACATGAAAACTTCGCCACTAAAGCGGACGCAGAATATTTTCTCGCCCAGTTGAATGGCGGCCAGCATGTGGAACACCACCTTTTCGAACGCTATATCCAGCTCCAGGGGCAGAACCAGCGGCTGAAGCTGGTCAAAGTCTGAGTAAACCGTTCCTGCCGACGGAATAACCGGCAGGAACGCCTACCCTTTAAATCGCCACCAGTTGTCTCACGCCCTGCGCTTCCATCTCATCGCCGCGCCCACGCTGGATAATGGTGCCGCGCGACATCACCAGATAGCTGGTCGGCCAGCTCGGCGGCAAAGTCGTAAAACTGCTCCACCAGCAGGATCGCCATGTCGCCGCGCTTCGCCAGGCTGCTGGATCACCGCGCCGATCTCCTTGATCACCGAGGGCTGGATGCCTTCCGTCGGCTCGTCGAGGATCAGCAGCTGCGGCTGGCTGGCCAGCGCCCGGCCGATCGCCAGCTGCTGCTGTTGCCCGCCGGAGAGATCGCCGCCGCGCCGCTGCTTCATCTCGCGCAGCACCGGGAACAGCTCGTAGATCTCGTCGGGAACAGTTTTCGCCTGGCGGCCCGAAAAGCGCGACAGCCCCATCAGCAGGTTCTCTTCCACCGTCAGGCGCGGGAAAATCTCCCGCCCCTGCGGCACGTAGGCGATCCCCGGCTGCACCCGCTGGTGCGGCTTGCTGTTATTGATCAGTTTGCCCTGCCAGTGAACCGTGCCGGATTTCGCCGGGACCAGCCCCATCAGGCACTTCAGCAGCGTGGTTTTGCCCACGCCGTTGCGCCCCAGCAGGCAGGTGACTTCGCCCGGCGATGGCCTCGAACGACAGGCCACGCAGGATGTGGCTGCCGCCGTAGTACTGGTTCAACTCTTTCACCTGCAACATATTAGCGCCCCAGATAAACCTCGATCACCTGCTCGTTGGCCTGTACCTTCGCGCAGCGAACCTTCCGCCAGCACCTGCCCCTGATGCAGCACGGTCACATGGTCGGCGATGGTTTCGACAAAGCCCATATCGTGCTCCACCACCATCAGCGAGTGCTTGCCCGCCAGGGCTTGCGGAACAGCTCGGCGGTGTATTCGGTTTCGGCATCGGTCATGCCGGCCGCCGGCTCGTCCAGCAGCAGCAAGTGCGGTTCCTGCACCAGCAGCATGCCGATCTCCAGAAACTGTTTTTGCCCGTGGGACAGCAGCCCGGCCGGGCGGTGGCGATGCTCGGTCAGCCGCAACAACAGTGGCGAGCACCTCCTCGATGCGTTCCCGCTGCTCGCCGCTGAGCCTGGCGCGCAGGCTGGCCCACACCGACTTGTCGGTTTTCTGCGCGATTTCCAGGTTTTCCAACACCCTCAGCGCCTCAAACACCGTGGGTTTCTGGAACTTGCGGCCGATGCCCGCGCGGGCCGATGTCCACCGGCGCCATCCGGGTCAGATCGATGGTCTGATCGTAGGTTATCGCCTTGCCGCTGTCCGGCCGGGTCTTGCCGGTGATCACGTCCATCAGCGTGGTTTTGCCGGCGCCGTTGGGGCCGATCACGCAGCGCAGTTCGCCGACGCCGATCTACAGCGACAGATCGCGTCAGGGCGCGGAAACCGTCGAAGCTGACGTTGATGTTTTCCAGTTGCAGCACCGGATCGGTAGTTTCGCGGTAGCGGTCCCGGCAGCTGGCGGCTGGGTAAACAGGCCGGTTCGAGCATCAGTTGGGTCATGCTCTTCCTCCGTTTGCAGCAGGCCGATCACGCCGCGCGGCAGGAACAGCGTGACGACGATGAACATCAGGCCGAGGAAGAACAGCCAGTACATCCGGGAAGGCCACGGTGAACCAGCTCTTCGCGCCGTTCACCACGCCGGCGCCGAGCAGCGGCCCGATCAGCGTGCCGCGCCCGCCGAGCGCCACCCAGATGGCGGCCTCGATGGAGTTGGTCGGCGACATTTCGCTGGGGTTGATGATGCCCACCTGCGGCACGTACAGCGCGCCGGCCAGCCCGCACAGCACGGCGGAGAGCGTCCAGACGAACAGCTTGTAGCCGCGCGGATCGTAGCCGCAGAACATCAGCCGGTTTTCCGCGTCGCGCACGGCGGTGAGCACCCGGCCGAACTTGCTGCGCGCCAGGCGATCACGCCAATCGCCAGCGATCCTGCCAGCAGCAGCACGGTGGCCAGGAACAGCGCGATGCGCGTGCCGGTTGCCGATGACCGGAAAGCCGAGCAGCGTGGTGAAGCCGGTAAAGCCGTTGTTGCCGCCAAAGCCGGTTTCGTTGCGAAAGAACAGCAGCATGCCGGCGTAGGTCAGCGCCTGGGTCATGATCGAGAAGTACACCCCTTTGATCCGCGAGCGGAAGGCGAAGTAGCCGAACACCAGGGCCAGCAGGCCCGGCACCAGCACCACCAGGCACAGCGCCCAGGCGAAGTGCTGGGTGCCGGCCCAGAACCAGGGCAGTTCGTTCCAGGAGAGGAACGACATAAACGCCGGCAGCCCGTCGCCGGCGGCCTGGCGCATCAGGTACATGCCCATGGCGTAGCCGCCGAGGGCGAAGAACAGCCCGTGGCCCAGCGACAGCAGCCCGGCGTAGCCCCACACCAGATCCAGCGCCACCGCGACGATGGCGTAGCAGAGGATCTTGCCGGTCAGCGTCAGCGTATAGGTGGACAGCGCCAGCGGATTTTCCGCCGGCAGCAGCGCGAAAAAGGGCAGGATCAGCAGCGCGGCCAGCAGCAGTGAAGCGAGCATGCAAGTCAGGCGCGGCGCGCGTCGGGCGATAGTTAACGTAATAGGCTGGCTCATCAGTCAATCACCCTCCCTTTCAGGGCGAACAGCCCTTGCGGGCGTTTCTGGATAAACAGCACGATCAGCACCAGGATCAGGATCTTGCCCAGCACCGCGCCGATCTGCGGCTCGAGGATCTTGTTCACCACGCCGAGGCCGAAGGCCGCCACGACCGTGCCGGCCAGCTGGCCGACGCCGCCGAGCACCACCACCAGGAAGGAGTCGATGATGTAGCCCTGGCCCAGGTCCGGGCCGACGTTGCCGACCTGCGACAGCGCCACCCCGCCCAGCCCGGCGATGCCGGAGCCCAGACCGAAGGCCAGCATGTCCACGCGCCCGGTGGGCACGCCGCAGCAGGCCGCCATGTTGCGGTTCTGCGTCACCGCGCGCACGTTCAGGCCGAGCCGGGTATTGTTCAGCAGCAGCCAGGTGAGGAGCAGCACGAACAGGGCGAACCCGATCACCGCGATGCGGTTCCACGGCAGCACCAGGTTCGGCAGCACCTGGACCAGCCGCCGGACAGCCACGCCGGGTTGGCGACCTCCACGTTCTGCGCGCCGAACAGCACGCGCACCAGTTGGATCAGCACCAGGCTGATGCCCCAGGTGGCGAGCAGGGTTTCCAGCGGCCGGCCGTAGAGATGGCGGATCACCGTGCGCTCCAGCACCATGCCGATGCCGGCGGTGATGCAGAACGCCACCGGCAGCGCCAGCAGCGGGTAGAGCGCCAGCCACTCCGGCGCAAAGCGCTGGAACAGCACCTGCACCAGGTAGGTGGAGTAGGCGCCGAGCATCAGCATTTCGCCGTGCGCCATGTTGATCACCCCGAGCAGGCCGTAGGTGATCGCCAGCCCCAGCGCCGCCAGCAGCAGGATCGAGCCGAGCGACAGGCCGCTGAACGCCTGGCCGAGCCAGATCGCCCCATCATCAGGCGGTGCTGCACCTGCTTCAGGCTGTCAGCGGCGGCTCGGCGCGCACCGCGGCGTCCGGCTCATTTTGCGGCTGCGTCAGACGTTGCAGGCTGGCCTGCACCTGCGGATCGCTGGCTTCGCCCAATAGTTTCACCGCCTGCAAACGCCGTTCGGCGCGGCTATCAGCAAGTTGCAGGTTCGCCACCGCAATGGCGAGCGCAGTATGTACGCCGTCGTTTTTTTCCGCCGCCAGCCGTGCGCTGAGAAACGGCAGTTGATCGGCCTGCGCGCTGTTTTGCAACGTCAATGCCGCGCGCAGGCGGACGCTGTCGTCCGGGCTGACCAGTTGGTGCGTTGCCAGCGCGCTGGCCACCAGGCCGCGAATGCGGTTATTCATAAACACTTTTTTCGTCGCACCCGCAGGCGCTGCGTCGCCTTCCAGCGCCGTTAGTTTGCCGTTCTGCTCGCTGAAGAGTTGACCATTCGCATCGGTGACCACCGTTTCGTCATTCAGCGCCTGCAACAACGGCAAACGCGATGCCTCCGGCGCGGCAGACCACTGCTGAAGCAGTTGCGCCTGCTGCGTGCGGCTGGCCTTGCCATAATCAGCGGCAGGCCCGGCCTGCGCCGTCGCGGTCATCAGCAGGCAGCCGAAAAGGAGAAAGCCCAAAGCCGGGAATATTTTCATGTGTCAGCGTCTTTTGATGGTTATCCGGCCAGGCCGGAACATTCAACCACTGTCAGGGGCAGTACGCCTGCCCCTGACACGTACCGCACGGGCTTATTTACCGCCGGTTTTCACCGGGTAATCCGGCTTTTTGTCGTTGCCCGCGATGTACGGGCTCCACGGCTGGGCGCGGACCGGCTCTTCGGTCTTCCACACCACGTTGAACTGGCCGTTCTCCTCGATCTCGCCGATCATCACCGGCTTGTGCAGGTGGTGGTTGGTGGCATCCATGGTCAGCGTGAAGCCCGACGGCGCGGCGAAGGTCTGGCCGGCCATCGCCGCGCGCACCTTATCCACGTCGGTGGTGCCGGCTTTCTCCACCGCCTGCGCCCACATGTGGATGCCGACGTAGGTGGCCTCCATCGGATCGTTGGTCACCGCGGTGTCGGCGTTCGGCAGGTTGTGCGCCTTGGCGTAGGCACGGTAATCCGCCACGAACTTGGTGTTCACCGGGTTGTTCACCGACTCGAAGTAGTTCCACGCCGCCAGGTTGCCGACCAGCGGTTTGGTGTCGATGCCGCGCAGTTCCTCCTCGCCCACCGAGAAGGCCACCACCGGCACGTCGGTGGCCTTGAGGCCCTGGTTGGCCAGCTCTTTGTAGAACGGCACGTTGGAGTCGCCGTTGATGGTGGAGATCACCGCCGTTTTGCCGCCTGCGGAGAACTTCTTGATGTTGGCGACGATGGTCTGGTAGTCGCTGTGGCCGAACGGCGTGTAGACCTCTTCGATGTCCTTGTCCTGCACGCCTTTGGTGTGCAGGAAGGCGCGCAGGATCTTGTTGGTGGTGCGCGGGTAGACGTAGTCGGTGCCCAGCAGGAAGAAGCGCTTGGCGCCGCCGCCGTCCTCGCTCATCAGGTATTCCACCGCCGGGATCGCCTGCTGGTTCGGCGCCGCGCCGGTGTAGAACACGTTCGGCGACATCTCTTCGCCTTCGTACTGCACCGGGTAGAACAGCAGGCCGTTCAGCTCCTCGAACACCGGCAGCACCGATTTGCGCGACACCGAGGTCCAGCAGCCGAACACCACCGCGACCTTGTCCTGGGTCAGCAGCTGGCGCGCCTTCTCGGCGAACAGCGGCCAGTTGGAGGCCGGATCGACCACCACCGGCTCCAGCTTTTTGCCCAGCACGCCGCCTTTGGCGTTGATCTCGTCGATGGTCATCAGCGCCATGTCCTTCAGCGGCGTCTCGGAGATCGCCATGGTGCCGGAGAGCGAGTGCAGGATGCCGACCTTGATGGTGTCGGCGGCGTATGCCTGTAACGACAAGCCCATGCTCAAAAAAGTGGCTGACAGGGCAAAAGCTTTCAGTAAAGAACGTCTTTTCATTACAAAACCCCTAAATGATATTGAGTGATTAAAATTCCCCGCCGGACGACGGGGCGGAACCACGGCTACGGTGAAACGGGTTGTAAACTTGCCTGCTGGAGCATGTGTAAGGTGATTTTCCTGACCTCGGCTTTGCTCTGAGAAATGTGCTCGGTCAGAATGCGCTGCGCCTCCTCGGTTTGCTGCTGCAGGATCGCCTGTAAAACGGGGGCGTGTTCGCGGTAGGTCGCATCCACCCGCGTCATTGCTGGGTGAAATCCAGACGGCGAATGATGCGGATCTTTTCGGTCAGCTCCACATGTACCCGTACCATTTCACTGTTGCCGCTGGCGCGTACCAGCGTGGTGTGAAATTGCTCATCCTGCAGCGATAACGCTTTGCTCGGCTCCATGCGTGGCGCGTCGATCCAGAAGCTGACCAGCGGCGCCAGATGTTCTGAACAGATGCCCGGCGGCATGCCGCACAGGCGACGCACCGCTTCCCTTTCCAGCACGATGCGAAAGTCGTACAGCTCCTCGAAGTAGGCGAAATCGAACGGCTGCACCTGCCAGCCGCTGCGCGAGTAAACCTGCACATAGCCTTCGCGCTCGAGCCAGAACAGCGCCTGACGCACCGGCGTGCGGCTGGCCGCCATCCGCTCGGCAATCTCGTTTTCGCTGAAGCGCTCGCCCGGCATCAGGCGAAACTCAAAGATGTCGTTCTTCAGCTCCTGATAAATGCGCTCCGCCAGCCCGACGGCCGCGTTTTTTGCTGCCCGTTGGTGTTCGCATCATCGCCCATCCGTCGTCCGCTTATTCCAGCCACAGCAGGGTGTCGCCGGGCCTGACCGGACGCCCCGGCTGGCAGGCTGATGCGTTTGACCTTGCCGGCTCTGCGGCGCGTTGATCGCCAGCTCCATCTTCATCGCCTCGACGATGATCAGCGGCTGGCCGTCTGCCACCGCCTCGCCGGGCTCCACCAGCACCTTCCAGATGTTGCCGTTCAGATCGGCGCACACCGGCAATGCGTCGTCATCCTCGGCGATCGCTTCCGGCGGCAGGCTTTCCGCTGCGCCTCGGCCTGATCGTCATCAGTTGCGCCAGCGCTCCACTTCCGCGCTCGAACGCTTCCGCCTGGCGGATGCTGGAAGTCGGCGATGTCGGCGGCGTTATCACGCAGGAACTGCAAATGCTGCGGGAAATCAAACACCGTCTCTTCAATGCGGATGGTGGCGCGGCCTTCGCGGAAATCGTCACGCAACTGGGTGAGTTCCGCTTCGCTGACCGGGTAGAAACGCACCTGGTCGAAGAAGCGCAGCAGCCAGGGCTCGTTGGCGGCAAACTGCGCGTTTTTGAGGAACTTGTTCCAGATCGGCAGCGTGCGCCCCACCAGCTGATAGCCGCCCGGGGGAATCCATGCCGTAGATGCACATGTACATGCCGCCGATCCCCACCGTGCCTTCGGCGGTAAAGGTGCGCGCCGGGTTATATTTGGAACTCAGCAGGCGATGGCGCGGATCGATCGGCACCGCGCAGGGCGCGCCGAGATAGACATCGCCCAGGCCGAGGATCAGATAGCTGGCGTCAAACAGAATCGTCGCCTGCACCTGCTTCGCGGGCTCGCCAGGCCGTTGATGCGCTGAATGAAGTCGACATTGTTCGGCAGCCAGGGCGCTGTGGCGCGCACCGTCTCTTGGTAGCGGCTCACCGCGCCCAGCGTGGCGCTGTCCTCGAACGCCATCGGCAGCTAGACGATGCGCGTCGGCACCTTCAGCTGGCTGACGTCCGCCAATGTGCGACTCCAGCTCCAACAGCAGCGCCACCAGTTCCTGCTGGCTAATCTGTCGAGACTGTCGTAGCGGACCTGCAGCGAGCGCACGCCCGGCGACAGCTCTTCCACGCCCGGTATGCGCCTCGTTTGCGCAGCGGCTCCATCAGCAGGTGGACGCGCAGCCGCAGCGCCAGATCCAGCACGTTGTCGCCATACTCCATCAGAATGTAGTTGTCCCCCGCCTGGCGATAGACCACCGCAGGCGCGCCTGCCGCCGCGGGCAGCGCCACCAGCGCGGTGGCGGAAACGGTCTCCGTCGCGATCGGCAAGGGATGGCGTGGCGAATTCCGCCAGATGGCTGGCATGCAGCGTCTCAATGCTGCGCTCCTGCGCTTTTTCCCGCGCCACCGCCTCTTCCACGCCGATCGGGTGGAAGCGGATGCGATCGCCCGGTTTGACCTGCCCGACTTTCCACAGCTCGGCTTTGGCGATGGTCACCGGGCAGACGAAGCCGCCGAGGCTTGGGCCGTCGCGGGTCAGGATCACCGGGAAGTCGCCGGTGAAGTTGATCGCGCCGATGGCGTATTCGCAGTCGTGCACGTTGGAAGGATGCAGACCGGCCTCGCCGCCGTTTGGCCGCGCCCAGCCGGGCTTCGGCCCGACCAGCCGCACGCCGAGGCGGTTGGAGTTGTAATGCACCTGCCAGTCGCTGGCGAAGAACTCGTCGATCGCGTCCTGGGTGAAGAAATCCGGCGCGCCGTGCGGCCCGTACAGCACGCCGATGCGCCACAGTTCGCCATAGTCCGGGATCAGGCTGTCGGGCTTATCGCCTGGGGTTCGCTCACCGGCGCGGGCGTGGTGCAGGCGGCCAGTTGCGGGCGTGAGATCGGCAGCATGTCGGCCACCCGCAGCGTGCGTCCGGCGTGGCCGCCAAACTGGCCCAGCGCAAAGGTGGAGCGGCTACCGAGGTACTCCGGCACATCAATGCCGTTGCGTACCGCCAGATACGTGCGGCAGCCGACCTGCGCGCGCCCATACGCCAGAATCTGCCCGGCGTTAACGGTGATCGGTTGCCATAATGGCACCGCTTCGCCATCCAGCGTCGCCTGGCAATCCGCCCCGGTCAGAGCGATCACCGCTGCGCTGTGAAAGCGCAGCGTCGGGCCTTGCAGGGTGAACTCCAGCCCGGCGGCCTCGGCGTGGTTGCCGACGATGCGGTTGGCCAGGCGGAAAGCGAAGTCGTCCATCGGGCCGGACGGCGGCACGCCGATGTCCCAGTAGCCGAGGCGGCCCGGATAATCCTGCACGCTGCTGTAGGTGCCGGGTTGCAGCACCTCAATCACCGCCGCGTGCGCTTCAAAACTGTCGAGCATCCGCGTCCACATGCTGCCATTACGGAAGGCTTCACTGGCGGTGATCTGGCGCAGATAATCGAGGTTGGTGGCGATGCCGTGCAGGCGAGTGGTGTCGAGCGCAGCCTGCAGTTTTGCCAGCGCCTCTTCGCGGCTGGCGCCCTGCACGATCAGTTTGGCGATCATCGGGTCGTAAAACGCCGACACTTCGCTGCCGGTCGTCACCCAACGGTATCCACGCGCACGTCAGGCAGGGAAATGCGACTTCGGTTAGCACACCGGGGCTGGGCTGGAAGTTTTTCAGCGGATCTTCGGCGTAGAGGCGCACTTCGATCGCCGCGCCCTGCGGTGCCTGTTGCAGACGCCGCCCAGTCCATCGCGTCGCCCGCCGCCACCCGCAGCATGCACTCGACCAGATCCAGCCCGGTGACGCATCTCGGTGACCGGATGCTCCACCTGCAAGCGGGTGTTCACCTCCAGGAAGTAGAACGCGTCCCGCGCGGCGTCGTAGATGAATTCCACGGTGCCGGCGCTGCGGTAATTCACCGGTTCGCCCAGCTGCACCGCCGCGCTGATGCAGCGCCTCACGGGTCGTGGCCGGCAGGTTCGGCGCCGGGGTTTCTTCCACCACCTTCTGGTTGCGGCGCTGCAGCGAGCAGTCGCGCTCGCCGAGCGCCACCACCTTGCCCTTGCCGTCGCCAAAGATCTGCACTTCGACATGGCGCGCGCGATCGATGCAGCGTTCGATAAAGGCGCCGGCGTCGCTGAAAAACTGCTCGCCCAGCCGCCGCACGCTCTCCCAGGCATCATGGAGCGCCTGCGCATCGTCGCAGCGCGTCAGGCCGATACCGCCGCCGCCCGCGGTGCTTTTCAGCATCACCGGATAGCCGATATTCGCTGCGGCTGCAAGCGCTGCGTCCAGCGAGTCCAGCAGGCCGGTGCCCGGCGTCATCGGCACGCCGGCCTCGGCCGCCAGCTCGCGCGCCCGGTGTTTCAGCCCGAACTCGCCGATCTGCTGCTGCCGTCGGGCCGACAAAGGCGATGCCCGCCTCTTCGCAGGCGGCGGCAAACTCGGCAGGCTCTCCGACAAAAAGCCGTAGCCGGGCCAGATCGCCTGTGCGCCCGTTTCCTGCGCAGCGGCGAGAATTTTGTCGATGCGCAGGTAGCTGTCGCTGGCCTTTTCGCCGCCGAGCGCCACGGCCATATCGGCCTCGGTAACGTGCGGCGCATTGCGGTCGGCGTCGGAATAGACCGCCACGCTGGTGACGCCCAGGCGTTTCAGGGTGCGGATGGCGCGACAGGCGATTTCGCCCCGGTTGGCAATCAGTACGGTGTTAAACATGTTCATGCTCTCCTGGCGGGCAATCCAGTTGCGCCAGCCGCCAAATTCAGTGATGTCGGTGGCATCGTCCAGCGCTGCCAGGCTTCGCAGATAAACCCTTTCACCCAGCGTGCCATCCGCCAGCTCCAGCGAGCCGATGCCGAGCGGCGCGGGGATCTCCGCGACAAACTCGCCAAAGCGCGCCAGCGGGATGTCCCACAGCTCCACCGCAATAGCTGCGCCCTGCGCCTGGCGGGCAATGCCCGGCTTGGGCGGTGTGGTGTTTGCCAGCGCATACAGCCGGTAGCACGGCGCGGTTTCGGTGGCTTCGACAAACGCGGCATCACGGGTGGTGAGCTGGAAATTCAGCGGCATGCCGCGCAGATGCGCGCCCACCACGGCAACGCGAACATGGTGTTGAGAAACCGGTAATGCCGCCGCTGGCGGGGTGAATGGCTGGCCGGTCGCACCAAGCGGCAGCGCCAGTTGCTGTTGCCAGCGCAGGCCGAAATCCGCCAGCGCGCGGTCATACCAGGCCGGAGCGATCAGCGTGATCCCGGCCGGTAAACCGTCGGCGCGAAACGGCGCAGGCAAGGCCAGCGCACAGAGATCCGCCAGATTGGTAAAGTTGGTGTAGGTGCCAAACTGCGAGTTGAAGAGAATCGGTTCCTGCTTTATCTCTTCCAGCGTACGGATGGTGGGCGATGTCGGTACTACCAGCGCATCAACCTCGCTCAGGGCGTGCTGGATTTTTTGCGCCAGCTCTGCACGCAGGTACTCCGCGTTAAAGGCATCCACCGCGCTGTAGTTCAACCCGGCGGAAATAATAGTGTGCACCGTGGGGTCCATCTGCTCCGGATGGTGCAGCATCTCGCCGACAGAGGCGGTACGTTCCGCCACCCACGGCCCCTGATAAAGCTGCTCGGCAAGCTGGTAGAACGGCGAGAAATCAATCGGCTGCAATGTCGCGCCGCTGGTGCGCAATGCCTCCAGCGCGCTCAGCCAGGCGGCTTCAGCCTGCGTATCGCCAAAGAAACGCAGCTCTGCCGGGATGGCGAAAACCGGGTTTTGCGGGATGGCCGCTGGTGCTGTTGCCGGGTTAACCCGCGAGTAGGCATCTTCACTGTCTGCGCCGCCCGCCAGCGTCGCGATGTAAAACGCATCTTCCACCGTCAGGGCAAACACCGACAGCGTGTCATTCAGACGGCAGGCGGGCACCACGCCGCGGTTGCCGAGAACCAGCCTTTGGTCGGCTTCAGTCCGACGATATTGTTAAACCCGGCGGGCACGCGCCCCGAACCGGCGGTGTCGGTGCCAAAGGCAAACGGCACCAGGCCGCGTGCCACCACGGAAGCGGACCCCGAACTGGAGCCGCCGCTGACGTACGCGGGATCAAAGGTGTTCGGCACTGCGCCGTAGGGGGAACGCGTGCCGACCAGCCCGGTGGCGAACTGATCGAGGTTGGTTTTACCAATCACAATCGCCCCGGCCGCTTTCAACCGGGCAACGGCGGTGGCATCTCTTTCAGCGATAAATTTGAGCGCCGGGCACGCCGCCGTGGTCGGCCAGCCCGCCACATCCACATTGTCTTTGACGGCGAAAGGCACGCCGAACAGCGGAAACGCATCGGGATTATTGCGGTACAGCGGCAGTAACGCATTAATTTGCGCCTGCAACTGCGCGTCGCTGGCGATCACCAGCCAGGCATTATCCTCAAGGGATAAAGCATCAATATGCGCTTTTAAAAGCGAATAAACCGACTCACTCTTCTGCCGGATGCGCTGCTGCCATGCAGCCAGTGTTTTTCCTGTCATTAACGCCATCGTTGAATTCCTGCTGGTATACAAGATGGAATTCAATCAGCAAGCGGCATGCCAGAAATTCAATCTGTTGTTTTTTAAACAAAAATGCTATTTGCCGGGTGTTTTTTCAAAAACCTCCTGCACTCTTTCTGAACATATGCGCGCAATGGCAGTGCAATTATTATTGGAAAAACAGATATCTATAACCAACATCAGAATATTCAATTATGGCTGTATGCGGCTATTCTTTGCCTGACCAGAACATTAACCTGCGCGAACCCTTCGCGTTATAGCGAGGAGAAAAGATGAAAGCCGCTGTCTATTTTCAGCCCGGAAAACCGGACGTATTGCGCTATATCGATGTGCCGCAACCCATTTGCGGCGCAGATGAGGTGTTGATTAAGGTTGAAGCAATCGCCCTTGAAGGCGGCGATGTGATTAATCGCGCCACCGCCGCCCCTTCTTCGCAGGGCACTGTCCCCGGCTATTCGGCGGCGGGCACCATTGTGGCGGTGGGTAAAAATGTGCAAAACCGCCAGCCCGGCCAGCGCGTTGCCACCATTGCGCTTAGCGGTTCACATGCCCAATACCGCGCTGTGCCCGCCGCATGGAGCTGGATTATCCCCGATGGGCTGGATGTGGTGACCGCCGCCGTGATCCCGGTTAGCTTTGGTACCGCCGCCTGGGCGCTCTCTTCCCGTCTTCATCTTCAGGCTGGCGAAACGCTGCTGATCCAGGGCGGTGCGGGCGGTGTTGGCGTAGCCGCCATTCAACTGGCGAAAGCGCGCGGCGCGCGCGTGCTGGCGACACTTTCCGGCAGCGCCCGCGTGGCAAAACTTCACGAACTGGGTCTTGATGTGGCGCTCGATTACCGCCAGCAGGATATTGTGGCCGAGGTGCAAACGCTCACCCAACAGCGCGGCGTGGACAGCGTGCTGGATCTGGCAGGCTCCACGCTTGAACAGTCATTCGCCTGCCTGCGTGAAGGCGGAACGGTGGTGCTGGCCGGTAACGCTGGGGGCAGCACCCGCGTCGATTTAGCGGCGTTACAGCAGGCCAATCAGACGCTGAGCGGGCTGTTCTGGGGGCGCGAACTGGCTAACGAACAGGCCAGAGCCTCCGTCGACACGCTGCTGGCGCAGGCGCGTGATGGCACGTTACGGGTGCTTATTGATCGCGAGTTTGCGCTACAGGAGGTGGTGGAAGCCCACCGTTACGCCGAAGAGAACCGCGTGCTGGGGCGCATTATTCTGCGCCCCTGAAGGCCGTTATTGCAGGCTGACGCTAAGCCAGAACAAGCTCAACCGCGGCAGCGGAACGCCCTGCTCACTGAGCGCGTTCCGCGGTCTCTTTCTGCAAATTATTGCTGCCAAGGCCGCCGATAAACGGCAAACGCAGGCGCAGCGGCGTGAAACCCAGCCCGACATTCAGCCCCAGTAGATTGAGTTCAAACCCCTCTTCCGCCCCCAGCGTTACGCCCGCAACACCGAGCAGGGAGACCTGCACGCCGCGGCCGGAGGGTGGCAGGCCAATCGGATTGCGCAGCGAGCGGAAATCTTTGCCGACCGCATTGGCGGGCAGATCCAGCTTCAGCGCCGGGACTTCGCGCCCGATATGTGCGAGAAACGTATTGCTGTTTGGCCCAGGCCAGGCGTGGTAGGTCTGCGGCCACGGGTAAGAAGCAATCGCCGCTTCAATCTGCGGGATCATCGCTTCGGCCTGCGGGCCACGGTGATCGACCAGCAAGCGCGGCTGTGCGCCGTACCAGTAGCCATCAGGAATATTACTGTTACGCCGCACTTTATCGCCTGCGCCCCAGCTAATCACTTCGTAGCGGTTATAGTGCGTTTCACCGGCGCGTTTGAAAATGATCCACGGATGCACCGCCACCGCGCCTTTCCAGCCCCAGGTGGGTGCGGCATAAACCTGCACGATGGCGAGTTGGGCATTTTTACGCGCATCAGGCGCAATACCGGCTGAATCACGCCGGGCATCCCACCACCCTTGCTGCGTGCGCGTGTCCCGCTGGTGCATCGCCTGGGCGAGGCTGACGGCAAGGGAGAGCAGCGTGATGCACAGCAGGCTCAGGAAAAAGGTTTTTATGACGATCATGGCGGCCTGCTATCAGAAGGGAGAATTCAGCGTCTGATCATTGTACTGGTGCTTTTTTGCCCGGCAAGACACGCCGCGCTGGCGGGCCGGGGAAACAGGCCGAATAGCATAAAAATCCAAAACGCGGCGAAGCCCGAAAGAATTAAGAAGGATTGTGTCTACCCCTCAACGGGAATAATGGAGATATGCCCGTTGCGTTCGAGAATGGCATAACGGATTTTACTCAACTCGGTAATGCCCTGATTCTGTCGCGCTGCGACCAGAATATCATCACAAGAGACATCCACTTTTTGCAGTTTATCGACAAGAGGAATGCCATTTTCAACCAGGATAACCGGCGAACCATCAATGACCGACTCCGCCCCGGAGAGATATTTTTTCACCAGCCCGAACAAAATATCGACCGCTACCAGCGTAACAATGGTCAGCATTGCACCGGTAACGGAAAAGTCGTTGCCGAGGAGCGCCTGTTGCGTGGCCTCGCTGATGATCAACAGCAGGATCAGGTCAAAACTGGTCATCTCTAATAACGCGCGGCGTCCCACCACTTTAAAAACCAGTAACAGGATTAAATAGATCGCCAACGCCCGCAGCACCATTTCCATTTTATTCTCCTACGGATAAATGAACTGCCAGAACCGGATGCCCGGTTCATCGTTAATGGCGACGGTGTTAATCGATTTTCCCGGTGTGCCCGGCGTGGTATTCAGCCACACCGTAAAAGCGCCGCTGCCGGTGATGTTGTTATAAACCAGATACAGCGTTTCTCCCCGGCTGTACATGCTGTCGGGCTGGGGCCAGACATTGCCGTGTTGATAATTCTCATTAAATGCGCCACCAAGGCTGATGACATACCTCTTCGCCGCCTGAGTTTGCAGGGTGATTTTTAGCGTCTGGGCGTTTTGCAGACGCCCGAATCGTTCATAGTGGATTTTCAGCGTCTGCTGAGCATTACTTTTGTCTGCCGGGCTAAAATAGCCGCCGGAAAAAACGCCGCTCAGCGCGGCGACAATAATCGTCAGTAACACAAAAGCCCCGGCCCGCCGAAACCCGGCTTCGAAATTCAGCGCCCAGGCCCTTTCAGCCACGCCGGGCAATGTCTCATCGTGTTTCATTATGTTCCTCGCCGTTTCGGTTTCCACAGATGAAGAGCACTATCCAGAAGCCTGGCAGCCTGGCTCGCTTTCAGTATCAGATTCAGGCGAAATCGTCGGACGGCCCATCCAGCGGGCGCAAAGGCGGGAAAATACGGGCAATTTCATCGGCAACATCAAATTCGGTTAAATTTTCTTCGGCAATCAGTAGCCAGGTCGAACCCTGTGGCGATTTCCATTCGGTAATAAAAAGCTGCGCGTCCGGGCGTAACTCGATCTTCTCTCCGCTGTCGCGCGTATAAAACTGCCCGCCGCGTTTATCGTTATCCGGCAGCGTTAACCAGAGCGCCGGGTAAACGCCGCGCCAGACTTCGCCATGGTGCTCGCCGCCCAGAACCAGATATTCCTGCATCACTGTTTTCGCCATTGACCTTCTCCACCGGGTGAACATTTATCAAGCTTACAACATAGGCCAGAAATCGCGTCACGACGCCCCTCCTTAACATCTATGCCAGGCTTAGGGGGAACCCACTTTTACAGGAGTTCCCTCTTCTGACCTCATCGCAACCATACAAAAGGAGAACGCATGACGGCATCTTCCCTTTCTGACCATGACATTCAGCTGATCGATCGCTACTGGCGGGCCGCGAATTACCTCTCCGTCGGACAAATTTACCTGATGGATAACCCCTTACTGCGCGAATCTCTCAAGCCGGAACACATCAAGCCGCGCCTGCTGGGGCACTGGGGAACCACGCCCGGCCTTAACTTTATTTATGCCCATCTCAACCGCGTGATATGCCAGCGCAATCTCGATATGATCTATATCTGTGGTCCAGGGCATGGCGGGCCTGGCATGGTAGCGAATACGTGGCTTGAAGGCTCCTACAGCGAGATTTACCCGCAAGTAAGCCAGGATGCGCAGGGGATGAAAAAATTGTTCCGCCAGTTCTCTTTTCCCGGCGGCATCCCCAGCCACGCCGCGCCGGAAACGCCCGGCTCCATTAATGAAGGCGGCGAGCTGGGTTACTCACTGGCGCATGCCTTTGGCGCGGTATTTGATAACCCGTCGCTGATTGCCGCCTGCGTGATTGGCGATGGCGAAGCGGAAACCGGCCCGCTGGCCTCAAGCTGGCACGGGATTAAATTCCTCAATGCTGCGCGCGACGGCGCGGTGCTGCCAATTTTGCATCTTAACGGTTACAAGATTGCTAACCCGACTATCCTCGGGCGCGCCAGCGATGAAGATCTGTTTCAACTGTTTCGCGGCTACGGGTATGACCCCCTGCTGGTCAGCGGCCATGAGCCGGAGCAAATGCATCGCGATATGGCGCAGGCGCTGGACATCGCCCTTGACCACATTGCGGATTTTCAGCAGCAGGCGCGCAGCCATCAGACAGCAGAGCGCTTACCGCGCTGGCCGCTCATTCTGTTGCGTAGCCCGAAAGGCTGGACCGGTCCACAGACCGTGGACGGCAAAAAGGTGGAAGATTTCTGGCGCGCGCATCAGGTGCCGGTCTCTTCATGCCGGGAAAACGATGACCATCGTCAGATCCTGCAACGCTGGATGCAAAGCTACCAGCCGGAGGATCTCTTTGATGAACGCGGTCAGTTAAAGGCGGAACTGCGCGCGCTGGCACCGACCGGTGATAAACGCATGGGCGCGTCGCCGTGGGCCAACGGCGGGCGTTTACGCCGCGAACTGGTGACACCGGCACTGCAATCGTACGCCGTAGAAGTCACCTCGCCCGGCGAAACCCAGGCGGAATCCACTGCGGCACTTGGCGCATATCTGGCAGGCATCTTCCAGGAAAATGCGGATAACTTCCGCCTTTTTGGCCCGGATGAAACGGCGTCTAATCGCCTGAGTAAGGTGTTTGATGTCACCAGCCGCACGTGGCAGGCGGCGCAAAAACCGTGGGATGAACAGCTTGCGCCCGATGGCCGGGTGATGGAGATCCTCAGCGAGCATCAATGTCAGGGCTGGCTGGAAGGGTATCTGCTCACCGGGCGGCATGGTCTGTTTAACTGCTATGAAGCGTTTATTCATATTGTCGATTCGATGTTTAACCAGCACGCCAAGTGGCTGAAAGTGACCCGCAAGTTGCCGTGGCGGGCGCCCATCTCCTCGCTGAATTATCTGCTCTCGTCCCATGTCTGGCGCCAGGATCACAACGGTTATAGCCATCAGGATCCCGGCTTTATCGATCACGTTGCCAACAAGAAGGCCGATATTGTGCGCATTTATCTGCCGCCGGATGCGAACACGCTGCTCTGCGTGGCGGATCACTGCCTGAAGACCTGGGATCGCATCAATGTGATTGTCGCCGGGAAACAGCCTGCGCCGCAGTGGCTGACGCTGGATGACGCAGCGAAGCACTGTGCGGACGGAATGGGGATCTGGTACTGGGCGGGCACGGTTGAGGAAGGTGAAACGCCGGATGTGGTGATGGCCTGTGCCGGTGACGTGCCCACCATGGAGACGCTCGCGGCGGTCGATCTGCTGCGCGAATTCCTGCCTGCGTTACGCATTCAGGTGGTGAACGTCGTCGATTTAATGGCTTTACAGACCCACGATCAGCACCCGCATGGCCTGAGCGAGCAGGCGTTTGACGCCCTTTTCACCGTTGATAAACCGGTCGTTTTCGCCTTCCACGGCTACCCCAGTTTGATCCACCGGTTGACCTACCTGCGCAATAACCACGGCAATTTCCACGTACGTGGCTTTATGGAGGAAGGCACCACCACCACGCCGTTTGATATGACGGTGCTGAACGAATTGGATCGTTTTCATCTGGCGCAGGAAGCGATATTGCGCGTGCCATCGCTCCAGGGGAAAGCGGACGCAATCCTTGATGTGTTACAGGAGAAAATCGCCGCCCATCATCGTTATGTCCGCGAATACGGTGAAGATCTGCCGGAAGTGCAAAACTGGAAATGGCCGTCACAGCAAGGCAGCGACGCTGCGCCGGAATAGTGATACCGGGGCAACGCCGCCGCGCTTATGCCCGCATCAGGCGGCCATTTGCAGGCAGGCTTGCGCGCAGGTTCGACACGCCTGCGCGCACTGCTGGCAGTGATCATGCGGGTGCTTGCTGCACTCTTCAGCGCAGGATTTGCAGACATCCACGCACACCCGGCACAGCGGCTGCAGGTAAGCATTCTCCAGCGCCATAAACTGCCCCACCAGCCGACAGAGCGCCGCGCACTGGAGATCCAGCTTGATGCAATCGCGCATCATTGCCATGTCCTCTTCATTGAGACAACTCGCGGCGCAATGCTCACAGGCAATGGCACATTGATAGCAGGCATCGCTACAGGTTTTATGTTCGGTTTGCATAAATTCCTCCTTCTGTTGTCGAAGGTATTAAGTGTGAACGAAGGCTGCATTTACGCGAATTATTAATTTATCTGTACAGAAAAATAGCATTCAGCGACAGCGGAAATATTTTCCGTCAGAAACATCAGGCACTAAAAATAAATAAAAAACATTTAAAATCAATTCATTAAAAATTAAACCAAATGATTATTCACGCTATGAAATAGTAACATTCATTGACGATACAACTTAACCAGGACTATTCTGAGGGCGCTTTTCTTAATTGTTAGCAGACTAATCCTGGTAGCGAATATGCATTTGCATGCCTTCAGGATCGGTCCGGATTTCCTGTTCCTGAAGGTTTTTTTATTGCTGCTAAAGGTTCAACTCTTCTTCCCGGCAGCAAAAGAAGTTAACTGCACCACACCTCACCGCTTCCTCTCTCTTCCCTGTAAGAATTGTCTTAAAATGATTAATAAAACTTATGTACCTGCATTTCAGGATAATGCAGATGAGTAAACAAAAGTCAGTATTTCGGCTATTTTTCCGTCATTTCAGGCATTTTGTAACTATGGTTATTATTCAATATCTATAAAAACAGGCTATAACTTCTTTATCTGCAAAGATATATGACCGATACAACAAATCTTGAATATAAAATCAGTGACTAATTTTTCAACAAAGCAATTTTTCCCGCTTCGGTTTGACTAATTATCGATAGCGACTAACTTTAATCACGAACACCGACGACATTGAGATGCAAAATATGTCGTTTTATTTTAACCAACGAAATTGGAGAAATAACATGGCTGAACATCGTGGCGGTTCTGGAAATTTCGCAGAAGATCGTGAAAAAGCATCCGAAGCAGGTCGTAAAGGTGGTCAACATAGCGGCGGTAATTTTAAAAATGATCCGCAGCGTGCATCTGAAGCCGGGAAAAAAGGCGGTCAAAATAGCCATGGCGGCGGCCGTAAATCTGGTGAGTGATTTTTTACCACCTCGCTTCAAGCAATTTAGTTATTAGTATTTTACGGCGAGTCAAAATGGCTCGCCATTATTTTCTCTTGCATGAAAGGTAATTCACTATGCAGATTAATTCCGTTACTGATCTATTTATTCATTCGCTCTCTGATATTTACAGCGCGGAGAAGCAACTGACCCGCGCACTCTCCAAACTGGCGCGCGAATCTTCAAGCAGCGAGCTGTCTGAAGCTTTCAAAAAGCACTATGAAGAAACCCAGGGGCAGATTGAGCGCCTCGATCAGTTGGTAGAAGCTGAGCCAAATATCAAGCTTAAGCGTATGAAATGTCACGCTATGGAAGGGCTGATCGATGAAGCCAATGAGGTCATTGAAGCCACGGAAAAAGGCAGCGTACGCGATGCCGGGCTAATTGCAGCAGCGCAAAAAGTCGAACATTACGAAATTGCCTCTTACGGCACGCTTTGTACCCTCGCCAGTCAGTTAGGTCTGAAAAAGGCACAGCAATTACTTGCTGAAACCTTAGAAGAAGAAAAAACCACCGATACATTACTTACCAAAATAGCCACTTCAAATATTAATCAAAAAGCTGGAAGCTAATAACCGCCAGCAGATGTCATCCCTGATAATATTATTCTTCAGGGTCAATGAGACAGCCCCAAAAAAGAGGAATGTACTATGACGCCGCAAGAAAATTATCATGACTGGCTACGCGACGCGCACGCCATGGAAAAACAAGCGGAATCGATGCTTAGCGCAATGAGCAGCCGCATCGATAATTATCCCGACCTGCGTGCAAGAATTGAGCAACACTTAACTGAAACTCAAGGGCAAATTAAACTTCTGGAAGAGGTTCTAGATCGCAACAATATTAATCGCTCATTAATGAAAGATGCCACCAGTAAAATGAGCGCGATGGGTCAGGCCGTTGGAGGCATGTTTGCTTCTGATGAAGTTGTCAAAGGCTCAATTAGCAGCTACGTATTCGAGCAATTTGAAATTGCCTGTTATACGTCATTAATTACGGCGGCAGAAAAAGTCGGTGATATTGCCAGCATCGATATTTTCAAACAAATTCTTGCCGAAGAGAAAGCGATGGCTGAATGGGCGTTTAATCATTTACCCGACGTTACCGAACAATTTTTACTTCGCGATGCCGCTGCCGGTGTGGAAGCTAAAAAATAAACTAAAGCATCAGGAGAATTTATGTTTCGACACGTAAAACAACTACAGTACACCGTACGCGTCAGCGAGCCAAACCCAGGGCTGGCGAACCTCTTACTGGAACAGTTCGGCGGCCCGCAAGGCGAGCTGGCGGCCGCCTGCCGTTATTTCACTCAGGGTCTGGGTGATGACGATGTGGGCCGCAAAGAGATGTTGATGGATATTGCCACCGAAGAATTAAGCCATCTGGAAATTATTGGAACTCTGGTCGGCATGCTGAATAAAGGCGCGAAAGGCGAACTGGCCGAAGGGACAGAAAAAGAGGCGGAACTTTATCGCTCTTTAACCGCCAATGGCAATGACAGCCATATTACCTCGCTGTTATATGGCGGCGGCCCTGCCCTGACGAATTCCGGCGGCGTGCCGTGGACGGCGGCTTATATTGATACCATTGGCGAAGTCACGGCGGATATGCGCTCCAATATTGCGGCGGAAGCGCGCGCGAAAATTATTTACGAGCGGCTGATTAATGTCACGGACGATCCGGGTGTTAAAGATGCGCTGAGTTTCCTGATGACGCGAGAAGCGGCGCATCAGTTCTCCTTCGAGAAAGCGCTCTATTCCATCCGTAATAACTTTCCGCCAGGTAAATTGCCGCCCATCGAACAGTACAGCAATGTGTACTACAACATGTCCGAGGGCGACGATCCGCGCGGAAGCTGGAACAGCGACGAGAACTTCGACTACGTGGCCGATCCGCAACCTGCCGTGGATGGCGGCGATGGCCTCGCCACGGTACAACTCAACGATAAACAGCGCGCGCTGGTGAAAGCGATGGCGAAGCGTACGCAATCCGATCCCGGCGTTGATCCGCTGACCGGTGCAGAGCTGGGTAGCGGAGAGCCGCAAGAGAAATAATACTTACTGATAACCTGTCGTATTCACCCCTTAGCTTAGGGGTGTTTTTTTGTGGGGTAACCGGGCATGTTCGAATTCGATGCATTCCATCTGGCAAGGCTTCAGTTCGCCTTTACGGTCTCGTTTCACATTATTTTTCCTGCTATCACCATCGGGCTCGCCAGCTATCTGGTGGTGCTTGAAGGGTTATGGCTGAAAACCAAAAATCCCGACTGGCGCGCGATGTATCACTTCTGGTTGAAGATCTTCGCCGTCAACTTCGGCATGGGCGTGGTCTCCGGGCTGGTAATGGCTTATCAGTTTGGTACCAACTGGAGCGGCTTTTCCCAGTTTGCCGGCAGTATTACCGGGCCATTGCTCACCTATGAGGTGCTGACCGCCTTCTTCCTTGAGGCGGGTTTTCTCGGCGTCATGCTGTTTGGCTGGAATAAAGTGGGGCCGGGGCTGCACTTTTTCGCTACCTGCATGGTGGCGCTGGGCACGCTGATGTCCACGTTCTGGATCCTTGCCTCTAATAGCTGGATGCATACGCCGCAAGGGTTTGCCATTGAAAATGGTCAGGTGATCCCTGTCGACTGGTTCGCAGTCATTTTTAACCCCTCGTTCCCGTACCGTTTACTGCATATGACCATTGCCGCGTTCCTCAGCACTGCCCTCTTCGTTGGCGCTTCCGCTGCCTGGCACTTGCTGCACCGCAATGACACACCGGCAATCCGCAAAATGTTGTCGATGGCGATGTGGATGGCGCTGGCCGTTGCGCCACTGCAGGCCTTTATTGGCGATATGCATGGCCTGAACACGCTGAAACATCAGCCAGCCAAAATCGCCGCCATTGAGGGGCACTGGGAAAATCCGCCTGGCGAAGCCACGCCGTTGTTGCTGTTTGGCTTGCCGGATATGGAACAAGAGCGCACCCGATACGCGGTAGAAATCCCTTCTCTCGGCAGCCTGATCCTCACCCACTCGCTGCATGAACAAGTGCCTGCGCTGAAAGATTTCCCGAAAGCGGATCGGCCCAACTCCACCATTGTCTTCTGGTCATTTCGTCTGATGGTCGGGATGGGGCTATTGATGATTGCGCTCGGCGTTGCCGCGTTGTGGTTACGTTTTCGCCAGCGGCTGTATACATCGCGCCCCTTCCTGTACTTCGCGCTGTGCATGGGCCCGGCGGGGTTGATTGCCATTCTTGCTGGTTGGGTGACCACCGAAGTCGGTCGGCAACCCTGGGTCGTCTATGGGCTGCTGCGCACGGCGGATGCGGTTTCCCTGCACAGCACCTTACAGATGAGCCTGAGCCTGCTGGCCTTTATCGTGGTGTACACCTCAGTCTTCGGCGTCGGCTACAGCTATATGGTGCGGTTGATTAAGAAAGGACCGCAGCCCTGGGATGAACACGCAACCGACGGCAGACCGGCGCGCCCGCTCTCTGCGGCGGGTGAAAGTTTGCAGGCGGAGGAGAAAAAATAATGGGCATCGATTTATCGCTTATCTGGTTTGTCATCATCGTCTTTGCCACGCTGATGTATATCGTGATGGACGGCTTCGATCTGGGCATCGGTATTCTTTTCCCGGCGATTCAGGACGGCGGCGAACGGGACGTTATGGTGAACAGCGTCGCGCCGGTGTGGGATGGTAACGAAACCTGGCTGGTGCTCGGCGGCGCCGGGCTTTTTGGCGCGTTTCCTCTTGCTTATGCGGTGATCGCCGATGCGCTGGCTATTCCGCTGACATTAATGTTGATCGGTCTTATTTTTCGCGGCGTGGCGTTTGAGTTTCGTTTTAAAGCCACGCCGAATCACAAACCATTCTGGGATAAGTCCTTTCTCGCCGGATCGCTGCTGGCGACCTTTATGCAGGGCGTGGTGGTCGGCGCGGTGATCAACGGTTTTGCCGTCACCGGCCGCACCTTCAGCGGCGGTTCGCTCGACTGGCTGACGCCCTTTAACCTGTTCTGCGGCATTGGGCTGATCATCACTTATGGCCTGCTGGGTGCCAGCTGGCTGGTAATGAAAAGTGAAGGAAACCTGCAACAGAAAATGCGTGTTGTCGCCAGAACGCTGTTGCTGGCGCTGCTGGTGGCGATGGCCGCGATCAGCCTGTGGACACCGCTTTCCCATGCGGCGATCGCCGAACGCTGGTTCAGCCAGCCGAATATCTGGTTTTTTGCCCCGGTTCCGCTGCTGGTGATCCTCTTCAGCGTCTGGTTATGGCATACGCTGAGCAACGTGCAATACCATATTTTGCCGTTCGTTTTGACGCTGGGGCTGGTTTTCCTCGGCTTTAGCGGGCTGGGCATCAGTATCTGGCCGCATATTATTCCACCGGATATCACGCTGTGGCAGGCCGCCGCGCCGCCGCAAAGCCAGGGCTTTATGCTGGTTGGCGCCCTGCTGATTATTCCGGTGATCCTGGTTTACACCTTCTGGAGTTACTACGTGTTTCGCGGAAAAATCCAGCATGGCGCGGGGTATCACTGATGTCATTTAAACGTATCGCACCGAAAATCATGTGGTTTGTTGGGCTGTGGTTTGCCAGCGTGCTGGCCCTGTTTCTCGTCAGCTCTGTGCTCAGGCTGCTGATGTCAATGGCCGGGCTACGCGCGTAAGGCAACGCGGGAAGGTTTACTCAATCTTGCCGCTGAAAACGCGAAATCCCCAGCTGTTATAAAGCAGCGTAATGGGCGCCAGTAACGCAAAACCGATCAACAGAAATTTTTGCGTTTCTGGCGGCGCGGCCGCCTGGTGAATCATCACATTAACCGGAACGATAAACGGAAACAGGGTAAACACCAGCGCGCCCAACGCACAGCTCACCAGCACGAGGATCGCCGCCAGCGGCATAAACGCGTAGCGCCGCGCAAGGCTGAACCCTAACCCGGCGGCGGCGATTACCGCCACGCTGAGCAGCGGCAGCCACAGCCACGGGTTCAGCAGATGGCGACGCCAGGTTTCCTGTAATTGCCCCGTCCAGAAGAGTAATCCCGCCACCAGTAACGCGGCGAGCACGCCAAGCGGCAGGATCGCGCGCCTGCCCCACTGTTGCAATGCGCCAGTGCAGCGCCAGTTCAACCAGCCGGCCCCCATCAGGCAGTAACCGACCACCAGTGCCAGCGCACAATACAGAGGAAACGGGCTGAACCACTCGCCGCCGGTGCCGTTAAACTGCTGGCCGTCATTCGGAATACCCTCGATCAGACAGCCAACAATGGTGCCCTGCGCGAGGCTCGCCAGTAATGAGCCGCCCACCAGCATCGCATCGAACAGGCGCGGGGCGTGGTGATGATACTCGATCGCCATCCCACGCACGACCAGCGCCAGCAGCATGGCAAAAACCGGGACATACAGCGCGCTGAGAATAATGGCGTACGCCAGCGGGAACAGCCCGAGCAGCCCGCCTGCCGCCAGCACCAGCCAGGTTTCGTTGCCGTCCCACACCGGCAGCAATGAGAGATTAATCGTCTTACGGGAAGCGGCATCGCGCTGCAATCCACACAGCATACCGGTGCCGAGATCGGTGCCATCAAGCAGCACGTAGATCCACACGCTCAGCACCAGCGCCGCCGCCGACAGCGTTTGCAGCCAGGGTAGCCCCAACACGTCACTCATTCATCGGCTCCTCTTCCCGTACGTTGTGCCACTTCCGGCATCACGCTCTCTTCGTCCGGCTGCGGCGGGTGCGCGAGCAAACGCAGCAGAAACCACAGCCCGAGGCTGAACAGCAGCAGATAAACGGTGACGGTCGTCGCCAGAGAACCCAGCAGTAAACCCGGAGCTATCGGCGATGCGCTTTCGTCGGTGCGCAGCAGGCCATATACCGTCCACGGCTGGCGTCCGGCTTCCGTCACCACCCAGCCCGCCAGCATGGCGATAAACCCGGCGGGTGCCATCAGCACCATCAGTTTTTGCAGCCAGCGCGCGCGCCACAGACGGCCGCGCAGGCGCACCACCAGCCCGGCAATACCCGCCGTGGCCATCAACAGACCAAGGCCGACCATCAGGCGAAAAGACCAGAACACCATCGGCACCCACGGTCGCTCGTCGGCGGGGTATTGATTGAGGCTATGAATGGTACCGCTCAGGTTATGACGCAGGTAGAGCGAACCGATATTGGGGATGGCGACTTCATAACGGTTACGCTGTTCGGCCATATCCGGCAGCGCAAACAGCCGCATCGGCTCGCCTTCGCCCGGCGGCGGCGGGTTCCAGCTCCCTTCCATCGCCGCCAGTTTTACCGGCTGGTGATCGCGGGTGTTTTCGCCATGCAGATCGCCAAGCACGATTTGCAGCGGTGCCATTACCACCAGCATCCACATGCCGAGAGAGAACATTTTGCGCGCCGCCGGATGACGCGCATCGCGCAGCAAATGCCATGCGCCGCTGGCCGCCACCAGGCAGGCGGTGCCGAGCAGCGCGGCCGCCACCATGTGCGCCATCCGCCACGGAAACGACGGGTTAAAAATGACTGTCCACCAGTCCACGGGACGAAAGCGTCCATCCGCGCCGATGGCAAAACCGTCCGGCGTTTGCATCCACGAATTCGCCGCGAGGATCCAGAAAGCACTGAAAAACGATCCCAGCGCCACAATGCAGGTCGCCATAAAATGGACCCACGGCCGCACCTTGCCCATGCCGAACAGCATCACGCCCATAAAACCGGCTTCAAGAAAGAACGCCACCAGCACTTCCATATAGAGCATCGGTCCGAGCACCGCGCCTGTCCGGCTCGCCAGCCCGCTCCAGTTGGTACCAAAAGCAAACTCCATCACCACGCCGGTCACCACGCCGACGGCAACATTAAGGGCGAAGATTTTGCTCCAGTAGCGCCACAGGCTGAGCCAGACCTGCTGCCCGCGCCAAAGCCACATCCCTTCCAGTAGCATCAGAAACTGCGCGAGGCCAATGGTGAACGCCGCCAGCACGATATGAAAGCCGATGGTAAAAGCAAATTGCGTACGCGCCAGCAGCAGGGCCGTTTCCGGGCTGATGTCAGGCATCGCTGGGCTTACCGGTAAAGGCGGATATCGGCTTGTCTACCGACTCCTCCATCCGCCGGGAAAACGCCGCCAGCCCATGGAGCAGCGGCCGTAACGCACGCCACAGATCGTCATCCTGCAACATCTTCCACGCCCCGTGTACGCCGGGCGCTTTTTCCTCATCATCCGCTTTTGGCTGGCTTATCACCTCTGCCAAATCACGCAGGCCAAAGGCCAGTTTATAGACGCGATCCGGCGGCAGTGAAGAGAGCGCCATCAGCATCAGCGAGATATTCTGGATGGCATTCAGCGTACCCTGGCGCTGCAAGCCGTTGACGAGGATCTGCGCGACTTCGTTGTTCGCCGCGACCAGATCGTTCAGTAACCGCAGCACGCCGTGCTGGTGCAGGGTTTCCAGCAGGCGATCCAGTTCTTCGTGGGCGTCCGGCCCGATTTTTGCCGGTTCCGGCTGATACTCAATCGATTTCGCCATTAAAATTTCTCCGGATGAGGTTCATGTTCCGGCGGCTCGCGGTAATCGTCGCGACGCCATTTCGCTTCCACCGGCACCCTGGTGATGGGGGTACGCTTACCGTGGCGGAAGTTATGTTCCGGTAAAGGATTGGGATGGGGCGTTCTGTCGAGCGCGTCGAGGCGGATAGCGATCTCTTTATAGGCTGGCGTATTCACCGCCGGATCGTGATGTTCGCCAGTCAACTGATTGATGCCCTCTTTACCCTGGTGAATCGAGATAAACAGCACCTTGCCCTGCACCCGTTCGGTGACCACCACCGGAACCTCCAGCGCGCCACGGCGGGAACTCAGCCTGACCCAGTCGCCGGTGTTCAGGCTGCGGCCAGCCGCCAGTTCGGGGCTGATTTCAACATACCATTCGGGGGAAAGGCTGGTGGTGCGCCCGCCTCTGCCGCTCTGGTTGGTGGACTGAAAGTGCTCCAGCATGCGGCCATTATTCAGCAGCAGATCGTAGTCGGCATCCGCCTCTTCCGCCGGGGGCTGCCAGCTCACCGGATAGAGCGTGGCGCGGCCATCCGCGCTTTTGAATGTGTCGGTATAAAGCAGCGGCGTGCTGCTGCCATCTGCCTTCACCGGCCAGAGTTGCGATTTCCAGCCCTCCAGCCGCTCATAGCTGACACCCGCAAAACTCCCGGCGATGCTTGCCACCTCGGCCATAATTTGCCCCGGATGGGTATAGCCCCAGTCGAAACCCATCCGCGCGGCAAGCTGAGTCAGGATCAGCCAGTCCGGGCGGCTGTCGCCGAGCGGTGGCATCACCGGGTAGAAACGCTGAATGCGCCGTTCAGTGTTAACAAACGAACCCTCTTTCTCCACGCTGGGACAGCCTGGCAGCACCACGTCAGCGAACTGCGCGGTGCGGCTGAGAAACAGATCCTGCACCACCAGAAAATCCAGCTCGCTAAATCCCTGGTGCACATTGGTGGTATCGGCATCGGAAAAGGCCGTCTCCTCGCCAATCACATACATCGCGCGAAGCTGGTCGCTTCTGGCGAGTTTGACCATCATGAAATTGTCTTCGCCCACCTCCAGCGAAAGCCGCTGCGGGTCTACGCCCCAGGCGCGTGCCCACTTTTCGCGCACTTGCGGATCGCTGACCGATTCATATCCCGGATAGAAATTTTTCAGACAGCCAAAATCGCTGGCTCCCTGCACATTGTTATGCCCGCGCATCGGATAACCGCCGGTGCCCGGCCGCCCGTAGTTGCCGGTCACCAGTAGCAGGTTGGAGAGCGCGGTGCTGGTATCTGCGCCGTGGCTGTGCTGGGTAATGCCCATCGCCCACATGATGCAGACGCTGCCCGCGCGGCCAATCCGCTCCGCCGCCCCACGCAGATCCGCTTCCGGAATGCCGGTAATTTGTGCGGCATAATCGAGGGTGAAGGGTTCAAGTGAGCGGCGGTACGCCTCGACATTGTTAACGCGCTGCGAGAGAAACGCCTCGTCGGCGTAGCCATGGTCAAACATATAGCGGGACATTGCCGAGGCCCAGACCAGATCGGTACCGGGGTGAATACGCAGATGCTGATCGGCGCGTTCGGCCATTTCATGGCGGCGCGGATCGACCACCAGCCACTGTTGGCCGCGCTGTTTTTTCGCGGCCTTCAGCCGTGAAGCAATCACCGGATGGTTTTCTGCCGTATTGCTGCCGACAATCACCACCAGCTCCGCCTGCGCCAGATCCGCAATGGTGCCCGCATCGCCGCCATAACCCACGGTACGAAACAGCCCTTCGGTGGCCGGGTTCTGGCAGTAGCGCGAGGAGTTATCGACGCTATTGGTGCCGATAATCAGCCGGGCGATTTTTTGCGTCAGGTAGGCTTCTTCATTACTGCCTTTGCTGGAACCAATAAAACCGATACTGTCCGACCCGGTTTCATCGCGGATCGCCAGCAGCCGTCTGGCGACCAGATCCAGCGCCTCCTCCCAGGAAGCAGGCCGGAAGTGGTCGTTTTCGCGGATCAGCGGCGTGGTCAGCCGCTCCGGGCTGTTAATAAAATCCCAGGCGAATTTCCCCTTCACGCAGGTGGAGATGCCGTTGACGGGCGCGTCGGTGACGGGCTGGACTTTCAGCAGATGGCGATCGCGCGTCCACATCTCAAAGCTGCATCCCACGCCGCAGTAGGTGCAGACCGTTTTGGTGCGTTTAATCTCCTGCTGGCGCAGTTGGGTATCGATCACAGACACCCCGGAAACGATCTCCGCGCCGATAGTATTTTCCAGCGCCTTCACCACATTAATTAACGGGCGTTTCAGCGACTGGCGCATCGAGGTAAACGGCCCGGCATCAGGCTGCATGGTTTTTTCCAGCAGCGCGTTACAGGGGCAAACCGTGACGCAATGGCCGCAACTGACGCAACTGGAACCCGCAATCCGCGTGCCGCCATCCCACAAAACGCGCGGATGCTCCTGCGTGTAATCAATGCTCAGCGTTTCGTTCACTTCCACATTCTGGCAGGCTTCCACGCAGCGCCCGCACAGGATGCACTGATCGGGATCGTAGGTGTAAAACGGGTTGGATTCGTCCTTCACGTAGGGTTTACGCTGCCACGCATAGCGCTGGATCGGCAGATGCATGTCCACCATGGTGTTGTGCAACGTACAGTCGCCGGTGTTGTGTTCGCAGACCGTGCAGTAGAGCTCATGTTTCGCCAGCAGGCGATCCATTCCCTCTTCGCGGGCAGCGCTGGCGTGCGGGTTGGCGCTGTTGATCACCAGGCCTTCGTGGCTGCGTAGCGTACAGCCGCGCACCAGTTTCCCCGCCTGTTCCACCCAGCACACATCGCAGGTTTGCAGCGGCTCCAGCGCCGGGTGGTAGCAGACATGGGGTAAGGTCCTGTTGCAGGCATCGAGAAAATCGATCAGGGGGATGTCCGCCGGGCCAACAAGGGCCTGGCCGTCGTAAATTACGGTACATTTTTGCAGGCTCATTTTGCTTCCTCAGACCCATCCTCTACGCCCGTTCCCGTCTGCGGGGAAATGTTCACCTTCCGCGTGTGTACGCAGCGAGTTTTTTTACATGACGTATCGATGATGTTTAAAAATAGCCGCTACAACATGGCGGCCAAAATGTCAGGCGGTCATCGCCTTATCCAGAGATATTTAGGTATTTTCTTATGCCGTTAAAAAAGGCCACGCGTGTGGCCCTGTTCACGATTATTTTTTTGGCGGAACGGGTTTTTTATCGCCGGATTCCGGTGCTTCATGGGGATCGTCTTTTTCAACCTGTAACATTGTTACCTCCTCATTATTTACGCAGATTTTTCACTATAGCCAGGTACGGGAAAAAACAGCCAGGCGGCAGCAGGCAGATTATATTTCCCGCTGCGCTTGTTTTATTTCAGTATGCGCTCTTCAGCATTTAGTCCGATTCAGCTAATAAGCGAATTAATCGACCGAGGGCATAATTAGTGGCCTCTTTGATATTCGCTTCGCTGTCGCCGGTAAACTGTTTCACCCGGGTATGCACGCTGTTGTCGGCTAGCTGCCAGGCAAACCAGATCGTGCCCGCTGGCGTGCCATCTTCGCCACCGTCCGGCCCGGCGTAGCCGCTGACCGCAATGCCGATATGCGTCTGCGACTGGCGCACTGCGCCCGCCGCCATCTCGATAACGGCCTGTTCGCTTACCGCCGTGTGCGCGGTAAGGGTTTCGCGACTGACGCCAAGCATGATCATCTTGGCTTCGTCGGTAAAGGTCACAAACCCGCTGCCATAGAACGACGGGGTATTCTCCGCTGCGCACAACGACGAGGCGATCATCCCGCCGGTGCAGGACTCCGCCGTCGCCAGTTGCAGCTTCTTTTCCGTTAACAACCGCCCCAGTTCATTGGCAATAGATAACGAAGGTGTGGTCATCAAATCGCTCTCCAGAGTAAAGGCACAGACGCCGCAGCGCCTGCGCCTGGATCAGACGGTGGCTTTTTCCGCATTCATGCCGGGCACGAGGATCACTTTGCGGCACTCTTCCTGGCGTTTTTCGAAGATTTCATACCCGCGCGCCGCCTCTTCCAGTGGCATGTGGTGGGTAATAATCTCCTCCGGCTTCAGGTGTCCCTGTTCGACAAGCGCCAGCAATTCCGGCAGCCAGGCATGAACATGTGTCTGCCCCATTTTGAAGGTCAGCCCTTTATCGAAAGCGTCGCCGAACATAAAGCCGTGGATAAACCCGGCGTAGACGCCCGGCACACTGACGATGCCGCCACGCCGCACCGCGGCGATACATTGCCGTAGCGCTTTCCCGCTGCTGCCCTCAATTTTGAGCGTACTCAGCACGGTTTCCGTGATGCTGCCTTTCGCTTCAAAGCCCACAGCATCTATCACCGCATCAACGCCCCGGTTACCCGGCGTATTTTCGATAATCCACGCTGCGGGATCGTCGTTTTTATCGAAATTAATCGGGATCGCGCCATAGCGTTGCCGGGCAAACTCCAGCCGGTAATCGTTGTGATCGACGATAAAAATCTGCTCAGCGCCTTTAAAGCGCGCGCAGGCCGCCGTCAGCAACCCCACCGGCCCGGCACCGTAAATGGCCACCCGCGAGCCCGGTTTCACTTCAGCATTGATCACCGCCTGCCAGGCCGTCGGCAGAATATCGGAGAGGAACAGCACCTTCTCATCCGGCAGAATGTCCGGGACTTTAAAAGGCCCGGTGTTGGCTTTCGGCACGCGGACATACTCCGCCTGCCCGCCCGGAACACCGCCGTACAGGCTGCTGTAGCCAAACAGCGCGGCGGGCGGCGTGATACTCTTGCGATTCAGCGCCGCGCCCTGCCCGCTGTTGGTGCTTTCACAGGCCGAATATTGCTGCAACCGACAGAAAAAACAGTCGCCGCAGGCGATCACAAACGGGATCACCACGCGATCGCCCTTGCTGACGTTTTTCACTTCCGGCCCGGCTTCGACAACCTCGCCCATAAATTCGTGGCCGAAGATATCGCCATGATGCGTACCCGGAATTTTGCCGCGGTACAGATGCAAATCGGAGCCACAAATCGCCGTCGCGGTCACGCGCAGAATGATGTCGTCCGGGGCGGCTAACCCCGGATCGTCGACGTTCTCGACTTTGACGCTATGAGGTCCGTGATACGTTAATGCTTTCACAGGCGATTCTCCTGACGTTGATAAAAGAGAGCTGCGCGTTACACGGTTCCTGTACCACCGTCAGAACACCAGACCTGGCCTGACGCATAGCTGTTTTCAGACGAAGCCAGAGTGACATACAGCGGTGCAATCTCTGCTGGCTGGCCTGGACGGCCGAGCGGCGCGGAGGCACCAAATTGCTCGATTTTTTCCTGCGGCTGCCCGCCGCAACACTGCAGCACCGTCCAGTATGGGCCTGGCGCAACGGCGTTCACGCGGATCCCTTTCGGCCCCAGCTGTTTGGCGAGGGATTTGGTAAACGTCGCAATAGCCGCTTTGGTCTGGGCATAATCAAGCAGTATTTCGCTCGGTTCGTACGCCTGAACGGAGGTGGTATTAATAATTGCCGCCCCGCGCGACATCTTTTTCAGCGCGGCTTTCGTTATCCAGAACATGGCGTAGACGTTGGTTTTGAACGTGGCGTCAAACGCTTCAGTGGTGAGATCTTCTATCGATTCACAGAACTGCTGACGCCCGGCGTTATTCACCAGCAGATCCAGCCCACCTAACGCTTCGCTGGCCTGCTCCACTAATTGCTGGCAGAACGTTTCGTCGCGGATATCGCCAGGGATCGCCACCGCCTTGCGCCCGGCTTCTTTGATCAGGGCAATCACTTCCCGCGCATCGTCCTCTTCCGCTGGCAGATAGTTGATAGCCACATCGGCCCCTTCGCGGGCAAAGGCAATGGCAACAGCGCGACCAATACCGGAATCCCCGCCGGTGATCAGCGCCTTACGGCCATTCAGCCGACCGCTGCCCTGGTAACTTTTTTCACCGTGATCGGGACGCGGCTCCATTTTCCCGGCCAGGCCAGGGAACGGCTGTTTTTGATGTGGAAATGGCGGAACCGGGTAGTTTTCGGTATTAGTCTGATTTGTGGTGTGCTTCGGGTTATTTATGCTATCCATTCGCTTACCTCTCAATGTTTAATTACCACGAACATAAAGGGTAGAACAAAAATAGCGATGAATGAAAATAACGAAGCTGAAAATAATATCTCACCGCTTACGGCACCTAATTTACCGCCTCGCTTTGCAATATTGTGGAATATAGTCTCTGCAGCGTCTATACCCTTTTAAATAGCTAAACGACACAGTGGAGAGATATGGGATATTTGGCGTGGACGGCAGCAACCGGCTGTTTATTATTATTGATGTCACTCTCTTATGGCTGGATAAACCGTGCACCGGTGTCGGTTTTTGGCCTTTATCTTTTGGTGGGTATTGCCTGCGGCCCCTGGGTATTTAATATTCTCAATATTGATATTGCCGCGCACGCCACGCTGACCAGCCGGGTTACGGAAATCGCCATGGCGGCTTCGCTGTTTATTACCGGGCTAAAAATTCGCCTGCCGCTGACGTCACCTTACTGGAAGATGGGGATCAAACTGGCGCTGCCCGGTATGTTGCTCACTATCGGCGGAATGATGCTGGCCGCCCATTTCATGACCGATCTCTCCTGGCCGCTGTCGCTGGCGCTTGCCGCGATCCTCGCCCCAACCGATCCGGTGCTGGCAAGCCTGGTCTCCATCAACGATGCCAGAGATGGCGACCAGCTCCGAATCGCCCTTTCCAGCGAAGCCGGGCTGAATGACGGCACCGCTCTGCCATTTTTGATGCTGGCGCTGATCTGGCATCGGGCAGGCGGCAGTATCAGCACCGATGAGTGGCTTAGCTGGCTGAGCATCGATCTGCTCTGGGCACTGGTGGGCGGGCTGGCTATCGGTTTTTTGCTGGGACGCAGCATCGGGCTTATCGCCACCCGCTCGCGGCATGCTCAGGGCGAAGTGGCACCCAGCGATTTTGTCGCGCTATCGCTGATCTGTCTCAGTTTTTCCCTTGCCATGGCCGTCAGCGCCTCCGGTTTTCTTGCCGCGTTTGCCGCCGGGGTTGGGCTGCGCAGCGCCGAAGTTAGCGTGCAAAAAAAGCATCCGGATCAGAAAGAGGTTGAGCACGACTTACCGGCAGAAATGCAGGTCAATCCCCACGCGCGTCACGCGCTGGCAGAACATAACCCGATCAAATCGGTGGGGCTGGTGATTGGCGATGCGCTCTCCTTTGGCGATACGGTTGAGCGGATATTTGCGGCGGTGCTGGTGATTATTCTGGGCGTCACGCTGGCACAGCACTGGGATATGCCCGCCCTGGTGCTGGCTTTCATGCTGTTCGTCATTATTCGACCGCTGTCGGTGCTGCTGCTGACCTGGCGTTCGGGAGAGTCGCTGTTTCACCGTCTGAGCCTCGGATGGCTGGGGATCCGCGGCATCGGCAGCCTGAATTATATTGCGTATGCGTATATGCACGGGCTGGACAGCGCCCGCGCGGGCGAGCTGGCCGATATCGCCATTACGATAGTGACCTTCAGCGTACTGATCCATGGCATATCGGTCACCCCGTTACTGACGCTGCGCCGCAAACGGGAGCAGGATTAAGATATGAACCCGATGCATCTTACATAAGAGAAACTGTATTAAAAACGTCTCGTTAAAACGCAAAAAAGGAGGACAGAATATTATTTTCTGGTGATGTTTTTGATATTAATTGGGATTTATCTGAATTGAAATTACTATCGAATTCCCGGAACCTGCACATACTAAAGAGTTACTTTATGTTCTTTCGCATAATATCAGGAACGACACTCGCCATTCTGTTAGCTTTATCACCTTTATCTCACGCAGCAAATTCAGCACCCACTGTTCAGGAAGGCGACTGGGTCGCCAACGAATTTACCTTTAATAGCGGTGAAAAACTCAACGATCTGCGTATTCATTACTACACGCTCGGCGATCGCAGCAAACCTGCGGTATTACTCCTGCACGGAACGAACCAGCCGATTAAAGCGTTGCTGGCGCCAGGATTTGCCGGTGAGTTATTTGCCCCCGGCGCAGCGCTCGATAGCAGTAAATATTTCATCATCATCCCGGAAAGTATTGGCTCGGGGAAATCCTCCAAACCGTCAGATGGTTTGCGCATGAACTTTCCGCACTACGATTATGACGATATGGTGACCGCACAATATCGCTTAATTAAAGAAGGACTCGGTATTTCGCATTTGCGCCTGGTGATGGGTTATTCAATGGGCGGTATGCAGACCTGGCTGTGGGGAGAAAAATACCCGACGATGATGGATGCGCTGGTGCCGATGGCCTCGCAGCCTAACGAGCTTTCTGGCCGTAACTGGATGATGCGGCGCATGTTAATTGAGTCGATCAAAGCCGATCCGGCCTGGGCGCAGGGCAATTACCAGCAGCAACCGCCTGCGCTGAAGACCGCCAATATTATGTTCAGTATTGCCACCACCGGCGGCACGCTGAATTACCAGCATAAAGCGCCAACCCGCGCCCTGGCCGATAAACTGGTGGATGAGCGTCTGGCCGCACCGGTCACTGCGGATGCCAACGACTTTATTTATATCTGGGGCTCCTCGGCGAACTATAACGCTTTACCAGCGTTAAACCGTATTACCGCGCCGATGCTGATCATTAACTCCGCCGATGACGAGCGTAATCCGGTAGAAACCGGGATCCTCAGTGGCGAACTCCACAAAATAAAACAGGCTGAGCTTTTTCTTATTCCGGCCAGCGTGGAAACCAGCGGCCACGGCACCATGATGTCGGCAAAATTTTACCGCGACAAACTGCGCGCTTTTTTGGCCGCCACACCTCAACGGCAGGATAAAAAGTAATTTCTTTACCCAGGCAGTGACGCACGTTGCTTCCTGATTTTTCGCATAACAACGTTATTTTCACCCCTCTTTTCTTTTTTCATTCATCGGTAACAGGGAAAACGCTATGTTTCGTCGAATAAAGATCCGTACTGCTCTTAGCATGATGATATTTTCAGTGACGGCCTTATTACTGTTCGTGGGTATTCTGGGATTGGTGGCGGTACAGTCCGGGAATAAATCCTTTGCCCGCGTCGATACGGAAGTCTTACCCGGTCTGGTTGCCTTAAATGAAAGTTCCGAGCTATTACTGCGTGGTCGTCTGGATTTACGCTTGTATGAATCGCTGGTCGGTAACGGCGAAACCGAGAAAGCCAACGTGGCGCTGGAGCGCGCACGCGGCAAAATTGATAGCGCCAGCGGCAAATGGCAGGAGTACCTGAAATATCCGCAATCGGCTGAAGAGCAAGTTATCGCCAATGAAATGGCCACCACCCGCGCCGCGCTGATGAATGAATTTATCGATCCGGCCTTTGCGGCGCTGAAAGCGGGCAAACTTGACGAATATCGCCAGCGCGCCGGGAAATCAACCGCGCTGTATGCGGCATTTGATAAGGCCTCCAAATCGCTGGTCGCGTTTAAAATTAAAAGCATTGACCACGCCTATGATGACTCCAACAACCGCGTTAAACGCATGGAGTTTGTTCTCTACTTCTCTATTGCCTGTGCGCTGGTACTGGCGGGCCTGGCCTGGTCGGTGATGACCAACCTGATTGTCAAACCGCTCAATAACGTGATTACCGTGTTTGACCGTATTGCCGAGGGCGATTTGCGCGCGCGCATTGATGTTGCCGGGAAAAACGAAATCGCCCAACTCTTCGCCGCCGTACGGCGTATGCGTGATGGTCTGGAGAATATGGTACGCATGGTGCGTAACGGTACGGATGCCATCGGCTCCGGCGTGGAAGAGATTACTTGCGGCAATATCGATCTCTCCAGCCGTACCGAGCAACAGGCCGCCTCGCTGGATGAAACCGCCTCCAGCATGGAGCAGATTATGGCGACGGTAAAAAATAACGAAGACAACACGCGTAAAGCGAACGAACTGTCGCAAAAAGCCTCGAACACCGCTTCGCGTGGCGCAACCGTGGTTTCGGAAGTGGTTTCTACCATGAATGCTATCGAAAAAAGCTCTGCGCAAATTGGCGATATTGTCGGTGTGATTGATGGAATTGCCTTCCAGACCAACCTGCTGGCGCTGAACGCCGCCATCGAAGCGGCCCGTGCCGGGGAAGCCGGACGCGGCTTCGCGGTGGTGGCATCGGAAGTGCGCGTGCTGGCACAGCGCAGCGCCACGGCAGCAAAAGAGATTGGCACGATGATCAGTGATTCGCTCAGCCGCATCGAACAGGGTTCCGGGCTGGTGAAAGAAGCTGGCGCGACAATGAACGAAGTGATGGTCGATGTGAAAAAAGTGGTCGAGATCATGGATGACGTGATGCTGGCTTCCGGCGAGCAGACGCGTGGTATTTCGCAGATGAATATCGCCATTCATCAAATGGACGGCGTCACTCAGCAGAACGCCTCGCTGGTTTCCGAAGTCGCGACCGCGGCCAGTTCCCTGCAACAGCAGGTGGTGAATTTGCAGCAGTCTGTCACACGTTTCCTGGTCGATGACGCATCGCAGCAGTCAGGAAATGGCCGCCACGCCGGACCGCAGGGAATGGCGCTGGCTAACGCCAATTAAGGAAGTTTGCACGACAACATCCACGCTACGGCGTGGATGTTTTTCTCCCCGTCACCGCCCCCGCGCAAAAAACACAGCCCTCTTCCGCCAACAATCAGCGCGCCGCCGGACCGCTTTTTGCTTGACCTTGCCCCGGTGCCTGCCCGTACTATCAGCGCCATATATCATCAAAATTAATGGTTGGCGTACACATGGAACAGGTTGAACACGGTGATAATGCGTTGCTGCTGAGCGAGTGGCAGGATTTGCTGAACCAGACTTCGCCGCAGGTTCACGACATTTTGACTGCACTCAGTGATGAGGAAATCCGTCATCTGGTGACCGCTTTTTATGACTACATGCTTTCACATCCTGAAAGTGAACTGTTTTTAAATACCGATCAGGTCAGCTCGCGGCTTAGCCACAGTATGTTCCACTGGTTGCGCAGCGTGCTCGGCAGCGCCAGTGAAGATCTGCCGCAACTGTTAGAGAATCAGCGGGCAATTGGCATTGTGCATGCGCGCATTGGCTTACCGCTGGATCTGGTGGCGCGCGGCGCGCGCAAGCTCAAGAATGAGCTTTATCATCTGCTTCAGGCCAAAGCGACCATTCCCGCCTCGCTGCTCAGCGATACCCTCTGTTTCAGTAGCCTGGCGATGGATACAGCCATCGAAGCGATGACGGTCTCCTGGTCGCCGGGCTATCAAAACTCCATGCAGACGCAGGAGCAGTATCGCCTGTTATCCATTTATGACGACGTGAACGTTGAGCGCGAACGACAGATTAACGCGCTGACCAGCTGGGAAAATCAGTTTATCTACAATATCGCTACTGGCTTACCGGCGGCGGACATTATCACTCTGTCGGCGTCGGAATTCGGTATGTGGCTGGCGCATAAGGGCCGTTATTTGCTGGGTAATCAGGAGATGCTGGCCAGCATTGATGAGCTGATTAAACAGGCGGACGATCGGCTGGTACGGATGCGGGCCAGCGAAGAGGTACTGACTGCGGAGTCGCGCCTGAGCCTGTTACAGGCCATCCGGCAGCTTACCGGGCAGATCCATCGTCTCCTTGCGGCGATGTTTGACGCACTGGTGGAGCTGGAGAACGGCAAAGATCCGCTGACGCAACTGTTTAACCGCCGCTTTATTCCGACCATTATGCGGCGGGAAATTTCGCTGGCGCTAAATGTGCGTAAACCGTTTGTGCTGGCGATGATCGACATTGATTATTTCAAGAAAATCAATGACAGCTTTGGCCACAATGCGGGCGATATTACGCTGAAAAGCGTGGCGACGGTGATTTTTGACCACTTCCGCAGCAGCGATTATGTGTTCCGCTATGGCGGCGAGGAGTTTATGGTGCTGCTGGTGGAATCGGATCTGTCGCAGGCGCGCATTATGCTGGAAACCTTACGCGCAAAAATCGCCGGGCTGGCGATTGAAGTCGCACCCGGTAAACCCATTTCCGTCACCGTCAGCATCGGCCTTGCGGAATTTGATTATCATCCGGATTACAAACGGTTAATTGAGAAAGCGGACCGCGCGCTGTACGCGGCTAAAAGCCACGGGCGCAACCGGCTGGAAACGAGCCGGAACTGAGTATCACCCGTTCCGGCTCTTTGACTTAACGGTAAACAATACCGCCATCAATCAGAATTGACTGCCCGGTGACATAATCGGAATCCGGGCCAGCCAGATAAGAGACCAGGCTTGCGACATCATCCGGTGTTTCGGCGCGGCCAAGCGCGATACCGCCAACGTATTTGTTCCAGGTTTCGCCAATCGCGGCACCGGTGATTTCTGAGAAGCGTTTATCGATTTCTGTCCACATGCCCGTGCCGACAATCCCCGGGCAATAAGCATTTACCGTGATCCCACGGCTGGCGTACTCTTTCGCCGCCGTTTGCGTCAGCGCACGCACAGCAAATTTCGTTGCGGAGTAGATGCCGAGCAGGGCAAAGCCATCATGCCCGGCAATAGAACAGGCATTGATAATTTTCCCTTTCTGTTTGCGGTCGATAAATTTTTTCGCCGCCGCCTGGATGCCCCACAGCGTTCCCTGCACGTTGATCCGCATAATGCGATCGACCTCTTCCGGCGTCACATCGGCCAGTGCCTGCACCTGCGCGATACCGGCGTTGTTGACGATAATATCGAAGCCGCCAAGCTGGCTTTCCGCCTGGTTGACGGCCTCATACACCTGCTCGCGATCGGCGATATCAGCCACGAAAGTGGCAACCTGACGTCCCAGTGCTTTTACCTCTGCGGCAACCGCGTCCAGCCCTTCGCGTTTAACATCAACCAGCATCAGCGACGCTCCATCCTTTGCCAGACGCAAAGCAATACCCCGGCCAATTCCCTGACCCGCGCCGGTGACCAGAGCAACTTTATTTTCGATAGCCATAATCTCTACTTACCTCATCCTGATTAACAGTTATTCTGCCCGCTGGCGCACAGTCTTTTGGGCAAAACAGCCTGACTATGCACCGACGGTGGATGGTGATTTACTCTATAGACACGAACAGAGATGGCCTACCCCCTCTGATGGGGGGGAAAGCACAGGGCGAGAGAGTGGCGACATGGCGTTTTTATCCTCAATCAGGGATGTACCCGCAGTGCAGACGCACGATGAACCGTTCCGTTTCGCCCGCGCGTTACCGCTGATCCTCACCAAGCTCACGCCGCCGCGCTCGCCGGGCGCGTTAGTACACCGTGACCGGCTGTTACAGCAGCTTGACGGCGCCGCATCCCGTAACCTGACGCTGGTGTGCGCCGCCGCCGGGTTTGGCAAAACGACGCTGCTGGCGCAGTGGTATCATCACCGCCAACAACAGGGCGACAGCATCGCCTGGCTGAGCCTTGAAGAGGATGACAACTCGCCGCTGCTGTTTATGCGTTACTTGCAGGAGGCGTTACGCCCGCTCAGCCAGCAGGAAAAAAATCCATCATCGGCATTGTCCAGCGGCGAACTTGCGGGTGATTTTGCTCTCTTCTGCGCCACGCTGATTAACCTGTTGCACACGCACCCGCGCCCGCTGTACCTCATTCTTGATGATTACCAGAATATTCAACACCCGGAGATCCATGCCGGGATAAGCTGGCTGTTGGCGCATGCGCCCGCCTGCCTGCATCTGGTTTTAGGCAGCCGGAGTCCGCCGCCATGGGCGCTCAGCCGCCTGCAAATCGAGGATCAACTGCTGGAGATCGATGATGACGCGCTGCGCTTCACTCACGATGAAGCCCACAGCTGGTTTTCCGCGACCACCGCGGCACCGGTAAAAAAAGAGAGGCTTCACCGGTTAATTTCGGTCACTGAAGGCTGGATTGCGGGCATGAAAATGGCCGCCCTTGCCCCGCACGGTCGCACCGATAACGAGGGGAGCCTGCGGGCCAGTTCCCGATCGGTTTCGCGCTATCTGGATGAGGTCGTCTTCGCCCCGCTACCGGCTGATGTGTTTGATTTTCTGCTGCGAACGTCCCTGCTCAATCGTCTCCATCCGGCATTGTGCGATGCCGTAACTGGTCTGCATAACGGCGAGGAGATGCTCGCCTGGATAGCCGGGCGCAACCTGTTTCTCTCCACGCTCGACGACGAAGGATTCTGGTTTCGTTACCACCCGCTGATGCGCGATGCATTATTAACGCGTTTACAGCGTCATGGGCAGGAAGCCGTGAGTTTGCTGCATGAACGAGCCAGCACCTGGTTTGCCGCCCAACAGCTGTGGGCTGAAGCCATCCGCCATACGCTCGCCGCCGGTAAACCGATGACCAGCCATGCCGTTGCCGGGGCGCAATCGCTGGCTGAAGAGGGCGATATCGATACCATGGTGCGCTGGATGCGCTATCTGCCTGCGGACGTGACGCCCGCGCGTATCGAACTGCAAATCAACCTCGCATGGGCGCTGGCGCACTATTTCCGGTTTGACGATGCGCGTCAACTGCTGGATGAGCTCGACGCGCTGGCGGCAAAAAACCCGGAACTGGCCCGCCCTGCCCGCATCAAACTACGCGTGGTGCGGGCGATTTGCGAAGCCTTCGCCGAAAATATTGCTGCCAGTCTCGCCATTGTGGAGCCGCTGTTGCAGGCGGTGCCCTGCGGCGATATCTGGGTAGATGGCCTGGTGTGCAATATTCTCAGCTACGGCTACCTTGTCGCCTCACGCCCGCAGCAGGCGCTGGCTGTTCATCAGCGTATCGCCATTGCGCAAGCGCCGCTGCGCAACCTGTTTGTGGAGGTTTATCGCGCTTTCGTGATGGCGCAAGCCTGCCTGCGCCAGGGGGATTTAACACAGGCTGAACAGCTGGCTTCCCGCGCGCTGAGTCATGCGGAACAGCATACCGGCGCAAATTCCAGCAGCAGCGCAACGCTGGCACCGGTGCTGGCAGAAATCGCCTGGGAACAGGGAAGCGATGAGCGTATCGAAGCGCTGTTGACCCTGCGGCTGCAAACCATTGATGACGTCTGCCCGCCGGACGGTCTGAGCAGTTGCTACCGTGTACTGGCACATCAAGCGCAGCAAAACAGTCAGCCTCACGAAGCGCAGGCGCTGTTACAGCATGCTGAACAGCTGGCTGAGCGACGCGGCTGGTTGCGCATCCGCGCTTTTTTGCTCGCTGAGCGGCTGGCGCTTTACCTGTTGGCGGGTCAACACGATGCCGCCGACAGTGCGCTGGCGCAGTTGCTGCAGATTCGCGCGGCGGATCCTCATCAACAAACGCTTATCGACAGGTACAGCGCCATCAGCCAGTGCCGGATGCAGATGGCGCGCGGCGAACCGCTGATAGCAGCAAGGTTACTGCACGCGCAGGTAGATGCGCTTGAGGAGTGCGGCGAATGGCTTAGCGCTGTGCGCTTGCGCTTGCTGGAAGCCATTGCCCTGTTCCGCGGCGGAGAAATCGCGCAGGCGGCTACGGTGGGCTTACCGGCACTGCAAAGCGCGGTGGGGAAAAATCTGCGTCGCAGCCTGCAAGACCTCGGCCCGGATCTTGCGCTGTGGCTGGCTCACTTGAATAAGCAGCCCGCGCGGGATGTTGTCATCCATACGCTGCTTAGCCAGTTGAGCGCGATGCTGCCCGCCTCCGCAACCGCAAGCCTGCGGTTAACGGAGCGCGAACAGCAAACGTTGTGCTTAATTGCCGACGGCCATTCCAACAAACAGATCGCCCGCTCGCTGGGGATTTCTGTGGAAACCGTCAAATGGCACCTGAAACAACTGTATGAAAAGTTGCAGGTGAAGGGGCGCATTCAGGCGGTCAATCAGGCGCGTAAACAACAACTGTTACGCTGACTACTGGCGAAGGGCTTTCAGCAACGCCTGATTAAAACGCGTCGGTTCTTCCATCTGCGGCGCGTGGCCCAGCCCGGCAAACTCAATCAGCTTCGCGCCAGGAATCGCTTTCGCCGCTGCTTTACCCAGCTGTTCATAGTGGCCCAGCTTCGCTTTCACCGCCGGTGGCGCAATGTCGCTGCCTATTGCCGTGGTATCCGCCGAGCCGATCATTAACGTGGTTGGCGTTTGCAAATCCTTAAACTCGTAGAACACCGGCTGGGTAAAGATCATGTCGTAGATCAGCGCCGAGTTCCATGCCACCCGCTCATGCCCCGGCCCTTTATTCAGCCCTGCCAGCATCGTTACCCAGCGCTCGTATTCCGCTTTCCAGCGCCCGACGTAGTAAGTTTTCAGTTCATATTCGCGGATACTCGCCGCCGAGAGTTTCAGCTCCCGCTGGTACCATTGGTCCACCGTGCGATACGGCACGCCGAGCGCTTTCCAGTCTTCCAGACCGATCGGGTTCACCAGCACCAGTTGTTCAACGGCTTGCGGATACATCAGCGCATAGCGCGTCGCCAGCATTCCCCCGGTAGAATGGCCAACGATCACCGCACGGGAAATACCCAGTCTTTGCAGTAAAGCGTGGGTATTGTCGGCTAATTGCTGAAAAGTGTACTGATAATGCGCGGGTTTGCTGGAGGTGCAAAAGCCGATCTGATCCGGCGCGATAACCCGGTAACCCTGCTGGCTCAACGCCGCAATCGTGCTCTCCCAGGTCGCGCCGCAGAAATTTTTGCCATGCAGCAGCACCACCGCCCTGCCGTTGCTTTTGCCGACCGGTGCAACATCCATATAGCCCATTTGCAGGTTCTCGCCCTGCGAGGTAAAGGCGAACGTTTGCTTAGGATACGGATAGGCAAAACCTTCCAGTTGCGCGCCATATGACGGTGTGTCATCCGCGCTGGCATACCCGGTATACAGCGCCGCGAGCAGCATCAGCGGCAGACATTTTTTCATTCCAGATGGCATGAGGGTTCCTCCTTGAATAGAGCGCAAAAAGAAAGCATAGCCTGCTTTCGCCCGGCGTGGGCAAATGCGCCCGGCTACGCTGCGTTGCTCTCCAGCCGCTGACGATGCCGCAGGCCGGGGAACATCTTCATCCATAGCGCCACCACCAACAGCGTGCCGATACCGCCCAACGCCGCAGCGGGCACAGCGCCGAGCCACGCGGCGAGCATCCCGGATTCAAATTCGCCAAGCTGGTTCGAGGTGTTGATAAAGATCGAGTTAACCGCATTGACCCGCCCGCGCATCTCATCCGGGGTATCCAGTTGCACCAGCGAACCGCGGATCACCATACTCACCATATCGCAGCCGCCGAGGGCGAACAGCGCCAGCAGCGACAGCCACATCAGGTTTGAAAACGCAAACACCAGCGTCGCCACGCCAAACCCGGCGACGCTCATAAACATGATCATGCCGACGTTGCGCGTAAGCGTTCGGTGGCTGAGCCAGAAGCCCACCAGCAGCGCCCCGACCGCAGGCGCACTGCGCAGCAAACCCAGCCCCAGCGGCCCGGTATGCAGGACATCGTGAGCGAAAATGGGCAGCAGCGCCGTCGCCCCGCCCAATAACACGGCAAACAGATCGAGGGAGATCACGCCCAGCACATCCGGGCGGTTGCGGATAAAATTCACCCCGGCGAACAGCGATGAAAGCGTGGCCGGGGTACGTTTCGGCTGCGCCTGTTCATAGCGCAGCGTGCTCACCAAAAGAAGCGACACCAGATATAGCCCCGCCGTGGCGGTATACACCACATCCGCGCCTGCCGCATAGAGAAAGCCGCCCAGCGCCGGGCCGACAATCTGCGCGGCCTGGCCGGAAACCGCATTGGCGGCGGTGGCGCGGGGTAAAATCGAGGCCGGAACCAGCGCCGGTAGCATCGAAATCATCGACGGTGATTCGACGGTTTTGGCGCAGGAGATAATAAAAATCAGCAGCAGAATCACCCAGACGCTGGCGTCGCCTTGCCACGTCAGCCAGGCCAGCGCCGCAATCGCCAGCCATTCGCAAATCTGCCCGATCAGCACCACGCGGCGCCGGTCAAACTGATCGGCGATATGCCCGGCAGGCAGCGCCAGCGTAACCGAAGGAACAAACTGCACCAGACCAATCATCCCCAGCCAGAAGGCGCTTTGCGTCTGGGAATAGATCTGCCAGCCGACAATGATGGACAACATCTGGAAACCAAAGCTGGAACTGGTTCGCGCCAGCCAGAACGCCACAAACGAACGGTGCTGCAATAAACGACCATCACTGCCGGGTAATACGGGTGCCATAGTTTATCTCATCTTATCCCCGCCATATTTCAAGTTGCATGTGCGTTGGCTTTCCTGTTCGGCGCATCCCTGAGCCTCCCCCCTTTCGGGGCCAGCGCTAGCGCTGTTCAATACGAAAAGCGTTTTGTCCTGCAACTCGAATTATTTTGGGTACTGTATTAATGCCCTGCCGCGGGTGGCGCGCCAGACGCGCCGGAACGCACAAACGGCGGGCGGGCAAACCAAATTAACACCATCAGCACCATGAACCCCCAGCCCAGTAGCCAGAAATAGTCGATGGTTGACATCATATAGGCCTGCTGCTCAATGGTGTTATCCACGGCCGCCAGGTGCTGCTGCGTCACACCGCCCATCTTATTCAGATAGTCCATTGCCGCCGGGTTATAGGTGGTGACACTCTCGGTGAGGTTAGCATGGTGATAAACCTCACGCCGCGACCAAATCCAGGTGGTGAGCGACGAGGCGAAGGAACCGCCGAGCACGCGGAAAAAGGTCGCCAGCCCGGAGCCTTCCGCCACTTCAACACCGCTCAAATTCGACAGCACAATGGTGGTGATTGGCATAAAGAAAAAGGCCACGCCGATGCCCATAAACATCTGCACTTCGGCAATGGTGCGAAAATCGACGCTGGTATTGAACTGTGCGCGAAGCAAACACGATATGCCCATCGTCAGGAATGACAGCGTGGCGAGGAATCGCAGATCCACTTTGTGCGCATAGCGCCCGATAAATGGCGTCAGCAACAGCGGTAAAAAACCCATTGGCGCTGCGGCCAGCCCGGCCCAGATGGCGGTATAGCCCATCTGGGTTTGCAGCCACTGCGGCAGAATAATGTTGATGGCAAAAAACGCCGCATAGCCAAGCGTCAGCGTTGCCGTACCGATGGCGAAGTTACGATCCTTAAACAGCCGCAGGTTCACAATCGGGTGGCTTTCCCCCAGTTCCCAAATCACAAACGAGACCAGCGCAATCGCGGAGATAACCGACATGACGATGATTTCCGGCGCGTTGAACCAGTCAAGATCGTTGCCTTTGTCGAGCACCACCTGCAACAGCCCAACGCCGAGAACCAGCAACGCAATGCCAATGTAATCAATCGGCGCGGCGGTGGTGTTCTCTTCCCTCGTGCGGAGCTGGCTCCAGACGGTAATAGCGGCGAAAATGCCGATCGGCACGTTGATGTAAAAAATCCACGGCCACGAGTAGTTATCGGTTATCCAGCCACCGGTGATCGGGCCGACAATCGGTGCCACGACGGTCACCATCGACAGCAGCGCCAGCGCCATACTGCGTTTGCTGGTCGGGAAAATGACCAGCAATAGCGTCTGACACATCGGGAACATCGGCCCGGCGAAAAAGCCCTGCAGGGCGCGGAAAATAATCAGCTCGGTCATGCTGTGGGCAAAGCCGCAGAGGAACGAGGTCAAAGTAAAGAGCGCCACCGAACCGACAAACAACTTAAGCTGGCCGAAGCGTCGGGTGAACCACCCGGTCAGCGGCAGCGCAATCGCGTTGCACACCGCAAACGAGGTGATCACCCAGGTGCCCTGATCCGAACTGACGCCGAGGTTACCGGCGATGGTCGGCAGCGCCACGTTGGCGATGGTGGTATCCAGCACTTGCATAAACGTTGCCAGCGACAGCGCAATCGTCGCCAGCAGCAGGCTGGGAGGCGTAAACGCCGACTTATCTTGCATAACGTCTCTCTTAGCGGGCGCTGGATGCTACCGCCTGGCTGTTGTCATGAAGAATTTTCGCCACCAGTTGATCGGCATTTTGCAGCGCGTTCTGGTACACGTCGGTGGTAAAGCGCGGCACGGCAACGGTTTGCTGTGGCAACAGATGACCATCCGTATCACGGATATCCACGCGGGCAAACATCGACAGCCCCACGCGCAGCGGGTGTTTCTGCATATCGTGCGGATCGAGCGTGATGCGCACCGGCAGACGCTGGACAATTTTGATCCAGTTACCGCTGGCGTTCTGCGCGGGCAACAGCGAGAAGGCGCTGCCAGTCCCAATGCCAAGGCTCTCAATCACACCGTGGTATTCAACGTTATCGCCATAGAGATCGGCGGTCAGCGTCACTTTCTGCCCCAGCCGCATCGTCTCCATCTGGCTCTCTTTAAAGTTGGCATCCACCCAGACCTGATCCAGCGGCACAATCGACATCAACGTGGTGCCGGAATCAACCCGCATGCCAAGCTGCACCGCACGTTTGGCAACAAAACCGCTCACCGGCGCGACAATGGTGCTACGGGCATTATCGAGGTAGCGCTGGCGCAGCGTGGCGACCGCACTTTTGATTTCCGGGTGGCTGTCGACCACCGTGTCATCGACCATCGCCAGATTGGTGGTTAACGCCTGTTGTGCTGCCGCCAAATCGCTTTTCGCGGTGGTCACCGCATCGCGATAATGCGCCAGATCTTCAGCGGCAATCGCTCCGCTGGCGAAGATCTTTTGCCGACGCGCATAGTCATTTTGCGCGGTTTGCAGCGCCACCTGTTTCGCTTCGACCTGTGCGCGATAGTTATCGGCGGTGCTGTAAAGCCCGCGCACCTGACGCACGGTGCTGGCAAGGTTGGCTTCCGCCTGTTGCAGGGCGATTTCCGTATCGCTCGGATCGAGCAGCACCAATGGTTGCCCTTTTTCTACGTAATCGCCTTCATCAACGGCAACTTGCGTGACGGTACCGGCGATTTGTGGCGTCAGCGTCACCAGGTTGGCGTTGACGTAGGCATCGTCGGTCGTTTCGTAATAGCGGGCATACAAAAAGTACCAGGCCAGACATCCTGCGGCGATCGCCAGCAGAATGAGAAACAGAATAGCGAAGTTGCGCTTACGTTTGCCCGGCGCGCGTTCGGCTTGTGCAGATGAAGTTTGCATCGTAAATACCTTGTTGGACAGCTTAGCGATGTGGGCGAGTTGCCTCGTCCGGCAACATTTTTATCAGTAAATCGACCAGCAACCGGGACTCTTCGGCTGTCAGGCGGCAGGTCAGCGAACGGAGAATCGAAGCCAGCGCCTCATTCTGGAAACGTTCGCAGATCTGCTGCCCTTTTTCGGTCAGGGCCAGGATCACCTGGCGTTTATCCTCCGGATTAGTGTTGCGCACGATCAGATCGCGTTTCACCATTCGTTCCAGCATGCGGCTCATTGCCCCGGCATCCATCAGCAAGTTTTTGCTCACTTCAACCGGGCTGTTAAAACCTTTGTAGATACTGATCAGCACCTTGAACTGAGCGGCAGTGATATCTGTCGACGAAAAATACTGACTAATGAGCTGGTCTTTAAACTGGTTCGCCAGATGAATCAGTAAAGCAAGATGCAGTTTGGGAATGGGGGTCTCTGTCGTGTTCGTCATGATATTTGCCTGGTCAGTAATTACAAATGAAACTACTGACCAGGCAACTAACTGTCAATGGATTGTCAAGATAAGCGCACATTTTGTCAGTCCGTCGGCGACGGACAGCCTGCTGTGCCGAGGTTTTCACACTCATATCTCTGACATCGGCCAGGCAGTATCAAGCGTAATAACGGTTCAATTGCCAGGATGATTATTTCAACCTGTAATTGGAACGTTTATTTAAAGTTTTTCGCTGAATTACATATATTATGTTTCTCCATAAGCGAAATTAAAAACACTGCCAATCGCTCAATTTGTGATAATGTAATCCGCATGCTACAAACAATAATAAGCTTCCGTCTCGCTGCATAAAAACATCTCAAATATTATTCAGGAAATGTATTTCTTGAATATTCCCATTCACTCTTAATTAAGAGCATAAATATAGCGGCAAACTACAACCTGAAGTAACTTATAAACGTATGTTTGAGCACAGCACCAGTGACAGCTTAATTGCATGGCCAATTAAGTTATACGTCATTATTTGGAGGACAACATGAGCAACACTCAACACAAATTAGATAAAGCCCGTCCACCACGGGTACAAATAACCTATGATGTCGAGATTGGTGATGCCCAGACGGCAAAAGAATTACCTTTAGTTCTTGGCGTTATGGGCGATTTTACCAATACCGAAACTAAACTGCGCGATCGTAAATTCCTGCACGTTGATAAAGATAATTTCAATGAAATCATGTCATCGATGAAACCGGTCGCTGAATTTTTAGTCGATAGCGCATTACCCGATCAGGAAGGAAAAATGGCCGTATCATTAACCTTCCAGAATATGGATGACTTTTCGCCAGATAATATTGTTCAACAAGTAGAACCGCTGCGCAAATTGATGGAACTGCGTGAACAATTATCAGATTTACGCAATCGCGCCGCCAGTAATGAACGTTTAAAAACACAGCTGGCAGAAATAGCAATGCAGCAGAACAAACAAACAGAGCAGACAGATAACCCGGCAGAGGAATAAAAATGGATAGTGAACTGGCTGTAGGCACTGTTGCTGAAACATCATTCAGTGATGATTTTCTCAATCAGGTAATCGATAATACAAAAGCAATTCGTCGTGAATCAGATCGCGACCGGATGAAAACACAGCTTAATAATTTTCTCGCCGAAGTAACGGCAGGAACAGTAATTGTCTCAAGCGATCTGATTGGCAGTATCGAACAGCGTATTTCAGCCATTGATGAACTGCTTTCCAGTCAGGTAAGTTTAATTATTCATGCCCCTGAATTTCAGAAAAAAGAGTCTTCATGGCGCGGCCTGCATAAACTGGTGCAGACCAGCGTAACGGAAAATACGCAAGTCCGGGTTCTGCAATGTACTAAACAAGAATTGATAAAAGATTTTAAATCGGCCAGCGATTTCGATCAGTCAATGTTGTTTAAATGCGTCTATGAAAGCGAATACGGTACTTTTGGCGGTACGCCATTTTCGTCCTTTATCGGCGATTTCGAATTTGATAACACGCCACAAGATATTAATTTGCTGGAACAGATTTCCCACGTCGCGGCAGCAGCCCACGCCCCTTTCCTGAGCGCTATTGCGCCGGGCATGCTGTCGATGCAGGATTTTTCCGAGCTGCCTCGCCCACGGGATATGGCGAAATTGTTTGAGACCACGGATTATGCGCGCTGGCGTTCATTCCGCCAGAACGATGATAGCCGTTATATTGGCCTCACCTTACCCCGCGTGCTGGGTCGCATGCCCTACGGCAGTAAAACCATCCCGGCGGAAACCTTTTGCTTCGAAGAACAGATCAATGAAAACGAAAGCGGCAGCGATTATCTGTGGATGAATTCCGCCTGGGAGCTGGCAGGCAAGATCGTTGAATCCTTTGAAGAGTATGGCTGGTGCGCCTCCATTCGCGGCGTCGAAGGGGGTGGACTGGTGCAATCATTGCCGGCGTATAACTACACCTCAATCAGCGGTGAAAGGACCATGCAATGCCCTACGCAGGTCGCTATTTCAGATCGCCGGGAAAAAGAGCTTTCCGATCTCGGTTTTATTCCGCTGGTGCATTGCAAAGGAACCGACTACGCGGCGTTTTTCGCCGTTCAGTCAGCCAACAAACCGCGTTTATATAACTCCGACCAGGCGAATGCGAATGCGCGCCTGTCGAGCCAGTTGCCCTATATTCTGGCCACGTCGCGGTTTGCTCATTATTTGAAATCCATCGTTCGCGATAAGGTCGGCAGCTTTATGTCGCGCAGCGAGTGCGAAGAGTATTTACAGAAGTGGATTATGCAATATGTCGTGGCCTCCGATAACGCAGGCCCGGAAACGAAAGCACGCTATCCCCTCCGCGAAGCCCAAATAGACGTTGTTGAAGTTCCTGGTTTTCCCGGGACTTATCGCGCAATTGCATGGTTAAAACCTCATTTTCAACTTGAGGGTTTGAGTATGTCTTTACGCCTTGTAGCCGATTTACCGTCTGCTGCCGGTGCGTAAATTTATTTTTTCATCGTTTCATTATTAATAAAGGATTAGATATGGCTAAACTCCAGGACTGTCAATTCATCGAAATTAAAATTGACAACAAACCCGTTAAAGGCGCATCGACGGAAGCGGCTTATAAAGACTGGATCGAAGGGTATGCTCCGATGGGTATCATCACGTATTCCGGCCCTGACGGTACCTATTTTGATTCAACTCACGTTTCCTTATTAGTGACGAAGGAAAGCAGTAACTTTTTTGAGCAGTATTTAAAACGCGGCTATAAAAATATTACTATCACGGTCGTACATCGTGGCTCCGACGAATACTCAGCGAACTATGAAATTCAGCGTATCACTTACACTGACTGTAAGATTCAGAGTCTTCGTTACGAAATGCGTGACAAGTTATTTATGGATATTACTTTCACCTTTGAAGGCGAAGTTGATCTCACCATTAACGTGCCGAATGCTGCAGAATCCGGCCTGGATAAAATTGGGCCGATCAAATACGACATCCCGACAAAAGCGCTTAAATAACAGCGTCTACCGGCTACCGCAGGTGGCCGGTTTTTTTCCAGGAAGCGCAATGATGATATATTCATTACTCTTAACGCTCAGTGATAATCACCCTCTTCGTGAAGAAGATGATTATCAGTGCGAAGCGCTTTCGCATCACCAATTGCTGGCAGAGTTAAACATGTGTTTAAGCTCCCGCGCGCGCTATCCCGGTATCGAGGAGATTCCTCTTATTAATACTTCGGTATTGAATTTTGGTATCGATGAGTCATTCCAGAAAACTAACGAACTGACTCCCCGGCGTAATATTATGGAGCAGCGACTGCAAACCACCATTGCCCGTTACGAGCCACGCCTGACGCAGGTTTCCATCATCAGCACCCAGGTCAACCCGGAACATATTAAATTCGAAGTACAGGCAAATTATTTAAATAAGCCGTTAACCATCAGGCTTATCTGGAATGACGATACGGGAGTATTTTATTTCGATGAATAGTTTACTTTCTTATTATCAGAAAGAACTGAACTTCTTAAAAAAACATGGCCGAGTTTTCGCTGAACGCTTTCCTAAAATAGCTCGTCGGCTTGGCATGATCGAGGGGGAATCCGCCGATCCGCATGTCAGCCGGTTGATTGAATCTTTTGCCTTATTAACGTCGCGCATTCATCAGCGGCTGGATGAAGATATGCCAGAAGTGGTCGAGGCGCTCATTGCTTCGCTGGCTCCCCAGTTCCTGCGTCCGCTGCCCTCAACCTGCATTGTGATGATGGAACCCGATCCCGCGCGCAGCGGCATCAGCGGCAAAAATATTCTTGCGCCGGGAACCGCGCTGTTTACTCGCAACACTGCCCCGCTGCCCTGCCAGTTTCAAACCATCTACCCGGTAACGCTACTGCCGCTCAGCATCGAGACGGCAAGTCTGCATTTTGACAGCGATATCCTGAACTGGAAGTTACGCTTGCAGTTTCGCGTCTGGCCGGGCGGCGCGATCGGTGCCGAAAAGATCCGCCTCTATCTGCACGGCCAGGACAATGCGGTCAACCTGCTTTATACGGTGCTTTGTTCTGAGCTTCAGAGTCTTGGCCTGTCGCAGGGGGATAACAGCATAGCGCTGTCCGCCACGGCGATCTCCCCCGTGGGTTTTGAGGTGGAAGATGCCCTGCTTACGCGCGATCCCCGCATTGCGCCGATCCATATCCTGTTGCTGGATTACTTCTATTTTCCGCAGAAATTCTCTTTTATTGACCTGCAATTGCCGGAAGGTTTTACCGCCAGCGGTAATGAAAGTTTTGAAATTCAGGCCGTTATCAGGCGCAACCGCTTGACGAAAAAACTGGAAAAAATGGCGGATATTGTCGATGCCAGTTTTTTCCGCCTGTTCTGTTCTCCCGCCGTTAATTTGTTTACGCAGCGTGCAGAGCCACTCACGCTCAACGACGCCACCGTCGAGCATCCGGTCATTCCGGACAACCGCTATCCGGGGCTGATTAGCGTCTGGTCAATCGATACCGTTACCGTGCAGCGTAAAACCGAAGGGCGCATTGATCACTGGCCGGTACGTTCACTGCTTGAAAGCCACCTGCACATGGACAAGACGGACAACGCCGGGCTGCGCTGGCAGAGCACTCACCGGGAAGTGCATGGCCCACGCGGCGTGGAGCCAACCTGTTTTATTGCTTTCAGTAAAAGCCAGCCTGGTGCGGCTTCGCCGGATGCCGAGGTGGTGACCATTACCATGCGCTGTAGCAACCATACGTTGCCGCATCAGTTGTCGTATGGTCATCCTGACGGTGATTTTGATGCCGACGCCGCAGTTGCCGCGCTGAAGACGATTGCGCTGACCCATCCGACACGCCCGCTTAATCCCCCGGAAAAGAGCGCGCAACACTGGCGCTTTCTGGCACAACTCTCTCTCAATCATCAGTTGCTGACCGGCGAACGCGGCGCACAACAGCTGGCAGAGATGCTGTCGCTGTATAACCGCGACGTGCAGCCGGGGAAAACGCCGTTATTCATGTTGATACAGTCGCTGGAGTGCCAGCCGGTTACTCGTCGGCTGGTAAAAAACGATCCGCACTCGCTGGCACGCGGCATCAATGTGCTGGTGACGTTTCGCCATCAGGCGCTGAATGAACCTGATTATTACCTGTTCTGCGCCCTGCTGGATCGCCTGCTGGCGCTGTATGCCCCGGTCAACAGTTTTATCCGGCTCGCCACCTGTATTGAGCAGGAAGCAGAAACGCTGCACCAGTGGCCGGTGCGCGCCGGGAGGCTGTCATGGCTTTGATCCCGCTTATCAGCAAATTCAATTTTTATCAGCAAATTCGCCTGCTGCTTCGCATGCTGCGGGATGGCGAAAAAACCGATGAAACGTTACTGGATGAAGCGCTGCATCTGACGTCAACCCTTTCGCTGAATGCGCCGGAGGGTGACGTGGAGTCGCTATCCCAGGCAGCGCCCGGTGAGCCACTTACGGTGACGGCGTTTCACCACGGTCTGACCGGTGCAATGGGCGCGCTGCCTTCGGTGTATACCGAGTGGCTGATTGAGCGCCAGTACCGTTACAGCGACGGCAGCGCCAAAGCATTTTTCGATCTCTTTGGCCACCGGCTCTACTGCCTGGATTATCTCGCCTGGCAAAAAAACCATTTATACGCGCTCGCTGAATCTACAGGTTCCTCGCCGCTCAATATGGCCATCCTTGCGCTTACCGGCCTGACGAATGAAGCGTCCTTCCAGGCGATGGTGAACCACGCCGCGTTATTTGCCGCCCCCGTGCGTTCAATGGTCAACCTGGAGCGCTGGCTGAGTCAGCTGTTTGCTGTCCCGGCACAGGTGATCCCGTTTACCGGCGGCTGGCGCAGCGTGAGCGATGAGGAGCGCTGCCAGCTCGGCAATCCTCAACACAGGCTGGAAACCGCGCCAATGCTGGGTGCCGCACGTCGGGAGGTGCATGCGCATTTTGATGTCTTGCTCGGCCCGATGTCTGCGGAGTCTTCCCGCCGTTTTATTCCGCAGGGCGCAGCCTGGCAGGATCTCTGGGCGCGTCTCCGCGATTACGTCGGCCCGGTAATGGACTTCTCCGTTTCCTTACTGATCAGACGTTCCTCTCCCGGTTCCAGCCCGCTGGGAATGCGCGCTTTAGGGGTGGATTTTTGTCTTGGCAGCAGCGCGGGGACGTATCTGCATAAAGTGCAGAAGCCTGCCCCGGCCTTTTAAACAGGATTATTGGTATGTCGATTATTGAAAAAAGCAAAGAGCAACAACACCATTTTATCGGCTGGAACGGCGATCTCGCCGGTTCGCTGCTGCTCGTCTCACTTCGCGGGCAGGAATCACTCTCCTCGCCGTATCAATACGAACTGCGTTCGCTGACAAAAATGAAGGAGGCAGATCTGGCACGCTGGCATGGCGAAGCGGTCTCCTGCCGCATCGGTGACGGCAGTCAGTCGCTGCCGCAGCGCCATCTGCACGGTGTCGTGACCCGCATTCGTTATGCGCAGCGCACCGGGGATGAGGCGGAATGTATTTTCACGCTCGAACCGACACTCTCGCTGCTGCACATGGGGCGCATGATGCGCATCTGGCAAAACACCAGCGTGCCAGATCTGGTCAGTACTCTGCTCAAAAGTTACGGCATCAACGATGTCGAGGTGCAGTTGCATGGCACGTACCCGAAGCGAGAGTACTGTGTGCAGTATCGTGAGTCGGCATTGCGTTTTATCGAGCGAATTTTGCAGGAAGAAGGGATCTACTACTTTTTCCGCCACAGCGCAGCGGCTCATACCTTAGTGCTGGCCGATCATCCCGCCAGCCACGCCACCATTGGCGGAGAGAAACTCGCCTGGCACCATCAGGGTGAAATCATCACCGGCGGCACTATCGATAGCTGGGAAGCCAGCGTGGCGTTGCTGCCTGCAAGCGTGGCGATTCAGGGCTTCAATATGCCGCAAACCGCCGCGATTGATGATCTGAAAAGCGCCCGCAGTGCTGATAAATCCATCTCATCAGTGACGTTCACCGATATCACGCCGCAGGGCGATCGCGAATTGATCACCCGCCAGGCCCAAACGGTGATGGCGGCGAAAGAAGCCAATATTCGCCACTTTGCCGCGACGGCGAATGCGCACTGGTTGAGTTGCGGCGAAATTTTCACGCTGAGCGGCCATCCTTCCGGTGACAAGGCATACAACATTCAGCGTCTGGATCTGGAAGCGGTTAATAACTTCGACGACAACAGCAGCGTCTGCTTTTGCCAGTTGCAGGCGATAAGTAACGATCAACCCTGGGTACCAGCCGATAGCCATCCACTGCCGGAGATCCCTGGCGTTCTGACGGCAACCGTCGTTGGACCTGCTTCAGAAGAGATCCACGCCGATGAATATGGCCGCATCAAGATCCAGTTTCCGTGGGACAAAGAAAACCCCAATGACGATACCTGCTCCTGCTGGGTGCAGGTGGTCCAGCCGTGGAGCGGTGCGAAGTTCGGCGCGCAATTTCTTCCGCGCGTCGGCTGTGAAGTGTTGGTCAGCTTTGTGCAGGGACATCCCGATTTCCCGGTGGTTATCGGCACGGTGCATAACGGTCAGAATAAGCCGCCATTCGCCCTTCCCGCCGGGAAAAACGAGAGCGGTTTTATGTCACGCAGCACGCCCAAAGGCAGCGTCGATGAGGGCCATCGCCTGAGTTTCAACGATAAAAAAGGCGAAGAGTTGCTGACCATCATTGCGCAAAAGGATCTCGCGCTGACGGTAAAAAATGATGCCACCAGCACCATCGCCGCCAACCGCAGCACCGAGTTGACCAAAGGCAACGATCTGTTGGTGCTGAAAGAAGGCGATATGAGCGTCACGCTGGAAAAAGGCAACTGGCAACAGCGCGTGACGGGCAATGCCAGCGCAGAGGTAAAGGACGGCAATTACACGCTCAGCGTTACCGGCAATGCCACCACTGAAGTGAAAGACGGCGAGTACAAGCTCAACGTCACCGGCAATACCACCACCGAAGTGAAAGACGGCGAGTACAAACTCAGCGTTGCCGGTAATACCACCACCGAAGTGAAAGACGGTAACTACAAGCTCAGCGTGGCGGGCAATAACACCACCGAGCTGAAGAGCGGCAATTACATGCTCAGCGTGAGCGGCGGCAGCGGCGGTATCAAAACGGATAAAGCGCTGACGTTCGAATCCACGCAAGGCATCGAACTGAAAGTGGGCAGCAACAAAATCAGCCTTTCGCCCAGCGGCATTACGATTAACGGCACCCTGCTCACCCTTGAAGCGAAAGCTACGGCAGAGCTTAAAGGCGCAATGACCACGGTGTCCGGCAGCGGGATGACGCAGGTTTCAGGCGGCATTATTAACATCGGCTAAGGAGAGCACCATGGCATCCGTTGAATTATCCCACCACCAACAACTTGCCTGCGGCAACTGGGAAGAAGCCCTGCAACAGTGGCGCCAGCAGTATGACTTCAAAACGGTCGTCAGCCAATTGACCGCCCTGCTTCGGCGCTTTGCCAGCACGGATGCGCTGCCGCTGCTGGATGATATCGCCCGCTACGGCCGTCAACCCGACGAAACACTGCGCTGGCGCATCTTTGAACAGGCGAAGGAGCTGGGTTTTAACACGCCAGTTGGTGCCCTTGCTTTGTCGCTGTTCTGGTCGCAGGGAAGTATGAGCCCGCCGGATCTCGAACCGGTTTATCCCGATCCGCAACTGAGCCAGCAAATCCTGAATTGTGCGCTGGTGATGTCGGCCTGTCAGCTCTCTGAGTCTCCGACGGAGGGCGTACGCCTGCTGTTTTCCCACATTGCTGACGGGGGTCTGTGATGGCTCAACCTGCGGCCCGTGTCTCTGATATGCATACCTGCCCGATGGTGACGCCCGGCGTTCCGCCAATCCCGCATGTCGGCGGCCCCATCATGCCACCTGGCGTCCCTACGGTGCTAATTGGCGGTCTTCCCGCCGCGACCGTCGGCTCAATGGCGACCTGCGTCGGGCCTGTCGACAGCATCGTAATGGGCAGTTTCAAAGTGCTGATCGGCAAAAAACCGGCCGCACGCATGGGAGATAGCTGCGCACATGGCGGCGTGATTGTCGCCGGATGCCCCAAAGTTCTGATCGGATAAGCGAACATGACCCTTGTTGCCGATATTGCGCCGCTGTTAGCGCCAATCAGCCCGGAAAATCCTGCCGGGGAAAATCTGGAATATGAACTGCTGTTTGACACCATCCGCAGCGCGCGTGAAAGCGATCCGGACTACTTGCCCGAAGGCGACTGGTCGGTGAGCGAACCCCGCAAAGCGGACTGGAATAAAGTGCGGATGCTGAGTGAAAAAGCCCTCATCGAGCAGAGCAAAGATCTGCAACTGGCGTGCTGGCTCGTGGAGTCGCGCTGCCATTTGCAGGGGCTTGCCGGGCTGTGCTCAGGCATCGATTTTCTTTGCGCCTTCCTGCAACAGTTCTGGTTTCAGTGCTGGCCTTCGCTTGAGGAAGATGGCGTTTTAGCGCGCCGTAGCCGACTGTCGCGCCTCGATCGCGACATCAGTATGCAGCTTTTTCGCCAGCCGTTACTGGCCCAGGAGATAACCTCGCTGGCGACATGGCGGGAGATTCAGGCATTCGAACAAAAAATCACCGCTCACCCGGAAAGCCGCGAGGAGTTGATAGCGCAGAAAGGCGATCTGTCGATGAGCAGTTTCGATCGGCTGGCGACGCAATTTTCTGCCCATGACATCAGCCAGCAGCTTGCGCTTACGGAACAACTGACCGCTGCGCTGCGGCAATGCGAGGCATGTTATGCCTCGTTGAGTGAGGATCAGGAAGGCGATGTCTTTGTTCTGATCCGCCAGACGTTAGCGGAAGTGACCGACTATCTGCAACGCCTGGCGCAACGGGCAATGCCGTTGGCTACCGACGCTCCAGTTGACAGCGCAGAAGGCGCACCGCTCGCCACGACGTCGCCCTTCGCCACCTCACAGATGATGAACCGCGAGCTGGCCATCAGCCAGATGCTGGCTATCGGTGCCTGGTTTCGCCAGACCGAACCCTCAAGCCCGGTGCCCTTTCTGATGGATCGCGCCGCCCGCTGGGCAAACATGACGCTAACCGAATGGCTGGAAGAGATGCTTACCGACGATACCAGCCTGCATGCCATTCATAATGTATTAACAGGACAGAGCCAATAATGCCGGGAAAACATACCTTTATCATTGCTTTTTGCGCTGCGCTGCTCAGCGGGTGCGCAGAGGAAAACACGGCTCCCGCCACGAAACAGCAGGCCATTGACCAGGTTGCCGCGCCCTTTGCCCAGGGCGCCATCACGCTGGCTATTCAAACCGACCCGGATTTGAATGCGGTGCATGGTATTGCCAATAGCTGCACGTTACTGGTTATCCAGGCGCAACAAGCCAATACACTAAGCAAACTGCTCTCTAACCCTTTCGCGTTAAAGAATCTGTTCAGCGCCGCGGGCGCGCAGGATGAGATCTTAAAAGTTGACCGTTACGCCGCCATGCCGGGACAGCATACGACACTGCATATCGATCGCAGCGAGAATACCCGTTACCTCGCGGTGGTTGCCGGTTATTACCCGTTCCCGCAAAAGCAGCATATGGCGCTCATACGCATTCCCGTCACCACTGAAAGCTCCGGCTGGTGGACGCCGCGCTGGCAGGCGCAACTGGCTCCGCTAACGCTTACCCTGCATCTCGGTAGCAACAGCATGACGCAGTTTACCGGCGCTGAACGCGAGCCACTGCGCCTGCAAAATGCGGCGCCCGCACCGGCACCATCCCCTGCCAGCCAAGGAGGCTGATATGTATCCGGAACTTCAGCAAATTTACTGGTATTCGGGTGTTTATCTACAGCCGCAACATTTGCAGTCTGTCGATCTGCATCATCACTACATGCTGTCGCGCCATCGCAAACTGGCGCAGCCGTGGAACGTTGGGCTGATTGAGTTGGTGTTTAACCCGGAAACGCTGGTTGATTTCACGCTAAAAATTGAACGCCTGAAGGCGCTGTTACCTTCCGGGGATTATCTGGAGTTTCCCGGCAACTGTAGCCTGCAACCGCGCCAGTTTCGCCAGGTATGGAAACAGCTGGAGAAACCGTTAACCCTGTGGCTGGCGCTGCGCCGTTTCGACCCAGGCCACGTGAATGTCGGCGAGTCGCCAAACAGCCGCTGGTTTAAAGCGCCGGAAGAAGGCGTGATGAAAGATGTCTACTTCGACGGACCGGAGTGTAGCGTCTCACGCATTCTTTATAACGTACAGATCCTCACCGACAGCGAGAAAGAGGCGGTGGTGGATTGTGAATTTATTTCCCTTCTGCGGCTGCGCTATGACACCGATCGGGTGATCCCTGACGCCAGTTTTTGTCCTCCGCTGGTCAGCCTTGGCAGCACGCCGGTACTGAAAAATCTGCTGGACGGTCTGTATGCCGAGCTGGCAAACCGCGCCTATAAACTCGAAGAGTACAAACGCCCGGAACAGAGCAATACCGCCCAGCGCGGCGATATGACGCAACTATTAGTGATGCGCTCGCTGAACCGGACGCTGCCGTTGCTGCACCACTACTGTCGCACGCCGGGCATGCATCCGTGGCCCGTCTACGGTCTGCTGGCGCAACTGATTGGTGAACTCTCCTGTTTCAGCGATCGCTGTTCATTTAATGGTGAATGGGCCGGTGAGACGATGCGTCTGTTGCCGTATGACCACGATGACCTTTATGCCTGTTTCGCCAGCGCGAAAACCCTTCTGCTTTCACTGCTCAATAACCTGGCGCTGGAAGATAACGTCTGGATCACCTTCGTGCCGACCAGCCAGCGCATCTTTATCGGTGATTTGTCGTCACTCGCCGGACAGCAGGGCGACAGCGTGTTGCTGCGGCTGCGTTCAGAGCAGCAACTCCCCGGCACAACCGAGAGCAGCGGTTTCAAAGTGGCACCGGGTTCGGCGATCGGCAAGCTGATCCAACATGCGCTGCCGGGGATTGCCGCTACGGCACTGAATCCCGCTCCGCGTGGCGTGCCGCAGAGCAAAAACGCGGTCTATTACCAACTGAACCAACAGGACGATCTGTGGAAGAAGATCGACCAGGAGCAGAGCCTGGCCTTTTATTGGGATGATGCGCCCGACGATCTGCAAGTCCAGGCCGTCTTTATGGGGGTGTCATGAGCGAACTTCTTGATAGCTATCTGCCGGTCTTCAGACAGGTACTGGAGATGATTGCAGAGCCAACATCGTTTACCGATTACGCCGAAGCGCGGCAAGGGTGCCTTGTCCGGCTGGAGCAGGCGATGCAGCGAGCCTGCCAACAGGATGCCAGCGAAGAGGAGAAAGCGGCCGCGCAGTTTGCGGTTATCGCCTGGATCGATGAAACGGTGCTCTGTTCATCCTTGCCGTGGCGCGAGCGCTGGCAGAGTGAATTATTGCAGCGTAAGTATCTGAATATCACCGTCGCCGGAGAGCGATTTTTTACCTGTTTGGCGCAGCTCGAGCCTGCCTGGCATCAGGCGAGAAAGGTCTTTCTTTTCTGCCTGCAAAATGGTTTTCACGGTCAGTACAGCACGCCCGAAGATGACGAGCCGTTGCAGGAGATCATTACAGAGCAGCGTGCGTTGTGCTTGCCTGCGTCATGGCTAAGCTGGCCAAACGACAGCGCGATCACGCCCGCGACATGCGGACAAACCGTCGCTACACCGCTGTATAAACACCTGCTACTGCGAGCAACCGTGACCCTGTTGCTGCTGTACGGTTTTTTACTTTTGCTTCTTTATCACTACACAAACTGACCCCCTATGTTTAAGAAATTAGCCTGTTTTACTGGCTGGCTGGCGGTACTGTGCCTGTCGCTGATATTCAGTTTTATGCTCGGCCTGTGGCAAGGATGGAGCACCCCGGGGATCCTGTTGCTATGGCTGCTGGTGATGGTGCTTACCGCGCTGTTGTGGCACTCGCTTCCCGAGATATTGCTGCTTGTCAGAGGGAAAAAAGGCCGCCGCTGGTTCACCAAATACCGCTTATCGCGCCGGGAATATGTGCTGTTTAATCACTGGAAAGCGGGTGCCTCGGTCATCAAACGCATTCAACGTCGGCGTACGCATCTTCCGTGGTATTTGCTGGTCGGCGAACGTGGTGGCAAAAGTACGCTGCTTGCCAGCGCAGGGCTGCCCCGTTTTTATGGTGATAACGCCGACGGCACAACCGCCCCGACTCGCACGCTGCGGTGGTGGTTTTTTCGCGATCTGTGCGTGCTCGATCTGTCGAGCAATTTTTTAAACGGCGCTGCCAGCTTCCGTCAGGCCTGGAGCAAACTTGCCCGCTGGTGCACGCACATTCCCGCGCCTGGCGGCATCATCATAGCGTTGCCGATGAGCCAGTTAATGCGTGGCGATCTCAGCCAATTGCATGCGCTGGCTCGCCAGCAACGTAGCCTTATCGAACCGCTGGTCCGGCACTATGGCGAACGCTTGCCACTCTACGTGTTAGTCACCCAGTGCGATAAGTTTCCCGGTTTCAGTTTGTGGCAACATCAGCTTTCTGACGCCCAACGCCAGCAGGCGCTGGGTTATACATGGAGCGTGCCGCCGCATATTGATGGCCAGGACGACACCACGCTGCAACCGCTATTCACCCGTCTGCACGAAGGGTTTTCTCTCGTGCGGCTGAGTATGGCGCACCCGGCCACGCTCAGCGCGCCTGAGTACAATGCCCTGCTGGATTTCCCGGAAGCGTTCGCCCGGCTGGAACCCGCCCTGCGCTACACGCTGGCCGCCCTGTGCGAAGCCAACGCCTATTTCAGCCCGGCCACGCTGAAGAGCATCTGGTTTTGCGCCGCCGAACCGCAGGTGGAAAATCAGGGTCGCCGCACCAGCTATTTCATCCAGGAGTTGTTGACCCGCCACCTTCCGGCATTGAGTTTAAAAAGGACCGGACAGCGCTGGCATCAGCGTTCATTCGGCAGAACTTGCTGCTACACCGCAGCCGGTATCTGCGCCCTCTGGCTGGCGATAAGCGCCAGTATGAGCGCCATGCGCTTGCGCCCAGGGCTGGCTGAATTAGCGCCGGATAAGCTGGCGGCGTTTGTTGCCGCAGACGAGCAACATGCAACGCTGGCGCTGCCCTGGCTGCCGTTTACACCTTTATTCAACCAGCAACAACGCGAGGCTGAAACGTTGCTTGCCCGCATTCCAGTGACGGCGCGCCCTGCCCGGCAGACGCTCGAAGCGTATCAGCAACGCGCCCTTAACGCGTCGCCCGCGCAACAGCGGCACGACATTCTGCAACTGGCTGCGGCGATCACGCGCTGGCGACAAATGCAGCAAGGCACGCCGCTGGATACGCTCGCCGAAGCCGCGCCGATCAGCGACGAGCTGACGCAAAATGTCTATCCGCCGACGCTATCGCCGCTGACCCGGCTGGCGCTGGAGCGTTATTACATGCAGCGTCCCTATGGCGAACGCTGGTTACAGAACGCACAACGGGTGCTGGAAAATCTGGTCAATCACGATCTGTCGTTACGCTGGTTACAGGCTCCGGACGCCGCATTTCCGCCGCTGCACGCGGCAACATTCTGGCCAGCCTTACCCGATTCACTGACTCTCGACGGGAGATGGACGCAGGCCGGTGAAGCCACCGTTAATCAATGGATGGCAGAAATTGAAGCCGCTGCCGGGCGCACTGAACCGATTTTTCAGCCATTGCGCGAAAGCTGGCAGCAAGCGAGGCAGCAGGCATGGCGTCACTATCTGATCGACGTGACGGCGCATCTTTCAGCAGATGAAACAGGCACGGTGTCGCGCCGCCAGCTGATTGCTATCAGCCAGAATCAAAGCCCGGCGATGCGCTTTGCCGCCCGCATTGTTGACGAGCTTGACACCATTGCGCCGGAACACGCGCAGCCCTGGCTGACCACGCTGCGTGACGTTCAGACGCTCGCCCGCGCGGGCGATGGTGCCGCACTGCTGCAACGCACAGAGCGGATCAACAAACAACTGCGCCAGTCGCTTGCCGCCTGGTTTCAGGGCAAAAGCCAAACGGCTGCGGCCGCCACCGCGCAATCTGCCCAACAGGCGTGGCTCGACTGGCAAAAATCCCGTAACAACGCCGTTAATGCGGCGGTAGCGCAGGAGAAACCCGCTGATACGTTAACGCGCGGGCTTTTTACCCCCGGGCAACAAAAACCGGACACCAACCCGCTGGGCACTCTCCTGCCGGCACTGGCCACGTTGCAGGAACGCGTTTCGCCCGATGAGCCCGATGCGGATGTGGCGGCGGTGTGGCGGCTGTATCAGGATGATGCCCGCACGCTACTGGCGAACGCGATGGCCAGCAGCGCTTGTTGGTTGAACACGCAATGGAAAAGCAGCGTGATCTGGCCGCTGGGGAAAAATGCCGAAAAACGCAGCTACGAAGAGCAACAAACGCTGAGCCAGCAACTGGTGGGCAATTTTCTGCGCGGCCCGGCGAAGCCCATGCTGTCGGTGGACAATAATGGTCTTCGCGCCGCCGGTTTTGCTGGCATGACGCTGCCATTAACGGTGGAATTTAGTCAATATCTCCGTAACGCCTTCCCCCCGGATATTCTTCAGGATCTGCCGCAACGCACCACCACCAAACTCCAGGATCGGAAAGCAACGTTGCAGGCCAAAGTTGCGGCGCTTGAGTTGCAGCAAAGCAAACTCGAAAAACAGGTTGTGAAAACGACGGTAACCAGCTTGCCAGCCACTATCGCTGAAGGCGCGCAGGTGATCCCAACCGGAACACAACTGTTACTGAACTGCCAGAAAGGCGACCAGCTGCTCAGCAGTATGAATTTTGCCGACAAAGCCGATTTCACCTGGCAGCCGGGACAGTGCCACGGCGTCACGCTAAGCGTTATGTTCCCTGATTTTGTCGCCGTTGATCAGATTAATGGCGACGACGCCTGGCCGTGGTTTGTCAGCCTGTTCTCTTCAGGAGAAACGCTGATCGACAGCCATGATTTCGGTGACAGCGCAGAGTTGCTTAAGCGATTAGGCATCCAACAGATCCTCGTTCGTTTTGCCATGTCCAACACCCGCCCCCTTGAGGAGGCGTGGCAAAGCTGGAAAACGAACGCCGATGAAATCAGTTCCCTCACCCAACAAATCAGCGATCTCAACGAGCAGTCAGCGTATCCGCAACCTGACGAGTTAGCGGCGCACGCGCTTTCTGGTTTGCCCGAAGAAATCACACAGTGTCAGTAACACCATTGAAGGTACTTTTATGAGCCATCATTTAAAACCAATAATTAATAAGCTTTCCGCTGAGGGACGAGCGGTACTTGACACCGCCGTCAGCCATGCGGTTTCTCTGCAACATACAGAAGTGACGCCAGAACATTTACTAATGGCAATACTGCGCCAGCAAAGCCCATTGATTGAGCAACTGGGATTACAGAGCGGGCTGCCGGTCAGCCGGTTGTTTGATGCATTACAGCAGGAGCTTCAGCACGAGCGGCCGCAACAAAACGCCGCGCCCCACTTTTCCCTCGCGCTGACCGAGTGGTTTATTGCGGGCTGGTTATTAGCAAGTAGCCACTGGGGACAAACCCAACTGACGCCCGCCGCCCTGCTGGGTGCGTTATTTGATGACGGCAATGCGTTACGGTTCGCCACCCCGGTGGAAAAAGCACTGCAATGCGACCGCCCCAAAGCGCTGGCGTTGCTGCAAAGCATCTATGCGCCCGCGCCTGCTCGCGACGAACAGCCAGCGGCCAGCACGTCTGCGCTGCAAAAATACACGCGCAATCTCAGTGAACTGGCACGTAAAGGCGAACTGGATCCAGTTCTGGGCCGCGAATCCGAGCTGCGCCAGATGGTGGATATTCTGTTACGCCGCCGCCAGAACAACCCAATTCTTACCGGCGAGCCAGGTGTCGGGAAAACGGCGCTTGCCGAAGCGCTGGCGATGCGCATTGTCGCAGGCACCTTTCCACAGATGCTGGAATCGACAGAGATTTTGACGCTGGATTTGGGCTTATTGCAGGCCGGAGCGAGCGTGAAAGGTGAGTTTGAAAACCGGCTTCAGCAGTTACTGAAGGAGGTCGCCCGCGCACCCACGCCAATTATTTTATTTATTGATGAAGCGCACACGCTGATTGGCGCAGGGGGATCCGCCGGACAAAGCGATGCGGCTAACTTACTTAAACCCGCGCTGGCGCGCGGCGAGTTGCGAATTATTGCCGCCACAACCTGGGCGGAATATAAAAAATACTTCGAGAAAGATGCCGCGCTGGCGCGCCGCTTTCAGCTCATTAAAGTGGCGGAGCCGGATACAGATAAGGCAACGACGATGTTACGCGCGATGGCACCGGCCATGTCCCGACATCACGGGATCCCCATCCTCGAAAGCGCCATCCATGCCGCTATTTCCCTCTCCAGCCGTTACATTGCAGAACGGCAGCTTCCCGACAAATCGGTGAGTTTACTGGATACCGCCTGCGCCCGCGTGGCGATATCACAAACTCAGGAACCGAAAGAGATTGAGGCGATCTGCGTGCAACTGCGCGCCATTGAATGCGAGATAGCAGCACTGAAACGAGAAAACAGTGCGCCTGAGCGGCGGGAAAAACTTCGTCAGCAGGCCACGAACTTGCAGAGCGCTCTCGATTCATTGCGCCAGGAATGGGATCGGCAAACGCTGTTGGTACAACAGTTACAGCAGAGCCAGGATGCCGAAGAAATTACGCGGATGCGTGAAGCGCTGGCTGCATGTCACCAGCAGCATGCAATGGTGTTTGAATGCGTGGATGCCGCCTGCGTGGCGGACGTGGTTGCAGACTGGACCGGTATCCCGCTCGGACACATGCTGGAACAGGAGCACCAGCAACTGGATACCCTGTGCGAACGGCTTGAACAGCGGATTATTGGGCAAAGACATGCCCTCAAGCATATCACGCAACAAATTCGTATCAGCCGTGCCGGGCTTGCCGATCCGCAAAAACCCACCGGCGTTTACATGCTGGCCGGTCCCTCCGGAATCGGCAAAACCGAAACGTCGCTGGCGCTGGCAGAACTGCTGTATGGCGGGGAAAAGAGCATGGTGACCATTAATATGTCCGAGTACCAGGAAGCGCACTCCGTTTCCGGGCTGAAAGGTTCACCGCCAGGCTATGTGGGTTACGGTCAGGGTGGCGTCCTTACCGAAGCCGTCCGCCGTAATCCCTACTGTGTAGTACTGCTGGATGAAGTGGAAAAAGCGCATCCGGACGTCATGGAGCTGTTCTATCAAATTTTCGATAAGGGCATCATCGAAGATGCAGAAGGACAGATGATTAACTTCCGTAACACACTGATTATTATGACGTCGAATCTGGCCAGCGCGGCGCTGATTAGTGCCTGGGAAAAAGGCAAAACGTCGCCGGAGGCGTTGTGCAATATTATTCGCCCTGAGTTTGAGCGCGTTTTCAGCCCGGCGTTAATGGGACGCATGACGCTGATCCCTTACCTGCCCTTGCAGCCGCAGGAACTGGCACAGATCATCGAGTTAAAGCTTCAGCACCTGTGCCGCCGTTATCAAACCGCGACAGAAAGCGACTCACGCCCCGGCTGGACAAATAAAGTGGTTAACTGGGTGGCAAAACGCTGTCAGGTGCAGCAAAGTGGCGCGCGCGATATTGACCAGATATTGACGTCACATTTATTACCGGTTCTGGCTAACCATGCGTTAACCCCAGCGGCAAAAAATGAAGTGAAAATTGATATCCTCAAAGATCAGCTGGTGTTGAAAGTATAACGACTAAAGTTAAATTTATTTCGCCCTGTAATGAGAGTCCAGCGTCAGGATCGTTTCGCTGAGGTTTTGTCGCTGGCTTTTGATTTATGTTTTATACTGATTCCATTCAGCTGGCTTGCGTAACAGAGTCATATAATAAAACATAAAAATCATGAATGGATTGGAACATTATACATTTAATATTTTATCAAAAATAATTTAATTCTTCTAAACCTGAATAAGAAAAAACAAAAAACCAAATTAAAATCATCAGAAAAAGCTCAGAATAATAAATAAATCATTCAGGTGAAATAATCCTGGGCTAACATTCATCTGATTTATATTATTCACGAAAACATTTGAAAAAAACACATTACATAATAATACAAGCAATTGATTTGTAAAATATTTATTTATACCGACATATAAATATGTGTGATAAGAATCTTATTAAGATGAAATATTTTTAAATTTATTGTCCTGGCAATGTATGCTTATGCTTATCGAAAGTGAATTCAATAAATAACCAAAAGGGGAATTAAATGAACTCGCATATATATCGCATTAACAATGAAGTGGACTTTAATATAACTGAACGCACTCTGTGCCGATGCGATATGTACTTGCCACCAGCATTATTGACTAAACCTGCTTCTAAATGCCTTGAGCTTTTAATAACAAAAAAGCCCGGAGAGATTGTCACGCATAACGAGCTCTATGATTATGCGTGGGAAAAGCGCACCAAGGAGACATCACCCAACACCTTATATCAAACCATATTCCAAATCAGACGTATTATTGCCACGACATTTAACACTAAAGAGCAATTCATTCTGACGCTTCCACGAGAAGGATTTTACTTTAATCCAGCGGTGAAAATCGAACCGCTTGAATATAAAGTAACCCACACAGATAAATACATCTCCAGAAATTTGAAATTTGCGTTACATACAGCAAACCACGAATCTGAAATTCATGCTCAGCTTAACACGCTGCATCAGATTCTGCTGGATGTATGCGACAAGGTTAGCTTTATTGAAAAACTCACCCGCACGGAACATGAAAGCAAGGCGCCCACTGGCTACTTTTTAAAATGAACCGAAGGCCATCTGTGGAGATCGTTTAACTTCTTACTGCAAAAAGGTTATCTATGAAAAACAGGACATAATTCGATCATTAAAAAAATAACAAACGCATCACTTATTCTAAATTAACTACATCTGTCTCACTTTTGAGTTTTTTCGCATGATGTGTACTCCTTTGTCGGTAATGTTGCGGAGCAGATCTCGCATTGCCGGCCAGTTACAGGTCATCACTGCCATTGAATCGTCTCAACGAGGAAAGCGATTTATCCGCAAAGCAGAGTATATTATTGAATCCTTCGGCTTATGCTAGCCTGTTATTACATTATTAAATCTTCCGCTATCAATTCCTGCCTTATGAATAAACCTTAGCACTTAATTAAGACAGATATTATGGCGTTCGATCATAAATATTCATAAACTACAACTACGATTAATAAACATTATTACGAATCAACTGAAAAACGGTGACTCGAGCAAGACACTGTTCATGCTGTGTTTCGCTTTCAGCGACTTACAGCGTTCTTCCTTTAACTCAAATAATTTTCGAGGCGCACATGCGAATATTAGGGAAAAAGATCAAATCCAATATATTTAATGATTCATATTTTGAGCTTGAAAGCTGGAAAAAGGTTTATCGAAAAACACTTTTAATACCGCAAACATCACCCTCAAGAAAAAATGCTCATCGCGACAATTTAGCTTTAATCCATACAATCCGTGATATAAAGGATGATAATTCACCATTTTTTAACGGCAGAGCAGAAGATATTATTGCTACATGGGATATAGTGAGCAGTTCGCTTATTCGTATGCAATCGTCCTGCTATGATCGTAGCCAATGGGCCGATGTGGGATTTATCCTTGCTGCTCCACCGCAAAATATCATTGGCACATTTCACAAAGATGTCTGGTTTCCCAACCATGCAGGAAATCAAAGTTGGGAAAATAAAAACTCCTACTCGCTCAGTGACAGATATTTTTTGGGCATCAATAAGAGCTACAATAATGCAAAGGTGAGGAAATATATAAAAAGCGCTATGCCTGACCAAACCTATGCCTCCATGATGAGCCCGGAAAGGCTGATTTCCGAATCTGACGGCGTATATCATAACGAAGTGCTGATTGTGGGTAAAAAAGATATCAATACCTATGCTGATTTTCCTCCCACCGACAGGGTGAAAGTTTGCGGTATCTATTTTTACTATGAAAGAGGCCAAAACCATAAACTTCCGCAGTATCAACAAAACAGAGAATTAATTGAAAAATTAAAACAGCACAACCCCGACCTGCCTGTCATCGAACATTCCGTCTGGGGGGGTGAGCTTTCCGCTTTTTCGTGGTAAAGGCGTTTATCCCACCTTTTCTCCTGGCCAGTGGCGGAGTCTCTCCGCCCTTTTCCCTCTCTTTCTCCCCCCGCCAACAGACGAAGATCTGCTCATCCGCCCCGCTTTTATGGGTACGATCAAACAAGGCACAAAAAAACCGGAACAAGCGTAGCGCGATTGCTAAGGTTGATGAGGCAGCAATAAATTTATGTGATATTTGTCGATTTTTTATGCATTAAAAGAAAGGTATTAGCTATCAAATCTGTAGATTTATTCAGGTACCTTTTACTGGAAGCAGTGTATATCGTAACGGCATTACACAAGCAAATGGAGCCAGATATGAGCACGTCAGACGAACAACCCCTCTCTTCAGCCGTCGAGAAATGCCCTTTCCATGATAAAGCCAGCAAGCAGAGCACTGCCGGCGCCACCAGCAACCGCGACTGGTGGCCGAATCAGTTGCGTGTCGATCTGCTGAACCAGCACTCTAACCGCTCCAATCCGCTGGGTGAGTCCTTTAACTACCGCGAAGAGTTTAAAAAACTCGACTACTCCGCACTGAAAGCTGATATCCGTAACGTGTTGACCGATTCGCAATCCTGGTGGCCTGCCGACTGGGGCAGTTACATCGGGCCTTTTCATCCGCATGGCCTGGCACAGCGCCGGCACCTACCGCACCGTTGATGGCCGTGGCGGTGCCGGGCGCGGCCAGCAGCGCTTTGCCCCGCTGAACTCCTGGCCAGACAACGTCAGCCTCGACAAAGCGCGCCGCCTGCTGTGGCCGGTCAAACAGAAATACGGCCAGAAAATCTCCTGGGCCGACCTGATCATCCTGGCGGGCAACGTGGCGCTGGAAAATGCCGGTTTCCGCACCTTCGGTTTTGGCGCTGGCCGCGAAGATGTCTGGGAACCGGATTTCGACGTCGACTGGGGTAACGAGAAAGAGTGGCTGAGCCATCGTCATCCGGAAAGCCTGGCGCAGGCAGCGATTGGTGCCACCGAAATGGGGCTGATTTACGTCAACCCGGAAGGCCCGAATGCCAGCGGTGAACCCGTTTCCGCAGCCTCGGCGATTCGCGCCACCTTCGGCAACATGGGGATGAACGATGAAGAGACCGTCGCGCTGATCGCCGGCGGTCACACGCTGGGCAAAACCCACGGTGCCGCAAAACCGGACGACTACGTAGGCCCGGAACCGGAAGCCGCGCCGCTGGAAGCGCAGGGCTTTGGCTGGATGAACAGCTATGGCAGCGGCGCAGGCGCTGATGCCATTACCTCCGGGCTGGAAGTGGCCTGGACACAAACGCCAACCCAGTGGAGCAACTACTTCTTCGAGAACCTGTTCAAATATGAGTGGGTACAGACCCGCAGCCCGGCTGGCGCGATCCAGTTTGAAGCCGTGGATGCGCCGGAAATCATCCCGGACCCGTTCGATCCGGCGAAAAAACGCAAACCCACCATGCTGGTTACCGACCTGACGCTGCGTTTTGATCCGGAATTCGAGAAGATTTCTCGCCGTTTCCTTAACGATCCGCAGGCCTTTAACGAAGCCTTTGCCCGCGCATGGTTCAAACTGACCCACCGTGATATGGGGCCAAAATCCCGTTACCTCGGCCCGGAAGTTCCGCAAGAAGATCTGATTTGGCAGGATCCGCTGCCGGCGGCCACTTATCATCCTGACGGCGCAGATATCGCCAACCTGAAAGCGGATATCGCCGCATCAGGCCTGTCGGTCAGCGATCTGGTTTCGGTGGCCTGGGCTTCCGCTTCCACCTTCCGTGGCGGCGATAAACGCGGCGGCGCTAACGGCGCACGTCTTGCGCTTGCCCCGCAAAACAGCTGGGAAGTGAATGCCCGCGCAGTGAAAGCCTTACCGGTACTGCAACGCATTCAGCAGGCGTCGGCAAAAGCCTCGCTGGCCGATATCATTGTGCTGGCCGGTGTGGTTGGCGTTGAGCAGGCGGCAGCATCGGCAGGTGTACAGGTGAATGTGCCGTTTACACCGGGACGTGTTGATGCACGTCAGGATCAAACGGATGTCGACTCCTTCAATCTGATGGAGCCGCTGGCCGATGGTTTCCGTAACTACCGCCGCGTGTGGGATGGTGTGAGCACCGAAACCCTGCTGATTGATAAAGCACAGCAACTGACGCTGACCGCCCCAGAACTGACAGCGCTTGTTGGCGGGCTGCGTGTTCTGGGTGCTAACTACGACGACAGCAAACACGGCGTCTTTACCGATCGCGTCGGGGTGCTGAGCACCGACTTCTTCGTCAACCTGCTGGATATGCGCACCGCGTGGAAAGCAACCGATGAAAAAGCGGAACTGTTTGAAGGCCGCGATCGTCAGAGCGGAGAAGTACGCTACACGGCGACACGCGCCGATCTGGTCTTCGGCTCCAACTCGGTACTGCGCGCATTGGCAGAAGTCTACGCCAGCAGCGATGCGAAACAGAAATTCGTTATCGATTTCGTTGCCGCGTGGACGAAAGTGATGAATCTGGATCGCTTCGATCTGCAATAAACTGCACTGCGGCAAACAACACACCTGCGGGATCAAACCCGCAGGTTTTTTTATGTCTGCCACTTATTTAGTGACAGTGTCACATGTGTCTGCAAGCAAAAAAATCCCGACGAGGTTGCCGGGAAACCGTTGATAACGAGTTTTGCTGACCGCGCTCCGCGATCGAAGAGTAACAACTGATGAAGCCAGACACCGCGAGAAGTACGCTTCGGGGCAGGCTTGCGCCATTAAACGGCAGGAATGTAACGCAGAGATGACGGCGGGATTTCAGGAAAAATAAACACCATGGCGACATCATTATTCCTGTCGCCTGAAAACAGGTCTTCAAAAAATATAATTTAAAAATCAGTCAGATGCTGAGGCCTCTTCTTGATCGAGCCTGAGCACAAAATGGTTATTATGGCGGGTGATTTTTGCGCCGCTGTCGCCATAATTCGCAGAAAGCATGAAGAAGGCATCGGCATCGACATCAAATGCCAGCTCCACCTCCGTCTGCTTACCAGAGGTAATCATTTGATATGCCTGCTTTAAGTTATACGCTTTTGCAATTGCCATGGATAAATCCTCGCGTGAGATGCGACCGATAAAAATCCTGTACTCTAGTTATAGTAGCGATTTGGAAATTCGTTTGCTTCTCATTAACGGCCTTTCAGATTTGGATCAGGTCAGCCCTTACGCTTAAAATTCTGTTCGCATCTTGACTTATAATGTGGCAAGTGTACTTTTCAGGACATGAAGAGATTCCTGATTATCGTTCCCGATGGCGGCATGTTATTCGAAGCCGCCGGAATTGCCGACATTCTGATGCAGGCCAATCGCCTGCATGCAGATGAAACCCAACAGCCCCGTTACCGGGTGAGCATCGCCACCACGCAGCCGCACCAGGTAATCCACGGCCAGTCTGGCCTGAATCTGCTGGCCGATTTCCGTTTGCCGGAACTGGACCCGCGCGAGCCATGGGATACCATCATGATCACCGGACGCGGAACCAATGAAGAAGAAGGCACCGCCGTCGTTGACTGGCTGCGTCTTGCCGCCCCCCATGCCGACAGAGTGGCTTCCATCTGCGGCGGCGCGATGCTGCTGGCAGAAACCGGGTTGCTTGATGGTCGGCGTGCCACCACCCACTGGCGGCTGCTCGAAACCATGCAGTCGCGCTATCCACTGGTCAAAGTCGAAAGCGGCCCGCTCTATATTCAGGATGGGCCAATATGGACTTCCGGCGGTGTCAGCTCCGGTTTTGACCTGACGCTGGCGCTGGTCGAAGAGGATTACGGTTTCACCCTCGCCCGCGACGTCGCGCAGGATCTGGTGATGTATTTGCGTCGTCCCGGCGGCCAGTTGCAGTTTAGCCGCTACCATCTGCAACAGACGGAGAGTATCGGGCCGGTCAGCGAGTTACAAAGCTGGATCCTGGAAAACCTGACCGACGATCTCTCAGTCGAAAAACTTGCCGAACGCGTGGCGATGAGCCCGCGCAATTTCACCCGCGTTTTTACTCGTGAAACCGGCATCCCTCCGGCGCGTTATGTTGCTGAAGCGCGGCTTGCCGCTGCCAGACACCGCCTGGAGCAAACCCGCGAAACGCTGGAGAGCGTGGCTGCCGCCACAGGTTTCGGCAACAGCATCAACTTACGCCGCATCTTTGAGCGTCAACTGCACCTTACCCCCGGCGAGTATCGCCAGCGCTTCCACTGCCGCAAAATGGCGTAAAGTGATCCTTATCCGTCCTTTACGCCAAAACGCTGCCGCCCTAAAGTGACTTCAGACACGAAAAAGAAGGAGTCAATCATGGTTAAGGTCGGCATTAACGGTTTTGGCAGGATCGGGCGCAATGTACTGCGCGCCGCGCTCGGTAACCCAGAGATTCAGATCGCCGCCATCAACGATCTGACGGACAGCAAAACCCTCGCCCATCTGCTGAAACACGATTCACTGCTCGGCACGTTGCCGGTTCCGGTTGAAGCAGGTGAAGGCCAGTTGTTTGTCGATGGCAACGCGGTGCGCGTTTTCAGTGAACGCGATCCGGCGAACATTCCGTGGCGCGACGTTGGCGTGGAAATTGTGATTGAAGCCACCGGATTCTTTACCGATCGCGAAAAAGCCGCGGTGCATATCAGCCACGGCGGCGCAAAACGGGTGATTATCTCCGCGCCGGGGAAAAATGATGACCTGACTATCGTGCTCGGCGTTAACGACACGCAGTACGATCCGGCGCGCCACTTCGTGGTCAGCAACGGCAGTTGCACCACTAACGGGCTGGCGCCTGCTGCCCAGGTACTGCACCAGAACTTTGGTATTGAACACGGGTTGATGAACACCACCCACGCCTACACCAACAGCCAGGCGCTGCACGACCAGCCGGAAAAAGATCTGCGCGGCGCGCGTGCCGCAGCGCTCTCCATCGTGCCTTACTCAAGCGGCGCGGCGAAAGCGCTCGGCAAAGTGATCCCGGAACTGGACGGACGGCTGACCGGTTATTCGCTACGCGTACCGGTACCGGTGGTGTCGATCGTCGACTTAACGGTAACGCTGAAACGCAATGTGACCGTGGAAGAAGTGAATGACGCTTTCCGCAAAGCCGCCGCAAACGGGCCGCTGAAAGGCATTCTCGGCTACAGCGATGAGCCGCTGGTGTCCAGTGATTATCAGGGCGATCCGCGCTCTTCCATTATCGACGGCCTGTCGACGCTGGTGATTGGCGGCAATCTGGTGAAAATCCTCGCCTGGTACGATAACGAGTGGGGCTTCTCCAACCGGCTGGTGGATCTGACGAAACTGATGGCGCAGCGCGGTTTATAATCCGTCGCCCCCAAAAAACCACGCTACGGCGTGGTTTTTTATTGCTCGTCGCTGCCGCTCAGCGCGGCGAGCAGCTGTGCGCGGCGCTGCTCAAGGGTGGCGATTTGCGCTTCAATACGACCGAGGCGTTTACGCTGCAGTTCACGGGTTTGCGGGCAAAATGCGGCCCCTTCCGTGCTGCGCATGCATTCCGGAAAGGTGGCGATTTCCGCCAGACTAAACCCAGTAGCAATCAATTGTTGGATCTGACGCACCTGCCCGACCACCTGTGCAGAAAAATACCGATAGCCGTTACAGGCCCGCGTAGAACATAACAGACCATATCGATCATAGTGACGAATAGAGCGCACGCTGACGCCTGTTTGCCGGGCGAGTTCGCCAATCGATAGCATTTTTTCTCCTCGTTTGCTGCTTGACTGTGACACCAGTGTAAAGGTTGAGGATAGCCACGAATCGTTAACCGGAGGAACATTTTATGCTGTTATCGCGTGGTCGTAATCTTGCCTTCATCCTGCTGCTGTTTTGCGCCTCACTGTACGCGCAGGATAAACACTATACCGTTGTCTCGTCAGACGGGGTACCGCTGGCTGTACAGGAAACCGGCGCTGCGGACGGTCAGCCCATCATCTTTATTCATGGGCTTTTAGGCAGCCATCTTAACTGGGAGAAACAGTGGCAGGATCCCGCCCTGCAGCGCTTTCGCCTGATCAGTTTCGACCTGCGCGGCCATGGCTTATCGGGCAAACCGGAGCAAGCAACAGCTTATACGGAAAGCCGTCGCTGGGTGGATGATGTTGCAGCCGTTATCAAAGGCAGCGGCGCAAACAAGCCGCTTCTGGTGGGCTGGTCGCTGGGTGGCGCCGTAAATAGCCACTATCTGGCGGCCTACGGCGATAAACAGATTGCTGGCGTGTTGTATGTCGATGGCGTGGTCGAACTCACACCAGAGCAAATACCGGCTCACCCGCAGGTTTATCAGGATATGGTGTCAGCGGATCTGAAAACCCATCTGGCAGGTGAGCGTGATTTCCTGCGTCTGTGCTTCCATCAGCAACCCGACACCGCCACGTTTGAGCGTCTGCTGGCTAACGCTGCGCTGGCCTCGTGGACAATGCAACGCGCGGTGCCGCAAATGAAAGTGTCACTCGCGCAGGGGCTGGGCAAAGCAAAAGTACCGGTACTGTTTATTTACGGGGAAAAAGATCAACTGGTGAACCCACAAGCTTCACTGGCGCGGGCCAGAAGCGTAAATCCGCACATACGTACGCTGCTGTACGCCGATTCGGGACACGCGCCCTTTTTAGAAGAACCGCAGCGTTTCAACCGGGATCTGGCGGCATTTGCCGACTCACTCCAGTAACAAAACGGGGCATAGCGCCCCGTTTTTTTATCGCAACACTATCACAACGACATATCCACCACGATGCGGCCGGTGATTTTCCCGGCGCGCATCCGATCAAAGATGCTGTTGATATTCTCCAGCGGTTCAACGGCAATTTCCGCATGCACTTTATTGCGCCCGGCAAAATCCAGCGCCTCTTGCAGATCTTTGCGCGTTCCCACAATTGAGCCGCGCACGGTGATGCCATCCAGCACCATGTCGAAGATCGAGAGGTCGAATTTGCCCGGCGGCAGCCCATTTAGCACCATCGTCCCGCCGCGGCGCATCATGGTGGTTGCCTGTTCAAACGCTTTTGGTGACACCGCCGTGACCAGCACGCCGTGCGCGCCGCCAAACTCGGCGTGGAAGCGCTTGCCGGGATCCTCTTCGCGCCCATTGACGACCACCGATGCGCCGAGCCGACGAGCAAATTCGAGCTTGTCATCGTCAATGTCCACCGCCGCCACATTCATCCCCATCGCCACGGCATACTGGATCGCCAGATGACCCAGACCGCCGATCCCGGAGATCACCACCCATTCACCGGCGCGGGCTTCCGTCATCTTCAGCCCTTTGTAAACCGTTACCCCGGCACAGAGGATTGGCGCAATCGCGTGGAATTCGACGTTATCCGGCAGGATGCCGACATAGTTGGCATCCGCCAGGCAATATTCGGCAAAAGTGCCGTTTACCGAATAACCGGAGTTCTGTTGCCCGTGGCACAAGGTCTCCCAGCCGCTCAGGCAGTGTTCGCAGTGCCCGCAGGCAGAATAAAGCCACGGCACGCCAACCCGATCGCCCTCTTTCACATGCGTCACGCCCGGCCCCACCGCAACCACGTGACCAACGCCTTCGTGGCCGGGAATAAACGGCGGATTCGGTTTCACCGGCCAGTCGCCTTCTGCGGCATGCAAATCGGTATGGCAAACGCCGGTCGCCTCGATCTTGACCAGAATTTTGCCCGGCGCTACCGCAGGCACCATTACCTCTTCAATCACCAGCGGTTGCCCGAATGCTTTAACCACTGCCGCTTTCATCGTTTTCAATTGCATATCATTACCTCATCCTGATGAGATTGATTAATACAGACCCAGTGGCGTTCCGCTGTAGCTGACCAGCAGGTTTTTAATCTGCTGATAATGACTCAGCGCCAGCTTGTGCGTTTCGCGCCCAACGCCCGAATTTTTGTACCCGCCAAAAGCCGCATGTGCCGGGTAGAGGTGGTAACAGTTAGTCCACACGCGCCCGGCTTTAATGCCACGCCCCATGCGCCATGCGCGGTTGATATCCAGCGTCCACACCCCGGCGCCAAGACCGAATTCGGTATCGTTGGCAATACGCAGCGCTTCAGCCTCATCTTTGAAAGTGGTGATCCCGAGCACCGGCCCAAAAATTTCTTCCTGGAAACAGCGCATGCCGTTATGGCCTTTAATCAATGTCGGCTGAATGTAGAAGCCGTTTTGCAGGCTATCCCCGTGCTTGATCAGCTCGCCGCCGGTGATGATTTCGCCCCCTTCTTCACGGGCGATATTGATATAGGAAAGGATTTTGTCGTACTGCTCCTGCGAAGCCTGCGCGCCGATCATTGTCTCGGTGTCAAAGGGGTCGCCTTTGCGGATGTTTTCCATACGCGCCAGCACTTTTTCCACGAACTGCGGATAGATGGACTCCTGCACCAACACGCGGGACGGACAGGTACAGACTTCGCCCTGATTGAAGAAGCCAAGCACAACGCCTTCGACGGCTTTATCGATAAATTCAGCATCGCCATTCAGCACATCTTCAAAGTAAATATTGGGGGATTTGCCGCCCAGCTCGACGGTGCTGGGAATAATGTTTTCCGCCGCGCAGGAGAGGATGTGGCGACCTATCGGCGTCGAGCCGGTAAAAGCAATTTTCTCAATGCGTTTGCTGCGCGCCAGCGGTTCGCCCGCTTCCGTACCAAAGCCATGAACCACATTGAGCACGCCTTTTGGCAGCAGATCGCCAATCAGCTCCATCAGCACGCAGATACCGAGCGGCGTTTGCTCTGCGGGTTTCAGCACCACGCAGTTACCCGCCGCCAGCGCAGGCGCCAGTTTCCAGGCCGCCATTAAAATCGGGAAGTTCCACGGAATGATCTGCCCGACCACACCGAGCGGTTCATAGATATGATAAGCCACCGTATTGCTGTCGATTTCCGCGGCTGTGCCTTCCTGCGCCCGGATGCAACCGGCAAAGTAGCGGAAGTGATCAACCGCCAGCGGAATATCCGCCCCCATCGTTTCGCGGATAGGTTTCCCGTTGTCCCATGTTTCTGTTAACGCCAGCACTTCCAGATTGGCTTCAATGCGGTCTGCAATCGCCAGCAGCACATTCGAACGTTCCTGCACGCTGGTTTTTCCCCAGGCGTCGGCGGCAGCATGCGCTGCATCCAGAGCCTTCTCTATATCCACCGCGCCCGAACGCGGGAATTCGGCAATCACCTGTCCGGTTACCGGCGAGGTATTGGTAAACCAGCCGCCCTCTACCGGGTCTACAAATTTTCCGTCGATATAGTTGCCATAACGCTGTTTAAAAGAGACTTTTGCGCCATCAAGGCCAGGGTGAGCGTATTTCATCAGATGTTCCTCTTTTATTATCGGTACAGGTGAGGCGTCTCGCGCCAGGGCGGACAAAGGAACATAAGCACTTCTTATGCCAGATTGCTGCTGACATAAAGGTAAATGGATTTACTCTTTGAGAAACAATGAATAACAGGCGGGTTTAAAGATTAATCGTACAAAACGGCAAAAAATGATGTGCAAGCGAGTACAGGAATTGTGTCGCACGTCGCTACACACGAGACACTCTTATGCTACACAAATGTAACATTGTAATTGCCGGAGAGTAACATGCCGACACGCGTAGACACTTTGCCAACAACCCGTTCCGGTCTGCCTTGCCAGTTGCAGGATTCCTGGCAACGTAGCCTTAACTATGGGCTGACACGGGATGATGACGCCCAGCCCTGGGTGGCTAACGCGATGCTGAAAGATGCGCGTGCGGAAAATGGCTGGGTGAAACACCTGGTTGCTCCTTTACTGGCGCGGCTGCGGCCGGAGCTGAACAAACACCCGTCGATTATGGTGATGTCCGACGCGACCGGGCTGGTGCTGGAAACGCACGGCAACAGCGATTTTCTGCACAAAGCGCAGCGCTATGCGTTGTCGCCCGGCAATCTGTGGGGTGAACATGCGCGCGGCACCAACGCTATCGGCACTGCGCTGGCGCTCCAGCAACATTGTGAAGTGGCTGGCGGCGAACACTATCTGAGCCGTAACGCCGGGTTGTTCTGCTCGGCCGCGCCGGTGTTTCGCCCCGACGGCCAGGTTGCCGGAGTGCTGGATCTCTCCACTCCGGCGATGACGCCGCGCCATGATGCCGCCGCATTGATCCGCCGCACGGTATGCCAGATAGAACACGCCTGGGCCACCAGCGCTCTGGGCGCTAATCGCTGGTTATTAAGCCTGCATCATGATGAAAAAATCCTCGGCACCGCGCAGGAGTTACTGCTGATTTTTGACGATCGCACGCTGCTCGGCGCCAATAAACTGGCGATGGATGCTTTCGCCCTGACCAGCGGTCATTTTGGCGCACTTGAGCTGGATGCGCTATTTCCCGGCCTTGAGCTACGCGCCGGTGAAACAGTGCTGGAAACCGGTAATCATCAACGTTTCTATGCCCGCCAGACGCTGCCAGCCCGCCGTTTTAGCGGACGCGGCAGCGCGCAGCAGACAGAACAGCACGGTATCGAAAAAGAGAAAGCGCTGCGCATTGTGAATGCCGGGATTGCGTTGTGCATTACCGGTGAAACCGGCTCTGGCAAAGAGTATCTGGCACGAGAGTTGTACAGCCGCAGCCAGTGGCATGCGGGCAATTTCGTCGCCATCAACTGTGCCGCGTTACCCGAACATCTGATTGAATCAGAGCTGTTCGGCTATGTTCCCGGCGCTTTTACCGGCGCCAGCCCGAAAGGCTATATCGGCAAATGCCGCGAAGCGGATGGCGGCGTGCTGTTTCTTGATGAAATCGGCGATATGCCGCTGGCGCTGCAAACCCGCCTGCTGCGCGTGTTGCAGGAGAAAAAAGTGACGCCGCTGGGTGCCAATAGCAGTTGGGATGTGAATTTTGCTTTGATCTGCGCAACACATCAGGATCTGGCCGCGCGGGTGCAGGCAGGCACGTTTCGCGAGGATCTGCTGTATCGCATTCAGGAGTTTCACCTGCGCATTCCGCCGCTGCGTGAATGGCAGCATAAAGAGGGGTTTATCCAGAAATTGTGGCGCGAACTGGGTGCCGCCAGCCGTGGGTTGACGTTAAGCGATGAGGTGGTGAACACGCTCGCGCACCGGCCGTGGCCGGGCAATGTGCGTCAGTTGTTGAGCCAGCTACGGGTATTAATGGCGCTGGCAGAAGATGGCGATCAGATTAGGCTTACCGATCTGCCCGGCGAAATCCACGCCGTGCCAGCGCCGCAACGGCCCAACGACGAACAGAGCGCCATTGCGCAAGCGCAGGGAAATATGAGCCTTGCGGCGAAAAAACTCGGTATTTCGCGCAGCACGCTGTATCGACGGCTGGCAAAATAGTATGGCCAAAACGGCCATACTATTCAGTTATTTACTCTACCGCCGTCGCCTTGATCCACTCGGCAAATTTGCTCACGCGGGTGAACTGTTCAGCCGGGGCAATTAAGCTACGGGAAACCAGGCCCACGACATAGCGGTTGCCGTTGTAATCGGCATACAGCGGGCCGCCGGAATCACCGCCCGCCGTGCCGCTACCTGCGCAGACATGGAAAGCCGGATCCTGGTTGGTCGCCGGGTAGCCCGCCGGAACGTCGGTGCACATCTTATCCGGCAGAGCGACCAGCGTTTTTTTATTCAGCACATTCGGGCGCACGCCATTTGCATTATCGCCAAAACCCACTGCCGTCAGCGGAATATTGGTCAGTGCAGCAGGCGGATCCTGCTCCGGGTTTAAACCGGCCAGCCTGGCGAAGTTGCTGCTGTTCGCCGCACGGGACAGCTTAATCAGCGCAAGATCGTTTTTCGCCGTACCGCCAAGCGTGGTCGTGTCATAGTCAGGATGAACAATCACTTTCTCGATGGAAACCTGGTCTTTCTTCACCAGCGGGGTGTAGCTTTCCATCCCGACCATGATACTCGCCGTGCTGGTATCAAAATGCGAAACACAGTGCGCCGCCGTAACCGCCCAGCGGGAGTTAACCAGCACGCCGCCGCAGACATGACCCGCTACCGTCGTACCTTTGCTGATGGTAATAAAATCAGGGAATTCACCGGCTATTGCCGTCGATCCGTTGACGATACGCGCAGCAGCCTCGCTGGCGGCAGCCGTTTGCATGGTCGCCATCGGCACGATAAACGCCGCCGCTAATGCAGCGGCAATCAGTTTTGCTTTCACTATTAAATCTCCAGGATAAAAAGCCGCGCCAGCTTCCGTAATTCCATCAGCGCGATCAATTGAAATCATTCAGTGTAAAATGCCTGCTTATTCCCGAATAAAAATAAACAAAGAAAAACACAGTCCGGGGAATATATAAATCAACAATCCTTCTGTAAATACAGACAGTTTTCTTATTTGCGGGAATATTCTGTAGCCAGAATATTTTTAGGCATGGTGCATGACGCACAGCTTAACAGAAAGAGACTTCGGGCGCGTGGTTGCTGACTGGATAAAACCGTCTTGTAATCAGTGGGATGAAAAGCAAAAAAAAGCCGTACTGACGGGATAAATAACATCAGTACGGCAAGTTAAAAAATGCAGGTACTAAACTGTGCATATTCTCAAAGAGAAAGAGAAAGACAAAGATAGGCACGGAATGAAATATACTCAGTGACCAGTTCAAAGTAAATAAAGACATTTTTCCTTCTATCCTGGAATATTCCACATAGTTATTCTCAGGACTGTCCACGATAATGTTTATAATTGAGCTGATATTTTTCAAGACGTAATCCCAGCGCGCGCCGTGTCATATTCAGATAGCTGGCTGCGCGCGAGACATTGCCCTGAAATTTCACCAGCGCTTCAGTGATCAGATCGTATTCCACCCGCGCCAGGCGCGCTTCCAGCCCTTCCTGCTCCGTCAGATGGTCGATAATCGGTTGCAGATGAATGGGCAGATGATAACTGTGAATAAACCCCTCATCCGCCAGCAATACCGCCCGTTCCATCACATTTTCCAGCTCGCGCACATTGCCCGGCCACGTATAGTTGAGCAGCATATTCAACGCCGGGGTAGCGATGGTCGGCACGTCTACGCCCTGCTCGCTGGCAAAGCGGGCGTTAAAATGATCGGCAAGGATCAAAATGTCGCTGCCCCTTTCGCGCAACGGCGGAATGGTGACGGGAAAGACATTTAAGCGATAGTAGAGATCCTCACGAAAAGTGCCCTGCTCCACCATTTCACTCAAATCCCGGTGCGTTGCCGCAAGAATGCGCACATTGACGCTCAGGGTTTCATTGCTGCCTACCCGTTCGAAACTGCGCTCCTGAATCACCCGCAACAATTTGGATTGCGCAGATAACGATAACTCCCCCACTTCATCAAGAAACAACGTCCCGCCATCCGCTTCTTCAAACCGCCCGGCGCGCCGGGAGATGGCACCGGTAAATGCCCCCTTTTCGTGGCCGAACAGTTCGCTTTCAATCACACTCTCCGGCAGCGACGCGCAGTTAAAACGGATAAATGGCCCGCCCGCGCAGTGGCTGTTCTGGTGAATGGCGGTGGCAACACGTTCTTTACCGACGCCGCTTTCACCGAGGATCAACACGGTGGTGCGCGCATGGCTGACTTTCTCAATCAGCCGGTAAACCTGCTGCATGGTGCGGGAGTTGCCAATAATATTGGCCGGTTTGAATTTTTCTCCGCCGCGCAGCGCCGTGTGCGTCTGCACTATTTTCTGCTGCGCGCGCTCAAGCAGATGCAGCTCCACGGCCTGCGCAATAATGGCGGCAATCACCCGTAACACTTCAAGATCGAGAAAACGGAGCTGCGCGTTGTGATAAACCCGCTCAATGCCGATGGTGCCCATCACTTTCAGCCCGCGAATAATTGGCACGCAGATAAAAGAGTGTTGTCCGTCACGCTGGCGATCCCAACTGCCGGTGCGGTTTAAAAACAGCGGATCGTCAGCAATGTGCGGCACGATAATCGGCTGACGTGTTTCAATCACTTTGCCGGTGATCCCCTCGCCCGGCGCATAAACGCCCTTTTCGGCCTCTTCCGGCGACAAACCATAACTTTCATGAATAAAAATTTGATCGCAACTGGCGTCATACAAGGTGATCATCGCCCGTTGCACCTGTAAATGTTTTTGCATCAACTCCAGCACCAGCTTTAGCGTGCTGGCTAAACTGCCGCCTGCGCTGACCACTTTGCTCACTTCAGAGAGCAGCGGCATCAGTTCAGAGCGGCACTCACCCAACCGGCAACTGAATGACAGCGCACCTGTCAGCACCGGCGACAACGTGTTTGTAGCAACGGCGTTTTTTTCATGGCGCATGATGCATCTCCCGGTAACTCCCCCTGAACAGGCCCGCAGGCAAACAGTGCAAAATCAACGCCAGCACAAGATGGTATAGTTCACATGCAATCTATTGATTATTCAGGCCAAAAAAAACACACATACCGCCATGCCTGCAAAAAGTGTTCCCCGGCGAACACTTTTGTCGCGTTACCGACATCAGGACGCCGTTTTTGTCACCACCACCCGTAGGTTGCCATCGTCCAGCGGCGTGCTGTGATACAGAAGGTGGTAGTCCGCAAGGCGAACAAACCATTTCGGCACATGGTCACACCGCAGTTCCAGCCGCGTGAACTCTGCGCGAGCGAGCAACGGTACCAGCAGCAACTTCGCAGTATGCGTGTCATCAGCTCCGGCCTGTCGCGCGGCGATCAGATCGACATAAAATTCGCCGGGTTCAGCGCCAGAACGGACAAACGCCTGCGGCGGCAGCGTCACCGCTTCCGGCTCCATGGGCTGCCGCGCAATGGTGTCCAGCGCCGGTTCCGGCGCGCCCGTACACTGCCACAAAGTCAACCCGAGCCCATCGAACCAGGCGAGCGGCGCACCCTGCACCTCGCGCGTGACGAAATGGCGGCAGGCAGGTAGCTGCGCCAGCATCGCCAGCGTCCGTTCACGAAAAGCTTCAAGCGATGTACAGGACGACAAATCGAACGCAATTTGTTGCGCAATCTGCCAGCGTCCGCAATCACGAGAAAACAGTGTCACTGTGCCAGGCACGGTGAGCGGCGCCACCTGACCTTGCGGGTCGAGAAAAACCGCAATATTCATCTTTCCTCCGGACTAATAGCCGTGTTGTTTCCCCTTCATCGAAGTAATGTCAATGCGGATAACCTGGGTGGCTTTCAGATTGGCGGCGGGAAAGTGGAACGTTTTATCGCTGAAACGCGCCATCAGGCGGTGCAGCATGGTGACCTTTTCCGTCTCGTCGTCAACAAAATGGGTTTTACCGACGCCTATCACCGTGCGGTGACGCGCCTCAAAGTTGCAGGCCAGGTCATCTTCGATGATGCCGCCGTATTCAGACACCGCAAAGCAGATGTTGGCGTTTTGCCGCATGATGTCGATTTTGCTCCCGGCGCGTGCCGAGTGAAACCACAGCGCCGTGCCATCCCAGACATAAAACACCGGCAGCAGAAATGGCATATCCGCGCTGGCCAGCGCGATATACATCACCCTTCCAGCCTGCAAAATTGCATCCAGCGCCTTAGGTTCAGTCAGTTCACGCTCATCGCGACGCATCTCGCCGTGCGGGTGCATTAGTGTCTGCTGGCTCATGATTTTTCCTCCTGCAGGCGTCGTTGTTCACTGGCAATCAGCGCATCCAGCGACTGGCAAACGCTGAGAATGCGTTCTTTGTCGTGCTCATCCGGTGTCCCGTGGTGATAGTCATCCACCGAGCAGATGCCGAAAATGCTGTCCAGCGACAAAATGCCGTCGCGCAGGGAGTCGCTAAACACGCTCTTTTGCGCAGCGCTCGCCAGCAGACTGCGGTAGTTATGGTTAAAGGGCATATCGCCGTGCAAGGAGCAGAGCGCAATCAGATAGCACTCAACAGCAATGGCCGCGACGTTAAATACCAGGCTGGCGGAACGGTTTTGCGCCGCCAGCAGACTGGCGCGGCGATGGTAACCTTTCGCATAGTCGTAACAGCGGACAAAACGCTGTTCATCGGTCTCAAACAGGAGTTGCGCCATGGTTTTCTCCAGCCGGGGCAAACCCCGGCGTTCAGGTCAGGTATTACCAGACATTGAGGATCCACTCTTTATTTTTCTTGTATTCCATATCGGTAAACAGCGTGTTTGCCATCTGCTCCGCCAGCCAGATAGCACCAGCGTAACCCACCACCGGATGGCGATAGTGCCCGGCGCGGTCGTAGGTGGGAAAGCCCACGCGCACCATCGGGATCTGGTTATCAATGGCGGTAAAACGCCCTTTCGAGTGACCGAGAATCAGATCCAGCTCCAGCTCACCTTCAGTAATGCGTTTTTCCATCTCCCACAGGTCGGCGTTGGTGACAATCTCCATCTTGTACGTCACCTGTTGCTGCAACGCCTGAATGCGCGGGTCATCGGCATAGGTGGCGTTATCATCACCCAGCAACAGCAGCACCGGTTTCATCTCCAGATCGAGGCAAAATTCCGCCAGCCCCACCACCAGATACGGGTTGCCGTAGATCGCCACCTTTTTATCGGCGAGGAACATATGAACCAGATCGGTCAGCGCATCGAGGGCAATGCCGCGTTCACGCACCAGTGATTCAGGGATAGGTTTACCGGTGAGCGTTTTCAGGTTGTGCAGGAAAGTATCGGTGTTGCGAATACCAATTGGCGTCGGGCCAATCAGCGCCGGGACGTCAAACTTCTCTTCCAGATAACGCGCCGCTTTCGCCCCTTCGTAGCGGTTAAGCGCAATCGTGGCGCTGGCGTTCGCCGTACCGGTAAGATCGGCAATGGTGGTGTTGCCGTGTGAAACGGTATTGCCGGACGGCATCAGCGGCGAGTCAAAGGCTTCGATTTCAAACAGCACAGTGGCATCAATCGACATCTCATCCAGCAGATGTTTTAACGCTGTCACGTCGCCGGGGTTCACCCAGCCGGTGATGAGGTTGATCTTGCCGTTCGGCTCGCTTTTACGGGCGAAATACTTAACGATATCGCGCACCGCCACGTCATAGCCGCTGATCATACTGCCGACAAAACTCGGCGTGTGAATCGGGATCAGATGCACTTCGCGCCCGGCGTATTTCTCTTGCAGCAGGCCATTGTTGAGCTTACGCACCACACCATCGACATCATCACCAATGACCTCTGTCGAACAGGTGGTGATAATCGGGATCACTTTGACATGCGGGTAACGCATCAGCAGCACATCTACCGCCTGTTCCACGCGATCCAGCGCGCCAAATACCGCGCCATCTTCATGCACCGAGGAAGAGGCAATCTCAAAGCTCTCTTTCAGATGCTGGGAGATCAGCAGACGCACGAACATCACGCATCCCTGCCCGCCATGCACAATACCAATACAATCTTTAATGCCGATGCTGACATACTGCGCCCCGGCGGGCTGGCAGGTAAAAATCGGGTTGATTACCCCGGTGCGATCTTTCGCTTTTAATTCACAAGACATGCTCACCCCCTTCAGTAACGCTGGTCGGTCAGTTCGGCATTCAGCGAACCGGTGATGGTCAGATAATCCAGCCGCTGGTGCAGCGCCTCAAGCAATGCGCCGATTTCCGCTGTCTTCATGCTTTGTAGCCAGCTAAAGCGGGTTCGGTACGCATCGGCCAGCACCACGGCGTCGGCCCAGTAACAACGGTCAGCAGGGTTTGCCAGCTCGACCTCCTCGCCACATAACAACTGGCGGGTTTTCCCCAGCACGCCCGCGTTCTGCTTCTCACGATCCCAGGTGCGGGAGTGAAACTGCCACAGACAGTGCTTCATGATGTAATCCACCATCAGCTCTACTTGTTCATCCTGCGTCATACGGCCTCCTGACGGCGGGCGGCATCGGCGGAAAAATCCGGGTATTCGCGCTGGCGCAACTTGCTGACGCTGTCGAAGCCACCGCTGTATTCGCGCAGTTCGCTGTTATTGCGTATCGCATCATCAAGCCCGGCATCCGACAGCATGCGGGCGGTGGCGAAGCCCTGGCCAACCGGAATCGCCTGCTGGCTGATATCGAGCTGCGCCAGTTGATGGATCGGTGAATAGATCGCGTTGTAAATATCGCGGGCGAAACGCACCCAGCCTTCAAAACCTTTGTACGGCCCGTTGTGATACGCATGGGCGTTGAGGTATGGCACGCGGATTTTTTTCGCCACTTCGCCGGGACGTTTACCGGTGAAAATGACATCCGGCTTCAGTTTGTACATCGCCTCCAGCGACTCCAGTTCATTGGGATCGTCAATAGCCAGCGCGCCGGGTTCGCAGCGGGCAATGCCTTTTTCCATGTCGCCCTGATGACCAAACTTGGTGTAGACCGACACCACTTCCACGCCCATCTCAGCGTGGATCACATGCGCCCAGTGCCAGAGTTTCGAGCCACCCGGCCACAGGCACACTTTCTTGCCTTTCAGGCGTTCTTTGTACCAGTCCAGTTCCGGTTTCCAGCGGGCAATCTCTTCATCAATAATCGCCTGCGCCCGATCTTCAATACCGAAAAACAAACCGATTTTGCGCAGTGATTCGGCGAGCGGCCCGAAGCCAAAACCGTCGATGTCGAGACGCGGAATGCCGTAACGCACCCGCAATTCGTTGCAGATGTATTCCGCCGAACGTGCGCACTCCAGCACATTCAGATGGGCTTTATGCATTGCCCGCAGGTCGTCATAGGAGCCGTTGCCGGTAAAAGTCGACAGCACCTGGATCCCCATGCGTTTGAAATAATCGACCATTACTTCCTGGTCACCCTGAATGTTATATTCGCCAACATAGTTGATGACATAATCGCTGGTGATCGTCGGTTCGACCGTACCGACTTTTTGGTTTATCCATGCGATATTAATCTTATGGTGCCCGCCCGACTGGCTTGGGCCGGCAAATCCCGGCGAGTTACAGACGAAAATATCCACTTCCGGACGCTCATCCATCACTTCCTGCGCAATGGCGGCAATATCATCACCGATTAATGCCGAAGCGCAGGTTTGATAAATGGTCATCCGTTTAATATCTGGATGAGCGTCAAATGCTTCAATGATATTGTTCTTGAGGACTTTCTCAGCACCAAAAACAATATGCTTCTCTTTCATATCGGTCGCGAAGGTATATTTAAGCTGGAAGTTATCGTTATCGCTGATATAACGTTTTGTCTGCCAGGTGTCGTACGTACAACCGACCGGGCCGTGGCTAATATGAATCACGTCTTTCATCGGCGTGCCGATAACATGTTTGGCACCACAATAGGCGCAACCGCGTTCGGAAATCGTTCCCGGAATGGTATTTAAATACCCCAGCGGCAGTGCGGAGGTGATATCTTCATCCGCCCCTTTAACGACGGCATGCTGTTTACGCTCGGGAATGCATTTACTGCAATCAAACTCATGATACGGCATAGTTAATCCCCCTTCCGGGAATGACTGTAAAATAACCGGACGAATTAATCGCTCAGACCATATTTAACGACCATCTTTTCCAGCTGATCCATGGTCAGCGGATGGGGGATCACCAGGTCGGTATTTTCAATGATCTTGCGTCCCAGTTCGCGATACTCCTGCGCCTGGTTAGCTTCCGGGTCAAATTCGGTGACGGTTTTCTTGTTGAATTCCGCTTTCTGTACGATGTTGTCGCGCGGCACAAAGTGGATCATTTTTGTGCCGATCGCTGCGGTAAACTCTTCGAGAAACTCTTTTTCACCGTCCACATTACGGCTGTTACAGATAATGCCGCCGAGACGGACGCCGCTCTGTTTGGCATATTTCACCAGGCCTTTACAGATATTATTTGCCGCATAAATTGCCATCATTTCCCCGGAAGCAACGATATAAACTTCCTGTGCCTTACCGTCGCGGATGGGCATAGCGAAACCGCCACAAACCACATCGCCGAGTACATCAAAAAAGATAAAATCAAGATCGTCTGCGTAGGCTTTATTATCCTCCATCAGATCGATGGCAGTAATTACCCCACGGCCAGCGCATCCTACGCCTGGCTCCGGACCACCGGATTCAACGCAGCGGATATTAAAGACGCCAGTTTTTACCACCATATCATTGGTTATTTTCTCGGCCCCCTGATCGCGCAGAACATCCATTAATGTCTCTTGCGGTTTACCGCCAAGAATAAGACGCGTGGAGTCGGCTTTCGGATCGCAGCCATGAATAAACACTTTTTTACCGTGGAACCAGGCCAGAGCCGCCGCCGTATTTTGCGTGGTGGTCGACTTGCCGATCCCGCCCTTGCCATAAATAGCCAGCTTACGTGTCATGATATTTCCTCTTGATGAACAACATTGCGAAAGTGTGTTTGCAAACAGGCAGGAGGAAATTGCAAAGCGGAGGCCAAATTATCGCCAGCGGCAAAAAAATCGGGTTATTAACTGAAAGTATTACGCTTATTTATTTTTCGCCCGGGTGACGGGCGAAATATCGGCGGGAGAAAGTGTTCCGCTGTGAACTTTCCCGCCAGTAAAACGTTCGCGGAAGTGAAATTCAGCTAGCCTGCGAGCGGTGTTAACCAGCGGCTAATCACCTGCGAAAGCGCGCGGGCCAGCGCCGGGCTGTATTGCGCGGCCTGCTCGCGAAGCTGGCGCGGATCGATACCGGCATGACTCAGTTCACTGGCGTGGCCCACCAGCCAGCCTTCAAGCCCGATGGCGCTCACCTCCGGATGAAACTGCAACGCCAGCGCATGCGGCGCATAGAGAAAAGCCTGGTTATCGCAGACCGCGCTGCGTGCCAGGTGGCTCGCCCCTTGCGGGATGGCAAACCGGTCGCCGTGCCAGTGCAGTACCGGCAGATCCGCCAGCGGTGCCAGCAAATCGCTGTGCTCCCCGGGGGTGAGGGTCAGCGGCGAATAGCCAATTTCCGTTACGCCCATTGGCGCAACCTCCGCCTCCAGCGCACGCGCCATGAGTTGCGCGCCGAGACAAATACCGAGCACCGGTTTGCCGTGCGCCAGCCGCTCACGAATATGGCGCAGCTCTTCGCTGAGAAACGGATAAATCGCTTGCTGATACGCGCCGATCGGGCCACCCAGCACCACCAGCAGATCGGCGGCCTGGGGATCAAGATGAGCAAATGACTCAACCGGGGTGTCGATATAGAGGCATTCATAACCGAGAGAATGCAGCGTATCGGCCAGCGTGCCTAAATCTTCAAAGGGGACATGACGGAAAGCGACGGCCGTTTTCATTACAACTCCTTACAGGTTAGAGGCGGGAAGAAAACCATCGTCAGCCGGAAGCACCAGGATTGTCAATGCGGATGGTGTTGCTATTGATGAAGGAAAAACGCAATAGCGGTCGCGTTTTTTATTTTTTATACGCTATTTTTTGTGATCAACTTCAAACAAAAAAACATATAACGTACAGAAACGCAAAAAGAATCGGCTTTGTTATGCAAATGCACATTGTCTGTCCCTGGTGATACTCCTAATCTTTGCCTGATGAATAATGATCGGTAAAAACATTGTCACACTGACGGAGTAAATAAATAGCATAAGACGTTTCTGCAATGTTAATAGTGAATGCACTTCAGTAACACCTGTTGGAATGAATTCATATTGACATTTTTAGATTTCATTTAAGTTTAAGGTGGTTTCTCATGAGTCAAGTTAATAATCTTGAGGGCGTCCTTCACGCCAAAAAAACGAATGTCAGATGGCATATCGTTATTATCCTCTTTATTATTACTGCAGTGAGCGTCGGTGACCGTTCGACGCTGGCGATTGCCGGTAAAGATATGTCTGCCGCGCTTGGCATTAACCCCGGCCAGATGGGTTGGGTATTCTCCGCGTTCGCCTGGGCCTACTGCCTGGCGCAGATTCCTGGTGGCTGGCTGCTTGACCGTTTTGGGTCGAAAAAAGTTTATCTTTGCGGCCTTTGCATGTGGTCAATTTTCACGCTACTGCAAGGCTGTGTGGAGATTTTCCACGGCTTCGGCGCAATTATTTGCTTTACCATTTTGCTGTTTCTTGTCGGTTTGTTTGAAGCGCCGGTGATGCCAGGCAACAGCCGTTTTGTTGCGGCCTGGTTCCCGTCAAAGGAGCGCGCCACCGCCGCAGCAATATTTAACTCCGCGCAATATTTCGCCACGGCTATTTTCGCACCAATTATGGGCTGGCTGACGCTCAATTATGGCTGGCAATCTATTTTTATCTTTATGGGTACACTGGGGATCGTTATTACTTTTGCCGCGGCGAAAGTGGTACATAATCCATTAAATCATCCGCGTGTTAATAGCGAAGAAATTGAGTACATTCGCCAGGGCGGCGCGCTGGTGGATATGGATCAGAGCAAAGTTAAAACCGGCCCGACATTTGACTTTAGTGCATTTAAACAATTAATCACCAACCGCATGTTACTCGGCGTCTATCTGGGCCAGTACTGCATTAACGTATTAACCTTCTTCTTTATTACCTGGTTTCCGCTCTATCTGGCGATGGAAAAAGGGCTGGATATCAAAACCGTCGGCTTTATCGCCGCGATCCCGGCTATTTGCGGCTTCCTCGGCGGCCTGACCGGCGGCGTGATCTCTGACCGTATTCTGCGTATCACCAAATCACTGTCGATTGCCCGTAAAACGCCCATCGTACTCGGCATGCTGCTCTCCATGGTGATGGTGTTCTGTAACTATGTGGACTCGATTTACCTGGTGGTTTTCTTTATGTCACTGGCTTTCCTCGGGAAAGGCATTGGCGCGTTGGGCTGGGCGGTGATGTCTGATACCGCGCCAAAAGAGATGGCTGGCGTGGCGGGCGGTTTCTTTAACCTGTGCGGTAACTTCGCCGGGATTATCTCGCCGGTGGTGATTGGCTACATCGTAAAAGCGACCGGCCATTTTGAGTGGGCGCTGGTGTTCGTGGCCGTCCATGCGCTGATTGCTATTTTCAGCTTCGTGGTGATTGTCGGTCCTATTAAGCGTATCGAACTGAACAACGCGAAAGCGCAGTAAGCTGCGCGAAAAAAAAGCCCCTCGCAAGGGGCTTTTTTATTTACAGCGCCATGTCGTGTTGCGGCGCGTTTTCCGTTTTTGGCGCGGCCGGTTTGGCTTGCGGCGTTGCGCTCTCTGGCATCTGAATCACCGGCGGTTTCACCAGTTGCAGCGTTGCGGCAGTGTCATCCCATACTTTCTGCGTCAGCGCCACGTTGCCGTTCATCTCCTGGCCGTAGCTCGGAACGATTTCACGGATTTTGCTCTGCCATTCCGCTGAATTGAACTGCTGCGGGAACATCTTCTTGATGACGTTCAGCGTAATCGGCGCAGCGGTAGAAGCGCCCGGTGACGCGCCCAGCAGTGCAGAAATGGTTTTCTGCTGATCGACCACCACTTCAGTGCCCAGCTTCAGCACGCCGCCCTTCTCTTCATCTTTCTTGATGATCTGTACGCGCTGGCCAGCCTGAATCAGTTTCCAGTCCTCTTTACGCGCCTGCGGATAGTACTCTTTCAGCGCCGCAAAACGGTCGTCATCGCTCAGCATTACCTGACCGACCAGGTATTTCACCAGATCAAAGTTGTCGAGACCTACATGGGTCATCGGCATAAAGTTGCTGGTAGTGGTGGTGCTCAGCAGGTCGAAGAACGAACCGTTTTTCAGGAATTTGGTAGAGAAAGTCGCAAATGGCCCGAACAGCACCACGCGTTTGCCATCGATAAAGCGGGCATCAATATGCGGTACTGACATCGGCGGCGCGCCCACAGAAGCCTGGCCGTACACTTTTTGCAGATGCTGGCTGGTGATCGCCGGGTTTTCGGTCATCAGGAAGGAACCGCCGACCGGGAAACCTGCGTAGTTATCCGCTTCCGGAATACCGGTTTTTTGCAGCAATTTCAGCGCACCGCCGCCAGCACCGATAAAGACATATTTCGCATCAATGGTGTGCTCGTTGCCGCTTTTCACATCTTTGATGGTGACATGCCAGGAGTTGTCGGCATTACGTTTAAAGTCGGTAACCTCAGAGGAGGTTTGCAGGGAGAAATTGCTGCTCTTTTTCAGGCTGCTTACCAGTTGGCGAGTAATTTCGCCGTAGTTCACATCCGTACCCACTGGCGTCCAGGTGGCGGCCACTTTCTGATTCGGATCGCGCCCTTCCATCACCAGCGGTGCCCACTGTTTAATTTGCTGATGGTCGGTGGAGAATTTCATGCCCTGGAATAACGTGGTTTGCTGTAAAGCTGCATAACGTTTTGCCAGATAATCGACGTTATCGCCCCAGACAAAACTCATGTGCGGGGTGGAATTAATAAAGTTATGCGGGTTATTTAATACGCCGCGTTTAATCTGCGCTGACCAGAATTGGCGGGAAATCATAAACTGCTCGTTAATTTCCAGCGCTTTGCTGACATCAATAGAACCGTCCGCACGTTGCGGCGTATAGTTCAGTTCCATATTGGCGGAGTGACCCGTACCGGCGTTATTCCAGCCGTTCGACGACTCCAGTGCGACAGCGTCGAGTTTCTCGACCATCACCTGTTTCCACTCCGGCTGTAATTCCTGCAGCCAGGTTCCCAGAGAAGCGCTCATGATGCCGCCGCCAATCAGCAGGAAGTCAGTTTTCTGATTCTCTTCCGCCCAGGCACTGGTCGCGGAACTGACGAGCAGCGCAACGGCGCTCAGCGATATAATTGTCTTTTTAATTGCAGGCATATTGATTAGGTTACATAGCAAGTGTGATTTGTGAAAACGGATATTAACGCATCTTTACGTTATTTTAAAATATCATTCACAACTTTGTTAAATACCCGCATTAATAGCTAACTGGTTTTTTAAATTAAAAAAAGAAGTGGCATAAAGTGTGTGGAATTAATATTTCGAAGATTTATTTTAAAGCACAGAAATATCAAGCCGATTTTCGCCAGATAATAAATTGTGTTGTGAAAAATAAATGCGGAAAAACCCGCCAGCGCAGCGTCTGGCGGGCAGTAATATCAGGCTTCCGCCAGATGCGGTTTCGCCTCCTGCAGGGCAATGCGCAGGCTCTGGTGATTTTCCGCCAGTAAATCCCGCGCCTTCGCATTGTTCAGGCCGGTCAGTTGCATCAGGATCGCCGTACGGCAGTCATTATTGCAGGCAGCAAGCGCGCTCTTCGCCTGCTCGCGGTTACACTGCGTCGCCGCCATCACCAGCGCGATTTGCCGCTCGATCCAGTGCGTATTGTCGGGTTTAAGGTCAACGCGCAAATTGCTGTAGACTCGCCCGGTACGGATCGCCAGCCCGCTCGCCAGCATATTGAGGATCTGCTGCTGCGCCAGGCGCGCTTTCGGTTCGTTGAAACCGGCAATCACCTCAGCGCCCGTTTCCGGCGCTATCACGATATCCGCCATCTGCGCGGCTTCACTCTCGCGAACGTGGCTGAGCAGCGCAATGCACGCGCCAACCGACCAGGCATGGCGCAGCGCGCCCCACATCCACGGCGTTTTCCCGCTGACCGACAGCGCCACCAGCATATCCTGATGACCAAAGCGGATCGCCTGGAGATCGGCAACGCCCAGCGCGTAGTTCGCCGCCGCTTTTTCCTGATCCTGCCTTTTTGCCTCCGCGCCGCCCGCCATCAGCCCGATGAGCTGCGGGTGCACGTCTGGCGCGAAATCCGCAACCATCTGTAGCGCGGCGCGCCCGGACGCTCCTGCCCCCACAATCACCACCCGACCGCCGCGATTTAGCGTGGCGCTGGCGTTATCCACCAGCCGGGCGATCTCCGGTAAACAGGCCCCTGTTGCGTTGGCGACTGCCAGGTCTTCGCGGTTGATGAGCGCCAGCATATCCTGCGTTGCCAGCCTGTCGATATCGGCTGTTTCTGTGTGGCGGCGTTCCATTACTGAACCGTTTGGCTTATTGCTCATACCCTGCTCCTTCTGAATGGTTCCACACACACTATAAGGTTATTTATTTGTTATACCTGCGAATGAGGTCACGCTTCCCGCCCCGGATTGGGTACTTTTCCTTTTTTCACACGGCTTTATGAAATCGTCGCCATCGGTGATAATAGGTTTCTTATTAAGAGAGAATCAGGTCTGGCATGAATGACTTAGCGTCTGCGGCGATAAAACCGCGCAAACGTCCAATGAAGCTCGGCACCACGGTGACATTAATGGTGTGCAGCGTCACCGGCTCCGTGCTGCTGCTGGCGTGTGCTCTGTGGTTTTGGCAAATCAGCAACGCCACGCGCGATGGGGTGAAAGAGACGGCGCTGGCAGTGGCCCGCACGCTGGCGGATGCGCCGGAGATCAAAGGCGGTCTGCTGTTGCCGCCGAACAGTAACGTGATTCAGCCGATAGCTGCGGCGGTGACCACGCGCAATGATCTGCTTTACGCCATCGTCACGAATATGCAAGGGATTCGTTATTCGCATCCGAATGCCGCGATCATCGGGCAGAAGTTTATCGGCGATGATCTGCAGCCCGCGCTGCGCGGCAAAGAGAATGTGGCGATCAATCGCGGCACGTTGGGGCTGGCGCTGCGCGTATTTACGCCGGTTTATGACAGCCGCTATCAGCAAATTGGCGTGGTGGTGGTCGGCATTTCGCTCAGCAAAGTGCAGGATCAGGTAAACCGCAGCCGCTGGGCGGTGATGTGGACGCTGCTATTCAGCGCGCTGATTGGATCGCTCGGCATCTGGCAACTGGTGCGCGTGCTGAAACGCATTCTGCTGGGGCTGGAACCGTACGAAATCTCCGCGCAATTTAAGCAGCGACAGGCGATGTTACAGTCGCTTAAAGAAGGGGTGATTGCGGTAGATGCCGACGGTCGCGTCACGTTGCTTAATCACGCCGCGCGGCAGATGCTGTTGACCAATGCGGCCGATGGCGCTGCCGGGCACGGGCCTCTGCTGGCCGATCTGCTGGAGGTGTTGAAAACCGGAGTGCCGATTCAGGATCGCGAACTGGGCTGTAATGGCCTGCTGTTGCTGTGCAATACCGTGCCAGTGCGCAGCCAGAACACGATTATCGGCGCCATCACCACCTTCCGTGATAAAACGGAAATCAGCCAGCTGATGCAGCGTCTGGATGGCATGGTGAACTACGTCGACGCCCTGCGCAGCCACTACCCACGAGTTTATGAATAAACTGCATGTGATCCTGGGCCTGCTGCACATGAAGCGCTACGACAAGCTGGAAGAGTACATCCTGCAGACGGCACATAATTACCAGACGGATATCGGTACGATACAGAGCAAGGTAAAATCCCCGGTGGTCGCCGGGTTCCTGCTGGGTAAAATCAACCGGGCGAAAGAAGCGGGCGTCACCCTGACGCTGGCGGATGAAAGCCAGATACCGGATACCGCAAGTGAAGAGCAGGTCGCGGTGCTGATCACCGCGCTGGGTAACCTCATTGAAAACGCGCTCGACGCGATGGAAGGACAGCAGGAGGGCGAGATCGGCCTGCTGCTGCATTATCAGAATGGCTGGCTTGTCGGCGAAGTCAGCGACGATGGCCCCGGCATTGATCGCCGGACAACATGGATGTCTATTTTCCACAAAGGGCTTCTCAACCAAAGGCGACAACCGCGGCGTTGGGCTGTTCCTTGCTCGTCAGCAGCTTACCGAACCTGGGCGGCGATATCACCGTCGAGTCTGAGCCCGGCGTATTTACCCAATTTTTTGTTCCCATCCCCTGGGATAGCGAGAGGAATATCGCGTGATAAATGTATTAATTGTCGATGATGACGCCATGGTAGCCGACCTCAACCGTCTGTATGTCAACCGTGTTGAAGGCTTTAGCTGCTGCGGCGTCGCCTCCACGCTAAACCAGGCCGAGGCCATCATTAATGATCCGCAGCCATCCTGTCGATCTGGTGCTGCTGGATGTCTATATGCAGCAGGATAACGGGCTGGATCTGCTGCCGGTTATTCGCGCCAGCGGGCGCCCAATCGATGTGATTATGATCACGTCGGCTGCCGACGCCGCCACGATCCAGACCTCCATCCACTACGGCGTGGTGGATTATCTGATTAAGCCGTTCCAGTTCCCGCGCTTTGAAGAGGCGCTGAACGGCTGGAAGGCAAAGCACAGCCTGATGGGTTCGCATCAGTATTATGAGCAGGCGGACGTCGACCGGCTGATCCACGGCGGGGCACCGGAACTGGCGGACAGCAAAAAGTCTGCCGAAAGGGTTAACGCCGCAAACGCTGCGCACGATTTGCCAGTGGATTGACGCCCACCCGGAGACGGAGTTTTCTACCGATGAACTGGCAAACGCGGTCAATATTTCCCGCGTCTCCTGCCGTAAATATCTGATTTGGCTGGCGCAAATCAACATTCTGTTCACCAGCATTCACTACGGCGCCACCGGGCGTCCGGTGTATCGCTACCGTCTCCAGCCGGAGCAGACCGGCCTGCTCAAGCAATACTGTCAGTAACGCGGTAGGTGTCATCCAGCAGGGTAAAGCGGAAGTGGCGCCGGGATGAGAGGGTACCATTTCTTTGTTTTTGGTCACAAAGATCGCTTCAATATCTGGACGCGCGCGCAGCACGGCGCAGCCCTTCTCCACGCCCATGCCGTACATCAGCGTGGTCCAGATATCGCCATCGATGGAGTCTTTTGAAATGATGGTCACGCTGTCCAGCTCGTTGTCCAGCGGATACCCGGTGCGCGGATCGAGAATATGGTGATAGCGTTTGCCGTTGTGCTCGAAGTAGCGCTCGTAGGTTCCCGACGTCACGACGGAGAGGTTCTCGACGACCATCGTGCCGATCAGCGCATCGGCACCGGCGAACGGTTTTTTCAGCCCAACGCTCCAGCCCCCTTCCGGCGAGCCTAACGTCTGAATGTTGCCGCCAAGGTTGATCAGCCCGTCAGCTCAGCGCCCTCTTTACGCAGGTAATCCCGCACCCTGTCGGCGATATAGCCTTTGGCGATCGCCCCCAGATCGATCTCCATCCCCGCCCGGGTCAGAAACACGCTGCTGCTGGCCTCATCAAGGAGAACATCCTCTGGGCGGGTAATTCGCCAGCAGCGACGCGATTTCATCGGCAGGCGGAACGCTGTCCCCCTGAAAACCAATCTTCCAGCGCTTCACCAGCGGACCGATCGCCAGATTAAAGGCGCTGTCCTTGAGCAGGCTTGCCGCTTTTGCACAGCGGATCAGATCAAACACCGGCCGGCTGACGGTAACCGGATGCTGGCCGGCGGCATGGTTGATGTCCATCACCTGCGAGTGCGCGCGGTTGACGGTAAGCAGATCTTCATACTGTTTGATCAGGCGAAACACGCGGGACGCGAGGGCTTCGTCATGGGAGAAGAGCTTCAGGAGGATGGGTGACCCCATCAGGACGGCGGAGTAACTGTAAACGCGATGGCTATCAGGCATGGCAGGAGTCCTCAGCTGTAGCCCCGGCTGGCACCGCGCCGCCGGGGAAAATGCCGGATAACGCTGCGCGTATCCGGCCTGGGAAGCAGGAGCCTTACCTCTTTTTCGAACGCAGAGCCGCCTGATGTCCTGCAAGGGTACCAAAAATAATGATATCTGCCACCGCGTTACCGCCGATACGGTTAGCACCGTGGATCCCGCCGACCACTTCACCGGCTGCAAACGCGCCTGGCAGCACGTTGTGGTTGCTATCCAGCACGCAGGTTTCTGTGTTGATGGTCACGCCGCCCATGGTGTGGTGCACGCCCGGTGCAATCTGAATGGCGTAGAACGGTCCTTCGTTGATAGGCGCGCGCAGCGCGGTGGTACGACCAAAATCGTCATCGTGCTGTTTCTCAACGAAACCGTTGTAACGTTCCAGCGTCGCGAGGAAAGCGTGGTAATCCATCCCCAGCGCTTCAGCCAGGGCTTTTGGCGAGCTGGCGCTGGTCACGAAACCTTTTGCGATATACTCATCCGCGGCTTTGTTTTTGGCACGTACGTGCTCGTCAAAGACGATGTATGCGTACTTCTCCGGCAGGGCGATGATTGACGCCGAGACTTTATCGCGGGTCGACATTTCGTTGTAGAAGCGTTCCCCCTTCTGATTGACCAGAATCGCCCCGCCGCCGCGGATGGATTCGGAAATCAGGTACGAGGTTTTCTGCTCAACGGTCGGGTGAATCTGGATTTCGCCCATATCCACGGTGCCGGCCCCCATACGCTCCAGCAGCGCGATACCGCCGCCGGTTGCCCCTTTATGGTTGGTGGTGACGAAACCTTCCAGATCCGGACGGTATTTCACGACCATCTGGCTGTTGGCGCTGAAGCCGCCGGTTGCCACAATCACGCTTTTCGCTGCCACGGTGATGGTTTCATTCTCTTCGGTGGTCAGGCGCACGCCGGTGACTTCACCGTTTTCGAAGAGAATGTCGCTGACGGAAGTATCCAGCATCACCTCGATGTTGCGTTTGTTGACGTTACGCACCAGGCCGCTAATCAGGTAACCGCCCACCGCAGAACCGTCTTTTGGACGGTGAGTACGGTCGATGCTCATCCCGCCGGTGGTGGTGATGTCGTTCAGCATGATGCCGCGGGTTGCCAGCCACTCAATTGCCTGCGGCGCGTTCTCGACGAAGCGGCGCAGCAGTTCAGGGTTGTTCTTGTTGCCGCCACCTTTCAGGCTTTCCTGGTAGAACAGCTCTTTGCTGTCCTGAATGCCCTTCACGCGCTGGAAGCGGGTTTCGGCGGCGTTCATCCCGGCAGAGGCTTTAATGGTGTTCCCGCCGATGGTTGGCATTTTCTCGACAATCAGCACGCTCGCGCCTTCGTCGTGAGCCTGAATCGCCGCCGCCAGACCGGCGCCGCCGCTGCCGACAACGACCACGTCCACGCTGCGGGTTTCGTTCGGGTCAACGCCCTCTTCGGCTGCCAGCGCTTTGCTGGATTTCAGCATCGCTTTCGAGACCGCTTTCTTCACCGCTTCACTCTGGCTGGTTGCGCCGGTGATGGCATCCACGTGCGGGGTATTGGCATCCAGAATGCGGGTGCGGATCTCTTCAAAGCTGGTGACGAACTCAACGTCTTCGCTCGGGCCAGAGGCCAGCTCGATGTCCGCAATGCGGTCGGTTTCCAGGCTGACGTTAATCACCAGTTCGTTAGCGTCGTCCTGCACCTTTTCAGCGAACAGGCCCGGTTTGAATTTCGATTCGCCCATGCTCATGTCGCGGATCATCGCTTCCACCAGCGAGAAGCGCCACAGCGGTTCAGGAATGTTCAGCGCCTCGCGCTGGGTGCTGTCCATAAACAGCTCCAGGCTTTCGCCCGCCGCGATGCGGTCGGTCCAGTCCGGATAAGCGATGGTGGCACGGCCCACGGCAATCAGGTCGTAACCGTGGTCCAGCCCCTCATTGGCGTCGGCGGCATTCACCACGCCGCCCACGCCCATGACCGGAACCTGCGCCAGCGTTTCAGAACGCATCGCGCAGTATTTTTCGATAAGCGGCGTCGGGTCCTGGGTGTCGACAATGGAAGGACGCAGGGTCGCGCCGACGGAGAAGTGCAGGTAATCCACGCCGCGCGCCGCCAGTTTTTCCAGCAGGTACATGGTGTCTTCAAAGCGGATGCCCGGCACTTCCAGCTCTTCCGGGGAGAAGCGGTAGCCAATAATAAAGGCGTCGTCCGCGTACTGGCGCACCATTTTGTGGGTGATATCCAGCACCGCCAGCGGGAACTTCGCGCGGTTATCGCGGCTGCCGCCCCACTCGTCATCACGCTGGTTAGAGTTCGGTGAATAGAATTGCTGAATCAGATAGGTGTTTGCCCCGTGGATTTCCACGCCGTCGAAACCGGCCTGGATGGCGCGGCGCACCGCTTCACCAAACTTGCCGATCATGCCTTCGACTTCTTCGCTGCGGTCAGCGCCACCGGCGTTGCTGCACCCTCACGCGGCGCGGCAACGGCGCTTGGCGCAACCGGCGTACGGCCACCAATCAGTTTTGGGTCGACCATGCGGCCGCCGTGGTAGATCTGCAGCAGCGCTTTAGAGCCTTCGGCTTTAATGGCCTCCGCGATTTTCGCCAGCCCGGCAATTTTCTCGTCATTATCAATCCCGATCGCGCCCGGGAAGGCGAGACCGAGATCGTCGACGAAGCAGCACTCCACAATGATGGTGCCAATGCTGCCGGAACGGGCACGATAGTACTCCACCAGTTCACTGGTGACGGTGCCGTCGTAATAGCCGGTGCAGGTGGTCATAGGGGCCATTAACAAACGGTTTTTCAGTTCAGTACGCCATTCGGTAATGTGAAGGGGCTAAGAATACGTTCGTTAGTGCTCATATTAGAAACTCCAAATCTTTTAAAAATTAAGAATTCGTTATCGGATTTATTTTTTATTTCGTCGTTATTTGCCGATGTCATGATATTAATATAATGATTTTTTTAGTTTCTAAAGTTATTACGTTAGTTAAAAAACTATTTAATCCCTGCAATAACACAAATAACACATTGGTGTTAGCGATTGTAATTAATACATTCACAATCATATTAAAATTACCGGTAACATTGCGATTACCTGTTCAACGTAGCAAAGGTTTTCCCAAAGCCAAATAAAAACAAAACTATCAATTAGTTAGCGAACAAAAAACGGCAAATGAGATTTATTATCAGCACCAATATTTAACAATTGAGATGTTTCTCACAGAATACCCACATACGGCTAGAGTGGTTATTAATAAAAGCATAAAAATAACGCTGCAATTCTGTTTTTTTGATCGCGATCAATAGTTATGGCATCCAAAAGCGCAATATAAAAACATCATCATTTTTTAATTTAGCGCCACCATAAAGATGCGTTAGATTGATTTAAAACCCGGCAGAATATGAAAAGTCACAATAAAGAACTAAAGTAACTTATGTAAGTAAATAAAGTGACATTGAAATCTGCTACCGACCCCGAATTTTTGACAACTTAAGACGTGAAACTATGAATACAAAAACTGCTGTAACACCGCCGTCTGCCAGTGCAGCCAGTGCGAAAGGCGGAAATAAAAACCGTCTGCTGATGATGGCGCTGCCCATCATCGTCGCCGTACTGCTGCTGTTTGTTCCGGTACCGGAGGGCTTGCCGCCTTACGCATGGCACTACTTCGCCATCTTTGTCGGCGTGATCGTGGGTTTGATCTTCGAACCGCTGCCGGGCGCGGTGATCGGTCTGACCGGCGTGGTCGCCATTGCCCTGTGCAGCCAGTGGGTGCTGTTCAGCCCTGAACAGCTGGCCGATCCGAAATTCAAGCTGGCAGGCCCGTCCTTTAAATGGGCGGTGAGCGGTTTCGGTAACTCGACCGTCTGGCTGATTTTCGGTGCCTTTATGTTCGCCGCAGGCTATGACAAAACCCGGTTCGGCCGCCGTCTGGCGCTGATTCTGGTGAAATACCTCGGCCGTCGCAGCCTGACGCTCGGTTACGCGATTACGTTTGCTGACCTGCTGCTGGCACCGTTCACCCCGTCCAACACCGCGCGCAGCGGCGGGACCATCTACCCGATTATTGCTAACCTGCCGCCGCTGTACGGTTCAAAACCGAACGACCCAAGCGCGCGCAAAATTGGTTCGTACCTGATGTGGGTGGCGATCACCGCGGCCTGTATCACCAGTTCAATGTTCCTCTCCGCCCTCGCGCCGAACCTGCTGGCGCTGGCGCTGGTGAAAAGTACGGTTGGGATCGATATCTCCTGGGGCACCTGGTTCCTCGCCTTCCTGCCGCTGGGTATCCTGCTGATTCTGGCCATGCCGCTGCTGGCCTACTGGTTCTACCCACCCGAAGTTAAAGTGAATAACGAAGTGCCGCTGTGGGCGACCCGCGAGCTGGAAAAACTCGGCAAACTGTCCCGCAATGAAATTCTGCTGCTGGTGTTCGTGTGCTGTGCGCTGCTGATGTGGATCTTCGCCGCCGCGTGGATTGAACCCGCTATGGCTGCCCTGCTCATCGTCGGCCTGATGCTGTGGACCGGCGTGCTGGAGTGGAACGATATCACCGGTAACAAAGCGGCGTGGAACACCTTCGTCTGGTTCGCCACCCTGGTTGCGCTGGCGGATGGCCTCTCCTCCACCGGCTTCATCAGCTGGCTGGGTAAAGAAGGCGGTCTGTTGATGAGCGGTATCTCTCCGGGCGTGGCGACCATCGTCCTGCTGCTGGCGTTCTACCTGCTGCACTACCTGTTTGCCAGCACCACCGCGCACACCACGGCGCTGCTGCCAGCGATGCTGACCATCGCCTCCACCATTCCGGGCATGAATATGGAAGTGTTCGTTGTGCTGCTGATGGTGACCTCGCTGGGCGTGATGGGGATCATCACCCCGTACGGTACTGGCCCAAGCCCGATTTACTACGGTAGCGGCTACCTGCCAACCAAAGACTACTGGCGCCTCGGCACCATCTTCGGTGCCATCTTCCTGGCGGCCCTGCTGCTGATTGGCTATCCGTGGATGTCCATGATGTTCTGATTCCCGACCGCCGGATGCTTCTCTTCCGGCGGTTTTATTTTTGTGGAGCAATGAGCTATGTCGAACAAACCGTTTATCTATCAGAACCCCTTCCCTCTTGCGCATGACGACACCGAATACTACCTGCTGACCAAAGAGCACGTCTCCGTTGCCGAGTTCGACGGCCAGGAAGTCCTGAAAGTGGAGCCGGAAGCGCTGACCCTGCTGGCGCAGCAGGCCTTCCACGATGCCGCATTTATGCTGCGTCCTTCCCACCAGAAGCAGGTTGCCGCCATTCTCACCGACCCGGAAGCCAGCCAGAACGACAAATACGTTGCCCTGCAGTTCCTGCGTAACTCCGAAATCGCCGCCAAAGGCGTGCTGCCGACCTGCCAGGATACCGGCACCGCCATCATCATGGGTAAAAAAGGCCAGCGCGTCTGGACCGGCGGCGGTGACGAAGCGGCGCTGAGCTCGGGGCGTGTATAACACCTACATTGAAGATAACCTGCGCTACTCGCAGAATGCGGCGCTGGATATGTATAAAGAGGTGAATACCGGCACCAACCTGCCCGCGCAGATCGATCTCTACAGCGTGGACGGCGACGAGTACAAATTCCTGTGCATGGCCAAAGGCGGCGGCTCTGCCAACAAAACCTATCTCTACCAGGAAACCAAAGCGCTGATCACCCCGGCGAAGCTGAAAAACTACCTGGTTGAGAAGATGCGCACCCTGGGCACGGCAGCCTGCCCGCCGTACCACATTGCGTTTGTTATTGGCGGAACCTCCGCGGAAGCCACGCTGAAAACCGTGAAGCTGGCCTCCACCCGCTACTACGACGCGCTGCCAACCGAAGGCAACGAACACGGCCAGGCGTTCCGCGATGTTCAACTGGAACAGGAACTGCTCCAGGAAGCGCAGAACCTCGGCCTCGGCGCGCAGTTTGGCGGTAAATACTTCGCCCACGACATCCGCGTGATCCGCCTGCCGCGCCACGGCGCGTCCTGCCCTATTGGCATGGGGGTTTCCTGCTCCGCGGACCGCAACATCAAAGCGAAAATCAACCGCGACGGGATCTGGATTGAGAAACTGGAGCACAACCCGGGTCAGTACATTCCGGAGTCGCTGCGCCAGCAGGGCGAAGGCGACGTGGTGAGCATCAATCTGAACAAGCCGATGAATGAGATCCTGGCGCAGCTTTCCGCGCACCCGGTCTCTACCCGCCTGTCGCTGAACGGAACCATCATCGTGGCGCGCGACATCGCCCACGCGAAGCTGAAAGAGCTGATCGACAACGGTGAAGAACTGCCGCAGTACGTCAAAGATCACCCGATTTACTACGCGGGCCCGGCCAAAACGCCGGAAGGCTACGCGTCTGGCTCCCTCGGCCCAACCACCGCAGGGCGTATGGATTCCTATGTGGACCTGCTGCAATCCCACGGCGCGAGCATGATCATGCTGGCGAAAGGCAACCGCAGCCAGCAGGTGACCGACGCCTGCCATAAGCACGGCGGCTTCTACCTGGGCAGCATTGGCGGCCCGGCGGCGGTGCTGGCGCAAAACAGCATTAAGAGCCTGGAATGCGTCGCGTATCCGGAGCTGGGAATGGAAGCCATCTGGAAAATTGAAGTGGAGAACTTCCCGGCGTTTATCCTGGTGGATGACAAAGGCAACGATTTCTTCCAGCAGATCCAGAACAAACAGTGCGCAGGCTGTAGCCAGCGTTAAGATGTGAAAACACCCGGTCGGGAAACCCGCCGGGTGTTTTTTTAGGAGATCGGCCCATGGCTTTGCTCCGCATATCAAAAATCGGTGAATATCTCCCGCTCGCGAGATCTGATTTACATCCAGGCATGAAAAACCAGCATATAAGCCAGTTTTTTATAAAAATAAGATAGTATAAATAAAAAGAGATATACCAACGCCAGAGGCTGAAAGATAACACATTATAATTCATCATCGCCCCAGCCGACTGCTTTTATGGATATGACCTCGACAATTATTATTTATCTGAAATGTTTAACGCACTATTTTAACGTCCGAAACTTCCTGGTTAGAAAATGAGCACCAGTATTTCCTGATGTTCTCCGCAAGTTTCTTTAAATATTCGACATCCTCTTTATGAGTAACTTCATCATCTGTTAATAAAAAATCTTTACTAACATCAAAATGTGAATTTGGATAATAATTAGGTATTAATACTGAAAGTATCTATTTGTCAGCCGACCTGAGCAACTCAAAATCACCTCGTCGTGAACTGACAACAGATACTTTCATCTTAAACTTCCTTATTACGCCAGAAAACAATACCAAGTATCAGTTGTAAATATCGCATTGTCATTTAACCAGACGCGAAAAACCATCAGACAAGATCGTCAAATTCTTTTTTTCTTAATTCTCTTGATTGAAAAGAATTATAATTTGCGCGAATATTTTCAGAAATACTTTTAACGTAATCAACATCTAACGGTTTAACTATCTCATCAAACGAAAACAAAAAAAATCTCGCCACATCAACTTTATAGTCACCTTCGGTAAACATTACCTTTAAAATAAATTCGTCATCTTTTTTTTGATAAAGTGTAAAATCCCACGGGTTTACTGATATTTTTTTAGGTTAGTCATAATATTTCTCCTCTAACTATATCTTTAACTATAAAATCCCTACCGTTAATCATGCCTTCTGTATTAACAACAGCCTCTAAATCTCCCTTAGGTAGTTTTCCACCAGGTAACCACTCGCTATTCGCTCCCCACTCTTTTCCTGATGGCACTCGAGGAGAATATAGTTCCGTTGGTTTAAACTCAACCATTACCAGACTATCATTGCTTAATTGTTCCTCTGGTATACCTAGTTTAGAAGCAATAAGTTTTGGATCTCCATTAGCATCTCCGATGATTTTCGTTGCATTATCCTTAGTCAACACAATTTCCCTACGTTTACAGTCAATATAGTATTAATAGCAGAGTTGTCTGTGGTTGACTGTGAGTCAATAACCATTTCAGGAGCCCTCCTGGTAGATGCTGTTCAGGACCTTTAAAGTATTTATTACCTCTTGATGGGCTTCCTGGATTTAGCTCGCGAGGCCTGACGGATCGATCCCGGTAAGCGCATCCGGCGCCTTACTGATGCAGGTTTATCCCGCCCGCCAGCCCTATCGGGTCCTGCTGGGCAAAGCGTCCACAGTCCGGGTCGTAGTAGCGGAAAAGATTGTAGTGCAAGCCGGTTTCGCGATCCAGGTACTGCCCCTGCATGCGCAGGTTCTGGGCATATTCCGGTGTCTGGAGCGGCGTCTCACGCAACAGTTTGCCCCACGCGCTGTTTTGCGCTTCCCAGCGCAACTCCCCTTCGGCATCTGTCAGTCGCTCCGGCAAACCGTTTGGCTGATTGCGGAACCAGTAGATTTCCGGGTCGCTGATGCCATCGATTCGCGCCAGCGGATCGTAACTATCCTGATCGCTGTAGACATACGTCAGCGGTACATCGTCGTGAATTTCCTGCAGCAGACGCAAGCCATCCCAGACAATAGCCATCTTCCAGCAATGACATCACTGCCCGACATGTTTAAAAAGTTACTTCATAGTGATTCATTCGGTTATTTTCAGCCCTAACTTTTCAAAAAGACATACCGGACAAACTACAGCAAGATGATTTGATATTTTTCTAATAATCATTCTGTCATTCATTTTTTTATTTACTCTATCTCTATCATATAAAATAAAACCATCCTCAGTATGATTAATGCCCATTCCCGTTAATAATGCACTATCTATAATAATATGCTGCCTACGCATATTTTCATCGGGATGTACAATAATCAATTCTACGACATCTTTTACGGGCAAATTCTTTTCCAATGCCTCACTTATAGTCTTTGAAACGGTCACATCACGAGCGACTGAATGTATTGGGCAAAGTGAAAACATAACCACCTCTTACTTAAGTAATTTTAAAATATACTTCATTTGCGCCCCAGGCTCAGTAGGGATATCCACGCCCCCACTTCTTAAAACATCGCATACATGTGTAACACAGCTTTGTGTTTTAAGATCATAAAGTGGCCCTTCTTTCTCAAGTTTCCCTCCTAAATATCTAATTGCTTCATCAGCTTTAGGCAATTGCACTTCTTTCAATTTTGCAGCAGGAGGTAGATGTTCAAAACCACGAGAAGTGACCATTGTGATTTCGCCTGGTGCGCCAGCCTGATGGGTATGTAAACTCATTCCATTAATTTTCACTTCAACAGAATAATGTCCAAAAGTATTGGTAGGGGATCGATTATCGTGCCAATGAATTACAGCCGTACCTGGTTGGTTTGATATTTTCGGAGAGCCGTGTCCTTGCTTAGAACTAGTATTTGAGCATTTCCTCTGACTCAACCCCCACGGATCCACCCACCCCAGCGCATTCGGTGCATACTGGTACAGGTTTATCCCGCCCGCCAGACCTATTGGGTCCTGCTGGGTAAAGCGCCCGCAGTCCGGGTCGTAGTAGCGGAAAAGATTGTAGTGCAAGCCGGTTTCGCGATCCAGGTACTGCCCCTGCATGCGCAGGTTCTGGGCATATTCCGGTGCCTGGAGCGGCGTCTCACGCAACAATTTGCCCCAGGCGCTATTTTGCGCTTCCCAGCGCAACTCCCCTTCGGCATCCGTCAGTCGCTCCGGCAAACCGTTTGGCTGATTGTGGAACCAGTAGATTTCCGGATCGCTGATGCCATCGATTCGCGCCAGCGGATCGTAACTATCCTGATCGCTGTAGACATACGTCAGCGGTATATCGTCGTGGATTTCCTGCAATAAGCGCAAGCCATCCCAGACAAAACGCGTGGTAACGGTACGTCCACTGGGTTCGCCTGCGCGCAACTGGCGGCGCGTTTTACTGATGCGTCGTCCCAGCGGATCGTAGCGGAAACTGACCTGAACCTGCGGTTTATTGCGATCCCGCGGCTGGCTAATGACCTCCGTTAAACGATGTTCGCCATCGTAACGGTAATGCCAGCGCGTCTGCCCATTGTCTTTTTCCACGGTGCGGCCGTGGATGTCGTACTGCCAGCGGATACCGTTCAGTTGCGTTACACGGTTGTGGCGCACTGACTGCTGCAACGAATTATCCGTCGGATTCCCTGCCGCATCCCAGCGCCACTGCTCCTGGCCGGGCAACGTCCCGTCCTGCGTCAGCAGGCGGCCTGCATCATCATATTTCCAGCGATACCAGTCGAAGGGATTGTCGTTGCGCTCTTCACGGATCAGGTTATTACGGTAGTCATAATCCCAGCGGCGCGACCAGCGGCGAGGCGCCGGACGTTGCGCATTGCCGGTAAAGACATCCCGGCGATGTAAACGCCCGAGCCGATCGTACTCACTGCGGCTGGTGAGCAGCCCCTGAGTGCGGCTCACTTCCCGGTGCAAGGTATCACGGGTGAAATCACTGATCGGCAGATTGTCGAGCGCGATGCTCAACAGATGTCCGCTACCGTAGTAAAGCTGTTTCAGTTCTCGGCCATCGGGCAGTTGCGTGGCTGTGCGGTTACCCAGCGCGTCGTAGCGCCAGCCAAGCGTGCCGTTTTCCCCCTGCTCTCCGGTCACTCTGCCCAGCGCGTCGAAGGTAAAGCAAAGCTCCTGCTCGGCCTCCGTACTCCAGCTATTTTCATCAAGCGGCGGATGCACGCTAATGCGTTCCGGGAAACCTGCCCTTGACCAGTGCCAGCGCGTCTGCCCTTCCGGTGTGATGCGCGCCAGTAGTTGCCCGGTGGTGCTCCAGCTAAAACGGTGGGTGATCGCTTCGGGATGCCCGGCGGCAAAAGTCCGCGATAGCGTACGCCCGCACGCATCGTAGGTGTAACGGCTGACCACACCGTCCAGCCCCTGCTCCTCCAGTAACAGTGAATCAGCGCCCCAGCGGAACTGATAAGCTTCACCGTTTTCATTGTGCAGAGCAATCAGTCGCCCACGGCTGTCCCAGCTTCGGCGTAGCGTTTCGCCCATGCTGTTGCGCGTGGTGACCAGCCGCCCGCTGTTGTCGTAATGGAACTCGCTGCAGCTACCGTCTGACGCTTCATGTTGTGCAGGCAAGCCCCGTTCGTTCCAGACCAGCGTTTCCTGCCAGCCTTCCGCCCGCTCAAGCTGGAGAGGTCGCCCGGCCGCATCGTAGTGATAACGTGTTTCTTCGCCATCCGCCGCCTGCACGGCCAGCAGCCAACCGAGCGGATGATAGTGATAACGCGTTATCTGCCCGGAACAGTCCGTCTCGCGGATCACCTGCCCGGCCTCGTTATACTCCTGACGACGGCTGTTCCCGGCAGCATCCACCTCTTCGATGATCTGACCGAACTCATCGCGTCGCCACAGTGTCGTGTTGCCCAGCGCATCAACGGTACGCGCCAGACCAAAGTGTTCGTCGTAATAAAAGCGCGTCGCACTACCGCCAGACTCGGTGATTACCGCAGGCAATGCGCGGTTTTCCAGCCATTGCGTGGCGCGGGAATTGCCTTCGGCGTCGATCTCCTCTACGCGATTGCCCATGTCGTCATAGACAAAGGTCACCGCGTTGCCGAGCGGATCGATGCGGCGGATAAGCTGTTCGTCGTCATTCCATTCATAGCGCCAGTTTTCGCCGCGCTCATCGACGAAGCGGACAATCAGCCCCTGCACATTCCAGTAGTGCTGGCGAGTTTGCCCGTCATAGGTGGTTACGGTGGTCAGCCCGGCCGCAAGATCGTAGCTGAAGAGGCTGCCATCGCCGGTGTTGGTGCGGTTTTCCACAACCCGCCAGTGATCAAACATCGCCCAGCGGTATTCGCTTTCCAGCCCGCTGGCCGCACGGTGCCAGACCATCAGCCCATCGTCGTTGTAACGAAATTCACGCCGCACAAGATCGGTGGCATCGGCAACGCTGGCAAGCTGTCCATGCGCATCGTAAGCCCAGCGAGCCAGCGGCCAGTGACGTTCACCATCGAAATGGCTGGCCGACGTGGCGCGCTGCGGGAACCGGGCATCATCGTACGCCAGCGTCACATCGATGGCGCACGGCGCATCATGAATACGCACCAGTCTTCCCTGCTCATCCCAGCCGGTTTCCAGCGCATTACCATACTCATCACTGAGCGACGCAAGCCGCAATAGGGAAGGGTTAGCGCGAGTTGGCTTAAACAGCCGCCAGACCGCTCCATCATCGTCCGCAATAGCAACATCACCTTCCTCGCTGCGGCGGATAATCACCCCTTCGCTGATGCAGTACAGCGCGTGATCGACCGACGGCAAAGTGAAGCGCAGTTCGCGCCCGGTTTCATCAAACCAGGTGACCTCGTCGCTTTCCAGCGTCAGATAGCTGTCAAAAATCGTGGCCCAGCCGGGGCCGAACAACCCGGCCCGGGTGGTCAGGCTATTGTAACTACGCTGCAATTGCAGGGGAAAACGCCCCGGCAAAGCGAAATCCAGCTCGTTTTCATCGTTGAGCACCTTCACGCCGGTAGCCGCATGCACCGGGTGCGATGACCCGAATACGGCGTTCACCGCCATATCCGCCAGCATCCCGCCACCGGCTGCCGCCAGCGCACAGGGCATATTTTTGAGGATCTTTCCAGGTCGGCCACGGATCAGCGACAGGGCGATCATTGCCACTGCCAGCCCCGGCAACTTGCCGCTTTTAATATCGCGGACGGTCAGCGTCTCGCCGCCAATAATCACGTTTGGCGAAACATCGTCCGAGACAGTACCTTCGCAGGTGGTTTTGTCTTTTGCCCGCACCGCAGGCTGGTTATTGATAAAAACGCTTTTCGAACCCTGAGCGAGATACTGTGGCCCTGAATGTTTATCGCAGAGTACTTTGTCCTCTTCCAGTGGCGAAGTTCCGGCGTCAGCCGAGCCTACGGTTGGTTGCCACATCTCGCTGCCAATGTGTTTTGCTCCGGCGAGCAACATGCCCGCATAGTCGGCAAAACTGCCTGGTGATTGCGGTTCTGCTGGCGGGGTATCGCCTGTGGCAATGGTGCCCGCGGCCCTTGCTGCCAGCTTGTCATTGGTCAGCACATTAACCGAACCGGTAACGATCACCCCGGCCGGTGACGGTGGGAAAATCGCATCGCCAAGAGTGTTGGCAGCATTGCTGATGTCGTCGGTAATACCGGCCACATTAGCGAGGATACCGCCGATAATACCGCTCAACAGGCAACTGGAGCCAACGGCCGCGACGCCAGCCGCCGCAGCTCCCACTCCCAGTAGCGGCGCGGCGGCGGTGGCAGCGAAAGCCACCGCCGAACCGATGGCGGCATAAGCAACGCCTTCCGCCACAATGCTGGTAATATCCGCGAAAATGCTGGAATGGATAATTTTGTCGCCCTCACGGGCCGCGTGTTTATCGCTCATGCCACCGGTTCCGTTATGCGTGCAGCGTCAGACTTTGCTTGATGGCGTTCCAGCGTTCTGCGTCTTCATCGTTGAATGCGCGTAAAGCAGAGAGGGTAAAAATCATCACCACCGCCCCGCCCGGGGCCGCTACGGCAAACTGCTTTTGCCATATTTGCTGACCATTGCGCGTAAAAACGGTTTCCACTTCTACCGCCCGGGTTTTCTGTTCTGTGCCGATAAGGATGCGGGAAAACTCACTCTGCGCGATGTCGCCCATTTGCGTGCGCAGCACATCCCACTGACGATAAAACTCTTGTTCGAAGTCGCTGCCGTCCGGGATCGCGCCACGACTGACAATCAGCGAAAGCCCGCTCTCTTCGTCACGTAACATGGTCATGCTGGTATCCTGCCAGTTGGCAGGAAAAAGAGAAAAAGAACCTTCCGGGAGGGTGTATTGCATAATAAAACCCCGATGCCGAGATATAAGAATAAATAGAAATAAAAGAGGAAATAATTAAAGAGTACCTACCGCCAGAAAAATAAACTGGCGGTAAGTACGCGGTGAAAAGATTAAGCGTCGTAGTGGGTCATGGTGATTGTTCTAAGGCATTCCCTGTTCAATGCAGGAAAACCGAATCCCCAGGCAAGCTTTTTTTCATCGAGCGTCGTCAGGTAACCAAACGTTGTTCCCGGCAATTTTGCCCGCGGCACAAAACGCAACGTGATATCAGGAAAATGTTGTTTAACTTCATCAAACGTGATGCATTCTTCGCCAACGGAAAAAGAGATTAATGCGACAGTTCCATCACCATTCGATTTGAGACGAACATCAAGTTCACTGATCGTAACTCCGTCACTCAGCGTAAAAGGCGCGGACGTGAAACGATCTTTCGCGGTAGATGTAAAAGGAACCAGTGGCTGGTCTAAAAAGGTACTGACAGCATCGACTTTTTTGCCCCACACCGTCTTTAATGCTTTTGTCATCTGCCACAGAGAGTCATGGTTCATATTTTTTTGTTCCGCATGCGTAGTGAATGTAAAAAAAGAAGAGAGTAAAAGTACCGACAGACTTTTCGTTATCCTATTGGTCATAATAGCTCCCGTAATAATCGTTATAGTTTTGATTGGTTCCAGAAGCGGTTTCATATTTGCCGATGACCTTACCAATGGATTGCGCGGCACTATTCCTGGAAATTTCGCCATTAATCATTTTGTCATACGTTTGATTATAGACGGCCTCCGTTGCATCACTCCCTGCGGCGATACCAATATCATTACCGCCATTGCCGAGGATTTCTCGCTGAATCTTAATATTATTCAGCGTGGCACCACCTTCATCCATCAACTGGCTATTAATATAATTCTCACGGCTGGAAAGATCTGGCGTAACCGGATACATCGCATGGCCAGCTTCGTGTGCCAACGTTTGTACCGTTTCATTGGCATCAGCCATATGCTCAGGATCAATGACGATAAGTTTATTCTCCCCGCTGGCGTAACTGCCTCCTCCTGCAGAACCCGGTTGGATCGCCCAGTCCTTCTGTTTTAACTCTTTCAGCTGCGCCTGAAGCGTTGGGGATTTATTGATTTGGTTAAGCGTGTTTTCATCGAAAGGCATTATTTGGGATGACGTTGGATCATTTTTATAAACATAATCCCCTTTCAATGGCGGCGGGGCTTGATATTTTGCGGTCGATTTTTGGGTGTATGCCGGTGCTGCCGCCACGGGTGCGGCACGTTTAACGCCGCCTTGTGGAGAAAATTTCGCCTGTACCGCAGCATCAATATCGCCTTTATGACCAGAACCTGGCGCAGTCGTCGGCGCTTTCGTGCCAGCCGCATTGAGATGCAGCTTACCGCCAGTGGTGATATGCCCATCTTCTTCCACGAAGAAATTGAAGGACTTACCGATCAGGTTGATTTTGCCATTGGCATTAAGCTCAATAGCGCTTTCGCCCGAGACCAGCCGCAACTGCGTGCCGGAAGCGAGGATATACTGCTCAACCACCGCATCCAGCTTGCCTTTTCCGGTCAGGATCTCCATTCCTCCTTTCACCGCCTGCGTCTGATTCGCTTCAACGCGATACAGTTCATTTTTGCGCACATAATGGCTGTGATTGCTACCAATCGAGCGCGAGGCATCATTTTTTACCTGCACATCCATATTACGTTCGGCCTGGATCCACACCTGCTCCTCCCCCGCTTTATCCTCAAAGCGCAGGGCGTTGGCATTATCAACTGAGCCATCTTTCGAGCGGCTGAGGAAGCCCATTTGCGTGGCGGCGGCGGGCAACGCCCACGGCGGCATGCTGGCCTCGTTGTAGACGCGACCGGTGATGATTGGCCGGTCCGGGTCGCCGTTGATGAAGTCGATCACCACTTCGTCGCCGACGCGCGGGATTTGTACCCCGCCAAAACCCTGGCCCGCCCAGGCGCTGGAGACGCGCACCCAGCAGGAGCTGGTGTCATCCCCTTTTGCCAGACGGTCCCAGTGGAATTTCACCTTCACCCGGCCATATTTGTCCGTCCAGATGCTCTCCCCCTGCGGGCCGACCACTTTCGCCGTCTGCGGGCCGTAGGTGCGCGGCCACGCCGTCACCGCCGCCGGCCGGTACACCACCGACGACGGAATGACCGTAAAGTCGGTGCGGTGCTCCGTTTCCCCGTCGCTGCCGCTGGCGTAGCGGTTCTCTTCAAAAAAGTAGGTCGCGGCGGTGGTCAGGTAGTCGCCGTTATCGCTGAAAAACGGCGCGTTATACAGCGTGAAGGTGCTGCCCGGTGCCACGCCCACTGCCGTGGCCGTGCCCTGTATCTGCTGGTGCTCCACCTGCCAGCGCTCCTGGCGGATACGCGCGTAAAACTCGCCGTGGCCGTGCTCGACAAAACGCCCCGGCCAGTCATACACGTCAATGCTCCCCGGCTGCGGCGATGAAGGGTTCTGCCGCGCCTGGAACAGCCACGCATTCGGCTTGCGGAAATCATAGTCGTCTAGGCTGTAGATGCCCGGCGTGACGCTGTCTTCCAGCGCCCACTGGCTGATGCCCTCTTCATCCGTACTGCCGCCGGACGGCGTCTGGTGATACGGAATGGTTTCGTAGCCGGGGAAGGGTTTGAATCCGGAGGCGTCGTCGGTCAGCACCAGCGTGTGGCTGTCGGCCTCATGCCTGAAGTGGTAGGCAATCCCCTCCAGCTCCATCAGCCGGCTGATGAAGTCGAAGCTGCTCTCCTGGTACTGCACGCAGTAATCCCAGACCCGGTAGCTCCCGGTCAGCCGGTCTTCCAGACTGACCTGGTATTCACCGAGCAGCGTTTTCACAATCTGCGGCACCGTCTGCCCCTGGAAGATGCGCAGGTTGCGGTCGCGTTTCATCGGCCACACATCCGGCTCGACGGTAAGCTGGTACACCGCATAGCGCGTGCCCGACAGCTCCGTCGCGCTCACCGCCACACGGGTCACTTTCCCGTTGAAGTAACGCGTGCCTGTCTGCGTCGGGACCGTCACCGTCACCGGCTGGCCCAGCAATTTGCTGCGGTCGATACGCGCATCCGTCCCCAGGACCGTCAGCGCCAGCGTAAACGGCTCCGACAGCGCCTCGCGCCCGGAGAGTTTCCAGAAAAGCAGCCCCTCCACGGGCAGCCTGACCGATATTCTGTTCACCATAAACAATGAGTCCGTAAAAAGGCTGATACCTTAAATCGCACTTGCTGTGCGTTCGTTTTTTAAGTTGGAAATAGTGCGTGTCGTGCGATGTGCGTTACGGAGCCAACATCAGCACTTTGAACTGGCTGGGAACAATGCGCATACCAATGGCATTGGTCGAGTTTTGCAGACTCACGCTGGTTAAGCGTGTCGCTGGCGTGCCTTTAAGCAGCACGGTGAATGCGCCGGTCAGATGGCGCGATGGCCCCATTACCGTGCCGGACGCAACGCCGGTTGCCACACCGGGATTATCGCCATTCGTCAGCGGCGTTACCGTCGCCATATTGTGCGCGGGCATTCCCATAAACAGAATGTTAAGGGCGTTCGGAATAGCGGTCGGCCCCAGCGCAATATCCGGATAAGGAATCGGTGTGGGCGCAGGCATCGGGGTCAGGCAAACATCCGGGAACGCAAGATCGACCCCCATCAACTGGCAATTGGCAAACATATTCCCTCCTTACCCCATATGGATCTGTTCAGAATCGACTTTGGTGATCGCTTTCGAGGTGATCACGGTATTTTGCGCATGCAGGCGCAGATAATCTTCCGCTTTCATATCGAGTTGCCCGGCGCGGACATGCTCGGTCTGGCGCGTGTGGCGAAAAAGCTGCTGGCTGAGCTGCGTGACGGTCTGCCAGACCGACTCCGCGCGTTTCCCCACAATGCGCGACAGCGATACCCAGGCCGAGATTTTTTCGCCGCTGTAGTTCATCTCGCTGATATGGCAATCGCTTTGTAGCGCATTGATATTCAAGGCTTCGCTGCTCAGACTTAACGCGCCCTGGCTTGTGATATGCAAATCGCCCGGCACGCTAAGTTCAGCACTATTCGGGTTGAGCCGCTCCAGTACAGCAAGCAACCACATCTGGTTTTCGACCGCGCTAATCAGTACGGTATCGCCCGCCTGCGGCGCAATGACGCAGCTAACTGCCCGACGGCAGTGCCAGCCGCGCCCTTCACTTTCGACCATCAGGCTGCCGTCATCGAAGCAGTGGGTCACAAGCGCTGCGAATTGCCCGGCCGGGATCGCCGCCGTAAGCAGTTGATGGTTGATATTGTTCATAGGAGATCTCCGTAGATTTTGCTGTGGCGTTCGGCGCTCCAGGCTTCCGCCGCCAGTAACTCTTCGTCGTATTCGAGGATGCCTTTGCGATCGGCAAAGCGCGCATTGTCCTGCCGGGAGCGATGGAAGCGCGTGCGGGAGAACGCGGCGCCGCGAAAATCGGCTTCACGCACATCGGCAAAAGAAAAATCAGCGTAGGTAAAATCGCACAAGGTAAATTCCGTTCGCCGTGCTGCAATCTGTTGCAGGATGCTCTGGAAAAAGCGGCTCTGTTTAAAACTTGCCTGATTGAGTGTCGCACCGACAAAAATAGCCTGATCAAACACGCTGCTTTGGGCGTTCGCACCGCTCAGGTCAGCTTCCATAAACAGCGCCTGAGTCGCGTTGACACTGCACAGTTGCGCCTGCTTTAGCGATGCGCCTTTAAAGTTACATTGCGTAAGCTGCGCGCCGGTAAAATCCACGCCATCCAGTTGGTTATCGGTAAACTGGCAGCCGATAAACTGCTGCTGCACATAGCGTTTCCCGCGCTGGTCGCAGTTAAAAAAGACCGACCGCTCAAACTGGCTCCCCTGCATATCTGTCTCACGCAGATCGATAGAAAACCAGGTCGTCATCAGATTGCGGCAATTGGCCAGAGCTGCGCCATCAAGCGGGCTTTCATAAAAAGTGGAGCGTTCCAGCGCCGAGTCGGTGAACAGGCTGTTGATCAGGGAACAGCGCATAAATTGACTGGCGTCACTGGTCGAGCTGGAAAAATCGCTGTTAACAAGATTGCACTCATTAAACACACAGTGTGTTAAGGTCGTACCGCTGGCGTTAATACCCGGCATTGCACACTGGTTAAAGATGGTTTCATCCAGTTTTGCCCCGGCTATGTTCGCACCGCGAAATTCACATTCGGTAAAGATGCTCTCCTTCAGGTTCGCGCCTTGCAGATTCGCACCCTGTAGCGAAACCTCCTGAAAGATACCGCCAGAGAGATCGCATCCCCGCAGGTCTATACCATTGAGGCTAAGTTCGATAATGGCTTCGCCGCCCTTCACTTTCTGCTGTAATTGCGCCGCAGTTAATGTGCTCATATCACCTCTCCATCACGCTTCGGCAGCGTTTTTACCCGTTTGGTATAAGCGCCGTGAAAGTGTGTTGCTTTACTGGTAATGGATTGCGATAAATCAGCACGAAACAGATTCGCATAGCTGAGATCGGCACCTTCAAGGCGGCTCTTTTGCAACATGGCCCCCATCAGATTGGCCTCGTTAAAGCGCGCCTGGCGAAAATCGGTGCGCATAAACAGGCTGCCAGTGAGCGTCGCACCGCTGAAGTCGGCATTTTCACACTGTGCTTCGCTGAAATCGCTGTTATCCAGCGTTGCCCGCCGAAAATGCGCCCGCGTCAGCAGCGCCTGACGGAAGTTACTCTGTTTCAGATGCGCGCCACTGAAATCCGCCCCCGCCAGCGAGCCGCCCGATGCGACGGCGCAGGTAATCAGCGAGGCATGGGCAAAGTGAGCGTGTTCAAGCTGGCTCTCCACCCAGGAGCAGCTATCAAGCTGGGCATGAGCGAATGTCGCGCTGAGAAGTTCGCATTTGATAAAGCTGGTTTTTGTCATCGCCGCGTGGCTAAAGTCAGGTTGCGGCAGCACCAGTTCCATAAAGACACAGTTATCCAGCATTGCATGCTGAAACAGGCACTGGCTGAATCCCGTCTCTCGCAGCAGCACATTGCTGATGCGGGCATGGCTGAAATCACAGGCCTCGAACAGGGCGCCGCTCATTTCCGTCTCCGTAAATTGCGCCCCGTGAAAATCCGTCTGCTTGCACTGCGCCAGCGCGAGGCAGGCATGATCCAGTTGGCATCCGCGCAGCGATGCGTTTTGCAAATCAGCACGCGCCAGCATCGCCTGAGTCAGGTTCGCGCCCTCAAGCTGGCAACCGCTGAGATTGGCGCACTCGAGCAACGCCTTATGAAAGTTTGCGCCACGGAGATCCATTCCGGAAAAATCCGCCCCGGTCAGATCGAGTCCGCTGAAATCGCCACCCTGCGCCATGGTGCGTTCCGCACGCTGGCGGATAATCATCGCAATGTCGCCCGTCAGTTTGATGGCTGGCGGTTGCTGGGCTGCGGACATCAGATACATCTGGTGCAGCGCTTCCCGGCTTTCGGCCAGCTTCTTCTCACTCAGTTGGGAGGCGTTACGCGCCAGCAACTCCTGCATTCGGTGCATTGATTCCGGCCCGCGAACGGCGTTATTGCCGCCTGCGGCATCCGCGTAGCGTGCTTCCATCTCAGCTTTACGCGCTTCGGCCTGCTGCTGCATGTTGGCAGCTTTACGCTCCATCTCTTCAATAAACTCAGGCAGTTCATCAAGCTTTGGCAGCGCAGGCTCGTCACTCTCTTTCAGGATGTCACTGACATCACTGCCCTGCGCTTCCATCCTCGCACGGTGCTGCTCGCGCAACTGCAGCGCACGAGCATTCTGGTTTTCACGCATCGGGCTGTGATTTTCCTGCACGTCGTTATCGATCCAGGCACAGATGACCTCTTCTGGCAGCAGATCTTTCTCGCGAAAGGCAAACAGCGCACCTTTTTCTTTGTCGAGGCGCTGATTGAGTACTTTGCGGTAGTGGTTAACAGAGCGTGTTGCGCCGTTTTTCTCCAGCGCGGGCATCAGATGCAGCACGTCAGCGGCATCGTCTTCATTTATTCGCTGATTGCCCTGCCAGATGAGCACCATCTGCTCCAGATGCGGGAAAAACCATACGGTGGTAGCGCGCAGGGCAATCTCTTCAAACAGGATCTCATCACCCCGCTGACGCTGGATAAAGCAGCGCGCCTGCCAGGGCGGCAATGAGCCTTCCTGCACAGGTTTTTGCGGATGCATATTCCAGATGCGCCAGGCGGCCTGTGGTGGCAGCGAATCGCGATCTTCCCACCACTGATCGGGGCTGGCGGCGTTAAATACGCGCCAGTCGATATCGGGAGCAAAACCGGGGAAATCATGCTGCAGCCAGCGAGCATCATAGTTTTTACCCATCCGGCGAAAACGGCGCGGCCACAGCAAATCCAGCGGGCCAAAGCTTGCTGGTTCAGGCTTTTCACGGGGTGAAACCATGCGCTGATACAACGCTTCAATGTTGGGCAGGCGGCGATACTGCGTGCCGTTGTGCGTCTCCGTCACGGCCCCAACGCCGTGCGGATTTTCGTCATACCCTGCGCCGCCAAAAGCCCGGCTCCAGTCGAGGCGCATCTGTTCAAACGGCTGTGGCGCTGTCGGCCGCGAACCCGCCCAGTAGCGATCGCCGGTAACAGCCAGTGTTTTAACCAGTTTATCGACTTCGATGCGTACCGCGCAGGTCGTTTTGTCCTGATGATGCTGCGTGTAGGCGTATCCCGTGGCGAGGAATTCCGCACGTGCTTTCGGAATGGCCATATCCACTACTCCGCCGCTGGTTTGTAACTCGCTGGCGGCCAGTTGCCACAGTTCAACTTCGGGCCGCACTTGCGGCGAGGCACTCATATCGGCGAGCGCCATAACAGAAACACCCAGGTGATTTTGTCCCTGCAAACGAAATGGCCGATTTAATACGCTCAGTCGTAGCGGTTTAATAATCTTCATAAAACATCCTTTGGAAGATTAAGTATGGTGTTGGAGTGGTAAATTTTTTTATTTAGTACGTCTGGAAGATTGTTTCTGAATGGGGGCTTGCAGTGTTGCCTGTCTCTTAATTAATGTGCGTCGGCGGCGGCTCATGCAAACTGCTGGCGGTGCTATACAGTAAAAATGCCAGAGTGAATTGAGTCACTATTAACCGGCTCTCAATCCATACTGGCATCTTCGTTTATTGACCAAGTACTAGCGGCTTGTCGTAAATAGCGATTTTCTTCGGATCCTTCGGGTCATATTTTATTGTTGTGCCATTGCCTTCTTTAAACTGCTCAATTTCTTTAAAGGTCAAGGCCTTCATTGTTGTCGCTTCAACCACCTGGTGTTCTGCCGTCTTAAATCTGAGTGTTAATTTATACACCGGTTTATTACCGTCCCAACTGCTTGTTTGCTCGGTATAAATAATATCAGCGTTAACGGCGATCCCATTTTTTAATACCGCATCTTGCGAAAATCCGTCTTTAAGATAGGGATAAAGCGTGGTGTAAAGAAATCTCGCAATGGGAAAGACACCAAAGACAAGGGCAATAACGACCATTGATATGATAAAAGCATTACTCATTTTTTTTCCTGATCTCATAAAAACAGAGTCAACAGTTTAGAAGACATCGATAAACCGCCCGATTTCACGACTGCTTTTATCTGTCTGATCTCCATAGCTTTATTACTATATCCGAAAGTATTGTGTGAAATTGAGACGTTGCTATGTGAGAGCGACGCGCCCGTTCGAGATGCGGAGACCCCCGTAATACTCTCAGACGCGCCAGTCATGCTGAAGTTGTTACCTACAAAACTTTCTTTGTGAGAGGAAGCCCGGGATACCATAAAAGGAACATCAATACTCACTTTACTGTCGCTCTTGATGGTTATTACATCCGGGCTAAAAACTGTGATTGTCCCGGCATTCACATTTTGTGTCCAGTTACCGCTATTTACGTCAATCGTCACACCACCATCAATGGTCTCTTTCCTTCCCCCCGCAGCAATGGTTGTCTCCTGACCGCTATCATATTTTTCTGTTAGCTTGTCGGTGACATGGTGCAACTCAGTTCCTTCAATATTGGTCGTGCGTCCACCTTTTATTGTTACGGTATCACCACCGCTGGTGATATCCAGCGTGCGGCCATTCTTGATGGTTTCTGTCTGGCCATTATTGAACGTTGTGGTTTCTGCATCGTCCACCGTGGTGGTGCGTTTTGCGCGGTAGTAGAACGTGCCGTCACCGGTGACATCATCTTTCTGCTCTTTCAGGATCGTAGTGGTGCGGTTGCCATCGACATTCACCGTCTTATCATTCTCGACTGACACTTTCATGTCTTTTTCAGAATGGAGTTCAACGGATTCGCTGCCTGGACGATCCTCAAAGAACAAGTAGCTGGCGTTATCTTTATTGCCATCTTTACTGCGGGTCATAAATCCCATGCGGGTCGAGTCATCCGGCAGCGCCCACGGCGGCATGCTGGCCTCGTTGTAGACGCGACCGGTGATGATTGGCCGGTCCGGATCGCCGTTGATGAAGTCGACCACCACTTCGTCGCCGACGCGCGGGATTTGTACCCCGCCGAAGCCCTGGCCCGCCCAGGCGCTGGAGACGCGCACCCAGCAGGAGCTGGTGTCATCCCCCTTCGCCAGACGGTCCCAGTGGAACTTCACCTTCACCCGGCCGTATTTGTCCGTCCAGATGCTCTCCGCCCTGCGGGCCGACCACTTTCGCCGTCTGCGGGCCGTAGGTGCGCGGCCACGCCGTGCACCGCCGCCGGGCGGTACACCACCGACAACGGAATGACCGTAAAGTCGGTGCGGTGCTCCGTTTCCCCGTCGCTGCCGCTGGCGTAGCGGTTCTCTTCAAAAAAGTAGGTAACCCGCGGCGGTGGTCAGGTAGTCGCCGTTATCGCTGAAAAACGGCGCGTTGATACAGCGTGAAGGTGCTGCCCGGGCGCCACGCCCACTGCCGTGGCCGTGCCCTGTATCTGCTGGTGCTCCACCTGCCAGCGCTCCTGGCGGATACGCGCGTAAAACTCGCCGTGGCCGTGCTCGACAAAACGCCCCGGCCAGTCATACACGTCAATGCTCCCCGGCTGCGGCGATGAAGGGTTCTGCCGCGCCTGGAACAGCCACGCATTCGGCTTGCGGAAATCATAGTCGTCGAGGCTGTATATGCCCGGCGTGACGCTGTCTTCCAGCGCCCACTGGCTGATGCCCTCTTCATCCGTGCTGCCGCCGGAGGGCGTCTGGTGATACGGAATGGTTTCGTAGCCAGGGAAAGGGTTAAATCCGGAGGCGTCGTCGGTCAGCACCAGCGTGTGGCTGTCGGCCTCATGCCTGAAGTGGTAGGCAATCCCCTCCAGCTCCATCAGCCGGCTGATGAAGTCGAAGCTGCTCTCCTGGTACTGCACGCAGTAATCCCAGACGCGGTAACTGCCGGTCAGCCGGTCTTCCAGACTGACCTGGTATTCACCGAGCAGCGTTTTCACAATCTGCGGCACCGTCTGCCCCTGGAAGATACGCAGGTTGCGGTCGCGCTTCATCGGCCACAGGTCCGGCTCGACGGTAAGCTGGTACACCGCATAGCGCGTGCCCGACAGCTCCGTCGCGCTCACCGCCACACGGGTCACTTTCCCGTTGAAGTAACGCGTGCCTGTCTGCGTCGGGATGGTCACCGTCACCGGCTGGCCCAGCAATTTACTGCGGTCGATACGCGCATCCGTCCCCAGGACCGTCAGCGCCAGCGTAAACGGCTCCGACAGCGCCTCGCGCCCGGAGAGTTTCCAGAAAAGCAGCCCCTCCACGGGCAGCCTGACCGATATTCTGTTCACCATAACGTTGCATCCGTAATTAAGTTTATCTCAGCGATAATAACTGCATCACTGATATGTTTTATTTTGCGCGATGAAATTTAATGCTCTGGATAATTTCCTGGTATTGTTTTTGATGATATTCACTGAATTCACCTGGACAGGTGCCTACATAGCTGACCATCTTTTTCCCGGAAACCGCATCATCCAGTAAAATTAACGTCTGGCGCTGATAAATAACGCGGTTATCATTTTTGAATTGATAAAAAAGTTCGACGGCGGGATAACCGTCCACTTCCAGCATTTGTGAAGATTCAAGATGAAAATCTGTGAGGGTTATTTCCAACTCACGTGCTTTTTTTGCGGCGACGGTATGAACTTTATCATCGGGTTGAGCACTGGATCGAGACACGACAAACGTAAATTCACTGTCACCGTTGTTGCTGTGTGTTAATAAATTCATGGCTCTGTCTTTTTTAATATGTCGGGCAATACAACCGTAACGATCGAAACAGGACGACATCACATTATTTGTAATGCGAGAGAGATGTGGGGGAGATAATTCTCCCCGCGTTTTGCCGGGCACAATATTACCCGGCGAAATAGTGTTGGTTAAGGTTGTGGATTAATTAACCAGGTACCCGGTTTAGCAATAGTAATGGTCTGACTGCGGCTCTGACCATTCCCCTGCAGGAGCACTTCGTAACGACCGGGTTGCAGTTTCAGTGAGGCAAAACCATTGGTCGCCGGAGAAACCGACTGCGCTTCACCATTAAGGCTCAGTTTTTCGCCCTCTTTCATGCGCACAAAAAGTTGCGCGACAGGCGTCTGGCTGACCACCGGCTCGGCGCTTTGCGCTGCGGTCTGCGCTGGCGGCGTCTGCACAGCAGGTGCTTCCCGCGCAGGCTGCTGTACCGGCTGTGCGGGTTGTTCTTCCGGCGTCACGCTGGCGGTCTGCGCCGCGTCTTCCGGCGCTGAACTGCCGCCAAACAACATTGCCCCGGCGATTATCCCGACAATCACACCTGCCGCCACCAGGCCTGGCAATTTGTAGCGTTGCCAGCCCGGTGCCGCCGGTTTTTCGTCTGCCTCTTCAACCGGAACCAGCATCGTGCCGGGCTTTTTCGCCGTCAGCACGTCGTTGATCCCGGCGACCGGCATCTCAATCAGCGCGGCGAATTCGTCGATGGTCTGCGGACGATCTTCCATCTGCAGCGCCAGCGCGCGGTCCACGGCCTGCAGCAGCGGAATGGAATAGCCCTGCGGCATGGTTTCTACCAGCGGCTTGTAGGTATCCTGAATGGTGCGCACCACGCTGACCGGCGGCGGCGAACCGACAATCAGCGTATGCAGCACGGCGCCGAGGGCGTAAATATCCGTCCACGGCCCCTGCTCGCTTTCGTTGTCGTCGGTGTACTGCTCGATCGGCGCAAAGCCCGGGCGCAGCATGGTTTCCGTTTCGTCGGAGACAGGTTACCGATGGTGCGGCGCGCGGAGCCGAAATCGAGCAGCACCGGCAGGCCGTTATCCTGGATCTGGATGTTATCCAGCGAGATGTCGCGGTGCAGGTAGCCTTCGTCGTGGATGGTTTTGATGGCACCGAACAGCATCGGCAGCATGCGGCGGATCCAGGCTTCGTTGATCAGCTCCGGTTTTTCTTCGCGCAGGCGGGACAGCGTGGTGCCGCTGTAAAACAGCGTCCCCATGTAGGCGGTGTCGTTTTGCACCCAGAAGCGCAGCACGTGCAGCAGGTTCGGGTGGTTAAAGCGCGCCAGCAGACGCGCTTCCTGAATAAAGCTGTTCAGCCCGGCGGAGAACGCTTTGCCAAAGCGCTCGCTGCGCAGCACCAGCGTCATGTCGTCGTTGCGTACGGCCAGCGAGGAGGGCATAAACTCTTTGATAGCGATAGTGCGTTCGAGCTGGTGATCCCAGGCGCGATAGACGATGCCAAAACCGCCGCCGCCGATCACCTCTTTGATTTCAAACTCGTTGAAGCGGTACCCGGGCGGGAGCGCGTTCGGGACAGTCCGATTGTTATCGTGATCCGTCATCTTTTAAAACTCTCTTGATAATTATTACGCCGCAAACTGACAGTGAAACTCGCCCTGCTCGCAGGTGACATGCAGACGTCGGTACTGCTCGTCGCTGCGGCTGGCGGTAAGTAATATCTGGCTCATCTTTGGGGCAGCAGGGTGTTGGTCAGGATGGCGTCCACCATGCGGCCGCCGGACTCCACCTCGGTACAGCGCTGAACAATCTGTTCCACCACGCTGTCGTCAAACTCAGAAATAATGCCGTGATTCTCCTCCAGACGACGCTGAATGCGCCTGAGCTGCAGGCGCACAATCTGCCCCAGCATCTCGTCGCTGAGCGGGTAATACGGCACCACCAGCAGGCGGCCCAGCAACGCGGGCGGGAAGACCTCCAGCAGCGGCTGGCGCAGGGCACCGCTCAGCGCGTCCGGCTCCGGCATCAGCTCCGGATCGGCGCACATGGCGCTAATCAGCTCGGTGCCGACGTTGGAGGTCAGAATGATGATGGTGTTGCGGAAATCGATATGGCGGCCTTCGCCGTCCTCCATCCAGCCTTTATCAAACACCTGGAAGAAGATTTCGTGCACGTCCGGGTGCGCTTTTTCGATTTCGTCCAGCAGCACCACGCTGTATGGGCGGCGGCGCACGGCCTCGGTTAACACGCCGCCTTCGCCATACCCGACGTAGCCCGGAGGCGCGCCTTTCAGCGTGGAGACGGTGTGCGCTTCCTGGAACTCGCTCATGTTGATGGTGATGACGTTCTGCTCGCCGCCGTACAGGGATTCGGCCAGCGCCAGCGCGGTTTCGGTTTTGCCGACGCCGGACGGGCCGCACAGCATAAAGACGCCCACCGGTTTGTTCGGATCGTCCAGCCGCGCCCGCGAGGTGCGCACGCGGCGGGCGATCAGATCCAGACCGTGGCGCTGGCCGATCACGCGCTGGTTCAGCGTGTCGGCGAGGTTCAGCACCGCGTCGATCTCGTTTTTCACCATCCGGCCCAGCGGGATCCCGGTCCAGTCGGAGACCACCGCAGCAACCACGTTGGCATCCACCGCGGCAAACAGCAGCGGCGCGTCGCCCTGCAAGGCGTTCAGCGCCTGTTGCTGCTCCGCCAGCGAATCACGTCAGAGCGGCCAGCGGTCTTCTTCGCCCGCTGCGGTATGCAACTGTGCGCGCAGCGCGATGATCTCCTCCACCAGCGCCTGCTCCTGCTGCCAGCGCTGCGTCAGCTCATTGCGCAGTTGTTCCTGCTGTTGACGCGCGGCGGTTAATTTCTCTACCCGCCCGCTGTCGCCAGCCGCCATTTTCGCTTCGCGGTCGGCAATCTCAATCTCCACCTCCAGCGCGGCAATGCGGTGCAGGCAGTCTTCCAGCTGCGGCGGCGGCGCGCTCTGGCTGACCGCGACGCGGGCGCAGGCGGTATCGAGCAGCGCCACGGCTTTGTCCGGCAGCTGACGCGCCGGAATGTAGCGATGCGACAGCTTCACCGCGGCGCCGACCGCTTCATCGAGCAGCAACACGCGGTGGTGCTTCTCCAGCGGCGGACACGGTGCTGCGCAGCATCAGTATCGCTTTCGCTTCGTCCGGCTCGGCAACCTGCACCGTCTGGAAACGACGGGTCAGCGCCGGATCTTTCTCAATGTATTTTTTGTATTCCGCCCAGGTGGTGGCGCCGATGGTGCGCAGCTGGCCGCGCGCCAGCGCCGGTTTCAGCAGGTTGGCGGCATCGCCGGTCCCCTGCTGGCCGCCTGCGCCAATCAGGGTGTGAATCTCATCGATAAACAGAATGATCGGCGTGGGGCTGGACTGCACTTCGTTGATCAGCGCCTGCAGCCGGGCTTCAAACTCGCCTTTCATGCCGGCGCCGGCCTGCAGCATGCCGATATCCAGCAGCCACAGCTGCACGTTCGCGCAGCGGCTCCGGCACGTCGCCGGCGGCGATACGCAGCGCCAGCCCTTCCACCACCGCCGTTTTCCCGACCCCGGCTTCGCCGGTCAGCAGCGGGTTGTTCTGGCGGCGACGCATCAGGATATCGACCATCTGGCGGATCTCCTCGTCGCGCCCGACCACCGGATCGATCTTCCCGTCGCGCGCGCGGGCGGTCAGGTCCTGACCGTACTGCGCCAGCGTCCCCTGCTGTTGCCGGTACCGCGCCGGCGGTGCATCGCCACGGCGGTTGCCGCCTGCTGCGTCTCTTTGCTGTTGGCGCAAATGGCGTCGAACTGCTCAATCAGCACCTCGACGTTAAGGCGGGTGAACTGCGACGAAATGCCTTTCAGCACGTTGGCCAGGTTCCAGGTTTTCAGCATGCCGATCAGCAGATGGCCGCCGCGAATGCGCGTGACGCCAAACTTCAGCGAGCCGTAGACCCAGGCGCGCTCCACGGCGCTGTCGATGTGCTCGGAGAGATCGGAGACGGAACTCGCCCCGCGCGGCAGGACATCCAGCGCGGCGACGATATCGCGCGTCAGCGCCTCTTCATCCAGGGCAAAGTGGCGGATGACCTGCTGCAGATCGCCATCCTGCTGTTGCATCAGCTGATGCAGCCAGTGCACCAGCTCAACGTAGGGGTTGCCGCGCAGCTTGCAGAACGCAGTGGCGCTTTCCAGAGAGGTAAATAACAGCGTATCCAGTTTGCCGAAAAGCACGGCACGGCTAATTTCTGACATTGTAAATTCCGTTAGTTGTCACGTCAGATGAATAAGACGAAAGGTTATCCTTCCGGGCTGAATACCAAATCTCCGCGCGGCTGCGGCTGCGGCTGAGGGCCCAGCCAGGTGTTGTAGCCAAATCGCCCCGTGCCGCCGAGCGTGGCGCCCTGCACCTCTTCATGCGCGCAGGATCACCCGCGTTTCCCACTCAAACTCGATTCCGGCGTACTGACGCACCCAGTCGCGCAGCTCGGTGACCCACGCTTCGCCCGGCAAGAAAGCGGTTGTACTCCTCCGCGCTCAGCGGGCCAATCTCGATGCGAAACTTATGGCTGCACATCGCGCACGGCGATGCCCAGAAAGGCCGACTGCCCAAGGCGTGGCGCATGGCGACCGCCCTGCAGCCGCGCCCGTTCGCGTCGCTTGGAGAGCGGCATCCACTGCGGCACGTTTTCGACCAGTTGGACACCGGCGCCTTGAAATAGCTGCGCAGGATCTTCTCCAGCCCTTCCGGATCCCGCCCGTGGCGGGTCAGGTGCCCGGCGTGGGTAAAGCGCGCATGCGAGCTCAGGCTGCCTTTGTCCATCTGCCCCGGCTGGCCCATGCCAATCAGCGACGCCAGGTAGCCCTCAAAGCGCTTGTTATCGGCGCGATCCAGCGAGACCGTCGGCTGCGCATCGGCCCAGGCGCGGTAAAACAGCAGCGCCAGCCGGTGGTGGAACAGATCGGCAAACGCGCTGAGGCTGGTGTCCTGATGATGATAAATACGCTCGCGGGCGTATTCGGTCAGGTGGACCGGCAGCGGGCCGTTCGGGCCAAACAGGCCGAAGCTGAGGATGGAGACCTCGTGCAGCGGCGCTCTCGTCGCGCTGACGCACCTCGGCCAGCGTCGACGGCGCAAAGCCCATCGACGGCTGCTGGCCGATGCGCAGCGGTTCAAAATTCGGCAGCGGCGCGCGCCCCAGCGGGTAGCGCTCGCCGCCCTGGGCATCAATGCGCCGCAGCAGCTGAAACAGATCGTAGCGCCAGGGCGTGGCCATCACGGTCGCCGTGCCAGAACGCCTCCGGCAGCCGAACTGGCGCGGACAATCTGCGGCGCGCTGGTCAGGGCGTCACTCATATCAGCGCCCTTTTGCCCATGCGCGGCGCCCAGTAGCCGATCTCGCCGCGCTGCTGACTTTTCAGGGTGAACTCGGTAAAGCTGTTGATGGCCACCAGGCGGGCGAAAAGGCGCTCCAGCACGCTGCCGAACAGCCACGGGCTGGCGCCGGAAAACGCCTGCTCATCGACCGTCAGGGTAATGCCGATCCCGCGGGCGAACACCACCGGGCCGGGTTCAGGCACGCGGCGATGAACCGGCTCCAGCACGCAGTGGCGAACGCCGTCGACCTGGCGCGCAACGGGCGTTTCGGCCAGGTTGGCGTACAGCCCCAACAGCTGGCGCAGCGCGGCCGCGCCCTCTCCATCATCACCGTCCATCAGGCTGAGGTAGTTCATCTGCAGCTGGCTGATCAGCCGCCAGGTGCTGAACCCTTCCGCCAGCGCCGGACGCGGCGGCGTCGGGCCTTTACGCAGCGTGCAGGGATTTCACCGGCATGGAGTCCGGCATCACGAACTGCCCCAGCTCCTGCTGCAGCATCAGCGGCAGGTCGCGGCTGGTGCACAGCACCTCGGCGGAGATATAGCGCAGGTCTTCGTGCCACGGCGCGTGCTGCTCATCCACCAGCGAGACAAACACTTCCGAGCCGATATAGCCGGTACGGGTGCCGTAGCGCAGGGCATGCTCCGACAGCGCGCGCTGTTCGCGGCGCAGGGAGAAATAGGCGCCGTAGTTGCCCGCATCGCCGCTCCAGGTGCTCCAGAACGGGCGAAACGTCTGCTCATCGCGCTGACCATCCGCGCTGCCGTAGATTTTGTTGCACCGCGTAAATTTCGTAATCCAGCGGACGGATGTTATCCACCACCAGATGGTATTCGTGCTGGCTTTCGTTCAGCTTCTGCCGTTCGGCGACTTTCGGGAACAGGTTGATCACCGGCGTGCAGTGCAGCGCCAGGTGGCTGGCATCGACCACCCGCTCCAGTTGCTTCATCGGCCTTATCCAGCAGAATGAAGATGTCGAACGAGGTGGCATCGCCGCTTTGCGCTGCATCAGCGTGCGCAGGCCCCTGAAGGCTGATGAACCGGAAACGGGCTGCGGAAAGGCGAAATACTCCTGCAGCAGGCGGTAGCCGTCGAAGTTGCGCAGATCGTCCGGCAGCAGCGCCTGGTCTGGCAGCAAAGCCCTCCTGCCGCAGCGCGTCATCGACGCCAGCACCTGCAACGGCGCACCGGCACTGTTGGACTGGCAGACGATCCCGACGTGGTGCTCCATCAGCAGCTCCAGCAGCTTCAGCGCCTGCATATCCGGGCCGCCGAGGAACAATTCCAGGCGGTCGAAATCCAGGTGCCCGAGGTTGAGCGGGCCATCGCAGCCCATGCGGATCCGCAGGGCGCTTTGCCGCCCCGCGCTGGCTCAGACCCAACTTTCGCCAGCGGCAGATCGGCGGGGACGCCGCCCAGCTCGACCTGGCCGATTTTCAGCGGCAGCAGCGTGACCTCGTGCGCCGTGGTATAGCTGCAGGTCACGCCGTTCTTCTTCAGCGCCTGGCTGTCCATCATGGTGCCGCGCGGCACCACGAAGCCCTTGCTCAGGTCGCCCTTTCGGCTGCTGTCGGGCGGCAGCTCCGCAATCGCCATCGACGGCGTGGGCGCGAGATAGTTGGGCGCAATCATCTCCAGCAGACGCTGGGAGAAGCGGGGAAACTCGGCGTCCATTTTCAGCTGCACGCGGGAGGTCAGGAAGGCGAAGCCCTCCATCAGGCGTTCGGTATACGGATCCGCCACGTCGATGCCGCGCATGCCCAGCCGTCCGGCGACTTTCGGATAGCGTTCGGCAAACTCGGCCCCCATTTCGCGCAGGTAGGCCAGCTCGCGGTTGTAGTATTCGAGCAGTTTACTGTCCATGATTACCCCGCATCTTTCAGTTCAAAATGGCCGTTTTCCAGATCCACATCGGTACGGAACAGAAACTCCAGCGGGTACGGCACGCACCACAAACGCCCTTTGATCTCGATGGACAGCACGTTGTGCAGATCCAGCGAGGGGGTATCCGACACGCAGCGGACCTGCAAGCCCTGCGGCAAAATGCGCGGTTCAAAATGGATAATGGCCTCGGTCAGCTTGCGCTGAATATCGTGCCATTCGATGTCCGACATCCGCTTGCCCGCCAGCGGCGCCACGCCGAAGTTGACCACCGAGCGGCGCACGTGCGGCAAAGCCGCTCAGATCCCGCTGGGCATCGTTGTTGATGGTGTTAAACAGCCACTGCAGATCGCGCAGCACGTGGCGGCGCAGGGCGGCATGGGTGATCAGATTGCTGTTGGCCGGCTCCTGCACTTTTTCCGGGTCGTTATCGGTGAGGCGATCGAGCAGCGAGGGCTGCATTTTGTCGCGCGCGCCCACGTTCTCTTTGCCGCGTGCGCGAGCTTGCCAGCCGCTGCGCAGCAGATCGCCATCGTGAGCGGGATTACTCATCGGCTCCGTCCGTCTCGAAACTCAGCGTGACCAGATCGAGCAGCGAGAACTCGGCGCTGTCGTTGAGCCAGACTTTTTGCCCGTGGCCCAGGAAGTGCGGCGCATCGCCCGGTAACGCCTGCCACTCGGTAACGCGAGCGAGTTTAAAGCGGTCTTCAGCTTCGCTATCCAGCGGATAACGCGCCGGGATCTGGCACACCTGTTCGCTGCCGTCGGGCAGGCGCACCAGCGCATGACGCCAGACCAAGTCGGTGACGCTGGCAGGCGCCTGGAAACGGATCTCCGCGATCGCGCTAAACGGCAGCCAGAAATAGCGGCCGTTGACGATGGCTTCGCAGACCGGGCCGAGGCGGCCATCGCCGTCCATCAGCCAGTCGAAAGCCTGCGTCTCGCCATCCTGAGTTGTCAGCTGGCCGGGGTTCGCCTCGGCGTTCTCCAGTGCGGCTTCACGGTGCGCGGCAGGTTCGGTGGATTCCGGGTCCAGCGCGCTGACCATGGGTGGTCAGCCACGGCCACTGCCGTTCAGGCGTCGCCGGACGGGCGTGTCCCGCCATCACCTCGGCACGCTGCCGTTCACCGTTGATGGACTGCTCCAGCAGCGTGACGGTGGGTTTCGCCTGCGGCTTCAGCGCCAGCCAGCTTTTCAGCTGGGTCAGGGCGCGCGTCCAGTTGCCGCTCAAGGGTTAAAAACTGCACGAACGCGGCGCGCAGGTCGGCATCTGCCGGGCTGGGTACGGATGCGGCTTTCCAGCCGGGCAAGCGCTCGTCGTGCAGCGACTCGCCCGCCAGGTGTTGATAGAGCGTATTCATTGCCATTCCTTAATTTGCCGCGCGCCATGCGCCGACGGCCGGATCGCGCAGCTGAGGACGCAGGGTGTCAATCAGCACGATATTCAGCGGCGTACCGGGTGCCACCCAGGCGCTCCAGGTTTTTTTCACCGCCGCGATACGCGCCTGCAAACGGGTGGCATCGCTGGCGACTTCGCGGGAGATCTCCACCGCGACCGTGCCGTTGCTCTTCCAGCTGTTCAGGCTGTTGTCGTAGGGCAGGATCATCCAGCTCTGGTCAGGCTGTTTGGGGCGCTGAATACCATGCGCTCTTTGTTGACGGAGGTGATCAGCGCGTTTTCCGGGTCGGCGCTTTGATTCAGCCCGGTCACCGGGAAGCCATGAATGTAGGTCACCGCCATCTCTTTCTGCCCGCCGTTGCGGGACTGCGACACAACGGTGTGTCCGCTCAGCCAGCTGCCGTTCCCGCAGCGTTTGCGGGTCCTCTTTCGCCGGAATAAACAGCGCCGGCGCGCTGGCAGCGCCCTCCCAGAAGGTGCGCAGGTGGCAGCCGTCCTGCAGGGTAAACTCCTGCCACGGCGTACGGTCAGCGGCAACGGGGAGAGATCTTCAGCACGCTCGGTTGGCGGCGTCAGGGCGGCTGGCTGGGGTGGACGTTGACGGTAGCGGCGCGCGGCTTGCGCCTGTTGAGGTCACCACCAGCGCCCAGTCCTGCGCTTTGCCAGCCGTGCCCTGCGCCAGCGTGGTACCCGCCGGATCGTTGAGCGTCCAGCTGAGTTTATTCACTTTGCTGCACTGGTGTTCCAGCAGTGAGCCAAGACGCGGCACAAAGTTCTCCAGCACGGAGACGTCTTTCTTGCCGTTCGCCACAATACGCAGCGCCACCTCAGGCTTACACCAGCTCTGCGGCGTGTTGTCTTTGATGTTGTCGATCCAGATATCCAGCTTCTGCGCAGGAGACTGCACGATGCGGAAATTTTCAGCCTGCGCGGTGGAGGTCACCGCCAGAAGTGCCAAACCCGATAGCCAAAGTTTCATATCGTTCCTTGTGTGTCTAATCAGTTCCGCAGGGAAGAAATTGTGCTGCGTCAGAGAGGGTGTGCAGCAAAGTGGTGTCCTGAGGGTTGCCCATCCATACCGCCAGGGCAGTATAGTTATCCTGAGCATTCCCCTCCTGCTCGCCATTCTTTTGAATGATTTGGTTCATTAAGGTCAGCCACTCCTGCGGCGTATTCACCATATGCAGCGACTGCTTCATTTGCTCTTCGCTGACGCCGTGCCAGAACCCGTCGGTGCAGAGCAAAAAGGCATCGCCATCTTCAACCTGCACCACATCGCTGTAGCTCGCTTCCGGCCCGCCGTTTTCAATCCCCAGCGCCAGATAGAGCAGGTTGCTGTTGAGGTCGTCGGTCTGGTGCCCGGCATCTTTCATCTGCTGCACCAGGCTGTGGTCGGTGGTCACATGCCACAGCCAGCCGCGGCGAAACAGATACAGGCGGCTGTCGCCGGCGTGCGCCCAGTAGGCCAGCCGGTAATCACGGTCAATGAACAGGCTGACCAGCGTCGTGCCCATCCGGCGATAGTCCTGAACGGCCTGCTGTTCGCTGAGGATGGTGCGGTTCGCCGTCTGCACGTAGTCGCGGATGTGCTGCGCATTAAGATGTTTGTCGCCATCGAAGCGGGAGATAATGCTATTGCGGGCCAGCGCTGCGGCCACCTCGCCGCCCGGCAGCCCCGCGATGCCGTCGCAGACGACAAAGCAGGCTGAACGTTCCCCTATGGTTTCTCCCGTCTGATCCTGGTTGCTGGCGCGCGTCCCCTGGCGGGAGAGAGAAGCCGTTGCGATATTCATTTGTCTTCCGATCCGCTCTGTGAGTCTTTGTACTGATTGACCTCCATGTCATAGGCATGAAGGAAGGCCTCGCCGAACAGGGTGTGGAAGTCATCCTCAATCTCGCCCGCCGTCTCGCCATAGCTGCGCACAAAGTAGTCCCACAGGGCGGCTTTACGGCTGCCCGGCAGCGCCAGACGCGAGGTCATGCCGTTCTGCTTCGCCTGCTCTTCCAGCTGTTCCGGGTTAAAGGACTGCAGCATCGCGGCGATAATGGCGCGGATCCCGGAGATCATACCCAGCTGGTGCGCCTGCAGATCGATCAGCGCATCGCGCACCGATTTTTTCGGCGGCATAAAGCCCGGCATCGGGGTGCCAAACATCTGGATCAGCACGGTTTTGCCGGTCGGCAACAGCTTGAACGGGTTGTTGGCATCGTCGAGCACCATGGTCATGTCGGCTTTTACGCCGCGCTTGAGGATAGAGCGCGAGGAGAGCAGCGCCACTGTCCCCTGAGAGAACATACCGAGGATCTGCCCCAGCTGACGCATATTTTCACGGTCAAACTGCGGAACGGGCTGCATTTCGCTCAGCCCCATGCCTTCCAGCAGCGCCTCCAGCAGCTCGCCCTGCAGCACTTCACCCTTCTCACCGCTGTTTGCCGTGGCGGTTGGCGAGGCGGCGTTATTGACCGGGTCGATGCGCAGGCGGCCCTTCGGGGCCTGCGCGCTGCTGCGCGCAACGGCCTGTGGCGTTGGCATGGTGAAGCCTGCGTAATCCGGTCGCGCGGGTTCTTCTTCAGCACGCGGTTCTTCCTGCGGCTCAGGGGCGAACAGCGGGGAATCGGCCAGCACGTCCTCTTCCTGCTCAGGTTCCGGCACGGGAGCAGGCTTCTCGTTGATAATGTCATCCGGATGGGTTAACGGCGCGCCGCCCATCAGCCCGAGCGGGTCGTCATTGCGCGCGGCTGGCGCGCTGGCTTTACCGCCAAACAGGGCCAGCGGATCGAGCTCGTCCGTCGCCTCTTCTTCTGGCTTAACGGGGCTCGTCTCGCCCGGCGGCACCAGGGTTGACGGGGTGACGTCGTCAAAAATACTCTCTTTTTTGAACAACGCTTCGTCGCTGAACAGCGTGTCCGGGTCAATATTCTTACGCTCGAGCTTTGGATCGCTGTCGTTGAACATCGCCAGCGGATCTTCAGCGTTACGCTCCGGGGCCGCTGGCTGGGAGAATGGATCGTGCGATGCAGCTGGCTGCGGTTTTGTACGGTTGCTGGAGATGCTGTCGGAGATGGAGAACTCCTGCATCAGGCTGTCCCAGATTTCCGTTGGCACTGACGCCGGGGCGTTTTCCGCTACGCTTTTCGGTGTCGGCGCGGGCGCAGGTTTGGCCACTTGCGGCTGAACGTGCTTCGGATACATCTCCTCCGCCATACGGCTTACCGGCTGCGTATCCTGAATCAGCTCGGTAACTTCGATACGGTATTCATCAATGCCCAGAATATCGCCATCCTGCAATTCGACCTGACGGCCACGTTCCAGGGGAATATCATTCAGCACTACGCGGGTCACATTGCCGCGATTGGTAATGCGACACTCGCCATTACCAGCGATATGAACAATCGCCTGTAAGCGAGAGATGGAGCGGTCGTTATCCGGCAGCACCAGGTTGTTATCAGTGCCGCGGCCGATAGTGCCGCCAGGCGGATAAAAGTCGCAGCGGCTTTGCGGCGGCTGATGACCGGGTTTACTGGTAATAATCGTGAATCGCATAGCATATTCCTGCTGGAGTTATGTGCACTCAAACGGCGCCGTTTTCCATAAAGCGGCTGCGTTTGAATACCTGAATATGATTTCAGTGGCCCCGGAGCAGCCCACCGGAGCAAAACTTCGCTCGTTTATTCTTGTTTTTGCACCGTAAGCTCACCTTGCGCGGAGCGGGTCAACATAAAACGGGTTGCATAACGCGTTGCGTTATTGCCATCACTCACTTTAAACACCACATCGTAAATACCAGCCTGCCAGTTGATGTCAGGCCAGACGGTGCAATAGCTGGCAGAAATAACGCGTGTTGGTTGCCAGTTTGCGGGTGATGTCATCGTCTGCCATTCGCTGCCATTCAGTTTATTAATGGTGGGCGCTGTGGCAACAAGCGCCGTGGAGGACAAGGGTGTCATACTGAAGCACGGCTGGTTATCTTTTATTTCCACCCCCGCAGAAGCATATTGCGGCGGATGGCTCTGACAACCGCTCAGCGTGATTAACACCAGGCTCGTCAACCCTATTTTATTCATAACCAGGCTTTCCTGCCCCGGTAACGCTTAAGAATTAACTCAAGCACGATAATATATTTCTGTTTACCATCAGGCTCAATAATGTCTTTTTGCGGATACAGGCACAGAGCCGCTGCTCTGTGCCTGCCGTAATGCGCGTCAAAAAGAGAGCAGCATTACGCTTCTTTGTTTTCCTTGATGTTCCAGCCAGCGCTGGTTTCAGCACCTTTACCGCCGGAAGAAGACTGCTCCCAGTACTGCTGTTTCACTTTCGCAGCCTGGAATGCATAGGTCACACCCACGGTGTCGCCGTTATCCGCACCGGTGTACTGAACAGACGTCACCAGCACATCTTCCAGCGTGATACGTGCGTATTCAACCTGTTGACCACCGGCTTTGCAGACGGAAAGCTCAACCTTGGTCAGGTGCTTACCGCTGGCGCAGTGTTTCAGGATAGCCGTCGTGGATTTATCAATGAGTGCATTTACGTGAAGGTCGTTGAAATTGACTTTACCGGCACCGCCGCCACCGCCAACACTCATATTCCCTGGCTGTGAAGCACCCCAGGAAAAAGAGGTGATATCAGTCCAGCCGGTGTGGTTAGAGTCTTTAGATTCACCCGTAACTCCATCGACCTTCAGAAACATATCAATAGCCATAATATTTACTCTTCGTTAATGATAAATATTGCTTTCGAAAAAGCGCTTATATGGCAAACGGGTAAGCATGGGGCCGAATAAAACCGTCCATATTTTACCTCTGCCTCGTTGCTGTACAGCCGGGAGCCGTACAGTTTTTCACTTTCCCGCGTATTGCAGGAAATTGAAAACTCGTCACTGTTGTTGTCCGCATAGCACTAGACAATGCTGACAGCGCTACCTAAAATCCCCCTTTTGTCTTCTATTAACCTGGATGGTCATAAAATGAAAAAGGGTATTGCGCTATTATTGATCTGCCTTTTCGCGGTCGTCGGCATCTACACTTTTATTGATATTATTGAGTCAGTGTTTAATGTCGCCCGCTATGAAACTTTCACACTTGCTGCCACAGGAACCCTCTTCGGCAAGGCGGTATTTTTACTCGTCGTGATTGTTGCCTTTACCTTTCTATTAAGTTTTACCGGAAAAATTAAATCTTCGATTTTATTTTTTCCGCGACGGCGTAAATCGCGATGGATGCGGCAATAATAGCAACTATTTTAATTCCCAAAACCAGATTTCCTGACAATACGGATAACAGTCCGAATTACAGAGAAAAGAGTTGCTGGTCAGCGGTTCCAGCATATCGATATGCCCCCCACCGTACCCCTCAATTTTATTAAAGAATACTACACCCCGGCGTTTTAACAGTGCTCGCCCGCCCTGGACTTTATCGGTGTAGATTTCCGCTTTACCAAAAACATCAGCCCGATTTAATTGGTCGGCCAGCAATTTGGCACCCATTTCAAATTTCTTGCCTTTATACGGGCCACTTTTTATTGTAAAACGCCCCGCAAATTCGATGTTACATTTCAGCAGAGCCAAACTCATTCTTACGGCACAGGTATTCTTATATTGCTCGCCTTGCCGTATTAAATCGTTATAGTCATAGCCAATTTCCGAAAATAAAACATCGGGAGCAACATATCCTGCGCGGGTATCATTTGATGAGTAATGCTGCTTTTTTAATTGCTCGTATAACGGTCTCATTTTTGGCTCCCTTTTTTGCAAGGCAGAAATTCCTTCATCGACTCAACAATAAAGTTGGCGGCAGGTTGTTTACGCTGTTCAGTACTCAGCTTTGCCAGACGCGAGAAAACGTGCTCATGGGCAGAACCCGGCAGTATCTTCTTATACCCACACCACGCTTTCCCTTCCGTTGCATCCAACACCCCGAGAAAATACATATCCGCTTTGATACGTTCTCGCTCGTTATCTTTATTGCTCCAGGCATTAAAAAAACGTTCGGCAGTCAAATTCACATCATGCCCGGTTAACAGAGACGGATCGCGTGGAAATACAGAGGTATCATCTTCCGGTAATGATTGGGCCCGAGGGTATTGATAAGTTTGTGTTTCTGCTAAAACCAGGGTTGAGAAAACCAGCAGACTGCTAACAGCTATTCGATATAGATTCATCGCATATCCTTCTGTTATGAAATCCTTCATGCCGCAGGCACATCCTGCCTGCGGCACCTTCTGCTTACGCGTCTTTCGTCTTCAGCGACGGCAGTTTTGATACCAGACGCAGCGACACGGTCAGACCTTCCAGCTGGTAGTGCGGACGCAGGAAGAACTTCGCGGCGTAGTAGCCCGGGTTGTCTTCGATCTCCTGCACCTGCACTTCGGCCGCCGCCAGCGGTTTGCGCGCCTTGGTTTCCTGCGAGGAGTTGGCCGGGTCGCCGTCGACGTAGTTCATGACCCAGTCGTTCAGCCAGCGCTCCATCTCGTCGCGCTCGCGGAAGGAGCCGATTTTGTCGCGCACGATGCACTTCAGGTAGTGCGCGAAGCGGCAGCAGGCGAACAGGTACGGCAGGCGGGAAGCCAGGCGCGCGTTGGCGGTGGCATCGGGATCGTGGTACTCGGCCGGTTTTTGCAGCGACTGCGCGCCGATGAAGGCGGCAAAGTCGGAGTTTTTGCGGTGCACCAGCGGCATAAAGCCGTTTTTCGCCAGCTCGGCTTCACGGCGATCGCTGATGGCGATCTCGGTCGGGCACTTCATGTCCACGCCGCCGTCGTCGCTCGGGAAGGTGTGGCACGGCAGGTTTTCCACCGCCCCGCCGGACTCCACGCCGCGAATCGAGGTGCACCAGCCGTACTCTTTGAAGGAGCGGTTGATGTTGGCCGCCATCGCGTAGGCGGCGTTCGCCCAGGTGTAGTTGTTGTGGTTCGCGCCGTCGGTCTCTTCTTCAAAGTCGAAGCTGTCCACCGGGTTGGTGCGAATGCCGTACGGCAGGCGCGACAGGAAGCGCGGCATCACCAGGCCCAGGTAGCGGGCATCTTCCGATTCACGCAGGGAACGCCAGGCGGCGTATTCGGTGTTCTGGAAGATCTTGGTCAGGTCGCGCGGGTTGGCCAGCTCCTGCCAGGACTCCATCTGCATCACGCTCGGTGCGGTGCCGGTGATGAACGGACAGTGCGCCGCAGCGCCGATCCGCGCCATCTCGCCCAGCAGCTCAACGTCCTGCGGGCTGTGGTCGAAGTAGTAGTCGCCCACCAGGCAGCCAAACGGCTCGCCGCCGAACTGACCGTACTCCTCTTCGTAGACTTTTTTGAAGATCGGGCTCTGGTCCCAGCCCACGCCTTTGAAGCGCTTCAGGGTGCGGCCCAGCTCCTGCTTGGAGATGCTCATAAAGCGGATCTTCAGCATCTCGTCGGTTTCGGTGTTGTTCACCAGGTGGCTCAGGCCGCGCCAGGCGCTCTCCAGCTTCTGAAACTCTTCGTGGTGAATGATCTGGTTCACCTGCTGCGACAGCTTCTCGTCGATACCGGCAATCAGGTTCTGAATGGTGCGGTAGGTGTCGTTGGAGAAGGTGACGGTATTTTCCAGCGCCTGCTGCGCCAGGGTTTTCACCGCGCTTTCTACCGCGGAACGCGCCTGGTCGGTTTTCGGGCGGAACTCTTTGTTCAGCAGCGCGCTGAATTCATCCTGGCTGAAGGCCTGGCCGCCCTGCTGCTCATGTTGTTGCGTCTGGTTGCTCATCGATTATTCCTCGCTACCTTTCGCGCTTTCGTCATTTTTCGGCAACTGGCTCAGGGATTTCAGCAGCGTCGGATCCTGCAGAATTTTGGCGATCAGCTCTTCCGCGCCGTTTTTACCGTCCATATAGGTCAGCAGGTTGGAAAGCTGGGTGCGGGCTTCCAGCAGCTTGTTCAGCGGCTCGACCTTGCGGGCCACCGCATCCGGCAGGAAGTCGTCCATGCTGTCGAAGGTCAGATCCACGTTCAGCTTGCCTTCGCCGGTCAGGGTGTTATCCACCTGGAACGCCACGCGCGGCTTCAGCGCCTTCATGCGCTCGTCGAAGTTGTCGATGTCGATTTCGAGGAATTTACGCTCGTCGACGGCCGGCAGGTTTTCCACCGGTTTCCCGACCAGATCGGCCATAACGCCCATCACAAACGGCAGCTGGATTTTGCGTTCTGCGCCGTAAATTTCCACGTCGTACTCGATCTGCACGCGCGGCGCGCGGTTGCGGGCGATGAATTTCTGCCCACTGTTACTCATTGCCATGATGTTCTCCATCAAAGATGCGCGGTGAAGGTTTGACGACAGGCGCCGCGCCTGTCGTCATAATGCCGGGACGCGTTATTCGCGGCGCCCAAAGATGTTTTCCAGTTGGTTAACGCCGTCTGGCGCCAGGTCGCGAATAATGTCCATAAAGTTAAGTTCTGACAGCCGCTGCACCCGTTCAATCATCAGCGGTGCGGGGTGGCTCGGTTCGTACTGCGCAAAATACTGCTTCGCTTTTTCCAGCATCAGCTGGGCGTCGGCGCGGCTGGTGACCTGCGCGCTGCGCCAGTCGGTGACCCGCTGCGAGCGGTGCGGCAACCGGCTGTGGCGCAGGGGCTTTTTGCTCCTCCCCTGCGGACGGCGCAGGCGGCTCATCGCCACGGGAAGCGCGGCTCGCTCCGGCAACCAGGCCGACGGTTTTCAGCAGCTGTTCCATCTCCGGCACGCCGCTTTCACCCAGATGTTCCGGTGAGCAGCTCATGTACGGATGGTTTGCAGGCGCCCTTCAATCTGCCCGATAACCGCTGCGGTCCCCGGCTGGTCGCCGCGGGCCAGCTCGTCAATCAGCCGCGGACGCCCGCCGGGATAGTCCGGGCATTCGGTTTTACTGCCGTCCAGCAGCGCCTGGGCATCCCGGGCGCAGCGGATTCAGCTCATCGCCGTTGCTGAACGTAACAGCAGCGAGGCGTTGCGCACCGCGACGGTGAGGTCGGATTTATCGCTCAGCCCTGCCAGGGCGTTAATGCGGTAGAACGGATCGGTTTCGCCATACTCTTCCAGCAGCGGATAGAGCGGCTCCCAGTAACGGGCGATCGCCTCCTGCACCAGCAGTAATCCGTCCGCGTAGCCCGCCAGCCCGCGGCGGCGCGTCCAGGCATGGGTTAACGCCAGCAGGACGCGAAGATCTTTGGTGCGGGTCAGCAGGCTGGTGGCGAATTTTTCGACCGTGTTCCAGTCAGCGGGTTCTGCCGGAATAATGGTGTCGCCAAACTGCTGTTCCGCTTTCCCGAGGCTGGCCTGCTTCATCGCCTGGAAGTCGGCGTCGTACTCCAGATTTTCGCCGCAGGGCTTGCTCCGGCGCTTATCGGCGCCAGTAATGCTTCGATAGTCATCCGCAACCTGCTTATTCAAACATGGGCGGATAAAGACCGTGGCGGCCCGGACGGGCGCCCCCTGCCGGGTCGAACAGCAGGGTGAAAAGCTGCCCGGTAAAGTTACCGCTGTGCACGTGGGTGTACAGCGGGTAACCGTCGCAGCGGTTGGTCCACCAGTAGCTGGTCTGACGCAGCGGATCAAAACACTCTGCCGCCTGAGGCCAGCCCAGCGTGCTCTGACCGTCCTCGTCATAGCCAATCACATCAAGGATGTCGGAGCGCTTTTGCGGCTCGACCGGCTGCGGCGCCGGAATGGTCATCAGCATCTCATCCAGCTGCGAGGCGGAAAAGCTGTTGCGCACCGCGTGCAGCCCCGTGCGCCCAATCTGCTGATACCAGCTTTCGCCCGCCTGCGCCAGATGGCGCGGTGTCCACTCCAGCGGGTTAATCGCCTCAGCTGAACGCAAACCGGGTACTGTCGCCCAACGCTGTCGCGGCCGGGCAGCAGACAGCCCATCTGGATCATCTGGCTGCCCAGCATGGGCGGGACCACAAAATTCCAGACTGGCGCTTTGCTGAACGGGCGCTCGCTGGCGCGCTGCTCCTCTTTCTGCCAGGCCAGCAGCCCGACCTGGAACCAGTGCGACCACTGGCGCTGCAGGGTGTCAGGAAAGCGACGCTGCAAAAAATCTCCGGCGCTGGGTAACTTGCCATACCAGCTGTAGCGGTTCATCGCAGGGGTATTCGTCATACGGCTGTCCTTGCGGTTATGGGCATGAGAAACGGGGAAGCTGGAACGGGTTACGAATGCTGTTCGGCGCAAACTCCAGCGTGACCTGATGTCCGTCGACGTTGAAGGTGGCCTGACGGCTCAGGCTACCCGTGCCGGGGCTGGTGCTCGCTTTATCGAAAAAGCGGTTCAGCGCCCAGGCGCCGTTGGTGACCAGCGTCGCCGTGCTGCCGTTGGCCAGCCCCAGCTGCATGCGGACCTGGTTGGTGCCGCCCGGCCCCGGCCAGTTCACGATCTGCACGGCCTGCGGCCCGTGGCTGTAGCGCAGCAGTTGGCCGTCAACATCCAGCGTCAGGTTCAGAATGGTGTTATCCATTCGCACGGTGCGAACCGTCACCTTGAAAGACGGCGTGGTTGCGCCGTTAGCAAAGAAGGCGTCGCGAATCGACTGGGCCTGCTGGAACGGCCCCAGCAGCCCTTCACTGCCCGGCAGCGTTTTCCCGTCGATGCCCGGCATAAAGCGCCAGTTGGCCTGCGTGGTGTCCACTTTGTTGGTCAGGTTATCGCGGAAGAAGGCGTCCATCAGCCCGGTGCCCGGCGCAAACATGCGCGCCAGATCGTCCGGCGTCACCTCGGTGCTGGCGGTGCGCACCAGCGGGTAGCGACCGGCAATCGCCTGACGGCAGAAGCCGCCCACTTCAACGTTAATGCGCTTGCGCACGTTTTCCAGGTCACGACGCTGGGTATCGCTGCTGGCGCCCACCGCCATGTTGCTGAACATGGTTTGCAGCCCGCCCGGCAGACGACCGGCGCTGGCCTGCAGACGGCTGATCGCCTCCCCGCCCGGCGCAGGCATGCCGCTGTTGGCCGCATCCTGAACGGCGGTCAGGTAGCGATAGAGTTCATCCACCTGCTTGAGAAAATCATCAAACACGATGGTCTTTCCGCCCTTCTCCAGCGGCTGCGCCAGCTCAATCATCGGCGCATAGTGGTCGGTCACCAGCTGTTCCGGTGCCTGCGTAACCACCGCGGCCTGCGTCGGTGCAGCGTCGTTATTGCTGAACAGGGCTTCCAGCGTACGGGTGGCGCGGTTGCTTTGATCCTGCGCTTTACCCGCATCTTCCGGCGCTGGCGCATTGCGTGACAGCGTCAGGACCTGGCTCAGGTTCTGCACCAGACGGCGCAGCGGCGAGTTTGCGCCGGAGAGCAGGCGCGCGGTGTTGATGCGCTGGGAAAGATCGGCGCTGTTATTGAGCTGAATGTCGGCGAGGAAGCGATCCCAGTTAGCGATAAAGTCGCGCATGTAGAGCTGGCGCACGGCGTTATCGATCTGCTGTTTATCTTCCTGCGCCGTGGCGGCCCCCAGCACCCAGGCGTCGTCCTCGTGCAGGGCGGTGGTGACGCTGTCAATCTGGCCGTTAAAGCTTTTCCAGTAGCCGTCCGGCGTATACAGCCCCGGTACGCCTTCGCTCACCGGCTTGCCGCTTTTGCGCGAAAACACCAGCTCGCTTTGCGGTCCGCCCAGGTCGGAAAGGGAGACCGGCTTCAGGTTGTCATCATGTTCCAGCAGGCGTTTGAGGCGACCATAGACGCGCGTGGAGAGCGGCTGCTGGTTGATCATCGCTCTTTCGCGTGCGACCAGGGATTCATCCTGCGCGTACGGCGAGGCCTGAATTTTCGGCTCCAGCAGCTGCGTCAGGTGCCATTCAAGCTGCCGCAGCTGCGCTTTCGTGACGTTCTGCGGCAGATTGCGCTGCAGGTTGAGCATCACCCACGAATGCAGGAATTTGCCGTCGTAGTGTTTCGGCTGATACAGCATCTGATAGGCTTTCAGCGCTTCATAGCTGTATTCCACATCGCTGCCGTTGTCGTTGCGCAGCCAGGTGGTGATGTGCATGGCCACGGCCGGGAGCAGCATCTGATCCAGCGCTTTCTGGTACAGCGACTGCGAGGCGTCGCTGACGTCATCTCCGCGGTAGAGCCCCATACGGCGGGATACGGGCGGATCGTTCACATCAAACGCGTCGCTTTTCGGCAGGTCAACCAGCCCGTTCAGCAGCGGCAGCAGATCGAACAGATCGCGCTGCGGCTGGTTCTGTAACGCTTTGCTCTGCTGGTCGAGCAGCGGAACCTTCGCATCCACCTCTGCCAGATAGGTTTTGTTTTTGGCATAGCTGGTGAGCCACAGACCGCCGAGGATAACCAGCAGGGCCAGCAGCGCCGCGTAGCCGGACCAGATCACCGCCCGGTTGCGCAGCTCCCACCAGCGGTTTTCGCCCGCGATCCCGGCTTCCTGGAAGATGACGTTTTGCAGCAGGTTCTTAATGAAGAAACTCTGACCTTTAGCACCCGGGATAGGCGCTTCTTTGCTGACCGAATCCCAGTTATCCGCCTCCCCCCCTTCCGGCAGCGACAGCGCGCGGTTCAGTTCGCCCATCACGCGGTCGAACGGCATGCCTTCCTGCGTCCCGCTGGCGAAGTAGATCCCGCGCGGGGAGAATTCGGTTTCGAAGTTGGAGCGGGCAAAGACCGTGCTCAGGTAGTCCGCCAGCAGCGGACGCAGCGCGGCGAACTCCTGCGGGAAGAGATACGCTTCTGCGCGGGTTTTCGCGTCATGCTCTTTCAGCATGGTTTCCGGCAGCCCGGCATCCAGCCGCTGCTGCAGCAGGGAAAACTCCTGCTGGAAGTTGCCCATCAGGTCATAATCGGCGTGTTTGGTTTGTTCCCACGGCAGGGTAAAGCCCCAGATCTGGTCGCGCTGCGCTTTGTCGTAGTCGGCAAACCAGGCGCGGAAGCCTTTAAGCAGGTCGGCCTTGGTCACCATCACGTAGACCGGGAAGCGGATACCCAGCTGTTCATGCAGCTCGGACAGACGCTGGCGCAGGTTCACCGCCTGCTGGCGGGACGCCTCGGCGGACTGGGTGAGCAGGTCAGAAATGCTGATGGTGACGATCACGCCGTTGATCGGCTGGCGGCGGCGGTATTTTCGCAGTAACCCCATGAACTGCAGCCATTCGCCGGCGTCCTGCACCTGCTCGCTCTCCTGGGTGGTGTAGCGACCCGCGGTGTCCAGCAGCACCGCCTCGTTGGTGAACCACCAGTCGCAGTTACGCGTGCCGCCAATGCCCCGCAGCGCGGTTTTACCGAAGCGATCGGCCAGCGGGAACTGCAGGCCGGAGTTGACCAGCGCCGTGGTTTTCCCGGAACCCGGCGCGCCGATAATGACGTACCACGGCAGCTGATAGAGATACTGCGTGCTGAAGCGCTGCGTCCACTGGGCGCCCTGGCCCGCCTTGCTGAAGTGCGCTTTTTTCAGCATCTGCGCGGCTTCATCAAAGCGGCTGGCGAGGATCTGCTCCTCACTGTTCAGTCGCTTCTGCGGATCCGCCGCTTCCGGGCTGGCGGTATTCTCTTTGAGCTTGTCCATCAGCTTGCGGTTCAGCCAGGCGTTGTACAGGCGCGGCAGAATGTGGCCCTGCGCCCAGAGCAGGTAGACCACGGCAATGCTGATGATGCGGTTCTGTTCCGACTCAAGCGGGCGGGTGTCCACGATGGACAGCAGCGGGCCAATCATCCAGATCACCGCCGCCAGCGCCGTGACGCCGAGGAAGCCCCACAGAATGCGGTTGGTCAGCAATGGAAAGCAACAGTAGTCAGCATCCTTTAGTTTCCTTGCGGCAATCCGTTCAGCTCGGCCTGGCCGTATTTTCAGGCGACACCAGCAGAGTAATTTCCACACGGCGGTTACGGGCGCGGTTTTCAGGCGTCGTGTTCGGCGCCACCGGGTTAATCTCGCCCCGCCCTTCCGCTTTCACGCGGCCAGGCTGAGAGAGGCTTCCCTGCAGCATTTTCTGTACCGAGCGGGCGCGTTCCAGAGAGAGTTCATAGTTAGAGGCAAAGCGCGCGCTGCGGATCGGCACGTTGTCGCTGTAGCCCACCACCAGAATTTTGCCGCTGACGTTATTCATCGCCTGCGCGATGCGGTGGATGACCGGTTCATAGCGGTCACGCACCACGGTTGAGGCGGAGGCAAACAGCCCGTCGCCTTTCAGGATAACCACGCTGCGATCCGCTTCATCTTTCACCGCCACCAGCCCTTGCTCGATTTCCGGTTTCAGGAAGCCGCGCAGGTTCAGCACCGCCGGAAGCTGACGCGCTGGCTGGGCAATAGTGGCTTCCGGCAGCTGGGACTGATAAATCTTCGCCAGCACCGGGTTGGTGTTGTCGCCAAGCCGCCAGTTAAGCACGATATAGAACAGGCAGGCGATAAACCCGGCCAGCGCCACGCAGGCCCACAGGGGGACCATCGGCCGCCAGAGCTTGCGCAGCACCGGACGATCTTCCGGATGGGGAGAAAGCGGCGGCGGATAGCTGCCGCGCACGCCGCGGATCATCTGCCACAGGCGCTGCTTGATGGTTTCCAGCTGCGTGCGGCCGTTGTCCAGCACCCGATAGCGGCCTTCGAAGCCCAGCAGCAGGCAGTAGTTGATCATCTCCAGCAGCAGGATGTGCTCGCGCGGGTTTTGCGACAGGCGCGCCAGCAGCTGGAAGAACTTCTCGCCGCCCCAGGTTTCGTTGTGGAACGTCACCAGCAGACCGTTGCTGGACCAGACGCCGCTGCTGCCCCACGGGGTGAGCGCGGCGGCCTCATCCAGCGCCGTACACAGGCAGTAGCGCGCGCCCACGATCACTTCGTAGGGCAGCCCGGCCTGCTGACAGCGGACTTCGAAACGGCGAATTTCATCGATCAGGCGCTGGCGTAAAGCGCCACCTGATCGTCATGCGAGACCGAATGACGGATCTGCGGAATCGCATTGAGCAGCGGATTGGCGGCCGCCACCAGCTGATTGTTGCTACTGGCTCCGGTAAACGCGGCATCACTGCCGGTGTCCTGTCGTTCCTGCATATTAAGCGCTCGCTTTATTATTCTGTCGGGCTACGGATGGCCCAAAACTCCATATCCAGCCCCGGGAACTCCCCTGCAAGATGCAGGGCGAATGCGCCGGACTTATCCATCTCGTGCCACAGCTCGCTGCCCTTCTCCAGCTCGAAGTAGCTGTAGCCGGCATGCCACGGGATCTGCGGCGGCGCGACCGGCATGGCGCGCAGCATCATGCCCGGCAGCTGAAGCTGAACCAGATCGCGGATTTTCGAGACCGGTGCGACCTTCATCTGCGCCGGGAAATGGGTTTGCAGGTGTTCGCCCGGCACATTTGCTTTGACCGCCAGCACGAAGCCGAACTCACGCACCATGCTGGTTTCAGGCACCGTGGCGATGTTCAGGCCGTGAGAGCGTTCGTTAAGCGGCAGCTGAATCGCGTGGTCTTCCATCACCAGCGACAGCCCCTGACGCAGCATCAGCATCAGCTTGCTGAAGCAGTTTGCCAGATCGTCATGATCGTAAATCGGCAGCACGCTTTCGGCGGTCCGCTGCGACGTCCAGGTGGCAAGTTCGGTCGCAAACGGCAGCCAGCTGCGCCAGAGCGTTTCCGGGTGCAGCAGCGGGAGGGTTTTTAAATGAGACACCTCGCCCAGATGACGGTTAACCAGCGACAGCAGCGTGAACTCAATCAGTTCAGAGGTATTAAAGCGGCCGGGCTGGCGCAAACGGCCGCCAATTTGCTGGCTGCGCTGCACCAGCAAGCCGTGCAGATCGTTGATCATGCTGTAGATCTGCGGGCTGTTATTGTTGGCATTGAGCATCGGCGGGATGTAGCTGTTGTCGAGCCGCACGTGGTTGTCGTTACGCTTCTCGGTCACAAACGCCACGCCGATGGCGGTCCACTCTGCCGTGAGGTCTTTTTCGAGCATCAGGGTCAGACGCAGGCGGCCAAACTGAACGGTGGCATCCCCCACCGACATGGCGTTATCGTCTTCCACCTCTTGCTCAAACGCGATAAAGCGCGCCAGCGAGGCCGGCTCTTCGCTGAAAATCACCTCTTCTCTCTCACCACGACGAACCGGCAGTGCGAGCACCACTTTTTCGTTGGTGAGATTGTCAGGAATTTTCAACGGTACAGGACCGTTGCGCCCGTTACGGACCTGGAAAAAGGTGCCGTCCGGCAGCAGCCCACTGCAGTAGCTCAGGGCTATGCATCCCTGACGAAGCATCGCTTCATCCAGTTCAACGTCGAGAAAGCCCCAGAGATACGATCGCTGCAGCGCGCCCCATTCACGAACATGGTTGAGCAGATAGCTTTCAGTCCGCTGAAAATGGTGTGGACGCAGGAACATGCCTTCGGTCCAGACGACCTTTTCTGCTTTCGTCATGATGATGTGTTTCCTGTTTTGAAGCGCGTTACTGGCTGATGACCCGAATGCCGTTCACGTCGAGAAAAACGTTGGCCTGAAGTTCATCTGCGGACCATTTCCAGAACTGGTAGATATGATTTTCGCCAGGCACGGGCAGAGGGAGTGAAACGCGCCATTTTTTGCCATCCAGCACCTGATACTCCGCCATCACGCCGATGTAACGAGCCTCCGGCGAGCTTTGCCCGCTGAGGGTTTTTGACAGCTGTCCCGGCATCAGGAAGAACACATCGCTGTTCAGCAGATTCGCGCCAAGCGTAGGCTGACGCGTTGTTCTGCAGGGAGTAGAAGTCGCTGGACATGAAATCCGCATCGGATTTCAGCAACAGCACCCGGACCTTAAGCGGCGCAGATTCATTGATTTGTGGATGAGCCTGAAACTGCAGATTGTAGCGGGAGGGGTCGCTGTGTGAAGACGACGCACAACCACTGACCAGGGTGGCCAGCACAAAGAAAAACACCAGACAGAACTGGCGCACAACAGCATTATTATTCATATCTGGCACTCGTCACGGCTGGATTAATCGATGATCCAGGTTCCTGAGTTAGCGTTTTTGCAGGCTTTGCCGCTGCCGTCTACCGTCACGCAGGTCTGTTTTTTCGGCGCGACTCTGCGACGACGGTCTTCACGCAGCGTTTTGTCGTACAGCTCGCTTTTCACTACGGCACGCATCGGCACATAACCAATCAGTTCTTCCTTTCCTTCATCGGCCAGCGCCATCCAGAAGTGCTCTACCTGTCCCAGAACAACATAGGTTTTACCGGCTTCAAGTTGGCGGATCACTTTGCCGCCGAAATCCGGTTTGCTCATAACGGAAGCCGGATAAAGCGCGCGATAGTTTTGGTTAATGGCAGTAAATTCGGTTGGAGCAAGCACTGCATAACGGTGAGTTAAGGTAACGCCATTCACTTCACTGGTAACAATGGTGTCGTCGCCTGGAGCCGGTTTCGGTGGCGCTTTACACCCACTAACGCCAAAGACAAAAAGAAGAGCCAAGACCATTCGCATGTTCATAGAGTTTTTTCCATTGCAAATATATTACTGTGTTGACCTGGAGCGTTTCGGAAAGTAGCAGTTAAATCGCTCTAAATAACTTCATCCTTTTCCAACAAAACGCCGTGATAATGAATAAAAGGCATAGCTACCGCACGAGCCTGCACAAAGCAAGGCCGCAATATTATTACTTTTCATTGACTATCATGACACGATTTTACAGATAGGATTATTCAATTCAATATGATCTCCGACCTGTTGAAATAGGATTATTTAATTTTTTTGCAAATTAGGACAATTCTCAAGAAAAAATTTCACTTGAGGAGAGAATTATTAAAGATAGCTGTCCATAACGCCAGTTTATTAAAATGCAAATCCATAACCCACTGAAATTAAATAGATAATACCTATGATTCTTTTCTTAGCATATACTGAAAATAATGTGATAAGAGTAATCCTAAAAGCATAAATACACGAATAAATACTACAATATCTGGTAGCCTCAATTCCAGATTAAATGCAGGGTTTAAGAGCTTTCACGCCCTATTTCGGATTCTTTTGTCAGTATTGGCGAAATATATTGAGCAAAAAGCATCTATTTACCGGGCATATATAGTCACGTACAAAACTATTTCATAGCGGTACCGCGGATTGTTTCGCGCGAGAACATTCTTTGTATGAAATTATTTAGCGGTGCTTAACCGCTTCTGAACCCACATTAAATGAAACCTTTCAGCCATGTCGATTTGCCGCAATATTGTCTATTTTTTGCTCTCTGCATATTTGATCGCTAAAAATAACCCAGCTGTATTGATCAACCTTCGTCACACTTCTGCGGAAAAAAACCGCATTTTCGTCGTAACCAGACGGGGAAATAGTCTGGAATCGTACAAAATGCCAAACGGAGCACGCGATTTATCTGATATTCGACTAAGGTTTGGACAAGATTGATGTCAGCGGTGCCGTGATGCGCCAGCTCAAGGAGAATGATTGATGATAAAACCTGTTATGCGCCAGCCGCGCTCGCTGTTGCTGGCAATGCACGTCGTTTTAGGTGGAGCATTACTTGCTGTTGTTCCTCAGGCGCTGTCCGCAGACGCCCCGAATGCGCAGCAATCACCAGATATCCTGCTCGGCCCGCTGTTTAATGATGTGCAAAGCGCCAAACTCTTTCCCGATCAAAAAACCTTTGCAGATGCCGTACCCAAAGGCGATCCGCTGATGATCCTCGCGGATTATCGTATGCAGCGTAACCAGACCAGTTTCGATTTGCGCCACTTCGTTGATGTTAACTTTACCTTACCGAAAGAAGGCGAAGCCTATGTTCCGCCTGAAGGCCAAAGCCTGCGCGAGCATATCGACGGCCTGTGGCCCGTGCTGACACGCACAACCGATAGCGCCGGTAAATGGGATTCCCTGCTGCCGCTGCCAAAACCTTATGTTGTGCCTGGCGGTCGTTTCCGCGAAGTCTATTACTGGGACAGCTACTTTACGATGCTGGGCCTCGCTGAAAGCGGACACTGGGACAAGATCAACGATATGGTGACCAACTTCGCGCACGAAATTGATACCTGGGGACATATTCCCAACGGTAACCGCACCTACTATCTGAGCCGCTCCCAGCCGCCGTTTTTCGCCTTAATGGTCGAACTGCTGGCTACCCATGATGGCGATGAGGCGCTGAAAACCTGGCTGCCGCAGATGGAAAAAGAATATCGCTACTGGATGGAAGGCGTCGATAGCCTGCAACCGGGTCAGGCCAGCCAGCGCGTGGTAAAGCTGAATGACGGAACCGTGTTAAACCGTTACTGGGACGACCGCGATACGCCGCGTCCGGAATCGTGGCTTGATGATGTCACTACGGCGAAAAATAATCCTAACCGCCCCGCCACGGAGATCTATCGCGATTTGCGTTCCGCTGCCGCCTCGGGCTGGGATTTCAGCTCGCGCTGGATGGATAACCCGCAGCAGCTCGGTACCATTCGAACCACCAGCATTGTGCCCGTGGATCTGAACGCGTTGATGTTCAAAATGGAAAAAATGCTTGCCCGCGGCTATCAGGTTTCCGGTGATGCCGCAAAGGCCAGTCACTATGAAGCCCTTGCCACCGCTCGGCAGAAAGGTATTGAAGCCAATCTGTGGAATGAAAAAGAGGGCTGGTACGCCGATTACGATCTGAAAACCCATAAAGTCAGAAACCAGCTTACGGCAGCGGCGCTCTTCCCGCTGTTTGTCAACGCGGCGGCGAAGGATCGTGCGGATAAAGTCGCTGCCGCCACGCAAGCGCGACTGCTGAAACCCGGCGGCATCACCACAACTACCGTGAATAGCGGGCAACAATGGGATGCGCCTAACGGCTGGGCACCACTGCAATGGGTTGCCGCCGAGGGGCTGCAAAATTACCAGCAGCAGAAACTTTCGCAGGAAGTGAGCTGGCGCTTCCTGACCAATGTTCAGCACACCTACGACCGTGAGAAAAAACTGGTGGAAAAATATGATGTCAGCACCACCGGTACAGGCGGCGGCGGTGGAGAGTATCCTCTGCAGGACGGCTTTGGCTGGACTAACGGCGTCACGCTGAAAATGCTGGATCTGGTGTGCCCGAAAGAGAAACCCTGCGACAACGTGCCGCAAACGCAACCGGCATCCGCCTCACAACAACCTGCGCCTGCCGAACAAAAAGCCGCGCAGTAAACATGAAAAAGGCCGCAACAATTGCGGCCTTTTTACTGAAGCGTAAGTTTTAATCTCTGCGCAACAGCCTGAACACTGCCAGCACGACAATAGCGCCGACGACCGCGACAAGGAAGCTGTGCAGATTAAAGCCGGTAATATCGCCGCCAAAACCAAACGTTGTAGCCAGCCAGCCCCCAACCACCGCCCCCACAATCCCCAGAATACAAGTCAGAATAAATCCGCCGCCATCCCGTCCGGGCATGATTAATTTAGCAATAATGCCAGCAATCAAACCAAAAAGAATCCACGCGAGAATGCCCATTTTACTCTCTCCTTCTGCTTGTTTCGTTTACATGCACGCACCACAATGGCGGCGCGTTAGCTACAGTATAGTTGTCGGCGACAAAACTTTTTCATCTCACAGACTTAATCCCACTCTTCAGGGAAAATTTTTCGCAATATTTGTATTAAGTTCTGTCTGAGATTGCCGATAACGCAAAGACAGTCTGTCATCTATCAAGGAGCCATCCGGCGTGAGCCATTACAGTGAGCAGTTCCTCAAGCAAAATCCGCTGGCTGTATTGGGGGTATTGCGCGACCTGCAAAAAGGCGAGGTGCCGCTGTCTGCATCACCTGGGGCAGCGATCAGTTCATCAGCAAGATCCTGGACGCCCCGGAGGAGCGGCTGGTGATTGATTTTGGCAGCCAGGAGTATGAGAACAACGCAGTGCAGCGTGCAGGGAAAGTGACCATTACCGCTGAAACACAAGGCGCCAAGGTTGAATTTACACTGCCCGGGCTCGCAGCCGGTGATTTCCAGGCGCTGCCGGCATTTATTACCTCGCTGCCGGATTCGCTGTGGTTTGTTCAGCGTCGTGAATATTTCCGCATCAGCGCCCCGCTCCATCCCGCTTATTTTTGTAAGGCCAAAATGCCGGACAAAAGCGAGATCCGCTTCCGCCTCTTCGATCTGTCGCTGGGCGGGATGGGCGCCCTGCTGGATACGGCGAATTACCCGCAGCACTGGTAGAGGGCATGCGGTTTTCGCAGGTTGAACTGGATATGGGGGGCTGGGGGCACTTTTATTTCGATGCACAGCTGATTGCCATCAGCGACCGCACCGTCGTGGACAGCAAAAATGAAACCATCACCACGCCGCGTCTGAGCTTCCGTTTCCTGAATGTCGGGCCCGGCGCAGAGCGCGAGCTGCAGCGCATTATCTACTCCCTGGAGCGCGAGGCGCGGGAACGCGCAAATAAAGTTCTGTAAGGAACATCGGGCAGCGTGACCGCCGCCCGTCTGCGGCATTACATGGCATCCATCGCTTTCTGTACTTTCCAGATATAACGAGGCGCCTGTGGTGCCGGGTGATTTTTCGCCACATGCTCAAAGAATTCGTCTTTGTCCATGCCGTTAATCTCTTCTATCGCCTCTTTGCGGTCAGAGGAGAAGGTTCTCAGCAACGCGCCGGCACCGTTAACGTAAGAGACCACCAGCGCGTACTGCATCACCTGCTGGTTCCTGGATCCCCTCCAGCGCGCCGTGTTCCAGAATGCTCAGATAGGCCGTGCCCATGGAAATGTTGCGTTCGGGATTTTTCAGCTCGCTGGTCGAGGGCTGACCGCTCCAGCCCATATAGCGGTAAACTTCTCTCCCCGCCGTTGACGCTTTAAGCTGCATCAGCCCCACCGCGTTGGATTTGCTGACAAGCGTGGGGTTTCCGCCGGACTCCACCGCAATGATCGCCGTGATGAGACGCGGGCTGACGCCCCAGGCCTTTCCCGGCTTGTTCACTGATCGGCATCCACTGCATCGCCCGTTTCACCGGCACTTCCGGGTTCCAGGGCGGCTGGTGATAATCATGTTTTGAACTACAGCCAGCAAGCACCACTCAAAAAAGCAAACCATCTCAATTTCACGTCAACAAATCCTTCTTCGAGGGGCTCATCACTGCGGATGACAACGATACAGGCGGCGTATTAGCGGCATGATATAGACAATTAGTTTCTCATTCAGCAAGGAATTGCCATGTCTCAGTTTCATCTCATCGCGCCGTCGGGCTACTGCATTAACCAGGACGCGGCGCAGCGGGGCGTTCAGCGTTTGCTGGAGTCGGGCCATCAGGTAGAAAATCAGACGATTATCCCCCGCCGCCAGCAGCGTTTTGCCGGTACCGAAGCGCAGCGGCTGAATGATATCAACAGCACTGGTAACCCTGGCGGGCGAAAATACGATTGTGCTGGCGGTGCGCGGCGGATATGGCGCGAGCCGGTTGCTGGAGAGCATTGACTGGCAGGGCCTGGCGCAGCGCGTCAGCAGCAGGATCCGCTGCTGATATGCGGCCACAGCGATTTCAGCGGCATCCAGCTTGGTCTGCTGGCCCTGCATAACGTTATCACCTTCAGCGGCCCGATGCTGGCCGGTAATTTCGGCGCCGGAGCTGGATGCGTTCACCGTGGAACACTTCTGGCGCGCGCTGCGCAATCCCACCTACAGCGTGGAGTGGCAGGGGAATGGACCGCACTGGGAATGTGAAGGCCAGCTCTGGGGCGGCAACCTGGCGATGCTGGTTTCGCTTATCGGCACGCCGTGGATGCCGCACATCGAGGACGGCATTCTGGTGCTGGAAGATATCAACGAACATCCGTTCCGCGTCGAGCGCATGCTGTTGCAGCTCTATCATGCCGGTATTCTTGAGCGCCAGTCCGCGATCGTGCTGGGCAGCTTCAGCGGCTCTGCCCCGAATGACTATGACGCGGGTTACTCCCTGGAAACCATGATTGAGTTCATTCGCTCGCGGCTGGATGTTCCGGTGATCGCCGGTCTGGATTTCGGCCATGAGCAGCGCACCGTCACCCTGGCGCTGGGGGCGCACGCCTCCCTGATCCATAATGATTCCGGCTCCCGGCTGACCATCAGCGGCCATCCTGTCATAAAGGCATAAAAAAGCCGTTATACCCCCTTAATAAAACGCTGTTGCCGTTGTTAATATGTTAGGGTTTTAGTAACAGCGTTAACATTGAGGTGGGAGTAAGAGAACATTGGATGCCGCAGCGATAATCAGCCTTTTCATTCTGGGTTCGGTCCTTGTAACCAGCAGTATTTTATTAAGTTCATTTTCATCGCGTCTCGGCATACCTATTCTTGTCATTTTCCTCGCCATCGGCATGCTGGCCGGCATTGATGGTATTGGCGGTATCCCATTCGATAACTACCCTTTCGCCTACATGGTGAGTAACCTCGCGCTGGCGGTGATCCTGCTGGACGGCGGGATGCGCACCCAGGCGAGCTCCTTCCGCGTGGCCTTAGGGCCTGCGCTGTCGCTCGCCACGGTCGGCGTGTTGATTACCTCTGGCCTCACCGGAATGATGGCCGCGTGGCTTTTCCATCTCAACATCATGGAAGGTTTGCTGATTGGCGCGATTGTCGGCTCAACCGATGCGGCGGCGGTGTTCTCGCTGCTCGGCGGAAAAGGGCTCAACGAACGCGTTGGCTCCACGCTGGAGATTGAGTCCGGCAGTAACGATCCGATGGCGGTTTTCCTCACCATCACGCTGATTGAGATGATCCAGCAGCACGAAAGCCGGGCTCGAGCTGTGATGTTCCTGCGTGGCATATCCTGCAGCAGTTTGGCCTGGGGATTGTGCTGGGCCGGGCGGGCGGCTACCTGCTGCAGCAGATGATCAACCGTATCGCCCTGCCGCCGGGGCTTTACCCGCTGCTGGCGCTGAGCGGCGGTATTCTCATTTTTGCCGTGACCACGGCGCTGGACGGCAGCGGCATTCTCGCCGTCTATCTCTGCGGTTTCCTGATGGGCAACCGCCCGATCCGCAACCGGCATGCCATTTTGCAGAACTTCGACGGTCTGGCCTGGCTGGCGCAGATCGGCATGTTCCTGGTGCTGGGCCTGCTGGTCACGCCGTCCGACCTGCTGCCGATCGCCGTCCCGGCGCTGCTGCTGTCCGCGTGGATGATCTTCTTCGCCCGTCCGCTGTCGGTATTTGCAGGCCTGCTGCCGTTTCGCGGCTTCAACCTGCGCGAGCGGGTGTTTATCAGTTGGGTGGGCCTGCGCGGCGCGGTGCCGATTATCCTTGCGGTCTTCCCGATGATGGCCGGTCTGGATAACGCCCGGCTGTTCTTTAACGTGGCCTTCTTCGTGGTGCTGATTTCGCTGCTGTTCCAGGGGACCTCGCTCGGGTGGGCGGCGAAAAAAGCCAAAGTGGTGGTGCCGCCCGTGGGCTGGCCGGTTTCCCGCGTGGGGCTCGACATTCATCCGGAGAACCCCTGGGAACAGTTCGTCTATCAGCTGAGCGCCGACAAATGGTGCGTGGGCGCGGCGCTGCGCGATTTGCACATGCCGGCCGAAACGCGCATTGCCGCCCTGTTCCGCGATAACAGTCTGCTGCACCCTACCGGCAGCACCCGCCTGCGCGAAGGGGATATTCTCTGCGTCATTGGCCGCGAGCGCGACCTGCCCGCGCTGGGCAAGCTGTTCAGCCAGTCGCCTCCGGTGGCGCTGGATCAGCGTTTCTTCGGCGATTTTATTCTGGAAGCCAGCGCCAAGTTTGCCGATGTGGCGCTGATTTACGGCCTGGATGAAGGTGCTTGAGGACCGCGATAACCAGCAAACGCTGGGCGAAATCATCCAGCAACTGTTGGGCGCTGCCCCGGTCGTGGGCGACCAGGTTGAGTTTGCCGGGATGATCTGGACGGTAGCCGAAAAAGAAGATAACGCGGTGAGAAAAGTCGGCGTCAGAGTAGCCGATGGAAGACGAGGCGGAGTGGAGAGCCGCCACCCGACACAAACATTTGTTACACCGTCACAACCGGCACTCTCGGTGCCAGTGCGCACATCAGTTCGTACCCAACCGTGCCTGCCGCGGCAGCCACGTCATCAATTTTGATTTCGTTACCCCACAGCTCAACCGGCGAACCGATGCCCGCCTGCGGGCATGGCGTCAGGTCAACGGCCAGCATATCCATTGATATGGTGCCTACCGTTCCCGTGCGAACCCCATCGACCCAGCACCGGCGTGCCGGTCGGCGCAATGCGCGGGTAGCCGTCGGCATAGCCGCCCGCCACGATACCAATCCGCTGCTCGCCCTTTGCCCGATAGCGGCTACCGTAGCCCACCGTGTCGCCAGCCTTCAGCGTTTGCACACCAATGATTTCGCTGCGCAGGGTCATTACCGGCTTCAGGCCGCTGTTGGCGATATCCTGCCACTGGCCCGAGGGCGACGCGCCGTACAGAACGATCCCCGGACGCACCCAGTTGTAGTGCGCCTCGGGATGCCAGAGCGTGGCCGCCGAGTTGGACAGCGAGCGCGGGCAGTCCAGCCCTTCTGCCGCCTGCTCAATGCGGACCATGGCATCGGCAATGCCGTCCGGTTTTTCCGCGTCGGCAAAATGCGCCATCAGCGTCATTTCGCCTACGTTCTTCATCGCGCGCAGCTGCTGCCAGACCGTATGCACCCGCTCAGGCTGGAAGCCCAGGCGGTTCATGCCGCTGTTCACCTTGAGATAGATATCCAGCGGCGCGTGGAGTTTCGCATCCTGAATCGCCTTAATCTGCCAGTTGCTGTGAACGCTGGTGGTCAGCCGATATTTATCCAGCAGCGGCAGATCGTTCGCGTGGAAGAAGCCCTCCAGAAGCAGTATCGGCCCTTTCCAGCCGCGCTCGCGCAGCAGAATGGCCTCTTCCAGATTCAGGAGCGCAAAGCCGTCGGTCGCGCTCAGCGCGCTCCAGATACGATCGATACCGTGGCCGTAGGCGTTCGCTTTCACCACCGACCAGACGCGCGAACCGGGTGCCGCCCGACGAACAATTTGCAGATTATCCTTCAGGGCCTGCAGGTTCAGCTGGGCCAGAACAGGACGGGACATGACAACTCCTCAGTTATGCGCGCCGTGCAGGTGCTGTGGACGCGAAGGCGTAAACCCCGATTGATAGCGCGCGGCGCTTAAATCGTCAAACGGAATGGCTGGCGTGCGTCCGGAAATCAGGTCGCTCAGCAGCTGGCCGGAGCCACAGGCCATCGTCCAGCCAAGCGTGCCGTGTCCGGTATTGGTCCACAGGTTTTTGAACGGCGTGCGCCCCACAATCGGCGTACCGTCCGGCGTCATCGGACGCAGGCCGGTCCAGAACGTCGCCTCCTCAACGCGACCACCGCGCGGGAAGAGATCGCCTACCACCATCTCCAGCGTTTCACGACGCGGTTGCAGCAGCTCGGTGTTGAAGCCGACAATCTCCGCCATGCCGCCTACGCGAATGCGGTTATCGAAGCGGGTAATGGCGATTTTGTAGGTTTCATCCAGAATGGTAGAAACCGGTGCGCCGCTCTCCTCTTTTACCGGAATGGTCAGCGAGTAGCCTTTTAGCGGGTAGACCGGAATATCGAGAATGCCCTTCAGCATGGCGGTGGAGTACGAGCCAAACGCCATGACGTAAGCATCCGCTTTGATCACCTCTTCGCCACACTTCACGCCGTAAATTTTTTCCCCTTCCGACAGCAGCTTGTCGACAGAGGTGTTAAAGCGGAATTTCACCCCCGCCTGTTCGCACATTTGCGCCAGACGCTGCGTAAAGAGCTGGCAGTCGCCGGTTTCGTCATTCGGCAGGCGCAGGCCGCCCGTCAGCTTATGCGCCACTTCCGCCAGCGCCGGTTCAACCTGGCCAAGCTGGCTGGCTTCCAGCAGCTGGTACGGTACGCCGGCATCTTCCAGCACGGCGATATCGCGGGTGGCATTTTCATACTGTTGTTCAGTGCGGAATAACTGTAACGTCCCGCCCTGACGGCCTTCATACTCAATCCCCGTCGACGCGCGCAGCGCTTTCAGGCAGTCGCGGCTGTATTCCGCCAGGCGCACCATGCGCCCTTTGTTCTCCATGTAGTGGCGGGTGTCGCAGTTGCGCAGCATCTGCCACATCCACTTCAGCTGGAACTGCGTGCCGTCAAGGCTGATGGCCAGCGGCGCGTGGCGCTGGAACATCCATTTAATCGCCTTCAGCGGAACGCCCGGCGCTGCCCACGGTGCCGCATAGCCGGGAGAGATTTGCCCGGCGTTCGCCGCGCTGGTTTCCAGCGCCGGACCGGACTCACGATCGATAACGGTGACGTCATGTCCCGCCTGACTTAAATACCAGGCGCTGGTTACCCCAACGACACCACTTCCCAGTATGACAACACGCATAGCCACCATTATGTGCAAAAGAACAATCTTCTAATTACAGATTGATAACCTAGTTGAAAATATTATTCAACATACGACTTTTTTATGGTGACTTACCTCACACATCCCCCAGCATCAGGGGATAGTGCTAATTTGGGATCTCCTGCTGCGCGTTATTTTTAACCAGCATAATATGCTGAGACATACCGTTTTTTTGCCGTATCAAAAACGCGAAATCGCAAAGAAAAAATTTCTGCCTCAGCACGCTTTTTAACACGTTGATCTATGCTTGAAAGGAGGCTCTCCAGACAGAGAGAGCACCCACAACGAGGGCGCGCTAATGGCTACTATTGATTCCCTGAACAAGGACAACACACGTCTGAGCGATGGACCCGACTGGACCTTCGAGCTGCTGGATGTTTACCTCGCCGAAATCGACCGGGTCGCAAAACTGTATCGCCTGGATACCTATCCCCATCAGATTGAAGTCATTACGTCCGAACAGATGATGGACGCCTACTCCAGCGTCGGGATGCCGATCAACTACCCGCACTGGTCGTTTGGTAAGAAATTTATTGAAACCGAGCGGCTCTATAAGCACGGGCAGCAGGGGCTGGCGTATGAGATTGTCATTAACTCCAACCCGTGTATCGCCTATCTGATGGAAGAGAACACCATTACCATGCAGGCGCTGGTGATGGCGCACGCCTGCTACGGGCATAACTCTTTTTTCAAGAATAACTATCTGTTCCGCAGCTGGACGGATGCCAGCTCCATCGTCGATTACCTGATCTTCGCCCGTAAATACATTACCGACTGCGAAGAGCGCTACGGCGTGGACGAAGTGGAAAAACTGCTGGACTCCTGCCACGCGCTGATGAACTACGGCGTAGACCGCTATAAACGTCCGCAGAAAATCTCCCTGCAGGAGGAGAAAGCGCGGCAGAAAAGCCGCGAAGAGTATCTCCAGAGCCAGGTGAACATGCTATGGCGTACCCTGCCGAAGCGTGAGGAGGAAAAAACGATCGCCGAAGCGCGTCGCTATCCGTCCGAGCCGCAGGAAAACCTGCTCTATTTTATGGAGAAGAACGCCCCGCTGCTGGAGCCGTGGCAGCGTGAGATCCTGCGTATCGTGCGCAAGGTCAGCCAGTATTTCTATCCGCAAAAGCAGACGCAGGTGATGAACGAAGGCTGGGCGACATTCTGGCACTACACCATCCTCAACCACCTGTATGACGAGGGGAAAGTTACCGAGCGGTTCATGATGGAGTTCCTCCACAGCCATACCAACGTGGTGTTCCAGCCGCCCTACAACAGCCCGTGGTACAGCGGCATTAACCCGTATGCGCTTGGCTTTGCCATGTTCCAGGACATTAAGCGTATCTGCCAGTCGCCGACGGAAGAAGACCGCTACTGGTTCCCGGATATCGCCGGCTCCGACTGGCTGGAAACGCTGCATTTCGCCATGCGCGACTTTAAGGATGAGAGCTTCATCAGCCAGTTTATGTCGCCGAAGATCATGCGTGATTTCCGCTTCTTCACCGTGCTGGACGACGACCGCAACAACTATCTGGAGATCTCCGCAATCCATAACGAAGAGGGATACCGTGAGATCCGCTCTCGCCTCTCGTCCCAGTACAACCTGAGCAACCTTGAACCCAATATTCAGGTCTGGAACGTCGATTTGCGCGGCGACCGCTCCCTGACGCTGCGCTATATCCCGCACAACCGCGCGCCGCTGGATAAAGGCCGCCGAGAGGTGCTGAAGCACGTGCATCGCCTGTGGGGGTTTGATGTGCAGCTGGAGCAGCAGAATGAAGACGGCAGCGTCGAGCTGCTGGAACGCTGCCCGGCCCGCCAGAGCAGCCTGTAACGAAAAAACCCTCTGTACGCAGAGGGTTTTTTTTGCTTAACGGACCTGCAATCGCTAAATCGCCCGGCAGCGTTTTTTGCATACGGTGCCAGATTTCACCGCAATCATGACCGTAGCGGCGCACCGGCTCATAAACCTGATCGTGCAGGCCTGTTCAGAGCACAGCTTGCTCAGCTTATGGTAGAAGCCCAGCGCCAGGCTGCGGGCTTCCGGGTTGGAGAAGTAGTGGCGGCCAATGCGGGTGTACAGCCCTTTCATGCCGTTGAGGATCAGGCCGTACACCGGGTTGCCGGAGGCAAACGCCAGCCCACGGAAGACGTTGTAATCGAGGTCGGCAAACGCATCGGCGTGATCTTCCACCTCGCGCGCTTTGGCCAGTACCGCAAGCGCTTCATCCGGATGCTGACGGAAAGCCGTACGAATAAAGATCGTCGCGATGTTGGTGCGCACGGAGAGCAGATTATCAATCAGCTGAGGCACGCTTTCGTGATCGAGACGCGCCAGCGTTTCGAGAATGTTCAGCCCGGATGTTTCCCAGAAGTTGTTCACTTTCGTGGGTTTGCCGTGCTGGATCGTCAACCAGCCATCGCGCGCCAGACGCTGCAGCACTTCACGCAGCGTGGTGCGAGTGACGCCAATCAGTTCAGAGAGTTCGCGTTCAGCCGGAAGAATGGACCCCGGCGGAAAGCGATTATTCCAGATGCTTTCAATGATGTACTCTTCCGCGAAACCCGCCGGGCTCTGCGCCTTAATGACCATAGAGAGATTTCCATTACACAGCTTTAGCAAATTGGACACTCATCATACCAGAGGCCCGTCCGGGGCAGGTAGCGTACGGCAAGAAGAAAAAAAGGGATCGCATCTCCATTTTCGTGATTTTACAAGGCTTAACCCTGTTTTAAGCAGGCCTTTCATTTGAAACAAACCAGAATCTATCAATATTTTGTTTCGCGCAAAATAGCAGCAAGTTTATTCCCAATTTGACATTCCGCATGATAAACATTCGATTACGTATTATTTTGATGCCTGCTAGTGGCCTCTACAATGATTTCGTTTACACTGCGTTGTCTACGCATCTCCAGGGAAAAGATTATGTTGCGATATTTAAATGAGTGCTCGCGTGGGCGCGGTGCCTGGATTCTTATGGCACTCACTGCGTTTGCACTTGAAATGGTCGCGCTGTGGTTCCAGCATGTGATGCTGCTGAAACCCTGCGTGCTTTGTATTTATGAACGTTGTGCGCTATTTGGCGTGATGGGCGCAGGTATTGTGGGAGCCATTGCACCTAAAACGCCGCTCCGCTATGTCGCTCTGGTTATCTGGATTTACAGCGCTTTTCGCGGTATCCAGCTCGCCTGGGAGCATACGATGATTCAGTTGCACCCTTCGCCGTTTATGACCTGCGATTTCGCCGCGCGTTTTCCTGAGTGGCTACCTCTCAATAAATGGCTACCGCAAGTGTTTGTTGCTACAGGTGATTGTGCAGAACGTCAGTGGGAGTTTCTGACGCTGGACATGCCGCAATGGCTGCTGGGTATTTTTGTTGCTTATCTGATTGTCGCTCTGCTGGTGCTGATCGCCCAGCCGTTCAAACCGAAAAAACGCGATCTGTTCGGTCGCTAAAAAAACGCTCCTTCGGGAGCGTTTTTTTATGCCTCACCTACCGGGCGCAAAACCGTGGCAGTTATCAGCGTCAGTCGTTGAAAAAACAACGGCGAACTGTTTGCGATTTAGTATAAAAAAGAGCCGTGGAGGCGGGCAGTCAATGTATCCATTCTGCTTTCAGGCGCGGCAATGACTCACTGCATTACCAGCCTCAACAGCTAAAGATCGTCTGACGCTTCGCTTCAGATTTAATTGACTGCGTACACCATTAATTTCACTGAAAATCTCAGGTGATATTTCGACGATATATAAAACGTGAAGGTGAAGAGCAATTAATTGCTGCTTAATAAATTAACGCTTTATTTTCGTGACAGAGGCTTCGGCAGATCAATCCGCCCATTCAGGTTTATTGAGGATATGGTCCTCCCAGTCCCGGACCTCCGACTCTTTCACCGCAATGTGCCGCACCGAGATACGCTCCCCATGCATCGCCGCTTTCGAACCGGTAAGCAGCGGATGCCAGCAGCGGCAGCGATTTCCCTTCCGCCAGCAGGCGATACGCGCAACTCGGCGGCAGCCATTCAAAGGTGGGCAGATTTTCGCGCGTCAACTTGATGCAGTCCGGCTCGAATTCGAAGCGGCGCTCATAGTTGCGGCACTGGCAGGTTTTAATGTTCAACTGCCGGCAGGCAACGTTGGTGAAGTAGATTTCGTCCGTGTCTTCATCCATCAGCTTATGCAGGCAGCACTGACCGCAGCCGTCGCACAGCGATTCCCACTCCGCGTCCGTCATGTCGTCGAGAGTTTTGCTTTGCCAGAAAGGAATGTCGTTCATCATGATGTCCGCACATTGAAATCGAGGGCGCACCTTATAACGAGTCTGGCACGCCGTTGCAAGTTTTGCCGCCCTTTTCAGGCGGCAAGATTGGCTTACAGCACGCGGGTTTTCAGCGACAGGCCGTTAAAACCGACCTCCAGCTCGTCACCGCTGTGCAGCGGACCAACGCCTTCCGGCGTGCCGGTCAGGATCACATCACCCGGTTTCAGGGTAAAGAAGCGGCTCATGTAGGCGATCAGCGGCACAATCTTGTGGATCATGTCCGCCGTGGTGCCCTGCTGGCGGACTTCACCGTTAATCTTCAGGCTGAGCGGCGTATCCTGCGGATCGCCGGTAAATTCGCTCACCGGCACAAACGCCGAGATCGGGCAGGAATTATCAAACCCTTTGGCTTTTTCCCACGGCTGCCCCGCTTTCTTCATTTTGCCCTGCACATCGCGCAGCGTCAGATCCAGCGCCACGCCGTAGCCGGCAATCGCTTTTTTGACATGCTCTTCCGAAGCCTGGCGCAGCGTCGCGCCAATCAGCACGGCCAGTTCAACTTCGTGATGCACCGAGCCAAACCCCTGCGGCAGGGCCAGCGGCTGGCGGATATCGCACAGCGCCGTTTCAGGCTTAATAAACAGCACCGGCTCTTCTGGCGTCGCGCTGCCCATCTCCTGAATATGTTTTGCATAGTTGCTGCCCACGCAAACCACTTTGCTGACCGGATAATCCAGTAATGCACCCTGCCAGTTATGATGTTGATACATGGTTGTCCCCTAAACGGTTGATGTGTTGTGCGAAAAATGACTATCCGCGCCGTCTGACAGTTTGTCAAATCTCAATATGTTACGGCTTTTGCCGCAAGGAAAATAAGCAGCGGCAGAAAATTCTGCCGCTGTGGGGGGAGATTATTGTTTGCCGTTCGCCTCAAGATGCTGTTTTAATAAATTTTCCGGCGGTGGCGGTGAAGCTGCAAATAATAGCCCTGCTTGGTCAGCGCCTTTTTCACTTTTTCCAGATCGGCATTCGCCAGTTTTTTACGCCCATCGAGCGGCAGCAGCATCGCCAGCTGCGGTCGGCCAAAGCTTTTCATTAATGTTTCCGGCACGCGGGAAAAATCGTCTTTTTTTTCGACATAAAGATAGGTCTGGTCGCGTCGGGTACTTCTGTAGATCACACAAAACATGTTTTTACTCTGAATTAATGGGTGGTTGCTTGCCTCAATATACTCCTGACTATAACATGCCTGATACTCTTCGGAATATCGCACCGTATGCGTGCGGTTAATAGCAAATTGAGTAAGGCCAGGATGTCAAACACGCCCATCGAGCTTAAAGGCAGTAGCTTCACCTTATCAGTGGTACATTTGCATGATGCAAAACCCGAGGTTATTCGTCAGGCGTTAGAAGACAAAATCGCCCAGGCTCCCGCTTTTCTGAAGCACGCCCCTGTTGTTATCAACGTCAGCGGTCTGGAGGCGCCGGTTAACTGGCCCCAGTTCCAGCAGGCCGTCTCCTCCACCGGACTGCGTATTGTCGGCATCAGCGGCTGCAAAGATACCGAACTGAAAGCGGAAATCGACCGTGCGGGGCTGCCCGCTTACTGACTGAAGGCAAAGAGAAAGCGCCCCGTCAGGTCAGCGGTGCCGGCCGGAACCGCCCGCTCTGCGGGTGCAACGTTACTCCCGTCACAAAAACGCGAATGATTGATATGCCGGTTCGTTCCGGTCAGCGCATTTATGCACCAAACTGTGATCTGATTGTTACAAGCCACGTCAGCGCTGGCGCTGAGCTGATTGCAGATGGCAATATTCACGTATACGGTATGATGCGTGGACGTGCGCTGGCGGGTGCCAGTGGCGATCGAGACGCACAAATATTTTGTACTCACCTGACGGCGGAACTGGTCTCCATCGCGGGTGAATATTGGCTGAGCGACAAGATCCCAGCCGAATTTTATGGCAAAGCGGCGCGCCTGCTTCTGGCAGACGACGCGTTGACCGTTCAACCGTTGAATTGATCCCTTTTTAACAAGGAATTTCTATGGCACGCATTATTGTTGTTACTTCGGGTAAAGGGGGCGTTGGCAAGACCACCTCCAGCGCGGCCATCGCTACTGGTTTGGCCCAGAAGGGCAAGAAAACCGTCGTTATCGACTTCGATATCGGCCTGCGTAACCTCGACCTCATCATGGGATGCGAGCGTCGCGTCGTGTATGACTTCGTGAACGTCATTCAGGGCGATGCCACGCTGAACCAGGCGCTGATTAAAGACAAGCGCACCGAGAACCTCTACATTCTCCCGGCCTCTCAGACGCGTGACAAAGACGCCCTGACCCGTGAAGGGGTAGAAAAGGTGCTCGACGAGCTGAAAAAAATGGAGTTCGACTTCATCGTCTGTGACTCCCCTGCCGGCATCGAAACCGGTGCCCTGATGGCGCTCTACTTCGCTGATGAAGCGATCATCACCACCAACCCTGAAGTTTCATCCGTGCGTGACTCAGACCGCATTCTGGGGATCCTCGCCTCTAAATCCCGTCGTGCGGAAAATGGCGAAGACCCGATTAAAGAACACCTGCTGCTCACCCGCTACAATCCGGGCCGCGTGAACAAAGGTGACATGCTGAGCATGGAAGACGTGCTGGAGATCCTGCGCATTAAGCTGGTGGGCGTTATCCCGGAAGATCAGTCCGTGTTGCGCGCGTCTAACCAGGGCGAGCCAGTGATCCTGGATACCAAGGCAGACGCAGGTAAAGCTTACGCCGATACCGTTGACCGTCTGCTGGGAGAAGAACGCCCTTTCCGCTTCATTGAAGAAGAGAAGAAAGGTTTCCTCAAACGCCTGTTCGGAGGATAAGTTATGGCATTACTGGACTTTTTTCTCTCGCGGAAAAAGAACACCGCCAACATCGCAAAAGAACGTCTGCAAATTATCGTTGCGGAGCGTCGTCGTAGCGACGCGGAGCCCCACTACCTGCCGCAGCTGCAAGGACATCCTGGAAGTGATCTGCAAGTACGTGCAGATTGACCCGGAGATGGTGACGGTGCAGCTGGAACAAAAAGACGGGGATATTTCGATTCTGGAGCTGAACGTGACCCTCCCGGAAGCGGAAGAGTCGAAATAAAGCTCCCTTTTTCCGGGCATAAAAAAAGGCAGAAGAAATTCTGCCTTTTTGTTTATTTCAGCGAAACACTGTGATTATTTACAGTTATTAATTCGGGTATTCTTCCAGCAACGTATTCAGGCGATCGGCCATCAATTCCCCGCGCCATCCCGCCATCATTTCCGGCACGCCATTCTGCGGCTTCAGCTTCCAGTGCCAGTTCAGCAGCTGGTTAATCTGACGACGTGAGGCGAGCAGTTCCGCGCTCAGCTTGCTTTCCGCTGCCATGGTCTGCACCAGCGCTTTGATCTCTTTAAACGCTTTGCGATAGCCCGGCATATCCATCAGGTTCAGCAGCGGTTCCGGCAGCGCCTCTTCCGGCAGAGCCTGCGCTTTTGCGACCAGCGCCAGCAGCGTTTTGCCGTGGAAACGGATCTCACTGCCGGAAAGCCCAATGCTGTCCAGCTCGCCCAGGCTGCCCGGCATATAGCGCGCCACCGCCCAGAGATGCTCTTCGCGCACCACAAAGTTAACCGCCAGATCGCGCTCGCGCGCTTTACGCAGGCGCCAGTCTGCCAGCAGCTGCAGGCATGCCAGCTGACGCGTACGCAGCTGCCAGGCGTTGCTGATCTCGCGCCAGGCCTCTTCCGGGTCCACCACTTCCTGACGACGCTGCATCATCAGGCGACACTCATCCAGCGCCGCTTCCAGCCGCCCGGCCGCGCGGGTTTCCGCCTCTTTCATCAGCTTGTCCGGCGATCGGCAGCAGGTACCACACGTCAGCCGCCGCATACTCACAGCTGGCGCTCGGTAAGCGGACGCGCCAGCCAGTCGGTGCGGGATTCGCTTTTATCCAGCGTCAGGCCGGTATACTCCTCCACCATGGCGGCAAAGCCCCATGAGAGCGGACGACCGCTGAATGCCGCGAGGATCTGCGTATCAATCAGCGGCTGCGGCATGATGCCAAAGGCGTTCAGAAAGACTTCCAGATCTTCACTGCCGGCATGCAGGTATTTCGTCACGGCGGTGTCGAGCAGCAGGTCGCGCATCGGCGTCCAGTCGGTAATGCCGAGAGGGTCGATCAGCGACACGTGTTTACCGTCGTACATCTGGATCAGACCCAGCTGCGGATAGTAGGTCCGGGTACGGACAAACTCGGTATCCAGGGCAATGGCAGGAAAGTCGCGCGTCGCTTCGCACAGCGAAGCCAGCTCGTCGTTGGTCGTGATCATCTGGTAATTCAAATCGGATTCTCTTTTGTTTGCGCCCATAAAAAACGCCGGCTTAACCGGCGTTCAGGCGATTAACGCGTAGCTCAGGCCTTATTGTCCACTTTGGCGCGGGCTTCGTCACGTAATTCTCGTCGTAATATCTTCCCGACGTTGGATTTCGGCAGCTCATCGCGGAATTCCACCAGCTTCGGCACTTTATAGCCCGTCAGCTGACGACGACAAAACGTTACCAGCGCTTCCTCGGTGAGAGAAGGATCTTTCTTGACCACAAATATCTTCACCGCTTCACCGCTGCTGCCGGAAGGCACGCCGACTGCGGCCACTTCGAGTACGCCGCTGTGCTGCATGACCACGTCTTCGATCTCATTCGGATAGACGTTGAAGCCGGAGACCAGGATCATATCTTTCTTGCGATCGACAATGCGCAGGAAGCCCTCGTCATCCATCACCGCGATGTCACCGGTATGCAGCCAGCCGTCTTTGATGATTTCGTCAGTCGCGTCGGGACGCTGCCAGTAGCCCAGCATCACCTGTGGACCTTTGACGCACAGCTCACCCGGCTCACCCGGCGCAACTTCATTATCGTTATCATCGACCAGTTTCGCTTCAGTGGAAGGAACGGGCAGACCAATGCTTCCGCTGTGGTAGTCGATGTCATGCGGGTTAACGCTGACCAGCGGCGCGCATTCCGTCAGGCCATAGCCCTCCAGCAGATACTGGCCGGTGAGCTTCACCCAGCGCTCGGCCACCGCCTGCTGAACCGGCATACCGCCGCCCGCGGAGAGATGCAGCGTGGAGAAATCCAGCGTGCTGGAACTCTTCGTTGTTCAGCAGCGCGTTGAACAAGGTATTTACCCCGGTCATGGCGGTGAACGGATATTTTGCCAGCTCTTTCACCAGCCCCGGAATATCGCGCGGGTTGGTGATCAGCAAGTTCTGACCGCCCAGTTCAATAAACAGCAGGCAGTTCATGGTCAGCGCGAAAATGTGATACAGCGGCAGCGCCGTGATCACCAGCTCTTTGCCGCGGTGCAGCAGCGGCCCGTAGGTTGCGTTGACCTGCTCAAGGTTCGCCAGCATGTTGCGGTGGGTCAGCATCGCCCCTTTTGCCACGCCGGTGGTACCACCGGTATATTGCAGAAACGCCAGATCTTCGGCGACCACTTCCGGCTTGACGTACTGCATCCGATAGCCCGCATGCAGCGCGCGGCGGAAGGAGATGGCGTCCGGCAGGTGGTATTTTGGCACCAGGCGTTTGACGTATTTGACGACAAAGTTAACCAGCGTGCCTTTGGCGGGAGAGAGCTGATCCCCCATGCGCGTCAGGATGACGTGTTTCACCTGGGTTTTGTCGACCACTTTTTCCAGCGTATGGGCAAAGTTGGACACAATGACAATCGCGGAACCGCGCCGCTGTCGTTCAGCTGATGCTCCAGCTCGCGCGGGGTGTACAGCGGGTTGACGTTGACCACAATCATCCCGGCGCGCAGGATACCGAACAGCGCCACCGGGTATTGCAGCAGGTTCGGCATCATCAGCGCGACGCGATCGCCCTTTTTCAGCCCCAGCCCTTCCTGCAGATACGCCGCAAACGCCCGGCTGCGCTCCTCCAGCTTGCGGAACGTCATCACCTCGCCCATATTCACGAAGGCGGGCTGGTCGGCGTAGCGCCCGACGGAGTGTTCAAAAAATTCCACCAGGGATTGATAACGGTCGGGATTGATCTCAGCAGGAACATCTGCGGGATAACGGTTAAGCCAAACCTTCTTCAATGCATCACCTCTGAAATGAGTGTTCGTCGTCATCACAACCCCGAAATAAACAGTTTGTTAACATTATATTAACTCAGCGTACCAGTTTATTAATTGTTCAGATTTAAGGTTGCGAAGCGCGTCACTCTTTTTTTTCGTTTTATCCGTAAAAAAACAGAGACAGCGGCTGAGCCGCTGTCTCTTTTCTAGCAATAACAGTAAGTTACTCAGTAACGATCGTCTGTACCTGTGCAGGTCCCGGGTTATACCAGCCCCAGCCCGGGTAGCCGTAGCGATAGGGATGCGGACCCCACATCCACGGATCGATCGGCTGCGGCGGCATAATCACCTGCTGGGCCAGCCGCCAGCGCTTGTATCCGTTGACCTGCATGGTCATAAATTTATACGGCGTGTTGCCGATTTTGCCCTGCACGGCGCCGGTAATCGGCCCGACGACGGTCACCAGCTGTCCGCGAAAATCGACCGGATCGAGGAACCCGCTGACGTCCGCATAGATACGTCCCCGGGAGGCCTCGCCCAGTACAGGCCGCGCGCCGCTGTCCAGCGGAACGGTGGCGATCTCCAGGCGGGTTTTCCCCTGCTGGTTTTGTACGTCAATCACCTTACCGCCAAAGCGCGCTTCCTGGCCCACGTACAGCTCAGGCGCATTCATCACCCGAACCAGATCCTGCTGTGGCGTCGGGCTGCTGCCCTTAATCGCATCAGGAACGGAAACGCATCCGCTCAGTGCTATGGCAACCGCGCCTGCCATAATAAGGCGTACTACTTTAGTCTGAACCGCCATGATGCGACTCCTTTTTCTCAGTTCCTGTTACTGAGATTCACTCGCGGCCCGGAAGTTTCTTCCACGCAACGGTGTTTCGCAAATAAACCGGCTCCGCGTGTTCAACGGCAACGGTTTTTCCTGCTGCGAGCAGCTGGCAGGCAATCGGAAGCATATCTTCCGCAGCCGGCAGCAGCATGTTGCCGTCCACCAGCGTCACGCCGGTGCCGCTCGCCATCTCCGGCCACGCAGGCCAGCCGGTGCCGACGCTCGCCCACTCACCGGAGAGCTGTTGCAGTCGTTCAGTGACCGCTTCCGGCTTAAGCACGGCTTCCGTCTCTTCACCGTGCCACACGCCCTGCTCGTCACGCGGGTATTCCGCCCAGTAGACTTCGCCCATGCGGGCATCAATCGCGGCCAGGACGCGCGTTGCCCCGGTCATGCGCCATGCGCCCTGCGCCATGGTGGCGAGGGTAGAGACGCCAATCATCGGCAGTTCGGCGCCCAGCGCCAGCCCCTGCGCAATGCCAATCCCGATGCGCACGCCCGTAAAGCTGCCGGGCCCGCGGCCAAAGGCCAGCGCGTCGAGGTCGGTTAAGGAGGTGTTTCCCTGGGTTAAAATGGCTTTTACCAGGGGCAGAATGCGTTGGGTGTGTTCCCGTGGGCACTCTTCGAAATGGGCAGAAACAGTACCGTCGTTCAACAGGGCGACAGAGCAAGCCTCTGTCGCGGTATCAATAGCCAGAATTCGCATCGGTCGTCGCGCTCTCGCAAGGGTCAGTCACAAAATGGCGCGCATCTTAGCACACTCCGGGGTAAATTACTCCGCCGTTGGGTTTGCCAGGAAACGCACCGCGCGTTTTATGTCCCGCGTGCGCGGCGCGGGCGGCAGGCTGGCGAGGAAAGTCGCGCCGTAGGGACGCATCACCAGCCGGTTATCGCAAATGACCAGCACGCCGCGGTCGTCGACGTCGCGGATCAAGCGCCCTACGCCCTGTTTCAGCGTAATGACCGCATCCGGCAGTTGCACCTCATCAAACGGATCGCCGCCGCGCAGACGGCAATCTTCCATGCGCGCCTTCAGCAGCGGATCGTCCGGGGAGGTAAACGGCAGCTTATCAATGATCACCAGCGACAGCGTATCGCCGCGCACGTCCACCCCTTCCCAGAAGCTGCTGGTTGCCACCAGCAGGGCATTACCGGCGCTGACGAACTGCTGCAGCAGCTGGCCTTTGCTGGTTTCGCCCTGCAGCAGCACCGGCAGGGTCATCGTGGCGCGGAACTGCTCGGCGAGGTCGCGCATCATGGCGTGGGAGGTGCAGAGCATAAAACAGCGGCCGTTGTTGGCCTCGATCATTGGGTTCAGCATCGCCGCCAGCTGGCGGGCCGCACCGGGCTGGTTGGGCAGCGGCAGATTGCGCGGCACGCAGAGCAGCGCCTGCTGCTCGTAATCGAACGGGCTGGGCAGCAGCAGCGATTCCGCCTCCTCAATGCCGAGGCGCTCCGTGAAGTGATGCAGATCGTCATTCACCGACAGCGTTGCCGAGGTGAAGATCCAGCTGCCCGGTTTCTGCGCCATCACCTCTTTGAATTTATCCGCCACCGTCAGCGGCGTCAGCGCCAGGGTGAAGTGGCGCGAGGTGCACTCATACCAGTAGCTGTAACCCGGCTGGTTAATCTCTTTCAGCCGTTTGAGCCGCCCGCGATAGAGGGTGGCGCGCTCGAAGGCGGCATCCAGCAGCGCGGAGCGGCCGAGAGACAGTTTCGCCACGTCGTAGCAGAGTTCCAGCGCATCATCGAGCAGCAGCAGCGCGCGCTGGATGTTTGCGTCCGCCAGCAGCTCGCGCAGGTTACCGCGATAGCCGGGCTCGCCGAGCTGCAGACGGAAATCCTGCGCGCTCTGCGCCAGACGGTCGGCGCACTTTTGCAGCTGCGGGGTATCTTTGAGTTCGGTCCGGTAAGCAATGGTGAAATCTTTCGCCAGATCCTGCAGCTGGCGGCTGGAGAGCGACTGGCCAAAATACTGGCTGGCGATGTCCGGAAGCTGGTGGGCTTCGTCGAAGATCATCACGTCCGCCTCCGGGATCAGCTCACCGAAGCCGCTCTCCTTCACCACCATATCCGCGAGAAACAGATGATGGTTCACCACCACCACATCCGCATCCATCGCCGTTTTGCGCGCTTTCACCACGAAGCAGTCTTTATACAGCGGGCAGTCGCTGCCGAGGCAGTTGTCGTTGGTGCTGGTCACCAGCGGCCAGGCCGGCGAATCTTCCGGCACGCTCGCGCAGGTGCTGATATCGCCCTCTTCGGTCTGGTTCGCCCAGGCGCGCAGGAGAATGACGTCGCTCAGGGTTTGCACCGGCAGGTCGCCGCCCGCCAGCGCCTGCTGCTCAAGACGTTCCAGGCAGAGATAGTTGGAGCGCCCTTTCAGCAGGGCCAGACGCCCTTTGTATTTCAGCGCCTTGGCCACCGTGGGCAAATCGCGGCTGTAGAGCTGATCCTGCAGCGCCTTCGAACCGGTGGAAATAATCACCTTCTTTTTCGCGCGCAGCGCGGGAGCAAGGTAAGCATAGGTTTTCCCGGTGCCGGTACCGGCTTCGACCACCAGCGGCTGAGCCTTATCGATGGCGCGTGCAACGGCGTGCGCCATCTGGCGCTGAGGCTCACGGGGTTTGAAGCCGGGGATAGCCTGCGCTAATTGACCTTCAGGGGAAAAATCGTCTGCCACGGTGCTCTCTCACTGTATTTTTGCACAGGGATTATGTCAGCCCATCCTCTCATGTGCCACCCCAATAGTGACGACGGATGAACAATATGGCAGTCTTGCCGCCTGACGACGAAAAATAACGAGGAAACGTTTATGACAATTGTGCGCATTGATGCCGAAGCCCGCTGGTCTGATGTGGTGATCCACAACCAGACCCTCTACTACACCGGCGTGCCGGCTAACCTGGACGCGGATGCGTTCGAGCAGACGGCCAATACCCTGGCGCAGATTGATGCGGTGCTGGAAAAACAGGGCAGCGACAAATCCCGCATTCTGGATGCGACGATTTTCCTGGCAAACAAAGACGACTTCGCGGCGATGAACAAAGCCTGGGACGCGTGGGTGGTGGCGGGTCACGCGCCTGTACGCTGCACCGTACAGGCCACGCTGATGAAGCCGGAATATAAGGTAGAGATCAAGATTATCGCGGCGGTGTAAGCCCGATTACTCTTCATCTTCATCTTCAAAGCGCGCCACGATCCGCTCGCCGGTATGCCTGGCGCGCAGCTCTTCCGCCACCTGCGAAATCGCCTGTCCGCTGCTCATCCCCTGGGACATCAGTTCCTGAATTCGCTCAACCGCTTTCTGCTGCTGTTCATGGCTCAGAGAAGGTAAACCTGCAAACATCGTCAACTCCTGCTAAATTATTCGCGCTAATTATTTCACGCTGCCCGGTAGTATGCCACACATGAACATGCGCTTCCCCACTGTTATTACCCTGCCCTGGCGGACAGACGCCGCTGAATACTGGTTTGCCCGCCTGAGCCATCTTCCGTTTGCGATGCTGCTGCACTCCGGCCATGCGGACCATCCCTATAGCCGCTTTGATATTCTGGTCGCCGATCCGCTGAAGACGCTGACAACCGATGACCTGTCGCTGACGGACGATCCGCTGGCGCAGCTTCAGCACGATATTAACGCGCTGGGCTTATCCGCTACGCCAAACCCGGACCTTCCCTTTCAGGGAGGCGCGCTGGGCCTGTTTGGCTATGATTTGGGCCGCCGTTTTGAAACGCTGCCCGAGCGTGCGCAGGCTGATATTTCCCTGCCAGATATGGCCGTGGGGCTGTATGACTGGGCGTTAATCGTCGATCACCTCAAAAAAACGGTTTCCCTGCTGAGCCATCGTGACGTCCAGGCGCGTCTGGACTGGCTTGAGGCGCAACAGGCTGCACCCGCAGAGACGTTCACGCTGACCTCCGGCTGGCGCTCGAACATGAGCGCCGCGGAATATGCCGAAAAATTCTCGCGCGTTCAGGCGTATCTGCAAAGCGGCGACTGCTATCAGGTTAACCTCGCCCAGCGCTTCGAGGCGACCTATCGGGGAGATGAGTGGCAGGCGTTTACCCGCCTTAATGCCAGCAATAAGGCACCGTTCAGCGCCTTTGTGCGTCTGGAACAGGGGGCGATCCTCAGCCTGTCGCCCGAGCGTTTTATTCATCTGGCCGAGGGCACCATTCAAACCCGCCCGATTAAGGGCACGCTTCCACGCCTTGCCGATCCCGACGCCGACCGTCAGCAGGCGGAAAAACTGGCCGCCTCGCCAAAAGACCGCGCCGAAAACCTGATGATTGTCGATCTGATGCGTAACGACATTGGCCGGGTTGCCGTGCCGGGCAGCGTCCGCGTGCCGGAACTGTTTGTCGTTGAGCCTTTCCCGGCGGTGCATCATCTGGTCAGCACCATTACCGCGCGGCTGCCTGACTCGCGCACGGCCTGCGATCTTCTGCGCGCCGCGTTCCCGGGCGGCTCCATCACCGGTGCGCCCAAGGTGCGGGCAATGGAGATCATTGATGAGCTGGAGCCCCACCGCCGCAATGCCTGGTGCGGCAGCATCGGCTATATCAGCCTGTGCGGCACGCTGGATACCAGCATCACCATTCGCACGCTGACCGCCTGTAACGGAAACCTTTACTGTTCGGCCGGGGGCGGCATTGTTGCCGACAGCCAGGTCGATGCGGAATATCAGGAAACCTTTGATAAAGTTAACCGTATCCTGAAACAACTGGAGTAAACACGGGTGGAAAAAGAGAATCTGACGCTGGATGACTTTTTATCTCGCTTTCAGCTATTACGACCGCAGGTCAACCGCGAGGCGCTGAATCAGCGTCAGGCGGCCGTGCTGATCCCGGTCGTGCGTCGCGCGCAGCCGGGCCTGCTGCTCACCCAGCGTTCCGTCCACTTTTACGCAAGCACGCGGGTCAGGTCGCTTTTCCGGGTGGCGCGGTAGACAGTTCCGACGCCTCGCTGATTGCCGCCGCGCTGCGGGAAGCGCAGGAAGAGGTGGCCATTCCACCGGAGGCGGTGGAGGTCATCGGCGTGCTGCCGCCCGTCGACAGCGTCACCGGTTTTCAGGTCACGCCGGTGGTGGGCATTATCCCGCCGGACCTGCAGTATCACGCCAGCGTCGATGAAGTCTCCGCGGTGTTTGAAATGCCGCTGGATGAAGCCCTCCGACTGAGTCGTTATCACCCGCTGGATATTCAGCGTCGCGGGCATGACCATCGGGTCTGGTTGTCCTGGTATCAGCATTATTTTGTCTGGGGCATGACGGCGGGCATTATTCGTGAGCTGGCGTTGCAAATCGGCCTGAAGCCTTGACTATACTTTACATTCCGCCCTCTTCTGCCAGGTTTGCGATCTGCGTCGCGCTATTAGCAAAACCCATCGTTAACCATTAGTTTAATTCATGTGAATAGTTAAGCCGAGGGCTGGCTTCCCTCTTACACTATGCGCAGTTATAACATCGTTACTGGAACCCCGGTAACCCTGTCAGGAGTGTGAAAGTGATTAGTATATTCGACATGTTCAAAGTGGGAATTGGCCCTTCGTCTTCCCATACTGTTGGCCCGATGAAGGCCGGTAAACAGTTCGTCGATGATCTGGTCGAAAAAGGATTACTGGAAAGCGTTACCCGTGTCGCCGTGGATGTTTACGGCTCGCTGTCATTAACGGGTAAAGGCCACCACACCGATATCGCCATTATTATGGGTCTGGCAGGCAATATGCCGGATACCGTTGATATTGATGCCATCCCGGCATTCATCCGCGACGTGGAAACACGCGGCCGCCTGCTGCTGGCAAACGGCCAGCAGGAAGTCGATTTCCCGCAGGATGACGGCATGCGTTTCCGCAGCGACAACCTGCCGCTGCACGAAAACGGCATGACCATTCACGCTTATAGCGGTGAAAAAGAGATTTACAGCAAAACGTACTACTCCATCGGCGGTGGTTTCATCGTGGATGAAGAGCATTTTGGCAAAGACAGCGTCGGCGACGTCAGCGTACCGTACCCGTTCAAATCGGCGACCGAGATGCTGGGTTACTGCAAACAGACCGGTCTTTCCCTGTCCGGCATGGTGATGCAGAACGAACTGGCGCTGCACAGCAAACAAGAGATTGAAGACTATTTTGCCAACGTCTGGCAAACCATGCGCGCCTGTATCGATCGCGGGATGAACACCGAAGGCGTTCTGCCGGGGCCGCTGCGCGTACCGCGTCGTGCCTCCGCGCTGCGCCGTATGCTGGTGACCACCGACAAACTCTCCAACGACCCGATGAACGTGGTCGACTGGGTGAACATGTTTGCGCTGGCGGTTAACGAAGAGAACGCCGCCGGTGGCCGCGTCGTGACGGCGCCAACCAACGGCGCCTGCGGTATCGTGCCTGCGGTGCTGGCCTATTACGATCACTTTATTGAGCCCGTGACCCCGGACATCTACATCCGTTATTTCCTGGCGGCAGGTGCCATCGGCGCGCTGTACAAAATGAACGCCTCCATTTCCGGTGCGGAAGTGGGCTGTCAGGGTGAAGTCGGCGTGGCCTGCTCCATGGCGGCGGCGGGTCTGGCAGAGCTGCTGGGCGCAAGCCCTGAGCAGGTCTGCGTGGCGGCTGAAATCGGTATGGAACATAACCTCGGTCTGACCTGCGATCCGGTCGCCGGGCAGGTGCAGGTGCCGTGCATTGAGCGTAACGCGATTGCCTCGGTGAAAGCCATCAACGCCTCCCGTATGGCGATGCGCCGTACCAGCGAACCTCGCGTATCGCTGGATAAGGTGATTGAAACCATGTACGAAACCGGCAAGGACATGAACGCGAAATACCGCGAGACGTCCCGCGGTGGCCTGGCCATTAAGGTGCAGTGCGACTAATACTGCCTTTCGCCCATCTGCAACGGATGGGCGAATTTCCCTCTTCTTTCTCGTCTCCTTCTGCTTTCCCCACTACACTTTCACTGTTGCGTCCGGCTTTTGTGGCTGGTGGCTTATCAGGCGACCGTTCATGCAAACTGCACAAACGATCATTAAAAACTATCGCCGAAAACGCGTTATCGTCTGTGTGACGGTTGCGCTCCTCACGCTCATCCTGACGCTGGGCATTCGCTTTATTTCCCAGCGCAACGTTAACCAACAGCGGATCCTCGATTTTACCAGCCATACCGTTCGCGCCCTTGATAACGTTCTGCTTTCGCTGGAAAACCACCGCAACGTGCTGCAGCCGCTGGTGGGACAGCCCTGCCCGCAGGTGCAGCTGGCGCTGCGACAGCAGGCCGCCATTTTGCAGACGGTACGTTCTATCGCCCTGATTAAAGACGGTATCCTGTATTGTTCGAGTATTTTCGGCAGCCGCAGCGAGCCTGTTCGTGACTTCCTTCAGGAACTCCCCGCCAGCACGGCGAAGCTGATTTTATCGACCGACCAGTGGCTGCTTAAGGGCAGCCCTGTTTTGATCCAGTGGTATCCCGTCTCCCAGGACGGTGAAGAAGGCGTCGTCGAGATTATTAATATCGACCTGATCGCCAGAATGATCCTCGAGCCCCAGCGTCCGCTCATCAATGACGTGGTGCTGACAGTCGGCGATCGTTTTTTACGCTACGGTCAACGCGTCACCGACAGCCTGACGTTTGATGAGGAGAGCGCCCTTTTCCAGCAGTCATCTACCCGAAATCCTTTCACCATTACGGTCAGCGGACCTGGCCCCGGTGAGTTAGCCTTAAAAAGCCTGCCCGCCCAGCTGCCGCTGGGGCTGATGCTCAGCCTGCTGCTGGGCTATCTCGCCTGGCTGGCGACGGCAAACCGGATGAGCTTTACGTGGGAGATCGATATGGGCATTGCGGGGCGGGAATTTGAGCTTTTCTGCCAGCCGCTGGTGAATGCCCGCACACTAGAGTGTGCACTGGCGTTGAGATCCTGCTGCGCTGGAATAACCCCCGTCAGGGTTGGATCTCCCCGGAGGTGTTTATCCCTCTGGCAGAAGAACATAACCAGATTGTCCCCCTGACCCGCTACGTCATCGCCGATAGAGATTCAACAGCAACTGCATTTTTTCCCCGACGATGTCCGTTTCCACATTGGTATTAACGTGGCCCCCAGCCATTTCCGCCACGGTGTATTGGTACAGGACCTGAACCGTCTCTGGTTCAGCGCCAATCCGCGACAGCAGCTGGTGATTGAACTCACGGAACGGGATGCGCTGCTGGACGCGGATTATCGCATCGTGCGCGAACTGCATCGCAAAGGGGTGAAGCTCGCTATCGACGATTTTGGCACCGGGAACAGCTCCCTCTCCTGGCTTGAAAAGCTGCATCCGGACGTGCTGAAAATTGACCAGTCCTTTACCACCGCCATCGGTACCGATGCCGTGAATTCGACGGTGACGGATATGATCATTGCGCTGGGCCAGCGGCTGAATATTGAACTGGTTGCGGAAGGGGTCGAAACGGAAGAGCAGGCGCGCTATTTGCGCCGGCAGGGGGTAAATACCTTGCAGGGTTTTCTCTACGCCGAGCCAATGCCCATCAAGGCATTCCCGGCGTGGCTGGCGGGGCACAGGGCGTCCCCGCCAGCGCGTCATAACGGGCACATCGTGCCCTTAATGCCGCTGCGCTAAGCAGACTTACTCATCTTCGTCGTGGGCTGATTGTTCTTTAACAATACGAACCATATCAACGCGATAGTCGTTGGCTTCGACGATGGTAATGTGCAGCGGCGCAAGCTCGATCACATCGCCCGCCGGCGGGATTTGCCCGTTTACGGCGATAACCAGACCGGCAACGGTCGCGATGTCTTCTTCATCGTTGACCACGTTTTCCAGCCCCAGCGTGTGCGAGAGCGCGTGCAGGTCGGTGGTACCTTTAACCAGCCAGCCTTCGCCATCGGCCACGATTTCCGGCGTTTCGTCCTCATCCGGGAATTCACCGGCAATCGCTTCCAGCACGTCCAGCGGCGTCACCAGCCCCTGCACCACGCCAAACTCGTTGGTGACAATAACAAAGCTGCCGCGCGCGCGGCGCAGCACCGCCAGCAGGTTGATAGGATCCAGCGTTTCCGGCACCACAATCGCCGGCGCTGGCCGCAGCGATAGCGGCGACGTCAGCCGCCCTCTTCCAGGGCCACCAGCATCTCTTTCGCCCGCACCACGCCGATGATCTCATCCAGCTCACCACGACATACCGGGAACAGGCTGTGCGGTGAAGAGAGCAGCTGCTGGCGAATCTCATCAACGCTCAGGTTAGCATCGACCCAGCTGATCTCCCCGCGCGGCGTCATGATGCCGCGCAGCGAACGGGAGGCCAGAGAGAGCACGCCGTTAATCATGTAGCGTTCTTGTTCCACAAACGCCCCTTCCGGGACCGGAACCGGGTTGTGGTTTTCGGAATCAGATTGCGGGTTCACCTGACGACGACCGCCCATCAGGCGCAGAATGGCATCTGCGGTACGGGCGCGCAGCGGCTGATTCGACTGCTGCTTAATAAAGTTACGGCGCGCAATCTGGTTGAACAGCTCAATCAGGATCGAGAAGCCAATCGCGGCGTACAGATAGCCTTTCGGAATATGGAAGCCAAAGCCTTCCGCCACCAGGCTCAGGCCAATCATCAGCAGGAAGCTCAGACACAGCACCACCACCGTCGGATGCTGGTTGACGAAACGCGTCAGCGGTTTCGACGCCAGCAGCATCACCGCCATCGCAATAACCACCGCCGCCATCATGACCGGCAGATGGTTCACCATGCCGACCGCCGTGATCACCGCATCCAGCGAGAAGACCGCATCAAGCACCACGATCTGCAGCACCACCACCCAGAAACTGGCATAGCCTTTACCGTGCCCACCATCATGCTGGCGGTTTTCCAGCCGCTCGTGCAGCTCCGTCGTCGCTTTGAACAGCAGGAATACCCCCCCGATCAGCATGATCAAATCGCGGCCGGAGAAGGTGAAATCCATGACGGAGAACAGCGGTTTGGTCAGCGTGACCATCCAGGAGATGACGGAGAGCAGCCCCAGTCGCATGACCAGCGCCAGCGACAGACCAATCAGGCGCGCTTTATCACGCTGTTTTGGCGGCAGTTTGTCCGCAAGGATGGCGATAAACACCAGGTTATCAATGCCGAGAACGATCTCCAGCACCACCAGCGTGAGCAATCCCGCCCAGATTGACGGGTCCATTAAGAATTCCATGACAAGCTCCTGCTAAAGGAATGACGAAACGGTGCCCCACTCAATGATGTGCGAGTATGCACAGGCATGATGGCATTGAACATATTAGGAAAGTGGCGGAAAACGCCGGAATGCGCGGCACTGAAAGGCCTTAAGGTGAACTGACGTCGGTGACGGTCCATATGGTGGGCTGTGGCCCTATACTCCTGACCAATTAAACGGAGGCTAAACATATCAGAGAGCATTTGTTTTTAGCAAAGATTTACGTTCCTTTGCAAAGTTCTGTAACACAGCGGCTTTACGCTACCGAAATTTCTGTAACGCGTGGCTAAATTACGGATCTTCATCACATAAATTATTTTTTCACTATCTAAAATAATTCGCGGAAGTCTTAGTTTTTTGAACTCTAACCCTTATCTGAATCGATTCGGTTCGCCAATACGATTCTCAGTACGACTGCCTGGCAGGCGTATTAATGATAATAAAAGGAGGTAGCAAGTGACCATTGCTATTGTCATAGGCACACATGGTTGGGCTGCGGAGCAGCTACTCAAAACGGCAGAGATGCTGTTGGGCGAGCAGGAAAACGTCGGCTGGATCGATTTCGTTCCCGGTGAAAACGCCGAGACGCTGATCGAGAAGTACAACGCTCAACTCGAGAAGCTGGATACCAGCAAAGGCGTGCTGTTTCTCGTTGATACATGGGGCGGCAGCCCGTTCAATGCTGCCAGCCGCATTGTCGTCGATAAAGAGCACTATGAAGTTGTCGCCGGGGTCAACATTCCCATGCTGGTGGAAACCCTCATGGCGCGGGACGACAACCCGTCCTTCGATGAGCTGGTGGCGCTGGCCGTTGAAACCGGCCGCGAAGGGGTGAAAGCCCTGAAAGCGCAGCCGGTTGAAAAACCGACCCCTGCGCCTGCGGCGGCACCGAAAGCGGCAGCACCGGCAAAACCGATGGGCCCGAACGATTACATGGTTATCGGCCTTGCGCGTATTGATGACCGCTTAATCCACGGCCAGGTGGCCACGCGCTGGACCAAAGAGACCAACGTCTCGACGCATTATCGTGGTCAGCGACGAAGTGGCCGCCGATACCGTACGTAAAACCCTGCTGACCCAGGTTGCCCCTCCTGGCGTTACCGCGCACGTCGTGGATGTCGCCAAGATGATCCGCGTTTACAACAACCCGAAATATGCGGGCGAACGCGTGATGCTCCTGTTCACTAACCCGACAGACGTTGAGCGCATTGTTGAAGGCGGCGTGAAAATCACCTCCGTTAACATTGGTGGTATGGCATTCCGTCAGGGCAAAACGCAGGTCAACAACGCCATTTCAGTCGATGCGAAAGATATCGAAGCATTCAACAAGCTGAATGCACGCGGTATCGAGCTGGAAGCCCGTAAGGTTTCCACCGATCCGAAACTGAAAATGATGGATTTGATCGGCAAAGTGGCGAAATAAGCCCGCGCCGGCCTGATTAACTCAGTTTTCACACTTACGTCTGATTTAGCTATAGGAGAAGTGCAATGGAGATTACCACTCTTCAGATTGTGCTGGTGTTCGTGGTCGCATGTATTGCGGGTATGGAATCCGTACTTGATGAATTTCAGTTCCACCGTCCGCTGGTGGCCTGTACGCTGATTGGGGCCGTTCTGGGTGACATGAAAACCGGTATCATCATCGGTGGTACCCTGGAAATGATCGCCCTGGGCTGGATGAACATCGGTGCGGCGGTTGCGCCCGATGCCGCGCTGGCCTCCATCATTTCGACCGTTCTGGTTATTGCCGGGCACCAGAGTATCGGTGCCGGTATCGCCCTGGCCATCCCGCTGGCAGCCGCAGGCCAGGTGTTGACCATCATCGTTCGTACCATCACCGTTGCCTTCCAGCACGCGGCGGATAAGGCGGCCGAAAACGGCAACCTCACGGCCCTGTCGTGGATCCACGTTTCATCCCTGTTCCTGCAGGCGATGCGCATCGCGATCCCGGCGGTTATCGTGGCGATCTCTGTCGGTACCAGTGAAGTCCAGAGCATGCTGAACGCCATTCCAGAAGTGGTCACCGGCGGTCTGAACATCGCGGGCGGTATGATCGTGGTGGTCGGTTATGCGATGGTCATCAACATGATGCGCGCAGGCTACCTGATGCCGTTCTTCTACCTCGGCTTCGTGACCGCGGCCTTCACCAACTTCAACCTGGTTGCACTGGGTGTGATCGGTGCGGTGATGGCGATTCTCTACATCCAGCTCAGCCCGAAATATAACCGCGTCGCGGGTGCCCCAGCGCAGGCTGCTGGTAACAACGATCTCGATAACGAACTGGACTAACAGGTGAGCGAAATGGTTGATATGACAAAAACTACCACCGAGAAAAAACTCACTCCGGGTGATATTCGTGGCGTGTTCATCCGTTCTAACCTGTTTCAGGGTTCATGGAACTTCGAACGTATGCAGGCGCTGGGCTTCTGCTTCTCCATGGTACCGGCGATCAAACGCCTGTACCCGGAAAACAACGAAGCGCGCCGTCAGGCGATCAAGCGTCACCTCGAATTCTTCAACACCCATCCTTACGTGGCGGCGCCGGTACTGGGCGTAACGCTGGCGATGGAAGAGCAGCGTGCAAACGGCGCGGAGATCGACGATGGTGCCATCAACGGTATCAAAGTCGGTCTGATGGGTCCGCTGGCCGGTGTCGGTGACCCGATCTTCTGGGGTACCGTGCGTCCGGTCTTCGCGGCACTGGGTGCCGGTATCGCCATGAGCGGCAGCCTGCTCGGGCCGTTGCTGTTCTTCATCCTGTTCAACGCCGTGCGCCTGCTGACCCGCTACTACGGCGTGGCCTACGGCTACCGTAAAGGGGTGGACATCGTTAAGGACATGGGCGGCGGCTTCCTGCAGAAACTGACTGAGGGGGCGTCAATCCTCGGCCTGTTTGTCATGGGCGCCCTGGTCAACAAGTGGACGCACGTGAACATCCCGCTGGTGGTATCGACGATCACCGACCAGACTGGTCAGACCCGCGTCACCACCGTGCAGACGATTCTGGACCAGCTGATGCCGGGCCTGGTGCCGCTGCTGTTGACCTTCGCCTGTATGTGGCTGCTGCGTAAGAAAGTGAACCCGCTGTGGATCATCGTTGGCTTCTTCGTCATCGGTATTGCGGGCTACGCTGTCGGCCTGCTGGGTCTGTAAGTATCAATGCTATAGGCCGGGGGCTTGCCCCCGGTTTTTTTTATCTGGAGGATGAATGACTGTCACGGACATCGTACTGGTTTTATTTGTTGCTGCCCTTCTGGCTTACGCGATCTATGACGAGTTCATTATGCCCCGCCGTCACGGCGAGACGCTGCTCTCCCTTCCCCTGCTACGACGCGGCCGCGTGGATGCGTTTATCTTCGTGGGTCTCATCGCCATTCTTATTTACAATAACGTCACCAGCCATGGTGCATTATTAACCACATGGTTATTATGTGCGCTGGCATTAATGGCTATTTATCTGTTCTGGATCCGCACGCCGAAAATCATTTTTAAATCCCGCGGCTTTTTCTTCGCCAATGTATGGATAGAATATAACCGTATTAAAGAGATGAATTTATCGGAAGACGGCGTGCTGGTGATGCAATTAGAACAACGCCGCCTGCTTATTCGGGTGAGGAATATTGACGACCTGGAGAAAATATATAAGGTTACTCGTTAAAACTCAATGAGTTAGAGATATAGCAAAATCTATATTTACCCGCATAAAAAATAAGCTAATTTATAGCCATTGCTATATTCAGGTGAAAATTTACTTCTATTTGTTAACGATATTTTCACCTATAAAGCCAAATGAAAATCGTTATCAACAAACGTTTTGAATTATGCTTTTTCGATTGTTGTTTTATATTCTCAAAATATGTTAAGGTTGCGCCCGTCGTTGGGGAGTAGCCGATTTCCGCTTCTCCGGAAATGTACGTGTCAACATACTCGTTGAAAAACGTGGCGCGTACGGATCGCTGACCGCACATCTTATGTGTTGCAGTCAGGCGAGACCATAGATACATCAACTGCTGTTTACTGGGGGCAGTGATGTGTCATATGGATATCCCCGGTCTGGACGCTGTTATGAATATCTCCGCTACGATCCTTCTCGCTTTTGGCATGTCCATGGACGCCTTTGCTGCTTCCATCGGAAAAGGCGCCACGCTACACAAACCTAAATTCTCAGAAGCCCTGCGTACCGGTCTGATTTTCGGCGCTATCGAAACGCTGACGCCGCTTATCGGCTGGGGACTTGGCATGCTCGCCAGCCAGTTCGTGCTGGAGTGGAACCACTGGATTGCCTTCGTCCTGCTGGTGTTTCTCGGAGGCCGAATGGTCATTGAAGGTTTTCGCGGCGGTGATGGTGAACACGAGGAACCGCAGCATCGCCACGGCTTCTGGCTGCTGGTCACCACGGCCATTGCCACCAGCCTTGATGCGATGGCCGTTGGCGTCGGTCTGGCATTCCTGCAGGTCAATATTATCGCCACCGCGCTGGCCATTGGCTGTGCAACCCTGATTATGTCCACGCTGGGCATGATGGTTGGACGGTTTATCGGCCCGCTGCTGGGTAAACGCGCCGAGATCCTCGGCGGGATTGTGCTGATTGGCATTGGTGCCCAGATCCTCTGGGCACACTTCGCCGGTTAATCTTCGCGCTGCCAGAAGTGGATACTGAAATCCGTCTGGCAGCGGAATGGCATTCCGTGTGCCGCTAACGTTTCCCATACTTCCGGTTTTGCCCGCCACGCGAACGGCGTCATCTGCAGCAACGCGACCGCTTCCTGCCCTTTAAGCGTCATCTCATACGCCAGCGCGCGAGTTTGCTCCTGCTTTAAACCCGTCCATTGCTCCCGCGTTGTTCAGGGGGGCATGCAGACGCACTTCGTCGTAGATCAGCCCTTTCAGCTCCATCAGATGACGCGGGCCTGGGGTCACGGTGACCACCCATCCGCCCGGCTTCACCACGCGCGCCAGCTCTTCCGCCTTACAGGGCGCGTAGATGCGGATAACCGCGTCCATGCTCGCATCGTCAAACGGCAGCCGGTGGCTGGATGCCACGCAGAACGTCACGCTGCGGATAACGTTTTGCCGCCGCGCGGATCGCGGCCCTGGAGACATCCAGCCCAAACGTTTTTGCGCCCTTGTCACGGGCAATCGCAGCAAAGGCCGTGCGGTGTAGTACCCTTCCCCGCAGCCAATATCCAGCATGGCGGCGGCCTGCTCTGGCAATCTGGCCTGTAACAGAACGCCGACGGCCTCCCGCAGCGGCAGATAGTGCCCCGCATCCAGAAATGCGCGACGCGCCTGCATCATCTCTGCACTGTCGCCGGGATCGCGGGAACGTTTATGCTGTACCGGCAGAAGATTCACGTAGCCTTCTTTCGCCAGATCAAACTGATGCCCCTGCGGACAAACGAAGGCACTCTCGCGACGCTGTAAAGGCGAGTGACAGAGCGGGCAACTGAAAGGCATAAAAACTCCGGAGGGTATTTCTCAAAGGGCGAAAGTGTACCGCCATTTGTCGCACGAGGAAATTAAAAAGCCCCGCACAAGTGCGAGGCTTTATGTCTGACTTTAACGCGCGAAGCGCGTACAAGCTCAGAGGTGTCGAAATCAGATAGCAGTTACGTTAACTGCAGCTGGGCCTTTCTGGCCGTCCTGAATTTCGAACTCAACGTTCTGGCCTTCAGCCAGAGTTTTGAAGCCGTTACCCTGGATTGCAGAGAAGTGTACGAACACATCTTTGCTGCCGTCAGCAGGAGTAATGAAACCAAAACCTTTAGACTCGTTGAACCACTTAACTTGACCTTTAATCTTTGCCATTTTGCAAAATTCCTTAGAGTGTTTTCTTCGCCCGCAGGCATTAACTGAGATAAAACTGAGACATTACTGCATGAGGCACTAATATAAGGTTCGGCAGAGAAGCGGTATTCAACGACAACGTGTTTACTCAGGACTTCTTTACTGAAAATGCCACACATAAACAGAACTGTACCTCGTTTGACCCAAAACGTGTTATCACACACTATGTTTAATATGGCAAGCCATTTTTAAACATGTCTCGATCCGCCGCACAAATTCGAACAGTGCCTGTCAAAGCTTCTTCTGCACTTTTATGCATTACGATGAACGCTATAGCAGTCACCAGGCCCTTATCCTCATGCATCGACAATAGCTGCTTTTTTAACATAGCTCAATATTAGGTTCCATGTGCTCAAACGAGCCACAATATGTCTATGCATATAGCGTATATCATAAGAACTTTTTACGCATAGTTATGCTTTTTTTATCGTCCAGGACGATTCTTAAACTATTAAGACAACAGAGGAAACTATTTACCTGGTTTACTCTGGATAGTTGTTGTGCACCAGCGAATAAACAGCGTTATGCACCAAAATAATGAATTTTTTATGACTCTGCATCAAAAGAAGGCAAGCAAAACGTTTCGATAAAAATAAAACATTCCTGCGCGCGTTTACATCAACAATATATGCAACAATTTATCGCTTCGTTTATAAGGATAAATATTCACCAATTTTCAGTATCCTGAAAGAATGATTAACTGTTGCCGCTTCGCTTAATGACAGCTGCAACTCCTGCACAGGTTCATCCAGGGATTCATCTGCCAGTTCAAACACGCCCCAGTGGATGGGAAACGCCAGCGGACAGCCCAATTGCTGCCACAATGCCACCGCAGATTGCGGATCCATATGATGGACAGCCATGAACCATCGTGGGGCATAGGCACCAATCGGTAACGCGGCGGCATCTATCTGGCCCAGGCGTTCAGGAATCAACAGCAGCTCAGGTGAATAACCGGTATCACCGCTGAACCAGAAGCGGTGATGCCGTCCTTCCATCACCCAGCCGCACCATAAGGAACGATTGCGGTTCCATGGCGTGCGCATGCTCCAGTGCTGTGCCGGTACGGCGGTCAGCGTCATCCCCTGCCAGGTGAAACTCTGCCACCAGTCGAGTTCGACCACGCGTTTTGCTCCCCGGCGGCGAAACCAGTCGGCGAGGCCCAACGGAACAAAAATACTGACGTCGGGGAAGCGTTTGAGGATTCGGCGAAGGGTCGCGTCATCAAGATGATCGTAATGATTATGGGAAATGACGACCGCATCCAGCTGTGGAACATCTTCAATGGCAAGCGCAAGCGGCGTACGTCGCTGCGGGCCGGCAAAACGGACAGGAGAAGCACGGTGGGAGAAGACAGGATCGGTAAGGAAGGTATTGCCGTCCAGCTGCAGCAACACGCTCGCGTGTCCGAGCCACCACACCCCATCTTCCTGAGGTTGCGTAAGCTCAACCGGTTGCCACCACTGGTGGATAAAGTCTTCATAACCCAGCGCGGGCGGCTTCGGTAATCCGGCCTCTTTACGCGCTTTACGCCAGCGGTCAAGGTCGCCGGGTTGATGTCCGACAGGATCGGTATTACAAAAACCGTTTGGGGTGTGATGTTTCAGGGAGGGGTCATACCAGGGATTTTTCCAGACCACAGCCACCTCCCAGGACAAAAAGATTAACGCTCAGCCACCAGGCGGATAAAGTCGTCTTCGTCTTTGTTATCTTCAGCGACCGCGTCTTTCGGCGCGTCTTTTTCCGGTTCGTTAGCCTCACACAGACGGCGCAGCAGCGCATTCTGACGTTTTTGCTGATCGAGCAGCGCTTCCAGCAGTTCAATCTGCTCGTTAGTACGGGAACTGGCGCGGTTCACGAAAAACCAAATGACCAGCCCCACCAGCAGAACCACCAAAGAAATCATCAGGGATGCTATATTCAGCAGCCCTGAATTCAGTAACTCACCCATTTCACCACCTCAATAAAAACGTCTATTTTACCACTGGCGCGAAGGAAGGAAATCACGTTGAGAAAAAATGTCTATTACCACGGAATAAATTTATTGATTGCGCAAACGCCGCTAAAAAACTGTACATCCTGATCGCACATCACATTGATCGTCTGCGTCCATAACACCACGCACGCTATCAGCACGATAATCAGAATTACCCAGCGTATTTTTTTCACTCCACACTCCGTCTAATGACCTGATGTAACGAGGTTATCACGCTTATCTTAAACAAGGACTAACTGTGCCTCCATCGCGCTTTTTTCAGAATCCTGCACTTGTTTCATCACGTAAACGCTTTACGCTAGCTTTAAGATATGATTTAGTGTGAAGCAAGGAGCTGATATGCGAACACTTATTCGCGCCGTTATCGTTGTTGCGCTGCTGTGGATTGGCCTTCTGCTGAGGGGTTATGGCGTGCTGGTGGGGAGCACCGAAAACGCAGCCGGGCTAGGCATTCAGTGTAAATATCTAACAGCACAGGGAATGAGCACTGCCCAGTATCTGCATACTGACAGCGGGTTTTTTGGCTCAACCCACTGCCCTGTACTGCGTAAAACATCCGTCGTGATTGATAATGGCTAATCAGCCAGGTGAATGACATACAAAAAACGCCGCATCAGATGCGGCGTTTTTTTCTACCAGGTAGGGATTAGAACGGGTAGTCGTGATATCCCATCTGTTCAGAAATTTTCCGTGCCGCAGTGTGCAGAATAGCCACATACTCATGCAGACGCTCTTCGGAGAAGCGTAAGGTTGGGAAGGAGATACTCAAGCCCGCGATCACCACGCCAAAACGGTCAAATACCGGAACGCCGATGCAGCGCAGCCCCTCTTCCTGCTCTTCGTTATCTTCGCCATACCCCTGCTCGCGCACGCGATCGAGCACCGTCAGCAGCGCGTCCGTGCTGGTAATGGTTCGTTCGGTACTGCGCTTGTATTCCACGCCTTCAAGGATCTGCTTCACCTCCTCACGATCGCGCCACGCCAGCAGAACTTTACCAATGGCGGTACTGTAGAGCGGGTTGCGGCGACCAATGCGCGAATACATGCGCAGGTTGTACATGGAGTCGATTTTATGGATGTAAACAATGCTGTCTTCATCCAGCGCGCCGAGATGGATGGTCTCTTTGGTCAGGCGAGAGATTTCACGCATCTGAATATCAGCGCTGCGGATCAGGTCAACATTTTGTAGCGCTCGCGCGCCCAGCTCAAACAGCTTAAGCGTCAGAGAATATTTTTCAGATTCGCCTTCCTGCGCAACGTAGCCCAGCGATTTCATGGTTTGCAAAAAGCGATAAACGGTGCTTTTCGACATCATCACGCGCTGCGACAGCTCGGTAATACCTATTTCACGCTCTTCGCCGAGCGCCTGTAAGATGCCAAACACCTTCAGCACGGAAGAAACAGAATCTGGCTGTTTATCCAAATCCGCAATAGCCATTTACCACCTCATAGCGAGTGTTTTATAAAAATCAGAACCGGTTTTTATTATAAGTTCCCGTCATGTCACCTGCAATCAATCCGCGTTTACTTCGTTACAATTCTGCGACATAAAGCCCGTTACAAATCTGCGACATAAAGCCGGAATGCAGATGATAGAATCATTATACAAATAACTGTGTGACATTAACCCTGAAATTTTTATGGATAAATCACCTCTGGATGGCCTGCCATTACCCCAGCGGTATGGCGCAATAGCGACCATCATTATCGGTATCTCAATGGCCGTCCTTGACGGCGCGATTGCAAACGTTGCCCTGCCAACCATCGCCAGCGACCTGCACGCCTCACCCGCCAGTTCGATTTGGATTGTTAACGCCTACCAGATTGCGATTGTGGTTTCCCTGCTCTCGTTCTCTTTCCTCGGCGATATGTTCGGTTACCGTCGGGTGTATCAGTGCGGCCTGGTGGTTTTCACTTTCACCTCCCTGCTCTGCGCCCTTTCAGATTCACTACTGACATTGACCCTGGCGCGTGTTGCGCAGGGTTTTGGCGGCGCGGCGCTCATGAGCGTAAACACGGCGCTGATCCGCTTAATTTATCCGCAGCGTCATCTGGGGCGCGGAATGGGGATAAACTCGTTTATTGTCGCCGTCTCTTCTGCCGCCGGGCCAACCATTGCGGCGGCGATCCTCTCCGTTGCGTCATGGCAATGGCTGTTCGCCATCAACGTGCCGCTGGGCATTATTGCTTTACTGCTGGCAATTAAATTTTTACCACCGAATGCAGCTCGCACTTCAAAGCCCAGCTTCGACGTGGCAAGTGCGGTGATGAATGCCCTGACCTTTGGCCTGCTGATTACGGCGCTGAGCGGCTTTGCCCAGGGACAATCTCTGGTGCTTACCGCCGCGGAGCTCATCGCCCTGCTGGCGATCGGCTTCTTCTTTGTACGCCGCCAGCTCACCCTGCCAGTGCCTCTGCTGCCCGTCGACCTGCTGCGTATTCCCCTTTTTTCGCTCTCCATCTGCACGTCAGTCTGCTCGTTCTGCGCCCAGATGCTGGCTCTGGTGTCCCTGCCCTTCTTTCTGCAGAGCGTACTTGGGCGTTGTGAAGTGGAAACCGGCCTGCTGCTGACGCCATGGCCGCTGGCGACGATGGTGATGGCACCGCTGGCAGGTTACCTGATTGAACGCGTCCATGCCGGTTTATTGGGTGCTTTGGGGCTGGCGGTGATGGCGATGCGGGCTTTTCGCGCTGGCGCTTCTGCCCGGGATCGCCGGCGGATCTGGACATCATCTGGCGCATGATCCTGTGCGGTGCCGGGTTTGGCCTGTTCCAGTCCCCCAACAATCACACCATTATCACCTCCGCGCCGCGTCATCGCAGCGGTGGGGCAAGCGGTATGCTGGGAACCGCGCGTCTGCTGGGGCAAAGCAGCGGTGCGGCGCTGGTCGCCCTGATGTTTAACCCTGTTGGACACCAACGGCACCCATGTTTCATTGTTGCTCCCGCAGGGGCCCTTGCCACCCTCGCGGCGGTCGTCAGCGGACTGCGGGTCACCCAGCCGAAAGCAGAGTAATCAATCATCATTTCCCCAGGGGTTTAGGGATGATAAAAAAAGCGCGCCAGTTGGCGCGCTTTGTAGTTCCTGCCGCTGCGTTACTTCAGGTATTCCCCACTGCGCAGCGCTTCAATACGTTTATCCAGCGGCGGGTGAGACATAAACAGCTCGCTCAGCGATTTAGATTTACCGTTAATGCAGAAGGCCATCATGCTGTTCGCTTCCTGCGGCTCGTAGCTGGTTTTCAGACGCTGCAGCGCGGCAATCATCTTCTCACGACCAACCAGCTTCGCAGAGCCGGCATCCGCGTGGAATTCACGGTGACGGGAGAACCACATGGTGATGATGCTGGCCAGAATACCGAATACCAGTTCCAGAACCATCGAAACGGCGAAGTAGATCAGCGGGTTGCCGTTGCTCTCATCACCTTCGTCACGGTTTCCGCCCATAAAGCCTGCCGCGATCTGCGCCAGAATACGGGAGATGAAGATCACGAAGGTGTTCACCACGCCCTGAATCAGGGTCATGGTCACCATGTCACCGTTGGCGATATGGCTGATTTCGTGGGCAATAACCGCTTCGGCTTCGTCACGGCTCATGTTCTGCAGCAATCCGGTGCTGACGGCAACCAGTGACGCATCGCGACGGGCGCCCGTGGCGAAAGCGTTAATGTCCGGGGCATGGTAAATCGCCACCTGCGGCATGGCGATCCCTGCCTGACGGGATTGCTGAGCCACCGTATTCATTAGCCACTGTTCCATATCGTTACGCGGCTGTTCAATAACCTCACCACCCACCGATTTCAGTGCCATCCACTTCGACATCAGCAGGGAGATGAACGAGCCACCAAAACCAAACAGCAGCGCCATAATCAACAGACCCTGAACGCTGCTCGACTGAATTCCTGTCAGGCTTAGCACGAGCCCGAAAACCACCATCACCGCCAGGTTGGTGAGCAGGAAGAGCGCGATTCGCATCATAATTTTCTTTTTACCTCAGTTTAACAAAACGCACTATGCGATTACCCACATCGTATGGGTATTGCGGCTATTTTCAAGCATCCGGCGGGCGTAAGTCACCAGAAAGACACAACTTTACACAATTGAAAATCTGGCTGACGGAAGGATGAAGAACAAAAAGAAACAGGCACAATTTCTTGTGCCTGTTGGGAGATTATTTTGCCGGAGCGGGCTGTACGGCAGGTTTCTCTTTTTCCTGATTCGCCAGGTCGAGAGCGATATGCACCGTCTCGTCCAGATACGGATCCGGCTCCTGGTAATCTTTTGGCAGATCGTCCAGTTTTTTGAGCAGCGGCTTGCCTTCACGCTTGAAGCGATCGTTGATACGCGCCAGGCGGGTTGCATCGTCTTCGTTGTTCTCTTTCTCACGCTGAGCGTAGTTCAGAGAAACGATATTCCGTTTATCTTTCAGGGCATTGAAACGCGCAATGTCCTTCATGATGTACTGGAACTCCGGATCTTTCGCGATGCGGTCGTTATGCGCCTTCAGCAACGTCAGGGCCAAACTGCGTCATATCACCCGCTTTCACGTAGGTCGCGGCATTGATGCTGTCCCACGGCAACGCGTTATCTTCAAACTTCTCGCCGGTTTCCGTCTCCTGCGTGCCGGTCGGCATCATAATGTCCGGCGTGACGCCTTTGCGCTGCGTACTGCCGCCGTTGACGCGGTAGAATTTCTGAATGGTGTACTGCACCGAGCCCAGCGCAGGCCATTCCGGACGCAGCATCTGATCGTAAATACGGTTCAGCGAGCGGTACTGCTGAACGGTGCCTTTCCCGAAGGTCGGTTCGCCGACGATCAGCGCGCGGCCATAATCCTGCATCGCCGCGGCAAAGATCTCAGACGCGGAGGCGCTGAAGCGGTCAACCAGCACCACCAGCGGGCCTTTGTAGTAGACCACACCGTCGTTGTCGGCATCTTCGCGCACTTTACCGTTGTTATCGCGCACCTGCACCACCGGGCCGGACGGAATGAACAGGCCGGAGAGCGACACCGCTTCCGTCAGCGCCCCGCCGCCGTTACTGCGCAGATCGATGATCATGCTGCTGACGTTCTGCTTTTCCAGCTTCTGCAGCTGCACTTTCACATCATCAGTCAGCCCGACGTAGAAGCCCGGAATATCCAGGACGCCCACCTTCTCTTTACCGACGGTTTTCACCGACATTTTCACCGCGCGGTCTTCCAGACGGATGCGCTCGCGGGTCAGGGTAACGATACGGGTTTTGGTGCCCTTTCCGGCTGGCAGGATTTCCAGGCGCACCTTGCTGCCTTTCGGCCCTTTGATCAGCGCCACCACGTCATCAAGACGCCAGCCGATCACGTCGACCATGTTCTGGCCGGTTTGGCCGACACCCACAATGCGATCGCCTACGCTAATCGCTTTGCTTTTCGCCGCCGGGCCACCCGCCACCATCGAGTTGATCACCGTGTAATCATCGTCCATCTGCAGCACCGCGCCGATACCTTCCAGCGACAGGCTCATTTCGGTATTGAACTGCTCGGTGTTGCGCGGTGAGAGATAGTTGGTGTGCGGATCGATTTCATGCGCAAAGGCGGTCATCGCCAGCGAGAAGACATCCTCGCTGTTGGTCTGCGCCAGGCGACGAATGGCAAATTTGTAACGACGCGTCAGCGTGTCACGGATCTCTTTTTCGTCTTTGCCGGTGAGCTTAAGGCTCAGTTCGTCGTATTTAACTTTGCCGTCCCACAGCGCATTCAGCTCGGCTTCATCTTTCGGCCAGGGCGCTTTGCTGCGATCCAGATTGAAGGTGTCGTTGCCGGTGAAGTCCATCGGACGTTCCAGCACTTTCAGCGCGTACTGATAGCGTTCGAAGCGGCGCTTTTGCGACAGGTTGTAGAGATCGTAGAACAGATCCAGCTTGCCTGAACGCAACTCGTCACCCACCTCGGATTTGCGCTTAGCGAACTGCTCGACATCGCTGGCGAGCAAAACGTTATGGCTGTAATCCAGCAAGTTCAGATAGCGGTCAAAGATTTTGGCCGAAAAGGCCTGATCGAGATCGAACTGACGATAGTGCGAACGGGTGAAACGTGAGGTCACGCGCTCACTCACCGTCGCGTGCTGCGTCTCTTCCTTCAGTACCGGAATTTGATCAACACGCGTGATATCGTCCACTGCCAGTGCGTGACCTGTTATCGCAAACAGACCCGCCAGCGCGGTGAGCTTAAACAAAGTGTTCATGCCAGGCTTGGCCTCCGTTTCAGAACAACAAGTGTTCTGCGCGTACAATCATTGACATACCAGAGGTCAGCTGTACACGAACGCCATCTTTGGTGATTTCCAGTACGGTGGCGTCCATCGCATTGTTCCCCGCTTTTACCTTCAGTGCCTGACCCACGCTCAGTACAGTTAATATCCGAAACCGGCGTATGGCGCGGCTCTTCCTGCTGCTGCACGCGGGGCGTTTTCGCGACTGGTTTGTCTGCGCGCGGTTTGCGCTCGTCACCCTCTTGACGACGCGGCGCAGGGCGTGGTTTACGCTCACGACGAGGCGCTTCTTCCTGGCCGTTTGCCGCGGCGGCTTCGCGTTTTTTCGCTTGCTGTTCCGCACGTTGTGCCTGAACGCGCGCTTTGGCTTCTTCAAGCTGCTTGCGCGCATGCTCAACGTGCTGCTCGTCCAGCTCACCGCAAGGGTTGCCGTCGAGATCCACGCGAGTCGCGCCAGCTTTGATACCGTACAGGTAACGCCAGCTCGAAGTATAAAGACGTAAGGCGGAACGCAGCTGGGTTTTGCTGAGGTTCATTTCCCCCTCAACGCGCGCCACCAGATCCTGAAAAATACCGATTTTCAGGGGACGAGCTTCACCTTCCGCGCTGAAGCACTGCGGAAAACGCTCGGCCAGAAATGCGATAACTTCTTTACTGCTATTCAACTTAGGTTGATTTTCCATGAAATTTCCTGATTACAACGGACGTTGCCAACAAGCGCAGGCATGAACAGGCGTCATTATAATGACGCTATCAGTAAATGCTACGTTATCCGTTGATTATCCTGCGACGCTCGCAAAGAATTTTTGATAATCGGTTGCAGCGAGTACGTTTTCCAGATTAGCCACCAGCTCGCGCAGCCCCTGTTCGTCCTCGGTTGTAAAGCGACTGAAGACCGTACTGTCGATGTCCAGAACGCCAATAATCTGATTTTTGACCACCAGCGGCAGAACGATTTCAGAATTACTGGCAGCATCACAAGCAATGTGTCCATCAAACGCATGAACGTCTTCCACACGCTGGACCTGATTCTCGGCCACCGCCGTGCCGCATACGCCACGCCCAACCGGGATACGCACGCAGGCCAGTTTGCCCTGGAACGGACCAAGCACCAGCGTTTCACCTTCCAGAAGGTAAAAGCCCGCCCAGTTTACGTCAGAGAGACGTTCAAACAGCAATGCGCTAGTATTTGCCAGAGTGGCTAAGAAGCTGGTCTCACCCGCCATCAATGCCTTAAAATCGCGGTTCAGATCCGCGTAGAATTCTGTTTTGTTCATTATTCAATCACTTAGTTGTCTTACAAAATTACCGCATAGCCTATTAAAATAAGCATTAAATGCGCTCATGCTCAAGATGAATCCGTTCATGAGTTATTATAACTTTCAACAATACTTATTTGTGCGCAGCTGATGGCCTTAAAAACAACCAAAATTACGCCGACGAGAAAGATAACTGTCCATACGGTAAGCGAAGCTTTGCCTCGTGCACATTATCAGCGTTGCCCCCAGTGCGATACGCTTTTTGCGTTGCCGGAGATGAAATCGCACCAAAGTGCCTTTTGCCCCCGCTGCGACGCCAAAGTTCGCGATGGTCGCGACTGGTCGTTGACCCGCCTCGCCGCCATGGCCGTCACCATGCTGCTGCTGATGCCCTTCGCCTGGAGCGAACCGCTGCTGAAGCTCTACCTGCTTGGCGTGCGCATTGATGCCAACGTGCTGCAGGGTATCTGGCAGATGACCCGTCAGGGCTCGCCGCTCACCGCCGCCATGGTGCTGTTCTGCACCGTTGGCGCGCCGCTGGTGCTGGTGGCCGCCATTGCCTATCTCTGGTTTGGCAATATTCTGGGCATGAACCTGCGCCCGGTGCTGCTGATGCTGGAGAAGCTCAAAGAGTGGGTCATGCTGGATATCTATCTGGTCGGCGTGGGCGTTGCGTCCATCAAAGTGCAGGATTACGCCTTCTTGCAGCCCGGCATTGGGCTGTTTGCTTTTATCTCTCTGGTGTTGCTGAGCATCCTGACGCTGATCCACCTGAACGTGGAGCAGCTCTGGGAGCGGTTTTACCCTCAGCGCCCCGCCACGCGCCCCGATGAAAATCTGCGCGTCTGTCTGGGATGCCACTATACCGGGTTGCCCGACGCGCGCGGACGCTGCCCGCGGTGCCACATTCCGCTTACGGCTGCGGCGCAAGCACAGCCTGCAAAAATGCTGGGCGGCGCTGATCGCCTCCCTGGTGTTGCTGATCCCGGCCAACCTGCTGCCGATTTCCATCATTTACGTGAATGGCGCGCGTCAGGAGGATACCATCCTCTCCGGGATTATCTCGCTTGCGCACAGCAATGTCGGGGTGGCGGCGATCGTCTTTATCGCCAGTATTCTGGTGCCCTTTACCAAGGTGGTGGTGATGTTTACCCTGCTCATCAGCATTCACTTTAAATGTGAACAAGGTTTACGGACCCGCATTCTGCTTCTGCGATTCGTCACCTGGATTGGCCGCTGGTCGATGCTAGATCTGTTCGTGATTTCGCTGATGATGTCGCTCATCAATCGCGACCAGCTACTCGCTTTTACCATGGGACCCGCCGCGTTTTATTTCGGCTCGGCGGTGATTTTGACTATTCTTGCTGTGGAATGGCTGGATAGCCGCTTACTTTGGGATGCACATGAGTCAGGAAACCCCCGCTTCGCCGACTGAAGCGCGAATTAAAACAAAACGCCGCATTTCGCCATTCTGGTTGCTGCCCGTCATCGCCCTGATGATTGCAGGCTGGCTTATCTGGACGAGCTACGAAGATCGCGGCAGTACCGTCACCATCGATTTCCAGTCCGCCGACGGCATCGTCGCCGGGCGCACGCCCGTGCGCTACCAGGGCGTTGAGGTCGGTACGGTGCAGGACATCTCTCTTGGAAAAGGGCTGAACAAGATTCAGGTGCGGGTCAGCATCAAATCTGACATGCAGGATGCCCTGCGCAGCGAAACGCAGTTCTGGCTGGTGACGCCCAAAGCCTCGCTGGCGGGGGTCTCCGGGCTGGATGCGCTGGTGGGCGGCAACTATATCGGCATGATGCCGGGCAAGGGCGAGCCGCAGGATCACTTCGCCGCGCTGGATACCCAGCCGAAATACCGCCTCAACAACGGCGATTTGATGATTCATCTGCAGGCGCCGGATCTCGGTTCGCTGAACAGCGGCTCGCTGGTCTATTTCCGCAAAATCCCGGTCGGCCGCGTGTACGACTACTCGATCAACCCCAATAAACAGGGCGTCACCATCGACGTGCTGATCGAGCGTCGCTTCACCAATCTGGTGAAAAAAGGCAGCCGCTTCTGGAACGTCTCCGGCGTGGATGCCGACCTCAGCCTGAGCGGCGCGAAAGTGAAGCTGGAAAGCCTGGCGGCGCTGGTCAACGGCGCCATCGCCTTTGACTCCCCGGAACTGAATCACAGCCAGCGGTTCAGGATGATGAGTTCGGCTTGTACGCCGACCTGGCGCACAGCCAGCGCGGCGTGATCGTCAAGCTCGCCCTGCCCGGCGGCTAAGGGGCTGAAAGCGGGTTCAACGCCGCTGATGTATCAGGGGCTGCAGGTCGGTCAGCTCACCAAAATGACGCTCAACCCGGGCGGGTCGGTCACCGGCGAAATGACCGTCGATCCGAGCGTGGTCGATCTCCTGCGCGAGAAAACGCGCATCGAAATGCGCAGTCCAAAGATCTCGCTCAACGATACCAGCCTCAGCACGCTGCTGACCGGCAATACGTTTGAGCTGATCCCGGGCGAAGGTCAGCCCCGCAATCAAGCTTCGTGATTGCTCCGGCGGATAAAGCCCTGTTGCAAAAACCGGGCGTGGTGACGGTTACCCTGACACTTACTGCGCCGGAAAGCTACGGCATCGAAGCCGGGCAGCCGTTGGTGTTGCACGGCGTGAAGGTCGGCCAGGTGCTGGAGCGTAAGCTCTCCGACGAATCAGGGCGTAACCTTCTCCGTCGCCATCGATCCGCAATATGGCGACCTGGTGCACGGTGACAGTAAATTCGTGGTGAACAGCCGCGTCGACGTCAAAGTGGGTCTGGACGGCGTGGAGTTTCTCGGTGCCAGCGCCAGCGAGTGGGTCAACGGCGGCATCCGCATTTTGCCCGGCGAGAAAGGCGCCGTGCGCGACAGCTATCCGCTGTATGCCAACCTGGAGAAAGCGATGGAAAACAGCCTCAGCGATCTTCCCACCACCACGCTGACGCTGACAGCGCCGACACCCTGCCGGACGTACAGGCCGGTTCGGTGGTGCTGTATCGCAAGTTTGAAGTGGGGGAAGTGATTACCGTTCGCCCGCGTGCCGACGCCTTTGATATCGATCTGCACATCAAGCCGGAGTACCGCAAGCTGCTGACGCCAAACAGCGTCTTCTGGGCCGAAGGCGGCGCGAAAGTGCAGCTTAACGGCAGCGGGCTGACCGTGCAGGCCTCTCCGCTTTCCCGCGCGCTGAAAGGCGCCATCAGCTTCGATAACCTCAGCGGCGCGGGCGCGAATCTGCGCAAGGGCGATAAGCGTATTCTCTTCCCGTCCGAAACCGCCGCCCGCGCCGTGGGGGGGCAGATTACCCTGCACGCGTTTGATGCCGGTAAGCTGGCGGAAGGCATGCCCATCCGCTATCTGGGCATTGATATCGGGCAGATCCAGAAGCTGACGCTGATCACCTCGCGTAACGAGGTGCAGGCCACCGCCGTACTTTACCCGGAATATGTGCAGACCTTTGCCCGCACGGGTTCGCGCTTCTCGGTGGTCACGCCGCAGATCTCGGCCGCGGGCGTTGAGCATCTCGATACCATGTTGCAGCCGTACATCAACGTGGAGCCGGGCCGGGGCGATATGCGCCGCGATTTGGAGCTGCAGGAAGCCACGATCACCGACTCGCGCTACCTTGGCGGCCTGAGCATCGTGGTGGAAGTGCCGGAAGCGGGCTCGCTGAACATCGGCACGCCGGTGCTGTTCCGCGGTATTGAGGTAGGTACGGTCACGGGCCTGACGCTGGGTACGCTCTCCGACCGCGTAATGGTGGCGTTGCGCATCAGCGAACGCTATCAGCATCTGGTGCGTAACAACTCGGTATTCTGGCTGGCATCCGGCTATTCGCTGGACTTCGGCCTGACCGGCGGCGTGGTGAAAACCGGCACCTTCAACCAGTTCATTCGCGGTGGTATTGCTTTTGCCACGCCGCCGGGAACGCCGCTGGCACCGAAAGCGCAGCCGGGTAAACACTTCCTGCTGCTGGAAAGCGAGCCGAAAGAGTGGCGCGAATGGGGAACCGCCCTTCCCCGCTAACCCTGCCTGCTCCGGCGTGTTTGCGCCGGAGCCTTTATGCTACACTGCGCGCCTGTTTTTCTCCCTGTGGTGTGCCCCGTGGCTCAAAACGCCGTCTTCCTCCCTGAAGAATTCCTCGCGCAGATGCGCCTGGCGCTGCCGGCTCACCTGTCGTTCGACGATTTTATCGCCGCCTGCCAGCGCCCGTTGCGCCGCAGTATTCGCGTCAACACGCTGAAAATCAGCGTCGACGATTTTCTGGCGCTGGTCGCGCCTTACGGCTGGCAGCTGACGCCGGTACCGTGGTGCGCGGAAGGGTTCTGGATCGAGCGCGATGATGAAGACGCGCTGCCGCTGGGCAGTACCGCTGAACACCTGAGCGGCCTGTTCTATATTCAGGAAGCCAGTTCAATGCTGCCGGTTGCCGCCCTGTTTGCCGATGGCGAAATGCCGCAGCGCGTGATGGATGTTGCCGCGGCACCGGGCTCCAAAACCACGCAAATTGCCGCGCGGATGGGTAATCACGGCGCGATCCTCGCCAACGAATTTTCCGCCAGCCGCGTGAAGGTGTTGCACGCCAACATCAGCCGCTGCGGCATTCATAATGTTGCCCTGACGCACTTCGACGGCCGCGTGTTTGGCGCCGCGCTGCCGGAGACCTTCGACGCCATTCTGCTGGACGCGCCCTGCTCCGGCGAAGGGGTGGTGCGTAAAGATCCGGATGCGTTGAAAAACTGGTCCGTGGCCAGCAACCTGGAGATCGCCGCCACGCAGCGGGAACTGATCGATAGCGCTTTTCACGCGCTGCGCCCCGGCGGCACGCTGGTCTATTCCACCTGCACGCTCAACCGCGATGAAAACGAAGCCATCTGCCACTGGTTGCGGGAACAGTACCCGGATGCGGTCGAATTTCTGCCGCTGGATGATCTGTTTGCCGATGCCGCACAGGAGGCGGTCACCCCGGAAGGTTTCCTGCACGTGTTCCCGCAGATTTACGACTGCGAAGGCTTTTTTGTGGCCCGTCTGCGTAAAACGGCGGCGGTCGAGCCTTTGCCTGCACCGACGTACAAAGTGGGCAATTTCCCCTTCACGCCGCTCAAAGCAAAAGAGGCGTCCCAGGTCGCAACGGCTGCTACTGCCGTAGGCTTACGCTGGGATGAGAGCCTGCACCTGTGGCAGCGCGATAAAGAGCTGTGGCTGTTCCCGGCCGAGATCGAGCCGCTCATCGGCAAAGTCCGTTTCTCGCGCATCGGCCTCCGCCTGGCGGAAACGCACAACAAAGGGTATCGCTGGCAGCACGAGGCGGTGATCGCGCTGGCGGGCCAGGATAACCCGCTGGCGTTTTCCCTGACGCTCGCCGAGGCGGAAGAGTGGTATCGTGGTCGCGATGTCTACCCGGACAACACTGCCCGCGCGTGATGATGTGATTGTCACGTATCAGGGGCACCCGCTGGGTCTGGCGAAAAAAGTGGGATCGCGGCTGAAAAACAGCTATCCGCGCGAGCTGGTTCGTGATGGCCGGTTGTTTACCGGTAATGCGTGATGCCGCACGGCCTGAAAAAAAGCGCACATTTTTACTGGCGATTTTGCTCTCCATGTTGTACCACGCTCAAATTTGGACGGCTACACTGGTCATACCAGATTTTGACAACCGTCCAACGGAGAGCACTATGACGAAAACCAGCGTGCGTATTGGCGCTTTTGAAATCGACGACGCAGAGCTGCGGGGAGAAGAACAGGGCGATCGAACGTTACATATCCCCTGCAAATCCGACCCGGATTTGTGCATGCAACTTGATGCATGGGATGCGGACACCAGCGTCCCGGCGCTCCTTGATGGCGAACATTCGGTCCTTTACCGTGAGCATTACGATCAACAATCTGATGCCTGGGTTATGCGTCTTGCCTGATCCAATGGAAACCCGCCCGTAAGGCGGGTTATTTACCCGCCTGATTTCCCCTGCCTGAATTCATCCCCTACACTTATCGTTACGTTGTACGGAACTGAGGGATGGAATGTTCGCTCTGGTCTTATTCGTTTGCTACCTGGACGGTGGATGTGACGACATCGTAGTCGATGTGTTTAATACGGAGCAGCAGTGCCTTGTTGCCATGGACAATCAACGCATACGCTATGGCGGCTGTTTTCCCGTCGAAGAGTTTATTGATGGTTTCTGGCACCCGGCCAATGAATTCAGCGATTTTTAGCTACTGTAACTGCACCAGCGTTAATTCACCGCCGAAGACAGCTCCGGTGTCGATGTAGTGCTGGTTTTGTCTGTCAATGCGCGCTTTCAGCGGCGTATGACCAAACCAGAAATGATCGGCGCCCGCAATACGCTGCCCTTTTCCTGCCAGCCACTGGTTGAGCCTGTCGCGGCGCCACAGCACCGATTCACCGTCCACGGCTTGTTCCCACTGGTACTCTTCAGCCGGGTAATCCGCATGCGCGATGACGTTCACCGCGCCGCCGCAGCGTATCTCCAGAATATAAGGCAATTCAGCGCAGGTGCGCAGCGCGGCCAGCGCCTCTTGCTGTTCCGCCTCGCTGAGGGCACTAAACCAGCTACCACCATTGAGTTGCCACATCGCCATATCGCCAAAACGCAGGGCGTCAATCGCCATCTGCTCATGATTACCGCGCACGGTCTTAAACCAGCGTTTTTTGAGCAGCGCCAGGCAGCGCAGGCTATCCGGCCCGCGATCGATTAAATCCCCCACGCACACCAGCAGATCCTGGTACGGATCAAACTGGCGTGCGCGTAGCGCCTGCATTAAACGCTGGTGGCAACCGTGCAGATCGCCAACCAGCCAGATATGCCGCCAGCGCTCTCCATCAAGACGTTGATACATAATTTCCCTCCCTTTTTTGAGTATAGGAAAATCCTTGACAGATGGAGTAATAATTGCGCTCAGCCTGTTAATTAAATAAAGGTTAAATGAAAGCGAAATAAAACAAAGGCGCCTATTAATTTGTATTTTCCAGACCTCTAAAATATCAATATATTAATTAGAGGCCATTCACCGTGTCGAATATTAGTCAATCAACAGAACTTAAACAAAATAATAATTCACACATTATTGGTGATCTGGTGAGTGGTCGCCTCGTGCCTGGCCCCATCTGGAAAAAGCGCGAGTATCGCCTTAAGTTTCTGCTGCGTTCGCTGCTGTTCTGGTCTGCCACCAACCGCATGCTTAATGCCCTTTCCCGCCGCCCGGATTTCGACCGGCTGCTGGCGACCCAAATCACACTTCCGAGTAAATCGCACCGTCAGTATCTGACGCGCGGTTTACATGCCTCGCAGCGTGCCGATGCCATTATCAACCACTACAACTGGCTTGATAACAACGTATCACCGCGACTGGCCGCGGCCCTCAGCGCGACAGAACCCACACAGATTATTGATTTTATGGGGAAAGATGATACGCATTTCACGGTGTATGCTTCTAACGCCAGCAAAGCGGAACGCGAAGGGGAAAGCACACTCTGGTTGTGCGATGGCGACAATACGTTACTGGCCAGCGCAACGTTCAGCGTGATCAGCGAAAAGGGGCAGCAAATTCTGGTCATTGGTGGTCTGCAAGGCCCGCGCAAAGAGGTCAGCCATGAGGTCATTAAACTGGCGACCCGCGCCTGCCACGGCATTTTCCCGAAAAAAATCGCCCTTGAAGTACTGAGCCAGCTCGCCACACTGACCGGTATTTCGGCAATCTATGGCGTAAGTGATAACGGGCATGTGTTCCGTGCGTTGCGTTATCGCCTGAGCAAAGGACGACATTTCCATGCCAGCTATGATGAATTTTGGGCGTCGATTGAAGGGGTAAAAGATAATACCTGGCGCTGGCGTTTGCCGCTAATTTTTTCACGTAAGTCGCTGGAAAGTATCGCCAGTAAAAAACGCGCAGAATATCGCCGTCGTTTTCAGTTACTGGATGATGTTGCAGAAAAAATGCATGCGTTGGTGCTGAAATAAATATAAACGGGCGGTGATTTACCCTGCCCGTTTATATTTTTTACAACAAAAACATCATTGCCGAATAATAATTCCGCAAGACGCGATCACCTGATTGTCTTATTTTCCATGGTGATAATTATCTTGCCTGACGGCCCACGCTCCAGATGTGCCAGCGCCGCTGGCAGCGCTTCCAGCGGATAAAGCTGGTCTATCACCGGAGCGAATCCCTGTTGGTCGACAGCAACGCAGAGATCTTCAAGCGCCCGTCGGTGTCCGGTGCCAATGCCATAAATATGCAGATCTTTAAACAGCAACGGTTCCAGCGGCGAAGAAACCTCGAAACCCGCCAACGCGCCAATCAGATAAATTTTTCCACCCACCGCCGCCATTGCGGCGGACTGACCCAGATGGCTGCCACCGACAAGCTCCAGCACGTGATCCACCCCACGATCGGCGGTTAATGACAGAACCGTCGCCACAACATCCTGCTGGCGATCGATCACCTCATCCGCGCCCCACTGTTTCGCCTGTTCACATTTGCTGCTTCGGGTCACCAGCAAGGTGCGCGCCCCTTTCATGCGGGCAAGCTGCAGTGCGGCGAGCGCCACGCCGCCAGTTCCTTCGATCAGCACCGTTTCACCGGGCTGGATATTGCCGCGTTCGACCAGTGCGAACCAGGCCGTGAGCGTAGCGCAAGGTAAAGTGCTGGCTTGCACATGATCCAGAGAAATCGGTTTGCGTACCAGCCAGCTCTCTTTCATTACGACATACTCTGCCAGCACGCCCGGATAGAATCCGCCCAGCGTCCGGTAAGACATTTCACGCGCATTACCCGGCCGTGGCCCGTCCTGCCACTCCGGCGTAAAGACAGAAATCACCTCATCGCCTGGCACAAAGCGGATCACATTCGCGCCGGTAGCCACCACACAACCTGAAAGATCAGAGCCGGGTGTAAAAGGAAAACGCAGGGGTAAACCGCGCCCATTTTCGATGACCATCAGGTCCCGATGATTGAGGGCAACTGCCATCACTTTTACCAGCACTTCATCCGCTGCGGGCTGTGGCCGGGCAACATGATTCAGCGCTAACGCGTCACGCCCTGTCTGGTTCATTTCCCAGCGTTTCATGGTCTGCATCGCTTCTTTTCCTCGGTTATTGATCTGTTTTGCATTCTGACAGCGCCGGGATTGCGAATTAATACCTTATAATCCGCATGAACTGGTGAATGAGGAGCAACAATGTGAAAGGAACCGAATACACGGAACTGGTCGCTTTTCTGGCGGTCGCCGAGGAGAAAAACTTCCGCCGCGCCGCGGGGAGACTGGGGTTATCCCCGTCAGCGGTGAGTCATACCATTCGCACGCTTGAAACCCGATTGCAGGTTCGCCTGTTCAATCGCACCACGCGCAGCGTTTCACCGACGCAAGCCGGGCTGGATTTTATTGCCCGACTCTCTGCGCCGATGCAGGCGCTGGAGAGCGCCGTTGAGTCCGTCAGCGAAACGGGTCCGGCGCTGCGGGGCAAGCTGCGCATCAACCTGTCACGTCTGGCCGCACAGCGCGCCATTCTGCCGAAGCTGCAACGGTTCATGTCGCTTTATCCCGGCATCCAGCTTGATTTGGTCATTGATGATCATCTTGAAGATGTGGTGGCCGCCGGGTTTGATGCCGGGATCCGCACCGGAGACCGCGTGCCAAAAGACATGATTGCAGCGCGCATGACAGACGATCTGCAAATGGTGATTGTCGCAGCGCCCTCCTGTTTCCGCGAGCAGCCTCTGCCCACGCGGCCTGAAGCCCTCAGCCAGTATCGCTTGATTAATTATCGCTGGAGCGAGAATGGCGCGCAGTATCGCTGGAAACTGCAACGCGGTAATGAAAAGGTCGAGGTTGCCGTCGATGCGGCATTAACCGTCAATGATATCAATGTGCAACTGGCTGCCGCTGAATCGGGCGTCGGGCTGGCGTTATTGGAAAAGCAGCAAGTCCACGTCGCCATCGAAGCGGGAACGCTGATTCACGTCCTGCCGCAGTGGCATAGACATGAAGAGGGATTCTTTCTTTACTATCCGCGCAACGCTTTTATGGCGCCAGCAATGCGCTTACTGATCGATTTTTTTCGCCTGCAGTCAGGCTCACGGCCGCGCAGCTGAACGGGGGCGGCAAAGCCCCCGCCCGCCTGCGGGTAAAATAAAGAGAGCAATTCTCTGTTTTCACCCGGCCCGCTCCGCTTCCGGCATATGCCGGTTTTCAGCTAGCGGCCAGATTTTCCCTGATAGCCTGAATGGGCTAATGGCGGTTTTCCGTCCCGCCCGCGGTTTTATGCCAACTCAGCAGCAGGCTAAAGGCAGCGGGTAACACGGTCAGCGTCACCAGCGTCGCCACCAGCAGCCCGCCGATAATGGCGTAGGCCATCGGGCCCCAGAAGACCTGGTGAGAGATGGGGATCATCCCCAGAATGGCGGCACAGGCGGTCAGACATGATGGGCCGGGCCCGGTGCTCCGTCGCCGCCACAATCGCGGCATCGTTTGCGGCCATCCCCTGCGCCAGATTGTTGTCCACCTCGCTAATCAATATTACCGCGTTGCGCATGATCATCCCCGCCAGGGCGATGACGCCCAGCAGCGCGACAAACCCCATCGGCGTTCCGCCAGGCAGCATAGCCAGCACGATCCCCGGTAAACCAAACGGGGCCATCAGGAGCGCCAGCAGCATCCGGGAATATCGCCGCAGCTGAAGCATCAGCAGCAACAGCATGATGACCAGCGTCACCGGAAGACCGGGTAAGACGGAGCTGTTCCCCTTATCCGATTCGGCAACCGCGCCGCCTTCTTCAATGCGGTAACCGGCGGGCAGGTGCGCGCGCAGTTTATCCACTGCCGGACGCAGCGCCGGCGGACACCGCTTTCAGCCCGCAGCGCCGGGCGCCAGATCGGTTTGCACCGTGATAAAGGGCACGCGCTGGCGACGCCAGATAACCGGATCGTCCACGCCCCAGACCGGCGTCGCGACGGCGCTGAGCGGAATTTTTTTACCGTCATTCCCCTGAATCGTGAGTGAGGAGAAGGTGGCGGTGCTCTGGCGCGCGCTTTCCTCGGCCCTGAGCACCACGTCGACAAGGCGGTCATTATCTCTGATGGACGTGACAACGCTGCCGGACCAGACGGTATTCAGCGTGCGGGCGAGGCTTTCTGACGATATTCCCGCCGCTCTGGCCGCCGTCTGATTTACCTCAAGGGTAATGACTCTCTCCGGCTCTCCGGCCGTCTGGTTAACGTCGCGTGAGAACGGGGAGCGGCCAATCGCGTCCGTGAGACGGTTCGCAAGCGCCCGAACCTGCAGATAATCCGGCCCGCTCACCCGATATTTGATGGGCCAGCCGACGGGAGGCCCCAGCTCAAGGGGCGACACGCGCGTGATGATGTCGCTAAATTGCGTCGCCAAGATCGTGTTGAGCTGTGCGTGCAGACGATCCCGCGCCGCAAGATCCTTCGCGACGACAACCAACTGGGCGATATTTTCATTTTCCAGCAGCACGTCCATCGGCAGGTAAAAACGGATGGCGCCTGAGCCAACGTACGTCGAAAAGCGATCGATATTGCTGTTGTCGGCCAGCGCTTTTTCCAGCTTTTCCACCTCTCTGAGCGTTTCCGGCTGCGACGCGTTGGCCGGAAGCGTTAGGCTGACCAGCAACTCGGGCCGGTCCGAGGCGGGGAAAAACTCGCCCTGCATAAACGTCGTGCCATACGCTGACAGCCCCAGCGCGGCCAGCGCAATCAGTACGGTAGCGAGCCGGTGGCGGAGCGCCAGGCGTAAAAGCCGTCCATACCCGCGCGCGATCCTTCCCGGTCCTGCCGCGTGATGTCTGACTTTTTCCGGCAGCAGCCACGTGCCCGTTAGCGGCGAAAACAGGATCGCGACGGCCCAGGAGCAGAGCAGGGCGATGAGCACCACCGCAAACAGGGAGAAGCAGTATTCACCGGCGCTGGAGGCCGCAAAGCCAACGGGAATAAAACCGGCAATCATCACCAGCGTTCCGGTGAGCATAGGGAAGGCCGTCGTTTTGAATGCATAGGTGGCCGCACTGTTGACGGGACTCGCCCGCTTCCAGCCGGGCGACCATCGTTTCGACGGCGATCATGGCGTCATCCACCAGCAGCCCCAGGGCAATGATCAGCGCCCCCAGCGAGATGCGCTGCAGGCCAATGCCGGCCAGCATCATGCCGGCAAACGTCATGGCGAGCACCAGCGGAATGGCCGCCGCCACCACCAGCCCGGCCCGCAAACCCAGCGAGACAAATGAAACCGCCAGCACGATAACAACGGCTTCGATAAGCACCCGGATAAACCCGCTTACCGCGTCACTGACCACCGCTGACTGATCGGCGACTTTCACCATCTCGATACCGTGCGGCAGCCCGGCGCCGCAGCGTCAGCCATTCTTGCATTCAGTGCCGGGCCGAAACGCAGCATGTTGCCGGTCGGCAGCCATCGACACCGCCAGCCCGATAGCCGGTTGGCCGTTCACCCGAAATACCGGGGCCGGTGGCTCGGCGATCTGGCGGCTGACGGTGGCAATATCGGTCAGCGGAATATAGCGATCGTTGACGTGCAGCGTGACCGCCCGTAAGCTCTCCTCGGTGGTGAGCGCGCCGCTGACCCTCAGCGCCACGTTCTCTTTGCCGGTACGCAGTGTCCCTGCCGGGTCAACGGCATTTTGCGCGGCCAACGCATTGCTCACCTGCTGGATATCCAGCCCCATCCCGGCCAGTTGTCGCGGGCGAAAAGGCGAGCACCATCTGCTCCTGCTGTTCGCCCAGCAGGGTGGTTTTGCCCATATCCGGCAGCGACATCAGGCCACGGCGGATTTCCTCCACGCGATCGCGCAGTTCACGCGCGCTATAGCCCTCCGCCGTGAAACCATAAATTGTGCCAAAGGTGTCATCAAACTCATCATTCACCGCCGGGCCCTGCACGCCCTGAGGCAGGGACGGGGCGATGTCCTGCATTTTTTTGCGAACCTGATACCAGATGTCCGGCACGCTGCCGCGGGGGCGTATCGTCACGCAGGTTGACGTGGATAACGGTGCGGCCGGCCCGGGTTTCACTTTCGAGATAGTCCAGCCAGGGGATCTCCTGCAGTTTCTTCTCCAGCGTATCGGTAACAAGCCGGGTGGTATCCGCAACCGTAGCGCCCGGCCACTGGGCGGAGACCACCGCCGTTTTGATGGTGAAGGCTGGATCTTCGTTACGCGGCAGCTTTTCATAGCAGAGCACGCCCGTCGCGATAACCAGCAGCATAAAAAAGCTGACCAGCTGCTGATGTTCTTCAGCGCCCAGGCAGAAAGATTAAAGCGTGGTTCAACAGGCTTCATGGCTGCGGCTCCCCGACAATTACCGGTTCACCGGCGCGCAGTTTGCTTACGCCTGCGGTGATGACTTTGTCGCCGACGCCCACGCCTGAAGCAATCACGGCGGATGTTGCAGAGTAACCGGCAAGCGCGACCGCGCGTAATTGCGCTTGTCCATGCCCGTCGATAATAAACACCGCCGGTTGATCGCCGATGCGGCTGAGTGCTGACGCCGGTACGGTATAGCCGCCAGGCATTGTTGACGGTATCTCAACGGTCGCGCTGGCTCCCAGCGCCATCGCCAAAGGCGGGGCCTCTAAAGTCACCCTGACCTGCCAGGTGCGGGTCTGCGGATCGGCCTGCGGGCTGATGTCGCGCAATTTTCCGCTGGCGCGGATAGCCGGGTTTGCCAGCAAAGCCACCGGAAACCGTAGTGTGTTTGACGATGATGCAGGCAAAAGCTGTGGATCGGCGATATCAAAAACTACATCTCGCGCATCGCTGGTCGCCAGCGTGAAGATCGTCTGCCCTGCGCTGACCACTTGCCCCGCCGAGGCGCTGACGCGAGTGATGATCCCATCGGCAGGCGCTGTCAGTTGGGTCCAGCGCAGATTCTCCTGCGCAGTATGCAATGCGGCGATACTGCTTTGCAGGCGGGATGCGGCCGCCTGCCAGTCGGCGCGAGCGCTATCGAGCTGAGTGCGGGCGATGGCCCCGGAAGGCATGAGCTTCTGCATCCGGCTCAGGTTAAGTGCCGCAACGCGTTCGGCGGCGCGGGCGCTTTCCACATCTGCGGCGGCACTGGTCAGTTGGTTTTTCCCGGTCTCACTTTCAATTGCAGCAAGTACCTGTCCGGCATGCACCCGTTCGCCAATATCGACCAGGCGGCTGACCATTCGCCCGTCGAGGCGGAAAGCCAGCGCCGTTTCATCATGGGCGCGGATCTCCCCGGTGCGCACTGTCACCGGATGCGCGGATGCCGCCCCGATAACCTGATAACGAACGGGTCTTGGCGGTGCGGGTTTTTCTGTCGGTTTATCTCCGCACCCCGTCAACAATGGCAGTACCGCCGCGAGAAGCAGCAGCGGAAGCAGAGAAAAGAGGGAAACCGTGCGTGCAACAGTAAAAAGATGATGCAGGCCCTGACGCAGATAATCACTAAACTGTTCTGACATAACGCCACTCCGAATCGGTAATGGCGCCATTAAATCCGGCTTGCGTCGAGATTCGTTCCAGTTTTCGTCAAGAATCCATCAAGAGCGTGTGAATTACCCCGTCGCGTCTGTAGGAAGCGAGATGCTGACTTTCAGGCCGCCTTTTTCCGGTAATGAAGCGTTGATGCTGCCGCCATGCGCGTGGCAGATGGCGCGAGCAATGGAGAGCCCAAGACCGCTGCCTCCGGAATGTCGCGCCCGCGACGTTTCTGCGCGGGTGAAGCGCTCAAATATAAGCGGCAGAAAATCCGCCGTCACGCCCGGCCCGTCATCCTCAAAATCAATCCGGTAGAGGTTATGCTGTTGCTGAAGAACGATGGATAAATGGCCGTCCCGCCGACCATAGCGCAGCGCATTTTCCATCAAGACAGTAAAAACCTGCCCCAGGCGGAACGCGTCGCCGATGAACATCGAAGGTGCGCTTGCGGTAACGGTAATCGCCAGACCGGCGCTATCCGCCAGTGGTTTCAGCCATGCCGCACGCTCATTTAACAGTTCCGCCAGAGACACCGGCTGGAGCGTAAGCGTAAGCTGTCCCGCATCAGCCAGCGATAACAGGTGGAGTTCATCCGTCAGCCGGCTGAGATACTGCAACTGCTTCATCACCATTCCCAGTTGCGCTTCGCTGGGTTCAAACACCCCATCCAACATACCCTGCAAACGACCAATGGCGGCCGTCAGCGGCGAGCGCAGTTCATGTGCCATCGCCACATGCGAAGCCCGAAGCTCGCGTTCATATCTCGCCAGTTGGCGCGTCATACTGTTGAAGTCGCTGGCGAATCGCACCATTTCCTCAGGCGCTTCTTTTACCAGTTCCGCCTGGCTACCAAACTGACCGTGCGAGACTTCGTCGGCCGCATCCCGCAGACGGCTGAATTGCAGCGCCAGCGGCCGCACATAGCGAAGCCCCATAACGACAATAAAGGGGATCATCACCAGCACCAGCACGGCGACCATTATCCAGTCCGCAGAGGCAATTGAGGGCGTGGAATAGCTCAGCCCCCACCAGGTGTCCACAATATCGTGGAAGCGCGACGGATTGAGTTGCGGGTTCTCTTTCAGGGCAAGAAACTCGTCGCGCACCGGGGCGGGCATATGGTGCAGCACCCAGAAATTCTGCACGGCGTAACGCAACCACATACATAACGCGATGATGATGACAGAGCCGATCGCCAGCGCGAGGATACGCCCGCAAATCCAGCGCCAGAGCGACTGATAAACCGATTTTTTCATGGCTGCCGGAACCTGTAGCCGACCCCGCGCACATTGGCTAAAACGCCCGTTACGCCCGCACTTTCAAGTTTTTTGCGTAAATTATAAACGTGGGTATCGACGACCCTTTCCAGCGCCTCGCTTTCCGGCAGGCACTGCTCAAGCAGGAACTGGCGTGAGAAAGGTCGCGTCGGATGGCGCAGCAAAGTGGTTAAAATCGAAAACTCGGCTGGCGTCAGTTCGAGAAAACACTCGCTGTTATCCGGCTGGATGACCGCCGCCGTAATGGCGGTAGTGTTCACTTCCAGATGATGCCAGCGCAGGATCTCTTCTCGCGTTTCTGTGCGGCCAGCGCGTCGCAGCACCGCCTGAACGCGTGCCACTACTTCGCCGGGATGGTAGGGCTTCACGACGTAATCATCCGCACCGTAACGTAAGGCTCCGATACGATCGGGCGCATCTCCCATCGCCGTGACCATAATCACCGGCACATCGCTTTTGCGACGCAGAGCCGCCAGCACTTCGGTACCATTCATTCCCGGCAGCATCACATCCAGCAGGATAAGATCGGGCTTCCAGCGTTGCGCCAGCTCAAGCCCGCTAAGGCCATCGACGGTCAACGATACATCGTAATTTTCACGACGCAGGTAGGCTTCCAGCACGTTTGCCGCATCGACATCGTCTTCGATCACAAGAATTTTCCGGGACAGCATTTGCTCACCTTGACCGTTTCTTAACACTTTCCTGACCGTTTATTGATATGAGCCGGATATATTCCGCGCTCAGAAGATGGTAAAACCCTGCCGCAACAGCATGTTCCCCAATAAGCGAGATGTGATGATGATATCGATAAAAACCGCCTTGTACAGGAGCAGCCCATTACTGGCCGCCTTCGCATTTTCAGCCCATGCTGATGACGATACTGCCGCGCAAAATGCGTTCACCCTGGGCATCGGTGGGCAATATGCCCCTCGCTACAGTGGCTCAGACAAACAACGCCTGCAAATGGTTCCGGTGATACAGGCACGCTGGAATGCGCTCTTTTTTGATTCGCAAAAGGGGCTGGGTTACGACTTACAGGCCGATAACGGTCTCTATTTCGAACATACGCTCGGTTATGGGCTGGGACGTGCTGATAGCAACTCCGGCTGGCGCGATGGCGCAAACAATTTAAAAGGGATGGGTAACATTGATGCCACCCTCAATACGGCCATGGCTGTCGGCTGGAGCATTACCCCGTGGCTTAACATTGAAGGCAAAGCCACCCTTCCCCTGACCGACGGCCAGGGCGTGCAATACCAGACATCGCTGGCGTTAATCCCGCTGCAAACCACCAGCGATACGTTGGCTTTTCAGTCTGCCGCGCTGTTTGGCGATAGCCGATATATGAACACTTTTTATGGCGTCAGCAGAGAGCAAAGTCTGCGTAGTGGATACGCTCGCTATGCAGCGGCGGCGGGGTTCTATGGGGTGAACAGTGACCTGACGTGGAATCATCAATTTGATGAACACTGGGGAGCAATGATGAGTGTCGGTTATAGTTGGTTAAGCGACCATGCCGCAGACAGCCCGCTGGTGCAGCGCCGTAATGAAGGTACTGGCGTGTTGGCCATTCTTTATACCTTCTAGAGGGTTCAGAAAGGCAAACCTGCCCGCTTTGCTCTGATGCCGCAGTCAATATGGACATAAGCCGCTCTCCGGCTTTTCTGCAACCTCCGGAGAGCGGGTTCCCCGCACTAGTCGCTTTGCACAACCCAATGAAGTTTATTGACCTGGAAACCCAGACGCTGCGCAACCGCGAGATAATGTTGCTTCACGGCATCCGGAATGGTCGGCGTGCGTGAGAGGATCCACAGGTAATCGCGGTTTGGTCCACTCACCAGCGCGTAGTGATAGTCGTCATCGAGAGCAATAACGTTATAGCCGCCATAGAACGGGCCAAAGAACGAGACCTTCAGCGCGGCGGTCGTCGGCGACCCGGTAAACAAGGCTTTGCCTTCACTCTCACGCCACTTTTGCTTTTGCGGATCGTAACCCCGGTTCAGCACGCTGATTGCCCCGTCGCGACGCTGGCCATAGGTCGCGGTAACCTGCTCCAGGCCGCGTTCAAAGCGGTTTTCCAGCCGTGCGATTTCATACCATTTGCCAAGATAGCGGCTGGCATCAAAGCCGGTGACGGGCTGTACGCCTTTCGGCGGAGTGGGCGACTTGCAAGCCACCAGCGTCAGTGCAACCGCTACGCCGGTCAAAACAGACCAGAATTTCATGTGCGCTCCTTTTCTCTGCAGCATCAAGTGTGCGTGGATACCGGGCTTCTATTTTATCTATCCTCGCTGATAAATCGCCTAAGAAAGCGACCTATAACCAATTGAAATAAAATAGTAATCAAAATAATCTTTGTCAAAATTTGGACAAAATTTATCGATTGTATAGATTTTAACTATACTCCGGGACGCTGTTGTCCATCGTAAAGGTACGCATATGCAATCCGTCATTGATCGGTTGTACATACACCGTAGCAATAGCCACGTGGAGCCAAACGAGAGAATCTTTATAAATTTTTTTTTACATGTTAGCATTAAAACTCTATTAAAAATTCATAATTGATAAAAAATGGAATCAACAGTTAACGATTTTGTTGCGGAACAGAAGAAAGAAATTGTGAGAGACAAAAGTTTAGATGTTGCCAAGGGGTTATTAATGGCCTCTGTAGTCGCAGGGCATATCGCATATTTCCCTTTTGCTGAAATGTTTTACTACTACCATGTAGCGGGTTTTTTTCTATTATCTGGTTTTTTCTTCAATTACGATAAATACGCCAATAGTTTTATATCATTTATTTTTAGCAGAAAGAAAATATTAACCCAATATTTTAGCTACTCTTTATTGTTTATTTTATTGCATAATCACTTTGTTAGTTTGAACATACTGCCGGAAAACGCGGTAGAGTATACCACCAGCGATATGATGTTGGCATTTATCAATTCAATAACTATCCCGTCAGAACCTCTTTTGGGTGCGATGTGGTTTATACCTGTTTTGGTAATAATGCAGATTATTTTTTACACCATCAACAAGGCAAGCAAAACTTTCACGAATAGCAACCTGTTACCAACTATCCTGATAGTGTTTTTATTTTTCTTTGGCTGGTGGTTGGTAAAAAGCAAGTATATATCAGACAATATTAACCTATACAGAAACATACCGAATGCACAATTCTTTGTGTATCTTCCTTTTTTTTACATTGGTTATTTATTTAAGGATTATGGACTCTCACTCCTGAAATCTAAAAACATTCTGGTGCCATGTCTTACGATAATGTTACTGACCTATATTTATTTAAGACCAGCACTTTATTTATATGGAGAAACTGATCCTTTCTTGTTTATATTTTTATCGCTTATAAGCATTGCCGTTGTCATTGGTGCATCACATTATATTAAAACAAGCATTGTGGTAAATTTCCTGAAGTACATCGGCGAAAATACTGTTCATATATTAGCACTGCATTTCCTGTTCTTTAAGGTCGGTTCATTTATCCTGATAAGAAACAATATCCTGAATGAAAATTCCCTGCATACACTTGGAACTGCCCCAGGTGTTGGACTTCTCGCAAAGATGTTGTATCTATTTTGCGGTATTTTGGGTCCTCTATTAGTGCTGTTTTATAGTACAAAAATGAAAAGATTAGTATTTAAAACAGCCTAAAAGCAAAAAAGCACCAGTGCGATTGCTGTTTTAAATACAGCAATCGCTCAGCGATAGCGTTACGCGTGCCTGGCCGATGCTCAGTCATAAAAACATCGCCATGACAAAAAAATCCCTGGACGTGCGCGGTGCAGAGTATGTTATCGCTTGGCTGTATGCATGGACTTGGTGAATGTTTCAGAATGAACGGGTAGATTCCATGGAGGACATGCAGATAAAAAAAGACCGAATACGATTCCTGTATTCGGTCCAGGGAAATGGCTCTTGGGAGAGAGCCGTGCGCTAAAAGTTGGCATTAATGCAGGCTAAGTCGCCTGGCACTTTAAGAATAGATGACGGCGTCAGCTTTTCCAGTCCGCGACAAAAGTGGTCAGAAAAATTCGCTAATCGTCACGCTAAAAAATGCAAAAACCGCAAGACTTGCTCAGACAGGCTTGCGGTTTTTTATTAAATATCAGGCTCCTAATGTAGCCAGTTAACAAAGTTTCTCAGCCCGGGCGATAAACGGTTCAAGGCTCATCTTTTCGCCGGGTTTTGCGGGATCATTAACCTGAATAATGCTGATCGGCTGCCCACTGGCTTTACCGCTGGCGACCTGCTTTTCCGCCACATCATTCAGTGGGTATTGCACCAGCGTGCTGGGATTGATGGCATAAAGCGCGTGTCCGGGACGGCAGGTCAGCATGATCTCTTCGCGATCAAATGCCCATTTGTCTTTGCCAATTTCAAAGCGGCTGACGGTGATCACCTGCGGTGCAGCCAGTGCCACACCGGAACATGTCAGCATTAACAATCCTAATAAGTTCTTTTTCATTCTTTCCGCCAGGTTCAGTCAAAAAGGTTCCCATGTCGCAAAAAGGCTCACTGCGGCAAGCACCAGCGCGCCCAACCCCAGTTCGGCCCAGGTCAGGACGATAAATCGCTGCCGCGCGGCATCATTATGCCGATTCAGACGCGGCACCAGAACATACCGATTCACAAGGGCAATTACCACCATCAGCGCCACAAGCGCACATTTCAGCAACAGCATCCGCCCCCAGTCATTTTGCCAGGGGCGCGCTACGCCTTCGATCAACAGTGTATTAACCACACCGGTGGCCAGCACGCCCGCGACCGCAAAATGGCCATAGTGGGAAAAACGCAGCATGGCCGAGATGGCCGCCGGGCGTGACTGCCCATGGGCCAGGCGCATGCAAAACAGTACCGGCAGCAATCCGCCGATCCACATCGCTGCGCAAAGCAGATGCAGCGCATGATTGCCACGCTGAAGAACACCCATCGCCCCTTCGCGCATTGCAGCGTGTCCGACTCCCGCCGCCAGCAGAAACTGGATCGCCAGCAGCACGAAGATGCGCCGCTGTTGTTGAGGCTGAAGGAACAGGCTTATCAGCGTCAGGAGGGAAAAAATAATTTGCCATGCCCAGATTGTGCCAAAACCGGTCGCCGCTACCGCCAGCCAGGTCGAGGGTTGCCAGACATCTCCCCATCCCTCCCCCATTAGCCCCCCCTGGAAAGCAAACATCAGGATCGCGCTAAGGGCGCTCAGCCATAAACATCCACGCAGAAGAGGAAGAAAGTGGCGGGTCATCAGATGCTCCAGGCTGCGCGGAGCCAGCCACGCGCTGAACAGCGCGCAGCCAAACGAAAGCATCAGGGCAGCGAAATGCACAAATCGCAACCCAACAAAAGCGGTCTCCAGCATTTGTTACTTCACAGAAAAGTGATACTGGCCGCTGGTTTTGTGCCCATCAACGGAAACCACATGCCAGTTAACGGTATAATCGCCCGGCGTCAACGGTTGCTCCAGCGGAACGATCATCTGCTTTTTGTCATTCTCATTGCGCTTTACTGTGCCGGTCCTGATAATTTGTTGCTGCGCACCGGTTACCGAGATGCCGCTGAATTTCGGTTCGATACCTTCCGAGAAATTCAGCGTTAGCGCCTGCGGCGCAGCGGTTACCGCCGCATCGGCGGCCGGATATTGCCCCTTGAGATGCGCATGTGCCAGCACTGCAGGTGCCGTAAAAAGGCTGGCGATGAGCACCGCTGTTCGCCAGTGTGCGTAAGAAGAGATGGACATAGAGTTCATTCCTTTTTGTTATACATTTAGGGGAAAGAATAACCCTGTACAATATTCGCGTCGAGTATCATTGCCGGTGTACTTGTCTTTCTGCGGCAGGCTTAGTAACTTTTGCCGCGTGAACCCAGGAGAAAATCATGATTACCAATCTTGCGCAGCTTGAACAGGATGAGATGGACAAGGTCAATGTCGATCTTGCTGCCGCGGGCGTTGCCTTTAAAGAACGCTACAACATGCCGGTGATTGCGGAAGCCGTGGAGCGTGAACAACCGGAGCACCTGCGTAACTGGTTTCGCGAGCGTTTAATCGCTCATCGTCTGGCTTCCGTTTCGCTTTCACGTCTGCCTTATGAGCCTAAAGCTAAATAACGGAGCCGGTTATGTTACGTGTTATCGATACCGAAACCTGCGATCTGCAGGGCGGGGTGGTGGAAATGGCCTCCGTTGACGTGGTTGACGGAAAAATCGTCAACCCGATGAGCCATCTGGTGCGGCCCGATCGCCCCATCAGCCCGCAGGCGATGGCCATCCATCGCATTACAGAATCGATGGTGGCTGATCAGCCGTGGATTGAAGAGATTGTTCCGCACTACTATGGCAGTCCCTGGTACGTCGCGCATAACGCCAGTTTTGACCGCCGGGTGCTGCCTGAAATGCCGGGCGAATGGATTTGCACCATGAAGCTGGCGCGTCGTCTCTGGCCGGGAATCAAATACAGCAACATGGCGCTGTACAAATCCCGCAAACTGAGCGTCCGGACGCCGCCGGGGCTGCACCATCACCGGGCGTTATACGACTGCTATATCACCGCCGCGTTGCTGATCGATATTATGCAGGTCTCCGGCTGGACGCCGGATGAGATGGCGACTGTGACCGGCCGCCCGGCGCTGGTCACCACCTTTACATTTGGCAAATACCGCGGCAAAGCGGTGTCGGAGATTGCCGACCAAGACCCGGGCTATTTGCGCTGGCTGTTCAACAACCTCGACCGCATGAGCCCGGAACTGCGCCTGACGTTAAAGCACTATCTGGGCGACGCTTAATGTACCTCGTGTCCGGGTAAGGTGCCCTGCGCCAGGCCAATCAGAAAAGCATACTCCAGCGCCACCCCTTCGTAGGATTTAAATCGCCCCGATTTTCCGCCGTGCCCGGAATCCATATCGGTACAGAGCAGCAGCAGGTTATCGTCCGTTTTATACTCCCGCAGTTTTGCCACCCATTTTGCCGGCTCCCAGTACTGCACCTGCGAATCATGCAGCCCGGTGGTGACCAGCATGTGCGGGTAAGCTTGCGCCTCCACGTTGTCGTAAGGGCTGTACCCTTTCATGTAGCGGTAGTACATCTCATCCTGCGGATTCCCCCACTCTTCAAACTCCCCGGTGGTCAGCGGAATGGATTCATCCAGCATGGTCGTCACCACATCAACAAACGGCACCTGGGCGACAACCCCCTGAAATAGCGGCGGGACGCTGGTTGATGACCGCGCCCATCAGCATACCGCCCGCGCTGCCCCCCATGCCGAAGCAGAAGAGCGGCGAACCATATCCCTGCGCCAGCAGCGCATCGCTGACATCGAGAAAATCATTGAAGGTATTTTTCTTTTTGAGGAATTTCCCCTCTTCATACCACGATTGCCCCAGCTCACCGCCGCCGCGTATGTGGGCGATGGCAAACACAAAGCCGCGATCGAGCAGGCTCAGGCGGCTGCTGCTGAAATCGGCATCCATACTGGCGCCATAGGAGCCATACCCGTAGACCAGCAGCGGATTTTCACCTTTGCGGAATAAGGTGTGGTTGTAGACCAGCGAGACCGGTACCTCGACGCCATCCCGGGCGGTGACCCACAGGTGCTCGCTGCGGTAGTTTTCTGGCATCGAAACCAGCGACTTCAACCTGTTTAATCACGCGCCGCTCCCCGGTATCCATATCCAGTTCAAACAGGGTGTCCGGCGTGGTCATCGATGAGTAGCCGTAGCGCAACCGCGAGGTTTCCGGTTCCGGGTTATATGCCAGCCACGTGACATAGGCCGGATCGTCGAACGCAATCCCCACCACTTCCCGCGTTTTACGGTTGATTTGCCGCAGGCTGGTTAACCCGCGCTGCCGCTCCTCCACCACCAGCCAGTCGCTGAAGAGCGTAAACCCTTCCAGCATCACCTGATCCCGCGCCGGAATCAGCACTTCCCACTTGCGTTCATCGCGCACTTTGGTGCGATAGAGGCCAAAGTTTTTGCCCTCGCGGTTAGAGCGCAGGTAAAAAGTGTGCTGGAAGTGATCCAGGCTGTACTCATGATCCTTGCGGCGCGGCAGAAAGCAGAGCGGCTGCGCATCAGGCAGCTCGGCATCCAGCAGCAGCACTTCGCTGGTGGTAGCGCTGGAAAGGTGGATTGTGATGTAGTGCTGCGAGGTCGTTTTGCCCAAACCGACATAGAAGGTCTCATCCTGCTCTTCGTACACCAGTTCATCCTGCTGCGCCGGTTCTCCGACGGTGTGGCGCCACACCTGATAAGGCAGCAGCGTGGTGGCATGCTTGCGCACGTAGTAGACCGTTTCGGAATCATTCGCCCAGACAAAATCCGGGGAGACGTTTTCCAGCACTTCCGGGTACCAGTTGCCGGTTTCCAGGTTGCGAAAACGCAAACCATACTGGCGGCGCGAGAAAAAGTCTTCGGCTATCGCCATGATGGCATTGTCTGGCGAGACTTCCATGCCGCCCAGCGTATAGAACTCGCTGTGGGCGGCGCGCTGGTTGGCATCCAGCAGCACCGTCCACTCATCCCACTCGGCGCTCAGTACCGACTGACGCTGGTAGATGGCATACTCATTGCCGGGTTCGTAAATGTGCCGATAGCGATAACCATTTCTGACATAGGGCGCGGAAACTTCACGTTGTGGTATGCGTGAAATGATCTCCTGCAGCACCTCATCCTGTAACGCCTGTTGTGACGCCATGACTTTGCGGCCGTAATCATTTTCCTGGCGCAGATAGTCGAGCACCTCTGGCTGCGAGCGGGAATCGTCCCGCAGCCAGTAATAGTTATCAACGCGCGTATCGCCATGCGTGGTGATCGCGTGTGGGATCCGTTTGGCTTTCGGCGGCATAGTCATCGTTCTTTTTTGTTTTACACCCTGTAAGGTTGGCAAAACCCGCGCATGATGCAAGCGAAACCACACTGTAATCGAGAATCAAGCCCGGTAACGCCTGTTTTTGCTCCCTGATATCCCCCTCAATCCCCTCACGCACGGCCTGCGGGATCTGTAACGCATCTCCCAATGCATTCAGATAGCTGCGTTCCATAAAGTGATCGATATCGATGGCGGCACAGCTGAGATACCAGAGTTCCAGCGCCTCTTCCTCATTCTGTACGCCCTGCGCCAGGCGTGCGGGATCCAGCGGTTGTTCAATTGCCTGCGCAACCAACTGCCGCCCCTGCTCTTCCACCCCGGCTTCACGAAGTTGCTGCTCGATAGCAGCTCGTTCTTTGTCGTCGATATGACCATCGCTTTTTGCCGCAAAAACCAGGGCCAGGATCAGCCGCTCCGTGCGCACATCCAGCGGAGATTGCTGCTGACCGTATTGCGGCTCTCCCCGATGCGCGTTACGGATACGGTCTTTGTATTTATTCCACAGCACCGTACCCGCGACCGCGCCGCCGCCAGCCAGCAGCGCGCTGGTACCGTATTTAGCCAGAAACTTGCGTGAGGATTTACTGGCAACCAGCAGCCCGGCAAGGCCACCCAGAGCGCCCGGCGCCAGTAGGTTATGTAACCTCTGCTCGCCTGAAGATGAGGGATCCGCATTATCTTTCGAACCCAGCAACGACTGTATTTGATTCAACCAGCTCATAATGCCCTCGCTTATCTATGTGTGGTTGGCCAGAGTAAGCGAGGGGGATGTCAGGAAGTGTCTGTAGCGGCAAAAGATGAGAAAATTATTGCGTTACGGCTGTGGCTGGTACTCTGCCGTACCCGCTTTGCAATCGACGGCCACGCGGTAGTGAATATCCATATTTTTACCGCGAACCGTGAGCGGTACCGTCCATTTATCACGCTTGCCGACGATCTCTTTCGGATTCACCCAGGCAACCGGATCGGCCTGCCCCAGTTTTTTCTGATCGTCAGCCCAGCGCACAATGCGATTTTGCAGATAGTCACGCTTAACGCTGGCCGCGATCCCATCGGCATCAAGACCTTCACAAGAAGGAAACTTTACCGATTTATCCGTTGTAGCGTGCGCCATGGTACTGCCTGCCAGCAAAAGCAGACCTGTAAAAACTCCTGCTATTTTCATGCTTATCTCCTGGTACTTACTTGTCCAGTCAAAAGCATGGTACAAATTGCTGGCAGCGCAAGATCAGGCGACTTTCGCGCGCTTCTGCGCGCTTTTAATATCCACTGCGTCTGTCGGTTCAGCATCATCAGAAGTAGCCGCTGCAGCAGGTTCTTCCGCTTCAGCGCCTGGCAATTTGCCGGATTTCAGAATACCGCTCAGCGCATCTTTCTGTTCGGCAAGCCACAGCGCCATTTGATCGCGCATCTCATCTTCCAGCGCTACCGGGCCGGTACCTAACCAGTCGCCCAGCACTTCCGCCAGATCGAGCATTTTATCGTAAGCATCAGCTTCCTTTTTGCTGGCAAAAGACATTTTTTCCTCACCTTCACGAATGACTACGTATTTAACTTCTACCGCCATGATGCAGCCTCATTCAACTGTGTATTTATACAGTATAGTAGCGCGATGAAAAAAGCATCGCAAGGGATAAAAGACAGACGCAAACGTTTTCGTTTATACTGCCCCCAATTTTTTCAGGGGGATTGTTATGATTCGTTTAGGAACTGCGCTGCGACCTGCGGCGACGCGAGTGATGCTGTTGGGATCGGGCGAGCTGGGAAAAGAGGTCGCCATTGAGTGCCAGCGTTTAGGCGTGGAAGTCATTGCCGTAGACCGTTACGCCGATGCGCCCGCCATGCACGTCGCCCACCGTTCTTATGTGATTAACATGCTGGATGGCGATGCCCTTCGCGAAGGCGCTGATTACGCGCAAGAAAACCCGCATTTTGTCGTGCCGGAAATTGAAGCCATCGCCACCGATACGCTGATTGCGCTGGAGCAGGAAGGCCAGCGCGTGGTGCCCTGCGCCCAAGCCGCAAAGCTGACCATGAACCGCGAAGGCATTCGTCGCCTGGCGGCGGAAGAGCTGCAGTTGCCCACCTCCAGCTACCGTTTTGCCGACGATAAGGCCGCATTCCTGCAGGCCGTCGAGGAGATTGGTTACCCGTGCATCGTTAAGCCGGTGATGAGCTCCTCCGGTAAAGGACAGAGCTTTATTCGCGACAGCAGCACGCTGGACTAAGGCGTGGGATTACGCCCAGCAGGGCGGCCGTGCCGGTGCCGGTCGCGTCATCGTCGAAGGCGTGGTGAAGTTTGATTTCGAAATCACGCTGCTGACCGTCAGCGCCGTTGACGGCGTCCATTTCTGCGACCCGATTGGCCACCGCCAGGAGGATGGCGATTACCGCGAATCCTGGCAGCCGCAGCAGATGAGCGCCGCTGGCGCTGGAACGTGCGCAGGCGATCGCCCGTAAAACCGTCCTGGCGCTGGGCGGCTATGGCCTGTTCGGCGTGGAGCTGTTTGTTTGCGGCGATGAGGTGATTTTCAGCGAAGTCTCCCCTCGCCCGCATGACACCGGCATGGTCACGCTGATTTCGCAGGATCTCTCCGAGTTCGCTCTGCATGTGCGCGCCTTCCTCGGCCTGCCCGTCGGCGGTATCCGTCAGTACGGCCCGGCCGCCTCGGCGGTGATCCTGCCGCAGTTAACCAGCCAGAACGTTACGTTTGATAACGTCGACGCGGCGGTGGGTGCCGGATTGCAGGTACGTTTGTTCGGCAAGCCGGAGATCGACGGAACCCGCCGTCTTGGCGTGGCATTAGCCACCGGGGATAACGTTGACGACGGCCGTGGAGAGCGCGCAGTTGCCGCCGCGGCGGCAGTTCAGGTTAAAGGCTAAAAAAAAGCCCGGAGGCGCTCATCGCTTTCCGGGCTTTTCTGCACAAGGCGGGTAAACACCCGCCCGCGAGATTACTGCTTCGCGCCTTCCACCGCTTCGCGAGCCAGTTTGGTGATGCGATCCCAGTCGCCCGCTTCCAGCGCATCCGCCGGAACCAGCCAGGAACCACCGATGCACAGCACGCTTTTCAGCGCCAGGTAGTCACGGTAGTTGGCAGGAGAGATACCGCCCGTCGGGCAGAAGCGTACCTGAGAGAATGGACCCGCAATCGCCTGCAGCGCTTTGGTGCCGCCGTTCGCTTCAGCCGGGAAGAATTTGAACTCTTTCAGACCGTAGTCCATGCCCAGCATCAGTTCAGAGACGGTGCTGATACCCGGGATCAGCGGAATAGTGCCTTCGGTCGCGGCTTTCAGCAGCGACTCGGTCAGGCCCGGGCTGATGGCAAACTGTGCGCCCGCTTCGGTCACTTCAGCCAGCTGTTTTGCGTTCGTCACGGTACCCGCACCGATGATGGCGTCCGGCACTTCTTTAGCAATCGCGCGAATGGCATCCATCGCGCAGGCGGTACGCAGGGTCACTTCCAGAACGCGAACGCCGCCCGCAACCAGCGCTTTCGCCATCGGTACAGCGTGCTCCAGCTTGTTTACCACGATAACCGGCACGACAGGGCCCGTGGTCAGGATTGCTTCTGCACTTGTTTTCCAGTTTTTCATCAGAGTTTTTCTCTCGCCAGATCGTTAAAATCAAGTCGTCTTAAAACGTAATACAGGTTGCGCCCTGCTCCGCACCGGAGAGTTTCTCACGCAGCGCGCCGAACATTTCGCGTCCTGTCCCCACGCGCGATCGCGCTCAGGTCAGGAATATGGGGCTGACGTGCCGCCAGTTCGGCGTCATCCACCAGCAGGGTTAACTCGCCTGTCTGACCGTTAACGCGGATCATGTCACCGTCACGCACTTTCGCCAGCAAGCCGCCGTCGTACGCTTCCGGCGTCACGTGGATGGCTGAAGGCACTTTACCTGATGCGCCAGAGAGGCGTCCATCGGTCACCAATGCAATTTTGAAACGGCGGTCCAATAATACACCAAGTGGTGGCATAAGTTTATGTAATTCTGGCATCCCGTTGGCTTTAGGCCCCTGATGACGCACCACCACCACGCAGTCTTTATCGAGCAGACCGGCGTCAAAGGCAGGTAATACGTCGTGCTGGCTTTCAAATACCACCGCCGGCGCTTCGATAATCTGGTTCTCTTCCGGTACGGCAGAGGTCTTCATTACCGCGCGACCGAGGTTGCCGCTCAGCACTTTGGTGCCACCGTGAGGAGAGAACGGTTTGTCGATGGTGGCGATAACCTGCGCATCAAGAGACGCGCTCGCCCCATCACGCCAGTCCAGCTCGCCGTTGTTCAGCCATGGCTCCTGGGTGTAGCGCTGCAGGCCAAAGCCCGCCACGGTGTTGACATCTTCATGCAGCAGACCGCCTTTCAGCAGCTCGCGCATCAGCAGCGGTACGCCGCCCGCGGCCTGGAAGTGGTTAATATCCGCCGGACCATTCGGGTACAGGCGTGCCATCAGCGGCACCACGGAAGAGATCTCGGAGAAGTCATCCCAGTTAATCAGAATGCCCGCCGCACGCGCCATGGCCACCAGGTGCATGGTGTGGTTGGTTGACCCCCCGGTTGCCAGCAGCGCGACAATCCCGTTGACGATGACTTTTTCGTCGACCATTTTGCCCATCGGCATCCATTCGTTGCCGTTGCCGGTCAGACGCGTGACCTGACGGGCCGCGGCCTCGGTCAGCGCTTTGCGCAGCGGCGCATCCGGCTGGATAAAGGATGAGCCCGGAAGCTGCATCCCCATAAACTCCACCACCATCTGGTTCGTGTTTGCGGTACCGTAGAACGTACAGGTGCCCGGCGCATGATAGGACGCGGCTTCCGCCTCCAGCAGCGCCTGACGGTCTGCTTTCCCTTCCGCGTACAGCTGGCGGATACGGACTTTTTCTTTGTTCGGCAGACCGCTCGCCATTGGGCCCGACGGCACGAAGATCGCAGGCAGATGACCAAACGACAGCGCCGCCATCACCAGGCCCGGAACAATCTTGTCGCACACGCCGAGATAGAGCGCGCCATCAAACATGTTGTGTGACAGGCCCACCGCCGCGGACATCGCAATCACTTCGCGGCTCAGCAGGGAGAGCTCCATACCGTCCTGCCCCTGCGTTACGCCGTCGCACATGGCGGGTACGCCCGCCCGCCACCTGGCCGACCGCATTCACGCTGTGCAGCGCTTTACGGATGATATCCGGATAGACCTCATAGGGCTGGTGCGCGGAGAGCATATCGTTATAGGAGGTAATGATGGCGATATTGTTACGCAACATGCTTTTCAGCGACGCTTTATCGTCAGGCTGGCAGGCGGCGAAGCCGTGCGCCAGGTTACCGCAGGCCAGTTGAGATCGGTGGACGGTGTTGCTCTTTGCCTGCTCAATCCGGGCGAGGTAGGCCGAACGGGTCTCTTTCGAGCGCTCAATAATGCGCTGTGTTACGCGTAACAATGTCGGATTCATAAAAGCTCCTCTAATTTATCTGTCCGGGCTCGGGAGTTTACAAAGTCGCTGGCAGTTGTTAACAACGCTGAAACGCTTGCTGTCCGGAGCTCAGGGGCAAAATCACTTCCGGCAGTGTAATAAAAAAAGCTCCGCGGGTGAATCCACGCGGAGCTTAAAAGTTGAAAATTGTGCCACTAGCTGTGTTAGATCATGTTACCGGTAAAATAACACTTTCGAGCTAGAGGATTATCTTACTCAAACTCGTTCCAGGAGCGGCCATCGCGGGTGATCATCGCAACCGACGCGACAGGTCCCCAGGTCCCCGCCTGATACGGTTTTGGCGCATCCTGATCGGCAGCCCAGGCTTCGGTGATGGAGTCGACCCATTTCCACGCTTCTTCCACTTCGTCGCGGCGCACGAACAGTGCCTGGATACCGCGCATGGTTTCCAGCAGCAGACGCTCGTAAGCATCGGCCAGGTGCGTCTGGTTGAAGGTTTCGGAGTAGCTCAGATCCAGCTTGGTGGTCTGCAGGTTGTGTTTATGATCCAGGCCCGGCACTTTGTTCAGGATCTGGATATCCACGCCCTCGTCCGGCTGCAGACGAATGGTCAGTTTGTTCTGCGGCAGCTCCTGCCAGGACTCTTTGAACAGGTTCAGTTCCGGGTTTTTAAAGTAGACCACTACCTCGGAGCACTTGGCAGGCAGACGCTTACCGGTGCGCAGGTAGAACGGAACACCCGCCCAGCGCCAGTCGTCGATGTCCACGCGGATCGCCACGAACGTCTCGGTGTTGCTGGACTTGTTAGCGCCCTCTTCTTCCAGGTAGCCCGGCACTTTTTTGCCCTGCGCAAACCCGGCGGTGTACTGGCCGCGAACGGTCTTCTCACGCACGTTGGAGCGGTCGATGCGGCGCAGTGACTTCAGCACCTTCACTTTTGCGTCACGGATGCTGTCAGCCGTCAGGTCAGACGGTGGAGACATGGCAATCATGCACAGAATCTGCAGCAGGTGGTTCTGGATCATGTCGCGCATCTGACCGGCCTGGTCAAAGTAACCCCAGCGGCCTTCAATCCCCACCTCTTCCGCCACGGTGATTTCCACGTGGTCGATGGTGCGGTTGTCCCAGTTGTTCACAAACAGGGAGTTAGCAAAACGCAGCGCCAGCAGGTTCAGCACCGTCTCTTTACCGAGATAGTGGTCAATACGGTAGACCTGGCACTCTTCAAAGAACTCGCCCACCTGGTCGTTGATTTCACGCGAGGTTGCCAGCGACGTACCCAGCGGCTTCTCCATCACGACGCGCGCCGGTTTGGCGTTCAGTTTGGCTTCGCCCAGACCTTTGCAGATGGCGCCGAAGGTGCTTGGCGGCATGGCGAAATAGTTAATCGTGACACGGTTTTTCTGATCCAGCATCGCGCCTAAGCGGGTAAACGCGCTGACGTCATTAACGTCCAGGTTGCAGAAATCGAGACGTCCACTCAGGGTATCCCACAAACTTTCATCAATTTTTTCCTTCATGAAAGTTTCGAGCGCCTCGCGGACGACTTTGGTATAAGCGTCCTTGTCCCAGTCGGCGCGCCCTACACCCAGGATACGGGTATCCGGATGAATTTGGCCCGCTTTCTCCAGTTGATACAGGGAAGGCAGCAATTTTCGGCGTGCAAGATCGCCTTTCGCGCCGAAAATGACCAGGTCACATGCCTGGGCTGTTTGTGTTACCGCCATGTCATTCTCCTCAGTTGGATCACCTGGTGCTTCTGCCAGGTATCGTTGTAATTTTATTACAATGCACTGTACTGCTTTTACGTCATTCCCGAAACCATTAGCGCTTATCGTCGCGTGCGATACCGCGACCTTTTGTTGTGACAAAAATTCGGATTTTTTCGACGGCTTAATGACGCAACAACCGTCGTTTCTTTGCGCAACAGGGCCATAGCAAAACCCGACACCGATCAAGTAATGAAAAAAAACAACAACATTATCTTGTCGATAGTTACCCTTTATGGAAGCCACAAGGGTAATATCGGCTAAATCGAATCACGATTTCATCAATTTATGAAATCGTTTACACCCATGAGCATCCTGTTAACATGAACATGCTGGAAAAAATCCAGTTTCAACTGGAACACCTTAGCAAATCCGAGCGAAAAGTGGCCGAGGTCATTCTCGCCTCTCCCGCTCAGGCGATTCATTCAAGCATCGCCGCTCTGGCACAGGAAGCGGGTGTTAGCGAACCGACGGTCAACCGCTTTTGCCGCAGCCTGGAAACGCGCGGCTTTCCTGATTTTAAACTGCATCTGGCGCAAAGTCTGGCTAACGGCACCCCCTATGTTAATCGTAATGTGGATGAAGACGACAGCGTTGATGCCTATACCGGAAAAATCTTTGAGTCGGCCATGGCCTGCCTCGACCACGTCCGCCAGTCACTGGACATGGCCGCCGTGAATCGCGCGGTGGATTTACTCACCCAGGCCAAGCGAATTGCGTTCTTCGGTCTCGGCTCGTCGGCGGCCGTCGCGCATGACGCCATGAACAAATTTTTCCGCTTTAACGTCCCGGTGATTTATTCCGATGACATTGTCCTGCAACGCATGAGCTGTATGAATTGCAGTGAAGATGACGTCGTGGTACTGATTTCGCATACCGGCCGCACCAAGAGTCAGGTAGAGCTGGCGCAGCTGGCCCGTGAAAACGATGCCATGGTGATTGCCCTCACAACGGCAGGCACGCCGCTGGCGCGTGAGGCAACGCTGGCGATCACCCTCGACGTGCCGGAAGACACCGACATTTATATGCCGATGGTCTCCCGCCTGGCCCAGCTCACCGTGATTGACGTGCTCGCGACCGGTTTTACCTTACGTCGGGGGGCAAAATTCCGGGATAACTTGAAGCGGGTCAAGGAAGCGCTGAAGGAATCGCGTTTTGATAAAGAATTGCTTATAAAGAGCGATGTTCCCTGATAGTTGATAACGAAGACGTCACGAATAATGACGATGTAACGATTTACGGCATTCGGTCCCCTCGCCGCTGCCTTGCAGCAGATGAAGGCCGATTCAATGTTCACGCAACACCAAAGTTGTTTCAGTCAACGGAGTATTACATGTCCAGAAGGCTTCGCAGAACCAAGATCGTAACCACCTTAGGCCCGGCCACCGATCGCGATAATAATCTCGAAAAAATTATCGCCGCTGGTGCCAACGTGGTGCGTATGAACTTCTCTCACGGTACGCCAGAAGACCATAAATTACGTGCCGATAAAGTGCGTGAAATCGCAGCAAAACTGGGCCGCCACGTTGCTATCCTCGGCGATTTGCAGGGCCCCAAAATTCGCGTCTCCACCTTCAAAGAAGGCAAAGTTTTCCTCAATATCGGCGACAAATTCCTGCTGGATGCCAACCTGGGCAAAGGCGAAGGCGATAAAGAAAAAGTCGGTATCGACTATAAAGGCCTGCCGGCTGACGTGGTGCCGGGCGATATCCTGCTGCTCGACGACGGTCGCGTACAGCTGAAAGTGCTGGAAGTTCAGGGCATGAAAGTGTTCACCGAAGTCACCGTCGGCGGCCCGCTCTCCAACAATAAAGGCATCAACAAACTGGGCGGCGGCCTCTCTGCAGAAGCGCTGACCGATAAAGACAAAGCGGACATCGTGACGGCGGCGCTGATCGGCGTTGATTACCTGGCTGTCTCCTTCCCGCGCTGCGGCGAAGATCTGAACTATGCGCGTCGCCTGGCACGCGATGCAGGCTGCGATGCCAAAATCGTCGCCAAAGTTGAGCGTGCGGAAGCCGTTTGCGATCAGGACGCCATGGACGACGTGATCCTCGCGTCTGACGTGGTGATGGTTGCCCGTGGCGACCTGGGCGTGGAAATCGGCGACCCGGAGCTGGTCGGTATTCAGAAAGCGCTGATTCGTCGCGCCCGTCAGCTGAACCGCGCGGTGATCACCGCCACTCAGATGATGGAATCGATGATCACCAACCCGATGCCAACCCGTGCAGAAGTCATGGACGTGGCTAACGCCGTGCTGGACGGTACCGATGCGGTGATGCTCTCTGCGGAAACCGCCGCGGGCCAGTATCCGGCAGAAACCGTGGCCGCCATGGCGCGCGTCTGCCTGGGCGCTGAAAAGATCCCAAGCATCAACGTCTCTAAACACCGTCTGGACGTGCAGTTCGACAACGTGGAAGAAGCGATTGCGATGTCTGCGATGTACGCGGCCAACCATCTGAAGGGCGTTACCGCGATCATCACCATGACCGAATCTGGCCGCACCGCGCTGATGACCTCTCGTATCAGCTCTGGTCTGCCGATCTTCGCCATGTCCCGTCACGAGCGTACCCTGAACCTGACCGCGCTGTACCGCGGCGTGACGCCGGTTCACTTCGACAGCACCAATGACGGCGTGGCCGCCGCGCACGATGCCGTAAACCTGCTGCGCGACAAAGGCTATCTGGTGTCAGGTGATATCGTTATTGTGACCCAGGGTGATGTGATGAGCACCATCGGCTCAACCAACACCACCCGCGTTATGACCGTCGAGTAATAACGTCTCTGTTAAAAAGCCCTCTCCAGATGGAGAGGGCTTTTTTTATTTCGTTGGATACAGCTCTTTGCGTTTATACGGCTCTGTTTCGCCCGGTTTGCGCGTTTTAAGCAGCTTCAAAATCCACGTGTACTGTTCGGCATGCGGCCCCACCAGGATCTCCACCTCTTCGTTCATTCGACGCGCGATGGTGTGGTCGTCCGCGGTGAGCAGATCGTCCATCGGCGGACGAACCTCAATACTCAGGCGATGCGTTTTGCCGTCATAGACCGGGAACAGCGGGACCACGCGGGCACGACAGACTTTCATCAGGCGGCCAATCGCGGGGAGCGTCGCTTTATAGGTCGCAAAGAAATCGACAAACTCGCTGTGCTCGGGGCCGTGGTCCTGATCCGGCAGATAGTAGCCCCAGTACCCCTGACGTACCGACTGAATGAAGGGCTTAATGCCATCGTTACGCGCATGCAAGCGCCCGCCAAAACGACGACGCACCGTATTCCAGACAAAATCGAAGATCTTATTGCCCTGATTGTGGAACATCGCCGCCATCTTCTGGCCCTGAGAGGCCATCAGCATCGCCGGAATATCCACGCCCCAGCCGTGGGGGACGAGGAAAATGACTTTCTCGTCATTGCGACGCATCTCCTCGATGATTTCCAGCCCTTTCCAGTCAACGCGATCGACAATTTTATCCGGCCCTTTCAGCGCCAGCTCCGCCATCATCGCCATTGCCTGCGGCGCGGTGGTATACATCTCATCAATGATTGCCTCGCGCTCGGCGTCGCTTTTTCAGGAAAACAGCAATAGAGGTTGATCTGCGCGCGACGACGGGCGCTCTTGCCAAAACGCCCGGCCAGACGGCCAATTTTACCCAGAACGGGATCGCGGACGGAAGCAGGCAGCATCGCTATCCCCGCAAAGGCATGTACGCCAAGCCAGGCGCCCCAGTTGCGCGGATGACGAAAGGATTTTTCAAACTCAGGAATGTATTCAATATTGTTTTTTTGGTTTCCATGCTGGATCCAGGGTCCGCAGGCGCAGAAATCAATTTACTCAAAATTTTATTCAGATAGTGTAGCGAGGCAGTTATCGTCCACACAAAAGAAAAAGCCGGCGCTCAGTGTGCGCCGGCTTTTTTTTACGAACGCATATTTGTTAAGCGAATCAGTCAAAACGCAATTGCGGCATCACCTCTTTCACCTGCGCCAGATAATCAGTACGATCTTTACCTGTCAGGCCTTCGGTGCGCGGCAGTTTCGCCGTCAGCGGGTTCACTGCCTGTTGGTTGATCCACACTTCATAGTGCAGATGCGGGCCGGTAGAGCGTCCGGTATTACCGGAGATCGCGATACGATCGCCGCGCTTCACCTTCTGGCCCGGTTTCACCAGCAGCTTACGCAGGTGCATATAGCGGGTCGTATACGTACGACCATGACGTACCGCGACGTAATACCCGGCTGCACCGCTGCGTTTGGCCACCACCACTTCACCATCCCCTACCGCCAGCACCGGCGTGCCCTGCGGCATGGCAAAATCAACGCCACGGTGCGGCGCGACGCGCCCGGTTACCGGGTTCAGACGACGCGGGTTAAAGTTGGAGGAGACGCGGAACTGTTTCGCCGTCGGGAAGCGCAGGAAGCCTTTTGCAAGGCCCGTACCGCTGCGGTCGTAGAACTTACCGTCTTCGGCACGGATCGCGTAGTAATCTTTGCCCTCGGAGCGCAGACGCACGCCCAGCAGCTGGCTTTGCTCGCGCTTGCCGTCCAGCATTTCGCGGGACATCAGGACGGAGAACTCATCGCCCTTCTTCAGCTTGCGGAAATCCATCTGCCACTGCATGGCTTTGATCACCGAGCTGATTTCAGCGCTGGTCAGGCCTGCATCGCGCGCGCTGGAGACAAAGCTCGCGCCCACGGTGCCTTTCAGTACGCTGTTAACCCAGTCGCCCTTCTGCATTTCGCTGGTCATCTTGAAACCGTTTGCAGTGCGATCGTAGGTGCGGGTTTCGCGGCGGGACATTTCCCAGGTCAGACGCTGCAGATCGCCATCGGCCGTTAACGTCCAGGAGAGCTGTTGCCCAATTTTCAGGTTGCGAAGATCTTTATCTGCCGCCGCCAGCTGGCTGATATTCCCCATGTCGATGCCGTACTGGTTCAGCACGCTGCTCAGCGTGTCCCCGGTAGAAACAACATATTCGTGAATACCCGCTTCGTTCTCGGTTTTATCGTCCAGTTCATCCTGTGGAATAGCTTCATCTTCCTGAGCCGACTGGTCGATAGGCTCACTGGCTTCAGGCAGCAAAGAACGGATTTCGCTCTTTTCAAGCTCAATGGTTTTAATGATAGGGGCAGAACTCGGGTGGTAAACATAGGGCCGCCAGACGGCGACCGCTAAGGTGAGTACTGTAAGCGACCCCAGCATGACGCGGTGGGGTCGAGGCAGATTGTTAAATGCCAGGGCGACAGAGCGGGCTATCTGTTGCACGTATTCACTTCCTCGTTAATCTCCTTTCAGGCAGCTCGCATACTGGTTCGCCAGTTGGCTGAGGAACTGCGAATAGCTCGCTTTGCTCAACTGGATATTCGTTCCTAGCGGGTCAAGGGTCCCCATGCGCACGGATGTCCCCCTGGCCACGGCTTCTACGACCGCTGGCCTGAACTGTGGCTCAGCAAAAACGCATGTCGCTTTTTGCTCAACCAGCTGTGTTCTGATTTCATGTAAACGCTGCGCACCAGGCTGAATTTCAGGGTTGACGGTGAAGTGGCCCAGCGGGGTCAAACCGTAGTGTTTTTCGTAATAGCCGTAGGCGTCATGAAAAACGAAATACCCCTTTCCTTTCAACGGTGCGAGCTCATTACCAACCTGCTTATCGGTTGCGGCTAATTGTGCCTCAAAATCCTTCAGGTTGGCGTCTAGTTTGGCTCGACTTTGCGGCATAAGTTCCACTAATTTGTCGTGGATTGCAACCGCTGAAAGCCGCGCTATCTCTGGGGATAACCAAAGATGCATGTTGTACTCGCCGTGATGGTGATCTCCATCACCTTTTTCGCCATCGCTGGTGGTCATGTTCGTCGCCGTCGTCATCCGCCCCTTTCATGAGCAACGGTTTCACGCCGGGGAGGTCGGCAATCGCGACCTGTTTCTGCCCAGCCACCTGTTTTGCTGACTTCTGCATAAACGCTTCCATTTCCGGGCCGATCCAGACAACTAAGTCCGCGTTTTGTAAGCGTTTTACATCTGAAGGACGCAGGGAATAATCATGCTCGGATGCACCATCAGGGAGCAGAACCTGGGTATCCGTTACCCCGTCGGCAATGGCTGACGCGATAAACCCGAGTGGTTTAAGCGAAGCGACAACCGCAGCGTTAACATCTTGTGCGGTTGTACCCCAAAGGGCAGCGGATAATGCTGCGAAAAGAAGCGTATTTTTATGTAACATAATGCGACTAATCATCGTAGTGAATGCGTGGAATGTGATATTATAACATTCGTTGACTTCTTCAAGCTTAAAATGACATGACGACATTGGTTTCCCTTGAAAATATTTCGGTCTCATTTGGCCAGCGCCGCGTCCTCTCTGACGTGTCGCTCGATCTGAAGCCCGGCAAAATTCTGACGCTGCTCGGCCCCAATGGCGCAGGCAAATCCACGCTGGTGCGCGTGGTGCTGGGTCTGGTCGCACCCGATGAAGGCGTGATCAAGCGCGAGAAGAAATTGCGTATCGGCTATGTGCCGCAAAAACTGCACCTCGACGCCACGCTGCCGCTGACGGTCAGCCGCTTCCTGCGTCTGCGCCCCGGCACGCGTAAAGCCGATATTCTCCCGGCGCTGAAACGCGTGCAGGCGGGCCATCTGGTCGATGCGCCGCTGCAAAAACTGTCCGGCGGTGAAACGCAGCGCGTTTTACTGGCCCGCGCGCTGCTCAGCAGCCCGCAGCTGCTGGTGCTGGATGAGCCGACGCAGGGTGTGGACGTCAATGGCCAGGTCGCGCTCTACGATCTGATTGACCAGCTGCGTCAGGAGCTCAACTGCGCAGTGCTGATGGTATCCCACGATCTGCATCTGGTGATGGCAAAAACCGACGAAGTGCTGTGCCTTAACCACCATATCTGCTGCTCCGGCACGCCAGAAGTGGTCTCCATGCATCCGGAATTTATCTCCATGTTTGGCCCTCGCGGCGCTGAACAGCTTGGCATTTATCGCCATCATCATAATCATCGCCATGATTTGCAGGGACGAATTGTTCTGCGTCGGGGAAATGGACACTCATGATTGAACTGTTACTGCCCGGCTGGCTGGCCGGGATTATGCTTGCCTGCGCCGCCGGGCCGCTGGGCTCGTTTGTGGTCTGGCGCAGAATGTCCTATTTTGGCGATACCCTGGCGCACGCGTCTCTGCTGGGCGTGGCTTTTGGTCTGCTGCTGGACGTGAACCCGTTCTACGCGGTGATTGTGGTCACGCTGCTGCTGGCGGCCGGTCTGGTCTGGCTGGAAAAACGCCCTCACCTCGCCATCGATACCCTGCTTGGCATTATGGCGCACAGTGCCCTGTCTCTGGGCCTGGTGGTGGTCAGCCTGATGTCGAACATCCGCGTGGATCTGATGGCTTACCTGTTCGGTGACCTGCTGGCCGTGACGCCGGACGATCTCATCGCTATCGCCATTGGCGTGGTGGTGGTGCTGGCCATTCTGCTCTGGCAGTGGCGCAACTTACTGGCGATGACCGTCAGCCCGGACCTGGCGTTTGTCGACGGCGTGAAGCTGCAGCGCGTTAAGCTGCTGCTGATGCTGGTAACGGCGTTAACCATTGGCGTGGCGATGAAGTTTGTCGGCGCGCTGATTATTACGTCGCTGCTGATCATCCCTGCCGCTACAGCGCGTCGTTTTGCCCGTACGCCGGAGCAGATGGCCGGTGTAGCCGTGATTGTCGGGATGATTGCGGTAACGGGTGGACTCACCTTCTCGGCGTTCTACGATACGCCTGCGGGGCCGTCCGTGGTGCTGAGTGCGGCGGTGCTGTTTATCTTCAGTATGATGAAGAAGACCGCGTTAGCTAACTATATCGGGCACAGCCGGATGAGACCATCCGCAACCGCCACTGACATAAAGGCCGGAAGCAGACGCTTACCGGCCTTTTTGTTTACGGCATTGCCGGTGGCGTAATGCCGAAATGATTCCACGCCCGCACCGTCGCCATGCGTCCACGCGGGGTGCGCTGCAGAAAACCCTGCTGGATCAGATACGGCTCCAGCACATCTTCAATGGTCTCCCGCTCTTCCCCGATTGCCGCCGCCAGGTTATCCAGCCCGACCGGGCCACCAAAGAACTTATCCAGCACCGCCAGCAGCAGTTTGCGGTCCATATAGTCAAAACCTTCGGCATCGACGTTCAGCATATCCAGCGCCTGCGCGGCGATCTCTGCGGAGATCGAACCATCGTGCTTCACTTCGGCAAAGTCACGCACGCGGCGCAGCAGGCGGTTGGCGATACGCGGCGTACCGCGGGAACGTTTCGCCACTTCAAACGCGCCCTCTTCGCTCATCTCCAGCCCCATATAGCGGGCGCTGCGGCCAACGATGTGCTGGAGATCGGCCACCTGGTAAAACTCCAGACGCTGCACAATGCCGAAACGGTCGCGCAGTGGAGAGGTCAACGACCCGGCTCGCGTTGTTGCGCCAATCAGGGTAAACGGCGGCAGATCGATTTTGATGGAGCGCGCCGCCGGACCTTCACCGATCATGATATCCAGCTGGTAATCTTCCATCGCCGGATAGAGCACTTCTTCCACCACCGGTGACAGACGGTGGATCTCATCGATAAACAGCACGTCATGCGGTTCGAGGTTGGTCAGCATCGCGGCGAGATCGCCCGCCTTCTCCAGCACCGGGCCGGAGGTGGTGCGCAGGTTGACGCCCATTTCATTGGCGACGATATTCGCCAGCGTAGTTTTCCCCAAACCCGGAGGGCCAAAAATCAGCAGGTGATCGAGCGCATCGCCGCGCAGTTTTGCCGCCTGGATAAAAATCTCCATCTGGGAACGAACCTGCGGCTGGCCAATGTACTCATCAAGCAGTTTTGGGCGAATCGCGCGATCCACCACATCCTCTGCCTGAACAGTGCCTGCCGAAACCAGGCGGTCTGCTTCAATCATCCTTTACCTCGCAATGCAGCGCGCAGCGCTTCACGAATCAGGGTTTCACTGCTGGCATCCGGTTTGGCAATTTTACTTACCATGCGGCTGGCCTCCTGAGGTTTATAGCCCAGTGCCACCAGCGCGGCAACCGCTTCCTGCTCGGCGTCATCATCCGCCGCAGGCGCGCCTGGGGAGGTTAGCACCAGAGCGGCCGCCGGCGTGAAGAGATCGCCATGCAAGCCTTTGAAGCGGTCTTTCATCTCGACAATCAGGCGCTCTGCCGTTTTCTTACCAATGCCAGGAAGCTTAATCAGCGCCGCAGGATCTTCACGCTCAACGGCATTCACAAACTGTGGTGCAGACATGCCGGATAAGATCGCCAGCGCCAGCTTCGGCCCGACGCCGTTGGTTTTAATCAGCTCGCGGAACAGGGTGCGTTCCTGTTTGTTGTTGAAGCCGTACAGCAGCTGAGCATCTTCACGCACCACAAACTGGGTAAAGACAATCGCCTCTTTGCCCGCGTCCGGCAGCTCGTAGAAGCAGGTCATCGGCATATGGACTTCATAGCCCACGCCACCCACTTCCAGCAGCACTAACGGGGGTTGTTTTTCAATGATGATGCCTCTGAGTCTGCCTATCACGTGACGCTCCTGCGTTCTGGGCTAAGAAGTTAACTGCCGACATCATAAAAAAAGGCTGGATAAATATCCAGCCGAATATAGAAAGAAAAGCGCGAGGGCGGTTCAGGAATTGGCGTAATACGCCTCATCGCTCAAATCGGCTAACAGCGTACGCTGCGTTGGCTGCCAGCCCAGCACCTGGCGGGTCTGCTCGCTTGATGCTGACATCTCCCCGGCCGCAAAATTAGCGAACCAGCCGAAATGTGCGGCTTCACGCGGTTCAGCTGGTAAACCAAGCATTTTGCCGATGGCAATGGCGATATCGCGCATGGCAATCGCCTCCTCCGCGACCGCGTGGTAAACCGGCTGTGTCACGCCGCATTCCAGCGCCAGCCGGTAGACTTTCGCTGCATCAATGCGGTGTACCGCCGCCCAGTGATTGTTCACCTCTGCAGGCCAGGCGGCAACGCCGGTTTGTTTTGCCAGTGCAATCAGAATGGGTACAAAGCCGTGATCGCCGACGCCATGCACGGTGGGTGCCAGGCGAATACTTGCCGTGCGTACGCCTTTTTCAGCCAGCGCCTGTGCCGCCTGTTCGGAACGACGAAGATAGTCCGGCCCTTCGGCTGGTTTGTCTGATTCCGTTGCCGGGCGTCCCTGCACCAGCCTTGCCAGCCCTGACGTCACCAATAGTGGACGATCGGAGCCAAGTAATGCCTCTCCCAGTACTTCAATTGCGCGTTGATCCTGCGCGCAATTCTGTGCAAAGCGCGAGAAGTCATGATTAAACGCGGTATGGATCACGGCATCAGCTTTTGCCGCTGCCGCAAAAAGAACGTCGTGATCATCCAGCGTCCCGTGAACCACTTGCCCGCCGGCGGCAAGCAGTGCCTGCGCCTTGTCTGCATTTCGCGCCAGACCACTTACCTGGTGTCCGGCGGCCAGTAACTCTGCCGCCACTGTTGCGCCGACCCATCCGGTCGCGCCAGTCAGAAAAACATGCATGCGTGTGCCTCCTGATGTTGACTCGCGCCGTTATCCTTATAAATATCCGTGATAGAGAAAAGTAGTGACTTTATCGTGGTATAAGGACTAACAGGATGCAGAGCGTTACTCAGCCAAAAGATCTGGGCAGTTACCTGAAATCCCGCCGCGCGCAGTTGGATCCCAACGCGCTGGGATTTCACACCGCACGCCGACGCACGCCGGGGCTGCGGAGGGAAGAAGTCGCGCATCTGGCCTGTATTAGCGCCACCTGGTATACCTGGCTCGAACAAGGGCGCGGCGGCACACCCTCGGCAGAAGTGCTGGACAGAATTTGCCAGGCGCTGCGCCTTTCCGAACGAGAACGGGAGCATGTTTTTCATCTGGCTCTCGGGCGCGCACCGGGCATACATTACGCAGCAACCGGCACAGTGACCGAACGGCTGCAAAAGGTGCTGGACTGTATGCCCATCAGCCCGGCGGTGATCCGTAACGCCACCTGGGATGTGCTGGCATGGAACAAAGCCGCCACCGTGGTTCTATCCGATTACCCCACATTACCCGCACAGGAGCGCAATATTCTGCGCCGCATTTTCCTTAATCCGCAGGCTCGCGCAGCCCAAAGCGACTGGTACGCGTTAGCGCGCTATCTGGTGGCGGCGTTCCGTGCCGATGCGACCCGTGCTGGTGCGTCGGCGGAGATCCGCCCTCTGGTCGAAGAGCTGAGTTCGGCCTCTCCTGAATTCGCCGAGTTATGGCAAAGCAATGATATTGGCGGAATGGGAGAAGGCACCAAAATTCTGCTGCACGGGAATGTCGGCAAGTTGTCGCTGGAATATTCGAGTTTTTCTGTTGAAGGACAACCCGATTTGACGATGGTGGTTTATAACCCATCGGAGGAAGAGGATGCGCAGAAAATCCGCTCGTTATTATAAAAAAAGCGCCATTAACTGGCGCTTGTATTATCGTAACCTGCCTCGCGCCAGATTGAGCCGCGACTCGCTCATTTGCATCGCGTTCTGGCTGACGTGACAGTGGGTAATCGCAATCGCCAGCGCATCCGCGGCGTCCGCCTGCGGGTTGGCCGGAAGCTTCAGCAGGGTACGCACCATGTGCTGCACCTGGCTTTTCTCCGCGCTACCAATGCCCACCACCGTCTGCTTGACCTGACGTGCCGCGTATTCAAATACCGGCAGATCCTGGTTCACCGCAGCCACGATGGCCACGCCGCGCGCCTGACCGAGCTTTAGCGCCGAATCGGCGTTTTTCGCCATAAAGACCTGCTCGATGGCGAAATAGTCCGGCTGAAACTGGGTGATGATCTCCGTCACGCCCGCGTAAATGAGCTTCAGGCGCGACGGCAGATCGTCCACTTTGGTGCGGATACAGCCGCTGCCGAGGTAGGTTAACTGGCGTCCCACCTGGCGGATAACGCCATAACCGGTGACGCGTGAGCCTGGGTCAATCCCGAGAATAATCGACATCACGCGTCTCCTGTAACGGATTTACACGCTCTCATTAGAGCGTCGCCGCAACCTCATCAGAGATTTCACCGTTGTGGTACACTTCCTGCACGTCGTCGCAGTCTTCCAGCATGTCGATCAGACGCAGCAGTTTCGGTGCAGTTTCCGCATCCATGTCCGCTTTGGTGGACGGGATCATGGACACTTCAGCGTTGTCCGCTTTCAGGCCAGCCGCTTCCAGCGCATCGCGCACGGCCCCCATCTCTTCCCACGCGGTGTAAACGTCGATAGCGCCGTCGTCAAAGGTCACCACGTCTTCCGCACCGGCTTCCAGCGCCGCTTCCATGATGGCATCTTCGTCGCCTTTCTCGAAGGAGATGACGCCTTTTTTGCTGAACAGGTAAGCAACGGAACCGTCAGTGCCCAGGTTGCCACCGGTTTTGGTGAACGCGTGGCGCACTTCCGCAACGGTACGGTTACGGTTGTCGCACAGACACTCAACCATTACCGCGGTACCGCCAGGGCCGTAACCTTCATAAATGATGGTTTCCATGTTCGCGTCTTCATCGCCGCCCACGCCGCGTGCGATAGCACGGTTCAGGGTGTCACGCGTCATGTTGTTGGACAGCGCTTTATCCACCGCCGCGCGCAGACGCGGGTTGGAACCGGATCGCCGCCGCCCAGACGCGCTGCCGTCACCAGCTCGCGAATGATTTTGGTAAAGATCTTACCGCGCTTGGCATCCTGTGCCGCTTTGCGGTGTTTGGTGTTGGCCCACTTACTATGACCTGCCATAAAAAATTCTCCAAAAAGCCATTTCCCTGCGCCTTTCAGCCCTCAGGTGCGGGCGCCCTCCGCACCGTCCCCCGGGCTTCTGGCGACGTCCGGGTTTGCCGCCTTCCTGAGAACCAAAATTCCGGGGAAATTTAGTCTGCGTTAATTACAAATTCTTCAATCGCCTGCCGGTTGCTCCACGACTTGGTCAGTGCGGCGGCTTCCGCCGCATTCACCCAGCGGTAGGTCAGGTGTTCGGTAAACACGATCTCCCGTTCATGGGGCAGCGCGAGACAGAACCACGATTCCGTATTGCGCTCGTTACCCGGCGCGTAGCGATGACGTAAATGGCTAAAGATTTCAAACTCCACCGTGCGCTGACAGTCCTTCAGGGTCAGTTGCTCGCGGGCAACATCAATGGCGACCTCTTCCTTTACTTCACGCGCGGCGGCCTGCGGCGCGCTCTCCCCCGCTTCCAGACTGCCGGTTACCGACTGCCAGAAATCGGGGTCATCGCGCCGCTGCAACATCAGCACCCGCTTCGTGTCTTCCGCATAAATGACCACCAGGACCGAAACGGGAAGCTTGAATGGCATCTTATTCGTTCCCCAGAACCTTTGCTTCACCAGCGCCAGGCTTTTTCACCACCGCAATGCCCAGCTCCGCCAGCGCGGCCGGGTTGGCGAAGCTCGGCGCTTCGGTCATCAGACAGGCTGCGGCAGTGGTTTTCGGGAAGGCGATAACATCACGGATGTTATCGGTGCCGGTCAGCAGCATGGTCAGACGGTCAAGACCGAAGGCCAGACCCGCGTGCGGCGGCGTACCGTATTTCAGCGCATCCAGCAGGAAGCCGAACTTCTCGCGCTGCTCCTGCTCGTTGATGCCCAGAATGCCGAACACGGTCTGCTGCATTTCACCGCTGTGAATACGCACGGAACCGCCGCCCACTTCGTAGCCGTTGATCACCATGTCGTAGGCGTTGGCGACCGCCTCTTCCGGTGCCGCTTTCAGCTCTGCCGCCGTCATCTCTTTCGGCGAGGTGAACGGGTGGTGCATCGCGGTCAGGCCGCCTTCACCGTCGTCTTCAAACATTGGGAAGTCGATAACCCACAGCGGCGCCCATTCGCTCTCGTCGGTCAGATTCAGGTCTTTGCCGAGCTTCAGACGCAGCGCGCCCATCGCATCCGCAACGACTTTCTTGTTGTCTGCGCCGAAGAAGATCATGTCGCCGTCCTGCGCGCCGGTGCGCTCCAGGATCGCTTCCACGATGTCCGCGTTCAGGAATTTCGCGACCGGGCTGGTGATACCTTCCAGGCCTTTCGCACGCTCGGTCACTTTAATATAGGCCAGACCTTTCGCGCCGTAGATCTTGATGAAGTTGCCGTAGTCGTCGATCTGCTTACGGCTCAGTGGTGCGCCGCCCGGTACACGCAGCGCCGCCACGCGGCCTTTGGCATCGTTAGCCGGGCCGGAGAAGACTGCAAACTCGACGGCTTTCACCAGGTCTGCCACGTCCACCAGCTCCATCGGGTTACGCAGGTCCGGTTTGTCAGAGCCATAGCGACGCTCGGCTTCAGCGAAGGTCATGATCGGGAAATCGCCCAGCTCAACGCCTTTCACGTCCAGCCACAGGCTGACGCACCAGAGCTTCCATCACTTCACGCACCTGCTCGGCGGTCATGAAGGAGGTTTCCACATCGATCTGGGTAAATTCAGGCTGGCGGTCAGCGCGCAGGTCTTCGTCGCGGAAGCATTTGACGATCTGATAGTAGCGATCGAAGCCGGACATCATCAGCAGCTGTTTGAACAGCTGTGGAGACTGCGGCAGCGCGTAGAATTTGCCTTTATGCACGCGGGATGGCACCAGGTAATCGCGCGCGCCTTCCGGCGTGGCTTTGGTCAGCATCGGGGTTTCGATATCGAGGAAACCGTGGTCATCCATAAAGCGACGCACCAGGCTGGTGATTTTCGCACGGGTTTTCAGGCGCTGAGCCATTTCCGGGCGACGCAGATCCAGGTAGCGGTATTTCAGACGCGCTTCTTCGGTGTTGACGTGGTTGGAGTCCAGCGGCAGCGCTTCAGCACGGTTGATGATCGTCAGATCGGACGCCAGCACTTCAATGGCACCCGTCGCCATGTCGGCGTTAACGTTTTTCTCGTCACGCGCACGTACGGTGCCGGTGACCTGAATGCAGAACTCATTACGCAGCTCAGAGGCCAGCTTCAACGCATCTGCGCGATCCGGGTCGAAGAACACCTGAACGATACCTTCGCGGTCGCGCATATCGATGAAGATAAGGCTACCAAGATCACGACGACGATTGACCCAACCACACAGGGTGACCTGCTGTCCGACGTGGGACTGACGCAGCTGCCCGCAATATTCTGTACGCATGAGATATCCCTTAATTAGCCGCAGGCTAAATGTCGCCTGGTATGCAGGCTACTATGTCGCAGCTTTCTGTATGTCACAACTGGATGAAAAAAGGCGGCTATTATACTGGAAATTCCGCCGGACGATAAGAGCGAACCACGGCCAGGCGGTCGTTTGCTGCACTCTTATTGCGCATTCTCACAAAAATTAACAAAATTATGCGACCAATAACAGGCCATCACGTCGTATGGTGTCTGGAAGTGATTAATTTAACGGGAGTAACGATGTTAACCCTTGATGCCAGAAAAACCGCGCTTGTAGTCATTGATTTACAGGAAGGCATTTTGCCCTTCGCCGGTGGCCCGCATACTGCGCAGGACGTGGTCAGCCGCGCCGCTGCCCTGGCGGAAAAATGCCGTGCCAGCGGTGCGCCGGTTGTCATGGTGCGCGTCGGCTGGTCTGCGGATTACGCCGAAGCGTTAAAACAGCCCGTTGATGCCGCGACAGGCGCGCATGCCCTGCCGGAAAACTGGTGGACGTACCCGGTCGCGCTGGGGAAACGCGACAGCGACATCGAAGTCACCAAACGCCAGTGGGGCGCCTTCTACGGCACCGATCTGGAGCTGCAGCTCCGCCGTCGCGGCATTGACACCATTATCCTGTGCGGCATTTCCACCAACATCGGCGTGGAGTCCACCGCCCGCAACGCGTGGGAGCTGGGCTTTAATCTGGTGATCGCCGAAGATGCCTGCAGCGCGGCGACTCCGCGGAACAGCATCAGGGCAGCATGACCCACATCTTCCCGCGCATCGGCCGCGTGCGCAGCACGGATGAGATTCTCAGCGCGCTATGATGTATGTCGGCTTGCCCCAGTGGTCGCACCCGAAATGGGTGCGCCTTGGCATCACCAGCCTTGAGGAGTATGCCCGCCACTTCAACTGTGTCGAGGGCAACACCACCCTGTATGCCCTCCCCAAAGCCGAGATCGTTGCGCGCTGGCGGGAACAAACCACCGACGACTTCCGCTTCTGCTTCAAGTTTCCGGCCACCATTTCGCACCAGGCCGCGCTGCGAAACTGCGGCGATTTGACCGAAGAATTTTTCGCCCGCATGGCGCCGCTGGCAAACCGCATCGGCCAGTACTGGCTGCAGCTTCCGGCCGTCTTTCTCCCGCGCGACCTGCCTGCGCTGTGGGCATTTCTGGATGCCCTGCCCGGGGAATTTACCTACGGCGTTGAAGTGCGCCACCCGGACTTTTTTGCGAAGGGCGAAGCAGAAAAAGCGCTCAATCGGGGCTTGCTTGCCCGCGCCGTCAACCGGGTGATCCTCGACAGCCGTCCGGTGCACAGCGCGATACCGCACAGTGAAGCCATCATTGAAGCGCAGCGCAAAAAACCGAAAGTGCCGGTTCATGCTGTGGTGACCGCGCATAACCCCATGGTCAGGTTTATCGGCAGCGATAACATGCCGCAAAACCAGGCGCTGTTCGCCGTCTGGCTGGAAAAAGTTGCCGCTGTGGGAACACACCACCACGCCGTATCTTTTTTTGCACACGCCGGATATCGCCCAGGCGCCCGAACTGGTCGATGCTCTGTGGCAGGACCTTGTACGCTGCCGTCCCCGCTATTGGCTGCGGCCCCTTCCATCCCACAACAATCTTCTCTTTTCTGAAAGCACCCCCTATCATAGTGAAGTGCCATCTGCCATCAAAAGGGAGTTTGTATGGTCAGCGCGCTGTATGCGGTGTTAGGTGCATTATTGCTGATTAAGTTTTCATTTGATGTTGTGCGCCTGAGAACGCTGTACCGCGTCTCCTACGGTGACGGCGGGTTCAGCGAACTGCAAAGCGCTATCCGCATTCATGGCAATGCGGTCGAATACATTCCTGTCGCGGCCTTAATCCTGCTGCTGTTTATGGAGATGAATGGCGCAGAAACCTGGATGGTGCACATCTGTGGCCTGCTGCTTATTGCTGGCCGCCTGATGCACTATTACGGTTTTCACCACCGCTTAATCCGCTGGCGTCGTTCCGGCATGAGTGCGACCTGGTGTTCGCTTTTGCTGATGGTGCTGGCTAACCTGTGGTATATGCCGTGGGAGTTGGTTTTCTCCCTCCATTAGCGCACAATACGCCCCTTTATTTTTCCCGGATTTTTACGTTATGTCAGATCGCGACACGCTTTTTTCCGCGCCTATCGCCAGCCTGGGCGACTGGACCTTCGATGAACGGGTAGCCGAAGTCTTCCCGGATATGATCCAGCGCTCTGTTCCCGGTTATTCCAATATTATCTCTATGATCGGCATGCTGGCTGAGCGCTTCGTTCAACCCGGCACGCAGGTCTATGACCTGGGCTGCTCGCTCGGTGCGGCAACGCTGTCGGTTCGTCGTAACATTCACCAGGAAGGCTGCCGAATCATTGCCGTCGATAACTCCCCGGCGATGGTTGAACGCTGCCGTCGCCATATTGACGCCTACAAAGCCCCGACGCCGGTGGACGTGGTGGAAGGCGATATCCGCGAGATTGAGATCAATAACGCCTCGATGGTGGTGCTGAATTTTACGCTGCAGTTCCTGGTGCCGGAAGACCGCCAGTTGCTGCTGGACAAAATTTATCAGGGGCTGAATCCGGGCGGCGCGCTGGTGCTCTCGGAGAAATTCAGTTTTGAAGACGCCGAGGTTGGCGAGCTGCTGTTCAATATGCACCACGATTTCAAACGCGCGAACGGCTACAGCGAGCTGGAGATCAGCCAGAAGCGCAGCATGCTCGAAAACGTGATGCTGACGGACTCCGTAGAAACCCACAAAGCGCGCCTGCATACGGCCGGGTTTGAGCACAGCGAACTGTGGTTCCAGTGCTTTAACTTTGGTTCGCTGGTGGCGCTGAAAGCGGAGAAACCGGCATGATCGAGTTCAGTAACTTCTATCAGCTGATTGCCATTGGCCCATTAGCTCTCCACTGGCTGGAGACGCTGCCTGCGCAGATTGCCGCCTGGCAGCGCGAGCAGCAGCACGGCCTGTTAAAGCAGTGGTCGAATGCGGTGGAGTTTCTGCCCGAGCTGACCCCGCATCGTCTGGATCTCCTGCACAGCGTCACGGCGCAGAGTGAAGAGCCGCTGTCCGCCAGGACAGATCAACCGCATCGAAACGCTGATGCGCAACCTGATGCCGTGGCGCAAAGGGCCGTTTTCGCTGTACGGCGTGGACATCAATACCGAATGGCGCTCCGACTGGAAATGGGATCGCGTTCTGCCGCACCTTTCCGACCTGACCGGGCGCACCATTCTGGACGTGGGCTGCGGCAGCGGTTACCACCTGTGGCGCATGATTGGCGCGGGCGCGCATCTGGCGGTCGGTATTGACCCGATGCAGCTGTTCCTGTGCCAGTTTGAAGCGGTACGTAAGCTGCTGGGTAACGACCAGCGCGCCCACCTGCTGCCGCTGGGCATTGAGCAACTGCCGGCTCTGAAAGCGTTTGATACCGTGTTCTCCATGGGCGTGCTGTATCACCGCCGTTCGCCGCTGGAGCACCTGTGGCAACTGAAAGATCAGCTGGTCAGCGGCGGCGAGCTGGTGCTGGAAACGCTGGTGATTGAAGGCGATGAACATGCCGTTCTGGTGCCGGGCGATCGCTACGCGCAGATGCGCAACGTTTACTTCATCCCTTCCGCGCTGGCGCTGAAGAACTGGCTGGAGAAGTGCGGGTTTGTGGATGTGCGGATTGCCGATGTCAGCGTGACCTCAATCGAAGAGCAGCGCCGCACCGACTGGATGATCACCGAATCGCTGGAGCATTTCCTCGACCCGACCGATCACAGCAAAACCATCGAAGGCTATCCGGCGCCGATGCGTGCGGTGCTGATTGCGACAAAGCCGTAAACCTGTTAGGCGGGTGGCGGCTGCGCCTCCCGTTTTATGAAGATAAAAAAAGGCCCCTGTGTAATTTGCAGGGGCCTGGTACAAGCAAGCATCATATTGGGCGACATGATGCGCGGTAAAAATCGGTACGTTGCTACACGTGATGGCGCTCAATCAGCGACTTCATTTCCGCAACCGACTCTCCCTCGACACCGTAGCGTGAATACTCATCCGCTTCAGCATCCGTCGACATTGACAATCCTGTATTGCGATAACGCATGGGTGACGGTATCCATTTGCCTGCCGAGCTGTGCAGCTCTTTTACCCCGGCGTTTAAAAACAGTTCCAGATTGCTGGCACGGACTCCCGCACCCGCCATTATTATTGGAGCGCCGGAATGTGCGTTTAGTTCCGTAATTAATTGCAGTCCTTTTTCAGCTGACGCCTGCTGACCCGATGTCAGAATGCGCGCCACGCCAAGTTCTCCAAGCGTTTCAAAGGCCTGAAGCGGGTCTTTACACATATCAAATGCGCGATGAAAAGTGACGGCCAGCCCCTGCGCGGCGCTCATAATCTGACGCATGCGCGGGAGATCGATATTGCCGTCTTCATCCAGCAGGCCGGTGACCAGCCCCGGGAACCCCAGGTCGCGAACGAGGGCGATATCTTCAAGCATGGCACCGAACTCGCCCGCCGTGTAACAAAAATCACCGCCGCGCGGACGAATAATCGGGTGAACGGGAATGGTGACGGCCTGACGGGATGCCTTCAGCACACCGTAAGAAGGCGTCAGCCCGCCCTCTTTGGGTGCCGCACACAGTTCAATGCGGTCAGCCCCGTGCTTTTGCGCGGTCACGGCGCACTCCACGCTGTAACAACAAATCTCCAGCAGCGCCATTTAGCTCCTCCCTTTGATTCCCCCAGCATCATGGCAGCCCGCGTTATATAATTGCGAATCTGCGCGCCCTCACACCTGCAAGCGTCACTGCTTCGCTGGCAACGATCTGCTCAATGGTCCACGGATGAAACTTCACCGTCACCTTTCCGTCCGTGACGGCCAGCGTCGGATTCGGCAATCGCTCGCGCTCACCTTTGGGTGAACTGGTTTTCACAAAAATCCCCGGCTGGCTTAAGCCTTCGTCAGCCAGCAGGGCCAGCGCGCGGGCGTTCAATGTCTCCGGCTCGCCCGGCAGGACAATTTCGATATGCTCCCAGCCTTCGTGCGGATAGCGTTTCTCGCCCGGCCACGGCAGTTCAACCACGGTGAATTGCCAGTGCGCCACGTTCACCGGCTCATGCAGTTTGAACAGGCAAATGGGGCGACCGTTAATGATGTTCTCGGACAGCAACTCGCCGCACTGTTCAAACCCGCGACGCCAGCGCTCTGCGGTGGCATTCTGATGGCAGCGCAAAGAGATGTGATCGGCCTCAAGCGGCGCAATATCCAGACCCAGACGGGTGGCAAGTTCTGTGAACGCCTGGGTGAAGCGCGGTAAATCTGCGGAAATATCATGCAGTTCGTCAATGGATTGCCAGTTCGCCATAAGTCACTCTTTTGTCGTCGCAAAGCCGCTAATTTACTCTGTTGCCCTGTTTTGACCAACCGCAGAATCCGGCTTTTTCTGCGCGCCGGTGGATGCACCCTGTTCCTGCATTCAGACCAATCTTCGGGCCCCGCGATGCTGACGCCAGAAGGCATTTGCAGTATACTCCCGCCCTAAATTCTCTAACTGGCGCGGGCGGTTGTGAGCCCGCATCAAAAACGTAAGGTATCCCGGTGAATATTCAGGCTCTTCTCTCAGAAAAAGTCAGTCAGGCACTGATTGCCGCAGGCGCGCCTGCGGATTGCGAACCGCAGGTTCGTCAGTCAGCAAAAGTACAGTTTGGCGACTATCAGGCTAATGGCGTGATGGCAGTGGCTAAAAAACTGGGCATGCCGCCGCGACAGCTCGCTGAGCAGGTACTGACGCATCTGGATCTCGCCGGCATTGCCAGCAAAACCGAAATCGCTGGCCCGGGCTTTATCAACATCTTCCTTGAGCCTGCCTTCCTGGCAAGCCACGTTGACGCGGCACTGAAATCTGACCGTCTGGGTGTATCCCAGCCGGAAGCGCAGACCGTCGTGATCGACTACTCTGCCCCGAACGTGGCGAAAGAGATGCACGTTGGCCACCTGCGCTCCACCATCATCGGTGATGCCGCAGTGCGCACGCTCGAGTTCCTCGGTCACAAGGTGATCCGCGCGAACCACGTGGGCGACTGGGGTACCCAGTTCGGGATGCTGATTGCTTACCTGGAAAAACAGCAGCAGGAAAACGCGGGCGAAATGGCACTGGCGGACCTGGAAGGGTTCTATCGCGAAGCCAAAAAACACTACGACGAAGACGAAGCCTTTGCCGAGCGCGCGCGCAGCTACGTGGTAAAACTGCAGGGCGGCGATCAATACTTCCTCGAGATGTGGCGCAAGCTGGTTGACATCACCATGTCTCAGAACCAGCTTACCTATAACCGCCTGAACGTCACCCTGACCCGTGACGACGTGATGGGTGAAAGCCTCTATAACCCAATGCTGCCCGGCATTGTGGCCGACCTGAAAGCGAAAGACCTGGCGGTTGAGAGCGAAGGCGCAACGGTGGTGTTCCTTGATGAGTACAAAAACAAGGAAGGCGAACCGATGGGCGTGATCATCCAGAAAAAGGATGGCGGCTACCTCTACACCACCACCGATATCGCCTGCGCGAAATACCGTTACGAAACGCTGCATGCCGACCGCGTGCTGTACTACATCGACTCCCGTCAGCACCAGCACCTGATGCAGGCGTGGACCATCGTGCGCAAAGCCGGTTACGTGCCGGATTGCGTTCCGCTGGAACACCACATGTTCGGCATGATGCTGGGTAAAGACGGCAAGCCGTTCAAAACCCGTGCGGGCGGTACCGTGAAGCTGTCCGACCTGCTGGACGAAGCGCTGGAACGCGCCCGTCGTCTGGTGGCCGAGAAGAACCCGGACATGCCGGCCGACGAGCTGGAAAAACTGGCCAACGCGGTGGGTATCGGTGCGGTGAAATACGCGGATCTGTCCAAGAACCGTACCACCGACTATATCTTCGACTGGGATAACATGCTGGCGTTTGAAGGCAACACGGCGCCGTACATGCAGTATGCCTACACCCGCGTGCTCTCCGTCTTCCGTAAAGCCAATATCGACGAAAGCGTGCTGGCGAATGCCACCGTGACCATCACCGAAGATCGCGAAGCACAGCTGGCAGCGCGTCTGCTGCAGTTTGAAGAGACGCTGACCGTTGTCGCGCGTGACGGCACGCCGCACGTGATGTGCGCTTACCTGTACGATCTGGCGGGTCTGTTCTCCGGCTTCTACGAGCACTGCCCTATTCTCTCCGCGGAGAATGAATCGGTCCGCAACAGCCGCCTGAAGCTGGCGCAGCTGACGGCGAAGACCCTGAAGCTGGGTCTGGATACGCTGGGTATCGAAACCGTAGACAGAATGTAAAAAAATCGTCCGCCTCAGCGGAGGCGGACTGTTTGTTACAATCTGGCTAAGATTGAACAGACGCGCATATACAATAAATGACAGAGTTAACAATAACAGGATGTTTATTTCAAAGAGCAATCACTATCATGACGATAATATGGTTCAGATCTCACTAATCGAGTGGATAGCTAATTCATTGTCAAATGACTCATATATAACGACCTTGACCAGGGTAACCTCTACTGACTGGGAGTGAATAAAAGTGCGTTGAGCAATATAAGCGTACAAATGGCCAGCAACCAGTTGACTGCCAATATACATTAGCGGCAAATATTTCGCTCCGACGATCCCTTCAAACGCCGTTATAAACCGGGATACCTGATCTTTCGTCATTCCCTTTTCATTGATGTTCACCGCAGGGTCAATAATATAGCCACCCACTATTTCACCCATTTCCACCTCCTTGTTTTACGTATTAGATAAATCTCAAACACAAATTAAAAGTAGACGATACAGAATCCATACAGTGTGTGCTTAATCACATTTTTATTAATAACGAATAAATAATGTCATTATTCACACAGTGAATGTTTTTATTAATTGCATTCAGATTAATTATTCGCAATATGAAAAAATGATCGGATTATTCCAGATAGAAAACCGCTCACCATAAGCAGTAGCGGTTTTTATTTTACGCATAACGAACTCAGAAGTATTTCCGCAAATACTCCGTCAGACAGAGTATCGCCATCGCCTGCCCATACGGCATAGAGGTCAGCGGGATCTGGCGATAAAACTCCAGATCGCTCCCCATGCCCGTACCGAACGACGTTTGCAACAGCTCCCCTTCCGGCGAGATATTCCTGACGATACCGCTTTGACCGCTTTTTCTGCCACTTCGGCATACTCCGCGCCAACATAGCGCTTGCGCACGGCTTTCAGAATGCCGTAGGCAAACCCTGCCGTGGCGGACGCCTCAAGATAGGAATGTGGATCGTCCAGCAGCGTATGCCACAGCCCGCTCTCGTCCTGACACTTCGCCAGCGCGGCAATCTGCGCATTCAATACCTGCACCAGGTAGCGGCGCACGGCGTTGTTTTCCGGCAGATCCACCAGCTCGAGAAAGTCCGGGATCACGATGGTGAGCCAGCTGTTGCCGCGCGCCCAGCGGGCACGGGCAAAGTTATGATTACCGTCGTAGCTCCAGCCGTGGAACCACAGCCCGGTCTCCCGGTCCATCAGATTCTGCACGTGCAGCAGGAACTGATACACCGCCTCTTCAACGTACTCCGGTTTGTTGAGCAGCTTGCCGATTTTCGCCAGCGGCAGTACCGTCATCATCAGCGTGTCGTCCCACATCTGCTGATGGTTCTCTTCCGCCAGGGTGATGTGCTGCATCCCGCCGTGTTCGGTGCGCGGCATCTCGGCCATCGCCCATTCCGCCCAGCTCTCCAGCCACGGCAGCCAGTACGTTGGATTTTGCGTCTCTTCGTAGCGATACGCCAGCGTCAGGAACGGCGACATGGTATTCACGTTTTTGGTGGTTGCGCCTTCCGCAAAGCGGTCGGCAAACCAGCTGTCGATGATCTCGCGCATACGCTCTCGTCGCCGGTCTGGCAGTAATACTGCCAGATACCGTACAGCCCGACGCCGTGCGTCCACTCCCATCCGGCCCAGCCTTTGGTGTCGATCACGCGCCCGTCGTCCAGCCGCAGCAAAAATTCACCCGTTTTGTCGTGGATATTGACCAGATTATGCGTCACCTTTTGAATCAGCGATTTCAGCTCGTCCCGGGCGATAAAGCGCTCTGGCTGACGCAGTAACGGGCTATGTTTGACAGGCCAAACTTTCATCATCTTAACCTCTGTTGTATGTCGAATTCAGTACCGCGCGATCCTTCAGAGAAGGTGCCGCTGGCTTATTGCGATTCAGATAGCCGATGTTGTTATTGCCCCACAGTGACTCATAAGGCATACCGGCCAGCATCTCGACGGTGGCGCGGGCGTGTGGCGTCGCTGACTCAGGCATCGCATGACCACTCTCACGCATTTTCGCGGTCTCCTCGCGCAGCGTGCTGTGGGTTTGCAAATTGAGCTTGAAGCGCAGGGAAACGAGGAAGCCGCAGAACAGCACCAGGATGGTGCCCACGCTCAGGATCATCAAAATGGTGTGGCTCACTTCCGCAGGCTGCACTTTCTGACCGCTGACAAAGCCGGACATCTGCATCACGATGCCCACCAGCATCACCGCACCGGCCTGCGAGGCCTTGCGGGTCAGGGTCATGATGCCCGCGAAAATCCCTTCGCGGCGCTGGCCGGTGATCACTTCATCCACGTCAGCAATGTAGGTGTAGGTATTCCATGGCACATAGTTGATACCGCCGCGACCCAGCCCTGCGACCGCAGAGATCAGCAGCAGCAGCGCGTAGACGTCGCTCAGGCCGGCGTAATAGAGCACGGCGTATGAGACGAGGCACTCAGACCAAACAGCACCACCACCATGCGGTAGGACGGTGCAGGCCCGAAGCGGATACACAGCGGGATCATGGCGATAACCGCAAGGAACTGGAAGATCGCCATCGTGCCCAGCAGACTGGACGCCACTGAGGCTTCCTGCATCAGCACGAACACCACGTAGTAGGTGAATACCGCGTTAAACACGTCCTGCGCGATATAGCCGCCGAGGTACATGCCCAGATGCTGACGGAAAATTTTGATGCGCAGCGTGGAGCTTAACTCAACGATCAGCCGGTTGAGGCTCTGCCCCAGCGTCAGTTTCTTCTTCTCTTCTTCAGCACGCAGCGCCGCTTCAGACCACTCTTCGCGCGGGCGCTCCCAGGTGAAGCACCAGACGAAGGTCAGCATCAGCGCGCAGAGCACAGAAAAGACCAGGCTTGCGTAGAAGAAGGAAACCGCGTTGTCTTTCCCGAAGTGGGTCAACAGGATCCCCGGCAGGAAGGAGGCCAGAATGGCGGACATCTGCGCCATAGAGATGCGCGCCCCGGAGAACTTGGTTTTCTGTTTAAAGTCGTCGGTCATTTCCGGCACCAGCGTTTCGTACGGCACCAGAATCATGGTGTAGACAATATCAAACACCAGATAGGTCAGCAGGTAATACCAGAAGCTCATGTCCCCAACCCACATCAGCGAGTAGCTGAACACGCACGGAATACCCAGCAGGATAAAGAACTTACGGCGGCCAAAGCGCTTACCGAGCCAGGTCGTACCAAAGTTATCGGTCAAAAAGCCCATTAACGGGCTAACAACGGCATCCAGCACCCTTGCCGCGGCAAAGATGAACGTTGCTTCGATCGGTGTGAGCCCGCAGAAGGTGGTATAAAAATATAAAAGCCAGGCCGCCGTCAGGGCGGTGGTACCCGCCCCAAGGAAATCGCCTGATCCGTACGCAAGATAATTCGCGAGTCCAATTTTACGTGTTTTCATTGCCGTCAACCCTAATCAGTTTTGGGAGACTCCCTGCAAGCAAGCTTCGTCCGGGAGCTTTTATACGGCTACAGTAATTGCATCGGCTTCTTGATACCTTTCTGTTTCTGCCATTGCAAAGAGGGGTAACTGGCAAAAATGCAAAGAGTATCGTTACGCGCGTCACTGATTTATAAAACAGCGTTTCTATTTCTTCAAAAGGCGAGGTCAATTTTGAGAGCCAGCTATCAAAATCCTGCCTGATGGCTGGATCGAAGGCTAAAAAAACAGCTAAGCGATTGAGTTTATTGCCAGCGAAGCGGCTAGCTTTTGGCAGGGTGTTAGCGGTAGTTCACGATGACCTGGTTACTGCGGACCTTCAGCGCCGGGCTCAAACGTCCTCCGCCCGGCACTTCCCAGATGAAACGCAACGGTTCAATAGCTGGTACGCCGTTGAACGCCTGCGTTGTTCCATTTTCGCCGTCGATTTCGCCATGCAGCGCGTCTGAGAACAGAGGCGCACCCGCAATCCCGCTGGCGTAGGGCCAATCAGCCGGTAGTTCCAGGAGACTTCCGTATCAAGGCCCATCTGACCGGAAACCCTGCGTTGGCCCTAATGGCGACAGCGGGTTAGACGACATGGCTACGCCCCGGTTATCCAGCCGGATGCCAATGCTGCTGGCTTGCCAGGCACCTTCACCCGCCGCGCTGGCGAACAACGGCAGCGCGACGATCAGCAGGATGAGACTTACGCATTATTTTCCCCCAATCGTCGCGGTCATGCGGATATGGCGGTTATCCGACAGCTCCAGATTCGACAGCACGACCAGCTGCTTCAGGCTGCGACGCAGGAAGCGCGACAGCAGCGGACGCAGCGCATGGTTCACCAGCAGCACCGGCGGCGCGCCCAGCATCTCCTGACGCGCCAGCGCCTCCTGGGTTTGCGCCAGCAGACGGTCGGCCAGCCCCGGCTCCAGGCCGCCCCCGCCCTGCAGAGCCTGCAGCAGCAGACGTTCCAGCGGCGTATCGAGGCCAATCACCTGCACTTCCCCGTTTCCCGGGAACCACTGCTGGGTGATCGCCCGGCCCAGCGCCACGCGCACCACCGCCGTCAGCTCGTGCGGATCGCTTTGCATCGGCGCGTGCTCCGCCAGCGTTTCCAGAATGGTGCGCATATCGCGGATCGGCACCCTCTCCGCCAGCAGGTTTTGCAGCACCTTGTGCAGCGTGGTCAGCGTCACCACGCCCGGCACCAGATCTTCCGTCAGCTTCGGCATCTCCTGGGTGACGCGGTCAAGCAGCTGCTGCGCTTCCTGACGGCCAAACAGCTCCGCCGAGAATTGCCCAATCAGGTGATTAAGGTGGGTCGCCACCACGGTACTGGCTTCCACAACCGTAAAGCCCTGGATCTGCGCCTGCTCTTTCAGCGCACTTTCAATCCAGATCGCGGCCAGACCAAAGGCCGGATCGATAGTTTGCTCGCCCGGCAGCGTGCCGGCGGCGGTGCCGGGGTTAATCGCCAGCCAGCGGCCCGGATAGGCATCGCCGCTGCCAATTTCAACCCCTTTCATCAGGATGCGGTAGCGCGCGGGCGGCAGGTCCATGTTGTCGCGGATGTGTACCACCGGCGGCAGGAAGCCCATGTCCTGGGCGAATTTTTTACGGATACTGCGGATACGGCCCAGCAGCTCGCCGTCCTGCTGGAAATCGACCATCGGGATCAGGCGATACCCCACTTCCATTCCCAGGGAATCTTCCAGCTGAACGTCGTTCCAGGTCGCTTCGACGGCCTGCGTGTTCTCCGGGCTTTCACTGGTACCGCGTCGACAGGTGCGCCTGCCGTTGGTTTCACGGCCGCGCATCCACCAGGCAAGCCCCAGCAGCGCCGCCGTAAACAGCAGGAAGACGAGGTTTGGCATGCCCGGCACCAGGCCCAGCAGCCCGAGTACCCCGGCGCTCAGCAGCATCACGCGCGGGTTGCTGAACAGCTGGCCCACCATCTGCTCGCCAACGTCCTGATCGGTGCTGACGCGGGTCACGATGACACCCGCCGCGGTGGAAATCACCAGCGCCGGGATCTGCGCGACCAGACCGTCACCGATAGTCAGCAGCGTATAGCTTTCCGCCGCGTGGCCCATGTCCATCCCGTGCTGCAGCACGCCCACCAGCAGGCCGCCGACCACGTTAATCACCATGATCAGAATGCCCGCGATGGCGTCACCGCGCACAAACTTACTCGCACCGTCCATGGAGCCGTAGAAATCCGCCTCCTGCGTCACTTCCGAACGGCGGCGTTTGGCTTCATCTTCGGCGATAAGCCCGGCGTTCAGGTCGGCGTCGATCGCCATCTGCTTGCCGGGCATCCCGTCGAGCACAAAGCGCGCGCCCACTTCCGCGATACGCCCTGCACCTTTGGTGATGACCATAAAGTTGATGATCACGAGGATGACGAACACCACGATACCGATGGCGAAGTTACCGCCCACCAGGAAGTGGCCGAAGGCTTCCACCACTTTCCCTGCGGCGGCCGCACCGGTGTGCCCTTCCATCAGGATGATACGCGTGGACGCGACGTTCAGCGCCAGGCGCAGCAAGGTGGTAAACAGCAGAATGGTCGGGAACGCGGCGAATTCGAGCGTACGCTGGGTGAACATCGCCACCAGCAGCACCATGATGGACAGCGCGATATTGAAGGTAAACAGCAGGTCGAGGATGAACGCCGGCAGCGGCAGTACCATCATCGACAGAATTAGCAGGATCAGCACCGGCCCGGCAAGGACCTGCCATTGGGTCGATTTCAGGTTGCCGGGCAGGCGCAACATTGCCACCAGATTAGCCATCAGTGTCCTTCTCGTTCATAAAATCCAGCGCGGCAGGCACCGGAAGGTTCTCAGGTTTCACAGGCCGTTGACCGCCGGCCAGACGCCAGCGCTTCAACTGCCATACCCAGGCCAGCACTTCCGCCACGGCGGCGTAGAGTTGTCCCGGGATCTGTTGTCCAATATCCGCATGGCGGTACAGGGCACGCGCCAGCGGAGGCGCTTCCAGGATCGGCACGCGGTGTTCGGTGCCAATTTCCCGGATACGCAAAGCGATCAGCCCCGCCCCTTTTGCCACCACTTTCGGCGCGCTCATTTTGTTTTCGTCATAGCGCAGCGCAACGGAGTAGTGTGTCGGGTTGGTGACGATGACGTCGGCCTTCGGCACATCGTCCATCATGCGGCGACGGGCGGCGGCACGTTGCATCTGGCGGATACGCCCCTTCACGTGCGGGTCACCTTCCATCTGCTTATATTCGTCACGGATATCCTGACGTGACATCCGCAGTTTCTTGAAGTGGGTATAGAGCTGGAAGATCACGTCAAAACCCACCATCGGGATAATGCTGAGCACCACCAGCAGCGCGCAGAGCCCGACCAGATTCAGGGCGTTGCTCATCGCGGTGAGCGGCGATTCGCTGATGAGACGCATCATTTCCGGCCAGTGGTACCAGAGGTAAAACCCGGCGGAGCTGCCCATCAGCACCGATTTGAGAACGGCTTTGAGCAGCTCAGCCCCGGTCTGCGCAGAGAACATTTTCGCAATGCCCGGCAGCGGGTTCAGTTTGGAAAATTTCGGCTGCAGCGATTTGGCGCTGAAAACCAGACCGCCGAGCATCACCGGCGAGACCAGCGCGACCAGCACAACGCCGGTGATCAGGGGCAGCAGCGCAACCATGGCCCCTTTAATCAGCTGAATAATCTGGCTGAGGATCAGATTCGGATCGTTGACCATACTGTGGTCAAAGCGTAAGCCGGTTGACAGCATGCCCGCCAGCTTGCGGGCGAGCGACTCCCCGCCCCACCAGATAATGCACACGCCCACCAGCATCACCAGCAGGGAGGTCAATTCTCGGGATCGGGGGATTTGCCCTTCCTCACGCGCCTTTTCTAGTCGGTGGGGTGTGGGGGCTTCCGTTTTGTCGTCGTTCTCTTCGGCCACGGCCTGCATCCACGGATTACGGGTTTGACAACATATTGCCAGAGTCAAGGGTATCTAATGGGCAGAGTAAGGCATAAAAACAAGGGGTTTTCGCCATTTGAATTGCCCTTCAGGATTCATCCACGCGCCCGAAACGAGGACAAAACAGCAATACCCTGTGAAAAATCCTGCCTAAACACCGTTTTTTGTCGGCCTGTCCTGATTGTTAACGACTGAACAGAATTGCAGGTAATCTCCTTTATAATGGTCGACTTCGCATATAACCCTGCACGGACGTGACTTTTTATGCCAGCACAATCGGACCGAACATCGCATACTGCGGTGTGCATCGCGGCGTTTGTTATCTATTACAGCCTGTTCTATTTCGCTATTTTCATTCCGGGTTTTATGCGTCTTTACCAAAATGGCCTTGACGGCCCGTTTCTGCATGGCGCCCTGTTGCTCCCCTGCTCGTTGCTGCTGTGGCGTTATTACGGAAGGCACTATGACGGGCTGCTGCCTTTCGGCACGCTGGCGTGGCAAAACCTTGCCGCGCCGCGCTGGCGCTGCTGGCGATGCTGGTAATGGAAAAGCTGTTCCAGCAGCCTGAGCCGTGGCTGGACTCCCTGGAAGGGTATACGGGGTTAACCCGTTGGGCGTGGGTATTCACCGCCTGTCTGATAGCCCCGGTGAGTGAAGAGATTATTTTTCGCGGCTTTTTGCTCAATGCCAGCCTGGGATGGGGAAAAGTGCCGCAACAAGTCGGTATTGTGCTGACATCTTTATTGTTTGCCGCCATTCATATGCAATATCAGGCGCCGCTCACTTTTATTCAGTTGTTTATTTTTTCTGCGCTATTGTGTGTTGTCCGGCTCGGGACAGGCGGGCTGCTAATACCAATAGTGCTGCATGCGCTGTCGAATCTCTTCGCAGTGGGCGATATCTTCCTGCAATAAAAAAGGAAGGTTTCCCTTCCCTTTTTCGTGGGTTCGCTGACTTCACCTTCAGGACGTCTGAAGGTGAATGTGCCGACAAATCAGAAGCCGAGGCTGTCCAGCAGGTCGTCCACCTGATCCTGGCTTGCCACCACGCCCGCCTTGCTGGCGTCGAGCTGAGGACCATTGAGCAGGCTTTCGTTCTCGCGTTTTGGACGGGCTGCCGGTTCCGGGATGTTCTCCAGCAGCACCATCAGCAGCTGGCGTTCAATCTCCTGGATAACATCCATCATGCGCTTGATCACCTGACCGGTCAGGTCCTGGAAATCCTGCGCCATCATGATGTCCAGCAGCTGGGCGTTGGTGAAGCTGGTGTGACCCGGCACATCACCCAGGAACTGGCGGGTATCCGTCACCAGCTCGCGGGCATCCGCCAGCTCGATAGGGTTCTCAAACCACTCGTCCCAGCGTTTGCTCAGCGCTTTCGCCCCCTTTTCCATCGCATCCTGGTGCGGCTGTGACGCTTCCACGCTGTTCAGCGCACGCTCAGCGGCCTGAGCGGTCATCTGCACGACGTAGTCCAGACGATCGCGGGCATCCGGAATCGCTTCCGCCGCTTCGGCAATCGCCTGATCCAGACCCAGCTCGCGCAGGCTGTCACGCAGCATGCGCGTCAGGCTGCCGATGCGGACGATGATGTCGCTCGGCGAGTGTTCTTCAACGGGTTTCATAGCAGGTTGCAACATAGTCCGATCCCTCACATGCCGAGTTTCTCGAAGATCTTACCGAGCTTCTCTTCCAGGGTCGCCGCGGTGAATGGCTTCACCACATAGCCGCTTGCGCCCGCCTGTGCAGCGGCAATGATGTTCTCTTTTTTCGCTTCTGCCGTGACCATCAGAACCGGCATGGACGCCATTCCCGCATCGGCACGAATGGTTTTCAGCAGTTCCAGACCGTCCATGTTTGGCATGTTCCAGTCGGAGATCACAAAACCAAACCCGCCAGCCTGCAGTTTGTTCAGCGCATCAACGCCGTCTTCTGCTTCTTCAACGTTGTTGAAGCCCAGCTCTTTCAGCAGGTTGCGCACAATGCGACGCATGGTGGAAAAGTCATCCACAACCAAAAACTTAAGCTCTTTATCCGCCATAAAATAATACTCCTGAGTCAAATACGTATTGCCTGTCCGGCACTGATTTTCGCCAGCATCTGCTGGCTTACCTGGCTAAGATCGACCACTTCGCTCACGCCACCCATATTGATGGCCTCGCGCGGCATGCCGAACACCACACAACTTGCTTCATTCTGCGCAATCGTCCAGGCGCCAGCCTGGTGCATTGCTAGCATTCCGGCGGCACCGTCGTTGCCCATCCCCGTCAGGATCACCCCCACGGCGTTGCGCCCCGCATGTTTCGCCACCGAATGAAACAGCACATCCACCGACGGACGGTGCCGGTTGACCGGCGGTCCGTCATGAATTTTGATTTGATAGTTAGCGCCGCTGCGCGCCAGCTCCATATGCTTGTCGCCCGGCGCGATATAGGCATGTCCCGGGAGCACGCGCTCGCCGTCTTCCGCCTCTTTCACGCTGATCTGGCACAGCTTGTTCAGGCGTTCGGCGAACGAACGGGTAAAGCCCGGCGGCATATGCTGAGTGATCAGAATACCCGGACTTGAGAGCGGCAATGGCTGGAGTACATGACGAATTGCCTCTGTTCCTCCGGTTGACGCCCCAATGACCAGCAGTTTTTCCGAGCTGAGTAAGGGACCGGCCTTCAGGGTCGCCGGCGCGGCCATCGGCGTGTGGGCGGCAAGCTTCGCCCGCGACGCGGTGCGGATCTTCTCGGCGATCATCTCGCTGTACGCCAGCATCCCTTCTCGGATGCCGAGCTGCGGCTTGGTGACAAAATCCACCGCCCCCAGCTCCAGCGCGCGCAGGGTGATTTCCGATCCTTTCCCGGTCAGGGAGGAGACCATCACCACCGGCATGGGCCGCAGCCGCATTAATTTTTCGAGGAAATCTATGCCATCCATGCGCGGCATCTCGACATCCAGCGTTAGCACGTCGGGGTTATATTTTTTAATTAAATCCCGCGCTACCAGCGGATCAGGCGCGGTTGCCACCATCTCCATGTCGCTGTGGCTATTGATAATTTCAGTCATGATCTGACGCATCAGCGCTGAATCATCGACAGACAACACCCTGATTTTACTCATGCTTTTTCCTTACTCAGCGCATATACCGTTTGCCCACGCAGGCTAAACTCACGCACGAGGTTGCTGAAGTTTTCCGAGTGCCCGGCAAACAGTAAACCGTCAGGCTTGAGCAACGGAACAAACCGACGCAGAATGTCCTGTTGCGTCGTTTTATCAAAATAGATCATGACGTTACGGCAAAAAATGGCGTCGAAAGGCCCCGGCACGTTGTACTGCTTATCCAGCAGGTTCACCGGCGCGAATTCGACGCAGTTCGCCAGCTCCTGGCGTACGCGTACCAGGCCTTCATGCGGGCCCGTCCCGCGCATGAAATAACGCTGCAGCTGCTGCGGCGACAGCGTTTTCAGTTCATCCTGGCGATAAACGCCGTTACGCGCCTTCTCCAGCACTTCGGTATCGATATCGCTGGCGTAGACCTTCCAGCGTCCGGGCGCCATGCCCAGCGTATCGGCAAGGGTGATCGCCAGCGAGTACGGCTCTTCACCCGTCGAGGCGGCCGCACTCCAGACGCGATACTCCCCGGTGCGACGGCGCGCATGCTCGGCCAGAACCGGGAAGTGGTGAGCTTCGCGGAAAAACGCCGTCAGGTTGGTGGTTAACGAGTTAATAAAAGCCTGCCACTCGGCGCTGTTCTGGTTCGCCTCGAGCATGCTCAGATAGCGACCAAAATCATCCAGCCCCAGCGTGCGCAAGCGCCGCACCAGACGGTTGTAGACCATGTCCCGCTTATGATCCGCAAGCACGATCCCCGCACGCTGGTAGATTAACTGACATATCCGACGAAAATGCGCGTCGGACAGCGCGAGGCGCTGTGTCATCTGCAGTAATAATGACGTTTGCCCAGGGGGCATTGGTGATGTCATAGCGCCTTCTTAATTACTTTCAGGATACAACTGGCACGGCCTGCGACCGCCCGACTTCTGTTACTGCTTCAACGTGCTCTTTCACATTAAATACCGCGACCAGCCCGGTCAGACGATCCGCCTGGCTGGCCAGCTGATCGGTTGCCGCTGCCGCTTCCTCAACTAACGAGGCGTTCTGTTGCGTCACCTGATCCATCTGGCTGACCGCCTGGGCAACCTGCTCAATGCCGCGACGCTGTTCATCCGACGCCGAGGCAATTTCGCCCATGATGTCGTTCACCCGCGTCACGGAGGTGACGATTTCGTGCATGGTTTTCGCCGCGGTATCCACAAGCGTTGAGCCCTGCTGAACGCGTGAGACCGACTCTTCGATCAGCACCTTAATCTCTTTCGCCGCGTTGGCGCTGCGGCTCGCCAGGTTACGCACTTCCCCCGCCACCACCGCAAACCCCCGCCCCTGCTCGCCGGCACGCGCCGCTTCCACTGCGGCATTCAGCGCCAGAATGTTGGTCTGGAACGCGATACCGTCAATCACGCTGATGATGTCACCAATTTTCTGCGAGCTGGTGGCAATCTCCTGCATGGTACTGGCGACGCTGGTGGTTTGCTGCCCGCCTTTTCTCGCCGTCATCGCCGCCTGTTTTGACAGGTCAGACGCCTGACGCGCGTTATCGGCGTTCTGGCTTACCGTCGCGGTCAGCTGCTCCATGCTGGCTGCCGTCTGCGCCAGCGAGGCCGCCTGCTGCTCGGTGCGGGACGAGAGATCGTTGTTGCCCGCCGCAATCTCTGAGATCCCGGTATGCATGGCATAACTGCCCTGCCGCACGTCGCTTACCGTTTCCCGCAGCGATCCCTGCATCGCCTTCAGGCTGGCAAAGATCGCCGAAATTTCGTTCTTGCCGAACACCGCCACCGGACGCGCCAGGTCGCCTTTCGCAATGCTGTCGAAGTGGCTGCTGATAATCGCCAGCGGCTGCACAATCATCCTGCGCGACCAGAGCAGCGCGGCGCCGGTCAGCAGCCCTGCCAGGATCACCACCACGGCAAAGATGACGCCCGACATGTGATAGCTTTGACGGCTCTGGTCACCGGCACGCTGTACAGACTGGTTAATATCCTGCTGCCACGCGTTAAAGCTGCCGTCAAACGCGGCCTGCGACGCCTGAACCGGCGCGGTCATAAAGTCCGACAGCTGGTTGTTTTCAAGCCACGTCGCCTGATGGTCCAGATCGCTGTACCACTGTCGGCATACGTCGCTTTCGTCCCGTCCTGCAATTTCTGCCCCACAGGCGTTATTGCGGCAATGCCCAGAAACTCTTTCTCTTTCGCGTCAGCCTGCTTCAGGCTGTCGCGCGCGGTGGCCATCAGCGCTTTAATGTCATCCGGCGGATAACTTAGCGCGGTTAAGGTTCCCGCCTTGTTCAGCGCAGTGCTTGCCTGCAACAGCACGGCACGGGTTTGTGCCAGTGCGGAGCGCTGCTGATTACTCGCCTCAACTTCCTGCAAATTCTGATAGCCATCGCGAAACGCCCAAAAAGACAACCCGTTACTGCCAACCTGCAACACACCGCAAAGGATCAGAATCAAAAACAGTGTGGTCGAGATACGAATACGATTTAACATCCACGCTCCCATCAAGCGGCAAGCAGCCGCGGTTTAATTGTCAGTCAAAATGTTTCCCAGTTTTCATCTTGTCCGGTTGCAGGTTGGCGACTCCGCGCCGGGGTCTTAGCGCTGCCTGCTGCCGCGCGTTACGGCGCGCTGCGGGGTGACCGTGTTTCCAGCGAGTGAAGCGAGACGAAACGCCGAGACCGCCATCTTCAGACGGCTCGCCTGGTCTTCCAGGGCAGCGGCCGCCGCAGCGGACTCCTGCACCAGCGCGGCGTTTTGTTGCGTCACGCGATCCATTTCCGATACCGCCAGGGCAACCTGGTCGATACCACGACTCTGCTCATCAGACGCAGAGGCGATTTCACCCATGATGTCGTTCACGCGCGTGACAGCATTCACGATGTCATTCATGGTCTCCCCGGCGCTTTCCACCAGCACGGAGCCGGTATCCACGCGGGAGACGGAATCTTCAATCAGCGACTTGATCTCTTTCGCCGCGTTGGCGCTGCGGCTGGCCAGGTTGCGCACTTCCCCGGCCACCACGGCAAACCCGCGCCCCTGCTCGCCGGCGCGCGCCGCTTCCACGGCGGCGTTCAGCGCCAGAATGTTGGTCTGGAAGGCAATGCCGTCGATCACGCTGATGATGTCGGCGATCTTCTTCGAGCTGTCGGCGATGTCGTGCATGGTTTTCACCACGCCATCCACCACGCGACCGCCGCGCTGCGCCGTCTCGGAGGCGCTTTCCGCCAGCTGAGACGCCTGGCGGGCGTTATCGGCGTTCTGCTTCACGGTCGCGGTGAGCTGCTCCATGCTGGCCGCCGTCTCTTCCAGGGCGGAGGCCTGCTGTTCGGTACGCGAAGAGAGATCGTTATTGCCCATCGCAATTTCGCTGGTGCCGGTGTAGATGGCATCCGAGCCGTTGCGCACGTTGGCGACGGTATCGATTAACGAACGCTGCATATGGTCAACGCTGGTTGCCAGCTCGGTGATCTCATTGCGCCCGGAAACGGTCAGCGTTTTGGTCAGGTCACCGCCGGCAATTTCACGAATGTGGGCAATGACGCGACCGAGAGGGTTCAGCAGGATATGGCGAATGCCGTACCAGACCGCGATCAGCACAATGACCAGGGCCAGCGCCAGCACCGCCATCTGCCATTTCGCAAAGGTGTAATCGCTGACGCTCTGCTCCCAGGCATTACGGTAGAGGCTGTCGCTCAGTGACCTTAGCGTATTCCCCCAGCGCCGCGCCGAGGGCGTTTTGCATCCCCTGCGTCGGCTGCGCGAAAAAGGCGTCCATATTGCCGCTCTCCAGGAACTGAATCAGCTCCGTCAGACGCGGCATGGTAGGTACGTTATATTTCTCATCCAGCTCCTGCCTCACCTGCTCCATTGCAGGCTGCGGGGTAATCTTTTGAAAGGCGTCGTAATGTTTTGCGGCGTCCGCCAGCGAGGCACGCGCATTTTTCAACAGATCGGTTTTCGCGCTGCTCTGCTGATTGTTGGGATCCATCATCATGCGCGCGGACGAGCGGCTCAGGTTGATACGCGTTTGCAGCATCAGATCCCACGCTTTTCGCGGAGTTCACTCTGCTGCAGGCGGAGATCGTTCGAGGCCGCAAAGCTGTCCTGGTTCTGTTTTAATGACGAGAAAAAAAGCCCGCCGGAGATGAGCTGAAGAAGTGCGAAAATGACCAGCACCATCATCAGCATTGTGACAACGCGGATACGGTTCAACATACAACACCTTCTCATAGATTTATTAACGGTGTTATCGGCATGCGGCCAACAGGAACTTTACATTTGCGAAAGGGAATTAAATAGTAACTTGAAATGCAATGTTCGCGGTCAGGGTATCACTCGATGTTTCCTGCAGCGGCGTGGTCTGCGTTGTAAGGTGCAGTCAGTTAACGTTAATGTCGCACCGATAGCGGTTTAATGACTGAGAAATCGCAAAACAAACAACTATGTAAAAGAGGTATTTTTTGTCAGTAAAAATAACGAATTAGAAGAATTGGACGCGTTGTCCAGTGGTAATGAAGGATAAACAAAATAATCGACAAAAAAGTGTATAAAAAAAGCGGATGACCGGTGAGTCATCCGCTCTTGTATGGCGGTTACGCGACGTGCGTTGCCGCGATGTCCAGCAGCGCCATCTCTTCGCTGTTCAGCAGCTTTTCAATGTTCACCAGAATCAGCATACGCTCGCCGAGCGCACCGAGACCGGTCAGGTATTCGGTCGACAGCGTGACCGCAAACTCCGGCGCCGGGCGGATCTGGTCCGAGGTCAGGGAAAGCACATCAGACACGCCATCCACCACGATGCCCACCACGCGCTGCCCCAGGTTCAGGACGATCACCACGGTGTTGTCGTCGTACTCGACGTCGCCCTGGCTGAACTTCACGCGCAGGTCCACGATCGGCACGATCACGCCACGCAGGTTGGTGACGCCTTTGATAAACGCCGGCGTGTTGGCGATGCGGGTCACCTGGTCGTAGCCACGAATTTCCTGCACTTTGAGGATATCGATGCCGTACTCTTCATCGCCCAGAGTGAATACCAGGAATTCCTGTCCTGACGGCTCGCCCGCCAGTTTTGTTACATTACTCATACCGGTCATGTTTTTACCTTCTACTTAATCAGGCGGCTGTGTGCGCCACACGTTGTTCACGATTCAACCCCTGCAACGCCGACACATCGACGATCAGCGCCACGCTACCATCGCCCAGAATGGTGGCGGCAGAAATACCCGGCACTTTGCGGTAGTTGCTTTCCAGGTTCTTCACCACCACCTGGTGCTGACCAATCAGCTGATCGACCAGCAGCGCATAGCGGCGGCCCGCGCTTTGCAGGATCACGACGATGCCCTGCGTGGCCTCGGTTTTCGCCCCCTCCACTTCAAACACTTTCCACAGCTCCACCAGCGGCAGGTACTCACCGCGCACTTCCAGCACGCGCTCGCCGCCGGCCAGCGGATGCAGATCTTCTTCACGCGGCTGCAGCGATTCCATCACCGCGTTCAGCGGCAGGATAAAGACTTCGTCGTCCACTTTGACCGACATGCCGTCGAGGATCGCCAGCGTCAGCGGCAGCAGGATGCGAATGGTGGTGCCGGAGCCCTGTTTGGACTGGATTTCAACGTGGCCGCCCATCTCCTGGATGTTACGTTTCACCACGTCCATGCCCACGCCGCGGCCGGAAACGTCGGTCACCTGCTCTGCGGTAGAGAAGCCCGGCGCGAAGATCAGCATGCCGACTTCTTCATCGGTCATGTTTTCGTTGACCGCCATCCCCTGCGAAATCGCTTTCGCCAGGATGCGCTCGCGGTTCAGACCGGCGCCGTCATCGGTCACTTCGATGCAGATGTTCCCGCCCTGGTGTTCCGCCGACAGAATCAGGTTGCCGACCGGCGATTTCCCGGCGGCGATGCGGTTTTCCGGGGTTTCGATACCGTGGTCGAGGCTGTTACGCACCAGGTGCGTTAACGGGTCGATGATGCGCTCGATCAGGCTCTTATCCAGTTCGGTTGAGCTGCCCTGCAGGGTCAGTTCAACCTGTTTGTTCAGCTTGCTGGCCAGATCGCGCACCAGACGCGGGAAGCGGCTGAAGACATATTCCATCGGCATCATACGGATGGACATCACCGATTCCTGCAGGTCGCGGGCGTTACGCTGCAGCTGGCCCATGCTGGTGATCAGATCGCCGTGGGTGACCGGATCCAGCTCGTTGGAGCGCTGCGCCAGCATCGACTGGGTGATCACCAGTTCGCCCACCAGGTTAATCAGCTGGTCAACCTTCTCAACCGCCACGCGGATGCTGGTTGACTCGCTGGAGCGCGCGGCCGGTTTTTCACGAGCTGCCGGTTGTTCTTTCGCGACCGCTTTCAGCGCCGGAGCCGCTGGTTTCTCCGCCGGAACCGCAACAGGCGCTGGCGTTTCAACCACTTGTGCAACCGCTTCAACTGCTGCAGGCGCGGGGGCTGTCTCTGCGGTGGGTTCGGTTTCGAAGGCGATTTGATCGGCTTCAATCACGAAGCACAGCACCGCGACGATATCGTCTTGGCTGACGCCGTCATCAAGCGTCGCGGCCAGGCTGTCTCTGCCCTTCACCACGTCGCTTAACGTTCGCGAGGTTACCCAGCTCTTCTTCCAGCAGGGTAACTTCACTCTCTTTCAGGCGAGACAGCACGACGCGCAGTTTGCCGTCGCTTTCGGCAGCTGGCGCAGCAGCGGTTTCGGACTCCAGCGCAGTATCCACAACGCTCAGTTTTGCGCCATTTGCAGGAACCACGGCAGCGGCGACCTCACCTTTTGCTTCCAGCGCCAGCTGGCGCAGCGCATTGCAGATGTATTCAAAGCTGGCGGCATCAGGCTCTTGCGAGCTTTTATAGGCGTCGAGCTGTTCCTGCATAATATCTTTGGTTTCCAAAAACAGGTTGATAATGTCGGTGTTGAGCTGCATTTCGCCGCGTCGTGCTTCATCAAGCAGGTTTTCCATCAGGTGGGTCGTTTCCTGCAGGATGGTAAATCCAAACGTTCCGGCTCCGCCTTTAATAGAGTGCGCCGCACGGAAGATGGCATTGAGCTGCTCCGAATCCGGTGCTTCGGGCACCAGATCCAGCAAGTGTTGCTCCATATCGGCCAACAACTCGTCGGCTTCATCAAAGAATGTCTGGTAAAAATCGCTAATATCCATGCTCACGCTATCACCTCGGATTGGCTGGTGGCGATGTGGGAACGGTTGCCGGAGCCGCCGGTGTGGATGCAGGTGCTGCTCCGACCGCAGGTTCTGGCTGTGTAATCGCGCTTATTGGCGCATTCTGGCTTTCGGCGTTTTCATGCAGGATGGCCTGCTCCGCCTGCTGGTTCAGCACTAAAAGACTGATACGACGGTTGATGGCATCATCCGGCCCGCGGTCGGAAACGCGCATGGTTGCGGCCATGCCGACTACGCGCAGTACCTTGCCATCATCAAGCCCACCTGCCACCAGCTCGCGGCGCGAGGCGTTGGCACGATCGGCAGAAAGTTCCCAGTTGCTGTATCCCTTCTCGCCACTGGCGTACGGGAAATCATCCGTGTGGCCTGACAGGCTGATTTTGTTAGGAATGCCGTTCAGCACCGGCGCAATGGCACGCAGAATATCGCGCATGTACGGTTCGACTTCCGCGCTGCCGGTTTTAAACATCGGCCGGTTCTGGCTGTCGATAATCTGAATACGCAGCCCTTCCTGCACCAGATCGATCTTCAGATGCGGTCGCAGCGCGCGCAGTTTGGGATCGGCTTCAATCAGCTGATCCAGATCGCCACGCAGCTTCTTCAGGCGCGCCTGCTCCATCTTTCTTTTCAGCTCGTCGATGTTCGGCTGTTTTTGCACCTCGCCCTTCTGCTGGGTGTAATCATCGCCGCCGCCCGGGATCGGGCTTTCGCTGTTTGAAATTCGCTGCTCCGCCGGTCACCGCCGTTGCCAGCGGCGTGCGGAAATATTCGGCAATCTGGATCAGTTCTTTCGGGCTGGAGATGGAGATCAGCCACATCACCAGGAAGAACGCCATCATCGCCGTCATAAAGTCGGCGTACGCAATCTTCCAGGAGCCGTGCGCTGCCAGCCCGCCATGCCCTTTATGTTTTTTTCGTCTGACGATGACGATCGGATGGGACTGGTTTTTCATGCGTCCTCAGTCGTCGTCTGTTGGTTTGGGTTTCTCACCGCACGCACGTGTTCTTCCAGCTCGATAAACGACGGACGCTCGCTGGAGTACAGCGTTTTACGGCCAAACTCGACCGCGATCGGCGGCGCATAACCGTTGAGGTTCGACAGCAGCGTGATCTTGACGCACTGCATCATTTTGGCGGTTTCCGCGCTCTTCTGGCGCAGAACGCTGGCCAGCGGAGAGATAAAACCGTACGCCAGCAAAATGCCGAGGAAGGTTCCCACCATCGCATGGGCAATCAGCGCACCGAGTTCCGCTGCCGGACGGTCGGCGGAGGCCAGCGCGTGCACCACCCCCATCACCGCCGCAACGATACCGAACGCCGGCAGCGAGTCGCCCACCAGCGCCAGGCTGTTTGCCGGCACTTCGGCTTCGCTTTCGTGGGTTTCGATCTCTTCGTCCATCAGCGCTTCGATTTCGAAGGTATTCATGTTGCCGCTGATGATCAGTCGCAGATAGTCGACAATGAAATCCAGCATCATGGCATCAGCAAGAATGCGCGGATAGCTGGCGAAAATTTCGCTCTCTTTCGGATTTTCAATATCCCGTTCGAGCGAGAACATCCCCTGCTGACGCGACTTCGCCATCAGGCGATAGAGCAGTGCCAGCAGATCCATATACATGCTTTTGGTGTATTTCGAGCGACGGAACAGCAACGGCATGGCTTTCAGCGTGCCCTTGATCGCTTTGCCGTTGTTACCAACGATGAAAGCCCCTACCCCCGCGCCGCCGATGATAATAAGTTCAGCCGGTTGATAGAGTGCCCCAAGGTGCCCGCCGGTCATCATGTAACCGCCAAAAACTGCACCGAGAACTACCAGGTAACCTAATAAGATAAGCACGACATCATCCTTCCGCTAATGACTATGGCTCGGGATAAACATTTCAGAGGGTTAAACCGAATTTCAGGCAAAAAAAAGCAGCGGCATTACTGCACCGCTGCTGGAGTCTTTTCCACCCGTTCCGGTCAAACAGCCTGTTCGATCTGTTCATCCAGCAGTTGTGGAATAATATCGGCAGCATCCCGGGAAAGTTTACGTCTTTTTACTGCGCGGGATGGAGGCTGGCATAAACTACAGGCAAAGCTGCCAGCAGGCTGATGAGCGTGGGTAATAAAATTGCCGTCGCAGCAGTTGCAGCGCGACAGCTCCAGCATTCCGCTTTCAACAAAACGCACCAGCGTCCAGGCGCGGGTCAGCGCCAGCAGCGGCCCTTCTTCCTGCTGTGGGCATTGTTCCAGATAGAGTTTGTACGCTTTGATCACGGCGTCAACGCCGCTGCACAGACCGGTTTTTAGCAGAAACTGCCAGGCGTTACAGAACATGGACGCATGAATATTCTGCTCCCACGTCATAAACCAGTCGGTAGAGAACGGCAGCATGCCTTTCGGCGGGGGGCTACCACGTAACTCTTTGTACAGTTTGATCAGACGACCACGGCTCAGCTGCGTCTCGCTCTCCAGCATCTGTAAACGAGCACCCAGTGAAATCAGCTCCATGGCTAACTGAATGTCACGGGCTTCCTGAACAATGCTTTTCTCGCTCATTGCTAGGCCCTTTTCTTACGGGCTACGTCATCAGGCTGGCTGATTTCGTTAAGCAAGCGAGTGGAAAGAAGAATACCGGTATGGATCTGTTGAAGATCGTCCACACGGGACTCCTGCGTCAGACGCGTTATTGTCTGGGGATCATCAAAACGGAACTGGCAAACCAGTTGATTGGTTTCAGCCAGTTTAACCATCTGCGGGAGGGTTAAGTCGCCCAGCGTGTTCGCCATCTCTTCGTTAATACCCAGACGGAACATCGCGGACGCTTTGTCCTGACTAATCAAACGCTGCGCGAGCAGTAAATACGACAAATTGATGTCATAGATATGTTTTAGCAACTCGGATGTATGCATTTTTCCCATCCCGAATAACCAACTTTTATTTTTATGCGGAAAGACCGCACCCCGTGATGTCGCCGGAAAATCACCCGGTATAAAAAAGAAAAGGCTAAATGCATAGTTGAATTTAGGATCTCGCACTCGCGGCACTTCGCTCAAATGTAATGGCCTTGATACGCGCTTTATCATTTCTTACAAATAACTAAGATTTTTCCTAATTCGACGCAAACTCTACTCGTCGGTTTTGACACATACAATCTGACCCGGACAAAAATTTGAAATTTTTGTGATCTGCGTCACAAAATTTAACGGATTATGGGTAATAAATCTATCAGTCCCGCTTGTGATTTGATGCTTTTTTGTTCTGTTAGTCGCTTTTTTTATTCCATTTGGCCGAATACTCATGCAAAACTGCGGCTCCAGGTCATCAACTGGTCTGAGGAGTGACGTTTTGCAACATTCATCGTTACCAAAACGTTTCTATTGCAGATATACAATCAAAAAAGCATATAAAACAACAAATTAAGCTTTCAGGGTCGCTAATTAATTACTATGGGTAATCATTTCAAAATTGTTAGTCATTATGATTGATAGTTTAACAATTTGATCTTAAATTCTTTAAATTTTAGATAAGATTTTAAAATCGGTTAAATGCAGGAATATGCATTAAAGTCTTAGCATAAGAATAATTAATGAATATTTATGATAACCTTCACATCCCCGCAATAATCCTGGGTTGCACTGAGTTCAGAAACAGAGTAATGGTGAGAAAAAATTGATTTGTCGTGGAGAGTGAGAAATGCAATATGCTCATCTTCTGGTCGCTGTTGCGGTGACGCCCGAAAGCCGGCGTTTACTGGCCAAAGCCATTGATATTGCCCGCCCTTTCAATGCCCGCATCTCCCTTATTACCTTAGCTTCCGATCCTGAACTCTATAACCAGCTTGCCGCTCCGATGATGGAAAATGTCCGTGAAGTGTTGCAGGAAGAGACGCAACAATTTCTGGATCAACTCATTAGCGAGGCCGGATACCCTATCGAGCAGGCGCTCATCGCATCAGGCGCATTAAGCGAACATATTCTGCATACCTGCCGTACACAGGGCATCGATTTAGTGGTCTGCGGCAATCACAATCAAACGTTCCTCGCCCGCGCAGCGTGTGCGGCAAAGAGCATCGTTCATGCCAGTGAAGTGGATGTTTTATTGGTGCCTTTAGGAGCGTGAAGCGCTCCTGCTGTCGCAGGAGCGCCGCTGACGTTAAGCCAGCTTCGGAAAGGTCGCCACTTTATGCTGTAGCTGGCTTTGTGCGCTACGTGGCGTGATGCGCTTTAAATCGCGAAGGAACCTCTGCTGCCAGTGGTTGATATCATTCTCCTTAATGATTTCAAGCATTTCTGCATGGCGTGATATGCGCTCTGCCAGCGGCATTCTCAGCGCCCTGTCCATCGCCGCAGCAACATCATCCCGGTCGTAAGGATTCACAATCAGCGCCGATGTCAGCTCATTCGCCGCCCCGGCAAATTGCGACAGCATCAGCACACCCGGATCGGCCGGATCCTGCGCCGCAACATACTCTTTCGCGACCAGATTCATCCCGTCACGCAGCGGCGTCACTAAGCCCACTTCGGCGTAACGGAAGACCTTCATCAGGATACTTTACGGTCAAAGTGCTGGTTCAGATAGTAAAGCGGCGTCCAGCCAAGCTGACCATATTTGCCGTTGATTCGCCCGGCTTCGGTTTCCAGTTGGTGCCGAATATCCTGGTAAGCCTGTACTTCGCCACGGGAGGTTGGCGCAATCTGCGTATAGCGAATTTTTCCGTGATGCTGGGGGAATTTCTCCAGCAGCGTTTCGTAGGCAAGGAAGCGCTCCGGCAAGCCTTTGGAGTAGTCAAGCCGCTCCACAGAGAAAATGTTCTTAACGTTCTTAAGTTCATTTTTCAACTGTGCCAGTTTAGGCGGTAGCGGCCCGGCAGCCTGTTTGGCAATCTCGTCTGGTTCAATCCCTATCGGGTAAACCTCAGTGCGGAAATTTTTCCCCCATGCGACATGTTCTTTACCGCTGCGAGTGGTCAGACGAGTCTTCATTGACAGGCTATCCAGGAACGCCAGTCGGTCGTTTTCGGTCTGGAAGCCCAGCAGATCGTAATCACAGAGCGCCTCCAGCAGTTCCGCATGCGGCGGCAAGGCATTAAAGATTTCCGGCGTCGGGAAAGGGATATGCAGGAAGAAACCAATCCGATTATTCACGCCGCGCTTGCGCAGTTCGCTGGCAAACGGTAGCAGGTGATAATCGTGGATCCACAGAATATCATCCTCTTTCAGTAACGGCAGCAGTTTATCCGCCAGCAGCGCATTGACCTGCTGATAACCCTCCCAGGCTTCACGCTGGTAATTGACCAGATCGAGTCGATAGTGGAAAGCAGGCCATAAAACAGCGTTGGAGAATTGCGAATAATACTGTTCGTAATGCTCATCACTGAGGGTAAACGATGCCCAGGTGATATTCCCTTTTGTCACCTTTTTTAGCGGCTGGTCCTCGTCCCCCAGCTCACCGCTCCAGCCAAACCACAGCCCGCCGGCGGCTTTTAAGGCACCCAGAACCCCTACCGCCAGCCCGCCAGCACTGGCTTTTTTATTGTCAGGCGGAGCAATACGGTTAGATACGACGACTAAGCGACTCATAGCCATCTCTCCTGTTTGTTAGCGCCTGTTGTTTTTCTTGTTGATGGTCAGTGATACGTTCAAGCCACCGATAAACTTCATTTACGCTGGCCAGACGCCATTTTGCCTGCGTCTCGCCAGCACCAACTTTGATTGATTCGCCCCCCAGCGCGTTCACGGTTTTAAACCCATGCTCATCCGTCAAATCATCGCCGACAAAAACCGGTATGCGGCCAGCAAAAGGCGGTGTCTCTAAAAATGCCGCAATGGCCGCTCCCTTATGAATGCCGGACGGTTTAAGTTCCACCACGCATTTCCCTGGCTGCATTGCCAGCTGCGGGTAGCGCGCGACCATTTGCTTTGCCAGTGCAAAAACCGCGTCTTCATGCTGCAGCGCCTGACGGTAGTGCAAAGCAAATGCCATGCCTTTCGCTTCCAGCTCCACGCCGTGAAGCGATGCCACTTCGTGCCGGAGCGAACGCTCCAGCGGTTGTACGATATTTTCCGGTAATGTCACCCGTTCGGTATGACCCTTGATGTCGCGGCGTTCTGCCCCGTGCACGCCAGCCAGCGGAAAACGCCAGGGTTTGGCGAGTTGCTCCAGCTCGGCCATTGAGCGCCCTGAAATCAATGCCAGTGCCCCGTCGTTCATCTCAGCAAGCGATGAAAGTCTGGCCAGCACCGCCTCCGGAACAGAGACCTCATCGGGGTGCGGTTTAATGTCGGCGAGGGTGCCGTCCAGATCGAAAAAAAAGGCAAAATTCCCGGAAAAGAGAGGCGGTACAGATAATGCGTCTTCCACCCTGGTTTCCTCCTTACAGTCTTTGATGAGAGCCGTTCTTCACTAACATCTCATTATCATTAGCCATGTAAGTATAGACAGTGTGACGCTGCTCGCCATTTTAAGCATGACTTACCAGCCGGATTAGCGGCTGGTAAGGTGGAGGGATAAACTATAAGGTTATGTCTAAAAATTACGCGTTAAGGCTTAAACTGTGCGTTTGGACTTTTGTTTGTAACGGTCGAAAATCACCGCCGCCAGCAGGATCAAACCACGCACCACATACTGTGAGAACGGCGAGATATTCAGCAGGTTCATGGCGTTCTCGACGGTGCCCAAAATCAGGATCCCGGCCACCACATACGAGATTTTGCCGATCCCGCCTTTCAGCGAAACGCCACCCAACACGCAGGCTGAGATAACGATCAGCTCATAGCCGATAGAGGTCATCGGCTGGCCGCTGGTCATACGCGAAGCCAGAATAATCCCCGCTGCCGCTGAAACCAGACCGGAGAGCACAAAGATGATGATTTTCGTGCGCACCACCGGAACCCCCGCCAGGCGGGCCGCTTCTTCATTACCGCCAATCGCCAGCGTATTGCGGCCAAAGGTGGTTCGGTTGAGCAGGAAGCCGAACAGGATCAGGCAGGCCACCGTCAGCCAGATCGGCGCGGGCAGCCCCAGCCAGTTGGCGTAACCGAGGGTGAAGAAGCGTTCATCCTCAATCCCTACCGCTTTACCGTCGGAGATGATATAGGCCAGCCCGCGGACAATCTGCATCGTCGCAAGCGTGGTGATCAGGGCGTTAATCTTCAGGCGCGCAATCACGAAGCCGTTCACCAAACCGCTGACCACGCCGAGCAGCAGACCGGCAAAGACGCCAATCCACAGGCTCTCCGTCATGTTGATCACCACGGCCGTGGTGACCCCGGCGCAGGCAATCACCGACGCCACCGACAGGTCAAAATCCCCGGAGGCCAGGCAGAACAGCATCCCGCAGGCCACCATGCCGGACATGGAGATCGCCAGCCCCAGCCCTTTCATATTGATGAAGGTGGCAAAGTTGGGCACAAACATCGCGCAGGCGATAAACAGCGCGGCAAACACCACCAGCATGCCGAACTGATCCCAGATTCGCCCAAAGCTGAGCCGACTTGGACTTCGGTGCGCCGGACGTAGTTACAGAGGACATCATTTTCTCCTCACTCAGGCGACAGCCTGGCTAACTTTAGGCATGGCGAGGCTCAGCGCCCGTTGTTCATTCGCCTGTCCGTGAAGCAGTTCACCGGCAATTTCCCCTTCACGCATCACCACAATGCGGTCGGCCACGCCGAGCACCTCCGGCAAATCGCTGGAGGCAAACAGCACCGCCACGCCGCGGTTTGCCAGCTCATAGATCACGTTATAGATCTCATGTTTTGCCCCGACATCAATACCGCGCGTCGGCTCGTCGAGCAAAATGACCTTCATCTCTTCCGACAGCCAGCGGCCAAGAATTGCCTTTTGCTGGTTGCCGCCGGACAGATTCATGATCAGCTGTTCCGCACCCGGCGTTTTGATATTCAGCGAACGAATATGGTGGTCGGCGTTTTCGACTTTCCCAGCCATCGTTGATCAGACAACCTGCGCGAATGAACTTGCGCCGGGCGCTGATATTGATGTTCTCCCGCACCGAATGCACCGGAATAATGCCTTCCGCTTTACGATCTTCCGGGCACAGCATCATGCCCGCCCGGATGGCATGGGCCGGTTTCGGAATATTGACCTGCTCACCGTCAATAGAGACCTGCCCTTCGGTAATTCGCGTCCCGCCGAACAAGCCTTTCATCAATTCACTGCGCCCGGCCCCCACCAGCCCAAACAGGCCGACAATTTCACCGCTGCGCACGGTTAACGAAATGGGCGTTCGTACGCCCGGCGCTTTAACCTGCTCCAGCCGCAGGCGTTCTGGCCCGTACTCCCGGGGTTTCCAGCGATAAATATCCCCCAGTTCGCGTCCGACCATCGCCTGCACCAGCTGGTCATGGTTGACCTGCGCCATGTCGGTAAAGGTGCGCACGTAGCGGCCATCTTTAAAGACGGTGATGGCATCGCTCAGCGCAAAAATCTCTTCCATGCGGTGGGAGACATACAGGATCACCCGGCCCTCCTGACGCAGCTCGCGGATCACGCGGAACAGATTGTCGATTTCACGCGCCGAGAGCGAACTGGTGGGTTCATCAAAGGCGATGATTTTGGCGTTGCGCGCCAGCGCCTTGGCAATTTCGACCATCTGCCACTGACCGATGGAGAGATATTTCAGCGGCGTTTGGGGATCGACATCCAGCCCAAGATGTTTAAGCTGCAACCCCGCTTCGTAATTCAGCAGCGAACGGTTCACCACGCCGCTCTTGTGCGGGAGCTGGCCAAGATAGATATTCTCCGCCACGGTCATCTCCGGCACCAGATGCAGCTCCTGGTAGATGATCGCCACCCCGGCATTGAGCGCCGCCGTGGTATCGGCAAAAGCGACCTCTTCGCCGCGGATCGCCAGCGTGCCGGTGGTGGGCGCGTAGTTGCCGCTGAGGATTTTCAACAGCGTCGATTTTCCCGCGCCGTTTTCACCCATCAGGGCGTGGACTTGCCCGGCGTAGCAGTCGAAGCTGATATCGGTCAGCGCGTTCACACCGGGAAAGGTTTTCCCGATGCCGCGAAAAGAGAGATACGGATCAGACTGTTGCATAACGTCTCCGTGATTCCTGCAGTTCATTGTACGTCTGGCCCCCTCGCCTGAAGCGGGGAGCACAATCAACAGCGAATTACTTCCCGCCCAGTCCTTTTTTCGCCAGCTCTTCTTTGAAGTTGTCGCGGGTGATCAGCACCACGTCGGTCACTTCGGTAAATTTCGGCGGTTCAGCCCCTTTGGTGACCCAGTTGTAGAGCATTTCGCTGGTTTTATAGCCGTGCACGTCCGGGCTTGGCAGCAGAGAACCGTAGAAGCCGGTTGCCTGCGCTTTCGACAGCTCGCTGACCGCGTCAACGCCGTTGATGCCAATCCCGATCACGTCAGGCGCTTTAAAGCCCTGGCCTTCCGTTGCGCGCACGCCACCCAGCACGGTGTTGTCGTTCATGCCGACCACCAGCCAGTGTTTCACTTCCGGATGCTGCACCAGCAGGGAGTTCCCGGCGTCAAATGCGCCGGGGATATCGTTAGATTTGGTCGGCACCTGGTAGATCTGTTTTTCCGGGAAACCGGCTGTTTTCAGCGCGTCCATTGAACCGGTCGTGCGGCGGCGTGCGGTATCCAGCTCGTTCGCGGTAATGGCCATCACCGCGGTCTCTTTGACATCCCAGCCGCGTTTTTGCATCTCTTTATAGAGCTCCTCGCCCTGACGCTCGCCGATTTTGGTCGCCGCCATCATCACCAGCGGCACCGAGGTCCATCGGTTTGCCTTTGGCGTTGACGAACTGATCGTCCACCGCAATGACCTTCATGTCATAACCCCGCGCTTTGGCGACAATCGCCGAGCCCAGTTTGGGATCCGGAGTACAGATAACAAATCCTTTTGCGCCGCTGGCCGCCAGGCTGTCGATGGCGTTCAGGGTTTTTTCACCGTCAGGCACGGCGATTTTAATCACTTCAAAACCTAAATCTTTGCCCGCCTTATCGGCGAATTTCCACTCAGTCTGGAACCAGGGCTCTTCGGGCTGTTTTACCAGAAAACCGAGTTTTAAATTCTCAGCGATAGCGGATTGTGACATAACGGCAGCCAGACCGATGGCCGCCAACGCTTTAGTGAATTTGTGCATGGTAAACTCCAGCTTTAGCTTTCTTTTATGTAGGGAAAAATAATTACCGGTTCATTTAAAAGTTAATAAAACAAGGCATTAGAGTCCGCACATCCCTGGACACCTGTGCTGGAAGTAGTTTTAGCGGGAAATTGATTCTCCATAGGAGAGCGGCATCACACCGCAGAATTACAGTAATTCTGTACATAAATTCAGCGATATAGCACATAAAAACAGCCGATTTTGTCAGACAAATAGAAAGGGCAAAAGCAGGATAATCCATAACATCAGCCAGCTTATCCTTGTCCCGGATGCAGGGCGCATCCGGGCAGAAAAATCACCAGCTATAGTAGATATGATCGGCGTGATCTCGCGCTGCAGTTTCGTCCCCCTGCAAACGCGCGGCAATCGTCAACGCAAAATCGAAAGCCAGCCCGAGGCCTTTACCGCTGATCAGGTTGCCATCTTCCACCACTGGCGCGTCCACATACTCACCATCATTGACAGTTTCGTACAGATCGCCGGAGCAGACATAGTGGCGGCCCTTCAGCAAGCCGTTGCCGCCCAGCACTCGCGCAGCAGCGGAACAGATAGGGCAAATTAACTTGCCGGCTGTGTCATGCTGTTCAATAAATTGCACCACCGCTTTGCTGGCAGCCAGATTCACGCTGCCCTGCGGCCCGCCGGGTAAGACGACGGCGTCATACAGCTTTGCCTGACGCTCTGCCAGCGTGCTGTCTGCAACCATCGAGATAGCGTGATAACTGACCACCGCGCGGGACTCCGCGCAGGCCAGTGTTTCGACTTCAATATTTAAGCGACGCAGGATATCAATGGTGATAATCGCTTCTGCTTCTTCGAAACCGGGCGCCAACAACACCGCCACTTTTTTCATGTCCGACTCCTTACGTTGAAGGTGGGTTGATTAAAGTGGGGTTATTGTTGATCAAAACAGCGTTTCATAATTCCCGCTGCGTCACATCCCTGCCAGGCAGAGTCCTTAGTGAGCTTCCCCCTGAGGGGTAAATTTCAGTTCAATTAAGGCGATAGCTTTCTGGATTGCACGGCGGGTAACCGGGTCGGCCGCTGCCGGGTGGGTAGCAAAATCGATGCTCTTAAGCTGGTGAGACATTTTCTCACGCACTTCAACCGGCGCGATGACGTCGATAACGTCGAGGATCTGTTTGATGACGAGTTGACAGGCAACGATATCGGATACCAGTTCCTGGTCGGTGGAGAGATTCTGTGACATAGGCGCTCCTTAAATAAAGTGCGCCATAGTAGCGGGAATTCATGTGTATGAGTAGGCCTGGCAGGCGGACGACAGGCATAAAAAAACCTGCTTCAGCAGGTTTTTTTATCATCAGAACATAGCGCCTGGCGGTACGTCTTTGAATGTTTTGCAATAGGTTTCAAACATATGCTTCAGAATTTTACGCAGTTTCATTTTTGCTCCGGCGATTTGTTATGCAGGTGTTACGTCTCAATGCGTACATAATATGACCTCCATCACAAAAATCAACCATCATGTGATAGAAATCACGTTTCAAAAAATGAAAATGCAGTAGCTTTGTTAAAAATTCAGTTATAAATCCTGCAGTTAGCACACTAAAATTTTCTTTAGTATTCTCAATTATTTTTGCAAATGGCAGACCCACAATGAGTGAAAGCACCCTTTTGCGGAAGACTGGAGGTCTTTCTCCCGCTGCGCTACTGGTAGCCGGCGCTTTCTTTATGGAGTTTATCGACGGCACGGTAATCGCGACCGCCCTGCCGGATATGGCAAAAACGTTTGGCGTCGAAGCTGTTGCGCTGAACATCGGTATCAGCGCTTATTTAATTACCCTTGCTGTGCTGATCCCGGCCAGCGGCTGGATCGCCGATCGCTTTGGCGCGCGCAATGTCTTTTCCATGGCGCTGGCTATCTTCACCATGGCATCGATATTGTGTGGGCTGTCGACCAGCGTAGAGATGTTTGTCAGCATGCGTATTTTACAGGGTGTTGGCGGCGCATTGATGGTGCCGGTTGGGCGCCTCGCCGTACTGCGCACCACGCCAAAACATCAGCTTATTACCGCCATCGCCACGCTCACCTGGCCCGCGCTGGTCGCGCCGATCATCGGCCCGCCGCTGGGGGGATTTATTACGCATTACGCTGACTGGCGTTGGATCTTCTTTATTAATGTGCCGCTGGGAATTATGGCGATTTTGCTGGCGCTGCGCATCATTCCCAATATTCGTGAAGAGGAGCGGCGCCCGTTCGATTTACCGGGGTTTATCGCCACGTCGGTGGCGATGGTCAGCCTGGTTTATGCCATGGAGGATTTAGGCGCAGAGCAGCCGCAAGGCGTGCTGACCAGCGGGTTGCTGATACTGGGCGGTTTAACGCTGGCCTTTACCTTGCGCCATTTCCGGCGTGCGCAATGGCCGATGATCCGGCTGGATGCGCTGCAGGTGCCGACCTTTCGTGTGACGATGTACGGCGGCTCGCTGTTTCGTGCATCAATAAGCGCCGTCCCTTTTCTGCTGCCGCTACTGTTCCAGGTCGGTTTTGGTATGGATCCTTTCCACGCAGGGCTGCTGGTGCTGGCGGTATTTGCCGGTAACCTGACGATCAAACCCGCCACGACGCCGCTGATTCGCTGGCTGGGCTTTAAAAAATTGCTGTTGATTAACGGCGCGCTGAATGTGCTGGCGCTGCTGGCCTGCGCTTTTCTTACCTCGGCAACGCCTGTCTGGCTTACCTTTGTGGTGCTGTTCCTGGGCGGCGTCTTCCGTTCGGTACAGTTTACCGGCGTCAGCACCCTCGCCTTTGCCGATGTTCCGTCACCACAAATGAGTTATGCCAATACGCTGTTCAGTACCGCCACACAACTGGCTGTCGGCCTGGGTATCACCCTTGGTGCAATTGGTATTCGTATTGGTGAACATGTCAGTAAGTGGCTGCATCTCACTGGCGTTGAAGGGATCAGTTTCCGGCTGGCATTTGTGTTTATCGCGCTGATCTGCCTGGTTGGCATGTTTGATACGTTGCGCCTGACCAGAGATGCCGGAAGCGCCGTATCGCAGAAGAAAAAAGTGTAAAGAGACCGCCGCAGCCGGGCCAGCTGCGGCGGCGGTTGTTTATCAGGCCAGCACTTCGCGAACGAACGCCTCAATCTCTTTGTTCTGGCAGTGTTCAAAGAAGCACTGCTGGAAGCGCTCGCCGGAGACGGCCGTTTTCACCAGTTCACGGTCAATGGCGCGCAGGGAATCGAGGTAATTGTCTTTAACCACTGCGGCTTTCACCTGGTTCAGGATCCCGGCATTACGCACCTGCGGCTCTTTACGCTCCGGCGGATAACCTTCCCCTTTACGACCGGTAAAGGCTTTCTCAAAAATAAAGCGCACGTTCAGTTCTGCGCCCCAGCCAAAACCTTTCGCAAACGGCAGCGATAACGCATTACCGTTGTTGATCTGGGCAAACAGAAACGCATCCGCTGGATCAATACAGTAGCCGCACACCACGCCCGGATGAATGTTCAGCGACATCAGCGCACCCTGCCCGGTACCGCAGCCGGTGACGACAAAATCCACGGCTTTCGCGTTCAGCAGAATACTCGCCATAATACCCAGGTGGATGTAGGTCAGATGATGGTCATTCTCGTCGCTCATGCCGACGTTAAACACCGGAAAATCTTTTTCATCGGCAACGGCTTTCAGCTCTTTCAGAATGATGGCGTTTTTAGCCGCCTGACTGTTTTCCATCATCAGTGCAATTTTCATTTTTGATCTCCTGTGAACATGCTTCAGATAGCAAAGGTTGGATAAACCATACTATCTGCCAAACATACTTTCAAATTTAATGAAATTTGGTTTTAAAAATCAAAAGCGGGTTCACAGTTTTACATCACTCCCCCGTCGTTTCACCGTCGCGATTAGTAGCACCAGTTCCACGGGTTATTCTGCCGATTGCCCTCCGATCCGCACGTTAAGATGAGAACATGCCAAAATGAATCAGAGTGATTTCATGAAGAAAATTTTTGTTGCCGCCTCGCTGCTCCTGCTTGCTGGCTGTACCCTCACCAAAGAGGCGGAAGTCAGCAGTGTCGATACCACCAGTGGACTGGTGCGTCTGAGCTATAACCAGTCGATGATGCAAACCGCGAATTACGACCAATACACCGCTCAAGGAACGGCTAACAAACAGTGCCAGCAGATGGGTTATGCTACAGCAGTGCCTTTCGGCCAACCGATCGAAACGTGTAGCCTGATCAGCGGTTCGGTTTGCATGAATACAAAAGTCACTATTCAATATCAGTGCCGCGGCATGGCCTTTTCCCATACCACGGGCAGTTGGTAATTGCCGGGCCAGCAATCATGCTGGCCTGCACATTTATTAATAATCAAAACAATTCTCATTTATTTAATTAACCGCTGCAATGCGTGTTATTCTCATTCACTTCGTGAATAAATGTTTTTTCATTTAACCTTTTGCAAATAATTAAATAACAAATTATAGTGGCCGCTCCACTATTCTATTTTTATATTTTCCGGAGCCGCGCCATGTTAAAAGCAGAGATGATTGAAAAACTAAATGAGCAAATGAATCTGGAACTGTTTTCTTCCCTGCTTTATCAGCAGATGAGCGCATGGTGCAGCTACCACAGCTTTGAAGGCGCCGCTGCTTTCCTGCGCCGCCACGCGCAGGAAGAGATGACGCATATGCAGCGTCTGTTTGATTACCTTACGGATACCGGCAGCCTGCCGCGCATCAATACTATCGAGTCGCCGGTTGCTGATTATGCCTCGCTGGATGTGCTGTTTCGCGCCACTTACGAACATGAACAACTGATCACGCAGAAAATTAATGAACTGGCGCACGTTGCTATGACCTCTCAGGATTATCCAACCTTTAATTTCCTGCAATGGTATGTTGCCGAACAGCACGAAGAAGAGAAATTGTTTAAATCTGTTATCGATAAATTAACGCTGGCGGGTAAAAGCGGCGAAGGTTTGTATTTCATCGATAAAGAACTGGCGACGCTGGATACGCAGAACTAATTACGCAGGCGGTAAATAATACTCTTTACCGCCGTTTTTATTAATGTTTGCAGATTTTACTTTCGTGAGTGGAAAACCCCTCTTCAGCCGGAATGAATTTTCCGCGCGCCGCTAAAAAGGTCACTAATTCCGCCGCCGTCATTCCCTCTGCTGAGCAAGTATGAAAACGCGCCGTTTCCCCAAAGCGGACCGTAATGGCCGCAGCGAGACTCTCTGTGGTGTAATGTTCGCCTGATGCAATCATCATATTCAGTACTTCATGACCATGTATTGATGCCATAAATCCTCCTCACAAAAGGTGCATCATAAACACAACATTATCTGTAGATGTTGCGTTAAGACAGGTTTACATGCATCTGGTCCAGCACCAGTCCTGCTTATTTACAGCCTGACAGCAGTAGCGATAGTTTTCCGTTTCCAGCGCGATGCCATGATCGAAAAAGAGATCGGTTAACTACTCACCGTTTTCGATGCTCCACTCATCTTCCTTTAACCCCTTGGGCAAAGTTTCACCATCAGAATTCGTTTGTACAGATGGCTCAAAAAACACCGTAAATGTATCGTTACACTCTATGTAACGGTCGTTTGACGAAACTACTGAATTATCTTAATCTGCGCCGCAGTTTAGGCTGGTAGTGTGTTTTATTGCAGAGGAAAGCGTGAAGAATCGAACACTTGGGAGTGTTTTTATCGTCGCCGGTACCACGATCGGCGCAGGGATGTTGGCAATGCCGCTGGCAGCAGCTGGCGTTGGGTTTGCCACCACTTTCGGGTTACTTATCGCGCTATGGGCGGTGATGTGTTACACCGCCCTGCTCTTGCTGGAGGTTTATCAGCATGTTCCTGCCGATACCGGTCTGGGCTCGCTGGCGAGGCGTTATCTTGGGCGCTATGGGCAGTGGATAACAGGTTTCAGTATGATGTTCTTAATGTACGCGCTGACCGCAGCGTACATCAGCGGCGCAGGAGAGTTGCTGGCGTCCAGCATCAGCCAGTGGTTTAACGTTGCGCTTTCGCCAGTCGCCGGTGTGCTGCTGTTCACTCTTGTTGCCGGTGGTGTCGTATGCGCTGGTACTTCGCTTGTCGATCTGTTTAACCGCTTTCTTTTCAGCGCCAAACTCCTCTTCCTCGTGGTGATGCTGGCGCTGTTAATGCCGCACGTCCACCAGGCGAATTTGCTGACCATGCCGCTGGAAAAAGGACTGGCGCTATCGGCAATTCCGGTGATCTTCACCTCGTTTGGTTTTCACGGTAGCGTACCGAGCATTGTCAGTTATATGGGCGGCGATATCCGCAAATTGCGCAAGATATTTATCATCGGCAGCGCCATTCCGCTGGTGGCCTATATTTTCTGGCAGCTCGCAACGCTTGGCAGTATTGATTCGTCAACGTTTATGGGGCTGCTGGCCAGCCAGGCAGGATTAAACGGATTGCTGCAAGCATTGCGCGAAGTGGTGGCCTCACCGCATGTGGAACTGGCAGTTCATCTGTTTGCCGATCTGGCGCTGGCGACCTCTTTCCTCGGCGTGTCGCTGGGATTATTTGATTATCTCGCGGATCTTTTTCAGCGGCGTAACAATGCTGCCGGACGCCTGCAAAGCGGAATGATCACCTTTCTGCCGCCGCTGGCCTTTGCATTGTTTTATCCGCGCGGGTTTGTGATGGCGCTCGGCTATGCCGGTGTCGCGCTTTCCGTACTGGCACTTCTGTTACCGTCAATGCTGGCCTGGCAAAGCCGGAAGCATAATTCGCAACACAGTTATCGTGTTCCCGGCGGTAAACCCATGCTGTGCCTGATTTTCGCCTGTGGCATTGCGGTTATCGTCATTCAGTTTTTTATCGTCGCCGGTCTGCTACCTGAAGTGGGATAAACCTGAAAAAAAAACCGCGCGATAAGATTCGTGCGGTTTTTTGTGCAGTGGATGATATCGAAACGGCCAGCAAACTTTATTTCAGAATCCCTGAAGCAATTACGCTTTGAATATTTTCGCAGGCAATGTAAATCGCTTCGCTTGAATTCGGTAATAGTATCGGCGCTGAAAAACAGACACAAAAAAACCACCTTTCGGTGGTTTCACGACACTGCTTATCATTGATTTTATTCTTTTTTTCCCATGGTACCCGGAGCGGGACTTGAACCCGCACAGCGCGAACGCCGAGGGATTTTAAAAACTATCGAGCCGCTTTTGAAATCATAACCTTATGATTCTAATCATAAAATAAAAAGGCTAAGGGTGGCTGATTTAGGCTGCTGCTCCATTTTCATCGCCATCGTTTACTCTCTCCCGGTTATCAAATGGATTAAGCGCAACAGCAGCATCCAGATGGCTCGGCGCGAAATGGGAGTACCGCATTGTCATCTTAATGTCGGTGTGCCCGAGTATCCGTTGGAGCACCAGAATATTACCGCCACGCATCATAAAATGGCTGGCGAAGGTATGCCGTAGCACATGGGTAAGTTGACCGTCCGGCAGTTCAATCCCCGCCCTTTTCACTGCCGCCTTAAATGCTTCATAACAGGGAGTGAATAGCGCCCCTCGCTTCTTCGGTAGAAGTTGGCTAAGGGCTGGCGAAATGGGAACTGTACGATTCTTTTTGCCTTTGGTCCGGGTATAGGTGATTCGCCCTGGTAGGATCTGAGACTGTTTTAGCCCTTCAGCCTCTCCCCATCGGGCGCCGGTTGCCAGGCAGATGCGCGCGACAATACCTAAATCAGGGTTACGGGACTCATCGCATGCGGCAAGCAGGCGATCGATCTCACCCTGATAAAGGAACGCCAGTTCCTGCTCTTCCTCTTTAAACTTTCGGATACCTGATAGCGGGTTTTCTCCATGCCATTCGCCCAAACGTTTTAGTTCAGCAAATACAGCATGCAGATACGACTGCTCACGATTCACAGTTGCTTCGCTGAGCTTCTTCTTGCCCTTCTGATTCCATTCGCCACTTAGTCGGCGCTCACGATAAACAGCGAATACGTTTTTATTAAAATCTGATGCAAATGGGTCATTCAGCCTTTCGCAGATCGCCAGCAGTTTGTTTTTACGCTCTTCACCGGAAGTAAGCGCTTTTCCATACATCTCATACCAGCGATCAATAAGTTCCGATAGCCGAGGGCCGGAACCACTACCAATCCCATCGGTAGAAATCCGATTCATTAACCGGCGCTCAAAAGAGAGCGCCTCACCTTTCGTGGCGAACTGTTTACGTGTACGGCTTCCGGTTGCACCATGCGGGTAGCATTCGCAGAGCCATTTGCCAGAAGGAAGTTTACGAACGGTCATTTAGGCAAAGCTCTTCCATTGCTCTTCGCTAATAATTTTTAACTTAGTACCTTTCTCATCGCGATAAGATACTGCCTTCTCAATCTTTCTTCCGTAGGACTGGAACCGCCAGTCCCTCGCGCAAAGCGTGCCAATTACCAGATAATCAATTTTTTGTGTAACGGAGGAGCTAATTTTTGCACCTGACGCACGAAACTCATCTTCGCAAACGCTTCGCTTACCATGCAAAAATTCTCCCGTAAGACACACTGTAGCACCATCAAGCTCAAGCGAATCAATAGCATCAAGAGGTAAGGATGTTGAAAGGCCATCAACGACGCCTTCTTCAATATTACTGCCAGTAAAATCTATTAATGCAGATTTTAGGGTGTTGCGCTCTTCCTCAGTGATAACCCCATCATCCAGGATCTGCTTAACCACTGCGTAAAGTTCTTTGCCGGGATAGTTGTTTTTCAATGCCGCATTTTTTGAGAGGAACCAATTAAGATAGCGAATTTCACTATCATTGAGTTCCTGATTGGCAATCATTCCCTTGCATAAACCCTCCAGTAAGTGCTTATCTGCGTCTTCAGAGAAGAGATCTATATTAGGAATGTCTAACAAGTCTTTTTGAATAGTAATTAAATCCGCTTTCAGAAATTCCAATTCAACTTTTTCTATCACCCCATCCGCAAGGATATCGGAAAGCCTGCGCTTAATTGTTTTCACGCAGTAGTTATTACTGATAGCTTCAGCCTCAAGCAACCAGGTATCAAGGTAGAGCACTTCCTTACTATCAAGAGCACCATCACTTAGTAGACCATCAATGATGCTTATCAGATTGGCAAATAACTTACTTCTGTTTCTGACGTAATTAAATGTGCTGAGTTCCGTCATAACTAATCACCTCTTGTTGAGTGATATATTATTACTCTCTAAAAAAAGAGAGCACCCACGACCACACCTACAATAAAAACAACGATAATTTCTTTGGGATAATCTTTTAGCCAGCTTGCGATATCTGAATGATTTTTTGTTGATTCATTCGCTGGTTTCGTTTGATTTTCTTCGTCAAGCCAGGACAGCGCCATCTGTAGCTGCGGGCGCGTAAGATCATTAAATCTTCCGGTACCAAAATTGATATGGCAAAAACGAATGAGACGCTGCCGGGAGTCCCCTTCCTCGCTATTTCGCAGCAACAAATGGACAAGTGCTTTCCTTGCGTCACCATCTTTACAGCGATCCAGTATTGCCTGAAGGAAACTAACGGCTGTCTGGTACTGATTAACGGTCATTTCATCAATGCTTGAGACGCCGATTTCTGCATGCATTCTTTGCCAGATTTCGTAGGCCTCACCTTCCCCAGCTTCAGCTATAGACATGACTAGCTTATTAAGTTCTTTACGCTGTGCTTTTACGAGTGGGCGATCGTCCTCCCTCGTAGAAGGTATCGCTATGTTGATTGTTCGCTGTGCATCAACTCGTTCTATCTGGATATTATTTTCGTTAAAGTCTCGACCCGCGTTGCGGTTTTGACTTCCAGTAGAATTTACGGTCATAGAGTATCCTTACTTTTTGTTTTCGCTGAAATCCCTTCCCGCTACACGGTTCCCATGTCCGGTGACATTTATTGCCGTATCTGACGCCAAATTTCCGGCATTCAGAGCAGCAAGAGCAGCTGCTTTAACGGCAATAGGAGCAGAACGAAATAGATTGATTAGTTGTTGTTCATCCTCGTTTAGAGCTTCGGCAGACCGAACCCCTGTGACAACAAACTGAACATCGACACCAAGTTTTGATACTGCGAAAAGATAAGACGCATCCGGATACCGCTCGCCTTTTTCGTAATTCAATTGCGCCAATTTTTTCACTCCGCCCACGTCGCCAAAAGCTAACTGGCTTAAGCCAAGGCGTTCGCGTTCCTCTTTCAGACGCGCCCCGATATTCTCTCGCATACAAAAACCCTTGACAGGTATTCAAACGAATACCACAATGTGATTCACGAACACTTAGCAGATCACAATATACCACTATGACGCAAGCTAACTACACCAGCAGGTCTCGCACCCCTAAAAATTCAGTGGCCGGTCGGCCTCTGCCGCTGCGACTCAATCCTGAAGAACGACACATCATTGAAGAAATGGCCGAGAAAGAAAGCCGCTCAGCCAGCAATATGGTGCGTGTTATTTTCCTTCGTGGACTTGAGTCACTTCTTCACGTCTCAACGGCCAACAAGGCCGAGTAAAAGGAGTGAAATATGTCCGGGATCACAATCAACATTAATGTGAGCACGCCCTACGTTTCTCTTAAGCGCTATTCAGAAATGACAGGCATACCATTCGAGACATGCCGGGGCATGATGGAAGATGGTCGTATTATTATTCGCCCCAAAACACGAAGGATGGAAAAACCAGAGGTCAATTTAATAGCAATGCTCAAAGATGCCATTGCAAATAGTTAAAGGACGTGAAATGAAAAACAAATATCCTTTGATTGAGGCCGGTAAAAATCTTTTCCTTTACCGCGGTTTTACTATAAGAAAGGCACCGCGTAATAACATTATTAAATGCGCAACGTATTTAATTAATAAACGCGATGATTCTAACTCTTATGATAATTATCTTGGCCGTGATTTTGCGCTTGCAGAAGCCATGCGTACCGTTGACCACATGTTAAAGGCCGGGGGCAACCATGCACGATGAAGGCCCAACCTTGGCAAGCCTGCTACGCAATGGCTGTCAGGTCACGCACTTTAAGAACTCGCGCGGATGGCTCGAAACTCCGGACGGGAGATTTTTTAAACCCGAACCGGCCAAAGTTCAATTTATAAAAGGACTGAATAAACCTTTTATGTATGTCCGAAAGGTTAATAAAGGATTTGCTACCGCACTAACCGAATTAATTAAAAAACTGATTAACTAATTCGGTCTTAAAAAATCGTTCCTGCTCTCACCACTGTTTAAAACAGTGGCGGATTAACTCATCCCTGAAAAGAGGAAACATCATGACGAGACGAGATCAGTTTAATTTCATTCTGCATATTATTTTGCCAGCCATAGAAAACGAAGGGTTAACAATCAAAACCCAGCGCGATGGTGAAATTACATTATCCGCTCAAGGTTCTATTGCTGAAGATTTCGTTAAGAACTTGCGTCAGCACTGCATTGAAGAATTGCAGCGCCCTTCTACATCGTCGGTATATGGAGCTTAAGAAATGCAACGTCGAAATATCGAAACCCGTACAACAAAAATCGGCCCTGATGATGCCCGGCTTAACGATCTACTGACTGCTGCCCGTATGGATGAACGCCGCGCGCGAATGGAGGCCATGGCAGCCCGGCTGGATTCCCTGGCCGGGAGAATTATCAGCCACCAGCTCAGCTACAAAGAAGCCGGTGAGCTTTTACGACAAGAGGCGATCAACGTGACAAATGCCATCGGGGAGATCCTCTGATGGCGGACGAAATCGATATTGCACAGCAACACGAGTATGAGGAGCGGGAACGTCACATCCTGAACGCCCGCAGCAAACCAACTTCCGTTTCCCGCCTGACCTGTGATTGTTGCGGCGCGCCAATACCTGAAGCACGCCGCATTGCCGTGCCTGGGGTGGATTTGTGCGTGACGTGCCAGACCATCAGCGAATCAAAAAACAAACATCTCCGGGGTAAGAAATGATCAGCACCATTCTGAAATGGGCGGGTAATAAATCCGCCATTATGCCCGACCTATTACAGCATCTTCCCGCAGGCGGTCAGCGCCTGGTTGAACCTTTCGCGGGTTCCTGCGCTGTGATGATGGCAACTGACTATCCGGCCTATCTTGTCGCTGATATAAACCCCGACCTGATTAATCTCTATCGCACCATTGCCAGCGATTGTGAAGGGTTTATTGAACTGGCCCAGATCGTTTTCGAAAGCTATCCCACCTCTGACGACTATTACCACATCAGGCACTCATTTAATCAGGATGCTGCTTTGCCGCTCAGCACAAGAGCGGCTTATTTTCTGTACCTGAATCGCCATTGTTATCGTGGTCTTTGCCGTTATAACGGTAGCGGCGGTTTCAATGTGCCATATGGCAACTACCGCGCCCCCTATTTCCCAGAAGCCGAGATATGTGCATTTGCTGATAAAGCCACACGCGCAACCTTTATCTGTGCAGGGTTTGAAGAAACACTGAGCATGGTGCAGACCGGCGATGTTGTGTACTGCGATCCACCGTATGACGGTGTGTTTTCTGCGTATCACACTAAAGGATTCAGTGAGGACGATCAGTATTGCCTGGCATCCGTGCTAACACGACTGGCGGCGGAAGGTTTCCCGGTTATCGCCTCCAACGCCAACACAATGCTGGTTTCCTCTCTTTATCGCACTTTCACCCTTCACCGCATCAGCGCATCGCGGGGTATCGGAATTGCTGCTGGCGACGGGAAAAAAGCCACTGAAGTGATCGCCGTTTCGAACAGCAAACCATATGCCTCGTGGATTGGTTTCGATCCTGCTAATGGCTGTGAAAAGTGCGTTGAACTCCATCCATGAGTAAAACGCTCTGCTGCATCGGGGCAACAAAATGACTACGGAAAACCGTGGCCGTCGCGCCCCTTCTCCACCGCCTCCCTTTCCGGGTAGTTCTGATGATGCTACCCGGTACGCCTATGAGTGGAACAAACCAAGAAAAGCCATTTACGTCGATAAGACGCCTGCTGTTGATCTCGTTGAGCTGGGCCAAGAGCAGGAGTTTTTAGACTGGGTTAAACGTACCCTTCAACCTCTCCCGCTGTTCATTCGCCGCCGTCTGGCGGTGCGCATTGACAGCATCCACTCCATGAAAGGCCGCCATATTGCCAGGCTGGTCGTGCGGGATATCGTCAGGCGAGATCTGCCACATATTCAGGCTGTAACTGAACAATATGCCATTCCGGTTGACAGCGATGGCGAGGCATACAGTGAACTCAACACGCTCTACCACACGTTTAAGAACCTGGGGGAATTAACCCGCCGGTTCAATAATCTGCCGGATTACTCAGCCGAAGATGTGGAATTGATGGCGCAGGATATCGCCATCTATATGACAGGCGTTCTCAGCGAAGTAAACGACGATATAGCGGCGCTGGATGACCGCCAGTCAGCGGTGTGGCTGTATAACGAAGCCGCGCGCCTGACTCTCTATTTTCGCCAAACTCCACCCGGCTCGGGCAAACGTAAGTTGCGCCTCGACGAACTCGCCACAGCGATCAGTAAAATGCTGGATTCTCGTTGGTGGCATCGCGCATTAAGAAAATACGCAGTTCGCTGGCGCGAGCATCTGCATATCGCGTTTGGTGACGTGAAACGCGACATATCGCCCTATTGCAGCAAACACCATGTCAGCGAGTGGGATACACGGCGTAAACGTAGCCGCGCGATCATGAGCAAGCTGGAGCTGGAAGATCAGGACACAAAAGAACGCATATCGCTGATTGAGCAGATAGATAAAAGCATCTCCAACCCGGAAAAACGGCGCATTGAGTTGATGACGCGCATTGGTGGCTTTGAAAAAATCGCCAATGAAAATGGGTTTGCCGGAAGCTTCTTTACCCTGACCACACCATCACGCTATCACGCGTGGAGTATGTTCGGGCATCGTAATGCTAAATGGAGCGGCACAAGCCCACGCGCGGCACAGCGCTATCTTAACCGCATCTGGCAGCAAATACGCGCCGAGCTGGCCCGCCGAGAAATCCCCGTATTCGGGCTTCGCGTGGCAGAGTCCCATCACGATGGAACGCCACACTGGCACGGGTTGCTGTTCACCGCCCCGGAGCATGTCAGCGAGCTGCGCGAGGTAATGCAGGATTATGCCACCCGCGAAGATGCCGAAGAACTACGCGGCAGAAATGGCAAGTTGCCGCGCTTTGAAATGAAGGATATCGATCCGGAGAAAGGCAGCGCGACAGGCTATGTCGTTAAATACATCTCTAAAAATATTGATGGCTACGCGCTAGATGGCGAAGCCGACGACGAAAGCGGCAGACCGTTAAAAGAGACAGCAAAACACGCTACCGCCTGGGCCTCCTGCTGGGGTATTCGTCAATTTCAGTTTTTAGGCGGCGCGCCGGTTTCCGTATGGCGCGAACTGCGCCGGATGCATGATCAGGCGCTAGCAGACAGCATAAATCCGCTATTTGGCGAACTGCATCGCGCTGCCGATTCCGGCGACTGGCAACAGTATGTGCAGTTGCAGGGCGGCGCATTTGTCGCACGTAAAAACCTGGTTGTTCGCATCTGGTATCAGATGAAGGATGAGCCTAACACCTATGGCGAATATCAGAATTTGATCAAAGGCCTCGTAATGCCTGCGGTCAACATTGAACCGGTGATCACCCGCCTTAAAACCTACTGCATTGTGAAGATGAAACCTCCCATTTCTGATGGCGCGGGTTTGGCCGTTGACCTTCAGGGCGCGCCTGCGCCCTCTTGGACTCGTGTCAATAACTGTACCGAGGCGAAAAAACGACCAATTCCGCCCCGATCAGTATCATCAGAAATACCCGTATCAGCAGGTGCTGATGGGCCAGAGCAAATCGCTATCGGGCAATTAACGCGCGAACAGAAAAAACGCATTGCTGAGAGCATCCGAAACTACAAACCGGAACGGAAGAAATCACCCGCCGAAGAGTTTGAGGCGCTGGCGCACGCTATTACGTCTGGTGAGCACACGGCATATGATCAGGCTCGCGCCGAAAGTTACCTGCGTGCTGCATGTGAACTACGGAAGCGAGAGCAGCCGCTGACGCCAGAAGTGGAAACTCTAGTCGGGCAGATCCAAGTGTGGGCGCAAATCAAAAAAATCCAAATTAGCAATATACAGGCCGTACAGCTGGCACTGGGTGAAGAAGTGACTGTTCTGGACACAGTTTATCGTGCCGATTCGATAACAGGTGAGTTGATTATTACAGATGTTAACATACAGTGGAGAAAAACCTTGGCGGTTCAAAAAATGGAAATTTTGATTGGGCGTTGGAAAGCCGCAGTAAATCTATGTAAGATTAGTTTCATACGGTAAAACTCAATTAACCCTGCTGGTAGCTTGTTCAGCAGATTTTCAGTAAAGAAGGTTTGCCGCGCATAATTTTAACACGCTTAAGGATGTAAAATGATATGTCCTATAGTATTTATGCCACAAGAAAGAGTAAGCATGTGAGCTACGAATATGAGCACCTAAAATATAAATTTTAATATGATACCCATAATAAAAGTCATTCATCTCTGTGAGATTATGGATGGGTTGTGACAAATAACGATTGAAAATATAGGTAGTAGAGTATGGATAATAATACTATTTTATCTTTATCGCATGTTAAGAAGTCCACAAGTAAAGAAATCAGGTCTTCAATATTATTCCTATGGTTCGCAATAATATCTGGTTATCTTTTGTTTTTGTTTAGCGACATCTTTGGCGCAGAAAACTCATGGTTATTTAGAACATCATCAATGACATTTAAAGAAAATTTTTCTTGGATAACTGGTACATGGGGAGGCATTCTTTCTATCCATGGCACTATAGCCGCTTTATCAATAACATTCATGTCCATGTTTATCCAACAAGTTTCAGAAGCAGCAAATAAGGACTTTATATTTATAACAAGGCAATTAGTGCTGCGTAAATATAGGTTTTATCAATTCAGCACGGATGCTATTTGTGGTTTGTTAATTGGGGTGTTTTTCTTGGTAATTGGGGGCGGCGTACTTCATTATTCATTATCAATGGCCTGCTCGATTTATTTTATCATTCAATATATGAAAATTTTCAAACATTTATATTTTATAACCGAGAAAAAAGAAATAATTGATGAAACATTACTTGAGAAAATAAAAGAATCCGGAAAACATATAAAACTAATAGATGAAAAAACAAATCAAATCCATCAAGATTTTAAAAAAATCACAAGCACTTTATCTAATTTTGTTAGTGGCTATGAAAGAGACTATAATAATCGCAAAAATATTTTAATAGAAAACCCTTACTGTTTAAAAAACAACATGCTAATCGATTATAATGAAAAAAATCTTGGTTTATTAAATGACTATATAACAAATAATTATCCCAATGGCAACGTGAAGTTATTTTTGTCTCCCTGTTTTTATGATCCAGATTTTATTAGAGATGCATATATTTTTCATGACAATGATCAACCCATTAAGATAACTGAAGATCTAATAAAATGTATACAATCTTGTTTTAAAAGTTCCGAACTCGACGAAAACACTTATTTTTATAATTCATTTGAAACCAGCATTATACAAAGCACGTTAAATGCCATCATTTCAAATAATATAAATCAATTGAATTTCTGTATAGAAACATTATATATAATCACTATATCCTCAATGAAGACAGATATATTTCTTCACCTCCAACACATAATCATCGATACACCAACATTCAAAAGAGCACTCCCAGAAACACTCTTTCATTTCTATGAGAGCATAATAAATAAACTATTTTATGATTACTCTCCCTTTGCGGCAATAGCGTTTGAAGCAATGGTAACCGTCCCCAGTAATATTTATGAAAAAGGAATTTATGCGATCTATTCACAGATGATACATGAATTTTCGACAGACCGGATTCTTTACTCAAGAAATGATGTGTTTTTTAATGTTTATATAAAAACCTCCATTGCAAATCTTGTCTTAAGGCGTTACTCGACATTTAATCTAAATACAGTTTTTTTGACTAAAAAAATAAAGTACTTGTCCAATAATGTTAATGAAAACTTGACTGAAAGACAGATATATTTAATTGAGGCAACAAAAACAACTTTGTCCTATATAAGTACAAGACTTACTTTTTTACAAGATAAAAAACCTGAAAATTCACTTGTTGCGTTGAAAAATGAATACGAAGAAATCAATGAGCTAAAAAAAATATTACTTTTGTGGCTAGCTCCTGAGTTTCTTAATGAAATAAACTGTTACTCAAGTGTTTACGACATTATCTTAAAACCAAGTTCTAAGTATTCAGATATTAATGATATATTCACAATAAAAGAATCAGACTCAACAGAGCCCGTGAGTATTGAACAGGAATACCATGAGGCAGTTGCTATATGTTTATTATTTTTCAGGGGAGATGTTTACAATAACGGATTAAATATTCTCTATATCAATAATTTAAATAGTCTTATCCGGAAAAATAATCTCACAACATCTTTTTTAGATGATATTCTTGAAGTTATCAATTCAACTTATTTTCAACAGCTCATTGAGTTAATAGAATCATCGTCTCAAAATACATTAATTACTAAATATGAAAGCCGAAAAGAAAATATCCTCTCAATGTTTGAACAAATAAAGAGCAACATAAATCAGATCGCTCTGGATGAGTTAATAAATAGTAAATATGATGAAAATCTAATTGCTAATTATAATAAGAGCCTAGAGTCTCAGTTCGCTGGGCAACTAAATGAAATAATTGAAAATACTAAAAAAGAAAATGTTCACTCCAAAATAAAAATGGATTTTGCAATCAATAAACGACAAATAATACCACCCATTGACGGAAAAATTTTTAGTCAAGAAAGCTATTACTATAGCCAAATGTTAATCGCCCACCTCGTAATAACGTTAATTCAATCTTTAGAAGAGGAAAGGTTATCAACGCATCGTATAACAACTCCTAATGAATTACCTAGCAACATAAAACCTATCAGCATAAATCGCTTAGGCAATAACGCCCAAGGAAGTTATAAGTTTTACCGCGGCCTCAGAATAACAGAGGGGATATCCACATCTATTTTCACAGAAAATGGATTTTATTATATCGATTTAAATTCATGTTATTTATTTAATTGTAATGATAACCGCTACCTCCATACGGAGTTCAAAAAAGCAACCCCACAATTATTACAGGACAATTATATTGAGCTCAGTGAACATCATCTTGAAACTTACGTCCACATGCAAATATCTGTTGCTTTAGACTGGATACCAAAGGAAAGACAACCAGTCTATTTCATCAGCAAAGAAGATTGTAATAAATATCTACAACTTGAAGCAGCTGCCGAGAAAATGATATCTCCATCTGTTTAACAAAGAATGAATAGCCTTAACCAAAAACTTGTGCATAACCTTGCGCAAATTTGCACAATTCGAAAGGGTCTGTTTTGTTCTGTATAAACCTAAGGTGGCTTAGCTTGAGGGACATTTTAATTTTGCACAAAAAGAGGCACGTTTAGCGCGCAGGCGAGGCGGGGGAGCAAGCGCGCGCTTTGGGGGGCAGACAAGGGGGCGTATACCTCTGGAATCACAGCCTGAGTCGCGCTATATTGCCCCGCGCTCGCTCCGGTCATGCGCGGGGATAGGTGAGAAAATGCTGCCTCAGAGCGGCGTACAGCGCGTCTGGTGAGGGGTACGGAAAACGATGCCCGACAGGCGGCGGAAGGTGAAAAAATTAGAGGGATTTTCGGGAGTGCAGACGCGACACCACCACTCCTGATGGTGTCTGCCGGAATGCTCAGGCGCTTTCGGAAAGGAGTGCATAGGGGTTGAAGCGGATCACCTCCTCACCCAGCCAGTCGTTGACGTGTTTCATGGCTTCCATCACGGGTGTCAGCTCATTGATGGCAAATACCCTGGCAGCTTTTTCAACATCACCAAACGAGCCATTACCTTCCGGGATGGCGCCCATCAGTTGTGGTGGTACACGATGCGCGGCCAGAATGTCATCACGTGTTGCTGACTTCACGCCGATAAACTCATCCTTTGCCGATATCTGGCTGAACGGCAGGATCTGAACCGAGTCTTTACCGCCGCCAGGCGCATGCAGCAGGATGTTTTTGAATGCCCCACCCCGCCGCGTATCCGTCAGCGTTTTCTTGAGCTTGTCGAGACTTTCCTGATCGGCAATGGCGCTGTTCACGTAAACAATGCAACCTGCATGGCTGCCGTTGTCATAGTAGAGCTTGCGGAACTTGTCAGCCGAGTGCGACAGGTTAGCCGACAGCAGCCCTGCAAAATACTCCGGCATACCGTAGATATCCTGGTGAATATCCGGGTTGATGACGTGGCACACTGAGCCAGTCCTGAACTGGTGATCATCCAGGCCCGCCTGAATAAACCAGTAGGTATCGAGATCGGCCCCCCTCCGGGTGTACTTGGCGAGTGAATGGCGCAGCCCCAGCGGGCCGCCAAGCATATTTGATCGCAGTTCAAGATAGGCGTTACCGAACACAAACCAGTCAAGCGCAAAGGCAGAGAACACCTGACGGGACAGCAGCCGGTGCGGGATAAAACACCCGGCCAGCACGTTGCGTTTGAACATCAGCGCAGACTGGTGCCAGCTCGCATAACCAAACTGCCGCGCCAGTCCGTACCAGCTGATCGGCGTTTCGTAATAGCGGCCATTGTTGGCGCAATACATGCTGTCCAGCAGGTCATAAGATGACGTGACCGGCCATGGCCCGTCAAAGGTGAAAGAACTCAGTCCCGGCTGGGTTTTCAGTGCAGAAACCAGGTCTGTCTGTTCCCCGGAATGCTGCCGCGCGCGGGGATATTTTTTTCTGCTCAAAGTCAGTACTCCATAACGGTCATGGTATTGCCGCCGTCAGCGCCCAGCGGTTCGTTGATAGTGGCAAGCATGGTCGCCCAGGCCAAGTCACCGTGACTGACGCCACGGGCGCGGTCAGTGTCATACGTGATCACGCCGCCCGGTGTGACCACTTTTCGCACCGCACTGAACGCGGTGATCAGGTCATACTCTCCCCGGTCATACTCCCAGCGACCGGCGCGGATCATTTGCAGCATTTTCAGTACCAGCATGCGCTTGCTGGCGGGTGAAAACTGGTAGCACACTGCCGCCGGAAATTTCTTCTTCACGAGCTGATAAACCGCCTCGCCGATGCCGCTGCCATCAATACCGATGTGCTGGACGTTGTAGCGGGTCAGCATGTTGATGATCAGTTGCGCCTGCGCTTCGAATTCCATGCCGCGAATGCGCTGGGTTTCGATGGTACGAAACTTGGCGCCGGGAACCAGCGGCGCCGCATTAACCGATATTGCCCCGCTGTCACCTTTGCCGCTCGCGCCGTTGGGGTCATAGCCAATCCAGACGGCGCGATCTGCCATCGGGCGCATGGCATACGGTTTCCAGTCGGGCCAGTCGTCAAACCCGTCAACACCACAACTCAGCAACTGGTTGTAATCGAAAGCGGTTTCGCCGTTTTTGATGAACACGCAGCCATACAGGTTGTCGTATTCCTCCGGACTGTTCTCCTGCTGAATTTCCTCAATGTCAGTGAGATCCCACCCGTGATCAATGGCGTCCTGAAGGGTCACAATCTGCCGCCAGATGTTGTCCGGACACATCAGGCCGCTGTTGAGTGTTTTCCAGCTGGTGTCAAACTCAATCCGTTTGCCATGGCTGCGGCCTTTGTTAAACGCTTCGCCACTCCAGAACGGATAGGCTTCGTGGCTTTCTGCTGACGGTGTGGAAAAATAGGTGCGTGTCAGCCCTTTCAGGGTTGCCATTGCCCCGGCCACTTTCTTCAGGTTGGCAAACTGCCCCACCCAGAAAAACTCATCAAAATAGAGATTGCCGGTGTACGACTGCGCCGTTGCGGCTGAGGTGCCAAGAAAATGCAGCTCTGCGCCGTTCGCCAGCTGGATCATGTCGCCGCCCTTCAGTTCAACGTCCACTTCCTCAGCGGCAGAACGAATAAAACTGCGGAACTGGTACGCCTGACGGCGACTGGCAGAAAGGAAGATCTGGTTGCGCTGATGCTTGTATTTCACATCGTCAGACAGCGCACGCAGCAACGCCTCGCGCGCAAAATACCAGGTGGCCCCCACCTGGCGGGATTTCAGTATGGCGCGGTTGCGGTGGTGGTGATTGTCGAACCAGCCGCGCTGGTGCCAGTGCAGCGAGCCAAGAATGTTTTCCCGCAGTGCCGCAATCTGCGATTCCGAGAAGGTATTTTGTTTCTTGCGCAGCTTCTTTTTCGGCTGCGTGGCCGGGGTGCCGTTATCCAGCTTTTTAAGCTGTCGCGTCAGGAGGTCGATTTCCTTGAAGTCGCCGCCGGTCTTTTTATCCTTGCCGGTCAGCTGAATCAGACGCGCATCAATGGATGTGGTGACACGCTGGATGGGCGGCGTATCGTCCCACTCGTCGCGCTTTTTCCAGGCATAGACTGTGTTCTGATTGATCCCCATCAGGCGTGAAATTTCTGCTGGCGGGTAACCCTGCCAGTAGAGTTGTCTTGCCCGCTGCCTGATAAACGCTTCCTCAACCGACATTCGCTTCTCCTCGCTGTATGCCGGGGAGATTAACCCGCGCGCGCGGATGCTTTCCCGCACCTCTGGTTGTTGTGTTTCCCCTACAACAACAACGCGTTGAGGCGGCAATGCCGCCCCTGCCATCATTTCGCTGAACTCACCCACAACGAGCAAACGAACATGGCTGGTACAACGAAAACCCGCAAAAAATTCCGTGTTGCTGTCTCCGGGGCCACCGTCGATGGCCGCGAAATTAAGCCGGAACATCTCCGCGACGCAGCAGCGAACTACAACCCCGAGGTCTACGGGGCGCGCGTCAACATTGAACATTACCTCTCGCCTTATCCGGGCAGTGATTTCGGGGCGATGGGCGATGTGACCGCATTAAGCGCCGAGGATATTACCGACGGGCCGCTGGCCGGTCGCACCGCGCTCTATGCGGAGATTGAAGACTCAGGCCGTATGAAACCTATGACCGACAAAGGGCAAAAGGTTTATTCCAGCATTGAGCTGCACCCGCAGTTTGCACTTAACGGCAAGGCCTATGTTGTGGGTCTGGCGATGACAGACACGCCCGCCAGCCTTGGCACTGAACGCCTGAAATTTGCTGCTCAGCAACGTGCGCAGGTGATGGCATTCAACAACCAGCAGGCGGAACCGCCGATGTTCACCGAAGCCATTGAGGCGGAAGTGATCGAGCTTTCCGGTCAGCGCAGCGATGAGAGCAAACAGTGGTTTTCCCGCGTCATGGGCATCCTTGGCAAAGGTCAGAAGACCGACGATGAGCGATTCAGCCAGGTGCATCAGGCTGTTGAGGCCGTGGCGCAGTCACAGGTTGAACTCAGCGATCAGTTCAGCAGCGTTGAGCAGGGCCGCGCACAGGACAAAGCCGCCATTCAGCAGCTGACAACCGATCTGGCTGCACTGCGCCAGAAACTTGAAACCACGGACGGCAACTTCAGCCGCCGCCCCCCTGCCAGCGGTGGTGATAACGCGCAGCTGGCTGACTACTGATATCAGCAACGAGAGAGAAAGAGATGAGAAATAATACCCGTCAACTGTTCGATCAGTATGTGGCACGGCAGGCGCAGCTTAACGGCGTGACAGCCGCCGCTGTCGCGGCACAGTTCAGCGTTGATCCGACTGCGCAACAGCGCCTTGAGGCCGCCGCGCAGGAAAGCGACGCCTTTCTGAAACAAATTAACGTTTTCGGCGTTGATGAGCAGATCGGCCAGAAAATCCTGATCGGCAGCAAAGGGCCGCTGGCCGGAGTGAACAACAGCACCACCACGCGCCGCAATCCGGCATCCAATGACAACATGGATCCTTACGGCTACCTCTGCCGCAAGACCAACTACGACTACGGTATCTCGTACGCGCAGCTTGATGCCTGGGCGCATCAGCCAAACTTTCAGCCGCTGATCAGCAGCGCAATGGCCCGTCAGATGTCGCTTGACCGCATCATGATCGGTTTCAACGGGACAAGCTATTCCGATCCTTCTGATCGCGCAGCGAATCCGCTGTTACAGGATTGCGGCATTGGCTGGTTGCAGAAAATCCGCAATGAAGCCCCGCATCGTCGTATCACAGGCGTGACAGTCACTTCCCGCGACCAGGACAACAAAATTGTCGCCGCCGGGACATACGGCAACCTGACGGCAGCGGTATACGACGCCAAAAACAGCCTTATGGATGAGTGGCACAAGCGCAACCCTGACAACGTGGTGATCCTGGCTGGCGACCTGCTGACGACCAGTAATTTCCCGACCATCAATGCCATGAGCCAGACCAATCCCAATACGGAAATGCTGGCGGGGCAGCTCATTGTGTCGCAGGAGCGCGTGGGGAATATGCCGACCTTCATCGCGCCCTACTTCCCCGGCAACGGCATCCTCATCACGCCGTTCAAAAACCTGTCGCTCTACTTCCAGCGCGGCTCCCTGCGCCGGACTATCAAGGAAGAGCCGGAGTACAACCGCGTCGCAACTTACCAGTCATCCAATGACGATTTCATTGTTGAAGATTATGGCGCAGTGGCGTTTATCGACGGGATCACCTTCGCCGAAGCGGCTGAGGGCGGCGCGTAACACCGGGCGGGCTGCGCTTTGCGGCCCGCTTCACTCGGGGACAGAACCATGCTGACACCGGCACAAAAACATTTTCAGAAGGTCATGGCTGAACGCCATGGCAAAACCGACGAGCAGACCGACACGGCGCGCACGGCACACGAACAAATCCTGCACCGGCTACGCATGGATCAGAGTGCATTGCGCAAAGTGCAGTCCGACCAGGCAAAAGCCGCCATGAAGCGCCAGTTACTTCCCAATTATGAGGGCTGGATCGAGGGAACACTGACAGGCGGCAGCGGACGGCAGGATGAAGTGATCACCACGCTGATGGTATGGGCGGTGGACGCGGGCGATTACGCGCTGGCCGTGCGTATCGGGCGCTATGTCGTCTCCCACAACCTGCTGATGCCAGACCGCTTTAACCGCACGCCCGCCACCGTACTGGTTGACGAAATTTGCGATCCCATCCTGGTACAGGTCAAGGCCGATGACAGCACCGATATTACGCCCTATCTGGCAGTGCTCGATGACGTCGAAGAAATCACCGCAAACAGCGATATGCCGGATGTGGTTCGCGCCAAGCTCTGCAAAGCCAGGGCGTTTGCACTGCGAAGCGGCACAGCCGAAGAGCAGGAAACCGCCCTTTCCCTGCTGCGTAAGGCGCTGACGCTTGATGCCGGGGCCGGGGTGAAAAAAGAGATCGAACGCCTGGCGCGTGTGGTTAAAAAAGCCAGCGCAACAACCGGTTCCGCCGACGGTGCGACAAATGATTCAGGTAGCACAACGGGCGACGCTGGCTCAGGTGGCGCGGAGCCAGCTTCCGCAGCAGCGGACGGCATCGCAGAACAACCTGCTACTGTCGCCGAAAAAACGACAACCCGAACCCGGCGCAACACAAGTGCAAAAGCGCGTACCGGGACGAAGTCAGGCGGACAAACCCGAAAACGAAAAGCGCCGACAGAGAAGACGAAATAACCGACTTGCGCCCCGTGCGCTGGCGGCGCGGGCGGAAATCTATAGCGCCTGGCGTTTACTTTTTTCCGTCCGCTCACCGCCACCTTTTCAGGAGACTACACGATGAGCTTTGTAGCGGGTCGCGCCGTCACACCTTCTGCGGAAGATGTGCCGGACGTCAATGATGGTGGCGAAAAAGTCACTGCCGGTTCGTTCTGGCCGGAAATCGCCCTGAGCGATGTACGCCTTGAAATGCGTATTAATGGTGCCGTGACCACCACCCGTCTCAAACATGTGGTGACGGAAGCGGTGATCCACGTATCAGAGCAGCTGGCGTCATGGCAGGCAGAACAGATGGCTGCGGGTTATGCCTCGCTGGTCGCCGTCCCGTCCATGCAGGTTGACGGGCAGAGCGTGAAGATCCACCGCTACCGCCGCGCGGTATTCAGCTGCGCCCGCGCCCTTCTGCTTGAGACTTTTCGCGATGTTGATACCACCGGCGATGCCGGTGAAAAACGCGCCGTTGCCCTCTCCACTCAGGCGCAGGATCTCTGGCGCGATGTGCGCTGGGCTATTGCGGATATCCGTGGCGCGACGCGCAATTTCACGGAGGCTTTCTGATGAAGGTCAGGGCATTACAGGGGGATACCGTGGATTTGCTGTGTCAGCGGCATTACGGCCTGACACGCGGCGTGACTGAGGCTGTGGTATCGGCCAATAAGGGCATTTCCGGCCAGCTTTTTCTGACCGCCGGTCAGGAGGTGGAATTACCCGAAGTCAGCGAACCGGCAGCCACGGAGACCGTACAGCTATGGAGTTAATTAACCGGGTATGGGACGGGTCGGCTTACGCACGTAGCGAGGCAGGAGCGCATGAAAATGAATGATTCCGGGAATATCTTCACGCAGATCTTTGCGTGGCTTGCCGCGCTGGCGGCAGCGATAGGATTTACCACACAGGATCTGGTGTACATGTTCTTTGGTGCAGCAGGGCTGATTATTTCCCTGGCCTCTTATGTCAGCGGGAGGCTGGATGCGCGTCGTCGGCGTAAGGAAGATGAAAAGCGTACGCAGATGCTGAGTGGCTACCTCAACGAGATGAAAGATAAGCCCTCACATGAGCGCCCGGCGGCAGTGCTGGTGGCGGTCAGGGCACTGGAAAAGGTAGGTGAATAATGGCGATATCACCCGCACTGCGAAATAAGCTGGCAGGGATGACCGGCGCTGGCGCGCTGGCTATTGCCGGGACGATGCTCCCTGAGCTGGAGGGCGTCAGGTACGCACCTTACCACGATGTTGCTGGCGTGCTTACTGTCTGTTACGGGCACACAGGCAGGGACATTATTCCGGGTAAAAAATACACCGAAACCGAATGCCGTGCACTTCTGCAAAATGACCTTGTGCCTTTCGCGCAGTCTGTTGATCGCTCCGTTAAGGTGCCCGCCAGCGAGTACCAGAAAGCAGCGCTTATCACGTTCAGTTACAACGTCGGTGTTACAGCGTTTGAGCGCTCCGCGTTGTTGCGTCAGCTTAATGCCGGTAATTACAGGGCCGCCTGTGACGGGCTGCGTCAGTGGATTTACGCTGGCGGCAAAAAGTGGAAAGGGCTGATGAATCGTCGCGAAGTTGAGCGCGAGGTGTGTCTGTGGGGCCAGAAATGAACCGCATTACGATCATTGCAGGCGCAACAGCGTTGGTGATTATCGCCACGCTCGCAGTGTGGCTGGTTTCCACCAGAGCAGACCTGAGCGCAGCGGAAAGCGATAAGCGTGTGCTGGCGTCTGATAACGCACTACAGCGCGAGGCAATTGCGACTCAGGTTTTCAATATCAATCGCTTCAATCAGACCGCAGCGAATGCCGCACATGCCAGTGCGCTCACCAGTGCCAGCTCGGATGAAGCCGTAATCGAATACCGGGAGATCCTCCGCCATGAAAAAACCTGTGATTTTGCTGTGCCTGTCAGTGTTGCTCGCGGGTTGCTCGGGTACGCAAACCGTTTACGTGCCAGCGCCCTCGGTGCCGATCCCTCCGGGTCTGACACAGCCAGTGATCGCACCGCTGCCACCGGCACGCTGACCTATTGCCAGGCCGTGTTGTGGATCCAGCCACTGCTGGCGGCTGTCGAAACGGCAAATAATCAGCTGGCGGGCATTCGCGAGATAGAACAGCAGCGGGCGCAGCAGAGTACGCAAACCGGGCTTACAGGAGCAAGACCATGAAAAAAACAGAACTGCTGCGCGGGGCGCTGATTGCCGGTAATGAGTGGTGCAGAGCCAGGCCAGAGCAAATCACGGTCTGGACGGAGAAAGGCGCTATTGAAATTCAGGCAACCGGTGAAAGCTCGTTTATGTACCGCTACGAAATCAAAGTGCTGGCGATGGAGTATCCCGGCCATGTCGATGATCTCATGCTCCCCCTGCTGGCCTGGGTCTGGAAGCATCAACCCGATTTGCTGCTGAACCCCGACAGCAACAGAAAAATTGAATTTGAGGCCGACATACTGAGCGATGACGCCGCCGATATCCTGTTTACGCTCCCGGTATGGGAGCGCGTCATGGTCAGTAATGAGAGTGGTGTTGCCGTGGCGACACATCTGCCGGAAGACCGCCCGCGATTTTGCCGTGGTGAGTGGGATGCCGTTTTCCTCGATCCGGATGCCGGTGAGGTTATGCCATGAGTGATGATATCGCGCTGTTTCAGCAGCTTGATGATGTGTTTGCCGCCATCCTGGCCGGGATGGCTCCGGCGGGCCGGTTGCGCACAGCCAGAAATATTGCCACCACCCTTCGCCGCAGTCAGAGCCAGCGCATCGGGCGGCAGGAAGCCCCGGACGGCAGCAAGTTTGAGAAGCGACGCCGACGCGTTCTGCGCTCACAGGCTGGCATCAGTTTTGTCTGGAACGGTGAAACCCGGCGCCTGAAAAACTGGCAGGCCAGCCGGGGCAGCCGTGGCCGTATGCTGACGGGGTTTGATGAAGAGCGTGGTGCAGTGCGCACGTTCTATCGGGCAGACATTGAACGCTATCTCGATGTCAGTTTTACGGAGGTTCGCCGTGATACCACGAAGCCCGATCCGATGTTCCGCCGTCTGCGAACGGCACAGTTTCTGAAAGCGCGTGCTGACACTGACGGTGCGACGGTTGGCTTTTCCGGGGTGGCCGCAAGGATTGCCCGCGTGCACCAGTATGGCCTGCGCGACAAGGTGAACAACAGCGGAGCGGTGGCAACCTACCCACGCCGCCAGTTGCTCGGGCTGAGCAAAGCCGACCGCATGGCGATCGCCCGCGAGGTCATTGATTCGCTGGGGGTGCAATAGTGGATGCCGCTGAATTGATCCGTCTGCTGGAAAACGTTGTCCGCACCGGCACGGTAACTGAGATCGATGTGAGCCGGTGGCGCGTGCGCGTGGAAAGCGGCGGACTTACCACCACCTGGCTTCGCTGGAATGCGCAGCGCGCGGGCGCATTCAGTGTATGGCTTCCCCCTGCTGTGGGTGAACAGGTCTGGCTGTTGTGCATGGGCGGAAACCCCGAAACCGCCATTATTGGCGGGAGCCTGTACAGCAATGACAACCCGGCTCCGGGTGCATCGGCAACCGAGATGGTCATGACCGCACCGGACGGTGCACGGTTTCATTACGACGCCAGCGCCGGGGCGCTGACCGTCTCCGGAATCAAAACCGCCAGACTGGAGGCGGCTGTCAGCGTCACTCTGGATACGCCGGTTGTTGAATGTACCAGCCTGCTGAAAACCCGGACGTTCACCGTCTCGGAGGGAGGCAATCTGGAGGGGAATTTCACTCACGGCAGCGGGACGTTCACGTCAAACGGTGTGCAGGTGGACAACCATCAGCACGGCAGTGTGCAACGGGGCGGGAGCTGGACGGAGGGCACGCAATGACAGCGCGCTATACGGGTATGAACCCGGACGGGACAGGAACCCTTACCGATGCCGATCATGTCTGGCAGTCGGTAAGCGATATCCTTCGCACCCCGATTGGCTCCAGGCTGATGCGCCGTAACTATGGCTCGCTGGTTCAGGATCTTATCGATAACCCACAGAACAACGTTACCCGCATGCAACTGATGAGCGCGATCGTCATCGCGCTGGCAACGTGGGAGCCACGAATAGCGCTGAGCACCGTGGACGTGGCTTTCTCTGCGGGCGGCGCGGTAACAGCGAATATGTCAGGCATGCTGACGGAAACCATGGAACAGCAGGCCACCACCATAACACTCAGGGGCGACAGTCATGGCAACGGTTGATTTATCGCAGCTACCGCAGCCGCAAATTATCGAAACGCTGGATTTCGAGGGGATTTTACTGGATGTAAAAGCCGTCATTATCGCCGCGTTCCCGGCAGATCAGCAGTCTGCAATAACCGCTGCGCTGGGATTCGAATCTGAGCCACTGAATGTCATTGCGCAGGTCGTGGCATACCGGGAGATGATGTTACGCCAGCAGATAAACGAGGGGGCTGCCGCCTGTATGCTGAGTCACGCCGCGTCCACCGATCTGGATAATCTGGCCGCCAACCTCAACACCGCCAGGCTTGAAATCACACCGGAGACAGACACGAGCGATGCCGTAATGGAAAGTGATACGGCCCTGCGCCTGCGCGCGCAAACCGCGTTTGAAGGTCTGAGCGTGGCCGGGCCAACCGGCGCTTACGAGTACTACGCCAGAAGCGCCAGCGGCAAAGTGGCAGACGCAAAAGCAGTCAGCCCCTCTCCTGCCGTGGTGGTGGTGTCGGTGTTATCAACCGAAGGTGATGGCACGGCTTCACCGGAGTTGCTGGCTGTCGTGAATGCGGCACTGTCCGCAGAAGACCGGCGCCCGGTGGGTGATCGTCTCACGGTGCAAAGTGCAGAGATCGTCACCTATGAGATTGATGCCACGCTTTATCTCTATCCGGGGCCGGAATCCGAACCCATTCTGACAGCTGCGCAGGACTCACTGACAGTATGGCTGGCAGCCCAGGGGAAAATCGGGCGGGATGTTGCCCGCAGCGCGGTGATGGCGGCGTTACATGTTCAGGGTGTACAGCGCGTTGAGCTGACAACCCCTGCCACAGATATCGTGATCGATGACACGCAATCAGCGGTGTGCGTTAACGTCACTGTCAGCCAGGGAGGCACCAATGAGTAACAGCCTGCTGCCACCCACCGCCAGTCAGTTTTTGCGCCGCACCGAAACCGCCACGGCAAGGATTAACGCTATCCCCGTCGAGCTTCACAAGCTCTGGGATCCGGATGAGTGCCCCGTGATATTCCTGCCCTATCTCGCCTGGGCGTTGTCGGTCGATCGCTGGGACAAAAACTGGTCGGAACAGACAAAGCGCGCCGTCATCAGAGCCGCCTTTATGGTTCATCGCCAGAAAGGAACCATTCACGCGCTGCGTCGCGTTGTGGAGCCGTTCGGCTTTCTGATTCGGGTAAGTGAATGGTGGCAGACCGGCGAAGAGCCAGGCACTTTCCGGCTGGATATCGGCGTCCAGGAACAGGGCATCACTGAGGAAACGTATCAGGAGCTTGAGCGGCTGATTCAGGATGCGAAGCCACTGAGCAGGCATCTGATCGGGCTGTCGATACAGCTTCAGAGCGCCGGTGAATTATACGTTGGCGCAGCCACGTTTGATGGCGCAGCGGTGACGGTCTACCCCTACCTGCCGGAAGAGATCGCCGTTGGCGGTGATTACTACCCGGCTTCGGCCATACATTTGATAGAGAACACGAGAGTTAACGCATGACAGCAAAATATTTTGCCATTCTGACCAATCAGGGCGCCGCGCGGCTGGCGAATGCGGCGGCACTCGGTACGACACTCAACATCACGCAGATGGCGGTTGGCGATGCCAATGGGGTATTGCCAACTCCTGACCCGGCGCAGACTGCGCTGATTAACCAGAAACGCATCGCGGCACTGAATATGCTGTCGATTGACCCCAACAACAGCAGTCAGATTATCGCTGAGCAGGTGATACCTGAAAACGAGGGCGGATACTGGATCCGTGAAATCGGCCTTTATGATGACAGTGGTGTGCTGGTTGCCGTGGCAAACTGCCCGGAAACCTATAAACCGCTGTTACAGGAAGGTAGCGGGCGCACGCAGACCATTCGCATGGTGCTGATCGTATCATCCACAGCAGCAGTCACACTGAAGATTGATCCCGCCGTGGTGCTGGCAACACGACAATACGTCGATAACAAAGTGATCGAGGTAAAAGCTTATGCGGATAACCTGCTGAGCCAGCATATTGCAGCCAGCAACCCACACACCCAATATGCGCCGATTGCCAGCCCGACCTTTACCGGAACACCCAAAGCACCCACGGCCGCACAGACAGCAAACGATACGCAGCTGGCAACCACCGCATTTGTTAAAGCGGCCATCGCCGCATTAGTGGCCTCTTCCCCGGCTGCGCTGGATACGCTGAGTGAACTGGCCGCCGCGCTGGGTAACGATCCAAACTTTGCCGCCACCATGACTAATGCCCTGGCGGGAAAGCAGCCACTTGATGCAATGCTGACAGCACTTTCAAACCTGAACACTGCAAATATGCAGTTCCCGGTGTTTAATGGCCCGAAAAGTATAGAAATTGGTGCGCTAACAAACTTATCTCTGCTCTTTCTGTCAAAAAGCACTCCGGCACAGATGCTTGATTTGCTCACCGCAGCGCCCCGGGTAAGTCCGGCTCTGACGGGACAGCCAACAGCGCCGACAGCCGCAGCTGGTACAAATACGACCCAGATTGCCACTACAGAGTTTGTGGCTAATTTCATCAGTACACTAAAAGCTGCTGCATTTCGTGATGTTGGGACAGGGGCGAACCAGATTCCAGACATGACTTCTTTCACATCAGGAGCAAACTGGTTCAGGCTACCAAACGGTTTTATTGTTCAGTTTTTTGTAGCCGTTATGGCTGATACTTCCGCAGCATCAAAAGTGGTCAACTTTCCCTTTGCATTTCCTAATGCCGCGATTTCCGTAGTGGCTACCCATAACGGGCCACAACCCGGTGCTGCTGGTATTTTCGGTATTAACAATTTGTCAAAAGCGACCTTTCAGTCGTACACATCAGTAACACCGACAGGAAGCATCGGCGCATTTATTATTGCAGTGGGGTACTAACCATGAATCAGTATTACTGGAGTGCATCAACGAATGCTTTCTATGCGGTGGCTTTGCGGGAACAATACGAAGCGAGCGGCTCATTACCTTCCGATATCACCGACATTGATGACAGTGTCGCAAGCGTATTTATGGGGATACAGCCGGAGGGAAAAGAGCGCGGCGTTGGTGCTGATAACATGCCCGCATGGAATGATTTACCGTTGCCATCACAGGCGCAATTAGTCAGCCAGGCAGACGTGAAGAAAGCGGAATTGCGTGCGGCAGCAGATTCGGAAATTGCGTGGCGGCAGGATGCTGTTGATGCGGGAATCGCCACGGATGAAGAGACTACTGCACTCGCTGAATGGAAAAAGTATCGGGTGCTGCTGATGCGGGTTGATACGTCAAAAGCCCCCGATATTTCCTGGCCCGGTACTCCAGCTTAACCGGCCAGTTCACTCCCTGAGCCGTCGAAATATCGGCGGCCTCCAGTCAATCCCGATAATCAAGCCAGTGAGTAAACAACCCTCGCAGTATAAGAGTAATGGTACGGCGGAAGGCTCAGTTGTTCACTACACAGGTGTTATCAAATGCTGGACTCCCCATAATTTATCGTCCAGGATTAATGCCGTTGTGCTTCTCACTGGGCGATAACAAATGGATACTGTTGAACAACTTAATGGAACATACTTTTATGCCGGGCATTCTAACCTCACAGCCAGCGAACTGTTGTTTATGGTTTTCTGTGAGCAGGTTGCCGACCAGCTTGGAGTTGATGATTTCGCAGCCATCGTCGCGATCCTGTCAGGGCGAAATGTGGTACCAACACGCACTAAACCCGGTGGCGCGATAAAAGGTACCTCCTACGCTTCCGAAGCCTCCCGCAAGGTGTTCGGCAAGGCGAAATTCCCTCTCGGCATCAAACTCCCTTCCGTTATCGGCGGCTACCCTCCTTCAACATTAAAGATACGCATGGTGGCGAAAATCGGCACCTTTGTTGGCCGCGCTGTGCCGGTTGTTGGCTGGATAATTTTGGCCGCTGACGTATCAACGATCGCATTTAATACTGTGACTCACTACAACGCGATTGCGCGAGGCAATGACAAGATATGGTAAGCGATATTGAGCAACGTATTTATGAATTCGTCCTCAAGCATGCGGGGTTCTACATCTTCAAAAAACCGACGCTGACCCCCGAAACAGATTTGGACACTGATTTAAATTTCGATGATGACGAAGCCGAAGAGTTGATGACTGCGTTCTTTGATGAGTTTGACGTCGAGCAAGGCTCTTTCTCTATCAAGACCTATTACCCGGATGTTCCCGTATCCCTGAACCCTTTCAAAAAAACAGAACCTGTGCAGGTTCCGGATTTTACTGTCGGGATGCTGATTAATTCAGCTAAAGCGGGACGCTGGCTTTACGATTGAGTGTATTAGCTCAGACTTGAGCTGACAGTTTTCACCGGCAGCACACAATCAAATCTGACAGTCTCGGACGTTGACTTAGCCGGATTGGAGGGGACTTCTAAAGTTACTGGCATGGATTTCTGGGATACTTACGCCATCACTTGGACGCTTGTGCTCTTCAAAATAGATAGTTAATAATAAATAAGTTTTTAATTTTTATCATAATAACATAGGGGGCACCTTGAAAGATAAACCTTCAGATTTAGAGAGACTTATTCATGAATCTCTGGAGCAGCTAGGTTGGGCGGCTGACGCTACAGCTATCGCTGAACGAGTAAATAGACTTAATATAGGCCTTCCGTTAGAAGACGAGTTTTCTATTATCTGTGGCTGGCTCGGTCAATGTAACTTAGTTCATAAATTAGATCAGCAGCAGTATCCGACTAGTTCTAACGAGACATTTCAGGTTCCTGATTTACTAGCAAACTTTAACGTGCGTGGTGCAAGTAATACTACTGTTTTAATTGAAGTTAAGTCTTGCAAGGGAAATGTTTTGTCTTTTCGGCCTGATTACGTATCTAGATTAAAGGCTTATGGGAAAATGTTAGGACTACCCGTTTTAATTGCTTGGAGAAGATATGGAATTTGGAGTTTGGTAGATTTAGACGTATTTACGAAGGCCAAGAAGAATTTCAATCTTAATTTCAATGATGCAATGCGAAATAGCTTGATGAGTAAAGTTCTCGGCGATTTCTCTTACACTCCACAAGTTAATTCGGGTGTCCATATTAGCTTTAAGAAAGAAAAGCTTATTGAAGTCTTAAAAACAGATGAAGGGATACAAGAAAACTGGCATATGGTCATAGATGACGTGTATTTCACTAACGGGTACAATGAGCAGTTAAGATATCTGTCGCCAATTGCTCAGCAACTATTCCATTCTTGGGATCTTACTACAACAGAATCACGCTCTGATTCTCACGTGATTATGCATAATATAATTGATGAAGAATCGGGAATGTTTGCGCATATGGCTTTAACTAGATTGCTTTCTTTTCACGGTCGAGAAGATGAGGTTCATTGGAGACATCATTTGCAACATGATGCAACAATCTCAAGTATCTCAGATTTCAGAAGTGGGATTGAAGAGAACCTGAAAGCAGGTATTATTAAATACATTTTTGACATTGAACCAGTAAATACACCGGCTTTTATCAATGAAATATAATACGTATATGTTGTCGATTGGCTTTCCACTTTTGGCACGTTGCGGACCTGTCGTGATGGAACGGCAATCAAGGAGATGCCCGTGCTCATAGTCATAGAGCTCAACGAATCTGAACTGATAAATTATTTCTGAGGCTATCGCATTCTCTTCAGTGTAAGGGACATCGCGGTGGTTTGGGAGTATTAATCAGACCGGAAAGAAGTCTCTGACTCCCTGCATTTTGCGCACATGTAGTTCGTTATGAAATGAGTTGCCGGGCCAGTCAGGTAATTTGATATGCTGAAAAAAAACACTACAGGAATGTTATGTACAACTATATCTTAAAAAAAGAATCTTTATTTGTAGTGGGCCTGACGGCAGCTTTTTATGCCGCCGTATACTTTTATGAAAGGGGGGTCGCCAGTGAGCTGAATATACCGCTGGATTTAGTAACTCTCAGTATTCCCACGATAAGCAATGACATTATGAGTATATGTATTTTTTCATTTCCTTTATTAACGATATCTACTGCTCTTCTTATATGGGCGAAGGATAATAAACAGAAAAGAGCCGCTGCACATTTAGGGATAAGCGGAGTATATGTGGCCGGTGCATATTCCATGCTAAACATTCCACTCGACACTCTGCTGCTTTTTGTTTTTAATGCGCTCGTTCTTTTACACTTGCTGAGCCAGTGGATACCTATCCATGTTGAAAAGAAAAATGCTTCCTTTGATGGAGGGAATATCAGAGAGTTCGGTATTCAGGCCCTCAACTGTGCAGCCGTTGCTTTCTTCTTTTCCCTTACCTTTATAGGGCTGGGTAGATCATCTGTTCACGGCAACGAATTCACAGTGTTCATCATGAATAATAAAGAATATGCAATAGCAAAAGTATATGACGAAAATGTTTTTACATGGAACGTGGCTAACGGGAAAGTGATTCATCAGCTGACTTACTTTCGCATGGAGAATATTAATGGGTTGGAGTTCAAACAGAAGAACTTAAAAAACGATATAAAAACAAAATGACTATCGTGTCCGGATGGCGCGGGGAATTACGTCAAGAGGGGATTTGCCAGCATTTATACGACCACACCGGCAAATCAACTATCGTTTATTACCGCCATCTTTGCAACTGGCCGCACAGTTGCAGATGACTGATTGCAGAAATGGACAGTATAACTTGAACGTCTGCTATTGGCACAGAGCTGCCTGTCAGATTAGGTTTGGCTCTGTGCTATAGCTGTGTCAGGTCAAATCTAATCTAATACAGATTAAGTGCTGAGCCTGAACGCCTAGGCATTCTTTTAACACTTCTGTAGACCAGATCAATTCGATACTGACTTTTCAAAACAATCCCTTAAGCGAATTGCCGACCTGATTTATCACGTTATTTGCGCTGGTTTTTAACTCGGCCAGCGCATCACTGACAGATGCGATCTGCAACTTCTCCCTGAAATCGGTATCGACACGGCTAAGGCTGAGGGTAAATTCGATTTTTCTGGGATTGCCGTACTGGTCAAACTCAGATTTACCCCGCTCTAGGCGCGTCAGTACATACATCCCGTAGATACGCCCATCCCCCTCAATTAGCGGCCAGGGCCGACCGGCAAAGCCAATCGTTTCAAGTGCAGAAAGGGACAGATTACCGCCGGTTATTTCCGGATAAAGCACCCCCTCCAGCATCACTGTATCGTCGCCAGCGCCGATATATTGCCAGCTGGCAGACTGATTAACCCTTTCGTTTTTAACGTGCCGCCACTCCTGCGAGTGGCGCAACTGCTGATAGGGCGTGGTGCGCAACATAAAAACGAACATCCCAAAGACCATCATCATAAAAACGCTCCTTAATCACGGTCGCGGAACGAACCGCGGTTAGCTCTGTTGGTGGTGGCCAGCGCATCCCGGACGGCATCGCGCACCATTTTTTCAAGCTCCGGCACGGATTTACTACCCACATCGTTGAAATTGATCTGAAACACCGGCGCAGCGGAAGGTGCTGCAACCGGCGCAGCAACGGCCCTTTGTGTGGCTGCCGGAACGGACAGGACTCCGCCAGCCGCCGATGCAGCAACACCCGGCACAGGCTGAGGAATTACCCGCGCCTCCTGGTATGCGCCACGTAATGCCAGCGCCTGCGGCAAATTTTTGAAAACGATATCGCCAGGGCCGATCTTCTTCGTGTTATCCGCCGTGGTTTTGGTGTTATCTGATATTTCCTTGAGACGCCGCGCCGTTCCGGATTCGGGGATGACAGGCGGCGTGGTAACCGGAGGAGGCGTCTTCGCCGGAGCATCGGGAGACCAGTTCCAGCTTTTGGGAACCATCTTTTTCTGCCGGGGATCCCACTCGTACATAACCGGCGCTTTGGGTGTCAGGCTCTCTGCTTTTCGCTTCGCTTCATCAAGCCCTGCCGGGATCAGCCCCAGCTTTTGCAGAACCCACCCTACCCCCTCCATCAAAAGGGTCAGCGGCGTCAGGAGCGCCTGCAACGCGAAACCAAAAACCTTACCAAACGTCTCACCGGCACTGGTGCACTGATCCAGGGTTTCCTTACTGGTCTGCATCGGCGACAGCAGTTTTTGAAACCATCCCCACACGGTCTGAATGCCGCCTGCAATCAGGGTAAAGACTGGTGACAGAGCGGAAAACGCATTACGTATCGGCGTAAGCGCCTGCCAGACGCCGCTAAAAAAGCCAAGAAAATAAGCTTTAATCGGCTCCCAGAACCGCCAGATCAGCAACCCGGCTGCCACAAATGCCGCACCAATCAACCCTATCGGGCTGAGCAAAAATGAAAGCACACCGCCGAGGGCAGATACCGCCGTGGTGATCAGCCCCCAGATGGCAGGCAGCCCGGTCAGGCGTAATGCCAGACCGCCGATACCTTTCACCAGTGAGCCGACTGCCGCGCCAGGCGAAAGGAATGCTGTGAGCAGACCGCCGCGCAATGCGGGTAAAAGACCGGTTACGCCACCGATATTTTTAGAAAATGAACCGAGTAGCGCGCCCCAGCCGCTCATTCTGCCAAGCACCGGGCCGCCAACGGTTCCCAGCGTGCGAAGCGCGGCAACTGTGCCTGATATCCCCTTCCCTCCGGTCAGGAGGGTGAAGCCCAGCCGCAACTTTGCCAGAGGGCCAATCAGTATGCCTGTGACAATCGATACCGTACCCAGCGCCGCCGTTAATGCCAGCGCGCCAGCCCCAACGATTAACAGCGTCTTTGCCAGCTCGGGGTTTGCCCTGACCAGCCCGGCCACACGCGTGATTGTCTCATCCAGCCACTGAATCAGACTGCGCAACGGGCCATTCACCGTGTCGGATATTTCGGTCTGTAGCCCCTCCCATGCACTGCTGAGGTTGGACAAATCGCCGCCAAGGTTATCCGACATTTTTTTAGCCACGCCCGCCGATTCGCCCTGCGCCTTTTTCAGTTCTGCGATGAGCTTCTGAAGATCACCACTGCCGGCGGATTTAACCAGCGACTGCAATCCGACAAAGGCTTCCTCTCCGGCGATATCCTTGAAGAAACTCACCTGGTCAGTGGAGCCATATTTTTTGGTCGCCTTGTACAAATCGACGAGGATACTTTCAACGGGCCGCATCTTGCCGGTGCTGTCAGCGACAGATACACCCAGTTCTTTCAGCGCCTTGGATGCTGCGCCAGTCGGTGCTGCAAGCCGACTCAATGACGCGCGCATTGCAGTGCCCGCGTCGCTGCCACGTAATCCACCTTTCGCCAGCATGCCCGCCATCCCGGCAGCTTCTTCCAGACTGATGCCGAGGCTGGCAGCCACCGGGCCGGTATACTTCATTGTTTCGCCGAGATCGCGCAGGTTGGTACTCGTTCGGGTGAATGTTCCGGCCAGCACATCACCCACGCGCCCCATATCACCGGCCTGTAGACGGAACTGGTTGAGGATACTGGCACCAATATCCGCTGTTTCCCCAAGGGAAATATCGCCACTCAGTGCCCCGCCTGCGATGGCGGTATCCAGCACGCCGGGAAGCGCTGCCTTGATCGCCTCCGGTGTGAATCCGGCCATGGCAAGAAAGGCCTGGCCCTGTGCCGCGTCACTGCCTGAAAACGCAGTGTCAGCGCCAAGCTGTTTGGCCTGCTCGCGTAGTTCTGTAAACCGGGGATCGGTTTTATCCATCCGTGTCAGCGCCATTACGCGTGACATATCAGTGTCAAAACCAATCGGGGTTGATAAAAAACGCCCTGCGCCGTAGCCTGCGGCAGCAGCGCCGAGGGCCATGCCCGTCCCTGCGCCCCGTAATTTGTCGCCGGTTTCTTTTGCCCGTGCATATTGAGCCTGGGCCTTTGTAATCGCGGCCAGTTGCTGGCGTTCCCGCTCCAGCGCCTGCGTGTATTGCTCTGTTCTGCGCAGGGCGCTTTGCACCGCGCCGCTTCCGGCAGTCAGGTTAACGCCGTGCTGACGGATAGCCTGTGATGCTTCGCGTAGCCGGGTGGTTTGCAGGCTGTAGGTCTGGTTAAGGCGTGAGAGCTTTCCGCGCAGCGTTTCAAGGTGTGCCGCCTGGGCCTCAGTAAGCTGGCCCCCTTCCCGCTGTTTCTGGTTGAGGCCATCGAAAGCCCGTTGCGTGCGGCTGAGTTTTTGCGCGGTGTCGTTGGCCTGGGTGCGCAGCTTGTCAAACGCTGACGTTTGTTTGTCGAGCTGTTTAGCCGCGTCCTGTGTTTTTTTAAGTGATTCGGCAAGGCCGCCAACAGCTTTGCTGGCGGCACTGGTCGGGCGGGTGAGTTTATCGATCGCACTGAACGCGACGCGGATATTAAGATCCATCGGCTTCATCCTCATGGTTGCCGCTACGGATGGCGGCCTGCTGCCGCCATGCCATCAGTTCGCGCGGCTCCATGTCATACATGACAGAGGGCGGCCAGTGGAAAATTACAGCGATATCGGCAATCAGATCCTCTACGCTGTTGAAGAGAGCTTCCCTTATTCGTTCGCCGTCACCGCCGCGCCCGGTACTGATGGCGCCGCTTTCGTCAAAAAAGGCGTGATTTCTTCGGCGAGTGCCACGTAATCCTGCGTATCCATTGCGGCAATATCCGCCGTGGTCAGCGCTGGCGAGGTAACGCGGGAAAGCAGTGTTGAGGTGGATTCAAAATCGAAATTGAGCACGTCAACGAGGCGCAGGCCACGAAGTGAGCCAGCCTGTTTGATCGTCTCAGTGATGGTCACAACGGTGATTTCATCGTTACCGCGTTTGATGGGTTTCGTCAGTGTTACAGCCATGGGTCAATCTCCTGGGTGGCAACCTGTGCCACCGTTAAAGGGTTAAGTGAAAGCAGTCAGCTATTCAGGCCAAGCGCGGAAGAAATACGATCCGGGTAGAGATTTTCCCCGTTGCGCTTGTAGATAAAGTTCAGCAGGTCAATTTCCAGCAGCGGCTTATCATCAACTGACAGCTTGTAATAAGTGTTTTTGATGGCGTAGGTGTGGTTAGTGTCATCACCCTGCTTTGCATCACCGGGATCAATCTCAGTAATACGCCCGCGCATTTCCACTTCCATCAGGGAACTGGTTCCGCCACTGTAAATCTCGCCAGCAAAACGCAGGCGCAGTTCGTCAATGTCACCACCGTATTTCAGGAGCAACTCTTCAACCACGCCGCCAACAACCATTGAGGCATCCAGCGCGCCGGAATCGATACCCAGATCCACGGCAACCGCCCCGAGCATACCGGCCCCCTGAAAATCTTCAGTTTTGCGGGTAAGCTTCGGTAACGTCACGCTGGGAATTTTCCCGATGTAGTTCACGCCATTGACGAACAGCGTGAACAAGCGAATTTTTTTAGGGATCGCCATTTACGCACCTCCGAGGGAAGAAAATGCCGCTTCGTAATACTGATCGGTGAACGTCTGAATCATCGTCAGATCTTCCAGCGGTGGTACCGGGCTGTAGTTGTAGCGCACGACAGCTTTACCCTGCCGGATGCCGGTCGTCGGGTTATCAACGATATCGAACCAGCAGGATGCACCAATCAGCTTGCCCTCAGTGACCAGCGCCTGAAGCTTGCTGTTAATCCCACTCACCACGTCTTTGACGTTTGCAGGCGTCAGTGGCGTGTCAACGGTCGTGAATTGCGCTTCAGCGATGCTGTCCGCCAGAATCTGGGCTGTGCGGGTATAGACCTCAAAAATGTATTCATCCGTATCCGTGGTGCGGTTGCCCCAGAAACGGAATCCGTCACGCTTGATAAGCGTGGTGATCTCATTGGCATTCAGCTCGTTGGCGTCCGAGTCTTCCGCCTGAAGCGCCCAGAAAACATCTTTGGCAATCCCGAGCACATTCCTGACAGCAACGTTGGATAACGACTTGTGCCAGCCCTGTTCATTATCGATCAGCGCGCGAAGTCCTAACGCGTAGGCGACGGCGGGAAACTCTTCATTCACGCCGGTCTGTGAGTTGTAGGCGATGAAGTTGGGCCAGATAAGCATGCCCTCGCGCTCAGCGAACTGTTCGCGGTAGGCTTTCGCTTCGGCGATAGTCTCGCAGCCATCGCAATAGCTGTAAGAGAATGCACGTAACTGTTTCGCGATCACGCGCAGCTGCGCCGTGACTTCCTGGGTGTCATAGCCAGGCACACCGAGAATGCGCGGACGATAGCCGGTTTTCTGTTCGGCAGTCAGAAGGGCAAACATCCCGGTATAACTGCCGTCAGCCTGCGTACCACCGATGATGAGCTGGGATTGCGTTGGCTCATTCTCCCCTGCTTTCGCCTCCGCGACGCGCACCACAATCACGCGGGTGCTCACCTGGTCGGAAATGGCTTTCAGGGATTTGTAGAGGGAGCCAGTTTTGCCTGCACTCCCCAGGGCTGTGATAACACGCGTCAGCAGCACTGGCGTGTTGAGCGGAAAGGTTTCGGGGTCGGCGTCATCCGCAACAGCGACAAGCCCAATGACCGTGGAATCAATGTCATTGATCGCTGTCTGGAGGTCGGTTTCCTCCTTAACACGCGCCCCGTGGAAAAAGTTGTCGGTCATGCTGTACCGCCATCATGTTGTGAGTTCGGGGCTATATTCCACAAAATGAGCATGCCCGACACGCACTGCCGGATGTCGGATGTTTGCGACAACAAACGACAGTTTTCTGTTTCGCGCGCGCATGAAACTATCAGCGCCGGAGGAGTTCATATGGCACTGTCAGCAGACGCAATCAGTAAAACCAAAGCACAACTGGATAAGAGCACACAGACATTTCAGGATTTTCAGGATGAGCTGTCACCGGTTCCGGCGTTCCGGATCATGCTTGGCGGCAAAGCACTGACCATACTGGATGACCGGCTTATTTCACTGGAACTGACCGACAATCGTGGATTTGAAGCCGACGAACTGACGATTACTATTGCTGACAGTGACGGCCAGTTACAGTTGCCGCCGCGCGGGGCTGAGCTGTCGGTGTCCATCGGCTGGCGGGGTGAACCGCTGGTCTATAAAGGGATTTATACCCTGGATGAAGTGGCGCATTCCGGGCCGCCTGACCGCCTGGAGCTGACGGCACGCAGCGCTGATTTCAGGGATGAATTCAACACTAAGCGCGAAGTGTCCTGGCATGATGTTAAGGTTGAACGCGTTATATCAGCCATCGCCCACCGGTATAAATTGACGCCGGTTATTTCTGAGCAGCTCATCAACATTGAGATCGATCACGCCGACCAGACACAGGAAAGTGATATGTCTTTCCTGACGAGAATGGCGGAAATGCTGGGCGCCATTGCCACAATCAAAAATGGCAGTCTGTTGTTTATTCTTCCCGGCGGAGGCGTCAGCGCCAGCGGTAAACCGCTGCCGGAATTCTCAATCACCCGTTCAAGTGGTGATCGCCATTCATTTCGTATTGCCGATCGTGATGCCTATACCGGCGTAAGGGCGTACTGGCTGGATCTGGAATTCGGAAAAAAGAAAAAAGTAACGGTCAAAAGCCGCAAGCCGAAAAAGAAAAAGCCACCACGCAGCAGCGCCAGAGACGGGGATTATCTGGAGGGTGAAGACGGTAACGTTTATGTATTACGCAAAACATACATCAGTGAAACAGCGGCAAAGCGCGCTGCTGCTGCCAAATGGCAACAGCTCAAACGGGGTGCTGCGGAATTTACATTAACACTGGCGCTGGGTCGCGCCGATCTCTACCCGGAAATGCACGGAACCGTTACGGGGTTTAAATCCGATATTGATTCTCAGGACTGGATTATTGCCCGTGCTGCACATTCAATTGATGACGGTGGATTTAAAACCCGGCTGGAGCTGGAAGCCAAAATACCGGAATGGATTGCAGAGACTGAATAAACGAAGCCATAATAACAGCGAGTTCAACTCCCGCCATGGGAGGCCATAATGTTTGTTTGCCCCATTTGTGGTGCTGTCGCTCGCACACGCACCAGTCGCCGTCTCAGCGAGATGACGATCCGCCAGTATCATCAGTGCCAGAACTTTGAATGCAGCATCACATTTACCACGCTTAACAGCGTGGAAAAACTGGTGACTAAACGAGGCTCACGAGAGAAATTACCAGAGGGATTTATCCCGGAAGATGCCTTCCCGGCTTCGCATTATGGAAACGGACAATTAAGTCTTTCCGTTTAATTTATATCATCCTCCCTTTCTTGGGGAGGATGTCTTCACCGCCACACCATCGCCATTTCATCGCCACTCGGCAAATTTCAGGCATAAAAAAACCGCCTTTCGGGCGGTTTACACGACACTGCTTATCATTGATTTTATTCTTGTTTTCCCATGGTAGCCGGAGTGGGACTTGAACCCACACAGCGCGAACGCCGAGGGATTTTAAATCCCTTGTGTCTACCGATTCCACCATCCGGGCCCGGGAAGAAAGTGGAGGCGCGTTCCGGAGTCGAACCGGACTAGACGGATTTGCAATCCGCTACATAACCGCTTTGCTAACGCGCCGTAAAGCTTTTCAACCTGACACCCGCTGTTGCGCATGTCTTTAATCTGGAGCGGGAAACGAGACTCGAACTCGCGACCCCGACCTTGGCAAGGTCGTGCTCTACCAACTGAGCTATTCCCGCATGTCATCAAGTAAATCGTCTAACCACTTGATTTCATTATCGTCCGGCTGAGCTGTGCCGCCGTTCGATGCGTTGCATTCTACTGATATGACGTTATGAGTCAACGTTATTTTTTCAATCCCCGGATCGTTTGCTGAAAATTACGGCGAAACGATCACTGATCAAGCAAATCGCCGCGCGCAGCGTTCAAATATTGCAGCATTGACCACAGCGTCAGCACGGCCGCCACGAAGAACAGACCAATCCCCGCCCACTCAACCCAGGCGTTCGGACGCCAGAGCATCCAGACCAGCGCCACCATCTGCGCCGTGGTTTTCACTTTACCAATCCAGGAGACCGCCACGCTGCTGCGTTTCCCCATTTCCGCCATCCACTCGCGCAGCGCAGAGATAATGATCTCACGGCCGATCATGGTTGCCGCAGGCAGCGTCACCCACCAGGTATGATAGTGCTCAGCCACCAGCACCATCGCGATCGCGACCATCACTTTATCCGCCACCGGATCGAGGAAGGCACCGAAACGGGTGCTTTGATTCCAGCGGCGCGCCAGATAGCCATCAAACCAGTCGGTTACCGCCGCGATACAAAAAATGAGCGCGCAAACGAAGGGTGCCCAGACAAACGGCAGATAAAACGCCAGCACGAAGAACGGGATGAGTACGACGCGAAAAAGGGTAAGCAACGTAGGGATATTAAATTGCATAGTGACGGTAACTATCTGTTGTCAGTAAAATTTAGCTCTATGTTGCTACAGAGCCCCCAATGTTTCAACGAGTAGTAGATCTTTTCTGCCAGCCCTTGCGAAATACCCGGCACTTTTGCAATTTCCTCCACGCTGGCGTTGAGCAACCCTTGCAATCCGCCCATATATTTCAGCAGCATCTGGCGACGTTTTGGCCCCACGCCTTCGATCGTCTCCAGCGAGCTGGTGTTTTTCACCTTCGCCCGTTTTTTCCGGTGACCGCTGATGGCATGATCGTGCGATTCATCGCGAATATGCTGGATGACATGCAGCGCCGGAGAGTCCGGCGGCAGGCTAAACCCCTCGCCTTCCGGCTCGAAGAACAGCGTTTCCAGCCCGGCCTTACGATCGGCCCCTTTTGCGACGCCCAGCAGCAGCGGCTGGTGTTTATCCCAGCGGAACATCCAGCTCTGCAAATACCGCTTTCGCCTGCCCGAGCTGCCCTTTGCCGCCGTCAATCAGGATCACATCCGGGATTTTGCTCTCTTCTATGGCTTTACCGTAGCGACGACGCAGCACCTGATTCATCGCCGCATAGTCATCACCGGGCGTGATGCCGGTGATGTTATAGCGGCGATACTCGGCGCGCAGCGGACCATTGGCATCAAACACCACGCAGGACGCCACCGTCTGTTCGCCCATCGTATGGCTGATGTCGAAACACTCCATCCGTTTCACTTCCGGCAGTTTCAGCAGCGCTGGCCAGCGCCGCCAGACGCTGGTGCACCGTCGACTGCTGCGACAGCTTGGTGCTCAGCGCCGTTGCCGCGTTGGTGCGCGCCAGCTTCAGATAGCGCGCGCGATCGCCGCGCGGTTTGGTTTGTACATTGACCCGGCGCCCCGCCAGTTCAGAGAGCGAATCGGCCAGCAGGGTTTTATCGTCAAGATTGAAATCGAGCAGGATCTCGCAAGGCAGCGTGCGCATCTGGCTGCCCTGCAGATAGAACTGGCCGACAAAGGTTTCCACCACTTCGCCCAGTTCGGTACCGCCAGGCACTTTCGGGAAAGTAGCTGCGGCTGCCGAGCACTTTGCCCTGGCGAATAAACAGCACGTGCACGCAGGCCATCCCGGCGTCAAAGGCCACGCCGATCACGTCGAGATCGTCGCCGGTGTTCGAGACAAACTGTTTCTCCGTGACCCGGCGCACCGCCTGAATTTGGTCGCGGATGCGCGCGGCCTCTTCAAATTCCAGCGCCTGGCTGGCCTTCTCCATCCGCGCGATCAGTTGCGTTAGCACCTGATCGTCTTTTCCGGCAAGGAACAGGCGCACATACTCCACCTGCTGCGCATACTCTTCTTCACTCACCAGCCCGGCGACGCACGGCCCCAGGCAGCGGCCAATCTGGTACTGCAGGCACGGGCGCGAGCGGTTACGGTAAACGCTGTTCTCACACTGGCGGATCGGGAAGATTTTCTGCAGCAGCGCCAGCGTTTCACGCACGGCATAGCCGTTGGGGAACGGCCCGAAATATTCGCCTTTCGCATGTTTTGCACCGCGGTGCATCGCCAGGCGCGGATGGGTATCGCCGCTCAGGAAAATAAACGGGTAGGATTTATCATCGCGCAACAGAACGTTATAGCGCGGCTGGTACAGCTTAATGTAGTTGTGCTCCAGCAGCAGCGCTTCTGTCTCGGTGTGCGTGACCGTGACATCAATATGCTGGATTTGAGCGACCAGCGCTTCGGTCTTACGGGAGGCCAGATTGCTGCGAAAATAGCTGGAAAGGCGTTTTTTAAGATCTTTTGCCTTCCCCACATAGATAACCGTACCGCCAGCGTCATACATGCGATAGACGCCGGGCTGGCTGGTTACGGTTTTCAGAAAGGCTTTTGAATCGAACACATCACTCACTGACTTAACAACGTCTCCGCATTACACAAACCATGTCGGATGGCCAGGTGCGTCAGTTCGACGTCACCATGAATGTTCAGTTTACTGAACATCCGGTAACGATAGCTGTTCACCGTTTTCGGGCTGAGATTCAGCTGTTCCGAGATCTCATTCACCTTCTGACCTTTGGTGATCATCAGCATAATCTGCAATTCGCGTTCGGACAAACTGGCAAACGGTGATTCGGTTTTTTCGGGCTCGATCTGACTCAGCGCCATCTGCTGAGCGATATCGGAGGCGATGTAACGCTGTCCGGCATGCACGGAGCGGATGGCATTGACCACTTCCTGCGGTGCGGCACCTTTGCTCAGGTAACCGGCGGCCCCCGCCTGCATCACTTTCGCGGGCAGTGGGTTTTCGGTATGCACGGTCAGCATGATGACTTTGGTGTCGACGTTAGCACGCGCGATTTTGCGCGTGGCTTCAAGGCCGCCGATACCGGGCATGTTCATATCCATCAGCACCACATCGGCGGAGTTAGTGCGGCACCATTTTACCGCATCTTCACCGCAGCTTGGCCTCACCGGCAACTTTAATACCTTTAATATCTTCAAGAATGCGTCGTATCCCTGCGCGCACCAGTTCGTGGTCATCAACAAGAAGGACGTTGATCAAAGGAAATGTCTCCAGAATAGGGATAACGCTACTGAGTGATAATTTGGTTTATATTAACGGTTTTCATCACAAGATTAAAACGTTAAAAAACCGGCTATTCGATTTTGCTCTCGTTTTTGGAAATTAGGCTGTACAGGCGGTGGAAAGAGAGCCCTTGTTTTTAGGGCTCTTGCGGCTTTTTTTAATCATCTGTATTCAAAAAGTTACAAAAAAACGTGCTGCCTTAACCTGCACAAGAATTATCTGAGCAACTTATTTTGTAACAATAATTAACGGTACGCTAAGCGGACGCGGCTTAAACATAGTATTACCTGGCTAAGTTTACCGGAACGTTCTGATATTTATTGCAAAAAGTTTAATCTAATAAACCAGACAATAACGATCAAAAAACAACCACTGCATTCTTTTGGCCGGCTTGTGGTATACTCCGCCGCCTTGACTTTGGCCGTCGCGCTTCGGCGCCGTTTCATAATGAGGAAAATAAATGAGCACACCTGAATTTGCCACTGCGGAGAATAACCAGGAACTGGCACAGGAAGTAAACTGCCTGAAAGCACTGCTGACGCTGATGCTGCAGGCGATGGGCCAGGCGGATGCCGGCCGTGTGATCATTAAAATGGAAAAACAAATCGCGGAGATGGAAGACCAGGCTGAATCAGCGGTATTTGCTAACACCGTTAAGCAAATCAAACAAGCCTACCGCCAGTAACAAAAAACGGCTGGATGCAGTGCATTCAGCCGTTCGCTCGTCTGTCACGCAGAACGTTTTACGGAGTCAGATCAGTCCCGTTGCCGCCGCGTAGCACGCGATCTGGGTTTTATTGGGCGCGTTGAATTTCTTCTGCATATTCTTCTGATGGAAGTTAACGGTATTCTCTGAGATCGAGAGAATGATCGCTATTTCCGCAGACGTCTTCCCTTCCGCAGTCCATTTCAGAATTTCGCGTTCGCGCTTGCTGAATTTCATTTCGGGCGGCATGACCATCTCATCTTCAAGTCGAGTCAGCGCCAGCAGGCTGAGCTGCACCAGCATTTGCAGCCGCAGTTCAATCTCATCCTCAGGCATCATTTTACCAAGCAGGCTGCTACGAGAAACCGACAGGAAGCCGAGCGCATGATTAGGCAGCATCAGACACTGCGTTATTCCCGCGCGTAAACCGTGGTCCTGCGCGCTATGCCATAATTCCTGCGCCTCAGCGAATAATGCGTCTGTCCAGGGGAAATGCCCCTGAATGAAATTCTCCGGTTTTAAGCACCGGATCAATCGCGAAATAGTTCGCGGATTGATATTGCGCCATCCAGGCCTGCGGATAAGTGGTTTCAACGGTAATCTTAGGCCGGGTAAAGGGCACGGGATGGCGCACGCAGAGCGCGAAATAATCAAATTCCAGCGCCTGAGTTTGTCGCTGCAGCTCCTGATATACCTCCTCGGCGGCACAGGTCAATTCCTGAAACCGGAGGGAGCATTCCCGTCGCCAGGTGAAAAAGTCTAAATCCTTCATACTTACTAAATGAAGCCTCTGAACAGATAATCATTATTATGGTGAATATAAGCTAACACATAAAACTTATTTCTAACTACAAAATATCGGCTAATGTGGAAATAAGTTGCAGAGGCTGCCGGATTTAACGCTGGCAACCTACAGGAAAAACTGCGCGGCTATTGGATAATTGCAGGGATATACGCGAAAAATAGCCGCAGCATCGGCACGCCATTAATTCCGCCCAAAAAAATTTAGGTTAAGGTCAATTAACGCAATTCAGCAAACAGGCAGGCGGAATCGCGCCGTGTTTACTGCATCAGGAATTTTTCAAGGAACTGACGGGTTCGCGGCTGTTGAGGGTTGGCGAACAGCCTTTTCGCCGGCCCCTGCTCCACAATCCGCCCCTGATCCATGAAGATGGCTCTGTCAGCGACATCGCGGGCAAAGCTCATCTCATGGGTCACGATCACCATCGTGCGTTTCTCCTGCGCCAGCTGGCGAATGGTGTTCAGCACCTCGCCCACCAGTTCAGGATCGAGCGCAGAGGTCGGCTCATCAAACAGGATCACGTCAGGGCGCATCGCCAGCGCGCGCGCTATCGCCACGCGCTGCTGTTGGCCGCCGGACAGACGACGCGGATAGCTGCTCTCTTTCCCCGCCAGCCCAACTTTGGCCAGCAGCTGGCGCGCCCGCGCCCTCGCCTCTTCTTTCGCTTCGCCTTTAACGATCACCGGCCCTTCAATAATGTTCTCCAGCACCGTACGGTGTGGGAACAGGTTGAAGTTCTGGAACACGAAGCCGACATGCTGGCGCAGGCGGCGAATCAGCCTTTTTCTGCTCGCCTGGAGATCGACCGGTATCAATGGTTATCTTCCCCCACCCGGATGGTCCCGCCTTCCGGCTGTTCAAGCAGGTTAATACTGCGCAGCAGGGTCGTTTTTCCGGACCCGCTCGGGCCGATAATCGCCACCACTTCGCCCTGCTCGACCTCCAGATCGATCCCGTGGAGCACCGTTTGACCGTGGAATTTTTTCACCAGGTTTTTGACGTCGATAGCACTCATTTTGGATCACGCTCCTGGCGGTTAAGCTGGTTTTCGAAATAGTTTTGCAGCGCGGAAAGCACCGTCGCCATCACCCAGTAAATCAGCGAGGCCGCCAGATACATGGTAAAGACCTCAAGCGTGCGGGAGGTGATGAGCTGCGCCTGACGGAACAGCTCCGGCACCTGAATCGTTGCCGCCAGGGAAGTATCTTTCACCAGGCTGATAAAGCTGTTGCTCAGCGGCGGAAGCGCCACGCGCGCCGCCTGCGGCAGAATGGCGCGGCGCAGCGTCTGCCAGGGCGTCATCCCGATACTGGCGGCCGCTTCCCACTGCCCTTTGTCAATGGAGGAGATGGCCGCACGCAGGGTTTCCGAGGTGTACGCCGCGGTATTGAGCGACAGGCCAATCATCGCTGCCGGGATCGGATCCAGCTCGATACCAAACTGCGGCAGGCCGTAGTAGATCATAAAGAGCTGGGCGATAAGCGGCGTACCGCGAAACACGGAGATATAAAAGCGCGCCAGCCAGCGCACCGGCAGGAGGGGCGACATGCGCATCAAGGCCAGCACAAATCCCAGAACCAGCCCAAAGAACATCCCGCCGATACTGAGCTGTAACGTAAATACCGCACCTTTCAGCAGATACGGCAGAGAATCAATAACCAGTTGAATACTTTCTTGCATTATTATTTTTCGACCTGATTTTTAGACATGAGGATGGTAGGCAAACAGCGCAGGCGCCCCGCCGGTATGGACAAATAAAATCGGCCCTTCATCCTTAAAGCGTTTCTGCGCAATGCCATCGATCAGTCCGGCCATCGCTTTGCCGGTATAGACCGGATCGAGCAGTATCCCTTCGAGGCGCGCCAGCAGTTTCACCGCTTCCATCCCCTCTTCGTTCGGCGTGCCGTAACCCGGCGCAAAATAGTCATCCCAGAGCAGAATATCGGCCTTTGCCTTCAGCTCCAGCTGCTCGGCGACCGCCTGCTGTAAGGTAACCACTTTTGGCTTCTGATCCGCGACGCTGCGGGACACCGTCACGCCAATCAGCTCGACGTCCGGCAGCAGTTGCTCCAGCCCCACCGCCAGCCCGGCATGCGTGCCGGCACTCCCGGACGCGACCACCACCGAGGAGAGACTCACCGCGCCCTCGCACTGCTGCGCGATTTCCAGCGCGCTTTCCACATACCCCAGCGCACCCAGCGCATTCGAACCGCCGACGGGGATAACGTAGGGGCGGAAGCCCTGCGCTTCCAGACGCGTCGCCAGCTCATCGAGCTGGGCGGCCGGATCGGTCAACGCATCGCACATTTCAACCTGCACATTAAACAGATCCAGCAGCAGGCGGTTACCGTTGGTGAGATAGTTTTCTGCCCGCGTGCCAATAGGGTTTTCCAGCAGCGCCACGCAGTGCAGACCCAGTTTCGCCGCCACGGCCGCCGTCTGGCGAACGTGGTTGGACTGGATCGCCCCGGCAGTGATGAGCGTATCCGCGCCTTCACGCAGGGCGTCAGCCGCCAGAAACTCCAGCTTGCGCAGTTTGTTGCCGCCCATCGCCATCGGCGTCACGTCATCACGCTTAATAAAAATATCGCGCCCAAGATAATCAGAAAATCGCGGCAGGTACTCCAGCGGCGTCGGCGCGCCGATAAACTCCAGGCGAGGAAAGCGCGTTAAATTCTGTAGTGACATGGATGCTCCGGTAACTCTGACAAAATGTGATATTTTTCATTATGCACGCAGACGCGTAAGAAATAAAAAAGGCGCTTTTAAAAGCGCCTTTTTTTACGTCAGAAACTTATTTCGTGACGTCTGCCCCGAACCACTTCTCCGAAAGCGCTTTCAGGCTGCCGTCTTTTTGCATATCAGCAATCGCCGCATCAATCGCTTTCACCAGGTCTTCGTTACCTTTACGCAACGCCACACCGGCCTCCTGACGAGAGAACGCATCACCCGCTACCGCCAGGGTATTGTTGGTTTTCTTCACCAGATCCAGCGCTGCCAGGCGGTCCACCAGAATGGCGTCGATACGGCCCACGCGCAGATCCTGGTATTTCGTCGGGTCATCATCATAGGTACGGATATCCACGCCCTGCACGTTCTGGCGCAGCCACTCTTCGTAGTTGGTGCCCAGACCGACACCGACTTTCTTCCCTTTCAGGTCCGCGGCGGTTTTAATGCCGGCTTCGTTGCCTTTCTTCACCAGCGCCTGAATACCGGAGACGGTATACGGCGTGGAGAAATCATATTTCTTCTTACGCTCGTCAGAAATGGTCACCTGATTGATCACCACATCAATACGTTTCGAATCCAGCGAGGCCAGCATACCGTCCCATTTGGTCGGTTTCAGGGACGCTTTCACGCCGAGGTGCTTCGCCAGCTCTTCAGCAAACTCCACTTCAAAACCGGTCAGCTTACCGTCATCGCCCTGGAAGCTGAACGGAGGATAGGTTCCTTCCAGCCCGACCAGCAGCGTACCGCGCTCTTTCACTTTATTCAGCAGGTTTTCTGCGGCGAACGTTTTCACGCTCATGCCCGCAACCAGCGCAACGGCCATAACACCCATCAGCGCCTGACGACCCAGAAGTGCAAATTTCATAAATACCCCGATATAGTGGAATTTTTACGTAGTGTAGAGAAATCGCCTGCAACGTCAAAGGCGACTGCGCTACATCTTATTCTTTTTTAATATATATCAGAAGTTGTTCCGGCGTGGGCTTTCTGCTTTATGGCACCCGGCATTTGTACCTTATATTGTGCATACTTGCGCAGCGCAATTCGGTAGTTGTTGGTGCTGGTCGCAGGCAGCCACGGCTCCAGGTTCTCGTCCAGATAACCGGTTTTCAGCAGATCGCGGGAAATGTTGTTCACGGTCAGATGCTGCCCGAGGCGGCGCAGGCGAACCACGTATTCGCGAACGGTGCCGTGGCTCATCTCCGTTTGTTCAAACAGGAACTGCTTGAAGCCGATAATGTCGAAGAAGTCGCTTTGCTCTTTGCAGTGGAGATCGCCACAGAAACGGCAAAGCGCCACCCACTCTTTTTGCTCTTCGAGCCATGCTGATTCGTCCATCAACGTGTCGAGACGCGAAATCGCAATCTTATTGACGATTTCGCCCCGGCGAACCAGCGTGATACGATCGAGTAACTTGTTACAGTGGGCGCAATGCGTCTGGCTGTGTTTAAAGTCTTTCAGGTAGCGGCTTAAAGGCCGTCTTTTAGATTGCTGCACCGTCATGATAACTCCTGGTTGTCAATACGTTGTGCGGCATTTTTCAGGTGAATCAATCACCTATAACTTACCCAGCTTGGTTCGTAAGCGTTTAATGGCCTGGCTGTGCAGCTGGCTCACCCGCGACTCTCCCACCTCCAGAACAGCGCCAATCTCTTTGAGGTTAAGCTCTTCCTGGTAATAAAGGGTCAATACCAGCTGTTCGCGTTCAGGCAGAGCTTCAATAGCTTCCATGACGCGCTGGCGTAAATTCCCTTCCATTAAATGGTGTAACGGGTTTTCTTGCTGATGCTCATCCGTCACCAGCTCGATGCTATCGCCATGCTCTTCTCGCCACTCGTCATAAGAGAAGAGTTGGCTATTATTGGTATCGAGCAACATCTGACGATACTCTTCAACAGCAATGCCAAGACGATCCGCCACTTCGGTTTCCGTTGCGTTGCGTCCCAGTTCCTGTTCCAGCTGCCCCATCGCATGCGCCACTTCGCGCGCGTTGCGGCGAACACTGCGCGGCACCCAGTCGCGGCTGCGCAGCTCGTCCAGCATCGCACCACGAATACGCTGAACTGCGTAAGTCGTAAATGCCGTTCCTTGCAGAGCGTCGTATCGGTCAACTGCATTCAATAACCCGATACCGCCCGCCTGTAGCAGATCGTCGAGTTCCACGCTCGCCGGCAAGCGCACCTGGAGGCGCAATGCTTCGTGACGCACCAGCGGGACATAACGCTGCCACAGCGAGTGTTTATCCATTACACCTTCAGCGGTATAGAGTGAATTCACGATAAACAGCCCTGCGTTAGTTGAGTTATCGGCATGATTATCCGATTCTGGAGTGGTTTTAATCGGATGAATAGTGGGTGAAATGGGGGGTTATTTGCCTTTATAACGCCCCACGTTTCGACGGCAATGCATATAATACTCGCTCAAAAGCCAGCGCCGGATGGTGTCCGCGCAGGAAAAATCGATAATCATCTGAAATATTGTAGATAAATTGAAACATCGCGATCGTTTTTTTACTTTTGTGATTTACGCCGGTGTTTTGCTCGTCCGACAAAATTCTCTGCTTGCGCCTCAATGACCACAATTTTCGCTGCGTTTTTAACATATTGCTTTCCGGTATCATCAGAAACGTCTCACCAGCATCAACACAATAATAAACGTACGCTTCATCACCTTGTAGGAATGCTAAACCTTCTGACAAACAAGGGCTTGTAGAAAAAGATCTACCAGAAATCTCCCTTAGCGCATCCACACCCTGAAGCGTAAAAAAACAATCTGGTTGTCATGGCTTTTATGCCATCGGGAAAATGACAAAATTCACACAGCAGCAGTTTGTTTTTCTGGCAAAATTCCGCGGCGTAAAGCGTAACGATATTTCTATCAATCAATGAGTATTCACCCTGCAAAATACTTTCTCCATTCTTACTACTCGCGCATCTAATTCGATGCGGGCATAGCAGACAGTCAGAATGTAATTCCCAGGCAAATCTCTTTGCATCGCACGGTCTAACTCGATGATATTATGACCATAAAGCGTATAACCATCAGGACACGGTTTCGCCTTTATTGCTTCATAATCGACCGTCTCGCTTTTACGGAACAAAAATGTCTCCGCTTTTTTGCGCTAAATAACCCGCAGGTCATCATCCGGCACGCGGACATTCACTCTATTTCATCGATAATATCTATAAATCGCTTTTGCCTTTGCCAATTATGCATACACAAAAGCGATTTCAGGGCGACGTTAAAAGGCCAATCACAGCACTTTTTTTTGCTGCGCAATCGCACTTCTGTTCGCGCTTTCCAGGAATGACAATCCCTGCAATGCGGTGGCAGAGCCAATCGCATAGCCGTTTGCTTCGCCACGCAAAGCGGCGGCTATATCGCAGTAGTAGTTGGCAAAAGCTTCAATAAAACCGGCCGGGTGACCGGCTTTAAAGCGGCAGTAACGATCCAGATTGGCAATGGTGTTATCACCCGCCGTGCGATCGACAATACGCACATTGCCGTGAATATCAGCGAGTCGCAGATACTCCGGCTCCATCTGCAACCATTCGGCGCTGCCTTCCGTACCATAAATGCGGATCCGCAAACCGTTGCGAAAACCGAGCGCGGCTTTACCGTACCAGTAGTTACACACCATATCGTCGGTATAACGTGAGATGATATTGACGGTGTCCACCACGTTCGGCACACGCGCAAACGTACTGTTGACGGCGTAAACATCCAGCGCCTGTTTGTCGGTGAGAAACTCCACCAACTGGTGCACATGAACCCCGAGATCCAGCGATACCGTCGGGATTTCGCCGTCCACTTGACGCCAGAGTTGCGGTAACGCCACGCTGCCATCATTGCGACAACGGCTAAAACCTTCCTGCGGCATTTCGACCATCACCTGCTGAATTCGCCCAAGCCCGCCGCTCAGCAGGCGCTGGCGCAGTTCTCGCACCATCGGATAGCCGGTATAGTTGAACGTCACATACAACGGGCTATTAACCTCATCAACCCGCTGCTGAATCTCTTGCGCATCACCTACCGTTGCCACCATCGCCTTTTCGCAGATGATCGGCAACGGATACTCCAGACACGCCAGCAAAATGTCGCGGTGCGCAGGCGTCGGCGTCAGCACCACCACCGCATCAAGGCGCTGATGCTCTTTTTCCAGCATCAATAGAGCATCCTGATAAATCGCGTGATTCTCCAGCCCCCAGGCGGCTCCTGTTTGCTGATTGATGCTTTCATCACGGCTGAAACATCCCGCCGTCAACTGGAAGTGCCCGTCCATCTGGCTGGCGATTTTATGTGTCATGCCGATAGCGGAATTGATACCGCCACCGATGAATGCAAGGCGCAAAGGCTTGGCCATAATCCAGTCCTTAAATCGTTTTAAAAGAAAAATAGTTTTTGAGCTGTGGCGTCAGCCGCGCCAGTTCGGCGAAATCCTCAAACTCGGCAAAAACCAGCCCCGCCCTGTCGCGCGGCGCGGGCAGCAGAGGATCGCCGGGTAACTTCAGCGGGATAGTCTCAATAATTCGCGCCGCCAGCGGAGCAAAGCAATAGCCAACAAAGTGACTTTCAGCATCGCCGGAAATGGTATGCCGGGCGATGGCTCGTTGATGCTCGGGCCGACGCACACTGAATGCGGATTCGCGGCCAATAAAGGGAGCGACAAATCCGGCGGAATAGGCTTCACCGGTGGATAATTCAATCAGACGCGAATAGAGATCGCCCGGGCAACGGCGGGTTAACTCAATCAGCCAAAAATCGTGTTCATTGGCAATGAACTGGGTATGCAGTAAGCCATCAACGAGTTGCAGTTCCCGCACCAGCGTCTGCATGCATTCGCTGACGCGATCGCGCATCGTTTCAGCGAGCGTCAGACTCAGGCTACTGCTGTTCACCTGCCAGGGATAAACGGTGCAATATTCGTCGACGAAAAATTCACAGACAATCTCACCGCCGCGAATAAATGCCGAGTGGCTGTATAACGCGCCTTCGCAGAAGGTTTCGATGACGCAGTGGCCATTACGGGAAGCGCCGCGTGCCAGGTCAACCGCCTGCGGCAAGGCGCCCGCCTCGCGCACCAGCGTAATACCGATCCCGCTATAGGCATCAATCGGCTTAACCAGTAGCGGGAAAGGCAAATCACGCGCCGCTTCCGGTTCGTTAACCGCGCGCGGAATCGGATAGCCTTTCAGCTCTGCCCAGACGCGAAAACGATCTTTAAGAAACAGCGTGTCGCTGACGTCCGGCGTATCAAAACCGGCCAGCCCGAGTTCGGCAGCCACGCGGCTACCGGTCAGATAAGAGACATCGGTTACGCCGGGCAAAATCGCCGTAATCTTCTGTTCGCGCGCCACCGCCAGCACTGCGTCTGCGTCTGCGTAATTCTGCACATGCGCAATATCAGCGAACTTCATCCCCGCATCCTGCGCTTTGCCGCTGCACACCAGTGTGGTAAAGCCCGCAGCTTTGACCACCTGCTGCAAAGGTAGCGACGCAAATCCGGCATCGAGGATCATCGCCGTTGCTGGCTGGCTCATATGCCCCCCGCAGAAATCATAGCGACATTGTTTGCAACAGGGAGCGCCATACGGCGGATAACATCCACAATACGTTGCTGATCGTCCCGCGTAAGCCCAGGGTAGATCGGCAGGCAGAGTACTTTCTCAGCGATATCGTTCGCGCAGGGTAAATGCTCTTTCTGTGAGGTCGCAAAACCGCGATACATGCTGAAGGAGCTAATTAAAGGGTAGAAGTAGCGACGGGTTAAGATGCCTTCGTTTTTCATCGCTTCATATAATGCATTGCGGCTGATGCCAAACTCAGGTTCAATCAGCACCGGACAATAGGCGTGGTTCCAGATCACATCATCGGGGACGTTAAGCAGGCTAAGCCCTGCAACACCATCGAGCAGCTCAAGATAGTACTGATACAGCGCCTGGCGTTCGGCCAGCGCCTGATCAATATGTTTTAACTGCAACAGACCGAATGCCGCTTCCACTTCATTCATTTTGGCGTTGATGCCGGGCGCAACCACGCGGGTTTCACCGGCAAAACCAAAGTTTTTCAGGTAGTCGATGCGTTGCTTCGTCCGCGCGTCATGGCAGATAATCGCGCCGCCTTCGAAGGTGTTAAACACTTTCGTGGCATGGAAGCTGAGTACCGAAAGATCGCCGTGATTCAGGATGCTGACGCCGTTTTTCTTCACGCCGAATGCATGCGCGGCGTCATAAAGCACTTTTAAGCCGTAAACATCCGCCACCTGCTGGATCTTCTCCACGTCACAGGGTACGCCATAACAATGCACCGGCATGATCGCCGTCGTCTGCGGCGTAATCAGCTCTTCAACGCGTTCCGGGTTGATGTTGTAGGTCAGCGGGTCGATATCCGCAAAAACGGGCGTCAGGCCATTCCACAGCAAGGTATGTGAGGTAGCGACAAACGAGTAAGGGGTGGTAATCACCTCACCCGTGATACGCAGCGCCTGGAGTGCCGTCAACAACGCCAGCGTTCCATTGGCGAACAGACAGACATATTTCACACCCAGATATTCCGCCAGCGCTTCTTCAAGTTGCTGGTGGAATGTCCCGCCATTGGTGAGGATGCGGTTCTGCCAAATCTTTTCCAGATAGGGAATAAACTCTTCCAGAGGCGGCAACAGAGGGCTGGTGACGAAGATGTTATTGTCCATAAAATGAACCTGAACAAGCCAGAGATGACTTTGATGTTACAGGCACCAAAGTGAATCTATTGGGTAAACAAGGGGCATTTCCCATGCCAATTAAGCCCGCAAGACACCAGCCTCCCTTTGCTATTATTGGCCGAGATAAAGAAAATCCGTGAAATTTCACGCCTGAGAAACCAGGCCGTCATCACCTCGTTGCCGCATCGCGCGTTGATGCGCTCAAACTGCTGCCCGCATAACGGAAAAAAAATGAACGAATACGCTTTGGTGAGTATCGTTATCCCGACTTACAAGCCCGAATTCTTCGCGACAACGCTCGCCAGCGCGCTCAATCAGAGTTGGCCAAATTGCGAAGTCATTATTTATGACGACAGTAACGACGACACCATTCGTCTCACCTGCGAGCGTTATGCATTAACGACCAAAACGCCTATCTACTACACCAAAAATAGCGTCCGTTTATGGGAAGAAGGCAACGTGCTGGCTGGCGTGCGTCAGGCCAGCGGTAAGTACATTAAGTTTCTCTACGATGATGACATTCTGTTCGAACACGCTATCACCCGGCTCGTTGCAGCGCTGGAATCCTCCCCGGGCAACAGCATGGCTTCCGCGCGTCGTGTTCGCGTTGATGAAGATGGCACCCCGCTGGTCGATATTACGGCGACCGCCTTCCCTTTTACCGCCGATGTGATTCTCGATGGTCCGGACGTGGTGAAGTTTTTCGCCGACCATCCGGTGAACTTTATCGGTGAGCCCAGTTCCGTGCTGTGCTATCGCGAGGATCTGATCTCTTTCGGTGATGACCTCTTTACCCTGCTCGGCGAGAATCTCTACTTCCTGACCGATATGACGCTGTATCTGAAGTTACTGCGCCTCGGCAACCTGGCCTTTGTCGCCGAAACGCTCTCGGCTTTCCGCGTCTCAGAGAACCAGAGTAGCCAGCTCGTGCATACCGGGAAATATGGCGATGTCATTAACAGAACCTATACCCGAATGCCGCAAATTGTCAGAGAACTGGGCTGGTACAGCGGTAATAAAGAAGAGAATGAAAAGGTCAAAGTCGCGCTGATGCACGGCGAGCAGCGTTTCCAGACGGAAAACCTGCTGCATGCACTGCATAACTCTCTACAAGTCTCCGTGCGCCGGTTCTACAGCAACAAAATCAACAAATGGCTCGACGAACGCCGCCTGCAACCGCAGTTCCGGCCGCTGGTGGAAGCTTTCCAACAGGCGCGCAACACGCAGCAAACGTTAACCGTTTTTATCTCGCAGTACGGACATCATCCTGATGCTGTCACGTCAACACTGCAAAGCCTGCAACGCTACGCCGGGTTTGGGCTGACGCTAAATCCGGTGGTCATCACGGAGCAGAGCGCCGCTCTTCCTGCGCCGACGCTCATCGTGCGACAAGATAATCAGATTGGTATCATCAATCAGTACATCGCCAGCCAGCCGTCTGACTGGGTGATGTTCATGGATGCTGGTGAAGTGCTGCTTGAGAGCGGCATGCTGATGTTCGATCTGGCGCTGGATGGCGCCTCCGCCTGCGATGCGATTTATGGCGATGAGTTCTACATGCAGAACGGCGAAATTGTCACCACGGCGATGCGCCCGGATTTCAACCTCGATTTACTGCTCAGCTACCCGGCAGAGATGGCTCGCCACTGGATTTTCCGCAGTGAAGCGATTCTGGCAGCGGGTGGGTTTAACCCGACGTATCCGCAGGCCTGGCAGTTCGAGTTTATTGTTCGTCTGATTGAACAAAAAGGGATGGGCTTTGCTGGTCATCTGCCGGAACCGTTTGTGGTTGGCCATCCGCCAGTGCAGGTCAGCCAACCGGAAGAACAGGCGATTTTAACCCAGCATCTGCACAATCGCGGCTATGCACAGGGTACGGTAGTGGCTACGCATCCGGGGCTGTATGCCCTGCGTTATAACCATCAGCAACAACCGCTGGTCTCGATTATTATCCCGACCAAAGATCAGCTTACTATTCTGAGTACCTGCGTCACCAGCCTGCTGGAGAAGACGCGTTACCGGAATTACGAACTGCTGATTGTTGATAACAACAGCGAGACCCCGGAAGCATTGCAGTGGCTGGAGGGGATCTCAACTATCGATCCTGAACGCATTCGCGTATTGCGCTATCCGCATCCGTTTAACTATTCCGCTATCAACAATATGGCCGCACGGGAAGCGCGTGGTGAATATCTGGTATTGCTGAATAACGATACGGCAGTGATCAGCGAAAACTGGCTGGATCATATGCTGAATCATGGGTTACGCCCGGAAGTGGGGATCACCGGCGCGAAACTGCTCTACCCGGACGGTAAAGTCCAGCATGCGGGCGTGGTGCTGGGGCTGCGTGGCCCGGCGGATCATCCCTTTATCGGCAGCGAAAACAACCGCGCCGGTTATATGAATCGTCTGCTGGTTGACCAGAATTACAACGTGGTCACTGCCGCGTGTCTGTTAATCCGCAAATCAGTCTATGAACAGGTCGGCGGGCTCGATGAAGAGAACTTCACTGTCTCCTATAACGATGTCGATCTGTGCCTGAAGGTGCGTGAAGCGGGCTATCTGACAGTGTGGACACCGCATGCACTGGTAATGCACGAAGGCAGCGTTAGCCAGAAGAAGGTCGATAAGACCGTGCAGGAGAAAAAACGTCAGCGCTTTATGGCCGAGCAGGACGCCATGTACGCCAAATGGATGCCGCTTATCGCTAACGATCCGGCCTATAACCCTAATCTGTCGCTGGATGGCGCGGGATTCCAGTTTGAAGCCAGCAGTAATAAAAGCTGGCAGCCGTTGCACTGGAAGCCGCTGCCACGTTTGATCGCCTTTCCATTGCAAAGCCAGCCCGGCAGCCGGTTGCGCCTCGATGCGCCGTTAGCATTACTGAATAGCGCGGGCGTCGTCGAAGGGCAAATTAATTATCATCCCAGCACCTATACCGATATCAGTCGTTTTGCGCCAGATGCACTGATCGTCCATCGGCAAATCAGTGATGGCGCGCAGGAGTGGTTGCGCCGTCTGCCGCAGGCAGCATCGATGTTTAAAATCTTCGATCTGGATTGCTGGTTGCCTGGCTTACCGGTCAATGCCGAGGAACGTAACGATCTGCCACAGGATATTTTCGCCGCGCTGCGCGGTACGCTGGCGCATGTAGATCGCCTGATCGTCGCCAGCAACGAGCTGGCCGAACAGTGCGCGGGGCTGCACAGCGACATCCGCGTGATGCCGACGCTGCTTTCGCCACAGCAATGGTCGGGGTTATCCAGCCAGCGTGGCATGGGTAAGAAACCGCGCATCGGCTGGTGCGGAACCGCGGCGAATACCGGCGATCTGGAACTGATTCATAAGCTGGTCAGCCAGTTAGCCGATCGGGTTGAATGGGTGTTCTATGGCTACTGTCCGCCTTCCCTTCAGGAGTGGGTCAGCGAATTCCATGCCCCGGTTCGCCCGCAGCATTTTGCGAAAAAGCTGGCCAGCCTGAATCTCGATCTCGCCGTGGAACCGTTGGCCGATACGCCGTGGAACCGGGCGCTTAGCCCGGTACGTCTGCTTGAATATGGCGCCTGCGGTGTGCCGGTGATTTGCAGCGATATCATCAGCACACAGAGCATTGCTGGCGTTACGCGCGTCGAAAATCGCGCAAGAAGCTGGCGCGAAGCCATTGAAAACCATCTGCTTGATGCGGCGATGGCGGCACAACTTGGCGATAATTTGCGTCTGTACGTGCTGGAAAACGGTATGTGGAACGGCGAAAGCCTGCTGCGCCAGGCGCAACTCTGGTTACCGGATTAATGTTTCTCCGGGCATAACAGCCGATGGCAACAAAAAAGGCGCTTCGCAGCGCCTTTTCTTTTACTTGTCGGCCGGTAACCAGCCCTGACGCCAGTCATCGAGCCCGGCATCCCGCAGATACCAGTCGCTGCGCACGGCGGCACGCAGCGCATCACCCTGCCGCTCGCGCAACGCCGGATCGTGAATGTACGCCTGAATCGCGTTCATCCAGTCTTTAAAGCGGTTCGCCACCAGCGTCACCGGCAGATTGCAGCGATAAGGCTCAATGTCGGTGGCGATGATCGGCACGCCGCAGGTGCCAATCTCCAGCAAACGCAGGTTGCTCTTACATTCGTTGAACTGGTTGATTTCCAGCGGCACCAGCGCCAGGTCGAGATTCAGGCTGGCCAGTTTCTCCGGGTACATTTCAAACGGTACACCGGGGTGGAATTCGCAAAGCACGTTGCGCGGCTTCATGCCCATAAACACCCACTCCACCTGCCCTTCCAGCTCTTTGATCAGCGGCAACAGGATCTCCAGATCGCCAGTATGCGAGCTGCCTCCGGCCCAACCGACGCGCACTTTTTTCCCGGTTCCACGGGCGCTGAGCAGGTGATCCCACTGATTCGGTGCCAGGCGGTTTTGCGCAATGCGAATATCACTGTGGAACCGGCTGTAGGCTTCAGCCAGCGGCGCAGTAGAAACGACAACCCAGTCGGCGGTGTCCATCACTTTGCGGAAGTTTTTCAGCATCTGCGGCGGGAAGTGCTGACGGTTACCGTTTTTCATCGGCACGTTCAGCAGGTAATCATCATATTCCAGCACGATTTTCGCGCCGCTGACATCGCGTAACTGCTTCATGATATCCGGGAAGCGGCTGCCGGTGATCAGCTCAAGCAGAATCACATCCGGCCGCATTTGCGCCGCTTCCATCAGGCCGGGAATGGTGTTCGTCAGCCCGCCTTCGATCATCAAATGGCGTTCCAGCGCTTTGAACGGTTGCATCACCCGGTGATGGCCGCCACCGACCCAGTTGATGTGATGGGCTAACACCACCGGCAATGGGCGGCCAGGCAGCGGCTGGTGCAACCGCGCAATACTTGCGCTCAGCGTGAAGGCTTTGCCCATCTTCTGCATCAGCGGATGGTACGAAGGTTCATTCAGCAACCCCTGCTGCCACTCACCGCGCAGCGTCGTATAGTCCTGCAACAACGGACGCTCCTGCACGCCAATTTTGTTGCCGAATAAACGTGTCGCGCCGCCCATATGTTTCACGCGGGCGTAAGGCGTCCAGACATTGAGATATCCCTGCTGCTGCGCGCGCAACCCCAGATCCACATCGGCGAAATAGAGGGGATAACGCTCCTGGGTAAAGCCGTTTAAGGAGAAGAAAACCTCTTTACGCACCATCATGCAGGAGGCGCTCACCGCAGCCAGGTTACGCGGCGTTTTCAGAAAGTGCTGAAAACCATTGCTCTGTCCGTCAGCGCCATCGAAGGCGACATCAACACCGTGCTGCACGCCGACTAAATAGCCGCCATGTTGAATACGGCCATCCTGATACTCCAGACGTGCGCCCACCAGCCCCACTTCCGGGCGCAGCGTATGTTCAAGCAGCGCATCCAGCCAGTTACCGTCGATAATTTCGCAGTCATTATTGAGGAACACCAGCACATCGCCACGCGCTTGTTGCGCGGCGGCATTATTGATTTCAGCGAAGTTAAAGGGCGCGTCGTAGAGCAGAATGCGCACCTGATCGAGCCCCAGCGCCGCCAGATCGTTGAGGAAACGGCAGGCATCCTCCTCCACCGACTGGTTATCAACGATCAGCAGCTCATAGTGCTGATAGCGGGTCTTTTCCATCAGACTTTCAATGCAGCGCTTCAGCAGCGCAAAGCGATCGCGGGTCGGAATAATGATCGACACCAGCGGCGTCGCCTGCCACTGATAGCGCAGGCGTTTAATGTTCTCCGCTAATCCCTCTTCCAGCGTGGCGTTAATCCCCAGCCGTTGCAGATGTGCCAGTAACGCCTGCTCGCATTCAGCGACCACGTCTGCGGCCTCGCTCCAGTGGGTTACCGGATGCGGGTTTTCCACCAGCACTTCCGCCACACGCCCCACGGCACCTGCACCCTGCCCTTCGACAAAGCGCCACAGCAAATCGATATGCGCCGCGTGGGGATAATGACCGCTGAATCCTCCCACCTGCAAGGCAATTTCCCGCGAAAAAAGTACCGTCTGACCGATATAAGGTACACCGCGCAACAGATCGATATTGACGCCTGGACGCAGGGTGAATACCGGTTCGCCGTTTTCCGCCCGCGTCATTTCATCACAGTAAAACAGCCCGGCATTTTGCTGGTTCATACGTTGCTCAGCAAAACGTAGCAACGCGTCGTCACGCAGTGTAAAACCCGCAGGGATCAGCAACATCGCTTCGGCGCTGCGCGCTTGCAGCAGCGCATTGGCCGCCGCAGGCCATGCGGTATCATCGGCAATCACATCAATACTGACAGCCGCCAGCGACTGGCTTTCCACCGACGCCCGCGTGCGTGCGCTGGCCTGATTGTCACCAAGGATAATCACGCCAATGCTGGCTTTATCCGGGTACGCCCGGGCAAAAGTGAGCAGCGCTTCCCGCCGCGCTTCGCTGATCTGGCGATCGTCCAGCCAACGGGTAAAGGAGTAATCGGAGGTTTGCTGCTGTGCCAGCACCGCTTTACTGTGAAAATTAAGCGCATAGCGGGATTTTTCATCAAGCTGGCGTGTCTTCGCTACCAGCGGCGCATTTACGATGGCATCCAGCGCGGTCTCCAGCGACCATTTCGCCGCCAGATCCGCGCGCTGCGCCTGAGTCCACGCCAGTGCGCTGGCGTAGCCGCTTTGCAGCATCTCAACCCACTCATCGGCATCCGGGCAGTTGCGCAGCGACAGCGCACAGAAATGCTCGGCTTCATGGCGGGCGATGTTCGCGTCGTTCAGATAGCCTTCGACATAGCCCTCGTTCACCAGGAACAGCGGGATCCCCAGCGCCAGCGCTTTCGCCACGCTGTCATCATTGCCGATCACGACGTCATAGTGTTCCAGCCAGGCCGGATCGATGCGCTGCGCTTGCTGGTTAAGATCCAGCCAGTCTATCTGAACGCCAGCTTCGCGGGCACGCTGCTGCACTTCGTACATCTCCGCCGACATTTTCGGCGCAATGTAGACTGCGCGCGCCAGCGTCGACGATTCGCGGGTGCGCACATACTGGCTGAAACGCGCCGGAACCGTCCACGGCAAGTTTTTCAGTTGAGTGCTTTCCACACCGGTTTGCAGCAGCAGCGCGGAAGTGCGCGGCGAGAGATCGAGCGTCAGTGCTGCGAACTGGTTTTCCAGCGCCACGCCCCAGGGAATATAGAGATCGTTATAGTCGTTGAAATGGCGGAAAATCATCGCGCCGCGGAGACGTTCAGTAGCGATCGCATCGAGCAGTTTATCGCTGAAGAAACCGCGATAGATCCAGATAACATCATATTGCGTGTCTGGCTCACCCTGCTGGTCGGTCACCAACCCAAAGCGCCCTGTCGCCTTCAGGCGATCGATCTCCGCGTTCAGTGCCTTTCCTGCACTACTGGTGATGAGATCTACCCGCCAGTTCTGTGCCAGCAGCACATCGGCAATATCGAGTAATTCGTTGGTATGGGGCGTAAAGGCGTCAAATTTATCAACGCTAATTAATAGGCTTCGCATCTCTCATCCTCAGCACGCCGGGCCTGTTGGCCGGGGCTATCAAAGGGCGTTTCTGTCGTTATGCAATATTGTGGGGGAGCGAGAAAAGATTGAGAGGAAAAACAGCCAGTAGAAAAGGCGCTATATCTGACGATTGGACATAAAAAAAGGCATCCGAAGATGCCTTTTTTAATCCGTTGCGAATTAACGCAGCAGGGACAGCATGGTCTGCGGAACCTGGTTGGCCTGAGCCAGTACGGAAGAACCGGCCTGCTGCAGGATCTGCGCGCGGGACATGTTCGATACTTCGGTCGCGTAATCGGAGTCCTGAATACGGCTACGAGCAGAAGTCAGGTTGCTCACGGTGTTGTTCAGGTTGGTGATGGTGGATTCGAAACGGTTCTGGGATGCACCCAGCAGGCTGCGCTGGGAGTCAACCGCTTTGATTGCCGCATCGATATCTGCCAGCGGGCCGCCGTTGGTGCCGCCAGTGGCATCAACAGTACCGCTCAGTACGTCGAAACCTTCAGCCGCAGTCGCACGTGCGTTGCCGTTAACCACGCCACCGGTAGACGCTGTTGCGCCTGTCGCGTTGAACAGGTTGTAGGAATCTGAAGAATCCAGGCTGATGGAGATAGTTTCGCCGTCTTTTGCGCCAACCTGGAAGTTGTAGCTGCTGGTACCGGAACCGGTGTTCAGCACTTTGATGCCGTTGAAGTCGGTCTGGGTGGTAACGCGGTTAACTTCTTCCATACGCTGGTTAACTTCAGCCTGGATGGAGTCGATGTCAGAAGCAGAGTTGGAGCTGTTCTGCGCCTGAACGGTCAGGTCACGGATACGCTGTAAGTTGTTGTTGATTTCGCTCAACGCACCTTCAGCCGTCTGCGACAGGGAGATACCGTCGTTGGCGTTACGGGCAGCAACGGTCAGACCGTTGATGTTGGAAGTAAAGCGGTTAGCAATCGCCTGGCCAGCAGCATCGTCTTTCGCGCTGTTGATACGCAAGCCGGAAGAGAGACGCTCGATCGCAGTACCCAGAGAAGCCTGAGATTTGGTCAGGTTATTCTGAGTAGTCAGCGACAGGGTGTTAGTATTAATAACAGCCATGATAGTTATCCTTCATTGAGAAATTTATATTCCGGCATGGGCCAGCGGCTTCATCACCGTCTAAATTGTTATCGACGCTGTCGCCGAACTCTTTAATGCTTTTTATCTTTTTTATGTAATTTTCGTCGGCAAAAAAAACGATATATAAAATAAAAAAGCGCCGACAAGCGGCGCCCTTCTTTATTACTAATTTTGCGATTAACGCAGCAGGGACAGCATGGTCTGCGGAACCTGGTTGGCCTGAGCCAGTACGGAAGAACCGGCCTGCTGCAGGATCTGCGCGCGGGACATGTTCGATACTTCGGTCGCGTAATCGGAGTCCTGAATACGGCTGCGGGCAGACGTCAGGTTGCTCACGGTGTTGTTCAGGTTGGTGATGGTGGATTCGAAACGGTTCTGGGACGCACCCAGCAGGCTGCGCTGTGAGTCAACCGCTTTGATTGCCGCATCGATATCTGCCAGCGGGCTACCGTCAACAGTACCACCGGAGCTTACAGTACCGCTCAGTACGTCGAAACCTTCAGCCGCAGTCGCACGTGCAGTACCGTTGATGGTCTGACCGGTGGTCTGGAAGGTTGCGCCAGTGGCGTTGTACAGGTTGTAGGAATCCGAAGAATCCAGGCTGATGGAGATGGTTTCGCCGTCTTTTGCGCCAACCTGGAAGTTGTAGCTGCTGGTACCGGAACCGGTGTTCAGCACTTTGATGCCGTTGAAGTCGGTCTGGGTGGTAACGCGGTTAACTTCTTCCATACGCTGGTTAACTTCAGCCTGGATGGAGTCGATGTCAGAAGCAGAGTTGGAGCTGTTCTGCGCCTGAACGGTCAGGTCACGGATACGCTGTAAGTTGTTGTTGATTTCGCTCAACGCGCCTTCAGCCGTCTGCGACAGGGAGATACCGTCGTTGGCGTTACGGGCAGCAACGGTCAGGCCGTTGATGTTGGAAGTAAAGCGGTTAGCAATCGCCTGGCCAGCAGCGTCGTCTTTCGCGCTGTTGATACGCAGACCGGAAGAGAGACGCTCGATCGCAGTACCCAGGGAAGCCTGAGACTTGGTCAGGTTGTTCTGAGTCGTCAGCGACAGGGTGTTAGTATTAATAACAGCCATGATAATTATCCTTCATTGAGAAATTTATATTCCGGTATGCGCCAGCGGCTTCATCACCGTCAAAATTGTTATCGACGGGGGTAATAAACTCTTTAGGGATTTTTTTATTTTTTTGCGGTGCCAGGTTTTTAACGCAAATAAAAAAGGCGCCGACAAGCGGCGCCCTTTTTTATTACCGGGTTTGCGATTAACGCAGCAGGGACAGCATGGTCTGCGGAACCTGGTTGGCCTGAGCCAGTACGGAAGAACCAGCCTGCTGCAGGATCTGCGCGCGGGACATGTTCGATACTTCTGTCGCGTAATCGGAGTCCTGAATACGGCTGCGGGCAGACGTCAGGTTGTTCACGGTGTTGTTCAGGTTGGTGATGGTGGATTCGAAACGGTTCTGGGACGCACCCAGCAGGCTGCGCTGTGAGTCAACCGCTTTGATTGCCGCATCGATATCTGCCAGCGGGCTACCGTCGACAGTACCACCGGAGCTTACAGTACCGCTCAGTACGTCGAAACCTTCAGCCGCAGTGGCGCGGGCAGTACCGTTGATGGTCTGACCGGTGGTCTGGAAGGTTGCGCCAGTGGCGTTGTACAGGTTGTAGGAATCAGAAGAGCTGAGGCTGATAGAGATGGTTTCGTTGTCTTTCGCGCCAACCTGGAAGTTGTAGCTACTGGAGCCGGAACCGGTGTTCAGCACTTTGATGCCGTTGAAGTCGGTCTGGGTGGTAACACGGTTGATCTCTTCCATACGCTGGTTAACTTCAGCCTGGATGGAGTCGATGTCAGAAGCAGAGTTGGAGCTGTTCTGCGCCTGAACGGTCAGGTCACGGATACGCTGTAAGTTGTTGTTGATTTCGCTCAACGCACCTTCAGCCGTCTGCGACAGGGAGATACCGTCGTTGGCGTTACGGGCAGCAACGGTCAGACCGTTGATGTTGGAAGTAAAGCGGTTAGCAATCGCCTGGCCAGCAGCGTCATCTTTCGCGCTGTTGATACGCAGACCGGAAGAGAGACGCTCGATAGCGGTACCCAGAGCGCCCTGAGATTTGGTCAGGTTGTTCTGAGTCGTCAGCGACAGGGTGTTAGTATTAATAACAGCCATGATGTAATTCCTTTAAATAAAAAAGTTATCAGATTCAGGCATCTGCCTACGGCGTTCTTACCGTCTTCCAGGTTATCGACCGTCACTGACCAACCTTTAGAGAAAAACTTTAATTTTTTAAAGCCACAAACTGCCCGCTATTCTTTGGCTTTATTCCGCCATTGCTTTAAAAAAAAACCTCTAATCTTTTCGCAGTCGCTGCCGATAATCCACACAGTGATTGTCTAAAACTGAAGGATGAAGATATGGCAAGTATTAGTTCGCTCGGCGCAGGCACAAGCTTGGATCTGAACACGTTGTATGACAATTTGCAGACAGCTGAACAAACAAAGCTGACGCCAATTACCACTCAGCAGACTTCGTATAAAGCCAAGCTGACAGCCTGGGGAGTGGTGCAAACCTCCCTGACTAAGCTGCAAACTGCTGCTAATGCGCTGAAAGATACGTCAAGCATCGCATCGACAAAAGTATCCAGCACTAACACCGCGTTCACTGCTACGCTGGCCAATGATGCCGCGGCGGGAACTTACTCGGTCGAGGTGTCTTCGCTGGCAGCTTCTCAATCTCTGCTCAGCCCGAAAGTGGCCAGCAAAGATACTGATTTAGGCGACAGCAGCCTGAGTTCTCGTACCATTACGATCACTCAGCCTGGGCAAACGAATCCGATGACCGTGACGCTGAACAGCGATCAAACCAGTCTGTCGGACATTCGCGATGCCATTAACAAACAGCAAGGCAGCGTAACTGCGAGCATTATTAAAGCAGATGACAACAGCTATTACCTGGCACTGACTTCACGTGACAGCGGTACGGCTAACCAGATGACGATCACCACGAATGATACGCAACTGGCACAGTACATCAGCTATGACTCGACGAATACCAGCAGCGCGAGCAACGTGATGACACAGCAGGTTGCTGCGTCTGATGCGAAGCTGAAAATTAACGGGATTGAAATTACCCGTAGCAGCAACACAATTACAGATGCGCCGGAAGGTGTCACGCTGACGCTGAATAAAACCAACGTTGGCAGCCCGGAAACGTTGACGGTAACCAAAGACAACCAGCCGATGACCGACGCGATTCAGGCGTTTGTTGATGCCTACAACTCGCTGCAAACGACCATTGCTAACCAGACCAAATATACAGCAGTGGATCAGGGCAGTGATTCGCAGGACAGCTCGAACGGCGACCTGCTGGGCGACGGTACGCTGCGCAACATTCAGACGCGTCTGCGTTCTATGTTGTCGTCCTCTCAGAGTGACGGAGGAAGCTTCTCCATTCTGTCGCAATTGGGTGTGACTCAGGATACGACCGGTAAGCTGACCGTTGACAGCACCAAACTTAATAAAGCGTTGAATGAAAAGTCAGCGGACGTGATCTCTTTCCTGTCCGGCGACGGTAAAACCACCGGCTTCGCCACGCAGGCAAGCAACCTGCTGGACGATTTTTTAGGTACCGATGGTACCGTGCAGAATGCGACCGACGGGATCAACAAAACCCTGAAACAGCTGTCCGATCAGTATGACCAGGTCAATGATCAGATCACCGCAACCATGGCGCGTTACAAAACACAGTTCACCAGTTTAAGTCAGCTGGTTTCTTCTCTGACGACAACCGGTAACTATTTGACCCAGCAGTTCAATGCTATGAGTGCATAAACCATCAGTTGAGGTTTGACATGTATACGAAATCGGGAACTCAGGCTTATGCCCAGGTCGGCGTGGAAAGCGCCGTTCTGAGTGCCAGCCCACATCAACTCGTGGTGTTGCTTTTTGATGGCGCCTTGAGCGCCATGAAAAAGGCCGCGATCCTGATTGAGCAGGGAGATATTCCCGGTAAAGGACGGGCGCTTTCACAGGCTATAAATATCATTACCAACGGCTTGCGGGCCGGTCTTAATCACGAAGCCGGTGGTGAGATCTCCGCAAATCTGGACAGTCTTTATGACTACATGACACGACGTCTTTTACAGGCAAATCTCCACAATGACCTCTCCGCCATTGATGAAGTATCGAAGTTGTTGAGCAACATCGCTGATGCCTGGAAAGAAATTGGCCCCAATAATCAAAACTCGCGGGACACTTACTAATGGAAGCAAATCTCGGGTTGCTCCACCACTATCAGCAGCTGTTGGTCGCCAGCCGCACCATGCTTAACCTCGCGAAGGAAGGGCGTTGGGACGAACTCATCGAACATGAAGTGAAGTACATTAACGCTGTGGAGAAGTTAGCACAGTTCCAGGATGCCGGAGAAATTGCGCCTCAGTTGCAGGCGCAAATTCGGCCGCTGCTGAAGCAAATTCTGGATAACGAAGTTGTGCTGAAAGAACTGTTAAACGAACGAATGGATGAACTGCGGACATTGGTTAGACAGACATCTCGACAACATAACCTGCATTCGACATATGGACGCCTCTCTGGAAATATACTCTTCCCGAATGAGATCTAATCTCAGAACAGGCGGGTGACGTTTTAAACACCTCGCCCGCACTGTTCTCTCCTGTTACCCCTGTTTCCCGAGTCTCAGGAACATGGCAACGGGTTTTCCTTGCTATCCCCCCAGTTTTTACCTTCCACTAAAAATGCAGGCTGTCGCCAATGCAGGCGTGATCCCGTGCGTAAAATCCACAAACATCCGCGATATCTGCGTAGGGAAAAAAGGAAGGGGACGTAATGTGCCGGGCAGTAGCACCCGGCGCTACCTTATTTGCTGATGTCCAGCCCGGCGGCAGTCAGCGCGTTCTGGCACTCAACCGTCGGTTTATCGACGCGTTTGAGCGTCATGCCATCAAATTCCAGTGTATTGCCTTCGTGGTCGAGCGGGTAAATATCCCGTTTTTGCGTCACGTTATATAACGTGCTGCCATCACGCATCAGTTTGCCCGGTACGGCAATGACCCGCTGCCACTGACGGCAATCCAGCGTGTCCCCTTCGGGCGTGACAATCAGGCTGCCTATTGCTTCCGGGCTGACCAGTTTGCTCTGCGGGCCTGCCGATTGCCAGTAACCCGCCAGACCTGCCGGTGCAGGCTGTTTTACCACCGCGTTGTAATCATCCACCTGTACGCAGCCGCTGAGCAGTAGCGCCGCGCCAATAATCACTCGCTTTTTCATTATTTATCCCGATCGCGAAGAAAAAAATATTGTGGCATTAAAGCATTATCATCGCCACCCTTCTCCGGCGCGAAGAAGTTTGATCTGCACCAGGGTTTACGCCCTTTTTGCGTTAGTTTGTCATTTGCCACGTGTATCATTCGCCTTCTTTAATTACTGCCTTCTGAGTTCAGAGGTTTTCACTATGTCATGGCAATCCTTTAAGGAGCGTTTCCTGATTCGCTTCTGGTCCCCGATTCCGGCCGTTATCGCCGCCGGTATTCTCTCCACCTACTATTTCGGCATCACTGGCACTTTCTGGGCGGTGACGGGCGAATTCACCCGCTGGGGCGGCCAGTTGTTGCAACTGGCGGGCGTTCATACCGAAGAGTGGGGATACTTCAAGTTGATCCATCTGGACGGCACGCCGCTGACGCGTATTGATGGCATGATGATCATCGGTATGTTTGGCGGCTGTTTTGCCGCCGCGCTGTGGGCGAATAACGTCAAGCTACGTTTTCCGCACAGTCGCATTCGCATCGCCCAGGCCATTGCTGGCGGCATTATTGCCGGTTTCGGCGCCCGGCTGGCGATGGGCTGTAACCTTGCCGCCTTCTTCACTGGCATTCCACAATTTTCGCTGCATGCCTGGTTCTTTGCCGTTGCCACGGCGATTGGCTCATGGTTCGGCGCGCGCTTTACGCTGCTGCCCATGTTCCGCATTGCGGTAAAGATGCAGAAAGTCTCTGCCGCTTCACCGCTGACACAAAAACCGGAGCAGGCAAAACGCCGCTTCCGCATCGGTATGCTGGTGTTTATCGGCATGGTGGGCTGGGCGCTGCTGACGGCGATGAATCAGCCGAAACTGGGGCTGGCGATGCTGTTTGGTGTCGGTTTTGGTTTACTGATTGAGCGGGCGCAAATCTGCTTCACATCCGCATTCCGCGATATGTGGATCACAGGGCGTACCATGATGGCAAAAGCGATTATTTTTGGTATGGCGGCGAGCGCGATCGGCATCTTCAGCTATGTGCAACTGGGGATGGAACCCAAAATCATGTGGGCCGGGCCGAATGCGGTCCTCGGCGGGCTGCTGTTTGGCTTCGGGATTGTGCTGGCTGGCGGTTGTGAAACCGGCTGGATGTACCGCGCCGTCGAAGGTCAGGTGCATTACTGGTGGGTCGGGCTGGGCAATGTTATCGGCTCGACGATCCTGGCCTGGTTCTGGGATGACTTATCCCCTTCCCTCGCCACCCACTGGGATAAAATCAACTTGCTGAATACCTTTGGCCCACTCGGCGGCCTGCTGGTGACCTATGCGTTGTTACTGGCCGCGCTGCTGTTTGTCATTGGCTGGGAAAAACATTTCTTTCGCCACAAAACACCGGCGCCCGTGAAGGAGACTGCATGAACATTGTGCCCGATTACCGCCTCGATATGAGCGGTGAACCCTGCCCTTATCCGGCGGTAGCCACGCTCGAAGCGATGCCACTACTCAAAAAAGGGGAGATTCTGGAGGTGGTGAGCGACTGCCCCCAGTCAATCAATAACATTCCGCTGGATGCCCGCAACCACGGTTATACCGTGCTGGATATCCAGCAGGATGGCCCGACCATCCGCTACTTGATTCAGAAGTAACGCAACAGGCTGGCTCACCTGCAAATGGTGAGCCAGCAGCCGATAACGCTCAACCGACGAAATGGTGGATCTCGCCCCACTCATCCATAAACATGCAGCGGTTGCGTCCGGTCTGCTTACCGCGATACATCGCCGCATCGGCACGTTTTGCCGCCTCGTCCAGTGACTCTTTGGCCTGGACTTTGGTTAACCCAACAGTGACCGTAATATGCAGTGCTTGATCGTCACAATTCAGGGTGGTGTCGGCAATGGTATTGCACAGCCGCAGCCCGGTCAGACAGGCATCTTTATCCGAAGGAGCACGTAGCAAAATGATAAATTCCTCACCGCCATAGCGGTACGCATTATCGTCATCGCGGATGCCGTCGCGTAATAGCTGCGCGAGACCGCGCAATACGCTATCGCCAATCAGATGGCCGTAAGTATCGTTAATATTTTTAAAGCGATCGATATCCAGTAATAACAGGTAAATATTTTGTTCCGGGGCGCGTATTAATTGCTGTACAAATGTTTCATCCAGCATTCTTCTGCCTGGCAAGCCGGTGAGAATATCGATCCCGCTGCGCATATTTAATAAATAACTTTTATAGGTTGTCACCGCGCTGGAAAACAGAGCCAGATGCTGTTTAAAGTCGGTGAAATGTTCGGCCGTCATGGTTTTATTCTGGATGGCGAGCATCATCTGGCGACCACTGTCATGCATGCGCATATGTGCCTCGCTAATTGCCTGAATACATGAAGATTCCTCCTCTCCCATCGGTTGGTGATGATGCAGCCAGGTTCCAACACGACAGTGTTTATGCGCGCACGGATAAATAATATCTGGCTGTTCAAAGGCATTATTTACCACACAGGAAAACATATTCACCAGCCAGTCATAATGGGCATCAACAGAATAATTAAGATCGGCCAGAATAGTGTCAATCTGGCAAGTTTTACGGTACATAGTTGCCCTCCGCGTCAGCTAATTTTAGGGCTGCTAGTGTATGCAATTGAAGTTAGCTTTTTGTAAAGATCATTAAGACAGGGCAAGAATTAATTATTTCAGCGGGATAAATATTTACGAAAAGCGCTACGGAAGGCGGCCGCTCATTACCCAGGGCACGACATAATATTTGCAGGTGCAACGCCAGTGAGTATTTTTCATTCAAAGAGATTACCGGTTATCAGCGCCGGGCTACGGTAATTACTCGTACCAGCGTTTTGCCCGCAGGGAAATCATTACGGGCTATATGTATTGGGATAGTGTATTGTTGCAGCCCATTCATCAGGAATTACTCTATGCCACCACGGAAAGATTCAAAAAACAATCGCAACTTTCTTACCAAATGTACCTGCCCTCACTGCGCTATGCAGTCAGAACATAGCTTCACCCGAGTCCAGAAAGGTTCAGCACTGATGTGCCCCCATTGCAGCAAGATCTTCAAGCAAGACAAACCTGCTTACGCCTGAAATCAGCAACCTCAGTGGATACCGGTCGGCATTTAACGACCGGTTTTAACGCCCGCACAAAATCCTGCCGCACATAGAGAAAAACCCCGCCAGAGCGAGGTTCTTACGTTGCCCCCATGCCACGCGAAAAGCGCCGACCGGTAGCAAAATGCAAAATCAGTCAGGCCTAAACCTGCATGTTCATGATGTCCTGATAGGCCGACACCAGCTTGTTACGCACCTGAACCCCCATCTGCAGCGAAACCGAGGCTTTTTGCAAATCGGTCATCACATCATTCAGCGCCACGCCCGGCTCGCCGAGGGTGAACTTCTCTGCCTGCGTGCGCGCTGCGGTCTGGGTATCACTGATACGGTCAAGAGCGGCATGCAGTTGCCCTGCAAAGCTGATGCTCGGCTGCTGATCTGCCACATTCTGATTACGGGCCGTCATCGCCGTTGCCTGCAACTGACTGATTACCCCTTCAATGCCCTGTATAGCCATGACTTTCCCCTGGATGGTTTTTTACGCGGTCAAGACTAACAGCTTGTCAATAAGATAATGGCGGTAAATAGCATGAAAAAACCAGGTTATTTGACGCATAGAAAATCACGAATCATCAAATAATGGCAGGGCCATCAATATGGAACTTTTGTCGTGTTTGCCGACCCGGGAGTCAGTTTTGTTTCTCTACACGAATAACGTAAACCACCAGGATTTAAGAGGTGCGCAATGAGTGCAACAGCATCGACAGCGCCGCAGAATAAATCACTCGAGTGGATGAACCGCCTTCGCGCGAATCCTAAAATCCCGTTGATCGTGGCAGGCGCTGCCGCAATTGCGATCCTTGTAGCGATGGTCCTGTGGGCGAAAAGCCCTGATTACCGGACGCTCTACAGTAACCTTTCCGATCAGGATGGCGGCGCCATCGTCACCCAGCTGACCCAGATGAACATCCCTTATCGCTTTGCCGATAATGGCGGTGCGCTGGAGGTCCCGGCAGATAAGGTGCACGAACTGCGTCTGCGCCTGGCCCAGCAGGGGCTGCCGAAAGGCGGCGCGGTGGGCTTTGAGCTGCTGGATCAGGAAAAATTCGGTATCAGCCAGTTCAGCGAGCAGGTGAACTACCAGCGTGCGCTGGAAGGTGAACTGGCCCGCACCATTGAAACATTAGGCCCGGTGAAGAGCGCCCGCGTGCACCTGGCGATGCCTAAACCTTCCTTATTTGTCCGCGAACAGAAATCACCTTCGGCTTCCGTGACCGTGAACCTTGAGCCTGGCCGCGCGCTGGACGAAGGGCAAATCAGCGCGGTGACGCATCTCGTCTCCAGCGCCGTCGCCGGTCTGCCGCCGGGTAACGTGACGCTGGTTGACCAGGGCGGTCGTCTGCTGACGCAGTCCAGCACAGCCGGTCGCGATCTGAATGACGCGCAGCTGAAATATGCCGCCGATGTCGAAAGCCGTCTCCAGCGTCGTATCGAAGCGATCCTCGGCCCGGTTGTGGGCAACAGCAACGTGCACGCGCAGGTCACCGCGCAGATCGACTTCTCGAATAAAGAACAAACCGAAGAGCAGTACAGCCCGAACGGCGATGCGGCTCAGGCGGTCATGCGTTCGCGTCAAATCAACTCCAGCGAGCAGATTGGCGGTGCAAACCCGGGCGGCGTGCCGGGCGCGCTGTCTAACCAGCCTGCCCCGGCAAACGCGGCGCCGATCTCTACGCCGCCGGCCAATCAGCAGAACGGTCAGCAAAATAATCAGCAGACCACCTCAACGGCCAGTAACACCGGTCCGCGTACCAGCAGTCGTAACGAAACCACGAACTACGAAGTGGACCGGACGATTCGCCACACTAAACTGAACGTGGGCGATATTCAGCGTCTTTCCGTTGCGGTGGTGGTGAACTACAAAACGCTGGCGGATGGCAAACCGTTGCCGCTGACCGCCGAGCAGATGAAGCAGATTGAAAACCTGACCCGTGAAGCGATGGGTTACTCCGAGAAGCGCGGCGATACCCTCAACGTGGTGAACTCACCGTTCAACTCGGTTGAAGAGACCGGCGGTGAACTGCCGTTCTGGCAACAGCAGGCGTTTATCGACCAGCTGATGTCCGCAGGACGCTGGCTGCTGGTGCTGATTGTCGCGTGGCTGCTGTGGCGTAAGGGCGTTCGTCCACAGCTCCAGCGCCGTGCTGAAGCTGAAAAAGCGGCTCGCGAGCAGATGAATGCGCGTCAGGAAACGGAAGAAGCGGTTGAAGTTCGCCTCAGTAAAGATGAACAGATGCAGCAGCGCCGTGCTAACCAGCGCATGGGTGCCGAGGTGATGAGCCAGCGCATTCGCGAAATGTCAGATAACGATCCGCGCGTCGTGGCGCTGGTCATCCGCCAGTGGATGGGTAACGAACATGAGTAATACGCTTACGGGCACCGATAAAAGCGTCATCCTGTTGATGACCATTGGCGAAGATCGCGCGGCAGAGGTGTTTAAACACCTCTCCCAGCGAGAGGTACAGATTCTCAGTGCGGCCATGGCCAACGTGCGCCAAATCTCCAACAAACAGCTGACCGAAGTGCTGTCGGAGTTTGAGCAGGAAGCCGAACAGTTTGCCGCGCTGAACGTCAACGCCAACGACTACCTGCGTTCCGTGCTGGTCAAGGCGCTGGGCGAAGAGCGTGCCGCCAGCCTGCTGGAAGATATTCTCGAAACGCGCGATACCGCCAGCGGCATCGAAACGCTCAACTTTATGGAACCGCAGAGCGCCGCCGACCTTATTCGCGACGAGCACCCGCAGATTATCGCCACCATTCTTGTCCACCTCAAACGTGGTCAGGCGGCCGATATTCTGGCGCTGTTCGACGAGCGCCTGCGCCACGACGTGATGCTGCGTATCGCCACCTTCGGCGGCGTCCAGCCTGCCGCGCTGGCGGAGCTGACCGAGGTGCTGAACAACCTGCTCGACGGTCAGAACCTCAAGCGCAGCAAAATGGGCGGCGTGAGAACGGCGGCGGAAATCATCAACCTGATGAAAACGCAGCAGGAAGAGGCCGTCATTACGGCGGTTCGCGAATTCGACGGCGAGCTGGCACAGAAAATCATCGACGAGATGTTCCTGTTCGAAAACCTCGTCGAAGTGGACGACCGCAGCATCCAGCGCCTGCTCCAGGAAGTGGATTCCGAGTCGCTGCTTATCGCCCTCAAAGGCGCCGAGCAGCCGCTGCGCGAGAAGTTCCTGCGCAACATGTCTCAGCGTGCGGCCGATATCCTGCGCGACGACCTTGCCAACCGCGGCCCGGTGCGTCTGTCTCAGGTGGAAAACGAACAGAAAGCCATTCTGCTTATTGTTCGTCGTCTGGCGGAAACCGGCGAGATGGTGATTGGCAGCGGCGACGACACCTATGTCTAATGAGCTGCCCTGGAAGCGCTGGACGCCGGACGATCTGGCCCCTCCCGCAGGCTGCCGAGTTCGCTCCCCTGCTGATGAACGAGAGTGCATCAGAAGACGCCGACGAGGAAGAAGACGTCTGAGCCGAGCGAGCGAAGAACAGCAGCAGCAGATGCTGGCTCAGCTGCAAATGCAGGCGCACGAGCAGGGCTACAATGCCGGTCTGAACGAAGGCCGGCAGAAAGGCCACGAGCTGGGGTATCAGGAAGGCCTGGCGAAAGGGCTAGAGCACGGTATCGATCAGGCGCGCCAGCAGCAGGCGCCGATCCATGCCCGCATGCAGCAGCTGGTCAGCGAGTTTCAGCACACGCTGGACGCGCTGGACAGCGTGATTGCCTCGCGACTGATGCAGATGGCGCTGGAAGCCGCGCGTCAGGTGATGGGCCAGACGCCCGTGTGTGGATAACACGGCGCTGATCAAACAGATTCAGCGGCTGCTGCAGCAGGAGCCGCTGTTCAGCGGCAAGCCGCAGCTGCGCGTCCACCCGGACGATCTGCAGCGCGTGGAAGAGAGGCTGGGCGCGACGCTAAACCTGCACGGCTGGCGTCTGCGCGGCGACCCGTCGTTGCATCCCGGCGGCTGCAAAGTCTCCGCCGATGAAGGCGATCTGGATGCCAGCGTCGCCACCCGCTGGCAGGAACTGTGCCGCCTGGCGGCACCGGGAGTCGTCTGATGACCGCGCGCCTCACCCGCTGGCTCACCACGCTCGACAACTTTGAAGCGAAGATGGCGCAACTGCCCTCTGTTCGTCGTTATGGGCGACTGACGCGCGCCACCGGTCTGGTGCTGGAGGCCACCGGCCTGCAGCTGCCGCTGGGCGCGACCTGCGTCATTGAGCGTCAGGACGGTCGGCGAAACGCGTGAAGTGGAAAGCGAAGTGGTCGGCTTCAACGGCCAGCGCCTGTTCCTGATGCCGCTGGAAGAGGTGGAAGGCATTCTGCCCGGCGCGCGCGTTTATGCCAAAACACGGTGCGGTGGGCGATGGGCTGCAAAGCGGGAAACAGCTGCCGCTCGGCCCTGCCCTGCTGGGCCGCGTGCTGGACGGCAGCGGGAAACCGCTCGACGGCCTGCCTGCGCCGGACACCACCGAAACCGGCGCGTTGATCACCCCGCCGTTTAACCCGCTGCAGCGTACGCCGATCGAGCATGTGCTGGATACCGGCGTGCGCCCGATTAACGCCCTGCTGACCGTGGGACGCGGGCAACGTATGGGCCTGTTCGCCGGGTCAGGCGTGGGTAAGACCGTGCTGCTCGGCATGATGGCGCGCTATACCCAGGCCGACGTGATCGTCGTGGGGCTGATCGGCGAACGTGGTCGTGAAGTTAAAGATTTTATCGAAAACATTCTGGGTGCGGAAGGCCGCGCCCGCTCGGTGGTGATCGCCGCGCCGGCGGACGTGTCGCCGTTGCTGCGTATGCAGGGGGCGGCGTATGCCACCCGCATCGCCGAAGATTTCCGCGACCGCGGCCAGCACGTGCTGCTGATCATGGATTCCCTGACCCGCTACGCGATGGCGCAGCGTGAAATTGCGCTGGCCATCGGTGAGCCGCCGGCGACCAAAGGCTACCCGCCTTCGGTCTTCGCCAAACTCCCTGCCCTGGTGGAACGTGCGGGGAACGGCATCAGCGGCGGCGGCTCCATCACCGCGTTCTATACCGTGCTGACCGAAGGCGATGACCAGCAGGACCCGATTGCCGACTCCGCGCGCGCGATTCTTGACGGCCATATTGTGCTGTCGCGTCGTCTGGCCGAAGCCGGACACTATCCGGCAATTGATATTGAAGCCTCTATCAGCCGCGCAATGACGGCGCTGATAACCGAGAAGCACTACGCCCGCGTGCGTAACTTTAAACAACTCCTCTCCAGCTTCCAGCGCAACCGCGATCTGGTCAGCGTGGGGGCGTATGCCAAAGGCAGCGACCCGATGCTCGACAAAGCGATTACCCTGTGGCCGCAGCTGGAGGCATTTTTGCAACAAGGCATTTTTGAACGCGCCGACTGGGAAGATTCAATTCAGGCACTGGAGCTGATTTTCCCGCAGGTGTAACACAGGTGGAGGGCGAAGGTCATGGCGCAAAACAGCGCGTTATCAACGCTGAAAGATCTGGCTGAAAAAGAAGTTGATGATGCCGCATTGCAGCTTGGCGCAATGCGACGCGGGTGCCAGCAGGCTGAAGAACAGTTGAAGATGTTGATCGACTATCAGCATGAATATCGCACCAACCTCAATACCGATATGACACAGGGCATTGGAAGCCAGCGCTGGATTAACTATCAGCAGTTTATCCAGACGCTGGAGAAGGCGATAGATCAGCATCGCCAGCAGCTTCACCAGTGGACCCAGAAAGTCGATACCGCGCTGAATTTCTGGCGCGAGAAGAAGCAGCGGCTGCAGGCCTGGCAGACTTTACAGGACCGACAGATCGCGGCAACGACCCTGGCGGAAAACCGTCTGGATCAGAAGAAAATGGATGAGTTTGCCCAGCGCGCATCAATGAGGAAACCGGAATGATCACACTGCAACAACTGCTGGTGACCGCCAGCCAGGCGGTACGCAGACAGGGAAAGCGGGCGCCGATTCGGTGCACAGGATTTTCTCGCCCTGCTTGCGGGCGCCCTGTCCGGACGCGAAAGGGACAAACCCAGGAGAACGGGGAACCGCTGACGCTTGCTGATTTACAGGCTGCGCTGGCAAGCGGCAAGCTGGCGAAAGGCAACCTGACCGCAGCCACCGGTGAAGATGCACAAACGCCCGCGCAGAAACTCGCGGATCTGCTTGCGCGTCAGATTGCCAAACGCGATGTCACCGCCGGGGCGACGGAAAGTACAGCCACCACTGCTGATATGCAAAAACTCTTGTCTGGCCTGACGCCTGCCGCGAAAAGCGATGTTCTCGCCGCGCTGAACAAAACGGCGCAAAGCGGCGATGAGAAGAGTGATGCAAGCGAAGACGAACTGGCCGGATTGAGCGCCCTGATGGCGATGCTGCCGCACCAGCAAACTACCGCCTCGCGCAGCTCGCAGTGGGCGTTCCGCGACGGCGAAATCGACCAGCGTCAGCACGCAAGATGTTGCCGCAGCCGCTAACCGCGCGCTGAACAGCGGCTCACTCTCGACCGCAGCCGATACCGATCTATCACGTAGCGCCGCGAAGAATGATCCGGGCGCGAACACGCCTTTCCAGGTGGCTGACAATTCACAGCAGGCCGCAGTACTGGCCGCGGCCAGCGCCACGAAGAAAGATAGCGACAATGCGCCTCCTCTTCATCATCGCCGACGGCTACCCTGGCACCGATTATGTCCAGCCATGCGACCAGTCAGACGGCCGCCACCGTCGCCACCGCGCCGGTGTTAAGCCAGCCTCTGGGCACCCATGAATGGCAGCAGAATCCCTGAGCCAGCACATCACCCTGTTCACTAAACAGGGCCAGCAGACGGCCGAACTGCGTCTGCACCCGGAAGATCTGGGTCAGGTGCAAATTTCGCTCAAGCTGGATGATAACCAGGCGCAGCTGCAGATGGTCTCTGCGCACAGCCATGTTCGTGCGGCACTGGAAGCCGCGCTGCCGGTACTGCGGACCTCGCTGGCGGAGAACGGCATTCAGCTTGCACAGAGCAGCGTCAGCAGCGAGAGCTTTGCCGGGCAGCAGCAGTCCTCATCCCAGCAGCAGCACCAGGCTTCGCGTTCCGGCAACACCGGCGGTTTTAATGAAGAGAGCGATGAACTACTGCCCGTTCCTGCCGCCCTGCAATCCGCCGCGCGCGGTAACAGTGCCGTAGACATCTTCGCCTAAACGCCAGAGGTAGCGTGATTATCCCCGTCTTTTCCACGCTTTGACGACAGCAGGACACGGGATAATCACCTTATTAAGCTGTACCGAAACAGGAAGCTCGTATCAGATGACTGACTCCGCTATCACCAAAAAACGTAAGCGTTCCATCTGGATCCCGCTGCTGGTGTTGATCACGCTCGCCGCCTGCGCCACCGCGGGCTATAGTTACTGGCGTATGCAGCAGGAACCTGCGCGCTGCGGCCAAAGCCGAAGCTCCGCCCCCGCCGGCGCCGGTTTTCTTCCCGCTGGACACCTTCACCGTGAACCTGGGTGATGCGGATCGTGTGCTGTATGTTGGCATTACGCTGCGCCTGAAGGATGAAGCCACGCGCGCGCGTCTGAATGATTATCTTCCGGAAGTGCGTAGCCGCCTGTTGCTGCTGTTCTCTCGTCAGGACGCTTCGGCGCTGGCCACCGATGTGGGTAAGCAAAAGCTGGTCGACGCCATTAAACAAACGCTGGCGACCCCGCTGGTAAACGGCCAACCTAAGCAGGAAGTCACTGACGTTCTGTATACAGCCTTCATTCTGCGGTAACGACATGGGCGACAGTATTCTTTCTCAGGCAGAAATCGATGCGCTGCTCAACGGCGACAGCGATAAGAGTGATGATCCGCAACCGGGTATCGGCGGCGATAGCGATATTCGTCCCTATGACCCGAATACCCAGCGTCGCGTGGTACGTGAACGTCTGCAGGCGCTGGAGATCATTAACGAACGTTTTGCACGTCAGTTCCGTATGGGGCTGTTTAACCTGCTGCGTCGTAGCCCGGATATCACGGTCGGTGCGATCCGCATTCAGCCGTATCATGAGTTTGCCCGCAACCTGCCGGTGCCAACCAACCTTAACCTGATTCATCTGAAGCCGCTGCGCGGCACCGGTCTGGTGGTGTTTTCGCCAAGCCTGGTGTTCATCGCGGTGGATAACCTGTTCGGCGGCGACGGGCGTTTCCCGACCAAAGTAGAAGGTCGTGAATTCACCCACACCGAACAGCGCGTTATTAACCGCATGCTGAAGCTGGCGCTGGAATCATACAGCGACGCGTGGAAAGCGATTAACCCGCTGGAAGTGGAGTACGTCCGTTCTGAGATGCAGGTGAAATTTACCAATATCACCACCTCCCCGAACGATATCGTCGTTAACACCCCGTTCCACGTGGAGATCGGTAACCTGACCGGCGAGTTCAACATCTGCCTGCCGTTCAGCATGATCGAACCGCTGCGCGAGCTGCTGGTTAACCCGCCGCTGGAGAACTCCCGCAACGAAGACCAGAACTGGCGTGAAAACCTGGTCCGCCAGGTCCAGCATTCGCAGCTTGAGCTGGTGGCGAGCTTCGCCGATATCCCGCTGCGGTTATCTCAGATCCTGAAATTACAACCCGGTGATGTTTTGCCGATAGAAAAACCCGACCGCATTATTGCCCATGTGGATGGTGTCCCCGTGCTGACAAGCCAGTACGGCACGATTAACGGTCAGTATGCGTTACGCGTTGAGCACTTGATCAACCCGATTTTGAATTCGCTGAATGAGGAACAGCCCAAATGAGTGACATGAACAATCCGTCCGATGAAAACAGCGGAGCACTGGACGATCTGTGGGCTGACGCGTTAAACGAGCAAAAAGCGACCCCGGCCAAAAGCGCAGCGGATGCCGTATTCCAGCAGCTCGGCGGCGGTGATGTCAGCGGCACGCTGCAGGACATCGACCTGATTATGGATATCCCGGTTAAGCTGACCGTTGAACTGGGACGCACCCGTATGACCATTAAAGAGCTGCTGCGCCTGACGCAGGGTTCCGTGGTGGCCCTTGACGGCCTGGCCGGTGAGCCGCTGGATATTCTGATCAACGGCTATCTGATTGCTCAGGGTGAAGTGGTGGTGGTAGCCGATAAATACGGCGTACGTATCACCGACATCATTACCCCGTCTGAACGTATGCGTCGTCTGAGCCGTTAAGCATGAAAACCCAGGCAACACTATCGCAACCTTCTGCCGTTCCCGGCTCACCTCTGCTCCAGGTGAGCGGGGCGTTGTTCGGTATTATTGCCTTTATTCTTATCGCCGCCTGGCTGGCGAAGCGCTTTGGCCTGGCGGGGAAAACCGCCGGCGCCCGCGGGCTGAAGGTCAGCGCCAGCACCACTCTGGGACCACGTGAACGCGTGGTCATCGTCGAGGTGGAGGATGCGCGTCTGGTTCTGGGCGTCACGGCGTCAAACATCAGCGTATTACATAAGCTGCCGCCCGCCCCTGCTGTGGTGGACGAGCGTGCAGAGGCCCCTGCGGATTTCCAGTCCGTGATGAAGAGTTTGCTTAAGCGTTCCGGGAGATCCTGATGCGCCGTTTGTTATCCCTGACGCTTGCGGGCGTTGGCCTGTTTGCTCCCGCGGTCTATGCGCAACTGCCCGGTCTGGTGTCAACCCCTCTCGCTGGCGGCGGCCAAAGCTGGTCGCTTCCGGTGCAGACGCTGGTGTTCATCACCTCGCTGACGTTTATTCCGGCTATCCTGCTGATGATGACCAGCTTCACCCGCATCATCATCGTTTTTGGTCTGCTGCGAAACGCGCTGGGAACGCCTTCCGCGCCGCCAAATCAGGTTCTGCTTGGCCTGGCGCTGTTTTTGACCTTTTTCATTATGTCGCCGGTTATTGATAAGATTTATACCGACGCCTACCAGCCGTTCAGCGAAGATAAAATCTCCATGCAGGAAGCGCTGGATAAAGGCGCGCAGCCGCTGCGGGAATTTATGCTGCGCCAGACGCGCGAAGCGGATTTGGCCCTCTTTGCCCGCCTGTCCAACACCGGCGAGCTGCAGGGACCAGAAGCGGTACCCATGCGTATTCTGCTGCCCGCCTATGTGACCAGCGAGCTGAAAACCGCGTTCCAGATCGGCTTTACCATCTTTATTCCGTTCCTGATTATCGACCTGGTGATCGCCAGCGTCCTGATGGCGCTCGGGATGATGATGGTGCCGCCCGCGACCATCGCCCTGCCCTTTAAGATCATGCTCTTTGTGCTGGTCGACGGCTGGCAGCTTTTGGTCAGCTCGCTGGCGCAGAGTTTCTACAGTTAAGGAACGGCAATGACACCCGAATCGGTCATGATGATGGGCACGGAGGCGATGAAAATCGCGATTGCCGTTGCCGCTCCGCTGCTACTTGTCGCGCTGGTTACCGGTCTGATTATCAGTATTCTGCAGGCCGCCACGCAGATTAACGAAATGACGCTGTCGTTCATCCCGAAAATCATCGCCGTGTTCGTGGCGATTATCGTGGCCGGACCGTGGATGCTGAACCTGCTGCTGGACTATATGCGCAACCTGTTTACCAATCTGCCGTACATCATCGGCTGACCTGACGATGCTGCACTTCACCAGCGACCAGTGGGTTCAGTGGCTCGGCGTCTACTTCTGGCCGATGCTGCGCATCATGGCGCTGATCTCCACCGCCCCCATTCTCAGCGAGAAATCGATACCCAAGCGTGTCAAAGTGGGGCTGGGGATTATCATCTCCATTATCGTCGCACCGTCTCTCCCTTCCGTGGATATTCCGATCTTCTCGGCGAATGCGGTGTGGGTCGCCCTGCAGCAGGTGATGATTGGCGTTGCCGTCGGCTTTACCATGCAGCTCGCTTTTGCCGCCGTGCGTACCGCGGGGGAACTGATTGGCCTGCAGATGGGGTTATCGTTCGCCACGTTTGTCGATCCCGGCAGTCATCTCAACATGCCCGTGCTGGCGCGCATTATCGATCTGCTCGCCATGCTGCTGTTCCTGTCGTTCAACGGCCATCTGTGGCTTATCTCCATGCTGGTGGACACGTTCCATACGCTGCCGATTGGCGAAAATCCGGTGAACAGCAACGCTTTTCTGGCGCTCACCCGCGCGGCGGGGCTGATCTTCCTGAATGGGCTGATGCTGGCGCTGCCGATCATCACCCTGCTGCTGACCGTCAACCTGGCATTAGGTTTACTGAACCGAATGGCGCCGCAGCTTTCGGTGTTTGTCATTGGTTTTCCGTTGACGCTGACGGTGGGTATTTTATTAATGTCATTACTGATGCCACTTATCGCTCCCTTCTGTGAACATTTATTCGGCGAGATATTCAACCTGTTAGCGGATATTGTCAGCGAACTGCCTCGTAAATAATAGACCGTACTGTTGCTACTGTCTTTCTGAGGATATTCCTAAAATAAAACGCGAAAAACATCTTCCAGGATATATCTGACGCGGTTTAATTGTTTCTAACCATCTCACAATACTTAATATTTACTTTACTTTAAGAAGATTCCTGGCAAATTATACGTAACTTTACGGGATAGTGAGTCCGCCTGAAAGTCTTTGTCATGCTCACAGGTTTATTATTTTTTTCCATCCCGTATGGCTGTTTTGAGCTCTCAGGCAGATGGTGAATTATCGTTACGCATTGAGTGAGGGTATGCCATGTCAACGATCATTATGGATTTATGCAGCTACACCCGGCTAGGGTTAACCGGGTACCTGGCAAGCAGAGGGGTAAGAAAGAGAGACATCAACGATGCACACACCGTTGACGAACTCGCAGCCGCTTGTGACGAACTAAAACCAGGCGTGGTGTTTATTAATGAGGACTGTTTCATTCACGATCCAGCCAACAGTCAGCACATTAAGCAAATCATTAATCAGCATCCAAAAACCCTGTTTATTGTTTTTATGGCGATCGCGAATATCCATTTCGATGAGTATTTGTTGGTCCGTAAAAATTTATTGATTAGTTCTAAATCGATTAAACCCGAGTCGCTGGATGACATTCTGGGTGATTATTTGAATAAAGAAGTTAAAAATGTAGGAGCGGTTAACTTACCCACCCTATCATTAAGCAGGACTGAATCAAGTATGCTGCGAATGTGGATGGCGGGACAAGGAACTATTCAGATCTCGGACCAGATGAATATTAAAGCGAAAACCGTTTCATCACACAAAGGAAATATTAAAAGGAAAATTAAAACGCATAATAAGCAAGTGATCTACCACGTGGTACGCCTGACCGATAATGTGACGAACGGGATTTTCGTCAACATGCGTTAGGAAGAGTAGTATTTTTTTTCACCCTCCCTGGCAGGAGGGCGAAATATTATTCTACTCGCTCGACAAAAATCCCGTCCGGATGCCCCAGTTCGTTAAAGAACCAAATGCCGAGCGGGTAGTCTTCCAGTGATACCAGGTACATTGTACCTTCACTAAACTCTTCAATTGCCAGTACCACACCCGGACGGCGTGGCCCCCCGTCCGTTTTAACGGTTACCCGATCGTTGACCTTCATACTTTCCTCCTGTGGTTTTGAGCCAGTGTAGAACAAAACGCCGGAGCTGGCAGCGTCCCACCGTTTAGCTGGCGATTTTTTCTACCGTCTATACTTAAGAACGGCATTGCAACGAGGTGACAGCATGAAAACGGCAAAAGAGTACAGCAATACCGTCAAGCGCGACGTCGATATTGACGTGGATGCGCTACTGGCGGCCATTAATGAAATTAGCGAAAGCGAAGTTCATCGGGTCGAAGATGAAGAGGGCCAGCGCGTCAGCGTTGATGGTCGCGAATATCATACCTGGCGGGAACTGGCGGAGGCATTTGAACTGGATGTCCATGATTTCAGCATTACGGAAGCGAATCGCTGAAGAAACATCCCGGCCGTAAAACGGCCGGGATAAAGCTTGCTTTCGCAAGAAGCACTTGAAAATTCGTTACACCAGGGAATCTGATGTAGCGCAACTTTATCGACAAAAACGGACGATGACAAGAATTATTGATCAGGCGAATAATTAGAAATACAACTGTATTCTGTTGGATACAATACTTCCGCCGCCTGCCCTTTTCCGAATGATAAGGAGCCGAAAATGCCGAGTCTGGACGATCCCTTACTGGTATTTACCGATGTCGATGGCACGCTGCTTGATAACCATACCGGCGAGTGGCAAGCCGCAGCAGAATGGCTTACCCGCCTTCACGCACAGTCAATCCCGGTCATTTTATGCAGCAGTAAAACAGCCGCAGAGATGATGGCCATTCAGAAATTGCTGCAACTGCAGGGACTGCCGTTTATTGCCGAAAACGGCGCCGTCATTCAGCTTGATGCGCAGTGGCAGGATCATGAGGATTACCCACGTATTATCAACGGTTCGCCCCATGCTGATATTGCCAGCGTACTGGCCCGGCTGCGCCAGCAGCATGGCTGGAAATTCACTACGTTTGGCGAACTGGATGAGCATGTGCTGGCAGACGTGACCGGTTTACCTCTGGCGCAGGCAAACCTTGCGCGTCTCCAGGAGGCGTCAGAAACGCTGATCTGGCGTGACAGCGACGAGGCGATGTCCGCCTTCGATCAAACCCTTCAGCAACTCGGTCTGCGCTTTGTACAGGGTGCGCGCTTCTGGCACGTTCTGGATGAACGCAGTGGAAAAGATCAGGCCGTTAACTGGCTCACGCGCCAGTATCATCACTACCGGGGCCAGCGCATGTTAACGCTTGGCCTCGGCGATGGCCCTAACGATGCGCCGCTGCTTGATAGCGTCGATTACGCTATCGTGGTGAAAGGCCTCAATCGCCAGGGCGTACAATTGCGTCAGGATTCACCCGAGCGGGTTTATCACACAATGCAGGAAGGCGCGGGAGGCTGGCGCGAAGGGATGGATCATTTCTTTGGCGCACCGTCCGTAGAGCAAACCTGATTGCGTCCGTTGTTTTTCGCGCGGTACAGGCGGCTATCAGCAACAGATTGCAGGGATTCGAAATCGTAATCGCCGTTCTCAGAGGCATCGCTGACACCCAGCGACACCGTAATGCGCAGCGTGGTGTCTTTCTGTACCAGAATCTCTTTCCCCTTGATTCGCGCGCGAATACGCTCGGCAACCCGGGCAGCCTGCTCCAGCGAGCTGCCCGGCAGCAGAATACAGAACTCTTCCCCGCCGACGCGCCCGGCGACATCCTGCCCGCCGATAGTATTGCTGATTATTCCGGCAGCATGAGAGAGCACCAGATCGCCAGCCTGATGACCGAAACGGTCATTAACACTTTTAAAGTGATCGAGATCCAACTGGATAACGGCAAAGGGCAGATTACTCACGCGCGCCTGTTCGGATAACGTTTTTGCCCGTTCAAAAAATGAGCCGCGGTTATACAGACGCGTTAGCGGATCGAACCACGCCTGCCACTGCAACGTGTTCTGCATGCTGTACATATTATTCACCATCCTGCGGATAATCCCCCACGAGAACAGCAGCATGCCGGTAAAGAGCAACCACAACAGCGACAGTGCGATACTGATACGCCCAAAATCGCCGGTTATCCCCTCCCGCAACGTGTGAATACGCACCAGTACGCCACCAAACTGTTTCAGCTTTTGCCAGCTAACATAGCGAGTACCGAGATGGATCCCACCGAGGGTATCGCGTTCCATATCCGCCAACAGTTGATTGCGTTCATTCACACTAAATACAGCCCCCTGCTCCGTCAGCGTGCTAGTCAGCAGATTAAAGCTGCTGTCATAAAGCAGATATTGCCCCCCTTCCTGCTCTTCACGCGCTTCGACCAATAAACGATTGATATCGCTAATAGGAAAGCTCAGCACCAGCACGCCATACCAATATTGCTGATAGTCCAGCGGCACGCTGGCAGCGACGAACCCGCGTGTTACGCTGCCCTGGCGCGCCTGATCGGTATACCAACGAACGCCACGGGCCCGATTTTCCTGCTGTTGCTGTCCCCGAAACCAGGGGCGCATCAGCAGGCGGTAATAGGTCGGAACGATCTTTTCTTCACTCTCCACCGGGTTTGTCGAGATATAGAAACCGGCGCGAGAAACGTAATACGCCTGGCGCGGCAACATGGAAGCATTAGCGGAGAGACGGAACAGATAGCCGAGCTCCATCGCCGCGGTCAGTTCCGCAGGTAAGCGTTCATCATCACGGTTGAGGAGATCGCTTTGATTAACAAAATAATCGGATACGCCATAAATGGGCAGCGTGCGCGTATTATCAAGGCCGATTTGCCACTGCGACTGTGTGCGCCGGAGCCCGAACTCCTGCTGTACATTATTCAGTACTTTAAAACCGAGCGGCGTTTGTAGCGCGGCCTGCATGCCGTTGCGAAAAAAAAGCAGCCGATCCACACCACTCTGCATTTGCATGTCCAGCGCGTTACTGACATTTTCCAGCTCGCTGCGCTGGCTGGCGACGTAAGCCCCTTGCAGGACGATCACTTCTCGCCAGGTCAAAATCGTGGAGCACACCATGACAATCAGAAAGCAAAGGTTAACCACCCGTGCCGGGAGAAAATAACGCTTCAGAGTAATAAACGACCTCGGTTGTTTCACGACGCTGTTCTGCCGCACACGAGCTCCCTGGAATTCAGTCTGTATAGCCGCAGTCGATCTTTAGCACTGGCGTCGAATGGAGAACAATAAAAACGCCCAGCAATAGCCGGGCGTTTCTACTGGGTTACACCTGCTCGTGTGCCCTTTGCCTGTCGCCAGGCATCAGTTCATCTTCACGAAAGGCTTCCCGTTTGACCCCGTAACCGTCATACCATCGGCACTCCACCATACCGCTGGAGTAGCCGGTAACGATCATGCGCGGACCACCCTCTTTTGGTATTACTTCATCGCTGACCAAAAAGACCATCACTGCCTCCTGTATCAGGGCGAAACTTTTTCACATTAGACGAAGTTTGCGGGTTTTGCATAATCACTGCGGCGAGATTTTACTTCGCCGCACCACGCAGATGCGTAACCCCTTTAACGACGGCCACGACCACCGCGCCAATGGCGAATCCCAACAGCAAATTAGCGATAACCGGTATCAGGGTCTGCAGCAACGCGTGCTGCCCGGCCGCGAAATTCGCGATCGCATGGTGCAGCGGCGTTATGCCATGCACCACAATACCGCCGCCAACGAGGAACATCGCCAGCGTGCCGACCACGCTTAAGGTCTTCATCAGCCAGGGAGCCAGAACAAGCAGCCCTTTGCCCATCCCCTGCGCCAGCGCGCCTTTCCGTTCTGCCAGCCAGTAACCCATGTCATCGAGCTTGACGATAATCCCCACCAGGCCATAAACACCGATGGTCACCAACAACGCAATGCCCGATAAAACCAGCACCTGGTTGAGCAATGGCGAGTCGGCCACGATACCGAGCGTGATGGCAACAATCTCTGCCGATAAAATAAAATCGGTACGGACAGCGCCTTTGATTTTGTCTTTTTCGAACTGCTGCGGATCCTGTGCGGCCAGCGCCTCCAGCCGATGCTGCCGGGCTTCCGGGGTCTCTTTATGCTTACGTGCAGCCAGGGTGTGCAGCACTTTTTCCACACCCTCGAAGCACAAAAACGCGCCGCCGACCATCAACAGCGGTGTAATAGCCCACGGGATAAACGCGCTGATCAGCAAAGCCAGAGGCACAAGAATGACCTTGTTGAGCAGCGATCCTCGCGCCACACCCCACACTACCGGCAGTTCACGGTTGGCGCGAACGCCGGTTACCTGCTGCGCATTTAACGAAAGATCGTCTCCCAGCACACCGGCAGTTTTCTTCGCCGCCAGTTTGCCCATCACGGAAATGTCATCCAGCAAGGTGGCAATGTCGTCAAGCAATGTTAATAAACTACTTCCTGCCAAAATTTCTTCCTTTTCAGAGTTATCACTAAATAAAGTGCAGTATGCAGTAAAAAATCTATGGCGAGAATCACCCCATAGTGTCAACAAAAATTTAACAGCTTCTGCCGAATTAACCACTCGCAAGACGTATAGTTTTGACGTTTACTATAAGCCTCGTATCTTTTGTTGTGGTGGTTTATGCGTTTCAGGCAAGTTTTACCGCTTATTGGAGCGTTGTTTGCGCTCTACATCATCTGGGGTTCTACCTATTTTGTTATCCGCGTCGGCGTCGAAAGCTGGCCGCCCTTCATGATGGCTGGCATCCGCTTTTTATCTGCGGGTATCGTGCTGATAACCATTCTGTTGCTGAGCGGCCATAAACTGCCGCCGCTGCGCCCAATGCTCAATGCGGCGCTGATTGGCGTATTGCTGCTCGCTGTCGGTAACGGCTTTGTCACGGTGGCGGAACATCAGAATGTCCCTTCCGGCATCGCTGCGGTCGTCGTGGCGACCGTACCACTGTTTACGCTGTGCTTTAGCCATTTTTTTGGTATCGCGACGCGAAAGCTTGAGTGGGCTGGAATTGCTATTGGCCTGGCGGGGATCATTTTGCTGAATAGCGGCGGAAACCTGAGCGGTAATCCATGGGGCGCAGTCATGATCCTCATCGGCTCGCTAAGCTGGGCGTTTGGTTCGGTGTACGGTTCGCGGATTGAACTCCCGGGTGGGATGATGGCGGGCGCGATTGAAATGCTGGCCGCCGGGATCGTGTTGCTGGCCGCCTCAGCTCTGAGCGGCGAACACCTTAGCGCCATACCGCCGCTGTCCGGCTTTTTCGCCGTCGGCTATCTGGCGCTGTTTGGCTCTATCATCGCTATTAGTGCCTATATGTATCTGATCCGCAACGTGTCACCGGCATTAGCAACCAGCTACGCCTATGTGAACCCGGTGGTGGCGGTACTGCTGGGCACGGGCTTTGGCGGCGAACATCTCTCTTCCGTTGAATGGCTGGCGCTGGGGATCATTATCCTGGCTGTGGTACTGGTGACGCTGGGCAAATATCTCTTCCCGCCGCGCCCGGCTGTTACGCCTTGCGTGGAGAAGTAATCGCCATCGCATGAATCCCCTGAGTGTCGATCTGCGCGGTTTGTTGCCCCTCGCAGATCCACTCTTCCAGCCGCTCGCTCAGCGCCCCATCGCTCAGTTTAAGCTTGCCGCGCAATGCGCACTCCCACACCACCAGCACCCGCCAGCCCTGTTCAAGCAGCAATGCGCAGTCGCGCGCATCACGCGCCACATTTTTGCCGATTTTTTCCAGCCAAAAATCCGTACGCGTGGCCGGAATCTTAAACAGATAGCAGTTATGGCGATGCCAGTAACACCCGTGAGTGAAGATCACACAGCGATACTCATCCAGCACAAAATCAGGGCGACCTGGTAACGCGGCATCCTGTACGCGAAACGCCAGATCCAGCGATTGCAGGCAGGCGGCCAGCCGTTTTTCGATGGCCGTATCGCGCGTAGCGATTGCCCGCATATTCTTACTGCGCGTCGCTTTGTCATGAACATCCGCCATCTCTTTTCTCCCTTAAGTTGCTGAGGTACGAAAGCGCCGTAGCACCTCATCATCAATCCGTTGATGATCGCCCTGGAGTTCCGCGCTCAGTTTCGCCATGTAATGCACCAGAAAATCGGCGTTATGCGCAGCCAGCTCCCGCCCTTTTGCTGTCTGCATGGTGGCAGGCAGCTTCAGTAACTTACAGCGAAAATGATCGAGGGCGTAGGCTTTGTCGTCCAGTTCCCGCTCTGCGGCAAAGGGATCGTTGCCGTCAAAGAGCGCCGCGCCCATCGAACCGGAGACAGCAAACACGCGGGCCAGACCAATCGCGCCAAGCGATTCCAGCCTGTCCGCGTCCTGAACGATTTTGGCTTCCAGCGTGAGCGGTGCGATTCCTGCGCTAAAGCTGTGCGCTTCAATGGCATGACGCACGGCTGGCACCGAGCCTGCGGGAAAATCAGGGAAGTCATTGGCCAGAATTTCAGCGGTTTTTTGCGCCGCCAGTACCGAGGATTGATGGCGTTGCGGGTGGTTTTTCGCAAAGCTGACAATGTCATGGAAATAGCAGGCAGCCAGCACCACCAGCCCATCAACCTGCTGCCCCAGCATCAGCGTCTGCGCGGTTTTCCACACCCGGCGAAAGTGCGACACATCATGGGCTGCATCAGCATGATTAAAGTGTTGCGTCACCCATTTATCGAAACGGTGTTGCCAGTCAGATAAATTCATTGTGCGTCCTGTCGATGAAAAGTCATTACCATAACATCTTCAGGCATCAGGATCGCGTGGGCGAGTATACCAGGCAATCGCGCCGAGTATCGCTCCCACCACGCCAAGCACCAGTACGCTGCTGAAGCTGTTGAACCCATCCGCGCTGGCTGCGCCCCTTGCGCCATTCGCGTTGCCCGAAGGCGGTCCAGGCAACCAGATATCGTTCAACAGGCTCCAGATAAACCAGACACAAAAAATCCAGAAAACCCATAACGCCAGCTTTCCCCCCAGACTTCGTTTCGCTTTATCTTCCATAATGTCGTTTTCCGCGCTGTTAAGGGTGAAAAGGAAAAGCTTCTTTCAATACGAATGTGACTACTTTCACATCATATCCCCAGAAAATGAATTTTAAAGATATATCAGCTTTATTTATATATTTTACTGTCACACGTCAGCTCGCCCTGTTTTGGTGCAAAGAAGTTCGTAAAAATAAACAGAATAAAAAAACAAAGTGCTTTAGTTTTATTTAAGGCTAAAAAATTAGTTTTCTTATTACAAAAACTGTGTAATTATCCTGACTCGTTTGTTATCCACCTTCCTTTCTTTATTTTTTACTGTCGCTCCTGTTTGACTTGTCCGATATTTATATGTCGGACTTTTTTCTTCTTATTAAAATAACCAACATCAATACCAATAACCCTGAATTTACAGAAACCATAAATTTAAAATAACCATTAAAAACAAATGGTTGCAATGGTTCGCGAATCATAATCACATCGTGTAAAAACAGAATACCTACGATATTTCTCATTTTTATTACCTGACATCGCAGATAATTAAGGAAAAACAGGGAATAATCCTACTCAGCCCATCATGACGCTAAACATATTCTCAGACACCATGTTATTTATTGTACAAATAATTAATGGGAAAATATCATCCGGAATTATTTCTACACATAACACGACTAACGCGTAACGCTAAGGGTGCTCATCATTGAGAAACCGATCGGCAAACCTGGGCAGGAGCGACAAACAGCGGAAGTGATCCCCGATCGCACGCGCACAAGACAACGGTGACATCCGCCACTGTCGGGTTTCATTCGAAATGCGACTTGCCCACGCAGACAGCAGAATTCAGGCCGGAGCTTTACAGACCGATAACAAATAATATTGCACAAAATAGTGTGACTCTGTTCAATCCGCAATCTGCGCAATAGTGTTATTTATGCACAATCGTTTTTATATGAAGCAATTAAATTATGAACGCATATGAATTACAGGCATTACGCCATATTCTCGCGATGAGCATCGAAGAGTGCGCAACCTGGATTGCACCGGATAATACGGCAGCAGAGTGGCAGGCATGGGAAAAGGGAGAAAAAGCTATCCCAGCGGATATTGTTGAAAAATTGCAGGCGCTGAGAAAAAAAAGGCAATCGCATATTAACGCTCTCATCCAACGAATAAACAATCGCATTGGCAATAATACGATGCGTTTTTTTGTGGATTTGGCTGCGTTTCGGACGGTATATCATGATGGGGATTATCTGGACTGGAAGGTTTATCAGTCAGTGGCCGCCGAACTCTATGCGCATGATCTGGAACATCTGTGCTAAAGACGTTTCTCTGCTGACACCGCCAACGATCCATTTCACCTTCACGCCGTAAATAAAATGAAAAACACCTATCTCTCGACTGCCCTGGGTCTTTATCTGAATTACCTGGTGCACGGCATGGGGGTCATTTTAATGAGCCTCAATATGTCTTCGCTCGAACTCCAGTGGCAGACCAATGCAGCAGGAGTATCTGTTGTTATTTCCTCACTCGGTATTGGCCGGCTAAGCGTTTTGCTCTTCTCCGGAATATTGTCGGACAAATTTGGCCGTCGACCATTTATTATTCTCGGCATGCTTTGCTATCTCGCATTTTTTTTCGGCATCATCAACACACACAGCATTGTTGTGGCTTATGCGTTTGGCTTTTTAGCCGGGATCGCCAACAGTTTCCTCGACGCAGGAACCTATCCCAGCCTGATGGAAGCATTTCCGCGTTCCCCCGGCACGGCGAATGTGCTGATCAAAGCGTTTATTTCTGCGGGGCAGTTTTTATTACCGATGATCATCAGCCTGCTGGTATGGGCGGAAATCTGGTTCGGCTGGTCCTTTCTGGTTGCCGCCACCATTATGATCCTCAACGGCCTGTTTTTACTCCGCTGCACCTTTCCCCCTCACCGTGCGCGCAAATCGCCACCGGTCGCAGACAGCACGCTTAAACACCACTGCTCCGTTATCGATCTGGCCAGCTACACATTGTATGGCTATATCTCAATGACCACTTTTTACCTTATCAGTCAGTGGCTTGCGCAATACGGTCAGTTTGTTGTCGGCATGTCGTATACCGAGTCTATCAAACTGCTCAGCGTTTACACCTGCGGTTCGCTGCTCTGCGTTTTCATTACCGCTCCACTGGTACGGAAAACCGCCAGAACCATGGCGTTATTAGTGCTGTACACTTTTATCTCGTTTGTTGCCTTGCTGACAGTATGTCTGCATCCCAGCGTTGGGATGGTGGTGATTTTTTCGTTTGTTATTGGTTTCTCCTCCGCAGGTGGCGTCGTACAAATTGGCCTGACATTGATGGCCGCCCGTTTTCCTTACGCCAAAGGAAAAGCGACCGGTATTTATTACAGCGCGGGAAGCATTGCTACTTTTACCATCCCATTAATAACGGCACGCCTCTCTGAGCACAGTATTGCTGATATTATGTGGTTTGATACTGCCATTGCGGCTATCGGTTTTCTGCTGGCACTTTTTATTGGTTTACGCAGCCGTATGGCATCCAGGCGCTCGGTGAATATGGCACCTGTCGCCGAATAACCCTCCCGATGCAATATTGTTGATGCGCTTGTGCAAAATAATACGGACGTTATTTAGCGACACAATTGATAGCGTTCAAAACGATATAAAAGCCATTTCACTTCACATTTTATCATGCAATAAACCTGGAAAATTAAGCGCCATACTATGTATGGCCGAATGTTGAAAGAACGTAAAGTAATATCTAAACTCGCGGCCAGATATCACAGTAAGCGCTGCGGGAGAAAAAATTTAAAATCTGCACGGAGCTGTGAAAAATGTCTCAGAATAAGGCTTTCAGCACCCCATTTATCCTGGCGGTAATCTGTATCTATCTTAGTTATTTCCTGCACGGCATTAGCGTTATTACGCTGGCGCAAAATATGACATCTCTGGCGGCGAAATTTTCCACCAACAATGCGGGCATTGCTTATTTAATTTCGGGCATCGGTCTGGGTCGTCTGGTCAGTATTCTGTTCTTTGGCGTTATTTCCGACAAGTTCGGTCGCCGGGCCGTTATTTTATTGGGCGTCGTATTGTATATGCTCTTTTTCTTTGGCATCCCCTCCAGCCCGAACCTGATGGTGGCTTTTGTTCTGGCTGTCTGCGTCGGTGTCGCCAACTCGGCGCTCGATACCGGAGGCTACCCGGCGTTGATGGAGTGTTTTCCGACAGCGTCCGGCTCGGCGGTGATTCTGGTAAAAGCGATGGTTTCTTTCGGGCAGATGCTCTACCCAATGATCGTCAGCTACATGCTGCTTAATGATATCTGGTACGGCTATAGCGTCATTATTCCCGGTGTTCTGTTTGTCCTGATCACGTTGATGCTGTTGAAAAGCCGCTTCCCCGGCCAGCAGGTCGATGCCAGCGTCGCCAAAGCGCTGCCGCAGATGAACAGCAAACCGCTGCCGTGGCTGGAAGGCATTGCCTCGGTATTATTCGGCGTTGCAGCCTTCTCCACCTTTTACGTCATCGTGGTATGGATGCCGAAATATGCCATGGCATTTGCCGGAATGGCGGAAGCCGACGCCCTAAAAACCATCTCTTACTACAGCATGGGATCGCTGCTGTGCGTGTTCATCTTCGCCGCACTGTTGAAGACAAAAGTACGTCCTGTCTGGGCCAACGTCTTTAACGCCGGGCTGGCGGCTATTACAGCAGCTGTTATCTATTTGTTCCCGTCGCCACTGGTGTGCAATGCCGGTGCGTTTGTTATCGGCTTTTCCGCAGCGGGTGGCATCCTGCAACTGGGTGTGTCGGTGATGTCTGAGTTCTTCCCGAAGAGCAAAGCCAAAGTCACCAGCGTCTACATGATGATGGGCGGGCTGGCGAATTTTATTATTCCGCTGATTACCGGGTATCTCTCTAACATTGGCCTGCAGTACATCATCTTGCTGGATTTCTTCTTCGCGCTGCTGGCCTTCCTCACCGCCGCCATTGTCTTCGTCCGTTACTACCGCGTCTTCAATATTCCTAAAAACGATGTGCGGTTCGGCGAACGGTATTTTCAAAAAACAGCTTCCGTTCACGATAAATATTCAAGGAGTCTATGATGGATGTAACTGCAAAATATGAACTGATTGGCCTGATGGCCTACCCTATCCGGCACAGTCTGTCTCCGGAAATGCAAAATAAGGCGCTGGAAAAAGCCGGGCTGCCTTTTACCTATATGGCATTTGAAGTCGATAATTCGACATTCGCCAATGCCATTGCCGGGCTGAAAGCCTTAAAAATGCGCGGCACCGGCGTCTCCATGCCGAATAAACAACTGGCGTGCGAGTATGTGGATGAATTAACCCCGGCGGCAAAACTGGTTGGCGCTATCAATACCATTGTCAACGATGATGGCTATTTACGCGGCTACAACACCGACGGTACCGGACATATCCGCGCCATCAAAGAGAGCGGTTTCGACATCAAAGGCAAAACCATGGTACTGCTGGGTGCCGGAGGGGCATCAACCGCGATTGGCGCACAAGGTGCCATTGAAGGGCTGAAAGAGATTAAACTGTTTAACCGCCGGGATGATTTCTTCGAAAAAGCCGTCGCCTTTGCCCGTCGCGTCAACGAAAACACCGATTGCGTGGTAACCGTGACAGACCTTGCGGATCAGAAAGCGTTTGCCGCTGCCCTTGCTACCGCAGACATCCTCACTAACGGCACCAAAATCGGCATGAAGCCGCTGGATGATCAAAGCCTCATCAGCGATATCAGCCTGCTTCGTCCGGGTCTGCTGGTCACCGAATGCGTGTATAACCCGCATATCACCAAACTGTTGCAGCAGGCGCAGCAAGCCGGGTGCAAAACCATTGATGGTTACGGCATGTTACTGTGGCAAGGGGCTGAACAGTTCAAACTGTGGACCGGTAAAGAGTTTCCGCTGGAATACGTGAAACACGTCATGGGCTTCGAAGCCTGAAAGACCGTTGAATAAGAGGTACTGAATGAAAACGGTAAGCGTAAAAAATCTCGTGATTGGCGAAGGAGCTCCCAAAATCATCGTCTCGCTGATGGGGAAAGATATCGCCAGTGTTAAATCGGAAGCGCAGGCCTATCGTGACGCGGACTTCGATATCCTGGAGTGGCGTGTTGACCATTTCAGCAATGTCGCCTCCATTGATGCCGTGCTGGAAGCGGTATTTGTCATCCGCAATGCAATAGCGGATAAACCGCTGCTGTTTACCTTCCGCAGCGCGAAAGAAGGCGGTGAACAGGCGCTATCGGCGGAGCAGTATATTGCGCTCAACCGCGCGGCAGTGGATAGCGGTCTGGTCGATATCATCGATCTGGAGCTGTTTACCGGCGAGGCGCTGGTCAAAGCCATGGTGGAACATGCGCACGCGAAAAACGTGAAAGTTATCATGTCCAGCCACGATTTCCATAACACGCCACCAGCAGAAGAGATTGTGCAGCGCCTGCGCAAAATGCAGCAACTGGGTGCCGATATACCCAAAATCGCGCTGATGCCGAAGAACAAAACCGATGTGCTGACCCTGCTTACCGCGACGCTTGAGATGCACGAACACTATGCCGACCGCCCGCTTATTACCATGTCGATGGCAAAAGCCGGGGTCATTTCACGGCTGGCAGGTGAGGTGTTCGGCTCGGCCGCAACGTTTGGCGCGGTGAAAAAGGCCTCGGCACCAGGACAAATATCCGTTAGCGACCTGCGTATTGCCTTAACGATATTGCATCAGGCCTGAGAGAGTATATTCAGGCGGAACTAAACGTTTTCGCCCTACATTAAATAATGCCCGGACATGAATATTTTCAAATATTCAGCGGACGCGCTCGGCTTTAATTCACGGTTGAATAGCGGCGAATAAAGCCAGATATCCGCACCGCACGGACATCCCAGGAGTCATTATGAAACCTGAAAGACCCTCACGCCTCAATGGACGCGTGACTGTACTGTCAGCGCAGGAAGCGGTGGAATATATTCCCGACGAAGCCACGCTGTGCATTTTAGGCGCAGGTGGCGGCATTCTCGAAGCCACCACATTGATCACCGCGTTAGCCGATAAATATAAACAGACGCAAACACCGCGAAACCTTTCCATTATCAGCCCAACCGGACTTGGCGACCGTGCCGATCGCGGGATCAGCCCGCTGGCACAGGAAGGCCTGGTGAAATGGGCACTGTGCGGACACTGGGGACAATCGCCGCGTATCTCCGATCTGGCAGAACAAGGTAAAATTGCTGCCTACAACTACCCGCAAGGCGTTTTAACACAGACGCTGCGCGCCGCGGCGGCCCACCAGCCCGGCATCCTTAGCGATATCGGACTGGGCACCTTCGTTGACCCCCGCCAGCAAGGCGGCAAGCTGAATGAAGTCACCCAGGAAGATCTGATCAAACTGGTCGAGATCGATAACAAAGAGTACCTCTACTACAAAGCCATTGCCCCGGACATCGCGTTTATCCGCGCCACCACCTGTGACAGCGAAGGATATGCCTCGTTTGAAGATGAAGTGATGTATCTGGATGCACTGGTACTGGCGCAGGCGGTGCATAACAACGGCGGGATTGTGATGATGCAGGTGCAGAAAATGGTGAAAAAAGCCACGCTGCATCCGAAATCAGTGCGCATTCCGGGGTACCTGGTGGATATCGTGGTAGTGGATCCCAACCAGACGCAGTTGTACGGCGGCGCACCGGTGAACCGCTTTATCTCTGGTGATTTCACGCTCGACGACAGTACGCAACTTACCCTGCCCCTCAATCAGCGCAAGCTGGTGGCGCGCCGCGCCTTATTTGAGATGCGCAAAGGCGCGGTGGGAAATGTGGGGGTCGGTATTGCCGACGGCATCGGCCTGGTGGCGCGTGAAGAAGGCTGTGCCGATGATTTCGTGCTGACGGTGGAAACCGGGCCGGTCGGCGGCATCACCTCACAAGGTGTGGCGTTCGGCGCCAACGTCAATACTCGCGCCATTCTCGATATGACCTCGCAGTTTGATTTCTACCACGGCGGCGGCCTTGATGTGTGTTACCTGAGCTTTGCCGAAGTGGATCAACACGGCAACGTCGGCGTGCATAAATTCAATGGCAAAATTATGGGCACCGGCGGTTTTATTGATATTAGCGCCACCTCACGAAAAATTGTGTTCTGCGGCACGCTGACTGCCGCCGGGCTGAAGACCGAGATTACCGACGGCCAGTTGCGCATTGTGCAGGAAGGCCGGGTGAAAAAATTCATTAGCACGCTGCCAGAAATTACCTTCAGCGGAAAAATCGCCCTCGAACGCGGGCTGGACGTCCGTTACATCACCGAACGCGCAGTATTTACCCTGAAAGAGGACGGTCTCCATTTAATGGAGATTGCGCCGGGCGTCGATCTGCAAAAAGACATTCTGGACAAAATGGCGTTCACGCCGGTGATTTCTCCCGACCTGAAACTGATGGATCCACGCTTATTTATCGATGCCACCATGGGGTTTGTGTTACCCGAAGCGGCCAATTAACAGGAGTACGATAATGGATTTCTCTTTAACCGAAGAGCAGGAACTGCTGCTTGCCAGCATCCGGGAACTCATTACCAGCAACTTCCCGGAAGAGTATTTCCGTACCTGCGATCAGACAGCAACTTACCCACGCGAATTTATGCGTGCACTCGCCGATAACGGCATCTCTATGCTCGGCGTGCCAGAAGAGTTCGGCGGCATCCCGGCAGATTATGTCACGCAGATGCTGGCGCTGATGGAAGTATCAAAATGCGGCGCACCGGCATTCCTGATCACCAACGGCCAGTGCATCCACAGCATGCGTCGTTTCGGCTCCGCTGAGCAGCTACGGAAAACGGCGGAAAGTACGATGGAAACCGGCGATCCGGCGTATGCGCTGGCATTAACCGAACCGGGAGCGGGTTCCGATAACAACAGTGCCACCACCAGCTACACGCGCAAAAACGGCAAGGTTTACCTGAACGGGCAGAAAACCTTCATTACCGGGGCGAAGGAATACCCTTACATGCTGGTGCTGGCGCGCGATCCGCAGCCTAAAGATCCGAAAAGAGCCTTTACGCTGTGGTGGGTGGACGCGAAAAAACCGGGGATCAAAGTTAACCCGCTGCACAAAATCGGCTGGCATATGCTCAGCACCTGCGAAGTGTATCTCGACAATGTCGAAGTTGAAGAGAGCGATATGGTCGGCGAAGAAGGCATGGGCTTTCTCAATGTGATGTACAACTTTGAAATGGAACGCCTGATCAACGCCGCCCGCAGTACCGGCTTTGCCGAATGCGCGTTTGAAGATGCTGCCCGCTATGCCAATCAGCGCATTGCTTTCGGTAAACCAATTGGCCATAACCAGATGATCCAGGAAAAACTGGCGTTAATGGCGGTAAAAGTTGAGAACATGCGCAATATGGTACTGAAAGTGGCCTGGCAGGCCGATCAGCAGCAGTCCCTGCGCACCAGCGCTGCACTGGCGAAGCTGCACTGCGCCCGTACTGCACAGGAGGTGATTGATGATGCCATCCAGATTATGGGTGGGCTGGGTTATACCGATGAAGCGCGCGTCTCTCGTTTCTGGCGGGATGTACGTTGTGAACGCATCGGTGGCGGCACTGACGAGATCATGATTTACATCGCCGGACGCCAGATTCTGAAGGATTACCAGGATTAAAACTGCTCTGTAGCTCCCGGCGCGCCGGGAGCTACAGGAAAATTAATACAGCACTTTTTCCGGCACGTAAAAATCGGACAGATACTCTGATTCAACCACGTTATTTTTAAATTGCCGACGGTAGTCGCTGGGTGAGCAACCACCATGACGCAGAAAGAGCTTGGCAAAATGATCGACGTTTTCGTATCCCACGCGCCAGGAGATTTCGGCCAGCGAATTATCGGTATTGGTCAGCGCAAATTTGGCTTCCGTCATCCGCCGCTGAATCACATAGTTGATGGGAGAAATACGGTATTCTTTAGTAAATTCGTGACAGATATAACTGACACTGGCGTGAAATTGTTTTGACAACTGTTCGAGCGTTATTTTTTTACGGTAGTTGTTATTCAGATAAACCAGAATATCTTTAATTAACGCATCTTTTTTAATATACCCCTGCTCCGATCGGTAAGCGTTTTTAAAGTTTTCGAAGTACAACACCGTCAGCGCATAAGCAAACGCATCATAGACCGAAGATGTTAATGTATTTTTACTTTGCGGCAACATTACGCTCAATTCATGAAAGATGCTGGTAATCACCTCTTTTGCCTGCCCGGCAGAAATGACCGGACACGAATGCGGTTGCAACAGTTGGTTCTCTTCCCAGCCGCGAAAACGAAAGCCATACAGCGCGCAGGTATAGGTAGTGGCAGGCGCGTTCGCATCGGAAGTGACGGCGTGTAACCGCCCCCGCTCAATCACCACAATATCGTTCTCGTGCGCGACATACAGCGACGAATCAATGATTAATCGTGCAATCCCTTTTTTGACAAAAATAAGCTCAGTTTCATTATCGTGAACATGATGCCCGGATTCCCAGGTTGGGTCATCGCTGATGACAAAGCGCGAAAATCGGGGCGTTTCCCCCTGCACGAAAAGGGGTTCCACGGCATTATCAAAGCATCGCTGATACATGACAACCTCACATGTTAAGAATAAGCCTGAACAAAATAATAAGGGTAAAATAGAGCGACTACTGCGGTTATTCAACACTCCTTCGCTGTTGCAGAACAAGATTATTTGCCCGGCATGCAAGATAATATGTTTACGCCTGAAAATTAATTTCCCTCACTTTTATTTTGCCTGGGCGATCTCACTTTTTTTGCAAGATTGTTAGCAACGAAAACAAATTGTCCCGTCGAAAAGCGCATCCCGCTATCGCACACTGTTTCCAGTCACTTTTTACTTTCCGTCGATATTGGCGCTACGTCCAATATTCGCCCGCGACTCACAGGAGATGCCATGAAAATAATAGCCTGCTTCAAACTGGTACCTGAGGAACAGGACATCGTGGTCACGCCCGACCACGCGCTCAGCTTTGACAATGCAGCAGCGAAGATCAGCCAGTTCGATCTCAATGCTATCGAAGCGGCGACGCAGCTCGCCAGCGATGATGATGAGATTGCCGCCCTGACCGTTGGCGGTTCGCTGCTGCAAAATTCAAAAGTGCGTAAAGACGTACTTTCTCGCGGCCCGGACAGCCTGTTTATGTTGCAGGATGCGCAACTGGAACATGCCCTGCCGAAAGAAATCGCCCAGGCGCTGGCGGCGGCGGCAGAGAAGATGGGCTTCGATCTGATGCTGTTTGGCGAAGGTTCCGGGGATCTCTACGCCCAACAGGTGGGCTTGCTGGTTGGTGAGATCCTGCAACTGCCGGTGATTAACGCCGTCAGCAACATCCAGCGTAACGGCGACAAACTCAGCATTGAGCGCACGCTGGAAGAAGAGGTCGAAGTGATCGAACTGACGCCACCCGCAGTTCTCTGTGTCACTTCCGATATAAACGTCCCGCGCATTCCTTCGATGAAAGCCATCCTTGGTGCGGGTAAAAAACCGGTCAACCAGTGGCAGGCCAGCGACATTGGCTGGAACCCGTCCTCACCGCTGGCGGAACTGATGGAAATCACCGTACCACCAGCCACCACGCGCAAACACATCATCCTCGACAATGATTCACCCGAAGCGATTGCCCAACTGGCTGAACTCGTGAAAAAAGCCCTCAATTAAGCCCAACGGAGAAGAACACCATGAGTCAATTAACCCATGTCTGGGTACTGAGCGATAACGCAGAACGCTATGCCGAATTACTGTCCGGCGCACGCCTTTGGGGCCAGCAGGTACATGCCATCGTCTATGGCGCAGAACAGGTCAAGCGAGTCCAGTCTCTGGGCGCCGACAGTGTGATAGTGCTTGAACCCCACTCTGAACTGCAACGCATTGAAAATTTCGCTGAGACTCTTGCGGCGCGGATCGGGCAGGACGCTGCCGGCCAGCCATCATTACTGCTGATGGCCGCGACAAAACGGTGCAAAGCGCTGGGCGCGCGGTTGAGCGTGCAATTGAACGTGGCGATGGTTAATGACGCCACGGCTGTCACCATTGCCGACGGCAGCGTCTGTGCGGAACACCGTATGTACGGTGGTCTGGCGTTTGGGAAAGAGAAACTCAACGGCTCGCTCGCCATCATTACCCTCGCATCCGGCGTACTGGAGCCTGCGGCCGCAGATTCGTCGCGCACCTGCCCGGTTGTCACTGCGGACTATATTGCGCCGCGCCACGAGATCCGTTGTCTGGAACGCCGCGCGAAAACGCTGAGCAGTGTGGATCTGAGTAAAGCGAAACGCGTGGTGGGTGTTGGCCGTGGCCTGGCGGCGAAAGATGACCTTGCGATGGTGCGAGAACTGGCCAGCGTGCTGGGTGCGGAAGTGGGTTGCTCGCGCCCGATTGCCGAAGGCGAAAACTGGATGGAACGCGAACGTTATGTGGGCGTCTCCGGCGTACTGCTGAAATCCGATCTCTACCTGACACTGGGGATTTCCGGGCAGATCCAGCATATGGTCGGCGGCAATGGCGCCAAAGTGATCGTCGCCATCAACAAAGATAAAAACGCGCCGATTTTCAATTATGCCGATTACGGCCTGGTGGGCGATATCTACAAAGTCGTCCCGGCCCTGATCGGTGAATTGAGCCACTAAGATACGTATCCCGCAGGCGCTGCGGGAAGGGAGCATAACGCATGTCGGATGAAAAATTTGACGCCATCGTAGTGGGCGCGGGCGTGGCGGGAACGGTGGCGGCTTATGTGATGGCCAAAGCCGGACTGGATGTACTGGTTATTGAACGCGGCAACAACGCGGGCAGTAAGAATATGACCGGCGGCCGACTCTACGCGCACAGTATTGAGCGCATCATGCCCGGTTTCGCGCAGCGCGCGCCCATTGAGCGCACGGTCACGCGGGAGAAAATCTCCTTTTTAACCGATGACAACGCCGTCACCCTCGATTTTCAACGCGAGAAATCTGAGCTCGCGGAGCAGGCCTCCTATACCGTGCTGCGTAGCCGACTCGATCCGTGGCTGATGGAGCAAGCCGAAGAAGCGGGCGCGCAATTTATTCCGGGTGTCCGGGTGGATGCGTTGATCCGTGAAGGCAATCAGGTCACCGGCGTGCAGGCAGGTGATGACATTCTTGAGGCCAATGTGGTGATCCTCGCTGACGGTGTCAATTCGCTGCTGGGACGTTCGCTGGGGATGGTGCCGGTGCCCTCGCCGCACCATTATGCCGTGGGCGTGAAGGAACTGATTAGCCTGTCGACCACGCAAATCGACGATCGCTTTAATCTCTGCGGGAACGAAGGTGCCGCCTGGCTGTTTGCTGGCTCTCCATCGAATGGCCTGATGGGCGGCGGTTTTCTCTATACCAATCGGGAGTCGGTATCGATTGGTCTGGTTTGCGGGCTGGGAGAGATGGGTCAGGCCCGGAAAAGCGTGCCGCAAATGCTGGAGGACTTTAAACAGCATCCAGCTATTCGCCCGCTGATTCAGGGCGGGAAATTGCTGGAATACTCGGCGCATATGGTGCCGGAAGGTGGTCTCGCGATGATCCCGCAACTGGTCGGCGACGGGGTGATGATCGTGGGTGATGCTGCCGGGTTGTGCCTCAATCTGGGCTATACGGTACGCGGTATGGACTTAGCCATCGCTTCGGCGGAAGCCGCGGCCAATACCGCGATTGCCGCCAGAGCGCAGCAAGATTTTTCGGCTCACGCACTTTCGGCCTATAAACGCGCGCTGGAGCAGAGCTTCGTGATGCGCGATATGCAGCATTTCCGCAAGCTCCCTGCCCTGATGGAAAACCCGCGTCTGTTTACCCAGTATCCGCAAATGGTGGCAGGCATCATGAATGATATGTTCACGGTTGACGGTAGCCCGAATCAGCCAGTACGCAAAATGATGATGTCTCACATGAAGAAAATCGGCCTGCTGAATTTACTGAAAGACGGCATCAAAGGGGCGACTGCACTATGAGCCAGGAGAATAACGTTAACGTTGACGTCAAACTGGGCGTCAATAAATTCCATGTTGATGAAGGCCATCCGCACATTATTCTGGCCGATAACCCCAACATTGATGAGTTTCGCAAACTGCTCAACGCCTGTCCTGCCAATCTCTACAAGCAGGATGCGCAGGGCAATATCCATTTCGACTGCGCCGGTTGCCTTGAATGCGGCACCTGCCGTGTGTTGTGCGGGGAAACCATTCTCGAACACTGGAACTACCCGGCAGGGACCTTCGGTGTTGACTTCCGCTACGGTTGAGCCCAAATCCGCCTGAAATTCATGCAAAAACATCCACTACGTTTAACGGTTTATTGACCAGGAAGAGTCCATGAGTGTCACGATAACGTTTAATGCTGAACGTCGGGAAGCGTACCGACGGCAAGGATATTGGGGCGATGCATCGCTGGGCGATTACTGGCACCAGACCCTGCGCGCGATGCCGGACAAACTCGCCGTGGTGGATAATCATGGTGATTCATACACCTATGCGGCGCTTGATCACGCCGCAAGTTGCCTGGCAACATGGTTGCTTAACAGCGGTATTCAACCGGGCGATCGCGTCGCATTTCAGCTACCGGGCTGGTGTGAATTCACGGTGATTTACCTGGCCTGCCTGAAAACCGGCGCGGTGTCTGTGCCGCTGCTGCCCGCCTGGCGTGAAGCGGAACTGGTGTGGGTATTAAATAAATGCCAGGCAAAAATCTTCTTTGCCCCAACGCTGTTTAAGCAGACGCGTCCGGTCGATTTGATCCTGCCACTGCAAAACCAGTTACCCTGGCTACAACGCATTGTCGGCGTGGATAAGCTGGCACCGGCAACCACGTCGCTTAGCTTCCGGCAACTGGTGCAGGAGAACGCCCCACTACATGCACCGCGCGAAGTTCACGGCGATGAACTGGCCGCCGTGCTGTTTACCTCCGGCACCGAGGGAATGCCGAAAGGCGTGATGTTAACCCATAACAATATTCTCGCCAGTGAACGAGCCTACTGCGCGCGGTTGAATCTCACCTGGCAGGATGTGTTTCTGATGCCTGCACCGCTCGGTCATGCAACCGGCTTTTTGCACGGCGTCACCGCGCCCTTTCTGATCGGTGCTCGCAGTGTATTGCTGGATATTTTCACCCCGGAGGCCTGTCTCGCACTGCTGGAGCAACAGCGTTGCACCTGTATGCTCGGCGCCACGCCGTTTGTGTATGACATCTTGTGCGCCCTCGGCAAACAGCCGGCCGATCTTTTATCGCTGCGTTTCTTTCTTTGCGGTGGAACCACTATCCCCAAAAAAGTGGCGCAGGGTTGTCAGCAGCTTGGGATCAAGCTGTTAAGCATTTACGGTTCGACGGAGAGTTCGCCCCACGCGTTGGTGAATCTCGATGATCCGCTGCCGCGCATGATGAATACCGATGGCTATGCCGCTGCCGGTGTGGAAATTAAGGTGGTGGATGAGTCTCGCAAAACGCTGCTGCGCGGTATGGAAGGAGAAGAGGCCTCGCGCGGCCCGAATGTGTTTATGGGCTATCTGGATGAGCCGGAACTGACTGCCAGGGCGCTGGATGACGAGGGCTGGTACTACAGTGGCGATCTCTGCCGGATGGACGACGCGGGCTATATCAGCATTACCGGGCGTAAAAAAGATATTATCGTGCGTGGCGGCGAGAACATCAGCAGCCGCGAAGTGGAAGATGTGCTGTTACAGCATCCGGCCATTGAGGATGCCTGCGTGGTAGCGATGCCCGACGAACGTCTGGGGGAACGCTCATGCGCTTATCTGGTGCTGAAAACGCGGGAGCCGCCGCTACACCTGGAGGATGTGGTGGCTTTTTTCAGCCGTAAGCGGATGGCGAAATATAAATACCCAGAGCGCATCGTCATCGTCGATAAGCTGCCCAGGACATCATCCGGTAAGATCAAAAAGTTCCTGCTGCGCCAGGACATCATCCAGCGGATGAGCAAAGAGAGCGACTGCCCCAGCCCGCAAAGGCGCTACTCGCACTCGTAGCGTTGCATAAGATGATGGTAATAAACGCATCCGTAAATGACGCCTGGTAAACAGATGATGAGCGTCGTTTCTGACCCTGTGGCAACGCGACCTGCCGGTTACGTTGCCACAGGATTTACTGACAAGTAAATGGCACGGGATTGGCGCTATCAGTATCAGAGAGCGGAGAAATGTTCCGTCTTGCCACCTGTATTCTATCCGGTAATAACCGTACGATATTGATTCGGTTGATTTTTGGCACGGGGTGCGACTTGAATGCCGTTTTTCATTACATATCGTGTCCCTTTAAAATCTCTTTTAATATCCCCTTTTATTATCTTGTATTTTCCAGGTGTATAAGAGGTGCCATATTTCAGATCGTAAATATATTGCCCTTTATCACCGGAAGAAGACGGGCCGCTAATATAAGAAAATGAAATCCCATCCCTGAGCATTTTTTCACCAAGCACCCGCAACCATTCTCGCTCGCCAATATGGCAACAATGGAATTTTAATACTCCAATGCGTTTCAAACCCCATAGTTTTAGATAATAAATAAAATCGTCTGTCATTTTTGCATAGCGCAATCCAAACTCAGTCGAATGACTGACGATAATTAATTTATCATTCTCACCCATATCGGCGCAGAAATCCCTTACGAAGCCACCGAACAAAATATCCCTGTAATCTGGATATCTTTTTTTTATGAAAGCATAGGTATCCGGCTCGGTGTACTTGAGATCATCAAGAATAATGCATCTAACCTTTCCATATTTCCACACAGCCGGGATACTTGTCGTCCCATAACGCCTTAAAAAATCAAACATAGCCTCTCCGATTAATAATAAAATGAGCGAAACTGGTAAAAATAAGTTGAACGCGAGAAAAACCCATGTCAATAAAACAATCAAATTAATATTTAAAGATATTTTTATTTGAGCTTATAAGCACAGAGATAATAAGCTCAGAAACATTTACATACTTCAGTTATTACCTTCAGCCATGGCAACTTCCAGTAATAATGAAAACGATAGTTAATAATAATTGTAAGAAGCAATATTACTGATTGCTACAATTAACATCTTATTTAAAACAGTATTTCTCAGGTCAATATAAAGAAGAGATAAACAGCACGGAACACTCACTGCTGACAGGAAAAAGAGCGAATGCAGATCGCTGTTAAGTAACGCAGAGCCAGCGCATAATCATTGTGCCCGGCAGGTCAAATGTGCGGCTTCGCAACGCAAAGACATCAAAAGGAACGCGCGCACTTGCGACGATCAAAATGGTCAAACCAGAGCGAGAGGAATCTGAGGGTAAAAATAATAAATCGCATTACGTTTTATGAGATATGTGCACATGACAGATTTATCCATGATGTGTAACATTCATGAAGTACAAGCGAGGCATTTCCGGAATAAAATCAGTAAGAAACAACCGATTGGGTGAAGTGGCGGAGAGAGGGGGATTTGAACCCCCGGTAGAGTTGCCCCTACTCCGGTTTTCGAGACCGGTCCGTTCAGCCGCTCCGGCATCTCTCCGTTCAGATGGTTGCCATGATGCCAGGTAATTTGGCATTTTAACAGACCCTGTCCCGTTAATTTGGTTCAAGTGGCGAGTTTGCGAGCAAAACGATGATTAAGTGGCCCTGGAAAACAAAAGACTCCGCTGATGAGGCGACGTTCCCGTGGGAAGAAGCACTAAACGCCCCGGTATTAGCAAATTTATCGCCTGATGAGCAGGTTAAACTTGTTCAGCTTGCGGATCGCTTTTTACAACAAAAGCGGCTGGTTCCATTACAAGGATTCGATTTAGACGCCTTAAAGAGCGCGCGCATCAGTCTGCTCTTTTGTCTGCCCGTGCTGGAGCTGGGCCTCGAATGGCTGGATGGTTTTCACGAAGTGTTGATTTACCCGGCTCCGTTCGTGGTGGACGATGAGTGGGAAGATGATATCGGCCTCGTGCATAACCAGCGCATGGTGCAATCCGGTCAGAGCTGGCAACAGGGGCCGATTATCCTTAACTGGCTCGACATTCAGGATTCGTTTGATGCTTCCGGCTTCAATCTGATTATCCACGAAGTTGCGCATAAGCTGGATACGCGTAATGGCGACAGAGCCAGCGGCATCCCGCTGATCCCACTGCGTGAAGTGGCTGGCTGGGAGCATGATTTGCGCGCCGCCATGGATAATATTCAGGATGAAATCGATCTGGTGGGAGAAAGCGCAGCCAGCATTGATGCCTATGCAGCAACCGATCCCGCAGAGTGTTTCGCCGTGCTGTCGGAGTATTTCTTCAGCGCTCCCGAACTCTTCGCCCCGCGTTTCCCGGCATTGTGGCAGCGCTTCTGCCACTTCTACCAGCAGGATCCGCTCAACCGCCTGCGCGGCCAGACCGGCGGTTACCACGAAGGGATAAACCAGGTACATTAAAACAGCACGTTGTGCTTTAATTAGCCAATTGAATCAGCGGGTTAAATTTAGTATTGACACACCAGTACGGGGCCAGTACTATGCGCCCCGTTCACACGATTCCTCTGTAGTTCAGTCGGTAGAACGGCGGACTGTTAATCCGTATGTCACTGGTTCGAGTCCAGTCAGAGGAGCCAATTTCCTGCTTTCATGCATCCTTGCGAATCTTTATCTGATGTTGATTCAACAGGTTAGCGTGAAACCCCTTTCCCGATGTCTTTTCTGTTTTTCCTCCGCATCGGGAAATGTTAGTGGTCTGCTTCAGCTCAACTATAGAGTGACCAGCAACACTGCGTAACGGCACCAGAATCCACAGTCTTAAACCTTCCCGTAACCTTATAAAGTCTCTGATTCACACGGTCTGCACCTGTATGCCAATCCAGGCGGCTCACATCTTTGACATCTCAAATATCATATTCTTGTCCGCTGGTTTCATTGAGGGACTGAGTCACATTATCAGGGTTCAGCCGATCAGCGATTGAAAACTGAATGCACTAATCTGCGGGGCTCCTGGACTCAATAAGCAGCACTTCCCCTATATCAATTCATTTCCTTCGCCCGTGAACTACCGCTGCGAATAGATACGCAGGCAATCCTTAAGCCCTAATCATTTGAATAAAATCATAACGCGTAATCTTTTCCTTATAACGAGGAAAAATGGCAGTAATTATGCAAAAACAATAAGTAAATTCACTATATTTTCACAAAACCGCCCCACTCTCCCCATAAGAAGGTTGACAAGTGCAGATGAATTAGTATGATCATACTAAGCCATCCGTCAATAAGCTTTCCGTTGAAGATTTTATAAAATAAAATGGCTAAGACCGGAAAAATAAAAGATTAACACACCTTTCACCCTCAAAATGATTAATAATAACAATGAAAAAATCAAAAGCTAAAAATTGTTTATTAATATGCTTCTCAATTCTCTTTTTTAGCATGTTAATAATGTTATCTTCGTTCTATTTTTCACGTCTGACCGAGTATGTGTTATTCAATTACTTGTTTAGATACAGTATTGTTGGTGTAGTTATAGGATTGGCTATCATACACATTACATGCATATTGCTCACAGGTTATCTTATTTACCTTTTATTTAGAAAGTAAAAATTCAGGCAGTCGCATTTTAAATAAAATTTATTTTTAAGTAATAGTCACAAAAAGAAGTAAAAAGCCCTGTTATTCCTGCGTAAAAAAGTTGTTATATCTAATATCCCCAGAGCCAATATTCGAACGATTATACGTATCTAACATAGAAGTACCTCTGATTTCCTTTCCCCTAATACAGCCAGTAGTCGTCTTAGTTAAAAAATCTTTTTCACCTGAGGTGAAGAATTCAGATTGTTCTCTGATTTCATCTGTCACCTCAAGCTGAATAGATAAAAGTTAAATGACGGCAATTGGCCGTCATTTCTTGATTCAGGTGCTATGCTTTCCAGCCGCCACCGAGAACTTTATAAAGAGTAACCTGCTGTGTTATTTCACTTAAACGAGTCGAAATTTCAGTTTTCCTTGCCTGAAATAAAGATCGTTCAGCAACAAGCACATTGAGATACCCATCCACACCTTCCTGATATCGGCTATTCGCAAGAGTGTAGTAACGTTGATTTGCCGCGGTGTCTTGTACCCGAGCAGCCAGTTCATGTTTATAGGTCGCTTGACCCGCCAGAGCATCCGAAACCTCCTTAAATGCCTGCTGTATAGCTTTTTCATAATTTGCTATTTCAATTCTTTTGGAAATTTCCGCAACGTCAAGATTGGCTTTGTTTTTTCCCCCATCAAATATTGGTACGCTTATGCTGGGAACGAATGACCAGGCAGCCGTGCCCCCTTCAAGCAAATGTCCAAGACTATCTGAAGCCGATCCTCCGGAAGCAGTAAGGCTGATGGTAGGAAAGAAAGCGGCTCTGGCCGCGCCAATATTCGCATTAGCTGCCTTAAGAGTATGTTCGGCAGCAATAATATCCGGCCTGTTTGTCAGGACTTCTGATGATATTCCGTCAGGCAACGCCGGGAAATTCCATGCTTTAAGTAAAGTCGCATTTTCTACAATATTGGCCGGTATGTTCGTACCCAGTAATAGCTGTAAAGCATTTGTATCCTGTTTAACCTGACGGGTGTATTGGTAAACTTCAGCCTCAGCGCTTCTTAATGACGTTTCCGCCTGAACAACATCCTGTTCATTTGCGATGTCCATCGCATACCGTTGTTTAGTCAGATCATACGTTTTACGCTGACTTTTAGCGGTATCTGTCGCCACATTAAGTAAATCCTTATCCGCACAAAGGGTCAAATAGCCCGATACGACCGCTGATACAAGACTAATTTGTGTGGCGTGAGCAGTAGCCTCAGTCGAAAGATAATTTTCAAGCGCCTGTGCTTTCAAACTTCTAAGCCTGCCAAAGAAGTCAATTTCCCAGGATGTTACACCAAGATTCGCTTCATATTGCTGGTATGACACAGGCCCGGAAGTCTGGGTAGAATAGAGATTGCCAGGCAGATGAGCCGAAGTCTGGCTACCATTAGCCTCGATGGTTGGTAATAAAGCGGCTCTTTCAATCCTGTACTGTGCTCTGGCTGACTCTATATTTAAAGCAGCAACTCTGAGATCTCTATTATTTTTAAGGGATAATCCTATCAGGAGTTTTAACGTGTCATCATCGAAAAACTTTTGCCATGCAAGATCTGAAGTTTTATTCCTGTACGCATTACTCTCCCATTTCCCGGAAACAGGTACCGATGGGCGTTCATACTTCGGCTGTAAGTTGCAAGCCGTCAGAGTTAAGAGTACCGGTATAACAATAAATAGATGTTTCTTCATAACCTATCCTTCTGAGGATAATCATATTGCAATGTCTGAATTCTAAGCCCGGTGACTATCTTAGAAGTGCACCTGACTGTTTGAAACGGTCGCTTTATACACGCATTACATAAATCTGCCTGAAACAGATTTATGTAATACATCAGCACATGGCACTAAATAGCTACAAGTTATAAAACTTGAATGTAATGAATGTTTCTTCGACCCAGGAAGAAAATAACGCTCTATATCATTACCCTTTCTTCTTGTGATATCTAATCTGGGCAAATGATAACGGTTCACGTCCATGATAAATTGCTGAAACCCGGCTTTTGTACCCGAATAATTAAATTGTGCATAATGACCTTCAGGTATTATTATTTTTTGTACTTTACTCTTCATAGAATATAAATTCTGATAATCTGTTGCTGTAAAGTACTTGATAACAACGCCTGAATTTACTGCGATATTGGGTTCAAAATGGCTGATACCATAGACGTAAGAAGGTAGCTCCTGGTAGTCCCTGAGATACCTGTTAAAAAAATTCATCCGCACATCTATATTGAACTTACAGAGATCTTCAAAAGCACAAGGGAAAGAGTGTTCTATGCCGAGAAAAATTTGTTCTGGTAATGAAATAATGTCCGGTTTGGGTACCGGATGAATTATCCTCTGATATGGCGGGTAGAGCTGTGAACAATCCCATTCAGTGTTATTTCTGTACCTTGCAGGAGTCTGATGAAAGTAACTTTTGAATGAACGGGTGAAAGCCTGCTGCGTAGTAAAACCATATTTCAAAGAGATATCGAGAATATGTGTTTTAGTTATCTGTAATTCAGCAGCCGCGGCGGATAATTTTCTTAGCCGGATATACCTGCTTAGAGTAACTCCCGTTAACGCATGATAAACCCGCTGTAAATACCATTTCGAATATCCTGACTTAGCCGCCACAATATCCAGGGATAATTTTGATGCGAGTTGAGATTCTATCCATTCTGTAAGATCATAAATAAAATCATTTTTCATTACACACCGCCTTATTCCCAATAGTCATATCAAAAGCAAAATCCAGCGCTGATTGAGAGTAACGATAAAGCAAAGTATCGTTTGGCATCATAACTATCGACCTGAGCGCTCCCATAAAAACATAGAAAATCATCGAGCTGAGTATTGTTGTCGAAATATCAGCATGAATCCTTCCATTTTTTTGGGCTTCGGATAAAACAGAATCTATCATGACGAATAATTTATCCATCTTATTCCCCACCAGAATATCATGGTCATTTACTTCGTCAGGATATTCACAGCGGAAGACAGTCATCTCGATAACATTTTGAAGATGTTTGTTTCTCTTAACGTATTCAATTTCCCTTAATAAACAGTGGCGTAACGCTATAACAGATTCGGCACGCATTACAAGATCTTCAACTTCCGTAAAAAGTAAGAGAGGCGTGCGCTCAATAACCTGTTTAAAAAGATCGTTCTTTTCCCTGAAATGCCAATAAATAGCGCCTCGCGTACAGCCCGCTTTCATTGCTATCATCTGTAACGTTGTGCGATAAATACCTGAATCCCGAAAGCATTGCTCAGCCGCATCCAGAATATGCTCGCGGGTTTCTTCAGCATCTTGCTTGGTTCGTCTGGCCATTTTCAAGCCTCCAGAATAAATTAAAATTTATCGTATCTACATTACTGCTCAGATTGAGGATTTTAGTATTGGTATCCCTGATGGATACCAATACCCCACATACGGCTATTTTTCTTCAGCTATGGTTAATGCTTCTTTTTTGTTTTTGTTCCTGGTAAAAAAACCAGCGACAAGAACATAAAACAGCGGGATATAAAAAATAGCTAATACGGTCGCGGTAAGCATCCCACCAACAACGCCAGTACCAATGGCATGCTTGCTTCCGGAACTTGCTCCTGAAGCAATAGCGAGAGGAATAACACCAACAATAAATGCCAGTGATGTCATAATAATGGGTCGTAAACGGACTCTGGCTGCCTCAATGGCTGCCTGCGAAAATGACATTCCACTTTTTTCATGAAGATCGCGCGCAAATTCAACAATTAATATCGCATTCTTTGCAGAGAGACCAATCGTCGTTAATAAGCCAACCTGGAAGAAAACATCGTTCCCCAATCCACGTAAAAGCGTCGCACTGACAGCGCCAATAACACCCAGCGGTATGACTAACATTACTGAGAAAGGAATACTCCAGCTTTCATAAAGCCCTGCCAGACAGAGGAAGACGATTATTAGCGACAGAGCATAAAGCGCCGGCGCTTGCGAACCTGAAAGACGCTCTTCAAATGAAAGACCTGTCCAGGCAACATTTAAACCTGGTGGCAATTTTGCCGCGATCTCCTCTACCGCCTTCATGGCATCCCCGGAGCTATAACCCGGTGCCGGTTCGCCAAGAAGTTCAACTGCCGGTAAACCGTTATAACGCTCCAGTTTCGGGGAACCATAAGTCCATTTCCCACTGGCGAACGATGAGAATGAGACCATCTCTCCGTCACTATTACGTACGTACCATTTATCGAAATCCTCCGGAGAAATACGTGAACTGGCTTCCCCCTGGATATAAACCTTTTTAACACGCCCACGATCATTGAAGTCATTAACATACGTTGACCCCCAGGCGGCGGACATCGTGTTATTTACATCAGAGAGACTGAGTTTCAGAGCCTGCACTTTCTCGTCATCAATCAGAATTTGATATTGTGGCTCATCATTCATACCGTTGGGTCGAACCATTTGCAGTGCGGGGTTTCGGGCAGCCATCCCAAGAAACATATTCCGTGCCTGCATGAGTTTTTCATGGCCGCCGCCAGTTGTATCCTGAATAAACAGGTTAAAACCAGTGGCATTCCCCAATTCCATCACCGCCGGTGGAGCGAAAGAAATAACCGTTCCCTCTTTTATTGTGCTGAAATATCCCATTGACCTGGCAGCCAGTTCAAATACCGAACCTTTCCTTTCATTCCATGGTTTAAGTCCCACAAACACCATAGCGGAACTCTGACCACGCCCTGCAAAGTTAAATCCATTGACCAGCATTGTCGTGGCAACCATGTCTTTTTCCTGGGTCAGAAAATACGCCGATATTTTGGTTAATACTTTCTGGGTCTGCTCCGCACTACTGTTTGGTGGCAGTTGTACTTGCACAAAGAGATTTCCCTGATCTTCATCAGGCAGGAATGACGTTGGTATCCGTGGGAATAGCGCAATAAGTAAAGCGATGATTGCCAGAAAGAAAAGCATCGCTCGTTTTCTGGCCCTCAAAGTACGTTCGACGCCATTGCGATAAAGCGAAGTGCCGCGTTCAAATTTACGGTTAAACCAGCCGAAAAATCCCTTTTTAGCCTGTGCGTCATGATGCGTTTGTTTCAGGATCGTTGCGCATAATGCCGGAGTAAAAATTAGCGCAACGAGCACCGACAACGCCATTGCAGAAACAATAGTGATAGAGAACTGGCGATAAATTACACCTGTTGAACCGCCGAAAAACGCCATCGGAAGAAATACAGCGGAAAGAACCAGACCAATACCAACCAGAGCGCCCGAAATCTGCTCCATCGATTTTCGGGTCGCTTCAAGCGGCGGAAGCTTTTCTTCTTCCATCAGTCGCTCGACGTTCTCCACAACAACAATGGCATCGTCGACGAGAAGCCCGATAGCCAGTACCAGGCCAAACATGGTTAATATATTAATTGTAAAGCCAAATGCGGTCATAATGCCGAATGTGCCCAGCAAAACGACCGGAATAGCGAGTGTAGGAATAAGTGTTGCTCTCCAGTTTTGCAAAAAAAGCAGCATCACGACAAAAACGAGGACTATCGCTTCAATAAGGGTATGCACCACTCCTTCTATTGAGGCACTTATGACAGGAGACGTATCGTAAGGATAAATAATCTCCACGCCTTCCGGTAAACCAGGCTTAAGCTCGTCCAGCTTTGCTTTGACAGCTTTAATGGTGTCCAGCGCATTAGCACCGGTAGCCAGGCGTAACGCAATAGCTGTACTAGGAAGATCTTTGCCATATTTTGATTGTATTGAGAAACTCTCGGATCCCAGTTTTACTTTGGCCACATCCTTAAGTAACACGCGGGATCCATCGGGCTGAACCTTCAGGAGTATATTTTCAAATTGTTCAGGCGTTGTGAATCTGGTCTTGCCAATGACAGTTGCACTCAGTTCAATATTTTCATTGGTTGGTAAACCGCCTAACTGGCCCGCAGATACCTGTACGTTTTGCGCCTGAATAGCAGAGCTGACATCCAACGGGGTAAGTTTATATCCATTCAGCTTATTCGGATCCATCCAGATACGCATCGCATACTGGGATCCCAGCATAGTGAAATCACCCACACCGGTAATACGGGTTAAAGGATCCTGTATGTGAGAAACCAGATAATCACCGAGGTCAAAGCTGCTCATACGACCATCAGTGGAAACAAGTCCGGCAAGAATTAAAAAGTTAATCTGATATTTAGCAACCCGGATCCCCTGATTCTGAACTTCATCCGGTATTAAAGGCGTTGCCAGCGATAGCTTATTTTGTACCTGAACCTGAGCAATATCCGGATCTGTCCCTTGATTAAAGGTGACGGTAATTGTGAATGAGCCATCCGAATTACTCTCAGACTTTAGATAGCGCAAATTATCAAGGCCATTCAGTTGCTGTTCGATAACCTGCACCACAGTATCCTGAACGGTATCTGCCGATGCTCCAGGATAAGATCCAGTCACAGCAATCGCAGGAGCAGCAATATTAGGATACTGGTTGATGGGTAACTTGATTATAGAAAGCACGCCAGCCAGCATAATAATGATGGCTACAACCCATGCAAGTACGGGGCGGTCAATAAAAAAACGTGACATTACGGCTCCTTACTCAGGCTGATTAGCGACTTCAGGCGAAGGGGGAGTAGCCTGGGCAATCCTGACTTCACTGCCGGGCTGGGCTTTTTGTGTCCCATCCACAACGACCCGATCGCCACTTTGCAATCCGTCCCGTATTAGCCACTGATTGCCTACAACGCGATCGGTTACCACCGCTTTCCGGATCACTTTGCTATCTTTGCCAACGACAAGAGCCGAGGCCTGTCCAGTCGGATCACGGGTGATTGCTCTTTGTGGAACAAGCAGGGCATTCTCGTTCACCCCTTCCTGTAATTTGGCGCGGACGAACATACCTGGCAGCAACCGTCCATCGGGATTAGGAAACTCGGCGCGTATAATTACAGAGTCCGTACTTTCATCTACTGTTACTTCTGAAAGTTTTATTCGGCCTGGATGCGAATATTCAGTGCCATTGTCGAGGATCAGTTTGACTTCAGCCTGTTGGTCGCCATTTCGTTTCAGGCGGCCTGCGGCAAATTCATCCTGCAATTTAAGAAGAGCCGTTGAAGATTGCGGAATATCGACATAGATAGGATCAAGCTGCTGGATGGTTGCAAGATCAGTGGTCTGATTGGCGGTCAGCAACGCTCCCTGAGTAACGGAAGATCGCCCGATGCGTCCCGATATTGGCGCGGTGATCGTTGTATAGCCTAAATCAATGCGAGCAGAGTCAACATCAGCCTGCGCCTGTAGCCAGGTTGAACGTGCATCATCCCGATCCTGCTGGCTTACCGCTCCTGTTTTTACCAGTCGTTCATACCGGTGGGCTAAAAGTTTCGATGATTCCAGGCTCGCTTCCGCTTTAGCAAGTGTCGCCCGATAAGGAGCAGGATCAATCTGATACAATGCCTGTCCGGCTTTCACGAGGGCACCTTCATCGAATAATCTTTTTTGAAGTATGCCGCCAACCTGAGGACGCACTTCAGCAGTCCTGAAAGACGAGGTTCGGCCAGGGAGTTCCGTCGTCAACGTCACATTTGCTGCGTTTACCGTCACAACTCCCACTTCAGGAATCGAATTTTGAACTGGCCGCTGTGGCTGATCACATCCGAGAAGTGTAAGTGACAAGAGAACTGACAGCGCCGGATATGCAGGACGAAAAAGCACAGACATCATGAGCGATCTCTCTGTAGTTTGAATATTCATTCTAGTATATTCATACTAAAATATGACTTGCAAGAGATATTAAAGAGGCTAATAAATGAGCAACGTACAGGACGAAGAAATTGGCGTGAAAAGCAAAGACAGGAGAAAGCAAGTACTCGATGCGGCGGCCAAATGTTTCCGTGACCTGGGGTTTCATGGATGCAGTATTGCTAAAATTTCGAAAGAGGCCGGCATGAGCCCCGGGCACATTTATTATCATTTTGCTAACAAAGAAGCCATCGTGGAAGCCCTAGTCGCGCAGCAGGAAAGCACTATTTTTGAACTGATCAATGATATTGCGACATCTCCAGCCGATGAGAAATTAGCCGTGACACTTAAAAGGCAAACGGCACGTATGGTTGAGCTTCATACCTCTCCAGAGTTTATTAGTTTATGGCTTGAAATTGCTGCCGAAGCGGTGCGAAACCCTAACGTTTCACAAGTACTCCAGGTGTCGCATAACGCCATTAGCAACAGGTTCAATGCGCAATTACTTAAAAGAACTAAAAAAAATGATGAGAATGAAATTAAGCAACTGCACGCAAAGATGGATATCATTGCATCCATCTTTGCGGGATTATCGCAGCGCACTGCATTACAATCTATTGATGCGGAAGGAGATAAAGAAATGCTTATTGAAATGATAAATAACGTTATCGATCTTTTTTTTAAAGAATATTAGCCCTTACTCATCCATCCAGCGCTATTAAATAAAATACCCTGCCCTCGCTTCAGAGGGCAAAGCGTAACTCCTTAATACTATTCAAGAATACCCCAACCAAACCATAAAAAAACCCCGCCATTAAAAAATAACAATGGCGGGATGATCAGTGAGAGAATGAAGAATTTGCTCGCCATCAGCATAACGCAGTTGCGAATTATGCTGATGAATATTTTGTGCTCTCGCAATGCGAGTAATAAGTTATGAGTCAGGGAACACCATTTCAGAGAATTAAAGCGTTAACGAATGGCCGCTAAATATATTTCTCTCAGCCGCTATAAGCGGCGATTTTCTGACACTCCCTGGCCTGACGGAAATAGCCGTTAATCGTTCGGGCGAGCTGTTCAGCAAAATTAACGTCCTGTGGGGACAACACACCGCTCCGCGTGATTATGGTAACAGGATTCATTATTCACTCCGCTGGCCAGATGACACGTTACCGGCAAGTGGATTCCAGTAATAATTACGAATAACACTTACAATTCCGGGCATCAAATGCTGGTCTTCCCCGGCGATCATTACCGATCTAAACCGATGTTCGAAAACACGGTCAGCAAAGCTACTGCATCCCACTGGTCAGGCGTTGGCCCTGCCTTTTTTTTCCTTCATCGCCGGATAATCTTCTGCGCCGTCAGCTTCCCTGAGTTAAATTCCCCTTTCCTGCATCCTGCTTTCCAAAAAGGTTTTCACCTGGCGATGGGCGCTGTAGTCTCATTAGCGGCTTTTACTTTGCTGCATGCGATGTGAGTAACCTTTTCCCTATACAAAAAACTAGAAAAATTTGGAAACTTGAGGAACGGACAGGACAATTATGGATTCCACGCTCATTACAACCCGCCCCGATGAGGAAGCCCCTTCTCTCAACCGTGCCCGTCGTGCTGCCTGGGGTAGCTTTGCCGGTGCGGTCGTCGACTGGTATGACTTTTTACTCTATGGCATTACTGCGGCGCTGGTGTTTAACAAAGAGTTTTTCCCCCAGATCGATCCGGCAATGGGCACGCTTGCCGCCTTCGCGACCTTCGGCGTCGGCTTTTTATTCCGCCCGCTGGGTGGCATCATTTTCGGCCATTTTGGCGATCGTCTGGGCCGTAAACGCATGCTGATGATGACCGTCTGGATGATGGGCATCGCCACGGCGTGCATTGGTATTTTGCCTTCGTTCGCCACCATTGGCTGGTGGGCACCCGCGTTACTGGTTACCCTGCGCGCACTCCAGGGCTTTGCCGTTGGTGGCGAATGGGGCGGCGCGGCGCTGCTCGCCGTAGAGAGTGCACCCGCAGGCAAAAAAGCGTTTTACAGCAGCGGTGTGCAGGTGGGATATGGCGTTGGTTTGCTGCTCTCCACCGGACTGGTGTCGCTGATTAGCAGCATGACCAGCAACGCACAGTTCCTCAGTTGGGGCTGGCGTCTGCCTTTCCTGTTCAGCATTGTGCTGGTACTCGGCGCATTGTGGGTGCGTAACGGCATGGAAGAGTCCAGCGAATTTGAACAGGCGCAGGCTCAATCCGCAAAACAGCAGAAAAAACGGCTGCCAGTATTTGAAGCGCTGGTTCGTCATCCGGGCGCGTTTTTGAAGATTATCGCCCTGCGCCTGTGCGAGCTGCTGACCATGTATATCGTGACCGCTTTCGCACTGAACTACTCCACGCAAAACCTCGGTCTGCCGCGCGAGCTGTTTTTAAATATTGGCCTGCTGGTCGGCGGAATCAGTTGTCTGACAATCCCACTGTTCGCGTTGCTGGCGGATCGTTACGGGCGTCGCCGCATCTATATTACCGGCGCGATACTCGGCGCACTGAGCGCGTTCCCGTTCTTTATGGCGCTGGAAGCGCGTTCGATTTTCGGCGTAGTGTTCTTTTCACTGATGCTGGCGAATATCGCCCACGATATGGTGGTTTGCGTACAGCAGCCAATGTTTACTGAAATGTTCGGTGCAGGATACCGCTACAGCGGCGCGGGAGTGGGCTATCAGGTTGCAAGCGTGGTGGGCGGCGGCTTTACGCCATTTATAGCAGCCATGCTGGTGACGTTCTCCGGCGGCGAGTGGCATTCGGTGGCGATGTATCTGACGGCAGGTTGCCTGCTTTCGGCGCTAACCGCGATGTTAATGAAAGCATCATTGCCGGAGCATCAGCCCTAAAGTCCTCCATCTTTCACCAGAATAATGCCAGCCCCTACTGGCATTATTCTCCTTGATGTAATCAGGGGGCTGGATCATCATTAAATATATTCAACTCCCGTACAAGATCGTCAATCAGTTTAGTTAAAGGTTGCAACCGGATTGCCGGATTACGAAAACTGAATTGCCCTAGCAGTAATTGCTTAATTTGTTCCATAGATAGAGTAATTCCGTAAGTAGTGTGCAATACGGATATCCATTCAGGGGAATAAATTCGTTTAAGCTGAGCCAAGTAATCCACAACAGCCGTCATGTTTTCATAACGATCGTCAAGTGCAAACCTCTTATTGAGTTCGGTTAAATGGTCGCCTTTCCCCGGAAGCGCACGCTGCTTAATTTTTATATTTTCTGTTTGATAATTTACCAAAGCTTCATATTTATCCTGATCCGATAGAAAGAACTGAAAAACTGAGTTCAAATTATCACTGGCCGGATTAAAATGATGTAATTTGGCTTTACTCTTCTTTCTATTGCAAACGCCACACACCGGCATAAAATTATATATATTCAGTGCATAATAACTATGTGTAGACTTATCCAGATAATGATCGAGTTCACCGTAAAACTGCTTTCCCACATCCAGAAATGCTTTATCACAATAAGGACATACCGCAGTATTTAAGGACATGGCAAAACGTGGGGCAGATACCGACTTGCGAAACCGAGTGTAATTATCCTCCATCCATTTATCAAAACTATTCCTTTGCCCAGCAGTAAGATTACGTAATGCGTTTGCGAAAAGAACGCTTTGTGCGTTTAATCTGTTCCTTTGCCAGGGGGTGCTGATAAATGCAGCTTTAACGAGGGCAGATACTGGCTTATTCAAAACAAGACGTAACTTATCAATTTTTGTGAGTGCCGCTACGCTAGTGTTCAACGAAGAGATTTCAGTATTAAACTGATTATAATCGCTCGCTCTTCCGCCAAAAAAAATAGAAATAATAGCTGCACGTAAATCTCTGTCACTACCTGGAGAAATGTTAAATTTGTTGAAATAATGTACTCTTACACACCATTCAAAAAAAGCGGTATCATTCCTCATTGAGTTTCCCCTTCAGCACTTCGCGCTGCTCTTCCGTTAATTGAGCAACAAACTGCTCAATATCACGATTTGCGATCCGGTTGGCATCTCCGAGCCTTCGTTGTAGGGCCCGAACTAACAAAGGTTCCCCCGCCTCAGCAATTAAAAAACGTAGCGTTTTTTCATCAATCCCATCGTCTTTTAGCGCCGATCGTATTTTATTGCTGGCAAATTCCCCAGCCGATCGCTCAACAAAAAATCGGTGTTTATACAGATCATAAATATTACTGCCAAAGGTTTTTCCTAAGACGGAAGAGGAAGGATCAACCGGGATTACGCTAGCAGAAGGCAAATCGGAAACTACAATTGGATTATGACTGGAGATAATTAACTGAAAACGGCATTTCGAGGAATCGGAGAGTAGATTAAGTATCGTATTAATCAAGCGTGTTTGTAGATCCGGATGTAAATCTGAATCTGGTTCGTCCAACAATAATTGTACGTGGTTATCTTTGGTTTTCGCCTCATTAGCTTTTCGCTGTAACGTGGCATAAAGATCAATAAGTTTCCATTCACCCGTACTAAACGGCGGATCAATAGTGAAACGACTTTCACTGGCATTCTCTTTTATTCTAGACATCGCAGATAAGATGCGACTTAGAAAAAAATGATTATCTTCCTCTTGAGGGAATTGGTAGTAGACCGTTCCATAGTTATTGATGTTTTTTCGTTGTATTTCTACTAAAGAAGATACAAATCCCTCTGGAGTAACTGAGAAAAAATATTCACATAAAGGCCTAAACTCGTTAAAAAGTTGCATCGCACTACTTTCTGAATGAACATTTCCAATAGCCTCCAACATCCCTTTGTAATTAGGGATCATGTGGTTAATATCTGGATATTCTTTATTCATCATTCGCCAGAAAAATGCGTTTTTCTCATACGACCGTATAATTGCCCACAATACCCGTAGCGAAACAAGGATCGCCACGTATCTTCTATTTTTTCTTAATTCATTATTGGAGGGTAACGCCAGTTCAATGTCACCAAACTTTTGATACCATGATTTTTGCACACGCCACGTATACACGCGTGCTGTTATCCAGTCTTTCAGGTCAAGATGCTTCATAGCATGCCAGCAATAAAAAACCTCCTCCGGCCCTGCATGGCTTTTATTGCGCCGCCGGTATGCAATAGATAAATCATGTCGCGAAAGTTTGCTGCCCGAAAAACTCAACTGGAGATTATTTGAAGCGTAATACCAAGTATTTACAATTGAAGTTCTGTTTATTGGCACACAATTCAATTGTGTGCTCTCATTATCATTTATGTTTTGGCTTGCCTGCCATAACCCCGTAATAAAGCCACGAAGAACTTTTACCACATACAAGTAAGACGATCTTTTGAATATATAAATATATGCATTTTTGACGGCGTCAAGCCCATCATCCACCTTCAACCCTGGTTCTAGTACCATACCGGACAAATTAAGAATTCCCATTACACCAGACTTCCCACTGCCATTTTTTCCCGTCAGGCACACTATCTCAGTATTTGGCGAAAAAAATTCTTCAGGTACAGCATCATCACGTGGTTCAACGTCAATCACTGCGTCATTTTCATTAAAACGGTAGCGATGTTGCAACGAGAAGTCATAAGTTTGTTCAGTAATGTTACGCCAGCGTTCGATGGTGAGGGAAAGAGCACTCATTTGCGTTTCCTTACGAAAAAGTTCGATATGGGAAGAATCGATTCGATAATTGAGGGAAATTCAGAAATATATTACCCCAAAAAGCAATACTTAGTTAATTTTTGCAAGGAAATACATCGATAATATCAATGGCTATCACCCGATCAAGACGAATTGCATCGAATATTATTTTGGTGAGAGCAGATAACGGAGAAGACGAATGTGTCTCTTTGGAGGCTGGGCAGCCCGATAAGACTGCCCAAAAAAGTAAAATGTTAAATCTGGTAATCAATCGCCACTTCTTCCGGCTCCATCACCTGGCGTTTAATCTCATCCACCGACAGCCCGGCGTTGCAGAGCTCGATAAAGCGCCACACATAGTTGCGCTGCAGCTGCCCGCGCTTCAGGCCAAGCCATACGGTATTGGCGTCAAACAGATGTCGCGTATCAAGACGCACCAGATTCCCGTCCTCGCGTTCTCCGCTGGACTGTTCCGCCACCAGACCAATGCCCAGACCCAGCTCGACGTAGGTTTTGATCACATCAGAATCCTGCGCGCTCAGCACCACGTCCGGCGTTAGCCCTTTGCGGTTGAAGGCTTCATCAATGCGCGAACGTCCGGTGATCCCCTGGCGGTAGGTGATCAGCGGCCATTTCGCAACGTCTTCCAGCGTCAGAGGTGAAACCTGATTCAGGGGATGATCGACCGGGAGTAGTAAGCTGTGGTACCAGCGGAACCAGGGGAAAGCCACAAGCAGCGGGTCGTTGCTCAGGCGTTCGCTGGCGATGCCGATATCCGCCCCACCGTTTTGCAGCAGCACTTCAATTTCCTGCGGCGTGCCCTGAATAAGCTCCAGACGGACGTCAGGGAAAAGTTCGCGGAACGCTTTGATCACCGGCGGCAGGCTGTAGCGCGCCTGGGTGTGGGTAGTGGCAATAGTGAGCACGCCCGAGGCGTCGTTAGTGAAGAGATCCGCCAGACGACGCACGTTGCTGGCCTCGTTGAGGATCCGCTCTGCGATGGTGAGCAAAGCCTTACCCGGCTCCGTCATGCCGAGCAGCCGCTTGCCGCGACGGATAAAGATCTCTATGCCCAGTTCCTCTTCCAGCTCGCGGATATGGCGGCTGACGCCGGACTGGGAGGTATAAAGCATATTGGCGACCTCGGTCAGGTTGTAGTCCCGCCTGGCCGCCTCACGGATAATTTTAAGTTGCTGGAAATTCACGATTCACTCCGGCGCATCTGACATAGCTCTATTGTTAGAGTCAGCCGTGCTGCAGAACAAATAATAAAAACCAGCATCTTATGCTTTTATGGAATATCAGCTCACGAGCTGGAGTTCACGGTTCTCAAGCGATGGCTTGCTGACCAGCGACATCAAAATCTCTTTTACCGCCTGCGCCTGTGGCGACAGCGAACCGCGTGCGGACATGTTCAGCGACAGCGGCAGGCTCATGGAAGGTGTGGTGATCCGCGCCATCCAGCCGTTTGCCGCGCTGCACAGCGAGCGTGCTGCGGATTCCGGCAGAACGGTCACCCCCATTCCGCTGGCAATGGCTGCGGTCAGCGTGGAGATCGAGTCGATTTCGCCGATGATTTTGGCCGTCAGGCGGCGCAGGGAGAACGCTTCGTCCACGCGCACGCGCACGGCGCTGTAGTCGCGCGGCAGATAGAGGTTCATTTCTGCCACGGCGGTAAGGTCGACGCTCTGGCCCGGGCAGTCGCGAGTGCCCACGAGGTAGAGATCTTCTTTCAGCAGCGGCTGGCTGGTGATTCCGGCAACCGGGGAGCGATCGTAAAGCACCGCCATATCCAGCTGGCCACTGAGCAGTTTATCATTCAGCACGGAACCGCTGTTTTCGTGCAGATAGACCAGCACTTCAGGCAGCTCGGCGCGGACGGCCTGCAGCAGCGGCATGGTTATAGAGGACGCGGCCGTTCCCGGCGCCAGCCCGATAGACACGTGCCCGCTCAGGGTCTGCCCCACGTTATTCACCGCCAGTTGCGCCTGTTCACACTGGCGAAGAATGGTGCGCGCATGGGTATAGAGGATCTTGCCGGCTTCCGTGGGCGTGACGCCGCGTTTGGTGCGGATCAACAGCTGCTGATCCATCTCGCCTTCCAGAGTAGCCACCTGCTGGCTCAGCGCGGGCTGCGCGATATGCAGCACTTCGGCCGCCTGAGTCAGGCTGCCGATATCGACGATTTTTACGAAGTATTTCAGTCGTCTTAAGTTCATTTTGCCCCCTGTTCGAAATGCTGTGCCGGAACCGGCTGTCGTTGTTGAACAGGTTTTGCAATATGAATGCCACTTTTACCAGGCGGTCTGAATTGGGCGCTAAGCGCCTGAAAATAAGGAAACCTAATCATGGAGGGGGGTTTTATTACCGAAACAGCAGTTTATGATCTGCCCCATTAGGGGTATACCCGCACCATGACGGTGCATTCCGCTGTCAAAAACATCACTTTGCCGATTTTGTCAGCAAACGATCAAAAGCGCTCAGGCGATCCACCCTTTGACAAGGGGAACGCTGGTCGATAATATGCGCCCCGTTCACACGATTCCTCTGTAGTTCAGTCGGTAGAACGGCGGACTGTTAATCCGTATGTCACTGGTTCGAGTCCAGTCAGAGGAGCCATCTTTCAGTTCTCATGCATCTTCGCGAATCGCTATCTTAATGCAGATTCAAAAAGCTAGTGTGAAAACTCTCCCCGATGCATTTTGATTTTACCCTCTGCATCGGGAGAATTTGGTGGTCTGTTCTGGGTCATTTCAGTTCGATTATGTAGTGACCGCCAAATGCCCCCTTAACGACACGAAAATCCGCACTCTCAAACCCTCTCGTAAACCTTGTAAAGCTTCTGATTGGTCTGTATCTGCGTGTCCAGCCAGACGGTTCACGTCTTTCCGTATCAACGGTAAAGCATCCCGTCCTGGCTTAGGTGCTTACCCTGTTGTGTCTCTGGCTGATGCCCGACAGCAACGCATTTTCGGCCACGGAATAACTACGTTCAATTATCTGGCGGACAGCCTCTTCCTTAATTCAGGAGTAAAACGCGGTGTGCCCATAGACTTCTTCAGTGCTCAAACTACAGGGCAGATTTGTCTACGGGCTCGGGGCGCTCCAGTCTTGTCCATTTCTCAAATGCCAAAATTTTTGGTTATTAAATAGGGAAAGGTTTACTCACGTCGGGCGCGGAGAGGTGTTAACGCCGCACCATATTGATTTGCTGCGTCACGAATGCGCTGCGGAAATACTCGCGCAGCGCCGCCATCGCCGGGGTGAAGTGGGCGTCATGACGCCATGCCAGGCCGACGCTCATCGGGTGCACATGGTTCACCAGCGAACGGGTCTCAATGCGCCGCCCTTCCAGCGACCACGGGCGATAAACCAGGTCCGATAAGATAGCAATCCCCGAACCATTCGCCACCATGCTGCGCACCGCCTCGACCGAACTGGTGCGCAGGATAACGCTCGGGCTGGCTCCGGCCTCTTCCCAGTAGCGCATGGCACTGTCTGCTGCTTCATCCACCGTGAGCATAATGAAAGGTTCCCCGGCCACATCCTCCAGCGTCACGTGCGATTTTTCACATAACGGATGCCGTGATGGCAACCACAAGCGGCGCGTAGAATTAAACAGGGTTTCGGCATAAATCGACTGATGGCGTAAATTGCCAGTCAGCACCAGTGCCATATCCAGCGTCTGGTCAACCAATCCTTGTTCAATATCCTGCCGCTCATACTCAAACAACTGGATATCAATGTGCGGGTAATCCTGCGCCAGCCGTTGCAGATGGAACGGCAGAAAATAGCCTATCACCGTGTAACTTGCCGCCAGGCGTAGCGTGCCTCGCACACCCGTGTCATTAACCGGCATACTACGCACGGCATTATCCACGGTCTGTAACACGGTATAGGCATGGTTAAGAAAATGGTTCCCGTAGTCGGTCAGCATCATGCCGTGCACCGAGCGGGTAAACAGCTTTTTGCCCAATAGCTGCTCCAGTTCCTGAATCGCCCCGGTGACCGCCGACTGCGAAATATTGAGATGCACGGCCGCCAGCGAGATCTGCCCCATTTCGGCGGTGGCAACAAAATAACGAACCTGGCGTAATGTCAGCATCTCTGTCTCTCTTTTTATTTAAGGTTTGCCGATGAGCGTTCTGTTTTTCTGATATCAGACTATCTAAAAATAATACTTTTCGGATACAAATAAATCTTCATATAGTGAATTAACACCCCCAAGCGTAAATAAGAAATTATTATGATGAAAACGGTCGATATCAACTCCGATATAGGAGAAAGTTTTGGCTCATGGATAATTGGCGATAATGTTGATAATGAGCTTATGACGATAATAAGCTCCGCCAATATTGCCACCGGGTTTCACGCTGGTGATCCAAATATTATGCGAAAAACCGTCGAGTCGGCCAGAAAAAATGGCGTGGCCATTGGCGCACATCCGGGATTTAATGATTTACAAGGATTTGGTCGCCGCCATTTATCTATTCCGATGGACGAACTGGTTAACGACATTATTTACCAACTGGGTGCATTGCGGGAATTCGCACGTTTATACTCCTTGCCATTGCAGCATATTAAACCGCACGGCGCGTTATATATGCACCTGGCGCGGGATGAAACGGCAGCGCAATGTTTTGTTGCCACCCTGCATCAACTCGACGCCAGCCTCTATCTTTACTGCATGGCGGGTTCCGCCGTCTGGCAGGCAGCACAGCGGCTGGAGCATCCGGTCGTCACCGAGTTTTACGCCGACAGAGAGTATGACGATCAAGGGCTTATTGTCTTCACCCGCACTACCGGGCGTCTTAATGTGCAGGCGATCACCGAGAAAGTGTTAATGGCCTGTCTGGAGGGGAAAGTCAAAACCGTTACCGGCAATACCATCCCGATTCGTTTCGATTCTATTTGTATCCACAGTGATACGCCCGGCGCACTGGAAATTATCAGCTCGGTAAAAATGGCGCTCATTAATGCAGGTATAAACGTCTGCTCACCGGGTATGGTTTAATCATTCCCGCTTATCTGGAGAGAAATACGATGTCTGATATTGAAATTATTTCGCCATTGCCAGGTATTTTTTACCGGCAACCCTCACCGGAGGCTGCACCTTTTGTTAAGGATGGCGATAAAGTCGAACCCGATACCATTATTGGTTTAATTGAAGTGATGAAGCAGTTCAGCGAAATATTCGCCGAGACTCGCGGCATAATAAGCGCCATCACCATACAAAATGGTGATGCCGTCGAACCCGGACAAGTGATCGCCATAATAAAAACCGATAACGAATAATCACTACGGAGGATTTATGACGGGGAAAATAAAAAAATTATTGGTCGCTAACCGTGGGGAAATAGCGGTGCGTATTATTCGTGCTGCGCAAACACTGGGGATCCCAACGGTGGCGGCATGCAGCGAGGCGGACAGTGAAAGCCTCGCGGCAAAACTGGCCGATGAGGTGTGCATTATCGGCCCGGCACCAGCCGCGCGCAGTTATCTCAACATTAATGCCTTACTGGATGCCGCCGCGCAAACCGGTGCAAATGCGATCCACCCTGGCTACGGTTTTCTGTCGGAAAATGCCCAGTTCGCCGAGCGGGTTGAACAGGCCGGGTATATTTTCGTCGGCCCCGACGCGCAAACCATTCGCGTGATGGGCGATAAAGCCGCAGCCCGCCGCACAGCAGCAGAAGCCGGTGTGCCAGTCGTTCCCGGCTCCCGGGTGCTGGAAACGGTACAGGCAGCGCAAGTTCGCGCCAGCCAGATCGGTTATCCCTGCCTGATTAAAGCCGCAGCCGGTGGCGGTGGTCGTGGTATTCGCGTGGTAGAAAATGATGAGGCGCTGGCGCGGGAATTCCCCGTTGCCCAGAGCGAATCGAAAGCCGCTTTTGGCTCAAGCGCAGTCTATCTCGAGCGTTTTATCGCCCGCGCCCGTCATGTTGAAGTGCAGATCCTCGGCGATGGCGAGCGGGTGATTCACCTATTCGACCGCGAGTGCTCGTTACAGCGCCGTCGGCAGAAAATATTTGAGGAAGCGCCCTCGCCTGCCCTGAGTCCTGCCCAGCGGGCCGCGCTCTGCGACAGCGCAGTGCAACTGGCGCGGCACCTACGCTACCGCGGGGCAGGCACGCTGGAATACCTGTTTGATGAAACGCGCGGCGAGTTCTGGTTCATTGAAATGAATACCCGTATCCAGGTGGAACACCCAGTAACCGAGATGGTAACGGGCATCGATCTGGTGCAGTGGATGTTACGCATTGCCAACGGTGAACCGCTAACGTTGGCGCAGTCGGATGTGCACCTGAGCGGCTGCGCTTGCGAAATGCGCATTAACGCCGAAGACCCCGACAAGAACTTCTTCCCTTGCCCTGGCCGGATAGACGCAGTGGTGTGGCCGGGTGGCGAAGGGATCCGTATCGACAGCCATGTCTTCAGCGGTTACAGCGTTCCCCCGTGGTATGACTCCTTGCTGGCGAAGGTAATTGCCTGGGGCCCCGATCGCGCCGACGCGCTGGCCCGCGCCCGCCAGGCACTCGGCGGGCTTGAACTGCGTGGCATCAAAACCACCGCCCCGCTGCATCAATGGCTGCTGCAACACCCGCAATTGCAGGCGGGAGAATTTACCACCACCACCCTTGAGCAGTGGCTGGCGGAGCGCGACAGTGCAGCCACGCCGCCGCTACAGGAGAGCCGTCGCTATGGCCAATAATCCGATTCGCTACTCGTTTGGCGGAGATGAGCATCTTTTTGCCGAAATTGACCAGTCAATGTCGTTAAATGCTTTTTTTCACGGCCTGACGCTGACGCGGGCACTGGAGGCATGCCAGCTCCCCGGAGTGCTGGATATTTGCCTGGCGAACGCCTCTTTCCAGGTACGCTTTAACCCGGACGTGCTGGCACCGCAAACGCTGCTCGACAAGCTGCAGGCGCTGGAAGCCGATAGCGAAGGCGACACAACACTGGCGACACGCATTATTGAGGTGCCGGTGCTGTACAACGATCCGTGGACACACGAGACGTTAATGCGTTTTCGCGATCGCCATCAGGCACCGGAAGGCAGCGACCTCGACTATGCCGCACACATCAATGGTTATGCGGATAAAGACGACTTTATTGCCGCGCACAGCGGTACGCCGTGGTTCGTGTCGATGGTGGGTTTTGTCGCCGGATTGCCGTTTATGTACCAGATGGTCGGGCATGACAAACAGCTCCAGGTACCAAAATACCTGCGCCCACGTACCGATACGCCCGGGTTATCCCTCGGTCATGGCGGCTGCTTCGGCTGTATCTACTCGGTGCGTGGCGCTGGCGGTTATCAGCTGTTTGGTATCACGCCAATGCCGATCTATGACCCGGCGCAACGTCTGCCGTATCTGCAAAGCGAAATGGTGTTCTTCAAAGCGGGCGACATTGTGCAGTTCCGCGCCATCGATCATCAGACTTATGACGACATCAGCGAACAGGTGAAAAAAGGCCTATTTTCCCCGCGCATTCGCGATGTGACATTTGTGCTTGCAGACTTTGTCGCCGATCCGCAGGGCTATCCTCAGTTGTTGAAAAGGGGGTTGTATGACCATCAATGTGATTAAGCCTGGCCTTGCCACCACGGTACAGGATGCAGGGCGTGAAGGCTATTACCACCTGGGCATTCCCCCCTCCGGCGCATTGGATCCGTATTCAATGCAGATGGCGAACCTGCTGGTGGGTAACGCAGCCGATGATGCGGTGCTGGAGATGACGCTGCTCGGCCCGGAGTTACATTTTTCCACCGATGCGCTGATCGCGGTGTGCGGCGCGGCGATGACGCCGATCGTTGACAATCAACCTGCTGCTACGCACAGCGCGCTGTATATCCGCGCCGGGCAACATCTGCGCTTTGCCCCGGCCCGCCAGGGATGCCGTGGCTATCTGGCGATTGCTGGCGGCCTTGATGTGCCGCGCGTCCTGGGAAGCCGCTCGACCTATACGCTGGGGGCGCTGGGGGGCTTTCAGGGGCGGCGACTGGCAGCGAGTGATGTGTTGAACGTGCATCCAGTGAACGCAGATCGCTTCCGCCGCGAAGGGAACACTGTTCCTGAGGCATTACTGCCGGTGCTGGAGAAATCCGTCACTTTGCGCCTGGTGCCGGGCCTCTATATCCACCGACTGACGGAAGCCGCGGTCGATACCTTCTTTGCCGACGACTGGTATGTCAGTACCGAAGCCGACCGCACGGGCTACCGTCTGAAAGGCGGGCAGCCGCTGGCGTTTAACCCACGGACACCACCGTTTGGCGCAGGCTCCGATCCCTCCAATATTGTCGATGCCTGCTACCCCATTGGTTCCGTTCAGGTACCAGGTGGGCTTGAGCCAATTGTCCTGCTGCGCGATGCAGTATCGGGCGGCGGCTATATGACGCTGGGGACCGTTATCAGCCCCGATCTGGCCATTCTTGGTCAGTTACAACCTAATCAACACGTCCGCTTTATGCCTGTGACGCTGGAAGAGGCGCTGGTTGCCCGCCGCCAGTCTCAACAGCGAATAGTGCAACTGGCGAACGTGTTGCGTTAACCCTGCCCGGGGCTTCGCCCCATGGCATCAATTTGATTGCGTGTTTCAGGAGGTTGCTATGGCTTCAGCTCCACAATCCCGCTCGGCGGAAAATGTTGGTCAGTCAGCGCTGCCGGAGCCGGCGCGCATGGGGAAATTCTCCCTCACCATGGCGTGGTGGGCGGTGTGCAGCGCCGTATTTTACATTGTGGTTGGCGCGTCTTTGGCACTGGCCTACGGGGCGATTAACGCCATTATCGGTATGGCGTTATCCGTTATTTCCTATGGTTTGATTAATGGCGTGATCAGTCGTTTTGCCATTCGCAGCGGCTTGTCTGTCGCCCAGTTCTCACGCCGCCTGTTCGGGCGGATGGGGGCATCGCTGGCGACGCTGATCTTCTTCTCTACGGCGATTTATTACGCCGTGTTCGAAGGCTCGGTGATCGCCTTCGCCCTCAACCACCTATTCCCGGGTATGGTCTACTGGGCAGCAGCGGCACTGGTGGTGATATACAGCGTGCCGCTTATTTTCGGTAGCGTTCAGCACTGGCTGGATAAATTCAACGGTGTACTGCTGCCGTTTTACCTGGTGGGGTTGCTGGCGACGATCGTTGTTTCCGTGATGCATTACGGCTACCAGGCAAACTGGCTTGAGTATGGCCCGGCCAACCCTTCACGGTGGGGTTGGTGGAACTGCTTCACCTATTACATGGGCGTATGGGTATTGATGATGTACACCTTCGACTACGCCCGCTTTGGCCGTGAGGAAGACAGCCAGTATCACGCACGCTTTAACTTTGGTATGCCATTTTATCTGGTCACCTTTTTCCTGAATGGCGTAGCGGGAATTTACCTCGCCAGCAGTCTGCACGACGGTGGGGCGCTCAGCGAAACCGCCGTTGTAGTGGCGATATTAAATCTACTGGGCATTGCCGGGCTGGGGTTTGTCTGGGTGACACAGACACGGATCAACACTGCCAACTATTACCTGGCTACCGTCAATATGCAGGTCTTCTTCCACAGCTTGTTTAACCTCAAATTACCGAAGCTGGTCTGGGCCTGTGTGGTCGGTGTGGTGGTGTACATTCTGATGCTGGCGGATGTGTTCGCCTGGCTATTGCAGGCGCTGGCTTATCAGGGGGTATTTGTCGTGGCATGGGTAGGCGTGGCGCTGGCCGGGATTGCCCACAATGTACCGCACGACCATGAGCATGAGGCAATTAATCCGGTAGGCGTGGGCGCGTGGTTTATCAGCGTGGCGCTGGGGATTGTGCTGATGCAAGGGCCTGCGTCACTGGCCTCGTTCTCGGCGGTGGTAACCTTTGTCTCAGCCTGCGGTTTGTACACGCTGTTCAGCCAGTGGGCGCGGATAAGTGAAAATAAACTGCTCAAGCCCCGGCGCTCAGCCAGCGTCCGCCGCTGACAAGCACCGGAAAGCAGAAAAGCAAAAAGCTCGCTAAAAAGCGGGCTTTTTGCTTTTCTGCATTTATCAGTAATATCTCAGAACAGCCTTCCGGTCTGGCCAGCACTTCATCACGACAGCCTCAGGTCTATATTCCAGACGCTTGCCATATCAATAGCCCCACAAATAACGCCAGTTTTTTGTTCTTGCACCATCCAGCGAAACAGCAAAACCTGCTGCACTGGGATGGGCTATCGCTCATGTGGAAGATTAGACATTCCCTCTATTATCCTCTTCCACTGCCTGACTGATACGTTGCAGGATATCCGGAAAAGCGGACTGAACACGGCTCCAGCTGGGTATGAAGGGTTTCTCGTTCGGCCGTTTAATAAATGCCTCCCCTGCATCAAGGATTGCCTGGGTGAACATTTCCACCGCTGCCTCTTCAACATGCCGGTCAAAACTGAGGCCATTCATTATGGCTTCGTGGTTGTAGATCTCCATCATATCCAGCGCATTGCGATAGTAGGTCGCTTTCAGCACGCGAAATGAATCACCGGTAAGGGGTACTCCCATGGTTGCCAGCTTGCGCAGCAGCGACTGCACAATGTCATTACTCATGCGTTTTAGCCCGCCGGTGCCATCTTCCTCCGCCAACGGCTGATGTTTGTGATCGTAATTATCGGTGATTTCGACCTGACAAGTCTGACGCGTGGTGTAGTTCCTGTAGATCTCTGATAACACGCCAATCTCTAATCCCCAGTCGCCGGGGATCCTGATGCCATTCAGCACGCGTGTACGCATGGCGAACTCACCTGACAGCGGATAACGGAAACTGGTGAGATAGTCCAGGTATTCAGAATGGCCATACACTTTTTGCAGTGAACGCAAAAGTGGACCAACGAGCAAACGACCGACGCGCCCATTCAGTTTGCCGCCCTCAGCCCGGGCATAAAACCCCTTGCAAAACTCATACTGAAACGCCGGGTTGGCCAGCGGATACAGCAGGCGCGCCAGCATTCCGCGCTCGTAGGTGGTGATGTCGCAATCATGCAATGCTACACAGTGGGTGCGATCGGAAGCCAGCGTATAACCCGCACAGAACCAGACGTTGCGCCCTTTGCCTGGCTGTTCTGGCGCCAGGCCTTCTTTGCCCAGTTCGTCAGCCAGGCTCTTAAGGCGGGGACCGTCATTCCACAGAATGCGATGCCGCTGCGGTAGCCGGGAGAAAAACTCGCGCGCAAAGAGGAACTGCTGGCGATCGGCGCGATCAAGGCCAACCACAATTTCTTCCAGCCAGGGGACTTTCGCCAGCTCACTGACGATATTATCCATAGCCGGCCCCTCCAGCTCTGAGAATAACGCAGGCAGAATCAACCCCATTTTTCGTTTTTGGGCAAAGCGAACCATCTCCTCTTCGAGGGATTCGACACTCCGGCGGGTAAGATTGTGAAAGTTAGTCAGTACACCATTCTGGTAAAAATCACTCATTGTTTATCCTCCGGTCTGGCACCCATTGCAGGGTTTAATAAAAAATAATCCAGCCCCTCACGCCAGCCTTCCGGGCCAGCAAGGGTGGTGTAATAAACGTGTTCTTCGTCAGCACGCGGCAAAACCACAGATTTTGTGCCTGTTCCCTTAATCACTACCGCATAATCGACGCGCGTCAGCAGGGGGATATCGTTCGGGCCATCACCTAACCCCATCGTGATCCGTGGTTTGCCCTCCTGCCGTTCAAGCTGTTGCTGCAACCAGACCAGCGCATGGCCTTTGTCACAACCTTCAGGCATAACATGCCAGAAACGTCCACCGCGGGTTAAGGCAAGCCCATACCCTGCCAGCGCAATACGGAAATCCTCGAGCCGTTGTTCATCATCTCGCCATAGCAGCACTTCTGACGCATCGCGCAGACGGCTCAGATGTGCCTCCGCCAGCGTCAGGCCTGTAGCGTCAGCGACATCCGCATCGCTTAGCTCATGAAAACCGGTAAAACAGAACCGGTGCCTGAGCGCTTCCAGATTCCGGCATAGCACACGGTACTCCTCGCCTGGGGTATCGGCTCCTGTCGCCTCCCCCGTCATCACGATACGGGCACCGTTTTCAGCAATAAACGGCGAACCCGCAATACCGAGCTGTTCCTGTAGCGGAACGATTTCTGCTGCGGTTTTGCTGGAACAGATGATTACCGGGATGCGAAATTGTTTCAGGCGTGCAAGCCACTGGCGGGCAGCATTCCAGTTGTAGTCATGATGATCCAGTAATGAGCCATCAAGGTCGCTTACAATCAGCAAGGAAGAATCAAGAGAGAGCATCATTACTCCTTCTGGCATACCCAGAGAAAACGAGTTAACGGTGCAATAAAAATCACCAATAAATGAGTTTTAAATCTTAGACCGATTATTATCATCGAATCATGAAAATAAATATTCAGTTACAATCGCTGCCATCGTTTTCCGACATAATTTAGTCCGCGACGCTCTCTTATGACTGTGTGGTCTTCTTATATTCCGGTGAGCTGACTCCCGGCGGTGCTGGTCAGTTTTACAATACGGGCGGGAGGATAATGTGAATATCAACAACGACAAGCTCAATAATTACATCCCGAATAGATATTGCGGAATAAAATTTCATCCAGCAAGCAAATCCAGTGTGATTTATCCTGTAAAGTGCACGCTGCATAAAATGTAAAATCACGCCGCCAGTTAGGATAAATCCTATTATTATGCTTGCTCTGAAATCTTATGGAACTTTTTTATTTAACTCTCAGATGATAAGATTTTGCCGTTGCTATGGTATGGCATTAATTAATATAACTCATTTTATACGAAGGCGGTTCTTTATTAAACGAAAGTATAGTATGCGTATTAGCTGAAACACTATTTTTAATATAATAAAAACTTTTCCGCCTGCACCAGGGCGACCTGTCAGGGTGTAGATTTGTTGTCATGGATAACGCATATACGCGGTAGTTACGCCACCGTGAGAGTTTTTTATTTGTATCATGGTCTACATCGAAAAATGTGATTCTAATAAAGAATTTTAGAATATTTAATTTCTTAGCTACTTACTGGTAAAACCGCTCCCAGCCAGTGAAGCCAAATTGCAGCGATGTTTTCCTTTACCACCAGCTTCTGTTTCCTGGTAAATACTCTACCGCTATCAGATGGGGTGGGAATTGGAGACATAACAGTGATTCCTCGTTTTTTGTGCAAAGAAAATGGCGCGCTGAATATTCGCCTTATGGCCAGCAGCACCTTCTGCACAGCCGGAAAGATGCTGTGCCGTAGCGGAACAGATCACAGCGAGCGGTGAAAGCGAAACGTTCAGCCAGTTGTCTCTGTTTCATTACGATCTGCCCGAAAAAATAACCATCCGGATCTCCTGCCTCAACGAAAAACCCCGTATTCAGACGACCCACGTCTGTTTATAAAAATGCTTCTTTTCACTGTTTCCCCAATTGTTTACGGAGAAAAAGGGGGGGTTTGGCCTGCGTTATCCGCGCTCCGCCTAAAGATTCACCACCTGCTGCCGATAAATTCTGTGCAGTTATATTCACAACTGTTCTTTGGTTGTTTTTTCCACAACACAGGATGATCGACATGGACCCGATACAAATTGCCTCTCTGGCCAGCAGCCTGGACTCCTATCAGCTTGATAGCCAGGTCAGTACGCTGGTACTCAAAAAGGCGCTGGATGCTCAGCAGTCAATGGCTTCCGATATCATTCAGCAGATCCCGCAGTTACCATCCAACCCGGCAATTGGTCGTAATATCAATACCACGGCCTAATCCGGTCTACCCGCAGGCGCGAAAGGGAAGCCACTGCGCCAGTCGGTAAAATACCTCTGCAAGGCCCGTCATTGTGCGGGCCTTTTTCCTGCTCTTCGCTTGCTTAGCCTTCACAAACGGCGTAGCCTACAGCGAATTAAAACCAATCGGTCTAAATTATGAGTAGCGAAACGGCAGCGCGGGCAAAACCCCGTCGCGGACGGCCGCCAAAGGTAGAACGCGACTTCACGGATACCCGCCAGGAACTGATTCGTTCTGGCCTCGAAGTGATCACCGAAACCGGCTATTTGTCGGCCGGAATTGATGCGGTGATCAAAAACATCGCCGTGCCAAAGGGCTCGTTCTACCACTGCTTCAAGAGCAAGCAGGAATTCGGTATGGCGGTGATCGACGCCTATGGCCGCTTTTTCGCACATAAACTCGACAAATTTTTACTCGATACGCAACTCGCCCCGCTGCAACGGATAGAGGCCTTCGTGCTGCATGCCGGTCAGGGGATGGCGAAATACGATTTCCGTCGCGGCTGCCTGGTCGGCAACCTGCTACAGGAAACACCGCTTTTACCGGAAGCCTTCCCCGAACGCCTGCAGGCGATCCTCCAGGAATGGGAAAGCCGCGTCGCACGCTGCCTGGACGAGGCAAAACTGCGCGACGAGCTGGCGACAGATGCACCGCCCAGCGAACTGGCGCGCCAGTTCTGGTCCGGCTGGGAAGGCGCAGTAATGCGCGCCAAACTGTTCCGCTCTGTGGAGCCCCTCAACCAGTTCTGGACGTTCTTCCGGCACAGTATTACAGCTAAATAACACCTGCACAGGACGGCAAAACTGCCGAATAATCAACGTTATCCGACGAGGAAAACGCAGTCATGAAAGCATTAGTTCTGGAACAGCTTGAGAATAAAACCCTGGCGGAAGTCAAAGACGTGGCGCTGCCTGCGCTGGCCGAGGGCGATGTCCGGGTCGATATTGACTGGTCCAGTCTCAACTACAAAGACGCGCTGGCCATCACCGGTAAAGGCAAAATCATTCGCCAGTTCCCGATGGTGCCAGGCATCGATTTTTCCGGCCGCGTCAGCGAAAGCCGCGACCCGCGTTTTGTACCGGGCCAGGCGGTCATTCTCACCGGCTGGGGCGTGGGTGAAAACCACTGGGGCGGCCTTGCGGCGCAGGCCTGCGTGAAAGGCGACTGGCTGGTGCCTCTGCCGGAAAGTTTAAGCGCGCGTCAGGCGATGATCATCGGTACCGCTGGTTTTACCGCCATGCTGTGCGTCATGGCATTGCAGGAAGCCGGGCTGAAACCGCAGGATGGTACGGTGCTCGTCACCGGCGCGAGCGGCGGCGTGGGCAGCACCGCCGTGGTACTGCTGAAAGCGCTGGGTTACACCGTGGCCGCCGTTACTGGCCGCGAATCGACCCACGATTTCCTGCGCCAGTTGGGTGCTGACGAGATCCTGCCACGCAGCGATTTCGAACAGACGCGTCCGCTGGAGAAACAACTGTGGGCCGGTGCGATCGATACCGTCGGCAGCCATGTGCTGGCAAAAGTACTGGCGCAGACCAACTATGGCGGTTGCGTGGCGGCCTGCGGCCTGGCGGGCGGTTTCGATCTACCGACGACTGTGATGCCGTTTATCCTGCGCAACGTACGTCTGCAAGGCGTGGATTCAGTCATGGTGCCGACGGCGCAACGTCCGGCAGTATGGGAAAATCTCGCCCGCATCCTGCCGCAGAGCTACTACCAGCAGGCGGCGACTGAAATCGCGCTGGAACAAGCCCCGGCAACCGCCGCCGATTTCCTGCAAAACAAAATCCAGGGCCGCACGCTGGTGAAAATCAGCGGCTAACCCCTTTCCCGGCGCGCACTGTTGCGCCGGGCGCTTCCCCCGTTTCCTCTGAATCCCTGTCCGCACGGCTTTTGTTTCACATTCCTGTGACATACTATCGGGAACCGCCGCAGAAGCAGACAAGGAGATAATGATGAATAAAGGTGCACACCTGACACCTGAGCAGGCGCTGGATCAACTGGAGGCGCTGTACGACCGCTCGGTCAACGCACTGCGCTACGCCATTGGCCGCTATATTGAAAACGGTGAACTCCCGGCGGCTGAAGCCCGCGCACAAGGGTTGTTCGTCTACCCATCGCTGTCGGTAAGCTGGAATGGCAGCGCAACAAAACCGCCAAAAACCCGCGCCTACGCCCGCTTCACCCACTCCGGCTGCTACAGCACCACCGTCACCCGCCCTGCACTGTTCCGCCCCTATTTACTCGAACAATTAACGTTACTGTGCCAGGACTACGGCGCGCAGATCGAAGTGGGCCTTTCAGCCCATGAGATCCCCTACCCGTACGTGATTGACGGCTCCGAGCCTGACGCTCGATCGCTCGATGAGCGCCGGTCTGACGCGCGCACTTCCCGACCACCGAGCTGGCGCAGATTGGCGATGAAACCGCCGATGGCCTGTACCACCCGACCGACAGCTATTTCCCGCTGTCGCATTTTGATGCCCGCCGCGTGGATTTCTCGCTGGCGCGCCTGCGCCACTACACCGGCACGCCGGTCGAGCATTTCCAGCCGTTCGTGCTGTTCACCAACTACACCCGCTATGTGGATGAGTTTGTGCGCTGGGGCTGCACCCAGATCCTCGATCCGGAAAGCCCGTATATCGCGCTCTCCTGCGCGGGCGGGCACCTGGATCACCGCCGGAAACCGAAGCGCCCGGAGCAGGCGATTTCCGATCTGGCGTGGAAAAAACATCAGATGCCGGCCTGGCACCTGATCACGCGCAGACGGCCAGGGCATCACGCTGATCAACATCGGCGTCGGCCCGTCAAACGCCAAAACCATCTGCGATCACCTGGCGGTGCTGCGCCCGGACGTCTGGCTGATGATTGGCCACTGCGGCGGCCTGCGTGAAAGCCAGCAGATTGGCGATTACGTGCTGGCCCACGCCTATCTGCGCGACGACCACGTGCTGGATGCGGTGCTGCCGCCGGATATCCCGATCCCGAGCATCGCCGAAGTGCAGCGCGCCCTGTACGACGCCACCAAAGAGGTCAGCGGCATGCCGGGTGAAGAGGTCAAACAGCGCCTGCGCACCGGTACCGTGGTCACCACCGACGACCGCAACTGGGAGCTGCGCTATTCCGCCTCGGCGCTGCGCTTCAACCTGAGCCGCGCGGTGGCGATTGATATGGAGAGCGCCACCATCGCCGCACAGGGTTACCGCTTCCGGGTGCCGTACGGCACGCTGCTGTGCGTCTCCGATAAACCGCTGCACGGCGAAATCAAACTGCCCGGCCAGGCCAACCGTTTCTATGAAGGGGCGATCTCCGAGCACCTGCAAATTGGCATTCGCGCCATTGACCTGCTGCGGGCGGAGGGCGATCGCCTGCACTCCCGCAAGCTGCGCACCTTCAACGAACCGCCGTTCCGATAAGAAAAAAGGACTCACTATGCAAACCCCAACACCGTTACAGGCGTTACGCGACCAGCTTGTCGCGCTGGAGCTTGACGGTATCATTGTGCCGCGCGCCGATGCGCATCAAAGCGAAGACTGCGCCCCGCACGATAATAAATTACAGTGGCTCACCGGTTTTACCGGCTCGGCCGGGCTGGCGCTGGTACTGCGCGATCGCGCGTTAATGTTTGTCGATGGTCGCTACCAGGTGCAGGTACGCAGCGAAGTGGATCTGCATGCCTTTGAAATCCATCACCTGCACAACGAGCCGCTCGATCAGGTTCTTGCTTCGTTGCCTGCAGGAAGTCGCATCGGTTTCGAACCGCTGCTGATGGTCAAGAGCCAGTTCACCGCCCTTGACGCCACGCATTGCGAACTGGTGGCGCTGGCGCACGATCCGTTCGCTGCCATCTGGCGCGATCGCCCGGCAGCACCCTGCGGCGTGATTCGTGAAATGCCTGTTACCCTCAGCGGCGAAAGCAGTGCCGATAAACGCGCGCGTATTGCGCAAGTGCTGGCGGCGAAAGGGGTGGATTATCTCGCCATCACCCTGCCGGATAATATTGCCTGGCTGCTGAATATCCGCGGCTCCGACATTGCGATGAACCCGGTGGCTCACTCTTTTGCCCTGCTGAGCCGTGATGGCGCGGTGGAGTGGTTTGTTGATCCGCGCAAAACAGCGGCGCTGTCTGCTGAACTGAAGGCCACGCTGACGCTCAGCGATTTCGACGCCTTTCTGCCGCGCTGCCAGCAGATTGCGCCGGGTAAACGCACCCTGCTCGACGGCGATTTTGCCCCTGTCGCACTGCGTTTTGCTATTGAACAACAGGGCGGCGAAGTGCTGTGGAGCGCGGATCCAATCACCTTTATCAAAGCGCATAAAAACCCGGTTGAGCTGGCGGGCTACCGTGAAAGCCACCAGCAGGATGGCGCGGCGTGGGTGAATTTTCTGGCGTGGCTGGCGCAGGAAGTTCCGGCGCGTGAAGCTGCGGGTAACCCGGTCACCGAACTGGAAGCTCAGCAGAAGCAACTGGAATTTCGCCAGCAGCAGGTCGGGTTTATCGAGCAGAGTTTCAGTACCATTTCGGCCTCTGCCAGCAACGCCGCCATGTGCCACTATCACAGCAGCGAAAAAACCAACAAAGCCATCACCCGCGCGAATTTTTACCTGAACGACTCCGGCGGTCAGTACCAGAACGGCACCACTGACGCCACGCGTACCCTGTCGTTTGGCCCGTTGGACGCGCAGCAGCGCCTGCACTACACCGCCGTGCTGAAAGGCTTTTTGTCGATGTTTACTCTGCAATTCCCTGCCGGAACGCACGGCCATCAGCTTGATGCCTTTGCCCGCCGCGCGCTCTGGGATCTGGGGCTGGATTTCGATCACGGCACCGGACACGGCGTCGGTCACCAGTTGCTGATCCACGAACAGCCGCAGCGCATTGCCAAAAAGGTCAACCCGTGGCCGCTCAGTGCCGGTAATATTATGACCATCGAACCGGGTTACTATCTGGCGGATCGCTACGGTATTCGTATCGAAAATCAGGTGGAAGTGGTGGAAAGCCAGCCCGGTTTCTGCCGCTTCTCATCCCTGACGCTGATCCCCATCGATTTGAGCCAGGTGGAGTGGAACCTGCTGAGCGAACAGGAGAAACAGTGGCTGGATGATTATCACCAGCAGGTGCGTGAAATACTGTTGCCGCGGGTCAGCAGCAACGCCCGCGAGTGGCTGATTGCCGCCACCGCGCCGCTGCGCGTTCAGGCAGGTTAATTCACAACGCCGGAGCAACCCGAAGTGATGGTTGCTGAACGCCGAAAAGCAAAAAGCCTGCGCGTAAGCAGGCTTTTTAAATTACCGCACGCACAGCGGCTCGGGCAGTTGATTGCCGCGGCGTGTCATGGGAGATCGGGCTTTCCGTCTGGCCCTACCCCTTATGGCGGTGTGTCTGTGTCGCATCATACGCAGGCAGGAACGCCTCGATTGCGGCGTCAACCGCTTCCCGGCGGGTTTCTTCGGCAGGCTGCTGATCCAATCCCCACAACTGGCGTTCGACCAGGCCTGCCTCGCACAATGCCTTGAAATACAGTCCGGTTCGACGCAACTCGGCCTGGCGTAACAACCCGCGTTGCATCAGGTTGTCGAGCACGTTGCAGATCGAGATCAGTGTCTGGCGTGGGCCATTCTCGTAGAAAATGCGGCTCAACTGCGGGTAACGTCCAGCCTCACCGATGACTAAGCGGTTCAGGTTGATGACTTCTGGCCGAGTGACAAGGTTCAGATAGGCCATGCCCAGGCGCTGCAAGGTCGCTTGTAGTCCATCCTCCCTGGATGTTTCCAACGTCTCGATAACACCTTTCCCTGCCTCCGCAGCGAAAGCTCCGAACAATTCATCCTTGTTCGGGAAGTAGCTGTAAAGCGTGACTTTGGACGCGCCAGCCTCGGCGGCAATCGCTTCCATCGTTACTGTACCGAACCCATGTTCGATGAACAGTTTGCCCGCCGCCTGCACGAAGCTCAGGCGGCGGGCCTCAGTTTTCCTACGCATTTGCAGATCCTGTCTCAGTGGATTTTTAGGTAATGGTAGCCCAAAAATGAACGACATCGTACAAATATATTGACCGCACGACGCCTTGTGCTTAAATTGAACGAAGTCGTTCAATTATAGGTGTTGCGATCGTGGTCAAACCCGCCCTCCATCTCCCCTCACCTCAAGAAAAGGCTCCCATCGCTTTGCTTGAGCCTCCTGTTGAAAAAAGGATCAATGGAGAGGAGCGTCCAGGGGAGAAGCCAGCACTCTTCTCGTTGCGAACCACCCTTGCCGCGCTGCTGGCACTGACCGTCGCCAACGCTCTGGGGATAGATCATCCCTGGTGGGCTGCGATGACGGTCTGGCTGGTCGCCCAGCCGACACGCGGCCTTCTGCTCGAACGGGCCTTTGCACGTATGGTCGGCTCTGCTGTCGGGGCAGCAACCGGCGCTGTGATCTTGCTTGAGCTGGGCGGGCAGCCCATCCCGTCGTTGTTCGCGCTCGCGCTCTGGCTGATGCTGTGTGCGGGACCTGGCAGCTTGTTTCGCCACTTCCGCAACTATGGCTTCGTGCTGGCTGGCTACACCGCCGCGATCGTTGTGCTGTTCGGCCTGGGCGATGGCATACACGATGGGCATATGGCGAGGGATCGCGTCATATGCACGATGCTTGGCATCGTTTGCTCTGCACTGGCGTCGATCTATGGCGTCCCGAAAGGGCGCAGCGAATATGTAGCCGAGTGTGTGGATGGATTGATGCAGCGGTGCCTGGATCGGGTGGAACAGTACCTGCGGTATGGCAGCTCTTTCCCTTCGGCACAGACTCTCATTGCCAACATCGCGGCCCTGGAGCGCAGCGTGGACAACGACGCCGCAGGATCGCTGCGCGGACGCTGGAAGGCGTCTGAAGTACGGCAAATCTCTGGCCTGTTGCTGGAATTGATCGCGCTGACGCCCGAAGACGGGAACACACGGAACATTCCGGCATCCGGCAATGCATCCGTCGAAGAACGGGTCACTCATCTTTCCAGGTTTTGCCAGCTTCTGACCGGCTCGCAGCTATCGGCTACACAGTCAAGTGTTGTGCCTCTGGCATCGGTGCTCGATGAACTGTCGGAGGTCTTGCACCAGCCCGGTACAGGATGGTCGCTGGCGGCATTTCGCGGTTTCGATCTGCGCTCAGCGTTACGCTCCGCCGCACGCCCCGTCATAGCGTTGATGCTTACCGCTGCGTTCTGGCGGTTCTCCGGCTGGCAGGCTGGTGCCATGATGGTAATGACGGCGACCCTCTTTGCATCGCTGTTTTCGGCGCATGAGCGAGGGAATGAAGCTCTGGTTCATGTCCTGATCGGTTCAACGATCGGTGCGCCTGTCGGCACCCTGGTCCATTTGTTCCTGTTGCCACAGGTTGAGTATTTCCGGGGCGTCCTGATCTGCTTAGCGCCTTTCCTGGCGCTGGGTGCCTGGCTGATGCGTCGTCCGTCCACAGCCAGGATGGCGATCGACATGAATATGACGTTCCTGCTGACTGCCCAGCCGGGGAGCCATTACCTGGGTGTCGCCGAAGCACTGAACCAGTTGGCCGCCATCGTCCTTGGCGTGCTGGCAGCCGCAGCTACATATTGGTTGTTCTTACCCTCCACGCCGGAGGTACATCGTCGCAAGCTCGCCCAGCGCATCGCGGCATTGGCCGAAGTGGCGAGCCGGGCACCGACCGCATCGGCGTTGATAAAAACTCATCGTGCTCAGCGCGTTGCGCTTACGCGATTGCTCTACTTCTGCAATCCGTCGGAAAGGATGTTTACCCTGGCCCAGGAGTGCCTGGTCAAGTCGCGCCTCTTGCTCGTCCAGCGCACGCGCGGCACCGATGCAAATTCGTCCATTGTTTCCCCAACCGTGACCGCAGGTGAAGCCCTTCGCCATGCGAGCGCCGAGTTGAACGCATGTGTTGCCTTCCCATCAACCGCAGACAGGAACTCCCTATGAATCAGACCCTCACCCCTACCGCATTCACCGGCCAATACATTGCGGGCCAATGGCGCTCTGGCAGTGCCGGGACTGTCCTGCAAGACCGCAATCCCTACGACCAGTCGATCCTGACCGAGATCGTCCTGGCGACGCGGGCGGACCTGGACAGTGCCTATGTCGCTGCCGCGAATATGCAATATGAATGGGCAAGGACACTGCCCTCAGAGCGTGCCGCCGTGTTTTACCGGGCCGTCGAAATCATCGACGCACGTCACGCCGAGATCGTCGATTGGCTGATCGCCGAGTCGGGCAGTACCCGGTTGAAGGCGGAAATGGAGTGGAGCTCGGTTCGGGCCGCGACCCTGGCCGCAGCTGCCATGCCCTATCGGATAGCAGGCAGCATTCTTCCTGTGGATGTGCCAGGCAAGGAGAGCCGGGTGTACCGCCGTCCGCTGGGTGTTGTCGGCGTGATTAGCCCCTGGAACTGGCCGTTGCACCTGTCCAATCGCTCGGTGGCGCCAGCGCTGGCCCTGGGCAACAGCGTCGTGCTCAAACCTGCGGAGGATACCCCGATCACCGGCGGTCTGCTGCTGGCAAGCATCTACGAGGAGGCGGGTCTGCCGCCGGGGGTGCTCAATGTTGTCATTGGTGAAATCAGCGAGATAGGCGACGCCTTCACTCTCCATCCAATCCCGAAATTCATCTCCTTTACCGGCTCGACCCGCGTGGGCCGTCGCATCGGGGAGTTGGCTGTTACAGGCCCAACGCTCAAGCGCGTCGGTCTGGAACTGGGTGGTAATGCGCCGTTCGTGGTGCTCGATGACGCGAATCTGGAACGTGCGGTGGACGCTGCAATCGTTGGCCGTTTCCTGCACCAGGGCCAAATCTGCATGAGCAGCAATCGCATCATCGTTGAAGCTGGAATCTACCCGCGATTCGTGGACGCCTTCGTTGAGCGAGCCCGCAACCTGAAGGTCGGCGATCCGAGGCAGGCTGATACGGTGATCGGCCCCTTGATTAACCAAAAGCAGCTCGATGGCGCCCTTGCGCGCCTGAAAGCAGCAAAAGACGCTGGCATCCGTCAGCTGCTGGGTGCGCCCCATGAAGGGTTGTTACTACCGCCTCAGGTCTTCGCCGACGTACCCAACGATTCGGATCTGGCGCAGACCGAACAGTTCGCGCCCATCGCGCCGCTGATCCGTGCCGTGCACGAGGAGGACGCGCTGCGTATTGCCAATGCCACCGAGTTCGGGCTTTCGAGCGCGGTGTTCACCAGCAACGAAGCCCGTGGCGTGCGCTTCGCGCAGGGGATCGACGCTGGCATGACCCACATTAACGACATTACCCCCAATGACGAGGCCAACGTGATGTTCGGCGGAGAAAAGAACAGCGGAATCGGCCGCTTCAACAGCGACTGGATCATCGCAGAACTCACCACCGACCACTGGGTCAGCGTGCAGCAAGAACCACGTACCTATCCGTTCTGAATGGTTCCATGGCGCAGTTGTCTTCCTCTGCACCATGGATAGCACCGAGGAAGACAACCCATCAATGTGGCGCTTGCGAGCGCAGTTTTGTAGGCAAGAAAACAACAGAGGTATTTGCCATGTGGACTAAAAATAACCCTTTCCTGCGAGGTCCGTACGAGCCGCTCTACACCGAGTATAAGGTCAACGAACTGCATGTCGAGGGAAGTATCCCCAGGGAACTAAAAGGCACGTTGTACCGGGTTGCCAGCAACCAACAATTCGAGCCTCTCAATCCCGACAAATTCCATTGGTTCGATGGCGACGGCATGGTTCATGCGTTCCGGTTGGAGGATGGTAAAGCCAGCTACAGCAACCGGTTTGTCGAAACCGAAGGCCTCAAGGTCGAGCGCGGAGCGGGCAAGGCGCTCTACAACGGGATCATGGGTTATAGCAATACACCACAGCCACCGCTGCCAGAAGGTGCTCCCAGGATCAAAGCCACGGCAAATATCAACGTGATTCGGCTGGGCGACAAACTTCTCGCCATGCACGAGGTTGAGCATCACTATTGGGAATTAGACCCGGTGACGCTCGAAACGCTTGGCACGTTCAATTTCAATGGACAAGTCGAAGGCATGCTCACCGCCCATCCGCATTTCGATTCGGTGACGAAGGAATGGATCTTCTATGCCCTGGATAACGAAAATCACTTTGTAGAGTGCTTCTCGACCGACGTGGATGGCACTATCACGGCCAGACACCGTGTCCCCTTGTCGTTCACGCCGTGGAATCACGACGTCATTTTCACCAGGCAGCACTACATCTTCTTCTTCGGTCTGATCAGTTGGCGGCCATGGTCGGACGAGCTGATCCAGAAGGGGAAGAGCTCGTGGTTCGTCACCCCTGACCAGGATCGCAATGCACGTATCCTGTTCGTCGATCGCAAGACTGGCGAAGCAATCTGGCTGCATCCGGAAAACTCGGAATACATGATCGGCCACTTCCTCAATGCTTATCAGGATGAGGGAGATACGATTATCGACGCCAGCACCACGCCGGTATCTAACGCGATTCTGCAGTTCAATCCTTCGGACTACTATCCGTTCCCTCTGGTAGACGGTCCATCGGCATTCGAGCAACCGCAGCTGTGGCGCTTTGTGATCAACCTCAGGCAGTGCACGGTAAGGCACCACCGGATCGGTGATTTCTCTGCCGAATTCGTACGCCCTAACGAGACCATCCTGGGCTCCCCCCACCGCTACGGTTATATGGCTGGCGTCCATGACCCGAAGCCTGAATCGCGCGGGTTCAACTGTCTGATCAAGCACGACTATCAGACCGGGACGACCGAGTTCCAGCACGTCACCCGCGAGCTCGACCTGGTTGTAGGAGAACCGATCTTCGTGCCGCATCCGGAGGCGAAGGAGGAAGACCACGGATGGATTCTCGCCGTGTGGTATCACCCGCTCAGGAATGCCAGCGAGTTGGTCATCCTCGATGCGACGGACTTTTCCGGTAAACCGGTGGCCCGCATCAAGCTGGACCACCATGTCCCGCTGGGATTCCACGGAAACTGGATCGCCGACCGATAACTGGCTGGCAACGAAGGGGCAGCAAAATCGCTGTCCCTTTGTGCTTCGTGGGAATCATGTTTCATCAAGCCCAGGGGCATCAGATGAAAAGGAGCGTGCCCATGATTGCATACCTGGCTTCACTCGCAATCGGCCTGCGGGTCGGTGACCGGCTCCCCGTTGACTTGAAGAGGAAAACGCCCGCCTCAGGAAGCTGCTCGCCGAAGCCATGCTGGATATCACCGCCGCTTTCACGATGAAAGCCTGAATGAGCATTGGTTCAGCGATATTGTTCACGCCAGGAATATCATTAATGACTCGCCCACATTCAGCACTGAATTATCAGACGCCGTCAGAGTTTGCGGTACAGTGGCGAAACGGGAAATTAGGCAGTAATAGAGCAGATATTACTAATTGATCGTTGTATCTGATACTGGGATCTGGTCATGGGATGAGTAAAAAAATAACCAATAAATTCCATGATATTTCTCGTCATAGCCTCACCATCAATGTTTATTAACAAATAATTATCATTGGTTTTTACATATGGAACGTAGTTTGTTTCAGTCATGATAGTTTTTCATTCCGCCATAATGGCGTGCAGAAATGAGCGCTCATATTCGCCCTCCCCACATAACATCATGATAAATATATAAATTTATTAATTAAACTCAAGTGAAGATAAAACTGCATCCTCTGCATGGCTGGAATAACGAATAATATGGCTGAAATTAATAATGCGGACGGTCTTCTGGCCCTTTAAATTACTATCTCTTAAATGCTTATGATTATCATTATCACATGTGGTGATTTTTCAAGGGCTCTTGGGTTTGAAAAAATAAAAAAATTGGGGAGATAGTATGAGGAAATACAGAATTTCACCTATTAGTATAAGTTTGATATGTCTGGTTACACCGCTTTCTTTTTTCGTTAACGCTACAGATAATGATAATACAATTATTGTCTCAGCAAATGCCAATGGACAAGCCAGTAGTACAGAACAAGCACCGGCATCAGTTACCTCAATTTCCCAAAATCAATTAGAAAAGAAACCGTATCGTGATATTGCGGATATGCTCCAGGGGATTCCAGGTGTTACGACAACCGTCGGTGGAGACCATAAAGAAATAAATATACGTGGTATGGGTTCTGCATATACGCTCTATCTGATCGACGGAATGAGAATTGACTCCAGAGATAGCAGTCGATTATTTGATGGTTCTGGTCAGATGAATGCCTGGATTCCTCCTGTTTCTGCTATTGATCATATAGAGGTTATTAGAGGGCCGATGTCATCGCTTTATGGTTCTGATGCCATTGGTGGCGTAATTAATATTATTACAAAGAAAAATGCAAAAAAATGGCAGGGTAGCATCGGAAGTAATTTGACTGTGCAGGAACATAGTGATTCCGGTGATATTTTTCAGAATGATTTTTTTGTTACAGGACCATTGGTAGATAATATCCTTTCAATGCAAGCCTATGGTAGTTATTCAAAGCGTGATGAAGACGAAATTTATAATGGATATCGTGGCAGCAAAAGAGAAAACGTGACAGGGAAAGTTACCTATACTCCTACCGATGAACAAGAGATTTCGCTCACTGCTAACCATACACAGCAGGATATTAGTCAGATGGTTGGAAAATCCATCAGTCCGGAGTGTACATATTACTCTGGCTGCCCTTCTGATTTTCGTAAAAAAGCAGAGGTAAATCGGTTCTCTGTCAATCATGTGGGCTACTGGGCTATTGGTAAGACTGACTCTTACATTCAGAGTGAAGATTACTCTATTAACTCACAAGATATTGATTTGAAGAATATTAATATGCGTTCTTCACTCTCCTCAAATATAGGGAGTCATATTCTTACGTTTGGTGGTGAGCTAAGCATTAAGAAATTACATGACGGTTATTCAAACCAGATTTCTGATTTAACGAATCTAAAACGGACAGAAAAATCTCTCTTTCTCGAAGATTCATGGATGACAACCGAAGACTTTACTCTGACAACCGGGGTAAGACTGGATCACGATAATCAATTTGGTGATCACTGGAGCCCACGTATGTATGGCGTGTGGAATGTAGCTTCGGACTGGACAGTAAAAGGAGGGGTAAGCAGCGGTTTTAAAGCCCCAGGAATCACTGAAACAGATCCACATTTTGGTTCAGTTTCCTATGCAGGTGATGTTTATGGTAATCCTAACCTTAAACCTGAAAAATCAATCACGCAGGAACTTGGTCTCTTATACAACAACGATGAGGGATTATCTGGTGGTGTGACATTATTTAATAATCAATTTAAAGATAAAATAACAACAACTGCGTGCCCGTCTACCCAATGCGATCCTGTTCCCAACCCATATGGGGCATATCCGCTAACATATGATAATGTAGGGAAAGCGGTTACGAGAGGGGTTGAGGCTGATCTTAATTTCCCTGTAAATGATAAAGTAACCGTTGAAAATAATTATACATATACATATTCACAACAAAAATCAGGTGAGTATAAAGGAAAACCGCTGACAAAACTTCCCAAACATCAGTTTACCAGCACGATAAATTATGAGTTAAATGAATCACTTAAAACCTGGCTTACAGTGAACTTCCGCGGAAAAGATAGTGATAATGTGGGTGGAACTGAGCAGGCAATATTACCAATCAGAGCCCCATCTTTTGCATTATTCGATTTTGGTACAGATTATAGTGTGAATAAAAATATAGATGTCAAAGCTGGCATCTCGAACCTGTTGGATAAGAAAATCAGATATGATAATTACGGATATACTGAGGATGGAAGACGCTTCTGGGTTGCAGTAAACTACGCCTTCTGATGGTGAAAGAGGGTTAATAACCCTCTTTTAAATTAAATTCTGAAAGAATTATTATTTCTAATGTTAGCATCCTGGAATTCCTTATAGTAGCTTAATGGTGGTTTACCCAAAACTTTTTTGAACATAGTTACAAAACCACTGGTATTTTCATATCCTAAATCAAGAGCAATTGTGGTTATACTATCCCCCTGTGAAATCCTTTGGAGCGCAATGACAATGTGGAGTTGCTGTTTCCATCTGCCAAAGCTCATTCCCAGTTCCTGATGGACAAGTCGGGTAAAACTTCTTTCGCTCATATTAATTTTATTTGCCCAATCTTTGAGTTTTAAGTTATCCCCTGGATTTTTTATTAACATATTGGCTAAAGAATAGAGGCGAGATTCAGAAGGCATAGGAAGGCTCACATCCATTTTTGATGATATTTTTATCTGATCAACCAAAATATCAATAATTTTTTGCTCCGACGGCTTTATTAGTTCGTGATTAAACCCGGACGCATATATTATTAACTCACGTAAAAGTGGAGAGACAGATAATGTGCTACATTCGGAAGGTAATCCCTTAATTAAGCTGGTATCTATAAAAATACAATAACAATCTGTATTACCACTCCCTCTTGTCGAATGGAGGACATTAGTAGGTATCCATATTGCACATTGAGGCGGGATCAATCTGATACAGTTTTTCACTTCGCAAATCATCGTACCTTTGACTGAAAAAATAAGCTGTGCTTCGGGATGTTTGTGTGGTTTCAATTCCCAGTCATCAGAGATACTCTCTGATTTCATTGAGAAGACAGGTAATAAAGGATTTATGAATTCTGAGGGTGTATGGTCTAACGTTCTCAATGGAATTGTCTCCACCAATGGGCACTGTCTGGAATACAGATATTATGCCATTTGTTTTAATATCGGGCCAGTAAAAAAGGTGTTTTTATATTTTAAATCTTAACTAAATGAGATAGTACTTAATCACTGGAAAGTCTCTTGTTATTCATGTCAGATGCATCAGTATCATTTTGTATTTTTATTATGGAGATGATTTTTAAAATCTGTGCACGCTGTGCATTCTTACCTATATTTGGCCGAGAAAGATAAAGACCTGGCTTGATTATAAAGTTATTATTACTACCTCTAATATATGATGTGTGATTTTTTAGTCGTTATGTAACTCAAGCGTTAGTCTTGTCGGTATACATTTCTTTTTAGGGTGAATATTTATGACTGATTTCTTCTATGATCTGCTTATCTGGATTGAAAATAATCTACACACCAATCTTAAAATAGAAAACATTTCAATTAAATCAGGTTACAGTAAATGGCATCTCCAGAGAATGTTTCATAAATATTTTGGAATAAGTCTTGGAAGATACATTCGAAACAGGAAAATTACGAATGCAGCCCTCCTTATAAAAATGAGTCAGCTCCCGATGGTAGAAATTTGTGTTGAAAGTGGTTTTAGTTCCCAGCAAACATTCGCTCGTTTTTTTAAGAAGTACTATGGCGTAACCCCTGGTTACTACCGTAAGACTCGATTTATATCCAGCTCTTTTTTTCAGAGAAACCTCGCCATGTCCTGGAACTTAACAGTTAAACATGAGAATATTATATTTGAGCATAATATTGTTTCTTCTATTCATGATAGAAGAAATGATTATAAAGAAGAAAAGCAAGAGTTTGTCCTTTCACAAAGAAATGAAAGCATTGAGTCTCTTTTCTATAAAAGACTAACTCGTTTCATTTTAGATTTATACGAAAAAAAATTCGTAATTTCTTCCTGCAGTGAATCCAACCATTTGACTATAACTGCTGAGTTCAAGAAAACGTTGTCAATAAAAGACCCTGTAATTTTTTTTACTGCCAGAGATGCTACGCTCTCTTCGGTTGTTACATATAATGAATTTATAAGATTTTATTATGAGGGGTACATATCTGATTTAGAAAAATTTATAAATTATGTATATTTTAATTATATGATAGAGAACAAAATAAAAAGAAGAGACTCTGATCCTGATCTTTTTTCTGGTTGTTTTTTTGAGAAAGATAATAAAGGTATTTTAAAAGGATATTATTATATCCCTTTACCAGATACGTGTCATTCAGATGATGATAAATAAATATTATTCTTTTCTTCTACGACTTGCTCGTTTTTATATGAAAGTGATAATGATTGTAACCTACAAAGGCAGGCCAGAAGTAAGCCAAATATTTTTATTTCATCGTGTCAATTAATCTATATGTTAGACGTCCATTATATTCATTCCAGCGTCGTTCAAGAATTCCTGCAGTATAGAGATCTCTTGTGACTCGATAAATTACACTCAGCGCAATTTTATGACTTTCTTTCATGAGGGAATATATTTCGGTAACCTGGAGAAATTTATTCTTGTTATTTTCCATGACATTAATAACATATTGCCTTGGTACTGTTTGCCGCATGCGTTTTCTGGTTAACATCATTAATTTTCCTGTTCTTGTTCTTTCACATAAGGGGCGAATTTAGCTAAGGTGAAAATGCATTAATCTTGTTGTTTTATATTGTTAAGTAAATTATTGGCTTTGACTATTGCATTTTCCTTGTCAGAAACGATTAGCATAGGATATCCCCAAAACTTTGAAAATGCTTTCGCAAAGCCTTTTAATATAATGCTTTGTTTGTTTTCTGGTACTATTTGAATTTGCGCGATTATATATTTTTTCACATTGGCTTTGTTTTTCTTAAGCCATAATGCCAATTTCATTTTTTCTTCTTTCGAATGTTCGTGTTGTTCTTCATCCTCAAATTCTGTCGCACTTATTATGACAAAAGGTATTTTCTTGCCTAAAATTTTTTCTAGCTGAATAAAACTGTTATCGTAAGCTTCGCTTTGAGAACTGCGATTCTCCATTTGGTCGACTTGTATCAGCCATACGAGAGGGAACTCCGATTCATCAATACGTAACATTTTTCTTGCCCTTTAGAAGTAAACCTAATGAGATAGATTATCATTTCCTTTATTTGTAATATTATAAATTCCAGCCATCATGTTACATGATCCGGCCTTATCAATTGAAAAAGACAGTACACGTTCTTGTGGGTACTGCACTGATTTCATTATGAGTATTTAGTGATTACTGATACAGACCGTGTGAATCAGAGGCTTTAAAAGGCTTACGAGAAGGTTTGAAATTACGGAGCAACTGTCTGCACGCGCGGCGCGCGGTAAACGCCAAAAAGCAAAAAGCCTGCTTCGAAAGCAGGCTTTTTAAATATGGCTCCTCTGACTGGACTCGAACCAGTGACATACGGATTAACAGTCCGCCGTTCTACCGACTGAACTACAGAGGAATCGTGTGAACGGGGCGAATATTAACGACGCCCCTGACCCTTGTCAAAGCCTGATTTGCCTTTTTCGGCGCGTTTGCCGAATTATTCTCCAGGTTGTGCAGAAATGGCTCTTTTCTGCGGCTTTGGATACTTCCACAACCACCTGCCGCTCGCCATGCGCCAGTAGAAGAAAACGCCGCGTACCGCCCAGTCGAGGAACATCCCGAGCCAGACGCCAATCACGCCCATACCGAGCATGACCCCCAGCGTATACCCTGCCACCACCCGGCACCCCCACATTCCAAGCATGGAAACCCACATGGCGAAACGGGCGTCGCGCGCGCCTTTCAGGCCCGCAGGCAGCACCCATGATGCCGCCCAAATCGGCATAAACGCCGCATTAAGCCACAGAAGTACCTTAACCACCTCTTTTACGTCCTCTTCCCGGGTATAAAAGGAGGCAAACAGCCCGGCAAAAGGCGCAGTACCCCAGGCAATTGCTGTCAGCAACAGCGTCGAAAGCCAGAAGACATGGCGTAACTGGCGTTCTGCCTGGCCGATCTGACCTTTACCGAGGCGCTTACCGGTAATAATGGTAGACGCAGAGCCCAGCGCGTTCCCCGGCAGGTTAATCAGTGCAGCCACGGAGAAGGCAATAAAATTACCGGCGATGACGTTGGTACCCATACCCGCGACAAACATTTGCGTTAACAGCTTGCCGCCGTTAAACAGCACCGACTCGATACTGGCCGGAATGCCGATCCCCATCACTTCCCAGATAATAGAGAAGTTGAGTTTTTCGAAGTAGCTTTTCAGCGAGATCCGCAGCGCCGGATTAAAACCAATCATCAGCACCCAGATAATCGCCACCGCGCCAATATAGCGGGAAATAGTCAACCCCAGCCCTGCACCGGCAAAACCCATGCCTTTCCAGCCCCAAAGGCCATAAATCAGGATGCTGCTGATAATGATGTTGAGGATATTCATCCCGCCATTAATCAACAGCGGGATTTTGGTATTGCCCGCGCCGCGCAGCGCGCCGCTGCCAATCAGGGCAATGGCCGCCGCCGGGTAGCTGATGACGGTGAGTTCAAGGTAGGTCAGCGCCAGCGCTTTAACTTCCGCCGTCGCCGCACCGGCGATAAAGTCGATGATTTGCGTGCCAAAGTAGTGGATCACCGCCGCCAGTACAATGGCAAACAACGTCATGATCACCAGCGACTGCCGCGTTGCCGCCCTCGCCCGCTCACCATCCAGTTTGCCGAGGCTGAAGGCCACGACCACCGTCGTCCCTAAATCAATGGCGGCAAAAAAAAGACATCACCACCATATTGAAGCTGTCCGCCAGGCCGACGCCCGCCATCGCTTCTTTACCCAGCCAGCTCACCAGAAACGTGCTGAGCACACCCATCATCAAAACACAGGTGTTTTCCAGGAAGATCGGTACGGCAAGGGGGGTAATTTCTCGCCAGAATAATACACGGTAACTTTTACGTTTTCTGTACCAGGGCGTACGCATGACGGCCTGGCGTAAGGGAGTGACGAGGTTCAAAATGGTCCTTAGCCGCGAAAGGTGAAATCACATTTCAAATGATGAGGGAGAAACCCTGATCCTGCAAAGTATTTACACCGAAATCGGCGTTTATTAGATCAAATTGTCGATGGATTCAGCAGTCAGGTTGCCATCGCTAAAATGAGGTTTGACAAAAGATTTTTCGCCGCTAAGATAAGCCTCCACACGATTCCTCTGTAGTTCAGTCGGTAGAACGGCGGACTGTTAATCCGTATGTCACTGGTTCGAGTCCAGTCAGAGGAGCCATATTTAAGAAGCCTGCTTTCGAGCAGGCTTTTTGCTTTTTGGCGTTTACCGCGCACCGCGCGTGCAGACAGTTGCGAACCTCATCACAAAACCGTATTTTGAATACTCTTCGCCCGCTGGGTATTTATCGCGTTGATTGTTGAGGGAAAATGGAATCGTTATTTGTCTACGGCACGCTGCGTCCCGGCTGTTCTAATGCGCATATCCTGGAAAACATCGGCGGTGAATGGCTGCCGGGCTACGTCACCGGTACGTTTTACGCGCGTGGCTGGGGAGCCGCTGCCGATTTTCCAGGCATCGTACTGGATGAAAACGGCGCACAGGTGCACGGTTACCTGTTTCTGTCCGACAACCTTGCTGCGCACTGGCCGATGCTGGATGAATTTGAAGAGGGCTACGACCGCGTTTTAGTCGAGGTCACTACCGCTGAGGGCAAACGCGTCAGCGCGTGGATTTACCAGCTACAGCCACGAGCCGAATAGCCTGGTACCCGCACAGAGCCATATCAGCGGCTCTGAACTATCCGGCGGGCTGAAAGACATCTCCCATTTTTACACCGCTATGCAGGAATGGGCAGCCGGATTTGACGCGCCGCCAGAGTGCCGTCAAATATACGCAACTCTACGGCGCGTTTGCGGGCAAAGAGATAACCGAAAACGCCGCTCAGGGGAAAGATATCTCGCCTGCCTGCGTTAAGGCTTCAGAGTGCATGCGTTATAAAATGCACGATCCTCTCTGTAAGCGCTTGCGGCGCTTCGAGCGGCAGCAGATGCCCGGCGTCAGGGATGATATGCAACGTCGCCTGCGGGATGCGCGGCAAAAGCTCGGCCTCCAGCACCGGGCGGCGTTCCACCTTATCCCGCTCGCCCAAAATCACCATCGCGGGCACCTTAATTGCAGCGACATCTGCCGTAATATCTTCCGCCATCATCACGTCCGGCCAGGCTTTTTTCGCCTGCGGGCTGCCTTTCAGGCTGTCTTCAATCACCTGCTCCCGCTGTGCGGCGCTCAGTTCTTTCGCTGTCAGCACATTATCAATCACGTATCCGACCGATTCACGGGACGAATAAGCGCTGGTTAAAAGCGTGCGTTCTTGTGCAGAGAGGTGCATCGGCGAGGGCGGTGACGGTGCCACTAAGACAAGACCTTCAAGACCAGTCGGTTGGTGCGAGGCAATAAGCTGCGCAACCTTTCCCCCCATCGAATGCCCCACCAGAATATAGCGTTGCAGGTTAAGCGCATCGATGACCGCCTGCGCATCCGCCGCCAGTGTCGCCAGCTCATAGCCGCTTTCCGGTTTTGCCGATTCGCCCCAGCCGCGATGGTCGATGGCCATCGTCCGGTAGCGATCCGACAGTGCCCCGGCAACCGCATCCCAGGTTCGCGACGAACCGCCGTAATAGTGCAAAAAGACCAGCGCCAGCTCCCCGTTCCCTTGCTGCGTGACCTGAATGTGTGTGCCATTAACGTCAAGTTTCATTGCATAGCTCCTCTGTTTAACGAGTCAGCAGCGTAAACTCCATCACAGTATTTGATAATTCCCTGTAAAGTAGCGAGAGTCGATAATCTGAGTATTGAATGGTAAAGAAATGGATCGGTTAACCAGCCTTGCTGTTTTTGTTGCTGCCGTTGAAGAAGGCAGTTTTGCTGCCGCTGCGAGACGTTTTGGCGTGTCTCCGGCTATGGCGGGCAAACACGTCAGCGCGCTCGAAACCGAAGTGAATGCCCGGCTTCTGCAACGTTCAACACGGCGATTAAGTTTGACCGATGCCGGTCAAATCTATTACGAGCGCGGCAAACAGATCCTCGAAGCGTTTGAGGAGGCAAACCGCGAAGCGGGCGATACCCAGGCCACCGCACGTGGCACCTTGCGCGTTACCGTCCCGGTCACTTTCGGTGAGCTTCATGTCGCAAGCGTAGTGGCTCGCTATCTGGAAGATCACCCTGAGGTGAATGTGGAGGTGCTGCTGGAAGATCGTTATGTCGATCTGCTGGATGCGCGGGTGGATGTTGCCATCCGCATTGGCAGACTGAAATCGACACAGCTTGTCACGCGGCAACTGGCACCCTGTCGCATGGTTATCTGCGCTTCACCTGGCTGGCTTTTGCGACACGGCACTCCGCAAACGCCGGAGGATTTGCGTAATGCTTCACGGCTGGCTTTTAGTGAAGCCGTCTCAGAAGGAAACTGGACGCTGTTTGATAAGCAAAAACACGCGCACGTGATTGATGGGCCATGCAGGCTGACGGCAAATAATCTGCAGTTACTGGTGGCGTCTGCGCTGGCCGGAACGGGGATTGTCTATGGGCCAACCTTTGTTTTTGGCGATTATATCCGCCGCAAGGCCTTGATCCCGTTGCTGCCGGATTACACTGCCAGTGATTTAGTTATTCAGGCGGTTTATCCGAGCGCGCTGCGCATTCCAGTGAAAGTCCGCCATTTTGTCGATTACCTGGCGCAGGCTTTTGGCGACAATCCCCCCTGGGATCGCGCCTGATCCCCCTATTAACAGCAGGTATATTTCCCCTAAAGCTTTTGTCTTTCAGCCCGATAGAGATATTCAAACTCAAAAAGGGTGAGATTATGAAGAAAGTCATTCTGGCGGGCCTGCTGTACTGCATTTCGCAAATGGGCCACAGTGCTTCGTTTAATTGTGAGAAAGCCGCAGGTTTTGTTGAACTTACTATTTGCTCCACGCCCGCGCTCTCCGGGATGGACAGCCAGCTTAACGCGCTCTATAACCAGCTACTTCAGCAACAGCCGGAAAATAAAGCCCTGCTGCGCAAATCACAGTTGTCATGGCTGAAAGATATTCGCAATAAGGCGACGACCATTGAGTCTCTGCAAACTGCGTATCAGTCGCGCATTCAGGATCTGCAAACGCTGCTGGGTAACAAAACTGAACCCGTTCAGGCGAAACCCGATCCTGCGCCAGTTACCCCGCAGCCCGCACCGGTTGCCGCCAAATCAGAACTTGAATTGAAAGCTGAAGCGGGCGATATCGCTGCACAGGCCGAGTGGGGAATCGCGCTCAGCAAAGGCACGGCGCAGCAAAAAAGCGAAGCCATTCACTGGCTGGAATCCGCAGCGGCGCAAAAAAATCCGGCGGCCATGCAGCGGTTGGGTTTTCTCTATACCTACGGGAAAAGCGTTGCCCGGGATGTTGATAAAGGCGTGGCGTTAACCCGCGCAGCAGCCGAAGCCAATGATGCGAATGCGCAAATTGATTTGGGTTACAACTATGCCAACGGGATTGGCGTCGAAAAGGATTATCAGCAAGCGCTGGCGTGGTATGAAAAGGCAAAAGCCAATGGCAGCCCTTTAGCGGAGAGAAATATCGCGGCGATAAAATCCAATATGGAAGAAGAGGCCAAATACCGCAATGGCTATACCGCAATCGTGACGTGCGGCCCGGTTACCTCGCCGGGATACGTTGATAACTGCTTTAACGACAGCGACCTGAAAATCACCAAAGACAATATCACCACGCTTTATAACATGAGCAGCGGAAACTACCCCAGCGCTGCCGGCGAGGCATTTTCTGACGGATTACATATCAAACTGCCGGAAAGCTTTAGCGTCTATGCGCAAAACAGCATGGATAACGATGTGTTAATGGTGAAGATTGTCAAAAATGACAGCGGTAAAGTGGTGTTTCAGGATCAAGCGTCAAAATACGGCGTGATTAACGTCAGAAATTAAGCGGAATAGTGAAAACCCGACACTCCGGCCTCTTCTTGAGGCCGTTTTTTTGCACAGCATCCTGCAAAACAGAGCACACTATTCCGCCAGCAGTGATTTCAACCGGTTGAGCCAGAATTCCGTGTCGTTCAGCAACTCACAGCTGAGGTTTTCAATGGTCATGTGTTGCGCCATCGAGGCGCGGCGCAGCAAGCTGTAAGCATCGTCTTCCTCCAGCCGTAGCGCGTGCATAACCCGCAGTTGCGCGGAAAACAAAAACTTACGCGCTCGCAGCCGCTCCTCCTGCCGCCTGAGTTGCGCTTCGAGCTGGTTGATGTGCGCGGCATGATTAAGCGCCAGCGTAAAGGCGGTCATCACACCATCAAAACGTACCGGTTTACGCATATAGCTGTCGATCTTCTGCTCGGCAATCCACTGTAAACGCGATGGCGTTTCAATGGCGGTAAGCGCAATCTTTGGCAGCGCGGGCCAGGGGAGCAGGTTCGTGGGATGAAACAGGGTGGAGTTATCGCCGTCGAACACCAGCAACTGTTGCTCAGCCAGTTGGCTCTCATCAGGAAACGCCGCACAAAACAGCCCCTCAATGCCTATGCGGCTAAACTGTTGCGCCAGATGGTGGTTATCACGATCGGAACAGCCGATCACACACACTTTTAATCCGCGCATCTGCACGTTTTTTCGGCTCATGCGCTGCCTCCGCGATGCGTGAGGCTCGCGAGATCCACCCAGGCCAGCCAGGGATCGGGTTTCACCGCGGCATCAGCCTGCCAGAAACTCTCCAGCCTGCCGTTGTGACAGCGCGCCAGATGCGGGGTCAACCAGCAGTGATTATTGTCGGCGTCGAGGCGAATTCGCCCGGCTGGCGAATCCATTTCATCCTGCAATACCGCATTGCGCACGCCTTCAACGTCGGCATTGCCGTGGCGCGCAATGGCTCTTGCCAGCAAATGTCCGGCCAGCCAGGCACTTTCACTGTCCACCGACGGCGAAACATGCTCACCAAAGCGCTGGCGGTAGCTGCTCAGAAAACGCCGGTTGGCGGCGCTGTCAATCGACTGAAACCAGCTTGCAGAGACCAGATACCCCTCTAATGCCTCTGCGCCTATTAACTGCACTTCCGGCTCACACAGCGTCAGGCTCAGCTTCAGCACCTCGTTTAACCACGGGTGCTGCTGACAGGCCTGGTGCCAGGCGCGGTAAAAACTGTAGGCGCTTTTGCCGACCATGGTATTCAGGAGCACTTTCGGGCGGCAGGCGATAATATCAGCGATTAACGCATCCACATTTTCGTCGCCCAGCGACAGTAATTTACTCTGCACCACGCTGCCGCCCGCAGGGATCACGGCCTCACGGGTGATGCGATCCATCTCCCAGGACCAGACATAGTTAGAGCCGATGTGATAGATCTCCGCCGCCTGCTGCTGTAACAGCCAGCTCAGCATCGGCAAGATATGCTGATTGGGCGTGGCGCCAAGATAAATCACGCTGTTGCTGCTCTCAAACCCTTCATAGCGCGCGGAGTGCCACAGCAGCGCATTTGCGCCTTCGATCAACGGCAGAATGGTTTTACGCGCCGCGGACGTGTAGCAGCCAATCACATGACGCACGCCGTGGCGATAGAGCAAGTCGTGGCAATAGTCGTAGTAGAGATCCAGCGAACCCTGCGGATCGCGGATTATGGGAGCAAGGGTAAATTCATGGGCGGGATTGGCATTTATCTCCTCAATCGCCAGCAGAATGCCGTTGAGCATCTCGCGCCCGATAACCGCATAATCGCCTGAAACAGAATAGAGAATACCGACCGGAATAACGCGTTTAGGCAGCGGCTGAGTGGCAGACATAATGGCTCCTGAATCAACGCGGCCCGCAGGCCGCGTCTGTGGTTCATCGCGGTGGTTGAGCAACCAGCGCAGTGTAGTAATGCGGCTGACGCATCAGCACCAGGTCTTTACGTCTTACCACATGATCGGGGTAGGTGGTACCGGCTGAACCCGTGGAGATATCCAGCACCACCAGCCCTTTCGCGCCTGTGGCTTTCGCTTCTTTACGCGGAAAGGCAAACGTATCCGGGCCGAATACTCCGCTCAGGCCAATGCTTTCTCCTTCAGCGGCTGGCCAGTTGGCAAAAGCCAGCCAGACATTATTCTCACCCGCGCGAACGCGCGGCAGCAGCCAGTGGTAAGGATCGGCACCGCGCGGAATCGGCCAGACATGGGGGATCGCCGTGCCCACGTGCGCCATTGGCGCAGGTGTATGAAGCTGCGCCGGGCACGCAATGATGTCGCAGCCTTCCAGCGCCAGAATCCGTGCGGCTTCCGGCACCAGCAGATCTTCGCCCAGCAAAATACCAACCCGCCCGCAGGGCAGATCGCAGGTCACCCACTGATTGCCTGCGCAGGCCCATTGCCGATCCTGTTCGCTTACATGAATCTGCCGATAATGCGCACTCAACCCGCCACTGCTCACCAGCACCGCGCTGTTATAGCACTGCTCCCCTTCCCGCTCGGCGAACCCCGCAAGCAGCGCGATATCCAGTTCCATCGCCAGCGCGATCAGCGCCTGTACTGGCGCATCATCCAGCGTCAGCGCGTAGCGGCTACCGTCACCGCCAGTCAGCGCGCGTTCCGGCAATACCAGCAGTTCTGCGCCGCCCGATTTCGCCTGTTCGGCCCAGTGGCGAATCTGCGACAGATTGGCATCAACATCGTTTTGCGGGCGAAACTGCGCCACCGCAATACGTGAATCTTTGCCGTCGGGCAGTGGATTACGCCCATATAAGCCAAAAAAGTCCTTTGGATTCCACTGGAAAGTGTTGGTCATCAAACGCTGATACAGCTCAGGCCGACGCTTATTCAGTTGTGGATTCTCCTCAGGCAGGGGTAATTCAGCGCTGAGTACCCGATCGCCGCTGTCACAACTGGCCAGCAGATTCCCGTGGCTATCCACAATGCAGCTGCCGCCGCTGAACTGCACGCCCCGCTCCCAGCCCCAGCGGTTACTTTCGATCAGCGCGCAGCCGTTCTCCCAACCGCGCGTAAGCCAGTAAGGCGCAGGTGTGCGTTCAGCCAGCCAGTTGCTGATGTGGCAGATAATTTGCGCGCCGCCCAGCGCAACCAGCCGGGCGGTTTCAATAAAGTGAATATCCATACAGATCAACAGCGCGATATTGCCGATCTCCGTGTGAAAGACCTGATGTCCGCCATCGCCGTTAGCCGCCCATTTCGGCTCCGAGATATAAGGGTGCGTTTTACGGTGGACGCCAATCACCCCCTGCGGCCCGACCAGAACGGCGCTGTTATAGTAAAGGTCGGTCACCGGATCCCGCTCCGGCATGCCAAAGACCAAAAAGCAGTTAAACTCGCGCGCAACGGCAGCAAATGCCTGGCTGGTGGCTCCGTCCGCCGTTTCTACATAAGGGGCGACTTCCGCGCGATCCAGCCAACAATAGCCGGTGGTCGCCATTTCCGGCATAACGATTAAGCGCGCGCCATCACGCGCGGCCTGAGTTGCTAATGCCAGCAGACGCGTGACGTTCTCCTCTTTTCTGAACTGCGTTGGTTCAAACTGGATGGTTGCAACGTTGATGCGCATTATTCTGCCTCCTTGCTCAGTAACGGATTAAATACCGGTTTCGGCCCCTGATAAGCATCAGAAGGTTTCCAGTTGGTTTGCATGTCCTCAGGGAAGGTTTTGAAGTAATAGCTGCCGCGAGTGGCAACGCTGATAGCAACGTGCAGCACCGGGCCAACCAGCATGGCGATAAACGAGGCATACACCATCGGATACAGGCCCAGCACGCCAGCCGCGCCTATGGCAACCGCAACGCACAGCGCAATCACGCCGGACGGGTTCCACATACGCAGATACTCTTTGCGGAACTCCACAAAATCGGATGGCGCAAGGTGCAGCACTTTGCGGCAGATAAAGTAATCCGCAAGGATAATAAACACCCAGGTGTTGGTGAGAATGCCAGTAATGGAGAGGAAAGTGCCGGTATATTGCAAGATATTGCAGATGTAGAACACTACGCCAAGCAACCAGACCAGCAACATCCACCACTGACGTCCCGGACGATAGTTAAACGCCATATCCATAGTATTCGACAGTGCAATCGAACCCGAGTAGAGATTGAGCACGTTAATGCGGATCTGGGTAATCACCGCAAATAACACGCCGGTCAGACCAATAATCAGCGGGAAGACAAAGCCCGGATCGAGCGCCAGCGACCAGACATCTTCGCCCTGAATATGCGGCATCAGGGTGTAGGCCATAAACGCGCCAAACAGCATGACCACTACAATCGGGATCAGCATCCCCAGCATGATGGTGGCAGTGCCTTTATGGCTGATACCCGGACGGGCAAAACGACCGTAATCAGTAGCCATCAATCCCTGAAAGACAATTTGCCCGTTGGCCATATTCATCACCAGCCACAGCGCGTTACTGTCGATCTCCCCTTTTGGCTGCCAGCCACTGAAGCTGACCGCCGGATAGTGGTGGGTTAATTGCCAGATACAGAAGCCAAACAGCACAATGAAAATGGGAACGCCCCAGGTTTGCAGAAACTGCATTGATGACATGCCTTTCCAGACAAACCAGATGGCGGCCAGCCCCATCAGCGCAAAGATGGCGATGCCGGTAAACGAGTTGACCGGCACGCCCGCATAGTTGGCGATAGCGTGAGACACGATGGTGCCTTCGAACAGGAAATAGAAGATGAAATTCACGGCGTAAATCAGCGATGTGAAGGCCGACCCCATATAGCCGAATCCCAGCCCGCGCGTCATCAGATTGAGTGAAAGTCCCTCTTTACTCGCCATCTTCATAATGCAGGAGCCAATTAAGGTGGCGAACACCACCATATAACCAATCGGCAGCAGCAACATGGGCCAGCCGACCTGATAGCTCATGTCCGCGCCAAGGCTGAACCAGAACATGGCGGTAGAGTTGCCGAGCAGTACCAGAATAATGGCCGGAATAGGCCAGCGATAGTGCGACGGCACGCGGCCGACTGCGTAATCCTCAACGGCTTCTGCTTCAGTGATATCTTGTGGACCCTGAAACCATGCTTTTAACTTGCTCATAGATTTACTCCAAAAAAAAGCCCCGCCGACAGCATTGCCGGCAGGGCTTCTTCGCCTGAAATCGATGTACTGGAGTGGCTAATCGCCACAAGCCGCTTGCCAGGCTACGGTGCCTGTTCCTGCCATGCAGGATGCGGTATCGTTGAGAAAGCAATTGATGTGCCAGCTTTTAAAAACCGCAGAGGGTGCAGGTAAACCGGCAGAATAGCGAGGCGAACACGCATTGTGTCAGTGCAGCGCGCACCATTCTGGTACAAAGGCGCGTTATTCCGGCAAGGCGTCCCGCTTTTTAAATAGATGTCCCCTAATCGCCAGCCGGAACGGCAACAGACGACTCACCTCGACGATGACGCGGGTGATGATTTCCGTGGTTTTACGTCGGTATGAAAATCATCGAAATGCTGACGGAAAAATGTCTTTCGGTATTTATGCGGCGGCAGTTGATATTTTTTGTGAAATGCCCGGGTTAATGATTGCTGAGAATCAAAGCCGTATTTCATGGCCAGACTGATTAATGATTCATTGGATGTAATCAGTTGTTCGGCAATTAAACTTAGCTTTCGATCGCGGATAAACTGGCCCAGATTCTGGCCCGTTTCCGCAAAAAACAGTCGCTGTAAGTGCCATTTTGAATAGCCGGACTTGGCTGCGACATCATCAATTTTCATTGGCGACTGAATATTGCGATTGATCCACGCAATTAAGTTGATGATAAGTTCTTTTCTGTGATTCATAGCGTTAAACCCAACGTGTGCGGAACAGTGACCAGAAACGTTATGGCGTAATCAACACGCTCGCGGATAAGCCAGCCACCAGATCAATTCCCGCCGGTAAGGTGTCGATATGAATGCGCACCGGAACACGCTGCGCGAGCCGCACCCAGCTAAATGTCGGTTCCACCTCCGGCAGACCAAGCCCGCCCGTCTCGTCATTACTGTCCCCGATCCCGTGCCCGATACTTTCAACATGGCCGGTAATGGCAGGCTCGAACCCCATCAACGCTATCTGCGCACGGCTTCCCCGACGCGAATATGGCGCAGTTTGGTCTCCTCGAAATAACCCACCACCCAGAAACTGTTCGCATCGACGATGGCGACCTTTGTTTCGCCAGCGGCAGCGTAGTCGCCAGCGCGAAGCCGCAGATGCGTAACATAGCCCGCAACCGGCGAGCGCACGGTGGCGTGGGACAAATTAAGCTCAGCCAGATCCAGCGCGGCCAGCGCGCCATGGTAGTTGGCCGCCGCGACGCTCGCCGCACTGTCGGTTTGCTGCAAATCCTCGCTGGCGATCACGCCCTTGAGGCGGGAACGCCTTGTCGCCGCATCCTGGCGCATCAGCATCTCATGGCGTTTCGCCTCGACGTCAGCCTGCGCGCTGGCCACCGCCAGCTTTAACCAGCGCGGATCGATCGTATAGAGCACATCGCCCCGATTCACCCACTGATTATCTTTGACTTGCACACTGCTCACCGGCCCGGAGACCTCCGGCGCAATCTGCACCACATCCGCACGCACCCGGCCATCGCGGGTCCAGGGTATCTGCGCATAATGTTTCCACATCATAAAAGCCAGAAGTGTTGCCACCGCCACTGCGCTTAATGTCAGCGCATAGCGTCCAAACAGAGAGAGAAACGATTTCATGCGAATAACCACCCCAGCGCATTCAGCCCCTGGATAAGCAGGGAAAAGGTAACGATATAGATTGAGAAACCCATCAGCGGGCGATAAGGCAAACGCCGGTAAAGCCTGCTGAAAGAGAAAAGCGGCACACACAGCAAAGTAAAGACCAGGGCCAGAACCGCGACGATCAACAGGCCGGGGAAAAAGACACCGCCAATATTCATGTCATTGATCATCGGCCTGCTCCCTGTTCTGCTCCTGCAATGCACAGTACAAATCAACCAGCCTGCCAACGAATTGCTGAGATTGTTGCTGCCCGGCAGGCAAACAGCGGCCAATCATTGCGACAATACGCTCGCGCAAAATAGCGGTATCTGTCGCGTTGCCAGGCAGGTAAAACAGCTCATTGAGCGCTTTACCCGTATCGCCTCCCGCTGGCGAATAACCACGCCGTAAATGCATCACGCCGAGGCCAATCCGCAGATAGTGCAGCATCTGGTTCAGCGTCTGCGCGGGCGATTGCCTGCTACGCTGCAAGCGCGGAAGTAACAAGGCAGTCCTGTCGATCATTAAATTGGTCCAGTGTGTCTCGTCGGATTTAAACGCGCCTTTCACGCTGCGTCGAATATCGCGCCGGCAACGCTTCAGCAGACGGTTGATCGCCGCATCCGCCTGCACGGTTTGCAGCAGGCTCATGCCGATCACGGCAAAACCGGTCGCGGCAAATAAGGCGATGGCGGTGTTGGTCGCCACGGCGAAGTCTCCGCTGTAGCGGGGCCCCAGCTCGCACAAAATGGGCAGCGTGAGGGTGATCCCCATGGCCATAAACGTGGTGGGCGGCCGTGCCTGGAGCGACCCGGCCAGCAGATACGCTGGTGCAAGCACCGCCACCAGCACACGGAAATCGGTGACCTGCGGAAGAAGGGCAAAGCTGTAGAACAGGCTAATCAACACGCCCCAGAAGGAGCCAATGATGTATTTCACAATGTGCGGAGCCGGGGTGTCGAAACTGCCAAACAGCGTGCAGCAGACGCCCAGGATAGACACCGCCGTGCCGCCATCAGGCCACGCCGAGAAGATCCAGACCAGACAGCCGCTCAGGATGATCGCAAACGCCCCCAGCGCCGTGCGGGCAGCGGCAAGAGGATCGCGGTGAAAAACATAACCTTTCGCCGCGCGGGTCTTGCGCCAGCCCTGGCGCGGGTTTCGCGTGATGGATGGCCCCGGCAAGACGCTCGCATTGCTGTATGAGGAGGATCGCTTCTGTCAGATGACGGGCAAAGCTCGCTTGCACGGCATCCTGCAACGTCAGCGCGTGCTGATCCTGCTGCGCCGTTAACTGCTCGCTGCGTATTCTTAGCGCTTCTGCCGTAATTTTTCGTTCCCGCTCATCCTGACAGGCAAGCCAGTGCTGAACATCGCCCAGCAGTTTGTGCAGATCCTCCGGCATCGCCTCAATCATCTGCAGGCGATCGCGTAATTCGCAGATCACGATTAACAATCGGGCCAGCCGGTCGTGCAGGGCATTTCTGGCCTGCCGCACCGGGACGGAGAGGGCAAAATCATAGGGAATGTGGTGGCTGATGCCCTGAAGAAACTGCAGCGCCAGCGCCAGATGCAGGCTATTTGCAGCCTTATCGGATTTGCCTGCTAACGCGTCGGCAAGCGTTTGTCGCGCCGAGCGCAGCGTTTCCGATAATTTGCTGTTGAACAGCCCGGATATCCGTTTTGGCAGAAGATAGCGGTGAAGAAGCGCCGCGCAGAAGATCCCAATCGCGATCTCCTGCACCCGGACGATGGCGGCGTCAAAAATCGCGCCGGGTTGCATTACCGCAGGAAAACCAATCAGGCTCGCGGTGTAGCCGGCCAGCACAAAGGCGTAAGCGCGGGGCGTGCGTTCCAGCAGCGATAAGCAAAGGCAGAAGGTGATCCAGCCGGTCAGCACCACGCTGCACAGGATCGGCATATTCACAAACGTGGGCACAATCAACACGGTCGCTGCGGCACCGATGACTGTTCCGGCCAGGCGATAAAGTGATCGGCTGAGTGAAGCGCCAACCGAGGTCTGCGAAACAATATAAACGGTAATGATTGCCCAGGAAGGCCTTTCAAGACCGATCGATAGGGCGATGTAATAAGCGAGCATCGCCGCGGCAAAGCTCTTGATGGCATACAGCAACGCATTGGCGTCATTTTGCAGCGTCAATGAAGCCATTACGACACCTGCACGGTGGAACACGTTGGAGATAGCCCGCCAAAAGCGGCAGTGACAGAAGTTTATTTTGTTCATGCCGGGATTATTACCGACTTGCACACCCGCTTAAATACTCTATTCTGTCAAAAAATCCCTAAATGTTGCCAGAATGCTATGAAGACCAGTGATGCCACGCAAGTGTTTGATCCTGACGCCACACCGTGCCCGGCCGTGGCGCGTCATCTGGACTTCGTGGATTACGCCGCGGAAGTGCCCGTGCATACCCACCGCAAGGGGCAACTGATTATTGCCCGGTATGGCGCGGTTAGCTGTCGCGCGGAAAATGATATCTGGATCGTGCCGCCGGACTGCGCCGTCTGGATCCCGGGCGGGGTCCCGCACAGTGCCAAAGCGACCTGGAACGCACATCTCAACTATTTGTTCATTGAACCCGGCGCCGTAGCACTCCCGGAGAAGTGTTGCACGCTGGCGATCTCGCAGTTGATTAAGGAGTTGGTTGATCGTTTAACCCGCGAGGGCGTTGATTACCCGGCAGATAGCCACGTTGCCAGGCTCACCCGGGTGACACTCGACGAATTAGCCACCATGCCGCAGCAGAAACTGAGCCTGCCTGTCTCTTCGAATCCCAAAATACGTACCATGGCCGATACGCTGGTAAGCCAGCCGGAAGATCGCAGCACATTTAAGGAGTGGGCGAAACGGCTGGCCCTCAGCGAACGTTCGTTGGCGCGCCTGATGCTGCGCGAGACGGGGCTGACCTTTGGGCGATGGCGCCAGCAACTCCATTTGATTATTGCCCTGCGGGAGTTGGCCAGCGGCGTATCCGTGCAAAACGTGGCGGCTAAGTTAGGGTACGAATCCGTTAATGCGTTTATCACCATGTTCAGGAAAACGATGGGCAGCACGCCCGCCCACTATTTTGCCGAACGGAAACTAAGCTCACGCTAATGCAGATTTCGTGCGCGAAGCTGCCGGTAAAAACGGTGGCTGACGCGCCGATCATAATAAACGCAACCGGTATTACACATCCAACAGCCCCCTTTCATTAAAGGCGTCATATTTCAAAACCGCCCCCGTCATTCGCCCTTCCCATTTGGTGATAAATGCCCGGGTGTGGGTTGCCGCAAGATGCGCCGTGAGCGCCTCCTGGTCTTGCCAGCGTTCAGATATCAGCACGCTGCCGGTCACAGGGTCATCTACTGCAGCATCATACGAGAGGTTGCCTTCATGTTTTCGCACGCGTTGAGCCAGTAATTTTATATCGGCCATAAAGTGCTGTAAGCACGCAGGCTCAATATGGATATAGCCGGAGACGATGAGCATAACGCTTTCCTTTTTCTGTCTTCCCCCGATCGCCATGCAGAACAAATCGGGGAAGTGATTAAGCGTTTGTCAGCACAATTTTGCCCTGAATACTTCCCTTCGCAGCACGCTGATGAGCAGCCGATGCCATGGCTAACGGCCAGGTACTATCAATGACCACCCGGATCACGCCTTCTTCCAGCAGACGGCCTGCTTCTGATAATTGCGCGCCACTGGAGCGGACTTGTGTTGATGACACCGTAATATCTTTTTTGGCGGCCTCACTCCATGCGGAAAAACCCAGAGGGTTTACCAGAAATAACGCACCGCCTGGCTTTATACAGCGCAGAAAGCGCTCCATATTTGCACCGCCAACCGCATCAAGTACCAGATCAACATTGCTTACTACGCTCTCTGGTGCTGTTTTGGTGTAATCGATAAACTCATCCGCCCCCAGATCGCGTAACAGCGCCTCATTGCGGGAAGAGGCCACAGCAATAACACGCGCTCCTTTCCAGTGGGCAATCTGCACCGCAAGGTGTCCCACGCCTCCCCCTGCACCATTGACCAGCACGGTCCGGTCTTTTAATGGAACGGCTTTATGAGGAAAAGCCTGGAAAGGATTCGGTGCGTCATGCCCCGTTTCGACAAGAAACTGCCAGGCCGTGAGGAGTGACATCGGCGCTCCCGCCGCCTGAATATGGTCAATTCCCCGTGGTTTTAATGCCAGTTCGGATGAAGGAACGCTGACATATTGCGCATAGCCGCCACTGCCTTCCATTAACTTTTGCGGAAAGCGCACCATTGAATAGACCTCATCACCCGTGCTGAACCCGGTCACATTTTTACCGACCGCAGCAACGACGCCTGATACGTCAGTCCCCAAAATGAGCGGAAATTCGGGCTCCGGCCACCATTCAGGCGGAAGCGCGCGATAACCGTCACGCAGATACCAGTCTGGCGGGTTAAGGCTGGCCGCCTGCACATGCACAAGAACCTCATCGCTGCCCACTGGCGGCCTGGGGGTCTCTTCATACAGCAGGTTTTCCGGCCCGCCAAACGCATGGAGTTGTACTGCTTTCATCATTTCAGTCATCACAATCTCGCTCTAAAAGTGCTCAGGTGTCAGAGCATATGACGAATATCAGGGATTGATAATGAGGCTGAATTTCGCTTTACTTATGCCATGAAGGAACAAATGGCTTTTGAAAGACTCACCGGTCTTATTGCATTCGCTCGAGCTGGCGCGCTGGGCAGCTATACTGCGGCTGCCAGGTCGCTTTCTGTTTCGCCTTCCGCCATCAGTAAGAGTATTCAGCGGCTGGAGAAACACCTTGGCATCACGCTGTTCACCCGAACGACGCGTTCGCTGGTTTTGACTGCCGAAGGCCGCGAACTGCACGAACGAGCGTTGCGGTTGTTACGGGATGCGGAGGAGATCGAACAGGTAGCCAAACGCACGCGCGCAGAACCCGCTGGTACATTGCGCATCGCGGCGTCGTTACCCATTGGTATTCATTTAATTGCCCCTGTTCTTCCACAATTTTGCGCGCTTTACCCCAAAGTGAAGATTGACCTGCGCTTAAGCGACCACATGGTAAACCTTGTTGATGAGCATATTGATATTGCCATTCGAATGGGTGAGCTTGCGGATTCCAGCCTCCTGTCGCGTCACCTCCCGGCCTATCAGATAGGTTGTTATGCCTCGCCTGAATATTTAGCCCGTTGCGCTCCTCCGGAACATCCCAATGGCTTAATCGGGCATCAAACGATTAATCTGCGTTACCAGAATACGGGGCAACTTTTTCGCTGGCCGTTCCGTGTCGGAGAGCGGGAAATGGAGATGGTGCCTTCGTCAGCGGTCATTGTTGATGCAAGCGAAGCCGTCATTGCCGCAATTGCCGCCGGGGCTGGAATAGGCATGGCCGCGAATTTTATGGTGGCTTCCCTGGTGAGGGATAAAAAGTTAGTGCCCATACTGGCAGATTTTGCGGTAGAGCGAGGCAATATTTCGGCTGTCTGGCATGAAAGCCGTCGTTCCAATCCTGCGGTACGCGCCTTTCTCGATCATATGCTTAAACATGTTTAAATGACCGCAAGCCGGTTATTGCTGATTATGGCTGGCGCATCTTCAGGGCCATGCTTTAAGCCAGCAAACAGACCAGGCGGAATAGTCTGGCTCCCGTTCGCTCCGGGAAATACCGAAACGTATTTCTGCACGCCGTAAAAGATGAGCTGGAATGCCATACCCGCCGAGCCCATATATCGCGCGGCCGATAATAAAAGAGCCTGCTGTACGCAGGCCCTGAATTTTTAATTTATTACCACCACACTTCCGCCTGGACGCCGACGGTGAACTGATCGCTTTTCGCATCGGCAAATTCAAACTGGCTGATGCCATTATCGTTCACCTTCAGATACGTCCCATAGAAACGAATTTCCGGGCGTGAGGTCAACAGGCTGGTATCCACTTTCAGCGCATGATAGAGCGTAGTTTTATAACCGGATTCATGATACTCATTGCCGCCGGTTTTATTTTTCTGATCGAACCAGGCAAGTTCCACGCCGGTTTGATTAAAATTATCCCAGATATACGCCGGGCGAACCACCGCACGAACGGAATTAAAATCAGTATGCGCACCGGTGTTGTAGTCGTAAATATCATTACCGTGCGCATAGACCAGCGCATGCGCCATAATCACATCCGGACGTAAATAGTTCTCGCCCTGAGAAATCACGCGGAAGGCTTTGCCGTAACTATGCTCGCCATAATACTGATCGTTATAACCGTACGTTGGGTTAGAATCCGAAATTAACGCAAAGCCGCTGGCGATGGAATTATCCGCTCCCTGGAGCGTTAATTCGTTAAACCCGCCGTCGTTAAACTTATGCCGCAGAATTAAACCGCCATGCCAGGCATCTTTGACGCTGTAATAGCTGCCGTTATCTTCATTTTTATGGTTGCTGTCGGTTTCATTCGGCATCGCATAACGCGCAAATACTTCCAGCGTGGCTTTCTCCCACAGCGGAATATCTTTATAGCGCACCTCTGCGCTGTTGGCGTTAACCTGCTGCGTATTGCCCGAGGTCGCATAATCGACCGCGTGGGCATTAACATCTTCGCGTGTGACGGCCACATTCAGCTTGCCGGGGCCAAGCTGCCAGTTCTCAATGCCGAGACCAGAACCGGCGTTCGTGCGATGGCTTTTCCAGTCCAGCATCTGAATTTCATACACCGGCAGGTTATGTTTACCGACCCAAAAATCCGCTTCCGGCGCAAACGGCAGGAACCCTTTGGTCGTCAGATAGATATCCGAGAATTGCAGGAGATTTTCCGAGGTGCTGTCAAACCAGCCCGCGCTATATTGCTGGCCAACGTTGCCATCCAGCATGACCACGGCTTTCGCCACCTTTCCGCCGGCATCGTAGACTTTCTGCGACAATTGCAGGTCGAACCAGGCGCTGTTTTCCTGGCCGAACCGCCCCAGGGAACCAATGGCGTAAGACTTCGGCGCGCCGCGCGTTCCGGTCGACCAGCCGGAGCGGAAGTAGCCGGTATAACTGAAGCCGAGATCGTTTTTCACATATTTACTGATGTCCGCCAGCGTCACCTCTTGTGCCGGTGTCGCGCCGGTGACCGCTGCAGAATGCACTGGCGCAGCGTCGCCAGGCGCAGATGTTGCCGCATGCGTTTTATCGGCGGGTTTATTACTGGCGACAGCGTTCGCTCCACGGGCAGGATCCGGCTGCCTGTCGAACCGGATTTTATATTGCCGCAGCTCTTGCTTCGTGGCCTGTAATTCCTGTTGGTTTTCCGCCAGTGCTTTTTCCAGTAATTCCAGACGCTGTTCAACAGAGAGTTTTGCAGCGTCGGCGCTGGCGGAAACCAGCGCAGAGGATATTAATAGAGCAATCCATTTCAGTTGATGCTTTTTATTTATCATCTTTTTGTTCCTGTTATCCCTGGTAATAAATGGGTTGATTAACATGAGCTGGGTAGATATTCAGGCAATACAACTCCGCCTGATGAACTGAATCGACATCAGGTAATTAATTATCTGTACCAGTAAAATGAACGACTGGTTATTTGCCGCAAATAGTGTATGGCTGGAATCATTCATTGCGGAAACAAGAGCCGCCCATGAAATATCCCGCAACGACTATCAGGGTATTTCATGCTTCACCTGAACTGACAGGCCATTGGTATTTTTACGTGTTCATCCCTCCTGAGGAAAATCCGATATCATTTCAAAACTCCAAAAAAAAACCTGAATCATTTTTCCAGGCAGTCAATGCTCAGAAAAACGATTCAGGTTTTGCCCGTATTGGTCAGAGAATAATACGGTAGCAATCCAGTTTGTCCTGCGACAGGATACTGGCTTTTAATTCACTGACAAGCGACGAATCACTCCGTCGCGTTATTTTGTGAACTCACGCAATATTTCACGCCTGTTTTTTCATATTAATCGCGCCAGCCCATAGCCGGGGCCACATGTTTAAGAATTGATTCGATAACATGCGCGTTGTAATCAACGCCCAACTGATTCGGCACGGTCAACAATAGGGTATCGGCTTCGGCAATCGCCTCGTCCTGTTTCAGCATTTCAACCAGTTTTTCCGGCTCTGCCGCGTAGCTACGGCCAAAGATCGCGCGGGTTTTCTCATCAAGGAAACCCACCTGGTCCTGATCGTTGCGGCTGCTGCCGAAATAAGCGCGGTCGCGATCGTCCATCAACGCAAAAATGCTGCGGCTAACGGAAACGCGCGGCGTACGCTGGTGCCCCGCTTCCGCCCAGGCCGCACGATACGCGCGGATCTGCTGCGCCTGCTGAATGTGGAACGGCTCGCCGGTTTCATCATTTTTCAGCGTCGAGCTTTGCAAATTCATCCCCAGTTTTGCAGCCCAGGCAGCGGTTGCATTTGAACCTGCCCCCCACCAGATACGCTCGCGCAAGCCTGCAGAATAGGGTTCCAGACGTAAAAGCCCTGGCGGATTCGGAAACATCGGCTGCGGATTTGGCGTAGCGAACTCTTCTCCCTTCAGGATCTCCAGCAGCGTTTCGGTGCGATGACGCGCCATGTCGGCCTCGCTTTCGCCTTCGGCAGGTTGATAACCGAAATAGCGCCAGCCATCAATCACCTGCTCCGGTGAACCCCGGCTGATCCCCAGTTGCAGGCGACCGCCGGAAATGAGATCCGCCGCGCCTGCATCTTCGGCCATATAGAGCGGGTTTTCATAGCGCATATCAATGACACCGGTGCCGATCTCGATATTGCGGGTTTTGGCACCGATGGCTGCCAGCAGCGGGAAAGGAGAACTGAGCTGACGGGCGAAATGGTGGACACGGAAATAGGCGCCGTCCGCACCCAGCTCTTCAGCGGCAACCGCCAGATCAATGGATTGCAACAGCGCATCAGCGGCTGAGCGAGTGGCGGATTGTGCTGAAGGCGTCCAGTGACCAAAGGTCAAAAATCCGATCTTTTTCATGGCTTCGGGGGTCCTTTTAGGAAAAACGCGGCAGGCGGAATATATTTAGGTCGCATACCGATATATACCCCGCTTATCCTGCCTTTGACTCCCCTACTCTACGCACTATCCGATACAAATAAATATCATTTATTTAACATTAAGCATCAAATTAATTGATGGCCTTTGCGGGCTGGGTAATTAACCCACCGCCAAGCTGTTCAATCAGTAAAATATTTTGGTCCATCATGTCGGCTTGCAACTGTGCAACGCTGCGATCTGACGCCAGCAGTTGATCCTGTAATGAGAGGACGTCCAGCCACGGACGCAATCCGGCTTTAAATTGGGCGGAAACGTCATCCCACGCACTGTGCGCGAGTTTATCGGCATCTTCCGTTTGTACAATCTGCTGCTCCAACGATTTCAGATTCACAATAGAAGTGCTGATATCGCCCAGTGATGAAATCAGCAGGCTATTATAGTGAGCGACCGCCAGATCCCACTCTGCGTTGCTGCCCGCCAAATCCGCCCGCCGTTTCCCGCCGTCGAAAATCGGCAGCGAAAGCGTCGGCCCGACATTGAAAAACCGACTCGGCGCGCCGACAAACGCATCGCCGAGAAGATTGCGTGTCCCGGCTTCGGCAACGAGGTTGATATTGGGGTAGAACTCGGTTTTCGTGGCTTTTATCTGTTTTTCCGCCGCTTCAACGCGCCAGCGCGCGGCAACCACATCCGGCCTGCGCCCGACTAACTCAGCCGGAATCGTCGACGGCAGCGTCGTTTGCATTGCCGGATTGCTCTCTGACGGTTTCAGATGGTGCCAATAATCCGGTCCCTTACCGACCAGCGTGGATAACTTAATTCCCGCTGCGGTGACATTTTCCTGCGCCTGTAATAATGCGGTCTGCGCATCTTTATCGTTAGCCATTGCCTGTTTATATTGATATTCCGGTGAAATACCACCGTGATAAAACTGACGCTGGATATCGCTTATTTTTGCCAGACGTTCGGCATTAGCGGCCGCTATTTTTTCTAATTTCCAGTCGACATTTAAATTATTCCATGCGCGGGCAATATTGGCCGATAAACTGAGCGCGGCAGCTTGTTTATCCAGCTCCGCCGCTTTGGCATTGCCTAACGCCGCCTGCCAGGCCGCTTTCTTACCGCCCCATAAATCCAGCGTGTAGCTGGTGCTGAGCGAGGCGGTGCGCAGCGTGCTGTAAGTTTTACCCACCAGCAAAGGATCATCAACGCGCGCGACGCGGGAACGGGTAATGCTGGTATCCATATTAATATCAGGTAGTTGCTCTGCTCTGGCGCTGACTACCGTGGCATTGGCCTGATCCGCGCGGGCGTTCGCTTCCTGCAAGCTGGGGCTGGACGCGAGTCCGTCGCGGATCAGCACATCAAGTTGCGGATCGTTAAAACGCTGCCACCAGTTGCCTTTGGGCCAGTTTGCCGGGCTTAACGTGACCTGCGACAGGGTATTTTTCGCCGCCAGCGAATCCGGGTTTAACATTTTGTTGTGAGTGTGAAGCCCTTCAGATGTGGCGCAACTGGTTAATACCAGAGAAGCCAGTAAGGTCATGGCTTGTTTATTTACTGCCGGAGTTCTCATTATTTTATTGCCTTGGGCCGGAACACGAATACAGGACAGGAAGGAGTATCCTACCGTCCGGCCGCAGCGTTTTATATTGACATTCCGTGCGTTGAAATAAAACGAAATAACAAAATCATTATTCAACAAAAATAAAAACATAAATAACCCACAATTACTTCACTTTGTGGATTTTATTTTTCAGGATATTTCAATACTAAAATCGCGCCGCTACAGGCGCTGTTTATCAATCTGCCCGGTCTGAATACTGATATTCACCGGCATCCCTGAACGGCGTTCAAGCTCGGCTGATGCCCGGCTGGCATTAACCTCATCGCCTTTCATCAGCGCATGCAGTACCGGCGTGGCCGGGAGCGGAACTTTATTGCTGGATTCAAATTCCGTGCGATTGCGCGAGAGCGGTTCGTGAACCTCCAGCCAGCGGCTGCCGTCTGGCTCGGTGGTCATTTTCACCGGTTGATCGATAACCTGCACGCGCGTCCCGACCGGAACGTTATCAAACAGATATTTGATATCTGCATTACGCAGGCGAATACAGCCCTGGCTGACGCGTAAACCAATACCGAAGTTGGCATTAGTACCGTGAATGGCATACAGCTTGCCGATATAGATGGCATACAGCCCCATCGGGTTATCCGGCCCGGCGGGCACAAAAGCGGGCAAGGTTTTCCCCTCTGCAGCATAGGCTTTACGGGTGTTTGGCGTCGGCGTCCAGGTCGGCCCTTCTTGTTTACGTTCCACTGCGGTAACCCAGTTGCGCGGCGTTTCGCGCCCCGCCTGACCAATGCCAATCGGCATGATCTCCACCGTGTTGCTCTCTTTCGGGTAATAGTAGAGGCGCATCTCCGCGACGTTGACAACAATGCCTTCACGTACCGTATCGGGCAAGATGATCTGCTGCGGAATAATCAGCTGCGACCCCGCTTTCGGCAAGAACGGATCAGCATCGGGGTTCGCTTCCAGCAAATTGCTCAACCCTTGCCCGTATTTCGCGGCAAAGGCTTCCAGCGGCAACGTATTGCCCTGCTCGATAGTGATGGTTTGCGGGCTTCCCACCAGCCGGCTGCCCTCGGGCGGCAAAGGGTAGCTGACCGCCAGCGCAGCGCGGGTGGAGATCAGGGCAAGCAGGCAGCAAAGCAGTTTTACACGGCGCATGGCAGCATTCCTTAAAAACGGCGAAGACAGGATAAGCATAGCCCGCTTTGTGCATTTTCTGCTTTTTTACAGCACGTTATGACGCAGCGATAAAACGAGCGCGACCGGTTTATCGTGCGTAGCGAATACTGTACGGGCAATAAAAAACCCCGCCGCAGCGGGGTTTGGGGTCAGAATATCATGTCAGGCTTTGGCGCGGCTGGCGATGATCTCATCCGCCACATTGCGCGGCGCTTCCGCGTAGTGGTGGAACTCCATGGTGTAGGTGGCGCGCCCCTGCGACATCGAGCGCAGCGTGGTGGAGTAGCCGAACATCTCGGCCAGCGGCACCTCGGCGCGGATAATCTGGCTGCCGAAGCCGCTCTTCCATGCCCTGCACCATGCCGCGACGGGAAGAGAGATCGCCCATAACGTTACCGGCGTACTCTTCCGGCGTTTCCACCTCCACGTGCATCATCGGCTCCAGAATCACCGGATCCGCTTTGCGCGGCGCCCTCTTTGAAAGCCAAGGATCGCCGCCATGCGGAACGCCATTTCCGACGAGTCGACGTCGTGGTACGAGCCGAAGGTCAGCGTCGCTTTCACATCCACCACCGGATAGCCCGCCAGCACGCCGCTGTTCATCGCTTCGCGCAGCCCTTTCTCCACGGACGGGATATACTCGCGCGGCACCACGCCGCCCTTGGTGGCGTCTTCAAAGAATTCAAAGCCACTTCCCGGCTCCAGCGGCTCGAGCGTCAGCACCACGTGGCCGTACTGCCCTTTACCGCCGGACTGGCGGACGAACTTGCCTTCGACGTCCTTCACCGTTTTGCGCAGGGTTTCGCGGTAGGTCACCTGCGGGCCGACCGATGTTGGCCTCCACGCCGAACTCGCGCTTCATGCGGTCGACGATGATCTCCAGGTGCAGCTCGCCCATGCCGGAGATGATGGTCTGGCCGGACTCCTCGTCGGTGTGCAGGCGGAACGACGGATCTTCCGCCGCCAGCCGCTGCAGCGCGATGCCCATCTTTCTCCTGGTCGGCCTTGGTTTTCGGCTCGATCGCCAGCGAGATCACCGGCTCCGGGAATTCCATGCGTTCCAGCGTGATCACCGCGTCCGGGTCACTGAAGCGTGTCGCCGGTGGTGACGTCCTTCAGCCCGACGCAGGCGGCGATGTCGCCGGCGCGCAGTTCCTCCACTTCCTGGCGATCGTTGGCGTGCATCTGCACGATACGGCCGATGCGCTCTTTCTTGCCCTTCACCGGGTTGTAGCACCGCGTCGCCTTTGTTCAGCACGCCGGAATAGACGCGGATAAAGGTCAGCTGGCCGACGAACGGGTCGGTCATCAGCTTGAACGCCAGCGCCGAGAACGGCTCGTCATCGCTCGGGTGACGTTCCGCCGGTTGGCCTTTTTCATCCACGCCCTGAATGGCCGGCACGTCCAGCGGCGACGGCATCAGCTCGATCACCGCATCGAGCATGCGCTGCACGCCTTTGTTTTTGAACGCGCTGCCGCACAGCATCGGCTGGATCTCGCCGGCGATGGTGCGCTTGCGCAGCCCGGCGATAATTTCCGCTTCGTTCAGGTCGAACCGGTTTCCAGGTATTTGTCCATCAGCTCTTCGCTGGCTTCGGCGGCCGCCTCGACCATTTTTTCACGCCACTCCTGCGCGGTTGCCTGTAATTCTTCCGGCACTGGCGCGTAGCTGAAAACCATGCCCTGCGTGGCGTCATCCCAGAGGATGTGCACGCATCTTGATCAGATCCACCACGCCGGTGAAATGATCTTCGGCGCCGATCGGGATGACGATCGGCACCGGGTTGGCCTTCAGGCGCTCGATCATCATCTGCACCACGCGGAAGAAATCCGCGCCGGGACGGTCCATCTTGTTGACGAAGGCCAGGCGCGGCACGTGGTATTTGTTGGCCTGGCGCCAGACGGTTTCCGACTGCGGCTGCACGCCGCCCACCGAGTCATACACCATCACGGCGCCGTCGAGCACGCGCATGGAACGTTCCACTTCAATGGTGAAATCCACGTGCCCGGGGGTGTCGATGATGTTGATGCGGTGCGGCTCATAACTTCTGTCCATGCCCGGCCAGAAGCAGCTCACGGCCGCGGAGGTGATGGTGATGCCGCGCTCCTGCTCCTGCGCCATCCAGTCCATGGTTGCCGCGCCATCGTGCACTTCACCCAGCTTGTGGCTCACCCCGGTGTAAAACAGGATGCGCTCGGTGGTGGTGGTTTTGCCGGCATCGATATGCGCGGAGATACCGATGTTGCGATAACGTTCGAGGGGGATGGGTCGGGGCATGATGCGTCCTTAAGTCATTTGACTATCAGTGTCACGACCAGGATGGTCGTGCATTCGTTCGTTTGCTATCATAGTCCAATTGTACGAGTATATTCGAACTATTTTTGCTATTATTACGATTGGTTGGGCCACGATTGAGGTCGTGGCTTTAAAAATCGAGTTTGCGTATAGTACCGGCCCGGCCGCGACGTTCTTACACCAGGCCATCGCCACGCAGGAATACTATGATCCCTAACCACCCAGAACCTGAACAATTCCGCCTGGAAAATGTGCTCTTTGCCCTCGGCAACCCGCTCCGCCTGGCGATGATCCACCGGCTCGCCGATGGCGGCTGAACTGAGCTGTAATGCGCTGCGCCCGCAGGATGTGGTGAAATCGACCATGACCCATCACTGGCGCGTACTGCGCGACAGCGGCGTGATCTGGCAGCGCCCGCAGGGGCGGGAAAACATGATTTCGCTGCGCCGGGAAGATCTGGATGCCCGCTTCCCGGGGCTGATGGATACGCTGTTGCAGGTGATGCAACAGGAAGGGTGAGTTGCCGGATAGCGGCTTCGCCTTATCCGGCCTACGGTAAGCGAACCCGCTTCACAGGACGGATAAGCGCTTCGCGCCATCCGGCAAAATTCTATTTCGTTTCCGGTAACACAATATTGCTCGCCGCCAGCGTGCCCATCTTGTTGTAAATCGCGCAGGCTGCATCTACCAGCTGCATCGCCAGCGCCGCACCGCTGCCTTCCCCCAGTCGCATGCCCATATTGAAATAGGGCTCCAGGCCTAAATGTTCGAGCGCAATGCGCGCACCTTTTTCGGCTGAGAGATGCGACGGGATCAGATACGGCTTCACCTGCGGCGCGATACGGCAGGCGGCCAGCGCCGAGGCGTAAGAGAGGAAACCATCGAGCACCACCGGCAAACCGCAGGTTGCCGCGCCGAGGATCACCCCGGTCATGCCGAGCAGATCATAACCGCCCACTTTCGCCAGCACATCAAGGCCATCGGCAACATCCGGTTGGTTCACCGCAATGGCTCTGCGCACCACCTGCGCTTTATGCCCGAGCAGCGTTTCCGGCAGATTGGCGCCAATACCCACCACCGATTCCGGCGCTTCACCGGTCAGCACGCTGACAATTGCTGCGGCTGGCGTGGTGTTGGCCATCCCCAGTTCGCCGACGCCAAACAGCGTCACGCCCTGCGCTGCCAGCTCGCGGGTATAGCGCATCGTTTCCAGCAGCAGTTCCTGCGCCTGACTGCGGCTCATCGCCGGGCCGCTGGCGATATTCCCGCTGCCGCGCGCTACCTTCATATTGACGAGGCCCGGGATCGGATCGGCATCAATACCGACGTCCAGTACGTGCACTTTTGCTCCAGCTTGCGCCGCCAGCACACAAACACCCGTGGTGCCTTGCGTCATGTTCGCCGCCTGAATTGCGGTCACCACCTGCGGTGAAATCGCCACGCCTTCATGCCAGACGCCGTGATCGGCGCACATCACCACAATCGCTTTTTCAGCGATCTGCGGCGTACCATTCAGCCCCGGCATACCGGCCAGTTGTACCGCTAATGCTTCCAGTCGCCCCAGACTGCCTGGCGGCTTCAGTAAACCATCCAGATGAACCCGGGCCTGCGCCATCGCCACGTCATCGGGTACCGGAATGCTTGCCAGTAATGTCGTTAATGTCTGCATGCTGTTTCTCATTATGTTGTGGGCTGTTTATAACAGCGCCAGAAGAAAAATCAGTTCGCCAAGCTCAATGGCGGCGCCGAGCGTATCGCCGGTCTGCCCGCCAAGCGTGCGCTTCAACATCTGCCCGAGCAGAAATACCGCCGCCAGAGTCACCAGCAGCGCCATAATCCCTTTCACCCCCAGCAGCCCTAGCGTGACCAGCGCGGTAATGATGAGCGTGACTGACGTATCGCGCCCCGACACTTTGCCGATAAACAGATTGCCGAGCCCCTCTTCGCGGGCGTAGCGATGACCGAACATCAGTAGCACCGCGCAGCCGCGCCCGGCGGCACAGGCCGCCGCCAGCGCCGCGATCATCGGCGCGTCACGCAGTTGCAGTTCGCTAAGAGTGAGGATTTTCGCTGCCAGCACAAACACCAGCGCCAGACCGCCATGCGTGCCGAGACGGCTGTCGCGCATGATCTCCAGCATCCGCTCGCGCCGCCGGGCGGAAAAAACGCCGTCGCAGGTATCGGCAAGGCCATCAAGATGAAACCCGCCGGTCAGCAACGCCAGCGCCAGCACGCAGAACAGCGCCGCCAGCGGTGCGCCGCACCACGGCTGCAATATCACCAGTACGCCGCCGCTAATAGCGCCCAGCAGTACGCCGACGAGGGGAAAAGTGACAATCCCGCGCACATAATCGGCGACATCCAGCCCCTGCACCCAGCGCTCCGGCACCGGCAGACGGCTGATAAATGACAGCGTGGCGAAGAACAGTTTCATTTGATTTTGACTCCTATCCCGGACACCACCAGCCAGACGTGATCCGCCGCCTGCGCCAGCCGCTGATTGACACGCCCGGCAATATCGCGGAAATGCCGCGCGAGGCGGTTTTCCGGCACAATCCCCATCCCCACTTCATTGGTGACCAGCACCACCGGCGACGGGCAGGCCGCGCAGGCGGCTATCAGCGCGTCAATTTCCTGCTGCACCTGCGTTTCCAGCGCGGCGTAATCCCACTGTTCCGGGTCACTCTCGCCACCAAAGGCAAACAGCAGATTGGTCGTCAGCGTAGTGATGCACTCCAGCAACACGGCTTCGCGGCTATCGTTGTCGGGAGTAATGATTTCCGCCAGCTGCTGCCAGCGCTCTTCGGTACGCCAGTGGGCCGGACGGCTCGCCCGGTGGTGCGCAATACGTGCCGCCATCTCCTGATCAAAGATCTGCGAAGTGGCGATATAGAGTACGCGTCTGGCGTCTGCAACCAGCGACTCGGCGTGGCGGCTCTTGCCGCTGCGCGCCCCGCCGGTAACAAGGGTTAACATGTTTGCTCCTGATGTTGCTGCATAATCTGGTAGATACGATCGATATCGATATGCTTGCGCATGGCGTCGGCGAGGATATCAAACTGCTGCGCTTTATAATCGGCATAATTTACGGCGATATCGAGCGGCCCCAATCCTTTACGCTCGCGCAGGCCATTCAGCAACGCGCGGGTAAACGCATCGCTGTCGAACAGGCCGTGCAGATAAGTGCCAAACACCAGACCGTCATCGCTGACCGCACCATCCGCCACGCGCTGACCGTTTTTCTCTAACCACAGCGCCGGACGACAACCGCTTTGCAACGTTGTTTCGCCCATATGAATCTCATATCCGCGCAGCGCCAGCCCGGCGCAGTTCGCCAGCCAGCCGGGCAGCGTCTCCTGCAAACGGGCCTCAACAAGCGTGGTGGTTTTATCCTGTGCGAAATGGGTCACGGTATTGAGCAACCCCAGTCCCGGCTGCGTACCCAGCCCGGATTCCACCTCATCGACGATCGTCTCGCCGAGCATCTGATAACCACCGCAAACGCCGATCGTCGGAACGCCCGCGCGATGCCTGGCAAGCACCGCTTTCGCCAGCCCGCTTTCGCGCAGCCAGTTCAGATCGCCAAGGGTGTTTTTACTGCCCGGTAAAATCACCAGATCCGCGCCCTGCAACGCATCGGGCGAGCGCACGTAGTGCACGCGCACATCCGGCTGCGCGGCCAGCGCGTTAAAATCGGTGAAGTTGGAAATATGCGGAAGCTGCACTACCGCGATATCCAGCGCCCGCTCGCCAGTGTTCAGGTATTTGCCACGTTGCAGCGCCACGCCGTCTTCATCTTCGAGATCAACCTCCAGCCACGGCATCACACCGATAACCGGAACGCCCGTCAGTTCTTCAATCTGTTTTATGCCCGGCGTCAGTAGCGCGACGTCGCCGCGGAATTTATTGATGATCACCCCTTTTACTCGCCAGCGTTCATGCGGCTGGAGCAGCGCCAGCGTGCCGTAAATGGCCGCAAAAACGCCGCCGCGATCGATATCCGCCACCAGGATAACCGGGCAGGCTGCCATCTCCGCCATGCCCATATTGACGATATCCCGATCGCGCAGGTTGATCTCCGCCGGGCTGCCTGCCCCTTCCAGCACCAGCGCCTCGTATTCCTGCGCCAGGCTTTGCCAGACGCGCATAATTTGAGCACGCAGATGGGGTTTGTAGTCGTGATAGCTGACCGCATCCATGTCGGTCGCCACCTTGCCCATCAACACCACCTGCGCTTTACGGTCGCTGGTGGGTTTAAGCAGCACCGGGTTCATCCGCACATCCGGCACGATACCCGCCGCTTCCGCCTGGAATATCTGCGCGCGCCCCATCTCCTGGCCATCCGGCGTGATACCGGAGTTGAGCGCCATATTCTGCGATTTAAAGGGGGCGGTTTTCAGCCCATCCTGATAAAAAATGCGGCACAGCCCGGCCACCAGCACGCTTTTACCCACGTCTGAGGCGGTGCCCTGCAACATAATTGCCAGCGTCATGACGCCTCCTTAACCCGCATCGCCCGCATGCGGGCATAAAATTCATCTTCACTTTTACACAGCGGCAAACCCAGCTCGCTGTGCAGTTTTACCAGCCACGGCTGCGTCAGACCGGCTTTCTCAACCAGCGCGCGGCGGGCAAACACCTCGCCGGGCGTTCCCTGCGTCAGGCATTCGCCGTGATGCAGCACATAGACTGCATCACAAATTTCATAAATCAAATCAATATCGTGGCTGGAGATCACCACATGATTCCCCTGCGCGACAATACGGCGGATGATCGCGATCATCTGCGCGCGCCCGGCGGGATCAAGACCCGCTGTGGGCTCATCCAGCAGCAGATATTTTGCCTGCAGCACCAGCGCGCCAGCGATGGCAACGCGCTTTTTCTGCCCGTGGCTCAGGCACTGGATTGGCTGCTGGCGGAAGGAGTGCGCATCCACAAGCGTCAGGGCATCATCAACGCGGCGCGCGATCTCCGCTTCCTCCACGCCGAGGTTGCGCAGGCTGAAAGCGATGTCGCTGTCGATATCGGTATAGAAAATCTGCTGATCGGGGTCCTGAAATACCGTAGTCACCTGCTGGCGCAGCGCCAGCAACCCGCGCTTGCTGTAATCGAGCGGTTTTCCCTGCCACAGCACCGCCCCTTTTTGCGGGCGCAGGAGACCGCTCAGGTTCATAAACAGCGTCGATTTCCCGCAGCCGTTCGCCCCGACCAGCCCGGTCACCGGCTGGCGGGAAAAATCGAGCGTCAGCCCTTTCAGCGTCGGCGCATCCTGGTAGCTGAACCACAGATTTTCACATGCCAGCATGCCTCGTCCCTACAGGTGAAAATCACCCTGATAAAGTTTGATATCCAGCGTGGTCGCCATCTGCTTTGATAGCGCAGCAGCACGCGGGTAAACAACAGGCCCACCAGCATCGCCAGCGAGCGGTAGCTCAGCGGTAGCTCAGCGGTAAGGTGCGATAACCAAAGCGCAGCGTCTGCGCGCGGTGAAGCGCCGCCGCCTCTTCGAGCAGGATAAAGATAAAGCGCCAGGTGAGCAGGATCTGCTCGGTCAGCAATCGCGGCACGCGCCCGCGTTTAAGCAAGACAATCAGTTGCGGAAAGGTCAGATTGAGCACAAGCCAGAAGGTTGCCGCCAGCGCGGCGAGGCTGCGCCATAACGTGCTGTTGGCTGATGCCAGCCCCTGCGGCGATACGCCGATCCAGATGCTGCCGAGATGCACGCCGTACAACAGCTGCTGCGGCTCGCGCGTCACGCTGAACAGAATCGTCACCACGCCAACCAGCAAAAAGCCCATCGGCAGCGCCATCCAGCGGCAGCCAGCGCCAGAGTGAGACGCGCAGCAGCCAGCAGGTAAAAATCGCCAGCGCCACCAGCAACACCCCCTGCCCGAATGGCGGCAGAGAAAAGGCCAGCACCATCATCAGCAACCAGAACATAAATTTACGCTCCGGCGCAACGTGAAACCAGCGGCTCTGGTAGCTCAGCCGATCAAGCCCGTTCGCGATCACGCTGCCTGCCTTTCGTGTAGCCGAGGATATAGAAAATCACCGCTGCGCCAATGGAGCCTTGCAGGGTAAAAAGCAGGCTTTCAATTTCGCCGCTGGCGGGCTCATACAGCGGCTGGAACCACGGCTGGTAATGGGGCGCAATCGCCAGGATCTGGCTTTCCGCCTGGTTGTCGGAACCAGCATATTCACCGCCGTGATTGATAAAGAACGGCAGCACCATCAGGCCGATCACCATTGCCAGCAGAATCAGGGTCTTTTTCATCTTAATACCCCGGCGATCAACTGTCGTTTGGTGAGCTGATCGTAAATCATCACCGTCAACAACCCTTCCGCGATGGCAATCGGAATTTGCGTCAGGCAAAAGATGCCCATAAATTTCACGATAGAGCCAGTTGCCCCAGTTTGTGGATCCGGGAATGCCACGCCCAGTTGCAGCGAGGTAATGAAGTAGGTCGCCAGATCTGCCAGCATGGCGCAGAGAAACACCGCCACATCGCGGCGGAACCCCGCCCGGTAGGCCAGTTTCCACACCACATAGCCGACAACAGGGCCAATCACCGCCATCGACATGCCGTTGGCGCCAAGCGTGGTCAGCCCGCCGTGCGCCAGCAACAGCGCCTGAAACAGCAGCACAATCGCGCCGAGAATCGCCACCACGCCGGGGCCGAACAAAATTACCCCCAGCCCGACGCCGGTCGGGTGCGAGCAACTGCCGGTCACCGAGGGGATCTTCAGCGCCGACAGGACAAAAATAAACGCCCCGCACAGCGCCAGCAGTACCTTCTGGTTGGTATCCTCCTGCCACAATGCGGCGCAGGCACACCAGCCCGTACCACAGGCACGGCAGGAACAGCACCCACCACGCCAGCGCCCACATCGGCGGCAGAAACCCCTCCATAATGTGCATGGCGAAGGCCTCCTGCGGCACCACCATCAGCAGCAGCGCCGCGGCAAGCCCGCTGCAGGACAACTGTTTCAGTTGTTGCGTTTTCATCTTCACTCCCACTGTTTGTTCACCAGAATGGTCGAAAAATAGGGCAGCGGCTGGTCATCGCGAACCTCGCTAAGCTGCCGCCAGCACTGCTCGCCGGGCAGGGTGGCCTCCGCCATCATCAGGGCGTGCTCCAGCAGCCCCGCTTGCGCCAGCAGCGCTTTGATACGGGCAAAACGGCCATAGACCTTCATCAGCACCAGGCTGTCGTGTTGCTGTAACGCCTGGCGGATTTCATCTTCCGGCGCGGTGCAGGACACCACGCCCAGCGACTGTTGCTCCATCGCCAGTGGCACCTGCGCACGCGCGGCAATGGCGGCAAACGACGTGACGCCTGGTACAATCTCCAGCCACTGCGGCTGGCCAAGCCGTTGCAGCAGGAATACCCAGGTGCTGAACAGCATCGCATCGCCGAGGGTAATAAACCCCACCTGTTTACCGGCCCGCACTTCCGCTGCCAGCGCGGCGGCGACCTCGTCCCACACCGCTTCTTTTTCGGCGCTGTCGGCGCTCATTGGAAAGTGGCAGCAGCGGACTTCGGTCTGCGCACCGAGGTACTCGCGCACAATGGAAAGCGCCAGGCTGTCGCCGCCTTTGCGCCCGGCCGGGGCATACAGCACATCCAGCTTTCCGAGGATCCGCGCGCCGCGCACGGTGATCAGATCGGTAGCACCCGGCCCGGTGCTCAGGGCGTAAAGTTTACCGCTCATGCTGCGGCCTCCATCACTTGCGCCAGCGCCTGATGCAGATGCTGGACAAACATCGCACGCACATCGGCATTCTCGCCTAAGCCCTGTAACCACGGCGTCGCGGCAATACCGACGCGCTCAAACTGCGTCTTCCACGAATCATCGTCATCGGACGCCATGTCGTTGATGGCATGGTCGCCCGCCACCAGCATCAGCGGCATCAGGTGCACCGCTTTCACCCCTTCATGACGCAGGCCGTCGATCAGCAGATCGATTTCCGGGTAACTCTCCACCGCGCCAACCCGCGCCGGAAAACGGTACGCCGCCATCATATGGTCGAGGCAGGCGTAAGCGGCAAAGGCGTGATGGCTGGCGCCGTGGCCCATAAACACCACGCGCTCATCGGCCGCGACCTGCGGCATCTGCCGGGAGAGCGCCTGCATCAGATGCAGATAATCGTCGTGGCTGCTGAGCAGCGGCGCGCCAATCACCAGCCGTTTGAACAGCGGGCGCAGCGTCTGGACTTCACGAACGATTTTCTCGTACTCGTCGCCGTTGATAATGTGCAGCGACTGGATCGCCACATCCTGATACCCCTGCTCCGCCAGCTTTTGCAGCGCCTCCAGCGGCGTGTCGATATGCAGGTCGTCGCGCTGTTTGAGCTTGCGAATGATCATCCCGGAGGTGAATGCGCGAAACAGCGCGCGATCCGGGCAGCTCGCCGCCAGAGCGCGCTCGCAGGCCACGATGTTCTTTTCGCAGGTGTCGCGATAGCTGGTGCCAAAGCTCACCACCAGAAGGGCTTTCTTCATTCTGTTCTCCTCACTGTGCCGCCAGCCAGCGTTGCAAGCGTCCGGCAAAGTCATCCTGACTGTTGAGTAACTCATCGCCCACGACCTGCGGTTGCGGCCGGGCAATCACAATGCAGGGGATGCCAGCATCCAGCGCAGGGTTGAACTTTTTCCAGATAGCCGCCTTCCGCGCCGGAGGCTTTGGTGATCATCACCTCAGCCCGGCACTGGCGATAAAACGCCGCGTTAAATTCAGCGCTGAACGGGCCGCACATCGCGAAGATCTCTCCCACGCCAAAACCCAGTTCTGCACACTGCGCCAGCACATCCGCCACGGGCAGCACCCGCGCCAGCAGCGTTTTCCCCGGCAATCCGTCGCGCCAGCGCGCCAGATCTTTGCTGCCGGTGGTCAGCAAGATGCGATCACCCAGGTTACGGGCTTTGTCGCAGGCTTCCTCCAGCGTGGAAACATTGAACAGCAGCGGATGTTGCAGCTCCGGCTGTTGCTCCGGGCGCTGATAGCGGCTCAGCAACACCTGTGCCGCGTTGCAGGCATGGGCAATATTGCGGCTGACCACGTCGGCGTAGGGGTGCGAAGCATCGATCACCCAGCGCGTGCCGTTCTGTTTGAGCCAGCTAACCATCTCGCCCAGCTCCAGCCGTCCGCAGCGCACCTGACCGCGAATGTCGCCCGCCAGCTGCGCACCGGTCGGTGTGGCAACCGACAGCGTGTAACGCACTCCGGCTTCATCCAGTTGCTGGCAAATCAGCCGCGCATCGCTGGTACCGCCAATCACCAGCACCTCGCCTGCCATCACAGGGTGTAGCCTCGCGGAGTGATCATCAGACCGTTTTGCACATAGGTGGCGCGGTTACCGACAATCACCAGGCTGGTCATATCAACCGGTGCAAAATCCATCTCGCCGAGCGTGGTCAGCCATTTTTCCTCTTTTTTGCGCCCGGCAGATTTCACCACGCCCACCGGCGTGTTGGCGCTTTTGCTGGCCGCCAGCAGTTCAAATGCCCGCGCCAGATGCCCTTCGCGGCCCCGGCTGCGCGGGTTGTAGAAGCAGATAACGAAGTCCGCCTCGCCGGCGGCGACAATGCGTTTTTCGATAACCGGCCACGGCGTCAGCAGATCGCTCAGGCTGATATGGCAGAAGTCGTGCATCAGCGGCGCGCCCAGCAGTGCAGCGGCGGCGATACTGGCCGTCATCCCCGGGACCAGCCGCACCTCCACATCCAGCTGTTGCTTGTTGACCAGTTCCAGTACCAGCCCGGCCATGCCATAGATCCCGGCGTCGCCGCTGCTGACCAGCGCCACGTTATGCCCGGCCTGCGCCAGCTCAATCGCCGCCTGACAGCGTTCAATCTCTTTGCACATGCCGGTTTTGATCACCTGTTTGTCGCCGGTGAAGGCCTTCACCAGGTGGGTGTAGGTTTTGTAGCCCACCACGATTTCCGCTGCCTGCAGCGCGTCGATGGCCTCCATGGTCATCATGGCCTGTGAGCCGGGGCCAATCCCGATTACCGTTAACATCAGTGCGAAACTCCCAAAGTAATTGTGACGCCCTGCTCCCGCAGGGTCTCACCAACCAGTTGCCCCTGGCTCATCAGCCAGGCTGCCGGGCCGGAAACGCTACCCACGCCTGCGGTCTGCCGGACAAAGTCCGAGGCTGGAAAGCGATGCTCGTGCTCACGCAGCGCCTGCGCGGTAAAAATTTCAAACGGCACCCGCAGGCTCTCCACCAGTTGCAGTAGCCCTTTCTCATCCTGCTTTAAGCTGATGCTGCCAATCGCCCGCAGCGCCAGCGGATCGAAGGCCTGCGCCTGCAACTGGCGTTGCAGTAACGCCGACAGCAAGGCAAACGGCGTATCGCGCCGACAGCCGATCCCCGCGACCACGCGCTTTGGCACCAGTTTAAACACCGGCACGGGCAGCGCAGGCAGTTGCGCCCGAATGGAGACGCAGACCAGCCCGTCCAGTTCCGGCAGAGCGTCAAGGCACGTGACGGGGATAAAACCTCGCGTATCACAGCTTGCCACTTCCTCACGCAGCGCCTCTTCACACCACAGGCCGATGCGTTTACCGCTGACCAGCATGTGGTTGATGGTCTTTACCGCCGCGCGAAAATTCTCCATCCGCGCATCAAGCTGACAGGCCAGCGTATCCAGCGCCGCCAGTTCGTTTACATCGGTCGCCGTGGTGATCACCGGATCGGCATCCAGTACGCCCGCCAGATAACGCGTCAGCGCGTTTCCGCCGCCGTAGTGGCCGGAAAGCAGACTGATCGCATGCTGGCCGCGTTCATCAATGACGATCACCGCCGGATCGAGAAATTTGTCGTTGACCAGCGGAGCAATCGCCCGAACGGCAATGCCCGTTGCGCCGATAAACACCACCGCCGGGTAGTGGCAAAAGGCCTCGCGCAAGGTCTGCCAAAGCTGCCTGCAAAAGGCTGAAAGCCGTCGGTGAGCAGCTTCTCGCTGGTAAAACAGGTCATCGGCAGCACCGCTTTCAGACGGTTCGCCAGCGCCACGCCACCCGGCGTCAGGCAGAACAGCGCAATCGATTCAGGCTTTACGGTATTCATGGCTGAAATCCGCCGCATACAGCCGCGAGTAGTGGTACTCCTCGCCAAGAAATGCGCCAACGAGGATCAGCGCGGTTTTACGGATGCCAGCTTCACGCACTTTGTCGCCGATATCCGCCAGCGTGCCGCGTACCGTCTGGCTCTGTGGCCATGTGGCTTTGTAAATCACCGCCACCGGCGTGGTCTGCGGGTAGCCGCCTTCGATTAAGCGCTCCGCCACGCGATGGATGCGCTGCACGGAAAGGTAGATAGCCATCGACGTCTGATGGCTGGCGAAGGATTCAAGCTGCTCGCGCTCCGGCACCGGCGTACGCCCTTCCAGGCGGGTAATGATCAGGCTCTGCGACACTTCCGGTACGGTGTACTCAACGCCCAATTCTGCCGCCGCGCCGAGAAACGCGCTGACGCCCGGCACGACCTGCCAGCGGATGCCGCGCCGGGTCAGTTCTTCACCCTGCTCGCGCACCGAGCCGTAAAGCGAAACATCGCCGGTTTGCAGACGCACCACGACTTTCCCGGCTTTCACTCCGGCTTCCATCAGGTCGATAATTTGCTCAAGATGCAGTTCGGCGCTGTCATGACATGCCGCGCCAGCCAGGCAATATTCCAACAGATCGGTGTTGATGAGCGATCCGGCGTAAATCACCACCTGAGCCTGTTGCAACAGCCGGTAGCCTTTCAGGGTGATCAGTTCACGATCGCCCGGCCCGGCGCCGACAAACCAGACCGTTTGTGCATCAGCGTTATCAGGCATGCTGCTTCTCCTTTTCGCAGGAAATCAAAAAGACAGGGTTATTCGCTTTGAAGTAATGACCGCTGCCCAGCCCGGTGAGCAGGGAGACCTGGATTTGCTGGCAATCCAGCCCGGCAACCCGGCGGGTGCGCAGGTGTGAGAGCGCGCTGTTAAGGTTCTCCTGCAAAATAAAGGTCATCACCAGCCGTCCTCCGGGGTGAAGCTGCGCCAGCGACCAGTCAATCAGTTGCGCCAGGTTGCCGCCGCTGCCGCCCATAAACACCGCATCGGCAAGCCGATCGACAAATAGCGGCGCAACGCCAGTGACGATGGCAATGTTGCGACAGCCAAAGTGCAGGCAGTTATCTTCCAGCAGTCCCAGCGCCGCCGGGTTACGCTCGATGGCGGTGACCTGCAAGCCCGGGTGCGCCAGCGCCGCTTCAATGCTGACGCTGCCGGTACCCGCGCCGATATCGATCAGGTGCTGCGCGCGATGCAACTCCAGCTTCGACAGCGCCAGCGCACGCACCGCCTCTTTGGTCATCGGCACCTTTTCACTACGGATAAACAGCTCATCTTTCATTGAGGATCACCACAACATTCATTGCATATTCGGCCTGTACTTCCGCCGGACGCAGCCGGTGGATGCGCTCATCGTCCAGCCCTAAGTTTTCCCCGATCACCAGCCAGCACTTTTCTGCGCCGCGCGCCAGCAATGCCTCTGCAATCGCTTTTGGCCCACACTTTGCGTCAGTGACCATCGCCACTTTGTGGGCGCGGGCTAACGCGTCGAAATCCACTGCCCGCCCGTGGCTGCTGGTGAGCCACATGTCATTCATATCGATGCCCGTGCGCGCGCAGAGATACTGCACCGCGCTGATGCCGGGAATAATGCGCAACTGCCCGATACCGAAATGCGCCACCAGCCGGGTGCCGATGCCGTAAAACAGCGGATCGCCGGAAGCCAGCACCACCACGCGCCGCTGCTGTTGCTGCTCAAGCCACGCCAGTAGGCCGGGAATGTCAGCATCCAGCAGGCGGACGTCACCACGAAAATCGGCAAACTGCGCCAGGTGGCGCTTGCCGCCGACCAGCACGTCGGCCTGCGCCACGGCCTCCAGCGCCTGCGGCGTCATCAGCGCGAGGTTACCCGGCCCCATGCCGGCAATGGTCAACATTTCAGATCTCCGGCAATCTCTTCAACCGGGCGATTCGCGCCCAGCACTTTGTTATCAAAAGAGAACAGCACCGCATCACACTGCGGCGGGTTTTGCGTGAAACGCAGCATCTGCGCGATGCGCAGGCAGATCCGCTGCGCCAGATGCGTGTAAAGATGGCTGAACCCGGCAGCATCGATGTACTCCATTGCCGCTTCGGTGGTGTCGCACTCGCTGACCTTCAGCAGCAGATCATGTGGCGCGCCGAGCAGCGCCAGATGTGCGACCAGCGTCTCCATCCGCGCATCCGCGATATGGCTGTGGGTGTGAAAAATCCCGGCGGCGATTTTCACCAGCTTGCCGGGATGGCCGACCAGCACGATCTGGCGGAACCCCAGCCGCACCGCCTCTTCAATCATGTAGCCAACAAAGTTGCTCATGGTCACCACCAGCTCGCCGGAGACGCCAAGCTGCTCGCGCACAAAGCGTTCGCCGTGGTTGCCCGGCACGAGGATCACCCGCTCCAGCCCGCCCGCGCGTTTTAGCTCCAGCTCCAGCGAAAGCGAGCGTTTCCAGCTCTCTTCTGACATCGGCGTCACGATGCCGGTGGTGCCGATGATTGAAATACCGCCGAGAATGCCGAGGCCTGCCGTTGTAGGTTTTCTGCGCCCGCTCTTCGCCTTCCGGGGCGAAGATTTCCACCTGCGCGCCGCGCGTGGGGCCAATCGCTTCGCGTACGGCGGCTTCGATGGTCTGGCGCGGCGTGCGGTTGATCGCCGCTTCCCCCACCGCCAGGCCAATACCTTTGCGGGTGACGGTACCCACACCTTCACCGCCGCGCAGAACAATCTGGTCATCCTCGGTGAGCGTCACGCGGGCAAAGATCAGCATGCCGTGGGTGGCATCCACATCATCGCCGCCATCTTTGCGAATGGCGGCAATCGCCTGCTGGCCTTCAATGTGCGGCGATTCCACGTTCAGATGCAGGGTGACGCCGGAGGGGGTGACAATCGAGACCTGGTGAATAAGGTGCTGGCGCAGCACCATCAGCGCCGCAACTTTTGCCGCTGCGGTGGCGCAGGAACCGGTGGTATAGCCTTTGCGCAGGGCTTTCCCGTTGTGCCACACCGGGGCGTCGAAGGCCTGGCTCATTGCGCCGCCTGTAAGTGATAGAGCAGCGCGTTCATAATCGCCGCCGCCACATTGCTGCCGCCCTTGCGACCCTGCGCGGCAATGGCGGGCAAACCGCTCTCTACCAGCGCCTCTTTCGATTCCGCAGCGCCCACAAACCCCACCGGCACGCCCACCACGCCGCTGACCGGCACCTTGTGTTCCAGCAGGCGGAACAACGCCGTGGGCGCATTGCCGAAAACAAAGATTTTCTCTTCTGCTTCCGTCAGCGCCAGATCGACCGCCGCCATCGAACGGGTGATCCCCTCCTCTTTGGCTTTACGCACCACGCGCGGATCGGAGATGTAGCAACGCACTTCGCCGCCGAACTCCGCCAGCAGCCGCTTATTAATGCCGGAAAGCGCCATTGTGGTGTCGGTATAAAGGGTGCAGCCTTGCGTTATCGCCCCGCACAGACGTTGCAGCGCATCACTGGAAAACCACAGAATATCCAGCCAGTCGAAATCAGCGGTGGTGTGGATCACCCGTTTGATTACCGCCTCATGCAGCGGGCTGGCGAAACGAAAATCGGGGCGGGTTTGCTGGATAATCTCATCGATAATGACAAAACTTTTGGCTTCAATAGCCTGCGGTTGTTGCAAATAATCCATCGTCTTCATCCTTATGCGCCCGCGAGGGCAAGGTGTATCAGCGCAAACAGTGCCAGCGCCAGCGTGGCGGCAAGCCACATCATGCGAATGGTACGGGGAATGTCATCCGGCGTGATGGCGCGGAGCTCATCGCCAATCCACGGTTTTTCGACTCGCTGGCCGAAGTAGTTATTTGGCCCGCCAAGCCGCACGCCAAGCGCCCCGGCCACGGTACCTTCCGGCCAGGCGCAGTTGGGGCTGCTGTGGTTGCGCCGATCGCGAAAACCGATACGCAGCGCATTGCCCGCATCATTACCTGCGAGCCATGCCGCCATACTGAGTAACAGCCAACTCAGACGCGCCGGGATAAAGTTGGCGACATCATCCAGCCGGGCGCTGACCATGCCGATCGCGCGGTATTTTTCATGCTTGTAGCCCACCATCGAATCGAGGGTATTGACCGCTTTGTAGGCCATTGCCAGCGGCGCGCCACCGAGCAGTAAAAAGAACAGCGGCGCGATAACACCATCAACAGTGTTTTCCGCGACGGTTTCCACTACCGCGCGGGTGATTTGCGGCGGCTGGAGCTGCGCGGTATCACGACCGACAATCCACGACAGCTTTTCGCGGCTTTCGGCAAGCGAAACGAAGCGCAGCGCCTGCTCCACTTCCCGCGCCATATCCGCAAGACAACGCGTGGCAAGCAGGGTGTAAATCATCCACACCTCCACGCACCAGCCGAACCACGGATGGATTGCCTGCGCTAGCGCGAGCACGCCCCAGGCAACGCTCCAGGTGATGCCCACTACCAACAGCCACATCACCCCGCCGCCGATGCGCAGCGCGGTATCGCTGCGACACACTCGGCGGACGGCGCTTTGTACCAGGTTAATCAACGCGCCGATCCAGCGTACCGGATGCGGCCAGTGCGGCGGGTCGCCAAGTAAGCGATCGAGCAGAAATGCGACACACCAGGCCAGCAACGTCATGACGCGCTCCTTGCGGCAGCAAACCAGTGTTCCAGCATCGTTGGACGCTGGGCGAAATGCAGATGTAAATAGCTGGCAAAGGTGTTGCCCACCTGCCAGCCGCCCTGCCAGCGCTTCAGCACTTCGCCATCGCGCGTTTTATGGCACGCCAGCACGGCATCGCCGCGCGGGGTGAAATCGGAATAGTGAAACTCGTGGCCGCGCAGGGTTTCCCCTTCGGCAGCAAGTAAGGTCTGCTGCGTTGCGCGGGCTTCGCAGTAACCAAAGCGGGTGAGCTTACTGCCCATCCGGCTGTAACCGGGGATGGCACCGACCATCGGCCACTCATCACCTGCGGCATCCAGCAACGTATCGCCGAGATACATCAGGCCGCCGCACTCGGCATAAATCGCCACGCCACGCCGGTGCGCGGCGAGAATGGCATCCCGCATTGGCTGGTTTGCCGACAGTGCGCGCGCGTGCAACTCCGGATAGCCGCCGCCCAGCCACAGCATCTGGCATGCGGGCAATTCATGGTCATGCAGCGGGCTAAAACGCACGATGCGCACGCCAGCGTGTTCAAGCAGTTGCAGGTTATCGGCGTAGTAAAAGTTGAAGGCTTCGTCATCGGCCAGCGCCAGCGTTAATCCTGCGCCCGCCTCTGGCGCAGGCATGGCAGGAAACTCTCCCTGCGGCAGCGTGGTGGTCTTGCTCAGAGCAAGTAAGCGGTCAATATCAAGGGTCTGTTCCAGGCGTGCGGCAAACTCCTGCCATGGCTGCGCGTCGACGACCGACTCGCGGGAAGTGACCAGACCAAGATGACGTTCCGGTAGTACCACGCCGGGATCAACAGGAACATATCCCAGCACCGGCAAGTCACAGTAATGCTCAATGGCGTGTTTCAACAGTTGAAAATGGCTGTCGCTGTTTACCCGATTGACGATCGCTCCGGCAATGCGCAACTGCGGGTCAAAGTACTGAAACCCCATCACCGTGGCGGCAATGGAGGTGGATACGGCTTTGCCATCAACCAGCAGGATCACCGGAAGCGCAAGCTGTTTTGCCAGCGCCGCACTGCTGCAATAGTTAGGGTCGGTGCCGTAGCCATCGTAAAGCCCCATTACGCCCTCAATGACGGCGACATCGGCAGCGGTGAAATGTTGGCGAAACAGCGCATTTAACGCAGACGGCGGCAGCATAAAGCTGTCGAGATTGCGGGAAGCCACGCCGGTAACGGCGCTATGCCAGGCGGTGTCGAGGTAGTCCGGCCCCACTTTGAAGGGTTGCACGCGTAAACCGCGACGTTGCAGCACGGTGAGCAGCCCGAGCGTGACGGTGGTTTTCCCACAGCCGCTGCCGGTTCCGGCAAGAATAAAGGCGCTGCGTCTGTCTGACATTCCTGTAACCCCGTAGCGGGCAGGAAGAACGGAGCCAGGACGCGTGTTGACCCGGTCTTTCGACCGCACGCTACTGAGCAACCCACTTCCCACCGAAGTTGTTGATAATGTTCCCATCAGGCCGGTCTTCTGGCTTAGCGTCATCCTCACCCGCCCTTCCCGATCTTACGATCAGTGGCGATTACGGGGTCGTCAGCATCACAGCAGCGGGGGCTGCGGGGGATTTACACCCCCTTCCCAGCCGCAAAATACAGTTGCGGCAAACCTGATAGCTTTTTAATCACGGCACGTCATTATTACCCTGATTTTTCCCTGAACGTACTATATTGCAGCAGGGAAATAAAAACGGATTCAGTTTATCTTTGAGCAAATAATAATTTGTTGCGCTATGACAATTTATTGCTCACCCTTTTCATCCCCCCCCGGCATATTAAGGCTTCAGAAAATTCTCAAGCACATACGGAATAACAAAATATTGCTAACGGAAATTTAATCGCCCTTATAATTTGCATTATTTCGCAGACGAAATGCCTGCGGAGTCAGTTGACAGATCTGGCGAAAAACTTTGCAGAAATAGCGGGTCTGCGAGAAATCTACATTGCGCGAAATTCTGGCGTTCGCCGGGTCGAAGTGACACTATCCTGGCTTTGATTGTGAAGGGAGTTACAGCGTGGCGTTGGCACACTGTCCCGCATCGTGCGGCGAAATAATCCAGGGCTGGATCCTGGGAGGTGAAAAACTGGTCTCCTGCCCGGTTGACTGGTACAGCAGTGTCGAAGTCACATACGGCAAACCTCGGGTGGATGAACGGCCGCTGGCGCGTCGTATGGTTAACCAGCTTTTGTCGCACTGGCAGCTACCTGCCACATTGACGCACACGCTGCGCATTGAGTGCCGCTCTACCATTCCACTGGCCAAAGGCATGGCCAGCAGCACCGCGGATATTGCCGCCGCCGCCGTGGCAACGGCCCGTCATCTTGAGCAACCGCTGGATGAGAAAACACTGGCGCAACTGTGCGTGGCGCTGGAGCCGACCGACAGCACGATCTTTTCGCGCCTGACGCTGTTCGATCACAATACCGCTGCAACGCAGATTACCTGCGGCGGTTTGCCGGAGTGCGACGTGCTGCTGCTTGAAAGTCCGCTAACCCTGACCACTGCCGCTTATCATCGTCTGCCACGCCAGCAGGCACTGCTGGAAAATGCCCATACTCTGGATAATGCATGGCGCCTGTTGCAGCAAGCCTGCGGGGAAAATGATGCCGCGCGGCTGGGAGAAGCTGCGACGTTAAGCGCAATTGCCAGCCAGACGCTGCTGCCGAAACCGGCGTTTCCCGCCCTGCTCGGTCTGGTGGAACGTTGCGATCTGTATGGACTGAATGTTGCCCACAGCGGAAGTGTGGTCGGGCTGCTGCTTGATAGTCAGCGCCATGATGTGGAAAGCGTTCGTCGGGAGTTGAAAGAGACCGGGTTGACGGCGCACTGGCCGCAAAACTATCTGCTGAAAATGGTGGCAGGAGGCGTGCTGGAAGGGTGAGAGGCGCACCTCTCACCGCTCGCTGGAGGCGTTATTCCGCTTTTGGCTCAATCGGCTTCAGTTCGCCCATCGTTTTCAGCTTTTTGGAGATGTCGCGACGCTCTTTGGACAGCTCAGCATTTTTGATGATGTAGTCATCAACGCGGTCTTCATAGTCGCTCTTCATGCTGGCGATGATGCCCTGAATAGCTTCAACGCTCATGCCTGGCTTGATGTAGTCGCTCAGGTTGTCGAGCAGCAGAACACGTTTCTGGTTGTCACGGATCTTCTTCTCAACGTCCTGGATTTCACGCTGCAGTTTGTTTTTGCGGCGGAACAGGCGGACGAACTCCAGAACATCCTGGAACGAAGGCTTGGTAGTTTCCATTTTTACACCCCTGATAATGTGAGATTCGGATTCGTTAAAGCAACCGTTGTAACAATAACCTTACTGACAGCGGCCGCGAATGACAATGAGTATATCGTTTAAAGCTATCATAACCCCAATTGCTGCTGAATCGAAGCAGCACCCATCAGTTACCTGCCTTTTATTTGCGCAGCGCCCGGCAAATCAGGTGCGATAACAGCTCAAGCTGCCGCGCCAGTTCCATGCTCAGCCAGACGTAGCCATGAATAGGCGTTTCCGCCACGTTATCGCTCTGGCGCTCATTGATTAACTGCTTCAGCTCCGCGACGATCTCATTCAGTCGCTCGCTGTTGGCCAGTATCGGCTGCGGGTTCCCTTCATAGAGCGCATGGGCGATGGTCAACAGCGTTTGCTGCGTCATCTGCTGGGTCTCTTTGAGGGTCTGCGCGTTAAGCATCAACAGATGGCTGGTACGTGAGCTCCAGTGGGCGTTGATTTGCAGTTCCAGCATGCAGACCAGATTGCGGCTTACCGTCTGGATGGCTTCGAAAATCGCTTTTTGAATATGGGTTTCTTTGCTGGCTGGCGTGATCAGGCCGCGCATTTTCACCACGTCGTTGAGGATGTTTTGCAGATGCTTTTCCAGCCGCGGGCGCTCAACCAGATTCCGGGAGAAACCGGCCTGATAGACGCGGTTAAAGGCGGTGACGTAGTTGGCCATCTGAATACGCCAGTGCAAAAATGCCCGCTGCGGCCAGATACCGGTGAAGAGCATCGCCAGCAGTGAACCCAGGATGACATCCCCGCTTCGCCACAGCGCCGTGGTCATATCCCCGGCGGGCGCGCCGACCACCACCGCGAGCGTAATACCAATCAGCAGCGCCTGATACGGCTTTTTGCCCAGCGCCAGCCAGCCGCAGAGGAACATGGCGCCACCGCACCATGCCAGCATCACGGGAAACGAGATGAGCTCCAGCTTCAGGGCAATAAGCCCCAGGGCCGAACCTAAAACGGTCCCGCCAATGCGTTCAAATGCGCGCGGAACAACGTTTCCCCAAAACGAGATGGGCCCCATCACCACCACCAGCGTGATCAGCGGCCACGTTCCTTCCGGAACCTCCAGCAAACGGACCAGCACAAACGTCAGAATAGAAAGCCAGCGCGATGCGACACCCGTGCACCACGCGGTAATGTTTGTACAACCGAATTTCAAAAGGGGTTAATGATTTGTCGGGACGCACACCCGCTTCCCCCGATTGAACCGACAAAGGCGCAATTGTAGGATTTTTCGGACTCAGATAGCACCCTCTGCGATAAAAAAAGAGGCGACAGCGCTTCCTGTTACCTCTTCCGGTTAATTTAGCAGGCTTACAGAGTTTTCTGCTCAACCGCGATATACATTTCGATATCCCAGTAGCCGTCCTGCATTGCCGTCATTGAGATAGCGCTCGAAGCAGGGTTTGAGCGCCATCTGGTACTTATTGTCCTGCAGCAGGGAATTGAAGAACTGATACCACGGCGTGGCGAAGTCGTAGTTTTCCACGCGCGCCGTCGCCACGGCATAATCCCCGGCCGCGATTTCCGTCATCATGACGCCTTCGCTGTTTTCCGGGATGACGAAATCATCCGGTACCGTCACGGCCGTATCACAGCGCAGTTTTTCTGCCGGGACTTCGTCCGGGTTATCGTAATAGACCGCACACCCACTCCAGCGGCTCAATGTGACGCCCGTCGACCCACATCACCAGCTGTTCAAAGCCCTGTTTTACCGTGTGTTCCCACGGGCCGACCAAATGAAAACCGGCAATCTTACGTTTCTGTTGCTGCGTAATGCTGTAGTCCATGCTGCCTCCGCTTATTACTGTATATTTATACACTATAAAAACTGCGTTACGACTATCAGCCTGGCACGTCGGAGTGTTTATTATGTGAGCAGACTCGCAACCCTGCCAGTCTGCTCCGCACGCGCGTTACCCCGTGTGATGCAGATAATCGCTCAGACGAGAGAACAGGCCGCCTTTATCAACGCCTTCCAGCGTGACCAGCGGCCAGTGGGCGACCACTTTGTCGCGGTCGTAGAGCTGAATCTCCCCGACCCGCTGATGCGCAGCAATCGGCGCTTCCAGCTCTTTTTTATCCAGCACGTACTTGGCTTTGATGTTCGGCACTTCCGCTTTCGGCAGGGCCAGCCAGAAGTCCTGATCGGTACCCAGTTTCACCTGCTCCTTATCGCCGTACCAGATGCGCTCTGTCCCCACTTTTTTACCGCTATGCAGGATCTGCACCGTATCGAAATTCTGCTGCCCCCAGTGCAGCAGTTTCCGGGCCTGGTCCTCACGCCCTTTCGGGCTGTCCGCCCCCATCACCACCGCGATTAACCGGCGCTGGCCGTCTACGGCGGACGCAATCAGGTTAAAACCCGCCCCTGAGGTATGCCCCGTTTTCAGCCCGTCCACGTTCATGGTTTTATCCCACAGCAGGCCGTTACGGTTTTGCTGGGTGATCCCGTTCCAGGTCAGGCTTCTTTTCGCTGTACATATGGTAAAACTCAGGCTCGCCGTGGATGATGGCGCGGGAGAGCACGGCCAGGTCATAGGCCGAGCTGTGCTGGCCCGGCGCATCCAGCCCGTGGACGGTTTCAAAATGCGTATCGCGCAGGTTCAGCTTCTGCACGTAGTCGTTCATCATCTTCACAAACTGCGGCTGCCCGCCCGCCACGTGATCGGCCAGCGCCACGCAGGCGTCGTTGCCGGAATCGACAATCAGGCCGCGGCTCAGATCGCGCACGGAGACGCGATCGCCTTCTTTCAGGAACATCAGCGATGAACCGTCAAAAACCGGGTTTCCTTTCGCCCACGCATCACCTCCCTACGGTGACGATGTCATCCGGCGGTAATGCGGTGGCTATCAATGGCCCGATCCACTACATAGCCCGTCATCAGCTTGGTCAGGCTCGCCGGATTACGTTGTTGATGTTCGTTGCCCGCCGTTAAGATCTGACCAGTCGTGTAATCCATCAGCACCCAGGAGCCAGCCTGAATGGCCGGAGGCTGCGGCGAAAAATCCAGTGGTTCGGCCGCAAAAGCAGATGAGACACTCGAAGCGAGTAAAGAAACAGCAATAAACAGACGGCGTTTCAACGGTATATCCTCAGGTCATTAAAAATCGATGACCTTTTTACGGGAGTTCTGATGTCGTTACCTGGCTTAATTGCAAAAAAATGTGACAGAACGCAGATTTTTCTCTGAAGCTGGCGCGCAAATTTGCGACGCGGCGGTGCTTTTTATTCGGTCTGACCCGCACGATCGTTTACCATAGTGACGTCATTTTTTAACAGGATGGTATTACTGGTGTCTGACTCTGCCGCTCGCCCGACTTTTTTGTTCCACGACTACGAAACCTTTGGCACTCACCCGGCGCTGGACCGACCGGCGCAGTTTGCCGCCATCCGTACCGACGACGAATTCAACATCATTGGCGAGCCCGAGGTCTTTTACTGCAAGCCTGCGGATGACTATCTGCCGCAGCCCGGCGCGGTCATGGTCACCGGGATCACCCCTCAGCAAGCGCGGGAAAAAGGCGTTAACGAGGCAGAATTCGCCCGACGCATCCACGACTTGTTTACCGTCCCCAACACCTGCGTGGTCGGTTACAACAACATCCGCTTCGATGACGAAGTGACGCGCAACATCTTCTATCGTAACTTCTACGATCCCTATGCCTGGAGCTGGCAGAACCGCAATTCGCGCTGGGATTTGCTCGACATCATGCGCGCCTGCTACGCCCTGCGCCCTGAGGGCATCAACTGGCCGGAAAATGAGGAAGGCCTGCCCAGCTTCCGCCTGGAACACCTGACGCGCGCCAACGGCATCGAGCACAGCAATGCCCACGACGCGATGGCGGACGTCTATGCCACCATTGCCATGGCGAAGCTGGTGAAAAGCGCGCAGCCACGGCTGTTTGAGTATCTGCTCAGCCATCGCAGCAAGCAGAAGCTGACGACGCTGATCGACGTTCCGCAGATGAAGCCGCTGGTGCATATTTCCGGCATGTTTGGCGCATGGCGCGGCAATACCAGCTGGGTTGCGCCGCTGGCCTGGCATCCGGACAACCGCAATGCGGTCATCATGGTGGATCTGGCGGGCGATATTTCACCGCTGCTGGAGCTGGACGCCGATACCCTGCGCGAACGGCTGTACACGCCAAAAGCGGAACTCGGCGATCTGCGCGGCGGTGCCGGTCAAACTGGTGCATATCAATAAATGCCCGGTCCTGGCGCAGGCCAATACGCTGCGCCCGGAAGATGCTGAGCGGCTGGGCATTAACCGCCAGCACTGCCTCGATAACCTGCAAAGTGCTGCGCGATAACCCGCAGGTGCGCGAGAAAGTGGTGGCCATTTTTGCCGAAGCCGAGCCGTTCGTGCCGTCTGAAAACGTGGATGCCCAGCTCTACAACGGTTTCTTCAGCGATGCCGATCGCGCGGCCATGAATATCGTTCTGCAAACCGAGCCGCGTAACTTGCCGGCGCTGGATATTACCTTCGCCGATAAGCGCATCGAAAAGCTGATGTTTAATTACCGGGCGCGCAACTTCCCGGGCACGCTGGATGAAGCCGAGCAGGAGCGCTGGTTGCAGCACCGTCGTAACGTCTTTACGCCGGAGTATTTGCAACAGTACGCCGAACAGATCCAGGCGCTGTTCCAGCAATATGAAGGGAACGGTGAAAAACAGGCGCTGCTGAAAGCGCTGTACCAGTACGCGCAAGAGATTGTCTGAGCGCGAGTAGCCTGACCTTGAAGCATAAAAAAACCGGAGGCTTTGACCTCCGGTTTTTTGGTGTCTCTGCGTAAAGCGTCTTACGCGACGTCTTCGTACTGAGGAACCGGGTTACGGAAGCTCCTGGTGACGCAGGCCAGGTAAACCAGGCCGATACCCCCCCAGATCAGGCCCAGCACCATTGAGCTCTCTTCCAGGTTAACCCACAGCGCGCCCACGGTCAGGGCACCACACACCGGCAGGACCAGATAGTTGAAGTGATCTTTCAGCGTTTTGTTGCGCTTTTCACGGATCCAGAACTGCGAGATCACCGACAGGTTAACAAAGGTGAACGCCACCAGCGCACCGAAGTTAATCAGCGCCGTTGCCGTCACCAGGTCGAAGTTAATCGCCAGCAGCGCGATCGCACCGACCAGCAGAACGTTCATCGCCGGGGTACGCCATTTCGGATGCACGTAGCCGAAGAAGCGGGTCGGGAACACGCCGTCGCGGCCCATTACGTACATCAGACGCGAAACGCCCGCATGCGCGGCCATACCGGACGCCAGTACGGTGACGCTGGAGAAGATCAGCACGCCCCACTGGAAGGTTTTACCCGCCACGTACAGCATGATTTCCGGCTGTGACGCATCCGGATCTTTGAAGCGAGAGATATCCGGGAAGTACAGCTGCAGGAAGTAAGATGCCGCAATAAAGATCAGGCCGCCAATCAGCGCCGTCAGGAAGATGGCACGCGGGATCACGCGCTCTGCATCTTTGGTCTCTTCAGACAGCGAGCTGATGCCGTCAAAACCCAGGTAAACGAGAAGCACAGAATGGTTGCGCCGGTAATCATCGGCACCACGTGCGCATCATCAGACCAGAACGGACGGGTGCTGACCAGCGTGCCCGCGCCTTCGCCGTGTGAATACGCCGTAAATGATCAGGCCGACGATAACCGCGACGATGCCCATCTGCAGGATCACGATCAGGGAGTTGAAGTTGGCCACGGTCTTGATGCTGCGCAGGTTAGAGATCGTCATAAAGGCCACCAGCGCGACCACGAAGATCCACGACGGAACGGACGGCACCAGCGCTTCAAAGTAAATTTTTGCCAGCAGAATGTTGATCATCGGCATGAACAGATAGTCCAGCAGCGATGACCAGCCCACCATAAAGCCAACCGCCGGGCTGATGGATTTCTGGGCGTAGGTGTAGGCAGAACCTGCAGACGGGAAGCGGCGCACCAGCTTACCGTAGCTCAGCGCGGTAAAGAGGATCGCGACCAGCGCAAAGGCGTAAGCCGTCGCGACATGACCATCGGTGAGGCCGGATACGATACCGAATGTATCGAACAGCGTCATCGGCTGCATATAGGCCAGGCCCATCATAACAACCGGAATCAACGTAAGCGTTTTACGTAATTCCACGCGAGAGGTGTTTGGAGTTGCGTTATGCGACATAGTTATCCCCCTTTACGGTGATAACCGCCACGTAAGCGAAAAATTGCCCCATTTGTTTCTTCCTCAGCGACAACAACTGTCGGATTTTAGTAAATATCTATCCGGTACGAAGCCCGGCCTCTTGGTTTTTAGTTTCGTTTCGTACATGCAAAAAAAAATAACCGACGCCTTTTATATCGTCGATTATTCATTTGGTTGCAGCGGCGGCATTTTGCCCCAGATTGAGGCGCGATGACAATACAGTGCAAGCCAACTCACTGCATTGGTGCAATCAAACGACTGATTTTCAAGCGTCTGGCGAACTATTAATCATACGAATAGCATTTTTTGCACAAAAATCGTCACGACAACGGCATATTAAGCGGATCGGGGTACTGATACTCAAACCCCAGCTCATGACAAATGCGATTGCCATCAATAATTTTGCCTTTATCCTGCCAGACTTTGCCTCGACGAAATGCCGGCGGCGCCAGTCCAAGCTGACGTGCCATCAGCGGGTAAAACGTGCTGCGCGCCGGATGAGACGGCGCACATATATTATAGATGTGCCCACCTTTGGGAGCCTGTAAGAGTAGCTCAATAGCCCCAACAACATCATCAAGATGCACAAGATTGACGACATGCTGGCCGTCTGGCGCGGATTTTCCGGCGAAAAAGCGTCCCGGATGACGCCCAGGCCCTACCAGCCCCGCCAGACGTACGATATCAACCTGAGTCCCCGGAAGATTATGCAGCCAGTCTTCCAGCTCTTTCAGAACCTGACCGCTGGCCGTCACGGGCGTCGCGCGGCGTGCTCTCTTTCACCACGCCCGTTGCATCGCCATAGACCGACGTCGAGCTGGTAAAAATGATGCGCGGAACATGATGCGCCAGCGCGCTGTCGACAATCTCCTGCATCGCCTGCAGATAAAACGCTTCGCCCGGCCCGCTGCGCCGCGCGGGAAGCGTGATCACCAGCGCATCGACGTTCATCAGCGTGTCCAGATCGTCCGCATCACACACCAGTTCCGGTTCCAGACGCAGTTCAACGCCATCAATACCGCACATGCGCGCCGCTTCGACCCCATCGCGGCGGGTTTTGCTCCCGGTCACCTGCCAGCCTTTCGCGGCTAATGACATCGCCAGCGGCATTCCCAGCCATCCTAAACCGACAATCGCGACCTTTTTCATGCTTCCTCCCCTTCCTTTCCGGCACCTGTCTCTTCATAAGGCTACGCCAGCCCGCGAGAACACACAATTCATAGCATCAATATGAAATGAATTAATGATCAAAAAAAGCCCTTGCAATATGTCGTACAACTGGTTTAGGTTAAAAGACATCAAATGAATAAGCATTCATCGAGAATTTATATGACACGCGTTCAATTTAAACACCACCATCATCACCATCATCCTGACTAGTCTTTCAGGCGATGTGTGCTGGAAGACGTTTGGATCTTCCAGTGGTGCATGAACGCATGAGAAAGCCCCCGGAAGATCTTCTTCCGGGGGCTTTTTTTTGGACCAAATTCAGACAGGTTAAAACAGGTTAACGAGGAAAACAGAATGTTAGATAACACACGTTTACGCATAGCTATTCAGAAATCAGGCCGTTTGAGCGATGACTCACGCGAACTGCTGGCCCGCTGCGGCATTAAAATTAACCTGCACACCCAGCGCCTGATTGCTCTGGCGGAAAACATGCCCATCGACATTCTGCGCGTGCGCGATGACGATATTCCGGGCCTGGTCATGGATGGCGTCGTTGACCTCGGCATCATCGGCGAAAACGTGCTGGAAGAAGAGCTGCTGACCCGCCGCGCGCAGGGCGAAGACCCGCGTTACTTCACCCTGCGCCGTCTGGATTTCGGCGGCTGCCGCCTGTCGCTGGCCACGCCGGTTGATGAAGCCTGGGATGGCCCGGCAGCGCTGAACGGCAAACGCATCGCCACCTCTTACCCGCACCTGCTGAAGCGCTATCTGGATCAGAAAGGCGTGCACTTTAAATCCTGTCTGCTGAACGGCTCTGTTGAAGTGGCGCCGCGCGCCGGTCTGGCCGACGCCATCTGCGACCTGGTCTCTACCGGCGCCACGCTGGAAGCGAACGGTCTGCGCGAAGTGGAAGTGATCTACCGCTCCAAGGCGTGCCTGATTCAGCGCGACGGCGAGATGGCCGACGCCAAGCAGCAGCTGATCGACAAACTGCTGACCCGTATTCAGGGCGTGATTCAGGCGCGCGAATCCAAATACATCATGATGCACGCCCCAACCGAGCGTCTGGATGAAGTCGTCGCCCTGCTGCCGGGCGCCGAGCGCCCAACCATCCTGCCGCTGGCGGGCGATCAGCAGCGCGTGGCGATGCACATGGTGAGCAGCGAAACCCTGTTCTGGGAAACCATGGAAAAACTGAAGGCGCTGGGCGCCAGCTCCATCCTGGTGCTGCCGATTGAGAAGATGATGGAGTAATGGCCATGAGCTTTAACACAATCATCGACTGGAATACCTGTAGCGACGCACAGCAGCGCGAGCTGCTGATGCGCCCGGCGATCTCCGCCTCGGAAAGCATCACCCGCACCGTGGCGGAGATCCTGGATAACGTCAAAGCCCGCGGCGATGACGCGCTGCGCGAATACAGTGCCAAGTTTGACAAGACGGAGGTCGGCGCATGACAGGTCACCGCGGAGGAAATCAGCGATGCCAGCGCCCGTCTGGGTGACGACATCAAGCAGGCGATGGCCGTGGCGGTGAAAAACATTGATACCTTCCACACCGCGCAAAAGCTGCCGACCGTGGATGTGGAAACCCTGCCCGGCGTGCGCTGCCAGCAGGTGACCCGCCCGATCGCCTCCGTCGGCCTCTATATTCCCGGCGGCTCGGCCCCGCTGTTCTCCACCGTGCTGATGCTGGCGACGCCGGCGCGCATCGCCGGGTGTCAGAAAGTGGTGCTGTGCTCGCCGCCACCGATTGCCGATGAGATCCTCTATGCGGCGCAGCTGTGCGGCGTGCAGGCGGTCTTTAAAGTGGGCGGCGCGCAGGCGATTGCGGCCCTGGCGTTCGGCACGGAATCCGTTCCGAAGGTCGACAAAATCTTTGGGCCGGGCAACGCCTATGTGACCGAAGCCAAGCGTCAGGTCAGCCAGCGTCTCGACGGCGCGGCCATCGATATGCCGGCCGGCCCGTCTGAAGTGCTGGTGATTGCCGACAGCGGCGCCACGCCGGATTTCGTCGCCTCCGACCTGCTGTCGCAGGCGGAACACGGCCCGGATTCGCAGGTGATCCTGCTGACGCCGGACTGCCGATATGGCGACACGCGTGGCCGAAGCCGTGGAGCGTCAGCTGGCCGACCTGCCGCGCGCCGACACGGCCCGCCAGGCGCTAGCGGCCAGCCGCCTGATTGTGGCGCGCGATCTGGCGCAGTGCGTGGCCATTTCCAACCAGTACGGCCCGGAGCACCTGATTATTCAGACCCGCAACGCGCGCGATCTGGTCGACGGCATCACCAGCGCCGGCTCGGTGTTCCTCGGCGACTGGTCGCCGGAGTCCGCGGGCGATTACGCCTCCGGCACCAACCACGTGCTGCCGACCTATGGCTATACCGCAACCTGCTCCAGCCTGGGGCTGGCGGATTTCCAGAAACGCATGACCGTGCAGGAACTCTCCCGCGAAGGGTTTGCGCTGGCTTGCCGCCACCATTGAAACGCTGGCCGCCGCCGAGCGTCTGACCGCCCACAAAAATGCCGTTACCCTGCGCGTTGCACGGCCCTGAAGGAGCAAGCATGAACATTGAAGAATTGGCGCGCGAAAACGTCCGTCGCCTGACGCCTTATCAGTCTGCGCGTCGTCTGGGCGGCAAAGGGGATGTCTGGCTGAACGCCAACGAATTCCCGACGGCGGTGCAGTTTGAGCTGTCGCAGCAAACGCTGAACCGCTATCCGGAGTGTCAGCCGAAGGCGGTTATCGAAAACTACGCGCAGTACGCGGGGGTGAAGCCGGAGCAGGTGCTGGTCAGCCGCGGCGCGGATGAAGGCATTGAGCTGCTGATCCGCGCCTTCTGCGAGCCGGGCAAAGACGCCGTCCTGTTCTGCCCGCCGACCTACGGCATGTACAGCGTCAGCGCCGAAACCCTCGGGGTGGCGTGCCGCACCGTGCAGGCGCTGGAGAACTGGCAGCTGGATCTGCAGGCCATTGCCGACAATCTGGACGGCGTGAAAGTGGTCTTTGTCTGCAGCCCGAACAACCCGACCGGGCAGATTATTAACCCGCAGGATATCCGCACCCTGCTGGAGATGACGCGCGGTAAAGCCCTGGTGGTGGCCGACGAAGCCTATATCGAGTTCTGCCCGCAGGCGACGCTGGCCGGCTGGCTAGCAGAATATCCGCACCTGGTGGTGCTGCGCACGCTGTCGAAAGCCTTTGCGCTGGCGGGTCTGCGCTGCGGATTCACGCTGGCGAATGAAGAGGTGATCGCCCTGCTGCTGAAAGTGATCGCCCCTTACCCGCTCTCGACGCCGGTGGCCGATATTGCCGCGCAGGCGCTGAGCCCGCAGGGCATTAACGCCATGCGCGAGCGCGTGGCGCAGATCCTGGCGGAGCGTCAGTATCTGGTGACCGCCTTGAAGGATATTCCGTGCGTGGAGCAGGTGTTCGACTCGGAAACCAACTACATCCTGGTGCGCTTCACCGCCTCCAGTGCCGTGTTTAAATCTTTGTGGGATCAGGGCATTATCTTACGAGACCAGAACAAACAACCTTCTTTGAGCGGATGCCTGCGCATTACCATCGGCACCCGCGCAGAGAGCCAGCGCGTCATTGACGCCTTGACGTGCGGAGCAAGTATGAGCCAGAAGTTCCTTTTTATCGATCGTGACGGCACCCTGATTTCCGAGCCACCAGCTGATTTTCAGGTCGACCGATTCGACAAGCTGGCGTTTGAACCGGACGTGATCCCGGTGCTGCTGAAGCTGCAAAAAGCGGGCTACCAGCTGGTGATGATCACCAACCAGGATGGTCTGGGTACCGACAGCTTCCCGCAGGCCGATTTCGACGGCCCGCACAACCTGATGATGCAGATCCTGACCTCGCAGGGCGTGGTGTTTGATGAGGTGCTGATTTGCCCGCACATGCCAGCCGATGGCTGCGACTGCCGCAAGCCAAAGGTGAAGCTGGTGGAGCGCTATCTGGCAGAACAGGCGCTGGATAAGGCCAACAGCTATGTCATCGGCGATCGCGCCACCGATATTACGCTGGCGGAAAACATGGGCATCGGGGGGCTGCGCTACGACCGCGAGACCCTGAACTGGGCGATGATCGGCGAGCAACTGACGCACCGCGACCGCTATGCGCACGTTGAACGCAACACCAAAGAGACGCAGATTGATGTGAAGGTCTGGCTGGATCGCGAAGGCGGCAGCAAGATCCACACCGGCGTCGGTTTCTTCGACCACATGCTGGATCAGATCGCCACCCACGGCGGTTTCCGCATGGAGATCACCGTAAAAGGCGATCTTTATATTGACGATCACCACACGGTGGAAGATACCGGCCTGGCGCTGGGTGAAGCGCTGAAGCTGGCGCTGGGCGACAAGCGCGGCATCAACCGTTTTGGCTTTGTCCTGCCGATGGACGAGTGTCTGGCGCGCTGCGCGATGGATATCTCCGGCCGTCCGCACCTGGAATATAAAGCCGAGTTCACCTATCAGCGCGTGGGCGATCTGAGCACCGAAATGGTCGAGCACTTCTTCCGTTCGCTCTCCTACACCATGGGGCTGACGCTGCACCTGAAGACCAAAGGCAAGAACGACCACCACCGCGTGGAGAGCCTGTTCAAAGCCTTCGGCCGCACGCTGCGCCAGGCAATCCGCGTGGAAGGCGATACCCTGCCCTCCTCAAAAGGAGTGCTGTAATGAACGTGGTGATTCTGGATACCGGCTGCGCCAACCTGAACTCCGTGAAATCGGCGATTGCGCGCCACGGCTATGAGCCGGTGGTGAGCCGCGACCCGGACGTGGTGCTGCGCGCCGACAAACTGTTTCTGCCGGGCGTGGGCACCGCGCAGGCGGCGATGGATCAGATTGCGCGAGCGCGAGCTGATCGATCTGATCAAAGCCTGTACCCAGCCGGTGCTGGGCATCTGCCTGGGCATGCAGATGCTGGGCCGCCGCAGCGAGGAGAATAACGGCGTTGACCTGCTGGGCATTATCGACGAAGACGTGCCGAAAATGACCGACCACGGCCTGCCGCTGCCGCATATGGGCTGGAACCGGGTGTACGCGAAAGCGGGCGACCGGCTGTTCCGCGGCATTGAAGACGGCGCGTACTTTTACTTCGTTCACAGCTACGCCATGCCGGTGAATGCCCCAGAACACCATCGCCCAGTGCACCTACGGCGAGGCGTTCACCGCCGCCGTGCAGAAAGACAACTTTCTTCGGCGTGCAGTTTCACCCGGAACGCTCTGGGGCGCGCGGGCGCGCAGCTGCTGAAAAACTTCCTGGAGATGTGATGATTATTCCCGCTTTAGATTTAATTGACGGCACGGTGGTCCGTCTCCATCAGGGCGATTACGGGCAGCAGCGAGACTACGGCAACGATCCGCTGCCGCGTCTGCAGGATTATGCCGCACAGGGGGCCCAGGTGCTGCACCTGGTGGATTTAACCGGGGCGAAAGATCCGGCGAAGCGCCAGATCCCGCTGCTGAAAACGCTGGTCGCCGGTGTTGATGTGCCGGTGCAGGTCGGCGGCGGCGTGCGCAGCGAAGATGACGTTGCGGCGCTGCTGGACGCGGGCGTGGCGCGCGTGGTGGTCGGTTCAACCGCGGTGAAAGAGCCTGAGATGGTAAAAGGCTGGTTCCGCCGCTTTGGCGCCGACGCGCTGGTGCTGGCGCTGGACGTGCGCATTGATGAACAAGGTACGAAACAGGTGGCGGTCAGCGGCTGGCAGGAGAACTCCGGCGTGACGCTGGAGACGCTGGTGGAGATCTACCTCCCCGTGGGCCTGAAGCACGTGCTGTGCACGGATATCTCCCGCGACGGTACGCTGGCGGGCTCCAACGTCTCGCTGTATGAAGAGATCTGCGCGCGTTATCCGCAGGTGGCGTTCCAGTCTTCGGGCGGTATTGGCGATATAAACGATATTGCCGCGCTGCGCGGTACCGGTGTACGGGGCGTGATTGTGGGCCGCGCCCTGCTGGAAGGTAAATTTACGGTGACGGAGGCGATTCAATGCTGGCAAAACGGATAATCCCTTGCCTGGACGTTCGTGACGGCCAGGTGGTGAAAGGCGTGCAGTTCCGCAACCACGAAATCATTGGCGACATCGTCCCGCTGGCGAAACGCTATGCCGATGAAGGCGCAGACGAGCTGGTGTTTTACGATATCACCGCCTCCAGCGATGGCCGCGTGGTGGACAAAAGCTGGGTGGCGCGCGTGGCGGAAGTGATCGATATCCCGTTCTGCGTGGCGGGCGGGATTAAATCCGCCGACGATGCCGCCCAAATTCTCTCGTTTGGTGCCGACAAGATTTCCATCAACTCCCCGGCCCTGGCCGACCCGGAGTTGATTACCCGCCTGGCCGATCGTTTTGGCGTGCAGTGTATTGTGGTAGGGATCGACACCTGGTTTGACGCCGCAACCGGCAAGTACCACGTCAACCAGTATACCGGCGATGAAAGCCGCACCCGCGTGACGCAGTGGGAAACGCTCGACTGGGTGCAGGAAGTGCAGAAGCGTGGCGCGGGCGAGATCGTGCTGAACATGATGAACCAGGATGGCGTGCGCAACGGTTACGACCTTGAGCAGCTGAAAAAAGTGCGTGCGGTCTGCCACGTTCCGCTGATTGCCTCCGGCGGCGCGGGCACCATGGAACACTTCCTGGAAGCCTTCCGCGATGCGAACGTGGACGGCGCGCTGGCCGCTTCCGTGTTCCACAAACAGATTATTAATATTGGTGAGTTAAAAACGTACCTGGCCGACCAGGGCGTGGAGATTAGGGTATGTTAACAGAGCAACAACAGGCCCAGCTGGACTGGGAAAAAACCGACGGATTGCTGCCGGCGGTGGTGCAGCATGCCGTCTCCGGCGAAGTGCTGATGCTGGGTTATATGAACCAGGACGCGCTGGCGAAAACGCTGGAAAGCGGCAAAGTGACCTTTTCTCCCGCACCAAACAGCGTCTGTGGACCAAAGGGGAAACCTCGGGCCATTTCCTCAATGTGGTCAGCATTACACCGGACTGCGATAACGATACCCTGCTGGTGCTGGCAAACCCGATCGGCCCGACCTGCCACAAGGGCACCAGCAGCTGCTTCGGCGAGGCGAGCCATCAGTGGTTGTTCCTGTATCAACTGGAACAGCTGCTGGCAGAGCGTAAAACCGCCGATCCGGACAGTTCCTATACCGCCAGGCTGTACGCCAGCGGCACCAAGCGTATCGCGCAGAAGGTGGGTGAAGAAGGCGTTGAAACCGCGCTGGCCGCGACCGTGCACGACCGCGAGGAGCTGACGAATGAAGCCTCTGACCTGATGTATCACCTGCTGGTGCTGCTGCAGGATCAGGAGCTGGATCTGACCGCGGTGATTGAGAACCTGCGCAAGCGGCATCAGTAAGGCGTAAAAAAACCGGGCAACGCCCGGTTTTTTATTTACGCGTTTGACTGATGATTCCTGAAGGCGTTACGCACCAGTACGTAGCCTGAACCAATAATAACTCCCAGTAAAACCGCCAGTATCAGTGTCAAGGCGCGCTTAGGGCTGTCACGATGGATCGATAGCGTGGGTTTCATAACATAGCGATAACCGTGAACACTTTCCGGTTTCACCTTAATTGTCTGAATATTCAAAAGGTTTTGACGAACCTTGTAATAATCATCGGAGAATAGCAAAGGGCGGGATGATTCATTTTTGATCATTGATTCCAGCGCTGAGCTCCCAAGCAAGAACAACGTATCCTGCGACACGTTTTGCGCCTGCCGCACCTGCGGAGACTGCACTTCTGCCTCTTTTGCAACAGAAAGCGCCTGCGCAATCTGTTTAATGCGCAGATCTTTTTGTTCCTGCGCCACTTTTTCCTGCGCTGCGAGTGTTTCAACCAAATCGGCTGAACGGGATTTGATGCTGGTGTTTAAATCATCGATCAGCTCTTTGGCGATCTGTTGATCTACTTTTTCAATATATTGCGCCAGTTTTTGCTGAGCTTCTCTGGCCGTCGGGCCCTGATAGGTAAGTTTGAGAGGTAGCGGTTGCCCCTGCACCGCAGGGTCAATGGTCAGTTTCTCGGGTTTTTCCTGGTTATACAGTGTTTCAGCTAAAGCAGAAAAAGCAGAATTAAAACGCCCAATTACAAGCTGCTGAATGTCAGCAATCTCGTACTTGCCATCATTGTTCAGCACACTCATTGCGTTTGTATAGCTGGCAATCTGCCCGGCATCAGGCGAACTGATAACAGCGACGGAAGTCCATTTCTCCTTGGCAACGCTTAAATAAGCGACAGCAATAACCAGACACAACAGAACAAATAATCCAACGAGCCATTTTCCACGCCAGATTTGCAAGAAAAGGTCAATTAAATCAACATTTTCCTGATTATTGCCTCGGCTGGCTGGGAAGCCATTTTTTTCGTACGTCATAGCAACCTTAAATGAGAAGCGCATAAGAGAAATAGTATAGAGCGCGAGTTTAACCATTCATGCTTTTTTTTCTATAGGATTACATGTAAATGTGTTTTGCTGTTTATTATTTCACCTTATTCTGATGTCTATAACTTATAGCGATTAGCCTGTCAGCATCATACAATATGCGAATTGTATTAGATGTCATAAAGGATGAGAGATGAAATTTCTGGTTACCGGCGCGGCCGGCTTTATCGGCTTCCACGTCAGCGAGCGCCTTTTGCAGGCAGGCCATCAGGTTGTAGGGATTGATAACCTCAATGATTATTACGATGTCAATCTGAAGCAGGCGCGCCTGGATCTGCTGGCCTCGCCCGGCTTCAGCTTCCACAAGATTGACCTCGCCGACCGTGAGAATATGGCGCAGTTGTTTGCGACGGAGAAGTTTGACCGGGTGATCCATCTGGCCGCGCAGGCTGGCGTACGCTACTCGCTGGAAAATCCGCATGTTTATGCCGAATCAAACCTCATTGGCCATCTCAACGTACTGGAAGGCTGCCGCCACAATAAAGTACAGCACTTGCTCTATGCCTCCTCCAGCTCTGTTTATGGCCTGAACCGTAAGATGCCGTTCTCCACAGATGATTCCGTTGATCACCCGGTTTCGCTGTATGCGGCGACCAAAAAAGCCAACGAGCTGATGTCCCACACCTACTCTCATCTGTACGAATTGCCGACTACCGGCCTGCGTTTCTTCACCGTTTATGGCCCGTGGGGCCGCCCGGACATGGCGCTGTTTAAATTCACCAAGGCGATGCTTGAAGGCAAAAGCATCGACGTTTATAACTACGGCAAGATGAAGCGCGACTTCACCTATATCGATGATATCGTTGAAGCGATTATTCGTCTGCAGGAGGTCATTCCGCAGGCCGATCCGGCCTGGACCGTTGAGACCGGCTCGCCGGCCAGCAGCTCTGCGCCTTACCGCGTTTACAACATCGGCAACAGCTCGCCGGTGGAGCTGATGGATTACATCACCGCGCTGGAAGAGGCGCTGGGCATAGAAGCACAGAAAAATATGCTGCCGATTCAGCCGGGCGATGTGCTGGAGACCAGCGCAGATACTCAACCACTGTACGAAACGATCGGTTTCAAACCGCAAACCTCGGTTAAAGAAGGGGTGAAACGCTTTGTTGAGTGGTACAGAGACTTTTATAAGGTATAAAAAAACGGCCCTTATGGGCCGTTTTCATTTTTCGTCTTTAGTCGTTACCGAATAAATCGCGGGTATAGACTTTATCCGCAACGTCAGCCAGTTCTTCCGCCATGCGGTTGGAGATGATCACGTCAGCTTCCTTCTTAAACGCATCCAGATCGCGCACCACGCGGGAATGGAAGAACTCATCCTCCTGCATCACCGGTTCATAAATGATAACCTGCACGCCCTTCGCTTTAATGCGCTTCATGATGCCCTGAATGGACGACGCGCGGAAGTTATCGGAACCACTCTTCATGATCAGGCGGTAAACGCCGACCACTTTCGGTTGACGCGAAAGAATGGAATCGGCGATAAAGTCTTTACGCGTGCGGTTAGCATCAACAATCGCCGAAATGATGTTGTTCGGCACAGACTGATAGTTTGCCAGCAGCTGTTTGGTGTCTTTCGGCAGACAGTAGCCGCCGTAGCCAAATGACGGGTTGTTGTAGTGGTTGCCGATGCGCGGATCGAGACAAACGCCTTCAATAATCTGGCGGCTATTCAGCCCCAGGCTTTCCGCGTAGCTGTCCAGCTCGTTGAAGTAAGCCACACGCATCGCCAGATAGGTGTTGGCGAACAGTTTGATCGCTTCGGCTTCCGTGGAGTCGGTAAACAGCACGCGAATATCTTTTTTAATCGCCCCTTCCTGCAGCAGCGCGGCAAAACGCTCAGCACGCTCAGAACGCTCGCCAATGACGATACGTGATGGGTGCAGGTTATCGTACAGCGCTCTCCCTTCACGCAGGAATTCCGGTGAGAAGATGATATTATCCATGCCGAATTTTTCTTTGATGGACTGGGTAAAACCCACCGGAATGGTGGATTTAATGATCATCACCGCCTGCGGGTTGATTTCCAGAACATCGCGGATCACCGATTCCACGCTGCAGGTGTTGAAGTAGTTGGTTTTCGGATCGTAGTCGGTTGGGGTGGCGATAATCACATAGTCCGCGCCGCGGTAGGCATCCTGCTTGTCCGTGGTGGCGCGGAAATTCAGCGGCTTATTCTGCAGATACTCCTGGATTTCTTTATCAACAATCGGAGAAATCTTCTGGTTAAGCATATCCACTTTGGCCTGCACGATATCCAGCGCAACCACCTCATGGTTCTGAGCAATCAGAATCCCGTTTGATAGCCCAACATAACCTGTTCCGGAGATTGTTATTTTCATTCGCTAAGCAACTTTTGTGAGTGTATGAAACCGGAGATGACGAGCCTGTCGCCACCCACTTAATATCAATAACTGTTGGGGTTTTTACCTCTTCTGTTGAGGGACTGTCAAGGCGACAACCAGCCTGCAACAGCGGCGTTGATGCGAAGTTTAATGTCGAAATGTCAACAAATTAAAGACGAGTACCCTGAAAAACCGCGCTACGGCCGAAAAAAAGCCCGGTTACACTAACCGGGCTTACATTCATCAAACGAATGATTTCAGATTAATCCAGCCATTCGGTGTGGAACACGCCTTCTTTATCAGTACGTTTATAGGTGTGCGCACCGAAGTAGTCACGCTGGGCCTGAATCAGGTTCGCTGGCAGCACGGCGGAACGGTAGCTGTCGTAGTAGGCTACTGCGGCAGAGAAGGTCGGAACCGGGATACCGTTCTGCACAGCGTAGGCCACCACATCACGCAGCGCCTGCTGGTATTCGTCAGCAATTTTCTTGAAGTACGGTGCCAGCAGCAGGTTGGCGATTGCCGGTGTTTTCAGCGTAGGCATCGGTGATTTTCTGCAGGAACTGCGCACGAATGATGCAGCCCGCGCGGAAGATCTTCGCGATTTCGCCGTAGTTCAGATCCCAGTTGTTCTCGTCTGAAGCGGCACGCAGCTGCGAGAAGCCCTGCGCGTAAGAAACGATTTTACCCAGGTAGAGCGCGCGGCGCACTTTCTCGACGAATTCCGCTTTATCGCCAGCCGGTTTGGCCTGCGGGCCGGACAGCACTTTAGACGCCGCAACGCGCTGCTCTTTCAGCGAGGAGATGTAGCGCGCGAAAACGGATTCGGTGATCAGCGACAGCGGCTCGCCCAGATCCAGAGAGCTCTGGCTGGTCCATTTACCGGTACCTTTGTTCGCTGCTTCATCCAGAATCACATCAACCAGGTATTTACCCTCTTCATCTTTTTTCGTGAAGATATCTTTGGTGATGTCAATCAGGTAGCTGTTCAGCTCGCCTTTGTTCCACTCGGTGAAGGTTTCCGCCAGCTCTTCATTGGTGAGGTTCAGGCCGCCTTTCAGCAGAGAGTATGCTTCCGCGATCAGCTGCATATCGCCGTATTCGATGCCGTTGTGCACCATTTTAACATAGTGCCCTGCACCGTCCGGGCCGATATAGGTCACACACGGCTCGCCATCTTCTGCAACAGCAGCGATTTTGGTCAGAATAGGCGCCACCAGCTCGTATGCTTCTTTCTGGCCGCCAGGCATGATAGATGGGCCTTTCAGCGCGCCCTCTTCACCACCGGAAACACCGGTGCCGATGAAGTTGAAGCCTTCAGCAGAAAGTTCACGATTACGACGGATGGTGTCCTGGAAGAAGGTGTTACCGCCATCAATGATGATGTCGCCTTTGTCCAGGTACGGTTTCAGGGATTCAATCGCCTTGTCAGTACCCTCGCCGGCTTTCACCATCAGCAGGATGCGGCGCGGGGTTTCCAGGGATTCGACAAATTCTTGCACGGTGTAGTAAGGAACCAGCTTTTTGCCCGGGTTTTCGGCAATCACTTCTTCGGTTTTTTCGCGGGAGCGGTTGAACACGGAAACGGTGTAGCCACGGCTCTCAATGTTGAGCGCAAGGTTGCGCCCCATCACTGCCATACCCACAACGCCGATTTGTTGCTTGGACATTACATACTCCTGTCAGGTTAGAGCACCCGGCCGGTCTGTCTTCGACCGGGATAAGTAAAAACAATGTTAACTCAGGAACTCATCGAGCTGGTAGCAATAGATGCCACCACAAACATTTGGATGGTCTGAAAGCGCTAATAAGCACCATCCCGACGAAGAACGACCTTTACTGTCTTAAAAAGAATGGCGATATCATTCCACAAGGACCAGTTTTTTACATACCATGAATCAAAATAAACACGTGTTTCGTAATCAACGTCGTTACGACCGCTGACTTGCCATAAACCGGTCATTCCAGGTTTTGCCATCAGATAGTAGTCAACGTCCAGTTCGTAACGTTCTAATTCCTCAGTTACAATCGGCCGCGGTCCGACCAGGCTCATTTCTCCTTTCAGGACATTAAAGAGCTGTGGTAGCTCATCAAGGCTGGTTTTACGGATAAAATGACCAACACGGGTGATTCGCGGATCGTTTTTAAGTTTAAAATCTTTTTCCCATTCCTCACGCGCTTGCGGGTCCGAATCCAGCAAATTCTGTAAGACTTCTTGTGAATTCATTACCATAGAGCGGAATTTATAGCATGGGAATAACTTACCGTGACGCCCAACACGCTGGTGCCCATAGATTGCAGGCCCCCCATCACGCGTAACTTTGTACCACAGATATAAAAGGAGCGGCGATGCGACAATAAGGATGATCAATGTACAGACAATGTCAAAAGTACGTTTCAGGAAACGCGATGTACGTTTTGCAAGGTTATTATTGATACGCAGCAACATCACTTCGTGGCTGAAAATAAAAGACATATCCGTATTGTAAAGCGGTAGCCCTCTCAGTGAAGGAATAACAGTAACAGAGCGACATTGGTGTTTGGATAGTTCCCTTAACCAACCCAGTGTTTTGTCGATTTCATCCACATCAAAAGCAATAATAAAATGAATATGCTTAATATCGGCGCTCTGCCAGATATCATTCGCATCTTTTATTATTGGACAATCCAAAAGATGAGTTTCGGAGCTTTCCTCGTCAAAAAAAGCGCACACCTCAAAGCCCAACATTTCCTCACTCTGCAAAGCGTAATAGGCTTCACGGGCATTTTTGCCGCTGCCCAAAATGATGGTTTTCTTTCTCCAGATGCCAAATTTATTGAGCAGAAATTTTGTAGAAAAGCGGAAAAACGGGACAAGAAAAAGCGCCAGACTCCAGCAAAAAACCCAAACAAAACGAGAGAATTGCCATTTCGTAAACGCGATTAATGCCAGATCAAAAATGGCGAATATCACGATAGTGCGCAATATTTCTTTTAATTCATACCAGAAAGGCTTCCGGTAAGAGTAATGTCGGAGCCTGATCAAAAACCAGGCAACGCAGGTTAACGACAAAATAAAGTGCGAAACAATACGGAACTGAAATTGCTCCTTTGGAATAAAGCGCTGTAGGTCATCAAAAAGAAAATAAACCAGAGCGAGAGAAAAAACTAATGAAAGATTGAAAAATATAAAGTCTGACAGCGCAAGAAAAAACTGGCACAAGAAAGGCTTGTAATTATTCCGCACATCCTTAAGCTCCATGTTTTCTCACCATGCTCTTTGAATGAAAAATTGGTATATATTCATCATCAGAACTTTTCCTTAATTGCAGTAAGTGTCATTCTGACCAATTCATCAGCTTTATCTGAAGTTGTGGACTCAGCATAGCAGCGAAGCTCTGGTGCGTTGCCGGACGGACGCAGATGAATAATATCAAGATTATCCAGTCGCAATCTCACACCGTCCGTCATATCCATTCCTGCCACGCTCATGTTATGGAACCCGAAATCTTTAATAACGGAATTCGCATCTGCAACTACTTTTGCCAGCAGAGCTGTGCTGCGGCTTGCAGCAAACTCCTGAAGCCGGTCTGAAGAAGTGTAACGTGCAGGCAGTGCTTGTACTTGTGCACTGATTTTTTTCTGCTGGCTGGAAACCAGCAGCGTCACCGCTGATAGTAAGGCATCACGCGTAGGTAGTGCTTTGAGCGTACGCCCATACTTATGAATATTACTGGCCAGCATATAACCGCCATTCGCTTCGAAACCAGCGACATTTTCGAATTTATTAAGCAACGATTCCAACGCAGCAATAACATACGGCGAACCAATTTTCGTTAGAACTACCTCAGGAATTAATCCACTTGCCGCGATAATGCTATTACAGCTTACTGGTACAGCGGCAGCAGTGACACCAAGGTGAGCAGAACATAGCAGCCCAAGGATATCGCCTCGCAGCCATTGTCCGCTTTCGTCACTTAGCAAAGGACGATCCCCATCTCCATCCGTTGAAAAGACAGCGTCAAGATCAAACTCACGCAACCATTCCTTTGCGCGCTGCCGATCTTCCGCCGAAACCGCTTCTGTATCGATAGGAACAAACGAATCACTGCGTCCTAAACTGACAACATCGGCTCCAAGTGTAGAGAAAATCTGGGGATAAATATCTCTGCCAGCACTTGAGTGCTCATAGATGCCAATTCGCAAACCGGTTAATGCATTTTTTGGGAAAAAGGAAGTATAGCGTTCGACATATTTTTCGCTGGCGACCGGGCAAACATTCAATGCCGGAAGCATTACGGGCATGCTGAATGGTATCTCTTCCGCCAGTATCGCCACTTCGTCAGCTTTAGTGATTTCGCCGTTTGGATGATAGAATTTTAAACCATTCCGATCGAAAGGAATGTGACTCCCCGTGATCATTATTGCCGGAATTTTCTCTTCAAGGGCGTAGTAAGCCAAGCCTGGTGTGGGTATGACCCCACAATACAACGGCTTAAATCCCATAAATGCAATAACCGCTGCACACGCCCTTGCCATATCATAGCTACTGGGGCGATTGTCAATTCCGATGGCAACAGTGTTGAAAGAGTAATTAGCAGCACTAACCTTCAGAAAATTAGCAGTAAAAGCACCACAAACTTCTGGACAGAAATCTGTTACCAAACCTCTGGCACCACTGGTACCAAAATTGATATTTGAATTTTTAATTACGACATTGCTTAAATAATCTGACATTCTATTTCTTCTCTGAAACAAAATTTCCAACACGAATAATATCGTCTTCGCTTAAATTCTTTCCTGACTGAATTTCTATTATTTCCAGGGGAATTAAGCCAGGATTTGCCAGTACATGGGTTACACCTGCTGGAATAAATGTTGACTGATTTTCTTCAACATAATATTCGCGATCGTTAAGGATGACTTTTGCCCGTCCGGAAACGACAGTCCAGTGCTCAGCCCTGTGATGGTGGATCTGCGCGGTCAGCTGTTTCTCAGGACGAACTACGACTTTGCGGACCAAATATTCCTGTCCCTGTACAAGAGTACGGACGCTTCCCCATGGACGAAAGATTTCACGATGATCGCGATGCTCCGTACGACGCGCCGATTTCAAATGCTCTACGACTTTTTTGACGTTCTGTACGTGGTTTTTATCAGCAATCAAGATGGCATCGCAGGTCTGTACTACCACAGTATTTTGTAAACCGAGGGTAGCGACTAAAGCATCTTCGGCATGCACATAGGTGTCACGACAATCAAACTGAACGACATCACCGCGTTGAACGTTTCCATCCTCATCTTTTTGCGAGATATCCCAGAGTGATGACCACGAACCGACATCTGACCAACCTGCATCCATTGGAACGACGATAGCGTGTTCAGTATGCTCCATGACAGCATAGTCAATCGATTCAGCAGGGCATTGCGAAAAGGCTTGCTCATCGATACGAACAAAATCCAGGTCGCGATCGGTATGCTTCACGGCAGCTTCACAGCATGCATAAATATCTGGTCTATATCGTTTTAACTCATCAAGATAGCTTTTTGCTTTAAACATAAACATGCCGCTATTCCAGTAATACTCACCGCTGGAAATATAGTTGCAAGCGACATCATAGTCAGGTTTTTCCACAAACTCGGCCACAACAAAAGCATCATTACCCTGAGCCTGACCACGGCGAATATAGCCATAGCCCGTTTCAGGATGAGAAGGAACAATACCAAATGTCACTAATTTATCTTGCTCAGCGTGAGGGACCGCGTGCATCACTGAAGAGACAAAAGCGCCCTCATTCTGGATAATATGATCAGCGGCAAGCACAAGCATTATCGGCTCAACATCTTTATCAATATTTTTTAAAATAGTGAATGCAGCTAATGCTATCGCAGGTGCGGTATTCCGACCTACTGGTTCCAGAATAATATTGTCTGCAAGTTTATCAATAGTGCGTAACTGCTCTGCGACCAAAAACCTGTGTTCATTATTGCATATGACAACCGGCGAATAAGTCTTTAATTCTTTCAGCCGTTGCACAGTATGCTGCAACATGGTCATGTTGCCCTCAACTTCCAGGAATTGTTTTGGATACATTTCTCGTGAAAGCGGCCATAAACGACTACCACTGCCACCAGCCATGATCACAGGCATTATCTTGTTCATATCATTACCAATATTAACGAATTATCTGTCGAGAATTGCAAAACTCGGTCCATTTTGAGTCGACATAAATATTAAATTCACGCTCGAATCTTTCTTGCGAAAATCGTTCAGCGTTCTTTCGGCACGATTCAGGGGTGAACAGGCCTATGTTATTTTCGAAGACTTGAATGGCATCAATAATAGATTTCGAAGTTTGTTGCGAAAAAAATACGCCTGTTGGCTCGTTGCAACCCATGGGAATCACCGTCTCCAGCGCACCACCTTTACCGAAAGCAATAACAGGAGTTCCACATGCCTGCGCTTCTACCGGAATGATGCCGAAATCTTCTTCTGCTGCGAAAACGAAGGCTTTGGCTTTTTCCATATGTTGCTTAAGAACGTCGAAGGGTTGATATCCCATAATTGTCACATTCGAAGCTGCACTTTTTTTAATTTTTTCAAACTCAGGACCATCACCAATAACAATAAGCTTTTTATCAGGCATTGCATTGAAAGCTTCAACAATCAGGCCAATACGCTTATACGGCACCATCCGTGAAGCAGTTAAGTAAAAATCTGACTTTTCAGTTCCGACTTTAAATTTTTCAACCGCGACAGGTGGATATATGACATCTGCGTCTCGCCCATACACCTTTTTAATTCTGCGGGCAATGTACTGAGAGTTTGCCACAAAATGATCGACACCATTTGCAGTACGGCAATCCCAGATACGCATTTTGTGCAAAACCCATTTTGCCAGCCACCCCTTCAGCCCATTATTCAATCCTGATTCACGTAGATATTGATGCTGTAAATCCCAGGCATAGCGTATCGGTGAATGGACATAACTTATATGTAACTGATCCGGACCTGTAATCACGCCTTTCGCTACCGCATGCGCACTTGAAATAACGATATCAGCAGCGGAAACATCGAGTTGCTCAATAGCCAAGGGCATCAATGGCAAGTATTTTTGATAAAGCCTTTTAGCTTTCGGCAGCTTTTGAATAAATGTGGTTGTTGCTATTTTCCCATGGAAAAAAGAGCGCTGTTCATCGGTTAAAAAATCAACCACAGAGAATAGCTCAGCATCTGGATAAACGTTAAGAATCGCGGCAGAAACTTGTTCTGAACCAGCGTATGAAAGTAGCCACTCATGAACAAGTGAAATCTTCGTTTCCGTAATATTCATCTTATATCTCTTCAAAGACTTTAGAAATTTTTCTGGCCACTTCTTCCCAACTGAACAATTTAGCCTGCGCAAAACCTTTATCAATCATCATGGCTCGAGTTTCTGTGTTATTCACGATTTCATTTATTGCAGCCGTAATTTGTTCGACGGATTCAGGATCCACTAACAGTGCTGCATCACCTGCAACTTCAGGTAAAGAGGTAACAGTTGATGTTACAACAGGCACACCGCAAGCCATCGCCTCAATCACTGGCAAGCCAAACCCCTCATACAGCGATGGGAAAATAAGCGCAAGTGAACCGCGGTATAAACCAGGCAAGTCATCTTCCAATATAAAACCTGTAAAAATAACCCGTTCCTTACATCCGACTTCGTCAATAAGTGCTAAAAGTTCGTTAGTGGGTTTACCGGTTAGAACTAATTTAATTGTCGGATCGATATCAGCCCGGGCAAACGAATGAATAATTCTTTTTTCATTTTTATGTGTTTTACGGTTACTAACGCACAACAAATATTCATAACCCGGTTTATAGGGAGTGACACTGGCGTTAAAATTTTTGGAAACCCCGTTCCCAACATTAATTATTTTATCTTTAGCAACACCAGACCATTCAGCGATACGATTGCGGGAGAAATCAGAAACGGTAAATATGTATTCAGCGCGACGACAGCCATGTTTTATGACATATTCATAAAAAAAATCTTTTGTTCGCGATGCATTATCATCAATGTCAATATGATTTAAATCATGAATGGTAAAAATATAGTTACAGGCACAAAACAAGGGTGGAATATATCCGGGAAAGAAAATCACATCTTTTTTATTTACTGATAATGATTTAAATGCCGTAACAATTGTTGCTAATGGCGATGCACAATTTTTATAGAACTCCCGGCTATCTATTTTTTTTAAATAGTGTGTCAACTCAAAGGTAAAACGGCCAATCCCCCCTTTACCCAGCCAACTACTATCCATTATGATTTTTTTCATAATATCCTTTATGTAATTTTAACCCAGGCAATAAAGCCAGAACACACCAAAAGAACAGCGAGAACGTGGATGAAGATGGCGCCGAACTCAGTGCTGAAGCAATAAAATACGCCATTGCCATAACCATATAAGGACGCAGCGGATGGATTTTTTCACTAACCAATTGCCGAGAGAATCCATAAATAAATTGAGTGCTAATATATATCAGGTTTAGTATCAATCCCAGGATACCCGTCTCTAAGGCCATCCAAAAAAAATAATTGTCCGTATTAATACGCTTATCATCCTGCGCGATCAAATTACCTGATCCTTGAGTACCCAGACCAACCCCCATCGGATTATCTGCCAGATATGCCATCGATTTTGCTGCCATATCAAAACGCCCCTGAGTAGATCCTTTCGACGTAGCAGATGAATCCGTAAACCTGCCGACAAGGAGATCAGTATATTTATCCAGATAATCAGTTTGGAGGGCAATAACCGGAATCATTAAGATACACAGCATAAAAGCCGTTTTTATCAATGTGCGATTTGTTACGAAATAGGCGAAATAGATCAAAAATACAATAAGTATTGCCCCCCTCGTTAACGTCATGCACACGGCAACTGACATTATGATGCTCAAAATCAGCATTCGCTTGCGCATGATTCTTTGGGCGTAACACTCCATACACAGAAAAATACCTATTGCCAGCGTATAGCCAAAATTTAAGGCATCACTAAATCCTCCGGTCGCTCGGATTGTATCATCGTAACTATCTATGAGTCTGAATTGTTCTCCCGCATAGTGAGAGTCATATCCTAACAGCTTAATGAATTCACCATGCATGAATACATCGATGATGGCTATCAGAGCACAGATTGTCAGCGTATATACACTAAACCGGCTAAGTTTATAGACATTGACATCACTTTTCTCTCTTCGCGTCAGCATCGCTACACAGATAAATATTGAAGGGAATAGAATATAGCTTCGAGCCCCCATTATTGCTTGTATTTTGTCTGGTGAATAAACAATTAAAACTAAGACCAGCGCAGCAAGTGAAAGCCAGGTAAATAAGAGAAAAACCTTGAACATATCCAGTTTTTCCCTTACCAAAAAAACGCGACTCAATATTATTGCTATCAACACAAAGCTAATAATATCCCTTAACATAGCCCCTGGAGGGAAAGGTAAAATATTATTAAACCAGGAACTCAGGTATGGCGATATCAGGTTAACTGCAAGCAGTAACGATATGAGATTTGTGTACATAATCTACCAAAAGTTGTCTATTCCCATCATAAAATCAAATGCCAAGCCTTGGCGTTCCGCCGTTTCGCTTCCTAATGAATTTGATCAGGGCATCATATCCATCACGTTTCAAAACATATCCCAGCAGAGAATGAGCATAAAAAAGAGGCTCATTATTGAAGCCAATACTTCGGAATTTATTAATCATCTTCAAATAAGATGAGAAAGGAAGTGACAATTGGTCGCGGATATAGGGATAAAAATAATTCGCAATGTCATGTTTGATAGCATTGTATACGCCCGAAATTTTGCTGACTTCTTCAATATGTCTGGCAATCAATAAAAGCCCCTCGACCATATGAATTCGCCCTTCCGGTTTGTAACCGCCAGGTACAAATACTCCCTTTTCGGTCCCTGCGTTACCAAAATCTGGTGCTTCGGTATCACGGGAAAGTGTCATAATATCGCTAAAATAATAACCTTTTCCCTGCGTCAACAACATGCCAGCCAAATACATCTGATAGTACAAACGGCCATCAAATTTATCACAAGCGACAGATCTGGCTTTGGCAGCATCAACCACAAAACCAGAAATTACACCTACTCTACGGAAGAAGAATTTAATTGCATCTAATCCTGGTTCAAATAATTGGTCGTGCCCCAGATGCTTAACAACATCGCATAACTCATTAGGATCTTCCTTAAACCAGCCATAAGCGCGAGTTGCAAGAACAACATCAGGGTTAGCTTTTAACGTCGTAACAATTTTTTCCAGGGCATTAACGTTGAGGAGATCATCGTTGCCCATGATCAGACAATACTTGCCGGTAGTCACTTCAAAGCAATGTCTTAAGTTGCGATCATACCCTAGATTTTCTTCATTCAATACAACTTTGAGGTTTGTCAGGTTATGCTTATCGCGATATGCAACTGCGATTGCATTAATTTCCTCACGTTGTGGCGACACATCCTCACATATAATCACCTCAAAATCATCGTGGTCTTTGACATAACTCTGATTATAGATGCTATCTAATAACGGTTCTAAAAATTCAGCGCGATTATAAGAGGGAATACATATACTAATAAACATATTATCCTTCATAAGGTTTTGATAATTTTTGCAGGAATACCACCAATTAGAGATGGCTGTGTTACTTTGAGGTTTCTCACAACAGAGTTTGCCGCAATAATACAGCCCTCGCCAATCTCGCTCCCCCCCAGAATTACTGCATTATCACCGATCCAGCAATTATCACTTATTATAATCTCACCGAAATCACCAAGGGGTCGGTTTGCTGGCGCGTCATTCTGATAGCTTTTCCCTTTATATTCACCGTGACTATGATCACCAATATAAACCTTACTGCCAATCAGCACGCCTTTGCCTATTTTAATTTTATATGCGCAAGAAATATGCACAAAATCACTCATTGCAACATTTTCACCAATAAGCAAAACGGGGCTAAAATCGTTATTACCATAACGATATACTGTTTCCACCCAACAATTATCCCCCACACGGATATTATTAATTTTTTTGATCGTGGGAACGCCATACGGTTTAATATATAACTTAAAATTTTTACCTATAGAAGAAAATGAATGACCATAGATCAGAGTAAAAATTAACGCTTTGATTTTTTTTCTGACTCTTTGCTGTTTAAGAAAACAACTAACGATTATACTTCGCAACATGATCTATCTACTCACTTTATAAATTTCCACACCGGAAAGTCAGTATGATATTACTACTTAATGAAGAGTCTTTTTTAAAGATTTTCTAAAGTTAATAACCCAGAATGAAAATCCCGGATTGCGGTACAAAAATCGCAAAACAACCTTATATATCGTCAGATCATAGAAGGCTGCATCCGCATCTGCCAGGTAATTTGAAACTGTAAACGCGCTAGTTTTTTTATCATTATGAAGGAAGTTAAGCAAAAACTTGGCTGCTGACTTTCTCAAACTCTGGCTAATTAAGTGCTTTCGGGGATAAAACAAATCGACAATCGATGCCAGATTTTTGCCAAAAACAGTAAAGAGCCCGTATCCACCAGAATTATCAGACGTAGATTGGATTAAATTATTATTAATATAACCAAAACATTTCCCTGATTTTACCAGAGGAAGCTGCCAGAACAAATGCAACAAATAGGTACCAGAAACAAAGGAAACACGACTTTGTTCAGCAAGTCTGGAGTAATTATGTTTATTGCAAATCATTCCTGAAATAAAAGTAAACATTACACCAACGCGATTGATAAACTCAGCGCCATTGTTATATTCATCAAAACTGATGACATCTTGTTTATCACTGATTATCTCATCACTTGAATTAACATAAATCAGATCGTAACTATTTTCTTTTCCCAATATTGTTAAGACTACGCTTAATGCGTTTGGTCGTAACACATCGTCATCACCAATCATCCAAAAATATCGGCCATTAGCAAGGCTAAAGCATTTTTCAAAGTTACCATCCATGCCAATATTCTCGTCATTTCTAACATACCGAATATCGTTATTGATGGCTAAATATTTATTGCATATTTCTTCAGTATTATCAGTAGAGTGATTATCACAAATAACAATCTCAATGCTATTTGAAAACTCACCTGCCTGTAATAGAAGGCTTGATAGCAACTTATCAAGATAGGTGGCCCGATTATAAGTTGGAATTGCTATTGTCAGCAATGAACTGTTTTTCATAGTTTTCTTTAAACTTTATATAAATATAGAATGACTGTGGCACAAAATATACCCAGATGAGGATGCAATAACTTATTATATAGAAACTTTCCAACTTAAAATAAGCTATGATCAACATACCTGTCGTCGTTAATATAGCCATTACTACCGAGGCCCATGTCATTTTTTCAGTTTTATGCACACGAATATATGTTGCCATACATGCGACGATATGATTGCCAATTATAGCTAAAGCAAGAAAACAGAATTGTGATGGTTCAAAAAAGCGTTGTGTAAATTTCAGTCCTAAGTGACCGAAAATAATTAAACAGATCAGAGCACCGATTAAACATATACCAATGAATAATGTTGACTGGATGAGCGATGTTTTATATGAGTGATTTAATTCATTTCTTTTACCACCGGCAATATATCCGCCCCATCGCGCATATTTTGTTGATATCCATGCCAGACCGGTTGCCATAATCATGTTACACAGCGTCAATGACATCCCTAATTTTCCGGCATAGACTGCTCCAAGAAATTTAAACGAGATAGGTGTCATTGTAAAAAAAATAAAGTATCCAGCCATCCAACTTAACGCTATACGCCATTGCATCGGCAAAATCTCTTTTACCCAAGAGATCCTGTGCACATTATTATTTTTATCACGTCCAGATAACAATGCATCTTTAATGATGTTTTTGAAATATTTCCTGCTGAATGCAAAAAACACAATACAGCCTGAAAGAGCGGATGCTGCTGTCGCGTATAATCCAATGCCTGAAACAATAAACACAACAGCAAAAGTAGCAGTAATGAGGGACTGAATTGCACGCATCTTATTGACATGTGCAACCAGACCACTTCCTTCAGCAATAGAGGTAATAGATATAAAAAGAAGGTTTAAAGCAGTGGCTATAACAAGGACGGCCCATGCCGATATCCAGTCAACGCCTTGATTAGCTTCTGACAAGAAAAATTTGAGCCCTAGTGGTCCAATAAGGCAAACAATGAGTAAAGAAACTGCGCAGTACCACTTTATTGATAATCTGACCAGGGATAAATACCGCTGTCTGTTCTTTTCTTCACCGGAAAGAGAATGACTACCTATATCATACTTCAAACCTACCATTTCATGGCTGGCAAATTGAGTAATGACAGTTGACAACCCCAACTCAAATATAATTTGCAAAGCAACCACAGAACTAAAAGTATAGTAATAGCCCTGGACTTGTTCACTCATGAAATAAGGTATAAGCAATATTATTGCTAAACCGGAAAGAATTGATGAAACCTTACCAAGTAACACATAGAAAATTGCGTCATCAATACCAATTTTTTGAAGAATTTTTTTTATCATCGCTTAATACTGCCCAGCATCTTTTCGACGCCACGTCTCAAATCGTATGTTGCTGTCCAACCAATATCCATCAACGCGCTTGTATTAGCCTTCGAATCCATTATTTCATCATGTCGAAGCGGGATCGCACCGTAGTCAATACTGGTATTACTGGGTAGCTGTCTTTTTATTTCTTCGATAATTTCTTTTAACGGGCTTGACACCCCAGTCCCAACCTCAAATTCAGTATATTTTCTTTTTGCTTCACATTTAATTACAGCAATATAGGCATCAACGACATCATCAATATAAACAAAATCTCTTTTCTGCAACCCAGTTGTACACTTAATTGCATGATCATTCTGTTGCAGTGACCTTATAATGAAAGGAATGAATTTATTTTCACCATCCCCTTCACCATAGACATGCTCAAGTCGCATATTGAAAAAAGAAAGTTCATTTTCCGCACAGAATATTTCAGCCAATTCATTTAATTGTCGCTTAGAAATAATATACGACTTCATATAGTTATATGTTTTTTCATACTTACCAAAAAATGAATCTGTTGAAATAAATTTTTTAATACCGACAACTGCGGCTAACTCCATTAACTGAAGAGGAAGTAAAACATTACAAGCCAGCACAGGAGATAGCCCATCCTGAACATTTCGACCATATTCAGTGGCAAGATGAATAATTGCATCAACAGTATCTAACTCTGCTGATCTCATTTTTAATTCATCATATGTTAGCCATGTGACCTTGCCACATGTTGTTTTGTCGCTATTCGGGCGTTTTATTGCAAAAACCTCATAACCAATGGCCAGTAAACGCTCTAAAAGTTTTGCACCAATGAAACCACTGGCACCGGTTAATATGATCTTTCTATTTTGCATAAAACGCCCGTAACTTAACGATTAGAAATTCAGACCAAAGAACTCTTCAAATTTGGAAACGACATAATCCAAATGTTCTTTTGTCAGGCCTGGATAAATACCGATCCAGAAAGTCTGATTCATAATGCGGTCAGTATTGGTTAACTCACCAACAACACGATATTTCACATTTGCAAAATATGGCTGGCGGGTAAGGTTACCGGCAAACAATAAGCGGGTACCGATTTTTGCGTCATCAAGGAATTTCACCAGGTCAACGCGCGTAACGCCGCTGGTTTCTTTGAGTGTAATCGGGAAACCAAACCATGATGGATCCGATTTTTCAGTAGCTTCCGGTAATTCCAGGAACTCAGCACAAGACTGAAGACCTTGCTTGAGATATGCAAAGTTCTCTTTACGCAGACGAACGAATTCATCAATACGCTCCAACTGCGCCAGGCCACACGCTGCCTGCATATCGGTAATTTTGAGGTTATAACCCAGATGAGAATAGGTATATTTGTGATCGTAGCCGAACGGCAGCGAACCCAACTGATGACCGAAACGCTTGCCGCAGGTGTTATCACAGCCCGGTGCACAGTAGCAATCACGGCCCCAGTCACGGAAAGACTCAATCAGCTTTTTCAGTTCAGCAGATTTGGTGAACACCGCGCCACCCTCACCCATCGTAATATGGTGAGCAGGATAGAAACTTACGGTGCCGATATCACCAAAAGTACCGACCATTTTGCCGTCATAAGTCGTACCAAGAGCATCGCAGCAGTCTTCAATCAGCCACAGATTATATTTATCGGCAATACGGCGAACTTCCGTCAGATCGAAGGCATTACCCAGCGTATGGGCAATCATAATAGCTTTGGTTTTATCTGATACTGCAGCTTCAATCAGTTTCGAATCGACGTTATAAGTCGGAATATCAACATCGATAAATACCGGAATTAAACCATTCTGGATCGTCGGGTTAACGGTAGTCGGGAACCCCGCAGCAACTGTAATCACTTCATCACCCGGTTTGAGGGCGCGGTCACCCAGTTTTGGCGACGTCAATGCAGTTAATGCCAGCAGGTTTGCTGAAGAGCCTGAAGTGGTGGTCAGAACATGCGGGACACCAATAAACTCACCCAGTTTTTTTTCAAAAGCATCGTTAAAACGGCCCGTAGTTAACCAGCCATCCAGCGATGCTTCTACCATCAATTGAAGCTCTTTTGCGCCAATCACTTTGCCAGAAGGCGGTACGACACTGCTGCCAGCAACAAACGGCTTTGGACTTAACGCTTCGTCAGCATATTGGGCAACTAGTTGAGAGATTTGCTCACGCAGGTTATTTGCGCTCATTGCTTTTTTCCTGTTAGTCAATTATTTCAAAGAGGTGTTCATGTATTCGCTGATTTCATTCCGTGAACGAGCAAGCATATCTTCACCAGCAATCCATGCTTTATGCCATTTCACAATACGCTCCAGCGTTTCAACTAAATTCCAGCGCGGCTGCCACCCCAGACGCATACGCGCTTTGGAGCAATCGAGTTTCAAATAGTGAGCTTCGTGTGGATGCTCATTACCGTCTAACAGCCACGCTGCATCGTCTCCCCAAATTTTCACCATGGTTTCGACGATAAACTGCACGGGCATTGCATCATCTTCGTGTGGTCCAAAGTTCCAGCCCTCAGCGAAAGCAGGGCCTTCCTCATACAATCGCTGAGCGATAGCGATGTAACCAGAGAGAGGTTCAAGCACATGCTGCCACGGGCGAATAGCGTGTGGGTTGCGGATAATAACAGTTTGGTTGTTCTCAAAGGAACGTAGGATATCCGGAATCAAACGATCTTTCGCCCAGTCACCACCGCCAATCACGTTACCTGCACGCACGGAAGCGAGAGCTACTCCGTGTTTTGCATAGTCTTTTTCATTAAAAAATGAGTTTCTGTAGGCCGAAGCTACTAGCTCAGCGCATCCTTTACTGTTTGAGTAAGGATCGTAACCCCCCATTGCCTCATGCTCACGATATCCCCAGACCCATTCGCGGTTTTCGTAGCATTTGTCACTGGTAATGTTGACGATCGCCTTTACGCCACCCACGCGTTTAACCGCTTCCAGTAAATGGACTGTGCCCATTACATTGGTCGAATAGGTCTCGATAGGCTCATCGTAGGAGAGTCTGACCAGCGGCTGCGCGGCCATATGAAAGACGATTTCAGGCCTGAACGCGCTGATTGCCGCATGTAACTGATCGAAGTTACGAATATCGCCAATCGTGGAATCAATCAGATCGTCGACAGCCGCGCTTTCATATAAAGAAGGCTCGGTAGGAGGATTCAGCGAATACCCCTTCAGCACCGCACCCATCGATTGCAGCCAGAGCGTCAACCATGAGCCTTTAAAACCTGTATGACCGGTGATAAAGACTCGTTTACCTTTCCAGAATGATGCGTCAATCATCTTTTACTCCCACGTTTTCCAGGGAGCATTCCCTTTTTCCCAGAGGCCTTCCAGATAAGTTTTATCACGAAGGGTATCCATCGGCTGCCAGAAACCAGGATGCTCAAACGCCATTAACTCGCCCTGTTCAGCCAAACGCATCAGCGGTTCCTGTTCCCACGTCGTCGCATCGTTTTCGATCAGATCGATAACTGACGGGTGCAGGACAAAGAACCCACCATTGATCATCGCACCATCGCCTTTCGGTTTTTCTTTGAACGAGCGAACCTGGCGATTCTGAATATCCAGCGCACCAAAACGGCCTGGCGGAAAAGTAGCGGTCAGCGTGGCTTTTTTGCCATGTTTACGATGGAAATCGATCGTCGCGCTAATATCCAAATCAGATACGCCATCACCGTAAGTAAACAGAAAAGCCTCGTCATCTTTCACATACTCACGTACGCGTTTCAGGCGTCCGCCAGTCATTGAGGCTTCGCCCGTATCAACGAGTGTAACGTTCCAGGGTTCTACACGCTTCTGATGAACTTCCATACGATTTTCAGCCATATGAAAAGTCACATCAGACATATGCAGAAAATAGTTGGCGAAATACTCTTTAATGACATATCCCTTGTACCCGCAGCAAATAACAAAATCACGGATACCGTGAGCGGAATACATTTTCATGATATGCCATAAAATCGGTTTACCACCGATTTCAACCATGGGTTTTGGTTTTAATACGGTCTCTTCACTTAAACGTGTACCCAACCCACCGGCTAAAATAACGGCTTTCATCTCTTTATCCTCTGTCTTATTTTGATACGGTAAACGCGTCCGCATAAAAGTGTTTAGCCGGTAATCCCAATGTCATCAGATCTTTTCGGCTCGCGTCGATCATCACAGGTGAACCACAAGCATAAACATCGAAATCCGCTAAGTTTTCGAAGTCTTCCACGACCGCATTGTGAACAAAACCCTTACGTCCTTGCCAGTTGCTTTCTTCACCTGAGACCACAGGAATAAAATGGATATCAGGATTCGCATCAGCCCATTGCTGAGGTAAAGACGAATAGAAATGCGTTGAATGCTGCATTCCCCAATAGATATAGATCTTCCGTTGCGTATTTTCGGCAATCAGCGATTCAACCATCGCTTTTACCGGAGCGAACCCCGTCCCTCCGGCGATAAATATTACCGGGCGCTCATTGTTACGGATGAAGAATGTTCCGCACGGCCCTTCAATTCGCATCAATGTATTTGCCGCAAGCCCGCCGAAAATTAACTGGCTCATTTGTCCATCAGGCACATTGCGAATATGCAATTCAATGCCTTCTTTTTCATTGGCATTAGCAATTGAGTAACTGCGCGTTACACCTTGATACTGCAAATTAATATACTGACCCGGTAAGTAGTTAATCTGCGCCGTCGGCGGGAAACGCAGCAGCAACTTGATTACGTCCGCAGAAACATTTTCAGCGCTAACCACTTTACATGGGGTGATTTTTTTAACCTGCCCGGCAAGCTCAGGATAATACGTTGCCTGTAGCGATATATCACCCTGGGGACGGCAACTACATGTCAGGATATTATTTCCTGCAGTAATAACCTGGCCCTCGGCATCGATCACTTCCCCGGCCATCAGTCCGGCTTCGCAAATACCACAACTGCCGTTTTTACAGCTGTGTTCAAGGTGGATACCTGAATCAAGGGCAGAATCAAGCAGCGTTTTCCCGCTGTCGCCTTCAAAGGCAATATCAGCAGGGAATATTTTAATTACATGTGACACGGACAGTTACTCGAAAAATTTCGCTGAGGTAAATGAAGGCGCCACCGCATCTTTGCCGGAGAGCTCAGGCTCTACGGCTAGCGGCCACGCGATATTCAATTCCGGATCGTTCCAGATGATACTACTTTCCGACTGCGGGCAGTAATAATTGGTGGCTTTATAAACAAATTCAGCGCTATCGCTTAACACGACAAATCCATGTGCAAAACCTTCAGGGATCCACAACTGACGCTTATTTTCCGCGGATAAATGTACGCCGACCCACAGCCCAAATGTCGGTGAGCTTTTGCGAACATCTACCGCAACATCAAAAACTTCCCCTGCTACAGCACGCACCAGTTTTCCCTGAGCATGGGGATCTAACTGATAATGCAGACCACGTAAAACCCCTTTTTTGGATTTGGAGTGATTGTCCTGCACGAATTGTACTTTACGCCCAACCGCCTCTTCAAACTGACGCTGGCTGAAGCTTTCAAAGAAAAAGCCGCGATCATCGCCAAAAACCTTTGGCTCAAAAATTAATACATCAGGGATCGCAGTCTCAACGATTTTCATTTTTAGTGACCTTTAACCATTCTTAACAGATATTGACCGTAAGCATTTTTTTTCAGCGGCTCAGCCAATTTTTTAACCTGCTCTGCATCAATGAAATTCTTGCGGTAAGCAATCTCTTCAGGACAAGAAACTTTAAGCCCCTGCCGTGCTTCAATGGTCTGAATAAAATTACTGGCTTCAATCAAACTCTGGTGGGTACCGGTATCCAGCCACGCATAACCACGCCCCATCATCGCCACGGACAAACGTCCCTGCTCCATGTAAAGGCGATTGATATCGGTAATCTCTAATTCACCGCGAGCCGAAGGCTTCAGACTTTTCGCCAGCGCAACCACATCGTTATCGTAAAAATAGAGACCGGTCACCGCATAATTACTTTTCGGTTCCAGCGGCTTCTCTTCCAGGCTGACAGCAGTACCTTCGCTATCAAACTCGACGACACCGTAGCGTTCAGGATCGGTAACATGATAGGCAAAAACAGTCGCACCGCTTTCCTGGTTGACCGCTGTATCCATCAGTTTCGGCAAATCATGGCCATAGAAAATATTGTCGCCCAGCACCAGTGCGCAAGGATCGTTACCAATAAATTCTTCACCGAGGATAAATGCCTGCGCCAACCCGTCCGGGCTTGGCTGAACTTTATAATGCAGGGTTAATCCCCACTGGCTTCCATCACCAAGCAACTGTTCAAAACGGGGGAGATCCTGCGGCGTGCTGATGATCAGAATATCGCGAATCCCGGCCAGCATCAGTGTGGACAGGGGATAATAAATCATTGGCTTATCGTAAATCGGCAACAGTTGTTTGCTCACTGCCATTGTTACCGGATACAAGCGGGTTCCCGAACCGCCCGCCAGTATGATTCCTTTACGTGTTTTCATTTCGTATTCCCGCGCAAAAAATACCTGCCCAGAGGCATTTTCAAGAAGTTAATTTGACGTTGCAGCAAAGAGCTCAGCAAGCATACGTTTTACGCCGTTCTCCCATGGAGGCAGAACAAGACCGAATTCACGCTGGAATTTTTCTGTGTTGAGGCGCGAATTACCAGGGCGCTTCGCTGGAGTCGGATAAGCTTCTGTAGCAATCGGGTTAGCTTTATTAAGCGCCAGTGTTAAACCCGCTTTCCTCGCCTCGTCAAACACCATTTGCGCAAAGGCGTACCAGGTTGTGGTTCCCGCAGCAACCAGATGGTAAAGCCCGGCGACCTCCGGTTTACTCATTGCAGTACGAATCGCATGCGCCGTACAGTCGGCCAGTAATTCAGCACCGGTTGGTGCCCCATACTGATCATCGATAATGGAGAGCTCTTCGCGGTCTTTCGCCAGTTTAAGCATTGTTTTGGCAAAGTTATTTCCTTTGCTGGCGTAGACCCAACTGGTACGGAAAATAAGATGATGAGGGCAATGTTGCTGGACGGCCTTTTCCCCTGCCAGCTTAGTCTCACCATAGACATTCAGCGGCGCGGGAGCATCCGTTTCACACCAGGGTTTGTCACCGGTGCCAGGAAAAACATAATCTGTCGAATAGTGCACCAGCCAGCCGCCAATCGCGCCAACTTCACGCGCAATGGCCTCGACACTGGTTGCATTCAGCAGTTGCGCAAACTCACGCTCTGATTCAGCTTTATCCACGGCAGTGTGCGCAGCGGCATTCACCACCACATCAGGGCGAATACGGCGAACGGTTTCAGCCACCTCGTTCGGTTTACTGAAATCACCACAATACTCAGTAGAGTGAACGTCAACAGCAACCACCTTGCCAAGGGGCGCCAGCGCACGTTGCAGCTCCCAACCTACCTGCCCCGTTTTACCGAATAACAAAATATTCATGATTAACGCTTCTCGTAGTTCTGTTCGATCCAGCTTTTGTACGCGCCGCTTTTAACGTTCTCAACCCAATTCTGATTATCGAGGTACCACTGCACTGTCTTACGGATGCCCGACTCAAAGGTTTCCTGCGGTTTCCAGCCCAGTTCGCGACTGATTTTCTCAGCGTCGATGGCGTACCGCCTGTCGTGGCCAGGACGATCGGTAACATAGGTGATTTGATCGCGGTAAGAACCGGTTTTCGGCACGATCTCATCAAGCAAATCACAGATTGTATAGACAACATTGAGGTTCTGTTTTTCGTTATGGCCGCCAATGTTGTAAGTTTCACCGGCAACACCCTGAGTAACCACGGTATAGAGGGCACGGGCGTGATCTTCAACGTACAACCAGTCGCGGATTTGATCGCCTTTGCCATAGATTGGCAACGGTTTGCCTTCAAGCGCATTGAGAATAACCAGCGGGATCAATTTTTCCGGGAAGTGGTAAGGACCGTAGTTATTGGAACAGTTGGTGACAATGGTAGGCATACCATAGGTACGTAACCAGGCGCGAACCAGATGATCGCTGGAGGCTTTTGACGCGGAGTAAGGGCTGCTCGGCGCATAGGCCGTTTTTTCAGTAAACAGCGGTAACGGCTGACCTTGCGGCTGCTCATCAGGATGTGGCAAATCACCGTAAACTTCATCTGTCGAGATATGATGAAAACGGAATGCTTCTTTTGCCGCATCTGCCAGCGAGGACCAATACGCACGAACAGCTTCCAGCAATACGTAGGTGCCTACAATATTGGTTTCAATGAAGGCCGCAGGCCCGGTGATAGAACGGTCAACATGGCTTTCCGCAGCCAGGTGCATTACTGCATCCGGCTTGTGCTCATCCAGGATACGCGCCATTTCTGCTGCATTGCAAATATCCGCATGCTCAAAAAAATAACGCTCGCTATCCGAGACGTCTGTAAGTGATTGAAGATTTCCTGCATAGGTCAATTTATCGACATTAACCACAGAATCTTGCGTGTTATTAATGATATGACGAACCACTGCAGAGCCAATAAAGCCTGCGCCACCGGTAACCAATATTTTCACGAGAATTATCCGTACTTGCTATGCAATATTTTGAACTATATGAACGGGCGAAAGAGAGAAGCCAAATAATTTCAGGCACGCTACCGCCCCAGGCTCTTCAGCTACCTGTTAACTGATTGAAACTATCTTCTATTTCTGTCGTTAACATGTTTCGTTAACGTAATTTCTGTTTTGCCATCAGGCACAAAATGCTAAGCGGCTATTCTCTACCGAAACAGGCACTGAAACAAGGGAAAATCTTAGTTCTGGTCGTACAATAATCCCGCAAAAACACGCTTTTACTTATTGATTTAATAGTAAAATAAATAAAGGCAGTAAGAATAACCTGAGAATGAAACACCTCATAGCGACTCTTTACTGCCTTATAAACTAGCGTTGCAACTGCAACGTTTTAATTGCTTATTGTGTAAGTAATTTCTTAATACTATCGCGGAACTTCGGCCCTTCTTTCAGGTTGCGCAACCCATAGTTCACGAACGCCTGCATATAGCCCATTTTCTTACCGCAGTCGTAGCTCTCGCCGGTCATCAGCATCGCATCAACAGACTGCTTTTTCTGCCAGCTCGGCAATCGCATCGGTCAGCTGGATACGGCCCCAGGCGCCCGGTTCGGTTTTCTCCAGCTCGGCCCAGATATCCGCAGAAAGCACATAGCGCCCTACCGCCATCAGGTCAGAATCCAGCGTCTGCGGCTGATCCGGTTTTTCGATGAACTCAACGATGCGGCTAACCTTGCCTTCCGTCTCCAGCGGCTCTTTAGTCTGAATCACGGAGTATTCGGAGAGATCGCCTTTCATGCGTTTCGCCAGCACCTGGCTGCGACCCGTTTCGTTGAAACGTGCCACCATGGCCGCCAGGTTGTAGCGCAGCGGATCGGCAGAGGCGTTATCCAGAATGATATCCGGCAGCACCACCATGAAGGGGTTGTCACCCACAACCGGACGGGCACAGAGGATAGAGTGACCCAGACCCAGCGGCTGCGCCTGACGCACGTTCATGATGGTCACGCCCGGCGGACAAATAGACTGCACTTCCGCCAGCAGCTGGCGCTTAACGCGCTGCTCCAGCAGCGCTTCCAGTTCGTAAGAGGTGTCGAAGTGGTTCTCCACCGCATTTTTGGACGAGTGCGTAACCAGGACGATTTCTTTGATCCCTGCAGCAACAACCTCGTCGACAATGTACTGAATCATTGGCTTATCGACGATCGGCAGCATCTCTTTTGGAATGGCCTTTGTGGCAGGCAGCATATGCATTCCCAGCCCTGCTACCGGAATGACTGCTTTCAAATTAATCATTATTTCTTCCACCTTAATAATGGTTGACGAATTATAAACCTTAAACCTGTTTTCGCCAGCATGTTAGCGATGAGGATCGGTAAAAAGTCTTATGTTGTGTTATGACTGTCCAGATCAGGCCAACGATGTAATCCTAACCCCCCGGTTAAATCACCAGGATTTATCGCAAAAGCCCGTAATAACGGGTTATAACCGCTTCGCCGGTAGTCGGAAGTTCAAATTATCCACATTCACCACCTGCTGGTCGACCCGGTCAATATCCACCGAGCTTTGCCCCTTCTCATTAACTGCTTTTATGTTCGCCAGCGACAGCAGCGTCTCGTCTTTCGCCATAAAGCTTCCTCGCACATCCTTGCGCAGGTCGAAGTTGATCTTCAGGGCAGGCCCATCAGCGGCATCCTGCATCACATTGATATTGCGTAAGAAAAGATGCTGCGGCTTGTTGTGCAATTCAAGCGTAGCACGCTGCATTTCCACGTTGGTTATCGCCACAAACGAGGTGGCGTTACCGGATGAAATCTGTATTCCGCGCAATTTATACGCAAGCTGGCGGTTATCGAGGTGAATATTATTGAGCTTGAAGTTCTGCGGGATGGACAAATAATCGCCTTTTATCACCCCATAGCCGATTAACATTCCGGCACTGTTGACCATGTCGACATTATCAATAATGAAATTATCACAGCCATAAATGGCCACCGTGGCGTTGTCTATTCCCGCCTTTTTACTGAAGTCGGGAGTGATATTTTTGGCCTTAATATTGCGGATAACAAAATGTTTCCCGTTTTCCACGTGCACCAGCTGGCGACAGTTACTGCCGGTGATGTTGGCCACCACGAAGTTCTTAACGGTTTGCTTTTCCGGGTAGTCGTTGTCGTAGGTGCTGCCGGCGAGGCCAATGCCGATGCCCCAGTTGATCTTGCCGTTGGTGCAGTTGATGTTATCGATGACATGGTCGGAAATCAGGATATTGCGATCGTTGATAGCGACGTTCCACTCGATCGCATCCCCCTGCAGATGGCTAAATTTGCTGTTGGTGATGCGGGCGCCGTCCACCTGGTTGTGGAAACCCTGGCGCAGGATGGCGTAGTTGGCCTGACTCACGCTGATGTTATCAATCAGCAAATTGCGCATCACGCTGGGTTTCTTACCGCCGATGTAGATCTGCGTTACAGGGCCAAAACCGCTCATGGCCAGCCCTTTAATTACGCAGTCGGAGCCACGTACATCGAGAGTGATATTCTCTGTCCGCCCCTCTCCTTCCCCTATCACTTTGCTGCCTTCCTGCAGAACAAAGCGGCCGCGGCCATTGCCGGTTAACGCCCCGCGGATCAGCAGCGTTTTACCGTCGGGAATGAAAATACCCGTGTTGATGTTTTCACAGGTCAGCCCGGCAGGGACAACGACGGTGTCCCCGTCATTAAACGCCTGCTTAAAGGCCGCGATCCAGTCGTTGTTATTATACTGTTTAACAGAGACCGTTCTTCCGCTCGCCGCCCGCACAATGCGGGACGACAGCAGCGGCGTAGCCGCCAGAACGGACAGAGACGAGACAAAGGTGCGTCGGGTAATCTTTTTCAGCATACATCCTCGGCGTTACAACGTTTGCAGCAGGCTCGCTAACTGGCGGTTAATCACCTGCTGGTTAAAATCGGTTTCCACTTTTTGTCGGGCGTTATGGAGCACGGGCTCCAGCGCCTGCTGGTCGATGTCGCTGAAGGCAGCTAATCGGTCCGCAAGGGCCATCGCGTTATTCTCCGGCACCAGCCAGCCGGAATGGTCAGATTTGATCAGCTCAGGGATCCCGCTGTGCAGGGTGGATACCACCGGAATACCCACGGCCATCGCCTCCATCAGCGCCACCGGAATGCCTTCCATATCGCCATCGGCGCCCGTCACCGAAGGCAGCAGGAATACATCCGCCTCATCGAGCATGGCCTTGACCTCGTGGCTCGGCTTGAAGCCCGGCATCTCTACGACATCTTCCAGCTGATACTGTTCGATCAGCGTGCGCAGACGACGCTCCCACGGCCCAATCCCGAGAATGCGGTAGTGGAAATCCACCCCGCGCGCTTTCAGCTGGCGGCAGGCTTCAATCGCCACATGCAGCCCTTTCTTCTCGGTCAGACGCGCGACGGAGATGATCTGCAGCGGTTTGCCCGGCACCTTCACCGGACGGCGGGTAAAGCGCGTTAAATCCACACCCATGCGCGAAACGGCAATTTTCTCTCCCGGGCAGCCCATGTTTTTCAGGCGTCCGGCCCACAGTTCGCTGATCGGCAGCATCATGTCGCCACGCCGGAAAAGCTGCTGGTATTCCGGCGTGTAGTGGTTCAGCACTTCGCGGCTGGAGATGTCGATACCGTGGAAAATGGTCGCAATTTTACCGTCAATTACGCCCAGTTCGCGCAGCTTCGCGGCGGTGACGCCTGCCGGGCCAAAGTGGGCGATAAACACGTCGGCACGATACGGCTGCGCGGTTTGCCCGCAGATGGCCGACAGGATCAGATTGCGGGATTCCGCCCCATAGCGGGAAACATTCAGCGCCCGCCACGTCGACGCGCGGTGGATCCCGCGTAAGGTCTGGCTGGCCCGGCGGCGCAGCTTGCTCAGCTTCCCGGACGGCTCATCCTGCAGCCAGCGGGTTTTCGCCTCCAGCCCATACTGGGTATACGCTGCATGGGTATTTTGGGTATCGCCCTTTTGCAGGGCGATAATCTCCACGTCATATCCCATATCGATAAACGCGGTGATTTGGTTCAGGACAAACGTTTCAGACGACAGCGGAAATTTCAGTAAGAAGAAACCAACCTTCATTTCCCCTCCCGCACGCGGTCAAGTACCGATTTCACCATCCCAATACCCTTCTCGCGCTCGGCTTTCACCGCCACGGCCAGGCGTTCATTGATGGCAGGCAGCTGGCCGAGCGTGTCGCCCACCATCGCACCGAGCGAACCATCCAGCAGATGACGGATATCCACGGCCATTTCCGGCATGCCAAGCTGCTGCATGATGCCTGCTGATTTGTGCTCATAGTTGATGGCAATGGCCGGCGTGCCAAAGTTCATGGAGATAATGGCCGAGTGCAGACGCGTGCCCACCGTCAGGTCGCAGGCGGAGAGCAGCTTGCCCATCTCCAGGTCGTTCAGTTCATCCATCACCACGTGATATCGCGACGGATCGTTAACGTGCTGGCGCAGGTTCAGCGCCACCATGCGGTCATCTTTGTTGTAGCTGTCGATACCGGTACAGGTGGACAGCGCCAGCACCTGGTACCCGCTGTCCAGCACGCGGTTCACCACGTCGGCGAACGCTTGCTCATACGCCGCCTGCGTCGTGCCTAAACGTTTATCGAAGGGCGCCAGCTCGCGCAGGGTAATGGCGACGGTTTTCTGTTTCGCCGCCACGTCGAGCCAGTGCTGCACCGCGTAGCTCGGCTGGAAGCTGTCGTCCTGATGGTGATCCACCAGCCAGGCGGTATCCACGCCGTGCTCAACTTTCGCTGTAGTGATATTGCTCCGCTTCATCATATTCAGGCTGACCGACTCGCGCAGGATCAGCGCATCGCAGTGGCCGAAGACATAGTTTGCCAGCTGGTTAAACTGCGGATCCTGGAAAGGCCCCACGCTGTGGCCAATCATAAACAGCGGCTTTTTCGCCATGAAGGTGCAGAGCGCATGCTCAAACTGCGGCACGCCGTAGAGATCGACGAAGAATGAACCGCCGACCTGGATAATGGCGTCATAGCCGGACAGCAGACGAACAAAGTCAGTGAAGCCCTGCGCAATGGCGATGTTGCGCAGCTTGCCGGTATCGGTCACCCGGGAAAGCAGCACCTGATGCTGGTAGCGACGACGCAGCACTTTTTTCACGCGGCCCATCACGCCCGCGGCGTTGTTATGCTGTTTCATCTGGCTGTAGAGCGGGTCGCCCATCACCGGGCGGTTCAGTAACCAGGATGAGCTGACCGGATAACGGCTCATCACGTCCACTTCGGTCTCAGGCTTAAGGGTGTTAATCGCATCCAGTAAACCGCGCAGGATGGCGCTGTCGCCACGGTTGCCGCAGGTATGGTTGCCAAGAATTAATAATTTCATAATGGCCTCTTAAAGAACTAGCCTGCGCGAAGCAGCGTTTTCATTTTTTCGTTACGGCAAAACTGGCGCTTCATCTCTACCACCAGCGCATTGCGCGACAGCACAATCATCACGACAAATGCCAGCGCCCCCGCAGCAACCTGTACCGCCAGCAGCGCTGCCAGCGGCAGGTGGCCGCTGAGAATGATGCCCAGGCCGTAGCTCACCGCCAGGGTCGGCAATGAGAGATAGAACGGCACCCACAGGCTCAGGATGTACTGACGGTAGCTGGAGCCCAGCACCGGCTTGATCATGATGAAGTAGCTCAGAACGGTATTGACGATCTGCACCAGCAGGAAGCCCAGCGTGACGCCAATGGCGCCCGCCATATGCCCGCCGACGATAATTGCCGGAATAAACAGGAAGGTTTTGAACACGTTGAATTTAAAGCTGATGTCCACGCGCGCTTTCGCCATCAGCAGGGAACCAATCGGGTTCCCCACGGAGCGCAGCAGCCCTACCACGCACAGCAGCTGCAGGATCGGGATAATGCCGTTCCACTTCTCGCCAAACACCAGCGGCACGAAGTTGCTGGACACCACCATCAGCCCCAGCAGCACCGGGAAGTTGATGATCCCCACCACCGAAAGCAGCTTGTAGAAGTTAACGCGCAGCTTCTCGGTGTCGTCCTGAATCTTGGCGAACGCCGGGAACAGCACGCGGGTGATTATCGGGTTCAGCTTCATCGGCGGCACCACCGCGACGTTGTAGGCCAGGTTGTAGCCCCCCGCCACGCTGGCGCCGAGAATACGCGCCAGCACCAGCGTCGAGAGGTTGGTGTTCACATAGTTGATGATGCTGTCCGCCGTCAGCCACGCGCCAAAGCGCAGGTTGGACCAGACGGACGCAAGGGAGAAATGCAGTCCCGGACGGTAGATCTTGCGGCCAAAGTAGCCGAACAGCAGCGTACGCACGGCAGAGTTCACCAGGTAACCGAGGATGGCGGTCATCGCCAGCGGCCAGAAATGGGCGCTCACCACGGTAAAGGTAAAGCCCGCCAGCACGGCGCTGGTCTCGATCATGCCGATCTTATTGAACTCCAGCTCTTTCTGCATCAGCGCGCGGAACTGCTGCCCGTGCGGGATCACCACGAAGGCAAACGACAGCGTGCGCATCAGCGGCGCCAGATCCGGGTTGTGCAGCACGCTGGCGATGGTGTCGCTCAGCAGGAACACCAGCAGACACACGAAAATCCCCAGCCCCACGTTCAGCCAGTAGAGGGTGGTCAGCTCCAGATGGCTGATCTCTTTGCGCTGGATAATCGAGTTGGCGATACCAAAATCAGACAGCGTATCGGCCAGCGCGATAATCACCAGCGAGACGGTCAGCAGGCCGAACTGGTGATTATCAATAATGCGCGCCAGCACGGTCATCTGCACCAGACCGAGGCCAATGATGACGATGGTCGCCATCGCTGACCACTTCGCCCCGCTGATGGTTTTTTCACGTAAGCTCATCTTAGTACGCCGCTTTGTTCACGAAACCTTTGAAGATGGTCAGAAAAACAATCTTGATATCGAACCAGATACTCCATTCACGGATGTACTCCAGATCGAATTCGATGCGTTTTTCCATTTTTTCCAGCGTGTCGGTTTCGCCGCGCCAGCCGTTGATTTGCGCCCAGCCGGTGATGCCCGGCTTCACCTTATGGCGCAACATGTAGCCTTCAATCAGCGAGCGGTACTGCTCGTTATGCGCCACCGCGTGCGGACGCGGGCCAACAATCGACATCCCGCCGGTAAAGACGTTGATAAACTGTGGCAGTTCATCCAGCGAGGTGCGACGCAGGAAGTTCCCGACGCGGGTGACGCGCGGATCGTTCTGCGTCGCCTGGGTCACGACCTTGTCGTTCTCCATCACCTTCATGGAGCGGAATTTCCACACCATAATCGGCTTACCGTCCATGCCGTAGCGGGTCTGACGGAAGATAACCGGGCCGGGAGAGCTCAGCTTCACCGCCAGGGCAATGCAGCACAGCACCGGAGAGATGAGCAGTAAAATCAGCGAAGAGAGCACAATATCTTCCAGGCGCTTCAGCACGCGGTTAATGCCCGACAGCGGCGTGTCGTACAGCGGTACGACCGGCACGCCGTTCACCTCTTCAATACGCGAATGAAGGATGTTGAAGGTAAACACGTCCGGGATCAGGATCACTGAACAGGTGGTGTCCGCCAGCTCGCGCATCAGCTGCTTAATGCGGGATTCGTCTTTCATCTGCATGGCGATGTAGACGTTGTGAATTTTCCCGGCTTTCGCATCGTCAATCAGCTGTTCGTAGATTGCCCGCCCAGTCCGGCAGGGACGCCGCCCGGCTTCGCGTCGTGATAAATCCCGACCACTTCAAAGCCTAACCACGGCTCTTTGCGGAAGCTGTCGAGCAGCACCCTGCCGACGGGCAGATCGCCTGCTACCGCCACGAAGCGACGATTATAGCCACGGTTGCGCAGCCAGCCTGCGCCAAAGCGGATCAGGGAGCGGCACACTACCATGCCGACGCTGCTTAACAGATACCAGCAGAGATAGGTCACGAGGCGATTATCAAAATCATGGCTGAACGCCACCAGGCCTGCGCTAAAGATCAGGCTCAGGGTCCAGTTCTGCAGCAACAGCATCAGTTCGGTGGTCATTTTGACGCCGCGCCACGAGCGGTAGAAATCGGTCATTCCGCCGATCATCTGAAACACAACCAGCGCAATCAGGGCCATCAGAAGATGCATATATAAGAACGGCAGCCCGCTGATCCGACACACCGCCCACAATCCACCGACCATGATGGTGATATCAGAAAAACGCTGCACCATAGAGATTAACGATGCATTCGTTCTCGCTCGTTCGCGTTTTTTTAGATTCGTCATCGTTGTTCCTGTATTCGGTTCCCCCTCCCACCGGGAGGGGCAGTTATTACTGATTCAACAGCGCCAGAATGTCCTTCGTTCGGGCTTCCATCAGCGCGGTGTCCGCACGGGACTCCACGTTCAGGCGCACCACCGGCTCGGTGTTGGACGAGCGCAGGTTAAAGCGCCACTGCGGGAACGCCATGCTGATGCCGTCCGTACGGTCAATTTCCAGCGCGTGAATCGCAAAGTGCTGCTCCACGCGGGCAATCGCCCTGGCCGGCTCCGCCAGCTTGCTGTTGATCTCCCCGCTCGCCGGGAACGCCGCCATACGGTCGCGCACCAGCTCGCCCAGCGTCTGTCCCTTCAGGCACAGCAGCTCGGTCACCAGCAGCCACGGGATCATCCCGCTGTCGCAGTAGGCAAAATCACGGAAGTAGTGGTGGGCGCTCATCTCGCCGCCGTAAATGGCGTCTTCTTCGCGCATGCGCTCTTTGATGAAGGCGTGGCCGGTTTTGGACATCACCGGCGTGCCGCCCGCCGCTGACACCACGTCGACGGTGTTCCAGGAAAGGCGCGGGTCATGAATGATTTTCGCGCCCGGGTTTTTCTCGAGGAACGCTTCCGCCAGCAGGCCGACAATGTAGTAGCCCTCGATGAACTGCCCTTTCTCGTCGAACAGGAAGCAGCGGTCGAAATCGCCGTCAAAGGCGATGCCCATGTCCGCGCCGTGCTCAATCACCGCGTTGCGGGTATCGTCGCGGCACTCCGGCAGCAGCGGGTTAGGAATACCGTTCGGGAAGTTGCCGTCCGGGGTGTTATGCACTTTGACGAAGGTCACCGGCACGTTCAGCGCCTTAAAGCGGGCTTCAAGGGCATCCACAACCGGGCCGGCCGCGCCGTTACCGGAGTTGATCACCAGCTTCAGCGGCTTCAGGTTCGCCACGTTGATGTAGCCCAGCAGGTGGTCGATGTACTCTTTCTGCAGGTTGATTTTTTTGTAGCTGCCGCGCTTCGCCGCGTCGCACCGGCGGGAAATCGTTGGCTTCCGCCAGGCGCTGCACATCGCGCAGGCCGGTGTCGCCGCTGATAGGACGTGCGCCCTTGCGCACCAGCTTCATGCCGTTGTAGTCCATCGGGTTGTGGCTGGCCGTCACTTCGATACCGCCGTCCACGCCCAGGTGGAAGGTGGCAAAGTAAATCTCTTCGGTTCCGGAAAGACCGATATCCAGCACGTCCACGCCCGCATCCTGCAGCCCTTTCGCCAGAGCCAGCTTCAGGGATTCGCTGGTCAGACGCACGTCGCCGCCCAGCACGATGGTCTGCGGTTTTAAATATTCGCCGTACGCGCGGCCAATGCGCCACGCGATGTCTTCATTCAGCTCTTCGCCCAGCTTGCCGCGAATATCGTAGGCTTTAAAACAGGTTAATTTTTCCATGATGACCCCTTTTTCAGGCAACAGTCGGCCCTGACCACAAAATGGCCAAATTGATTTTTTTGTCATTCGCAGGCCCGGCAAGCGCAGCGCCACCGGGCATACTGGGGCTGTTACACCCGCCCGTAGCGGTCCTGGAAGCGCACGATATCGTCCTCTTCCAGATACGAACCGGAGCGCACCTCAATTAAGTCGAGAGGAATTTTCCCCGGGTTCTCCAGACAGTGCGTCGCCCCCAGCGGAATATAAATGGACTCATTTTCACCCAGCAGTTTGACTTCACCGTCGATCGTGACTTTGGCGGTACCCGCGACCACCACCCAGTGCTCGGCGCGGTGATGGTGCATCTGCACCGACAGCCCCTCGCCCGGCTTCACGGTGATGCGTTTCACCTGATAGCGGTCGCCGGCGTCGATGGAGTCATATTTGCCCCACGGACGGTAGACTTCGCGGTGAATATGGTGCTCGTGACGTCCATCGGCCTTGATCTTCTCCACCACTTTTTTAACGTCCTGCACGGCGTTACGATCGGCAATCAGCACGGCGTCTTTGGTCTGGACCACCACCAGATCTTTCACCCCGACCGTGGTGACCAGGCCGGACTCGGCGTAGACGTAGCTGTTTTCCGTTTTGTGGCTAATGACATCGCCGTGATGGACGTTACCCTCCGGGGTATGGGCGCTGATCTCCCACAGGGAGGACCAGGAGCCGACATCGCTCCAGCCCGCATCCATCGGCACCACCACGGCATCTGCCGTGCGTTCCATCACCGCATAGTCAATGGACTCTTCCGGGCAGGCGAGGAACGCCTCTTCATCCACGCGGATAAAGTCGAGATCCGGGTCCACCACCGCCATCGCTTTCTCGCAGGCTTGCAGAATATCCGGGCGATATTTGCTCAGCTCTTCCAGATAGCGTCCGGCGCGGAACAGGAACATCCCGCTGTTCCAGTAATATTCCCCGCTGGCGACATACGCCTGCGCGGTTTCCAGATTCGGTTTTTCAACGAACTGCGCCACGTCAAACGCCACGCTGTCGCCTTCACCCGGCGTCACGTTGCCGCGGCGGATGTAGCCATAGCCGGTTTCCGGCAGATCCGGCACGATGCCGAAGGTCACCAGCTTGCCGCTCTCAGCGTAAGGAATGGCCGCACGCACCGCGTCGCGGAAGGCCTCTTCCTGCTGGATGACGTGGTCTGCCGCCAGCACCAGCATCAGCGGGTCACAGTCCGGGCTGCTGCGTTTTGCCGCCAGCGCCGCCAGGGCGATCGCCGGTGCGGTATTGCGTCCGGCAGGCTCCAGGATGATGTTTTCGGTGAGTTTGTTCAGTTGGCGCAGTTGCTCGGCAACAATAAAGCGGTGCTGTTCGTTACAAATCACCACCGGGCTTTCACACTCCACGCCGTGCAGGAGACGGTTTACCGTCGTCTGCAGCATGGTGAGATCCCCTTTCAGGCAGAGGAACTGTTTTGGATAGAGCACGCGGGACAGCGGCCACAACCGGCTACCAGAGCCACCAGCCATCACAACCGGATACAAAGTGGTTTGACTCATGATTTATCCCCGTATATCTGCAATAAATTGGCTCAGCACGTTCTCTTTCTCGAGCGTGCGTTCGGCATATTCACGTGCCACCGTGTTCACTTTTGGCATGGCAAGTGCCTGCTCAATTCCGGTGACCAGCGCCGGGACCGATTCCGGCTCCACGCACACGGCAATGCCCGGATAGCTGTCACACAGCTGGCCTAATTCTGTTTCGGCTTCTGCCGTAATCACCGCGTTGCCGCCCACTGCCAGAATGTTGGTCAGCTTGGACGGCAGCACCGCATCCGCCGCGCCGCGTTTTTGCACCACCAGATGGCAGTCGCCCATCTTCAGCAGCGCAGGCAATGCCTCGTAAGACTGAAGCGGGAAAAATTTCACGTTGGTCAGGCCGCGTTCGCCGACCATTTTTTCCAGCCGCGCTTTTCCACCACCCTGCCCGACAATCACAAACATCCATGGATGTTCTTTCAGCAGTTGAGCCGCCTCGATCACGCTCTCCAGCCCCTGCTTTTCGCCGATGTTGCCTGAGTAAAGAATGATTTTTTGATCTTCAGGCAAACCGAGCTGCGCGCGCAGCGCCTGAGCATCTTGCTCAGTCACGTCGCGAAAACGCGCCACTTCGGACCAGTTCGGGAAGAAGATCACCTTCTCCGCCGGGACGCCTTTCTCCTGCGCCTTGTTCATCATCGAGCGCGAGATCGTTGAGACGTAATCCACGTTGTGCAGACCGCTGCGCTCAAACGCGCTGGCGAGCTTCGCCACCTTGCCGCCTTTGCTTTTGCCTGCCATCCCCAGGCCCAGCATGGCGTCCACTTCATAATCCTGAATGTGCAGCAGGGTGCGCGCGCCGGAGAGTTTGCCCAGCAGGCGCATGCCCGGCGTGCAAAACAGCGTCGGCACCACGCCGATGATGCGATCCGGCTTCCAGCGACGCTGCGCCATCAGCGGGAAAAAACTGCTCAGGGCAAAGCTGCCCAGATGAAGTAAGCGTTTCAGCGTCGAGGGCTGCTTGGGCACATACAGCGGGCAGCGCCAGACGGTCGCTGCACCCTCTTCGCGACGGTAGCGCCAGCTTGAGTAGCGCTCACCCACTTTCCATTCCGGGTAGTACGGCGGCGCGGTAATGACCCGCACGTCATGTCCCTGGCTCGCCATCCACTCGACCATCTCGCCGGTGTATTTCCCGATACCGGTTAGCTCCGGCGAGTAGTTGATTCCGTACACTAAAATTTTCATAAGCCCGGCACTCCGGACTGACGATCGGCCAGGAAATAGGCACGACTGTTGTCATGCACATTGTCGCTGGCCAGCAGCGCCTCTGGCGTCTGCCAGCGGTAGTCGTCATGCTGAGAATCAGGCAGACGCAGGTCTGCCTCACTCACCTTCAGGCGGAACCCCAGCACGATGTAGTGCGTGGTGAACCCGGTGCCTGAAAAGTTATCGTCATAGAAGTGCTGCCAGACCCCGTAAAACTGGCCCGCTGCCATCGGCAGCTGCAGGCCCAGTTCCGCCAGAGTGAGACGCTCAAACGCATCGCTCAGCGTCTCATCCTTCTGCACGCGCCCGCCGGGCACGAACCAGAAGCCCTGTGCAGGACGGTTGGTTCGTTTCCCCAGCAAGAACTCGCCGCGTTCGTTCTCCACGATCAAATCAATCGAGATGAGCGGAGTGGAACGCACCACCGTGGCAAAATCTTCCTGACTTAAAAACATCGTTACCCCCGGAAGCGGTGCTGGTTTTCCAGGAACCACTGGTAGGTGCTGGCCAGCCCCTGCTCCAGTGACACCTCGTGATACCAGCCCAGCTGATGCAGACGGGTCACGTCCAGCAGTTTGCGCGGCGTGCCGTCCGGTTTCGTGGCGTCAAACACCACGCGGCCTTTGTAGCCCACCACCTGCGCGATGGTCTGCGCCAGCTCGCGAATGGTGCAGTCCACGCCGGTACCCACGTTGATGTGCGACAGCATCGGCTCGGTGTTCTCCTGCCACACTTCGCGATCCAGCTCCATCACGTGAATGCTGGCCGCAGCCATGTCGTCCACGTGCAGGAATTCACGCATCGGCGTACCGCTGCCCCACACCACCACGTCCGGCGCGTTCTCGGCGGTCGCCTCGTGGAAGCGGCGCAGCAGCGCCGGGATCACGTGCGAATTGCTCGGGTGGAAGTTGTCGTGCGGTCCGTACAGGTTGGTCGGCATCACCGAGCGATAGTCGCGGTTGTACTGACGGTTGTAGGACTCGCACAGCTTGATCCCGGCAATCTTGGCAATCGCGTACGGCTCGTTGGTCGGCTCCAGCGTCCCCTGCAGCAGCTCGCTTTCGGCGATCGGCTGTTTCGCCATTTTCGGGTAAATACAGGACGAGCCGAGGAACAGCAGCTTATTCACGTTGTGCAGATGCGCCGCGTGAATGATGTTGCTCTCAATCATCATGTTTTCGTAGATGAAATCCGCCGGGTAGGTGTTGTTGGCAACAATGCCGCCCACCTTCGCCGCCGCCAGATACACCTGGTCAATGCGTTCGTTAGCAAAGAAGTCCTGTACCGCACGGCTGTCGAGCAGGTTCAGCTCGTCGCGGGTGCGGACAACCACTTCGACGTCACCGCGCTGTTCGAGCTGGCGAACAATCGCGGAACCCACCATTCCGCGATGACCGGCGACAAAAATACGTTGTTTTGTCATTCTCAGGACTCCAGCGCGATGGCAACCTCGTAGCCATGGGCTTTGAGCAGGGAGTGTTTTTTCGCTGCTTCAAGATCTTTGGCCACCATCTCGGAAACCATCTCCTGCAGAGTGGTTTCTGGTTTCCAGCCCAGCTTCTCGTGTGCTTTGGTTGGGTCGCCCAGCAGGGTTTCCACTTCAGCAGGACGGAAGTAGCGCGGGTCAACCTGCACAATCACGTCGCCTGGCTTCACGCCCGGTGCGTCATGGCCGGTCACGGAAACCACGATACCCTTCTCTTCCACGCCGGTGCCTTCGAAGCGCAGTTTGATGCCCAGCTGTGCCGCGGCCATTTCAACGAACTGACGCACGGAGTACTGCACGCCGGTGGCGATCACGAAGTCTTCTGGCTGTTCCTGCTGCAGCATCATCCACTGCATTTTCACGTAGTCTTTGGCATGGCCCCAGTCACGCAGGGAATCCATGTTGCCGAGGTGCAGGCAAGATTCCAGACCCTGCGCGATGTTGGCGATAGCGCGGGTGATTTTGCGGGTCACGAAGGTTTCGCCGCGACGTGGAGATTCGTGGTTGAACAGAATGCCGTTACAGGCGTACATGCCGTAGGATTCACGGTAGTTCACGGTGATCCAGTAGGCGTACAGTTTTGCCACCGCGTACGGAGAGCGCGGGTAGAATGGCGTGGTCTCTTTCTGTGGGATTTCCTGCACCAGACCGTACAGCTCAGAGGTGGATGCCTGGTAGAAACGGGTTTTCTTCTCAAGGCCGAGGAAGCGAATCGCTTCCAGCAGACGCAGCGTACCCATGGCATCCACGTCAGCGGTGTATTCCGGGGACTCGAAGGAGACCGCCACGTGGCTCATCGCGCCCAGGTTGTAGACTTCATCCGGCTGCACTTCCTGCAGGATACGGGTCAGGTTGGAGGTATCGGTCAGGTCGCCGTAGTGCAGGTGGAATTTCGGGTTCGCCGCGTGAGGATCCTGATAGATATGATCCACACGTTCGGTGTTGAAAGAAGACGCACGACGTTTAATACCGTGCACTTCATACCCTTTTTCCAGCAGGAACTCTGCCAGGTAAGAACCATCCTGCCCGGTAACGCCGGTGATGAGAGCGACTTTAGACATGTTTATATTCCTCTACTTATGAATTTAATCAGTTTCAACGCGTTCGCGTATCACCACTGCGGGGTTGCCACGGCAAACTTTATTTGCCGGTAGCGATTTAAAAACGCTGCTGCGGGCACCGACTACCGTGCCATCGCCAACAGAAACACCCGGTGCAACAAAAACATCCGTTGCCAGCCAGCATTTTTCGCCAATCACAATAGGCGAAGCGGTAATATCAAAATGCTGACTCATAAAGTCGTGACTGCCGGTGCACAAATAACATTTCTGTGAAACCACCGAATTTGCGCCAATCGTAATCTCGCCAAGGGTATATAACACCGCGTCATCCCCAACCCAGGCGTAATCCCCAAGCGTTAATTTCCACGGGTAGGTAATTTTCACCGAAGGCCGAATGACTACGTTTTTTCCTATTTTTGCGCCAAACAGACGCAATAAAAATGCTCGCCAGCGGTACAGTATTTGTGGTGACCAGGCAAATAAGGTGGCCTGAACGGCCCACCACAGCTGCACCTTAATACCGCGTTGCCGCCCCCGAAAGCCTTTCGGCACGGAGAAACCTTTTAGATCCTGCATTACGTTTCCTTATATTTAGGCTTTGTTATATAAGGCTTTCGTTTTGCCCGTGGTGCGCAGGCGTAATAAATAAGACAATTCCGCCCAGAACCCCGGCACGCGTAATATTTTACGCTGCACGTTTTTGGCATCCTGGCACAATTCCAGATTATTCGAGGTTGACACGCCGCCCATTGAAAATTCAGATACCAGCCCTTTAATTCGGCGGAACGGGTAACCTGATTTATACAGACTGGCCGCCAGCGCATAATCGGAAGACACTTTATACTGCAAATCGTAAGGCTGTTTTTTCAGACCTTTTACCGGGAAGAAAATGGCCTGATGGCTGGCCGGCAAGCTGTGATAGATATACCAGCCTGGCTTCGCGCTGCGGCACACTTTATGTCCGTCACCAAAATCGAGCAGCGCATCGCCAATATACATGGCATCTTCTTTCTGCCGAGCCAGCTGGCGGGCAAACAGTGCCACGTCATCATGGAAAATGTCGCCCGAGTTCAGAAAGATGGCATAGCGGCCTTGCGCCATGTTGATGCCTTTATTCATCGCATCGTAGATGCCTTTATCTTTCTCGCTGATGTAGCGTAAGTTGAACTCACCGTTGAGTTTTTCCAGAAACTCCGCCGTGCCATCGTTCGAGCCGCCGTCGACCACAATCCACTCAAAGGTGAGGCTTGGATCGCGCGCCAGGTTGCGCAGCGAGCGCCAGGTTTTTACCACCCCTTCGTAATTACGAAAAGCGACAGTAATGACGCTAAGAAACATAAATCACCTCATTTCGTCATACGTTCGTAATATTAAGCGCCTTGCGCAGAATAAACGGACAGACAATCAAGAAAGCATATTCCGGGCTAAATATTGACCCGGTAAAAAACAGCGACACCGGAGTAAACAGATAAAGCTGAACGCGAAAGTTCTGGTTATCACCAAACGCGTTAATCATCATTTTGAAAACTTTAAACAGATACCACAGGGTCAACAGTACGGCGAACCACGAAAAATAAATAATTAACAGATACAGACCATTGTCTATGGTTTTACCGACATCCGCACCGTTAAAGATTCCGAATGATGCAACATATTCGTAAAGTGAGCCGAATCTTACTACCCCATCAATATGGGTTAAGGAATAACCCACCATCACCAGCGGTCCAATGATGCGATAATAGGACGAAGAGCCTTCCGTTCCCAAATCACCCAGTCGTTCTGAGATGTACGGGAAGGCAAATATCACGCCCACCATAAATACCGTCAGGGAGATAATCGCCAGCGGCAGTTTTTTCTTAATCGCATCTTTGTTCAGGTACTGGAACGCCCACTCCAGCAGGTAAAACAGGATAAATGTCATTACCCCTGAGAACGATCCAGACAGAACGATTCCTGCAAGAATCATAGCATCGGTCTTAGGCGTTTTGATACCAAACTGTTTGATGCTGAGCCAAATTGAGATTAACGCCAGAGCGAAAAACGCCGGTTCAAAATAGAGGGCCGTAGTACGCTTCCCGCCGAACTTGATGAAGTTCAATACATAGCTGTTGCTGTAAATGAGATATTTCGAAATTATCTCCATCAGACTACTGCCGCCGGTAAGAATAATTTGCGCCATCTCCATGGCAGCAAGCATAACAATTAACGCAACGGCAATATAAAAGAACCTGAGGATTTTCCGATAATTGTGCGGAGAAATCGTTTTAAAGCGAATACTCCAGACCATTCCGATAATAATAACAATATAAACAAACAGCATGGTCGAGGTGACGTATTTACTGGCATCCAGCGACTGGCCAAAGATGTAGTTAAACAGCGTCAGGCCCGTGCCCAGCCCTAAGGCAATCATCAGCTTCTTCAGGTTGATTTTATCGACATACAGCAGAAGCAGAACGGGCAAGAAGGTCACGATGGTTATCGGGAAGCTTTCGCCGAGCTGGGCAATTTTGACGTTGACCAGCAGGTAGATCAGCGGCAGCAGCAGATAACTACAGATTCTGATAGAACGAGACATACTCCTCCAGCATCTGTTGTCCACTGTAGGCCTTGCGGCTGCGGTTGCGGAACGATTCCAGGTCAGTGCCAAAAACAGCCTGAGCAATCTGCGCCTTCGGCAGCTGCACCAGCGGCAGGACCTCCTGCTCGGCAAAAGTTTTCCCGCCGGATTTCTCCAGCACTTCGCGCGCCGCATCGCTGTGGGTGGCAATCACCGGCACGCCGATGGAGAGCGCTTCGCAGAGGATCAGCGGGTAGTTATCCACGCGGGAGCTGAATACCAGCGCATCCATTTCATTCAGCGCGCTCATCAGCTTGCGCTTATCGGTTTCAAACCCGTGGTTCACCACGTTAGCCCCTTCGAACGGTGAAAATTTGCCGAAGGTATGGAGCTCAATTTTGTCACCCAGCGCCATCATGTCGCGCACCAGCTGCTGGTTGGTTTTACCGTCGTAACGCAGGTCATGCGCAACGATAGCGATTTTCGGTTTGCCCGCGGTTTCTGCCACCGGCGTCAGCTCGGCGAGAATGGCTTCCGTCGCCACGTCGATGCCGTTGTTAATAATCTGGCAGCGCCCTGCCCCGTACAGGCTGTTGAAGGCATCGGCCACGTGCTGGCTCGGGGAGATAAACGTGCAGCCGAGCGACAGCATGTCGCGAAACAGCTGGCGCTTGCCGGCGACCAGCTGATGCGCGCGATCCACCTTCACCGGCGGGTAGTTGCTCAACGTCGGGCATTTCTGGCAGTTGTCTTTCCAGCCTTCGCAGCCGTCGGTAAAGGCGCAGCGCCCGGTTACGCTCCAGTGATCGTGCAGCGTCCAGACGAAGCGGGTGTCGGGCTTGTGGGCCTGCACCTTCTGACAGAACGCCACCACCTCTTCCAGATTCAGCCAGTAGCTGTGCAGCACGTGAAAATGCAGCACAACCGGGCCGTGCGTGCGGGTCACCGTGCGATAAAGGTTATTCAGGTTGCCAAACAGATCGCGGTTAAACAGGCGGAACAGCGCGATATTGGCAATCGAGGTCAGACGCGGCGTGTGCTTGTGCACCTGCGGAAAGTTATCGTGACTGACGCTTTTTTTGCCGCCTTTGCCGTAGCCATAAATAAAACGAGACTGAATTCCTTTTTGCAGCGCGCGCTGGTGCAGATCCAGCGCCACGCCTGCCGCGCCGCCTTCTGCGAGGCGTACGTTAAATTGCAAAATATTCATTTAATCACCTTCACGCGGGCTTTCTCGCCCACCACCAGCGCGTTATCCGGAATGCTGTCCAGCACCACGCTGCCCGCACCAATCGTGACGTTGTTGCCAATCGTAATGTCACCAATGATCACCACGTTCGCGCCCAGCTCGACGTTATTGCCAATGACCGGGCAGGCCAGACTGTCTGGCCCACGGTTGCCAATGGTCACCGCATGGCGAATGGTGAAATCATCCCCGGCGACCACGAACTTGTTGATCACCACCGCATAGCCGTGATGGATGGTAAAGCGGCGGCCAATGGTGGCAGCGGCCTGAATTTCATAGCCAAAAAAGCATTCGGTGATGATGCGATACAGCACCAGCACGGGTGCCGCCCAGATGTTGTTCAGGACGTTTTTCTTACGCCACACCGAGCAAAAGTGCGCGATGCGGTACGCCAGAACCATGCAGCACGGACGCAGGCTCCAGCTGTTAGCGCGGCAATCTTCCAGAAACATTATTTCCCCCGAAGCCCGTCAGCCAGGCGCTTGCCGTTACGCACGGACAACAGCGTCAGCAGCGTGCGCCAGTTCATGCGCTTATTGCGGATCTGATAGAGGGTAAAGAGCTGATATTTTCGGCTGGCACGGTCAAACTTGTCCTTGTGCTTGCGGTAAAAGTGGAAGTAGCCGGAGAATTTCTTCGGCGAGGAGGTGATTTGCATCTCCCCGTGATTGATGTGCAGGATCTGCGTGGCCTCTTCGACCTTCCACGGTTCGCCGTATTCCACCACCATGCGCAGGAAAATATCGTAATCCTGCGCGGCCTTCAGTTCGGTATCGAACAGGCACTCTTTGAAGCGCCACGCCCAGGTGAAGACCTGGTTACCAATGATGTTGCGCTTGTAGAACAGCGGCGCGAGAGACGGCGATTTCGGATACAGCGGCAGACTGGCGGGCTGCGAGTAAACCTCGCCCTGGCAGACATAGTCGTTGGCATACAGGAACGCGTGCGTGACCAGCTGCTCTTTATGCGACAGGAAGACAGACAGGCGGTTCGGCGTCCATTCGTCGTCGTCGTCGATCCCGGTCAGATACTGCCCTTTGGCCTGCATAATCGCCTGGTTACGCACCGCACAGGCGCCGGAGTTAATGGCGTTATGCGTATAGACCACCCGCGGGTCGTTGAGGTCAGTCACAAACTTTTGCAGCTGTTCATACGAGGAAGAGCAGTCATCCACGATGATCAGCTCCCAGTTATCGTAATCCTGGCGCAGCACCGATTTGATTGCGCGGATCGCCAGCTGCTGACGATTCCATGTCGGCATATAGATAGAAATTAAAGGGTTTGCTGTTGTGCTCATGATGCGATCCCTAATGCGTTCAACATGCCACGTTCGCCCCCACGTCTGCTCTCCCCCCGGGCGGAGGGAGAGCAGTTCGTGCTAAAGATTGAAGTGAGGGAGTGTTTTGTTATTTCGTGTCAGACTTATATTCGTACTCGTAATAGCCGTAATCCTGATAGCCGGTCGCGCGGCGGAAGATGGAGTTCAGGATCACGCCTTTCACCTCAATCCCGTTCTGCTCGAAGCGGCTCAGGCTGGTTTCCACCTCTTTCAGGGTGTTCACCGCGTAACGCGCCACCATCAGCGTGGTGCCCGCATGGCGGCCAACAACGGCCGCGTCGGTCACGGCCAGAATTGGCGGCGTATCGATCAGCACCAGGTCGTAGTTTTTGCTCGCCCACTCCACCAGTTCGCTAAAGCGCTCGCTCATCAGCAGCTCGGACGGGTTAGGCGGCACCTGCCCACGAGGGATCAGGTCAAATTTCGGCACCGTCGTGGGCTTCGCGCTCTGGCTGATATCACCTTTGCCAAGCAGGATTTCCGACAGACCGTTAACGTTGTTGGTACCCAGCAGTTCGTGGGTATAGCCCTTACGCATATCACAGTCGATCAGCAGCACGCGTTTGTTGGTCTGGCTGACCACCGCCGCCAGGTTGGCGCAGACGAAGGTTTTACCGATCGACGGGCTAACACCGGTTAACATCAGGACGTTGTTTTTGGCCTGCATCATGGCGAAGTGCAGACTGGTACGCAGGCTACGGATCGCTTCGATAGCGAGGTCGGTCGGGTTACCCACCGCCAGCAGCTGGCTCTGTTTGTAACGCTTAACGCCTTTGATGGTTTTGACGCTATCACGGGATTTTTGCCACTCAGACAGCGGAATGCTGGCATAGACGTTGATACCGTTTTCTTCCAGCACCTGCGGGCTTTCGATACCGCGGTTGAACAGCGAACGCAGCAGCACGCCAACGATGGAGAGCATCAGGCCGAGAATAATGCTGCCGAGAATGATCAGCGCTTTCTTCGGCTTCAGCACGCCAGGCTGGGTAATGGCCGGGTCGACGATGCGCACGTCACCCACGGTGCTTGCCTCGGTGATTTTCAGCTCCTGCTGCTTGTTCAGCAGCTGCATATAGACCTGCTGTCCGGACTCCACGTCGCGGGTCAGACGCACGATCTCCTGCTGCGTTTTCGGCATCGCGGTCACGCGGTCATTGAGCTTCGCCTTCTCCTCTTCCAGCGTGCGGCGTTTCTCCAGCAGGGTGCGGTAGGCCGGGTGGCGTTTGGTGTAAAGCTTGGAAATCTCCGCCTCTTTGAAGGTCAGCTCGTTAAGCTGCGCATCAATATTGACCATCGAATCGAGGACCGATTTTGCCTCCAGCGGCAGGTCAACAGAGTCTTTATCCTGACGGTAGGCGTTCAGCTTGTTCTCAGCATCATCCAGACGGCCGCGTACTTCCGGGAGCTGTTTCGCGAGGAAGGCCAGGCTTTTCGCCGCTTCCGCCGACTTACGCTCGACGTTCTGCTCAAGATAGTTGCGGGTAATGCTGTTCAGGATGTCGCGGATCTGATCCTTATCTTCACCGGTAAAGGTCATGCTCAGCACGCCGGTATCCTTACCGTTTTCGGTGACGGTCAGGTTGTTTTGCAGATTGTTGATCATCCCCAGCGTGGAGAATTTGGTGACGGTGAATTCACCGCCCTCCTGGGCGTTAATCGCGCTGACCATCATGCTGACGCCGTCTTTGGTCAGCATCTGCCCCACTTCACCGCGGGCGCTAAAACCTGCGTCGCTGGTTAGCTGATACTGTTTCGGGCCAAGCACCGTCAGGGTAAACGTCTGATCGGCAGCCCCTTTCGGCAGCACGAAGTCAGTCACTTTCACCGTGTCGTTGCTTCGCCCCATCAGACGATCCCAGCCGGCACCAAAGACCGGGAAGGTATTTTTGGTGACGGAGATATCGAGCCCGAGGTCGTGAACCGTTTTACCCAGCACCAGACGTGACTGGATGAGCTGAATTTCGGCGTCGGATGCCGGCGGTTTGTTGGCCAGCGCGGAACCGATGTCCTGCACCAGCGAGTTGCCGGTATTCTGCTCGATCTGTACCAGCGCGTCGGCGCTGTAGATAGGGGTGGCAAACAGCGTATAGACGACGGCCGCCGCAGCGAACACGGCGGTAATGCCCAGCACCCACCACTTTGCCTCTACAACAGTGCCGACCAGGCGTCCAATATCAATTTCATCACTGCCCGAAGTCGGGGCGGCAGAAGGTCTTGTTTTTTCTGTCATTGTTATCCCTGCTGAACTTTCAGTGCCTGCGCCCACTGTTGGGCAGACTGGTCAAGTAAGGTGTAAACCGCCTCAAAGGCCTCATGGCTTTTGCGGTAGGGATCGGGGATTTCACGTTCATTGTCCCAGTGTCCAAACAGCATCACCTTGCCGCGCATCTCCGGAGCGATATCGCACAGCGCATGAATATGGCGTTTTTCCATCGCCAGAATCAGGTCATACTCGCGGCACATGCGGCCAGTGACCTGGCGGGCAACATGCCCGTCGAGAGAGAGGTGATGATCCCGCGCCACGCTCGTTGCGCGCTCATCGGCACCTTTACCGACCAGTGCACCCAGCCCTGCCGAATCAACGGTCAGTTCGGGCTGGTAGTGTTTCAACAACCGTTCAGCCGTAGGGGAACGGCAAATGTTCCCCACGCATACCACCAGAATTTTGTTAAACATCGCGGATTACCAGGTATGAATGTCGCGCGCCGTATCCGTCATGTAGCGAACGCCACTGATGGTTGGCAGCAACTGGTTGATCAGACGGTTCCAGCGGGCAACCGGCGCGGTGGTGACGTACACCACATCGTATGGCTGGAGACGGAACTCCGTTGCCATCACCAGAGAGGTCGCATCGGACATATCCAGCTGGTAGATGTTGGCAATCTTGCCTTTCGCACTGCCCTCACCTTTCAGCGGACGGATGACGAAGATGCCGGTCGCGTTAGAGGTCGTCAGATCGATACCCTCAGCATTGCCCAGCGCTTCGGTCAGCGTCATACCGCTGAAGTCCATTTTGAGGGTGCTCTGTTTCTTCACTTCACCCATCACGAAGACTTTCAGATCGTCATTGCGCGGCACGTAGAGAATGTCGCCCGGATAGAGCAGACGGTTCTGGGTCAGATCGCCGTTTTGCATCAGCGCCTGCAGCGAAATGCGCTGCTCCTTCCCGTTGTGGGTGAGCACGACGTTGCGCCAGTCGGCGCCGTCGGTTAACCCGCCCGCGGCGTTGATGGCATCCAGTACGGTCAGAGGAACGTTGGTGATGGCCTGCTGGCCGGATTTGTTCACCTGGCCGGAGATATAGGCTTTTTGCGAGCGGAATGCGGCGATATTAACGTCCACCTGCGGGTCGGCGATGTACTGCGCTAAGCGGCCGGTAATATCACTGCGGATCTCGGCAAGCGTTTTCCCCGCCACATGGACTTTACCAATGTAGGGATAGAACATGGTGCCATCTGACTGCACCCAGTTACCGGTGTCGCTTGAGCTACGGTACTGGCCCGCTGGCGTGGTCAGTTCGGGGTGGTCCCAGACGGTCACGTTAATGACGTCACCTGGCCCTACGCGATACTGGTAGGACGCAATTTCCTGGTCCAGCGACATATTCGGCTGGGCAACATTCGGACGTGGGCGTAATTGTTCGACCAGACGAGGCGTAAGTGGATAAACATTCACCATTTTGTCGAGATCAAAATCGGCATCCTGTTGCTTGATCACATCCTTGCCCATTGTTGACATATTGCTGCCGGGAAAGACAGTGCAACCACTCATCAAGGTCACAGACACCAATAATGGCATCAATTTCATTTTGGATTTCATCATTGATTATTTATCACTTTGGCAGAGTAATTATCCTGTGCAATTTAAATAAGCGCTCAAGTTGTACACAGATTCAGAATGCAGTTAATTACAAATAGAATATAACTGGCATCAATCCTAAAAAAGCGTTTATTCATCCACATGCTGTTGACAGAATAATCGAGGCTGATTCACACACCTACAGGCACGCTACCGCCCTTGGCTTTCAGTTACCAATTCACTGACAAACATCTCTAACTCATTGATAGTTATCCCTTACAGGCCTTAAGGTTGCAATGTACCGCAGACCAGAAAAAATACGGCAGGAATCGAATTTGTAACGAATAACGATGACGAAAATAACATCGTTAGTATATTTGAGTGATGCAGGAAGAATTGTTGCAGCTAAGCGAATAGCAGGCAAGGCACCAGCCCTGATAAACATATTTTTAAGAATAAGTTTAAGAACAAACTTTTCGAATTTTAAGACTAACCGTATATTGACAAACTTTGTATATGGAATTACTTATGCGAAATATCCTAATTTGCTAATTTTTCCCTTATAATTAATCACAGTAACAATAAGGAAATTGAATTTATACGTATTGCTCATAACCAATAAATTAAGAGAAATCTCAGGCTGGCATTGCAATTTCCCCCAGCTTTATCCATGATCGAACTGTGACATTCGTCATATCACAGAAGGTATTGCTATTACTATGGAATGGATTGCCGATCCATCAATCTGGGCCGGGCTGGTTACGCTGGTCGTCATCGAGCTGGTGCTCGGGATTGATAATCTGGTTTTTATCGCCATCCTCGCTGAAAAACTGCCGCCTTCCCAGCGCGATCGCGCGCGTATAACGGGGCTGCTGCTGGCGATGGTGATGCGATTACTGCTGCTGGCCTCTATCTCCTGGCTGGTGACGCTCACTCAGCCTCTGTTCTCCATCCACGGTCTGAGCTTTAGCGCCCGCGATCTGATCATGCTCTTCGGCGGCCTGTTCCTGCTGTTCAAAGCCACGGTGGAACTCAACGAGCGGCTGGAAGGCAAAGACAGCGAGAACCCAACCCAGCGCCGCGGGGCGAAATTCTGGCCGGTGGTCGCGCAAATCGTGGTGCTGGATGCGGTCTTCTCGCTCGACTCGGTGATCACCGCCGTCGGGATGGTGGACCACCTGGCGGTGATGATGGCCGCGGTGATTATTGCCATCACGCTGATGGTGATGGCCAGCAAGGCGCTGACCCGCTTCGTGAACAGTCACCCGACCATCGTGATCCTCTGTCTGAGCTTCCTGCTGATGATTGGCTTTAGCCTGGTGGCCGACGGTTTTGGCTTCCATATTCCGAAAGGCTACCTGTACGCCGCCATCGGCTTCTCCGTCATGATTGAAGCGCTTAACCAGCTGGCGATATTTAACCGCCGCCGCTTCCTGTCCGCCAATCAGACGCTGCGTCAGCGCACGGCCGACACGGTCATGCGCCTGTTAAGCGGTAAGAAAGAGGATGCGGAGCTGGACGCCGAATCCTCCGCCATGCTGGCCGACCACAGTGACGACAGGCAGATCTTTGACCCGCAGGAGCGGCGGATGATTGAGCGGGTGCTCAATCTCAACCAGCGCACGGTCAGCAGCATCATGACGTCGCGCCATGATATTGAGCATATCGACCTGACGGCCCCGGAAGCAGAGATCCGCGCCCTGCTGGATAAAAACCAGCACACCCGCGTGGTGGTGACCGGCGGTGAAGCGGAAGAGGAGCTGCTGGGCGTGGTGCACGTCATTGACCTGCTCCAGCAGCAGCTGCACGGCGAGCCGCTCAATCTCCGCGTCCTGGTCCGCCAGCCGCTGGTCTTCCCGGAAGGGCTGCCGCTGCTTGCGGCCCTGGAGCAGTTCCGTAACGCGCGCACCCACTTCGCTTTTGTGGTGGATGAGTTTGGTTCGGTGGAAGGCCTGGTCACGCTCAGCGACGTGATGGAAACCATCGCCGGTAATCTGCCAAACGAGGTGGATGAGATTGATGCCCGCCATGACATTCAGAAAAACAGCGACGGCTGCTGGACGGCCAACGGCCATATGCCGCTGGAAGATCTGGTGCAGTACATCGCAATGCCGCTGGATGAAAAGCGGGAATATCACACCATTGCCGGCCTGCTGATGGAGTACCTGCAGCGTATCCCCAAACCCGGGGAAGAGGTTCAGGTAGGCGACTATCTGCTGAAAACCCTGCAAGTTGAAAACCATCGCGTGCAGAAAGTGCAGCTTATTCCGCTGACGCGATGAGGAAGATCCGGACTACGAAGTGTAAAGGGCTACGCTTTAACCACCGTCACCCCACGGTGGTTAAACGGGGCCAGCAGGCGATCGTCCGTCTGCGCGTCCACCACCAGCGTGTTGATAAGCGAGATATCGCCAATCACCCATGGCGATGCGCTGTTCAGTTTCTCCGGCGAGGCCAGAACTACAGTCTCTGCCGCCCTGTCGGCCAGCGCGCGCTTGATACGCGACTCCTCAAAATCCCCGGTGCTGAGACCGGCGTCCACATGTACGCCGGTCACGCCCATAAAAAAGAGGTCGGCGCGTATCCGGCTGATAGATTCCAGCGCGCCTGCGCCAACGTTGACGATCGAATGTTTGTAGAGATGGCCACCGATCATCACCACTTCAATCAGCGGATGCTGTGCCAGCCCAACGGCGATACTGGGGCTGTGTGTTACCACGGTAATGCGTAAATCCTGTGGGAAATGCGTAATCAGTTCAGAGGTCGTCGTACCGCCATCAATCATAACAACCTGCCCTGCTGAGACGAGCTGCGCGCCTTTCTGCGCGATACGCCGCTTGGCGTCAGACCGCAAATGTTGCCGCTCGGCAAATGTCACCGTAGCGGCGGAAGATGGCAGTGCGCCGCCGTGCACACGCTGTAACAAACCCTCAGCCGCCAGCTCACGCAGATCCCGCCGCACGGTATCTTCCGAGACGCCAAATCGTTCGCTGAGTTCCTTCGACAGCACCTGCCCTTCTTCAGCAAGCTGGTTGAGGATCAATTGCTTACGTTGTGGGGTTAGCATCGCGTTGCTCCTGCTTGCACGAAAAACCTTGATAATGCACGAATGTGCACGTTATGCTGCTATCTTACCTGCACAGGAGCTGATATGTCATCTGAAAATGCACAAATACGCATTATTGCGTCGATGCCTCTCGCTGAAGATTGGGGAAAACTGACCAAATACACCTTTGATTATCGCCGTCATGACGGTGAATGGCAGCGCCAGACCCGCGAGGTGTATGACCGGGGCAACGGCGCGGTGATCCTGCTGTATAACCGCCGCAAGCGGAGCGTGATCCTCACCCGACAGTTTCGTTTACCGCTTTTCGTCAACCAGCATCACGGTTTTTTGCTGGAAGCGGCTGCTGGCCTGCTGGATGAGCTTGAGCCTGAGGAGCGCATTCGTCACGAAGCGGAAGAAGAGACCGGCTACCGGCTGGAACAGGTACAGAAAGTGTTTGTGGCGTGGATGAGCCCCGGCTCCGTCAGCGAAAAACTGCACTTTTTTATTGCTGAATACGATGACAGCAAACGCACCGGAAGCGGTGGCGGCGTAATCGAAGAGGGAGAGGATATTGAAGTGGTGGAGATGGATTTTGCCACCGCGCTGGCGGCAATCCGTACGGGCGATATTGCCGACGGCAAAACCATTATGCTACTGCAACATCTGGCGCTGGAAGGCATTTTATAGCCCTGCAGCGCCGTTGCTTATCCGGCCGAACTGGCCGGATAGTTACATCTTATCCAGCAGCTTTTTCACGTCTTTGCCGTTTTGCGAATCTTTATTACGCTCCGCCCAGCCGTTGAGCCGACGTTTCGCTTCATCCTGCAGATGTTTACGCAAGACCTGATCCACTTGCAGGCTATAGTTGAGCGCCTGCCATTTACCGTATACGCTCAGTGGGACCGGCGTCGCTTTCAGGAAGTCGATGAGCGCGCTATCACCTTCCCATCCTTCCAGAACCCGGACATTGAAGCGCGTATCGGTCTGCTCCTGCACCAGATCCATCTTGCCTTCCCCGGTGAGCGCCAGCAGCGCGGAGCTACCCTGCATATCGCTGAAGGTCATCTGCCCGTTATCCAGCGACAACTCTGCGCTGAAATTATCCAGCCGGGTGGCACTGTCGAAATTATCTTTCGCATGCACATCGCTGCTGCGCGCCACCGCCTGTTGCACCAGCTGCTGGAAGTTAAGCCCTTCCATGCGGCTGTTTTTCAGATCGACGTGCGCACTGCCCCTGCCACTCGCGGCGGAAAGCTTCGGCATCGATTTCCGGGCCGCTGAAATCGCCCGCCAGGGTCAGGCTGCCCCGTCAGGGCAATCGGGTAGTTAAACGCTTTCAGGATGTTACCAATCTCAACGTTCTCCAGCCGCGGCTGGAATTCGGCGCTGGCAAGGTTGCTTGCCGCGCACGTCCAGCGTGCCGGGCAATGAGATTTGCCCGTTCCCCATTTTGCCCTGCAACGTTCGGAGATCACCAGCAAACCGTTATGGTTAAACATCTGACCGCTCACATCGGTAAACTCCATACCGCGCCAGCGCAGGTTTTTCGCAGTGATGCCGATTTGCGCCGTAAAATCGCGCAGTTCGTTGTACTGCGGCGTATCCGCCCCGCTGGAAATCACCGGGCGCGGCAGGCGATTTTGTTCCTGTCCCTGTGGCATCACGCCGTCGCCGTTCAGCGTCCCTTCCGGCGGCAGCAGGTTTTCCAGATTGAGCTTGTCAAACTGCAGATCGACTGCCCAGACTGGCTGCGTACCAAACGTTACGCTCCCCTTACCGGTAAAGGCGCTGTCATTCGCGCTCAGAGTGACATCATTCAGCGTCAGCCGCTGTGCCGCGCTTTGCCACTGCGCTTGCAATGTGCCCGCCCCGCTGATGCCCTTCGGTGGCGTATCGCCCCCCTGAAGTTGCCACTGCAATTTATCAATAGCGGCGCTAACATTACGCGGATAATCGCGTGCATCTATTTTCGCGCTGAATGAAAGCGTCAGGTCGCGCTGATTGCGGTTAACCCGCCCGGAGAAATCCAGCGTCGCCTGATATTGCGCATCCTGCTCCATTTGCAGACGAATATCGCGTACCGTCACCGGTTCATCGTTGGCGCGCTGGAAAACCAGCAGGCTATCCGCAACCTGTAAGCGGGCAATATCCCATGACCAGCCGCGATCCGATTCCACCTGCGGCAGTGAGTTGCCATGAGGCGCCACTGGCGCATTTTTTTCCGGTGCCGCTTCACTTTGCGGGGTGAGCTGAATCACCGCGCCTTTCAGCATCACCTGTTTCACCTGCAGCTGATGGGACAGCAGCGGCAACAGGGCCACATCAAGACGCATGTTGTCGGCGGTCACCAGCGGCTGGGATTTCCGCGCCGGGGGCCGTCAGCGTGATGCGGCCAGAGAGGATGCTGAGCTGCGGCCAGACGTGCCAGCGCAGCGGCCCATCAAGCTTCAGTTGATAACCACTGCGCGCCTCGACCTGCCGCACCATGTAAGCGCGGAAATCGTTGGGGTTAACCAGCAGCACCAACGCCGAAAGGCCGGCCACCAGCACCACCAGCAAAATCATCAGCGTTGTCAACACTCTTCTCATGGCATCCTCAATGGACGATCAGTCAGTCTTTATCAATGCGGCTGGCAACCGCGCCCTGCTGGTCGCGATATTTTGCGTCCTGGCGGCGGTTATAAGGACGATCTGCCGGGCCTGACAGCGGTTCAAAGCTCAAGGCGCCGATCATCATGCCCGGACGCAGCGCCAGCGGCAGTTTACCGGCATTGAAGAACTCCAGCACGATACGGCCCGACCAGCCTGGATCGATACGGTGCGCGGTCACGTGCACCATCAGCCCCAGTCGCGCCAGCGAAGAGCGGCCATCCAGCCAGCCGACCAGGTCGGCAGGCAGGGTGACGGATTCAAACGTCACCGCCAGCGCCAGTTCACCCGGATGCAGGAAAAAGGCTTCGCCTTCGTCGATAACGATTTCGTCACTCATCACGCGATCGAGCGCGGCGCTGACTTCATCCTTCGGCCCGCTGAGGTCGATGAACGGTGCGGTATGGCCGCTAAAGGTGCGGAATTTATTCCCCAACCGGACATCAACGGTCACCCCATTAATACGCTCAACAGGTGGACGCGGGGTAATAGACAACCGGCCTTCATCCAGCCAGGCTTCTATATCGCGATCACAAAGACGCATGGCGCTTTCTCCTTAATCGTGCGACACGTCCCCTGAGTCGGTAAGCGCTCAGGGTAAAGCCAGGACTTAACACTCAGTGCTATAGCCTAACATGGCTTATTCAAAAAACTGGCTGATTTTCGCTTTTAAGATATCAATGGCAATGCGGTTTTTACCGCCGCGCGGCACGATGATATCGGCGTATTGTTTGGAGGGTTCAATAAACTGCAGGAACATCGGGCGCACGGTTTTCTGGTATTGCGCCATGACGGAGTCCATTGAACGGCCGCGTTCGTTAACGTCGCGCTTGATGCGGCGCATCAGGCAGATATCCAGCGGGGTATCAACGAAAATGGAGAAGTTCATGGCATCGCGCAGGCGGGCATCGGTCAGCAGCAGGATGCCTTCCAGGATAATGACCTTTTTCGGCTCGATGCGGATCGTTTCCTGGGTGCGGGTATGTTCTACATAGCTGTAAACGGGCAGCTCAATCGCCTGGCCGCTCTTGAGCGCTTCTAAATGCTGGAACAGCAGGCTGTGATCCATTGCATTGGGGTGGTCATAGTTGGTTTTTACGCGCTCTTCCATCGACAGATGGGATTGATCTTTGTAATAGCTGTCTTCGGGAATGACGCCGATATGCTCATCACCTACTTGTTCACGCAGTTCGCGATAAAGCGTACTGGCAATAAGACTTTTACCTGAAGCCGATGCGCCGGCGATGCCTATAATGACGCACTGATGAGACTTATCAGTCATAAATTTAGCGACCTGATTAACCTGGATGTTAAGGAAGGACGACGCCGAAGCGTCAAACGCGGCAATTATAGGGATTTCGCGGGCGTGATACCAGTCGAATGCACAGGTTCAGCGGAAACAGGGACGGTAAAAAGCCGCTCGCTTTTGCCCGTCTGGCTGACCAGCCATAAATTAAAACGCTCAAAATTAACCCGGCAGATGTGTTTTTATTACGGAGTAAGTATTTAATAAGTCTGTGGTGTCAAATTCTGAGCGCTCACCATATGAATTGTAAATTGTTTGTACTAGCATAAACCAAATTATCAAATTCACGCGTTCGGACATCTTCCCTGACGGCATGGCGTCTCTGGATAAAGCGGTAATGAATAAACAATACCAGCGGGTTTTGGTTACCACCCCACATCCTTTAACACGACTTGTCTGTCTGGGCCTGGTCACCTTTATCTTTACCTTATTTTCGCTGGAGCTCACCCGTTTCGGCACCCTGCTGGCTCCGCTCTGGTTCCCCACCGCCATTATGATGGTGGCGTTTTACCGCCATGCCGGGAAAATGTGGCCGGGCATCGCCCTGGCCTGTCGTGCTGGGCAATGTCGCGGCGACAATCATGCTCTTATCGGCCAACGCAGTCGATCTACGCTATACCGCCGTCAACGTTATTGAGGCCGCTATCGGCGCGCTGTTTCTGCGCAAATTGCTCCCATGGTACAACCCGCTGCAGAATCTGAACGACTGGATCCGCGTGGCCATCGGCAGCGCGCTGATGCCGCCGCTGGTGGGCGGCGTGCTGGTGTCTCTGCTGGTGCCCGGCGACAATACCCTGCGTAATTTCTTCGTCTGGGTGTTGTCGGAAGCCATTGGCGCGCTGGCGCTGGTGCCGCTGGGCCTGTTGTTTAAACCGCATTATCTGCTGCGCCACCGTCGATCCGCGGTTGCTGCTGGAAACGCTGGCCACGCTGGCCGTGACGCTCGGGCTCAGCTGGCTGGCGCTGCACTACCTGCCGTGGCCGTTCACCTGCGTGATCGTTCTGCTGATGTGGAGCGCCGTGCGCCTGCCGCGGATGGAAGCGTTCCTGGTGTTTCTGGTCACCGTGATGGTGGTGTCGCTGATGATTGCCCGATGAACCCTCTGGCGCTCATCACCATGCCGAAAAACGACGGGCTGATGCTGAACGCCCCCTGGCTGCCGTTCCTGATGCTCCTCCTGCCGGCGAACGTGATGACCATGGTGATGTACGCCTTCCGCGCCGAGCGCAAACACATCACCGAAAGCGAAGAGCGCTTTCGTAATGCGATGGAATATTCTGCCATCGGTATGGCGCTGGTCAGCATCGAAGGAAAATGGCTTCAGGCTAACAAGGCGCTGTGCAATTTCCTCGGCTACAGCCAGACGGAGCTCCAGTCGCTGACCTTCCAGCAGCTCACCTGGCCGGAAGATCTGAACACCGACCTGGAACAGCTCGAACAGCTGGTCAACGGCGACATCTCCACCTACACCCTGGAAAAGCGCTATTACACGCGCAGCGGGGAAGTGGTCTGGGCGCTGCTGGCCGTCTCCGTGGTGCGCCATGCCGACGGCTCGCCGCTCTATTTTATCGCCCAGATTGAAGACATTAACGACCTGAAGCAGACCGAGTGGGTCAATAAGCGCCTGATGGAGCGCATCACGCTGGCTAACGAAGCGGGCGGCATCGGCATCTGGGAGTGGGATCTGGAGCCCGACATTATCAGCTGGGATAAGCGGATGTTTGAGCTGTATGAAATTCCGCCGCACATCAAGCCGACCTGGCAGCTCTGGCACGACACGATGCTGCCGGAAGATCGGCCGGAAACCGAACGCATTATCCGCGACGGGCTGGCGGCCCGCCTGCCCTTTAAGCTGGAATTCCGCATTCGCGTGAAGGAAGGCGTGCGCCATATTCGCTCCCTGGCGAACCGGGTGCTCAATAAGCAGGGGGAAGTCGAACGGCTGCTCGGCATCAACATGGACATGACCGAGGTTAAGCAGCTTAACGAGGCGCTTTTCCAGGAAAAAGAGCGTCTGCACATTACCCTCGACTCCATCGGTGAAGCGGTGCTGTGTACCGATATCAACATGAACGTCACCTTTATGAACCCGGTGGCCGAGAAAATGAGCGGCTGGCTGCAGACCGAGGCTATCGGCCAGCCGATCCTGAAGGTGTTGCACATCACCTTTGGTGAAAAAGGGCCGCTGATGGAGAATATTCACAGCGGCGATATGTCCCGTTCCGATATCGATCAGGACGTGGTGCTGAACTGCCGTACCGGCGGCAATTTTGATATTCACTACAGCATTACGCCGCTCAGCACGCTGGATGGGCAGAATATCGGCTCGGTGATCGTGATTCAGGACGTGACCGAGTCGCGCAAAATGCTGCGCCAGCTGAGCTACAGCGCCTCCCACGATGCCCTGACCCATCTGGCTAACCGGGTCAGCTTCGAAAATCATCTCAAACGCCTCCTGCAGACCGTTCGTGAAACGCGCCAGCGTCATGCCCTGGTGTTTATCGACCTCGATCGCTTCAAAGCCGTCAACGACACGGCTGGCCACGCGGCGGGCGATGCCCTGCTGCGGGAACTGGCTTCCCTGATGTTGACCATGCTCCGCTCCAGCGACGTGCTGGCGCGCCTGGGCGGGGACGAGTTCGGGTTACTGTTACCGGACTGCAACCTAGAAAGCGCGCGCTATATCGCCGGTCGCCTGATTCATGCCATCAACGACTATCACTTTATGTGGGAAGGCCGCCTGCACCGGATCGGCGCCAGCGCAGGTATCACGCTGATTGATGAAAATAACCATCAGGCGTCGGAGATCATGTCGCAGGCGGACATTGCCTGTTACGCCTCAAAAAACAGCGGACGTGGCATGGTGACAGTGTATGAACCCCAGCAGGAGCGGGATCACCACACGCGCAGCATGATGTCGCTTGATGAACAGTGGCACATGATTAAAGACAATCATCTGATGATGATTGCCCGCAGCGTCGCCTCACCGCGCATCCCTGAGAGCAGTAATTTCTGGCTGCTGTCGTTACGTCTGTGGACCAGCCAGGGCGAAGTTCAGGAAGAGCATGCCTTCCGCTCGGGCCTGGCGGAACCAGAGCTTCTGCACGCCCTCGACAGGCGGATCTTTAGCGAGTTTTTCCGCACCTCAGCCGCCCAGATCGCCAGTAAAGGCATGGGTGTGGCGCTGCCGCTCTCGGAGGCCGGTTTAGCCAGCGTGACGCTGGTCGATGAACTGCTCGACCTGCTGGATAAAAGCCCGATGCCGGGCCGTCTGCTGCATCTGGTTATCTCTGCCGATGTGGTGTGCAATCCGGATAAGAACCTGCATCGGGGTCTGCAAAAGCTCCGTCAGGCGGGCTGCCGCGTGATCTTCAGCCAGGTGGGACGCGATATGAACGTCTTTACCCACCTGACTGCGAACATGGCCGACTATCTGATGCTGGATACGGAGGTGGTAACCAACGTGTACGGCAATCTGATGGATGAGATGATGGTGACCATTGTTCAGGGCCACGCCCAGCGTCTGGGAATGAAAACCATCGCAGGGCCGTCCAACCAGCCCATCATGATGGATACGCTCTCCGGCATCGGCATCGATTTTATCTTTGGTGACACCATCGCCGAGCCGCAGCCGCTGGATCTTCTGCTCAACACCAGTTATTTCGCCATCAACTGACGGTGGCCAGCCGTATCCGGACGGAAATGCTTCCACAAGGCTCCCTCGGCGCCCAGCCCGCGGTATACCAGATATGCAACAGCGCGTAGGAGCGCCACGGCTGCCAGCGTTCGGCATAGCGACGAATTTGCGCGGGCGTCATCCCGGCAAAGCGTTGTTTAATCAGATAATCATCCGGCAGAAACACATCTTTCGCCTGCCAGCCGCGCAGGGCCAGGTAGTTTGCCGTCCAGCGCCCTATCCCCGGCCGCTGCTGTAGCGCCTTCATCCCCTCTTCTATATTCGCGGGCGGGAAAAGCGGAAATGTTCCGTCGATAACCGACTGCGCCAGATGAATCAGCGACTCCGCGCGTTTTCGCGGCATGCCCAACGTTTGTAAATCCCCGACTTGCGCCGCAGAGAGCTGCTGCGGAGTGGGAAAACAGATAAAACCGCGCTCATCCAGCACATCGCCATAACGCTGCGCAACCTTTGCCGCCAGCTTCGCCGCCATCGCCACGCTCACCAGCTGGCCGAGAATCGCCCGGACGCCCTGCTCGTACGCATCCATCGCTCCCGGCAAACGCAAGCCCGGCCGTGCAGCGCCGAGATCGCCCAGCGTCTCCGCGGTCACCTGCTGCGGATTGCAGGCAAGATCGAACAGGCGTTCGATGCGTTGCAGGCACAGTTCTGCAATCGGCTGCAAACCTTCGCTGAGCGTGACCCTCAATGTCGCGCTCGCCTCATCCGGTTCGGCAATAATCAACCCGCGATGCTCGCCAGCGGCAAAACTGCGCTCGTAGTAGTCGTGCGTGACGGTTTCAATGCCCGTCACCGCACGCGCGCCAAGAAAGCCAAACATCCACTGCCAGTCGTAAGGGGGATGCCAGTTCAGGGTGTACATCGTCTCTCCTTTTGGGTTCTGCTAACAGCATAAACGGAAAGGTCCGGAATTTTCCGCCTTGCTTTCATATTCCTGTTGTCGCCATGCGCCGACATTTCGTTAAAGTCTCGCCCCTTCTCACCGGCATGGGGATTCATCGTGTTTATTGGATTTGACTACGGTACGGCAAACTGCTCGGTTGCGATTATGCAAAACGGGCAGCCACAGCTCCTGAAAATGGAAAAAGAGAGCACGCTGCTGCCGTCAATGCTCTGCGCGCCGACGCGTGAAGCGGTGAGCGAATGGCTGTTCCGCCACCACCAGGTTCCGGCCACGGCGGCGGAGACCCAGGCGCTGCTGCGCCGGGCGGTCAGCTTTAATCGCGAGGAAGACATCGACGTTTCGCCGTCCAGCGTGCAGTTCGGCCTCTCTTCGCTCGGGCACTACATTGAAGATCCGGAAGAGGTCTACTTCGTTAAGTCGCCAAAATCCTTCCTCGGCGCCAGCGGGCTGAAGCCGCAGCAGGTGGCGATGTTCGAAGACCTGGTGTGCGCGATGATGCTGCATATTCGCAATCAGGCACAGACGCAGGTCTCCGATGCGATTACCCAGGCGGTGATTGGTCGACCAATCAACTTCCAGGGGCTGGGCGGCGACGAGGCCAACCAGCAGGCGCAGGGGATCCTTGAGCGTGCGGCGCACCGCGCGGGCTTCCGCGACGTGGTGTTCCAGTATGAGCCGGTTGCCGCGGGGCTGGACTTTGAAGCCACGCTGACGGAAGAGACGCGCGTATTAGTCGTGGACATCGGCGGGGGCACGACGGACTGCTCGCTGCTGCTGATGGGCCCCCAGTGGCATAACCGTCGCGATCGTGAAAACAGCCTGCTGGGACACAGCGGCTGCCGCGTAGGCGGGAACGATCTTGACATCGCCCTGGCATTCAAGAGCCTGATGCCGCTGCTCGGCATGGGGGGACAAACGGAAAAAGGCATCGCGCTGCCGATCCTGCCGTGGTGGAACGCGATTGCCATCAACGACGTGCCTGCGCAAAGTGATTTTTACAGCACCGCCAACGGCCGCCTCCTCAACGATCTGGTGCGTGATGCTCAGGACGCCGAAAAAGTCGCCCTGCTGCTATAAAGTGTGGCGCCAGCGTCTGAGCTACCGCGTGGTGCGTACCGCCGAAGAGAGCAAAATCGCCCTTTCCGACCGCGCAGCGCATGTCACCCTGCCGTTTATCAGCGACGAACTGGCCACCGCCATTTCGCAGGACGGGCTGGAGGCGGCGCTCGCTCAGCCGCTGCAGCGCATTCTGGAACAGGTGCAGCTGGCGCTGGAGAACGGCAACGAGAAGCCGGACGTGATTTACCTGACCGGCGGTAGCGCCCGTTCGCCGCTGATCAAGAAAGCGCTGGCGGAACAGCTGCCGGGCATTCCGATTGCCGGTGGCGATGACTTTGGCTCCGTTACCGCAGGGCTGGCACGCTGGGCGCAGGTGATGTTTAGCTAGTGCGGTTGTGCCGGGTGGCGGCTTCGCCTATCCGGCATGATTTGGGGGGTCTGGGTCTCCATATTACCCCTAACGCAAATTTCCATCCCCGCTCAGACCATTCTTGACAGTCTTCCATATTTCCTCCATTTTTCCGCTGTGTTAGGCCTGACTAAACTAGTATCATTCCCCGAAGTTTTCAGGATGAGAACGTATAACGATGAAAGGCAGTTTCACTTTTCGCCGCACGCTTGTTGTGGTCGTGGTTATCGCAGCGGCAGGTGCCGCGTGGTACCACTTTAGCCATCAAGAGGCTACTTCTTCTTCCGCCACCGGACACACGCAACGTCAGGCTGGCAGAGGGCGTCACGGCATGCGCGGCGGCGCGTTGGCGCCGGTTCAGGCGGCGACGGCGGTGAATAAAGCCGTTCCTCGCTATCTCACAGGTCTCGGGACCATTACCGCCGCCAATACCGTCACGGTGCGCAGCCGCGTCGACGGCCAGCTGATGGCGATCCACTTCCAGGAAGGGCAGCAGGTTAAGGCCGGCGATCTGCTGGCGGAAATCGACCCCAGCCAGTTTAAGGTCGCCCTCGCCCAGGCGCAGGGGCAGCTGGCGAAAGACAAAGCGACGCTGGCCAACGCCCGGCGCGATCTGGCCCGCTACCAGCAACTGGTGAAAACCAACCTCGTCTCTCGTCAGGAGCTGGATACCCAGCAGTCGCTGGTCAGCGAAACGGAGGGCACCATCAAAGCCGACGAAGCCGCGGTGGCCAGCGCCCAGCTGCAGCTGGACTGGAGCCGCATCACCGCGCCGATTGACGGACGCGTGGGCCTGAAGCAGGTCGATATCGGCAACCAGATCTCCAGCGGCGACACCACGGGCATCGTGGTGATCACCCAGACTCACCCGATTGATTTAGTCTTTACCCTGCCGGAAAGCGACATTGCGACGGTGGTGCAGGCGCAAAAAGCCGGTAAAGGTCTGGTGGTGGAAGCCTGGGACCGCAGCAACAAGCAGAAGTTGAGCGAAGGCGCCCTGCTCAGCCTGGATAACCAGATCGATACCACCACCGGCACCATCAAGCTGAAGGCGCGCTTTAACAACCAGGACGATGCCCTCTTCCCGAACCAGTTCGTCAACGCGCGCATGCTGGTCGCCACCGAAGAGAACGCAGTGGTGATCCCAACGGCTGCGCTGCAGATGGGTAACGAAGGTAACTTCGTCTGGGTACTTAACAGCGACAATAAGGTCAGCAAGCACCTGGTCAAAACCGGTATCCAGGACAGCCAGACGGTAGTCATCGCCGCAGGACTTTCCGCAGGCGACCGCGTAGTCACCGACGGCATTGACCGTCTGACCGAAGGGGCCAAAGTGGAAGTGGTTGAACCTGCGAAACAGGGAGCGACCTCCTGATGCAGGTGCTGCCGCCGGGCTCTACAGGTGGGCCTTCACGCCTGTTTATCCTCCGTCCTGTCGCCACCACGTTGCTGATGGTGGCGATCCTGCTCGCCGGGATTATCGGCTATCGCTTCCTGCCCGTCTCGGCGCTGCCGGAGGTGGATTACCCAACGATTCAGGTTGTCACCCTCTATCCCGGGGCCAGCCCGGACGTGGTGACGTCCGCCATTACCGCCCCGCTGGAGCGCCAGTTCGGCCAGATGTCGGGGCTAAAACAGATGTCCTCCCAGAGCTCCGGCGGCGCATCCGTCGTGACGCTGCAGTTCCAGCTGACGCTGTCGCTGGACGTCGCCGAGCAGGAGGTGCAGGCCGCGATTAACGCCGCCACCAACCTGCTGCCGTCCGACCTGCCTAACCCGCCGGTCTACAGCAAGGTGAACCCGGCCGATCCGCCGATCCTGACGCTGGCCGTCACCTCCTCCGCCATGCCGATGACGCAGGTGGAAGACATGGTCGAAACGCGCGTGGCGCAGAAAATTTCCCAGGTTTCCGGCGTCGGCCTGGTCACCCTTTCGCGGCGGCCAGCGCCCGGCGGTGCGCGTCAAGCTGAACGCGCAGGCCATCGCCGCGCTGGGGCTGACCAGCGAAACCATTCGCACCGCCATCAACAATGCCAACGTCAACTCGGCCAAAGGGCAGCCTCGACGGCCCAACCCGCGCCGTCACGCTCTCGGCCAACGACCAGATGCAGTCCGCCGACGAGTACCGCCAGCTGATTATCGCCTACCAGAACGGCGCGCCGATGCGCCTGGGCGACGTGGCCACCGTAGAACAGGGCGCGGAAAACAGCTGGCTGGGCGCCTGGGCCAACAAGCAGCAGGCGATCGTGCTGAACGTGCAGCGCCAGCCGGGCGCCAACATCATCGAAACCGCCGACAGCATCCGCACCCTGCTGCCGCAGTTGACGGAGAGCCTGCCGAAATCGGTCACGGTGAAGGTGCTCTCCGACCGCACCACCAACATCCGCGCCTCGGTCAGCGACACCCAGTTCGAGCTGATGCTGGCGATCGCGCTGGTGGTGATGATCATCTATCTGTTCCTGCGCAACGTTCCGGCCACCATTATCCCCGGCGTCGCCGTGCCGCTGTCGCTGATCGGCACCTTTGCGGTGATGGTGTTCCTCGGTTTCTCGATCAACAACCTGACGCTGATGGCGCTGACCATCGCCACCGGCTTCGTGGTGGACGACGCCATCGTCGTGATCGAGAACATCTCGCGCTACATCGAGAAAGGCGAAAAGCCGCTGGCGGCCGCGCTGAAAGGCGCAGGCGAGATCGGCTTCACCATCATCTCGCTGACCTTCTCGCTGATTGCGGTGCTGATCCCGCTGCTGTTCATGGGCGACATCGTCGGGCGGCTGTTCCGCGAGTTCGCCGTGACGCTGGCGGTGGCCATTCTGATCTCGGCCGTGGTGTCGCTGACCCTGACGCCGATGATGTGCGCGCGCATGCTGAGCGCCGAGTCCCTGCGCAAGCAGAACCGCTTCTCCCGCGCCTCGGAGCGCTTGTTCGAGCGCGTGATTGCCGGCTACGGCCGCCTGCTGGCGAAAGTGCTCAACCACCCGTGGCTGACGCTCGGCGTGGCGCTCGGCACGCTGGCGCTGACCGTGGTGCTGTGGGTTTTCATCCCGAAAGGCTTCTTCCCGGTCCAGGACAACGGCATTATTCAGGGCACGCTCCAGGCGCCGCAGTCGGTCTCCTTCGCCAGCATGGCGCAGCGCCAGCGGCAGGTTGCCGAGGTTATCCTGAAGGATCCGGCGGTCGAGAGCCTGACCTCCTTCGTCGGCGTCGACGGCACCAACCCGTCGCTCAACAGCGCGCGTCTGCAGATCAACCTTAAGCCGCTGGATGAGCGCGACGACCGCGTCCAGACCGTCATTGAGCGCCTGCAACAGGCGGCGCGCAAAGTGCCCGGCGTGGAGCTCTACCTGCAGCCGATGCAGGATCTGACCATCGACACCACGGTCAGCCGCACGCAGTACCAGTTCACCCTGCAGGCCAACTCGCTGGACGCGCTCAGCACCTGGGTGCCGCAGCTGGTCGCTAAACTGGAAGCGCTGCCGCAGCTCGCCGACGTCAGCAGCGACTGGCAGGACAAAGGGCTGGCGGCGCATGATCAACGTCGACCGCGACACCGCCAGCCGTCTGGGCATCACCATGTCGGACGTGGACAACGCGCTGTACAACGCCTTCGGCCAGCGCCTGATCTCCACCATCTACACCCAGGCCAACCAGTACCGCGTGGTGCTGGAGCACGACACCACGCAAACGCCGGGGTTGGCAGCGCTGGAGAATATCCGCCTGGCCAGCAGCGGCGGCGTGGTGCCTTTATCCTCGATCGCCAAGGTGGAAGAACGCTATACGCCGCTGGCGATCAACCACCTCGATCAGTTCCCGTCCACCACCATCTCCTTCAACGTGGCGAGCGGCTACTCTCTGGGCGAAGCGGTGGAGGCCATCACCGACAGCGAAAAAACCCTCAATTTCCCGACGGATATCCGCACCCAGTTCCAGGGCAGCACGCTGGCGTTCCAGGCTGCGCTGGGCAACACCATCTGGCTGATCGTCGCGGCGGTGGTGGCGATGTACATCGTGCTGGGCGTGCTGTACGAGAGCTTCATCCACCCGATCACCATCCTCTCGACCCTGCCGACGGCGGGCGTGGGCGCGCTGCTGGCGCTGATGCTGGCGGGCAGCGAGCTGGACGTGATTGCCATCATCGGCATCATCCTGCTGATCGGCATCGTCAAGAAAAACGCCATCATGATGATCGACTTCGCCCTGGCCGCCGAGCGCGAAGAGGGCATGTCGCCGCGCGAGGCGATCTACCAGGCCTGCCTGCTGCGTTTTCGGCCGATCCTGATGACCACGCTGGCCGCCCTGCTCGGCGCGCTGCCGCTGATGCTCAGCACCGGCGTCGGCGCGGAGCTGCGCCGGCCGCTGGGCATCGGCATGGTCGGCGGCCTGCTGGTGAGCCAGGTGCTGACGCTGTTCACCACGCCGGTGATCTACCTGCTGTTCGACCGCCTGGCGCTGTGGCCGTAAAGCAGCGCTTCCCGCGCCGTGAAGAGGAGGCGTAAGTGAAGTTTTTCGCCCTCTTCATTTACCGCCCGGTGGCGACGATTTTGATCTCGCTGGCGATTACGCTGTGCGGCGTCCTGGGCTTCCGGCTGCTGCCGGTGGCGCCGCTGCCGCAGGTGGATTTCCCGGTGATCATGGTCAGCGCCTCGCTGCCGGGCGCCTCGCCGGAAACCATGGCCTCGTCGGTGGCCACGCCGCTGGAGCGCTCGCTGGGGCGGATTGCCGGGGTCAGCGAGATGACCTCCAGCAGCTCGCTGGGCAGCACGCGCATCATTCTGGAGTTCAATTTCGACCGCGGGACATCAACGGCGCGGCGCGCGACGTGCAGGCGGCGATCAACGCGGCGCAAAGCCTGCTGCCCAGCGGTATGCCGAGCCGCCCGACCTACCGCAAGGCCAACCCGTCGGACGCGCCGATCATGATCCTGACGCTGACCTCGGATACCTACTCGCAGGGCCAGCTGTACGACTTTGCCTCTACCCAGCTGGCGCAAACCATCTCACAGATCGACGGCGTCGGCGACGTGAGCGTCGGCGGGAGTTCGCTGCCCGCGGTGCGCGTCGACCTCAACCCGCAGGCGCTGTTTAACCAGGGCGTGTCGCTGGACGCCGTGCGCACCGCCATCAGCAACGCCAACGTCCGTCGACCGCAGGGCGCGATTGAGGACGGCAGCCACCGCTGGCAGATCCACACCAACGACGAGCTGAAAACGGCGGCCGAATACCAGCCGCTGATCATTCACTACAACAACGGCGCGGCGGTGCGCTTAAGCGACGTGGCCACGGTCACCGACTCGGTGCAGGACGTGCGCAACGCCGGGATGACCAACGCCAAGCCGGCGATTCTGCTGATGATCCGCAAGCTGCCGGAAGCCAACATTATTGAGACGGTGGACAGCATCCGCGCCCGTCTGCCGGACTTGCAGGAGACCATTCCGGCCGCAATCGATCTGCAAATCGCCCAGGATCGCTCGCCGACCATTCGCGCCTCGCTGGAAGAAGTGGAGCAGACGCTGGTGATCTCCGTGGCGCTGGTGATCCTGGTGGTCTTCCTGTTCCTGCGCTCCGGCCGCGCGACGCTGATCCCGGCGGTGGCCGTGCCGGTCTCGCTGATCGGCACCTTTGCCGCCATGTACCTGTGCGGTTTCAGCCTCAACAACCTGTCGCTGATGGCGCTGACCATCGCCACCGGCTTCGTGGTGGACGACGCCATCGTGGTGCTGGAAAACATCTCCCGCCATCTGGAAGCGGGCGTGAAGCCGCTGCAGGCGGCGTTGCAGGGGACGCGCGAGGTCGGTTTTACCGTGCTGTCGATGAGCCTGTCGCTGGTGGCGGTGTTCCTGCCGCTGCTGCTGATGGGCGGGCTGCCGGGCCGGCTGTTGCGCGAGTTTGCCGTCACCCTCTCGGTGGCGATCGGCATTTCGCTGGTGATCTCCCTGACGCTGACGCCGATGATGTGCGGCTGGCTGCTGAAGCGCCGCAAACCGCGCGAACGCAGCCGCGCGGAAAGAGGCTTTGGCCGTTTGCTGATGGCGCTGCAGCAAGGCAGTACGGCCGTTCGCTGAAGTGGGTGCTGAACCATGCCCGGCTGGTGGGCCTGGTGCTGCTTGGCACCATCGCGCTGAACGTCTGGCTGTATATCACCATCCCGAAAACCTTCTTCCCGGAGCAGGACACCGGCGTGCTGATGGGCGGCATTCAGGCGGACCAGAGCATTTCGTTCCAGGCCATGCGCGGCAAGCTGCAGGATTTTATGAAGATCATCCGTGAAGACCCGGCGGTGGATAACGTCACCGGCTTTACCGGCGGCTCGCGCGTCAACAGCGGGATGATGTTTATCACCCTCAAACCGCGCGGCGAGCGCAACGAAACCGCGCAGCAGGTGATTGACCGCCTGCGCGTGAAGCTGGCGAAAGAGCCGGGGGCAAACCTGTTTTTGATGGCCGTTCAGGATATCCGCGTCGGCGGGCGGCAGGCCAACGCCAGCTATCAGTACACCCTGCTGTCGGACGATCTTAGCCGCCCTGCGCGAGTGGGAGCCGAAGATCCGCAAGGCGCTGGCGGCCCTGCCGCAGCTGGCGGACGTCAACTCCGATCAGCAGGACAACGGCGCGGAGATGGCCCTGATTTACGACCGCGAAACCATGTCGCGGCTGGGCATCAACGTTGAAGCGGCCAACAGCCTGCTGAACAACGCCTTCGGCCAGCGCCAGATCTCCACCATCTACCAGCCGCTGAACCAGTACAAGGTGGTGATGGAAGTTGACCCCCGCTATACCCAGGACGTGAGCGCGCTGGACAAGATGTTTGTGATCAACAGCGAAGGCAAGGCGATTCCGCTCTCCTACTTCGCCCACTGGCAGCCGGCCAACGCGCCGCTGTCGGTGAACCATCAGGGGCTGTCGGCGGCGTCGACCATCTCCTTTAACCTGCCGGCCGGTTCGTCGCTGTCGGAGGCCAGCGACGCCATCAACCGCGCGATGACCCAGCTTGGCGTCCCGTCTACCGTGCGCGGCAGCTTCGCCGGCACCGCGCAGGTATTCCAGGAGACGATGAATTCGCAGGTGATCCTGATCCTGGCGGCGATCGCCACGGTCTATATCGTGCTGGGCGTGCTGTACGAGAGCTACGTCCACCCGCTGACCATTCTCTCGACGCTGCCCTCGGCGGGCGTGGGCGCACTGCTGGCGCTGGAGCTGTTCGGCGCGCCGTTCAGCCTGATCGCGCTGATCGGCATCATGCTGCTGATCGGCATCGTGAAGAAGAACGCCATCATGATGGTCGACTTCGCCCTGGACGCCCAGCGCAACGGCACCTCTGCGCGCGGAAGAGGCCATCTTCCAGGCCTGCCTGCTGCGCTTCCGTCCGATCATGATGACCACCCTGGCGGCGCTGTTTGGCGCGCTGCCGCTGGTGATCTCGCGGCGGCGACGGCTCAGAGCTGCGCCAGCCGCTGGGGATCACCATCGTCGGCGGCCTGGTGATGAGCCAGCTGCTGACGCTGTACACCACGCCGGTGGTCTATCTGTTCTTCGACCGCCTGCGGATGCGCTTTTCGCGCAGTAAAGAGAGAGAGCACCTGCTTAACGGGTGGGAGATGAATGAACTCCCCAACAACGTTCGCTGGCAACTATGGATAGTCGCCTTCGGCTTCTTTATGCAGTCGCTGGATACCACCATCGTCAACACCGCCCTCCCCTCGATGGCGCAAAGCCTGGGGGAGAGCCCGCTGCATATGCACATGGTGATTGTCTCCTACGTGCTGACGGTGGCGGTGATGCTGCCCGCCAGCGGCTGGCTGGCGGATAAGGTCGGCGTGCGCAATATCTTTTTCACCGCCATCGTGCTGTTTACCACCGGCTCGCTGTTTTGCGCGCAGGCCTCTACCCTCGACCAGCTGGTGATGGCGCGGGTGCTGCAGGGCATCGGCGGGGCGATGATGGTGCCCGTCGGCCGGCTGACGGTGATGAAGATTGTGCCGCGCGAGCAGTACATGGCGGCGATGACCTTTGTCACCCTGCCGGGTCAGGTGGGCCCGCTGCTGGGCCCGGCGCTGGGCGGCATTCTGGTGGAGTACGCCTCCTGGCACTGGATCTTCCTGATCAACCTTCCGGTGGGCATCATCGGCGCCATCGCCACCCTGACGCTGATGCCGAACTACAAAATGCAGACCCGGCGCTTTGATTTCTTCGGCGGGTTTATCCGTTGCTGGCCGGCGGGTATGGCGACGCTGACGCTGGCGCTCGACGGGCAACACAGGGCTGGGGCTTTCGACCGTCCAGCTTGGCGCGCTGGTGACGGTGGGCGCAGCGGCGACGCTATTGTATCTGTGGCACGCCAGAGGCAACGACAGCGCGCTGTTCAGCCTGCGGCTGTTCCGCACGCCTTCGTTTTCATTGGGCCTGGCCGGCAGCTTCGCCGGGCGCATCGGCAGCGGCATGCTGCCGTTTATGACGCCGGTGTTTCTGCAGATTGGCATGGGCTTTTCGCCGTTCCACGCCGGGCTGATGATGATCCCGATGGTGCTCGGCAGCATGGGCATGAAGCGCATTGTGGTGCAGGTGGTGAACCGCTTTGGCTATCGCCACGTGCTGGTGGCCGCCACGCTGGGGCTGGCGCTGGTCAGCCTGCTGTTTATGGCCGTGGCGCTGCTGGGCTGGTACTATCTGCTGCCGCTGGTGCTGTTCTGCCAGGGGATGATCAACTCCATGCGCTTCTCGTCGATGAATACCCTGACGCTGAAAGACCTGCCGGACGATCTGGCCAGCAGCGGCAACAGCCTGCTGTCGATGATCATGCAGCTCTCGATGAGCGTCGGCGTGACCGTTGCCGGTTTGCTGCTCGGCATGTACGGCCAGCACCACCTCAGCGTCGACACGCCGGTGGCGCATCAGGTCTTTTTGTATACCTATCTCAGCATGGCGGTCATTATCGCCCTGCCCGCTTTCATCTTCGCCCGCGTGCCGGATGATGCCAGCCAGAACGTCGTGATTAGGCCCGGCAACAGGAGTGGATCATGAAATTCTGGCGGCCGGGTATTACCGGCAAACTTTTTCTGGCGATTTTCGCCACCTGCATCGTCCTGCTGATCACCATGCACTGGGCGGTGCGGGTCAGCTTTGAGCGCGGCTTTATTGATTACATCAAGCATGGCAACGAGCAGCGTTTGCAGGACTTGAGCGATGCGCTGAGTGAACAGTACGCCCAGCACGGCAACTGGCGTTTTCTGCGCAACAACGACCGGTTGATTTTCCAGATCCTGCGCTCGTTCGAACGCGATAACGACCATGAAGATGATCACGCTGGTATGCCGGAACGCGGCATGCAGCGGGATCGCGCTGGCCAAGGGCGCAGCGTGGAAGGCAGCGGACAACCGGGGCGGCCGGGGTGGGGCCGACAACCCGTCCGTCGCGGGATGGAAAACGATGATCCGCCGCCTGGTCCACCTGGTCCGCCGCCACCGCGCGGCTGGCGCACCCAGTTCTGGGTTGTCGACCAGGACATGACAATGCGCCCTGGTTGGCCCGCGCGGCACGGTGCCGGACGAAGGCACCCGCCGGGCGATTATGGTGAACCAGAAAACGGTGGGCTGGGTGATCGCCTCCCCGGTGGAGCGCCTGACGCGCAACACCGACATCAACTTTGACCGCCAGCAGCGCCGCACCAGCTGGCTGATTGTCGGCCTCTCTACGCTGCTGGCGGCGCTGGCCACCTTCCCGCTGGCGCGCGGCCTGCTGGCCCCGGTGAAACGGCTGGTGGAGGGCACGCACAAGCTGGCCGCCGGGGATTTCACCACCCGCGTCACGACGGACAGCCAGGACGAACTGGGCAGGCTGGCGCAGGACTTTAACCAGCTGGCCAGCACGCTGGAGAAAAACCAGCAGATGCGCCGCGACTTTATGGCCGATATCTCCCACGAGCTGCGCACGCCGCTGGCGGTGCTGCGCGGCGAGCTGGAGGCCATTCAGGACGGCGTGCGCCAGTTTACGCCCGAGTCGGTGACTGTCGCTGCAGGCGGAGGTGGGCACGCTCACCAAGCTGGTGGACGATCTCCACCAGCTCTCGATGTCCGACGAGGGCGCGCTGGCCTACCAGCGCACGCCGGTGGATGTGGTGACGTTGCTGGAGATTGCGGCTGGCGCGTTTCATGAACGTTTTATCAGCCGAAACCTGAACTTGTCGCTGGATTTGCAGTCCACCAGTGGCAGAGTATTTGGCGATCCAGATCGGCTGATGCAGCTGTTCAATAACCTGCTGGAAAACAGCCTGCGCTACACCGACAGCGGCGGCGGGCAAACGCAAATTCAGTCCACCACCCGCGACGGCAAACTGATCCTGCGCTTTGCCGACAGCGCGCCGGGCGTTACCGACGAGCAGCTGACGCGCTTGTTTGAACGTTTCTACCGTACGGAAGGTTCGCGCAACCGCGCCAGCGGCGGCTCCGGCCTGGGGCTGGCGATCTGCGTTAACATCGTGGAGGCCCACGATGGCACGATCCGCGCCGCCCATTCGCCTTTTGGCGGGGTTAGCATTACAGTAGAATTACCTCTGGAACGGGATTTATCGAGAGAAGTATGACCGAGTTACCCATTGACGAAAACACGCCGCGCATTCTGATCGTGGAAGATGAGCCCAAGCTGGGACAGCTGCTGATCGACTATCTGCGGGCGGCCAGCTACGCCCCGTCGCTGATTAACCACGGCGATCAGGTGCTGCGATACGTGCGCCAGACGCCGCCGGATCTGATCCTGCTCGATCTGATGCTGCCCGGCACCGATGGCCTGACCCTGTGCCGGGAAATTCGTCGCTTCTCCGACGTGCCGATCGTCATGGTCACGGCCAAAATTGAAGAGATTGATCGCCTGCTGGGGCTGGAAATTGGCGCCGACGACTACATCTGCAAACCCTACAGCCCGCGCGAAGTGGTGGCGCGCGTGAAAACCATTCTGCGCCGCTGCAAGCCGCAGCGCGAGTTGCAGGCGCTGGACGCGGAAAGCCCGCTGATTGTCGATGAAGGCCGTTTCCAGGCGAGCTGGCGCAGCAAGCTGCTGGACCTGACCCCGGCGGAGTTCCGCCTGCTGAAAACCCTCTCCAGCGAGCCGGGAAAGGTCTTCTCCCGCGAACAGCTGCTGAACCACCTGTATGACGATTACCGCGTGGTGACCGACCGCACCATCGACAGCCACATCAAAAACCTGCGCCGCAAGCTGGAAGCGCTGGACGCCGAACAATCCTTTATTCGCGCGGTGTATGGCGTGGGGTACCGCTGGGAAGCCGACGCCTGCAAACTGGCGTAACGCTGTCGGGCTTCACGCCCGACGGTGTTTTATTTACGCAACAGCCGCTGTAAACGCTGTTTGCGCCAGCGGGCGATCGGCTCAGCGAAGACAAAGAGCCGCAATCCCCGCACCAGCAGCAATCCGCCCCAAATCGCTACCACCCACAGTGACCACAGCGGTTCTGGCGCGGTACTGCGATTAAGGAAATAGAGCAGCGCGCAGACAATGACGGCGGTGATAAGCGATCGCCAGAAGCGGCTTTCGGCATCGAGCTTTTCCCGCGCAGCAGTAATGCGCTGATCCAGCGCCTCTTCCCCCGCTTCCGCCTGCCCGGATAACTCAGTGACACTGACGCCAAACACCGCCGCTAACGCACTCAGCGTCTCCAGCGAAGGTTGATCGCCACTTTCAATTCGCTGCACCGTTCTGACGCTCAACGCGGCCATCTCTGCAAGCTGCTCCTGCGACCAGGCGCGGGCCAGACGGAACGCTTTCACTTTATTGCTCATGATATTTCTCCACAGGAAACCGGCTTGCAGTGTCGCTGAACCACGCGGACAGCAACACGATCGTTACCCGACAGCAACACGACACCGCCCCGACAGCGCCCTGACAAGGCCCAGCGCCGAGTATAAACCGGTCGTGAACAATGCTGTAATCCTCTGTATCATGGCGGGCGGCTTCAGACGTATCAAAACAATAATAAAGGAGAAGGATGGTGAGGAAATATGACTATGGCGTACTAATGCTGCTGTTGGCTGCGTTCAGTTGCCAGGCGGAAATAACCGACGAAGAAATGGCCGCCGACTGCGCGAAGATCCCTGGTTATGCAAAACAGGGCGAGCTGTTTTACAAAGCGAAAAACTATCCCAAAGCCCGGGAAGCGTTCGAACAACAAGTGGCATGGCAGGAGCAGTGCGACGCCAACGTTCAGCAGTTTGATGAAGACAAGCTGGCGACTGCGTATAACAACGTGGCGCTCACCTGGATTCGCGAAGGTGAATATCGTAAAGCGCAGGCCTGGCTGGCTATCTATCCGGACAATAAAAAATCGGCCTATAACCTATCGCTGATTAAGGACAAACTCGACGCGCTGCCAAAACCCACCTCTCCCTCCGGTGAATACTGGCAGTACGCCGGGCGAGGCAACTTTCAAACCTTTATTCTCAAGCCGCGGGGCGGCGATAGCTGGCAGGCGGACTGGGAAGGCGCTTATTTTGGGTTGATGGCGATGTACTCGGGCCCCAATTTAGGCGAGTTCTCAGAAAAAGTAACGCTGAAAGAGGGCAAAGGCGCGGTGGTGATTAAAGATTTTGGCATGCAATGCACTATCTCCCTGGCGCTTTCACCGGATGGTCTGAAGCTCGATGCCCGCACCGACAATGCTGAAAACTGCGGTTTCGGCCATAACGTCAGCGCCGACGGCACTTATCTGCGCGTGAACTAACGCGCAGGTTTACTCCCCTGGCGCGCGGCGCTACAATTCCCGCCCTAAATTTAGGGGAACTCCCCCGCCGCCTCACCTGGTGAGGCGGATCTGACCTGTCATCAGAACGAGAACAATCATGTTTAAACCGGAACTCCTGTCCCCGGCGGGAACGCTGAAAAATATGCGTTACGCCTTCGCCTACGGCGCCGACGCCGTTTACGCGGGCCAGCCGCGCTACTCGCTGCGCGTGCGCAACAACGAATTCAACCACGAAAACCTGCAAATCGGCATCAACGAAGCCCACGCGCTGGGCAAAAAATTCTACGTGGTGGTCAACATCGCGCCGCACAACGCCAAGCTGAAAACGTTCATCCGCGATCTGAAGCCGGTGGTGGATATGGGGCCGGATGCGCTGATCATGTCCGATCCGGGCCTTATCATGCTGGTTCGCGAGAACTTCCCGCAGATGCCGATTCACCTCTCCGTGCAGGCCAACGCGGTCAACTGGGCAACGGTGAAGTTCTGGCAGCAGATGGGGCTGACGCGCGTGATCCTCTCCCGCGAGCTGTCGCTGGAAGAGATCGCCGAGATTCGCAGCCAGGTGCCGGACATGGAGATCGAAATCTTCGTCCACGGCGCGCTGTGCATGGCCTATTCCGGCCGCTGCCTGCTTTCTGGCTACATCAACAAACGCGACCCGAACCAGGGCACCTGCACCAACGCCTGCCGCTGGGAATATAACGTCCAGGAAGGCAAAGAGGATGATATCGGCAACATCGTCCACAAGCATGAACCTATTCCGGTGACCAACGTCGAGCCTACGCTGGGCATCGGCGCGCCAACCGACAGCGTGTTTATGATTGAAGAAGCCAAGCGTCCGGGCGAGTACATGACCGCCTTTGAAGACGAGCACGGCACCTACATCATGAACTCGAAAGATCTGCGTGCCATCGCCCACGTCGAGCGCCTGACCCAGATGGGCGTGCACTCCCTGAAGATTGAAGGCCGCACCAAATCCTATTACTACTGCGCGCGTACCGCGCAGGTGTACCGCAAAGCCATCGACGATGCGGCCGCCGGTAAACCGTTCGATACCAGCCTGCTGGAAACTCTGGAAGGCCTGGCGCATCGCGGCTATACCGAAGGCTTCCTGCGCCGTCATACCCACGACGACTACCAGAACTACGAGCACGGCTACTCCGTATCCGAGCGCCAGCAGTTTGTCGGTGACTTCACCGGCGAGCGCAAAGGCGCGCTGGCGGCCGTCGCGGTGAAAAACAAGTTCACCAAAGGTGACAGCCTGGAGCTGATGACCCCGCAGGGCAACATGAACTTTACGCTGGAGCATCTGGAAAACGGCAAAGGCGAAGCGATTGACGTGGCGCCGGGTGACGGTCATACCGTCTGGCTGCCGGTTCCTGAAGAGGTGGAGCTGAAGTTCGCGCTGCTGATGCGTAACTTCAACGGTGAAAGCACCCGAAACCCACACGGCAAATAGTCAATCAGGGAAATTTTTTCGCGCTGGGATAATTCTTAGAATCGGATCACATACCGCTTCGTTCAATACGGGTATTATCCCCCCGCTGAAAAACATAACCCATAAATGCTAGCTGTACCAGGAACCACCTCCTTAGCCTGCGTAATCTCCCTTACGCAGGCTGATTTTTTTTAACTCTTTTTTCCGCTTTTTTTACCCCCTCCCCGCTCGTGAGATACACTTTCCTCATTGCATGCAATAAGGACGAGAAATATGGGCAAAATTCCTGGAAGCTTATTGATCCTCAACGGTAAAAGCGCTGGCGACGAAACGCTGCGCACAGCTATCGCGTTGCTGCGTGACGAAGGCATGGATATTCAGGTGCGCGTCACCTGGGAAAAAGGCGATGCCGGGCGCTACGTTAAGGAAGCGCAGCAGCTTGGCGTGGATACGGTGATCGCTGGCGGTGGCGATGGCACCATCAACGAAGTGGCGACAGCGCTGGTGAACTGCACGGGTGATAATATTCCGGCGCTCGGTATTTTGCCGCTCGGCACCGCCAATGATTTTGCCACCAGCGCGGGGATCCCCGAGACGCTGGAGAAAGCGTTACAGCTGGCCATCGTGGGTAAAGCGGTGGCTATCGATATCGCCCGCGTCAACGATAAAACCTGCTTTATTAATATGGCAACCGGTGGTTTTGGTACCCGCATCACCACGGAAACACCGGAAAAACTAAAGGCCGCGCTGGGCGGGGTTTCTTATCTGATCCACGGGCTGCTGCGGCTGGATAAGCTGAAAGCCGACCGCTGCGAAATTCGCGGTGAGGATTTCCAGTGGCAGGGTGATGCTCTGGTGATTGGCATTGGTAACGGCCGCCAGGCGGGCGGCGGACAACAGCTTTGCCCGCAGGCGCTGATTAACGATGGCCTATTGCATCTGCGTATTTTTACCGGCGAAGAGTTGTTACCGGCGCTGTTAACCACCCTGACGCAGCCGGACGATAATCCGCATATTATTGACGGAAAATCGGCGTGGTTTGAGATCAGCGCTCCGCATGAAATTACCTTTAACCTCGACGGTGAACCGCTGAGCGGCGAGCATTTCCGCGTTGAAGTGCTGCCCAACGCGTTGCAGTGCCGGTTACCGCCTGATTGCCCGTTATTACGCTGACCCACTTAAAAATGCCTTTCCATGCCCTCGTCAGCGGGAGGGTTTAATCGAAATAATTGACTGATTCATAAGAAAATCTCCTCCCCGAAATGGAGAGGAGATAACGGAAAAGTTATGCGATGGTCACTTTCTGATCAAGATAGACATCCTGCACGGCGTTAATCAGTTTCACGCCGTCAGCCATGGTTTTCTTGAACGCTTTACGGCCAAGGATCAACCCCATGCCACCCGCGCGTTTATTGATAACCGCCGTACGGACAGCATCGGCCAGATCGGTGTCCCCACCAGCAGCGCCACCGGAGTTAATAAGCCCCGCGCGCCCCATGTAGCAGTTCGCCAGTTGGTAACGCACCAGATCGATCGGGTTATCGCTGGTCAGTTTGCTGTAGACGCGTTCATCGGTATAACCGAAGTTAACCGCCTTATAGCCGCCGTTATTTTCCGCCATTTTCTGCTTCACGATGTCCGCGCCGATAGTGGCGGCAATGTGATTCGCCTGGCCGGTCAAATCCGCCGAAACATGGTAATCCACGCCATCTTTCTTGAAAGCAGAGTTGCGCAGGTAGGCCCACAGCACGGTCACCAGCCCCAGCTCATGCGCGCGTTCAAAGGCGGCAGAGATCTCTTCAATCTGGCGACGGGATTCCAGCGATCCAAAATAGATGGTCGCGCCAACGGCCACTGCGCCCATATTGAATGCCTGCTCAACGCTGGCATACAGCGTCTGGTCATATTCCGTCGGGTAGCTGAGGGTTTCATTGTGGTTGAGTTTGACGAGGAAGGGAATGCGGTGCGCGTAGCGGCGGGAAACAGAGGCCAGCACACCGTAGGTAGAGGCGACACAGTTACACCCGGCTTCAATCGCCAGCTCGACGATATTCTTCGGATCAAAATAGAGCGGATTCGCTGCAAAGGATGCGCCCGCCGAGTGCTCAATCCCCTGGTCAACCGGCAGAATGGACAGATACCCGGTTCCCGCTAGCCGCCCGTGGTTATACAGCGTCTGCATGTTACGTAGTACCGCAGGCGGACGGTTGTTATCGACCATCACGCGATCCACATAATCGCCGCCCGGCAAATAGAGTTGGTCAGCGGGGATGGTCATACAGCGGTGTTGCAGAAGGCTGTCGGCGTCTTTGCCGAGTAACTGCACAATATCAGTCATAGCTATGCTCCCGTAAGCTTCGCGCAAAGCGAATTGGATTATCCCGACCTGCCTTACGGCAGGCAGAAATAAGCCTGGTACTCATGGGCGAGATTTTCCACCGCTGCCTTTTTTTTCAGCATTATCTGCTGGCACGTTTCGGATCCTGGTTTACCACCACTGATGGAAATGGTGAACCGGCCCGTTTCCGCTACCGACTTCCAGCGAATCCGCCTGCATCAGCGCGGCCGTCAGCCACTGTTTGGCTTCCGCGACCGTCGACGCCCAGTCGTTGTGGCGCGGGCGCAGCGCAGCCAGCGCGGCGGAGAGCGTGCAGCCTGTGCCGTGGGTATTTTTCGTCGCCACTCGCGGTGCGGTAAAGCGTAGCGCGCCATCACGAGTGAAGAGCCAGTCCGGGCTTTCGGCGTCATCCAGATGACCGCCTTTCATCAGCACCGCCTCGCAGCCGAGTGCCAGCAGCGCTTCTCCCTGCGCATGCATCTCCTGCTCGGTGCGGGCATGTGGCGCGTCAAGCAGCGCCGCGGCCTCAGGCAGATTGGGCGTAATAAGTGAAACCTGCGGCAGTAAATGCTGACGCAGCGCCGACACGGCGGAGGGTGACAGCAGCGGATCGCCGCTCTTGGCGAGCATTACCGTATCCAGCACCACATTGCGTACCTGATAGCGGCGCAGGCGCTCCGCCACCGCTTCAACAATATCGGTTTCCGCCAGCATGCCGATTTTGGTGGTGTCGATACGCACATCGCTGAGTACCGAGTCGAGTTGCGCGGCGACAAAATCCGGTTCGATACGGTACACCGACTGCACGCCGCGGGTGTTTTGCGCCACCAGCGCGGTGATCACCGAGCAGCCGTAGGCGCCAAGCGCCGAGAAGGTTTTTAAATCTGCCTGAATGCCCGCGCCACCGCTGGGATCGGTACCGGCGATGGTCAATGCATTGATTCGCCTCATAACGAACCCTCCCCGCCGAGCGCGTAGAGCGCGTCGAGAAACGCGGGCGTAAAGCTGCCCGGCCCGTTGCTGTTCGCGACCGCCAGGCTACCCGCCAGCCCGAACCAGGCGCAGGCGGCAGCCACATTCACCAGGCGATCGCCTTGCAGCGCACAACTGGCGGCCACCACGGCGGATAACGCGCAACCTGTGCCGACAACCCGCGTCATCAGCACATCGCCCCCGGTGACCATCAGTGTACGACGGCCATCAGTGACATAGTCCACTTCGCCGGTAACGGCCACCACAGCGCCGGTTTGCCGCGCCAGCGCCTGCGCTGCGGGCAACGCATTGCTGGTGGTATCGGTGGTATCCACGCCGCGCCCGCCTGCGCTCACTCCCGCGAGTGCCAGAATTTCGGAGGCATTGCCGCGGATCGCCGCCGGATGCAGGGTAAGCAGTTGCTGGCAAAATTGCGTACGGAAAGTGAGTGCGCCGACGGCCACAGGATCGAGCGTCCAGGGTTTACCTGCCGCATTTGCGCTTTCGGCAGCCGCCAGCATCGCATCGGCCCGCTCGCGGGTTAAGGTACCAACGTTAATCAACAGCGCATCGGCAATCGCACTGAATTGCTGCGCCTCGTCACGATCAATCACCATGGCCGGTGACGCGCCAAGCGCCAGTAGCACATTGGCGGTAAAGGTTTGTACAACATCGTTGGTCATACAGTGAACAAGCGGGGAATGGCGGCGGAATTGCTGTAAGGCATGTGCGGTTTGCGCACGATCAAGCAGGTCAGGTTGCATGGTTTCGCTCCTGCCAGGCCGTGGAAGAAGTGATAGCCCGACAGGCATCTGACTTCCCTACGCTGGCATTATCCAGATCAGGTATTACGGGTATTTCTCAGCCTTCACAAAGAAGGGCACCCCGAGTCATTTAAAACAAATTCAACTACTTGCGATTAATGCTCTCATTAATCCCTGTTCAGGATCATGCCAGCGGGAAGACAAAGACACAACCCTTAAAAATGCGCGGTGTCCCAAGTTGTGTCCCCAAATGTGTCCCAAATTCAGAGGGTAAGGCTGGCTGGTTGGTTAAATCGGCGGTAACATAACCCGCAAATCTACAGGGAGTTTTATGTTATGCAGATTTGCAGGATGGACTACAACGACGTATCGGGAGACGGCTTAAACTTCATGTTTACGGTGTCGGAACGTTTCCAGTGTTTTCGGGGATAGCACCAGTAACCAACATCGCAGAGTGTGCATTTATACGAAATGCGGCTTTGCCTGTAGGCACTTACTGGATCGTTGATGCCCCGTCCGGGAGTATTGCCAACCAGGTAGAGCGATTTGTTAAGGATTTCAGGAATGGAACAAATCACGAGGAGTGGTTTGGATTGTTCAATGCCTCCACAATGAGTGATCACGTTTTCGTTAATGGCGTTGACAGAGGATCTTTCCGGCTTCACCCGTTGCGCCCAAATGGCGAGGGGGAGTCGTGGGGATGTATAACTTTCTATAACATTCCTGATTTCCAGTTAGTCAGAACCTCGTTACTTGCACGTAAAAAAGTTCGAGTGCCGGGGGGAAAAGGATTAATGGCATATGGACGTATAGACGTAACAGGGCGGACTGATTATGCGTCATGCAAATTTAATAATTAACACACTGATCGGTCTTCTCTGCCTTGTGGCTTCATTCTTTATCGTGCTGTTCCCTCTGGGCGGGCTGGTCGAGTATTTGTCTCAAATCAGTAATGATTTTCTGAACCGCACCGGGTTGGGATTTGCTGATGGCGAAGCTGATCCATCGTTTCTATGGGTGCTGTTCCTACTCATGCTCGTTGTTACTGCACTGTTGATGTTCATTATTCAGAAAGTACGGCGAAAATATCAGTAGCCAAACATAAGTAAAAGACCACCTTCTTAGAAGGTGGCTTTTGAGAATGCCCCCTGTAAGGGGGCTATTGTCACTTTCCGCTTATTGCTCTAGCAATTCCATTTGCTGTTCATGTATTTGTTCCGTTTTCTCCTGATGCCTCACATATCGTCTGATAATTTCCTCGTTCACACGCAGGCCGCTACTTTTTAACGTACAGCCTACGGTAAATTTAAGCGCGCCAGACTGGCCCCGAACCTAAAAAGGCGGGGCTTTTTTCATTTTTGAACATTATTCGGGTACACAACGGCGGAAAATCCCGTCGTTACTGACGTGGGTATCTTACAGATCGGGTAATACAGGTATTTCTCAGCCTTCACAAGGAAGGGCACCCCGAATCAGTTGAATCTGATTCAACTGATTGCGATTAGCAGCCGTTAATCGCCACTCAGCGATAATGCCAGCGGAGATCAAAGACACAACCCCCGGACGAATTCCCCAGGGCAAATCCCGGGCGTCACGTTAATCAATGCCGGTTTCGGGCAGCGAATACGGCCATGTGGACCGAGAAAGTTTAAAGCATATAACAAGCCTGCAAGTACAAATCCGGATTGTTTGATCGTTATCCGGCCGGTTGCTGAAGAAATCACCCTGCCACAAAAAGAGAGGCAGGCCGAAGCCTGCCTGTCATCGTTTGTCATCAGTTAAGTTTGAAAACAGCCACAGCCTGTTTAAGTAATTGCGACTGCTCTTTCAGCGAATGTGCCGCGGCAGAGGCTTCCTCAACAAGCGCGGCGTTCTGCTGGGTAACGGAATCCATTTGCGCGACAGCAATATTGATCTGCTCAATACCGCGGCTTTGCTCATTGGTGGAGAGATCAATCTCCGACATCAGTTCGGACACCTGTTTAACGGAAGCGATAATGCGCTTCATGCTTTCGCCCGCTCGCTCCACCCTTTCGCTGCCAAGCTGAACCTGAGTACCGGACTGCTCAATCAACTCCTTAATCTCTTTCGCAGCAACCGACGAGCGCTGTGCCAGATTACGGACTTCGCTGGCGACAACGGCAAAACCGCGCCCCTGCTCGCCAGCGCGGGCTGCCTCAACGGCCGCGTTAAGCGCCAGGATATTAGTCTGGAAAGCAATATCTTCAATCAGGCCGATAATTGTGTCGATTTTGCCTGAGCTGCTTTCGATTTCCTTCATTGAAAGCACCGCTTCTTCAACGATGGTGTTGCCCTCTTGCGCAGAGTTGCGCATGTTGCTGGCAAGTTGGTTAGCCTGGTGCGTGTTTTCTGAGGTGTGTTTCACCGTGGAAGTCAGTTGTTCCATACTGGCAGCCGTTTCGCCAAGGGAAGCGGCCTGCGACTCTGTTCGCGCCGAGAGATCCGTATTTCCTGCGGCAATTTCTTCGGCGGCATGAGCCACGCTTTCGCTTGAATGACGAACCTGCGCAATGATGTCCACCAGCGAAAGACGCATCTGCTCCAGCGAGCTGAGCAACGTCCCGATTTCATCTTTCGAGCGCGAGATCACCGGGCTATGCAGTTCTCCGGCAGCCATCTGCTGACAGTGAAGCCGCGCAGCGTCAAGAGGAGAAAGAACGCGCCGCCGTATCAGGATAAACATGGCGATGATAATCAGCGTAAACAGCAGAGCGAAGATAACGATAGTGACCACACTGTTGGTAAAGCGGCTCTGCGCATCATTGTTAAGGCGCTGCGCGTTTTTCTCGCGAAACGCCAGCAAATTATCCAGCGTGATTTCGAACTGACGATCGAGTACCGGAATTGTATCGCTGACCAGTTGATTAAAGCGCGCGCTGTCATTACGGTTCGCGGCATCCATCAACGGTTTCAGACCATCATTGACATAAACATGCCAGGCATTGTTATAGGGAACGGAAAACTGTTCTTCACCGGCAATATGTGAAGCCGCCTGATAGGCGTCAAAAGCAGCAGAAGCTTTCTGCATCACTTCTTGCGCTTTCTCAAGTGATGCCCGGGCTTTCTCGCTATCGCCAAGGCTGGAGTTAATCATCGCTTCCATCAGCCTGACCCGCAATGTACGGCTGTGGTTGATCGGATCGATCACGGATAACACCACGCGAATTTCTTTGTTCACGCTATCCAGTGACTGGTTGCTGCGCGTAAGTGACCAAAGGTTAGAGGTAGAACTGATGAGGAAGATACAGAGTAAGAGACTGAAAATAAGAAAAGAAAACCGTCGTAATGACATATTTTTACCCTTGTATAAGATAACGACACAACCATCGGCCCCACAAAAAGCGGTGCGGCCTGCGACAATTATCGGCACAAGAGCGTGAATATTTAGGTTAAGGCTAAGAAGATAATTACGAATAACGCTGACGCAAAACTATTGTCGTGAGCGAGGAGAAGAGATCTCTTAAGTAACGCCTTGCTGGTATTCAAAAAAAGAGGCCTCACGCCAAATCCGCTCAACCTGAAGCCCACCGGTTCCATTCCTGACTTCCCTGATTTAACGGGCGTCGCCCCTTGTCACTAAGCGCAGAAAAGGCTTATGAACACACGTTTGTTACATCCTTAGCCTCTGCAGCCCCAACGCTAAACTGTCTGCAGCCTAATACAAGCGAATCACGCCCACGCGTCCCTTAAAGGAAATTAATTATCAGTCGGCAGGCTCAGGTTTTCAGTCTGCTGGCCGATATCATTACACGGCGTCTGGTAGCTCATCGGCATGATGCGGCAATAGATCCATGAATATCAATGCATTACAAAACTCAAAGCACGGGTTCTACCCACATGCGGTTGCGGCAGGAGAATGTACATGAATTATTTTGAGCAGATCAGCTTTGCATCAGATGAGAGCATCAAGAACCTGCTGGACAGCCGACGCAGCGCGACGCTGACCGCGGAGCAGAAACAGATCATGTTTAAGCGCCACGTGGAAATCATCAATCTGGAGCTGTCGTATAACTGCAACCGTAAGTGCGATTACTGCCCGGTGAGCTTCTCTAACCGCCAGGCGCTTCAGCGTTATATGGATACGACTACACTGGAGAAGATCTGCGCCGAACTGGCATCGATCCGCTACGAAAACCGCATCTCTCTGAACCTCTACAACGAGCCGCTGCTGGATTTAGATCTGGAGCGCAAAATCACCCTCATCAAAGAGGCGCTGCCCTATAGCCACATAGCCTTTAACAGCAACGGTGATTTTCTCGATATCGAGCGTTTGAGTACGCTCTCTGACAGCGGATTAAACAATATCTGCGTCACGCTGCATCCTTCTTCAAATGTTACACAAACCCCTGCTGCGATCCGCCGCCGGGTAACCAAACTGCTGGATAAGCTGGAGTGCGGCGATAAGTACCCGGATTTCAGCATCAATGATGTGGTCAACTCGACATCGATTTTATTCCGTCATCGCGGCGTGCAAATCAAGATCCAGTGGCCGGACTGGCGCAAATATGGCACCAACCGCGCGGGCGTGCTGACCGAGCATGCCGCGTCGGCAACCATTCGCACCAGCCCCTGCGTCAAACCGTTTCGCGAATTCACCATCTTTTACGATGGTACAGTGCAGCCGTGCTGTGAGAGCTTTTTAGATGACAAGACCAACCTCGCACCGGCGGGCAACGTGGCGACATCATCCATCTTTGATATTTACGCGTCAAAAACCCTCAGCGGTTTCCGCCGCGGGCTGTTTGATTTTGGGCTGAAGCAAGGTATTTGCGCCTCCTGCGCGGTTGCGGATTACACGCCCCAGCAAGACGACGCCGAGCGTAAACGTATTTTGCAGTCATTGTGAATAAGCGCCTAACCGCACTCAGGTGATAATGAAAATGAACAACGTAGAACAATTTATTTTAGCGGAAGCAGATTATTTCCATCCGATGCTGGAACGCGCACAGCAGTCCACGCTGGAGCAGAGAGAAAACTGGCGTCGCGAAACCATTCGTGAGCGTCAGGAACGTATGTCATTAGAGGTCTTCGACCTGTTGCAGGGCACCGTGAAATACGGCCCGTTCAAAGGATTACATCTCGATCGCGACACCTGGTGGGGAAAACTCGATCTCGGCTCCCAGTGCCTGGGGCTGTACGAAAAAGAGATCCTGAATCTGATCGAGGCAACAGAAGCTGGCCGCTTCTCAACTTTTATCGACATTGGTGCTGCGGATGGCTACTACGCCATCGGTATGCTGGTTTCCGGCAAGATTGGCAAGACCATCTGCTTTGAGCAAACGGAAAAAGGCCGCGCCGTCATTTCGGAAAACTGGAAAAAGAACCACTCGGTCGGCGAGCTGACCATCCTCGGTGAAGCCAATGCTGCCAGTTTTGCCAGCCTGCGCGCGCAAGATCTGGATAACGCGCTGGTGCTGATCGACATCGAAGGCTTCGAGTTTGAACTGCTGACCGATGAGGTATTAAACCTGCTGAAATCCTGCACGGTGATCATCGAGATTCACCACTGGATGGACGATTTCCTTGCCAAATACAATGCTTTTCTGCGCAACGCCGCGCACTATTTCGACATTGAAACCGTGCAACGCGTTGAACGCGAAACCAGCAATCTGCCTGAACTGCGCGACTTTACCGATGACAACCGCCTGTTGCTCACTTCTGAACGCCGCCCTGGCATGATGCGTTTTCTGAAACTGACGCCAAAAGCGCAGTAATCGCTGTAAACCGAAGCGCTACCGGCACAATGCCGATGGCGCTTCGTATATCTCTTACTTCCACAGCTTATGCGCAATAGCCTGCAACTGCTGGGAGATCTCCTGCAAATTGGTCCCCTGCTCCTGCAACGCGCCGGTTGAATGGCGCACGATAAGTTTTGCAGGCAGCACCGACGAGCTGCGCGCCGCATCGCCATGACCGCTGTCGAGCAGACGACGCACCGCTTCTTTGCCCTGCAAATCGAGATCCAGCGAAACGGTGGTCAGCGACGGATGGAAAAACGAACTTTCATAAGTGCCGTCGTAACCCACCACCGATTTCTCGCCGGGAATGGCAATCTGATGTTGATGGAAGGCGCTCAATACGCCCAGCGCCATCTGATCGTTGCCTACCAGCACGGCGGTGAAATTCGGCGTTTCGCGCAGCATCTGTAATGCGCCAGCGTAACCGCTCTGTGCATCCCAGTTACCATGAAACACCGTTACCGGTTTCAACCCATAGCCGCTGAGCGTATCGATCCAGCTTTTCAGCCGCAGATTCGCCGACACCGACGATTCCGGCCCGGCCAGCAGCGCGATCTCGCGGTGGCCCAGTTCATACAGATGCTTAACACTGGCGCGGGTACCGTCCGCCGGGTTAAACGAAACGTTAAACACGGAACTGTACGGATCGACATCGAGAAACAAGCAGACGATGTCATCGTTGTCAGAGGCGATATGCTGGGCCTCTTCGGTTTCCAGCGGCACGTTAATGATCACTTTATCGACCAGCTGTGACTTCAGTTCATTGATGGCGGACTGGATATCTTGATTGACGTTCTCATCGATCATCGAAATCAAGACCTGGTAGCCATCAAGGTTGGCGTAGCGTTTCACCGCCGCCGCCACCTGCGAAGGGGCATGCAGCGCCAGCGAAGTGGTCACCAGGCCGATAGTCTGACTCTGCTTTCCCACTAATTGCTGCGCCAGCCGGTTCGGTACGTAACGCAATAACTCTATGGATTTCTCCACTTTTAAACGCGTGGCTTCGGATACATTGGCAGATTTGTTGAGTACCCTGGACACGGTCTGGTAGGAGACACCCGCATGGCGGGCTACGTCTTCCAGCGTTGCACTTTTAGACTTCATGGTCCGGTTCCTTATGTTGTTATGCGCCAAGTGTAACAGGGGCTTCCTAAAAAAACGCTCACCACACATTCTCCCGCTTCAATTTCGCAAAATAAGTATCACGCTCACAATACCCAACATTGTGAAGAAATTCGCTATTGGTAACAAAAAAGGCTGATTTATTTGCAGTTAATCACACATTCGCAATCGTTAGTTTGCCTGTTTTTACATTTAGGCATTTTATGACATCGTTTATGTGAACGTAATACAAAACAATAAGAGGAATGATATGAACACTACGCTACGCACTCTCACTCTTGCGTTAGCCGCTGCGCTGACTTCACCTTCACTGCTGGCTGCGACATCTGTACCGATCGACTTTCATGGCTACCTGCGCGGCGGCGTAGGCGTGTCCGGCGATGGCGGGCAGGTTGAGTGGCAAAAGAACAAGCTGGGCCGCCTGGGTAACGAATCCGATACCTACGGCGAACTGGAACTGGGCTCGGAAGTGTATAAAAAAGACGAGGTGAGTTTTTACCTCGACAGCATGGTGAGCATGGTTTCCGACGGCTCTAACGACAACGAAACCACTATTGGCGACGACGCGCAGTTCGGCCTGCGCCAGTTGAATCTGCAAATCAAAGGGCTTATTCCCAACGATCCCAACGCCGTAATCTGGGGCGGTAAACGTTACTACCAGCGCCACGATCTGCACATTATTGATACCAAATACTGGAACATCTCCGGTTCCGGCGCCGGGATTGAAAACTACACCTTCGGCCCTGGGGCGGTCTCGGTAGCCTGGATCCGTGGCGACGCCAACGATGTTGATTACCGCGTCGATAATGATAACGACGTCAACATCAACTATATCGACGTTCGCTATGCGGGCTGGAAACCGTGGTCAGGCGCGTGGACAGAGTTCGGCATCGACTACGCTATGCCAAATCCGACCAAAAAACAGAAAGAGTACGGCGGATTATACGAAGCGGATGACGGCGTGATGGTGACCGGCGAAATCAGCCAGGATATGTTTGGCGGCTATAACAAACTGGTGCTGCAATACGCCAACAAAGGGCTGGCGCAGAACATGGTGTCGCAGGGCGGCGGCTGGTACGACATGTGGCACTATGTGAACGACGCCAGCGGTTACCGCGTGATTAACACCGGCCTGATTCCGCTTACCGAGAAGTTCTCACTGAACCACGTGCTGACCTACGGTTCAGCCAACGACATTACGGAATATACCGACAAAACCCGCCTGGTTTCACTGGTTGGCCGCGCACAGTATCAGCTCACCAATTATGTACGTCTGATTGGTGAAGTCGGCGGTTTCTACCAGAAAGACGACTATAAAAACGGCACCCACTACAAACAGAGCGGCGAAAAATACACCTTCGCTGTAGGTCTGGCGGATGGCCCGGAATTTATGTCACGGCCTGAATTGCGCGTATTCGCTTCGTATTTAAATGATTCGGAAGATGGAAAATCATTTGAAGACGGCACTAAAAATAATACGTGGAACTTTGGCGTACAGGTGGAAGCCTGGTGGTAAATAAACTTTATCCTTCACGTTATCACTTTATTGGCAGCATCTGTTTACTCCGCTCACTTATTTGAGCAGGAACAGGTTTGTCGCCACGATATAACGCGAATGATTTTGTATATTAATTTATTGCCCTCGTTATTTATCTCCGAGAACTGCCAGGCCATTGCCTGACAGAATTTATATTGCCATTGCTTTTCTGTTAGTTATTTCGGGATACCCTCACGGGTATCCCTTTTTTATTTATGCGCGGGAGGAGAAATGTTCATCGAGTAATTTACGCAGCGCATCTGACTGTTTACCAAATATGGCATGCACCTGCTGACCGAGAATAATCACCCCCAACGCACCTTCATTTTGCAGCGCCTGCGAATCCACAATGGCCAGATCTTTCACCGTCACACGCAAACGGGTCAGACAGGCATCAACATTTTCAATGTTCTCCGCACCGCCAAATGCCTGCGCCAGCCGCTGGATCAGTTGCAGCTCAGCATCGCTGACGGGCGCTGCCGCGGTATTTTTCGGTTCGGAGAAGTAGTGCAGGAAGGATTTAAGACTCACCATCATCGGCTCCTGATTTTTCGACAGATAAAAAAAAGCCTGCCCGAATGGGCAGGCACATTACGTCGGCTTATGCCTGGCGGCTAACAACGCGACAATCCCACGGTGTCAGCACCAGCGAGCCGCTGACGGTCGCGGCCGACAGACAATCCTGGTAGCCTGGCGGCAGCGTAATCGTCTGTTGCTGAGCGCTGAAGTTCTGGATAAAGACAAACGTGGTTTCGCCGTCGGTACGCGCGGTAGCCACCACGCCCGGCGGGAAATCCTGCTCAACGGCACGCGGAAGCGCCAGCTCGTCAATAATGCTGGCAAAGAAATCGCGCTGGAAGGCCAGATCGTTGCGCGAAGCGACGTGCCACGCCTTACCTTTGCCGAACTGATTGACCGTTACCGCCGGGCGCCCGGCGTAGAAATCATCCCGGTAAGTGGCCAGTGGTTTGGCGCTCTCGGCATGGATCAATTCGCACAAATGACGCGCCTGATACGGCCCCTGTAACCCGGCCTCGTTGCCCGCCAGCCCCTGCACCAGATTGCGTTCATTGTCATCCAGGCAGTCGATCTCCTCCGCCCAGATACCCACCAGTTTGCGCAGCGGACCAGGGAAGCCGCCGAGATAGCAGAGATCGCTTTCGTTCACCACACCGGTCCAGTAAGAGGTGACCAGATGCCCGCCCGCCGCGACAAACGCTTCGGCGCGTTCGGCAAAGCCCTCACGTACCATATAGAGCATGGGCGCGATCACCAGTTGATAACGGCTCAGATCCGCGTCGGCGTTAATGACATCCACCGCGATGCCCTTTTCCCAGAACGGGCGATAGTGTTCATTAACCGTTTTTTCGTACTCCATCCCCTTATTGCGCGGGCCTTCGGCATCATCCAGCGCCCAGCGGTTTTGCTGGTCGAAAATGATCGCCACGCGCGCGTCAGTGCGACAGCCCATTACCGGCGTGAGTTTTGCCAGCATCTCGCCCAGCGTACACACTTCGCGCCCGACGCGGGTATCCAGGTGGCCAACATGGTCGATTACCGCGCCATGGAACTTCTCAACCGAGCCGCGACTTTTCCGCCACTGGAAGTACTGCACCGAATCCGCGCCGTGCGCCACCGCCTGTAATGACGACAGAATATGCATTCCCGGCTTTTTCACTTTGCTGGTCGGCTGCCAGTTAGTGACGCTCGGTGTGGATTCCATCAGCACAAACGGCTTGCCGCCTTTCAGCGTGCGCATCATGTCGTGATACATCGCGGTGTAGCAGGCGAGCTGCGTTTCGTCTTTGTCCCGGTGCCACATCGGATAGCTGTCCCAGGAGATAAAGTCGAGCGCTGGCGCGAGTTGCCAGTAGTCGTAATCGTAGAAATACTCCATAAAGTTGGTAGTCACCGGAAGCTGCGCATTCGCGGCTTTCAATGGCGCGATTTCATGGCGGCAGAAATCGGCGACCTGCGCGGTATTAAAGCGCCGCCAGTCGAGATTCAGACCGTGGATCGACACTTCGCCCTGCGGCGACGGCGACTGAATTTGCGACCAGTCGCTGTAAGTGTGGCTCCAGAAATCGCTCCACCAGGCGTGATTGAGGTTTTCCAGCGTCTGGTAACGGGCTTGCAGCCAGTCGCGGAATTTTTGCTGACACAAATCGCAGTGGCATTCTCCGCCGTACTCGTTGGAAATATGCCAGCCGAGTACCGCCGGATGCTGCGCATAGCGCTCAGCCAGCAGCGTATTGATTTTCAGCGTTTTTTCCCGGTAGATCGGCGATGTCATGCAGTGATTGTGCCGCCCGCCGTGCAGCGCCGGCACGCGATCGCGCCCGACGCGCAGCACTTGCGGATATTTCTGCGACATCCAGGCGGGCCGTGCGCCGCTCGGCGTAGCGAGGAAAATATGAATTCCCGCTGCATATAATTTTTCAATCACCGAATCGAGCCAGGCGAAATTAAACTCACCTTCCCGCGGCTCCAGTTTCGACCAGCTAAATATCCCGATCGACATGACATTGCAATTTGCCTGCTTCATCATGGCAATATCGTCATCAATAATACCGGGATAATTCTCCCATTGTTCCGGGTTATAGTCCGCGCCATGCAATAGCGAGACAACCTTCGGGCTTAAAGGCGCAAATTTATTCATATTAAACGTCCTGAAATTTACAACACCAGAGTTAATTAAAGACTTTCACTGAGGGCAGCACTTTCCCCTGACAATCAAACAGCGCTTGATTTTCCCGCGCGTTGCCTTCTTTCCACTTATCGTTGATATAATTCATTCCCGCCTGCGTCGCCCAGGTATTTCCCGGCACGGCAATCCAGGTTGGCTCCCAATAAAAAATACCTTTACCGCGATGGCCCTGAACATTAATCACGGACTGCATTAAATCGTGGATATAGTCATATTGCCCCTGCACGGTGCCAGGGTAGCCGCCCGCTTTCTCTTCTTTCTCCTGGAAGCTGTTTTCCGCGTTATCGCAGTTAGCCAGCGTATAGCCGTAAGCCGCTTCCACCACAATCACATCTTTGTTGTAGCGCTTGCTGATGTCGTCCATATTGGCCTGCAACGCGCTTATCGGCCCGTTCCAGTAGGTATACATCGACAGGCCAATCACATCGAACGGCACATTGCGTTTGGTGATTTCATCAAACCACCAGCGGAAGGTATCGTTTTTGGTGCCCTCCGCCAGGTGCAGCATGATCTTCACCTGTTCTCCGTTTTTCAGGTTCTCCTTCAGCCCGTCAATCGCTGAGGTGAGCAGCCCCGCCAGCCGGTCGAATTCTCCGCCGCCCTGCCCCCAGCTTTTGCCTTCCGGCCACAGAATGCCGGAGTTGATTTCATTGCCGATTTGCACCATATCCGGCAGCACGCCCTCCTGCTTAAAGCGGGCGATGGTGTCGCGGGTATAGTCGTGGATCGCCGTTTTTAGCTGCGCATAATCCATTTTTTCCCAGGCTTTCGGTTTGAACTGTTTGCCGGGATCGGTCCAGAAATCGCTGTAGTGAAAATCGAGCAGCAGCTTCATGCCCTGCGCTTTCGCCCGTTTTGCCAGCGCCAGCGTGGTCGCCAGATCGTTATCGCCACCGCCGTAAGCCTGGCCCTGCGCGTCTTTCGGATCGACCCACAAACGCAGGCGCACATAATTAACGCCGTTAGCTTTCAGGATGGCGAGCGCATCCTGTTGCTGATTTTTGTCGTTATAAAATTTCGCCCCGTGCTTTTCGGCATCCAACAGCGTGGAGATATCAGCCCCTTTAATAAAGTCGGCGGGCATGCCGCTGAACGGGCGCGTCTTTAACGCGTCGGCGGCAAACGTGCTGGCGGACAAACTACAGAGACAAACAGCAAGCAGAGCGGGTGTAAATCTTTTCATGTGGTTATCCTTTGGTGCTGCCGGAGGTCAGGCCGGAGACGAAGTATTTTTGTAAGGCAAGGTAGAGAATGGCCACCGGCACGGCGATCAATACCGCGCCCGCCGCATAGGTGGTGTAACTGGCACCCATTTTTTGCGCTACCAGGTTGTAGAGGCCAATCGGCAGCGTGTATTTGTCCGGGGTGCGCAAAATGGTGCTGGAAAGGATGAAATCCCCCAGCGGCCCGGTGAAGGAGAACAACGCCACTACCGCCACAATCGGCTTCGACAGCGGCATGATGATCTCGATAAAGATGCGGAAGTTGCTGGCGCCGTCCATGCGCGCAGATTCATCCAGATCGCGCGGGATGGCATCGAGGTAGCCTTTCATCAGGTAAGTGTTCATCGGGATCATCCCGGCCACGTAGATTAGCACCAGCGCCATATGGCTGTTGATCAAACCCAGCAGCTGCGACAGCACGAAGATGGCGATCAGCGCGGAAAACTGCGGGATCATCTGCAACAGCAAAAACAGCATCAGGCCATTCTGCCGCCCCTTAAAACGGAAGCGCGAAAAGGCGTAGGCGGTAAAGCTGACGCTGATTAAGGTCAGCACCATCGTCAGCAGGCTGATCTTCATTGAATTCCAGTACCAGGTCAGGTAGTTCACCTGACCGTTAAACAGATCGGCATAGTGCTGGAATGAGAGGTTCTCCGGGATGATCGAGGTGCTGAGCAGGCTGTTACCGGCATTCAGCGACGCGCCGACCGTCCAGACCAGCGGGTAGATAATGATCAGCGATACCAGCGCGATAACCAGCCAGGAGAGCGACAGGCGGATCCACTTCTCGCGGCGGATACTTTGTGATTTAGCCATTTTTCTTCCCTTATGCCATGTCGTCGTTTTTAAAAGATTTGGTCGCGCGGAACTGCCACAACGCCAGCCCGACGACAAAAATCGACAGCAAAATGGTGATGGTCGCCGCAATCGCGTACTGCGAAGAGGACATCGTCAGTTTGTAAATCCACGACACCAGGATATCGGTGCCGCCAGCGTTCGCGCCCGCCACCGCCGGACCGCCGTTGTTAAACAGGTAGATGATGTTGAAGTTATTAAAATTGAAGGTGTACTGAGTGATGATGATCGGCGCGATTGAGTAGAGCACCAGCGGCAGCGTAATAGTGCGCAGCCGGGTCCAGGTGCTGGCGCCATCCATCTTCGCCGCTTCGTACAGATCGTCCGGAATCGCCTGCAACACCCCGGTGGTCATGGCAAAGACAAACGGGAAGCCGAGCCAGGTTTGCATCATGATCAGCGCGGTTTTCGTCCAGAACGGATCGGTCAGCCACGCTTTCGGCGCAATACCGAAGAAAGCCAGAATGGCGTTGTTAATCACGCCAAATGAGTCGTTAAACATTCCGGCGAAGACCAGAATGGTGACAAAGCCCGGCACCGCCCACGGCAAAATAAAAATGGTGCGTACCAGCGGCTTGAAGCGCAGATCTTTCTGGTTCACCAGGATCGCCAGCAGCACACCAACGGTGCATTGCAACGTGGTCGCCAGCAGCGTCCAGACCACCGTCCACTGCAACACATCGAGGAAGGTCGAACGCCAGATCGACAGGGTAAAGATATTGACGAAATTCTTTAATCCCACCCAGTCCACCAGTTTGGCGGGCGGCGTGTGATAGAGGTTGTAGTTGGTGAAAGCAATAGAGAAGCCGAACAGGATCGGGAAAATCACCACAAACACCAGCAGGATGAAGCCGGGCGTGATCATCAGATAAGGAAAACCGTCGCTGAGCAGCAGTTGATACTGCTTGCGCACGCTGTTCAGCGGCTTACCTTCGTCGCGCTTTTTGCCGTTGATCCATGCATCGCGTAGCGACAGATACCAGACCATCAGGCCAAAGGCGATGATCAGCAGGCTGATGATCCCTTCTGCCAGCAAAAAGATCGAGTTATCGCGCGGTACTTCTTCGCCGAGGGTATATAACCCCCAGATCCCCTCGCGCAAAAAATCATAAAAAATGCCGGTAAAACTGCTCAGCAGGACAAGGAAGATAAGGCCTTTTAGCCACTGGCGATGATAAAACTGACCAAAGCCCGGCACAATGGCCAGCAGCAGCCCGCACCACGCATGACGCCCTGCTTGCGTTTTGGCAAAATTCTCGCTGGGACTGATAATCACGTACGACTCCTTTTCGACAACGGGAGGTTGCCCTCCCGTTCTGCTACAACAAGCGGTTACTGGTTACTGGCCTGCATGGCTTCAACTTGCATGTGGATCTGTTTGGTCGCGGCATCGAGCGCGGCCTGCGGTTCCTGCTTGCCGGTCAGGCTCAGTTCCAGTGCGGCATTTGCCGGTCCCCAGACTTCGCCCATCTCAGGAATGCCCGGCATTGCCGTCGCGCGCGCAGCCTGTACCGCCACTGCGCTGGCCTTTTCGTCATTTTTAATGACCGGATCGTCAATCATTGCTTTCTGCGCCGGGATCTCGCGGGTGGCGATATAGCGCGTTTTCACGTACTGCGGCTGGTTGATAAATTCGATAAATTGCTGCGCCAGTTGCTTGTCTTTACTCCAGGTGGAGACGACATAGCCTTTCACGCCGAGGAAGGAACTCATCGGTTTGCCGTCCGGCAAGTTTGGCAGCGGCACCACGCCGTAATTAATGCCAGCGGCTTCATAGGGCTGGAAAGCCCACGGGCCGTTAATCACCGCCGCGGCTTTTTTCTCGGTAAACAGTGAATCGATGGCGTTCAGCCCGTTATCACCGAGGATCCCCGACGGAAACACCCCTTCGCTGTAGAATTTTTTCAGGAAGGTGACCGCTTCTACCGCGCCCGGTTTATTCAGGCCGATATCCTGCGGGTTGTAGCCGCCTTTGTCGTTTTTGCCGAACAGGTAGCCGCCCATTGGGCCGATAGCGCCCCAGCTGTAATAGATTTGGTCAAATTTCGCGAGCAGACCGTATTTGTTCTGCTCGCGCTGTTTTTTCGAGTACTCAAGCCACTCCGGCAGGCTTTGCAGCGGCTTGTCGAGCAGATCTTTGTTGTAAATCAGCACCAGCGTTTCTACCGCTTTCGGTACGCCATACAGAGTGTTATCCAGACGAAAAGCGTTGATGGAGGCCGGGGTAAAGGCGTCAACCTTTTCTTTGTCCAGATTCAGGGGGGTCAGCAGCCCTTGCACAACCGCGCCACCCAACTGATCATTGGGGATAACCAGCACATCCGGCCCGATGCCAGCCGGGCCATCAAGGCGTAATTTTTCCAGTTGCTGTGCGTAGGGCATCTCCTGCACGTTCACTTTAACGTCATACTTTTGCTCAAAATCTTTGACGGCATCCTGGATACCGACGGACTTTTTGATGTCTTCCCAGACGTTAAGCTGCTTTGTCGCCGCGTGCGCCGACAGGCTAATAAGCTGGCCGGCAGCCAGTGCAGAGAGGATCAGTGCGGTAAGTGTTCTCTTTTTCATTATCACCCTCATGTCAAGGTATAACATTTTAGTGGTTTTTATGGTGCAACATCCGATGAGACAGCTTAAAAATCACCTGATATCACTGGGCTTAAAACGCATTCACGCGCCTTATCGAATTTGTTATACGCTACGCTTGAGCGATGAATAAAACGAGAATTAACTGTCAGTTGTGTGACAGATGCAACAGAAATGGAAATTCGATATAGGGCGTGAAATCACTGGAAGTTATAGTCTGAGCATGAATTTTCGCGGTTGAGCAGACCTGTCGCCTGATTGTTATACGTAAAACAAAAACATCCGACAACGCGCTTATCGCAGCACATAACGGCTACTAATTTCGGGGAACGTTGATGTCCAATATACGACTGAGGAATGTCACCAAACGGTTTGGCGACACGGTGACGCTGAACAATGTGAATCTGTCGATTGAAGACGGCGAGTTTGCCGTATTTGTCGGCCCCTCCGGCTGCGGGAAATCGACCATGCTGCGCATGATTGCGGGACTGGAAGAGGTCAGCGAAGGGGAAGTATTGATTGGCGATGAGGTGATGAATGATGTCGCGCCCGCACATCGCGGCGTCTCGATGGTGTTCCAGTCTTATGCGCTCTATCCGCATATGACCGTGGCGGAAAATATGGGCTACGGCCTGAAAGTGAACAAAGTGCCGAAGGAGGAGATCCGCCGCCAGGTGGAGATGGTCGCCAAAACCTTACAGCTCAGCCACCTGCTGGACAGAAAACCGAAACAGCTCTCCGGCGGTCAGCGCCAGCGCGTGGCGATTGGTCGCGCTATTGTGCGTAACCCGCGTGTGTTTATGTTTGATGAACCGCTCTCCAACCTTGATGCCGAACTGCGCGTTGAGATGCGCCTGCATATTGCTCGTCTGCATCAGGAGCTGAAAACCACCATGGTGTATGTCACGCATGACCAGGTGGAAGCGATGACGCTGGCCGATAAAATCGTGGTGATGAATTACGGCAATGTCGAGCAGATGGGCTCGCCGATGGAGCTCTATTACAACCCGAAAAATAAGTTTGTCGCCGGATTTATCGGCTCACCGAAGATGAACTTCCTGCCGGCGACGGTGAAAGCGTGGCAGCCAGGCGAGCTTACCGTCACCCTTGCGCAGGGGCATCCGTTAACGCTGGCGATCACGACTTCGCGCCTTGAGCCGGGGGCTGCGGTGACGCTGGGGATCCGCCCGGAGCACCTCTCCACCGATGTCACACGCGGTACGCAGCTGGAGTTTCAGTGCGAAGTGGTAGAGCGGCTCGGCAACAATACTTATCTTTTCGGCCAGTGCTATGGCCACGACAACATTAAAATCCTGCTGCCCGGCGATGTGCATTTCCGCCCGTGGCAGAAAATCACCCTCGCCTTTGATAGCCCGCACTGCATGATTTTCGATGACCAGGATCTGCGCGTCAGCGCCGATATTCCGGTGCCGGACGTCGATTAAGGTCTATCGCCGGATAGCGGCTAACGCCTTATCCGGCCTATGGGATCTCATCACCTGCAATATCAATTCCCCCAGCCCAACCCTTTTGCCGCCTGCACAATGCTGCCCGTTGAGTGGGTGAGAACTCTCCGTCGGAGGATTTTCACTGCCCGAGGATAAGTGCTTCCCGATTCTGATGGTTTCTCATATCAATCAGCCTGACTACCATTAATCACACCCCCAATCACCTCTCTTACTTAACGGAGCACATATGAAAGCAATCGCCATTACCCGCGCTGCGCAGGGTAACAGTAACCTGGATTTCCTCAGTGATATTGAGCTGCCGCAACCGCAGGCCAGCGGCCACGATCTGCTGGTCGAAGTGAAAGCCGTATCCGTCAACCCGGTTGATACCAAAGTTCGTGCCGGATTTAATGCCGATACCCCGCGCGTACTGGGCTGGGACGCCGTTGGCGTGGTCAAAGCTGTTGGTCAAGCAGTAACGCTGTTTCAGCCAGGTGATGAAGTGTGGTATGCGGGCGCGTTGACCCGTCCGGGCAGCAATAGCGAATATCAACTGGTCGATGAGCGCATTGTGGCGCACAAACCGAAAACGCTGGATAACGCCCAGGCAGCGGCGCTGCCGCTGACCGCCATCACCGCATGGGAAATGCTGTTTGACCGGCTTGGCATCAACGAGAACGGCAACGAAGGCGACGTGTTGCTGATCGTTGGCGCGGCGGGCGGCGTAGGTTCCATCATGACGCAGCTGGCGCGTAAACTGACCCGCCTGACGGTTATCGGCACCGCATCGCGCCCTGCCAGCCAGCAGTGGGTGAAAGAACTGGGTGCGCATCATGTGATTGATCACAGCAAACCGCTGACCGAAGAGCTGGCGCGAATTGGCATTGCGCAGGTGACGCACGTCGCCAGCCTGAACAATACCCAGGAGCACTATCAGCAGCTGATTAATGCGCTGCAACCGCAGGGTAAGCTGGCACTGATTGACGATCCGGAAAGCCTGGATGCGTTGCCGCTGAAGGTGAAAAGCATCTCTCTGCACTGGGAATTTATGTTTACCCGTTCGATGTTCACCACCCGCGATATTATCGAGCAACACAATCTGCTCACCCGCGTGGCGCAGTTGATTGATCAGGGCGTGCTGAAAACCACGCTCGGCGAGCACTTCGGCACCATTAATGCCGCGAATTTACGTAAAGCGCATGCACTGCTGGAAAGCCAGCGCGCCGTCGGCAAGATTGTGCTGGAAGGGTTTGCTGGCTGATCGGCCAGCCAGGATTATTCCCAAACGTTACAAGCGGATAGCGAAAATCGCTCTCCGCCTGTACAGCTATGACCTGGGTTTGCTTACACTTTTTACCAAAGCGTTATTTTTTCCCGGTTGCTCAGCACCGCATTAACGGCAATGATGGCGTGCTACATAAGCAACTGCGTGAAATGTAAAAAGAACAACCTGGAGAAACAATGAGTAAAACGAAAATGATGCTTCTGGGCGCGCTGTTGGTCACCGCCTCCTCGGCGTTTGCGGCTCCGCAGACGGCCACACCGGGGGCGACCGGCACGCAATCGTATGAAATTAAGGACTTTGTTGCCGACTTTACTAAATTTAATATCGGCGATACCGTGCCAGAGATGTACCGTAGCGAAGAGTACAACATCAAACAGTGGCAGTTGCGTAACCTGCCTGCACCAGAAGCCGGTAGCCACTGGACTTACATGGGCGGCAACTACGTGCTGATCACCGACGCTGAAGGCAAAATTCTCAAAGCCTATAACGGCGACATTTTCTACCATCGTTAAGGGAGCGCCTGTGATTATCCGCCGCTGGCAGGAGAGTGACAGGCCGTTTCTGCGTACGCTGTTTTTACACGCCCGCAGAGCTGGCTGGAGCTGGCTCGATGGGCGTGACTGGCAACTGGAAGACTTTGATGCCGCCACCCTCGATGAAGTGATTTGGGTCGCTGAAGAGGAGGGTCACCGGCTCGGTTTCGCCTCGGTGTACGAAAACGACAACTTCCTGCATAACTTGTTTGTTGACCCGGCCTTTCAGGGCAAAGGGGTCGGCAGCGCACTTCTCAAACATGTACAGACCACGTTTACCGGCACCGGTGCGCTGAAATGCTTGCTGCAGAATAAGGCCGCGCTGGCGTTTTATGAGCGCCACGGCTGGCGGCCAGAAGCGCAGGGCGTGTCACCGGAAGGGGATTACGTGCTGATGCACTATGTGAAACAGTAAAATTGGTGAAGCAGTAAAATTGCAGGCCGGAATGCGGGATTACCCCATCCGGCCTGCTCTCTCTTCGAACCTGCGACGTCGCCATCTTCAGATCCGCATCGCCACCATGCGGGTTTTACACCGCGCGGAACGCGATTTCGCCCGGGATCACTTCGCCCTGCCAGTAAAGCTGCGCGGCAACGCGACCCGCCAGCTGGCGATACATCTCCGCAAATTCGCTGTCCGGGCGGCTGACCACCGTCGGCTTGCCGCTATCCAGATCTTCGCGCAGGGTAATGTGCAGCGGCATCTGTCCCAGCAGTTGGGTGTGATACTTCGCGGCCAGTTTCTCTGCGCCACCGGTGCCGAAGATAGGCTCGTGGTGACCGCAGTTGCTGCAGATGTGCATGCTCATGTTCTCCACGATACCGAGCACCGGCACTTCCACCTTCTCGAACATCACGATGCCTTTTTTGGCGTCGATCAGCGCGATATCCTGCGGCGTGGTCACCACCACGGCGCCGGTCACCGGAATGTTCTGCGCCAGCGTCAGCTGGATATCACCGGTGCCCGGCGGCATGTCCAGCACCAGATAATCCAGATCCGGCCACATCGTCTCCTGCAGCAGCTGCAGCAGCGCTTTGCTGGCCATCGGGCCGCGCCAGACCATGGCGTTATCGTCGGTCACCAGGTAACCGATGGAGTTGGTCGCCAGACCGTGCGCCATGATCGGCGCCATGTGCGTGCCGTCCGGCGAGGTTGGGCGCTCATGTTCCGCGCCCAGCATCTTCGGAATAGACGGGCCGTAGATGTCGGCATCCAGAATACCGACCTTTGCCCCTTCCGCCGCCAGCGCCAGCGCCAGGTTTACGGCGGTGGAGGATTTCCCCACCCCGCCTTTGCCGGAGCTGACGGCAATGATGTTTTTCACGCCGTTGACGCCAGGCTGGTTTTTCACGCGTTTCAGCGTGGCGATGTTGTGGCTCAGCTTCCAGTCGATCGCCTGCGCGCTTCGGTCATGCGCAGCAGCTCAGAGCTGGTCTGCTCTTTCAGCGCGTCAAAGGCGCTGGTCCAGACGAACGGCATCTGCAGCTCAATGTGCAGCGTATCATCCAGCCAGGCAACGTGGTGTAACGCTTTCAGCGTAGTGAGATTATGCTTCAGGGTTGGATGCTGAAAGTTGGCCAGCGTCCCGGCGACCATGGCGCGCAAGGCTTCCGGTGATTTGGCCGGGGATTGCGAACTCATCCCGACTCCTTTGTAGTTGTTCTGAAGAAACGACATTGTAGCGGCCAAGTTTACCGCACAGGTAATAATTATCCATTTACGGATTCATGCCGTTAACACATAGCGTAATTATTGCGCATATTGGCGCATGTGGTTTAAAACGCTCCTGATAGCGTCGTTCAATTATTCCCATATCTGCATATATGGTCTAAAACGGCCTCGATCGCGTAGCGCGCTAATTCCCCTTTTGGTACTATCGAAACCCCTTTTTCTCAGTTAGAAGAAGTAATGCCTACTATGACTCAAGTCGCGAAGAAAATTCTGGTAACGTGCGCACTGCCGTACGCCAACGGCTCAATCCACCTCGGCCACATGCTGGAGCATATCCAGGCTGATGTCTGGGTCCGTTACCAGCGAATGCGCGGCCACGAGGTTAATTTCATCTGTGCGGACGATGCCCACGGCACGCCGATCATGCTGAAAGCGCAGCAGCTGGGGATTTCCCCGGAGCAGATGATTGCCGAAATGAGTCAGGAGCATCAGACCGATTTTGCTGGCTTTGACATCAGCTATGACAACTATCACTCCACGCACAGCGACGAAAACCGCGAGCTGTCGGAGCTGATCTACACCCGTCTGAAAGAGAACGGTTTTATCAAAAACCGCACCATCTCTCAGCTGTACGATCCGGAAAAAGGCATGTTCCTGCCGGACCGTTTCGTCAAAGGCACCTGCCCGAAATGTAAATCGCCGGATCAGTACGGCGATAACTGCGAAGTGTGCGGCGCGACCTACAGCCCGACCGAGCTGATCGAGCCGAAATCCGTGGTTTCCGGCGCCACGCCGGTGATGCGTGACTCCGAGCACTTCTTCTTCGACCTGCCGTCCTTCAGCGAAATGCTGCAGGCGTGGACCCGCAGCGGCGCGCTGCAGGAGCAGGTGGCGAACAAGATGCAGGAGTGGTTCGAATCCGGCCTGCAGCAGTGGGATATCTCCCGCGATGCGCCGTACTTCGGCTTCGAAATCCCGGACGCGCCGGGCAAATACTTCTACGTCTGGCTGGACGCGCCGATCGGCTACATGGGCTCCTTCAAGAACCTGTGCGACAAGCGCGGCGATACCGTCAGCTTCGACGAATACTGGAAGAAAGATTCCACGGCCGAGCTGTATCACTTCATCGGTAAAGACATCGTCTACTTCCACAGCCTGTTCTGGCCGGCGATGCTGGAAGGCAGCAACTTCCGCAAGCCGACCAACCTGTTCGTTCACGGCTACGTGACGGTGAACGGCGCGAAGATGTCCAAATCGCGCGGCACCTTCATCAAGGCCAGCACCTGGCTGAACCACTTCGACGCGGACAGCCTGCGCTACTACTACGCCGCGAAGCTCTCTTCCCGCATCGACGATATCGACCTGAACCTGGAAGACTTCGTGCAGCGCGTGAACGCCGACATCGTCAACAAGGTGGTGAACCTGGCCTCCCGTAACGCGGGCTTTATCGCCAAGCGCTTTGACGGCGTGCTGGCGGCAGAACTGGCCGATCCGGCGCTGTACCAGACCTTCATCGACGCGGCGGCCAGCATTGGCGAAGCGTGGGAAAGCCGCGAATTCGGCAAAGCGATTCGCGAAATCATGGCGCTGGCCGATGTGGCCAACCGCTATGTGGACGAGCAGGCGCCGTGGGTGGTGGCGAAACAGGAAGGCCGCGATGCCGATCTGCAGGCCATCTGCTCCATGGGCATCAACCTGTTCCGCGTGCTGATGACCTACCTGAAGCCGGTTCTGCCATCGCTGACTGAGCGCGCGGAAGCGTTCCTCAACACCGCGCTGGAGCTGGGATGCCATCCAGCAGCCGCTGCTCGGCCACAAGGTGAACACCTTCAAAGCGCTGTACAACCGCATCGAGATGAAGCAGGTCGAAGCCCTGGTGGAAGCCTCGAAAGAAGAGGTGAAGGCGGCTGCCGCACCGGTGACCGGCCCACTGGCCGACGATCCGATTCAGGAAACCATCACCTTCGATGATTTCGCCAAAGTCGACCTGCGCGTGGCGCTGATCGAGAACGCGGAGTTCGTGGAAGGCTCTGACAAGCTGCTGCGCCTGACGCTGGATCTGGGCGGCGAGAAGCGCAACGTCTTCTCCGGCATTCGTTCTGCCTACCCGGACCCGCAGGCGCTGATCGGCCGCCTGACCGTGATGGTGGCCAACCTGGCGCCGCGTAAAATGCGCTTCGGCATCTCCGAGGGGATGGTGATGGCCGCAGGCCCTGGCGGGAAAGATATCTTCCTGTTAAGCCCGGACAGCGGCGCGAAGGCGGGCCAGCAGGTGAAATAACAAAAAAGCCGCTGATATCAGCGCCTTTTTTCTATACTGATACCAGTTTATGGAAACAGGGGAATCACCGTGAATATCCGTCATCTTTTTGCCGCCCTTTTCGCCTTTACCCTGCTCTTCAGCCTGAGCGGCTGCGGGGAGAAAGAGCAGAGTAAAACCTTTAGCTGGTCGGCGCCGGGAACCGAGCTGACGCTGACCTATTACTACAAAGACGACAAAGTGCTGCGCCAGACGGCGAAAAATAAGATCGACTACAGCGCCATTGGCGCGAGCAACAAAGAGGAAGCGATGAAAGTCCTCGGGCCGATCAGCCAGAAATACCAGAGCGTCAAAGGGATCAAAGAGAGCGTTGATTACCAGCAAACCTATGCGCAGGAGACGCTGGATGTAGATTACAGCGCGGTGAATTTCGCCGATCTGAACGCATTACAGGGCACGGCGTTTACCGGCACGGTGCAGGATGGTATCAGTATGCAGAAGTCGGAAGCGCTGTTGAAAGCGAAGGGCTTTAAAGAGGTTCAGTAATTCGTCATCTTGCCCGGTGGCGGCTACGCCTTACCGGGCCAGTGAAGGTCGTAAGCCGGATAACGCAACGCCGCCATCGGGCAGTTTTTCACAACGCTCAGGCGACATAGCCTGATGGCGCTTCGCTTATCAGGCCTGTGCTTTCGGCTTTTGCACCTTGCTGGGTCAGCCCACGCAGGAAATTACGCAGAAACTGGTCGCCGCACTCGCGGTAGTTTTTATGTTCCGGCGCGCGCATCATGGCGGTGACTTCCGGCACGGACACGCGGAATTTTTGCTCGGTCATGATCGCCACGATATCGTCCGTTTTCAGCGAGAACGCGATACGCAGCTTTTTCAGCACCGTGTTGTTGTTCACGCGACGCTCCAGCGCCAGCTCCGGCGCGGCCGTCATCTTTGCCACGCTTATCGTAAATCAGGCCGTTCAGGAAACCCGACAGAATGATGTCAGGGCAGCGGACAAAGCCCTCTTCGTCTTCTTTGGTCATCCACGGAGCAACTCTGTTCGGCGGTGACCTCCATATCCGACAGCGCAAGAATGCGCACCATGTCGTTATTGTTCGCTTTCAGGGTGTAGCGCAGGCTACGAAGAATATCGTTACTTAGCATAGAGCCTTCGAATGTCGATGATGCAATGGCGCGCAGTGTACAAGCTTTACAGCCCAATCGCCTCTTTCAAACTCTTCAGGTAGCGACGGCTGACGGGTACCGTTTGCCCGGCACGCAGCACCAGCTCGGCCTGGCCGTTATCTTCCAGGCGGATCTCCTTCAGGTGCGCCATATTCACCAGATACTGACGGTGGCAGCGAATCAGCGGCGTGCGGCTCTCCAGCGTGCGCAGGGTCAGCTCGGTAAACCCTTCGTTCCCTTCCGCGCTGGTGACAAACACCCCGCTCAGGCGGCTGCTGACAAAGGCCACATCATCCATCTGCAGAAGATAGATCCGGCTGTGCCCGGTGCAGGGGATAAACTTCAGCGGCTGCTGGTTTTCCGGCAGCAGCGTGACGTCCTGTACGGTGCGCTCCTGGCGTAAACGGGTGAGCGTTTTTTCCAGACGCTTCTCTTCAATCGGCTTGAGCAGATAGTCAAACGCGTGCTCCTCAAAGGCCTTAACGGCATATTCATCAAACGCCGTCAGAAACACGATGTAGGGGCGATGTGCCGGGATCGAGCATGCCGACCATCTCCAGCCCGCTGATGCGGGGCATCTGAATATCGAGGAACAGCACGTCCGGGCGCAGTTTGTGCACCGCGCCGATGGCCTCAATGGCGTTCGCGCACTCCCCCACAATCTCAATATCCGGCTGCTCCTGCAGCAGAACGCGCAGGTTTTCCCGTGCCAGCGGCTCGTCATCCACAATCAGCACTCTTAACATGCGTTTTCCTCCAGCGGCAGTCGTACGGTAATACGGGTAAATCGGTCGGGCTCGCAGGCGACGGTAATGCCACAGTCATCGCCAAAATGGGCACGCAGGCGTTTATCCACCAGGCTCATCCCTAAACCGCCGGAGGCGGAAGGCTGATAAAGCCCGGCATTATCTTCAATATCCAGCACCAGGTGATGGTTGAAACGGCTGGCGGCAATGGTTATCTCCCCCGTTCCCAGCAGCTGTGATGTACCGTGCTTAATGGCGTTTTCCACAATCGGCTGCAGGGTAAAGGCCGGAAGATGCTGATACGCCAGCTCATCCGGTACGGAGAGCGACACCTGCAAACGAGACTGGAAACGCGCCTGTTCAATCTGCAGATAGGCATTCACGTGCTCAATCTCATCGGCGAGGGTCACGATCTCAGACGGACGCTTTAAGTTTTTGCGGAAAAAGGTCGACAGAAACTGCACCAGCTGCGCGGCCTGATCGCTGTCGCGGCGGATCACCGCTTTCAGCGTATTGAGGGCGTTGAACAGGAAATGCGGGTTGACCTGGGCATGCAGCAGTTTAATCTCCGACTGCGTCAGCAGCGCTTTCTGCCGCTCATACTGCCCGGCGAGGATTTGCGCGGACAGCAGCTGGGCGATCCCCTCCCCCAGCGTGCGGTTGATCGAGCTGAACAGACGGTTTTTCGCCTCGTACAGCTTGATGGTGCCCATCACCCGCTGGTTTTCGCCGCGCAGCGGAATCACCAGCGTGGAGCCCAGCTTGCACTGCGGATGCAGCGAACAGCGGTAAGGCACTTCGTTACCGTCGGCATACACCACCTCGCCGGTTTCAATGGCGCGCAGCGTGTAGGCTGAAGAGATCGGTTTACCCGGCAGATGGTGATCGTCGCCGGTGCCGGTAAAGGCCAGCAGCCGCTCGCGGTCGGTGATGGCTACCGCGCCGATATCCAGCTCCTTGTAGAGCACCTGCGCCACCTTCATGCTGTTCTCTTCGTTAAACCCCTGGCGCAGGATCCCTTCGGTGGAGGCGGCCACCTTCAGCGCCGTGGCGGAAAACGCCGAGGTGTACTTCTCAAACATGGCGCGCTTGTCGAGCAGAATGCGCATAAACAGCGCCGCGCCCACGGTATTGGTCACCATCATCGGAGCGGCAATGCTGCTGACCAGGTGCAGCGCATCCTCAAACGGACGGGCAATCAGCAGAATGATCGCCATCTGCGCCATTTCGGCCACAAAGGTGATGGCACCGGCGGTGAGCGGGCTGAAGACTTTATCCGGGCGGCCGCGTTTAATCATGTAGCTGTGAACCAGGCCGCCAAGCAGCCCTTCCACAATCGTGGAGATCATACAGCTCAGCGCCGTCATCCCGCCCATGGAATAGCGATGCAGGCCCCCGGTTAAACCGACAAGGCCGCCGACGACGGGACCGCCCAGCAGGCCGCCCATCACCGCGCCAATCGCGCGCGTATTGGCAATAGAGTCTTCGATATGGAGACCAAAATAAGTCCCCATAATGCAGAAAATAGAGAAGGTGACGTAGCAGAGCAATTTATGCGGCAGACGTACGGTGACCTGCATCAGCGGGATAAACAGGCGCGTTTTACTCATCAGCCAGGCAATGACCAGAAACACGCACATCTGCTGAAGCAACAGCAGCACCAGATTAAACTCGTACATACTCAAAACCGCACACGCTAAAAACGCGTAACATACACGGATGCGGGTTAACTTTCTTTGAAGCATCCCAAAAAAGCGCAAAATCGTGTCCGTTATCACACCTTCTTGCCTGATGATATCACCTTGCACCTGCCGTTCGGGCATTGTTTGTTCAAAAATCAATCAATCCTTCCTGGTTCGCCAAAGTGGGTCTACAGTTAAGCTGGGGACGCGTAAGCCAGGGGGCGAATATGGCGCTTTACACGATAGGTGAAGTGGCACTCCTTTGTGATATCAATCCCGTTACCCTACGGGCGTGGCAGCGACGGTATGGATTACTCAAACCGCAGAGAACGGACGGTGGTCATCGCCTTTTCAATGAGGCCGATATCGACCGCATCCGCGAGATTAAGAGCTGGATCGACAACGGCGTGCAGGTCGGCAAAGTGAAGTCCCTTCTGAGCCACGACGACCCGGATACGCAGCATCTCTGGCGCGAACAACAGGAAACCCTGCTGCGGCTCCTGCAGGCGGGCAACCTGCAGCGCCTGCGCGCATGGATAAAAGAGCAGGGCCGCGATTACCCGGCACAGACGCTGATCTCCCATCTTTTCATTCCGCTTCGTCGACGCCTGCAGTGCCAACAGTCTACCCTGCAGGCGCTGCTCAGCATGCTCGACGGGGTGCTGATCAACTACATTGCCGTCTGCCTTGCCTCGGCGAAGAACAAAGCCGGCAAAGATGCGCTGGTGGTGGGCTGGAACGTGCACGATACCACCCGCCTGTGGCTGGAAGCGTGGATTGCCACCCAGAAGGGCTGGCGCGTGGATGTCCTGGCGCACTCGCTGGCGCAGCTCAGACCTGAGTTTTTCGACGGCCAGACCCTGCTGGTCTGGTGTGGCGAAGTGCCGTCCGCCACGCAGCAACAGCTGCTGACGGAATGGCGTGAGAATGGTTACCCGGTTTATTCCCTTGGCCCGGATGATGAGCCATAACGGCATTTAATGGTTCATTAACAGCTGCGCTTCACCGTATAATTGTTCCGTTAACAACAGGAGCACATGATGAAGGCAACCAAACTGGCCATTATTACCCTTTTTGTCCTGATGGCCGTAAGCGGCATCGGCGGCGTGATGCTGGCAGGGTACTCGTTTATTGTTCGCGGCGGTGTCGGCTGAGGTACAGCGCCAGCCGCTCAAAAAGCGCGATCGACGACGATTGCCGCCAGCGCGACCAGCACCGCTCCCTGCACAATATAAGCCGTATTAAAACCGCTCAGGCCGATAATAATCGGCGTTCCCAGCGTATTGGCACCGACCGTCGACGCAATGGTCGCCGTCCCGATGTTAATGATCACCGACGTGCGGATCCCGGCAATGATAACCGGTGCCGCAAGCGGCAGTTCAACCTTACGCAGCCGCTGGCCGCGACTCATCCCCATCCCTTCCGCCACGCTCAGCACGGACGCAGGTACCGCCGCGATGCCCGCCAGCGTGCCCTGCAGAACCGGCAGTACGCCGTATAATATCAGCGCAATGATGGCCGGCTGTTGGCCAAAGCCCATCACCGGAACCGCTATCGCCAGCACCGCCACCGGCGGAAACGTCTGCCCGATGGCCGCAATCGTCTCCACCAGCGGACGAAACTCCCGGCCCGCCGGCCGCGTGACCGCGATGCCCGCCCCCACGCCCAGCACAACCGCGATGGCGCTTGAGAGCGCCACCAGCCAGAGATGCGCCGCGGCCAGCGACATAAAGCTCTCCTGCTGATAGACCGGCCGCGGCAGTCCCGGAAAAAGGGTGTTAAACAGCGCCGCGCTGTGGGGCATCAGAAACAGCAATAGCGCCACAAAGAGCGCTACCAGCCAGAGGAGCGGATCACGCAGTGCCTTCACGCGTCACCTCCCCGGCCAGCAGATCGCGAAAATGTAAGGTTCCGCACGGCGCGCCCCGGTCATCACGCACGGGCAATACCTCGCACTGTCGCGCGACAAACGCGGAGAGCGCATCCCGCAGGCTCATCTGCGCCTGCAGCGGTTCGCCGCTCACCGGCACCGCTCCCGACGCATATAGTCGCTGACCGTTCGCAGGGAGAGCAGCCTCACGCCCAGCTCGCTGCGGCCAAAAAACTCGCGCACAAAGTCGTTCTTCGGCCAGGTTAACAGCTCAAGCGGCGAGCCCTGCTGCACCACTTCGCCATGATCCATCAGCACCAGATGGTCGGCCAGGCGCAGGGCTTCATCAATATCGTGCGTCACGAGAACGATCGTGCGTCCGAGAATGCGGTGAATGCGGGTCATCTCCGCCTGCAGCGCCCCGCGCGTGACCGGATCCAGCGCGCCGAAGGGTTCATCCATCAACAGCACTTGCGGGTTAGCCGCCAGCGCGCGCGCCACGCCCACGCGCTGCTGCTGGCCTCCGGAAAGCTGGTGCGGATAGCGATCGCGCAGCGCGGGCTCCAGCCCCAGGAGCGACATGAGTTCATCCACCCGGTCAGCGATTTTTGCCCGCGACCATTTCTCCAGCTGCAGCACGGTGGCGATGTTCTGCGCCACCGTCCAGTGGGGAAACAGGCCGATAGACTGAATGGCATAGCCCATCCGACGGCGCAGCTCCAGCACCGGCAGGCTGCGGATCTCTTCCCCGGCAAAGCGAATCAGCCCGCTGTCATGCTCAACCAGCCGGTTGATCATCTTCAGCGTGGTGGACTTGCCCGACCCCGAGGTGCCTATCAGCACGGAAAACGCTCCCTCGGCAAAGTTCAGGTTCAGGTGGCTCGCCGCCGGGCGACCGGCAAAGGTTTTACTGACATCATGAAATTCAATCATTGGCTCTTCTCCCGAGCAGCGCGAGCCATAAGGCAAACAGCGCGTCGACGACCACCGCCAGCGCAATCGTGGGCACCACGCCCAGTAACACCAGATCCAGCGCACTGCTCAGCAGCCCCTGGAACACCAGCGCGCCAAAGCCGCCCGCGCCAATCAGCGCCGCAATCACCGCCATGCCGACGGTCTGGACCGCCACCACCCGCAGGCTGCGCAGCAGCAGGGGCAGCGCCAGCGGAAGCTGAATTTTCCAGAAACACTGCCGCGCGCTCATGCCCATCGCATGGGCGCTTTCCAGCACCTCAGCTGCGGCACCTGGCCTAAGCCCGGCGACCACGCCGCGCACCAGCGGCAGCAGGGCATACAGCACCAGCGCGATAAGCGCGGGCGTTAGGCCCGTTCCGGCAATGCCGAGCGTTCCGAGCACCGGGAATGACTTCACCAGCCCGGCCAGCGGCGCAATCAGCAGGCCAAACAGCGCGACGGAAGGAATGGTCTGGATAACGTTGAGCACGGCAAAAACCCCGCCCTGGCGTGAAGGATGGCGATAGCACCACATGCCAGAGGGGGATCCCAACCAGCAGCGCCGGGATGAGCGTACCGAAGAGGATCGTCAGGTGCTGCGCCAGGGCATCATCAAACACCTCCTGACGGTTGGCGTACTCTTTTAGCAGCGAGAGATTGTTCAGCTCCCCGCTGAACAGCAGGAACAAAGGAATACACCATATCTGCGCATTGAGCACCCAGCGCCAGACGGCACTGGCGATGAGTCGACGAATGGCATCGCTGCAGGCCAGCAGGCACAGCGCCAGCCACAGCCACAGGCCGCTGCCCATCGTGGTTCTCGCCAGCGGACTTTCCGCCGACGCCATATGCGTCGCCGCCTGCCCGGCGCTCCAGAACAGGAGGATAAACAGCCCTTCAGAGAGGAGCAGCGTCAGCCACTGCGCCGGGCGTCCCTGCCAGAGCGACAGGATCACCCACGCGCCCAGCGACGCCACCAGCCACCCCGGCGTAAACGACCAGACCTGCCAGAGCGCTTTGCCCTCCCCCGACATCAGGCGGTTTGGGGCAACGTTGACAAACGGTACGCGACGGCTGCCATGCGATGGCCCGACGGCCATAGCAGCAGCAGCACGCGGTTATGGCATTTTACTTGGCGCATCCTCCATTACAGCGCTTACTTCACAAGCCCTTGTTGTTTCAGGAAGTCGGCGGCCACTTTTTTGGCATCCAGCCCCTCGACGGCAATGCTGGCATTCAGCTGCTGCAGCGTTTTTTCATCCAGGCTTTCGAAGACCGGTTTGAGCCATTCAGCAATTTCCGGATACGCTTTTAGCACCGCCTCACGCACCACCGGGGTGGGCGCGTAAATCGGCTGTACGCCTTTCGGATCGGTCAGGGTTTGCAGGCCCAGCGCCGCCACCGGGCCGTCGGTGCCGTAGGCCATCGCCGCGTTAACGCCGGAGGTTTGCTGCGCCGCCGCTTTGATGGTCACCGCCGTATCCCCGCCCGCCAGCGACAGCAGCTGAGCCTGGTCGAGCTTGAAGTCGTAGGCTTTTTCGAACGCCGGGAGCGCATCAGGACGCTCGATAAACTCCGCGGACGCCGCCAGCTTAAAGTCGCCCTTCTCTTTCAGGTAGCGGCTGAGATCCGCCAGGGTGGTCAGCTTCCCTTTCTCCGCCACGTCCTTGCGCACGGCGATAGTCCAGGTATTGTTGGCTGGCGCCGGGGTCAGCCAGACCAGTTTGTTCTGTTCCGCGTCGAGTTTTTTGACTTTCTCATACCCGGCGTTAGCGTTTTTCCATGCAGGATCGTTTTCTTGTTTGAAGAAGAACGCGCCGTTGCCGGTGTATTCCGGATAGATATCCAGCTCGCCGGAGGTGATCGCCCCGCGCACGACGGGCGTGGTGCCGAGCTGAACTTTATTGACGGTTTTCACGCCGTGGCTTTCCAGCACCTGCAAAATAATATTGCCGAGCAGCGCCCCTTCGGTATCGATCTTTGAGCCCACTTTTACCGGCTCCGCCGCCTGTAACGGCAGGCTCGGCGCCACCAGCAGCAGCGCAGATCCCAACATCCCCTTTGCAATCGTCATTCCACTATCCTCATTTTTTTGCTGCCTTTTTCAGAGGCTTGAGAGAAAAGCGTAGCTTAAAACGGCGGAATTAACCGTCAAAATGCCTTAAACGATAAAGGAATAAGGTATAGCGGAAAAAATCAGGCCGGTTGCCCGGCCTGGGGAGGAGGTTACAGCAGCTCGAACTCGCCTTTATTCACGCGGGCGGAATCCACGCCGATAAAGACGTTAAATTTGCCCGGTTCCGCATCATATTTCATCTGCTGGTTCCAGAATTTCAGCGCATCCACGTCGATCGGGAAGCTGATGGTTTTGGTTTCGCCCGGTTTCAGGTTGACCTTCTCAAAGCCGCGCAGCTGTTTCACCGGACGGCTCATCGACGCGGTGACATCCTGCACGTACATCTGGATCACCGTAGCCCCTTCGCGCTTGCCGGTGTTGGTCACCTCAACGCTGGCGGTGACTTTGCCGTCACGCTTCATCGTAGGCGCTGACATTTTCACGTCAGAGACCTTGAAGGTGGTGTAGCTCAGGCCGTAACCAAACGGATACAGCGGGCCGTTAGCTTCGTCGAAGTAACGAGACGTGTATTTGTTCGGCTTGTCGGCGTTGTACGGGCGACCGGTATTCAGGTGGCTGTAGTAGACCGGGATCTGCCCGACGGAGCGCGGGAAGGACATCGGCAGCTTGCCTGACGGGTTGTAATCGCCAAACAGCACGTCGGCGATGGCGTTACCGCCTTCGGTACCGGCGAACCAGGTTTCCAGGATGGCGTCAGCCTGCTGGTCTTCTTTCACCAGCGCCAGCGGACGACCGTTCATCAGCACCAGCACCAACGGCTTGCCGGTGGCTTTCAGGGCGGCGATCAGATCGCGCTGGCTCTGCGGAATGGTGATATCGGTCCGGCTGGAGGCCTCGTGCGCCATACCCTGCGCTTCCCCCACGACCGCGACAACGACGTCAGACTGCTTCGCGGCGTTCACCGCCTCGTCAATCATCTCCTTCGGCGTGCGCGGATCGACCTTCACCGCTTCCTCATACTGGTTGAGGAAGGTCACGATGTCTTTATCGTTGGTGACGTTCGCCCCTTTGGCGTAAACCACTTTGGCGTTTTCACCGACGGCACTCTTGATACCGGTCAGCACGGTCACGGACTGGTCAGCCACGCCCGCGGCAGACCAGCTGCCCATCACGTCGCGCTTGCTGTCGGCCAGCGGCCCCACCACGGCAATGGTGCCGGATTTTTTCAGCGGCAGCGTGTCGAGGCGGTTTTTCAGCAGCACCAGGCTTTCGCGCGCCACGTCACGCGCTTCTTTGCGGTGCAGACGGCTTTCAGCATTGGTATCTTGCGGGTCGGACTCTTTCGGGCCCAGATGGCTGTACGGATCGTTAAACAGCCCCATGTCGTATTTCACGTTCAGCACGTGACGCGTGGCATCGTCCAGCTCCGCCATCGTCACCTTGCCGCTCTTCACCAGCCCCGGCAGGTATTTGCTGTAATACTCGTCGCTCATGCTCATGTTGATGCCGGACTTGAGCGCCACGCGCACCGCGTCTTCCGGGTCGGCGGCCGTGCCGTGTTTGATCAGCTCTTTAATCGCGCCGTGGTCGGAAACGGTGATGCCTTTAAAGCCCCACTGGTCGCGCAGCAGGTCTTTCAGCAGCCAGGAATCGGACGTCGCAGGCGTGCCGTTCAGCGAGTTCAGCGCCACCATCACCCCGCCGCTGCCGGCATCCAGCGCCGCTTTGTACGGCGGCATATAGTCGTTGAACAGGCGCTGCGGGCTCATGTCGACGGTGTTGTACTCTTTACCGCCTTCCACCGCGCCGTAGGCCGCAAAGTGTTTGACGCTGGTCATCACCGAGTAGCGGTCCGCCGGGCTTTTGCCCTGCATCGCTTCCACCATGGTTTTACCCATCGTGGAGGTTAGGAAGGTATCTTCACCAAAGCCTTCCGAGCCGCGGCCCCAGCGCGGATCGCGGGAGACGTCCACCATGGGCGCCCAGGTCATGTTCAGGCCGTCGTCCGCCGCTTCATAAGCCGACACGCGCCCGACGGTTTTCACCGCGTCGAGGTTAAAGGTGGAGGCCAGGCCGAGGCTGATCGGGAAGACGGTACGCTGGCCGTGCACCACGTCATAGGCGAAGAACAGCGGAATTTTCAGGCGGCTGAGCTCCATCACCTGATCCTGCATCTTGCGGATATCCGGGCGGGTGACGGTATTAAAGATGGCCCCTACCTGCCCGTTTTTGATCATCTCGCGGATGGCCTCTTTCGGGTTATCCGGGCCGACGCTGATCAGACGCAGCTGGCCGATTTTCTCATCGACCGTCATTTTCTTGAGCAATTCCGTGACAAACGCATCCCGCGCTTCAGGCGTGAGCGGGTGATTGCCAAACAAATCCTCTGCCAGCGCAGGTTGCAGCGCCAGGCTGACGGCGACACCTACAGAACATAGCCATTTCATGTCGTTTTACTCTCTCATCAATAACCGCCGGACGATCTCGGCCATACCGTGCGAAAAGCGCAGTGTGCCACAAACCCTCCGATCGTTGCAGGGTTATTCTCTGATTTTTCTCGTGAATACTCGACCGCTTAACAGTTAATCGCGCTATGCTTTACAGCGAGAAATTTGCCCCACCACAAGGAGTGGAAGATGTCTTCTGTTCGCAACTAACGATAACAAAACATTTATTAACGAACTGTCGCGCCTGGTTGGCTCCTCTCACCTGCTTACCGACCCGGCTAAAACCGCCCGCTACCGTAAGGGCTTCCGCTCCGGCCAGGGCGAGGCGCTGGCGGTGGTGTTTCCCGGCACGCTGCTGGAGCTGTGGCGCGTGCTGCACGCCTGCGTCGCCGCCGACAAGATTATTTTAATGCAGGCGGCCAATACCGGCCTGACCGAAGGCTCCACGCCCAACGGCAATGATTACGATCGCGACATCGTGATTATCAGCACCCTGCGCCTCGACAAGCTGCACCTGCTGGATAAAGGCGAGCAGGTGCTCGCGTTTCCCGGCACCACGCTCTACTCGCTGGAAAAAGCGCTTAAGCCGCTGGGCCGCGAACCGCACTCGGTGATTGGCTCCTCCTGCATTGGCGCCTCGGTGGTCGGCGGGATCTGCAATAACTCCGGCGGCTCGCTGGTGCAGCGCGGCCCGGCCTACACCGAGATGTCGCTGTTTGCCCGTATTGACGAAAACGGCAAGCTGACGCTGGTGAACCATCTGGGCATCGATCTCGGCGTGACGCCGGAGCAGATCCTCAGCAAGCTCGACGACGATCGCGTGAAGGACGAAGACGTGCAGCACGACGGCCGCCACGCGCACGATCATGACTACGTGACCCGCGTGCGGGATATCGACGCCGATACTCCGGCGCGCTACAACGCCGACCCGGATCGCCTGTTTGAATCCTCCGGCTGCGCGGGCAAGCTGGCCGTTTTTGCGGTGCGTCTGGATACCTTCCCGGCAGAGAAAAAGCAGCAGGTATTTTACATCGGCACCAACCAGCCTGAGGTTCTGACGGAGATCCGTCGTCATATTCTGGGCGAATTCACCCATCTGCCGGTGGCGGGCGAGTACATGCACCGGGACATTTACGACATCGCCGAGCGCTACGGCAAAGACACCTTCCTGATGATCGACAAGCTCGGCACCGACAAAATGCCGTTCTTCTTCACCATGAAGGGCCGCACCGACGCGATGCTGGAGAAAGTGTCGCTGTTCAAACCGCACTTCACCGACCGCTTTATGCAGAAGCTGGGCAACGTTTTCCCGGCGCATTTACCGGAGCGGATGAAAACCTGGCGCGACAAGTATGAACATCACCTGCTGCTGAAAATGGCCGGAGACGGGATCGCCGAAGCGCAGGCCTGGCTGACCGAGTATTTTGCAACCGCCGAAGGGGATTTCTTTGCCTGTACGCCGGAAGAGGGCAGCAAAGCCTTCCTGCACCGCTTTGCCGCCGCCGGTGCGGCCATCCGCTATCAGGCGGTGCATTCCGAAGAGGTGGAAGATATTCTGGCGCTGGATATCGCCCTGCGGCGTAACGACACCGAGTGGTTTGAGCACCTGCCGCCGGAAATCGACAGCAAGCTGGTGCACAAGCTCTATTACGGCCACTTTATGTGCTATGTCTTCCATCAGGATTACATCGTCAAAAAAGGGGTCGATGCACACGAACTGAAGGAGCAGATGCTCGCCCTGCTGCGCGAACGCGGCGCACAATATCCTGCGGAACACAACGTCGGGCATCTTTATAAAGCCCCTGACGCACTTAAGCAGTTTTATCGCGAGAATGACCCTACAAACAGCATGAATCCCGGCATCGGTAAAACAACGCGGAAGAAATACTGGAAAGAAAGCGCGGACGCGGAGCAGCGCATAACGCAAGCGTCTGATTAATTCCTACAGCCAAATTTGAGAGATTGTTAAGCGCTCCTTAATCGTAATAGAGTAACTGCTTATCGCCGGAGAAACGTTTCTCCGGCTTTCTATAACGAGGAGCAGGCACATCATGTCGGCTGTTGATGTTTTATCCGAGACCGAACTGGAAGTGCGCGACGCCCTTCCCGATGATGTGCATGCTATTGCCGCCATCTATGCCTGGCATGTGCTTCACGGGCGCGCGTCGTTTGAAGAAGTCCCCCCCACCATCGACGAAATGCGACATCGTATGAAAAGCGTGGCTGAGCACGGTTTACCGTGGCTTATCGCGCTGTATCGCGGCATCGTGGTGGGCTACTGCTACGCCACGCCTTACCGTCCGCGACACGCCTACCGCTATACCCTGGAAGAGTCGATTTACGTGGATGCCAGCATCACCGGGCGCGGTTTTGGCTCGGCACTGATGGATGCGCTGATTGCACGCTGCGAAGAGGGGCCGTGGCGGCAGATGATTGCCGTGGTGGGAGATGGCAATAATAATGCCGGCTCGTTGCGGCTGCATAAAAAGCACGGCTTCGAGATTGTCGGTCAGCTGCGCAGCGTAGGCTATAAGAAAGGGGACTGGCGGGATACGGTGATTATGCAGCGCCCGCTCAACGACGGTGACTGGACGCTGCCGGAGTAAACGCAGTTAATCGTTCTGCGCGGTTTGCTCGCCTGCTGCGCTGTTATTCTGCGCCGTCGCCATCTGCTCCGCTTTCTGGCTTTTATACCTCAATGCCGCGGCCGGAACCGGCTGCACTTTCCCGGTTTCAATCCAGGTACGCAGGCGGCTCGCATCCGCAAAGTGCGTATATTTGCCGAAGGCATCCATCACCACCAGCGCCACCGGCTTGTTATTAATCACCGTGCGCATCACCAGACAGTGCCCTGCCGCGTTGGTAAAGCCGGTTTTGGTTAGCTGAATATTCCAGTTATCGCGGTAAACCAGATGGTTAGTATTGCGGAACGGCAGCGTATAGGCCGGGTTCGCAAAGGTCGCCATCTCTTCACGGGTGGTACTGAGCTGACCAATCAGCGGATACTGTTTGCTGGCAATCAGCAGTTTCGTCAGATCGCGCGCCGTGGAGACGTTGTGGATCGACAGCCCCGTCGGTTCAACATAATGCGTATTGTTCATCCCCAGCGCTTTGGCTTTGGCGTTCATCGCGCGGATAAAGGCGTCGTAGCCGCCCGGATAGTGGTGCGCCAGGCTCGCCGCCGCGCGGTTTTCCGACGACATCAGCGCCAGCAGCAGCATATTTTTACGGCTGATTTCACTGTTCAGGCGCACGCGGGAGTAGATCCCTTTCATCTCCGGCGTGTGGCTGATATCCACTTTCAGTTTTTCGTCCAGCGGCAGATGGGCATCAAGCACCACCATCGCGGTCATTAATTTGGTAATTGAGGCGATCGGTCGCACCAGATCCGGATGGCTGGCGTAAATCACCTTATTGGTGTTGAGATCGACAATCATCGCGCTGCCGGAAGCAATTTGCGGCTGAGCGGCGGTAGCAGTCACCGCGGGCGTTTTGGCGACGGCCGGCACGGCAGCGGACGCACCCAGCAACAGCGCCAGGCTAAGTAAAGAGACTCGGAATTTCAGCATGGTGAGACTTCTGATAATTATTCACGCACGTCATGACGTACACCGCCTGTATCAACGGATAAACACAGGCTGGCTTCGGCATCATAGCGGTCACCGGGCGTTGTCGCCAGCGGATAATCGTGAACAGATGCTGCATTGCTGGCATTTACGCCAGCAATGCAGTGCGTTTAGAAGAGACGGTATCCATAACCCCAAAGAATCACCGTCAGCGCCAGTAGCGCCTCCAGCACCAGCACCCCGATGGCAAGCGTTGAACTGGAGAAGCTCAGGCCCTCTTCTTTATTGATATTCAGGAAGGTTGGAACCCCCAGATACAGCAGATAACCGGTGTAAAAGAGGGCAATGGTACCGATCAGCGCGCACAGCCAGACCAGTGGATAGAGCGCAACAATACCGCTTAAGAACAGCGGGGTCGCGACATATCCGGCAAAGACCATACAGTGCGCCAGCGATGGACGTTGCGGGTAGTTACGCGCCATCCAGTGAATGACGCGCCCCATTACCGCCACACCCGCCAGCATCAGGCCATAAAAAACGATGGCCAGATAGAGCCCGGTAAACCAGGAAAGCTGAACCACGGTGCCGTCACCGAAGTTCCAGCCGATTTGTGTCGTTCCGATAAAAGCGCATATTACCGGCACCGCAGCCATCAGCAGCACGTGGTGCGTGTAATGATGCGAGACCGTTTCGTTCTCACTTTTAATGACATGCATTTCACGATCGGGATGGGAGAAAAGTCCCCAGACATGGTTCATAGCGCCCCCTTGTTGTCGGCCCGTCAGCGATACCTTAAGTATAATGCAGGCTTTAGATTATTTTTTGTACAGCCGTAAAAATAGCGCTGCCGCACAACGTATCCTTCCGACAAGAACCCTCAGTCGGGTGTATGCTTATAAGCGTTTTACCGGGAGGGCTTCTTTTTAATGGATATCAATAATCTGATTAGCCAGTATGGCTACGCCGCGCTGGTTATTGGCAGCGTGGCAGAAGGTGAAACCATCACGCTGCTTGGCGGCGTCGCCGCGCATCAGGGGTTATTACGCTTCCCGCTGGTGGTTGTCGCCGTGGCGCTGGGCGGCATGATTGGCGATCAGCTGCTCTATCTGCTCGGTCGCCGCTACGGCATGAAAATACTGCGCCGTTTCTCACGCCATCGCGACAAAATCCATCAGGCGCAAACGCTGATCCGCCGCCATCCCTATCTGTTCGTGATTGGCTCGCGCTTTATGTATGGCTTTCGCATCGTTGGCCCATTGCTGATTGGCGCCAGCCATCTGCCGCCGAAAATTTTTCTGCCGCTCAATATTCTGGGCGCGATTGTCTGGGCGTTACTGTTCACCACGCTGGGCTATGTTGGCGGGGAAGTGATTGGCCCGTGGCTGCATCAGTTCGATCAGCATGTAAAACGCTGGATTTGGCTGGTCATCGCTATCGCGCTGGTGGTTTGTCTGCGCTGGTGGTTCCGGCGCCGTCGTAAAAAGCGCCAGAACAGCACAGAGCACGATTAAGCTTTAGGTTTGAACTGCGGGTTAGCGAGCATAAATCCGCCGTCGATAATAAACGACTGCCCGGTGGTATAACTGGCGTGCGCTGAACAGAGCCAGGCAACCATGCTGGCTATCTCTTTGGTGGTACCGGGCCGGGCCAGCGGAATATTCGGCATCGAACCGGGTTTAGCATCATCATCGCTCATGTTATTCATCGGCGTGGCTATCGCGCCGGGCGCGACCGCATTGACGAGAATGTTGTGTTCAACCAGTTCCAGCGCCATCGACTGGGTTAATCCGCCCAGCGCATGTTTCGCCGCGGTATAGGCGCTCGCTTCCGGCAGCGGCGTATGTTCATGTACCGAGGTGATGTTAATGATGCGTCCGCCCTGACCCTGTGCCACCATTTGCCGCGCGGCAATTTGCGCGCAGAGAAACGCGCCGTCAACATCGACGGTAAAAATGCTGCGCCAGTCTTCGAACGTCACCTCCAGGAAAGGCGCTTTGCTCATTGCGCCGGCATTATTGACCAGCGCATCGATACGTCCGAAACGGGAAATCAGCGTTTGTATCGCCTGTGCGCCTTCCGGCAACTGGCTAAGATCAAGCTGGATGGTTTCGGCCCTTCGCCCGAAAGCCTCCACCTGCCGCGCCGTCTCTTGCGCGCCCTTTTCATCCGAATGCCAGGTAATACCAATATCGAAGCCCTGCTCTGCCAGCATCAGCGCGCATTGCTTGCCGATACCGGAATCTGCTGCAGTGACCACAGCAACGTTGGTAACAGACATCGTTCGCCCTCCGGTGATTGCAAACCATTAAGTATAGAAAAAAGGCAAAAATGCAGCAGATTATCTAAGCTTTGTACTTCCGTATGCATGAAGGACGTTAAAAATGTTGAAGATTTTACTTTGGGTGATCCTGATTATCTTTCTGATTGGTCTGCTGGTGGTGACAGGTGTGTTTAAGATGATTTTTTAATGCTGAGCGCGTGGCGGCTGCACTTCACCCAACCTGAAGTGCAGCGCCATCCGTCAGGTTAGTTCCCCTGCGCGCTGTAGTTAATCGGCACCCAGCGGTAGCCTTTATCGGCTTTTATCACTTTGCCAATGCCAGGAAACGCAATATGCGCGGCGGCTATCCAGTCCCCCTCACGGGCCACCTGCGCCAGCACTTTCTGGCGCGTGGCAACGGCCTGCTGCTGGTTGACATCAAAATGAATCGCCACGTCAGGGTCCGGTAGCTGCACCGGATGTGCATGGATAATATCCCCCCACAACATCAGCGTCTTACCGCCGTGGGTGACGCGATAGATCACGCTGCCCGGCGTATGCCCCGGCGCAGGCACCGCATCAATACCGGGAATGATTTCCGTCGGTGCGCGGAAGGTACTGAGTTTACCGGCATCAATCACCGGACGCAGCGAGCGTTCGGATTCAGCAAAGGTGTGGCGTTGGCTCTCTTCAACCTCTTTCAGATGCGCCGGGTTGAGCCAGAAATCCACGTCGCGCTGATCGACCCGCACCGTGGCATTGCGAAACACCAGCTTGCCGTCGCGTTGCACACCGCCAGAGTGATCGGCATGAATGTGAGTCAGCAACACCATATCAATTGCATCCGGATCGATGCCCGCCGCCCGCAGGTTATCCGGGAGATGACCGCCCGCATCGCCAAACAGTGGCCCGGCCCCCGTATCGACCAGAATCAACTGCTTACCGGTATTAATGACAAAGGCGTTGATCGACGTTTCGGCGTGAACCGTCAGGTTGGCTTTCGCCATCTGCGATTGCAGCGTTGCGGGGGAAATATGCGTGAGCAGCTTGTCAAACGGCACGGCGACCGTGCCATCGGAAACGGCGGTGATTTGCCAGTCACCCATCGCCATCCGGTAATATCCCGGCGCCTGCGCCTGATGCGTACTGGGCGGCTGCGCTGCATGAGTGCTGAAGATCATCGTTGCGCCCACCAGCGCCATCAGCAAAGGATAATGTTTCATCACTTTTCTCCTGTTGTTTTCGTTGCAACAGTATCCCGCCAGCGATACTATCACTCCAATTGATTGGAGCGATAATGACTATCAAAGAGAATGATTTCCGTAAAATCGATCTGAACCTGCTGATCGCCTTTGCCGTCCTGTTTCGCGAACAGAGCGTCTCTGCTGCGGCGGATAAGCTGCATCTGGGCCAGCCCGCAGTGAGCGGCGTGCTGTCGCGTCTGCGCACGCTGTTTGACGATCCGCTGTTTATTCGCAGTGGCCATCGCATGCAGCCCACCGCCCGCGCGGAAGAGCTGCACAGCGAGCTGCTACCGCTGCTGGAGCAGTTGCAAAGTGCGCTGTTTCAGCAGGCGGCGTTTGATGCGAAAACCGTGAATGTCACGCTGACGCTCGGTATGGCTGACTGGGTAGAAATGTGGCTGATGCCACGTCTGATCCCGGCGCTTCAACAGGCGGCACCAGGCATGCGCCTGAACGTGGTGGCCAGCGATCCTTTCAGCGATGCCACGCGGCTCGAAGGCGGCGAGATGGATATGGCGATCAGCGTTGCCACCGCCGGGCCGCGCTGGCTTGAACGTGAAGTGCTGACCACCATGTCATATGTCACGCTCTGGCACCCGCAACAACTGACGCTCAGCGCGCCGCTGGATATCGATACGTTTGCCGCTCAGCCCCATTTGATGGTCAGCTACCGCGAGGCAACCAGCAGTCATTTCGATACGTTGCTGGCAAAAACCGGACGCCAACGCCGCGTGCATTACACCACGCCGCATTTTGCCGCCCTGCCCGGTCTGCTGGAAACAATGCCAGCGCTGGCGACCGTACCCGCCGGGCTGGCAACGGAGTGGCAGAGAACGCGCGGTTTGCTGGCAAGCCCGCTGCCGCTGGATGCAGAACCGGTCGAAGTGGCGTTACTGTGGCACCAGCGCCACAGCAGCGACCCGGCGGTAATGTGGCTGAAAGAGTTTATCCGTCATCTGATTGGGTAAAAAAACGGGCCCTTCAGCGGGCCCGTTTGCATTACTTCAGGCTTGCGCCGTTGCTGGCAATCACATCGCGATACCAGTAAAAACTCTTCTTGCGGCTGCGTGCCAGCGTGCCGTTGCCGTTATCATCGCGATCCACATAGATAAAACCGTAACGCTTGGAAATCTCGGCTTTCGATGCGCTGACCAGGTCGATCGGCCCCCAGCTGGTGTAACCCATCACCTCGACGCCGTCGTCAATCGCTTCGCGCACCTGCACCAGATGGTCGTTCAGATAGTTGATGCGGTAGTCGTCGTTGATACTGCCATCGGCTTCCACCTTATCCTTCGCGCCCAGACCGTTCTCGACGATAAACAGCGGCTTTTGATAGCGATCCCACAGCACGTTCAGCAGGGTACGCAGGCCAACCGGATCGATCTGCCAGCCCCACTCGGAGCTGGCCAGATGCGGGTTTGGCACCATGCTGAGAATGTTGCCGCGCGCCTGCTGATTCAGCGCGTCGTCGGCGGTGACGCAGCCGGTCATGTAGTAGCTGAATGAGATAAAATCGACGGTGGATTTCAGCGCTTCGCGATCGGCATCAGTGATCTCAACGTGGATACCGTTATCACGGAAAAAGCGCAGCATATAGCCCGGATACGCGCCACGGCACTGCACATCGCCAAAGAACTGCCAGCTACGATTCTCTTGCAACGCTTCGAACACGTCTTCCGGCTTGCAGGTTAGCGGATACATTAGCCCACCCAGCAGCATATTGCCGATCTGGCCGTCCGGGATAATCTCATGGCAGGCCTTCACGGCCAGCGCGCTCGCCACCAGCTGATGGTGAATCGCCTGATAAACCGCCTCCTTACTGCTGTTCTCTGGCAGCCCGACGCCGGTCATTGGCGCGTGCAGTGACATGTTGATCTCGTTGAAGGTCAGCCACAGTTTCACCTTCTCCTTGTAGCGGCTGAACACGGTGCGTGCATAGCGCTCGAAGAAGCCAATGGTCTGTCGGCTGCCCCAGCCGCCATACTGCTTCACCAGCCCCCACGGCATCTCATAGTGGGATAAGGTGACCAGCGGCGTAATGTCGTATTTCGCCAGTTCATCAAACAGCTTGTCGTAGTAGGCAAGGCCCGCTTCATTCGGCGTGGTTTCGTCACCGTTCGGGAAAATACGCGTCCAGGCAATCGACACGCGCAGACAGCTAAACCCCATCTCCGCAAACAGCGCGATATCCTCCGGATAGCGGTGGTAAAAATCGATGGCGACATCTTTCAGCGCACTATCTCCCGCCACGCGTTCAACCACATCGCCAAACACGCCTTTTGGCTGGACATCCGATGTTGAAAGGCCTTTTCCACCTTCCAGATACGCACCTTCAACCTGATTCGCAGCAACCGCGCCGCCCCATAAGAACGATTTCGGAAATGCTTTCATCACTTTCTCCTTTGATTAACCAGCGACCGCAAGCAGTGGCATTCCGGCCTGTACTGAGGTTGCAGCCACGGTACGCACACCACCGGTGCTGTCGCTGTTACTGATAATAATCGGCGTGGCGAGATCGTAGCCGGCGGCGAGGATCGCTGCGCGATCGAACTCCAGCAGCAGATCGCCCACGTTCACTCTGTCACCCACCTGAACATGCGCAGTGAAAGGCCCGCTTCCCAGCTTCACGGTGTCGATACCGACGTGGATCAACACTTCAACGCCGCTATCGCTGAGCAGCCCGATCGCATGTTTGGTAGCAAACAGCGATGCCACTTCTCCGGCAAACGGCGCCACCACGCGCCCGTCCTGCGGAATGATCGCCACGCCTTGCCCCAGTAAACCGCTGGCGAACGTGGCATCCGGCACCTGTTCCAGCGCCAGAACTGTACCGCTCATTGGCGCCAGAACCGTATTCTCCACAGGCATTGCCGCGCCGTCTGGCTCTGCGGCGAGCGGAGCTTTTGGCAATCCGGCAAAAAAAGTCAGCACGCCGGATAAGAGCAGCGCTACGACGCTACCGATAATGCCGCCCCACAGCGTGGCATCGACACCACCCGGCGGGATCATCTGCGCCAGCGTAAAGATGTTGGCGAAGCCAAAGGAATAGGCATGGCTACCGCTAAAGCCGACAATGCCTCCACCGATGGCGCCCGCCACGCAGCCAAAAATAAACGGACGGCGCAGCGGTAGCGTTACACCGTACACGGCCGGTTCCGTGATGCCGAAAATCCCGGCGGCGATGGATGAACCCGCCAGCATCTTCTGACGCGCATCGCGGGTACGCAGAAAGATGCCCAGTGTTGCGCCAACCTGACCGAACACCGCTGGCAGCAGCATCGGCAGCATGGTGTCCTGCCCCAAGACAGCCAGGTTGTTGATCATCAACGGCACCAGCCCCCAGTGCAGGCCAAAAATCACGCAGACCTGCCACAGCGCGCCCAGCGACGCGCCGGCCAGCCAGGGGGCCAGCGTATAGATTCTCTGATAGCCGTTTGCCAGCATCTGGCTCAGCCAGGTTGCCACCGGACCGATAATCAGGAACGTCAACGGCACGGTGACGGCGATGCAGATCAGCGGCGCGAAGAAATTTTTCACCGACGCATGCAGGAAGCGATTGCCCTGTTTTTCCAGCCAGCAACTGACCCAGGCGGCAAGAATAATTGGGATCACGGAACCGCTGTAATTGAGGAACGTCACCGGGATGCCGAGGAAAGATTCGCTGGCCGCACCGGCCGCCTGGCTGGCATTGAAGGCCGCGATCATCAGCGGGTGCGTCAGCGCGCCGCCGATCACCATGGTGACAAAAGGGTTGCCGCCGAATTTTTTCCCGGCGGTGTAGCCCAGCACCAGCGGGAAGAAGAAGAACAGCGCGTCGCTGGCGGCAAACCAGATTTTATAGGTGCCGCTGTCGGTGGTGAGCCAGCCACAGACAATCGCCAGCGCCAACAGTCCTTTGAGGATCCCGGATGCGGCCAGAATGCCGATAAACGGGGTAAAAATGCCGGAAACAATATCAATCAATCGCCCCAGAAGATTGCCTTTATCTTCTGGCGCCGCCGCTGGCGTTTCATCCGTTAATCCTGCCTCCTGGCGCACGGCATGCCACACTGCGTTCACATGGTTGCCAATCACAACCTGAAACTGGCCGCCGCTCTCCACCACCATAATCACGCCGGGGTTGGTTTTTAAACCTTCGGCGTCCGCTTTCTGGATGTCTTTGAGTTTGAAGCGCAACCGGGTAGCACAGTGTACCAGGCTGCTGATGTTCTCCTTCCCACCGACGTGGCTGAGGATCGCTTTCGCCAACTCTTGATATTCCATGTTGAATTCCCTTGCATCTGTCGCCCGAAGGCGGTGACTGAGTAAAAAAAAACCTGAGCCAGCGCCTCACGGAGCCAGTCTCAGGTTTTGCCTGCGCAATGCAGTAACAATCCTTTTGCGTCTTGTTTTAACGCTTTTCTTTTCTCACCCGTTCAATATGAATGGCGAGGAACATAATTTCTTCGTTCGTTAGCTGACGCTGATAGCGGTTTACCAGATGGCGAGCGATTTTTTCCGCGCACTGCCATGCCAGTTGATAATTCTCTTTCACCGCCTGATGCAGAGAAAGATCGTCATCCGCTACCACCGTACGGTTCAGCAAGCGCTGTGAGAAAAATTTCAGATGCGTCACAAAGCGATGATAGCTCAGCGACTCTTCATCGTATTCCAGCGTTAACTGATACTTCACGATGTGCAAAATTTCCTGCATCACCTGGGTGATATGCATCACTTCCGGCATTTCGCTGTTCAGTTGCGCCGTCACCAGATGCAGGGCGATAAACCCGGCCTCATCTTCCGGCAACTCAACATTGAGGCGTTTAGCAAGTATCGCCCGCGCCTGCTGGCCCAGCGCAAACTCTTTCGGATAGAGATGCTTGATCTCCCACAACAATACGTTGCGCACCACTGCGCCCTTTTTTTGCCGCTCAAGTGCAAAATAACAGTGGTCGGTCAGCGTAATGTAGAGACTGTCCTGCAACTTGCCGAGCTGGCTGCGGGCCAGTTCGATGATGCGATCGCAGGCGGTCATCACTTCCAGCGGGATCTGGCTGAGCAGTTCGCTGAGACGGCGCACCAGCTCATCGCTTTGCAGAGCAAACACCTTCTCAATGCAGCGCTCATCCAGTTCATCGCCGGGGCGTTTCTGGAACGCCAGCCCCCGGCCCATGACAACCTGTTCGCGCTGCTGCTCATCCAGCACTACCACAACATTATTGTTTAATATTTTGGCGATTTTCATTCCGGCCCCGGAAACAAAAAAACCTGACCTCCGGCAGTTGCCGGACAATCAGGTTTCGCCTGCCTAAGCAGTAACAATCCAGGTGCCGACTCTACCAGTTTCCCGACGATGAAAAACACGCCGGGAGATTAAAATTGTGATCTTGCTCGCGCGATGCCTTAACGGAAAATCGCCTGATACGATGATTCATACTGCGGCGCGTTCCATTCACCATCAAAAATCGTCAGCGTGATGTAACCGCGATTTAACCAGCCGGTATCCGTATCCGCTTCGCTCGGCGTCAGCACTTTCTCACTCATTACCTGTTTTGCCCGCCCGTCCTCAAGTAACACATAGCTGTGTTGCGGCAGAGGAAAACGCTCATTGCCAATATACTTTTCACCTTTCACGGCACTTTTCGCCAGTGGCGGGTAGTTAATGCTCACCCCGGTGCCAGCGGGCAACAGCGGCTTGCCAGGCTGCCATTTAGCGTGGAGTTTATCGACCCGCGACACCACATCATCAACAGCGTCCGGCCAGTATTTATGCGTGCTTGGCCAGCCCGACCTCATCTCTTCAGCAGTCAGTAAATAGCCAATGCTGGCGGCAATGGCCGGGTAGCCATAGCGTACCGCGCGCGCCGCTGCGCCGACGGTGCCGGAATTGAGCTGCGCAACACCGGTATTCGGCCCGTCATTGACGCCGGAAATTACCAGATCCGGCGGGTTATCCTTCAGCACGCCGAGCAGGCCAAAATCCACGGCATCCGCCGGGGTTCCGGGGAAGCAGTAACGCTTCTCCGCCACCTTTTTAACGTCGAAGATCTTGTTCGGTTTGAAGGTGATCGCCGAACCGATGCCGCTCTGATTCGTCGCCGGCGCCACCATCCAGACGTCATACCCTTTCGCCGCCAGCTTCTGCTGCAGCGAAAGCGTACCCACAGAATCACAACCATCATCATTGACCAGCAAAATACGCATGGCGCGTTCCGCCGCCTGGACGCCGGGCGCTGCCAGCGCCGTTACCAACAACACCATCACTGTTTTTTTCATGGCTAAACTCCTTTTTAATTAAACAGACCAAATTTGTATTCCACGGAAACCGCGCCACCGATGCCTTTTGAGCGATGAAAAGTGCGTTTATCTTCGGTGAGCCACGGTTTTCCATTGTTCAGTTTCCAGCCGTAGCTGGGACCTATTCCGGCAAACAGCGAAAAACCTTCGAGGCGTTTCGGCGTCCAGGCGAAATATCCGCCGTACTCCCATTCAGTTAATGCGGTATTTTGATAATTGATGTTGTAACCGTAATTACCATACAGGCCGACGGTAAATTCCGGCGAGAAGGCATATTTGCCGTAGAGATAAAACATTTGTTCGCCATCATTGACATAATCATTTCCTTCACCGTCCGCCGGACTATTAAATGCGCCCCGGGTATTTTTCCCCAGATGCCAGTAAAAACTACCTAAGCCATTATTCAGCGGCGCTTTGGTTTTTGACCAGCCGATACCTGATTCCATATTGTGATATTGATAACCCACCAGCGTAAAAAGATGCCGGGCGCTATGGCTAAAACCTCGTGTACCCTCCCAATTATCAAGCCCGCGATTATAATACCAGGTGCCGCGTAATAAGAGATTTTGCCGTTCGGCAACCGGTATTGAAAATTGCGCTTCTATGCCATGGCGTAAAAGGTAATTATCACTTTCGCCCGTCATCCAGCTTATTCGTGTATTTTTCGACGGGCTCCAGATGATTTCTCCCGTTGCAATATGATCGATCGGTTTATTACTGGCGAGGGTATAGAAACGGCGCTTTTCCGGCTCATCGCGTTCCGAAAAACGCGTCACCCAGGCGCCGCGCGCCGAAACTGATCCCCAGCCGCTTTCCATGCTGATGCCCTGCCAGCTGCTCGGTGCCGCGCGGCTGCGCGTTACGTTCAGCGCGCCAAATTTATAAAGCTGCCGCCAGCCCGCATATAGCCGCGCGTACGCCGCTTCATCGCCCCACTTAAGCTTTGCGTAGAGTTGCCCTATTTTATTGAAACCTTCCGCATGACCATGATTGTCTCGCAGCAGGTCGCGCCCGGCGAATGACGCGTTCGCCGAGAGTTTCGCCACGCTGTACCAGGAGGCGTCAATGCCCAGCAGATCGCCATACCAGCCGCTTTGATAATCCAGATGCGCCGCCTGCGCCCAGGCACTCTGATCGCCCACGCCGAGCAACGCCATCTGATCGCCGGTGTTAAACATCCAGATGTTTTTTAGCGTGAGATCGAGTTGGCTATCGGTAAGAAAAGGCGTGGCACCAACAGGCGCTGTGCAGACGGAAATAAAAACCAGAGGGAGTGATAATTTAAAAGGTGCCATAATATGCATTCCATTATTATATTACTGGCCACTGAATAGCTATCGAACCGGTGTCGATATCGGTGACAAATGAATAGATTAATTAAAAAGAGTAATTTAGTCGTTCAATTAACACGCCAGATAAAAACAAAAAACCTAAATTCGGAATTCGCCATAACGAACCCTGTAAATTTAGGTTTTGCCTGTATAACAGTAACAATCCTGACGTTGTGCAAACAGAAATAGCACTCTGCTTTTAAATAATCCAGCGGCTATTTTATGAATAAAGAAAAAACGTGATTCAGCTAACGCAGAAATCGAGTGCTGGCGTAATTATTACATTATTCTGGATTCAGCTTAACACGTGAAATTGCCGCCACTATCTCTTCCGACGTTTTATAGGTACGAATTTCAGCGAATAAATCACTGGCTTCATTATATTCTTTGCGCAAATAACCCAGCCACTGTTTAATACGCGCCACATGATACAAACCGGTATCGCCCTGCTTTTCCAGCCGCGAATATTTCGCCAGCAGCGCCACCACATCAGGCCACGGCATGCGTGGTTCGTTGTATTTCACCACCCGGCTCAGATTTGGCACATTCAGCGCGCCGCGACCGATCATCACCGCATCGCAGCCGGTGGCTGCCATACAATCCTGGGCGCTTTGCCAGTCCCAGATCTCGCCGTTGGCAATCACCGGGATCGATAACCGCTGCCGGATCTCCCCAATGGCCTGCCAGTTAATACACTCTGCTTTATAACCGTCTTCTTTGGTGCGCCCGTGTACCGCCAGTTCCGTCGCGCCCGCCTGCTGTACCGCATCGGCAATCTCAAACTGCCGGGCGGAGCTATCCCAGCCGAGACGCACTTTAACAGTAACGGGTAAATGCGACGGCACAGCCTCGCGCATCGCTTTCGCGCCGCGATAAATCAGCTCAGGATCTTTCAGTAACGTTGCGCCGCCGCCGCTGCCATTGACCAGTTTGGATGGACAGCCGCAATTCAGATCAACGCCCCATGAACCGAGTTCCACCGCCCGCGCGGCATTTTCCGCCAGCCATTGCGGGTATTGCCCCAGCAGTTGAACACGTACCAGCGTGCCGGAAGGGGTGCGGCTTTGTCGCTGCAACTCCGGGCAGATTTTATGGAATGATTTTACCGGCAGCAGTTGATCGACCACGCGCAAAAACTCGGTAATGCACAGATCGTAATCGTTAACCTCGGTCAGCAGCTCGCGCACCAGCGAATCGAGCACACCTTCCATCGGCGCCAGTAATACACGCATAGACCACCCCGGGAAAAAATGAGGCGACATAGTAGCGCCTCCGTTGCAGCGAGGAAAGTGCCTTTATTACGCCGGAAAACTACACTGAGCGAGGTTTACACGGCAAATCTTGTAAGAATGCCTGACGTTCACAAATGGAATGTTTGGTATGCTCATAATTCATGATGTGATCAGTAGCACGTTTTAAGCTTTAATTGTATGATGAATGCGTTTCAGCAAGGGCTTTCACCATGAGTAAATCATTGAATATTATCTGGCAATATCTTCGTGCTTTCGTGCTTATCTATGCCTGTCTTTATGCAGGTATCTGGCTCTCTTCGCTACTGCCAATCACGATTCCTGGCAGCATTATTGGCATGCTGATTATGTTTGTGCTGCTGGCGCTGCAAATCCTTCCGGCGAAGTGGGTCAATCCTGGCTGCTTCCTGCTAATCCGCTATATGGCGCTGCTGTTCGTCCCGATTGGCGTGGGGGTGATGCAGTATTACGACCTGCTGCGGGCGCAGTTCGGGCCGATTATTGTTTCCTGTGCCGTCAGCACGGTAATTGTCTTTTTGGTGGTGAGCTGGAGTACGCATCTGGTACACGGCGAACGCAAAGTAGCAGGACAAAAAGGTAGCAAAGAATGATGACGTATATCTGGTGGTCGTTGCCCCTGACGCTGGTGGTCTTTTTTGCCGCGCGTAAGCTGGCCGCACGTTTCAAAATGCCGTTGCTGAATCCACTGCTGGTGGCAATGATCGTGATTATCCCCATTCTCTTAATCACCGGCATCCCCTACGATCACTATTTTCAGGGCAGCAAAGTTCTGAACGATCTGCTGCAACCGGCAGTAGTCGCGCTGGCTTTTCCGCTCTATGAACAGCTACACCAGATCCGCGCGCGCTGGAAATCGATCATCACCATCTGTTTTGTCGGCAGCGTGGTTGCAATGACCAGCGGCGCCGTTATTGCTTTATTGATGGGCGCGACACCGCAAATCGCTGCATCGGTATTACCGAAATCGGTCACCACTCCTATTGCGATGGCCGTAGGCGGCAGCATTGGCGGTATTCCGGCAATCAGCGCCGTTTGCGTGATTTTTGTCGGTGTGCTGGGCGCGGTATTCGGTCATACCCTGCTGAATGCAATGCATATTCATACCAAATCCGCCCGTGGGCTGGCGATGGGAACCGCGTCACATGCGCTGGGCACCGCGCGCTGCGCAGAGCTGGATTACCAGGAAGGAGCGTTCAGCTCGCTGGCGCTGGTTATTTGCGGGATCATTACCTCCCTGGTCGCGCCATTTTTGTTCCCAATCATTCTGGCTGTCGTCGGTTAAAATTTGCGATACTTCGCGCATTTATTGCTGGTGGTTACATAAGTTGCAATTGCAGTGTGATTTGAATCACACATAAGGGTAATTCCGCCCCGTAAACTACGATTCCAATACACTGCTATGAGGCACTGCTATGCATCCACGTTTTCACACTGCTTTTTCCGGGCTTACGGAGAACCTGCAAACCGCGCTGGCACCGCTGCTGGCTGATGCGCACTTCCCCGCGATGTTGAGCGCAGAGCAGGTGGTAACATTGCAACGTGCCAGCGGTCTGAATGAAGACGCACTGGCGTTTGCGCTGCTGCCGCTGGCCGCAGCATGCGCCCGTACCGATCTCTCTCATTTCAATGTTGGTGCCATCGCGCGCGGTATCAGCGGTACGTGGTATTTCGGCGCGAATATGGAGTTTGCTGGCAGCACCCTGCAACAATCTGTGCACGCCGAGCAAAGCGCCATCAGCCATGCCTGGCTACGCGGTGAAAAATCCCTCTCCGCCGTGACGGTGAACTACACGCCGTGTGGTCACTGTCGTCAATTTATGAATGAGCTCAACAGCGGGCTGGATCTGCATATTCATCTGCCGGGTCGCGCGCCGCATACGCTGGGTCATTACCTGCCGGATGCGTTTGGTCCGAAAGATCTGGAGATCAAAACGCTGCTGATGGATAACGCCGATCACGGTTTCCTGCCGGACGGCGATGAACTGGCGCAGGCGGCAATTAACGCAGCGAATCAGAGCCACGCGCCGTATACCAACTCCCCTGCCGGCGTGGCCATTTTGTGTCGTGACGGGCAGATTTTCAGCGGTCGTTATGCCGAAAATGCTGCCTTCAACCCGTCGCTGCCGCCGTTACAAAGCGCGCTGAACCTGCTGAGCCTTAACGGTTATGATTACGCCGATATTGAACGGGCCGTGCTGGCAGAACGTGCTGATGCGCCACTCACCCAGTGGGATGCCACCGCCGCCACGCTGCGCACCATTGGCTGTCATCAGATAGAACGCCTGCAACTCGCCTGATCTCCTCACACTGCGGGCAAAACCCGCAGTGATGAAAAAGCCCGCAGTTGAGCTTCTGTTTCTTGCGCTTGCCAGACGGGTAAAGTAGCCTGAGTTAAATTTCACTCCTGTACTGAGTCTGCTGCATGCTAAAGCGTTTTTTCTACAGCCTGTTAGTCCTGATCGGCTTACTGCTGTTAACTGCGCTTGGCCTCGATCGCTGGATGAGCTGGAAAACCGCCCCCTATATTTATGACGATTTGCAGGATCTCCCCTGGCGTCAGGTTGGCGTGGTGCTTGGAACGGCAAAATATTACCGCACCGGCGTCATCAATCAGTATTACCGCTACCGCATTCAGGGCGCGTTGAACGCCTACAACAGCGGCAAGGTCAACTACCTGCTGCTGAGCGGCGATAATGCGCTGCAAAGCTACAACGAACCGGTCACTATGCGTAAAGATTTGATTGCCGCAGGCGTCGATCCGGCAGACATCGTGCTCGACTATGCCGGTTTCCGCACGCTGGACTCCATTGTCCGCACGCGTAAGGTCTTCGACACTAACGATTTCATCATTATTACGCAGCGCTTCCACTGTGAGCGCGCACTGTTTATCGCGCAGCATATGGGGATTCAGGCGCAATGTTATGCCGTGCCTTCACCAAAAGATATGTGGAGCGTGCGGGTGCGCGAGTTTGGCGCCCGGCTGGGCACCATCGCCGATCTCTATCTCTTCAAACGCGAGCCGCGCTTCCTCGGCCCGCTGGTGCCGATTCCATCAATGCAGGAGGTTCCCGACGATGCGCAGGGCTATCCGGCAGTCACCGCCGGGCAGTTGATGGAATTGCAGAAGAAAGCGAAAAACTGAGCGCGTTTAATTCACTGATGTGTTGCGGGTCGTATTTTTCACCGGACGGATCAGTGTAAAACGACGCGCGAGAAAATCGCGGTGGTCAATAGTGGTCTGCGCCATGCGATCCAGCGTCCATAATCCGTTCAGCGCGTTGAATGGTAAAATCACCTCCCCTTCAGGCGTATCAACCAGATATTCACCGGTCTTCAGATAACCCACACTGCATACGATTCGCGCCGGTGGACTATTTTTTAAACGGAATTCTATTTTGCGAAACCCCGTTGGCACAATACAAAAATAGAAGAACGGTAACGCGGTAATTTTAATATCACCAGGGGTGGCAATAATATCGCCATCGCGCAATAACTCTACGCCTTTTAAATAGAAACTGGTCTGGTGATTTTTTTCGTACGGTAAACTATCAACTTTAAAATACACAAAATTCATAAGCGCCCCTGAGCTGCGTATACAACTTTCACAGATTCATTCCTTTAAGCGTAAATAGCCATGCAGATGAAGGCATTCAGAATTGACTTAATTATTATACGGAGGGGAATAAGCGGTTGTGTAATTTGGGAAATAATGGTCTGCCATCCCGATGATATGTTTAGTAAGACACCGCAGATGGCAGTTGAATAACACTATCAGGCCACTTTGTCCTCGCACTGATGTAAACAACGTTCCAGGTCGTAAATCAGGCTTCTGACCTGCTCGGGGGATAAATCAAAGAACTGCGAATCAAACACCGATGCGCCCGGCCCGGCTGGCGATGTGCTGTAGCCAAACTTCATCACCACGCCGTGCGCGTTATCTACTGCCCCAACCTGCCAGCCAGTGACGGGGAATGCGGGAAATACACCTGCGCTGTTCATCTCAATCTCCTTATAAACGCTGTGTCTTAATTCAGCGTAGCATTGAAATGAAAAATTTAACAAGTCAGTTGTCATGAAGTTTTTTTGTGGTCATCAGGCGCTATTTTCAGTAAGAAAAATCTATAACACGGTGAAAAAAGGCAAAAAAAAGCCCGCTACGGGAAGCGGGCTTGATAAGCATATCTGAATTATTTCTTACGGGCGTATTTCAGTGAATCCAGCGCAACCGCGAAGATGATGATGCCGCCCTTGATGATGTACTGCCAGTACGGGTTGACGCCGATATAGGTCAGCCCGTAGTTGATGACGGTGAAGATGATCACACCGGTCACCACGCCGAGCACCGTACCCACGCCGCCGCTGAAGGAGACGCCGCCCACCACGCAGGCGGCGATCGCATCCAGCTCGTACATGAAGCCGAGGTTGTTGGTTGCGGAGCCGATACGGCCCGCTTCCAGCATCCCGCCGAAGGCGTAGAACACGCCGGACAGGGCATAGATGATGAGCAGGTTCAGGGCAACGTTTACGCCGGAGACTTTCGCCGCTTCCGGGTTACCGCCGATAGCGAAGATGTTTTTGCCAAAGCGCGTTTTGTTCCACAGGATCCAGACGAAGGCGACCGCAATCAGCGCATAGAAGGTGATATACGACAGGCGGAAGCTGCCCAGCGCGATAAACCCTTGCGTAAAGGTCGAGAAGCCGCTGTCAAAGCCCGAGATGGGCGAAGCACCGACGAAGTCGTAGTACAGGGAGTTGATACCGTAAACGATGATCATCGTACCCAGGGTGGTGATAAATGGCGTCACGTTCAGGTAGGCGATGATAATACCGTTGATCAGACCAATCACCGCACCGATGGCGCAGACAATCAGGATCACCACGAAAATCGGCATGGTGGCCATTTCCGGGAAGACCTTGTTGGCGTTTTCCATCGACTGCAGCAGGGTTGCCGCGATAACCGCCGCCAGACCTACCTGGCGACCGGCAGAAAGGTCCGTCCCCTGGGTCACGATCAGGCCCGCCACGCCCAGCGCAATGATAATACGCACGGAGGACTGGGTCAGAATGTTACTCAGGTTCAGCAGGCTTAAGAACGTGGGGTCCTGGAAAATGATGATGGCCAGCAACACTAAAAGAACAACGTAAATACCGCCTTCTTTCAGGTAAGTGAGAAAACTTTTTTTATTTAACGCACTCATGAGGAGCCCCTGATCTTAAAGGTGCAAAGACGCAAGACGCAAAATTTCGTTTTGCGTTGTCGTTTTGGTGTCAACAATCCCGGCGACGAGACCATTGCTCATAACCAGAATACGGTCCGTGATCCCTAACAATTCCGGCATTTCGGAAGAAATAATAATGATCCCTTTATTCTTTTTCGCCAGCTCGGCAATCAGCTGATAAATTTCAAACTTCGCACCGACGTCAATACCGCGGGTCGGCTCATCCAGCATCAGAATTTCTGGCTGCGTTAATAACCAGCGGCCGATAATGACTTTCTGCTGGTTACCGCCGGACAGCGAACCAATTTGGGTGCGGTGGCCTGGCGTTTTCACGCGCATGGAGTCAATCACCCATTGGGTATCGCTCTTCATGCGGGAGTTATCCAGCAGCCCGACTTTGTTTTTGTAATTGCGAATGTTAGAAATTAACGAGTTAAAGTTAATATCCAGATAAGCATAAATACCGGTCGAACGACGCTCTTCCGTCACCAGCGCAAAACCATTATTAATGGCTTCGTTGGCGTTGTGGTTATTGATTTTCTTACCGTGCAGCGTAATGGTGCCTTCGGCTTTCTCACGAATGCCAAACAGGGTTTCTACGATATCGGTACGCTTTGCCCCCACCAGCCCGGCAATCCCCAGGATTTCACCCTTGTGCAGGTCGAAGGAGACATCGCGGATAGACGGCTGACGCAATGAGGTCAGATTGCGCACTTCCAGAATCACTTCACCCGGCTTGTTTTCTTTGTCCGGGAAGCGCTGGTTCAGGGAACGGCCGACCATCATGGCGATGATCTTGTCCATGTCCAGCCCTTCCAGCGGCTGCGTGGCAATCCACTGACCGTCGCGCAGGATGGTGATCTCATCGCACAGCTGGAAGATCTCTTCCATTTTGTGGGAGATATACACAATGCCGCAGCCGCGATCTTTCAGCTTGCGGATAATGGTAAAAAGGTGATTAACCTCTTTTTCCGTTAATGACGATGTCGGTTCGTCCATGATGACGATTTTCGCATCATAGGAGAACGCTTTGGCAATTTCGATCATCTGCATCTGGGAGACGGATAATGTTCCCACGCGGGCGCGCGGATCGATATCAATATCCAGCTCGTCGAAAATCGCTTTGGTGTCGCGATACATTTTGTCCTGATCGACAAAGACACCTTTGGTGGGATAACGCCCCAACCACATGTTATCCATGACGGAACGCTGCAGCACCAGGTTTAATTCCTGGTGAACCATCGAAATACCGTTTTCCAGCGCTTCTTTCGCTGAATGGAAATCGATCTCTTGCCCCTGAAAAAGAATGCTGCCAGAATCTTTTTGATAGATCCCAAAAAGACATTTTAATAATGTTGATTTACCCGCACCGTTCTCCCCCATTAAGGCATGAATAGAGTGAGGACGCACTTTTAAATTAACATTATCGAGTGCCTTAACGCCGGGAAATGACTTGTTGATACCGCTCATTTCCAACAGGTATTCACCGGATGACTGAGTTGTTGTGCTGACCATAATTATACCTTGTTGGCCTCGCATATCGCGTTATAAAAGGGCGCAACGAATTGCGCCCAGTGGAGACAGTACCGCTTACTTATTTACCGATAAACTCAGCCAGGTTGGACTGGTCTACGCCCACGTAAGGTACGCGAACGATTTTGTTTTCAATTTTCCAGTTGGTACCATCTGCCGCACCTTTGCCATCGGCCAGGTTTTTCGCCAGATCGAAGGTCGCTTTCGCCTGGTTGTTGGCATCGTTCAGCACGGTACCGGCCATCGCACCGGATTTAACCAGCGCCAGCGCTTCTGGCAGTGCATCTACGCCGAATACCGGGATGGAGGATTTGTTGTGTGCTTTCAGCGCTTCTACCGCACCCATTGCCATCGCATCGTTGTTGGCGATAACCACTTCGATTTTGTTGGCGTTCGGGCCGGACAGCCAGGCGTCCATCTTATCTTTCGCCTGAGCGGTATCCCACATCGCGGTATCCAACGCCAGCTGCTGGGTTTTGAGGCCTTTGTCGTTCAGCTCTTTGATAACGTAGGTGGTACGCGCTTCAGCATCCGGGTGGCCCGGTTCGCCTTTCAGCAGCACGAACTGAATCTGACCGTCTTTGTTCAGGTCCCAGGCCGGGTTCGCCGCCCAGTGTTTCGCGATCAGATCGCCCTGAATAATACCGGACTCTTTGGAGTCGGTACCGACGTAATACGCTTTGTCGTAGCTATCCAGCGCCTTACGGGAAGGTTCTTTGTTGAAGAAGACGATCGGCACGTTCTGGCCGCGCGCTTTTTCAATAACCGTGCCTGCTGCAGCCGGGTCAACCAGGTTGATGGCCAGGGCTTTCACGCCTTTCGCCAGCAGAACGTCGATCTGGTCGTTCTGTTTGGACTGGTCGTTCTGGGAGTCGTTCATCAGCAGCTGAACGTCTGGCGCTGCTTTCGCATCTTTCTCAATCGCTTTACGCACAACAGACATGAAGTTGTCGTCGTATTTATAGATGGTCACACCAATACGGGTATCCGCAGCGTGCGCTGCTGCACCAAAAAGCATGCTTGCCATTACAGCAGACAGGGTCAACACCTTCTTATTCATGGTATCTCCGGTTTTTTTATGCAGGGTAGTTCTTGTGAATAATGATCGGCGGGCCGGATGTTACTAAAACGTTACGGACGGCCGAAGTTCACTTATAAAATTTCTCTCTTCCGTGTTCGGTAACGCTCCAGAAATGCGTTTTATTCGTTGTTTGCGGCACATTGGCTATAGTGAAAGTGAATAATCACCGTTACATAGCGTTTCAGCTCCTAAAACGCTGACATCATAGTCAGCGCCTTGTTAAGATACTGTGAATTTACTCACAGATTGAAAACGGTTACATCACCTGATGTAATCAGTTAGTGATCGGAACCACAGTTTGCCGGGCCGCGACGGAGTGGCGACGCACTAAAGTCGGCATGAAACAGTGCGTTGCGCCTGCGGATCCAGCATCCCTGCCGCCCCCTGTAACGCCAGCTCAGTCGCCAGTTTCGCCATAGAGGCAATGGGGTAGCGCACCGTTGTCAGCTGCGGGTCGGTGTAACGGGCAATCGGGATATCATCAAAGCCAATCAGTGATAAATGCTGTGGCACCGCAATGCCGTTATCCTTCAGCGCCGTCAGGGCCCCTGCCGCCATGCTGTCGTTATAGGCAAACACCGCAGACAGCTGCAGATTGCGGCCCAGCAGCTCTACCATCGCCGCTTCACCGCCCTGCATGTCCGGCGTGCCGGTCCCCACCCAGCTTTCGGATGGCGTAATGCCGTGCTCTTTCAGGGCATTTTGCCACCCCTCACGCCGCAGTTCGTCATCTTCAATCTGATGGCTGGAGGCCAGATAACCGATCCGCTGATGTCCGTTGTTGATGAGCATTTTCGTGGCCATCATGGCGCCGCTGACGTTATCCAGCCCGACGCAGCGGTGGGCATAGCCGGGGACAATGCGGTTGATCAGCACCATGCCCGGGATCTGCTCCATCAATCCGGTTAGCTCTTCATCGCTCAAGGCTTTTGAATGGACAATCAGGGCGTTACAGCGCTGGCGGATCAGCACTTCGATGGCGTGGCGCTCTTTTTCCGCCTCATGATAGCTGTTGCCGATCAGCACATATTTCTGGTGCTGCTGGGCGACCATATCGACCGCTTTCACCAGCGCGCCGAAGAAGGCATCCGAGACATCCATCACCACCACGCCGATGGTATCGCTCACCTGCGTCGCCAGCGCCTGCGCGTTGGCATTTGGCCGGTACCCGAGCTGGGTCACGGCCTTCATTACGGTTTCACGGGTTTCAGGGCTGACCAGCGCGCTATTGTTCAGCACGCGGGAGACGGTCGCCACGGAAACGCCCGCCTGACGGGCGACGTCACGAATGGTGATCATATTCACCCTCCTTTACAGGATTGCGGCAGCTCACACTCACCCCCTGTGTTTAGCAAGGTGGCTATTTTGGCAGCGAGAGAAAGGGGACTACGTGAAGAAGCTCACAGTCATGAAAACGCTTACATCCGTTTTGTTAATGATTGTGATCCAGATCGTTATCTGGATGTGTTTTTCAATGATATCCCTGAAGCACGTGCGGTTAACTGACGCCACACCCACTCCAGCGGTCCCTGGCGGAAATAGCGTAGCCAGAGCACAGAAAACGCCAGGTTTACCGCCCAGACCGGAATAACAAACGCCAGCAGCGTAAGGCGGTCGAATTTCATAAACAGGCCAAAGCGATAGAAAAGCGTGGTGCAGATCAGCGTTTGCAGGAGGTAATTGCTCAACGCCATGCGGCCCACGCAGGCGATAGCGCTGACCATCCACAGACGCGGAAAAGCGAGGGCCAGAAGCCGTAGATCAGCGCCGCGTAGCCGATGGTCTGGAACGGCGCGCTCAGTTCACGCGGCACCTGGAGCAGGAACGCGCACCAGCGGTAATCCCAGTGGATATGCCACTGCACCATCACCGCCGGGAGGTTAATCAGCACGCCGAGCAGCACCAGACCGGCGCCCGTGCGCCGATAGTGACGCAGGCTGAACTCCCCTTTCAGCCAGCCGGTGCGCATCAGTGCCGCGCCCATCAGCATCATGCCCGCCAGTTGCCAGCCGTATTGCGCCCCCAGCGCCAGGAGGTTATCCCCCAGCATATCCGCGCGGTTGCTTATCGCTTCCGTACCGCCCTTCAGCTTCCAGAACTGCTCGTACTGCAGGTTAGCGGCATCCGGGATCCAGGCACGGTTTGTCGTCCTCGCCGGAGATCATCCCCAGCAGCAGCAGTACGGCAAGCCCCATGACATAGAGCATCACGCCGGTGTTGAACAGGCTTTTAACGCTGTGCGCATCGCGAATCAGGCGCCAGCAGATCAGCCCGACTAACCCATAGGCAAGAAGAATATCGCCGTCCCAGAAGAACAGGCCATGGATAAAGCCGAGGATAACCAGCAGCGTCAGGCGCGACTGGATCCAGCGCTTGCCGCGCGGGAGCAGCAGTTGCAGCCCTGCGCCAAACAGCAGGGCAAACAGCGTGAGGAATTTGACCTGCGCGAAGAGATCGAGGAGCGCCCAGGTCCAGGCATCGCTGCGCGTGATGTCGCCATACCAGGCGGGATTGAGATAAGCCGCCTTCGGCAAACCGAAGGCGGTGATATTCAGCAGCAGGATACCAAGAATGGCGACGCCGCGAACAAAATCCAGCGTGACGTTTCGCTCCATGGTCCCTGCCCTGTAAGACTTAGTTGTGGTGACGTACGGCGCGCAGGAACTCCTGGCGGGTATTCTGGCTCGATTTAAACAGCCCGCCCAGCGAGGTGGTGGTGGTCGCACTGGTGGCATCACGCACGCCGCGCGCTTTCACGCAGTAGTGAACCGCGTCGATAGAGACGGCCACGTTATTGGTGCCCAGCAGCGTTTGCAGCGCGGTCAGGATCTGCTGGGTCAGGCGCTCCTGCACCTGCGGACGCTGGGCGAAGAACTGCACGATGCGGTTGATCTTCGACAGGCCAATCACCGTGTCTTTAGGGATATAGGCCACGGTCGCTTTACCGTCGATGGTCACGAAATGGTGTTCGCAGGTGCTGGTCAGCGTGATATCGCGCACCGTCACCATCTCATCCACCTTCATCTTGTTTTCAATGACGGTGATTTTCGGGAAGTTGGCGTAATCCAGGCCGGAGAAAATTTCGTCGACATACATTTTCGCGATGCGGTGCGGCGTCTCCATCAGACTGTCGTCACTCAGATCGAGATTCAGCAGCTCCATGATGTCGGTCATATGACCGGCAATCAGACGCTTGCGGGTTTCATTGTCCAAGTCCTGTACGGGCGGACGCAGTGGCGTTTCAAGACCGCGCGCAACCAGGGCTTCGTGGACCAGGGCAGCTTCTTTACTGAGTGATGACATTTTGTTCTCCTGCAGGTGTGGCGTCTTTTGCCCTCGTTGTGGCAAAAGTATGCGTTCATTGTGCGTGAGGCGGCGCACATAATCCAGTATTCACGACGATAATTATTGCAATTGCTGTTGCCTTTCAGCGTGACGATTCCAGACCAGGGCTCCTCCGACGAACAGCGCCATCGCCCGCCAGCCCCAGCGCCGGCTCCAGCCGGTGGGTAAGCCAGGTTGATAACGCCGAGGTCATCGGGCCAATCAACTGCCCAATCGCATACCCGGTGGTGAGCAGGCCCGCCATATAGCGGGTGTGGTTTGGCGCCAGCTCGCGACCGTATAAAAGAGAGAGCTGCACGGCACACAAAAAGCCGCCGCCCACCAGCAGCCCGCCTGTCAGTAACCCGCCAATCCCCGGCAGCAGCCAGGCCGCCAGCACGCCCGCCCCCTGTAACCACAGTACGATAGCCAGCCTGCGGTTAGCCGTTGAGGTATGGCGTAACAGAATACTGAGCGCAATCCCCACCACGGCAGCGAGACCAAAAATCGGCCAGACAAACTGGGCAAACAGGCTGCCGGGAAAACGCACGGCCGCCATTTGCGACAGGAAGGTCGCCGGGAGGATATAACCAAACCCGGCCAGGCTGTAGCTCCAGACCAGACGCGTTAAATCCGCCGTTAGCACCAGCGGCTCCGGCGCGGTGCCGGGTCGATGGAGCTGCCCGGATCGCGGCAGGTAGCGCGCCACCAGGGCAATCAGCACCAGCGCCAGCACGCCGTAGATTTGCCATGCCGCTCCGGCCGACAGGGACTTCGCCTGAATATAGACGGCGAGCAGGCCGCTCAGCGCAATGCCTGCCCCCGGCCCGGCAAATACGGCAGCGCTCAGACCCGGTTTACCCAGCTGTCCCAGCCGTTCGTTAGTCCAGGCGGCAATGAGTACCATCGACCAGCCGCTCATGCAGCCGATGACAAAACGCAGCAGGCCGTGCACGACGGCGTTATCCGCCGCCGCGGAGAGCAGCGTCAGCGCCACCGCGCCGGTGATGCCAAGCCAGAGGCGCGTTTCAACGAAGCGGTGCGCACGCATCGCATCCCACGCGCCCACCAGATAGCCCAGATAATTCATCGCCGCCACCAGACCCGCGCTGGTCAGCGTAAGCTGTCCGGCAGCAATCATCAGCGGCACCTGGGGCGTAAAAGCAAAGCGCCCTATCCCCATCGCCACCACCAGCACGACAAACCCACTGAGCGCAATACGCAGCGCCATGACCGCTCCAATTGTTAAAGAAAAGTAAATTTATGATGCAGCATCTCGACGTCTGGCGAAAGTGAAAGTTACTCACAGGTCAATGAAAAGGCTGTATTATGGTTTTTATGAATACGCATTCTCATTAAGGAGCCCTGCATGGAACTGCTCGAAGAGCACCGTTGTTTTGAAGGTCGACAGCAGCGCTGGCGGCACGACTCCACCACCCTGAACTGCGCAATGACGTTCAGCATTTTCCTGCCGCCGACGGAAAATCCACCGGTTCTGTTCTGGCTTTCCGGCCTGACCTGCAACGACGAAAACTTCACCACCAAAGCGGGCGCGCAGCGTATTGCCGCCGAGCTGGGCATTGCGCTGGTGATGCCAGACACCAGCCCGCGTGGCGATGATGTGGCCGACGATGCCGGATACGACCTGGGCAAAGGCGCCGGGTTTTATCTCAATGCGACCGAGCAACCCTGGGCGCGCCACTACCGCATGTATGATTACCTTCGCGACGAGCTTCCTGCGCTGATGCAGTCGCAGTTTGCGGTCGGCCCGCGTTGCGCCATCAGCGGCCACTCAATGGGCGGACACGGGGCGCTCATCATGGCGCTGAAAAATCCGGGGAAATACGTCAGCGTGTCGGCATTTGCGCCGATTGTGAACCCAACGCAGGTGCCGTGGGGGCAGAAAGCCTTCACGCCCTATCTGGGTGAGGATGCGGCGAAGTGGCAGGAATGGGACAGCTGCGCGCTGATGCTGGCCATCAGCACAGAGGCCAATGCGATCCCGATGCTTATCGATCAGGGCGATGCCGATCAGTTCCTCGCCGGACAGCTGCAGCCTGCGGGGCTGGCGGAAGCGGCGCGCCAGAAAGACTGGCCGCTGACGCTGCGCATTCAGCCGGGATACGATCACAGCTATTACTTTATTGCGTCCTTTATTGAGGATCATCTCCGCTTCCATGCGGAGCATTTGCTGAAATAACGGCAACCCCGGCGCTAACTGCTGTCGGGGCTTTTCCTGTCAGAAACGGTAATCGACGGCAATAAAGTCGCGGAGACCATCTTTGAGATTTTGTACCAGCTTGTGTTGCAGATCTTCTTGCTTAACCACGCTGACACTGGCGGGCGAGAACTTTTGACAGGCAAAAAAAAGCCCTCATAACGAGGGCTAAAAGAGTGAATTTATTTGCTAAATCGTTCCGGGAATTCCATTTCACTGTAGCGAACGAAGTGTGTTCCTTTCGTCAGCTTGTAACCAAACCAGATCACCAGGAACAGCGGAATGCCAATGTAGGTTGCCGTGACGGCGCCCCAGTCAATGGTGTCCGCCAGGAACGCCTGATAGTTCTGTCCCAGCGTAATGATCAGGCACAGCACGAAGGCGAAGATCGGCCCCAGCGGGAAGAAGCCGGAGCGGTACGGCAGATCATTCAGCGTCAGTGCCCCTGCTCGACGTAGCCGCGGCGGAAGCGGTAGTGGCTGATGGCAATCCCCAGCCAGGCGATAAAGCCCGTCATCCCGGAGGTGTTCAGCAGCCACAGGTACACCGTCTGGTTGCCGAACATCGAGGTCAGGAAGCACAGCCCGGCGATCACCGTGGTGGCGTACAGCGCGTTACGCGGCACGCCGCCATTCGACAGCTTCGCGAAAATACGCGGCGCTTTGCCGTCGCATGCCAGGGTGTAGAGCATACGGGTGGACGCGTACATCCCGGAGTTACCGGCCGACAGCACCGCCGTCAGGATAACCGCGTTCATCACCGCCGCCGCAGAAAGCAGACCGGCGTGCTGGAACACCAGCGTGAACGGGCTGACGCTGATGTCTTTTACGTCATTACGCAGCAGGCTTGGATCGGTGTACGGAATGATCAGGCTGATAATCAGGATCGCGAACACATAGAACAGCAGGATACGCCAGAACACCTGACGCACCGCGCGCGGAATGTTCTTCTCCGGGTTCTCTGATTCGCCGGCCGCGATGCCAATCAGCTCGGTGCCCTGGAAGGAGAAGCCGACAATCATCGCCACGCCAATCATCGCCGACAGGCCACCGGCAAACGGCGCATCGCCTATCGTCCAGTTGCTCCAGCCCGCCGGTTCTGCGCCCTTGAAAATACCGACGATCATCACCACGCCGACGACGATAAAGATGATGACGGTGGCCACTTTGATCAGCGAGAACCAGTATTCCGCTTCGCCGAAGCCGCGCACGGAGATGTAGTTCAGCAGGAAGATCACCGCCAGGAACAGCGCGCTCCAGATCCAGCCCGGCGTATCCGGGAACCACCAGTTCATCACCAGCTGCGCGGCGACAAGGTCAACGGCGATGGTGACCGCCCAGTTGTACCAGTAGTTCCAGCCCAGCGCGAAGCCGAAGCCTTCTTCAACGTATTTTTGACCGTAGGTCGAGAACGAACCGGATACCGGCATGTACGCGGCCAGTTCGCCGAGGCTGGTCATCAGGAAGTAGACCATCAGGCCGATCAGGATATAGGAGAACAGCGCCCCGCCCGGGCCGGCTGCCGAAATCGTTGCGCCAGAGGCGACGAACAGACCCGTACCGATGGAGCCGCCAATGGCGATCATCGTCAGGTGACGCGCCTTGAGTTCACGACGTAGCGTGGGCGCTTCTGTGGTTTTAATTTCTGAAACCATATGAAAATGCTGTCCATTTAAAAAATGAGGCGCGATTGTAGCAGACGATCCGCGTTCCTTCCGGCAGAAATACTCAGTTATAAGAGAGCTTCATGACTAGGCGGCCAGGATTATAAGTAAAGCAGTGAATGGTTGATGTTGCGAGCCTGTCGGCAGGCTCGCTGTCATCAGAGAGCGCAATAGCGCAGAAAACGCTGCAATGCGCTGGAAAGGTGTTTCTGGCGATGATGGATGCACCACAGCGTGCGCACCAGCTTCGGCAGCGGAATGGGCATTTCCACCAGCGATCCGCTTTCCAGCTGTTCGGCAATCACGCGCCGGGAAAGACAGCTGATGCCCAGCCCGTGACGCACCGCGTGCTTGATGGCCTCCGAGTTCCCCAACTCCATCCCCAACTGGAAATGCGGCAGATGGGAAAGCAGCAGATAATCGACAATTTCACGCGTGCCGGAGCCCTGCTCGCGCAGGATCCACTGCGCCTGCGCCAGCCGCTCCAGCGTCACCTCGCCCTGCAATAACGACGAGGCCGGCGACGCAAACACCACCAGCTCATCTTCCAGCCAGGGCTCGGCAATGATATCGACGTTATGGCAGGGGCCTTCGATGAGGCCGATATCCACGCGGAAATCGATCACCGCGTTGATCACGTCCTGGCTATTGCCCACGCTCATCTCCAGCGGCAGGGTCGGGGAAATCCCGGCGGTAGCGGGCAATCACTTCCGGCAGAATGTAGTTCCCGATGGTGCTGCTGGCATAAACGCGGATCGCACCGTTGTCTTCGCGGAACAGCTGCTCGATTTCCATAGCCTGCTCCAGCAGCGCCAGCGCGCGCGGATAAAGCAGACGACCGTGCTCGTTGACCACCAGCCGCTTCCCTACCCTGTCAAACAGCTGCACGCCCAGCTGTCCTTCAAGATCGGTCAACGCCGCGCTGACCGCAGACTGCGAGAGCGCCAGCATTTGTGACGCCTGGGTCGTCGAGCCGCTTTTCAGCACCTCGGCAAAGACTTCCAGCTGACGCAAAGTAATGTGCATGGTTGCTTACCACTTATATAGATTGATTATAAGTATATAATCAATTTTATTTTTAAGCCAGAGCGCCGTAACCTTTAGCCAGACAAAGGAGAAGGTTATGTCAGAAATCACCTTACAACATCATCGTACAGTGTGGCACTTCGTGCCGGGCCTGTTGCTCAGCGGTTGCAGTTACGGCGCTCGCCCTGTGGCGTGGCAGCATCCCGGCCATCGCAGGCGCAGGTTTCAGCGCGCTGACGCTGGCCATTTTGCTCGGCATGGTCGTGGGTAACACCGTTTACCCGCATATCTGGAAATCCTGCGACGGCGGCGTAATCTTTGCCAAACAGCATCTGCTGCGTCTTGGGATCATTCTTTACGGCTTCCGTCTCACCTTTTCGCAGATTGCGGATGTGGGCGTGAGCGGGATTGCCATCGACGTCCTGACCCTGACCAGCACCTTTTTGCTGGCCTGCTTTATCGGGCAGAAAGTCTTTGGCCTGGATAGAGCAAACCAGCTGGCTGATCGGTGCCGGGAGCAGTATCTGCGGGGCCGCGGCGGTGCTGGCAACAGAGCCCGTCGTGAAGGCCGAAGCCAGCAAGGTAACCGTGGCGGTAGCGACGGTGGTGATCTTCGGTACGCTGGCGATCTTCCTCTACCCGGCCATGTATCCGCTGGTGGCCCACTGGTTCAGCCCGGAAACCTACGGCATCTATATCGGTTCGACCATGCACGAAGTGGCGCAGGTGGTCGCGGCAGGACATGCCATTAACCCGGACGCCGAAAACGCGGCGGTGATTGCCAAAATGCTGCGCGTGATGATGCTGGCCCCGTTCCTGATTTTCCTGGCGGCACGGGTTAAACAACTGGCTCCGGCAGGCGGCAGCGAGAAAAGTAAAATCACCATTCCGTGGTTTGCGATCCTGTTTATCGTGGTGGCGATTTTTAACTCCTTCCACCTGCTGCCGAAAGCCGTGGTGGATATGCTGGTGACGCTGGATACCGTGCTGCTGGCGATGGCCATGGCGGCGCTGGGGGTGACCACGCACGTCAGCGCGCTGAAAAAAGCCGGTGCGAAACCGCTGCTGATGGCGCTGTACTGCTGTTCATCTGGCTGATTGTCGGCGGCGGCGCGATTAACCTCGCGGTCCATCAGCCTGATGGCATAAACCACTACATCCTTCTCCTGTTAACCCGCTATCATAAGCGTTTCGGGTTAACAGGAGTCTTTTATGAAATATGTTGGAGCGCACGTCAGCGCTGCAGGTGGCCTTGCGAATGCCGCCATTCGCGCCGCCGAAATCGAGGCGACCGCTTTCGCCCTGTTCACCAAAAACCAGCGCCAGTGGCGCGCCGCGCCGCTCACCGCTGAGGTGATTGATGATTTCAAAGCCGCCTGTGAGAAATACCACTACGGGCCCGGCCAGATCCTGCCCCACGACAGCTACCTGATCAACCTCGGTCACCCGGTTGAAGAGGCGCTGGAAAAATCCCGCGAGGCGTTTCTTGATGAGGTGACAGCGCTGCGAACAGCTGGGGCTGACGCTGCTGAACTTCCATCCGGGCAGCCATCTGATGCAGATCGATGAAGATGCCTGCCTGGCGCGCATTGCCGAATCCATCAACATCACGCTGGACAAGACCAAAGGCGTCACCGCGGTGATTGAGAATACCGCCGGCCAGGGCAGCAACCTCGGCTTTAAGTTCGAACATCTGGCGGCGATTATCGACGGCGTGGAGGATAAATCCCGCGTCGGCGTGTGCATTGATACCTGCCACGCGTTTGCCGCCGGTTATGACCTGCGCACCACCGAGGCAACGAAAAACACGTTTGATGAGTTCGAGCGCATTGTGGGCTTTAAGTACCTGCGCGGAATGCACCTGAACGATGCGAAAAGCGCCTTTGGCAGCCGCGTTGACCGCCACCACAGCCTGGGCGAAGGCAACATTGGCCACGATGCGTTTCGCTTTATTATGCAGGACGCCCGCTTCGACGGTATTCCGATGGTGCTGGAAACCATTAATCCGGACATCTGGGCAGAAGAGATTGCCTGGCTGAAGGCGCAGCAAAACGCTGAAGAGGCGGCATAAATCGTGCTGCGGGACGCCCCATTGTCTGATGGCGTTTCGCTTATCAGCGTTGCCAGTTGGCGACAGCAAATTACGCCATAAAAAAAGGCCGCTTAGCGGCCTTTTTTGTTGTTTATCGCTTACGCTGCTTTTGCCACAACTTCCGCTTCCGGACGTTTCAGCACCGCGTAAGAGAGACCCGCCACCAGCGTACCGGCAACGATCGCCAGCAGGTAACCCAGTACCGGCGTGATGGCGCCCGGGATCAGCAGCACGAACAGACCGCCGTGCGGTGCCATCAGCTTCGCACCAATCGCCATGGAGATCGCACCCGTCACCGCACCACCGGCGATACAGCACGGCAGCACACGCATTGGGTCACGCGCCGCGAACGGAATCGCCCCTTCGGAGATGAAGCACAGGCCCAGCACCAGCGCCGCTTTACCGCCTTCCCGCTGCGCTTTATCGAACTTGCGACGGGCAATCATCGTCGCCAGGCCCAGCGCCAGCGGAGGCACCATACCGGCCGCCATGATCGCCGCCATTGGCGCGTAGGTCTGGGTACTCAGCAGGCCCACACCAAAGGCGTACGCCGCTTTGTTCACCGGACCGCCCATGTCGGTACACATCATGCCGCCGAGGATTGCGCCCAGCAGAACCGCGTTCGCGGTGCCCATGGTTTGCAGCCAGGGGGTCAGACCCGCCAGGATGCCCGCAACCGGCTTACCAATCAGGTAAATCATCGCCAGACCGACCACCAGGCTGGAAATCAGCGGAATGATCAGAATCGGCTTCAGCGCTTCCATACTCTGCGGCAGCTTCAGCTTCGAGCTGATCAGCTTCGCGACGTAACCGGCGAGGAAGCCGGCGATGATACCGCCGATAAAGCCGGAACCGGTGCTCACGGCCAGCATACCGCCGATAAGGCCCGGCGTCAGGCCCGGACGGTCAGCGATGGAGAAGGCGATAAAGCCCGCCAGTACCGGCACCATCAGCGCGAAGGCGGAACCGCCGCCGATCTGCATCAGCGCAGCCGCCAGCGTGCCTTCTTCTTTAAACGCGGTGATACCAAACGCGAACGAGAGCGCGATACACAGACCACCCGCCACCACCATCGGCAGCATGTAAGACACGCCGGTCAGCAGGTGACGATAGGCGCCCGCGCCCTCTTTCTTCCCTTCCGTCGCGGTCTGACGCGCGCCGGTTGCCTGATACGGCTTCGCTTCCGCCAGCGCTTTATCAAACTCCTGCGCGGTTTTCTTCAGCGCCAGGCCGGTGGAGGTGCGGTACATCGGCTTACCGGCAAATTTCGCCAGGTCCACTTCGATATCCGCCGCCACGATCACCAGATCGGCCTCCGCCACTTCTTCCGGGGTGATGGCGTTGCCGGCACCGACGGAGCCGCGCGTTTCCACTTTCACCCACCAGCCGCGTTTTTTCGCTTCGGTTTCAATGGCTTCAGCCGCCATAAAGGTGTGCGCCACGCCGGTCGGGCAGGCGGTCACCGCCACAATGCGTTTCGGGCCATTGCTGGCAACTGGCGCAGCCGCTACCGCTGTCGGCGCAGTGTAAAGCGCGGCATGGCCTTTCGCTTCGCTCAGGAACAGTTCCGGGTGTGCCACCGCGCGATTAATATCGCCCAGCCACACTTTTTTGCCGTTCAGCGCACTGTCAGCCGGGCAGTTGTCGCCCAGGACAATCGCCAGTTCTGCATCGCCTGGGTTATCGATGAATCTCCAGATGTGCTTTTTGTGCCGCCGCGCCCAGCAAGGTCTTCGCCATATAGGCGCGGGCCTGTCCGAGACCGGAGTCAATGATCAGCAGCGTTTTCATTATTCCTCTCCTGCTGTTAGTTAAAGGGTTTTAAGTCAACGCGCGCCATCATCGCGGCTAACTGGGTACGATCGGTAATACCGACATTGCTCTGGCTGACGGCCAGGGCAGCAACGGCGGTGGCCAGACGTAAGGTATGTTCACTGGATTCCCGCATCAGCAGGCCATAAATCAGGCCGCCAACCATGGAATCCCCTGCGCCAACGGTGCTGACCACTTCCATTGACGGCGGTTTGGCGATCCATTCGCCAGACGCGTTAACCCACAGCGCGCCTTCTGCGCCCAGCGAGATCACCACGTGGGCGATACCCTGCTCGCGCAGCGCATGGGCGGCGTCAATCACATCCTTCAATTCTGGCAGCTTGCGGCCCGCCCAGATCTCCAGCTCGCGGCGGTTCGGCTTCACCAGCCACGGCGAGGCTTTCAGGCCGGCAACCAGCGCGTCGCGGCTGCTGTCGAAAATGATGCACGGGCACTGGCTGCGCAGGCGCGTCATCCAGTCGGTAAAGGCTTCCGGGCTCACGCCGGACGGCAGGCTGCCGCTGACGCAGACCATGTCAAACTGACCCAGCCAGGTCAGCGAGTCGTTGACAAAGCGCTCCCAGTCTGACGGCGTCACTTCAAAGCCGGAGAAGTTCAGATCGGTCACTTCACCGTCTTTCTCCGTCAGCTTAACGTTGATGCGGGTACGGCCCGGCAACCACCTGGAAACGGTTGGCAATGCCCAGCTCGCTGAACAGCTGCTGGAAACCATCCTGGTTATCTTTACCGAGGAATCCGCCCACGGTGACGTCAATGCCGAGATCCTTCAGCACTTTCGCGACGTTGATCCCTTTACCCGCAGCATGCAGGCCGGTGGTGCGCACGAGGTTGACTTCGCCGCGCTCAATTTCCGGGCAGAACCCCACCAGATCATAAGCCGGGTTCAGGGTAATAGTCGCAACACGTCTGCTCATTTATGCGCCCTCCCCCAGACCTGCCGCGATGGCATCGCCAATCGCTTTCAGCGCCTGTTCAGCATCGGCACCCTGCGCGGTGAAACGCAGACGATGCCCTTTCTTCACGCCCAGCGCGACCACTTTCATCAGGCTACGGCCGTTGGCCGGTTTACCGGTGCCGTCAAGATTCGTCACGGTGATCTCACTGTTAAATTGTTTAATGGTATTCACCAGCATGGTGCCCGGACGGGCATGCAGGCCGTGCTCGTTACGCACCACGAACTCCGCGCTCAGCACGTCGCCAGCCAGCGCATCATCACTGGTCAGCAGCGCCAGCACCGTGGCGGCATCAGCGTTCAGCAAGCTTTCAGCTTTGTTGTTCAGCAGCAGATCGCCCAGACGCTTCAGCACGGAAACCGGCTGCTCATCAGCCATCGCCACGGTCACCAGCATGGCCGCGCGCTCGCCTTCTACGTCAAATGCGCCGTGGCCGCGCGGCTCACGGCGATAGCGCTGCGCAGGTTGCCTTCAGCACTGTCGTTCAGCCAGATGCCCTGACCCAGATTCAGCGGCTTCTCGTTAATCGCGCGCGTCACAAAGGTGGCATCCGCCGCGCCGGCTTCTTTCAGACGCCCCGCGTTCAGCGCCTGCAGCGTCACCAGATCGGAGGCAGCCACATCCAGCGTCAGCGTTTCGTTATCCAGTTTCAGCGCTTCGCTCTGTTTTTCGCCCATCAGCAGGGCGCGCAGCTCTTCAGCGGTGGTGGCGGATTGCAGCTGCTCAGCCACGTCGTCATCGCTCAGGACATGCGTCAGCTGACGCAGCAGGCCTAAGTGTTCGTCGCTGCTGGCCGCGATACCGATCGCCACATAGGCCACCTGACCGTCGCCCCAGAGCACGCCCTGCGGGAACTGGAAAACCTTAACGCCGGTTTTCAGCACCTGATCGCGGGTGTCGGTGGTGCCGTGCGGAATGGCAATGCCATTGCCGAGAAAGGTTGAGGTCTGCTGCTCGCGCGCCAGCATGCCGTTGACATAGCCGTCCGCGACGTTACCCGCCTGCACAAGCGCAGCGGCAACCTGGCGAATAGCCTCTTCTTTATCCCCGGCCTGAGCGCCCGGGTGGATATCCTGAACAGATAACTGGAACATGGTTCTCCACTCCTGCTGAACTTGAATCGTTTCAGCTTTAATGAGAAAAAATGCGCTAGCCTGCTCCGTTTGTTAAAACAAGATAGCGCTGAAACGTTTCAAAAAGTCTTGCGCTTTCTGCAATGCCTTGCAAGAAAACTCGTATTTCCGATTGCAGAATTTAGAGATACAGCACATTTCTTCTTCGTTCAGCTGAATTTTGCTGAAGTGTATTTGAATTTCAGCACCGAAGTTTCAGCTTCGTTCAGCTTCGATGAGAATGAGTTGAAATGCCATTTTGATTTTTCGTGGCATCATTGACCGCACCCACTGTTTATTTTTTAGCTGACGGCGTAAACTCCGCCCCTCTCTGCTACTCGCTAATTATAAAACATGCATAACACCCCTGCGGCCGCCTCGCCGAAGCCCTTTGATTTGACCTCAGCGGCCTTCCTGATTGTTGCCTTCTTCACGGGCATTGCCGGTGCGTTACAGACGCCGACGCTGAGCTTATTTTTGACCAATGAGGTTCATGTCCGCCCGGCGATGGTTGGCTTCTTTTTTACCGGAAGCGCCATCATCGGCATCCTGGTCAGCCAGTTTCTGGCGGGGCGATCCGACAGAAAAGGCGATCGTAAAAGGCTGATCGTTTTCTGCTGCCTGCTGGGGGTCTTGGCCTGCGTTCTGTTTGCCTGGAACCGCAACTACTTCATTCTGCTTTTCGTCGGGGTATTCCTGAGCAGCTTTGGTTCGACGGCGAACCCACAGCTGTTCGCGCTTGCCCGCGAACACGCGGACCATACCGGACGTGAAGCGGTGATGTTCAGCTCCGTCCTGCGTGCTCAGGTGTCGCTGGCGTGGGTGATTGGCCCGCCGCTGGCTTACGCGCTGGCGATGGGTTTTGGCTTTACGGTGATGTACCTCAGCGCGGCGGTCGCGTTTGTGGTGTGTGGCGCGCTGGTGTGGTTCTTCCTGCCGTCCATGCGCAAAGAGCCCAAAGTGGCAACGGGCGTGCTGGAAGCGCCGCGCCGTAACCGCCGCGATGCCCTGCTCCTGTTCGTGATCTGCACGCTGATGTGGGGCACCAATAGCCTGTATATCATCAATATGCCGCTGTTTATTATTGATGAACTGCACCTGTCGGAGAAGCTGGCGGGGATCATGATGGGCACCGCGGCCGGGCTTGAGATCCCGACCATGCTCATTGCGGGCTATTACGCAAAGCGCTTCGGGAAACGTTTTTTAATGCGCATCGCCGCCGTCGCCGGTCTGCTGTTCTATGTCGGTATGCTGACGGTACATACGCCGGGGCTGTTGCTGGCTTTACAGCTGCTGAACGCCATCTATATTGGCATTCTCGCCGGGATAGGCATGCTCTATTTCCAGGATCTGATGCCGGGTCAGGCAGGCTCTGCCACCACCCTTTATACTAATACCACCCGCGTGGGCTGGATTATCGCGGGCTCAATGGCCGGTGTTGTGGCCGAAATCTGGAACTATCACACGGTGTTCTGGATTGCGCTGGTGATGTGTACCCTGACGATCGGCTGCCTGGCGAGGATTAAAGACGTTTAGGGCGCGGTGAGCGCTTCCAGCTCAAGAAGGTACGTCATCGCCTGCCCTCGCGTGCTGCCACACATTTCGGCAGCGGGCTGAAGCCCGGAGCAGACTTTCGGGCGCAGCGGTGAGCCAAAGATCATGCACAGGTTGGTTTCCGAGAGCTGAACGCAGCGGGTATTGGCAGGCTTGCCCTCGGGCATTCCTGGAATGGGGCTTGAAATGGACGGTGCAGTACAGCACGCGCCACAATCGGGACGGCAATCCATAAATGCTCTCTTTCGCTGACGGACGCGCCGGGCTGGCGCGCACAGGGCGCACACTACCACCTTTTGCGTATTGATAGCAAAAGCCACGAATTCCTCTTGCCTGAAAGGCCGCGCGCGAGTAATTTGGCGCGATATTTTTTACCTCCCGTAAACAGGATTACTGCAATGCCAAGAGCGAACGAAATTAAGAAAGGTATGGTGCTGAATTACAACGGCAAACTGCTGATTGTGAAAGATATCGATATTCAGGCACCGAGCGCCCGTGGTGCAGCGACGCTGTACAAAATGCGTTTCGCCGATGTGCGTACCGGCCTGAAGGTGGAAGAGCGCTTTAAAGGTGACGATATCGTCGATACCGTGACCCTGACCCGTCGCTATGTTGATTTCTCCTACATCGACGGCAACGAATACGTGTTCATGGACAAAGAAGATTACACCCCGTACATCTTCACCAAAGATCAGATTGAAGAAGAGCTGCTGTTCATCCCTGAAGGCGGCATGCCTGACATGCAGGTCCTGACCTGGGACGGCGTGCTGCTGGCACTGGAATTGCCTCAGACTGTCGATCTGGAAATTGTTGAAACCGCACCAGGTATCAAAGGCGCATCCGCAAGTGCCCGCAACAAACCGGCTACCCTGACGACCGGCCTGGTTGTGCAGGTGCCGGAATACCTCTCCGCTGGCGAGAAGATCCGCATCCATATCGAAGAACACCGCTATATGGGCCGCGCTGACTGATTGTGGCATTTGTCGGTGGCGTCTTGCCCGATGAAAAAACCGGCCACTTCAATGAAGTGGCTTTTTTTTGCCTGATGGCGCTTTGCTTTACATCAGAACGACATTACAGCAAATCGCGGATACTTCGTCATCTTCAGCGCCAGCTCAACGCCGCGCACTTCCGCCATCCCTTTAAGACGGCCAATCGCCGAATAACCCGGGTTGGTTTTCTTACGCAGATCGTCCAGCATCTGGTGGCCGTGATCCGGACGGAACGGGATAGGACGCACATCGCCAGCCTGCTTGCGACGCGCCTCTTCCGCCAGAATGGCGTCTACCACCGCCACCATATTCACATCGCCCCGCAGGTGCGCCGCCTCGTGGAAGGTTTTCGGGTTCTCTTCGCGGCAGGTCGCGCGCAGATGCGTGAAGTGAATACGATCGCCGAAGGTTTCAATCATCCGCACCAGATCGTTATCCGCACGCACACCGTAGGAGCCGGTACACATGGTGAAGCCGTTATAGATGCTGTCGACCGTCTCTTTCAGCCACTGCATATCTTCAATCGTGGACACGATACGCGGCAGGCCGAGGATTGGACGCGGTGGATCGTCCGGGTGCACCGCCAGGCGTACCCCCACTTCCTCAGCAACCGGCACGATAGCGCGCAGGAAATACGCCATGTTTTCACGCAGCTGCTGCTTATCAATATCGCCGTATTCCGCCAGGCGCGCGCGGAACTGATCCAGCGTATACCCCTCTTCAGCCCCCGGCAGGCCCGCGATGATATTGCGGGTCAGCTTTTCGATGTCCGCGTCGCTCGCGGCGTTGAACCACGCCAGCGCCTGCTGCTGCTCTTCCGCGCTGTAATCCGCTTCGGCGCCAGGGCGTTTCAGGATGTGCAGCTCGAATGCCGCAAAGGCAATCTGATCGAAACGCAGCGCTTTGGAACCGTCCGGCATCTGATATTCAAGGTCGGTTCGCGTCCAGTCGAGGATAGGCATAAAGTTGTAGCAGACCGTATCAATGCCGCAGGTCGCCAGGTTACGGATGCTCTGCTGGTAGTTAGCAATCCAGGTCTGGTACTCCCCGGAATGGGTTTTGATATCTTCATGAACCGGGATGCTTTCCACCACAGACCAGGTTAACCCCTTCTCCGCCAGCAGCGCCTGACGCGCCTTGATTTCCTCAACCGGCCAGACCTGACCGTTAGGAATATGATGCAGCGCCGTGACGACACCCGTTGCGCCAGCCTGCCGCACATCATCAAGAGAAACCGGATCGTTCGGCCCGTACCAACGCCAGGTTTGTTCCATTGCCTCACCCTCTAAAGTTGTTATACCAATATGCGTTACTGCAATGACGACTACCATACATGTTTGCCGTGAAGGGTCAATACACCGCCACACATTGATTGATCAAACTCACATAACGGGGATATTTACGGCTCACCAATTTTATTTGCTGTCATATAACTTTACACTGGCATTGTTAATTAATGGTTAATCAGGTGTGTATCTCATGAAGACAATTGCCTCCACCGCCCTTCCTGCCCGGGTTCAGCAACCTCGCTACGATCGCCAGTCATTACGCTCCCGCATCGTCCACTTTGGCTTTGGCGCGTTTCACCGTGCGCACCAGGCATTGTTAACAAATCGGGTGCTGAATGAAAAAGGCGGCGACTGGGGGATTTGTGAGATTAGCCTTTTCAGCGGCGATGTGCTGATGTCGCAGCTGCGCGCGCAGGATCATCTGTTCACCGTGCTGGAGAAAGGCGCTGAAGGCAATGAGGCGATTATCGTCGGCGCCGTCCATGAATGCCTGAACGCAAAGCTGGACTCCCTGCCCGCCATTATTGAGAAATTTTGCGAGCCTCAGGTGGCGATTGTCTCGCTCACCATTACGGAAAAAGGCTACTGCATCGATCCCGCCACCGGAAAACTCGATCTGCACAACGCCCCGGATCGTCCACGACCTTGAACACCCGCACGAGCCGCATTCGGCGCCGGGGATCCTGGTCGAAGCGCTCCACCGCCGCCGCGAGCGCGGCTTGCCTGCGTTTACCGTGCTCTCCTGCGACAATATCCCTGACAACGGGCACGTGGTGAAAAACGCGGTGCTGGGCATGGCGCAAAAACGTTCCGCAGGGTCACCGGAATGGATCGCGGAGCCACGTGAGTTTCCCGGGGACGATGGTCGACAGGATTGTGCCCGCCGCGACGGACGCCTCGCTGGCGGAAATCACCGACGCACTCGGCGTTGAAGATCCGTGCGCCATCAGCTGCGAGCCGTTTATTCAGTGGGTGGTGGAAGATAATTTTGTCGCCGGGCGTCCGGAGTGGGAAGTGGCGGGCGTCCAGATGGTGCAGGATGTGCTGCCGTGGGAGCAGATGAAATTTCGCATGCTCAACGGCAGCCACTCTTTCCTGGCGTATCTGGGGTACCTCGCGGGCTATGCGCATATTAATGAATGCATGGAGGACGCGGCATTCCGTGAAGCCGCCCGTCGGCTGATGCTGGACGAGCAGGCGCCCACGTTGCGCATTAAGGATGTCGACCTCACGGCATACGCCGATAGCCTGCTCGAACGCTTTGCCAACCCGGCCCTCCAGCATCGGACCTGGCAAATCGCGATGGACGGTAGCCAGAAGCTGCCGCAGAGAATGCTGGACGGGATCCGCGTTCATCTTGAGCGAAATACGCCGTGGCCGCTGCTGGCCCTGGGCGTGGCCGGCTGGATACGCTACGTCAGCGGTACCGACGACGCCGGGCAACGCGATTGACGTTCGCGATCCCCTCAGCGATAAAATTCGCGCCATCGTCAACGCCAGCAGCGACGCCGACCGCGTCCACGCGCTGCTGGGGCTGAGTGAGGTCTTCGGTCACGATCTTGCGCGTAATCGCGTTTTTGTGGAGGCTGTTGGCGATGCATGGCAAAGCATTACCGCCCACGGCGCGCGTCACGGCGCGTTATCGAAACGCGTGTAAATGTTTAACGATTATTGCGCTTAACGCGAACGGTTCGTGCTTTACACCGTCCGCGCCCTTCTCTTTTTTCATTTTTTTCTCCAGGATCACAAATTACCTACGTTTTATAGCATCACAATTCTCATCGGAGCGCACGTGACCAAAACCAACCTCATCACCGGTTTTCTCGGCAGCGGTAAAACCACCTCAATTCTCCACCTGCTGGCGAATAAAGATCCGGCCGAGAAATGGGCCGTGCTGGTCAATGAATTTGGCGAGGTGGGCATTGACGGCGCGTTGCTGTCAGCCAGCGGCGCGATGATTAAAGAGATCCCCGGCGGATGCATGTGCTGCGTCAATGGCCTGCCGATGCAGGTGGGGCTCAATACCCTGCTGCGTCAGGGCAAACCTGACCGCCTGCTGATTGAACCCACCGGGCTGGGTCACCCGAAGCAGATCCTCGATTTACTGACCGCCCCGGTTTACGAACCGTGGATCGATCTGCGCGCCACCCTGTGCCTGCTCGATCCGCGTCAGCTTCTGGATGACAAGGCGGTGGCCAATGAGAACTTCCGCGATCAGCTCGCCTCGGCGGACGTTATTGTCGCCAATAAAGAAGATCGCGCCACGCCAGAAAGCCAGGCCGCGCTGGAGGCGTGGTGGCAGCATTTCGGCGGCAATCGCACGCGGGTGCAGGCCACCCAGGGGAATATTGATAGCGCCCTGCTTGATCGCCCGCGCCGTAACCTGCGGGAACTCCCTGCCAGCGCGGCGCATGAGCATAGCGCACCGGTGAGCGGAAAGGGTCTGGCAGCCCTGAGCCTGCCAGAGCACCAGCGCTGGCGTCGTAATCTGAACAGCGGTCAGGGATATCAGGCCTGCGGATGGATTTTTGATGCTGAAACCGTTTTTGACACCATTGGGATCCTGGAGTGGGCCCGCCTTGCGCCCGTCGATCGCGTGAAAGGGATCATGCGCACGCCGGACGGACTGGTGCGGATCAACCGTCAGGGCGACGATTTCTTTATTGAAACGCAAAATGTGGCGCCGCCTGATAGCCGAATAGAGTTAATTAGTGCGGTTAACGCCGACTGGAATGCCCTCCAGTCCAGCCTGTTGAGGATTCGTTTAAGTTCGGGCGGCTAACGTTGCCCCAGTTTTCACTCTATGCAGAACGTTATGACAACTCGATTTCCCCTGATATTACTGCTTAATGTCGCCGGTCTGGCGCTTTTCTTCTCCTGGTATATCCCGGTGAATCATGGTTTCTGGTTCCCGCTGGATTCTGCCATTTTCCACTTCTTCAACCAGGGGCTGGTGAAGAGCAACGCGTTCCTGTGGCTGGTGGCCATCACCAACAACCGCGCCTTCGACGGCTTCTCGCTGCTGGCCATGGGCTGCCTGATGCTCTCTTTCTGGCTGAAAGAGGATAAGCAAGCCGGGCGTCGGCGTATTCTGATTATCGGTCTGGTGATGCTGCTGTTTGCTGTCGTCATTAACCAGCTGGCGCAGCGATCTGATTCCGGTTAAACGCGCAAGCCCATCCCTCTACTTCACCGATATTTATCGCGTCAGCGAGCTGCTCCATTTCCCAACCAAAGATGCCTCGAAGGACAGTTTCCCCGGCGATCACGGCATGATGCTGCTTATTTTCGCTGCAATCATGCTTCGCTATTTCGGCAAAAAAGCGTTTGCCATAGCCCTGATTATTTTTGTGGTTTTTGCCTTCCCGCGCGTAATGATTGGCGCTCACTGGTTCACCGATATTGCCGTCGGTTCGCTCTCCGTTGCGCTGATTGCGCTGCCGTGGTGTTTGATGACCCCACTGAGCGACAGGATAATAGCGCTGTTCGATCGCTATCTTCCCGGCAGGGCGCAACAATAATTAAACAAATAACTAACCTAAATTAACGCGAGCTATCAGGGATCGACATGATCCCTGATAGCGTTCTCGCCGCGATCTTTCCCCACTGTCATATTCTCGTCATCATATTCATGATAAAAATGAATCAATTACGCGATTACGCGGCGGATCTGCCGGTATTTTGAGCATTTCCATGTTTTTACTTTCTGTATCACATTTTCTTATAAAAAAAAGGCTTTTTTTACTCGCAATACCCCTGGCAATCGGTTAATCTCGAACTCGTTTTGCCCCATAGGGATAATTATTTCGATGGTGAATAATTTTGTGCGCTACGCCACAAATGTGACCAGAAAGAATTGTCTCAATGTGAACAGATAATTAGTCTCGTCACGTTTGGCATTTTTATAACGATATTTGTCGTTAAGGACTTCAAGGGATAATAAACAAAATGGTCAAATCTCAACCGTTTCTGAGATATATCTTACGGGGGATCCCGGCGATAGCAGTCGCGGTACTGTTATCTGCATGTAGTACATCGAACACCGCAAAGAATATGCATCCTGAGACGCGTGTTGTGGGAATGGAAGATTCCTCTTCACTGCAAGCCTCTCAGGATGAATTTGAAAATATGGTACGTAATCTGGACGTGAAGTCCCGCATTATGGACCAGTATGCTGACTGGAAAGGCGTGCGCTATCGTCTTGGCGGCAGCACAAAAACAGGTATTGATTGTTCCGGTTTTGTACAGCGTACCTTCCGTGAGCAATTTGGGTTAGATCTTCCGCGTTCAACCTATGAACAGCAGGAGATGGGCAAGTCGATTTCACGTACCAAACTGCGCACCGGTGATTTAGTTCTGTTCCGTGCCGGTTCTACAGGTCGACATGTTGGCATCTACATTGGTAATGACCAGTTTGTACATGCCTCCACCAGCAGCGGTGTGACCATTTCCAGCATGAATGAACCGTACTGGAAGAAGCGCTACAACGAAGCGCGCCGCGTACTGACCCGCAGTTAATATGCTATTGTATCGTTGGTTATCCCTTGGCTGGCGATATAATGAAAAAAAGCACTGCTCCGGCAGTGTTTTTTTATGCCTGTTGTATGCCATCCCCTTCTTTTCAAGTTATAGTCCAGCAACTGTTGCTCCCGCATCTCTGAACGCCTGGAATGGACCTGACACTATGTTCAGCCGTTATTTTTCCCTGAATCGCAAAATTATACTGATAAGCCTAATCGCGGGAGTACTCTCTGCATTGATTGTCGGTGGACTGCAATTGGGGCTGGAGCAGCATAAACGCGAAGATCGCTATACCGCATTAGTGAACAATATCCAGCACTGGCTCTCAGGCTATCTCCGTGAAATACGAACAACAGCAGAATCGCTGCAACCGTTCACGCTGAATGAGTGTCATGTCGTCGTCAGCGAGCTGACCTCCAGAGCCGCATTCACGATTAACGTGCGAGCGTTTCTGCTGGTAAAAGATCAACGAGCCTTTTGCTCATCGGCCACCGGCGAGATGAGTATGGCAATGAAAGATCTGGTACCGGATATCGACCTGACGAAAAACATGGATATGGTGTTACTGCCCGGCACACCGATGATGCCGAACAAACCCGCCATCGCCGTCTGGTTTCGCAGCCCGCTCCGGGAGAACCGCGGGGTGTTCGCCACGCTGAATATCAATCTGACACCTTATATGCTCTATACCTCGCAACGCCCCGATCTGACCGGCGTGGCGCTGGGCATCGGCAATCGTGCCGTTTCTACCTTTTCACCCGGTTTAGTTGATCTGAGTACGATAACCCCGCCGCCGATACGAGCTACGCACATTGAAGGGTCGCCAATCACGTTTTATCTCTATGCAGAAAAGTGGCGATCAGAGGATATTCAATTCGCCGTGCTGCTTGGTGCCACTTTTGGCATACTTTTTGGCCTGCTGACAGCCTATATCCTGCAAAACAATCTCACCCCTGGCCGCGAGATCCTGACCGGTATCAAGCGCGATCAGTTCTATATTGTTTACCAGCCAGTGGTGGAAGCGAAAAATTTGCAGGTCACCGGCGTTGAAGTTCTGATGCGCTGGAAGCACCCAACGGCAGGTGAAATTCCGCCGGACGCGTTTATTAATTTTGCCGAAGCCCAGAAGCTGATTGTGCCGCTGACGCTGCATCTCTTCCGTTTAATCGCCCACGATGCGCCGCGATTAAAGACATTGCTGCCCGAAGGCGCAAAGGTGGGCATTAACATTGCGCCGGGTCATCTGCATGCGGAAAGCTTCATGCAGGATATCCGCACCTTCAAAGCGTTACTCCCGCCGCACCATTTCCAGATCGTGCTGGAAATTACCGAGCGCGATATGCTTAACCATCGGGAAGCCAACAGCCTCTTCGAATGGCTGCTTCGGGAAGAGGGCTTTGAAATCGCCATTGATGATTTTGGCACCGGCCACAGCGCGCTGATTTATCTGGAGCATTTCACCATGGACTACCTCAAAATCGACCGTGGTTTTGTTAATGCCATTGGCACTGAAACCGTGACGTCGCCGGTGCTGGATGCCGTTCTGACGCTGGCAAGACGGCTGAATATGCTGACCGTCGCCGAAGGGGTTGAAACGCCGGAACAGGCGGCCTGGCTGCGCGAACACGGCGTTAACTACCTGCAGGGATACTGTTTTAGCCGTCCGATGCCGCTGCCGCAGTTCCCCGAATGGCAGCCGCCGCCATTTTCCGCCCTGCTATAGGCGCGAATTATTTCACAACCTGCCGGGCCTCCCTTATTATTCAATGATTAGAGGTTAAGGCGCCTGCTGCGCCGGCCGTCTCACAGGGGAACAGCGAATGATGTTTATGCGTATTTCAGCTTTCGTGCTGGCGTTTGCCGCTCTGGCTTGTCAGGCCCAGACCATTAAAGAGAGCGTCGCCTTCGCGGTGATTGGCGAGCCGAAATACGCCGTCAATTTTACCCACTTTGATTACGTCAACCCTGCCGCGCCGAAGGGCGGTAAGGTCACGCTTTCCGCCACGGGCACCTTCGACAACTTCAACCGCTTCGCCCTGCGGGGCAACGCCGCAGTCCGAACGGAATCGCTGTACGATACGCTCTTTGCCACCTCCGATGATGAACCCGGCAGCTACTATCCGCTGATTGCCGAAATGGCGCGCTACGCCGACGACTTCGCCTGGGTGGAGATCTCGCTGAACCCGCGCGCACGTTTTCACGACGGTTCGCCCATCCGGGCCAGCGACGTGGCCTTCACCTTCCATAAATTCATGACCGAAGGCGTGCCCCAGTTCCGCATCGTGTATAAAGGCGCGTCCGTCAGAGCCATTGCGCCGCTCACCGTACGCATCGAGCTGAGCGAACCGAACAAAGAGAACATGCTTAGCCTGTTCTCGCTGCCGGTAATGCCGGAATCGTTCTGGAAAGATCACAAGCTGAGCGACCCGCTCTCCGCGCCCTCCGCTGGGCAGCGGCCCCTACCGCATCACCGACTGGCGCATGGGGCAACATGTCTTCTAGTCCCGCGTCAAAGACTACTGGGCCGCCAATCTGCCGGTAAACCGCGGACGCTGGAACTTCGACACCCTTCGCTATGATTACTACCTCGACGATAACGTGGCGTTTGAAGCGTTCAAAGCGGGGGCCTTCGATTTGCGCGTCGAGAGCAGCGCCAAAAACTGGGCGACCCGCTATATCGGCAAAAATTTCGCTAAAGGCTATATCGTCAAAGACGAGCACAAAAATGCGTCTGCGCAGGACACGCGCTGGCTGGCGTTTAATATTCAGCGTCCGGTTTTCAGCGATCGCCGGGTGCGGGAAGCCATCTCCCTGGCCTTTGATTTTGAGTGGATGAACAAAGCGCTGTTTTACGGCGCCTACAGCCGCGCCAACAGCTATTTCCAGAACACCGAATACGCCGCGCGCGCTTATCCCGAAAGCCGACGAGCTGGTCCTGCTGGCGCCGCTGAAAGCGCAAGTGCCGCCGGAGGTTTTCACCACCGTGTTTCAGCCGCCGGCAAAATCCGATGGCAGCGGTTACGACCGGGCCAACCTGCTCAAAGCCAGCAAGCTGCTGGATGACGCGGGCTGGCACCTGAAAAATCAAAAGCGTGTGGATGCCAAAACGGGCAAGCCTCTCAGCTTTGAGCTGCTGCTCTCGTCCGGGGGCAACGATCAGTGGGTGCTGCCGTTTAAGCACAACCTTGAGCGGCTGGGCGTGACCATGAACATTCGCCAGGTGGATAACGCGCAGATCACCAGCCGCATGCGCAGCCGTGATTACGACATGATGCAGCGCCTGTGGCCCGCCCAACCGTGGCCCAGCTCGGACCTGCAAATCTCCTGGGCCTCCAGCTACATCGACTCTTCATACAACGCGCCGGGGGTAAAAAGCCCGGCGATTGATGCGCTGATTGCGAAAATCGTGGCGGCGCAGGGGGATAAAGAAAAGCTCCTGCCGCTCGGGCGCGCCCTCGACAGGGTCTTAACCTGGAACTACTACATGCTGCCGATGTGGTATATGGGCGAAGATCGCCTTGCGCGCTGGGATAAGTTCTCCGTGCCTGCCGTGCGCCCTGTCTACTCCCTGGGCTTTGATACCTGGTGGTATGACGTTAACAAAGCCGCCAGACTTCCCGCTGAGCGGCGATAAGGAATTATCATGGGTGCCTATCTTATCCGCCGTCTGCTGCTGGTCATCCCCACCCTGTGGGCCATCATCACGATTAACTTTTTTATCGTGCAAATCGCCCCCGGCGGCCCGGTCGATCAGGCCATTGCCGCCATTGAGTTTGGCAACAGCAGCGGCATTGCCCGGCGGCGGTGCAGGCGGTATGGGCGCCAGCCATGCGCGAACCGGCGTGGGGAATATCAGTGACAGCCACTACCGCGGCGGGCGCGGCCTGGATCCGGAAGTGATCGCCGAGATCACCCACCGCTACGGCTTTGACAAACCGCTTCACGAGCGCTATTTCAAAATGCTCTGGGATTACATCCGCTTTGATTTTGGCGACAGCCTGTTTCGCAGCGCCTCAGTGCTGCAGCTGATCAAAGACAGCCTGCCGGTTTCGATCACGGTGGGCCTGTGGGCAACGCTTATCATCTATCTGGTCTCGATACCGCTCGGGATCCGCAAAGCGGTCTACAACGGCAGCCGGTTCGATATCTGGAGCAGCACGTTCATCATCATCGGCTATGCCATCCCGGCGTTTCTGTTTGCCATCCTGCTGATCGTCTTTTTTGCCGGCGGCAGCTATTTCGACCTCTTCCCGCTGCGCGGGCTGGTCTCCGCCAATTTCGACACCCTGCCCTGGTATCAGAAAATCACCGACTACCTCTGGCATATCACCCTGCCGGTGCTGGCAACGGTCATTGGCGGGTTTGCCGCCCTGACCATGCTGACCAAGAACGCCTTTCTCGATGAGATCCGCAAACAGTACGTCGTCACTGCCCGCGCCAAAGGCGTGAGCGAGACGCAGATCATGCGCAAACACGTGTTCCGCAACGCCATGCTGCTGGTGATCGCCGGTTTTCCGGCCACCTTCATCAGCATGTTTTTTACCGGCTCGCTGCTGATAGAGGTGATGTTCTCGCTCAACGGCCTGGGGCTGCTGGGCTATGAGGCCACGCTGTCGCGCGATTACCCGGTGATGTTTGGCACACTCTATATTTTCACCCTGATCGGCCTGCTGCTGAATATCATCAGCGATATCACCTATACGCTGGTCGATCCCCGAATCGATTTCGAGGGCCGCTGATGTTGCGTCTTAGCCCCGTCAACCAGGCCCGCTGGGCGCGCTTTCGCCACAACCGCCGCGGCTACTGGTCGCTGTGGATCTTTTTTGCCGTGCTGTTTATTCTCAGCCTGTTTGCCGAGCTGATCGCCAACGACAAACCGCTGCTGGTGCATTATGAAGGCCGCTGGTATGTCCCGCTGGTTATCGCCAATTACAGCGAAAGCGACTTTGGCGGCCCGTTGGCCACGCCGGCGGAGTATCAGGATCCGTGGCTGCGCCAGCAGCTTGAACAGCACGGCTGGGCGCTCTGGGCGCCGGTGCGCTTTGGCGCGCACAGCATTAACTTCGCCACCGCTACGCCCTTTCCCTCCCCGCCCTCCGCGCAAAACTGGCTGGGCACCGATGCTAACGGCGGCGACGTGCTGGCGCGCATCCTGTACGGCACGCGAATCTCGCTTCTCTTTGGGCTGATGCTGACGCTCTTCTCCAGCGTGATGGGCGTCGTGGCGGGCGCCGTTCAGGGCTACTACGGCGGGAAAATTGACCTGTGGGGCCAGCGGTTTATTGAAGTCTGGTCGGGCATGCCGACGCTGTTTCTGATCATCCTGCTTTCCAGCGTCGTCCAGCCCAACTTCTGGTGGCTGTTAGGCATCACCGTCCTGTTCGGCTGGATGACGCTGGTCGGCGTGGTGCGCGCCGAGTTCCTGCGCACCCGTAATTTTGACTATATCCGCGCCGCGCAGGCGCTGGGCGTGAGCGATCGCGGGATCATGTTCCGCCATATGTTGCCCAACGCCATGGTCGCGACGCTGACCTTCCTGCCGTTTATTCTGTGCGGCTCCATCGCCACCCTCACCTCGCTGGATTTCCTCGGTTTCGGTTTGCCGCTGGGCTCCCCGTCGCTCGGCGAACTGCTGCTGCAGGGCAAAAACAACCTGCAGGCGCCGTGGCTAGGCATCGCCGCCTTCCTCTCCGTGGCCGTGCTGCTGTCGCTGCTGATTTTTATCGGCGAAGCCGTGCGCGACGCCTTTGATCCGAACAAGGCGGTATAATGATGACCACTCCCCTGCTCTGTATTGATAACCTCTCGATTGCCTTTTCGTCAGCAGGGCGAGACGTTACGCACCGTGGTCAGCGACCTCTCCCTGCAGATCGAAGCGCGGTGAAACGCTGGCCCTGGTGGGTGAATCCGGTTCAGGCAAAAGCGTCTGTGCACTCTCGATCCTGCGCCTGCTGCCCTCGCCGCCGGTGGGCTACCCGCAAGGGGATATTCTGTTCCACGGCGAGTCGCTGCTGCATGCCGGCGAACGGACGCTGCGCGGCATTCGCGGCAACAACATCGCGATGATCTTCCAGGAGCCGATGGTGTCGCTTAACCCGCTGCACACCCTGGAAAAACAGCTCTATGAAGTGCTCTCGCTGCACCGAGGGATGCGCCGTGAAGCCGCGCGCGCGGAGATTCTCGATTGTCTGGATCGAGTCGGAATACGAAACGCACGCCAGCGTTTAGGGGATTTCCGCATCAGCTCTCCGGCGGCGAACGCCAGCGCGTGATGATCGCCATGGCCCTGCTGACGCGCCCGGAACTGCTGATTGCCGACGAGCCCACCACGGCGCTGGACGTGACGGTACAGGCGCAAATACTGACGCTGCTGCGGGAACTGCGTGACGAGCTGAACATGGGCCTGCTGTTTATCACGCATAACCTGAGCATCGTGCGCAAGCTGGCCGACAGCGTGGCGGTGATGCAAAACGGGCGCTGCGTTGAACAGAATACGGCGCTCAGGCGCTGTTCAGCGCGCCAGCAGCACCCCTATACGCAGCGGTTGCTCGACAGCGAACCCTCCGGCGACCCGGTTCCGCTCCCTGACGATGCAGCACGCCGCTGCTGCGCGTTGAGGATCTGTCCGTCTCGTTCCCGATCCGCAAAGGTATTCTCTAGGCGTTGTCGATCGCGCATAATCAGGTGGTGCGTAACATCAGCTTTTCGCTGCGCGCGGGTGAAACGCTGGGGCTGGTGGGCGAATCCGGCTCGGGTAAAAGCACCACCGGTCTGGCGCTGCTGCGCCTGATGGCCTCCCAGGGCGAGATCCTGTTTGACGATATGCCGCTGCACCGCTGGAACCGCCGCCAGATGCTGCCCGTGCGGCCCCGCATGCAGGTGGTGTTTCAGGATCCCAACTCCTCGCTTAACCCACGGCTCAGCGTGTTACAGATTATCGAAGAGGGCTTGCGCGTGCATCAGCCCGGCCTTAGCGCGCAAGCACCGCGAGCAGCGGGTGATTGGGGTGATGCCGGAAGTGGGCCTGGATCCCGAGACGCGCCACCGCTTTCCCGGCGGAGTTTTCCGGCGGGCAGCGCCAGCGTATCGCCATTGCCCGCGCGCTGATCCTGAAACCGGAGCTGATTATTCTGGATGAACCCACCTCGTCGCTGGACAGGACCGTTCAGGCGCAGATCCTGGCGCTGCTGAAAGGGCTTTACAGGAAAAGCACCGGCTGGCCTATATCTTTATCAGCCACGATTTGCAGGTGGTGCGGGCGCTATGCCATCAGGTGATTGTGTTGCGACAGGGAGAAGTGGTCGAGCAGGGTGATTGCCAGCGTATTTTTAGCGCGCCAACGCAGCGCTATACGCGCCAGCTGTTGTCGTCAGGCTGGCGTTCAGAACGGGTATTGGCCGGAGAAAGGCTCGGCGATGGCAACGCCAAAGTTTTTCAGGCGGCAGGTGGCGGCAAACTCGTCCTGGCTTTTCACAAACAGGCACGGCTCCCCTTCGCACTCCAGAACGGAGCTGTCCACTTCGATATCCGTCAGGGCCTGACTGAGACGCTCCATCACCCGCCAGGCATTTTCGCCGTCCGGGCTGAGCAGCTTTAGGGCGACCAGGCTGTCTTCCGCAGCCCGCGACGTTTTGCGGAATCGGTTCAACTTTCGCGCCTGCAAAACCCGCCGGCCAGCGATAACTCTGGGGCAAGCGATGGACAATGGAGAGTTGTAATGTATTCACGTTCGTTCCCCGGAAGCAAAATTTACTTCACAATTTATTTACATTTATAGTAACACATTATTGACAATTCATCTTGTCAACTACGCAGAAAAGGTCACATCCCGCGCAGCGTATGGGCTGGCTGCTCATTTATCTGGGTTTTAATGGGTAAGCAACGGACCGTGTTTCGGCGCTATATGTACCCGTTTCTGCGATCTAACTCAACCTTTTTGAATACAATGATGTGACTTTTTACACAAATAGATTTTACATAAAATAAACAAACACGGGCATGAATGAACGGGGTTTCTGGTTGATATGCATCAAAAAAGGGAACGTTTTCACGCTCCCTTTGGTGAGGATTCAGGCAGGTTTCTTCGGTCGGCTGGCGTAAAGATAGAAGAGTATCGAGCTGGTTGCACAAAAGGCCATCGCCCACAGCATGGGCCATGCGGTGTTAAAGGTGGCCATCGACAGCAACGCGCCGACGATCGCGCCGATGCCGAAGCGGAACGTCCCCGCCAGCGAAGATGCGGTTCCTGCCATATGCGGGAACTCATCCAGGATCACCGCCATCGCATTGGATGACACCATCGACACGCAGCCGACAAAGGCCGCCACGCCGACCACCAGCGCCCAGAAGCCCACGCCCAGCAACGCGCTCACCACCAGCCAGATAGCCATCACAAACTGGATCCACAGCCCGGCGCGGAACATGTTCAGCGCCCCCACCCGCCGCACAAAGCGGCTGTTGATGATGGTCATGATGAACAGGAAGACGATGTTCAGCGCAAAGTAATAGCCGAAGTGCTGCGGCGAAACGTGGTTCAGTTCGATGTAGACAAACGGCCCGGCGCTCAGGAAGGAGAACATTCCGGCAAAGCTGAACCCGCTCGCCAGCATATAGCTGAGCACGCGCTTGTGGCGAAACAGCGAGGCAAAGTTGCCGATGGTGGTGCGCAGGTGAAACTTCTGGCGGCGCTCGACGGGCAGCGTTTCATCGATAAACAGCAAAATCATCACCGAGGCCAGCAGCGCGGCCAGCGCCAGGATCCAGAAAATCGCATGCCAGCTAAACCACACCAGCACCGCACCGCCGACCATCGGGGCCACCAGCGGCGCAATCGTCGTCACCAGCATGACAAACGACATCATGCGCGAGAACTCTTCTTTCGGGTAGATATCGCGCATCAGGGCGTTAATCACCACGCTCGCCGCCGCCGCCGCCAGACCGTGGAAGAAGCGCATGATAATCAGATGATCGATGGTCTGCGCCAGCGCGCAGGCAACCGCCGCGGCGGCAAAGACCAGCGTCCCGCCCAGAATGACCGGCTTGCGTCCGAGGCTGTCGGCCATCGGCCCATAAAACAGCTGCCCGAGGGCAAAGCCGAGAATATAGGTGCTGAGCGTCATCTGCGCGCTGCCCGCCGGGACGCCAAACTGCGCGGCGATCACCGGCAGCGCGGGCAGATACATATCGATGGACAGCGGCATCAGCATGGCCAGCAGGCCAAGAATGAAGACGATTTTGAACGACGAGTGTGGCCTGGTGGTCACAGAGTTCTCCTGAAATTAGTGCGAAGGCAGACCGACGCTGGCGATCTCTTCTTCCGTTAGCGGGCGATATTCGCCGGGCGCCAGATCGGCATCCAGCTCAATCGCGCCGATCCGCTCGCGATGCAGCCCGACAACGTGGTTCCCCACCGCGGCAAACATACGTTTCACCTGATGATAGCGCCCTTCGCTGATGGTCAGGCGCACCTCCGTCGGGGTGATCACTTCCAGCTCCGCGGGTTTGGTCAGATCTTTCTCGTTATGCAGCTGAACGCCTTTCGCGAAGTGCTCTGCCGTGTCATCCGACACCGGAGACTCCAGCGTCACCAGATAGGTTTTCTCGCAGTGGTGGCGCGGCGAGGTGATGCGGTGCGACCACTGACCATCGTCGGTCATCAGCACCAGCCCGGTGGTGTCGATATCCAGCCGTCCTGCGGCGTGCAGCTTGTGCGCCACCGGTTCATCGAGAAAATAGAGCACCGTCGGATGATCCGGATCGTCCGTTGAGCAGACGTAGCCTTCCGGTTTATTGAGCATGAAGTAGCGCGGACCGTGCTGCTGGGTCAGCGGATTGCCGTCATACTCCACCTGATGGTCAGGTTGCAGTTTGAAAGCGCTGTCTCTCACAATGTCGCCATCCACGGTAACGCGGCTGGCGCGAATTTCGCGCCCGGCAATCGCGCGGCTTACGCCGAGTTGCTGAGCGATAAACTTATCAAGTCGCATGAAATCTTTTTCTGGCCTGTATGGTGCTGGGTGCGGGCAAAACGCCCACAAGAAGAAATGAGTACCCTGACAGTATAACGAGCATCACAAACCGCTCAAAGGAAAGATTCGTGGCATACTGTGCAGTGTCACCCTGCAACCCATCGAGACCATGACTTTTACACTTCGTCCCTATCAGCAGGAAGCCGTTGACGCCACCCTCGCCTGGTTCCGCAAACATCGCCGAGCCGGCGGCGATTGTGCTGCCGACCGGCGCAGGCAAAAGCCTGGTGATCGCCGAACTGGCGCGGCTGGCCCGCGGCCGCGTGCTGGTGCTGGCGCACGTCAAAGAACTGGTGGCGCAAAACCATGCCAAATATTGTGGCGCTGGGGCTGGAAGCCGACATTTTCGCCGCCGGGCTGAAGCGTAAAGAGAGCCACGGCAAAGTGGTGTTCGGCAGCGTGCAGTCGGTGGCGCGCAACCTGGAGCTGTTTCACAGCGAATTTTCGCTGCTGATTGTCGACGAATGTCACCGCATCAGCGACGACGACGACAGCCAGTACCAGCAAATCCTCAGCCACCTGCGCGAAGTGAACCCTCACCTGCGCCTGCTGGGCCTGACGGCGACGCCGTTTCGTCTGGGGAAAGGCTGGATTTACCGCTACCACTATCACGGCATGGTGCGCGGCGACGACAAGGCCCTGTTTCGCGACTGCATCTACGAGCTGCCGCTGCGTTACATGATTAAACACGGCTACCTGACGCCGCCTGAACGGCTGGATATGCCGGTGGTGCAGTACGATTTCAGCCGCCTGCAGGCGCAAAGCAACGGGCTGTTCAGCGAAGCGGATCTTAACCGCGAGCTGAAAAAGCAGAAGCGCATTACGCCGCATATCATCAGCCAGATTGTGGAGTTCGCCGCAGACGCGCAAAGGGGTGATGATCTTTGCCGCCACCGTTGAGCACGCGCGGGAAATCACCGGGTTACTGCCCGCCGGCGACGCGGCGCTCATCACCGGCGAAACGCCAGGCCCGGAGCGCGATCGCCTGATTGAGGCGTTTAAAGCCCAGCAGTTCCGCTATCTGGTTAACGTGGCGGTGTTGACCACCGGCTTCGACGCGCCGCACGTCGACCTGATCGCCATTTTGCGCCCGACCGAATCGGTCAGCCTGTATCAGCAAATTGTCGGCCGCGGCCTGCGTCTGGCGCCCGGGAAAACCGACTGCCTGATCCTGGATTATGCCGGTAACCCGCACGATCTCTATACGCCGGAGGTCGGCGCGCCGAAAGGCAAAAGCGACAACGTCCCGGTGCAGGTCTTTTGCCCCGCCTGCGGCTTTGCCAACACCTTCTGGGGCAAAACCACCGCCGACGGCACGCTGATCGAACACTTTGGCCGCCGCTGTCAGGGCTGGTTGGAAGATGATGACGGCCATCGCGAGCAGTGCGATTTCCGTTTCCGCTTTAAAAACTGCCCGCAGTGCAACGCGGAAAACGATATCGCCGCCCGCCGCTGCCGGGCCTGCGACACGGTGCTGGTCGACCCGGACGACATGCTGAAAGCGGCGCTGAAGCTGAAAGATGCGCTGGTGCTGCGCTGTTGCGGCATGGCGTTGCAGCCCGGCGCCGATGAAAAAGGCGAATGGCTGAAAATCACCTATTACGATGAAGACGGCGCGGACGTCAGCGAGCGCTTCCGCCTGCAGACGCCTGCCCAGCGAACGGCCTTCGAACAGCTGTTTATCCGCCCGCATACCCGCACGCCGGGCGTGCCCCTGCGCTGGATCACCGCCGCCGATATCGTGCCGCAGCAGGCGCTGTTGCGCCATCCGGATTTTGTGGTCGCCCGCAAGAAAGGCCAGTTCTGGCAGGTGCGCGAAAAAGTCTTTGATTATGAAGGTCGCTTCCGTCGCGCCAACGAATTGCGCGGGTAACCGGACTTTTCATTGATGTGTCGGGCATTTGAGGATAAAATGCCGCCCGCTTTTGCATCCGCAAAGCAGATCACTCTACCTGCTGCTGGGTCGCCTGTAGCAGGGATTTATTTACAGAGAGAAATCAATGTTTACTATCAAAGCAGAAGTACGTAAAGAGCAGGGTAAGGGTGCGAGCCGCCGCCTGCGTGCCGCTAACAAGTTCCCGGCTATCGTTTACGGTGGTGAAGCTGCTCCAGTTGCTATCGAACTGGATCACGACAAACTGTGGAACCTGCAGGCCAAAGCTGAATTCTACAGCGAAGTTCTGACCATCGCTGTTGACGGTAAAGAAGAAAAAGTGAAAGTTCAGGCTGTTCAGCGTCACGCGTTCAAGCCAAACCTGACTCACATCGACTTCGTTCGCGCTTAATCGCCAACATGTTGAAGAAAACCCCGCTTCTGCGGGGTTTTTTTGTGCCTGCTATCAACGTCGATACGCGGCTCGCTGAGTCATATGGCGACTCACGTCGTGCGTAGCCTGCCCATGGCGGTTTCGAGGATTACTTCCCGCCCGTGGTTCGGCGCTGAAGCTGATCGCGCAGATTCGGCGGCGTGCCTTTGATGGTCAGCGTATCGGTGGCCGGATCCCAGAAAATACGTTCGCCCAGCAGCATCGCATCAAAGTTGATGGTTAGCGCCGCCGCCGCTGCCGGCAAATTTGGTCAGCTGACGCAGCGTGCTGCGATCCGCCGGGAAGCTCTCTTCCAGCTCATAGCCCTTGCCTGCGGTAAACTCCTGGAAGCTTACTTCGCTGACGCCCGCCAGCTCTTTTGACAGCGATTCCAGCTCAATCTCTTCGCCCGCCTGCAGCTGTTCGTTGCAGTAGCTGTAAACCTGCTGGCGCACCGTCTGGCGCTCAGATTTATCCAGCTGGGCCTGCGCTGTGAAGTCGTCTACCGCCTGCAGCAGCCCGCGGTTTTGCGCTTTGGCGTTCAGCCCTTCGCTGGCGCCGAGGAAGTCCATAAAGAAATCCGCCACTTTGCGGCCCACGCGCCCCTTCAGGAAGGTCAGGTAGCGGGTCGATTCCGGGTTGGTTTCCCACTCGGTCAAATCAATGCGCGCCACGATATCCGCATGGTTGATATCCAGATAATGCGTCGAGCTGATATCCAGCTGCTCGTTGACGCGCATGCTGCTTAAGTTGTTCAGCACCGCCACCAGCAGATACTCCACCGCCAGGTAGCGGTAGTGGCAGAACAGCACGATCCCGCCGTCGGCGAACGGATATTTCGCCAGCTCGTCGCGCAGGCGCCCGGTTGCCGCGCGGCTGAACGCCAGGAACTCTTCTTCGCCCTGACGCTGCAGGCGCAGCGCTCTCCGCCAGTTCGCTCTCTTCGTTGAACAGGCCATAGGCTTTATTTTTGGCGCTGTAGACGCGATGCAGTTCCGCCATCATCTCCTCGACGGTCGCGGTGGGTTCCAGCAACGAATCGCGCAGCACCACTTCAAGGGTTTGCTCATCGCGCTTGATAAGCTGGTGCAGGGCAATCTGGTTGATTTCCAGACTCATGATAAACTCTCCTTTTAGACCGGGCGGTATTCAACCACCACCAGCGCAACTGTGCAACTGCAGATAAAAAAGCGGAAAAAAGCGGTTGCTACGGTAATATGTTGCCCTTTCATCAACAAACTGATTTTGATTTATGCCACAACATTCCCGCTACAGTGATGAACACGTTGAACAACTGCTCAGTGAGCTGGTCAACGTACTGGAAAAACACAAAACCCCGACCGATCTCTCCCTGATGGTGTTGGGAAATATGGTCACCAACCTGATCAACACCAGCGTTGCCCCGGCTCAGCGTCAGGCGATCGCGAAATCGTTCGCCCAGGCTTTACAGTCGTCCGTCGGCGACGACCAGGCCCATTAAGGGATAATATCGACAGTTTATGGTGACCAATCGTCAGCGCTACCGTGAAAAAGTCTCCCAGATGGTCAGCTGGGGGCACTGGTTTGCCCTGTTCAACATTCTGTTGGCCATCGGTCATTGGCAGCCGTTATCTGTTTGTCGCCGACTGGCCAACTACCCTCACCGGGCGTATCTATTCTTAGCTCAGCGTGGTCGGGCATTTCAGCTTTCTGGTGTTCGCCACCTATTTGCTGATCCTCTTCCCGCTGACGTTTATCGTCATGTCGCAGCGTCTGATGCGCTTCCTGTCCGCCATCCTTGCGACGGCGGGCATGACGCTGCTGCTGATCGACAGCGAAGTGTTCACCCGTTTCCACCTGCATCTCAACCCCGTCGTCTGGGAACTGGTGATTAACCCGGACCAGAACGAAATGGCGCGTGACTGGCAGCTGATGTTTATCAGCGTCCCGGTGATCTTGCTGATTGAGATGCTGTTTGCCACCTGGAGCTGGCAAAAGCTGCGCAGCCTGACCCGCCGTCGCCACTATGCCAAGCCGCTGGCCGCGCTTTTTCTTCGTCTCCTTTATCAGTTCGCACATGATGTATATCTGGGCCGACGCCAACTTCTATCGCCCGATTACCATGCAGCGCGCGAACCTGCCGCTCTCGTATCCGATGACCGCGCGTCGCTTCCTCGAAAAACACGGCCTGCTGGATGCGCAGGAGTATCAGCGCCGTCTGGTGGAACAGGGCAACCCGGAAGCCGTCAGCGTGCAGTATCCGCTGAGCGATCTGCGCTATCGCGATATGGGCCGCGGGCAAAACGTCCTGCTGATCACCGTCGATGGCCTGAACTATTCCCGTTACGAGAAGCAGATGCCTGCGCTGGCCGATTTCGCCAGTCAAAACGTCACGTTTACTCAGCATATGAGCTCCGGTAACACTGCCGACGCGGGCTATCTTTGGCCTCTTCTACGGCATTTCAGCCGGCTACATGGACGGCGTACTGTCGGCGCGCATTCCGGCGGCGCTGATCACTGCCCTGAACCAGCAGGGCTATCAGCTAGGGTTGTTCTCTTCCGACGGCTTCAACAGCCCGCTCTACCGCCAGGCGCTGCTGTCCGATTTCTCACTGCCAGCCGCGCAAACGCAGAGTGACGCGCAGACCGCCAGCCAGTGGATAAACTGGCTGCAGCGCTATGCGCAGGAAGATAACCGCTGGTTCTCGTGGGTTTCGCTTAACGGCACGGCGTCTCTGGACAGTTCGCAGCCAAACTTCGCGCGCCGCTACGGCCGCGCGGCGGCTGATGTTGATGCGCAGATCGGCCGCGTGCTGGATGCGCTGCGCGCGTCGGGCAAGCTGGACAACACCGTGGTGATCGTGACCGCTGGCCATGGCGTTCCTGAAAGCAAAGCGGACGATAGTTTCGAATGGTCGCGTAGCCGAAGCTGCAGGTTCCGCTGGTCATCCACTGGCCGGGAACGCCGGCGCAGCGCATCAATATGCTGACCGAGCATAAAGATGTGATGACCACCCTGATGCAACGCCTGCTGCACGTCAGCACGCCAGCCAACGAGTATTCGCAGGGGCAGGATCTCTTCAGCGCCGCGCGCCGCCACAACTGGGTCACGGCGGCGGGCGGTGGCACGCTGGTGGTGACCACGCCGAAGCTGACGCTGGTGCTGAGCCCCAACGGCAATTATCAGACCTGGAATCCGCAGGGTGAGAAGATCCGCGACCAGAAACCGCAGCTGAGCCTGCTGCTGCAGGTGCTGACGGATGAAAAGCGTTTTATCGCTAACTGATTGATTAATTATGAATCACTCAGGTGCCCCTCTGCTTGCAATCAGCAACGAAAAGGGTACTATTAGCGCCACATGTCGGCACGTAGCGCAGCCTGGTAGCGCACCGTCATGGGGTGTCGGGGGTCGGAGGTTCAAATCCTCTCGTGCCGACCAAAATTCTCCAAAAAAACCAACCCATGCGGTTGGTTTTTTTTATGCCTGTAATTTACTGAAGGTAATACGCGGCGTCAGACAAACACGCTTACCTGGCATCGACCACGGTACAGTTGATCACGCTACCGCCCGGATAACTCAGTTTAAACCGCTGTCCGTTAGCCGGAATGGCTTTATCAGACAAAGAGAGTGAATAGCCATCCGCTAACATTTTTGTCGATTCATCCACTTCATATGTGTTGGTATTCACCGTCCATGCAGGGCTAAATTTGTTACCTCGGGCATTAATGCAATCTGCTTTTAAGGTGTAGACCCCATTTCGCGAAGTGGCAGACTTTGGCAGCAATTCCGCTTTACGCTTATTGCCGGGCTTTACAGATGCCGTCTGTAACTGGTTTTGCAGGGCTCCGATCTGCTTATCTTTCGTGTTCATCTGCGATCGCAGTGAGTCCACATAATCAGAGGACGAATGATTAGCCACAGCACCACCCGTAACATAACCGCCAACGCCCAGGACAATACTGAATACGAACAGCTTTTTAATCCAGCCGCGCAGAATACCCAACCTTTCATCTTGTTCCTGTGAAGTACGGTGCCACTTGATTGCCAGTTCTTTTGCTTCGCGCAAATCGGCAGGGTTACCTCTGGCGGCAGCTAAAGCATTTTCAAGATGTAAAACCCTGCGCCGCTCATCATCAAATGAACGTTGCAGCGCCGCATATTCCGCTCTGAGCGCTGCCAACTCGGCACCGTGCTGTGCCTCCTCCTTACGGACCAGAAACGCTTTGGGATTGAGCCCTTCTTTTTGCATCGCAGCGGCGGCCGTTCTAAGCGCCTGCGCAGCCTCATACGCGCTGGAATTATTCAGTGCGCTACCGATCATCTTTTTTATTTTTTCCGTCATCCTGTTTCCCTGTTACAGGCCGCACATTACCGTAACTCATTGTATCTAAAAGTGCAGGCTTGCCAAATATCGAATATCCATCAACTAACAGGTAAAAAAAACCGCAACGCATCCGTTACGGTTTTATTTTTTCGGAAAGGCAATTACAGTGCGATATCCGCAACCGTTTCGCCATCGTTGTGCGGCTGGGTCGTTGGCTTCTGCACCGGTGGCGTGGCATCTGCTACCAGAGACTCGTCGCATTTCAACCCAAGGATCTCGCTGGTGTAGCGCAGCTCTGCATCGGCAGCTTCAATATTGCCGTTAAGTTGCGTACCAAAAGAGGGGATGATCTCTTTCAGCTTCGCTTGCCAGGCTGCGGAAGCAAAGCGTTCAGTAAACACTTTCTCCATCAGGTGCAGCATGATTGGCGCAGCGGTAGACGCACCCGGTGAGGCGCCCAGCAGCGCGGCGATGGTACCTTCTTTATCGCTCACCACTTCGGTGCCCAGACGCAGCACGCCGCCCTCTTTCGGATCGCGCTTGATGATCTGTACGCGCTGACCCGCCTGCCACAGACGCCAGTCTTCTTTCTTCGCCTGCGGATAGTACTCTTTCAGCGCCTCGAAACGGTCGTCGTCGGAGAGCATCACCTGGCTAATCAGGTATTTCACCAGATCGAAGTTGGTCATCCCCACGTCCATCATCGGTAAGACGTTGGATGAGGTGGTCGCGCGCAGCAGATCCCACAGGGAGCCGTTTTTCAGGAAGCGTGTGGAGAAGGTCGCGAACGGTCCGAACAGCACCACGCGTTTGCCGTCAAGCATGCGGGTATCAATGTGCGGAACAGACATCGGCGGTGCGCCAACGGTAGCCTGACCGTACACTTTTGCCAGATGACGGTTCACCACATCCGGGTTCTCGGACACCAGGAACTGGCCGCCGACCGGGAAGCCCGCGTAGTCGTCCGCTTCCGGAATACCGGACTCCTGCAGCAGTTTCAGCGCCGCGCCGCCCGCACCGATAAAGACAAACTTCGCTTTGATGACGCGTTCGCCGCCATTGTTTTTCAGATTGCTGAGCGTCACGCTCCAGCTGTTATCCGCGTTGCGCTTGAAACCGCGCACTTCGGTGCTGAGCTGCAGGTTGAAGTTCTCTTTTTTCTTCAGAGACGTCACCAGCTGACGGGTAATTTCACCGTAGTTAACGTCGGTACCAATTTCGGTACGGGTCGCCGCCACTTTCTGGTTCGGGTCACGACCTTCCATGACCAGCGGAGCCCACTCTTTAATCTGCGCGTGATCTTCAGAGTATTTCATCCCGCGGAACAGCGTGCTCTGCTGCAGTGCGGCGTAGCGCGCGCGCAGGAAGTTGACGTTCTGCTCGCCCCACACAAAGCTCATGTGCGGTACGGTATTGATAAAGGAGTGCGGGTCGTGCAGCACGCCGCTGTTGACCTGGTGAGACCAGAACTGACGAGAAACCTGGAACGCCTCGTTGATCTCTACCGCTTTCTCGATACTAATGGAACCGTCCTTTTTCTGCGGCGTATAGTTCAGTTCCATGAGTGCCGAATGTCCGGTACCGGCATTATTCCATCCATTCGAACTCTCCTGCGCCACGCCATCAAGGCGCTCGACCATGGTCATAGACCAGTCCGGCTGCAGTTCTTGCAGATAGGTTCCCAGCGTGGCGCTCATGATACCGCCACCAATTAAAAGGACGTCCGTTTCCTGCTCTTTTGGTGCGTCAGCTTTCGCCGCCATGGAGACGGTGTTAAGCCCCACGGCCAGAGAAAAGAGCATGGCAGTCATTTTTTTCATAATTTATGCCTTAGTGTAAAAGTGCTTGATGCGTGGAAATTGCAGGTGAAAAAAGCTGCGGGGGCACGGTAACAACTTTTAAATATTGTTTAAAGGTTACGAAATTATTGTAATTGTGAAATTTAATGATGGATTGTTTGTGAGGAATTATCGATGCGTCTGGTAAAGCGCGGTTTTACTGGCTAGTATGTTGCGTTTTGTGATCGCGCGCACGGAAGCCTGCCCTAACCAGCGAAACGTTATGTCCCTACCCCATTCTCCTTTATCTCCCGAAAACCGTGTCGCCAGCGTGCTGCGTTCCCCTAAGCAGCTGACGCGTGAAACGCTGGCGGGCGTGATTACCGCCCTGGCGCTGATCCCCGAGGTCATCTCATTTTCCGTGGTGGCGGGCGTTGACCCGAAGGTCAGCCTGATCGCTTCCGTGGTGCTCTGTCTTGCCCTGTCTGTACTGGGCGGTCGCCCGGCGATGGTCACGGCCGCGGCCGGTTCCGTGGCGCTGGTTATTGGGCCCATGGTGCATCAGCACGGCGTACAGTACATTCTTCCCGCCGTGCTCATGGCTGGCGTGATTCAGATTCTGTTTGGCGTGCTGGGCATGGCAAGGCTGATGCGCTTTATTCCCCAGTCGGTCATGACCGGGTTTGTTAACGCCCTCGGCATTTTGATCTTCTTTGCGCAGGTTCCCCATTTCTGGAGCCGAAGCCCGCTGATTGTGGGCCTGTTCGTGCTGACGCTGCTGATCGTGCTGTGGGTGCCGCGCTATATCAAAAGCATCCCTTCCCCGCTGATTGCGATTGTGCTGCTAACCTTGTTTACCGTTTCAACCGGGCAAATCCTGCCGACCGTGGGCGATGAAGGCTCAATGAGCGGCGGTTTGCCGGGGCTTAGCGAACTTCTGGTTCCGCTCAACTGGCAGACGCTGAGCATTATCTGGCCGTGCGCGTTGAGCATCGCCTTTGTCGGCCTGCTGGAATCCCTGCTGACCGCAAAGCTGGTGGATGAGCTGACCGCGACACCGTCAAGTAAACGCCGCGAAAGCATTGGATTAGGCGTCGGCAATATTCTGGCCGGATTTTATGGTGGTATTGCGGGCTGCGCGATGATCGGTCAAACCATTGTTAACGTGGAGATGGGCAAAGGCCGAAGCCGCATTTCAACCCTGGCCGCCGGGCATCGTGCTGCTGCTCCTGGTGACGGCGCTCAGCAGCGTGATGGCCAAAATCCCGATGGCGGTGCTGGCGGGTATTATGGCGATCGTCGCCGTCAAAACCTTCAGCTGGCACAGCCTTCAGCCCGCCACGCTGAAAACGGCCCCGATTGCAGAAACGGTCGTCATGCTGGTCACCGTTGCCGCCACGGTATCAACCGGCAATCTGGCGATTGGCGTGCTGGGCGGGATTATCGTCACGCTGGCGCTCCCGCCGCCAAAGTGGCGTAAGTCAGCAAACGTTACAGCAAAAACAGCGTCGCCAGCCCAAGAAAAATAAAGAAACCGCCGGTATCGGTGATGGCGGTGATCATCACGCTCGACCCCACCGCGGGGTCGCGCCCCAGTTTGGTCATGGTCATCGGGATAATCACGCCCATCATCGCCGCCACCAGTAGGTTCAGCACCATCGCCAGCATCATCACGCCGCCCAGCGCCATATCGTCGTACAGCCACCAGGTGATGCCGCCCATAATGCCGCCCCACACCAGGCCGTTAATCAACGCCACGCCCAGTTCTCGGAAAATCAGGAAGGCAAAGTTGCCGGGCTGAATATTTTCCAGCGCCAGCGCGCGCACAATCATGGTGATAGTCTGGTTGCCGGTGTTGCCGCCAATCCCGGCGACAATCGGCATCAGCGAGGCCAGCGCCACCAGTTGCGAAATGGTGTGTTCAAAACCGTCAATCACGCGGGAGGCGATAAACGCGGTACACAGGTTAATGGCCAGCCACGCCCAGCGGGTTTTCACCGCCTTGCCGACGGAGGCATGGACGTCATCTTCGGCGCTGATCCCCCCGAGCGCACGCAGATCGTTGTCGGTTTCTTCGTAGACCACATCAACGATCTCATCGATGGTCAGACGCCCCATCAGTTTGCCGACGGAGTCCACGACGGCGGCACTCACGAGGTCATCACGTTCGAAGGTACGCGCCGCTTTTTCCGCATCGTCCTCCGGGGAGAAGACCATCGGCTCGTTTTCCATCACCTCGCTCACCTTCCGCTGGGTGCTGTTGAGCAGGATGGTTTTCAGCTCCAGCTCGCCGAGCAGGGTTTTATCCCGGGAGGTGACAAACAGCTTATCGGTGTTATCCGGCATTTTGCCCAGGCGACGCAGATAGCGCTGCACGGTGCCGAGCGTCACGTCCGGGCGCACCGTGATAACGCCGAACTCCATAATCGCGCCGACGCTGTTTTTCTCGTAGTGCATCACCTGACGCACGCGCGCCCGCTCCTCCGCAGGCAGTGACGCCAGCAGGCGGCCGGTCAGGTTTCGCGGCAGGTGCTGAACGAGGTAAATCTGCTCGTCGATATCCAGCGTTTGCAGAGCGTCAAGAATATCCCGGTCGCTCATCTCGTCAATCAGGTCGTCCCAGACGTTTTCGGAGGCCTCAAGCAGCACCTGTCCGCGCTCGTGATCCTGCACCAGACGCCACAGGGCGTGACGTTCTTCCGAGGGAAGCGCCTCCAGGGTATCCGCCAGATCCGGCGGGGGCAAGTGGGAGACCAGCGCGTTAACCTCTGCCAGATCCCGCTCCAGCGAAGCGCTATCCACCTGCTCGGCGAGGGTGAGTTGTCCGAGCAGTGAGGCGGTGACCGCTTTATCGGTCGTGAGAAGCCAGATCAGTCGCGCACGCTCCTGGTCACGCTGTCTGGCGCTGTTTTTCTTTAATACCGACATTAGCCGTTCCCTGAATGCAAAGCGCCCTGAAGCCGGGGCCGAATAGACTTAAGCATAGCGGGAGGTTATGTAAATAAGAATAAACAACGGGGGCGGTTGGAGAAAAAAGGAGCGAATGGCCCCCTCTCGCTGTGCGAGAGGGTTGGGCGCATTGCATCAGGCCGTGCGCGCCACCGCGTCACGCGAGGCTGCATCGCGCTCTTCACCGGTCAGCTCGCTCAGCCTGCCGTCGCGCATCTCCAGCAGGCGGTCGGCATGAATAAAGTAGTGATCGTCGTGGCTGATGGCGAAAATGGTTTTGCCCATCTCCTGCATCAGCGGCAGCAGCACCTGATAAAACTCGCGGCGGAAGTGCGGGTCCTGATCGGCCGCCCACTCATCCAGCAGAATGATGTCGCGCTCTTCCGCCAGCGCCAGCAGCAGCGCCACGCGCTTTTTCTGCCCTTTCGAAAGCTTCAGATTGAGGATCTTGCCGTCCTGTGCAGTTCCAGCTTGTGCGACATCTGCAGCTGCGCCAGCCATTTTTCCACCAGCGCCGGATTGGCCTGTTGCCCTTCCGGCCCCAGCAGATCGTCAAACAGCCAGACGTCGGTGAACACCGCCGAGAAAAGCTTGCGGTAATCTTCCGGGCGATCTCTGCGCTCAGCGCTTTACCATCCAGCAAAATCTCGCCCGACTGCGGCTGATAAAGCCCGGTCAGCAGCATCGCCAGCGTCGATTTACCGCTGCCGTTGCCGCCAATCAGGAACAGCAGCTCGCCGCGGCGGATCGTCAGGTTGACCGGCCCCACGGAGAAGGCGCTGTCCTGATAGCGGAACGTGACGTTACGCAGCTCCAGCGTCTGCCAGTCAGGGAAGGCCTGCGGGCGCGGGAATTCGGCTTTAAACGGCGCGAGATCGAATTTGTTGAGCTTATTAAAGGCCACCTGCGCACTCAGCAAGGTGGGCAACGCGCCGACCGCCGAGAGCAGCGGCGTGCGCAAAAACAGCAGCGTCAGCGAGTAGGTTGCCGCGACGTTGGTGTCCGCCCAGCCCAGGCTGTTCGCCATCCAGAATACCAGGCCAATGGCGCCCAGCATCATAATGTTTGACCAGTTCACCGCGCTCAGGTGGAAGGTATCGGCGCGAATAATGTGATGACGGTATTCGCGCGCGTCCGGGATATAGAGATGATTAAAGATATGCTCGGCGCGCTCGCGGTTCAGGGTGAGCTCTTTGCGTCCTTCCAGTACCGTCTGGTAATCGTTATAGAGCTTATCTTCGGTTTCGCGCAGCACCGCCATGTGTTTATAGACGCGTGACACCAGGACAAAACCGCCCCAGATGGTGATGGCGATCCACAGCGCAGTCACCGCCAGCATTTTGCTGGAGAGCCAGGCGAGATAGGCCGCTGATCCAAAGGTCAGAATGATCCCCTGCACCAGCTCGGGCAGACGAACGAACGCAATGGTAATGGCGCGTACATCGCTGGTCAGCCCCGCCAGCAGGGAGGCGCTGCCGAGCTGTTCAACGCGCTCGACCTGGGTGTCCAGGATCCGCTTGATAAACTCACTGCGCAAACGGAAAACGAAATGGTGGCCGAGCGCGGTCAGCGCCAGCTGGGAGCCGAGCGTAACCGCCATCAACAGCAGCAGCAGGCCGAGAAACTCCGGCAATACGGAGAGCGAGGTGTCGACCATTTCAATCAACCGCACGTTAATAAACGCGATCAGGCCAATACCCAGCGCGGCGCTGGCAAGGCTTAACGCCATAACGGCGATGAAGGGCCAGCGATACTGACGCCAGACGAGGAGAAGTAGTTGCATGCAGGCAATCCGGACAATAAAAATCAGCCAGCAGTGTAAACTGCCCTGCGCGGACATCAAGAATAATTCTTATTTTAGTTTACGCATCCCCGCCTGACGGAAGGTCAGATTAAAGCGGTACTCGCCCGTGAGGGGGTGAACGCCGGGTTTCAGGGGCTGAATGCCGTGATAATAAAGCCGCGATTCCCTGCCCCACACCACCACATCGCCATGTTCCAGCATGATGCGTTTGAGCGGATCGTTGCGGCGTAATCCGCCAAACTGGAAGACGGCGGGCAGACCTAACGATACCGAGACGATAGGCGCGCGCAGATCGGGTTCATCCTTGTCCTGATGCAGCGAGAGCTTCGCACCGACGCGCGTAGCGGTTAATCAGGCAGGCATCCGGGCGAAAGTCAGGATAATCCGCCGCCACGGCGGCCTCGTGACAAAGCGCCTGAAACGCCGCAGGCATTTGCGGCCACGGCTGCGCCGGTGTGCGGGATCGTTTGGAGCATACAGATACCCACGCTCGTTTGTCGCCCAGCCCAGTTCGCCGCAGTTGGCCATGGCCACCGACATGGTGTAGCCGCCCGGCGTCACCATATGGCGAAACGGCGAACTGGCCAACCGCCGTGACCTCTTCAATACCGGCAAGCAGCGCCGCCGCATGCCGCAGTGCAAAGCGGCGCAGGATCACCGCCCCCGGCGCAAGCGGCTCCTGCCAGGGTTCAGCATCCGCAAAAAGATCGAGCATTATCCCTCCCGGCGTTTCGCCTCACGTTTCAGTAATAGCGCTTTTCGCGCCGTCCCCCAGCGATAACCCGACAGCGCGCCGTCGTTACGAACCACGCGATGACAGGGGATCACAATCGCCAGCGTGTTTGCCGCACAGGCGCCGGCTACGGCGCGTACCGCACTGGGTTGGCCAATCGCCTGCGCCACCTGCTGGTAGCTTGCCGTTTCGCCGCAGGGAAAGTTGCGAAGGGCCTGCCAGACGCGCTGCTGGAACGCGGTTCCGCGAATATCCAGCGGCAGCGCAAATGGTCCGTCACGGTTATCAATACTGGCAATCACCTGCGCGACGCGTTCAAAGGCATCGCCTCATCGCCCTGCACGTTTCGGGCATGAGGAAAAATCGTATGCAGTTCTGCCAACAGTTGTTCATCGCTGTCGCCCAGCAGAATCGCGCAGATGCCCCGCTCGCTTTCCGCCACCAGACAGCGCCCCAGCGAACAGTCACTCAGGGCGTAACGAATATCAGCATCGTCACCGCCACGGCGGTACTGCCTCGCCGTCATGCCCAGCGCAGCATTGGCTTTGCGATAATAGCTGCTGCTGTCGGGGAACCCCGCCGCCAGCACGGCATCGGTAACTTTGTCGCCCTCTGCAAGCGCGGTGCGCAGACGCTGGCCGCGGGCGGCCTGCTGCCAGGCTTTGGGCGTCATGCCGGTCACGGACTTAAACAGACGGTGGAAATGGAAAGGACTCATGGCAACCTGCTCCGCCAGTCTCTCCAGGGTTAACGCGGGATCCTGCTCCAGAAGCCGGCAGGCATGTTCCACTTTTGCCAGCTTCTGCGCCTGCGGATCGCGTTTGTCCGGCATGCAGCGCTTGCACGGGCGAAAGCCCGCGGCAACAGCGCTATGCCGGGCATCCGAGATAAAAGCGGACATTTTTACGCAGCGCGTGGCGGGCGCGGCATGACGGGCGGCAGAAAATACCCGTGGTCTGCACGGCGAAAACAAACTGATCGTCAGCGAGCGGATCGCGGGCCAGCACGGCCTGCCAGCGATCCTCATCGGTAAGTAAAGTCGTCTCGTTCATGTCAGGCTCCTTATTTAAGCTTAGCCCCACTGTGCACGCTCGCGAAGAACCCGAAACCCGCAACCTTGCTTTTTAATTTTTTCGCTGACCAGGAAACTGTTGAACTGCGGCGAGCTCCAGGTTTTGAACCCGTCGCCCTCTTTGGTGATCATATAAACCGCCAGCCCTTCCTGACGGACCACCTCTTTGGCTTTTTCCGGGCCGAGAACCATTAATCCGGTATCCCAGGCATCCGCTTCCAGCGCGGTGGGGGCAATGACCGTCACCGAGACCAGGCGGTGATCGATGGGGCGCCCGGTCTGCGGATCGATAACGTGCGAAATACGCTTCCCGTCAAGCTCGTAATAGTTGCGATAGCTTCCGGAGGTGCTGATGCCATGTCCGTTGATATCCACTATCGCCTGCACGGCATTTTGCCGATCGGTCGGTTTTTGAATCGCTACGCGCCACGGTTTATCGCTGGCGTTCATGCCCCGACTGACCAACGCGCCGCCCACCGAGACCAGATAACGGGAAATTCCTTCCTGCGCCATCAGTGCAGCAAGATGATCCGCCGCATAGCCTTCCCCGACCGTCGACAGATCGACAAACAGATCGGGAATATCTTTTTGCAGGTACTGCTGCCCGTACTGGTTGATCACGGTCAGATGCTGTAGCCCTGTCCGGGCGCGGGCGTCATCAATGGCCGCCTGTTCGGGCGTCTTCACCGGCTGTTTATTGGGGCCAAATCCCCAGAGGTTCACCAGAGGACCGACGGTCACATCCATCGCCCCGTTGGTTTTATAACCCACGCGCATTGCCTCGGTCACGATATCGGCCATCGCCTCGCTCACCGGCCACAGAGAGGTGCTGGTCGAGAGGTTAAAGCGCATCAGCGCCGAGTCATTTTTATAGGTCGACAGCAGCTGATCGTCGGCGTCCAGCTGCGACTGGATTTTGCCGCGAAGTTCATCTGTGCGCGTTTTATCGAGGTTCATCACGCTGACGCGCCAGAAGGTCCCCATCGTTTTGCCTTCGAGCACGGGTGGCGGTCGGGTTGCGCCGGTGTTCGCCACGGGTGCGATCGTTACAGCGGCAGCCAGGATAACAGCAGCTAGGCGGCCAGAAAGCTGGCGCGTAAAAAAGTCATGTCCATTCATTATTATCCTCATGCCAGGGCGGCAAGAGTACACCAAAACAGGGTCGTTGTGAGAATGCAGGAAGCACAAAAAAGGGGCCATGCGGCCCCCTTACGTCACACGTTGACGCGATTAGAACTGGTAAACCAGGCCCAGCGCGACGATATCGTCAGTACCGATACCCGCCTGACGGGTGAAGTCATTTTCATCCACCAGGTTGATTTTGTAATCCACGTAGGTGGACATGTTTTTGTTGAAGTAGTAAGTCGCACCAACATCAACATATTTCAGCAGATCCTGATCGCCGTAACCTTGGCGATGTCTTTGCCTTTAGACTGCAGGTAAGCCACGGATGGACGCAGGCCGAAGTCGAACTGGTACTGAGCAACCACTTCGAAGTTCTGCGCTTTGTTAGCAAAACCGTAGCGGTAGTCGGGCTGGTGCTCTGAGAGGTACCGAAACGAGTTGCGTTGTAGGTCTGAGAGTACTGTGCCGCCAGGTAGATGTTGTTGGCATCGTATTTCAGACCGCCGGTGTAGACTTCAGCGCGGTCGCCATTACCGAACAAAGCAGCATTGGTAGTCACGTTCTGGTCAGCGGTACGTTGAGAGGAGGACATTGCACCACCGACGCTGAAGCCTTCGCCCAGGTTATAGGTCAGAGATGCACCGTAGCCATCGCCGTTCTGTTTCAGCGTGCTACGACCGTTGTTGGTCTGGTTTTCACCGCTTACGCTGCCGTTTTTACCCTGATACTGCAGAGCAAAGTTCAGGCCATCAACCAGACCGAAGAAGTCGGTGTTACGGTAGGTCGCAACGCCGTTAGCACGTTGCTGCATGAAGTTGTCTGAACCGTAGGTGTCGCCGCCGAATTCTGGCAGAACGTCGGTCCAGGAGGTTACATCGTAAATTACGCCGTAGTTACGACCGTAGTCGAAAGAACCCGCATCAGTCACGCGGATTTCAGACCGGCGAACGCCACACGAGTCCAGGCCTGATCGCTTGCAGCTTCAGTGTCGTTACCCTGAATCTGGTATTCCCACTGGCCGTAACCGGTCAGCTGATCGTTAACCTGAGTTTCGCCTTTGAAGCCAAGACGCATGTAGGTCTGGTCGCCATCAGCACCCTTGTCGTCAGGAGAAATAGTGCAGACCATCAACTTTACCGTACAGATCTAATTTGTTGCCATCTTTGTTATAAATTTCGGCCGCATTTGCTGCGCCTGCCACCAGGAGTGCTGGTACCAGGAGGGACAGTACTTTAACTTTCATTTTATTAACCCTCTGTTATATGCCTTATAATTGCCACTGCTTACTGGTTAACCCTCATTAACCAGTCGGCAATTTCATTCTCCGCAAAATTACAGAATAATCCAACGCGAATATGATACGAAAACTTTGAAGATGTTTCATTTATCCATCAACATGTTTCAAAATGTAAATATCAAGGAACTTTTACAAAGCACAAATAGCTTAGAAATTAGCACTTATAATCAAATAAAAGGAAAAACACCAATAAAAATCAATAAGTTATAATAAAAATTCGTTACAGCACTGAATGACAAAACAAGATCGCACCTAATCTCTAAAATATCTCTCGCTATCATCATTAACTTTATTTATTACCGTCATTCAGTTTTGAATGTCTGTTTACCCCTAATTGAGCCGGATGCTCCGCATTCGGTTTTTTTTTACCTTTCTTTACGTAACTTCCGTTTTTTTGTGCTACCGCACCGTATTTGTAACGACTATTAACTAATCAACAAACGTGCCAGATTTATCTTATTGACTTAGGAATTTAATTAATTTCTTGTTATTTATTGCGTTCTTCTTATTCAGCACTGAGAAATATTTGTACAATCTCCACGTTTTGTACATTTTTACTGCGCCCCGCCCTTCGTTTAATTGTCAGTGACAAAAAGCCGCCTTCTCCCGGACAGTGGCTGAAGAGAGTCTGGAAATTCAGTTATTACCCTTTATACTGCCTGCTGTACACTGCTCTGCAACACATCTATTTGTAGTCCGCGCACGACAGGCGGTAGTTACGGCATGGCAGCAACATTGTTTCGCGGTGCTGAGCGCCACACTGCAGTGGCCATAACGGGTTAAAGATATCAATGAGTCAGACTGAAACCACCGCCCCGAGCAAATTTTCCCTCCTCCCCGGGAGCATCACCCGTTTCTTTCTTCTTTTGATCGTTGTGCTGTTAGTGACCATGGGGGTGATGGTACAAAGCGCGGTTAACGCCTGGCTGAAGGATAAGAGCTATCAGGTCGTCGATATCACCCATGCCGTGCATAAGCGCATCGATACCTGGCGCTACGCCACCTGGCAGATTTACGACAATATCGCAGCTGCACCGGCCTCCTCATCCGGAGATGGACTTCAGGAGACGCGGCTTAAGCAGGATGTCTATTACCTCGAAAAACCGCAGCGTAAGACTGAGGCGCTTATTTTTGGCTCTCACGACAGCGCGACGCTTGAGATGACGCAGCGTATTTCGACCTATCTGGATACCCTCTGGGGTGCCGAAACGGTGCCATGGTCGATGTACTATCTGAACGGTCAGGACAACAGCATGATCCTGATCTCAACGCTGCCGTTAAAAGATCTCTCTTCCGGTTTTAAAGAGACCACCGTGGGCAGCATCGTCGATTCCCGCCGGGCAGAGATGCTGCAGCAGGCGAACGCCCTTGATGAACGTGAAAGCTTCTCTTCCCTGCGCCGCCTGGCCTGGCAAAACGGTCATTATTTTACTCTGCGCACTACCTTCAACCAGCCAGGGCATCTGGCGACGGTGGTCGCCTTCGATTTACCCATTAATGATTTAATCCCGCCGGATATGCCGCTCGATAGCTTCCGTCTGGAGCCCGACAGCAGCACCCAGAACATGCGTGCGGCGTCTGACAAAGAGGCCGCAGAGAGCGTATCGATCTCCTTTAACGGTTCAAAAATCGAAATTGCCTCATCCCTGAACTCGACCGGTATGCGTCTGGTGTGGCAAGTGCCGTTTGGCACGCTGTTACTCGACACGCTGCAAAATATCCTGCTGCCTCTGCTGCTGAATATCGGTCTGCTGGCGCTGGCGCTGTTTGGCTACAGCACCTTCCGTTTCCAGACTGGGCGTCAGAGCGACGCCTCTGCGGTTCCGGCCGGCACCAGCAATGAGCTGCGCGTATTGCGTGCACTGAATGAAGAAATTGTTTCCGTGCTGCCGCTTGGGGTCTTAGTTCACGACCAGGAGGCGAATCGTACGGTGATGAGCAACAAAATTGCCGACCATCTGCTGCCGCATCTTAACCTGCAGAACATCACCACCATGGCGGATCAGCACCAGGGGGTGATTCAGGCCACCATCAATAATGAACTGTACGAGATCCGCCAGTTCCGCAGCCAGGTGGCTTCACGTACGCAAATCTTCATCATTCGCGACCAGGATCGCGAAGTGCTGGTCAATAAAAAGCTCAAGCAGGCGCAAAGACTGTATGAGAAAAACCAGCAGGGGCGCGCCGCATTTATGCAGAACATTGGCGATGCCTTCAAGCAGCCGTTAAAAACGCTGGCGACCCAGGCGGCGGCGTTAAATACGCCAGAAAGCCACCAGCTTGCCTGTCAGGCCGACTCGCTGGTCAGAATGGTTGATGAGATCCAGCTGGCGAACATGCTGGAGAATGATTTCTGGAAGGGAACGCCAACCCTCTTCTCCATTCAGGATCTGATCGATGAAGTGGTGCCGGAAGTCCTGCCCGTGATTAAGCGCAAAGGGCTGCAGCTGCTGATCAATAACAATCTCCCGGCAAATGACGAGCGCCACGGCGATCGTGAAGCGCTGCGCCGCATACTGCTGATGATTATTCAGTACGCGGTGACCACCACGCAGATCGGCAAGATCACCCTTGAAGTCAGTACGGAGGAGTCGGCAGAAGACCGCCTGACCTTCCGCATTCTGGACACCGGGGAAGGCGTCACCACGAGTGAAATTGATAATCTGCACTTCCCGTTCCTGAATGACACGCAAAGCGATCGCTACGGCAAGGCAAATGCCCTAACCTTCTGGCTGTGCGATCAGCTGGCGCGTAAGCTCGGCGGCCATCTGAATATCAAAGCCCGTGAATCCCTCGGCACACGCTATTCTCTGCACGTGAAAATGGCGGCCAATCCGCAGGAAGAAGATGAAGAACGTCTGCTGGATGACGTCGTGGTGATGGTCGATGTGACCTCGAATGAGATCCGCAATATTGTCGTTCGTCAGTTAGAAAACTGGGGTGCGGCCTGCATCACGCCGGATGAAAGACTTGCAAGTCAAGAATTTGATCTGTTTTTAACTGATAATCCGTCTAATCTTACTGCCTCCGGCTTGCTTTTAAGCGATGATGAGTCAGGCGTGCGGAAAATCGGCCCTGGCCAGCTGCGCGTCAACTTTAATATAAGCAATGCGATGCAGGAAGCTGTACTACAACTAATAGAAGAGCAGCTGGCGCAGGAAGAGATAGCGGAATCACCGTTAGGCGGCAATGAAAATGCCGAGCTTCACGCCAGCGGATACTATTCACTCTTTGTTGATACAGTACCAGATGATGTTAAGCGGTTGTATACTGAGTCCGCTGCGAATGATTTTGCAGCGCTGGCACAGACAGCACACCGGCTTAAAGGGGTGTTTGCCATGCTTAATCTGGTTCCCGGCAAGCAGTTATGTGAAACGCTGGAACATCTAATTCGTGAGAAAGATGCCTCTGGCATTGAAAAATACATCAGCGACATTGACGCCTACGTCAAAAGCTTGCTGTAGCAAGGTAGCCTTATACATGAACAATATGAACGTAATTATTGCCGATGACCATCCGATTGTACTGTTCGGTATTCGCAAATCACTTGAACAGATCGAGTGGGTGAATGTAGTCGGTGAATTTGAAGACTCTACAGCACTGATCAATAACCTCCCAAAGCTTGATGCACACGTGCTCATTACCGATCTCTCCATGCCTGGAGACAAATACGGTGATGGGATCACGCTCATCAAATACATTAAACGCCACTTCCCGGATATCTCGATCATTGTTCTGACCATGAACAACAACCCGGCGATCCTGAGCGCGGTACTGGATCTGGACATCGAAGGGATTGTGCTGAAACAAGGCGCACCGACCGATCTGCCGAAGGCGCTGGCCGCGCTGCAGAAAGGCAAGAAGTTCACGCCTGAAAGCGTTTCTCGTCTGCTGGAAAAAATCAGCGCGGGTGGCTACGGTGACAAACGCCTGTCGCCGAAAGAGAGTGAAGTTCTGCGCCTGTTCGCAGAAGGTTTCCTGGTGACCGAGATTGCCAAGAAGCTGAACCGCAGTATTAAAACCATCAGCAGCCAGAAGAAATCAGCGATGATGAAGCTGGGCGTGGATAACGATATTGCCCTGCTGAACTACCTCTCCTCCGTCACGCTGAGCGCAACGGACAAGGAGTGATCTCCGACACAACCCCGGCTTTCGCCGGGGTTCCTTTTTATCCCCTGCTGTTTCTGACCCGCGCGGCGTAAATCGACAATGTCTGCTTCAGCACGTCCAGCGTCACCGGTTTCGACAGACAGCTGTCCATGCCTGACTCCAGACAGCGCTGTTTCTCTTCCGCCAGCGCGTTCGCCGTTACGCCCACCACCGGCAACGTCAGGCCCAGCTGTCGGATGCGCTGCGTCAGACGGTAGCCGTCCATGTTAGGCATGTTGACGTCGCTCAGCACGATATCAATATGATTCTTACTCAGCACGTTCAGCGCATCCACGCCGTCATTGGCGGTTTTGCACTGGTAGCCCAGCGATCCAAGCTGGTCAGCCAGCAGGCGACGGTTTATCGGATGGTCATCCACCACCAGAATCATCATATCGTCGTTCACCGACGCCAGAGACTCCGGTGACGGCAATCCGCCCGCGCCGTCGCTCTCTTCCAGTTCCACTTTGTAGATACGCGCCAGCAGGCTCAACAGCTCGTGCGGGGTTGCGACACTGTGTACCCATTCTCCTGGCGCACGCTCAACCGGGATACCGATGTGGCGACGGCAGAAGAGCACTGACCCTCTCCCCTGCCACGGCTGTTCCAGCATCTCGTCGGCTATCAGCACATCGTCCACGTCCGGTGTTTGACCTTCATAGCGGCACACCCTCACGCCGCTGTGGGTAAGCAGTGCCGTCAGATAGTCATTCAGCGAGGCGTTATGCACCGCCAGCCAGCAGCGCTTATCGCTCAGCCCGTCTACCGTGGCTTTTGCCGGATACTGCGCCGAATAGAGCGGAATGCGGATGGTGAACTGGCTGCCCATGCCGGGCTCGGTATCCACGGAGATATCGCCATCCATCATGCTGACGAGCTTCTCACAAATCGCCAGCCCCAGTCCGGTTCCCTGGAAGTTACGCTGCACACCGGTCCCCACCTGGAAGAACGGGTCGAACAGACGAACCACCTCCTTCGCCGGGATGCCGACCCCCGTGTCGCGCACGCGAATGCTCAGGTAATCTCCTGCCCGGCAGACGTGCAACACAATACAGCCGGTATCGGTGAATTTGATGGCGTTGCTGAGCAGGTTAGAGATGACCTGCTGCAGGCGCATCGGATCGCCGTGCAGCGTCAGCGGCACGTCCGGCTCAATAAAGCAGTAGAGCCCCAGCTGTTTACGCACCACCAGCGGGAGATAGTTGGCGCTGATATGGTTCATCACCTCGCGCGGCGAAAACTCGCGCGGCTCGATTTTCAGCTGCTCGGACTCGATTTTAGAGAAGTCCAGAATATCGCTGATGATCTTCAGCAGCAGGCTGGAGGAGTTGTTCATCGCCGTCACCAGCCGGTCGACGCCTTTCGGCAATTCCTTGGTCTGCAGCAGATCGAGGTTACCGATGATCCCGTACAGCGGCGTACGCAGCTCGTGGCTGACGGTGGCAAGGAACATGGACTTCGACTGGCTGGCCTGCTCTGCCGCCTGCGCCATCTCCTGCAACGACTCTTCCATCTTCACGCGCGCGGAGACATCCACCAGCACGCAAATCGCCACGTTTTCATTGCGATAGCGGGAATGGACAAAGCTGATCTGCAGGTTGGTGTGGGTGCTGGTCAACACGTCGACAAAGTTAACCTGCTGGCCGCAGATAATTTGCGTCAGCCTCTGCCGATCTTCATGCGTCAGCATGTTCAGGTAGTTATGCGCCAGTTCGTTACTCAGGATATTGGTCCCGTCCTGGGTACGCAGAATACAGATCCCCACCGGCGCAGAGGCGACAATCTTGCGGTTAAACTGCTCGTGTTCCTCCAGCCGCTGGGCGTCGCTTTCGGCGGGAATAAAGATTTTCCGCTCATACATGCGCGCCAGCGTAAACAGCGCCCCCCCCGCCAGCAGGTTCAGCAGAATCGCATTCATGATAAGAATGCGTATCCGCTCAAGCACCATATCCACCGGCAGCGAATAGACGATACTCAGCGACGAAGGCGGCAGGCTCTTCTTCAGCACCAGCTCGCGGAAACCTGAGGTATAGCCAAACCACGACCGTTCCTGCATCCAGTGCGGTTCGACGAACCGTTATCCGGCCCGGCAAGCGAGATCAGCTGATGACCGTTTTCATCCAGAATGGTCACGCCCATGGGCAGGCTGCCCGGGGTGAAGAAATTTTCCATGCGAATGGTCTGCTCAATCCCCAGCAGCGCCTGCAGGCGATTGCCCAGATAAACCGGCGTCAGGGCGTAGAAATAGCCCACGCCCGGGCGCGGCCCCTGGCTCACCCAGAAGATGTTATTGCCGCGCTCGTCCTGCGGCGCATTGCGGTATTTCACAATACGTTCATGCAGGCTTTTCAGCGCATCGTCACGCTCAACGGGCACGTCGCGCAGGCCAAAGTCAGCCATGCAGAGATTCTCGCTGCCAATCAGGAAGACGCGGTTCAGGTCATAGGCGGCGGAGAAATTGTCGCGCCAGTAGCGCATAAACCAGGCGAGCGATTCCAGCGAGCCGCGCCAGGTATTGCTCATGGTGGAGCAATCGGAATCCGGGAACAGCGGCTGGAAGTCCGGCACTTCGGTTTTGTCATCGCGCCCGCGAAGCGCAAGGATGCCGTTTTCCGCCGTCAGACGATTTTCGGCAATATACTTCAGCTCCTTCATCACGTCAGACGTTCGCTGAATGTAGCGCTGGGCCTGGTCGGAGCTTAAGTTAAACTCCTGGCGGATCTCCGCTTCTTTCTGGTGCAGGGCGTTAACGATGTAAAACACCGAGAACAAGGCCACCAGCAGCCAAAGCAGGAGCGCCAGCGCCCGAAACAGATAGCGAGAAACTTTCAGCGTAGTACGAAAGGAGACGAGGTATTTCAAGGGGGCGAGGCTCCGCCGTCGGGGTCAAAAGAATGTGGTTAAGGTAGCGGTAAACGCGCCAGGTCGCAACGTTGACTTATCTGCTTGTGCAATGAAAAAGGGCCGGAATCCGGCCCTTTGTTGCATCAGGACGCATTACTCGTCAGCGTCATCCGCTACGTCATCGTCGTCAGTGTCGGCTTCCGGCGCGATATCATCATCGCCTTCCGCCACGCTACCGTCGATGGAGTCCAGCTCTTCGTCATCCACCGGCTCAGCAACACGCTGCAGACCCACCACGTTTTCATCTTCCGCTGTACGGATGAGGATCACGCCCTGGGTGTTACGGCCCACCACGCTGATCTCCGACACGCGGGTACGCACCAGCGTACCGGCATCGGTGATCATCATGATCTGGTCCGCATCATCCACCTGCACCGCGCCGACAACGGAACCGTTGCGCTCGGTCACCTTGATGGAGATAACGCCCTGCGTGCCGCGAGACTTGGTCGGGTATTCCCCTTCCGCCGTACGTTTACCGTAACCATTCTGCGTCACGGTCAGGATAGCCCCTTCACCGCGCGGAATAATCAGAGAAACCACGCTGTCTTCGCCCGCCAGCTTGATACCACGCACGCCCGTCGCGGTACGACCCATCGCACGCACGGCGCCCTCTTTGAAGCGCACCACTTTACCGGCAGCAGAGAACAGCATCACTTCATCGGTACCGGAGGTCAGATCCACGCCAATCAGCTCGTCGCCTTCGTTCAGGTTGACGGCGATGATCCCGGCAGAACGCGGACGGCTGAATTCGGTCAGCGCGGTTTTCTTCACGGTACCGCTGGCGGTCGCCATAAAGACGTTCACGCCCTCTTCGTACTCGCGTACCGGCAGGATGGCGGTGATACGTTCGTCGCTGCTTCCAGCGGCAGCAGGTTGACGATTGGACGACCACGCGCGCCACGGCTCGCTTCCGGCAGCTGATAGACCTTCATCCAGTACAGACGGCCACGGCTGGAGAAGCAGAGGATCGTGTCGTGGGTGTTGGCCACCAGCAGGCGGTCAATAAAGTCTTCTTCTTTAATACGCGCTGCAGATTTGCCTTTACCGCCACGACGCTGTGCTTCGTAGTCGGTCAGCGGCTGATACTTCACGTAGCCCTGGTGAGACAGGGTCACCACAACGTCTTCCTGGTTGATCAGGTCTTCGATGTTGATGTCGGCGCTGTTGGCGGTGATTTCGGTGCGGCGCTCGTCACCGAACTGATCGCGGACCAGCTCCAGCTCTTCGCGGATCACTTCCATCAGGCGCTCTGCGCTGCCCAGGATGTGCAGCAGCTCAGCAATCTGTTCCAGCAGCTCTTTGTATTCGTCGAGCAGTTTTTCATGCTCAAGGCCGGTCAGTTTCTGCAGACGCAGATCCAGAATCGCCTGAGCCTGCTGTTCGGTCAGGTAGTACTGACCGTCACGCACGCCGAACTCAGGCTCCAGCCACTCAGGACGCGCTGCGTCATCGCCCGCACGTTCCAGCATCGCGGCGACGTTGCCCAGATCCCACGGATGCGCAATCAGGGCCGCTTTCGCTTCGGCCGGGGTCGGCGCACGACGGATCAGTTCGATGATCGGGTCGATGTTGGCCAGCGCAACGGCCAGCGCTTCAAGGATGTGCGCACGGTCGCGCGCTTTGCGCAGTTCGAAGATGGTACGACGGGTCACCACTTCACGGCGGTGACGCACGAACGCGCCCAGGATCTCTTTCAGGTTCATGATCTTCGGCTGACCATGGTGCAGCGCAACCATGTTGATACCGAAGGAGACCTGCAGCTGCGTCTGGGAGTACAGGTTGTTCAGCACCACCTCGCCCACCGCGTCGCGTTTGACCTCAATCACGATGCGCATACCGTCTTTGTCAGACTCGTCACGCAGCGCGCTGATGCCTTCAACGCGTTTTTCTTTTACCAGCTCGGCGATTTTCTCAATCAGACGCGCTTTGTTCACCTGATACGGGATCTCGTGAACGATGATGGTTTCACGGCCGGTTTTGGCATCGGCTTCCACTTCGGCGCGGGCGCGGATGTAAATCTTGCCGCGGCCGGTGCGGTAGGCTTCTTCAATACCGCGACGACCGTTGATGATCGCCGCCGTCGGGAAGTCCGGCCCCGGAATGTGTTCCATCAGCCCTTCAATGCTGATGTCTTCATCGTCGATATAGGCCAGGCAGCCGTTGATCACCTCCGTGAGGTTGTGCGGCGGAATGTTGGTTGCCATACCGACCGCGATACCGGACGAACCGTTCACCAGCAGGTTCGGGATCTTGGTGGGCATCACATCTGGGATTCGCTCGGTGCCGTCGTAGTTATCGACGAAATCAACGGTCTCTTTTTCCAGGTCGGCCATCAGCTCATGAGCGATTTTCGACATGCGGATTTCCGTATAACGCATCGCCGCAGCGGAGTCGCCGTCGACGGAACCAAAGTTACCCTGACCATCTACCAGCATGTAGCGCAGGGAGAATGGCTGCGCCATACGAACGATGGTGTCATAAACGGCGGTATCACCATGCGGGTGATATTTACCGATGACGTCACCGACGACGCGGGCAGATTTTTTGTAGGCTTTATTCCAGTCATTGCCCAATACGTTCATGGCGTATAGTACGCGACGGTGTACCGGCTTCAGGCCATCGCGGACGTCCGGCAGCGCACGGCCAACAATGACCGACATCGCATAGTCCAGATAGGAGCTTTTCAGCTCTTCCTCGATGTTAACCGGTGTAATTTCTCTCGCAAGGTCGCTCATCTAACCGCTATCCCTCTACTGTATCCCGGATTCAAAGGTCGCAAATTATAACACAGCCGAGGTGATTGAGGTAAACCTATACGCTTTATTCACGGGGATTGCCTGATATACTCCTTTGTCTTGCTAAATAAGGAGTAAAAGCGCCCATGAATGCCGAAAAATCCCCGGTGGCTCACAACGTTGACCACGAAGAGATTGCCAAATTTGAAGCGGTGGCGTCCCGCTGGTGGGATCTCGAAGGTGAGTTCAAACCGCTGCATCGCATTAACCCGCTGCGTCTGGGCTATATCGCGGAGCGTTCCGGCGGTCTGTTCGGTAAGAAAGTGCTCGACGTCGGCTGCGGCGGCGGCATCCTGGCTGAGAGCATGGCGCGCGAAGGGGCGAACGTCACTGGCCTGGATATGGGCTTTGAACCGCTGCAGGTGGCCCGCCTTCATGCGCTGGAGTCCGGTATACAGGTGGAATACGTGCAGGAAACCGTGGAAGAGCATGCGGCGAAACACGCCCATCAGTACGATGTGGTGACCTGCATGGAGATGCTGGAGCACGTTCCCGATCCGCAGTCGGTGGTGCACGCCTGTGCACAACTGGTGAAACCGGGCGGCCAGGTCTTCTTCTCAACCATCAACCGCAACGGCAAAGCCTGGCTGATGGCCGTCGTCGGCGCGGAGTATGTGCTGCGCATGGTGCCGAAAGGCACGCACGACGTGAAGAAATTCATTAAGCCTGCGGAGCTGTTAAGCTGGGTTGACCAGACGGTGCTTCAGGAACGGCACATCACCGGCCTGCACTACAATCCGCTGACCAATAAATTCAAACTCGCACCGGGCGTTGATGTTAACTATATGTTGCACACAACCGCCAAAAACGACTAACGTCATTCGTTATTCTTATAAATATTGCGCGACATCATGTTGCGCAATTCTGACCTCCCGTTGAAGAAATCAGCACTCGATCAAATTTTGAATTTTTTTTCTTAATTATTGACATGTCTTCCAGGCCTTACGGTACGAGGACTTAGCCTTTTTTACCCTTTCACAACCTCAATTTAACGTCAAAATCAACCCTTGTGCTGAAAAGATTCCTTACTAGAATACTCACCATATAGCGTTTTCCTTATCGCAAACCCCCTATATATAGTATTTATCCACAGAGTTAGTCACACGACGGATCTGTGGATAAGTGGGGGATATTTTTTATTTCACGGACAGGTAAAACCCACATGAATCAGAGTCTGCTGGTGACAAAGCGCGACGGTACTACCGAGCGTATCAATCTCGACAAAATCCATCGAGTTCTCGACTGGGCAGCAGAAGGACTGAACAACGTCTCTATCTCCCAGGTTGAACTGCGTTCTCATATTCAGTTTTACGACGGCATCAAAACCTCCGACATCCACGAAACCATCATCAAAGCCGCGGCAGACCTCATCTCCCGCGAAGCGCCGGATTATCAGTACCTGGCCGCACGTCTGGCGATTTTCCACCTGCGTAAAAAAGCCTACGGCCAGTTTGAGCCGCCGAAGCTGTACGATCACGTGGTGAAAATGGTTGAGCTGGGCAAATACGATCACGCATCTGCTGGAAGACTACACGGAAGAAGAGTTCGAGCAGATGAACGGGTTTATCGATCACTGGCGCGACATGAACTTCTCCTACGCGGCCGTGAAGCAGCTGGAAGGCAAATACCTGGTTCAGAACCGCGTAACCGGTGAGATCTACGAAAGCGCCCAGTTCCTCTATATTCTGGTGGCCGCCTGCCTGTTCTCCAACTACCCGCGTGAAACCCGTCTGGATTACGTGAAGCGTTTCTACGATGCGGTATCCACGTTCAAGATTTCGCTGCCGACGCCAATCATGTCCGGCGTGCGCACCCCAACCCGTCAGTTCAGCTCCTGCGTGCTGATCGAGTGCGGTGACAGCCTGGATTCCATCAACGCCACCTCCAGCGCCATCGTGAAATACGTTTCCCAGCGTGCCGGTATCGGCATCAACGCCGGCCGCATCCGTGCGCTGGGCAGCCCGATCCGCGGCGGTGAAGCGTTCCACACCGGCTGTATCCCGTTCTACAAACACTTCCAGACGGCCGTAAAATCCTGCTCGCAGGGCGGCGTGCGCGGCGGTGCGGCGACCCTGTTCTACCCGATGTGGCACCTGGAAGTGGAAAGCCTGCTGGTTCTGAAAAACAACCGCGGCGTCGAAGGCAACCGCGTGCGTCACATGGACTACGGCGTGCAGATCAACAAGCTGATGTACACCCGTCTGCTGAAAGGCGAAGACATCACCCTGTTCAGCCCGTCCGACGTCCCGGGCCTGTATGACGCGTTCTTCGCCGATCAGGACGAGTTCGAGCGTCTGTACACCCAATACGAGAAAGACGACAGCATCCGCAAGCAGCGCGTGAAGGCGGTTGAGCTGTTCTCCCTGATGATGCAGGAACGTGCCTCTACCGGCCGTATCTACATCCAGAACGTCGACCACTGCAACACCCACAGCCCGTTCGATCCGCTGGTCGCGCCGGTGCGCCAGTCCAACCTGTGCCTGGAGATCGCCCTGCCGACCAAACCGCTGGAAGACGTGAACGACGAAAACGGTGAAATTGCGCTGTGTACGCTGTCCGCCTTCAACCTGGGCGCGATCAAGAGCCTGGACGAGCTGGAAGAGCTGGCCACGCTGGCGGTTCGTGCGCTCGACGCCCTGCTGGACTACCAGGATTACCCAATCCCGGCGGCAAAACGCGGTGCGATGGGCCGCCGTACCCTGGGTATCGGCGTGATCAACTTCGCCTACTGGCTGGCGAAGAACGGCAAGCGTTACTCCGACGGCAGCGCCAACAACCTGACGCACCAGACGTTCGAAGCCATTCAGTACTACCTGATGAAAGCGTCCAACGAGCTGGCGAAAGAGCAAGGCGCGTGCCCGTGGTTCAACGAAACCACCTACGCGAAAGGCATTCTGCCAATCGACACCTACAAGAAAGACCTGGATGCGATTGTCAGCGAGCCGCTGCATCTCGACTGGGAAGGCCTGCGTGAGTCCATCAAGACCCACGGCCTGCGTAACTCCACGCTCTCTGCCCTGATGCCGTCCGAGACCTCTTCGCAGATCTCTAACGCCACCAACGGTATTGAGCCACCGCGCGGCCACGTCAGCATCAAAGCGTCGAAAGACGGCGTGCTGCGTCAGGTCGTACCGGACTACGAAACGCTGGGCAACAACTACGAGCTGCTGTGGGAAATGCCAAACAACGACGGCTACCTGCAGCTGGTGGGTATCATGCAGAAGTTTATCGACCAGTCGATCTCGGCCAACACCAACTATGACCCGACCCGCTTCCCGTCCGGCAAGGTGCCGATGCAGCAACTGCTGAAAGACCTGCTCACCGCCTACAAATTTGGCGTGAAAACGCTGTACTATCACAACACCCGTGATGGTGCGGAAGACGCGCAGGACGACCTGGTACCGTCCATTCAGGACGATGGCTGCGAAAGCGGCGCATGTAAGATCTAAGGTTTCGAAGGGGCGGGGAAACCCGCCCTTTTCTTTCGCAAGACAGGACTCACTTTCATGGCATACACCACCTTTTCACAGACGAAAAACGACCAGCTCCAAGAGCCGATGTTCTTCGGCCAGCCGGTCAACGTGGCGCGCTACGATCAGCAAAAATATGACATCTTCGAAAAGCTGATTGAAAAGCAACTCTCCTTCTTCTGGCGTCCGGAAGAAGTGGACGTCTCCCGCGACCGTATTGACTACCAGGCGCTGCCGGATCACGAAAAACATATCTTCATCAGCAACCTGAAGTACCAGACGCTGCTGGACTCCATTCAGGGCCGCAGCCCGAACGTGGCGCTGCTGCCGCTGATCTCGATTCCTGAGCTGGAAACCTGGGTGGAAACCTGGGCGTTCTCCGAGACGATCCACTCCCGCTCTTATACCCACATTATCCGCAACATCGTGAACGATCCGGCGGTGGTGTTTGACGATATCGTCACCAACGAGCAGATCCAGAAGCGCGCGGAAGGCATTGCTCATTACTACGACGAGCTGATCGAGATGACCAGCTACTGGCATCTGCTGGGCGAAGGCACCCACAACGTGAACGGTAAAACCGTCACCGTGAACCTGCGCGCGCTGAAAAAGCAGCTGTACCTGTGCCTGATGAGCGTCAACGCGCTGGAAGCGATCCGCTTCTACGTCAGCTTCGCCTGCTCCTTCGCCTTTGCCGAGCGCAAACTGATGGAAGGCAACGCCAAAATCATCCGTCTGATTGCCCGCGATGAAGCCCTGCACCTGACCGGCACCCAGCACATGCTGAACCTGCTGCGCTCCGGCGCGGACGATCCGGAGATGGCGGAGATCGCCGAAGAGTGCAAGCAGGAGTGCTACGACCTGTTCGTGCTGGCGGCCCAGCAGGAGAAAGAGTGGGCGGACTACCTGTTCCGCGACGGCTCCATGATTGGCCTGAACAAAGACATCCTGTGCCAGTACGTGGAGTACATCACCAACATCCGCATGCAGGCGGTCGGCCTCGACCTGCCGTTCCAGACGCGCTCTAACCCAATCCCGTGGATCAACACCTGGCTGGTGTCCGATAACGTGCAGGTGGCGCCGCAGGAAGTGGAAGTGAGTTCCTATCTGGTCGGTCAGATTGATTCTGAAGTCAACACCGACGACCTGAGCAACTTCCAGCTCTGATGACGCGCGTCACGCTGAGCCTTTCCGGCACAGAGGTGCTGTGCCGGGAAGAGCACCCTTCCCTGCTGGTGGCGCTGGAGGCGCATCAGGTGGAAGTAGAGTACCAGTGTCGTGCAGGCTACTGCGGCTCCTGCCGCTGCCGTCTGGTCGCCGGCCAGGTGGACTGGCTGACCGAGCCGCTGGCCTTTATCAACGAAGGGGAAATTTTGCCCTGCTGCTGCCGGGCAAAAGGCGATATCGAGATCGAGATGTGAGAAAGGGCCATACGGCCCTTTTTTGTTGACAGCTTCAGCACCATCTGGCGAAACAGCTTTCCCTACTGCCGCTTATCTTTTAAAAACTGCACCGCTTTATCCGGGAAATCCGTAAACAGTCCGTCCACGCCCGCCTGCTTATACAACACCTCATAAAGCTGATTCACATCCGTGGCATACGGCGGCAGCTGGTCTGCACGCACGGTATACGGATGCACCTGCATCTTGCTGGCATGCGCCTCTTTCACCATCTGCCGTCAGCTTCACGTGGCCCGGCGTTGAGCCTTCCGCCACCAGCATATGGTAATCCGGCCCAATGCCGTCGGCGTACTGCGCAATCTGCTTCATCGCGCCCGGCTGAAACATCCAGTCGTAGTTGTAGTTCACCCACTTCCCGTCCGGCTGCTTCTCCTGGGTTTCATTCCAGTCGGTGTAGGCAATCAGCTGCACCAGATTGAGATCCATGCCCATCTTCGGCTCCAGCTCGGTTTTGATGCGCTTCAGCTCGGCGGCATCAAAACACTGCAGGTAGACTTTGTCCTTCTTGCTGGTGTAGCCGTACTGTTTCAGCACCTCCAGCGTCTTCGCGGCAATGTCCTTCCCTTCCTGATGGTGGAACCACGGCGCTTTGATTTCCGGGTAGATGCCGATGTTTTTACCGGTGGAGTGGTTCAACCCCTGAACAAACTCAATCTCTTCCTGGAAGGTATGAATGCGGAAGTCAGATTTGCCCATCGGGAAGCGTCCCGGATAGACCTGCACCTTCTTGCCGTTTTCAATCTCGAAGCCTTCGGTAAACTTCAGCGAACGGATCTCCGCCAGCGTGAAGTCGATGGCGTAGAAGCGGCCATCTTTACGGGCGCGGTCCGGAAAGCGCTCCGCCACGTCCGTCACGCGGTCCAGATAGTGATCGTGCAGGACGACCAGCTGGTCGTCCTTGGTCATCACCAGATCCTGCTCCAGGTAATCCGCGCCCTGCGCATAGGCCATCGCTTTCGCCGGCAGCGTATGCTCCGGCAGATAGCCGCTGGCGCCGCGGTGGGCAATAACGATTTTATCCGCCGCCAGCGCCTGGCTGGCAAATAAGCCGGCCAGCAGCAGGCCGGTTGTGATACGGGTAAAGGTGGTTTTCATCTGCAAAGCTCCCTTTTATTGACGACGCGCCAGCACTTCAGCGTGGTGACGTTTTTCACCGATCATCACAACAATCAGCAGCAGTACCGCCAGCACGCTACCGCCGATCATCACCATAAAGCCGCCGTCCCAGCCGAAGAAGTCAACGGTGTAGCCCACAATGGCGCTCGCCGCGACCGAACCGCCGAGGTAGCCGAACAGGCCGGTAAAGCCCGCCGCCGTGCCCGCCGCTTTTTTCGGCGCCAGCTCCAGGGCATGCAGACCGATCAGCATCACCGGACCGTAAATCAGGAAGCCGATGACGATCATGCAGGCCATATCTACTGTTGGGTTGCCCGGCGGGTTGAGCCAGTACACCACGGTCGCGATGGTCACCAGCGTCATAAAGAACACGCCCGTCGCACCGCGGTTGCCTTTAAACACTTTGTCCGACATCCAGCCGCAAAGCAGCGTGCCCGGGATCCCGGCGTATTCATACAGGAAGTAGGCCCAGGAGGATTTATCCAGCGCGAAGTGCTTCACCTCTTTCAGGTAGGTTGGCGACCAGTCGAGGATGCCGTAGCGCAGCAGGTAAACGAACACGTTCGCCACCGCGATGTACCACAGCAGCTTGTTCGGCAGGACGTACTTCATGAAGATCTGTTTTGCGGTCAGCTCTTCTTCGTGCTTCTCGCTGTAATCATCCGGATAGTCGTTTTTGTACTCTTCAATCGGCGGCAGGCCGCAGGACTGCGGCGTATCGCGCATCAGGGCGAAGGCGATAATCGCCACCAGAATGGCGCCAAAGGCAGGCATATACAGCGCCGCGTGCCAGTCGTTGAACCAGGCCATCCCCAGCAGGAACAGCAGAGGCGGAATACCGCCGCCCACGTTATGGGCGCAGTTCCACACCGACACGATGCCGCCGCGCTCCTTCTGCGACCACCAGTGCACCATGGTGCGTCCGCACGGCGGCCACCCCATCCCCTGGAACCAGCCGCAGAGGAACAGCAGCACGAACATGATGGCAATGCTGGAGGTGGCCCACGGCACAAAGCCCATAAACAGCATCACCGCGGCCGCCAGGATCAGACCGGCGGGCAGGAACACGCGCGGATTCGAGCGATCCGACACGGAGCCCATGATGAATTTGGAAAAGCCGTAGGCGATGGAGATCCCCGACAGCGCGAACCCCAGATCGCCGCGGGAGAAGCCCTGCTCCACCAGATACGGCATGGCGAGCGCGAAGTTTTTACGTACCAGGTAGTACGCCGCGTACCCGAAGAAGATCCCCAGGAAGATTTGCCAGCGCAGACGGCGATAGAGCGGATCTATTTCTGCCTCTGGCAGACGCGCCCTGTGGGGCGCAGGTTTGAAGATACTGAGCATAACAGCCTCCGTGGCGCGGTAATGACTCATTTCGAGCAGGAATGAGGTGAAAACGAACCTTACGAAAGTTCCATTCGCGGCGGATTGTTAAGAAATGTTTTACGTTGATTGTAACGGGTTGAATCAACGCACAGATTGTTACAGAAATATGACAAGAGTGCGCTAATTTCAGCGCATGAAATCACGTTCGACTTTCGAATTCTCGCGCGTTTATGTTCGAAATCAAACAAACCACACTAATAGTATGGCTAAATGGTTGCATCTAAAAAACGAACATAGAGGGTAAACAATGACCAGTCACGATCCTCGTTATAGCGATGTGATAATCATTGGCGGTGGCGCAACCGGCGCCGGGATCGCGCGCGATTGCGCCCTTCGCGGCTTAAGCGTCACGCTGCTGGAACGCCATGATATCGCCACGGGCGCAACCGGGCGTAACCACGGCCTGCTGCACAGCGGCGCGCGGTATGCGGTCACCGACGCTGAATCCGCGCGCGAATGTATTGCTGAAAACCAGATCCTCAAGCGTATCGCCCGCCACTGCATTGAGCCGACCGACGGCCTCTTTATTACCCTTCCCGAAGATGACCTCGCCTTTCAGGACACCTTTATTACCGCCTGCAGCGCGCGGGCATTCAGGCTGAGGCCATGGATCCGGCGCTGGCGCGGCGGCTGGAACCGTCGGTTAACCCGGCGCTTATCGGCGCGGTGAAAGTGCCTGACGGCACCGTCGATCCGTTCCGCCTGACCGCCAGCCAATATGCTGGACGCCCGGGAGCATGGCGCACATATCCTGACCGGGCACGAAGTGACCGGGCTTATCCGCGAAGGCCATCGCATCTGCGGCGTGCGAATCTCTGGCATCCTGCCAGCGGCGAACACAGCGAGCTGTATGCCGACCGTGGTGGTCAACGCGGCGGGGATCTGGGGGCAGCGCATCGCGGAATACGCGGACCTGTCGGTGCGCATGTTCCCGGCGAAAGGCTCGCTGCTGATCCTCGACCACCGCATCAATAACCACGTGATCAACCGCTGCCGCAAACCGTCTGATGCCGATATCCTCGTGCCGGGAGATACCATTTCGTTAATCGGGACGACCTCAACCCACGTGGACTACAGCGAAATTGACTACAACCGCGTCACCGCTGAAGAGGTGGATATCCTGCTGCGCGAAGGGGAAAAACTGGCGCCGGTGATGGCGCAGACGCGCATTCTGCGCGCCTACGCGGGCGTGCGTCCGCTGGTCGCCAGCGACAACGATCCGAGCGGACGTAACGTCAGCCGGGGCATCGTGCTGCTCGATCACGCCGCGCGCGACGGCATGGACGGGTTTATCACCATCACCGGCGGTAAGCTGATGACCTATCGCCTGATGGCCGAGTGGGCAACCGATGCCGTCTGCCGCAAGCTGGGGAATACCAGGCCGTGCGTGACGGCAGAACAGCCGCTGCCGGGATCGCGGCAGTCCACCGAAAAAACGTTGCAAAAAATCATCTCTTTGCCTGCGCCGCTGCGCGGGTCCGCGGTGTACCGCCACGGCGACAGAACGCCACCGTGGCTCGGTGAAGGACGAGTAAGCCGCAGCCTCGTGTGCGAGTGCGAAGCCGTCACCGCCGGTGAGGTGCAGTACGCGGTGGAGAGCCTGACGGTCACAAGCCTGCTCGATCTTCGTCGCCGCACCCGCGTGGGAATGGGTACCTGTCAGGGCGAGCTGTGCGCCTGTCGTGTCGCCGGGCTACTGCAGCGTTTTCATACCACCACCGCCACCCAGTCGCTCGATCAGCTCAGCGCATTTTTAAACGAGCGCTGGAAAGGTATTCAGCCTGTGGCCTGGGGCGATGCCCTGCGCGAAAGCGAATTTACCCGCTGGGTCTACCAGGGGCTTTGCGGTCTTGAGAAGGAGCAACACGATGAAATTTGATACCGTGATCGTCGGCGGCGGGCTGGCAGGCCTGCTCTGCGGCATTAGGCTCACGAAGCAGGGGCTGCGCTGCGCGATTATCACCCGGGGCCAGAGCGCCCTGCACTTCTCGTCGGGCTCGCTGGATCTGCTCTCCTTTCTTCCGGACGGGCAACCGGTTACCGACATCGACAGCGCCATTGCTGTGCTTGAGCAACACTACGGCGCGCATCCTTACGCGCTGCTGGGCGCGAAAGCGGTGCGTCACTACGCGCAGCAGGCGCAAACCCTGCTCGCCGACTGTAAGCTGGCGTTACAGGGGGAGATTGATACACCGCATCACCAGCGCGTCACGCCGCTGGGCACCTTGCGCCGCACCTGGCTCAGCCCGGAGGAGGTGCCCGTTGCCCCATTCGCGCGGAACACGTGCGGGTGGTGGGGATTAGCGGCTTTCTGGATTTTCAGCCCCATCTCGCGGCGGCGTCGCTTTGTCGCCAGGGCGTTAACGCCGAAACGGCAGAGATAGAACTGCCTGAGCTTGATGTCCTGCGCGATAACCCGAGCGAGTTTCGCGCGGTGAATATCGCCCGTTTTCTGGATAACGAAGAGAAATGGCCGTTGCTGTATGACGCCCTCAGGCCGCTTAGCAACAACTTGACGCCCTGCTGATGCCCGCCTGCTTCGGTTTACGCGACAACCGGCTCTGGCGCTGGCTCTCGGATCGTCTGCCCTGCTCGCTCGGCCTGCTGCCAACGCTGCCCCCGTCCGTACCCGGCATTCGCCTGCACACCCAGCTCCAGCGCCAGTTTGTTGCACAGGGCGGCGTGTGGATGGCGGGCGATGACGTGAGACTGCGTGCCGACATCAGCCACAACCATGTCACGCAGCTCTGGACGCGAAACCACGAGGATATTCCGCTTCGTGCCCGCTATACGGTGCTGGCAAGCGGCAGTTTCTTCAGCAACGGGCTGCTGAGCAGCCGGGAACGCATTCGGGAAGCCATTATGGGGCTGGATGTTCGCCAGCGAGCCTCCCGCGCGGACTGGTATCAGAGTGATTTCTTCTCGCCGCAGCCCTGGCAGCAGTTCGGCGTGATTGCCGATGACCGACGCGCAACTGCGCGGCCTGTGTCAGGGCGCTGTCGTGGATAATCTTTTTGCCATTGGTTCGCTGCTGGGCGGGTACGATCCCATTGCTCAGGGATGCGGTGGCGGAGTCTGCGCCGTCACGGCGCTGTATGTGGCAGAGCAGATTAGCCAGCGCACGGAGGCTGAACAATGAACGACACCCGTTTTGAAAGCTGCATCAAATGCACGGTGTGTACCACCGTCTGCCCGGTCAGCGGCGTGAACCCACGCTATCCCGGGCCTAAACAGGCCGGGCCGGACGGCGAGCGCCTGCGCCTGAAGGACGCCGCGCTGTACGACGAAGCGCTGAAATACTGCATCAACTGCAAACGCTGCGAAGTCGCCTGCCCGTCGGATGTGAAAATCGGCGATATTATCCAGCGCGCCCGGGCGCGCTACAGTACGCAAAAGCCGTCGCTGCGGGACGCGATCCTGAGCCACACCGATCTGATGGGCAGCGTCTCTACGCCCTTTGCCCCGCTGGTGAATGCCGCGACCTCGCTCAAACCGGTGCGCCAGCTGCTGGATGCCACGCTGAAGATAGACCATCACCGCAGCCTGCCGAAATATTCTCACGGCACCTTCCGCCGCTGGTATAAATCCGTCGCGGCGCAACAGGCGCAGTACGCCGAGCAGGTGGCGTTTTTCCACGGCTGCTATGTGAACTACAACCATCCGCAGCTGGGTAAAGATCTGCTGAAGGTGCTGAACGCCATGGGAACTGGCGTGCAGCTTATTAAGCAGCGGGAGAAGTGCTGCGGCGTGCCGCTGATTGCCAACGGGTTTACCGATAAAGCGCGCAGGCAGGCTCAAAGCAATGTCACCTCCCTGCGCGAAGCCATTGTCGACAAGGGCATACCGGTGCTGGCGACCTCGTCCACCTGTACCTTCACCCTGCGCGATGAGTATCCGCATCTGCTGGACGTGGATAACACCGGCCTGCGCGAGCACATCGAGCTGGCGACGCGCTTCCTGTGGCGCAAGCTGGATAGCGGGCAGACGTTGCCGCTGGGGAAATTGCCGCTGAAAGTGGTGTATCACACGCCGTGTCATATGGAGAAGATGGGCTGGTCGCTCTATACGCTGGAGCTGCTGCGGCTAATTCCGGGGCTGGAGCTGACGGTGCTGGACTCGCGCTGCTGCGGGATCGCGGGAACCTACGGCTTTAAGCGTGAGAACTACGAAACGTCGCAGGCGATCGGCGCCCCGCTGTTCCGTCAGATTGAGGAGAGCGGCGCGGATATCGTGGTGACGGACTGCGAAACCTGCAAGTGGCAGATTGAGATGTCCACCAGCAAGCGCTGCGAACACCCGATCACGCTGCTGGCGAAGGCGCTAGGGTGAACATGGCCGGGGCGAAAGGCCCCGGCACAGGCGTTACTCCCGAACAGCGACTCGACCACGTTGATCCAGCCGTGCTCGCTGGCCACCTCTTTGCCATTCAGCCAGCGGCGCAGCATGTTCAGCGCCATCATGGCGCACACCTCCTGACGCACCGCCAGGCTATGGCGGGTGATGCTCATTTTTACCCGCAGGGCCTGGGTGCCTTCCGGCGTCGCCAGCGCGAAGTTGAGGTGTTCCTCATCCAGCCCGCCGACGAACAGCGCCAGACCGGCAAAATGCTTCACCCTTCTCTCGGACGCCCAGCGGGCGGTTTGCGCCAGGGTCTCCTGCTGGAACGGCACCACTTCGCTGGCCAGCAGCGGCGCGTTGACGCGCGACAGCTGCAGTGCCAGCAGGCCACCGGTGAACTGCTCGCTTAAGGTCACGCTCAGCTGACGCGCCTGCAGCTGCGTCGCAATCTGCGCGGGCAACCCTTCCGTACCTTCAAAGATCAGGCTTTCGCCCGCCACGCGCTGCACCTCGGGCCACAACGCCAGCATCGCCTCTTTCTGTTCGGCCGGGCCTGTCAGCTTAAGTTCAATGATCGGCATGGAGGAGCGATAGCCCATGGACACGCCCGGCGGCAGAGGAAGGTGATCGAGGCTCTGGGCCAGATCGCTTTCCGAGCGGCCAAAGGTGGTCAGACGCAGGCACAGCGGCGGTTCCGGCAGGGTAAAACGATCGCGAAGGCGCGGCAGGATCTGCTGCTCGACCATCACTTTAAATTCTGAGGGCACGCCCGGCGTGAAGAACATCAGGCAGCGGTTAAGTTGCATGGCAAACCCACACGCGGTACCGACCGGGTTATCGACCAGTTCAGCACTGGCGGGAATTTCAGCCTGTTTGCGGTTGCTGGGGGCCATGACGCGGCCACGTTCAGAGAAAAAACGCGCCATCTGCGAGAGCCACGTCTCATGCAGCACCAGCCCTTCGCCTTTTGCGGTCGCGGCGGCCAGGGCACTGAGATCGTCACTGGTGGGGCCGAGCCCGCCGTTCACAATCAGCACGTCGCACTGTTCACTGCGCTCGCGCAGAACAGCGACCAGTGACTCAAGATTGTCGCCCACCGTATTGCGGCGCGTTAACGGTAATCCTTGCTCAAAGAAAAGATCGGCCAGCCAGGCAGCATTGGTATCAATAATTTGTCCATGCAGCACTTCGTCGCCGGTGGATAACATCTCCACGTTAATCATTGTGTTCTCCCGCTTATTTGGTCAAAACACTATAGCGCAAACGCGGGGTGGAGCAGAGAGAAACTGGCGCGACAGCATGCCGCGCCGGAGAGATTAGAAGCCTGCGCTGACGCCCACGTACGGGCCGTCGGCCAGCGCGTTATCGCGGTTGCCGTCTTTACCGGCCAGGTTCAGATAGCGATAGCCTGCTTCGATGGTGATCGGACGCATGATGGTCCAGCGCGCGCCGGCGTTGGCCTCTTCATAGCTTTCGATACCGCTTGAGAGGGAGTCCGGCGAGTAGTAGTACTCACCAAACAGGCCGAAGCTGTCGCCAATTTTCCACTGCAGGCCGCCGCCCACTGCCGCCGCGTACCCTTCGTCACCGTCATTTGGGTTGGTATAGATACCTTTACCGCCGACGGTCGCCAGGAACGGGCCAAGAGGAACGTTGAGACCCAGGCCGAGGCTGGCCGCGTCGCCGTCGTCATCGTTATGCGTCCAGCCGCCGGTCATCGCCAGACCGGATGTCTCGGTCCCCATGCCAAAGCCCAGGTGGGTATAATCCTGACCCGCCGAGCCGTTAATGCTAATGGCGTTCGCCGCCGCAGATACAACCATCAGGCCGAAGCCCAGTAATGCCACTTTTTTCATTGTCGTGATCCCGCACATTTTTATAGAGAAGTCCCAAAGCTGCTGATTATATGCCTATTTTTCTTTTCGCATAATGAATAAAAAAGGGATGATGCGCTAAGCCGCGCACTTTCTCTGTGCAGTAGTGTGCTATAACGTTGCGCAGACTTTTCCTTATCATCACGGATTTTTCCAGCATCGCTCGGCAATACGTAACACTTCCTGCCGTATGCCCTGGTCCCTGAGAAACTGCGCAATGTTGATTATGCTGATCGCACCGTGCCATTAACGGCGGCATTCACCCACTGCTGCACTGCGCGGCGCGAGACTTTAATGCCGCCATTTTTGAGTTCAGTAGGCATCACCAGCCAGCGGACGGGTTGCTCAAAACGCGCCACCTTATCCCTCACCCACGCTGGCAGCGCAGGCGATATCCGTTCCCGGCTCGCACTCCACCACCGCCACCGGACGTTGCCCGAACTCGGCATCGTCCAGCGGAACGACAAACACCTGGTTAACCTGCGGATGCGTGGCGATAACGCGCTCCAGCGCTTCCGGCTGGATCCCTTCTCCGCCGCTAAAAAAGAGGTTGTCCATGCGGCCAAGGATCGTCAGGCGGCCGTCATGCCATTCGCCGCGATCGCGTGTGGCGAACCATCCCTGCGCGTTGGTCAGCGGAATCAGTTCGCCGTCCCGCCAGTAGCCTGAGGCCATGCTCTCCGCCCGGATCCAGACCTCACCGTTAACCACCTGCACCTCTCTGCCCGGCAGCGCATAGCCCACGTCCGGCTCGCCGTCCGCCTCTTTCGCGCAGACGGTAGAGGCAAACTCGGTCAGACCGTAGCCGCAGAAGGTGCGTATACCGCGTTCTCGCGCCTGTTCGGTCAATTCAACAGGGATGGCCGCCCCGCCCAGCAGCACCGCTTTCAGTGCGACAGGCTGGTGGGCATTCAGCAAGCGCCAGAGCTGGGTCGGCACCAGCGAGGCATGCGTGCAGCCGAACAGCGCCTGCGCCAGAGGCTGTTTCTCGCGTACGGTTAACCGCGCCCCGGCCTGCAGCCAGCGCCATAAAATCCCCTGGCCGGAAACGTGAAACAGCGGCAGCGAAAGCAGCCAGTCGTCGTCTTCGCCGTAGGGCATCAGCGCCAAAACGCCGCGCGCGCTGGCAAGGTGGGCCTCGCAGGTATGGACCGCCGCTTTCGGCAGCCCGGTGGAGCCGGAGGTCAGCGTCATGGACGCGAGCCGCGACGGTTGCCACGCAACGCAATATTCGCCCGCGCGCTCGCGCATGCGCAGGGCAGGTAGGCCGTCAAAGGTACCGTCCAGTACCAGCGCAAAGCGCAGCGTCATCTGCGGGATCAGCACGTCGAGCAGCGGGCACGGCAGCTGCGGATTAACGGGAAGAATGCGCGCCCCGCACTGCAGCAGCGCCAGCCACGCCAGAAGGGTTTGCGGGTGGTTATGGGCCAGCAGCAGCACGCCGTCGCCCTCCTCCACGCCCTGCAGATGAAACTCTGCCGCCAGGCGGTCGATGCGGGTGCACAGCTGCTGCCAGCTGAGCACCTCGTCGTCCAGCCTCAGGGCCGGTTTATCAGCAAACTGCGCGCACCAGTGTCGCCACGGCCAGTCGGTAAAACTCATCGCAGCGGCTCCAGCGCCGAGACGTCGAAGCACGGCAGCGCGCTGTCCGGCCACGTGCGGACAAGCTGAGCCTGCATCAGGTTCAGCGTGTCGAGGCCGGGGATCGTGTCCGGCGTTAGCCAGGCGGCAATGCGCGCCAGCTGGGTCAGCCCAAGGCTGGACTCAATCGACGAGCTGATGACCGCCGTCAGCCCTAAGGCGTGCGCCGCCGCGACCTGCTCGCGCACTTTCGCCAGGCTGCCGGTCAGCGTCGGTTTTATCACTACCGCACTGACGCCGGGCTCTGCTGCAAATTCAAAATCGGCCTCGCGCAGGCTTTCATCCCAGGCGATGGCAATCCCCGTTTCGCGGGCAAACGCGCGCGAATCCTCGCGGGTTTTGCACGGCTCTTCCAGGAAGGCAATGCGGCTCCGGTAGGCCGGGTTGACGTACTTCGCAAACTGCTGCGCCTTAAGCGGCGTCCAGGCGCGGTTGGCGTCCAGACGCAGATGCAGATCGGGGATCGCCTCCAGCAGCAGGTTGGCGACCATGCCGTCACGCACCGCTTCATACAGCCCGACTTTGATTTTCGCGACCTTCTCGCCCGGCATGGCGGAGAGCAGCGCGAACAGCTCGTCCGGATCGCCCGTGCAGAGCGGCGCCGCGCGGTAATTCCCCGCTTCCGGCAGGCTGCCGTCCAGCTCCGCCAGCGCGCAGCTGATACCAAAGGCCGCGGAAGGCACCTCCGGCAGCGCCGGATTTGCACCCTCGCGCCACGCGTCCGCCCACGCCAGCAAGGCCGCCCGCGCGTCATCCAGCGACTCGAGGCTAAAGCCCGGCAGAGGCGAAATCTCGCCCCAGCCTTCCCGCTCGCCCTGCTGCAGATGCACGAAGAAGCCGTCACGGGTTTTTAACCGCCGTTCACGCAGCACCACGCCCGCGTCCATCGGTATCTGCCAGCGGTAAACCTGCGCGCGACGCATTACGGGTTCCGTTTGTATTTGCTGAAGTCCGGCTGGCGTTTTTCGTTAAACGCGTTGCGCCCTTCCTGACCCTCTTCGGTCATGTAGAACAGCATGGTGGCATTGCCCGCCAGCTCCTGCAGACCCGCCTGACCGTCGCAGTCGGCGTTGAGCGCCGCTTTCAGGCAGCGCAGCGCCATCGGGCTGTTTTGCAGCATTTCACGGCACCAGCGCACGGTCTCTTTTTCGAGATCGGCAAGCGGCACCACGGTGTTCACCAGGCCCATATCCAGCGCCTCCTGCGCGTTGTACTGACGGCACAGGAACCAGATTTCGCGGGCTTTTTTCTGCCCGACGATGCGCGCCATGTAGGAGGCGCCCCAGCCGCCATCGAAGGAGCCCACTTTCGGGCCCGTCTGGCCGAAGATGGCGTTCTCGGCGGCAATGGTCAGATCGCACATCATGTGCAGCACGTGGCCGCCGCCGATGGAGTAGCCCGCCACCATCGCCACCACCGGTTTTGGACAGGTGCGGATCTGACGCTGGAAATCGAGGACGTTCAGGTGGTGCACGCCGGCGTCGTCCTGGTATCCGCCGTAGTCACCGCGCACTTTCTGATCGCCGCCGGAGCAGAACGCTTTCTCGCCTTCGCCGGTCAGGACAATCACGCCGATGTTGTCGTCGTAGCGCGCATCCGCCAGGGCCTGAATCATCTCTTTCACGGTCAGCGGACGGAAGGCGTTACGCACCTGCGGACGGTTGATGGTGATTTTGGCAATGCCGTCGGTGGATTTGTGGTAACGAATGTCGGTGTAGCCTTCGGAGCAGTCCTGCCATTCAACCGGGGCGTAAAGCATGTTTTCATCAGGATAGATCATAGAGTGTCCTTTATTCGAAGACGCAGTATCTGAGCCAGACTTGCCGCAACCGCATCGGGGTTTTCCCGGTGGGCGTTGTGTCCGGCGTCAGGAATGGCATGCACAGTGGCCGTTCACTTGCGTCGCCAGGGCCGCAAACTTCTCATCACGTTCGCCATAGAGATAATCAAAAGAGAAATCGCGCGCGCTCAGGGCAGCACGCAGGTCGGGCTGCACGGCCAGCGAGGTCGCCTCGAGCATCATCGCCAACGCGTCGCGCCGTTGTTCTGGCTGCGCAGGGTGATCAGCGCCTCGCGCTGGGCGTCCGTGAGGGAGGCAAACACGGGCTGTTGGTACCAGTCAGCGAACACGTTCTCCAGCGGTTCGCTGCGAAAACGTGCTGCCCAGCGGCGGTCGGATGCCAGCCGCGCCTGTCGCGCATCGGCATCCTGCAGCCCCGGATGTCCGCCTTCAATGACAACACCGCATAAACCGGCAGGATGCTGGCAGGCATGGAACATCGCAATGCGGCCGCCGAGGGAGTACCCGATCAGCCAGAATTTCAGTATGTTGTAACTAATAAGCGTTGCCCGTGAGTAGCGCGTCCATCTCGTCGAAGCCCTCGACGCCACAGAAAGGTCGTCGGATCCACCGTGCCCCGGCAGATCCAGCTACAGCCGGGGGAACGCAGTCAGCGTTTCACCGACCGCTCTGCCACTCGCGGCAATCGCCGGAAAAACCGTGCAAAAAGACCAGCCAGGGATGGCCTGGTTTTCCGGCGTGCTAGCACGCCCGAGCAGGATCACAGCTGGCTCACCTGCGCCAGCAGCGTTTGCAGGGTCTGCGCACCGTCAGCCTCGTTCACCACCAGCTCAATCAGCGTCGCACCGGGCGGTTTGCACCAGGCGCCGGTTAACGCCACGTCCAGCGCTTCCCAGCTTTCCGGGCGATGGTATTTCAGGCTGAACATCGCCGCGGCGTGTTCGAACTGCACGTTCTGCGGCATCAGATAGAAGCGCTCGCGCTCGGCCTGCGGCGTAGGCAGCAGGGAGAAAATCTGCCCGCCGTTGTTGTTGACCACAATCAGCACAAAAGGGGCTGACACCTGACGCAGCAGCGCCAGCGCGTTGAGATCGTAGAGCGCGGAGAGATCGCCCACGATGGCCAGCGTCGATTTCGCGCTGGCGCGCTGCACGCCCGCCGCCGTGGAGATCAGCCCGTCGATGCCGCTGGCGCCACGGTTGCTGTACACCGGGTAGCCTGCTGGCAGCTGCGCGAGCGCGTCTATCAGCCGCACGACCAGGCTGTTGCCGACAAACAGCTGCCCCTGTTCGGGCAGGTACTGGCGAATACGGTGCGCCAGCCCGGCCTCGCTAAACGCTTCACGCTGCGATGGGACCCTGTCCCACGCCTGCCGCGACAGGTCCGGGAGGGCCACCGCCCAGGGCTTGCGCTTTTCAGCCGGATGGAGCGCCAGCCAGGCGTCGATACGGCTGACCAGACGACGACCGCGATGGTGCGCCGGGTCAAGCCGTCCTTCCAGCGCATCCACCAGCCAGTATTCTTCCGGTGTGCAGGTGGCCTGCCACTGCAGTAACCGTTTGCCGGTCAAACTCGATCCAAGCTGGACCACAATCTGCGCCTGCGCCAGCTCGGTGACCGCTTTGGCATTACCCAGCCAGAGATCGGCGCACGGCAGCGGCTGCCCGGTCTGGGAAAGCACGTCGCCTATCAGCGGCCAGCCCAGGGTTTGCGCCCATTCGGCGACCAGCTTGCCTTCGGCGGCGCTCATGCGCCCGGCGATAACCACGCCGCGCTTCTGCCGCCAGAAGAACCAGTCGCGCTGCTTTTCGCTACTGAGCGTTTGTTCGGTGTTCGCAGCCACGGTTTCTCACCCTGCCACCAGTCGCCCAGGGCCTGCTGCCAGTCAAGACCCGTGTCATCCAGCTCGCCGTACAGCGGCTCGGCAAACGGGCAGTTAATATGCAGCGCCCCGCTGCGCAACGTCTCCATGGCACGTGATCGACGGTGGAGACCAGCCAGCTTGCCGGAATATCCTGGGTGGGACGGGGCAGCGAAATCGTCTGCGAAGGATGCGAAGAAAAGAGTCCCGGCTGGCGGATGGCCTGATTGGCGCCGCAGTCGATAAGCTCAGGGGGACGATCGGCCGTCAGCAGAATCAGCTTTTCACCGGTTAACCCGGCTTCAATCAGCGCCGGATAGAGATTCGCCACGGCGGTACCGGAAGTGACGATCACCGCCACGGGTTCTTTGCTGACCTTCGCCAGCCCCAGCGCAAGATGGCCGAGACCGCGCTCATCAAAGTGGGTGTGGTGAATCAACGCCCGGTTTTCGGCGGCCGCCAGCGTCAGCGGCGTTGAGCGAGAACCCGGTGCAATACACACGTGCCTGACGCCATGGCGCGTCAGGGCTTCAAGGATCACCGCCGCCCAGCGTCGGTTAAAAGAACTTACTGACATGAGATTGTCCGGTATCAAGAATGCGACACAGTATAAATAATAGAAAAAATTGGAATTTTGATATGAATCGGTTTTGCGTGCGTCAGTTCTAATCCCTAAGGGAGAGCGCAATCCGGCCGCTTTGTTTTCGATCTCCTGCCACTCCTGCTCCGGGTCAGACCCGCTGACAATGCCGGCCCCGGCGTAGAGCCGCAGGGAGTCGTCCTGGACGCGGGCGGAGCGCAGCGCCACGCAGAATTCACTCTGCTCAGGGGATAAATACCCGGCCGAACCGGCGTACCATTCGCGGGTAAAGGGTTCAACCTTGCGCTGAATAAACTCCCGCGCTGGCTGTCGCGGTAATCCGGCAACGGCCGCCGTCGGCTGTAACATATGCAGGCACTGCTCGTCGTCGGCCTGTTTGAGCTCGGTCCAGATACAGCGGCGCAAATGCTGCACTTTACGCAGGCGCACCACCTGGGGGGGCAGTACCTCAAGCGTCTGCGTGTGGTGCTGAAGACGCTGGCAGATATCTTCCACGACCAGCATATTTTCGCGCTGGTTTTTATCGTCGTTCAGCAGCCACTCGCCGAGACGCTGCGCCTGGCTATCATCGGCATGGCTGGCGACGGTGCCCGCCAGCGCTTCGGTGCGCAGCTGCGTGCCGCGCCGCCGCCACAGACGCTCCGGCGTCGAGCCAAGAAACGCGTTGCTGGCGTCGAATACCATGCAGAAATGGTAGCAGTGTAAATTCAGGGCGCGGCTGGCCGCCATCAGCGCGACAGGGTTAACCCGCTGTGTAAACCGGAGTATCGGTTGCCCGGGCGAGAACCACTTTTTCAAAATCACCGCGCGCGATGGTCTCCGTCGCCTGCGGATAAGCGTCAGCCATTCGGCCTGCTGCGGCTGATGGGTTTCGTGCTCAACCTGACATGGCTGCTGTTTCAGGTTGGCAAGTGGAGTGAAAGGCGAAAGTGCCTGCAAAAACTCAGTTGCGCGCTCAGGGCATCTTCCTGAAGTGAGGTCTCGCTCCAGAGGTGCAGCCGCAGCGTCGCTCGGCCACCGTCACGTCGCCACAGAAGGCGCGGTAAAAAGAGGCTGCCCTGCTCCGGATTAAAGGCGTTCAGGCCCCAGATACGGGTATCCTCTGGCAAGGCGTGTAAAAATTGTTGGGCAAGAGGTAACGATGAGAAGTGGCAGACCGCGCCCAGCGCGGCCAGCTCTTCATCGCCGTTACGCTGCTGCCAGTAAAACTGCGGATAGACAGGCTGACTGGCGAGCCAGGCGAGGGGATCGAAAGCGTCGTTTAACGGGAAAGGGACGTCGAAATGACGTATGCCGGGTGTACCGGGGGTAACGCTCGGTCAGGCGGCGATACGCAGTTGCTCCAGCGCGAGGAAAATCGAATTCACGCGAACCTCTCCCTGTTAAAACCTCGTATTATACGGGGTACTGGAAACGTAATAGCAGTACCCACGTATAGGGAGTGGTTAAGCGGCTTAACGACGGGCCAGCAGCAGCCCCAGCACCAGCCCGACGGCAGCACCGACGCCAATGCCCTGCCACGGTTTTTCATGCACGTAATCATCGGCACGATACACCGCTTTTTTGGCGCGGTAGTAGTAGGTATCCGACGCATGGCTGACGCGGTTTTTCACTTCATGCAGCGCCTGCTCGGCGCGGGCTTTTAGCTCAATATATTTCTGATCGGCAGGGTCGCCCGAGGAACGTAACACCTCTTCCAGCGTTTCGCTCAGTAAGGCCAGGTCGTCGTCGATACGGGTATCCCAGGATTGAAATGACATATTTTTCTCCATGTTAGTACACCAGTCCGCTAACTATAGCCAACGACTGCGCATTACGCCTGCTTCGCTTCCCGCGCCATGCCGATGTGCGGAATGCCATCTTCATCATACACCTCCGTGACCGGCACGAAAGCCAAAGTGCGCATAGAAGGACTGCAGGTGCGCCTGCGCGCCCAGGTATAACGCCTTGTTCGGCCACTGTTTCTGGCATGCCTCCAGCGTTTTCTCCATCAGCTGATAGCCCAGTTTTTCACCGCGGCCCTTTGCCGCTGATGATGACGCGGCCAATGACGACAGGCTCAAAATCGTCTTCGCTTTTCAGAATCCTCGCATACGCCACCAGCTCGTTATTCTCCCGCCAGCCGAGGATATGGCGGTTCTCGCCGACGAGGTCATCGCCGTCGATGTCCTGATACGGGCAGGTCTGTTCAACCACAAACACTTCGCAGCGCAGCTTCAGCAGGGCGTAAAGTGAATGAACGGTGAGGTCACTATGGTGTAAATCTTGCCACTGGATCATGTCAGTCTCCTTCCTGGGGTTCATCACGTTATACTAAACCCCTCCCCGTTCGGCAAAGGGCTGATTGCGTTATGGAACTGATTTTTCTGGGTACGTCCGCGGGCGTGCCAACCCGCTCACGAAATGTGACGGCGATACTGCTGGATCTTAAACACCCCACCCGCGGCGGGCTGTGGCTGTTTGACTGTGGTGAAGGGACGCAGCATCAGCTGTTACACACCGCTTATCACCCCGGCAAGCTGGATAAAATTTTTATCACCCATCTGCATGGCGACCATCTGTTTGGCCTTCCCGGCCTGCTGTGCAGCCGCTCGATGGCCGGTAACGCCAACCCGCTGACGATTTACGGGCCTGCGGGTATTCGTGAATTTGTCGAAACTACGCTGCGCCTGAGCGGGTCATGGACAGATTATCCGCTGGAGGTCGTTGAGATTGCCGAAGGCCTGGTTTTTGATGACGGGGATTACCGGGTTACCGCTCAACCGCTCAATCATCCTGTGGAGTGCTATGGCTACCGCATTGAGGCGCATGACAAACCCGGCGCGCTGGATGCCGTCGCGCTGATGGCAGACGGCGTAAAACCCGGACCGTTGTTCCAGCGTCTGAAGCACGGAGAGACCGTCACGCTGGAGGACGGGCGCGTCATCAACGGCCTGGATTATCTCGCTGCACCCCAGCCAGGCAAAAAACTGGCGATTTTTGGCGATACGGCACCGTGCCCGGCGGCGCTCACGCTGGCCCAGGGCGTGGACGTGATGGTGCATGAAGCGACCCTCGAAACGGCGATGGAAGAGAAAGCCAACAGCCGGGGCCACAGCTCGACGCGACAGGCGGCGCAGTTGGCCCGTGACGCGGGCGTCGGGAGGCTCATCGTCACCCACGTCAGCTCGCGCTACGACGCGCGGGGCTGTGAAAAGCTGCTGGCAGAGTGTCGCGCGGTGTTCCCGGAATGTGAGCTGGCCGAAGATTTCGCTCAGGTCAGCGTTTAGTCCTTCATTTTTCCCTCAGGATGCCGATAACGATTAAAAGGTCAGCATTTCTCTCGAGGGTAGAATGGATAATTTCCAGAAAGATATTGATGACAGGGCGAATCTGACCCTGTCGAACCGTTTTGAACTGTTGCTGTTCCGTCTTGGCACCTCTCTAAACGAAAATAAATCTGAGCTGTTTGGCATTAACGTCTTTAAGCTGCGTGAAATTGTGCCGATGCCGGAGTTCACGAAACCCGCCGGGATGAAATCACCGCTGATGGGAATGGTGAATATTCGCGATCAGGTGATCCCGGTGATCGACCTGGCCGCCGTGGCGGGCTGTAAGCCTACCACCGGGCTGAATATCCTGCTGATCACCGAATACGCGCGCAGCGTGCAGGCGTTTGCCGTGGAGTCGGTTGAGAACATCATGCGTCTGGACTGGAAGCAGGTGCACGCGGCGGAAACCGCCGTCAGCGGTCGCTACATCACCAGCATTGCGTGTCTTGACGAGAAGAGCGATACCAACGATCTGGCGATGGTGCTGGACGTTGAGCAGATCCTGTATGACATCACCCCGGCCAATCACGATCTGCACGCCACGAACCTGAAGACCACCAAATTCCATATCAAGCCAGGCGCTGTCGCCATCGTCGCGGAAGACTCCAAAGTGGCGCGCTCGATGCTGGAGAAAGGTCTGCAGGCCATGGAGATCCCGGCACAGCTGCATATCACCGGCAAAGAAGCGTGGGAGAAAATTGGCGTGCTGGCGGCACAGGCGCAGGCTGAAGGGGTGCCGATCACCGATAAGATCGCTCTGGTGCTGACCGACCTCGAAATGCCAGAGATGGACGGTTTTACGCTGACGCGCAAAATCAAAACCGACCCGGTGTTGAAAGATATTCCGGTGGTGATCCACTCTTCCCTTTCCGGCAACGCCAACGAAGACCATATTCGTAAGGTGAAGGCGGACGGCTATGTCGCGAAGTTTGAGCTGAACGAGCTGTCGTCAGTGATTGAGGAAGTGCTGGACCGCTCGATGAAGAAGATTGACGGGCCGTTGATTAGCCGGCCACCAGGTTGCTTCACAGCCGTTACTGGCGAAGTAATTTCTGCGCCATAAAAAAACCGCCAGGTTTGCAGCCCGGCGGTTTTTCTTTATGCGCTATACGCCATTACATCATCGGCATCGCTCGCTGCACGATATCAATCAGCGGCTGCGGATAGATACCGAAGATCAGCACCAGCAGCGCGGAGATGAGCACCACAATACCGCCGGCGCTGTACTGCCAGTTGGTTGGGGCATCGCGGTTGAGCTGCTGAGGCGCGCTCAGGTACAGGCTCACGGCCACGCGCAGGTAGTAGTAGAGACCAATCGCGGAACCGATCACCACGCCCGCCGTCAGCCACCACAGGTGCGCTTGCACACCGACGGCCAGCACGTAGAACTTACCGATAAAGCCGAGCGTCATCGGAATACCTGCCAGCGAGAGCATCATCACCGTCATCACCGCGGACAGGATCGGACGGTGCCAGAACAGACCACGGTAGGAGAACAGTGAATCGGCATCCGGACCACGGTACGGGCTGGACATCAGGCTCACCACGCCGAAGGCGCCGAGGCTGCTGAACAGGTAACCGGCCAGATAGACGCCCACGGTTTCCATCGACATCTCGCCGCTCTGCAGCGCAATCAGCGCCACCAGCAGGTAGCCCAGATGAGAGATAGACGAGTAGCCCAGCAGACGTTTGATGTTGGTCTGGCTCAGCGCCATCAGGTTACCGAAGATGATGGAGACGAACGCGATAAGGCCCAGCACCACGCGAACCGCTTCGCTGTCACCCACCGGCGCGTACAGGAACAGACGCATCACCACCCCGAAGATGGCGATTTTGCTGGCCGTCGCCAGGAAGGTCGACACCGGCGCAGGCGCGCCCTGGTAAACGTCTGGCGTCCACAGGTGGAACGGCACCAGAGAGAGTTTGAAGCCGAGACCGACAATCATCATGCCCAGACCCGCCAGCAGCAGCGGCTCGTGCAGCATGCCGTCACCGAGGCTCTTGCCGAGCGCCACAAAGGACAGATTCCCGGACTGCGCATACACCAGCGCAATACCAAACAGCAGGAACGAGGACGCCGCCGCAGACAGAATGGTGTACTTGATGCTGGCTTCCAGCGAGCGCTTCTGGCGGAAGGCGTAACCAATCAGACCGAACAGCGGCAGGGAGATCAGCTCAATACCGAGGAACAGCGCGGCCAGATGGTTGGCGTTCGCCAGCAGAATGCCGCCCAGCGCGGCAATCAGAACCAGCAGGTAAAACTCTTCTTTGTTGTCGTTGTAGCCTTCCAGCCACGGGTACGCGAAGGTGCAGGTTGCCAGGCTCGCCAGCAGCACCAGCCCGGTGTAGAGCATGGCGTAACCGTCAACGCGCATCAGCGGGGTGACGTCCATCGCGCCCGCCTGGCCAACAAACCACAGAGAGAGCAACGCGGCGTTCAGGCCGATGACCGACAGCGTGGCATTCAGGAAGTGATTGCGTCGCCACGCAATGGAGAGCATCACAACCACCACCGTCAATCCGACGATCAGCAGCGGTAGCAGCGCGATCAGTTGTTGTGGAGTTATTGTCATGGCGAATTACGGCCTTGTAGTAGAAACAGAATTAACAAACCACTGCTGGATATTGCCCATCGCGGCGTGCGAGGTATCCAGAATCGGCTGCGGATAGAAGCCCAGCAGCACCAGCAGTACGACCAGCAGCAGGATGATGAACAGCTCACGCAGCGACATCCCCGGCAGTTCCTTGTGCAGCCATTTCGCTCTTCGCTTTACCGAAGTAAGCGCGGTGCAGCATCGCCAGCGAGTAGACCGAAGCGAACACCAGACCGAAGGTGGAGATCACGGTGATCACCGGCACCACCTTGAAGCTGCCGAACAGAATCATGAATTCGCCGACGAAGTTACCGGTACCCGGCATCCCCAGCGTGGCCACGGCGAAGAACATGGACAGCGCCGGCAGCCACTTAATCTTGCTCCACAGGCCGCCCATCATACGCATGTCGCGGGTATGCAGACGTTCGTACAGCTGGCCGCACAGGATGAACAGACCGGCTGCGGACAGACCGTGCGCAATCATCTGGATCACCGCGCCCTGGTACGCCAGCTGGCTGCCGGTGTAGATAGCAATCAGCACGAAGCCCATGTGGGAAACGGAGGTGTAGGCGATCAGACGCTTGATGTCCGTACTGCGTGAAGGCCATCCAGGCACCGTAGAAGATACCGATGACGCCCAGCCACATGGCGATCGGCGCGAACTCTGCGGAGGCATTCGGGAACAGCGGCAGGGCGAAACGCAGCAGACCGTAGGCCGCCGTTTTCAGCAAGATGCCCGCCAGGTCAACGGAACCCGCCGTCGGTGCCTGGGAGTGCGCGTCCGGCAGCCAGCCGTGCAGCGGCACCACCGGCATTTTCACCGCGAAGGCGATGAAGAAGCCCAGCATCAGCAGATATTCCACGTCGTGAGACATCGGCGTTTTCAGCAGGTCTTCGTAGTTGAAGGTCCAGACGCCGGTCGCGTTGTAGTGCACGAACACCAGCGCCAGGATGGCAATCAACATCACCAGACCACTGGCCTGGGTATAGATGAAGAACTTGGTTGCCGCCGTGATACGCGTTTTACCGTCGGACGCCTTGTGGCCCCACAGCGCGATCAGGAAGTACATCGGCACCAGCATCATTTCCCAGAAGAAGAAGAACAGGAACATGTCGATGGCAAGGAACACGCCGATCACGCCGCCCAGGATCCACATCAGGTTCAGGTGGAAGAAGCCCTGATATTTCTCGATTTCACGCCAGGAGCAGAGTACCGCCAGCACGCCGAGCAGACCGGTCAGCACCACCATCAGCAGCGACAGACCGTCCATCGCCAGGTGGATGGTGATGCCGAAACGTGGGATCCACGGCAGGATGAACTCAGACTGCCACTGCGGAATGCCCGCGGACTGCGTCAGTGAGTAGCCGCCCTGCATCCACAGTTGCAGGGCAAGCGCCAGCGTCAGTCCCATGGTGATCAGCGCGATCCAGCGCGGCACCTTCACGCCAAAGCGTTCAGTCTGCCAGCACAGGAAGCCGCCGATGAAGGGAATCAGTATTAGCCAGGGTAGTAACATGGCGATTTTTGTTCCTTGTTTAAGTCCGCCTCAGGCTATCTTGCTCATCATCGCGAACCCCGGCCGTGCTCGCAATCCGCACGTACTTTAGTACGCTCCGGTTGCTCTGCGCAGGCGGTGTCCACTCGGACTTTGCCGATAACGCCTGTCCATTCGGACCTGATTTTCAACGAATTTTCTAAAAATTCTCTTTCAGTTTGTAAGCCGGATAAGCGCAGCGCCATCCGGCCCACAAACGATCAGCGCAACACCATCAGCAGCGCCAGCACGACGACCGCACCGATGCTCATGGACGCCACATACCAGCGCAGGTAACCGTTCTCGCTGTACAGCAGGCCTTTGCCTGCAAAGCGGGAAAGGATCGCCGGGATATTCATCAGGCTGTTCAGCGGGTCGCGCTTCAGCAGCCACGCAATGCCCAGGTACGGCTTAACGAAGATCTTGTCGTACAGCCAGTCGAAGCCCCAGGCGTTGTACCACCAGGTCCCGAAGAAGCGGCCCGGCGCGCTGTTGGCCATCGGCAGTGCACCAGCGTACGTTTGCCCAGCCACAGCCAGGCCGCCAGCAGGATGCCGGCGATAGCGACCACACCGGAGGTGATTTCAAGCGTCAGCACGCGGCCGTGCGCCAGCTCGGTGGTTTCTGGCAGTACGCCCTGCAGCGGTGGCACAATCATCGCGCCAACGAAGGTGGACAGTACCAGCAGCACAATCAGCGGCAGGTGATGGGTGATCCCCTTCCCTGCGTGAGCGTGAATTTGTTCTTTCGCCGTGGAAGACGATGAAAATCAGGCGGAAGGTGTACAGCGAGGTCATGAACGCACCGACCAGACCGGCAACCATCAGATTGATATGGCCGTTGGCCATCGCACCCGCAAGGATTTCGTCCTTACTGAAGAAGCCCGCGGTGATCAACGGCAGTGCCGCCAGCGCCGCGCCGCCGACCAGGAAGCAGACATAGACCAGCGGGATGGACTTACGCAGGCCGCCCATCTTGAAGATGTTCTGCTCGTGATGGCAGGCCAGGATCACCGAACCGGACGAGAGGAACAGCAGCGCTTTAAAGAACGCGTGCGTCATCAGGTGGAAAATCGCCGCGTCCCACGCCTGCACGCCCAGCGCCAGGAACATGTAACCAATCTGGCTCATGGTGGAGTACGCGAGAACGCGCTTGATGTCGGTCTGCACCAGCGCGGCGAAGCCGGCCAGCACCAGCGTGACCGCACCGACGATACCCACCAGATGCAGCATTTCCGGGGTCATCAGGAACAGGCCATGGGTACGGGCAATCAGGTAGACACCGGCGGTCACCATGGTGGCGGCGTGGATCAGCGCGGAGACCGGGGTCGGGCCCGCCATCGCGTCGGCCAGCCAGGTCTGCAGCGGCAGCTGCGCGGATTTACCGACGGCACCGCCCAGCAGCATCAGCGTCGCCCACCTCAGCATGTTGTTGCCGTTGGCGAAGTGCTGCGGCGCCAGCTCCACCATTTCGCGGAAGTTCAGCGTGCCCAGTTCGTTGTAAAGGATGAACAGCGCGAAAGCGAGGAAGACGTCACCCACGCGGGTCACGACGAACGCTTTCATCGCCGCTGCGCCATTCTTCGGATCGGTGTAGTAGAAACCGATCAGCAGGTAGGAACACAGGCCCACGCCTTCCCAGCCCAGGTACATCAGCAGCAGGTTATCGGCCAGCACCAGGACCACCATGCTGGCGATAAACAGGTTGGTGTAGGCGAAGAAGCGGGAGTAGCCCTCTTCACCGCGCATATACCAGGAGGCGAACATGTGGATCAGGAAGCCGACGCCGGTGACCACCGAGAGCATGGTCAGCGACAGGCCGTCCAGCACCAGGTTGAAGCCGATGTTGAAATCACCGACCGCCATCCAGGTCCACAGGCGGCACGCTGAAAGCCTGCTGCCCGTTGTTAAAGAAGTCGATACCCGCATACGCGGTCACCAGCGCGGCCAGGCCAACCGAGCCCACGCCGACGGTCGCAGACAGATTCTCAGACCAGCGGCCGCGGGAAAACGCCAGCAGCACGAAGCCAATCAGCGGCAGAATAATGGTTAAGGCAAGCATGTTCATCCACGCATCTCACTTACTGAATCGATATTCAGATTCTGGCGGCGACGATGGAGCTGCAGCAGCAGCGCCAGGCCAATACTCGCTTCGGCAGCCGCGAGGCTGATGGCGAGGATGTACATCACCTGACCGTCGGTCTGGCCCCAGTAGCTTCCGGCGACCACGAAGGCCAGCGCGGCGGCGTTAATCATGATTTCCAGCCCGATCAGCATAAACAGCAGGTTGCGGCGGATAACCAGACCGGTCAGACCCAGAACGAACAAAATCGCAGCGAGGATCAGTCCATGTTGTAAGGGGATCATGCGTGCTCCTCCGTTTTTCTTTTCGCGCGGTCATCGGTGCGGTTGCTCAGCACCTCGCCGGCCCTCTCTTCGCGGCCCAGGTGGAAGGCCACAACCAGACCTGCCAGCAGCAGCATTGAGGCCAGTTCCACCGCCAGAACGTATGGGCCAAAGAGCGTGATACCCACCGCTTTCGCGCCAATCGCCGTCCCGTCGATACCCTGATCGTTGACGCCCAGAATGGCGTAAACGATCACCACCAGCAGGACCGCAGACAGCAGTGCCGGGCCGATCCACACCTGCGGGCTTCAGCCACTTGCGCTCCTGCTCGACTACGGTGCCGCCGAGGTTCAGCATCATCACCACGAACACGAACAGCACCATGATGGCCCCGGCGTAGACGATGATTTCCAGCGCACCGGCGAAGTGCGCGCCGAGTGAGAAGAAGACCCCGGAAATGGCCAGCAGCGAGATGATCAGGTACAGCAGCGCATGCACCGGGTTGGTGTGCGTGATCACGCGCAGCGTCGCCAGGATGGCGATCAGGCCACAGATATAAAAAGCGAATTCCATTGCCCTCTCCTTACGGTAACAGGCTCTTGACGTCGATAGGTTTGGCTTCGTTCTCCGCTTCGCCTTTATCTTTGCCGTCGATTGCCATACCCGCCATCCGGTAGAAGTTATATTCCGGGTATTTGCCCGGACCGGAGATCAGCAGATCCTCTTTCTCGTACACCAGGTCCTGACGCTTGTACTCACCCAGCTCGAAGTCCGGGGTCAGCTGAATCGCCGTGGTCGGGCACGCTTCTTCGCACAGACCGCAGAAGATGCAGCGTGAGAAGTTGATGCGGAAGAACTCCGGATACCAGCGACCGTCCTCCGTCTCGGCTTTTTGCAGCGAGATACAGCCGACCGGGCAGGCTACCGCACACAGGTTACAGGCAACGCAGCGCTCGGAACCGTCCGGGTCGCGCGTCAGCACGATACGGCCACGGTAGCGCGGCGGCAGATATACCGGCTCTTCCGGGTACATCCGGGTTTCGCGTTTGGCGAAGGCATGCAGGCCAGATCATCCAGATACTGCGTACCTGGGTGCCGAAGCCCACCAGTAATTCTTTTAAGGTCATGGTCTTTTCACCCCTTATTGCGCCTGCCAGAGAATGACAGCCGCCGTTCCCAGCAGGTTGAGCAGCGTCAGCGGCAGGCACACTTTCCAGCCGAAGGACATCACCTGGTCATAACGCGGACGCGGCAGCGCGGCGCGAATCAGAATGAACATCATCATGAAGAACGCGGTTTTCAGCGCGAACCAGATGAACGGCGGTAAGAACGGGCCCTGCCAGCCACCGAAGAACAGCGTCACCATCAGCGCGGAAATGGTGACGATACCGATGTACTCGCCCACGAAGAACAGACCGAATTTCATGCCGGAATATTCGATGTGGTAACCGTCGGCCAGTTCCTGCTCGGCTTCCGGCTGGTCAAACGGGTGACGGTGACACACGGCCACGCCGGCGATGGCGAAGGTCACAAAGCCGAAGAACTGCGGAATGACGTTCCAGATGTCCGCCTGGTTGTTGACGATGTCGGTCATGTTGAATGAACCGGCCTGCGCCACCACGCCCATCAGGGACAGGCCCAGGAACACTTCGTAGCTCAGGGTCTGCGCGGAGGCACGCATCGCACCCAGCAGCGAGTATTTGTTGTTGCTCGACCAGCCGGCGAACAGCACCGCGTAAACCGCCAGGCCTGCCATCATCAGGAAGAACAGGATGCCGATGTTCAGGTCCGCCACCACCCAGGTCGGGCTGACCGGCACGATAGCAAACGCCAGCAGCAGCGAGGTGAAGGCGATCATCGGTGCCAGGGTGAAGATCACGCGATCGGAGAAGCGCGGGATCCAGTCCTCTTTAAAGAACATCTTGATCATGTCCGCGACCAGCTGGAGTGAGCCACCCCAGCCCACGCGGTTCGGTCCGTAACGGTTCTGGAACAGACCGAGCAGACGACGTTCGCCAAAGCTCATGAACGCGCCGCAGGTGACCACCACCAGCAGGATGACCACCGCTTTCAGAATGCTCAGCAGGATGTCGATAACATCCGGCGTTAACCAGCTCATGCTTCTGCCTCCTGCAGATTTTCAAGACGCGCACCGGCCAGAACCGGCGCGATGCCAGGCATACCCATCGGCAGACCGACCTGCCCTGCCGTCAGACCTTCGGAAACCTGCAGCGGCAGGCTGATGGTCTGGCCTTCACAGCTGAAGGCGATGTGCGCGCCCGCGTTAACGCCAAGCTTCGCGGCGTCGGCCGGGTTCAGCTTGATGTACGGTTGCGGCATACGGCTCTGGAAGACCGGTGAACGCTGCGACATTTCGTCGCTGCCGAACAGGTGGTAGTACGGCGCGATACGCCAGTTACCGTCCTGCGCTTCGAAGGTTCCCGGAATGGTGGTGAAGTAGTCCAGCCCGCTTTCGCTGGCTTCAATCAGACGCACGCCCGGATCGCCGTGGCGCAGGTGAGCCGCCCACTTCAGCCTGGAACTTGTTCCATGCCTGCGGGGAGTTCCAGCCCGGCGCCCAGGCGAACGGGATTTGCGAACGCGGAGCGGACGGCTGGTTGTTCCCTTCCATGGAGAAGGCGAACATGGTGTCTTTATCCTGCGGCTGACGCGGTTCGTGCACGCTGATGTTGGCGCGCATGGCGGTACGGCCGCTGTAGCGGTGCGGTTCACGCGCCAGTTTCTGGCCGCGGATGCGGAAGCTGGCGTCCGGCGCGGCATCTTTAATGCCTGCCAGCTGCGGCAGTGCTTCGACCACCGCGTCGATCACGTGGTCGAGCTGCGTCCAGTCCACTTCGCGGTTTTCCACGGTGCTGTGCAGCGAGTGCAGCCAGCGCCAGCTCTCCAGCATCACGGTTTTGCTGTCGTAGTAGGCCGGGTCGTAAACCTGGAAGAAACGCTGCGCGCGGCCTTCGTTGTTGATAACCGTACCGTCGCTTTCTGCGAAGCTGGCCGCGGAGAGCACCAGGTGCGCCTTGTCCATGATCGCGGTGCGCTGATGGTCAATCACCATCACCAGCGGCGCTTTGGCCAGCGCGGCATCAACGCGAGCGGCAGAAGCATGGCGATGCAGGTCGTTTTCCAGCACCACCACGGCGTCAGCGTGGCCGGCTTCCAGTTCTGCTCAGCGCAGCTTCCAGAGAGCCGCCGCCAATCAGGCCCAGGCCCATGCTGTTCACCGCACGGGCAATCATGGTGATGCCGACGTCAGCACCGCGCCCTTTCAGCGCTTTGGCCACGTTGGCTGCCGCCTGAATCACTTCCGCGCTACCGGCGTTGGTACCGGAGATAATCAGCGGTTTCTTCGCGCCGGCCAGGGCCTGGACAATCACGTCGACCTTGTTTTTCAGGTCGCTGCTCCAGACCGTCAACCGCCGGCGCCGTCTCGTCCAGCGCGTGGGCGATGGCGAAGCCAAGACGCGCCTGATCTTCAACCGGTGCGCAGTAGGTCCACGCGGCGATATCGTCCAGACGGGTGTTGTCGACGTTGGTGACAAACAGCGGATGTTTCGCGCGCTGGCCGATGTTCATGATCGCCGCAATCTGCCAGTCGGCCACTTTCTGCGCCGCTGCCATTTCGCGGGCTTTGCCCTTCACCGCCTGACGCACCGCCAGCGCGACGCGCGCGCCGGTCTGGGTCAGGTCTTCGCCCAGCACCAGGACCGCATCGTAAGATTCGATTTCGCGCAGCGCCGGGGTATGGATACCGCCTTCGCGCAGCACTTTCAGCACCAGCTGCAGACGTTCCTGCTCGCCTTGGGCGATGCCGGTGTAGAAGTTTTCCGCGCCGACCAGCTCGCGCAGGGCGAAGTTGCTTTCCATGCTGGCGCGCGGGGAACCGATACCGATCACTTTCTTCGACTGACGCAGAATATCCGCCGCGCCCTGCATCGCCTGCTCGGCGTTCAGGGTGATCAGATCGTCGCCACGGCGCTGCACCGGCTGACGCGGACGGTCTTTCAGGTTGACGTAGCCATAGCCGAAACGGCCGCGGTCGCACAGGAAGTAGTGGTTAACGGTACCGTTGTAGCGGTTTTCGATGCGGCGCAGCTCGCCGTAGCGCTCACCCGGGCTGGTGTTGCAGCCCAGGGAGCACTGCTGGCAGATGCTCGGCGCAAACTGCATGTCCCACTTACGGTTGTAACGCTCGGAGTGGGTTTTGTCGGTGAAGACGCCGGTCGGGCAGATTTCCACCAGGTTGCCGGAGAACTCGCTTTCCAGCGTGCCGTCTTCCGGGCGACCGAAGTAGACGTTGTCGTGCGCGCCATACACGCCCAGATCCGTGCCGTCTGCGTAGTCTTTGTAGTAACGCACGCAGCGGTAGCAGGCGATGCAGCGGTTCATCTCGTGGGAGATGAACGGGCCCAGATCCTGGTTACGGTGGGTACGCTTGGTAAAGCGGTAGCGACGGAAGCTGTGGCCGGTCATCACCGTCATATCCTGCAGGTGGCAGTTACCGCCCTCTTCGCAGACCGGGCAGTCGTGCGGGTGGTTGGTCATCAACCACTCCACCACGCTTTCGCGGAACTGCTTGGCTTCTTCGTCATCAATGGAAATAAAGGTGCCGTCGGTGGCCGGCGTCATACAGGACATCACCAGGCGACCACGCGTGTCTTCCGCGTTTTGATATTGCTTCACCGCACACTGGCGGCAAGCACCGACGCTGCCCAGCGCCGGATGCCAGCAAAAGTAAGGAATATCGAGGCCGAGGGACAGACAAGCCTCCAGCAGGTTGTCCGCTCCGTTGACTTCGTATTCTTTGCCGTCTACATGAATCGTAGCCATTAGCATGCTTCCAGTTGGCCTGCCTTTGTCCTTCGCGCCGTAGCAGCGTTGTTACATCGCGAAAGTTGCGGGTCTTTCTCAGGTATTAATCAAAATTTGTTTCCGGCCTCGCCCAGGCGAGTAACCCCAATTACCAGCGCGCTTTCAGCAGGTTCGGCTGGATCCCGCCAATCGCATGGGTATTGCTGAACGGCTGCTTAATGCCCGCTTCGAACTCGTCGCGGAAATATTTGATCGCGCTCTGCAGAGGCTCGACGGCACCCGGTGCGTGGGCGCAGAAGGTTTTGCCCGGGCCCAAGGAAGTTGTCGACACAGTTGCTCAAGTGTCTCGATATCCCCAGGCTGGCCTTCGCCACGTTCCAGTGCACGCAGGATCTTCACGCTCCACGGCAGACCATCGCGGCACGGCGTACACCAGCCGCAGGACTCGCGGGCGAAGAACTCTTCCAGGTTGCGCACCAGCGACACCATGCCGATCTCGTGGTCGACGGCCATCGCCAGCGCCGTACCCAGACGGCTGCCGGCTTTGCCGATGCTTTCGAATTCCATCGGCAGATCAAGGTGGGCTTCGGTCAGGAAGTCTGTCCCTGCCCCGCCCGGCTGCCAGGCTTTGAATTTCAGGCCATCGCGCATGCCGCCGGCGTAGTCTTCAAGGATTTCGCGCGCGGTGGTACCGAACGGCAGTTCCCACAGGCCCGGATTTTTCACCCGGCCGGAGAAGCCCATCAGCTTGGTACCGGCATCTTTGCTGGTCAGGAGATGCCCTGATACCACTCCACGCCGTTCGCCAGACGATGGCCGGCACGTTGCACAGGGTTTCGACGTTGTTCACGCAGGTCGGTTTGCCCCATACGCCGGAGCTGGCCGGGAACGGCGGCTTGGAACGCGGGTTCGCGCGGCGGCCTTCCAGCGAGTTGATCAGCGCGGTCTCTTCGCCGCAGATGTAACGCCCGGCACCGGTGTGCACGAACAGCTCGAAATCGAACCCGCTGCCGAGGATGTTTTTGCCCAGCAGGCCCGCTTCGGTGGCTTCGGCAATGGCGCGACGCAGGTGTTCGCGCCGCTTCGATGTACTCGCCGCGCAGGAAGATGTAGCCACGGTAGGCTTTCAGCGCAAACGCGGAGATCAGCATGCCTTCCACCAGCAGGTGCGGCAGCTGCTCCATCAGCAGGCGGTCTTTATAGGTGCCCGGCTCCATTTCATCGGCGTTACACAGCAGGTAACGGATGTTCATGGATTCGTCTTTCGGCATCAGGCTCCACTTCAGACCGGTGGAGAAGCCCGCGCCGCCGCGGCCTTTCAGGCCGGAGTCTTTTACCGCGTTGACGATGTCGTCCGGGGCCATGCCGGAAAGCGCTTTACGCGCACCGGCATAGCCGTTTTTGCTCTGGTATTCGTCGAGCCAGACCGGCTGCTTGTCATCACGCAGACGCCAGGTCAGCGGATGCGTTTCAGGAGTACGGATAACTGTTTTCATTTGTACTGCTCCAGCAGTTCGGGGATGCCTTCCGGCGTCAGATGGGCGTGAGTGTCCTCATCAATCATCATGGTCGGCCCTTTGTCGCAGTTGCCCAGGCAGCAGGTCGGCAGCAGCGTAAAGCGTCCATCGAAGGTGGTCTGGCCCGGCTTGATATTCAGCTTCTTCTCAATCGCCGCCTGAATGCCCTGATAACCGGTGATGTGGCAGACCACGCTGTCGCAGTAGCGGATCACGTGGCGGCCCACCGGCTGACGGAAGATCTGGCTGTAGAACGTGGCCACGCCTTCGACGTCGCTGGCCGGGATCCCCAGCACTTCCGCGATGGCGTAGATCGCGCCGTCCGGCACCCAGCCACGCTGTTTCTGGACGATCTTCAGCGCTTCGATGGACGCCGCGCGCGGGTCTTCGTAGTGGTGCATTTCGTGCTCAATGGCCGCACGCTCTGCTTCACTCAGCTCAAAAGCCTCGGTTTGTGGTTGTTGATTCTCGTGCATAATTAGCGGTCCACATCTGACATAACAAAATCGATACTACCCAGATAGACGATCAGGTCGGAGACCAGGCTGCCGCGGATCGCCGACGGGATCTGCTGCAGGTGCGCAAAGCTCGGCGTACGCACGCGGGTGCGGTAGCTCATGGTGCTGCCGTCGCTGGTCAGGTAGTAACTGTTAATACCCTTGGTCGCTTCAATCATCTGGAAGGATTCGTTGGCCGGCATGACCGGGCCCCAGGAAACCTGCAGGAAGTGGGTGATCAGGGTTTCGATATGTTGCAGCGTGCGCTCTTTCGGTGGCGGCGTCGTCAGCGGGTGATCCGCCTTGAACGGGCCTTCCGGCATGTTGTTCAGGCACTGCTCAAGGATGCGCAGGCTCTGGCGCAGCTCTTCCACTTTCAGCATCACGCGGGTGTAGCAGTCGCTGACGCCGCCGCCCACCGGGACTTCAAAGTCGAAGTTCTCGTAGCCGGAGTAAGGACGGGCTTTACGCACGTCGAAGTCGATGCCGGTGGCGCGCAGACCGGCGCCGGTGGTGCCCCACTCCAGCGCTTCTTTCGCGCCGTAGGCGGCAACGCCCTGGGAACGGCCTTTCAGGATGGTGTTACGCAGCGCCGCTTTCTCGTAAGAGGCCAGACGTTTCGGCATCCAGTCGAGGAATTCACGCAGCAGACGGTCCCAGCCGCGCGGCAGATCGTGCGCGACGCCGCCGATGCGGAACCAGGCCGGGTGCATACGGAAACCGGTGATGGCTTCCACCAGATCGTAGATTTTCTGACGGTCGGTAAAGGCGAAGAACACCGGGGTCATCGCGCCGACGTCCTGAATGAAGGTGGAGATGTACAGCAGGTGGCTGTTGATGCGGAACAGCTCTGACAGCATGACGCGGATCACGTTGACGCGATCCGGTACGTTGATCCCCGCCAGTTTCTCGACCGCCAGCACGTATGGCATTTCGTTGACGCAGCCGCCGAGGTACTCGATACGGTCGGTGTACGGAATGTAGCTGTGCCAGGACTGACGCTCGCCCATCTTCTCGGCGCCACGGTGGTGGTAGCCGATGTCCGGCACGCAGTCGACGATCTCTTCGCCGTCCAGCTGCAGGATGATGCGGAACGCACCGTGCGCAGACGGGTGGTTCGGACCGAGGTTGAGGAACATGAAGTCCTCGTTGTCGGTGCCGCGCTTCATGCCCCAGTCTTCCGGCTTGAAGGTCAGCGCTTCCATCTCCAGATCCTGCTTGGCTTTGGTCAGCTCAAACGGATCGAATTCGGTGGCGCGCGCCGGGTAGTCTTTACGCAGCGGGTGGCCCTTCCAGGTCTGCGGCATCATGATGCGCGTCAGGTGCGGGTGGCCGTTGAAGGTGATGCCGAACATTTCCCAGGTTTCACGCTCGTACCAGTTGGCGTTGGGGAAAAGTTTGGTGATCGTCGGCAGATGCAGGTCGTTTTCAGACAGCGCCACCTTGAGCATGATGTCGCGTGTTACGGTCGATTGAGATCAGGTGGTAGAAAACGGAAAAATCCGCGGCGGGCAGACCGGCGCGGTGGGTGCGCAGACGTTCGTCCATGCCGTGCAGGTCAAACAGCATGACGTACGGTTTCGGCAGTTTCTTCAGGAAATCGACAACTTCCAGCAATTGCTCACGCTTCACCCAAACAACGGGTACCCCGGTGCGGGTGGCCTGAACAGTAAAGGCATCCGGCCCAAAACGGTTGCGCAGTTCGCCAATGACCGGGTCATCCAGATGATCCCGGGTCTGCCAGGCGGCTTCTTGCGCGGTTAAATCGGTCATATTGTTCACCATTGCAAAGGGTCCGTGGTGACTGTCGGGCCTGGCTTCGCGTTATTGGAGTAGTGATATGCGAAGGTGTTCTCCAGGCCTACAGGCGCACATTAAATTTCGTCAGGCGTACGCAGATTGGTGACGGCAATGCGTTCGCCACGTTTACGCTCGCGCTCAGACTGCATGTTGGCGCGATAAACGCCCTGATCGCCAACAACCCACGACAGCGGGCGACGTTCTTTACCGATGGATTCCTGCAGCAGCATCAGCGCCTGCATGTAGGCTTCCGGACGCGGCGGACAGCCCGGGATGTACACATCCACCGGGATAAATTTATCTACGCCCTGCACGACGGAATAGATGTCGTACATACCGCCAGAGTTGGCGCAGGCGCCCATGGAGATAACCCACTTTGGCTCCAGCATCTGGTCATAAAGACGCTGAATGACAGGTGCCATCTTGGTAAAGCAGGTACCGGCTACCACCATCAGGTCAGCCTGACGTGGGGAAGCACGCAGTACTTCCGCACCAAAACGCGCAACGTCGTGCACGGCAGTGAATGACGTCACCATCTCAACGTAGCAGCACGAAAGGCCAAAGTTGTACGGCCAGATGGAGTTTTTACGGCCCCAGTTCACCATATCGTGCAGGGCATGTTCGAGTTTGCCCATGTACACGCTTCGGTTGACTTCTTGCTCCAGGGGGTCGGTTACGATCTCCTGTTTTTGCAGGGGGTAACGGTCATTCTCACCGTTAGGATCTATGCGGGTGAGCGTATAATCCATCTTATTGCCTCGCTGTTACTGCGCTGACGATTAGAGATACTGTTTTCCGGGTTGATGTGTTCACGGCGTGAACGCGCAGGCGTCCAATCCAGCGCGCCAATACGCACCAGATAAACCAGACCGGCCAGTAGCACTAAAATGAAAATTGCGGCCTCGACAAAGCCCACCCAACCACTTTCGCGAATGGAGGTTGACCATGCATAAAGGTAAAGCGCTTCCACGTCGAAGATGACGAAGAACATGGCCACCAGGTAGAACTTGGCGGACAGGCGTAAGCGCGCGGAACCGACTGAATCGATACCTGATTCGAAAGGTGTGTTTTTGTGCCTTGCGCGGGCGCGACCGCCCAGAAACGAGCCGCCGACCAACATCAGGCAGCACAGGCCAATGGCTACAATAAGAAAGATTGCGAATGCCCAGTGATGAGCGATGACTTCAGTGGATGTTGACATACTCATTGCTTACTCATCAAAAGCGTTACCATACGCACTGCTCTTGCTGGCAGATGCGCATCACATCGATTCATGGGGAGGAACAAATAACCACACACTAACTGTCAGAAAAAAGGCGTAGACAGCAAAATGATGTGGGTTTTTTACTCCTTTCTATAACCTTTTGTCAACTTTAACAAAGGTTTCTTCACATTAATTTACATCGAGCAATTCTCATTAACATTTGGTGCCCTTTAACCTTGGTGGGCCTCATAACATACCCGCGAAAATGTATGTTGTTGAATCGTGTCCGTTTCGTGAGCTTTTCCAAAAATTACCCTCCTATTTTGACAGGATTTTGTCCATCGATTCCTCCCCCTCAATGGGAGTATTTTCTTGATCTGAGACACGCTTTTGTTAATTCAACGCAGAAAACGGCAACATATTTCCTGCTTGATTTTTAACATGAGCTTAAGGCATGAAAGACTATAGTTGATAAAGGATATTTTGCTGTGAGAAGCATTAACTTCATTGAAAGTAAATATAGAATATCCTTAGAGGGTCAATAATTCACCAGGGAAATGTTCCGATATAAAACGAACCAGTGGCAGCGATTTCACTGCCAGCGGTTCTTTTTTACACTTACATTTTGTTACCAGAATTTTGAGCGGGCAAAATGTCACCCAAAATCCCCTTCAACGATCAGCGGATCCCCACCTTCTTCAGGCCCAGAATTCCCGTACTGCCACGGGTTATGGTAGTTTTCCATCGCCTCGAACACCACCTTCGCCAGTTCGTTATGGCTGGACGAATTGTGGCAGAGCAGATACTCCGTATCCGGCAGTGCAGGCAGGCCATCGGATTTGCCCAGAACGCGCAGATCGGGACTCATCATTTCAACCGGACGGGCGGTGACACCCAGACCGGCTTTCACGGCGGCACGCACCGCTGGCAGCGTGGAAGCCACATACGCCAGACGCCACGGAATATTGGCCTCATTCAGCGCCGTCAGCACCATGTCGCGGAACGGGCTCGGGTCATCCAGCAACACCAGTGGCACCGGCTCCCCTTTTTGCAGCACATATTCGGCCGCGCAATACCAGTGCGTAGGCGATGTACGCAGCGTCAGGCAATCAAACTGCCCGGGACGATGCGTGGTCACCACCAGATCGACTTTATTCTCATTTAACATCTCAACCATAAAAGCATTGCGCTTTACGCTCACGTCCAGCGCAAGCTTCGGATAAACCGAGCTAATACGATTGAGAAGAAACGGCAATATAGTATCCGCTGACTCATCAGATGCGCCTAACGTTAGCACGCCCTGAAGGTTGCTAAACATTAATGACATACATGCTTCATCATTAAAGCGAAGAATTTTCCTGGCATAACCCAGAAGCTGAATACCGTGTTCCGTTAAGAGCTTATTACGCCCATGACGGGCAAAAAGCTCCTTTCCCACCAATTGCTCCAGCCGCTGCATTTGCTGGCTGACGGCGGACTGGGTTCGGCAAACGGCGGCAGCAGCCGCTGCAAAGGTGTTGAGATCGGCGACCGCAACAAACGTTCTCAGCAGATCGAGGTCGAGATTCATTATCGGACGATTTGCATTTATCATATTTATTCACTTTCAGGTTGCTCGTGCGGAGCTGACCCGGGTTTAAGCTGTGCTCGTAAGATTAAGTAATTCCATTTAAAAAGTGCATCCAGCAACGTCATGACTCATCAAAGCCTGACTGTAAGTTCTCGTGTTTATAGTTCGCTGTCTAATGCAAGCTGAACCCATTGGCTTTATTTCGCATGCTCCATTCCTTCTGGATATATAAACCGTGATAAACCTTGCGAATGCTTTTAAAAAAAGAACCTGTTTATGCACATCACTGGCTATACATAGCACATGTATCATATACCATAAGGCTATATAAGCGGACTGGAGTAAAAGCGAATAATAACAACCAACTAAAATCAAGAAATAGTCCTTAACTAAAGCATGGCTTTTTCACATCAGCACCATTTCTTGCCCTCCGAGTTTAACCTAAAACCTTTATATTTATAAGCATTATTGCGAATAATCTTAAACCGCAATTGTCATGATGTCCGACCTCTGGTTATAATATTAGAGACGAACATAGTTCCCATTCTCAATATTAATTCGCTATTAATTGACAACCGTTCTAACTATTAATAATGCTTAACATTGCGTTTACAGCGCAAACATTCCCCTCTGACAAAATGCATGACTCCATCTTGCCATCATCCAGATTTTGCGAAGAATTCTCTGTCGGTTTGCGTACTTCTTTTTTAAACCCGCACTAAGTAAGGGCCTTTTATTAGCGATAAATTACAACTTCTTATGTATTTTTGATATTTAAAACTGAAAATTAGCGTAAAGGCAGTTTAAGAACAAGGGTAAAATAAAAGAAAACAGTTAAAAAAACGTTAATCAATGAGAAAGTTACCGCGAAATCTTCTTCTGCTAACCCTTCAAAACGAAGCGGGCGGGGGAGTACATTATTCCGTGCTGACTTCCACGGCAGGCAGTGGCTCCCATAGCTAAAAGGTCAAAGGTTCATGTCCCCCATCGAAAAATCCAGCAAACTAGATAACGTCTGTTATGACATCCGCGGCCCGGTTCTGAAAGAAGCAAAACGTCTGGAAGAAGAAGGCAACAAAGTTCTGAAACTCAACATCGGCAACCCTGCGCCATTCGGTTTCGAAGCGCCGGATGAAATTCTGGTTGATGTGATCCGCAACCTGCCCAGGCGCGCAAGGCTATTGCGATTCCAAAGGACTTTACTCCGCACGTAAAGCCATCATGCAGCACTACCAGGCGCGCGGTATGCGCGATGTTACCGTTGAAGATATCTATATTGGCAACGGCGTCTCCGAACTGATCGTGCAGTCGATGCAGGCGCTGCTGAACAGCGGGGACGAAATGCTGGTGCCCGCGCCGGACTACCCGCTGTGGACGGCTGCCGTGTCACTTTCCGGTGGTAAAGCCGTGCACTATCTGTGCGATGAATCCGCTGGCTGGTTCCCGGATCTGGACGATATTCGCGCCAAAATCACGCCGCGCACCCGCGGTATCGTGATTATCAACCCGAACAACCCGACCGGCGCGGTTTACTCAAAAGAGCTGCTGATGGAGATCGTCGAGATCGCGCGTCAGCACAACCTGATCATCTTCGCCGACGAGATCTACGACAAGATCCTGTACGACGCGGCCCAGCACCACTCGATCGCTGCGCTGGCGCCGGATCTGCTGACCGTCACCTTTAACGGCCTGTCTAAAACCTACCGCGTGGCCGGCTTCCGCCAGGGCTGGATGGTGCTGAACGGGCCGAAAAAACACGCCAAAGGCTATATCGAAGGGCTGGAGATGCTGGCCTCGATGCGCCTGTGCGCCAACGTTCCGGCACAGCACGCGATTCAGACCGCGCTCGGCGGTTATCAGAGCATCAGCGAATTTATCGTGCCCGGCGGTCGCCTGTACGAACAGCGCAACCGCGCGTGGGAACTGATTAACGATATCCCGGGCGTCTCCTGCGTGAAGCCCAGCGGCGCGCTCTATATGTTCCCGAAAATTGACGCGAAGCGCTTCAATATTCACGACGACCAGAAGATGGTGCTCGACTTCCTGCTGCAGGAAAAAGTGCTGCTGGTGCAGGGTACCGCGTTTAACTGGCCGTGGCCGGATCACGTGCGTATCGTGACGCTGCCGCGCGAAGATGACCTGGAAATGGCCATCAGCCGTTTTGGCCGCTTCCTCTCCGGTTACCATCAGTGATCTTCATCGGGGGAGGATTTGCATCTTCCCCCACACTCTCCGCACAATGAACTCCGGTCGCAGTGACAGACAAAAGGTTACCTATGAGTCAGAGTCATTTCTTCGCCCACCTCTCCCGCCTGAAACTGATCAACCGCTGGCCGCTGATGCGCAACGTCCGCACCGAAAATGTGTCCGAGCACAGCCTGCAGGTGGCGATGGTCGCCCACGCGCTGGCCGCGATTAAAAACCGCAAATTCAACGGTCAGCTCAATGCCGAGCGCATTGCGCTGCTGGCGATGTACCACGACGCATCGGAAGTGCTGACCGGCGATCTGCCCACGCCGGTGAAGTATTTCAACTCGCAAATTGCGCAGGAATATAAGGCCATTGAAAAGATTGCCCAGCAAAAGCTGGTCGACATGGTGCCGGAAGAGTTGCGGGATATTTTTGCGCCGCTGATCGATGAGCATCACTATAGCGCGGAAGATGAAAAGTCGCTGGTCAAACAGGCCGACGCGCTGTGCGCCTATCTGAAATGTCTGGAAGAGCTTTCCGCCGGCAACAACGAATTCTTGCTGGCAAAAACGCGCCTGGAAAAAACGCTGGAAGCCCGCCGCAGCCCGGAAATGGATTACTTCATGCAGGTGTTTGTGCCCAGCTTCCATTTATCGCTGGATGAAATCAGCCAGGATTCACCGCTGTAAGTATTCTTTGCCGGGTGAATGCCACCCGGCAAACGCGTCAAAACGGAAACAGTACCGGTATCAGCACCACGCACACCACCATCACCAGCAGGGTGAACGGCACGCCGAGCTTCACGAAATCGCTGAACTGGTAATTGCCCGGCCCCAGCACCAGCGTGTTGACCGGTGAAGAGACCGGCGTCATAAATGCGGCGGAAGCCGCCATTGCCACCATCATCGCAAACGGATACGGCGACACGCCCATGGATTTTGCCGCCGCCAGCGCGATCGGCGCCATCAGCACCGCCGTCGCGGTGTTCGAGATAAACAGGCCGATGGTGGCGCACATGATAAACAGGCAGACCAGCATCACGTGCGGCCCGTACCCGCCGCCGACGTCCATCAACCCTTTAACGATCAGATCCACCCCGCCGGTTTTTTGCAGCGCCAGGGCAAAGGGCATCATCCCGACGATCAGAATAATGCTCGGCCAGTGAATGGCTTTATAGGCGCTTTCGGCATCAATACAGCGGAATTTGCCCATCAACAGGCAGGCGATAATCGCCGCGACCGGGTTGGGGATTTCATCGGTCAGCATCAGCGCCACCATCAGCACCAGGCAAAAAATCGCGTGCGGCGCCTGGCTGTGCGCAGGCGAAGCATCGCTCTCCTCGACCGGCATGTTGAGCACCACAAAATCGCGGCCGTTTTTGCCCAGCTGACGGATCAGCTTCCAGTTACCGACGACCAGGAAAATATCGCCCAGCAGGATCGGCTCATCCACCACCTGCCCCTTCCATCGCCACGCCATCGCGCTTCAGGCCCACGACGTTCAGGCCATAGCGGGTACGGAACCCCATTTCCCGCACGGTTTTGCCCAACAGTTCCGATTCCGGGATCAGCGACACTTCCGCCATGCCGACATCCAGCGCCTGATCGGAGAAATACTCCCCGCGCAGCACCATCGGCTCCAGCAACTGTTCGCTGCAGAACTCGCGCAGATCCACATCCGCGGTGGACATATCAATCAGCAGGACGTCACGCGCGCGGAATTCCGACACCCCGTTGACGTTGACGATCACCCGACGAAAACGACGCCAGCGCTCTACGCCGATCACATTCGCGCCATAGCGCTCGCGCAGCTTCAGGTCATCCAGGCGCTGTCCCACCATCGGCGAGCCGGGACGAATAGCCAGGCGGCGCGCGCGCCCGGTAAGGCGGTACTCTTTAATCAAATCGCGGAAGGTGCGTCGCTTCCAGCCGTCACGCTGCGCTTGCTCATCATCCCCTTTCAACATAAAACGCGTCAGCAGCATGTAGACGACCCCCAGCACCAGAATCACCAGGCCAAGCGGCGTCACGCTGAAAAAGCCGAAGCCTTTCATGCCTTCCCGCATCAGTTCGCTGTTGACCACCAGGTTCGGCGGCGTTGCCACCAGCGTCATCATGCCGCTGATAAGCCCGGCGAAACTGAGCGGCATCATCAGGCGCGACGGCGAGATCTGCATCCGTAGCGAAACGCTCAGCACCACCGGGATAAAGATGGCCACCACGCCCGTCGAGCTCATAAACGCGCCCAGCCCGGCGACGGTCACCATCAGGCAGCATCAACATTTTGGTTTCGCTGCTGCCCGCCACCTTCACCAGCCAGGCCCCCATGATGGTCGCCACGCCGGTGCGCACCAGCCCATCGCCGATAATAAACAGGGCGGCAATCAGGATCACGTTGGGATCGCTAAAACCGGAAAAGGCCTCCGGCAGCGTGAGCGTGCCGCTCAGCACAAAGGCGACGATCACAAACAGGGCCACCGCGTCCATGCGTACTTTGCCCGTTGCGAAAAGCACGATGGCAATAGCCAGCAGGCTCAGCACCCAAATCAGTTCACCGTTCACAACATATCCTTGTCAGTTGATGGAGGGGAAATAGTGCCATAAAAAAGCCCCACCAATGTGGGGCTATATCATGGGTTCAGGCATTCAGCGTGACAATCGCCGTTCCGTCGGACTGCTTCGCAACATTCAGCGCTTCGAGGCTGGTCAGCACGAAATCGGCCTCCTCCAGCCGGGGAGAATCGGCCGGAACGTTAACCGCGATGACGTGGCATCCTGCCGCCAGCCCGGCCAGAACGCCAGCGGCCGCATCTTCAACCACCACGCACTCCTGCTGGCGCGAGCCCCAGCAGTTCAGCGCCCAGCAGATAAGCGTCGGGCTCCGGTTTACCGTGTTTAACCTGCTCCGCGGTGATAAACACTTCCGGCGCCGGCAGACCGGCTGCGCCTGGTGACGGGCGTGGGCAACCGGCACGGAACCGGAGGTGACGATCGCCCACGGGATCCCTGCCGAATCGAGGTGCTGCAGTAATGCGATAGCACCGGGCAACGGAGCGATCCCGTCGGTATCCGCCGCTTCGATGGCTTCCAGCCAGGTAAACTCGGCGGCAATCTCCTCTTCCGATTTTCCCGGCATGAAGTGCCGTAGCGAGGTAATGGCCTGTTTGCCATGGATAAAATTCAGCACGTCCTGATGGTCGATGCCATGTCTGTCAGCCCAATGGCACCAGGAACGTTCCACAACCGGCAGCGAATCCACCAGCGTACCGTCCAGATCAAACAGAAAACCTTTACACTGCACACGCACCTCCGTCAGGCATTAATAATTTGTTGAATTTCGTTGCTGCTCAGATGATACTGGCGCGGGCAGGCGTGCCACACGCTCAGCATGCGCTGATATTTTTCCCACATAGGGGTCTGCGCGTTGAAGCCGTGGGTACCCGCGTCGAAGTGGGTATAGCGCCCTTCCGTATTCACCATAAAGCGCACATAGCCCAGGTAACGCGCTTCCGTTGCGGCATCGAAGCCAAGGAAGGTCACGCGGCGCTCGTCAATGGACTGTTGCGTCTTTGAGGTTCGTCCAGGAGACGTGCAGGGCGTGATACATCTCCATAATGTCGATCACGATGCGGCAGGTTTCTTCTTTCAGCTCGCCAAACTCGCGGTCCAGTTCGCGCATTTGCAGACCAAAGCCGCGTTCGACGATGGTTTGCAGGCGGCTGTAGCGCGCAGCGTTATCGGGATCAAGCATAGTCATCATCTTGTACTGGTTGGACAAAATCAGACGTTGAGCATGGGTCATTTCCATCTTTCGACTCCTGTGGCGCATCTGCGCTTTAAATAAGATGTTTCGAGTTTACATGCTGAAAACGATGGCTTTCTTGATTTGCCGGGGGTGTTGCGTAGATCAAAATGAAAATAAAAAAAGAAGCCACCGCAAAGATGTCTTCTTTTATATAGACTGCGATTCCTGATGGCGTCACAGATCATCGAGGAATGTTTTATCCAGTTGCTTAAAAGCACGCTTTAAGCGTATCCGCCAGCGCCTGGTAATCCGGCTTGCCTTCGACCGGCGCGAGCGCCTGTCCGGCTTCCTCCAGCTTGCCGCGCACTTCATAAAACCAGTGCAGAATGGAAGGCGGAAGCGGCGTGATGGACCGTTTACCCAGCCACCACAGGCCCTGCATCGGCAGGCTCAAGGCGAAGAGCGCCGTGGCGACGGCCGGGCCAAGCTGCCCGCCCAGCGCGATCTGCCAGCACAGCGTAAAGATCGCGAGCGGCGGCATAAAGCGGATCGCGTAACGCGTGGCGCGGATGGTGCGATTCTCAATAAACATCGGCGCAAGGCGTTTTTCCATTGGCCACGTCTTCGCGTAATGCTGTCCCCGACGAAACAGACTGAAGAAATTTACGGACGGGTTCTCTGGTGTCGACATGGCTGTACCTCAACTTCACATATAAAAATTAAAATTTTTGTGCAAAACCACAACAAGCTATGACAACGTTCAAAATATTTTGTCATCTCTACCCCGTATCGGGTATCCTGTGCCAGCCTGATAGGGCCATAGACGAGAATCATTAACTCGTCAAATTATAGCATATTATGCCATTGTCTGAAAATTGTGCAAAATGGCATAAAATCATAGGTATTTCTTCCATCATGCCACAATGTTCGTTCAGCATGATGTTAATCATAAATGTCAGCGTCATCATGCGTTACGCTGTTAGACTCACTGACGCTTTTTTAGCCACGTATCAAAAATAGGTACTTCCATGTCGAGTAAGTTAGTACTGGTTCTGAACTGCGGTAGCTCCTCACTGAAATTCGCCATCATCGATGCGCTCTAACGGTGACGAATACCTCTCTGGTTTGGCCGAATGTTTCCATCTGCCTGAAGCACGCATCAAGTGGAAGATGGACGGCGGCAAACAAGAAGCGGCTTTAGGTGCAGGCGCCGCTCACAGTGAAGCGCTGAACTTTATCGTTAACACTATTCTGGCACAAAAACCAGAACTGTCTGCTCAGCTGACTGCGATTGGTCACCGTATCGTCCACGGCGGCGAAAAATACACCAGCTCCGTCGTGATCGACGAATCTGTGATTCAGGGCATCAAAGATTCTGCCTCTTTCGCACCGCTGCACAACCCGGCTCACCTGATCGGTATCGCTGAAGCGCTGAAATCCTTCCCGAATCTGAAAGACAAAAACGTGGCCGTATTCGACACCGCGTTCCATCAGACCATGCCGGAAGAGTCTTACCTCTATGCCCTGCCGTACAGCCTGTACAAAGAGCACGGCGTACGTCGTTACGGCGCGCACGGCACCAGCCACTTCTATGTGACTCAGGAAGCGGCAAAAGTGCTGAACAAGCCGGTTGAAGAACTGAACATCATCACCTGCCACCTGGGCAACGGTGGTTCTGTTTCCGCTATCCGCAACGGTAAATGTGTTGATACCTCCATGGGTCTGACCCCGCTGGAAGGTCTGGTGATGGGTACCCGTTCCGGTGACATCGACCCGGCGATCATCTTCCACCTGCACGACACCCTGGGCATGAGCGTTGACCAGATCAACAAAATGCTGACCAAAGAGTCCGGCCTGCTGGGTCTGACCGAAGTCACCAGCGACTGCCGTTACGTTGAAGACAACTACGCAGAGAAAGAAGACGCCAAACGTGCAATGGACGTTTACTGCCACCGTCTGGCGAAATACATCGGCTCTTACACTGCGCTGATGGAAGGCCGTCTGGACGCGGTTATCTTCACCGGTGGTATCGGTGAGAACGCCGCAATGGTTCGTGAACTGTCCCTGGGCAAACTGGGCGTTCTGGGCTTCGAAGTTGATCACGAGCGTAACCTGGCTGCCCGCTTCGGCAAGTCTGGCTTCATCAACAAAGAAGGCACCCGCCCTGCCGTCGTTATCCCAACCAACGAAGAGCTGGTCATCGCGCAAGACGCGCACCGCCTGACTGCCTGATTCCACACCGCCAGCAATGCTGGCGGTGCTGTTTTGTAACCCGTCTGCAATTGGGCGGTAACGAAAGAGGATTAACCGTGTCCCGTACTATTATGCTGATCCCTACCGGAACCAGCGTCGGCCTGACCAGCGTCAGCCTTGGCGTTATCCGTGCTATGGAACGCAAAGGCGTTCGTCTGAGCGTCTTTAAGCCAATCGCCCAGCCGCGTGCCGGTGGCGATGCGCCAGACCAGACCACCACCATCGTTCGCGCGACTTCTGACCTGCCAGCGGCTGAACCGCTGAAGATGAGCCACGTTGAGTCTCTGCTCTCCAGCAACCAGAAAGACGTGCTGATGGAAGAGATCATCGCCCACTACCATGCGAACGCAGCAAAGACGCGGAAGTGGTGCTGGTTGAAGGTCTGGTGCCGACCCGCAAACACCAGTTTGCCCAGTCGCTGAACTTTGAAATCGCGAAAACCCTGAACGCAGAGATCGTTTTCGTGATGTCTCAGGGCACTGACACCCCGGAACAGCTGAAAGAGCGTATCGAACTGACGCGCAGCAGCTTCGGCGGCGCGAAAAATACCAACATCACCGGCGTGATCGTCAACAAGCTGAACGCGCCAGTGGATGAGCAGGGCCGTACTCGCCCTGACCTGTCCGAGATCTTCGACGACTCTTCCAAAGCAAAAGTTGTCAAAGTTGACCCGGCTAAGCTGCAGGAATCCAGCCCGCTGCCAGTACTGGGCGCGGTGCCATGGAGCTTCGATCTGATTGCCACCCGTGCAATCGATATGGCGCGTCACCTGAACGCCACCGTGGTTAACGAAGGCGACATCAACACCCGCCGCGTGAAGTCCGTGACCTTCTGTGCGCGCAGCATTCCGCACATGCTGGAACACTTCCGCCCGGGTTCCCTGCTGGTGACCTCCGCAGACCGTCCTGACGTGCTGGTTGCAGCCTGCCTGGCCGCAATGAACGGCGTGGAAATCGGTGCGATCCTGCTGACCGGCGCCTACGAGATGGACCCACGCGTTAGCAAGCTGTGCGAACGCGCGTTCGCTACCGGCCTGCCGGTCTTCATGGTGAACACCAACACCTGGCAGACCTCCCTGAGCCTGCAGAGCTTCAACCTGGAAGTGCCGGTTGATGACCACGAGCGTATCGAGAAAGTTCAGGAATACGTTGCCGGCTACATCAACGCAGACTGGATCGAATCCCTGACCGCGACCTCCGAGCGCAGCCGCCGTCTGTCTCCTCCAGCATTCCGTTACCAGCTGACCGAGCTGGCGCGTAAAGCGGGCAAACGCGTTGTTCTGCCGGAAGGCGACGAACCACGTACCGTTAAAGCGGCAGCTATCTGTGCAGAGCGCGGCATCGCGACCTGTGTGCTGCTGGGTAACCCGGATGAGATCAACCGCGTTGCGGCGGCTCAGGGCGTTGAGCTGGGCACAGGCATCGAAATCGTTGACCCTGAAGTGGTTCGCGAAAGCTACGTTGCCCGTCTGGTTGAGCTGCGTAAGAGCAAGGGCATGACCGAAGCCGTTGCGCGCGAGCAGCTGGAAGACAACGTGGTGCTGGGCACGCTGATGCTGGAGCAGGACGAAGTTGACGGTCTGGTTTCCGGTGCGGTTCACACCACGGCGAACACCATCCGTCCACCGCTGCAGCTGATCAAAACCGCGCCGGGCAGCTCTCTGGTTTCTTCCGTGTTCTTCATGCTGCTGCCTGAACAGGTTTACGTTTACGGCGACTGCGCGATCAACCCGGATCCAACCGCAGAACAGCTGGCTGAGATCGCGATCCAGTCCGCGGACTCCGCGACCGCTTTCGGTATCGAGCCGCGCGTGGCGATGCTCTCCTACTCCACCGGCACCTCCGGTGCAGGTAGCGACGTAGAGAAAGTGCGTGAAGCGACCCGTCTGGCGCAGGAAAAACGTCCTGACCTGATGATCGACGGCCCGCTGCAGTACGACGCCGCGGTCATGGCTGACGTTGCGAAATCCAAAGCGCCGAACTCACCGGTTGCCGGTCGCGCTACCGTGTTCATCTTCCCGGATCTGAACACCGGTAACACCACCTACAAAGCGGTACAGCGTTCTGCCGACCTGATCTCCATCGGGCCAATGCTGCAGGGCATGCGCAAACCTGTGAACGACCTGTCTCGTGGCGCACTGGTAGACGATATCGTCTACACCATCGCGCTGACGGCGATCCAGTCTTCGCAGCAGCAGTAATGTATTGCCGGATGGCGCTTCGCTTATCCGGCCTACAAAACCGTAGGCCCGGTAAGCGCTAGCGCCACCGGGCAACAAAAAGGCGACCACTTAACCGGTCGCCTTTTTTATTTACAGCAGCTCGCGCGCCGCCGATACAATGTCATGTGCCGTCAGGCCATACTCTTTCTGCAGAAAATCCTGCGTCCCCACCTGGCCATAACGCTCCTTAACGCCCACCCGCCGCATCGGCACCGGGCAGGTTTCCACCAGCACTTCCGCCACCGCCGACCCCAGCCCGTTGTGAATGCTGTGGTTTTCACAGGTCACGATGCGCCCGGTTTTCTCGGCATAGTTTTTCACCAGCATCCGGTCGATGGGTTTCAGGGTAAACATGTCGATGACCGCCGCGCTGACACCCTCCTGCTCAAGCTGGCGCGCGGCTTCCAGCGCTTCCGACACCATGATGCCGTTGGCAATCAGGGTAATATCGGTTCCTTCGCGCAGCACGTTGCCTTTGCCAATGGTGAAGGTCGAGCCAGGCGCATACACGCTCGGTGCCTGCTTACGGATGGTCCGCACCCAGTAGAAACCGTCGAGATCGATAAGCTGTCGCAACACGTCCTCGAACATCACCGCGTCGGTCATCTCCAGCACCACCGAATGCGCCAGACCGCGCACGATGCCCATATCCTCAAACGACATATGCGTTCCGCCGTTGTGGCAGGCCGTCACACCCGCATCGGAGGCGATCACTTTCACGTTGTTGCGCTGATAGTCCAGGGACATAAACAGCTGGTCGAAACAGCGGCGGCTGGCAAAGGCGGTGAAGGTATGCACGAAGGGCTTGCGCCCGGTAAGCGACAGCCCCGCTGCCGTGCCGATGACGTTAGCCTCCATAATGCCGCAGTTAATCACGTGCTGCGGATAATCGCGCGCCACGCCATCCATCGCCATCGAGCTCATCAGATCCGCTTCCAGCGCGATGATGTCGCTTCCCGCCTCAATCTGTTTTGCCACGAAGCCAGCGTAAACTTTACGCATCTCAACGGCGTCTTTCTGTCCTGCCGGTGCAACCTTAATCATGTGAAGCCTCCAGTTGGCGAATCGTCTCGTTGAGGGCCGCTTTGCTCTCCGCGGTCAATCGCAGATGGTGCGAGTTGCTCAGCTGCTCCAGATACGGCACCCCCTGCCCTTTAATGCTGTCGAGGATCACCACCCGCGGCCGCGCATCGGCAGCCGGGAACCGCGCTGTCACCACTGCCAGCAGAGCCGCGATGTCGTCGCCCTTCACCGTCACCACGTCAAAGCCAAAGGCGCGGAATTTCCCCTCCAGGTCGAACGCGCTGATGATCTCGTCCAGCTCGCCGTCCAGCTGCTGTTTGTTCCAGTCCACAAACACCGTCAGGTTGTTCAGGCGGTGGTGGGCAATAAACTGGAACGCCTCCCAGCACTGCCCTTCGTTCAGCTCGCCGTCACCGACGATGCAGAACACCCGATTCGGCCGCCCGGCCAGCCTATGCGACAGCGCCATGCCGCCGGCGATGGAAATCCCCTGCCCCAGCGAACCGGTGGTGGCGTCCACGCCGCGCGTTTTCAGGCGGTCCGGGTGGCTCGGCAGGCGCGTGCCGTTCTGGTTGAGCGTGTTCAGCTCTTCTGTCGGGAAGTAGCCCTTGATCGCCAGCGTGCTGTAGAGCGCCGGGCCCGCGTGGCCTTTCGACAGCACAAAGTAGTCGCGCTCCGGCCAGTCCGGATCCGCCGGATCGATTTTCATCACCGCGCCGTACAGTACGGCCAGCGTTTCCACCACCGACATGCTGCCGCCGTAGTGGCCAAAGCCCAGCTGCGTCAGGGATTTCAGCGTCTCAAGACGAATCTGACGCGCGAGTTCGGTTATCTCTTTCTCATTCATGATTTGGCTCCGGTGTTTTCCTGCGCGTTACCGCCGGCAGGTTTGTTTTTCGCGAAGACGTTGTACGCCACCAGCAGCGCGAACAGCGCCACCACCAGCCCGGTGATGGCCAGCGGCGACAGGAAGCGCGCCAGGTTGCCCAGCACAATCCCGACCGCGCCGAAGTCGGCGTCCGAGAAGGTGGTGTTGGCAAAGCCCAGGGCGCCCAGCACCGGCAGCAGCAGGACCGGCAGGAAGGTGATCAGCAGGCCGTTGGCAAAGGCGCCAATCATCGCCCCGCGACGTCCGCCGGTGGCGTTACCGAACACGCCCGCCGTTGCGCCGGTGAAGAAGTGCGGCACCACGCCCGGGAGGATCAGCACCCAGTTCAACTGCCCGCAGAGGAACAGCCCCACAATCCCGCCGAGGAAGCTGAACAGGAAGCCAATCAGCACCGCGTTTGGCGCATAGGGATACACCACCGGGCAGTCCAGCGCAGGACGCGCATTGGGTACCAGTTTTTCCGAGAAGCCGGTAAAGGCCGGAACGATTTCCGCCAGAATCAGGCGTACGCCCTGCAGAATGATGAACACCCCCGCCGCGAAGGTGATCGCCATGATGATGGCGTAGACGAGGTAGTTCTGCCCGGCGCTGAAGGTGGCCTCGACGTACTCGCGCCCGGCGCTCACCGCCATGATCAGGTAGATAATCATCATGGTCAGGGAGATGGAGATCGAGCTGTCGCGCAGGAAGCTCAGGTTCTTCGGCAGGTTCATCTCTTCCGTTGAACGGGATCCTTTGCCGACCTTGCTGCCAATCCAGCCGGACAGCACGTAGCCCAGCGTGCCGAAGTGGCCGAAGGCAATTTCATCGTTGCCGGTTATGCGCTTCATGTAGCGCTGCGCAATCGCCGGGAAGAAGGCCATAATCAGGCCGAGGATCAGCGAGCCGGTAAACACCAGACCCACGCCTTCAAAGCCCGCGACCGTCAGGATCACGCCAATCATGCACGCCATGTAAAACGTGTGGTGACCGGTCAGGAAGATGTACTTCAGGCGAGTAAAGCGCGCGACGATAATATTCGCCACCATGCCGAAGGCCATAATCAGCGCGGTCGCTGCACCGTATTTCTCCAGCGCAATGGACACAATCGCTTCATTGTTTGGAATAATCCCCTGAATAGTAAAGGCGTGTTCAAACATGCCGCCCAGGGGATTTAATGACCCGACCAACACCGTGGCACCGCCGCCCAGTACAATAAAGCCGAGAATGGTTTTAACGGTCCCTTTCACCACGTCGGAAAAGGCTTTTTTCTGCGCCACCAGACCGATCAGCGCAATTAAACCCACCAGCACCGAAGGGACTTTTAATATATCAACAACGAAATTCAGCGTTTCAAGGATAAACATATCCACCTCGCTTTATCATGCCGCACCATTGTGCAGCGCATCCGGTTGATGTTAACGGTTGGCGAAGCAGGCGCGGAGCTGCGCTTCAAGTTCGTTGATGTCGATGATGTTGTTGATCACCACCAGCTGGCTTTCCGGCACGCTGGCGCTGGCGGCAATGTCTTTTGCCATCACGAACAGATCGGCGGCGCCCGGCGTGGCTGAGGAGAGATCGGAATGTTCAACCTCAGCTTCAATCTCCAGCTTTTTGAGCACCTTTTTAATATTCATTTCGACCATAAAACTACTGCCCAGGCCAGAACCGCAAATAGCCATGATTTTCATTGTTGTCCCCTTATTTTGAGTAGAGCACGCCCCATCACGCTGTCGCGTAATGTTGTGAATAATCGGATTAAAGAATTAAATCAGAAGCGGTCAATAATCGTTTTAATTTCCTCCAGGGTATTCGCCTGATGCAGTTTCTCCATATCCTCGTCGCTGGAAAATAATTCCGCGAGTCCGGATATCATTTCAATATGGCTATGTTTGTCCGGTGCCGCGAGCATGATAATCACATCGACAGGGTCAAACTCACCGGCACCAAACGAGACGCCCTGTTTTAGTTTTAATAACGACAACCCCAGTCCTTTGGCGCCTTCCTCCGGCCGCGCATGCGGCATCGCCAGCCCTGGTGCCAGCACATAATAAGGTCCTAACGTGTGGTGCTGCTGGATGATGGCCGTGACGTATTCAGGCTCAATCACCTGCAAATCCAGCAGCGGCTTCGCGCACAGCTCCAGCGCCTGCGGCCAGTTTTCCACGCTATCCTGCAGCGTGATGGTTGTATCATATATCCATTTTTTGAGCACTTTTCACTCCCGCTACACGCTTAAGATGAGCAAACTTTATTCAAGTCAGCAGCGCTTATCCGTGATGGATAGTCACAAAGATAGCGCTACCAACAGTTATCATGCAGAAATGTGATAGCGCTATCAAATTGCAATCACGCAGGGGCAATTCACAGCAAAAGGCAGGGATTTAAGGCGTATACTGCCTGTGAGATGACTCATAACTCAGTACCTGAGATACGCGTCTGGTCAGCAGGAAGGTGTATGTCTCTAACCCGAAAACGGCGCAGTACTGGTAAAGTGACACTCGCCGATGTCGCACAGCTTGCCGGTGTGGGCACGATGACCGTGTCCCGTGCGCTCCGCACGCCCGAACAGGTTTCCGATAAACTACGAGAAAAAATTGAAGCTGCCGTGCAGGAGCTGGGTTATATGCCCAATCTTGCCGCCAGCGCGCTGGCCTCGGCGTCGTCCTGGACGATCGCCATGGTGGTGCCCAACCTCTCCGAAGCCGGCTGCTCGGAGATGTTCGCCGGGCTGCAGCAGGTGCTGCAGCCTGCCGGGTATCAGATCATGCTGGCTGAGTCCCAGCATCGTCTGGAGCAGGAAGAGAAATTGCTGGAGACGCTGCTGGCGTCGAATCTGGCCGCCGCTATCCTGCTCAGCGTTGAACATACCGACACCGTTCGCCACTGGCTGAAAAACGCCTCCATTCCGGTGATGGAGATGGGCGCCATGCGCGCCGATCCGATTGATATGAATATCGGGATTGATAACGTGGCGGCCATGTTCGAGCTCACGGAAATGGTGATTAAGCGCGGCTATCAGAATATTGGCCTGCTGTGCGCCAACCAGGAGCAGTGGATTTTCCAGCAGCATCTGCAGGGCTGGTACAAAGCCATGCTGCGCCACCATATGTCGCCGAACCGGGTCATTAACGCCGCCGATGCCGCCGGGCTTCTCCACCGGTGCGGCGCAACTGCCGGAGTTCCTGCTGGCCTGGCCGGAGCTGGATGCGCTGGTGTGCGTCTCTGACGAGCTGGCCTGCGGCGCGCTGTACGAGTGCCAGCGCAGGCGAATCAAGGTGCCGGACGATCTGGCGGTGGTAGGTTTTGGCGATAGCGACGTGAGCCGCGTCTGTCAGCCGCCGCTGACGACCATGGCGGTGCCGCATCGTAAGATTGGAATTGAAGCCGGGAAAGCGCTGCTGGAGCGCCTGAATGAGGTGACTGGCGCGATCAAAAGCCCATCGCGTCCAGTCTGTGTCTGAGAGAGAGTTGCTGAAGCTTACTCAGCCTCTTCCTCTTTTTCTGATTTGGTCGATTCGTTATTGGCGTTGCGGCTCATCCACAGCGCCAGCGCTTTCAACGAATCCGGCGTGAACTCGTCGCAGCGCGCGGTAATCTCTTCCGGCGTCATCCAGTTGACTTCGCTCACCTCTTCTTCCTGCAGGGCGAACGGGCCGTGGGAAACGCAGCTAAACAACCCGCCCCAGACGCGGCAGTGTTCATCTTCGAAGTAGAACTGCCCGTGTTCGGCAAACGGCACACCGGCAATGCCTAACTCTTCTTCCGCTTCACGACGCGCGGAATCCAGCAGCACTTCATCCGCCTGGACGACGCCACCTGCGGTGGCATCCAGCATACCGGGGAGAAAATCTTTGGTTTCCGTGCGGCGCTGGACCAGAATTTTGCCCATCCCGTCATGCACAACGATGTATGTTGCGCGGTGACGCAGGCGCTCCGCACGCATTTGTTCGCGGCTGGCCTGCGCGATCACTTCATTCTCTTCGTTGACAATGTCAACCCACTCTGTACTTGCCAAATGACTCTGCTCCACCATCGGGAAACCTTCTCTTCTAAGCGCTCTTTCGGCGCGTTTGCAGTTGAGGTGTAACTTACGGATTAATCGCTACCTGCGCAATAACTTGCTGATCATTAAGTGCGATAACGCTCAGGGTATTTCCTTCCAGCATGCCGTAGCTCGCAGGATATCCGCCTTTTGGGATGCTGACCGAGCCCGGGTTAAAGTGATAAATCTCACCGCGTTTTTCCGCAACCGGAATATGAGTATGACCGTAAACCAGGACATCGCCAGCCGCGAGCGCCGGAAGATTATCCGGGCTAAAAAGATGCCCGTGGGTCAGGAACAGGCGGCGTTGTTCCAGCAGCACCTGTTGCCACGGCGCGGTAATGGGGAAATGCAGCAGCATCTGGTCCACTTCGCTGTCGCAGTTGCCGCGAACGGCAATGATGCGCGAGGCGTACTGGTTGAGCTTTTCCGCGACCTGCGCAGGGGCATAGCCCTCCGGCAGCGCGTTGCGCGGGCCGTGATTCAGCACATCGCCCAGAATAATCAGCCACTGCGCACCGCTTTGTGCAAACAGGGAAAGGACACGCTCGGTAGCGGGCAGCGATCCATGGATATCCGACGCAAACATCAGTTTCATCAGTTACACCTCTGGAAAACAGACTGCCCCCATGATACCTGAAGCGTCAGGGCTTATCAGCCCGCGCGCTTAGCCGAGAGTGCCACATAGCGCTGCACGGAGGCGCGCTGCCACTGGAACGCGGCATAATCCACCAGCAGCTGCGGCACCTCATCACCGTTGAGGATCAGGCGGTTTAGCATCAACGCCAGATCGGCATCGGCAATGCACCACTCGCCGAACAGGTTCGGGTTGCCGTGGGCGAGCAGCGAGGTGGCGGTTTCAATCAGTTTTTGCGCGCTTTCTGCACCTTCTGCGCTGAGGGCTGGCTTTTTCACCCCGGCAAACACGACGTCCGTGGAGCGTTCGACGCGAATCGGCACCAGATCGCTTCGCAGCCACGCCTGGATCTGCCGCGCCCGGGCGCGCTTTTGCAGATCGTGAGGATAGATACGCTCCCACTCCGGCGGCGCGAACCGATCTTCCAGATATTCATCGATCGCCGACGATTCGCTCAGGGCAAAACCATCAATCTCCAGCACCGGCACGCGTCGGGTCAGATCGTAACCCTGCCACTGCGGTTTAAGATGCTCACCGCCGTCAAGATCAACGGTCTTCAGCGTAAAGGTCAGCCCTTTTTCGGCCAGCGCAACGTATACGCTCATAACATAGGGAGAAAAGAAGTTCGCATCGGACCACAACGTGATGACGGGCTGGTTCATAACATCCTCATAGGCTGATCGGTTTTTACTCAACATATAATCTCTTTGCCTCGCTGTCACTTGATGAAAACTCACGATTTACAACAACCACCTATACTCATTTGTCATGGCACCACTCTTCGCATGGACAGGAGTTGAGAATGATCGACCTTTATTACGCCCCTACCCCAAACGGCCATAAGATCACCCTCTTTCTTGAAGAAGCCGAGCTGGATTACAGGATCATTCGCGTGGATATCAGCAAAGGCGAACAGTTCAGCCCTCTTTTTCTGGCTATCTCGCCGAATAATAAAATCCCGGCCATTATTGATAACCAGCCAGCGGACGGGGGCAGACCGTTGAGCCTGTTTGAATCCGGTGAAATTTTGCTCTATCTGGCGGAGAAAACCGGCAAGCTGCTGAGCGGCGAACTGCGTGAGCGTCACCATACCCTGCAGTGGCTTTTCTGGCAGGCGAGCGGGCTGGGGCCCATGCTGGGTCAAAATCATCACTTTACCGCTTACGCCCCGCAGCCCATTCCTTACGCGATAGAACGCTATCAGGTCGAGACGCAGCGGCTCTATGACGTTCTGAACCGTCGGCTGAAGAAAACGCCGTGGCTCGGCAGGCGATCATTACAGTATTGCCGATATCGCCTCCTGGCCGTGGATCCATGCCCATCAACGACACCGCGTGAACCTTGCCGCTTACCCGGCGGTAAACAACTGGTTTGAGCGCATCCGGACCCGCCCGGCCACCGAGCGGGCGATGCAAAAAACACAGCATATTTAACCCGGTATGAGGCTGGGTGCCTGTGGGGCTTTGGGGTGTTGTGGGGGGGGGGTAGGGAGGGGGGGGGGACCTGTGGTGTCACCGAGAGGCGTTTTTTTTTTTTTATTTTTTTTTTCTGTGTGTTTTTTTGGGGGGAGGGGGGGGGGGGGGGTCGCCTTTTGGTGGTTTTTTTTTTTTTGTGGGGTTTTTTCCCCCCCGGGGGGCGGGGGGGGGGGGGGGAGGTTTTGTTGTGCTGCCTTACCCCCCCCCCTATTCCTTTTTTTTTTTTTTGGGGTTTGGATAACCGTTATCTCTGCTGGAATTAAAAAATCAGTGATGTGCTCGATATCGCACGCGAACATCACTGGGTCACTTATGCTGAAGTTGAGATCGATAAACTTCACGCCCTGCGCTACGCCGATTCCGTCTCCATGACGTTAGGCTGGCGGCGCCAGGCGTAAACCTGGAGGTTGTATGAAGATTTTGCTGACCGGCGGTACTGGCCTGATTGGTCGTCACCTCATTGCGCGTCTGCAGGCCTTGCATCACGACATCACCGTGGTCACGCGCAGCCCGGAGAAAGCGCGTCAGGTGCTGGAGGCGGGTGTCGATATCTGGAAAAATCTGGCCGATCAGCAAAATCTGGACGGCTTCGACGCCGTCATTAACCTCGCGGGTGAACCCATCGCCGATAAACGCTGGACGGAAGAGCAAAAACAGCTGTTATGCAGCAGCCGGTGGAACATCACCGAAAAGCTGGTCGAGCTGATCCGCAACAGCCACACGCCGCCTCCCGTGCTGATTTCGGGTTCCGCGGTGGGCTACTACGGCGATCTCGGTGAGGTGGTGGTGACCGAGGAAGAGCCGCCGCATAACGAGTTTACCCATAAACTTTGCGCCCAGTGGGAGCGTATCGCCAGTGCGCGGCGCAAAGCGATCGCACCCGCGTCTGCCTGCTGCGGACCGGCGTCGTGCTCGCGCCGAAAGGCGGCATCCTCGGCGAAGATGCTTCCCCTGTTCCGGCTCGGACTCGGCGGCCCCATTGGCAATGGCCGTCAGTATCTGGCGTGGATCCATATCGACGATATGGTCAACGGGATTCTCTGGCTGCTGGATAACGATCTGCGCGGGCCGTTCAATATGGTTGCGCCGTATCCGGTGCGTAACGAACAGTTTGCCCACGCGCTGGGGCATGCCCTGCACCGCCCGGCAATTTTGCGCGTGCCTGCCACGGTCATTCGTCTGCTGATGGGTGAAGCGTCTGTTCTGGTATTAGGCGGACAGCGAGCGCTGCCAAAACGGCTGGAAGCGGCCGGGTTTGCGTTCCGCTGGTATGAATTAGAAGAGGCGCTGGGGGATGTGGTGCGGTGAATATGGTACAGTGACAGGCCATTTTCCGAAGATATGGCGTAACAATGGCAACCATCACCACACCCCGGCTTTACCTCACCCCTTTCGAACCCACTGACTGGGCCTTCTTCCGCTCGCTACGTGAAGATCGCCGCATCATGCGCTATATGGCCGCCATCGCCCCGGAAAAAGAGACCCGACGCGTGTTTGCCGCGCGACTCGCTGCTGCTCATGTGTTTGTTATTCGCGCCCGGGATGATGATACGCCACTGGGCGATATCGGCCTGCAAATCAGCGCAGAGAATCGTGAAGAGGCGGATATCGGTTATACGGTTGTGCCTGCCGCGCAAGGGAAAGGTATCGCCAGCGAGGCACTGCGCGCGGTGTGTGATTACGCGTTCAACCAGACCGGCGTGAAGGCGATTAACGCGTACGTGCTGGCGGACAACGGCGGGTCGGTGCGGGTGCTGGAGAAAGCCGGGTTTGTGCGTATGCAGGTGCTGGAAAAGGGCGTATGTGCTGGGGCGGCGAATGCGGTCATGACGACTGGGTGTACCGGCGGGAGGGGAAGAAGCCGGCCGATAACGGATTAGTAGGCCGGTGGGGGGGGCACTGTACGGCGGCCTTATGCCATCTTACTTCAGCGAACCTTTGAGGAACTGCTGCAAACGCGGGCTTTGCGGGTTCGCCAGCACCTCGTCCGGCGCGCCCTCTTCTTCAATCTTCCCCTGATGCAGGAAAATCACGTGGTTCGAGACGTTACGGGCAAAGCCCATCTCGTGCGTCACCACCACCATCGTTTTGCCCTCTTCCGCCAGCTTCTGCATGATGCGCAGCACTTCGCCAACCAGTTCAGGGTCCAGCGCGGAGGTCGGTTCGTCGAACAGCAGCACCTCCGGCTCCATCGCCAGCGCGCGGGCGATGGAGACACGCTGCTGCTGACCGCCGGAGAGATGCACCGGGTATTTCTTCTGCTGGCCTCTCGTCGATGCCCACTTTCGCCAGGTATTTCACCGCGCGCTCGCGGGCTTCCTGCTTGCTCAGGCCCAGCACCTGAACCGGCGCTTCCATCACGTTCTCCAGCACCGTCATGTGGCTCCAGAGGTTGAAATGCTGGAACACCATCGTCAGACGCGTACGCAGCAGACGCAGCTGGTGTTTATCCGCCACCTTCAGCTGGCCGTCTTTGTCACGCACCAGGTTGATATTCTGCCCGCTCACCACAATCGAGCCTTCGCTCGGCTTTTCGAGGAAGTTAATGCAGCGCAGGAAGGTACTTTTACCCGAGCCGGATGAGCCGATGATACTGATTACGTCGCCCGCATTGGCCTGCAGCGAGACCCCCTTCAGCACTTCATGTTCGCCGTAGCGTTTGTGCAAATCAATAACGTTTAATTTGTTCTCAGCCATCATCTTTCTCAGTGCGTCGAAGAAGGTTTTATATGCTGCAACCAGCGTTTTTCAGCCTTACGGAACAGGCTAATCAGAACATAAGAGATAATTAAATAGAGCACCGCCGCAATGCCAAACGCGGTAAACGGCTGATAGGTCGCGGAGTTAATATCGCGCGCGATTTTAAGCAGATCCGGCACCGTCGCGGTAAAGGCAAGCGCGGTCGAATGCAGCATCAAAATCACTTCGTTACTGTACGCCGGTAACGCGATACGCAAGGCCGACGGCAGAATGATGCAGCGGTAGAGTTTCACCGACGAGAAGCCGTAGGCCCGCGCGGCTTCAATCTCACCGTAAGGGACAGAGCGAATTGCCCCCGCGAAAATCTCGGTGGTGTAGGCGCAGGTGTTGAGCGTCAACGCCAGCACCGTACAGTTTAGACCGCTGCGGAAGAACGCATTCAGCATCTCAGTGCCTTTTACGATCTCAAGCGTGTACATCCCCGAATAGAACACCAGCAGTTGCACGTACAGCGGCGTACCGCGAAACACGTAGGTGAAGAGCCAGATCGGGAACTGGATAAATTTATTGTTCGACACGCGGCCGATGGCGAGAAACACCGCCAGAATACCGCCCATCACCACGGAGGAGATCAGCAGCCAGAGCGTAATCGCCACGCCGGTAAAGCGGTAGCCATCCGTCCACAGCAGCGATTTCCAGTATTCCTGAATAATCTCAATCACAGGTCAGCCCTCTTCACACCCACGGAGTAGCGACGCTCGAGCAGAAGCAGCACACCATTGGAGACGGTCGTAAAGACCAGATAAATCACGCCGCAGACCACCGCAAAGTAGAACGGCTCCCAGGTGCTCTTGCCCGCCAGCTGAGTCGCTTTAACGACGTCTTCCAGACCGAGCAGCGAGACCAGCGCTGTCGCTTTGAGGATAACCTGCCAGTTGTTGCCGATGCCCGGAAGCGCATAACGCATCATGGCCGGGAACATAATCCGACGAAACGTTTGTGATGAGGTAAAACCAAATGCGGTTGCCGCCTCAATGTGACCTTTCGGCACGGCCATGTAAGCACCGCGGAAGGTTTCGGTGAAGTAGGCGCCGTAGATAAAACCGAGGGTAATAATACCGGCCACCATTGGGTCGATATCAATTTGTCCCATGCCCATCGCGTCCGTCACGCTGTTCAGCGCAATCTGCAGACCGTAAAAGATAAGCAGCATCAGCACCAGATCGGGAACGCCGCGAATAAGCGTGGTGTAGCCTTCAAAGATCAGCGCCAGCGGTTTGTTAGCCGAAAGCTTCGCCCCTGCGCCTGCCAGACCTATCAGCACCGCCAGCACCACGGAGCTGATAGCCAGCTCAAGGGTGACAAGCGCGCCCTGTAAAATAACGCCAGAAAATCCGTACAGCATACCGCGAGCCCTGTCGTATCGTGAGTGGTGGAACCGTGTCTTTTCCCCTCCCGCCGTGGGAGGGGCCGCACGTTATATGACGGGGCGATTAGCCGCCGTAAACATTAAAATCAAAGTACTTTTTCGCCAGCTTGTCGTAGGTGCCGTCAGCGCGCATTTCAGCAAACGCTTTGTTCAGCGCCTCGCGCAGCTCGTTGTCTTCTTTGCGCAGGCCCATACCGGTGCCCACACCAAACAACTTCACATCCTTAATGGACGGGCCGCCAAACTTGTAATCTTTACCCACCGGCGTTTTCAGGAAGCCTTCGCTTGCCGCGACTTCATCCTGGAATGCCGCATCAATTCGGCCTGCCGTCAGGTCAGCGTAGATATTTTCCTGGCCCTGATAGGAGACAATTTCAATCCCCTTCGGTGCCCAGTGTTCGTTACCGTAGGTTTCCTGGGTAGTGCCCTGCAGCACGCCCACGCGTTTGCCCTTCAGCGACTCCAGCGTTGGCTGAATGTCAGACGATTTCGCCACCACCAGACGTGAATCGGCCGCGTAGAGTTTGTCGGTGAAGGCAATCTCCTGCTGGCGTTTTTCGGTGATGGAGAGCGAGGACATAATCACGTCGATTTTTTTCGCTTTCAGGGACGGGATCAGCGCATCCAGCGGGTTCTCAACGTAGGTACACTGTGCTTTGATGCGTTTGCACAGCTCATTGGCCAGATCGATGTCAAAACCGACCAGTTCACCCTTTGAATTCTTCGATTCGAACGGCGCATAGGTTGGATCGGTACCAATTCGGATTTTCTGCGGAATGGCTGCGAATGCCGCGGTGGCGCTGGAAAAGGCCAGCACCAGAGATAGTGACAACACGAGTTTTTTCATATTTGTCCTCAACAAACTGTCTTCATACGGGATTTTTACGACGACGGGGTGGTGCTAATGTGCCATTAATCCCCTCGGTCAGGCAAAGATTAATGCCTTTCTTCAGGCGGGAATTTTTGCATTATAAATGCGTAAGTATGCACAAAGCGATCCAAAACGGTGCATAGCGTGCACCACAACGAGACATTTACCGTATAAATGCACCACGCCAGTTATTTAACGTGGTGCATATTTCCCTCATCCCGGATAAGCCGGGTTATGCAGCCTTATTCACCGTATACGTTGAAGTCGAAGTATTTCTTCGCCAGTTTGTCGTAGGTACCGTCTTTACGCAGCTCCGCAAAGGCTTTGTCGAAGGCGGCTTTCAGCTCGGTATCATCCTTACGCAGGCCAATACCGGTGCCGTCACCAAAGTATTTTTTGTCTTTCACCGACGGGCCTGCAAACGCGAAGTCTTTCCCCGCAGGCTGTTTCAGGAAGCCTTCGCTCGCGGCGACTTCATCCTGGAATGCCGCATCCAGACGACCCGCCGCCAGGTCAGAGTAAATCAGATCCTGGTTCTGGTAAGCCACCACGTCGACGCCCTTCTCACGCCAGTTGGCATTGGCATAGCCTTCCTGGGTCGAGCCCTGAAGCACGCCAACGTGCTTGCCTTTCAGCGAGTCGATGGTGGGCTTAATCGGGGAACCTTTGGCGGCAATCAGGCGAGAATCCGCGGCGTAGAGCTTGTCAGAGAAGGCAATCTCCTGCTGGCGTTTTTCGGTGATGGAGAGAGAAGAGATAATGGCGTCGATTTTCTTGGCTTTCAGCGACGGGATTAACGCGTCAAAGTCGCTGCCCACCCATGTGCATTTCACCGCAATGCGTTTGCACATTTCATTACCCAGATCGATATCAAACCCCACGAAATCGCCTTTCGCATCCTTGGAAGAGAATGGCGCGTAGGTTGCGTCTGTACCGATACGAACCGTCTGTGGAAGCGCTGCGTAGCTACCTGCTGCCGCACTTAACCCCACCAGTAAAGACAGAGCCAGAACCGTCTTCTTCATACATTTACCCTCAAGTACCGTGATTTTATTATGTATTGTGTTGTGTGTTGTGTTGCAGGCTTCATCTTGCAGGTCTTATGCCACATTGCCGTCTGGTCAAAACTTCGACGTTAAATATGTTAATAAAACGTTGCGATATTGCCTTAATGGTGAAAGATAGCAGGTCTGCCGAACGAACCGGAGAGAGAAAAAGGGAAAAAACGAATTAAATGTCGAGGATATGATCGCCGTTGCATAATTGCCCTGAAACAGGGCAACTTGTCTTTTCATGCACCTGGTTTGTGCACAGATTCAGGCTCCCTGCCAGCGGGTGAAGAGATCTTCGGGCAGGTCGATGTCAAACTGATCGAGCACGCGGTTAACGGTCTGATTAATCACGTCATCCAGGCTTTGCGGGCGATGATAAAACGCCGGTACCGGCGGCATGATGACCGCGCCCAGCTCCGCCGCCTGGGTCATCAAGCGCAGATGCCCCAGGTGCAGCGGCGTTTCCCGCACGCACAGCACCAGCGGCCGGCGCTCCTTCAGCACCACATCCGCCGCGCGCGTCAGCAGGCTGTCGGTATAGCTGTTCACAATGCCGGAGAGCGTTTTGATCGAACAGGGCAGGATAACCATGCCGGCGGTTTTAAACGAGCCTGAGGAGATGCTGGCGGCGATATCGCGGGCATCGTGAACCACATCCGCCAGCGCCTGAACATCGCGCAGGGAGAGATCGGTTTCCAGAGACAGGGTCTGCCGCGCCGCCTGGCTCATCACCAGATGGGTTTCGACCTCCGCCACGTTGCGCAGAACCTGCAACAGGCGTACGCCGTAAATCGCGCCGCTGGCGCCGGAGATCCCAACAATGAGTCGTTTCATGATTTTTGCCCTTACTGTAAATTTTATCGGACGAACTTTGCCTGATTATAGAGGGCGTTGCAACAGATTGCGCCCCTCACGATGGAGGGGCGCGGCAGCATCAACCTTCGTTGTGCATCTCTAAGCTTTCCACATCGTTCTGCCGCTGAACGGCTTTGGCATCGTCGTTGCGCAGCGAATCAAGATAGTCGAGGTACTGCTGGTCAACGTCTTTGGTCACGTAAATACCGTTGAACACCGAGCATTCAAACTGCTGAATTTCCGGGTTCTCGGCGCGTACCGCGTCGATAAGATCGTTCAGATCCTGGAAAATCAGGCCGTCAGCGCCGATGATCTGGCGAATTTCATCCACTTCACGCCCGTGAGCGATCAGCTCGTTGGCGGTTGGCATATCGATACCGTACACGTTCGGGAAGCGAATCTCCGGCGCAGCAGAGGCCAGATAGACTTTCTTCGCCCCCGCTTCGCGCGCCATCTCGATAATCTGCTCAGAGGTGGTGCCGCGCACAATGGAGTCATCCACCAGCAGAACGTTCTTATCGCGGAACTCCGCGCGGTTGGCGTTCAGCTTGCGGCGCACGGACTTACGACGCAGATGCTGGCCCGGCATGATAAAGGTGCGGCCAACGTAGCGGTTCTTCACGAAGCCCTGACGGTATGGCTTATCCAGAATGCGGGCAATCTCCAGCGCGATATCGCAGGAGGTTTCCGGGATAGGAATCACCACGTCGATGTCCAGATCTTCCCACTCGCGGGCAATCTTCTCGCCCAGCTTCGTGCCCATATTGACGCGGGCGCTGTAGACGGAAATCTTGTCGATGAAGGAGTCCGGGCGGGCGAAATAAACGTATTCAAACAGGCACGGGTTGCTGACCGGGTTCTCGGCACACTGGCGGGTAAACAGCTGGCCCTTCTCGGTGATATACACCGCTTCGCCCGGCGCCACGTCGCGCAGGAATTCGAAGCCCAGGGTATCCAGCGCCACGCTTTCAGAGGCCACCATATATTCAGTGCGGCCATCGCCGAGGTCGCGCTTGCCGAGCACCAGCGGACGAATGCCGTTCGGATCGCGGAAGGCCACCATACCGTGACCGATGATCATCGCCACGCAGGCGTACGCGCCGCGGATCTGGCGGTTTGTCGCGGCAATCGCGGCAAAAATGTTGTCTGCTTCCAGCGGATAGTGGCGGAAGTTATCCAGCTCGCTGGCGAACACATTGAGCAGGATTTCAGAATCAGAGGTGGTGTTAATGTGGCGACGTTTCTCTTCGAACAGCTTTTTACGCAGCTCATGCGCATTGGTCAGGTTGCCGTTGTGAGCAAGGGTGATGCCATACGGTGAGTTGACGTAGAAAGGCTGTGCCTCAGAGGCGCTGGAACTGCCAGCAGTAGGATAACGAACGTGACCGATCCCCATATTACCTTGCAGACGCTGCATATGGCGGGCTTCAAACACATCGTTTACCAGGCCATTCGCCTTACGCAAACGGAAGCAGTTGTTTGCATCAATGGTGATGATACCCGCAGCATCCTGCCCACGGTGCTGAAGCACCGTTAACGCGTCATAAATCGACTGGTTTACCGGCATGAAACCGGCGATACCGACAATACCGCACATTCGTCTTTTCCTCGTTAAGCCACATCTCAGGGTTTATGCCCTGGGCAAGAAACTCGACGAGCTTTGCAGATAGTCAAAGAACCATCTGATGATGAAGCTGAACTCTGGAATGAGCTGCGATTTCTGCCAGTCTTCACTTTTGGAGAACCCGGTAAAGGTATCCAGGAAGAACAGGATCGCGGCCACAATCAGCACGCCGCGTAACGCCCCGAAACAGATCCCGAGCACCCTGTCCGTTCCTGACAGACCGGTTTTCTCGACCAGCTGACCTATCACGTAATTCACGATAGCGCCGACAATCAGCGTCGCGATAAACAGCACCGCGATAGCGATTCCATTTCGCACCAGTTCATCTTCAAAGCCCGTGAACCAGACAGACAGGTAAGTGTAGTAATGACTGGCGACAAAGAAAGCACAGCCCCATGTCACCAGCGATAACGCTTCACGAACAAAGCCACGGATCAGGCTAACCAGACAGGAAAAACCAATCACCGCAATGATGGCGTAATCAATCCAGACCATATGTGTCCCACGATTTAACGCCCTGTCATCCAGTTCGGGGCGAATTCTAACAGAAAAAGAAAACGTTTGCGTAGGGATTTCCTTCCCGCGCGTAAATAAAAAAGGCGCTGAAAAAATGTTCAACGCCACGGTTCCGGTTGCCTGTAGTCAGGGCTTTATTTCCCCTCATCCCTGCCCGCTTTGCCGTACAGAGAGGGATGAGAAGTGGCGCCGTTTTTTCTCTTCAGCCGTTAGTTCGCGCGTGTAGCCCATCACCACACCGCTCAGGCCGGAGATCTGCTTCAGCTCACCCAGCGACCCTTTCAGCTTGTCTTTAGACGCTTCTGGCCCCACGAGGATACGGGTAATTTTACCCTGCACCGGCGTGGAAGGTGAAGTGTAAACACGATATCCCGCACTGCGCAGTTTGCTCACGACCTCGTTGACTTTATCGGCATTTTTCAGCGCGCCGAGCTGCACCACATAGGCTTTACCGGTTGGGGCACCGTTTTGTCGTCCTGCGCTTTCGCAGGCGGCGCTGGCGTTTCGTTTGCCACAGCAAGCTGCTCGCTGGCTTTATCACGCGTTACGGGCGGCGCGGTTTGTTGCTGCGCCTGCGGTTTTGGCTGCGGTTTAGGTTTCGGTTGTTCAACCGGCGTGCTGGTGACTTCCGGTTGCGGAGCGCCGTTCGCCGCCAGGCGTGACGCATCGAGCGACGGTGCGGCGGCATCGCCAGCGCGCACCTCTTCCGCCGCGCCTTCCGGCGGCTGAGCCGGCAGCGCCTGCGTCGCCGCTGGCAGCATATCCGGCTCATCGCGGTCGCCCGGTTTCGGCACCAGCGGAATCGCGGCAAACTCATCCTGATAATGCTTTTTCTGCCCGTCGAGCAGCCCGGGAAGAATAATCACCCCGAGCGCGACCAGCACAATGGTTCCTGTTAAACGGTTCTGAAACTTACTCGCCACCGGTTCTCCCCGCGTCCATCACTTCCATGACATGTGCCACCGTGTGGAATGATCCACACACCAGCACGGTATCTTCTGGTTTAGCATCCGCCATCGCGGCATGCCAGGCCTGCGCCACGCTACTGTAGATTGCGCCTTTGCCGAGATGTTCCATCAGCTGCTCAGCCGTCGCGCCGCGCGGCCCCTCCAGAGGAGCACAATACCAGCTATCGACCACACTCTCCATGCAGGCCAGCGTCCCGCCGATATCTTTATCATGAAGCATACCGATAACCGCCAGCACGCGCCCGGTTTTTGGTAACGATTTGAGACGTCCCGCGAGATACGCCGCAGCATGGGGGTTGTGCGCCACATCCAGAATCAGGCGCGGTGACTCGCTGACAATCTGGAAACGTCCGGGCAGAATCGCGCTCGTTGCAATGCCGTCGCGGATCGCCTGCTCGCTGACCGCAAGCCCGCTGGCGCGCAGTGCCGCCAGCGCGGTTGCCGCGTTCGGCTGCGGTACCTGCGGCAGCGGCAGGTTGTCCAGCGCGCCCTGCGCATCGCTAAAGCGCCAGCCGTTGTCCTGAACCTCATACTGCCAGTCAACGCCGCGGCGCAGCAGATGCGCGCCCTTCTCCTTCGCCACGTCAGCAATGGTATGCGGCATATCCGGCTCGCCGACCACCGCGGGTTTACCTGCGCGGAAAATGCCGGCCTTCTCGCGGCCGATGCTTTCACGATCCGGCCCCAGCCAGTCGATATGATCCAGCGCGATGCTGGTGACCACCGCCACGTCCGCATCCACGATATTGGTGGCATCAAGACGTCCGCCCAGCCCCACTTCAAGGATCACCACATCCAGCTGCGCCTGTTTAAACAGCCACAGCGCCGACAGGGTGCCGTATTCAAAATAGGTTAATGAGATCTCGCCGCGTGCGGCTTCAATTTCAGCAAACGACGCCGTATGCGCGGATTCCGGCAGCTCTTCGCCCTGTACGCGAACGCGCTCGGTGTAGCGTACCAGGTGCGGAGAGCTGTAGACGCCAACCCTGTAACCCGCCGCCATCAGGACGGATTCCAGCGTACGGCAGGTGGTGCCTTTACCGTTGGTTCCGGCGACGGTGAACACGAACGGTGCGGGTTTGAGCACATCAAGACGCGCCGCGACCTGGCTTACGCGCTCAAGCCCCATATCGATGGTTTTACTGTGCAGGTTTTCCAGATAAGAAAGCCACGCGGCCAGGGGCGACGTGGCTTGCGGAATGCTTTTATTTTCCATGATGCCCGGTTGTCATTAACGGATTAGAAAGCAAAAGGGCAGCGCCAACCGGCCCTGCCCTTTTCAGTTATCAGGCCTCGGGTTCCTGATCCGGTACCACCACGCCTTCGCGCGGTTCATCCGGGTTCGGCGCTGGCAGATTCATCAGCTTCGCCAGGATGCTCGCCAGCTTCAGGCGCATTTCCGGACGGCGGACGATCATGTCGATCGCGCCTTTTTCGATCAGGAACTCACTGCGCTGGAAGCCCGGCGGCAGTTTCTCACGCACGGTCTGCTCGATAACGCGAGGGCCGGCAAAGCCGATCAGCGCTTTCGGCTCAGCGATGTTCAGATCGCCCAGCATCGCGAAGCTCGCGGAGACGCCGCCCATGGTCGGGTCGGTCAGCACGGAGATATACGGCAGACCGCGCTCCTGCATTTTCGCCAGCGCAGCGGAGGTTTTCGCCATCTGCATCAGCGACATCAGCGCTTCCTGCATACGCGCGCCGCCGGAGGCGGAGAAGCAGATCAGCGGACAGTTGTCTTCCAGCGCCTGCTCAACGGCACGCACGAAGCGCGCGCCGACCACGGAGCCCATTGAGCCGCCCATAAAGGCGAACTCAAACGCAGCGGCCACAACCGGCATCCCGTGCAGCGTGCCTTTCATGACCACCAGCGCGTCTTTCTCGCCGGTCTCTTTCTGTGCAGTCGCCAGACGATCTTTGTATTTTTTGGAATCGCGGAACTTCAGCACGTCTTTCGGCTCAAGCTCGCTGCCCAGTTCTACCAGCGAACCTTCGTCCAGCAGGCTATGCAGGCGGTTGCGCGCCGACATACGCATGTGGTGGTCGCACTTCGGACACACCTCAAGGTTGCGCTCCAGCTCGGCGCGGTACAGAACCTGGCCGCAGCTATCGCACTTCGTCCATACCCCTTCAGGAATGCTCGCTTTGCGGGTTGGGGTAATGTTGCTTTTAATTCGTTCAATCCAGCTCATTGATAACCTTTCTGCCTGAACCTGGTCGTATGCCAGTTTTGCTATAAGAGGCGAATAATGCCATTTTTGCCTCCAACAGACCATGAATGTTGCACATTAAAACATAACAGCCCGAAACTTTGGATAAAAAAGTGGTCGAACCGCCATTGTGCCTTTATTTTATCTGCTTTGCCGCCGCGCGTTTGTGACGAATGATTTCGATAACGCCCGGCAGTACGGAAAGCACAATAATCGCTACAATCAGCAACTTAAGATTTTCCTGAACCACCGGCAGATCGCCAAACAGGTAGCCTGCATAGGTAAACAGCAGTACCCACAACAGCGCGCCCACCACGTTGTACATGGCGAAATGACGATAGGACATATGCCCCATTCCCGCCACAAACGGTGCAAATGTGCGCACAATAGGCACAAAGCGCGCAAGGATAATGGTTTTGCCGCCATGGCGTTCATAAAACGCATGGGTTTTGTCTAGATAGCTGCGACGGAAAATTTTTGAATCCGGATTACTGAACAGCCGCTCACCGAACACGCGTCCAATCGTGTAGTTGACCGCATCACCGACGATGGCGGCAATCACCATCAGCACCACCATAAGATGCACGTTCAGATCGTTGGTGGCAAGCGCCGCCAGCGCCCCGGCGACGAACAGCAGAGAATCCCCCGGCAGGAACGGCGTGACCACCAGCCCGGTTTCACAAAACAGAATGAGGAACAGAATAGCGTAAACCCAGACGCCATACTGCGCGACCAGCTCCGCCAGGTGAACATCAATATGCAGGATGAAATCAATAAGAAAACGATATTACGTCCATATTGTCTTAAGCCTTAATTGCACCTTTGTTTAGTCCGCTAAAAACAGCGGGCCCATTGGCGGTTTCGGCAGGTCAAACCGATCCGGATAATCCACCGCGACCAGATACAGCCCTTCCGCTTTCGCCGTGGCTGCCGCCAGCGTTCGATCCTTCGCTGCCAGCAGCTCTGCAATCCAGCTCTCCGGCTGGTTGTCCGGCGCCCACTTCCATCAGGCTGCCCACAATATTCCGCACCATATGATGTACAAAGGCATTGGCTTTGATATCCACCACCACATACGCGCCAAAACGGCTGACGTTGATGTGCATGACGTTGCGCCACGGCGTGCGGGACTGACACTGCACCGCACGAAACGAGGTAAAGTCATTTTCACCAATCAGACACTGCGCCGCGCGATGCATACGTTCCGCATCGAGCGGTTCATAAAAATGCGTCACGCCCTGGCTTAACACCGCCGGACGCAGACGCTGGTTGTAGATGACATAGCGGTAGCGGCGCGCCGTGGCGCTGAAGCGCGCGTGAAAATCATCCGGCACAGCTTTCACCCAGCGCACCGCAATGTCACCAGGCAAATTCGCATTTACCCCCAGCGTCCAGGCGGCATCCTTGCGCAGCGCGGTGGTTTCAAAATGCACCACCTGCCCCGTGCCGTGAACGCCCGCGTCCGTACGCCCGGCGCACAGCACGTTAATCGGCTCGTTTGCCACCTGCGAGAGCGCTTTCTCCAGCTTCTCCTGCACGCTGCGCACCTCATTCTGACGCTGCCAGCCATAATATTTGCTGCCGTCATACTCAATACCGAGCGCAATTTTGTGGACCGGCGTTTTGACTTCCACGTCTGACATCAGTACAGGTACTCCTGCACCAGTTTTTCAGCGGTTTTGACCGCCATCAGCGCGCCGCCGAAGCGAACGTTGTCGGCCACCGACCAGAACTGGACCTGCTCCGGCATGCCGTAATCGTTACGCACGCAGCCAACGGAAAGATGCGCGCTGCCGGAGGCATCGCCCACCTGGGTCGGGAACTCGCTCTCTTCAGACAGCACGATGTCTTCCCCGCGGCCAAACGCATCGCGCGCCTCTTCGGCCGCCAGCGGACGCAGCGCTTCAAAGCCGACCATCTGCGCGTGGCCGTAGAAGACCGGCGACTGCACGACGTTCGCGGAGATCATCAGGCCATCATCCTGCAGAATTTTGCGCACCTCATCGACGATACGGCGCTCTTCGCGCACGGAACCCTCGCGGTCCGGCAGCAGCGGCAGCATGTTGAACGCCAGCTGGCGGCCAAAGAAATCATCTTCATCAATCGGGATACCGTTCAGCAGCTTCGCGCTCTGCCCGGCCAGCGCGTCAACGGCCTTTTTGCCGTTTGCGGACGCGGACAGCAGACTGGTGACGGTAATGCGCGACAGGCCGCCGTCGTCGATCAGCGGTTTCAGGGCAGTCAGCAGCTGGCTGGTCAGGCTGTTCGGTACCGCAATGACGTTACGGTTGCGGTAATCAGCCAGCACAAACGGGTTCACGTCCGGCACCACCAGCGGCACATCCGGCTCCATGGAGAACAGGCCGCTAAGGTCGATGACCAGGCAGCCTGCGTTGGTCGCCTCTTCAACGTACGCCGCAGTGGCTTCAGCGCCTGCGGCGAAAAACGCCAGCTGCGCCTGCGTCCAGTCGAACGCCGCCGCATCCTGAACCATGACGGATTTACTGTTAAAACGCAGATGCTCACCCGCGCTATCCGTTCGCGCCAGCGCATAGATATCGCCCACCGGGAACTGACGCTCAGCAAGCGTTTCGAGCAGGGCTTCGCCCACGGCACCCGTGGCACCTAAAATGGCAATGTTCCAGCCTTCAGACATGGTGGTTTACTCCAGAAATAAAAAAGCGTCCCTGTCGGAGTATCCGACAGGGAGCATTAAGAAGACATTAATGCGCCGGGTGATGAACGGCGTTAAACCCCAGCTTGTGCAGCAGCGTCGCCGCCGACGCGTCGTCGCACATGACATACAGGGAAGACCACTCGCGGCGCTCAACGTAGTGCTTGCGCAGCTTATCAAACTCACCCGGGATCCCCGCCACTTTACGCAGCAGCGCATCATCGCGGCGCACATCATACACCAAATGCACCAGCCTTTTCAGCGTTGCCTGATCGAGCGGGCCGTGCAGGGTAATGCGGCCAAATTCAGGCGCGGGGAGTAAGGTATCCAGCGCCACCTGCTGCGGATGACCGATAAAGGCGCTGTAGGCTTCGAAGACCTGCGTCGTGCCGCGGGCTTTCCCTTCGAGGGTATAACCGGCGATATGCGCGGTGCCCACGTCCACGTTGTTCAGCAGCTCAACGTTGAGATCCGGCTCCGGCTCCCAGACGTCCAGCACCACGCTGAGCTCTTGTCCTGCCTTCAGACTCTGCAGCAGCGCGGCGTTATCCACCACCGGGCCCCGGCAGGCATTTATCAGAATAGTGCCAGCCTTCAGACGCGCCAATGCAGCGCCTCATCCGCCAGATGCAGCGACTTATACGGCCCCTCTTTAAACAGCGGCGTGTGGAAGGTCAGCACGTCACACTGTTCAACCAGCTCGTCCAGCGAGCGGAAATCCCCGTCATCGCCGCGATCGTCGCGCGGCGGATCGCACAGCAGCGTGCGGATCCCCAGCGCTTCGAGGCGCTTTTGCAGGCGCCCGCCGACGTTACCCACGCCGACAATCCCCACGGTGCGGTCTTTCAGCGCAAACCCGTCGCGCTCGGCCAGCATCAGCAGCGAGGAGAAAACGTATTCCACGACCGCAATGGCGTTACAGCCCGGCGCGGCGGAAAAACCGATTCCGGCCTGCTTCAGCAATTTATCATCCACATGATCGGTCCCTGCCGTTGCGGTCCCGACAAACTTAATCCCGCCTTACCGGCGAGCAACGCCTCATTTACTTTGGTCACCGAGCGCACCATCAGCGCATCGGCATCGTCCAGTTCGTTGACCGGGATTGGGCGACCAGGAACAGCCTTAACGTTACCCAGGCGGCTAAACAGCTCGCGGGCGTAAGGCATATTTTCATCAACGAGGATTTTCACGTCTGAGTACCTGTTTGAGAGGAAGAAAACCTGCGCAAGTGTGCCATAATCTGGCCGCCAGGCATATACGTCTGCAATGCCGACCACCGCCATGCGTTTAGAGTGACTTGAGGATTTTTGACGATGCAGCCCATTTCAGGTACGCCGCCACGCCCTCCGGGTGAAGGCCCTGTCACGCCAAACGTTGCCGGTGAACAACCGCTATCCACGCAACAGCGCACCGTGCTGGAGCGACTGATCACGCGCCTGATTGCGCTGACTTCGCAGCAAAACGCGGAAGTCTGGGCCGGGGTGAAGCATGATTTAGGCGTGAGGAACGACGCACCGCTGCAGTCGCGTCATTTCCCCGCTGCCGAGCAAAACCTGAACCAGCGTATTACGACCGCGCAGCAGAACCACACCACGCGCCAGATTGTTTCTCAGCTGACGGAGCTGCTGGGCCAGGGGAATAACCGCCAGGCGGTGAGTGATTTTATTCGCCAGCAGTATGGTCAGACCGCGCTGGGCCAGCTGACGCCCGATCAGCTCAAAACCGTGCTGACCCTGCTGCAGAACAACGAGCTGTCTATTCCGCAGCCGCAGGTACGCCCGGCGACCGAGCGTCCGCTGCTGCCCGCCGAGCACAACACGCTCAAGCAGATGGTGACCAAGCTGGCCGCGGCCACCGGCGAACCGACGAAGCTTATCTGGCAATCCATGCTGGAGCTGTCCGGCGTGAAGGCGGGTGAGCTGATCCCGGCCAAACAGTTTACCCATCTGGTGACCTGGCTCCAGGCGCGCCAGACGCTCAGCACCCAGAACGCCCCTACTCTGCATACTGTCCAGGCCGCCCTGAAACAGCCGCTGGATGATCTGGACGAGTTCGCAGGCGATTCCCGATTATGCCCAGCAAACCTGGCAGGCCACGCCGCAGACGGTACTGACTACCGCGCAGGTGCAGGACCTGCTCAATCAGATCTTCGTTCGCCGCGCCGAGCGTGAAGGCGGCGTGCCGGAGGTGAGAAATATTCAGCCGATTTACAGCCCGCTGTTTGCGCCGGTCGTCGAGACCTTCAGAACGCTTTCCGCGCGCCCGGGATTGATGTTTATTGCACTGCTGATTGCACTGGCGATTTTCTGGCTGGTGAGTTAAAAAATTCCCCTCCATCTGGAGGGGAATTTATCGTCAAATATTCTCGCCGTTGTGTTTGATAACGTCCTGATACCACCAGAACGATTTTTTACGGCTGCGCGCCAGCGTGCCATTACCCTCGTTATCTTTATCAACGTAGATTAAGCCGTAGCGTTTTTTCATTTCGCCAGTGCCCGCAGAGACCAGATCAATACAGCCCCACGGCGTATAACCCATAATCGACGCCATCTTCCACCACCGCTTTTTTCATTTCGCGGATATGGTTGTGCATATATTCAATGCGGTACTGATCGTTCACAACGCCGTCGCTTTCAGGCTGATCAATCGCCCCAAAACCGTTTTCCACAACAAACAGCGGCAACTGGTAGAGATCGTAGAAATAGTTCAGAGAGTAGCGCAGGCCAACCGGATCTATTTGCCAGCCCCAGTCGGAGGCTTTCACGTACGGGTTTTTCACCAGGCTTTTCGTCTCGTCGTAATTGAGGTGCGGATTGTTTTCCTGGGCTTTGGTGACAAACGACATGTAATAACTAAAGCCAATATAGTCAACGCGTCCGCGCGTCAGGATCTGCAAATCCTCTTCGGTGATATCGAGTTTGAACTGGCGGCGAGCAAAATAATTGAGCAGATGCTGCGGGTAATAACCGCGTACGTGAACATCGGTAAACCAGTAGCGCCGGTGCATCGCAGCGACCGACATCATCATATCATCCGGCGCGCAGGTGAGCGGATAAATCGGGCACATGGCGATCATGCAGCCGATTTTAAAATCCGGGTTAATTTTATGCCCGGCTTCCACCGCCAGCGCGCTGGCTACTAATTCATAGTGGGCAGCCTGATACATGATCACTTCGCGATCTTCACCCGCTTTATATTTCACGCCAGAGTTGGTGAAGGGCGCAAAATCTTCGTGATAGTTGGCCTGGTTGTTAATTTCGTTGAAGGTCATCCAGTATTTCACCTTGCTGCGGTAGCGGGTGAAAACGGCACTGGCAAAACGGACAAAAAATTCGATCAGTTTGCGATTACGCCAGCCGCCATATTCGGTGACAAGGTGATAAGGCATTTCGAAATGGGAAAGGGTAATAACGGGTTCAATATTGTATTTCAGGCATTCATCAAAAAGATCATCGTAGAATTGTAACCCGGCTTCATTCGGCTCCAGTTCATCACCCTGAGGAAAAATACGCGTCCAGGCAATGGAGGTGCGAAAACATTTAAACCCCATTTCGGCAAACAGTTTGATATCGTCTTTATAACGGTGATAAAAATCGATGGCTTCATGGTTAGGGGTAATTTTTGCCAAGGCAGCACGCCGTCGGTAATTTCACGCGGTACACCATGCGCCCCGGCGGTCATGACATCGGCAACGCTGATCCCCTTGCCTCCTTCCTGCCATCCGCCTTCCAGTTGATGCGCCGCCACCGCGCCGCCCCATAAGAAATCCGCTTTAAACCCAGCCATTGTTTTCTCCTTTCGCGTAGTGATGGCAAAAGAATAAACAAGCCCGCAGTGAGATGACATCACCACGGGCTCATTCTGTGAAACCGGTTGCAAAGAGATTTTATAGTGCGATCATTTCCGCGCACCGAAGGCAACCAGGGTGATCACAATACCGGTAATGGCGGCAATTGCTCCCGCGAGAAAAACCGACGGATATCCCGCAGACGTTGCTAACAGCCCGGCCAATGGCCCGCTAAACGCGTATGAGATATCCTGAAACGCCGCATAGCCGCCAAGCGCCGTCCCGCGCACCTGCGGGGCCACGCGCTTCACCACTTCAACGCCCAGCGCCGGGAAGATCAGAGAACAGCCGCAGCCGGTCAGCGCCGCACCCAGCAATGCCATCCACGGACGCCACGGGCGCCTTCCACAACAGCAGCAGACCGATGGTTTCAATGACCAGCGACGCCACCGCCACCCTCACGCCGCCAAAGCGATCCGGCATCCAGCCAAACAGCACGCGCATCAGCACAAACGCGCCGCCAAACGCGGTAAGCGTAAAACCGGCCATCGCCCAGCCGCGGCTCATAAAATAGAGCGAGACGAAGGTCCCTATCACCGCAAAACCCACGCCCTGCAGCGCCAGGCCCAGGCCCGGCTGCCAGATTTGGCCGACCACGCTCCACAGGGAAGGACGCTCGCCTTTGTGCGCGGGCACCTTACGCACCGAGCCGTTAAACGCCCATGCCAGCAGCGGCAACACCATGGTGGTGGCAGCCAGCGCCGCAAAACCAAACTGGCTGTTGATCAGCAGCCCAAGCGGTGCGCCGGCGGCCAGCGCGCCGTAGATGGCCATGCCGTTCCAGGACATCACCTTGCCGGAACGTGCGGGCCCCACCAGCCCCATTCCCCAGGTCAGGGTGCCGGTCAGCAGCTGGCTTTCACCGAAGCCAAGGATTAAACGGCCCAGCACCAGCAGCGCAAATTTATACGCCGCGGGCGCGACCGGCAGAAGTGCCGCCAGCAGCCATGCGCCGCCCGCCAGCCCGCAGGCAAACATCCCCTGCAGCGCCGAGCGTTTGGCACCGTGCTGATCCGCCAGTCGTCCGGCGTATCCGCGGGTTAATACCGTGGCTAAAAACTGAATGCCCACGGCAATGCCGACCATGGTGTTGCCATAGCCCAGCTCCTGATGAACGAACAGCGGGATCACCGGCAGCGGCAGGCCAACGGTCATATAGGTCAGAAATACCGCAAAGGCGATACGGAACAGCGAGACGTTCGCTGAAGGGGTTGTTTCTGTTTGAGTTACTGCAGTCATGCTTTACTCCGAAATGAAGAGTAAGGCGGGGAAATGCCACGCCCCCTCCACCTGATTATCAGGATTAAGGTGCGTTGGTTGACGTTAAACGCTTACGCATTATCGTGAGGATAATGTTGAGGGGTGAAGTTTGCCTGTGAGATCAGCTGCTTGTCAATGCATAAAAAAAGGGAGCCTTATGGCTCCCTTTCTGCATCAAACATAAAACTTATGCTTTCAGCTTACGCATGACCAGCGTGGCGTTGGTGCCGCCGAAACCGAAGCTGTTGGACATGACGGTAGTCAGCGTCGCTTCCATTGGTTTGGTCACGATGTTCAGGCCAGCAGCCTGCTCGTCCATCTCTTCGATGTTGATGCTCGGCGCGATAAAGCCGTTTTCCAGCATCAGCAGGGAGTAGATCGCTTCCTGCACGCCAGCCGCGCCCAGAGAGTGACCGGTCATGGCTTTGGTCGCGGAGATCGCCGGGCTGTTGTCGCCGAACACTTCGCGGATCGCGCCCAGCTCTTTCACGTCGCCTACCGGCGTGGAGGTACCGTGGGAGTTCAGGTAGTCGATTGGGGTATCAACGCCGTGCATCGCCATCTTCATGCAGCGCACCGCGCCTTCGCCGGATGGCGCAACCATGTCGGCGCCGTCAGACGTTGCGCCGTAGCCCACGATCTCAGCATAGATGTGCGCGCCACGCGCCAGGGCGTGTTCCAGCTCTTCAACCACAACCATACCGCCGCCGCCCGCGATGACGAAACCGTCACGGTGCGCGTCGTAGGTACGGGAAGCTTTTTCCGGCGTTTCGTTGTACTTGGTGGACAGTGCGCCCATCGCGTCGAATTCGCAGGCCATTTCCCAGCCCAGTTCTTCGCCGCCGCCAGCAAATACGATGTCCTGTTTACCCAGCTGGATCTGCTCAACCGCGTTACCGATGCAGTGCGCGGAAGTCGCGCACGCAGAGCTGATGGAGTAGTTCACACCGTGGATTTTGAACGGGGTCGCCAGGCATGCGGAAACCGCAGAACCCATGGCTTTGGTCACCACGTACGGACCTACCGCTTTCAGACCACGCGGGCTACGCATCGCGTCAGCGCCGAATACCTGCGCTTTAGAAGAACGCCGCCGGAACCGGCGATCAGGCCCACGCGCGGGTTGTTCTGATAAACCTCTTCGCTCAGGCCAGAATCTTTGATCGCTTCCTGCATGGAGAGATAGGCATAGATAGAGGCATCGTTCATGAAACGAACCACTTTGCGGTCAATCAAACCGGTGGTGTCCAGTTTGACGTTACCCCATACGTGGCTACGCATGCCGGAATCTTTAAACTCTTCAGAGAAAGTGATCCCGGAGCGTCCTTCACGCAGAGATGCCAGGACTTCCTGCTGGTTATTACCGATGCTGGAAACAATGCCCAGGCCAGTAATCACTGCACGTTTCATTCAATACCTCTGTAAGTCGCACTATATTAAGTTTCGAGTCGCACAATAGCGTACACTTGTACGCCGAACAAGTCCGATCAGACATTTTCTGCGGAAATTTGCGCCGATGGACTCACCTCGTTAAGATCGTGCCACTGCCTGTCAGACGAGTAACTTACGTGAAACAAACCGCTATACAACCCGCCAACCTCGAATTCAACGCTGAGGGTACACCTGTTTCCCGAGATTTTGATGACGTCTATTTTTCTAATGATAACGGACTCGAAGAAACTCGCTATGTTTTCCTCGACGGAAACCAGCTCGGCACGCGCTTCCCGGACCACCCGCGCCCGCTGTTTGTGGTCGCGGAAAGCGGATTCGGCACCGGGCTGAATTTCCTCACCCTCTGGCAGGCGTTTAACGCGGCCTTTCGCGCTGCCCACCCTGAGGCTACGCTGCAAAGATTACATTTCATCAGTTTCGAAAAATTCCCGCTCACCCCGCACGATCTGCGCCTTGCCCACCCGCGCTGGCCGGAGCTGGCGCCCTGGGCGGAGCAGCTTCAGGCGCAGTGGCCGCCCCACATCGGCGGCTGCCATCGTCTGATGCTGGACGGCGGACGCGTGACGCTGGATTTATGGCTCGGCGACATCAACGAACTGACCGATACGCTCGATGATTCGATGAATCAGAAGGTCGACGCGTGGTTCCTGGACGGCTTTGCCCCTGCCAAAAACCCGGACATGTGGAGCCAGCATCTGTTTAACGCGATGGCGCGGCTGGCGCGGCCGGGCGCAACGCTTGCCACCTTCACCTCGGCGGGCTTTGTCCGCCGTGGGTTGCAGGAGGCGGGCTTTACCATGCGCAAAAGCAAAGGCTTTGGCCGCAAGCGCGACATGCTGGTCGGCGGGATGGAACACACCGTTGCATCTGCGCCGCGTACGCCGTGGTTTGCCCGCAGCGGCACTGAGGTACGCGACGTGGCGCTGATTGGCGGCGGGGTCGCCAGCGCCCTGCTCTCGCTGGCGCTTGCTCCGGCGCGGCTGGCAGGTCACGCTCTACTGCGCTGACGACGCGCCCGCCGAAGGCGCGTCCGGCAACCGTCAGGGGGCGCTCTATCCGCTGTTAAGCGCGCACGACCCGGCCCTGTTCCGGTTTTTCCCGGCGGCGTTTACCTTCGCCCGTCGCCTGTATGACGCGCTTCCGGTGGCGTTTGACCATGACTGGTGCGGCGTCACGCAGCTTGGCTGGGATGAAAAGAGCCAGCAGAAGATCGCGCAGATGCTGTCGCTGGGCCTGCCTGAAGAGATTGCCCGTGCGGTGAGTGCGCAGGAGGTGAAAGACACCGCTGGCGTGGAAACCGGCTGTGGGGGCATTCAGTATCCGCTCGGCGGCTGGCTGTGCCCGGCGAACTGACCGCGGCGGTCATTGGGCTGGCGCAGTCGCACGGGCTGCAGGTGCGTTATGGACACGATGTTGCAATCGCCTGAGCCGTGACAGACAGCGCTGGGATCTGCGTTTCGCTGATGGCAGGGAGGCGAGCCATGCCAGCGTTGTGCTGGCCAACGGGCATCACATCAGCCAGTTTTTCCAGACAGAGACGTTGCCGGTTTATCCGGTCGGCGGCCAGGTGAGCCATATTCCGACCGCGCCTGCGCTCGGCAAACTGCGTCAGGTGCTGTGCTATGACGGCTATCTGACGCCGCAAAATCCGTCTAACGGCCATCACTGCATCGGGGCCAGCTATCATCGTGGCGAAACAGGATAGATGCAGGCTACAGCGAGGCGGATCAGCAGCAGAACCGCCAGCGCCTGATTGACTGTTTCCCGGATGCGGCGTGGGCGAAAGAGGTCGACGTCAGCGAGGGTGACGCGCGCTGCGGCGTGCGCTGCGCCACCCGCGATCATCTGCCGATGGTCGGGCAATGTGCCGGACTATGAGGCCACGCTGGCGGCTTATGAGCATCTGGCAGAACGGCCGGAAGAAGCGGTCAGTGCGCCGGTCTATCCGAGAGCTGTATTTATGCTGGGCGGACTGGGTTCGCGCGGGCTGTGCTGCGCGCCGCTGGCGGCGGAGGTTTTGGCCGCGCAGATGAGCGACGAGCCGATTCCGCTGGACGGCGTTACGCTGGCGGGCCTGAATCCGAATCGATTGTGGGTACGGAAGCTGCTGAAGGGGAAGCAGGTTAAGTGAAGGTGGGAATATTCGCCGGATGGCGGCGTTGTTTTATCCGGCCTACAAACCTGTAGGCACGGATATTGGCCGGATACGCGTCAGCATTACCCGGCACTACGACGCCCCTTAATGCGTTTCGCCTGCTGGAATAGGTTGTCCCACATGCCCAGCACCAGCGACTGGTCGCGCGGCGAGAGTTCCCCGGCCTGAATGGCTTTTTCCAGGCTGCGGGTGACTTCCTCAGCGTGAACAGCATCGGCAGAGTGATCGTCACCTGCTTCCAGCTCAGCTACCGCCAGCGTCAGGTGACCACGCAGATAACCGCTGGCGAACAGCTCATCATCGCTGGCGTGTTCCACCATGTCATCAATTAACGCCAGAATGCGTGATTCAAATTCTGCGATCATCTTCTTTCCTCTTTTAAAGATCTTCCGGCCAAGGGAAGCATTCCGCCGTGATCGCCGGCGTGTGGTAATAATTCTGTAAGGCCTCGATCAGGCGCGCCGGACGTTCCGGGATGCCTTTCTCAAGATATTCCATCACCTGCGCGTGCACGCGGCGCTGGAAGACGATACGGTCCGGCTCGACGTCGCCTTCGAGGTTGTCACAGCTCACGTTGAACGGGAAACCCGCCGCCACGCAGAACAGCCATTCCAGCGCCTGCGGTTTCACTTCCACATCCTCAAACTGCCCCTGCGTTGCGGCATCGCGCCCGTCCGGGCAGTACCAGTAACCAAAGTCCACCAGCTCGCGACGCGCTTCACCGGCGATGCACCAGTGCGAAATCTCGTGCAAGCCGCTGGCGTAAAAGCCGTGGGCAAAGACGATGCGGTTATACGGCACCTCCGCATCAGCAGGAAGATAGATCGGTTCGTCGTCGCCTTTAATCAGACGGGTATTAAAATCGTCAGCAAAACAGCCGTCAAAAATCTCAATCAGCTGTTCGTATTTATGCGTACTGTTCATTAGTGCATCCCCAACCAGGTGAGGATCTCCTGTCCATGGCTGTCATAAAGAAGTTTGGCGCTCATCACGGCCGAGACGATGACGATCATCGGGCGAATCAGTTTTTGCCCTTTGCTTAGCACCAGACGCGAGCCCACGCGCGCGCCCAGGAACTGCCCTGCCAGCATGACGAAACCGGTGCCCCAGATAACCTTGCCGCCAATGATAAACAGCAGCAGGCCGCCGACGTTCGAGGTGGCGTTGAGCACTTTGGCATGCGCGGTGGATTTGGCGAGGTTAAACCCGGCCAGCGTCACGAAGGCCAGCGCGTAAAACGAGCCGGCGCCGGGGCCGAAGAAACCGTCGTAAAAACCGACGCAGCCACCGGCAACCAGCGCAAACGGCAGCCCGTGCAGACGACGCTGGCGATCTTCCTCACCGAGCTTCGGCATCAGCAGGAAGTAGAGCCCGATGCAGATCACCAGAACCGGCAGGATCTGGCGCAGAATATCCGACTGCACGTGCTGAACCAGCAGCGCGCCGGTGGTGGAACCGATAAAGGTCATCAGGATATTGAGCTTCTGGTCGGCCAGGTTCACCACCTTGCGGCGGATAAAATAGAGCGACGCCGAGAGCGAGCCGCCGCAGGCCTGCAGCTTGTTGGTGGCCAGCGCCTGCGCCGGGCTCATGCCCGCCGCCAGCAGCGCGGGTACGGTTAACAACCCGCCGCCGCCCGCCAGGGCATCAATAAAACCGGCCAGCATCGCGACGAAGAACAGCACCACCAGCAGCAGCGGTGACACCATAAACAGATCGACGAAATTATCCATTAAAGTACATGCTCATCCAGTAGCGCCTGGCAGGAAGGCGGCAACGGCGGCGGTGTCTTCTTCTCAGGCTTAGAGGTTCCAGGTTTTGCCGGTTCAAACCAGCTTTGCAGTTCCGCACCGCAGCCATCGCCTGGCGGCGGTAGCGGCTGATCTTCGCACTCCAGGCTGTCCGCCGGGCAGCGCAGGCGCACGTGCATATGCGCACGATGCTGGAACCACGGGCGCACTTTGCGCAGCCAGTCGCGATCGGTTCCGGCATCCAGGCAGAGCTGCTGCTTGATGGCCGGGTTGACGAAAATCCGCGTGACGTCGTTATCTTCTGCCGCCAGCTTGATCATGCTACTGATTTCCGGCGTCCACAGGGCGGGCACAACGCGCTTGCCGTCGCTCGCCACCAGATCCAGCGCCTGCGGTTTCAGCAGCTGCGCGGCGCTCCAGCGCGTTTTCGGCAGCTGCAGGAAGATATCGACATCCAGCCCGGTCTGATGGCTGGCGTGTCCGCCGTTAAAACGTCCGCCGGCGGGCATCCCCATATCGCCAATCAGCACCGTGCCCAGCCCCAGGTTGTGCACCTGGTTGCCCAGACGCTGAATAAACAGCACCAGATCCGGGTGGCCGAAGTAACGACGCTGGTCGGTACGCATCACCTGATAGTTGTCCGATTGCAGCGGCAGCGCCTGCGCGCCGACGATACAGCCGTTGGCGAAGGCGCCAATGGACTGCGGGCTTCCGGCCACCGGGTGGGTGATTTTTTGCCACGGCGTCGCGGCCAGTCGCGGCGGCGCACGCCAGCAGCGCCAGCAGCGCAATTGCGGTTTTTTTCATGTTTACCAGCGTGGAATGGTGGTCGTCACATCCGCATTTTGCGCACGCTGGCGCAGGAAGTGATCCATCAGCACGATCGCCAGCATCGCTTCGGCGATCGGCACCGCGCGGATCCCCACGCACGGATCGTGACGTCCTTTGGTGATCATCTCCACTTCTTCGCCATCGCGGTTAATGGTGTGGCCCGGCACGGTAATGCTGGAGGTGGGCTTCAGCGCGATGTTGGCAATAATCTGCTGCCCGCTGCTGATGCCGCCCAGAATGCCGCCCGCGTGGTTGCTCTGGAAGCCCTCCTGCGTGATTTCGTCGCGGTTCTGGCTGCCGCGCAGGTTCACCACGTCAAAGCCGTCGCCAATCTCAACGCCCTTCACCGCGTTGATGCTCATCAGCGCGTGCGCGATGTCGGCGTCGAGACGGTCAAATACCGGCTCGCCCAAGCCTGCCGGGACGCCGTCGGCCACCACGGTCACTTTCGCCCCGATGGAGTCGCCCTCTTTTTTCAGGCCGCGCATCAGTTCGTCCAGCGCCTCCAGCTTGTCGGCATCGGGGCAGAAGAACGGGTTCTGCTCGACCTGATCCCAGTCTTTGATCGCCAGCGGAATGTCGCCCATCTGGGTCAGACAGCCGCGGATAACGATGCCAAATTTCTGCTGCAGGTATTTCTTGGCAATGGCGCCAGCCGCCACGCGCATCGCGGTTTCACGCGCGGAAGAACGTCCGCCGCCGCGATAGTCGCGCAGGCCGTATTTTTGTTCGTAGGTGTAGTCGGCATGGCCCGGACGGAACACGTCTTTGATGGCGCCGTAATCCTGGGAGCGCTGATCGGTGTTTTCAATCAGCAGACCAATGCTGGTGCCGGTGGTGACGTCCTTCAAAGACGCCGGAGAGAATTTTCACCTGATCCGGCTCGCGGCGCTGGGTGGTGTAGCGCGAGGTGCCCGGACGACGACGGTCGAGATCGTGCTGCAAATCGGCTTCGGTCAGTTCGGATGCCGGGCGGTACGCCATCAACGATACAGCCCAGCGCCAGCCCGTGCGACTCGCCAAAGGTGGTCACGCGGAAAATCTGTCCAATACTGTTTCCTGCCATCACGGCTCCGATGTTGTTGTTTGTGTTTGAGCGTTGTGAAACGGGCCGAAGCCCGCTGGATTAATCTTTATAGATGCTGAAGTGTTCGCGCGCGTCGAGCAGCTGCGCTTTGGTCAGCATAAAGACGCCGTCACCGCCGTTGTCGAACTCCAGCCAGGTGAACGGCACGTCCGGATACTGCTCCATCAGATGTACCATGCTGTTGCCCACTTCACAAATCAGAACGCCGTCGTCGGTCAGGTAATCCGGCGCGCAGGCCAGAATGCGGCGCGTCAGCTTCAGGCCGTCGCTGCCCGATGCCAGACCCAGCTCCGGCTCGTGACGGTATTCCGTTCGGCAGATCGGACATGTCTTCCGCATCGACGTACGGCGGGTTGGTGACGATCAGATCGTACTGCACCTTCGGCAGATCGCGGAACAGATCGGAGCGGATCGGCGTGACGTGATGGATCAGGCCGTGCTCTTCAATGTTGTGCTCGGTCACGGCCAGCGCATCGGTGGAGATATCGACGGCATCCACTTCCGCTTCCGGGAAGGCGTAGCGCCAGGCAATGGCGATACAGCCGCTGCCGGTACACATATCCAGAATGTGCTGCGGCTGATGGCCGATCAGCCCTTCAAAGCGGTTGTTGATCAGCTCACCAATCGGCGAGCGCGGCACCAGCACGCGCTCATCGACATAGAACTCGTGGCCGCAGAACCAGGCTTTGTTGGTCAGGTAGGCGACCGGAATGCGCTCGTTGACGCGGCGGATCACGCGCTCAACGATGCGGTGTCGTTCGCTGGAGGTCAGGCGCGCGGTGCGCATGTCTTCCGGAATATCCAGCGGCAGATAGAGCGTCGGCAGCACCAGTTGCACGGCTTCATCCCACGGGTTATCGGTACCGTGACCGTACCAGATATTGGCGGCGCTGAAGCGGCTAACCGACCAGCGCAACATGTCCTGAATGGTGTGCAGCTCGTTCACTGCTTCATCGACAAAAATTTTATCCACTCTTTCCTCCAGGGCATGCTCGCATAATTTTCGGCGGCTAGTTTGCCATGAAGACGGCGATAAATCAGCAATGACGCGTACCGCTTGAGGTTAAAAAATGCGTTTAGTCGGGTACACTGTCGGAAATACGAGATGAGAATGACGAATGAAAAAGAAAACATCGCTCAGCGAGGAGGATCAGGCGCTCTTCCGGCAGCTGATGACCGGGACGCGGAAGATCACGCAGGACACCATCGTCCATCGCCCGCCGCGTGAAAAAATCAGCGAAGTCCCGGTCAAACGGCTGCTGCAGGAGCAGGCCGATAACAGCCACTATTTTTCAGATGAATTTCAGCCGCTGCTCAATACCGAAGGTGCGGTGAAGTACGTGCGCGAAGACGTCAGCCATTTTGAGCTGAAAAAGTTGCGTCGCGGCGATTATTCGCCGGAGCTGTTTCTCGATCTGCACGGTTTAACGCAGCTGCAGGCGAAACAGGAGCTGGGGGCGTTGATCGCCGCCTGTCGCCGCGAACATGTGTTCTGCGCCTGCGTGATGCACGGCCACGGTAAGCACATTCTCAAGCAACAGACGCCGCTGTGGCTGGCGCAGCACCCGCACGTGATGGCGTTTCATCAGGCACCGAAAGAGTACGGCGGCGATGCCGCATTGCTGGTGTTGATTGAAGTGGAAGAGTGGCAGCCGCCAGAGTTGCCCTGATGCCAGAAACGTCAAGAGCCGCATAAAGCGGCTCTGCGTTTTTCAGTGTCCGGCGAATTCAGATGGCTTTTGCCATCTTCAGGTTGCACGGACTCATTTGCCAGTTAAAGACACCTTTACCCGTTTCGTCCAGAGAAACATTGGCAATGGCGGATGTCGTGAACATCGGCGGCGTTTCGCCCGGGCACAGCTCAGATACCAGATAGCCCACCAGCGGCAGGTGGGAAATGACCAGCGCGGAAGCGACACCTTCATTGCACAGCGCCTGAAGATAGGCACTGACAAGGCCGACATCGCCGCAAGGCGTGAGTTCAGGGAGAACATCCACGCTGTCCGGCAGGTTCATACACTCCCCTACCACCTCCAGCGTCTGTTCAGCACGCAGGAACGGACTCACCAGAACGCGTTCGATGTCCACTTTTTGACCTTTCAGCCAGGTCGCCATCTGACGGGATTCGTCGCAGCCACAGACGGTCAAGGGACGTACTGAGTCACTGGCGGCATCGAGTGCCGCGTCGCCGTGACGCATGATAAAAACTTGCATATTGCACCGCTTTTGTTAACCAGAATCACCGGCGTTAACTACCCGCGATAAATGCTGAGAGGTAGAAAACCCGATGGCCGGGCATTGTGCCTGATCCATTCGGTGAATGAAACGCTGTTTTTTACCTCAATGGCGTAAGTATAGTCAATCTCTGTTTACAAAATCGCCAGAACAGGTTCATTCACTTCAGGATTTACCCTTCTTTGACCTCAGCTTACGAGGACAGTTTCCCTTGCAGGCCAAAATGTCTGGCCGCGTTCCGCCATCTGCAATAATTCGTCACACGGTGTAAACCGTGGACCATATTGCGAAGCCAGACGTTGCAGGATAGCAACCACTTCACCCGCGCCGAGCGTATCCATGTAACGGAACGGGCCGCCAAGGAACGGCGGGAAACCAATGCCAAATACCGCGCCGATGTCGCCATCGCGCGCGCTTTTGATTACCTGCTCACCAAAGCAGCGCGCCGCTTCATTGAGCATCATCATCACGCAGCGCTCAGCGCACTGAACGGCGGACAGTTTTCCCTGACCGGTGGTCGAAATAAGCCCATAAACCGAAGGGTCGACCTGTTTCTTGCTTTTACGCCCTTTCGCGCCGTAAAGATAGAAACCGCGTTCATTTTTTCTGCCTTTGCGATCGTCCTTCAAAATTGCAGAAACAATGTTTGCAGGCGGGCTAAAACGATCGCCATAAGCCGCCTTCCAGCACAGGTATAATTTTAGTGCCGGTGTCTATTCCCACCTCATCCAAAAGTTGGATTGGGCCCACGGGGAAACCAAATTTTACCAGCGCCTCGTCGACGTGCTCGATCTGCTCGCCTTCCGTCAGCAGCCGCATGGCTTCATTAATATAGGGCGCCAGAATGCGGTTGACGTAAAAGCCGGCTTTGTCCGCGACCACGATCGGCGTTTTGCCCTGCTTCTTCGCCAGCTTGACTACCGTGGTGGCGATGGTTTGCTGATCGGTTCCGGCGTGTGGGATCACCTCCACCAGCGGCATTTTTTCCACCGGGCTGAAGAAGTGCAGTCCGATCACCTGCTCCGGACGCGCGGCTTTCGCCGCGATATCGCCAATCGGTAATGACGACGTATTGGAGGCAAAAATGGTATGCGGGGCACAATGCTGCTCAACGTCTGCCACCATCTGCTGCTTCAGCGCCAGATCTTCAAACACCGCCTCAATCACCAGATCGCGCTGCGCAAAGCCGCTGTAATCCGTGGTGCCGGAGATCATCGCCAGCTGTTTATCGCGCTCGCTTGCTTTCAGATAGCGGCGCCGCACTTTTGATCCAGCTCCTCCCAGCTGTACTGCAGCGCGTGGTTGATCCCTTTCGGATTAATGTCTTTGATGCGTACCGGCAATCCTGCCTTTGCTTGCGGTGACGAAAGCGATCCCGCCGCCCATTAATCCGCCGCCCAGCACACCGATCGTGTTCAACGGGCCAGCCTGCAGCCTCGCTGCCCGGATCTTTTTTCACGTCGGTGCTGGCGAAGAACAGGCTGCGCAGCGCCTGTGACTGCGGCGTCATCGCCAGTTCGCCAAAGGCGCGCGCTTCCGCGGCATAACCGCTGCTGCTGCCCTGCGACAGCCCGGTTTCGATCACGTCCAGGATCCGCTTTGCCGCCGGGTAATTGCCTTTGGTTTTTTGTTCGGTCTTTTTGCCCACCATGTTGAACAGGAGCGTTCTGCCCAGCGGGCCGGCCAGCACGCGCTCGCGAACCGGCAGAGGACGTCTTGCCTGACGCCCTTTCGGCGCAAGCTCAACGGCGGCCTCCAGCAAAATGGACTGCGGCACGACGTCATCGACCAGACCGGCTTTCAGCGCCTGACGGGCACGCAGCTGTTTACCGGTTAAGATCATCTCCAGCGCCGTGCTGACGCCCACCAGGCGCGGCAGTCGCTGCGTTCCGCCGGAGCCGGGCAGCAGGCCCAGCTGCACTTCCGGCAGGCCCAGAATGGTTTTCGCATCGTCAGTACAAATCCGGCTATGGCAGGCCAGCGCCAGCTCCAGCCCACCGCCCAGACAGGCGCCGTGGATCGCGGCGACCACCGGGATCGGCAGCGCGTGGATCTCCGCCATCACCTGCTGCCCCTGACGCGCCAGCTCTTCGGCCTCCTTTGCCGTTTGGGCCCGGGCGATCATGTTGATATCCGCGCCGGCGATAAAGTTGTCGGGCTTGGCAGAGATAAACACCAGGCCACGCATCGCTTTGTTGTCGCGGATCTGCTTCAGCATGGCGCGCACTTCACCTGCAAACTCGGCCTTCAGGGTATTCATCTTTTCATCAGGCACATCAATGGTGATAACGACCACGATATTGTCGGGACGCACATTAAAGGTAAATGCGGATATCATTGTCATTATTCAGCCTCCAGAACCATTGCTGCGCCAAGGCCGCCCGCCGCACAGGCGGTTACCAGGCCAAACCCGCCGCCCCGGCGACGCAGTTCATGTAACGTTTGCGTGATCATGCGCGCGCCGGTGGCGGCAAACGGATGACCGTAGGCGATGGAACCGCCCAGCACGTTGAATTTACTCTCATCCACTTCGCCTGTGGCCTGGGCGCGGCCCAGCACATCGCGTGCGAAACGCTCGCTGGCCATCAGCTTCAGGTTTGCCAGGGTTTGCGCGGCAAAGGCTTCGTGCATATCGATCAGCGTTAGATCAGCCAGCGTCAGCCCGGCGCGATCCAGCGCCAGCGGCGTGGCCCAGGCCGGACCTAGCAGCATGTCCTGCCACACATCAATGGCGGTGAAGGCGTAGCTGCGCAAATAGCCCAGCGGTGATAATGCCCAGCTCTTTGGCGCGGGATTCGGTCATCAGGATCACGGCGGCAGCCCCGTCCGTCAGCGGCGTACTGTTCGCCGCCGTCACCGTGCCGTGCTTGCGGTCAAACGCCGGGCGCAGCTTGGCGTAATCCGCCAGGCTGGAGTTGTGGCGAATGTTGTTATCTTGTTCAAGCGGTTCGCGATAGGGCGGCGCGTAGGCGGTCATCACCTCGTCGCGCAGTTTGCCTTCCGACCAGGCCTTTGCCGCAAGCTGGTGCGAGCGATGCGCCAGCGCATCCTGCTGTTCACGGGTGATGCCGTAGGTTTTCGCCATCTGCTCGGCGGTATCGCCCATGCGCAGCCCGGTGGAATATTCCGCTACGGCAGGTGGCACCGGCATCAGATCGCGCAGGCGCAAACGCGAGAAGAGTTTGAGTTTCTGCCCCACCGTGCGGGCTTTGTTGGCATCCACCAGCGTACGCGCCAGCTTTTTACTGACCCCAATCGGCAGAACCGAAGAGGAGTCCGCCCCGCCCGCAATCCCGGCGCGAATGGTGCCCGCCATCAGACTTTCGGCGACGTTGGCCACGGCCTGGAAGCTGGTTGCGCAGGCGCGGCTGACGCTGTAGGCATCGGTATGCACGCTCATCCCGGTGCCGAGCACGATTTCCCGCGCGATGTTGGGGGCTTCCGGCATCTGCACGACCTGGCCAAACACCAGCTGTTCGATGACCTCCGGGGGAATTTCGCTGCGCGCCAGCATCTCCCCCACCACCATTTTCCCCAGATCGACCGCCGGAATGCCGTGAAACGCCGTTGCCTGACGGGCAAATGGCGTGCGTAATCCACTGACAATGGCAATGCGATCGCCCTGACGGGTAACAAGCGGTAATGCCTGACTCATAACACTCCCCTGTAAACAATTTTCGCGAACATAAAGTGGTCTGACCTGATAATAGTCTTAACCAATTTTTTACATTCAGCCAATCGGGGAAGCGAGAAAAAATGCGAGCTAAGGCACAGAGATGCTTAGCAAAACGCCTGGGCGCGTGAAAGCGAGGCGCCGTTTGTGGGTTGGGGGCAAGAAGGATTAACGCAGGCCCAGCTGGAAAATCAGGGTTTCCGCTTCGCAGGCGAAAACAAAGTCGATGTCCAGCTTCACGCCGCCTTCCACTTCGGTAAAGGTCGACTTGATTTCACACGGATCGGATTCAACATCACGCGCACGCTTGCTCAGCGCGGCCAGGGTCTCTTCCGCTTCGGCACGGTTGGTGAACACACGGCTGTAAGACGCGGTGCAATCGGTGTTGTCCATGATGGTCCCAACATCCATACAGCAGCAAACCGGGGTTTCATCAGCACTGCATTTACTCATAGCTTGATTTCCTCTGAATTTAGCAGCCCTGGGCGCCAGATAAACACGATGCAGATATTTTACGCCGCCGCTCGGGCTCTCTCCAGCCGTTAATCTTCCGAAAGCGGATAAGTGACCAATATCACACTAAAAAATGATCTAAAACAAAAATCACCCTTTTGGGTGAGTCGCTGGTCACAATTTTGCCAACCAGATCTCGTTTCACGAAACATGTTTGAAAATATTAATAAACAAACTTGCAACATTCCCGCTGGTCGGACCTATACTTCGGCCACTGGTCTGATTTGTCTGTTGTACCTCAGACCCTACACTTCGCGCTCCTGTTACGGTACGTAACAATTATTGAATAAAAATAACTCAATGAGGTTATGGTCATGAGCCAGAAAACCCTTTTCACCAAGACTGCTCTGGCAGTCGCAGTGGCACTTGTCTCCACTTCCGCCTGGTCAGCGGGCTTTCAGTTAAACGAATTTTCTTCCTCTGGCCTTGGCCGTGCGTATTCCGGGGAAGGTGCGATTGCGGATGATGCGGGTAACGCGAGTCGTAACCCTGCATTGATCATGATGTTTGATCGTCCGACCTTCTCTGCCGGTGCGGTTTATATCGATCCTGATGTCAATATCTCCGGCACGTTCCGCGATTGGTACTGGTGCGAGCCTTAAAGCGGACAACATTGCCCCAACAGCATGGATCCCGAACCTGCACTTCGTTGCGCCGATTAACGAACAGTTTGGCTGGGGTGCATCCGTAACCTCTAACTTTGGTCTGGCTACCGAGTTCAATAACGACTACGCCGCCGGGTCGATAGGGCGGTAAAACCGACCTTGAAACGCTGAACCTGAACCTGAGCGGCGCTTATCGCCTGAACGATAACTGGAGCTTCGGTCTGGGTTTTGATGCCGTCTACGCCGATGCCAAAATTGAACGTTACGCCGGCGATCTGCCGCAGATCATCGGCGCCAGCCTGCCAGGCATGGTGCAATCTGGCCAGCTTAGCGCCCAGCAGGCTGCCGCTATTGGCGCGCAGGCGGGCGGTATCAGCCGTGATACGCAAATCGCGCATCTGAAAGGCGATGAATGGGGCTTTGGCTGGAACGCCGGTATCCTGTACGAGCTGGATAAAAACAACCGTTGGGGTCCTTGACCTATCGTTCCGAAGTGAAAATCGACTTCGACGGCGATTACAAGAGCAGCCTGCCGACAACGCTTAATCCGATCAACACAGCACTGGGTCTTGGCTTGCCGTATGGTACTGGCGGCTCGACCACCAATGGTTCACTGTCGCTGCATCTGCCAGAAATGTGGGAAGTGTCCGGTTACAACCGCGTTGCGCCACAATGGGCCATCCACTATAGCCTGGCCTATACCAGCTGGAGCCAGTTCCAGGAGCTGAAAGCGACCGGAAACAATGGTCAAACGCTGTTCTATAAGGATGAAGGCTTCCACGACGCCTATCGCATCGCGTTGGGTACCACCTACTACTACGATGAAAACTGGACCTTCCGCTCCGGTATCGCATTTGATGACAGCCCGGTTCCGGCAGACAAACGTTCGATCTCCATTCCGGATCAGGACCGTTTCTGGCTGAGTGCTGGCGCGACCTATGCGTTCAACAAGGATGCGTCCGTCGATGCGGGCGTTTCTTATATGCACGGTCAGAAAGTGACGTTCAACGAAGGCCCGTATACGAGTTTACCAGTCTGAAGGCAAAGCGTGGCTGTACGGCGCGAACTTCAACTACGCCTTCTAATAACGCATCAATAATAAAAAAGGTGAGCCTTGCTCACCTTTTTTATTTACTCCGAATCGATATCTTTTAGTTCGTCCTGAATCGCCTTCGCGTTCGGATTTTCTTCCGGCTTCAGCTTGCCGCCGTTGGCGATAAAGTCGTGACTCTGGAAGTACGCTTCACGCACCATGATGTAAGGATCGGAAGACTGGCGCAGCAGGCCGTCGGAATCGAGCAGTTGCGCACGGGTTTCGATCCCTTCCACCGTCCATTTACCGACCGACAGCGGCCAGGTCAGCCACGACAGCACCGGATACAGCGTATCCGCCATATCGCCGCCATCATCACGCAGGGTGAAGCTGCCGTAGAACGGCAACTGCACGTACGGACCGTAACCGACGCCATAATGCCCCAGCGTACTGCCGAAACGGTGCGGCTCTTCACGCTGCAGTTTCCGGTTCGCCATGCCTGCGACGTCAATAAAGCCGCCCATCCCCAGCAAGGTGTTCAGGAAGAAGCGGGTAAAGTGCACCATCCCCTGATAGGGATCGCCCTGCAGGAAGTAGTTCACCATCTCCGCAGGCTCTTCGAGGTTGCTGGTGAAGTTGCTTAACCCGTTACGCGCGGGTTGTGGCACATAATCGCGCCATGCCACCGCCACCGGGCGAACCACATACGGATCCAGCACGTTGTAGTTGAAGTTATACATGGAGCGGTTAAATCCTTCGAGAGGATCGGAGCGTCCCGTTTGCTCCCCAGAGCTGGCGCAGCCCACAAGCATCGTCGCCGCCAACGCAAGCGCCGACAGCCGAAGTTTCATAAATATCTCCCTGTTCAGTATGGCTATCGTTGATTGCCATCCGTAACGGAGCCGTTGACGCTCCGTCTGTAAACGTGCAAGCGATTGTAACAGCACGTTTACCGATGTCTATGAGCACAATTACGGGCAGTAACCACCGTGACTCTGATCTCAGCATAGCCTGGCTTTTGGAATTCGTTTCGCTGGCAATTTTATAATGACTTTGAAAGAGATGTATCACCTTTGTTGTCATTGCCGCCAATTTAAGAGCATCCCCACAGGCATCCCGATAAAAGCCGCTACGCTTAACAGAAACATCACCCGGGAGCAGCAGAAGCGAGGTAAGTATGGAGAAAATCGATAAACACAGCGATGAAATCGAGGTTGAAAGCGAGGAGAAAACGCGCGGCGAGAAAATAGAAATTGATGAAGATCGCCTCCCCTCCCGCGCGATGGCCATCCACGAGCATATCCGCCAGGATGGTGAAAAAGAGATGGAGCGCGACGCCATGGCCCTCTTCTGGTCAGCTATCGCCGCCGGGCTCTCAATGGGCGCATCACTGCTGGCAAAAGGGATATTTCATGTGCAGCTGGAGGGCGTACCCGGCGGTTTTCTGCTGGAGAATCTCGGCTATACCTTCGGCTTTATTATTGTCATCATGGCCCGCCAGCAGCTGTTTACCGAAAACACGGTGACCGCCGTTCTGCCGGTGATGCAAAACCCTGCCTGGGGAAATTTTGGTTTATTGATGCGGCTGTGGAGCGTGGTCCTGCTGGGTAATATCATCGGCACGGGCATCGCGGCCTGGGCGTTTGAATATATGCCGATCTTTGATGAACCCACCCGGGACGCCTTTGTAAAAATCGGCATGGATGTGATGAAAAACACGCCGGTGGAGATGTTCTCTAATGCCATCATCTCCGGCTGGATCATCGCCACAATGGTCTGGATGTTTCCTTCTGCGGGAAGCGCCAAAATTGTGGTGATCATATTGATGACCTGGCTGATTGCGCTGGCTGACACCACGCATATTGTGGTCGGTACCGTTGAAATCCTGTATCTGGTCTTTAACGGTACGCTTCACTGGAGCGATTTTTTCTGGCCGTTCGCCCTTCCGACGCTGGCGGGAAACATCTGCGGCGGAACGTTTATCTTCGCGCTGTTAAGCCATGCCCAAATCCGTAACGACATGTCGAACAAACGCAAGGCTGAAGCAAAAGCCCGGGCAGAAGCACAGGCAAGCGCCGACGAAGGTGCAGAAAAAAAGTCCTGAATGGTGACTCTTTGAGCAGTCAGGCGGCAATGCGCTTAACGCACAGTGTAAATGAGGCTATACTCGTGCCGCCTCGTCCCCTTAGTTAAATGGATATAACGAGCCCCTCCTAAGGGCTAGTTGCAGGTTCGATTCCTGCAGGGGACGCCATCACCAAGCCTCAGATAGTCCAATAACTTCCATAACTCACTAAAAATAAAAGAAAGTATAAAGAACCCACGTCTAAACAAGTTCCATAACTTCTAATGGAATCTATACACACTTGCGTATAGGATTGTGTGTAACCCAGTTCGATCTTTTTTCTATACACATGCTGCTATCTGACATCCAAATAAAACGCGCCAAACCTAAAGAAAAAACCTACACCCTCAATGACGGGATGGGGTTATCACTGCTTATAGATACGACTGGCAGTAAGGGCTGGCGCTTTCGTTACCGTTTCGCCGGTAAACCAAAGATGATTTCATTTGGTGTGTATGGTGAGGTATCGCTCGCTGAAGCACGGCAAAAGCGCGAGGAATGTCGTTCTATGCTGGCAAAGGGGATTAACCCCAGCGAAGCCCGCAAAGCAGAAAAAATCGCGCTGCAATTCGCCCATGAAAACAGCTTTGAGGCCGTCGCCAGAGAATGGCACTCGTCAAAAACCACAACATGGTCGCAAGGATATGCGAAAGAGGTTCTGAAGTGCCTTGAGAAAGATATTTTCCCCTATATCGGCCAACGTCCCATTGAACAAATCGAACCTTTAGAACTGCTAACAGTCCTGCAAAAAATTGAAAAACGAGGCGCACTGGAACAGACCAGCAAAATTCGTCGCCGTTGCGGCGAAGTGCTTCGTTATGCCGTGGCAACCGGCCGGGCAAAATACAATTTCGCTCCCGATCTGGCTATCGCACTCAACAAGCCTAAAACCCAGCATTTCCCGTTCCTGACAGAAAGTGAGCTACCCGCCTTTGTTAAAGCTCTGGAGAGCTATGAGGGGAGTCTGGTAACGAAATACGCCACGCAGCTGCTGATGCTAACGGGGGTTCGTACCATTGAATTACGTGCGGCAGAATGGAAAGAATTTGATCTCGACAAGGCATTATGGGAAATCCCAAAAGAGCGTATGAAAAAACGCCGCCCGCACCTGGTTCCGTTATCCACCCAAGCAATCGACATTCTGAAAAAACTCCAGGTAATCACAGGCAATTACAGCCTCGTTTTCCCTGGTCGCAACGATGCCAGAAAACCAATGAGTGAAGCCAGCATCAACAAAGTAATCAAACTGCTTGGGTATCACGGCCGGTTAACCGGGCATGGTTTCAGACATACTATGAGCACCATCTTGCACGAGCATGGTTTTGAAAGTGCCTGGATTGAAATACAGCTTGCGCATGTTGATAAGAACTCGATTCGAGGAACTTACAATCATGCGCAATATTTACTACAGCGAAAAAAAATGATGCAGTGGTATTCAGCGTTTATCAAAAAAGAAAAGTCATTTTTTTAAGGGACTTATATCTTTAATCTTTCCCAATAAATCAGACACCGTTCCAATCACCTCTTTACTATCTTCCATCTTAATTCTTGAATGATAAATAGGTGATTTATAAATTGAAGAAACGGAAGCCAGAATCAAGGCATCTTTATTATCTTCATTTTTTAATTGTTCAGCATACGAGTTTAGAGTCAAAGCCACAGCAGATTTGAATGCATATTCCTCTTGAAAATTCCTTTCTTTTCCATATTGTGAGATACCAAACAATAGTAATCCAATTGCAGGCAATGCCTTTATTGAATTAATAATTAACAACTGATAAGTCATCTGCTGACTGGATGACCAATGGAATAAGAGAAATATCCAAACAACGGTTGCGAGAGCAAGAACTGGCACCGCATACTTCCAAAAAGTCACTGATGGTGATAATTCATTCTTACGCTGTTTAAATGTCTCAAAGAGCGAGGCCCCGACCTCGCGCCCAATCAAATCATCAAGATAATTATTTCTCTCAATAAAATAATCATGTTTACCTTCAACAAACTGTAACTTCTCTGTAAAATCTTTATTTAAAGATTCAACCGCTTTTAACCAAGCACTATACGTCGATTTATACTCATCGATATCTTCACTGATAGCAACCAATTCACCATTTGCCTTGTCATACAGTTTATCTAACTCATTTCTCTTACTATCGGCAAGCGCCAACTGCGAGTTAATTTTTTCAACTGTTGTCGAAGCATTATTATGAAGATTATTCACACTATCGTTTTGAGCAACGATGTTTTGCAATGATGACTCGAGAAACTTTATTCTATTTATGCTATCATCATTGAAAACCCCAAGTTTTTCACGTTCAGAATCAATGAGTTGAATTAAAGAATCAATCTCTGAAATTCTAACATCTATGAGCGTTTTTTTAGCTTCTAAGATTTCATTGTCACTTTGTATTTTCTTTTCAGTACCTTTTAAGACTTTGCGAAGATTATATTCCCAAAAGCCATAAACCCTCTGATAAACGGCCAACTTAACTACATATGATAAGGAGCTAGAAAAATCACCATTTTTAATAGAATTATTTATTGCATTTAGATCATTAAAAACATTCCCATTCCCAATATCAGATATGTTGTAATTATATGGAAGCGTCAAAAAATTTTCATTCCCAAGCTCTTGTTTAAAATGTTCATAAACTTTACCAACCAATACAATATATGCTTCTAAGTTAATGTCTCCTATCATTATTTCCGCATATGAGCCATTATCTTTATATTTTTCAGCAACTAATAATTTAAAGTCTAAAGAGTAAAAATTATCTATTACTGAAACCACCTGTTCCATTTGCTGACGATTCATCATGTGTTCCTATTTTAAAAAAGAAACTGGAAAAGAGATTTATTCAGGTTAAGGATTTTTATCATCAGAGAAACTTATTTTTCTTTTTTAAAGCTTAATACCTCTTCGTATTTAACGAGTTGAACCTCAGCCACATCCTTTCGATAATAGGAACGAAATAAAAACCTAACTAATTGATCAAAAAAGCCCCCCAATACACTATAGTTTATAATAGACATATCATATATTTATAGAGAACCATTATTGGTTAAAGCCTCACCAATAGCCTCTTCAATAATTTCCGCACTTCTCACGATGAATTTTGCTCGCTCTAATAGTTCATCATAACAAATAATATCTATGTTTTTTAAGTTTCTCCTATAGAGTTCAAAAGTTTTCCTCTTTATTATTTTCTCTCTTTCCGTCCCAGAAATATCTTTCAATGTCCCAATGATTAAAATACATTCAGGATCATATGTTTTCTCATTTATTATATCACCTTCAACCGTATAATTATCTCGTTGACTTTCAATTTCCCAGTTTGCTTTCTGAGCTAATATTTGGCTAACCGCATCAGTAAGATCGTTGGACAATCGCCAAGAATCCGCTCTATTTTGCCTATTAACAAATAGGCTCGTTTGAGGTGTTTTCAATTCAACAATCTTAGTAAATCTAGAGTCTGAAATCAAAAAATCAGTAATAACATCATTTGAACCATTTAGATCTGTGTGAGATATATGAGCCTCTCGTTGAAGAATGCTTAAATATTTATACCTTAGCCCATAACCAAAGATCCACTCATTATTTTCAAAGAAACTTTGCCATTCTGGCTCAATATGACCATCAGTACTATCAAACATCCGCTGATATTCACAGAGGGCGTCTTTTCGCCCAAGAATAGTGTTTATATCATCATTTGTAAGGCGATTATTTATTACATGCTGTAATGCCATGATAAGAGAAGTACTTTCGGCATGCTCCAGTAGTTGCATAATCTCTTGCTGATTATTGTGAACCTCCACAAAATTACCCGTTACGGAGGTTCTCTCTCTAATAACACTATATTGTGAGAGATGTTGATACAAGCTTCTTAAGTGATCAATCTCAAGCTGACATGTAAATCTTGGTGCAGCAGTAGTTGAACAGTATGCAAATATATTAACCTTTAAGTTAGATATATCTTGCGACTCTCTGTCCAAGCCTGAGATATTTAATCGCAAGTCATTTACACCATCAGATCCAATCAAGTAAGAATGATCAATGCTCATATTTCACACCTTGGAAATCACATTCGAATATCCAGACCAAGAAGGATTATAAGCAGCATCAATTTCAAATTGAGGTGCACCATCTAAAATCATGACATTATTCAACTCAGTAAGGTCGAACGTTTTGAATTCAGGGAAGTTAGGAGCGGAATCTGTAACACCAGCAGTTTGAACAATATGTACTTTTGTCGACTCTGTGCCATCTTTTCTTCTCATGATGAATATCGCATGAGTATTTCCTATCCTTTCCCCTCTAACCTTGCCTTCTTTAATATATTCAAAAGAAATTGGTTTCCTTTGCTGTATTGCTTGCTGCAATAGTCTTAAACTCATTATTCAACTCCTGATAAATAAGTATAAAGAATTAACTCGATATTTTTAACATATACACCAAAATAAATTAATCGTGTTATTAAGGCATTGTCAACACTTTCTTAGTGGATATGTCAGATAATTTGATTCATGGCAAAAATATCACTAAACCTAATAAATCACGCATGGGAAATGCAAACATCAATGACGGGGTTAAAGACACTTTTTATCTAGTCGCCAGAAGAAGCAGGAGGCATTCTGCTGCTTCACAATACTCAAATCATAGCCTTGGAAAGTTGAAATCTATCGAAGCTATACGACAGCAAGGAGTGTAAAAGCCTTAAAAAATAAAACTATTATAGACAAAAACGGCACTACACCGCACCCGCCTGCCACTTTCATGGCAGTAAATTTTTTCAGTTTTGTTTTTCTACAAACTGGTAAGCCAGCCCGTGCCAGTACTGGCTCTCTGACATGAAAACCGGACTGAAAAAATTGAAACGGATTTCAGTTTTTTTCAGTTTCTGCATTTTCAGGACTGGCGCTAATTTTTTCAGGTGATTGTTTCAGAAGGGATTTTTAATTTTACGTCACTGTCCGGCAAGAGATAACGCCGAATACGAAAATAATAATATGATTAAATTCAGTTAGTTATTAAAGGAGTACACTGAAAAAGTTGCATCACAAATAAGCAGTGCCGGGCATGCGTTTCGCCTCCCGGTCTGCCGCCGTTAAGCCCGTGTTTTTGCCTGAAGCAGAAGTTCCAGCGCTTTTTCGCGATCCTGTTCCGGCAGGGCATCAATCAGTTCTTTTACCCTTCCCTGCCCCTTTAGAGCGCTGGGGCTGATGGTGTGCGAAAAGGACACGCTCATCACAAAGGTGTGGCCGCATTCAACGTTGGTACAGCTACAGTAAACGTCCGCCAGCTGCGGATGTTTACGGTTGGTCTTGCGGATCGTGGCGTCGGCAAGACATTCGGGACAGGTCATTTTCATTATGCGCATGCAGTTTCCTTAATTAATTGCCTGCCAGAAAAAGGGCTGACAGGACAAGTCTGTTTACCTGAGAGCATGTAACAGCGGTAACACTGGTAACAACGTTGATTTATAAAGATAAATACCGTTACCTCTGCATTTTTCCTTGAGGTAACGTGTGGTAACACCCGGTTTTTGTTACCACTGTTACCACTCCTGTTTTTTAACTGGTAACACCCACAGCCCTTGCGGCGTCTGGCTGTTACCTCTGTTGCCTGTGTTACCTCATAAAAATAAGACTCGTGCGAAGCTATTCTTCCGGGTCGCCCAGCACATTTGTATTAAACTGGTACACCCGTTTGAGGCCCATTTCTGGCAGGCGAAGGCTTGTCTGGGTTCGGCCATCCCTGCCCGGCTCCAGCCAGCCCGCACTGACGCAGAGTTTTGCCACCTTACTGGCATTGAAGCCCTTACAGATTTCCTTCCAGCCTGACGGCAGGACATAAAATGTCGTGACCGTTTCCGTGGTCTGACTGCCCGTATCCACTTTGCGAAAGCCCATCATGGCCACCGGGCGGTTCCTGTCGTCGTGCCAGTCAGCAAAACGGCTGTACTGGTTACGCGTGATAAAGTCGCGCACCTGTTCCAGCGCGGCGCGATCTTCCTGATTGGCAGAATGGCCACGATCCACCATCCACGACGCCAGACAACGCTCTGCCGCTGCGTAAGCCTCACCTTCTGCCCAGCCGGTAATACCGGCGCGGGTGGCCAGCTCCCCGGCCATCGCCACCAGAGCAAAGCGGGTCACTGCCCGCCCGACCTGATTCCCCGCATCCTGCGGCGTCAGCCTGCGCGTGAACTCTTTCAGCATCGCCTTAGCCTGGCTGGTCACCTCCGGCAGCGAAGCCGTGATGTGACGCAGCCAGTCACGGAACGGCGCACCGTGGAACTGCGCTACACCCTGTTCCAGATGTTCAGACAGCGCCTTGCCGCCGCTGAAACCATGCAGTTCTTCAAACACTCCGTATTTGCCGGAATCACTGGGGATCTGGATCATCCTCACTTCAACACCGGCATAAGTGCGTTCCCCTGCGTTTGCCGCATGCTCCACCAGGGATAATTCGCCAGTGGAGAGAAACAGCAGGTTCCAGCGATTCGTTTCCCGCACGGAACCGTCTGTTCTGGCTCTGGCCTTGCCCTGGCCGTTGGCCAGCATGTAAGCAATATTCCCCGCCTCACGTCCGTCCACCTCGCGGATTTCATCCAGCATCAGCGTGGCGTCATTGCGGCGGCTTGCCGTTCCCTCCAGCGCGTTACCCGTTGCACGCCACGTATGCCAGAAATCCGTTCCGCCGCAGACGGACGCCGCCACTTTCATGGTGGTGGTTTTGCCGTCCGTCGATTCCCCTTTCAGGTGATAACCTCCGCCGCTCATGACGACCAGTTGCAGCAGTGGTGCGGCAAAAGCCAGGCTGAGCTGAAAGCCAGTCTGGCGTTCCCGGCGCAGTAGCGCCCGATATGCTCCCGCCATTCTTCCGATGTGCCATTCACCCGGAAATCACGCCCCTGAACGCTGGAGGTCTGAAGAATGACCGACCGCGCATCGCGGCCAATCACCTCATCCTGTAAGACGTACACACCGCCATGCCAGCCGGTTCTGTTCACACAGGTGACTTTGTTTTCCGGCTTACACAGCGAGATGTATTCCATCAGGTGCGCTCTTGCCGCACCGTTAACATTGATATAGGAAAGCCCGTTAACCAGCAGGACGCGGCGCAGCTCTTCCCCGCTGCCGCCCAGCATTTCCATCGGCATCGCCCACTTCCGGGGATTGCCATTGGTGTCCTCCCACTCCAGCAGTCGCCCGTAATTGCTGCCATCGGCGTCGCTGGTAATGGCCGTGACACGGATAGGGCTGGAAATCTTGATGTTGCGGATTTCCGTGTCCCCGTCCGACTTATTCACCAGCTTGTCATACCACAGGTATTCTTTTGTAAGGCGGAACCCCTCCGGCAGCCGCGTCTGCCCCCGGCCATGCAGGGTCATTTCGTCCCGGAACGCCTCGCGGGCGCGTTCCAGACCATTTTCCTGACGGAAATCATCCCAGTCAGCCTTATGGCGGGTCGGCGGCAGGGTCACCCAGCCGTTAACCGCTTTTGCCGCCTTCTCTGCCCACAGACGCCCGGTGTTTTCCTTCCCGTCCAGCAGATCGTTATCAGCGGCCAGCACAATGCGGGTATCCGGCCATTTCTGCCGTATTTTTTCAGCGGTTTTAAGGAGATTCGTCGCCGCCACGGCGGCAATAACCCAGCCGGAAGCAATCAGGGAAACCGTGATCGCGGTGGCGAAACCCTCAGTGATAATGACCTGCTCAGGGGGCGTCGCGGGTATGTCAGCCAGCGCGATAAAACTGCCGCTCAGCTGGCTGCCCGGTAACAGATTTTTATCCCCTTCGAGGCTGATAAGCTGACCACCGGTGATGATGCCGTCGCTGTCAGTCAGTGGCAGCAGCAGTGAACCGGCAGAAAAAACCGTCCCCGCAACAGCCGTGGACTGTTCAAGCAGGCCAAAGGCGTGGCCATAAAGGCCGCGATCGCTCAGGTAGCGGCTTTCCCCCTGCCTGCTTTTATTCATCAGCTGATGAAAACGCGCCCGGCCATTTGTCTGCCGTGCAGCTTCATTCCTGGCTGGCTTAACGGGTTGCTGGCTCACTTCTGCCAGAGATAATGTTCCGGCGACCATACCCGACGCCTCTTTCACCCCTTTGCCGGTCACCAGACGAACAAGATCCAGACCATCGCCATTACCACACTGATTACAGAACCATGTCCCGCGCCCTTCTTTATCATCCAGCCGAAAACGATCCTTACCGCCACATTTCGGGCACGCGCCGTGGCTGCGGTCTGCCGGTACGTCAATACCCAGCGCCGAAAGAATATGAGGCCAGCGACCACGCGCGGCAGTCGCTACTGATGTCACAGACATTTGTTTCACTGGCTCCCCTCCCGATCACCGCACGGCATAAACTCATAACCCGGAGGCAATTCCCCGTCAGGCGCACCAAAAATAATGTCCCGGTAAATCTCACGCATCTCCGTAACGCCTTCAACAGACAGCCGGAGCGTTTCGCCCATAAAACCCGGCGCGAGCATTTTTTCCAGTACTTCTGCGGCAAGACGGCTTCCCTCATCGATACCAAACTCATCCATCCACGGCATTTCAAGGTGATAAAGAATGTTCATGGCCACTTTGTCAGGCGTCAGCGCCACGCGCTCACCCTCTTCGATATAAGCGGCTTCGCCATTGACGCGCCGCATCAGGGAAATGAAAGCCTCAGCGATATAACGGCGCAGCAATGCGGTACGAAAGGCAGGGGAAACAAGGGATTCGTTACTGATCATTGTGGTTCCCCTTCATGGTGCTGGTTTCCAGAACAACGCCTTCAAGCTGATCAGCAAGACAGGCAAAAACAGCCGCAGCCCCGTCAGAAGAGACTGTTTTCAGGCTGGAAGCACTACATACTGACAGCACTTCAGCAAGAAACTCGCTGGCAAGAGCAACGCGTAAGAGGCGATTTTCGCCGATTTCGGAAAGAGTGCAGCCAGACTGCATCGGGGAAACTGTTTTCATACCCGGCCCTCCCCGGAAATCCTGGAGGGAATACGGCCAGCAAAGCAGAGAACAAACTCGGTAATCAGTTGCAGACGGGCATCACGTTCGTTATGTGCAGTAATACGAACCGGCGCAGGCAGGGCTTTACCATCGATGCGACGCACGGCAAGAAACAGAAAGGTATATTCGGGGTGCAGCGACGCGGGGACTGTAGCCATAGTGGCAATCTCCTTCAGATAGCGGTTAACGCCACCACCGGAGTTTCCACGCTCACTGGTGGTAGCCCAGACGGGGGTGGAAATACCGGCTCTGAAGGATACCGGCCTGACCGAAGTCAGCCCCGCCTGAGCCACCATTACGCGATAGCTACAACGGTATAGAAACCGCTGCGCATGTAACAGGTGTGCAAAGACAAAGACACAAAAAAAGACGCATGGCGCGTCTGGTGTCGCCTTCAGATTACACGGGTTTCCACGCCCGGTTGCCGATTTTGCGGCAACGGCGGAACTATAGCCCGCAGGATTAAGGCTACGCAAGAAATTTATAACCGAATTTATTGTATTGTTCATTTCTGAAAATCCTGGCATTCTGAATGTGCTTACAGGGTTTGCCACTCTGTAAGTTTCATTTTTCCACCTGAATATGTTCACAAAGCCCGCTAAATAATCAGCGGGCTTTTTATTTGCAGGAACATTACTCAACGAGAGAAACAGCGCTCTCATCAACAGCGGCATAGAGTTCCGGATTGCCCAGCGCGTAGCCTTCATTACGCAGATAGGAATGCACATATTCGCAATTATCATCGTCAAATTCGGCGCGGAAATAACGTGTATTCGCCTGCGTATAGATATGCAGATTACTCAGCGTGGTTACAGCGAGACGTTTACCGGGCATAAAGGGCGGAATGAAAGCAAAGCGCCCTGCAACAGAACTGGTGGCCATCTGAGCGGCACTGATATCTGCCGGGCGGTCAGCGGCATTAAACAGGCGCAGGCGTTGTTGTGCGGCCAGCTCAGCCCCGACCATTACCACCAGTCGGGGATCTTCCCGGAACGGCTCCGCAATAACACGGGTAATGAGATAGTTAGCCAGTAAATCTATATTTTTCCACTTACCCGTTTCGCCCAGAGTCAGTGGTTCAGAAATAATCTGCTTTCCTTTCTGATAATCTTTTGCGAGTGCATGCCAGCCAATATTGACGTCTTCACCTTTCTTATTGACTTCCGGATCGGTCGTTTCGGAAATGGATGAGCCATTAAAACCAATTCGCAGCATATCCAGTGAATAAGCCTGGCTGAAAAAGGTATCCATCACCTCATCAAAATCCCCGGCATGGCCAAGATTACAGATATCCGACATTTCGCCATAGCCTATAGTGGCGCAGGTATCCGTTTCTGAAAGCCAGAATTCTGTTCCATTCACTGACACCTTTTTATGAAAGCGCCCATTCATAACCCGGCCAGTATGCAGTTCACTGGCACCGACATTGATGGCATTACCGGAGAGAGCATTAACATCACGCAGAGTGATCTGCTCCATCATCCAGCCTGATTCCAGAATAGATGCACGGAGAATATTTTCTTTATTACCACCAAGAGAGAAACGACGCCCTTCATTAAAATCAGTTCTGGAATCACCTGTTAATTTCTCGTGATAGAGACGTGCCGCATCCGGCTTTTTATTTTTAAAAGCAAACATAAATACACCCTGAAGTAATTAGAAGGAAAAAAGCTTTTCTTTTTGCCCGGTCAGTTTATGGCATTGCAGAAAGTAATCTGCATAATTCTCAGCGGTAACCATCGCCCGTAACAGAGTATTATCCACCCTGTAATACTCTTTATACGCAGCCACCCGCAGCAGGCCACCATTATTTAAAATGTATCGGTCAGATGGCGGAGTGCAGTGTTTAATGATTTCACGCACAGCGTTTACCAGCTCATCAAGGGCTTCCATAATAAACCGGGATGCACTGGCAATTGCCGGATTCTGATTAGAAGAAGTAATTTCTGCCGGAACGCGCAAGGAAGCCGGAAATGAATGCAACAACGGTTTATCCACGCCCTTTCCAATACGCTTTGCTTCTTCAACAAGTAAGCCAGGTAAAGACCGGAAATGGCTTACACGCTTTCTCTGTTCTTCAACCCGGCTTTGCGCGGCCTGATAAAGATATTCAGCATCAGCACGGCTTACAGGTTGTGAACCCCGGTTTTTCATCTCGGAAACAGTGCGGACGGTATAGATCTGCTTTGTTGCCGCTCTGGCCTTATCGGCGGCACGTTCTCTGTAGCCAAGCTCCTCTTCCTCATGGCGGCACAGTTGTATGCAGCGTTTTAGCAACATATTGATTTCATCCGCTTCAGCGCCGGTATCAGGAATGGCCAGGCCGGTTAACGCAAACAGGTTTTCACCTTCTGCGCGTAATTTATTTAGCGTAAAAATTTCAATAATACGGGCAATACACGCCGCGTCACTATTCGAATCATTAAATGGAATGACCTTATAGTTTTGAATTTTTGCAAGATAATTACTTTTAGTAAATTGCAGGGCGAGTGAAGCCGCACCCTCTAATTGAAGGTTATGCATATTAATACCTTTTTAATAATTAAATTTTAGGGTTGGTTTTTGTATCGTTAATCTTTTCTGCTTTGAATACTGTTAATTATCCAATCTTGTATTTCATTTTCCAGCCAAGCTACAGAACGCAATCCTATCTGTAGTTGCGATGGGAATTGCTTGTTTTTTATTTTCAAATAGATTGTAGACTTTGGTAACCCGGTTAAATTCATAACCTCGGAAATCCTCAATAATCGTAGATTTCCTTCAGATGTATTTAACTGAGGTAATAGACTCATAGCCATTTCCTTAATTAATATGTTTATTACGTTTTGACTTCTTCAGTCTCGGTTGGATGACTTTATATTTACACAGAATAAAAATTTGGTAAAGGCTATGGGAGAGTGGGAAAGGACAATACAGAGGTGCGAAGAGAAACGAAATAATACTATCGAAGGTGAATGAATACTAATGAATAGTAATGAGTGGTGACCAGTGTCAACCATTGTTAATGAAAAAACGGTATGTAAAGTTAAGTAAATAAAAACCCATCTGTTTTTACCCGGTATTTTTTTAACCAACCGAAGTGGCGTCCTGAAACAGGATGCCTTTGTATAGAATGGTGTATAGAATTCGAATAAAATTAAAATAAAACTTTTTAAAACAGCCAATTATGATAAGTTTACGATTCCTGCAGGGGACGCATATATCCCTCTCCTGACGTCTGCCGAATGCAATAAGCATCCTTATATTACCTTCAACTTTAGCTATGCGGCATCAGCCGATATCTACCAGTTTCAACGTGAATCAATAAATGCCCTGTTCAAGGAAAAGTGAGCCCCCTACAATTGCCGCTACCTCCCTCGGTTGAACTACACACGCAACATTCATCTATTGAGAGCAGGTCAACCCTACCCGACGTTTAAGCCGCTGAAAGCGCACCTTATCCAGTTGTCCACAATAATGAAAGCCAGCGGATCGGGGCCGGATAAGGTGCGCGTTTTAAGCCCGGCAGGTTAACTGGCCGGGCTTAACGTGTCAGGCTGGATAGCCAATCTGTTCCGGCTGGCGCTGCATGATTATTTCACCGTGGCGAATTGACGTCAGCACTTTGGCCTGGCGACAGACCGCATCATAGTCATTTTCCGCGTCAAGGATCAGCAGGTTAGCCGGGCGTCCTTCGACAATGCCGTAATTATCACCCAGGCACAGCGCCCGGGCGCTGTTATCGGTAATAAGATCGAGGCAGCGCTGCAAATCTTTATACCCCAGCATATGGCAGATATGCAGGCCGGCGTCGAGGATGCGCATAATATTGCCGTTGCCCAGCGGATACCACGGGTCCTGGATGGAATCCTGAGCAAAACAGACATTGATCCCGGCGCGGTCCAGTTCAGCCACCCGCGTCACGCCGCGACGTTTCGGCCAGGTGTCGAAGCGCCCCTGTAAATGAATACTCTCGGTCGGACAGGAGATAAAGTTAATGCCCGACACTTTTAGCAGCCGGAACAACTTCGAACAGTAAGCGTTATCGTAAGATCCCATGGCACAGGTATGGCTGGCGGTAACCTGCGCGCCCATTCCACGTACCCGGGCTTCTTCCGCCAGCACCTCCAGGAAGCGCGACTGCGGATCGTCGATTTCATCGCAGTGCACATCGACCAGGCAGCCGTGGCGCTGGGCCAGATCCATGAGAAAAACAAGTGAGCTGACGCCCTTGTCACGGGTGTTTTCGTAGTGCGGAATGCCGCCCACCACGTCGGCCCCCATCTCAATGGCACGAGTCATCAGATCTCGCCCGCCGGGGAAGGATTCGATGCCCTCCTGTGGGAAGGCAACGATTTGCAGGTCGATAAGATGGGCCGCCTCTTTTTTCACCATCAGCATGGCTTCAAGCGCCGTCAGGGAGGGATCGGTAACATCAATATGGGTGCGCACGTGCTGCACGCCGTTATCACGCAGCATACCGATGGTTTTCAGCGCGCGTTGACGCGTATCTTCAACCGTTACGCTCTCTTTTCGCTGGCTCCAGCGGGAGATCCCCTCAAACAGAGTACCGCTCATATTCCACTCCGGCTCGCCCGCCGTCAGGGTGGCATCGAGATGAATATGTGGCTCGACAAACGGCGGGATAACCAGTTTTTGTTGCGCGTCGATATCGCAGGCCTCAGCTACCTGCGCTGAGGTCTGCACAGTGATGCTTTTAATCACACCGTCCTGTAATTCAAGGGTATAGAGCGCTTCTTTATGGCGCAGGCGCGCGTTGATAATTTTCATGGATGTTCCCGTAAATGATTTTGCGACATACGCCAGATCGTTAAAGCGACCGAGGCGTTGAGATGGAATTGCGGATGGCTGATCGGATAGCTGGTCAGCTTTTCAATTCGTTGAATACGTTGATGTAATGTGTTGCGGTGAATGCCAAGCCGTTCGGCGGCCCTGACCACGTTACCGTTCTCCTGGAGCAGCGTTTCCAGCGTCTCCATTAACAGCCATGGGCTTTTGCGATCGCGTTCTATCAGACAGCCGAGGGTGTCATGCATAAAATCGCTCAGCAGCGCAGGGTCGCCGATGGCAGAGAGTAGTTTGATAAAGCCCAGTTGTTGATAGTCGCTAATGCGCTGGGCCGGACGCAGATTATCGCTGAGGTCCAGCGCCTGACGCGCCTGCGACAGCGCGCGCTGATAATCCTGTAATTGCTGCACTCTTGCGGAAAGGCCGCACAGTAGCGACAACCCATCGTCGCTATCCGCCAGCGCGAGCAGCCACTGCTGTAACCACTTTTTCTGCTGATAAAACTCACCTTCCTCATCCGGAAGCAGGAAAATAAACATATTGCTGCGTTCTACCAGCGGAAAGGGGTTGCCCTGCTGATTGAGTTGCTGCTGCAATCGCTGGCGTACGCTACGGCGAGCCTGCTGTAACCATGCTTCCGCCTGCTCGGGTGGAAACTGACGAAACAGGTTCTGTATTCCCTCAAGGCGTAATGCCGCGACCCGCAGCGGGCGGGTAAAATCCAGTCGCTGATGGATCGCGCGTTGCTGCAGGATTTGCAGATCGGGATAATCCCCGGTTAACAGCTGCATCAGAATATCGCGCTGCGACTGCAGAGCGTTTTCACTGCGCACCAGTGCGGTGCCAATGCGTTCGGTAACAATCACCATCTTCAGCAGATAGGGCTGTTCGATCAGTGGAATACCCAACTCATCGGCGAGGGTTATCAAACGCAGCGGGATTGACTGGATATAGTCGCCTCCGGTCAGGATCACCATTCCGGCGATCCCGCGCTGCTTGCCTTCCATCAGCAACTGGATCAGGTTGTCTTCATCGCGGGGATGGTTGATCCCGGTGATAAACACCAGTTCCCCGCCCATGATCCATTCGGCGATATTTTCATTTTCTGCGACGTAGTACCAGCGAACCGCCAGTTGCAGTCCCTGCTTGCCCGCGCGCAGGCGCATAGCGGAGAGTTCCTCAAGGGCGAGGATTTCTCTGACCGTCAGGCTCATGGTTACTGCTCCGCAACCGAATCAGCGGCAGGCTGACGTTTACTCAGGCGAGTCAGGGCGATGTAGACCAGCGCAGAAACGGTAATGCCCACCAGTGGCGCGATCCATGGCGACAGATAAGCCACCACGGCTCCCACGGCGTAGGCGCAAAGCCCCGACCAGTTAAAGCGCGGCAAACGGGCAGTTTGCAACAGCGGATAGCGGCCGCCGCGATAAAACCAGTAGTCGGCGAGGATAACGCCGCCGATGGGCGGAATGATGCTGCCCAGTAAGACCAGGAAAGGGATCAGCATTTCATACATACCGCCAATGGCCAGCAGAATGCCAACGCCAGCGGCGACAATAGTCAGGGTGCGACGGTGCTCACTGCGCAGCAGATGGCAGGCGGCAGCCGAGACGTTATAAATCGTCGGCCCCTGAATCGTCAGCAGATTGAGGCACAGCATCACTACCGCAGCGACGGACAGCCCCTGCAAAATCAGCACTTCCACGATATCAGCCTGCTGGTAGACAATAGCGCACCAGGCTCCGGCAACAATCATCAGCCCGTTACCGACAAGGAAGCTGCCCATGCTGGCGACGATGGCGGTGCGGCTGGAGTTGGCCAGACGCGTCCAGTTTGTCGCCTGGGTCGCCCCGCTGGCGAAAGTGCCGAACACCATGGTGATAGCCGCCGACCAGGCCATGGTTTCGCTTCCGCCCGGCTCAATTTTGGTCATCGCCTGCCAGCCGCCAGCGTGATGGGCAGCAATATACATAGAAATAACCAGCAGAATGAACATCAGCGGCACCGACACGCGCGACAGCGCATCCAGCCCCTTGTAGCCGACCAGCGCGGTCACGCAGAACAGAATACCGAACAGGATCATCAGCGGAATGGTCATGGCTTCAGGTATGGCGAGGATTTTGACCAGCGAAATGGCGACGGTCGCCGTCCCCCAGGCGTACCATCCCAGTTCAGCGAAACCGAGAATAAAATCGGCGAGCTTACTGCCTATTTCACCGAAGCAAAAACGCCCCATCAGCACGGTATTCAGCCCGCTGCGCGCAGCAATCCAGCCGAGCGACGCGGCATAGAGGGCCAGCAAAAAGTTACCGATAACGGCAATCCACAACAGGTTAACGATGGAAAAAGAGACGCCGAGCTTACCGCCCGCGAACATCGTGCCGGTAAAGAAAGTAAAGCTGAACAGAACCATGGAAATCGAAAATATACCCTTGCGCCCTGATGCAGGCGCTTCGACGAGCGGAAAATCATTGCTGTTTGACATAGTTGAACCTCTGAGTGGCTATCTGAATGGCTATGCACAAAAGAGCAAGAGATATGCCAAAAATATCTGGGCAGAGGCCACACAATGAAGTGGGCACATTGCACACAAATACTCATTAATCCGCAGGTAACCGCCAGGATATTGTGCATGGTGCAAACTTTCGCACCATAACGGGGCAGCGATGGATACACATCGATATGTGTACATTTACCATGGAAGGGGTATATGAGGCCCACCTGGAAAACGGAAAATCTCCCCTGCCGGGGATACTTTTCAGGCGGTCAGCTTGGTGCCAGGGCAGAGGTTGTAACTTCCGCTGGTGTTAATCAACGTGGGAGCAAATCGCTTTAAGTGTATTTGCACAATGGAGGTGAACCTTGAATCGAATAAAAAACACGGCTGGCACGTTTACACGCTAAACACATCAAGGATTATCAACATGACGCGTATCGTGCCTGTAATCGCTCTCGGATTTTTAATCAATCCCTTTTCGTTATATGCCAGCCCTGCTAACTACAGTATCAACACGCAGAAAACAACGATTACCCTCTCCTGGCATGCATTTGGCGATACTTCTGAGGCCAGACTGGGAGATGTAACGGGTGATATTGCACTCAATGCCGGAAACGACGAGGGCGACACTATCAATGTATCCATTCCGGTGGCGACGTTGAAGGCGTCTAACAGACTGTTAACCTGGCAGATGAAAGGGACGCTTTTTTTTGACGCTGGACGCTATCCGAATATCACTTTTATCAGTAGCCGCGTGGTGGCATTGGGACAGGGCCATTTTCGGATTTTTGGCACACTTGCGGTTAAGAACGTCTCGCGCCCGGTCATTCTGGATGCCTTACTGATGGGGAAAAACACCGGGCTCACCAGTGCTGAGAGCATTTATCTGCATGCCTCAACGACGATTTCACGCTCAGCATTCAATATGGACAGTTTCGCTGCGCTTGTAGATGACAACGTGACAATCAATATTGAGATTCAGGCCCGGCTGCATCAGGCCGTATAAACATCTCCGGCCAGCATACCGGCGCATCCCTTTTGCTATGAAAGCGCAGCCTGTAGCGTCAGTGCGTTTTGTTTCAGTTGGGAAGCAGGGTTACGGCCAATCAACACAAACTGGTAGCCTCTGGAATGCCACCAGATGAGATTCATCGTATGGCGCTGTTCTTGATTCAGTTCTGTGCTGGCTGGCTGGCGGTCTGGTGAAATACACAGCGCCATCGGGCCATAATCCGCATGCATCCAGGCGATTTGCGCAATCGAGGTGCTGTCATAGCGCAGCATACGCACCATTTTCAGCTCTGCCCCATGCAGCACAAGTTGCTGCTCATTCGCCTGCAAACCTATGTCTTGTGCAGTACGCGCCAGTCCACGTTGCAATGCTGACGGGGAACTGTCTGTATCAAGCAACGTTTCTGCACTGTACAAAGACATATACTGTGCCTCAAGGTCACGAATTTTTTCGCTCTCACCCTGAGCCTTTGTGGCAGGCCGCGCGAAATAGCCCAGCCCTGAACCGATAACCAGAAAACTGAGCGAGGCCGCGATCAACGCGCGTCGGCTAACTCCCTTTGCACCGGAAGTGGTTGCCGATGGTTGGGCGAGTATGTTGGCCAGTTGTGCCTCCAGGCGAGACTGCGGCGCCTCTTTCAGCAGGGGCGCGAAGGCGCGGGCAATATCAGTCTGGTTGAGCCTTAACACTTCTGTTCGTTCCGCCAGTTGTTTATCCTGACCGAGCGCAGCCTCAAAGCGCTCTGCATCACTTGCCTGCATTTCGCCATCCAGCCAGGCGACTATCGCTTCATCGCTGTACGGTGCTGTAAATCTCATTGAGTTCAATATCGCTTCTCCTGTACAGGGTGCGGCGTGTGAATCACCTGGGCGATTTTCGCCCTCGCCGTAGCCAGCCGGCTCATGATCGTGCCAATCGGGACAGACAATGTATCTGCCGCCTCCTGATAGGTAAAACCTTCAACATAGACTAAAAATACCGCATTGCGTTGTGCTTCCGGCAGAGCGCTCACGTACTGCATAATTTTCGCATAGTGCAGGCGCGCCTCATCCTGTTCATACGTATCCGGCGCCAGTAATTCATCGCTTTCAACGAACCCCTGCCCCAACCGCACCCGGCGGGAACGCACCTCTGAAATCCAGATGGAATGCAGAATAGTGAATAACCAACTATCAATGCGTGTGCCGGGGGTGAACTGCGCGCTTTTTTCAAGCGCTCGGACACAGGTAGACTGCACCAGTTCTTCGGCAACCTCGCGGTTACGCGACAGAACCAGCCCATAGCGCCACAGGCGTGTCAGATGTTCAGCAAGATGCTGACGGACGTCACTGGTAGTGATTTTTTTATCCTCATACCATTCTCAGGATTCAGGATGGCCGTCGATAGCAGCCTGCAGATCCCTGTACTCTTCGCAACTCTGGCCGCAAAGTGTGGCGATGGTTTCCAGTTGCGCTTTTGCCAGGTCAGGACGCCCTTTCACCAGCCATGCTTCACCAAGGTATTCACGTACTTTGGCATAGGTCGGATCGAGTGCTATTGAACGCTGATAATATCCGATACCTTCATCAGTACGACCCAGCTTACGTGTGGCATAGCCGCGGTAATTCCAGGCTTCCGCAGTATCGCCATTTTTCAGCGTGTTGAGCAGATCCAGGGCCGCCTGATACTCCCCTTTTTTTGCCAGATGATAAGCATAACGCGTTTTATCTTCATCGCTGAGCTGGCTTGTTTTCTCGGGTACGCATTGTTTTGTCGTGCTGTCATACACCTGCCCGGTGGGACAATCCGGCGTTTTGCTGTTGGTATTATCGTCACCTGCGGCAAAAACCGGCGTGGTTAGCAGAACAAACACCACGGGCAGCAGACGTTGAATAATTGCGGAATGTGAAAACGAAAATAGATTCATGGTGAACTCCGGGTTAACGAAAAGCACGGCCAGGCAGCATACGACTCAGTACGCTGTCCCGTAACAGGTAGTGATGGAAAAGCGCCGCCAGAGCATGCACAAATGCCAGCGAAACCAGTGCCCAGGCCACATTGCCGTGCCACTGAGCGAGGGTATGCCGTAGCGTTGGTGTAATCTGCACCCAGCCAGACAGGTCGAAAAGACCAAAGAACGAGAAGGGTTCCTGCTGCGACCAGCGGAAAAGAAACCCAAGCACGATTTGTGCGAAAAGGAGGAGATAAAGCGCGCCGTGCATGCCATGTGCGAGCAGTTTAGCAAGCCTTGCACCTTCAACCGGCGGCATCGATAAATGGGGAGAGTGCTGGCTGTATAGCCGCCATAGCGGCCGGATTACCATCACCAGTGCCAGTAGAATTCCGCAAGAAATATGAACAGCCTGCAACCCTTTTCTCAGCGGCGTCCCCCGCTCCAGTTGCTCCCAGATATGTGCGCTTGCAAACAGGAAAATGACACAGGCTGCGGTGACCCAATGCAGTACCAGGGTAAAGCTATCGTAGCGCTGTCGTGTTAACGGTTGCGTTGTTCCAGTCATAAATTATGACTCCATCAGTGTGTTAATGATGGGTAAACGCCACACCTTCTGAATCTATTCGATAAAAAATACTTTTTTATCCCGGAGCACAGGTCAACGGTCGCCTGTTTGTTGTTCTTTCCGTTCGACTTTGCAAAGATGTATCGCACACGATCCAGACCTGCCACACAATCAGGAACAGGATCTACTCTCCAGGCCCCGGCAATAACGAGCTACGTGGCAATGCCGACGTCAAACTGGTTCTGCTTTGAGGATTCCGCTATGACTCCCTTTCATCAACTTACAGCCACCAGTCTGGGCGGCCAGCTTATCTCTATGGCCGACTACGCAGGTAAGGTGGTTCTGGTCGTTAATACCGCCAGCCTTTGTGGCTTCACGCCACAATACGGAGGCCTTGAATCGCTCTACCAGAAATACGCCGCCCGGGGTTTGGTGGTGCTTGGTTTCCCCTGCAACCAGTTTGGTAAACAGGAGCCCGGCGGCGCCGAAGACATCGCGCAAACCTGTCACATTAATTACGGTGTGAGCTTTCCGATGTTCCAGAAAGTTGAGGTCAACGGAAGTGCAGCGCACCCGCTGTTTCGTTATCTGAAAAACGAATTGCCCGGCGTGCTGGGTGGGCGGATCAAGTGGAACTTCACTAAATTCCTGATCGGACGCGACGGTAAACCGCTCAAGCGTTTTGCGCCGTTCACCACCCCGGAGAAAATGGAAGCCACAATCCTTGCGGCACTTGAAATTTAAGTTTATCGGTAATTCGAACCATTCAATTTTAGAGCGCTGCCGAAAAATTCATTATCCGTTCATCGCACATAGCAGCCTGTCATGTCTGCTTAAGAACCAGCTTTACGGGTGATTTCGTTCCATTGCGAGCGATAACTGCCAACTGTCTGGCAGCAGGCAGATTGTGGAAACCAGCCACCACCAGAAATTGACTGCTGCTGTCAGTGCAACTCACGCTGCGCAAGCTGCGTTGCGAGCGTTTCGATACGCTCGGCCATTTGCCGGGTCAGCTCGGTCAGATGCGTATTTTGTTTCAGCAATTCCAACAGTTGTGCCGACTGCTCCTCGGCCAGCATCTGGCGCTTCGCCATTGCGTCATCCAGATCTTCGCGGTGCTGCGCGTCCGCCAGGGCATGCGCCTGATCGCGCTCCGCCTGTCGGGTTTGCGCTAACAGGATCAGCGGAGCTGCATAAGCAGCCTGAATACTGAACGCCAGGTTGAGCAAAATAAAGGGATAGGGGTCAAACTTCACGACGCCTGCTGCGTTCAGAACAATCCACACGATCACCGCGATAGTCTGCCCAATAAGGAATGTCGGTGTACCGAAAAAACGTGCGAAGGCTTCTGCTTTCAGCGCAAACCACTCTTCGCCGAAAGTATGCGTAATATCCTTCAAAGGGCGATATAAACGAAACTCTTTATCTTTGTGCATATCAAAAAATTCCTGCTGCGGGGCATTGTCGGCATCGACGAAAACTTTGGCATCAGTGGAAGCTGATGCCCAACCGTACGAAAATATACGTCAAATATGTTATACAGTAGCTCTCACGACTGCATAAATCCCATCGCCCCACTTAACTACACCCCTATTATTCCATCGCCAACAGCAGGATTCGGGGTTATCGGAGAAGTTTTCGGAACAAAGTCACCAAGGATTGTCCATTATCCTCAAGCGGCATAAAAAATTTTTTATCGGTGGCTTCTACAACCTGCACGGCTTGTTCAGCCAGCTCCCGCCCCGCTTTTGTTACCCTAATCACTTTGGAACGCGTGTCTTTTTGATGCGGAATACGCTCCAGATAGTCTGCCTTTTCAAGGACACGAACAACCTGGGATATCGTCATCGTGTCGCTCCCGGTTAGCTGTGATAACCGTATTTGTGTCAGCGCCTCCTTTTCCTCAAACCAACTGGCTACAGCCAGAACGACAAACTGCGTGTGTGTCAGGCCTAAGTGTTGCAGGGCATTTCGTTGTTCGCGTTGCCAGCTATTTGACACTCTCCACAGTAAATAGCCGGGGCTCTCGTCCGGCCCTTCGAAAGCGCTGGGAAGGGGCTTATTTTCAGATGTCATTTACATTGAACCTGTTTCCGCAAGGTATTTTGCCAGCCCCGCCATCACTTCAGGGAAGTCCGAGCTTATTCCCTCTCCGAAAGCCTGAGCCTGGGGACCTTGCGTGCTGATAGCATAAATTAACATGCAGTGACCAGTACCTGATGCTTCAATACGATGTTCAACTTTGACCAGCGTTTCATCTACCCTGGTCTCATCAATAAAATACTTTTCTTCAGAAACATCGATAAGCTGGCTACGAACAACATCACCTTCCGGTAACTCCATCGTGAACCATGTTCCCGTATGAAATGGCCCCTCGATAGTGATTGACTTTACGCCAGGGTTCCATCGCTTCCAGTTATCTATGTCGATAAATGCCTGCCATATTGCTTTCGGCTTGCTGTTTACAGCGAGCGTAAAGGATTTACTCCAGACGTTATCTTTGTTCATAAAATCCCCATCAGCCTTAATAAGTAAACATATAGTATGCGCACTTATAATAATGTGCCGCCAGTTTTTTATACAACCCTGATGAGCCTCTATTTCGCTGTGAGGGCATAATTGTTTGGTGCTCGCTCTGGTGACATATCTATCCGGCATCCACAGTCAGAACAGAGGAAGCCGAAATGCCTTTCCCGTAGAACACCAGAACGGCTTATAGAAGGGGCCGGGAAAGAAAAAGTCCTCTGGCTATCGATGCCCCTTTATCCCCTCCCCCCTCCGGAACGCCTGTTTTAGACTTCTGCGCCTGCTCAGCGTTACGTTTTTTATCACCAGAGTTCCCTTCCCTGTAAATGATGTTCACTCTTCCGACGCAGTCTGCTTTATTTCTGCATAACGGGTAATCAGCTGCTTCAGACGCATCTCCAGCCGGGTCTTATCGGCCAAAGACAAAGCCTGACCAGCCGGGGTCAGCGACAGTGCCCGCAATTGTTCTTCGACCGGTATGGTTTGATTAAAGGATTGCATGGCGGAAAATACGACTGACTTCAGTTCGCTGACCGTCATGTATCTTCCCTTCTGCTCGTCCAGCCTGTTCAATCGATCGCTCAGCTGCTTTAGCTTCGTCATCCCCTGATGCCAGCCGTCCAGGTCTTCTTTTGACAACGCACTGGCATTAAGTTGTTGATACCATTGTAAAAAAATGGATTTAGCCTGCTCCGGCCACAGCGCCTGAGCCTGCTCAATTAACTGACGGCTGTAGGCAATGTTCCAGTCAGGGGGAAGTTTCTCCAGGCGGGTAAGTTGCTGCTGTGTCTGCGTAATGAAGGCTTGCTCCAGAGGAGCCTGCTGTCTCAGCAAATCCCGCTGCACAGGGGTAAGAGTTGCAGGCAACGGTGCCAGAGATGCAGCAAGCTGAACCTGTAGCGGGTCAGGTTGGCGCAAAACGTGCCAGCTCCACAGCGTTGCAGCGCCGATCGCCAGCATGGTACACATCCCCGCAGCGAAAAATTTCCATTTTTTTATCGGCGCCGGTATCACCGACAGAACGTCCACATTCGGTATATGTTCCGGCTGGGGAACATATACCCACCTCGTTGTATTTTTCTTTGGAAGAGGTAGCGCAGAAGGGGTTTCTGCCGTTATTTTCGCGCCATCCATTATCCCCGGGGGCAACAGGATAGCGGGCTGAACGAAAGCACCGGAACCCGATGCGCCGTCGCTGTTTTCCAGCCTGACAGCATTATTGTGCATCAGCGTCCGCAAGGTATCGAACTGGCTCAGGTGCTTAAGCTCCAGGCGCTCAAGGATCGTTCCAAGGCTGGTAAGTTGCTGTTCTGCTGTGTAAAGCTGGCTCAGGTCACTGTAGTTAAGTGGCAGAGTGCGCATCACTTGCTGTAGACGCAGGCTCAGGTTACTGAGGATCTCCATCCGCGCATGGACCGGCTGTGGCCAGAGCGTTCCCCACTGGTGGTTTATAAGAGCCTCCAGTATTGCCAGACCTTCATTAAGGCCGGGCAACCCTGCCAACTGGGTTCGAGTAAGGGTATACCAGGCTGCAGTTTGCAGTTCGACGCCATTTTGCCCGAACAGTGAGAGGCAGAGTTTTTCTACATGCTGCCAGTTGACATCCGGGCGAGCCGGATGAGTCAGTTTGCCCAGCTCATCGCGCAGAGCTTCATAATCCGCCAGCGTGCGTGGGTCACCGCCAGTTTTAATTTTACGGTAGGGAATGTCATTCATGACCAGTTGTCCATTTAATTAATATGCAGCACAGGAGGGTTATTATTTATGCGGCTTAGCTTTCTACATTGCCGATGTACATCCCGGATTTTTTGTTCCAGTTTAAAGCGCTCTCTTAGCAGATCTTCCCTGTGTGCACCTTCAGCGGTAAGCAGGGCTTCTTCCAGTGATCGCTGATATACAGCAAGATTTTACTGAGAGGATATTCTCTGGCTTTACATACGGGTTGTCGTGTCGAGATATTGCTGTTGCCTAAGATGTCGCAACAGCACCCGTCCTTCGGGCATAAACTCCGTGCCATAGCGCACCAGGCCAATACCTTTAAGTTCAGCATCAATGGCATAGCGCAGTTCGCCGGGGACGTTCTGTTCCAGCAGAACGACGGTTATCTTTTTCAGGCGTGGCTCATATTTGAGCAGGACGGCAGACAATGTGCCCATAAGCTCATGGGCCGTTCCCGGCATTCCCTGCAGGATTTTGGTCATATCGGGCAGCCCATAGTCAGGCAGATGCGCCAGCGTGCCGGCGCGACAGTTGAGAACGCGCTGCATGTTATCAAGTACCGACAAGATGACCTGGTTCTGCTCGCTGACCTGATGCAGGTCGAGGCCGCCAGTGAAGTTGCCATAAAGAGTTTCATACAGTGAGGGACGGGATGACTCAATCATCTTTCAGCGCCTGCAGGGTCAGGCGGTTGTTACCGGCCTCAATCACCCGGGCTTTATCCGGATCGAGCTCATCGCGGCTCAGCACCACCCGCCAGGTGTTGTTCACCTGGTCCGGCGACACAAACATCCCGGCCACTGCCACATACTGCGCATTTTCATCCATCGGCATATCCACCATCACCGCCCCGCCCGGCTGCAGCCGGATATCTTTCTCCGCCACCAGGTCTGCTTTAATGGCCTGACTGTCCGCCCTGAACAATGACGGGTAGTCCGTCGTGTCAAAGGTTTTGCGGTCTTTAAGCTGATAAATTCGCACCACCGTCGACAAAGCCACGCCGCCAGCATTGCTGTTCACGGCCTCACGGGCCCGAATATCGAGATGCAGAGTTTTCACCTGCTTGTAAAAAATCGATTTGGTCACGGCAACAGTGCCGTCCGTCACTTTTTGCGTCAGCCCACAGCCCGCCAGCATCAGGGTAATACCAGCGGCCAGCGCAGCCAGAGGAAATTTACCAGCGGTAATCGCCATCTTCATCAGTCTCCCTGCGGTGAATATTTTCCTGTACCCGCTCAAAGCGGCCAAGATTGATGGTTATTGGTTTTGGGGTGGCATGACGGTGTTCGCCGCATTCAGCGGCCGCATCACGGCGGTGCGGCCCAGTTGCACTGCGCCGGCGTTGGGTTTAGTGCTCATTGTCGCGTCAGGCAGCAGGCTACGGTCGACACGCAACTGCAGCCGGACATCCAGGCGAGACCCAAGATAGACGTGCAGCAGCGCCATCAGATCCGTGTGAAGCTCCCCGCCCGGCAACCAACCCTGCACTTCCTCCGGGTTAGTGGTGGTCAGGCGCATCAGTACCTGGCTGTTCACATCGGTGGCATAGTTACCCATCACCGGGTGATGCTGGTCAGGGTGACGGGCTGGCTAACGCTCATGTTCAGTGGTTTTTTCAGCGGCACCCGGCGTCTGTCGTGGTGCCAGATTTTCGCCTGTGTATCGGGTGCCAGAAGGCGCACCAGCGAGGCCATGCCTTCCGCGGTACGCCCCGGCAGCAACATCACCGGCAGCAGCGCCAGAAAGCGCGAAGCAGGCGCCGCGATACTGTCCGTGCAGCCGTCAATCCCAAGCCCGGCCAGTCCCAGCAGATACTGCGAGGTTTTGTCCTTACCGCCCTCTTCAAACGTCGCCGGATAGGAATATTTACGCCAGATACGGTAGTACTGGGCAATCAGCCGGTGGTTGAAGATATCGAGGAAGTCCGCGGTGGCTTCGTAGCCTTCCCGTCGCTGGGCAATGTCATCGATATAGTGCGTCGGCAGCGGGGACTCCACGCCGTAGAGCCCCATAAAGGTTATGCGTACCGTCGGTGGAAGATGCGAATGTTCAGGCTGCTCAATCCCTTTGATTTCAGAGGCCGGGAACCCCATCCCCGGATGGGGTCGGAAGCGTACCGGCTCATGGCGCACCTGCCAGGTGCTGCCGGTGACCGGTTTATCCGGCTGGCTCTGCTCCAGTAGCTGACAGAAACGGTAAAAATTCATGTGCGGCAGCCGGTCGCCCAGCTGCGCTATCAGCCGGGCAGACGCGGACTGTGATTCTCTTTCCACCGGATGCATTTTCCTTCTGGCTGAACAATGAGGGTAAGCTGGTTGAACTGGTTCATATCGGCATACAACGCAAAGAATCGGTTGAGCATTTCACCGAACAGGTGAATATCACCCTCACCGGTGAAGCCGTTGCTGTCGAGGGTTACTTCGATATCCAGCCCCCGCAGCAGGTAGCCCTGTTCAAAGCGTTGAAGGCGATGGTGCTCCACATGCTGAATCGCCTCCAGACGCCGGGTGTTCATTTCATCTTCCTGCCAGTTATAGAGCGCCAGCGTCCCGCGCAGCACTTCGGCGGTACTCATCATGTTCAGGAAACCGGATCCCAGGTGGCTCAGAACCCGCCAGTGAAAGCGGTCTTCAGAAGGCGGATAGACTGGCAGCGTTGGTTTGCAGAGGTTGCGTACTGAAAGTTGTGTACTCACCACCTGCTCACAGCGGTCAAGCAGCGTGCTCTGTAGTGCCCGGCGTGGCAACTGACCGTTGGTGCCGGTGATTTGCAGCGAGACGGCCTCACGCTCAAACAGGCGGTCATCTTCCCACTGGTGCCCGCCAAGGATAAGCCAGGTGTCATAGAGCCCGGTCACGCTGCGCTTAACGCGGGTGTGGTAGTAACGGGGTGGAGCATAACGGCGCATCATACCGCCCTTGTGCCTGAAGCTGCTAAACGGCACATATTCCGCATCATTGGTGCGGTTTGAGCCAGTGACCGAATCCACCGAATAAATCTCGGTGTGTCCGTCCTGCAGACGTTTTGGACGCAGCAGATATTCGCTTTCAAGCCCGGTAATGGTCAGCGGGTCGGCCTCCAGCGTAAACAGGTTAATCACCGGCACGCAGTGCAGGCGAACCGCATCATCAGTGACCGGAAGGTCAGATGGCCACGGCGTACTGAACACCACTTCAATATCAAAATACTCGGCCCCGGCAGGCGGTGTGATGCCCTCCAGGCCGTTAAGGTGGACAAACATAAACTTGTCGCGGAAGGTGAAATACTCCAGCAGCAGCTGGTAGCCGCTGAAGGCGGTATCGCCCTTCGGCCACAGCCCATCCTCCTCACGCAAAGCCCGCCCGGTGAGAAATACCCGTCGAGGCGGATACGGTCAGTTTGCCCGGGCAGGCGCATATACAGAGCGGCCTGCCGTTTGGTCAGCATAAGGTGCAGCTGACTGCTGACGGGCGCATCCGCCCCGAGATAGAGACTCAGGTCGCTGAGATCAGCATGGGACCAGTCCGCCTGGGTGCTGCAGGCAAAGCGCATCCGCAGTAACGAGCGCCCGTCCGGCTCAGTGGTCATGGTCACCCCAGAGATATTCAGCGGGTTGAGCATCACATCGCGGGTGGTGCGGTAGCGGCAGACCGTGTTTTTCGGCCCCACCGGGCGGGAGGACACTTCCAGCCCCGCGGGCATCACCTCTGCCATCTTAACGGTCTGAAGTCCAGGCGTGAACGCCACCACCGAGAGTGACGGAATGGTCCGCAGGTAATGTGGCCAGAGCATACTGACCAGCCCTTCAGTCAGCTCCGGCAGATCGTCGTCAATCTTCTCGCGAAGCCGCCCCATAGAGAAAGCAAAGCCTTCAAACAGGCGCTCTACATACGGATCGGGTGTCCCGGCTTTATCCAGATCCAGCATGGCGGCCCGGTCCGGGTGGGTCTGGGCAAACTCTTTGGCCGCTTCACGCAGGTAGCGCATTTCCGCGTCGTAATAACGCAGGGTCAAATCTTCCATTTCTTTCTGTTCCTGTGGATTTAACCGCAAAGCACGGCACCACGGGCTGGATCGACAGCGATCAGCCCGGCAAGTAACTGGTCCATTACCGGCGTAAGGCGGGCCTTATCCGCCTCACTGCGACCGGCTTTCAGGCGCAGGAGTTTCAGATGGCGGGCCTGTACCTCGAACAGCAGCTCAGGCTCCCAGTCGCTGAGGGTCACTTCTCTGGCGCGTTCACCCAGCTCAGCAAACAGATGCACCGCCAGCTCATTTTTACCGTACTGCTCAGCAATGCGTCCCATCAGCAGACGCAACAGCCACTTCTGACGATCGGTATTCACGCCCGGGCGCGTCTGCAGCCAGCCCAGCGCGGCATCCGGGCCTTCACTGTCCGCCAGCACCACGGCTTCCGGCTCCAGCGCCAGAATGTCATCGTTGCCAGCAGACATCGGTGCGGCTGGGGTCTCATTGCCCCACCCGCCGATGGTGTCCAGCACGCTCTGCTGGATCCAGTTCAGCGTGACTTCATCCGCAAATGGCGTTCCGTCACTGAACGCGAGCGTTTCCAGCCCGGACAGGCGGGTCAGCAGCCCTTTCAGGTCGGCGGCAATAATGCCAGCCAGGGTGTCCTGACCTGATTTCGTCAGGGCCTGGTGGATGTACCACTGCAAATCCAGCCAAAGGTGATTGGCACCGCGGGAAAAGGTGCTGTCTGCCGTTTCCAGCATTTCAGCCCAGTTCTGCTGCAGATAGAGGCGTTTGAGTAACGCGCGCTGGTCTGCCCTTGGCGGTTCGATGCGGGTACGTCCCTGCGCATCCGGGGCCGGAATGGCCCGCAGGGTATCGTGACGCAGGCTCTTCATCAGATGGTGTGCGGACAGCCAGCCATCCGGCTGCTCGCGCAGATATTCGGTGAGGGTGCGGGCCTGTGCCAGCAAATCCTGACCGGAGGTGATGCGTCCGATGACCGGGGCATCGCAGTGGCTGGCAGCCGAAGGGGTTTCGCTGGCACTGGCGTTCTGCGGTACCACCGCATCCACACCACCCGCTTTCTGCAAGCGGCTTTCCAGCGCGCCGTACAGCGCATTGAGTTCCGGTCGGGTTTCATCCGGCTCGTTTTCGGTAAGCCCGGCTATCAGCAGCAGCGCCCCGGTGGTACGCATCGCATCGTTCCTGACCACTTCCGGGTACAGGGAAAGCGAGTCGGTCATGCGCGATCCCGCCAGCCATTCCAGTGCCGCCTTACGGCTGCGCTCACGCTGCGGATGCAGTTGTGTGCCAAAACGTTCCAGCAGGCCAGCACAGCAGTTCAAGCCCTTCAGCCAGCCCCTGCTCGCCTTCGCGGTGCAGTTTAGCCCAGCAGTAGTAGGTCGCCACGCGGATATCTTTGGCGGTCGTGGTCAGAAGCTTTTCTGCAAGCCGGCAGATAAGTTCGGTATCCGCGCCTGAGAGTTTGTTGACCTCCTCGCGCATCTGCTGAAAATCATCGTCATAGCCCGGGTCGTCACCCAGAGGTGATGACCCGGACAGCGGCTGCAGCCAGCTATCCCACTGCGCCTAACCCGCTCACGGGTGGCGGCAAGCAGTGATTCCTGCTCAGTCTGGCAGGCGCTGAGGAGGGCGTTGAGCGTGCTCATCAATAGACCTCCTCTGCATCGCTGTTCGCGCTGGCGACCTGGTCTGATGGTGCCACGCCGGTGGTGCTGAAGATGGTCTCCGGCAGGCGGAAATTACGCAGCTTCAGCAGCACCAGCGGGCCTTCTCCCGCTTCGGTACGCAGGGTGTAATTGAGTGTGCGACCGTCCTGTGCCGTCCAGCTCAGGCTGTAGCTGCTGCCGACCCCGGGGTAAGCACTGACGGCGGCTTTGTCCAGCAGTCGGATCCAGCCCCAGGCGCCGGGAATATCCGCATACTGGCGGGTGCCTGCCTGGGTGCTTATCCAGCTCAGGTTCGCACCGGGAGCCTCCGTATCCGCAGGCCAGGTGAAGCGCTTCCAGGCTGGCATCTGGTTCACGTATATCAGCTTCTGGCTGTCGATAATCATGTCGGTCTGCACCACGCCATCGGCGGTACCTGGACGTAGTTCGAAGTTCATCCCGGCATTGCCTTCGGTGAAGGCCACATCGGAGATGTGACTCAGGGTGTTAATGGCGTTGAGGAATGCCGGGTTAAAGGCCAGCCCCTGCGAGTTGATGCTGTCCGGCACCCAGTGGTTGCCCTCTTTGTGCAGCACGCCTTTGAGGCGGGTCTGCAGGAACTGAGCGATACGCCCGGAATCCGCGTTGAGGTATTTGGCCAGCAGCGGCAGGGAGACATCACTGCTGGAGTTGTTAAACGGATAGCGGCTACCAAAGGCACTGTTCCACTCAGCCACTACCGCCTGCTGCCACTGGGCATTGAGGCTGTCGGCCGCCGGGGCCAGCACCTGCTGCCAGGCCTGCTCCATCGGAATCACAAACACCGTACGCCCAAAACCGCTCCACTCCTGCCCCAGGCCGGCGGCAATCAGGCTGCCGTAGTCGCGGGTTTCGGTGAGATCCACAGCTTTACCCTGGAATACGGTCTGGGCAAGGGTCTGGGTCATCGCCTGAGGGTCGGCAGCATTGGTCACCTGCTGCAGGCGCAGACGCACCTGCGTCACGCGGGTCAGATACGACTGCAGACTCTGCGCCTGCGCACCGGTGCTGCTTTTATCCATCAGCGCCAGCACCGGGCCAAAGGTCGCATCCAGCGGACCATGAACACCGGCACTCTGGTCAATGGCATCTTTGTTGTCGCCACCCAGCAGGTTTTTGGCCGATTTCACCAGTGAATCTGATATGGCTTCGCCGGTCTGTCCGGTACGCCCCTGAACATTCAGAGTGTTCATCAGCGCCACCAGAGGCGACTGACGCACGTCGGCCATCAGGGTCAACTGGTCAATGGAGTCCGACAGCGTGGTGGCCCGGTTCCAGCGCAGGCTGTTGAGAAACTCCAGCCAGGCCCCGCCAAAATCGGCAAAATAACGCTCCGTCAGGCGTTTTTTAAGGGCTTCCGGGGAGATTTCATCCTGTTTATTGACCGGACGTTTGCTGTCCGTCAGCACCCAGTCGAGCTCGTCCCGGCGCGCCTTCACCACCTTCTCGATGGCAGGCTGGACGGCCTGCTCCCAGGCCTGGCGGGTAAACATGCCCGGCACGACCTCCGTGGTGCTGAACAGGCGGGCTGCATCGGTATCGCCGGTCATATCTTCCAGACGCATATCCACATACAGATGTGCCACCTGGGAAAGCATCTTCTGGTACAGGGTCGATTCGCTGTTGCGCACACCCATCAGGCGAACCAGCAGGGAGCGCGCCTGGCTGACCATGTCCTCATCAGCTCGGAATTTCCACTCAGGATGCGTGACCAGTTGTGCACCATAAAACGACAGCAGAGACGGGGCCACGCCCAGCCAGACACCGTCCTTCACACCATCACGTTTTGGCCAGTCCCGAAGCAGCACCGAACTAAACCAGGCACCATCCATATGCTCAGGACGCGCCAGCATCAGGTAAAGTTTCAGCTGGTCCTAGGTGGTTTTTGCCATCTGCTCGCGCAGCGGGCTGCCCGGCGGCAGCGCGTTAAAGGCACTGACCTGCTTCTGCAGATAGTCTGCAGCCGCATCCCGCAACAGCGGCAGCGCGCTGTCCTGATAGCGTGGCCAGAGTGCGGCCAGCAGGGCGTTATTCTGGCTCAGCCCGGCCTTTTCGTACCACGGCACACCATGTTCAGAACGGTACTGCAGTCGGGCCAGCGTTTTCTGAAGTTCAGACAGCGCGTGCAGGCGCAGCTCCAGCGGCTGATTCTGTCGGGCGGCAAGTGCGGCCTGTGCATTCGCACCAACAATCTGGCTGCGGTTGGTGACATACGCGATGCCCATCCACATAGCCCAGCTCACCATCGCAAGGGCAGCAGCAGATGCCAACACTTTGCGCCATGGAATGCCGGGTTTGCGAGGACGCAGCCCGGCAGGAAGCGTCCGGACGGATTCAGGCAGAACATCCCAGCGCTTATCCATGCCCCAGTGGTGCGGCACAGCGCGTTCTGCACCGGCTGAGGGCTGACTGAACACCACGCCGGCCAGCGGCAGCGGGCGATACGGATTGAGCATCACCGACAGCGGTGCGGTCACGCTCTGTGGCTCGCGGATGAGCTGGTCGGCAAGCGTCAGCAGGAAGTTATGTTTCACCTCACCGCAGGTTTGCTGCAGGCCCAGTGAAGTCAAACCCGGTGTCAGGGCGGAGAGTTGTTCTGCCAGCCCTTCGGTACGACAACCGGCAGGCAACAGACAACCGGTCGCCTGCGTAATGCGCCCTTCCGGCTTACCGGCGCGCGGGTGCAGGGACCAGACGTAGAGCGGAAGTTTCCAGCCAAGCGTATCCATACGCGCGCTGATGGCATGAGACAGGGAATCCATGGTGCTTTCAGACGGTACCGGCAGCGGCGGCTCCAGCCCAGGTGCTGAGAGCTGGTCAAAGGCCGAGGTGACCCAAACCAGGCCATCCACCGGACGGCGGCGCAGTTTGCGCAGCGCGGTCAGCCAGGCACTGTCCGCTGGCGTATTGAGGTCACCGCCCCACAGCAACAGTGTGCCGCGGTCCTCCTGCCAGAGCTGAGTTGTCAGGCCCGGAGTCAGTTGTTCCACTTCAGCGGCCGTACCGGTTATCAGCAGGATGCGTGTTTTACGTCCCCAGCGCCGGCCGTAGAGGTTACGCATGGCGTCACGGATGGAATCAACGGTGACATTGCGTGGCGGAGTCCGGGCAACTCTTGATTCATCAGAAGGCAACGCATTGTTCTTCTGTTCCCGCCAGCGGTGATACTTTTCCCGCATGTACCGGAACATGAACGGCGTATAGAAAACAATCAGCAAGACTATCCATACGGTAACAAATGCAAGCACTTGCTTCAGTCGGGTATCAAGGCCATACGAGGGACCAAAATGCAGGATCAAGGCCACTATAATCGCTGAGATGCAGGCTATTATGCCGGCAAGCCCCCCTCTGCTCCATGTACTACCCGGCATCATTATTTCCACTCCCTGAAGTAACAGTACTGACAAAACGATCAGTACCTGAGGTAAACAGCCCTAAAACAGGTTTGTTGCTGACGGACACGATGTCGGCCAGTAATGTGGCTAGAAGCCACGCACTCCCGCCCCCTGGAATTCCGTTATATTTTTCCAGTACATCAATTTCCTGGGGCACCCACGGTGTCAGATGTGATTGAGACGCGGTCATTAGATCAGCAAACCCGTCATTCCAGTGCCCGTAATCACAGAACACGTTTGATGTCTGACAGGCGATCGTTTGTGTTTCGAGGAACAACCCCATATCAGCCCTGAAATTTGTCATGTCCAGCGGCATCGGTCGCAATATGCGGGCGGAGTGTGAAAGCTGGTATTTTTCAGCAACATCATCGCTGGTAAGTACCATCGCTGCGAGTGCATCGGAATACTGTTCAGCACCCTGGTCCTGCAATATCAGGATCAAATCAATATCGAAAATGGGATTTTTAAGGCGCTCCTCGAGCCAGGCAAAAGAAAGGGCTTCACAACATGAAACTGAACCTGTTAGCGCACGCCCAGGGTAAATTTTCCCCCATGATTTGCGAAACCGGGTCTCGAAGTCTGACGAAATCATGTCGCTCACAATGGTGACGTTGAACGGCACTGTCGCAGGCAGCATCGCGATCGCGTTTTGTACACCGGCCAGCCCCAGTTCAAGCAAGGAGGTGGAATTCACCGATTGCGCATCAAAATGGCTGGTCAGTGAAAGAAATTGCGGCGCATCTGTAGCACCAGATTTAGCAATGGCGTCAGAGGTCACTCCGGAAGGTAGCAGTATGCTGCTTCCAAGGACGGCCAGATAGCGTCCAGCCCAGGCTTCCCATCGTTGCTGTCCGTATTCCGCCTCCCTCTGCAAAAACTGATGTTCATTGACTGTTCTGCCCCACAGCCATCCCCGCAAACAAAACAGGAAAAACCAACCAAGAACAGGGCTGGATGCCAGCCACCAGATATTGAATGCAGCCAGTGCCTTAACCATGCCTGACGCATGCAGAATAAACAGCAAAATACCCACAACCGCGGCAACACCACCAGCCAACAGCCATCCCGTAAAAGATGGTTCAGGAGGCAACTCCATCGTTGTTGCTTTCGTCCTTTCCCAGCCCATTGCTTATCCTACCGTGCTGTTCTGAGCACTTGAAATTACAGTACAACCGCACTGACATTTACAGCCATCGACGACAACAGCGCGGCCGTTAAATGTCCGGTGCGGTGATCCTTCCACGATAGGATTAGTTCCATGCCCATCTACCGGACAACTCACCATATCACCCACCAATGCGGCTTTTTTCCCGTCGACAGTAATATTGGAAGAGGCGGAGATCACTTTTCCGCCGTGAGAAGTTTTGTCACCAAGTAAAACCAAACCTTTTGTCATATTTAATTCTCGACTATTAAAAACACACAATCAATTAACTTTCATTTCATCAACCTTTTTAAAGTCAGGTTTTATTTCTCGCGATGACACCCTTTCACCATTGGGGTATACAAAAGTGAATGCCACTCCTTTTTTCTTTTCATAAGGGAATATCATCTCAACTTTCTTATTTTCTTCGATTATTGGATGGTAATTCACCCAGACATCATTATCTTTTACAATCAAACGAACATCAAAAAAGGAACTTTCCCCCCCAAATAAGTTCAGCTTATCTGATTTTGTAGAATTCTTTTGAGTACTCCACCGTTCTAATACGGGGTAATATTTAGGGGCGTAATTGAATCTATTTCAACTTATGATTTCAAATTGTCCATTCCTAGAGGCATCATCATCAAATGCAACCGTTCCACCTACAGCAGAGCCTGGGATAAGATCCTTCCCAAGATGGGCCGCATCTATATATTCAACACCTACATTTACTGCACTTAAAGTCCATTTGCATGAACCACCATCAGTCATAGCCACTTTTGCTTCCCAAATATTTCCACTTCTTGGCATCATTGGGATCCCGATAACGTTATAGCTGGGTTCTGTGACAACTGAGCCGTCAAATCCACTGATTCTCTTTTTCATGCATTCATACGAGATGTATCTAACCTCAAGCGGGAATGGCTTTGTATACTGAGATGGATTTTTTACTTCAAAATTGACCCATTTTGTGTCCGCCGGTGGAGATAAGGTTTTATCCATTGCCTGTGCAAAGCTATTCAAAATCAATGCAGACAGAAAAACAGTGATAATTTTTATCGAATTATGCATTCCTATACCCCCGAATATAACAGATACAACCATACAATCATAAAAGAATCATTTACTGTTCATTCCATCTACTTTGTCAAAGTCAGGAAAAGTTGAACCGTCAGATACAACTGTTCCATCCGGGTATATTATAGTGGGATGAGAGTCATCCGTTTTTTTTCTTGGCTCTATATATCTAACAACTTTACTTTCATCAATCATTGGCATATATGATATCGCTGTCGCCCCCTCCGCCCTATAAGAAAAAAATCTTTCCTTTGCAAGAAAGGTTAGCTCATTTTCTTGCCTTACCAAATGCCACTCTCTTATATATGGATAATATTTCGGAGTTAACCTAACATCCCCCTTCACAAAGGTGAACTGACCATTTCTTGATGCATCGTTATCAAATGCAATCGTTGCACCTACTGCAGCTCCAGGAGCAAGGTCTTCTCCAAGATGCGTTGCATCTATATACTCAATTCCTAAATTGAACTCGCTTAATGTCCAGTCACATGACCCACCGCCTCTCATCGCAACCTTAGCAATCCAGACATCGCTTTTACCCTGCTGCTGGAGCGGGATTTTCGTTCCGTTATAGCTCGGTTCAGTGACCGACGAACCATCAAAACCACTGGTCCTGTTTTTAAGACATTTATGCGAAATGTAAGTCACCTCAAGTGGAAAAGGTTTGGTATAACGCGATGGGTTTTTAACTTCAACATTCACCCACTTCGTGTCTGAAGGCGGAGAAAGTGTTTTATCCATTGTCTGTGCGCAGCTATTCAAAATAAATGCAGACAGACAAACAGCGATAATTTTTATCAACTTATGCATTTTCCATATCCTCTTCTCCATACAAAGCAAAACGTTCCAGAGCATTACCACCATCTTTCATTGAGAGTGTAGTGTTTAATGCCACATCAAGCCTATCTTCCAGCAAGAGAAACAATTCATTTCGCTTAATCTCAGTGTCGGGAATATATTTTTGATCTTCCGAAATTTGATCTTTAAATTTCACAATATTTTCAGCATGCTCAGTAAAGTGTTTCTTCTTACTCAGACCTTTTTTATCAATCAAACCAAGAATTTTGTTATTAATGTAAGGCATATAAGATGTCATGAAGTGCTCCCCAAAAGTTAAATCCGCGAATCTGGATGGATTTTGCTCTTCAGGAAAATATTTACTTAAATCATTTGCTGTTAATGATTTTTTATATTCATGCTGTTTTTTCCCAGCTTCTTCAGATTCCACCTCTGCAAATGATGGTACCAGATAAAGCTTTGCTGTAATTGGTAGCGGGCCACTCAAAGTTATACATCCAGCTGGTTCAGGAAAACTAATTTTACACTCTTTCCATTCTCTAAATTGCGTTGCCGTGAAAAATGCAACGATTTTCCCATGATGCCAAAAACAATCCCCCCAAGATTTCAATTGATATGCCATCAATTCACCTACGGACCAAGTCATACCTAATAATGCACCAACTGGTCCCCACAAATTGTATAGTTCATTATCAACATTAGCTTCAGGAGGAACAGCAGGAACCGGGTCATTGTCATTAACATGACGATAGTGAGTTATGCCGGATAACTGCTGGATAGCATCTTTTGTAAATGTTCGGGGCATTCCATATGTATATAGCTTAGGCTCTAAATTCTTTAGCTTCGCGGAGTGAATCAAAGCTAATGCACCACCTAAGCTATGACCACATATGAATAACTTCAAACCACCTGCTAATTGTTCCAACTCTAACATTTGGTCTTCAAATTTTCGTTCGGCTCGACAATAGCCACTCCAAAAACCATCATGAACTTTTCCAGCCGAAAGCAATTCAGCACACTCAGTCTTATCCGCATTGCATGTTTGAGTATTTACCGGAGCAAATGAAAGATCAGTTCCAACGTCATATAAACTTGCTGTACCGCGCCATGAAACTATCACTTTATCTGAGTTATAAACGTAATATAACTGAGTATCGCCATCGGCTTTGCCTGTAGTACTATTATTTTTCGGAGTGCTCCCGGCATCAGATGAAGATCCACCGGTATTTTTTGATGTATCCATAAACACCGGTGGATTATAGCGATCGCTATAGGGAACATCACATACAAGGGCATTGTAAGTATTGCTACCTTTATGAAACTTTGGTAATTTCTTTAAGTCCTGACATTGACTTATGAAAAAGCGGGTTATTGATTTTTCATCAAACACATTATCATCTACATATGCTAAGCAAGCCCCTCCGCCTAAATTTATAGCATTCGCCAGCGAATAATCTTTCTGATGATGTAAGACAAGTTCCCAAGCCCGGAACGGACATATTTCTATTACATGACGTTTTTCAAGCTGATTTGACCTTATCGTCAACCCTTTCATAACCTTGTCTGCCGGAAAATGAAATGGCGGCCACACTTCTCCTTTTCGTAGTTTAACGGAGGGAAGGGTACGGCAAAGTTCACCGATGACTGCATAGTGCCAGATATACCCTTTCTCTTCAGCTTCAGGACGCACAATAGAATCATTTTCCGCATCGCGACTAACGCGTAAAGCACGTTGTTCCATTTCCGTAGCCAGCTGATTGCCATCTAACGTCAGCCTCAGCTCCAGACCGTGCGGCATATCGATCCTGATTAGCCCGTCAGCATCGCTCTGACCAGAATAAGTGAATCCCTCCACCGGCCCGGAAACAGGATGAGCGCTTTCCACAGTCCATGGCATATTCGCCACGGGATCGCCCTGTTCATCAACCAGTTGAAACTCGACCCAGTAGGGCATTTGTTCTTCACATGGAGCATGAGGATTTTTACGGCAGAGTGAGGATACAGCTGTAGTCATTTTATTCGCCCTCCTGGCTATCAGCAATATTTCGCGGATATTCGATTTTTAACTGCGATGGCATAGACGTAAATATTGGAGAAGTCTCTCCTTCTGCACCGGAAATGCCCTCATAAACATCTCCTTCAGCCGTCGTAATTTTATATGTGGTGAAAGGCTTTACTGCTCCGCTGGCCGATGACGTTGTGATAAACCCTTCACTGTACCCTTTCGGGAAAGTCACTGGTGGTGTATCTAAACTGGCAGGACCTGTCTGATTAACATTGGCCGCTTTCAGCAAAATATTTCCCGGACACCCCAGTTCAATATTCCCACCGCTAAGCTTTATATAAGCGCCGCCGCAACTTAAAATCAGTTCCTTGCTGGCATTTACCTTCACGCTCCCCTGACTACTGGCGACAGTGATGTCCTGTAATGCTGAGATATTCATGGCATCTGCCTGCGCCTGAATGTCAACCTTCCCAGCTCCAGCATACATTTTCATTCCTGCAGCCTGTGCAAACAAACTTACAGCTTCGCTTGCCGCTACAGTGAATGATTGCCCGGTACTGATATCCGTGTTTTTACCTGACATAAGGCCAATACTTGCCCCGCCTGAAGCAAGCCGGACAGCCTCAGGACTGATAATGCCTATTCCAGCGGGAGCACTGGCCAGCAATCCTGGCATTTTTAGATATTTCAGTGAGCTGTTTAGCGTCTTTTGGCTGTCGATGTCAGATACTGTTGCCTGTGCCCCTTTCGCAGCGGCCTGGAGGCTTCTTGCCAGCGTGAGTGCCTGCTCCAGTTGTTCTACAGCCCTGTCCATTTCAAGCATTTTACTGCCGACGTCAGGCTGAGCATCTGCAGTAAGCAGAATGCCCTTACCACCACGAACGCTGACCCAGTCGTTAGTGCGCAACTCTGCCCCTTTACCACGAAGAACCCTGGAAGCATTGACGTTGTGCCCTAAATTCAGTTGGGTCTTCCCCCCGTATTCGGTACTGAGCTTAATGTGCTCTTCGCCGCGCTTGTCCTCCATCCGCAGTTTGTTCAGGCCTGCAGTCCTGATCACATTTCGGCTGCTGTTAGCTTCAGTAACGTGGTCAACGTGGCGGGAGTCGTGCATGGCATGGGCAATATACGGCCGATCCGGATCGCCTTCATGGAAGGCAATGGCGACTTCAGTACCCTGTATCAGCGGAAAGTGGAAGCCGTACTTGTCACCACCGTAAGGTTTGGCAAAGCGCACCGGCATGCTTTCCATGCCCTGGCGTTTATCGTCGCGGTCAGCATCAAACTTCACCCGGTACATGCCGGATGCATCCTGCCAGGCGTAGATGTCGTTATCTTTGGCACTGGTCATACGCGCCATCAGGGTGCCGCTGACCACCGGACGCTTTTTCGCGGCTGGACGCCAGCATCGGTTCTCGTAGTACGGCATAGCCTCCCATTCCACCTTCAGCGCGTTCTGACGGCTGGCAGAGTAACCGGCGCTGATGATGACGAGACCGTTTTCGGTTTCACGCGGCAGCGTCGGCGGGATAGCAGTTTCGGTGATAGTCAACACCTGAGCCGGACCCAGGGTATGGTCGGTGCTGCTGCCAGTTACAGTGGTCTGGGTGGAAAGGTAGCGTTCATGCTCCAGGCGCGCCCAGTAGTTACCTGTTTCCGCTGCGGGGTTAATTTTATCGCCACGTTCAAGGTGACGCGGGCGATAATGGTACACATCGCCGTAGGTGTTCCCTTCCCCGTCCCCGCAGGTCATGTCCGCCGGCACGGACGTCAGGACGTTCTGGGCTTCGCGGTGGTTGTAATCGCTGGCGGTGACCGAGCGCTCCACTACGTTATGCCACACGTGCACATCCCACACCGAGTCGGCCGCATTGTCATTCGCCCCTGACGGGCTGTTCAGTGGGAGTTTTTTACCAAACGTCCAGGCGCTCTGCTTGTCCGCAAAGTGCACCACTTCGGTCTGGGTATCAGGCTGCAGGGTGAAGAAGTAAAAAATCCCCACCTCCGCCAGCAGGCGTTCAATGAAGGCGAGGTCGTTTTCCTGATACTGGTTAATCTGCTCACGCTTTGGATAGTCGGCTTTGAGGGTAAACTCAAACTCCCAGCCTTTCAGGCCATGCTCCGTGAGCACCTCTGCAACCACTTCCGGCACCGACTTGTTGACGAAAAAGCGATGAGTACGGAACTGATTCCCCAGTAATGCCAGGAACGGTTCCAGCACAATGCAGTACTGCGCTTCATCTGCTGAACCACCGGTACGCTCGAAACGGGTCACCACTCCGTGAACCACCTTACGCTCCGTCAGGGAAAGCAAATTGCCCGCGCCCATGGTCAGGGTCGCCGGCTTGCTCAGCATCTGGCGGGCATCAATGTTCTTGTCGGCACTGGTGAAGTTGATGGTGTAGCAGTAAAGCTCACTCATCGCTTCTGAGCCGCTGAAGTCCTCCACATCGATATCGGCCGTACAGGAAGGAATATCGAGGCGGTAGCGGTTCAGGGCTTTTCCGGTGACGGTGGCCACCATCGTGTTCAGGGTATCCGTCAGGCTCATGGCGTTGACTCCATTGTGTATTCGGTTATTCCGTCAGGGCTGGCGCGGGCCAGCATTTGTCACAGGAAGTGAGAAAGAGATTATCTTTTTTTGCGATTTTTCAGCCAGAAGAGCAGCTTCATCAGGAGGTACGATCCGACAGCACACAACGTTGTTTTAATCACGATGATATGCATCTCGAAGCTGTCCATCGCGTTTTCCCCGTCACCGCGAATCGGGATATGGGCCTTCACAAAACTCGCAACCCATGCATCAGGAATGAAGTGGATCCCGCTCGAGAACAGCACAATAAACAGCAGGATTTTCATTCGGCGTTCTCCGCGCGCTTTTTCAGCGCCTGCTGCGTCCGGCGTTTATCAGCCTCTTTTCTTGCTTCGGTCTCTTTATCACACAGGCTGTAGTCCGGGGTACCACGCACATCGATACGGGCCCAGGCCTTCAGACCATTGCCGCCAGGAACCGGGAAGGTTCCTCTCTGCAGTAGCAGACGTCGCAGGTGCTGAAAATCACTGGACCGGCGAAGGGTGATACAGCCCCAGGACTCACCGGAACCATCGCTGTTCAAAGGATGAAGACGAAATCCTGTACGGTTCAGGCCATTCACCATGATGCCGTCTCTTTTAGTTTTATCGCTGAAAAGGGCAAACCATTCGGAATGATGATTTCGGTAACCATGCCAGGCATCGATCGCCTCTGCCCGGACTCGGTTATACAAGCTGCCGGCAGGCCTGTCGGTCACCCAGTAAGTCCCCGGCGGGATAGCAGCATTTTCATGGTCAGCACAGTCAGGATTATTGATATAAAAATCCACGCCCGTCAGCACTTCAAAAGTCCCGATGCCGTAGCATTTCAGGTACGCCGTTTTGCCATCCGCCGACAGGTTGCCGTAATCCATCATGCAAATCTGCATTTCAGCCTCCGTGCGCCTCATTAAACGCCAGCACAATCCCTTCCTCATCGCTCCAGCCCAGCGTCAGGGAGTGTGGTTTCTGTTTCGCGGCCATGTGGGTCAGCAGTTGCTGACTCAGCACCGGCAGAATTTGCTGGTTGAGCAGGCTGTCGACGTTACGCGCGCCGGTATCCGGCAGCAGGCAGGCGGAAGTCAGCGCGTCATACAGGCTTTCATCAATCTGCGTGGTCAGGCCGTAGTGACGATGTAAGCGCTTGCTGACCTGTGACAGTTTCATTTCCACGATGGTACGCATCGCGGCTTCCGCCAGCGGACGGTAAATCACGGTCTGGAAGCGGGCCAGCAGGGCGGGCTGGAAGTGATCGCGCAGTATCGGGCGCAGCAGCTCGTGCAGATCGCCTTCGGTGGCTTCCGGCTGTTCGTCCAGCAGCTGCATCAGGTGGTCGCTGCCGAGGTTGGAGGTCATCAGGATGACGGTGTTGCGGAAGTCGATTTCACGCCCTTCGCCGTCGCGCATAAAGCCCCGGTCAAACACCTGATAGAACAGGTTCATCACGTCGCGGTGGGCCTTTTCCACTTCATCGAGCAGCACCACGCTATACGGGCGCTTGCGTACCGCTTCGGTGAGAATGCCGCCCTGACCGTAACCCACGTAACCCGGCGGTGAGCCCTTCAGCTGGGAAACCGTGTGCGGCTCCTGGTATTCGGAGAGGTTGATGGTAATCAGCGATTTTTCACCGCCGTACATCACGTCGGCCAGCGCCAGCGCGGTTTCGGTTTTGCCGACGCCGCTCGGGCCAACCAGCAGGAACACGCCCTGCGGGCCGTTCTCGGACGTGAGTCCGGTCTTCGCGGCACGCAGGCGCTGGGCGATGGCCTCAAGCGCCACATCCTGCCCGACCACACGTTTGCCGATTTCGTTTTCGAGGGTCAGCAGTTCGGTCTGCTCATCTTTCATCAGCGAGGACAGCGGAACGCCGGTCCAGTCGGCAATCACGTTGGCAACCGTGCGGATATCCACATCCGGCCGGATTAGTGCACCGTCCTGCTGCAGAAAATCCAGCTGTTGCTGCAGGGTGTGAATATCTGCCTGACGACTGATGTCCTGACGGCAGGCTATCAGCTCCCCGACCAGCTGGCGCTCTACCTCAAGACGGGCTTCCTGCGTTTTCAGCTCCGACTCAAGCTCCGTACGCAGCGTGTCAATGACTGCCAGTCGGTCACCGTGTGACGATGCTCCTGCGGCAATATCTTCCAGCAGCGCCTGCTTCTCCATTTCAAGAGAGGTAATCTGCGAGCGATTTCAGGCGTACAGCTGGCTTCCGGCACCGTGTCGAGACTCATGCGCACGCGCGCGGCGGCGGTGTCCAGCAGATCAACCGCCTTGTCCGGCAACTGGCGGCCCGTCAGGTAGCGGCGGGACAGGGTGACGGCCGCGCGCACCGCATCGTCGGTGATGTGCACGTTATGGTGTTCGGCATAGCGGGATTTCAGACCACGGAGCATCAGGCAGGCGGTCTCATCGTCCGGCTCATCGACCTTCACCATCTGGAAGCGACGCTCCAGGGCCGCATCGCGTTCGAAGTATTGTTTGTATTCAGACCAGGTGGTGGCGGCGATGGTGCGCAGTTCGCCACGCGCCAGCGCCGGTTTCAGCAGGTTGGCTGCATCGGCGCCCCCCGCCTGGTTGCCCGCGCCGATGATGGTGTGCGCTTCATCAATAAACAGCAGGATCGGGGTAGGGGATTGCTGCACCGCATCGATGACGTTTTTCAGCCGCTGTTCGAACTCGCCTTTCACGCCTGCCCCCGCCTGCAGCAGGCCAAGGTCGAGGGTGCGCAGAGTGACCGGCTTCAGGCTTTCCGGCACATTCCCCTCGGCAATACGCAATGCCAGACCTTCCACCAGCGCGGTTTTGCCGACGCCCGGCTCGCCCACCAGAATCGGGTTGTTTTTGCGGCGGCGCGAGAGAATATCCACCATCTGGCGGATTTCTGTGTCACGGCCAAACACCGGGTCGATCTTCCCTTCTCTGGCTTTGGCGGTGACGTCGAGGGTGAATTTATCCAGCGCGTTCTGCAGCGCCGGGCTCAGCTCCCCCTCTTTCAGTTCTGCACCCACCGGACGCCCGACAAACTCCACCTCACCACCGTGGCTCTGCGCCAGCTCGGCTTCCTGCTGCACGTCCGGGCGTTCATCCGATTGCGCATCCAGCAGCGGTCGCAGGCGCTCCAGCTGACGCTGGCCCAGCGTCAGCAGCGGCCACAGGCCGTCGCAGCGTACCAGATTCTGTTTTTCCACCAGCGCCATCAGCAGATGGACGCTGCGGATGTGCTCTTCACCGTTGAGTGAGGCAATCAGCCAGGCTTCCTGCATCAGAGTCTGAATAGCATCAGAGAGCTGCGGACGATGGCGCACCGAGCGAGGCTGTTTATCCAGCCAGCCCAGCAAATCCTGCCAGATGGCATCCATATCCCACTCATAGCGGCGCGCCAGCACCGTCAGGTCACCTTCCCCCTGCTCCAGCAGCTTCAGCAGCCAGTGCTCCGGCAGGATTTCGGCATGGGCGCGGGTCTGACACAGAGAGGCTGCCCCTTCCATCGCGCGGGCACAGTAAGGGTTGAGACGACGAAGCAGGATGGCCGGATTTTCCATGTTTGCTTGCTCTCTGTTGAGGACGGTTCCAGGACACGCTACCGCCCCTCGCTGTTCACCAAGGCGCATAAGGTCAGGCAGGCAGATGTGATGTTTTTTGCTGAGTGCCCGCATCTCAGGCAGACGCTCAGCAAAAGCAAAATGCGGACAGAGAAACTCTGCCCGCATCGTGACTTACGCCGTGGCGCGTTCGTTCCAGGAATCGGAATGAATGATGTTGCCGTCTTTGTAGGTCCAGGTGATTTTTTCGTAACGCAGTTCAATCTGCTCAAGGTGGTTGTGCTTCTCGTTAGAAGGATCCTTGATGTCATGCATCTCCGGATTCACTTTCACCACCTTCACGTTTTCCAGTTTGGTGTTGAAGTACTCCACTTCCTGGCCCGCGTCGTTGATTTTGTACCACTTGAATTCAGCGGATTTCAGGGTCTGACCGGTGGTCACCGCCTTGTACAGGTACGGGCTGGACGAGTCGATTTCCTTGGTGAACAGGAACGGCGTGTGGATACGGGTGCCGGTCAGCTTGCCGGTGTTGTTGTCGGTCGGGATGTACAGGTTATGCTCCTGTGCAACCACTTCGATGCTGCCTTCACGATCCTGAACGTCAACAGACCCTTTGATGTCCGCGCCGCCGTCGTCCTTCAGCCAAAGATAAACAGGAATTGCCATGGGAATTACTCTCCATTGTGTTGTGAAGCGCCATCATCCTGCGATGACGCTTGGGGTTTGCCCGGTATCTGGCAGGCATTGGCCTGCGGTACCAGACTGATTTCGACACGGCGGTTGAGCGCACGCCCATCCGGGGTGTCGTTGGTTGCGATCGGACGGCTTTCGCCATAGCCCTGCACCGCAAAACAGCTTTCCGGCACGTCGCCGGTATCCCGCATCCAGTTGCGCACCGCTTCGGCACGTTTCAGGGACAGCGTCTGGTTCAGTTGCGGATTGCCGGTGTTATCGGTATGCCCGGACACGACAATCAGCCAGCCCGGCTTCGCTTTGATGCCGACCAGTGAATTCACCAGCATTTTGGTGGACCCGGCTTTCAGCGCCGATTTGCCGGAATCGAACAGCGACATGCTGTCGAGGCGGATGGTTTTCGGGCCCTGGATGATTTTCTTGATGACCGGTGGTGGCGGTGGCGGTGGGGCCCAGTCGCTGAGGGCGGCCTCAACAGGCGGAACCAGGCGCAACCCCTGATATAGCCCCAGGCGATAACGTAGTGGCTCCCCGCGACGCGCCCAGTCGTCCAGCAATGCATCATCGGCTCTGAGGCGCTGCTGTGCGCGCAGTTTCGGTTCAAAAGGCTTGCCCGTCAGTTGGTGATACAGCGCAAGATGATCGCCAACGTTACGGATGAGACGCTGGTTGTTCATCCAGGACGCCAGCATGGCCAATGCCAGGAAAATCCCGCCCAGTAGCCCGGCGTAACGCCAGAACATCCTTCTGCGGCTGACGCCCTGTCGGCGTGGCAGCGCCGGCAGAAGCAGTTCAGGCAGCGGTAGTGGTTCGGTGGTCACAACGGTATCCGGTGGCAGCGCCGTCACGGTAGTGATGTGCTGTTGCCAGAGATTGCCCGCGATACCGTTCACCGGCACCATGCACATGCCCTGTACACAGGGCTTCATCACCGGCAGTTCGCCCTGCCGTACCGACAACAGGTCATTGACCGCGCTATTCTGCCAGGCAAGCAGACTGTCCAGCCACAGCCCCTGACTCAGACGCGAAAGACGCCCGTCAGACCCACTCTCCCGGGTCCACTCCGTCAGTGACACATTGCCCTGACCGGGCTGATACACCTGAATGCCGCTTCGCGGGCTGACTGTGGTAAACCAGACGGGTTCAGCTTCCGCGCAGGCCACAGGAGGCGACACCCAGGTTACGGTCCACAGCGGTGGGAGCGTGCCAAATGCTGCGCGGCACTGGACGACAGCACGCTGCCAGCCCCGAAGAGACTGGGTAAAATCATCACCGGATTTATACTGCTCAGGCACCACCGCCAGCATGACCGAGATTTGCGACACCAGGACCGGGCGCACCAAACTCAGGTGCTGTGCCAGGAGGGGCAGTTGTTCCGCATCCTTCACCCACAGATACCAGCCCTGCCGGGTTTCCCGGTGACGGGAACCGGAGACAAACAGCGGAGCGTTGTCGCCACAAACGAGGATCACCGCCCCCTGAAAATCTTCCGGCGGCAGGTTTTCATCCACAATTTCCCGGACAGCGGTCGCCCGCGCCTGCGCAGCCCGTCGCTGAAGCCAGAACATCATCCCGGACACCAGAACAACCAGCAGACTGAGTGCCACGCGGCTGCCCGTGGACAGAGGCCAGAATCCCAGAATGAGCCACAGTGCCAGCACGGCACCCAGGGCAGTTAGCAGACTTCGGTACGCATCCCGCATCGCTTACCCCGGCCTGACGGTCTGGCTTACCAGGTCGGAAAGCGAAGACGAAAGGAAGAACCATAGTGCCACCAGGGCGACAGCGGCCACGACCCAGCTCAGCCAGTACCAGCGACGGCCGCTGCGCAGGCGTGAAGCGCGGGCCACAATGGGAGCATCCTGTGCCAGCGTGAAGGCGGGCACCCGTTCCGCGAGCGCACGAACAATATCTTCCCGGTGCTCATCATCCTGGGCGCGATATTGCCCCACGAACCCCAGCTGCAGGGCCCGGTACATGCAGGTCAGGACAGCGGCGTCAGGAGCAGTTTCTTTCAGCAGGTTGCGGATCCGCTCCCACAGCTCTTCGCCGGCGTTGAGGGTGCCAAAGAAGTGTGCCTGCAGCGGATCACGGCGCCAGGTCAGGTAACCAGCATCGGTGGTTCCCCGGTTCATCACGCTTTCATCAAGCAGTGCACACAGGGCATACACCATATGGTCACGACTGATGTCGCTGTAACCAGCCTCCGTGAGCGCCCCTTTCGCCTCCTGTACCAGACGGCAGGCCCGGCGATAGAGCCCTTCCCCGTCCCGGACTTCCTGACCACCTCGCAGCTGGCTGGCCATCAGCCAGCCCGGGTAGAAAATCCGTTCAATCTGACTTAGTTCGGATTTATTCATGAGCGCAGCACCGCAAAGAGTTCGAGACTCAACATCCCCCAGCGAGCGCGGGGTATAGAAGGTGCAGCTGCCCATCTCAAGCATTGCCCGAGCCACCTCACTGCTCAGATCCAGCGAGAAATACTGGTTCTCAAGGCGCAGCGGGATAGCGGCCGGAACATGGGTCAGCGGCTTGATAACCATCCCACTCAGGGCCACATTCACCACATCGGACACATCTTCAAAGCTGCCCGCTTTACACAACTGCGGGAATTTGGTCTGAAGCTCATGGTTCGGCATGGAAGAGCGTACGGAGAGGTAGAAGTCCGCCCCTTCTCGCAGGCGCGCATCGTGTAGGGCCCCTTTCCAGATCTGGTCCTGGTGCTCCAGGTGGATACTCACCACCCGCGACGGCAGGCTCGCTTCCAGCAGCTTGTCCAGCAGTGCCAGCAGCGGCGGGAATACCCGCTCCGGAGCAGCATGCTGATAAGCAGGAATATCCCCGGCGTCATGCTCCAGTGAGAATGTCAGCAGACTGCCGGCCAGGCGGGTCAGTTCGCGGTACAGTAGTTCCGGGTGACGCTCGGGCGTCTGAAGAAGTTCCGTCAGCACCGGCTCGGCGCTGTTCAGGGCGTTCAGCAGCCAGAACAGGGAGACATCCGCGACAGCAAAGTCGGCCATCCGCTCATTGCTTTCCCGGCGCATGGCCATCAGACGCTGCCGGCGTGCCTGCAGGCGCACCAGCAGGTCACCCAGTTCGGTGGCAAGCCACGGACTGGCGGCAACAGACAGCATCGGTGGGATAAAGGCCGGGTCCCGGCCCCACTGCCCCTGCGCATTACGCACCAGGCGGGCCACCGGACAGGTTAGGTATGCCGTGTTTTCCTGGCTGGAAAGACGCAGGGTCAGCGCATGACGCAGGATCGCAAGCTCCCCGCTTTCATGACCAGCCAGTTCCTGTACCACCACGCGTTCCGATTTCCAGCGACGGGGGCGCTCACTGTCCTGGCCGTTATCGAGGTTGCCACCACTGGCACTCAGCAGCGGCAGAGCGACAACAACCTCAACAGCTTCACTGCCAGCGGCAAAAGACAAATCACAGACCGGAGGAAGCGTGTCAGCCAGGTCGGTATCCACAAGGGTACCGTCCTGAAAGCGCACCACCAGACGGGTGGCATTCAGGCGCGAGAGCGCCAGTGCTACATCATCAAATTCTGCCGCCACCACGCCCCAGGGATGAGAAACCCCCATCCGGGCGACCATGTCGGCAACGTGTTCACTCCAGCGAGCCTGCTGCTGGAATTGTTGTGGGGCCAGAGCGGCCCCATCCTCCCAAAGTGGGCGGTAAATTTTCATCCCTGATTTCCCCTCGCCTCAGGATTTCGCTTTCGGCATCTGGGAAACCAGCGACAGGTTGACGTCCATCCCTTCCACCTGGAAGTGCGGCACCGCATAGAGTTTCACGCGGAAGAAGCCCGGGTTATCCTCAATATCTTCCACCACCACTTTGGCGTCACGCAGTGGGTGAGAGGCCTGCAGCTCGTCGCCCGGATCGGTCATTTCGGTCACCAGACTGCGCACCCAGGTGTTGAGCTCAAGCTCCAGCAGACGGCGATCTTTGGTGGTGCCGATATTTTCACGCTGAATCAGCTTCAGGTAGTGGGCGATACGCGACAGCAGGAAGATGTACGGCAGACGCGCATTGATGCGGCTGTTGGCCGTGGCATCCGCGGTGTCATACAGCGCCGGTTTCTGGGTGGAGTTGGCGCTGAAGAAGCAGGCGTAATCTCGGTTTTTATAGTAGGACTTAATGGAATAAAGCCCAGATTCGCAAACTCAAACTCACGGGTTTCCGGGATCATCACTTCAGACGGGATTTTCACCTGATTGCCGGTACCCAGATCGTACAGATGAATAGGCAGATCCTGCACGGCACCACCGGCCTGTGGGCCACGGATTTGTACACACCAGCCATTGTTGATGAAGCTGCGCACCATGTTGGATGCAAAGGCAAAGGACGCGTTGGTCCACAGGTATTTGTCGTGATCCGGGCCTTTGACTTCTTCCACGTAGTTGAAGCTCCGCACCGGCACGGTATCCGGACCATACGGCAAGCGACCCAGCACGCGCGGCATCACCAGACCGATGTAGCGGGCATCGTCCGTCTCGCGGAAGGATTTCCACTTGATGTACTCCGCGCGGTCGAAGTAGTTACCAATATCTTTGATGGCCGCAACGTCCTCCATCGAATCCTTGAGGAAGAATTTCGGGCCGGCAGAGCCGATAAATGGCATGTGAGCAGCAGCGGAGACTTTTGAAATGTTGCGCAGGAGCGCGACATCCTGCGCAGACGCATCAAACTCATACGCGGAAATCAGCGCCGCAATCGGCTCGCCGCCCGGGGTGTCGTACTCATCAATGTAGGCGTGTTTGTACAGTCCGCTCTGGATGATTTCCGGGCTGTCTTCGAAATCCTGTCGCAGATCTTCTTTGGACATGTCCAGAAGTTCAATTTTCACGTTCTGGCGAAAATCTGTTTTATCCACCAGCGACTTCACGCCGCGCCAGAGGCTCTCAACCGCCTGAAACTCCTCATGGTGCATCACGGCATCCAGCTGGCGGCTAATCTGGTAGTCGAGCTCTGCGATATGGTGATCGATCAGGTTTTTATCGAGTTTTTCAACTTTCGAGCCGGTTTTTGTCAGGCACTCCAGAAAGACCTGCATCCCGGCGGTGAGACGCTCATCGGCGGTGGCATCCGACATCGCCTGCGCATCCTGCCAGATATCCAGGGCACTCAGCTCGGACACCGGGTTCAGATTGATTTTTTCAAACAGGGATGCATAAACCCCACCCGCTGCAGGACGTTCCAGCACCACGCTTTCGCCGCCAGTCGCATTCTCATTTTTTACAGACATCAGCATCTTCCTTATTAATCCGTTAAATCATCAGTGACCGTTATGGCTGTTTTGGTGCCAGGGCTGACAGCTCAGTTCTGAGTTCTGCGCTCAATTCCGGATCGAGGAGAATTTTTTCCAGCTCCTTTCGGAAAGCCTGGTTATCCAGCAGGTTCGCTTTTAAATCGCGAAGCAGATTGCGCATGGAAAGCATCGCCTTCAGCTGAGGAATTTGCCGAGAAACCTGCTCAGGGGTGAAATCCTTCATGCTCCGGAAGGTCAGACTGATATTGTCTTCGCTGCCATCATCAGCCAGCGTATTTTTAACGGTCAGACTGACGTTTGGGGAATATTCAGAAAGAACACTATCAAAATTATTTTTGGAAATATTTACCTTACTACGTTCTGATAATGACGCAGTTTCCTGCCCGTTACTAAAGTCACCGGCAACCAATAATTTCAGTGGTAATTCCGTTTTTTTGCTCGCCCCGCCCGTATGCAGATCAAGTTTTAAATTAATACGTGCCTTAGGCACTTCGTTCTGGAAGCTGTCAGCCATTTACCTGTCCCTCTGTTTATATCTGTGCATATTTTCCATGCACGACCTTTCCTGGCCCGCAATAATAGAATAATGATCTACAAAATATCAAATACACATACTCTTAAACCATATGTATAAGAAAATTAAGAATTTTCACCCATTAATTAAGAAGAGAGTAATTATGATAAATAAGAAAAACAAACTATCGTCACTGCTAAAAATAAAGCTTTATAGCGAAAAAACAAAAAAGGATAGAGCATTGTTAAAAATGCAATTTTAAAATGACATGCATCAATGTTAAGAAAATAAAAATACCCATTCGCGATAAAAGATGTAATTACAGAGCGAAATAATGGAAAGGATAAGAAACTGACAGGAGAAATGGATGAGGTAAACACGTCGAAAACATGACCACATGGCCAATAATTATTTTAAGGCCGACCTGAAATGGTAAATAAACCCGCAATCAGAATTTTCAGTTCGACCGACAAAGTGAATGCACGGCAAAAGGAAGCCATACTGAGGGCTTAATCTTCTGCCAAACAGAATGCAGTCAATAATTAACCGCAAAGAAAGAGCACATATTCCGGCCAGAAATGTCCTCACGCACTTTCATTTTCTACTTCTACGCGCCGATAGACTGGTACACGCCGCGTTGTTCCGGTCAAATTATCAAAAACGTCCGTTTCAGCGGTGACTATCTTCAGGCCGGTTTTTCTCAGTCGTTGCACATCGGCGGCGATTCGCTGAATACCAAACCAGAAAAGCCCGTCCAGCGCGGTTACCTGTAATCCTTCCGTCAGCGCAACTTTAAGACGCTCACGCGGTGCTTTAGTCTCTTTCGCAATCTGTTGATAAGGCGCGGCTGTATTGCCTTCGGCATCAATCCGACGGATGCGCGTTGACAGCCGGTACTGAAATTCATCCGGAATACCGCTCAAATCGTTTCTCAACGTGTAGACGCAACCAAAACGCTTACCGTTAAACAGCACATTTTTCTGGCTGATTTGCAGTTCATCACGCAGGCTGGCGATCAGTTGCGGAGCGCGAATAAGCAGCAACCGGAAAGGTAATTCAAAGCTGGTGACATAATCGACATTCAGCAGCGCGATCCGCAGGCGCTCTTCGGCTCCGGCCTGCGTCTGACGGCACTCCTCTGCGACATCGGCCCATTGCTGCGTCAGGCGCGGCGTTTCACCCACTTCCGTAAAACTGTACTTCTCTATCTGATAGTCAATTCTTCCGGTCACGCTGAATTCCCTGCTGGTCACGTTACAGTATGCTTCACTTTACCAACCCAGGCGTTTAACCGGAAGTGAGTTAACGAACCGCAATCCGGTGATCCTTTATGACAAAATATCCGGTAGCAGCAGTGCCAGATGACGCTCCGCCAGCATCTGCGAAGCCTGCTCAATATCCGGCGCGAAGTAGCGATCTTTATCGTAATGAGACACCCGTTCACGTAGCAAATGGCGCGCCTGCTCAAGTAACGGGCTGGAGGTTAATCCTTCCCGCATATCCAGCCCCTGGCAGGCAGCCAGCCATTCCACGGCAATCACGCCGCGGGTATTAGCCGCCATTTCCCAGAGCCGACGACCGGCAGCAGGCGCCATCGAAACATGATCTTCCTGATTAGCAGAGGTCGGCAAACTATCGACACTGTGCGGATGCGACAACGCTTTGTTCTCACTCGCCAGCGCTGCGGCTGTAACCTGGGCAATCATAAAACCGGAGTTAACACCGCCGTTTTTTACCAGGAAGGGCGGAAGTTGCGACATATGGCTGTCCATCAACAGAGCGATACGCCGCTCCGCCAGCGAGCCGATTTCAGCGATGGCCAGCGCGATATTATCAGCGGCCATCGCAACCGGCTCCGCGTGGAAATTACCACCGGAGATCACCTCATTTTCAGCAGCGAAAACCAGCGGGTTATCAGAAACCGCATTCGCTTCGGTCAGCAACACATCGGCGGCAAAACGCAGCTGCGTCAGACACGCTCCCATGACCTGCGGCTGGCAGCGCAATGAGTAAGGATCCTGCACTTTATTGCAGTTGTGATGAGACTGTGAAACCTCGCTATTATCAGTCAGCACATGGCGATAGAGAGCCGCCGCGTCGATCTGCCCACGCTGACCACGCACTTCGTGAATGCGCGCATCGAATGGACGGCGTGAACCGAGCGCCGCCTCGGTGGTCAGCGCACCACAAACCACTGCAGAAGCGAACAGATCTTCGGCCTCAAACAGGCCGCGCAATGCGAACGCTGTCGAGGTTTGCGTCCCGTTGAGCAGCGCCAGCCCCTCTTTCGCCGCCAGCGTCAGCGGAGCAAGCCCGGCTCTGTTCAGTGCTTCAGTTGCAGGCAACCATTCGCCTTGCCATCGCGCTTTGCCTTCGCCAAGCAGCGTAAGCGACATATGTGCTAAAGGCGCTAAATCGCCGGACGCACCGACAGATCCTTTCGCCGGGATCCAGGGATAAACACCTGCATTTACCATCGCCACCAACATTTGGATCACCTGCAAACGAATGCCGGAAAAGCCACGCGCAAGGCTGTTGATCTTCAGCACCATAATCAGGCGCACCAGGTCATCATCCAGCGGTTCGCCAACGCCCGCAGCGTGAGAAAGCACCAAAGAACGCTGTAAATTTTCCAGATCGTCGGTAGCGATACGCGTCTGAGCAAGTAATCCAAAACCGGTATTAATACCGTATGCCGTTCGACCTTCCGCCATGATGGCATTGACGCAAGCGACGCTGTCGTTGATGGCGGTAAAGGCGCGCTCATCCAGCGTTAACAGGTGCGGTTGGCTATAGATATCACGCAGTTGGGTCAGTGTGAGTTGGCCGGGGATGAGGGTGATATTTTTCATTGTCAGCAAAGTCTCTGCAGTGAGGATATAAATACATATACTTGTCTATACATATCCACGCAAGCCAGCTTTTAACAAGAAAGATACAGTTTTGTTATATTGCGCCTGCAATCACGGTTTTATACAACGCCTGGCCAGTTATGTCGCTCGCTCCACCATATGATTTAAGCCCCTATTCTTACTCATGACATAAGTATGCATTATGCTTCTGGTGTGCAAAACGTGACCACCATCAAAAAATAAGTCTTAGAATTCAAGTGGAAATGAACCGTTTCAGCCTTGCGTTTTTTGCGTCGCTCAAAGGCAATTTATTTAGCAACGAAAGTATTGTGTCGCCAAAGCCCGACACATTGTAAGTCACTAAAATTTCATAAAAAAAAGCCTCTTGTAAGGCAAAAAAATTAAGCGTACATTAGCCCCCGTTGGTGAGGAATTCACCCGAAATTCTGAGATGGAGCTGTGGCCAGAATGGAGATAATTCTCAATTTGGTTTTGGCGTAGTTTCACCTCTCTATACTCAGTCCTTGTTAAGGTCATTAAGTGCATACTGAAACGTATGCGGAGCGATGAAACGTGAAATATTTCTTTATGGGCATTTCGGTGATTGTCTTAGTGTGGGCCGGAACCTTCGCCCTGATGATCTGACCTGAGCTATTGATGCGGAAAAAAACAGGAGCCTCGCGGCTCCTTTTTTTTAGGGTTCAATATCTTCTGTTGCGCTTTTTTGCGTCACTGACAGTAGCCCGTCGTTACGGAACATCGTCTTGATGCCCCGCACCGCCTGACGGATACGATCGCGGTTTTCAATCAGGGCAAAACGCACATGGGTGTCGCCGTAATCACCAAAGCCAATGCCCGGAGAGACGCACACCTTGGCATCTTGCAGCAGCTTTTTGGCAAACTCCAGCGAGCCCATCGCCGCATACGGCTCCGGAATTTTCGCCCAGACGTACATGGACGCTTTCGGCATTTCCACCATCCAGCCCGCTTCATGCAGCCCTTTCACCAGCACGTCGCGGCGGCGCTTATACTGGGCGGCAATATCGCGCACGCACTGCTGATCGCCTTCCAGGGCAGCAATGGCCGCGACCTGCAGCGGCGTAAAGGTGCCGTAGTCGTGGTAACTCTTAATGCGCGCCAGCGCGCTCACCAGCACCGGGTTACCGACCATAAAGCCAATGCGCCAGCCGGCCATGTTGTAGCTTTTCGACAGGGTGAAGAACTCCACCGCAACGTCACGCGCGCCCGGCACCTGCATAATCGACGGCGCTTTCCAGCCGTCATAGACAATATCGGCATAGGCCAGATCGTGAACCACCAGCACGTCGTAACGCTTGGCCAGCGCGACCACTTTCTCGAAGAAATCCAGCTCCACGCACTGTGCCGTTGGGTTGGACGGGAAACCGAGGATCATCATCTTCGGTTTCGGGTAACTTTCGCGGATCGCGCGTTCCAGCTCGTTGAAGAAATCCACACCTTCCACCAGCGGCACCGAGCGGACCTGCGCCCCGGCAATCACCGCGCCGTAGATGTGGATCGGATAGCTTGGGTTCGGCACCAGCACGGTATCGCCGTGATCCAGCGTCGCCAGCATCAGATGCGCCAGCCCCTCTTTCGAACCGATGGTGACAATGGCTTCACTTTCCGGATCGATATCAACCTGATAGCGATCCTGATACCAGCGCGAGATCGCGCGACGCAGCCGGGGAATGCCGCGCGAGGTTGAGTAGCCGTGCGTATCCGGACGCTGGGCAACCGTGCAAAGTTTCTCAACGATATGCGGTGGCGTTGGGCCGTCCGGGTTACCCATGCTGAAATCGATAATATCTTCGCCGCGCCGACGCGCAGCCATTTTCAGTTCAGCGGTGATATTGAAAACATAAGGGGGAAGACGATCGATACGCGTAAAACGGCGTTCAGGACTGAATTCAGCCATAGATTCCTCAGATTAACGTTAGCGCCCGGACCGTCCGAGCGACGCTGCCACCGATGTGGCATGTTTAGAAAATAACCTGAAAAAAATCATGCTGTCGAGAGGGAAATGAAAAAAAAGCGATCGCCTGAAAACCGGAACCCGGCAGTGCCAAAAAGCGGAAGCCCCTGTTTCAGGGTTGGCTTTCTGATAGCCGTTATTTAACAGGATGATATCAAAACAGTTACCTGACGATACGCTGGCTATAAAAAATCTGGCCGTGTCCGTGATCGCCGGACAATCCCCTTTAAGAATTATGGTTTTTCCTCATTTGATAAACCTGACGGATAGCTGGTCAATACGCGCCAGGTTTTTTATCATGGTTCTTTCCCGTTTTCCCAGGTCTACTCGTGCACGAAATATTCACTATGCTGCTGGCGGTTTTTGACCGCGCGGCATTAATGCTGATTTGCCTGTTCTTCCTCATCCGCATGCGCCTGTTTCGCGAGCTGTTGCACAAATCCGCCCACTCGCCAAAAGAGCTGCTGGCCGTTACCGCCATCTTTTCCCTGTTCGCCCTGTTCAGCACCTGGTCCGGCGTGCCGGTTGAAGGTTCGCTGGTTAACGTGCGCATTATCGCCGTGATGTCCGGCGGGATTTTGTTTGGCCCGTGGGTGGGCATCATCACCGGCGTGATTGCCGGGGCACACCGCTACCTGATTGATATCGGTGGCGTTACGGCGGTGCCCTGCTTTATCACCAGCATTATCGCCGGGATTGTTTTCGGGCTGGATCAGCCGAAAAGTTCCCAAAGCGCAGCGCTGGCGCGCGGGGATCGTTGGCGGCATGGTTTGCGAAACCCTGACCATGATCCTGGTCGTCGTCTGGGCCCCAACCACCGCGCTGGGGCTGGATATTGTCTCGAAAATCGGTATTCCGATGATCCTGGGCAGCGTGTGCATCGGTTTTATCGTGCTGCTGGTGCAAAGCGTTGAAGGGGAAAAAGAGGCCAGCGCCGCCCGTCAGGCCAAGCTGGCGCTGGATATCGCCAACAAAACGCTGCCGCTCTTCCGCCACGTTAACGCGGAATCGTTGCGTCAGGTCTGCGAAATTATCCGCCACGACATCCATGCTGACGCCGTCGCCATCACCAACATTGACCACGTGCTGGCCTACGTTGGCGTCGGGGAACACAACTATCGCGATAACGATGACACCATCAGCCCAACCACCAGACAGGCGCTCAACTACGGTAAAATCATCATTAAAAACAATGACGAAGCCCACCGAACGCCGGAAATCCACTCGATGCTGGTGATCCCGCTGTGGGAGAAAGGCGTCGTGACGGGCACCCTGAAAATTTATTACTGTCACGCGCATCAGATCACCTCCTCGCTCCAGGAGATGGCGATTGGCCTGTCGCAGATTATTTCCACCCAGCTGGAAGTCTCCCGTGCAGAACAGCTGCGTGAGATGGCAAATAAGGCAGAGCTGCGCGCGCTGCAAAGCAAAATCAACCCCCATTTCCTGTTTAACGCGCTGAACGCGATCTCCTCCTCCATTCGTCTTAATCCGGACACCGCGCGACAGCTGATTTTCAACCTGTCGCGCTATCTGCGCTACAACATCGAGTTGAAAGATGACGAGCAGATCGACATCAAAAAAGAGCTGTATCAGATCAAAGACTACATCGCGATTGAGCAGGCGCGTTTTGGCGACAAGCTCACGGTCATTTACGATATTGATGAAGAGGTCAACTGCGTGATCCCGAGCCTGCTTATCCAGCCGCTGGTCGAAAACGCCATTGTTCACGGCATTCAGCCCTGTAAAGGCAAAGGCGTGGTCACCATCAGCGTGGAAGAGAGCGGCAACCGCGTGCGTATTGCGGTGCGCGATACCGGCCACGGCATTGAACCAAAAGTTATTGAGCGCGTGGAGTCTAACGAAATGCCCGGAAATAAAATCGGCCTGCTGAACGTGCACCACCGGGTCAAGCTGCTTTACGGCGATGGACTACATATTCAGCGTCTTGAACCGGGCACCGAAATTGCCTTTTACGTCCCGAACGAGCGCACTCCCGTTCATTCCGCCACATCACTGTTGCCCCAGGTGGAGTAGCCCATGAAAGTCATCATCGTAGAAGATGAATTCCTGGCTCAACAGGAGCTAACCTGGCTTATCAAAACCCACAGCCAGATGGAGATTGTGGGTACCTTTGATGATGGTCTGGACGTGCTGAAGTTTTTGCAGCACAACCGGGTCGACGCGATTTTTCTGGATATCAATATTCCGTCGCTGGATGGCGTATTGCTGGCGCAAAACATCAATCAGTTTGCCCATAAGCCGTTTATTGTGTTCGTTACCGCGTGGAAAGAGCACGCCGTCGAAGCCTTCGAGCTGGAAGCGTTTGACTATATTCTGAAGCCTTACCAGGAGTCGCGGATTGTCAGCATGCTGCAAAAGCTGGAGGCCGCCTGGCAGCAGCAGATCGGGTACCGCCAGCAGCCGCGCAATCGGTACGGGAAAACGCCACCATTAATCTGGTCAAAGATGAGCGCATCATCGTGACGCCGGTCAACGATATCTACTATGCCGAAGCCCATGAAAAGATGACCTTTGTCTATACGCGGCGGGAATCGTACGTGATGGCGATGAACATCACCGAGTTTTGCAGCAAGCTGCCTGCGGCGCATTTCTTCCGCTGCCACCGCTCGTTCTGCGTGAATTTGAACAAGATCCGCGAGATCGAACCGTGGTTTAACAACACCTATATCTTGCGGCTGAGGGATCTGGATTTTCAGGTGCCGGTGAGCCGCAGCAAGGTGAAAGAGTTCCGCCAGCTAATGAACCTTTAAAGGAAAGGCCCCCCCCCGGGGGGGGGGGGCCGCGTTAGAGAATTTTGACCCAGCGCCTGACGCAGATGGGCGCCCGAGCCCAGCAGGCCGGGGTTATCGTGCACGATCAGATAAACCGGAATGTCCTGCACGTAGCTTCTGAAACGCCCTTTATCTTCAAACCCGCCGCGGAAGCCGGAGGCTTTAAAGAAGTCGAGGAAGCGCGGCACGATCCCGCCCGCGATATACACCCCGCCGAAGGTGCCCAGCGTCAGCGCCAGGTTGCCGCCAAAACGCCCCATAATCACGCAGAACAGCGACAGGGCACGGCGGCAGTCAATGCAGCTGTCCGCCAGCGCCCGTTCGGTAACATCTTTGGGCTGCAGGTTCTCCGGCAGACGACCGTCAGATTTCACAATCGCCCGGTACAGGTTCACCAGCCCCGGACCTGAGAGCACGCGTTCGGCGGAGACGTGGCCGATCTCCGCGCGCAATTCTTCGAGGATAATGCCCTCTTCTTCGCTGTTTGGCGCAAAGTCGACGTGACCGCCTTCACCCGGCAGGCTCACCCAGCGCTGAGCGACATGCACCAGATGTGCAACGCCCAGACCGGTACCGGCCCCGTAAACCGCAATCGGCTTGCCTTCGACCGCCTCAGCGCCGCCAAACTGGATCAGATGCTCAGGCTTCAGCATCGGGATCGCCATGGACACCGCGGTGAAGTCATTGATGATTTCAAGATGCGCAAAGCCGAGGTTTTTCTTCATCTCGGCGATGGAGAATGCCCAGGTGTGGTTGGTCATCGCGACCCAGTCGCCGGTTATCGGACAGGCAATGGCGATGCAGCCATCTTCGACGCTGACCTGATGCTCTTCCAGATAGACGCGGACAACGGCCTCCAGGCTCGGATAATCCAGCCCGGAATAGGTTTTCGCCCGGGAAATTTCACCACTGTCGACATCGCACAATGCGAGGCGCGCGTTCGTGCCGCCCACATCACCTACCAAAGCATACTTTGTCATTCTTCTACGGCTCCGCTAAAGTCAGAATAAATCTTTGGGACACTGTAAATTCAAGGCGTGATAACAACAACGACCGTAAGGTGAATGCCCCTGGATTATCGATCTTCGTCACAGAATAACTTTACCGTTTCAGCACCTTTTGCACTATTGCCATAAGGCTTAATGTGCAAAGTAACGTCATACCGTTTTGTACAAGGAAATCATCATGCTCCACCCGCGAGCCAGAACCATGCTGTTGCTGGCCATTCCGGCGCTAATCATTGGCGTGGCCTCAAGCCTGGTGCTAACTGGTGATGAAAGTCGCGTCGGTGCTGCAAACCGTTTTATGGAGCGGCATTCCGTGGCAACTGGGCATTGCGCCCGATTCTCCTGCCTGGATCTTATCGATGCTGACGTTAACCGGTATCGCCGTGGGTCTGGTGATCCGTTTCAGTCCCGGCCATGCTGGTCCGGACCCGGTGACGGACCCGCTGATTAATGCGCCGGTGTCCCCGTCGGCGTTGCCGGGCCTGATGCTGGCGTTGATCCTCGGTCTGGCGGGCGGCGTTAGCCTGGGGCCGGAGCATCCGATTATGGCGGTGAATATTGGCCTGGCGGTTTTTCTCGGTTCACGCATTTTCCCGCGCGTCGGCGCGCTGGACTGGACCATCCTCGCCTCGGCGGGCACCCTCGGCGCGCTTTTCGGCACGCCCGTGGCGGCAGCGCTGGTATTTTCGCAGACCCTGACCGCCAGCAATGACGTGCCCGCTGTGGGATAAGCTGTTTATTCGCGCCGCTGATGGCCGCCGCCGCTGGGGCGTTGACCACCAGCCTGTTTTCCCTGCCCCATTTTTCCCTCCCACTCCCCCACTACGGCCAGATGCAAATCGCCGATATCTTCAGCGGCGCCATCGTCGTCGCCATCGCCATCGCGCTGGGTATGGTGGCCGTCTGGTGCCTTCCGCGCCTGCACCGGCTGATGCATCAAGCTGCAAACACCCGGTGTTAATTCTGGGCGCTGGCGGTTTCATGCTTGGTCTTTTGGGGATCATCGGCGGGCCGGTGACGCTGTTTAAGGGGCTGGACGAGATGCAGCAGCTGGCCTTCGGCCAGATGTTAACGGTGTCCGACTATCTGCTGTTTGCCGTGGTAAAGCTGGCTGCGCTGGTGGTGGCGGCCGCCTGCGGTTTCCGCGGTGGGCGTATCTTCCCGGCGGTCTTTGTCGGCGTCGCGCTGGGGCTGATGCTGCACGAGCATGTCGATGCGGTCCCCGCCGCCGTTACCGTCTCTTGCTCTATTCTGGGTCTGGTTCTGGTGGTCACGCGCGATGGCTGGCTGAGCCTGTTTATGGCGGCGGTGGTGGTGCCGGATTCCACGTTGCTCCCGCTGTTGTGCATCGTGATGTTTCCCGCCTGGCTCCTGCTGGCGGGCAAACCGATGATGATTGCCTGGCGAAACGATCAATAATCAGGCTTAGCTGTTGCGCGCTTCCAGCGCTTGGGTGACTTCCCGCAGCAGCGCCGGCATATCGTTTTTTGGCAGCATCACCTCAATCAGCGCGAGCCGCTCGTGATGCGCCGCCGCTTTCAAGCACGTCCGCCAGTTGCACGGTTTCACTGACCCGCCAGCATTCGGCCTGGCAGTCCAGGCTCAGAGCCTGGGGAAGTTGCGTCCAGTTCCAGAGGGCAATGTCGTTATAGCGCTGTTCTGCGCCGTGGATCGCGCTTTCCACCGTATACCCTTCGTTGTTAAGGACCAGAATGATGGGGTGTTGTTTATCCCGCAGCATCGAGCCCAGCTCCTGAATGGTGAGCTGCGCCGCGCCATCGCCCGTGATCAACACCACCCGCCGTTCCGGGCAGGCGGTTTGCGCGCCAAACGCCGCCGCCAGGCTAAAGCCAATCGATCCCCACAGCGGCTGGACGACAGCAGATCCGCTCCGGCAGGTAAACGCAGGGAGGCTGCGCCAAACGCCGCGGTGCCCTGATCCGCCAGCATGATGTCATCCGGACGAATAAACGTCTGCACCGTCTGCCAGAATGTCTCCTGATTAAGTGTTCCCTGATGAACCGGGGCATGAGCAACCTGCGACGGGCGATGATTTGCTACGGAATGCGCTCTGGCACGCACGAGGGGAATCAATGCGTTTCGATCGCCTGCAGCATGGGGATGCCGGTAAACCAGACATTGCCGACGCGGGCGGCAAACGGCTGGATTTCAATGGTACGCTCCTGCGCAAGTCGCTGGGTGAACCCGGCGGTCAGGGTATCGGTAAATCGCGTACCGATGCAGATTAGCGTATCCGCCCCCTCAATCGCCTCTCGCACTGGCGCCGGGCTGGCCGCGCCGCTGTAGGTGCCAACAAAACCGGGTTGCGTTTCATCAAATAACCCTTTCCCCATTAGCAGTGTGGCATGCGGCAGCGGCGAATCTTTCATCCAGCATTGCAGCATTTTATGAACACCAAAACGGCGGGCGAGAAAATCGGCCAGCAACGCCACGCAGGAACCGGCTGATAACATCGCCTGCGCATGCTGACGAAAGGCATTCAGGCACGCTTCGTTTACCGGGAACGGGGAAATTTTGAGAGCGTTTACAGGCGGAGTGGCAGGCTTTTTCGCCACATCAGCAGGCAGCATCAGATAGCCGGGACGGGACTGTGTCAGCATCACTTCGAGCACCCGGTCGATCTCATAGCAGGCGTTTTGTTCGGTTAAGATGGCGCGTGCGAGCGGTGATCGGCTCGCTCATCTGGTAAAAATGGTGGAAATCACCGTCGCCCAGCGTGTGGTGCAGCAATTCCCCCCGTTGCTGTGACGCCGCTACCGGGCGCACCCACGATATGCAATACCGGAACATGTTCGGCATAGCTGCCCGCAATGCCGTTCATGGCGCTCAGCTCGCCCACGCCAAAGGTGGTCAGCAGCGCACTCGCTCCCCGACAACGCCCATATCCGTCAGCGGCATAGGCGGCGTTAAGTTCGTTGGCACAGCCCACCCACTGCACAGCCGGGCTGTCTGAATCACATGATCGAGAAACTGCAGGTTATAGTCGCCCGGCACGCCAAACAGATGATCGGCTCCACAATCTGTAAGCCGGTCCAGCAGGTAGTCGGCAATTGAGTAATCACTTTGCATGTCGTTGATCCCTGACCTCTAACATTGATCTGAGTATTAAAGAAGTGTGATGAGAATCCAGGTTAGAGGTCATATTTCAGGTGGAAAGTAAGCTTTACGACACAACCCGGTGTACGCTCAGGAAGGCCAGTTTGTGTAAACGTATACACTCACGTAATAAAGACATAATAGGAGTACGGCATGGCTTATCAGGCAGATCCTGGGCGTTATCAAAGCATGGCTTATCGTCGCTGCGGCGACAGCGGATTAAAGCTTCCGGCCATCTCGCTTGGGCTGTGGCACAATTTTGGTGATACCACGCTGCTCGAAAACAGCCGTCAGTTATTGCGGCGCGCGTTCGATCTGGGCATTACGCATTTTGACCTTGCCAACAACTATGGGCCGCCGCCCGGATCGGCCGAACGTAATTTTGGTCGCATTTTGCAGGAGGATTTACTGCCCTGGCGCGATGAGCTGATCATCTCCACCAAAGCGGGTTACACCATGTGGGAGGGCCCGTACGGCGACTGGGGTTCCCGCAAATATCTGATTGCCAGCCTCGATCAAAGCCTGAAGCGCATGGGGCTGGAGTATGTGGATATCTTCTATCATCACCGCCCGGACCCGGAAACGCCGCTGCAGGAAACCATGCGCGCGCTGGATCATGTGGTGCGCCAGGGTAAAGCGCTGTATGTCGGCCTATCCAACTACCCGGCTGCACTGGCGCGGGAGGCGATTGATATTCTTAATGATCTGGGAACACCCTGCCTGATCCACCAGCCGAAATATTCGATGTTTGAGCGCTGCGGCGGAAGAGGGACTGCTGGACGTGCTGCAGGAAAAAGGGGTGGGCTGTATTCCCTTCTCGCCGCTGGCTGGCGGCCAGCTGACCGACCGCTATCTGCACGGCATCCCGGCAGATTCGCGCGCGGCCAGCGGCAGCCGTTTTCTGAATCCGGAGCAGCTCACCACACAAAAACTGGACATCGTGCGCGCGTTGAATGCGTTGGCGCAACGGCGCGGTCAGAAGCTGTCCCAGATGGCGCTGGCCTGGGTACTGCGCGATGATAAGGTGACGTCAGTGCTGATTGGTGCCAGCAAGATAAGCCAGCTTGATGACGCGGTGGGCATGCTGGAAAACCGCCATTTCACTGCGGATGAACGTGCTGAGATCGATGCGATTCTGAACGGTACAAAATAAATACATTTTTAGCAAAAAGTGCTCCCATTCACGATTTCGGAGTTGAGGCGATGATACGAGGGTATTACCGCCTCGTAAAATTGTTGTAACAGGCCGTTTCAAAGGCCCCGATCGTGAAGGAGAAAGAGTATGTTCAGGTCACTGATTCTGGCAGCGGTATTACTGGCTTCAGCGCCGCTGATCGCCACTGCGGGCGAAATCACCCTGTTGCCATCGGTTAAATTACAAATTGGCGATCGTGACGACTACGGCAGCTACTGGGACGGCGGCCACTGGCGCGACCGTGACTACTGGGACCGTCACTATGAATGGCGCGGTAATCGCTGGTGCAGACACGATCGTGGCAGACACCGCGGCTGGGATAAACACGACGCTTACGAGCGCGGCTACCGTGAAGGCTGGCGTGACCGTGACGATCATCGCGGCCCAGGGCGCGGCCATCACCACTAATTTTCGTGCCGGAAGCGCTCTGCTAACCGGCATTCAACACCCTGCCCGCAACGCCAAACGGCTGCGGGCATTTTCATTATAAATCTGCAAGTGTTCCGACCAGCAGCCAGCCATTCAAGCCCACCACCACCACCACGATTGCCCAGCCTATGCGTTTTACCAGCGCGCTGTTTACCAGCTCGCCCATCAGGGATTTACGGTCGCTGGTAAAGACCAGCAGCGGCACCAGCGCCAGCGCGATGCCAAAGCTCAGCAGCACCTGGCTCATCACCAGAATGCGCGTCGGGTCGAGCCCCAGCCAGATCACGATAAACGACGGCAGCATGGTAACGCTGCGGCGCACCCACAGCGGAATATGGAAGCGGACAAACCCCTGCATCACCACCTGGCCCGCCAGCGTCCCCACCACGGTGGAAGAGAGACCAGCAGCCACCAGGCTCAGACCAAATATGGTTGCGGCAGCATGGCTCAGCAGCGGTTCCAGCGTCAGATAAGCCTGGTCGAGATCGGCAATGCCGGTATGACCGTTGAAATGAAACGCGGCGGCTGCGGTCGCCATCATCGCCAGGTTAACAAACCCGGCAATGGTCATGGCGATGGCCACGTCCCATTTGGTGGCGGAGTAGCGCTCTTGCTTGCGTCCCACCGTGCAGATGCTGCGTCAGCGAGGAATGCAGGTAAATCACGTGCGGCATGATGGTTGCCCCAAGCACCCCGGCGGCCAGGAACACCGCATCCGAGGTTGGCAGACTGGGGATCACCATGCCTTTCGCCAGCTGCGCCAGCTTCGGCTGTGAGAAGACCAGCTCGACAATATAGGCCGCCGCCACAAACAGCAGCAGCCCGCCAATGACCTTCTCCAGCGGTTTTTGCCCGCGACGTTGCAGCATCAGGATAAGGAACGTGGCAATCCCGGTCAGTACTGCGCCCTGCAACAGCGACACGCCCAGAATCAGCTTGAAGCCGATCGCTGCGCCGATAAATTCAGCCAGATCGGTCGCCATGGCGATGATTTCCGCCTGAACCCAGTAGAGCCACACCGCCGGACGCGGATAGTGATCGCGGATTTGCTCCGCCAGGTTTTTACCGGTGGCAATCCCCAGCTTGGCGGACAGCATCTGGATCAGCATCGCCATCAGGTTGGCCCAGACGACCACCCACAGCAGCTGGTAGCCGAAGCTGGCCCCGGCCTGGATATTGGTGGCGAAGTTTCCCGGATCGATATAGCCAATGGCGGCGATGAACGCAGGCCCCATTAACGCGAGCTTCAACTTGCGCGCTGCTCGCCCACTGCTACTCTCTACGCGACTGTTTTTCATTTTTGCCCCTGAAATATAGCCTTTGCTATGTTTCATGCTATCAAAATGAGAATGATTATCAAGATCATTTAAAATGGAGTTTACACTGATTTCTCTGATAGCCAGGAACGATAGACGGGCCGGATCTCAAGGATGGTGACGGCGGTAGCAGGAACCATCGTCGAATTATGTTAAGAGTGTAGCATTTCAACGTAACTTTTCACTCCTTTACCTAACATAACAGAAATGTATTTTTGATCACTATTTTTGAGACTCGTCACAGGATGTCAATATAGTGTGTCTTTGATCTCGTTTTCTTTCCGCTTGTTACATAGAATGTGCACGAAAATTCAACCTGCCTCATATTTGGAGCAAATATGTCCCGCGTTCTGCACTTTGTCCTGGCGCTTGTTGTTGTGGCGCTGCTTGCCCTGCTCTTCAGCAGCGATCGCAAGAAGGTCCGCATTCGTTATGTTATTCAACTGCTGGTCATTGAAGTTTTACTGGCCTGGTTCTTCCTGAACTCCGACATAGGCCTTGGCTTCGTAAAAGGCTTCTCCGAAATGTTTGAAAAACTGCTCGGTTTTGCCAACGAAGGGACTAACTTCGTCTTCGGTAAAATGAACGACGAAGGCCTGGCGTTCTTCTTCCTGAAGGTGCTGTGCCCGATCGTCTTCATTTCCGCGCTGATCGGTATTCTGCAGCACATCCGCGTGCTGCCGTTCATTATTCGTGCCATCGGGACCGTGCTTTCCAAAGTGAACGGCATGGGCAAGCTGGAGTCCTTCAACGCCGTCAGTTCCCTGATCCTGGGTCAGTCCGAAAACTTCATCGCCTATAAAGATATCCTCGGCAAAATGTCCCGCAACCGCATGTACACCATGGCGGCGACCGCAATGTCTACGGTTTCCATGTCCATCGTCGGCGCGTACATGACCATGCTGGAGCCGAAATATGTGGTGGCGGCGCTGGTACTGAACATGTTCAGCACCTTTATCGTTCTGTCGCTGATCAACCCGTACCGCGTTGACGCCAGCGAAGAAAACCTGCAGATGGCAAACCTGCACGAAGGCCAGAGCTTCTTCGAAATGCTGGGTGAATACATTCTGGCGGGCTTCAAAGTGGCGATTATCGTTGCCGCCATGCTGATCGGCTTCATCGCGCTGATCTCCGGCCTGAACGCCCTGTTTGCTGCGATTTTGGGCATCTCCTTCCAGGGCATTCTCGGCTACATCTTCTACCCGGTCGCCTGGGTGATGGGTGTTCCGGCGCACGAAGCGCTGCAGGTAGGCAGCATCATGGCAACCAAGCTGGTTTCTAACGAATTCGTGGCAATGATGGATCTGCAGAAAATCGCCAGCTAACGCTCTCCCCGCGCGCTGAAGGCATCCTGTCCGTGTTCCTGGTCTCCTTCGCGAACTTCTCCTCCATCGGCATTATCGCGGGTGCGATCAAAGGCCTGAACGAAGAGCAGGGCAACGTGGTTTCTCGCTTTGGCCTGAAGCTGGTGTACGGCTCTACGCTGGTCAGCGTCCTCTCTGCCTCCATCGCGGCACTGGTGATCTGATAGCGACACAAGCGACAAAAAAACCGGGGAATTCCCCGGTTTTTTATTCGCCATCAGCCAGCGGTTGCGGCTTGCCAAACAAATATCCTTGCAGATAATCCACTCCCGCTTCCAGCAGCAGTTCGCGTTGCGCTTCGTTTTCCACATACTCTGCCACAACGGTAAGCGATTTCGCTTTCGCCAACTCGCAAATGGCTTTCACAATCATCACATCTTGCTGATCCTGAAGAATATCCCGTACGAAACAGCCATCGATTTTGATGATATCCGCTTGTAGCCGTTTCAGGCGCTCAAAGTTGGCATAACCGGTACCGAAATCGTCAATAGCAATTTTGAATCCCGCCTGGCGCAATTGCAGGATGTTAAGAATGCTCACCTCAGAGTTAGAAAAAGCCTGCTCTTCGGTGATCTCAATAATCACCGCCTGCGGCGCTATCGCATAGCGCTCAAACAGTGCCAGAAATTGCGGAGCAAACGCTTTTTGCATCAGCGTCATTGGCATCAGATTCACTGAAAAAAGCGCAGACTGGCTGTTTTGCGGATGCTTCTGCATCCATTGCAACAGGCGTTCAACCACCAGCATATCGAAGCGTGTTCCCAGGTTGAACTGCGCGATAACCGGGATAAATTGATCCGGCGTAATGATTTCACCCTCGCTGATAAGCCGGGTGAGAATTTCCTGATATCCCTTCCCTTGCGCATCAACAATCGGCTGGCCATAAAGCTGAATGCCATTTTCATCCAGCGCGCGTTTAACCTTGTTAAGCAGCAAAACACGGTCCGTCGTCTGGTCAGCTACCGCCTGTAAACTGTTGGTAAGAGCCAGTACCTGATGCCCTACGCTGGCCTCCTCTGCCAGCCAGCTCAATTGCCCCAGCGTCTGATGCAGCGCTTCGCCGTACGCGTGCAGCTCCCCCCAGGAGGCGCCAAATTCGATATCAAGGCCGACGTTGTTCCAGAAGATGCGACGACTGTTCAGATAATCGGTCATATGCTGTAAACGTGCCGCCGTTTCCGGCCCGTTTAACAGCAGCAACAGTTCACAGCCTGGCAACTGGAAAAAACGCTCGCCTTCCTGCAACAGGGGTTGTAGCTGCCGGGTAACGCAGCGCTTCACATGCACCCGCATCATCATGCCGAAATGCTTGCTGAGAAACTCCATATTCTTCATGTGCAGACAACACACCACGCCGTTGGGCTGTTGTTCCATCTGTTTTTCCAGCGCGCGAAGATTTGGCAGACCGGTCAGCGGATCGCTCATTGCCTGTAACTGCCAGCGTCTTTTCAGCCACTCATTGCGGTGAAAAACCTGCGTCATATACAACATGCAAATGGTAAAGCTGATCAACACTGACATGACAAACGCCAGCGAGTAGTCGGAATTTACCCCCTGCAGGAAGTTATTGTTATAAGCCAGCAGCATAAACGCCGAAACAGACCAGCTAAGTGTAATAAATGAATAACTTAACCTGCTGATCCCCAGCGTAAAAAGGATGAAAATAATCGGTACTAAATATCCGGCAATATAGTCGGTTTTAAAAGGTGAGCACAATATAATAACGGTCGTAACTAACGCCCCCAGCCAGCCCAGCATAAATAATCGGTTTTTAGCCGATAAAAAAGGCTGACGATTGCGATACCAGAATGTTCGGGCAAAACGCGGATTGATTATCATCCGTAACGGATAATAGATAATCATGGTAAAAATGAGCGCTGCGCAAATCAGACTTTGTATATCAATTATGGAAAAAATGATTGCTCCGGAACCGAAAAAATTCGAGATATTAATCGGATAGTTAAACCAGGCTCCGGCAATATACATTGACGCCTTAATGCCAACAGGCGCAACAAATCCCATCCACACCACGCGTACCGCTATGTCTCTATTTGGCATACCGTGACGCCAGCGCGCGCCAAGCCGCCAGCGCACAATAGCGCAGACTGCAAATACCGGGAATAACTGGCAGAATAACAATACCGCCGCTTCGGTATACGGGAGATGAAATGTGCTCTCATTCACTACGGCAAAGCTAATGATTATTGGAATTATTCCATGACGGCCTAATAAAAAAATAATCGCCAGCATTACGCTCAATGGTAGCCATGCCAGAAATAGCGTAGAGGAATCGACAACTGCGCGCGGTGAAATAAAACGAGAAACAGAAAGCGCTACCAGGCATAAAATTAACGCGAGCAGAAATTTTCTTATACAACTGTATTTTTCATATGTCATCAAAGTTAATTAAATGATCCCGGCAGAAGAATAGAATAGCCAGAATAATAGGTTTATTCATTACATGAATCAAGTTATCAGACCGTCGAATAGCTTTCATTACTGCGGCTTTACCGGACTACTACTTTTCCAGTTTTTGCTGTAATAAATTGACAAATTGGAAGCCAGAAAAGCAAAAACCCCCGCGTAAACGCGAGGGTTTGAAATTATGGTGGAGCTAAGCGGGATCGAACCGCTGACCTCTTGCATGCCATGCAAGCGCTCTCCCAGCTGAGCTATAGCCCCACAATTTGTCTTTACGCACCGAACTCCGTTGGGTTCGGAATTTGGTGGAGCTAAGCGGGATCGAACCGCTGACCTCTTGCATGCCATGCAAGCGCTCTCCCAGCTGAGCTATAGCCCCATTGCGTAAAGCGTGTCGTGTTGACGGGCGGCATAATATGAATTCCCTTGCCGGGTGTCAACGGCAAAATCGTACCGCGTCAACCAATCGCTGAAAAAGCATGCAAATTAAGGACATTGCGTAGCTCCTCGCAGTCAGTAGTTAAACGTGTCACATTTTCCCGTAAAATGGTGCTATAACATAAGCCATTAATTACCCTTACAACCATTCGGGAAATTACATGCTCAAGGAACGAATGACACCAGAAGAGTTAGCCAGTCTTACCGGGTACAGCCGGCAAACCATCAATAAATGGGTGCGCAAAGAAGGCTGGATCACCTCGCCAAAACCCGGAGTGCAAGGAGGAAAAGCCCGGCTGGTGCATGTGAATGAGCAAGTCCGCGCCTTTATTCGCAGCGCACAGCGTAGCGAAGAGCCAGCCCCTGCGATGCGTACTATCAGCAACAACTCACTTGAAGCTTTGCTTATTTCGTTGGCGAAAGAGATGACCGACGCCGAGCAAAAGCAGCTCACCTCTCTACTCTTACGTGACGGCATAACCGGGTTATTGCAACGTCTTGGCATCCGCAATCAGAAATAAAATGATGAAACTCGCTAACAAAATGACGACTGAAGAGCTAGCCGATTTTCTCGGTGTTGCCAGACAAACCGTTAATCGCTGGATCCGTGAACAAGGCTGGCAAACGGAAGCGCTCCCCGGTATCAAAGGTGGTCGGGCAAGGCTGATTCACATCACCAAAGAAGTGCGGAATTTCGTGATGAAAACGCCTTCCATGCGCCAGCGCCATTCTCCTTACTCTATCGCAGAGCCGGCACCATCCTATGCGAGTGAAAATAGTTCGCTGCGGGAGATTGTCAAAGTTTTACAGAACATGACGCCCGAAGAACAGAAGCTGTTGGCGGTATTACTCGCCCGTGAAGGGATCTGTGGGTTCTTACAGCGTCTCGGTATAACGCAGACGATCGATGAGTAAAAAAACCGGCCTTGATGGCCGGTTTTTAGTTTGTGCGTTTAATGCGTATGTGGGTGATTTTCCCGACGATACGCACCCGGCGGCTGATTAAACGTGCGGGTGAAGGTACGGGTAAAGGTTTGTTGCGAATCAAAGCCGTACTTCAGGCAGATATCGTAAACCTTCTGATCGGTATTGCGTAAATCCTGCGCGGCAAGCGCCAGTTTACGCTCACGAATATAACGTCCAAGACTCTCCCCTTTGTACTGCATAAAGAGCCGTTGCAGGTGCCATTTGGAATAGCCCGCGTGGCGCGGCAATATCATCAATACGTAACGGTTGGTGCAGATTGTCGTCGATCCACTCGACGATAGTGTCGATAACCTGAGCGGAAATGGTCATACTGCGCTCCCCCTCTGCTCTTCGCTTAATAAACGGGTTTATTCCCACCACGCACGAAAGGTTCCTGCGCATCGTTAGCCGCAAGAACCGGTTCGCCCAGCATCGGTGTTAGTAAACGAAAACTTTTGCCCCGACTTGCTGCCGCCAGCCGTTTGTACGGATCGTCCCATGTGTGTTTTGCCAACACAAAACGCCCCGCGTGGCCCGGCAGAACCGCGCGTGCATTAATCTCTTCCGCCGCCTGCGCGGCCTGTTCCGGCATCATGTGGATGTACTTCCAGTCTTCGTCATACTGGCCGTTTTCCATGATGGCGATGTCCACCGCGCCAAACTGCTCACCGATGGCTTTAAAGTGCGGGCCGTAGCCGGTATCGCCGCTGTAATAGACCTTCTGCGCTGGTCGGTGACGAACATAAAACTGCCCCACAGCGTCCGGTCGCGTTTCAGGCCGCGCCCGGAGAAATGGCGCGCCGGCAGCACATGTACCGTCAGTTCATCGCCGATGCGCCACCGACTGCTGCCAGTCGCGCTTCGTGAATAATCTGCGGCTTCATGCCCCAGTAACGCAGGTGGGATCCGACGCCCAGCGGCGTCACGACCCGTTTGACCTTCGGCAGCAGCGCTTTGATGGTGGCGTAATCCAGATGGTCGTAGTGATCGTGCGAGATGATCAGCAGATCGATCTCCGGCAGGCGTTCTGCGCTGTCCATGCCTCATTCCCGGCAAAGGCTTTATTGAGAAACGAAAACGGCGCGGCGTAGTCGCTCAGCACCGGATCGATCAGGATGCGTTTGCCCGCCAGTTGCAGGTACCACGAAGAGTGCCCGAGCCACACCAGCGTGTCCTGCTCCACAGGCAGGCTGGCAAGATCGGTTTGCACCATTGGCAGCGGTTGCTGAGGACGGACATTTTCCCGTTTGGTGACCAGAAAATCCCACCTCGCGACCAGCATATTTTTCTTGCCGGTATAACCCGGCGTCGGCAGCGTATTTTGAAATTTGCCGTCGCGGTAATGGGGTGAGGTTTCCACTTCCGTGAGCTGTTCGCCTTGCGGCGCTTTGCCAAATCCGGCATTCAGAACAAACGGTAAACTGGCGGCGGACGCAACGAGCATAACCATGACCACGCTGAAAATGAGACGCTTCATATCCTGACCCGAAGAAATCGCTCCAGTCCGTAGAGACGATATGAACTAAACTTGATTATGAGTGAGTAAGCACTCATTATAGAAAGCAACAGCAAACCGTCAAGATCATTTTCTTTCTTTGACATTCGACGTTGCAGCCTCCTGGTGGGCATGTTTCAATCGTGGTTTTTATAACGTGTGAGGAAAAATGTAGTGGCTCGTCCAAAGAGTGAAGACAAAAAGCAAGCGTTACTGGAAGCAGCAACCGAAGCCATCGCGCAGTCCGGGATCGCCGCTTCCACCGCCTTAATAGCCCGCAATGCGGGAGTTGCGGAAGGGACGCTGTTTCGCTACTTCGCCACCAAAGACGACCTGCTGAATGCACTTTACCTACATCTGAAAACTGACTTGTGCGGCACCATGCTGGAGAATCTCGATCGCTCCATCAACGATCCGAAAGTGCATACACATTCGGTCTGGGACAGCTATATCGACTGGGGAATTCGTCACCCCAACGGCCACTGTGCGGTGCGGCAAATTTCCGTCAGCGAAAAACTGCGCCCGGAAACGCGCCAGCAGGTTACCGATATCTTTCCGGAGCTGCACGAGCTCTGCCACCGCTCGGTATTGCCGATTTTTCTCGACGGCGAATTCGCGCCTTTTGGCGATGCCATTTTCCTGACGCTGGCGGATACCACCATCACCTTTGCCAGCCGCGATCCCTCCCGCGCCAAAGAGATCAAACGCCTCGGTTTTGAAGCGATGTGGCGCGCACTGACAGCTGAGGGGATAGATGGACAGTAAAACATTGCAGGCCTGCGCGCACCGTATTGCGCTTGAGATGCCGTTTACCGAGCACTGCTGGCCGTTTGGCCCGGAATATGATGTGTTCAAAGTGTGTGGCAAAATTTTTATGCTGACTGCCACCGCCCATGGCAGGCCAATGGTAAACCTGAAAGCAGAGCCGCAAACCGCCCTGCTCAACCAGCAAATCTACCCCAGTATTGAACCGGGATATCACATGAACAAAAAGCACTGGATTTCCGTCTATGCGGGGGAAGAGATCGACGAATCGCTGCTTGCCTCGCTGATTCAGGCGTCGTGGGATCGGGTGGTGGATGGCCTTTCGCGTAAACAGCAGCAGCGCCTGCGCCCTACGCGTTCTCAGCCAGCCAGTTAAGCGCCCGCTCGCCCGCTGCATCCACCGGCAGATAAACCAGCAGCCGCGAACCGTTACGCGGCGCTGAGTACCAGTACATTTGCTGTAAGGTAAACTCTCCCAGTTGCGGATGGGTAAACAGCTTCAGCTTGTTTTCCACGCCGCGCACATCCAGATATTTCCGCCACAGCGTGGCAAATTCGGTCGATGCCGCGCAAAAACGCGCCAGCTTCGCTTCCCATAACGGATCGCCACGGTGCTCCGCCATCGCCGCACGAAAATAGGCCACAAATGTCTGCAATATGCTGTCATCGCTGCCAAGACGGTTGCGCCACTGCGGATGCGTGAGATAAAGGTAGATGCAATTACGCTCATCTTCGGGGATTTCACCGAATTTAATCCCCATCAGGCGTTCAAAAGCGACATTCCACGCCACAATATCAAAATTAGGTTTCTGAATACTGGCCGGTTGCGGCAGCAGGCTATCCAGCAGACGGCGTGTGCCCTCACTAATTCCCTCGCATTGCGGCACATTCAGCGTTTCGGCAGGCGCTAATCCGGCGAGTAAAAACAGGTGCCGCGTTTCAGTGGGAGAACACTGCAACGCGCTGGCAATGGCCTGTAAAACCGCTGACGAAGGGTTCACATCCCGTCCCTGCTCCAGCCAGGTATACCAGGTGACGCCAACATCAGCCAGCAGCGCCACTTCTTCACGCCGCAGCCCCGGCGTGCGCCGCCGGCCACTGCGCGGCAGCCCCAGACGCTGCGGATCGAGACTCTCCCGGCGGGCGCGTAAAAATGCGCCGAGCTGTTTGCGGTTTTCATCCTGGATGGTCACATCCATCATTCGATCGCTTATCAGCGTCATCACACTCTCCAGCATGGTAGTGCCAATACCAGTATACGCAAGAACTGGTACCCGTTTTTCTAATCGGTGATGCTACGTCTATCTGATGAATGACGCAATGGAGTCACCATGAAAACGTCTGCTGTTTCACCAGGCCGGGCAGGCCTGATCCTTCTGCTGACCGGGCAGATGCTGCCCCAGATAGATACTTCAATCACCAACGTTGCGCTCGATTCGATCACCCAATCGTTGCACACCAGCGCCACGCAACTGGCGTTGATCGTCGCCCTGTACGGCGTGGCATTTGCCGTCTGTCTGGCGATGGGCAGCAAGCTGGGCGATAACTTTGGCCGCAAGCGCCTGTTTTTAGCGGGCGTAGCGCTCTTCGGCCTCGCCTCGCTGCTGTGCGGCCTGGCAAACTCTGTCTCCGCTCTGTTGGCCGCCCGCACGTTGCAGGGCATCGGCGCGGCGCTGATCGTGCCGCAAATTCTCGCCACATTGCATGTCACGTTAAAAGGCACCGCGCATGCCCGCGCCATTAGTCTGTATGGCGGTATTGGCGGCGTGTCATTCATTATTGGCCAGATGTGCGGCGGCTGGCTGGTATCGGCAGATATCGCCGGGCTGGGCTGGCGCAACGCCTTCTTTATCAACGTACCGATTTGTCTGCTGATACTGGCGCTGAACCGCTACCTGCCGGAGACGCGCAACGACACCCGGACACGTATTGACTGGCAGGGCACTTTCGCGCTGGCGCTAATCCTCTGCTGTCTGCTGTTCCCGCTGGCGCTTGGCCCGGATCTGCACTGGCCGTGGCCAACACAGGCCGCGCTGCTGGCGCTGTTCCCGCTGGCTCTGTGGATGCGTACCAGCGCCTTGCAACAACAGCGCGCCGGTCTGATTCCGCTGGTGCCGCCGCATCTGCTTAAGCTGCACAGCGTTCGTTTTGGTCTGCTGATTGCGCTGCTGTTTTTCACTGCCTGGTCCGGCTTTATGTTCTGCATGGCGCTGACGTTGCAGGCGGGCATGGGAATGACGCCGTACCAGTCCGGCAACAGCTTTGTGGCGCTCGGTATCGCCTATTTTGTCTCCGCCTGGTATGCGCCGAAACTGATTGCCCGTTACAGCATGCGTACGATTTTACTGACCGGGCTGGTCATCCAGGTGAGCGGTCTGCTGGCGCTGATTGCCACGTTGCAGTTCTCCGGGCGGATGGTCGGCGTGCTGGCACTGGCGCCTTCCACTGCGCTCATTGGCTACGGCCAGGCGCTGATTGTGAACAGCTTTTACCGCATCGGAATGCGGGATATCACCACGCAGGATGCAGGTGCTGGCAGCGCGCTGCTCAGCACGCTGCAACAGTCGACACTGGGTCTCGGGCCGGCCGCGCTTGGCAGCGTATTTCTCTATCTGGTCGGTCAGTCAAACGGCAATTACAGCACCGCGCTGAGCGGCTTTCTGGTGACAGAAGTGGTCATGATGCTGGTACTGGCAGCAGCGGCAGTCAGCGCGCGCCAGCAACTGGCTCACCGTTGTCCGGCCAGTTAAAGAACGCTATCCGTTGTCGCGAAACAGGGGTAGTGTTATCACTTTGTTACGAAGGGAGCGAGGCGGTGGAACTCGATATTTATCAGGTGGACGCGTTCAGTGCGCGTCCTTTTTCTGGCAACCCGGCGGGCGTATGCATCACGCCGCACGGGCTGGAAAGCGGGTTAATGCAGCAGATTGCCGATGAGATGGCGGTGTCGGAAACCGCGTTTCTCAATCTTGCCGATAACAACCTGCGCTGGTTCACTCCGCAGGCTGAAGTGGATTTGTGCGGCCACGGTACGTTGGCGACGGCACATATCCTGCGCCAGACCGGGCTGCTGCAAGTGGGTGATACGATCACGTTTCAGACACTCTCTGGCCCGCTATCCGCCACGCTCGGCGCAGCGAGTATCCAGCTCGATTTCCCGTTACTCACCCCGCAACTGCACAGCGCGGTGCCGCCCGCATTACTTGATGCGCTGGGGCTGGAGAGCGCGCAAGTGCGAGATTACGGCCAGTTTGGCCCAAAACAGCTGGTGGTGGTTGAGGATGCGCAGATCGTGCAGGCATTGCAGCCCGACTTCCAGGCCCTGAGCGCATTACCGGGACGCGGTGTGGCCGTTACCGCGCCAGGTGATGGGGAATATGATGTGCTGTCGCGCTATTTTGCACCGTGGGTTGGCGTCAATGAAGATCCGGTCACCGGCTCGGCGCACTGTGCGCTGGCAGCCTACTGGTCCGAGCGACTGGGTAAGCGCTCGCTTACCGCTTACCAGGCATCACGGCGCGGCGGCGTGCTGGCGCTTCACTGCACCGACGATGGCCGCGTGCAGATGAGCGGCGCGGCACATACGGTGCTGGCAGGAACGTTACGCCTTTGATGGCAGGCGCGACACCATACGCCAGCGGAACCAGATCTGCGCAAGCAGGATCAGCACTCCGCCGATAATTTTTTGCAGCGGCAGACGTTCGCCGTACCAGAGGGAGGCGGCAATCACCGTCAATAGCGGCTCCAGCACCATAATAATGGCGGCGCTGGCAACGGCGGCATATTTCTGCCCCTGCAATTGCAGGCCAAAACGCAAACTGGTGGCTATCAGGATGCTGGCCGCCAGCCAGCCTGCGGTGGTGGCGGTGAACGGCTGCGTCCATGATTCAAACAGCGCCGAAATCGCTAATCCGGCGATACCGGTAATCGCCAGTTGCACTGCGGTCAACGACAGCAGCGGCACTTCCCGCGCACAGCGGCTGGTATAGCAAAAGTAGATCGATTGCACGAACGCCGTCAGCAGGAACCAGCCCTGGCTGGCATGAAATGTAATAGGCATATGCAGGCTTAACAGCCCGAGGCCGATAATCGCCACCGGCAGGCACTCCCAGTATGCGCGCGCTGGTCGGGTGCGCATCATTCCCCAGGCAACCAGCGGCACAAACAGCATCGACAGGCTCATGATAAATGCCCCCTCGCCCAGCGACGCCGTGGTCGATACCGACCAGATCCACAGACACAGGTTAAGCGCCATCCACAGGCCGCTAATCACCACCTGGCGCATTTTTTCCCACGGAATACGCTGTCCACGACAAAACGGCAGCAGCACCAGCGCGGCGCCAAAAAAACGCAGCCCGAGAAAGGCGAAGACCGGCATACCAGAAATCGCCTCGCGGGAGAAAATCCAGCCGCAGGCGGCAATCATGGTGGTCAGAACGAGGAAGAGGTCGGCTTGTCGTTGCCGGGTCATGTCAGCTCCAGAACAATAAAAAAGCCAGCGCGGACGGCTGGCGAAATTTCTCGTTATCATGCCTGAAATAGCAGGCGCTGGCGCGGGAAATATCACGTCAGTCCATCATTACGCTTTCTGATATTACGTCAGTGTAATCAATGGAAGTCAGCAAACTCGCGGGCAATCGTGGAAATTCCCGCCGAATCCGGCGGGAAGAGAGCGGGATTACGCGCGCTGCGGTGCGCGACGCAGCAGCTTGAAAGCCACGAACAGGAATGCGATCCACGCTGGCAGCAGTACGGCTGACAGGCGCATATCGTCCATGGTGTACATCAACACGAGGATCATCAGCATAAAACCGATGCACAGATAGTTGCCCGCCGGGAAGAGCAGCGCTCTGAACTGCGGATCGCGCCCTTTACGGCGCATCGCTGCGCGGAACTTCAGGTGCGCCAGCGAAATCATGATCCAGTTTAGCAGCAAGGTCGCCACCACCAGCGCCATCAGCATGCCGAACGCTTTTTGCGGCAGCAGATAGTTCACCAGCACCACCAGCGAGGTGATAGCCGCCGAGAGAAACAGCGAGTTGATCGGCACGCCGCGACGGCTGACGCGGGTCAGAAACGCGGGCGCGTTACCCTGCACAGAGAGGCCGAACAGCATACGGCTGTTGGAGTAAACTCCGCTGTTATACACCGACAGAGAAGCCACCAGGATAACGAAGTTCAGCGCAGAAGCGACCAGATTACTGTCCAGATCGTGGAAAATCATCACGAACGGGCTGCTGTTCGCTTTGACATCAATCCACGGATAAAGCGCCAACAGCACGACCAGCGAACCGATATAGAACAGCAAAATGCGGTACACCACCTGATTCACCGCTTTCGGAATGGTGGTGTGCGGCTCGCTGGCCTCGGCGGCGGTGATACCAATCAGTTCCAGACCGCCGAAAGAGAACATAATCACCGCCAGCGCGAGAATAAGCCCATGCCAGCCGGTGGCGAAAAAGCCGTTATAACGCCAGAGGTTATCGAAGCTGGCGCGTTCGCCGCCGTGGCCGGTAAACAGCATCCACAGGCCAAAAGCGATCATACCGATGATGGCGACCACTTTGATCAGCGCAAACCAGAACTCGGTCTCGCCATACAGACGCACATTCACCAGGTTGACGGCGTTGATAATGACAAAGAACGCGGCGGCCCAGATCCAGGTCGGCATCTGCGGGAACCAGTACTGCATATAGATCCCGGCGGCGGTCAGCTCGGCCATGCCCACCAGCACAAACATTGCCCAGTAGTTCCAGCCAGAGAGAAAACCGGCAAACGGTCCCCAGTATTTATAGGCAAAGTGCGAAAACGAACCGGAAACCGGCTCTTCCACCACCATTTCACCAAGCTGGCGCATGATCAGGAAAGCGATAATCCCGGCGATACCGTAACCCAGCAGCACGGCAGGCCCGGCCATTTGAATCGCCGGGCCGATACCAAGGAACAACCCGGTACCAATCGCGCCGCCCAGCGCAATTAACTGAATATGACGATTTTTTAATCCCCGTTGTAGTGTCGGCCCTGTTTCCGGCCCGGCATCGGTTACGTTACCCGCTGCCTGTGACGCGTTTTTCACGTCCTTCCCCTTTCTGGTTTTATAAAGGGGCACCTTTTAACATCTCAGGTCAGGGCTGGCAAGAAATGGAAAAGAGAGGAAGGATAAACAACGCGAGTCGTCATATCATCAATGCTTACCCCTACACCCCTTCAAGGAGATAACAATGAAAATTGCCCACGTCGCGCTCTGGACGCGTAACCTCGACGCTCAGCGAACGTTCTGGCGCGACTTTTTTTCCGCCAGCAGTAATGAAAAATATGTCAGTAAAAATCGCGCGGGATTCGCCTCGTACTTTATCTCGCTAAAAGATGGCCCGACGATTGAGCTGATGACGCTGCCGGAACTGGCCGATGCGCCAGCAAACCCGGAATTTGTCGGCTGGGCGCATATCGCCATTACCGTTGGCCGCGTCGAAACCGTGGATGCGATGGCAGAAAAAGCGCGCCAGCAGGATAAACTCGCCAGCCCGGCAAGATGGACTGGCGATGGTTTTTATGAAGCGGTGATCCTCGATCCGGACGGCAACCGCATCGAACTGGTCGCCGAATAGCGCGACCTGCGGCGTTACGCTTCCAGCCGGAATTGCTGCACGCTTTGCGCAAGCTGCTGCGCCTGATCCTCAAGCGAGGTGGCGGCAGCGGCCATCTGCTGCACCAGCGAGGCGTTCTGTTGCGTTACGCCGTCCATCTCGTTCACCGCGATGGTCACCTGGCCGATACCCTTGGCCTGCTCATCCGATGCACTGACGATCTCGGTAATGATCGACTGTACCGAGTTCACCGCTTGCGTCATCTCCTGCATGGTTTTCCCGGCGTCGTTGACCAGTTGAACGCCGGTTTCCACCCGCTTGCCGGACTCTTCAATCAGCGCGCCAATCTCTTTCACGGCGTTGGCGCTGCGCTGCGCCAGGTTGCGCACTTCTGAGGCCACTACCGCAAAACCGCGCCCCTGCTCGCCCGCCCGCGCCGCTTCTACCGCTGCGTTCAGCGCCAGAATATTGGTCTGGAAAGCAATGCTGTTAATGATGGCGGTGATATCGCCGATCTTGCGCGCGCTGTCATCAATCTGCGCCATGGTAGATACCACCTGGCTAACCAGCTTCTCGCCACGGCTGGCGATCTGGGTGGCATTCGCCGTCAGTACCGTCGCCTGGTGTGCGTTTTCCGCGTTATGTTTCACCGTCGCGCTGAACTGTTCCATGCTGGCGGCCGTTTGCTCCAGCGCCGACGCTTGCTGCTCGGTGCGCGACGAGAGGTTGATATTACCGCTGACAATCTCCCCGGCGCCCTGGCGCACGGAATCGCTGGCCTCTTTTATCTGGCCGACAATCTGCCGCAACTGCGCCTGCATGGTGTGCAGCGCATAGAACAGGCTACTGCGATCGCCCTGTTTAACATGGATAGCGTTATCCAGCTTGCCATCCGCCACGGAGAGTGCAATGGTCGCGCCTTCAAGCGGCTCGCCGCCAATCGGCTTCAGCACTTTGCGGCTGAAGAGAATCCCCAGCAGCGCACTGACCAGCAGGATGCTGATCACACCAAGAATAATGGCGCTGAGTAGCTGGCGATTCGCCGCCGCCATCACCTGGCTCACCGGCGCGACAACGCCGAGATACCAGCTATCGCTGCTGTTGCCGATGGTAATTGGCTGCCAGGTAATCAGGCCTTTCTCACCGAGGATCGGATCGTCCTGCTCCACCACGCTGCTGCTGAAGTTGTCCGTTTTACCGGGATACGGTTTGCTGGTCAGGTTTTTATCCGGGTAAGAAATCACTTTTCCGGCAGTCGAAAGCAGCACCGCGTAGCCGCCGCCCGCCCACGGTTTGATCTGATTCACTTTCTGCTGCAACGACGCCAGCGAAATATCGGATGTCACCACGCCGTGCAATTTGCCGTCGCTGACAATCGGCGCCGCCACCGAGGTCAGCAGCGTCGGCACACCGTTATAGGCATAGCTGTAGGGTTCAATCAGCGTATCTTTCTGGCTTTTCTGCGGCAGCAGATAGTAGTCGCCCTGGCCCGGCGTCAGATAAGAGAGCAGCGGATGCATTTTGTAGCTGCCGGACTGATCGCGATCGACAAAGAAGGCATAACGCCCTTTTGGTGCCTGATCGGGCTTGTCGGTGAATTCCGCATCGCGCCCGTCATAGGCATTTTCTTCAAAAATGACCGAAATAGAGAGGTAATCCGGGTTATCGCGCAAGGTGGATTCCATGATCTTGTCCACCACTTTACGATCGGTGACGCCGCCCTGCGGCAGGGCAATCAGACTATGTCCGAGGTTATGCGCCACATCGCGGGCGTAACTGAGTTGCTGCTGGATTTTCAGCGCTTCGTTTTGAGCGATCTGCTGGAGATAGTGTTCGGCGAGACTTTTTTGCGCATTACTGGATTGCCAGCTCAGCACCCCAATCGTTACCACAAATCCGAGGGTGATGGTGATAGCACCCGTCAGCAGCATTTGCGCACGGGTACTCATTTTTTTACTCACGAGTTGTCTGGCCATTACAGCTCTCCTGGTATAAACCTGCTACATCAATATTCCTTTCATCACATGCTCCCTGATACCTGCTCTATCGGCGTACATTTTTTGATCTTTAATTGTTAACAGCGAGGTTACGCAGGTGTAAAAACGCGCGCGCAAAATCATAATCAGCGATATGAGAGGGCGGGATGTTGTAGCAACGGTTAACCCACGGAGCTTGCCGTTTAATGCAGCAGTTTATGCTGTGGTCTTAGCAGAGGAATTTTTGCAACAGGAGAGCGCCCCGGCACGCGCCAGGGCAGGAAGCGTTAGCCTTTGTCGTCTTTCGGGCCGAGGAAGTAAAACCCGAAGGGCAGCGAGCCAATAATGGTAAACATCAGGCTGTAAATCGCCACCCATGCGCCCTGGATGATAAACATCGAGGTGGTCCACGTTTCCATCGGCAGATTGTACTGCTCTTCCACGCCCTCGAAGGCGGCTTTCGAGATCACACTGACGGCAATACAAAACACAATCACCACCGCCGTGATAAATTTTTTCCCCTCGCGGGTACGTAGTTTTTCCAGCATAGACACCTCCTGTCATGTGGCTTTTCTGTGCGGCGAGTGTAACCGATCTGCTGTCGAATTGTTGTGAGAACTTACATAAAACGGCGAACAGTGACGCTATCTGCGGCTATTTTTTGCAGCATTCTGTTTTTTTATCGCCGCTGCGTATTATGTCGGCCACGCTTTAACGACACTGTTTTTATAGTATTTTTACTGCCTCGCATTTCCTTTTTACGCGGCGTTTATATCAAAATAAAAATGGCTCTTTTATGCTGAGTTCATCGCCGCAAGGCCTGACAGAAAGAACACCATGAACTCGTTGATGACTATTCCACTGCTGAAGAATATCCGCACGCTGTTTACTTCCATGCCCATTCCGGCGCTGTCAATTCCATCCAATGGAACAGAAAGTGATATCAAAATCAATGAATTGCATGAAACGCTTACTGGCGAAATAAGAGACTACCTGAACCATTACCCTGAAACAAAGCATGTGGATATTTATCTGAACGATACGCATGGCATATTCAGGGGGAAAAGAGTCTCTGTGGATAATTTATTTTCCATAAGCAAAGGATGTTATTTCCCGCAGTCTGTTTACGCCATGGATCGCGAAGGGAAAATAATCTCATCCGATACGCTGATTAACGAAGAACCGGATAATTTATGCCTGCCTGTTCCCGGCACACTGCGCCCCGGCGCCCACGATCCGCAGCATAATGCTCAGCTGTTGTTAACCATGCTTGATGAAAACAACCGGCCTTATGCGCTGGAACCAGCGGCGATCCTGCAAAATGTGCTGCGCCAGTTTCATTACCACGGTCTCTATCCGGTCGTCGCCCCCGAAATTGAGTTTTACCTTGTTGATCCCGCCGCGCCAAAAACCCGCCCGCAGGGCTGTTTTCATATGGCGGTGCCCTCCACCTACTCGGCGTTTATCGAGGAGCTGGAAAGCCTGGCGGCAGCGCAGCGGCTTCCGCTCTCCGGCGTGGTGAGTGAAGCCGAGGCCGGACAATTCGAACTGAATATGCCCCACTCGCATCATGTCGTGGCAGCCTGCGAACAGATCCTGGCGCTGCGTCGGCTCACCGGTACGGTGGCCGGGGAATTTGGCTTTCAGGCCAACTTTATGGCTAAGCCCTTCTCCGGGCTGGCGGGTAACGGCCTGCATTTTCATATCAGTCTCAATGACATTCACGGTGAAAATGTTTTCGCCTGTCCCGCAGAAGAACTCAACGACATGGTGCGCCTCTCGCTGGCCGGGATGCTGGAACTGATGCCAGCGTCAGTGGCAATTATGGCGCCAGGGGTTAACGGATTCCGCCGTTTACGCAAGAACCTCAGCGAACCGCTCTTTCATTCATGGGGTTACAACAAACGCAACGCCGCCTTGCGTATTCCCTGTTCCGACGCCCGTAACCGGCGCATCGAATATCGCCTCGCAGGCGCAGATGCCAACCCCTATCTGGTGATGGCCACCATCCTCAGCGGCATCCTGTACGGTCTGGAGCGAGTCGATGACGATACGCTGGCGAATTTCACCCACACCGCACCGACATTACCGCTGTTTCAGCAACCGGCGCTGGAGATGTTTCGCCAGAATAGTTATCTGGCAGAGCATCTCGGCAGCGCGTTCTGCGAGCAGTGGTATAGCGGCAAAATGGCGGAACTGAACTGGTTTGAAAGCCTCGTCACGCAGCAGGAGCTGGCATAACCCGCTGCACTTAGCTGGCCTGTGGCAATGTGAAATCTCCTTCCCCCAACGGGCGCTGCATCAGCACGGTATCCAGCCAGCGCCCGTGCTTCATCCCCACGCTTTTGAGCGTGCCGATCACCACAAATCCGGCTCGGCTGTGCAGCCGTAACGAACCTTCGTTTTCGCTGTTGCCGACGTTGGCAATCAGTTGCCGGTAGCCCTGCGTTTCGGCCCATGCCACCGCGCGGGCGAGCAGCGCTTTGCCTGCGCCCTGGCGACGAAACGTCTCATCAACGTAGATGGAATCCTCCAGCGTATACCGGTAAGCGCGGCGCTCGCGGTAGCGGGAGAGATAGCAATATCCCCGAACCTCTCCATCCTGAACGGCCACAAACCACGGCAGCCCGGCAAGGCGGATTTTCTTAAGCCTTGCGCGCATCTCGTCGATATCCGGCGCTTCGGTCTCAAAAGTGGCGTTCCCCTGCGTCACGTGGTAAGCATATATCTGTGTAATCGCACGCAGATGTTGTTCTTCTGCCTCAATAATTTCCATAATCCGTCCTCTGTTCCCGCTTTCGCACAGGTTATCTGCCGCGCGGCAAAACAGGCACCGGGCGGCGCTTATAACCGCGATAAGGAAAACTTTGCCATGGCGCAATTTAGCCTCGACCAGTTGGCGACCTACAAACTGGTGATCGCCCGGGGAAGTTTTACCGCTGCGGCAGAAGTGCTGGGTATTTCGCAACCGGCGGTCAGCCTGCAAATCCGCCAGCTTGAACAGGCTCTCCAGACGCGGCTGATTGAGCGCACCGGGCGCAGCCTGCGACCGACCGCTGCGGGAAAAACCTTTCTCGCCCACTGTGCGGAAATCGAAAACGCGGTCAGCGCCGCCGTGCAATCTGTCGCAAAGCATCAGCAGGAGATTAGCGGCAGCGTCACGCTCGGCACTGGCGCAACCACCTGCATTCATCTGCTGCCACCCGTGCTGCAACAACTGCGCGAAGATTTTCCGTTACTGACCGTTGGCGTACGCACCGGCAATACCACGGATATTGTGCGCGCGGTGGAAGAGAATCGTATCGATATTGGCCTGGTGACGCTGCCCGCGAGTGGGCGCAACCTCGCCATTTCACCGCTGTTTAATGAAGATTTTGTCGCCATCAGCGCCAGCCATTCGCCTGCGTTGCCCGATGCCACGCCTGCGCTATTGCAGGCCTTACCGCTGATTGTCTTTGAGTCCGGCAGCAGTACCCGCCAGTTGATTGACGGCTGGTTAACCGCCGCCGTCACGCCGGTGATGGAGCTTGGCAGCATTGAAGCCATCAAACGCATGGTGCGCGCCGGTCTCGGTTACAGCCTTGTGCCTGAAGTCGCCGTGCAGGCTGAGGAGGATAGACGTGGGTTGCGCATGCAGGCGTTACAGCCGCCGTTACAGCGCACGCTGGCACTGGTGATGCGGCAAGATAAGGTGGTCAATCGCGGGATGAAAGCGGTGCTGAACAGCCTGAAACAGGCGGGCAAGACGCCCGCCTGCGAAACGCGCGCTTAGAAGTCGTAGCTCATAGAGACTTTCAACTTACGCGCTTCCCCCTGATAGATATAGGTGCCGTTGTCTTCGACACTGGCCCAGTATTTCTCATTGGTGACGTTATCCACGCCGACACGCCAGACCATCTCGTTTTTATCCTGATTGAGGTGCATACGATAGCGCACCCCCAGATCCAGCGTGGTATAGCTGTCGAGTTTTTTGGTATTGGCGTTATTCGCATACTGCGAACCGGTATGGTTGATTCTTGCCGTCGCCGTCAGGCCGTCAACCGGTTTGATGTCGTATTCCGCGCCCAGCACGCCATAGAAGCGCGCCACGCCAACAGGCCGGTTCCCCTGATTAATACCATCTTCGGTTTTGGTCAGCTCGGCATCGATCCAGGTGGCGCTGCCGTTCAGGCGCAGGCCAAGCATCGGTTCACCGAACAGGTTCAGCTCAACTCCACGGTTACGCTGCTCGCCATTCAGCGCATAGATATTGGTATCGCTGTTCTGAATGGCGGTCGGTTTCTTAATTTCAAACAGCGACAATGTACCGCCCACGCGGCCAAAGTCCGTTTTCACGCCAACTTCATTCTGTTTCGAGTGCGCAATGCCGGTGGTCTGATACTGGTTAGCGGCGCCTTCCGGCGCGGTGCTGCCCGGTTGCAGCGCTTCGGTATGGTTCGCATAGAAGGAGACCACTTCCCACGGCTTATAAACGATGCCGTAAGTCGGCATCCAGCGATCCTGGATAAAGCGTGCGGTGTCATCTTCTGCGCCCGTCGCATTGTTGTAGCTGTGAACCCACACTTTCTGGTAACGCGCGCCCGCCGTGAACAGCACGGTGTCGTTCAGAACGCCCAGCGTATCGCTCAGCAGCCAGCCCTGTGAGCGGGTGCGGCCGGTGGTCAGCGGATCGCTGTAGTTGCCGCCAACGTAGCTGTAATCAGGCATCGCAACCGACGAGTTATCATAGATGTTCACTGCCGGGTTATCCGCCGTGGCCGACATACGCCACGCCACCTTGTCCCGCTTGATATTGGCCGAATAGCCCACGTTCACTTTGTGCGACACAAAGCCGGTATCGAAGTTACCGCGCACACCAGCCATGCCGCTCCAGGAGTCGCTGATGCGGTTGGTGTCGAGGCGGCCAATCGTCGCATCGCCCTGCTCATCATTCACTTTTGGCGCGCCGTAAATCCCCTCTTCATGCGAGTGCTGACCACCAAATGCGGCATATGCCGTCCAGATATCGGTCAGATCATATTCCGCGCGCGCCAGGCCAAATTCGTTTTCGATATTGCTGTACGCCCACTGCTGGCTGTAGTTTTTGGTGTTGCTCGGGACCTTTGGAACAAAATCCACTGCGCTGATGTTCACGCCCATCGAGCCACCGTGGAAGGTCTTTTTCTGATAACCGAGATCCAGCGAGCTGCGGAAGCGATCGCTGCGATAATCCAGGCCAATCGACGCCGCCGTAGTACGACGGTTGTCATCCTCAACGGTGGCTTCGCCTTCGCGGTGCAACAGGTTGACACGCACGCCGAACTGATTGTTATCACCATAGCGACGGCCAACGTCCAGCGAACCGCCAAGCTGCGAACGCGAGGAGTAATCGACGCCGACGCGCGTCAACGGCGTATCATCGGCATGTTTCGGTTCGAGGTTGATCATCCCGCCGACGCCGGAGGACGCCGCGCCATTCATCAGGGCATTGGCACCTTTAAACACTTCCACGCGCTCAAGCATCTGGGTATCGACCACCTGGCGCGGCACAATACCGGCCAGGCCGCCCATCAGCATATCGTCGCCATCCAGCTCGAAGCCGCGAATACGGTAAGTTTCCGCCATGTTGCCGTAACCCTGGCCAACCTGCACGCCCGCATCATTGCTGACCACATCGGCAATGGTTTTCGCCTGTTGATCCTGCACTAACTTCGAGGTGTAGCCGATCACGTTAAACGGCACATCCATCGCCTTCTGTTCGCCCATCATCCCAAGGCGACCGCCGTACGCGACCTGACCATCCAGATACGCCGGAACCAGCGCATCGCCGCCCGGTTTGAAGTCGCTGCTGGTGGTCGACTGCACCACAATGGTGTCGTCTTTCGTCTGGCTGGTGTTGGCATTTGTCGTCGCGGCCTGCGCTGAGTGCGCCGCTGCGCCAATGGCCAGCGCAAGTAACGTCTTGCGCAAAGAAGGATGGATCGTTTTGCTGTTATTCATCATCGACTCATATCGAAGTGTGTGGAAAAACGGCCCGTTTCCGGGCCAGATTGATTACTGGTTAAGGGCGATACGGACGACGCTGTCCGGCCCGTTGGTAGAGTGATCTTTGTTAAACGCCTGTTTGACAGTGACAAACAGCGTCTGGCCGTCGGCAGAGAGCAGCAGGCTGTTTGGATTCGGCGGCAGATCCCAGCTCTGCTTCACCGCAAGGCTGGTGGCATCGAGGCTCAGCACTTTGCCCGCTTCACGCTGGGTAAGGTAGATTTCGTGGCGTTTCGGGTTAAATTTCACCGCCAGCGAACCGCCCAGATCGAGCTGTTTCAGTACCTTGCCGCTATGGATATCCAGTACCAGCGTGGTTTTAGCTTTCGAATTATCGGTAACGAACAGACGGCCGGTCTCGCTGTCTTCGGCAATATTCAGCAGCAGCGCCGGTTTATCACCGAGCGGTTTCCAGCGTTGTTCAATGCGGTTGTTGCGCGGGTTGACGACCAGAATTTCACCGACGCCGTTCGCCACATACAGGCGCTGAGTTTGCTCAGACCAGTGCAGGCCCGTGACCCATTTCCCGGCATTTTTAATCCGTGCTTTCACTTTCAGGGTTTTGGCGTCCACCACCCACACCAGCGCCGGATCAGCCACCGCGCCAACATACAGCACACCGTTGTGCAGCAGGATTTCACGCGCGCCGTACGGCAGGCCTTTCTCATTGCGTTCCGGGAACAGCGTGCGGGCCAGCACTTTGCCATTGCTGGTGTCGATAGCGCTGATGCCGCCATCCAGGGAGTTAGTAACGTAAACCGTTTTACCGTCCGGGGAGATCGTCATACCGAAGTTTTTCAAATCGGTATGAGTGGAACCGAGGGTTTTCAGCATCGCAGGATCCAGTTTGTAAACCACCCCGCCCTGCACATCTTTAAAGCCTTCCGCGCTGGAAACGTACAGCGCATCGCCCTGCGGGCTGAGCGCCATTTCATACAGGCCGCTTGCCAGATCGCGTTTTTGTACATTCGCCGGTAATGACGCGGCAGCGGTTTTTGGCGTTTCGGCGGCAGGTTGCGCCGATGTGGTGTGCTGAGCGCTGCATCCGGCCAGTACCAGGGTTGCCAGCAGCGCCAGCGCGGGGGTTTTCATCGTCATCGGAAAGATCCTTTACCGTTAATGTCATCAACAGGCGAGCCAGCGCGTTACGCTCAGGTGCGTACTTTTTGATGAAGGCAGTTTTGCCCGGCGCAGCTCGCCACTTCTTCGTGTCCCTGTAAGCGTTTACGCCTACTGTTTTTGCGGGAAAATTCCGTGCTGCGCCCACAAACACTAAAGAGAATGAGAACTATACTCATTCATTTTATTCAAGCAAGAACTATTGTTGCATTGTGTTGTCAGGGGGAAAAAATGCGCCGGAAAGGAACAACCAGCCCGGCGCGGAGTGAGGATGTTGGGAGGAGATTACAGGCCGAGCGCTTTTTCCACTGCCGGTTGCGCGGGTTGACCGTCACGCGTGGTGACGCCTGCAAGCCACGCTTTCAGCAGTTCCGGGCGTTTTGCCAGCTCAGCTTTGGCGGCCGCCTGCACATCTTCTTGCTTATCCAGCACGCGGGTGATCACCGCGTTTTCCAGCGCGACATCAAATTTCAACTGGCTGAAAAAACGGTTGGCGTTCGGGCATGCTGTAGCGAAATCTTTGCGTGTCACTGTATTCACGGTGGCGCTGCCGTAGTTCGGCCCGAAATACGCATCGCCGCCGCTCAGGTAAGCCAGCTTGAAACGTGTATTCATCGCATGCGGTTCCCAGCCAAGAAAGACGATCCACTGCTTACGCTCCACCGCACGCGTGACCTGCGCCAGCATGCCGCTTTCGCTCGATTCCACCAGTTGCCAGTTTTGCAGGCCGAAATCGTGTTTATCGATCATCTTTTTCAGATTCTGGTTAGCAGGCGCGCCCGGCGCAATGCCGTAAATTTTGTTGTCGAATTTCGCCGCGTTCTTTTGCAGATCGGCAAAATCTTTCACACCGGCAGCCGCAACATAATCCGGCACGGCCAGCGTAAAGCGCGCCGCAGGCAGGTTCGCGCCCAGCACGTTAATCGAACCATCAGCGGTAAATTTGCTGATGACTGGCTCCTGCGCAGGCATCCAGTTGCCGAGAAACACATCGACCTGCCCGGTTTTCAGCCCCTGAAACGCCAGCGCGACTGAGAGATTTTGCACCTTTTGCTGGTAACCCAGCGCATTAAGCACCACGCCGGAGAGCGCGTTTGTCGAGGCGATATCCGTCCAGCCCGGATCGGACTGGGTAATCGTCGCGCAACGGGCTTCGTCGGCGGCATAACTGCTCAATGAAACCCCGCCAGCCAGCGCCAGCAGTAAAAGTTTGCTCACACGTTTTTTCATTGTTATTTCCCTGCCGGTTGTTTTAAAGGGCGCGGATAACGGGCAAAAGCTTCCTGTTCATCCAGCGTTTGATGGTTACGAATGTAGCGTTGCGACGCCTCCTGATGCGGCTGAAAATCCCACTTCGGAATGGCATCGCTGCCTGCAATACGGGTTAAAAACAGCCGCCGTTTCTGGCTTGCCAGCACCTGCTCGCGCAGCGCAGGCAGATCCCAGCGGCGGGAAACTTCAGCGGCAAACTCAGCGCTGACCTGCTGATAATCGCTGCTTGCGGCCAGGTTTTGCCGCTCATCAGGATCGTTTTGCAGATGGAAGAGCTGTGGTGCTTCGCTGAAGGAGTGAATGTATTTCCACGGGCCGCGACGGATCATCAGCATCGGTCCCAGCGCGCCTTCGGCGAGGTATTCGCTGCAGGCACCGTCCGGCCCCGATTCGCCGCGCAGATGCGGTACCAGGCTGTTGCCATCCAGCGGCGCAATCGCCTGCGCTTTACGGTCTTCGCCGCTTGCCAGCTCAACCAGCGTCGGCAGCAGATCGACCAGAGAAACGCTGTGAGCAATGCGTCGCGGCGCAAAGCGCGCCGGGCTATGCACGATAAACGGAATGCGCACCGCATTTTCGAAGAAGGTCATTTTGTACCAGAGATCACGCTCGCCGAGCATTTCGCCATGATCCGCCACCACCAGCACCACGGTATCTTCCGCCAACCCGGTTTCTTGCAGGGTGTTGATGATTTCGCCAAAGCAGTCATCAACATAAGCCAGCGCACCGTAATAAGCATGCCGCGCGCGACGGATCTGCTCATCGCTGAGCAAGCCCTCTTCCAGTTGATACATCGCCCGCAGACGCGCGGAGTGCGCATCCTCCTCGACATCCTGCTTGCGGGTTTTCGGCATATCGATCGCTTCCTCGCGAAAACGGTCAAGATAACGGCGCGGAATCGCAAACGGATCGTGCGGATGGGTGAGCGACAGCAGCAACATAAAAGGTTGTTCCGCAGGACGACGCGCGGCGTCATACAGCCGCTGGCGCGCCAGAAACAGCGCTTCATCGTCGAAATCAAGCTGGTTGGTGCGCACGCATTCGCCCGCTTCCAGCACCGAGCTCATATTGTGATACCAGTCGAGACGGCGCTCCGGTCGTTCCCAGTCCGGCGTCCAGCCAAAATCGGCCGGGTAGATATCGGTGGTCAGGCGCTCATCAAAACCGTGCAACTGATCCGGGCCGCAGAAATGCATCTTGCCGGAGAGCCAGGTGCGGTAGCCCTGTTCGCGCAGGTAGTGGCAAAAGGTGGGCGAATCGGCATGAAACTCGGCGGCGTTATCATAGACGGCATTGCGCGAGATAAATTGCCCGGTCATCAGCGACGCCCGCGACGGCGCACACAGCGGGCTGTTGCAGTAGGCGGATTCAAACACCACCCCCTCGTCGGCCAATTTATCGATATTCGGTGTCAGGCTAACGTTATTACCATAGGTTTTTAATGCGCTGGCGGTTAATTGATCGGCCATCAGAATAACGATATTCGGTTTCTTTATAAGCATACTGCGTCCAACAATAAAATATTCAATTAAAACGTGATAGGTTTATCTCACGCTTATTAAACTCCGTGAAGGGGTTATTTCTTTATCATGAAATAAGGTGGATTTATGGCAGACAAATTACAGCTTCCGCCTTTACAGGCTTTAGTGGTATTTGAAGCAGCGGCGCGGTTAGGTAATTTTACCGCCGCAGGCAATGAGTTAGGACTTTCGCAACCGGCGGTTAGCCAGCGTATTCAGACGCTGGAAAGCCGGCTCAATGCACCGTTATTTGAACGCCGTCATCGCGGCGTGCAATTAACCGAATCCGGCCACAGCCTGTACCTGATTGTTCGCAGCAGCCTGAATGACATCAGCGAGCAACTGGAGCGCACGCGCCGCCAGCGCAGCGTGCTGCGCATCGACACCGATATGGGCTTCGCCAGCTACTGGCTGCTGCCGCGCATGGAGCGGCTGCAGGCGCTGATCCCCGGCGTGGAAGTGCAGGTGACCACCTCGCCGAATGACTACAATTTTCGCGACAGTAACGCCGATTTAGCGATCTATTTCGGCCTCGGCAACTGGCCGGGCGCGCAAACCCAGCGGCTGTTCCCGGAGATCGTTTTTCCTGTTTGTAATCAGGAGATTAAAAAGAAAATTGGCGCTGAAAATAACGCCGAACAGTTGCTGAGCTACCCGCTGTTAAAGCTGCCGGAAACCCGCCCGCAGCGCTGGATAACTTGGGAAGACTGGTTCCGCCACCATCAGGTTTACGGCCAGAGCCACAGCGCCTCACGCACCTTTAACGCCTACTCGCTGGTGATCCAGGCCGCGCTGGAAGGCCAGGGCATTGCGCTCGGCTGGCAGCCGCTGATTGCGCCGTTTATCGCCAGCCGCCAGCTGGTGCAGTGCGGTCCACAAGTGCGTACCGAACGCGGTTATTATCTTATTTCCGCCAGCCATAAACCGCTCAGTACGCAGCAGGAAAAAATAAAAGCCTGGTTATTAGATGAAGCCTGGGGATTTCATGAAAATAGCGCATTGATTGCCGGAATATAAATAAGCTAATGCGGAAAAAGCATATCCGCAAAGTTAAAATCAATTCTCCCTCCATTTCTTTTACGCTAGGGTGTAAACATCTTCCCGATAATAAAGTATGAACTATGTCACAACCGTTATTCGAGTTAAGTGCGGTCAATAAATCTTATTATTCCACGCGCAAAAAACGTCTGTTTTCCCGGCGCGATAACCGCACTGCGGTGCAAGCATTGCAGGATATTAATCTGCAAATCTTCGCCGGTGAAATATTTGTCATCGTCGGTTTATCCGGTTCGGGCAAGTCGACGCTGCTGCGTACGCTCAATCATCTTATTCCGGCCAGCTCCGGCGAGGTGCGCTTTCAGGGCCAGCCGCTTGCCGCGTTATCCGACCGCGAACTTATCGCGCTGCGTCGTGAACAGATGGGTATGGTGTTTCAGTCGTTTGCCCTGTTTGACGAGCGCAACGTACTGGAAAACGTGGCGTTCGGGCTGGAAGTGGCGGGCGTTCCGCGTGAAGCGCGGGAAGCAAGGGCGCTGACAATGCTGGAGAAAGTCGGGTTGAGCCATGTGGCAAAACAGTATCCGCATCAGCTTTCCGGCGGAATGCAGCAGCGCGTCGGGCTGGCACGAGCGCTGGTAGTGAATCCGTCGGTACTGTTGATGGATGAAGCCTTTTCCGCGCTCGATCCGATTATCCGCCGTGAAATGCAGTCGCTGTTGCTGGTGCTTCAGGCCGAAGCGCAGCGGACAATTGTCTTCGTCACACACGATATGGAAGAGGCGCTGCGGCTCGGTTCGCGCATCGCCATTATGGAAAAGGGCAGACTGGTGCAGGTAGGGAAACCGGAAGCGCTGATCAACGCGCCCGCCACGCCTTATGTGCGTCACTTTTTCTCCGGCGTTGATGTGTCTCGCTGGCAAATGGCGGAAAACTACGCCGATATCTGGACGACACGCTAAGGAATACCATGGCTTATCCATTAGATTTTAGTCGGCAGATTGACGATGCCGTCCACGCACTGCTGGCCCATGCTGGCGGGTTATTTGACGGTATCGCCCGGATAATCGATCTGTTTGCCGGTGGCCTGGAGCAGCTAATTAGCGCGCTGTCGCCGTGGGGGCTGGTGGCGCTGGCGGTGGTCATCGGCGCATGGCGGATCGGCAAAGGGTTTGCGCTGTTTGCCCTGCTCGCCACGCTGTACATCATTTACAGCGGTTATAGCGAGCATGCGGCGATCACGCTGGCGCTGACCTTATCTTCCACCTTTTTCAGCCTGCTGCTCGGCATTCCGCTTGGCATCTGGAGCGCCCGCCGTGCGGCCGTCGGTAGCGTGGTGCGCACCCTGCTCGATTTTATGCAGACCATGCCCGCGTTTGTCTATCTGATCCCGGCGACGATTCTGTTCGGCCTCGGCAGACCACCGGGCATTTTCGCCACCATTCTGTTTTCCATGCCGCCGGTCGTGCGTCTGACGGATTTAGGCATTCGCCAGGTGAACAGCGCCCGGCTGGAAGCGGGCATCGCCTTTGGTTGTACGCCGTGGCAGTTATTGTGGAAAGTGCAATTACCCGCCGCGCAGCCGTCGATCATGGCCGGGGTGAATCAAACGATAATGATGGCGATGTCGATGGTGATCATCGCCTCGATGGTCGGAGCCGGTGGGCTGGGGAATGATATTCTCAGCAGCATTCAGCAACTGGAAATTGGCCTCGGTTTACAGAGCGGCGTCGTGGTGGTGCTGATGGCCATTTTGCTGGATCGCCTCTCCGCCAGTTTTGCCCGCCGTCCGGCGGATCAATAACCGCGGAATTGCGCGCGTTGCCAGGCGCCGTCGACCAGCTCGGCGGCCGCCAGCGCCTGATCGCGAAAGTTCGCGCCGTAGAGCTCCATCAGCGCGGCGTGGCGGGTCAGATAGCGCATCCCCTCCTCATCTTCGGCAATGCTTTCCAGAAACCACGCCGGCACGCCTTTTTCCAGCGTCTGCTTAGTTAGCGAAGCGTTGAATTGCATGCGCAGAGAAGCGTCGGTAATCCACGACGGTTGCTGACGAACCATATTGCCCTTAATCGCACGCAATGCACGCTGCGAACGTTGGTAATGTTCGTTAAGCCTCGCGGAATTCCACGCTTTCACAAATAACAACACCAGTACCGGGATCACACACCAGAATAGGCTCATCGCTCTCTCGTTATCTCTGTTTGCCGCTCCTGGATAGTACTGACAAAAAATTACAAAAGCCTTCGCAAAGATCAATATTTGGTTTTAAGAACGATACCCGGCAATCAACCTGCTGCCGGGTACAGAAGAGGATAAAAGGCGGGAGATTAACGCTGCATACCCCAGCGTTTGACGGTGACTTTCTCAAGGCTGGCGAACACCACGCCTTCAACCAATAAACCGATGGCTATCACCGTAACCAGCCCGGCAAAAACGCGGTCGGTGAATAACTCGTTGCGGTTCTGGAAGATATACCAACCCAGACCGCCCTGCCCGCTGGAGGCACCAAACACCAATTCGGCGGCAATCAGCGTACGCCACGCAAAGGCCCAGCCGATTTTCAGCCCGGAGAGAATGGCCGGTAGGGATGCCGGGATCAGGATCGTCACCACATAACGCGGGCCGCTAAGACCATAATTGCGCCCGGCCATACGCAGGGTCTCCGGCACGCCGCTAAAGCCCGACCAGGTGTTCAGCGCAATCGGCCACATCACCGAATGTACCAGCACAAAGATCAGGCTGGCATTGCCAAGACCAAACCACAGCAGCGCCAGCGGCAACAGCGCAATCGCCGGTAACGGGTTGAGCATCGCCGTGAGTGTGCTGAGCAAGTCGCGGCCAAACTGGGTGGTCACCGCCAGCGCGCTGGCCACCAGCGCCAGCACGCTGCCAATCAGATACCCTTTCAGCAAAATGCTCAGCGAGTTAACAATCTTCTGCGGCAACTCGCCGTTGCGCATATCTTCGCTGAAGGCGTGCCAGGTTTGCAGCACGCCGGGCAGCATCAAATCATTCTGTTGCACGCGCGCGGCGATTTCCCATAACGCCAGCACCAGCAGCACAATAAAGGTTTTACGTAACCACGTCATATTCCACAGCCGCTGGCCGAGCGGCAACGGCGCTTCAACGGCCACATCGCGCAGCGGCGGCAGTTCACGTTCAAATTCAGGACGAATGTAGGGTGGCTGCGACATACGCGGGCTCCTCACCAGAAACAGGAGATGTGCGGTTTCCGCCAGAGGGGAACAGCAGATCGTGAATATGCTGCGCGGCATGCTGGAATGCCTCGCTACCAAAATCGTTGAGCGTGAACTGATGACAGTTCAGCTCGGCGCGAACCCGGCCCGGGTGCGGCGACAACACCAGAATACGGCTGCCGACCACCAGCGCCTCTTCAATGGAGTGCGTGACAAACAGCAGGGTAAAGCGCTCCTCTTCCCAGAGCGCAAGCAGCTCCTCCTGCATGGTTCGGCGCGTCAGGGCATCCAGCGCGGCAAACGGCTCATCCATCAACAAAATGCGCGGCTTCATCGCCAGCGCGCGGGCAATTGCCACGCGCTGTTTCATGCCGCCGGAGAGGGTATGCGGCATCGCATCGGCAAACCCGGCCAGCCCGACTTTATTGAGAAAGTGCAGCGCCGTTTCTCTGGCTTCTGCGCGATTGGCTTTGCGGCTGGCCAATAGCGGGAACATGATGTTTTCCAGCACCGTTTTCCACGGCGGCAACTGATCAAACTCCTGGAACACCATCATCCGCTCCGGGCCAGGCGCAGTGATCGCCTCGCCCTGCAATTTGATCTCGCCGCCGCGCGGCGCCAGAAAACCGCCCGTCGCTTTTAGCAGGCTCGATTTCCCGCAGCCGGAAGGGCCGAGCAGAATAAAGCGGTCGCCAGGCCAGACATCAAAACTGACGTCGTGGGTTGCCCGCACCAGCCGTTCGCGGGTGCGGTATTCAATATCAACATGGCTGACCTGCAACAGCGGCCCGTCGTTGTGGTGAGTTGCCATCGCGGCCTCCTGGGTGATGGTTTAACTGCCTGGGTTTTCCCACGCTTCGTCGAAGAAGTAGTCTTTCCACGAGGCGGCTTTGTTTTTCAGCACCCCAAGTTCATGGAGTTTTTCGGCGTACACACCGGTGCGTTCCGGCGAAATGGTGAAGCTGATCTCCGGGTCGTTCACAATTTTCTGTACCAGCGGTAATGGCAGCCGTGATTTTTCCACGCGAATATAGGTTTCCGCCGCCGCATTTTTATCGGCGTTGATGATTTTGGCGGCGTCGCTCAGGGCGCGATAAAACGCCTTATAGGTTTTCGGGTTCTCGTCGTGGAATTTCTGCGTGGTATAAAGCACGTTAAAGGTGGCCTGTCCGCCCAACACATCATACGAACTGAGAATTTTATGGACGTTGCTGTGTTCCAGCGCCTGATACTGGAACGGCGGGCTGGAGAAGTGAGTGGTAATTTCCGAACCACCGGCAATTAATGCTGCGCTGGCATCCGGGTGCGGCAGGCTGACGCTAATATTGTCGAAGCGTTTAAAATCGGCATCGCCATATAATTTGGCAGTTTCAATCTGTAATGTCCGCGACTGGAAACCGACGCCCGCAGCCGGGACGGCAATTCTGTCTTTATCGCTCAAATCTTTAATGCTTTTTACCGCCGGGTTATTACTGAGCAAATAGTTGGGCATAGAACCGAGCGAGGCAATGGCTTTTACATTCTGCCGATCTTTGGTGCGATCCCACAGCGTTAATAGCGGCGGCACGCCTGCGGAGGCCACATCCAGCGCGCCGGAGAGCAGCGCTTCATTCATACCAGTGGCGCCGGAAATGGTGCGCCACTCAACCTGAATATCCAGCCCCTCTTTTTTACCTTCTTTTTCAATTAGCTGCTGGTCACGCACCACGTCCAGAATTAAATAACCAATGCCAAACTGCTGTGCAATGCTAATTTTCCCCTCCGCCAGCGCGGACGGGCTGATACCGCCAAGCGTGGCAAGCGCCAAAACGCCTGCGAGCGTCTGGTGTAATTTCTTCATCTCTGTTCCCCGTTTTTTTAATTTTTCAAAAGAAAATGATTGGCTGGCGGGGTCAGAAAAAGGAAATGATTTAATCTGCAATGCTTAGTTAAAAATTAACAATAGCCAGATAAGGCGCAGGCGTTATTCAGCGGGCGGGAAAGGATAGTTATTTTTAATGGTTAGGTGACAAATATATCCTCGTTATAGTCGAAAGCTCCTCTTTATTTCCTTAATGAGTTCAGGGTTTATGCCGTTATTTTCACATCAACAATTGCGCACGCTGCTGCAACAGCATCTGCTGCGGGTGAATACGCCTGCAGATATTGCGCAAAAAGTCGCAGATAATCTGGTTGAAGCCTCATTAAAAGGCCACGATTCCCACGGCGTCACGCTGCTACCGCGCTATATTCGCGCCATTCTCGCAGGCGATCTGAAACCGGATGCCCGCCTGCATACCGTACGTGACGCAGGCGCGGTGCTCTCCTTCGATGGCGGGCACGGTTTCGGCCAGTTGCTGGGCGAACAGGCGATGCAGGCCGGGATCGATCGCGTGCAGCAATTTGGTGTGGCGCTGGTCGGTTTATCCAATTCACACCATCTTGGTCGCATTGGCGCATGGGCGGAACAGGTTGCCGCTGCCGGGCTGGTATCGATCCATTTTGCCAATGTGGCGGCCCCTTCGGCGGTGCTGCCGTTTGACGGGCAGCGGGCGCGGCTCGGCACCAACCCCTTCTGCGTGGGTATTCCACTGGCGGATCGCCCACCGGTGGTGCTCGATTTCGCCACCAGCGCTATCGCCGGGAACAAAGCCCGCGTGGCATGGAACGAAGGTCGCCCAATCCCGCCAGGCTGCGCGGTGGATGCTAACGGTGAGCCGACCACCGATCCCGGCGTATTGATGAGCGAGCCGCGCGGTGCGCTGCTGCCATTCGGCGGGCACAAAGGTGCCGGGCTGTCGCTGATTTGCAGTCTGCTGGGGGCAGCGCTGACCGGCGGCGAAACCGAAAGTCATGACATTGCGCCGCGCGCTGGCATTATCAACAACATGCTGTCGATTCTGTTCGATCCCAAAAAGTTAGGCGCAGGCGAAAGTTATCAGCAGGAAGTGCTGGCGCAGGTGGACTGGGTACGCCACGACCAGCAGGGCCGCGACGTGCAGATCCCCGGCGAGCCGGAACAGCGGGCCAGGGCGCGCCGGATTGAAGAAGGGATCGCCATCGATGAGGTGAGCTGGCAGGAGTTTGTCGCCCTGGAATCCTTAACAGCATGAAGTCGCACAAAATTTGGGGTTGATCGGAAAGATGATAAAGATTATCTTTCTCATTACCGAATAGTTGAGTTAATCACTCAGGTATTCGGTACGACATTGCTCACATTGCTTCCAGTATTTTTTGCCCGCACGTCAAGCGCGGGCTTTTTTTTGCCTGCACAACTGCTCTTACCGCCAATATTTCACTTAAGTAGCAATAATCTCCCGTTATTCATCGAGTTACCTAATTGAAATCAAACCGTCACAAACGCCCCATAATCTAGGATTATTCTTAATACAGGGTTTTGCGTGGATGATGGACATACCGATCTCTTCCCGGCAGCTTAACGCGGGTATTTTGCGCCTTGCCGTCCCGCACGTGACGCCGGACGCCAATAACCTGCAGGTGATGTCGCTGTTCAATGAACACAAGTCATTGATCGGTCTGCCGGTGCTGGAAAAAAACCGGCCTATCGGCATGATTAACCGACATATTTTCCTCTCGCAGATGAGCCGCCCCTTTTTCCACGAGCTGTACGATCAGAAGAGTTGTATCGCGTTTATGGATAAAAACCCGCTGATTGTCGATGCGAGTGCAGGTCTTGAATATCTCTCCGGGCGGGTCATTGAAACCGGCGACAAAGCGGTGACCGAAGGTTTTATCCTCACTGAAGAGGGGCAATATGTCGGCATTGGCCTCGGCATCGATCTGATTCGTACCGTTTCCGACTTGCAGGCTAAACAGCATCTGCAAATTATGCAAAGCATTGAATATGCGCGCATTATTCAGGAATCCATGCTCAGCCGTTCACGCACTGCCATTGATAAAACCCTGCAAGACTGGTGCCTACACTGGCATCCGCGCGACTGCGTCGGTGGCGATATTTATGCTTTTCAGCGCGCGGAGAATGGCTGGTTGATGGTGCTGGCCGATTGCACCGGACACGGCGTGCCGGGCGCGTTTATGACCTTTATCTTCTCCTCGGCGCTGGAAAAAGCGCTGACGCTGGCGCCGATTGACGCGCCGGAACAACTGCTGAGCCATATCAATCAACATATAAAACAGACGCTCAGCCAGATGCATCCGTCGGCGGACAGCGGCCAGTCAAATGATGGTTGCGACGCCATCGCCCTGTTTGTTGATACGAAAAACGAGCAGATGCGCTGGGCCAGCGCCCGTATGCACGCTTTTCTGCTGGGCGCAGAATCCCGGCAGAGCGAGGTACTGGAGAGTTGCCGCAAAGGCGTGGGCTATACCGATACGCCGGTGGATTACCAGTGGCAACGTTATCAGGCGCCGTTGCGCCGTGGTGACACACTGTTGCTGGTTTCCGATGGCGTCACCGATCAGCCCGGCGGCCCGCGCAACGTGATGTTTGGTAAGAAACGTATTCAGTCATTGTTGGCGCAGCACCGTGCGCTACCGCTACCTGCGCTTTCTGACGCCCTGCTGACGGCGCTGACAGCGTGGCAGGGGCAGCAAACGTCGCGCGATGACATGACATGGTTTGGTTTTCGTTGGTAGATAAAAGCATGCAAATAAACGACCTGCAGGTCAAAGACGCCGTTCTGTTACCCCTTTTTACGCTGCAACGGCAAAACGCCGTTGAGCTTTTTTATACCGGCTATTTTTCCCAGCAACATATTGTTTCGCTGGGCGAAGTGATCCGCGCCTGGCTGGATAAACATGAATCCTCCGCCGTGACGCGCCGCAAACTCTTCTCGGCATTTATCGAGATGGGGCAAAACATTGTGCGCTACTCCGCCGACGATCGGTTTTTATCGGCCGTTGAACACGAGCTGCGCTTTGGTTCGGTCTGTTTTCATATGGATCAGACCCATTACTACCTGGAAACGGCAAACCTGGTAGGGCCGGAAGCTTCCACCCTGCTGCAAACGAACCTTGAAGTGTTGCGTGGCATGTCGCAGGCAGAAATCCGCGACGCCTGGAAGCAGGGGCTGAGAAACGAAGCGCCGGCAACCAGCAAAGGGGCCAATATCGGTTTGTTGACCATGGCGCGCGATACCAGCGTTCCGCTGGAGTATCGCATTCATCCACTGGCGGCAAGCTCCCTTTCCGCCTTTCACTTAAAGGCAACGTTTTGCCATGACTGATATGACATTGACGCCTGCTATTGAATTGTCCGCCACCGCCGCCACGCCGGAGGTGAAATTTGATTTTGCCGCGCAAAAGCTGCTGCTGAAAGGCGAAGCCTACCCGGAGAATGCCGCCGCGTTCTTCCGCCCACTGCTGGATGCGCTGGAGGGCTGGCTGCAAAGCGGGCAACAGACCAGCGCGCCGCTGCAATTACATGTCGCGCTTAGCTATTTCAACAGTTCAAGCACCAAGCTGTTGTTTACACTGTTTGAGATCCTGAATAATCACGCGAAAAGCGGCGCGCCGTGCGAGCTGTACTGGTACTACGACCCGGAAGATGACATCTCCGAAGAGTTTGGTCAGGAGCTGCGCATCGACTTCCCGTCACTGGCTGTGTTTCTTATCCCGGACATCACCGCATGCTAGATATTAATGAGCTCTTCAGGGAGGAATATTCCGTACTCGAAGAAGCCCGGCTGGCGGCTGCCGATGCGCAACTTTCGGCGGAGGTCTGCCGCGAAAAACTGTGGGCCGTTTCCAGACATTACCAGCGTCTGATCCGTGAATCGTATCGTCTGATCTCCCGCAGCGACCGCGCCGAGCGCGAACTGACGCGAATGAACGAGCAGCTCCAGCAACTTGCCGCGCGCCTGGAGTACGAAGCAACGCACGATCCGCTGACCGATGTGTTTAACCGCAGCGCGATCATCAACCAGATCAACAGCGGCCTGCTGAAAGGCGATGTGGCGCTGATCCTGCTGGATATTGATCATTTCAAACGTATTAACGACGAATATGGTCATCCGACCGGCGATCGGGTGATTTGCGCGCTGGTGTCGCGCGTACGCCGCGCCGTGCCGGAGAGCGCCGCTATCGGCCGCGTCGGCGGCGAGGAATTTACCATTGTGCTGCCGAACGCCAGGGTGGAAGAGGCGATGATTACCGCCAGCTATATTCACGCCTCGCTGAATGCTTCGCCGCTGGACGTGTTGCCGCAGCAACTGGTCACCGCCAGTTTCGGCGTCAGTCTCGGCGTGAAAGAGAGCAGCTTCGAAACGCTGTACAGCGAAGCCGACGGCGCACTGTATAACGCGAAAAAACGTGGGCGAAACCAGGTCGCGCTGCATGAGGCTTTTTTTCCCGCCCCGGTAAAGGTCAATTTTTCACGGGAAAATATTCAGCATTGAGGGTAGCCTGATTCTGAGGAATAGTTCCGTTCACCAGACGTTCGGTAACCAGCTGAACATCAACATACGTGAACAGGAAAAGGGGAGCTTGCCGCGCTCCCCTTTTCAATCCCCGCGGCCCCGCGGGAAATCGGAGCTTCGCACCGTGCTCACCTCCCGCACATCTGCCTGCGGTCGGCTCGACTCGACGTCCTGTCTCGTTTCGCCGATTTCAGCGGGGACCAACCCCGCCTGTAATATCGTGGCTTATAAAAACTCTGTATCGCGACAGGAATGCCGTCCGGCGATATAACTGGCCCGTGCTTTTCGTTCTTTCATTAAGGCACAGTCTGGTGAACGGAACTATTCCGCAGCCCCCCAACTTCACCGGCTCGACTGCAAAAACTTCCTCACCCTGTCCGAATCCGGATTGGTAAAAAACTTCTCCGGCGGTGCTTTCTCGATCAGCAACCCTTTTTCCAGAAACACCACTTCATCCGACACCTGGCGGGCGAAATCCATCTCGTGGGTCACCACCACCATCGTATAACCTTCTGCCGCGAGATCTTTCATCACCCCCAGCACTTCATTCACCAACTCCGGATCCAGCGCCGAGGTCGGTTCATCGAAAAGGATCACTTCCGGCGACATCGCCAGCGAACGGGCGATCGCCACACGCTGTTTTTGCCCGCCGGAAAGGGTAATCGGGTAGACATCGGCCTTGTGGCTCATGCCCACTTTTTCCAGCTGGCGGCGGGCAATCTCGTTTGCCGCGTCGCGCTTCATCCCTTTCACATGCACCAGCGCTTCGGTGACGTTTTGCTGCACCGTCAAATGCGGCCACAGGTTAAAACTCTGGAACACCATCCCAACCCGCTCGCGGATATGGGAGAGATCTTTGTGCGACATCGCTTTGCCCGTCTTCTCATCCACCCCTATGCGCTGGCCGCTGATACGCACTTCACCGCGATCCGGCTGCTCCAGCCAGTTCATGCAGCGCAGCAGTGTCGATTTACCGGAGCCGGACGAACCCAGAATGCTCACCACCGTGCCCTTCTCCACCGTCAGGTTGATATCCCGCAGCACTTCAACGTTATCAAACTGTTTGGACAGGTTTTTGATGCTAACCGCGCTTGCTTCAGGCATGGCTCATTCCTCTTTTAGCTCCATAATGACTTAACCGCTTAATCAACAACTCCAGCAAAATGCTGATCCCCCAGTAGAGCGCAATGGCGACAATAAAGGCGTTAAACGGAATAAAGTAAGTTGACTGCACGCTATTCGCGGCGGCGGTAATCTCCTGCACGGTAATAATGCACAGAAACGCGGTATCTTTCAGGCAAATAATAAGCTGGTTACCCATTAACGGCAGCGACGACGAAAAGATATTTGGCAGAATAATACGGCGAAAGGTTTTATAGCGCGAAAAACCCTGCGACTGCGCGGCCTCAATATACCCGGCGGAAAATATCCGCCGCTGGCTGCGTAATATTTCGAAGAAATAAGCCCCGTGATAAATCACCAGCGCCAGCAGACCGGCGGTCCAGGCTTCCATACTGATACCAACTTGCGGCAAGCCGTAATATAGCAGATACGCCAGAATTAAAAATGGTACGGCGCGCATCAGGCTGACAAAAGCGATAATCAGACGATTAATAACGCGATGCTGATACTCCATGACATAGCACAGCGTAATACCAATAAACAACCCGACAACGGCAGCGATAATAAACAGTTCCAGCGTTGCCAGCAGCCCGTTAAAAAAACTCTCACGCGCCGCCCAAATAATTCCCCACTGATTCATATCTCCTCCGCCTCTTATCGCGCCAGGCGCTTCGCTTTACGTTCGGCCGCGCCCTGCAACTTCAGCAGCAGACCGATAATAATGACGTACAACAACCCGGCGGCCAGGATCGGCGACAGCGGTTCATAGGTCACCGAGGAAATGCGGTTGGTTACGCGGGTTAAATCCACCACACCGATGATCGCAATTGCCGGGCTACCTTTAATCAGGAACGACATCTCGTTGACCAGCGCAGGCAGGCTTTCAATCCACATCTGCGGCAGCATGATTTGCCGGAAATAGGTCCAGCGGCGCATACCGACGGATTCTGCCGCTTCCCGCTGCTCACGCGGGAAATTACGAAATGCGTTGCGCCAGATTTCAGCGTTAAATGCCGAGGTATTCAACGTCAGCGCCAGAATAGCAGCGGGCGTTTTATCGAGATTAATGCCGAGCGTCGGCAGCGATAAAAACAGAAACAGCACCAGCGTCACCAGCGGCGTCGCGCGAGCCAGGCTGATGTAGACCACCAATAACTGATCAATAACCGGGATCTTCATCATGCGGATAAAGGCGATCACCAGGCCAATCACCACGCCGAAAGCAATCGCCACGCAAGAGATCCAGAGGGTCGTCCATGCGCCTTCAATCAATAACTGCCACGAGATTAAGTCCATGTTCCCTCCTGTTAAAACGTGCGGCGGTGCCCCGCCGCGTTACACTTACAGACCGGCTAACTTGTGGAACTGATCGGCGCTGGTGATCGGTTCTTTCGGCAACTCGTAGGTCTCACCGAACCATTTTTTCTGCAACTCAGTCAGCTTGCCGGTTTCGGTCATATGATTCATAAACCCGGTCATGAACTTCAGCAGTTCCGGCGAGTTTTTCGGGATTGGCCAGGCCATATAGCCAGGGCCAGAAACCGCCAGCCCTTTGGCGAACACTTTCGGCTTCGCTTTCACCAGGTCGTTCACCGAAATCACCACGTTGATCACGTAATCGACACGTTTGTTCGCCAGGTCAGCATAGGCTTCCGGGTAGGATTGATACTCAACGACCGGGCCAAGTTTACCGCCTACTTTTTCCAGCATCGCTTTCAGTTCCGGCAAACGCGCCAGCAGTGCGCTGCCCGCCTGAACGCCCACTTTTTTACCGCTGAGATCGGCAATGGTATTTAACGTTTTGTCATCTGCGCGTTTCACAAAATAGTGCTGCGCGGAGGCCCACGGCGGAGTGAAATTAAATACATTGAGGCGTTCGTCGGTAATTACCGCGCCAGTGAGAGCCATATCATATTGCCCGGTGGAGACCGCTGCGAGTAATCCGGTCCACGGCAGAATACTTTGGTTGATATTGAATTTTGCGTATTTACGCAGCTCTTCAAGCATGTCCTTGTTAAAACCATCCGTCTGGCCGTTATTCATAAAGTTAAACGGCGCATAATCATCTTCGGTCGCGACTTTCATCGTGCCGGATTTTTCAATTTCAGGTAAATCCGCTGCCACTGCGTGTAATGAAAATGCCAAAGAGATCATGGCTGCAAGACAATATTTGCCGAATACTTTTTTCATCTCTCCACCCTTATTTAATTTGCCAGACCGGTACATTCCAGGGGTGCCGGAAGCTTTGCAAGATATATGCCGAAACAGGAACTCGCCCGACGTTTTGTGACTGCGTTTTTACAATAGGGAGGCAAAGTCGCTTCTGAATAGAGCCAGTTTTTGCAAATGGATGTGTCAGTTTGCCGGAATCTGGTATGAAACTTGCTCAACTCCTGTAGAAGATATATCGAGAGGAGTGCAGCATGATTCGCCATCTACTGAACGTAAATTTTGATGCCCGGCGTGGACTTCAGGAGCAAGTTCGCGAATCGCTGGTCAATGCCATTCTGAGCGGTATTTTCCCGGCTGATACCCCTCTCCCTTCCTGCCGACAGCTCGCCAGCCAGCTTGGCGTCTCGCGCAATACCACGGCGCTGGTGTTTGAAAGCCTGGTCAACGAAGGTTATCTGGTTAGTCGTCCGCGCAGTGGTTACTACCTGCATCCGGATTATTACTCCGCTGGCCCGGCGAGTGGGCAGAGTGTCGCGGCTGCACCCGAATGCGAGGGCGATGCACCACGATGGGGCAATCGCCTGAAAATTACCCCCAGCCAGCAGGAGTCGATTCTCAAACCCGCCGGCTGGATGCACTACCGCTACCCGTTTATCTACGGCCAGCCCGATACCCAGCAGTTTCCCCTCGCCACCTGGCGCGCGGCGGCAAACTGGCTGCATGGCGGCGTGCGCGATCCGGCCTGGGTGATTGACCATATCGACCAGGATGTGCCGATGCTGGTTGAGCAGATCCGCACACGCGTGCTGCCCAAACGCGGCATTGTCGCCGCGCCGGATGAGATTCTGATTACCCTTGGCTCGCAAAACGCGCTCTACCTGCTGACGCGCCTGCTGATGTCTGAGGAAACCCGCGTGGCGGTGGAAAACCCCAGTTTTCGCGAAGCCATCAACACCTTTTTATTAAGCGATACGCAGATTGTGCCGCACCCGGTAGACAGCGAAGGGCTGGTGCTCGATGAAACGCCCTGCGACTACTACTACGTGACGCCGGGCCATCAGGTACCGACCGGGGTGACGATGAGCAAAGCGCGGCGCACGCAGTTGCTGGAATACGCCACCCGCCACGATGCGGTGGTGATTGAAGATGATTACGACTCGGAAAGTAACTTTATGCAGAACCCGCTGCCCGCGCTGAAAGCCAGCGATCGCAGCGGACGGGTAATCTACGTCAGCAGCCTGTCGAAAGCGCTGTCGCCGGGGCTGCGCCTTGGATTTATGGTTGCTGCGCCGGAGATTATTGATGAGGCGCGCGCGCTGCGCCGTCTGGTGTATCGCCATCCGCCGACCAATATTCAGTATCAGATGGCGCATTTCCTCGCTCAGGGGCACTACGAAACCCATTTGCGCCGCTACCACGAGGATTCCGCTCGCCGCTGGGACAGCTTGTACAATGCACTGCGCACCTTTTTACCGGAGTGCCAGATGATGGACGGCAGCGAGCATGCCAACGCGTTCTGGCTGCGCACGCCGGAGCATATCAGCACACAGCAACTGACCTGGCGGGCCGCGCATGCGGGCGTACTGATTGAACCTGGCGCGCGCCATTTTCTCAATGCCGCGCCGCCGGATAACTTCTTCCGCATGGGCTTTCACGCCATTAACCCGCAGGCCATTGCCCCCGGTGTGGAAGTCCTGCGCGGGCAGCTTGAGCAGTTCTGCTAAACCGCCCCAATGAGGGCGGTTTTCTCACTGTGCTTTCGCGTACTCCATCATCACCTGCAGCAGCACATTCGCTCCGGCAGTAACATGTTCCGGCGAGGCATACTCAATTTCGTTATGGCTGATGCCGTCTTTGCAGGGAATAAAGATCATTCCGGTCGGCGCAAGGTAACTCATATAAACCGCATCGTGACCAGCGCCAGAGACAATCGGGCGTGACGGATAACCAAGCTGCTGCGCCGCGCGGCCAATCGCCTGCTGGCACTGCGCGTCAAACGGCGCGGCCGGATAATGGCTGACCTGCTCCAGCGTGACGCCCAGCCCCGTTTCCTGAGCCACGTTGGCGGTAAAAGCGCGCAGTTGCGCGTCCATCTCATCGACAGCGGCATCGCTGATGTTGCGCATATCTACGGAGAATTTCACTTCGCCCGGCACCACGTTGCGGCTGTTCGGGTGCACCTGCACCATACCTACCGTACCGCGCCCCTGCTCGCTGCGCCCGGCAATCGCCACCACTTCCTGCATAATGCGCGTCGCCACCTGCAACGCATCCTGGCGCAGGTGCATCGGCGTTGGCCCGGCGTGGGATTCCATCCCCGTGACGGTGCAGTCATACCAGCGGATACCCAGTACGCCCTGCACCACGCCGATCACTTTGTCCTCTTCTTCCAGAATCGGCCCCTGTTCAATATGCGCTTCAAAGTAGGCTGCCAGCGGATGATTACCCGGTGTCTGCTCGCCAATGTAGCCAATCTTCTCCAGCTCTTGCCGCACGGTTTTGCCTTCGGCATCGGTGGCAGCGTAGATTTTCTCCAGCGGGAAAACGCCAGCAAAGACGCCGGAACCCATCATCACTGGCACAAAACGCGAGCCTTCTTCATTGGTCCAGAACACCACTTCCAGCGGATGCTCGGTTTCAATCTGCAAATCATTGAGCGTGCGCACCACTTCCAGCGCGGCCAGCACGCCAAAGTTACCGTCGAATTTTCCGCCGGTCGGTTGCGTGTCGATATGGCTGCCCGCCACAATTGGCGGCAGGTTCGGGTTGCGCCCTTCGCGGCGCATAAACACGTTGCCGATTTTATCGATGGTGATACTCAGCCCGGCGGCTTTGCCCCAGCCAATCACCAAATCGCGCCCCTGCCGGTCGAGATCGGTTAACGTCAGGCGACAGCAACCACCTTTTGGCGTCGCGCCGATTTTCGCCAGTTCCATCAGAGAATCCCATAACCGCTCGCCGTTAACCCGGCAGTCGCTCAGCGTCAGCGCGTGGCTGTGCAAAACTTCGCTTGTCACCTTATTTCTCCTGCATAAAGGTGGTGGCCATCGACACCAGCAGCGCATCGCTGCCGCACGGGCCGATGAGTGAAATCCCCAGCGGCGCGCCGTCAATCGTCGTCACCGGAATATTGACCTGCGGGCGACGGGTCAACACCGCGATCAGCAACAGGTCGTGCGAGATGCGCCGCGTGGCTTCGATCTCTTCTGGCGCGGCCGTTAATAATGGTGCCGCATCCGGCACCGTCGGCAGCAACAAAATGCGATCGCCCAGTTGCGTCTGCCACCAGGCCGTAAAGGCTTCGCGAAGCTGGCACGCCGCAGCGAATTCCGCCTCCGTGACCGCTTTGCCGTACGCAAAGCGCTCCGCCACATCCGGCCCCAGTTGCATGCCCAGCCTTTCAATGTTGTGTCCCTGTGATTGCCAGGCTTCATAGCCCTGAATCTGGCGAAACGCGGTGTAAACGGCTTCGCGCTCCGGCAGCGGCGCATCCAGCGAGGCGATCTCACCAAAGTGCTGCGCGAGTTTTTCCCGTACCGGCAACAGCGCCTGCTGGCTATGCGGCGGGAGCGCGGCAAACAGCGCTTCATGGCAGGCCAGTTCGATCTGCGCAGGCGTGAAGGTGTCGTCACCGAGCAGGCAACTGGCCGCTGCGCTAAAGGCCTGCGGCGTGCGGGCGAAGAACCCACAGGTGTCCATGGTGGCACACAGCGGCTGGCAGCCTGCCAGCGAAATGCGCCCGTGGGTTGGGCGCAGACCAAACAGGCCGCAATAGCTGGCAGGCGTGCGTACCGAACCGCCAGTGTCGGTACCGAGCGCAATATCACACAGACCATTGGAGACCGCCGAGGCCGAGCCGGACGACGAGCCGCCAGGAATGCGCAGCGGTGCCGCGCCATTGCGTGGCGTACCGTAATGGATGTTATGGCCGCTCATCGAATAGGCCAGTTCGCTGGTGTGGGTTTTGCCAACAAACCGCGCCCCGCCGTCCAGCAGCATTTGCACGGCGGGCGCAGTGGTGGTCTTGATGCCCGAGGCGGCAAGCACGTGCGGGTTGCCGCCACCCGTGGGATAGCCTGCGACATCAAACAGATCTTTTGCGGCAAACGTCAGGCCGCTCAGCGGGCCGCTTTCCGCCTGTGGCACTGCGATGAAGGGATAAGGCATAAAAGCCCGTGGGTCCTGCATGTTACCTCCCCGGTTTCAGGCGAATGCCTGCTGTGGTGTGATGTCGGTTGTCAGTTCGCGCCAGCGGTGGCAACTGACCACATGGCGTTCAGCAACCTGTTCCGTAACGGGTTGTTGCTGGTGACAGGCAGCCTGCGCGTGAGGGCAACGGGCGGCAAAGGCGCACCCCGGCGGCAGAGCGGCCAGATCCGGCGGCGAACCGGGAATGCAGTGCAACACATCGCCCTTTTTCAGCCCCTCTTTCGGGCGGCTGCCGAGCAGTACGCGGGTGTAGGGATGGCGCGGCTGCGCGAGGATATCGGCAATCGGCGCTTCTTCCACGATGCGCCCGGCGTACATCACTGCCACCCGATCGGCGATCTCCACCGCCGCACCAATGTCGTGGGTGACGAAGATAATCGACAAATCGCGCAGTTTTTGCTGCTCGCGCAATAGGATCAGGATCTGGATCTGCACGGTGGCATCCAGCGCGGTGGTCGGTTCATCGGCCAGCAGCAGTTCCGGGTTGCAGGAGAGCGCCAGCGCAATCATCGCCCTCTGGCGCATGCCGCCGGACATCTCATGCGGATAGGCCTCAAGACGGCGCTCCGGGCTGGGAATACGCACCTGGCGCAACGCCTCCAGCGCCCGCGCTTTCGCATCATTGCGCGCCAGCCCTTCGTGACGCTGCAAACCTTCCACAATTTGTTGGCCGATGGTGTAAACCGGGTCAAACGCCAGCAGCGGCTCCTGGAAAATCATCGCGCAGATTTTCCCGCGATAGTGGCGCAACTGGCGGCTGTTCATCGCCAGCACCGCTGCACCGCCGACATTCATCGTGCCGCTAAGCCGGCTGCTCTGCGGCGGATGCAGGCGCATCAAGGCCCGCAGGGTGACGCTTTTACCGGAGCCGGATTCGCCAATCAGCGCCATCACTTCGCCTTTGCGGACATCAAACGAAACACCGTTGACCGCATTGACGGTCTGCCCGTCACGGCGAAACTCGACGCGAAGATCGCGAATATGGACGAACGCTTCATGCGACATCACTCACCTCCTGTAGCGGAATATCCCGGTGCCAGGGCGAATCCGGCTGCGCCATCAGGCAGGCACTTTGATGCGCCTCGCCGACCAGCGCCAGTTGCGGTTTCACCTGCGAACAGACCGCTTTGGCGTGCGGGCAGCGGGTGTGAAAACGGCAGCCCGCAGGCGGTGAAATGGGGCTTGGCGGATCGCCGGAAAGCGGTGAAACCTCGGTGCGGTTATGCGGGTCCATCGACGGCATCGAGCTGAGTAACGCGCGGGTATAAGGGTGTGCGGAAGCGGTAAACAGCGCTTCCGATGGGCCAATTTCCACCACTTCGCCGAGGTACATCACCAGAATGCGATCCGACAGCCAGCGCACCACGTGCAGATCGTGGCTGATAAACACATAGGTAAGATCGAGGGTGCGTTTTAACTCCTGCAACAGTTGCAGCACCTGCGCTTCCACGGATTTATCCAGCGCGGAAACCGCTTCGTCGAGGATCACCAGCCGGGGTTTCATTGCCAGCGCGCGGGCAATATTGACGCGCTGGCGCTGACCGCCGGATAAAGCGTGCGGATAACGGTGCGCAAACCGCGCAGGCTCCAGCCCAACATGCGCCAGCAGATAGCGGGCATATTCATTGGCCTCTTTGCGGCTGATGCCGTGTACCTGCTGACCAAAGGCGATGCTCTCTTCCATGGTCATACGCGGGTTCAGCGAGGCGTAACTGTCCTGAAACACCATCTGCACCTGGCGGCGGTAGGCTTTTAGCGGCAAGCGCGACGAACCGACAGCCTCGCCATCAAACACCAGTTCGCCGCTGTCCTGCGTCAGCAGTTGCATCAGTAACCGGGCGGTGGTTGATTTCCCGCAGCCGGACTCCCCCACCACGCCGAGAGTTTCCCCTTTGTGCACTTCGAAGCTGACGTTATCCACCGCCTGCACCACGTCATGGCCTTTACGCACGCCGAGGTGAAAATGCTTCAGCAGATTGTTCACCCGCAGCAGCGGCTGCGCCGGGCCGCCAATATCGACATTGATAAAAGGTTGCATGCTGTTACTCCTTGATCGCCATGGCGGCGCGCAGACGATCCGCCAGAACGTTAAACGAGATGGAGGTGATAAAAATCATCATCCCCGGCAGCGCCGCCACCCACGGCTGGGTATAAATGGCGGTGCGCAGCGTGTTGAGCATCAATCCCCATTCCGGTTCCGGCGGACGCACGCCAAGGCCGAGAAACGACAAGCCGGAGGCGAGGATCATGCAGACGGAAATCAGGCCGGTAGAGAAGACGAAAATCGGCCCCAGCACATTGCCCAGCACCTGCACACGAATAATGGTGAACGCACTGGCACCGGTGGCGCGGGCAGCATCGATATAATCCATATGTCGCACCTGCGCGGTAACGCTTTCGGCGATACGCGCCACTTGCGGCACAAACACCAGCGTCAGCGAAAGCAGCGCATTGCCAATGCCAGCGCCCATCGCGCCGGAGAGCGCAATCGCCAGCAACACCGATGGAAAGGCGTAGAAAATATCTATGGTGCGCATGATCAGGGTGTTGGTTTTCCCGCCGGCATAACCGGCGATAATCCCGATGGCGCCGCCGATAAAAAAGGCGAATACCACCGGCACAATCCCCATAAACAACGACAGGCGTGTCCCCAGGATCAGGCGTGAGAGCATGTCGCGCCCCAGTTCATCGGAACCGAGCGGGAATCCCTCGGTGCCGATCGGTTTCAGGCGCAGAAACATTGAGGTCTGGTAAGGATCTTTGAGGATCAGCCACGGCCCGAACAGTGCCATCAGCAGCAACAGCAGAATAATGCTTCCGACTACCATGCCCGTTGGATCGCGCAATAACCGCGCGCCCACACCGCGCCAGTAGCCCTGCGTCGCCGCAACCGGCGCGGCGGCAACGTTGATTTTTGGCGTTACGCTATCCACCATCGTTAGCTCCTCTTAATGCGCGGATCGAGAGAGGTTTGCAGCACATCCACCAGCAGATTGAGCAGCACGAAGAACAGCGCCAGCACCCATATCGTCCCCTGCAAGAGCGGCAGGTCGCGCTGGAAGATGGCGGTATTGAGCAGCAACCCGGTGCCGGGCCATGAAAAGACCGTTTCGACCAGAATCGAGCCGCCCATCAGGTAGCCAACCTGCAAGCCCATGACCGCCAGCGCGGTCGGCGCGGCGTTTTTCACCACATGCAGAAAGATGCGTGATTCATTGAGGCCGCGTGCGCGCAGCCCGACGATGAACTCCTGGCTCAGGATATCCGCCACCTGCGAACGCACGGTACGGGCGATAATGCCGGTGGGGATCACCGACAGCGTGACGGCGGGCAGCAGCATAAATTGCAGATGCGCCCAGTCCCACTGCCAGCCGGTTTCGCCAATCGGCCCGCCGCCGGTCGCGGGCAGTAGCGCAAACTTGACGCAGAAAACAATCACCAGCAGCATGCCGAGCCAGTAGTGCGGCACGCTGACGCCGAAGACCGATAGCAGCGAGGCCACGCGATCGATAATGCTGTTGCGAAAGTAGCCCGCGACAAAACCAAACAGGCTACCGAGCACAAAGCCAATCAGCGTTGCCAGCAGCGCAAGGCGCAATGAGTACGTGACGGCAGTCATCACCTCACTCATTACCGGACGACCGGTAGCGATCGACATACCCAGATCGCCATGCAGCGCCCGCCACAGCCAGTGCACAAACTGCACCGGCAGCGGTTTGTCAAAACCGTAGGCCTGCATCAGCGTCTGGCGCATCGCTTCGGACGCATCCGGCGGCATCACCGATACCAGCGGATCGCCCGGCGCGATTTGCACCAGCAGAAAACAGATTACCGCTACCCCTAACATGGTCGGAATAGCCAGCAAAACGCGGTAAAAAAGTGTGCTGATCATGGCCCCTCCTCGGTTACTCTTTCTTGCTCACCAGACTTAAATCAATAAACCAGCTCTGCGGTTGCACCACGCCGGTCACGGCCGGGGAGATGGCGCGCGGGCCAACGTCGTGCGCCACAAACAGGAACGGCACCTGATCCACCAGCGCGGCATGCAGCTCACCGGCGGCTTTATCCATCTCGGCCGGGGTGAAAGCGTGTTTGACGGCGGCCGCCAGTTTTTCGGTTTCCGGCGAGGTGAAGTAACCCCAGTTGGTGGCGGTAGGCGGGAAGGCTTTTGCGGTAGAGAAGCGGATCATGCCGAAGTACGGGTCGGTCACCGCAGCGCTGACGTTGATGGCGTTAACCCCCTGTGCGGACGGATCTTTCGCTCCTAAACGCCAGTTGGTGAACAGCGTGTTCCACTCGTTGACCTTGATATCGACGTTGAAGTAGCAGCTTTTCAGGCTCTGCTGGATGTATTCATTCATCGGCAGCGGCTGCATCTGGCCGGAACCCGAGGCGGACGTCGCCACGGTAACGTGCAGCGGTTTGCTTTCGCTGTAGCCTGCTTCGGTCATCAACTTACGCGCGGTATCGGGATCGTATTTGATCTGGAATGTCGGTTTGCCGCGCCACGGGTTGCCCTCTTCATACACTCCGGTCGCTTCGGACATATAACCGCCGAGATAGCTTTTCAGCTCGGAACGGTTGAGGCAGAGGTTGGCGGCTTTGCGCACACGAATGTCGCGCCACGGCGAACCTTCCAGGAATGAGAACTGCCACGGCCAGAGGTGCGGCTGGGTGTTGGAGTAGATTTTAAAACCCTGCGCTTTGATCTGATCGACCGCATCCGGTGCTGGCGCTTCAATCCAGTCCACCTGTTTCGACAGCAGCGCGGCGGTGCGGGCGTTAGCTTCCGGTAGCGGGATCAGCACCACTTTATCGACGCGCGGAATGCGGTCTTTATTCCAGTAATCTGGGTTCTTATCGAGGATTAACTGCTGGCGCGGCACCAGTTTTTCCAGCTTGAATGGCCCGCTGCCGACGGCCTGCGAGGCAAAGGTGGTCCACGCTTGTTTGCTGCGTGCGGCGGTATCGCCTGTCGAAGCCGGAACCGCGTCATAAATTTTCTGCCACGCCGTCGGCGAGACAATAAACAGGTTAGTGATGTTGTACGGCAGCAGTGCATCCGGCTCTGAGGTGGTGAGCGCGACCGTGTGATCGTCAATTTTTTCAGCGCCGGTCAGCGTCGGCATACGCGACAACGTGTTGCCGATTTGCCCCGGCGCATATTGCGGCGCGGCTTTATCCAGCACTTTACCCACGTTCCAGACAATGGCGTCGGCATTCACTTCCGTGCCGTCGTGAAACTTCACGCCAGGGCGCAGCGTGAAGATCCAGCGGCTCTGGTTTTGCGGATCAACATGCCATTCGGTTGCCAGCCCTGGCACCAGCCCGCTCGGTTTTTCGCCTTGCGACAGATCCCACTCCACCAGCGAGTCATATAACGGAATACCGGTAAAGCGATTGCCTTCAAAACCCTGGTCAGGCTGGCCCAGCGTTAACGGGATATCCGCTGCGGTCATGGCGATACGCAATGTTGAGGCCTGCGCCTGTAATCCCCCTGCCAGCGCCAGTGCGCCAATCGCGGCCACAATACGGTGTTTACGCCAAAAAGATTGATTAAGCATCACAGTGTCCCTGTTAAATAAATGAGACATTTAACAGGCAAGATACATACCAGCCGAATAAACAAGAATTTATCGCATTCAGACGCAGAAAATATCAGAAACGGTTATTAATCAGGGCATTATGCGGTGTTACGGATAACAGCTTTATATAGTTCGCGGCAGTAAGCGCACCCATTTCGGGAAAAATGTTGCAAAAATGCACCATTAAATCGGGAGAATGGTGGTTTCATAGCGATATTATTTTCCTGTGCGACTATTTATTAAATCTTTTCATGATCATGCATAAATCATAAGTAATCACTGTAGTGCGGATAACGTGCGTGGCGGCAAAAGAGGAAGGATCAGCCATTCACTTCCATAATAATGGAAACTCATTTCATAAGGGACGACTATGCCACTAGCCGATTTTCATGTTTCGGATCCGCTGACCCTCGGTATTGAAGTGGAATTACAGGTGGTTAACCCGCCGGGCTACGATTTAAGCCAGGACTCATCCCGGCTGATAGACGCGATGAAAAGCCAGGTGACTGGTGGCGAAGTGAAGCACGATATCACCGAAAGTATGCTGGAGATCGCCACCGGCGTCTGCCGCGACATCCATCAGGCGGCTCACCAGTTTTCCGCCATGCAGCAGATAATTTTGCAAACCGCGGCCGCTCACCACGTACAGATTTGCGGCGGCGGCACGCATCCGTTCCAGAAATGGCAGCGCCAGTTGGTGTGTGAGGATGAGCGCTATGCCCGCACGGTGGAGATGTTCGGTTATCTGATGCAGCAGGCAACAGTGTTTGGCCAGCATGTGCACGTCGGCTGCGCGAATGGCGACGACGCCATCTATTTGCTGCATGGCCTTTCCCGCTTTGTCCCGCACTTTATTGCGCTCAGCGCCGCTTCTCCCTACAGCCAGGGCTCCGACACCCGCTACGCCTCGTCGCGCCTCAATCTTTTCTCCGCCTTTCCGGATAATGGCCCGATGCCGTGGGTGGCAAACTGGCAGGAGTTTACCGGTCTGTTTCGCCGCTTAAGCTACACCTCAATGATTGAGAGCATTAAAGATCTGCACTGGGATATTCGCCCCAGCCCCAATTTTGGCACGGTTGAAGTGCGGGTGATGGACACGCCACTGACGCTTTCCCACGCCATTAATATTGCCGGACTTATTCAGGCAGTGTCGCACTGGCTGCTGGCCGAGCGCCCCTTTAAGCACCAGCCGCAGGATTACCTGCTGTATAAGTTCAACCGTTTCCAGGCGTGTCGTTACGGCCTGGACGGGATTATTACTGACGTTCACAGCGGCGAGCAGCACACCATTGCCGAGGATCTCACGCGTCTGCTGGAAAAAATCGCGCCGTGGGCCGACAGGCTCCATGCCGGTAGTGCACTGGATGAACTGGCAGCGCGAGTCAAACGCGGCAAGAATGAGGCGCAACTGATGCGCGATTTTGTAGCGGATGGCGGCTCATTAATTGGCCTGGTGCAGAAACATGCCGAAATTTGGGCGGCAGGCTAATCAGAATTTACTCAATCGATAATTTTAGCGCAGCTTAATACTTTGCTGCGCTAAAATATATTTTCAGTGTTACTTACAAAATAGTAATCATAAAGTGGTAGACCCCCCTGTCGGAATTGATAAATATCAACAAGCCTCGCGTTAAAAATAAAGAATGCCTCTTTATCCCCGATAAGCCATATAAGTTAAAGCCAACCTGAGGCATCGGTATGAGATGGATTTATCGTTTATCAATGAAATTGAAATTATTGCTGGCACTTTTTCCTTTATTGTTTGCACTCATAGGGTTAGCGTCTAACGGCATCCTGAGTCGTCTTGAAACAGGCCAGCAAATGCGCACCATTATGAACTTAACATTGCTGGCAAAATATGCCGGAAGCGTTATTCATGAATTGCAAAAAGAACGTGGATTGAGCGCCGGATATTTAGGCAGCAAAGGCCAACAATTCTCCGCTGAATTAAACGATCAATATCCACACTCTTCGAAAGCCATTACGCAATTAACTGAAGCGCTTAAACAATTTCCTCTCCAGCAAGCGAATAACGATATTCGTCACGCGCTGGAACAATTTCAGCAACATCAGCAGGGAATCGACGCGTTTCGTCAGCAAATTCGCGGGCAGAGCGTAACCGGTACCGAATCCCTGGCGTGGTACAGCGCAATGATTAACGACCTGCTGAATGTCGTTGGTGGGATCAGCCAGTTGACCGATAACGGGGCGATCGTCAACCAACTGGCGGCCTATTACAGCATCCTGAATGCCAAAGAGCAGACCGGCATCGAGCGCGCGCTGATGTCGAACGTCTTCTCCGCCGATCGCTTTACCGACGGCCAGTTTCGCCAGTTGAATGAAACGGTGGGCAAGCAACTATCGTGGTTCGCGGCGGCGCAGGCCTTCAATACGCCAGCAGTGAATGAAAAACTGGCCGCACAGTTGCAGGCACCGCAGGCGACGCACGCCCTTGAACTGCGCCAGCAGGCGATTGACCATGCGGCAAGCGGCAGTTTTGGCGTGGCTCCCGCAGACTGGTTCACCGCTCAGACGGCGCGGATTAATGCACTCAAAACGGTGGAGGATTCAGCCTCCGATACGCTACTCGCCACGGCGCAGTCGCTGGCGGACAGCGCCTGGCGCGGGGTAATTATCTTTGCGCTGGTTAGCGTCGCGGCACTGGTGGTGGCGCTGTTCTTCGCCCTGCTGGTCGCCAGCAGCATTCACCGTCAGTTGCATCACTCTCTGGCAACCATCGAAGGGATGGATGGCGATCTGACTCAGCGCCTCGACGTGCCCGGTAGCGATGAGCTGTCGCTGCTTAATCGCGCTTATAACCAGGCCATTGAGAACATTCAGCATATTGTCAGCGAGATAAAACAGGGCGCTGCCGTGCTGCGCAGCGCCAGCGCAGACATTGCCGATGGCAATCAGGATCTGGCTTCGCGTACCGATGAGCAGGCCGCATCGCTGGTTGAAACGGCCGCCAGTATGGAGCAGATTGCCACGGCGGTGAATCTGACGGCAGATAATGCCATTGAAGCGAAAAGGCTGACCGAAGAGATGGAGCAGCAGGTGCAGGAAGCGAGTCGCGTGGCGGCAGAAGCCAGCAGCAGTATGCTCGCCATTCGCGGTTCCAGCGAGCAGATCTCCAGCATTGTCAGTTCCATCGACGAGATCTCTTTCCAGACCAACCTGCTGGCGTTGAATGCGGCGGTAGAAGCCGCCCGCGCCGGGGAACTGGGCAAGGGCTTTGCGGTGGTAGCCTCCGAGGTGCGTAATCTGTCGCAGCGCTGCGCCAGCGATGCCCGGCAGATCCGCGAGTTAATAAGCAACAACATGGAGCAGATCGAGCAGGGCGTGACGCTGGTGCAGGCATCCGACCGGGCGTTGCAGTCGGCGAAAGCCAATACCGGTCAGATGCTGGCGTTTGTCAGCGATATCGCCCATGCGGCAGGCGAGCAGTCACTCGGCGTCTCGCAGGTGCATGAAGCGCTGAACCAACTGGAGCAGGTGACCCAGCAAAACGCCGGGCTGGTGGCCAGCGCCGCCAGCGCCAGCCAGATGCTGGATCAACAATCACAAACCATGACGACGCTGGTCGATCGCTTCGTGGTGGCGTGATCCGTCATACGGGGAACGTTGCGCTGCGGCGTGCTTTCCCCGACAATGCTTTTTTTCACCGATGATTAACGCTTATGAAACACCCGCTCGAATCGCTGGTTACGCTGGCAGGCATCCTGTTGATGGCTTTTATCTCTGTCCTGCTGCTGCCCGCGCCATCACTGGGCCTGCAACTGGCGCAAAGTCTGATGCAGCGCTTTCATCTGCTGGATTTGAACCAGCTTTATACCCTGCTCTACTGCCTGTGGTTTTTACTGCTTGGCTGCATTGAGTTTTTCGTATTGCGTTTTATCTGGCGGCGCTGGATCGCCGTCTGAGTATGTTTGCTCCCTCTCCCTGCCCTGTCTGCGGCAGGGTATCGCTACGCTTTTAGCGCAGATTAATTCCATAGTTGTTCTAATTATTTGAACGTTATCCGCAAATAGTTCAGCTTTTTCTTCGTATTCATCAGGCATATGATTTATCACATCAGGGCAACACAGCCCTCCCAAACAAAATGATGCAGGAATACGACCATGAAATTCATCAAAACTTTCGTTGCAGTTGCCGCACTGTCCGCCCTCTCTTTCGGTTCTTTTGCCCAGAGCATCAGCGCCAGTGCATCGACGCTCTCCGCCGCTGAAGCCAAAATCGCTGCGCAGGCGGAAAAAGCTAACGCGTCTTACAAAATCACCAGCGCACGTACTGACAACGGCGTGTATATGACTGCTGAACTCACGAAATAAATTACCCAGCCGGAATAACAAACAGGATAAGGCGAGCCATGAACCCGTTGCAGAAACTTTTTAGCGCTTTGTTCCCGCAGGCCGCAAATAGCGACACCACGGAATTACCATCAACTTCAGGAGCCGTTATGTCAGACAATTTTCTTGCTTTAGCGAAACAGCGCAGAACCATTTATGCCCTTGGTAAAGATCTGCCGGTTGCAGAAGAGGTTGTTATCGAGACCATTAAAGAAGCCATTCGCCAGGCACCTTCTGCGTTTAACTCTCAGAGTTCTCGTGCGTTGATTCTGTTAGGTAAAGAGCATGCGAAGTTCTGGGAACTGACCCGCGAGCAGTTGAGAAAAATTGTTCCGGAAGAGAGTTTCAAAGCGACATCCGACAAACTGGATGGTTTTGCCGCCGCTGCGGGTTCGGTGCTGTTCTTTGAAGATCAGGACGTGGTGAAAGGGTTGCAGGAGCAGTTCGCTGCCTACGCCGATAACTTCCCTGTCTGGTCAGAACACAGTACCGGTATCGCCCAATACGCCGTCTGGCTGGCGCTGGCGGAAAAAGGTATTGGTGCTAACCTTCAGCACTACAACCCGCTCGTTGATGCTGACGTGCAGAGCAGCTGGAATATTCCGGCGAACTGGAAACTGCGCGGCCATATGAACTTTGGTTCCATCGTGGCTCCGGCGGGCGAAAAAGCCTTTATGGACGATGACAAACGTTTTGTCGTTGCCCGCTAAGCATTCCTGAAACCACCCCGGTAAAGGTGAAATCCCCCGCTCGTTGGCGACAATGCGCGGGGATTTCTTTTTTGGCGGGTTTACTGCGTCTGGGCATCAAAAACCAGTGTTACCGCCCCCTTCCACGTTGAGCCTGGCGCTTTTACCATCGTTTCCACCGCAGGCCTGAGCACGCGAAAATCAACGTGCGAGCGCCGGTCGACAATAAACGAATCCGGAGCGTCAATTGCCAGCTTATTTACCGCGCTCGTCATACGCATGTTTTTTACGTCCACGCCGTTACTTTTGAAACCCAGCATCGTCATCATTACTTCTACCGGCACTATGTCACTGTTTTGAGTGTTCTTCAGGCCGCAGTTCTGATTGCCGCCATCGTGCTCGCACTGCATTGCGACGGTAAACTTCGTCGATGAAAAGAGCGAGAAAGGCACCTCTTTGCTTAATGAGTGTGGTATTTTTCCGCCGTTAATCCACTGCTTCCAGCCGCCCTCTGCGCCCAGAATGACATTTTCACTGCTGCTGCCTGTTGGGAATTTAAGATTAAACTCGTGCTTTACGGTGGCTTTTAACAAAATACGAATTTCATCATCCGATGTGCTTTGCGCATTGAAATCAAGATCGCCGTTTGCACCGACGTGATAGACCAGTTCACCTTCATAATTCCCACCATAGACGTCTAAGGGATTGGGTGTGATTAGGTATAGCCCAGACTAAAATTAGTAATACGAACGTCGCCGTGAAATGACCCATTTTGCGCCTGAAGACTTCTGTAACAGGTGACTTTTCTTTCCGGGATCCCCCAGCCAAATGAGTAACTCGAACCACTGGCAGTACCAACGCCGGTGCGACCAGAGCAGCCACCGGATGGGTAGAGGCCGGTTGAGGTCATGACAAGATACAAACTACCGCTATTGGCATCGAGCCGGTTAAAAGTCATACCAAAAAAGGCGATACGGAACACAACGGTAATAGTATTTCCCGTAGCAGGATCGGTCAGGGTTAGCGTGCGCGGCGTGCCGTCAACGGTAATAGAGGTATGGTTTTTTTCGAGATCGGCCGAGGAAGTATCAAGGTATTTATTTGCTTCCAGCCCTGGAATGATAATGCTGAATTCTTCACTGGCACAATACGCTGAATAAGAAACACAAAAACCGGAGACTGGCGTAGTATTAGTAAATTTATTTTTATGCGGCTGACTGATATTTGCAGCAAAATCCGTGGTGATATCGATCGCGGCGGCCTGCAACAGAAAAGAGAGCGGAAATAATAAGCACACTAAGGCCCATTGTAGAATTTTTATCTTCGCGCAGTTTCGCAGTTTCGCAGTTTCGCAGTTTCGCAGTTTCGCAGTTTCGCAGTTTCGCAGTTTCGCAGTTTCGCAGTTTCGCAGTTTCGCAGTTTCGCAGTTTCGCAGTTTCGCAGTTTCGCAGTTTCGCAGTTTCGCAGTTTCGCAGTTTCGCAGTTTCGCAGTTTCGCAGTTTCGCAGTCATTATACTGATATATTTTGTATGGTCAATTTTAATATAACTCCCGGAACACGATTCTTTATTATTAAGTAATCCACTCATGTATATCCCTTGTGTATATTGATATTACGTCCTTATATTTCGGCGTGGCGAAATACCACGCCGGCTAAAAATAGACTACATGCTGACACATTAACTCGGAGGAATTTCACTGTGTTTGCGTATCAAAAACCAGTGTTACCAAACCCTTCCATGTTGAACCTGGCGATTTAACCATTGTTTCCACACCTTGCCGGGGAACGCGAAAATTAACATACGAGTGTTGGTCGATAAGAAAAGTACCAGGTGGATCAATCTCCACCCCGTTTGCCGCTGTGGTCAGCCGCAAATTATTCACCCCCACGCCGTTGCTTGTAAAACCAGGCAGGGACAGTGACACGTCCAGCGGCACCTTCTCGTTGCCGTTCCCTAAGCCACAATTCTGGTTGCCGCCATCAATCCCGCACCGCATTGTCACCACGAAAGGCGTTGATGACGTCAGCAAAAACGGTACATCTTTAGTGAGTGAATCCGGAGCGCGCCCGCCATTAACCCACTGATTCCAGCTCCCCTGAGCATCAAGCTTGACATTGAGGTTATTACTTCCCGCAGGAAAGAAAATATTAAATGCATGTTTTACCGTCGCGATTATATGAAACCGAATCTCACTGTCTGAGGTATTTCTGCCGTGAAAATCAACATCTCCGCCATCACCAATGGAATAGATAACTTCTCCCTCATAATCTCCGCCATATACATTCAGAGGATCCGGAAGCTTAAGGATATAGCCAATACTGACATCACTTATTGCCACCGTTCCGGTAAATTCGTAAACACTATCCAGTTGGGCGTAACAATTCATTTTGTGATCACCATTAATACTCCAGGCAAGTTTACCTATACGATCGCTAATATCGGCAGTTTCATATCCACAGTACGCCCAGACCGGGGGACCTGAATTCGCTATCGCCAGCCCCAAATCTTCATTTCCGCTCAGGCGCGTAAAAGTCATACCAACAACGACAAGGCGGAAATTTGCACTTATACGACGCCCCGTCGCCGGATCGATCAATTCAACTGCCCTTGGCGTAGCATCAAGAGTTAATGAGGGGTGATGCGTCATAAAAGTGGGATAGGCCCAGTCGGTGATCAGATCTCTTTCAGCCGTTAAGCCAGGAACAATGACACTAAATATGGCATTAAAATCCTCGTTTGAGGCACATTGAGCCGGATATTCAGCACAAAACCCGCTTATCGGCGTGGTATTGGTAAATTGATTATTTTGCGGCTTGCTGATGTCTGCCGCAAATTCTGCGGTGATATCCACCGTAGCAGCGTGAATTATGGATGTAAATAATAAACAGCAAAACGCAATACTTTTTATGCCAATTAATCGGCATAAAAAGATGACCATGCGATAAAACAGATTGTTTTTTATATCGCTTTGAAGGCGACCGTCATTTTCACCCTGTTGATTAAATGCGTTCCGTTTCATGTTTTTATTTTTCCTGTCTCATCGCTGGATTTCATTTCTCTCTGTGCCGCTTGCGTCAGACCATCGCACACAAGATTACCGACAAACCACACATCGTCCTGAGTGCTATGGGGCGCATTCGGATCGAGCTTAATTTCGCAGGCCGCGCCGGAACGCTGCTCGACATTCAGCACCGGGATGCTTTTTTGCATTTCGAGGGTGAATAACCCGTCGGACTCGCTCATCGTTCTGCTGGCATGGTTGACGACATTCGCGCCGCCGAGCGCTTCCCCTTTGCTGTTGACGAGGCGGCCCATGACCGTGACGGTTTTCATCACCCGAACGTTATAAGCATTCACGCCGCCGCGAATGTGCTGGTAAGAGAGGTATTCCGGCTCAATCTTCAGCGCTGGCGCATCCGTACCGGCAAAATCCAGTTGAATAGTGCCCGGCTTCCAGGCATCAACCGGAATAAAGTTGCGCCCGGCTGACAGCGTTTTTTGCCCGCCGGGATAGAACGCCAGCAACTGCGCGTTTTGATCGTCTGAATCCACATTGACGATCACCCCGCCGCCCTGGTTGTAAGAAGGCAGTTTAGAGATCGCCACCTCGCCCTTACCGAAAGCCACCAGACTGCCGGTATTGATACCGCCGGAAAGACGGCTATCCTGCGTGGAACTTTGCGCCCAGAAGCTGCCCTGCGCCAGCGCCGTATCAAACTGGTTGGAAGCGCTGACGCCTACGCCATGACGATCGCCCGTCAGTGTGGCCAGCGTCGAGCGAATCGGGCTGTTTTCTCCCCACTGCTGATTGACCGACGCCGAGGTATAGAAATCGCGTTCTCCTTGCGTATCAGTACGGCTGCCCAAGCTGATGTTGCCGCTGCGGTTCTCACTGCCCAGCGAGAAGCTGGCGCTCAGGCTAACGCCCCGGTTACGCAGGCTACTGCCGTCGCCATAGGGCCTGTCGAACCCGGCTAAGCGCCAGTTAACCGCCGTTTTGCCGATCATCGTTCGGGTGTTGAAGCCAATATCGACGCCAACGCCGCTGTTGCGGCTGCTGTGGCTGAGACGCCCGGTGATGCTATTAATGCCACTAAAACGCCAGGTGCTTGAAAACGAAGTGGTGTTTTGCTGCGAAGGACGGCTGTCATATTGATACAGCTCGTCGTCCTGCCGATACCAGCTACGGCTGTGGCTCAACGCAACGTTACCCTGCTTGTGAGTCCAGATGGCCTGCGTGTCAAAACCATATCCGGTTACATTGCTGCGCCACACATTGCCATAAAGTTGCAGTGCATCGGCCAGTTGCCAGTCAATGGAACCACCAGCCTGGCGCTCATCGCCGGTTTTTTGTACCGCCATCCCCAGTGTCAGGCGCGGGTAAAGCAGGTAGTTAAGGCTGGCGCCCGCTGCCGGATCACCATTTTGTGAATCCGGATCGCTGTTCCACAAAGTTCGCTGCTGGCCGAAAAAGAGGTTGTAGCGCAGACGCTGGTCGGGGTTGCGCCATGAATAGGGTTTATTGATAGTTTCTGTGGTACGGCTGGTTTCTTTACCGTCTTCCAGTACCCGGATTTCAACTTCATAGATACCCATCGGTAATGACGTGGTATCCAGGACCTGCAAGCCGGGTACCACCGGTTGGGAGTTGATCAGAGAACCGTTGCGATAGATCTCCGCCACGCCTTCCCGGTTTGCCGTGACATAGACCGGATAGAGCGAAGGCGTGCCGCCCTCTTTCATTCGGGTATCGCTACTACCGACCATCACTCCCGCAAGGGTACTGATCCCACCGCCAGGCAGATAAGGCTGGCGTAATAGCCCCTGGCTATCGGGCATAAACAGGCCCGCGCGAAGAAAGTTCTGCTCATATTCACGCTGTGCATATAACGAGGTAATAGCGTGGCGCGACAGCGTATTCTGCCCTTGTGCGCGGCTTTGATCCTGCTGAAACTGGCTGCTCAGCGACCAGTTGCCTATTGCCGCATCCAGCCCGCCGTTCCAGCTCAGTGTCGACTGTTCTTCACTGCCGCTGGCATTAAACTGGTTATTCAAAATGATGCCGGAATCGCCGCCTTCTGGCAGGCTGTACCAGAGATCCTTGCTGGTCATTGCCGCCGGTGTCAGCAAGGCAAGGCTTGCATCGCTTAAACTGTATTCCACCGCCATCAGCCCATCCGGGCAGTCGCGGGTACACTCCCCCAGCGGAACCAGCGTTGAAAACGCCTGTAACCATCGCTGGCGATCTTCTTCTGTATATTCGCTGTCGCTGACATCGGTAAACTGAACAATGCGGGCCTGATTATCTTCCGTCAGCACTATCATCGCATCACCCAGCTTTTTACCATTCAGCGTTACTTTGGCGGACAACGGGGAATTGAAGAAATGCGCTTTAAAATCTTCAGGCATAAGTGCAGTCTGGCTCATTAAAGACTCTGTACGTGCATTGGCTGCACCACTCCCGACACAGAGCAACAGCGAACCCATAATAAGGCGAAAGTGAGACATAGTTTTTTCACAATAAAAAGCAGCGATACAGCCGAAGAAAGGAGGAGAGTCAGACTCTCCTCAATGCAATGACTTTACGTCGATAGCGAAAATTAAGGGGTCGTACCGTCGGTATCGAAGATCATCGTGACGGCCCCAATATAATTACCACCGGCCGGACGTGACGAAAGCGTGCCCTGCTGGCTCACTTCGACGGTTGCCGTTTTTTCCGTTGCCGCTTCAGAATCGTTGTAAAGCTCGACGGCAGTGGTGGAATTCGTCGTCAGTGTTTTACCGGCAATTCTGACGTCCAGGTTAATAACATCAGTGCCATTCGCTGTAGTCAGTGCCGGCTGGCTGCTTAAATAAGCTTTAATATTGCCGCCGGTATTTTTCATTTGCAGCTGCTGAGAGAAAGGATTAAGCGACTGGCCGCCTTCATTCCAGCTCATTTTCTGCGTTTGCGCATCCCAGCCATTTACTGGCGTGATATAGAAATCATTGTCCGGAATCGTGGCTTCAACATTAAAGTCAATTGTCGGTGAAGCTGCGCTGGCACCAAATGTTGCCGCCAGCAGAGCTGCGAGTACTAATTTATTTGTCGATTTCATCTTTATCTCCATTAAATAATGTCATTAGCGACGTAGTTACGAGGAGCTCCCCGTTGAAAGATTTTTTTTCTGACTCCCTTCAGTCAGACTGTAGAGCCAGACTTTATTTTCCTCAGCCGTCCGTTCAAGTTTACTTCCCGGACGTAGCTGGACATTAACAGGTGAACCGCAGTTTTTTAGACTTCTGTCACAGCTCTTAATACCGCTGATAACAACCGAGGTATTGCCATTATTAGAAACAGAAAGTTTGTTATTACTGCTCGCCACCAGAGTATTAAATTTTGTCGCCTCTGGTTGAACAGTAACTATCGTACCAAAGCCCGTTAAAACGGTAACACCGGCATTGATTTGGTCCTGATATGCCTGCATATCCTTATTATCGAGACCAAATCCCTCAGTCTGGTCTGGCACTACCGGAATATAACGTACCCGGTAATATCTTTCTTTATCGCGCGAACCGGTAAACACCAGCCGATTTGTTTGCATACCGTTGGCCGGAATAATTAAACGCGGCGGTGATGAAATGATACCGGTGCCTTTCCCGCTGATTAGCGCATTTTCATCAAGAGGATGTTCAGTGGGTTTGCCGCTGTTTTTATCATAAATAATTTCGCTGACGCTGACCCGGACAAATGCTGTTGCATCGCCAGTATTATATATCCGCTTTGCCAGCGTATTTTTCTGCGCAGAAATATACTCATTTAACGCACCAACATTAATAGCTGGCCCCGCCAGACTGGTATTCACTAGCCCAACGTAAAGCATGGCAAATAAAGCCACACTACCGCTCATGGAAGAAATTTGCATTAGTGTCATCCAGGAAATAATCAATTACACAAAACAGAGGGTGCTTATTACTTATTAAAGTTTAATTTACCGACATACGATAGTCACATAAAAAAGGCTTAAAAAAACTTAATTAAGAGCTTAACGTTTTATTTTCAGAAAGATAAAAAACCATGAGCATAAATATTCCACTCATGGAAAATAAGACTAAAACAAAATCAACCAACCCCTAAAGTAAATAATCTTAAATCGCTTTCAGCGACACCTGCCAAAGATTAATTGAAATATGATAATTCTTAGCTCAACAGGCTTTTAAATATAATTAAAGGAGCACAATAATTTTCTATGTTATTAACGAAAACTGTTACTTGAGAATTGCAAAAATGGACCAGGATAATTCACGTTTTTATTCTGTCGGTGTGGTTACAGATTAAGAGTGCGCTATTTCAGCGTGCGCGATAGCCACAACTGATTGCCGCGTACAAGCGGATGCCTGTCGTTGCTGGCGCTATAAACGAAAAAACCCCGACGGCTGGAGAGCAGCGTCGGGGTACATTTCACGGCGGCTGGCATTAAGCCAGAACGGAATTACTGCTGGCTTTCGCGTTCAGCAATAAAGCCCAGTGCTTTATTGATTCGCGCAATGCTGCGGGCCTGGCCAATAGCGTGAACAGTAACGTCCAGCGCCGGAGACTGACCCGCGCCGGTCACCGCAACGCGCAGCGGCATACCGACTTTACCCATGCCGACTTCCAGCTCGTCCGCGGTCGCCTGAATGGCGTGGTGCACATTTTCGGCGCTCCAGTCGGTGATGGCTGCCAGCTTGTCGCGCACCACTTCCAGCGGCTGACGCGCCACCGGACGCAGGTGTTTTTTCGCGGCATCGGCATCGAACTCGTCAAACTCTTCATAGAAGTAGCGGCAGCTTGCGGCCATCTCTTTCAGCGTTTTGCAACGCTCGCCCAGCAGTTTCACCAGCTCGAACAGCTCCGGGCCGGTGCGGGTATCGATTTTTTCCTGCTCAATGTGCCATTGCAGGTGCGTCGCCACATACTGCGGATCCAGCGCATTGATGTAGTGGTGGTTCAGCCACAGCAGCTTATCGGTGTTGAACGCGCTGGCTGATTTGCTCACCGCGCCCAGTGAGAAAAGTTTGATCATCTCTTCGCGGGTGAAGATCTCCTGATCGCCATGGGACCAGCCCAGACGCACCAGATAGTTCAGCAGCGCTTCCGGCAGATAGCCGTCGTCGCGGTACTGCATGACGCTCACCGCGCCGTGGCGTTTAGACAGTTTTTTACCGTCGTCGCCGTTGATCATGGAGACGTGCGCGTAGACCGGCACCGGCGCATTCAGCGCTTTCAGGATGTTGATCTGACGCGGCGTGTTGTTGATATGGTCTTCGCCACGGATAACATGGGTGATTTCCATATCCCAGTCATCAACGACAACGCAGAAGTTGTAGGTTGGGGAACCATCGGTACGGCGGATGATCAGATCGTCAAGCTCCTGGTTGCTGAATTCGATCGGGCCACGGATCTGATCGTCAAAGATCACCGAGCCCTCCTGCGGGTTGGCGAAGCGCACCACGCAAGGCTCGTCAGCGGCATGCTGCGAATGATCGTGGCGGCAGCGGCCGTCATAACGCGGCTTTTCACCGTTCGCCATCTGCGTTTCGCGCAGCGCATCCAGACGCTCTTTCGAGCAATAGCATTTATAGGCCGTGCCCGCGTCCAGCATCTCATCAATGACCGCGTTGTAGCGATCAAAGCGTTTGGTCTGGAAATACGGGCCTTCATCCCATTCCAGGTTCAGCCAGTTCATGCCATCCATAATGGCTTCGATTGCTTCCGGCGTGGAGCGCTCAAGATCGGTGTCTTCAATACGCAGCACGAACTCACCGCCCGTGGTTGCGGGCGAACAGCCAGGAGTAGAGAGCGGTACGCGCGCCGCCGACGTGCAGATAGCCAGTGGGGCTCGGCGCGAAGCGAGTTTTGATTTTCATGAATTGGCCTTACGTTTATTAAAGATGCCGACCGTCGGCAATAGCTTGAAAAAGAGTGGGCGATATTCTATCACTGTGGGCTGATTCCTCAATGTTGTTGCCTCATTGAGCGGTGTATCGCGCTATTTTGTTTAGAAATCATGCTCTCGCGACGTATTACTCAGCGGTTTGTTTAATTTTACGACGAACGAACAATTTATTTAGAAAATGCGTTGACTCATTTTCAACTCTCCCTATAATGCGACTCCACACAGCGGGGGTGATTAGCTCAGTTGGTAGAGCATCTCCTTTACACGGAGGGGGTCGGCGGTTCGAGCCCGTCATCACCCACCATCGATTTTTGTGGTTCCCGCAGTGTAGATAAGAATTGAGAAGTGGGTGATTAGCTCAGTTGGTAGAGCATCTCCTTTACACGGAGGGGGTCGGCGGTTCGAGCCCGTCATCACCCACCACTTTCTCGCCAGCGAATTCTTATCAGTAGGAAGTACCGAAGTGGGTGATTAGCTCAGTTGGTAGAGCATCTCCTTTACACGGAGGGGGTCGGCGGTTCGAGCCCGTCATCACCCACCACTTCGGGTCGTTAGCTCAGTTGGTAGAGCAGTTGACTTTTAATCAATTGGTCGCAGGTTCGAATCCTGCACGACCCACCAATGTAAAAAAGCGCCCTAAAGGCGCTTTTTTGCTTTCTGCCGATCCTGAAGATTCACACTTTTACCCAATGGTGGCGAATGCCTTTTCCAGCCTGCAAAACTGCAAACCCTAAAATTTCCTTTAAAGCAGCAGTAAAAACTCACCTGACAGCAATCAAAAAACATCAAAACTGTTTTCTTTTCAATAAGTAAACCTGATAACTTTTATTCATAATTTATCCTTAATGTCCGGATACGATGCTTACTTTGCGAACAACAGTGAACGTCGTTCAAGTCCTAACTGATTACGCCGATAACCCTATTTTAAGGCGAAAAGGAGAGCTCAATGTCCACCATTACAACATCAACTCCATCGATACAAAGTAGTAGCACGAGTAGTAGCAAGGGTAGTAGCGCAGGCAGTTTGTCGACCAGTAATGATATATCTTCGCAAATCAGCCGTATTACTCAGCAGATTGCTAAGCTGACGGACGAATTGAAAAATATTTCCAGCGGTAGCGGCACGACAGAACAGAAAAAAAAGCAACAAGAGTTGATTCAGCAGCAAATCCAACAATTGCAGGCACAGCTAGCTCAGCTTCAGCGCAAACAAGCGCAGGAAGCTGAACAGAAGCAAGCTCAGCAGCAGAGCAAAGCGGAAGGCGTGAATAACCCTTCTGACGAGCATTCGATTGATATTTACGTCTGAGTAAATAACGGATCGTTCTCACGGGCCCGGTTTAAACACCGGGCCTGTTCTTTTACCACTTCCCAGATAGCCTGCGCCGCCCCCGAGAGCGAACGGTTCTTCCGCCGCACCAGCATAATTTTCCGTTGCATCCCAGGCACCAGCCGTTTCACCGCCAGCCGACTTCCCTGCGGCAGGGGCAGCGCCAGGGCCGGCAAGATGCTGATGCCAATCCCGGCTTCCACCATGGGAAACAGCGTCGCCGGATGACCAATCTCCTGCACGATCGCGGTTTGCAGGGAAAAATGCTGTAGCGCGGCATCAATCAGCGGCCGGCTGCCCGAAGCATAATCCTGTAACACCAGGCGTGCGCCATCAAGCGCGGACCACGGTACAGCCGCAAGCTGCGCCCAGCGGATCATCGTCGCGGCAGAGCAGCAAAAAGGGCTCTTCCAGTATCTCTTTCGCACTTTGCAGATCGCTCACCGGACCGGGATCGATAACAATGCCAAAATCCACTTCTCCCTGGCGGATGCTCTCCAGCACCCACTGTTGCGGCCTGTCATGCAGCACAAAATCAATGTCCGGGTAGCGATGGCTTCCCTCGGCGATACACTGCGGGATAAGGTGCGCGGAAATCGTCTGGCTGGCCGCCACCCGCACGGTACCGGTTAATTGCTGGCCGACGCGCCCGGCTTCGCGTAGCGTGCTGTTCAGCTCATCCAGCAGCCGTTCCAGCCGCAGAGCCAGCTGCTGCCCGGCTTCGGTCAGCACCACTTCGCGCGTGGTGCGATCGAGCAGACGCACGCCGGTCTGCTTCTCCAGCTCTTTCACGCTGTGGCTGACCGCCGACTGGCTCAGGCCAATCATCTCCCCTGCCCGGCTAAAGCTGCGGGCCTGCGCGACGGTGACGAAAACGCGAAGCTGACGTAAGGAGTAATTCATCTGTTTAATTCATGAATGGATGCAATAAATCAATTTTATTTCTCAAATGGAGAAAAAGCACAATAGCGACATCGATTTTCAGGAGTGCATCATGAAACTATTTCGTATTCTTGATCCGTTTACCCTCACCCTGGTGTTTACCGTTCTGCTGGCCTCTTTCTTCCCCGCGCGCGGCGGGTTCGTTCCTTTCTTTGAAGGGCTGACCACGGCCGCCATCGCGCTGCTGTTCTTTATGCACGGCGCAAAACTCTCCCGCGAAGCCATCATCGCGGGCGGTAGCCACTGGCGACTGCATCTGTGGGTGATGTGCAGCACCTTTATTCTTTTCCCGGCCCTCGGGGTGCTGTTTGCCTGGTGGGCGCCGGTTAACGTCAGCCCGGCGCTGTACACCGGCTTCCTCTATCTGTGCATTCTGCCCGCCACCGTGCAGTCGGCCATTGCCTTTACCTCGCTGGCGGGCGGTAACGTGGCGGCCGCGGTGTGCTCGGCATCCGCCTCCAGCCTGCTGGGGATCTTCGTCTCGCCGCTGCTGGTGGGCCTGCTGATGAACATGCACGGCGCGGGGGGCAACCTCGAGCAGGTGGGCAAGATCTGCTGCAGCTGCTGCTGCCGTTTGTCGCTGGGTCACCTGTCCCGTCCGTGGACCGGCGCATTTGTGGCGAAGCATAAAAAATGGATTTCAAAAACCGACCAGACCTCGATTCTGCTGGTGGTTTACTCCGCCTTCAGCGAAGCGGTCGTGAACGGCATCTGGCATAAGGTGGGCGTCGGCTCGCTGCTGTTTATCGTGGTGGCCAGCATCGTCCTGCTGGCGATTGTGATGCATGGTAAACGTCTTTGTGGCGCGCAAGTGCGGCTTCAACAAAGCGGATGAAATTACCATTGTGTTCTGCGGTTCGAAGAAGAGCCTGGCGAACGGCATCCCGATGGCCAACATTCTGTTCCCGACCTCGGTGATTGGGATGATGGTGCTGCCGCTGATGATTTTCCATCAGATCCAGCTGATGGTCTGCGCGGTGCTGGCGCGTCGCTACAAGCGCCAGACGGAGCAACAGCTGGCGCAGGAAGCGACCCGCGCCGCAAAAGCCTAGGGCCGTTTCAGGGGCTGCACCAGCTGGGTCAGCCCCTCGGTTTTGATCAGCAACGTTATCTCCATCAGCTCGCCCAGTCGCCCGGCCGGAAATTCATCCTTACGGGCAAACCACAGCAGATACTCCTCCGGCAAATCAATCAGCCTGCGCCCCTTGTATTTACCGAACGGCATCTCGGTATTGGCGATCTCAACGAGCTGTTCTTTCTCCACTTTACTCTCCCAGCAGACGCATCATTTCCGCTTCGTCGATCACCGCAATGCCCAGCTCCTGCGCTTTCGCCAGCTTCGAACCCGCCGCTTCCCCGGCGATCACCAGATCGGTTTTCTTCGACACGCTGCCGGCCACTTTGGCCCCCAGCGCCACCAGACGCGCTTTGGCCTCGTCGCGTGAAAGCTGGCTCAGGCTAGCCGGTCAGCACCACCGTTTTACCGGCGAACGGGCTGTCGATCTCTTCAGCATTGACCACCACCGGCGCGGGCCAGTGAATGCCCACTTCGCCAACCAGTTCGCGCGATGACTTCGCGGTTGCTCTCTTCATCGAAGAAGTTGATGACGTGCTTGGCGACCACGATGCCGACATCCGGGACTTTTTGCAGCTCCTCGATGCTCGCCTTTTCCAGCGCCTCCAGCGTACCAAAATACGCCGCCAGGCCCGCGGCCGTCGCCTCACCGACTTCGCGAATGCCCAGCGCATACAGGAAGCGGGCAAAGGTGGTCTCTTTGGCGTCTTCCAGCGCATTAACCACGTTCTGCGCCGATTTTGGCCCCATGCGATCCAGGCCGGTCAGTTTGCCCGCGGTCAGCCGGAAGAGATCCGCTGGCGTCTGGACATACTCTTTCTCAACCAGCTGATCGATGATCTTGTCGCCCATGCCGTCCACGTCCATCGCGCGGCGGGAGACAAAGTGCTTCAGCGCCTCTTTACGCTGCGCGCCGCAGATTAAGCCGCCGGTACAGCGCGCCACGGCTTCGCCTTCCACACGCTCAACGTCGGAGCCACACACCGGGCAATGGGTTGCGGGAAGACCACTTCGCGCGTCTCGTCAGGACGTTCTGACTCCACAACGTTAACCACCTGCGGGATCACGTCGCCGGCGCGGCGAATCACCACTTTGTCACCAATACGCAGCCCCAGGCGGTCGATTTCATCGGCGTTGTGCAGCGTGGCGTTACTCACCAGCACGCCCGCCACCTGCACCGGCTCCAGACGGGCCACCGGCGTAATGGCCCCGGTGCGGCCAACCTGAAACTCCACGTCGCGCACGAAGGTCATCTGCTCCTGCGCCGGGAATTTGAACGCCACCGCCCAGCGCGGCGCGCGCGCCACAAAGCCCAGCTGCTCCTGCAGCGCCAGCGAATCAACCTTGATCACCACGCCATCAATATCAAAGCCGAGCGTCGGACGATCCTCTTCCACCTGGCGATAGAACGCCAGCACCGCTTCCGGCGAGTCGCAGAGCCGTACGCGCTCGCTCACCGGCAGGCCCCAGGCCTTAAACTGCAGCAGACGCCCGAGATGGCTACGCGGCAGCTCGCCGCCCTCCAGAATGCCGACACCGTAGCAGAAGAAAGTAAGCGGGCGTTTCGCGGTAATGCGCGGATCAAGCTGGCGCAGCGAGCCCGCCGCCGCGTTGCGCGGGTTGGCAAACACTTTCCCGCCGGTGCGACGCGCCTCTTCGTTAATTTTCTCAAAACCCGCCTGCGGCAGGAACACTTCGCCGCGCACTTCCAGACGGGCAGGAATGTTGTCGCCGTGCAGCTTCAGCGGGATCGCGCGGATGGTGCGCACGTTGGTGGTGATGTCTTCACCGGTCGTGCCGTCGCCACGCGTCGCGGCGCGCACCAGCACGCCGTTTTCATAGAGAAGGCTGACCGCCAGGCCATCCAGCTTCAGCTCGCAGCAGCAGGTCAGCGCATCGCTGCTTTTCAGGCGATCCTGCACGCGCTTGTTAAACGCCAGGAAGCTCTCTTCATCGAACACGTTATCCAGCGACAGCATCGGCACTTCGTGGCGCACCTGGCTGAAGGCCGCCAGCGGCGCAGCGCCGACGCGCTGGGTGGGGGAATCGGGCGTGATGAGCTCCGGATGCTGCGCCTCTAGCTCGCGCAGCTCGCGCATCAGGCGGTCATACTCCGCATCCGGGACTTCCGGCGCGTCCATAACATGATAGAGATATTCATGATGGCGAAGCGTGGTTCGCAGTTCAGTGAGTTGTTGTTCGATCGAGTCCATATCGCACCATCAATGATAAAAAACCCCCGACAGGCGGGGGTTCTGGAGTGGGATATTCGTGGTCAACGCGGCCATTACGCGTTGGCTTCTTTAACCTCGCGGATGCGGTCCTGGTACTCGCGCAGTTTCTGCGGCGTCATCATTCGGCGCTGATCGTCGAGCACCACACCGCCCACTTCGTCGGCGATATGCTGCGCGGACTGCAGCATCAGCTTGAAGTTTTGCAGTTCGTCGCCGTAGGACGGCACCTGCATAAAGATAGTGACGCCAGGCGTGGTCAAATCGCCCATCATTTCAGGATCAAACGTTCCCGGGTTAACCATGTTGGCCAGGCTGAACAGCGCCGGGCCGCTGCCGTCCGGGCTCAGATGGCGATGGAAAATGTTCATATCGCCAAACTTGAAGCCTGCCTGCTGAATACTGTTCAGCAGCACGTCGCCGTTGAGATGGCTGCCGTGATGCGCGGCCACGTTCATGATGATCACCGTTTCTTTGCGCTGCGGTTTTTCCTGCGGCGTTTCGATAACCGGTTCCGGCTCTTGCTGCGGCGCAGGTTGATGAGCCTGCGGCTGTGGCTGATGATGGGGCTGCTGCGGCGCTTGATACTGCGGTGCGTGCTGCTGCGGAGCTACTGGCTGCGCGGTTGGGCGAACAGGCTGTTGCTCAAACGTCGGTGCCTGCACTTGCGGACGCTCTGGCTGATGCGGCTGATTCCTGGATTGCGGCGCATGGCGCGCTGGCTCTTCCACGGGCTGAACCGGCACTGACTGACGCGGCTGTGCCGAAGCATACGGCGGTTGATACTGATGCTGCGAAGACTGACGCGGCGCATCCTGCTCGTTACCCGATCCTGGCGCAGTGATTGACCCGGTGAACACGAACTTCACCCACGCCTTCGTCCTTCATCGACATCCTCGTCATCTTAATCATCGTCGTCACGTCTCGACTTCATGCGTTTCAGTGGGCGATCGCGAAACATCGAGGAACGTTCTTTACGGCTGGTCCAGAAACCGTGTACCAGTAAAGCGATTATGGCGATCGCGCCAACAATGATTAATATCAGACGCAAATCCTGCATCATTATATTCTCTGTTGTTCTAACACCTTGCCACCACGGCAAACATTTACTCACTAAGAGTATTTGCCGTTTACGTCAAGTGCAAGTGTGCGCGTGGCATTCACCGCATAAAGATGAAGGAAATCGTGCTTTTTGCTGGTTTTTCGAACATTTCCGAACTGGTCATTCGACCGCCCGGAAGTGGATATTATAATGCGGGCCGTGCCACTGGATCATCAGAAAAGGAGTATAGCCAGATTATGGTTTCATCGTCCCAGGGCACTGCGCGCAGCGGCGTCTTGTATTTTTCTCAGGGCTGGAAACTGGTCTCGCTGCCGGGTATTCGACGCTTCGTCATCCTGCCGCTGTTGATCAACATTATTCTGATGGGCGGCGCGTTCTGGTGGCTGTTCACAAAGCTGGAGAGCTGGATCCCGTCGCTGATGAGCCATGTGCCGGACTGGCTGCAGTGGCTGAACTACCTGCTCTGGCCGGTGGCGGTGATCTCCGTGCTGCTGGTGTTTGGCTACTTTTTCTCGACGATTGCCAACTGGATAGCCGCGCCGTTTAACGGTCTGCTGGCGGAACAGCTGGAAGCGCGCCTTACCGGCGCAACGCCGCCGGACACGGGCGTATTGGGGATCATGAAAGACCTCCCGCGCATTATGAAGCGCGAATGGCAAAAGTTTGCCTGGTACCTGCCGCGCGCGCTTCTGCTGCTGATCCTCTACTTTGTGCCCGGCATTGGCCAGACGGTGGCGCCGGTGCTGTGGTTCCTGTTCAGCGCCTGGATGCTGGCCATTCAGTACTGCGACTATCCGTTCGACAACCACAAGGTGCCGTTTAAAGCGATGCGCACCGCCCTGCGCAGCCAGAAGGTCGCCAATATGCAGTTTGGCGCGCTGACCAGCCTGTTCACCATGATCCCCTTCCTGAATCTGTTCATCATGCCCGTCGCCGTCTGCGGCGCGACGGCGATGTGGGTCGATTGCTACCGCCGCCCGTCCGAAAAACACGCCGCCGTGGAAATAACGCAAAAATGAGGAAAGCGGGGTGTTATTCGAGGGCGCTTTCCTTATTCCATACTGATCCCCATTATTTCCTTGCAGCATATAGATATGCGAATTCTTTACTTCCCCCTCCCTGGTAAGTGCGTATGCTGAGGTCGGTATCCCAAATTTCATACAGTTAAGGACAGGCCATGAGTAAGATTTATGAAGACAACTCGCTGACTATCGGTCATACGCCGCTGGTTCGACTGAACCGTATCGGTAATGGACGCATCCTGGCGAAGGTCGAATCACGTAACCCGAGCTTCAGCGTAAAATGCCGTATCGGTGCCAACATGATTTGGGATGCTGAAAAACGTGGCGTACTGAAGCCGGGCGTTGAGCTGGTGGAACCGACCAGCGGCAACACCGGTATCGCTCTGGCCTATGTTGCTGCCGCGCGCGGCTACAAGCTGACGCTGACCATGCCGGAAACCATGAGCATCGAGCGTCGTAAGCTGCTGAAAGCGCTGGGCGCGAACCTGGTGCTGACCGAAGGCGCGAAGGGCATGAAAGGCGCCATTCAGAAAGCCGAAGAGATTGTGGCCAGCGATCCGGCGAAATACCTGCTGCTGCAGCAGTTCAGCAACCCGGCAAACCCGGAAATTCACGAGAAGACCACCGGCCCGGAAATCTGGGAAGATACCGACGGTCAGGTTGACGTCTTCATCTCCGGCGTGGGTACCGGCGGTACGCTGACCGGCGTGTCGCGCTATATTAAAGGCACGAAAGGGAAAACCGATCTGATTACCGTGGCCGTTGAGCCGACCGACTCACCGGTTATCACCCAGGCGCTGGCGGGTGAAGAGCTCAAACCGGGCCCGCACAAAATTCAGGGTATCGGCGCCGGCTTCATTCCGGGCAACCTGGATCTGAAGCTGATCGATAAAGTGGTCACCATCACTAACGAAGAAGCCATCTCTACCGCGCGTCGCCTGATGGATGAAGAAGGCATTCTGGCGGGTATCTCTTCCGGTGCAGCCGTTGCGGCAGCGCTGAAGCTGCAGGAAGATGAAGCCTTTACCAATAAGAATATTGTGGTTATCCTTCCTTCTTCGGGCGAGCGTTATCTGAGCACCGCGCTGTTTGCCGATCTCTTCACTGAAAAAGAGCTGCAACAGTAGTGCCAGCATGTTAATAACGCGTAAAAAAGCACCTTTTCAGGTGCTTTTTTGTGGCCTGCTTCAAACTTTTACCCCTCCTGGCATTGCTTCACCCCGTAGGGTCTGGTATTTAAACCAGCAATTATTTTGATGCGTGAAATTAATCCGAAGTGAGATTTCAGCCTTGCTGAATCGATTTTATGATTTGGTTCAAGTCTTGCTTTCGCGGCATAATGTTTAATGACGATCGAAACGTCAACGGCCAGAAGCGCCCACGCCGGATAGCACAGGTGAACTTCTGTACCTTTTCCCGGTGCGTCAGCGCTAACAATACAGGCTAAAGTTCAGTCGCCAGGCTAGACTTTAGTTCCACAACACTAAACCTATAAGTTGGGGAAATACAATGTTCCAGCAAGAAGTTACCATTACCGCTCCGAACGGTCTGCACACCCGCCCTGCTGCTCAGTTTGTTAAAGAAGCAAAAGGCTTCTCTTCTGAAATCACTGTGACTTCCAACGGCAAAAGCGCCAGCGCAAAAAGCCTGTTCAAACTGCAGACTCTGGGCCTGACTCAGGGCACCGTTGTGACCATCTCCGCTGAAGGTGAAGACGAGCAGAAAGCAGTTGAGCATCTGGTAAAACTGATGGCTGAGCTCGAGTAAGTTTGCGGGTTCTTTTAAATATCAGTCACAAGTAAGGTAGGGTTATGATTTCAGGCATTTTAGCATCCCCGGGTATCGCTTTCGGCAAAGCACTGCTGCTGAAAGAAGACGAGATCGTCATCGACCGGAAGAAAATTTCTGCCGACAAGGTTGATCAGGAAGTTGAACGTTTTCTGAGCGGTCGTGCCAAGGCATCTGCGCAACTGGAAGCAATCAAAACTAAAGCTGGCGAAACTTTCGGTGAAGAAAAAGAAGCCATCTTCGAAGGGCACATCATGCTGCTCGAAGATGAGGAGCTGGAGCAGGAAATCATAGCCCTGATTAAAGATAAGGGCATGACGGCCGACGCGGCGGCGCATGAAGTTATCGAAGGTCAGGCAACTGCCCTGGAAGAACTGGATGATGAATACCTGAAAGAGCGTGCGGCTGACGTGCGTGACATCGGTAAGCGCCTGCTGCGCAACATCCTGGGCCTGCCCATCATCGACCTGAGCGCGATTCAGGATGAAGTGATCCTGGTTGCCGCGGACCTGACCCCGTCAGAAACCGCACAGCTGAACCTGAAAAAGGTCCTCGGTTTCATCACCGACGTGGGTGGCCGTACTTCCCACACCTCTATCATGGCGCGCTCTCTGGAACTGCCTGCCATCGTGGGTACCGGTAGCGTCACCTCTCAGGTGAAAAACGGCGACTATCTGATTCTGGATGCCGTTAACAACAAGGTTTACGTCAACCCAACCAATGAAGAGATCGATAAACTGCGCGCGGTTCAGGAGCAGGTTGCGGAAGAAAAAGCCGAACTGGCGAAGCTGAAAGACCTGCCAGCCATCACCCTGGACGGCCATCAGGTTGAAGTCTGCGCCAACATCGGTACCGTCCGCGACGTCGAGGGCGCTGAGCGCAACGGCGCGGAAGGCGTCGGTCTCTATCGTACCGAATTCCTGTTCATGGACCGCGACGCGCTGCCGACCGAAGAAGAGCAGTTTGCGGCTTATAAAGCCGTGGCTGAAGCCTGTGGCTCTCAGGCCGTTATCGTCCGTACCATGGACATCGGCGGCGACAAAGAGCTGCCGTACATGAACTTCCCGAAAGAAGAGAACCCGTTCCTGGGCTGGCGTGCCATCCGTATCGCGATGGATCGCAAAGAGATCCTGCGTGACCAGGTTCGCGCGATCCTGCGTGCCTCTGCTTTCGGCAAACTGCGCATCATGTTCCCGATGATCATCTCTGTTGAAGAAGTGCGTGCACTGAAGAAAGAGATCGAAATCTACAAACAGGAACTGCGCGACGAAGGTAAAGCGTTTGACGAGAGCATCGAGATCGGCGTGATGGTGGAAACACCAGCGGCGGCGACCATTGCGCGTCATTTGGCCAAAGAAGTTGATTTCTTTAGTATCGGTACCAATGATTTAACGCAGTACACCCTGGCAGTTGACCGTGGTAATGATATGATTTCACATCTCTACCAGCCAATGTCACCGTCCGTACTGAACCTGATCAAGCAAGTTATTGATGCTTCTCATGCAGAAGGCAAATGGACTGGCATGTGCGGTGAGCTTGCTGGCGACGAACGTGCTACACTTCTGTTGCTGGGTATGGGTCTGGACGAATTCTCTATGAGCGCCATTTCCATCCCGCGCATTAAGAAGATTATCCGTAACACGAACTTCGAAGATGCGAAGGTGTTAGCAGAGCAGGCTCTTGCTCAACCGACAACGGACGAGTTAATGACGCTGGTTAACAAGTTCATTGAAGAAAAAACAATCTGCTAATCCACGAGATGCGGCCCAAATTACTGCTTAGGAGAAGATCATGGGTTTGTTCGATAAACTGAAATCTCTGGTTTCTGATGATAAGAAAGACACCGGAACTATTGAGATTGTTGCTCCGCTCTCCGGCGAGATCGTCAACATCGAAGACGTGCCGGATGTAGTGTTCGCTGAGAAAATCGTTGGTGATGGCATCGCTATCAAACCAACCGGCAACAAAATGGTTGCTCCGGTTGACGGCACCATCGGTAAAATTTTTGAAACCAACCATGCGTTCTCTATCGAATCTGATAGCGGTATCGAACTGTTCGTTCACTTCGGTATCGACACCGTTGAACTGAAAGGCGAAGGCTTCAAACGTATCGCGGAAGAAGGCCAGCGCGTGAAAGTTGGCGACCCGGTGATCGAATTCGATCTGCCACTGCTGGAAGAGAAAGCCAAGTCTACCCTGACTCCGGTTGTTATCTCCAACATGGACGAAATCAAAGAACTGATCAAACTGTCTGGCAGCGTCACCGTGGGTGAAACCCCGGTTATCCGCATCAAGAAGTAATGCTCGATGCACAGAAAAATGGCGCCTTCGGGCGCCATTTTTATTGTTTATGCCGGCAGGATAAGCTCGTCGTAACCTTTCGACTGGGTATAGAGCATCACGTCCGTCACCCGATCGCCAGCCATGCGAATGGCATCGGCAACGTTTTTCCCCTCAACAATGCCGCTCACCAGCTCTGAACAGAACAGATCGCCCGTCCCTTTCAGATCGGTTTCTACTCGCGGATGCGCACTGACGGTAACGCCCTCATCCGCGTCACCAGCACCACATGTATCTGACCGTCATCTTCAGCCACCGGCGCACTGGTGATCGCCACCCATTTCAGGGTCGCAGAGAGCAGCCCTGTGCCGCAGCGATGGCGCTTTGCAGATTGCGGCACGGTTTGCCGCTTAGCACTTCCAGCTCAAAGACGTTTGGCGTGATCCCCTGCGCCAGCGGCAGCAAATGTTCGCGATACGCCTGAGGGATTTCCTCTTTCACGTAGATCCCGCTGTCGGTATCGCCGATAACCGGGTCGACCAGAACCAACAGCTCTGGATGTTGCTCCCGTACCGCCTTCAGCCACTGCGCCAGCAGAACGATCTGGCTGGCACTTCCCATATAGCCGGTGGTGACCGCTTTAAGCTCGCGCAGGATCTCGCGCTCTTCCAGCGCCTTCAGGTAGCCGCTGAACCACTCGTCGGGGATCACACCACCGTAAAACGTGTCGTAGTGCGGCGTATTGCTGAACAGTACCGTCGGCACGGCGGTGACGTTCAGCTTGTGGGTTCGAATATTCGGCACCGCAATGCTGTTTCCAACGCTGCCGTACACAACCTGCGACTGCACAGCGACAATATCAGTTTGCTGCGCCCGGGTATTATCCCGGAATAGAATCATCTCCATGACGCTTAAATCCCCGCCCCCTGCGAATAACTCTCTTCACCAAAGACGCCGGTGGACAGATAGCGATCGCCGCGATCGCAGATAATCGCCACCACCACCGCGCCCGGGCTTGCCTGCGCCACGCGCAATCGCGCCCGCTACCGCGCCGCCCGAGCTGACGCCGCAGAAGATGCCTTCCCGCACGGCCAGCTCACGCATGGTATTTTCCGCCTCGCGCTGGTGAAGATCCAGCACCTGGTCCACCAGCTGCGCATTAAAAATGCCGGGCATATACTCCGCAGGCCAGCGGCGAATGCCCGGAATGCTGCTCCCCTCTTCCGGCTGCAGGCCGACAATGGTGACGGCTTTATCCTGCTCGCGCAGAAAACGCGATACGCCGGTAATGGTGCCGGTGGTGCCCATGCTGGAGACAAAATGGGTGATTCGCCCGTCGGTTTGCTGCCAGATTTCCGGGCCGGTGGTGGTGTAGTGGGCGTAGGGGTTGTCCGGGTTGTTGAACTGATCGAGCAGCTTACCTTCGCCGCGCTCGGCCATTTCCAGCGCCAGGTCGCGCGCGCCTTCCATTCCCTGCTCTTTGGTCACCAGAATCAGCTCGGCGCCGTAGGCACGCATCGCGGCGCGCCGCTCCTGGCTCATGTTGTCCGGCATCAGCAGCTTCATGCGGTAGCCTTTCAGCGCCGCAATCATCGCCAGGGCGATACCGGTGTTGCCGCTGGTAGCTTCAATCAGCACGTCGCCCGGCTTAATCTCGCCGCGCTTTTCGGCCTGGACAATCATCGACAGCGCGGCGCGATCTTTCACCGACCCCGCCGGGTTATTGCCTTCCAGTTTGACCCAGATTTCGCTGCCGTTGTCCGGCCCCAGGCGCTGCAGTTTGACCAGAGGCGTGTTGCCGATGGTATGTTCTAATGTATTCACGATTTTTGCTCAATAAAAAAGCCGGGTGGCGCTTCGCTTACCCGGCCTACAAGACGCAGTGCTGATGCAGATATTGTAGGCCCGGTAAGCACGGCGCCACCGGGCGATAGACATGCTGCTTAACCTATCAGGCTGACTCCGCCAGAGCAATCTCCTCCCGCGCTTCGATGCGTTCCTTGCCGTGATACATCCGGGCATGCTGCAGACCGACAAACAGGCGCTCGCCGCGGTGCGGCGGCTCGTCGTCGCGCATGACCACGGTCAGCGGCTCGGTATACCAGCCCAGCGGCTGTACCACCAGTTGGGTATAGTGACCTTTCGGGCTGGCTTCCAGCACCTGCACCGGCAGCGGTGAATCCAGGCTGGTTCGGCGGCTCACGTCCACTTCCCACGGACGCAGGAACAGATCGACCGGTCCCTGGTGGGCGGGGGTATAGCCCAGCGGCCAGCGGTGCGCGCCGACGTGGAACTGCCCGCCGCGAATAGTGCCCTGCAGGCGGTTCACCTCGCCCATAAACTCCAGCACGAAGCGGGTCGCCGGTTCACGCCAGAGCTGTTCCGGCGCGTCAACCTGCTCAATGTTGCCCTGGCTCATGACCACCACGCGATCGGCCACTTCCATCGCCTCTTCCTGGTCGTGGGTCACGAAGACGCTGGTGAATTTCAGCTCTTCATGCAGCTGACGCAGCCAGCGGCGCAGCTCTTTACGCACCTGCGCATCCAGCGCGCCAAAGGGTTCATCCAGCAGCAGAATTTGCGGCTCAACGGCCAGCGCACGCGCCAGCGCCACGCGCTGTTTCTGCCCGCCGGACAGCTGGGCCGGATAGCGGTCCGCCAGGTGAGCCAGCTGCACCATCTCCAGCAGTTGGGTCACTTTGGCTTTGATTGCCGCGGCATTCGGCCGCTCGCGACGCGGCAGCACCGTCAGGCCAAACGCGATGTTGTCGAACACCGTCATGTGGCGGAACAGCGCGTAGTGCTGGAACACAAAGCCCACGTTACGATCGCGGGCGTGCAGGCGGCTCACGTCGGTGCCGTGGAAGCGGATGTGCCCGCTGGTCTGGTGCTCCAGCCCGGCGATAATGCGCAGCAGCGTGGTTTTGCCGGAGCCGGACGGCCCCAGCAGCGCCACCATTTGTCCGGAAGGGATATCCAGCGAGATATCATTCAGCACCTGGGTGCGACCAAAAGACTTCTTAATATTGGCAATCTCAATGCTCATGATTTCCCTCCTGATGCTGACGTTTTTCCTGATTTTCTAAACGCCACTGCACCACACTCTTCAAAAACAGGGTCAAAATAGCCATCAGCGTCAGCAACGCTGCGGCAGTAAACGCGCCGATGGTGTTGTAGTCCTGCTGCAGCAGCTCAATCTGTAGCGGCAGCGACAGGGTTTCACCGCGAATGGAACCGGAGACCACGGAAACGGCACCGAACTCGCCAATCGCGCGGGCGTTGGTCAGCACCACGCCGTAAAGCAGCGCCCAGCGGATGTTCGGCAGCGTCACGCGGCGGAACATTTGCCAGCCGGACGCCCCCAGCAGCACCGCCGCTTCGTCTTCGTGGCTCCCCTGGCTTAACATCACCGGCACCAGCTCGCGCACCACAAACGGACAGGTCACGAAGATGGTGACCAGCACCATGCCCGGCCAGGCGAACATGATCTGCAGGTTATGCGCATCCAGCCAGCCGCCCAGCGGGCCGTTGGAGCCGTAAAAGAGCAGGTACACCAGGCCCGCCACCACCGGCGACACGGCAAACGGAATATCCAACAGGGTCAGCAGCAGCTGACGTCCCGGGAAGTTAAAGCGCGTCACCAGCCACGCCAGCAGGGTACCGAACACCAGGTTCACCGGAACGGTAATCAGGGCAATCAGCACGGTCAGCCAGATGGCGTGCAGCATATCCGGGTTCGCCAGGTTTTCCAGCGCGGGCATCAGGCCCTTGCTGAACGCCTGAACGAAGATATAAATCGTCGGCACGACGAGAATGAGGGCGGACACCAGTACGCCCGCCCCAATCAGAAACCATTTACCCCAGTTGATGCGGGGCGCATCGTATCGCTTCAATTGCGTAACTTCCGCCATCAGTGACCTACCACACGTCGACCAAAGCGACTTTGCAGAGTGTTAATCGAGTACAGCAGCAGCAGCGAGGCCGCGAGGATCACCGAAGCAATCGCGCTCGCCGCCGGATAATCAAACTCCTGCAGGCGAATGAAAATCATCAGCGAGGTCACTTCCGTTTTCCAGGCGATGTTCCCGGCGATAAAAATCACCGCGCCGAACTCGCCGAGGCTGCGGGTAAACGACAGCGCGACGCCCGCCATCAGCGCCGGAGACAGCTCCGGCAGCACCACGCGGCGGAAGCTCTGCCAGCGCGTGGCGCCCAGCGTTTCCGCCGCTTCTTCGTATTCCGGCCCCAACTCTTCCAGCACCGGCTGCACGGTACGCACCACAAACGGGATGCTGGTAAAGGCCATCGCCACCGCGATACCGAGCCAGGTGTAGGTCACCTTGATGTCAAATTTCGCCAGCCACTCGCCGTACAGCCCGTTCACGGAGAACAGCGACGCCAGGGTTAAGCCGGCCACCGCCGTCGGCAGCGCAAACGGCAGATCCATCAGGGCGTCCAGCAGCGTGCGGCCCGGAAAGCGATAGCGGGTTAGGATCCAGGCCATCAGCAGACCAAACACGCCGTTAAAAGTGGAGGCGACAAACGCCGACAGCAGCGTCACTTTATAGGCCGCCACCACCTGCGGGTTGGTGACCACGTCCCAGTACTGCGCCCAGCTCATCTGCGCCAGCTGCATCACCAGCGCGCTGAGCGGCAACAGCAGGATCAGGCAAACGAACAGCAGGCTGGTCCCGAGGCTTAAGGTAAAGCCCGGCAGCACGCGTTTTGCCGATACTGCAAACATTACTTACGCCCCGCCGCCAGCAGTTTGTCCAACTCACCGCCGCTGGCAAAATGCGTTTTCATCACATCAGGCCAGGAGCCAAAATGGTCTTCCACGCGGAACAGCGCGGTCTGCGGGAATTTATCTTTCAGCTTCTTCATCACGTCCGGGTTGTTCACGCGGTAGTAGTAATCGGTAATGATGGTCTGCGCCTGCGGGCTGTAGAGGTAGTTGAGATAGGCTTTCGCCGCCTTTTCGGTACCGTTGGCCTGCACGTTTTTATCCACCCAGGCCACCGGGAATTCCGCCAGAATGTTGGTTTTCGGGATAACCACCTCAAAGCCCTGCGCTTCGTACTGTTTGCGGATGTTGTTCACTTCCGATTCAAAGCTGATCAGCACATCGCCCAGACCGCGCTCTGCGAAGGTGGTGGTCGCGCCGCGGCCGCCGGTATCAAACACTTCGACGTTTTTCAGGAACTGGGTCATGAACTGCTCGGTTTTGGCTTTATCGTTACCGTCAGCCTTGTCCGCCGCGCCCCACGCCGCCAGATAGGTGTAACGGGCGTTACCGGAGGTTTTCGGGTTCGGGAAAATCAGTTTCACGTCGGAACGCACCAGGTCGCTCCAGTCGTGGATATTCTTCGGATTGCCCTTGCGCACCAGAAACGCCATGGTGGAATAGAACGGCGAGCTGTTGTTCGGCAGACGGCTCTGCCAGTCCGCCGGGATCAGGTTGCCTTTGTCGTGCAGGATCTGCACGTCAGTGACCTGGTTGTAGGTCACCACATCCGCTTTCAGCCCCTGGAGAATGGCCAGCGCCTGTTTGGACGAACCGGCGTGGGACTGCTTGATGGTCAGCTTATCGCCGTTATTGTCTTTCGCCCACTGCTGTTCGAACGGGGGGTTAAGGGCGGCAAACAGCTCGCGGGAGACGTCATACGAACTGTTCAACAGTTCAGTCGCCTGCGCCTGTGCCACCAGCAGTAAACCTGCCAGCGCCAGAGTTCCTTTTTTCAGTACAGTAACGGCCATTGCGCACCCTTATAAATGTGATGACTATCTTATAGTCATAATATTTATAACGGGGATGAAAGGAGTAACGGTTTTATATACCGTTTGGTGATTTAGAAGCAGAAAAGGGAATAAGGGGTGCGGCCTGATGCCCTCACCCCAGCCCTCTCCCACAGGGAGAGGGAGTAAGGCTATTACAGCGCCAGCAGACGCTCAACGGACGGCGCAAAGTAGTAGCCGCCGGTCACCGGTTTGGTGAAGCGCAGCATGGCGTCGCGCTTGCCGTCGGTATCGCCGAACATGCTCAGCAGCTGCTGTTCAATGTTATACAGGCGCGCGCAGTAGGCGCAGAAGTAAAGGCCGTGCGTGCCGCTTGCGGTGCCGTACGGCAGGCTCTGGCGCACAATCTTCAGCCCTTTGCCGTCTTCTTTCAGGTCAACGCGGGTCAGGTGCGAGGTAACCGGACGCTCATCGCCGTCGATCTCTTCGTTGGCCTCTTTGGTGCGGCCAATCATCATCTCCTGGTCGTGCACGCTCATGCGGTTAAGCTGCTTGAGGTTGTGCTCCCAGCGCTGCACGAACACGTAGCTGCCGCCCGCGTCCACGCCGTCTTTAATCACCGCCACGTCGCGACGAACCTCTTCACCCGCCGGGTTTTCCGTCCCGTCGACGAAGCCGCTCAGATCGCGCTCTTCCACCCAGCGGAAACCGTGAACCTCTTCCTGCACCTCAATGCTGTCGCCAAAGGCCGCCACCGCCGCCTGGGCAACGGAGAAGTTCACGTCGTGACGCAGAGAAAGAATGTGAATCAGCACATCGTACTGGGTCGCCGGAGCCAGGCCTTTGCCGTAAGGGATGAAGTCTTTCAGCTCTTCCGCCCCTTCCCCACCGCTCAGTTGACGCCAGACGTTATTGCCAAACGCAACAACGGCGCCGAGGTGGGCTTCCGGGAATTTGGCCTGGAAGGTCGCCAGTTTATCAATAAACGCTTTGCTGGCCGCACGCAGGGCATCCACGTCCCCTTTGACATTGGCTTCAATCCAAATCGCCGCGCGGCAATGTTCTGGCAAAATGCCACTCTGAACCTGAGACATCGCTCCTCCTGAAATAAAGATGCCACGTCAGCGTGGCATTGATGGCGGCTATTATACCCGGATTTCAGCGAGGCGGTTTGTTCAGGCGCAAATTACTGCTTCCAGAGTATTTTGCTCACTTTCCAGCTCTTGAGCGTGTCGTCAGACGGCATCAGCCCCTCCGGTCCACTCCAGGTTCCGGTGAAGACATAGCCGATGTGCTGGCTGCCTTCCGCCTTACACTCCACCGCGACCTTGTCGTCAGACGGCACGCTGGTGCAATTGCCAAAAGCCTGCTTATAAAGATCGCTAAACGGGGTCCCTACTTTCACGCCGCTGGCGGTCGGAATATCTTCATCCATCACCGCAATTCGGTTTACCGTGCCTTTGTCACCGTTGATCACCAGCGCCAGCTTGTCGCCCTTCAGCGCTTCGTAATAGCGCACAATATTGCCATTCTCCGTTTTCATGCCGCTGCGCAGGCGGTAATCGCTGCTGAGCGCATCCTGAATAGCATTCTGATCCAGCGCCGTCGCGGCGGTAATTTTCCCCACGCCCTGCTCGGTCACTTCCGTTGATGAGCCAAACCAGTTCCACGGATACGCGGCGGACCAGTTAATGGAGGAGAGCGTCGAACAGCCGGTCAATGCCAGCGGGAGAGCGCATAAAAGTAAACGCAGCGATTTCATTGAAACGTCCTTACGTTGTTAAATCAACGCTTGTTGGAGTGCGACATCGGCAAAAAGTGCCGGATTAATCATCCTGAGGCGCAAAACAGGCGCGAAGACGCGGGTTGGTCAGCAGCCACAGCAGCGCCACAATATCGGCAACCACCAGCGCAACGCCGATGCCCGTCAGCGGTTCACCGCTGAACCAGCGCGAAGGCAGCCACAGCACCAGTGCCAACTGTACCAGCAGCATTCCCGCGAAGCGCGCGCCACAAACGCGGGATCGCATGCCGTCGGCCGCTGCATAAGAAAGCCACCACCGCCGGTACGCCCGGCAGCAAGCCGAGCCAGAAGGCATCGTGATCGGGATAAAAGAGCGTCAGCAGCGTGTCGCCCTGCCCGCGCGACGCGGCGGCCATCACAAACAGCACCCAGGTCCGGGCCTGAAGCAGCAGAACGCACCAGAATAAAAAGGGCAGCCTGACGCGTCCCTGCGCGTCATAGTCTGCCGGATGGATCTCAGTACTCTTCATCTTCGATCAGACGCTTTCCTAAATTCAGCACGTCAGCATGCTCGTAGCCCAGGCGCTCATACATGCCCAGCACCACGTCGTTATCTTCCCGCACCATGATCTGGATTTTCGGGCAGCCGCGGGCGATCAGCTTCTTCTCGAGCCGGTTGAGCAGCGCATTGGCAATGCCGCGGCCACGGTATTCCGGGTGCACGCCCAGATAATAGGCCGAGCCGCGATGGCCGTCGTAACCGCCCATTACCGTCCCCACGACCTCGCCATTGACTTCCGCGACCAGAAACAGACTGACGTCGTGATTCACCTTACGTTCGATATCCATTTCCGGATCGTTCCACGGACGCAGCAGATCGCAGCGCTCCCAAAGGGTGATCACCTCTTCGAAATCTTCCTGGCGAAAAACGCGTATCTCCATGGTATTAACCGCCTTTTCGGGTTTAAAAACAGTGATTATGGCGCGAAGCAGCGCCTTTAGCCAATAACCGGGGAAAATCTCGCCAAAATTTGGCATAATGTCACTTTGTCACGTATTGAAATGAAAAGTAAAACAATTCTCAATATGGACTGTCGTAACGCGAAGGACGATACGATATAACACCAGGACCCCATTTTTTAGTATTCAGGCCGCATGAGCACATTCAAACCATTAAAAGCACTCACATCGCGTCGTCAGGTTCTCAAAGCGGGGCTGGCGGCCTTAACGTTAACGGGCATCGCAAAGCAGGCTCAGGCGAAAGACGAGAGCACGCTCAAAACCAGTAACGGACACAGCAAACCGAAAACGAAAAAGCCGGGCGCGAAGCGTCTGGTGATGCTCGACCCGGGCCACGGCGGTATTGATACCGGCGCCATCGGCAAAAACGGGTCGAAAGAAAAACACGTCGTGCTGGCGATTGCAAAAAATGTGCGCGCGATTTTACGCAGCAACGGCATTGACGCCCGTCTGACGCGCTCTGGCGATACCTTTATTCCGCTGTATGACCGCGTAGAGATCGCCCACCAGCACGGCGCGGATCTGTTTATGTCGATTCACGCCGACGGCTTTACCAACCCGTCTGCCGCCGGTGCCTCGGTGTTTGCGCTCTCCAACCGTGGCGCCAGTAGCGCCATGGCGAAATACCTCTCCGATCGCGAAAACCGGGCGGATGAAGTCGCCGGGAAGAAAGCCACCGACAAAGACCACCTGCTACAGCAGGTGCTGTTCGACCTCGTGCAGACGGATACGATCAAAAACAGCCTGACGCTCGGCTCGCATATTCTGAAGAAGATTAAGCCGGTGCATCGTCTGCACAGCCGAAAGGCACCGAGCAGGCGGCGTTCGTGGTGCTGAAATCCCCGTCCATCCCGTCCGTGCTGGTGGAAACCTCCTTCATTACCAACCCGGAAGAGGAGCGGCTCCTCGGCACCACGGCGTTTCGTCAGAAGATCGCCAACGCCATCGCCTCCGGCATTATCAGTTACTTCAACTGGTTCGATAACCAAAAAGCCCATGTCAGGAAACGTTGATGAAACCCAATGCTCAACTGGTCAAAACGTTCCTGCTGCAGCTGCAGGATGAGATTTGCCAGAAACTGGCCGCCGCAGACGGCGGAGAATTTCAGGAAGATACCTGGCAGCGCGCGGCCGGCGGCGGCGGGCGCAGCCGCGTGCTGCGTAACGGCGGCATCTTCGAACAGGCCGGGGTGAATTTTTCCCACGTTCACGGCGACGCGATGCCCGCGTCTGCGACGGCGCATCGTCCTGAGCTGGCGGGCCGCAGCTTCGAAGCGATGGGCGTCTCGCTGGTGGTGCATCCGCACAACCCGTTTGTGCCGACCAGCCACGCCAACGTGCGCTTCTTCATTGCGGAAAAACCGGGCGCCGATCCGGTCTGGTGGTTTGGCGGCGGTTTCGACTTGACGCCCTACTACGGCTTCGAAGAGGATGCCGTGCACTGGCACCCCACCGCGCGGGATCTTTGTCTGCCGTTTGGCGAAGAGGTCTACCCGCGCTACAAAAAGTGGTGCGACGACTACTTTTACCTGAAGCACCGCGACGAGCAGCGCGGCATCGGCGGGCTGTTCTTTGACGATCTCAACACGCCTGATTTTGATACCGCGTTCAGCTTTATGCGCGCGGTGGGTGAAGGCTATACCGACGCCTATCTGCCCATCGTCGAGCGCCGTAAAAACACCGACTACGGCGTGCGCGAGCGTGAGTTCCAGCTCTACCGCCGCGGGCGCTACGTGGAGTTCAACCTGGTGTGGGATCGCGGGACGCTGTTCGGCCTGCAGACCGGCGGGCGCACGGAGTCGATTCTGATGTCGATGCCGCCGCTGGTGCGCTGGGAGTATTACTATCAACCCGCCGAAGGCAGCCCGGAGGCTGCCCTCAGCGAGTTTATTCAGGTTCGGGATTGGGTGTGATTGCGGGTTTTACAGGCCGGATAAGCGCTTACGCGCCATCCGGCCAATAATGCCTGAACAGGCCTGCAACACATTTACAGCGGCTGCGTCTGCGCCTCAACCACCGCCAGCGCCACCATGTTCACGATACGGCGCACGGAGGCAATCGGCGTTAGCACATGCACCGGTTTGGCCACGCCCATCAGCACCGGCCCTACGGTCACCCCTTCAGAGCTGGAGACGCGCAGCAGGTTGTAGCTGATACGCGCCGCTTCCACGTTCGGCATAATCAGGATATTGGCCGATCCTTTCAGCGGGCTGTCCGGCATCCGTTCGTTACGGATGCTCTCCACCAGCGCCGCATCGCCGTGCATTTCCCCGTCAATCATCAGCTCCGGCGCGCGCTCGCGCACCAGCGCCAGCGTCTCGCGCATTTTGCACGCCGCCGCGGATTTGGACGAGCCAAACTTAGAGTGCGACAGCAGCGCCACCTTCGGTTCGATACCAAAGCGACGCACGGTCTCCGCGGCCATCACGGTGATCTCCGCCAGCTCGTTCCGGCGGTGGGATCGTCGTTAACGTAGGTATCGGCAATAAAGGTGTTGCCGCTGGGCAGCAGCAGCGCGTTCATCGCCCCGGCGGTATGCACGCCGTCGCGATAGCCGAAGATCTCCTGCACCACGCTAAAGTGCTCGTGGTAATCGCCGATGGTGCCGCAGATCAGCGCATCCGCCTCGCCGCGATGAACCATGATCGCGCCGATCACCGTCGTGTTGCTGATGACGGCTCTCTGCGCCTGCTCCTGGGTGATCCCCCGACGCTTCATGATCGCGTAGTATTCCCTCCAGTACTCTTTGAAGCGCGGATCGGATTCGTTGTTGACGATCTCGAAGTCGACGCCCGGCCGAATCTGCAGGCCCAGCTTCTGGATGCGCATCTCAATCACGCTCGGACGACCAATCAGGATCGGCTTCGCCAGCCCCAGCGTGACCAGCTCCTGGGTGGCGTGCAGCACGCGCGCCTCTTCCCCTTCCGCCAGCACCACGCGCTTCGCGTCGTCGCGCGCCTGGGAGAAGATCGGCTTCATGAACAGGTTGGTTTTATAGACAAACTCGGTGAGCTTATCGACGTAGGCGTCGAAATCCTCAATCGGACGCGTCGCCACGCCGGAATCCATCGCCGCTTTGGCCACCGCCGGCGCGATTTTGACAATCAGACGCGGGTCGAACGGTTTCGGAATGATGTAGTCCGGGCCAAAGCTCAGATCCTGATCGCCATAGGCTGAGGCCACCACTTCGCTCTGCTCGGCGTGCGCCAGCTCCGCGATGGCGTGCACCGCGGCCAGCTTCATCTCTTCGTTGATCGCCGTGGCGCCCACGTCCAGCGCGCCGCGGAAGATGAACGGGAAGCAGAGCACGTTGTTGACCTGGTTCGGGTAGTCGGAACGGCCGGTACAGATAATGGCGTCCGCGCGCACCGCTTTCGCCAGCGGCGGCAGGATTTCCGGCTCCGGGTTGGCCAGCGCCAGGATCAGCGGCTGCGCGCGCCATGCTTCTTCACCATCTCCGGCGTCAGCACTTTCGGACCGGAGCAGCCGAGGAAGATATCCGCGCCGTCGATCACGTCCTCCAGCGTGCGTTTACCGTCGTCTTCCACCGCGTAGGCCGCTTTGGTTTCCGCCATGTTCGGCTCGCGGTCTTTATAAATCACGCCTTTGGAGTCGCAGACCACAATGTTGTGTTTCTGCATTCCCAGCGCCACCAGCAGGTTCATACAGGCGATGGCCGCGGCGCCCGCGCCGGACACCACCATGCGCACGTCGGAGAGATTCTTCTCCACCACGCGCAGGCCGTTGAGAATGGCGGCGGTGCTGATAATCGCCGTGCCGTGCTGGTCGTCATGGAACACGGGAATGTTCATGCGCTCGCGCAGCTTTGGCTTCGATATAGAAACACTCCGGCGCTTTGATGTCTTCCAGGTTGATCCCGCCGAAGGTCGGCTCCAGCGCGGCCACCACGTCGATGAATTTGTCCGGATCGTGCTCATCCACTTCGATATCGAACACGTCGATACCGGCGAATTTCTTGAACAGCACCCCCTTGCCTTCCATCACCGGCTTACCGGCCAGCGCGCCGATGTTGCCCAGGCCCAGCACCGCCGTGCCGTTAGAGATCACCGCCACAAGGTTGCCGCGCGCGGTGTATTTGTAGGCCGCCAGCGGATCTTTTTCGATTTCCAGACAGGGCGCCGCTACGCCCGGCGAATAGGCCAGCGCCAGATCGCGCTGGGTTGCCAGCGGTTTGGTCGGGGAGACCTGAATCTTTCCCGGGCGAGGGAACTCGTGAAAATCGAGGGCACTCTGTTTTAACTGCTCGTCCATCTTGATTTTCCTTTCACGTTTTGCTTTCAGAGTGATACCGCGTGATGTCTATCCCAATACGGCGCTTAGTATGGCCGCTGTTGCGATGGCAAACTTTGAAGGTTGCCAAACTCTCACCATCACACATAAAAAATTGTTATCAATTTATAACAGCCATGTTACCCGTCTCAAAAGCAATGCCTCCCCCGTCTGCTATGCTTTTTTGTTAAGTCCATCATGATTTTTCCAGAAGTGTGAACTAACGCACTCATCTAACTCTTTTATTTCCAAGGAGTAATCATTTATGAACCAGCTAGACGGCATCAAACAATTCACCACCGTGGTGGCAGACAGCGGCGATATCGAGTCGATTCGCCACTATCAGCCGGAGGATGCGACCACTAACCCTTCGCTACTGCTCAAAGCAGCCGGGCTTGCCCATTTTAGTCATCTGATTGATGACGCGATTGCCTACGGTAAAAAGCGCGGGAAAACGCAGGAGCAGCAGGTCGCCGAAGCCAGCGACAAGCTGGCGGTTAATTTTGGTGCGGAAATTCTTAAAAGCATTCCGGGCCGCGTCTCGACCGAAGTCGACGCCCGCCTCTCGTTCGATAAAGAAAAGAGCATTAATAAAGCGCGTCGTCTGGTGGAACTCTACCAGGAGCAGGGGATCGATAAATCACGCATTCTGATCAAGCTGGCGTCGACCTGGGAAGGCATCCGCGCCGCAGAGGTGCTGGAAAAAGAGGGGATTCACTGCAACCTGACGCTGCTGTTCTCCTTTGCCCAGGCGCGCGCCTGTGCCGAAGCGGGCGTGTTCCTGGTGTCACCGTTTGTAGGCCGCATCTATGACTGGTACCAGGCGAAACAGCCGATGGATCCATACGTGGTGGATGAGGACCCGGGGGTGAAATCGGTGCGCAATATTTACGACTACTACAAGCAGCATCGCTACGAGACCATCGTGATGGGGGCCAGCTTCCGCCGTACCGAGCAGATCCTTGCCCTGGCAGGCTGCGACCGCCTGACCATCTCCCCTAACCTGCTCAAAGAACTACAGGACAAAGAAGAGACGGTGATCCGCAAGCTGGTGCCAACCTCTACCGTTCTGCCAAAACCGAAAGCCATGACCGAAGCGGAGTTCCGCTGGGAGCACAACCAGGACGCCATGGCCGTGGAAAAACTGGCGGACGGTATCCGCCAGTTCGCCGTCGACCAGCGCAAACTAGAAGATCTTCTCGCCGCCAAACTTTAACCTTGCCACGGAGTGAACTATGTCCCGTAAAGAGCTTGCCAATGCCATCCGCGCCCTCAGCATGGATGCCGTGCAAAAAGCCAATTCCGGCCACCCCGGCGCGCCGATGGGCATGGCTGATATTGCCGAAGTGCTGTGGAACGACTTTCTGAAGCACAACCCGACCGATCCCACCTGGTATGACCGTGACCGCTTTATTCTCTCCAACGGTCACGCCTCAATGCTGCTCTACAGCCTGCTGCACCTGTCCGGCTACGATCTGCCGCTTGAGGAGCTGAAAAACTTCCGCCAGCTGCACTCCAAAACGCCGGGTCACCCGGAGATTGGCTATACGCCGGGCGTGGAGACCACCACCGGGCCGCTCGGTCAGGGGCTGGCCAATGCGGTCGGGCTGGCGATTGCCGAACGTACGCTGGCGGCGCAGTTCAACCGGCCGGGCCACGAGATTGTCGATCACTACACCTACGTGTTTATGGGCGACGGCTGCCTGATGGAAGGGATCTCCCACGAGGTCTGCTCGCTGGCGGGCACGCTGGGGCTGGGCAAGCTGATTGGTTTCTACGATCACAACGGCATCTCCATCGACGGGGAAACCGAAGGCTGGTTTACCGACGACACGGCCAAACGCTTCGAGGCCTACCACTGGCACGTGGTGCATGAGATCGACGGTCACGATCCGGAGGCGGTGAAAAAGGCGATTCAGGAAGCGCAGAGCGTGAAGGACAAACCGTCCCTGATTATCTGCCGCACGGTGATCGGCTTCGGCTCGCCGAACAAGGCGGGCAAAGAGGAGGCGCACGGCGCGGCGCTGGGTGACGAAGAAGTGGCGCTGACCCGGCAGAAGCTGGGCTGGAAATACCCGCCGTTTGAAATCCCCAAAGAGATCTACAGAGCCTGGGATGCCCGTGAAGGCGGGGCGAAGCAGCAGCACGCCTGGAACGAGAAATTTGCCGCCTACAAAAAAGCGCACCCGGAGCTGGCCGCCGAGTTTTCCCGCCGCATGAGCGGCGGTCTGCCGGAAGACTGGGACGATAAACCCAGGCGCTGATTGAAAATCTGCAGTCCAACCCGGCGAAAATCGCCACCCGTAAGGCGTCGCAAAACACCCTGAATACGAATGGCCCTCTTCTGCCGGAACTGCTGGGCGGCTCGGCGGATCTGGCGCCCAGCAACCTGACCATCTGGTCGGGCTCGAAATCGCTGAAAGAGGATCTTGCCGGGAACTACATTCACTACGGCGTGCGCGAGTTCGGCATGACCGCCATTGCCAACGGCATCGCCCACCACGGCGGCTTTGTGCCCTACACCGCCACCTTCCTGATGTTCGTCGAGTACGCCCGTAACGCGGCGCGCATGGCCGCGCTGATGAAGGCGCGGCAGATTATGGTCTACACCCACGACTCTATCGGTCTGGGAGAAGACGGTCCCACGCACCAGGCGGTTGAACAGCTGGCGAGCCTGCGCCTGACGCCAAACTTCAGCACCTGGCGTCCGTGCGATCAGGTCGAAGCGGCGGTGGGCTGGAAGCTGGCGGTAGAACGCCATAACGGCCCGACGGCACTGATTCTGTCACGCCAGAACCTGGCGCAGATAGAGCGCACGCCGGAGCAGGTGAAAAACATCGCTCGCGGCGGCTACATCCTGAAAGACAGCGGCGGCAAGCCGGACGTGATCCTGATTGCCACCGGTTCCGAGGTGGAAATCACGGTGAAAGCGGCGGAGAAACTGACCGCCGAAGGCCACGCGGTGCGCGTGGTCTCCCTGCCTTCCACGGATATCTTTGACGCCCAGGACGAGGCGTACCGGGAATCGGTCCTGCCGTCCAGCGTCAGCGGCGCGCGTGGCGGTGGAAGCCGGTATTGCCGACTACTGGTACAAATATGTCGGGCTGAAAGGAGCGATTGTCGGCATGAGGGGCTACGGTGAGTCCGCCCCTGCCGATAAGCTGTTCCCGTACTTCGGCTTTACCGTTGAGAACGTGGTGGAGAAGGCGCAGAGCGGTACTGAAAAAATAAACCTGCGGCGCGCCAGCTTGTCACGGCTGGCGCACTCCTTTCTTTCACACCCGTCGGGCGCGCTCTAGCGCGTGATCCACAGCGTGGGCCAGGCATCTGGCCCGTTCCAGTTATCGCAGGCCGGTTCCTCAGCGTAACGCACCAGGCGGAAACGCTGGCCGTCAAAACGCCAGCGCGTCTGGACACCCACAATCGCCCATACCGCGCCCCAGCGAGAGCGTGGTCAGCTCGCGCGCTTTTCTCGTCAAACCTGGCGTTCATCAACTCCATCTCATCGTTACCATTATCCGGCGTAAACGGCAGACGCAGCCTGACGGGTTGTGAGGCAGAGAACGGTTTTTGACGTGACACCAGCCACGCCAGATCGACGGTGTTATAGGCCCCCGCCTCGCAGCTGACGATCAGCAGCGCTTTGTCATCGGTTAACGCGGTGACGCGCACTTCCCGGCGGTTAGGATCCAGCGAGCACTGGCTGCTGTTCATCCTGCCAGGTGCCATAATCCAGCAGGTCGTTCAGTTCGGCATGGGAAAGCGGCGTCGGGGTCAGGCTCGCCTGAGCCACCTTTTTCAAGGCGGGTGCAGGCGGTACGCTTAACGGCGGATCGTCACCTTTTCTGATCCACGCGGTTTCGCTGCCGACGCGTTTTTGCTGCGCATCAATGAACAGCAGCGCGGCTTTCAGCCCCCCCAGCGAAATCATCCCTTTGCTGCCCCGCGAAGGGTCAGGGCCTTCCCTTCCTGGATGTTTTTCAGAAAGGCGGTGATGGTGGTCGCATCGTCCGTTTTCAGATGCCAGGGCGTGAGCTGCCAGCGCTGTTTGTCCAGCGTTAAGGGGATTGTTCATCCAGCAGCAGGCGGCGAGCGATCGCCGGCTCTTTGACCGAAGGCGGATCAAGCCCGCCCAGATCGATACGCAGCGTGGCATCCGTTTTCGCCCCGGCGCTACGGGTGAGCGTCATGACCAGACCACGGTGTTCGCCCGTGTTGCGCGCAAGGCAAAAATTCTGGTTATTGCAGGTCACCTGCCAGTCGGAAAAGGCTTGCTGTGCAGGTGCAGCCCACAGCAGCGGCGCGAGGAGAAAAGCCCGAACAGCAGAGTGAAAACGCCGCGGTAGCGCATGAATGGCACAACCCCGGAACGAAGAGACGCAGAACCTGGGCAGTATCTTCGTGTCTCCGGCTGCGCTTGCTCAATCGGATTTATCAGATAGCTTCATCTGAAACTGCCCGCTATTAACCCTTTAAAATTCAGTCCATTAACCCGGATAATTTCAGATACTGCAGTAATATCACCGCCTTACCATCCCGGATCTCGCCGCTGAACGCGACCATCTCCAGCGCCCGGCTGAAAGGAAGCTCCAGCACTTCGATATCTTCATCTTCCACGCCGCCGCCCCGGTGAGTGCGCTGCGCGTCGCTGTATTCCGCGATGAAGAAATGGACGATTTCCGTCACGCCGCCCGGCGACATAAACAGCTCGAAGACCTTTTTGACCTCGCCCACTTCGAAGCCGGTCTCTTCGACGGCCTCTTTGCGGATACAGACTTCCGGCTCATCGTCATCCAGCAGGCCGGCGCAGGTTTCAATCAGACGTCCGTCCGGGTTGCCATTGACCCATGTCGCCACCCGGAACTGGCGGATCAGCACCACGCTCTTTTTATCACGGTTATAGAGCAGGATAGTTGCCCCGTTGCCGCGGTCGTAGACCTCGCGTTTGTGGCGGATCACTTCACCGTTGTTACGCGTCAGATCATAGGTGATGTTACGCAGGACAAAGTAGTTTTCAGAGAGAATTTTGTCTTTGATAACGTCAATTTTCAGGGTCATACGGGCTCCACGACACACTGAGTCGTCCTATACTACGCCGTGAATCCCGCTTTGTCGCCCGCCGGTGTTAATGATCCTGTGGCGTTTTTACCTCCCAGCCAGTCCAGTATCCCTTGCGCGGCATGACGCCCTTCCGCCATGGCGGTCACCACCAGATCCGCGCCGCGTACCGCATCGCCCCCGGCGAAGATCTGCGGGTTGGTCGTCTGGTAACGGTAGGGGCTCTCAACGGAGGCGGCGATCCGTCCCCAGTCATCCATGCGCACACCCTGCGCCTCCAGCCACGGCATCGCGTGTGGGTTAAAGCCAAACGCCATGATGACCGCATCCGCGGCCATCACAAACTCGCTGCCCGCCACCGGCACCGGGCGACGCCGCCCCTGCGCATCCGGTTCGCCGAGCTCGGTTCGCAGCATCCGGATCCCGTTGACCTTACCGTTCGGATCCAGCGTCAGCTCAACCGGCTGAACGTTAAATTCAAACGCCGCCCCCTCTTCTCTGGCGTTCTTCACCTCTTTCTTCGAGCCCGGCATGTTGGCCTCATCCCGACGATAGGCGCAGGTCACGTTTGCCGCCCCGTGGCGTAACGCAGTGCGGACGCAGTCCATCGCGGTATCGCCGCCGCCCAGCACCACCACGTTCAGGCCTTGGGTGTCGATGAACGGCTCTTGCGCAATTTCCGGTAGCCCCATCAGTTGTTGCGTGTTGCCCACCAGAAACGGCAGCGCATCATAGACGCCAGGCGCGTCCTCGTTCGGGAAACCCGCCTTCATCGAACGGTAGGTTCCCACGCCAATAAACAGGGCGTCGTAATCGTGCTCAGCAGCGTATCCAGCGCGATATCCTGGCCCACCTCGCAGTTCAGCTCGAAGCGGATCCCCATCGCGGTGAAGATCTCTCTGCGCCGCGCGAGCAGCGATTTGTCCAGCTTGAAGGCCGGGATGCCAAAGGTCAGCAAACCGCCGATTTCCGGATGCCGGTCATAGACCGTCACGCTCACGCCGTGGCGCGCCAGCACGTCGGCGCACGCCAGCCCGGCGGGCCCCGCGCCGACAATCGCGACGCGTTTACCTGACGGCGTGACGGCGGACATATCCGGCCGCCAGCCCATCGCCAGCGCCCGATCGGAGATATAGCGCTCGATGTTGCCGATGGTCACGGCGCCGTCCTCATCACGCAGCGTGCAGGCGCCTTCGCATAAACGATCCTGCGGGCAGACGCGGCCGGTAATTTCCGGTAAACAGTTGGTCTGATGGGAAAGCTCAGCCGCGCCGGCGATATCCCCCGCGTTGAGGCGCTCAATCCACTGCGGAATGTGGTTGTGCAGCGGGCAGGTCCATTCGCAAATGCTGTGCTCGCCGCAGCTCAGACAACGTGGCGCCTCACGCGGCGCCTGGTCGGCGCGAAACGGCAGATAGATTTCATCAAAACCGCACTTGCGTGCCGCCAGTGGCAGTTTATCCGGCTCTCCGCGCGCGGGCGTTTTACGCATCTGCAGCACCTTGCGATCGTCAAACGCAGAAGTCTGCGCCGCAACACTGTGCCACGGCTGAGCTTCATGGCCTGCAGTACGCAGACGACGTGTTTTTGCCAGATTCGCCAGCACGTCGCTATTAACCAGTTGCATCGCGTCTGCCGGACAATTTTGCACGCAGGCCGGACCGTCAGCGCGACCCGCGCAGAGATCGCATTTGTGCGCTGTCGCTTTTACCTGGCCTTCGCCAACGGGGGTAACAAGCACTTGCATGGTGCCGAATGGACAGGCGACAACGCAGGATTTGCAGCCAATACATTTCTGCTGGTTAACCTGTACGGAATCATCAACGCGGCTAATGGCGCCGTTCGGGCAACTGCGGGCACAGGGCGCAGCTTCACAATGATGACAGGTCACCGCGCTGCGCTGCTGTTGATTTTTAATAACTGTAATTCGCGGATGAAATTGTTCGGGGCTCAGGACATGTTGCTCATCGTTGTGCGCCATCACGCAGGCCACTTCGCAGGCGCGACACCCTATGCATTGTTGGCTGTTCGCCATAATAAAACGATTCATGGCAACCTTCTTTTTATTTAATTTGTTTAACCCTGGTTTTAATCAGGCATTTTATTTACCGGGAGTCTCAGAGACAGGCAATGTTCAATTGCCCAGGAAGGTTATCTATTTGTCACGAACTTGTAGCAGATCAATTTCCAGACGCATTTTGGAACAAATGCGTCTGATTGGCAGGGTTAAAAAGGGCTCCGTGCGGCGCGACCATCAGGCGGGTGTTTTTTGCTGCCAATAGCGCAAATAATCAATAACTGTAAAAAAACGTCTTTAGACTGACGAAATGACGGAAGAAAATTTGGGTTAAAATAGGTTCTGCATAGATACGCCTTAAACAGGCATGATAATTTACATTATCTCCTTTATTTCTCCACGTTTGGCTTCTGCCTTACCGCTAAAGTTATGCGGGCAATAAACAATAATGACGTGCAGCAAAACGAGGTCACACTTTCATGGCGAATTTTTTTATCGATCGCCCCATTTTTGCCTGGGTGCTGGCCATCCTGTTGTGTCTGACAGGCGTCCTGGCGATTACTTCACTTCCCGTTGAGCAATACCCCGATCTGGCACCGCCGAACGTGCGCATCACCGCAAACTACCCCGGCGCTTCCGCGCAAACGCTGGAAAATACCGTCACCCAGGTTATCGAGCAGAATATGACGGGTCTCGATAACCTGATGTACATGTCCTCGCAAAGCAGCGCCACGGGCCAGGCGACGGTGACCCTGAGCTTTAGGGCGGGCACCGACCCGGACGAAGCCGTGCAGCAGGTGCAAAACCAGCTGCAGTCGGCGCTGCGTAAGCTGCCGCAGGCGGTGCAGAATCAGGGCGTGACCGTGCGTAAAACCGGCGATACCAACATCTTGACCATCGCCTTCGTCTCCACCGATGGCTCGATGGATAAACAGGACATCGCCGATTACGTCGCCAGTAATATTCAGGATCCCATCAGCCGCATCAACGGCGTCGGGGATATCGACGCCTACGGCTCGCAATACTCCATGCGCATCTGGCTCGACCCGGCAACAAGCTGAACAGCTACCAGCTGACCGCAACCGACGTGACCAATGCCATTTCGTCGCAGAACGCCCAGATTGCCGTGGGCCAGCTTGGCGGTACGCCTTCCGTTGACAACCAGGCGCTGAACGCCACCATCAATGCGCAGTCCCTGCTGCAGACGCCGGAACAGTTCCGCAATATCACCCTGCGCGTCAATCAGGACGGTTCCGAAGTGCGGCTGGGCGATGTCGCCACGGTGGAACTGGGCGCGGAAAAATACGACTACCTGAGCCGCTTTAACGGCAATCAGGCCTCCGGTCTGGGGATTAAGCTGGCCTCCGGCGCCAACGAAATGGAGACCGCCGAGCTGGTGATAGACCGTCTGGACGAGCTGTCGCAGTATTTCCCGCACGGGCTGGAGTACAAAGTCGCCTATGAAACCACCTCGTTCGTAAAAGCCTCCATTAAGGACGTGGTGAAGACCCTGCTGGAAGCCATCCTGCTGGTGTTCCTGGTGATGTACCTGTTCCTGCAAAACTTCCGCGCCACGCTGATCCCCACCATTGCCGTACCGGTGGTGCTGCTGGGGACCTTCGCGGTGCTTTACGCCTTCGGCTACAGCATCAACACCCTGACCATGTTCGCCATGGTGCTGGCCATCGGCCTGCTGGTGGACGATGCCATCGTGGTGGTGGAAAACGTCGAGCGCATCATGAGCGAAGAGGGGCTTTCGCGCGCAGGGAGGCGACGCGCAAATCCATGGGGCAGATCCAGGGCGCGCTGGTCGGGATCGCGATGGTGCTGTCGGCGGTATTTGTGCCGATGGCGTTCTTTGGCGGCACCACGGGCGCGATCTACCGCCAGTTCTCCATCACCATCGTCTCGGCGATGGTGCTCTCGGTGCTGGTGGCGCTGATCCTCACCCCGGCGCTGTGCGCCACCCTGCTGAAACCGCTGCACAAGGGCGAGCATCACGGGCAGAAAGGGTTCTTTGGCTGGTTTAACCGCATGTTCAACCGCAACGCCGCAGCGCTATGAAACCGTGGTTGGGCAAATCCTGCACCGCAGCCTGCGCTGGATGGTGCTCTACGTGCTGCTGCTGGGCGGCATGGTGCTGGCTGTTCCTGCGCCTGCCCACCTCGTTCCTGCCGCTGGAAGACCGCGGGATGTTCACCACCTCGGTGCAGCTTCCGAGCGGCGCAACGCAGCAGCAGACGCTGAAAGTGGTGCAAAAAGTCGAAGAGTACTTCTTCACCCAAGAGAAAGAGAATGTCGTATCGGTCTTCTCTACCGTCGGCTCCGGCCCGGGCGGGAACGGGCAGAACGTGGCGCGCCTGTTTGTCCGCCTGAAGGACTGGGACGTGCGCGTAACCCGACAACCGGCAGCTCCTTTGCCATCATTGAACGCGCCACCAAAGCCTTTACCCACATTAAAGAAGCGCGCGTCTTTGCCAGCAGCCCGCCGGCGATCAGCGGGCTGGGCAGTTCCGCCGGGTTTGATATGGAGCTGCAGGATCACGCCGGTGCGGGCCACGAGGCGCTGATGGCGGCACGCGATCAGCTGCTGGAGCTGGCAGGGAAAGATCCGGCGCTGACCCGCGTTCGCCATAACGGCCTCGACGACAGCCCGCAGCTGCAGGTGGATATCGATCAGCGTAAGGCGCAGGCGCTGGGCGTCTCGATCGACGATATCAACGACACCCTGCAAACCGCGTGGGGCTCAAGCTACGTAAATGACTTTATGGATCGCGGCCGCGTGAAAAAAGTGTATGTCCAGGCTGCCGCGCCTTTCCGCATGTTGCCGGATGACATTAACCGCTGGTTTGTACGTAATAATTCTGGCGGGATGGTACCCTTCTCCGCCTTTGCCACGTCGCGCTGGGAGAGCGGTTCGCCGCGCCTGGAGCGCTACAACGGCTATTCGGCAGTTGAAATCGTCGGGGAAGCCGCGCCGGGCGTCAGCACCGGTACCGCCATGGACACCATGGAAAAACTGGTGCAACAGCTGCCCGCCGGTTTTGGTCTCGAGTGGACGGCCATGTCTTACCAGGAGCGTCTCTCAGGGGCGCAGGCCCCCGCCCTTTACGCGCTCTCGCTGCTGGTGGTCTTCCTCTGCCTTGCCGCACTGTATGAGAGCTGGTCGGTCCCGTTCTCGGTCATGCTGGTCGTGCCCCTTGGGGTTATCGGTGCGCTGCTCGCGACCTGGATGCGCGGCCTGGAGAACGATGTTTACTTCCAGGTGGGCCTGCTCACCGTCATTGGGCTATCGGCGAAAAACGCCATTCTGATCGTTGAGTTTGCCAACGAGATGAATGCCAAAGGCCACGAGCTGATGGCCGCCACGCTGCACGCCTGCCGTCAGCGCCTGCGTCCGATCCTGATGACGTCGCTGGCGTTTATTTTTGGTGTACTGCCGATGGCGACCAGCACCGGTGCAGGTTCCAGCAGCCAGCATGCCGTCGGCACGGGGGTGATGGGCGGCATGATTTCGGCCACCATCCTGGCCATTTACTTCGTTCCGCTGTTCTTTGTGCTGGTGCGTCGCCGCTTCCCGCTAAAGGAACGTCCTGAGTAAGTGGTTGAAATAAAAAAAGGCGGCTTTATCGGCCGCCTTTTTACTGTGTGATTAATTCACACTATGGTTATTTTACTTATTTTAGTGCTCTTGCAATTCTTACTGAATGTCATTTACGAAGCATGCCTTCGATAAAATCTTTCCAGTTCCCCAGTTCATGTTCAATCATAACAACCTCTCTTATTATCGCCGCCATTCTACTAAACGCCCCGATGACTGTGAAGGTATTTTAACTGATTGCTTCACTCATCATTAGCAGGGTATTTTTAATGGAGCTGTGTTAACTATGCGCCGGCAATTCGATTTTTACTGTGAGTGATAGCAATATTCCACAGGCTCTATAAGGATAAATAAAATGGCGATCACATTGTACGATAAATCCGCAATTGAACATGTTGACTGGCAGGAAGTGACAGCGCTGCTCGCCGCCGGTGGGCTCAACCAGCGCGACCCGGCATTAGTCGAGCAGGCATGGCGTAACAGCACCTTCTGCTGGTTCGGTTACCATGAGGGGAAACTGGTCGCCACGGCGCGCGCCATCAGCGATCTGACATGGGCCAGCTATGCGGCGGATATTGTTGTTGCGCCTGAAATGCAGGGCCGCGGTTATGGTAAGCAGTTGATGATTAATATTGTTAAAACGTTATTACCCTTCGGCAAAACATTTATATATTCAGTTCCGGAAAAGACAGGATTTTATCAACAATATGGTTTCCGTTTTTTAACCACTGGAATGGTATGCGCAACATCTGAAAATTTATTCAAACTGGAACAAAGCGGTTACATTCGTTAAAACCGTATTAGCAGAAGAATGATATTTTAATTACATTCCGTTATTCTAATTTCTTGTGCAAATATCCAAAAATGAGACAAAAGGATTCACCATGATCACAATGTACGGCATTAAAAATTGCGACACCATCAAAAAAGCGCGCCGCTGGCTGGAAGCAAACGGCGTGGAGTACCGCTTCCACGATTACCGTGCAGACGGGCTTGATGCAGAATTTCTGCATAGCGCGATCGGCGAACTGGGGTGGGAAGCCCTGCTGAATACCCGCGGCACCACCTGGCGTAAACTCGACGAATCTCTGCGCGCCAGCATCAACAACGCCGACAGCGCGGCAAAACTGATGCTCGAGATGCCGGCAATTATCAAACGCCCATTGCTCTGCGCGCCAGGGCAGCCTATGCTGCTGGGTTTCAGTGAAACCCTTTATTCCGACTTTTTTCGTTGAGGTGTAGTTTATGTCATGCCCGGTCATTGAGCTGACTCAGCAGCTTATTCGCCGCCCTTCCCTTAGCCCGGACGACGCAGGTTGTCAGGCGTTTATGATTGAACGCCTGCGTGCCATCGGTTTTACCGTTGAACCCATGGATTTTGGCGATACCCAGAACTTCTGGGCGTGGCGCGGCCAGGGCGAAACGCTGGCCTTCGCCGGGCATACTGACGTCGTTCCCGCCGGTGACGCGGATCGCTGGATTAACCCGCCGTTTGAACCGACCATTCGCGATGGCATGCTGTTTGGTCGCGGCGCGGCAGACATGAAAGGCTCTCTGGCGGCGATGGTCGTGGCGGCAGAGCGCTTTGTGGCGCAGCATCCGAACCACAAAGGCCGCCTCGCGTTTCTGATCACCTCCGACGAAGAAGCCAGCGCGCACAACGGTACGGTGAAGGTGGTTGAAGCGCTGATGGCGCGCAACGAGCGTCTCGACTACTGCCTGGTTGGTGAGCCGTCCAGTACCGAAGTGGTGGGTGACGTCGTCAAAAACGGGCGCCGTGGCTCGCTGACCTGTAACCTGACCATTCACGGCGTTCAGGGCCACGTTGCTTACCCGCATCTGGCCGATAACCCGGTTCACCGCGCTGCGCCAATGCTGAGCGAGCTGGTGGCGATTGAGTGGGATAAGGGCAACGAATTCTTCCCGCCGACCAGCATGCAGATTGCCAACGTCAAGGCCGGCACCGGCAGCAATAACGTGATCCCGGGCGATCTCTTCGTCCAGTTTAACTTCCGCTTCAGCACGGAACTGACCGATGAGATGATCAAGGCGCGGGTAATGGCCCTGCTGGAAAAATATCAGCTGCGCTACACCGTGGAGTGGTGGCTTTCCGGCCAGCCGTTCCTGACGCAGCGCGGCAAACTGGTGGATGCGGTGGTGAACGCCATCGAGCACTATAATGAAATTAAGCCACAGCTGCTGACAACGGGTGGCACCTCAGACGGACGCTTTATCGCCCGTATGGGCGCGCAGGTTGTCGAACTGGGGCCAGTGAACGCAACCATTCATAAAATCAATGAGTGTGTCAATGCGGCAGATTTACAACTGCTGGCCCGTATGTATCAACGTATTATGGAGCAACTCGTCGCCTGACGAACGCTCTGAGAGGAATAGCGAATGGATTGGCTTTCAAAGTACTGGTGGATTCTGGTGTTGGTTTTTCTGGTTGGCGTACTGCTTAACGTGATTAAAGATCTTAAGCGCGTGGACCATAAAAAATTTCTCGCCAACAAACCGGATCTTCCGCCGCACCGTGATTTCAACGACAAGTGGGACGATGACGACGACTGGCCGAAGAAGGACCAGCCGAAGAAGTAACCCCGCTAACGCATTCACCCCCAGCCGGGGGTGAATTCGCTTTTACAGCAACTCAACAATATCGTCATCGTTATCCGGCTTACCGCCGCTGAGCGCTTCATCAAAGTAGTGCTTCGGTACGGTATAGCGCAAACGATCGAGCGCAAACTGCATGCTGCGGTCGTCAATCGCGTGGCCCAGATCGTCAACGATATCCAGCGTCACATCCCCGCCTTCCCGCATCAGCGCTTCCTGGGCAGCAACCGCATGCGAGAGTTCAATCACCCGGTCTTCACCACCGTGAATGAGGTGGATCGTGGTCTGGGCGCTGGCGGCATTTTCCGGTAGACGTCGCAAAACGGCCGTTAAACGCGATCACGCGTGACGCCAGACCCGGCTGCGCCTTTACCCCTTCCAGCGACATGATTGCCCCCTGCGAGAAGCCAATCAGCGCGGTCGCCAAAGGGCTCCACGCCGCTCTGCTGCTGCCAGTAGCGGACGATGTCGATAAAGGTCGGCATGATGGCATCAATGCGCGCCTGACGATTCTCTTCCGTCACGCCCTGAACCGAGAACCACTGGCGCCCGTTCGGGCCTGCAGGCTCTACGCCACCAATGCTGACAATCAGTGCTTCGGGAAAACGGGCGCAAACCAGCTGCCAATCTGACCCATATTGACGGCATTATCGCCAACCCCATGAAACAGAAGCAGTAACTGTTTAGCCGGGTCGAGTGGGCTTTGAACAACAAAATGGTCATGTTTCATGGTGGTCTCCTTAATAGATGACCTGCAGTTTACGCCCCCGGCGGTAAGAATGACCATGCCACTTTACTGAAGAGGTCGTTGAAAAAATTGCCATTTTATGCACCCGTTCTTTCAGGGTAAGCGTGCGCTGCGCATCGAGCTGTTGCAGCGCTTGCGCGGCTTCACTCCGCAGCTGCGTCAGCAACGCTTTTCGCCCGTGAAGCGAAAGGCGCAGGCACACGGTCTGCTCGCTCTCACCGTCTGAAAGCTGCCCGCGCAGCGCCACCAACGGTAACGCACTGTGTTGCAGCAGGCGGGATAACGCGCCGATGGCCGCAGAGAGTGGACGATGGGCAAAAGCAAACCCGGCCAGCTCCTGCCAGTCCTCATCATTAAGGGTAGACGCCTGCACGGCGGGTAAGGACAACTTTTCCTCACGCCAGGGCGCAAGCCAGGGAAGATCGCGCGCCAGGCGCTGCTGTTCACGTTCCGCCAGCGCCTGGCCTGACGTCGTCAGGGGCAATATGGCCATCGCCGTGTAGCAGCCGCTGCTGGCTTCCCGATGGCTCCCCATCCGCACCAGCACAAACCCGCACCGCTGCCAGAAACGCCACAGCGCAGGCGTGTAGCCAAAACTCACCGACAGATAATCGCAACCGTCGGCCTGCGCCTGCGCACGGGCAATCAGCGCCCGGCCAATGCCTTCACGCTGGCAACCGGGATGCACGGCAATGCGGCTGACCCGCCGCCCTCTCAGCGTCGCCGCCAGCGGAGATCCGCCATGCGCCGCCAGCGACTGCGCCACCAGGTTGCCGCGTGGACGCCGGAATCCCGCCCACACCGCGCGGCTCAGCTCAGGGCTTAACCCGCCCTCCTCCACCAGCCAGAGCGCAGCAACCACGCTCTGCGCCTTTTGCGCCAGCCAGAAATGCTGCCCTGGCGCATCCATCATGCGTCGCAGATCGAGCGGCGAAGTGCGGTAGTGGGCGCTCGCCAGCAGACGGTATAACGCCGCAGACCGCGAGGGCATTCGCTGCCAGGCATCTTGCGCCAGCGGCAGGATTGTCGCCTCGCCAGCAGGCACCTCGCCAATCTGCGCATCATCAAACAGCAGCAGGTTTTCAATCACCTGCTCCAGCGGACAACCTGATGCCCAGCGCAGCGGCGTATTCAGTGCCTCAAATTGCAGATGGGGAAACCCGGCGCAGAATTTCAGCAGAAACCCCTGCCCGGTCCCTTCATAGCCCTGCACCGTGGTGGTGAGCAGAACACGCGGGAAAGGCCGAGACCAGCGTCTCCAGCAGAGGGCCGGGGATAGCAGCCGCTTCATCCACCACCAGCCAGCCTGGCTGGCTGCCGCTGTGCGCAATCCGCTGCGCCAGCGCATCCGGTGCCATAAAGGAAAAATGTTCTCCGGCGTAAGCCGCCAGCACATCCGTGGCAGCACGCGCAGGTGCAGTTACCGTGGCGGGAACCGACAATCGCGCAATATGCATACCCGCCAGAGCCGATTTCCCTCTTCCGCGCGGCGCAGTAACGACCATTACGCCGGGCGGCATCGTCTGTAATCGTGCAAGGATCCGCGCCTGCTCCTGCGCTGGCGCCCCGGTTGCGGGATGCCAGTCGGCACGCGGAATTTCAGCGGGGAAAGTGAGTGGTTGACCTTCACGCCAGATCAGCGCCTGGCTGTCAGTCAGTACGGTTCGACAAAAATGCCCGACAAAAACCGGCACCGGAATGGGCTCAATGGTATCGCTCCAGCGTGCGCTGTCAGCATCCGGCTGTTGCGGCCATACGCTGAAGGGCGGCGTAAGCAACACCAGCCAGCTTCCGGCGCTCAGCGTCCCGCCGAGCGCGGCAAACGCGGCGACATCAAACCCCGTGCGGGCGTCAAACACCGCATGCCGAAACTCGCGTCCCAGCAGCGTCGTCAGTGCCCGCGGCGCGCAGTGCAGCGGCCAGGATGCGGTTTCGCCCACCCACAGCCAGTCTCCGGGAAGATTTTCGCGCAACGTGCAGGCCTGCGCTTCACACCAGCCGGGCGAGCCGCTGACCACCAGCAAGCGGCGGATGCCCTGCCGCGTCATCTGTGCGCTCAGTTCAGCAAACGGTGACATAGCAGAAGGTCAGAGTCGCTTTGCCGAAGGTATTGCACTGCGCGGGATCGCCGCTGTCGAAACCGCGTTTAAACCAGCTGTAGCGCTGCTGCTGAGGTACCGTGGGTGAAGCTGTCCGGCACGACGCGCCCCTGGCTCTGCTGCTGCAGACGATCGTCACCGATCGCCTGAGCGGCATTCAGCGCCTCCTCCAGATCGCCGGATTCCAGCACGCCCTGCTGCTGCATGCTGTGGCCCCAGACGCCCGCGAAGCAGTCCGCCTGCAGCTCCATTTTGGCGGACAGGCGGTTCACTTCCGCCTGCGACGCATTTTGCTGCAGCTGGCGCACTTTTGGCTCAATCCCCAGCAGCTTTTGCACGTGATGGCCGACTTCATGCGCGATCACGTAGCCCTGGGCAAAATCGCCGTCAGCGCCAAGCTTGCTTTTCATGTCATCGTAAAAGGAGAGATCGATATAGACCGTGCCGTCCGCCGGGCAGTAGAACGGCCCCATCACCGATTGCCCGGTGCCGCATCCGGTGCGGGTTGCGCCCCGGTACATCACCAGCTTCGGCTGCTGGTAGGTACGCCCCATCTTCTCGAACAGCTGACCCCAGGTATCTTCCGTTGTGGCGAGAATCACGGAGGTAAATTTGGCCGCTTCATCTTCATTCGGGCTGATGGAGCGCTCCGTTGCTGCTGCTGTTGCAGCGGCTGACCGGTCATCAACCCGGTCAGATCAACGCCGTAATAGCCGGCGACCAGCACCACAATCAGCAGGATGATACCGCCCTTGCCGCTGGGCAAGCGGAAACCCGGACCGCCCATTGACGGCCCGCCGCCGCGACTCACTGCGTCGGTCTTCTACATTGTCACTTTCACGACGCCCTTGCCAGCGCATAACTAACTCGAACTATTCCATTTATTGTATCTATGATCGTAGGCGGTTAACGGGAAGATTACCATAGGAAAAAAGATGCGAAATCCAGAGGATGCAGGCATCCTCTGGCGGTAATGCGGGGTGGGTTTA
>JBCNNT010000013.1:0-127708 GCA_039594245.1 Enterobacter sp.
TGATTTGTGTTCAAAGCTGGGGATTTTATGCCACGCACACGTTTGCGTGGCACCAAAATAAAAAGGGCTGGAGTTCTCCGGCCTTCGGGTTTATTTGTTGAATGCTGCCTGGAAGACCGCGACCAGCGCATCGTTCTGCGACTGGGTCAGCGTGTGACCTTTCGGATCGATAAACTGCAGGCTGCTGCGGTTATCAAGGTCGCCGACCTGCATCTTGTAGTCACCGGAGGCAAGCTGAGGATCTTTCGCGCCCAGTTCCTGCCACGCGCTGTCGGAGAGCGGCTTATAGGTTGCCGTCATGCTGCCGGTTGAACGGGTGCTGTCGGTCACTTTCATGCCCACTTTTTCCAGCGCCGCCGGCAGACGCTGCCAGGTCTGGTTAAACGGTCCACGCACCACCAGCATTGGCAGGCCGGTATCATCCGCGCCGCTCTGGACATCCAGCGAGGTTACACCGCTGCGGTTTTCCGCGGCGTTGGCGGCATCGGTCGCGGTTTTATCCAGACCGGCGGCGATCACGTTCAGCATTTCGGTGCTGTAACGCTGCAACGATGCGGCGTCCGCAACCGGTTTGCCCGCCTGCTCCAGGTTCAACAGCTTAACCACCACCGCCTGCTGGTAACCCTGCGGTTTCACGGAGATTTGATAACGACCGCGGTACTGCTGATCTTCATCCAGACGGTTCCATTCGATCCAGTCGGTGGTTAACGTCTGGCTGGCGTCATCGCGTTTATCGATGGTGTAGTTCTTCGCCTGAATGACGCTGACAACCTGCGGCCACAGCGTGCTGCTGCGGCCGCTCTCAACCATCAGCGACGCGGTATCACCGGTGAACTGGGTACGCGCCCCGCTAACCAGCGCCAGAGGCTGTGCTGGCGGACGAATATCAAGCGCTTTACCGACCGGGCCGCTGCCGTTGGTCACGGGAATATTATAATCGCCGTTCTGAATCGGCAGGATCATACCAGCCGGTGCGTGAAGTTCAGCAAGCGGGGTCGCATCCAGATAGGATTCATCACCGCTCACCTGGCGCTTGTAGCGCGAATCTGAACTACAGGCAGCGAGCAGCATCACAAGCGAAACACCCGCAACCTTCGCCAGGCGCGACTTCTGTACTGAATAAGCCATCAAATCTCCCTAAACTTTACAGCAAACCGGCATGCTTCAGCGCTGCCCGGACGACCTCACGACCGCGGTCGGTGATCGGCGTCATTGGCAGACGCAGCGTATCGGTTGCTACAAGCCCCAACTCCTTACATGCCCATTTCACCGGGATCGGATTGGGTTCGACAAATAATTTGTTGTGCAGCGGCATCAGACGCTGATTAATGACGCGCGCTTCATCAAAGTGACCGGCTGGGCAGCCAGTTTGCACATTTCTGCCATATCGCGCGCCGCAACGTTTGCCGTCACGGAGATCACGCCATGGCCGCCGAGCTGCATAAAGTCCAGCGCGGTCGCATCATCACCGCTCAACAGAATAAAGTCGTCTGAAACCAGCTCTTTGATCTGATGAACGCGCCTTAAGTTCCCGGTCGCCTCTTTAATACCGATAATATTTTTTATTTCCGCCAGGCGACCAACGGTTTCCGGCAGCATATCGCAGCCGGTACGGGACGGCACATTATACAGAATTTGTGGCAGGTCAGTATGTTCAGCGATGGCTTTGAAGTGCTGGAACAGACCTTCCTGAGTAGGACGGTTGTAGTAAGGCGTCACCGTCAGACAGCCGACAATGCCGCTGTCGTTAAAGCGTTTGGTCAGGCTGATCGCTTCTGCGGTGGCATTCGCGCCTGTCCCGGCGATGACCGGAATACGTCCGTCAGCCAGTTCCAGGGTCAGCATCACCACATCGCCGTGCTCGTCGTGGCTCAGCGTTGCGGATTCACCGGTAGTCCCTACCGAAACGATCGCCGAGGTTCCGTTGGCGACATGGTAATCAATCAGCTTCTTCAGGCTTGACCGGCAGACATTACCTTTTGCATCCATCGGCGTAACAAGCGCGACAATACTTCCCGTGAACATGGGCCATCCTCTGTGCGAACAAGAGTCTCAATGGTACGTTTGGTGCTGTAATAAAAGCAAGCGACCTGAGGCCTCAGTGGCGGTTGTATGCCGGTTTTTTTTATGCTTTCCTTATGATTACCTCACGTTTGACAGGAAGAACAGGTTTGACAACCTCATCACAACATTATCTGGTTATCACTGCGCTGGGTGCCGACCGGCCGGGTATCGTGAACACCATCACCCGCCACGTCAGCAGCTGCGGCTGTAATATCGAAGACAGCCGTCTGGCCATGCTGGGCGAAGAGTTCACATTTATTATGCTGCTTTCCGGGACGTGGAACGCCATTACGTTGATTGAATCGACCCTGCCGCTGAAAGGCGCCGAGCTGGATTTGCTGATCGTCATGAAGCGCACCAACGCGCGTCCACGCCCTGCTATGCCCGCCACCGTCTGGGTGCAGGTTGAAGTGCCTGATTCTCCGCATCTGATTGAGCGCTTCACGGCGCTGTTTGACGCACACCAGATGAATATTGCCGAGCTGGTTTCCCGCACGCAGCCGGGAAATAAAGATGAAGTCCCGCAGCTGTTTATCCAAATTACCGCGCACAGCCCGGCCTCACAGGATGCGTCAAATATCGAGCAAGCGTTCAAAGCCCTCTGTACAGAATTGAACGCGCAAGGCAGTATAAGCGTCGTCAATTATTCGCAGCACGAACAGGATGGAGTTGAGTAATGAATCCACTGAAAGCCGGTGACATCGCACCGAAATTTAGCTTGCCCGATCAAGACGGCGAGCAAGTAAATTTGACCGACTTCCAGGGACAGCGTGTTCTGGTCTATTTCTACCCGAAGGCCATGACCCCCGGCTGCACCGTACAGGCCTGCGGCCTACGCGACAACATGGACGAGTTGAAGAAAGTCGGCGTGGAAGTGCTGGGTATCAGCACGGATAAACCAGAAAAACTGTCCCGTTTTGCTGAAAAAGAGCTGCTGAACTTCACGCTGCTTTCTGATGAAGACCATCAGGTATGCGAGCAGTTTGGCGTCTGGGGCGAAAAAACCTTTATGGGTAAAACCTACGACGGCATTCACCGCATCAGCTTCCTGATGGACGCTGACGGCAAAGTTGAACATGTGTTTGACGATTTCAAAACCAGCAACCACCACGACGTCGTGCTGAACTGGCTGAAAGAAAACGCCTGATTGCGCCTCCTTTTCCGAGGGCGAATCTCCCAGATTCGCCCTTCTCGCTTCTCTCTTCGCGCCTTATTTGAAGTCGATCACATTTCTTTCCCGCGTCTCGACACTAGTGCCGACAGGTTATTTTTCGCTCAGTGCTGACCATCACTTTTGTCCATCCCTGGCCGTTCAAGAACACACAAATCACTGAAATACAAAGCTTTAACATTCTGGCATACCTTGTGCTAAGGCAGGTTCAACGAATTTTGCCTTCATTAACAAGGAGCCGTCATGAACCGCTTTGTGATTGCCGATCCCGAGTGGTGTATAGGATGCAACACCTGCCTTGCCGCGTGTTCGGATGCCCATAAACTTCAGGGATTACAACAGCATCCGAGGCTCACGCTGGTGCGAACGCAGACGAAAACCGCACCCGTGCTCTGCCGCCACTGCGACGACGCGCCCTGTAAACAGGTGTGCCCGGTCAACGCCATCTCCTTCCAGGATGAGGCGGTTTATCTCAATGAAACCCTGTGTATCGGCTGCAAGCTGTGCGGTCTGGTCTGCCCATTCGGCGCGATCACGCCATCCGGCAGCCGTCCACTGAATATTCCCGCGCGTTACGAACATCATCTGCCGGAAGAGCAACTGCGCGATGTGCCCGCCAGTCCGAACACCGACCACCCTTTTTTGCGCTGGAATGCAGGTGTGCAAACCATCGCAGTGAAATGCGATCTCTGCCACTTCCTGCCGGAAGGGCCATCCTGCGTACGGGCCTGCCCGACCAACGCCCTGCATCTGGTGACGGATTCCGCCATGCATAAACAGTTAAAAACCCGCAGAGAGCTGGCCGCCCTGAGTTCTACAGAGATCACTTTCGCGGCCGTTTCCCCTTCATCGGAGCAACGCTAATGGATGCCCTGCAATTATTGATGTGGTCAATCGTGCTGTACGTTGCCGGTGGCGTGGCCTCGCTGTTGCTCTCCCGTCAGCAAATTCTGGCCATCAACGTCGCCGGCATCTCGGCAATGCTCGGCGGATTATTAGGTATTGCCAGCGCACTGGTCGCACTTGGCGGCGGCGAAACACTCGCCTGGCAGGCTGCCGGGCCGTTTGATTTCGCCCACTTTATGGTGCGGCTGGATAGCCTGAGCGCCTTTATGCTGCTGGTGATTTCCCTGCTGGTCACGCTATGTGGGCTTTATTCGCTGGCCTATGTCCGCGAGTACCTCGGCAAAGGGCCGGGTGCGATGGGGTTCTTTATGAATCTGTTTATCGCCTCGATGGTCGGGCTGGTGGTGATGGATAACGCCTTCTGGTTCATTGTGCTGTTCGAAATGATGTCGCTGGCCTCGTGGTTTTTGGTTATCACCGACCAGGATGACGAATCGATCCGCGCCGGGATGCTCTACTTCTTTATTGCCCACGCCGGTTCTGTGCTGATCATGATCGCCTTCTTCCTGATGTGGCGGCAAAGCGGCAGCCTGGATTTCGCCAGCTTCCGCACCCTGTCGCTGTCACCGGGCACCGCTTCGGCGGTGTTCCTGCTCGCCTTCTTCGGCTTTGGCGCCAAAGCCGGGATGTTGCCGCTGCACAGTTGGTTGCCGCGCGCCCACCCGGCAGCCCCGTCCCACGCCTCGGCGTTGATGTCCGGCGTGATGGTGAAAATCGGGATCTTCGGCATCATCAAAGTCGGCATCGACCTGCTTGGTCATAGCGGCATTCCGCTGTGGTGGGGCGTGGTGGTGCTGGCTTTTGGCGCAGTTTCTTCAGTGCTCGGCGTACTGTATGCGCTGGCCGAGCACGACATCAAACGCCTGCTGGCGTGGCACACGGTGGAAAACATCGGCATCATTTTGATGGGCGTCGGCGTCGGCATGGCGGGGATTGCGCTGCACCAGCCGGTGATTGCCGCTGTCGGCCTGCTGGGCGCGCTGTTCCACCTGCTCAATCATGCGTTGTTTAAAGGGCTGCTGTTTCTCGGCGCCGGGGCGATTATCTACCGTCTGCACAGCCGCGATATGGAAAAAATGGGCGCGCTGGCGAAGCGGATGCCATGGACAGCGGGTGCATTTCTTGTGGGCTGTCTCGCCATTTCCGCAATGCCGCCGCTCAACGGTTTTATCAGCGAGTGGTACACCTACCAGTCGCTCTTCTCCCTGACGCGCATCGACGCCATCATTCCACGCCTCGCCGGTCCCGTCGCGATAGTGATGCTGGCGATCACCGGGGCGCTGGCCGCGATGTGCTTCGTCAAAGTCTACGGTATTAGTTTCTGCGGTAACCCGCGCAGTGAAAAAGCCGATCAGGCACGGGAAGTGCCATGGCCAATGATTGCCGCCATGCTGGCACTGGCGCTGCTCTGTATTGTGTGCGGCGTCGGTGCCAGCGTCGTCGCGCCGCACCTGTTGCAGGTTGCGCTTTCACTTACCGCCAGCACGTCTCTTGCCGTCACTCAGGGCGCAACGCTGGTTCCCGGCGACGCGCAACAGGCCATGCTGACGCCCTCCACCCTGTTCCTGCTGCTGATTGCTCTGCCGCTGCTGCCCGGCGTGTTCTGGTACATCAACCGCCAGACGCGCGGCAACTGGCGACGCAGCGGCGATGCCTGGGCCTGCGGTTACGCATGGGAGAAAGGCATGGCACCTTCAGCGGGCAGCTTTACCCAGCCGCTACGGGTGATGTTCGGCCCGCTGTATCGCCTGCGTAAACAGCTCGATCCCACCACACCTCTGCAACAAAGCCTGGGAGGCATTACGCAGATAGCCAGCCGTACCGAACCCTTCTGGGACGACAAAATTATCCGTCCGCTGGTCAGCACGACTCAGCGTATTGCCCGTCTGGTGCAGTACCTGCAAAGCGGGGATTTCCGTCTCTATTGCCTGTATGTGATTGCCGCGCTGGTGATCCTGCTGCTGACGATTGCGCTGTGAGGAGGGAATGACGATGTTAGAACAGACTTCTGCGTGGTCACTGGGGTTGTTTGCGCTGTGCCAGGCTGCCTTGTTGCTGGCGCTGACGCCGCTATTTACCGGTATTTCGCGCCAGATCCGCGCCCGCATGCACTCAAGGCGAGGGCCTGGGATCTGGCAGGATTACCGCGACCTGCAAAAACTTTTGAAACGCCAGGCAGTGGCGCCCGCCTCTTCCGGGCTGATGTTCCGCGTGATGCCGTGGGTGCTGCTCAGCAGCATGTTGCTGGTAGCGATGACATTACCGCTGTTTATCCGCACCTCGCCCTTCGCTGGCGCAGGCGATCTGATCACCCTGATTTATCTCTTTGCGCTGTTCCGCTTTTTCTTTGCCCTTTCCGGCCTTGATACCGGCAGCCCCTTCTCCGGCCTCGGTGCCAGCCGCGAACTGACGCTGGGCATTCTGGTGGAGCCGATGTTGATCCTTTCGCTGTTGGTGCTGGCGCTGCTGGCCGGTTCCACCAATATCAGCGCCATCAGCAACACGCTGGCGTCAGGCTGGATCTCACCGGTCGCCACTCTGCTGGCGCTACTCGCCTGCGGGTTCGCCTGCTTTATTGAGATGGGCAAAATCCCCTTCGACGTCGCAGAAGCCGAACAGGAGTTGCAGGAAGGGCCGCTGACCGAATACTCCGGCGCGGGTCTGGCGCTGGTGAAATGGGGCATCGGGCTGAAGCAGGTAGTAATGGCCGCGCTGTTTCTGGCGCTGTTTTTCCCCTTCGGCAATGCCGCCAGCCTGAGCATCGGCGCGATGGCGCTGTCGCTGATTATCACGCTTATCAAATTGCTGGTGGTGTTCGTTCTGGCGTCGCTGGTGGAGAACTCGCTGGCGCGCGGACGCTTTTTGCTGACGCATCACCTTACCTGGCTCGGCTTCAGTCTGGCTGCGCTGTCGTATGTTCTCTGGTTAACCGGTCTGTAAGGAGCACAGGAAAACGATGGAAACTCTTGCTTTGACGACGCTGCTGCTGCCCTTTATCGGCGCGCTGATCGTCTCACTGTCTCCCCGGCGAACCGCCCCGCAGCTTGCCACGCTGTTTGCCCTGCTGGCGACGGCGGCGACGCTGTCGCTGGCGCTCAGTTTCTACAGTGCCGGACGCGAAGCGGTGGATATTCCGCTGCTGGCGGCAGGCCAGATAGCGCTGTTTGGCCTCACGGTCGATCGCATCAGCACGCTGATCCTGTTTGTGGTGGTGTTCCTCGGCCTGCTGGTGGCGCTCTATTCGACCGGCTATCTGACGCGCGGCAACCGCGAACATCCGCACGATGGCAGCAATCGCTACTACGCGTTTTTGCTGATTTTTATCGGCGCGATGTCCGGGCTGGTGCTCTCTTCAACGCTGCTGGGTCAACTGCTGTTTTTCGAAATTACCGGCGGCTGTTCCTGGGCGCTGATCAGCTATTACCAGAGCGAAAAATCACAGCGCGCGGCCATGAAAGCGCTGCTGATTACCCATGTTGGTTCGCTGGGATTATATCTGGCCGCCGCCACGCTGTTCCTCAACACCGGCACCTTTGCCCTGAGCGCCATCAGCCAGTTGCAGGGCGCGCCAACCTTGCTGGTGTATGGCGGCATTCTGTTTGCCGCCTGGGGGAAATCAGCCCAGTTGCCGTTACAAGCCTGGCTGCCGGATGCGATGGAAGCACCAACCCCGGTGAGCGCTTACTTACACGCCGCGTCAATGGTGAAAGTCGGCGTCTATATTTTCGCCCGCGCCATCGCCGAAGGCGGCCAGATACCCCATGTCATCGGCTGGGTCGGTGTGGCGATGGCAACGATAACGATGGTCTACGGCTTTTTGATGTACCTGCCGCAAAAAGATATGAAGCGGCTGCTGGCATGGTCGACCATTTCGCAACTGGCGTGGATCTTCCTCGCGCTGTCGCTCTCCACCTTCGGTTCGCCGCTGGCCTTCAAAGCGGGGATTGTTTACATCTTCAACCACGCTTTCGCCAAGAGCCTGTTCTTCCTCGTCGCCGGTTCGCTGAGCTACAGTTGCGGCACTCGCCTGTTGCCGCGCTTGCGTGGGGTGATGCGCACGCTGCCGCTGGCGGGTATCGGCTTTTGCGTTGCCGCACTCGCCATCACTGGTGTTCCGCCGTTTAACGGCTTCTTCAGCAAATTTCCCCTCTTTGCCGCCGGGTTCGCGCTGTCGAATAGCTACCCGATCCTGCTGCCGGTGATGGTACTGGCGCTGGTGGAATCGGTCGCCAGCTTCGGCTGGTTTATCTACTGGTTTGGCCGCGTCGTACCGGGCGAAGCGAGTGAAGAGGTGGCGCAGGCCGCACCGTTGCCGTGGGCAATGAAACTGGTGCTGGTCATTCTGATTGTGATGTCGCTGTGCTCAAGCGTGATTGCTGCGGCGTGGCTTGGATAAGGGAGTCGATGATGACGGGAACTTTGCTTGTTAACAATCTGGCGGGGCTGATGATGTTCACCTCGCTGCTGGTCACCTGCGCCAGACGCTACTCCGTCTCCTGCTGGTTGTATGCCCTGCAATCACTGGTGCTGGTCTCCATCTTTTTCACGCTGTCGCAGTTGCTGGATGCGGAACAACTGCTGATGTGGTCGTTCAGCGCCTTCTTCACCAAGGTGCTGCTGGTGCCGCTGATTATGGGCTATGCGTTTCGCAAGATGGCGCCGGATGGCGCAGGGGAACGGCTGTTTGGCCCGGCAACGCTGGTGCTGATGGCCGCAGCCATTGTGCTGCTGTGCTGGTTTGTCGTCCATCCGGTGCAACTGCCGATGGTCGCCCAGCTTAAACCAGCGCTCTCTGTCGCCCTCGGTCACTTCCTGCTGGGTCTGCTGTGCATCATCAGCCAGCGCAATATTTTGCGCCAGGTATTCGGTTACTGCCTGATGGAAAACGGCTCGCATCTGGTGCTGGCGCTGCTCGCCTGGCGCGCGCCGGAACTGGTTGAGATCGGTATAGCGACGGATGCCATTTTCGCCGTGATTGTGATGGCGCTGCTGGCAAGGAAAATCTGGCGCACCCACGGCACGCTGGATGTTAACAACCTTACGGCGCTGAAGGGGTAATACCATGAGTCATGCATTGATGTTCACGCTGTTGCTATTGACGCCGCTGGTTGTCTCTGCGCTCTGTTTTGCCTGCCGGTTGAGCGGGAATGTGGCGCGGACGCTGGTCACGGTGGTGCACTCACTGGGCATTACGCTGTTACTGATTGTCGCATTGTGGACGGTGGCAGAAGCCGTGCAGGAAGGGGAAATTTTCGGCGCGCACCGCTGGCTGCACATTGATAGTTTGAGCGGTCTATTTTTGTCGCTGCTGGGGATTATCGGTTTTCTCACCGGGCTGTATTCGATTGGCTATATGCGTCATGAAGTCGATCACGGCGAAATCAGCGTATCCACGCTCTGTTACTACTACGGTTTCTTTCATCTGTTCCTGTTCACCATGTTACTGGTTGTGACCAGCAACAACCTGATTGTGATGTGGGCAGCAATTGAGGCCACCACCCTCAGCTCGGCGTTTCTGGTGGGTATTTACGGTCAACGCTCCTCGCTGGAAGCAGCGTGGAAATACATCATCATCTGTACCGTTGGCGTGGCATTTGGCCTGTTCGGCACCGTGCTGGTGTATGCCAATGCCGCCAGCTTTATGGCCGAGCCGGATCACGCCATTTTCTGGACGGAAGTGCTGAAAGAGAGCAGCAAACTCGACCCGACATTAATGGTGCTGGCTTTTGTCTTTGTGCTGATCGGTTTTGGGACCAAAACCGGCCTTTTCCCGATGCACGCCTGGCTGCCGGATGCGCACAGTGAAGCCCCCAGCCCGGTGAGCGCCCTGCTCTCGGCGGTGCTGCTCAACTGCGCGCTGCTGGTGCTGATTCGTTACTACATCATTATTTGTCACGCCATTGGCGACAGCTTCCCCAATACGCTACTGCTGGTGTTCGGCATGCTGTCGGTTGGCGTTGCCGCCTTCTTCATCCTGGTACAGCAAGATATGAAACGCCTGCTGGCCTACTCCAGCGTAGAAAATATGGGGCTGGTGGCGGTGGCGCTCGGTATCGGCGGACCACTCGGCATCTTCGCCGCGCTGCTGCATACCCTCAATCACAGCCTCGCCAAAACGCTGCTGTTCTGCGGCTCCGGCAATGTGCTGCTGAAATACGGCACCCGCAATCTGGATGTGGTGTGCGGCATGTTGAAAGTGATGCCGCTGACCGCCGTGCTGCTCGGCGGCGGTGCACTGGCGCTCGGCGGTATGCCGCCATTCAACATCTTCCTCAGTGAATTTATGACCGTCACCGCCGGGCTGGCGGCTGAGCACCTGGTGGTAACGCTGGTGCTGCTGTTGCTGCTGACGCTGGTACTTGGCGGGCTGGTGCGCATGGTCGCCAAAGTGCTGTTCGCCACGCCGCCGCAGCAGGTTGCCAGCGGTGAACTGGGCTGGCTGACCACCGTTCCGATGGTGCTGTTACTGGTGATGATGCTGGTGATGGGTACCCATATTCCGCAGCCGGTCAGCCGTTTGCTGGCCGGAGCCTCAAGCATCGTACTGTCCGGCGACGATGAGCGCCCCACCCGGCTGAGCTGGCTGTGGGTCACGTTTGATACTACCGCCACGTCGGCAACACCATCGCACGTCCAGGGAGAGTGAAAGTGAGTTATTTAGCAAGCGTGAACCACCAGCAGCCGCGCGGCAATGCCTGCCTTGCGGCGTTGAAAATGCAGTTTCCCGGCGCGGTGCTGGAAGAAGAACGCCAGACCTTCGAACAAGTCACCATTACGGTGAAGATCAACCTGTTACCGGAGATTGTTCACTATCTCTATTACCAGCATGACGGCTGGCTGCCGGTACTGTTTGGCAACGACGAACGCAGCCTTAACGGCCATTATGCAGTCTATTACGCACTGTCGATGGAAGGGGCGGAAAAGTGCTGGATCGTGGTGAAAGCGTTGGTTGATGCCAATACGCGGGAATTCCCGTCGGTGACGCCGCGCGTACCCGCTGCCGTGTGGGGCGAACGTGAGATCCGCGATATGTACGGGCTGATCCCGGTTGGCCTGCCGGATCAACGTCGGCTGGTCTTACCGGACGACTGGCCGGACGATCTGCATCCGCTGCGCAAAGACACCATGGATTATCGCCTGCGTCCGGAACCGACCAGCGACACGGAGAATTACACCTTTATCAATGATGGCGGCAATTCTGCGCGCATCGTGCCGATTGGCCCGCTGCATATCACCTCTGACGAACCTGGCCACTTCCGTCTGTTTGTCGATGGAGAGCGGATTGTCGATGCCGATTACCGTCTGTTCTATGTGCATCGCGGCATGGAGAAACTGGCGGAAACCCGCATGGGCTATAACGAAGTCACCTTCCTCTCGGATCGGGTTTGCGGCATTTGCGGTTTTGCCCATAGCGTCGCCTACACCACCTCGGTGGAAAACGCGCTGGGCATTGTAGTGCCGCAGCGTGCGCACACTATCCGTTCGGTGCTGCTGGAAGTAGAGCGGCTGCACAGCCACCTGCTTAACATTGGCCTTTCCAGCCACTTTGTCGGTTTCGACACCGGGTTTATGCAGTTTTTCCGCATCCGCGAGAAGTCGATGACGATGGCGGAGCTGCTGACCGGCTCGCGCAAAACCTACGGTCTGAACCTGATTGGCGGTATTCGCCGCGACATTCTGAAAGAGCAACGCGTGAAGACCATCCAACTGGTGAAAGAGATGCGTGCCGAAGTGACGCAACTGGTGGATATGCTGCTCTCGACGCCGAACATGGCACAGCGCACCCAGGGCGTCGGCATTCTTGACCGCCAGGTCGCGCGGGATTTCAGCCCGGTGGGGCCGCTGATTCGCGGCAGTGGTTTCGCCCGCGATCTGCGCTTCGATCACCCTTATGCCGACTACGGCAACCTGCCGAAAACCCTGTTCACCTGGCCGGATGGCGATGTCTTCTCGCGCCTCATGGTGCGGGTAAAAGAGGTGTTTGATTCGCTGGCGATGATTGAGTTTGGCCTCGATAACCTGCCGGACACGCCGCTGCTGACCGAAGGCTTCAGCTACCAGCCGCATAAATTCGCCCTCGGTTATGTTGAAGCGCCGCGCGGGGAAGATGTGCACTGGAGCATGCTCGGCGACAATCAGAAGCTCTACCGCTGGCGCTGCCGTGCGGCCACCTACGCCAACTGGCCTGTGCTGCGCTATATGCTGCGCGGCAACACCGTCTCCGACGCGCCGCTAATTATCGGCAGCCTCGATCCCTGCTACTCGTGCACGGACCGCGTCACGCTGGTTGACGTGCGTAAACGTAAATCGACGACCGTGCCCTATAAAGAGATCGAACGTTACGGCATTGAACGTCGCCACTCGCCGCTGAAGTAAGGAAAGAAACGATGCTGAAATTGTTGAAGACCATTCTCAGGGCGGGCGAACCCACGGTGAAATACCCGTTTGCGCCGCTGGAGGTGTGCCCCGGTTTTCGCGGTAAACCCGAACTGGATCCGTTGCAATGCATTGCCTGCGGCGCCTGCACTACCGCCTGCCCGGCGAATGCGCTGACCATGGAAACCACGCCAGAGGAAAACCGCCGCGTCTGGCAGTTGTTTATTGGCCGCTGCATTTACTGCGGCCGTTGCGAAGAGGTGTGCCCGACGCGGGCTATCCATTTGTCAGAAGAGTTTGAACTGGCGGTCACCCGCAAAGCCGATCTGTATGTGCGCGCGACATTTCGTTTGCAGCACTGCACCGAATGCGGCGTGCCTTTCGCGCCGGAAAAATCGGTCACACTGGCGGTTGAACTGCTGACACTCAGCCAGAACAACCCGGAACTGGCCGATTCCCTGCGCGCGCAGGCGTGCATCTGCCCGGCCTGTCGGCGTCGTGCCGCGCTGGAACACCACAACAGCACCAACATTCATTACTATCTTGAGGAGCAAGCATGAGTTCCGACCTGAAGATACTGTCGCAGCATGTCAGCCAGCCGGTGCAGCTTGATGAGTCAGCGCAAAAAATCAAACAGCTTTTGCTGCGCGATATCCAGCGTTCCGCCTATGTTTACCGCGTGGATTGCGGTGGCTGCAACGGCTGTGAAATTGAGATTTTCGCCGCCATTACGCCGCTGTTCGACGCCGAGCGCTTTGGCATCAAAGTAGTGGCTTCGCCGCGTCACGCCGACATTTTGCTGTTTACCGGCGCGGTGACCCGCGCGATGCGCATGCCCGCTTTACGCGCCTGGGATGCCGCGCCCGATCATAAAATTGCTATCTCCTACGGCGCATGCGGCGTCGGCGGCGGAATTTTCCACGATCTTTACTGCGTGTGGGGCGGCAGCGACACCATCGTGCCGATTGATGTCTGGATCCCCGGCTGCCCGCCGACGCCGGCGGCCACCATTCATGGTTTCGCGGTAGCACTGGGCCTGCTGGAGCAGAAACTGCACGCGGTTGACCATATCCAGACACCAAACGAAACGGCCAGCGTCAACTGGCCTGCTCTGCCGCTGGCGCTGCGCGTGACCCTTGAGCGCCAGGCGCGGCAACTGGCGGGTTATCGCCAGGGGCGCGAAATCGTCGATCATCTTTTTGCGTTGCTGAGCGAAGGCGAGATCGGCCAGCGCGCATCACGGGTGAATGCCTGGCTGCAACAGGCGGCGGATCCCCGTCTGACGGCGATCGTGCAGCAATTAATGAGTGAGCTGGAGCGCCACCATGTCTGAGCAAACCGCGCAGGTGATGTTCTGGGCGCTGCGGCAAAAGTTTGTCGATGACAGCGTTGAACTGGAGGAGAAAAGCCGTCAGGTGATGTACTACTCGCTGGCTATTGGTCATCACGTTGGGGTGATCGATTGCCTCAACGTCGCGCTGGCCTGCCCGCTGGATGCCTACCAACAGTGGCTGACGCTGATGGAGGACACCGACGCGCGGCGCAAAATGCAGGGGCTGCTCACCTTCGGCGAAATCGTCATCGACGCCAGCCATGTCAATCTGCTGGCACCCGATTTCGCCCGGCTGGCCAAAACGGCGGAGGAACCGTGGCGTGGCTGGAGCCGCCAGCTATTACAACACTTACAGGATATGGCCCACGAACCGGCGCTCTATCTGATGGTACGCCGGGTGGATTAATTTCATTCACCTTGTTTATACGTGAAGCCTGTAACATTACAAATTAGAGGGGTATTGTACCCTTGTGCTGGTTTTTACGTCCGAGGACATAACAACAGTGAAAACCGGTTAACTGGTGAGAAAACTGCGTTTATTTGCATGCTTTTTAGCAGGTCATTCAGGTTGCAGTCAGGGAAAACGCAGCGAATCTGGCATCAGCCGGGCAAGGAAAGGCAACGCACCTGCGGCTTAAATGACGCTCGCTAAATCTGGAAGGGCGACGTATCCATGATCTTACAGCAGTTGCTGGAACAGAATGATAAGGCTTCACTTCTTCAGGCGTTTATCCCCCTGCCGCCCCCCTTCAGCCCCGTGCAGTTTATTGAATTACGTCTCAATAACGCCCCTTTCTGGCGCTGTTTTGATGATGGCAGCGCGGCGTTTTGCACGGCCGAATACGGCGACACAATCAGCGACAGCTCGCTGCACGTGGTGCTGCTGGAAGGCAGCGATGTGGCAGAACTGCGCTTTGTGCGCACCGACGGCGGCACTTTCAGCCCGCAAGAGAATGCACTGTTTGCCTGGTTGACGCGGCTGGCGACGCAGGCGCTGGAGGAGAGGCTGGCGAGCGAAAAACTCCGCCAGTCAGTCACGGCGTTGCGCGAAGAGCGCGATCACCACCGGGTGCTGGTGGACATCACTAACTCGGTGCTGTCGCATCTCGATCTTGACGATCTGGTGGCGGATGTTTCGCAGGAGATCCACCGCTTTTTCGGCATCGATAATATTCGCATGGTGCTGCGCGATACGCTGCATTCACACCAGCTTAACTGCCACGTCACCCATTTTCCCAGTTGCCCGCCACAGACAGAGCGATTCCCGCTACGCAGTGAAAGCCCAGTGTTGCTGGCCGCGCTGAACGAACATCGCGGCGCGCTGCTCCAGCAGGATCAGGATGCGGCGCTGTGGCACAGCGATGCGGTGCTCAGTCAGCTGGCGCTGCAGGGGCTGAACACGGTGTTTATTTTGCCGCTGGCCTACAGCCACCAGTCCACGGGCGTGCTGCTACTGGCGCACCATGAGGCATCCGTTTTCACTGAACAAAATTGTCGATTGCTACAGCAGATCGCCGACAGAATTGGTATCGCCGTCGATAATGCCGACGCGTACCGCAAAGTTATCCATCTGAAAGAGAATCTGAACAGCGAAAACCGCCAGCTCAACGAGCAGATCGCCTCCAGCCAGAGTTTCGGCGACATTATTTACCAGAGCGAGGCTATGCGCGACGTGCTCCAGCAGGTCAATATTGTCGCCCTGAGCGACAGCACGGTGCTGATCCTCGGCGAAACCGGCACCGGGAAAGAGATCATCGCCCGCGCGCTGCATCAGATGAGCCCGCGTAAAGATAAACCGCTGGTGAAAATCAACTGTGCCGCGATCCCCTCCAGCCTGCTGGAAAGCGAACTGTTTGGTCACGATAAAGGTGCCTTTACCGGCGCGATTAACACGCACCGCGGACGCTTTGAAATGGCCGATGAGGGCACGCTGTTCCTCGATGAGATCGGCGATATGCCGCTTGAACTGCAACCCAAGCTGCTGCGCGTATTGCAGGAGCGCGAGATCGAACGCATCGGCGGCAACCGGACCATCCCGGTGAATGTGCGGGTGATTGCCGCCACCAACCGCGATCTACGCCAGATGGTGATCGACCGCGAGTTTCGCAACGATCTCTTTTATCGCCTGAATGTCTTCCCGCTGGTGCTGCCGCCGCTGCGCGAGCGCCCGGATGATATTCCGCTGCTGGCGCGCTATTTCACGCAAAAACTGGCGCGTCGCCTGAACCGCACCATTGATACCATCCCGGCTGATACTCTCCGCCAGTTAATGCGCTACGAATGGCCCGGCAACGTGCGTGAACTGGAGAACGTGATTGAACGTGCGGTATTGCTTTCACGCGATAACACACTGAATCTGCACCTCAATGCGCAGCCGGTCAGTATGGTGCAGCCGGTGGTTCACGATCCTTTCCCCTTCCCGCTGCCGAAAGTGGCGGAGATGATGCACCCCGAACCGCCGGAAAATGACGAAGAGGAGCGGGCACGCATTATTCAGGTACTGCGCGAAACCAACGGCATTGTCGCTGGCCCTCGCGGTGCGGCTGCGCGGCTTGGTATGAAGCGCACCACGTTGTTATCACGCATGCAGCGCCTCGGTATTGCGGTACGCGAAGTGCTGTGATCATTTTTGTGAACGGGTTGACACTTTCCCGCTGATTCTCCTGCCCCGGCTGGTACGGGCTATGCATATGACGGCGAGTGGCCTGAAGCCACGCCTTCATTGACATTGCATCAGGAGAATCAAATGGATACCGGCAACGCGTTTGACCTGCGACTTCCTGCGGAAATGGCAAAAGTCGCCGAACAGTCAGGTTTGTATAAAGTCAGCAAGAAGAAAGAGTTGTCGTTCTTTCTCGCGGTAACGGCGGGCGTATTTATCTCGATTGCTTTTGTCTTTTATATCACCGTCACCAGTGGGCCTGCGCCTGCCACAGCGCTGGCAAAACTGGCGGGCGGCGTCTGTTTCTCGCTGGGGCTTATTCTGGTGGTGGTGTGCGGCGCGGATCTCTTTACCTCAACCGTACTGACAGTGATGGCGAAAGCCAGCGGCCTGATAAGCTGGCGGCAACTGATCGGCAACTGGATCATTGTTTATCTTGGCAATCTGGTCGGCGCGCTGTTTTTTGTCGCGCTGATTTGGTTTGCCGGGCAGACGATGAGCAGCAACGGCCTGTGGGGTCTGAACGTGCTGCAAACCGCCGATCATAAAATGCATCACACCTTTATTGAGGCGGTGTGCCTCGGGACGCTGTGTAATCTGATGGTCTGCCTGGCGGTTTGGATCAGTTATTCCGGCCATACGCTGACGGACAAAATTATGGCGATGCTGCTGCCGATCGGCATGTTTGTCGCCAGCGGTTTTGAACACAGCATTGCCAATATGTTTCTGCTGCCGCTGGCGGTCATTATCCGCGATTTCGCCCCGGCAAGTTTCTGGGCGGCGGTGCACAGTTCGCCGGATAACTTCCCGGCGTTAACCTTCGGCAGGGTGATTACCGATAACCTGATTCCGGTCACGATTGGCAATATCATTGGCGGCGGAGTGTTAGTCGGCGTGACGTACTGGATTATCTATCTGCGTAATGACCATACCGGATATTAAGCCCGATGCCGGGCGGCAACGCGTGCACCACCGGGCGGCAACGCGTGCGCCGCCCGGTGGCGCTACTCTTCGACGGCAGGCGAATCCGGCCAGGCGTGGATCACCGCCTGAATCAGCGTGGCGAGCGGAATGGCAAAGAAAACGCCCCAAAATCCCCAGAGCCCGCCGAAAATGATCACCGACAGAATAATCACCAGCGGATGCAGGTTCACCGCTTCGGAGAACAGCACCGGCACCAGCAAATTGCCATCCAGCGCCTGAATAATCAGATACACCGCAAAGCAGCTCCAGAACTCAGTGCCGAGGCCAAACTGGAACAGCGCCACGCCAACCACCGGAATGGTGACCACAAAAGCGCCGATGTACGGGATCAACACAGAGAACCCGACCAGCACCGCCAGCAGCAGCGAATAGTTAAGGCCAAACAGAATGAAACCAATCCAGGTGGCAATGCCCACGACAATCATCTCCAGCACCTTGCCGCGAATATAGTTGGTGATCTGCTGGTTCATCTCTTTCCAGACCTGCCCCGCCAGCCCGCGGTTGCGCGGCAGAACGCGGCGCACGGCGTTAAGCATCTGCTCTTTATCTTTGACCAGGAAAAAGACCATCAGCGGCACCAGCACCAGATAGACCGCCAGCGTCAGCAGCCCGACCAGCGAGGCGAGGGAGTATTTCACCACCGAATCGCCCATCGTCAGCATGCGCGAGCGCATATTTTCCGCCATCGCATCAATGATGCCCGCATCCATCAGCGCCGGATAACGGCGCGGCAGCGTGGCGGCGAAATCAGAGAGTTTGTTCAACATGCCGGGCATGTCGCGGATCAGATAAATCCCCTGCTGCCAGGCTACCGGCATCACCACAAAGGCCATCACCAGCAGGATGCCGACAAACAGCACCAGCACAATCGAGGCCGCCCAGCGGCGCGAACAGCCGATTTTTTCCAGACGAACGGTTGGCCACTCCAGCAGGTACGCGATAACCAGCGCCACCAGCAGCGGCGCAAGCAGGCCGCTAAAGAAGAAGAGAATACCGAACCCGGCAACCAGAATAACCAGCAGCGCAATCGCCTCCGGGTCGCTGAAGCGACGGCGATACCACTGCATCAACATTTCGAGCATACAACGTTCCTTCATAAGCCTTGTGGGCTGAGGGGTAAGAAGTGGAATTGTATCGAAATGTCACAAAAAAGACTTTCGCTTTTCGTACGCTTTACGAGAAACATAACATGCGGTCGTTCGGGATGTTTTTTCGCGGCGAAGACCGCTAAACTTGCCAGGCGTTTACCGGAACGAAGCAAGAAAAATCCGGTCATACAGGTGTTTCCAAACAAACAGGTGAGGTTATGTTCAGGCAGTTGAAACGAACGCTGGTCGCAACCCTTATCGCTACAGTGGCGGCAGGTACGGTTATCCCGGCATGGGCCGATTCGGCAGACAACTTGCCGGACATGGGCACCTCCGCCGGCAGCACGCTCTCCATTGGGCAGGAGATGCAGATGGGCGACTACTATGTGCGCCAGCTGCGCGGCAGCGCGCCGCTGATTAACGATCCTCTGCTGGTGCAGTACATTAACGCACTGGGCATGCGGCTGGTGGCGCACGCCGACTCGGTCAAAACCCCGTTTCACTTCTACCTCGTCAATAACGACGAAATCAACGCCTTCGCCTTCTTCGGCGGCAACGTGGTGCTGCACTCGGCGCTTTTCCGTTACACCGACAACGAAAGCCAGCTGGCCTCGGTGATGGCGCACGAAATTTCGCACGTCACGCAGCGCCACCTGGCGCGCGCGATGGAAGACCAGAAACGCAACGCCCCGCTCACCTGGGTGGGCGCGCTGGGTTCGATCCTGCTGGCGATGGCCAGCCCGCAGGCGGGGATGGCGGCGCTGACCGGTACGCTGGCGGGCACGCACCAGGGCATGATCAGCTTTACCCAGCAGAACGAGCAGGAAGCGGACCGCATCGGCATTCAGGTGCTACAGCGTTCCGGTTTCGACCCGCAGGCCATGCCGACATTCCTCGAAAAACTGCTCGATCAGGCGCGCTATTCATCCCGTCCGCCGGAAATTCTGCTGACGCACCCGCTGCCGGAAAGCCGCCTTGCCGACGCGCGTAACCGCGCCAACCAGATGCGCCCGGTGGTGGTTCAGTCTTCGGAGGCGTTCTACATGGCCAAAGTGAGGGCGCTGGGCATGTACAACTCCGGGCGTAACCAGCTGACCGATGACCTGCTGGATGGCTGGTCGAAAGGCAACGTGCGTGAGCAGCACGCCGCGCAATATGGCCGCGCCCTGCAGGCAATGGAAGCGAAAAAGTTCCCTGAAGCGGCGAAAGCGTTGCAACCGTTGCTGGCTGCCGACCCGAATAACCCCTGGTATCTCGATCTGTCGACCGATATCGATTTGGGGCAGAACAAAAGCCTGCCGATGCGATTAACCGCCTGAACGCCGCCAGCGAGCTGAAAACCAACCCGGTGCTGCAGCTCAACCTGGCGAACGCCTACCTGGAAGGCGGCCAGCCGGCGGAAGCGGCGCGGATCCTGAACCGCTACACCTTTACCTATAAAGACGATCTGAACGGCTGGGATCTGCTGGCGCAGGCGGAAGCCGCGCTCGGCAATCGCGATCAGGAGCTGGCGGCCCGCGCGGAAAGCCTGGCGCTGGTGGGCCACCTCGATCAGGCCATTCACGCTGCTGAGCAGCGCCAGCTCGCAGGTGAAACTCGGCAGCCTGCAGCAGGCCCGTTACGATGCGCGTATCGATCAGCTGCGCCAGTTGCAGCAGCGCTTCAAGCCGTATCAGAAGATGTAATCAAGGAGAATTCACGAGATGACAGACGCGGTGCAAATTTACCACAACCCGCGCTGCTCCAAGAGCCGTGAAACCCTGAGCCTGCTGAAGGCGAACGGCGTCGAGCCGCAGGTGGTGCTGTATCTGGAGACGCCGCCGGATGCGGCGACCATCAAACAGCTGCTGCAGATGCTGGGCATGTGCAGCGCGCGGGATCTGATGCGCACGAAAGAGGATCTGTATAAGTCCCTGAACCTTGGTGATAACACATTATCCGAACAGGAGCTGGTGCAGGCGATGGTGGATAACCCAAAGCTGATTGAGCGCCCGATTGTGGTGGCGAACGGCAAAGCGCGTATCGGCCGTCCGCCGGAGCAGGTTTTAGACATTATCGGTTAAATTTGATTGCCCGGTGGCGCTACGCTTACCGGGCCTGCAAACCGTGCAGGCCCGGTAAGCGTAGCGCCACCGGGCCTGCAAACCGTGCAGGCCGGATAAGACGTAACCGCCATCCGGCCATGATTTATAACTTGAGAATATCTTTCACAAACGGAATGGTCAGCTTGCGCTGGGCGGTAATGGAGGCGCGATCGAGCTGATCGAGCGTGTCAAACAGCGTACGCATTTCGCGATCCAGCCGTTTCAGCAGGAAACGGCCCACGTCTTCCGGCAGCTCAAAGCCGCGCTGCTTTGCGCACGCAGCTGCAGCGCCTGAAGCTTATCTTCATCCGACAGCGGCTGAAGCTTGTAGATTTGCCCCCAGTCCAGCCGAGACGCCAGATCCGGCAGCCCCAGATTCAGCTGGCGCGGCGGACGATCGCCGGTGATCAGCAGCCGGGTTTTGCCCGGTTCCAGAATGCGGTTGTAGAGGTTGAAGATCGCCATTTCCCACGGCTCATCCCCGGCCACGCATTCGATATTATCGATGCACACCAGCGAGAGATGTTCCATCCCCTCCAGCACTTCAGGCACGAACCAGGTGCGTTTATCCAGCGGCACATAGCCTACCGCATCGCCGCGCGCGGAGAGCTCCGCGCAGGCGGCATGCAGCAGATGGCTGCGCCCGGCGCCTTCGCGCGACCAGATATAGATGTATCCGCTGTGTTCCTGGCGCAGCACGTTTTGCAGTGCAGCCAGTAAAGAGGGGTTATCACCCGGCCAGAAACTCGCGAAAGTTTCGTCGTCAGGGAGATAGAGTGGCAGAGAGAGCTGTGCCGGTCCGTTCAGAAATACCTCAACCAGAGATCCTACGTAAAATCGGAATGGAGTTTAACACGGAACCTGCAAGGAGAGAACCGGGCGATCCCTCGCCCGACTTTTCGATCAATGTGACGCTTTTTCGCTTTCGTCCGCGTCCAGTACCACCTCTTCAGGGCGGATCACCGAGATCAGCTTGAAGATCAGGCTCAGGCCAACGCCGACGATGGTCGCGAGCGCCATGCCCTTCAGCTCGGCCGCACCGATGTGCACCTTCGCGCCGCTCACGCCGATAATCAGGATTACTGAGGTCAGGATCAGGTTCTGCGCCTTGCTGTAATCCACTTTGGATTCAATCAGCACGCGAATACCGGAGGCGCCAATCACGCCGTACAGCAGCAGCGAAACGCCGCCCATCACCGGAACCGGGATGATCTGGATCGCCGCCGCCAGCTTGCCGACGCAGGAGAGCAGAATGGCGATGACCGCCGCGCCGCCGATAACCCAGGTGCTGTAAACGCGGGTGATGGCCATCACGCCGATGTTCTCACCGTAGGTGGTGTTCGGCGTGGAGCCAAAGAAGCCGGAGATGATCGTCGAGAAACCGTTCGCAAACATCGAGCGGTGCAGGCCCGGATCGCGGATCAGATCGTTTTTCACGATGTTCGCCGTCACCACCAGATGGCCGACGTGCTCGGCAATCACCACCAGCGCCGCAGGCAGAATGGTGAAGATGGCAAACCACTCGAAGCGCGGCGTGTAGAAGGTTGGCAGCGCGAACCAGTGCGCCTGCGCGATCGGGGTGGTATCCACCACGCCCATGACGAAGGAGAGCGCATAGCCCGCCAGCACGCCGATCAGGATCGGGATAATCGCCATAAAGCCGCGGAACAGCACGGAGCCAAACACCGTTACGCCCAGCGTCACCAGCGAAATGATAATGGTTTTACTATCCGCGCTTTGGCCGTCAGCAGGCAGCAGACCGGCCATATTCGCCGCCACGCCCGCCAGTTCCAGACCGATGACGGCCACGATGGCGCCCATCGCCGCAGGCGGGAACATCACGTCCAGCCAGCCGGTACCGGCTTTCTTCACGATGAAGGAGACCAGGCAGAACAGCACGCCGCACATGATGAAACCGCCCAGCGCCACTTCATAACCGAGCGGCAGCAGCAGCAGCACCGGCGAGATAAAGGCAAAGCTGGACCCGAGGTACGCCGGGATTTTGCCTTTACAGATGAAGAGATACAGCAGCGTACCGATGCCGTTGAACAGCAGCACGGTGGCCGGGTTAATGTGGAACAGGATTGGCACCAGCACGGTTGCGCCAAACATGGCGAACAGGTGCTGCAAACTAAGCGGGATAGTCTGTAAAAGCGGCGGTCTTTCACTCACCCCGATAGCACGGCGCGTCATAGTGTTTTTCCTCTGAGTAGTTGTTGTTTATCTCCCCGTCCTTTGCGGCGGGCAGTTTATGAATCAAAAAAAGCCGACTATCAAAGTCGGCTTATTTATCGTTATTCGATTATTTCGTACCAAAGATTTTGTCGCCGGCATCGCCGAGGCCCGGGATGATGTACCCGTGCTCGTTCAGGCCCTGGTCGATAGAGGCGGTATACAGCTCAACGTCCGGGTGCGCTTTCTCCAGCGCCGCGATCCCTTCCGGCGCGGCAACCAGCACCAGCACTTTAATGCTGTGACAGCCCGCTTTTTTCAGCAGATCGATGGTGGCAATCATTGAACCGCCGGTGGCCAGCATCGGGTCAACCACCAGCGCCATACGCTCGTCGATGTTGGACACCAGCTTCTGGAAGTACGGAACCGGCTCCAGGGTTTCTTCGTTACGGTAGATCCCCACCACGCTGATGCGCGCGCTCGGCACGTGCTCCAGCACGCCTTCCATCATGCCCAGACCGGCACGCAGGATCGGCACCACGGTAATTTTCTTACCTTTGATCTGCTCAACCTCCACCGGGCCGTTCCAGCCTTCGATGGTGACTTTTTCCGTTTCCAGATCAGCGGTCGCTTCATAGGTCAGCAGGCTGCCCACTTCAGAGGCCAGTTCGCGAAAGCGTTTGGTGCTGATGTCATGCTCACGCATCAGGCCCAAGCTTGTGTTTAACGAGTGGGTGTTTCACTTCCACGATCTTCATACTCTTCTCCTTTCCTCTGAAGGTGGCAGCCACAAAAAAATCGCCGGATTATACCGCTTTTTTCCGTTGCGCTACAGATAGCCGCTTGATCGCGATCAATCAGGCTGGAAAATAGTATATCGGAACTTATAAGGTACGCCCGGCAAAATAGGCTCGCAAACGTTTGCCTGGGCTGTTAGAATTGCGCCGAATTTTATTTCTACCGCTATGCAATCGCGTGGGGATTTAAGCAGTGACCGACAAAACCTCTCTCAGCTACAAAGATGCCGGTGTTGATATTGATGCAGGTAATGCGCTGGTTGACCGAATCAAAGGTGTGGTGAAGAAGACCCGCCGCCCGGAAGTGATGGGTGGTCTGGGTGGCTTCGGCGCACTGTGCGCGCTGCCGCAAAAATATCGTGAACCGGTTCTGGTCTCCGGAACTGACGGCGTAGGCACCAAGCTGCGTCTGGCGATGGATCTGAAACGTCACGACACCATCGGTATCGATCTGGTCGCGATGTGCGTGAACGACCTGGTGGTTCAGGGCGCAGAGCCGCTGTTCTTCCTCGACTACTACGCCACCGGCAAGCTGGACGTGGATACCGCGGCCAGCGTGATCAATGGTATCGCCGAAGGCTGCCTGCAGTCCGGCTGTGCGCTGGTCGGCGGTGAAACCGCGGAAATGCCGGGCATGTATCACGGCGAAGATTACGACGTCGCCGGTTTCTGCGTCGGCGTGGTAGAAAAATCAGAAATTATTGACGGCAGCAAAGTGGCGGATGGCGACGTGCTGATCGCGCTGGCCTCCAGCGGCCCGCACTCCAACGGCTACTCGCTGGTGCGTAAAATCCTCGAAGTGAGCGGCTGCGACCCGCTGACCACCCAGCTGGAAGGCAAACCGCTGGCCGACCACCTGCTGGCGCCGACCCGCATCTACGTGAAGAACGGTGCTGGAGCTGATCGAGAACGTTGACGTGCACGCCATCGCTCACCTGACCGGCGGCGGCTTCTGGGAAAACATCCCGCGCGTGCTGCCGGACAACACCCAGGCGGTGATCGACGAATCCTCCTGGCAGTGGCCGGCGGTCTTCAACTGGCTGCAGACCGCCGGCAACGTCAGCCCTCACGAAATGTACCGCACCTTTAACTGCGGCGTGGGCATGGTTATCGCCCTGCCGGCAAGCGAAGCGGATAAAGCCGTCGCGCTGCTGACTGCCAAAGGTGAAAACGCGTGGAAAATCGGTACGATTAAAGCCTCCGATTCCGAAGAGCGTGTGGTCATTGAATGAAAAACATCGTGGTGCTCATTTCCGGCAACGGAAGCAATTTGCAGGCCATCATCGACGCCTGCAAGCAGAAGAAAATCAACGGCACCATTCGGGCAGTATTCAGCAACAAGGCCGACGCGTTCGGCCTTGAGCGCGCGCGGGAAGCGAACATTCCCGCGCACGCGCTGGAAGCCAGCCAGTTCGCCGGGCGTGAAGCCTTTGACCGCGAGCTGGTGCATGAGATTGACGCCTACGCGCCGGACGTGGTGGTGCTGGCGGGCTATATGCGCATTCTGAGCCCGGCCTTTGTCGCGCACTACGCCGGACGTCTGCTGAATATTCACCCTTCCCTGCTGCCGAAATATCCCGGCCTGCACACCCATCGTCAGGTTCTGGAAAACGGCGATGAGGAACACGGCACCTCCGTGCATTTCGTGACCGACGAGCTGGACGGCGGCCCGGTGATCCTGCAGGCCAAAGTCCCGGTCTTTGACGGCGACAGCGAAGAAGAGGTGACCGAACGCGTGCAAGCCCAGGAACACGCCATTTACCCGCTGGTGGTAAGCTGGTTTGTTGACGGGCGTCTCGAAGATGCGCGACGGCGCAGCCTGGCTGGATGGCGTGAAGTTACCCCCGCAGGGTCATGCGGCCGAAGAGTAATCGTCCCCCTTTATTGTTCTGCTGCCGGATGGCGCGATGCTTATCCGGCCTACGCTGTTTTCCTGGGCCGATATCAGGCCGGGTAAGCCGAAGCCGCCATCCGGCGTCAAACGCGCCCAATGTATTCTTATCCCCGCAGTATTTTCATCACCTTAAGTCAGAAAAAAGATAACTGTCATACTTTTCTGGCACTGTTGGACATATCGTGGAAATGCTCGCCATAATAAGTTGTGTTATACGAAGGAACGCCAGCAACGTTCACCTGTCAGTCGCGGACACCGTAAGAGTGAAAAGATATTGCTGTGTCCTGTGTTTGAACTGGAGTGTGAGCTGTAATGGGTCAGGAAAAGTTATATATCGAAAAAGAGCTAAGCTGGTTAGCATTTAACGAACGTGTACTCCAGGAAGCGGCAGACAAAAGTAACCCGCTGATCGAGCGCATGCGTTTTTTGGGCATCTATTCCAACAACCTGGATGAGTTCTACAAGGTTCGCTTTGCCGAGCTGAAACGCCGCATCATCATCAGCGAAGAACAGGGCCTACCCACTCGCGGCACCTGCTGGGCAAAATCCAGTCCCGCGTGCTGAAAGCCGATCAGGAATTTGACGGCCTGTATAACGAACTGCTGCTGGAGATGGCGCGCAATCAAATCTTCCTGATTAACGAACGTCAGCTTTCCGTTAACCAACAAAACTGGCTGCGCCACTATTTTAAACAGTACCTGCGCCAGCACATTACCCCGATTCTCATCAACCGCGAAACCGATCTGGTGCAGTTCCTGAAAGATGACTACACCTATCTGGCTGTGGAAATTATCCGCGGTGAATCTATCCGTTACGCGCTGCTGGAGATCCCGTCCGACAAAGTGCCGCGCTTTGTGAACCTGCCGCCGGAAACCCCGCGCAGACGCAAGCCGATGATCCTGCTCGATAACATCCTGCGCTACTGTCTGGACGACATCTTCAAAGGCTTCTTCGATTACGATGCGTTAAACGCCTACTCGATGAAGATGACCCGTGACGCCGAATATGACCTGGTGCACGAGATGGAAGCCAGCCTGATGGAGCTGATGTCCTCCAGCCTGAAACAGCGCCTGACGGCCGAGCCGGTGCGCTTTGTTTATCAGCGCGATATGCCGGACGCCATGGTGGAGATGCTGCGCGAGAAGCTGACCATTTCGCGCTATGACTCCATCGTGCCGGGTGGCCGTTACCACAACTTTAAAGACTTTATTGGTTTCCCGAACGTCGGCAAAGCCAATCTGGTGAACAAGCCGCTGCCGCGCCTGCGCCATCTCTGGTTCGATAAATTCCGCAACGGATTCGACGCCATCCGCGAACGCGATGTGCTGCTCTACTATCCGTACCACACCTTCGAGCACGTGCTGGAGCTGCTGCGTCAGGCCTCGTTCGACCCGAGCGTGCTGGCGATCAAAATCAACATCTACCGCGTGGCGAAAGATTCCCGCATCATCGATGCGATGATCCACGCGGCGCACAACGGCAAAAAAGTGACCGTGGTGGTGGAGTTGCAGGCGCGCTTCGACGAAGAGGCCAACATTCACTGGGCGCGTCGTCTGACGGAAGCCGGCGTGCACGTGATCTTCTCCGCGCCGGGGCTGAAAATTCACGCCAAGCTGTTCCTGATCTCCCGTAAAGAGGGCGACGAGGTGGTGCGCTACGCCCACATCGGTACCGGGAACTTTAACGAGAAAACGGCGCGAATCTATACCGACTACTCGCTGCTGACCGCCGATGCCCGCATCACCAACGAAGTGCGCCGGGTCTTTAACTTTATTGAGAACCCGTACCGTCCGGTGAGCTTCGACTATCTGCTGGTCTCGCCGCAGAACTCGCGCCGCCTGCTGTACGATATGATCGATAAAGAGATCGCCAATGCCCAGAAAGGGCTGTCGTCCGGCATCACGCTGAAGCTCAACAACCTGGTGGACAAAGGGCTGGTGGACAGGCTGTATGCCGCGTCCAGCTCCGGCGTGCCGGTTAACCTGCTGATCCGCGGCATGTGCTCGCTGATCCCGGAACTGGAAGGCATCAGCGACAATATTCGCGTGATCAGCATTGTTGACCGCTACCTGGAACACGATCGGGTCTATATTTTCGATAATGCGGGTGATAAACAGGTCTATCTCTCTTCGGCAGACTGGATGACGCGCAATATTGACTACCGAATTGAAGTCGCGGCACCGCTGCTGGATCCGCGCCTGAAGCAGCAGATCCTCGACATCATCGAGATTCTGTTCAGCGATACCGTGAAAGCACGCTATATCGACAAAGAACTCAGTAACCGCTATGTGCCGCGCGGCAACCGCCGCAAAGTGCGCGCACAGCTGGCGATTTACGACTATATCAAATCACTCGAGCAACCCGATTAACCTATGCCGATAAATGATAAGACCCCACGCCCGCAGGAATTCGCCGCGGTCGATCTTGGCTCTAACAGTTTCCATATGGTCATCGCCCGTGAGGTGGATGGCGCGCTGCAGATCATCGGTCGTCTGAAGCAGCGCGTGCACCTGGCGGATGGCCTGGAGCAACGCAGCATGCTCAGCGAAGAGGCAATGGAGCGCGGGTTAACCTGCCTGTCGCTGTTTGCTGAACGCCTGCAGGGCTTCGCGCCCTCCAGCGTCTGCATCGTGGGCACCCACACCCTGCGCCAGGCGCTGAACGCCCCGGAGTTTCTCAAGCGGGCCGAAAAGGTGATCCCCTACCCGATTGAGATCATCTCCGGGCAACGAGGAAGCGCGTCTGATTTTCATGGGCGTGGAACACACCCAGCCGGAGAAAGGGCGCAAGCTGGTGATCGACATCGGCGGCGGTTCTACGGAGCTGGTGATCGGCGAAGACTTTGAGCCGCGCCTGGTGGAAAGCCGCCGTATGGGCTGCGTCAGCTTCGCGCAGATGTATTTCCCGGGCGGCACCATCACCCGCGAGAACTTCCGCCGCGCGCGTATGGCGGCCGTGCAGAAGCTGGAAACGCTGGCCTGGCAGTACCGTATTCAGGGCTGGAACGTGGCGCTGGGCGCGTCCGGCACCATCAAAGCGGCGCATGAAGTGCTGCTGGCGATGGGTGAAAAAGACGGGTTTATCACGCCGGAACGCCTGACGCTGCTGACCGAAGAAGTGCTGAAGCATAAAAGCTTCGACGCCCTGAGCCTGCCGGGGCTTTCCGACGAGCGTAAAGCGGTCTTCGTGCCGGGGCTGGCCATCCTCTGCGGCGTGTTTGATGCGCTGGCGATTAAAGAGCTGCGCCTGTCCGACGGCGCGCTGCGTGAAGGCGTGCTGTATGAAATGGAAGGCCGCTTCCGCCATCAGGATATTCGCAGCCGCACCGCGCAAAGCCTGGCCAACCAGTACAACATCGACCGCGAGCAGGCGAAGCGCGTGCTGGAAACCACCGTGCAGATGTACGAGCAGTGGGAGGAGCAGAATCCGAAGCTCGCGCACCCGCAGCTGGCCGCGCTGTTGAAATGGGCCGCGATGCTGCATGAGGTGGGGCTGAACATCAACCACAGCGGGATGCACCGCCATTCGGCCTACATTCTGCAAAACAGCGATCTGCCCGGCTTCAACCAGGAGCAGCAACCCATGATGGCGACCCTGGTGCGCTATCACCGCAAAGCCATCAAGCTCGACGACCTGCCGCGCTTCACGCTGTTCAAGAAGAAGCAGTTCCTGCCGCTGATTCAGCTGCTGCGTCTTGGCGTGCTGCTCAATAACCAGCGTCAGGCGACCACCACGCCGCCCACGCTGAAGCTGAAAACCGACGACCATCACTGGACGCTGAGCTTCCCGCACGACTGGTTCAGCCAGAACGCGCTGGTCCTGCTGGACCTGGAAAAAGAGCAGCAGTACTGGGAAGCGGTCACCGGCTGGCTGCTCAAAATCGAAGAAGAGAGCGCCTGACGTCGCCGCGTAACGGTTCAGGCGTCCGCGCAGGACGCCTCTTTTTCCAGCAGTGACTCAAGCGGCGCTGGCCTGCCAATCAGATAGCCCTGCACATAATCGATGCCTAGCGCGTGAACCGCGCTACGTATCTCTTCGGTCTCGACATACTCCGCCACCACCAGCATCTTCTTCATGCGCGCCAGATGGCAGATAGACGCCACGATCTGATAATCCAGGCTGTTGTTGACGATATTGCGGATAAAGCTGCCGTCGATCTTGAGAATGTCGGCATCCACGCTTTTCAGCCGCGCATAGCTTGCATAGCCGGTACCAAAATCATCAATCGCAACCCGGCACCCCATTTGTTGTAACTGAGCGAGCGTTTGCCCGGCCTGCTGTATATTCGGCATCATGCTGTTTTCGCTGATTTCAAAAATCAGTTGCCACGCTTCGATAGCGTAATCCCGCAGCAGGGTTTTTACCTCCTGCGCGAACTGCGCACGGCAGACAGAGGCCGGAGAAAGGTTGATCGAGAAACGCTGTGCTGGCAGCGTCTTGCGGTTATGCGCCATAAAGCGCAGCACATTTTCAATCACCCACAAATCAATCCGCGACGACAGACCGAACTCCTGCGCTACCGGTAAAAACTCACTCGGTCGGATACAATGTTGCGGATCCTCGCCCAGGCGCAGCAGAATTTCATAGTAGCTATCGCCGCGCACGCCGGAAATCAACTGCGCCATCAGCAGAAAATGATCTGCTTCCAGCGCCTTTTGCAGGCGATTCATCATCTCGGCTTTGCTTTTCAGGCTACGTTGCAGGTTTGCCACGCCCCGGTTCTGCAGGTTTTCCGGCCGGTTGGTAACCAGCGAAATATCGGCCGTGGTGATCATCTCGCCAAGCAGCAGATAAAGATGCTGAACAGGCGAACGGACATAGCAATAGCTGATACCAACGGGTAACTGCACCTGCATCTCGTCCCAGATGAAACGAAACTGTTTGATGTGCGCATCCAGTTCATCAATACGCGTCTGCCAGGCGTGGGTATTCAGGCGAATCACCAGATCGTGGCCCGAAAGCTGGTGAACAGCCTCCCCCTTCTGTAATAACGGCTTTAACCAGTTAGCCAGGTGCTGTTTAAACTGGATGCGAAACATCACGCCATAGCTGCGTCCTAAAAGTTCAAGCGCCGGTATGCGCAGGAAACAGAGCACCGACCATGGGGTATTCGCCAGCTCGCGGCTTAGCGCCCGCAGATTCGGTAAATGCGTCATCGGATCGACCGACGCCAGCCGGCGGGTTCGGTTAAACACCGCTCGCCGCCGACTCGCGATTCCTGCCAGCACGAGGATCATGAATGTGAACGTCAGGTAACGGGAAGAGATGATAGCGATCTGCACATCTCTGGAGGTAAAACAGGACAAACTGCGATAAAAATAGTGGATCGTCAGAATCAGCAGCGGCGACCAGACAAACGACATAAACCGGAAGCCGTAACGCATCGATCCCCACAGCATCACTGGCAGCAGCAGCGAGAGCGTATAGTTGGTGTTAAAGATAATGCTGCAACTGGTGGAAGGCATTAACAGTTGGTACTGCAACCCCAACACCAGAGAGAACCAGACACACAGTTCCAGCCAGGTCACTTTAGGATCAAATTCCATGCGCAGCTGGGAAAACCATGAAAGCGCATAGCGTGGGTGGCGAATAATGCGGATCAATAAATAACTTAATGTAACCCCCGTTACCGCCCCCGCTAACAGCCCCTGCCAGGTGATCAACAGCGACATATCCAGCACCATCCTCGACGACTCGCTCGAGTGCTTGCCGAAGAGATTCAGCCAGTCCCCCAGTTCCAGAAGAAGCAGATATAGCGTTGCAGAGCATAATACGTGCCAGAGAATGCGCTGATAAATCAGCGATGACGTACCATATGTGACCAGATGTCGGCGAGTGACAAATATTCGATAACCGACCCAGCTAAACAGGACAGGAATAAGCTCTTGCACGCTTTTCAGGAGCATACCCAATGGCCCCAAATGCCAGTTATGCCAGATTAACGCAACGATCATGCCTGGCAGCACGGCCCAACCATAAAACATCATCAGACCGATCAAGAGCGACATTGGCAGGTAATAGAGAATAACGTTCTGCCCGTAAATCGAAGTAAATACATTAGCCAGACTAAATAATGGATAAAAGATAACGGGAAGAACGAACGGTAATGCCCACCATTTATCCTTTAGGGAATTATACTTGTTAATTAATGACATAGACGCTCAAAGACGGTAGCCTGATCCGGGCTGAAATTTCAACCAGGCATCCAGCCTGGCTTAACAAGACACAAGGGGAAAGCACTCGCAGTAACAGGGTAAAATTTTAGTTCTGCACGGTAAGCGAAAGTTGATATAAATCAAAATAAACGTATCGGCGGGTTTTATTTCCATGTGATTTGTCTGTATTTTTGTTTTTATATTCGCAGCGTAAATATTTAATTTTTCTTATATAATCCCAATATATGTTTTAATGGGCTGCAGGCTTAATTGACCTTCCCCGGAGACTGTGCCTTAATAGCCTTGTCGCCCGTTAATCGGGTATTCCTAAAGGAACCACAGTGAGTCAGGCAACCAGTATGCGAAAACGACATCGATTTGACAGTCGCATGACCCGTATCGTACTTCTCATCAGCTTTGTCTTTTTCTTCGGCCGTTTCGTCTATTCCACCATTGGCGCCTGGTATCATCATCAGGATAAAGTCCAGTCGCAACAAATCAGCCAGACTATCGATCCCACCGCACAACGTTAAGATTTAACCCGTTTTTTGTACACGCTCAGACGCGTGGGTTTGCGCTTGCCCTTTAAAAACTGCAAAAAAATCGCCAGCAAATCGTTTGATATTGCTGACGATAAAAGGACACATTGCGCCTGATGGCGTTTACATCACGCTGTCGGGATCGAAGCTAGCAAGAAACGCATCGGCTTTCTGCGGTTTCGCTTGCAGGTTAAAGCGTTGCAGGATGATATCCGCCGCAGGCCCCGGATTAGGGCTCACATAGACGCCCGGCCCGGATACGCCGGATTCGGTCAGCGCCTTTAACACATGAGCATCGCGTAAAGCATGTCCGACAACCGCGACTTTGCGGCCAGCGAGGCTCTGTTTGATCACCGTAAAGAACGCCTCATTGGCCATCACATCCTGGAGATCCTTCGCCGTCAGCCGCAGGCTTTCCAGTTCAGAGAGGGTTCCGCTGAGCTTAATGATCGAGACTTTGCCCTTTTCCGGTAGCTTCGGATCGGACGGCGTGATCACCACATACGGAATGCTGCTCGTCATGCAGGCGATTTCGAAGAGTGGATCATAGTTGGTGGTGAGGATGGTTTTGAATTTCTTCACTGCCTCAAAATGGGCTCCGGTCGGCCAGACCTTCTGTGGCGTATCCAGTAACGCTTTAACATCCTGCAGCAATGCCTCGCGCCCGCGCTGGCTTTCGTAATACTCCGCCACTTCGTCAAATGAGTAGCGGGTGTAAATGTCGCTGGCCGCAACATCCGGCCAGAGCTGCGCAGCCAGGCTACTGATAATCAGATTCGCTGTCGGATAACCGGCAGATATCGACAGCCCTGCGCCACCGAGAAGCACCCATTTATCATCATCATGCACCGGAAGTGATTCGGCTGATTGCACAGCGGCAGGCGGCGGCGTTAACTGCACATCGCGCAGGCGCAGCAGCTCTTTCAGCGCCGTCTGGGTACAAAAATCCACCAGCGCTTTCGCCACTTTATCTGCAAGATCCTTCGCTAACTCAAATTCCGCGCGAAAATGCCCCGTATCCCACGCGGCCACGGCCTCGCGAAACGCATCCCGCAGCTTGTCCTCTTTGCTTCCATATTCCAGCTTTTTTATAAAGGGCAACACGGGAATATTCAGCGCGCGAGCGGCGTCATATTCAAGATGCGTGACGGATTTCCCCTCTCCACCGCCATAACCGCTCTTCGGCTCCCAGCCGTAGCTGTCGCCAAGAAGCAGGACAAACAGGTGACAATCGCGGATTTTCGGCTCAATCACTTCCCAACTGGTCTGCCCGTTTGGGCTAAACTCTTCGGCATTCACCGGCTCAAAACCTAGAAAATTTAACCGATCGACCACCTGCTGTCGCTCGTTACGCAGATCCTTCATCGTGCTGCTAATGAACACGCGTAGTTTATTGGCCATTTATTGCCCCTTAGATTTATCAACGCCTTCCCGACACAGCTTCAAACAACTACTTCTCCGCGACCCGCGCCAGCCAGTCGCTATACGCACTGCCCGCATCCGCTGGCAGATTTTGCCGGTGCGCGGCAAATTCCTCGTTCATACCGAAGATTTTCCACACCAGCGGCGTCAGACGCGCAGCCGGGCTATTATTGCGTTCGGCTTCGCGCAGCAACTCCAGCGTACGGCTTTGGTATTCGGCCAACGCCTCCGAGTGATAATCAAAGGCTTTTCCCAGCCCGGAGAGATACATCAGTTTCGGCACCTCAACCTGCGGCCACTGGAGCGCCATATGCAGCGGCCAGTCGAGCATCGCCCGCTCACCCCACATCGCCTCGCGCGGCGTGGTTTTGTTCACCACCAGCGTAAGCGTAAACGCCTGCGCCAGCTCGCCCAGATAAATCTCCATCGCCTCCGCAGACGGGCGCAGATAAAACGCATCCAGCGGTTGCTGGCGCGTAAGCCCAATGACAGCAAGCAGGCGCTGTTCAAGATCGAGCACCAGCGCGCCCAGCTCAGCCTGTTTGCAGCGGCCCGCTTCACTGACTTTTTTCGTGCGCGTTGCGCAGTCCCACAGGCTCAACGTGATTTGCCACTCACGCTGTTCCCCTTCCCCGCTGCAACCCACAGCCCCCGTAACAAAGTAGTTCATGGCTGGCGGGACGATATCGAACAGCGCATTGCCATCCATTTCACCGCCAATCAGCACCGGCCCGCCGCCTTCGACAACCTGTACATAAAAACGGCTGGCGTAATCGCTCCAGTAGTGCGCCGCTTCGGCAAAATAGAGCGGGATCGCCCGCGCCAGACGGCCAATATCATCCTCGCGCTGTGATTCGCTGCGTTCAGGGCCGTCGTAGAGTTTCGACAGGGCAAAGAAACCGACAGTCGGTGCTTCTTCCGGCTTCTGCGCGAACAACCAATTGGCGTTGCACAGGCCGTAATGCCAAATCGGTTGAGTGAGCGACAGCGTGCTGAATTTCAGTTCGGAAGCATCAGCAGGCGTGGAAGTAGCCGCGTGCTTCTGCATCTCCTGAAAGGCTTTGGCGAACTCATCAAGGTGCTGTTTCAGCGGCATATACCCCAGCGCGTACATCCGTGCCAGCAGCTTTTCGCCCTCCTCGACATTACCCAGCGCCAGCCAGGCTCGCAGTAGATTAAGACCGGCCATCGGCTCGTGGCGATGTTCGTCATACACTGGCGCCACCAGTTCGGCGATCAGCGGGATCTGCCCGTTATTGCCGAGATCGCCGGAAATCATCATTAGCGCGCTGCCGTCATACAGACCGGCACTCAGGACTTCCTGATAGAGTGTGCGGGCAGCAGCAATATCCTGATGTTCCAGATAATGGCGAGCCAGCCATAACTGCGCACGCCAGCTACCGGGCAATGCAGACGCGGTTTTCAGCGCGGCAACATAAGCGTTTTCCCCGCCGCGCTCCTGCTGAATGCTCACCCACCATAACAGGCCGTTGTCCTGATTCGGATCGGCCTGAATCGCCTGCCACAATGTCTCTTCCGCGCGCTGCTCTTCACCGCGCTCGGCAAACACTTTGGCTAAATTGGTCAGCAATGTGCCGGTTTCGCCCACTTTGGCGATGCCCGCCCGCAGCGTATTTTCCGCCGCCGCCAGCTCGCCATTTTTCATCAGCACGATGCCCTGGATGGTGTGACTGCGCTCGGGAAGATAGTCAATCTCCACCAAGCGTTCGGCGGCAGGGATCAAATCCGCGGCAAAACCATCGTTCAGCCCGCCGATAATCGCCTGATAGAGTTCGGCGGCATCATTGCGTTTCTCTTCCAGCGACGGCAGAAACACCTTCTCGCGCCACTCGCTGCGCGGGATGTGCATCTCCCGCCCGTAGGCGTCGTACGCCACGATCAGCTCATCGTTTTGCGGTGGTTCAGGAGAATGAGTTTCGGTTTCCGGCGTTTTTTTGCCGCTAATGGCAGAAAGGAGGCGTTTAAACATGGCGTTTGCCTTGTCGGTTGGTGGGTTTTTGGCTGTATCAGCGTAGACCTTAACCGTCGCCGCGTCTAAAGAAAAGCCACTAAATACGAGGGGTTAGTGAGGCTATGCACCAGGTTTCAATATCCGATCAGTTCATCGCGAGGCGTTTCAGGATTTCTTTTACATAGTGCTCAATTGCGATGTTATGTTGCTGACCGATCCGCGTAATAAAAGCCTGGAGAGCATCGCTGGTGGAGTGAAGCACATCAGCCACAAGATTGTCGAAATCGCTTTGGGTCAAACGGTGATTTCCCTTCAGCGTGGAATGCTGAAGCACCGTGTGCGCGACGATTTCGAGCACCGCACGCCGGTAATTATCGGTACGCAGAACATCCAGATCGCGCTGGCGGATATCAAAGGTGAAGTTGAAACTGACAAACCCGGAATCAACCGGTAGCGAGTAAGTCAGCCGCTCGCCTTCCAGCCAGACCTGCGGCTCATAGCCGTCGCCCAGTAGCCGTGTTCCTTGCATAGCCTTTTCCCCTGCTTTTATATTCCCGGTTACCTTAACGGTTCTGAAAATAGTCAGTAAAGCGATAGCTAATGGTGGTTGCAGTTTTGTGGGAATGAGACTGAAGCCTGGAATATTACGTTTCAGAGCAGTGTTCAATGCAAGAGATGGTAGCGCCGCATTTGACATCTGGAAATATAGGCATAGAAACCGCAAATGGCGGCTTCATACAAGGCGGCAATAGAAAGGATTTAATCGTATGAGTGTTGGGAAAAAAATTGGGCTAATTGCCATTATTGCTATCGCCATCATTGCGTTTTTGCTTGCATGGAAATGGCCCGTAATAAAATTTGGCCTCGAAGACGGTGGTAAATACACTGAAAACGATCGCCAGGTATACGGATTCTTCACGCCTGACATTTTAAAGAAAATGCCGCGTATAACAGCTAATTACGAGTTTGATTACCATACTGTATCCGGTCCTGGCTCGGTGGGAAACAGCCTGACATTCCACGGCACGACGGATACCAGCCAGATAGATACATATCTGAATTCGCTTGGCTACGTTAAGCAACAGAGTTGCATGGTGCAAGGCGTATGCTGGAAAGGTAAAGATCCAACTGAAGATATTGTCGTCAGCGCAGTTCCTGAAATAAACGTTGTTCTGGTACAGGTCGATTACACACCTGGATCGCGATAAATCCTCAGCCGCAAGGCGCAATGTCGTTCGCTTAAGTGAACGACATTGCGTACTTATACGAACTTAGTAATTTGTGGTGTCCCTACCACTCATGCGCCCTGCTGCTCTCCCGGACAAGTTCTCAATTTTATGGCCTTGATAACGCGAAGGCCAGATGACTTCTGGCTGGGTATTCAGAACCTTAGCAATTAACCGCTCCCCTTTCGGCCAGTGGCGGGTTAAGGCATTAGCGAGTGTGGATGAAGCCAGCCCCGACTCACGGGAAAGCGCCGCCAACGATGTTCCTTTCTTCTTTAAGCCCGCAATAATATCTGCTTTATGCCAGTCCGGATGTTTCATGGTTGTTCTCTTTTTCGATCAACTGTCATGACAAGAACTAAAACTAGCACTGATTAAAAGAGGCGCTCTTTAAAGATGCTAAAGAGCATCATGTTTCTTTGAGTGAGAAAATGAAGAACAAAAGTGGCATCGGCAGCGCAAACATATCCTCAATGTCCGCAGTGAGCGAAGAGCGGGAGTTGACAATTGTAAACACCGTCAAGGCGGACATTACTGGTATTCACGTGTGTTAATAAACGGGAAGCAGGCTACAATTATGAGGCCATTTTGATGAAGCTAACTGATGAAGAACGTTTTGTATTACTGTTTACTCTGCAAAGCGATATCACTGTTTTAAATGCGGCACTTTCTACGGATGAAGTAATGGAGAGAAAAAGAACAGGTGTTGGCTTTTTTTCAACCATAAAGGTGTCTATGACAACTGAGTTTCAAAAAAGCAAAGAACGTTATTGGGAGCAAAGTTTTAATCATCAAAAACTCCCATATGGAGGATGTTTCATGATCTCTGTAGGAAACGAAAACTGTCTGGAAATTGAAGCTATTGCATATGAAAGTGAATGGCCAGAGCCTTTCATTGAAAATGAATTCTCATCATAGTAGTAGTTACTGTTGATAACCTTCCTTAAGGTAAAATAAAATCAGTTAATTATTGATTTGTTGACACAATGCAAAGATAGAAACACGTGCGAAAATGCTGCCGTCACTCAACATAATGTAACGTATGCCCGCCCTTGGAAAAATCGGACTGAATATCAGCAATAACCATATCGACATCATCAACAGTCATAACCTGATTTTGGTTAGGCGCATCCCAAAACCTCAAGTCCCCCTTGTACAACACAAAGCCAATTTTATCGTTACCGGGAAAGAACATCTCACCTTGAACGGTCACCGTTCTATCTCCAATTTTTACTTGGATATGACCCCGAGAGACTTCAAGAATCATAGCTGCCCCCTCATGGTTAATAAACTAGCAGTAATAACGTTCGCTTTTGGCACCCAGCAGACAAGCACATAACACTGAAGATCTGCTATGAGCGAAGAGCGGAAGTTAGTGGTTGTGACCTGCGCCCAAAAATTAATGCAGTGCGGACTTAGTAATGCCCGCCCTTGGCACACAGGAGACGGCAGGTTCTGCAAACGAGGAGACAGAGCCTGCCTAATCTTGACGTGCGTCAATAAAGTGAATGGCGGATATTTGAAGAAAACACATGTTACTGCATTTTTCTTTTGAATTGTTTTTCGTACATATCTAAATGATGTTTAAAAAATTTTTCATAATCTTCTGCGGCACTAACTAAGATGGTGACGGCTATAGCTGATGCATCTAGCTCTTGTGACAAATCTTCGATAGCGATAAAACCGCAGATTATTTCTTCATCAGTTTCACTAATGAATAGTTTACATCCTGTTGTATCGGCATTTGGAAAGTAAAACTGAGTTGGTCTTAAATCCCCATGAACGATTCCCATTGGAGGATCACCAAATTCTAATTCAGAGACACCAATAGTTTTACCTTCTTTTCTAATATCGAATATCACCTTTTTCTCCTTGAGCCATTGATGTTTTTGGCGATAACCTCGTTGATAACTAATTTAACAATACCTCGAAAAATGAGAAATTACTTTATCAGTAATGCCCGCTTTTGGCTGTGAGTTCAACAGGTCGATGCAACGCTATCCTTAATCGAAGGGGGACGTTGCCATGAAACGAAGAACTCGCATCTACTACACACCAGAACAAAAGGCGATTATCCAGGACAGATATAAGCAAGGTGATTCCCTGCATGATATCGCCAGAATGTTCGACAGATATCATTCTTCTATTATGCCTACTATCCACCAGACTGGTGGATACCGTCCCCCTGTCCGAAAGCGGCACCGGTTAGCGCTTTCGCTTGATGAAAGAGAGGAGATATCCAGAGGATTGGTAGCAAAACGCAGCATCAGGGACATCGCTGTTAAATTATCAAGAGCTCCTTCAACGATTAGCCGCGAGATCAGGAGGCACGGCGGTGCAAAACAATATCGTGCAGCAAAAGCCGATACTGCTGCGTGGGAAAATGCCCTGAGACCAAAACCCTGCAAGCTAATCGAAAGCCCCACGTTGTGTAAAATCATCGCAGAGAAGATGCATCAGGACTGGTCGCCGGAACAGATCGCCGGTTGGCTGAAACGCTGTTATCCGGATAGTCAGGAAATGCATGTGTCACACGAAACGATATATAAAACGCTTTTTATACAAACCCGGGGGGCGTTAAAAAAAGAACTGCAGCAATGCCTCAGAAGCGGAAGAGTCGTGCGTCGATCCAGAACATCATTGCTTAAAGGGAAAGAATTAGGGTCAATCCCGGATACGATCTCTATAAGCGAAAGGCCACCTGAAGCAGCTGACAGAGCCATACCAGGTCACTGGGAAGGTGACCTGATCCAGGGCTCTAAAAACTCCTGTATCGTCACCCTCGTAGAACGTCATTCCCGTTTTGTTATGCTGGCCAAAGTCAGGGACAACAAGACCATAACGGTTATATCTGCACTCATCAGACAAGCCCGGGAATTACCTGCTGAGCTTTATAAAACATTAACATGGGACCGGGGTGCTGAAATGACCAGCCATACCCGGTTTACCGTAGCCACAGATATTCAGGTTTACTTCTGCGATCCTCAATCCCCCTGGCAACGCGGCTCAAATGAAAATACAAACAGATTACTCAGGCAGTATTTTCCAAAAGGAACTGACTTATCGGTTCACAGCCAGCAAAGACTAAACAGTGTTGCCAGGCAGCTCAACGAGAGGCCAAGAAAAACGCTAGACTATGAATCACCCGCAGAGCGTTTTAACCAATGTGTTGCATCCATCAGTTGAACTCACAGCTCTCTGCGGACGTTTGCATCAGATAGTGCCCGCTAAGGGTGAAAAGCGAACAGGTAAGTTTTAATCATGCCTGACGGAGATATAACTCAAATCGCACCGATATTAATTAACGGGAAACACTGTCAGTCATATGACATGAGAAATTAATAAGAAAAAACTCAGATATTCTTGCCAGGCGGGCAGGACCGGCCAATGATTTCAGCAAGGAAATCCATCACCACGACAGCAGAGTGATCACGCTTAAGTTCAGGGTAGGCAACCAGCCAGATGTTCCTCACGGGCGAAGGCAGATTTTCCTGCAGCCTTACCAGTTCGCTGTCATTATCACCCATAAAGCAGGGTAAAGTAACGATGCCCAATCCTTTCCGGGCAGCCTGTTGCTGCGCCATCAAATCGCTTGCCCGAAAGATAACACGCCGCCCGTTCAGCAGTGATTCCAGCCATTGCTGCTGCGTGACATGTGCAAGCGTGCTGTCATAAGCAATAAACACCCAGTCCTCCTGAGGAATTTCTTGCCAGAACTGAGAAGCATAAAGACCAAAGCGCATAGTACCTATACGCCTTGTCATCAGGTCTGGATCGTCAGGCCTTTCAAGGCGAACCGCAATGTCAGCCTCACTTTTATTCAGAAGAGCATGGTGCGAAACGCCGGATAATGACAACGTGATACCCGGATGTTTCCGGGTGAAGCCTGCTATAGCAGGCGCAATGAGGTGTGCTGCAACGGCAGGTGACGCGCTGATATTTATAGGCACGGCCGGTTCGGCACACAATGACCTCGCCTGGATTCGAATACGGTCTGCAATGCGGTACATTTCGTCAGCGCCGGAGGCGATAATCCGGCCGTGTCCGGTAAGCGTGGTACGGCGTGGCAAGCGCTCTGTGAGCCTGAGCCCAAGCGAACTTTCAAGGGCTGTAATTCGGCGGCTCACAGTGGCGTGATCCACGCCAAGCTCCCTGGCTGCGGCAGACAGGGAACCACACCGGGAAAGAGCGAAAAAAAAATGTAAATCCTGCCAGTCCATACCTCACCTCTTGTGCATTTTTACACATGTATGGTGCTTTTATACCTGTATTCTTCCTGTAATAAACTCATTTATAGTTTTCTCACTTCATGAGTGAGGAAAAAATAATGTCGTTAGCAATGATTATCAGCCAGCCGGGTGGCCCTGAGGTTCTTAAAGCGGTGGAAAGAGAGTCAGTCAGTCCCGGTCCCGATGAAGTCCGTATCAGACACGAAATAATCGGCGTGAATTTCGTTGACATCTATTTTCGCTCAGGACTCTACCCTCAGCCATATCCCCAGGCGGTGCCTGGTTTTGAAGGGGCCGGAGTAGTCACAGCAACGGGCAGTAACGTCAGCGCCTTTGCTGCTGGAGACCGCGTTGCCTATACGGGAAATCCGATGGGCGCTTATGCTGAATCCCGCAATATACCTGCCAGCCGCCTCATCAGGATTCCGGATGGTGTGGACACCCGTACAGCCGGTAGTGCGATGCTTCGGGGCCTTACCGCACATATGTTGCTCAACAAAGTAAGGGAAGTCAGGGCTGGCGACTGGATACTGGTTCATTCTGCTGCCGGAGGGCTGGGGCAGATAGTGACCCGCTGGGCAACGATGAAGGGTGCCAGGGTTATCGGTACAACGGGCTCACCGGAAAAAGTGGCAACGGCCCGCCTTGCTGGCGCGAGTGAAGTTTTGCTCCATACAGAAGCTGCATGGCCGGAGAAAGTCCGCGACATCACGGAAGGATATGGCGTGCATCTGGCCATCGACGGTATCGGAGGAACAATGCTGTCCAGAACGCTCAGCGTGGTCCGCCCTTTTGGCACTGTTGCCAGTCTTGGACAGCCTGCCGGCCCCATACCTCCGGTGCGGGTGGAAGAACTGGGATTTGCCCGATCTATAGCACTGATGCGACCAAGTTCACTCGCCTATACAGATGATGCTGCGCTTTACAGGAAAGGGGCCTCCGACCTTATGTCAGCACTGTCGGCAGGACTTGAAAGTCATATTGGCGCTGAATTTACCCTTACCGACGCAGCAGAAGCACACCGGGTTCTGGAGGCGGGTCATACAACAGGAAGCGTCATTCTCACGGTTCAGGATTAAGACTCTGACGTGAATGAAACGAGCGACGCAGGCATCTTTAAGGTATGCCATATCAGTGACGTGACGGCCAGGCTGGATTTATGTCCCTTAAGGACAATCATTCCCCCCTTGTCGTCCCCTTCAGGTGCTGCTAAGGAGATATGCAAGAAATTAGATAAAGGGGATGAGTCTGCTAAATCACTAACGTTCATACAATATCCGCTCCTGGAACCGAGCGGACGGGCTAACGAAGATGAGGGACCGCAGTGATCGAAAAGCGGACGCGATACTTATTCCATCAGGCGTCCATTAATCGTAACCACTTGAATTGGTAGCCCCCCCCTTCATTCGAGCCTGAAAACTTGTGGCGTTTCACGAGCCTGTGTATTCTCATTCATGGCCCGTGCTGCCCGCCGCTCGCTTCCTGAAGGGAAAAGGTGAAAGCATGTTTATTCTCAACCTCATTAATTTTGAAACTCTTGACGGTCGGGATGTGGTAATGCGAGCCCCACCATTTCCTGACAACAGGAGAAAATATGTTTTCTATCGAGCAAGCCAAACAAATGGCTGCAAAGTTAAAAGCCTCTCTTGAATTACGTGAACATAAGATTTCTTATTCCATTGCGCTCGAAACGGTTGCACACCAGTTAGGCTTCAGAGACTGGAACACTGCGGCAGCAACGTTACTTCCGCAGATCCCCCAGTCTCAAATTCAATTCAGCAAACCCATACCCATCCTACGAATTTTTGATGTCCGAAAAGCACAGGAGTTCTATCTTGAATTTCTGTCATTCAGCGTCGAGTTTGAACACCGGTTCGAGCCCGGTTTACCGCTGTATATGGGCATTGCCAGAGAAGGGTTACAGTTACACCTTTCTGAGCATCACGGTGACGCCAGTCCGGGTGCAACGATATTTATTCCAGTAAAAAATATTGCGTTGTTAAGAAATGAACTCCACGGCAAACAATATGGATACGGTCGCCCGGAAATAGTTAAGCAAGACTGGGGAGACGTCATGGAAGTCCACGATCCGTTTGGCAACCGACTCCGCTTCTGTCAACAAAGCTAGTTTGTCTTTCTTAAATGGGGAATTGCCAATAGGGCTTTCCCCTTTTTAAGGTAAGCATGAATTTAGCAATGTCAGCCTTTGGCACATAACTACGCCCGTACGCTATCAGCGAGGATCGGAATTAACACTGTAAGCGTGTCAAACGATGGATAGCGGATTAAAGTAGCAATAAGCTCTCTAAAATTATTCTCTATAAAAAAACCCGCTTTCGCGGGCTTTGAAATATTCGATACATCCAGCAGGAACTAAATCATTCCCACTCAATCGTAGCCGGCGGCTTGCCGCTGATGTCATACACCACGCGGGAGATACCGTTCACTTCGTTGATGATGCGGTTGGACACGCGGCCGAGGAAGTCGTACGGCAGGTGCGCCCAGTGCGCGGTCATGAAGTCGATGGTTTCCACCGCACGCAGGGAGACAACCCAGTCGTATTTACGGCCATCGCCCATCACGCCGACGGAGCGCACCGGCAGGAACACGGTGAAGGCCTGGCTGACTTTGTTGTACAGGTCGGCTTTGTGCAGCTCTTCGATGAAGATCGCGTCGGCGCGACGCAGCAGGTCGCAGTACTCTTTCTTCACTTCGCCCAGCACGCGCACGCCCAGGCCCGGGCCCGGGAACGGGTGACGGTACAGCATGTCGTACGGCAGGCCCAGTTCCAGGCCGATCTTGCGCACTTCGTCTTTGAACAGCTCTCGCAGCGGCTCAACCAGGCCCATCTTCATCTCTTTCGGCAGGCCGCCCACGTTGTGGTGAGATTTGATCACGTGCGCTTTGCCGGTTGCGGATGCGGCAGATTCGATCACGTCCGGGTAGATGGTGCCCTGCGCCAGCCACTTCACGTCTTCCAGCTTCAGTGCTTCTTCGTCGAACACTTCCACGAACACGCGGCCGATGATCTTGCGTTTGGCTTCCGGATCGTTCTCGCCTGCCAGTGCGGCCAGGAAGCGCTCTTCTGCCGCCACGTGAACGATGTTCAGACCGAAGTGGTCGCCGAACATGTCCATCACCTGCTGGGCTTCGTTCAGGCGCAGCAGGCCGTTGTCGACGAATACGCAGGTCAGGTTTTTGCCGATGGCGCGGTGCAGCAGCATCGCGGTCACGGAGGAGTCCACGCCGCCGGACAGGCCGAGGATCACTTTGTCATCGCCAACCTGCTCGCGGATGCGCTCAACCGCGTCGTCGATGATTTTTGCCGGGGTCCACAGGGCTTCACACTGGCAGATGTCGCGCACGAAGCGCTCCAGCATGCGCAGGCCCTGACGGGTGTGGGTCACTTCCGGGTGGAACTGCACGCCGTAGAAGCGTTTTTCTTCGTTCGCCATGATGGCGAACGGGCAGCTTTCGGTGCTGGCAACGGTCACGAAGTCGGACGGGATGGCGGTCACTTTGTCGCCGTGGCTCATCCACACGTCCAGCAGCGGTTTGCCGTCGGCGGTCAGGGAATCTTCGATGCCGCGCACCAGCGCGCTGTCGGTCTGCACTTCAACCTGCGCGTAGCCGAACTCGCGCTCGTTGGAGCCTTCAACGTGGCCGCCCAGCTGCATCGCCATGGTCTGCATGCCGTAGCACACGCCGAGCACCGGCACGCCGGCTTCGAACACGTACTGCGGCGCGCGCGGGCTGTTCTCTTCGGTGGTGCTTTCCGGGCCGCCGGACAGGATGATGCCGCTTGGGTTGAATTCGCGGATCTGCGCTTCGGTGACATCCCACGCCCACAGTTCGCAGTAAACGCCCAGTTCACGCACGCGGCGCGCAACCAGCTGGGTGTACTGAGAACCGAAGTCGAGGATGAGAATACGATGTTTATGAATGTTGTCCGTCATTGACGTTACTTCCGAGGCAAGTGGCAATGAATATACTCGTCGTCTTGCAGGCTGAACCTGAACAGAGAGTATGAAAGTCAGCGCCCGGTGAAAGCACCGGGCGCGGAAATCATTAAGAACCCATGCGGTAGTTCGGGGATTCCTTGGTGATGGTCACGTCGTGAACGTGGCTTTCCTGGATACCGGCACCGCTGATGCGTACAAATTCCGCTTTAGTACGCAGGTCGTCGATAGTACCACAGCCGGTCAGACCCATACAGGAGCGCAGGCCGCCCATCTGCTGGTGAATGATCTCTTTCAGGCGGCCTTTATAGGCAACGCGACCTTCGATACCTTCCGGCACCAGTTTGTCGGCGGCGTTATCGGTCTGGAAGTAACGGTCGGAAGAGCCTTTGGACATCGCGCCCAGGGAGCCCATGCCGCGGTAAGATTTGTAAGAACGGCCCTGGTAGAGTTCGATTTCGCCCGGGGATTCTTCGGTACCGGCCAGCATGGAGCCGACCATCACGGCAGGCTGCGCCCGCGGCGATGGCTTTGGCGATGTCGCCGGAGAAACGGATACCGCCGTCGGCGATAACCGGAATGCCGGTGCCTTCCAGCGCTTCAACCGCGTCGGAGACCGCGGTGATCTGCGGAACGCCCACGCCGGTCACGATGCGGGTGGTACAGATGGAGCCAGGGCCGATACCCACTTTCACCGCGCTCACGCCAGCTTCAGCCAGGGCGCGAGCGCCTGCGCCAGTGGCGACGTTACCGCCGATGATCTGCAGATCCGGGTATTTGGCACGGGTTTCGCGAATGCGCTGCAGCACGCCTTCGGAGTGGCCGTGAGAGGAGTCGATCAGCAGGACGTCAACGCCTGCAGCAACCAGCGCGTCAACGCGCTCTTCGTTACCGGCGCCGGCGCCGACCGCCGCGCCAACGCGCAGACGGCCATGCTCATCTTTACAGGCGTTCGGTTTACGTTCTGCTTTCTGGAAGTCTTTAACGGTGATCATGCCGCGCAGGTGGAAGCTTTCGTCAACCACCAGCGCTTTTTCAACGCGTTTTTCGTGCATTTTTGCGAGCACCACGTCGCGGGCTTCCCCTTCGCGAACGGTGACCAGACGCTCTTTCGGCGTCATGTACACGCTGACCGGCTGGTTCAGATCGGTCACGAAACGCACGTCACGACCGGTGATGATGCCGACCAGCTCGTTGTCTTCGGTGACCACCGGGTAACCGGCGAAGCCGTTACGTTCGGTCAGCTCTTTCACTTCGTGCAGGGTGGTGGTCGGCAGAACGGTCTGTGGGTCGGTGACCACGCCGGATTCATGTTTCTTCACGCGGCGAACTTCTTCCGCCTGGCGCTCGATAGACATGTTTTTGTGAATAAAGCCAATGCCGCCTTCCTGTGCCAGCGCAATCGCCAGGCGCGCTTCAGTCACGGTATCCATCGCCGCAGAGAGCATAGGAATGTTCAGGCGAATGGTTTTGGTCAGCTGCGTGCTGAGGTCGGCAGTATTCGGCAGAACGGTGGAGTGAGCGGGAACGAGGAGGACGTCGTCAAACGTCAGTGCTTCTTTAGCGATACGTAGCATGGGCAATATCTCTGACCTGGGTGGTTAAATATTGCCGTGGCATTATACAGAGCGTAACCGATTGCATCCACACTTTTTTGAGAAAAAGCTTGCGATCCCCTCTTATCGGGTTACTATCGACTGAATAACCTGCTGATTTAGAATTTGATCTGGCTCACATGTCGTCCGTTCCAATCCCCCTCAATTTATACCGTCAGCCGCCTGAACCAGACGGTGCGTTTACTGCTGGAACGGGAAATGGGGCAGGTGTGGATCAGCGGGGAGATCTCCAACTTCACCCAGCCCGCCTCCGGCCACTGGTACTTCACCTTAAAAGACGATACCGCCCAGGTGCGCTGCGCGATGTTCCGCAACAGCAACCGCCGCGTCACGTTCCGCCCGCAGCACGGCCAGCAGGTTCTGGTTCGCGCCAACATCACCCTGTATGAACCGCGCGGCGACTACCAGATTATCGTCGAGAGCATGCAGCCTGCCGGCGAAGGCCTGCTGCAGCAGAAGTATGAGCAGCTAAAAGCCAAACTCGCTGCCGAAGGGCTGTTCGATCAGCAGTTTAAGCAGCCGCTGCCCTCGCCTGCGCACTGCGTGGGGGTGATCACCTCGAAAACCGGCGCGGCGCTGCACGATATTCTGCACGTGTTGAAGCGCCGCGATCCGTCGCTGCCGGTCGTCATCTACCCCACCGCGGTGCAGGGCGAAGATGCGCCGGAGCAGATCGTGCGCGCCATTGAGCTGGCAAACGCACGTCAGGAGTGCGACGTGCTGATCGTCGGCCGCGGCGGCGGCTCGCTGGAAGATCTGTGGAGCTTTAACGACGAACGCGTGGCGCGGGCGATTTTCGCAAGCCGCATTCCGGTGGTCAGCGCCGTCGGCCATGAAACCGACGTCACGATCGCCGATTTTGTCGCCGATCTGCGCGCGCCGACGCCTTCGGCCGCGGCGGAAATGGTCAGCCGCAACCAGCTTGAGCTGCTGCGCCAGGTACAGGCGATGCAGCAGCGCTTGGAGATGGCGATGGATTATTACCTGGCTGGCCGCAACCGCCGCTTTACCCTGCTTCACCATCGCCTGCAGCAGCAGCACCCGCAGCTGCGGCTGGCGCGCCAGCAAACGGTGCTGGAGCGCCTGCAGCAGCGCATGCAAAACGCGCTGGATACACAGTTAAAGCGCGCTTCTGTCGCGCCAGCAGCGCGTGATGCAGCGTCTGAATCAGCAGAACCCGCAGCCGCGGATTCATCGCGCGCAAAGCCGCGTGCAGCAACTGGAATATCGCCTTAGCCAGAACATTCGCGACCGTGTAAGCACCACGCGCGAACGTTTTGGTTCTGCTATTACGCATCTGGAAGCCGTCAGCCCGCTGGCGACGCTGGCGCGCGGTTACAGCGTGACCACCTCTCCGGCTGGCGAAGTTCTGAAAAAAACCCGCCAGGTGAAAGTCGGCGATAAGCTTACCACCCGCCTGAATGACGGCTGGGTGGAGAGTGAAGTCAGCAACGTGACGCCCGTAAAGAAACCGCGCCAGCGTAAATCATCTTAATTTGTACGATTAATCTATAAGCTGCCCCTATACTTTTGTTGTTCTTTTCATCAAGGAGAGCGACATGAAAACACGCCCGTTTAGCAGCGTTATCCCACCCTATATTCTTCGCCGCATTATCGACCACGGATCGGAAATGCAGCAGCGTTGCGCACAACAAACATTAAGCCATGTGCAAACGCTGATGGCGCACAGCCACGGCAAACCCAGCGCGCCGCTGGTCACCTCGCCCGGCGAGCTGGTACGCGATATTTATGATGCGCAGCAAAAAGAGAGCCTGCCCGGTAAGCAGGTACGCTACGAAGGCCAGCCGTCTAATGGTGATGTTGCCGTGGATGAAGCTTACGACTATCTCGGTGTTACCCACGATTTTTTCTGGCAGGTTTTACAGCGTAACTCCCTCGATAATAAGGGAATGGTGCTGAGCGGTACCGTGCATTATGGTCAGCAATATCAGAACGCCTTCTGGAATGGTCAGCAGATGGTGTTTGGCGACGGCGACGGTGAAATCTTCAATCGCTTTACCATCGCCATTGATGTGGTGGCGCATGAACTCAGCCACGGCGTCACCGAAACGGAAGCCGCGCTGATCTATTTTGAACAATCTGGTGCGCTTAATGAGTCGTTATCGGATGTTTTTGGATCGCTGGTGAAGCAGTACCACAAGCAGCAAACGGCGGATCAGGCCGACTGGATCATCGGCGAAGGGTTGCTGGCAAAAGGAATTAATGGCAAAGGCCTGCGTTCAATGTCTCATCCCGGCACCGCCTATGATGACCCGCTGCTGGGTAAAGATCCGCAGCCTGCGCACATGAAAGATTTTGTGAAAACGCGTGAAGATAACGGCGGCGTGCATCTGAATTCCGGCATTCCCAACCGCGCGTTTTACCTGGCGGCGACGGCGATTGGCGGCTATGCCTGGGAAAAAGCCGGTTACGCCTGGTACGATACCGTCTGCGATAAGGCGCTGGCGCAAAATGCCGATTTCGCTGCCTTTGCGAAACTGACCATTCAGCACGGCGAAAAACGCTCGGGCCAGCAGGTTGCGGACGCTATCGAGAAGGCCTGGAAAGAGGTTGGAGTGTTGTAATGAACGAACCCGAATTGACCGATGATGCTGTGGTCGAAGTCGCCCGCGAAGGCGGGCTGGCTTATATCCCGAAGCTGAGCGGCACGCGAAAAATCGTGATTGCTCAGCTTAACGCGGAACAGCGCCAGCGCCTGGTCAGTATCCTGCATCAGACCCTGCCGCTCGGGCAACCGCCCGGGCAGCCGGATTCACCGGGGCGCGGCGATCAGCGTTTTTACCGTTTGCAGATAACCTGGACCACGCAGCAGACCGATGTGCTGTTGCTGATCCCGGAAAGTAAAGCGCCACCGTCGCTGGTGGAACTGTGGCGCGATGGCGAAGCCTGCATCTGCAAGCCTTAAAGCGGGGTAAATTCGACGCGTTTTTTAGAGATCAACCCGTGGCCGTGCTGGCAGAAAAAGTCCACCGCGCCGCAGGCTTTTAACACTTCCAGAGGCTGATGGCACTCCGGGCAGTTTGCCTGTACTTCAATATCATTGTCGCAACTGTCGCAATGCGCATGCGTTCCCACCAGTTCCAGCGGGTTGTGGCAGATTGGGCATTTGAGATCCATAACGCTCTCCTCGTTTATTTTTTCACTGCCCTTATCATACACCTTAAGTGACAAAACCTGCCGGATTCAGTTCATCAGCCAATTCGTAACACTTCCGCGAATTAAACCTAAAGAATCTGATTTGGAATTGTGAAAGTTATTTTTGGCAATGAAAGCTAAAGAGCTTCGCAATAACCCATGCTAAAAAATATACTCAATTAAACTTCACTCACTATTATATTTGTTTTTAGACGTTATTTTTCATACAAGAATAGCCCCTTATGCAGGGGCAGGATTTGAAGCGGAATTTAAAGCGAACTTTTCTTCGCTCCCTCAACCTCTTCTTTACAAGTGCTATCATTAGTAAAATTATATTGCAGATATAAATACCCGGTATCTGTACCTGTCGCCCGTACGTCGAGAGATACCATACTGAGATTGTTTTTTAATGGAGACCCTTTTTCTCCTTTCCACTCCGCAGATAAAAAGCGTTCTTTTTTATTTAATGCCATCACCCAATCTTGTGGTTCTTTCCAGAGAGAACCAGACAGAAGATAATCGCTTTTGTCGGCTTTACCATAGATAGAGGTTAAGGCGTTACTTAACTCCTCAAACTTCGATTTCAAAGCAATTCCATAACTGTCCGTATTAATGCTTTTACCTACTGCGCGTATTTGACAGAGTCCAGCTTTGGGGGAGATCTGAAGCCCGAACACCTCGAAATCAGCATTTTGTTTAGGCAATTCCGACGTAGTGTAAAGGTTAACGCTATTTTCTAAAGGCTTAAGTTCAACGCCAGTCATATCTTCAATATTTTGTTTTGACAATCCAGCTTCTAACCCAAATGGTCCTTCTGCCGGAGGCATTTTAGGTGATTGTTGAACCGGACTGTTTTGCTGTGCGGGTTCCTTGTCGACTTTTGTGTTACTTATTGATTGTGAATCAACTTTGATCTCAGCCAGGCCATATTTAGCGATTAAATATTTCTGCTGTAGCATCGCCATACTTTGTTCTTGCGTCGCAACAGTCGACAATTTCAAAGCCTGGATTAATCCGCCAGTGTACTGGTTAGCATCGGCCTTCGCTTCATCGATTCTGGTATTAAGAGTGTCCATTTCGGCTTTAATCGAACTGGCAAGTTCCGGATCAGGTTTTACGCTACTGACGGCTATTTCAATCTTCGCCCCTGCTTCAATCGCATTAATACGCTGTTCCAAAAGAGCCTTATTGGTTCCTAAAACTTCCAGCCTTGCCGTAACCAGATTCTTAATTAGCCCGCCCGCAAACTGCTTACCTGTCTCATTCGCAGCAGAGATTTCAGTTTCCGTGCGTGATAATTCATTTTTTAGATTTGTGACTTCCTGTTTCTGCTCAGGGGTCAATTCTTTAGGGCCACACCCCGTCAACAGAGTTAATGCCACCAATGTTGCTACAACCGTTTTTTTCATATCCCTATCTCATCTGTAAATGATGAGATTAATCCTAACAGGAAGTTTTTTTCTTTTAAACGATTGCAGACATATCCTCCTCGTTTCGGAAGACCTTGTTATATAAATTGAAAAATGTGACGGGTTACGATCTGGAAGTAATTTCATCTGAGGCGCCATGCGCCCAACCGGTGAAGGGAAAAATAGCCGGTGCCGCCGTGAAGCATCACTACCGCTTCAAATACACTTTATAATTTGCCTGGGCTTAAAACGTAAAACCCCTACTCGTTGGCTATCCAACTTTCGGGGTTCGCTTCAGATTTGCGGGTTTAAAGCGAGTAATTACTTGCTCTTCTTAATGTGCTTAATCAGGCGCTTACGCTTACGCATCTGGTTTGGCGTCAGGGTGTTGCGCTTGTTGGCAAACGGGTTTTCCCCTTCCTTGAACTGGATACGGATAGGCGTGCCCATCACGTCCAGCGATTTGCGGAAGTAGTTCATCAGATAGCGTTTGTAGGAATCCGGCAGGTCTTTCACCTGGTTGCCGTGGATCACCACGATCGGCGGGTTATAACCACCGGCGTGGGCATATTTCAGCTTCACGCGGCGACCGCGCACCAGCGGCGGCTGATGATCTTCCGCAGCCATATTCATAATACGGGTCAGCATCGCGGTGCTCTGACGCGACGGGTGGAGCTGTCGTAAGCTTCGCGCACGGATTCGAACAGGTTGCCCACGCCGCTGCCGTGCAGCGCAGAGATGAAGTGCACGCGGGCAAAGTCGATAAAGCCCAGACGGAAGTCGAGCGTCTCTTTCACCTGCTCGCGCACTTCCTGGCTCAGGCCATCCCACTTGTTGACCACGATAACCAGTGAGCGCCCACTATTGAGGATAAAGCCGAGCAGCGAGAGGTCCTGATCGGAGATGCCTTCGCGTGCGTCGATCACCAGCAGCACGACGTTGGCATCTTCGATCGCCTGCAGGGTTTTGATAACGGAGAATTTCTCCACCACATCGGTGATTTTCCCGCGCTTACGCACCCCGGCGGTGTCGATGAGGACATACTCACGCTCATCGCGCTGCATCGGGATGTAGATGCTGTCGCGGGTGGTGCCCGGCATGTCGTAAACCACCACGCGCTCTTCACCCAGAATACGGTTAGTAAGTGTAGACTTACCTACGTTTGGACGACCGACGATAGCCAGCTTGATCGGCAGATCCTGCGGGTTGAAGTCGTCTTCCGGCTCTTCTTCTTCGCCTTTTTCTCCGTCTTCGAACTGCGCCCAGTATTCAGCGTCTTCGTCCACCTCTTCCGGCGGGTTCACTTCGTCCACCCACGGCAGCAGAACGGGTTCCAGCAGGCTGGTGACGCCACGGCCGTGCGATGCCGCGATAGGGTAGATTTCACCCAGGCCCAGCGCGCAGAAATCCGCGGTGGCCTGATCGGCATCGAGACCGTCGGTTTTGTTCGCCACCAGGAAGGTCGGTTTTTCGCGTGAACGCAGGTGTTTAGCGATAGCCGAATCCGCCGGCATCAGGCCAGCGCGTGCATCCACCATAAACAGCACCACATCCGCTTCTTCAATCGCCAGCAGCGACTGTTCCGCCATGCGGGTTTCCACGCCGTCTTCTGTGCCGTCAATACCACCGGTATCAATACAGATGAACTCGCGTCCTTCCACCTCTGCACGACCGTACTTACGGTCACGCGTCAGCCCCGGGAAATCCGCCACCAGCGCATCACGGGTGCGTGTTAAACGGTTAAAAAGAGTGGATTTTCCAACGTTAGGGCGCCCGACAAGCGCGACCACAGGTACCATGTTTGAAGCCTCATTACAGGAAATTCATTAGCAATAACGTCGCAATTTGCGCGGCGTTTTAAAAACAGGAAAACGGCTCCTGAGTGAACAGGAGCCGTTTCGGAAACTACAACCGCCGGGTAATTAACGCGTGATCGCGTACAGCGTGCCGTCTTTTGCCTGAATCAGCAGTTTGCCGTCGGCCACAACCGGGTCGGTCAGGAAACCGGAGCTGTCGACTTTTTGCTGCGCAACAAAGCGGCCGTTATCCGGATCGATCCAGTGCATATACCCTTCGCTGTCGCCGACCACCAGGCTACCGTTGTACAGCGCCGGAGCGGTCAGCATACGGTGCAGCAGATCGCTTTGCGTCCACAGCGTCACGCCGCCTTCGGTGCTCAGGGCCAGCACGCGGTCGTTCTGGTCGACCATATAGATGCGGTTACCCTCAACGATGAAATCATTCACCGAGCCCAGCTCACGTTTCCACATGATCTGGCCGCTGCGCAGATCCAGCGCCGTCAGGTTGCCGTTATAGGCCAGCGCGTAAACCACGCCGTCAACGATAACCGGCGTGGTGTCCACGTCGCTCAGACGGTCGATTTCCGTTGAGCCGGTGGCCTGAGAGATACGCTGCTGCCAGATCATCTGGCCCTGCTGCATCAGCACGGCGCTCACGCGACCGTTGTCACCGCCGACAATGGCAGCACCAAAGGCGGTAGCCGGCGCAGATTCGCCGCGCAGGGAGAGCGCAGGCATATCCAGGTTAACGGTCCATTTCACCGGGCCGTCCGCTTCGTTCAGCGCCTGCAGCTGGCCGTTGCTGGTATGAATCAGCACCAGGCCGTCGCTCACTACCGGACGAGACAGGGATTCACCCGCCACGGTTGTTTGCCAGGCAATGGAGCCGTCGCTGCTGTTCAGGGCATAAACCTGCGCTTTTTCGCTGCCCACGTAGACATGACCACCGGCAACGGTCAGACCGCCAGACAGCAGTGCAGCGCTTCGTGGAGAACCAGCCGTCTTTTTCCGCCAGGTTAACGGACCAGACTTCTTTTCCGTCATCGGCGTTCACCGCTTTCACGGTACCTTTGCGGTCAGCGGCATAGACAACGCTGTCTGCATACGCCGGATGAAGGTTGGAATAGAAATCACCAATCCCATTGCCCACGGAGACATCCCACGCGGTGGATGGGGTAAACTGGTTTTCAACCGTCGGCAGTGGGGACATTTTCACAACGTCTTCTTCGCCACTGAACAGTGAACAACCACTCAATAACGTAACAGAAAGCAGCCCTGGCAGAAGTAATTTACGCAATTGCATCGGGTCCCTCTCAGACGGACAAATTATTTATTTTCATCTGCATCATTTCGCTCAGCGCAGGTGAAGCATTGCTCTCTACGCCAGCTTGCCACGCTTTACGCGCGCCCGCTTTGTCACCTTTGCTCAGCAGTGCTTCACCGCGCAGATCGGCAACGATGGCAGCAAAGCCTTCGCCTTTGATGGTATCGAGCGTTTTCAGCGCATCGTCAGCTTTCTTCTGCTGAACCTGAATACGTGCCAGACGCAGGTTGATCACCGCTTTCAGGTTTTCATCACTGGCCGCAGCAAGGCCCTGAGACAGCTGTGCAGCGGCTTTATCCAGTTCGTTCTTATCAACGTACTGCTGAGCCACTTCCAGCGCAGCCAGTGCACCGTAGGTGTTTTTGTTGTCAGCCGCAAATTTTTCTGCCGCCGTCAGCGTTTGCGGCTGATCGGCACGAATTGCGCTCACGGTATTTTCATAGGACAGGGACGCGCCGCGCGCGGAATCCGCCTGATGATTGTTCCAGTAACGCCAGCCCACCAGCGCACCGACACCTAAAATAACCCCAACAACCAGCGCTTTGCCGTTTTCAGCAAAGAAGCGTTTAATCGCGTCGACCTGATCGTTTTCGTTCTCGTAAATTTCCACGCAGTCCTTCTCCTTAGCCCAGTAGAGTGCGCAAGTGCGCCGCAACGCCGTCCTGCGTTACCGTTGTCTGCTCACCAGAGCGCAGGTCCTTCACCACCACTTCGCCGTTGGCCACTTCGGACTCGCCCAGCACCAGTGCGATACTTGCGCCCCACTTATCGGCACGAGCAAACTGTTTTTTGAAGTTGCCGCCGCCATGGTTGGTCATCAGCTTAACGCCCGGCAGCGCATCGCGCACGCGTTCGGCAAGCTGCATTGCCGCAGACTGCGTTTCCGCGCCTGAGGCCACCAGGTATATATCGACAACGGAATCTGCTTTAAATTCCGGATTAACTGCCTGAACCAGCAAAACAAGTCGCTCAAGGCCCATCGCGAAGCCAACAGCAGGGGTCGCGCGACCGCCAAGTTGCTCAACCAGACCGTCATAACGACCGCCCGCGCACACGGTGCCCTGCGCGCCGAGGCTGGTGGTCACCCACTCAAACACGGTGCGGTTGTAGTAGTCCAGACCGCGCACCAGGCGCTGGTTTACGGTATAGGCGATGCCAGCCGCTTCAAGCAGCTTGCACAGGCCCGCGAAGTGTTCGCGAGATTCTTCATCCAGGTAATCACCCAGCGCAGGCGCATCGTTCAGCAGTGCCTGAACGTCCGGATTTTTGGAATCCAGCACGCGCAGCGGGTTGCTGTACATGCGACGTTTGCAGTCTTCGTCCAGCTTCTCTTTATGCTGTTCCAGGAACGCCACCAGCGCATCGCGGTAGTTAGCGCGCGCTTCCAGAGAACCGATAGAGTTCAGTTCAAGGGAAACGTGATCGGCAATACCGAGCGCACGCCACCAGCGGGCGGTCAGCATAATCAGCTCAGCGTCGATGTCCGGCCCCTGCAGGCCAAAGACTTCCACACCCAGCTGATTGAACTGGCGATAACGCCCTTTCTGAGGACGTTCGTGGCGGAACATCGGGCCGATATACCACAGGCGCTGCTCCTGATTGTACAGAAGACCATGTTCGATGCCGGCGCGTACGCAGCCCGCCGTACCTTCCGGACGCAGGGTCAGGCTGTCGCCGTTGCGGTCCTCAAAGGTGTACATCTCTTTTTCAACCACGTCGGTCACTTCACCGATCGCGCGTTTGAATAACGGGGTCTGCTCTACAATCGGCAAACGGATTTCGCTGTAACCGTAGCTGCCGAGCACCTGCTTCAGTGTGCCTTCAATGCGCTGCCAGATGGCGGTTTCGCCAGGCAGATAATCGTTCATGCCGCGGATGGCTTGAATGTTTTTTGCCACGTTTATTCTCTTTCTATATACAAAAAAAACCCAAAGAATGGGTTCAATCATACATGGGAAGCGGCACGCTTCCCATCACGTTATTTTTCAACCTGCTGGATGCTGATACGCTGTGTCTCGTCCATCATGGCGGCTTTGGCGCGGATGCGGGCTTCAAGCTGGTCGATCATGTCGCTATTATCCAGACGATCTTTACGAACGCCATCTTCATAGAGACCACTTTTCTTGTTACCGCCGGTCACGCCCAGGGTTGACACCAGTGCTTCACCCGGACCGTTCACCACGCAGCCGATGATAGAGACGTCCATCGGGGTGATAATGTCTTCCAGACGTTGCTCCAGGGCATTCACCGTCCCGATCACATCAAACTCCTGACGCGAACAGGTTGGGCAGGCAATGAAGTTGATCCCGCGCGCGCGAATACGCAGCGACTTCAGGATATCGAAACCGACCTTGATCTCTTCGACCGGATCGGCCGCCAGCGAGACGCGCAGGGTGTCACCGATCCCTTCAGAGAGCAGCAGCCCCAGACCGATCGCGGATTTCACCGCACCTGCGCGGGCACCGCCCGCTTCGGTGATCCCGAGGTGCAGAGGCTGATCGATCTGCTTTGCCAGCAGGCGATAAGATTCTACGGCCAGGAACACGTCGGAGGCTTTTACGCTGACTTTGAACTGATCGAAGTTGAGACGATCGAGATGATCGACGTGACGCATCGCGGATTCGAGCAGCGCCTGCGGCGTCGGCTCACCGTATTTTTCCTGCAGATCTTTTTCCAGCGAACCGGCGTTAACGCCGATACGGATAGGAATATTTTTATCGCGGGCGCAGTCCACGACCATGCGGATACGCTCTTCGTTACCGATGTTGCCCGGGTTAATACGCAGGCAATCGACGCCGTATTCGGCCACTTTCAGTGCGATGCGGTAGTCGAAGTGGATATCCGCCACCAGCGGAACGCTGACCTGCTGTTTGATCAGTTTGAACGCCTCAGCGGCATCCATGGTCGGGACGGAGACGCGAACAATGTCCGCGCCTACACGCTCTAATGCTTTGATTTGATTGACCGTCGCTTCCACATCGGTGGTGCGCGTGTTGGTCATCGACTGAACGGCGATGGGTGCCCCATCGCCGATTGGCACATTCCCAACGTAAATCCGTTTCGATTTTCTACGTTGAATCGGAGCCTGGTTATGCATGAAAAATCTCCCGCGTTGCCCGTCTGTTACTGTGCTGCTGATTGTTCGGCATTAACGGTAAGACGCGCAACCTGGTTAGTTCTGATAAAGCGGCTCAGATCGACAGGTTTTCCCTGATACTGGATCTGTACCGCTGCCGGAGCGCCGATTTTAAGTTTATAGGGAGCCTGGCCGGTCAGGTTTAACGTGCCATCTTTACGCTGCAGGCCGCTGAACAGTTTTTTACCTGTCGCGTCGGTCACTTCCAGCCAGCAGTCGGCGCTGAAGTTCATCACCAGCGCGTTGGGATCGGCTACTGTGCGCCAGCACCCGCCGGCCTGGTCGGTAGGCAGTTGCGCTATTGTCTGCGGCAGGTTGCAGCAGGCTGCTGAGTTCGCCGCCGAATCAACATTCGCCTGAGAAGGGGCAACCACCGCGTTCTGGTTGGCGGTATTCACCGGCGCTTGCTGCGCAGTAGTCGGCGCCTGTGCGGTGGTTGCCGGAGCCGGGGCTTCAATCGGCGTAGAGGAGTTATCGTCCGTCGCGGCAGCAGTGGCTGAGGACGCGCCTCGGTATTCAGCGGCACGCTCTGGGCGTTATCATTTCCTGCCTGGCTTGAGTTCGGCGGAGGATTGATCGGCCATGGTGGTGATCTCTTCCTGCTGCGCCTTGTGGTTTTGCCACCACCATGCACCGGTCAGACCGACCACCACAAACAGCACCAGCCAGGTAAAGCTCATCAGCCAGCCATCACGTTTTTTACGACGTTTCCCCAGGGAGAAGGTCTGCATCGGCGCAACTTTTGCTGCACGGACCGGCGCCTGCTTCTCCATCATTGGCAGTAATTCGTTTTCGGGGATGTGCACCAGTTTTGCGTAAGAGCGGATATAACCGCGCAAGAACGTTGAAGCCAGATCGGCAGGCGCCTTATCTTCTTCAATATCGCGAACCGTGGAAACCTTCAGGCACAAGCGTTCCGCAACGGCTTGCTGGCTGAGTCCGAGTTGTTCACGGGCGTTGCGAAGACGAACGCCAGTGGAGAGTGCTTCATGTTGGTCGTGAGTGGCTTCAGTATTCATTCGCTACAACTACTGGTACGTGAAAAATAAGGGTTCAGGCGCCGGTGAGTCACAATGCCACCCGCACCGCGAAACTTCTGGTCAGTTAACCTTGAACAGAGAGTATAAGACTGTCAGCCCGGAGATGACAGTACAGCCCTGCCCGTACGGCTAAACTGTTGTTACGTCGTTACATACTGCCCGAAAGTCGGATGAAACGCACCGTAATTATTGATCAGTCTTCACGAATCTGACTGATTATTCAGTAAGGTTATGTCTCACGGCGCAGATAATGCGCCGCGAGTGCATAATAATCAAACAGCTTTAACCGCGATCGTCTCGCCCTGCATGCGTTTACGCAGGGTACGCTTGGTACGGTCAATAACATCACCAGCCAGCTGTCCACATGCGGCATCAATATCATCACCACGCGTTTTACGCACGATGGTGGTGAAACCATACTCCATCAGCACCTTGGAGAAACGGTCGATACGGCTGTTCGAGCTACGGCCATACGGCGCGCCCGGGAACGGGTTCCATGGGATCAGGTTGATTTTGCACGGCGTATCTTTCAGCAGTTCAGCCAGCTGATGCGCATGTTCGGTGCCGTCGTTGACGTGGTCCAGCATCACGTACTCGATGGTCACGCGGCCCTGGTTGGCGTTGGATTTCTCCGGTAGCGACGTACGGCAGCGAGGAAGGTTTCGATATTGTACTTTTTGTTGATCGGCACAATTTCGTCACGAATTTCATCGTTTGGCGCATGCAGGGAGATCGCCAGCGCAACGTCAATCATGTCGCCAAGCTTGTCCAGCGCAGGCACAACGCCTGAGGTAGACAGCGTGACGCGACGCTTGGACAGACCAAAGCCAAAGTCATCCAGCATGATTTCCATCGCCGGAACAACGTTGGTCAGGTTCAGGAGCGGCTCACCCATCCCCATCATCACCACGTTGGTGATAGGGCGCGTGCCGGTTACTTTTGCCGCGCCCACGATTTTCGCGGCACGCCAGACCTGGCCGATAATTTCTGAAACACGCAGGTTACGGTTAAAGCCTTGCTGCGCGGTTGAGCAGAATTTGCACTCCAGCGCACAGCCAACCTGGGAGGAGACGCACAGCGTCGCGCGGTCTTCTTCCGGGATGTAGACGGTTTCAACGCGCTGATCGCCGACTGCAATCGCCCATTTGATGGTGCCATCGGCAGAGCGCTGCTCTTCCACCACTTCCGGGGCGCGGATTTCAGCCACTTCTTTGAGCTTGTTGCGCAGGACCTTGTTGATGTCGGTCATCTCATCAAAATTGTCGCTGCAGTAGTGGTACATCCACTTCATGACCTGATCGGCACGAAACGGCTTTTCGCCCATCTCTTTAAAGAACTCGCGCATCTGCTGACGGTTCAGATCCAGCAGGTTGATTTTTCCATTTTTATTGGGAACCGCAGGAATGGCGACTTCGGAGGTATTCACTAATTCAGACATAATATTTACCGGCCTCGTTGTTACACGTTATGGCCCATGGAGGGTTGAATAGAAACGCCCCGGAAAGCAGTCTGCTCGTCCGGGGCGTTGCATTGTACAAAGTCTGGCGCAGGGATGCCACGTCTGGACGCGGCATTTACGAAAATAATGTGTAAACGAAACCGTTAAATTAACGGGTACGTGGACACACTTCGCCTTCTGCGAAGAAGAAAGCGATTTCGCGTGCAGCAGATTCAACAGAGTCAGAACCGTGGGTGCCGTTCTCGGTGAAGCTGTCAGCGTAGTCAGCGCGCAGAGTTCCTGCCAGCGCGTTGTCCGGGTTGGTTGCACCCAGCAGGTCGCGGTGACGCTGTACGGCGTTTTCGCCTTCCAGTACGGATACCACGATTGGACCGGAGGTCATGAACTCAACCAGGCCGTCAAAGAATGGGCGACCTTCGTGCTCAGCGTAGAAGCCGCGCGCCTGCTCAACGGTCAGGTGCAGCATTTTGGTGCCAACAATTTTGAACCCTGCAGATTCAAAGCGAGCGAAGATGCTGCCAATAACGTTTTTTGCCACCGCGTTTGGTTTGATGATGGAAAAAGTACGTTCAATAGCCATGATAACCTCTGTCAATGTTCTGTTGTTTTGCATACCTGAGTATGGTGTGGCGCGGATTATAATGAGCAACGCGGCCATTGCCTATGGATTCAGGTAACATTTTTTTAAAATAAGACGAGTTTTAGCAACAGCTCACATCAGAAAGCTGTTTTCAGGTCACTGCAGCGTAAAATTCACCGTCGCGACCTGCCCGGTCTCATCCATAACGAGTAACTGATAATCGCCCGATTTATCAAGCTGTAATGTGTAAACCTTCTTCCCTTCACATTCAGCGGTTCACCGTTTAAAAACCACCAGCGCTCCCCTTCTCCACCACTGCTTTGCAACGGTAGCAGCGGGCAAACGCCTGATTCCCCCGGCAGACGTTTGATAACGGCCCCTTCACGCACGCCGGTCAGAATGAGTGGCGCAGGTGCGTCCTGTCATCGCGCGGAGGACAAATTCGGGATGATCGGCGGCAGGTAAGCGCGCAGCGCGACGCTCGCTGGCAGGCAGCCACGGCTCCAGCGGCAGCGGCCAGACATCCAGGACTTTTTCTGCTGAGCATCCGGGCAATCTGCCGCCACTCTGCGCCTTGCGCTGTTTATCCAGCCAGACCGGGAAGCGAATGCCGCGTATGCCTTCCTGTTCGGGCAGAAGCAGCGTGGGCGGTTCACTGCCTTCCAGCAGCCAGGTCGACAGGCGACGTCGACAGTTTTCGCTGTCTCCCTCTGGCAGACTCTGGCCGCCCGGCCAGCAGATCGTGCCGCGCCCGACGCTTGCTGGACGCGGATCGCGCGGCAGGCGGGCTTCTTCGACTGTCGAGCGCGACTGAAGCAGGTTATTGACCTGGTTTAACAGCGGAACCGCGCTGGCAAACCCAAACTGTCCCGCCACGGGCGTGCCGTCCGGTCGTCCGGTCCAGATGCCTATCACATAACGGGCATTCAGACCGATGGCCCAGGCATCACGGTAGCCGTAGCTGGTGCCGGTTTTCCACGCCAGCGGCGCGATTTGCGGCAGCGCATTATCCGGCAGCGGCTGCGCCTCGTTCGCCAGAATACGGCGAATAATCCACGCCGAGCCTTGCGACAGCAGCGGACGGTCAATGAGCGGATCGCCCGGCCGTAAACGCAGCCTTCCCGCCTTACCATGTCGGGCAAACGCGCTGTAGGCCGCTGTGATATCCGCCAGCCGGGCGCCTGCCCCGCCGAGGATCAGGGACAGATTCGGCTGCGCCCCCGCAGGCAGGATCAGCGGTAAGCCTGCGTTGCTCAGCATCCCGGCAAAACGTTTTGGCCCGTAGGCTTCCAGTACCTGTACCGCGGGCAGGTTGAGGGAGCGCACCAGCGCTTCACTCATGCTGACCGGTCCGTGGAACCCGCTGTCGAAATTCCCTGGGCGATAATCACCGGTTTTTCTGGGAACGTCCTGAAGCAGCGAGGCGGGATGGATCAGGCCATCATCCAGCGCCATGCCGTAGATAAAGGGTTTTAACACCGATCCCGGCGATCGGATCGCGTTGACCATATCCACATGGCTAAAACGCCTGTCATCGTTGATATCCACCGATCCGACCCAGCCGCGCACTTTCATATCGGTGTGATCGACCACGATCATCGCCAGCGAGCTGCGCGCCGGCAGGCGGGATTTCCAGTTCATCGCCAGCTCTTCCAGCTGCCGCTGCAGTCCGGCATCCAGCGTGGTGACAATTTTCGTGTCGGCGCCTTTTGCCGAGCATGCGCCGTGCAAAGAGCGGCGCCAGCTGCGGCATCTGCCGGGGCGCCAGCCATACTGATTCTTCACGGGACTCTTTGACCTGCTTTGCGGACCAGACGCCCTGCGTCACCATGCGGTCGAGCACTTTGTTGCGCGCCGCTTCGGCCCGTTCAGGCCAGCGATCCGGGCGTAAACGACTGGGTGCCTGCGGCAGCACCGCCAGCAGCGCCGCTTCGGAATAGCTGAGCTGCGACGGCGGTTTGCCCAGATACGTCCAGCTTGCCGCGCCCACGCCCTGCAGCGTGCCGCCAAACGGCGCGCGGTTGAGATAGAGCGTGAGGATTTCGCGTTTGGAAAGATGCCACTCCAGCTGCATCGCACGCCAGAGCTGGCGAATTTTGCCGCCAAAGGTGCGCGGATGCGGGTCCAGCAGTCGCGCGACCTGCATGGTGAGCGTGCTGCCGCCAGAGACGACTTTCCCGGAACTGAGATCCTGCCAGGCGGCGCGCAGGACAGAAAGCGGGTTTACGCCGGGGTGCTCCCAGAACCAGCGATCTTCGTACTGGATCAGCGCCTCAAGATAGCGGGGAGAAACCTCTTCGATCGTCACCGGATAGCGCCAGATCCCTTCGCTGTCGGCAAAACGCCAGAGCGGCGTGCCCTCCTCCTCCACCACCACCCGGGCGGGGTTAACCTCTTTCAGCGGCAACGGCCACAGGCGGTCGGCAGCGACAATCAGCCCCCATAAAACGAGAAGCGCTCCCGCCAGCCACAGCCAGCGGGAGCGTGTCAAACGTGCCATTCGCATATTACGGAACAACAATCAGCGGGCCACTGGCCGCCCCCGTTGCCCGCCACTGCGGCACGTACATAGACTCCACCATCGGCACCGGCACCTGGTAGGTTCCCGGCGTCACGGCGCGCGCCAGATAAACCAGCGTGACCGGCTGACCTTCGTTTACTGGCACGGCAGCCACAAAGCGGTCGTCGCGGAACTCCATATGCTGAATGTCCGCCTGCTGCATCTGGCTGAGCAGGTTCTGTACTTCGCTACCGCTGTCCTGCAGGCTGGCGCTGCTGCTCGCCAGGTTCTGGTTTTCCAGCTCCAGACCCGCAGGGAGGAGATCCACCACCAGCGCGTCCGGCACGTTCTGGCTGGCTTTGACTTCCAGCCATACCAGCACCAGCTCACCGCTCTTCAGCGAAGAGAGCGATTTCGTGCTGCCGTCCGTTGCCAGAATATGGCGTTCAACCTGCAGCACGTTCGAGCTCGGCTGAGGAGCATAGTCAGGATAACCGGTGCTATCAAGGCGTACCCACAGCGGTGAAGTACCGGTATTGGTCACCTGCAGCGTGCCAAGCAGGTCGCCGCTCACGTTTTGTACCTGCGCTTTATCGCCACCTGATGCGGAATCTGACAGGGAGGTTTTCGCCTGCCATGCACCGGACAGAGTTTGCAGCGAACGGCCGGCCAGAAACAGCGCATTGCTCTCCTGAGTGGACAACCAGCGCTGGCTGAAAGCCTGCTCAGACAGGGCATTCAGCAGCGTATTTTGCGCATCCGGCAGAAGTTTGTACTCCTCCAGGAGGGAGAGCATCAGCGCGTTATCGCGAAGCTGGCTACCGTAATCGGCCATCCAGGTTTTGCTGTCGTTGCGCGGCGTTTTGAGCGCCAGATCCAGCGCCTGCTGGCTGCGCGGGGCATCACCCATCAGCTTGAGCGCCATGCCCAGCTGCATCAGCGGCAGGCCGGACGCCGCCTGAGCGTGACGATCCCAGATTTCACGCAGCGCGCCCAACGGCGCTTTTTGCTGACGTGCCAGCACCAGCGCGGCATAGGCCTGCACGGCGAACTTGCTGGCCTGCGTATCGTCGCTGTAGCGAATAGACATCATGCCCGGGTCCTGCAGGTAGCGCAGCAACCGGCTATTGGCATTATTCACTGCATCGGCAGGCACGCTGTAGCCCTGCTCGCCCGCACGGACCAGGAAGTCGGTCACGTAGGCCGTCAGCCAGTACTCTTCCGGACCGTTTTTATCCCACAGCGCGAACCCACCGTCTTCACGCTGCATCTGCAGCAGACGGGAGATACCAATATCAATCGCTGCGCGGCGTTTATCGTCGGTGTCGCCCTTGATGCCAAGCGCCGTAAGCTGCGCCGCGTTGGTGTAGAGCGACGGGAACAGACCGCTGGTGGTCTGCTCCAGACAGCCATACGGATAGGCCTGCAGTTCGCGAATATAGCGCGCCAGGTTGAGCGGTGGTTTGCCGCTCAGCAGCAGTTGCCCCTGCAGGGTGGCAGGAGAGAAACCGTTGCTGTGCTGCGCCGGTGCGGTCCACGATTCGCCAGGGTTCAGCATGGCACCGGTATTGACCGTCTGCGCCGGGAACGCCGGACGCACGCCGATTTTCCAGCTCTTCTGCTGCGGGGCGAAGGTCTCGCCCGGAAGCTGCAGGCCGGTCACCTGCGCGGTCACTTCACCGTCACCATAACCGTCCAGCGCGCGTACCGGAATAAACAGGGTGCTGCGCGCCCCCGCTGGCAGCTGAACCGGCTGCGGCTGCGCGCCTTCCAGCGCCAGTTTGCCTGTCGCGTTCAGGGCGACATTCAGCGTTTGCGGCTGGTCGGTCAGGTTGGTGATATCCAGCGTCAGCCGCGAGGTATCTCCGCTTGCCAGGAAGCGCGGCGTATTCAGCTCGGTAATGACCGGCGCGGCCACCACAACCTTGCTTTCACTGCTGCCGAAATCCTCTTCCGTCCAGGCCTGCGCCATCAGACGCAGCTCACCGTTGAAATCGCCAATCGGCAACGTAATCGTGCCTTCCCCGTTGGCATCCAGCGTGTACCGGCTGTGCCTGCTGGGCAATGATGGTGACGTGGTTCACCGGCGGTTTGCCGCCGCGCTTCAGTTCATCCCCATCGCCACCAAAGCGCAGCGCGGCCAGACGCCCCTGCCCTTCAATGACCTGGCCGTAAATATCGTAGATATCCGCGCCGTAGCGCTTCTGCCCGAAGAAAGCCTGCCACGGATCCGGCGTCACGTAATCGGTAATATTCAGCACGCCGCTGTCCACCGCCGAGACCAGGACGTTCACCTTCTGCGGCACGGCCCCCTCTTTCACGCTGGCTTTCACCTTCACCGAGAGCGTCTGGTTTGGACGCATTTTCTGCGGGTTATCGAGCGCAATATTCAGGCGGCGATTTTCGTCACCCATCGGCAGATGCAGCAGGCCGACCGCACGTTTCGGCGTGGCGGATTTGGATTTATCTCCAGGACGTACCACCAGCGTACTCAGGTAGAGGTCGTGACGCTTCCAGGCCTTGTCGACCGGGATAGCGAGATCCAGTCCGTTTGCCGGTACGTCGATCTCTTTCCACCACAGCGGCCCTTCACTGGACTCGATCATCGCATAGCCCTTGCCTGCGGCTGGCGCGGCAATGTGCAGGTTGATGGTGTCGCCTGGCTGATAGGCTGGCTTATCCAGCTTCAAGGTCACGCGGTCAGGGCGCGCAGCGCCGGTGCCGTCGCTGTTATCCTGCCAGCTGTACCCCGCCCAGAAGCGCACGCTGCTGACCATCTCATCAGGCGCTTTCACCTCCAGACGATAAGAGCCCCACTCCACCGGGAAGGTGACTTTACCCGTTTCATCGGCCTTAAGGGTCAGCTCCTGCTCGCCTTCGACCAGATCTTTCTGATCGAACTGAGACTGCCAGCCTTCGCTCTCAGACCAGTTCCAGAAGTAGTCCCGACGCTCGCGGATCAGGCGAACCTGCAACCCGGAAACCGCCTTTTTCGCGCCGCTGGCATCGGCATACACGATATCGAAGCTGGCGTTGCCGTTCTCATCAACAATCGGCTGGTTGACGGTGGTATCGGTGCGGTAGTCGTAAACGGCTTTACTGGCGAACTGAGGGCGAATCCCCGGCAATTCCGCCGCAGGCCAGATAGCCTGCTCAGCACGACGCGTCACCGGACGCCCGCCCGACTCCAGCAGGCTGGCCTGCAGAATCAGCTGCAGCGGAGAGTGCACCTCTTTCCACTGGCTTTCGGTAGAAACCTGCCCACGTCCCTGCTCGTCCAGCGTAAGCTGCACTTCATCCAGGCTGCGGCTCAGGTTCTCTTCGGCGATATCACCAAACTGGAAGCCCGGCAGCGCGGCCACCGCGTCACGCAGCGGACGCAGGAAGAGCTGGCCCTGCAGAGAGTTACCGTTGGCCGGAGCGCCATACAGGTAATAGCCGACCACGTTAAAGTCGACGTTATCCTGCGGTGAAACCGGCGTTTTTTGTCCGCTCAGGTTGAGCGCCATACGCTCTGGCATGAAGTCTTCAACGTGGAAGTCCCACAGACGCTGCAGGTTATCGCCCGTGTTGGCGCGGATATGCCACATGCCGGTCTGCGCCCCGCTGTCCAGCGGATAGTTAAAGCGATAGAGACCGTTCTCCGGCTTGACGACGATGGTACGCGCGACCTGTCCATCCGGACGCAGCACGTCAAGCTTCACGGGCTGATCGGGAAGTGGCTTACCGTCACTGTCGCGCAGCAGGCCGTTGAGGATCACCGTTTCGCCCGGGCGGTAGAGATCGCGTGGGCCAAACATAAAGAACTGCTTGCTGTAGCCCGGACTCCCTGCGATATCAAACTCCGCCAGATCAAGAGCCGGCAGCTTGAGGTCAAGCAGCGTGGTCTGGCCGTCTTTACTGGCCAGGATCAGCGCGGCCTCTTTGTCGGTCTCAAGCTTTGCGTGGCCATCGCCGTCGCTTTTCGCTTCGGCAAGCGTCTGCCCTTTATCGTTCAACAGGGTGACGGTGACGCCAGGCTGCGCCGCACCGTTCTCCAGACTCTGGGTGAAGATGTCCAGGCGATTATGATAACGGTGAGCGGACAGGCCAATATCGCTTAAGGTAAAGAGCGTCGCGGCGTTGCTGTAGTTGTAGTGCCCGGCCTGGTTCATGACCGCGATATAAACGCCAGACTGCTGGAGCGGTTTAATATCCTTCAGGGGCAACAGCAATTTTTCGCGCGTGTTGCGCGCCGGATTAAGATCGAATCGACCGGTGTAAACCAGCTCCGCCATCTTCAGCAGGTTGTCGGATTCCCAGTTGGTCAGCGAGTTACGGTATTCCCACTGGCTGACAAAGGAGGCCAGCGATTCCGGCTTCACGCGGTAAAAGTTGACATCAACATTGTTGACGTTGAGCGCCATCACCGGCAGCCCTTCCACCACTTTACCCGGCAGCAGCGAGCCGCGGCTGGCAAAACCAACGGTGGGTTCAACGTCCCGGGTGGTCAGGGCTTTCTCATAATCAATGCCGAACGTCGCCTTGTTCAGCGCCTGCAGGCCCCGTTCAACGGTGACGACCAGGTTGCGGTTGGGCTCCAGATGGCGCAGGCGAAGCTCTTTCAGGTTAGGCGCAAGTTCCCACGCCCCGTCAACCTTGCCGCTTTTTTTATCCACGACATGCACGGTTTTCGCGAAATCCTGATCGGGATTCAGCGGAACCGAGAATGTCAGCACCAGCGTGGCGGCACCGTCGAGCTGAACTTCAGAGGCATCCAGCAGCGTCAGCGCTTTTCCCTGACTCTGGGCGGCCAGCTTAGCCAGCGTTTCATGGGCTTTGGCTTTCCGGCGCGGCGGTTGCGTTTTTTGATCGCGCTGTGGATGCCGCGGCAGGCGCGCTGGCGGCCTTCGGTTTATCGTCGCTGTTATCACAGCCGACAAGCGTAAACGTGGTAAGCAGCGCAGGAGGAGCGCGGCTAAGCGAAACGGTTTCATCCTTTGTCCCTGGCCCATGGAGGGGGCCTGTTGGTCGTCGTCCGGATAAGTATTATCCGCAAGTTTCATTAATTCAAAAAGTCCAATTTTAGAATCTGGAAAGCGCCTCGCAGAATGGCAACACGCCGCTACGCCGTGATGGAACCGCGATCACAGCCCCAAACGTCACATGTTACCTTTCACGTCATTTGTTTTTAAAACAATAGGATAGCTGGATAAGCGTCCATGAAGGCTGCTAGTTTTATAACCATGACGCACCCCGAGTGCGCGGTTCAATAAGAGAGAAAGCCATGAAACGAGCCGTGAATGCCCTACAAAATTTCGGAAAATCATTGTACGGACCGGTGCTTATCTTACCGATCGTCGGTCTGTTTATCGCCTTTGGTAACGTGCTGGGTAACGGTAATCTCGCTGAATACCTGCCGTTTCTTGGCCATCCACTGATTCAGCATATTGGTCAGCTTATTGCGAAATCCGCCGTGTCGGTTCTGGTGAACCTGGCGCTGGTGTTTGCCGTCGGGATCCCGATTGGTCTGGCGACGCGTGATAAAGGCTATGCCGCGCTAATTGGTCTGGTGACCTTTGTCGTGTTCATCAACGCCATGAACGTCACGCTGCAGCTGCAGGGCGCGCTGGCGCCAGCTGCCCAGATGAAAGCGGCCGGGCAGACCATGGTGCTGGGCGTGCAGGTGCTGGAGATGGGCGTTTTTGCCGGGATCCTGACCGGGGCGCTTTCCGGATATCTGTACAACAAATACTCCGGCGTACAGTTTAACGGCGCGATGGCGATTTACTCCGGCCACTGTTTTGTCGCCATTGTAATGCTTCCCGTCTCCATGCTGCTCGGCGTGGTGATGAGCGAACTGTGGCCCTTTGCCCAGCACGGCATTAGCGCCCTGGCGCTGGCCATCAAAGGCTCCGGGCCGTTTGGCGTGGCCATCTACGGTTTCCTGGAACGCATTCTGGTCCCCACCGGCCTGCACCATCTGGTCTATACGCCGTTCCTCTATACCGAACTGGGCGGCACGCAGGAGGTCTGCGGCAGCACCTATCAGGGCGCGCGCAACATCTACTTCGCGGAGATGGCCTGCCCGGACGTGAAGCAGCTCAGCAGCACCGTGGTGTGGGACGCGCGCGGCATCAGCAAGATGTTCGGCCTGCCTGCCGCCGCGCTGGCGATGTATATGACCGCAAAGCCGGAGCGTAAAGCGGCGGCGAAAGCGATTCTGATCCCGGCGGCGCTGACCTCGCTGCTGGTCGGCGTGACCGAGCCGATTGAGTTCTCCTTCCTGTTCGTCGCCCCGCTGCTGTTCGTGGTGCACGCGGTGCTGACCGGCATCGGCATGATGCTGTTCTCGCTGCTGGGCGTTCACGCCATCGGCGCCAACGGGATTATCGACTTCATCCTCTACAACCTGCCGCTCGGCACCGAGAAGTCCAACTGGCCGATGTACATCCTGGTCGGGCTGATCATGTTCGCCCTCTACTTCGTGGTGTTCCGCTTCCTGATCCTGCGCTTCAACATGAAAACGCCGGGCCGTGAGGATGAGGACCAGGAGACGCGCCTCTACAGCAAGCAGGAGTACCAGGCGAAAGGCAATAACGACGGGCTGGGCGAATCCATCGTGGTGGGGCTGGGCGGCCGGGAAAACATTGAAGTGGTGGACAACTGCTACACCCGCTTACGCGTCACGGTGAAGGACGTCGCCATTATCGACGAGCCGCGGCTGAAGGCGACCGGCGCGAAAGGGATTATCAAACAAGGTAACAACGTTCAGGTGGTCTACGGGCTGCACGTCAAAAAAATGCGAGAAGCCGTTGAGACGTTTCTCTGAAAGGAGCTAAAGATGTTTACACCCCCATTCATTCTGTCGATTGCCGGCGGCGGCAGCACCTACACGCCGGGCATTGTGAAAAGCCTGATGGTGCGCCTGCAGGATTTCCCGCTGGCCGAAATTCGCCTTTACGACATCGACGAGGCGCGTCAGAACACCATTGCGCCGGTCGTCGAGAAGGTCATTCGCGACCACAGTCAGCGCATCAAATTTACCGTCACCAGCGACCCGGAAGTGGCCTTCAGCGGCGCGCATTTCGTCTTTGCCCAGATGCGCGTCGGTCAGTACAAGATGCGCGAGCAGGATGAGAAGATCCCGCTGCGTCACGGCGTGGTGGGCCAGGAAACCTGCGGCCCCGGCGGGCTGGCCTACGGCCTGCGCACGATCCTGCCGATGGTGGAGCTTATCGATCTGGTGGATCGCTACGCGCATGAAAAAGCCTGGATCGTGAACTACTCCAACCCGGCGGCGATCGTCGCGGAGGGCGTGCGCCGTCTGCGGCCGAATGCGCGGGTGCTGAACATCTGCGATATGCCGGTGGCCGCGATGCGCAATATGGGGGCGATTCTGGGCGTCGATCGCCGCAAGCTGGAAGTGGACTACTTCGGCCTGAACCACTTCGGCTGGTTTACCCGCGTGCTGGTGGACGGCGAAGATAAGCTGCCGGCGCTGCGTAAGCATATCGCGAAGTTTGGCCTGCTGACGGAAGATGCGGCTAAAACCGATCCGCAGCACTCCGATCCCTCCTGGGTGAAAACCTGGCGCAACATCAAGCCGATCATGGACAACTTCCCGGAGTATCTGCCGAACCCGTATCTGCAGTATTACCTGATGCCGAACCAGATTGTGGCGCACCAGAACCCGGACTATACCCGCGCCAATGAAGTGATGGACGGGCGCGAGAAAAAGCTGTTCGCCGCCGCCGAAGAATATCAACGCACCGGAATCCTGCCGGATGCCTTCCACGTGGGCGTCCACGGCGAGTTTATCGTCGATGTGGCCTGCTCGCTGGCCTTTAACCTGCGCAGCCGCCATCTGGTGATGGTGGAAAACCGCGGGGCGATTACCAACCTGCCGTACGATGCGGTGGTGGAAGTTCCCGCTTATATCACCTCCGAGGGCCCGGAACCGATCCGCATTGGTCAGGTGCCGCTGTTCCATCAGACGCTTTTGCAACAGCAGCTCGCCTCTGAACAGCTGCTGGTGGAGGCGACCATCGAAGGCAGCTATGAGAAAGCCCTGCAGGCGTTTACCCTCAACCGCACCGTGCCGACCATGGAACATGCGAAAGCGATTCTGGATGAGATGATCGAGGCCAACCGCGACTACTGGCCTGCGCTGCAAAAAGCCTGGCAGGACGGCGAACCGGTGAAAAAATAGGGGCTTGCTCGCGAGTTGAACGTGGTTTGCTTGTCGGTGTCAGAAAAAACACCGACAATCCTTTTTTACGGAAAAGAATGGAGGCAACCCATGTCCACCTCATATTTTGTCGCTGCCGACTGGCTGATTGAGCACGGCGACGATCCGGAAGTTCAGATTATCGACGCGCGTATGGCCCCTCCGGGACAAGAGCATCGTGACGTGCCCGGTGAATACCGTGCCGGGCATCTGCCGGGTGCGGTATTTTTTGATATTGAAGCCCTCTCCGATCACACCTCTCCCCTGCCGCACATGCTGCCGCGCCCGGAAGCGTTTTCCGTGGCGATGCGCGAGCTGGGCATCAGCAAAGACAAACACCTCGTTGTCTATGATGAAGGTAACCTCTTCTCCGCGCCGCGCGCGTGGTGGATGCTGAAAAACTTCGGCGTGGAAAAAGTCTCGATTCTTGCCGGTGGGCTGGCGGGCTGGAAGCGCGACGAGCTGCCGCTTCAGCAGGGTGATGTCACGCTGCCGGAAGGTGAATTCGACGCGACCTTTGACACCCACGTGGTAAAACGCCTGACCGACGTGCTGGTCGTGAGCCATGAAAAAACGGCGCAAATCGTCGATGCCCGTCCTGCTCCGCGCTTCAATGCCGAAGCGGATGAACCGCGTCCGGGGCTGAAGCGCGGACATATTCCGGGCGCGCTGAACGTGCCGTGGGGCGATCTGGTATTTGAGGGCGAGCTGAAAACTACCGACGAACTGCGCGCCATTTTTGACCGGGCAGGGGTTGATTTGCATCGTCCAGTGATTGCCAGCTGCGGTTCCGGCGTAACGGCCTGCGTGGTCATTCTGGCACTCGCCACGCTCGACATAAGCGACGTCACGCTCTACGACGGCGCCTGGAGCGAATGGGGTGCGCGAGACGATCTGCCTGTCGAACCCGCGAAATAATGGATAACCGCCTGGCCACGCTGTTAACGCGCGGAGCGTCATTGACCCGCGCGGAGTATCGCGTCCTCGCCCACCTCACGGAGCATCCGCTGCTGGTGGGCAACATCACGGTTCGCGAGCTGGCGCAGGCGACGTTCGTTTCTACCGCCACTATTATGCGGCTGTGCCAGAAGCTGGGGTTCAGCGGCTTTAGCGAGTTTATCTGGCACTGCAAGCAGCTGCTCACCGACACGCCGCACCTTGCCGTTCAGGGGCAATCGCCCCCTGAGCTCCCGGCGCTGTTTAATCAGTTTATCGCCAACTATCAGCACACCTTCCAGTGGGTCACGCAGGAGAAGCGCCAGCAGTTTGCCGACCTGCTGCGCCAGAAAGAGAGTTTCTTTCTCTACGGCGCCGGGTTCTCTTATCTGTTTGCGGAGTACCTGACCAAGAAGCTGCAGGTGCTGGGCAAAACGGCGTTTATCTCCGGGCCGGGCGACAGCCGGAATATTTTCCTCAGCAATGCCGCGCGCTATCAGGTGTTTATTGCCGTCTCGCGCAGCGGCGAAACGGAGCAGGTGCTGGATAAAGCGCGGATTGCCCAAACCGTCGGCATGACCATCGTCGCCTTTACCCGCGCCTCGGCCAACACGCTGGCGGAGATGGCCGACGTGCATTTTGCGCTCTATGACGAAGCGGTACACTACGCCGCCGAAGCCGCGGGGGTGACGTCGTTTGAGTCGAATCTGGTGCTGCTGATGGATTTACTGCTGCTGGAAGCGACGCAACGGGGTGACATTCACCCCGCCTGTAATCAGATGATGCGGTTGGTTTTGAGATCGCGCAGGAAGCCGCCCCAGCGACGCTCATAGAACGGCGTGATGTGCTCGGTAATAAAGTGGCTGATGCCCTTCTCACCGTTCTTCACCTGACAGATATCAATCGGTTCATCGCCCGGCAGCGTGTCGGTCGCCACGCTGCCCGCCGCCTGAATGATCTCGTCGATATCGCCATCGGCTTCAATACCAATCAGCAGCACCGGCTGCTCGTCCGCGCGCTCTTTGATGGAGCAGAGAAACGCGCGCCTGACGGGCTTGAGCGTTTTGAACAGCGTCGTCAGGGAATCAATCATCTGCGCGGGCGGCTCGGCCACTTCAGACAGCAGCAGCGTTTCGCCCCCTTCCAGCACTTCCTGCGTGCTGAGCGGGTTGCCCTCTTCGCCAATCAGGTGGCTGATTTCACGCGGCGTAAACTCTTTCCCGGTCGGCAGCTTCGCGTTGAGGAACAGCGTCTGGCCCAGCGTCATTTCAAACAGGGTACGCACCGGCATCACCACGAACGCCTGTTCGTCTTCTAACCGCTTCCTGCAGGGCTTCCAGCGAGGTGAAGAACGGGATCACCGACGTGCCGTCGTCTTTTTCCCAGTGCAGCAGATCCAGCGCGCTGTCTTCGACAACCTGCTCACCTTCCGCCGCGGTACCCGGCACCCAGACGGTGGATTCCAGCAGCGTGCGGAAAAATGCCGGACGGTGGGCGGGCTCGGTCGCCGCCTGCTCCAGCAGGGTTTCTAATTCGTTTTTGGTTTCGGACATAGGTTCTCTGATTCGTTGTAGTCCATGCCTTTTGTAGGCTGGATGAGCATAATGCCATCCGGCCTACAATGACGCTTACTCAGCCGTCAGCAGGTTCGCCACGGTACGCACGCCCAGACCGGTCGCACCGGCGGACCACTGCTCCACCGCCGCTTTGCGGTACGTTGCGGAGCAGTCGATGTGCAGCCAGCCCTCCTGGTAGTTCTCAACGAAGTGCGACAGGAAGCCTGCTGCGGTGCTTGCCCCGGCCGGGTACGCCCCGCTGGCGGTGTTGTTCAGCTCGGCAAAGTTGGACGGCAGCTGGCTGCGGTGGAACTCGGCCAGCGGCAGACGCCAGAACGGTTCGTTTTCCGCGCGGCGCGCTGTTCCAGCAGGCGGGCGGCCAGCTCGTCGTCAAAGCTGAACAGCGCGTGGTAATCGTTACCCAGCGCGGTTTTCGCCGCGCCGGTCAGGGTGGCGCCATGTCGATGATCAGCTCCGGCTTCTGGGCAGACGCGTCAATCAGGCCATCGGCCAGCACCAGACGGCCTTCGGCGTCGGTGTTCATCACCTCAACGTTTTTGCCGTTGCGGTAGCGAATGATGTCGCCCAGCTTGAAGGCGTTACCGCTGACCATGTTGTCCGCGCAGCACAGGTACAGCTTCACGCGCTTTTTCAGACCGCGGGTGATGGCAAACGCCAGCGCACCGGTGATGGTGGCCGCGCCGCCCATGTCGGACTTCATGGAGTCCATGAACGCGCTCTGCTTCAGGCTGTAGCCGCCGGTATCGAAGGTGATGCCTTTACCCACCAGGCAGGCAAAGACCGGTGCTGCTTTATCGCCGGTTGGGTTGTAATCCAGCGCCAGCAGGACCGGAGGACGCTCAGAACCACGGCCCACGGTGTGGATACCCATGTAGTTCTGCTCGCGCAGGTCTTCACCCTTGGTGATGCGGTAGGACATCTTGTCGCCCGCCACGCCGCACAGCAGGTCAACGGCGCGCTGCGCCAGCTGCTCAGGGCCTAACTCTTCCGCCGGAGCGTTAATGGTGTCGCGTACCCAGTCGATGATTTGCAGACGGCTTTCCAGCTCTTTCTGACCGGCTTCGTCGAGGTTCGCCCACTCAATTTTGCGGGTGCCTTTCGGCCCTTTGTAACCCGCCCAGAACGCCCAGCTGCGGTCCGTGTCCCAGCCTTCGCCTTCCAGCGAGACATGTTTAATGCCCAGACCGTCAATTTTACGCGCGGCGCGCTGGATCAGGCCCAAATCATCGTTGCCCGTCAGGTGCAGGGTAATGCCGTCGTTGTTGATGCTGTAGGTGGCTTTCTCGCCCCAGCGCGCATCGGCAGGCTGCGTGGAGAGCGTAATCTTCATCGCTTCGGTCATTTTATTTTTCCTTATTGGCAGGCGCCGGATGGCAACGTTGCCTTTTCCGGCCTACGTATGCATGAAAACGGGCCGCCTGAAGGCAGCCCGTTTTGTTATTTATTCTGCTTCATCTAACCAGACTAACAGAATCGCCTCCAGAATTTTTTCATTGGATGCGTTTGGATCGTCGTCGAAATCTTCCAGATCGCAGATCCACTGATGCATATCGGTGAATCGTACGGTCTTCGGATCGAGATCCGGGTTCGGCGTCGTAGAGCGCTTCGCCGATTTCACGGCTGTCTGTCCACTTCAGTCCCATATTAATGCTCGCGTGCGTGGTTGATGGTGTAGCGCGGGAACTCCACGACCAGATCTTCATCGGTCACCGCGCAGCCTGGCAGCTCAAGCGGCTGTCCGGCTCCAGACCCCATGCTTTATCCAGCATGTCGTCTTCGTCTTCGGTGCTCTCCGGCGAGAGAGTCAAACCCTTCACGCACGATGCAGTGGCAGGTGGTGCAGGCACAGGATTTTTCGCAGGCGTGTTCCACTTCGATACCGGCGCGCAGGGCAACATCGAGAATGGTTTCACCGGTCTTCGCTTCCAGAACAGCGCCATCCGGACAGAGGTCCGCATGAGGCAGAAAAACAATTTTTGGCATATTAAACCTCGTCCACGGACTGGCCTTTCAGCGCGGACGCGGACTGATTTGTCCATGCGGCGCGCAGCAAAGTCCTGGGTTTGTTTATCAACGTTTTTAATGGCTTCTTCTATTGCGTCGGCGTCATCGCCTTCGGCCACGCTGCGCAACTGCGCGGCGGCCTCGTCAATCACCTGGCGCTCAGCGGCGCTTAACAGCGCGGCATCGGCAGCGAGCGCGCCGTTCAGGCTTTCCAGCACGCGCGCGGCTTCCACTTTCTGTTCCGCCAGCATACGCGCCTTCACATCCTGCTCGGCGTAGCTCATTGAGTCCTGAATCATGGAGGCGATTTCGCCATCGGTCAGGCCGTACGACGGCTTCACCTGGATGGACGATTCCACGCCGGTGGATTTCTCCATCGCCGTGACGCTCAGCAGGCCGTCGGCATCCACCTGGAAGGTGACGCGAATATGCGCCCCGCCCGCAGGCAGCGCCGGGATGCCGCGCAGCGCAAAGCGCGCCAGCGAACGGCAGTCCTGCACCAGCTCGCGCTCGCCCTGCATCACGTGGATGGACATCGCGGTCTGGCCGTCTTTAAAGGTGGTGAACTCCTGCGCGCGCGCCACCGGAATGGTGGTGTTACGCGGGATCACTTTCTCCACCAGGCCGCCCATGGTTTCTAAGCCCAGCGACAGCGGGATGACGTCCAGCAGCAGCATTTCGCTGTCCGGCTTGTTGCCAACCAGAATATCGGCCTGGATTGCGGCACCTACGGCAACCACTTTGTCCGGGTCGATGGAGGTCAGCGGCGTGCGGCCAAAGAATTCGCCCACGCGCTCACGCACCAGCGGCACGCGGGTCGAACCGCCCACCATGACCACTTCCAGCACCTCGTGCGCCTCAACGCCCGCATCTTTCAATGCGCGACGGCAGGCCAGCAGGGTGCGTTTCACCAGCGGGGCGATCAGATCGCTTCGAACTGGGCGCGGGTGATCTCGCCCTGCCAGCCCGCAACATCAACGGTAACCGTGCTGTCGGCATCGCTCAGGGCGATTTTGGCGTCGATGGCCGCATCCAGCAGTTCACGCTGCTGACGCGCGCATCGCTGCGATCGCTGATGCCCGCCTGCTCGCGGATGTAGTCCGCCAGCAGGTGGTCGAAGTCATCGCCGCCCAGCGCGGAATCCCCGCCGGTCGCCAGCACTTCAAACACCCCGCGGCTCAGGCGCAGGATGGAGATATCAAAGGTCCCGCCGCCAAGATCGTAAACCGCGATCACCCCTTCCTGGCCGGAATCGAGGCCGTAGGCAATCGCCGCCGCCGTCGGTTCGTTCAGCAGACGCAGCACATGCAGGCCGGCCAGACGCGCGGCGTCTTTGGTGCCCTGACGCTGTGCATCGTCGAAATAGGCAGGAACGGTGATCACCACGCCGTCCAGATCGCCGCCGAGCGTCGCCTGCGCGCGCGCAGCCAGCGCTTTGAGGATATCGGCAGAAACGCGAATCGGGTTCAGCAGGCCGGCCGCGGTCGCAATCATCGGCAGGCCGTTTTCACTGGCCTGCAGTTGATACGGCAGATGCGGGTAGCGGGTCTGAATATCGGCCAGCGAGCGGCCCATCATGCGTTTGACGGAGCTGATGGTATTGGCCGGATCCCGCGCGGCGTTGGCGCGGGCGTCATAGCCGACCGCGTGCCCCTGCTGCTGGTAGTGGACCACGGAAGGCAGCAGATGGCGGCCCTGCTCGTCGGCCAGCGTTTCCGCCTGGCCGCTGCGCACGGTCGCCACCAGGGAATTGGTGGTGCCCAGATCGATACCCACCGCCAGACGACGCTGGTGCGGTGCGGCACTTAGGCCAGGCTCACTAATTTGTAATAAGGCCATAATTGCTTCCAAAATTAAAAATCGAGCAGTTTTTCTTCGAGTTGTTCAGCACTGCTTCGCAGTTTATCGAGAAAACGCAGTTTGCGCACAGTATCCGCCGCCACGTCCCAGGTCTCGTTGTTCAGTTGCTCCACCATCTGCTGATGGCGGGTATCGAACATGCCCTTTACGCGCGTAAGAAAGCTTTCCAGACGCGCTTCGTCTTTGGCCTGTTCAATCTCATCGAGCTCTTCGCGAAGCTCCAGCTGCTCCATCAGAAACGCCGTGTCGCGCACGGTGTGCTGTTCGCTCGCCAGATCGAAACCGTGCAGCGAGAGCAGATATTCCGCGCGGGCCAGCGGATGGCGCAGCGTCTGCCAGGCCTGGTTGATGGTGGCAGATTGTTGGACCGCAGCCAGCTGTTCTGCCTGAGTACCGCTGGCGAATTTATCCGGGTGGTACTGCCGCTGCAGATCCTGAAAACGGATCGTCAGCGCCTGGAGATCAATCGGGTATTGAGCGGGTAGTCCGAAGAGAGTGAAGTAATCCATAACAATCTCAGGGGTAGCGTGTTGAAACAAACCCCACGCGCAGCGGGTAACGCCACGGTGGGGTTTCGGATGACGCGCGGTTAAACGTTGAAGCTTTCGCCGCAACCACACTCGTCTTTGACGTTCGGGTTGGTGAATTTGAACCCTTCGTTCAGGCCTTCTTTAACGAAGTCCAGCTGAGTGCCGTCGAGGAATTGCAGGCTTTTGCCATCGACCACCACCTTCACGCCCTTGTCTTCAAACACGGTGTCGTCGTCAGTCGGCGGTTCGTCAACAAACTCCAGCACGTAGGCCATACCAGAACAGCCGGAGGTACGGACGCCCAGACGCAGGCCAAAGCCTTTGCCACGGTTCGCCAGAAAGGTGTTTACTCGCGCGGCAGCGCTGTCGCTCAGGGTAATCGACATGACAACAACCTCCTGCCTTATTTTGCTTCACGTTTGCTTTTGTAGTCCGCAATGGCGGCTTTGATCGCGTCTTCTGCCAGAATTGAGCAGTGGATTTTCACCGGCGGCAGTTCCAGTTCTTCAGCGATATCGGTGTTCTTGATCGCCTGTGCTTCGTCCAGGGACTTGCCCTTCACCCATTCGGTGACCAGGGAGCTGGACGCGATAGCAGAACCGCAGCCGTAGGTCTTGAAGCGCGCGTCTTCAATGATACCTTCATTGTTGACTTTAATCTGCAACTTCATCACGTCGCCACACGCCGGTGCGCCAACCATGCCGCTACCGACAGATTCGTCGCTGTTGTCAAAAGAGCCAACGTTGCGCGGGTTCTCGTAATGATCGATGACTTTTTCGCTGTATGCCATGATTGAATTCTCCTTATGTACCGATTAGTGATGTGACCATTCAATGCTGTTCAGATCCACGCCCTGCTTGAACATTTCCCACAGTGGAGAAAGGTCGCGCAGACGGCCGATGGAGTTGCGAACCAGCTTGATGGTGTAGTCAATCTCTTCTTCGGTAGTGAAACGACCTAAAGAGAAACGGATAGAGCTGTGTGCCAGCTCGTCAGTCATACCCAGCGCGCGCAGCACGTAGGATGGCTCAAGGCTTGCAGACGTACAGGCAGAACCGGAAGAAACCGCCAGGTCTTTCAGCGCCATGATCAACGACTCGCCTTCAACATAGTTGAAGCTGACGTTAAGGATGTTTGGTGCGCCCTGCTCGAGATCGCCGTTCAGATACACTTCTTCCATATCTTTCACGCCGTCCCACAGACGGTTACGCAGCGTGCGCAGGCGTGCCATCTCGGTTTCCATCTCTTCTTTTGCAATGCGGTAGGCTTCGCCCATGCCCACGATCTGGTGAACAGGCAGCGTACCGGAACGCATGCCGCGCTCGTGACCGCCACCGTGCATCTGCGCTTCGATGCGGATACGTGGTTTACGACGAACGTACAGCGCGCCAATCCCTTTCGGGCCGTAGATCTTGTGGCCGGAGAAGGACATCAGGTCCACTTTCAGCTGGCTCAGGTCGATAGGCAGTTTGCCCACGCTCTGGGTCGCGTCAACGTGGTAGATGATACCGCGCGCGCGGCACATTTCGCCGATCGCTTCGATATCCTGCACCACGCCGATTTCGTTATTGACGTGCATGATGGAGACCAGAATGGTGTCATCGCGCATCGCCGCTTCGAGATCCTGCAGGCTGATGATGCCGTTGCTCTGCGGCGCCAGGTAGGTCACTTCAAACCCTTCGCGCTCCAGCTGACGGCAGGTGTCCAGCACGGCTTTGTGTTCGGTTTTGCTGGTGATGATGTGCTTGCCTTTTTTCTGATAAAAGTTGGCAGCACCTTTGATCGCCAGGTTGTCGGATTCGGTCGCGCCGGAGGTGAAGACGATCTCGCGCGGGTCGGCACCCACCAGTTCAGCAATCTGGTTACGGGCGATATCTACCGCCTCTTCAGCATGCCAGCCAAAACGGTGTGAACGGGAAGCTGGGTTACCAAAGTTTCCGTCCAGGGTCAGACACTGCATCATTTTCTCGGCAACACGCGGGTCCACCGGCGTGGTTGCGGAGTAATCGAGATAAATCGGTAATTTCATTGCTCTTTAAACTCCGTACATCGCTTCAATGCAAGGAATCAGGCAACCGGCTGGATGTACGACCGAGTACACGGGGCGAGTCTTCGCCCCGGCCTGATTCTGAAATACTTATCGTTTTATTACGCGCGTAATTTGACGTCGATAGCGTCCTGCGCGCGGGTGCTGCGTTGGGAATCATGGCCGTGCTGACGGCCCGATACGTCCAGAACTTCCTGGTTATTCACCAGCTCACCGAGGGTGATGTTGTTCAGGAAGCCGGTCAGACGGTCGCTCAGATCGCGCCACAGCGCGTGGGTCAGGCACTTATCGCCGCCCTGGCAGCCGCCTTTACCCTGGCAACGGGTCGCGTCAACGGATTCGTCAACTGCGCTAATCACTTCACCAACTGCAATACTGCCCGCGTCTTTACCCAGCAGATAACCGCCGCCTGGGCCACGAACGCTGGAAACCAGTCCATTTTTACGCAGTCTGGAGAACAGCTGTTCCAGATAAGAGAGGGAGATCCCTTGTCGTTCAGAAATATCAGCCAACGGAACCGGGCCCGCTTCGGAGTTGAGCGCAACGTCCAGCATCGCGGTCACGGCATAACGCCCTTTAGATGTCAGTCTCATGTCTTACTTAACCTCAAACTCGCCCCTGCCCGGGGTTTTTTATTGTAAAATGGGGTATTGCATAGCAGGGGCAAGTCTGACATTCCCGACTAAAATGGTCAACTATTTACTTGACTGTTTTAGTCAGGTATTTAACCTTTCGTGCTTAACATAAATACCGGGTGGCACGTTGCCCTTTCCGGCCTACTGGCGCGGGGCTTGTAGACTGATGAGCGCCAGCAAATCACGCTTTATTCTTCTGCTCAATCGACGCCAGAATCCCGCGCAGGATGTTCAGCTCCTGGCTTTCCGGGCGCGCGCGGGTGAACAGACGGCGCAGCTTGTTCATCACCTGGCCGGGATGGCCTTCGCGGATAAAGCCGGTCGAGAGCAGCGTCTGCTCCAGGTGCCCGTAGAAGCGCTCAAGGTCGTCCACCAGCGGGTACGCCGTCTCTTCATGTTCTGCTGACCGCTTCACTCTCCTGCGTCGCCAGCCACGCCATACGCACTTCATAGGCGATAACCTGCACCGCCATCGCCAGGTTCAGCGAGCTGTACTCCGGGTTTGCCGCAATCGCGACGTGATAATGGCACTTCTGCAGTTCTTCGTTGGTCAGGCCAACGCGCTCGCGGCCAAACACCAGCGCCACCGGCGCCTGTTCTGCTTCCGAGACGCTTTTCAGGCCGCATTCGCGCGGATCGAGCATCGGCCACGGCAGCGTGCGTGAACGGGCGCTGGTGCCGACCACCAGGCTGCAGCCAGCCAGCGCTTCGTCAAGGGTATCGACGATCTGGGCATTGCCGATCACGTCGCTGGCACCGGCCGCCAGGGCGATGGCCTGCGAGTCGGGTTTCACCAGCGGGTTAACCAGCCACAGGTTCGTTAACCCCATGGTTTTCATAGCGCGGGCAACGGAGCCCATGTTGCCGGTGTGCGATGTTTCGACCAGCACGATTCGAATGTTTTGCAGCATAGATTTTTAATGTCTGAATTCAGGTCTGAAGAATATTCGGGCATATTATCATAAACGGGAGACATAATCCGATCCCGCTGCTATACTCTGCGCCGATTTTCCTGTTCTTTAACATCCAGTGAGAGAGACCGATGCATCCGATGCTGACCATCGCCGTGCGCGCAGCGCGCAAGGCGGGTAATGTAATTGCCAAACACTACGAAACGCCAGACGCCGTAGAAACCAGCCAGAAAGGCAGCAATGATTTCGTGACCAACGTCGATAAAGCCGCAGAAGCGATGATTATCGAAACGATCCGCAAATCTTACCCGCAGCACACCATCATCACCGAAGAAAGCGGTGAACATGAAGGTACCGATCAGGATGTTCAATGGGTTATCGATCCACTGGATGGCACCACCAACTTCGTCAAACGCCTGCCACACTTCTCTGTGTCTATCGCCGTACGCATTAAAGGCCGTACTGAAGTCGCCGTGGTTTACGATCCAATGCGTAACGAACTGTTCACCGCGACCCGCGGTCAGGGCGCACAGCTGAACGGCTACCGTCTGCGCGGCAGCAACGCCCGCGATCTGGACGGCACCATCCTGGCGACCGGTTTCCCGTTCAAGGCGAAACAGCACGCGACCACCTACATGAACATCCTCGGCAAACTGTTCACCGAATGCGCGGACTTCCGTCGCACCGGTTCTGCTGCGCTGGATCTGGCCTATGTGGCCGCCGGCCGCGTTGACGGTTTCTTCGAACTCGCACTGAAGCCGTGGGATTTTGCTGCGGGCGAGCTGCTCGTGCGTGAAGCAGGCGCCCTGGTGTGCGACTTCACCGGCGGCCACAACTACATGATTACCGGCAACATCGTTGCGGGTAACCCGCGCGTTGTTAAAGCCATGCTGGCAAACATGCGTGAAGAACTGAGCGATGCGCTGAAGCGCTGAGATCCAGTTTGTTAAGCCCGGTGGCGCTATGCTTATCGGGCCTACAGCTTACGTATTCCATCATGGTTCGTGTATGTCGCCCAGGCCGGATAAGGCGTAAGCCGCCATCCGGCACTATCAAAACGGCCGCAATCCCCCTCCCACCGGTACCGCGCTCATCCACATCGTCACCGCCGCACCAGCAGAATCACCCCGCCCGCCAGCGCAAGCGTTGTCCACCCTACCTGTCGCCACAGCACCGGCGTTTTATTGCCGCTGAGTTTGACCGCCAGCTGACGGAAGCTGTGTACCAGCAGCGCTAAAGACGAAATGGTGAGAGAGGTTCCTGCCGCCATCGCCAGCGCGGACAGCATGCCCCAGCCGAACACGCCGATCACCTTACTGAACAGCAGCACCATGATGGCACCCGAGCACGGGCGCATCCCCATCGAGAGAACAATCATCAGCCGGGCGCGCCAGTCGTCGCCGTTCTGCAAGTTTTTTCCCTTGCGTGGGCAAATGCTGATGCCCGCAGCCGCAGTGTTCATCATGAACGTGGTGCGGCGTAAAGGTTTTGAAATTCTGGTTTTTGCCGCAGAGCACGCGCAGCTTTTTCAGCGCCCGCCAGCACAGGATCAGCCCCAGCACGCCCACCAGCGCGTAGCTGCCCTTCTCCAGCCAGAAGCTGCTCAAGTGCAGCTGGCGCGCAGGTAACGTCAGAAGTGACAGCACCACCACGACCAGCGCAATCGCCACGCCGCCCTGCAGCAGCGAGGAGGCCAGCGTCAGGCCGATACTCGATTTCAGCTTTGACGGATGGGTGGCGAGCCAGGTCGTGATCACGATTTTGCCGTGCCCCGGCCCCAGCGCGTGCAGAACGCCATAGACAAAGCTGAACGCCAGCAGGGAACCGCCCGCTTTGGTCGGGTTCTCCGCCACCGCCTTCAGCAGTCCGCTCATCTGCAGGTTGACCTCACGCTGCCAGATAATGCTTTTCATCATCACCTGCGGCCAGGCCTGCCACAGCCACAAACCGCCGCAATAAGCGCACAGAGCAAAAAGAGCGCCAGCGGCCAGGGCCATGCCAGCAGGCGGCGGGAACGGGGACGAACACCGGAGATCACTGACATTGTAACGTCACCTCCTGTGCGAACTGTTTACCCAACTCCATGTCCTCCTCCGGGGCATCGTCTTTGTCCAGCGACTGCGCAAAGTTCAGCATCTCTTCGCTGGGTTTCGGGGTATGAACGCCAATTTTGCAGCTTTTTTGCAGCGCGTCCGGCAGCCGTACGTCGCTGTCTTTGTCATAGCGCATATCGACATAGTAGGTGGGATCAAAGGTGGAAAAGGGGTACGTTTGCCCGGCCGCCAGCGGCTGCGGATGCGCCAGCGGAAGCACGAACGTCAGCACCGCCTGATGCCCTTCACGCGTCATCCCGTATTCCGTTGGTCGGTTCAGAAATTTGACCTTCTGCCCGTTGTGCCAGAACTCGGTGAAGTAGTGCTGGCCGAGCACGTTGGCCATCACTTCCGCCGCCAGCTTTTTCCAGATCTCGTCGCCGGGCTTCGCGTTTCCCGCATCATAGAGCAGATCCGCCGAGGTGATTTCATCCATCGTCCAGCGCATTTTCAGGCCGCAGAAGTGACCGTGCCGTCGGTGACCAGCTCGGTTTTAAGGTCAATAAAACTGTGAGGGTGTGCGCTGGCGGTAAGCTGATAACCGCCAAAAATAACGCCATCGCACATTGTTTAACTGTTTGCATCAATTCCTCACGTCAAAAATTCTGTGATGTTCCCCAGCAATCCTGAATGAAAGGCCGCCGGCCGGCTTCGCTATCGCTCATCCTTTAGCTATTCTTATCAAACATTCACACTGGATACCCGACAGATGATGACGACGCTTGAAATTCCATCTGTGCTTTCCAGTTCGCAGCGCCGCTGCCAGGTGCTTTTGATGCTTTACCTGCCCGATGCTGCCGTCACCGCACAGAGCATAATCGCTGCCAACGGCGTGGACGACGCGATGGCACGGCAAGATATAGCCGAGACGCGCGATGAAATCCAGCGCTATCACCGGCTGGACATCGTTACGCACCACGACGGCAGCTACCGGATTGAAGGCACAGCCCTGAATCAGCGTTTATGCCTGCTGCACTGGCTGCGCCGGGCGCTGCGGCTTTGCCCGCAGTTTGTCTCGCACCAGTTTACCCCCGCATTAAAAACCGCGCTTAAACAACACGGCATTGCGCGCCCGCTTTACGACGATGCGAACCTGCGGGCGCTGATCGGCTTCTGCTCACGCAAGCTGCAGCGCCAGTTTGAATGCCGCGACGTCCAGTTTTTACAGCTCTATCTGCAATACTGCCTTATTCAGCACCAGCTCGGGAATACGCCGCAGTTTTCCCATGTTCAGCGCAGCTGGACCCAGTCGAGAGGGGAGTATTTTACGGCGCAGGAGATCGTGCGCCACTGGAGACGACGCGTCCCGCAGGGTGCCCACGGGGATGAACAGCTGTTTCTGGCGCTGCTGTTTATGATGCTCCGCACGCCCGATCCGGTGCTCGATAAACACCAGCAGGATCAGCGCTTGCGCCGCGCCATCGTGCGCATGGTCGCCCGTTTTCGCTCGCAGACCGGGATGAACTTCAGCGATGAGCAAGGGCTGACCGATCAGCTGTATATCCATCTGGCTCAGGCGCTGGACCGCTCGCTGTTTGAGATCGGCATCGACAATAGCCTGCCGGAGGAGATCCATCGCCTCTATCCCCGACTGTTACGCACCACGAAAGAGGCGCTGTTTGAGCTGGAAGCGGAATTTGGGCTGCGTTTTTCCGATGAAGAGATGAGCCTCGTGGCGGTGATTTTCGGCGCCTGGCTGATGCAGGAGACCGACCTGCATGAAAAACAGGTGATCCTGCTGACGGGAGACGATAAAGCCAGCGAGGAGCAGATTGAACAGCAGCTTCGCGAGCTGACGCTGCTGCCGCTCAACATTCGCTATCTGACGCTGCAGGCTTTTCAGAAAGAGGGGGCACCGCGCGAAGCCGCGCTGGTTATCACCCCCTACCCTACAGCCCTGCCGCTGTTCTCGCCGCCGCTGATCCATGCCGTTGAGACATTGAACGCGCAGCAGCAAGAACATATTCGCGCCATGCTGGAATGTTAGTTGGCAACCGGCGCTGGGCGGCCACTTTAGGTCGCAGCAACAGTGCCGGGCAAGGCGACCAGCGCCATCACCCAGAAGACGCCGTCCCCCAGATGCTGATAGAGGAACCCCGCAAACACCGTCATGATCGCGATACTGCCCCCCATTGCCACTGCCGAATAGACGGCCTGCAGGCGAATCACGTCCCCGCCCTCGCGCGCAGCGATATAGCGCATGGCCGCCAGATGGCACACGGTAAAGGTGCCGCAGTGAAGGATTTGCGCCACAATCAGCCACGGCAGATCGGTCGTCCAGCCCATAATCCCCCAGCGCGCCACGCCGCACACGGCGGAAAGCAGCAGCAGGTCACGCGCGCCAAAGCGGCGGAACAGCTTTTTGCTCAGGGCGAAGATAATGACTTCGGCCACCACGCCCAGCGACCACAGATAGCCCACGGCGGAAGCGGAATATCCTGCCCCTTGCCAGTAGATGGCGCTGAAACCATAGTACGCCGCATGCGCCCCCTGAAGGAACGACACGCACGCCAGAAAACGCCAGCTTTGCGCAACCAGCGCTCCGCCAGGCGGGCCAGCCAGCGCCCTCCTGATGGCGGCTTTCCCCCTGCGGCATCACCGACGGGCGCAGCAGCATGCCCAGCAGCATTGAGGCAATACCGATGCTCAGCAGGGCAAGAATGGCGCGGTAATCGTACAGGCTGACCAGTTTACCCACCAGCGCCGAGCCAATCACAAAGGCGATAGAGCCCCACAGGCGCACGCGGCCATAATCCATGGTGATCTGCTTTTGCCAGGTGTTCGCCAGGGCATCCGTCAGCGGCACCAGCGGTGAGAAGAACAGGTTAAAGCCGACCATCACCACCATCAGCCAGGCAAACTGGTGGCTGACCCAGCATAAAACGCCAGCGCAAACAGTAATGTCGCCAGCGCGAGCACACGCACTGCCTTGATTAGTAACGAGAAGGATCGCTGACGCGCGGGGCAATCAGCAGGCTGCCGAGGAAACGCGCCACCAGCCCGGCGCCCAGCAGGACGCCGATGGTCTCGGGCGTCAGGCCGATACCTTTGAGCCAGACGCTCCAGAAGGGCAAGAAAATGCCGTAGCTAAAGAAATAGGTGAAATAACTGAGCGCCAGCCAGCGCGTGGAATGCAAGACCATGAATCCCTCCCGAAATCGAGGCCATAGTCTGGCGAGAAAATGACAAGGCTTGCAAGTAACAATCAGATAACACGCGCGCTCGCGCAACTTATTAACGGATGTAGGAATCGAGTACGCTGAGCACGACATCGAGATCGGCCTCGCGCTTGATTTCATCGTTTTCATGGACAATGTGATCCGTCAAATGCCCCTTGATCACTTCGCGCATCAAGCCGTTTACTGCGCCACGAATGGCGGCGATTTGCTGCAAGACTTGCGAGCATTCATGGGGCTCGTCGAGCATTTTTTTCAGCGCCGCTACCTGCCCTTCAATTTTGCTGGCCCGCGCTTTCAGCTTTCGTTTATCCCTGATGGTATGCGACATACAGCCCTCTACTCATTCATGCGTAACGGATATCAGCATACCATGCATTAACTGGGGGGGAGTTTATTTCTACTGGGGGATAGTATTTTTTACTGGGGGGGAGTAGATTAAAGCGCACAAAATGTTATCGAGAATTATTCTCATGAACGACTTCACCACTCTTTTTCAGCAAGGGAATGCCTGGTTTTTTATCCCCAGCGCGATACTGCTTGGTGCGTTGCACGGCCTGGAACCGGGCCACTCAAAGACGATGATGGCAGCCTTTATCATCGCTATCAAAGGCACCGTCAAACAGGCGGTGATGCTGGGGCTGGCAGCCACGCTGTCGCATACGGTTGTCGTCTGGCTGATTGCGCTGGGCGGCATGTATCTCAGCGGCAAGTTCACGGCGCAATCTGTGGAGCCCTGGCTGCAAATGGTTTCTGCGGTCATCATCATCGGTACCGCAGCATGGATGTTTTTACGCACCTGGCAGGGTGAGCACGCCTGGAAAAATGATCATCACCACCATCATTCTCACGATCACCACCATGATCATGAGCATTCGCATCACAGCCGCGGGCTGATCTTCCAGCCTGTTCAGGCCGTCAGTCTGGCGCAGCCGGCCATTCTGTCGGTGCGTAAGGTGGTGAAAGAAGAGGAGTATCAGGATGCGCACGAACGGGCGCATGCCAGGGATATTGAGCGTCGCTTTAACGGGACGGAAGTGACCAATGGGCAGATCCTGCTGTTTGGTCTGACCGGCGGGCTGATCCCCTGCCCGGCGGCGATCACCATTCTGCTGATCTGTATTCAGCTCAAAGCGCTGACGCTGGGCGCCACGCTGGTAATCTGTTTCAGTATCGGCCTTGCGCTGACGCTGGTCGCAGTCGGCGTCGGTGCAGCTTTTAGCGTACAGCAGGCGGCAAAACGCTGGTCCGGCTTCAATACGATCGCCCGTAAAGCCCCTTACTTCTCCAGCGCGCTGATTGCGCTGGTCGGAATGTATATGGGCATTCACGGTTACGCCAGCTTACAATAATGCGCATTTGCCAGGCGACAGGCGTAAAAAAAGGCCGCTCAATGCGGCCTTTTTGCTTTCAGATTTAATGCAGAGGAATTATGCGTAAACCGGGAAGCGTGCGCAGATATCCAGAACTTTCCCTTTGACGCGCTCGATAACCGCTTCGTCATTGATGTTGTCCAGAACGTCACACATCCAGCCAGCCAGCTCTTTCACTTCCGCTTCTTTGAAGCCGCGGCGAGTCACGGCCGGGGTGCCGATACGGATACCGGAGGTCACGAACGGGCTCTTCGGATCGTTCGGCACGCTGTTTTTGTTCACGGTGATGTTGGCGCGGCCCAGGGCAGCGTCAGCTTCTTTACCGGTCAGGTTCTTGTCAACCAGATCCAGCAGGAACAGGTGGTTTTCGGTACCGCCGGATACCACTTTGTAGCCGCGGTTCAGGAACACTTCCACCATCGCTTTGGCGTTCTTCGCGACCTGCTGCTGGTAAACCTTGAACTCTGGCTCCATCGCTTCTTTCAGCGCCACCGCTTTGGCGGCGATCACGTGCATCAGCGGGCCGCCCTGGGCGCCGGGGAACACGGCGGAGTTCAGCTTTTTGTACAGCTCTTCGTTACCGCCTTTCGCCAGGATCAGGCCGCCGCGCGGACCGCGCCAGGGTTTTGTGGGTGGTGGTGGTCACAACGTGAGCGTGCGGAACCGGGTTCGGGTAAACGCCTGCGGCGACCAGGCCGGCAACGTGCGCCATGTCGACGAACAGGTAAGCGCCGATGCTGTCGGCGATTTCGCGCATTTTTGCCCAGTCAACCACGCCGGAGTAAGCGGAGAAGCCGCCGATGATCATCTTCGGTTTGTGCTTCTGCGCTTGTTCATTCAGATCGTCGTAGTCGATTTGGCCAGTTTCATCGATGCCGTAAGGCACGATGTTGTACAGCTTGCCGGAGAAGTTCACCGGGGAGCCGTGAGTCAGGTGGCCGCCGTGCGCCAGGTTCATGCCCAGGACGGTGTCGCCCGGCTGCAGCAGCGCGGTGTAGACCGCGAAGTTGGCCTGGGAGCCGGAGTGCGGCTGCACGTTGGCGTAGTCGGCGCCAAACAGCTCTTTGGCACGGTCGATAGCCAGCTGCTCAACGATATCCACGTACTCGCAACCGCCGTAGTAGCGCTTGCCCGGGTAGCCTTCAGCATATTTGTTGGTCAGGCTGAGAACCCTGCGCCTGCATCACGCGCGGGCTGGTGTAGTTTTCGGAGGCGATCAGTTCGATGTGCTCTTCCTGACGTACTTTTTCCTGCTCCATAGCCTGCCACAGTTCGGCATCATAATCGGCAATGTTCATTTCACGCTTTAACATCCGCATCTCCTGACTCAGCTAACAAGTAAATTTTGGCCTGAAAAGGCAGTCCTGTTGGACGACGGGCAACAGTATAACTGATTAGTTCTGTGATAACAGGTCTTGACAAACGATTTTACGCAAACGTTTGCCTCCGCGCCACGCAAGGGTTTGAGGAATAAAGCGCCATCCGGCCAGCGGATTTCTTTTCAGGTTTGTGATGCATATTTTTCATCTTGCAAAGAACCATTTACAACGCAGGGGTATTTGTTATAAGATGCATTTAAAATACATCATTAAAGTGACATCAAAAGGAAGCCCCCATGCTCGACGCTCAAACCATCGCTACCGTAAAAGCCACCATTCCCCTGCTGGCGGCAACCGGCCCTAAACTCACCGCCCATTTCTACGATCGCATGTTCACGCACAACCCGGAGCTCAAAGAGATTTTCAACATGAGCAACCAGCGTAACGGCGATCAGCGTGAAGCGCTGTTCAACGCCATCGCGGCCTACGCCAGCAATATTGAAAACCTGGCCAGCGCTGCTGCCTGCGGTGGAAAAAATCGCGCAGAAACACACCAGCTTCCAGATCCAGCCCGAGCAGTACAACATCGTGGGCGGTCACCTGCTGGCAACGCTGGACGAGATGTTCAGCCCGGGCCAGGAGGTGCTGGACGCGTGGGGTAAAGCCTACGGCGTGCTGGCAAACGTGTTTATCAACCGTGAAGCGCAGATCTACAGCGAAAACGCCAGCAAGAACGGCGGCTGGGAAGGCACGCGCGCGTTCCGCATCGTTGAGAAAACGCCGCGCAGCGCATTGATCACCAGCTTTGAATTTGAGCCGGTGGACGGTCAGCCGGTGGCCGATTACCAGCCAGGGCAGTATCTGGGCGTGTGGCTGAAGCCTGAAGGTTTCCCGCATCAGGAGATCCGTCAGTATTCTCTTACCCGCAAGCCAAACGGCAAAGGCTACCGCATTGCGGTGAAGCGTGAGGACGGCGGTCAGGTTTCCAACTGGCTGCACAACGAAGCGAACGTGGGCGACGTGGTTCATCTGGCCGCGCCTGCCGGCGATTTCTTTATGGCTGTTGCGGCCACTACCCCGGTAACGCTGATCTCTGCGGGCGTCGGCCAGACGCCGATGCTGGCGATGCTTGATACGCTGGCCAAATCTCACCACGGTGCGCAGGTTAACTGGTTCCACGCCGCGGAAAACGGCGACGTGCACGCTTTTGCGGATGAGGTGAAAACGCTCGGGGCCTCCCTGCCGCGTTTCACCGCGCACACCTGGTATCGCCTGCCGCGGAGGCGGCCGATTGCGGCTGCGTTTTGACAGCGAAGGTCTGATGAATTTAAGCCAGATGGAAGGGGCATTTAGCGCGCCGGAGATGCAGTTCTATCTGTGCGGCCCGGTGGCGTTTATGCAGTATGCCGCGCAGCAGCTGGTGGCGCTGGGCGTTGACAAAGACAACATTCATTACGAATGCTTTGGCCCGCATAAGGTGCTGTAATCGCCGTCAGTTTCCCTCACCCCATGGGGTGAGGGAGAAACATTAAATCGCGGCGTCGTCTTCTTCGCCGGTACGGATACGGATCACGCGCGCCACGTCAAAGACGAAGATTTTACCGTCGCCGATTTTGCCGGTTTGCGCCGTGCGGATAATGGTATCCACACAGGTATCGACGATATCGTCGCTGACCACGATTTCAATTTTCACTTTCGGCAGAAAGTCGACCATGTACTCTGCGCCACGGTAAAGCTCGGTGTGGCCTTTCTGACGACCAAAACCTTTCACTTCCGTCACGGTCATCCCGGTGATGCCGACTTCCGCCAGCGCTTCACGCACATCATCCAGTTTGAAAGGTTTAATAATCGCATCAATCTTTTTCATGGTGGGTCCTTAAACTCTTGCCTGTAAGCTGCCTCGTAATCGATTGCTCACAGTACCATATTCAGGCGAATTTTGCGGCATTACTCTTTAAAATCGTTCGCTTCCAGCTCGTGGCGCGAGAGCAGTTTGTAGAACTCGGTGCGGTTGCGCCCGGCCATGCGCGCCGCGTGGGTCACGTTGCCTTTGGTGATCTGCAGTAGCTTGCGCAGATAGTTCAGCTCAAACTGGTTGCGCGCTTCGGCAAAGGTCGGCAGCGCCGTGTTTTCCCCTTCCAGCGCCTGCTCCACCAGCGCGTCGCTGATCACCGGTGACGAGGTCAGCGCCACGCACTGCTCAATCACGTTCACCAGCTGACGCACGTTACCCGGCCAGCTTGCGGCCATCAGCCGCTTCATCGCATCGGTGGAAAACGCGCGCACGAACGGTTTATGACGATCGGCCGCCTGACGCAAAAGATGGTTCGCCAGCAGCGGGATGTCTTCCGCACGTTCGGCCAGCGCCGGGATCTTCAGGTTGACCACGTTCAGACGGTAGTAGAGATCTTCGCGGAACTCGTTGCGGGCCATCACTTTTGGCAGATCGCGGTGGGTAGCGGAGATAATTCGCACGTTAATATCGATATCGCGGTTGCTGCCCAGCGGGCGCACTTTGCGCTCCTGCAGCACGCGCAGCAGCTTGACCTGCAGCGGCGCGGGCATGTCGCCAATCTCGTCCAGGAACAGCGTGCCACCTTCCGCCGCCTGGAACAGCCCTTCACGGCTGCTTACCGCGCCGGTGAATGCGCCGCGGGCGTGACCAAACAGTTCGGATTCAAGCAGCTGCTCCGGGAGCGCGCCACAGTTAATCGCAATAAAAGCGTTCTTGCTGCGCGGGCTGGCGTTATGGATCGCCTGCGCCAGGATCTCTTTCCCGGTTCCGCTCTGGCCGTTGATGAGCACGCTGACGTCGGACTGCGCCACCATCCTGGCCTGTTCAAGCAGACGCAGCATAATGGGGCTGCGGGTGACGATGGCCTCCCGCCACGCTTCATCCCCCGCCGGGGCGGCATGTTCCAGCGCGCTGTCGATGGCCTTATAGAGCGCGTCTTTGTCCACCGGCTTGGTCAGGAAGCTGAAGACCCCCTGCTGCGTCGCGGCAACCGCATCCGGGATCGACCCGTGCGCGGTCAGGATAATCACGGGCATCCCCGGCTGCTGCTTCTGGATCTCCGAAAACAGCTGCAGGCCGTCCATTTCATCCATCCGCAGGTCGCTTATCACCAGATCGATTTTCTCGCGGCTGAGAATTTTCAGCCCCTCCAGCCCGCTTTCCGCGGTCACGACGCTGTAGCCTTCACTCACCAGACGCATCCCCAGCAGCTTTAACAGACCGGGATCGTCATCCACCAGTAAGAGATGGGCTGGTTTACGGCTCGTCATGCTTCACATCCTCTTGTTTCGGCGTATCGCTGTCCGGCGCAGCGGAGGAACTCCCCGGCTGATATTTACGCGACGAGAGCTGTCTTTCGATATCGGTCAGGTTCTCCAGCTTACGCGTCGTGGTATCCAGCTGGGTACGTAAATGTTGCTGCTGTTGGCGCAGTGTATCAAGCTCGCTATCGGTTGACTGTTGCAGCTTGCTGTAGCGGGAGCGCTCTTCAGAAAGCTGAAGCTGTAGCGTCTGTCCCTCGCGCCAGAGCTGGTATACCGGGCGGATCTGTACCGGAAGATTGACCACAAACGTGTCCAGTCGGGTCACGTTGGCGCGGCGTTCAACGGGAGTGATTTTCGCATCCGCCAGCAAAATCCCACGCTTGAACGCGTCCTGCCAGGTATCATCATCCAGCATCGCCGCTTTCGCGCGGGCGTCAACCGGCGCCAGACGCTGGGCGCAGTCTATCCCGCGCAGCCAGAACAGCGGGTTACTTTCGACGTCATGCCCCGACAGGTTCCAGATGTCGTCACAGCGGGTTGAGAGGAAATCGGCCAGCTGGTTATCGGGCCATTTATCTTCTTGTTTATCGCTAATCGCACTTTGCGGCACATGGGAAACACACCCAGCCAGAAATAAACAGGGCAGGCTCAGGCGAAGCGTGTTGCGGGAAAACACCGCGCGTACGGCGCGGGAAAAGACGTGTGACATACTCACCAGACATAGATTCATTTTATTGATTTTTCCGGCTCAGGGGCAGTTCAATACGGAAGCAAACATCCGAACGTTCGTCCGTGGCAATGTTTAGCTCACCCTGCATGCGTCGTATGCAGTCCCGGGCGATGCTTAAGCCCAGCCCGCTTCCTTTCACCGCACCTTTCCGCTGATGACTCCCCTGGAAAAAGGGTTCGAAGATCATGGTTTTTTCGTCATCGGGGATCGGGGTGCCGGTGTTTGCGACGTCAATAAACACCCGGGAACCCTTCGTATAACTTCGGATATAAATGTTACCGGATTCAGTACCATAGTGCACCGCATTGGAGTAAAGATTATCCAGCACGCTCATCAGCAGCATGGGTTCAGCCAGGCAGCTCGGCGCATTCAGCTCGACCCCGGTATGCATCATTTTAGCTCTTGCTGGCAAGCTGTGGGCGGAGATCACCATATCCACCAGCGGTTCCATCTCCACGTTTTCCAGTACGACCGCCCCGTCAGCCAGCTTGCGGTTGTAATCCAGCAGTTGCTCAATCAGCTTTTGCAGATTGCGGCTGCTGTTATCGAGGATCTCGACAATTTCTTTCTGTTCTGGCGTCAGCGGCCCAGCCACTTCGTCCGCCAGCAGTTCCGTCCCTTCGCGCATGCTGGCGAGCGGCGTTTTAAGCTCATGGGAGATATGGCGCAGAAACTGATGGCGCTGAGATTCGAGCCACGCCAGGCGCTCGGACAGCCAGATAATGCGCTGGCCTACGGATCGCAGCTCGCGGGGACCTTTAAAGACGACCGTATCCCCGAGCGATTTCCCCTCCCCCAGGCGGTTGATCATCCGCTGGATACCCTTCACCGGGCCGATGATCATGCGGGTAAAGAGCAGAACCAGCCCGAGGCTCACGAGGAACAGCACCAGCGCCTGCCAGCCGAAGAACTGGCCACGCTCGGCGATCTCCTGCTGAAGCTGCTGGCCGCGAGAGAAAATCACCGTGCGGGTTGACTGCACCATCTCGGTATTGGCGTTGGCGAAGGCTTCCAGGCGCGCGGCGGCAGCGGCATCGGGTCCACTATTTTGGCACTGCAGCTGTGCGAGATCGTTCAGATCCTGACGTAACGCCTGATACAGCTTGTCGTCAGGCAATACGCCGGCGTGGGCATCCAGCATTTCGCTGTAGCGCTTGCGCTGACTCTGGTACACCTTTTCCAGCGTGCGATCGTCAAGCACGCAGTACTGACGATAGCTGCGCTCCATCTCCAGGGCGGCGTTGGTCATGGCCTCACTGCGCCGGGCGTCAATAAGCGTCGTGCGGTTGGTCAATGCCGCCTGCGCGCTCAGCGCGTTCAGGCTTTGCCACGCCTGCCAGGCAAGGATCAGCAACGGCAGCAGGATCAGCAGAAAGGCCATCATGACGAGCTGTCGCAGGGAGCGGGGAAAAACGGGCCAGCGTTTCAACGCATTACTCTCTTAATGGGGGTTTACGCAGAGCGTAACTGAGTCTGCCCTTCAGATACAACAAAGCCGGGTAAAAACCCGGCTTTGTCATGGAATGAGGCGGTGCCTAACTCGACGTTTCGCCCTGGCCTGATAAAGCATCGCTATGATCAGTAGTTGGACGGCAGGCACCTTTTTGTGCGTCATTCGAAGTTTATGTAGCGCGTCCCGAAGGGGCTGACATAAGAAGGTGAATGAGCCACTGGTTGTTATTATGCAACACCCGTGCCAGAATGCATAAAACAAAATTTTAACATATTGAATTATTAATGAATTTTTACTCGACCTGTCCGGTAAGTATCAAAAATGGTTGTATGATTTCAGGCCAACCTGTCGCTAATTAGCAACACCCATTCATCACCGAAAATAACTTATTAATAATCAATAGATTAAATGTCGCCTTTTAGAGACAGTAAGGAATATCTGTTGTCGGGAAATACCGACAGTTGAGCGGGCAAAAAAAAGCCCCCTTCCCGAAGGAAGAGGGCTTGTCTGCAACAGCCGATTAACCCAGCTGTTTACGGGCGTTGCGGAAGATGCGCATCCACGGGCTGTCCTCGCCCCAGTTTTCCGGGTGCCAGGAGTTGCTCACGGTGCGGAACACGCGCTCCGGGTGCGGCATCATGATGGTGACGCGACCGCTTTCGCTGGTCACCGCCGTAATACCGTTCGGCGAACCGTTCGGGTTAGCCGGGTAGGTTTCCGTGACCTTGCCGAAGTTATCGACAAAGCGCAGCGCCACCAGCCCTTTGCTCTCCAGCTGAGCCAGATGCGCCGCATCACGCACTTCGACCTGACCTTCACCGTGGGAAACGGCGATCGGCATCTGCGAACCGACCATGCCCTGCAGCAGCAGCGACGGGCTTTGCGTCACTTCCACCAGGCTGAAGCGCGCTTCGAAGCGGTCGGACTGGTTACGCACAAAGCGCGGCCAGAGTTCGCTGCCCGGGATCAGCTCGCGCAGGTTGGACATCATCTGGCAGCCGTTACACACGCCCAGCGCCAGCGTCTGCGGACGATGGAAGAAGGTTTCGAACTCGTCGCGCACGCGGTCGTTGAACAGGATCGACTTCGCCCAGCCTTCGCCCGCGCCCAGCACGTCGCCGTAGGAGAAGCCACCGCACGCCACCAGCGCCTGGAAGTCTTCCAGACCGCTGCGCCCGGCCAGCAGATCGCTCATGTGCACGTCGATCGCGTCAAAGCCGGCGCGGTGGAAGGCGGCCGCCATCTCAACGTGGGAGTTAACGCCCTGCTCGCGCAGCACCGCCACTTTCGGACGCGCGCCGGTCGCAATGTACGGCGCGGCGATGTCGTCGTTGATGTCGAAGGAGAGCTTCACGTTCAGGCCCGGATCGTCGTCATTCGCTTTCGCGTCATGCTCCTGATCGGCACATTCCGGGTTGTCGCGCAGGCGCTGCATCTGCCAGGTGGTTTCCGCCCACCACATGCGCAGCGTGGTGCGGCTTTCGCTGAACACCGGCGTGGCCGTTAGCTTCGATGACGAAGCGGTCGCCGGGAACGGCTTTGCCGAGATAATGCACACAGTCACCCAGACCGTGCTGCGCCAGAATCGCTTCCACCGCCTCGCGATCGGCGGCACGCACCTGAATCACGGCGCCCAGCTCTTCGTTAAACAGCGCCGCCAGACGATCGCTGCGCCCAGCGCCGCGATGTCAGCTTCACGCCGCAGTGGCCGGTGAAGGCCATTTCTGCCAGCGTGACCAGCAGGCCGCCGTCGGAACGGTCGTGGTAGGCCAGCAGTTTACGCTCGGCCACCAGCGCCTGGATCGCGTCGTAGAAGCCTTTCAGCTGCGCAACGTTGCGCACGTCGGCTGGTTTGTCGCCCAGTTGACGGTAAACCTGCGCCAGCGCGGTGGCGCCCAGCGCGTTGTTGCCGTTGCCCAGATCGATCAGCAGCAGGGCGTTGTCTTCCGTTGCAAGCTGCGGCGTCACGGTGTGGCGCACGTCTTCCACGCGGGCAAAGGCGGTGATCACCAGCGACAGCGGCGAGGTCATCTCGCGCTGCTCGCTGCCTTCCTGCCAGCGGGTTTTCATCGACATGGAGTCTTTGCCCACCGGAATGGTCAGGCCCAGCGCCGGGCACAGCTCTTCAGCCCACCGCCTTCACCGCTTCATACAGGCCCGCGTCTTCGCCCGGGTGACCGGCGGCGGCCATCCAGTTGGCGGAGAGCTTGATACGTTTGATATCGCCAATCTGCGTGGCGGCGATGTTGGTCAGCGCTTCACCGACCGCCAGGCGGGCGGAGGCCGCGAAGTCCAGCAGCGCCACCGGGGTACGTTCGCCCAGCGCCATCGCTTCGCCGTAGTAGCTGTCGAAGGCTGGCGGTGGTGACGGCGCAGTTGGCCACCGGGACCTGCCACGGGCCGACCATCTGGTCGCGGGCCACCATACCGGTCACGGTGCGGTCGCCGATGGTCACCAGGAAGGTTTTTTCCGCCACGGCCGGCAGATGCAGCACGCGGTTTACCGCTTCAGCCACGGTGATGCCTTGGCGATCGAAGGCTTCGCCGGTCGCCTGACGGGTTTCTACGTCGCGGGTCATCTTCGGCGTTTTACCGAGCAGCACGTCCAGCGGCATGTCGATCGGCTGGTTGTCGAAGTGGCTGTCGTTCAGCGTCAGGTGCTGCTCTTCGGTGGCTTCACCGATGACGGCATACGGCGCGCGCTCGCGGCGGCACAGCTCGTCAAACAGCGCCAGTTGATCGGCGGCAACCGCCAGCACGTAGCGCTCCTGCGATTCGTTACACCAGATTTCCAGCGGGCTCATGCCCGGCTCATCGCTGAGGATATCGCGCAGCTCGAAGCGACCGCCGCGGCCGCCGTCGCTCACCAGCTCCGGCATGGCGTTGGACAGACCGCCCGCGCCCACGTCGTGGATGAAGAGGATCGGGTTGGCATCGCCCAGCTGCCAGCAGCGGTCGATCACTTCCTGGCAGCGACGCTCCATTTCCGGGTTGTCACGCTGCACGGAGGCGAAGTCGAGATCCGCATCAGACTGGCCGGAGGCCATCGAAGAGGCCGCGCCGCCGCCCAGACCGATGTTCATCGCCGGGCCGCCCAGTACGATCAGCTTCGCGCCGACGACGATCTCGCCTTTCTGCACGTGATCGGCACGGATGTTGCCGATCCCGCCCGCCAGCATGATCGGTTTGTGGTAGCCGCGCAGCTCTTCGCCGTTGTGGCTGTTTACTTTCTCTTCATAGGTACGGAAGTAACCATTCAGCGCCGGACGACCAAATTCGTTATTGAACGCTGCGCCGCCCAGCGGGCCGTCGGTCATAATATCCAGCGCGGTAACGATACGCTCCGGCTTACCAAAATCCTCTTCCCACGGCTGTTCAAAGCCCGGGATGCGCAGGTTGGAAACGGAGAAACCCACCAACCCGGCTTTCGGTTTCGCGCCGCGACCGGTCGCACCTTCATCGCGGATTTCACCGCCGGAACCGGTCGCCGCCCCTGGCCACGGTGAAATCGCCGTCGGGTGGTTATGGGTTTCCACTTTCATCAGGATATGTGCCGGTTCCTGATGGAAATCGTAACGGCCTTCCCCGCGATCGGCGAAGAAGCGCCCCACTTCCGAACCTTCCATGACCGCCGCGTTGTCTTTGTAGGCTGACAGCACGAAGTCCGGCGTTTGCTCGAAGGTGTTTTTAATCATTTTGAACAGCGACTTCGGCTGCTGCTTGCCATCAATCACCCAGTCGGCGTTGAAAATTTTGTGGCGGCAGTGCTCGGAGTTCGCCTGGGCAAACATATAGAGTTCGATGTCGTTCGGGTTACGCCCCAGACGGGTGAACGCATCCTGCAAATAATCGATTTCGTCTTCCGCCAGCGCCAGGCCAAGACGCAGGTTCGCGTCGATCAGCGCCTGGCGGCCTTCGCCAAGCAGATCAACGCTCTGCACCGCTGCCGGTTGATGATGCTCAAACAGACGCGCAGCGTCCGCCTGCGAGGTGAACACACTCTCCATCATGCGGTCATGCAGTTCGGCGGCGACCTCATTCCACTGGGCATCACTCAGACCCGCCGCGTCAACGTAATACGCCACGCCGCGCTCAAGGCGATTGATTTTATTCAGTCCGCAGTTGTGGGCGATATCGGTCGCTTTGGAAGACCAGGGAGAGATGGTGCCAGGACGAGGCGTGACGAGCAGTAATTTTCCGGTCGGCGTATGGCTGCCAAGGCTCGGGCCGTATTTCAGCAGGCGCTGGAGCCGTGCGTACTCTTCGTCAGTAAGGCTCTCATTCAGATCGGCAAAGTGGGCATACTCGGCATAAATATTACTGACCGGGAGGTTGGCCGCCTGAAAACGCGCCAGCAGTTTGTTGATACGGAAAGCGGACAATGCAGGCGAACCACGCAGAATTTCCATCATAAGTCTCTCGTCTTCGAAGCGCCGGGGCGCTTACAGTGTGCGCAAGGGGGGAAAACGGGCGTCATTATAGAGAATCCTGAGCGCCGACGAAACCGTTTGCGTCGAAATAAAATTTGCACAGAGATTTAACAATAGATGTGACCTGTCTCTCTAATTGGTTGCCAAGTGGCGCAAGTTTACGCAAAATGCCGCTCATTCAATGGCAAACCTTATTGTTAACATGGCTACAGCAGACTGAGGCAACCGGCGTCGCAGAGAATTAACTAATTGAAAAAATTAAAGATTAATTATCTGCTCATCGGCATTGTAACGTTGCTGCTGGCAGTGGCCCTCTGGCCTTCCATCCCCTGGTTCGGCAAAGCCGAAAACCGTATCGCCGCCATTCAGGAGCGGGGGGAATTGCGCGTCAGTACCCTTAACTCTCCGCTGATTTACAGCGACATCAACGGCAAAATCATTGGTCTGGATTACGAACTGGCACAACAGTTCGCCGATTATCTTGGCGTGAAGCTTAAAATCACCGTCCGCCAGAATATCAACCAGCTGTTTGACGACCTCGATAACGACGATGCCGATATGCTTGCCGCCGGGCTGGTGTATAACAGCGAGCGCAGCAAAAACTACCAGCCAGGCCCGACCTACTACTCCGTTTCGCAGCAGCTGGTTTATCGCGTCGGGAGCCTGCGCCCGCGCTCGCTGGCCTCGATTAACGATCGAGCAGCTGACGATTGCCCCCGGCCACGTGGTGATTGACGATCTGCGTGAGCTCAAGGAGAAGAAATATCCGGACCTGAGCTGGACAGTGGATCCGCGAAACTCGGCACGACGGAGCTGCTGGAGCAGGTAAAAGACCAGGGCAAAGTGCCTTACACCATCGCCGATTCGGTGGCGATCAGCCTGTTCCAGCGCGTGCATCCTGAACTGGCCGTGGCGCTGGACGTCACCGACGAACAGCCTGTGACCTGGTTTAGCCAGCTTGATGACGATCAGACCCTCTCTGCCGCGATGCTCGATTTCTTCAACACCATGAATGAAGACGGTACGCTGGCGCGGCTGGAGGAGAAGTACCTCGGCCACGGCGACGACTTTGACTACGTTGACACCCGCACCTTCCTGCGCGCGGTGGACAGCGTCCTGCCGGACCTGCAGCCGCTGTTCGAAAAATACGCCCAGGAGATTGACTGGAAGCTGCTGGCGGCTATTTCGTATCAGGAATCCCACTGGGATACGCAGGCCACCTCGCCCACCGGCGTGCGCGGTTTGATGATGTTAACCAAAAATACCGCGCTGAGCCTGGGCGTCAATGACCGTACCGATGCGGAACAGAGCATCAGCGGCGGCGCGCGCTACCTGCAGGATATGATGGCCAAAGTCCCGGAAACGGTGCCGGAAGAGGAGCGGATCTGGTTCGCGCTGGCGGCCTACAATATGGGCTATGCGCATATGCTGGATGCGCGAGCGCTGACGGCAAAAACGAAAGGCAACCCGGACAGCTGGTCAGACGTAAAGCAGCGGCTGCCGCTGCTGAGCCAGAAGCCATGGTATAACAAGCTGACGTACGGCTACGCGCGCGGGCATGAAGCCTACGCCTACGTGGAAAATATCCGTAAATATCAGATTAGCCTGGTCGGGTATCTGCTGGAGAAAGAGAAAGAGGCGACAGAGGCCAAACAGCTGGCCCAAAGCTACCCTGTCGTGGCACCGGACGAGCTTAATCGGCCGACGGCTTCAATTCTGCCTTTTGCTGCTTTTTCTGCTGACGGCGCATTCGAAAGAAATCGCTTAATAGCCCCGAACACTCTGGTGCAAGCACCCCACCGATAGTCTTCACCTGGTGGTTCATCCCTGGGTGACCCAGCACGTCCATCAGCGAACCGGCCGCACCGGTTTTTTCATCCCGCGCGCCGAAGACCAGAGTCCCGATCCGGCTGTGCACCATCGCGCCGGAGCACATCACGCACGGCTCCAGCGTCACATACAGCGTGGTATCAAGCAGACGATAGTTTTGCAGCACCAGCCCGCCCTGGCGAAGCGCCATGATTTCGGCATGCGCGGTCGGATCGTGGCGGCCAATCGGGCGGTTCCAGCCTTCGCCAATCACCTGGTTGTTATGAACCAGCACCGCGCCCACGGGCACTTCGCCCTCGTCCCAGGCACGCTGAGCCAGCGTCAGCGCATGGCGCATCCAGTATTCATGATTCAGTTCAGGGTTGGACAAAGGTTGAAGTACTCCAGTCGATTAAGGCGGGGGGCATTATACACAGCGCTCCGGTCAGGCACTACTCGAGTTGCTGCAGTTCACCGCGTGGCGTAACGCGCCAGCGGTGCTGGCAGAAATAGAGCAGCGGGTTATCCTGCTTGCTGTCGCTGTAGCCGCTGTACAGGCGCAGCGGCGTACCGATGCGTTTCTCCAGCTGCGCCACTTTTTCATGCCCCAGGCAGCGCATCGTCAGCACCCAGCCGCCGTTACGCCGTTTGCATTTGGCTGGCAATAAGATTCACGCGCGGAAGCCAGGGGGTATCAAAATAGACCTGCTCCACCAGCGTCTGCGGCGAGCCGGTAATCAGCCAGATGTCCGCATCGGCTGCCGCGAGGTAGTTGGTCAGCCGTGCCTGCACCACCGGAAAGGCGGCAACGTGCCCGCGAAACCAGTGCGACAAATTTCTGCTGGAGCTGCCAGCTTTAAATGGCGCTTCGCTGTGCCCAAACGTACATCCCCACAGCAGCAGGCTCATCGGCCAGCGCGCGGCACGCCCTCTGATCAATAATCCGCCGATACCGATCACCGGTAAGAGCGGCAGTACCAGCAAGGCATTCAGCGGGTGACGGCGCAGCAGGTAACGCATAAATGTCCCAAACATATCCTGCTGATGCAGCGTGCCATCAAGGTCGAAAAAAGACAACGCGGCGCTCAGTGGTAGCCAAATGTTATCCCTCTGCCTGGTTTATCCCTGACCGCCAGCCTCCGGTTATGGCGATCACTCTTTCATAGCCTAACAGATAGAACCTCACATTTCCGGTAACGGCCACAATGACGATATCTCATCCACGCGCTGTGATCGGCCTGATCCTGGTCAAAAGCTGGTCATTGATATTTTGTACCTCAATAGAATTTTTAATTCATAATTATCACGCTATTAATGGAATATTAAATTCTTTCGCCCGCTTAGCCGGGTGCGGCCACAGCGGCTGATGATCACATTTTCTCCCGGAGACCGTATGAACTGTTTAATTCGCATTCGCCAGCGCTACGCAGGCTTTGCCCAAAGCGACAAGAAGCTGGCGGATTTTCTGCTTTCTCAACCCGATCGCGCGCGCCATCTCAGCTCGCAGCAGCTGGCGAGTGAAGCCGGCGTGAGCCAGTCCAGCGTGGTGAAATTTGCGCAGAAGATTGGGTTTTAAAGGTTTCCCGGCCCTCAAGCTGGCGATCAGCGAAGCGCTGGTCAGCAACCCGAACCCGCAGTCCATGCCGGTGCATAATCAGATCCGCGGCGACGATCCGATGCGGCTGGTCGGCGAAAAGCTGATCAAAGAGAACGTGGCGGCCATGCATGCGACGCTCGATGTGAATACCGAAGAGAAGCTGCTGGAGAGCGTGGCGCTGCTGCGCGGCGCGCGGCGCATCATCCTGACCGGCATCGGCGCGTCCGGACTGGTGGCGCGTAACTTCGGCTGGAAGCTGACGAAAATTGGCCTTAACGCCATCGTCGAGCAGGATATGCACGCCCTGCTGGCGACCGTACAGGCGATGGATCCTGACGATCTGCTGCTGGCAATCTCCTATTCCGGCGAGCGCCGGGAGATCAATATGGCCACCGATGAGGCGCTGCGCGTCGGCGGTAAAATTCTGGCGATCACCGGTTTTACGCCGAATGCCCTGCAGCAGCGGGCCACGCGCTGTTTATATACCATTGCCGAAGAGCAGGCCACGCGCAGCGCGGCTATCTCGTCCACCAGTGCGCAGATGATGCTGACGGACCTGCTGTTTATGGCGCTGGTGCAGCAGGATCTGGAGCGAGCGCCAGAGCGCATTCGCCACAGCGAAGAACTGGTAAAGAAACTGGTTTGACGCGTATAATGCCCGCCCAGTTTGTGTTGTTTCTGAGAATTTCCTGATGGCGCTGTTAATTACCAAAAAATGCATTAATTGCGATATGTGCGAGCCCGAATGCCCGAACCAGGCCATTTCGATGGGCGACAGCATTTATGAGATTAACAGCGACCGCTGCACGGAATGCATCGGCCACTATGAAACGCCGACCTGTCAAAAAGTGTGCCCGATCCCGAATACCATCCTGAAGGATCCGGCACACGTCGAGAGCGAAGAACAGCTGTGGGATAAGTTTGTCCTGATGCACCACGCGGACAAACTTTAGCTTTCGATGATCACCGTCGCGCTGGCATAGTGGCGCTCATCCGCGATCGTCACGTGCATACGTGCGTCACGCCCAGCTTCTTTCCGCCAGCTTTTGCGCCTCTCCCCATAAACGCAGGCTCGGTTTGCCCAGCTCATCGTTAAACACTTCGAACTGGTTGAACGCCAGACCGTTACGAATGCCGGTTCCGAAGGCTTTGGCGGCCGCCTCTTTCACCGCAAAGCGCTTTGCCAGGAAGCGCACCGGCTGCTGATGCGCCTGCCAGATGGCCCACTCGTTCTCGCTCAGCACGCGTCTTGCGAGGCGATCGCCGCTGCGGGCGATCACCGCTTCAATGCGGGCTATCTCAACGATATCGGTACCAATGCCCAGAATGGCCATTACTGACGCGCTTCCTGCATCAGGCGTTTCATCTCGGCGACCGCCTCTTTCAGGCCGCTCATCACCGCACGGCCAATAATCGCGTGGCCGATGTTCAGCTCGTGCATTTCCGGCAGGGCGGCAATGGCCTTCACGTTGTGGTAGGTCAGGCCGTGACCGGCATTGACCTTCAGCCCCAGGCTCGCCGCGTAGGTGGCCGCTTTGGCAATACGCTCCAGCTCTTTGGCCTGTTCGGCATCGTTTTTGGCATCGGCATAGCAGCCGGTGTGGATTTCGATATAGGGCGCGCCCACCTCGGCTGCCGCTTTAATCTGGGTCATAATCGGCATCGATAAACAGCGAAACCAGGATGCCGGCATCCGCCAGGCGCTGGCAGGCATCGCGCATTTTGTCGAGCTGACCGGCCACGTCCAGCCCGCCTTCGGTGGTCACTTCCTGGCGTTTTTCCGGCACCAGGCAGCAGAAGTGCGGCTTAGTCTCGCAGGCAATGGCCAGCATCTCTTCGGTGACCGCCATCTCCAGATTCATGCGGGTATCCAGGGTCTGGCGCAGAATGCGCACGTCGCGGTCGGTGATGTGGCGGCGGTCTTCACGCAGATGAACGGTAATGCCGTCGGCGCCAGCCTGTTCAGCGATAAACGCCGCCTGAACCGGATCGGGATACGCGGTGCCGCGCGCATTACGCAGCGTGGCGATGTGATCGATGTTGACGCCTAACAGTAATTCAGCCATGACAATCCTCGGTATTTTTATGGGTTCCGGCGCGGTCTTCGCCCCGCCTGGCCTGTAATTTTTCCGCTAACGTTTGGGCACAAACTGCCTGAATAGTTCGCGGCTCTTTCAGTGGCTTGCCGCCAAGATACGGCTTTAGCGCAATCCGGGTAAAGCGTTTTGCTGCGCGCAGGGTATCAGCATCGGGAAACTCCCGCTCCGCCAGCGCGCGCAGCTGGCGCCCGGTAAAGGTGCTGTTATCGATCACCACGCTGGCAATAAAGCCCTTCTCTTCGCGGTAGCGGTAGGTCATGGCATCTTCCACTTCGGCTCGCCGCTGCCCGCGCAGTGCAGAAAATCGACGCCGTACCCGAGGTGGCCGAGCAGCGCCAGTTCAAAACGGCGCAGCGCAGGTTCGGGCGTGCCGGTTGCGCCAGCCAGCGCCTGGATACAGTGCAGATAATCGAAAAAAAGTTCAGAGAAGCGCGTCTCATGCTCCAGCACGCGGGAGATGAGTTCGTTGACATACAGGCCGCTGTAGAGCGTGATGCCGCTGAGAGGAAGCGCCAGGGAGACGGCTTCGGCGCTGCGCAGGGTTTTAACTTCCCCTCGCCCGCCAAAGCGAACCAGCAGCGGCGTGAAAGGCTGCAAGGCACCTTTCAGATTAGAACGTTTGGAACGTGCGCCTTTCGCAACAAGGCGCACGCGGCCTGACTCTTCCGTGAAGACGTCCAGCATCAGGCTGGTTTCGCTCCAGGGACGACTATGCAGGACAAAGGCGCGCTGCCAGCCATCCATGATGTTATGTCCGGCGTTCAGGTTGCAGTGCGGCCGCCGCTGCTTCGCTCGGCCGGCCGCCGCCGCCCCGTTCTCGGTGGGCTTACTGGTCTTCGCCGTAACCGAGGCTGCGCAGAGCACGCTCATCATCGGCCCAGCCAGATTTCACTTTCACCCACAGTTCGAGGTGAACTTTGGCTTCGAACATCTCCTCCATGTCCTTACGGGCTTCGATGCCGATGGTTTTGATCTTGGCGCCTTTGTTGCCGATCACCATCTTCTTCTGCCCTTCGCGCTCAACGAGGATCAGGCCGTTGATGTCGTAGCCGCCGCGCTCGTTGGTCACGAACCGCTCGATCTCCACCGTCACCGAGTACGGCAGCTCAGCGCCCAGGAAACGCATCAGCTTTTCACGGATGATTTCAGACGCCATAAAGCGCTGAGAACGATCGGTGATGTAGTCTTCCGGGAAGTGGTGAATCGCTTCCGGCAGATGCTTACGCACGATGCCCGCGATGGTATCCACGTTCATGCCGGTCTCCGCAGAGAGCGGCACGATATCGAGGAAGTTCATCTGGCTTGCGAGCCACTGCAGGTGCGGCAGCAGATCGGCTTTTTCCTGCACGTTGTCAACTTTGTTGACCGCGAGGATGACCGGCGTTTTGCCGTCACGCAGCTTGTTCAGCACCATCTCGTCGTCCGGCGTCCAGTGGGTGCCTTCCACAACGAAAATCACCAGCTCCACGTCGCCAATCGAGCTGCTGGCCGCCTTGTTCATCAGGCGGTTGATGGCGCGCTTCTCTTCCATGTGCAGGCCCGGGGTATCGACGTAGATCGCCTGATACGCGCCTTCGGTATGGATGCCGACGATGCGGTGACGCGTGGTCTGCGCCTTACGCGAGGTGATAGAAATCTTCTGCCCGAGCAGATTATTCAGCAGGGTGGATTTGCCAACGTTCGGACGTCCGACGATGGCAATAAATCCGCAATAGGTCTTTTCTTCGCTCATTCCAGCTCCAGCATTTTTAACGCCTGTTCGGCGGCAGCCTGTTCAGCCTTACGACGGCTTGAACCTGTGCCCACCACCGGTTCACTCAGGCCACTGACCTGGCAATGGATGGTAAATTCCTGATCGTGCGCTTCGCCACGAACCTGCACCACCAGATAAGAAGGCAGCGGCAGATGACGACCCTGCAAATATTCCTGCAGACGCGTTTTCGGATCTTTTTGTTTATCGCCCGGGCTGATTTCGTCCAGACGGGTCTGATACCAGTTCAGGATCAGCTGTTCGACGGTCTGGATATCGCTGTCCAGGAACACACCACCAATTAATGCCTCGACCGTATCCGCCAGAATAGATTCACGGCGGAAGCCGCCGCTTTTCAGTTCACCCGGCCCAAGACGCAGACATTCGCCCAGTTCAAATTCGCGCGCGATTTCCGCCAGGGTATTTCCGCGAACCAGCGTGGCACGCATGCGGCTCATATCCCCTTCATCCACGCGCGGGAAACGGTGATAAAGCGCATTCGCAATCACAAAACTTAAAATAGAGTCGCCTAGAAACTCGAGACGCTCATTATGTTTGCTGCTGGCACTGCGGTGGGTTAATGCCTGTTGCAACAACTCCTGATGATGAAAAGTGTAGCCCAGCTTCCGCTGAAGCCGATTAATTACGATGGGGTTCATGCGATACCAATAAATGAATGCGTCAAAAATGCAGCACACGAAACCGACCTGAAAAAACCAACGCGGTTTCGTGTGCCGTGGCTCTTGCTGGGCCAGTCTTAAACTTCGGGGGAATATTCTATACACAACGACAGGGGATGTCGTTAGTCCGATGGGATTTATCTTGGAAATAATTCGGGGCGCAAGCGTAATGATTGCGCCCCGGCGAATTAATGAATTCCGCCGATACGATTCAGGCGTACGCCGGTCGGCCATTCGCCTTCCTGCTTCTCAAAACTCATCCAGATGGCGGTGGCTTTACCCACCAGATTTTGCTTCCGGCACAAAGCCCCAGTAACGGCTGTCCGCGCTGTTATCGCGGTTGTCACCCATCATGAAGTAATGCCCCGGCGGCACAACCCACCTCGCCAGCGGCTGGCCCGGCTGGCGATAGTACATACCCAGCTGATCCTGCGCGATTGGCACGGTCAGGATGCGGTGCGTCACATCGCCCAGCGTCTCTTTGCGCTCAACCAGACGGATGCCGTCCTCTTTGGTTTCGCCTTTCGGCACCTGGAAGAATCCGCTGGTCGCTTCACCGCCGTTACGACGGGCGAAGGTCTGCACAAAATCACTTGGCTCAACGTTTGAGTAGGTGATTGGCAGCGCGTTTTCACATGCGGTACCGGAGCTGCAGCCCGGCTGAACGGTGACTTCTTTCGCAACCGGATCGTAAGTGACTTTATCGCCCGGCAGACCAACCGCGCGCTTGATGTAGTCCAGGCGCGGATCTTCCGGATATTTGAACACCGCGATATCGCCGCGTTTCGGATGACCGGTTTCGATCAGCGTTTTCTGGTAGATCGGATCTTTAATGCCGTAGGCAAACTTCTCCACCAGAATAAAATCGCCAATCAGCAGCGTCGGCATCATTGAACCTGACGGGATCTGGAACGGTTCGTAAATAAACGAACGCACCACCAGCACAATCGCCAGCACCGGGAATACCGAGGCGCCCGTTTCCAGCCAGCCCGGTTTCGGGCCGACTTTCTTCAGCGTTTTCGCGTCCAGCGCATCGCCTGTCGCTGCCTGTGCGGCAGCCTGACGTTCCCGGCGTTTTGGGGCGAAGATAAACTTATCCAGACACCACAGCAGACCCGTCACCAGGGTAGCAATGACCAGGATCAGGGCAAACATGTTCGCCATGCCAACTCCTTAAGGTTATTTGCCGTCTTTACCAACGTGCAGAATGGCAAGGAACGCTTCCTGCGGCAGCTCGACGTTACCGACCTGCTTCATACGCTTCTTACCTTCTTTCTGCTTCTGCAGCAGCTTTTTCTTACGGCTGACGTCACCGCCATAGCACTTCGCCAGAACGTTTTTACGCAGCTGTTTCACGGTGGAGCGCGCGATAATGTGGTTGCCAATCGCCGCCTGAATCGCGATATCGAACTGCTGACGCGGGATCAGATCTTTCATCTTCTCCACCAGCTCGCGGCCACGGTACGGCGCGTTGTCGTTGTGGGTGATCAGCGCCAGCGCATCCACACGCTCGCCGTTGATCAGCACGTCCACACGCACCATGTTGGAAGCCTGGAAGCGTTTGAAGTTGTAATCCAGCGACGCATAGCCGCGGGAGGTGGACTTCAGACGGTCGAAGAAGTCGAGCACCACTTCCGCCATCGGGATTTCATAGGTCAGCGCCACCTGGTTACCGTGGTAAACCATGTTGGTCTGCACGCCGCGCTTCTCGACGCACAGGGTAATGACGTTGCCCAGGTATTCCTGCGGCAGCAGCATGTGACATTCGGCGATCGGCTCGCGCAGTTCGTGGATATTGTTCAGCGGCGGCAGCTTGGACGGGCTGTCGACGTAGATCACTTCTTTGGAGGTGGTTTCAACTTCGTAGACTACCGTCGGCGCGGTGGTGATCAGGTCCAGATCGTATTCACGCTCCAGACGCTCCTGAATGATCTCCATGTGCAGCAGGCCGAGGAAGCCGCAGCGGAAGCCGAAGCCCAGCGCCGTGGAGCTTTCCGGCTCGTAGAACAGGGAGGCATCGTTCAGGCTCAGCTTGCCGAGCGCATCGCGGAAGTTTTCATAGTCGTCGGAGCTGACCGGGAACAGACCCGCGTAAACCTGCGGCTTCACCTTTTTAAAGCCCGGCAGCGCTTTGTCTGCCGGGTTACGGGCAGCGGTCAGGGTATCGCCCACCGGCGCGCCGAGGATGTCTTTGATGGCGCAGACCAGCCAGCCTACTTCGCCGCATTTCAGCTCGGTACGGTCAACCTGTTTCGGCGTGAAGATGCCCAGGCGGTCGGCGTTGTAGACCTGGCCGGTGCTCATCACCTTGATTTTGTCGCCTTTGCGCATGGTGCCGTTTTTGATACGCACCAGGGAGACCACGCCCAGGTAGTTATCGAACCAGGAGTCGATGATCAGCGCCTGCAGCGGCGCATCCGGATCGCCTTCCGGCGGCGGAATGTCGCGCACCAGGCGTTCCAGCACGTCGGTCACGCCGACGCCGGTTTTCGCCGAGCAGCGCACGGCATCGGTCGCGTCGATGCCGACGATGTCTTCAATCTCTTCCGCGACGCGCTCAGGATCGGCGGCCGGCAGGTCGATCTTGTTCAGAACCGGCACCACTTCGAGATCCATTTCCATCGCGGTGTAGCAGTTCGCCAGCGTCTGGGCTTCCACGCCCTGCCCGGCATCCACCACCAGCAGCGCGCCTTCACAGGCCGCCAGCGAGCGGGAAACCTCATAGGAGAAGTCAACGTGGCCGGGGGTGTCGATAAAGTTCAGCTGGTAGGTTTCGCCATCATCCGCCTTGTAATCCAGCGTCACGCTCTGCGCTTTGATGGTGATGCCGCGCTCGCGCTCCAGATCCATGGAGTCCAGAACCTGGGCTTCCATTTCACGATCGGACAGGCCACCGCAAATCTGGATGATACGGTCAGACAGCGTCGACTTACCGTGGTCAATGTGAGCAATGATCGAAAAGTTACGTATATTCTTCATATAGTTAAATAATTATGCCTTACGAATTCCTGGAGGCCGCTGTTCTTAGCCTGACGTTTTTCAGTGCGAAAACGCAGCATTCTACACTACATAACCACCGGGAAATGCGGGGAAATGCCAGAAAGTGACGCCTTTACCGCAAGGCGAAAAGGGAAATTACGGACGATTTTCAGCAGTAGAGCTCTCGACGCGAAGCTTCTCTGGCGGCAAGCCAACGCTGAGAATCACAGGCTGCCATTCACTGCGGGTAGCCAGCTTTGGCGACAGCCCGCGCGCGAGTAAAAAGCCGCCAACCCCACCCAGCACCGCGCCGCACAACGCCGCGACATCGGTGCCAAACAGCATCTGGAAAATGCCGCCCATAACAAACAGCCCCACCAGCGGCGAGAGATAGACCAGCATGGCGGAGCTGAGCAGACTGCCTTCCGCGATGCCCAGTTCCACCTTCTGCCCCGCCATCAGCGGCTGTTCGCTTGGCACAGAAATCGTGTGCGATGTTTGCGGCCCGAGCTTATTCAGCACGCGGCTGCCGCAACCGGCGCGGGATGCGCAGCTATTACATGAGGCTTTTACATCGCAGCTCACCAGCGCAATGCCGTTTTGCCACGAGACTACCGTCGCCCACTCTTTGATCATTGTGCGGCCCTGAATTTAATGCTGTCGGAGATGCGCTTCGCCGTTTGCGGAGGAAGTTCACCCACAATAGTGATCTCTGCGTTATCGCGTACCGTTGTGCTCACCGTACGGCGCCCGGTACGCAGCATTTGTTCGGCGCTGTTTGCCGTTGCGCGATTGATATTCACCGAGAAGCTGAACAAGCCGTCGGAATAGAGGCGCGATTCCACCGGCGTTTCAATCGTTGGCAGCTGACGACGGCTGCTGGACACTTCGCTAAACCCTTGCGGGATCCAGGCAGGTACCCAGTTGAAATTAACGGAGTCTCCTGCCGGAACAGAAAGCAGCGGCGGCAGGCTGGCCTTAGCCAGGTTCTGCATGCTGTTACCAACCTGATTGTTCACGCTGAAGGAGATCACCCGGAACTGTTCCAGCGTTTCACCGTCACGGTCGAGGAGGTCAACACGCATGGGGAGTTTGGTTTCCGCATCAATCCAGACGATATAGCTGTAACGCGTTCCGTCCCGGGCAACAACCCGAATCACCTCGCACAGTCTGTCCGCGATACGGGTACGCCCTACCGAAATAAAATCGTAGTAAGGGGCAAGCCGTTTGAAGTCGGTGTAAATGAGTGACGGCAGAGAATCAACGATATAGTCGCCATTCAGCGTGAAAGGCTCCAGGCCGGGCTCGAAATAGCTGATTTCGTTACCACGCTGGACAACTTCCCGACGCGGACCATCCATCTGTAAAAGCTGGGCGAGCGGCTGGTTATCAAGACGGGCATGGCGATAGCGTAACGACTCGACGCCCTGCTTATTGATGCTGATAAATGCCAACTCGTAATTGAGTGACTGGCTGGCCAGATTCATTTGCTGCAACAACGCCCCGGATGAAACATCAGCCGAGGCGTTGGCAGAGAAGAACAGGCCACCCGCCATCAGAGACATGGCGAACCAAAGTTGCTTCATTACTGCGATTGCGTTCCTAAAGTTTGGTTTCCGGGCACCTGCACAGCAGCTTGCTGTGTTTGCGCCTGCTCAAACTGAAGCTGTTCAGAGTGCAGACGACGCTGCAACTCGTAATCCTGCAACATCGCATTAATGCGACGGCGCTGCTCCTGAACCTGCTGTTGCTGACCGCCGCTTGCCGATGAAGCATCAGCCGGTACGCCCAGGCTTACCGGGCTGGCTTTGCCCATCATCGGCAGTGTGTTAAACACTGGCGCTTCGGGCTGTTGGGTTGTTTCAGACTGAGTATTATAGTGCTGGACGCCAACGATAACTGCAAGCGATACGCATGCAGCCACACCCATTTGGGTAAGCTGGCTGGCCCACGGACGCACCTTTTGCCAGAACGGCATTTTCTGCCACTGGTGAGGCGCGGGTTGAGCTTCAGGAATCAGCGGAGTGGTCTGATGAACAGGCTCATTCTCAATCGCCGCCATGACGCGGGCTGAGATATCGAAATGGAGAACCTCGCCGGTGTCACCGCGAAGGGTGTCACGGATGAGATGGTAACTCTCCCAGGTCTCTTGCATTTCGGGAGAATGAGACAGCTCGTTGAGCAGCTCACTATCCACCGTTTCACCATCCATTAAAGCGGAAAGTTTTTCTTTCTGCATGCCTAATACCTTTTCCAGTATCCCGCTATCGTCAACGCCTGATAAGCGGTTGAACTTTATTATCAATAGCTTCTCGCGCACGGAAAATTCGTGAACGTACCGTGCCGACCGGACAATCCATGATGGCGGCTATCTCTTCATAGCTCAGACCATCCAGCTCCCGCAACGTAATTGCCATGCGTAAATCTTCCGGGAGCGACTCGATCGTGCGAAAAACGATTTGTCTCAGTTCTTCTGACAACATTAAGTTCTCAGGGTTCGAAATTTCTTTCAGTGCGCCGCCACTTTCGAAGTTTTCGGCGTCGATTGCGTCCACATCACTGGAAGGCGGACGGCGCCCCTGAGCGACCAGATAATTCTTTGCCGTGTTGACCGCAATACGGTACAGCCAGGTATAAAAAGCACTATCTCCCCGGAACGAATCCAGCGCGCGATAGGCCTTAATAAAAGACTCTTGCACCACATCAGGCACATCGCCCGACGGTACATAGCGGGAAACCAGGCTCGCCACCTTATGCTGGTAGCGCACCACCAGTAAGTTAAAGGCTTTCTGATCTCCCTTCTGGACCCGTTCAACCAGGACCTGATCCGTTAACTGCTCGCTCATCCGAGGTAATGTCTCCCCAAACCTAAATTCCACGCGTTATCGAGAACGCCACTCTAAAAATACCGCACTTTGAGCAAGCACCCAATTAGAGCGTCTGATCTTCAATAAAGTTCCGTAACGCCTTTGTTTTTGTTCATCGCGCCGCAGACTGTTCATTTTCTCTCATTATAAGTCTGTTCACGATACGCTGACCACTGTGTTTTCTGACAAGAAAACATCTTTTTTTCCCGCCAGAAGAGTAACGCAACCCAGCGGCTTTATTTCATCACAAATACATCTGACGCTAACGATCTGCTTCGCAAAATAATTTCACTCATTTACCCTCCGTTTATGGCACCTGCATGCGCAAAGTTTCTGTTTAGCCATTAATACAACCCTTGCAAAAAATACGTGCGATCTATCGCCGATTCAGGTGCTATTCTCACCGAACCCTGTTTAGTAAATTAAACAACAATCATGAACACAACACCTGAACTCCATTGTGATGTACTGATCATCGGCAGCGGCGCTGCCGGTCTCTCTCTGGCGCTACGCCTGGCCGCACAGCATCAAAACGTTATCGTTCTGAGTAAAGGGCCGATAAGCGAAGGTTCCACGTTTTATGCCCAGGGCGGCATTGCCGCCGTGTTTGATGAGACAGACAGCATTGCTTCCCACGTCGATGATACGCTGATTGCCGGGGCCGGGATCGTGGATGCGCACGCCGCAGAGTTTGTCGCCAGCAATGCCCGCCATTGCGTGCAGTGGCTCATCGACCAGGGCGTCTTATTCGATACGCAGGTTCAACCCAACGGTGAAGAGAGCTACCATCTGACGCGCGAAGGCGGTCATAGCCACCGCCGCATCCTGCACGCAGCGGATGCCACCGGTAAAGAAGTGGAGACCACGCTGGTCGGCAAGGCGCTGAGCCATCCTAATATTCGGGTGCTTGAACGAAGTAACGCCGTTGACCTGATTATCTCCGACAAGATTGGCCTGCCGGGCACGCGTCGCGTGGTGGGCGCCTGGGTCTGGAACCGCAATAAAGAGAAGGTGGAAACTTGCCAGGCGAAAGCTGTAGTGCTGGCCACGGGCGGTGCCTCTAAAGTGTATCAGTACACTACGAACCCGGACATTGCCTCCGGAGACGGTATCGCGATGGCCTGGCGCGCTGGCTGCCGGGTGGCGAACCTCGAGTTTAATCAGTTTCACCCAACTGCCCTGTTCCACCCCCAGGCGCGCAACTTCCTGCTGACGGAAGCCCTGCGCGGTGAAGGCGCTTATCTGAAACGCCCTGACGGCTCCCGCTTTATGCCCGACTTTGACGCCCGGGGCGAACTGGCACCGCGCGATATCGTTGCCCGCGCCATCGATCATGAAATGAAACGTCTTGGCGTGGACTGCATGTATCTTGATATCAGCCATAAGCCAGCAGCGTTTATTCGCCAGCATTTTCCGATGATTTATGAAAAGCTGCTCAATCTTGGCATTGATTTAACGCGCGATCCGGTGCCCATTGTGCCAGCGGCCCACTATACCTGCGGTGGCGTGATGGTTGACGATCATGGACGTACCGATGTGGACGGTCTGTATGCTATCGGTGAGGTGAGCTATACCGGACTTCACGGCGCGAACCGTATGGCCTCTAACTCGCTGCTTGAATGTCTGGTGTACGGCTGGTCAGCAGCGGAAGACATCACCAAGCGCATGCCTTATGCCCGCGAGACAGAGCACCTGCCAGCCTGGGATGAAAGCCGGGTGGATAACCCGGACGAGCTCGTCGTGATCCAGCACAACTGGCATGAGCTACGGCTGTTTATGTGGGACTACGTGGGGATTGTGCGCACCACGAAACGACTGGAACGCGCCCTGCGCCGCATCACCATGCTGCAGCAGGAAATTGATGAGTACTACGCCAATTTCCGCGTCTCCAATAATCTGCTGGAGCTGCGCAATCTGGTGCAGGTTGCCGAGCTGATTGTTCGCTGCGCGATGATGCGCAAAGAGAGCCGCGGGTTGCACTACACGCTGGACTACCCGGATCAGCTTGCGGAGTCCGGCCCGTCGATACTCTCGCCCCGCAGGTTTACATAAACAGATAAAACGCCTGGGTCAGGGCAGTGTAATCTTCGGAATAACGCTGGTCTGGCCCACGGATCACCATTCGGTCGTTAAAGCATTCACCCTCTTTCGGCGAGAGCGCCAGCAGCACGCGGTGCGGCAGTCGGCCTTCCGTATCCGAAATATCGGTACGCAGACGTAACGTCCAGCCAATCTCCTGCGCGTTTCTGCGATGAAAGGCTTGCCGGCTTCAATCGGCAGGACCACGCAGAAAAAGCCTTCTTCGGAGATGAGTTCGGCCGCACTGGTGAGCAGCGCTTTATGATCGAGGGAACGGGTATAACGCGCCTGTTCGCGCTCGGGTGTCGCACTCAACGCCGGGCTCGTAGTAAGGAGGGTTGCTGACGATCAGATCGTAACGCGCGGTTTGTTCAGGCGCCCAGGCGAGCACATCGGCGCAGTCCACTTTCATGCGGGCTGCCCAGGGGGATTCGGCCACATTTTCACTCGCCTGCTCTGCGGCCTGCGCATCCAGCTCGACGGCATCAATGGTGACATGTTCTTCCGTGCGCTGCGCCAGCATCAACGCCACCAGCCCGCTGCCGGTACCGATATCCAGCACATGCCGAGCTTGCGATACAGGCGCCCAGGCGCCCAGCATCAAACCGTCCGTACCGACTTTCATGGCACAGCGATCGTGAGCGACAAAGAATTGTTTAAACGTAAAACCATCGCGGCGCAGCTGCGCTTTGAGTTGAGACATGTCGGAGCAACCTTCTAAGTGAAACTGGAGTAGCATAGGGGAAAGCGAAGTGGCCGAAAAGCGATATCCATACAAACAGATGAAGATTACAGCCGTAACGTCTATAATCAGCGCCCCACACAGAGGTAGAACATGACTGTAACGACTTTTTCCGAACTCGAACTCGATGAAAGCCTGCTCAATGCGCTCGAGGACAAAGGCTTTACGCGCCCGACCGCCATTCAGGCAGCGGCCATTCCGCCTGCGCTTGAGGGCCGCGACGTCCTCGGTTCTGCGCCAACCGGCACGGGGAAGACGGCAGCCTATTTGCTGCCTGTGTTGCAGCACCTGCTCGACTTTCCACGTAAAAAATCTGGCCCGCCGCGTATTTTGATCCTGACGCCTACGCGCGAACTGGCAATGCAGGTTGCCGATCACGCGCGTGAACTCGCGGCAAATACTCATCTGGATATCGCCACCATCACCGGCGGCGTTGCGTATATGAACCACGCCGAAGTGTTCAGCGAAAACCAGGACATCGTCGTTGCGACGACGGGCCGCCTGCTGCAGTACATTAAAGAAGAGAACTTCGACTGCCGTGCGGTTGAAACGCTGATCCTCGACGAAGCCGACCGTATGCTGGACATGGGCTTCGCACAGGATATCGAGCATATTGCGGGTGAAACGCGCTGGCGTAACCAGACGATGCTGTTCTCTGCCACCCTCGAAGGGGAAGCGATTAAAGACTTCGCAGAGCGTCTGCTGGAAGATCCGGTAGAAGTGTCGGCGACGCCGTCCACCCGTGAGCGTAAGAAGATCCACCAGTGGTACTACCGTGCGGACAACCTTGAGCACAAGGTCGAATTGCTCAAACACCTGCTGAAGCAGGAAGATGCGCTGCGCACAATCGTGTTTGTGCGTAAGCGCGAGCGCGTGCACGAGCTGGCAGAAATGCTGCGTAACGCCGGGATCAACAACTGCTATCTTGAAGGCGAGATGGCGCAGATCAAGCGTACCGAAGGGATCAAACGCCTGACCGATGGTCGCGTTAACGTGCTGGTTGCCACCGACGTTGCCGCGCGTGGGATCGACATCCCGGACGTCAGCCACGTCATTAACTTCGATATGCCGCGCAGCGGCGATACCTACCTGCACCGTATTGGCCGTACCGGCCGCGCGGGCCGCAAAGGCACTGCGATTTCACTGGTTGAAGCGCATGACCACCTGCTGCTGGGCAAAGTTGGCCGCTATGTTGAAGAGCCGCTGAAAGCGCGCGTTATTGATGAACTGCGCCCGACAACACGTGCGCCGAGTGAGAAGATGAAGGGCAAGCCGTCCAAGAAAGCGCTCGCGAAACGTGCTGAGAGAAAAGAGAAAGAAAAAGAGAAACCGCGCGTGAAGCAGCGCCACCGCGATACCAAAAATATTGGTAAGCGCCGTAAGCCAAGCTCTGCTGCACCAGCGAGCAGCAAAAAACGGAAGAGTAAAAAAACGCCGGGGAAATCCCCGGCGTTTTTTATATCCCCAGCCTGAAGCATTACAGGCTTTCAGTAAAGGTACGGGCGATAACGTCGCGCTGCTGTTCTGGCGTCAGGGAGTTAAAGCGTACCGCATAGCCGGACACGCGAATGGTCAGCTGCGGGTATTTTTCCGGGTGCTCAACCGCGTCCATCAGCGTTTCGCGACGCAGTACGTTTACGTTCAGGTGCTGACCACCTTCCACGCGCACTTCCGGTTTCACTTCCATTGGAATTTCACGGTATTCGATTTCGCCCAGTTTGCTCACCGGCACGATTTCATCTTCAGCAAAACCCGCTTTCGCGACGACACAGCGCGCTTCGTTTTTCTCGCTGTCCAGCAGCCAGAAAGAGTTGAGCAGATCGTCATTTGCAGCTTTAGTAATCTGGATACCTGTAATCATGTGTTGCCTCCCTTAGGCTACATTAACTGATGTCGGCCTCTCGCGGCCAATTGGTAAAACCATTGTTTCTTGTGTGTATATATATCATTCACACCCCGGTGATTTATTGATTTAAATCAACAAAAACACCAACCACATAAAGAGTGTGGTTTGAATTTATTGTTTTAGATCAATTTCACGACCTTTCGGACCATCTTAAAACATTTGTAAATTTTCAAATTTTTTTGAGTAAATTCTGCAACTAAGCGCGCATTTCGGTGTGCAATTTTGCTCTGCCGAAAGCTTTAAACAGGTAAGCTAGTCAGAGATTGAAATTCGCAGGAGAGCGAGATGACGACACCTTTAACCTGGCATGACGTGCTGGCAGAAGAAAAGCAGCAGCCCTATTTTATCAATACGCTCAGCACCGTTGCGGCTGAGCGCCAGTCCGGACAGACGATTTACCCGCCGCAGAAAGATGTGTTCAACGCCTTTCGCTACACCGAACTGAGCGATGTGAAAGTGGTCATTCTGGGGCAGGATCCCTATCACGGCCCGGGTCAGGCGCATGGGCTGGCGTTTTCCGTACGTCCCGGCGTGGCGATCCCCCCTTCTCTGCTCAACATGTATAAAGAGCTTGAGGGAACCGTGCCCGGGTTTACCCGGCCAAACCATGGCTACCTGGAAAGCTGGGCGCGTCAGGGCGTGCTGTTACTGAACACGGTGCTCACCGTACGGGCCGGCCAGGCGCACTCGCACGCCAGCCTGGGCTGGGAGACCTTTACCGATAAAGTCATCAGCCTGATCAACGAACATCGTGAAGGGGTCGTGTTTTTACTCTGGGGATCGCATGCGCAGAAGAAAGGGGCGATTATCGACCGTCAGCGTCATCACGTGTTGAAAGCACCGCACCCGTCACCGCTGTCTGCACATCGCGGTTTCTTTGGCAGTAATCATTTTGTTCTGGCGAATGAATGGCTGGAAAAACGTGGCGAAACGCCGATTGACTGGATGCCTGTGTTACCGGCAGAGAGCGAATAGTATTTGAATGTGCCAGCATTGCGCTGGCTTTTTTACTCTGCTGGCTAACGTCAGGCTTTGTTCTGACGCCACCACTCGGCCAGCAGCACGCCGGTCGCAACGGATACGTTCAGACTTTCCACATTGCCTGTCCCATCAATAGAGACGCTCAGATCCGCACTGGAGAGCGCCGCATCAGACAGACCATCGCGTTCCTGACCCAGTACCAGCACCATTTTGCGCGGCAGCGTCGCTTTAAACAGCGGCGTACCGGCATGGCTCGAGGTGGTCACGATGGAATAACCCGCTTTACGGAACTGCTCAAGGGCATCCAGCACGCTGTCGCCGGTGATCGGCTGTACGTGTTCGGCTCCGCCTTCCGCAGTACGGATCGCGGCACCGGATTCCAGCAGCGCGGCATCCTGCAACAGCACGCCTTTCACGCCAAAGTGCGCGCAGCTACGCATCATTGCGCCCAGGTTATGCGGGTTGCCCACATCTTCCAGCGCCAGCACGCAGTCATCGGCATCCGCCTGACTGACCCACTGCTGCACGGTCGTACCGTTACGTTTTTTGATCAGGAAGCAGACGCCGCCGTGGTGTTCGGTACCGGACGCTTTGGTCAGCTCGGCATCATCCACCACGTGGTAGGCTTTGCGGTTTGCCGCCATCCAGCGCAGCGCTTCTTTAAAGCGCGGGGTTACGCTCTGAATAAACCAGGCGCGGACGATACATTCAGGACGGCTCTGGAACAGCGCCTGGCAGGCGTTTTCGCCATACACGCGGGTCTCTTCCGCACGCTGACGGCGCAGCACTTCCGGGTCGATAAAGCTTTTACCGCTGATACCGCCGTGATCCGGTTTCTCCGGCGTCTCGTCGCCAGGGGCGCGAGAAACGGTGCGCCACGGGGAGGCGATCACCACGTATCACGTGGAGATCGTCATCGCTGCGGGCGGCGACTATTGTTGTCGCGAGCAGAACGGCCCCTGTCATCACGGCCAGGGCGGCCACGATCATCGCGGGCGGGGCGACGGCCATCTCCGGCACGAGAAGACGCTGGACGCCCGCCACCTTTTCCGGTACGCGGATTTTGGGTGCGTTTATCAGAGTCATCATCACTGCGGACATACATCACTTTGACCTTGCCGCTTTTGTTTTTCATTTCGTCGTTCATGCTTTTCTCCACCAGCGCTGCGCGAAGCGCGCAGATTACCCGATGTGCCAGCGCATAGCCATAATTTCGTACAAAAGCCTGTGACTATTGTTCTCATTGAATAAAACGCATTGTTGTTTCAAACAGGCTCATTGATAATATGTAACATATTAGAAACATTATCGGCAGTTTTGCCGCTGTCCCACGGCTCTATCAGAGGTTAGTTATGAATACCGTATGTGCCAACTGTCAGGCTCTTAACCGCATTCCGGACGATCGCGAATGAAAGATGGTGCGAAATGCGGACGCTGTGGCCATGAATTGTTTGATGGCGAGGTCATTAACGCGACGGGTGCTACGCTGGACAAACTCCTCAAGGACGATCTTCCTGTCGTGGTTGATTTCTGGGCGCCATGGTGCGGCCCATGCCGCAGCTTCGCGCCGATCTTCGAAGATGTGGCCGAAGAGCGCAGCGGAAAAATGCGTTTCGTTAAGGTCAATACCGAAGCTGAACCTGAACTGAGCGCCCGTTTTCGCATTCGCAGCATCCCGACCATTATGATTTTCAAAAATGGTGAAGTGCTCGATATGCTCAACGGTGCGGTGCCTAAAGCGCCTTTTGAAAGCTGGTTAAACGAGTCGCTGTAACATTCTCGGGGCACATCTTGTGCCCCGTTCTCGCCTCTGCGAAAATAGGGTTTTTCCTGCATTTCGCCCATGACTGATAACGCTGTTCTTCAATTACGCGCCGAACGCCTTGCGCGCGCTACCCGACCGTTTCTCGCGCGCGGAAACCGTATTCGCCGCTGTCAGCGCTGCCTGCTGCCGCTGAAGGTTTGCCTGTGCGAGACGCTGGCGCCGAGTACGGCCCAGAGCCGTTTTTGTCTGGTCATGTTTGATACCGAGCCGATGAAGCCCAGCAATACAGGTCGCCTCATTGCCGATATTCTGCCGGATACCGCGGCATTTCAGTGGTCCCGTACGGAGCCCCCTCAGGCGCTGCTCGACTTAGTGGCAAGCCCGGACTATCAGCCGATGGTCGTTTTCCCTGCGTCATATGCAGGTGTCGATCGCCAGGTGCTTTCGACGCCGCCAGCCGGTAAACCGCCGTTGTTTATTATGCTGGACGGCACCTGGACCGAAGCGCGAAAAATGTTTCGCAAAAGCCCGTATCTCGACGCGCTGCCGGTGATTTCTGTCGATCTGTCCCGCGTCTCCGCCTACCGCCTGCGTGAAGCGCATGCTGACGGGCAATACTGCACCGCCGAAGTGGCCATTGCGCTTCTGGATCTGGCGGGTGATACCGCTGCGGCTCAGGCCCTGGGCAACCATTTCTCCTGTTTCCGGGAACGCTATCTGGCGGGAAAAACCGTTCATAAGGGCAGCGTCACAGCAGCCGAGACGGAAAGCGTTTAAAATCATCAGGTCGCTTGCATTCACAGGAGGCCTGCATGAGCCAGCGAGGGTTAGAAGCGCTACTTCGTCCTAAATCCATTGCCGTCATCGGCGCATCAATGAAACCGGATCGTGCTGGCTATCTGATGATGCGCAACCTGCTGGCCGGGGGATTTAATGGTCCCGTCATGCCCGTCACGCCGGCGTATAAGGCGGTTCAGGGAGTGCTTGCATGGCCTGATGTCGACAGCCTGCCGTTTACGCCGGATCTGGCCGTACTGTGTACAAACGCCAAACGGAACCTGGAACTGCTGGAATCGCTCGGCAAGAAAGGCTGTAAAACCTGCATTATTCTCTCGTCTCCGCCGGAACAGAAAGCCGAGCTTTTGGCCTGCGCCAGCCGCTATCAAATGCGCATTCTTGGGCCAAACAGTCTGGGCCTGCTCGCCCCCTGGCAGGGGCTGAATGCCAGTTTCTCCCCGGTTCCAATCCGCAAAGGTAAACTCGCGTTTATCTCGCAGTCGGCTGCGGTATCGAACACCATCCTGGACTGGGCGCAGCAGCGTGAAATGGGATTCTCCTACTTCATTGCCCTGGGTGACAGCCTGGATATCGATGTTGATGAACTGCTGGATTTTCTGGCGCGTGACGGCAAAACCAGTGCGATCCTGCTTTATCTTGAGCACCTCAGCGACGCGCGTCGTTTTGTCTCGGCGTCGCGAAGCGCGTCGCGCAATAAGCCGATCCTGGTGATCAAAAGCGGACGTAGCCCTGCGGCACAGCGTCTGCTGCATTCGCATTCCGGCATGGATCCCGCCTGGGACGCCGCCATTCAGCGCGCGGGTTTGCTGCGGGTACAGGATACGCACGAGCTTTTTTCCGCCGTTGAGACGTTAAGCCATATGCGCCCGTTGCGCGGTGAGAAATTAATGATTGTCAGCAATGGTGCAGCCCCTGCCGCGCTCGCGCTGGATGAGCTGTGGCGGCGCTTCGGCAAGCTGGCAACGCTGAGTGAAGAGACGCTACAGCGCCTGAAAGACGCGCTTCCGACCAGCGTGACGCCCGGCAATCCGCTTGATTTGCGCGATGACGCCAGCAGCGACCGCTATATCAGGGCGATTTCCATTTTGCTGGATAGCCAGGATTTTGATGCGCTGATGATTATCCACTCCCCGAGCGCGGTCGCACCGGGCAGCGAAAGCGCGCGCGCGCTCATTGACGCCGTGCACAACCATCCACGAGGCAAATATGTCACCCTGCTCACCAACTGGTGCGGTGAATTTTCCTCTCAGGAGGCGCGGCGCTTGTTCAGCGAGGCCGGGCTGCCAACCTACCGCACGCCGGAAGGCACCATCACCGCGTTTATGCATATGGTGGAATATCGCCGTAACCAGAAACAGCTGCGCGAGACGCCGGCGTTGCCCGGGAATTTGACGGCCAATACCGTTGACGTTCACAGGCTGTTGCAGCAGGCCATTGAAGAAGGCGCAACGTCGCTGGATACACATGAGGTCCAGCCGATTCTGGGCAGCTACGGGATGCAAACCCTGCCGACCTGGATCGCCAGCGACAGCGCTGAGGCCGTGCATATTGCCGAGCAGATTGGCTATCCGGTTGCCCTGAAGCTGCGCTCCCCGGATATTCCGCATAAGTCTGACGTTCAGGGGGTGATGCTTTACCTGCGTACGGCGACCGAGGTGCAGCAGGCAGCAGATGCCATTTTCGACCGGGTCAAAATGGCCTGGCCGCAGGCGCGGATCCACGGCTTGCTGGTGCAAAGCATGGCTAACCGCGCGGGGGCTCAGGAATTGCGGGTGGTGGTCGAACACGATCCCGTCTTCGGCCCGCTCATCATGCTGGGTGAAGGCGGCGTTGAGTGGCGGCCGGAAGAGCAGGCCGTGGTGGCGTTACCGCCGCTGAACATGAACCTGGCGCGTTATCTGATTATCCAGGCGATTAAAAGTAAAAAGATCCGCGGCCGGAGCGCGCTGCGCCCGCTGGATATTGCCGGGTTAAGTCAGTTCCTGGTGCAGGTCTCTAACCTGATTGTGGATTGTGCCGAGATCCAGCGGCTGGACATTCATCCGCTGCTCGCCTCCGGCAATGAGTTTACGGCGCTGGACGTGACCCTGGATATCGCGCCATTCGAAGGAGACAGAGAGAGCCGTCTCGCGATCCGCCCGTATCCCCTGCAGCTGGAGGAGTGGGTTGAGATGAAAAATGGGGAACGCGCCTTGTTCCGCCCTATTCTGCCGGAAGATGAGCCCCAGCTGCGAGCCTTTATCTCTCAGGTCACGAAAGAGGATCTTTATTATCGCTATTTTAGCGAAATCAACGAATTTACCCACGATGATTTAGCCAATATGACCCAGATCGACTACGATCGAGAAATGGCGTTTGTTGCCGTTCGTCGCGCCGATAAGGGTGATGAGATCCTCGGCGTCACGCGTGCGATTTCTGACCCGGATAACGTCGATGCGGAGTTTGCCGTGCTGGTGCGCTCCGATCTTAAAGGTCTGGGCCTGGGAAGACGGCTGCTGGAAAAACTCATCAGTTATACGCGAGATCACGGATTGTTACGCGCTTGAATGGCATTACTATGCCTAACAATCGCGGTATGGTGACCCTGGCGCGAAAACTGGGTTTTGACGTTGATATTCAGCTGGACGAAGGTATTGTGGCCTTGTCCCTCAGTCTCATCAGCAGACAAACGCGAGTAAGCTACTGGAAATGTTACCCACTTTGGACGGGACTGGTGGTATCATTGTCCGCTTATGTTGTTTGCATGGTACAGACAACCCTTCAATGAACAGAGAAGAAACGCACTGTGATGTTGTCAAAATTTAAGCGTAATAAACATCAACAACACCTTGCTCAACTACCGAAGATTTCTCAGTCAGTTGATGATGTAGAGTTCTTTTACGCTCCCGCTCATTTCCGGGAGACGCTTCTGGAAAAGATTGCCAGCGCCACGCGACGCATTTGCATTGTGGCACTGTATCTTGAACAGGATGAAGGCGGGCGCGCGATCCTGAACGCGCTCTATGAAGCCAAACGTCAGCGCCCGGAACTGGATGTCCGCGTGCTGGTAGACTGGCATCGCGCCCAGCGTGGCCGTATTGGCGCTGCCGCGTCAAACACCAATGCCGACTGGTATTGCCGCACGGCGCAGGAAAATCCTGGCGTTGATGTGCCTGTTTATGGCGTCCCGGTGAATACCCGTGAAGCGCTCGGCGTTCTTCATTTCAAAGGGTTTATCATTGATGACAGCGTGCTTTACAGCGGCGCCAGTCTCAATGATGTCTACCTTCATCAGCTCGATAAATATCGCTACGACCGCTACCATCTGATCCGTAATCCGCAGATGGCCGATATCATGTTCAACTGGGTTGATAAAAATCTGGTTCATGGCCGCGGCGTTAATCGTCTTGACGATCCCGAGCGTCCTAAAAGCCCGGAAATCAAAAACGATGTTCGCGCCTTCCGCCAGGAGCTGCGCGATGCGGTCTATCATTTCCAGGGCGATGCGAATAACGAAGAGTTATCCGTTACCCCGCTGGTAGGGCTCGGCAAATCAAGCCTGCTGAACAAAACGATTTTCCATCTGATGCCGTGCGCGGAGCAGAAACTCACCATCTGTACGCCGTACTTCAACCTTCCTGCCGTGCTGGTGCGTAATATCATTCAGCTGCTGCGCGAGGGTAAAAAAGTGGAAATCATCGTGGGTGATAAAACGGCAAACGACTTCTTTATTCCCGAAGATCAGCCGTTCAAAATCATCGGTGCATTGCCTTATCTCTATGAGATTAACCTTCGCCGTTTCCTGAGCCGCTTACAGTATTACGTCAACACTGACCAGCTGGTTGTGCGTCTCTGGAAAGATGAAGACAATAGCTACCATCTGAAAGGCATGTGGGTCGACGATGAGTGGATGCTGCTGACCGGTAACAACCTGAACCCGCGCGCGTGGCGACTGGATCTGGAAAACGCTATCCTGATCCATGACCCGCAGCATGAGTTAGCCGCCCAACGTGAACGCGAGCTGGAGCTGATTCGCACCCATACCACCGTGGTGAATCATTACCGCGAACTGCAGAGCATTGCCGATTATCCGGTGAAAGTCCGCAAGCTTATTCGCCGCTTACGTCGTATCCGTATCGACCGACTTATCAGCCGTATTCTGTAATGTCCAGGCCCTGTCACCCGCAGGGCTTTTTTATGGGGCCCGTTGATGCGTATTCCTCTGTTACTGAGTGTCATTTTCCTGAGTGGCTGTAGCCATATGGCCAACGATAGCTGGTCCGGACAGGATAAAGCACAGCATTTTCTCGCTTCCGCGATGTTGTCCGCTGCCGGTAATGAATATGCGCAGCATCAGGGATACAGCCGGGATCGTAGCGCGACGATAGGGCTGATGTTCTCAGTAAGTCTTGGGGCATCAAAAGAACTTTGGGATAGCCGCCCCGCAGGGAGCGGCTGGAGCTGGAAAGATTTCGCCTGGGATGTCGCCGGCGCAACGACCGGCTATGCCGTGTGGCAGATGGCGCGCTATTAAAGTCGAATGCCTTTCCCTTTGCGATGCAGCATCAGGGAAACAACAAAGGCCAGTGCCCCCATTACCGTTACGTACCAGAAGAATGTCGTTTCGCTTCCCCATGATTTAAGCGACAGCGCAACGTACTCCGCCGATCCGCCAAACACCGCGTTGGCGACCGCATAAGAGAGCCCTACCCCTAAAGCACGGACCTGCGCCGGGAACATCTCGGCTTTCAGTATCCCGCTGATGGAGGTGTAGAAACTGACAATCACCATCGCCAGCATCACCAGCGCAAAGGCGGCATACGGCGAAGTGACATGCTGAAGGGCAGTCAGAATGGGTACGGTACATAACGCCGACAGCCCGCCAAAAATCAGCATCGACGTGCGTCGGCCAATTTTATCCGAGAGCGCACCGACAATCGGTTGTATGAGCATAAAGACAAACAGCGCCACGGTCATGACCACGCTGGCGACGTTTGCGTGCATGCCGGTGGTGTTCACCAGGTATTTCTGCATATAGGTGGTGAACGTGTAAAACGTCAGAGAGCCGCCCGCGGTGAAGCCCAGCACCATCAGGAAAGCTTTACGGTTACGCCATAATCCTTTGAATGTTCCCGCCTCCTTCAGCATCCTGACCTCTTTCTGAGAGGTTTCATCTAGCTGACGGCGTAGCCAAAGTGCGACAACCGCCAGTACAGCGCCCATTGCGAAAGGGAATCCGCCATCCCCAGGCGTGAAGTTGTTCGTCCGTCAGAATTTGCTGCAGGATCACCACCACAAGAATGGCCAGCAGTTGACCGCCAATCAGCGTGACGTACTGGAATGAGGCGTAAAAACCTTTACGGCCTTCCAGTGCAATTTCACTCATGTAGGTTGCACTGGTACCGTATTCACCGCCCACCGATAATCCCTGGAATAAGCGGGCCAGCAAAAGTAGTGCCGGTGCCCAGGTACCAATCGATGCATATCCCGGTAAGCAGGCGATCACCAGCGAGCCAAAGCACATCATGCACACCGAGATCAGCATAGAGGCCTTACGCCCGCGACGATCAGCAATACGGCCGAACAGCCATCCCCCGATGGGTCGCATCAAGAAGCCTGCGGCGAAGACTCCTGCCGTTTGTAGCAGCTGCGTGGTGGTGTTGCCGGAGGGGAAGAAAATATGTGCAAAGTAGAGTGAACAGAATGAGTAGACGTAAAAGTCGAACCATTCAACCAGATTCCCTGAAGAGGCGCTGATGATTGCCCATACCCTTCTTCGGGTATCACTGCTGGTGAGCGATCACGCGTTGTTATGTCATGCTTTCTGTCATTGTGATTATGCTCCTGCCATAGCCAGAGGTTACTTGCCCATGGTGAGTATCCTTGTCCACCACTGCGCAAAGATAGAAATGTTATAATTTTGTTATAAATCACATTGTGACAGAGATCACGTTTTCGCTTAGCAGGATAAGGGATTAAGACAAAAGACCTGACCAGGAAAATAAATAAAGCAAAAAAGCCCCGTGCCGGGGCACGGGGCTTCCTGTCTCTTCCGCCCGGACG
>JBCNNT010000014.1:0-33831 GCA_039594245.1 Enterobacter sp.
ATCGTTACTGACCGCTCACTTTCCAGGCAAAACCGACCTCTGAGAGGTCAATTTTTGCCTGGTTTTTAAACAAAAACGAGCCGCAAGCGGCTCGTTTTCTTTATTTTGTGACTTACTGCACTGCCACAATACGATCGTCTTTTACGGCCAGCTGCACGGTCTTTGCCTGGAATCAGCTCCCCGGAGAGGATCTGCTGCGCCAGCGGGTTTTCGATCTGCTGCTGGATAGCACGTTTCAATGGACGCGCACCGTACACCGGATCGTAACCATTCTCGCTCAGCAGCTTCAGCGCATCGTCGGAGATGTGAATTTCATAACCACGCTCTTCCAGACGTTTGTACAGACGCTGCAGCTGGATCTGCGCAATCGACGCAATGTGTTTCTCACCCAGAGGATGGAATACCACCACTTCATCAATACGGTTGATGAACTCCGGACGGAAGTTATGGCTTACTACACCCAGCACCAAATCCTTCATATGGCTGTAGTCCAGTTCACCGAAACGTTCCTGAATCAAATCGGAACCCAGGTTCGAGGTCATAATGACAACCGTATTACGGAAGTCGACCGTTCTCCCCTGCCCGTCGGTCAGACGACCATCGTCCAGCACCTGAAGCAGGATGTTGAACACATCCGGATGCGCTTTTTCCACCTCATCCAGCAGGATGACGGAATAAGGACGACGACGCACCGCTTCTGTCAGGTACCCACCTTCTTCATAGCCCACATATCCTGGAGGCGCCCCGACCAGACGCGAGACGGAGTGTTTCTCCATAAACTCGGACATGTCGATACGCACCATCGCATCGTCGCTGTCGAACATAAAGTTAGCCAGCGCTTTGCACAGCTCGGTTTTCCCGACCCCGGTCGGCCCCAGGAACAGGAACGAACCGATCGGGCGGTTCGGATCGGACAGCCCCGCACGGCTACGGCGAATAGCATTCGATACCGCTTCAACCGCTTCGTCCTGACCAATCACGCGATGATGCAGATCGTGCTCCATGCGCAGCAGTTTTTCACGCTCGCCTTCCAGCATGCGCGCCACCGGAATACCGGTCCAGCGCGCCAGCACTTCGGCGATCTCGGCATCCGTCACTCGATTACGCAACAGACGCATCGTTTTACCTTCTGCCTGCGTCGCTATCTCCAGCTGTTTTTCCAGCTCAGGAATTTTGCCGTACTGCAGCTCCGACATCCGCCCCAGATCGCCCACGCGGCGCGCCTGCTCCATGGCAATTTTTGCCTGTTCGAGTTCAGCTTTGATGGTCTGAGTGCCGGAGAGGGAAGCTTTCTCGGCTTTCCACTCTTCTTCCAGCTCCGAATACTGGCGCTCTTTATCGTCCAGCTCTTCGTTGAGCATATCGAGGCGTTTCTTACTGGCTTCATCAGACTCTTTCTTCAGCGCCTGCTGTTCCAGCTTGAGCTGAATGATGCGGCGGTCGAGTCGGTCCAGCTCTTCCGGCTTCGAGTCAATCTGCATACGAATGCTGGACGCCGCTTCATCAATCAGGTCGATCGCTTTATCCGGCAACTGACGGTCGGCAATATAACGATGCGACAGCGTCGCCGCCGCAACGATGGCCGGGTCGGTGATCTGCACATGGTGGTGCAGTTCATAGCGCTCTTTCAGACCACGCAGGATCGCGATGGTATCTTCAACGCTTGGCTCGGCAACAAACACTTTCTGGAAACGACGTTCCAGCGCAGCATCTTTCTCAATGTACTGACGGTACTCATCCAGCGTAGTGGCACCGACGCAGTGAAGTTCACCGCGCGCCAGCGCAGGTTTCAGCATGTTCCCGGCATCCATCGCGCCGTCTGCCTTGCCGGCACCGACCATGGTGTGCAGCTCATCGATAAACAGGATAACGTTGCCTTCCTGCTTCGCCAGGTCATTAAGCACGCCTTTCAGACGCTCTTCGAACTCGCCGCGGTATTTCGCACCGGCCACCAGCGCGCCCATGTCCAGCGCCAGTACGCGGCGGCCCTTCAGCCCTTCCGGCACTTCACCGTTCACAATACGCTGCGCCAGCCCTTCAACGATGGCGGTTTTACCGACCCCCGGTTCACCTATCAGTACCGGGTTGTTCTTGGTACGACGCTGCAGTACCTGAATGGTACGGCGGATTTCTTCATCACGGCCGATCACCGGGTCAAGTTTGCCCTGTTCAGCACGCTCGGTCAGATCGACCGTAAATTTCTTCAAAGCCTGACGTTGGTCTTCGGCTCCCTGATCGTTCACGCTTTCACCTCCGCGCATGTTCTCAATCGCCTGAGTCACGTTGGCGGTGGTCGCACCGGCAGATTTCAGCAGGTCGGTCAAGGTACCGCGTGATTCAAGCGCCGCCAGAACAAACAGCTCTGACGAAATAAAGTTGTCCCCACGTTTTTGCGCCAGCTTGTCGCAAAGGTTCAGCACGCGCACCAGATCCTGCGACGGCTGAACGTCGCCGCCGGTCCCTTCGACCTGCGGTAAACGGCTCAGCGCCTGATCGATGGCGGTGCGTAACTGGCCAGCATTAATGCCAGCGGACGTTAATAAAGGACGTACCGATCCCCCTTCCTGATTCAGCAGGGCGCTCATTAAATGAAGAGGTTCGATAAATTGGTTGTCGTGCCCCAGTGCGAGGGACTGGGCATCGGCGAGAGCAAGCTGGAATTTATTGGTAAGACGATCCAGACGCATAACTCCTCCCATAACAGGTCAAATTTGCTACTGGAGATTAAATGAGGTCATCCCTCAATTATTCAAGGTTAATGACCTGAATTATGTGAAAAGAAAACGGCACATGCGACTGGATCGTCTTGATTCTTTAGGTTATATCAGCCAAATGAAACTTGCCATACGCCCCGTCGTCTTGTCGCGGCGATAAGAGAAAAAATCACCCTTTTCGGTGAATGTGCAGCGATCGCCGCCGAATACTTGCTGTACGCCCACCGACGCTGTTCAGACGCTGGCGCGCAAGCTGGTAGATATCGGCCAGATATTTCTCGCCGTGCGGCCGAAAGGCGTCCGATCGGCTTGCGACATCTTGCGCCATAAAGGCTTCGCGAACCTCTGGCCCCACTTCAAAAGCGCGAGGACCAATGGCCGGGCCAAGCCAGGCCATAATATTGGCGGGCTCATCGTTAAAGCAGGCGACGGTTTCTTCCAGCACGCCTTCACACAGTCCACGCCAGCCCGCGTGTGCTGCAGCCACCTCGGTGCCTGCACGGTTGCAGAACAGCACCGGCAGACAATCGGCGGTCATCACGGCACAAACGGTTCCCGGAGTATTGCTGTAAGAGGCATCAGCACGTTTAGAAGCATAGGGTTCCCCCGTCAACTTCAGCACCGCGTTGCCATGAACCTGTTCCAGCCAGACCGGTTTTGAAGGCAGCTTCCCCGCGGCAAACAGACGCCTGCGGTTCTCTTCCACGTGCTCCGCGTCGTCGCCACAGTGGGCGCCGAGGTTCAGCGAGTCCCACGCGCCCTGGCTAACACCGCCAATACGGGTTGAACTGCAGGCAGCCACGCCGGCAGGCAATGGCCACTCCGGGACAATCAGTTTGGTCATAACCAGTCCACTTGATCCTTATGTTCTTCGAAATCAGCACGCATGGCGTCAATCAGATCCACCATATCCTGCGGGATAGGCGCATGCCACTCCATCTGAATGCCGGTGATAGGATGGTAAAGACGCAGCATGGTCGCGTGCAGCGCCTGACGATCGAATTTACGCAATACGCTGATGAACTCATCCGAAGCGCCTTTAGGCGGACGCGGACGACCACCGTAGACCTGATCGCCCACCAGCGGATGGGTGATGTGGGCCATATGCACGCGGATCTGGTGAGTACGGCCGGTTTCCAGACGCAGGCGCAGGCGCGTATGCACACGGAAGTGCTCCATAATGCGATAGTGCGTCACCGCCGGTTTACCCATCGGGTGCACCGACATATGGGTACGCTTGGTCGGGTGACGGCTGATGGGCTCTTCTACCGTCCCGCCAGAGGTCATATGCCCAATGGCTACCGCTTCATACTCACGGGTGATTTCGCGCAGCTGCAGCGACTCCACCAGACGGGTCTGCGCCGGAACGGTTTTCGCCACCACCATCAGACCGGTGGTGTCTTTATCCAGACGGTGCACGATGCCCGCGCGCGGAACATCGGCGATCGGCGGATAATAATGCAGCAGTGCGTTAAGTACCGTACCGTCCGGGTTACCCGCCCCCGGGTGAACAACCAGGTCGCGCGGTTTGTTGATCACCAGAATGTCATCATCTTCATAGACGATGTCCAGTGGGATATCCTGCGGCTCGAAGCGCGCTTCTTCTTCGATTTCAGCATTGATGGCGACTGCTTCCCCACCCAACACTTTCTCTTTCGGTTTGTCCCAGATCTTGCCGTTTACCATCACGCGCTGGTCAAGGATCCATTCTTTTATGCGTGAACGCGAATAATCAGGGAACAATTCGGCCAAAGCCTGATCTAAGCGTTGACCGAGCTGATTTTCGGACACCGTTGCGGTGAGTTCTACTCGTTGTGCCATAAACTGCTTCTTCGTTTAACGTTGGGTTTTACGGCTTTGCCGTTTAATATAGTGTGCTATTGTAGCTGGTCTTAATCGGGAGCAGGAACAGAGATTCTCCCGGACAAACATTCTGAGGAAAGTCAAAACGTCATGACGCGCATGAAATATCTGGTGGCAGCGGCCACGTTGAGCCTGGCTTTGGTGGGCTGCTCCGGTTCAAAGGAACAGGTCCCTGACAATCCGCCGAATGAAATCTATGCGACTGCCCAGCAAAAGTTGCAGGACGGTAACTGGAAGGCGGCGATAACGCAACTGGAAGCGTTGGATAATCGCTATCCATTTGGTCCGTATTCGCAGCAGGTACAGTTGGATCTCATCTACGCCTACTATAAAAATGCCGATCTGCCGCTGGCTCAGGCAACCATCGATCGTTTCATGCGTCTGAACCCGACTCATCCTAACATCGACTACGTGATGTACATGCGTGGCCTGACCAACATGGCGCTGGACGACAGCGCGCTGCAGGGCTTCTTCGGCGTGGATCGTTCCGACCGTGACCCGCCGCATGCGCGTGATGCCTTCAATGACTTCAGCAAGCTGGTGCGCGGCTATCCGAACAGCCAGTACGTGACCGACGCCACCAAGCGTCTGGTGTTCCTGAAAGATCGTCTGGCGAAATATGAGCTCTCGGTGGCGGAATACTATACCCACCGCGGTGCCTGGGTTGCCGTGGTTAACCGCGTAGAAGGTATGCTGCGTGATTATCCGGATACTCAGGCGACGCGCGATGCGCTGCCTGAAGCTGATGGAAAATGCCTACCGTCAGATGCAGATGACCGCTCAGGCTGACAAAGTGGCGAAAATCATCGCCGCGAACAGCAGCAACACCTGAGTCTGCTGAAACACAAAACGGCAGCCAGAAGGCTGCCGTTTTTTTATTCATTTCTGACCGTCGCTGAAGCGCTTTAGCCGCAACACATCCAGTCAACTATGGCCCTAATTTATGCCTTCCACAAGGTAAATCTCCCCTCTTCCTGCCCTGCCTCACAAAAAAGATTCCTTGACAAAAACCGACAAAATAACGTGATCTAAATCACACATTTTGACATTAGGCCGGGTATGCTGGAATCACCAAGACGGAAAGACAAGAGGTAAAATTTATGACAATGAACATTACCAGTAAACAAATGGAAATTACTCCGGCAATCCGCCAGCACGTCGCAGACCGTCTCGCCAAACTGGATAAATGGCAAACACATTTGATTAATCCACATATCATCCTGTCCAAGGAGCCGCAGGGTTTTATCGCTGACGCAACTATCAATACTCCAAACGGCCATCTGGTCGCCAGCGCAAAACATGAGGATATGTACACCGCTATTAACGATTTGATCAACAAGCTGGAACGGCAGCTCAATAAAGTGCAACACAAAGGTGAAGCCCGTCGCGCCGCAACATCGGTGAAAGACGCCAGCTTCGCGGAGGAAGTTGAAGAAGAGTAATCCTCTACATTGAGTCCATATCCAACGCGCCTGCGGGCGCGTTTTTTGTTTTTTATTGACAGGGTGAAAACAGTGCGGGTACTTTACTTCGGTATCGCTCACAGGATGACTTTATGAAACTTGCGCCGTTCTTCTTCGCATTCTTTTTTACCTTCCCCTGAACGGGAGGCGTTTCGTCGTGTGATAAAGAATGCGAAGACGAACAACAAGGCCTCCCACACCGGGAGGCCTTTTTTATTGATAACGATAAGATGAGACAGGCAACACTATGACACCGGAAAACCCGTTACTGGATCTGCGCGTAAAAATCAGCGCGCTGGATGAGAAATTGCTGGCGCTGCTGGCCGAACGCCGCGAGCTCTTGCCGTTGAAGTGGGCAAAGCCAAGCTGGACTCCCACCGCCCGGTCCGTGATATCGACCGCGAGCGGGATCTGCTGGAGCGTCTGATCCAGCTCGGCAAAGCGCATCACCTCGATGCCCACTACATCACCCGCCTGTTCCAGCTCATCATCGAAGACTCCGTTCTGACCCAGCAAGCGCTGCTCCAGCAGCATCTCAACAAAACCAATCCGCACTCTGCGCGCATCGCTTTCCTCGGGCCGAAAGGCTCTTATTCTCACCTGGCCGCGCGTCAGTACGCCGCCCGCCATTTCGAAGAATTTATCGAGAGCGGCTGCCCGAAGTTTCCCGACATTTTTAACCAGGTCGAGACCGGCCAGGCGGATTACGCCGTGGTGCCGATTGAAAACACCAGCTCCGGCGCCATCAACGACGTCTACGATTTGCTGCAGCACACCAGCCTGTCGCTGGTCGGCGAGCTGACGATCCCTATCGATCACTGCGTGCTGGTCTCCGGCTCAACGGATCTTGAGCAGATCGAAACGGTTTACAGCCACCCGCAGCCGTTCCAGCAGTGCAGCCAGTTCCTGAACCGCTACCCGCACTGGAAAATTGAGTACACCGAAAGCACCTCGGCGGCGATGGAGAAAGTGGCGCAGGCGAACTCACCGCACGTCGCGGCGCTGGGCAGCGAAGCGGGCGGCGCGCTGTATGGTTTACAGGTGCTGGAACGCAACCTGGCAAACCAGACGCAAAACATCACCCGCTTTATCGTGCTGGCGCGTAAAGCCATTGATGTATCTGACCAGGTTCCGGCCAAAACCACGCTGCTGATGGCGACCGGCCAACAGGCCGGTGCGCTGGTTGAAGCCCTGCTGGTGCTGCGTAATCACAACCTGATCATGACCAAGCTGGAATCGCGCCCGATCCACGGCAACCCGTGGGAAGAGATGTTCTACCTCGATATCCAGGCCAACCTCGAGTCTGCATCCATGCAGAAAGCGCTGCGCGAACTGGGCGAGATCACCCGCTCCCTGAAAGTGCTGGGCTGCTATCCGAGCGAAAACGTCGTGCCGGTCGATCCGGTTTAACGTTCGATACAGCGGCTTTTCTTCATCCCTGCCACGCTCACCGGCAGGGTGAAGATGGCGCCGGAGAGCGGATATTTCGCCACCTCCTCCGCCTCCATATTTTCCCGCGTGGTGGTAATAAACAGCGTTTTCATGTCATCGCCGCCAAAGCAGACCATCGTCGGGCAACGTACCGGCATACGGTATTCTTCCAGCTGCTCCCCTTGCGGTGAAAAACGCGCGATGCGCCAGCCGTCAAACAGCGCGCTCCAGTAGCAGCCTTCCACATCCATCGCCGCGCCGTCCGGTATCCCTTCCCCCTCTTTAAACTGACGAAACACCTCTCGCCTGCCCGGTTCGCCCTGCTCATCAAGCGGCGTACGGTAAATCACACCGTTTGGCGTGTCTGAGGTAAACATCCACTGCTTATCCGGGCTAAACGCTAAGCCGTTGTGCCCGTGAATATCGCACTGGATCACTTTCGGCGTCAGATCGTTGTCGATGCGCATCAGCAGGGCACCGTTGTAATCTCCCGGCCCCCAGAACGTGCCCGCATAGAACCGCCCCTGATGATCGGTGCCGCCATCGTTAAAACGCGCCAGCTGCGGGTTAGAGGGGTTGTCGCACACTTTCTGCCGCAGCAGGCCGTGCTTATCGGTCAGCCAGATGCCGTTGCGCATGGCGACGATAAACCCGCCCTGCTCGCGCAGCGCAAAACAGCCCACCTCTTCCGGGAAGGAGAGCACGGTGTGTTCCGCCGTCGGCAGATGGTAGCGGTGGATCTCTCCTTCCAGAATATCGGCCCAGTAGAGCGCGTGCTCTTCTGCGCTCCACGTCGGGCATTCAGGCAGATGCCCGGTGTAATTCAACAGCAGCTGCGGTTCGGCCATGACAGTTCCCCAAAATGAAAAAAGCCAGCATTGCTGGCTTTCAGTATATACGGCTTTTCTATTACTGGCGACTGTCATTTGCCTGGCGCAACAACGTCCGGCTCTCATTCTGGAAACGCTGCGCGTAATCGCCAAACCAGTGCTCCACCTTGCGGAAGCTGTCGATAAACGCCTGTTTGTCGCCGTGCTCCAGCAGCGTAATGGCTTCGCCAAAGCGCTGATAGTAGCGCTTGATCAGCGCCAGATTGTTCGCCGAGGACATAATAATGTCCGCGTACAGCTGCGGATCCTGCGCGAACAGGCGCCCAACCATCGCCAGCTCCAGACGATAGATAGGTGAAGAGAGCGCCAGCAGCTGTTCAAGCTGCACGTTCTCTTCCGCCAGATGCAGCCCGTAGGCAAACGTCGCAAAGTGGCGCAGCGCCTGAATGAACGCCATGTTCTGATCGTGCTCGACCGCGCTGATGCGGTGCAGCCGCGCGCCCCATACCTGAATCTGTTCCAGGAACCACTGGTAGGCTTCCGGCTGACGACCGTCGCAGTAAACCACCACCTGCTTGGCCAGGCTGCCGCTGTCCGGGCCAAACATCGGGTGCAGACCCAGCACCGGGCCCGTATGCGCCGCCAGCATCGCCTGCAGCGGACCATTTTTGACCGAGGCCAGATCCACCAGGATGCAGTCTTTCGGCAGCGGAGGCAGTTGCCCGATGATCTGCTCCGTCACGTGGATCGGCACGCTGACGATAACCATTCCGGCATCTTTCATCAGTTCCCCCGCCTGGGCCCAGTCCTCTTTCTCCAGAATGCGCACCTGATAGCCAGAAAGCGTCAGCATTTTGTCAAACAGGCGCCCCATCTGTCCTGCGCCGCCGACAATCACCACCGGCCGCAGGGTCAGGACAGAGGGTTTTAAAGCCTTTGTCGTTTTCGCTGGAATAGGATTCCCGCATCACGCGACGCAGAACATCTTCAATCAAATCCGGCGAAACGCCCAGCGCCTGGGCCTCTTTGCGGCGGGAGGCCAGCATTGAGGCTTCGCGCTCCGGGACGTAGATCGGCAGGCCGTATTTGCTTTTCACCTCACCGACTTCGGCAACCAGCGCCAGGCGGCGCGCCAGCAGATCCAGCAGCGCCTTATCCACTTCATCAATTTGATCGCGCAGTGCGGTCAATTCAGCAACCATAACTAACCTCTTAAGCCAGACGCGCCGCCAGATGGCCGTTCAAATCTTTATGGATCTCACGCAGCAGCGCATCGGTCGTTTCCCAGCTGATGCAGGCATCCGTCACGGAGACGCCGTGCTTCATGGCGCTGCGCGGTTGTTCAGAAGATTGATTGCCTTCATGAATATTGCTCTCAATCATCAGACCGATAATCGAACGGTTGCCATCTTTGATCTGTGCCACCACGGATTCGGCAACCGCAGGCTGGCGACGGTAATCTTTATTCGAATTACCATGACTGCAATCTACCATCAGTGCCGGGCGCAGTCCCGCCTGCTCCATCTCTTTTTCACACTGCGCCACGTCCGCCGGGCTGTAGTTTGGCGCTTTGCCGCCGCGCAGGATCACATGCCCGTCCGGGTTGCCCTGCGTTTGCAGCAGGCAAACCTGGCCCGCCTGGTTGATACCGACGAAGCGGTGCGGCATGGCGGCAGCGCGCATGGCGTTGATCGCCGTCGCCAGGCTGCCATCGGTGCCGTTTTTGAAACCAACCGGCATCGACAGGCCAGACGCCATCTCGCGGTGGGTTTGCGATTCGGTGGTACGCGCACCAATCGCGGACCAGCTGAACAGATCGCCCAGGTACTGCGGGCTGTTCGGATCCAGCGCTTCGGTTGCCAGCGGCAGCCCCATGCTCACCAGCTCCACCAGCAGGCGACGCGCAATCTTCAGGCCTGCTTCCACATCAAACGAGCCATCCATGTGCGGATCGTTAATCAACCCCTTCCAGCCGACGGTGGTACGGGGCTTTTCAAAATAGACGCGCATCACCAGATAGAGGCTATCGCTGACCTCCGCCGCTAGTGCTTTAAATCGACGAGCGTACTCAATGGCGGTTTCAGGATCGTGAATGGAGCAAGGACCACACACCACCAGCAGGCGCGGATCGCGGCCGGCGATGATGTTTGAAATGGTCTGGCGGGAGTGCTCGATTTGAGCCTCCTGCGCGACGCTCAGCGGGAAATCCGCTTTCAGTTGATCCGGGGTAATTAAAACCTGTTCGTCAGTGATATGTACGTTGTTCAGCGCGTCTTTTTGCATGATGGCGATCCTGTAAAACTCGTTTTGCGATAAGGGTTCCTCCGCAGAGGATGGCGTAACCATACCACATACGGTAAAGATTTCAATCCACAAAACGTACCGATTTCTTTACATTGGCAATTTATTCCGCCTGATTACGGCGCTGAGTGTAATTATATATTTACACTCAGCGCCTTTTGCTTATGCCTGCGCGCTGGCTGAACGCTGCACGGCACGTTTCCAGCGCAGTGCATCAATCAGTATAAACAGCAGCAGACTGCCGCCCATCACCGGCAACATGAGCCCCAGCAGCAGCGCAATAACCAGCGTGCTAACGCGACCTGCCCGGCTTAAACTCAGCCAGCAAGAAAGCAAGGTTGCAGCCGGATTAACCGCAGCGCCTGCCGGTCGGCGAATCCACCACAAGCGATAGCCAACCACGATCATCACGCACAGTGCTGCGCCAAAGAGGATCAGTAATAACTGGTTCGCAAGACCGAACAACACACCCATATGAAAATCGACGCCCCAGCGCGTCAGTTTCGCCATCAGCGGGAAGTCGGCAAACCGCGTGCGATCAACCACCGCCAGTGTGCTGCCATTAATCGCTACCGCATCAACCTGCGTTGGCCAGCCGCGATCGATTTCTGTCACCGTCCACGCTTTATCCATGCTGCGCGGCGGACGGATTTCCAGCTTGCTGGCAGCAATTCCGGCCCGCCGGGCAACCTGCAACACATCATCGAATTGCACCAAATCCAGCGCCATTTCTGGCATGTTCATACCCGCATGATGCAGATGATGTTCCGCATGGGGATCGGTCGCCATCGCTGCGCCATCAAGCTGCGTGTTGACCTGCGGCGTCATCCAGCCAAAAGCCGCCCTCAGGCTATCGACATTGCCGCCCGCCCACTGCGACCACGTCAGGCCGGTGGCGGAAAACAGCAGCATACCGGCCAGCAGGCTCCAGCCGAGCACCACATGCAGGCGGCGATGGTTTTGCACCGCGTTATTTATCCGCCGTTTCGGACGCGTGAAAAACCACAGCGCAATACCGCCCAGCGCCGCCACCCACATCCATGAAGCGGCAAGCTCACTGTAGAGACGGCCTGCATCGCCCAGCAGCAGCGAGCGGTGAAAATAGTCAATCCACTGGCGCAGCGGCAAAATACCGCTGGTACCGTACACCGTCATATCGCCCTTCACCTGTAACGTTACGGGATCGATAAAGATGGCGCGGTTTTCCGACACGCCAAGTTGCGGATCGGCAAACATCACGCGCGTCGTGGCGCTGTCGGCAAGGCCTGGCCGCACAGCATGCAGACGCAGATGGCCGCCGGTCACCTGCTCAGCAACAGCAATCTGCTCAGCAAGCGGCTGGCGAGTACCGGAGGACACACCATACAGCGCATCGCTGTAGAGGAGATTTTCCAGTTGTGGCGTCGCCACATACAGCGTGCCGCTCAGGGCCGCAATGAAGATAAAAGGCCCGACAAACAGGCCAATATAAAAGTGCAGGCGCCGCAGCAAATTCAGCCACGCCGCACGCGGGGTGCAGGAAGTCATACTTTTCCTCAGGAATAGTCAAAGCATGCCGTTACGCAGGGGCGAACGGCCTTTTATAAATGTCAGGAAAAGCAGAAAAGCGGCGGCGCGCGAGTGTCAGGGTACAGCCAAGGGAAGAAGTGCCACTGCCTGACCAGCGGGCGAGCAGGCTTCAGGCTAATGCGCAATGCACGCCCCATCAGCAGCAGCGCAACCAGCAGGATCAGGCCAGGCACATGCGCCAGCAAGACGCAGTAACCGCAGGCTTCAGCGTGATCAACAGGCAGGGAAGTTTGTGGGGGCGTTTCCGGCTGAGATGACATCTCATGATGCATCGGCATGCTCATCTCGTGATGCATACCCGGCATGGCACTCATTGGATCTTGTTGCAGGGAGACGGAAATCAGCGGGGCGACGACGATCAGCAGGATCGCAAACAGCGCCAGCCATGTGGCTGAGCGTTTGGCTGCCCATTGATGAAAAACGTTCTTCACCGCATCTCCTCCCGATCGAGGCGGCATTGTAAATTAATCATCACCGGCAGGTTAAATTATTTCGAAAAAGAAAAGGTAAAGGCAGCAAAAAGTTAGTTAAACCGCTTTTGCTGCCACTCACAGCGTTCAACGATTTACCCTTGTTTATCAGCGCATAAAACCTTTTTTCATGCAGCGAATTGCAGCGTTATGCAACCTCCGCCGCCATTTTGCCGCCATTAAGTTGCGACAGCGGGTTGAGCATCACCGCATCTTCAAGATGATCGGGCGCAAAGTGGGCGTAACGCATGGTTTCACGGATATTGGCATGACCAAGAATGCGTTGCAGCACAAGGATATTGCCGCCATTGGTCATGAAATGCGCAGCGAAAGTGTGGCGCAGAACGTGGGTTTTCTGCCCTTCGGCCAGCGCGATATCGGTGGTGGCCAGCATTTTGCTGAATTCCCCATAGCACGGCTGAAACATCTGCCCTTGCAGCGGCGACAGCTCGTCAAAAAGCCACGGCGGAATAGGCACCGTCCGGTTGCGCCCGCCTTTGGTTTTGATAAAGGTGATTTTATTCGCCGCAAGCTGCGCGCGATTGAGGTTTTCCGCCTCGCGCCAGCGCGCGCCGGTGGCTAGGCAAATTTTCACCACCCGCGTTAAATCGGCGTGCCCGTAGCGTTCGCAGGCCGCCAGCAGGGTGATGATTTGCGGCTGCGTCAGCCACGTCATTTCTCGCTCTTTTTCGCGAAAAATGCGCACGTTTTCAATCGGGTTCGGCAGCGACCATTCCCCCAGCCGCCGCAGTTCGTTAAACACCGCGCTCAGATATTGCTGCTCGCGGTTGACCGTGATCGGTTTCACCTTCCACTTTGCTTTGTCCGGCGTGTAACCGTTATCGATTTCGCCGCTCAGCCGCTGGTCGCGATAGTGCGCCCAGGCTTTGGCGGTCAGGCGCGAAGCGACCGGATCGCCCAGCCCGCGACAGACAATCTCCAGCTTCGCCATCCGCGACTTGCCCGCCGCCAGCGACTGGCCATGCAGCTTGAACCACAGCGCAATCAGCTCGCTTAAACGTCGGCGATCCTCTTTTTCGCCCAGCCACGGCTTCTCCTGCGCCTCCTGTTTCGTCCAGGATTCAAACGCTTCGGCCTCGCCTTTGGTATTAAACTGCCGACGAATACGCCGCCCTTCCCGCCCTTGCGGGTACAATTCGCACAGCCACTTGCCGTTTTTCTGTTTGCTGACCGTCATTGCCGCTTACACATGTTTTTCCAGCGTAAAAATCACCACGCCGAACGGCGCAATCTCTGTCACGCCGCATTCGAAATCGACCGCATTATTCGTCAGACGTACTTTGCCGCCCGGCAGCCGCACCACATCAAACACATCCAGCGCATCGTCGATACTGATAAACCAGCGCCCGTTACCAATTTTCTGCGCCGAGGTATCCACCAGCCAGGCCGCATTCAGCCCCTCGATAAAATTCAGCCCTTCCGTCGATGACGGCGCAAGGCTGCGATCCAGCGCCCAGACGCCCACTTCTTTCAGCTCGCCGGATTCCAGACGGAATTTCGGAATGCTCAGCACAGCATCATTTGACGCCGCAGGAGCCGGAGCCGGGTACATTTCACCTTTCCCGGTCGCCAGCCAGTTCAGCGAGACGCCGGTATCCAGCGCGCAGGTCACCACCACATCGCCGGGAAAAAACTCACGCCGCACCCAGGTGCTGATAGTTCCGGAGGAGATATCAAGCAGGTCGCCGAGATCTTTTTGCATCTGGAAACCATACGCATCGAGGATGCGGCGCAGCACCGGCCGCCCGCCGGTCGATAAAATCTCATCGTACAGTGCCTTGCCTTTCGGCAGCGGCTTATCCGCTGATTTTGCATTTGCAAATTCACCGTTTACCAGCCAGTGCAAATCTGCGCCGGTATCCAGCGCGCATTTGACCACTGCCTTATAGGGCACGCTGTCGCGCTGGATCCAGCTACTGATATTGTTCGCCGGGACATCCAGTGCTTCGGCAAGCGCTTTCTGGCTGGAGACAGAATAGGACGCAGCAATACGCTCGATCACATCCTGAACACTCATTTTGTTATCACTCATGTTCACCAACATCAAAAAAGCGATTTACACAATCGCATTTGCGATTTATATTGCTGTGCATCGACCAAAATGCACAGCAGTGCAGTACATTTCAAACAACAGGAGATAATGCGATATGTCAGATGCAAAATCAACGCCGTCGCATCCGTTATCTGGCTCTCAAATGCAATCCAGGAATTTCACCCATGGGCAGATGGATGAGCTGGTCTCCGCCCTGCTCCCGACATTACAAACCCTGATCCGCTCGGCGATGTCCGATGCCATGACGGTGCGGGATTTCGCTGCCATGCGCGGTATTAGCGAGCGTCTGGTCTGGCAATGGCTCGACGAAGGCATTCTGCTGAAAGCACCAACCCGCGACTATTCGAGCGCGGAAAACGCCGGTAAACGCAGCCGCACGCTGATCAACGTGCAGGCCTGGCGCGACAAATTAACCCAGCAGGCGATCGACTGTCGTTATCTCGACCGTCGTTCCGGCACCTCGTTTAGCTGAATTTGCTTTTGCAAACTCAGAATCAAACAGGAGGCAATATGGCGATCACTTCACCCACCGCAACGCTTCCGCTCAACGCCGGAGAACGCCTGAGCGGGCTGAACCATATCGCGGAAATCCGCGGCCGCTTCTGGGGCGATAGCTGGCGCGAGGTGGCGCGCTTTATCGACGAGCTGCGTGACAAGCGGGATGAACACTTTGAAGAGAACAGCCGGGCGCTGGCGGCGATCTTCTTTCTCGCCAGAGTACCCACGGCGCGTCAGGCGCTTCATCCGGATGCGCTGACGCTTGAGGAGAAGCGGGCGCTGATTGCCGCGATGAACCATTTCCGCGTGGTAGTAAGCCTGTTTCCGAAACGGCTCACCATGCCGCTGTAACCCCTTTTTCATACCTATGACGTCAACCCGTCGGGCCTCCCTTTGCCCGAATTTCAGGAGAAATACCATGCGTAAAAATGTTACCCCCCATCCAGTACGCAGCCATGAAGAGATCGCGCTGCTGCTGGCAGAAGCCCGCAACAACGAACGCCTGCGCTGTGCCGGCATTATTTCCGGGCGGCTGGAGGCGCTGGCCGCGTTTATCGCCACCCGGCGTCTTGAGTGGTGCGACGTCGCCGAACTGCTGCGCCAGGAAGCCAGCCATATCGATACCCAGGCACAGGAGCTGCACTGATGGCCGATGAAATGGATCTCGTTCAGCAGCGTGAGCTGGACGATCGCGAGCGCTATATCCGCCAGGCGCGTAACCGCCTGCTGTTGCCCTCACGCCTTACCTGCGAATGCTGCGATGCGCCGATTCCCCAGGCCCGGCGGATGGCGTTGCCCGGCGTGACCTGCTGTGTCAGTTGCCAGCAGCTCGCCGAACTGAAAGATAAACATTACCGGAGGCGCTAATTGGCGGTCTCGTGGGCTTATCCGTGGAACGCGCCGCGTTCAGCGATCGCCAGCCCGTATCTCACCCACGCGGAACTGCACCGTCGCAACCAGCATTTTGCGGCGGTGCAGCAGGCGCGCCACGCGCTGGCGCTGCAACCGGAGTGCATCCGCTTTCCGATCACCCGCCGTATCGATGTGCTGGAACAGGCGCACGGTACGGCGCGGGCCAACGCCTTTCTCTGCCACTTTTTTCACCGCGCTATCCCACGGCTAAACGCGGTGACGCAGCGCTACCAACACAAACCGCTTAGCCCGCGCCTCTCCAGAGCCGTGTTCAATGGCCATTTTGATACCACCATCCAGCAGGATCTGGCGAGCCGTCTGGTGGCGCTGCTGGCCCGCTATAACCAACTACCGGATCTGGCGAAAAGCGCGATTGACCGGCTGGCGACCGACATCGCGCATTTTATTCGCGGCGAACTGGCAAACATCGACAGCGCGGAAGCGGCAGAGCTGAAAACCCTGCACCGCTGGTATCTGCACGCCGGAATGATTGCGCTGCAATTTAACGTCACGCCGCCGCACTGGCAGCGTGTCACCCGTAAAGTTGCCTGCGCTGATGAGATTGCCCCGGCGGTGATCCGCCTGTTCAGTGAGGTCTGGTGGCGCGGCCATCTGCGTCGCATCGCCGCCCAGTGGCGCGAACATTTGCAAATTGCACTCGGTAACGTCAGCAAGAAAAAACGGCCCTATGCCAGCGACGATTGCGTCAGCGCCTGGCGCGAGCAGAAACGCCGTAACCGCGAGTTTCTCAACAGCATGGAGCTGGAAGATGAGGAAGGAAACCGTATCAGCCTGATTGATAAGCATGACGGCTCGGTCGCCAACCCGGCGATTCGCCGCTGCGAGCTGATGACGCGCATTCGCGGCTTTGAAACGATTTGTCAGTCGCTGGGTTATGTCGGCGAGTTTTATACCCTGACCGCGCCTTCAGCCTGGCACGCCACCACCCGCGCCGGTTATCGAAATCATAAGTGGAACGGTGCCAGCCCGGCGCAAACGCAGGGCTATTTCACCCGGCTGTGGGCAAGGATCCGCGCCAGGCTGCATCGTAACGGGCTGCGTATTTTCGGCATTCGTGTGGCTGAGCCGCATCACGATGGCACGCCGCACTGGCATCTGCTGCTGTTTATGCAGCCGCAGGATGTCAGCCGCGTGCGCGAAATTCTCGGCGACTATGCCCGCGAAGAAGATCACCACGAGCTGCGCAGCGATAAGGCGAAACGCGCCCGCTTTCACGCCGAGGCGATCGATGCGCAAAAAGGCAGCGCCACCGGTTATGTGGCGAAGTATATCGCCAAGAATATTGACGGGTATGCGCTGGAAGGCGAGCGCGATAATGAGAGCGGCGCACCGTTGCAGGAGACGGCCTGCGCTGTTTCCGCCTGGGCGGCACGCTGGCGGATACGCCAGTTTCAGTTTGTTGGCGGCGCGCCGGTGACGGTGTATCGCGAGCTGAGAAAAATGGCCGATGGCGAAACAGCTCGCGGCTTAAGCGTGGAATTCGCACTGGTTCACGATGCCGCCGATGCCGGGGACTGGGCAGGCTACGTCAATGCTCAGGGCGGGCCGTTTGTTCGTCGCGATGATTTGCAGGTGCGCACGCTGTATGCGCCGGATGAAGAATTTAACCAGTACGGCGAAACCACGGTACGTATTCGCGGAGTGTATGACACCCAGGTCGGTGCCGGTTCGCCGGTGCTGACGCGGCTGAAAAAATGGAAAATTGTGCCGAAGCGAACGGGGGTTGACCTTCAGGGCGCGCCTGCGCCCTCTTGGAGTTCTGTCAATAACTGTACGCGCTGGCCCACCAGCCACTGTAGCGATCCACCGCCCGATAACCCGGAATTGACGAGACAAACCGCACCAAAAGCGTGGGCGAAGCAGAATAATGGTTTTCTCTTTCAGCAACATAGTGATGCAGTGAAATAATTTTCGCTTCCCATCAATAAACGGCCTATGATACTGTATAAATATACAGTAAAGAACTCATGAGGGGATTCATGGTGTCTGAACGGAATGAACGCGCCCAGCGGAAATGGGCGTGCGTAAGGTTTATTGCCGAGTTGTCTCTGCTCCACCATTGCAAAAAGGAAGAGCTGGAAATGGCACTGTGGCTGATTGCCGATATGGCGGAAAGCGAAAGCGCGACTGCGCAGGAAAGAGACATCTTTTACCAGGCAGAATAGCCGCCGGAAACCCGCCGGTTACGGCGGCCTGCGCGCCAGATCATACCTGCACTGTTTCAGGCGCCCCTCCCCACTTCACATTGCTTTCGCCCTGTTGTGTCAGCGTACAGCCAGCGGCGACAGATAGCGTCCGCCTGCTCCGGTCTGGAGACTTAACGGTGGGAAAAATCCTTCCCGACGGTAAGAGACGCGAAACGATGAATGTAATCACACAACAGGGCGATACGCTCGATCTCCTTTGCCTGCGCTATTACGGCTACACCCAGGGTGTGGTTGAAACGGTGCTGGCAGCCAATCCAGGCCTTGCCGATCTGGGCGTGATTCTGCCTTACGGCACTCCGGTAAACCTGCCGGAAGCGCAGGCGCCGACGCAGACAGAAACGGTGAATCTATGGGCCTGACTATCGAAAAAGTCACCTCGTCGCTGGCCTACTGGATAAGCGTCGCGCTGACCTTTTTCGGCGCGATGACGCCGCAGGATTTCGCGGCCTGGTTCGGCGCGCTGGGCGTTGCCGTCACCGTCGCCGTGAACTGGTATTACCGCCGCAAAAGCTATCTGTTCCTGAAATCCTGCGCCACGAGCCAGGAGGTGATGAATGGGCTTACCCGTTAAACGTTGCAGCGCTGCGGCGGTGCTGGCACTGGCGGTGCTGGTACCGGATTTCCATTTACTGCACACCTCGCAGCCGGGGCTGGCGCTGATTGCCGATCTAGAAGGCTGTCGTCTGCGTCCATACCAGTGCAGCGCTGGCGTCTGGACATCCGGCATTGGCCACACCGCTGGTGTCGCGCCAACGCGGGATATCAGCGAAAAAGAGGCGGCGGTGAATCTGGTCGCCGATGTACTGCACGTTGAGCGACGGCTGGCAGCCTGCGCGCCGGTTGCTATGCCATCACAGGTCTATGACGCGGTGGTTAGTTTTGCCTTTAACGTCGGCACCGCTGCCGCCTGCCGTTCGACGCTGGTGTGGTTTATCAACCACAAACAGTGGCAACAGGCCTGCAATCAGCTGCCGCGCTGGGTGTTTATCAACGGCGATCGCAATCGCGGGCTGGAAAACCGCCGCGAACGCGAACGCGCCTGGTGCCTGAAGGGGGGGAAATGACCGCCCGGCTGATTGCCCTGCTGCTCGCAGCGCTGGGCGTAATATGGCTGGTGCAGCAAAACCACGTGCTGCGCAGCGCGCTTTCGCAATCCACCCAGCTTACGCGCGAGCAGAACAACACCATCGCGCAACTGAAAGCACAGCGCGCCGCCGCTGATGCGCTGGCGGCCAACAACGAGCAGGCGCAGGTGGCGCTGCGTCAGCAGCTCAATGCCGCCAGCGAACAGGCCGTGCGCCGCGAACAAACCATCACAAGGTTACTCCATGAAAATGACGCCTTCCGCCGCTGGTATAACACTCAGTTGCCTGATGCTGTGCGCCGGGTGCACCAGCGCCCCGCCTGCCCCTCTGCCGGTCACTGTTTACAACCGCTGCCCGCAGGTCAGCCTGTGTCCGATGCCGGGCAGCGATCCGCAAACTAACGGCGATTTAAGCGCCGATATCCGTCAGCTTGAGCGCGCACTGGAGAGCTGCGCGCTACAAGTCGAAACCGTTAAACACTGCCAGGATGAGATAAATGCTAAAACCCGACACACTGCGCAAAACCCTGACTGATGCTGTCCCGGCGCTGCACGACAACCCCGATACGCTGCGGCTGTGGGTGGACAAAGGCAGCAATACCGCCACGTTTGCCCCTTCGCTGTCGTTTGAAAAACAGTTCAACCTCAACGTCGAAGTCAGCGCTTTTTCCGGCGATATCGATACGATTTTTGTGCCGATCATGGCCTGGCTGCGCGACAACCAGCCGGATATTCTCACCGTCGAAGCGGGCCAGCGCGGCTGCTTTAGCTGGTCGCTGACGACCAACAGCGATGGCACCCAGGATCTGCTGATTATCCTGCAACTGACCGAGCGCACCAAAGTGACGGAAGTGGATGGCGCGCTGCACGCCGAGACGTTGCCGGAGCCGCTGCCGCCGGCGCTGGTTACCCGCCCGGTTGAGCTCTATATCAACGGCGAACTGGTGAGCCGCTGGGCTTCATAACGCCCGCAAATGCGCCCCGCGTTGTGCCAAAAGCCGGACAGCCTTGTCCGTTTTTCAAAGCCGGGGCCGCATAGCATCATTTCCGCTATGAACACACAACTCTCGCTCCAGGAAATGGCCCGCGCGCTGCGCAATATGATCCGTACCGGGATTATCGTCGACATCGACCTGACTTCCGGGCGTTGTCGAGTGCAGACAGGCGGCATCGTCACTCAGTGGTTGCAGTGGTTAACCCACCGCGCCGGACATTCACGTACGTGGTGGGCGCCCTCGGTCGGCGAGCAGGTTTTACTGCTGGCGGTCGGCGGCGAGCTCGACACCGCCTTTGTGCTACCGGGCATTTTTTCTGACGACAACCCGGCGCCTTCCGTTTCGGCGGACGCCTGGCATGTCGCCTTCCCCGATGGGGCGGTGTTCGAATACGAACCACAAAACAGCGCGTTGAAAGTCAGCGGCATTAAAACCGCCGATATCACCGCCTCCCAATCCGTAACCGTCAGTGTGCCGGAAGTGAAGGTTGTCGCCTCCACCCGCATCACGCTTGATACCCCGGAAGTAGTCTGTACCAACAAGCTCATTACCAGCACGCTGGAGGTGCAAAAAGGCGGCACGATGAGCGGCAATATCTCGCACAGCGGCGGTTCGTTGTCCTCTAACGGCAAAGTACTGCATACCCATCAACACCCCGGCGACAGCGGCGGTACAACAGGAGCGCCTCTATGACAGTGCAATACAGCGGTTTTGACCGCACCACCGGCCAGCGCCTGACCGACACCGAACATATCCGCCAGAGCATCAGCGATATTCTGCGCACGCCTGTTGGTTCACGGGTCATGCGCCGTGATTACGGCTCACTGCTGTTTGAGATGATCGACCAGCCACAAACCCCGGCGCTGGCGCTGCAGATTCAGGCCGCCTGCTATATGGCGCTGCTGAAATGGGAACCGCGCATCACGCTGAGCGCAGTGACAACCGAACGTCAGTTCGACGGCACGATGATTGTCAATCTGACCGGCCAGCTCGCCAGTACCGGCGAATCCCTTTCGTTAACCCTTCCAGTGAGTTAAAACCATGCCGATTATCGATCTGAGCCAGTTGCCCGCGCCCAATGTGGTTGAGGAACTTGATTACGAGGGTCTTCTTGCCGAACGCAAGGCGACACTCATTTCCCTGTTTCCTGCCGACGAGCAGGAGGCCATCGCCCGTACGCTGGCGCTGGAGTCCGAGCCGCTGACCAAGTTTCTTGAAGAGAACGCTTATCGCGAAGTGCTGTGGCGCCAGCGCGTCAATGAAGCCGCCCGCGCGGTGATGCTGGCGTACGCCGCCGGTAACGATCTTGATGTGATTGCCGCTAACAGCAATACCGCGCGACTGGTGATCACCCCTGCCGATGACAGCACCATCCCGCCGACTGCCGCAGTGATGGAATCAGATAAAGACCTGCGACTGCGTGCGCAGCAGGCCTTTGAAGGCTTAAGTGTGGCCGGGCCGGAAGGCGCTTATGAATATCACGGCCGCAGCGCCGATGGTCGCGTTGCCGATATCTCCGTGATCAGCCCGAACCCGGCGTATATCACCATCTCTGTGCTCTCACGCGAAGGCGACGGCAGTGCCAGCGACGAACTGATCGCCATCGTTGAAAAGGCGCTGAACGCAGAAGATGTCCGCCCGGTTGGCGACCGCGTAACGGTACAAAGCGCGGAAATTGTGCCCTACCAGATTGACGCCACACTCTATTTTTACCCGGGGCCGGAATCGGAACCGATTCGTCAGGCCGCCGAACAGCAACTCAAGACCTATATCTCCGCACAGCGCCGACTGGGCCGCGATATCCGCCAGTCGGCCATTTACGCTGCGCTGCACGTTGAAGGTGTACAACGCGTGGAGCTGAGCTCGCCGCAAAGCGATCTGGTGCTGGAGAAAAACCAGGCTTCGTACTGCACAGCCTGGAGCATTAATACAGGAGGCACCGATGAGTGATGACCGCCTGTTGCCCGTTGGCTCCTCGGTTCTCGAGGTGGCAACGGCAGAGGCAGCGGCACAAATCGAACGCGTACCGGTGCCGCTGCGCACATTATGGGATCCGCTGACCTGCCCGGCAGAGCTGCTGCCTTACCTGGCGTGGGCGCTCTCCGTCGATCGCTGGGATTACAGCTGGCCCGAGGCCACCAAACGTAAAATTATCGCCTCCGCTTTTTTTGTTCATCAACACAAGGGAACCATTAGCTCATTACGACGCGTTGTTGAACCACTCGGCTACTTGATTGAGCTACGCGAATGGTGGCAGGAGAATGCCGAACCCGGCACGTTCCGGCTGGTGATTGGCGTGCAGGAGAATGGCATTACCGAGCAGATGTACCAGGAGCTGGAGCGGCTTATCAATGATGCCAAACCGGCGAGCCGCCATCTGTCGGAACTGAACATTAGCCTGAGCACCAGCGGCGAGTTTTATGTTGGTGCCAGTTGTTACCTCGGTGAAGAGCTAACGGTTTATCCTTACATGCCGGAAGAGATTGTGGTCGGCGGCGAGTATTACCCCGCTTCTGCCATCCATCTTATCGATGATGTTTATATTTCATAACCCGCCACACTGCTGAAACGGGCTACGGCCCGTTTTGTTTTATCTCCCTCGTTGTATCAGCAGACCGACAACGCCGCTGATTAGCGTCTGCCTGTGGCTGAACGGAAAATAGCTCCGCCGTTCATTCACTATCCAACAACCAGAGAGCATATGCATGACTGCCAAATATTTTGCCATTCTGACCAATCAGGGCGCCGCAAGGCTGGCGAATGCCACCGCTATCGGTACATCGCTCAATCTGACGCAAATCGCCATCGGCGACGGTAATGGCGTACTGCCGACGCCCGACGCAACGCAAACCCGGCTGGTGAATCAAAAGCGAATTGCGCCGCTGAATGCCCTGTCGATCGATCCCACCAACACCAGCCAGATTATCGCCGAACAGATAATCCCCGAAAACGAAGGGGGTTACTGGATCCGCGAACTCGGTCTCTACGACGATGAAGGCGTACTGATTGCTGTTGCCAACTGCCCGGAAACTTACAAGCCATTGATGCAGGAAGGGAGCGGCCGCACGCAGACGATTCGCATGGTGATCACTGTCTCATCAACCGCCGCGGTGACGCTAAAAATCGACCCGGCAGTGGTGCTGGCGACGCGTAAGTATGTTGACGACAAAGCGATTGAGGTGCGCACCTATGCAGACAACCTGATGAGCCAACATGTCGCAGCGGGCAATCCGCATGCGCAATACCCTCTTATCGCCAATGCGTTGAAAGAGATGGCGAATGCCGGGCTTGTCAGCAGCGTGCAGAGCAATCTTGGGCTGAGTTCCCTTGTGCAGGCAGGAACCGCAAGTGGCCTGCTGGCCACCGCCGGTTATTTTCAGATCCCGGGTATCTTGAATGGCGGTAAACAGGCGCTGATTATTCAATGGATGAGGGTAGCGACCAGTGTGAACAACGGTGAGAACTCCGTCTTCACATGGCCAATGGCCTTTCCGAACGCCTGCCTGAATACACAAGTCACCTATACCGAAGGCTCAGCGCCCTTCACCGATATCACGGTGCCCATCTTTGTTGTGGCCCGATCCTTACAGAACATCACCATCCGTTCCTACAGCGGCGCGGGCAACGGCATCGACATTCTGGCGATCGGTTTTTAACCGCCTCGTTAGCTTGCCACGGGCTGCGGCCCGTTTTTTTCATCACGCTCGTTGTGTCAGCAGGCAACCAACGCCGATCAATGGTGTTCGCCTGTGGCTGAACGGAAAATAGCGTCACCGTTCATTCTTCACCAAACAACCTGAGAGTTAACGCATGACTGCCAAATATTTTGCCATTCTGACCAATCAGGGCGCTGCGAGGCTGGCAAACGCCGCATCGCTCGGCACAAAACTTAATCTCACGCAGATGGCGGTTGGCGATGCCAACGGCGTACTACCGATGCCAGACCCAACGCAGACAAAACTGATTAACCAGCAGCGTATTGCGCCGCTGAACCGGCTGTCGGTCGATCCTAATAACAGCAGCCAGATTATTGCCGAGCAGGTTATTCCGGAAACGGAAGGCGGTTTCTGGATCCGCGAAATTGGCCTCTATGATGACGAAGGCGTATTGATTGCGGTCGCCAACTGCCCGGAAACGTATAAACCGCAAATGCAGGAAGGGAGCGGACGCACGCAGACCATCCGCATGGTGCTTACCGTCTCATCAACGGCTGCCGTCACGTTGAAAATCGACCCGTCGGTGGTACTGGCGACGCGGCAGTATGCCGACGACCTGATGAACAACCATGTTAAAGCCGCTAACCCGCATGCGCAGTACGCACCGCTGGCCAGCCCGGTGTTTATCGGCACGCCGACGGTGCCGGATACGCATATTGGCAACTACGGACAGCAGATCGCCAACACCAAATATGTGCGCGATGTTATTGCTGACTACGACGGCATTTTACCGGTGGGTTCGCCCGTCGCCTGGCCGCAAGCCACTCCGCCTGGCGGCTGGTTTAAATGCAACGGCGCGTCCTTTGATAAAACCCTGTTTCCACGGCTGGCAGCCGCCTACCCGGCCGGTGTTCTGCCCGATCTGCGCGGCGAGTTTATTCGCGGGCTGGATGATGGACGCGGGCTGGACGCCGGGCGAGCACTGCTTTCAGCGCAGGCTGATGAGTTGAGATCGCATAACCACCGATTTATTAATGAATACGGCACGCCCACCGGGAAAATTATCGCCTTTACCGATGAAAACAGTGAAAAAGTGGATATCACCGGGCAAACAGGTAACCGCTGCCATACCTATATCTACATGGAAAACACAGGTGGTGCGGAAACCCGTCCACATAACATTGCATTTAACTACATCGTGAGGGCTCAATAATGTTGACCGCAATTCTGGATGAAAACCGCTTAGCCACTCGTGCCGGGGAAGTGACCGTTTACAACTATGACGCGACCAGCCGCGAATACCTCTCTACATCCGTTGAATATCTCGCCGTGGGTGTCGGTATTCCGGCAAACGCAGCGCTTGATGCGCCTCTTTCGGCGAAAGCGGGATTTGCCATCTGCCGCAACGCTACCGGGCAGACCTGGGAATACATTCACGACTCACGTGGTGAAACGGTATATGACACCGCCAGCGGCGAACGGAAACAGATAACCGAACTGGGCGATTACCCGGCGAATGTCACCACGCTTGTTCCGGCTACGCCTTATGACGTCTGGAATGGCAGCGCGTGGGTCACAGATGAAAGCGCGCAAAAAACCGCGCTGATAGCGGAAGCTGAACAGAGCAAAACGCAGCGGTTGAAAGAGGCGAAAGAGAGTATCAGCGTATGGCAGACCGAGCTGCAACTCAGCATTATTAGCGACGACGACAAAGCCAGCCTGGTGAAATGGCTGGAGTACATCAAGGGCGTGCAGGCTGTCGATACCACAAGCGCACCTGATATCCGCTGGCCTGAACAGCCACAATAAGAGCAACGGGCCGCGGCCCGTTTTTTGTCGGGTTGGCGCTGCGCTTACCCGACCTACTGTTCCCCCACAGGCCTGCCCGCCAGCAGGCCATTCTCCTCAGGGTTGTATCGCCCGACAACCAACCCTAACTGATAGGCCCCGGCCCACTGCGCCCCGGACAATACCGTTTACTCAATCGATAACCTGAGAGTGAACGCATGACTGTAAAATATTTTGCCATCCTGACCAATCAGGGCGCGGCGAAGCTGGCGAACGCCACCGCGCTGGGCACCCAAATCCATATTACGCAAATGGCCGTTGGCGATGGCAACGGCAGCCTGCCCACGCCAGACCCGGCACAAACCCAGTTGGTTAATCAGAAACGCATCGGCGCAGTAAACACACTGACTGTCGATGCCGAGGATGCCAATCAAATTATTGCCGAGCAGGTAATCCCGGAAAACGAAGGGGGATACTGGATCCGTGAGCTGGGTCTTTTTGACGACGATGGCATACTGATTGCCGTCGCCAACTGCCCGGAAACCTACAAACCGCTGTTAGGTGAAGGTAGCGGACGCACGCAGACGATTCGTATGGCGCTGATTGTTTCTTCTACCTCAGCCATCACACTAAAAATTGATCCGTCAGTGGTGCTGGCGACACGCAAGTATGTCGATGACAAGGTTATCGAGGTAAAAGCATATTCTGATGCTTTGCTGAGCCAGCATATTGCAGCCAGCAACCCGCACACGCAGTATGCGCCGATTGCCAGCCCCACACTGACCGGAACACCCAAAGCCCCCACTGCAGCGCAAACGGCAAACGATACGCAACTGGCCACCACCGCTTTTGTTAAAGCAGCAATATCAACGCTGAACCTGGGTGACGGTTCAGCGCTGCCGATTGGTGTGCCCATTCCCTGGTCATCGGCGACACCACCGGCAGGCTGGCTGAAATGTAACGGCGCGGCATTCACCGCAGCGCAATACCCGAAGCTGGCTGTGGCTTATCCAAACCTTGTATTACCTGATTTACGAGGGGAATTTATTCGCGGCTGGGATGATGGGAGAGGCATTGACCCAGGACGCAGTATGATGAGTTCTCAAGATTTTTTAGTTGAATCCCACACGCACTCTCTAACCTATCGTGCGTTATTTCCTGAAACCCCAGGGTCTACTCACTTCGGCGGAGTAACTTCAGCAGTAATGGTTGGGCTTGGAAGTATCATGTCCTCTTATGGTGGTTCTGAAACTCGTCCGCGCAACATCGCCTTTAATTACATTGTGAGGGCTGCATAATGACATCAGCAGTATTGGATAAAGCAAAAATCGCCACCACCGCAGGAAACATCACGGCTTACAGTTTTTCTGCGCAAACCGGCGAATTTACGGGTTCCAGCGAAGAGTTTTTAGCGATCGGCGTTGGTCTTCCCGCCGGTTCAACAGACATTACTCCCGGTGCCGTTGCTGAGGGATGTGTGGCTGTCTTTACGGGGAGTGAGTGGGAGCAGAAAGAAGATCATCGGGGAAAAACCGTCTATTCCACGGCCGATCTTAGCGCCTCAACAGTGGATTATATCGGCCCGCTTAAAGACGGGTTTGTTGCCATTGAGCCCGCAACGCCCTATGACAAGTGGGACGGAAGCGCATGGATTACGGACGCCGAAGCACAACACGTAGCCGCGGTTCAGGATGCGCAGGCACTTCGTCAACAACATATCGATACGGCGATGTCATCAATCAGCGTTATCCAGCTTAAGTTGCAGGCGGGCAGGACGTTGAATGACGAAGAAAAAAACCGGCTCGACCAGGTTCTGGATTATATCGATGCCATAAACGCCATTGACCTCTCCAGTGCGCCCAATATCACCTGGCCCACTCAACCAGCATAATTCAACGGGCTACGGCCCGTTTTTTTTATCGCCCGCTGTTGTTTCATCCTCGCCCCAACCCCGATAAATAGCGCTGCGCCGCTGCGGCCTGGAGAATAGCACTCACCCCAACACCACGGAGTTAAACGGATGAGTGACTATCATCATGGCGTTCAGGTCGTCGAAATCAACGACGGCACGCGCGTCATTTCCACTGTCTCAACCGCCATTGTCGGCATGGTATGTACTGCCAGCGATGCCGATGCGGCAACCTTTCCACTGAATGAACCGGTGCTTGTCACCAGCGTGCAAAGCGCCATCGCCAAAGCGGGTACCAAAGGTACGCTGGCCTCTTCGCTGCAAGCCATTGCCGACCAGGCGAAACCGGTTATCGTCGTTGTGCGCGTCGCTGAAGGCAGCGGCGATGATGCGCAGGCGCAGACGATTTCCAACATCATCGGCACCACCGATGAAAACGGTAAATACACCGGCCTGAAAGCGCTGCTGACCGCCGAAGCCGTCACCGGCGTGAAACCGCGTATTCTGGGCGTGCCGGGTTATGACACGCAGGAAGTCGCCACCGCACTGGCGCCAGTCTGCCAGAAGCTGCGCGCCTTCGGTTATGTCAGCGCCTGGGGCTGCAAAACCATTTCCGATGCGATTAAGTATCGCGAGAACTTCAGCCAGCGCGAGCTGATGGTGATTTGGCCGGATTTTCTCGCCTGGGATACGGTGGCGAACGCGACGGCAACTGCCTACGCTACCGCCCGCGCACTTGGCCTGCGTGCGTATATCGACCAGTCTGTCGGCTGGCACAAAACGCTGTCCAACGTTGGCGTGAATGGCGTCACCGGCATCAGCACCCCGGTCTTCTGGGATTTGCAGGAATCCGGTACCGATGCCGACCTGCTGAACGAAGCGGGTGTGACGACGCTGATTCGCAAAGATGGTTTCCGCTTCTGGGGTAACCGTACCTGCTCCGACGATCCGCTGTTCCTGTTTGAAAACTATACCCGCACCGCGCAGGTTATCGCCGACACCATGGCAGACGCGCATATGTGGGCGGTCGACAAACCGATCACCGCGACGCTTATCCGCGACATCATCGACGGTATCAACGCCAAGTTCCGCGAACTGAAAAGCAACGGTTACATCGTTGATGCCACCTGCTGGTTCGACGAGAGCGCCAATGACGCCGAGACCCTGAAAGCCGGGAAACTGTATATCGATTACGACTATACGCCGGTGCCGCCACTGGAAAACCTGACCTTACGCCAGCGCATCACCGATAAATATCTGGCGAATCTGGTCTCCTCGGTCAACAGCAATTAAGGAGCCTGATAAATGGCAATGCCGCGAAAACTGAAATATATGAACGTGTTCCTCAATGGCTACAGCTATCAGGGGATCGCAAAATCCATCACGCTGCCGAAACTGACCCGCAAGCTGGAGAACTACCGTGGCGCAGGCATGAACGGTATCGCGCCGATTGATATGGGTCTTGATGACGACGCCATGGCAATGGAGTGGTCGCTGGGCGGCTTCCCGGATGAGGCTATCTGGGAACTGTATGGCGCAACCAGCGCCGATGCGGTGCCGATCCGCTTTGCTGGTTCCTACCAGCGCGATGACACCGGTGAAACGGTCGCCGTTGAAGTGGTGATGCGCGGTCGTCAGAAAGAGATCGACACCGGCGAGAACAAGCCGGGCGAAGATACCGAGTCCAAAATCTCTGTCGTCTGTACTTATTTCAAACTGACGATGGATGGCAAGGAACTGGTGGAAATCGACACCATCAACATGATCGAAAAAGTGAACGGCGTCGATCGTCTCGAACAGCACCGCCGCAATATCGGCCTGTAACCCCTGCCCGGTCAGCCAGTCTGGCCGGGACTTCCCTTCGCTAACGCAATCACGAGGATTTTATGAGCAACGAAACTGATAACGTCGTTACCCTGGAAACGCCGATCAAACGCGGCGAACAGCTTATCAACGCCGTTACCCTGATGAAACCGAATGCCGGCACCCTGCGCGGTTTGAGCCTGGCGGCAGTGGCGAATGCTGAAGTGGATGCGCTGATTAAAGTGCTGCCGCGTATCACCTCGCCTTCCCTGACCGAACAGGAAGTGGCGGCGCTGGATCTGGCGGATATGGTCGCGCTGGCAGGCAAGGTGGTCGGTTTTTTGTCGCCGGTTTCGGCACAGTAAGTTTTCCGGCCAACCTGTCGGTTGACGATTTGATGGCGGATATCGCGGTGATTTTTCACTGGCCGCCATCAGAACTCTACCCCCTGAGTCTGAGCGAACTCATCACATGGCGCGAAAAGGCGCTTCAGCGAAGCGGAAACACACATGAGTAACAGCACAAATATTGACGCACTGCTCACGGCTGTTGACCAGGCGACGCGCCCGTTTAAAAACCTGCAAACGGCGAATGTTTCGCTTGCTGCGGGTATCAAAGAGACGGAGAAAAATCTGCGCGGGTTGTACAGCCAGCTTGCCCAGGTTGAGGGTTTAACGCAGGCCGAAAAATCCCTTTCGGCACTCAGCCTGCGCCTGCAAACCGTGCAGTTGCGCGCGCAAAAGCTGACGGAGCAAGGCCCGCCGACGCGCAGCCACGCCAGCATTCTAAACTTCACGCAGGAGCGTGCAACCGCGCTTTCGCAACAGCACGAAACGGCACGCGGAGCGGTGATCGACCACCGGTTAACGCTGCTGCGCGCAGGCATTGAGCCGAATGCGCCGACGGCGGCGAAACTGCAACTGCAAAGCCAGATCAGCGATCATCGCGCGCAGCTTGTCACGCAGCAGCAGGCGCTGAAACAGGAGACCCGGCAAAAACGCGCGGAAAAAATCCAGTCGGGCCAGCAAACGATTCAGGGCATCGCCGGGAAAGTCTCCGCGGTGGGCAAAACCGGAATGGCCGTCGCCACTTCTGGCTTCAACATCGGCAAAAAACTCCTGCAGCCGGGCTATGAGCAATCGCTGAAAAATAGCGCGCCGGCGCAGTCTGAAAGCGAAGTAAGTAACCCGGCAAGTGCGGTAAGCGCGCAGGCGGGCAATCTCGGTACCGATTTACAGGCACTGCAAAGTGCTTATCAGTCGCTGAGCGTGGATATTTTCAGTACGCAAGAATCCTCCCTGCGCCAGCTGGTGCAAACGGCAACGGTTTATCTGGGGCAGCTGCAACAGTGGGTGCAGAACAACCAGGGGCTGGTGCAAACCTTCGGCATGATTGCCACTGTCGTGGTCGGCGTTGCCGGGGCGATTGGCACCGTCGCGGGCGTTATCGCGCCGGTCTTTACGGGTATCAGCACGCTGATCACCATTGCGACCACTTTTGGCAGCGTCTTTACTACCGTCTGCGGCGGGATTATGGCGGTGCTTGGTTCGCTCACGCTGCCGATTGTCGGCGTGATTGCCATTGTTGCCGCCGCCGCGCTGGCCATTTACACCTGGTGGCAACCAATCAGCGCTTTCTTTAGCGGTGTAATGGCCGGGATTGGCGCCGCGTTCGCTCCGCTCGCCGGACTGTTTGCGCCGCTACAACCGCTGTTTGATCTCATCGGCAACGGCTTGCAGAACATCAAACAACTCTTCAGCGATCTGATTACGCCGGTGCAGGCCAGCCAGGAAACGCTGAACCAGTGCGCAAAAGCGGGTTTCTATTTCGGCCAGATGCTCTCTGGCTCCATCGCGCTGGTGATTGAGAGCGTAAAAATATTGGGCAGCGGCCTGAATTGGGTACTGGAAAAACTCGGGATTATCGACAAAAAACCGGTGCTCGAGGTACCGAAACCGCCGACAGATGCCAGCGGCAGCCAGAGCTACATTCAGCCAACCAGCGCAATGCCTGGCTTTAACAGTTATCAGGCAGCGAAACCGGCTGGCGGTGGTTCCTACGTTGACCAGAGCAGAACGGATATCAACGTGACGCTACAGGGCGATGTTTCACCGGGCAGCGATAACAGCCGCCACCTGATGGAGCTGCTCGAACAGTACGAAAACAATAAGCGCGACAATGCGCTCTCGCAATTCAACGCGTTAGGAGGTTATGCACCATGATGCTGGCGCTGGGACTTTTTGTATTTATGCGGCAGACACTGCCCTATACCACCATGAACCGCACGGCCGGATATAACTGGGCCTCCAATAGCCGCATCGGTAAACGCGCGGCATTTCAGTACCTTGGCCCGGGCGAAGAGACCATCGTTCTTGGCGGTGACCTCTATCCGGAGCTGACCGGCGGCCTGCAGTCGCTGGATGTCGTGCGCACAATGGCCGAACAGGGGAAAGCGTGGCCGCTGATTGACGGAACGGGAACCATTTACGGCATGTTTGCTATCGAAAGCCTGAAGGACAACGGTTCCGAGTACTACAGCGACGGTTCGCCCCGCAAAATTTCCTTCACACTGAGCTTAAAGCGGGTGGATGAGTCGCTGGCCGCCATGTTCGGCGATATTCGCCAGCAGGGCGAAGAGCTCTATTCCAGGGCAAGAAAAACGCTGGGGATCGACCTATGATCGATGCGCTGACCAATGGGCTGGCGCAGGTCAGCAGCCCTGCTTATTTACTGATGCTGGACGGTAAAGATATCACCGAAAATATTGCCCCCCGGCTTATCAGCCTGACTATCGAAGATAACCGTGGTTTCACCGCTGATACGCTGACACTGGTGCTGAGTGACGCCGATGGCGATATTCAGTTGCCGCAGCGCGACACGAAAATCCGCGTATTTATCGGCGAAAAGGGCTATGCGCTGGTCGGGCTGGGTGAGTTTGTTATCGATCAGGTTAAGCATGATGGTGCGCCGGATAAGGTGACGGTGATCGGACGCAGTGCGGATTTCAACGGCAAACTCAACAAAGAACATGAGCAGTCGTGGCATGACACCACGCTGGGCGCCATTGTTGAGGAGATTGCTAAACGCTGCGGGCTGGAAGCCAGCGTTGCCGAATCACTGAAGAGGATTAAGATTGCGCATATCGACCAGTCGATGGAATCGGACGCCAGTTTCCTGCACCGCCTGGCGGTGCGTAACGGTGCCGAACTGACGGTGAAATGGAACAAACTGATGCTGATTAAACCAGGACGGGGATTGAATGCAAAGGGCGAAGCGTTCCCGCAGGTTGTCATTCAGCGCAGCGACGGTGATAAACACAGTTTTAATATTGCCGACCGCTCAAGTTACACCGGCGTGACGGCGCGCTGGCTTGATACCAAAAAGCCAAAAAATCAGACGCAAAAAGTGCAGTTACAACGTAAAACCACTGCGCAACCCCCTGCCAGTACAGAGCATCCCCAGGCGGTGACACCTGCGGCAGAGCAAAGCGAAAAGCCGGTTTACGTTGCCGGGAGTGCCGATAACGTCTATGGCATGTCGACCGTCTATGCCAGCAAAGAGGAAGCGAAAAGGGCAGCTGATGGGCTGTGGCATTACATTCAACGTAATACGGCCACCTTTTCCCTCACGCTGGCGCGGGGACGTACCGACATCACCCCGGAAACGCCGGTGCGGGTCTCTGGCTTTAAGACGGTCATTGACGATACGGCATGGACGATTAAAAAAGTGACGCACAGCCTGGATAACAATGGGTTTGTCAGCAAGCTTGATTTGGAGGTCAAAATCGAGGAGGGACAATATGATGTGCAGAATAAATAGCAAATGCGATTTAAAGTTTGCATTTGCAAGCTATGAGTTTATTATTGCAGCATGTTAACGAGGGAGAACCCACCATGATGCATTGCCCGGTATGCCAGCAAGCGGCGCATGCGCGCTCAAGCCGCTACCTGAGTTCCGAAACCAAAGAGCGCTACCATCAGTGTCAGAACATCCAGTGTGGCTGCACATTTGTCACCCACGAGTCGCTGGCGCGCTACATTGTCCGACCGCCGGTGACAGAAGCCTCTCCCCATTCAACGCGATAATTGCTTTTCCTCAGCCTGCGCCAGCAGGCTTTTTTTTGCCTGTCGCCACGGCAATCCGCTGCCGCCATTCTGCCGCCATCGCCAATAAAAAAGGGGTTAGCATTACGCTAACCCCTTGTTCTATAACACGCTTTGGATGTTGCGCGTGCGTTTTATCA
>JBCNNT010000015.1:0-644758 GCA_039594245.1 Enterobacter sp.
CATTTACTCGCTCCGCTCGCCCTCCGGGGCCGCCCTAAAGGGCGTTCAAAACACGTTCGTGTTTTGTCGGGCACACCCCGGAGCTAAAATGGCAAACAAGATAGCCTTATATCCTTGTTTTGCACGCAGTACGTGAGGATGACGAGCAACCCCCGGCACCAAAATAAAATAGCAAAAAAGCCAGGCCGTTTATTAGCGCCCAGGGAAGCCTGGCGGCATCATCCCCTTCATCCCGCGCATCATCTTCGCCATCCCGCCCTTCTTCATTTTCTTCATCATGCGCTGCATGTCGTCGAATTGTTTAAGCAGACGGTTCACATCCTGCACCTGCATACCGCAGCCTGCTGCGATACGGCGTTTACGGGAGCCTTTGATAATGTCCGGATTGGCGCGCTCTTTCAGCGTCATCGAGTTAATGATCGCTTCCATCCGCACCAGCACTTTGTCATCCATTTGCGCTTTGACGTTGTCCGGGATCTGCCCCATGCCCGGCAGCTTGCCCATCAGACTTGCCATACCGCCCATGTTTTTCATCTGGCGCAGTTGTTCAAGGAAATCGGTCAGATCGAAGCCGTCGCCTTTTTTCAGCTTGTTCGCCAGCTTCTCAGCCTGCGCACGGTCAACCTTGCTCTCGATATCTTCAATCAGCGACAGCACGTCGCCCATACCGAGAATGCGCGAGGCAATACGATCCGGATGGAACGGCTCCAGCGCTTCGGTTTTCTCGCCGACGCCGAGGAACTTAATCGGTTTGCCGGTGATGTGTCGAATCGACAGCGCCGCACCGCCGCGGGCGTCGCCGTCCACTTTGGTCAGCACTACGCCGGTAAGCGGCAGCGCTTCATTAAAGGCTTTCGCCGTGTTTGCCGCATCCTGACCGGTCATAGCATCGACAACAAACAGCGTTTCCACCGGGTTAATCGCGGCATGAACCTGTTTGATTTCGTCCATCATCGCTTCATCAACGTGCAGACGACCGGCGGTATCCACCAGCAGCACGTCGTAGAATTTCAGCTTCGCCTCTTTCAGCGCGGCGTTAACGATGTCGACAGGCTTCTGCGCCACGTCGGACGGGAAGAAATCCACGCCAACCTGCTCTGCCAGGGTTTCCAGCTGCTTGATCGCCGCCGGGCGATAGACGTCAGCAGAGACCACCAGCACTTTCTTTTTGTGCTTTTCGCGCAGGAATTTACCCAGCTTACCGACGCTGGTGGTTTTACCCGCACCCTGCAGGCCCGCCATCAGCACCACGGCCGGTGGCTGAGCGGCCAGGTTAAGCACCTGGTTCTCTTCGCCCATCGCCGAAACCAGTTCATTACGAACGATTTTGACGAACTCCTGACCCGGGGTCAGGCTCTTGTTAACTTCATGACCAACCGCCTTCTCTTTTACGCGGTTGATAAAATCACGAACAACCGGCAACGCGACGTCTGCTTCCAGCAGCGCCATGCGCACTTCGCGCAGCGTTTCCTTGATGTTCTCTTCAGTAAGGCGTCCGCGGCCGCTGATGTTGCGCAGCGTGCGCGACAAACGATCGGTTAAATTATCAAACATTGTCTCTCGCCTGAGTAGAAACGTTGGGCCGCCATGAGCGACACATACACAGAATTTTGCCGGAGTATAACATGAAGGCGCCTTTGTTGTTATGCAACGGTTGGAGCAGGCGTCACGTAACGTTATACTGCTTCTCTTTCTTATTAAGACAACTGTCGATGCCTATATGCCTGTTTTCGCACTGATCGCCCTTGTTGCCTACTCTGTCAGCCTCGCGCTGATCGTTCCCGGACTGCTGCAAAAAAACAGCGGCTGGCGGCGCATGGCTATTCTTTCCGCGGTGATCGCACTGATTAGCCACGCCTTTGCGCTGGAATCACGCATCATTCCCGGCGACGGCAGCGTGCAAAACCTGAGCGTCCTCAACGTCGGCTCGCTGGTCAGCCTGATGATCTGTACGGTAATGACCATCGTCGCGTCTAAAAATCGCGGCTGGCTGCTGCTGCCGATTGTCTACACCTTCGCGCTGATCAATCTGGCCCTCGCCACCTTTATGCCTAATGAGTTCATTACGCATCTGGAGGCGACGCCGGGGATGCTGGTGCATATCGGCCTGTCGCTCTTTGCCTACGCGACGCTGATTATCGCCGCGCTTTACGCCCTGCAGCTCGCCTGGATTGACTACCAGCTGAAAAACAAAAAGCTGGCTTTAAGCAGCGAAATGCCGCCGCTGATGGTCATTGAGCGTAAGATGTTCCACATCACCCAGGTGGGCGTGGTGCTGCTGACGCTGACGCTCTGCACCGGCCTGTTCTACATGAAGAACCTGTTCAGCGTGGAGAATATCGATAAAGCGGTGCTCTCCATCATCGCCTGGTTTGTCTATATTGTCCTGTTGTGGGGCCATTATCATGAAGGCTGGCGCGGTCGTCGCGTGGTCTGGTTCAACGTCGCGGGCGCGGGCATTCTCACGCTGGCCTATTTTGGCAGCCGCTTCCTGCAGCAGTTTGCTGGCTAACGAACCAAAGGAGTTCCCCCTGGAACACATCTCTACCACCACGCTGATCATTACCCTGATCGTCATGGTGGTCATCTCCGCCTATTTCTCCGGCTCGGAAACCGGCATGATGACCCTGAACCGCTACCGGTTACGTCACCTGGCCAAACAGGGTAACCGCGCCGCCCGTCGCGTTGAAAAGCTGCTCCGCAAGCCGGATCGCCTGATTAGCCTGGTGCTGATCGGCAACAACCTCGTCAACATTCTGGCCTCGGCGCTCGGCACCATCGTCGGGATGCGCCTGTACGGTAACGCCGGGGTGGCGATTGCCACCGGCGTGCTGACGTTCGTGGTGCTGGTGTTTGCCGAAGTGCTGCCGAAAACCATCGCCGCGCTCTACCCGGAAAAGGTCGCCTACCCCAGCAGCTTCCTGCTGGCACCGCTGCAGGTGCTGATGATGCCGCTGGTCTGGCTGCTGAACATGGTGACGCGCGTCCTGATGCGGATGGTGGGAATCAAAGCCGACGTCACCATCAGCAGCGCGCTCAGCAAAGAGGAATTGCGCACCATCGTGAACGAATCCCGCTCACAGATCTCCCGGCGCAATCAGGACATGCTCCTGTCGGTGCTGGATCTGGAAAAGGTGAGCGTTAACGACATCATGGTGCCGCGCAACGAAATCGTCGGTATCGACATTAACGACGACTGGAAAGCCATCGTTCGCCAGCTGACGCACTCGCCGCACGGGCGCATTGTGCTGTACCGCGACTCGCTGGATGACGCCATCAGCATGCTGCGCGTGCGCGAAGCCTACCGTCTGATGACCGAGAAGAAAGAGTTCACCAAAGAGGTGATGCTGCGCGCCGCCGACGAGATTTACTACGTGCCGGAAGGAACGCCGCTCAGCGCGCAGCTGGTGAAATTCCAGCGCAACAAGAAGAAGGTCGGCCTGGTGGTCGACGAGTACGGCGATATTCAGGGGCTGGTGACGGTCGAAGATATTCTGGAAGAGATTGTCGGGGACTTTACCACCTCAATGTCACCTTCCCTCGCGGAAGAGGTCACCCCGCAAAACGACGGCTCGGTGCTGATTGACGGCAGCGCCAACATTCGTGAACTCAACAAAGCCTTTAACTGGCATTTGCCGGAAGATGAGGCTCGCACCATTAACGGGATGATTCTGGAAGCGCTGGAAGAGATCCCGGCGGCGGGCACGCGGGTGCGCATTGAGCAGTACGATATTGATATCCTGGACGTGCAGGACAATATGATCAAGCAGGTGAAAGTCCTGCCCGTTAAACCCCTGCGCGAAAGTATCGCGGAGTAAGGTTGTAGGCCGGGTAAGGCGAACGCCGCTACCCGGCACTACGGATAGCGAATTACGCTTTCGCTTTCGCCACGGTCACCATCGCCGCGCGAATGGTACGGCCGTTCAGGGTGTAACCTTTCTGCATTACGCCCAGCACTTTACCGGCTTCAATCTCTTCAGATTCAACCATCGCAATCGCCTGGTGAACGTTTGGATCCAGCGGAACGTCGGTATCGGCAATCACTTCCACGCCAAACTTACGCACCACGTCGAGCATGGATTTCAGCGTCAGTTCGATACCTTCGATCATCGCCGCGTTGTCCGGATTCGCTTTGTCAGCCACTTCCAGCGCGCGATCGAGGCTATCAATTACCGGCAGCAGTTCGTTGACGAATTTCTCCAGCGCAAATTTATGCGCCTTTTCAACGTCCTGCTCGGTACGGCGACGCAGGTTTTCCATTTCCGCCTTGATGCGCAGAACACCATCGCGTTCGCGATTCTGTGCTTCTACCAGCTGGGCTTCCAGATTCGCAATTTTTTCATCGCGCGGGTCCACCTGCTCAGCAGATGCGTCTGGCTCTACAGCCTCAACTTCATCGTGCTGTTCCGTGATAATTTCTTCAGGGGCTTGCCCCTCAGGCGTTTTCTGTTCTTTACTACTCATGAATTTCTCCGCGTTTTTCTGCATTCATCTCGCTAACTTCGCTTATTATGGGGATCAGTTTCCGGGATTCAAGGGAACAAGACAGATTGTCATCATTCATCAGGCACAAGGACCTCCAGAAAATGAATAATCATTTCAGGTGTATTGGGATCGTCGGGCATCCGCGTCACCCTACCGCACTAACGACACATGAAATGTTGTATCGCTGGTTGTGTAGCAAAGGCTATGAAGTGATGGTCGAGCAGCAGATTGCTCAGGAGCTGCAGCTGAAGAGCGTCAAAACCGGCACGCTGGCGGAAATTGGCCAACAGGCCGATCTCGCCGTGGTGGTGGGCGGCGACGGCAACATGCTCGGCGCGGCCCGCACGCTGGCGCGTTATGATATCAAGGTCATCGGGATCAACCGTGGCAATCTCGGTTTTTTAACCGACCTCGACCCGGACAATGCGCAGCAGCAGCTGGCAGACGTGCTGGAAGGCCACTATATCAGCGAAAAACGCTTTTTACTGGAAGCGCAGGTGTGCCAGCAGGACTGCCAGAAGCGCATCAGCACCGCGATTAACGAGGTAGTTCTTCACCCCGGAAAAGTAGCGCACATGATCGAGTTCGAAGTCTATATCGACGAAATCTTTGCCTTCTCCCAGCGTTCTGACGGGCTGATTATCTCCACCCCGACCGGCTCAACCGCCTACTCGCTCTCTGCCGGCGGGCCGATCCTGACGCCCTCGCTGGATGCCATTACCCTGGTGCCGATGTTCCCGCACACGCTCTCCGCCCGCCCGCTGGTCATCAACGGCGACAGCACCATCCGCCTGCGCTTCTCCCACCGCCGCAGCGACCTGGAGATCAGCTGCGACAGCCAGATTGCGCTGCCGATCCAGGAAGGTGAAGATGTGCTGATTCGCCGCTGTGATTACCACCTGAATCTGATTCACCCGAAAGATTACAGCTATTTCAATACATTAAGCTCGAAGCTTGGCTGGTCGAAAAAATTGTTCTGAAATTGCACCGTCCAGGACTTTACTGTATATAAAACCAGTTTATACTGTATGAAAACACAGTTATGGTTTTTCATACAGGAAAGCAATTATGCTGGCACAACTGACCATCAGCAACTTTGCCATTGTTCGTGAGCTTGAGATCGATTTCCACAGCGGCATGACGGCGATCACCGGGGAAACCGGTGCGGGTAAATCCATTGCCATTGATGCCCTCGGGCTGTGCCTTGGCGGCCGCGCCGAGGGCGACATGGTGCGCGCAGGCGCTCCCCGTGCCGACCTGTGCGCCCGCTTCTCCCTGAAAGACACCCCCGCAGCGCAGCGCTGGCTGGAACAGAACCAGCTGGAAGATGGACGTGAGTGTTTACTTCGCCGCGTGATCAGCAGCGACGGCCGTTCCCGCGGCTTTATCAACGGCACGGCGGTCCCGCTCTCCCAGCTTCGTGAACTCGGCCAGCTGCTTATCCAGATCCACGGTCAGCACGCGCATCAGCAACTCGTCAAACCCGAACAGCAGAAAGCGCTGCTGGATGGCTATGCCGGTGAGTACGCGCTCACTCAGCTTATGGCGGAGCACTATCGCCAGTGGCACCAGAGCTGCCGCGAGCTGGCTCAGCACCAGCAGCAAAGCCAGGAGCGCGCCGCCCGTGCGGAGCTGCTGCAATACCAGCTGAAAGAGCTGAACGAATTCAACCCGCAGGCGGGTGAGTTTGAGCAAATCGACGAAGAGTACAAGCGCCTGGCGAACAGCGGCCATCTGCTCTCAACCAGCCAGAATGCGCTCAACCTGCTGGCGGATGGCGAAGACGTGAACCTGCAGAGCCAGCTGTATAACGTCCGCCAGCTGCTTACCGAACTGGTCGGCATGGACAGCAAACTTTCTGGCGTCCTGGATATGCTGGAAGAGGCGGCCATTCAGATCTCTGAAGCCAGTGACGAACTGCGCCACTACTGTGAGCGTCTGGATCTCGACCCGAACCGTCTGTTTGAGCTGGAACAGCGCATCTCCCGTCAGATCTCGCTGGCGCGCAAGCACCACGTCACGCCGGAAGAGCTGCCGGGCTACTACCAGTCTCTGCTGGAAGAACAGCAGCAGCTTGACGATCAGGCTGACTCCCAGGAAACCCTCTCTCTGGCGGTGAACCTGCATCATGAACAGGCGCTGGCGACAGCGCAAAAGCTGCATGAAATCCGTCAGCATTACGCCCAGGAGCTAAGCCAGCACATCACCGACAGCATGCACACGCTGGCGATGCCGCACGGCGTCTTCACCATTGATGTCCGCTTTGAAGAGAACCACCTGACGGCGGAAGGTGCGGACCGCATCGAGTTCCGCGTCACCACCAACCCGGGGCAGCCGCTGCAGGCTATTTCCAAAGTGGCCTCCGGTGGTGAACTGTCGCGTATTGCGCTGGCGATTCAGGTGATTACCGCGCGTAAAATGGAAACCCCGGCGCTGATTTTCGATGAAGTGGATGTCGGCATCAGCGGCCCGACGGCGGCGGTGGTGGGCAAACTGCTGCGCCAGCTGGGCGAATCCACGCAGGTGATGTGCGTCACCCACCTGCCGCAGGTCGCGGGCTGTGGCCATCATCACTTTATCGTCAGCAAAGAAACCGACGGTGAAATGACCGAAACGCACATGAAGCCGCTGGATAAACGTGCCCGTCTGCAGGAGCTGGCACGCCTGCTCGGCGGCAGCGAAGTCACGCGCAATACGCTCGCGAACGCCAAAGAACTGCTGGCGGCATAAACTTTTTCGGGATCTGAGGGTCTACAGAACAACAAAAACGCCGCCAGACCGGTTTCAAAGTGGGGCAAGGTCTATTATCATCGGCATATTACATATGAGCCGCGTTCTGCTCGGGCCCGAAAAGGAATCAAATCACTATGCGTTGTAAAATGCTGACCGCTGCCGCAGCGGTTCTTCTGATGTTGACCGCAGGCTGTTCCACTCTGGAGAAAGTGGTTTACCGTCCTGACATCAATCAGGGGAACTACCTTACCCCTAACGATGTGTCCAAAATCCGCGTGGGGATGACACAACAGCAGGTCGCTTATGCACTGGGAACCCCGATGATGTCCGATCCGTTCGGCACTAACACCTGGTTCTATGTATTCCGTCAGAAGCCGGGCCACGAAGATGCGACCCAGCAGACCCTGACGCTGACCTTCAGCAGCGCCGGTGTGTTGACCAACATCGACAACAAGCCTGCCCTGACCAAATAATCCGATCTCAGAAATGCAAAAAGGTGCTCATTGAGCACCTTTTTTGTTAACAGCACATTACGACTTGTTCGCCGCTTTTTCTGCCCGCTGACGACGCAGCTCTTTCGGGTCGGCAATCAGCGGACGATAAATCTCCACCCGGTCGCCCTCTTTCAGCACATCACCCAGCTTCACCGGACGGCTGTAAATCCCGACCTTATTCTTCGCCAGGTCGATATCGCTGCGAAGCTCCAGCAGGCCGGACGGGCGGATGGCCTGCTCAACGGTCGCGCCCTCTTCCAGCGTCACCCGCTGCAGATACTGCTTCTCCGGCAGCGCGTACACCACTTCTACAGCAATCTTATGCGACACTGTAAACCTCTTTGGCGCGGGGGGTGAACGCCTGAACCATATTGGACGCCAGCTCTTTAAAGATGCGGCCAAACGCCAGCTCAATCAGCTTATTGGTAAATTCAAAGTCCAGCTGGAACTCAATGCGGCAGGCGTCAGCGCTCAGCGGCGTAAACTTCCAGCCGCCCATCAGGGTTTTAAACGGACCATCCACCAGATGCATCAAAATACTCTGATTGCTCGTCAGCGTATTGCGGGTGGTGAACGTCTTGCTGATCCCCGCTTTGGAGACATCCACCGCCGCGGTCATCTGCGTCGGGCCGGACTCCAGCACGCGGCTCCCGGTGCAGCCCGGAATAAATTCTGGATAAGACTGAACATCGTTCACTAACTGATACATTTGTTCCGCGCTGTAAGGCACAAGCGCAGTACGGCTAATCTGAGGCATAAGATTTTCCGTGGTCACACAACGGACAAATAATACCATTTACCATCGGATGAAAAAACGCTAAGCCTCATCTCGTGCTAAGATAGCGCGTTAGACCTCACAGGACGCAATGAGGTGACTTTCTGAAATCAGATTACCGACGGCTTTACGACACTTATGACGAAGAAAAAAGCACATAAACCAGGCTCGGCGACCATTGCGCTCAACAAGCGTGCTCGCCACGAATACTTCATTGAAGAAGAATTCGAGGCCGGCCTGTCGTTGCAGGGCTGGGAAGTAAAATCGCTGCGCGCCGGGAAAGCCAACATCGGCGATAGCTACGTGATCCTGAAAGATGGCGAAGCCTTCCTGTTCGGCGCGAACTTTACGCCGCTGACCGTCGCCTCTTCACACTACGTGTGTGACCCAACGCGCACCCGTAAGTTGCTGCTGAACAAGCGTGAGCTGGAATCCCTCTACGGACGCATCAACCGTGAAGGTTTCACCGTGGTCGCCCTGTCGCTGTACTGGAAAAACGCCTGGTGCAAAGTGAAAGTTGGCGTCGCGAAGGGTAAAAAACAGCACGACAAACGCACTGACCTGAAAGAGCGCGAATGGCAGTTGGACAAAGCCCGCATCATGAAAAACGCAGGACGTTGATTCTGCACAGCCCTCCCCCGGGGGGGCCCGCCCGGCCTCTTGTTTATCCCACTAAATTTTTTCCTCGAATAACGCTTCGATAGAACAAATGCCGCTCAGAATATCCTCAACTCGCATTATCAGGCCGTTTGCCGCGATATGGACTGGTATGCTGCGTCATAAATCTGGTATACTCAGTTCAACACTTTTGGGGCTGATTCTGGATTCGACGGGATTTGCGAAACCCAAGGTGCATGCCGAGGGGCGGTTGGCCTCGTAAAAAGCCGCAAAAAAATAGTCGCAAACGACGAAAACTACGCTTTAGCAGCTTAATAACCTGCTCAGAGCCCTCTCTCCCTAGCCTCCGCTCTTAAGACGGGGATCAAAGAGAGGTCAAACCCAAAAGAGATCGCGTGGAAGCCCTGCCTGGGGTTGAAGCGTTAAAACTAATCAGGCTAGTTCGTTAGTGGCGTGTCTGTCCGCAGCTGGCGTGCGAATGTAAAGACAAACTAAGCATGTAGTACCGAGGATGTAGAAATTTCGGACGCGGGTTCAACTCCCGCCAGCTCCACCACTTTTTAGTTGTTTGAAGTAGAATGAAGTCTACTAAGCCCGCACAGCACAAGCTCTGCGGGCTTTTTTACGTCTATTGTCGTCCAGTGAGAATTGCTGAGAACTATCACTTATGGCACCCTGAATGGGACCCACAACGAAGGGTCCAAAAATCGAGGGTCCCAAAATGGCAAAAATTGCTAAGAAGCTCACTGACACTGAAATCAAAAGCACCAAGCCAGCCGACAAAGAAATCAACTTGTTTGACGGAGATGGTTTGATACTACGAATCGCTCCCCTCTCGAAAGGAGGCAAGAAGAATTGGTATTTCAGGTATGCAGTGCCAGTGAGTAAGAAAAGAACCAAAATGAGCCTTGGGACCTATCCTCACCTTACACTGGCTAGAGCCAGAGCCTTACGAGATGAATACCTTTCCTTGCTTGCCAATGGCATTGATCCTCAAGTCCATAACAACGATAAGGCTAATGCCTTAAAGGATGCTACTGAACACACACTCCAAGCCGTGGCAAGGAAATGGTTAGATGAGAAGGTAAAGACCTCAGGTATCTCACAAGACCATGCAGAAGACATCTGGCGAAGCCTGGAGAGAAATATCTTTCCCGGCTTGGGTAATGTTCCTGTCAATGAGATCCGACCCAAACTCTTAAAGCAACATCTTGACCCTATTGAGCAACGGGGAGTCCTCGAAACTTTACGGCGAATCATTTCCCGATTGAATGAAATTTTCCGTTATGCAGCAACTGAGGAACTTATCGAATTCAATCCGGCTGACAACCTGGGGCAACGGTTCAGCAAGCCTAAAAAACAGAATATGCCAGCATTACCCCCTTCCGAACTCCCCCGTTTCCTGGTTGCTCTAAACAATGCTTCTATCCGTTTAGAAACACGATTATTGATTGAATGGCAGTTACTGACCTGGGTTCGTCCTGGTGAGGCTGTTCGCACAAGATGGGCTGATATAGATACTGACAACTCAATGTGGAACATCCCGGCTGAGTTTATGAAAATGAAGAAGCCTCACAAAGTTCCACTAAGCAAAGAAGCTTTGCGAGTCCTGGAGTCAATGAAAGCGATAAGTGGGCATCGTGAATGGGTGTTTCCAAGCATAAAGGCTCCTCTTAACCATATGCATGAACAAACAGCTAATGCGGCCATAATCCGTATGGGGTTTGGTGGAGAGCTTGTAGCCCATGGAATGAGATCTATTGCACGAACGGCCGCAGAGGAGTCTGGTAAGTTCAGGACAAATGTCTTAGAAGCGGCCCTTGCCCACTCGAAGAAAGATGAAATAATTGCAGCTTACAATCGTGCTGAGTATCTCGCAGAACGAGTGGGTCTCATGCAGTGGTGGAGTGATTACGTTTTGTCTCAAAAATACAAAGCTCACGTAGCATAACCCTCCAATGATGCAGCAGTACCATTTTTCAATGGTTAAATTGTTGAAATTGAGGCAGAAAGCGATTGCGAAGTAAGTTCTAGCTTACTGATGGTATACATTTTTGGTGGTGACTGTGGTGGATTTTAAGCAGGATAAGGAATAAAAAAAGGGGGCATAGCCCCCTTAGAATCTTTACTACCCAGTCGCTTCCTAGGTTATTATTACCGTTTTCTCACCTTACGTGAAGGCCCGGTATCGGCGCCCGCGCGAACCCGCAATTCATCGAGACATTGCCTTATGTTTAACGACCATAGGGTTGATGTATGGTCTCTTTGTAAAACAATTACATCGCTATAGTATGTGAAAAAAGTTGGATTGTCAATTCTAAAAGCAATTAATTATCATCTCAAACTACCAAGTAATGTTAAGGCCATGATAGATTGACATTTATTTTTTAATAACTGTTCGGCACATAACAAACTTGAACCAGTAGATAATATATCGTCTATGAGTATGATATTATATTGATTGTAATTATTATTATGATTAAGCTTGAATGGTTGAAAATAAAATCTAATACTATTTCCGATGTTTTTTATTTGAAAGGGCAAATCTGGATTCTTTTTATTTAAAGTATAGAGAGCCCCACGAACATCATTTTCGTCCTGTTTCCTGACAATATTATGATTAAAGTTATCAAAAACTTCTCCATTAGTGCATTTAACAAAAGCATCATACTGGACATTTAATGACAGGGTTCTTCCAACCCTTTTTGCGAAATACTGGACAACTTTAGAAGATGACGGTAGAGTTAAGATAACATCACCTTTAAATTTTTTATTATTCTTTAACTTATCTAAGACACTCACAAAATTGGGTTTAAATTTAATTAATTCTTCGTTACTAATACTGTAATTGTCAATATTTTTTAAAGCATATATTAATGGGTTACCATCCCTTCTATCACTAGATTGGACTCGTTTAAATACAGAATGAACTAACAAAGGAGGAGAACATTGTTTTAATAAAGAAAGAGAAGGGTTTGAGTTAACAGAAGTGTTCACATATTTTTCGTGGGAATCACAAAAAGTGATAACTTTCTTATTGCTAATATTGATCCCCATATCAACCCCTTTATTTTTTTAGTTATATTACAATATAAAACTGATAAATCAACCTGTTTTTTATAAAGTCATTTAAAAAATTGACAAAGATCTAAATTGGAAAATAAAGTACCAGTTTTAGGCGACTCGTTAGAAGAAATTATAGTATGATAACATAAGTCATATGAAAGGAGGTATCGTGATATATAATATATGGTTTACTTTAATATCTGAGAAACGTAAAGCTCACTTTTCAATATCTTCTTCAAATGAAATTGATGTTGGTCAATCCTTTCTTGAAATTGCTTCCGTATTTAAAGCGGAAATAGATAATAAAAATCATCGAGTTAATTTTGACTCTCTTCAGATAAATGACATTACACTTCGAGAAAACATTAGATGTTACGTTGATTGCTATCAGAAGCTAAATCCGAAAATAAATAAACTTAATGATTTTATGAAAAATTTAGCTGAAGGAGAAAAATTTTATATTTTACCATTAAAAGACATATCGCAAGAACAGCATATTGAAATTGTTAACGAATTGATGTGTATTAATAAAGGTATAGATTATACAGAATTCAAAAATAAAGTTGGGCTTCTTATGAGTGATTTTTACTCTAAATATTTTATCGATGGTGTAGAACCCGATATAAACTCTAATAAAAAAATAAAGATAGGTGAAGCGTTTAAGCCACTTCGAATATGTAGATTTTGCAAAAATACACGCACTCCAAAAACAACATATAATATTGAGGCACATGCAATATCAGAGTCATTAGGCAACAAGAAGATTATACTTAACGAAGAATGTGATGCCTGTAATAATTACTTTGGTCATACTATTGAAAGAGATATCTACAACTATCTCAGTATGTACCTCGTTGCTTTTCGAGTGAAAAACAGCAATAACACCCCCCCTAAGTTAAAAGGAACCAATTTTCTTTTTTATGCAAACAAAGATAATGAACAAGACAAAATAAATTATGTTTTGCAGTATTATTCTGAAAAAAATGAAAGCGATGAGTCATCACCTCCAAAAGAATTAACATTATGCTATAATTCAGAAGTTTCCTTACAAAACATATATAAAGCGTTGGTTAAATATGCAATCAGCGTAATTCATGATCAAGAATCTCTGAAAGGATTGGAAAAAACCATTGAATGGATATCTTCTGATATTTATCACCCCTCATTACCTAAAATTGCAACTATAAAAAACTATAATATGTTCAGTAAAGAACCAGGAATGATTGTCCACAGAAGAAAAACGGTGGACAGTAATATCCCATTTGCCTTTGCTCAATTTAGTTTTACATTTTTGAAATTCGTGTTCATCATTCCAACTTTTAATGATAATGAAATTGATTTCACAGCACCTGACGATTTCTTGCAGTTTTGGAATTCACTCACTCATTATAATGCACTTGAAGGATGGAAATTTGAAGATTTTAGCGATTTTGAATCCAAACCATTTAAAATAAATATGATTATTAACCAAAAAGATATATAGCTTTCATTAAAAAACGAATAATATTGAAAGAATTACCTCATTGAAATTTCACTTTATACACATGAAAGGAAGTTTATATTAGTAAAAAAATAGTATTATCGTATGCAAATAACTTTCAATCAGTCAGCGAACTTAGACCTCTGTCATTTCGAATACACTGTGTCAGCGTTCGATTTAATAAAGAAGAATTAGAGCTTCTTAACTTCCCTTGATAAACTCCCAGTTATTGCTCCCGAAATAAACATTAAATAATAGGAATAATTGTCTGACATATACCGAAAGCATCTACAAAAATTTTAACAATAGATTACTGTTCTGTATTTATTCGCAGAAATTCATTCAGTCGGTTTCCTACTGCAATACACTTAGCTTCTACCATGCTGATATAAAAATATGAAGGATTTGGCATATGCTCCATCATCCAGGGAAGTTCTTTTGAATATTCATTATCAGAGGTAGAGATCATCCATACAGGTTCACCATTTAAAGTAATAGGACTGGCTTCATAGTAATGGTCATCCCAACCTCGCCCGTTTTGTTTGGCATAATCCTTTGCTATCTGTATCGCTTTCTCCTGCGTAATCATTGCTGAACTCCATACCAAACGGTATACATAGTCCCTCCGACCGTCACCGGCCCCAGGAGAACCCCTGCGGCTTCCTGTCGTAAAAGGGAAAAAGTTATCTCATATGTATTTCCCAAAGGAAATTTAAACCCCTGAATGATGTATTCAGAGCTCATCCCCCTGGCTCTTAGCAAACCGATAGTTTCGGCAAGAGCTTCTTCAAGATAGCGTAATATGTATGACTTTGTATAAGCAGATTGCCTCATAAAGACCCGTAACTCACGCAGCAGATAGAACTTAGGGGCAATCGCCATATGGACTTGCTCGTGGTAAAGCGTGGTAAGCATTTTAATGTAGGCTTCATCTTTTGACATAGCTTCCGGATAGAAGTTACGGCCAACCACCACATCTCCCCAGGGCTTTGTTGCCCCCTGTATGACATCCTTGTATTTGGTGATTTTTATTTTTGGCGTATAACGGCAGCCACCATTACGGGGCAGATTCATACGCGAAGCTATCTCCCCACTGTAGCGGGGCATAACAACCCCCCTTAGAGGCTTTTTAAAAGTATCACCGGGTTTCTTTCTGAACAGCAGTATCAGGACAGTATTAACACCGATTAGGGTGATAGCTTCTGCCAGATCTTTAGCAGCAGCATCCAGGTCTGCTTCTGTTCTGGCATTGTTAGTTTTGATAGCAAAGTCATACAGCTTTTTCCCGGCTTCAAAAGCAACCCCGCCTATCGCAACCCACCCTACTACCAGCAGTATGACATCAGCGATCTCGCCAATACCAAAGAAGTGAGCACCAGCCCATATCACTACAACGCCAGCCATTGTAGCCAGCGCCTGTGGAGTGATCATAGCCAAAAGCTGTTCCCCGACATCAGATGGTAACAGGGAGGCAGCTTTGGTAAGAACTACCTGCAATTTTGACTGCAAATCCATCCGGATAACGTCCATTGATATTCCTCATGGTAAGCAACGCAATCGATTATAAGACTGTCAAAAAGTAAGGTCTTGGGATTTTTCTGAATATGGCTCATATAAATCTGCATAAGTTTAAGTTCACATTCAGGTTCGGAGAAACAGACTTAAAAATAAACTATTTTATCCTTCCCATTGTTGTACATTATGCCCTTAACGGTAATAATCAAATTGTTAACTATTATCAGACAAGACATTATTTCTCGTTTCGTACATTGTGGGAACTTATGCGAAACGATTTGATAAACACCAAGGAGAGTTTTAAATGAGCGAAGATTTAAAGAACCTGAACAACATCCGTATCCTTCGTGCCCAAGCTCGTGAATTGCCAGCCGAAGCGCTTGAAGAGATTCTAGAAAAATTCACGATTGTTGTCGAAGAACGACGCGAAGAAGAAACCTCTCAGCGCAAAGAGATTGAAGAAAAACGGGCGAAGCTTGAAGCGTTCCGGGCAAAGCTCCTTGAAGAAGGCATTGACCCTAGTGAACTAATTTCTACCATCAAAACAGGACAGAACAAGGCAAAATCTAAGTCCCCAAGATCTCCACGTCCGGCTAAATACAAGTATGTGGATGAGGATGGTAATGAGAAGACTTGGACAGGCCAAGGCAGAACGCCAAGAGCTATTGCAAAGGCGCTAGAGGAAGGTAAGAAATTGGAAGATTTCGCAATTTAAAATCCATGAGAGTGATAACCCTATCACTCTCGATACTGGTGCTGTCATTTAACTCTTTTAATGGATATTCCTGAATTTGGTCGAGGAATACCTAACGCACTATCAACTCCCTGGCTAGAGCGTAAATCATCAAGAACAGCCTGCGCAGAGAAACGACTACCGATTATTGCTTCTGACTCTTGTCGAGGATTAGTAGACTCCCTGGCACGATAAGCTTCTACAAACTCCCCACCTTCTGACAACACGGCAGAGCATAACCCTCTCGCATAAAGACGATTAAACTCACCTTCTGCTAGAGTTTGAGCCCCAGTTACTGGCACTTTGGCCTGCATGAGTTCAGTGCTCTTTGGTTTCCGCTTGGTATAAAATTGAGCAAGCATACCTCTTGTTTGAATTTCGTTTTCCAACCAAACATCATCATGTTGAACTGATTCTTCAAGCAAAGATGCCCATAGGGTTTTACCATGCTCTGACAGGTAATTACTGCGATAGAAATTATCAGACTGCTTATCATAATTAATTTCAGAAGCCATATGCAGTCTGGTTTTTTCATCTAAATCTAAAAAATTCAATGCCATTTTATTCTCCAGATTTACTCAGATTATGACAATGAGTTGTTTGTTAACACACCAAACAATTTATAACTATGACCTTGCGCAAGAATATAACTTTTGGATTAATAAAATATGATATTTTATATATCTCGCATCCATTTGCAAAAAAGCAATTGAACTAATTGAAATAATGTTTAATATCAACCCTACCACTGGGGCACTCTTCCCTGCCAACTCCCATAGTATGCTTGCTTTGCACATGGGGTGTGAAGGCTATCAGTAGCTGACTGAGAAAAGAGAGAGTAAAAACCATGAATAACAAATGCGTGCTGGTCTGCCAGTATCAACGTTTTCGGTTTGGACGGTGGGAAACGGTGTGTCAGCACCTCCGTTCCCTGCCTAACCGTTAATGATTGATGGTGCCTCAGTGGTAACTTACAAAGATCTACGCTATGTGTTCATCTTCTACACCTAACATTTTTTTGAAATGTAATTCATCGTTAGTTTTCTTAAAAATCCCCTCAAACATTTCTAGGTATTTTGCAGATGATATCTGTCCTAAATTACTTATATTAATTGAGTCTGAGTGCGATCCTCTGCTTATATAACGATAGAAAGTTTTATAATTTATGTCATTTTCTGAAATAACTAGGCTATCAAGTTCTGCACTTAATTTTTCCATTTTGCAGGAAAAAGAAAAATAATATTCTAAAATATTTCTCATTACATTGGGTAAGACAACTGAGCTAATTAAACCTTTCTTAACGTCTTTCAATACCATCCACAGTGCTTCATATTCATTCTTTATGTCGTCACGATTGATTGTAAGAACATCGCTATATTGATCTTTAATTACTCTATGTAGCTGATACTTTTTATCAAATGTATCTTTTTTTGACGGTGCTAATTTCACTAACTCTTGAAAGAAAAATAAGTTGTGCGTTAAAATCAGGAGTTTATTCTCTCCAGTTTTTTTAATTATACGGTGATGAATAAGTGATGATATTTCATATATATAATCATGCGATAAACTTGAAATCGGGTCATCAATCACAATTAATTTTTCTTTATTATCTTCATTGTCGCTATCTAAACGCCCATCGCATAACTCAAGGAAATATAAAAAAGTAATTAATGTTTTCTCGCCTTCACTAAGAGTTTTATAAATATTACTGACAACCCCATTATCTCTACATATTTGAAAAAAATTTGTATCTTCATTTTTTTTAATTTTGAAATGAGAGATTCCGAGCGAACTTAACGTGCTATTTATTTTCTCAACAGTTTCATCTATATTTGAGGTTTGTTTTTTCAAATCTATAGATGAAGTGTTTAACGCTTTTATTTCATTTTGCAATTTATCTTTACAGGAAATAATATCTTCCCTCTCTAAAATCAGCTCCTGAATTTGTTTACTTTGAGCATCAATTAGATCATTACAGATATTGCGTAAAGATTTCCAAACATTGGACTTAAGTTCATCTATACTATTATCATAATTCTCAACCATTGTGTTTATAGTATTAATCTCATCATTATACTGCTTCATTTTTTCAACAAGGCTATTAGCGCTCGGATTTTCAGTTATAACTTCAACATTCAAAGATGGCTTATCTATTTTTTCTTGTATAAACCTTAAGTTAGCCTCAAAGATGAGATTAGCCTGTTCAAGTCCTTCATTGAACTCATCCTTATCATTGATATAATTGGATGAAATTACAGTCGTTTGTATGCCACTAGTAAACTCATCAATCATTTTTTTATAAGAAGATTGCAATTCTTTTAATTTTGAGATCATCTTATCATAAGCATCATCAAATATTTTCTTCACTTCCTCCCTAAATAAATCATCAATAGTATTTTTTTGGCAAAACGGGCATTGTTCATCATCTATATATGATAATCCAGTTCTTATCCAATCTGCATTACCAAGCCTATCAATAACCATTGATAAATAACTATCCCCAGATGGTATTAATGATGTGGATAACATACCAACTTGATCTTCTGAAAAAAATGGAGTCGCTGGAATTATCAATCGCTGATAAGATACATTTTTATTTGATTTTAATTTTATATAATCAGAAATTAAATCTGCGGTATCTATTTCTTTCATTTCTACTTGTTGACTAAGGCGCTGGGAGAGACTCGATTTTTGCAAGTAACCTGCCATTAAATCACCTAATCCACCGTCTTTCTTTCTGATATGTGAAGTTTTATCCCATACTTTCGTTTGGTATTCGCTTACAACTTTTTGTATCATCTTATCTTTTTTATCGAGATCACTATCGATACGGATAATATCTTTTTTTAGTTTAGACAATTCTTTTTCATTAAGAGCCAGCGCCTCCATTACCTCTTTATTTTCCTGACTTAAAGTGAATATTCCAGGTTGCTCTGATTTGTTATAGAAAGAATCCTCTACGAACTGGCTATTGTAGACAATATACCTGTATTTATCTGTATCACTAAAAGAGCAACTACCATATGCTTCATCCTCAGGTTTATAAAAATATCCTGATATTGTTGACTTACCCGAACCATTCTGCCCATATACTAAGTTTATTCTTTTCGTTAGATCTATTTCAATATATTTCTCGTCACTATAACTTTTTACCGACCTTATTTTCAGAACACTCATAAAATAACCTCTAAGAATTTAGTAAAAATAAAAATTAGTAATTATTATTCCTCTCCAAAAAAAACGAAACAAAAAACACTATGTTTTTAGGTAATTACTGAGGAATAGGATATAGCATATATAATATAGGTGAACTGGGACCGTGCCATTAGAGGATAGCCTTTGGTCTTGTAAAAGCTTGTCTCTCAACATAATATCCTTCGGCAATAATAATCATTGAAATAATTTTCAATAAAACAGACTTATCTCATTGACTAACAATACAACAACTCTTGCGTTTTGGCATCTTTTATGCGATACAAAAGGAAAGGCAGTATTGCGTTTAAAAAGGAATACAGGTGAAATCTTACACTCTAAAAGAACATAAAGATTCAGGAGAGCTTCACCTTTTCGAGGGAAGCATGACCAAAGATTCTTTACCTCGTAAATGTAATTCCTCTTTGAAATCCATATGCAAAAAAATGGATAACTCAGAAAACAAAGGGAACCGTTTCACATGTGCTACTGAGCAGGAAGCGAGGGAGAAAATAGCCGCCATTGGCAGGAGAGTGTGTGGAACATGTGTAAGTCATTTATATGAATCATATTAACAGGAATTAATAATGTCGTACAAAAGAACTAACCCAATAACTTATTGCTCTTCTATTGTAGCTTTTTTTACCATTGCCTATCCCAACATTCAAGAATATAAATACTCATGGTGGTTTATAATACCTGGGGTTTTCTTATTCATTTTAATATTTGGGGCGCACACGGGAACAATAGTATATAACTATCTAATATCCTTTAAGAAATACAATAATAAAACCTCGAGACTATTAATACTATTAGGGATATTATGCTCCATTATTTTAATAGGCTTGCTTATTTTTCATCATCTTTATCAATAACCTCTTCCCCCTCCATTACCTTGTGATATATTAAAAATGGTAAAAATAAAGACATAATGACTCCAACGGTAACACATATAATTTTTATAGCATCATTACTTATCATAAACACTCTCCTATTCTTTCTTGTAACTGTAATATCATTTAATACCATTATGTCAATAGATTCATTTCAAAAATTAAGAAAATTAAGAAAGCAAGGGCTAACTCTCCGAAGCTCCGCTTCTCTGAGTTTCCTTGCTTTTCTCCTTTCAGTTGAAAAGAGTCTAAATGGATATTTCAAGAAATATGTTCTGTATAATTGTTTGACATTATAATTGCTTCTCATCAATTCATCGTACCTCAATAGTTACATTACCTTGAAATTAAATTTCTCATTCATTATCATATGCATGAGCTTCAATTAACTCATTTTAGGATTTAGGATAAATTATGGATATATATATTGATTATAATGTCTATTTGAACATACTTAATAAAGAAGATGACTATGAATGGGTTGTTGCAAAGTTGAACAACTTAAGAAAATCGACTTCATCTATAGTTTACTCACCAGCACATATTGAAGAGATTGCTGAAAATAGATCTAGAGATAATGTTGACGTTTTAAAAGTAATGAATAAAACAATGCATATCATAAGTCGTTTCACACACAATGTGGAATACTTGCCAGGGGGAATGACTATCGATGAAATTAATAATTTATTATCACAATTATCTGATAATCCTGCGGCTATTCCTACATGTTTAATTCTGAAGGAAACATTACACAGAAATTTGAAATTTGGAATTCCTGATAATTACTATAAAACACGTAGAGTTATTGAATCACCAAGAGACTGTATGAAGAGAGTTTATGATCTAATAGATCAAACCGACGTAGCCCACGAAAATGACATATACCACATTGGTAGAAGGAATGATAACTCTTTACTTGATAACTTTACTCTATTAGGGATAGAAAATGATAGTATTCAAACTTTTGAGTCGTATCAAAAGGAAAAAAAATTAGGCCCTAAAAGATTATCAAACATTGCTCCACAAGATATATTCAATGACGAGTATGTAATTAAAGAATTCATCATAAAATTACAAAAGTCAGGGTTTATAGAAAAACCTACACCAGAACAGTTATCTAATAGCCATCAACTGAGAAGTGACATTTTTACTCTGACCCTAAATTTCTTAGAACAAATTGGTTACAGGCAAGAAAGAAACAATTCTTCATATGTAATTCGTTCAAGAATGCATGATGTTTCTCATGCAATTTACGGAGCGAATGCAGACTACTTCGTAACTTTTGACAAAAGACTCCGAGATAAGTTGGTTGCTACATATGAATTTTTCAATATACCTTGCAAAGTTATGGATAAAAATGAATTTATCTATCATAACTTTTCACATCCAGTTGTAATAAACATTTAAATATATAAGCAAAATCATTCCTCCACATATATTCTATATTGACGAAAAATTAACATATGTTATATTTAATTTTATCATATAAAAAGGAGTTTATGTGGAGAAACGACACCCTATACCAGATACTACCAAAAGCATTACATCTAAAAAAAATACTTTATCAAGTCTGGCCGATCATGTTCCTAATTCTCTTAGAATACATTGTGTCAGTGTTCGTCTTAATAATGCTGAATTGAGCAAGCTAAACAAATTGAGAGGAGATTCCGCCAAAGGCGAATGGTTACGTATGGCTTCCTTGCAGAAACTCCCCCCTATCGTGCCTCCTGTAAACATCGATACATGGAAGACTCTGGGTGAGATCAATCAGAAGCTAAACCGTATTGCTCTCCATATCGATAGTAAGAGTAAAGATAGCCAGCTTACTCATACAGAGCTTTTCGCTGTGAAGCGACAACTGGAAGAGCTTCGCCAGCACCTGCTAAATGCTGACATATGGAGCAAACCCGATGAAGGGTATGCAGAAAATCAGAAGGGGTAAGAGCTTCGCTGGTGTCGTTCAATATGCATTGAAACCGGGAGCACATCATAACAGTGATCCCATCATCATTGGCGGGAACATGTTAGGTGATTCAGCCCTTGAACTGATCGCTGAATTTGATAGCAGCAAACAACTTCGCCCTGATGTTCAGAAGGCCGTTTGGCACAACTCGCTTCGCTTACCTGATGGTGAATCACTAACGAATGAACAGTGGTCGAGTATCGCAGATGACTATATGGAACGAATGGGATTCAGTGATACCCATCTCCGTTGCTATGTCTTACATGACGATCCGGCTGGTCAGCACATACACATTATCGCAAGTCGCATAGACCTCAATGGAGGGAAACTCTACTTGGGTAGGAACGAAAACCTCATCAGCACCCGGATCATCGGTGAACTCGAAATCGCTCATGGTCTGACAGTGACAAAAACAGCCCCTTCCATTGCACCAAAGCAACCGAAGCGGAAAAGAATCTCTCGCAACGAAAAGATGCTTTCAGAACGGACTGGCCTTCCCTCCCCCAAAGAAGCTCTCCAACAGATACTTGATAAAAGTTTGACAGATACACCTGACCTTTTAACTTTTATCAAGAGACTTGAAGAAGCAGAGGTCGGCTGGACGGCGAATGTCGCAAGCACAGGTAAAATGAACGGCTTCTCATTCTCTTACCGCGATATAGCTTTCAAAGCTTCGCAGTTAGGTAAGGGTTACTCCTGGGTAAATCTCAGTAATCGGCTTAACTACAACCCCGACCACTTAGAAGCTTTACGAACCAACACACCGGCAAATGACCACCCTGCTCCTGCTCCTGCTCCTGCTCCTGCTCCTGCTCCTGCTCCTGCAACAGTTTTGAAAACCGCTGAGAGAAAGGAAAGTATCGGTAAAAAAATTGCAGAACTGGAACTACGGCTCAGAGAAGACAAACGGAACGAAATCGTAGAAAAGATCCTTCAAAAGAATGCAGCCAAACAGCAAAAGCATCTCAGGCTCACCGGCTGGATTCCCTTTTTACAACGGCTCATAGAGCTTCTCAGAAAATATGGAAAGAGCATCCTCCACAAGGTTCCTACAAACTTCTCAGAAGTCTATTCAACACATCATCTGAAACCTACAAGAAAAATTCGTTTATAGACAGCTAGTTGTAAACACCTTTCGTAACCTAACTCAATTGCTTAGTAATAAATTTGTGTTTAGTCAAGAAAATATTGATCGTTATTACAGATCGATAATCTAGTTATGATAGACAATAGCTATCAAGTAACAATCATCGATCGGTACAAGCAATTTTACTAAAGCGAGTCGGTCATCGAGAATCCCTACAAACACGCAGTAAATCTTCCACCCTGGGGTTGCTATGAAAAACGAAACAATTAAGTGCCCGTTCTGCTTTCAGGAGAGTCCGTTTGGTGTCCGTGTCTGCACCGGTTGTCATTCAACCATCAAATATGGAGCCGTTTCAGCCTGGTTAGCTTTACTAATAGGAATTGTGCTGTTAGTAATTGCTTTCTTCATATTCGCTATTAGTCAAAATTTTATATTAACCGTCGTAATCTATTTTGCATTAGCAATTTCTTTAAGATTCTATTTACGCAAGAAATTTGCACACAGAGCCATTTTCACACATAAAAGCTAACTCTGGTCAAATATAATAAGGATCATTAAATGAATAAAATTATTGTTACATCCTTTTTTATTGCAATATGCTTAATTACCGGTTGCTCAACATCAGGGAACCAAAAGATTAAAAATGAAACTGCTCAAAGTCTACAATCAAAAATAATTAAAAACAAAACAACTAAGGCAGAGCTACTTGCTCAACTTGGTGAGCCTGACACTAGAACGACTCTTGACGATGGCAACGAGCAATGGAGATATTTCATGTATAACAATCAGTTCAATGCCTCGACTTTTATCCCTGTTGTCGGTTTGCTAACTGGCGGTTCCCAGACTCAGTCTAGAACTCTCGAAATCTACTTCAATGGAGAAACCGTAGGCAAATGGACATTCTCTACTGATAATAACAATACAAAATCTGGCATTCTCCAGTAAAATACTTAATCAGGAACAAGTCTAATGAAAATATCTTCGGTCCTTGCTGTTATTATTTCTGCATTTGTTCTCACTGCATGTAGCAGTGAGCCTTCCCAAGATGATATTTTTAAAGCTATGCGAAAATGGACTGGAAGCTATCTGACTTCAGTAAAAAAAGTAGATTGCACAAAAGAATCTGATAAAAGCTATAAGTGCAATATAATTATGGATATGAGCGGAACAAAGCAAGCTGGAACAGTTAAATTAATAAAATCAGATGATGGCTGGCAAGTAGAAAGTTATTAATAAAGTAAATTAGTAAAATGAAGCTCCCTTTCGGGAGCTTTTATAATCTAACATTTCTTGCTCTAACAACCTCATGGGTTAACTCTTTCTCGATAACCTTCACTTCATACTGTGTTCTTACAACAGCATAAACTTCTTCTGCTTTTTCCTGATTGTTATCTATATAATTAACAAGCGAGTTTAGCTCTCTAAGAACCCCTTCTTTGTTATTTAATCGTTGTAGTAGATTGCTTGTCAGACTTTTGTATACCGAACTAAACATAGCCATTATGTTATCAATATTACGATTGGATTTGGAATAAATCCTTTTAGGGTAGAAATATTTTAAATGGTATCCCACAAAAATTAAGTAAAGCTGGTATGAGAAACTTTTATCTCCGGGCTGGTATCTTTTTGAAATATACTTATCGACGATAATGATAAGTTGCTCTTCCAGAGTAAACTCTGGATAAATAATGTTCTTGTCCATAAAATGCATCCTTGCATTAGTTAAATAGTCTTCCTGACCATATATTTATATTTATCGCATTTATTTAACTTGTCAATAGGTGTAACCTATCAAATATTATTTTTTATTAAATGGCCTATTCAACTGTTCCATAGTAAGACCGTGTCTGTAAGCATTGTACTGCCAATAGCTAAATTGCTCTTTGTATCTATTGTTCTGTTTTTTCAACATTTCGTTTTCGGCTTTAAGGTTTATTATTTGTTGTGCCGCAATAGTTAAGTTAGCTGGTTTCTTTAGACCAGATTTTTTCAAATTGGACAAACTTTTCTTTATTCTATATGCTTCAACAACTTCATCATGAGCACTTAAAGATTGCCTTGTGATAGTTCTGTTTAGATTCTTATACACTGATTCACATAAATCACTCCATGTGATTTTACCGTCCCAAGTCAGTATAATGTGTTTAATTGCCTTTATTTCACTCCTATTCAAATGTTTTGCCATAAGTATCTCCTGGTTTAATTATTCAAAAGCTTACTAATTCTTTCCAAATTTTTTTCATGGTGTTGCAACCATTTGTCTGCACCATAATCACCATTTTCATAAGCGATCTGAGTTATTCTCTTTAATTGCATTACTTTCTCTCGGACAGATTGCAGTCTAATTCTATCTACTGAGTTAATGTCCGGTGTTTCATTATCACATTCAATAAGATGATTAATTTTTGCACAAGGCTTGATTAAATAGTTATGTACACAGTAACCAAATTCAGTTAAGTGTATTGCACCTTGATTAAGGTTATCAAAATCAATTGTCAATTCATTTGTGGGTATTGACTCCCTTTGACAGTAATTACTCCTATTCAATTTAATAGCTTTGATTTTATCTAACATATCTTCTTCTGACACATGGTTATAAACTCTGTTCTGATTCGCATTGATACGACCAGACCATTTAGCTATATCCAGTTCAGACATTTCACCATAATGGGCTATTGTGTTTAAAAGGTGCCGTGGCTGGTGTGAGCGAATAAGTAGTGGTTTACCTTCATCATCATAATACCCATATCGGGAAAATATATTTTTATAATTCATCTCATAGCTTTTTTTACTTTGTATGTCACTGAAAAAGAAACTTTTAGTAGGTTTGTAAAATGTGAAAATTGAAGTCATTCTTGATAAAGAAAATTGATCAGTATTGAGCAAGCATAAAGCATTACTAAATTTTATGGATTTTTCTTTATCATACCATGGAAAGTCTCTGCTAAAATTAGAACTAATAATTTCCCACAAATTACTCAATGAATAGTTGTAATCATTGTGGTTTAAGAAACTTTTCCCACCATCCAAACTCGTTCTTTTAATTTTTAAAACACATGATTTATGATCAAATAAATTATACCCCAGTGCATGGCAAACTTGTACAACGGTCAATTTAGCTTTTTCATCGACTGTTGGGCAAAGCTCATGTCGGTAAAATTTATCCGGGTACTTTTCGCACCAGTAAGCAAGTGCTCTTGCATTTTGTGATAAGGAAAGTAATCTTCTAATTGCTTTCTTTGCAACTGGTATCATAACCCGTGGAATCCATTTGATATTAGGGCCATACCCTTTTACCGAATAAAATCTCAACCCATATCTTTCGATACCCTTGCCATCTATTTGTGTAATCTCACAATCAGCAGGTAAGGCTAAAATCTCAGAGATTCTGCTCGGACAACAAAGTAGAAGTGCAAATACTGAACTTGTGAACTTATCCCTTGGACTCAGTAACTCATCATTTTGAGAAAAAATATCAGCAATAGCGAGCAATGCCTCTTCATCTGGTAACTTATCGCTTCGGTGATATTCCTCAATCTCAGGAAGATAATTGTTTTTGACTTTCTGTTTTACATGGTTTTTCCATGAGATATATCCTGACTTCACAAGATTATGTTCATATAGAAACTTTGATATTTTTTCAAGCTGTATTCCACATTTAGCCAAAACGTTACCTTCAAAATATTTACTCCCGATCTGCATTGCCTCATCGAAAACAACGGCTGTAACATTATAAATGAGACCAGTGTTCTGAACCTGCAAAAGGGCCTGTTCGAGGCATCGCAAAGCCATCATAATAACCCCATAGTTTTTTAATGGTTTCAATGAGTGTTGATATCTGATATATGCTTTCGCAAAATTGATATAATCTTCGTGCATTGCATCAATGGAATCAAAGACTTTATTTCCAACCCCTATTTTTCTAAATGTGACATATCCTTTCCATGCATACTGCTCCCAATCCTGAGTTTGGGTTAGTCCGGGCAGTTGATAGCGACAAAATTTTATGAACTCATTATAATTTTCTTCTACAAGAATATGTTTTTTTGATTTGAACAAAATAATATTATTCATAGTTGATTCACCTCACTGCACTCAATCGGAATAAAAAACATACATTGATTACAAGGAAATCCTGAATTCTGACTCTGGCATCTACTTGAAGAAAAAAATTTGAAATGACTACTCTTTTTAGATTTGATTCCGTTCATAAAAATATCAGCGACAAATGACAATTGTTCTGAAACAGCGGAATCAATCCTTTCAACACTGTCAGCATGATTTTTAATATAAATACCCGCACTTGAAGTAGAGGAATGATCCAATAACTCAGCTATAGTATTAACATTATGCCCATCCTTAGCCAGCATAGTTGCTATTGTATAACGAAGCCTGCGAGGAGTAATATTTAGTATCGAACCGGTACGGTTGGATATTATATTCCCATTATTAACAATACCTTTCAATGCTACATTAGCAATTATAGGCTTCGCATATAATTTATTATATTCCAGAAGAATTGAACCTGTTATGGATAAATCTGAGAGTTTTTCCTCATTTAAGAAAATAGGAACTTCTCGTTTAGAATAATCATCAAGAGTTTTTCCAAGAGCTTGCTCAACAAGTTTCACTGATTGATTAGCTTGCAATTGAACAATTGATGCAACCTCTGATATTATTGCAAGTTCTCGATATCGTAGTTCTTTACCCCGTTGTTTAACTCGTGGCACTGAAATTACATATTCTACTTTGCCATTATCTAAGTTCTTTTGAAGAAGGTCTTTATATTTCAACATAACTAACTGCTGAGGTCTTCTACCTGTAAGGCTGATCAATAGTGATATTGCATAATGTGGCAGTGACAGTTCACCTTTTCTATATGCATGATTCATAGCCTTAATCAAAGAAGTATGTTCTTCTTTAGTTAGTGGTCCCTCTGTTGGATCATCTTGAAGCACAGACTGACCAGATTTTTTTATCTTTAGGTCCAAATGCTTTAACAGCTCTACCGCACTTTCATCTATTCCTGGATATCCTAATTCAAACCATTTAATCAAAAATGGTCGTAAAACGCGAAATGATGTCGGGGCTTTTGATAATTTCTTATTTTGATATTCAATTAGAACCTTATCATCAATATGAGTAGGAGATAGTTTACGGATAAGACTCTCCATATTTCTAACAATATTTTTCACATACAAATAGCTGTTGCTATTAAAATAATATTGTACTGTATATACAAATCCACAAACCAAATTTTCGTTCATAGCATATATTAAGTTTGTAAGATTGATTCCGTTATTTTCAATCGAACTGACGATTTTATGTTCATGCAAAGATATTTTATCAGATTTATTTTTAATTAAATTATTCATCAAATTCTCCTTTGAATAGTTGCTCTTGTTGTTCAAGTGCAGTTTTTTTCGATAGCTCAAAAATATGCCTGCGATTATAAATCATTGAAGTTTCTGAACCCGGTCGCCATCCCATGAGATAAGAACGGATTTGTTGCTCTTTTTCATCGGATATGTCCTGATTCTTGTCTATTGCTTTCGAAAACTCATAATTCCACGTATGTCTGAGTTTGTGACCTGTCAATCCCCCTAGAAGTGAGGAGGATTGACGAACAACACTCACCACTTTGTGATATGAAGAAAATGAAATAGGTTGCCCTTGAGTTTTTCCTGCTTTATAAGTAATAAATAGGAAATCATGTTTGTTAGAATTTTTTATCTTTCTTCGATCATTCAGAATATAATCTGAAATTTCAAACATGAGCTTTGTATCAGCAATTAATTTCCTCTCACAAGTTTTAACTAATGGCTGATACACTCGCGGATCTGTTTTATCATTTGCTCTTCTTCTTATTGCAATTGTCGATTCTGCAAAATCTATATCACCAATTCGCAGATTCAAAAGTTCACCTACTCTCAGGCCGAAGCAGTGTAATAGCAGGAATATTAGATTGTTTCTTTTTTGCACTTTTTCTGAAAAAGGATTTAATTTACTACCCGGTGCAAGAATGCTAAACAAAGAATCCAATTGTTCTTTATCTAAGCTTTTTTCTATATCCATATTATATTTGTCATTGTTTCTCGGTTTCTTTCGTTTTATGTTGTTAATGAAATCTAAAATATATTTGAGAGTATCCTTCTGTCCTGTATGAGAAAGATGTATTTTGCACAGCCATTCCAGATAGTTAGCTATGGTTGTAATCCGAAAGTACTTAGTTGGTTTTTTGACATTTGAACTCCTAAAATTATCATCCTCGCCATCTCGGAAATTGAATGAAGTGAATTCAATCAAATCTTCAATTTCATGAGGAGCCAGAAATATCTTTTTCTGAATTCTTACATCAATATTGATCTCTTTCCTCATAAAGAATCGATATAACAATGAAATGCTACCGGCAATAACTTTCATTGTTGATATAGACTCTGACCGATTCCTGACCTGTGTTGTTATATACAAGTTAGGATAATACAATGGTTCGCCAGTATTTTTATTTACAATATGACAATATCTCTCACCATTTTCGAACATAAAAGAATCCACACAAATACTACTCATATTTTCCTCCTAAACTTTACAAAAAGTATAATTCCAATATATTAATAATAAGCATTTCGTAGATTTACAAATTTATTTGGTTCGATTAAGATATTTATTTAAATTAAAACAGTGAGATAGACGATTATTCTTGTCAAATTATCATCTGGTAGATCTAGTTAATATTATGTACACCTAATACTTCGAAAACCATCTCACTGCCTTGCTAATAAACGGCAACCAAAATAATGTAAATTATTTTGTAAGGTTTTAAGCAAAAATATGGTGCCAAACTTTACATTTTTACAAAAGAGTTTTCAGCCCAATCTGGTATTGAATTATTCGCTTTGAAAGATTTCTCATTTCAACGGGACATTTAATTAGCGAGAACCATGTCTCGTAAACATAAAACTGCTCGAAAATATTAAGCTCAGAGATCGAGTCTAAGGGCTCTCTCAAGTTTCCTACAAGGTACTGACTGAGCCAGTAAATGATTTCTTTATTAAATTCGTTATTGGGTAAATCATAAATTGCTCCGGGTTCGAAGATCTTGTAAAAAAGATCATCGCCTAAATTGCACATATGGTTTTCTTCACTCACAAATTCTTCAATATTCATAAAAATCTCTCCGAGGTTTAATTAAGCAACTTTAATTCTGCTTGTTTCGATAACTGATTGAATCCACTCGTCAACTTCACTCTCGACAAAAGCAACAGCACGAACTCCGATCTTCACTGGTGCCGGAAACCGACCTTCACTGATCAGACGATAGATCCAGGCTTTTCCGTAGCCAGTTCTTTCAAGAACTTCTGGTAAGCGTATGAGGCGGGTTGCTTGATTTTTCATTTTGTTTTCCCTTGTCGTTGCGATGGAGTCACTCTACGAATAGTTGGGAAAAGAAAGGAGCGAAGCTCCTGAAACGGAGGTTCTTCGCTGCTATGCAGGATGGTTTTCTCGAAGTTGGTGCCGTACAAAACAGGGGAACTTGAGAGTAGCTGAAATTCCCCTGTTTTATAGCAAGTGGTAAAATGGCCGTTTTAAAGTAAAAATCGCAAAAAAAAAGCATCATTTACGATGATGCTTTTGGTTTTTCATATTAAAAATAGACAGTTATAGATAAGATACTAATCCGATAGTTTCATTACATCAGAGACTTTCATTTGCTTCAAATGGCTATTTTTGTTCATGAAGTAATGGAATTGTCGGATAAAGTCAGTTGTGCAGGATTTAAGAGCCAAAGGCCTGTCGGTATCTTTGATTTGGCTGGACTGCCTCATTTCGCTTTCTTCGTCATCGTCTGTATATAGTAGTCTGGATAACCTGTCGTCAGAGACACGGATTTTTTTAACGGCTGCCCACACTAGGATATCCAGCATAGGTATCACACGATAGCTGATGAGTTTCTTGATAGTTCCATACCCAAAGCGAACTGATTCTAAAGGATCTGGTTCGATACCTTTGATTTTACGCCACTGCGGTAATGCAGCTTTAAGCGACTCTGCAATCTCTTCGTCTGTGCCACTTGCCAAATCAATCTCGAACATGACGGTTCGTGAAAACTGATCTGGCATAATATCTGAAAGTGATTCTTCCCGAAGATCTCTGTTTATTGAATAATTGTCATCACCATCCCAAACAAAACCTCCGCGTTGCATAGCGATGATGCTCGTTTCAGCAAGGCGATCAAGAGTTGTTAGAAAAAAATGGGGAGGCTGAAAAAGTTTGTTGGCAGGAGTCATGTATCCCAGTTGCCCTTCTTCAATTAAAAAAGGATTGCCACTGAAAATTTTTGAGAAGTAACCCATAAGAGTTCTGCTCTCAAACTCTTCTCGATACCCCTTAAAGAACAAGTTACGAGCCCATATCTCATGGTAGAACTGGAGCAATGAGAGGTCTTCAAATTTGCGATATGTATCAATCTTAAACCAACTCTTGATGTCTTTTGTATGCTCTGGTGACCAGTTGTTCAAAATCCATTCTCCACCTATGCTGGTACTGCCCTAAGGATAGAATCGAGCTATGGGAAAAAAGTTCCTGCATTCGCTAACCCATGAAAAGCACAACAAACCTTGTCCATACATCTACTTTCTATGCCAAAAAGCTGCCATCTAAAACCTCTTTTTCGGAGAAAGCCCCTTTTTGATTACGGACCTGCTCTTCAGCTCCCCTTGTTACACTTGACGTTTAAAAAATACTCAATATACTCAATATATGCGATGTAATCAAAATACTCAGGAGGTACATATGTCAGCACCAGTTAAAGAGAAAAAAGCACCACATAATGATGATGATACGTTCGTCCAGTGGCCCATAGTCGTTGATGGTCCTTCAGTTCAGAATCTGGAGACCGACAATGATATTCAGTATCTTGTTATTCCTGTTAAAAGCAAGTCTGGTCATAAGGTTAATGCTCACTTGTTTGATCGCAGTGATTTTGAAAAAAAAGTCAGGACATTTCTGTTATCGGTAGGTTTAGAAAATAATTTTATTAAGATACATTCTAAATCCTACAAAAAAAACTCTCATTCTAAAAATAAATCAGAGCTTGATATATTTAAAGGATTCGAAGATCATCGTACCAGAAACGAAGAAAGAAAAGCCAATTTAAGAGAATATGTTTTAGCTGATGCCAAATGGCTTGATGCGAATCAATTATCCGAGAAGGTTGGTTTTGAAAATAAAAATCGCAGTGCAGGTCCGAGTACCTGGAAGCGCAGAAACAAAATATTTGCCATTTCACATCAAGGGAAAAATCTTTATCCAAGATACTGTATGGACGAAGCATATCAACCATTACCAATCGTTAAAGAGATTCTCGACATCTTTGATGGTACCAAGAGTGGTTGGTCACTGGCCTTTTGGTTTGGTACAAGTAATAGCTGGTTGGGAGGCTCAAAACCAAAAGATGTACTTGCTGATGATAAATCCCAATTAATAAAAGCTGCAAAAGCTTGTAAGGATGGTTTGCAACATGGCTAATAAGAAAAGATCATCCTTTCCGAAACCTCATGCCAACATATCTATTAAAAAAAGGACTATTGATGCAGGGACGCATCTTTTCAGAATACATCCATCAATATATGGTGGTGTGACATTCAATAACAGTAGTAATGGTAATGCCCGGTTTAGCCCTATTACAAATCGTGCAACAAAGAAAATCATTCCAACAATTTACGCTGGAGACCTAACTGAGGTTGCAATTTGCGAAGTGGTCTTCCATGACATTGATCTATCGCAGGATCAGATTATTTTTGAGCAAAAAAACCTTCATGACAAAAACCATACTGAATTAGAAATAATAGATAATTTAGTTGTTGCTGTTATAGATCATACCTCTGTAATTAAAATGAGGGCAGGTAAAAAATTAATCCATTGTGACCCTACCGAATATAAAACAACAAGAATGTGGGCTGAGTATATCCATGATCAACATAATGATGTCCAAGGATTAGAATGGCCGTCCAGACAATATGAAGGAAAAGCATATGTTTTCTTTGAAGATAGAATAAAAAATACTACATTGTCAATTTCAAAATCTACTGCGGTTCTTGCGGATAGAGAAGTAGTCGAAAAATTTTTGGATATCGCAGATCAGATGAATATCACCATAGAATAGTCCGACATCAAAAAGCAGATCCTGCTTCCACAGTTCAACTACCAGCAGGGAGTTGAACTGTGGAATTTGTTTCCTTTTGATACAATTCTCCAATCCGCTAATCGTGAGAACCCATACCATTACGATTTATGGTTCCTTTTTAGAACCACACATAAAATTCAAAGTTTAAATAATATTAAAAATCAATGGAATGAATGGCTAATTACAGGGACGCCAGCCCACCAAATAAAACAAGGGGTTACGTGAAAACGTAGCCCCTTTTTCTTTGATGATGGCGACAAAGTGGCGACAGAAGATTGCCAACAATGGTGGCGAGCATTGCTTATAATCGTTTATTCGTCGCCGGTTCAAACCCGATATGGCACTCTAGAATCCCAGCTTTTTGGAATAACAGCACAGGAACCAAGCTCAAAGGTCTCTTTTTAGTTCATAACAAGAGGATATAAATTCAAAATGAATAATCGGTTCAAGCGTTCAATCCAGCATCTCGAAGATAAAAACTCACCTGAAACCATTATTAACGCTATTCAAGCTGTAGAAGATTTATTCACCGATACTTGGCTGAATGAGAGTGGCGGACATCGACTGCAAATATTGTGGGCAAGGCGAGACCATTTATCAACGACTGAACTTTTTTTCTTAGGTGCTGCAATAGTAAAATTGAGTGTAGATAATAGAAGATGGCTGGAATCTACGGCAAAAGATATAAAAAAAGATTCAGCTAGCTCGCACGGACTAATCACAGAAATAATAACGATAGGATCTTTATCTACAGACGGCGGTGTAATAAAACCTTGTCCAAACTCGAATCCTATATACGATTATGAGGTTTATTTCGATACAGGATATAAATATAAAGTATCGATTAAAAATTTCGACATAACGATTCACGAAAAATCTTTCAAAGAAAAAAGTGATATAATCAGAAAAAGCTTTATAAATTTTCTAAGAAGAAGTAGTTCATCAGGAAAGTTACATGTTGTTCTAGAGAACGACATTCTGACTTCGGAATTATTGCTTGATATTTGTTACAATATAGCTTTTAGATTAAAAAATTATGGTCACTATGAAATTGCAAATGGTAGATATCATATCTTTTATAGTTCATTGAATGAATTTCAAAGCGGTCAACTTCATCCCAGCTCTGATATAGTACAGGTAACTGCAAAGAAACACTTTAATGAGAACAGAAACATACTTGACAAAATAGACAGTGCAAACAAAAAATTGCTTTCCGACCCGGCAGATCATAAGTCTATTAAGCAGCTCATCATTCGGTTAGGTGCTACTGCTGATTTTGATGTGATTTGTCGTCATATAGATAAAATATCGGAAGATTGGCAACAACGAGGTTATGATCTTGTTCAAGTTTTCCAACCGCAAGTAGTTCAAGATATCGAAAACAATAAAACATCTATTTGTACTTCATTGTATATGGGAAACAATATACCTTACCCTTTAACCCAACGTATAGACGAGAAGCTCAACAATACTAAGTTGGTTCGAGTGGAATTCCCAACAAACTCTATAAGCACGGAATCAATACCAATATCTTTTGTGAATGAGGGGGTTAAGATGGATATAAATCTCCGTCCCTTTTATCATTATCAACAAGGTGACATATATATAAAACTTAAAAATAATAAAGGTTCTTACGAAGGAGAACTTTCGAAACTTTATTCAGGAGTATTAACACATTTAGTATTTAATAATGTGACCTTTTCCCCCATTATTTTTACCAGAGAAGACCGATTATTAATCGTTTGAATATTTACTTAAACACTACTGTTTACCTCCCTTACAAGGAATGATCTGTTTCCCGAAGGTTAATGCAGTGAAGTGAAAATAAAGTTCCTTCTTACATTACCCAGTAATCAGAAAGGCAAAGTAAAGCCAGATATAAAGCCAGTTCACGGGAAGGGAACTGGTTTCTTCTTTGTCAATTGTCATCAGTTGCCTATAACCGGGATTCGCTTAAGTACTTCATCACAACCGTCGTCCTTCTGATCATATTTGAACTGGCTCTTTTCGCTCACGCCCTCCCAGTGAGCCAAAGCAGACAGCCAGGCCGCTGACTCATCTGAAAAAGGGGCATCTGCGATAGGAAGCATTTCATCTGTCTACCGATTGAAATACCTCACATCCCAAAAATCACCACGCGGCCAGAGCACATAGCGCGTATCCGGCAGGTAATTACAGATTAATAAATGCCTTCTTTCCAGCTTCTCGCCCCTGGCCAGAAACAAAAACACTGCCTCATTGATGGATACACGCCTCATTTTATTGCCCTACGCAACCGAAAATACTGTATATATAAACAGTATAACAGAGAGTGGATTTTTCAGTAGCACCAGAATTGTAAACCATCCGCTAAGCCACGCCGTTGCTATATTGCCACGTTTTCCACGCCGCCCACGGACTTCATCCGGCAGATCGGTACGGTGACGAAAAATCACAAAAAGTCTTTTAAAACATGCAGATGAATTTTTCGCGAGATCCTTTGCAGATCCTGAAAACTGAAAAACAGTGAAATTCTTTTCAACCTTTTCAGTTCTGGTTTTCCCGCAAACCGCCAGCAATGGCGCGGTCTGGGGGTGTGGTTTGTAGAAAAAGAAAACTGAAAAATTTCCCCGATCCAAAACCCGCAGGCGGGTGCGGTGTAGTGCCGTTTTTGTCTGTGACGACTTTATTTTGTCGGCGCGTGGCTGCGCCAGCGAAGCGGGACAGGTGCGATCGTGTTGATGGGGTGCGTGGAGATGGTGCGTGGCGTGACGCGCTCAGAACGCGCCGTAGCGCGTCTGGTGAGGGGTACAAAAAAGCCCGCACGGGGCGGGCTGTCGGGAGGGGATCAGGCGATGATGCCCTGGTACTTGCTGCGGGTCTGCCCCGCTTTGCCAGCCGTCTGCGTAAAGGCGCTGGCGTTGGTCGGCGTGCCGGTGTCGGGGTGGGTGTGGCTAGCGCACTGCTGCGCCAGCTCTGCCAGCTGTTCTTCCCTGGCGGCACGTCTGCCGGTTGCGGAGGCGCGTGTATGAAACAGACCACCATCCCCATCGATGCTCTCAAATATCTGGAGCACCTGCGCACAACACAGCTGCAAGTCACCACCGCCCTGCCCTGTTCAGGCCTCTGGCTTATCTACCAGCGCAGTGTGATGACGGATCGGCTTGACGCAGCCCGAACGCTGAAACTTGCGCGGTCAAATCGGGGGGAGCAGTCATAAATCAGCGAGAGGCCAGCGCAGGAGGAGTCGTATTAGATTCAGATTTCACTAACAATCACGCCAAACAAAACCCCGCAAGACCTTCGCCCGACGGGGTTTTTATTCTAAAGCAACGAACCTCACGCCACTTCCGCGCCATTCACCCCCATAAACTGGCGGATGCGTTGCAGCGCTGGTGTCGCTTCGCCGTGGCGAATATTTTCCGGCGTGGTATCGGCCTGAATAGTGCCTTTATCCATCAGCACCACGCGGTCAGAAATCGCCAGCGCAAAATCCATTTCGTGGGTCACAATCACCATGGTCATCCCTTCCCGCGCGAGATCGCTTATCACTTTCAGCACTTCGCCGACGCGTTCCGGATCCAGTGCCGAGGTCGGTTCGTCGAACAGCATAATATCGGGCGATAGCGCCAGCGCGCGGGCAATCGCCACCCGCTGCTGCTGCCCGCCGGAAAGTTGGTGCGGATATTTGTTCATATGGGCCAGCAGGCCGACTTTATCCAGCAGCCACAGCGCCTGCGCACGCCGTGCGGACTCCTGCTCCGGCTGCTGGTGATAACGCTGCGCCAGCATCACGTTCTGCAAAATGGTGTAATGCGGGAACAGATTAAAACCCTGAAAAACCATGCCGATGCGGCGAATACCCTGCTTGCGTAAACGGGAGTGGCGGTTGTCGCCGGCCTGAATAAAACTTTCGCCAAACAGCACAATCTCACCGCTGTCCAGCGTCTCCAGACCATTAATACTGCGGATAAGCGTGGTTTTCCCGGAGCCGGAAGGCCCGATCACGCTGACCACTTCGCCAGGCGCGACCCGTAAATCAATATCCTTAAACACCGGGTTTTGCCCCCAGGTTTTCTGGATCTGTTTCATCAATAACGCGTCAGGCGTACCGTGCTGCTCGACAGCCTGACGTTTGGCCAACGGCACGGCCTGCTGGCGCAGCGCGTCAAGCTGGTGGTCATCCAGCGTTTGCGGGTTTTTCACTTGAACGTTCGCCCAGCGCTCCAGCGCCTGGAACAGCAAACTGAAGACGGAAACGATCAGCACGTAATAGACCGCCACCGCCGCTAGCGTCTCCATCACCAGAAAGTTTTCCGCGTAGAGTCGCTGCCCGGTCATCAGCAACTCCGGCAGAGAAATCACCGACACCAGCGAAGTCTGTTTAACAATAGTAATAAACTCATTCACCAGCGCCGGTAACGCAATGCGCAGCGCCTGCGGGATCACCACCTTCCGCTGAATGCCGAGGTAGCTGAAACCCAGCGCATAGCCGGCCTCATGCTGGCCCTTCGCCACCGAGATCAGGCCGCCGCGGTGGATCTCTGCCATATAAGCCACTTCAACCAGAATGGTGGCAAGAAGCCCGGCAAAAAAAGCATTGCCGAGCACCGCGCCGCTGGCCGGGAACATCTGCGGCAGGTTATAAACAAACACCACCAGCACCAGCAACGGCACGCTGCGAAACAACCAGATGTAGACCTGGCAAACGCTTTTCAGCCAGAGAGGGCCGGATAACCTGGCGCTGGCGACCACAAACCCCAGCACCAGTCCCGCGCACCAGGCAAGCACGCTGAGTTCCACCACGGTGACGCTGGCTTGCCAGAATGTCGCCATCGAAAACAGTGAAAAGAAATAGTCCCAGTTAAATGTCATGCGTGCCGCTCCCTTATCTGGTGAGGCCAGGCGCTATCAGCGCGCCTGGGTCTCGGTGATGCCATAACGGGCGTATTTTTGCAGCAGCGCGGCGTATTTACCGTTTTCACGCAGGGCGTTCAGCGCGGCGGTGATGTCGGTTTTCAGCGCGGTGTTGCCTTTTTTCACATAAATCCCCAGCGTCTGCGGATAGATGGTCTGCGGCGAGGTGATTTTGACGCGGCCCTTGCTGCGCTCAGCGAACATACTCACCGCGCCAGCAATATCCACCTGCGCCTGCACATTGCCGGAAAGCAGAGCCTGCAACGTCTCCGGCGCGGTAGGGAACTCTTTCACGGTGATGCGTTCTTTACCGTTTGCTTTACAGTAGTTTTCCGACAGATCGCGCAGTTTGGTCACCCATGAAGTACCCTGCTGCAAACCGACGGTTAAACCGCACAGATCCTGTTCGGTTTTTGGCGCGACCTTGCTGTCGCTGCGCACCATAATGTAGGCTCCGGTATCGGCATAAGGAATGGCGTCGGCCTGCGCGATGCGCCCTTCGGTGATGTACAGCGCGGAAATCACCGTGTCGTGACGATTGGCGTTCAGCCCGAGGATCAACCCGGCAAATTTGGTGTCGGCCAGTTGCAGTTTCAGGCCCATTTGATCGCTAAGGAGCTGTGCCAGCTCAGCATCAAAACCAACAATTTTATTATCCTGCCAGGATTCAAACGGCGGATAGGCCACTTCCAGCCCGACTTTCAGTTCTCCGGGCGTCAGAATGCCGTCTGCGGCGCTGGCCGCCGACATGCCCGCCATCAGCGCCGCTGCGGCGCAAAGCCCACGTAACATTTTCATTTTTTTCATTCCCCTGCTCCTGTAGAAAGCCGCTGCCGATGATGCGCATCAGCAAGCTGGCAAAGTAGTTCAAACATCATGGTGGCACCGGTCAGGCTGGTCAGATTGCCCTGATCAAACGGTGGCGAGACTTCCACCACGTCGGCTCCCACCAGATTTAACCCCTGTAATAAACGGATCCCTTGCTGCCCCTGTAGCGAGGTCAGCCCGCCGATTTCCGGCGTTCCGGTTCCCGGCGCGTACACCGGATCCAGCACATCAATATCAAAACTCACATAGGTCGGCTGCTGACCCACAATGGCTCTGGCCCGCGCCATGACTGCTGCCATGCCCTCTTCGACTACCTGCTCCATGCGAATCACCGTGATGCCGTTGTCTTCGGCCCAGCGATGATCTTTTTCGCTGAACAACGCGCCGCGAATGCCAATCTGCACGGTGCGTTTCGGATCCAGCACGCCCTCTTCCACCGCGCGGCGAAACGGTGTGCCGTGGGTAAAGCGCTCGCCGCCGAAATAAGTGTCGTTAGTATCGGAATGTGCATCAAAATGGATCATTCCCAGCGGCTGCTCACGCCCTAACGCCCGTAAAATGGGTAGCGTCGTCAGGTGATCGCCACCGGCGGTCAACGGCATCACCTTTTGCTCATGCAGCGCGCGGTACCAGGCCTCGATCAGCGCCAGCGTGTCCTGCACATCTACCGGGTTGACCGGCACATCCCCCAAATCACCGACGCGGGCCTGGTCATACGGCGACTGAAAAGTCACCGGATGCACCCGCCGTACCAGGCTGGAGGCATTGCGTAATTCACGCGGGCCGTGCCGGGTTCCCGCCCGGTTGGTGGTGCCACCATCCCACGGCACGCCAACCACGCCGATATCGAGCGATGCAATTTGCGCGCCAAACGGCAGGCGAAAAAAGGTCGGCAGCCCGCTGTAGCGCGGAATTTCGCCGCTTTGCGGCTGCGGGTAATCCACTGGCGTTGAATGATTCACAGACGTTTTTCCCCCTGATAATGAACACCGGGCAACACACACAACATTTCGTACAGCAGGTTGGCGCCAAGCTGCGCCGTGATCCCGCTGATATCGTAAGGCGGAGAGACCTCCACCAAATCGCCGCCAATCAGGTTCAAGCCGCGGCAGCCACGTACAATCTCCAGCGCCTGAATCGCGCTCAGCCCGCCGACTTCCGGCGTGCCGGTGCCCGGCGCCCAGGCGGGATCGATGCTGTCAATGTCATAGGAAAGGTAGACCGGCCCGTCGCCGAGCATTTCGCGGATCTCTGCCATCAGCGGCGTCAGGCTTTTATGCCAGCACGCTTCCACCGGAATCAGTCGAAATCCCTGATCCACGCCCCACTGAAAATCGCCACTGGCATAGCCCTGCGCACGCTGGCCAATCTGCACCACGCGTTTGCAGTCCAGCAGCCCCTCTTCCACCGCCCGGCGGAAGGTGGTGCCGTGGGCAATCTTCTCGCCAAACATCTCGTCGTTGGTGTCGGTGTGGGCATCCACATGAATCAGCCCGACCGGGCCATGTTTTTTGGCGAGCGCGCGCAGGATCGGCAACGTCAGGGTGTGATCGCCGCCGAGCGTCAGCGGGATCACCGGCCACGCATTGAGTTCGCTATAAAACGCTTCGATAAGATCGACAGACTTCAGCAGGCTGTAGGTATTGATCGGCACATCGCCAATGTCCCCCACCTGCAATGACTCAAACGGCGCAGCGCCGGTCGCCATGTTGTACGGGCGAATCATCACCGATTCGCTGCGGATATGGCGCGGGCCATAGCGGGTACCGGCCCGCTGCGACGTACCGACATCCAGCGGAATGCCGACAAACGCCACATCCAGCCCGGCCGGGCTATCGCAATACGGCAGACGCATCATGGTGCTGCGTCCGGCGAAACGGGGCATGTCGTTACCGCTCTGCGGCTGGTGAAAAAGAGTTTCCATGCTGACTCGCTCCTCGCAATACAGGGTGTGTTGCGAAGATAGTGCCCGGGGGGAAACGGCGGAAAAATAGCAAAATACAAAAAATTAGTTTAGAAAAGTGAAAACTAATTACGCGCGAAAAAGAGGGCAATCGACTGTCATGGCTGCAAAATTTCCCAATCTGCGGTTAATGCATATTTTCGTCACCGTGGCGAAACATCAGGGCTTTGCCAGCGCGCAACAGGATCTCAACCTGACGGTATCGGCCATCAGTAATTACATGAGCGAACTGGAAGAGAAGCTGGGTTTTGTGCTGTGCCGCCGGGGGCGGGGAGGTTTTGCACTCACGCCGAAAGGCGAAGCATATTTGCAGCAAAGCATGACGCTACTGAATACGCTGGAAAACTTTGAGCGCTACACCGCCTCTCTGCGCGGCGAACAGGGCGGGACGCTCAACCTTGGCGTCATTGACTCGACCATTACCGACCCGATGTTGCCGATCACCGATGCAATTGGGCAGTTCAGCGATCTCTTTCCGCTTGTGCATCTGAATCTGCAAATCAAAAACCCGAACGCCCTGCTACACGGCATTTTAAATAATGAACTGGATATCGCCGTCGGCACCTTTTCATTACAGGGAAACAGTGTGGTTTCGCATCCGCTGTACCGCGAGCAGCACTGGTTATATTGCAGCGATCAGCACGAATTATTCGGCGTGCGCCATCCGACCGTCGCGCATATTTCGCAGATGCGCATGGTGACCCGCAGCTACTGGAGCGCGGCGGATCTGGGTAAAAAAGGCTTTAAGCAGAGCGTGGCCAGCGTGGAGAGTATGGAAGCGCAGTTGATGCTGATCCTGTCCGGAAAATACATCGGTTATTTACCAGAACACTATGCGCTGCCGTGGGTGCAGCAGCAGCGCCTGCGCGCCCTGCTGCCGACCGATTACGGCTACCAGGCGCCGTTTTCCCTGATCTTCCGCCGCGGGCGCAGCAAAGAGATCCTGATCCGCACGCTGCGCGATTTACTGCGCAGCGCGTCGAAATCGTGGAAAACGCGGCGTTAGCAATGCCAAAACAAAAGGCGCGTCCTGCGCCTTTTGTTCGTTTATTACCGCATTCCCGGCCCCTGATACATACCACCACCGCCGCCGTGACCGCCACCGCCAGGGCCACCACCGCCTGGCCCCCACGGTCCCCAGGGGCCAATACAACCGGTCAGCGCGCAGGCGCTGGCTAACATCAGCACGGCAAAAACTACTTTTTTCATATCCACTCCTCAGGGACATCACAGGTAAAACAAAACATTACTCGGACTGGCTGGCATGCCAGCCGCCGCCAAGCGCGGCAATCAATTCGACGCTCGCCACCCACTGCGTGCTCTGTAGCGACAGCAGGCTCTGCTGCTCACTCAGGCTGCTGTTTTCGGTAGTGGCCACGTCGAGGTAATCAATCATCCCGGCTTCATACTGGTTGCGGGTTACGCGCGCGGATTCCTGCGCGGCATCGGAAGCGCGCTGCTGCGCGGCAATTTCCCCTTGCAGGGTATTCAGCTCCACCAGCCCGTCTTCCACTTCCTGCAACGCCGACAGCACCGTTTGCCGGTAGGTCGCGACTTTGCTGTCATACGCCGCGCGCGCCTGATCGACTTCGGCAGACGTCGCGCCGAAATCAAGCAGCGTCCCGCTCAGCGATGGCCCCAACGACCAGACGCGGTTCGGCAGCGAGAACAGGCTCTGAATGGCAGAGGCGCTGACGCCGCCGCTGGCGCTTAAACTCAGATCCGGATAGTAACCGGCCACCGCCACGCCAATCGCCGCATTGGCCGCAGCGACGTTACGTTCTGCTTCGGCAATGTCCGGCCGGCGCTGCAACAGCCCGGCGGGCAAGGTTTGCGGAATGGCGGGCATCGTGGCGCTGAGTTTTGCCACCGGCAGGCTGAAATCGGCAGGTGCTTTACCCAGCAGAATGGCGATGGCATGCTCCAGTTGCGCGCGTTGCCACTGGTAGTCCTGCGCAGTCGAGCGGGCGCTTTCCAGTTGCATTTGCGCCTGCGCCAGCGTGCCGCGCGATTCGCTTCCAGCCTGATATTTATTGTTGATGACCGTCAGATAGCGCTCATAAGCGGCAACGCTGCGCTGGTAGAGGGCGATTTTTTCGTCCATCACCCGCAGTTCGAAATAGTCCTGCGCCAGTTCGGATTGCGCGCTCAGCGTCATGTTTGCCAGCTCAGCCGCGCTGGCTTCGGCGCTGGCGCGGTTCTCTTCCAGAGTACGCCGCTGTTTTCCCCACAGATCCAGTTCCCAGCTGGCGCTGAGTTCCGCCTGGTGCGCATTGCCGGTGCTGCGCTGCCCGTCGCTATGGCTGCTGCTGCGGGTGGTACTGGCGTCATAACTGACGGAAGGGTATAGCCCGGCGCGCGACTGCGCCGCCAGCGCCAGCGCCTGGCGATACAGCGCGGCGTAACTGGCGACATTCTGGTTGGAGAGGCTCACCTGGCGCAGCAGCGCATCGAGTTGCGGATCGCGGTAAACCGCCCACCACTCGCCTTTGCTTGCGCTATCCTGCGGCGTTGCCTGCTGCCAGCCGCGCGCCTCTTTGTAGTGAACCGGCAGCGCCATCGACGGGCGCTGATAGTCCGGGCCGACGGTACAGCCGCCAAGCAGCAATAAGATGACCGGAGTCAGACGTAACGACATTTTCATCAATCAGGATCCTGCATGGCGCAGACGACGCCACTGACGGCGGGTCGCGCGGCTAAGCGTATCGAGCCAGAGGTAAACCACCGGCGTCGTAAACAGCGTCAGTAGCTGGCTGAGCGCCAGACCACCGGCAATCGCCAGCCCCAGCGGGCTGCGTAAATCGGCATCACCGCCGCTGCCCAGTGCCAGCGGCAAGGCACCAAAAAAGGCGGCAAGAGTGGTCATCATGATCGGGCGAAAGCGCATCAGGCAGGCCTGCACGATCGCCTGCTGCGGCGTCATCCCCAGCCGCCTTTCGGCGTCCAGCGCGAAGTCGATCATCATGATGGCGTTCTTCTTGACGATGCCAATCAGCAGGATGATGCCGATCAGGGCGATCACCGTCAGTTGGGTATTGCTGAGCAGTAACAGCAGCATCGCGCCAACGCCTGCCGACGGCAGCGTGGAGAGGATCGTCAGCGGATGGATGTAGCTCTCGTACAGCATGCCCAACACGATATAGATCGCCGCCAGCGCAGCGACGATCAGCCACGGCATAGTGGCCGCCAGTTCCTCATAGGCTTTCGCCGTGCCCTGGAACCCGGCCTGAATCGATGCGGGTAAACCGATTTTCGCCATCGCGGTTTTAATCAGGCTCTGCGCCTGCTCCAGCGAGACGCCATCGTTAAGGTTAAAGGCTACCGTACTGGTCGCCGACTGCCCCTGGTGCGCCACCGACAGCGGCGCATTCCCGCTGACAATCGAGACAAATGCCGCCAGCGGCACGCGGTCGCCATCGTCATTAATCACAAACAGCTCCTGCAATATCGCCGGATCGCGGGTGTAGTTATCGGCGAGCGTCATCACCACGTGGTACTGATTCAGCGTGTGATACAGAGTGGCGATCTGCCGCTGGCTGAACGCGTTATTCAGTAGGGTATCGAGCATGCTGACGTTGACGCCGAGGCGGCTGGCGCGATCGCGGTCGATCTGCAACACCACTTCCTGGCCGCCGGTTTGCGAGTCGGAATCCACGCTGTTCAGTTGCGGGATCGCCGCCAGTGCCGCCTGTACTTTTGGCGTCCACTCGCGCAGTAAATCGAGATCGTCAGCCTGCAGGCTGTACTGGTAGCTGGCGTTGGCACTGCGCCCGCCAATGTGCAGATCCTGCGCCGCCATCAGGAACATTTGCGCACCGGGCACGTGGCTGGTTCGCCTGCTCAGCCGGTTGGCGATTTCAGTCGCGGTGGCGTCGCGCTGGCTAAAATCCTTCAGCCGGACAAAGAAGTTGGCGCTGTTGCGCGAACCGAACATGCCGCTGCCCATCGATGACATTACGCTGTCCACCGCCGGATCGGCCTCGATCAGTTTGGTGAACATCTGCACTTTCGGCTCCATCGCCTGGAAGGAGATATTCTGATCGGCACGCACTGCGCCCATCAGCAGCCCGGTGTCCTGATCGGGGAAGAAACCTTTCTGCACCACGCTGTAGAGAAACACGTTGAGTATGACGGTGAGCAGCAGGCTTAACATCACCGCTTTCTGGTGCTCCATCACCCACGTCAGCCGCCGCGAGTAGGCCGCCAGCAGGCGGTTGAGCTGATTTTCAATCCACTGGTACAGCGGATGACGACGTTCATTGACGGCGGGTTTGGCTTTCAGCAACCGCGAGCACAACATTGGCGTCAGGCTGAGGGAGACGAACATCGAAATCAGCAGCGCCACGCTGAGCGTCACGGCGAATTCGCGGAACAGCCGGCCAATAATGCCGCCCATCAGCAGGATAGGAATAAACACCGCCACCAGCGAAACAGTCATCGACAGTACGGTGAAACTGACCTCGCGCGCGCCGCGCAGGGCCGCACGTAACGGGCTAAGCCCCTCTTCGATATGGCGGGCAATGTTCTCCAGCACCACAATGGCGTCATCAACCACAAAGCCGGTGGAGATAATCAGCGCCATCAATGAGAGGTTATCAAGGCTGTAGCCGAGCAGATACATCACCGCGCAGGTACCAATCAGCGACACCGGCAGCGCCAGCGCCGGGATCAGCACCGCCTGCGCATTGCGCAGAAAAACAAACACCACCGCGATCACCAGCAGCACGGCGATCAGCAATGTCTCTTCGGTGTCATACAGCGATTCGCGCACCGTACCTGAACGATCGACCACCACTTTGAGCTGCGTATCTGCGGGCAGATCTTTCTCAAGCTGCGGAAGCTGCGCTTTCACCGCATCGATAGTCTCCAGCATATTCGCGCCCGCCTGGCGCTTGATGCCCAGCATCACCGACGGGCTGCCATTGAGGAAACCGGCCTGGTATTTATCTTCGATCGAGTCATAGACGTTGGCGACATCGCTCAGGCGCAGCGCTTTGCCATTCTGATAGGTAATGATCAACGAGCGGTACTGCGCGGCTTTGTCGAGCTGGCCGTTGCCATCCACCACCCAGGATTGCGTGTCGCCCTGCAACATGCCTTTCGGCAGATTGGAGGTACTGTTGGCGACAGCCTTGCGCACGGTGTCGAGCGAAATGCCGTACTGCGTCAGGCGCTGCGGTTGCAGATCGATGCGCACCGCGGGCAAGGCGCTGCCCATCAATGACACTTCCCCGACGCCTTTCACCTGCCCAATGGCCTGCTCAATTTTGCTTTCCGCCAGATCATAGAGTTCGCCCGGCGAGCGCGTCGCGGAGGTGAGCGCCAGCATCACGATCGGCGCATCAGACGGGTTGGCTTTGCGGTACGTCGGCAGCGACTCCATGCTGCTCGGCAGCAGGCTGCGCGCGGCATTAATTGCCGCCTGCACGTCACGGGCGGCGCCGTTGATATCGCGGTCGAGATCGAACTGCAAAACAATGCTCGCCGATCCCTGTGAACTGCTGGAGGTCATCTCGGTAATACCGGCGATCTGCCCAAGCGATCGCTCCAGCGGCGTGGCGACGGTGGCCGCCATGGTTTCCGGGCTGGCACCGGCGAGGCTGGCGCTGACCATAATGGTCGGGAAATCGACCTGCGGCAGCGGCGCGACCGGCAACAGCCGGTATCCAAGGCTACCCAGCAGCAGGATAGCCAGCGTGATCAGCAGCGTGGCGACCGGGCGGAAGATAAACAGACGCGTCAGGTTCATGATTTCGCCTGCTGCCGACGTTTTATCCAGCGGCTACCGCGCGTGGCAAGGTCATCAAACAACAAATAGATCACCGGCGTGGTAAACAGCGTCAACATCTGGCTGACCACCAGCCCGCCAACAATCACCAGCCCCAGCGGCTGGCGCAGTTCCGCGCCCGAACCGGAAGCCAGCATCAGCGGCAGCGCGCCAAGCAGCGCCGCCATGGTGGTCATCATGATCGGTCGAAAGCGCAATAAACACGCCTGATGAATCGCCTCGCGCGGGCTGAGCCGCTGCTTGTATTCGGCCTCCAGCGCAAAGTCGATCATCATAATGGCGTTCTTTTTCACGATGCCGATCAGCAGGATCACGCCGATCAGCGCAATCAGGCTGAAATCGGATCCGGCCAGCATCAGCGACAGCAAACCGCCCACTGCTGCCGATGGCAGCGTGGAGAGGATGGTCACCGGATGGATAAAACTTTCATACAGGATGCCGAGCACCACATACATGGTGAGCAGCGCCGCGAGGATCAGCCACAGCGTATTGCTGGTGGCGCTCTGGAAGGCGTCGGTTTCCCCCTGGTAGCGCAGGGTCATGCTGGAAGGCAACTGCAACTGCTCGCTCACCGCAGCAATTGCTTTTTGCCCGTCCCCCAGCGAATAGCCGTCATTCAGATTGAACGAAATCATCGCCGCCGGGAACTGGTTCAGGCGCATATGCATCAGCGAACCGGTGCGCTGATGGATGGTGGCAATGGAGGTCAGGCGAACCATACCGCTGGTGCTGGTTGAGGTCGTACTGGTCGAGCTACTGCTGGTTGAGCTACTGGACGACGAGGTGCTGGTCGAGCTGCTGTCTGATGACGAAGAGGCACTGCTGGTCGACGGTTGCAGCCAGACATCATCAAAAGAGGCCGGTGATTGCTGATACTGCGGCGCGACTTCCAGCACCACGCGATACTGGTTCGACTGGGTGAAAATGGTCGAAACCAGCCGCTGACCAAAAGCGTTATACAGCGCCGTATCCACATCGGAAGCGGTAATGCCAAAGCGGGAGGCTTTATCGCGATCCAGCGAAACATACGCCACGCGCCCCTGCGATTGCAGGTTGCTGACCACGCCGTTAAATTCCGGGCGTTTTTGCAACGCCGCCACCATCTTCGGCACCCAAGTGAGCAGATTTTCGCTGTCGGCATCGTCAAGGGTGAACTGATACTGGCTGGGTGTCACCTGGTCGTTGACCGTCAGATCCTGCGCCTGTTGCAGGTAGAGCTGAATACCCACCACCTGCTGCGCCGCCTGCTGCAACTGTTTGATCACCACCGGCGCTTTATCGCTGCGCTCAGCGAACGGTTTCAGGTTGATCTGCAACCGTCCGCTGTTGAGGCTGGTATTGTTGCCATCAATCCCAATCGTTGAAGAGAGGCTCTCCACCGACGGATTCTGCAAAATCACGTTCGCCAGCGCCTGCTGACGCTTCGCCATTTCATTGAACGATACGTCCTGCGAGGCAATGGTCACGCCCTGAATCAGCCCGGTATCCTGCACCGGGAAAAAGCTTTTCGGAATGGCGATATAGAGCACGGCGGTCAGCGCAAAGGTTGCCAGCGCCACCAGCAGCGTTAACTTGCGATGGTTAAGCACCACGGTCAGCAGACGGTCGTAGTAATGAATTAACCGATCAAACAGTTCCCCGCCCTTGCGGGAAAAACGCGACTGCTGCTCCGGCGGAATATGCCGCAGCAGATAAGCACAAAGCATCGGCGTCAGGGTCAGCGACACCAGCATCGAAACGAGGATCGAAACCGCCAGCGTAATGGCGAATTCGCGGAACAGCCGCCCGACCACATCGCCCATAAACAGCAGCGGGATCAGCACCGCAATCAGCGAAAAGGTCAGCGAGATGATGGTAAAGCCAATCTGCTGCGAGCCTTTCAGCGCCGCCTGCATCGGCGTTTCGCCCTCCTCCAGCCGCCGGGAAATGTTCTCCACCACCACAATCGCATCGTCAATGACGAAACCGGTGGCGATAGTCAGCGCCATCAGCGACAGGTTATTGAGACTGAAACCGGCGAGGTACATCACGCCAAACGTGCCCACCAGCGACAGCGGCACCGCGATGCTCGGAATGAGCGTTGCCGCCACGCTGCGCAGAAACAGGAAGGTCACCATCACCACCAGCGCGATCGACAGCATCAACTCAAACTGCACATCGCTGATGGAGTCGCGAATGGTCTGTGTGCGATCCGACAGAATGCTCATCTTCACGCCATCCGGCAGCGCCGCCTGAAGTTGCGGCAGACGCGCTTTGATGCTGTCCACCACCTGAATCACATTCGCGCCGGGCTGGCGCTGCACGCTGATGACAATCGCCGGGCTGTTATTGGCCCACGCCGACTGGAAGCTGTTTTCCGGCCCCTGCTCAATATGGGCAATGTCTTTCAGACGCAGCGCGGCGCCGTTCTGATACGTCAGAATCAGATTGCCGTACTCCTGCGCCGTACGCAGTTGGTCGTTGGCATCGATGGTGACCGAATGGTACTGGCCGTCAAAACCCCCTTTCGAGCCGTTGACGTTGCTGTCGCCGATCAGCGTATTGACGTCCTCCAGCGTCAGGCCGTGCGCCGCCAGCGCTTTCGGGTCCATCTGCACGCGAATCGCCGGTTGATGGCCGCCCGCCAGCGTCACCATACCGACGCCGGAAATCTGCGACAGTTTCAGCGCCACGCGGGTGTTGACCAGATCCTGCACGCTGGTCAGCGGTAAGGTGTCCGAGCTGGCCGCCAGCGTGATGACGGCGTTATCCGCCGGGTTCACCTTTTTGTAGGTCGGCGGGTTCGGCAGGTCGCCCGGCAGCAAATTGTTGGCGGCGTTGATGGCCGCCTGCACTTCCTGCTCGGCAACGTCCAGCGACAGATCGAGCGAGAACTTCAGGGTGATGATCGACGAACCGCCGGAACTGGAGGAGGTCATCTGGCTGAGCCCCGCCATCTGCCCAAGCTGGCGCTCCAGCGGCGAAGTGACGGACGAGGCCATCACATCCGGGCTGGCGCCAGGATAAAGCGTCGTCACCTGAATCGTCGGGTAATCAACCTGCGGCAGCGCCGAGGTGGAGAGAAAACGGTAGGCGAAAATACCGCTGATCAGCACGCCGACCATTAACAGAATGGTGGCAACCGGACGTTGAATAAACAGACGTGACGGGTTCATTTCGCGCTGGCCGCCGCCGTTTTCGCCGGGCTTTCATCCACGACCGACACTTTGCTGCCCGTGCTAAGACGATCGATCCCTTCGGTTACCAGCCTGTCGCCCGGCGCAACGCCGGTGAGCACCACTTGCAGGTTATTCTGCCATGCCGGGCCGGTCTTCACCGCTTTGCGGGTAACGGTATTGTCTTTGTTGATCAGCCAGACAAAGGTGCCATCGCTGCTCAGTTGCAGCGCCTGCGATGGCACTACCGTGGCCTGTTTCAGCACGCGGGTCTGCAAGCGCAGATTGACAAACTGGTTGGCGTACAGCGCTTCGTTCTGATTGGGGAACAGCGCTTTCAGGGTAACCGTGCCGGTGCTGGTGTCGATCTGGTTGCTGATGAATTTCACCGCGCCCTCGTCCAGCACGCTGTTGTTGTCGGCATCGAAAGCGGTCGCAGGTAACGTCTGGCCGGCGTGCAGCGTTTTCGTCAGTTCAGGAATATAGCTTTGCGGCACGCTGAAGGTCACCGCCGCAGGCTGCATCTGGGTAATGATCACCAGCCCGGTGGTGCTGGAGCTTTGCACCATATTGCCCGGATCGACCAGCCGCAGGCCGACGCGCCCGCTGACCGGCGCGGTAATACGCGCGTACTCAATGTTCAGTTGCGCGCTGGCGATCTGCGCCTCGTCGGACGCCACCGCACCGCGATACTGGCCGACGGTGGCGATTTGCGAATCCAGATCCTGGCGCGCCAGCGAGTCCTGCGCATACAGCTTGCGATAGCGCGCCAGCGTCAGCTCTGCGCTTTGCAGCAACGCTTTGTTTTCGCTTAATTCGCCCTGGTACTGTTTCAGCGTTGCCTGGTAAGTGCGCGGATCGATCTGCGCCAGCAACTGCCCGGCTTCCACTTTTTGCCCTTCGGTGAAGAACACGTTTTCCAGTTGCCCGTCCACCCGGCTGGTGACAGTGACCGACGCGTTGGGGATCACGGTGCCAAGCGCATTCAGGTAGACCGGCACATCCGCCGCGCTTGCTGTACCGCTATGCACCAGCGTGGTTCCGGCACCCAGCCTCGCCATCGGACCACCAGATCCTCCGTGCCCGTGCGGCCCGCCGCCTGGAGGGAAATCACCGCCGGGCCCTTTCCCCACAGGCAGCAGACGCCACACCACACCGGCTGTAATCAACACCAAAATCAACACTATTAGCCATTTGAGCCAGCGGGAGCCATTGCTCGGGGATACGTTCGTTTTCATTGAATTCTTCTGGTGGACGGGAAAAAAGTCGCTGCTACCCGGCCAGGGAAAAACCTGTCGCCGGTTATGCCCGGTTAAACTCACATGAAATTATGAAGATAATTACTTTGGCGATATTTCAATTTATTTCAATATAACTCAAATCAATAACATTAAGGAAATAAATCAAATTTAATAATATTAAACAGTTCTTTTCCTGTCCCTGACAAAAATACAGAATGCTCTCACAGACAAATAAAAATATCTCAGCCGGATCGACAGATTCTTTACCCGCAGATCCATAACCCTACCACTATCGAAGCTATTTCCCATATTCAGACGTTTATCCCCTCCGAATAATACTCCCGCATCGGGAAAACATAATTTATGGACAATTTGAGCAATGAAAATTAAATCATTGGCGTTACTGATCTGCGCAGTACTCCCCTCTTTCTCTGCGCTGGCGGAAAATATTCCGGTTATTCAGATCGCGTGGAAAGGCAATACTTACCCGGCCATTATGGTCAAAATGAAGGCCGCCTCCGGCCTCACTCGTCAGCAACTGCCCGCGCTGTTAGCGCTCGGCGATTCGTCTCTTAGCGTTAACGCGGCATTTAAGCACGCCACCGCACGCGGGACAGAAATAAGTGAGTTGCAGGCGCTGGATGCGAAGTACGGTTTTGACCGCTACCTGCGCATTACCATTCCGGACGAACGCAAACGTGATATCGCGTATATCAACGGCATCGTCGAAGAGCTAAAACAAAATGCCAACGTTGAAGTGGTTTATCCGGAAGCGGAACTGATACCGCACGAAGATGCGGTAAAGACAGGGCGCGCCGCGAAGCAACTGAAAGTTATCGATTATCGCTCGTTGCAGTATTACACCAAAGGACCACATGACTCTTCCCCCTCCTACAGCCTCGGCGGCGTGAACCGCGACAGCGTAAATCAGTTTGAAGGTCATGAGGGTGCCAACGTCACGATCTTGTCCCATGAGCTGGGCATGTGGAACCAGAACCATATTAACCTGCCCAAAGCGGCCTTTATTCTGGGTACACCGAATAACAACCAGGCGATGACGGACCATGACACCGCATCGGTGGGCATCATGGCAGCGACGGATATCGGTGCGGGCGTGAAGGGCCTGGCCTGGAATACGCGCATGGCGTACGCCGCAGCGGGCAGCGATCAACTCTATAACGCCATTCCGCGTCTGCAAGCCGGGGACGTGGTGCAGATTGGTTTTGAGATTGCCGGTGGTCAGCAGGTTGGCTGTGCCGACGTGTGCGCTCTGCCGCTCGAAAGCCAGCAGGCGTATTTTGATGTGCTGAAAGCGCTGACCGACAAAGGCGTACACGTGATTGAAGCCGCTGCCAATGGCAATATTGACCTCGATAACAGCGCCTTCGGCGGCCTTTTCGATCTCAAAAAACGCGATTCCGGCGCCATTCTTGCGGGCGCAATCAACCCGGTAGACAGCATGCGCGCCAGCTTCAGTAACTACGGCAGCCGTGTCACCAGCGCAAGCTGGGGTTTATATGTCACCAGTACCGGCTATGGTGATCTCGCCAGACCGAATGCCAACGAAACCTATACCTGGCAGTTCAACGGCACCTCGTCGGCTAACCCGATTATCGCCGGGGCCGTTGCCAGCCTCTCCAGTATCGCCAAAGCGCACGGCAAAACCGTTACCCCACGCCAGATGCGAGACATCATTCATGACACGGGCACTCCGCTTGCGGGTAATACCTCCACGCTTATCGGTACCCAACCGGATATGGGCAGAGCGGTCGAGAAGATCCTTGAGCTGGACGGCGAAGTCATCTCCGATGAAGCGCCGGTTATCAGCGTCGATCGCGCCACCATCAATACCGTTGCCACCAGCACGAACTGGAGCTATCCGGTGACCGCCAGCAGCGATCAGGCCAACGTCTCCTGGGAGTGGAAATTCATTTCCGGCGACAGCAGCATCCGCCTGAGCAATACCAGCAGCGACAGCACCTCGATTATCGTCCCGGGCAACGTGGGCGATACTCAGGCGCGTTTCCAGGTGACGGCGACCAACGGCAGCGGTAAATCCTCCACCACCGACGTCACGATCGTTGTTACACAACCGACGGTGGTTATCGTCGGCGTGGACAGCATGGACACCAACAGCCCGGCCAGAATGTTCGCTCAGGCAAACTTTGAGCAGGCAAGCTATGCCTGGCAGTTGCTGAAAAATGGCCAGCCAGTGACTGGCGGCATCGATCAGAACGGCCAGATCAAAGCCGGTCTGCCTGCGGGCAACTATGTGGCAGAAGTGACGGCCACCAATACCGCGCAGGGCACGCGCACGGCCACCACCCGCCACAGTATTAATGTGACCGGTGAAGCGGTACAGAACAACGATGCCGCCTTCATTCAGGCATTGCAGATGGCGATTTCCGCCACCGATAACGAACGCAGCGTGACCTTCAACGGCAACGTCACTTCCACACAAGCGGCAACCAGCACGCCGTCTTATCACTGGGCGCTGCCAGCGGGCGCACAGGGCAGCACTGACGGCCTGCCTTCCCAGCGTTTCACCATCACCAAAACCAGCCAGCCGCAAACGCTGACGGTGAACGTCACGGTGAACGCCGGTACCGAATCCCGCGTGCTGGCGCAGACGCTTACCGTTCCGGCGCTGACCAGCAACGACGGCGAAAACGACAAAGCACCGGTCCTCAACGTCGATCGTCGCATTATCAACACCGTTGCCAGCAATATGGCCTGGAGCTACCCGGTTGTTGCCAGCAGCGATCAGACCAACGTCGCCTGGGAGTGGAAATTCATTTCCGGTAACAGCAACATTCGCCTCGGCGGTAGCACCAGCGACCGTACCATCATCTCTGTACCGGCGAATGCGGGCGACACTCAGGCGCGCTTCCAGGTGACGGCCACCAACAGCAATGGCAAAGCCACTTCCACAGAAGTGGTCATCGTGGTGGCGAAACCGGCAGTCGTCATTGCCGGTGTGAAAAGCATGGATACCACCAGCCCGGCGAAACTGTATACCCAGGCGAACTTCGAGCAGGCAGGCTATGCCTGGCGTCTGTTGAAGGGCGGCCAGGTGGTCAGCAACGGCATCGATCAGAGCGGCCAGATCCAGTCTGGGCTGACAGCAGGTGACTATGTGGCTGAAGTGACCGCCACCAACACCGCGCAGGGCACCCGTACCGCCACCGCGACACACACGATCAAAGTGACCGGTGAAACCGTGCAGAACAACGACGCCGCGTTTATTAACGCGCTGCAAATGGCGTTCTCCACTACCGATAACGGCGACAGCGTGACCTTCAACGGCAACGTTACTTCCGCACAAGCTGCAACCAGCGCGCCAACCTATAACTGGTCGCTGCCAGCAGGTGCGCAGGGCGGCAGCAATGGCCTCGCGTCCCAGCGCTTTACCGTCGCCAAAACCAGCCAGCCGCAAACCCTGGCGGTGAATGTCACGGTGAAAGCCGGAACGCAATCCCGCGTGCTGACGAAGACCATCACCGTTCCGGCGAAAGAAGTGACGAACACCGACGCCGCGTTTATTAACGCGCTGCAAATGGCACTCTCTTCCACCGACAACGGCAGCAGCGTGACTTTCAACGGCAACGTCACCTCTGCACAAGCTGCAACCAGCGCGCCAACCTATAACTGGTCGCTGCCAGCAGGCGCGCAGGGCGGCAGCAATGGCCTCGCGTCCCAGCGCTTTACCATCGCCAAAACCAGCCAGCCGCAAACCCTGGCGGTGAATGTCACGGTGAAAGCCGGAACGCAATCCCGCGTGCTGACGAAGACCATCACCGTTGCGGCGCAGGCCAGCAATGATGACGGCGGCTATCCGCAGTGGGACTTCGGCACCGCGTATAAAGCCGGTGATGTGGTGACGCACAAAGGCAAAAACTTTGAGTGCGTTGTTGCAGGCTGGTGTTCTCAGGCCGGTGAGTTTTCTCAGCTGCATTATGAGCCGGGCGTCGGTCTGAACTGGGGAATGGCGTGGAAACTCTCTAACTAAGTCATCTGGTTATCAAAGGCGATGATATCCGTCATCGCCTTTTTTATGCATTTTGTTAATCCCGCGCAACATCTGAATTTATATTCAGCCAATAGGTAACAGCCTATTAAAATCCATTAACATTTATCCTGCAACTTCATTTACGCAAACACATCAAATAGATAAGAATGTATTTCCTTATCATTTAGCACCGCTAAATTATTAATATCAAGAATATTCACCAAATAAATGTATCCTGTTGAAAAAGAGAAGAAAACTGCCGCCGCCATCTATTTAAACTAACGAAATGCCTACTTTTTTACTTTCAATTGTATTGTTAGCCGACTTTCTTTTGTGTATCCTTATTTTCGTCTTAAGAATACTCTCTTAAGAAACTACTCAATAAGCGCACTATGATGCGCCGTAGTATGAAGTTCATTTATTATTAAATTGTTATTTGTTTTTTATTGTCGAAATAAGTGGTTGCTCGCTTTTATTAAATTAAGAAAAACATCGTTAACAGATTGTTGACATGTTGTTCTCAGGAGCAAACACATGCACGAACAAAATATGAATGAGCAAATGCAGTCTATTGAGGATCTGAACCTGTCCTATCTGTTACTGGCACAGCGTCTGATTCGCGAAGATAACATTGCGGCAGGTTTTCACCTTGGGTTGAACGAAACCACGATGGAAACCATCAAGGGGTTATCTCTTCCGCAGCTCATTAAATTGTCATCAACCGGTCAGTTAATTAGCCGACTGCGTATTGATGATGAAGCACTGATTGCTTGTTTGACAAAAGAATCCCGTATCGATGCGCTTCAGCGTTTTCATACTGGCATTATTTTATCGAGCAATTTGCTTTCTGAAGACAACGAAAGCAAAGCCGCATGAGGGATGACATGATGTGTGATAAAAGCATTATGTCTGAAATCAGGGACGCGCAAATCGCCATTGAGTTAATTACTTTTGGCGCCAGAATGCAGGTTCTGGAGAGCGAAACTGGCCTCAGTCGTCGCAAGCTGTTGAAACTTTATAAAGAACTGAAAGGCTGTTCACCCTCAAAAGGTATGTTGCCGTTCTCTGCGGACTGGTATATGGCCTGGGAACAGAATATTCATTCTTCTATTTTTTATAATATTTATTGTTTCATCAAAAAATCTGTATCTGGTCGCCCGGTAGAACTGATGCTGAAAGCATACCGTATTTATCTGGCGCAAGGTTTAGCGGATGCAGAGGAAAAGCCGGTACTGGATCTCACGCGGGCGTGGACACTCTTACGGTTTATTGATAACGGCATGATAAAACAGACCGAATGCAGCGAATGCAAAGGGAAATTTATCACCACGCCAGAACATATGTTTAACGGTTTTACCTGTAGCTTATGTGTTCCGCCATCGCGGGCCATGAAAAAAAGCGACAGATTAAATCAGTCAGCTTCTGCGTGAGTTTGTCGGGATAAATATTAATACCGTGCTTGAAACGTTTTCGGCGGCCTCGCATATTCAGGAAAATCCTGAAAATGCGAGGCCGTCGCGTTTTATCGTTATTCGGTAAACATACCGCGATAATAGGTAGGACAAATATTCAGGCGCATCAGAATATCACGTCGGTGAACATAAGCCGTTTTCAGGCTGATCCCCAGAGAGTCAGAAACCTGCTGCGCGCTCGCGCCACAGGCCAGCATACGAAGCACTTCGCGTTGACGCAGCGTAAGCAGCGGCGTAGTCGTGGTTCTGCGTTGAGGAAGCCTGTTTTTTCTCGCCAGGTGGCTTGCCAGAAACTCAAAGATTTCCGTCATTGATGCATTCAGTCCCATTACCGGAATCTCCGGAAATAATGCGGACAAGAGTGAATTACCGCTATCCCCTAATAACACACAGGGTAAATTTGCATTTTCCTTGCGCATATTATCAAACAGATGCGACATATCCCCGACGTTGGTTGCATCTGTCGCAATCCCTACCACCAGCCGTAGTCTGTTATTTTTCACCTGACGCATCTCCTCCGCGCGGCGAATATGGTAGACCTTCAAACTGGGTCGATAGAGTTTAATTAACTTGATAAGACCTGATGCAGCAAAAATATCCCCACTGTGAACCAACACATGTGCAGCTGCTAATGATAATTTTCCGTTCATAGCTCCCGGGCCTGTTTTTACGTCACCTCATGTGAACGCAGGTTGTCAAAAAAACGCAGGGCTCATTGTTCCTGCGTGTGTTAACCGAACCCTTTCAGAATGATGAAAAGGGTGTCGAAAATGCCCGCCATCATGTTTTCAAAGAAGGGGGCAAGCGTGTACATCACCAGCGACATGGCGACCATGCCGACAGTCAGCGAGACGGGAAAACCGACGATAAAAATAGAAAGTTGCGGTGTCAGACGGTTCAGCAACCCCAGCGTGAGGTTGAGGCACAGCAGCAAAGTAATGACCGGCAGACCGAGCATAAAACCGTACTGAAAGATCATGCGACCCTCGCGGACGATCTCCATCATTCCCTTAGCGCCCATCGGCGCGGCACTGACCGGGAACGCGTTGAAGCTGCTCGCCACCACTTCCAGCAGATAGAGGTGACCATTGAAAACGAGGAACAGCAGCGTCACGCACAGGTTCAGCAGGCGGGCCACCACCGGCATATTGGTACCGCCGCTCGGGTCGTAGACCATCGCCATCGACAGCCCCATTTGCATACCGACCAACTCACCGGCGTGGCGTACCGCGACAAAAATCAACTGTACGGAGAAGCCAATCGCGATGCCGATGATCAGTTGCTGGCAACCAGCCATCAGGCCATCCAGCGAGGCAATCGCAATGCCTGTATCGGGTAACTGCGGCGCAATTAAGAAGGTTGAAACCAGCGCCAGCGCAATTTTGATGCGCGCATTGATCTGTTTTTCACTGAAAATCGGCGCGGTGCCCAGGAGCGCGAGAATGCGCAGGCACGGCCAAAAGTAATGATTTACATACGGATACAGGCTGGCCAGAGAGAGCGTAAGCATTGTTAACGAAGGCTGGCAAGCGAGCTAAACAAACCGTGCATATAATCCACCAGCGTCACCAGCATCCACGGCCCACAGGCAATCAGCACCACAATAATCGTCAGGATCTTGGGAATAAACGACAGGGTCATTTCGTTGATCTGTGTCGACGCCTGCAAAATACTGACAATCAGACCCGCAGCCAGTGCGGCTAACAATAAAGGCGCAGCAACCAGCAGCCCAACTTTGGTGGCCTGAAACGCCAACGACATTACACTTTCCGGAGTCATTCTCTTCTCTCACTTAGCGGAAAAAACTGTCTGCCAGCGAACCGATAATCAGTTGCCACCCATCCACCAGCACAAACAACATCAGCTTGAACGGCAGAGAAATTGTCGCCGGGGGAACCATCATCATTCCCAGCGCCATCAAAATACTTGCTACCACCAGATCGATAATCAGGAACGGGATGAACATTGTGAAACCAATCTGGAAGCCAGTTTTCAGTTCGCTGGTCACGAACGCGGGCACCAGAATGCTCATCGGAACATCCTCTGGCGTATTAAATTCAGCGGCTTTCGCAATACGGGAAAAGAGCGCTAAATCCGTTTCACGGGTCTGTTTGAGCATAAAGGCGCGCAGCGGCTGCGACCCTTTCTGTAATGCCACTTCCATGGAAATTTTGTCCTGCGACAGCGGCAACCAGGCTTCGTCATAGATGCGGTTAGCAACCGGCGACATCACGAAAAAAGTCAGGAACAGCGCCAGCCCCAGCAGCACCTGGTTAGGCGGCGTACTGGCAGTACCGAGTGCGTTGCGCAGCAGACCGAGCACAATCACGATGCGGGTGAACCCGGTCATCATCAGCAACACCGCAGGTAAAAACGTCAGCGAGGTCATTAACACCAGCGTTTGCACCGGCAGAGACCAGCTTTCGCCATTCGCGGAATGGGTAAGCATGATGTCGTTATTTGCCGCCCAGGCGAAGTGCGCTGGCAGCAGGATCCCTGCCAGCACGGCACCGAGGCCAATCATTCTGGATGTCAGACGAGAGACGTTTTTCATGACTGGCTCCTGGCGGCGCGCTGTTTAAAACACCGGAGCAAAGAGGCCTGAAAATCAGAAACCACCGGCATGGCCGTGCTGCACTCCTGCTTTTCCATCGTCATCAGAGGCGTGATGCTTTGTTGCGTCACCCCCAGCAACAGCCATTTATCATCAACCTCAACCACCACCAGCCGCTCACGCGAACCGATACTCTGGCTGTGTTTCACTGCCAGCAGGTTATGGCCTTTAGCGACGCGAGAAACCACGCCAGTGCGACGGAGGATCCACGCAACCGCCACAATCATCACCAGCACCAGCGCCAGTGAGCCAACGATATTTCCCATGGAAATCGGGAAGGTCGCCGCTTCTGTGGTATGCGGCGCAACAGTATTCAGCGTCCCGGTATTCATTATCTGCTCAACCGATGCATGCGCTCAGAAGGGGTAATAATGTCGGTAATACGAATCCCGAATTTATCGGAAACGACAACCACCTCGCCCTGAGCAATTAAATAACCATTAATCAAAATATCGAGCGGCTCACCCGCCAGGCCTTCCAGAGAAACAATGGAACCTGGGCTAAGTCTTAACAGCTCTTTAATTGTCATTTTCGTGCGCCCGAGTTCCACGGTCATTTTCACCGGGATATCAAGCACCAGATTTAAATCGTCAGTAAAATTCACCACAACATCTTCTTTTTCTGCAGATTGCATGGCCGTACCGTTTTCTGCGGTCAACTGTTCACTCATCGCGTCGCCCCAAAGATCGTCAAGTGATGATTTTTTTGCACCAGCAGATTGTTCAATATCGCTCATGTGACGATCACTCCTTCTTAAACGCTGATAATGTTGAATCCATCAGAGATTCGACCCGGATGGCATATTGATTATTGGCAAAGCCATATTTACCTGACATAACAGGCACATCATTAACAAAACCACCGACATCTTCTGGTTTATCCAGAGGAATAATATCTTGTGGTTTCAGACTCATAATTCTGGAAAGACGAGTCGAAATTTCGGCGAATTTCACCACCAGTTCCAGTTCGGTATCCCGAACCTGCGTTGCCAGTGAACTGCGCCACTGATTATTTTCCTGCTGTGAATTTTCCAGCGGCGGATTGGTTAATAATTCGCGCAGCGGCTCAATAATGCTGAACGGCATACAAATTTGTAATTCACCACTGTGCGAACCAATATCAACATGAAAAGGTGTGGTAACCACAATATCATTCGGTGAAGAGGTAATATTGGTAAACTTCACCTGCAATTCCGAACGCACATATTCCGTTTTGATTTTGTAAATCGAACGCCAGGCGTAATCGTACGCTTCCTGAGCCATCGCCAGCATGCGCTGGATAATGCGCTGTTCTGTCGGCGTAAATTCGCGACCATCGGCTTTAGTCGGGAAACGGCCATCGCCGCCAAACAGGTTATCCACCGCCATGAACACGAGGTTCGGCGAGAAGACAAACAGTGCCGTACCGCGCAGCGGATGCATGTTCATCAGATTCAGGTTGGTCATTACCGGCAAATTACGTGCAAACTCATGGTAAGGCTGAATCTTGATATTACCGACGGTGACATCCGGGCCACGACGGAGGATGTTAAATAACCCGATACGAAACTGGCGGGCAAATCGTTCGTTAATAATCTCTAATGAGTGCAGACGTTCACGAATAACACGACGCTGCGTATTAGGATCATAAGGTTTAATATTATCGGCTGCGGTTAATGATGACATAGCCTCGATGCTACTGTTGCCAGCATTAGGGCCACCATTCAGCAGGTTATCAATTTCATCCTGAGATAAAAGGCTATCAGACATAATCACTACCGTAAGATAAATGCATTAAACAATACGCTTTTTACCATCACGCGTTTTTTTCCTGACAGTGGTTCACTCACCACAGCCATTATTTTTTCAGAAAGTTTTTTCTTTGCGTCATCGCTGATAAGATCTTCGGCTGACTGCTGAGAAAAAAGCACCAGCAAACGACTACGTACATCCGGAAGGTTTTCAACGAGAATGGCTTTCGATTTATCGTCATGCAAGCGCAAGGTCAAACCAATATACAGAACACGATCGTCGCCATGGCTATCTGGTTTCAGGCTGACGGTAAAAGCTTCGAGATCTTCATACACCGGAACAATATTCTCTTCGTGTGCCGCAGATTCATTTGGGCCTTTCATATTGGCGATCTGTGAATTCAGCTTTTTAATTTCAATATAAGAATATGTCGCAACCGCACAGATACCAACGGCAATTAATAAGGTGAGCAGAGTCAGCAGCAGAGAACGCTTCCCGCTGTTAGCAGATAATTTCTTTTTCGACATTTAATGATTAGCTCTGTAAAAAATAAATCAAGATTCAGCAATTTGCCGGACTTGATGGGATGCGAATATAGTAATACAGCACCCACCAAGTACAATTCATTGATAAGCTGAAATTATTGCCAGTAACTTACTATTTAAGGCAATAATATCAGGCAAAAGTATTGATTCCGCTGGAATATATCAGCGTACGCGGTGTTGAAATGCGCTCTTCCGGCGCGGAAATGGCCATTTCGGACGACTCTTTCTCAGACTTTCCTTGCCCGGAATGCTCACCCGATGGCGCATCGCCGGTCGAGGAGAAACTTTCGGCGCCAACGCTGCTCTGCCCAAGCTGGATGCCGGATTCCTGCAGTTGCGTGCGCAGATGCGGCATCGCGGACTCCAGCGCGGCACGTACCTGATGATCGCCGGTAACAAAGTGCAGTTGCGCCTGATCGTTATTTAAACGCAGGCTAATCTGCAACGATCCCAGATCCTCAGGATGCAGACGCAGCTCCGCATGATGAACGCCATCACGGGTGAACACCGCAATCTGCTGGCCCAGTGATTGCTGCCAGGCGGGCGTTCCCACTTCAGCTTGCAGCGCGCCGGTAACCACTTTGTCGCCCGGCATCGCCGTCACCGGTTGGCTGACAGGCGTACTGACGTGGGCGGGATGCGCGTACTGAATCGGCTCCGCCGTTAAGGCAGAGTGCGGTTTCGCGGCGACATTGTCGCTGGTGACAACCGGTTGTGCGGCGGCCTCAGCGGTTTTCGCCGCCTCTGCGCTCTCCGCCGTTACCGGTTTCTCAACCGGCACCTCAGCCGTTTTTGCGGCTGCCGGTTTGGCAATGTGCAGCGTCGTCGCCAGCGGCGACATGCCGCTCTCCTGCGGTGGAAGTTTCGGCAGTGCGTCGCTCAGCAACGTGGCACTGCTTTGTGGGATATCCGCCGACATCTCACCGCTCAGCTCACTGCCCGGTGCTGCGGCGACCAGTGCTGCAGGATCCTGCACGGCTGAAATCTCTTGCTGGCCCGCTTGCAGGGCAGGCTCCTGAGGCAACAGTTCCTGCGGCAGCGTCACCGGCACCACTGGCGGTAACGGCAACGTGTTATCCGGCGCGATCGCAGCCGGTAACGGATTCAGTTGCGCGGCGTCGCCCTGCAAATCCGCCAGTTGCAACTCTTTTGTCGCGGGTTTCTTTTTGATCCCTTGCGGCAGGGGATCTTTTTCATCTCTCTGTTGCGGTTTATCAGCGGAGAGCTTCTTTTTCAGCTCCGTCGAGAAGCGATCATCCTGCGGGGCAGAAATCGACGCCGTTTGTTGTCCATTATTCCCGCTGGTGGAGGTCACAGGTTGTTGAATAATCATCTTATAACTGCCTCTGGCTGGCTGCCCGGCGAGCAAATTCATCCATCATTTTTTGCTCCAGCCGGTTCTCTTTTAATAATTGCTGCTCGTCGGCACGATCTTTCAGTGTCTGGAACGCATTCAAACGCCGCTTATCCTGTTTCCAGGCATCTTTCTCACTGTCAACCTTGTGCTGGCTGACGGAAACGCGTCTCACCTGCAGCGCCACAACGCCATCCAGCGAAGCGAGAAAATTCTGCTGCGTCTGCAAGCTGAGAATCGAAACACTGCTGGTGCGAATCGAATCCTGCAACTGCTGACGGTATTCGTGCGCGTAGGTGTGAAGCTGCTCCAGGCGAGAAGTTTCCTGTACATAACTCTGCTGCGCGCTGCCCAGCCTGATTGCCGTGTCATTGAGCTTTTTTTCTGCTAACTCACGGAGGTGATCCATCGGACCCGGTTTTGCCATTCGTTCCTGCCTTATTCCGGAAAGAGCGTAGAGAGCGCGTTATATGACGCCTCATATTCGCTGGACTCATGTATCCCCTGGCAGAGGAAATCCTGCATTTTGGGGTACTGCACAATCGCCTGATCCAGCAGCGGATCGCTGCCTGCGGCATAAGCGCCCACGCTAATCAGATCGCGGTTGCGCTGATAAGCAGAGAGCATCTGTTTGAAACGTTGCACTTTTTTATAGTGTCCCGGTTCAATCAATTCGGTCATCGCACGGCTGATGGAGGCTTCAATATCAATCGCCGGATAGTGGCCCGATTCCGCCAGACGGCGCGACAGCACCACGTGGCCATCGAGGATCGCACGGGCAGAGTCGGCAATCGGATCCTGTTGATCGTCGCCTTCGGTTAACACGGTATAGAACGCCGTGATCGAGCCGCCGCCCTGCGTGCCGTTCCCGGCGCGTTCCACCAGCGCCGGTAATTTCGCAAACACAGAAGGCGGATAGCCTTTGGTGGCAGGTGGTTCACCAATGGCGAGGGCAATCTCACGCTGCGCCATCGCGTAGCGGGTGAGTGAATCCATAATCAGCAGCACATCCAGCCCGCGATCGCGAAAATCCTCCGCAATGCGCGTGGCGTACACCGCGCCCTGCATACGCAGGATTGGCGATACATCTGCTGGCGCAGCAATAACGACCGAGCGTTTAAGCCCCTCTTTGCCGAGGATATTTTCGATGAAGTCTTTAACTTCGCGGCCACGCTCGCCAATCAGCCCGACCACGATGACATCCGCTTTGGTAAAGCGCGCCATCATGCCGAGCAGCACGCTCTTCCCTACCCCGGAACCGGCAAACAGCCCCATACGCTGGCCGCGACCGACAGTCAGCAGGCCGTTGATCGCCCGCACGCCGACATCCAGCACGGTTTTTATCGGATCGCGTTGCAACGGGTTAAACGGCGCGGTAAACAGCGGGCCTCTTTCGGAAGAGCCGGGCGCAGGAAGGCCATCCAGCGGACGGGCACTGGCATCCAGCACGCGGCCGAGCAGCTCCGGCCCCAGCGGTAAAAGCTTGCCTTTGGTATCGCCGCCGTGCGCATAGACGCGCGCGCCCGGCAGTACACCTTCCACGTTTTCCAGCGGCATCAGATAGAGCACGTTACCGCTAAAACCGACCACTTCACTCTCGACGCGCTGCACGCCCTCTTCGCTGTCACGTTCGACAATGCACAACGTACCGATGGGCAGCTTTAAGCCAACCGCTTCCATCACCAGCCCGGTAGCCCGCGTCAGGCGGCCATACTGGCGGTACGGCGGTAGCGCTGACATTCGCTGTTCAGCACGCGCGATACCATCCAGCCATGTTTTCAGCCGCGCCGTCATAAGGAAAACTCCTCGCGGCTCAGGGTACAGAGCGTATTCCAGCGGGTTTCCACGCTGGCATCGAGATCGCCGCTGTCGGTTGAGATCCGGCAGCCGCCAGGCAGCATCTGTGTATCGGGACAGAGTTCCCAGCCGCGCGGCTCAACAATGGCTTTCAGTTGCTGTAACACGCTTTCCGGTTCTTTATCGCTGACCCACAGTTGCACACTGCCCTGCTTTAAGCTCTCTTCATTCAGCAGTTGCTGAATACGCGTCATCAGCCACTGGTGCGCATTCGCCGTGAGCGCGCTTTCACCCAGCATGCTGCGCGTCGCCATTAAAGCCACCTGCACCAGTCGCGAGGTCATTACGCTGTCGAGGCTATCGAGGGTAATGTTAAAATTATCAATCAGTTGCACAAGCTGTGCTAACTGTTCCTGCTGACGCTGTTGCTGTTCGATCAGCCCCTGCGCAATGCCCTCTTGCAGACCTTGCTGGAACCCTTCGTCATAACCCTGCGCTTTGCCCTCTTCGATACCGCGCGTCTGGCCCTGGGCATAACCTTTCTTCTCGGCCTGCTGGCGAAGACGGGACAACTCAACCTGCATGGCGGCTTCTGTTGCCGGATCGGTTGTGGCGCTCGTCGGACGGAATTCAGGCTCTGCGCTGCTCTCATCGTGCAGGAGGTTTTCCGGTTTCCACGCCAGCCATTGCGTATTAGACATAGGCATCGTCGCCTCCACCGATCACGATTTCGCCGCTCTCGGCAAGACGACGCACCACCAGCAGAATGTTTTTCTGTTCCGTTTCGACCTGCGACATACGCACCGGCCCGCGGGAAGCCAGATCATCGCGCATGATATCGGCCTGACGTTTCGACATATTGCGGAAGAACTTGTCGCGCAGTACGTCGTCAACGCCTTTCAGCGCCACAATCAGCGATTCACCGTCGATATCCTGCAAGATGCGCTGAATACTGCGGTCTTCCATCTCGACGAGGTTTTCGAACAGGAACATTTCGTCGATGATTTTCTGCGCCAGCTCCTGGTCGAATTCGCGCACGGCGGCAATGGCCGCATCTTCCTGGTGCGATTTCATCAGGTTGAGGATCTCCGCAGCAGGACGAACGCCACCCATCTTGTTGCGCTTGATATGCTGACCGTGCAGCAGCGAGTTGAGCACTTCGGTCAGTTCCTGCAACGCAACCGGCTGTACGCCGCCAAACGTGGCGATACGCAGCATAATGTCGTTACGTTCACGCTCATCGAAGTTCGCCAGCACATCGGCAGCCTGGCCGCGTTTCAGGTGAACAAGGATGGTGGCGATGATCTGCGGATGCTCATCACGGATGAGATCGAAGACCATCTGCGGTTCCATAAAGTTGAGCGTCTCAATCCCGTTGCTGCCATCTGACGAGTCGAGCAGATCTTCCAGCAGCGCGTTGGCACGCTCCTCGCCCAGCGCTTTCACCAGCACGCTACGCAGGTATTCATTGGTGTTGACATCCAGCGCAGCATACTCGCCGGAGTCGCGACGGAAATCGCGGACCACGGACGAAAGCTGTTCATGGGTGAAGCTGCCCATGGAGACCATGGCGCTACTGATCATCGTCACTTCGTGGGTGTTAAGGTGCTTAAAGACCTCCGCAGCCCGCTCGTCACCGAGCGTTAGCATGAGGACAGCGCTTTTCTCGGCGGCATTCATGATGATTTCTTTTCCTTATTCAGCCACTGGCGAATAACCAGCGCGATAATCTGCGGCTCCTGCTCGGCAATCTTGCGCAGGTGCTGGGTTTCCTGTTCGGTCTCCATGCGCTGCTGTGCTTTCGCAGTCTCGTGGTGCTGTTTCTGACGTTGCAGTGCTTCCATCTCCGCCTGACGAGCTTCTTTTTCCAGCTCCAGACGATGCAGCAGCAGCTCCTGATGCTTGATCCAGAACGGCTGAACCGCTTTACGCCACAGGATCCAGGCAATCAGCGCCACGAAGAGGTAACGCGCGCCGGAGAGCAGCAACTTAATGAAGTCAGGTTGTTTCCACAGCGGTACGGGAGCTTCCGTATCTGCATCGGTGAACGGGGTATTGACGACGTTGAGGGTATCGCCACGTTTGTCGGAGTAACCCATCACCTCTTTGACCAGACCATTCACCTGATCAAGCTGCGCTTTGGTCAACGCGATGGTTTTACCGTTGCCATCCGCCACGTAATTCACCACCACCGCGACAGAGAGGCGCTGCACCGTGCCGGTATTACGCTTGATGTGAGTCAGCGTTTTATCCAGCTCGTAGTTGGTGGTTTCATCGTTCTGCTTGTTGTAAGGCGTGGTGGTCGTTGTCCCGCCCTGGCCATTGGCTGGCTGGTCGATCGGCGCGGTAACCGCCGCAGGCGGCTCGTTGCTTAACGCCCCCGGAACGCCGCCGACGCTGTTTTTACCGCCCTGCTCCGCATTGCTGCTCTGACGGCTGCGGATGGCCATGTTTTCAGGCCGACTGTTGGGCTGGTACTGCTCGGCAGTTTGCTCATGCTGAGTAAAATCGATCTGCGCCGTGACCTGCGTTCTGACATTCTGCGCGCCGACGATCGGCGCAAGGATCGCCTGAATACGGTGCTCATATTCGGATTCCACTTTACGGGTATATTTCAACTGCGTGGTTTGCGTGGCCTGCTCGCCACTCTGCGTCATCAGATGTCCGCTTTGATCGACGATAGTAACGCGATCGGCGCTCAGCCCCGGCACTGCGCTGGAGATCATGAAGGTGATCGCGCTGACCTGCCCGGCATCCAGCTTACGGCCATTGAGCAGATTCAACGTTACGGAAGCAGACGGCTGTTTTTTATCGTGCACAAACAGCGATGGCTTCGGCATGGCCAGATGAACGCGCGCGGTACGCACCGGACCTAACGTCTCGATAGTGCGTGACAGTTCGCCTTCCAGCGCGCGCTGGAAGTTAACCTGTTCGTTAAACTGGCTGATACCAAACTTTTCCTGATCCAGCAGTTCAAAGCCGACAGAACCGCCTTTCGGCAGCCCCTGCTGCGCCAGCTTCAGGCGCACCTCATAGACTTTGTCCGCCGGGATCTGAATAGAACCGTCATGCTCGGCAAAACGATAAGGTATCTGCATCTGCGTCAGCTGGGTGACGATCTCGCCGCCGTCCTGCTCGCTGATGTTGTTGTATAAGATGCGGAAGTCCGGCTCTTTTGCCCAGAACATCAATGCAATCACAACAGAAATAGCCGCCGCAGCAGCGATGAAAAAAATGATTCTGGGATTGCGCCAGATATTTTCAAGCATCGTTTTAATATCATCGATGCCTTTCTTTTTATTACCGTTGTTCGTGGCAAGCATGCCAATTTCCTGTGACAGTGAAAGGAGGCTATATAAATGAAACCCTATAGCGGCTCAGCGTTTCGCGTATGTAATAAAGTAGTAAATCGATATTTCGCAGGATATTTCCTGGTTGCGTATTATCTACAAAATGCGATGTTTCTTAAGTGCTGATAAGCTGAAACTTGTGTCGGCTTTTCACATTATGTTGTTGTCTGACCACATGTTAGGATTGCCGCAATTAATAGAAAGGTGTTTGTTATGTCAATAAATATGAGCAGCAGCATACTGGAGCAGATGCAGAGCCAAACTCGTCAAATTACCGGTGCGTCTTCGCTGAATCCATTTGCTTCTGCTAAAACCACTGAGAATAATCCATCCTTCTCAGATATTTTATTTAACAGCGTAAATTCAATTAGCCAAATGCAAAACCATGCCAAAACCCAGGCGGAAGGCTATCTGTCAGGCGTCGAAGGCATTGGTTTGAACGACGTAATGGTTTCCATGCAGGAATCTTCTCTGGCATTAAATATTGGTGTGCAGGCAAGAAATAAACTTGTTAATGCCTATCAGGAAATAATGAACATGCCGGTTTAATACCGGCCATTATCTTAATAACCACGAAATGAATTAACTATTCCGTTTCATCTTATTAATAACTGATTATTTTGCTGCGTACCTGAGCATCGCTGAAAACCCGGCAGGGGTACTACCGCTTATTATGATAAATAACTGGAACATTATGAACCCCGCAACCGAAGCCAATCAGTCTGGTCAGAAACAACTTACGCACAATGAAATAGAAAGAATTAGCGCGCTGATTTATCAACGTGCAGGCATTGTTCTTACTCCACAAAAACGCGACATGGTTTATAACCGCCTGTCGCGACGCATTCGCGTGCTGGAACTGAAGGGATTTACCGATTACATCAATTTGCTGGTCGCCAATCCGGAGAGCGATGAATGGCAAGTCTTTATTAATGCATTAACCACCAATCTGACCTCTTTTTTTCGCGAGGCGTACCACTTTCCGATCCTGGCGCGCCATGCGCAGGCCAGAGGCGGTATGTACAACGTGTGGTGTGCGGGCGCCTCGACCGGTGAAGAACCGTGGTCCATCGCCATGACGCTGGAAGAGACGCTGGGCCGCAGCATTACCGGCCCGCGCGTACTGGCAACCGACATTGATACCGATGTGCTGGAAAAGGCCGGTCAGGGCGTTTATCGCCTGGCGGATATCGACAGCCTGAGCGAACAGCAGAAGAAAACCTGGTTCCTGCGTGGTACCGGCGCGCAGAAAGAGCTGGTGAAAATCAAAGATGAATTACGCCATGCCGTTCAGTTCCGCCAACTGAACCTGATCGATCCGCAGTGGAACATCCAGGGCAATTTTGACGCCATTTTCTGCCGTAACGTGATGATTTATTTCGATCATAAAACGCAGGAAAAACTGGTCATGCGCTTCGCAAAAATGCTCAAACCCGATGGCTTGTTGTTTCTGGGGCACTCGGAACATTTTAACAGCGCTAACAGCCCATTCCGTCTGCTTGGGCAATCCGTCTACCGCATCGCAGAGTAAAAATTATGAACAAGATTAAGGTGTTGTGCATTGATGATTCGTCTCTGATGCGCAGGATACTGACGCAGATGGTCAATGAGCAACCGGATATGGAGATGGTCGCGGCGGCGCCGGATCCGATTATCGCCCGCGATCTGATCAAGCAACACAACCCGGATGTACTGACGCTGGATGTCGAAATGCCGCGCATGGACGGGCTGGAGTTTCTCGATCGTCTGATGCGCCTGCGTCCGATGCCGGTGGTGATGCTCTCGTCATTAACCAGCAAAGGCTCCGATATTACGCTGAACGCGCTGGAACTTGGGGCGGTAGATTTTATTACCAAGCCGTCGATGGGGCTGCATGACGGTATGGGGCAATACAGCGAGATGATTGCCGACAAAATTCGTATGGCGGCCAAAGCGCAGGTTCGTCGCCGCGAAGGACAACCGACCGCACCGCGAGTGATTCAGGCACCGCGCGCAGGCAGCGATAAGATCATTGCGATTGGCTCATCAACCGGTGGCACCGAAGCGCTGCGCCAGATCCTGATGTCGATGCCGCAGGGTTGCCCGGGCATCGTTATCGCCCAACACATGCCGCCAGGATTTACCCGCTCATTTGCCGACCGCCTGAACAACTTGTGCCAGATTTCCGTGAGTGAAGCGACCGAGGGCGAGCGCGTGCAGCCTGGTCATGCGTACATTGCGCCGGGCGGATTTCACATGGAGCTGAAGCGCAGCGGTGCAAACTACCAGATTGCGCTGAACAACGGCCTGCCCATTAACCGCCACCGTCCGTCGGTGGATGCGTTGTTCCACTCTGTTGCACGCTGCGCCGGTAAAAATGCCCTTGGCGCCATCCTCACCGGAATGGGCCACGATGGCGCCGCAGGGTTACTGGCGATGCGCCAGGCTGGCGCGTGGACCGTCGCGCAGAGCGAGCGAACCTGCGTGGTATTCGGCATGCCGCGAGAAGCGATTGCCCTCGGCGGCGCCTGCGATATCGCCGACCTCGACCAGATTAGCCAGCAACTTCTCAACCATGCTGTCTCCCGGGCTCGCAGAGTCTGAGCCCTGGTTTCTCTCACCGTTCAATGACTTAACCTGGAAATAAAAAATTATGGCAGATACCAACTTGCGCTTTTTAGTGGTCGATGATTTCTCCACGATGCGCCGTATTGTTCGCAACCTGTTGAAAGATTTAGGGTTCAATAATGTCGAAGAGGCAGAAGATGGCCTGGATGCACTGAACAAACTGCGCGCCGCCACCTTCGATTTCGTCATCAGCGACTGGAATATGCCCAACATGGATGGCTTACAGCTGCTGACGGAAATTCGTAACGATGCCGCTTTCAGCAAAATGCCCGTGTTGATGGTCACCGCTGAAGCCAAGAAAGAAAACATTATTGCCGCCGCCCAGGCGGGCGCCAGCGGTTATGTCGTGAAACCTTTCACGGCGGCGACGCTGGAAGAGAAGCTCAACAAAATTTTTGAAAAGCTTGGGTGGTAATCGATGGACAAGATGGCACAAACACAATCGACAGACGATTTTAAAAATCTCTTTTCGCGCGTTGGCCACCTGGCCCGTTTGTTACGCGACAGCCTGGTTGACCTCGGGCTGGATCGCACCATTGCCGAAGCGGCAGAAGCTATCCCGGATGCACGCGAACGTCTGGACTATGTCGTCGGTAAAACCGCCGAGGCCGCCGAGCGCGTACTGACCAGCGTCGAACAGGCACGTCCTTTACAGGACGAACTGGGCGAACGCGCGGAGCAACTGGCTGCTCGCTGGGACGGCTGGTTTGCCGCGCCGGTGGAATTAGCCGATGCACGCGAACTGGTGGCGGACACCCGCAGCTTCCTCGCCAGAACGCCGGACCTTGCACGCAATACCAACAACCAACTGATGGAAATCATGATGGCGCAGGATTTCCAGGATCTTACCGGCCAGGTAATTCGCGGCATGATGTCGCTTATCGAAAGCGTCGAAAAAGAGCTGATTCTGGTGCTGCTGGAGTACCTGCCGGAGGACGTCAGCGGTCTGAAAGAGGTTGATACGACGCTGATGAACGGCCCGCAAATCGACCAGAACAAAACCGGCGTCGTCGCCAGCCAGGATCAGGTCGATGATCTGCTCGATAGCCTGGGTTTCTGATGACCGCCTCACCCACCGGGATGAGGCACTAACGGGAGGCCAGCGGCAGAGAATATGTCCGAAGAAAGTGATGTAGAAAAAACCGAAGAACCCACACCCCACCGACGACAAAAAGCGCGTGAAGAGGGGCAAATTCCGCGTTCGAAAGAGCTGAGTTCGCTGCTGATGTTGCTGGCCGGGTGGGCGCTGTTGTTATCCGGGGGGCAACATTTTGCCCATAACCTGATGCGGATCCTGCATAGCGGACTGATGCTGAACAGGCTACCGGTGACGGATCCCCGTTCCATGCTTCAGCAGGCCAGTTACCTGTTCTCGATGATGGCCAGCGGGCTGCTGCCAATTTTGCTGGGGTTATTCATCACCGGGCTGCTCTCTCCCATGCTGCTGGGCGGCGTGAACTTCAGCGGCAAGTCGCTGAAAGTGGACCTGGCGCGCATGTCGCCGATGAAAGGGCTGCAACGCATGTTCTCGGCGCAGGTGCTGTCAGAGATGTTGAAAGGTTGCCTGAAAGTTGCGCTGGCCGGTTGCGGGTTTGCGTTGTACGTCTACAACAACCGACCGCACTTTATTCAACTGGTTAACGCCTCATTCCCGACCGCAGTGAGCGGCGCCATCGGCATGATTTTTGACTGCCTGCTGATGGTGATTTTCTTCCTGCTGCCGGTAATGGGTTACGACGTGTTTTACCAGATCACCAGCAACCTGAAAAAACTGCGTATGAGCCGTCAGGAGATCCGCGACGAGTTCAAACAGCAGGAAGGCGACCCGCACGTTAAGGGGCGCATTAAGCAGATGCAACGCGCAGCCGCCCGTAATCGCATGATGACGGACGTACCGAAAGCCGATGTCATCGTTAACAACCCGACGCACTACTCCGTCGCGCTCTCTTACAAAGAAGGCGGGATGAGTGCGCCAACGGTACTGGCGAAAGGCGCGGGCGAAGTTGCACTAAAAATTCGTGAACTGGGCGCTGCACATCGCATTCCGATGCTTGAAGCGCCGCCGCTTGCCCGCGCCCTGTATAGCCACTGTGAGATTGGCGAACAGATCCCCGGCGAGCTTTATAGCGCTGTCGCAGAAGTTCTCGCCTGGGTCTACGGCCTGCGGCGGTGGCGCACCTCTGGCGGAGTTCCGCCTGTACAGCCCAGGGATCTTCCGGTTCCTGAGTCGATGGATTTTGCAAATGAGAGAAACTAATGGCCAGTATCGCCAGTAAATTACGTTTACCCGCATTTAAAGAGACACAGTGGCAAATTCTGGCTGGTCCGGTACTGATCATGCTGATTCTGGCGATGATGGTACTGCCGCTGCCGGCATTCCTGCTGGATACGCTGTTTACCTTCAATATCGTGCTGTCACTGATGATTTTGTTGGTGGCGATGTTTACGCAGAAAACCCTCGAATTTTCTGCGTTTCCTACCGTGTTGCTGTTCTCCACTCTGCTACGCCTGGCGCTGAACATCGCCTCTACGCGTATCATTTTGATGGAAGGACACACCGGCGCTGCCGCTGCCGGGCGCGTGGTGGAAGCGTTCGGCCACTTCCTGGTGGGCGGTAACTTTGCCATCGGTATCGTGGTCTTCGCCATTCTGATCATCATTAACTTTATGGTGATCACCAAAGGTGCCGGGCGTATCGCCGAAGTGGGCGCGCGCTTTGTGCTGGATGGCATGCCGGGCAAACAGATGGCGATTGATGCCGATCTTAACGCCGGGCTGATTGGTGAAGCCGAAGCGAAACGCCGTCGTAGTGAAGTGACGCAGGAGTCCGATTTCTACGGTTCAATGGACGGTGCCAGTAAATTCGTGCGCGGGGATGCCATCGCCGGGCTGCTGATTATGGCGATTAACGTCATCGGCGGGCTGGCCATCGGTGTGCTTCAGCATGGGCTTAGCGTCGGCGAAGCCGGTGAAACCTACACTCTGTTGACTATCGGTGACGGCCTTGTTGCCCAGATCCCGGCGCTGATTATCTCTACCGCCGCAGGCGTTATTGTTACCCGCGTGTCCAACGAGCAGGATATCGGCGAGCAGATGGTCGGACAGTTGTTTAACAACCCGAAAGTGATGCTGCTTTCCGCTGGGGTGATTGGTCTGCTGGGGCTTATCCCGGGGATGCCGAACGTTGTCTTCCTGCTGTTTACCGCCGTTCTGCTGGGGCTGGCATGGTGGATGCGCGGTCGTCAGATGCAAGCGCCTGCCCGTAACGTCACGCGTGAAGATAATGATAAAGCCGCGCAGGCTGCCAACGATCAGGCCTCTGCAGAAGCCTCATGGGCCGATGTGGAAATGGAAGATGTGCTGGGGCTGGAAGTCGGCTATCGCCTGATCCCACTGGTGGACAGCGCGCAGGATGGTCAGTTGCTGATCCGCGTGCGCGGTATCCGTAAGAAATTTGCCCAGGATATGGGCTTCCTGCCGCCGCCGATCCATATTCGCGACAACCTCGATCTGGCGCCAGGCGAGTACCGTATTCTGCTGAAAGGCGTTGAGATTGGCCGCGGCGAGATCGAACCGGAACGCTGGATGGCGATTAACCCTGGCTACGCCGAAGGTGAATTGCCGGGTACGCCGTGCGAAGATCCGGCGTTTGGTCTGCCAGCGTGCTGGATCGACGAAGTCTTCCGCGAGCAGGCGCAGATTCAGGGGTATACCGTGGTCGATCCGGGTTCCGTTATCGCCACGCATCTTAACCACGTGATCTCGCTGAATACGGAAGAGTTGTTCAGCCGCCAGGAGACACAGCAACTGCTGGAGCGCATTAATAAAGAGATGCCGAAGCTGGTTGAAGATCTGATCCCTGGCGTGATCTCCCTGACGCTGTTCCACAAAGTGTTGCAGAATCTGCTGGCCGAGCGCGTCTCTATCCGCGATATGCGCACCATTATCGATACGCTGGCCGAACATGTTCCGCTACAAAACGATCCGGACGAACTGACCGCGCAGGTGCGCATCCGTTTGGGCCGCGCCATTACGGCGCAGTGGTTCCGCACGGATAACGACATCAAGGTGATTGGTCTGGATACCACGCTGGAAAAACTGTTGATTCAGGCTCGCCAGAACGGCAGCGCGATCGAACCGGGTATTGCCGAAAATCTGATGAAGCAGGCCGAACGCGCCATCACCGACCAGCAAGCGCTGGGCATTTCGCCGGTACTGCTGGTGAATCCGGGGCTGCGCCTGATGGTTTCACGCTTCCTGCGCCGCGCCTTCCCGCAGCTGGCAGTCATGTCAACGCTGGAAATCAGCAGCAACAAAACGGTGCAAATGACCACCGTAATCGGTACACATTCATGATACCTGCCGCTGCTATTTTGGGCATGGCGCTGGTATTGCCAGCGAATGCCGCACCTTCCAGCGGTTCCTGGAGCGATACGGCAGCGGGTGGTAGCACCCGCACCGGCAAGCAGATTGTACGCGGGCGAGCGTTAAGCTCGCCTTCTGCGATCCCGGCGTCGGCAAAGGTTACCCGTGTTTCATGGCGTATTACGCTGCTGGCTCCGCCGCCGCCAGGGCTGGAGATCAAGCTGTGTCGTCACGATCGCTGCTTACGGCTGCCTTCCCTGGCCGGGCAACGCAGCATCACTTTTCCGCTCTCCGCAACGGGTGAATTTCGCTTTATTTACACAGTGAATAAGCGCGGCCCGTTACGACCCGCCCTGAATGTGGTCAACCAACAGTTAATCGTTAACTACCGCTAAAAAAAGAAGGCTAAGGCCATCAGTAAGTCACTTACTGATGGCCTTATTTGTTTAATGTATTGAAGAGGTTTGCTGACGGGAGTAAAGCTTACTGAGCGTGGTTCCACGATGTATTGAGGACAGATTCTGTTTCAGAACATGAAGGCGCGCCTGCAATTTCCGGGTTATTTCACCCTCGTTTTCGACCATCTGCTTTAATACCATTTTCAGGTTTTCTCTTTCCGCAACAGATAGATCATCGGCGCTGACTTCCATAATGTCCTGCTTTTTCAGCATATAGCCAGCGGCCATTTCGGCAAGCAGGTCCCATTCTTCTTTCGCTGCCATATCCAGCAGCGTTAAATTCATCTCGTATAATTCAACGATAATTTTTGGCAGCACCTCACCCATAATTCACCCGACGTTGTGTTGGTTCGATCTCTTTCCATGTCATGGCCAGTTTCATTAACAGCGCATCGATGTGCTTTAATTTCTCCGGCTCGTTACGCAGATTCGCCTCTAATAATGTCCGCGACATATATTCGTACATTTGCTCCAGTTCTGCGGCAATGTGTACGCCCTTTTCGTGATCGAGCGCAGCGCGCAAACCATTATCAATAATATTGATCGCCTTAGAGATCATCTTGCCACGCTGGGCAACGTTGCCATTCTCAAAATAGATATTGGCTTGCAGAATCGCGCTGTGCGCGCCGTCGAACAACATGGAAATTAACTGGTGCGGCGTGGCGCCAGAGAGCTTACTTTGAAGACCCACCTGCGCATACGCCTGGCTCCCCTGTGCTGCATACATGTTTGTCACTCCTGTTGGCAGGCCGCGGCGGGCCTGCGCAATGAAAAATTAGAGGGTTGAAAGCAATGACGTTAACTGACTGCTCATGTTGTTCAGATTCGACATCATGGTGTCGAGGTTCTGGAACTGCACACGGTAACGTTCGACCTGTGCGTCAATCAGCTTCTGCGTCTTGTCGATCTGGGTTTGCGCAATTTTAGTTTGCGATTCCAGGCTGTCGGTGGTGGTTTTAATCAAACCGTCCGTTTTGGTCTTCGAATCGCCAACGTAGCTGGTGATGATGGAGCCCAGCGCCGAAGAGAGCCCTTCGCTGTCGCCACGGCCGGAGAACATCAGGCTGATTTGTTCCGGATTATCGGCAATCGCTTCATCCAGCGTGTCTTCATCCAGCGTCATCTGGCCGGTTGCCGAATCAATCTTGATGCCTAAATCCGCCAGCGAGCCGTAATCTGCCCCGGCATCGCCGTAGACGCCATTGACGGTGGAGCGCACCTGGCTGACCAGGCTGCGCAGCGTGGAATCCCCCACCAGCGAGCCGCTACCGGAGTTTTGCGTCGCCACTTCTTCATCACCCAGGCTGGAGGTATCCGCCGCGACATATTTGCTGTCAGCGGTAGTCTCGGTAAGCAGCGCATTGTATTGCTTAACAAAATCCTGCAGGCTGGTTTTGATGGCCGAGGTATCCGAGGTCAGCGTCAACTGCTCAGCTTCGCCGTTTTCCGACACTTTTTTCAGATTCAGCGTCACGCCGTCAATGATGTCGCTGATGTTGTTGCTGGAGCGCGTATAGTCAGAACCATCGACGCGCAGTTTGGCGTCCTGGGCATCGGAAACGGCGATCATATTGTCGTTTGCGCCGCCATCGGCAGCCACGGAGCCGTCATCATTAATATGCTGGCCGCCGCCGGAGGTGTTCAGCACACCCGCCAGCGTATTATCACCATCAACACTGACGGTCATTTCGCCATCGGAGCCGGTCTTTTTCGAACTCAGTACCAGCTGGTAGCCATCATCGGTACGCTGTACGGAAGCGGTAACATCACCCTTCTCTTTATTGATCGCTTTCGCAATCTGGTTCAGTGAGGTTTCATCATCCGCCAGCTCCACTTCCATGGTCTTGCCGTCATTCTGCGTGATCGTCACTGTACGGCTGCCGCCGGTGGTTTCGCCCAGCATGTCATCTGCGCTGGCTTCCGGCTGGGTTTTCAGTTTATGTGCCGTCGCGAGCTGTGAAATGGTCACCGAATGGCTGTCCGCCTGCGCGCCGCTGCCAGCAACAGCAGTAAAGGCTTCATTGGCGCTGACGTTCATTTTATTAAAAGCATCAGAACCCATGGTGGTAACGCTTTTTTGCAGATTCGACAGCAGGCTGGAGATCTTACCCCATGCTGAAATCTGCGACTTATAGCTGTTCTGTAGTTTGGTATAGGGTGTTAAACGCGATTGCTCACCGGCCTTCAGCTGTTCCAGCATTGATGCCGTATCGATCCCGCCAGTACCTACACCTAATGATGATATTCCCATTTCGTCTCCGGTCGGAAAGGTCATTTTGTTGAGTGAATTCTATTAACCAATCGGCCTGGGAAATAAAAAGATGAATATTTAATAAAGGAACTATATAGAAGAAAGAAAAAACTCAGCGCTACAGAGAAAATTCGCTAAATCGATAAGGGAATATAACGTCAGTTGTGCGCGCAATTCATATCTTCAATATCAGAATCGGCTGAAATAACAGCTAAAAAATAGCTAAGTCATTGTTTCCTGAAATTCCATTCAGCTACTCAACAAATCTTTCCGCAGCAAAAAATTTCAGTCCTTTTTTGAAGGGCCGATTTATTTAGTATGCGAGACAACTTACGCATAACCATAATCCATGTGAACTATAGAGTATTAAGGAATAAACATGTCCCAGGTTATTAACACTAACGCCCTCAGCCTCGTTGCACAGAACAACCTGAATAAATCTCAGAGCTCTCTGGGTACCGCTATTGAGCGTCTGTCTTCTGGTCTGCGTATTAACAGCGCGAAAGACGATGCAGCAGGTCAGGCAATTTCTAACCGCTTCACCGCGAACATCAACGGTCTGAGCCAGGCTTCCCGTAACGCCAACGACGGTATCTCTATCGCACAGACGACTGAAGGCGCGCTGAACGAAATCAACGATAACCTGCAGAACATCCGTCGTCTGTCTGTACAGGCGCAGAACGGCACCAACTCTGATTCTGACCGTCAGTCCATCCAGGACGAAATCAACGCACGTCTGGACGAGATCAACCGTATCTCTGAACAGACTGAGTTCAACGGCGTGAAAGTACTGAGCAAAGATCAGACTCTGTCTATCCAGGTGGGTTCTAACGACGGCCAGACTATCGATATCCAGCTGAACCAGATGGACTCTTCTACTCTGGGTATGGACGACTTCACCATCGCTAACGGCGTTGACGCAAGCACCCTGACTGATGCGACCACCGTTAAAGTTGATACCGGTGCTAAATACGATGTATCCACCATCACGGATACTGACGCTGCTGGCAAAGCTGCTGATGACGTTGTTGAGGGTGACGACGGTAACATCTACGTTAAATCTGGTAGCGACTACTTCCTCGCAACGACTGATGCAACGGGTGCTGTAACGTTTGACTCCGCTAGCACTGCTGCAACAGGTGTTACCATGGGCAACAGCGTAGCTGGCGACGCCGTTATGTTTGACAAAGCTCCGGACGTTTCTGGTATCACCGGTACCCTGAAAACTGACGGCGAAGGCAACTACTATGTTGAAGATGCTAACGGCGCGCTGACCGCTGCAACCGTTGACGATGCTGGCGTTGTGACTGATTCCGGTAAAGCAGTTTCTACCGCTCAGGCAACTGAAGATCCGCTGACCAAAATCGACGAAGCGCTGGCTCAGGTTGACGAACTGCGTTCCGGTCTGGGTGCGGTACAGAACCGTTTCGATTCTGTAATCAGCAACCTGAACAACACCGTTAACAACCTGTCTGAATCTCGTTCACGTATCCTGGATGCTGACTTCGCTTCTGAAGTTTCTGAAATGAGCCGTGCGAACATTCTGCAGTCTGCGGGTACTTCTGTACTGGCACAGGCTAACCAGGTTCCGCAGAACGTCCTGTCTCTGCTGCGTTAATTCGCGCTTTTCAGCCGAAGCCAAAGACCGCCCTCTCCGGGCGGTTTTTTTTTGCCCTTTCCTTACAACTCTTCTTTTTCGTCTGATCCCTTAGATGAGAAGAATGAATTCAAACTTGCGTTATCGTCGTAATCCGATGCGCCCGCAGCTGGACTGCGGGCCTGTGGTTCAGACGAGCCAGCTTAATAACAAGGTGGCAAAAATGACCGTTGAAGCACCACCAATGCGGGTGGCGATTTGCGCGAAGGGCATCAATGCCATTCTGTTGGATGCTGAGAGGATCGCCACATCCCCCGTACCGCCGAGGCCACTATGGCAGCTGGTGACGATCGCCGCCTCGACCGGATACATATTTAACTTTGTGGCAATGAAATAACCGCTGAGCGCCATAGCAATGACGATGGAGCCGCACACAATAACGTAGCCGACAGAGAATACCGCGACCACGCTTTCCAGCGGCACATAAAGCATGCCGAGACCAATCATCAGCGGCCAGACTAATGCTGCGGAAACAAACTTATAGCAACTGTGCGCGCCCTGCTCCATGGATTTGGGGATCACCTGTGCGTACTTGCACAGTACGGCAATCAGGATCATCAGCACCGGACCAGGAATATGCACCAGTTTTTCAAATAACCCGCCGACGATAAAAAAGGCGCATATCATCAACAGCCCGCCGCCCATAAGTTGAAAATCGGTATGCTGCGCCTCCTGCGTCTGTGCGAAGACGCGGTTATCCTCATCACTGCGGATCAGCATACCGTTACCGGTCAGGGAAGGACGGCGCATTCCTATACGCGCCAGCACGCCAGCGCAGATAATGGCAAAGATATTGCCCACCACTGCCGCGGGTGCCAGTTGGGCAACATAAACATCCGGGGTTTGCCCAAGAATGGCGGAATAGGCCAGTGACAGCGGTAATATGCCTTCGCCAATCCCACCGCCGATAATAGGCACGATGATAAAGAAAAAGGTGTGATACGGCGTGTAGCCAAATAATGTTCCTACCAGCAGCCCGGCGAGCACCGCGACCACAGTACCGGCCACCAGGGGCACAAACATGCGGATCATGCCCTGGATCAGGATCACCCGGTTCATGCCGAGAATGCTGCCAACCACCAGACAGGCAATAACAAAATAAAGCAGGTTGGCTTCTTTCATCAGCAGATGGACGGTGGCTAACGTATGCGCTTCAAACAGACCAAAATAGACCAGTACCGAGGGCACCATCAGGCACAATATTGCTGGCCCACCGACGTCCTTCAGCACCGGCAACATACGGCCTATTTTGGCAAAGGCAAAACCAAGCGTCATGATCACCGCCAGGCCGCCAATCATGTTTTTCGGCAATAAACCTGCGATAGCTGAAATGGCGACAATCGAAGCGATACCGATAAAGAGCAGCAAGGGTACGGCGCCGACTTCAAGCCCGTGCAGGCGCGAGAGTTGTGCACCCGCAGGGGATGCGTCAACAGAGGAAGAGAGAGGATTATCTTTCATTATTTTCACCTGATTCGCTATTAATAATTAACAGTGGGTCAGGAATAACCGCTGGGTTATTCGTAATAGGATAAAATGCTTGAAAAAATAAAGCCAACAAAATAAATATTGCCACCAGGAAGTTATGATTGAATAAATAACATAATCTTCGGCCTGTAAAGTGAGCAATGGTTACTGCTTATTGAATTTGTGAGTGCCGTAGTAATTCACATTTAAATAACTTAAACAGGCTATTCGTAAATAAAATAATTGCGCAGATACATGCATTAGATTCTTCTAATGAAAATATAAACTTAGCACCTCAATCTTTCCATTTAATTAAAGTATTCCTTTTGAAACTAATTAAAACACACGAAGTGTGATTCTAATCACCTTTGGAAGTAAATACGATAGATAGAGTTCCTGCCTGAAAACTATTTAAATAAAACAAAAACAGGACATTTTATGCCTTCACTACTCCTACAATCTTTATTCCCTTTAGTATTTATCATGTTACTAGGGTGGCTAAGTGGAAAATTAGGGTATACGCACCGTAAGGATGCCACTGTATTAGCGACAGTGGTGATTCGCTTTGCATTACCCTTTCATCTTTTTATCGGAGCACTGAACACCAACCCGGACAAAATCAAAAACTTCTCGTTTATGGCTGTGCTGGTAATTGGTCTGATGGGCTCTTATTTACTGACGCTGATCCTGTCGCGTTATGTTTTTCGTCATGATATCAAGACCAGCGCAATACAGTCTTTGGTTTGCGCTTTTCCTGATATGGCCTATTTTGGCGCGCCGGTACTGGCCGTGCTGATTGGGCCGGAAGGATTTTTAGGTGTGCTAATTGGCAATTTAGTCACCAGCGTTTTAATGATTCCGTTGACCATTATCTTAATCCGCATGGGCGATAAAGATAGCGACATTGAAACGCTACATCCGGGCAAACTGATTATGCAGAATTTACTGCGGGCGGTGCGTAACCCGATTGTCTGGATCCCCGTATCCGGTGTGGTGCTGAGCCTGGCCGGTGTGCAGTTACCGCATCTGTTGAGTGCGCCGATTGAGATGGTTGGCAAAATTGCTGGTGGTCTGTCGCTGTTTGCCCTCGGTCTGCTGTTTTACGGTGAGCGCCCGTCGCTGAATCTCCAGACCTTTACCAATATCAGCATCAAAAATCTGATCCAACCCGCCATGATGGCAGTTGCCGGGCTGGCATTTGGCCTGAGCCACACCTTAATGCAGCAGGTCGTGATTATTGGTGCAACACCTTCTGCTATCGCTGCGGGAATGTTCGCCCTGCGCAGCGACACTTATATCGAATCCGCATCCTCTTCCATTCTTATTGGCACTGCGATCGGCGTATTAACTGAGGGCGTGATGATCTACTTGATTTCTTGAGCCTCTTTTCTGTTATCCCCGATACATCGGCAGCCGTGCCGTTATTATTTAGTCAGGAGCAGCAATAATGTTACGCAAAGAAACGCTTTATACGCCTTATAATGGTGCCGTATTACTGGAAAACCCGTTACTTAATAAAGGGCTGGCATTCACTGAGGATGAACGTCTGGCCTTTAATCTGTATGGATTATTACCGCATAACGTTGAAACCATCGAAGAACAAACAGCGCGCGCATGGCAACAATTTTGTCATTTTAAAAAAGACATCTCCCGCCATGTTTACTTACGCAATATTCAGGACACCAACGAGACGCTTTTTTATAATCTTCTGCGCTGTCATATGCAGGAAACCCTGCCAATTATCTACACCCCAACGGTAGGCGAAGCCTGTGAGCATTTTTCTGAGATTTATCGCCGCGCCAGAGGGTTATTTATCTCATGGCCGGATCGGCACCGCATCGATGAAATGCTGCAAAGTTTTTCACGCAATGATATTCGCGTAATTGTGGTTACCGATGGGGAACGCATTCTCGGTCTCGGCGACCAGGGCATCGGAGGGATGGGGATCCCGATTGGCAAACTTTCGTTATATACCGCGTGCGGCGGAATTGACCCGGCATCGACGCTGCCTATCATGCTGGATGTGGGTACCAATAACAGCCAGCACCTTGAAAATCCGCTGTATATGGGGTGGCGCCATCCGCGAATCAGCGACGAAGACTATATCGAATTTATGGATATGTTCGTTGAGGCCATCAAAGCGCGCTGGCCAAATGTCCTCCTGCAATTTGAAGATTTTGCCCAGAAAAATGCGACCAAACTTCTGAACCGTTACCGCCACCAGCTGTGCTGCTTTAATGATGATATTCAGGGAACGGCAGCGGTCACCACCGGCACGCTGATTGCCGCTTCGCAGGCGGCGGGAATGCGCTTACGCGATCTGCGCGTGGTTTTCCTCGGCAGCGGCTCCGCCGGCTGCGGCATCGCGGAGAAAATCATTGCCTTGATGGTCGACGATGGTCTGACCCCGGAGGAAGCCCGCAACAACATTTTCATGATCGATCGCTTTGGCCTGTTAACAGATGACATGCCTAATTTACTGGATTTCCAGCAAAAACTGGTCACGCCACGTCGTCTTATCGCCGACTGGGATACCGATTCAGAGAATATGTCTCTGCTGGACGTGGTACGAAATGTCCATCCCAACGTACTGATTGGCGTTTCCGGGCAACCCGGTCTTTTCAGCGAAGAAATTGTGAAAGAGATGCATCGTCACTGTTCCCGTCCCATTATCATGCCGTTGTCGAACCCGACTTCACGCGCTGAAGCCCAACCCCGGGATCTGATTGAATGGACGCAGGGAGCCGCGCTCATTGCAACGGGAAGCCCTTTTGAGCCGGTCTTTTATCAGGATGAATCGTACGAAATAGCCCAGTGTAACAATGCGTATATTTTCCCGGGGTTAGGTCTGGGCGTACTGGCAGGCAAGTTAACTCGCGTCACCGACACCATGCTGAGCGTGGCCAGCAAAACGCTTGCAGCATTCTCTCCGCTGGCAAATACAGAGAAAGGAGGGCTGCTGCCGCCAGTCGATATCATTGAAACCGTATCGAAAGCCATCGCCCTGCAGGTAGCCCAGGCGGGTCAGCAGGAGGGCGTCGGCCCGCTGATGAGTGAAGAGGAATTAACAACACGTCTCGAAAATATCTATTGGGATGCGCGCTATAAAGCGTACAAACGCGCGTCCTTCTGAGAATCGGCACGGCAGAGCGAGCCATACTCTGCCGTGCGTTAATCAGGGCCAACCGTACATTAACTAAAACAGATGCGTTGAGGAGAAAAAGCCATTACGCCCGGCATATTTTGCGTGATAAAGCGCATCATCAGCTAATTCGATAAGCGTCGTCTCCTTGCCTTTCACTGCCGGACCGGGGCCGGAAGCGATACCAATGCTTACGGTCACTATTCCGAACGGGCTATATTCATGAGGGATATTTTCCTGACAAATACTTTGAATTATTTTTTTGGCTTTCTTTTCCGCCGCGATCAAATCGGTTGCAGGAAGAATAACAACAAACTCTTCTCCACCATAGCGGGCAACCAGCGCAGAGCTGCTTTTTATTGTTTTTTTCAGGGATGTTGCGACTTGCCGTAAACAGTCATCACCCGCTAAATGCCCGTAATTATCGTTATATTTTTTAAAGTAATCTATATCAATGAGCATCAAGGATATTGCATGCTTATTTACGGCGCACTGTAATACCTCACGGGGCAGCGCCTCATCGAATTTGCGACGATTCGCCAGCCCGGTTAAACTATCCTCAGCCGCCATAGCCTTTAATTTCTCATTTGCGGTCATGAGTGATTCAGTAGTTTTTGACAATTCACGACTGGTGCGCACTCGCCGATGGATATCCCGCAGAAGAAAATAACCTGAAGTTATAACGCCTCCCATCAGGAAAATAACAATCACTATCAGAATCTCTGATTGTTTTTTCCAGGCCAACATTCCTTCGTCGATACTCACGGCGACAGTGGTAACTAATCCATATCGTTTGTTTTTTTGAAATGCATACATCCGTGGTATATTGTCAAAGCGAGAGACACTTCTTGCGGTACCGGAATTACTGTTTTTCAGGTATGTTGTAAAAAGTGGCGAATTGGAAATAACCCGACCAATATATTTATCGTCAAAAGGATAGCGTATCAGTAATATTCCAGACTCGCTTGTTAATGCAATAGCACCAGAATGTCCAATATCGATCTTGCCAAACGTTTCAAGGAAATTTTCAATATTGAGAGTGAGAACGGCGACCCCGGCAAATCTACCCTGGTGATCTTCCAGCCTGCGACTGATGGTTATCACCCATTTCCCGTTCGTCCGGCTTACTACGGGAGGACCAATAAAAACTTTTTTGGACGTATTGTTTTGATGATAAACGAAGAAAAAACGGTCTGCGCTATTGGCGCGGCCAGAAAGCCTTTCGTGTAATGCGATGAGCGTATTGCCAGTAGCATCATAAATAACAACATTATTGAGTTGCTCCAGCAATTCATCCTGACCAGCAAGAATTTTCTTTATATTGGTAATCTGGCTTTTGTCTTCACCATAAATTTCCGTTATGTCCGAAAGATTTTCTATGAGCATCTCGCCCTGCCGGATAACCCCCTCAGAATAAAGATTGAGAGTATGGCTTAAATTCGAAACGTTGGTATTAAGATCGTTGATTGTCTGTACACGGGTGATCCAGATATGGAAGGATAAAATTATCGACATCACGAAGAAGACAACAACAAGAATTGTCAACCCAATAAAACTCTCTCTCTTCATTATGATTTACCACCAGCCCAAATCACGTCTTAAATACCTTCATTACTGAGAACCTTTATCGTTAAAAATATAAACCCTGGCAGAAAATCGTTGCGGTCAGCAGGCAAATACATTTTTGCATTCAACTTTAAAGATTAACACCTGCAGCATAGCTGTGCTTTGCTTATTAATAAAGTGTTATATGAAATATTCATAAATTCATCTTATTACTATTAAAGCGAGAATGAGCGTAATTTCTTACAGACTGGAATTAGCACAGTAGTGCCACTGAAAAATATCCTATTTTGTGTCGTCTAATTTGCTGAATCGTAAGGTGATTAAAAGGATTGCCCGGCGGGTAAGCACTATCACTCTACACAGCGAAACGACATCGCCAATATACTTTCCTGAGCAGAACCAGCCCCTTCCAGCCCAACGCCATGGCGATGCCATGGCGTTGAAGTAAGCGCATTGCCAGGAAGCCATTCACCTGGCTTCACTCATCCACTCCTTCAAGGTAAGAGAGTAAAGCAGGCTCGGTGGCGCATTTTCAACATCATGAATTTCTCTGATATATTTCAGCCCTGTTTTCTCGAGAACTTTTTGCGATGCCAGATGGTTTCCTCTCACAACGGCAGAAATCTCAGCCAGTTTAATCGCATCAAATCCATATTTGACGGCGCATTGAGAAAACTCAGTCGCCAGGCCTTTCCCCCATGCGGCGGTGGCAAAACGATACCCTAAATTATTAATAGTGGTATCGGCATAGCTGCGGATACTCAACCCGCCAAAGCCGATGATCTGTGCAGGATCGCCAAGAAGCGATATTGCCCAGTGTCCAAATCCGTTTATCTCCCGGTGCGCTATCCAGCGTTCGAGAACCGTTTCTGCATAGTGAACATCCGGATAGGGCCCTGCCGGATTAAATCTGTTCGTCGCCGGATCGCCGTAGATGTTGAACAGATCGTCGACATCGGAGGCGATGACGGGACGAAGATACAGACGGTGCGTTTCAATGGGCAAATTTGCCTCCAGAGAAGGATGATTGATTTACCTGATGTGGGAACGCCCCTGGTTCAGAAGGGGCGCACTACATTACTTAAACAGTTTCTGGACAAACTCCGCATACGCCGGACGCCAGACATCCATTTCATGGTTCAGACCGGGGTACACTTTGTAATCAAACTTAATGCCCTGTTTCTCCAGCTCGCTCTTCAGCCCGGCGATGTCTTTTCCGGTGACGGAATCCTTTTCTCCGACAACAACGGTGAAATTATGCAGTTGCTTATTAATTAACGCCGGTTTACTGAACTGCGCGCTAACGCCTGCGTCAGGGACCGTTGTGGTGGTGACACCGCTAAAGGTTGCCAGCCAGCCGAAGCTTTCAAGATGGTTCATCCCGGAAACCAGCGCCTGATATCCCCCTTGCGACAATCCTGCCAGCGCGCGTCCGCTTGCGTCTTTGCGTACATTAAACCGCGCGTCGACCAGTGGAATAATATCGTGCATCAGTTCGCGGTCTGCCGCTTTGGCATTGAGAGGGTAAAATGTTTTGCGGCGATCTTTCGGCGGAAAATTCTCCGGGATCGCCTGCACAATGTCAGTTTCGGTATCCGGAACCACGACCAGCATCGGTTTGATTTTCCCTTCGGCCAGCAGGTTATCCATGATCTGCGGCAGACGTCCCTGATCGATAGCGGAAAGGCCGGTATCGCCAAAACCGTGGTAGAAATAGAGCACCGGTAGCGGTTCGCCTTTTCCGTTATAACCTGGCGGCGTCCAGATATAGACCCGCCGCTCGGAGCCCAGCTCTTTCGAGTGATAAGTCACCGTCAACAGATCGCCATGAGGAACAGCGCGATCGTCGAGAATACTGCCCGGCACCAGAATCAAACTGGTATTCACCTGGCGCTGCGGCTTCTGAAAACGGCTTCCCGTATCCACCGAGCGGAACCCATCGACATCAAAATAGTACTCATAGAGGTTCGGTGCCAGCACCCCGCTCTTCCAGGACCAGACGCCGCTGGCGTCTTTACTCATATCATGCGAAACATAGCTGTCCGGGGTGGAACCCGTGATCACCGAGACCCGTTTTGCGCCCGGCGCGAAAAGGCGAAAGGTTATGCTTTTATCCGCGTTAACCTGCGTCACATACTGGCTGACCGGTACCGATAAGTCAGGCGTCACCGGAAAGGGCGCAGCAAAAGCCGGAACAGCCGCGCTGCCCAACAGAGCGGTAATGGCCAGCGTCAGACAAGCGATGTTTCTTTTCATATCACTCCCTCGTTTTTCACATTTATGCAGATTTATCGACCGGGCATTACTACCAGACCTTAGCCTGAACACCTGGGGCAAATGGTTTGTTTTTCTCATCAGTGCCGTTGAGATTACCCTGTTCGCTGCCCGGCGCATGAATGCCGATATCACAAAAAAGCATTTCCGCATGGAATTCAGGCATGCAGACGTTTCTTATCGACGTATTGGGTAAATTTTTTCAGGGGAATGGAAATACATGCTCAAAGCATGGTTATGACGAATGATCGGCGAGGACGCGGCGTTAGCGTTACGCGTATTACACAGGCGGCGTTTTTTACTGTGTTCTTTCCGAACTCACACCCATTCTTTTATCAATAAGCAACAATAAAAAAAGCCTCTCCGTTAACCGGAAAGGCTTGTGAAATAAAAACGCAGAAAGAATTAATTGAAGCCGTTATCGGCGACTTTATCGATCAGTTCCATCTCATCACTGTTTAACAGTTTTTCGATATCCACAAGAATCAACATCCGCTCACCCATCGAACCGAGGCCCAGCAAATATTGCGTGGAGAGCGCGACGGTATATTCCGGCGCAGGTTTAATCTGCGCGGCGTCCAGCGACAGCACATCGGAAACGCCATCAACGACAATGCCCACCACGCGGCTGCTGTTCAGGCTGAGGACAATCACAATGGTGTTGTCATCAAAATTGGCCGACTCAAGAGCGAATTTCACCCGCAGATCGACAATTGGCACAATCACGCCGCGCAGATTGGTGACGCCAGCGATAAAGTCCGGCGTATTGGCAATACGCGTCACGCGATCGTAGCCACGGATCTCCTGCACTTTCAGGATCTCAATGCCGTACTCTTCATTACCCAGACGGAAGGCGAGGAATTCATGCCCCGCGTCATCCTTCAATTGCTTTTCTGTATCAGTTAAGTTCATTTAATAACCTTTCAACCTGTGATTCAGGCACCATTGTCAACGCATCTCTTTTTTTGGCTAATGTCGTTAACACGGCGACATCCAGTATTAACGCCACGCTGCCGTCCCCCAGAATGGTGGCGGCAGAAATGCCCGGTATTTTGCGGTAGTTTTGCTCAAGGTTTTTCACTACCACCTGATGCTGACCGATCAGTTGATCCACCAGCAGGGCATAGCGATTGCCCGCGCTCTGTACAATCACGGCAATCCCCTCGCTGATGTCGTAATCCGCTTCGTGAATGCCAAAGAGTTGTCCCAGTTCGACAAGCTGCAAATACTCATCGCGCACCTGCAACATCCGTTCACCACCGGTCATACGGTGCATTTTCGTTTCAGAAAGCATTAACGATTCCATCATGCTGCCGAGCGGCAACACATAGATCTCAGAACCGATGCGAACCGACATGCCATCAAGGATTGCCAGCGTCAGCGGCAAAATAATCCTGATAGTCGAACCTTTACCCTGCTCAGAATGGAGGGTGATATGGCCGCCCATCTCCTGGATATTACGGCGCACAACGTCCATACCCACGCCGCGACCGGAGATATCCGTCACTTTTTCTGCGGTGGAGAACCCGGCGGCGAAAATCAGCATCCACACATCTTCATCGCTGATGTTTTCGCTGATCAACATGCCCTGAGCCTGCGCCCGCGCGAGAATTTTTTCGCGGTTCAGCCCGGCGCCGTCATCACTCACTTCAATAATGATGTTGCCGCCATGATGTTCCGCAGAGAGCACCAGGTTGCCCTTATCCGGCTTGCCGTTGGCGCGACGTACATCAACCGGTTCAATTCCGTGATCGAGGCTGTTACGCACCAGATGCGTCAACGGATCGACGATCTGTTCGATCAGGCGTTTGTCCAGCTCAGCGGAACCACCCACCAGCGTCAGCTCCACCTCTTTATTCAGTTTCGCCGCCAGATCGTGAACCAGACGCGGGAAGCGGCTAAAGACGTAATCCATTGGCATCATGCGGATAGACATCACCGATTCCTGAAGGTCGCGGGCATTACGCTCAAGCTGAACAATGGTATTGAGCAGGGTATCGTGGCTTGATGAATCAAGGGTGCCGGAAAGCTGCGACAGCATCGCCTGCGTGATGATCAGTTCGCCAACCTGGTTGATGATCTGATCCACTTTTTCCACCGCTACGCGAATGCTGCTCGCTTCCGCCGCCTGCGGGCGACTACGAGAAGATTCCGGTCGCGAAGGACGCGGCTGTGCTGATGCGCCAGCAACAGGCTGCGCAACCGCGCTGCTTTCTGCCACTTCCGGCACAGCAGCCTCCTCAACGGCCAGCGGAGTAGCAGCTTTAGCTGGTGCCGGAGAGATGGTTATCTGCTCCGGTTCCAGAATAAAGCACAGTACCGCCTGGATATCATCGGCGCTGGTGGTGGTTTGCAATACCAGTTGCAGAGCGCCGTTTTCACGCTGCACATCGCTGATGCTCCCCAGATTCGCCAGCTCTTCCAGCAGCGGAGCCTGATCCTCATCTTTCACTTTTTGCAGCACGATGAGCAGACGCGGTTCGCCCTCTTCGGCTTCCGCCGGCACCGCGATGGCCGAGGCCGTCACTGGCGCGACGATAGCCGCCGGGACAACCGCCGCAACAGGCGTCTGTGCTGCGTGGTCGTTAGCAATTTGCCGTAGCGCTTCGCAAATATACTGATAAGCCTCCTGATCCGGTTCAGAGGAGGATTTGTAGGCGTCCAGTTGATCCTGCATGATGTCCTTACCTTCCAAAAACAAACTTCGAATCTCTTCTGTAATCCGCAGCTTGTCGCTACGAACATCATCGAGGAGATTTTCCAGAATATGCATCGTCTGCTGCAGCGCAGAAAAACCAAACGTACCGGCTCCCCCTTTTATCGAGTGGGCGGCGCGAAAAATGGCATTCAATACTTCTCTGTCTGGCGACAGCAGATCGAGGTCAAGCAGGTGCTTTTCCATGTCGGCCAACAACTCGTCAGCCTCATCAAAAAAAGCCTGATAAAAGTCGCTGATATCCACTTAGTTATTCTCCATGGCCGTTTTGACTGTTGATTCCGTTGCAGGTGCTGCTGCACCCTGCTCCGCTTTTTTACTCTCATCCGACAGAGAGACAGGGTCACGTAGCAGCACATCTTCCTGCAGGATTTGTTTGGCGCGCTCCTGGCTGAGCACCAGGATACTGATACGCCGGTTAATCGGGTCGTCGGCGATCGTTCCCGACTGCACCATCGTGTCGGCGGTACCAATCACCCGGATAAATTTATTGCTGCCAAGCCCGGCGCTAACCAGAATGCGACGCGATGCGTTGGCGCGATCGGAGGAGAGTTCCCAGTTGCTGTAACCTGCTTCGCCATTGGCATACGGCAGCGCATCGGTATGGCCGGTCATAATGATGCGGTTAGGCAATTCATTCAGTACCGGAACCAGAGCCTGGAGGATATTCACCATATAGCTCTCCGGAACCGGGCTGCCGACTTTAAACATCGGGCGATCGGCGCTGTCGGTGATCTGAATAAGCAGACCATCATCGGTCAGCGAAAGCCGTAAATTAGAGGTGAAATTGTTCAGACGTGGATCGGTTTGAATCAGGCTTTGCAGCTTGTTTCTGGCGCGCTTCAGATTCGCTTCCCGCTTTTTCTCATCAATTTTATTCAACGTCTTTTTGAAGACTTCCCCGTCATTTTTCAGGGGATCGTCCCCGCCGCCGGGGATCACACTGTCGCTCAGGCTGGCTTTATCGCCCTTCGCCAGCGCGTTTTTCAGCGGGACTTTGAAATATTCAGCGATCTGCATACGCTGCTCCGGAGAAGAGGATGAGAGCAGCCACATCACCAGGAAAAAAGCCATCATCGCGGTCATAAAGTCCGCGTAGGCGATTTTCCATGAGCCGCCGTGCGACTCATGTTTTTTTCGGTTGAATTTGCGGACAACAATGGTTGCGGCTGACTTTTTCTTCACGTTGCCTCTCCCGTCGGTACGGACGATGAAGAGGAGCGGACTTCGCGCACGTGCTCATCAAGTTCAGCAAAACTCGGGCGCTCAGTCGAATAGAGCGTTTTACGGCCAAATTCAACGGCAATCTGCGGCGCATAACCATGAATACTGCACAGCAGCGTGGTTTTAATGCACTCCAGCATTTTCAAATGTTCGGCGCTACGCTGACGCAGCAACGTTGCCAGCGGCAGAACCATGCCGTAAGCAATCAGGATGCCGAGGAAAGTACCTACCATCGCATGGGCAATCAGTTCACCCAGCTCCGCCGCCGGGCGATCCGCCGCCGCCAGCGCATTGACCACGCCCATCACCGCCGCAACGATACCAAATGCAGGCAGCGCATCACCCACGGCATTGATACTGTTCGCCGGAACGTCGTGTTCGTGCTCGCAGGTCTCGATCTCCTCATCCATTAGCGCTTCCATTTCAAAGGCATTCATATTGCCGCTGATTATCAGACGCAGGTAATCGACAAGGAAATTCATGATTTCGGAATCCGCCAGCAGGCGCGGATAGGCGGAAAAGATGGCGCTGTTTTGCGGATCTTCGATGTCGTTCTCCAGCGCAACAACCCCACTTTGACGGCTTTTTGACAACAGCAGATACATCAGCGCCATTAAATCCATGTATAACGCTTTGGTGTAATACGAACCCCGAAATAAACGAGGAAAAGATTTCATGGTCGCGCGGATCGCTTTGCCATTATTCCCCACCAGAAAAGCGCCCAGGCCGGCGCCACCGATGATTAATAATTCAGTCGGCTGAAAGAGTGCGCCGAGATTACCGCCACTGATAGCAAAGCCACCAAATACGGCTGCAAATACCACGACATAGCCAATAATGACTAACACGTTAACTCCTTAATAATCTAAACGTCCGTTTATCATCTTTATTCCATGCATATAAGCGCGTAACCAGGCACGCATCGATGCCGTTATTCACGGGGTGGTGATGTACATAGCAATGAGCCAATATTTACCGGTACCGATCCATTAAAAAAACTTCCGGATTGACACGTTTAATTGCTCGCGAAGGCGGAAAACACAAACTGCAAGTGTATATAGCGTCAGGGCTCTCCTGTGTAGTAATAAACGAACCACCACAAGAGCAACATTCCGTATGCCTGATCATGCCGCAATCAACAAATCGTAATAACGTCCATGCGCGAGTAATACCGAGCACAGGTTTTTTATCTTTGCCGTCAAGACTATTCTCAAGGTACAGACGATAACTTTTCAGCATTGTTTCAACAGGACGGCCACCTTCGGTTTTTTCCAGATAACGATAAATATTATAGAAAATCGATGAGTGAATATTCTGTTCCCAGGACATATACCAGTCCGCGGAAAACGGTAACATCCCCTTCGGTGGTGAACATCCCTTAATTTCTTTATAGAGTTTTAAAAGCTTGCGGCGACTTAAACTTGTTTCGCTCTCGAGGACTTGCATCCGTGCACCAAAGGAGATCAATTCCACGGCGATTTGCGCATCCTTGATTTCAGAGATGATGCTTTTCTCACACATAGATATTTCCCTGTCAGGCCGCCGGACGTTCTTCCTCGGCAAGAGAATTAAGTAATTCTGTAGACAAAATGATTCCAGTATGAATGTTTTGTAAAGCATCAATACGCGAATCTTTCGTCAGACAGTCGATAACCATATCGCTGTCAATGCGCAAACGGCATATTAGCTGGCCTGTTGATGAAAGTTTAATAAGCTGTGAAAGCGATAAATCTTTCAACATATCAATTGTTGATTCATTTAACCCAAGGCGAAATGTAGCGGATAATTTGTCTTCCATAATTAACCGCTGCGCCAGCAGCAGGTAAGAAAGATTCATATCCCGGATACATTGCAGTGGCTCGTCAAACGCTGTCACATTCATGGTAAACGTACCTTTATTATTCCCACCCGCGATCTTCCAGGCGGGCCCGTAATCGTTTAATTGTTTGGCTATGCAGCTGGCTCACGCGTGTTTCCGTAATGCCCAGCAGCACGCCAACCTCTTTCATATTCAAATCTTGTTGATAATAAAGATTCAGCAGCATCTGCTCTCTTTCCGGCAACGCTTTGATCTCATTGCTGACTTGCTTTGTCAGATCGCCTAACAGCGCATCATGCAACGGGTCTAAGTGATCCTGTTCCATCTCTTCCAGTTCAAGACCATCTGCCAGCAGCTCCTGGAGCTCATCCAGCGAGCAGAGCATGCTGGTATTCGTATCTGCCAGCGTCTGCTGATACTCCTGCAGCGACATTCCCATTTCCGCTGCAACATCCGCTTCCGAAGCAACACCGCCGGTGCTCTGTTCCACCCGCATAATCGCGGCAGAGACTTCGCGGGATTTACGGCGAACGCGGCGAGGAACCCAGTCATGTTCGCGTAATTCATCCATAAATGCCCAGCGAAGGCGTTGTGCAATATAAACGCTCATCTTGACCCCTTTAGTCGGGTCAAACTGTTCTACTGCATCCAGAAGCGCAATGGCGCCTGCCTGAATTAAATCGTCAATATCAACGCTTGATGATAATTTGGATTGTAATTTCAGTGCTTCGTAGCGGACTAAATAACCATATTTAGGCCATAGTTGTTCTTTCTGAATTGTGCCGTCAGAGCGATAAATCCCATTCACTATAACCATTCCCGAAGTGCTATTAATATATTTAAATTATTATTAATAATCGCCAAATCAAATAGCCCGATAAGCGAACGGAAAGTGAAACATACTCCTTATTTACGTCATGGCGGCACGACAGAAATTAAAAGGTTTCCCATTCACCTTCTGTTTTTGGCGCAGGTGAGAATTCCCGAATAACCGGAGAATTAACCACGCGGGGAACTTCAACCTTATTTCGCTCACGGGCTACGGCCGAAACATGGTGCTCATTCACCGTAAACTCCGCGACAATCTGATCGAGATTACGGGCGTGCTGTTCGACATTCGTGGCCGTACCTGCCGCCTGCTCAACCATCGTGGCGTTCTGCTGCGTGACGAGGTCCATTTCGTTGACCGCCTGGGCAATCTGGTTGATGCCGGTGCTTTGCTCTTCAGAAGCAGAAGCGATTTCCGCCATAATATCAGTCACCTGGATAACAGACTTAACTATCTCCTGCATCGATGTACCGGCCAGTTGCACTTCCTGCGAGCCGGTATTCATATTCGCCACGCAGGTGTTGATCAGCTGACGGATCTCTTTAGCAGCATCGGCGCTGCGTTTTGCCAGGTTACGCACTTCGCCTGCGACCACGGCAAAGCCACGCCCCTGCTCCCCGGCGCGGGCCGCTTCCACTGCCGCGTTAAGCGCCAGGATGTTGGTCTGGTTAGCAATGCTGTCAATAACGCTGTTGATGTCGGCAATTTGACGGGAGTTAACCGTAATTTCTTCCATGATGCGCTCAAGATTGCCCATCACTTCACCACCACTTTGCGCGCTGCTGCTGGCGCTTTCCGCCAGTTGTTTCGCGCTGTGGGCGTTGTCGGCGTTCTGACGCACGGTGATTTTCAGCTCTTCCATGCTGGCTGCGGTTTGTTGCAGCGCGGAAGCCTGCTCTTCGGTACGTGAAGAGAGATCGTTGTTGCTGTTGGCGATTTCTTGCGCATTACCATAAATATGCTTCACGCCGTTACGAATGCCATAGACCGTATCGGTCAGCGACAGACGCATCTTTTCGACTTCAATCAGCATCTCGCCAATTTCGTTTTTTGCACCAATATCAATCGCTTCGCTCAGGTTGCCGGTAGCAATCAACTGGAAAGACTGTTTCACCTGCTCCAGACGTCGGAACAGCGTTCGCTTAAGCCACTGACGGGAAAGGAAGGCGCACAGCAGGGCCACAACCAGCGCCACGACAGTGAATATAATCATTTTCTGAATGTGCCCGTGCGAAGTCTCACCATACTGTTTGAGCAGGCGATTTGCGTACTCTACGTATTGAGAAACGCGATCCTGCAAGGCAATACGCTGTTTGGATTCTGCCAGCAGGTTACCGTGATAGTTGCCTGGATTGGTGATAAATTCCTTTTTATTCAATGTGGTAGAAATTACCGCTTCAAAACTCTGCTGAATGTCATGGCCGATTTTTTTCTCGGTTTCATCATCGAAAGGCGAGGTGGCGAAGGTATTCACCTTTTTTTGTGCGTCAGCCAGCGTGGCACTGATCTCCGCAATATCTTCTTGTTTTATTTCCTGCTGCAGCATGACGGCCAGCATCATGGCATTCACGCGGGAAACGCTACTGTTTACGCTGATTAATGCATCATTAAGCGTATCAATTTTTTTATTCGCTACGACAGTGGCATCGAAATTATCTGCCGCAGTCAGCGCATTACTCATTCCATAAGATGAAACAAAAATAATACAGACAACAATAACACCGAGAACAATACTGATCCCGGTTGAAATTTTTAACTCTTTAAACATAGAGAGACCTTTGAAGTAAAGGAGCGCCACAAAATATCTTTTAACGATATTTTTTCCGTGTGGTTTTAATTTCGCTCCTGCCGATAAACAATAAAAAAAATACCGCGAAGGTTAACCAACGATGTTGAAGATATTCAGTTGTTGCATCGACTGAAAAACCGTCATCGATGAATTCAGCGCGAACTCAGACATTTTTGACTGTGACAGCAGCGTGATCATCGAATCCCAGTCGGAACCTAGCGTCTCTTGCAGATGACTTTGGGTATCAATCCCCAGCGCATCCGCGCTGAAACCGAGCGTTTCCAGTTGCTGTAAGTTGGTGCCGACGACGGCGCGCACTTTACCGAGGTTATCGATGTTGCTCTTGATGCTGCGGTTGGTGCTGTCCAGCGTATCCTGCAACGCCTGACGATCGGCATCGTTGGTCACCGGTTGTTGTAATGCTGAGATAGCCGCATCCAGCGAGGCAAACAGATCATCCGCCGTACCGCTCATAAAGACATCGCTGCCAGTGTGACCGACCTGCATTTCGGTGCTGTCAGAAACCACTTGCGTCATCGCCGTATCACCGCCAACGTAAGTGCCATCATCCTGGAAAGGCGCAGAACCGGTTTTGTAGCCGCCGAAGATATAGCGGCCATCGCTGTTTTTGGTGTTCGCCAGATCCAGTAAGTTGTCGCGGATCCCCTGCAATTCCGTCGCCAGCGCCTGACGATCTTCATCAGAATAGGCGCCATTACCCGCGGCGACGATTTTTTCACTCAGATCTTCAGACAGCAGATTGGCAATCGAACCGAGAGTGTTATCTTCCTGGCCCAGCGCGTCCTGCGCGTAAGTGCGCGCCATATCGAACTGGCTCATTCTCGACAGCGCGCTTTGCAGCGTTACCGCCTGTGAAGCGCCGGTCGGATCGTCAGACGGCGTCAGCAGCGTTTGTCCGGCAGACAAGCGGCTGGAGAGATCGTTATAACCGGTCATCGCCTTCGACAGGCTGTCAATCCGGCTCTGAAACATAAACTGTGTGCTAAGACGCATCATTTATCCCTGTAGAGTGGATAGCGTGGGCCAGCCTGGCTGGCCGCAGGCTTAACGGATACTTAAAATGGTGTCGAAAATGGTGGTCGCCGTTTGTAATACCTGCGCATTCGCCTGGTAGTACTGAGAGAACATCTGCATATTGACGTACTCTTCATTCATATCGACGCCGGAGACCGACTGCTGCTGCAGCGACCACTGGTCGTAGACTTTGGCGGAGGTGGTAATGTCGCCCTTCAGCGCGCTCACCGATGAACCGACGGAACTGACCAGGCTGGCATACGCACCTGACAGCGTCATCTTGCCTACCACTTCCTCATCTTTAATGCCGATTAACGCGAGGATGTTTTCGTTGTTGCTCTCCTCTGTCGGATCCGCAGAAGAAGAGGCCGCAATTTCATCGCCATCGGTAATGGCAACGGCGATGCGATCGGCTGCGCCATCGGTCGGGTTAAGCGTAAAGCTGTCGCCCGGTTGCGGCGTACCGCCAGGCATAATGGAAATGCCCTCGAATTCCAGTTCGCCATTGCCGCCGATGGTCGGCGTGATGGCGCGCCCGTCGCGGGTGGTTACCGTCCAGTCGGTGCTGCCCGGCCCGTTATAGACCAGCTGATAATCTTGTGATTTCACTGCCGTGATATCGGTAAAAGAGACATCCAGCGAGCCGCTGCCCGCATTGTCGGTATTGCCAACCGCCTGCGGGTTACCAATGGAGAAAATATCGCCGCCAGCGTTGCCGTTCAGATCGTAACCGTTACCGTTCACTTCGTTGAACTTGTTTGCCATTTGCAGCGCCAGCTGGTTCAGTTGATCGCGCGCGGAAACCAGATCTTCATTACGGAATTTAAACAGCCCGCCCAGCTTGCCGGAGGTCGCATTTTCATCCAGCGCCAGCGCATTGCCGGAGGCATCGACATAGGAAACCACCGTCTGCGCCGGGTTTTCTGCGGAAGTGCTGGCCTGCAACTGGTACGACTTACCGCCGCTGACCAGCGCCATACCATTACCCATCGAGACATCAACCGTGCCGGTCTCTTTATTCTCGCTGACCTTAATGCCGATATTCTGACTCAGCTGATTTAATAGCTGGTCGCGCTGATCGAGTAAATCGGATGGCATACCACCGGTCTGCCCGTGAATCTTCTCAATCTGCTGATTCAGTTCGGCAAGTTGTTTGGTACAGGCATTAATATCCGTCACGGTCTGATCAATTTGTGTATTCGTACTTTTCTCAAGACCATTTAATGTTGAGCTGTTTGAACGATATTGGTTAGCAATGGCATTAAATTGCGCCAGTACGCCCTGCCGAGCCGCAGGATCAACCGGATCTTTACTCACGGCTTCCATGGCTTCAAACAGTCCATCCATGCTGGTTGAAATATTATTGGTACTGTCGCCCAACATATTATCAATTTGGCTAACTTGCTCGTAACGACCCGTTAATGACATATATTGAGTGGCTGCGCCGCGTACCTGATTGCTAATAAAACCATCATAGGCACGCTGCACGTCGCCTGTTTTTACGCCGTAGCCGAAGAAGCCGTAATTTGTGGATTTACCACCCGCTTCTCCCAGAATAATATTCTGTCGGCTATAGCCTGATGTCGTCGCATTGGTCAGGTTATTACCGACGACATTCAATGCGTTTTGAGCAGCACTCAGCCCACTTTGGGCAAGATTGAATAAATTCATAAATTATCGACCATGATCGGAAGAGGAGATCCATTATCTCCGGTAAAAATACGCTCTATATATTTAATCGGCCCGGTAATAATTCACTAAAGCCCGGAGCTTAAAATAATGAAGAAAAATCTGACGACCACGCATCCACCGCCTGATTCACATGCTGTCTGACCTGCTGAACTATATTAATGAGTTTTTTCGCATACGCCGGATCGGTCGCATAACCTGCGGATTGCAGTGCTTTTGCGGCTATTTCCGGTGAATCTGAATTAACAACATTTCTATAACGAGGATTACTACTTATTAACGATGTATAATCAGCCAGCGCGTCAGCATAAGAATCATAAACTTTAAATTTCGCTTTTACTTTTTGCGCGACGCCATTCTCATATTCTGTGGTGGTAATTTCCGTGGTTTCCCCCTCCCAGTGACTTGTCGCTTTGACACCAAACAGGTTATGGCTGGGTTTGCCGTCATTGGTCATAATTTCCCGGCGTCCCCAGCCCGATTCCAGCGCGGCCTGCGCAATAATCAACTGATGCGGGATCCCGCTCATACGCGCCACTTTCATCGCTGGTGCCATCAGGCGTGAAATAAACCCTTCCCCGGAAATGGCCGCCGTTTTAGGCTGTGCCTCTGGTTCTGGTTCTGGCGTATTTTCCACGTCGGCGTTCACCGCTGGTGCTGCGGAATGCAGCGGCGCGACAAGCATTTGCGCCGGGCTGATACTCAGCGGCACTTCCTGCGTTGTCGTCACGTTGCCCGCACTCGCGGCTTTACCGGTCATCTGCTGGATCATCAGGTCCGCAAAGCCCATTCGCCCTTTATCAGCGATGTTCTGCGCAACCTGTTGATCGTACATCGAGGTGAACATCTCAGACTGCTGGGTGTTGAACAGGCCATCTTTGAACGAGGCCTGGCGCATGCTTTTCAGCATCATCTGCACAAACAGACCTTCCATCTGTTTCGCCGCCGCTTTAAGCCCGTCTGGCGAGTCATCCCTGACTGCCAGTTTCAGCTTATCAAGCGAACGCGCATCAAATGCCGCCCCCTGCGAGACGCTGGCGCTATTCATTAGTTGATCTCCAGACGCGCCCGCAAGCAGCCTGCGGCTTTCATCGATTGCAGAATCGCCATCAAGTCGTTCGGCGTCGCGCCCAGGCTGTTCAGCGCTCTGACCACACTGTTCAGATCGGTGCTGGTGTTCACCCGTTGCAGGGAGCCATTTTGCTCGCGCACCGACAACTGCGTATTCGGCGTCACCACGGTTTGTCCGCCCGCCAGCGGCGTGTTCGGCTGGTTGACCTGGTTGGTTCGGTTCACTTCGACCGCCAGATCGCCCTGCGCAACGGCACAGGAATCCAGCGCCACGCGACCGTTGATCACCACCGAACCGGTACGAGAGTTGATAATGATCCGCGCATCGCCCGCATCAACACGCAGCGGAATGTCCTGCACTTCGGCAAGAAAACGCACGCGTGATGCGCTGTCGGTCGGCGCACGCAGGCTCACAGTACGGGAATCCTGCGCGCTGGCGCTGCCAGGGTAGCGTCGGTTGATGGCGTCGCTGATCTGCTGCGCGACGGTAAAATCTTCATTATTCAGTTGCAGCATCAACGTATTCTGCCCGGCAAAACCTGACGGGACGCTACGCTCTACCGTCGCACCGCCGCTGATGCGGGCGCCGTTAAGCTGGTTGACCTGCACCCGGCTACCGCCTGCCTGCGCACCCGCACCGGAAACCAGCAGGTTCCCCTGCGCCAGCGCATAAATCTGGCTGTCGGCCCCTTTCAGCGGCGTCATCAGCAGCGTGCCGCCGCGCAGGCTTTTCGAGTTACCCATCGAGGAAACCACCACGTCAATTTTCGCGCCTGGCTGGGCAAAAGGCGGTAACTCGGCAGTCACCATCACCGCCGCCACGTTTTTCAACTGCATGTTGACGCCTGCGGGCACCGTAATGCCCAGTTGCGACAGCATGTTGTTCAGGCTTTGCGTGGTGAAAGGCGTTTGCATCGTCTGGTCACCGGTACCGTCCAGCCCTACCACCAGGCCGTAGCCCATCAGAGAGTTACTGCGAACGCCTTCTACCGTCGTCAGATCGCGGATACGTTCTGCGCTGGCTGTTGCCGGTAACAGCAGGCAAAGCAGCGCCATAAAGCAGGTTAAAAAAGCAGTTTTCATCATCAATTACATCGGAGAAAGGTTAAGGAACAGCCGCTGCAACCAGCCCATTTGTTGTGCTTCGTTGATGTAGCCATTGCCCACATATTCAATGCGCGCATCCGCCACCTGGGTGGAAACAACCGTATTGCTGCCGCTGATGGTGCGTGGGTTCACGATGCCGGAAAAACGTATAAATTCAGTCCCCTGGTTGATGGCGATCTGTTTTTCGCCCACCACAGCCAGGTTGCCGTTTTCCAGCACCTGTTTCACCGTGACGGTGATGGTGCCGCTGAAGGTATTTTTTGCCGCCGCGCCGCCTTTACCGGCAAAATCGTTGCTGCCGCTGAACGAGGCGTCCGCCTTCCCGCGGCCAACCAGCCCGGACATAAAACCAGGAACAGCCGTAATGCCCACATCCGTCGAGCCATCACGCGAGGCATTGGCGGAAGAGCTCTTGCTGGCACTGACATTTTCTTGCAGCACGATGGTCAGCGTGTCGCCGATGTTCCGTGGACGGCGGTCTTCAAACAGCGGTTGATACCCATAGTTCATCGCCTGCCCCGACTGGAAAATCGATCCATTGACCGCGGCCGCCGCAACGGGTGCGGGCGCCGCGCTGGTTGCGCCATCCACCAGCGGCTTTTGCGGGATATACGCGCAGCCAGCGATCACAAACGGCAGAATAAGGGTCGTTGCCAGACGACGGAGCACAGGCAGAGAGCAAAGGTGATAGGTCATCTCAGTCACTAAAGGAAAAGCAGCCGCGAGTGAACCCGCGGCTAAAGATCAAAGTTGAGTCAGGCGTTGCAGCATCTGGTCAGAGGTGGAAACCGCTTTACTGTTGATTTCATAAGCGCGCTGGGTCTGGATCATGTTGACCAGCTCTTCCGCTACGTTAACGTTGGAGGTTTCCACGTAGCCCTGTTTCAGGGTGCCAGCACCGTTCAGACCGGGGGTTGATTCATTCGGTGCGCCGGAAGATTGCGTCTCGCGGTATAAGTTTTCGCCAATGCTTTCCAGGCCGGAATCATTGATAAATGACGACAGCGTCAGTTGCCCAACCTGCTGCGGCGCAGTCTGCCCGGCGACCGTGACGCTGACCGTGCCATCGCTGCCGATAGTCAGGCTTTGCGCTTCCTGCGGAATGGTGATGGCAGGCTGCACCTGATAGCCGCTGGAGGTCACCAGTTGCCCATTCTGATCGAACTGGAACGAGCCATCGCGGGTGTAGGCCGTGGTACCGTCCGGCAGCAGCACCTGGAAGAAACCGCCGCCTTCAATCGCCACGTCTTTGGTGTTATTGGTTTGCGTCAGGCTACCCTGGCTGTGAATACGCTCGGTCGCCACCGGACGAACCCCGGTCCCTAACTGCAAGCCAGAAGGAATAGTGGTCTGTTCGGAAGACTGCGCTCCCGGCTGGCGCAATGTCTGGTAAATCAAATCTTCAAACACAGCGCGCTGGCGTTTAAAGCCATTGGTGCTGACGTTCGCCAGGTTGTTGGAAATTACATCCATATTGGTTTGCTGAGCTTCAAGGCCCGTTTTTGCAATCCACAGGGAACGGATCATTCTCTTTCTCCTCGCCAGGATTAACCGGCGCTCAGTAACTGGTTGGCGCTTTTTTCGTTGTCATCCACGGTGGTAATGACTTTCATGTTCATGTCAAAACCACGGGCCGTTGCGATCATCTCCACCATTGATTTCATCGGGCTGGCGTTGCTGCCTTCCAGCATGCCGGGCATCAATTTGAGATTCGCGTCGGCGGGAAGCGTCGCCGGGGTCGTCGGATCGGCAACGTGAAACAGACCGTCATCGCCGTTTTTCAGCAGCGCCGGAGAGGCATTCACCATCTTCAGCCGCCCAACCTGCGCCACCGCTGTCGGTTCATCGCCCGCACCAAGCGCGGTGATTGTGCCGTCCGGCGCAATGGTCAATTTGGCTTGCGGCGGCACGGTTACCGGGCCGCCATCGCCCATCAACGGCATACCGCGAACCCGCAACGTGCCTTCGGCATCCACTTCAATGTTGCCGTCTTTGGTATAGCCTTCGCTGCCATCCGGCAGTTGTACTGCCAGCCAGCCGTTCTGCGGCAGCGCAACATCCAGATCGCGCCCGGTCGGATTGATGGCACCCATCGTGTCATCGCTCCACGGCGTGGACGCCGCCACCATCGTGCGGGTTTCAACCGACGGGCCGTGCACCGGAATAGCGCGATAAGCCGCTATCTGAGCGCGAAAGCCGTTGGTTGAGGTGTTGGCCAGATTGTTTGCGGTTACCGCCTGGCGATTAAGCGCCGCATTCGCGGCACCCATCGCGGTATATATCGCGCGATCCATAAGACGTTACCCTTAGCCCAGGTTAACCAGCGTTTGCAGGATGTCAGACTGGGTTTTGATGGTCTGAGAGTTGGACTGATAGTTGCGCTGGTAGACGATCAAATTGACCATCTCCTGGCTCAGATCCACGTTGGAGGCTTCCAGCATGTTGCCGTTCAGCGAACCCAGGTTGCCCGTATCGGCGATACCGATTACCGGCTGGCCCGACTCCGGCGTTTCCGCCCAGCAGTTGTTGCCCTGAGAAGAGAGACCGCCCGGGTTGGTGAAGTTGGAGAGCACCACCTGGCCCAGCAACTGGCTCTTACCGTTGCTGTAGGTTGCAATGATCTGCCCGTTATCACCCACGTTGTAGCCGTTCATCATTCCCGGCGGGTAACCGGTAGTGCTTGGGCTGTCCATGGTGTTTTCGGAAGCCTGCTGGGTAAGACCAGAGAGATCGATGTCGAAGTTCAGCGCATCGCCGCCTTTATAGGCCGCGCCCTGCACGTTCAGATCCGCCGGGTTAGTTATCAGCTTGCCGGAGGTATCAAATTCCAGATCCACCTGGCCCGGCGTCGCGCCCGGAGCGGTAGAGTCAACGGAGTAAGCCGTCCACTTGTTATCGGCGGTTTTAACGTAATAGACGTTAATGGCATGCTCGTTGCCCAGGCTGTCGTAAGCGTTAACCTGGGTGGAGTAGGTGTAGCTGTCGCCATCTTCCGGATCGAACGGCGTGGTGGTTACAACGTCGTTGCCGGAGTCGAGGTTACCGCTGATCGAGCCAGCATCAGAGGCGCGAGCCGGCATCTGGCCGGTCGGGATCTGAATCGGCCCAACCGGTGAACCCTGCTGAATTGCAGGCGGGGTGCCCGTGGCCATATAGCCCGTCAGACGCATGCCCTGGCTATTAACAATGTAACCATTCTGATCGGTTTCAAACTGACCGTTACGGCTGTAAAACACGTTGCCAGCTTCAGTGACCATGCGGAAGAAACCGTTGCCCTGGATACCCATATCCAGCTGGCTGCTGCCTGCGCCCAGTACGCCATCGCTGAAGTTCTGGTTTACACCGGCAACCTGAACGCCCATGCCGATCTGCGATCCGGCAAAAACGTCAGCAAACGCAATCGCGCCTGATTTAAACCCTACGGTTTGGGAGTTAGCAATGTTGTTACCGACAACATCGAGTGCCTGCGAAGCGGCATTCAGGCCACTAAGACCTTGAGAAAAACCCATTTGATAAATTCCCTGTACAGTGATTGCACAAAACTAGAGGTGAAAATTATTCGATGAGGAACACATCGCTCAGTGAGGCTGAACCATCGATACCCAATTGCAGTTCCGCACCGCTGGCAGTGAACGCAACGCTCTGAACTTTTGCAGGCTTCAGCGCTTCAACTTCAGGCGTATTTCCGTCGGCGTTCGTCGCGGAGAAAGAGACGGTGAAGGTGGTATCGCTCAGCGCGCGCGGATCGGCAGGCTGGAAATCGCCCAAATCGTCCAGCGTGTACTGATGAACACCCGCTTTCACGTCCTGCATGGTGGTGGTGTACGCATTACCGGCGGAGTCGGTCAGCGTGACGGTGATTTCATCTGCATCGCTGCCAAGGTTGAGACCCATTTTCTGGTTGCCGCCCTCGGCAGTAGAGACCACTGGATCGCCTTTGATCATGATGTCGCGCCCAACCCAGTCCGCTGAGTTCATCTGCTGCATACCGGCAACCAGCACGCCCATGCTGTCCATGGTGCTGTTAAGCTGTTCGACGCCTGCGGCGGTGTTGAACTGCGCCAACTGCGAGGTCAACTGGTTGTTGTCCATTGGCGATGTCGGATCCTGGTTCTGCATCTGCGCGACCAGCAACGTCATAAAGTTATCCAGCAACTCATTGGCGGTGGAGTTGGTGCTGACACCGCCAGAGCCCGACGACTCAGACGCCGCGCGAGTTTTCGCGGTCGTCGTGGTCTGGTTATTCATTACGGGTGAAACAGACATAACAATCCTTATTGGCCTAAAGTCAGCGTTTTCAGCATTAACGTTTTTGCCGAATTCATAACTTCAACGTTCGCCTGATAACTGCGGGAAGCCGAAATGGTATTCACCATTTCACCGACGACATCGACGTTCGGCATATGTACGTAACCTTTGTCATCCGCTAATGGATTCGCAGGTTCATACACCAGACGATCCGGATTATTAGACTCGGTAATACCGCTAACTTTTACGCCGCCAATATTCTGGCCGACAGCATTATCGACATTAAATACAACCTGTTTGGCGCGGTAAGGTTTACCATCCGGCCCGGCTATACTGTCGGCATTTGCCATATTACTGGCACTTACGTTAAGTCTTTTTGACTGAGCGGACATGGCTGAGCCAGAGATATTGAAAATACTAAACAGCGACATGAGAATGATTAGCCCTGATTAATGACACTCATCATATTTTTAATCTGAGTGCCGAGAATGGTTAAACTCGACTGATATTTCACATTATTATCAGCAAAATTAACGCGTTCACGATCCATATCCACCGTATTACCATCCGCGCTTGGCTGGTCAGGAATACGGTAGAGAAGTTGCCGATCGTCCATTTTCGGCGCGACGCCAGGAATATGTTTCCCGGACGTTAATGATAATGACAATGGGCCATTATGTTGTGTTTCCTGACGCATCGCATTTTTCAATTGCTTAGAGAAATCAATATCTCGCGCCTGATATCCTGGCGTATCGGCATTCGCAATATTAGAAGCCAGAATATCTTGCCGACGGGACATCAAACTTAATGCCTGCTGCTGGAAACGTAATTCATTATCAAGTTTGTCAAACATGAAACGACTCGCCCTCGTTCGGGAAATGATTATGGGCATAGTCTAAGAGACAAGCAGATAATTCTAAACTTTAAAAACCCGTCAGAAGTAAGCGCATTTGGATACTTCAAAAAAAGAGGATGACAAAAAGATAACGTAGAGATAGCCGACAACATTAATAGCGGGAATTGCCAGCAAAAGTGTCAGCATTTTACTCAGCAATAAAAGACGTACTCCATTACAATCAAATAACTATATCCGACATTTTTTATATTATCACCAGGGCCGTGTTTGTTATGCCTATTTCGTTAAGTAAACTCTCATGCACTTTATTAATGTGCTGGGGGTTATCTCTGTCCCCGGCGCAGGCAGCGACCAGCGAACTGCAAAGCCGAATCGCCAGTCTGTTAGCTGCTAATAATGAAGGGCAAAACCAGCCGACGTTTCATATCGCCATTTTGACGCCCGAAGCGAGACTCGCAAAGCTATGTCCTGAGCCGGATTTGCGCCTTATCGGGAATCCGGCGCGACTGACCGGAAACCGCAGCGTGGCGGCCCGCTGCGGGAATAAGCAGCATTTTATTCAGATAAAGGTAAATGCCACCGGCAAATACTGGGTTGTTGCACGCCCACTCACCGCCGGCCAGGTCATCACCCCGCCGGATATTCGCCCGATGGAGGGTGAACTGGCCAACTTACCCGCTGGTCTGCTGTTCGACGCAGAAAAAATTATCGGCTCCACGCCTACACGAGCGCTGCATCCGGGGCAGCCGCTGGCGGCCAACCAGTTGCGCCATCGCTGGGCGGTACTGGCGACCCAGGAAGTGGATATCGTCGCGCCGGGCGAAGGCTTTATGATCCGCGCCCGGGGGAAAGCGCTGAATAACGGCGGGCTGGACGATCGCGTCCGAGTACAGATGCGTAATGGGCAGATTGTGACTGCCGTTGTGATCGGCGACGAGAGGGTAAGTATGAACATGGACAATTGATTTCAGTTTTATTGCCTGCGTGCCGACTTATGTATTAAAGGCCCACGCAACGCATTAAAACCAGGAACAGTATGAACATAGAACGCACCCGGCAGGCGAAGCCTGTCCAGGCAACCAGCATGCAATCTCAATCTGAGATACGCGACAAAAACGCTCAGGCTTCTCAAGCGCGTAAAGACGCCGCCGGAGAATCCAGCACCCAGGTCAAACTCAGCCAACTGACCCAACAGTTCAAATCGGATACCAGCCGGGATATCGATACCGCACGCGTTGCCGGGATCAAGGCCAAAATGGATGCCGGTGAACTGACCCTCGACAGCGACAAAATCGCCAGCGCGCTGGTGCGCGACATCTTCAATTTCTCGTAATACAGAGTCTGATGTAACGATGGAAAATTTTACCGTTATTTTGCACAACATGGTGAAGCGGCTGGACGAACTGGACAGCACGCTCGCCGAAGAGAACCGCCAGCTAAGTCAGGCGCAAATCAATCCGGTCTCGCTCCAGGTGATCTCGGATAACAAGAGCCGGCTGTTAGCGGCGATCAACTTTTATGATGAACAGCGCCGTCAGGAAGAGACGCAGTTGCGGATAGCGCCTCCCTTTATGCGTCATCGCGAACCTGCCGCCCTGTGGGAGCGCATTACCCGCGTGGTGAAAAAGTGTAATGAGCAGAATCAGCAGAGCTATCAACTGCTGGAGATGCACATGAGACGGGTGAGCGACGTGAAGAAGCTGATCAGCCAGGTGGCCTCTTCGCCGATGTACGGCGCAAGCGGCGGTAGCGGCCAGCAGGATGCAGGCACGATGTACCGCATCTCGGTGTGATGCGCTGTCTCTATAGATGGTACAAACAGCGGGAAAGTGTTTCCAGATGTTTCAACTGGTTTGATAACCTTACGACATCGGGTCGCATTAAAGCGCAAAACCGCTTTTTTTGATCCTTTTTTTCCGGTTAAAAATTCTGAGTCAGCATAATTGAGCAACATTAAATAAAAAGGCACGGTAAATAAGTGGATATTCTGTGCCTTTTATCGTTGTTTGCAGAGAGAAGTTGCTTAAAAATAATGTTTACGAGCAGCATAAAAATAGCGAAAATATCCCTGTCGCGAAAATTCTGATACCGCGCCCGCGTATTAGTTTAGTAGTAGTTGCGATTATCCATTCTTATCATGCGATATAAACCACTTCTTTCGACTCGCCACCATTAGGTGGCATTTTTTTGCATATCAATAAGTTATAAAATCAAAATAAAAACCACATTATAAATACAAGTAAATTGAGTGGTATTTATTTAATTTCAAAAGAAGGGAATGAATGACAGGACATATATAAAAAAACAAACACCAAAAGATGCCATTAAGGCACCCATTTGTTTGTCATAGAATATACTTATCAGAACGTGAAGATCTGTTAATTTAATAATTAACAGAACACGTAGCATGTATTTTATGTGCAGAATGTGTTGCCGTCCAGCCTGACTTATGGCAAAAAGAAACCATATAACTCATTGTTTTAAAACAATATAAAAGTAAAATTACACATTACAGCCGCAAAACAGTAGCGGAAAGTATCGCTGAGCAGCAATCTCCCGCCAAATAACCGAATTTAAAAACCACAAGACAGCAATTCAGTGAGATATAACACTAGCGCGACACATCTGCGACAACACCTTCCTCTGTGTCAGGTTCGTCGGTCCACAGGCGAGTAAAATCCGGCCAGCACTGTGAGTAGCAGCGAATCCCCTGAATTGAAGTCGGCGCCATCAGCCGGTAGCGTTGCAGGAACTGGGGCACTATCAAACCACGGTGAATCATAAAACGTAGCAGGCGCTGAATGCGCTGCTGATACGCTGTCGCAGCCCCGGCATTGATCTTATCCAGCGTGCTGGTTGCGCGCTGCCACTGTTCCGTTCCCCAGAACCAGCGCCAAATCACGCTGTGACGAAAGCGCTCTTCCATTGAAAACTCCGGGTAGTGACCAAAGCGCATAAACGCGAAGCAGATATCCTGCTCTTCCCAGATATTATCCTGCAGCAGCCAGTGGGTGACGTTCACCGGCGTCACGTTGAGCCGACACCCGCGATAGCTCAGGCTCTTCTCCAGCGCACCGACCAGCTTCGTCATTTTCGGCGAACGAAAATAGATCAGATTAAGGGTGGCAGGGAGCGTCGTTTCGACGTAACTCTCCTCTTCTTCCCGCATCCACTCCGGCAGCGGGGCGGCATTCTTCTCATTCTTGATAAAGGCCGCGCTAATCGATCGCGTGAGAACGCGGATCGTCTTCTGCTGCTCCGGGCTCAACCGGGCACGCAGCATATTAAAGAAAAGATAGTAAAAGGCATCGGCGCTCTGCTTGCAGGTCACGGCGTCCGGCGTCAGCAGCGAGCGGGGAGTATCCAGATGCACTTCGAACGGCAAAGGCAGGCTGTTCAGCGGCGTATTGAACGTCACTTCCGCGGCCTGCGGTGTTTCGCCGTACCAGTTGGCGGCGCGCGCGAGAACCAGCCGGGTATTGGTGTGCTCACTGACGCGAAACGGCCCCAGCCCGATCGAGCCATTCTCAGGGTGTGGCAAAGCATAAACCGGGTTAGCCAGCCGCCAGGGCAGCATGATATCCGGCTGGCGCAGCGTCAGCGTTAATACATGACCGCGCAGCGTTGCCGACACCACATGCGGCAGACCCGGCCCGCCGACATAGCGTTGCAGTGCAGCCAGCAGTTGTTCCGGTGCAACCGGTTCGCCGTTATGCCACACCAGCCCGCGCCGCAGCATAAAACGCCAGCACAACCCATCGTCACTGACGCGTACCGTATGCGCCAGACCGGGAACCGGCTCGAGCTGTTCTGGCAGGTGGCGCATTAATCCATCGTGCACCATCTGCAAAACATGACGTCCTGCCCTGTCGACATGCACTGAAGGAACCGGCGTCAGCAGCGGGCGATAAAAAGAGATGACGTAACGGTAACCATCTTCAGAAGCCTGCGTTCCAACCGTCGCAGGGGCGTTTTTCGTCTCCGACGCCGGATACTCTCCGGCGATCAAGGTTTCCATCGCCGCCGTTGTCATCCGGCACTGCAAAACGCCCAGCGCGCCGCGTCCCGGCCGGGAACTCCAGGCAAGCCAACCCTCTTCCTGCATCTCATTCAGTAGCGAGCGCGCATAACGTGACGTGCAGGCCAGGGTTTCAGCAATCTGCGCCAGTGATAATTCGTTAGGATAAGTGCTGTACTTATTAAGCAGACGGTTATATCGACGAAGCAAACCACTTTTTTTGGCGGCGGAATTAAAAATCATTGACTTTTACCATAATGACGCGACACAACCAGAGGGAATCAGTGCTTCTGAAAAGAAACAATTTTAATTATAGCCTATTTTTCACACATTAAGACTATTCTCAATTAAAGCAATGAATAATTGCCATGTTAATTATTCCTAATAGTTAACATAATGAATTAGAAGAATTTTTTAAAAATAACTTTTAGTGCAAGAAAAGGATTCCAACGCGAGCGAAACACCTTAACGAGCGGTATTACTGACAGCATAGCGTTTTTCTTTTTTGCCGGTTAATTGATTAGGAATTATCACATCATAAATTCCTTACTTATATTTAGCAGTCGTGAAATACACTCAATGAATAAATGAAACCAGGCTACAGCACAACAAGTGAGTAAGTGCGGAGAAAATTTTCTGCCCGGCGAAACTTTTCCCTCTGTAGCGGCGAACTGTCTATGAGCGTTAACGTTCTTCACCCTTATGGAGCGCAACATGACCCCGATAAAAAAACTCGTGCTTAGCCTTACTGCCGCTGCCCTGCTCAACATCGCCAATGCCCAGGCCGCCCTGCCCGCCGGAGCACAGGCACCGGATTTTCAACTGCAAGGTGCGCTGGCCGGGAAACCGCTGACCTTCTCCTTACAGCAGGCGCTGAAAAAAGGGCCGGTGGTACTCTACTTCTTCCCGGCGGCGTTTAGTAAAGGCTGTACCATTGAAGCGCATGCCTTTGCCGAAGCCACTGACGATTTCAAAAAGCTCGGCGCCACGGTGATTGGCGTCACCGCCGGGAATACCGATCAAGTGGATGAGTTCTCGAAGCTGGAGTGTCGCGATAAATTCACCGTCACCGCCGATCCGGGAGCCAAAGTGGCCGCCCGCTACGACACGCTGATGCAGATGAATGGCAAAACCCTTTCCGATCGCACCTCGTTTGTCATCGCCCCGGATGGCAAGATCCTGCTGAGCTACACTGACAGAAATCCGGAAACGCATATTCAGAAAACAATGGAAGCGGTGAAACAGTACGCCAGTGCGCATTCCTGATGCGCAGTAACCCTCCAACTTGCAGAGAATCGCTATGTTGACCGCTATGCTCGCCGCCTTCGCAGGCGGCATTATTCTCAACTTTATGCCCTGCGTCTTTCCGATTATCTCGCTGAAAGCGCTGGGCCTAATCCGTCACGTCGGGGGACCGGCGCAAACCCGTCAGGAAGGTTTCGGTTTTCTGCTCGGCACCGTGGTGACGATGATGATACTGGCCGGGGTTCTGCTTGCATTACGTGCGGGCGGCACAGCGGTCGGCTGGGGGTTTCAGCTCCAGTCGCCGCTGGTGATCGCCTTTCTGGCGCTGGTGATCCTCGGCGCGGCGCTCAATTTGCTCGGCGTGTTTGAAGTTGGCCTCAGCCTGCAACGCGCCGGAGAGATCGAGGTTGAACGCGGCGCATTTATCCGCGCGGCGCTGACCGGCGCGCTGGCGATCATTGTCGCAACCCCTTGCGCTGCGCCGTTTATGGCGGGCGCGATTGGTTATGCGTTAGTGCAGCCGCCCGCCGTTGCGCTGGCGGTATTTTTCGCGCTGGCGCTCGGGTTTGCCGCGCCGTTCAGCCTGATTTCGCTGTTTCCGTCGCTCGGTAAATGGCTGCCGCGCCCCGGCGCATGGATGAATACGCTCAAACGCGGGCTGGCGTTTCCGATGTTCGGCGCTTTCGGCTGGCTGGTGTGGGTGCTGGCGCAGCAGGCGGGCACCACAGCGCTGGCGGCGATTCTTGCTGCATCTGTGGTGGTGAGTTTTGCCGCCTGGCTGTACGGTATGGCGCAACAACGCCGCTTTGCCGGACGCGGTCATAAAGTGTTGTTCGCGACTACCGCCGTGCTGCTGCTTGCCGCCATTGTGCCGCTACCGTCGGTGGTGAAAAGCGGTAGCGCGCTGCCCGCAGCGCACATTGCCGAGGTGAAATGGTCACCGCAAACGGTGGCGGAGAATCGCGGGCATGGCAAAGCCATCTTTGTCAATTTCACCGCCTCGTGGTGCATCACCTGCCAGGTTAATGAGCGTACATCGCTCTCCACTCAGGCAGTGAAAACCGCGCTGGCGCAGACCAGTACACTCTATATGGTGGCCGACTCCACGAAATTTAACGCGGATATTGATGACGCGCTCAACGACCTGGGCCAGGGTAGCCTGCCGCTCTATGTGGTCTACCCTGCAGACGGCAGCGCGCCGAAGATCCTGCCGCAAGTGCTGACGCCCTCGATCGTGGTGAATGCGCTGAATCAGGCGAGCGGGAAAAAAACCTAAAGGCGGATTATGCAAAAAAGTGAGGCAGCGCGTGACGAATGGCCACGCCTGATGGCGCTTGCGCAGGCAGGCGACCAGCAGGCTTACACGCGGCTGCTGAAAGCGCTGGTGCCCGTTATCCGCACGCTTGCCCGCAGGCAGATTGCCGACGAGGTGCTGGTGGATGATGTGATTCAGGATGTGCTGCTCACCGTGCACCGGGTGCGTCATACCTACGATCCCAGCGCCCCTTTCCTGCCGTGGCTGATGGCGATTGCTCATGCCCGCACCGTCGATGCACTGCGCAAACGCGGTCGCCACTGGCAGCGGGAAGTGGAAAGCGAGGACGCATCACTGCTGATTGCCAGCAGCGAGCCATCGCAGGCGCCGGAAGAGCTGTCGGCGCTGCTGAATCAGTTACCGGACCGCCAGCGGCAGGTGATTGAGCATGTTCATCTGCGGGAGATGAGCCTTGCGGAAACCGCGACGCACAATAACCTGACGGTCTCCGCCGTGAAGTCATTGCTGCATCGCGCCCTGAATAATCTTCGTCGGTTGGGAGCACATCATGGCCGATCATGACCTGTTAATTGAGAAGTTAAGCCGCTCCATCGCGCCGGTAAAACGCCCCTGGCAACCTGGCTTGCGCGTGATGGCCTGGCTGGCGACGGCGTTACCGTGCGGTATTGCCGCCAGCTTATTGCTGAACAGAACCCTGACCGACTGGTCGCAGAGCGGCGCGGCATGGGTTATCGTGCAGTTGCTGTTGACCTTTGTTGCCGGAACGCTGGCGATTCGTAATGCTTTTTTGCTGAGCATTGCCGGGCAGCAGCCGCTTGGCTGGAAGTGGTTTGCGCCGCTGTTTAGCATCTGGTTCGCCAGCACGCTGAGTAATCTGCACCTGCACTACTCGCAGGCTTCTGCTACCAGCGTTGAAGGGCCGAATTGCTATCTGTTTATGCTGGTGGTCAGCGCGCCAATGATGGCGATTGTGATTGGTTATCTGCACCGAACCCGATCGCTGTTCCCGGCGCGGAGCCTGGCAGTGGCGGGCGCGGGCGTGGCCTGTATGGCGCTGACGCTGCTGGCGTTTTGCCATCCGGCGCACCTCAGCGCGCCGGATCTGTTAATGCATTTCGCCGCCATTTTCACCATTATCGCCGGCACCATTGCGCTGGGTTACCGCTGGGTGGCGTTACCCTGGTGAACCGCTTTTCGGGAAGATCCATAGCTGTTCGGCGGGCAGCACCAGACGGTAATTCTGCTCGCTGCGCGGCTGAGTACCGTAAACGCGCAGCACAAAATCATCCCCCTGCGTGCGGAACAGGTATTCCCAGCGGTCGCCGAGATACATGCTGGTCAGCAGCGGCAGCTCCAGCGAGTTGTCCTGCGGTTGATCGCTCAACCGCAGGCGCTCCACGCGGATCACCGCCGTCGCTGGTTGGCCCACCTCGACGCCCGGCCCGGCCACGCCCCACAGCGCCCAGCGCGCACCTTCAATACGCGCCTTGCCGTTCACGCACCTCGGTGATCTTGCCGTGCAGGCGGTTGTTGCTGCCCATAAACTCAGCGGTAAACAGCGTTGTGGGCGTGCCGTACATCTCCTGCGGCGTGCCCTGCTGTTCGATTTTGCCGTTGTTCAGCAGCAGGATGCGATCGGAAATGGCCATCGCTTCGTTCTGATCGTGCGTCACCATCAGCGCCGATAGGCCGAGCTTGATGATCAGCTCGCGCAGGAATACCCGCGCCTCTTCGCGCAGCTTGGCGTCGAGGTTGGACAGCGGCTCGTCCAGCAGGATCACCGGCGGGTTGTAGACCAGCGCCCGGCCAATCGCCACGCGCTGCTGCTGGCCGCCGGAGAGCTGGTGCGGGTGGCGTTTGCCCAGCGTTCCCAGCCCGAGCTGATCCAGCACCGCCTGCACCCGCTGGGCGATCTCCGCCGACGCCACTTTACGCAGCTTCAGCGGATAGGCCACGTTCTCGAACACCGTTTTATGCGGCCACAGGGCGTAGGACTGGAACACCAGCCCCAGATTGCGCTCTTCGGCGGGAACTTCACTGCGCGGGTTGCCGTCGTACACCACATTGTTGCCAATGGCGATGCGCCCCTGGCTCGGTTTTTCCAGCCCGGCGACGGCGCGCAGCAGCGTGGTTTTGCCGCTGCCGGAGGGGCCCAGCAGCGAGACCACTTCGCCCCGTTTCAGTTGCATGGAGACGCCTTTCAGCACCGGATTGTCGCCATAGGTCAGATGCAGATTCTCTACCGCAAGTTCAATCATGTAGTTTCACTCCAAAGCGCAGGGCGACGCCAAGACCGAGCACCACCAGCAGGATATTGATGAACGACAGCGCGGCCACGATATCGATGGCGCCCGCGGCCCACAGCGACACCAGCATCGAGCCGATGGTTTCCGTGCCCGGAGAAAGCAGATACACACCGGTTGAGTATTCGCGCTCAAAGATCAGGAACATCAGCAGCCACGAGCCGATCAGGCCGTAGCGCGACAGCGGCATGGTGACGTGGCGGGTGATCTGCCCGCGCGTCGCGCCGGTGCTGCGCGCCGCCTCTTCCAGCTCCGGCCCCACCTGCAGCAGCGTGGAAGAGATCAGCCGCAGGCCGTAAGCCATCCACACCACGGTGTAGGCCAGCCAGACGCTGAAGATGGTGCTGCGCAGCGAACGCAGCCAGACAATCAGGTTGTCGCGCAGCCACTGCGCCACCGGCAGCCCCGATAGCCAGCCGTTTTTCAGCGACTTATCCAGCCACATCGGCAGGAACAGGAACACCCACAGGAACGCCAGGCCCGCCAGCAGCCCCGGCACGGCGCGCGGCACCAGCACGCTGTAGTCGAGGAAGCGCGTGGCGTTATCCGGCTTGCGGTGCATGGCAATGCCGACAAACAGGTAGCAGACCACCGCCAGCGCGCCGCCAATCACGCCAATCGCCATTGAGTTGACGATGGCGCGCAGCAGGTTGGGCTGCGCCCAGATGGTGCGGAAGGTGTTGAGCGAAAGCTCGTCCCACAACAGAAACGCCCACGCCCCAGTTGGAGATAAACGCGCGCAGCACCACGCCGATCAGTGGCACGCCGATGGTGACGGTGAGCCAGACGACACCACCACCGCGCCGGCCACCCAGCGCCATTTGCCCAGCGGCAGCGCGCGCGCCTGCGAGGCTTTGCCCTTCATGGTGACGAAACGGTTGGCGGTGCGCATCAGCCGGCGCTGCAGCATCACCAGCGGAATGGTGATGCAGATCAGCACCACGGCCACCGCCGCCATCAGGTGGTAGGACGGCGTGCCCAGCTTGTTGGTCAACTTGTACAGATAGGTCGCCAGCACCAGGTTGCCTTCCGGGTCGCCGAGCACCAGCATCAGGCCGAACACTTCCAGCCCGAGGAAGAACAGCAGCACGCTGGCATACAGAATGGACGGGCGCACCATCGGCAGGCTGACGGCGGTCATCACCTGCAGCGGCGAGGCGCCGGCGGTGCGCGCCGCTTCTTCAACGTCGGAGCCCACGCTGCGCAGCGCCGACGAGATATACAGATAGGCGTGGGGCACGTGCGTCAAGCCGGCAATCACCACAATGCTGGACATCGAGTAGATGTTCCACGGCACAAAGCCAATCAGCGCCTCCGCCCACTGCGAGAAAAAGCCCACCGGCCCGGCGGCCACCACGTAGCCGAAGCCCAGCACCATCGGCGACACGAAGATCGGCACCAGAATCAGCGGCTCGATCAACCGCCGCCCCGGCAGATCGGTGCGCACCATCAGAAAGGCCAGAATGCCGCCGAGCGGAATGGCGATAATCACCAGCCCGAAAGCCAGAATAAAGCCGCTTTTCAGCGCCTTATAAAAATCGGGATCGGTAAAAATAAAGGCAAAGGATTCAAGGCTGAACTCTTTGCTGCGGGCGAAAAGAAGGGTGCGGAAAGGAAGCTCTGCATCACGATAAACGACAGCGGGATATAGATAACCAGTGCGGTTATCAACACGACCATGCCGCGCGGCAGGCTCTGCCACTTTCTGCGCACGATATTCATAAATCATCCCTTTACGCTCTGTCATGCCAACAAAACGTTGTGCATCGCAGCGATGCACAACGGTGATGGAGATTATTTGGCGGCGGCGGCACGCCACTGTTTGATGTACTCCAGGCGTTTTTTCGGCTGCAGGTATTCCAGCAAGGCTTCATCAACCGGGATCGGCTTCAGCGCGTTGCCCAGCAGTTTGGTCATGCCGTCAATATCGTTTTTGCCTTCGATATCGTTGCGGATGGAGGGGATATCCGCCTGATTGGCGAGAATATTTTGCCCTTTTTCCGACAGCACATAGTCCAACCACAGCTTCGCGGCATTGCTGTGCTCCGCTTCCGCGCTGATGAACGACACGCGCGACAGCACCAGGGTATAATCTTTCGGATAGGAGATGCCGAGCGACGGATCGCTCTTGGCGCGCGCTTCGGCGTACGAACCGAGGATGTTGAAGCCGATCAGGTTTTCACCGGAGGAGACGCGCTCCATCATGGTGCCGGTGGAGGATTGCACCGCCAGGCCGCCTTTGGCGACGTCGGCCAGGTGCGTTTCGAAGTAGTCTTTGTCGCCTTTGCTGTCCTGCACCGCGAGCATAAAGCCGAGGCCCGATTTTTCGATGTCGTAGGTGGTGACTTTGTTCTTGAATTTGTCCGTCTGGCTGGCGATCAGTTTCGCCAGCGCGGCGTGAGAATCCGGCACATCGCCTTGCGGGGATCAGGCGTTTGTTATAGATAAACACCACCGGCTCATAGGTGGTGCCATAGGCTTTATCCTGCCAGACCGCCCATTTCGGCAATTTCTCTTTTTCTGGTGAAGCATATTCGGCGGCGTAATCGGTCGCCAGCTTCAGCGCGGTGTCCATCGACGAGCTCCAGACCACGTCGCCGCTGCCGCCGCCGGAGGCCTGCTCGCTGATGATAGCGGTTATACAGCTCGGTGCTGTTCATGTCGTTGTATTCGACTTTAATGCCCGGATATTGCTCCTCGAAGCCCTTGATCAGCGGGCCGGCAGCTTTGGTGTCGGTGGTCGAATAGATAACGACCTTGCCCTCTTTCGTCGCGGCATCGACGATTTTCTGATACTCCGCCGGATAGCCCGCAGGCACCGCCGCCAGCGCAGAGCCAGCAAATACGGTGGCCAGAACGGCGGCCAGCGTTGCAATCTTCCCTTCCATACAACCCCCTGGTATTGTTTTTGAAACACAAAATTAACATATAGACCGTGCGCCAACCGATGCAATAAAGTTGCTTGTTTTTTCTGACTTTTGTGACGGTGACGTGATTTAAATATATGCTGTTTCCGCGCGGAAAATAGCAGGCAAAAAAAACCGTAAATATCCGCTTAATATCATGCTCTGTCCGCCTTCTCGTGCCGAAAAATAGCCAGAAAGAAGAAAATAACGTCGTGTGAAATAACGTAAAAATACCCCGTTTAGTGTCTTATATCGCCCCATCGATATACCGATACAAGCGTATGCTGATCGCAAACTTTCAGGAGATCACAACGCAATGGCAGCAGTGGCAACGGACGTTATCAGCGGCGCAATCATTTCCGGGATTGAGAAAGCGCATGAAGATTACCGGAAAATGTCAGGTGGATACTGGGTGTGGACAGCCGCGGAGTACATGCTGACCACCTATATCGCCAAAGAGTTGAGCGAAATGGAAGGGGCGAAATTCGTTACCATCGAGAGTAATGGCAGCAGTTCGATGGAACATGCGCAGGCTATCGCGCCTGGCCCCAAACCTCTTAAAGCGCGGCTGAATGGGCGCTTTGATATTCTGCTGTGGTGGGGAAAATCCCAGCCGCGCGCCGTTATTGAAGTGAAAAACCAGCCCGGCGGCCCCTCCACCTGGTATCACGATATCGAGCGTATTACCTCAGTGCTGAAAATCAGCCGCGAAACCTCTTCCATTAAATTTGGCGCCTTCGCCTATTACTACTCCGCCGCCGACGGTGAGTTGCTTAGCGGTGCGGAGAAGGTGTCGCAGAAATTTGCGCGCGTGGAAGACTACGTACGGAAACAGATCGCTGACCGTTATCACGTTTACCAGGTCACTTCGGAAATTCATGACGAAGGGGTAGAAGGCGCCTGGGGCGCAGCGTGTCTGATTATCCGCATGATATAAACATCGCCTCAGCTACCCGCCACCGCAGCCTGCGGTGGCCTGCCCAACCTTAAGCGAAACCTTCGCGTTCATTATTTGTTCGCCTGTTCGTCATAAAACGATCATCTGTTGTGCCGTTAATGGTCGCCAGTTGAATGACAAAAACCGGAAGACTTATGAACAGCGCGTTGGCAGAACTTTCTGAACACCCCTATTCGCCTCTGCATCAATTAAACACCGTGCCGAAACAAAAGGTGCTGAGCGTCAGGAACTTGCGCAAATCGTATAACGAGCATCAGACCGTGCTGGACGATATCAGTTTCGATCTGCACAGCGGCGAGATGGTCGGCGTGATTGGCCGTTCCGGCGCGGGTAAATCAACGCTTTTACATGTACTGAATGGCACGCACAGCGCCAGCGCGGGCGAGATCTTAAGTTACACCGATGATGAAGGCGAGCCGCGTGATGTCTCACGTCTGAAAGGCCGTGCGCTCAATCAGTGGCGCAGCCAGTGCGGCATGATTTTCCAGGACTTCTGCCTCGTTCCGCGCCTGGATGTGCTGACCAATGTGCTGCTTGGCCGTCTGAGCCAGACATCAACGCTAAAATCGCTGTTTAAAGTTTTCACCGACGAAGACCGCGCGAAAGCCATCGCCCTGCTCGAATGGCTGAACATGCTGCCGCATGCGTTACAGCGTGCAGAGACGCTCTCCGGCGGGCAGATGCAGCGCGTGGCGATTTGTCGGGCGCTGATCCAGAACCCCTCGTTATTACTGGCGGACGAACCTGTCGCTTCGCTGGATCCGAAAAATACCCAGCGCATCATGGACGTGCTGCGCGAAGTGAGCCAGCAGGGCATCAGCGTGATGGTCAACCTGCACTCTGTTGAGCTGGTGAAAGAGTACTGCACGCGGGTTATCGGCGTGGCGCAGGGACGCATTATTTTCGATGACCACCCTTCCCGGCTGACACAGGATGTTCTGCACGTGCTGTACGGCGATGAAATAAGCCAATTGCATTAATTATTCCTTCCAATGAGACAACACAGGCAATGACAATGAAAAACCCTATTTCTGGCGCATTACGTTTATCTGCATTGATGACAGGTCTTCTGTTGGCATGGCAGGCCTCTGCCGCTGAGCAGCCGAAGGAATTGAATCTGGGGATTCTGGGCGGGCAGAACGCGACCCAGCAAATCGGCGATAACCAGTGTGTGAAAGAGTTTCTCGATAAAGAGCTGAACGTCGATACCAAACTGCGCAACTCCTCTGACTACTCCGGTGTGATCCAGGGGCTGCTGGGCGGGAAAGTTGACGTGGTACTGAGCATGTCGCCTTCCTCTTACGCCTCGGTGTATATCAACAACCCGAAAGCGGTCGATATCGTGGGCATCGCCGTTGACGATAAAGATCAATCGCGCGGTTACCACTCCGTGGTGATCGTGAAAGCCGACAGCCCGTACAAAAAGCTGGAAGATCTGAAAGGCAAAGCGTTCGGCTTTGCGGACCCGGATTCCACCTCCGGCTACCTGATCCCGAACTACGCGTTCAAACAGAAGTTCGGCGGCAATGCCGACAACAAATACAACAACTACTTCTCCAGCGTTACTTTCTCTGGCGGTCATGAGCAGGACATCCTCGGCGTGCTGAACGGCCAGTTCGCGGGCGCGGTCACCTGGACGTCAATGGTTGGCGATTATAATACCGGCTACAGCACGGGCGCCTTTAACCGCCTGATCCGCATGGATCACCCGAATCTGATGAAAGAGATCCGCATCATCTGGGAATCGACGCTGATCCCGAACGGCCCGATTCTGGTGAGCAACAGCCTGCCGGCGGATTTCAAAGCCAAAGTCATTACCGCCGTGAAGAAACTGGATACCGATAATCACGCCTGCTTCGTGAAAGCGATGGGCGGCACGCAGCATATCGGCCCGGGCAGCGTGGACGATTTCAAACAGATTATCGAGATGAAACGCGAGCTGGTGACTGCACGTTAATCGGCACGCCATGAAATAAGCCCCTGCGTCGCACCAGGGGCTTTTATTCGATTGTCATACAGGACGCTATTGCAACGCATGAACACGTCGAATACGCAGTTTGAGCACTATTACCAGCAGGTCAGAGCGCGCCAGAAGCGCGACACTGTGGCCTGGTCGTTACTGCTGCTGGCGCTCTGGTTTGCCGCCGGGAACGCCGCCGAATTTAATATTTTTACCATCTGGCACTCACTGCCCAACTTCCTCGATTACATGCTGGAAACCGTGCCGACGCTGCACTGGTCTGTGCTTTTTGCCGACAGCCACACCAAAGGCTCGCTGGCGTATTGGGGTTATCGTCTGCCGATTCAATTACCGCTGATTTGGGAGACTCTGCAACTGGCGCTGGCCTCAACGCTGCTCTCTTTTGTTATCGCTGGCGTGCTGGCTTTTCTGGCAGCGGGCAACACCTGGTCGCCACCGCTGGTACGTTTTGCCATTCGCGCGCTGGTGGCGTTTTTGCGCACCATGCCGGAGCTGGCGTGGGCGGTCATTTTCGTGATGGCATTTGGCATTGGCGCGATTCCCGGTTTCCTCGCGCTGGCGCTGCACACCGTCGGCAGCCTGACCAAAATGTTTTATGAAGCGGTGGAAAGCACGCAGGATCGCCCGGTACGCGGGCTGGCCGCCTGCGGCGCCACGCATCTGCAACGCATCCGCTTCGCGCTGTGGCCGCAGGTCAAACCGATTTTTCTCTCCTACGGTTTTATGCGCCTGGAGATTAACTTCCGCTCCTCCACCATTCTCGGTCTGGTTGGCGCAGGCGGCATCGGCCAGGAGCTGATGACCAATATCAAACTCGACCGCTACGATCAGGTCAGCATTACACTGCTGCTGATCATCATTGTGGTTTCGGCGCTCGATACCCTCTCTGGCCGTTTGCGTCAGTGGGTGCTGGAGGGGACAAAATGACAAGCTGGCAAGCCGTACCGAATGTGACCTTAAGCCGGAAACTGCACAGTGATTTGTTCAAAGCGCAGGGGCGCTATCTGCGCCGTCTCGGCCTGATCGCGCTGGCCGCTGCGCTCTATTATCTGTGGTTTTTTATGCAGTTCGGCATTCCGCTCGATCAGGCACTTAACGGCATGCAGCAGATTGGCCGCTATCTGCTGCGCATGTTTGTCTGGCACGATTTCCTCAACTGGCCATTTGGCTACTATTTCTCGCAGATTGGCATCACGCTGGCGATTGTTTTCGCCGGTACGCTCACCGCCACCATGCTGGCGTTACTGCTCTCATTCCTTGCCGCACGCAACATCATGCGCGGCGGGTTTCTCGGTGCGGTGGCGTTTTGTATGCGTCGCCTGTTCGATATTCTGCGCGGCATCGATATGGCGATCTGGGGGCTGATTTTTGTGCGTGCCGTTGGTCTCGGGCCGCTGGCCGGGGTACTGGCAATCATCATGCAGGATACCGGTCTGCTTGGCCGTCTGTATGCGGAAAGCCATGAAGCGGTGGATCGTTCGCCGGGACGCGGTATGACGGCTGTCGGCGCGAGCGGCCTGCAAAAGCACCGTTTCAGCACCTTTACCCAGTCATTCCCGACCTTCCTCGCGCTGAGCCTTTATCAGATCGAGTCCAACACCCGTTCGGCGGCGGTGCTGGGGTTTGTCGGCGCGGGCGGTATCGGTCTGATTTATGCCGAAAACATGCGGCTATGGAACTGGGATGTGGTGATGTTTATCACTGTGATTCTGGTCGCGGTGGTGATGCTGATGGATATGGCATCGGCCTGGCTGCGCCGACGCTATATTATCGGTAAACCGGTGCCGCTGTTTAAGCCAGAGTAAGCTGCCAGTTAAGTTGCGGCCAGCGGCGCAGTTCTCCTTGCGCCGCCAGTTGCGGGCAGGGATTCACCATAAACACGTGGTTGGCGTATTCGCAGAGCGGCAAATCGTTAATCGAGTCGGTGTAAAACGTCACCTCCCCACGATGCTGCGGGTGATGAACAAGGAAGTTTTCCAGGCAGGTAATTTTGCCCTGCTGATAGCTCGGCGTACCGTCGATGACCCCCGTGTAGCGCCCGTTATCGGTTTTCACCTCCACGCCAATCGCGTGCTCAATGCCCAGCACTGGCGCAATCGCCTTCACCAGTAAACTGACCGACGCGGAGATAATCAGCATCGCCTGGTTGCTGGCCTGCAATTCCCTGATTAACGCCAGCGCCTGCGGGTAGATGCGCGGCACAATCTCCGTTTCCACACACCGCGCCACCATGCTATCCACCAGCGCCACCGGGAAATCGCGCAGCGGCGACATGGTCAGCGCCACATACTCGTGCAGATTCATTTCGCCACGCGCGTAATCCTGCATCATCCGCTCTTCATGGTGCAAATATTCCGCGCCATCGGCAAAACCTTCACGCACCAGGTAGCGGCTCCATAGCGTGCTACTGTCACCAGAAATCAAGGTGTTATCGAGATCGAAAACGTACAGCGGTTGCGGCATTGTTGCGTCCAGAGTAAGGAAACCCGCCCTGCACCTTAGCAAAAAAAGATGACAACTTAACGATGCAGTTGATTTGCTAAACCGGTTTAGTTAAGTTTTAGCGATTATTTTAAAGCGGGAGAGAGTTATGTCAGCACGAGTCTGGTGTCTGGGCGACGCCGTGGTCGATTTACTGCCGGAAGGCGCAGGGCGCTTGTTGCAGTGTCCCGGCGGCGCACCAGCGAATGTGGCGGTCGGCATTGCGCGTTTGCAGGGAAACAGCGGTTTTATCGGCCGCGTCGGTGACGATCCTTTTGGTCATTTTATGCGTCAAACCCTCGACGCCGAACAGGTGAATACCGCGTTTATGTCTGCCGATCCGGCGCAGCGCACCTCCACGGTGGTAGTCGCGCTCGATGAAGGGGGTGAGCGCTCATTTACCTTTATGGTACGACCGGGCGCCGATCTGTTTCTCGCTGTGGATGATTTACCCCCCTTTCAGCGCGGCGAATGGTTGCACTGCTGCTCAATTGCGCTCTCTGCTGAACCGTCGCGCAGCACCACGTTTACGGCGATGACGCGCATCCGTGAGGCCGGGGGATTTGTTAGCTTCGACCCGAATATCCGCCACGATCTGTGGGCCGATCCGCAGCAGTTGCACGATGCCCTGAGCCAGGCCTTCACGCTGGCGGACGTGGTAAAACTCTCGGAAGAAGAGCTGGCCTTTTTTAGTGGCCAGGCGGATATCGACGCCAGCATGCAGCAATTGGCCGAACGCTTCGCCATCCCGCTGTTGCTGGTGACGCAGGGTAAAGCAGGCGTCAAAGCCTGCCTGCGCGGCGCGCTCAGCGCCTGGCCGACACAGCCGGTTATCAGTGTCGATACCACCGGCGCGGGAGATGCGTTTGTTGCCGGATTACTGTGGGAGCTGGCGCAGCACGGGCTACCGGATAACCAGGCGCAACTTGGCGAACGTCTTGCCACCGCGCAGCGCTGCGGAGCACTCGCCACCACGGCGAAAGGCGCGATGACCGCCTTGCCCTATCGTCACCAACTGGAAGAACAACCCGTCTGAGTGCCGCTTCGTTTTGCGAGCCGTCTCACAATCACTAAACCGGTTTAGCAAATTTGATTGCGTGATGAAATTAGCCGTGCGTATGATTCATCACCTAAACCGGTTTAGCAAAAAAAACAATCCTGTGATGATAGCTCTTCCTTAGGGATGCAAAATGATGAAAAAAAGCACGCTTGCTGTAACCCTTGGTTTGATATTCAGCTCTGGCGCTGCACTGGCAGCCGATCCCAGCATGAGCAGTATAGAAGCGCGTCTTGCCGCGATGGAACAGCGTTTACAGGCGGCAGAACAACGCGCAAATGCCGCAGAAACCCGCGCCAAAGCGGCGGAAAAACAGGCGCAGCAGCTGGTTGCCGCGCAGCAGCAGACGCAAACCACGACCCAGCCAGGTGGCGCAGCGCACCGCCGCGCTGGAGAAGAAGGCGGATCAGACAGGCGGGTTTGAGTTCCACGGCTACGCCCGCTCCGGCCTGCTGATGAACGATGCCGCCTCCAGCAGCTAAAGCGGCCCTTACCTGACCCCGGCCGGTGAAACCGGCGGTGCGGTGGGGCGTCTGGGTAACGAAGCCGACACCTACGTCGAGCTGAACCTCGAGCACAAGCAAACCCTGGATAACGGCGCGACCACGCGCTTCAAGGCGATGCTGGCCGACGGTCAGAGAACCTATAACGACTGGTCAGCCGATACCAGCGATCTCAATATTCGTCAGGCCTTCGCGGAGCTGGGCAATCTGCCTGATTTTACCGGCGCGCTGAAGGGCAGCACCTTCTGGGCGGGTAAACGCTTTGACCGCGACAACTTTGACATCCACTGGCTGGACTCCGACGTGGTGTTCCTCGCCGGTACCGGCGGCGGCGTCTACGACGTGAAATGGAACGATTCGCTGCGCAGCAACTTCTCCATTTACGGCCGCAACTTCGGCAGCGTGGAGCAGACCGACAACAACGTTCAGAACTATATCCTCAGCATGAACCACTTCGCCGGCCCGTTCCAGCTGATGGTGAGCGGCCTGCGGGCGAAGGATAACGACGACCGTAAAGACTCTCAACGGCGATCTCATCAAAACGGATGCCGCCAATACCGGCGTTCATGCCCTGGTCGGCTTGCATAATGACAGCTTCTACGGCCTGCGGGAAGGGACCGCCAAAACGGCGCTGCTGTACGGTCACGGGCTGGGTGCGGAGGTGAAAAGCATCGGCTCCGACGGCGCGCTGCTGCCGGAGGCGGACACCTGGCGCTTCGCCAGTTACGGTGTCACGCCGCTGGGCGGTGGCTGGAGCGTTGCGCCCGCCGTTCTGGCGCAGAGCAGTAAAGATCGCTACGTCAAGGGCGACAGCTATGAGTGGGTAACGCTCAACACCCGCCTGATTAAAGAGGTCACCCAGAACTTCGCGCTGGCGTTTGAGGGCAGCTATCAGTACATGGATTTAAACCCGGAAGGCTATAAGGACCGCAACGCCGTGAACGGCAGTTTCTACAAGCTGACCTTTGCGCCAACGTTAAAAGCGAGCAAAATCGGCGATTTCTTCAGCCGTCCGGAACTGCGCCTGTTTGCCACCTGGATGGACTGGAGCAGCAAACTGGATCATTACGCCAGCGATGATGCCTTTGGCAGCAGCGGCTTCAACGCCGGCGGGGAATGGAACTTTGGGGTCCAGATGGAAACCTGGTTTTAACCCATCACGCTCCCGCCTGGCGGGAGCGTTTCGCATATCATAAAAAGAAGTCAGGCAGAGGTATCTATGGATTTTAATCAAATCGCCCGCGAGCTTATTCCGCTGCTCGGTGGCAAGGAAAATATCGCCAGCGCGGCGCACTGCGCAACGCGTCTTCGTCTGGTGCTGGTCGATGACGCGCTGGCGGATCAGCAGGCTATCGGCAAGGTTGACGGCGTGAAAGGCTGCTTCCGTAACGCCGGGCAGATGCAGGTGATTTTTGGCACGGGCGTGGTCAACAAGGTGTACGCCGCCTTTATTCAGGCGGCGGGTATTAGCGAATCCAGTAAATCTGAGGCTGCGGATCTGGCGGCGCGCAAGCTGAACCCGTTCCAGCGCATTGCCCGTCTGCTCTCCAACATCTTTGTGCCGATCATTCCCGCGATTGTGGCCTCCGGCCTGCTGATGGGCCTGCTCGGCATGGTGAAAACCTACGGCTGGGTCAATGCGGATAACGCCATCTACATCATGCTGGACATGTGCAGCTCGGCGGCGTTTATCATTCTGCCTATTCTGATTGGCTTTACCGCCGCGCGCGAATTTGGCGGTAACCCGTACCTCGGCGCGACGCTGGGCGGCATTCTGACCCACCCGGCGCTGACCAACGCCTGGGGCGTGGCGGCGGGCTTCCACACCATGAACTTCTTCGGTCTTGAGATCGCGATGATTGGCTATCAGGGCACGGTATTCCCGGTGCTGCTGGCCGTCTGGTTTATGAGCATGCTGGAGAAGCAACTGCGCCGGGCGATCCCGGATGCGCTGGATCTGATCCTGACGCCGTTCCTCACCGTGGTTATCTCCGGTTTTATCGCCTTGCTGATTATCGGCCCGGCGGGGCGCGCGCTGGGCGACGGCATCTCCTTTGTCCTGAGCACGCTGATTGCCCACGCGGGCTGGCTGGCCGGGCTGCTGTTCGGCGGGCTCTATTCGGTGATTGTGATCACCGGCATTCACCACAGCTTCCACGCGATTGAAGCCGGGCTGCTGGGCAACCCGTCGATTGGCGTCAACTTCCTGCTGCCGATCTGGGCGATGGCGAACGTGGCGCAGGGCGGCGCCTGTCTGGCGGTGTGGTTCAAAACCAAAGATGCCAAAATCAAAGCCATTACCCTGCCGTCGGCGTTCTCTGCGATGCTGGGCATCACCGAAGCGGCCATTTTCGGTATCAACCTGCGCTTCGTGAAACCGTTTATCGCCGCGCTGATTGGCGGCGCGGCGGGCGGCGCCTGGGTGGTCTCCGTGCATGTGTACATGACCGCCGTCGGGCTGACCGCCATCCCGGGCATGGCCATCGTGCAGGCCAGCTCGCTGCTCAACTATATTATCGGCATGGTGATTGCCTTCGGCGTGGCGTTTATCGTCTCACTGCTGCTGAAATACAAAACGGACTCTGAATAATGACGTTACCTTCCCGCTGGCCTGCGATCCTGCAGGCCGTTATGAAAGGCCAGCCGCGGGCGCTGGCGGACAGCCACTATCCGCAGTGGCACCCCGCGCCGGTGACGGGGCTGATGAACGATCCGAACGGGTTTATCTGGTTCGCCGGCCGCTATCACCTGTTCTATCAGTGGAACCCGCTGGACTGCGAGCATCGCTTTAAATGCTGGGGGCACTGGAGCTCTGCGGATCTGGTGCACTGGCAGCATGAGCCGCTGGCGCTGATGCCCGACGAAGAGTATGACCGCAACGGCTGCTACTCCGGCAGCGCCGTTGATAACGAAGGGCGTTCTGACGCTGTGCTACACCGGCAACGTGAAGTTCGACGACGGTTCCCGCACCGCCTGGCAGTGCCTGGCGGTGCAGAACAGCGGACGGGCGGTTTCGACAAGCTGGGGCCGGTGCTGGCGCTGCCGGAAGGCTACACCGGCCACGTGCGCGACCCGAAGGTGTGGCGGCACGACGGGCAGTGGTACATGGTGCTCGGCGCGCAGGATGTGCAGAAGCGCGGCAAGGTGCTGCTGTTGCGCTCAGCCGATTTGCACGCCTGGACATCCTGCGGGGAGATCGCCGGTCGCGGCCTGAACGGCCTGGGGGATGCGGGCTATATGTGGGAGTGCCCGGACCTGTTCGCCCTCGGCGGACCGCACCTGTTCTGATCTGCTGCCCGCAGGGCGTGGCGCGCGAGCCGCATCGCTACCTCAATACCTATCCGGGCGCCTATCTGAGCGGGGCGTTTGATTACGCCAGCGCCGCATTCGAGCACGGCGAGTTTCCCGAGCTGGACGCCGGCTTTGAGTTTTACGCCCCGCAAACCACGCTGGCGGAAGATGGCCGCCGCCTGCTGATCGGCTGGATGGGCGTACCGGACGGCGAAGAGATGCTTCAGCCCAACCGGGGCGCATGGCTGGATCCACCAGATGACCTGCCCGCGCGACCTCCGACTGATCGTGACGGCAGGCTCTATCAGCAGCCGGTTGCTGAGCTACAGGCGCTGCGCGGTGAAGAACAGCGCTATCGCGGTACGGCAGAAGCGATGACTGCGCTGGACGCGGACGCGCCTGGAGTTTGAGCTGGAAGCGCATCGCAGGTGAACGTCGATTTTGCCGGCGCGCTGCGCTCACGCTCGAATGGCGCGGCGACGAACTGCGTCTGGCCCGTCGCAGCCTGCAAACCGGCGAGTGGCTGTACCGTTACTGGCGCGGCAGCGCGCAGCATTTGCGGGTCCTGTGCGACCGCTCCAGCGTGGAAATCTTCATCAACCAGGGCGAAGGGGTGATGAGCAGCCGCTATTTTCCCGACGCATCCGGCCCGGGTGCGATTCGAAGGTGCGTCCGATATCACATTACGCTACTGGTCGCTGCGCGCCTGCATGATAGAATGAGGGTTTTGGCAGCCGGATCTAAGTCGTTGTGAGAAAAACAAAACGCGTCACCATTAAAGACATCGCGGAGCTGGCGGGGGTGTCGAAAGCCACCGCCAGCCTGGTGCTGAACGGCCGCAGCAAAGAGCTTCGCGTGGCGGAAGAGACGCGCGAGCGCGTGCTGGCGATTGCCCAAGAGCACCACTATCAGCCCAGCATTCACGCCCGCTCGCTGCGCGATAACCGCAGCCACACCCTGGGTCTGGTGGTGCCGGAGATCACCAACTACGGTTTTGCCGTGTTTTCTCACGAGCTGGAAACGCTGTGCCGCGAGGCGGGCCTGCAGCTGCTGATCTCCTGCACCGATGAAAACCCGGGGCAGGAGACGGTGGTGGTGAACAACATGGTGGCGCGTCAGGTGGACGGGCTGATTGTGGCCTCCAGCATGCTGAACGACGCGGACTACCAGAAGCTCAGCGAACAGCTGCCGGTGGTGCTGTTTGACCGCCACATCAACGACAGCGCGCTGCCGCTGGTGATCACCGATTCCATTACCCCGACGGCCGAACTGGTGGCCGACCTGGCGCGGCAGAATCCTGATGAGTTCTACTTTCTCGGCGGCCAGCCCCGCCTTTCTCCCACCCGCGACCGGCTGGCAGGGTTTAAGCAGGGGCTGCGAGCGTGCGGGCGTAACGCTGCGCCCGGAGTGGATCATTCACGGCAACTATCACCCGAGCTCCGGTTACGAGATGTTTGCTGAGCTCTGCGCCCGGCTGGGGCGTCCGCCGAAAGCGCTGTTCACCGCCGCCTGCGGGCTGCTGGAAGGGGTGCTGCGCTATATGAGCCAGCACCACCTGCTGCAAAGCGACATCCGTTTAGCCAGCTTTGACGATCACTACCTCTACGATTCGCTGTCGCTGCACATCGACACCGTCGAGCAGAACGTGCCGCGTCTGGCGCAGGATTGCTTCGAGATAATCACCCAAATGATTGAGGGCAACGAACCGGCAATGCCGCAGCGCGTACTGCCCGCGACATTGCGCTGGCGTCATGCACAGTAATGGCGGCCCGGAATTCAGATATTTGGCCAGGTAACAGAACAACAGCCCCGATGGGGCTGTTGTTTAATGGGCGGCAAGTTCACGAAAGAAATCGGGATTTGCCTGAATTGTTGCCAGTACCTTGGCTGCCAGGCCTGTCGGGTTACGCCGTTTGGATTCCCAACTTTTAATGGTATCAACGCAGGTTCCCATCGCTTTCGCCATCTCACTTTGTGAAACGTTGAGTTGCTCTCTAATCGCTTTTACATCAGCTATTTCATAGCGGGTGACATTTGCCGGCGCTTTAACCCCATTTTTGATGTCTACCGCCTCTTCCAGAGAGGCTTTTAGTTCGTCAAAAAAATGCATGTCACACCTCATTTTTCAGTAATTTCGTCAGTTTTTTCAATTCACTCTTTTCCACATCAGTCAGGTTATCTTTGATGTTTTTCGGATAAGCCATAATCAAATAGATAACCTCTTTGGTCGCCAAAAAGTAAATGACTCTGGCGCTACCGCTTTTCCCCTGCGAACCCGTAGCCATTCTGATTTTTCGCCGCTCACCGCTTTTCGGTATAAAGCTGACTTTTGTGCGACTAATTAAACGCCACGCCCTTTGTGGGTTGCTGCAATTTCCCGGGCGGCTGCAACGAGCCGCAACTGTTGGGCTGCGGAGCGTTTTCCATCACGCCGCGGACAAACTTCAGTTCATCGGCAAAAGCGACGTTGACGGTGCCGTTATGGGTAATGCCGGGATAGGTTTTCCACTCCACCGCATTACCGCCGGCGCACAGCGCGGCCACTGCGGCATATTGGTGGTGCGGCGATAAGGTGTGATCGGCGAGCCCCGTGGCGGCAAATAGCGGCGCCGGGAAGGCTTTGACCGGCATATCGGTTACCGGCAACAGCGCATTAGTGACCTGCGCGGAACCGCCGATAAATGCCGCACTGCCGTCGAGTTTTTCGTGGCGCTCATAGCGGCCCAGCTCGCTCATACAGGCGGTTTTCGCCAATGCCAGCAACTTCGCACCCTTTTCTGTTACCCACTTTTCAGCGGGCGGCGCGCCATCCGGCAACGAGCCGCCAATCAATCGTAACATCGTAAAGCGTGATGGATCGCGATTGCCCGGACGCGCATTGCCGGGTTTCACTGGCCCATCCGGAAACGTTGCCACCACCCCCGTGGCAAGAGTGGCGCGCAGTTTCAATTCCGGGGCGTAATCCGGCGCAATCAGGCTGGCGCCAAGCGACGCGCCCGATCCCTGCGACTGGCCGCTGATCACCAGGTTATTCGCGAGCTGCTGCGGATAGGCCTGTAACGCCGCACGTACGCTGTCGAGCACTGAGCGTCCTTCCGCTTCCCAGTTCATATACGGATGCGGCCCCGGCCCGCCGAGCCCCTGATAATCGGTGGCGACAACCGCAAAACCCTGCTGGAGCCACTGGTTAATATAATGCGCATCCCGTGCTGTCGGGTTAGTCCACGACGGCGCACAGCTATCGGCAACGCCCAGCGTACCGTGCGCCCAGGCGAGAACCGGCCAGCCTCCGGCCGGTGGATTGCCTTTCGGGAACCAAAGCGCGCCGCTGACCGGCACAATTCCGGCGTTCCAGCGTTTATCGCGCGAGGTATACAGAATGCGTTGCGCCTTGCTGGCTGCGGTGATTTCCGGCTGTGCGGGAAGCGGCTCTTCGCGCAGCATCATGCCGGGGTTCGCAGGTAAAGAACCGTCCCAGATATAAAAAGGTGAAAGCGATTGATCGCCTGCCGCAGGCCCGACGGGCAAGGCATTACTCCAGGCGCTCGCGCCATGAACCCAGACGCTGACAGCGCAGAGCGCATATTTCAAAACCTTCACATTCTTCTCCGGAAATATCGCCACACATAACCCTCAGTAAACGAAGGTGTTGAAGAGAATTCAAACCAAAAATGTTAAGGATTTATTCAGTGCTTGAATTCTTTCGCTCTTTATTTTAGATTTATCTAAATTTAGAAAAAACTAAACAACCATGACCAAACCCGATATCCCGTTACTTCAAAAACAGGCTGAGCAGGCATCCGGCTTACTGAAAGCGATGAGCAACCCGCACCGGCTGCTGATCCTCTGCATGCTGTGCGACGCGCCGGGCACCTCTGCGGGTGAACTGAGCGCCATCACGGGCCTTAGCCCTTCAGCAACATCGCAACATCTGGCGCGGATGAAAGAGGAAGGTCTGGTTGAAAGCCTGCGCCAGGCGCAGCGGGTCAACTACTTCATTAAAGATGAAGCGGTTGGCAAAATTATCAGCACACTCAAGGGGCTCTACTGCCCGCAGGAGTAACTATGTCTTATACCCGGATCTCCGCGGCTGACGCCCGCGCACAGCAAGCGGCAGGCGCACTGCTTATCGATATTCGCCAGCCTGATGAATTTCGCCGCGAGCACCTGCCTGGCGCCGTCTCATTGCCGCTGGAAGCATTGCTGAACGGTGCGCCAATTACTACCGACTCGCCCACACAAACAGTGATTTTTCACTGCCAGTCCGGCAGACGTACGCAGGAGAATGCCGATGCGCTGGTACGTGTCGCAGGGCAAGCGCCGGTGGCCATTCTCGAAGGCGGGCTAAATGGCTGGAAGCAGGCGCACCTGCCAACGGTGGAAGATAAACGCCAGCCGCGTCCGCTGATGCAGCAGGTGCAAATGGTAGCGGGCAGCCTGATCCTGCTCGGCGTGATACTCGGTTACGCGGCGCATCCGGGTTTTTTCCTGCTCTCCGGTTTTGTCGGCGCAGGCCTGCTGTTCGCCGGAGTCAGCGGCTGGTGCGGCATGGCGCTGCTGCTGGCGAAAATGCCATGGAACAAAGTGTGAAAATATGTGCATTTATCTGCCGATGAGGTGACCGCAACCGCCGTCGGCCAGCGCCACGGCAAACCGGTGGTGCTCACCGTTGAAGCGGGGCGGATGCACGCGCAAGGCTTTGTTTTCTATCAGGCCGATAACGGCGTGTGGTTGACGGAAAGCGTACCGGTTGCGTTTATCCGCCAATAACAGCTTGTCTGGCGTTTCTCCTCTGGGTCAAATGAGTGATATATTTCAGAGCGTCAATCCAAGGAGACGCCATGGCGGAATTTGATTCACTCGCACAGGAACTGCTGGCGCAGGCAGAGACTGAACAACAGCGACAGCAGGAACGCGACCGGGCATTACTCGATCAGGTGCTTGAAATCTACGGACAAAAGTACGTGGCCGAGCAGCTGAAAAAGGCGGGTAAAGCGGAATGGAGCCGTGAATCGCTCAACCGTTGGATAAACGGTAAAGGCAGCGCCAAAACGCTGACCGCCGCCGAAGAGGCGCAACTGCGTGCGCTGCTCCCCTCGCCCCCCGCTCATCACCCCAACTATCGTTTCCGTTTTATCGATCTCTTTGCCGGTATTGGCGGTATTCGCAGCGGGTTTGAAGCTATCGGCGGGCAGTGCGTGTTTACCAGTGAATGGAACAAAAACGCGGTGCGCACTTATAAAGCCAACTGGTACAACGATAAGTCCACGCACACCTTTAATCAGGATATCCGCGAAGTGACGCTGAGCGGCAATCCTGCCGTCTCTGAAGCCCAGGCTTACGCCCATATCAAACAGCAGATCCCCGAGCACGACGTGCTGCTGGCGGGCTTTCCCTGTCAGCCTTTTAGCCTCGCCGGGGTAAGTAAAAAGAATGCGCTCGGTCGCGCCCACGGTTTTGAGTGCGAAGCGCAGGGAACGCTGTTTTTCGACGTTGCGCGCATTATCAAAGCGCGGCGTCCGGCAATCTTCGTGCTGGAGAACGTCAAAAACCTCAAAAGCCACGACAAAGGCAAAACCTTCAGCGTGATCATGAATACGCTGGATGAACTGGGCTATGACGTGGCCGATGCCGATGCTTCCGGCAAAGACGATCCGAAAATCATTGATGGCCGCCACTTTTTACCGCAGCACCGCGAACGCATTGTGCTGGTTGGTTTTCGCCGCGATTTACACCTCAATGAAGGTTTTACCCTGCGCGATATCGACCGCTTTTACCCCACGCAGCGCCCGACCTTCGGCCAACTGCTCGACCCGACGGTCGACAGCAAATATGTGCTGTCGCCCAAGCTCTGGGAGTACCTCTATCGCTATGCGCAAAAACATGCGGCAAAAGGGAATGGCTTCGGTTTCGGGCTGGTGGATCCCACCAATGCCGCAAGCGTGGCCCGCACGCTGTCGGCGCGCTATCACAAAGACGGTTCAGAGATCCTTGTCGATCGTGGCTGGGATAAAGCGCTGGGTGAAGCCGATTTCGGCAATGCAGAGAACCAAGCGCGCCGCCCGCGTCGCCTGACGCCGCGCGAATGCGCGCGTCTGATGGGTTTTGAAAAAGTCGGCGAACAGCCGTTTCGCATCCCGGTTTCCGACACGCAGGCTTACCGCCAGTTTGGCAACTCGGTGGTGGTGCCGGTATTCGCCGCCGTGGCGAAATTGCTGGAGCCGCGTATTGCGCTGGCAGTAAAAAAACACCGCAACAACCTGTAACGCACTTCCCGGCATGTGATATGCCGGGCACTTATTTAAGTCTTATTTAAGTGTTTAAAAAGCGATCATAAAGTTAACTTTGGCCAGGCCGATATTAACAGAGCAATCCCGACTCTCTCACGGACTATGGCCATGCTCAAAAATATACGGGTTATTACCGGCATCATTATTGCTCTTTCGGTATTTTGTCTTCTCCAGTTGGTCACCGGGGGACTTTTCTACTCTGCAGTCAATAATGACAGGCTGAACTTCCAGAACACCGGGGTTCTTAACGCACAGCAAGAAAACTTAGGCGACAGCGTTAACACGCTGATCAAAACACGCGTCACCGTTACACGCGTGGCGATTCGCTTTTTGAAAAACCAACGCGATCCGGCCTCCCTTGCCAGCATCGATAAACTCCTCACCACGGCAACCGACTCACTCGGCAAAGCAGAAGGTTATTTTAATAACTACAAAAACACGCCGCGCGTGGCGGGCCAGGACAGTGCATTAGCCGACGAAGTTTCGCAAAACATCAGCAAAATGCATGACGTTTTGCAGCAGTCGATCACCTTCCTGCGGGCCAATAATTACGAGGCTTACGGTAACCTGGATGCGCAACAGGCGCAGGATGATATGGACGCCAGTTATACGAAGTGGCGGGCGGAAAACAACACCTTCCTGCAAGCGGCGGCACAGCAAAACCAGAACAGCTTTACCAGTATGCAATGGACGCTGGGCGTAATTTTGCTGGTAGTGATTGCCGTAATGGTCATGATCTGGCTGGGTCTGCAACACCTGCTGCTGCGACCGCTGCACAGCATTATGGGACATATTCGCGCCATTGCCGGAGGCGATCTGACACAATCGATCGCTGCCGAAGGCCGCAACGAGATGAGCCAACTGGCAACCGGCCTGCATGAGATGCAATCAGCGCTGGTGCAAACCGTCAGCGCGGTGCGTAACAGTTCTGATTCGATCTACACCGGCGCTAGCGAGATCTCCACCGGCAACAACGATCTCTCCTCCCGTACCGAGCAACAGGCGGCTTCGCTGGAAGAGACCGCGGCCAGCATGGAGCAACTCACCGCTACCGTGAAGCAGAACACCGATAACGCCCGCCAGGCATCGCTGCTGGCGAAAAATGCCTCCGATACGGCGGCTCGCGGAGGCGAAGTGGTCAGCAATGTGGTGCGTACCATGAGCGAAATTTCCGATAGCTCCCAACAAATCGCACATATCACCAGTGTGATTGACGGTATCGCCTTCCAGACCAATATTCTGGCGCTGAACGCTGCGGTGGAAGCCGCCCGCGCAGGCGAACAGGGACGCGGCTTTGCCGTGGTGGCCGGTGAGGTACGTACGCTGGCAAGCCGCAGCGCACAGGCAGCAAAAGAGATTAAAACGCTGATTGAAAACTCGGTGAACCGCGTAAACTCTGGCACCACGCTGGTTGCCGAAGCGGGCGATACCATGAAAGAGATCGTCAACGCGGTGACGCGCGTGACCGACATTATGGGTGAAATCGCCTCCGCTTCCGATGAGCAGAGCAAAGGGATTGAGCAGGTGAGCCTTGCGGTATCGCAGATGGACAGCGTCACGCAGCAGAACGCCTCGCTGGTGCAGGAATCGGCGGCAGCTTCTGCGGCGCTGGAAGAGCAGGCCGAGCAGTTGCGTCAGGCAGTGGCGGTGTTCCGCGTGAATGGACACAGCACGCTGCTGAGCAAAAAATCCGGTACACCAAAACCGACAGCGCTGCGCCCGGCCACGCCGACGGCAGCCTCCGGGGACAGCAACTGGGAAACGTTCTGATAACTTCGCAAAGGCGCGATACTTGTTATCGCGCCGTTGTGTTAATCGCGGGTCTGCACCCAGAAAGCGTGAATCAGACCGGGAACGTAGCCCAGCAGGGTGAGCAGGATATTGATAATAAATGCCCAGCCAAAGCCTTTGCCCAGCAGCACGCCGAGCGGCGGAAGAATAATCGTCAGGACAATGCGCCAGAAACCCATGTTGCCTCCCATGCAGAAAAAATTCAGGTAATTGAAATAAAAGACTTTCTCTTTAAGAATAGCCACTCTGCAATGTACCGCCACCTCCGTCGCGCGCTTTTACCCTCTTTTACGCTGTACCCCCTACGACCTCCAGGCTAAGGTTAGAGACACAACAAATGAGAAAGGAGGAAGGTATGTTTTCTGTCGGCGATATTGTGCAACCGCGCGTTGGCGGGCCAAAACTTAAAGTGCTTGAAGTTCATCAGGATCAAATCGTTGCAGTTCCCGTTCACGATGAGACGGCAGACAAAATTACGCTGAAAGCGGAAGATGTCTCGCCATATAAAGAAGACGGCGATTTCGGCGTCTGTTAATCCCTCAGCGGTGGGCGTTCCCCACCGCCCTGACCATTATTTTATGCAAAACATAAGCATAAATAATCACGCACCACATCAGAATTAAACTCCACAAAAACACCCTTATCAGCATAAAAAATGCTGTTGGCTGTTTTATCTGCACGGCGGAAGCAGAGTACGCTAAAACGCGCCGCGTCTTCCCCTTCAGAGTGCTGCATTTATTCTCACATTATCCATAAGCTTTTGATATTTAATAAATTTACCAACCACTCCAGTTAAAATAATGAAATGAGCATAAAACGCACAAACACAGAGCACTTTATCCAACAAAGAAAAGAAAATAAAAATTTATCCCTAGTTGTTAGTTTCAAACCAGATGGATACTCTATCCGCATTAATTCAGCCACTTCAAAACGCTAAAAGACCTGTTTATTCGCCTTTTCGTTGATTCTCAAGGAGTTCAGACATGTTCTCACCGCAATCTCGCCTGCGCCATGCCGTGGCGGATACTTTCGCGATGGTTGTCTACTGTTCCGTTGTGAACATGCTGATCGAAATATTCCTCTCCGGAATGACCTTCGAGCAGTCACTTTCTTCTCGTCTGGTGGCGATCCCGGTCAATATTATTATTGCATGGCCTTACGGCTTATACCGCGATGCCGTCATGCGTTTCGCACGTCGTATCAGCCCCGCAGGCTGGGTGAAAAACCTGGCGGACGTACTGGCCTATGTGACGTTCCAGTCGCCGGTTTATGTGGCTATTCTGCTGACGGTGGGCGCGGACTGGCACCAGATCGCTGCGGCGGTCAGTTCGAATATTGTGATTTCAATGCTGATGGGGGCGGTATATGGCTATTTCCTCGACTACTGTCGCCGCCTGTTTAAGGTCAGCCAGTACAGCCAGGCAAAAGCGTGATATGAAGCGACTGGCACACGCCAGTCGCAAATTTACTGTACGTCGCCAAACAGTCCCTTCAAAAACCGTTCCAGCGCCATACGCGAGCTGAAACCATGCGGAATACCATAATGCTCATGCGTCTCTCCGCCTAAATAGAGCGGAAATTGCTGATAGTGATCGCAGGTTTTAATATCCGAGGCAGGCTCAGCAAATGACAGACTTCTGTCTTTCAGCGTCGGGTGAATAATGAGAGCGGTACGTCCCATTCTTGCTTCGCGATTAACGTAAACATAATTCTCGCCGCGGCGATATCCATACGCTTTTGGCGTCACCTCATCCATGGTGAATCCCTCTTTTTCAAGAACGCGCGCCACCTCATCAGGTCGTAAATACATATCTTTTCCTCGTTATCTTTTCCTGCCCGGCAACCTTACAGTATTCAGCATTAGCAGGGCTTTCAGAATAGTCCATAAACTGCCGGATAACGCGTGATGCGCTTCAGATATTAAATTTCTGAACTAAACTGAACGGGAACGCAAAATTACGGAGGATCGTATGTTTAACAGACCGAACCGAAACGATATTAATGACGATGCGCAGGATATTCGTAATGATGTCAGCCAATTAGCGGACACGCTGGAAGAGGTGCTGAAATCCTGGGGAAGTGACGCGAAGGACGAAGCGGATGCCGCAAAACGTAAGGCTCAGTCTCTGCTCCGTGAAACCCGCGCGCGTTTAAACGGGCGTACGCGAACGACTCAGGCTGCCTGCGATGCGGTCAGCTGCGCAACGACCTTCGTGCGCGAGAAGCCGCTCTGTACGCTCGGCACGGTAGCGGCAGTCGGTATCTTTGTGGGCGCTCTGCTTAGCCTGCGCAAATAACCCGCTCACGCACCGTTATCTGCCCCGGTGGTCAGTGGCTGCCGGGGCTTTTCTTTGCCTTCTCGGCTGTAAAACCCGTATAGCCTGCCCTGCCCCGCTGAGCTCATCATCGTGACAACATCAATCTGAATTTCCCATATCTTGTATGGTTGAAACTTAAGACAACTACATCTAGTATTCCTTTTAGCAAGACACACACAACCTGACGCGATGATTCGCGCCGTTCTCTCATTTTAAATGGAAATACGAATCATGAGCATTATTATTTACACTCGTAACGATTGTGTTCAGTGCCACGCGACCAAACGGGCAATGGAAAGCCGCGGCGTGGCGTTTGAGATGGTGAATATTGACCAGCAGCCCGAGGCCGCCGATACCCTTCGCGCGCAGGGTTTCCGTCAGCTTCCGGTGGTGGTGGCCGGGGAGACCAGCTGGTCTGGCTTCCGCCCGGACATGATCAACCGCATCGCCGCGCAGGCCACACGGGCATGAGCAGACTGGTGTTCTTCTCCAGCAGCTCGGAAAACACGCTCCGTTTTATTGAGCGCGTCGGGCTGCCTGCGGTGCGCATTCCGCTTAACGAGCGGGAGCGGATCCGGGTAGAGGAACCTTACATTCTGGTGGTGCCCAGCTATGGCGGAGGCGGCACGGCGGGCGCAGTGCCTCGCCAGGTGATCCGCTTTTTGAACGATCCTCATAACCGGGAGCTGATCCGCGGCGTCATTGCGGCGGGGAATCGCAATTTCGGCGACGCCTTTGGCCGCGCCGGAGATGTCATCTCTCAAAAATGCGGCGTGCCGTATCTCTATCGTTTTGAGCTGATGGGGACGCAGCAGGACGTCGAAAACGTGCGTAAAGGAGTGAACGAATTTTGGCAACGACAACCGCAGAACGGGTGATGCAGGCGACGCCGGATTACCACGCATTAAACGCGATGCTTAACCTCTATGACCGGGAGGGACGCATTCAGTTTGATAAAGACCGTGAGGCGGTGGACGCCTTTTTTGCGGCCCACGTGCGGCCCAACAGCGTGACCTTCAGCAGCCAGGATGAACGTCTCGACTACCTGGTTAACGAGGGTTACTACGATGCGCGCGTGCTCACCCGCTACGAACGCGCCTTCGTCGTGAAGCTGTTTGAACGCGCCCACGCCAGCGGCTTTCGTTTCCAGACCTTCCTTGGCGCGTGGAAGTTTTACACCAGCTACACCCTGAAAACCTTCGACGGCAAACGCTATCTTGAGAGCTTTGAAGATCGCGTCGGGATGGTCGCGCTGACGCTGGCGCAGGGCGATGAAGCGCTGGCGCAGCAGCTGACCGACGAGATCCTCTCCGGCCGCTTCCAGCCCGCCACGCCAACCTTCCTCAACTGCGGCAAACCCCAGCGCGGCGAGCTGGTCTCCTGCTTCCTGCTGCGTATCGAAGACAATATGGAGTCGATTGGCCGCGCGGTGAACTCGGCGCTGCAGCTTTCCAAACGCGGCGGCGGCGTGGCGTTTCTGCTCTCCAACCTGCGCGAAGCGGGCGCGCCGATCAAGCGCATCGAAAACCAGTCCTCCGGCGTGATCCCGGTGATGAAGATGCTGGAAGATGCCTTCTCCTATGCCAACCAGCTTGGCGCGCGCCAGGGCGCGGGCGCGGTTTACCTGCATGCGCATCACCCGGACATTCTGCGTTTCCTCGATACCAAACGCGAAAACGCCGACGAGAAAATCCGCATCAAAACCCTGTCGCTGGGCGTGGTGATCCCGGATATCACCTTCAAGCTGGCCAAAGAGAATGCCGAGATGGCGCTCTTCTCGCCGTATGACGTCGAGCGAATCTACGGCAAAGCTTTTGGCGACGTGGCCATCAGCGAGCTGTACGACGAGCTGGTGGCCGACGAGCGCATTCGCAAAAGCTACATCAACGCCCGCGATTTCTTCCAGACGCTGGCGGAGATCCAGTTTGAGTCCGGCTATCCGTACATCATGTTTGAAGACACGGTGAACCGCGCGAACCCGATTGCCGGGCGCATCAACATGAGCAACCTGTGCTCGGAGATTTTGCAGGTCAACAGCGCGTTCGACGTATGACGAGAACCTGGACTACGCGACGATCGGCAAAGACATCTCCTGCAACCTCGGGTCGCTGAATATCGCCCACACCATGGATTCACCGGACTTTGGCCGCACGGTGGAAACCGCCATTCGCGGGCTGACGGCGGTGTCCGACATGAGCCACATCCGCACTGTGCCGTCTATTGAGGCGGGCAACGCCGCGTCGCACGCCATCGGGCTGGGGCAGATGAACCTGCACGGCTATCTGGCGCGGGAGGGCATCGCCTACGGCAGCCCGGAAGGGCTGGACTTCACCAACCTCTATTTCTACACCATCACCTGGCACGCGCTGCATACCTCGATGATGCTGGCGCGCGAGCGCGGCCAGCATTTTGCGGGCTTTGAGCAGTCCCGCTACGCCAGCGGAGAGTATTTCAGCCAGTACCTGGAAGGCGACTGGCAGCCGAAAACCGAAAAAGTGCGCGAACTGTTTGCCCGTGCCGGGATCGCCCTGCCGACGCGCGAGATGTGGCAGCAGCTGCGTGATGATGTGATGCGCTACGGCATTTACAACCAGAACCTGCAGGCGGTACCGCCGACCGGTTCGATCTCCTACATCAACCACGCCACGTCGAGCATTCACCCGATCGTGTCGAAAATTGAGATCCGCAAGGAAGGCAAAACCGGGCGCGTTTACTACCCTGCCCCGTTTATGACCAATGAAAACCTGGCGCTGTACCAGGATGCGTATGAGATCGGCCCGGAAAAAATCATCGATACCTACGCCGAGGCGACGCAACACGTGGATCAGGGGCTGTCGCTGACGCTGTTCTTCCCGGATACCGCCACCACGCGGGATATCAACAAAGCGCAGATCTACGCCTGGAAAGAAAGGCATCAAAACGCTCTACTACATTCGCCTGCGCCAGCTTGCGCTGGAAGGCACCGAAATTGAGGGCTGCGTGTCCTGCGCGCTGTAAGGAGAAAAGGATGAAACTGTCACGCGTCAGTGCCGTTAACTGGAACAAAATCCAGGACGATAAAGACCTGGAGGTGTGGAACCGCCTGACCAGCAACTTCTGGCTGCCGGAAAAGGTCCCGCTCTCCAACGATATTCCGGCCTGGCAAACGCTGAGCCCGGCGGAGCAGCAGCTGACGATCCGCGTCTTTACCGGCCTGACGCTGCTCGACACCATTCAGAATACCGTCGGCGCACCGGCTCTGATGAGTGACGCGCTGACGCCGCACGAAGAGGCGGTGATGTCGAACATCAGCTTTATGGAGGCGGTGCACGCCCGCTCCTACAGTTCGATTTTCTCCACGCTGTGCCAGACCAAAGACGTGGACGCAGCCTACGCATGGAGTGAAGCAAGCGAGTCACTACAGAGAAAGGCGGAGCTGGTGCTGACGTATTATCGGGACGACGAGCCGCTGAAGAAGAAGATCGCCAGCGTGTTTCTGGAATCCTTCCTCTTCTATTCCGGCTTCTGGCTGCCCATGTACTGGTCGAGCCGGGGCAAGCTCACCAACACCGCCGATTTGATTCGCCTCATCATTCGTGATGAAGCGGTGCACGGGTATTACATCGGCTATAAGTATCAGAAAGGGCTGGAGAAAGTCAGCGAGGCAAAGCGCGAGGAGCTTAAAGGCTTTGCGCTCGATTTGCTGATGGATCTGTACGACAACGAGCTGAGCTATACCGAAGAGCTCTACGCTGGTACCGGCTGGGAGGAAGACGTGAAGGCCTTCCTCTGCTACAACGCCAACAAGGCGCTGATGAACCTGGGTTACGAGGCGCTTTTCCCACCGGAGATGGCGGAGGTGAACCCGGCGATTCTGTCCGCGCTGTCGCCCAACGCCGACGAAAACCACGATTTCTTCTCGGGATCGGGCTCATCGTACGTAATGGGCAAAGCGGTGGAAACCGAGGATGAAGACTGGGATTTTTAATGAACGCTAACGTTCGTTAATTTAATATAAACCCAACAATTCCCTCTCTAATATTTACAAAACAACTACACTGTCATTTCCACGTCATATTCGCCTGAATCATTCCAATTCAGGCGAAATTTCCCGATGCAGCAGCAAAAAATTGAGAAAAATTCAAACCGCCCTCAGCCCTTTATTCATGGGAAATTCAGCCGTTTCGCTTGCGTCAAAATTCTGCCCTCAGCTCGACGCAGGGTTGTCTCAGATTCTCAGTATGTTAGGGTTATGCCCGTTAACAATTTACCATGGTAATCATATCGGCATAAACAAATAACAGGACACTCTCTATTGCATGGCAATTAAATTAGAAGTGAAAAATCTTTATAAAGTATTTGGCGAGCATCCGCAGCGCGCATTCAAATATATTGAGAAAGGCCTTTCGAAAGAGCAAATTCTGGAAAAAACCGGGCTATCACTTGGCGTTAAAGACGCCAGTCTGGCCATTGAAGAAGGCGAGATTTTTGTCATCATGGGATTATCCGGTTCGGGTAAATCCACTATGGTTCGCCTTCTCAATCGCCTGATTGAACCCACCCGCGGACAGGTGCTGATTGACGGCGTGGATATCGCCAGAATATCAGACGCCGAGCTTCGCGAGGTGCGCAGAAAGAAGATTGCGATGGTATTCCAGTCATTCGCGCTGATGCCGCACATGACGGTGCTGGATAATACCGCCTTCGGCATGGAATTAGCGGGCACGCCTGCGCAGGAGCGTCAGGAAAAAGCCCTTGATGCCCTGCGTCAGGTCGGGCTGGAAAATTATGCGCATGCGTACCCGGATGAACTTTCCGGCGGTATGCGTCAGCGCGTGGGATTAGCCCGCGCATTAGCCATTAATCCAGACATTTTATTAATGGACGAAGCCTTCTCCGCCCTCGATCCGTTAATTCGCACCGAGATGCAGGATGAGCTGGTAAAATTACAGGCTAAACATCAGCGAACCATCGTCTTTATTTCCCACGATCTGGATGAAGCCATGCGTATTGGCGACCGTATTGCCATTATGCAAAACGGTGAAGTGGTACAGGTCGGCACGCCGGATGAAATACTCAATAATCCGGCGAATGATTATGTCCGCACCTTCTTCCGCGGCGTGGATATTAGCCAGGTCTTTAGCGCCAAAGATATTGCCCGTCGAACGCCAAACGGCATTATTCGTAAAACCCCAGGCTTCGGCCCGCGCTCGGCGCTTAAGCTGCTGCAGGACGAAGACCGTGAATACGGTTATCTGGTTGAACGCGGCAATAAATTTGTCGGCGTTGTCTCCATCGACTCCCTGAAAACGGCGCTCAGCCAGAACCAGGGCATCGATGCGGCGTTGATTGACGCCCCGCTTGCCGTGGACGCCGAAACGCCGCTCAGCGAGTTGCTCTCCCACGTCGGGCAGGCGCCGTGCGCCGTGCCGGTCGTGGGTGAGGAACAACAGTACGTCGGCATCATCTCAAAACGGATGCTGCTGCAGGCTTTAGATCGCGAGGGGGCAAACAATGGCTGATCAAACTAACCCGTGGGGTACCGCGCCAGCGACCGATAGCGCTGCGCAATCCGCCGACGCGTGGGGCGGCGGTTCCATGCCAGCGCCCGCCGACGGCGGCGGCGCGGCAGACTGGCTGAACAGCGCCCCCGCGCCTGCGCCAGAACACTTCAACATCATGGATCCGTTCCATAAAACGCTGATCCCGCTGGACAGCTGGGTCACGCAGGGGATCGACTGGGTGGTGACGCACTTCCGCCCGGTGTTCCAGGGGATCCGCATCCCGGTGGATTACATCCTGAGCGCCTTCCAGCAGCTGATGCTGGGCATGCCGGCGCCGGTGGCGATTATCCTGTTCTCCCTGATCGCCTGGCAGTTTGGCAGCGCCGGCATGGGGGTCGCCACGCTGATTTCGCTGATTGCCATCGGCGCGATTGGCGCCTGGTCGCAGGCGATGATCACCCTGGCGCTGGTGCTGACCGCCCTGCTCTTCTGCATCGTCATCGGCCTGCCGATGGGGATCTGGCTGGCGCGCAGCCCGCGGGCGGCGAAGATTATTCGTCCGCTGCTGGATGCAATGCAGACCACCCCGGCGTTCGTCTATCTGGTGCCGATTGTGATGCTGTTCGGCATCGGCAACGTGCCGGGCGTGGTGGTCACCATTATCTTCGCCCTGCCGCCGATTATTCGTCTGACCATTCTCGGGATCAACCAGGTGCCTGCGGACCTGATCGAAGCGTCACGCTCGTTCGGCGCCAGCCCGCGCCAGATGCTGTTCAAGGTTCAGCTCCCGCTGGCCATGCCAACCATCATGGCGGGCGTTAACCAGACGCTGATGCTGGCCCTGTCGATGGTGGTGATTGCCTCGATGATCGCCGTTGGCGGTCTGGGCCAGATGGTGCTGCGCGGCATTGGCCGTCTCGACATGGGGCTGGCCACCGTCGGCGGCGTCGGGATTGTGATCCTCGCCATTATTCTTGACCGCCTGACCCAGGCCGTCGGTCGTGATTCCCGCAGTCGCGGCAACCGTCGCTGGTATCCCACCGGCCCTGCTGGGTCTGCTGACCCGTCCATTCGCCAAATAAACCGGTTTCCCGGCGCTCAGCGCCGGGCCAACACGTCCCACCTGAACAATAAGGAACAACGATGCGACATAACGTACTTTTTGCCACAGCGTTTGCCACCCTTGTCTCCACCAGCACGTTTGCGGCAGACCTGCCGGGCAAAGGCATTACCGTGCAGCCGGTGCAGAGCACCATTTCGGAAGAGACCTTCCAGACCCTGATCGTCAGCCGCGCGCTGGAAAAACTCGGCTATACGGTGAACACGCCGAGCGAAGTGGATTACAACGTGGGCTATACCTCGATTGCCTCCGGTGACGCCACCTTTACCGCCGTGAACTGGCAGCCGCTGCACGACGACATGTATGCCGCCGCCGGCGGCGACAGGAAGTTCTACCGCGAAGGGGCCTTTGTCACCGGCGCGGCGCAGGGTTATCTGATCGACAAGAAAACCGCCGAACAGTACCACATCACCAACATCGAACAGCTGAAAGATCCGAAGATCGCCAAACTGTTCGACACCAACGGCGACGGCAAGGCCGACCTGATGGGCTGCTCGCCGGGCTGGGGCTGTGAAGCGGTGATTAACCACCAGAACAAGGCGTTCGATCTGGCGAAAACGGTCGACGTGAACCAGGGCAACTATTCGGCGATGATGGCCGACACCATTGCCCGCTTCAAAGAGGGTAAACCGGTGCTTTACTACACCTGGACGCCGTACTGGGTGAGCGACGTGCTGAAGCCGGGTAAAGACGTGGTGTGGCTGCAGGTGCCGTTCTCCTCCCTGCCGGGCGAGCAGAAAGATATCGACACCAAACTGCCGAACGGCATGAACTACGGCTTCCCGGTGAACACCATGCATATCGTGGCCAACAAAGCCTGGGCCGAGAAAAACCCGGCGGCGGCGAAGCTGTTCTCGGTGATGAAGCTGCCGCTGGCGGACATCAACGCCCAGAACGCGATGATGCATGCGGGCAAAGCGTCTGAAGCGGATGTCAAAGGCCACGTCGACGGCTGGATCAAAGCCCACCAGCAGCAGTTTGACGGCTGGGTAAAAGAGGCGCTTGCGGCGCAGAAGTAATCCCTCCTGATAAAGCGCCATTCGGTTTATGCCGGATGGCGCTTTCGCTTATCCGCCCTGCGCGCGATATACCGCCAGAGACACAAATTCAGGCACCACCCGAAGGCCCGATAAGGCTGTACTGCCATCCGGCAATTAAATCTCCCCCGCACAAACACACACATAACAATCCCCCAACATTCACAATCATTCGCTATTATGGTTTCCGGAAAAATAATCACTTAACTAACGATTCCTGAAACAATGACAAAAACAACTCAAGGGCTTAGCCCCGCACTCATTCTTTTAATGTCCGTGGCCACGGGTCTGGCCGTCGCCAGCAACTATTACGCGCAACCTCTTCTCGACACCATCGCCCGCGCGTTCGACCTTTCCGCCAGTTCAGGCAGGCTTTATTGTCACCGCAGCCCAGCTCGGCTATGCCGCCGGGCTGCTGTTCCTGGTGCCGCTCGGCGATATGTTTGAACGCCGCATGCTGATCGTCTCCATGACCCTGCTGGCCGCCGGTGGGATGCTGATCACCGCCAGCAGCCAGTCGCTGACGATGATGATCGTCGGTACCGCGCTGACGGGGCTGTTCTCCGTGGTGGCGCAAATCCTGGTCCCGCTGGCCGCGACCCTCGCCTCCCCGGAAAAACGCGGCAAGGTGGTGGGCACCATCATGAGCGGCCTGCTGCTGGGGATTTTGCTGGCGCGTACCGTTGCCGGGCTGCTGGCAAGCCTCGGCGGCTGGCGCACCGTATACTGGGTAGCGAGCGTGCTGATGGTCGTCATGGCGCTGGCGCTGTGGCGCGGGCTGCCAAAGGTGAAGCAGGAAAATCACCTGAACTATCCGCAGCTGCTGGCCTCCGTTTTCAGCCTGTTCACCCAGGATAAACTTCTGCGCACCCGCGCCCTGCTGGGCTGCTTCACCTTCGCCAACTTCAGCATTCTGTGGACGTCGATGGCGTTTCTGCTGGCCGCGCCGCCGTTCAATTATTCCGAAGGGGTGATTGGCCTGTTCGGTCTGGCCGGTGCCGCAGGCGCACTGGGCGCGCGTCCCGCAGGCGGGCTGGCCGACAAGGGCAAATCCCACCTGACCACCTCCGCGGGGCTGATATTACTTCTGCTCTCCTGGGCGGCAATCTGGTACGGGCACATCTCGGTGCTGGCGCTGATCGTCGGTATCCTGGTGCTCGATCTCACCGTGCAGGGCGTTCACATCACCAATCAGACCGTCATCTATCGCGTGAAGCCAGAGGCGCGTAACCGCCTGACGGCCGGTTACATGACCAGCTACTTCATTGGCGGCGCGGCGGGTTCGCTCATTTCCGCCTCGGCGTGGCAGCATGCGGGCTGGTCGGGGGTATGTGCGAGCGGGCAGTACGCTGGCGCTGCTGAATCTGCTGGTCTGGTGGCGAGGATTTCACCGCCAGCAAGTGGCGAGGTAAGCAAGCGCTCACATTTACATTGCGTTGGCCTCTTAGGGTGTTAAGAGGCCCTTCACTCTGTTAATGTAAACGTAATCATTTATCCCAGAAATTTTAATGTGGGTGACATATTTACAATCGGTATGGATAGTTCAGCAATACCTCCAGACGCCGAGCCAGTGAGAGTAGCCACGCTACAGGAAGGCATCAAAGACAGTCTTCCCATCGTTTTAAGCTACATCCCCGTTGCATTTGCCTTTGGCATGAATGCCAGCAAGCTCGGTTTTTCTCCTCTCGAAAGCCTCTTTTTTTCCTGCATTATCTACGCGGGCGCCAGCCAGTTTGTGATCACCACCCTGCTTGCTGCGGGCAGCACCTTATGGGTTGCCGCGCTGACCGTTATGGCGATGGATGTTCGTCATGTGCTGTATGGCCCGTCGTTACGCAACCGTATTCTGCAACCGCTTAAAAATCCGAAAACCGCGATCTGGGCCTTTGGCCTGACGGACGAAGTATTTGCCGCCGCGACCACCAAACTGGTGCGCGATAACCGTCGCTGGAGCGAAAACTGGATGATCGGCATCGCGTTATTCTCATGGCTCTCCTGGGTCGCGGGAACGGTGCTGGGCGCATTTTCCGGCAGCGGCCTGCTGGAGGGGTATCCGGCGGTTGAATCGGCGTTAGGTTTTATGTTACCCGCCCTGTTTATGAGCTTCCTGCTGGCATCATTCCAGCGTCGCCAGACGCCGAGCGTCACCGCCGCGCTGCTTGGCGCGCTGGCCGGTTTAACGCTGTTCTCTATCCCTGCGGCAATCCTCGCCGGGATCGGTTCTGGCTGCGTTGCCGCGCTGGTACAGGCGTTTTATCAGGGTGCTCCCGATGAGGCATGAAATTTTACTGCTCGGTCTGCTGGTGGGCGGCGTTAATTTTTTATTTCGCTATCTTCCTCTGCGCGTTCGCGTCGGGCGGCCAAATCCGACAAAACGCGGGGTTGCCGGCATCCTGCTTGACACCATCGGCATCGCCTCTATTTGTTCATTGCTGGTGGTGTCATGCGTACCAGAGATTATTCATGACGGCCGCCGCCTGTTACCAACGCTGATTGGCTTCGCGGTACTGGGCCTGAGTTTCTGGAAAACTCGCAGCATTATTCTCCCCACGCTACTGAGCGCACTTGCGTACGGAATCGCATGGAAACTGCTGACGGATGACATAGATTTGGCGGATATAACCGCACAAATAATTCATTTACATTATTTGTCACTATCGTTACTATATCGGCTGTAATTAATGAGGTTATGCCCAAATGGATAGTTCGTTTACGCCCATTGAACAAATGCTTAAATTCCGCGCCAGTCGCCATGAGGACTTCCCGTATCAGGAAATCCTGCTGACCCGCCTGTGCATGCACATGCAGGGTAAGCTGCTGGAAAACCGTAATAAAATGCTGAAAGCTCAGGGGATTAACGAGACGTTGTTTATGGCGTTGATCACGCTGGAGTCTCAGGAAAACCACAGCATTCAGCCTTCCGAACTGAGCTGCGCGCTGGGCTCCTCCCGTACCAATGCGACCCGTATTGCCGATGAACTCGAAAAGCGTGGCTGGATTGAGCGCCGTGAAAGCGACAACGATCGCCGCTGCCTGCATCTGCAACTGACCGATAAAGGTCACCAGTTCCTGCGCGAGGTGCTGCCACCTCAGCACAATTGCCTGCACAAACTCTGGTCTGCCCTCAGCACCGCCGAGCGTGACCAGCTTGAGCACATCACTCGCAAGCTGCTCACCCGTCTGGACCAGATGGATGAAGACGGCGCCGTTCTTGAGGCGCTGCGCTAACGCGACGACACGCTCACCATTCCAGATTCATAAGAAAACCGACAGGCCAGCACGTCACACTGCTGGCCTTTCTGACAACAGGTCGGCTCAGCCGATGTGAAAATAAGAAGATCGTGGAGAACAACAATGAGCGCAAATGCGGAGAGCACAACCCCGCAGCAACCGGCCAACAAGAAAGGCAAACGTAAGGGCGCCCTTCTTCTGTTGACCTTGCTCTTTATCATTATTGCCGTGGCATATGGGATCTATTGGTTTTTAGTACTGCGTCATGCTGAAGAGACTGACGACGCGTACGTGGCAGGGAACCAGGTACAAATTATGGCGCAGGTGTCGGGCAGCGTGACGAAAGTCTGGGCTGACAATACCGACTTTGTGCAAAAAGGCGATGTGTTGGTGACGCTCGATCCAACCGACGCCCAGCAGGCGTTTGAAAAAGCACAGACCGCGCTGGCCTCCAGCGTCCGTCAGACCCGCCAGCTGATGATCAACAGCAAGCAGCTGCAGGCCAACATCGACGTGCAGAAAACCGCCCTCGCGCAGGCGCAGAGCGATCTGAACCGCCGCGTGCCGCTCGGCACCGCCAACCTGATTGGCCGTGAAGAGCTGCAGCACGCCCGCGATGCCGTCGCCAGCGCTCAGGCCCAGCTGGATGTGGCCATTCAACAGTACAACGCCAACCAGGCGATGGTGCTGGGCACCAGCCTGGAAAACCAGCCCGCCGTTCAGCAGGCGGCGACCGAAGTGCGCAACGCGTGGCTTGCCCTGCAGCGTACTAAAATCGTCAGCCCAATGACCGGCTATGTCTCCCGTCGTTCCGTCCAGCCAGGGGCGCAGATCAGCCCAACCACGCCGCTGATGGCGGTTGTGCCGGCAGACAATCTGTGGGTCGACGCCAACTTTAAAGAGACGCAGCTTGCCCATATGCGTATCGGCCAGACCGCGACGGTTGTCAGCGACATCTATGGCGATGACGTGAAGTACACCGGGAAAGTGGTCGGTCTGGATATGGGGACCGGCAGCGCCTTCTCCCTGCTGCCTGCGCAAAACGCCACCGGTAACTGGATCAAAGTGGTTCAGCGTCTGCCCGTGCGTATTGAGCTGGATGCCAAACAGCTGGCGGATCACCCGCTGCGTATCGGCCTCTCTACGCTGGTGACGGTCGACACCGCCAACCGCGACGGTCAGATCCTGGCAAGCCAGGTGCGTAGCAGCCCGGCTTATGAAAGTAACGCCCGTGAAATTAGCCTCGATCCGGTCAACAAGCTGATCGATGACATCGTGAAGGCAAACGCCGGTTAATCCGAAGGTGAGCGTTATGCAACAGCAAAAGCCGCAAAAACCGCTGGAAGGCGCGCAGCTGGTCATTATGACCATTGCGCTGTCGCTGGCGACATTCATGCAGGTGCTGGACTCCACCATCGCAAACGTGGCGATCCCCACCATCGCCGGTAACCTTGGCTCGTCGCTGAGCCAGGGGACCTGGGTCATTACCTCGTTTGGGGTGGCAAACGCCATCTCCATTCCGATCACCGGCTGGCTGGCAAAGCGCGTCGGTGAGGTGAAGCTGTTCCTCTGGTCCACGGTGGCGTTTGTTCTGGCCTCGTGGGCGTGCGGCATGTCCAGCAGCCTGACGATGCTGATTTTCTTCCGCGTCATTCAGGGGATTGTCGCGGGGCCGCTGATCCCGCTCTCCCAGAGTTTACTGCTGAGCAACTACCCTCCCGCAAAACGTTCCGTCGCGCTGGCGCTCTGGTCGATGACCGTTATCGTCGCGCCTATCTGCGGACCGATTCTGGGCGGGTACATCAGCGATAACTACCACTGGGGCTGGATCTTCTTCATCAACGTACCGATTGGCGCCGTCGTGGTATTGATGACGCTGCAGTCGCTGCGGGGACGAGAGACGCGCACCGAACAACGGCGTATCGACAGCATCGGGCTGGCGCTGCTGATCCTGGGTATCGGCAGTCTGCAGATCATGCTCGACCGCGGTAAAGAGCTCGACTGGTTCAACTCGCAGGAAATTATCATCCTGACCATTGTCGCGGTGGTGTCGATCAGCTTCCTGATCGTCTGGGAGCTGACGGACGACAACCCGATAGTCGATCTCTCGCTGTTTAAGTCGCGAAACTTCACCATCGGCTGCCTGTGTATCAGCCTCGCCTATATGCTCTACTTCGGCGCGATTGTTCTGCTGCCGCAGCTGTTGCAGGAGGTGTATGGCTATACCGCAACCTGGGCGGGTCTGGCCTCGGCGCCCGTTGGGGTGATTCCGGTCCTGCTGTCGCCGATTATTGGCCGCTTCGCCCATAAGCTCGACATGCGCCGGCTGGTGACGTTCAGCTTCATCATGTATGCGGTGTGCTTCTACTGGCGTGCGTATACCTTCGAACCGGGAATGGACTTTGGCGCCTCGGCGTGGCCGCAGTTTATTCAGGGCTTCGCCGTGGCGTGTTTCTTTATGCCGCTGACTACCATCACGCTCTCCGGCTTACCGCCTGAGCGTCTGGCGGCGGCGTCGAGCCTGTCGAACTTCACCCGTACGCTGGCGGGCTCCATCGGTACGTCGATCACCACCACCCTGTGGACGAACCGCGAATCGATGCACCACGCGCAGCTGACCGAGGCGGTGAACCCGTACAACCCGAATGCTCAGCAGATGTATAGCCAGCTGCAGGGGATGGGAATGACGGAGCAGCAGGCGTCCGGCTGGATTGCCCAGCAGATCACCAACCAGGGGCTGATTATCTCGGCCAACGAGATTTTCTGGATATCGGCAGGGATCTTTATCGTCCTGCTGGGGCTGGTGTGGTTTGCCAAACCGCCTTTTGGTGCCGGTGGCGGCGGTGGCGGCGCGCACTGATTTTTGTGCGGGGGTTGCCGGGGGGGGCCCCGCTTCCCGGGCCTGCGGGGGGGGGGGGGGTGGGGGGGGGCCCCCCGGGGGGAAAAAAACCGCCCCGGTTGTCCAGAACGCGACAGCCATTGTCAGTTCCGATAAAGCAGCGCGCCTGAAATCGATTCACGATAGTGAAAAGACAACAGGAGCGCATCATGCTGAACACCCCCGCCGACAAGTACCAACCCTTTATCCCTTTCGCCCTGCCCGACCGCCGCTGGCCGGAGCAACGCATCACCCGCGCGCCGCGCTGGCTCTCGACCGACCTGCGCGACGGCAACCAGGCCCTTGCCGAGCCGATGGACAGCGCCCGCAAGCTGCAGTTCTGGGAACTGCTGCTGGGCTGCGGATTCAAAGAGATCGAGGTTGCTTTCCCTTCCGCCTCGCAGACGGATTTCAACTTTGTTCGCCAGCTGATTGAAGAGAACCGCATCCCGGATGACGTGACGATTCAGGTGCTAACCCAGGCGCGGGAAGATCTCATCCATCGCACTTTTGAATCCCTGCGCGGCGCGAAACAGGCCACCGTCCATCTGTACAACGCCACCGCTCCGCTGTTCCGCCGCCTGGTCTTCGGCATGGAGAAAGCGCAAATCGTCGAGCTGGCGACGCGCTCCACGCGGCTTATTCGCCAGCTGTGTGAAGAGAATCCGGACACCCGCTGGCAGTATGAATACTCCCCGGAAACCTTCTGCTTTACCGAGCCGGAGTTTGCGCTGGAGATTTGTGAAGCCGTGGCGGAGATCTGGCAGCCGTGCGACGAACGCCCGATGGTGATCAACTTACCGGCCACCGTCGAAGTGAGCACGCCGAACGTCTATGCCGACCAGATCGAGTATTTCTGCCGCCACTTCAGCCGCCGCCGCGACGTCTGCATCAGCGTGCATCCGCATAACGACCGCGGTACCGGCGTTGCCTGCGCGGAGCTGGCCGTGATGGCGGGGGCTGACCGCGTGGAGGGCTGTCTGTTTGGTAACGGGGAGCGTACGGGCAACGTCTGCCTGGTGACGCTGGCGATGAACCTCTACAGCCAGGGGGTCAGCCCGAATCTGGACTTTAGCGATATGAATCGGGTGGTGGAAGTGGTGGAAACCTGCAACCAGCTGCCGGTCCACCCGCGCCATCCGTGGGCAGGCCGGCTGGCCTATACCGCCTTCTCCGGCTCGCACCAGGACGCGATCAAAAAAGGCTTTGATGCCCGCAGGGCGGGCGAGCCGCTGGGAGATGCCCTACCTGCCCGTCGATCCGCAGGATATTGGCTGCACCTACGAAGCGGTGATCCGCGTAAACAGCCAGTCAGGAAAAAGCGGCAGCGCGTGGCTGATTGAACAGAACCATGGCCTGAAACTGCCCCGCGCCCTGCAGCAGGATTTCAGCCAGCACGTGCAGCAGGAAACCGATCGTCACGGAAAAGAGATGACGCAAAATGCGCTGTGGCAGCTGTTCCGCACCCGCTACGGACTGGTAGCAACGCCGCCGCTATGCGCTGCAATCCTACCGCAGCGATAGCCAGCAGGACGGCCAGCTGCGTTTGACGGCCAGCGTCGTCACACAGGGAGGAACGCGCCAGCTGGAAGGTCAGCGGCAACGGTCTGCTCTCCGCCGCCGCTCACGCCCTCCGTGGCTGGGTCAACGCCCCGTTCGTGATTAAGGATTATCACGAGCATACGTTAGGCGAACGCAGCGACAGCCGCTCGGTGGCCTACATCCGCTGTCTGTTCCAGGACGGCAGCAGCCGCTGGGGCGTGGGCATTGATAGCGACGTGGCGCGCGCGTCGCTTCAGGCGCTCTTTAACGCCGTCAGTCGTTCTTAAAGTAATCGCTGGGAGAGACGCCCATCACCCGGCGGAACATCGCCGTAAAGGCGCTGTGGCTGCCGTACCCCAGATCCAGCGCCACGCGCAATACCGGCTGCCCCTGCGCCAGCCGCAACAGGGCTTCCAGTAGGCGCGCCCTTCTCACCCACTCGCCGTAGCTTAATCCCGTCTGCTGCTGAAAATGGCGGTTCAGCGTGCGCTCGCTCATGTTCATCATGCTCGCAGCCTGCGCGCTGCTCCAGCTTTCTCCCGGGGTTCGGCGCGGATCTGTTCGCAGAGCTGGCGCAACGCCGCACTTTCCGGCTCCGGCAGGTGAAACGGCAGCACCGGCATAGTGCGGATTTCATCGAGAATGAGCTCATAGACGCGCTCATCCCGGCTTCCGGGTGAGTACGATTCAGGTAAAGCAAGGCGACGGATCAGCTCGCGCAGCAGCGGCGTGATCTGCACGATCTGGCAGGTGGCCGGGAGATCGGCCCGCGCCAGCGGATCGATAAACAGCGTTCGCGCCGCCACGTTGCCGGTAATGCGGATAGCATGCTGTGTGCCCGCAGGCAGCCAGACGCCGCGACCGGGAGGAACAACCCAACAGCCTGATGCGGTATCCACCCGTACCACGCCGCTCAGGGTGTGCAGCAGCTGCGCGCAGTCGTGCTTGTGCCAGGGTTCGCTGTCACCATGAACGTAATCATGGGCAAACGGAACGAGGGGACGGTGGGTAAAGGAGAAGGTTAAGGTTGTGGTCAAAGGAGGCACCAACACAATGTAGGCCCGGTAAGCGAAGCGCCACCGGGCATCCACAGGCACAATACTAGATGTGCAGTTCCTGCAGTTTTTCTTTCGGCAGGGCCAGCTCTTCGTTGCTGTTCACGCGAACATCACGCTCGATGATGTGACGCGCGATTTCCTGCGCTTCCTCCAGAGAGTGCATCTGGTAAGTACCGCACTGGTAAACGTTCAGCTCAGGGATCTGGTTCTGCTCTTTCACCTTCAGCACGTCCTGCATGGCCGCTTTCCAGGCATCTGCCACACGTTTCTCTTCAGGCTGACCAATCAGGCTCATGTAGAAACCGGTACGGCAGCCCATCGGAGAGATATCGATGATCTCAACGCCGTTGCCGTTCAGGTGGTCACGCATGAAGCCAGCGAACAGGTGTTCCAGCGTATGAATGCCTTTCTCCGGCATCACTTCTTTGTTTGGCACGCAGAAACGCAGATCGAAGACGGTGATCGTGTCGCCGTGCGGGGTGTGCATGGTCTTCGCCACGCGGACTGCAGGTGCTTCCATACGGGTATGGTCGACAGTAAAGCTATCTAATAACGGCATACGTCACCTCCGATAGTGATTTTTTTTAAAATAAAACTGAACTCTTCTACAGCATGCGCGTCTGAGTATATGAAAGACGCGCATTTGTTATCATCATCCCTGAATTCAGAGATGTATATTTTGGCCACAGCGATGTGGCCTTTTTCTTTTCTGCTTAAGCCTGCTTCGCCAGAAACGCCTCAAACGACTCGGTATCCGCCGCTTCAACCTCTTTCTGACGCACAACGGACGCTTCGCGTTCCGCGACAAAATCTGCTTCGCTCAGGATTTCTAACGGCTCCTCGATCAGCATCTCACGGTACTCCGCCGAGAGTGAACGCCCCGTGCCGCCAATGCCCTGATCGATCATAGAACGCAGAATGCGTGCTGAGAACGTCAGTTCCGGATTATCAAAGCATTCCACCAGCTGGTCGCAGATCTGTTGATACGCGTCGCCGCCGTCGATGCTGTCCATCGTCCGGGCAACACGCTTCAGATCGCGGAACAGATCTTTGCCGACTTTCGTCAGCGGGAACTGTGCCGTTTCGCAGCCGATACCCAGCGTCAGACCCGGTTTACGCCCTTCCAGAATCACGCGGTTCCAGTTTGTACGGGTACAGAGCAGTTCGTCTGAACTCATTTCCGGCGCATCCGCCAGCACGCACCAGACCATAAACAGATCCAGGAAGCGAATCTGCTGTTCATCAACGCCAATCGCCGTGAAAACGGGTTGATATCCAGCGAGCGCACTTCAATGTATTCGATCCCGCCGCGCTGCAGCGCATCCGACGGGGTTTCGCCGCTGCGCGTCACGCGCTTCGGACGAATAGGCGCATACAGCTCGTTTTCAATCTGCAGGACATTGCTGTTGATTTGCAGACGCTTACCGTCTTTTTCGAGGCCGATTTTCTCGTACTCTTCCGACGGGGTTTTGATCGCCCGCTTCAATCCTGCCACATATTCGTGCAATTCGTTAAACGTAATACCGAGATTGCTTTGCGATTTATTGGTATAACCGAGATCGCTCAGGCGCAGAGAGGTGGCATACGGGAGATAGTACATTCCGCAATCGGTCTTCTCGAATGGCAGCGTGGTCGGTTTCCCCTGCAGGAACGAAGAACAGATCGCCGGGGAGGCACCAAACAGATACGGGATCACCCAGCCGAAACGGTAATAGTTGCGGATCAGGCGGAAATAGCCTTCAGAGATCGCGTCTTTATCCGTTTCACCGCATTTCGCCTGCCAGAACGCCATAGGCAGCGAGAAGTTGTAATGCACGCCCGAGATCGTCTGCATCAACGCGCCGTAGCGGTTTTTCAGCCCTTCACGATAGAGCGTTTTCAGCCGGCCGATATTTGACGTGCCGTACTGCGCCAGCTCAATCTCCTGGCCCTGCTCGATATAGCACGGCATGCTGAGGGGCCACATGCGCTCGTCGCCCAGGTTGCGCGCGGTGTAGCGATGAATATCGCGCATGATCGTCAGCATATGATCAATATCACCCTCTACTGGCGTGATGAACTCCAGCAGCGCTTCAGCGAAATCGGTTGTGATCCATTTATGTGTCAGCGCCGAGCCTAACGCCTTCGGGTGACCCGTTGTCGCTAAACTGCCGTCCGCGTTAACGCGCAGCGTTTCACGCTCAAGACCACGCTGAATACCCTTCAATGCCTGAGGGTGGTTTTCCAGCCAGGCCAGCGCCTGAGATACGTCCGGGATCAAATTGACCTCCCGCCTGTCAAAGTAATGTTACTCAGCATAATTGTAATGGTTGACGATTGAAGGTCGCGCATTCATTCCACCAATTAGTGCCACCACGTCATACCCTGTAGCGTTGCCCGCGCCACGACAACATAGCGCAACGCCTTGCCAAGGCACAAAAAAAAGAGCACCGGTCCCCAGGAGATGCGCATCCATCCCGCCAGCAGACACAGTAAATCGCCTATTACAGGCATCCAGCTTAATAACAGCGTGGCAGCGCCATAGCGTTTTAGCCAGCCGACTGCCTTTTCCTGCCAGCGCGATTTTTCACGCAGCGGAAAGAAACGCCCAAGAATAACGTTAGTCAGCCCTCCAAGGCTATTACCCATTGTTGCTATTACTACAAGCAGCCAGGGCTGACTCACGCCGGACAACAGCATCGCCACCAGCACCACTTCCGAATTGCCCGGTAACAGCGTGGCGCTGAGAAAACTGCTGGCGAATAATGAGGCAAGTGACAGCGCGTCACTCACAGTAAGCGCACATCCACCGCATCCATTCCGGCATCACGCGCGGCCTGGATGCCAAAATCGGCATCTTCAAACACGACGCATTTTGCCGCCGGCACGCCCATTAGTTCGGCGCAAAGCAGGAAGGTGTCCGGTGCGGGCTTGTGATGTTTAACATGATCGGCGGCAACCACGGCAGAGAAATAGTGGCGCAGGCCAAGGTGAGTCAGTAGCGCCTCTGCAATCGCGCTTTCGCTGCCCGTTCCCACCGACATCGGGCGACGCCCGTGCCACTCTTTTACCACATCAATCAGCGGCAGAGGGCGTACGGTATCTAAAAGCATGGCTTTTACCGCATCGGTTTTTTCGCGCGCGAGCAGGTGCGGGTCGAGATCGGCCTGATTCAGTTCAATCACGGCCTGTGCAATACGCCAGGTTGGGGAGCCGTTGAGGGCGATCATCGCCTGAAGGTCGAAACGCATACCGTAGCGGCCCAGGACGTCAGTCCAGGCTTGACGATGCGTGGGTTCGGTATCCAGAAGGGTGCCATCCATATCGAAGATCAAACCGTCATACTGTGCGTACATCGTGCTCTCGCTAACCGATTAACAAAGCATTACTTTATCGTAAATGGTGTTTTTTGTCGCTGCTGGCAAGAGAAAGCTGAGATGCCTTTACTGGAAGGGGGTTCGCAGAATACGTTTTTTCAGAAGAGGTGGAGCTTGTAGAACATGAGTGGAGATTTTGCAGAGAGATGGTGCATCCGGGAGGATGACTCGGCTTTCGCCTCGCCCTGCGGGCCGTTGCTAAAGCAACGTTATCCTCCCTGGTGCTTGCGGTTTTATCCGCGACGCCAGAAACATCCGGCTGGCTGTTATTTTATGAGAAGATGGTGCATCCGGGAGGATTCGAACCTCCGACCGCTCGGTTCGTAGCCGAGTACTCTATCCAGCTGAGCTACGGATGCATCGGGAATGCTTATTTACTACGCTGATTCAGTGCTGCGTTCCTCGCCACACTGACAAAGATGATGCATCCGGGAGGATGACTCGTCTTTCGACTCGTCCTGTGGGCAGTTGCTAAAGCAACGTTATCCCCCCTGGTGCAGGCGGTTTTATCCACCGTTATGGAAACGACAAACTCGCTGTCACTTCTTCACAATATGGTGCATCCGGGAGGATTCGAACCTCCGACCGCTCGGTTCGTAGCCGAGTACTCTATCCAGCTGAGCTACGGATGCATCGGGAATACTTGTTTACTACGCTGATTTAGTGCTGCCTTCCTTGCGACACTAATAAAAATGGTGCATCCGGGAGGATGACTCGTCTTTCGACTCGCCCTGTGGGCCGTTGCTAAAGCAACGTTATCCACCCTGGTGCAGGCGGTTTTATCCACCGTTATGGAAACGACAAACTCGCTGTCACTTCTTCACAATATGGTGCATCCGGGAGGATTCGAACCTCCGACCGCTCGGTTCGTAGCCGAGTACTCTATCCAGCTGAGCTACGGATGCATCGGGAATACTTATTTACTACGCTGATTCAGTGCTGCATTCCTCGCCACACTGACAAAGATGGTGCATCCGGGAGGATGACTCGTCTTTCGACTCGCCCTGCGGGCCGTTGCTAAAGCAACGTTATCCACCCTGGTGCATGCGGTTTTTCCGCCGTTTGGAACGCAAACTCGCTGCCATTCCTATAATAGATGGTGCATCCGGGAGGATTCGAACCTCCGACCGCTCGGTTCGTAGCCGAGTACTCTATCCAGCTGAGCTACGGATGCAAAATGGCGGTGAGGCGGGGATTCGAACCCCGGATGCAGCTTTTGACCGCATACTCCCTTAGCAGGGGAGCGCCTTCAGCCTCTCGGCCACCTCACCACACAACGCCTCTTTCGAGTGCTTCGAGGAACTCGTTAAGAGCTCCTCGTCGCTGCGTGGCGCACATATTACTTTCTGGGACTTATAAGTCAAACAATTTTTCCAGAGCTTTTATCGTTTGCACAAATCACACGCAATTCGCATGTAAAAGCCGCAAAGAGGGTGTTTTATAAGCGGATTTTGCAGGCAGCTTCGCAGAAAACTGATGCAGAAAGGACAAACCTGCGACGAGTTAAGGGATAGCGGAGCCTGATATAAAAAATCAGCGGGTTGAAATAAAACGGAAACTTTGAGCAGGAAAAATAGCGGGAGGGTTGCGTCTCGCCCGACAGCGAGACGCGACAATATCAGTAACTGGACTGCTGGGATTTTTCAGCCTGGATACGCTGGTAGATCTCTTCACGGTGGACAGATACTTCTTTAGGGGCGTTAACACCAATACGTACCTGGTTACCCTTTACCCCTAAAACTGTCACGGTGACCTCATCCCCAATCATGAGGGTCTCACCAACTCGACGAGTCAGAATCAGCATTCTTTGCTCCTTGAAAGATTAAAAGAGTCGGGTCTCTCTGTATCCCGGCATTATCCATCATATAACGCCAAAAAGTAAGCGATGACAAACACGTAAAGTGTAAGCAGTCACGGCATCACATTCTGTTAAACGTAAGTTTAGCCGATATACACAACCTCAACCTGACTTTCTCGTTATCGATAGCGCAGTGAACAAGACGCCATAACGTTACCGCTATGGCGTCTGCTTTCGCTTTGTAGTTATTACAGTTTCGCGCTTACCCAGCTTTCAACGCTGGCTAATGCAGCGGGAAGTGCCGCCGCATCCGTACCACCGGCTTGCGCCATGTCCGGACGACCGCCACCCTTGCCGCCCACCTGCTGAGCGACCATACCAATCAGTTCCCCTGCTTTCACGCGGTCAGTCACATCCTTAGAGACGCCCGCAATCAGAGAAACCTTACCTTCTGCCACTGTCGCCAGCACGATAACGGTAGAACCAAGCTGGTTCTTCAGATCGTCCACCATAGTACGCAGCATCTTAGGCTCAACGCCCGCCAGATCGCTGACCAGCAGTTTGACGCCCTTAATGTCTACCGCCTTGCTGGAGAGGTTCGCGCTCTCCTGCGCCGCAGCCTGCTCTTTCAGCTGCTGCAGCTCTTTTTCCAGCTGACGCGTGCGATCCAGCGCAACGCGCACTTTCTCGCCCAGGTTCTGGCTATCGCCTTTCAGCAGCTGCGCGATGTCGTGCAGTTGATCGCTCTGCGCATGCAGGCTGGCAATCGCACCTTCACCGGTCACCGCTTCAATACGACGCACGCCTGCCGCCGTGCCCGACTCGGACACAATGCGGAACAGGCCAATATCACCGGTGCGGGAGGCGTGCGTACCGCCGCACAGCTCGGTAGAGAAGTCGCCCATGCTCAGCACGCGCACGCGCTCATCGTATTTCTCGCCAAACAGCGCCATCGCACCTTTCGTTTTCGCGTCCTCCAGATCCATGATATGGGTCTCGATTGGCAGGTTACGACGGATCTGCGCGTTCACCAGATCTTCCACCGCGCGGATTTCAGACGGCTTCATCGCTTCAAAATGCGAGAAGTCGAAGCGCAGCACTTTGTCGTTAACCAGCGAACCTTTCTGCGCAACGTGGGTACCGAGTACGTCGCGCAGGGCAGCGTGCATCAGGTGGGTTGCAGAGTGGTTCAGACGAATGCGCGCGCGGCGAGCTTCATCAACGTTAGCCTGGACGCCCTCGCCCACTTTCAGAGAACCGGAAACCAGTTTGCCCTGGTGACCAATCGCCTGACCGTATTTCTGGGTGTCCTGCACGCTAAACGTAAAGCCGTTGCCTTTCAGTTCGCCTTTATCGCCAACCTGACCGCCGGATTCGGCGTAGAACGGCGTTTTGTCCAGAATGACAACCGCTTCCTGGCCCGCGCTGATGCTGTCCACCGCTTTACCGTCAACAAACAGCGCGGTCACTTTGCCGTTCAGTTCCAGGTGCTCATAGCCTTTGAATTCAGACGCGCTATCAACGCGGATCATCGCGTTGTAGTCTGCGCCGAAGCCGCTGGATTCGCGCGCGCGACGGCGCTGCTCTTCCATCGCGGCTTCAAAGCCCGCTTCGTCAACTTTGAGGTTGCGCTCGCGGCAAACGTCCGCCGTCAGGTCCACCGGGAAGCCGTAGGTGTCGTACAGGCGGAAGGCGGTTTCGCCATCCAGCGTGTCGCCCTTCAGCTTCGCCAGCTCTTCGTCCAGCAGCGCCAGACCGCGCTCCAGCGTACGGGCAAACTGCTCTTCTTCGGTTTTCAGAACCTGCTCTACCTGCGCCTGCTGGCGTTTCAGCTCGTCACCGGCTGAGCCCATCACGCCAATCAGTGGCCCAACCAGTTTATAGAAGAAGGTGTCCTTCGCGCCCAGCATGTTGCCGTGGCGGATGGCACGACGAATGATACGACGCAGCACGTAGCCACGGTTTTCATTCGACGGGATAACGCCGTCGGCAATCAGGAACGCGCAGGAACGAATGTGGTCCGCGATAACGCGCAGGGATTTGTTGTTCAGATCGGTCGCGCCGGTCACTTCCGCAACGGCTTCGATCAGCGTGCTGAACAGATCGATCTCATAGTTGGAGTTCACATGCTGCAGTACCGCGGCAATACGCTCCAGGCCCATACCGGTATCCACGGACGGTTTCGGCAGCGGCTCCATGGTACCGTCGGCCTGACGGTTAAACTGCATGAAGACGATGTTCCAGATCTCAATGTAGCGATCGCCGTCTTCTTCCGGGCTGCCCGGAGGGCCGCCCCAGATGTGGTCGCCGTGATCGTAGAAGATCTCGGTGCACGGACCGCAAGGACCGGTGTCACCCATCTGCCAGAAGTTATCGGACGCGTAAGGCGCGCCTTTGTTATCGCCGATGCGAATAATACGCTCGCGCGGGATCCCGACTTCTTTTTCCCAGATTTCGTAGGCTTCGTCATCGGTTTCATAGACGGTAACCCACAGACGCTCTTTCGGCAGGTTGAACCAGTTTTCACCGGTCAGCAGTTCCCATGCATACTGAATAGCATCATGTTTGAAGTAATCGCCGAAGCTAAAGTTGCCCAGCATTTCAAAAAAGGTGTGATGACGTGCAGTGTAACCGACGTTTTCCAGGTCATTGTGTTTACCACCGGCACGGACACAACGCTGTGCCGTGGTGGCGCGGGAATAGTTACGTTTGTCGAGCCCAAGGAACACATCCTTGAACTGGTTCATCCCTGCGTTGGTAAACAGCAAAGTCGGGTCGTTATTTGGCACAAGGGAGCTGCTGGCAACTACCTGGTGTCCTTTGCTATGGAAAAAATCGAGAAACGCCTGACGGATCTCAGCGGTGCTCTTGCTCATAATTATCCTGAAATCAAGCTAACGAAATGTCGTAGCCAGCCTGTATCGGTAAACCGTTGGACAGACCAGCTACTGGAAAAAGTGGGAATAAGATAAGTTTTCTTTAGTGGGAAGTAAAATCCCGCATGCGTTCAATCGGCAAAATTACGCCAGATATCCTGAATATCTTCCATCAGAAAGCCGCGGTAGAGCAAAAAGCGCTGGATTTTGACTTTTTCTGAAAATTCACGCGGCAGCGGTTCGCCGTACTTACGCATCGCCTGTTCTTTTGCCAGCGCTGGCACCAGTCAATGTCGCATTCGCGCATCGCCTTTTCCATGGATTCCCGGGCCATCCCTTTTTGGTTCAGCTCCTGGCGGATGCGCGCGGGCCCATATCCTTTGCGGCCACGGCTGGCGAGAAACCGTGACGCAAAACGCTCATCATCGAGATAACGATGCTCATAGCACCACTCTACAATCTGCACCACCTCTTCTTCCGTACAGTCGAGTTCTTCCGGGCCGTTTTTCCCCATCACCGGCGCCGACAGTTTGCGCCGCAGCTCCTGTTCACTGTGGTCGCGCACCGCCAGGATGCGCACCGCGCGATCGCGCAAGCGGGGAAGTGCATAGCGGCGGGTCGACGTGTTGTCGGTTCACTCATAAAAAACCTGCTGATTCAGAAATGCAAAAAGGGCCGCATCAGCAGCCCTTCATTGTTAAACGAAAGAATCAGAAGTCTTCGTTGGTTTCTTCAGCATCTTCGCCGTTGCTATCCACCGCGAAATCCGCAGCGGAGTCCTGGTTGTTCAGCAGAAGCTCACGCACTTTCTTCTCGATCTCTTTCGCCGCAGCCGGGTTCTCTTTCAGCCAGGTGGTGGCATTCGCTTTACCCTGACCAATCTTGTCACCGTTGTAGCTGTACCAGGCGCCCGCTTTTTCAATCAGCTTCTCTTTCACGCCCAGGTCAACCAGCTCGCCGAAGAAGTTGATACCTTCGCCGTAGAGGATCTGGAACTCAGCCTGTTTGAACGGCGCAGCGATTTTGTTCTTCACCACCTTCACGCGGGTTTCGCTACCGACCACGTTCTCACCCTCTTTCACCGCGCCGATACGGCGGATATCCAGACGGACAGAGGCGTAGAATTTCAGGGCGTTACCGCCGGTCGTGGTTTCCGGGTTACCGAACATCACACCAATTTTCATACGGATCTGGTTGATGAAGATCAGCAGCGTGTTGGACTGTTTCAGGTTACCGGCCAGCTTACGCATCGCCTGGCTCATCATACGTGCCGCGAGGCCCATGTGAGAGTCGCCGATTTCACCTTCGATTTCCGCTTTCGGCGTCAGTGCCGCCACGGAGTCGACCACGATAACGTCAACCGCACCAGAGCGCGCCAGCGCATCACAGATTTCCAGCGCCTGCTCACCGGTGTCCGGCTGGGAACACAGCAGGTTGTCGATATCGACGCCCAGCTTACGGGCATAGACAGGATCCAGCGCGTGCTCGGCATCGATAAACGCACAGGTTTTACCTTCGCGCTGCGCTGCGGCAATGACCTGCAGCGTCAGGGTGGTTTTACCGGAGGACTCCGGCCCGTAGATTTCTACGATACGGCCCATAGGCAGACCGCCAGCGCCCAGCGCGATATCCAGAGAAAGCGAACCGGTGGAGATGGTTTCCACATCCATGGAACGGTCTTCACCCAGGCGCATGATGGAGCCTTTACCGAATTGCTTTTCGATCTGGCCCAGTGCTGCCGCCAACGCCTTTTGTTTGTTTTCGTCGATAGCCATTATTACTCCTGTCATGCCGGGTGAAGCGACTGTGCCCCACCGTGGATTTCTGTTCTGTTGTCGCAATTATACTGTATGGTCATACAGTATCAAGTGTTTTGTAGAAATTGTTGCCAGAGCGTTTTCAACGCATAAACCGTTGCCTGACGACGCACGCTTTCGCGATCGCCGCTAAAGCACTCCCGGCGGGTGATCCCTTCCCCTTTGACGCTGGCAAACCCAAACCAGACGGTGCCGACAGGCTTCGCCTCGCTGCCGCCGTCCGGCCCGGCGATGCCGCTAATGGAAATGGCGTAATCGGCACGCGCCGCTTTCAGCGCGCCAATCGCCATCTCGATCACCACCGGTTCGCTGACCGCGCCATGCGCTTCCAGCGTGGATTCGGGCTGCACGCCAATCATCTGCGCTTTAGCTTCGTTACTGTAGGTCACAAACCCGCGTTCAAACCAGGCGGAACTGCCGGCAATGTCGGTAATGGCCTTTGCCACCCAGCCGCCGGTGCAGGATTCCGCGGTGGTTAGGGTTGCGCCGCGCGCTTTTAACGCCTGCCCGATACGCTCGCTAAGCTGCATCAATTCATGGTCAGTCATTCTCGCTCCAGGCATCAGAAAAACGTGCTGCACAAGATAGCACTTTCTCGTCAGATGTGGGGATGCGGTTAATGGTTTTACGAGGAGGCTTCCGAAAAAAGCGCGGTAGAGAAAATGGCGGCCCTAACCACAGACCCGGCCGCCGGGTAATTCGCCGGAAAGCGGTTGCCGCTTATCCGGCTTATTGGGAGTTATTTCATGCTGTTTGCGAGGGTGTCCACATTGTGGCGAAACGCTTTCTGATAGGTGTCTGCCACCCCGCCTTTCGCGCTGAGCGCTTCCGGATAAAGTTCGCCGCCCGGCTGCGCGCCCGTCGCACTGAGCAATCTGTTTCACCAGACGCGGATCGAGCTGATTTTCCATAAACCAGGTGTTTACGCCGTCGGCTTTGATCTGTTTAATCATCGCCGCTACCTGCGCCGCGCTGGCTTCGCTCTCCGAGGAGATCCCCTGCGGCGCCATAAACCTCACGCCGTAGGCACGGGCGAAATAGCCGAACGCGTCATGGCTGGTCAGCACTTTACGCTTCGCCTGCGGGATCGCGCTAAAGCGCGTTTTGGCCCAGCTATCCAGCTGGTTAAGCTGCGCGATATAGGGTTTACCGGAGGCTTCCAGCGCGGCTTTATCCTGCCGGATCGGCTTTCACCAGCCCGTTCAGAATATTTTGTGCATACAGCGCCCCGTTCGCCGCGCTGTTCCACGCGTGCGGATCGGTCACGGTTTTTCCATCCTCTTCCAGCGTGTGGGTGGTTACCCCGGTTGAGGCCACCACCAGCTGGCCTTTGAAACCGGAGGCTTTCACCAGACGGTCGAGCCAGCCCTCCAGCCCCAGGCCGTTTACCACCACCACATCGGCCTTGCTCAGCGCCGCGCTGTCTTTCGGCGACGGTTCAAAGGTATGCGGATCGCCGTCCGGCCCGACCAGCGTCGTCACCTTCACATGATCGCCGCCCACCTCCTGGGTGATATCCCCCAGTATCGAAAAGCTGGTCACCACATTCAGCGTTTTCGCCATCACGCCGTGCGACATCATCCCCAGCGCGAGCGCCACGCATCACCCCTGTACGTTTCATCGTTTCCCCTTGCGTTAAAAATGCGCCCGCAGGCTGCCAGCGAGCCTGCTTCGCGTACCCAATAAAATGGAAATAAAGAACAGCGCGCTGGCGGTGAGCACGATGGATGGCCCGGCCGGTAGACTCATCGCCCAGGAGAGGCTCAACCCCAGCCATGCGCAGAAAATACCGCTGATACCCGCCATCAGGAGTAAGGCAGGTAACGTGCGCACCCAGCAGCGTGCAGCCACGGCCGGAAGCATCATCAGCCCGACGGCCATCAGCGTGCCGAGCACCTGAAAACCGGCCACCAGGTTAAGGACCAGCAGCGCCAGAAACAGTCCGTGCAGCAGGCCGGGCAGCCAGCGGGCGTTCACCTGTAACCAGGCGGTGTCAAACGCTTCGGTAACCAGGCCGCGATAGAACATCGCCAGCACGATAAGGGTGAACATGCACACCCCCGTGACAAACAGCGCAGCGTCGTTGTCCACGGCGAGGATGGAGCCAAACAGCAAATGCAGCAGATCGACATTCGACCCACGAAGCGATACCAGCGTGACCCCCAGCGCCAGTGAGCCGAGATAAAACCCGGCAAAGCTGGCATCTTCCTTAAGCGGCGTGCGGCGGCTGACCAGACCGGCCAGCAGCGCCACGGTAATGCCCGCGATAAAACCGCCAATACTCATCGCCAGCAGCGACATGCCGCTGAGCAAGTATCCCACGGCGACACCCGGCAAAATGGCGTGAGAAAGGGCATCGCCCATCAGGCTCATCCGACGCAGCTGAAAAAACACGCCCAGCGCGGTGGTGCTGACCGAGAGCGCCAGGCAAACCACCAGCGCGCGACGCATAAAGCCGTACTCAATAAACGGCTGGAAAAAGAGATGCCAGATCATGCGCTCACACCTCACCCGCTCGGTTTCCTGAGACTGAGCGGATGCGCCCCACTGCGCGGCTTTTTCGCCAAGGCGCAAGGTTTGCGGAAAGTAGCGCGCCACGCGCTCACTGTCGTGCAGCACCGCCAGAAGGGTTTGCCCTTCGTGATGCATATCAACAATTTGTTCCATCAATATCTGCGAGGTAGCTTCATCGACGCCGGTGAAGGGTTCATCCAGCATCACCAGCGGCGCCTGTTGTACCCAGACGCGGGCAAACAGCATGCGCTGGAACTGCCCGCCGGAGAGCTCATCAATGGTGGTTCACGCGCCATGGCCGTTAAGCCCACGCGTTCCAGCCCTTGTGCAACCCGCATACGCGCATCACGATTCAGGCCGCGAAACAGGGAGATACGCGGCCAGCAGCCCATGCTAACCACGTCCTGTACGGTAAGCGGAAACTGCGCCTCCAGCGCGTGACGCTGTGCCAGCCAGCCGATTACCGGGCGTGATGCTTGCCAGCGCAGCACGCCGCTCACGGGAGGGAAAAATCCGGCCAGCGTTTTCAGTAAGGTCGATTTCCCGCAGCCGTTAGCGCCGACAATAGCGGTCATACTTCCGCGCTCCAGCGTGCCGCAGAGCGAAGGGGTAATTGCCAGCCGGTCATATCCCGCCACTAAATGGTCAAGTTCAATCATGGCAACGTGACCGCCCAATCAGTCAGGAGCCAGAGCACCAGCAATAACGCGACGGCCAGCAGCAACCGGGTCGCACCAGACAGAGAAAACAGAGTTACGGGGATCATCGATACGCCTCAAATATGTTATAACGTAACAATAAACATTCACGGCGTTGATGTAAATGCAGAGGCGAAACGGGAGTGCATCGAAATGTTTCAGATTCCCCTCCAGTAGGCTATCTCTTGATCAGATCGTCTGATCAAGAGGCTTCGCTGGGTGATATTCTTCAACGATATTCTGAAGCCTGAACCAGGCCGTGCCATATCACTACCCAGCTGTCATCCATCGCCCCATCTTCGCAAGAGCCATTTACACTCATGTTTTTCCCATGGATGGGAAAAAGGCTCAAAAAAATCCCCGACGACCACATCAGGGATTTGAGTATAAGAAACAGAAAAGGGAAAGGGGGGAAAACGCGCTGTCCACATAAGATACCGTTCGTGTCACGTCACATTCAAACGATCATATTCTTTGCATAACAACCACTTCACGGGGACATCCTCCTCAATGGTCGGAAAACGCCCGCCAGGTTCGAGGAAATAGTTATCGCGCTTATCGTCATTCACCATCGAAATCTCCCAACCGAGCACAAGCGTTTTCTCGGCCCAGAAACGGTGATACAAACGCGGCGGCAGACACACCCCCTGCCCCGGTTTTAACACCAGCGTCTCGCCGGGCTTAAACGTACGTTGCCGCCCGTCCACGCTCACTTCAACCATGCGCCGCTCGTCAAACAGCGCCTCATCCGTCGCCCAGCCGAGCTGCATACACAAATCGCCGCGGCCCCGGTTCAGAATGTCTTTCATCTTATGGGTATGAAAATGCCACGGCGTCTGCTGCTCCTGCTGAATTTGCAGCATCTTTTCGGCATACGGCTTTGGGTACGCTCTCGAATTCAGCGCGCCGTTACGCAACGTCAGCAGCGTCAGGCCAATCTTGTCGAAATCACCCCGGCCAAAATCGGTGATATCCCAGCCCAACTGCAGATCCAGTACTTCGCCCCACTCCCCCAGCGGCTGCTTTCGCCAGGCATCGGCGGTAAAAAATGCAAACTCCGGCAGGCACACCCCGAACGTCTCGGCGATGGCATGAGCTTTATCAATGGCATAGTTAATCTGTGAACGTTTCATTCTGTTCTCCCGGTTCGAATGGCAAGCCAGGCAGCGCCACGCATGCCGCTGCTGTCGCCGTGGTGGGCTTTCACGATGGGGGTGGAGAAATGATCGGTAAAAACGAAGTGGGCCACTTCGGTGTCCAGGTTCGCGATAAGCAACGCCGCATTCGACAGCCCGCCGCCAATCACAATCACACCTGGATCGAGAAGATTCACTACCGTCGCCAGAGTGCGGGCAAGCTGCTGGCGAAACCGCGCTACCTGCCGCACGGCATCGGGTTCCCCCTGCTGCGCCAGCGCCACAATCGCATCGCCCGTAAGATGCTGTCCGTTAAGCCATTGATAGCGTTCGCTCAACCCCGTCCCGGAGACAAACGACTCCACGCAGTTATCTTTACCGCAGTAACAGCGCACTGGCGGCCCATCGAGTTGCTCGCTGTAGCCAGGCAGGGTGATATGTCCGCACTCGGCGGCATTCCCCCACGCGCCAACAAACGGCTGGCGGTGAATGGCTATCCCGCCACCGCAGCCGGTACCGAGCGTGATACCGAACACGACTTCATGCTGCTGCCCCGCACCGTCACAGGCTTCCGACAAAGCAAAACAGTTTCCGTCGTTTGCCATCACCATTGTCTGCCCCAGCAACTGCTGGAGATCCGTCTGCAACGCGCGACCATTAATTACCTGGATATTAGAGTTCTTAATCAGACCGCTCAGCGGCGAGACGCTGCCCGGCAGGGCAATCCCCGTCATCATCGGCAGTTGTATGTCATGGCTAATCCGGTCGATAAAGGCGACCACCGATTCCACAAATTGCGGATAACTCGCTTTCTGCGTCGGACAACGGTAACGGGCTATTTCCTGCCCCTGTGCGTCCATCACCACCGCCGCAATTTTCGTGCCGCCGATATCCAGCCCCAGGTAGTACATATCTCTTTCCTTATTGCGAAAGAGGCGGGCGAACCCGCCTCAATGGCCTTAGTAGAGTGACGCTTTCCCGGTTGATCCAAACAGCTTCATTTTGTGGCGGATCACATCTCGCGCAGCGTTGATCGCATCCGGATAGATCACGTTCGGATCCCACCAGGTTTCTCTGGCAAGGATCTCACGCACTTTCTGGAAGTAGGCGTACTTCATGTCGCTGGAGATATTGATTTTGCCCACCCCCAGGGTCACGGACTCGGCGATTTCTACATCCGGGTTGGCCGAACCTCCGTGTAGCACCAGCGGAATATCCAGACGCCCGGCAATGTCGCGCAGAATGTTCATTTGCAGCTTCGGCTGCATCCCTTTCGGGTAGATACCATGTGCCGTCCCGATCGCCACCGCCAGAGTATCTGCCCCGGTGCGGGCAATAAAATCCTCTGCCTGTGCCGGGTCGGTATAGGTCACTTCCGACACGCCGCCTTCCACAGACGTGCCCGTCTGGCCGATGGTGCCCAGTTCCCCTTCCACCGAAACGCCCACCGCATGCGCCAGACGCACCACTTCTTTGGTCAGCGCCACGTTCTCCTCATAGGGCAGTAACGAGCCGTCGATCATTACCGAGGTGAAGCCGCACTGGATTGCCCGAAGCACATGCTCGACCGATGCACCGTGATCCAGGTGCAGGGTGAACGGCACCGGGCTGCGCATGGTGATATCGCGGACATAGCCGAAAAAGCTATCCCCGACAAAATCGTGTTCGCTGGGGTGGATAGAGATAATTGCAGGCGTGTTGGTGGCTTCCGCTTCTTCCACCACCGCGCGAATGAAGCAGCTGTCCGCCACGTTGAACGCACCAATAGCGAAACCGTGTTGGCGGGTGGGTTTCAGTAACTCTTTCATCGAAATTAACATGTTAATTCTCCAGTTTCAGGGTGTAGCAGGCCCTGCCGGTGCATCGTTGCAGAGGCATAGAAGGCGTTACAGAAAAATGAATCAGGCTTTGCCGATGGCGCCGCTGGCCTGTAGATACGGGATAATGGCTTCCTCGCTGGCCTGCTCCATGGCCATCAGCACATCCACCAGTTCGCGAGAATGGTCATGACACAGGGTATGCAGCAGCGCGGCTTTCCCGGCTTCGAACACCGCAGCGCCGACGTTGATCTTGGCGACACCAAAGGACGGACAGCGCTGCATCTGGTCAAACGGGGTTCCGCTGCCGCCGTGCAATGCCAGGGGCACCGTCGATTTACGCGCCACCTCTTCCAGGCGTTGAAAATCGATGGCGGGCGTGATGCCGGGGGCGTACATGCCGTGCGCGGTTCCGACTGACACTGCCAGAAGGTCAATCCCAGTCTGCTGGATAAACGGCTCGACGTCGGCGGCCTGGGTCATCAGATCCGCATTGGTGGCGTGGTCGTAGCGCGGTGCATCGGCCAGATGGCCTAACTCCCCCTCCACACACAGCCCGGCGCTGGCAGCCAGCTCAACCACCGCGCGGGTCTGACGGACGTTCTCTTCCAGCGGGAAGGCGGACGCATCAATCATCAGCCCGCTAAACCCGGCGCGAAACGCCTGGCGAATGCGCACGGGATCTTTCCCGTGGTCCAGCGCCAGTGTGACCGGCACCGTGGCCTCCTCGGCCAACGCTTTTACCACCGCCACGGCAACCGGTGCCGGGAAATGGGCAAGATGCTCCTGATACAGGTTCAGGATGATCGGTGCGCGGTGTTTCTCGGCAACCCGAACCGCCGCACGGGCGCTTTCCAGGTTCATACAGTTGATAGCGAGCAACGCATAGTGTTCACACCAGGCTTTGGTCACCATGCTTTTCATATCGGCAAACATAGGGTCTCCGTTTATTCCAGGGTGAAGGTGATCTCTTCGTCTTTCAGTTTCTTATCGCTGAGCTCGTCAAACTCTTCGTCACGCTCGGTCACCGGTTTCTTCCACAGTGACAGCATCACGCCGCAGATAACCGTGCCGATCCCCAGCGCCAGGCAGAACAGCAGCGGATGGGTAAACAGCGGGACCACGAACATGCCACCGTGCGGCACCGGGCTTTCCACGCCCCACACCATGATCAGGCCACCCGCAATAGCCGAGGCCACCACACAGGAGCCGACCACGCGCAGCAGGTCACGCGCCGCAATCGGGATAACTCCTTCGGTAATCATGCAGATCCCCATCGGGAAGGCGGCTTTCAGCGCTTCACGTTCAGCGCGGGTGTATTTGTGGCGTGTCAGCAGGAACGAGAGGGTGATGCCGAACGGCGGAATAATAGAGCCGACAAACTTCACCGCTTCCGGCCCGTACACACCACTCACCAGCAGCCCATCGGCGAACAGCGACATGGTTTTGTTCACCGGGCCGCCGAAGTCGAACGTCGCCATTGCACCGAGGATGGCCCCCATCAGGAAGCGTGAACCACCCTGCATCGACTCCAGCATGTGGATCAGCGCTTCCTGCAGCCAGGCGATGGGTTTGCCGATCAGCGTCATCATCAGCAGGCCGCCGATAATGGTGCTCAGCACTGGCAGCACCATGATAGGCATCAGACCCTGCATTGATTTCGGCAGGCGAATATAGTGTTTAAGCAGCAGGACGGTGTAACCCACCAGGAAACCACCCAGCATCCCACCAATAAACCCGGTATGAATCTGTCCGCAGATAAAGCCAACAATCAGGCCCGGTGCGAATCCGGGACGGTCAGCAATGGAGTAGGCAATGGCGGCGCTGATCAGGGGTACAATCAATCCCATTCCCCAGCCGCCAATCTGATTGAGCATCCAGGGGATGGTGCCCGTTTTTTCTCCAACGTTTGTGCCGCCGAGTACCTGGCCGAGGGCAATACAAATGCCCGCTGCCACAATTAACGGAATCATCCACGAGATGCCCGTCAAAAGATGTCTTTTTATTTCCTGCGAAACAGGAACTTTATTTTCACTCATGTGACCTCCAGATAAGGATCACGCATTAGCTAATGATTTCTCGACCTTTTCAAGAAACTGAACGGGTGATTTAATGACAATTTCGGTTTTAACTCGCACGATGCGTTTATTAATGAAGCGCTCTTCTCCTTTTATTTTGACATCGACCGCAAGAATAACGACGTCGGCTGCGGAAATATCTTCCGCCAGCAACTCATTTTCAGTACCGATAGTGCCCTGAGTTTCAATTTTAATATTATGCCCAAGCGCTTTCGCGCCTTTAATTAACTTCTCGCGGGCAATATACGTATGTGCAATTCCTGCCGTACAGGCAGCGACACAAACAATATTCATAACATACCCCACTTTTTATTTAGCAAACATCGGATTCAGCATATTGACTAAACAAGTCAATAATCTTTTGTGGACTGCTCTCTTCAAGTAATTGCTCGATGATGTCTTCATCCGCCAGTGCACCTGCCACCTGAGAAAGCAGGCGAATATGCGTCGTATTTTGATCTTCAAGCCGTACAGCAAATAAAATAATGCAGCGCACGTTACTGCCATCCAGTGTTTCCCAGGGAATATCGTGGTGTGTGCGTCCAATCGCCAGGGTGGTATTAACTACCGCCGAGGATTTACCATGGGGTATCGCGATATGATTTTCGAAGCCGGTCGATCCTTCTGATTCACGTTGCCAGACATCCTGAATAAACGTTTCCCGGCAACTAATAGCGCCATCTTTTTGTAAAAGATCGGTTAATTCCTCAATCGCCTCCGTTTTATTCGTAGCTTTCATATTCAAAATAACGCGATTTGTATTCAGGATTTTTGTTATGTCCATTAAACATACCTCATGGATTCAGATATTAATGTTCGACGACCAGAGACGTCGCACGATGCAATTTTTCCGTAATAACCGTTTCCGTCACGCGCTTAATATCGGCGTCATTAAAAAAAGCGGTGACGTATACCACTGGCAGAGCAATGGTCGGCAGATTGATCGTCGAGACAACCAGTTCAATATCTTCCGTCAGTACCGACGGCAAGCTCCCCGCAGAGACCACGCCAACGATGGTCCAGTCCGGGAAGGCGCGCAGAATGCGGCTTTTCAGCAGATGCGAGGTTCCGACACCCGTCGAACAGACCAGCAGTACGCGCTTACGGGCAATCTGTCGCTCCATCGCCGCCTGGAAATGCACGGTTAAATAGCCGACTTCATCTTCCGATACCGCCTGCTCGCCCCAGCCGCTGAACACCCGGTTCACCGCACACTGGGTCAGCCGCCAGACGTCCTGTAACTCGCCTTTGATATCGTCCAGCAGCGGGTTACGAATGCAAATCTGGTAATTGAGACGGTTAATCAATGGCTTAATGTGAATCAGTAGCCCGTCGTACAGCGCGATGTCCTGGCTAAAATCGCTGTCGACCATATCGGCGAAGGTTGCGATAAGCCGGCAGGTAATCAGCCGGGCCTCATCGCTGGAGTGCATATGGCCAATCACGCTGACGTCGTTATGCTCTTCGATGACCACACCGGAAGAGATAATATATTGATAAATAAACCAAACTTCGTCTTCCGGCAGCGGATGGGCAATGCGTGTTTCGATACGCTGAATCATGCGGCTGGCAACAGAAAAGATGTTTTCATCGAAGACGCTGGCGTTATCGTCCTTTTTCGGCAGCGCATTGCCGCGCGTAATACGGTACATCATGATCAGGATATGAGTAAAAATATTGACGTAATACGGCTCGCCCAGCGACCAGCAGAGATCTTTTTCCATCTCCTGTAATAATGACTGAACGAATAAAACGTCTTCTTCGCCAAAATAATGGACCAGCGCGTTATAACTTCCCGGGTCGAGGCGGGAATAGATCACGCTGCCCGGTTCGTTATGGTTAATGATGCCATTAATCAGCGATGCCATTGCCTGACGCACACTACTTTCGCTGCCTTCGATATGCGTTCCGCTCTGGCTACGAATCAACGTCAATCCCAGCGGAGCAATCCAGGATTCAATCACTTTCAGATCGTTAACGATTGAAGCATTGCTGATAAAATAGCGTTCTGACAATTTGCTGATGGACGTTTCATGTGGCGTTTCGCTTAATAATTGTGAGGCTATTTTCACTCGCCGGGAATTGTTCATCATGCCATCGGTATCGTCACCTTCCACACTAAGTAGCTGCTCAAGATGCAACAGGTCCGTTATATTATCTGCGCTTAACATGACCCCGGCACCGGCACGTTTATTTATGCGAATACTCCATTCTGCTAGCCACGGCTCCAGCATTCGGAAATCGCGTTGAATGGTTTTTTCCGAAACATTTAAGTATTCAGCGATTTTTAACAAGGTAATAAATTCCCTTCGTGGAAGAAGGAATTTCAATAATCTGTTTTGTCGCGAGGTAATCATTTGCATTATTTACCCTTACGCAGATTAAAAATAATTAAGAAGCTCTCAACACATAAGCTCCACTTGCAATCCGTGATGATAAATATAAGAGGGTATTGAAATAACGACAATACTAAATCGTGTCCTGCCTTCCGGACAGAGAATAAGACAAGAAGGGGAATCTAAGAGATATTTCCAGCGCAGATCACACTTTTCACGCTAATTAACGTGATAGCGCTCGCAAATATGGGGAGGATAAAATTTTAAATCAGATAATTCTTTTGCGGATGTCCGGCGTTGCCCGTGTCAGGTTCAAAAAAATCCCTGACGACCACATCAGGGATTTGTGTATAAGAGACAGCCCGCAGAAGGGGGAGGGATCAGCGCACGCGCGCTAACGCCACAGCCTGGCCCAGCTGCCAGACGGCCATCGCGTAGTGGGTGCTGTGGTTATAGCGGGTGATGGTGTAGAAGTTCGGCAGGCCGTACCAGTACTGATAACCCGTTCCGACATCCAGGCGCAGCAGGCTGGCCTGTTGATGATTGCCCAGCGGCTGCTGCGGCGTTAAGCCTGCCGCCGCCAGTTGTCCGACGCTGTAGTTGGTTTTGAAGCCATTTTCCAGCCCCGGCGCCTGGCCGTTGGCCGGCACAGCCACCTGATCGCCTTTCACCCAGCCGTGCTGTTTGAAGTAGTTCGCCACGCTGCCGATGGCATCCACCGGATCCCACAGGTTGATGTGACCATCGCCGTTAAAGTCGACGGCATACTCTTTATAGGAGGACGGCATAAACTGGCCGTAGCCCATCGCGCCGGCAAACGACCCTTTCAGATCGAGCGGATCGTCCTCTCGTCGCGCGCCATCAGCAGGAAGGTTTCCAGCTCGCAGGAAAAGTATTCCGCGCGGCGCGGGTAGGCAAAGGACAGCGTCGCCAGCGCATCCAGGATGCGGGTTTTGCCCATCACGCGGCCCCAGCGGGTTTCCACGCCGATAATCCCGACGATGATTTCCGGCGGTACGCCGTAGACCTGCCACGCGCGGTTGAGCGCATCTTCATACTGATTCCAGAACGCCACGCCGTTTTGCACGTTGTCCGGGGTAATGAACTGTTTGCGATAGCGCAGCCAGGCGCCGTTCGGCCCGCTCGGCACCGGGGTATATCGGCGCCTGTCTGTCCATCAGGCGCAGCACGTAGTCCAGACGCTTGGCCTGCGACAAAATTTCGTGCAGTTGCTGGCGGTCAAAGCCGTGTTTGCTCACCATCTTATCGATGAACTGCTCGGCCGCCGGGTTATTCGCGAAGTCGCCGCCCATCTGCATCATATTGTGCTGCGGCTCCAGCAGGAATCCTCCGGAAGGCTCGCCCGCCGTTTGCTGAACGGCTTCGGTCTTGGGTTTGCTACTACAGGCAGACAGCAGAATAAGCGCAGGCAACAGCGCTGCATAATAACGCTTCAACATGAGACATCCATTTAACGGGTTCGGCAAGGAGCCAGTATGGTAAAGCATCGGCAACTCCTCAAGGAAGCGGTACATCAGGCCTGCGCGCACGATCGCACCCCACTTTTTCTCTTCTCATTGCGTGTTCATTTAAAAGCGTCGCTCTTCGCATAACCTTTCAAAATAATCATTTTTTCTTTCATTGTGAGATCTAACTAACACTTTTAAACCTTTCAAAGTGATTATTATAGCGCACGGTTAAACAACAACAAACGACAACCCTACAGGAGAGAAGAATGATAGAAACCATCACCCACGGCGCCGAGTGGTTCATCGGGCTGTTTCAGAAAGGCGGAGAAGTGTTCACCGGCATGGTGACCGGGATTCTGCCCCTGCTGATCAGCCTGCTGGTTATCATGAACGCGCTGATTAACTTTATTGGCCAGCAGCGTATTGAACGCTTCGCCCAGCGCTGCGCGGGCAACCCGCTGTCCCGTTACCTGCTGCTGCCGTTCATCGGCACCTTTGTCTTCTGCAACCCGATGACCTTAAGCCTCGGGCGCTTTATGCCGGAGAAGTACAAGCCGAGCTATTACGCCGCGGCCTCCTACAGCTGCCACTCGATGAACGGCCTGTTCCCGCACATCAACCCCGGCGAGCTGTTTGTCTATCTCGGCATCGCCAGCGGCCTGACCACGCTCGGCCTGCCGCTCGGCCCGCTGGCGGTGAGCTATCTGCTGGTCGGCCTGGTCACCAACTTCTTCCGTGGCTGGGTGACCGATCTCACCACCGCCATCTTTGAGAAAAAAATGGGCATCCAGCTTGAACAAAAAGTCCATCTTTCAGGAGCCACAGCATGAACCGGATCCGCATTGAGAAAGGCACGGGCGGCTGGGGCGGCCCGCTGGAGTTCGACGCCACCGAAGGCAAAAAGATTGTTTACATCACCGCGGGTACCCGCCCGGCGATCGTCGACAGGCTGCGCGAGCTGACGGGCTGGGAGGCGGTCGACGGCTTCAAAGAAGGGGAACCGCCGGAGGCGGAAATCGGCGTGGCGGTGATCGACTGCGGCGGCACGCTGCGCTGCGGCATCTATCCGAAGCGCCGCATTCCGACGGTGAATATTCACTCCACCGGAAAATCCGGCCCGCTGGCACAGTACATCCTTGAGGACATTTATGTCTCAGGCGTGAAGGAGGACAACATCACGCTGGTGAATGGCACAGCCGCGCCGCAAAAAGCGGCCCCGCGCGAGTACGACACCAGCAAGAAAATCACCGAGCAGAGCGACGGCCTGCTGGCGAAGGTCGGGATGGGCATGGGTTCCGCCGTGGCGGTGCTGTTCCAGTCCGGGCGCGACACCATCGACACGGTGCTGAAGACCATCCTGCCGTTTATGGCGTTCGTCTCGGCGCTGATCGGCATCATCATGGCCTCCGGCCTCGGCGACTGGATTGCCCACGGCCTGGCGCCGCTCGCCAGCCACCCGCTGGGGCTGGTGACGCTGGCGCTGATCTGCTCCTTCCCGCTGCTGTCGCCGTTCCTCGGCCCGGGCGCGGTGATCGCCCAGGTCATCGGCGTGCTGATTGGCGTGCAGATTGGCCTGGGGAATATTCCCCCGCACCTCGCCCTGCCCGCCCTGTTTGCCATTAACGCCCAGGCGGCGTGCGACTTTATCCCGGTGGGGCTGTCGCTGGCGGAAGCCCGCCAGGACACCGTGCGCGTGGGCGTGCCCTCCGTGCTGGTCAGCCGCTTCCTGACGGGCGCGCCGACGGTGCTGATTGCCTGGTTTGTTTCCGGCTTCATTTATCAATAAGGAGCCTGTCATGACCGTTATTTACCAGACCACCATTACCCGCATCGGCCAGAGCGCCGCCGACGCGCTGAGCGACAAGATGCTGATCACCTTCCGCGAAGGGGCGCCTGCGGATATCGAAGAGTTCTGTTTTATCCACTGCCACGGTGCGCTGAACGGTGAGCTGCAAGGCCCGGCGGCGCAATTGGAGCTGGGCGAGGCGCGCTACCCCGTCACCGCCGTTGGCGACGTCGCCGAACAGAACCTGCGCGAGCTGGGCCACATCACCCTGCGTTTCGACGGCCAGCCGCAGGCGGAATACCCCGGCACGGTTCACGTCGCGGGCCCGGTGCCGGACGCTGTCGCCCCAGGCTGCACGTTGAAATTTGTCGCGTAAGTCGTAAGGAGATAGAGTATGAGTCAGGTTGCCGTTGTCATTGGTGGGGGACAAACCTTAGGCGCGTTCCTCTGCCGTGGGCTTGCCGCAGAGGGTTACCGCGTGGCGGTAGTGGATATTCAGAGTGAAAAAGCCGCGCATGTCGCCCAGGACATCAACACCGAGTTTGGCGAAGGGATGGCCTACGGGTTTGGCGCCGACGCCACCAGCGAGCAGAGCGTGATGGCGCTGGCGCGCGGCGTGGACGAGATTTTTGGCCGTGCCGACCTGCTGGTCTACAGCGCCGGCATCGCCAAGGCGGCCTTTATCAGCGATTTCGCGCTGGGGGATTTTGACCGCTCGCTGCAGGTCAACCTGGTGGGCTATTTCCTCTGCGCCCGCGAGTTCTCGCGCCCGTTTGATGATCCGCGACGGTATTCAGGGGCGCATCATTCAGATCAACTCCAAATCCGGCAAAGTGGGCAGCAAGCACAACTCCGGCTACAGCGCGGCGAAGTTCGGCGGCGTGGGGCTGACCCAGTCTCTGGCGCTGGATCTGGCGGAATACGGCATTACCGTTCATTCGCTGATGCTGGGCAACCTGCTGAAATCGCCGATGTTCCAGTCCCTGCTGCCGCAGTACGCCAGCAAACTGGGCATCGCGGCGGACGAGGTGGAGCAGTACTACATCGACAAAGTGCCGCTGAAGCGCGGCTGCGACTATCAGGACGTGCTGAACATGCTGCTGTTTTACGCCAGCCCGAAAGCCTCTTACTGCACCGGGCAGTCGATTAACGTCACCGGCGGCCAGGTGATGTTCTGACAATGCATGCGCCATCATCTGATGGCGCTTTGCTTACAGGCCTGTGCGTACTGTCTGAAAGCGAAACGTCGCAGGCCGGATAAGGCGTTACCCTGACGCAACAATAAAGGAGGACAGATATGGTTTCCGCACTCATCACCGTCGCCGCCCTCGCCTGGCTCTGCCAGATGGCGTTTGGCGGCTGGCAAATCCACCAGTTTAACCGCGCGTTTGACGCCCTGTGCCAGCAAGGCCGCGTCGGCGTCGGACGTTCCGGCGGGCGCTTTAAACCCCGCGTCGTCCTGGCCGTCGCTTTTGATAAGCAGGACTGGGTCTGCGATTCCCTGCTCATGCGCGGCATGACCGTCTTCGCCCGTCCGGTGAAAATCCAGGCAATCAACGGCATTTAATCGGTGGAGGAATTACAGCCTGATGTGATCTTTCCCCATGATCCGCTCTGTCAGAATGCACTATCATTAGCGCTTAATCTGAAACATGGATAATTTCGTTGTGAAAGCTATAGACTTGCGAAATTATCATTTCGCAACCTAACGAAGGAAGCGCCTATGAAACCTCGTCAGCGGCAGGCGGCCATTCTTGAGCATCTGCAAAAGCAGGGAAAATGTTCGGTAGAGGATCTGGCCCACTACTTTGACACCACCGGCACGACGATACGCAAGGACCTGGTATTGCTCGAAAACTCTGGCGCCGTCATCCGCACCTACGGCGGCGTGGTGCTCAATAAAGACGAAGCCGACCCGCCTATCGACCACAAAACGCTGATCAACACCGAACAAAAGGCGCTGATTGCCGAAGCAGCCGTCACCTTTATCCACGATGGCGACTCCATCATCCTGGATGCAGGCAGCACCGTCCTGCAGATGATCCCGCTGCTCAGCCGCTTCAACAACATCACGGTGATGACCAACAGCCTGCACATCGTCAACGCCCTGTCGGAGCTGGACAGCGAGCAGACCATCCTGATGCCCGGCGGCACCTTCCGCAAAAAATCGGCCTCGTTTCACGGCCAGCTGGCGGAAAACGCCTTCGACCACTTCAGCTTCGACAAACTGTTTATGGGCACCGACGGCATCGATCTGAACGCGGGCGTCACGACCTTCAACGAAGTGTTCAGCGTCAGCAAAGCGATGTGCAACGCCGCGCGGGAAGTGATTTTGATGGCAGACTCGTCGAAGTTTGGCCGCAAAAGCCCCAACATGGTGTGCAGCCTGGAAAGCGTCGATAAGCTGATTACCGACGCGGGTATCGATCCGGCGGACGTTCAGCAAAGCGCTGGAAGAGAAAGGCATCGACGTGATCGTAACCGGAGAGAGAGATGAGTGATTTTCTGTTAGAAACGGGCCGCCAGACGCTGATGCTGGAGCTGCAGGAAGCCAGCCGCCTGCCGGAACGTCTGGGCGAGGATTTTGTCCGCGCCGCCAACACCATTATCCACTGCGAAGGCAAAGTGATCGTGGCGGGCATCGGCAAATCCGGCCATATCGGCAAAAAGATTGCCGCGACGCTGGCCAGCACCGGCACCCCGGCGTTCTTCGTGCATCCGGCGGAGGCGCTGCACGGCGATCTGGGCATGATTGAAAGCCGCGACGTGATGCTGTTTATCTCCTACTCCGGTTCGGCAAAAGAGCTGGATCTGATCCTTCCGCGGCTGGCGGAGAAATCGGTCGCCCTGCTGGCGATGACCGGCAAACCGCGCTCGCCGCTGGCGCTGGCCGCCGACGCGGCGCTGGATATCTCCGTTGAGCGTGAAGCCTGTCCGATGCACCTGGCGCCGACCTCCAGCACCGTCAACACCCTGATGATGGGCGACGCGCTGGCGATGGCGGTGATGCAGGCGCGCGGCTTTAACGAAGAAGATTTCGCCCGCTCGCATCCGGCGGGCGCGCTCGGCGCGCGCCTGCTCAACAAGGTTCACCACCTGATGCGCACAGACGATGCGATTCCGCAGGTCAAACTCACGACCAGCGTCATGGACGCGATGCTGGAGCTCAGCCGCACCGGTCTGGGGCTGGTTGCGGTGTGCGATGGACAACGGGTACGTCAAAGGCGTGTTCACCGACGGCGACCTGCGCCGCTGGCTGGTGGGCGGCGGCAGGCTGGAAACCAACGTGTCGGACGCCATGACCCAGGGCGGGCTGACGCTGAACGCCGAGAGCCGCGCCATTGAAGCCAAAGAGGTGCTGATGAAGCGCAAAATCACCGCCGCCCCGGTGGTGGATGACGCGGGCAGGCTGTGCGGCGCCATCAACCTGCAGGATTTCTATCAGGCCGGGATTATCTAACCCTTCAGCCCCAGACGCTTCGCCAGCCGGTGCAGGTTGGCGACGTCCATCTCCAGCGCCCGGGCGCACGCCGCCCAGTTGCGGTTGTTCTGATCCAGCGCGCGGATAATCATCTGACGCTGAAACGCCTCTGTCGCGTCACGCAGGTTTTCACTCGTTATCTCCGGAGCTGCATGGGCAATCGTGGGTGCGGTTTCATCATGCTGCGCAAAATGCCGGGCATGTATAACCACTTCATCACCCGAACGCGTTGCTCGCGCCAGCACCACCGCACGATGAATCGCGTGTTCCAGCTCGCGCACGTTGCCCGGCCAGCCGTAGCTCAGCAGATGCGCCCTCGCCCCAGGGCTTAACACCACGCGGGAAAGCCCCATCCTGAGACGGCACTGTTCGCAGAAATAGCCCGCCAGCAGCACCACGTCGTCCCCGCGCTCGCGCAGCGGCGGCACGGTAAGCGGGAACACGCTCAGGCGGTGGAACAGGTCGGCGCGGAACTGCCCGGCCAGCACCGCCTCACGCAGGTCGCGGTTGGTCGCCGCCAGCACGCGCACATCCACTCTTAAGCTGCGGTCATCCCCCACGCGCTGGATATCGCCGTACTGTAATACGCGCAGAAGTTTGGCCTGGAGCGACAGAGAGAGCTCGCCTATTTCATCCAGAAACAGCGTACCGTTATCGGCCATTTCGAACTTGCCGCTGCGGTTGCTGATGGCGCCGGTAAACGCCCCTTTGACGTGACCAAACAATTCGCTTTCCGCCACGCTTTCCGGCAGCGCGGCGCAGTTGAGGTACACCAGCGGATTGACCGCGCGCGGCGACGCTTCATGAATCGACTTCGCCACCAGCTCCTTGCCGGTGCCGGTCTCCCCGAAGATCAGCACGTTCAAATCGGACGCGGCAACAATCTCAATCTCTTTTTTGAGCTGCGCCATGCCCGGCGAGAGGCCAATCATCTCCGTGTGCGCCACCTGCTCAAACGCCGCCGGGCTGCCGGGAAGGATATTCTGGCTCTCCAGCTGTTCAATCAGCAGCGCGTTGTTAAGCGCCCCGGCGGCCAGCGCCGCAATGAGGCGCAGCTCCTCGTCGCTGAAGGTGTCGAACTGGTCCGGCGACATGCCGTCGAGGGTCAGCGCGCCAATCAGGTTTTGCCCGGCAAACAGCGGCAGGCCGATACAGGCGTGCACCTTCAGGCTCTCCTGGCCGGGAATCAGCCCGTCGTAAGGGTCGGGCAAATCGCTGTCCGCCGGGAAACGCACCACGTCCCCCGCGCGGGCAATCGTTTCCAGACGTGGGTGCCCTTCCAGGGTAAAACGCCGGCCGAGCACGTCCTTCGCCAGCCCGTCGATAGCCAGCGGAATAAACTGCCGCCCCTCGTAGCGCAGCAGCGCCGAGGCATCGCACGCCAGCACGTGGCGCAGCGTGGAGATCAGCCGCTGAAAGCGGTCCTGATGGCCGATACCGGTCTGCAGCTCAATGGCGATCTTCGCCAGCACATCTACGGAAAAGCTCATGTTTACCTCGCTGTCATTTTGACAATGCATGTTGTCATATTGACACTGTAATATTTGATAGTCATAATGACTACCCATTACGGATCAATAAAATCATTAAAAATGATAAAAATCAATAAATTAAAAAGTTGGCACGCAGCACTTTGATATTAGCCAAACATCTGAAGCTGAAAAGACGCGTAGTACAGCTGAGGTTTGCTATGTCTATTCTGGTTAAAAATAACATTCATTGGGTGGGTCAACGTGACTGGGAAGTGCGCGATTTCCACGGGACGGAATACAAAACGCTGCGCGGCAGCAGCTACAACAGCTATCTCATCCGCGAAGGAAAAAACGTGCTGATCGATACCGTCGATCACAAGTTCAGCCGCGAGTTCGTGCAGAACCTGCGCGGTGAAATCGACCTGAACGCCATCGACTACATCATCATCAACCACGCGGAAGAAGATCACGCCGGCGCGCTGACCGAGCTGATGTCTTACATCCCGAACACGCCGATCTACTGCACCACCAACGCCATCGACTCGATCAACGGCCACCACCACCATCCGGAGTGGAACTTCCACACCGTGAAAACCGGCGACGCGCTGGATATCGGCAACGGCAAGCAGCTGATCTTCGTGGAAACGCCGATGCTGCACTGGCCGGACAGCATGATGACCTACATGACCGGCGACGCGGTGCTGTTCAGCAACGACGCCTTCGGCCAGCACTACTGCGACGAACGCCTGTTTAACGACGAAGTGGATCAGACCGAGCTGTTCGAGCAGTGCCAGCGCTACTACGCCAACATCCTGACCCCGTTCAGCCGCCTGGTGACGCCAAAAATCACCGAGATCCTCGGCTTTAACCTGCCGGTGGAGATGATTGCCACCTCCCACGGCGTGGTGTGGCGTGAAAACCCAACCCAGATTGTCGAGCTGTACCTGAAATGGGCGGCGGATTATCAGGAAGACCGCATCACCATTTTCTACGACACCATGTCCAACAACACCCGCATGATGGCGGACGCCATTGCCCAGGGCATCAACGAAGTGGACCCGAACGTGGCGGTGAAAATCTTCAACGTGGCGCGCAGCGATAAAAACGAGATTCTCACCAACGTCTTCCGCTCGAAAGGCGTGCTGGTGGGCACCTCCACCATGAACAACGTGATGATGCCGAAAATTGCCGGTCTGGTCGAAGAGATGACCGGCCTGCGTTTTCGCAACAAGCGCGCCAGCGCCTTTGGCTCCCACGGCTGGAGCGGCGGCGCGGTAGACCGTCTCTCCACCCGCTTACAGGATGCCGGGTTTGAAATGTCCCTGAGCCTGAAAGCCAAATGGCGGCCGGATATCGACGCCCTGGAAATCTGCCGCCAGCACGGGCGCGACATCGCCCGTCAGTGGGCGCTCGCTCCGCTGCCGGAAGCGGTAAAACCGGCCTCCGCAGCAGCTCAGGAAGCCTGTGCCTGTGCCGCAGCAGCCGCTGCCGACCTCGGCCCGCGCATGCAGTGCAGCGTCTGCCAGTGGATTTACGATCCGAGCAAAGGGCGAGCCGCTGCAGGATGTTGCGCCGGGCACGCCGTGGAGCGAGGTGCCGGACAACTTCCTCTGCCCGGAATGTTCCTTCGGCAAAGACGTTTTTGACGAACTGGCAACGGAGGCAAAATGAGCCACGGCATCGTCATTATCGGCTCGGGCTTTGCCGCCCGCCCGCTGGTGAAAAACATCCGCAAACAGGAGCCAGCTGCCGTGCCGCTGACGGTGATTGCCGCCGACAGCATGGACGAGTACAACAAGCCTGATCTCAGCCACGTCATTAGCCAGAATCAGCGCGCCGAAGATCTCACCCGCCAGACGGCGGGGGAGTTCGCCGAGCAGTTTAACCTGCGTCTGTTCCCGTACACCTGGGTCACCGACATCGACGCCGACGCCCGTGTGGTGAAAGCGAAAGATAAAACCTGGCAGTACGACAAGCTGGTGCTGGCCACGGGTGCCTCTGCGTTCGTGCCGCCGGTTGAGGGCCGCGAGCTGATGCTCACGCTCAACAGCCAGCAGGAGTATCAGGCCAGCGAAACGGCGCTTCGCGACGCCGCCAGCGTGATGATTGTCGGCGGCGGGCTGATCGGCACCGAGCTGGCGATGGATTTCTGCCGTGCGGGGAAATCCGTCACCCTGGTCGACCACGCGGCCAGCATTCTGTCTTCGCTGATGCCGCCGGAAGTCAGCAGCCGCCTGCAGCATCGCCTGACGTCGACATGGGCGTGCATCTGCTGCTCTCCTCCCGTTTGCAACACCTGACGGCGAGCACGAATGGCATTTGTGCGCAGCTTGATGACGAACGCTGCGTAGAGGCGGATGTGGTGATTGCCGCCACGGGCCTGTCGCCGGAAGTGTCGCTGGCACACGCCGCCGGGGTGGAAACCCGGCGCGGGATCGTGGTTAATGCGGCGCTGCAAACCAGCAACCCACAGATCTATGCACTCGGCGACTGCGCCGAGATCAACGGCAGGGTGCTGCCTTTCCTGCAACCCGCCCAGCTCAGCGCCATTACGCTGGCGAAAAACCTGCTCGGCAACAACGCGCAACTGGCGCTGCCTGCCATGCTGGTGAAGGTAAAAACGCCGCTGATGCCGCTGCATCTGGCCGGAGAAACCGCCCGCCGCGATCTGAACTGGCAGATTACAACCCACCCCCAGGGCATGGTGGCGAAAGGGTTCGATGCCGATGAGAAACTGCGCGCCTTTGTGGTCAGCGAAGAACGCATGAAAGAGGCTTTCGCCCTGCTTAAAGCGCTGGCGCTATAGTCCGCGCAGCAGCAACCAGCCCCTGGCCGAAGGCAATTCCGCCATCACCGGCCGGGAGCTGGTGCGGGAACAGCAAGGTAAAGTCAGGAAGCCAGGCTTGCAGGCGCGCCTTCAGCAGGCGGTTATGCAGTACACCGCCGCTGAATACCAGTGTCTGAATATCGCGTCGCTCTGCCTGTTCGCGGGCAAGGCTTGCCAGCCCCTGCGCCAGCGCGTCGTGAAACGCCCATGCACGCTGTGCGGGTGATGCCTGCCAGCCCAGCCACTGCCGCCAGAAGGCGGCGAGATCAAGCTGGTTTCCGCGTAGCAGCAGCGTGACGGGGTGCTCCACCGCAGAAGTGGACGCCGCCAGCGCTTCAAGCTGGCAGGCGGCTTCGCCTTCATAACTCAGTTGCAGCGGCGCGCAGCCCAGCGCACAAGCTACCGCATCAAATAAACGTCCGCAGGAAGAGGCCAGCGGCGCGTTGATGCCGCGCTCAATGGCGCGTGCCAGCAACGGCCAGTTTTGCTGCCAGAGAACCGCGGTTTCCGGGTAATGTTGCCACTCAGGCACAAACGCCAGCATCTGCGCCAGCAGGTTGCGCCACGGCTGCCGCGCGGCCAGATCGCCGCCCGGTAACGCCACCGCCGGTAAGCCGCCAAGGTGCTCGCATTCGCGATAATTGACGCGCAAACATTCGCCGCCCCACAGTGCGCCGCCCTCCCCCATGCCAATCCCGTCCAGGGTCAGCGCAATCACATCACCGCCGTCAAGCGGCCAGTTGTGCTCGCCGAGACACGCTGCGGCATGCGCATGGTGATGCAGCACCGTTTGCAGTGGCAATCCACTGCAATGAGCCCACTGGCTGGTGCGATAAGCGGGATGCGCATCGATGACCAGTTGCTGCGGAGTGAAGTCGTAAATCGTCTGCATCAGGCGCAGCGCGTTGCGCCACTGCGTTTCCACACCTTCATCGGTGAGATCGCCAAAGTGCTGACCCGGCACCGCCGCTTCACCGCGCAGCAGGCAAAAGGTGTTTTTCATATCCGCGCCAAGACACAGCAGCGGCGGTATGGCGTTGAACCCTTCCGGCAGGCTCAGCGCATCCGGCACGTAGCCGCGCGAGCGGCGCAGCATCTCGCCATTTGCCCGCAGCACGGAATCATCCATGCGTTGCACTATGTCACGATTGTGCAGTAAAAACCCACCGGCAATTCCCGCCAGATCGACCAGCGCCTGTTCATTCGTGAGGGCGGGCGGTTTGCCGCTGAGGTTGCCGGAGGTCATCACCAGCGGGCGCTGCAAACCCTGCGCCAACAGATGCTGCAACGGATTGGACGGTAACATAACGCCCACTTCATCCAGGCCCGGCGCCACGGCGTCGCATAAACCGTCAACGGTGGATTTCGCTACCAGCACAATCGGCGCGGCTGGCGTGGCGAGTAAACGCTGCGCATCGGCGGGTAACCCAGCGGCATCCGGCAGCATCACCGCCAGCGGTTTTGCCGGGCGGCGTTTACAGGCGCGCAGATGCTGCACCGCCGCCTGGTTATGCGCATCGCAAGCGAGATGAAAACCGCCCACGCCTTTGACAGCCACCACGCCTCCGCTTTTCAGGAGTGAAATCGCGGCCTGCAATGCCGCTTCGCCAGTGGTTTGCCAGACATCGCTGCGCCACTCAAGCTGCGGGCCGCACTGCGGGCAGGCGACGGGCTGAGCGTGAAAACGACGATCGAAGGGGCTGCGATACTCCGCTTCGCAGTCCGCGCAGAGCGGGAACGCCGCCATCACCGTATAAGGCCGATCGTAAGGCATGGCGTTGATAATGGTAAAGCGCGGCCCGCAATGGGTGCAGTTGATAAACGGATAACGGTAGCGGCGTTCGCGGGGATCGTTCATCTCCGCGAGGCAGGCGGGACACGTCGCCGCATCGGGAACAATTTGCGTATTCATCGTGCCACCCGCGCTCTGGCGGATGGTGAAATCTTGTGGTGGCGATGGCCAGTGGAACGGTGAACTGACGACGCGATCGATGCGCGCCAATGGCGGGCAGTGTTGCTGCAACAGGGTGACGAAATCACCGGCATCGCCGAGCAGGCGAACTTCGACACCCTGTGCATCATTACAGACATCGCCTTTGCAACGGTGCTGCTGCGCCAGTTGCCAGACAAAGGGGCGAAAACCCACCCCCTGAACTTTACCGTATACGCGTAAGCAAACACCGTTGCTGGTTGTCATCGCATCACTGCATCGCCGCGTTGAGCAAGCGATTCTTCATCTGTTGATAAGTGCTCTGAGTGTACTCCTCGGCCCAGCGCTGATCGTTGATCGCACTCACCCGAACGGCGCAGTATTTGGTTTCCGGCGTTTTGGAAATCGGATCCAGATTATCCTGCGTCAGTTCGTTACAGGCGCCAATCCACCACTGGTACGTCATATAAACGCTACCGTTGTTGATGCGTTCGTTGACATCCGCGCGGGTGATCACTTTGCCACGGCGTGATTCCACCCACACCAGTTGCCGGTCTTTCACACCCAGCGCTTCGGCGTCGGCCGGGCTGATCTGCACAAAGCCCGGTTCGTCGGCAAGGGTTTGCAACGCGGCACAGTTGCCTGTCATAGAACGGCAAGAGTAGTGGCCTACTTCACGCACGGTACAAAGCACCAGCGGGAATTCAGCATCCGGGCGCTCTGCGGGCGCACGCCACGGCGCGGCAAAAAGATGGCCTTTGCCGTCCGGGGTATCGAACTTATTGTTCTGATACAGGTACGGTGTACCAGGGTGATCGAGGGTCGGGCACGGCCACTGAACGTGTCCCATGTCGCCCATTTTCTCGTAGGTGACGCCGTAGAACAGCGGGCACAACTCGCGCAGTTCGTCCCAGATCTGCTGGTTATTGTCATAGTGCATCGGATAGCCCATCTCGGTGGCGATCAGGCTGATGATCTCCCAGTCACGTTTGACGTTATACTTCGGTTCGATGGCTTTTTCGAAACGCTGGAAGCCACGATCGGCGCAGGTGAAGACGCCGCCGTGTTCGCCCCAGGAAGTGGCGGGCAGCAGCACATCAGCTTGTTCGGCGGTTTTGGTCATAAAGATATCCTGCACCACCACAAAATCGAGCGCTTCGAAACCTTTACGCACCAGCCCCAGATCCGCTTCGGTCTGCAACGGATCTTCACCCATGATGTAATAGGCTTTCACCTTGCCTTCCAGCGCCAGATGCGGCACTTCGGTAATGCGGACGCCGACTTTGTCATCCATCACTGCCGGATCGATGCCCCAGGCTTTGGCAAATTTTGCCCGCACCTCCGGGTTCACCACATCCTGATAACCTGGAAACTGGTTGGGGATCACGCCCATATCGCACGCGCCCTGCACGTTGTTCTGGCCGCGCACCGGGCCGACGCCGACATTTTCGCGCCCAAGATTCCCGGTCAGCAGCGCCAGGCTGGAGAGCCCTTTCACCACATCCACCGCCTGGCCGAACTGCGTCACGCCCATGCCCCACATAATGGTGGCGGATGGCGCTGCCGCGTAGGTGCGCATTGCCTGGCGAACCTGTTTTGCCGGCACGCCAGTCAGATGCTCTACCGCCTCCGGCGCATAGTCTTTAACCGTTTCACGATAGTCATCCAGCCCGGTGGTAAAGCTGGCGACATAATCTTTGTCGTACAGCTCTTCTTCCAGCAGCACATAGCCGAAAGCGTTGACCAGCGCCATATTGCAACCGTTTTTGAGTTGCAGATGCTGATCGGCAATACGCGCGGTCTCAATGCGGCGCGGATCGCAAACAATAATTTTGGCACCTTTCTGTTTGGCTTTGATCACCCGGCGCGCGACGATCGGGTGCGAATCGGCGCAGTTATAACCAAATACCAGCAGGCAACTGGAGTTTTCGATATCGCCGATAGAGTTACTCATCGCACCGTTGCCAAGGGTTTCCTGCAAACCCGCCACCGATGGACCGTGGCAGACGCGGGCGCAACAGTCGACGTTATTGGTGTTAAGCACACCACGGGCGAATTTCTGCATCACATAGTTGGTTTCATTGCCCGTACCGCGAGATGAACCGGTAGTCATAATGGCGCGCGGGCCATATTTGGCTTTGATTTCACTGAGGCGCTTTGCGGTATAACGGATCGCTTCATCCCAACTGACGGGGGTCAATTTGCCGCCTTTTTCGTAACGGATCATCGGCTGCGTAAGACGCGGTGTCAGCAGTTTGGTGTCGTTGAGGAAATCCCAGCCGTAGTAGCCTTTCAGGCAGAGTTCATTCTGGTTGGTGTGGCCGTCGGCCGCTTCTGCGCGGATGATTTTTCCGTCGTCGACAACCAGTTTCAGTTTGCAGCCCGCGCCGCAGTATGGGCATACACTTGTGATTTTTTTCATCAGTAACAGACCTGTTAAAAGTGAAAGTCAGATTGTTTAGAACACCAGAGAAACAGCGCTGTCCAGCGCGGCGCGACGACGTTTCTCCGCGCTCATCTGTTCCAGTAAATTACGATCGACACAGACCAGCGCTTTCGTCGGACATGCCTGCATACAGGCGGGACCGCTTTCACTGTGGTGGCACAAATCGCATTTGTTGGCTTCGGCTTTTTCTGCGCGAACATTCAGCCCTGCGCCGCTATGGCGAATAACCGGACGCACAACCACTTCCATCGCACCGTACGGGCAGGCCACGACGCAGGTTTTGCAGCCAATGCAGCGTTCCTGCATCACATGCACAAACCCTTCGTCACGGCTAATGGCACCGTTCGGGCAGACGTTGGCACACGGCGCGTCTTCGCACTGACGACAGAGTGTCGCTGTCGAGACGTTGACGCCTTTGACGACATGGATACGCGGTAAAAAGCTCTCAGGCGTGAGCGCCGCGCAGTCCTGGTTTTCCTGATGAGACACCACACAGGCGACCTCGCAGGTGCGGCAGCCAATGCATTTTGCAGCGTCCGCCATGATAAATCGGTTCATTATCTTCTCCGGCAATGTGCTTTATCCCGCCGGAATATTCATAAACCGTGCCAGTTTTTAATTTGCTGTTATTTAAGGAAATTTAAAGAAGCATTCGGTAAGGATGGCTGTCATCGACACTTCTGTCGATGACAGATGTCGAGGTCAGGCGTGCGGGCCGGAAATCAGTGAGTCACGTAACATTAATTCGCCAGGAAAGGTTTGCTGATAAGTAAAGTCGCCGCCATCGAGCATAAAGATTAAGCGGTTGATCGTCTCTTTGATCATTTCGGTGACCGGTATTTTCACGCTGGAAAGTGCCGGAACGGTAAATGGCGCCATCGCAATATCATCGAAGCCAATCACCGAAACTTGCTGCGGCACCGTTATTTTGCTGTCGTGTAACTGTTTAATTGCGCCAATCGCCATGTCGTCATTACTTGCCACCAGTGCGCTAAATTCAACGTTCCGGGATAAGAGTGTCTGTACGCCCTGCGCGCCGCTAACTGGCGTCCATTTCCCTTCAACAATCAACTCATTACGCAGCGCAATACCCTGCTGCGCCAGCGCATCTTTATACCCGGATAAACGTTCAATACCGGTCGGAGAATCGAGTGAACCGGTAATAAACGCAATATCACGATGACCATGAGAAATTAATTGTGACACCGCGCTAAAGCTTGAGGCTTTTTGATCGGAATAAACACAGTGGCTGCTGTTTTTACGTAAACGACGGTTAAGCACCATTATTGGCTGCGAATGACTGTCGATAATTTTATCCATTTCATCGACGCTCAAAAAACGCGGATAAATAATGATCGCATCACAGCGTAAATCGAGCAGATATTGAATCGCCTGACGCTCCTCTTCCGCGCTGTGTTTTCCGTCGGCCAGCAGTAACTGACGGCCTTTGTCTTCGGTCATTCGCGCAGCATGGAACAGCAATTCACTAAAATAAACGCCGTGGTAGAGGGTGTTAGTTACCACCAGCCCCAGCGTCTGGGTTTTACTGCTCGCCAGGCTACGGGCCAGTAAATTCGGGCGATAGCCACTTTCGGCAATGGCCTGAAATACGCGGTCTTTCGTCTCTTCGCTGACATATCCTTTGCCCGTCAGAACGCGGGAAACCGTCGCTTTCGACACGCCTGCCCGCTTCGCCACCTCCAGCATTGTCGCCATCTTTTCCCCCTGAAAATGTTATGAGCCGAAGTGTACTTCAGGCGTTGCGTTTAATGGAACTCTTTACGCCGCACAACGATTTCACATCCCGCGATCTTATAAGTGATCGTTATCACGATTTCAAAAATTGGCGCTTTTTGGTCCTTGTTAACCACAAATAAACTCTTCATGATTTTGTGGAACCGGTTACCTATTTCATGTTTCACAGCCGCCAGGCGCGGCTGTGAGCTAGTACCTTATTGATAAAACAGGATAATAACTCCATGGCAAAGAATTATGCGGCGCTGGCCCACTCGGTGGTCGATGCGCTGGGCGGCGCGGAAAATATCGCGGCCGTCACGCACTGCATGACGCGCCTGCGCTTTGTGGTGAAAGATGAAACGCGCGTGGACAGTCCGACGCTGAAAAGCATCAGCGGCGTGATGGGCGTGGTGCGTAACGACAAACAGTGCCAGGTGATTATCGGCAATACCGTCTCCCAGGCCTTCCGCGAAGTGGTCAGCCTGCTGCCGCAAGATATGCAGCCAGTTGAAGAACCTTCCACGCAAAAACTGACGCTGAAGCGCATTGGCGCGGGCATTCTCGATGCGCTGATCGGTACCATGTCGCCGCTTATTCCGGCGATCATCGGCGGCTCGATGGTGAAACTGCTGGCCATGGTGCTGGAGATGACCGGCGCACTGCCGAAAGGCTCCTCGACGCTGACCATTTTGACGGTGATCGGCGATGGCGCCTTCTTCTTCCTGCCGCTGATGGTTGCCGCATCTGCGGCGGTGAAATTCAAAACCAATATGTCGCTGGCGATTGCCATTGCGGGCGTGCTGGTGCATCCGAGCTTTATTGAGTTGATGGCGAAAGCCGCGCAGGGTGAGCACGTTGAGTTCGCGCTGGTGCCGGTAACGGCGGTGAAATACACCTACACGGTGATTCCGGCGCTGGTGATGACCTGGTGTCTGTCGTATATCGAGCGCTGGGTCGATCGCATCACCCCGGCGGTAACGAAAAACTTCCTTAAACCGATGCTGATTGTGCTGATTGCCGCGCCGCTGGCGATTGTGCTGATTGGCCCGCTGGGCATCTGGATCGGTAGTGCCATCTCCGCGCTGGTGTATACCATTCACGGTTACCTCGGCTGGCTCTCCGTCGCCATCATGGGCGCGCTGTGGCCGCTGCTGGTGATGACCGGGATGCACCGCGTCTTTACGCCGACCATCATTCAGACCATTGCCGAAACCGGCAAAGAGGGCATGGTCATGCCGTCTGAAATTGGCGCGAACCTGTCGCTTGGCGGCTCTTCGCTCGCCGTGGCGTGGAAAACGAAAAACCCGGAACTGCGCCAGACAGCAATGGCGGCAGCGGCTTCCGCCATTCTGGCGGGGATTTCCGAACCGGCGCTCTACGGTGTGGCCGTTCGTCTGAAACGTCCGCTGATCGCCAGCCTGATTAGCGGCTTTATCTGCGGCGCGGTTGCCGGTATTGCCGGGCTGGCCAGCCACTCGATGGCCGCGCCGGGCTTATTTACCAGCGTGCAGTTCTTCGACCCGGCCAACCCAATGTCCATCGTCTGGGTGTTTGGTGTGATGGCGCTGGCCGTGGTGCTGTCGTTTGTGCTGACGTTACTGTTGGGCTTTGAAGATATTCCGGTGGAAACCGCGAGCAAACCGCAGGCAGCACAGCCGGTCAATGTTAAAGAAGCACGCGCCTGATTAACAAAAAAGAGGTTACGCATGTCAGTATTTCCGCAAGGATTTTTATGGGGCGGCGCACTTGCCGCCAACCAGTCGGAAGGGGGTTATCTGGAGGGCGGTAAGGGGCTGACCACCGTCGATATGATCCCGCACGGCGTCAACCGCCTGCCTGTGAAACTGGGCCAGGAAAAGCGCTTTCAGCTGCGTGACGATGAGTATTATCCGAGCCATCAGGCGATCGATTTTTACCATCGTTATAAAGAAGATATCGCGCTGATGGCAGAGATGGGCTTTACGGTATTTCGCACCTCTATCGCGTGGAGCCGTTTATACCCGAAAGGCGATGAGCTGACACCAAATCCAGAAGGCATCGCCTTCTATCGCGCGGTGTTTGAAGAGTGCAAAAAGTACAATATCGAGCCACTGGTGACGCTTTGCCACTTTGATGTGCCGATGCATCTGGTGATTGAGTACGGCTCCTGGCGCAACCGTAAAATGGTGGAATTTTTCACCCGCTACGCGCGCACCTGCTTTGAGGCGTTCGACGGGCTGGTGAAATACTGGCTGACCTTCAACGAGATCAACATCATGCTGCACAGCCCGTTCTCCGGCGCGGGCCTGGTGTTCGAAGAGGGTGAAAATCAGGATCAGGTGAAGTACCAGGCCGCGCATCATGAGCTGATTGCCAGCGCGCTGGCGACCAAAATTGCTCATGAAGTGAACCCGCAAAACCAGGTGGGCTGCATGCTGGCGGGCGGTAATTTCTACCCTTACTCCTGCAAACCGGCCGATGTGTGGACCGCGCTGGAAAAAGATCGCGAAAACCTGTTCTTTATTGATGTACAGGCGCGCGGCAGCTACCCGGCCTACTCTGCACGCGTGTTCCGCGAAAAAGGCGTCAGCATTGTCAAAGAAGAGGGCGATGACGAAATCCTGAAGAATACCGTCGATTTCGTCTCCTTCAGCTACTACGCCTCACGCTGCGCCTCGGCGGATATGAACGCCAACAACACCAGCGCCGCCAATATCGTGAAATCCCTGCGTAACCCGCATATTGAAGTGAGCGAATGGGGTTGGGGCATCGATCCGCTGGGTCTGCGCATCACCATGAACATGATGTACGACCGTTACCAGAAACCGCTGTTCCTGGTGGAAAACGGCCTCGGCGCGAAAGATGAGTTTAATGCCGACGGCGAAATCGTCGACGATTACCGCATCAGCTATCTGCGCGAACATATCCGCGCAATGGGCGATGCCATTGAAGACGGCATCCCGGTTATCGGTTACACCACCTGGGGCTGTATCGATCTGGTGGCAGCTTCCACCGGCGAGATGAGCAAGCGCTACGGTTTTGTCTATGTCGATCGTGACGATGCAGGCAACGGCACGCTGGCGCGCAGCCGGAAAAAGTCATTCTGGTGGTATAAAAAAGTGATCGCCAGCAACGGCGAAGATCTCGACTGAGTTTGTCACGCAACCGGCCTGCGGACTCTGCAGGCCGGATAAACGCCAGCCTTACCTGCCAGACACCCGATATCCCGCTTGTTGTGCCGCCCGCGCGCCGGTGCCATCCCGGACATTGACCAGTAGGCTTGATGATAAAGCGTTATGAAATCCATGGTCGTCTCCGGTTGTGTTGTGCGATGAGTGTGGCGTTTGCCGCCTCTCCCTCACAACCGAAAATCGGACGACCATTTTTTACAGCCAAAGGCAGCATTACAGCCCGACAGCAAATAATCTTAAAAACGCCGTCTTGCCTTCCCCGGTAATGGTCACTTCACGGTAGCCGGGCGTTCTGCGCAGCCAGCCCTGCTGCTCGAAGGCGATAAGTAGCGCGGCACCCGCATCGCCGCCAAGATGGAAACGCCTTTCGCTCCAGTCCAGGCACGCGCAACAGGGCTTGCGGCGAGTATGCGGATCGAGCGTCACGCCGATCTTTTCCAGTTGCCGTTTACCGACATTCGTTACCGCGCTGCCATCGTCAGTGATCCAGCCTTCACGCTGCAAAAACGCGTAGATGTCCACCGCGATTTCACCGGCAAGATGATCGTAACAGGTGCGTGCCTGCCGCAGTTCCGGCGGCGTTCGGCTGGTCAGCGTACGTCCTGTGCGCATCGACACGCCCATCATATTTTCCAGCAGCGCAGCGACATCACTGCCCGCCAGCCGGTAGTAGCGGTGCCGCCCCTGCGAAACGCAGACCAGCAGGCCATGATTTAACAGCCGGTTCAGGTGGGCACTGGCGGTCGAAGGGGCAATATCCGCCACGGTGCTTAGCTCCGTCGCCGTCCACGCCCGTCCATCCATCAGCGCACAAAGCATCCGCGAGCGCGAAGGATCGGCCATCGCACTGGCAATACCCGCAAGCGCCTCTTCCAGCGCCAGCGTGTTACCGTGTGCCGCAGGTAAACCGGGTAAACTCATGTCGCCCCCTTCCAGGGTTGCGTGACCTCATGGGTCAGCGGATCGTTGTCGGTCAGCAGAATCAGGCGATTATCATGATCGCTGTACTGCACAAGAATAGTGATGCCATGTTGCGCGATCGTGCGGGCAATCGCGCCTAGCTCACCGGGTTTTTCCTGCTTTAGTTTGCGGATCACCGGCTGCACTACATTGCACACTGTAAATCCGGCAGACTCCAGAACCTGACGGGCACGTTCACCGTCGGCCACCAGAAAATGGGCATGGCTTTCCCTCCCGATGCTGAAAACGCCGCCGCCTTCCAGACCAATACCGTTTTTACCCAGCGTTTCACCCAGTTCTGCCAGCCCGCCGGGCGCCTCATTAAGCATAACGTGAATATCATACATGGTCGGTCTTCCCTGCTGCGGATGAATAATCGCGAAAAACCTGCGCGACACGGATACGGTAAAACGAGAAAATCGATCGCCGTCCTTCCGCCTGCGCTGCCTGGTGCAGGACGTTGCTCTTCCATGCCAGTACCGCCTCTTCATCCCGCCACCAGGATAAGGACAAGATCTTCCCTTCCGTGCTCAGGCTCTGAAAGCGTTCAATGGCGATAAAACCCTCGATTTCTGCCAGTTGCGGCTTGAGCTCCGCGGCTAATTGCAGGTAGCGATCCTGCTTGCCAGCGGCGACATCGGCTTCAAACAGTACAGCGATCATAAGCGCTCTCCATCAGTGAATGTGCCGCCAGTTTACGTAGCCCGGCACACCATGCTTCGGCCTGCAACGAAATATAAATGCCAAATATTATGGCGTGATTTCCCTCCCAATTTTCCATGAAACCGGTTGCGCGGCGATCTGACCAGGTTAGCATGAAACCGGTTTCACCCAGATACACCTACTCAGTCACCGATAATAAAAGGTAAACAAAAATGGCCGTTATCAGGGATTACAATAAGTTAGCGAGTGATATCCTGCGCGAGGTGGGTGGCGAAGAGAACATCAACAACTTCTCCCGCTGCGCGACCCGCCTGCGTCTGGTATTAAACGAAACACCCGCCACGGCGAAAACCAGCATCCAGAGCCTGCCCGGCGTTATCGCCGTGGTGGAGAGCGGCGGTCAGTTCCAGGTGGTCATTGGTACCCATGTCGCCGATGTGTTTAACGCCCTGAGTGGTATGGTGAAAGAGAAAGACGGCAGCGCCGCGCAGCCGAAAACACGCTGGCTGGATGCGGTCATCGCCACCATGTCAGCGGTATTTGCCCCGATTGTCTATATTCTTGCCGCCGCCGGGATTTTGCAGGGGCTGCTGATTCTGCTGGGCCTCGCGGATGCGGATATCAAAACCACCGGCACCTTCGCCATTCTTAACTTTATGTCCTGGACACCGTTTGCCTTTCTGCCGGTGTTTATCGCCATTACCGCGGCGCGCCATTTCAAATGTAATCCGTTTATTGCCGTGCTCTGCTGCTGTGCGCTGATCAACCCGGAGTGGACGGCACTGGCCGGGAAAATCGCCGCCGGTAGCGAAGTGAAATTCCTGTTCTTCCCGCTGGCGGAAACGGTTTATACCTCATCGGTACTGCCGCCACTGTTCCTGGTCTGGGCGCTCTCCTGGTTTGAACGCCGCGTCGAAAAATGGCTGCCGGAAGTAATAAGCCCGCTGTTTACGCCGCTTCTCTGCTTTGTGGTGATTGTGCCGCTGACGCTGGTGGTGATTGGGCCAATTACCAGTTGGGCCGCGCTGGGCGTTGCTCATGGCTATAACACGTTGTTCCATGCCGCTCCGGCCGTTGCCGCTGCGATCATTGGCGGCGTATGGCAGGTGATCGTCATTTTTGGCGTTCACTGGGGGATCACGCCGGTGATCATGGCGAACTTCGATACCCAGGGTTATGACTCATTCCAGGCTTACCAGACCATCGCGGTGATTGGCCAGATGGCCGCCGTGTTTGGCGTGTTTATCAAAAGCCGCAATAAAGCGCTAAAAGCCACCTCGCTTTCTGCGGGGGTTACCGCCATTTTCGGCATCACTGAACCCGCTATTTACGGCGTGACGCTGCGCTTTAAAAAACCGTTTATCTGCGGCTGTATCGGCGGAGCGATTGGTGCGGTGGTCGCCAGCCTGTTTGGCAGCCTCTACTACGCTTATGCGGCGCTGCCCGGCCTGTTCACGCTGGTGAATGCGATTAGCCCGGATGCGCCAATGTCGTTTATTGGCGAACTGGTTGGCGCAGGCACCGCGATTGTGCTGACCATTGTGATGGTGCAGTTTGTCGGTTTTGAAGATCCGCAGGAAAGCGCTGACCCCGCGCCGCTGAAGGTTGGTTCATTACAGATGCTCAGCCCGATTAAAGGCGAAGTGATCGCACTGGAAAACGTGCCAGATGAAGCCTTTGCCGGGAAAGTGCTCGGCGACGGTGTGGCGATCGTTCCTCACGAAGGCAAAGTGGTCGCCCCGTGTGACGCGCAGGTCGCCACATTAATTGACACGCATCACGCTATCGGCCTGATATGTGATAATGGCGCAGAATTACTGATCCATGTTGGTCTGAATACCGTTAACCTTCAGGGTCAATACTTTACGCCGCTGGTAAAAGAGGGCGACAGAGTCACCGCTGGCACGCCGCTGCTGGAGTTTGATAAAGCGCGCATTGAGCAGGCGGGTTACGATCTGACCACGCCGGTGCTGGTGGTGAACAGTGATGAATTTACGCTGACTCGCCATCAGTCGCAGGGTGCCGTCAGCCCCGGTATGCCGCTGATGTCACTGGAGACAGGAGCGCAGCCAGCATAATAACAAGAGTGAGGTCGAAAAATGGTAACGATACTGGATGTCGCCAGGCTGGCTGGCGTATCGAAAGCGACGGTATCGCGCGCGCTAAATGGCAAAGTTTTTGTCCGTGAGGAAGTGAAGGAACGCATTTTCCAGGCCATTGCCGAGACGGGGTATCGCCCCAACCAGCTGGCGCGCAATCTTGCCAATAATAAGACCAACTCAGTGGGGCTGGTGATCACTAACGGGCTGTATAACGGCCCGTTTTTCGCCAGCCTGACTTACCACGCGGCGACCAACAGTGAAATGCATGGCCGACAATTGGTGCTGGCAGACGGTAAACACAGCGCGCAGGAAGAGCGCGACGCCATCGATCTGCTGATGTCGTTGCGCTGTGAAGCGATCATGATTTACCCCAAATACCTGACGGTCGATGAGCTGGACGCAATTATCGATAACAGCCAGACGCCCATCGTCGTCATCAACCGTGAACTCTCCCGCCACCGCAATCAGTGCGTGTTTGTCGATCATCAACAAAGTTGTGAAACGATGATGGCCCACCTGTTAGCGCAGGGGCATACGCGTATTGCTTTTGTTGCCGGTGCTGAAGGTTCGCCAACCGGGGAAAAACGCCTGGCGGGCTACCGGCAGGCGCTGCGCCGCGCCGGTATTGAGCCAGACCCGCAACTGCTGGTACATGGCGCATGGTCTACCGACAGTGGTTATGCCGCAGGGCGTGAACTGTTAGCGCGCAAGGTGCCGTTTACCTGCATCCTCGCGGGCAATGACGATATGGCGATTGGCGTGGCGAAAGCCTGTCTGGAAGCGGGGCTGCGCCTGCCGCAGGATGTGTCGCTGGCCGGGTTTGACGATTCGGTGCTCGGCAAGTATTACAACCCGTCGCTCACCACCATTCATGTGCCGATGGAAGCGATGATCCGTCACGCCATCGACATTCTGTTGACGCCAGGCGAGCACGCGGCCCGTTCACACGAAGGTGAACTGGTGCGCCGAGAGTCGGTGGCGCCCCCCAAATAATGGCTCTGTGGCGGCTGATTGCCGGATGGCGGCGATGCTTTATCGGGCCTATGAACCGATGCGATCCCACAGGCCCGATCGGGGCAACCATCCGGCGCAGAAGCTACGCGCCAATGCCGTTGAGTTTTTCCAGCGCTTCCGGCGGCAGCACGAGGTTCGCGCTCGCCATGTTTTCCTGTAAATGCTGCGGCGACGACGTACCGGGGATCAGCAGGATATTCGGCGAACGCTGCAACAGCCACGCCAGCGCCACCTGCATCGGCGTGGCGTTAAGCGATTGCGCCACCTCGTTCAGCTCACCGGATTGCAACGGCGTGAAACCGCCCAGCGGGAAGAACGGCACGAAGGCAATGCCCTGCGCGTTCAGGCTATCCACCAGCGCATCATCCTTACGGATCGCCACGTTATACAGGTTCTGCACGCAGACAATGGGCGTCATTTTCTGCGCGTCGGCCACCTGCTTCGCTGTAACGTTGCTCAGCCCGATATGGCGGATCAGCCCGCGCTCTTTCAGTTTGATCAACGCCTCCAGCGGCGCTTCGAGCGGCCCCTCTTCCGGCTCGTGCACACCAAACATCGAACGCAGGTTGACCACCTCTATCGTCTCCAGACCGAGGTGACGCAGATTATCTTCCACCGCACGGGTCAACTCTTCGGCGCTGAATGCGGGCAGCCAGTTGGCTTTATCATCACGACGCGCGCCGACTTTGGTGACGATGCATAAGTCGTCCGGATAAGGATGCAGCGCCTGTTTAATCAATTTATTGGTGACATGCGGACCATAAAAATCACTGGTGTCGATATGATTCACCCCGGCAGCAATAGCATCGCGCAATACCGCCAGCGCCTTTGCTTCGTCCGCGGGCGGACCAAACACGCCAGGGCCAGCCAGTTGCATCGCACCGTAACCCAGACGACCAACCTGACGATCGCCAAGACGATAAGTAAGTGTGGATTGAGACATGGAAAACCTCCTGTGCGTTAAGTAACCCGATTGTAGGAGCTGTACGGCTGTGCAACAATCCAGCAAAATTAATACACACTGTACGGTTCACCGAACAATGAAGCTGGATTTCGCCCTGTTAAATGCCATTGTCGCGGTCGCCAACGCCGGAGGCTTCCGTGAAGCTGCGCGCGTGACCGGTTCAAATCCCTCCCGCCTGAGCGACGCGGTGCGCCGCGCCGAGCAGCAACTCGGCGTACGGCTGTTTAACCGCACCACCCGTACCGTGGCGCTGACCGAGGCAGGCAGAGCGCTGATGGAGCGCCTGCAACCGGCAATGAGCGAAGTGGATGCCGCGCTGGACGCCATCAACCGCTATCGCACCACGCCGAGCGGCACGCTGCGTTTGAATGTCCCGGTCAGCGCGGCACGGCTGGTTCTGCCCACCATCGTCCCCCCTTTTCTGGCGCAATACCCGGACATTCGCCTGGAGATCGTCGCCGAAAGCAACGTACAGGATGTGTTTCGCGACAATTGCGATGCGGGGATCCGTTACGACGAAAGCCTGGAACAGGATATGGTGGCGCTGCCCATCGGCCCGCGCCGTCAGCGTTTTGCCGCAGCGGCGGCACCGGCCTATTTGCAGCGTTACGGCCTGCCGCAGCACCCGCGCGATCTGATTAGCCACAACTGCATTCGCGGGCGCTACGCCAGCGGCGTGATGCCGGAGTGGGAATTTACCCGCGAGGGCGAAACCCTGCGCATTCAGGTGAATGGTTCACTGGTGGTCAGCGTCGGCAGCGCGGTGGATCTGGCGGTACAGGCGGCGATTGCCGGTAGCGGCATCATCTATCTGTTTGAAGAGTGGCTGCGCCCGTCGTTCGAAAGCGGCGCGCTGACGCCGTTGCTGGAACCCTGGTGGCAATCATTTAGCGGCCCCTGGCTCTATTACAATTCCCGACGCTTAATCCCTGCGCCATTACAGGCGTTTATTGATTTTATCCGCGCTCAGGGGCAAACCACGGATATATAACGCAATGATGGGAAGATCTGTCTACACTTGAGAAAACAAAGAAAATCGAGGATGCCCTATGATCTTCCCGGCCATGCCAGTCAATGAAAGAGAGCGGCTTAAGTCTTTGTATATGATGGATCTTCTGGATAAAAAGGATGATGAACGTTTTGACCGGCTCACCCGCACGGCAAAGACTACCTTTGATGTCCCCATCGCAGTGATAAGCCTGCTCGATCGCGATCGTCAGTGGTTGCTGTCGCGCAGCGGCATCGATACCCACGAAACGCCGCGCAATCTGTCGTTCTGCGCGCACGCGATCCTCGAAGAGGGCGTGTTTATTGTCAAAGATACCCTTGCCGATCCGCGCTTTGCCGAAAACCCGTTTGTCGTTGGCGAGCCGTGGGTGCGATTTTATGCGGGTTGCCCGGTGCGACTGCCGGACGGCGCAATTGCCGGAACCATCTGCGTCATCGATACCTATCCGCGCCCGTTTTCCAGTGCGGAAATCAATACCCTGCTCGATTTCGCCGCCATTGTGGAAGATGAGTTTCTGATCCTCAGCATGGCAATGACCGATTTGCTGACCGGCATGCCCAACAGCCGTGGCTTTTACCGCTCCGGCGAAAAACGTTTTGCCTGGCTCAAAGAGCATAAAAAAGATCTCAGTCTGCTCTATTTCAGCATCGACAATCTGAAATCGATCAATGAATTGCTGGGGAATAAAGAGGGCGACGAGGTGGTAAAAATCTTCGCCAGCAATATGACAAAATGCCTGAAAGATCAGGATATCGCCGCCCGGCTTAGCGGCGGTGAGTTTGCGGTACTACTGGCGAACACGCCGACTCACAATGCTGATGCGTTTCTCTTCGATCTGCAATCACGCATCGATGCCATCGACCATCTTTCCGGCAAGAATTATCACATCAACTACTCGCACGGGATTATTGAAAACGGCGGCGATAAGTACACCACGCTGCGCGGCATGCTGGAAGATTGCGATAAGGTGATGTACTCGGAAAAACGCCGTCGTTAATACAGCGCCGGAAACCCGGCGCTGTTTATAGCGGCTCGAACCCGCCGTTGCCTTCCCAGCCAGCCAGCCGCTGGTAAATTGTTTCTACCGCCTCTTTCACCGGCGGCGTCATCGGGTAATAAAACCCGACAATGTCCGGCTGAATGCCCAAAAACAGCACCTCGCCCACGTCCTCTTTCATCTGATCGACCAGGTAGTTCAGCGGCATATTGTGGGTGGTCATCATAAACATCTCGGCGATGTCGTCCGGATCAATCAGGCGGATCTCGCCGGGGTTGAGCCCCATATCGGTGGCATCCACGATTAACAGCCGCGTCCGGGCGCAGCTCGCGGATGGCCACCACGTCGTTTTCCGGCGCGCTGCCGCCGTCAATCACCCGCCAGTTGCCCTGCGGGTTTGCCGCGCACATCTCCGCCAGCAGCGGACCCGCGCCGTCGTCGCCCATCATGCTGTTGCCCACACACAGTAAAACGTCAGTCACGTAATCTCCTCACCATCAGGTAGATGGCGCTCTCCTGATGAATATCGTGCAGCATGCCGGCAGCGTTTTGCTCCACGCCTGCTGCGCCGGGGTTTGCCTGCCGAGCGCCGCGTCAAAGGCGTTGGCGAGCATCGCAATGTGGTTGGCGTCGATGACGATCTCGCCGTACTTCGGCACGCCCTCCATCTTGCGCCGCGCCGTACTGCCCTCCTCCAGCGTGGCGATCCATGCCAGGTATTCGGGCCACGGGCAGCTCAGCGCCGCCTCCAGGCAGTCAATCACCCCGAGGTGGTGCCCAATCGCCAGGCTGTAATAGACCACCTGCTGCGCCGCATCCGGCGTGGCATCGTTCTCATCAATAAACTTACGGCTCAGCTGGCTGAACACCACCGTTTCACTCATCGGATACGCGCCTCATCCACGATGCTGTTCAGGTTCGCCACAATCTCATTGAGACGCGGATCGTTTTCCGCCCCCAGCCAGCGCGCCACCTGATGGTCGCCCTGGCTCAGCAGGCGCAGATAATCGTCGGCAATCTGACGGCCATAGCGATAGCCCGCCAGTTTCCGCGCCGTGCGGTCGATCTTCACCCGCAGCGGCTGCACCATGTCAGGGTGCAAAATGGCGGCAGGCTGGTTGTCCAGCTCGCCCGGCTCGCGCGCGTGGATTTTCTGCTCCAGCAGGCCGAGCGCCATGGCAAAGCCGTAAAGCGTAGCGGCGGGCGTCGGTGGACAGCCCGGAATGTAGACGTCCACCGGCACGATTTTGTCGGTGCCGCCCCAGACGCAGTAGAGGTCATGGAAGATGCCGCCGCTGTTGCCGCAGGCGCCGTACGAGATGCAGATTTTCGGGTCCGGCGCGGACTGCCAGGCGCGCAGCGCGGGCGAGCGCATGGCGCGGGTGACGGCCCCGGTGAACAGCAGGATGTCCGCATGACGCGGGGACGGCACCACTTTGATGCCGAAGCGCTCGGCATCAAACAGCGGCGACAGCGTAGCGAAGATCTCAATCTCGCAGCCGTTGCAGCCGCCGCAATCCACGCGGTAGACGTAGGCCGAGCGTTTGATTTTTTCAGCAGCGACGCCTTCATGCTGGCGATGGATTCCTCCACCGTCATCGGCACCGGAATGCCGTTAGCGTCGCGCGGGCCTAGTAGATGGCCCATCAGCTGGCCTCTCTCATATGGCGGGTGATATCAATGCGGTCGGACGGCAGCAGGCACTTCTGTCGCTTGCACGCCGGGCAGGTTTCAAAGCTTTCGCGGTGATGCTCCGCGCGGGCGTCGCCGTTGTGCTGCAGCAGCGCGATGGCGTAGTCGATCTCTTTCTGCACGGCGAACGGGCGCGGGCAGACGCGGCACTGGCACAGCTCAAAGCGCGACTGCTGCAGAAAATCGTCTTTCTTCCACACCGCCAGCTCGTACTCCTGCGACAGGCGAATGGCGACCGTCGGGCAGACCTCTTCGCAGCGGCCGCAGAAGATGCAGCGCCCGAGGTTAAACTGCCAGGCCAGCTCGCCGGTTTTGAGATCCGTTTCCACCGTTAGGGCGTTCGACGGGCAGGCGTTGACGCAGGCCGCGCAGCCAATGCACTGCTGCGGGTTGTGCTCCGGCTTGCCGCGAAAGTTTTTATCCACCGGCATCGGCTCCAGCGGATAGCGCGCTGGTCTGCCGTGCCGGTTTTGATCACTTTTTTGATAAAGGTAAACATGGCGAGCGTTCTCCCTTATTTCAGCGGCGAGTTTTTACGCTCGATGCTGTAGCGCTCCAGCTCTTTGTACGGCACCACCTGGCTTTTCTTCTTGCGCACGTCCACGACGGTCATGCGGTCGGTGCAGGAGTAGCACGGGTCGAGGCTGCCGATGATCAGCGGCGCATCAGAAACGGTGTTGCCGCGCAGCATATAGCGCAGGGTTGGCCAGTTGGCGTAGGTCGCCGCACGGCAGCGCCAGCGGTAGAGCTTCTGGTTGTCGCCGGTCATGCTCCAGTGGATATCGTCCCCGCGCGGCGCTTCGGCAAAGCCGAGGGCAAAGCGGTTCGGAATGTAGGTGAAGCCCTCCACCATCAGCGGGCCGCCCGGCAGGTTATCCAGACCGAAGTCGATCATGTTCAGCGCGGTGAACACCTCGTTGATGCGCACCTTCAGGCGGGAGATGACGTCGCAGCCCTGCTCGCTGTGCACGGTCATTGGCAGCAGGCCGTAGCCGACGAACGGGTGATCGGCACGCGTGTCGCGGGCGTGCCCGCTGGCGCGCACCATCGGGCCGACGTTACTGAAGTCGCGGGCGATCTCCGGATCGAGGCGGCCAATGCCGACGGTGCGCTGCTCGATGTTGGGCGTGCTGAGCAGCATGTCCACCAGTTCCTGCACGTCGCGGCGCATCTGCTGCGCCAGCTGGCGGGTCTGGATCATGTCGTCCTTCAGCAGGTCGCGGCGGATCCCGCCGATCAGGTTCAGGCCGTAGGTTTTACGCGCCCCGGTGAGGATCTCCGCCATCTTCATCGACGCCTCGCGCACGCGGAAGAACTGCATAAACCCGGAGTCAAAGCCGACAAAGTGGCAGGCCAGGCCGAGGTTCAGCAGGTGCGAGTGCAGGCGCTCCACCTCCAGCAGAATGGCGCGGATCATCTGCGCGCGTTCCGGCACCACGATCCCCATGCCGTTCTCTACCGAGGTGGTGTAGGCGGTGCTGTGGGCAAAGCCGCAGATGCCGCACACGCGGTCCGAGAGGAACGTGACTTCGTTATAGCCCATGCGGGTTTCCGCCAGCTTTTCCATGCCGCGGTGGACGTAGAACAGGCGGTAGTCGGCGTCGATAATGTTCTCGCCGTCGACGAACAGGCGGAAGTGGCCCGGTTCGTCGGAGGTGACGTGCAGCGGGCCGATCGGCACCACGTTGTTCTTCTTGCTGCCCAGCTCGTTGATGAATTCGTAGGTTTCCGCTGTCGGTGGTCGGTGCCGGGCGCTGGCGGTAGTCCATGCTGTCTTTGCGCAGCGGATAGAGTTCGTCCGGCCAGTCGTCCGGCAGCACCAGGCGGCGCTCATCCGGCAGGCCGACCGGCACCAGGCCATACATGTCGCGCACTTCGCGCTCGCCCCAGACGGCCGCGGGCACGCGCGGCGTGACGGACGGGTATTCCGGTTTCTGCGGGTCGACTTCGACGCGCACGGTGATCCAGCACTTCTCGCCCTGCTCCATCGACATCACGTAGTACACCGCGAAAGTGGCCGCACAGCTGGCGCTCGTCGTTACCGAACAGCACCGACAGCCAGCCGCCCTGCTGGTAGTAGAGAAACTCCACCACTTCCGGCAGGTAGTTCACCTTAATAGTGACGGTTACCTGGTCTTTGGTTTGCCAGGATTCCTCCAGCACCACGCCGGGGAAAGCCTGATGCAACGCGGCGAGATACTGCTGACCTTTCTTTTCTTCAGACATAAATACTCTCTTTAATCACGCCACCAGCAAGGAGACGAACGCTAAAAATGCAAAACCAAAACCGGCCCAGGTGATGCGCGACGTTTCCACAAAACGCAGGCGCGCCATGCTGTTTTCAAACAGGGCAATCACCAGCACGCCGACCAGCAGCTTGAGGGCGGCAACCACGACGGCCAGCAGCAGACCGCCCGCGGAGAAGTGCGTCATCTGCCCCCACGGGAAGAAGACGCCGACAAACATCTGCAGCACCACCAGCTGTTTGAGGCTAATGCCCCACTTCAGCACCGCAAAACCGTAGCCGCTGTACTCGGTGAGCGGCCCTTCCTGAAGTTCCTGCTCGGCTTCAGCCAGATCGAACGGCAGTTTGCCCATCTCGATAAAGGTGGCGAACGCGCAGGCGCAGAGCGCCAGCACCAGCGGGATTGGAGCCGCGCCACCGGCCAGTGGTAAACGGTGTGGGTGATAAAGCTGATGTGGGTGGAACCCGCGACCTGCGCGGCGACCCACAGCCCCAGCAGCAGGATCGGCTCAACCAGCACGCCGAGCATCGCCTCGCGGCTGGCGCCGATGCCGGTAAACGGGCTCCCGGTGTCGAGGCCCGCAATCGCAAAGAAGAAACGGGCGATGGCAAAGAGGTAGATAAGCGTAATCAGATCCCCGAGCGCCGGCAGCGGCGATCCCACCGTCACCACCGGCAGCGCGGTGGCGATGGTGAGCATCACGCCCACCATCACGAACGGCGTCAGGCGGAAGACCCAGCCTGCGGCATCCGGCGCCACGCTCTGGCGAGAAAGCAGCTTGAAGAGATCGCGATACTCCTGGAGCACGCCAGGCCCGCGACGGTTGTGCATCCGGGCGCGCACCACGCGCGTGATGCCCGACAGCAGCGGCGCGGCGGCAAACAGCACCAGCGCCTGAAGAATTGCCAGTAACAGACTCATGTCAGGCTCCTCGTGAAATCACAACGATCACCAGCACCGCCAGCTCGATAACTGCCAGACGGCGAAACAGCGCGGGTGCGGCAGCGCTCTGCCAGCCGGGTACCCAGCGCACCGGATTCAGCCAGTGGCGCAACTTCAGCACGGCGGCAAAGTTCTCTTTCACCGGCATAGCGAAACCGTGGGCGGTGATGACCATCGACTGTTCGTGTTCGTAGCCGCAGGCCCATGCTGCACCGCGCGAGCGGGAGGTGAGCCGGTCGCGTTTGAAGAACAGCATCAGCACCAGCGGCAGCAGCGGTGCGCCGATCAGCAGCAGCGCGATCATGGGCTGGGAAACGGTGGTGTTCGCCGCGGTCAGCGGCAGCGGAATGGCATTGCCCAGCAGCGGCAGCAGCCACGGTGCGGCGACGCCGCCCGCGATGCAGCACAGCGCCAGCGCGACCACGCTTACGCCCATCAGTAGCGGTGCGCAGCAGGCGTTCTCAGCCTCACGCGTACGCGGTGCGCCGAGGAAGGTCACGCCATAAACTTTCGCCATGCACATCACCGCCAGCGCCCCGGTAATCGCCAGCCCGACCGCCAGCAGCGGCCCCAGCAGACGGGCGATAAACGCCTCGCTCTGACCGAGAGCGAAGAAGGACTGATAGATCACCCACTCCCCGGCAAAGCCGTTCAGCGGCGGCAGCGCGGCCATTGCCATCAGCCCGACCAGCATCGCCAGTGAAATCACCGGCATCTTTTTGCCAATCCCGCCCAGCTTTTCGATATCCCGATGACCGGTGCGGAACCAGACGCTGCCCGCCCCGAGGAACAGGGTGCTTTTAAACAGGCTGTGGTTAACAAGGTGATAAAGACCGCCGATAAAACCGGCCGCGATTAGCGCCGGATGATTGAGCGCCAGCCCGGTCACGCCCGCACCGATACCGAGCAGGATGATGCCGATGTTTTCCAGCGTGTGGTACGCCAGAAGACGCTGGATATTGTGCTCCATCAGCGCGTACAGGCCGCCGACGAAGGCGGTGATCATGCCCGCAATACCAGCAGCACAACGCCCCACCACAGCGGCGGTTGTCCGCCGGTCAGCGTAATCGCCAGAATCCCGAACAGACCGACCTTCATCACCACCGCAGAAAACAGCGCGGCGGCGGGCGCGGGGGCGCTGGCATGCGCCTGCGGCACCCAGCCGTGCAGCGGGATGATTCCGGCGAGCAGGCCAAAGCCGAGCACGCCCAGCAGCCAGACGTCATTCCCCAGCGGATGCCCGTTAAGCGCAGCGAAGTCCAGCGTGCCGAAGCGCTGCCACACCAGCCAGCAGGCCAGCGCCAGCAGCAGCGTCCCGAGGCGTCCCAGCGCAAACCACAGCTTGCCGGAGGCGCTGCAGCCCGTCAGGAACACGCCGCACAGCGCCATGATCTCCGCCATCACCACCAGCGCGCCGAGGTTGCTGGCGGTAACGGTGCAGACCGCCGTCGCCATCAGCAGATTGACCAGCAGGCCGTTGGCTTTAGCGTGCGGGTGGCGGTGCCAGTCGATATTGAACAGGCTGATAAACAGCCCGCACAGGCCAAACGTCACCAGCCAGAGGGCGTTCAGGGGCGTGACCAGTCAACGGTGTGCTGCAACAGCGTCAGGCTGCCGGAAACGGCATCAGCGCCCAGCAGCGACAACAACCCGGCGGCTGTCGCCATGGCGCTGCCGATTGCCCCGCCGAGCCCGGCAACCCCGCCGCTCAGGGTTTTATGGAATGAGAAGATCAGCGCCAGAACAGCGGCGGCAGATAAAACAGGCTACCGCGCCGGTAATCATCAAGAGCGGATCGTTCATTTCGCCCCTCCGGTTAAGCTGCCGGTAAGCAGCGACAAATCGCCAAAATCACTGTTGATGGTCAGCTCGCGTTTGCGCTTGCTGGTACGGGCGATGTCGCGAATGTTAACCAGAATCAGCGCCTTGGTCGGGCAGGTCCGCACGCAGGCCGGGCCCTGTTCATCGAAGTGGCACAGGTCGCACTTCACCGCCACGGCCCGGATGCCGGGCACCCAGTCCAGCAGCGTGCTGACGCGCGCAGGCGCCGGCGGCGCGGGCGGGCGCGAGCGGCGAGTTGGCGTTGGCCGGAATATGCAGCGGACGGCTGCCGGAAAATTCAATCGCGCCGAACGGGCAGGCAATGCCGCACAGCTTGCAGCTTACGCACAGGCTTTCGTTCAGCTGGACTGCGCCATCCACGCGGGTGATGGCATTTACAGGACAGACGCCCGCGCAGGGGGCATCTTCACAGTGATGGCAGAGCTGCGGGGCAGACTCTTTTTCATTACGCATGACGTGCAGGCGCGGCATGGACTGCAGCCCATGCAGGCGATGCGTTTCCGAACACGCCGCCTCACAGGTTCGACAGCCAATACAGACCGTCGAGTCAGCAATTACAAAACGGTTCACCGGGTTATCCTCTGGTGATGGTCATTTTTGACGAAAACGTGTCTTGTCGACACTTCTCGACACGCATGGGTCAGGCCACGTTCGCTGAGGCGTCCATCAGCTGCTTCAGGTTGACCGGGAGATCGTGTTCAACGGCGGCGTACAGGCCGTTATAAACCGGCGCGATTTTTTCCAGATAGTGCTCCAGCACCTGCTGGCGATCGCGGTTGCTGACGTGGCCGTCCACCATGCCGTCGGCCATCAGCTGCGCCTTCGCAATACACTGTTTTTCGCCGTCTTTTGTCTCGGGGATACTCAATGGTGTGGCTGTTGAAGCCGCCGGTCAGGGTGACGTTGATCGTGAAATGGCCGAACAGGACAAAACAGAGCTGCTGCTCTGGCGCGCAACTCATCGCGTGGTGAAGACGCGCTTTCGACAGGGTGATGCCCTGAACCAGCGAGTTGCAGTAAAGGTGCCACTGGTCCTGCAGCTGTTGATGACGCTGCGCGATGTAATCTGCTTTTTCGCTGATTTCCCAAATAGTCATAGAAGGTATCCGTTTAATGGAGATAGCGGCTGTTAAGCAGATTCCATGCCAGTTTTTATTTTGCTGATTTTAAAGGGATTAAACTGAAAAACCGCTGTCATCACCGCGGTGTCGACGTGTCATTTCGACAGCGTTGACATCGTCACGCCTTAACAAAAATCAAGCTGGCACTGTTATTGCATTAACGGGGCAATTCATTGAGGAGGCGTCATGCACGAAATCACCCTCTGCCAGCGGGCTCTGGAACTTATCGAACAGCAGGCAGTGCACCGCGAGCGACGCGCGTCACCGGCGTCTGGCTGAAGGTCGGGCGCGTTTTCCTGTGTCGAGACCAGCGCCCTGACCTTCTGTTTTGAGCTGGTGTGCCGCGGCACGCTGGCGGAAGGCTGCGAACTGCATATTGAAGAACAGCAGGCGGAGTGCTGGTGCGAGCAGTGTCAGCAGTACGTCACCCTGCTTTCATCCAAAGGTTCAGCGCTGTCCACAGTGTCAGAGCGACCGGTCTGCGCATCGTGGCGGATGACGGCATGCAGATCCAACGCCTCGAAATCGAGAAGGAGTAAAGTATGTGTAGTACCTGCGGTTGCGCCGAAGGCAACCTGTATATAGAAGGGGATGAACATCACCCCCACTCCGCGTTTCGCTCCGCGCCCTTTTCCCCTGCCCCGCGCCCTGCGCTAACTATAACCCGCGTCAATACCCGAGGGTTGCGCCCCAACCCGATCGGGTGCGGGCGATCTGCATTACGGCCACGGCGAAGCGGGCACCCACGCGCCGGGCATGAGCCAGCGCCAGATGCTGGAAGTGGAAATCAACGTGCTGGACAAAAATAACCAGATCGCCGCCCGCAACCGCGCCCGCTTTGCCGCCCGCCAACAGCTGGTGCTGAACCTGGTCTCCAGCCCCGGCTCCGGCAAAACCACGCTGCTGACCGAAACGCTCCAGCGCCTGAACGGGCGCGTCCCCTGCGCGGTGATCGAAGGCGACCAGCAAACCGTTAACGACGCGGCGCGCATTCGCGAAACCGGCACCCCGGCGATTCAGGTCAACACCGGCAAAGGCTGCCACCTGGATGCGCAGATGATTGCCGACGCCGCCCCGCGCCTGCCGCTGGCGGATAACGGCATTCTGTTTATTGAAAACGTTGGCAACCTGGTCTGCCCGGCGAGCTTCGACCTGGGCGAACGCCACAAGGTGGCGGTGCTTTCAGTGACCGAAGGCGAAGACAAGCCGCTGAAATACCCGCACATGTTTGCCGCCGCCTCCCTCATGCTGCTGAACAAAGTCGACCTGCTGCCGTACCTGAATTTCGACGTGGATAAGTGCCTGGCGTATGCCCGTGAAGTGAACCCGGAGATTGAGATCCTGCTGGTCTCCGCCACCCGCGGCGACGGCATGGACGCCTGGCTCGACTGGCTGGAGAGCGAACGATGTGCATAGGCGTACCGGGACAAATTTGCGCCATCGACGGCCTTCAGGCCAAAGTCGAGGTCTGCGGCATCCTGCGCGACGTCGACCTGACGCTGGTGGGCAGCCCCGATGAACACGGCCAGCCTCGCGTCTCGGCCAGTGGGTGCTGGTGCACGTGGGGTTTGCCATGAGCGTGATTAACGAAGCGGAAGCCCGCGACACGCTGGAGGCCCTGCAAAACATGTTCGACGTGGAGCCGGACGTGGGCGCGCTGCTGTACGGCGAGGAGCGGTAATCATGCGTTACGTTGATGAATACCGCGCGCCGGAGCAGGTGCTGCAGCTTATCGGCCACCTGAAAACGCGCGCAGCGCGGCTGGACTACACGAAAGAAAGGCCGCTGCGGATCATGGAGGTGTGCGGCGGGCACACGCACGCCATCTTCAAATTTGGCCTCGACCAGCTGCTGCCGGAGAACATCGAGTTTATCCACGGCCCGGGCTGCCCGGTGTGCGTGCTGCCGATGGGGCGCATCGACAGCTGTATTGAAATTGCCAGCCAGCCCGACGTCATTTTCTGCACCTTTGGCGACGCGATGCGCGTGCCGGGGAAAAATGGCTCGCTGCTGCAGGCGAAAGCGCGCGGCGCCGACATCCGGATCGTCTATTCGCCGATGGATGCCCTGACGCTGGCAGCGAAAAAACCCGCGCGCAAGGTGGTGTTTTTTGGCCTGGGTTTCGAAACCACCATGCCCGCCACCGCCATCACGCTGCAGCAGGCGAAAGCCCGCGGCGTCGATAACTTTTTCTTTTTCTGCCAGCACATTACGCTCATCCCCACGCTGCGCAGCCTGCTGGAAGAGCCGGGCAACGGCATTGACGCCTTTCTGGCACCGGGCCATGTCAGCATGGTGATTGGCACAGACGCCTACGGTTTTATCGCTGAACAGTACAATCGTCCGTTAGTGGTGGCTGGTTTCGAACCACTTGATCTACTGCAAGGTGTGACCATGCTGGTTGAGCAGAAAATAGCGGCCCTGAGTACCGTGGAAAACCAGTACCGCCGCGTGGTGCCGGATGCGAAGGCAACGGGCGGGCGCAGGCCGCGATAGCCGACGTGTTTAGCCGTGAGGGCGACAGCGAATGGCGCGGCCTGGGGCTGATTGCCGAATCCGGCGTGCACCTGACGCCAGCCTATCGCGCGTTCGATGCCGAAGCGCATTTCCGCCCGCAGCCGCAGCAGGTTTGCGACGATCCCCGGGCCCGCTGCGGCGAGGTGCTCACCGGCAAATGCAAACCGCATCAGTGCCCGTTATTTGGCAATACCTGTAACCCGCAAACGGCGTTTGGCGCGCTGATGGTCTCCTCCGAAGGGGCGTGTGCCGCGTGGTATCAGTATCGCAACCAGGAGAGTGAAGCATGAATACGGTTGAAATGGCGCACGGCAGCGGCGGACAGGCGATGCAGCAGCTGATTAACCGGCTGTTTATGGAGGCCTTTAACAACCCCTGGCTCGCCGAACAGGAAGACCAGGCGCGCATTGACCTCGCCACCCTCACCGCCCAGGGCGACAGGCTGGCCTTCTCCACCGACAGCTACGTGATTGATCCGCTGTTCTTCCCCGGCGGCGATATCGGCAAGCTCGCCGTCTGCGGCACGGCCAACGACGTCGCCGTCAGCGGCGCCATTCCGCGCTACCTCTCCTGCGGGTTTATCCTTGAAGAGGGATTACCGATGGAGACGCTCACGGCCGTGGTCAACAGCATGGCGCAGACCGCGCGCGAGGCGGGGATCGCGATCGTCACCGGCGATACCAAAGTGGTGCAGCGCGGCGCGGCCGACAAGCTGTTTATCAACACCGCCGGCATGGGGGCGATTCCCCGCCGATATTCACTGGGGTGCGCAGTCGCTTCAGCGCGGGCGACGTGCTGATCGTGACCGGCACGCTGGGCTGCCACGGGGCGACCATCCTTAACCTGCGCGAAGGCCTGGGGCTGGACGGCGAACTGCGCAGCGACTGCGCGGTGCTCACCCCGCTGATTCAGACGCTGCGCGGTATTCCCGGCGTGAAAGCCCTGCGGGATGCCACGCGAGGCGGCGTGAATGCCGTGGTCCATGAGTTTGCGGCAAGCTGCGGATGCGGGATTGAACTCACCGAGAGCCGCTTGCCGGTTAAACCGGCCGTTCGCGGCCTTTGCGAGCTGCTGGGGCTGGACCCGCTCAACTTTGCCAACGAAGGCAAACTGGTGATTGGCGTTGAACGCGAGGCCGCAGAGCAGGCGCTGTCACGTTTACGCGCCCACCCGCTTGGCGAAGAGGCGGCGATCATTGGTGAAGTGGTTGAGCGTCAGGGCGTGCGCCTGACGGGGCTTTATGGCGTGAAGCGCCCGCTGGATTTGCCCCACGCGGAACCCTTACCCCGTATTTGCTAGGCCGCGCCATTTTTTGTTTTTTATTATTTTTTTCACACCTGCGAGTGTGTTCTACTGGATAAGCAATATGCCGTATACACCGATGAGCGATCTTGGACAGCAGGGCCTGTTTGACATCACGCGCACACTTTTACAGCAGCCCGATCTCGGTGCGCTGAGCGATGCCCTGACGCGGCTGGTCAGGCAGTCGGCGCTGGCGGACAGCGCCGCGATTGTGCTGTGGCATAGCGGACAGCCACCGCGCGAGCCACTACGCCTCAACGCCCGTGACAAGGCAGGCAACGTTCAACTTATGAGGATCATTTACTGCTGGCGCATGGCCCGGTCCGCCGCATTCTCTCCCGACCCGCAGGCGCTCTATTGCAGCGCAGCCACGTTTGCGGAAACCTGGCCGGCGCTGACGCAGAACCGGCTCTATCAGCCGTTCGGGCATTACTGCCTGCTGCCGCTGGCGGCAGAGGGGCAGATTTTCGGCGGCTGCGAGTTTTTCGCCACGACCGGGCAACCGTGGAGCGATGAGGAGTGCGAACGCCTGCACACCTTTACCCAGATTGTGGCCGTCGTCGCGGAGCAGATCCAAAGCCGCGTCACCAATAACGTCGGATTACGACCTGCTGAGCCGCGAGCGCGACAACTTCCGCATTCTGGTCGCCATCACCAACGCCGTGCTCTCGCGGCTGGATATGGACGAGCTGGTCAGCGAAGTGTCGAAAGAGATCCACCACTATTTCAAAATCGATGCCATCAGCATCGCGCTTCGCGGCCATCGCAAGGGCAAGCTGAACATCTACTCCACGCATTATCTCGATGAAGCCAACCCGGCGCACGAGCAGAGCGAAGTGGACGAAGCGGGGACCCTTTCTGAACGGGTCTTCAAAAGCAAAGAGATCCTGCTGCTCAACCTGAACGAGCGGGACCCGCTCGCGCCCTACGAGCGAATGCTGTTTGACACCTGGGGCAATAAAATCCAGACCCTGTGCCTGCTGCCGCTGATGTCCGGCAACACCCTGCTCGGCGTGCTGAAGCTGGCGCAGTGCCAGGAAGGGGTGTTTACCCCGGCCAACCTCAAGCTGCTGCGCCAGATCGCCGAGCGTATCTCCATTGCCCTGGATAACGCCCTCGCCTACCAGGAAATTCACCGCCTGAAGGAGCGGCTGGTGGATGAGAACCTGGCCCTGACCGAACAGCTCAACAACGTGGACAGCGAGTTTGGTGAAATCATCGGCCGCAGCGAGGCGATGTACAGCGTGCTCAAGCAGGTTGAGATGGTGGCGCAAAGCGACAGCACGGTGCTGATCCTGGGCGAAACCGGCACGGGTAAAGAGCTGATTGCCCGCGCCATCCACAACCTGAGCAACCGCAACAGCCGCCGGATGGTGAAGATGAACTGCGCCGCGATGCCTGCAGGGCTGCTGGAAAGCGATCTGTTCGGCCACGAGCGCGGCGCGTTTACCGGGGCCAGCAGCCAGCGGCTGGGCCGCTTTGAGCTGGCGGACAAAAGCTCGCTGTTCCTCGACGAAGTGGGCGATATGCCGCTGGAGCTACAGCCGAAACTGCTGCGCGTCCTGCAGGAGCAGGAGTTTGAGCGGCTCGGCAGCAACAAGCTTATCCAGACCGACGTGCGGCTGATTGCCGCCACCAACCGCGATCTGAAACAGATGGTCGCCGACCGGGAGTTCCGCAGCGATCTTTACTATCGCCTGAACGTCTTCCCGATCTTCATCTGCCGCCGCTGCGCGAGCGCCCGGAAGATATTCCCCTGCTGGTCAAAGCCTTTACCGCCAAGATTGCCCGCCGAATGGGCCGAAACATCGACAGTATTCCGGCGGAGACGTTACGCGTGCTGAGCTCGATGGAGTGGCCGGGCAACGTGCGCGAGCTGGAAAACGTCATCGAACGGGCGGTGCTGCTGACGCGCGGCAATGTCCTGCAACTCTCGCTGCCGGAAATCACCGTTCCGCCTCAGCCCGTAGCGGAGCCTGCTGAAGTGGCTCGCGAAAGAGGGAGAAGATGAATACCAGCTGATTGTGCGCGTGCTGCGCGAGACCAACGGCGTGGTCGCCGGGCCAAAAGGTGCCGCCCAGCGGCTGGGACTTAAACGCACCACCCTGCTGTCGCGCATGAAACGTTTAGGTATCAATAAAGACGCACTATGTTAAGCTGGAAAAATATTCAACATATCCATACATAATGGAGGGTCTATGGCAGTTTCAGCGCGAAATCAATTAACAGGCAAGGTCAGTGCAACCTCTCACGGTGCCGTGAATGATGAAGTGGAACTCACTCTCGACGGCGGCGCAACGCTGGTGGCGATTGTCACCAGCAGCAGCCAGGCGGCGCTGGGGCTGACACCAGGCAAAGAGGCTATCGCGCTGATCAAAGCGCCGTGGGTGACGCTAGCGACCGAAGATAGCGGGTTGAAGTTCTCCGCCCGCAATCAGTTCGCCGGGAAAGTCACTTCGGTGACCGAAGGCGCGGTCAATGCCACGGTGCATGTGCAGACCGATGCCGGGTTTGAGCTGGTGGCGGTGGTGACCAATGAAAGTGTGCAGGATTTGCAGCTGGACAGCGGTAAACGCGTGATTGCGCTGATTAAGGCGTCGGCGATTTTGATCGCTACGCGCGCCTGAGTGCAGCCGCAGTTGCAGGCCGGATAAGGCGAAGCTGCCATCCGGCCTGCGCCGCTGGTGAACGAAATAATTCCACGATCTTCCAAAAACGCCGGACGGCAACTCAACCTATTTCCGCCGATACTTCTCCGGCAGCTCTGGCACCGGGCGTTTATCGTCAATCAAATGGCGTACCGTCAGCACCGGATGCCGCCATAACATACGCGGCCCCGCCCAGCGCATAATCTGCTTCATCTCTTCACGCTTTGCGGGCTGGTAACAGTGCACCGGGCACTGCTTACAGGCCGGTTTTTCTTCGCCGAACACGCACTTATCCAGCCGTTTTTCCGCATAAGCGTACAAATTCACATAGTGCGACTCGCTGCTAACCGCATCCGCGCAGGCACGCTGATAGAGCGCGATCATTTTGCGGATGGTCAGTTTCTCCCGCAGGATCCGTGGACCAGACATACACAATACCCATCAATTAAGATGCATTAATAATACATCTTAATATTACTCCGTTGCACCTCATTAGTGCACTTTCTGCGCAATCATGGGGGCCTCTTCCCCGGCCCTGCGCTGCAGTGCGCGTGAACGCCCGCCTGCAAGAGTGGCGCGTTTCTTGCGTAACTGACTGTTTACCCGAGGAGACGTTTTCCCATTCATTTCACAAGGTATCGCTATGGAATTGAAATGGTTCGAAGATTTTCTCAGTGTCGCCCGCAGTCTTAGCTTCACGCGCGCCGCCGATGAGCGGCACATCACCCAGTCCGCCCTTAGCCGTCGCATCCGCCAACTGGAAGAGTGGCTTGGCGTCCCGCTGTTCGATCGCAAAACCTATCCGGTCACGCTGACGCCGGAGGGAGAAGCCTTTCACGCCACCGCCAGCGAAACCGTGTTCGCCATGACCCATCTGCGTAACGATCTCAACCAGCGCTTTCGTTCCCGCACGGCGGTGTTGCGCTTTGCCATGCTCAATACCCTGTCGCTGACCTTTTTCCCGGACTGGATCCAGCGCCTGAACCTGCAACACCAGCTTGGATATATCCGCATGTGCAACTCCAAGCCGAGCTTTGTCGAGCACATCGCCACTCTGCACAGCGGCGAAACCGATTTTCTGCTTACCTACGCCCACGATGCAGTGTCGCTGATCCGCCAGCTTGCGCCTTACCCGATGATCCATTTAGGCCGCGAATGGGCGATTCCGGTCTGCCGACCGGACAGCGGCGGGCAGCCGCTTTACCCCATCAACCCCAATGGACGCCCGATTCCGTGGCTGAGCTACGGCAGCCACTCCTTTTTCGCCCATGCGCTGGCGCAAATGCTGAGCGAACGCCCGTTGCCGCTGGAAGCGGTGTATGAAAACGGCATGTCGGCCAACCTGAAAGCGATGACGCTGGCGGGCGGTGGCGTCGCCTGGCTGCCGCTGAGCCTTGTCCACGAGGAGCTGTCAAACGGCACGCTGGTGCGCGCCGGCAGCAGTGACCAGGAGATCAAACTGGCGATCCGTCTCTATCGCCAGCCGGTGCTGCGCAACCCGCAAGCTGAACAACTTTGGCAGTTGATCCAGCAGAGCGAAACCGCCCATGCCGCCTGATGGCGGCAGACTATGCAAGAACGGAATAGCCAGTGTGAATTGCTCATTGGCCTTTTACGAACCGTTGCCCTCATTCTGGTGGTACAGCGACGTTAACGCGTGCGCATTATGCCGACCAACCAAACTGGGGAGTATCATGGAAAACAAAGCGTTAGTCTGGAAGTGGGTAGAGAACTATCAGCACGATTTCTGCGATCTCAGCGATCGTGTATGGGGTACACCAGAGATCTGCTACACCGAATACCGCTCGGTGGCCGAACATACCGCCATGCTAAAAACGCAAGGTTTCCGCGTCACTGAAAACGTCGCCGGTATTCCTACCGCCGTAATGGGCGAAGCGGGAAGCGGCGGGCCGATCATCGCTTTCCTAGGTGAATACGATGCATTGCCTGGTCTGAGCCAGGCCTCCGGCGTCGCGCACTACTCGCCGCTGCCGGGCAACGGTCATGGACACGGTTGCGGGCATAATCTGCTCGGCTCCGGCGCCATGCTGGCAGCCACCGCGCTGAAAGCCTGGCTGGAAGAGACCGGCACGCCGGGCCGAGTACGTTACTACGGTTGTCCGGCGGAAGAAGGCGGCGCGGCGAAATCCTTTATGGCGCGCGCCGGAGCTTTCGATGGTGTTGATGTGGCGATCACCTGGCATCCCAGCGCACATCATGAAGTGGCGAAACCGCTGTCGCTGGCCAATACCCGCATGGATTTCTTCTTCACTGGCCGCTCCTCCCACGCCGCCGCCTCCCCACATTTAGGCCGCAGCGCGCTCGACGCCGCAGAATTGATGAACGTGGGCGTCCAGTTTCTGCGTGAGCATGTACCGCAGGATTCCCGCATCCATTACGCGATGCTCGATTCCGGCGGCATTGCGCCAAACGTGGTGCAGGCGAAAGCAGCGGTGCGCTACGCCATTCGCGCGCGCGATGTCCACGCCATGTTTGAACTGAACGAACGCGTAAAACGTGTGGCGCAGGGCGCTGCGCTGATGACCGACACCAAAGTGGAGATCAGCATCATGAGCGCCGTCTCTAACCTGCTCGGCAACCGTCCGCTGGAAGAGGCGATGCAGCGCAATCTGGAAAGCCTTGGTACGGTGCCGTTCGACGATGCCGACATGGCCTTTGCCGCTGAAATCCAGGGCACGCTCTCCGAAGAGGAGATTGCCAGTTGCTATCGCAAAACCGGGATTAAACCCGCAAACCCGAAACCGCTCAGCGACTACATCATCCCGCTGGATACCCACGGCGAAGTGATGATTGGCTCCACCGACGTCGGCGATGTCAGTTGGGTGCTGCCGACCGTGCAGGCGCATATTCCCACCATGGCGATTGGCACGCCGGGCCACTCCTGGCAACTCACCGCACAGGGCAAGATGCCTGCCGCCCATAAAGGCCTTTCCCATGTGGCGAAAGTGATGGCTGCCACTGCCGTCGATGTGTTGACCGACAAGGTACTACTGGCGCAAGTGAAAAAAGCGCACTTCGAGCAGGTGAGCGAAAAACCGTATCACTGCCCCATCCCGGAAGAGGTGATGCCACCCATCCAGCCACGCCCGGCCACGTTATAAGGATATCCGACATGAAATTCACCCCGATTGCCGTAGCCGTGGCGCTGACCAGCGCCGTCAGCCTTCATGCTCAGGCCGCCACGCCGCCGGATTCACTGGTGATGGCATGGAATATTGACGCCATCAGCACCTGGGACCCGGCGCAGATTGGCGAAGTGGTGACCAGCGAAATCTACGCCAACACCTGCGATGCGCTGGTCGATTTTGATGTGAAAGATGAGAAGAAACTGACCCCGGCCATGGCGAAAAGCTGGGATGTCTCGCCGGACCGCAAGACCCTTACGTTCCATTTGCAGGACAACCTGAAGTTCCCGGACGGCACGCCCGCCAGCGCAGGCGATCTGGCGTGGTCCATGCAGCGGGTGGTGAAACTCGGTTACGGTAACGCCGCGCAAATCACCGAATATGGCTTTAACAAAGAGAATGTCGACAGCCGCATTATCGCGCCGGATGACAAAACGCTGGTAATGACGCTGGATAAACCCTACCCCACCAGCCTCGTTTTACAGGCAATCGCCGCCAATAACGTCTCGTCGCTGCTCAACCGCAAAGTGGTGGAAAAAGAGGCCGTGGAGGGTGATTTCGGCCACAAATACCTCACCACGCATACTGCCTGTGTTGGCCCGTATCAACTGGTGCGCTGGAACGCCGGTGAAGGCGTGATGTTGCAGGCCACCGATCACTACTGGGGCAAAGCGCCGGTACTGAAACGTGTACTGATCCGCCACGTTGCCGAAACCGGCACGCAGCGCCTGCTGTTGACGCAGGGTGATGTGGATATTGCCCGCGATCTGTCGGCTGATGATCTGAAAACCCTGGATCAAGGCGGCAAAGTCAGGGTGGACAAAGTCCTGAAACCGCAGCTCTTTTTCTGGACCTTCAACAACGAAGATCCAATCTTCAAAAATGAAAAAGTGCGCCTCGCCATGCGCTATCTGATCGACTACGACGGCTTAGGCAAAAGCGTGATGCCTTACCTCGGTGTACCGCGCGCGAGCTTTGTGCAGCTTGGCGCGTTCGGCGCGCTGGACGAAAAGGAGGGCCAGCCGTTCAAACTCGATCTGGCGAAAGCCAAACAGCTACTCACCGAAGCCGGTTACCCAAATGGTTTTAGCGCGTCGGTCATTTTCGGCACCCTTGCCCACTCCGCGCCCATCGCGCAAAGCATTCAGCAGAATGCCTCGAAAATCGGCGTCAAGCTGACGCTGGAGCGCATGGCGAACGCTCAGTTGTTTAGCCGGGCGCGCGGACGCGAATTCCAGAGCGCGATGATGGCCTGGCAAACCTCCGTGCCGGATGCCTACGGCAACGCCTCAAGGCTGGTGTTTAACCCGGATAACCGCAAAGAGGCTCGCGCCACGCAGTATCCGAGCTGGCGCGCCGCTTACTACGACGCACAGATGAACCAGAAAGTGGAAGCCGCCCTGCTGGAGCCGGATGACGCCAAACGCAGTGAGATGTATGCCGCATTGCAGAAAGAGGTCATGGAAAAAGGACCGATGGCGATCATGTTCCAGATGTACAACAGCGCGGGCATTAGCCCGGCGGTGAAGAACTGGACGTGGAATGGTTTTCGCGTCTGGTACGGTGACGCAAGTAAGTAATGGAGGTTGCTGATGTCTCAGGTTATTGCACCGACCACAACCGATAACGCTCCACCGCCGTGGATGCGCCTGACAGGCCGTATCTTCCGGGGAGCCCTTTCCATCTGCTGTACGCTGCTGGGGCTGGCGGCGCTGACCTTCTTTATCGGTCGGCTGCTGCCTATCGACCCGGTAGTGGCGGTGATTGGCGATAACGCCAGCCACGAAGCCTACGAGAAGATGTATGCACAACTCGGGCTGAATCAGCCGCTGTGGAAACAGTTTGTCGATTATGTCTGGCAGTTGCTGCACCTGGATTTCGGCACCGCGCTGACCACCAGCCAGCCTGTGGCGCAGGATATCGCCCGCGTCTTTCCGGCAACGCTGGAACTGGCCACGGTGGCGGCGATAATTGGCGTCGGCCTCGGCATTCCCGCCGGGGTTTTCGCCGCAATGTATCGCAACTCGTGGTTTGATCACCTGATCCGTTTTGTCGGTTTGCTGAGTTACTCCACGCCGCACTTCTGGCTGGGGTTAATGGGGCTGCTGCTGTTTTACGCCACCCTTGGCTGGATCGGTGGTCCGGGGCGCATCGACTTTATCTACGAATTCGAGCTGCACCCGGTCACCGGATTCTGGCTGCTGGATAGCGCCCTGAGCGGCAACTGGGCGGTATTCAAAAACGTTTTCAGCCACATCATTCTGCCCGCCTCGATCCTCGGGCTGAGCGCGCTGGCGTATATCAGCCGCATGACCCGCAGTTTTATGATCGAGCAGCTTTCCCAGGAGTACATCATCACTGCCCGCGTCAAAGGTTTGTCCTGGGCGCGCTGCGTCTGGGTACATGCGTTTCGCAATATTGCCGTGCCGGTGCTGACCGTGGTGGCGCTCTCCTGGGCGTGGCTGCTGGAAGGGGCGGTATTGACGGAAACCGTCTTTGCCTGGCCCGGTTTTGGCCGCTACCTGACCAACGCTCTGCTGGCGGGCGATATGAATGCCGTGGTCGGCTGCACTCTGCTGACCGGCGCGATTTTTGTCGCCCTTAACCTGCTGTGCGATCTGCTGTACCGCATCTTCGATCCGCGCACGCGACGGGAGGAGCAATGACCGATTCGACCAAATACCTGCGCGCCCATCCGCGCCAGGGGCTGCGCGCATGGCTGCGCGATCCGGCGCCGCAAACCCCGTTGCAAGCCAGAGTGCAGCTTAGCTGGATCCAGTGGCGACGTTTTTGCGCCAACCACTCTGCGCTGTTTGGCCTGCTGGTGCTGCTGATCATTGTTGCCGCCGCGCTGTTTGCGCCGTGGCTGGCAAACCACGATATCTACGCGCAAAACCTGGCGCTGCGCCTGCAACCCCCGAGTGCGGAGCACTGGCTCGGCACCGATGAACTGGGGCGCGACATCTTCAGCCGCCTGCTGTATGGCGCGCGCATCACGCTCTATATCACCGGGTTGACGGCGCTGATTATCACCCCGCTCGGGCTGGTGATTGGTGCCACGGCGGGCTATCTCGGCGGGCGCGTCGATACGCTGCTGATGCGGCTGGTGGATATCTTTCTTGCCTTCCCCAGCCTGATCCTCGCACTGGCGTTTGTCGCTGCCCTCGGCCCCGGCATTGAGAATGCGATTATCGCCATTTCCCTCTCCGCCTGGCCGCCGATTGCCCGCCTGGCACGCGCTGAAACGCTGGCTATCCGCAAGATGGATTACATCGCCGCGGTGCGCTTACAGGGCGCATCGGCGTGGCACATCATTTTGCGCCACGTGATGCCAATGTGCCTGCCGTCGGTGGTAGTGCGCGTCACGCTCAATATGGCGGCGATTATTCTCACCGCCGCCGGGCTTGGCTTTCTTGGCCTTGGTGCGCAAGCACCCAGCCCGGAATGGGGCGCGATGCTGGCCTCCGGGCGCGAATTTATGCTGAACAATGGCTGGATTGCCGCCATTCCCGGTTTAGCGATTTTGTTTACCAGCCTGGCCTTTAACCTGCTCGGCGATGGCCTGCGCGATGTAATGGATATCCGCCATGAATAATCCACTGCTGGAAGTAGAAAACCTCAGCATCCTGTTTAAAGGGGCGCACGAAGATAACCTCGCGGTGCGCGACGTGAGCTTTCAGGTAGGGCGGGAAAAGGTTGCGATTGTCGGCGAATCCGGTTCGGGGAAATCACAGACCTGCCGTGCCCTGCTGAAGCTGACGCCGAAAATCGGCCAGGTGCGGGCCGCTAAAATGCGTTTCGGTGAGTTCGATCTGCTGAACGCCAGCGAACGGCAAATGCGCACTATTCGCGGCAACCGCATTTCGATGATCCTGCAAGACCCGCGCTTTTCGCTGAATCCGTTAATGCGCATTGGTGATCAGGTGGCGGAAGCCTGGCGTTTACACCGTCGCGTCAGCAAAGAGGAAGCCCGCGCCCGCGCGCTGGAGATGCTGGAGTCGGTGCATATTCGCGAGGTGGCGAAAGTCGCCCGCCTCTACCCGCACGAAATCTCTGGCGGTATGGGGCAGCGGGTGATGATCGCCATGATGCTGATCCCGGAACCGGATCTGATCATCGCCGACGAACCAACCTCGGCGCTGGATGTCACGGTGCGCCGCCAGGTGCTCAGCATTCTTGATGAGCAACTGCAACGCCGCCAGACCGGGCTGCTGTTTATCACTCATGATTTAAACCTGGTGTCGCGTTTCTGCGACCGGGTGCTGGTGATGTACGCCGGGCGCATTGTCGAAGAGATCCGTGCCAGCGAACTTGACCAGGCCTGTCATCCCTATACTCAGGCGCTGCTCGCCAGCCAGCCCCGGCTGCGCGAACCGGTAGAAACGCTGCGCGTGCCGACGCGCGATCCCGCCTGGCTCAACGGCCCCAGTTACCGCAATGGAGTAGCCCAATGAACCCGATCCCGACAACCGAACGCGCCGTTGAAATGGTCAATCTCGCCATCGCTTTTGGTCAGGGCAACCAGCGCCGCCAGGTGGTGAACGATGTCAGCCTGATGATGGCGCGCGGTGAAAGTTACGGCCTGATTGGAGAATCCGGCTGTGGAAAATCCACCATTCTGCGGGCGCTGGCCGGGCTAAACCCGGACTATCACGGCCATATTTTGTTTAATAACCGTGAACAACAGCCGCACCGCGACAAAGCCTTTTACCGTCAGGTGCAGATGGTTTTTCAGGATCCGTATGCCTCGCTGCACCCGCGAAAAATGGTGTGGGCCAGCCTGCGCGAGCCGCTAAAACTGCACGATATGGATCGGCACGAAGCGCGGATCAGCGAGGTGCTGCATGCAGTCGGCCTCTCTGACGCTTTTCGCTACCGCTATCCGCACCAGCTCTCCGGCGGCCAGCGCCAGCGCGTGGCGATTGCCCGCGCGTTGATCCTCGAACCGTCGGTTCTGCTGCTTGATGAGCCTACTTCCGCGCTGGATGTTTCTGTCCAGGCGGAGATCCTCAACTTACTCAGCCGCATGCGCCAGCAGCGCAACCTGACCTACCTTTTGGTCACCCACGATTTGGCGGTGGTTACCCACCTTTGCGAACGCATTGGCGTGATGTATCAGGGGAAATTGCTGGAAGAGATTAGTGCGGCGCGTTTACGAAAGGGCGACGCGCAAGAAACCTATACCCGTGAGTTTCTCGCGGCGAGTGAAGCATAAGCGCCATCTGGCGTCGGAAGGAGTTGGCATCATGACACTGATCGAAACGCTGGCGCGCTGGTGCGCCGCACCGCAGCCCTTTAGCGAGCGGGCAAAAACGCTGGCGCGCGAAGCCATTACCGATACGCTGGCCTGCATGGTCGCCGGGCAGAATGACTTTTCCACCCGCGCGGTAAGCGAGGCGTGGCACGATTCGCCGCGCAGTGCCGCACAGGCGGCGCTGGTGAACGCTACCGCTGCGCACGCCATCGACTATGACGATAATTTTACGCCGGGCATGAGCCACGCTTCCGCCGTACTGCTTCCGGCTCTGTTACCGGTGGCGCTGGCGCAGAACAGCAGCGGCGCGGAGCTGATTGCCGCTTATCTGGTGGGTTTGCAGGCGCAGGCGTTTATTGGTGAAGCGACCGGTTACGGCCATTACACCGCCGGATGGCACGGCACATCGACCATTGGCTGCATCGGTAGCGCCGCAGGCGTGGCAGCGCTGATGGGGCAAGATGCGCCAGGCATTGCCCGCACGCTGAGCATAGCGGTCAGCATGGCCAGCGGCGTAAAAGGCCAGTTCGGCACGCCGCTCAAACCGTTTCATGCTGGTATGGCCGCGCGTAACGCCGTTGAAGCCGCAACCCTTGCCCGCACGGGGATGCACGGCAGGCTGGATATTTTTGAATGCCCGCAGGGTTTTGCCGAACTCTATGCCGGAACGTTAAGCCAGCCGGGCTGGCTTAACGACCGCCAGCATGTGATTGAGCGCGTCGGCGTCATGCCGAAAAAACACCCCTGTTGCGGCTCGACGCACCGCATTCTGGATGCAATTGCCGATTTGCAGGCGCAACAGCTCTTCCATACCGATGAAGTTGAACAGGTGCACTGCCAGGTGGGCATTGCCAACTGGCGCAACCTGGCGTACCCGCAACCCGCTGACGAAATGCAGGCGCGGTTTTCCATGCCTTACTGCGTGGCGGTGATGCTGGAAAAAGGGGCGCTCAGCGTTTCGGATTTCACGCCGCAGGCCGTTGCTGCGCAGAGCGATGCGCAGAAACTGGCGCGTATTACCATGAGCCACTGGACAGCAGAGCAGGAAAACGAAAACGCCGCACTGCCGCATACGCTGACGGTAACGCTTAAAGATGGCCGCACGCTTCGCCACTCGCGCTGGCAGGCAAAAGGCGTGCTGGAGGAGCCGTTCAGCGAGGCGGAACGGCAGACGAAATTCCTCGATTGCTGCACGTATCTGCCCGATGCGCAGGCGCTTTACCAGCAATTAGCGAATCTGGAACAAACGCGCGATATCGGTTTTCTGCGCCGGATGATGGTCACCAGCCGCCCTTCGCTACCGGGTGGTGCATAAGCACAGCATCGCCCTGCGGTTGCCGGGCTCCGCTGAGCTTTGCCAGACTGCTGGTGATGATAAACCGCCGCCGTAAACCACTAATAGACATCCCGCAGGTAGCGTTTCTCGCATGCCAGTGCCGCCACCCAGTCGCTGGCCTCATCGGCGCGCATGCCGCCAAAGGTTTGCACCACCTGCTTTAACGCCGCGTCGACATCTTTCGCCATCTGGCTGGCATCGCCGCAGACATAAAAACAGGCGCCGTCGCACAGCCAGCGCCACAGCTCAGCCCCCTCTTCCACCATGCGGTGCTGCACGTAGATTTTTTCCGCCTGATCGCGGGAAAACGCCGTGCTCAGGCGGTGCAGAACGCCGCCGCGCTGCCAAGCTTCCAGCTCCTCCTGATACCAGAAATCCGTTGCCGCATGCTGCTCGCCAAAGAACAGCCAGTTGCGGCCCGGCGCAGCGGTGGCCTGCCGTTCCTGTAAGAAGCCGCGAAACGGCGCGATACCGGTGCCCGCGCCAACCATAATCACCGGCGTTTGCGGGTTGGCGGGCAGACGGAAGTGCGGCGACGAGTGAATAAATACTGCCGCGCTGGTCGCCCGGTCGGCGAGAAACGTTGAGCAGACGCCACCGCGCTGATTCCCTTCACCATAACGCACCGTCGCGACCGTCAGCGCTACCTGCTGCGGCGAAACCTTTGGGCTGGAAGAAATGGAGTAGAAGCGCGGCTGTAAACGGCGCAGCACCGACAACCACGCCTGCGCCGACGCGCGAACCGGAGACATCTGTAGCAGATCGCTAAGCTGGCGTCCCCACAGCCACTGCGATAATTCCCCGGTGTTATCGAGCCGCGTTTTTAGCGCCGCGTTGCCGGTCTGTTCGCAGACAAATCGCATGATTTCCGGAGTAATGCGCGTGATATCCATCTCGTTGGTCAGCGCTTCACGTAACGTCATTTCGCCTTTATCACTCAGTTGTACCGGCGTTTGTGCATCCAGTTCCAGCAGACGCAGTATCTGATCAACCTGCTGCGGGCAGTTGATCGGCCAGACGCCGAGCGCATCGCCCGCCTCGTAATGCATGCCGCTGCCTTGCAGATCAAAAACCACCTGGCGGATCTCTTTTTGCGCCACCGACGCGTTCAGCCGCTGATTGACTACCAGCGGAACAGTTAACGGCTGATGGCGGCTAAAGCCAGGCTTTGGTTGCGTTTCGCCGGTTTCCGCGATGACCTCACCGAGCAGCGCGCGCTGCACCGCATTCAGCCACTGCTGCGCTGGCGCATTATCGCCAGCATCGCATTCATGGCGCGCCACCAGCCGCTGCGCGCCCAGCGCTGCCAGACGGGCATCAAGCTTGCGGCCAAAGCCGCAAAACCGATCATAGCTGGCATCGCCAAAGGCGAGTACTGAAAATGCCGTCCCGGTGAGTTCAGGCGCGCTGTCGCTTTCCAGCGCGGCCCACAGCGCCGCGCCATTGTCCGGCGGATCGCCATCGCCGAAGGTACTGGCAACCAGTAATACGTGCGAGGCGGCGGCAATATCGGCCACGCCGACGCTCTCCATTCCCCGCAGTTTTACCGCCTGCCCGGCATCGAGAAAATGCCCGGCGCAGCGGCGGGCAAAGGCCTGCGCATTGCCGGTCATTGACGCCCACAGCACCAGCAGCACGCCCGGCGTGGCTTGCGCGGTTACGGCGTTTTTTTCGCTCATCACCGGCTGCTGCGCGCTGCGCGTCAGCGCGACGGCGGCATGTTTCAGTTCCGGTTGCAGTGAAATGGGATCGACGGCGTCGCTGGTCACCGCGTTGATCGCCAGCCTGTCGCCAAACAGATCGTTCCAGTGAAACGGCGCGAAACAGGTGCCGGGGCTGACCCGATCGGTGATCACCGCAGGCAGCGTCGCCAGCCCGCGCCGGGAGCGAATATCCACATGATCATTTTCTCGAATGCCGAGCCGTTCGGCATCCTGTGGTGCGATTTCAACAAACGGACCAGGGTTAAGCTGATTGAGCATCGGGATCTTCCCGGTTTTCGTCAGGGTGTGCCACTGGTGCTGGACGCGCCCGGTATTCAGCACCAACGGAAATTCGTCATCCGGCATCTCCACGGGTGCCAGATCCGGGCGGGCGAAGAATTGCGCCTTGCCGCTGGCGGTGGCGAAACGCACCCGCGCCGTGGCGCAGTGCTGCAGATAACGAATCGGGTGGCGTTGCTGTGTGTCATCCGGCGGGCACGGCCATTGCAACGGCATCTCGCGCAGCCGCGCATGGCTGGCACCGCGAATGTCATAGCCGGTGTCCGGGTTATACGACTGGCGGATCTCGTCGAAGACTTCGGCAGCGCTGGCATAGGTAAAACCCTCGGCATAGCCCATTTCGCAGGCCACGCGGGCGATAATTTGCCAGTCGGCCAGCGCCTCGCCCGGCGGCAACACCGCCTGCCGCATCAGCGTCATGGTGCGTTCGGAGTTGATCATCACCCCTTCCGCTTCCGCCCACAGCGCGCCCGGCAGCAAAATATCGGCATAGCGGTTGGTTTCGGTATCGAGAAACGCATCCTGGGTGATCACCAGTTCCGCCTGCTGTAGCGCGGCAATCACCTGCTGGCGATTGGGGACCGTGGCGACCGGGTTAGTGCAGATTATCCAGCAGGCTTTAATTTTCCCAGCGCGCATCTCATCGAACATCGACACCGTGCCGTGGCCGCTATCGCTGCGCAATGAACCCGGTGGGCGCTGCCAGAGTTGCTCGACAAAGGCTCTGTCTTTTTCCACCAGCAGCGAGCGCTGGCCGGGCAATCCTGCGCCCATATAGCCCACTTCGCGCCCGCCCATCGCGTTTGGCTGCCCGGTCAGCGAGAACGGGCCGCTGCCGGGACGGCAAATCGCCCCTGTCGCCAGATGCAGATTGCACAGCGCATTGGTGCTCCAGGTGCCGTGGGTGCTCTGGTTCAGCCCCATCGTCCAGCAACTCATCCACTCGGTGGCTTCGCCAATCCACTGCGCCGCCTGGCGAATGTCCGCCTCCGCCAGCCCGGTACGTTCGGCCACCTGCTGCGGTAAATAGTCCTGCAAGAAATCCGGCATCGCCTGCCAGACTTCGGTGCAATGTTCAATAAACGCCTCGTCGATCTGGCCGTTCTGCACCAGCAACCCGAGCAGACCGTTCAGCAAAGCGAGGTCCGTTCCGGGTTTGATCTGCAAAAACAGCGAGGCTTTCTCCGCCGTGGCGGTGCGGCGGGGATCGACGACAATCAGCTTTGCGCCTGCTTTGACTCTGTCCATCATGCGCAGAAACAGGATCGGGTGGCAGTCGGCCATGTTTGCGCCGATCACCAGAAAGAGATCGGCGCGATCGAAATCATCATAAGATCCCGGCGGCCCGTCAGCCCCCAGCGACAGCTTATAGCCGCTGGCGGCGCTGGCCATGCACAGCCGCGAGTTGGACTCGATATGTTGCGTGCCGATAAACCCCTTTGCCAGCTTGTTCGCCAGATACTGCGCTTCCAGCGACATCTGCCCGGACACATACAGCGCCAGCGCATCAGGGCCATGATTATCGATAATGGCGCGCAACCGTTGTGCGGTTTGCGTGATGGCGCTGTCGATGCCGACCGGCACCGACTCTTGCTGGCGCGAAGTGCGCAGCCATGCGCGATCCAGCCTGCCCGCTGCGGTAATCGCCTGCGCACAGCTTTTACCTTTGGTGCATAAACGCCCCTGATTGGTGGGGTGCGTTTTATCCCCTACTACGTTGATAATGCGCTGGTTTTCCACTTTCATAACCAGCCCGCAGCCTACCCCGCAATAAGGGCATACACTTTTTAGATCCATTTTTGCCCCCGTTGCGGCTTATGACGCTTCGGCAATCGCCGGGAAAGTGCTCTCTGCCAGCGGCTGGCGATGAACCCAGATATGCCCGTCGATAATGTTGACCGGCCAGACGCGCACCCGCAGCGTGGCATCGTCGAGGCTGACGCCGTCGCACAGTCGGAAACGCTGTTTGTAGAGCGGCGAAATCACGATCGGTTCGCCCTCTTTATCGCCCACCAGACCGCGCGCCAGCACATTGGCTTCGCTGCCCGGTTCGCGATTGTCCAGCGCGAAAATCTGCGCCTCGCTTGCGGGCAGATGGAACAGCGCAATCTGTTGCTGACCCAGACGCGCGGCGACCCCGCTGTTGGCCGGAATATCCGCCACCGCGCCAACATGCACCCATTCGGCTTCGACGCCAGGCAGTGTTGTCGCCTGCGCGGTTTTTTCCTCGCTTCTGGCCGGGCGGATCTGCCCGCGCTCCGGCACCATCACCACCGCTTCATCCGGGCGATCGCTGTTGAGGAAGCCGCGGAACAGCAGGCGGTTTTCCGCGCTATCGAGCGTGGTTTTCCATTCGCACTGGTAAGCGTCCACCACCTGCTGCATTTCACGCTCCAGCTCAGCGCCAATCTCCAGACTGTCGTGCAGGATCACCTGTTGTAAGTACGCAAGGCCGCCTTCCATATTGTCGAGCCAGGTGCTGGTGCGCTGCAGGCGATCGGCGGTGCGGATATAGAACATCAACACGCGATCGATGGTGCGGATCAGCGCTTCGCTGTCGAGATCGCTGGCGAACAAGTCCGCATGGCGCGGCTTCATGCCGCCATTGCCGCAGACATAGAGGTTCCAGCCTTTATCGGTGGCGATCACACCAATGTCTTTGCCCTGCGCTTCGGCGCATTCGCGGGTACAACCGGAAACGGCCATTTTGATTTTGTGCGGCGAGCGCAGCCCCTTGTAGCGGTTCTCCAGGGTGATCGCCATGCCGGTCGAGTCCTGCACACCGTAGCGGCACCAGGTAGAACCGACGCAGGATTTCACCGTGCGCAGGGATTTGCCGTAAGCATGGCCGGTTTCAAACCCGGCGGCGATCAGCCTCTCCCAGATCGCAGGCAGTTGCTCCAGCCGCGCGCCAAACAGATCCACCCGCTGGCCGCCGGTAATTTTGGTGTAGAGGTTGTAGCGCTGCGCCACTTCGCCAATGGCGATCAAGCCCTGCGGCGTGATTTCGCCAGCCGGAATGCGCGGCACCACCGAGTAAGTGCCATCTTTCTGGATATTGGCGAAGAAACGGTCGTTAGTATCCTGCAACGGCAGATGCTGCGGTTTGAGCAGGTAATCATTCCAGCAGGAAGCCAGCAAAGAGCCGACCAGTGGCTTGCACACTTCACAACCGTGGCCTTTGCCGAAGCGGCTAATCAATTCATCGAAGCTGCGAATTTCATGCAGGCGGATCAGGTGATACAGCTCCTGGCGCGACCAGGCAAAATGCTCGCAGAGATCTTTTTTCACTTCCACGCCAAGCTGTTGCAGCTCATGCTCCATCACCTGCTTCAGCAACGGCACGCAGCCGCCGCAGCCAGTTCCGGCTTTGGTGCAGCTTTTTATCGCCCCCAGTTCGCTGCAGCCGCTGGCGACCGCTGCGGCAATGTCGCCTTTGCTGACATTGTGACAGGAGCAGATTTGCGCGCTGGCCGCCAGCGCCGCCACGCCGAGGCCTTTCGGCGCATCACCGGAACGGGCGGGTAAAATCAGCGTTTCCGGCTGCGCGGGCAGCGCCATGCCGTTGAGCATCATTTGCAGCAGCATGCTGTAATCGGCGCTGTCGCCAATCAATACCGCGCCGAGCAGCCGTTTGCCGTCGGCAGAGACGACAATTTTCTTGTAGATTTCGCGCGGGCCATCGGTCCACTGATAGCTCTGGCAACCTTCCGTTTTACCGTGTGCATCGCCGAGCGACGCCACTTCAACGCCGAGCAGCTTCAGTTTGGTGCTCATGTCCGCGCCGGTAAACGGCGTATCGTGCGCCGCCAGTGTGTCCGCCACGCTGCGCGCCATCTGGTAACCGGGCGCCACAAGGCCGAAAATCTGCCCGTTCCACAATGCGCACTCGCCAATGGCGAAAATCGCCGCGTCGGAAGTGCGGCACTGGTCATCAATCACAATGCCGCCGCGCGACCCTTTTTGTAGTTGCGCACTTTCCGCCAGCTCATCGCGCGGGCGAATACCGGCTGAAAAGAGCAGCAGATCGGTCTCCAGCCAGCTACCGTCGGCAAAGCAGAGGCGATGCAGCGCCTGCTCGCCATCAACGATTTCCCGCGTCTCTTTGCGGGTGTGCACCTGCACGCCCAGGGCTTCAATTTTGCGTTGCAGCATCATCGCGCCGCCTTCATCAAGCTGTACCGCCATCAGGCGCGGGGCAAACTCCACCACGTGGGTTTCCAGCCCTAACTGACGCAGCGCGTTGGCCGCTTCCAGCCCCAGCAACCCGCCGCCGATCACCACGCCGCGTTTGGCGTTTTTCGCCTGCGCGGCGATAGCGTCCAGATCGTCAAGCGTGCGGTAAACCAGGCAGCCAGGGCGGTTATTGCCGCTGATCGGCGGCACGAAGGCGTAAGAACCGGTGGCGAGCACCAGTGTGTCGTAATGCGTTTCTGCGCCCTGTTCGTCGCGTAAACAGTGACGTTCGCGGTCGATCGCGACAATTTTGCAGCCGCTGCGCAGAGTGATGCCGCTGTCGGCAAAAAAACCATCGCTGACCAGCGAGAGCGATTCGGCGCTGCGCCCGGCGAAGTATTCCGAGAGGTGGACGCGGTCATAAGCGGGCAGACGCTCTTCGCCGAACACCACGATGTCGTAATGCTGGTGCAGCTCGCGTTCCACCAGCTGTTGCAGAAAATAGTGGCTGACCATGCCGTGCCCAATGACGGCTAAAACCGGCTTTTTCATCATCTGAATCCTTATCGAACAAGTGACAGAGACATCAGGCCGCTTTCGGCTGTTTCTCGTACAGAAATTGCAGAACCTGCTGGCGATAGCGCTGATACTGCGCGTCGTCGGCCAGCGCCACGCGCGAACGCGGACGCTCCAGCGACACGTCCATGATTTCGCCAACCGTTGCCGCCGGGCCGTTGGTCATCATCATCACCCGATCGGAGAGCAGCACCGCTTCGTCAACGTCATGGGTGATCAGCACAATGGTGGTGCGCAGGCGCTGCTGGATCTCCATTACTGCATCCTGCAAATGAGCGCGGGTTAAGGCGTCCAGCGCGCCAAAGGGTTCATCCATCAGCAATACGGCGGGTTTCATCGCCAGCGCGCGGGCAATGCCGACGCGCTGCTTCATGCCACCGGAGATTTCGTGCGGGCGCTTGTTCCAGGCGTGGCTCATCTGCACCAGATCGAGGTTGTGCATAATCCACTCGTGCATCTCTGCTTTGCTCATTTCGCCGCGAAAAACCTGGCGAACGGCCAGCGCCACGTTGTCATAGGTGGTGAGCCACGGCAGCAGCGAGTGGTTCTGAAACACCACGCCGCGCTCCGGCCCTGGACCGTCGATTTCGCGGTTATTGCACAGCAGGCCGCCGCTGGTCGGCCGCGTCAGACCGGCAATCAGGTTTAACAGCGTTGATTTGCCGCAGCCGGAGTGGCCAATCAGGCTCAGGGTTTCACCGGCGTGGATATCAAAGCTGACGTTATCCAGCGCGAGAAACTCACCGCTGCGGGTGTTGAAGCGCTGGCTGACCTGCTGAACCTGAATAATCGGATGGGTACGCATCGTGGCCTCCTTAGCGGCTGGTGTAGTTAAAACGGCTGGCAATCCACATCAGCCCCTGCTCCAGCAGCAGGCCGATCACGCCAATCACCACGATGGCGATAATGATGTTTTGCACATTGAGGTTGTTCCATTCATTCCAGATCCAGAAGCCGATACCGATGCCGCCGGTCAGCATTTCTGCCGCCACAATCACCAGCCAGGCAATGCCAATGGATAAGCGCATGCCGGTGAGAATGCCGGGCAGCGCGGCGGGCAGCAGGATTTTGCGCATGATGGCGAACTCCGAAAGCTTCAGCACCCGCGCCACGTTCAGGTAATCCTGCGGGATCTGCCGCACGCCTTCGGCGGTGTTGAGGATCATCGGCCAGATCGAGCAGATAAAAATCGTCCAGCTGGAGGCTGGTTCAGCGCGCTGAAACAGCAGCAAACCAATCGGCAGCCAGGCCAGCGGGCTAACCGGGCGCAGCAGCGAGATCAGCGGGTTGAGCATATTGGCGACAAACCGGAAGCGGCCAATCAAAAAACCCGCCGGAATGCCGACCAGCGCCGCGAGGCCAAAACCGACTGCCACGCGCTGCAACGAGGCCAGCACGTTCCAGCCAATGCCCTGATCGTTCGGCCCGGAGATATAAAACGGGTCGGCAAAGATCTCCAGCGCCGCTTGCCAGGTTTGCCACGGCGTGGGGAAGTTTTTACTGTTGAGCGCCGCTACCTGCCACAGGCAGATCAGCAGGCCAATTCCGAGCAACCCCGGCAGTACGCGCTCCATCAGCGGGCGTAACAGCGGTGAACGGCGCGCTACCGGTTTGCTGGGCAGCGTCACAATTTCGGCGGCCATACGCGGCTGCGCCGTCTCTTCGCGAGGAAGGGGGATAATCTGCGCCTGGTTTTTCATAAGCGACCTCCTATTTCTTTACGCTAAAGCCGCTGGCATAGGCGGCAGGGTTGCTGCCATCCCAGCGAATGCCATCGATCAGGACACTGCTGCGCATGTCGCTGCCCGGCAGCGGGACGTTACCGACCGCCGCAGCAGCCTGTTTGTAGATGTCGATGCGGTTAACCTTGCGGGCGACGCCGAGGTAATCCGGATCCTGCGTGAGCAGCCCCCAGCGTTTATGCTGGGTGAGGAACCACATGCCGTCGGAGAGCCACGGATAGTTGACGGAGCCGTCGTGGAAGAAGCGCATCGCGTGCTCATCTTTCCAGCTTTTGCCCAGGCCGTTTTCGTACTGGCCGAGCATGCGCCCGAGAATGGTTTCCTCTTTGGTGTTGAGGTAAGCGCGCCCGGCGATGACCCGCGCCGTTTCGCGGCGGTTATCGTCGGAGGCGTCAATCCAGCGTGAAGCCTCAAGAATGGCGGCAGTCAGCGCACGGGCGCTGTTGGGATTTTTGGCTACCCAGTCTGCGCGGGTGCCGAGCACTTTTTCCGGATGATCCGGCCAGATATCCTGCGTGGTGGTGGCGGTAAAGCCGATGCCATCGCTGATGGCGCGTTGGTTCCACGGTTCGCCCACGCAGTAGCCGACCATGTTGCCGATCTTCATGTTCATCACCATTTGCGGCGGCGGCACCACCACGCTGCGAATGTCAGTGAGCGGGTTGATGCCTGCGCTTGCCAGCCAGTAGTTGAGCCACATGGCGTGCGTGCCGGTGGGAAAGGTCTGGGCAAAGGTATAAGTGCCTGCCGGGCTGGCGGCGATATGTTTTTGCAGCGAGGCTAAGTCATTAACGCCCGCCTCGTGCAACTGGTTCGCCAGCGTGATCCCCTGCCCGTTCTGGTTGATGGTCATCAGCGCCGCCATCTCGGTTTGCGGCCCGGAAAGCCCCATTTGCAGGCCGTAAAGCTGGCCGTAGAGAATGTGCGACGCGTTCAGTTCGCCGGAAACCAGCTTGTCGCGCACCGCGGCCCAACTGGCTTCTTTGCTCGGCACAATGGTGATGCCATATTTTTTGTCGAAGCCTTTAACAGCGGCCATCACCACCGAGGCACAATCCGTCAGCGGGATAAAACCGACGCGGATTTCGCTCAGTTCCGGCGCATCCGAGCCTGCGGCCCATGCGCGATTGATCACCCCAGGCAATAGCAGGCTGCTGCCCAGCGCCGCGCTGCCCAGTAAAAACTGCCGACGGGAAACCGTCATACCTTTGTTGCCATCGCTCATTGCCACCCTCTTGCTCACCGTTGCGGATGCAAAAAAAACGGCGTCCATAAGCCTGTGCAAAGCTGCACGCTTATGGACGCCGTTGTCCGGTTGACGCGGCACCGACCGCCATTGGCCGATAGTGCGTCTTAATTAGTTTCTCAATGGATAAAGCAAGGACTGTGCCAGAATGCGTGATCACGCTGCAACAGGCGGAATTTCACGCGTTGCGCAAAATTCGCTCGTTTGCCAGGCACGTTTTCGCACTGCCGGAGAGCACATTTCGCACCCCGGATGTGCAGCTACTCCTTAGGGGGTAGAGGAAAAACATCCGCGACCGCCAGCATCGCGCCAGCGATCTCCACCAGCTTTTTGTTCTGATTCATCGCCATGCTGCGCAGGGTTTTATAGGCCTCTTCTTCGCTAAGCTGGCGATGCTGCATCAGCAGACTTTTGGCGCGCTCAATCTGTTTGCGCTCGTTGAGCGTTTCCCGCAGCGCCGCCAGTTCGGTATCCAGCGCCTGTAAGCGGCGTGACTGCTGCTGCACCAGCGTTAACAGTGAACGCCCGAGCTGTGGGCGCACGCCGCCGCTCTCCAGCCAGCCGTGATTGTCGATAAACACCGAATAGCGGCTCTCCTCCTCTTCCGGCTGCGGCATCAGGCTTTCGATATCGGCCTGCTGCTGATGGCTGGCCTGTTCAGCGGCGGCAATGCGCGCGCGGCAGTGCGCCATCAGCGTTTGTGCCAGCGCATCTTCCTCGATTTTCATCGCATCAATGCGCTGCGTGGCGAGCGCGAACCAGCGCAAACCGCTGTCCGCCGCAAATCCTTCACGCCCGGTACAGGCAATACGCCGCAGTCGCTCAAACTGGCTGTCGGTCTGCATCTGCTGCCAGCGCAGCCGGTGCGGCTCATCAGCAAAATCGGCAAAGGTGGCGAAGCAGCGTTCCTGTCGCTCAATCAGATCGAGCAGCTTTTGCCGGGTTTCTTCGCTGAATTGCCCGGCGGCAAAGGCGGCAGCGGCAATGGCCCGCTCCTGCCCGGCAAACTCTTTCCCCTGCATAAAGCTGAACATGGCGATCAGCGCACGGGAGATGTCCGGTTCGGCGGCGGTATCAGTGAGTTCAAACACCAGCGACAACAAATGGCGAATGATGTCGTTAAAGAAGCTCATCGCCTGCGGCAGCGGCAGTTTGCGCTGGCGGATTTGCTGGCGCAGCGCGGGCAGCAGGCTGAGCGCGTAAATAACGCTGGCAACGTGGCTGAAGAGGCGGCTGGCCTGCGGGCTGGCGGCAATCTGGCTCTCCAGCGTGTCGAGTTGCGCCAGCAGCGGCGCCTGCGCCCCGGCAACGTCGCGCGCGCGTTGGGATAGCTCATCGGCAAACTGCCCTTCAGCCGCGCAAAGAAACATATTCGAGGTGCCGCGCTCGCGTTGCAGCATATGCACCAGTTGGCTGATTTTGCCTACCAGTTCACCGCGTTGCAGCAGATAACACAGGCTGTTCAGCTCACACTGGCGTGATGCCAGTAAAAAACGGATGGTGGTTGATGAGTTGGCAATCATGCGCGTGCTCCCCGGAAGTCATGCCGGGTTAATGCAAGCAACGCGCCAGGACGAAAAACCCGCGTTATACGCTGGCCTGCACCATCGCCATAATCACCGCTTTCAGCTCCTCTTTGGCTTGCACCTCGGTGATGGCGCCCTGCACCGCCGCCCATGACAGCCCTTCCGCCGCGCCGAGCATGGCCCACAAGGCAGCATCACGTAACGGTTTTACGCAAAATGGCGCAAACAATGCGCGGCACTTCTCAATGAAATCGGCGGCATACTCCTGGCGGATTTTTTCCAGCTCCGGCGTGCCCGCCAGCGCCGCCAGTACGCTGGGCATTTCACGCCCTTGCAGCAGTACGCATTCGATATAGGCGGTGGCGATCACCGTCGCCCGCGGCGCCAGTTCGGCTTTGGTAGTGCGCAGCGCATCATCCATTTTTTGGTTCTGCCGCTGATCGTATTCACGATACAGCGCAGCCAGCAGACCGGAGCGGCTGGTGAAATGGTCGTAAACCACGGGTTTGGTGACACCGGCGAGTTCAGCAAGATGGCTGAGCGTCAGCGCTTCCGTGCCTTCATCACGAATGATTTGCCAGGCCACCGCCACCAGTTGAGTAAAACGCGCTTCCCGCGTGAGTCGCTGCCGTGTGCCTGTTGCGGTCATCCTCTTTCTCCGTTGACAAGGTTATATACCAAAGGTAACTTACTATTGGTAGGTTACTAATGGTATATAAGATTACGTCCGTTCATCGCGGATGGCAACCGAGGAGGTTTCATATGCACGCTTTGATCGTGGTATCGCACCCGCTGGAGAGTTCATTAACGCACGCTCTGGCGCAGGCAGTCGCGGAAGGTATTCGCCAGCAGGGGCAACACAGCGCGGAAATCGCCGACCTGGCGCGAGAAGGGTTTGACCCGCGCTTTTCAGAAGCAGATGTCGCCGCCTTCAATCAAACCGCGCCGCTGCCCGCCGATGTACTCGCCGAACAGGCGCGTATCGCTAACGCCGATGCACTGGTGCTGGTGTTTCCTATTTACTGGTGGACAATGCCGGGGCTGTTAAAGGGCTGGATCGATCGCGTCTTTAGTAACGGCTGGGCCTATGCGGATAGTGGTGAAGGTAAAGTGATTAAAAAGCTCGGCCATTTGCCAATCCATCTTGTGGCGCTGGGCGGGGCCGATCGCCGCACCTTCGAAAAGCATGGTTATGCGCAATCGTGGAACACACAAATCGCGCACGGGATTTTTGATTACTGCGGCGCGCCGGTGCTGACCAATGCCACGCTGATGCTGCCGGATCTCGGCAGCGCGGAAGCGGCGTTATAACAGGCCGTTGAAATTGGCCGCAACGTCTTTAACCGCTGAGTTTTAGCCGCCGCTCTCCGGCGGCTAAATATTTATTTGGGAGATTTAACAGATCGCTGCGCAATAAACGGGGCTGAATAACTATTTCCCCCGTCCCACCGCGAAACATTTCAGGCAAAAAAAAACCGAACATGGCTGTTCGGTAAGATATTTCAAGCGCGTTAGTACTACCAGATCTCATTATTGTCCGCACGTTTTACTCTCTGTCAGCAACAAAACGCTTAACAATCTGTGCCTTTATTATGGGCACATATCATTATTAGCAAAACGAGCTTTTTTTCTTTAAAGCGAGAAAAATTACCGCCAGACATGTATTCAGACAAATATAAAAAACAGAAACCAGACGTTACGTTTATATACATTTAAATAAATTAAGCGCACGAATCTCTAATTTTGGAAACAGAACTGTCATATTCGTAAATTACTATGCCCGCGCTAATAGTGAGTAGCATTCCCGAGGAAAAATAAATGAATACTAAATTAAAAATGCTGACAGCCTCGATCGGTGCAGCAGTGGCATTGATGTCTTTCGCAGCGCAGGCAGAAATTACTCTGCTGAAACAGGATCCACAGGCCGACGACCCGCTGAGCCGTCTGAACTTTACCGTCGGGGGGTCTATCCGCCCGCAGTTCGATAACGCGATGGGCAACAGCGACAAAGGCTCGTACAAACGTAACGGCTACGATGGCGGTACCCGTTTTCGTTTCTCCTCCGACTACTATCTGTTTGATGATATTAGCTGGATTAACTATTATGAACTCGGCGTGAACATTCCGGCTCTTTTTGACTGGGATAATCACTATGCCGAAGGCACACGAAATACGACCCGCCGTATGCTCTACACCGGGCTGAAAAGTAAAACCTGGGGGACGCTCACCTACGGTCAGCAGAACAGTATTTATTACGATGTCGTGGGTGCGAAAACTGATATCTGGGATTACGACATGAAGGCCCAGGCGCCGGGCAACGGTATCAACGGCGACTACGACGGCTCTTATCGCTCACGTAATATGCTCAAATATAAGAAAACCGTTGGCGACGCGGATATTTATGTCTCTTACCTGTTCAATGATTCCGACTATCTGCCGGGCAACGGCACGCGTTACAAACGTAAAGGCGGCGGTTCACTGGGTGTCGATTATCACCTGACCGATACCCTGACATGGGGTACGGCGTGGAACTACACCCGTGCGGAAATGCGCCTGCCATCAACGGACGACAGCAAAAACTACGATCAGAACATCCTCGGTACCGCGCTGAGCTGGACGCCGGATAACTGGACCTTCTCCTTCGGCGGCGGCTGGTATCAGAACTTCCTGCTGACCAAAAAATCCGACGTGCAAAACTACTTCGCGGGCGATGCGTGGGGGATTGAATACTTTGCCGGTTATAAAATCCCGGTGGGCCAGTACGCGCTTAAATATGTTCAGCCGTACGTGATGGGCGACCGTCTGCAATACACCACTGGTCGCGATTATCAGCGTATTGATAACGGCGTCGGTGTGACTTTCCAGTTGGATTATGGTTTCCGTGTCGATTACGAACACGTGTTTACCTCCAGCAGCGACAACCTGAGCGACATGAATATCGTGCGCCTGCGCTACGACTTCTGATGCACGCCTGCCCCCGGCCTGGGGGCATTTCCTCTCCTGCCACCGCCCCTCTCATCACCAAAGCACAATTTTTAACGATCTATTTACGAAAATGTGAAGATGAACATAGCGCCAGGTCAACCACAGACAATTTTGGCAAGTTGAGAAATATCCTAAGCCGGAAGCGTGCCGTATACTTGTTTCGGACGCAGAAAAAAGTTCTCCCGCTTCGCGGGGCAGCCATTGCAGGAAGCCCTAACGCAGCCTGCATAGGATCTGGCCGACAGAAAATCGCATATTGAGGGACGCATAATGGAAAAAAAACGTATTTATCTGTTTTGTTCAGCGGGTATGTCAACGTCGCTGCTGGTGTCAAAGATGCGTGCGCAGGCGGAAAAATATGAAGTACCGGTCATTATTGAAGCATTTTCTGAGTCTCTGGCCGCAGAAAAGGGGCCGCAGGCGGATGTGGTATTGCTCGGCCCGCAAATTGCGTGGAAGTTAGCGGACATTCAACAGTTGTTGCCGAATAAACCAGTCGAAGTGATTGACTCGCTGCTGTACGGCAAAGTTGATGGTCTGGGCGTGCTGAAAGCGGCCGTCGCTGCCATTAAACAGGCCGCCGCCAATAATTAACGTCTCTTATTACTGAGTTATTCCCTCACACTGCGCCGCAATAACCTGTTGCGGTATTTAAGGGTATTTTTCTATGAGTAATGCGATTGCTTCACTTGAAAAGATACTTCTTCCTTTTGCGGTTAAATTAGGAAAACAGCCTCACGTTAATGCGATTAAAAATGGCTTTATTCGTTTAATGCCATTAACGCTCGCGGGTGCGATGTTTGTTTTAATTAATAACGTATTTTTAAGTTTTGGCGAAGGATCGTTTTTCTATTCGTTAGGCATCCGCCTGGATGCCTCGACCATCGAAACGCTCAACGGTTTAAAAGGTATTGGCGGCAACGTCTATAACGGCACGCTGGGCATTATGTCGTTAATGGCGCCGTTCTTTATTGGTATGGCGCTGGCGGAAGAACGCAAAGTTGATGCGCTGGCCGCCGGATTATTATCCATTGCCGCTTTTATGACCGTCACACCTTATAGCGTCGGTGAAGCTTATGCCGTTGGCGCAAACTGGTTAGGCGGGGCGAATATTATTTCCGGGATGATTATTGGCCTGGTAGTCGCCGAATTGTTTACCTTTATTGTGCGGCGCAACTGGGTGATTACGTTGCCGGAGAGCGTGCCCGCTTCGGTGGCGCGTTCGTTTTCCGCGCTGATCCCCGGCTTTATTATTCTGTCGCTGATGGGCATTGTCGCCTGGGCGCTGACGCATTTCGGCACCAACTTCCACCAGCTGATTATGGATACCATCTCCACGCCGCTGGCCTCGCTCGGCAGTATTGTCGGCTGGGTGTACGTGCTGTTTGTGCCGCTGCTGTGGTTCTTTGGTATTCACGGTTCGCTGGCGCTGACCGCGCTGGACAGCGGCATTATGACGCCGTGGGCGCTGGAAAATATCGCCGTTTATCAGCAGTACGGCTCCGTTGATGCGGCGCTGGCCGCTGGCAAAACGTTCCATGTCTGGGCCAAGCCGATGCTGGATTCGTACATTTTTCTGGGCGGCAGCGGCGCGACGCTCGGGCTGATTATCGCCATCTTCTTCGCCTCCCGGCGGGCGGATTATCGCCAGGTGGCGAAACTGGCGCTGCCTTCCGGCCTGTTCCAGATTAACGAACCGATTCTGTTCGGCCTGCCGATTATCATGAACCCGGTGATGTTTATTCCGTTTATTCTGGTGCAGCCGATCCTCGCCGCCATCACCCTGCTGGCCTATTACAGCGGCATTATTCCACCGATCACCAACATCGCACCGTGGACGATGCCAACCGGGCTGGGCGCTTTCTTTAATACCAACGGCAGTATCGCCGCGCTACTGCTCGCACTCTTCAACTTAGTGATTGCCACGCTGGTGTACCTGCCTTTTGTGGTGGTCGCCAACAAAGCGCAGAACGTGATTGATCAGGAAGAGAGCGAAGAAGATATCGCCACGGCGCTGAAGTTCTGAAGCCTGGGCGGTGGCTTGAGGTAAGTGCGCTTATCCTTAAGCCACCGCCCGATGTAAAACGCGTAAGGAGTTAACCATGCAGCCACAGATCAACACGCAGGGAATTAAAACGGTTCGCGAGCAGCAGCTCTTCAACGGTAAAAATTTCCATGTGTTTATCTACAACAAAACCGAGAGCGCGAGCGGGCTGCATCAGCATGATTACTATGAATTTACGCTGGTTCTCACCGGCCGTTACTACCAGGTGATCAACGGAAAACGTGTGCTGCTGGAGCGCGGCGATTTTGTGTTTATCCCGCTCGGCTCGCACCATCAGAGTTTTTACGCGTTCGGCGCGACGCGCATTCTGAATGTCGGCATCAGCAAGCCGTTCTTTGAACAGCACTATCTGGCGCTGCTGCCCTTCTGCTTTGTCGCTTCGCAGGCCTATCGCACCAGCAATGCTTTTATGGCCTATGTCGAAACGGTCATCGCTTCGCTGAATTTCCGCGAAAACGGGCTGGATGAGTTTATCGAAGCCGTCACGTTCTACGTGATTAACCGGCTGCGCCACTACCGGGAAGAGCCGGTCATGGATGACGTTCCGCAATGGCTGAAAAGCACCGTCGAAACGATGCACGATAAAACGCAGTTTGGCGAAAATGCGCTGGAAAATATGATCCAGCTGGCGGGCAAATCCCAGGAGTATCTGACCCGCGCCACCCGCCGCTATTACCGCAAAACACCGATGCAGATTATTAATGAAATCCGCATCGATTTTGCGAAAAAGCAGCTGGAAATGACCAACTATTCGGTGACGGATATTGCCTGGGAGGCTGGCTACAGCAGCCCCAGCTTATTTATCAAAACTTTCAAAAAAATGACCTCATTTACGCCCAATAACTATCGCAAGCGATTAACGGAAATCAATCAGTAAGGTGACGGGCGCGTTTCATTGCCCGCTGTCATTCATGACCGAATTCAAGGGAGAATTTATGAGCCAGAAATTAAAAGTCGTCACCATTGGCGGCGGGAGTAGCTACACCCCGGAATTACTGGAAGGTTTTATTAAGCGCTACCATGAATTACCGGTTTCTGAATTATGGCTGGTCGATGTCGAAGAGGGGCAAGAGAAGCTGGATATTATTTTTGCGCTCTGCCAGCGCATGGTGGAAAAAGCGGGTGTACCGCTGAAAGTCTATAAAACGCTGAACCGCAGGGAAGCATTGCAGGGCGCGGATTTTGTCACCACACAACTGCGCGTCGGTCAGTTGAAAGCGCGCGAACTCGATGAGCGGATTCCGCTCAGCCACGGTTATCTGGGGCAGGAGACCAACGGCGCGGGCGGTTTGTTTAAAGGGCTGCGCACCATTCCGGTGATTTTCGACATTATTAAAGATGTGGAAGCGATTTGCCCGAACGCGTGGGTTATCAATTTCACCAACCCGGCCGGAATGGTCACCGAAGCCGTTTATCGCCATACCGGTTTTAAGCGTTTTATTGGCGTCTGCAATATTCCCATCGGCATGAAAATGTTTATCCGCGATGTGCTGAACCTTGCCGACAGCGACGAACTGGCGATCGATCTGTTTGGCCTCAACCATATGGTGTTTATCAAAGATGTGCTGGTCAACGGCACGTCGCGCTTTGCCGAACTGCTTGACGGCGTCGCGTCCGGCAGGCTGAAAGCCTCGACGGTGAAGAACATTTTCGACCTGCCGTTTAGCGAAGGGTTAATCCGCGCGCTCAATCTGCTGCCCTGCTCTTACCTGCTCTATTACTTCAAGCAAAAAGAGATGCTGGCGATAGAGATGGGCGAATATTACAAAGGCGGCGCGCGGGCGCAGGTGGTGCAGCAGGTTGAGAAGCAACTGTTTGAGCTTTATAAAGATCCGGCGCTCAAAGAGAAGCCGAAGGAGCTGGAGCAGCGCGGTGGCGCGTACTACTCCGATGCCGCCTGCGAAGTGATCAACGCCATCTATAACGATAAGCAGGCCGAACACTATGTGAACATCCCGCATCACGGACATGTAGAAAATATCCCGGCGCACTGGGCAGTCGAGATGACCTGCATTCTCGGGCGCAACGGCGCGACACCCCATCCGCGCGTGACGCAGTTTGACGAAAAAGTGCTTGGGCTGATTCACACCATTAAAGGTTTCGAAGTGGCCGCCAGCAAGGCGGCGCTGAGCGGTGAATTTAACGATGTGCTGCTGGCGCTCAATCTCAGCCCGCTGGTGCATTCGGATCATGATGCGGAACTGCTGGCGCGTGAAATGCTGCTGGCGCATGAAAAGTGGCTGCCCAACTTTGCTGAGTGCATCGGCAAACTGAAAGCGTCACCGCGTTAAGGAACGGCTATGGAACGCTTATTGATTGTTAACGCGGATGATTTTGGTCTCAGCAAAGGGCAAAACTACGGCATTGTCGAGAGCTTTCGTCACGGCGTGGTGACGTCCACGACCGCGCTGGTCAACGGTGCGGCGATTGAGCATGCGGCGCAGCTGAGCCGTGAACTGCCCGCTCTTGCGGTAGGTATGCACTTTGTACTGACGCTGGGCCAGCCTTTAACGCCTATGCCCGGCCTTGCCCGGCAGGGCGAACTGGGAAAATGGATCTGGCAAATGGCCGAAGCCGATACATTACCGCACGCAGAAATCGCCGAAGAACTGGCGAGCCAGTACCAGCGCTTTGTTGCGCTTTTTGGCCGCGAACCGACGCATCTGGACAGCCATCATCATGTGCATATGATCCCGCAGATCTTGCCGATTGTGGCGCAGTTTGCCGCCGTGCGCGGGTTGCCGCTGCGCCTCGATCGCCCGGCAGGATTACCCGCCAGCGATTTGCCGGCTGGGCTTCGCAGTACCGAGGGTTTCAGCAGCGGCTTTTATGGCGAGGCGATTTCTGACGCGCTCTTTTTACAGGAGCTGGATGCCTCAGCCGCGCGCGGCGAGGATTCGCTGGAGATGATGTGTCACCCGGCGTTTGTCGATAACACCATCCGCCAGAGCAGCTATTGCTACCCGCGTTTAACCGAGCTGGAGGTGCTGACCTCGCTGTCGCTGAAATACGCCATTGCTGAACGCGGCTACCGGCTCGGCAACTTCCGCGATCTGACATAGCGCCTTTTGCGGCGCGCGCTGCGCCGCATTTCCCCGCTGGCCGCGACCTTGGCTCAGCCTTTCATTCGAAATTTCACGCACTCTTTTCATGGATTTAGCACCTTAAACGTATCCGCCTGTAAGCAAATATCCTTTATATCTTCACTTTTCCTCGTATATTTTTTCGCCTTCATTTTGCTATCCTCCCGCATGAGAATGAACGTTCATTACTGAGGTTTGCAAATGGCATTGAAAAGAATAATGGTGGCCGTACTGGCATGTCTGATTGTCGCCTGCGACCAAAAACCGGAAACGAATGCAGGTGCGATGGCAATGCAAGTTGGCGTGGTCACGCTGAAGGCCGAACCGGTAACACTATTCAGTGACCTGACAGGACGCGTCACTGGCACCATGGTTTCTGATGTTCGCCCGCAAGTCGAAGGCATCATCAAGAAACGGTTATTTAAAGAAGGAGACGATGTTGTCGCGGGCCAGGTGCTATACGAAATTGACCCGGCAACGTATCAGGCAAGCTACGATGAAGCCATCGCCCAGTTGCAGAATGCAGTGGCGATTGTTAACAGCAGCAAACTGAAAGCCGAGCGTTATGCCGCATTGGTGAAAGAGAATGGCGTATCTCGTCAGGATGCGGACGACGCCATGGCCACCTACAAACAAAACGTGGCTTCCGTCGCGCAGTATCGCGCCGCCGTGGAGAGCGCCAAAATCAACCTCGGTTACACCAAAGTCAGAGCGCCGATTTCCGGTCGCATTGGTATTTCCTCCGTTACGCCTGGCGCGCTGGTCACCGCCAGCCAGACCACGGCGCTGGCAACCATCCGAACCCTTGATCCGATTTACGTCGATTTAACACAATCGAGCACGCAACTGCTGAAACTGAAAAAACAGCAGTTGCAGAACAGCGATAATACGGTTCCCGTTACCGTGACGCTGGATGACGGCAGCCAGTATCAGCATCCTGGTAAACTGGAGCTGACCGAAGTCTCTGTTGATGAGTCCACCGGCAGCGTGACGCTGCGCGCCGTCTTCCCGAACCCGGAACACGATTTGCTGCCGGGCATGTTTGTGCGCGCTACCGTCAGTAACGGCGTGCGCAGCGAAGCGATCCTTGCGCCGCAGCAAGGGATCACGCGCGATGCCAAAGGCAACGGCACTGCGCTGGTGGTGAATAAAGAGAATAAAGTGGAAAGTCGCGAGGTGGTTACCGACCGGGTGATCGGCAATAAATGGCTGATAACTCAAGGGTTACAGAGCGGTGACCGGTTAATTACCGAAGGCACCAGCAAAGTGCAGGCTGGCATGACAGTGAAAGCGGTGGAAGTCGGCGCTACCGAATCCAGTGATGGAAACGGAGGGAAGTAATTATGCTGGCTCAGTTTTTCATCCGTCGCCCGGTCTTTGCCTGGGTTATCTCGATCGTCATTATGCTGCTTGGCATTATCAGCATTAATAATCTGCCGATCGCGCAGTACCCCGATGTTGCGCCGCCGCAGGTCAGGATCTCCGCCACCTATACCGGTGCGTCTGCGGAAACCCTGGAAAGCAGCGTAACGCAGGTGATTGAACAGCAGCTCACCGGCCTGGACGGCCTGCTCTATTTCTCCTCCTCCAGTACCGCGTCCACGGGCCAGGTCAAAATCACCGTTACCTTCCAGCAGGGTACCGACCCGGATATTGCGCAGGTGCAGGTGCAGAACAAAGTCCAGCAGGCGGAAAGCCGCTTACCGGATGCGGTCACCTCGCAAGGCGTGACCGTGGAGAAAGCGCAAAGCGACTTCCTGCTGGTCATGGCGCTGTATGACAAGACCAACAAAAGTACCTCTTCGGATGTCTCTGACTACCTGGTCAGCAACATGGAAGATGTGCTGGCGCGCGTTAATGGCGTGGGCCGCGTGCAGGTGTTTGGTTCGGAATATGCGATGCGCATCTGGCTGGACCCGAACAAGCTGGCGCGCTTACTCGCTGATGCCTTCCGATGTGGAAAGCGCGCTGGAAAACCAGAACACCCAGGTCTCATCCGGGCAGTTAGGGGCACAACCGGCCAGCGGCGAGCAGCAACTGGTTGCCACCGTGCGTTCGCGTTCGCGTCTGCAAACGCCGGAACAGTTCCGCAATATTGTGCTGAAAACCAAAACCGATGGTTCCGTTGTCCGCTTAAGCGATGTCGCCCGGGTTGAAATGGGCAGCGAAGATTACAGCGCCAACGTACTGGCCAACGGCCACCCGGCAGCGGGTATCGCCATTCAGTTGGCCTCCGGCGCGAACGCCTTATCCACCGCAGAACGGGTTAAAAACACCGTCGATGAGTTCCGCAGTACCATGCCTGCCGGGTACGCCATTGACTATCCGCTCGACAGCACCGACTTCGTCAAAATTTCCATTGAGGAAGTGGTGAAAACCCTCGCCGAAGCGATCGCCCTTGTGGTGGTGGTGATGTTCCTGTTCCTGCAAAACCTGCGCACCACCCTGATCCCGACGATCGCCGTGCCGGTGGTGTTGCTGGGCACCTTCGGCGTGCTGGCGGCCTTCGGCTACTCCATCAACACCCTGACGATGTTCGGCATGGTGCTGGCCATCGGTTTGCTGGTGGACGACGCCATCGTGGTGGTGGAAAACGTCGAGCGCGTGATGCGGGAGGAAGGGCTGCCGCCACGGCAGGCGACGGAAAAATCGATGAGGGAGATCACCGCGCGCTGGTCGGCATCGCCATGGTGCTGTCGGCGGTGTTCCTGCCGATGGCCTTCTTCGGCGGCTCCACGGGGGTGATCTACCGCCAGTTCTCCATCACCATCGTCTCGTCAATGGTGCTGTCGGTGATCGTGGCGTTAACGCTCACCCCGGCCCTGTGCGCCACGCTGCTGAAGCCGCACGATCATGAAAATGCCGGTAAAGGTTTCTTCGGCTGGTTCAACCGCAGCTACGAGAAAATACAGGAGCGTTACCACCAGCGCGTGGCGAAAGTCCTGCATGGTCCGGGCCGTTATCTGGCGCTGTACAGCGTGCTGTTAATCGGCTGCGCAGTGATGTATATGCGCCTGCCGACCGGCTTCCTGCCGACCGAAGACCAGGGTTACATCATGGTGCAGTACACGCTGGCGCCAGGTGCCACGGAAAACCGCACTCTCGAAGTGCGTAAACAGATCCAGAACTACTTCCAGACCAAAGAGAAAGATAACGTCAACGTCAGCATGCTGGTCGATGGCTTCAGCTTTGCGGGTAGCGGGCAGAACGCCGGGGTGGGCTTTATCTCGCTGAAAAACTGGGATCTGCGTAAAGGTACAGAGAACAGCGCCGATGCGATCGCGAAGCGGGCAATGATGAACCTCTCCTCGATCCGTGATGCGCAGATCTTCGTGCTGACGCCGCCGTCGGTCAGCGGCCTGGGCCAGTCGAACGGCTTCACCTTTGAGTTGCAGGCGCGCGGCGGCACCGACCGCGATACGCTGCTGAAACTGCGTAACCAGTTGTTGGCCGAAGCAGCGAAGGATCCGACGCTCTCCAGCGTGCGCCCGAACTCACTGCCGGACTTACCGCAAGTGCAGGTCGATGTGGATGACGTGAAAGCGCAGTCGCTGGGGGTCTCCGTCAGCGATGTCAACAGTACCCTCAGTTCGGCCATCGGCGGAACGTATGTGAATGACTTCTCGGATCGTGGACGGGTGAAAAAAGTCTACATCCAGGGGGATTCAGCCTTCCGCAGCAAGCCGGAGGATATCGATAGCTGGTTCGTTCGCGGTACCGACAGCGATGGCAACAGCACCATGGTGCCGTTCTCGTCGTTCGCTTCTGCGCACTGGATTTATGGCGCGGATGCGCTCTCCCGCTATAACGGCCTCTCTTCCTATGAGATTCAGGGGCAGTCCGCGCCCGGCAGCAGTTCCGGGGAAGCGATGAACACCATGGAGAAACTGGCAAAAGCCCTGCCTGGTGGAGCCACCACCTATGCGTGGAGCGACCTCTCCTACCAGGAACGCCTGGCCGGGAACCAGGCCATGTCGCTGTATGGTATTTCGCTGATTGTCGTCTTCCTCTGCCTGGCGGCGCTGTATGAAAGCTGGTCAGTGCCCTTCTCGGTCATGATGGTGGTTCCGCTCGGGGTATTTGGTTCCCTGTTAGCCATTACGCTGCGCGGGCTGGAGAACGACGTCTACTTCCAGGTGGCGCTGCTGACCATCATCGGCCTGTCGGCGAAGAACGCCATCCTGATTGTGGAATTCGCCGAGGAAAACTACCGGCGAGGCGAAAACCTGGTGGCGGCGGCGATTCACGCGGCCAGCACACGTTTACGCCCGATCATCATGACCTCGCTGGCGTTCACCGCCGGTGTACTGCCGCTGGCTATCTCAACCGGCGCGGGCGCTAACAGCCGAATCGCCATCGGGACGGGGATTATCGGGGGAACAATCGCCGCCACCTTGTTGGCCATTTTCCTTGTTCCTCTGTTCTTCGTGCTGGTCAGACGCGTATTCCCTTCCGTGCCGGAGGAGTACAAAGCAGTGCGCGAAACGACAGAAAAATCAGGAGAATAAGATGTCAGCAAGACTTTTAGCAGCATGCGTACCGTTTCTGTTAGCGGGCTGTATTTCGCTGGATCCCCACTATGACAGGCCAACCTCGCCGGTCAGTGGCCAGCTTCCTGCCGGGGAGGCCTATGCCTCCCTGAAAGGCACTCAGGGGAATAACTATCGCGATATCGACTGGCAGCAGTACATTCTCGATGACCGCCTGCGCCAGGTGGTGGCGATGGCGCTCGACAGCAGCCGCGACCTGCGGGAAGCAGTCGCCAGCGTGAAATCCGCGCGGGCGCAGTATGGCGAAGAGCGTTCGAACCTCTTCCCGACCATTAACGCGGAGCTGACCGGCACCCGTTCCCGCTCGCTCAACAACAACGGCAGCGGGACGTCTGTCAGTTCCAGCTATGAAGGCGATGCCAGCACCAGCTCGTTTGAGCTGGATCTGTTTGGCAAAAACCAGAGCCTGACGCGTGAGCAGTATGAAACCTGGCTGGGTACCGTCGAAGGGGCGCGCAGCACGCGCCTGACGGTGCTCTACAACACGGTGGATTACTGGCTGACGCTGGCGGCGGATAAAAGCAATCTGACCATTGCGAAAGAGACTGCCGAAAGCGCGCGGCAATCGATGGAAGTCACCCAGGCGCAGCTTCGTCACGGCACTGCGTCAATGGTGGATGTCTCTTCCGCCGCCACAACGTACCATTCGGCGCTCGCCGATGTGGCGAAATACCAGACCAGCGTGGCGCAGGATAAAAACGCCCTCGATCTGGTGGTTGGGCGGGCCGTGCCGGATAACCTGATCCCGGAAAACATTGATGCGGTGGCAAATGCGTTCAAAGAGATCCCGGCGGGCATCTCTTCCGACGTGCTGCTGAATCGTCCGGATGTGCTGGAAGCCGAGCATAATCTGAAATCGGCCAATGCCAGCATTGGCGCAGCGCGGGCGAATTTCTTCCCAAGCATCTCGCTAACCGCCAGCGGCGGCGCGGCAAGCAGCGACCTGTCGTCACTGTTTAAACACGGCGCCGGGGTGTGGTCCTTCTCGCCAAGTATTTCGCTGCCCATCTTCACCGGTGGCTATAACATTTCGCAGTTGAACTACACCAAGGCGCAGAAGGAGTACTACGTAGCGGCCTATGAGAAATCGGTGCAGACGGCCTTCCAGGAAGTGGCCGATGCGCTGGCGCGGCGCGGTACGATTAACGATCAACTCACCGCGCAGAAAAACTATACCAAAGCGGCCGAAGAGTATTACCGGCTGGCGTATCTGCGTTACCGCAATGGTGTGGATACCTGGTTGAACGCGCTTGATGCCCAGCGCACGTTATACACGGCCAGAACCTCGCTGGTCAGCGTGCAGCAGGAGTATTACACCAACCTGATAACGCTGTATAAAGTGATGGGCGGCGGTACAGGGCTGGAAGAGAAAACGGCAGCACTGCAGCAGCGTTAAGACACTGTGTAAGCACCCGGTAGAAGAATGCTCTGCCGGGTGTAAAGAGAGTCTGTTCGATACTTGTGACACACCGGGAAAGGCAACCATGAAAAAACACACCTGCACCTTATTCGTCTTACTGAGTCTTTCATTCAGTACAATAGCGGCACCTTTTGGCGATCCGCACCGCCCAGGCCCCGCGTTGCCGCGCGATAATGCGCCCCTGACCATCTTACCGCCTGCGGCGGAACTGATCGTGATTGGTGGATTAACCTACTACCTGCTGAATGGTCTCTATTATCAAAAACAGGATGGTCGTTATGTGGTGGTCGACAGACCTTCTGGCGGCGCGATGTCGGTGCTGGACTACAACGGCAAACGCTATTACGTAAAAGATGGCCACTATTACCAGCGCAATATCGATGATGAGTACATTGAAGTGCCACGGCCGGCTGGCCTTTAACCTTAATGCTCCTGTGGACAGGCAAAGCGGCCACAGGAGCAATATTTACCCGTCCGCAGGTAACTTATTTTGGCGACAAACAAACAAGAGCAACGCGTAAATGAACGCCGACAAATAATCATTGAAGCGGCAAAAGCCTGTTTCAGCGAGCACGGCTTTCACGGGTGCAGTATGGCCGAGTTATTCAGCCGGTCAGGTTATGGCGCTGGCCAGCTTTATCGTGATTTTCACAGTAAAGAAGCGCTGATTAATGAGGTGGTAAAAAGTGTCGCGGCCCAATGGCGAGCGTTTTTATTTCGCCAGCTACGATCTGATACGACGCTGAGCGATCTTCTGAATAGTGAATCCGCTTTCTGGTCCGGCTGGAGTCAGCGCGAACACGCGTTATTACTGGAAAGTTATTCGGAAGCCTCAAGAAATGAACAGGTGCGCAAAATATTAACTGATGAAGAAGAACGAACCATTAGTTATCTTGCCGGAAACGCCGAACTCCTGAATAGAGAAACGCAGCAACCGTTTAGCCGGGCACAAATTCGTCTGCTACTGACTATTATCGATGGCTTTATTTGTCGGGTGGTTTACGATCAGCAACTCAATGAAAATGAGCTGCTGCGTCTTAATACGTTGATTTTTAGCAACCCGAACGCCTGAAGGAGACTAAATTATTTCGCATGCACCAGATTATGCAAAATCGCATTAATCATCTGGCGTAATTCGTCGTCAATGACATAGCCTTTTCTGCCGCACTGCACAATGACGCCATCCAGCAGCATGGTGATGACATAATGGCGGGTACGAATAATCGACTCATCCATTGCCGGGTGTCGCTGTTTCTCGCGCCGAACGATATCATCCTGCAAGGCGTTGTGCGCCTCCGTCACCAGCTTTTTATAGCGCTCGTTGCGGATCGCAGCGGAGGCGATATCCATCAGCATAAAGATATTATCCTGCAAATCCGCCCAGAAAGCCGATTCCTGGAATATATCTAACGGCTGATTCTCATCATGCCGGGGTTTGTCATTTATGTGACTTCGCATATTATTAACAATGTCGGTCACCAGCGCTTCAATGATGCTGTCTTTATTTGCAAAATAGCGATAGATAAGCCCGGCGCTGACATTAGCACAGGCCGCGATATTTTTAATAGAGGCATTATGAAAGCCTTTTTCTATCATGCAGGTTCTGGCGGCGCGGAGTATAAGTTCGTGACGATTCATTGTCTGGCTCCGAAAATAAATACCATCATATAATGAAATGTTAATATCACCAAGTCAGCTCAAAACAGAATAAAGAATTTACGACCGTCATCACGCAAATAATCGGAAGCGGGAAAATGTATTAACGAAGCGCAACGCGCTCCGTATCATTATTCAAAATCAGCGTGCCGTTTAAACATGCTGTTGCTGGATTCGCCAAGCTGCGCCATCAGTTCAAGAATAATCGCGTCACAGGTAATAAAACAGAGCTGCTCGAAAGCAGAACCCATCGGCTGGGAAAACGCACCTTCAATGCGCGCATTCTCTGTTTTTGCTGTGCCCGGCAAGACCAGTACGCAGTTTGCCATGCGGCCTATGGAAGAATCGGCGTTCAGGGTAATCAGCGCCACATCCACCCCGCTTTCCACCGCTTTTTGCGCCAGGCTTTTCAGGCTGCCGGTTTCGCCGCTACCGGAACCGATAATCAATAAATCCCCCGGTTTACTGTGCGGCGAAGACATTTCCCCCACCACGCTGACGGAAAAACCAAGGTGCAAAAGCCGGTTGGCGAAACCACGGATAGCAATGCCGCTCCGCCCGGCGCCCTGCAAAAAGATATGGCCCGCTTTTCTGATATGCGCGATAAGCTGCCCGGCTTGCGCGTTATCAATGCTCTGCGCATTTTGCGCCAGTTCATTTAAAATACTGCGGATGTTTTGCTGCACGCCCATTTTCTTTCCTCCTGAAGCCGTTGCCATACCTCAACCAGACACAAGAGCATAGCGGGATCTGCGCAGAAGATAAGCGACAGAGCGTAAAATCTTCCGCTACCGTGATGCCGCTGCGGTTATCTTTTTGCCTCCGCCCAATGAAACAGAGAGGGAAATATCTTCATTAAAAATAGAAAATACGCTTAATCTTTAAAAAAACACGCATCCACAAATACAAAAAACCTCTTCAAAAAAAGTCACCACCTATATTCCAGGCACCAGACAAGAAAAACATATAATAATTTATCGTGATAACACAAAATTATTTATCAGCGATCCACGCCATTTTTAGGATTCTATCTTCTTAATTCAATCCGGAGATGGTGTAAATTCCAGAGCCGTTAGAAAAATAACCGGGAAATAGAGTACAAACTGGATGATTACTGCGCCTGTTACTACCGGGATGAATAATTATTTCTTAGGGACACCTGCCGCAAGGAATGGAGTCATTATTGATGGATATTAAAAAAACCACCTCGGGATTACTGATACTGACGCAGCTATTACCTGTCTGGCATCCGCTGGCACACGCTGCTCTGCCCACTCCCTCTTTAACCACCGACAGCCAAAACAACACGGAAAACCGTTTTTCTGTTGCCACGATGGCCACTGGCGCAGCACTGCAAGCAGATGACCAGTCCGGGGCATTGAAAAACCTGGCGCTGGGCCATTTTTCCGGCGCAGCTAACAGTGAAGTGCAGGCCTGGCTCTCACAGTTCGGCACCGCTCGCGTACAACTGAACGTTGATACCAAAGGGAACCTGGGCAATAGCGCGTTAGATTTCTTGCTGCCACTTTATGATGGCCCGAAGAATATCCTGTTTGCGCAGCTCGGATATCGTGCGCCAGAGGGGCGGCAGACCGGCAACCTGGGGCTCGGATGGCGAACGCTCTACGGCAGCTGGATGTACGGCGCTAATCTGTTCCTGGATAACGACTTCACCGGCAGCAACCGCCGCGCGGGTTTCGGGGCTGAAGCCTGGACCGACTACCTCAAACTCAGCGCGAACAGCTATTTCGGCCTCACGGGCTGGCATCAGTCCAGGGATTTCGCCAATTACGATGAACGCCCGGCGGACGGCTGGGACATTCGCGCCGAAGCCTGGCTGCCTGATTATCCGCAGTTGGGCGGCCGTCTGGTGTATGAGCAGTATCGGGGAAGTCACGTGGCGCTGGTTGATAAGAACAACCGGCAAAATAACCCGCGGGCGATTACAGCAGGGCTGAGCTGGACGCCCGTTCCACTGCTGACAACGGGGGTGGATTATCAGACTGGCAGCGGCATCAGCGATACCCGCTTCTCGCTGATGTTACGTTATCAGCCGGGCGTTTCGCTGCGCGAGCAGCTTAATCCGGATGCGGTTCGTATCATGCGTAGCCTGGCCGGAAGCCGTCACGATCTGGTCGAACGTAACAATGCGATTGTGCTTGATTACCGTAAGCAGGAGATGATTACGCTGGCGTTACCGGCCAGGCAAAGCGGCAATGCCGGCGAAACGATCGCGCTGGACGCCATCGTCACCGCAAAATACGGGGTGAAACGCGTCGAGTGGGATGCGCCAGAGCTGCTGGCCGCTGGCGGTAAAATTAATGTGACGGGCACGACCACGGCCACCGTTGTTCTCCCACCGTGGCAGAGCGGCAACAACACCTGGCCTATTCGCGCCGTGGCCTGGGATAACCAGGACAACAAATCAAACCGTGCCCGCACAGAGGTGACGGTGAACCCGCCGGTCGCCACCATCCAGGGCAGCGATCTTATCGTTACCCGTGATAATGCGCTGGCCGATGGCGCCGCCGCCAACGCCGTGAAGGCAAAAGTGACCGATGGTAACGGCAACCCGCTTGCCGGGCAGACCGTCAATTTTAGCGCCAGTAACGGGGCGAAAATCGTCACGCGCAGCGGAACAACTGACGCAGACGGGGTTGTAGAGACGACGCTGACCAGTACCCTGCCGGGAAGCGCCATCGTCACCGCTTCGCTGGCCAGTGGTGCAGCAACGTCAGTAAAAACTACCTTCACGTCGTCAACCAGCGCGATGCTGAACAACATGATGGTCACGCGCAATAATGCGCTGGCCGATGGTAATTCTGCCAACGCCGTACAGGTGGAAGTGACCGACGGTAACGGCAATGCCCTTGCCGGAGAAAGCGTGACCTTCACCGCCAACAAGGGCGCGCAGGTTACGACGGTGACCGGAACGACGGGGGCAGACGGGCTGGCCTGGGCCACGCTGACCAATACCGCCGCAGGAACCACGACGGTAACGGCGGCATTAAGCAATGGCACCACAACGTCGGTGGATACCCACTTTACGCCGGTTATCAGCTATATCGTGAGTAGCATGACCGTCACGCGCAATAATGCGCTGGCCGATGGCAGCGACAAAAACAGCGTGCGAATAGTGGTCACCGACAACAACGGTAAGCCACAGGCTGGACAGAACGTTACCATCACGGCGAATAATGGCGCAGTGGCTTCAGCATCAACCGTGACGACAGACAGCAATGGCGCTGTAACGGTCGACCTGACCAATATTCAGGACGGCCCCAGTACGGTAACGGCAACGCTGGACAACGGCACCCGCCGCCAGGTTGATGTGGAGTTCGAATCCCGTGTGGCGCGGGCGCAGGTTAACCTGATGACCACCAAAGACAATGCATTGAGAGACGGCGTGGATCAGGATGAAGTGGAAGCCACCGTGCTGGATATCAAAGGAAATCCAATCGCTGGCGTTAACATCACTTTTAAAACCCAGGATACGCTCAGCCAGGTGCTGGGCACCCAGGCGACGACCAATGCCAATGGTAAAGCCAGAACAGAAGTGGTATCGCTTGCAGCGATAAAAAATACGGTTATCGCTTCTCTGGATAATGGTAACGAAGCGACAAGTCCGGTGAATTTCCTCATGCTGCAAAGCATGTTCAGGATGATCACGGATTATTCTCCGGCTAACGGCGTGGATCAGAACGTCTTCGCGGTGAAGTTGATTCGCCCCGATAACGGGCAACCTGTCGCCGGTCAGACGCTAACCCTGAGCACAACGGATCCGATGACCTTGTCGACAACCCAGACCACGACGGATGCTAACGGAACGGCAACCATCAGCGCGACCAGTACGGTTGCTTCCGGTACAGCGGGCTTCAGCGTCCGGGTCAGCAATGTTGCCTGTTGCAGCATCACTTATGACGGTATTCACTTCAACTAACCGCAGCGCATCCGATAAGGGCGGAAATCGCCTTACCGGTTAACGCTCCTCCTGGTGACGGACAACATGGCGTTTGTCCGTCACTTTTTTGCGCCTGATACTGTCATTTTGACCGGATATGGACGCCAATTGACTGGATATGTTGCTGTCTGAAATCCGCCACGGGGTAACATATCGCTTTCCCGCGACGTGAGATAAGGATGCAGAGATGAAACTGTTCAGCCAGAACTTCAGTAATGGTGATGTTATTCCCGGAAAAAACGCCTTCGCCGTGCCCGCCAGCGAGGGGCATATTACGTTGTCGCAGAATGCCAGCCCGCATCTTGCCTGGGATCAGATCCCACCAGGGACGAAATCACTGGCATTGCTATGCCACGATCCGGATGTTCCTTCCCGCGGCGATGATGTTAATCAGGAGGGGCGCGTGGTTTCCAGCACGCTGCCACGCATCGATTTTTATCACTGGGTTTTGCTGGATATTCCCGTCACGCAGCAGGAACTGGCAGAATCGGCTTTCTCTTCCGGCGTGACGCCAAAAGGAAAAATGCTCGCCAGCTTGCCAACAGGTTATCGCCACGGCATAAACGACTATTCGCTGTGGTTTGCCAGCGATGCGCAGATGAGCGGCGACTATTATGGCTACGATGGCCCGTGCCCGCCGTGGAATGATGAAATCGTCCATCGTTATGTGTTTACGCTGTATGCGCTGGATGTGGCCAGCCTGCCGGTTGATGGCGCATTGACAGGACAAAATGTCCGTAAAGCCATAGAATCGGTGAATGTCCTGGCGCAAGCTGAATTGACCGGACTCTACTCGCTTAACCCGACGGTTCGTTAATCAAGGTTCCACTATGCTTCAGCCCCCGATGGTAGAAAAAGAATCACATGAGCTGCTGAATATCCAGCCCACCGGGGGCAGCTTCTTTTCCGCACCGCGTTTAATCCATCGGGATAATCTCTGTTCACTCTCCCGACCGCTGCTGCGCAATAGCCAGAGCACAAAGGATTTTTATTTTCCGCAGGCCACCCTGATTATTATTTTGTCAGGTTCGCTGGTTCTGCATACAGGTCATTCAGCGCAAATTCTGACGCCATCAACGCGCGCATGTCTTATCGCACAAGATACCTGTATCGATATTGAAAAATATCCTGACGGTGATGGTCAGCCTTTCCAGTCATTATTTCTGACGATCTCAGCAAACGTTATTCGCGAGTTTGCCAAACGCTATACCGACGTTATTTCCCGCACCAGTTCTGTTACTGAAATCGCCATTATTCCGTTGAAGAAAGCACTTATCGATTCGCTTTTTACTTTACAGGCGAGCCTAAACCGACCGGAACTTGATGATAACCGCCTGGTGTTACGGCTGCTGGATCTGCTGTTGGTGCTGGCGGAGCACGGTCACTGTTTTTTACCGCTGGCGAAACGCTCTGTCACCCTGCAACTCCGGGAATTATTGCAAAAAGCGCCGGAGCAACACTGGACGGTGAAAGAGGCGGGAAAACGGCTGGCGATGAGTGAATCAACATTAAGACGCCGACTGTCGGATGAACATTCCCGCTTCGAAACACTGCTGCTGGAAACACGTATGATGCATGCGATGTTCCTGCTGCAAACCACCTCCTTCACCCTGCAAGGGGTCGCAGAACAGTGTGGCTATCTCTCTTATGCACGATTTGCGGAGCAGTTTAAAAAACGCTTTTCGACGCCGCCTTCCCGGGTCCGCTAACGTTTTTTTTCACCCACGCGAATTATTTGTAAGAGATATACCGGGCAGAAAGGCGCTTTATTCCTCTTTTTTTTTGCCGCCGGGTTGAGGGTTATTTCGGCACAGCTTACGCAAAGTCATTCACTAAAAATAGCAAATGAAAATACTGTGAAGCTAATTTTGTGCTGACGATCATATTTTTTTGGCAAGATAATTTTACTCGCACAAATTTATAAAACTCAGAATCTGCAGTTATTACACTCAAAATTCCGAACAACTCCCCTTGCCTAAGAATAAACATTATGAAACATATAAAAACAGTGGTGAAACAACCTGTAATATCTGCTTTAGCCGGAGCCTTATTCCTTTGTCTGCAACCCAGCCTTGCCCATGCGGCGGACGCCTTCAGCGCCGATTCCCCGTGGATGTTTGGTGACTGGGGCGGAACCCGCACCGAGCTACAGAAAGAGGGTGTCGATTTCCAGGTGAATTACACCATGGAAGCCGCATCAAACCTGGCTGGCGGCTATAACACCTCAACGACGGCGCGCTACAGCGATCAGCAGGTGTTCGGCGTTAATCTCGATCTGCAAAAACTGCTCAACTGGCAGGATGCCGAGTTCCAGTTAACCATCACTAACCGTGACGGGCAGAATGTCGCCGATCAAGTGGCCGATCCGCGTACCGGCATGCTCTCTTCCCCGCAGGAGGTGTATGGCCGCGGGCAGACCTGGCGTCTGACACAGTTCTGGCTACGTAAAGGCTTCTTTGACGATGTGCTGGATGTGAAAGCCGGGCGTGTGACCGTTGGCGAAGATTTCGATAATTTCGACAGTAAGTTCCAGAACCTGGCGTTCGGCAGCGGCCAGGCGGGTAACTGGCGCGGCGATCACTGGTACAACTGGCCGGTTTCCCAGTGGGGCGGTCGCGTGCGTATTAACTTCACGCCGGAAGTCTTTATGCAGGTCGGTTTCTACAACCAGAACCCGTATAACTATGATCGCGGCGACGGTTTCCGTTTTGAATTTAACCCGACCGAAGGTAACCTGGTTCCGGTAGAACTGGGCTGGAAACCGCTGCTCGGCGCGGACAAACTGCCGGGGAACTACCGTCTTGGTTACTACTACTCCTCGACCAACGATAATGTTTACGGCTCATGGCGCGATGGCAGTTATCAGGATACCGCCCACTCTTACGGCGGCTATATCCTCGCCCAGCAACAACTGACCGCGCAGGGCGGCTCCAGCGATCGCGGTATTACGCTGACCGTTCAGGCGGTGATGAACGATCACAAAACGTCAAAAACCGACAACTATCAGTCGATTGCGCTGACGTGGAAAGGGCCGTTTGACGCGCGTCCGCAGGATGAAATTGGTATCGGCGCAGGCCGTATCCATATCAACTCCTCCTACACCCGCCTGCTGGGCGACGAGAACCGCTTCAACGGTGAGACAGACTACAACAGCCTGGCCTATCTGCCGATTCAGGACGGTTCCGAGTACAACTACGAAATCTATTACAACATTCAGGCGACGAAATGGCTGCAAATTCGCCCGAACCTGCAATACATTTCCGCACCGGGCGCAGTCAGCCAGGTTGATGACGCCTTTGTCGGCGGCGTGACGGCGAACATCAACTTCTGATCCCCATAAAAGCAAAAATCCACGCTACGGCGTGGATTTTTTTGCGCTTAAGGCAGAGAAGGCGTCTTGCCCAACTGCATAAACAGCCCGAGCCAGTCTTCCATATGCCAGGTTTTTGTCACGCGCTCACCGTTAAGTTCGTGCATCTCATGCAAACGGATGCGCACAAATTTCCCCGTCGCTTCCATCCCCATAAACGTTCCCTGATGCGTCCCGGTAATCTCCGCGCGAACGGCAATCTTACCGGGAAGCTGCATCAGATCCTGAATGACAATCTGCACATCGGGAAAAGCCGCGATAAAGCTTCTGATGATGGGTTTTAGCCCTTGCGGCCCGGCTGCCTGGCCGGGAGCCAGCGGAATATCCTGCCAGTCTGGCGTCACCGCTTCATCGAGCAGATCCGGGTTTTGCAGGCTAAACGCCTGATAGATTTTTTCCACGGCCCCGCGCTCGCGCGCAAGACGGTTCGCCGTTTCATTATGGTCTGACATCACTACCTACCTCGCAGGCTGACGGTTTTGCATTGGTTTATTTGCCGTACGCCGCTAGTATCACATTCGCGATATCAATAAATAAAACAAATATAAGATATAGAGGAGTATTCGTTTTATGGATTTTAGAGGGCTTGATCTGAATCTTCTCGTCGCCTTTAACGCGCTGATGGAAGAGCAGAATGTCACCCGCGCTGCCGGTAAGGCGTCAGTCAGCCAGCCAGCAATGAGCGCCGCGCTTGCACGTCTGCGTAGCCATTTTGCCGATCCGCTGTTTATTCGCAGCGCCAGCGGATTACTGCCCACGGCGAGAGCGAAAGAGATCCATGTGCATGTCGGCCGCGCGCTGGACGAAATAACCCACCTGCTGGCACCGGAAGAGGCGTTCAGCCCGCAGAATCGAAGCATGGCCTTCACACTTGGCATGTCGGAATACCCGCTGATGGTGTTAATGCCGACGATTATGCGCGCGGTCAGCCAGCAGGCGCCGGACGTAACGATCCATGTGCGCACCTTTGTCGATCGCGATCAGTCCGTGGCGATGCTTGATAGCGGCGAGGTCGATCTGGTCATCGGTATCGTGCCAACCCAGGAGGAAAAACGCATCCTGTCGCAGCCTTTGATCCGCGATGAGTTTGTCACTCTCGTACGTCGCGACAGCGATGCCGCCCGTGACGGCATGACGCTGGAACGCTATCTCGCCATGAAGCACATTCTGGTCTCGCCCGAAGGCAATCACTACGGCCTGGTGGATGAGCAGCTCCGCAAGCAGGGGCTCAGCAGAATGGTGCGCCTGACGCTGCCCACGATGTCGGCCGTCTCGCGGATTATTGCGCGGACCAATTATGTCGCGACGGTACTTCGCCGCAGCGTGCTGGTGGATGAAGCCCATGACGATATTGTGCTGCTCAAGCCGCCGCTGGCACTGCCGGAGATTGCGTTTCACCTGCTGTGGCACCGCCGCTCGGATGGCGGTAACGCGCACCAATGGCTGCGGAAATTAATCCATGCGCAATTCAGCACGTACGCTGAATGAATTGCCGCCGGTCACAACATATCCCATAACGGCTGGCGCAGAAGAGATTCTCTGCGCTGCAACATCTACCACACGAGTTGAGCAACAGGAATAAAAACGCTCGCCCGAGAAAATCATCGTCTGTCACCATAAGACAAAACGCATTATTTATATTTCTTGTGATAACAACTGATATTTATTTTCGGGATTTTAATTTCTGATATTCAGCAAAGCAGTAACAGCAATGCTGGCAGGCAATAATATCAGATTTACTCTGATATATAATCAAAAGATATATAAAGGCAAAAATTATCATTTAAAAGCAGGCCAAAAAACTGTCATAAAAAATACACACTCACTTGCTCGCAACTCTGGCGCTGCTTCGCTCCACAGCATTAAGTATTGAAGGTCTTATCGCCGCTCCCGTGGCCTTATTTATCTACCGGGCGGTGGGGAATTTACTCTTCCGCCGGGCAAGCGCGCCGCTTTATAAATGTCTGCTGACAGGTTTTATTGCCATTTACGGTCTGCTGGTACTGACGAAAGGATACATTTGAGAAATGATGACGACGCTGTCTTCGCTTGCACCGGTGATGTTCCTGATTGTTATGGGATTTGTACTGCGGGCCAAAAACCTGCTTGATCATCAGTTCTGGTTGCCCTGCGAAAAGCTCAACTATTTCTGGCTGTTTCCGGCGCTGATGTTTTCTCAGGTGGCGACGGCGAGCCTGAATGATTTTCCGGTCAGGCCAATAGCATGGTCGATTCTGGGCGCCGTGGCGATTGGCGCAGTGTCACTCTGGTTGTGGCGAATATGGCGAAGCCAGCCGGGAACCGTCTTTTCTTCCGTTATTCAGGGCGCGCTGCGCCCTAACACCTATATTGGCGTTGCGGCGGCGGCGGCCACTTACGGCACTACCGGGTTGACGGTCACGTCTATCAGTATCGCGGTGGCAATTCCCCTGCTGAATGTCGCGTCTATCATCATCCTGATGCATTACGGGCAGGGCAAAAGGCCTGGCGTATGGCAGATAGTCAGAGCACTGGTACGTAACCCGGTGATTATCTCAGTGGTCGCGGGGCTGGCGTTTAATGTCAGTACGCTCAAACTTCCGGATATGATCGGCAATATTCTGCATATTCTCGGCGGCGCATCGCTGCCGCTGGGCTTGCTGGCGGTTGGCGCAGGGCTCGATCTTAAAGCCGCGCGCTCGGCGCACGGGCCGGTATTACAGTCGTCGTTTGTGAAATTATTACTGGTACCGCTTATCACGCTGTTTATTGGCGTTGAATTGGGTATTTCCGGGCCGGTACTGGCCACCGTCGTCCTGTTTAATGCCCTGCCCTGTACGCCTTCCGCCTATATCATGACCAAACTTCTCGGCGGCGATCATCGGCTTTCTGCCGGGATTATCTCCGTGCAAACGGTGCTGGCGGCGGTGACCATTCCCTTTATTCTGATGCTGACCCAACTGTCACCGAACTGAGGGATAAATCCGCTTCATATCTGGCCCAGATCTCTTCCTGCCACCGGGTAGAATTAAAACGTGCACAGATTCCGCCGGTTTTTCCCTCTGCGTCATTCCACAATAAATAGAATGAAATTAGCGGCTGAATAGCTATCAGCAAATAAAATCGCCCGTTAAAAACCGGGATTGCTTATGCAAAACAAACATAACAACACGCTGTTTTCCCTGCCCGGTTTAGTGTGAATATAGCCATTAATAGCGCAGGAGGAAGAATGAGCGTGGATTCAGGTTCCATTGAGAAAGAAAATTCGCCGACCGTCGAGAAACCGCAGAGCCGCAAAGTGCTGGGTGCAACCGGCCTTGCTCACCTTTTCCATGATGGTGCGACGGATATGCACTATGTGCTTTTTGCCCTCTGGCAGCAGCAATTTGGGCTTTCAATGGCGCAGATCGGTTTACTGAAGATGCTGTTTTCTGGTGCGATGTCGGCGTTTCAGATCCCATCGGGAGAACTGGGCAGAAAATACGGCGAGCGGAAAGTGTTAATCGGCGGCACGCTGCTTTTAACCGTCGCGCTGCTGCTGTATGGAACGTCAGAAACGCTGATACAGCTCATGATATTGATTGTGATCGGCGGCCTTGGCGCCAGCGTTCAGCATCCGCTCTCCTCCAGCTTTATTACGCGGTTTTATCCCCCTCAGCGCGCCCGTATCGCACTCAGCACCTACAACTTTTTCGGCGATGTGGGTAAAGGGATCATCCCCAGTGCGCTTTCTGCCTGCCTGTTGGTTATCACGTGGGGAACCGCACTGCAGTTGATTGCGCTTTTGGGTTTCCTCGTTACTCTCGGTCTCTATGTGTTACTGCCTGCGGATGGCAAAAAAACGCCCCAGGTGGCTACGCTGGCGGGCAAAGAGGCGACGCAGCAGAAGCAACAGGCCTCCTCCTGCGTAAAACTCCCCGAACCGCTTCGTAAACGTGCTTTCACTGCGCTGTGCGTGATTGGCAGTATCGACAACGCCACGCGTACCGGCACGCTGACATTCCTTCCCTTTTTAATGGCCGCAAGGGGAGCGTCTGCAACGCAAATTGGCTTTGCGCTGACCTTAATTTTTATTGGCGGGGCATTTGGCAAACTGGTTTGCGGGGTGCTGGCAACAAAACTCGGCGTAATTAAAACCGTCGCAGCCAGTGAGATCATTACGTCGGCCATTGTACTGGGAATGACGGTTGCCCCTTTACAGGTAAGCTGGCTGCTGTTGGTTCCGCTGGGTATCGCGCTGAACGGAACGTCGTCCATTCTGTATGGCAGCGTAGCCGAACTCGCCAGACCGCATCAGCAAACCCGCGCATTTGCTATTTTCTATACCGCATCGTTGGGATGTGGCGCGCTTATGCCGCTTATCTATGGCCTGGCGGGCGATGCGATTGGGGTGAAACAGACATTAACCGTTGTTGCACTGCTGGTACTTTGCATATTGCCTTTGCTCATTCCCGTCAGGAGCGCGACAAAAATGACCGGACATCCGCCGCGCTAATGAAAGCCATCGAGAGATACGCTGAGAGCAGGAAGAAAGCGCAATCGGGTATAGAAAAGGTGACTCAATACACCAATTGCATAGCAACCCGGCGCAGCGGTGCCAGCCCGGAGATCGTTTCTGCTGCCAGTAAGTCTTTTAGCCGTGGCGAGAGGGCCTCTTCTTGCACAATTTCGAACCCCAAAGAGGCATAAAAAGGGGCGTTAAAGGGAGCATAACGATCGGTCGTCAACGAGGCGCCGGTTAAACCGCGAGCCTTACCTTCAGCCAGAAGCGCATTTATCAGCCGCCGACCAATTCCCTGCCGCTGCCAGTCTGGATGCACATCTGCTTCGGCGATATGCAGCCAGTTCGCCGTAATATAAGCCCCGGCGAAACCAACCGGGATCTCCTCTGCTGCGAATGCCGCGAAGAGAATTCCTTCCTTGCTCAACCTGCTGAAATCATCCAGGCTGCCCGCAACCGGCTCACCTGTCACCGCGCCGGTGACACGCAATGTTTCAAACGAGGCGAGTTCAATCGCCCTTAATGCCGCCAGATGCTCGCTCTGTGCCGGTTTGATAGTGATATCTGTCATCGGGTTATCCTTATGAACATGGCAGGTAATGTTGTCGTCTCCTTTCAGTGATGGAGACTTAAGCGTCGCCACGTAGAATCTTGCGACCTCTCCAGGCCGACCGGTTTCAACACGGTGCTTGCCCTTTCCTGACTTACCGGCAGACAGGCGATAAAAATAAGTCGCGCTGCCGGATACGCTGTGTCTTCGGATGCGGAGCCATTCGGATTTTATAGCAAATGGGTAACTGACCGGTGGCCTGCAAACAAGGTTAAAGCGGTGAAATGGCTTCCACGTCATGCTGGAAAACGTAAGGGTCGGAAAGCAGCTCAAATTCTTCATCATCCGGATAAGTTACCGCCACATGATAGTTTTCTCCGGCAAACTCCCGCACCGACTGCAGATCCTGCCAGTAAGTGGCCAGAAAGAAATGCGCCCACTCTCCCTGCACTTCCATGCGCACGAACGCGCCTCGATTACCCTCTATGCTCCTTGCGTGCTCGACTCCGGTTTTCTCAAGGTGTTTCGCGAAACCTTCTGCATGTTTAAGTGGAACACAGCCGTGCCAGGTTCTTACAATCATGAGCTTTCCTCTCTTTATGCTAAAAATATAACGCGAAGACCGGTTAGTTCCGAAGAACAGTTATTTAACGTGATCGCCAACAGGTCATTTTGGTAAGCGACATGAGTGTATATTGTTGGGGGAATCACTCTGGAAATACAAATGAGTTCAGGACATGATCCTGCCAGACACCGTTTATTTTCAAATAGGATTCGGCATATCCCTCTTTTACAAACCCCAAACGTCTTAATGTATTGCTACTGCGTTCGTTATCCGGGAGATGATTGGCCATTATCCTGTGCATGCCATAGTTTTCACGCACATAACGAAGAGACTTCTCAAGGGATTCATGCATTAAGCCTTTACCCTGACAATCATGATCCAGTGAAAAACCTAAGTAGCATGCCTGAAAAACACCAAAGATGAAATTAGTGAAGTTAATACTGGCGATAATGCGATCTTCATTTTTTAACGTCACTACAAGGTTCAGACACTTTCTATTCTCGTAATCGTTTAGTGAGTTTATTATTCTTTGCGATATATTTTCGAGTGTAAAATAGCCTTCATCACGTAATGGTTCGAACGGCGCTAAATGGGACCTGTTATTAAGCAGATAACGCTGAAAACTTTCTGCAAGATCGGTTGCAAGCAAGTAGACATCAGTTCGCTCGGTAGAAAATAACTTCATAATTTATCCATACACGAAAATGTGGGAGGGAATAGTATTAACAAAAATAACGGGATATTTACAGCGATTCGCAATGGGATATCTTCGATTATCGATCGTGCACGCTTGCTGTGGCGATAAACAAAAAGGCCGCACTGGCGGCCAGGCGATAAGTTAGTTTGCCGGAAGATAAGTGGCGCTGAATGCATGAATATCAAAATTCACGGCTATGGGTTCAGAGCCACCGATGGACATAACTTTTTCCACAAAATTGTTGCGGTAAGTTTCGCCACCTTCCAGTTCAATAAAACGGCTGACATAGCTTGTTGAGAGGAAAAACAGCGCCACTTCTTCTGCGCTCAGAAACAGGATATTTGCAAAGGCTTCACGTCTTGCATCCTGCAAATGTGGGCAATCACGCATCAGCTCAAGCGTGTCATCGTATTGTATTAAACGGGGATCGCGATGGGCAGCCCAGTGTGTTACCAGTTCTTTTTCAATGTAGTCCCGTAACGGGCCATAGATTATCGGGACATCATATCGGTAAGCGCAAAAAAGCCCCTCCGGGCGCAACCAGTTTTTCAGGTTGGCCAACACCGCTTTACGATCCATCCAGTAAAAAGAGGTGGCGCTGGTAATCAGATCAAAGGCCCGTCCGGGAGAAAACGTTTCTGCCGGGGAAACGGTGAAGCTCAGTTCCGGATAGTTAACCCGCGCCCGTTCAATTAACGCCTCCCCTAAATCGCATCCTTCCACATAACTGAAATAGTCTTTAAGGCGAATGCTGGAGACCCCGTTACCACAGCCAATATCCAGTGCGGCACTGGTCGCGGGAGCCCGTTCGGCAAGATAACGATACAGAGCCGGTGGATAGGTAATCTTGCTTCTGATTTTATCGTAAGCATTTGCATTCTTGTTGAACTGTTTCACGAGATATTCTCCAGTGACTCTCTTCACACCGCCCTGCCAGTATATTCAGTGCAGGGGAGATAACGCTCCCCATATTATAACTGGCAAAAGATCACACTATTGGCGATATAACGCTTCCGACAGGCTGCTCGCTTCACACTTGAGGTGAATGTACGACACGGTTATTTTTTCAGTTTATTTCTGTGCACCGGTAATTTTTTTCGCATGACGATCAGTATTAACGCGAAAGGTGCCAGTTAATATCATCAGCCAGCGGACGAATTAATTTTGTACATAAACGTTGTGCCGTGTAAGGTGTTTTCTATCGACCTCGCATAACAAGGTATTACCCCGGCTATCTGCCACCCAAGGGAAAGATATAAATCGCTGGCCACATCTCCGGTTCGTGTATCAAGTACGAGTAAAGAGATGCCTTTTTTCCAGGCCATATCTTCTGCCCGATTCATTAATTCTCTGGCAATCCCCTGACGACGAGCCTGCGGATGAACGAGGAGTTTGGATATTTCAGCACGATGGCGACCGTTAGGAATGCCGCAATAGTTAATGATGACGGTTGCAGCTAAAAAACCCTTATCGCGGGCGACTAATAACTCGCAATCGTGGCTGGCAAGACTATAAATTTTATCTTTCCAGAAACGGTCAATAGCCTGCCGATCATCGGGATCGGTAAAACCGACACTGGCTCCATCTCTTACACAAGACTGCAATACGTCACCTAATTCTGGTAAAAATTGATGCGCCTGTATAGCACTGAGAAGTTCATATTCAATCATGATTTACATACCACCAAAATATAATGTGCACCGAGGCTCTGATGAGCGCTGAATGATGAATAACCTGATAAATGGAAACGCAAACTGTCGCCTTCTTTCAAACTCCATTTTTCAGTGTTCATCGTAATAGTTAATTCACCTGCATATAACCATAGATATTGCTCAAGCCCCTGAACGGGAGGGCTTGAATATTCAATGAAAGCGCCAGGGCGCAATTTTCCCTCGATCATCTCGCATTTGAACTGACTGGAAGGCGGTAATAACATGCGTCGCTCAAATCCATTGAGTTCATCCTGCCACAGAGGTTGCTGCTCTGCTCTGAACAGATTATCTGCTGCCTGTTCAATCTCGCTTATCAGCCGGGACATCGTCATTCCGTATACAATACAGAGTTGGTTGAGAACCTCCGCTGTCGGGCTGACTTCACCCCGTTCAATCCGTGATAAGGATGCCCGGCTGATGCCCGACGCAGTGGAAAGCTCGTCAAGTGACCAATTGTGTTGTAAGCGCAGCGCAGCCAGACGGGCGGCTAACCTTGCTCGGTAATCCTGGTTGTTCATGTCTTTTCTCTTATTTGAGATATTATTCCCATAAAAGAGAGATTACTGATTACTGAAACCCTGTCAAGCGCTATTGCAAAAGGGGCATGTCATGCTGCGGGTTGATGTTAACTGCGTTCATCAAAGGCAAATGTCCTGGTATTTCTGTTAATTCTTGACCCTATGGGGTGGGTCATTATGGCGATATATTGCAGCCTTAACACCGCCGGACAAATTGATGGCGCCCGGTTGAAGGCGATCAACACTCTGTGATTTCCGTCTGTAACGCTAGTTACGGCATTTCGTCATGAGGTTCCCGTGTTTACACAGCCTGATTCATCCTTCTCGCAGAGAAAGACACTTTTGCATTTCAGCCCTTTCAGGCGGCTTATCATCATCGCCGCTGCAGGTGCGGCATTGCTTTTCGCGGGTGATATTGCATTTGTATATCATTCGGGCGCTTCAGCGCCGGCCATGCATCATAATGACCAACACGCTTTGACGGGTTTACAGATGTCCGGTATGTCCGGTGCCATGGATACCGCGCGCCCTGAAACGAGTATCAGGCCCGTTTCCTGTGAAACTTTGCAGGACATTCCCGGCAAATCCATCACCGTAGCGGTGGTTGACTTTCCGCCAGACGCTTATACACCGCGGCATCGTCATCCGGGTTCGGTTTTGGCGTTTGTCCTGAAAGGCACGTTGCGCTCGCAAATGGAAGGAGGTGCGGCTGAAACTTATACAACAGGGCAAACCTGGTTCGAGCCGCCTGGCGCATTACACCTTTTTGCCGAAAACGTCAGTAAAACGGAACCTGCCGAATTACTGGCTACCTTCATTACCGACAGTGATTGTGGTGCGCTGGTGATACCTGACTGAATATTTCCTGAGTCAGAAACATCCCAGTCTGGAATATAAAAATAATCCCCGCTCACAGGTGGTTGTCAGCCGTGTATTCTGACCCATGTGTGAATACGTTATCCCGAATGCAGGAACGGTAAAATACAGGTGATATTATGACTGAGCATATAACAAATCAGCCGGGTGGAAATTATGTTCCCGTCATCATCCATGACGGGCTGGCTTATGTGAGCGGGCAACTCCCGCGCAAAGGTGAAACGCTACTTTATTCAGGAAAAGTGGGACAGGACATTGATCTTCCCGCCGCCCAACAGGCCGCTGCTTTTTGTGCAGACCTCTGTATTGCGGCAGTGAGTGAGGCCGTAGGCGGCGAGGCTAATATTATCCAGATGATTAAAGTCGTAGGGTATATTGCTTCTGCCCCCGGTTTTATCCAGCAAAGTCAGGTAATGAACGGAGCATCCGATCGGCTCGTCGCGAGGCTTGGAGCAAGGGGCACGCATGCCCGCACTTCGGTAGGCGTAGCTGAATTACCGCGCGGCGCGCCTGTTGAGCTGGAAATGATAGTCGCAGTGCGAAAGTGAGAAAGGCCTGCCGGAAAAGTCTCACCTGCAACTTTTATATCGCAGAGACATTTCTGATTGGGGGCAGATAATCGCGCTGCCCCGCTCTATTTCCGTCGTGACGGCATTTATTTAGAAGATGATGATGAAAGAAAAGTCCGTTTATATACCCGTCCTCGAATTTTTACAGCGCCAGTTGCAAGGCACACTGGACGATACGATGACAACATATATGAATTATCCCACAGCCATCTCAGGGCTGCTGGGTTTCAGCATTGTGGATATTGGCGAAGCAAAGGCGACGCTGATGCTTGATGCCGATTCGGCACGTCATGGAAATCAGCAGGGCACTGTCCATGGCGGCTTATTATGCGAACTGGCAGACGCTGCAATAGGAACCGCGCACTCCACTTTAATGCAGAAGAATGAAAGTTTTACAACGATAGACCTTAATGCCACTTTTCTGCGTCCTGTCTGGCGTTCGCGTTTATTAGCTACCGCACATGCTGAGCATCATGGCAAAACGATCAGTCATTACCGATGTGAAATATCTCGCGAAGATGGTAAGGCCGTCGCCATTATAACCAGTACGGTATTAACGCTAACGGGTGAAAAAGCCCGGGGAAGATAAGTTCTCCGTTATGACAGATAAAATATGAGACGCTGTGTCGTTAATAATTAACGTACAGGTGTTTATATTTTGAAAAATTGGCGAAAAGTGGATACAGGGGTTATTAACAGCGATCTTCATGCGGTTGGGACATCTCCACCGCCGATATTTCTTGCAAAGGAGTACCACATGTATCCGATACCGTCGGCCAGACCCATTGCCGCTGTCCTGGCTGTGGTGGTGCGTGAAAAACACGTTCTGCTGGTAAAACGGAATAACCCGCCGGACGCCGGTATGTGGGGCTTTCCCGGTGGGAAAACGGAGATCGGCGAAACATCACTCGCCGCCGCTCAACGTGAGCTTTATGAAGAAACGGGTATCGTGGCAGACCCGGAGCGGATACTCACGGTGGTGGACGCGATTGCTAAAGATGATAACGGCGATGTGAGCACGCACTACGTTATGGTTGCAATACAATGCCGGTACGTGAGTGGCGAGCCAGTTGCAGCCGATGACGTAAGTGAAGCCCGCTGGGTGAATATTCAACATCTTCTGCAGGACAGCGACATAATGAGTGAAGGCGTGTCGGAGCTGGCCATACTCGCCTCCGGGGGAGCAGCCTGAATTCCTGCGAACAGGCGCGGGGCATAAGCAATATGCTGAATATTCACCGTTCCGGCGCATCCCTGAGCCGGACGTCATGATTACTGACGCATGCCGATCGCCAGACGGTTAAAGGCGCTCATCAGCGCGATCGCAAAGGTCAGGTCGGAAATTTCAGCTTCGCTGAAATGCGCCTGCAGAGGAATATAATCATCATCAGGCGCATGCGTTTTATCTACGTGCGTCAGAGACTCCGCCCACGCAAGGGCGACACGCTCACGTTCGCTGAATAATTCGCTGACGCGCCATCCCGCCAGGCTATCCAGTCGTGCAGCGCTTTCACCGTCGGCGCGCAGGGCTTTGGCGTGCATTTCAAGACAAAATGCGCAGCCGTTAATCTGCGAGATCCGCAGCCAGACCAACTCTATCAGCGCTTTCCCGAGACTGCTTTTACTCAGCGCTTTTTTGGTCGCAGCAAACCCGTTATAGGCCTCCGGGGAAAGGGTGAAATAGGGTAAACGTTGTGGGGTGCTCATCAGGTTATCTCCGGTTATTAAAAAACGTCATGCCAGGGTCTGACGAAAGTGCATGCCTGCCGCCAGCAATCCCTGTCGATAGTAAAAACGTTGTCCCAGCGCATTGCCTAAAGCGGTATCCAGCACCAGGTGAGTACAATTCTGATCGCGCGCCTCTGCGCGCAGGGCATCGATTAATTTCGCCCCCAGTCCGTGGCTGCGGGCACAGGGTGCAGTCACAAGGTCATCAACGTACAGAAAGCGCCCGTACAGCAGATTTTCCGCAACCCGATAGCCCGCCAGGGCCAGGAGCTGTTGATCCTGCCAGACGCCTTGCAAGCAATACCCTTGTTCAGCCTGACGATGGACGCGCGCGATAAAGCTCGCGGCATCGGTCAGGTGCGGTCGCAACTCGCGCATTAATGTGTACGCGGCATGGAGCGCCAGTTCGCTTTCAACCTTGTATAGTTCAAATGTCGCCATTCGTTCCCCCTGTCTGATGGCTGCAATATATCGCCGACATGACCCATGCTACAGTGACAAGAATTATCTAAATTACCAGGACAAATGACGTGAAAGCACAGATGCTGAAATCCAGCTGGCAGCCTGACACACCACTCTATTTGCAGCTTTATCAGCGCTATCGCGACGCGATCACGACCGGCCGGCTGAGCCCGGGGGAGCGTGTTCCATCAATACGCAATCTCGCCAGCGAGCTTCACGTCGCGCGGGGAACGGTGGAAATGGCTTATCAGATGCTGGTTAGCGAGGGCTACCTGGTGACGAAAGGCGCGGCGGGTACCCGGGTCTCGCCCCAACTGGCGAGGCTGCCGAACGCCGGAAACCCGCCGCCGCAGCACAGAACCTCAGGTGAGCAGCCTTATCAGGTGCGCCAGACGGGGGATATTTTACCGTTTCAGCCAGGTGTACCGGCGCTTGATGCATTCCCGCGTAAAATATGGTCTCGCCTGTCGGGGCAAACGCTGCGGATGATTGAGGCTACGATGATGAATTATCCCGATCCTGCCGGATACGCACCGCTACGGGAAGCCATCGCTACCTATCTGGGCATTTCCCGTGGGATCGCCTGCGCGCCGGAACAGGTCTTTATTACCACTGGCTATCAGGGAGCGCTGGAACTGCTGTGTCGTACCGTTTTACGGACAGGCGACAGCGGTTGGTATGAAAATCCCGGTTATTTTCCTGGTCGATACGCTCTGCAACAAATGGGCATGACGCTGACCCCCGTTCCGGTGGATGAAGAGGGGCTACAGGTCGCTGCCGGGCAGCAGATGGCACCCAATGCACGGTTTGCGGTCGTCACACCTTCACACCAAAGCCCCACTGGCGTCGCACTGTCTCTCCCCCGACGTCTGGCGTTGCTGGCGTGGGCGAACCAAAAAGATGCCTGGATCATTGAGGATGACTACGACAGTGAATTCCGTTACCACGGGCATCCGCTACCGGCCCTGAAAAGTCTCGATCATGAGCAGCGTGTGCTTTATACCGGAACCTTCAGTAAGGTCCTGTTTCCCGGCTTGCGTCTGGCCTACCTGGTGGTGCCCCCCGCTTTGCAACAGACCTTTCACGAGGCGGTTAATCACTGGCCTGGACCGGGATCAATTCTGCCGCAAGCGATGGTGGCGGCGTTCATGCAACAGGGGCATTTTGTCCGCCATTTGCGCAAAATGCGCCAGTTGTACGCCGTCAGACGCGGTTATCTTGTGGAGGCACTTGAAAGCATTATCGGCTCCTCTCTGCGCATCCAGCCGCAGGCCGGGGGAATCCAGATTCTGGCCTGGCTGAACGAACATCAGTGCGATAAAACGCTGGCGACAGCGGCTCAGGCCGCAGGGCTTGGTGTCAGGGCGCTCAGTGACTGGGATGCCGGCACCCGGCAGCAGAACGGGCTATTGATGGGATTTACCAGTTTTACCAGCGCGGAAGAAGCACAAGCTGCAGTGAAACGTTTGGCAGCATTATTAGCGCCATAAGGTCGCCTGCTGGCACGCCTGCACGTGCATAAATCACATTACGCATTAACCTTGCCGCCGATCATCCCCCTCTGCGCAGCCCTTTCAGTAATGCCTGCGTCGCGGCAGAAGATTTTCCTGATGGCGAACAAACCAGACCAAACTCGCGCTGAACAGTAGGTGTCACCGGCACCACGCACAAGCCGCGTAATTCAACCGGCAGGGCAGATTCAGGGACCAGCGCGACACCCATCCCTTCCCGCACCAGCAGGCAGGCGCTGCTCCAGTCGCGCACTTTCACGCGTACGTCAGAGAGCTGCAAACCTGCCTGTTCCATCAGACTTTTTCCATTGACGACACATCCGCCTGTGGCGAGAACAAAGGGTTGGTCTGCCAGTTTTTCCAGCGTTATGCCGCTCGTACCGGCATGACGTCCCAGCGGATGACTGGCTGGCATTACTGCTACCCATACATCCTGCCCTAATATGACGTCGGCTCGTCCTGGTAACGGGTTCATTACCACGCCCAGCTCAACGGTGTCTGCGGCAAGCCACTCCTCGACTTCCTCGTCCGTACCTTCCAGCACCACCACTTCCATGCCCGGGTGCAGGCGCTTAAAGTCGCGCAGCAGTCCAGGCAACAATGTCGATGTCACGGAAGGAAAGCTGGCAAGGCGAATGCGGCCGCCCTGTAAACCCCGGCTCTCATCCGCCAATACGCGGATCGCGTTAAGCCGCGCCAGCATGCTCCTTGCATGCCCGACAACCTGCTCACCCAGCGCAGTGACACCGATATGCCGACGCTCACGCGTAAATACCGCGAATCCAAGTGAAGCTTCTAACTGGGCGATAGCCTGGCTGGCACCGGACTGAGTCATTCCAACCTCCTCAGCGGCACGCGAGATATTGCTGGCATCTGCCACTGCGACCAGTAAGCGCCAGTGCAAAAGATTCATCATAAGTATCAGTAGCTCAGCTAATAGCTAATTTATGAAACATTAATTTTACAGCGCGAGACGCTTTAATCACAGTGTATTGAGGATCGCGCTGAATGTTACGCGACAGCTTTTCAATTTACCGGAGAGAGAGCATGAAATTGTATTACGCCCCGAACACCTGTTCACTTTCACCACACATTGTGCTGCGTGAACTCGGGCTGGCGTTTGAGCTGGTCAAAGTGGACAACAGGAGCAAACTCACTGCGGACGGACGCGATTTCCGGACCATTAACCCTAAAGGCTATGTCGCTGCACTGGAACTGGATAACGGGCAGATACTCACCGAAGGCCCGGCCATTGTGCAGTACCTCGCCGACATGAAACCGGAAAGCGGGCTGGCGCCGCGAGCGGACAGCTGGGCGCGGGTGCGTCTGCAGGAGTGGCTGAACTTTATCACCAGTGAAATACACGCAGGCTCAGCACCGCTATTCAACACCACGCTGCCGGAAGAGGTCAGAACGGTTTTTCGTGAGAAGCTCTTCCGGCGCTTCGATTTCCTTGAAGATACACTCAACGATAAACCCTATCTGACCGGTTCGTCGTTCAGCGTCGCTGATGCCTACCTTTTCACCGTGCTGGGCTGGTGTAAATTCTTCTCCTTCGAACTGAATCGCTGGCCCGCCCTGTTAGCGTATAAGAGAAAGATCAATGCGCGTCCTGCTGTGCAGGCGGCATTACTTGCAGAAGCGTCGCAATAAGTTCGCAGAGGTTTCGGTGAGCGCGCGCGTTGCATTCTCAGCGAACCTTGATGATCAGTTTGCCGGTGACGTGCCCTTCTGCGCTCACCCGATGTGCTTCTGCCGTCTGCTCCAGAGGGTATACGCCCTGAACAGGAAGCTGAAAAAGGCCATGCGCGCAGAGATGGGCAACTTCTGCAAAGGCAATTTCCGGTTGCTCTGGCGGCCCATGGGAAAATTTCGCGCCATATTGTTCTGCTGAAAAATCCGCGACGGAAAGCACATGAGCAGGGTTTCCCACGATGGCAATCAACTCAGCGATAACCCCGGCTCCCGCAACGTCAATAGCGGCATCGACGCCCATGGGGGCTAACTGAGCTATTCGTGCCTTCAAGCCAGGAGCGTAAGTCGTAGGCACTGCGCCTAATGAAGCGAGATAAACATGGTTAGGAGAACTTGCGGTGCCAATAACGTTAATGCCGCGCAGACGTGCCAGCTGAACTATCGCTGTGCCTACGCCCCCTGCCGCCCCGCTAACCAGCAGAGTCTGCCCGGCTTCGATGTTCACTTCATCCAGTGCCCGGGTGGCAGTATCAACAATAACAGGCAAGCCGGCTGCCACTTCAAAAGAGACGGCAGCGGGTTTGACCGCCCAGTGGGTAAGAATGGCTTTCTCCGCGACGGTGCCATCGCCAAAGCCAAATACCGCATTACCAATGGCAACGTCACAAACGCCATCGCCAATCTCATCCACAATGCCGCTGGCTTCCACACCGACCGTGAGCGGAAACGTAATATCTTCGAATGCCCGATACTGGCCTTCTCTTCGTTTCCAGTCAGAGGGGTTCACACCCGCACAATGCACCGTAATGCGGATCTCTTCGGGTCCAGGATGTGGAACCGCTATTTCCTCGACTTTCAATTCGTCAGGCCCGCCGAAAGCGTGATAACGGATTGCCTTCATCTTGTGACTGTCGCCGGAGCGCAAAGGATGAGAAAAACCCGGAAGTGAACTGACAGATAAAGCGGGTTTAGAACTTGAGTTTGACATAGATGCGCTCCGTTTATCGTATCGCTACGCAAGGGTAACGATAAGTGCTCCCGCCATTTCATGGCAGTAAAGCCGTTGATTTCGAAGACGCTGGTCAAACTGTGAGGACACAGACTCGACGTATGCGCGATCACTCCAGAAACAGAAATGATCGTTTTTCGCGACGTTGTGTAAGCCTATTCAGGCCAAAGTTTGCTGTCAAGTGTACCTGCGCGGCGGCGCTTTTCTATCGTCAATCGGGGTTATTGTTGATAAGTCCTGACGTTTGTACTTCGCTGTGAGTTCAACAGTTCAATGCAACGCTATCCTTAATCAAGAGGGACGTTGATAACATTGTGATATGTTACTTTATGGGGAGCAGGCCAAATTAGCTATCAAGCGCTGTTATCTGAACATTTTTAGGATCAACAATCTTACCGCCTGCGGTGACAAAGGCGCTATACAGCACTTCTCCACTTTCTTTATCCGTTAAGGCGATATGCGGTGAGTCGTGCAGTATGTTTTTATGACCCCACTCCATCATGGAGAAAAGAATTGGCGCAAGGCTGCGACTTTTGGCTGTGAGAACATATTCATACCGTTCACGTACCCCTTCTTCTTGATAGGGGATTTTGCAAAGTAGATCGAGTTCAGTCATTTTTTTTAATCGGTTTGCCAATGTCTGCCTCGTGATTTTTGTATGAGCACGTATAGTTTCAAAGCGGGTGACCCCATAAAATGCCTCCCTTAGAATCAACAAAACCCATTGATCTCCAAGTAGTTCTGCTGACGCAGCAAGCCCGCAAAGCTCAGGTAGCAGGTATGGTAATGATTTATCTTTTGACATGTATGCATTTGCCTCTTAACCTGAGTATGATTTTAATACCCAGCTATTTAAGGAGAATACAATGCCCTTCGTAAAAGTGCAAACCATTAAAGGAATTATGAATTCGGAGCAAAAAAAAGAACTGCTACGTCGAATGACTGATCTTATTGTTGAAATTGAGGGGAAAGGCGATCCTGAATTCCGGCGATCGGTATGGATCCTGATTGACGAGCATGAACCGGAGCAGTGGAGTCTTGGGGGAATACAGCCCACATCTGAAATGATTGCTGCAAAATTCGCATCACCACAGCAGTCCTGACTTGTTTGTAGTAATTCACATTTAGTCATGAATAATCGGCGGACAGTATGAATATCCGCCCCTTGCTCTGAGCGGACATGTCTCCCCACCAGGCCGACGCTTTTAAGCCAGCAGCGGATGTTACCTGCACCTGGGTGTGCTAATCACAGCACCACGGCTAAATACCTGAAGAACTCCAACAGTAAATAACGCTTTATGCAGGCTGTTTTCCCGAAAGAGATGAAGTGGCTTGAAAATGCTGTTCAAAACCAGCCACAGCAGCGTCCTGAAGTTGTGTCAAAGGACTTTCCCGGCAATGAAAACGATGGAGCTACTGGCCAGGGCATTACCAACTGGGTTTACCGGAGAGTGGGTTGGCAGTTCATTGCAGGAAGCGGCATTATCAGCGGCACGTTATTCGCGGTTTTCTTTGTTCCACTATTTTTATCGTGGTAACAACTTTTTTGACAGGCGTTTAAGGTTGTTAAAGGGACGAAAAGAGTAACGCCAATCTGATAAGTGTTTGTTTAAAAGCCCCGCAAGGGGCTGAACAAACGTTAACTATGGTGCCGGGGGAACTGGCGGCGTGGGCACGGGTGCCAGTTCCCTCACTTCCAGCCGGACTTCATAACGCTTCCCATTTTCCAGCGCCGGAAGATTTTTAACCACATTGTTTAACGCCTCGACCGGGGTGGTGGTTTGCTGGACAACACCATACACGAGTGGCGCAGGGCCCTGCATGGGCGGGCTATCCCTTTGTAAAGGCGGCGGTTTTATATCGCCCTCTGTTGCAGCATTAACGGAAAAAGTGCAAACCATAAAGGCAGTGGCAAATAATGTCTTCGTTAATTCTCTCATGCTGTTCTCCACGTTTTGGTTAAAAAAGCTTCACCAGAGGGAAAATAGCCCGCCAACAAGAAGGGAATGTGAACGCGTTTCGCAAGAAAGGAAAATAGCCAGACAACATCGCGATGTCATTGCCAAAAGCGGCGTCGTGGCAGGCGTTTGTATCACCTGCGTCACGCTTTTGGCTTCCCAAACGGTGGTGAGCGTCGCATAGAGGCCGTAGTTGCTTGTATCCGATGCGTTAATCGGCGTGTACTAATCAACGGGGAGCATGTCACAAGCCTGAAAATTACCTTTTAGCCACAATTCGCATTTCCACAAGCGCATTTTCTGGAATGAATTCTGATACGCCAATGGCGGACCATGCCGGGTATGGCGCCTTTATATACTCATCTTTTACTTTAGAAAAAACGTCTATATGTTTTTTGAGATCAACGTGAAAAGTGGTCATCTCAAGTATATTTTCATAGCCCAAACCGGCCGCTTTCAAATAAACACCCAGCTTATAAAACGCATCATGGAATTGTTCTTCAGGATGCTTACTTATCGGTTTGTCCTTGCGTGCTGCGGTAACACCTGAAAGATATACTGTGCCATCTGCTTCGATGACGGGGGAAAAATGCCAGTCATTGAAATAATGCTGAAACTCTTCAGGAACTATCGATTTTTTCATGGTTTTCTCAAATGGATGACTGAATAAATGCCAGCATGTACCAAACCATTATGCCTGGCCAGGACCACAGACTTACCAGATAGTTTGACATAATAAAATGCCTGATCTCACCTGTCAGCATATCGCATACGCCAGCCCTTAATGCTGGCCGCTTTGTACCGAAAATTTATGCGTGCAGAATACAACAGGGCCAGGCTTATCGGCCCTCAGCACATTCCTGTTATCTGCGGCAGTAACTGCTTTATCACTTCCACAACGCTTCTTACCCGTTGAGGTATAAAACGGGCATCCGGGAAAACCGCGTAGAGGAATCGGTCTGGCAGTCGCCATTCAGGCAGAACGGGAACCAGCAGGCCTGACTGCACCGCTTCAGCAGCAAGGGGGAGCTGCATACCACCGACACCGATGCCTGCCTGGATCGCCTGCAGCAGCCCTTCGCTGGTATTGGCCCGAAACACGGTATTCACCATCAGATTTATTGTTTCATCACCTGAAACTAACCGTAGCGGCGCATCAGGCGCGATACCACTAAACCGGATATGTGGCTTCTGAGCCAGCTCATCCAGTGAATCGATGTGTTCAAATTCCGGGGCAGCGTAAAGCGCCGTCGCAATGCGGCCCAGTACGCGCACGGCATGTGACTCTGGCGGCTCGCTCGCCAGCCGCAGCGCAACGTCAACCCCTTCGCTGACCAGATCGGCAATGCGATCATCAAATGAAAGCTCAAGATGTAACTCTGGGTGCGCCTTTTGCAGGGCCAGAAGATGAGGAAGAAAAAGCCGACCTAAACCGCTCGGCAACTGCACATGGACGCGGCCCTGCCAGTGCTGGCCCGCAGGATTGAGGTTGATTTCTGCTTCCCGCATCGCGTCCAGCAAAGGCTTCATTTCACGCCTGTACTTCTCTCCCTGCTCAGTAAGCGCCATTGCACGCGTCGTACGGCGCAGCAAAACCACACCAAGCTCTGCCTCCAGTGCGGCAATTTGCTGGCTTACGGCAGATTGCTTCACGCCAATCTGGCGTGCGGCGGCTGAAAATGAGCCAGCTTCGGCCACACGCAAAAAGGTGGCGATCGCATTGAGCTTGTTATTCATTTAATGATTTCACTTATAAGTGTCATCAGTTACAGGGGATATGAGCGGAAAAATTAATATATCACACTCTCTCCGTCACTTTATCTGGAGAAACCATGAATATGACTCACACAAACAACGTCGCGCTGGTCGCCGGTGCCAAAGGGATTGTCGGTAGCCAGCTCGTTAAAACGCTGCTGCACCATGGCTGGGAAGTGATTGGCCTGAGCCGCAACGCATTACCGCATCCGCAGAATATCCCACTCGTCACCGCTGATTTGCTGGATGCAAAGCATACTGCGCAGGCACTGCAGCCCTTAAGCAAGGTCACTCATCTCTTTTACAGTGCCTGGATAAATGCGGAAAACTGGACGGAAATGGTGGAGCCCAACGTCACTATGCTGCGTAACCTGGTCTGCCACACGGCGATGATTTCATCGTTAAAAACAGTGAGCCTGATACAAGGGTATAAAGTCTATGGCGCCCATCTTGGGCCTTTTAAAACCCCTGCGCGTGAAAGCGATCCCGGCGTTGCGGGAGCGGAATTTAACGCGGCACAACTCGCCTGGCTCAGCGATTATCAGCGAGGACGAGCATGGCACTGGAATGCCATCAGACCGGGCGTGGTGGGTAGCGCCTTGCCGGGCAATACCATGAATCTTGCGTTAAGCATCGCTCTGTACGCTTCGCTTTGTAAGTCACTCAATCTACCGCTCCGTTTTCCGGGTTCGGAACAGACCTGGCGCAGTATTGTTGACTATACGGACGCCGAGTTGCTCGCCGATGCCACCCTGTGGGCCGCCACCTCATCATCCGCAGAAAATCAGGCTTTTAATGTGAATAACGGTGATGTCTGGAGGTGGAGCGAACTCTGGCCTCTCATTGCTCGCTGGTTCGGGCTTGAATGCGCGCCGCCCGTCAGACTTTCATTTCAGCAGATGTTCAAAGATTATCAGCCAGCCTGGCGCGAACTGGCCCGGCGCAACCGTCTGGTAGAGACGGACATTTTGCAGGTGAACGACGGGGAGTTTGCCGACTTTGTTTTCAGTTGGGATTACGACATGTTTGGCGATGGCAGCAAGCTGCGCCGCGCAGGGTTCTGGCGCATGCAGGCTACGGATGAGATGTTCTTCAGTCTGTTCAGACAGTTCAGAGCCGCGCGCATTATCCCTTAACTCACCAGCATTTCCCGGACAGGGCCGGAGTTCAGATAGGTACATTCTCAGGCCCTGAACAACTCGCCTTCGTATAAGAAACAGCCCAGACCCGGAAGCATCAAGCTCAGGGAATTGGGACCAGCCCTTTTCGCGCCTTCAGGAACATTGGCACTTTCAATCATTCCGGGGTCGTTGTCGAAGAAAAGCATGGATCTTCCATCATTAAAGCGCCCTTTAATTTAATTGGGGCGCTTTTCATTAATTATGTTTGATCGCGTCAAATTTATGGCATGGACGTAGCGTCGTCGGATTCATTACTCTCAGATAAAACATCCTTCAGGAAACGCATCGCGTTACGTAGAGCCTGGTCGGCTTCGGGCAGTGTGCCGGCCAGCAAATGCCAGACATGGAACATACCCGGCCAGACTTCGAGTGTCGTGCGTACACGCGCTTCCCCTAAGTTTGAAGCGAGTTTCATCGCGCCACTCAGCATGACCTCATTCTCGCCGATCTGTATAAGCGTCGGGGAAAGCCCCTGCACATCTGCATAAACGGGTGAAGCATCAGGATGTGTTGGCAGCTCACCGGCAAGAAATTCCCTCGCTAATCTGGTGAGAAAATCGATGCTACAAAGGGGATCGATGCCATCACGGACGGTAGCAGACAGACCGCTATGGGTCAGATCTGCCCAGGGTGAAAAAGCCACTCCCGCAGCCGGGAGCGGAATACCCGCGTCACGGGCCTTACGCATCATTGTAATAACCATTGCACCACCCGCTGAATCACCAACGAGAACCAGATTTTTAGGGTTGATACCCCTGTCGAGTAGCGCACGATAAGCTGAAAAGACATCCTCTATCGGCGTCGGGAAAGGAAAATCAGGAGCCTGCCGGTAGTCCGGGACATAGACTGTGGCGTTTAACGCTGTGGCAATACGGCCCGTTAACCCCCGATACGCCTCCACACCACCATGCACATAGCCGCCGCCATGAATGTAAAGCACCACACTGCTTCCAGCATGTTCATGTCTCTCGCCGACCATTGCCGACATATTACCTAGTGTGAGTGTTTTCCAGGAGACGCCACTGACAGCAGGAAAGATTTTCTCCAGGCCCTGCATATATTGTTTACGCACATTCGGCCAGCAATCTTCAGACTGACCATAGAGCTTCTGAACTACCGGTCCAGCAGCCGTGATCCATCCATCCAGAACATTTTGCGCATTTTTCGCCAACATTGTTGTGCCCTTATTTAATGGAAATTCTACAATAAGACTTTAACCAATTTATTGACGAAAAAGGTTCCCCAATGACGGGTAGAAAAATCGCTTCGACAAAGCTTGTTGGCTCTGCTCTGGATATTGGTGCACTGCGGGTCTTTGTTGCCGTTGCTGAGGCGGGAAGTTTTGTCGCCGGGGGTAAGGCCATGGGGTTAACGCGCTCTGCTGCAGGTAAAGCATTAGCGCGGTTAGAAGCCTATCTCGAGACAAGGCTTTTTCAGCGCACAACGCGTCGCTTATCTCTCACCACAGAGGGGCATGAATTCTTTAACCGTTGCTGCAGGCTACTGGAAGACTTAGAAGAAGCCGAAGCCAGTATCCGCCAGAATTCACCATTGCCAAAAGGCCTCCTCAGACTCACCGTGTCAGAGGGATATGGAAAAATGGTGATATTGCCTTTTATCCAGGCATTTATAGATAACTCACCGGGTATTAGCATTGAAGTCAGCTTCAGCGATCGGGTTGTCGATCTTATAGAGGAAGGCTTTGATCTTGCTATTCGGGTAGGCGATGGCGCTACGAGTCATCAATATATAACACAGGTTATCGACAGAACGCGGCCGCAATTGTTTGTATCACCTGACTATCTCAAACAAAGGGGTAAACCGGAATCACTTGCTGATCTTAAAGATCATCGCCGTCTTGTCTATGGTTTGGGAACGGCTTCTACTGGATGGAACTTAGTGGATAAGGAGCATGGGCGAATAACGCTGAACGGCAGTAACCATGTCAGGTTTGACAGCGGAGATGCAATACGCACAGCGGCCATAGCTGGATTGGGTATCGGGTATTTGCCCTCCTTCATGATTGACAGGGATATTGTGGAAGGCCGATTAATACAACTGCTGCCTGCAACACAAGGTGAAGAAATTGCTATCCATGCTATTTATCCCAGCCGTAGACATCTCTCTCTTCGCGTGCGGGCTTTCATTGATGGTCTTAAAATTTTCCTGAGTAACATTAAAAATTGACTGTTTTTGCCCTTAGAAAGCAATGCCCTGGCTGAGCGCTATGTCCTGACAATGACTGCCCGCAGATACAAAGGATTTACGCGTCAGGAAAGGACTGCGCCGTGTCACTTGAAACGCTCTTTGCGGATATCGGCCAGCGTGTCAGTCCGCTTTGTGCCAAAGCGGACATGAGTTAATGCGCAGGTTTATTTAAATCACTCAAAAATTCAGGCCCGGACGGAAGGAAGCAGACCCGCAAGCCTGTATCCCTCGATGAGTTCATCAAAGAGCTTAATATCGTTCCGGCTTCTGGCCATCAACTGAGCGCCAGCGATAGCGGAAAAAATCGCACCTGCCCGGGTTTTGCTGCCTTCTGACTCTGTGATACCCGCCTCCAGCAGTTGCCCTGCCAGCCAGTCGATGTTGACGTCGGCAAACTTCTGAACTTCCACCTTCACCGCCTCAGGCAGGTCATCGTATTCGGCAGACATAAAACTGCCCATGCAGAGCCGGTTTCCACTCTCCAGCGATCGGCGGAATATATGCGGGTAGCGGTTCAGACTGCTTAACGCGTCGCCTGCTGATTCCCTGAGCATTTCAAGGTCACGCGCCGTATCTTCCCAGTAGCGCTGAGCCACCGCCGCACCGAGCTCGGCCTTGCTGGGAAAGTGATAGTAGATGCTGGCCGCCTTGATCCCTACCTCATCCGCCAGTCCGCGAATGTTCAGACCGGTGTAACCATGAGCCTGGGCCGCCAGACGGGCTGCGTTAAGAATTTCATCCCGGGATGTTTTGCTCATCGTTTTATTCCTCGCAGAGTGTGATGCAGTAATTCTAACATTTGTTAGGTAGATATTGACAGTCTTGTTGTGAGGGGGTTACGCTCAACCTACCAACTGTTAGGTAGTTTTTTTTTACTGAGAGGATTTACCATGAGCAAAGACATTTTTTATTCAGATGCCACCCGCCTGGCGGACCTGATACGTAACCGCGACCTTTCCCCTGTCGAAGTTATGCAGGCGCATATCGACCGTATTGCCGCCACTAATCCGAACATCAACGCTGTCGTGTCGCTTGCAGAGGACGCCATGAAACAGGCTGCGGCTGCAGAATCAGCCGTCATGAAAGGTAAAGAACTTGGTCCCCTTCACGGAGTCCCTTTTACCGTCAAGGATTCCATTGATACCGCAGGTGTACTGACACAGCGCGGCTCACCCATTTTTAAAGGTCGACGTCCGGATAAGGATGCAACCAGCGTGGCGCGTCTTAAAAAGGCGGGCGCTATCCTGCTTGCAAAAACCAACCTGCCGGAGTTTTCGTACTGGATTGAAAGCGATAATCTTCTGTCCGGCCGCTCGAATAACCCCTGGGATCTGACCCGTACGCCCGGCGGTTCAAGTGGCGGCGAATCTGCCGCTATCGCCGCTGGCATGTCCCCTCTGGGGCTGGGCACTGACCTGGCCATATCAGTACGTGGACCGGCTGCACAGACCGGCATAACCTCCATGAAATCTACGCACGGTAGCGTGCCTATGACGGGCATCTGGCCGCGCGCACCTCGCCGGTTCTGGCACGTAGGCCCTATGGCCCGTTCAGTGCGCGATATTGCCCTGGCTTTTTCTCAGCTTGCAGGACCAGACGGCCATGACGCTTTCTCCAGCAATGCGCCAGCTTATTCTGATGGGCTGCCGCTGATGGCATCCCGTCCGCTGCGCATTGGCTGGATGACCGGTCCTGGCTTTGGTCCGGTTGATCTGGAAGTGGCAGCGGTGGTGAAGTCAGCAGCGGATTCACTGAAGGGACCGGGCGTGGTCGTAGAGCACGTCGGTATTCCTGCGCTGGAGCGGGATTTTGCGCTGGACGTGTTTAACCGAATCCACGTTATGGAGATGAAGCCTGCATTTGCTGCGGCAACGGCTGGTCGAAGCGCTGATGAACTTTACAAGATGGCAAAAACGATGCTGTCACTGCCTGATACATCCATGTCTGAATTTATTGATGCAGAGCAGGCTGCTGAAAGGTTGCGTGACGGGTTTGCGGAATACTTTTCACAGTATGATGCGCTTATCACGCATGTTCTCCCCATTCCGGCTCACAAACACGGCGTGGAGAAATTTATCATCGACGGTCAGAAAGTGGATGCCACTTATCTGCAGGGTGCCACGGTACCGCTAAACGTGACGGGCCTGCCTGGCGTGGCGCTGCCGTTCGGTAAAAGTCATGAAGGATTGCCCATCAACGTGCAAATTGTGGGTAAATGGCACGATGAGCGAACCATTCTTCACATTGCTTCCCTGCTGGAAGCCGTCAGCCCTGTAAAAGGCTCTCATCCGTCACTGTAGGAATGAAAAAGTCCCGCGGATACTGCGGGGCTTAGCTCTGAGGGCAGCCAAATTGCGCTCAGGACGAAGTGTCAAATCTTTCGCCGCGATGGTTGACTTTGGCAGTGCTGAGGCATTTTCTCGCACATTTTTGCGTAAATTCGGCTATTCGCCGGACAGTGCAAATTGCGCGGAGGCAATAACGAGGAAAGCGATCGTGCGGCAGATCTGGAGTGATGGCATGCTTAATGAAGCCGGGTCTGTTGTCACCTGCCATGCAAGCCGTTTTACATTGGCACGATACAATATGATTCAGCGATTATTCTCGCTGGCTTGTTGTAACCGAAGCTTCACCAATGCCTGATGGAATTCGCCGACTGTCAGGTCCCGGACCGTCGAATCCGGGATCCCTCGCAGCCTTGCAAAAAAACGGGAAATCCCGAAAAGATCTAAGCCCTCCGAGGAAAAGAGAAACTCATTATCTTTCATAGAAAAGAGAGTCCTTAAATTATACTCATCCGTTTCAAAACAGACGCCAAAAACCTTCTCTGCTTCCTGTAAAAGCGCCACACCGTCATCACCAGTAATATGGAGATCGTTCTCAATGTACGAATTCTCATCGATAGGGTGTTTTCGCAATCCTGCATACTCACGGATAAAGCTGATAACGTCTGGAAGCGTTGGACTCATTGGTATGGCTCGTAATGAAAGATACCTTGAGAATAGCCGTAAGATAGGACGGGATTCAATCTGTGAATCGCCCAGAATCTACCGTGCCCCACTTCTGCTCCTGGCTCAAAGTTCCTGCACCTGAATGGCCGCTCTGTGCCACGAGCAGACATTGAACATGTCTGCTTCTATTAAAGTAATGGGGTGGCTCATAACAAACTTAGCTTGAAAGGAGTGAACCGGCTTAGCGAACAGGGGCTCACTACCTGGAATGGGAGCATAGCTGCGTGTCCGCTCTCTGTGGATAGATCGTGTGGCTTAAGCATAGCGGCTTAAAAACGTCCTGACCGCTTCCTGTACCACCCGCTCGCGTTGAGTGATATTCGCTTCATCCTTAAGCCCTAACACACGAAACCACACCAGAGGCTCATTAATCATTCCTACGAACTGGCGGGCTGCCAGATCCGTATCTTCCATTTTCAGATGACCGGCGGCGTTCTGCTGGGCAAGGTAACGAATGAGCGAACCCAGGGCGGGCACTTTACCTAACTCCAGATAGTTTTTGGCCAGAGAGGGAAAACGTTCGCTCTCGCGAACAATCATCCGGGCGAGTTTTATGGAGGTATCCGCCGCCCAGAAATCCGCGATGGCCAGGCCAATTTGCATCAATCCCGTTTGCGGATCGGCCATGGCTTCCTGCGTGGTAGAGAGTTGTACAACGGGTAAACGTGACCAGAAATACTCAATAGCCTGTTCGAACAACACTTCCTTCGTTGAAAACTGATTGAACAAGGTGCGGCGGGATACCCCGGCGCCCGCAGCGATGTCATCCATGCTTGCCGCGTCGTAGCCCTGCGTCAGCAGGACGTTCACGGCCGAATCCAGAATTTTTTCAGCAGACGGTGTTGCCATAGTGTTTTTTTTCACCATTGTATTTGACTTTTTATCAATTGCACTGCACAGTGCAATGCATTGGCAGTTGCACTGCGCAGTGCAACTATAGAACTAAACCAGGGATAATCCAATAGCGTCACCGCATTCCGTCTCCTGTTGGGTTGTTCTGGTGAGAAATGGAGAGCAGTAATGAAACAGCGCATCATCGATCTTTCCGTCACTCTGCAAAACGGCATCCCCTCCGATCCGCCGCCGTTTTTACCTGCCATTGATTACCATAACCATGCGGCAGGCGCGCTTCAGCTTGCCGCGATGTTTCCGGGGCTCAGTCCGGATGACTTGCCGGAAAAAGAGGGCTGGGCGGTGGAGTTCGTCAATATGAGCACCCACGCGGGCACACATATGGATGCGCCATGGCACTACCATTCCCACATGAAGGATGGCGATCGATCTCTGACCATTGATGAAATCCCCCTGAGCTGGTGTATCGGTCCGGGGGTGAAGCTCGATTTTCGCCACTACCCCGACGGCTATGTCATTGGTCCGGCGGATCTGGATAAAGAATTCGCCCGCATCGGCCATACCCTCTCTGCGGGAGACATCGTCTTGATCAACACGACGGCGGGCGATCGCTACGGCCATGAGGATTACCTTGAACGCGGCTGCGGCGTGGGGCGAAGCGGCACGCTTTATCTGACGCAAAAAGGTGTACGTCTGGTTGGCACCGACGCCTGGAGTTGGGATGCGCCGTTCGCTTATACCCGTGCGCGTTATCAGCAAACGGGCGACTCCTCCCTGATCTGGGAAGGGCACTATGCCGGAAACGAAACGCCCTACTGCCAGATTGAAAAACTCTCCGCGCTGGATTCATTACCGGATAACGGATTTACGGTCATCAGCCTGCCGATAAAAGTCCATCGGGCCTCGGCCGGTTGGTGCAGAACCATCGCATTAGTCGATGAATAACCCTTCACTCTCTTCATCACGCTCAAGCCGACACCGGCGAGAGATCGCCATCATTGAAAATAGAGGTGCTCCATGCATACAGAAACTCGTTCCCCCATCGTCACTACCCGGCAGGGCCGGATTCAGGGTCTGCGCGAAAACGCGCTGGATATTTTCCGTGGTATCCCTTATGCCCGGCCCCCGGTCGGTTCGCTACGGTTTCGCAACCCACAGCCCCTTTCTCCCTGGGAGGGGATCAGAAACGCGGTGGTTTCGGGACCGGCGTCCTTTCAGATGAACCTGAACAACACACACACCGTTATGGAGCAGGTTAAGCGCATCGACCCCGGCGTGCCGGGCGTCCCTGCCTGGCCCGCTTACGTGGGGAAAACCTACCATCACGAAAATATCAGCGAGGACTGCCTGTACCTTGATGTCTGGGTCCCGGAGAATGCGGGCAGAAAAAAAATGCCGGTCTATGTGTATTATCACGGCGGCGCCAACGCGGTCAGTTCGGGATCGTTTCATCTGGAAGACGGCGCCAATCTTGCCCGGCAGGAAAATATCATTGTCGTCCGGCCCAATTACCGTTTAGGGGCGCTGGGCTGGGTGCATTTTGGTTTAATCAGCGATGCGTTTCCCGAAGCCATCAACCTGGGTTTGAAAGATCAATTCGCCGCCTTGCAATGGGTGCATGAGAATATCGCCGCGTTCGGAGGAGATCCGGATAATGTCACTATCGGCGGCGAATCCTGCGGCGCGACCGCCGTCTCGCATCTGCTGACTTATGCGCCAGCCCGGAAATTTTTCCGTCGGGCCATTATCCAGTCATTATCGCCTTTCAATGTCTGGTGTACCCAAAATCAGGCGCAGGCGGTCCGGGTGGCGGAGAAATATCTCTCCTTACTGGATATCTCGTCCCCTGAAGCGCTCGCCGACATCGATCCCGAACGCTTTCTGGCGGTGCAGAATGTTTTAACGCGCTTTTTCCATCCGGACAAAAATATCGCCTGGCGCCCTTTGGGTGGCGTGGTTGACGGCGAATGGATCCCGGAACACCCTGCTGAATATCTCTCCAGCCACGCGGCTGCCGATACGGTCAACGAGTTAATGATTGGTTTCGCCAAAGATGAATGGCAGTTTTTCCGCGGTCATACCGAAACCCTACGTCATGGCAGCGTACAGGATGTTCTCGACGTCCTGACGCCGATTTATGGCAGTGACGGCGCTCAGCAACTGTACGAAGGGTATAAAGAACTCTATCCGGAACATCGGGAGCCGGGACATATTCTCTCCGACATCATGTCTTTTGAGTTCTTTAAGTTTTCATCGTTAAAAATAGCCAGACACTTCACCCGGTTAGGTGTGCCGACCTGGCTTTTCCAGTTCAGCTACGATCTCCCGGGATGGAATGGGGAGCTACGGGCGGTCCACACCGGCGATATGCCGTTTTTGTGGCGTAATTACGACCCGGAGCGACTGTCGCAATGGCCAGCATTCGATGGGATCGATATCGATGAACTCAAACACAGTGCCGGGGCCATGGGGAACTACTATGCCGCCTTTATTCGGCATGGGGGCGAAGATCTCTGGCCGAAATTTGATGAGGAAAATCAGGCCATCCTTCGTTTCGGCAAAGAGGTGATTCCGCAGAAGCGACTGCTTGAGCAAGAGGAAAAGCTCTTTTCTGCTGTAGGTATCGATAGCGTACGCCAGCTTGAAGAAAGGCTGAGTCAGTATCTGGAACAAGCGTTTCAAGAATAAAGGCCGAAAAACTGGCCATCGCCAGTCTTTCCCTCCAAAAGGGGCACAATCATGGCACGTATTACCTTACCCGAAGTCGATTCCCTCACACCTGAACAACAGGATCTCTATCAGCGTTTCCCTGCCAACCTCACTCGCGCCTTATTGCGCACCGGCGCGTGTACGGACGGCTATCTGACGCTAGGCGCCTCATTCCGACAGGGGCATCTTTGCGCCAAATACAGAGAGTTGGTGATTTTACGGGTCGCCGCGCTTAGCCACAGCGCGTATGAGCGTATGCAGCACGTCGAAATAGCCAGACAGAGCGGCTGGCGTGAAAGCGATATCGACGCCATTGAAGATGGCGATATTCAGAAACTGGACGGTAAAACACAGGCTGTGGTCCGTTTTATCGACGAATGTGTGAATCATGTCAAAGTGACGGGCGTAGTGTTTCATGCGCTCAGGTGTTATTGCAGCGAGGAGGAAATAGCCGAAATCACGCTATTGATCGGGCATTACATGATGACGGCACGCTTCCTTGAAACGCTGGAAGTTGAACTGGATGAGAGACCGACATCATGGGAAAAAATGGCCTGAGGCATTGAAAATAAAACCGGGCATAGAACAGGATCCCATAGACTGTAGAGCCTGGCGGGCTTCTGGGCGGCGGATAACATCGTGAAATCGCCCCTGGGCTGCTGAGACCAGCACTATAAATATCCTGAGGAGCGGACAGCGAAGCATGTTCGCTTCTCGCTCTAAGCGGGCTTCAGACTGTCCGCTCTGTGCCTGGAGCGGACGTTTCACACTTCTGCTTATGTAGCCAAAATCGGTAGGCTTCTAATCTTTATAGTATTTAAATCAATAGGTAAGATAAAATGAAGGTTGATTGGAGTTTCATTTAGTTACATAGACCCAACGTTCAATTGATAATGGACTCAGAAATTATCACTGCCAGGGTTCATGTTAAAACTCAGGAAAGGGAATACTAGATGCCATCTGTATACACGCTCAATGAGCTGCTCGGGTTGCTTGTATTTTCAGGAAAATATCAATTTCTTCACAATGATCTGGACTGCATGATCATTGCATGGGCTGAAGATCAAATTATCGAAGGAAATGATTCGGAGACTCTTTTAATCCTCGCTTCACTGGGGCTTGATAATCAACCTGAATGGGCCGAGGTTGAATTATATATGTCACGGTACATGGCAGAGCAGCAGATAAACCTGCCACCGCTAAAAACAGCAGCATTGGTCTGGATCAAGCTATTTATGAGTCAACTTTCCCAGTGCGCTTCCATCCATGATGCAGAGCAGAAAATGTATTTTCTGGTGTGTCATTGGCTTGAACCTGACGTAAAGATTTTCACTGCAGTGGTTGACACCTTGAAATCGCTTTACTGGCATCTCTTTGATGAATGGGAAGGACCAGGCACAAGCGAAGCCGTAAGGATGGAGGAGTCAGAATTCTTTGAGTTGATTAATCGTGCAATGTTGCCCTATTCACGTAAAATTGAGAACCCAGATTGGTTGGATCTGCTTGTTCGGTAATTTTTTCCAGTATCCTGAAAGGTGTGACCTTAACCCAGTTAATTGATGCATCGTGATGTTAGCAATGCCTTAACCAGTTGTGAGAACAATTGCGAACTTCCGCTTCTCGCTCTAAGCGAGCTTTCAGACTGTCCGCTTCATGCCAGAAGTAGACCTTATCGCTTCTGGAAATTTCAGTGGATGTGCTTTGGCTCTTTAAAAAAGCTCTAAAAACAGCGATACCGAAAGTGATGACACGACGTCGATGGCGGGCAGTTTGTTGTTGAGTGTCGCGGGCTGGCAGGAAGGGTGAGTATTGAGCCAGAAACCGTGTGGCACGTGTCTAAGTGCGCGATAAATCAACAAAACGGGAGGCCGCGAAGCCTCCCGGCGATTTAAAAGTCGTATTGCAGGCTTAAACGGTTCTGCCAGAAATGCGAATCATATAGCGGTGATGTCTGCACCCCAGCGAAATCGGTCAGGCTCAACCCTTTCAGCATGCCACTGAAACTCCAGGTGAAATACACCAGATATTCCGACTGATTAATGCTGGCCGAAGCCGGTGACGGTTTCAGATCCATAAACGAATACTGCGTCCCCAGAGACAGGTTTTCATTCATCACGTAATTCAGATTGGTCATATATGCATTGCCGCTTCCCAGATCCTGAGTACTGGTGAAGAACGGTTGCGCAAAGTAAGGACCCGACGAAGTGTTGTGCGCGTAAGGCGTCACCAGCGAACCGTTGTTCCAGCTATTGCCGCTGGCGGCGATGTGGTCATAGCCCAGCTTCCAGCTCAGGGCTGGAGTCAGGGTCAGCGCCAGTTGGGCACCGTAAGAGGTACTGTTCACTTCACCAGCCAGCGCTTTGCCCAGGCTGGTGCCGCGAATAAATTGCACGCCAAAATCCGGCTGGAACAGCGCATCCTGCCATTGTAAATGGCTCTCGCCATACACCAGGCGGGTATAATCGGCATACTCCTGATACCACAACTGGCCGGTGAGTTTTTTGCCGTCCCACTGCGTACCGCGACCACCACCCAACGCCCACATGCCGTTAGTGCGTTCATCCACATCGGTATAGGCCGTGGTATTCAGGAATTGATCGTCACCCCACGGTTTATAACGCCAGACTTTGGTGGCATGCAGATAATTGGTGCTGTCGCCGTAATTCGCATCTACACCACGGAACAAAATAGGCGTAATACGCCAGTCGTAATCACCGACAAAAGGAATATTGATTCGTTGATCACCGGCAGTAATTTTAAAATCATCCAGCTGCCAGCTTAAATAAGCCTCACCAACGTTAGTTTGATTATCACCAATATCGCTGATGGTATGAGCTTCATCCGGATGGTCAATCCCGCGCAGGAAAATACCGCTGACACCGGCACGGAAACCATAAAACGGCGCGGTTTCATATTTTATATCACCACCGTAGCTCAGGGTGTCCTGATTAAAACCTTTAGAAAAATACGCGTTGTGCGTTGAATAATACAACGTGCGCAAACTGCCGCTCACGGTACCGCAGGTGAAAATATCGGTGAAGCTATTTACACCACTCGCACCGTACTGACAATCGCTGATATTGCTCTGTGTCGCCGCCAGTGCAGCTGGAACAAGCGGGAAAAACAGCGCAGCAAGACACGCACCACTTAGTGTTTTTAATTGCATAATCCCAAGCCTCGTCACTTTTTGAAAAGAGCAAAGCAGTGCCACCCGCACAATAAATGTACGGTCGGTGGCATGCTTTGCCGTAAAAATTTTTTATTATTGATTAATTACTTATGCCGGCTATTTTCACATCCGGCAATGTATCGCGTACTTCCCAGCCACGTAATTTTCCAGGATTCAGTAAATTATACGGATCGCAGGCACGTTTCATTGCCACAACATCTGCCCGCACCATGCCTTGTTTACCATCTTCAATATGAATAACGTGCGGGTTATTAATTTTCACCCCGTTATCACGATAAATATCCATAATGGCGTTCAGACGTTCTTCATCGCTATATCGCACCAGCGGCAACCCGCTACAGGTCAGCGTGCCGTTCATATCGCGCAGAAACTCAATATGCGACATCACCTCATCTGATAATTGTGCTTCCATCGCCAGCGCCTGCTGATGATAATTTTCCGGCGCATAGGCAGTTTGCAAATAGGTCAGGGTCTTATCGACCTTCAGTGCCTGCAACGTGGTGTGGTTCCAGCAATATTCAATCAACGAATGACCGTGATTCTCACCCTCAGCAAAATGCAGCGCGTTGCGGCCATCATGCTGCGTCAGCAATGATGGCATTAGTCGGTCGCTCTCCACCCCGACCACCGAAATCACGCCATGCTGCCCCGCTATGCCCGCATCGGCGAGATCGGTGAAGTAATCCAGCACCGGCGCCGCCATCACCGCCACCTGACGCTTCACCAGCCCTGGCGATTTCGCCAGCGCATCGGCAAAGGCCATCGCTGCCGGGAAGCTGGCAAAGGTGTCGAGACGTTCAATCCAGTCGTGACGCGGAGCCAGCGCCAGCTCAATCTCCAGCACAATACCGTTGCTGCCGTAAGCATGATGCAGCAGTAAGGCGTCAGGCGCCTGCAGAGTCAGGATGCATGGCGTCTTTTCCATCGTCATCAGCTTCACTGACAACACATTGCCGGGGGCCGCCAGCGGGCCATAGTTGATGGAACCCACGCCACCAAAACCACCGCCAAACAGACCGCCGAGCGTCGCCAGCTTCCAGGTGGAGGGCATACAACGCAGCTCCCAGCCGAGTGGTCGGGTATGGGCTTCCAGGTCACCGAGACGAATCCCGGCCTGCGCGCGCACCGTGCCTTGCCCCATGCTCACCACAGCGTTCAGTCTGGTCATATCGACCATCACCCCGCCCTCCAGCGGGATCAACTGACCATAGTTACCGGTGCCGCCCCCGCGCAGATTGAGCGGGATGCGACGGGCCGCACAGGCAGCCACCACTGACACCAGTTCCTGTTCATCACGCGGGCGCACTGCCAGCTCAGCAAATTTCTCTTCCAGTTGCGGTTTCAACACCGGGCTGAACCAGTGAAAATCGCGCGACAGGCGTTTGACCTTAGGCGCATCTTTAATCCAGTCCAGCTCAGGCAGCGCTGCGACCAGCGCCGCCAGTACAGACTGACGATCGGAATCAGACATCTTTCTTTCCTGTTGTTGAGGTATCAGGTCGGGGTAAGTTCGCTCTCGTGCCAGGCCGCCAATACGCGGCGCGTTAGCCACGACATCAGGGCAAACAGCAGGAACCCCGCCAGGGAAATCAGTAACAGCGCGGCAAACATCAGCGGAATATTGAGCTGATAACCGGCCTGTAAAATCTGGTAGGCCAGCCCGGTGTCGGTACCACCCGTACCGGCGACGAACTCCGCCACCACTGCGCCAATCAGCGACAAGCCGCTGGAGATACGCAGCGCACCGAAAAAGTACGGCAATGCCGAAGGAATGCGCAGGCGCAGTAAAATCTGCAACCGCGACGCATGGTTAAGTTTGAAGTAACTTAACAGGCCCGGCGAGACACTGCGCAGCCCCTGAGTGGTATTGGAGATGATGGGAAACACCGCCATCAGCGTGGCACACACCACCAGCGACATAGTGGTATCTTTCACCCAGATGATGATCAGCGGGGCAATCGCCACAATCGGCGTCACCTGCAAAAACACGATGTAGGGAAACAACGCACTTTCGATAAAGCGGTTCTGCACCAGCAAAAACGCCATGACCGAGCCAATCACAATCGCCACCAGAAAGGAGATCACAGTGATTTTCAGGGTGTAGAGCAGCGACATAAACAGCGTCGGGAAGTTCTGCACCAGGCTTTGTGCCACCACCTGCGGCGACGGCACCAGGAAGGCGGGCACCTTCAGCGCCGTCACCAGGAACTGCCACAGCAACAGCAGCACAATGGCAAACAGCGCCGGGAACAGACACTGCTGAAATTTACGCTGCGCGGCTAAGGGCTTTTTCATCATTTGCTCTCCTGACTGGCAGCAAACAGACCGCGCTGCAACTGCTGGGCATACTGGGTAAATTGCTGGCTGACGCGAAACTCATCATCACGCGGGAATGGCGCATCAATGCTGATGTCATCCACCACGCGGCCCGGCCGTGCCGCCATCATGATCACGCGCTGCGACAGGAATACCGCTTCCTGAATCGAGTGGGTGACAAACACCACCGTCAGCTTCTGCTCCTGCCACAGCTGCAGCAGATCGCTATCCAGTTTGTTACGGGTGATCTCATCCAGTGCACCGAAGGGTTCATCCATCAGCAGCACTTTCGGGCGCGTCACCAGGCCACGGGCAATCGACACACGCATCTGCATTCCCCCGGACAGCTCACGTGGCAGCACATGGCCAAACTGCCCCAGCCCCACCAGATCAAGGATTTCGCGCACGCGGGTATCGGCTTCGGCCCGCGGCACACCGGACAAGTCGAGGGGCAGGCGCACATTTTTATGTACGTTGCTCCACGGCATCAGCGTCGCCTCCTGAAAAACGAACGATAACGGCAGATCACGCTGTTTTTCCCGACGATCGCGACGGAAAAGCATCAGTTTTCCATCGCTCGACTCTATCAGCCCGGCGATCATTTTTAACAAGGTACTTTTGCCACAGCCGGACGGACCGAGCAGCGAGACAAATTCGCCCTGGCGAATTGTCAGGTCCACCGGCAGCAACGCACGCGTACCATTCGGATAAATTTTCTCCGCAGAGAGCACTTCAATCGCCGGGGGTGCCGCATGCAGCGGCACCGCTTGCACATCATTGCTCATCAGGGTCAGTCGGCTGGCGACATTCATGGCATGACCTTCACGTCTTCAATGAATTTCAGGGTGTAGCTGCCGTCAAACGGTACTTTCACTGGATCGATCAGCTTGTTGTCCACCAGCAACTGCCAGGTCTGCTTCAGACGCGGTACGGTCATAATGCCGATACCGCCGGTCTGCGCATCGCCGCCTGTCAGCATCTGATACTTCTTCATCTGGGCGATGCCGAAGGCGATCTGTTCGTCGGTCATCTGCGGGTTTTCTTTCTTAATCAGCGTGTTGCCCGGTGCCGGATTCTCCAGGTAGTTTTTCCAGCCCTGCATCGAGGCTTTAACAAAAGCCGCGACCGCCTGCGGACGTTTCTCGATGGTCGATTTCATGCACACGATGCTGTTGCCGTATGGTGGGTAGCCCCAGTCGCTGATCGGGTAGACGTTGGCCTGCGCCCCGGCTTTCTGCACCGCAAAAGGTTCGGAGGTCACGTAGCCCTGCTGTACCAGGGTTTTATCCGCGAGGAACGGCTGCACGCTGAAGGTATACGGGCGCACGCGGGCGTTTTTCAGGTTGAGAACGCTCTGCGCCCACGGCCAGTAGGAGGTATAGGCTTCGGCGGCTAACAGGAAGGTTTTACCCTGCAAATCGGCCTGGCTTTTCACATCCGGGTGGGTGATAAACACAATCGCCGAATGCTGGAAGGTGGTGGCAACCGGTACAGCTTCCACGCCCTGCTGCCAGGATTCCAGCGCCTGCATGTTATCGCTGATGATGCAGTCGGCCTGGCCTGCCGCCATCAACTGCATGGTGTGCACCTGCGGACCTCCCATTTTGATGGTGACGTCCAGACCGGCATCACGGTACAGATTCTGTGCCTGGGCCTGATAAAAACCGCCATGCTCGGCCTGAGCATACCAGTTGGTCATAAATGTAAATTTCTCGGCAGCCATTCCCTGGGCCGACAGGGCCATGGAAAGCGCGGCGACAATGCTCAATGTTTGTTTCATAGCCGATCCCCGAATTAGCGCGGTGGTAATAATGATGCTGCGTCGTTTTGGTCTAATACTTTGCCCTGCCACTGCCCTGTGCCCCACGCCGGTTCAGCGCGTGTTACCCATGTCATCTGATGCACTTCGGTAATCACCTGCGCCCAGCTGGTCGCCAGTGAATCCAGAATCGCATCCCCCTGCTCTTTGGTTGACGGGCGCGGATCGCCGATCACACCGCTCGGGCCAAAGTCATATGACGCCCATGCCGCCATCGGACGGGTGCGGGAGAGCGTCGGGCACGGGAATGCCGGTGGATAGTTGGCGACTGCTTTGTCCATCTGCACAGTATCCGGTGCCAACGCCAGCATTAGCGCGGTTTCGGCATGACCGGCGTGCATCGCCATCTGACGTTCCTGCTCGTCCATAAAACTTTCGGCGCAGTTCGGCACTTTGAAGGTGTCCTGCATGATGATGATCATGTCGCCGTGACGCAGGCGCAGTTCGCGCGCTGCCATCTGCAACGGCTGCGGCTGACCACCATGGCCGTTGACCATCAGGAACTTACGGAAACCGGCGCGGTACAGCGATTCGCCAATCTCCAGAATGGTGTGCAGCAGCGTCTCACCAGTTAGCGTCAGAGTGCCGGGGAAATGCAGATGCTCGTCCGATTTGCCATATGTGATGGGCGGAATGGCGTAGGCCGGGATCGTTGCCGGTAAACGTGCCAGTGCATGGCCGACTACCCCGGAGGAGATCACGCTATCCACCGCACACGGCAGATGCGGGCCATGCTGCTCAATCGCCCCGGTCGGCAGCACAATCACTGTGTTGGTTTTGTCGTCCAACGTGGCGATATCGGTCCAGCTCAGATACGGCAAAAAGCGGTTTGCCGGAATATAACCATGTAACATCTTGCTTCCTCGTGTTATTGCGGCAACCACGCCGTCGCTTCAACTTCAATTAAGACATCCGGGCTGGGCAGCATTTCACTCACCTGAACCACGGTAGAAACCGGTGGCGTATCGGGGTAAAACAACTTGCGCACCCGGCTGTAGTGCGGAAAGTGATCCAGATTGCGGAAGTACTGCACCAGTTTGATCACGTCGCTCATCTGGCCGCCCGCGCTCTCAATGGTGGTGCGGATGCTCTCCAGCACATACCAGCTTTGCGCCAGGATCGGCCCTTCTTTGATATCGGTGGAGAACTCACCGGTGCGCCCCAGCAGTTGCTGCGCCCCGGCGGGGATATCGTCGTAACCGCGCACAATCAGTGCGGTTTGTGGGTTCACCGGGATAATGCCGGAGAGAAAGATAAAATCGCCCGCGCGTCGCCACGCGGCATACTTCGCCAGCGGTTTACCCGCCCCAGCTTCAAGTGTCATTGCGGAATTCCCCATAACAGATCCCCTGTTTCAACCGATAGCGACTGCGGCTACGCAGTGGCCAGCTTGCCGCCTCGGCTGCAGGGAAAATGACAAAATCGTTAGCCAACACATTTGCACCATCATGCAACGCCGTACGCTGACAAATCAGTGCCGATGCTTCATCAAAGGCCATACCCAACTGCGCACTCAGCAGGCCGCTGAACAGCGTGTCGAGCGGGTCGTAGCTGCCGACCGGACAGAACGCGTCCTGCACGTTATCCGCCCCTAACAGCAAGGGGATGCCGCGCGCCTGCGCCTCTTTAATCAGCGTTAAACCGCGCTGACGTGGGGTGCGTCCCGGCACTGCGTCCTGTAACAGCAGGTTGGTCAGCGGCAGCGCAATCAGGGTGACGCGATGTTGCGCCAGCACCTCAAGGATGGCCTCGCCGTCTTCCTGCTGCGCCAGGGCACAACCGTGGCTACAGGTAATGCGTCCGTTAAACGAATACTGCCGCAAATAGCACGCCAGCCAGCGCAAGCCCTGCGCATCGTGGCTCAGTTCTTCGTCGATATGCAGATCGATATCCAGCTGCCAGCGTTCCGCCGCCTGCAATAAATGGGTAAACGCCTGGGCATCCCAGTTGCTGCTGTGAATAAAGCCCCCGAGCAGCGCACCACTGGCGGCCACCTGGGCGGCGATATGATCCGCCTGGGCGGCATCAGCAAAAAAGGTCACCGGGGCCAGCGCGACACGTTCAATGGTGCACAGCGGATGCTGCAACTCACCCACAACCTGCCATGCCAGCGGGGCATCGGCAGCAAACCAGTCGATGTGGGTGCGCAGCAGACCCACACCGGCCTCCACCGCCCAGCTCAGCGCCTGGCTGGCACGCTGCCGCAGGTCGTCCGCACTCCAGCGCGCCCGGTCCTGATGCATGGCGGCGATGGCTGCCAGCAGGCCCGGCTGTTGGGGCGGACTGCGCTGCGCGGTGAAGGTTTTATCGAGATGCGCGTGGGGTTCAATCAGCGCTGGCAGCACCAGTGCACCATTGAGCGCCAGATAGCCACTAACATTCCGATCCGGCTCGATCCGGGTGCCCTCTTCGCGGAAATGCAAGGTTGCCAGCACCGGTTGATCGCCATCCATCGGCCACTCTTGCGGCAGCAACCAGCGGGGTAAACGCGCACCTGTTGCGCCCGGATACGCGCTCACAGGTCGAGTACCAGGACTGGGGAACGGGCACGCGAACAGCACAGCACGATGCAATCATTGGCTGTGCGCTCTGTCTGGCTCAACACTTCATCGCGATGATCTGGCTCACCATGCAGCACACCGGTAATGCAGGCTCCGCACATCCCCTGTTCGCAGGAGAGTTCAATGTCGATCCCGGCACGCTCCAGCACCTCCGCAATACTTTCATCAGCATTGATGGTGTAACGCGCCCCGCTCGAGGCGATTTCTACCGTGAACGTGTCGCCAGCAACCGATTGCGTGGCAGCACTGGCTTTGAATTTTTCACTGTACAATTGATCAGCGCGCCAGCCGTATTTCAGCGCTAACTGATGCAGATGGTCCATAAAACCCGCCGGGCCACAGCTCACCAACACGCTGTCGTGCGACTGTTTAAGATCGGCCGGGACATGCTGACGCAGACTGTCACCTTCGCTGCTGTAATGCAGCACCACGCTCGCGCCAAGTTGCTCCAGCCGCGCGCTGAACGGCAGTTCATCATGGCGTTTGAGAAACAGATGCAGCGTGAAATCGGCACCCTGCACCGCCAGCTGTTCCGCCATTACCAGCAGCGGCGTCAGGCCAATACCGGCGGCAAACAGCAGCGTGCGCGGTGCCTGCGGCAAGGGAAAATGGTTGCGTGGAGCGGAGATGGTTAAGCTCGCCCCGGTCTGCACCTGATGGTGCAGCCAGCGAGAGCCGCCGCCCGATGCCTGATCGAGACGGACGCAAATTTGGTAGTGCCCCGCCCCGGCAACGGAGCAGAGCGAATACTGCCGCTTGCCGCAGTCGGGAATGGTCACATCAATATGAGCACCGGGAGTGAACGCCGGTAGTGGATGACCACTGGCAGACGCCAGGGTCAGTAGTACATTGCCAGCACCGTTGAACTGCTTTGCGATGACGGTGACAGCCAGATTCTCTGCCTGCTTCATGATAATCCTGCATACCACGGACACGTCATCAGCCGGAAGGCCGCGCGTAGTCTCGTTTTTATCGTGATTGTGATTATTATGTTGCCCGCGTGTAAACGTCCATCCGTTTAATTCGCACGAAGTGTTGCAAAAAAGAGAACGCCATTATGTTTGCCTTCTCCCGGTAGCTGATCTATTTCACCGAGGTGGTCCCCAGGGTTCACTGCGAAAGGCTTCCGGGACGCTGCATGTGTCGACATCCTCTATCGACCGACAGATTTTATGAGTGGAACAGCCGCTGGATATGCCGCTGTTTGAATGTCTTCCATAAAAATTACGTATGACGGCGGGCGGGAGAAATCCTGCAAAACGCGGAGAAGAACTGGCAGCGTAAGTTTGGTCGCGCCTGCTCAGGATGACGGATCTTGTGCTTCAGTCGCCGACAGACCGGGGAACATTGAATGACCGGGCACAACGACCCTGTTTCGCAAATTTATCTCAAGGGCGCTACATGGCCGAACGTCACAGGGAAGGACGGCCAATGAAACGCTGAACAACGATGCTGCACAGGCCTTTCCTGCGCAGATTCAGGCTTCACGACACTCAATACGACGCGTTTTTGGTCGTGCAATCAGACATGATTCCCGCTCTCATCCTTGAGGGGTGTGAAAAATCACATAAACCGCTCTGCTCCGCCTGAAGCTTCAATTGTCTGCCCGGTAACAAACTGATTTCTATCTGAAAGCAGAAAAGCAGTAATTGATGCAATGTCTTCGGGAAGCCCAAAGCGGCCTACCGGGGTCTTCTCTTTACCCAGTAAAGCCATAACCTCGTCGTCCGTTTTGTCAGCCAGTTCAGGACGCCGAGTGCGGACATTCGGTAGCATATTCTGCGCCCAGTTATCCGTCGCGACAGCGCCTACACCAATAGCATTAACCAGAATGCCATCCGCGGCCACGCTCAGCGCTATGCTACGGGTCAGGTTGTTGATGGCAGCGCTCAGTGCATGTGAGACGGTAAGTTGCGGGTTGGGATAGATGCCGCCAATAGATGAAATATTGACAATCCGTCCCCAGCCTCGTCTTTGCATTCCGGGTATTACAGCCTTGCAAAAGCGTCGCATGGCGGAGAATTTGGTCTCCGTCATTAACTGCCACTCCTCTTCCGGGGTGGTTAACAGCGTGCCCGCATGTGCTCTTCCGGCATTATTCACCAGCAAATCAATGTGCTGAAAAACCTTTTCTGCTTGTTCAACCACCCGCGAAGGCAGATCCGGATCCGTTACATCCCCGGCGACAGGCAGCGCTGAAACACCATATTTATCGGTGATTTTTTTTGCCGCCAGGATCAGCTCAGGTTCTCGTCTGGAAACCATCACTAAATGCACACCATTGGCGGCCAGTTCTTCACAAATACTGAGACCAATCCCGCTTCGCGCTCCGGTTACCAGAGCCACTTTTCCTGTCAGTTTTAAATCCATGGGTTGCTCCTCAAATTAAGCACTGTTAACAACATAAGAAGGATTAGTAACCGATCTTAATTTCAGAATCTTGTGCAACAGAATTCAGACGTCTGAAAAAAACGGCCAAAGCGTTGAGAGCCGACTGTGCTTATTCTGCAAAAAAAGAGTGAGCTTAGAGCGAGGAGTGGCCAGTGCGTACGGACAACCACGAGCTTTCTTCTGCCAGGATTCTGATGCTGGCAATAGTTTGCTGTATTGTTGTAGCGAATATTTATTTTAACCAATCCGTTCTTAATCTGATCGCGGGTGCCTTTCCCAATGAATGGGAAGCGGTTTCGTTAATCCCCATGGCCACCCAGTTAGGCTATGCGGCGGGTTTGTTATTTCTGATCCCTCTGGGCGATTATATTGAACGTCAATGGCTTATCCTGCGTCAGGCTCAGGTGCTTTTGCTGGCGCTGATCGGCATGATGCTATCCCCAACGGCAACAGTGCTGGTGTTCTTCTCGTTCCTTACGGGTATGGTTGCAACCGTCGCCCAACAAATAGTGCCGCTCGCGGCCTCTCTCTCCAGGCCGTCTTCACGGGGCAAAACAGTAGGTACCGTGATGAGCGGCGTCCTCGCAGGTATTCTTGCTGGCCGGGCTATCGGAGGCCTCATCGGTCAGTATTTCGGCTGGCGTGGCGTCTTTTTGTCCGGCGCTATCATGACATTGCTGGCGCTATTTTTCATCGCCCGCCTTTTGCCTTCTCAGACGTTGCCCACGCCAACGTTTCACTATCTGGCAGTATTACGTTCACTGGGTGATCTGTGGAAAAGCGAGCCGCAAGTACGTAATGCGACGCTGACACAAGCCATGCTGTTTGCCTCCTTCAGCGTGCTGTGGACCGTGCTCCCTTTCTGGTTAGCCCATCGCTACCATTACGGTGCAGGCATAACCGGAACCCTGGCGATTTTGGGACTCATCGGTATTCTGTGTGCGCCTCTGGCGGGAAGTTTCAGTGACCGCCAGGGATCATTTCGGATGGTTGTTTTTGGTGTGTTACTGATGCTGTTCGCCTGGATTGTTTTTTGGGGCTGGAACAGTATGGCGGGTATGGTGGCGGGCATTTTACTCCTGGATGCGGGTGAACAATGTGTACTGATAGCTAACCAGCACACGATTTATTCTTTGCGTCCGGATGCCAGAAACCGGCTTAATACTCTCTTTATGAGCGTTATGTTTATTGGCGGGGCATGCGGTTCATTGGTGGCTACCGGGTTATGGGAGGCAACGCATAGCTGGACACTGATCTCCTCAGCGGGAGCCGGGCTGGTGATTATGGGATTATTAACAGCCGTGAGACGTCAAACTTCAGGTCGCCATTCGGGCACATAGCGCCAGAGCGTGTCTGACATCCGTCGCGCTGTCTGAGCCATCGACATCATGTAAAACGTTTTCTATTAACTGGTTAGCCGCCAATTGTTCTCCGGCTTCCACCAGCAACGTTGCCAGTGAATAAGCAATACGCAGGGACCAACCATGTGCCTGTTGCTGTCGTGCCTTGTTCAGCGCCAGCTCTAACAACGGGCGTTGCTGCTGCGGAGGTAACTGCGCGGCGGAAAGACGCATCAACTCAGGCGCGCACCAGTTTTCATGATCCAGCCTGGCGGTTTGCTGCGATATCCCGATATCAATTTCTGAGAGCAACGGGGAATATTGCCAGTCTAATCCCATCGCACGCAGCGAACTAAACAGTGTACTTTGACCCACGTCGGCATGGCTGAACCGTTTTGCCCAGACAAGAAACAACTCGCCATAGGTCTTCCAGAAATACAAATCATGCTTTTCTGCCAGAAAAATAAGCCAGTTTGCGGCCTTTACAACCCAACGCGGATGGCGATCAAGCGCCGCTGTCATACAGGCACCTTCAGCCAGCGCGCAGCAAAGCGAGCAGGCATGCTGTAAACGCGCGGCTTTTTTCACACCGCGCCATGCCATCTGTTTCGCGGCCTGATACTCACCCTGTACCCAGAGCAAGCGAGACAGAAAAGCCATACCGGCACTCTGTTGATCAAGACCGAAACGAAAAGAGTGGCTTACGCTCTCCCGATCATACCAGGCCAGCGATTGCAGCAGGTACTTGCGCCCGACAGCATGCTGCCCTAAAAAATGCAGTGAAACGCCGAGAAGACGTAGCCCGGTAGCCTGCGCCTCCGCGTCTTTGATGGCGAGCGCGAGATCATACAGCGACTGCGCATGCTGAAGCGATGTATTCAGCTCGCCCGTGCGCAAGCAATACAACCATAACCCGTAATGCGCCTGCAAACGTATCTCTTTGTCGTCGAGCTTTTCTGCCAGTGTCAGTGCGGTTTGCCAGGCTAAATGGGTTTCAGATGTCGGGCCTTTTGCCCAGGTTGATGCCTTACCCGCTGCGGCACAGAGATGCATTCTCTGGCATAACGTTAAAACGACCCGCGAGCTATTTTCATATAACAGAGGAGAGATATGACGCTGACATTCATCATAGAGGGAATATTCAATCCAGAAAGGCGTCATCGCCTGTAAGATCGCCAGCCCTGTAGAGGAATCGCGCCCCTCGGTTAATGTTTGCTGTAAAACACTGCGCAAATCATTAAGGATGTGACGATAACGCTCCCGCCACTGTTCCGTCGGCAGCACCAGCCAGTCAGCCTGGGCCTGCTCCACCAGGGTTTTATAATAATCGGCAAACCGGAGCGAAAGTGCTTCATATTCATCCTGTTGCCGGAGTTTATTGCTGGCGAACTGGCGCATGGTTTCCAGCAGGCGAAAACGGGTTACCGGCACCTGGCTACTGACCTGAATCAGTGAAAGTGCGAGCAACCGCTGCACATCGTCAATCACCTGCCAGTAATGCTTGTCCCTGGCCACCAGAAAATCAGTGACGGATTGCATACTGAACGTGTCGGTGAAGATGCCCAGCGTTCTGAATAACCGCTGTTCGCGCGCGTTGAGTAACTGATAAGTCCATTCCAGCGTCGTCACTATTTTCTGGTGTCTGGGAACCAGTGCGCTGTGCGTATTGCTCAATAGCTGGAAACGATCCTCCAGTCGGCTATAGATCTCGCTGACGCTCATTACTGGCAGACGGGAGGCTGCAAGTTCAATTGCCAACGGCAATCCATCAAGATGGCGGCATAATTTGCCAATCAGCGACAATTCACTGTCAGAGGGATGAAAATCATGTCGGTTGGCCTGTACACGCTCGATAAAGAGACGGACGCTGGCAAAAGAGAGTAGCGTTTGCTTATCGCTGTCTGTCTGTTCAGGAATTTGTAATGGCGGTAATAAATATTGTTGCTCGCCAGCAATCTGTAATGCTACCTGACTGGTCAACAACAGCCTGCTATGGGGAGCCACGTGCAACAGCGAGGTTATCACCGGTTCCAGTTCATTAAGTAAATGTTCGCAGTTATCAACCAGCAGTAAACAGCGGCGTCGCGCAAGCTGTTGCCGTAAATCGGCATCATGATGCAGGCTAACTAATGGAAGATGTAGCGCCTGAGAAAACACAGATAACAAGCTGGAGGCTTCGGTGATATGCGCCAGTTCAACCACGCAAGTTCCCTCCGGAAAATGCGTGCGCATAAGATTGACGACTTCCCACGCCAGACGCGTTTTCCCCACGCCCCCGGAACCTGTAATCGTGACCAGAGGGTGGTGATTTAATAACGTACAGACGTCCTGCACAGCCTGGTCCCGCCCTAAAATCGACGTCAGAAAAGGGGTAACAACAGGCTCGGGTAGCTCTGGTTTCGCAGGCGTTTGCAGCGGTGCACTATTGATATTTAAGCGGTAACCACAACCAAATTCGGTGACAAGTAGATGCCGATCGTGACCCAGAATGCGGCGTATAGCGGAGATTTGCGCCTGAAGATTATTTTCTTCGACAATTTCATTTCCCCACACCTGAACAAGTAAAGCCTCTTTACTTACCGCTTTACCTCCAGCCCGCAGCAGCACAACCAGGACATCAAACGCTCTGGCAGAAATTCTTACAGGCTTACCCCGGTGCAACAAAATTCTCAGCTGGGGCCAGATTTGCCATTCGGCAAAGTGCATCTCATCGGTTGTTATCATGGTGTTGAGATCTTCTGTTTTTGACCATCCGGATGCACTGCGCGCAGAGAAAGCCATCTTTAACGGAAGTCATTATCAGCATCGGGTTATGCAGTGAGTGTGCTCTTCGGCCTGTATTTCACCGGCGCCATCCGGAACCGCGTATAAAAAGAACCACGGCCTCACTGTAACATAGCCTTCAATCGCTATGGGTCTAACAGGCACCTCAGAGACATTTTAGAGGGCGTATCTTCAGCAACACCCCGGAGAGTTTTATTGAGTATTACACTGGGATAATTGATAACAGTAAGCGCCGACACCACTCCGGTTACCTGATGCCACCGGCAGAATATGAACGCCGGGCTCCGGGGAAGTCCAGGTTTTCAAAAACTGAAACCGAGCAATTTAGGACGTGCTGTAATTACATCTTTCTGAAAGAGTGAGTCTATCTGTTTTAGTTTCGCGTACCTCGTTTTCGTTTCCCAAACAGAACTCATTCAAGAGCCTTAAGGAATATCTGAGGTGATAACTGTTTCAGTGATACTGCCACTGTAACGCCTGAAAGCGGCAGGTTGACGGCTATTCTCAAGAAAGTAAATTAAGCCCAATAATATTCAGCAGCAACTCATCTCCGGCACCTTTATTTGATGAAATTCAGGTGACCATCTTCAGAAAACACACCGATAAAGATCCAGTCTGCTATGTAATAAAATAGTCGATAATGTCACAACATTTCTGACACACCCATTGACTGAAACCCTGCAACACTCTATATAATTCTGGAACAGAACAAGAGCAATAAATATAAAACATAATTCTTTATTTTGTATGCTTACAACCTAACCCTAAAGAGTACAAATATGTTTTACATATCAGAACTTCCTCTTTCTGAAATTTGAGTACATCATGAAGTATCTTTTAAAATTTCGTACAGTCATTAACCTCATTAAAGTCTTAAGGGACATTTTTTTGTTTCTGATATAATACAAAGTAAATAATTGATATTTTACACTGGAAGTGTCAAATTTGGATTTGTGTTTCCTGTAGAAATTTAAATAACCGGAAAATTTTCTACCAGAACACGTTATACGAACCTCACCATGATTGACGTAAAGGATTTGTGTAATATTTTCCAATTTAAACGGAGAGCCATATACTTCTGCGAGGCGATAAAAAGCATCATAATCTTGAGCCGCAGTCAATTCTGTATCGAATAGCACTTTCTGCATACGACTTGTTACTGTAAATACCTGATTACCAATAACATTCTTCTTATCAAATAGACTTTTTTTGTAATTGGGTTTGGGGTAGATCTTTAGATCATCAATGCTGTCATAGCTGGCACTTTCACACAAATAGTCTCCTGCATATAAAAAACCGTGATAGTTAAGTTTATATCGGTATGAAAGAAAAGATGACAATCGCGATGAAAGCCACTCGTCATCGTCGTCAAGACCGGTTATAAAGTCCCCTTTAGCAAGACGGATTGCCTGGTTTCTTACAGCACATGCTCCCGAGTTGTATTCATTTCTAATATAAATAATACGTGGATCATTAAGGTCGGATATAAACTTTTGCAGCAACTTAAACGATGATGAGAAATCATCAACGATAATGAGTTCCCAGTGTTCATAGTCCTGCTTTAACACAGAGTAAATAGCTCTAATGGTCAGTTTTTCCCGGTTCCATGTCGGCATATAGATAGAGATCAGTGGTCGTGCTGAAAGAGTATCAGATGCAAGATCATCTCGCTCAGAGATGGCGCCAGTGAAACTTGCTTTATCAAAATCACTCCCGGAAAAATCCACGCATGTACAGTCTGAATAATTAAAGTTAGCGCCCTGCATTTTACAGTTACTCAGATTCACACCCCTTAGATTACTGTAAGAAAAGTCAGTATCACGAATATCACTAAAAGATAAATCACTACCTGATAAATTAATATCCCGCAAATTAAGCCTCCGTAAGTCCATAAACCGAAGATCTGCGCCTGGCAGATCTGATTTATTATGTAGTTTTTTAATTGCAGCATGCTGATGTTTAAGAAATTTTCTTTCGATATTCGTTTTACTGTTCATTCTAAATAGTGACTTCTAAGATAAACACGTCTTAAGTTAATCACCCTGTTATTCCCCCGGCAATCCCAAATTTTCACTTTCAGAAATATATCAATACATTTATTAACGATACGTAATTTTTGTTTATGTTTTCCTGAAAATCTGGCTACCTGACCCCCACATATCCTTTAGCTTGAGAAGCGCAACGACTCAGTCAGTAGAGTACTGTCCAGAGCAGTGAGCTCGTCCTGATGTAAGTAGACCATTCTTAGTTCCATGCACTTTTTGAGATCCCGAACCTTTGATGTTCCAGGCGGTATTCCTCCAGTGTCATGTTATTCAGTGATTCGTGCGGGCGTTCATTGTTGTATTCTGTCCCCCCATTCCGTCATCTCCCGCACTTCATTCAGGGTTCTGAACAGATAAAAATCGAGTATTTCTATACTGATATGTTCGGTTAAAGCGTTCTATAAAAGCATTCAGAGTGGATTTCTCCAGCCGAATAAATTCCAGCTTTACCGCATATGCATCTCTGCTCATTCAGCCAGCGTCGGAGAAATAAACTCCGGGTCATTATCCATACGAAGCGATGACGAAATATCCATGGTTGGCCGCGCTGCTGTCGAGTACTCGGACCACTGGTTTCAGATCCAGCTTCGACCGACAACGCCTCTCGATTAAGGTCAGCGATGATCTGATGCTCAGTAAAACGGGCTTTACGCATAGCGATCTCCTTCGCTGGCAAATTGAATATGTCGGAAGATCTCTGAAAGTGAATGGTTCGTTTTAGCGGGATACTTACAGTTACTCCGGGTGACAATCTGATTTGTTGTCACAGCATCTCGCGCGAAGAGCTGATGCGTCTTCTTGAAACAGGCCGAACTGGGTACGCCGGTAAGCCCTTGATAAAAGAAGAATGCGTCAGGTTTGAGGACGATTAACCCTGCACAGATATCATCTTCTGGAGCCCTGGGCCTCCCAGGCTGGCAGAAAAATAACCGTTCAGGTACCGGAGCCACACGATTATCACATCAGAGTGATAACGATTAGACTTCCGTTATTTCTATTGATGCATTATCGCTACGGGCGGTAAGGGGTTTTGATTGAAGAAGATATATTAATCTCGCTGTCCATCAATGTTGCAGTGCAACCTGGAAATATATGTATTACGTAGCGGCTCATTTGAGCCGCATTACAAATTAAAACCCTTTTAAAAGGCTTCTAGTTAATACTCCAGTAATCTACAACATCATTGCGGTTAAAGGTTATATAAAGGCGGTTTCCGTGTATCTCAGTATTTCCACTGCGTTTGTCTGAAAGCTTACCGGCTGTTGATGATGCTTCGCTGGCTGTGTTGGCCATGCCCAGTGCACTGCTAACAGCCCCCGCTCCCGGTATGTAGCCCGCCAGAGAAGATACACTGCTGTAGTCAGCATTTTTATGATAAACCCACGTAGTGCCATTTGAAGATTTTTCATTATCATCAGGAACGCCATAAAGTTGCTGTACCTGAGCTTTTGTCGTTTTACCCTCAACAATATGTGATTGAACATATGAAGCACTGAATTTATCTTCTCCTCCCCCCATAGATGAGCATGCGCTCAACAAAATAGCGGAAACAACAACAAGACATTTTAGGCTGCCATTCATTTGTAACCTCATTGTTAGTTTTGTGTAAAGTTTCTGCTTTCTATTACCATGAGTTTCAAAGACAGGCAACAAATTCTGTTGAATAACAATAGAAATGCAGGGGAAATAAATATCCCTGAAATCTTCCCTGGCAACTTAATTCTTTGTTTTATTTGGAAACCCATGCTCATTAAGTCTTAATTTCTGAATTAAGAATAGTTAAAGGTAACTAAACTATAAGCGATTAAAATTGTCAGGATTTGTTGAAAGACATTTGCAATAGCATCCCTCGGGTAGAGTGCTTGAGACTCAACGACAACCTGCAATCAGTAGTGCTGGAATTTCAGGAGCCGGGGGAGGGGCACTGGCGCACCTGTATGCGTGGTTATTGGTGCTTTTGTTGGCAGTCGCATGGGACATCGATGGGTTCCGGGACTAACCATGTTTAAGCTGCCGGACAACGTTACACTTCAACTCAGGGAAGAACCTATACCGACATCAATGGGAAAATATGAAGTCCTGATTGCTGGAAAAGGTGCGGACATTATGGTTCCTGTACAGGTGCCAGAAGCTGCTGTTCAGGTGGATGATAAACGGCTGCTGTTATTTCTTACTGATGACGTTCTCTATGAAGAAGCGCTTAAAATCGCACTGCTCGATCCGAAAGATGGAGCGAAAGAAATACTGACGCTGGGTAGCGCATACCTGACAGGATCGTTTACTGACCTGAACATATTGCGGTAACTGCTCCAGAATGCCTGTTAGGCTGGTCGTTGTAAGAGCAACCTTGCCGTTGCGCTGAATATAGTTAAGCAATGCATTCCTGGCCTCTTTCGCGCGGATGGCTTTATCTACCGCTGCCGTGACGTGTATCTCCCGGTATTTACGCCCCTTTCCCTACCTGACTGTAAGAATGCCATTGTCATAGTCCCAGCGATCAAGGCTGACCCCTTCCCCGGCCCGTAAGCCCGCACCGCAAAGGATCATTACAATGGCGGTATCACGATCATAGCGGAATATCAGCTTTATCTTTGTCACCCGGCTTTATCATTTCTACCGCTTTAAACGTCAGTGGCTTTGCCTCTTGTTTTCCTGCCATAAAGACTCCGTTATCATGCTTACTCCGCATTCCTGGGAAAACCTTCAGAATGCTTGTGAATGAGGCAAGGCGATACGCAACAAGAATGATAAAAATCGCCGGCTCGTTAAAATTTAAGCACATGGACATCATAAACTCCATGAGCACATTCGACAATTTCGACGCACATACGCCGATGATGCAGCAGTACCTGAAGCTGAAGGCACAGCATCCGGAAATCCTGCTGTTCTACCGTATGGGCGATTTTTACGAGCTGTTTTATGACGATGCTAAGCGCGCATCGCAGCTGCTCGACATCTCGCTGACCAAACGTGGCGCATCGGCAGGTGAGCCCATCCCGATGGCCGGGGTTCCGCACCACGCGGTGGAAAACTACCTGGCGAAGCTGGTGAATCTGGGCGAATCCGTCGCCATCTGCGAGCAGATCGGCGATCCGGCGACCAGCAAGGGGCCGGTGGAACGCAAAGTGGTGCGCATCGTCACGCCAGGCACCATCAGCGATGAAGCCCTGCTGCAGGAGCGCCAGGATAACCTGCTGGCCGCGATCTGGCAGGACGGCAAAGGTTTTGGCTACGCCACGCTGGATATCAGCTCCGGGCGTTTTCGCGTCAGTGAACCGGCCGATCGTGAAACCATGGCAGCCGAACTGCAGCGCACCAACCCGGCCGAGTTGCTCTATGCCGAAGACTTCGCCGAAATGGCGCTGATTGAAGGCCGTCGCGGGCTGCGCCGCCGTCCGCTGTGGGAATTCGAAATTGATACCGCGCGCCAGCAGCTGAATCTGCAGTTTGGCACCCGCGATCTGATTGGCTTTGGCGTTGAAAATGCCCCGCGGGGCCTGTGCGCGGCCGGCTGCCTGCTGCAGTACGTCAAAGATACCCAGCGCACTGCCCTGCCGCATATTCGCTCCATCACCATGGAGCGCCAGCAGGACAGCATCATCATGGATGCCGCCACGCGCCGTAACCTGGAGATCACGCAGAACCTGGCGGGCGGCGTCGAAAATACGCTGGCGTCGGTCCTCGACAGTACGGTCACGCCAATGGGCAGCCGCATGCTGAAACGCTGGCTGCATATGCCGATTCGCGATACCGAAGTGCTGACGGGCCGCCAGCAGACGATTGCCGCACTGCAGGATCGCTGCACCGAGCTGCAGCCGGTCCTGCGTCAGGTGGGCGATCTGGAGCGTATCCTGGCCCGTCTGGCGCTGCGCACGGCGCGACCGCGCGACCTGGCGCGGATGCGTCATGCTTTCCAGCAGCTGCCGGAACTCCGCGCGCAGCTGAGCGGACGTGGACAGCGCGCCGGTGCAGAAACTGCGCGAAACGATGGGCGAGTTCACCGAACTGCGCGAACTGCTGGAGCGCGCCATTATCGATGCGCCGCCGGTGCTGGTGCGTGATGGCGGCGTGATTGCGCCGGGCTACAACGACGAGCTGGACGAATGGCGCGCGCTGGCCGACGGCGCGACGGACTACCTTGATCGGCTGGAGATCCGCGAGCGCGAACGCCTCGGGCTGGACACCCTGAAAGTGGGTTATAACGCGGTACACGGTTACTACATTCAGATCAGCCGCGGGCAGAGCCACCTGGCGCCGATTCACTACGTGCGCCGCCAGACGCTGAAAAACGCCGAACGCTACATCATTCCGGAACTGAAAGAGTACGAAGACAAAGTCCTCACCTCGAAAGGCAAAGCGCTGGCGCTGGAAAAACAGCTGTATGAAGAGCTGTTCGATCTGCTGATGCCGCACCTGGCCGACCTGCAGCAGAGCGCCGCCGCGCTGGCGGAACTGGACGTGCTGGTGAACCTGGCAGAACGCGCTGAAACCCTGAACTACACCTGCCCGACCTTTACCGACAAGCCAGGCATCCGCATTACCGAAGGCCGTCATCCGGTGGTCGAGCAGGTGCTGAACGAACCGTTCATCGCCAACCCGCTGAGCCTGTCGCCGCAGCGCCGAATGCTGATCATCACCGGTCCGAACATGGGCGGTAAAAGTACCTATATGCGTCAGACGGCGCTGATTGCGCTGCTGGCCTATATCGGCAGCTACGTGCCGGCGCAAAACGTCGAGATCGGCCCCATCGACCGCATCTTTACCCGCGTCGGCGCGGCGGACGATCTGGCCAGCGGCCGCTCAACCTTCATGGTGGAGATGACCGAAACCGCCAACATCCTGCATAACGCCACGGAGCACAGCCTGGTGCTGATGGACGAAGTCGGTCGCGGAACATCAACCTATGACGGTCTGTCGCTGGCATGGGCCTGTGCGGAAAGCCTCGCGAATAAAATCAAGGCCATGACGCTGTTCGCCACCCACTACTTCGAGCTGACGCAGCTGCCGGAGAAAATGGAAGGCGTGGCTAACGTGCATCTGGATGCGCTGGAGCACGGCGATACCATCGCCTTCATGCACAGCGTGCAGGATGGCGCGGCCAGCAAGAGCTATGGTCTGGCCGTCGCGGCGCTGGCCGGTGTGCCGAAAGAGGTGATCAAGCGCGCGCGTCAGAAACTGCGTGAGCTGGAAAGCCTGTCACCGAATGCGGCGGCGACGCAGATTGACGGCACGCAGATGTCGCTGCTGGTACCGGCGGAAGAGACCAGCGCCGGCGGTGGAAGCGCTGGAAAACCTCGATCCGGATTCACTGACGCCGCGTCAGGCGCTGGAGTGGATTTATCGTTTGAAGAGTCTGGTTTAGTTTTCTGCGATCTTTGCCCGGTGGCGCTGCGCTTATCCGGCCTGGAACGGTTTTGTGGGCCGGCGCAGTGATCAAATCCGGCCAGCAATTCTGTGCAGGCCGGGCTTCCATGCGGTTACCGTTGATTTTCTGCCAGCAGCGGCGGGATCGTCGGCACCTGCGGCGCCTCATCAATATCCTTCTGCGTCATGCGGAACGCTTCCGGGTAATGCTCGCGGCTGGTACGGCGCAGCGGTTCGGTATCGCGCCAGGTATACAAACAATGCTGGCACTGGTAAACGGTCCAGACCCCTTTCACCGGCGACGTCGCCATCACTTCAATATGCTCATCGGCACAACGTGGACAAATCATCTTTTCGCTCCTTATTTTGGCGTGCTAGCCAGCATCGCGGTCAGTTTTTCAGCCCAGGCTTTGGTTTCAGGCAGATCCTGTACCGGCTGGCTGTAGTGGCCACGGGTATCCGGTGCAACCGGCGTGGTGGCATCGATAATCAGTTTGTCGGTAATACCCGCCGGGCTGGAACCAGGATCGAGTTCCAGCACCGACATATTCGGCAACTGCACCAGATCGCCTGCCGGGTTTACCTTCGACGACAGCGCCCACATCACCTGCGGCAGGTTGAACGGATCGACATCCTCATCCACCATGATCACCATCTTCACGTAGCCCAGGCCGTGCGGCGTGGTCATGGCGCGCAAACCCACCGCGCGGGCAAAGCCGCCGTAACGTTTTTTGGTGGAGATAATCGCCAGCAGACCGTGGGTATACATCGCGTTCACCGCCTGCACTTCCGGGAACTCCGCTTTCAGCTGCTGGTAGAGCGGCACGCAGGTGGCTGGCCCCATCAGATAATCGATCTCGGTCCACGGCATGCCGAGGTAAAGGGATTCGAAAATCGGTTTCGTGCGGTAAGAGACTTTGTCGATACGCACCACCGTCATGTTGCGGCCACCGGAATAGTGGCCGGTAAACTCGCCGAACGGCCCTTCGATCTCGCGCTTACGGCCTTCAATCACCCCTTCGAGGATCACTTCAGAACCCCACGGCACATCGAAGCCGGTCAGCGGCGCGGTAGCAATCGGATACGGGCTTTCACGCAGCGCGCCGGCCATTTCATACTCCGACTGATCGTATTTCAGCGGCGTCGCGCCCATCAGGGTAATGATCGGATCGTTGCCGAGCGTAATGGCAATCGGCAGATCTTCGCCGCGCTCTTCCGCTTTATGCAGATGCAGCGCGATATCGTGCATCGGTACCGGCTGCAGGCCGAGCTTGCGTTTGCCCTTCACTTCCATGCGGTAGATGCCGACGTTCTGCTTGCCGAAGTGATCGGGATCGAGCGGATCGCGGGAGACGACGCACGCTTTATCGAGATAAAAACCGCCGTCGCCGTCGTTCAGGCGGAACAGCGGCAGAATATCGAACAGGTTAATGTCTTCCCCGTCGACCCTATTCTGCGCCCAGGCCGGATTGGCGCGGCGCTCCGGCGCGACCGGGAATTTATCCCAGCGGCGGATAAACTCGTCGATCTGCTTTTTCACCGGCGTGTTCGGCGGCAGCCCCATCGAAATGGCGTGGTTCTGCCAGGAGCCGATAGTGTTCATCACCACGCGGGCATCAGCAAAGCCGCGAATGTTGTCGAACCACAGCGCGGGCGCGCCGTCACCAATGCGGCCGGTCGCGTTGGCGGCCGCCGCCAGATCCGGCTCGGCGTTCACCTCTTCCTCAATTTTCAGCAATTGCCCTTGCTCATCCAGCGCCTGCAAAAAGCTTCTCAAATCATCAAATGCCATCTTTATTCTCCTGTGAAAAATGTTTCGCCTCCCGCAACCCGTTCCAGCGGCGCGCCTTTTTATGCTCCAGACCAAACTGGTCAAGCACGCGGGTCACAATATGCTGGGTGATGTCATCGGCGGTTTGCGGGTGGTTGTAATAGGCAGGCATAGGCGGCACCATCGCCACGCCCATGCGGGAGAGCGCAAGCATATTCTCCAGATGAATGGTGCTCAGCGGCGTTTCGCGGGGCACCAGCACCAGCTTGCGCCCCTCTTTCAGCACCACATCCGCCGCACGTCCAACCAGCCCTTCGGCATAACCCGCGCGGATCCCCGCCAGCGTTTTCATGCTGCAGGGAATGACGATCATGCCGTCGGTACGAAACGAACCGGAGGAGATGGTGGCGGCCTGGTCAGCCGGGCTGTGGACAACGTCAGCCAGCGCAGCAACGTCCTGCGCGGTAAAAGGGGTTTCCAGTTCAATGGTGGTTTTTGCCCACTTCGACATCACCAGATGCGTCTCTACCTCCGGCATTTCCCGCAGCGCCTGCAGCAGTGCCACCCCCAGCGGCGCGCCCGTTGCTCCCGTCATTCCCACGATTAATCTCATTCAGCACCTCAATATTTGTTCGTATACGAACATTATGAAATACACTACGCCTGCAAAACGATCCTGACAAGGCATCCCAAAACGTTGCGGCACGAAAAGTGAAATTGAGGATCGTTATAAAGCAGCGCAGAAGCCGCTATGATAAGAAGAAGATCATGATGGAGAGTGTTCATGGAACTAAGGAAAGAGGCATTCCACCTGTTACGTCAGCTTTTTCAACAGCATACCGCCCAGTGGCAGCATGCGTTGCCGGAGCTGACTAAGCCACAGTATGCGGTGATGCGCTCCATTGCCGAGCATCCGGGCATTGAACAGGTGGCGTTGACTGAGGTGGCGGTCAGCACCAAAGCGACCCTGGCGGAGATGCTCAGCCGCATGGAGGCGCGCGGGCTGGTCAAACGCGAGCACGATCCGGCGGATAAGCGCCGTCGGTTTGTCTTCCTGACGCCGGAAGGAGAAAGGCCCTGCTGGCAAGCTGTATTCCGGTCGGCAACGAGGTGGATGAGGCGTTTTTTGGCCGTCTGAGCAAGGCCGAGCGGGAGCAGTTCTCAGCGCTCATCAAAAAGATGATGGATAAAGCGTAACCGCAGAAAAGAAAAGGCCCGTCTCGCGACGGGCCTTTTTTGACGAAAGGTTGCTTATTCGCGGAACAGCGCTTCGATATTCAGACCTTGCCCCTGCAGGATTTCACGCAGGCGGCGCAGACCTTCAACCTGAATCTGACGAACACGTTCACGGGTCAGGCCAATTTCACGGCCGACGTCTTCCAGTGTCGCAGCTTCATACCCCAGTAAACCGAAACGACGTGCCAGCACTTCACGCTGTTTGGCGTTCAGTTCGAACAGCCATTTGACGATGCTCTGTTTCATGTCATCGTCCTGCGTGGTGTCTTCCGGACCGTTGTCTTTTTCATCGGCCAGGATGTCCAGCAGCGCTTTTTCGGAGTCGCCACCCAGCGGGGTGTCAACGGAGGTAATGCGCTCGTTGAGACGCAGCATACGGCTTACGTCATCAACCGGTTTATCGAGTTGTTCGGCAATCTCTTCTGCGCTTGGCTCGTGGTCCAGCTTATGGGACAACTCGCGCGCGGTGCGCAGATAGACGTTCAACTCTTTGACAATGTGAATCGGCAGGCGGATCGTACGGGTCTGGTTCATAATAGCCCGTTCGATGGTCTGACGAATCCACCAGGTCGCGTAGGTTGAGAAACGGAACCCGCGTTCCGGGTCAAACTTCTCAACTGCGCGGATGAGACCTAGGTTGCCCTCTTCAATCAGATCCAGCAGAGCCAGACCACGATTGCCGTAACGGCGGGCAATTTTCACGACCAGTCGCAGGTTACTTTCAATCATGCGACGACGCGAGGCAACATCACCACGCAAAGCACGACGTGCGAAATAGACTTCTTCTTCGGCCGTTAGCAGTGGGGAGTAACCAATCTCCCCAAGGTAAAGCTGAGTCGCGTCCAGTACACGCTGTGTGGCCCCCTGCGATAACAGCTCTTCTTCAGCCAAATCGTTATCACTGGGTTCCTCTTCTACTAAGGCTTTTTCGTCAAAAGCCTCTACTCCGTTCTCATCAAATTCCGCGTCTTCATTTAAATCATGAACTTTCAGCGTATTCTGACTCATAAGGTGGCTCCTACCCGTGATCCCTGGGCAACGCTCCTGAAAACGCCTCATTGCGCCCGTTGCAGCGGCATCTGCGCGCACTGCAACGGCTCAGGTGGGGAGTCTTCAACAACCTTGCACCAAATTATCGCTGCGGCAAATACTGCAGCGGGTTTACGGATTTCCCCTTGTAACGAATTTCAAAATGCAAGCGTGTAGAACTGGTTCCGGTGCTACCCATGGTAGCGATTTTTTGCCCCGCCTTAACTTCTTGTTGTTCCCGGACCAGCATTGTGTCGTTATGGGCGTAGGCACTCAGGTAATCATCGTTATGTTTGATGATAATAAGATTACCGTAACCGCGCAGAGCGTTACCGGCATACACAACGCGCCCATCTGCGGTCGCGATGATAGCCTGTCCTTTACTCCCTGCGATATCGACCCCTTTATTTCCCCCTTCGGAGGAAGAGAAGTTCTCGATAACCTTGCCGTCAGTCGGCCAGCGCCATGCAGAAATCGGCGAACTGGAGGTCATACTGCTGGCAGTCGGTTCAGTAGAGCTAACCACAGGTGCCGTAACCGGTGCTGTGACAGCAGTCGCAGTCCCTTTATTATTCGGCAACATTTTGTTAGCAGTCTGATCACCTGAATCCTCAGAATACGTAATTACAGGTTGTGAAGCAACCACCGTGGTGGATTTTTGTGCAGGCTTAACGCTGTTATTTTGAGCCGTCACATCGGCCGCTGAAACGGTGTTGCCAGGCGTAAGCGGCGTGCCCGTCGCGTTGCCCACCTGGAGCGTTTGCCCGACTTCCAGACCATATGGGGCCTGGACGTTATTGCGCTGCGCGAGGTCACGGAAATCGTTCCCGGTGATCCACGCAATGTAGAACAGCGTATCGCCGCGCTTCACGGTATAGGTGCTGCCGCCGGTATAGCTGCCTTTCGGAATGTTCCCATACTGGCGGTTATAGACTATGCGGCCATTTTGGGTCTGAACAGGCTGTTCCACTGGCTGAACCTGCATTGGCTGTGTAACAGGATGTTGCACAGGCTGAATTTGTGGTGTTTGCTGCGCGCAGCAGTACCCATTTTAGGCGGCGGCGTGATCAACATTCCGGAGCTGCCGGACCTGGTATTTGAGCCGCTGTTTCCGCCGACGGAACTGACGGGCGCAGGCGCGTTGTTAGAACTTGTACAGCCTGCCAGCCAGAGCGAAACCAGTGATAATGCCGCAACACGGCTGATGGTGAATTTAGGGCTTCCCGCGCTCATTTATCCCCCAGGAATGTGTTAACTACCAGTGACTTAAAATTTACCGTGATGGCACGAATCTTTCGCGCCACACCATACGCTGAATTTGCCTTAATAACCCTGGATAATTCCGAGTCTCAGGCCAACTCCCCCTTTACCAGAGGCACAAAGCGCACGGCTTCCACGGTGTCGATAATAAACTCGCCGCCGCGCCGACGAACGCGCTTCAACAGCTGCTGCTCGTCCCCGACAGGCAGAACCAGAATGCCCCCCTCATCCAGCTGCGACAACAGGGCTGCAGGAATTTCAGGCGGGGCCGCCGTCACGATGATCGCGTCAAACGGGGCGCGAGCCTTCCAACCCTGCCATCCATCACCGTGTCGTGTCGAAACATTATGTAAATCAAGTTGTTTCAGGCGACGACGCGCCTGCCACTGTAAACCTTTAATCCGCTCAACGGAACAAACATGATGCACCAGATGCGCCAGGATCGCGGTCTGATACCCCGACCCGGTGCCAATCTCCAGCACGCGGGAGTCGGGCGTCAGCTCCAGCAGCTCCGTCATGCGCGCCACCATGTAAGGCTGCGAAATCGTCTGCCCCTGCCCGATGGGCAGCGCCACGTTTTCCCACGCTTTGTGTTCAAACGCCTCGTCTACAAATTTCTCACGCGGAACCTGAGCAAGCGCTTCAAGCACGTGCTCGTCGCGGATCCCCTGCGCGCGGAGTTGTTCCAGAAGAGTTTGTACACGTTTGTTTACCATTGCGCGTTCACTCCTGCGCGATCCAGCCAGCCCGACACCACATCATGCGCGCTATACGCGGTTAAATCTACGTGCAGCGGGGTAACCGAAACATAGCCTTCCTCCACGGCGGCAAAGTCGGTATCCGGACCCGCATCGCACTTATCGCCGGGAGGGCCAATCCAGTAAAGCGTGTTGCCGCGAGGATCCTGCTGCGGGATCACCTGATCGGCAGGATGTCGGCTCCCGCAACGGGTGACGCGGATGCCTTTAATTTCATCAAGAGGAAGATCCGGCACGTTGATGTTGAGGATGCGCCCGGTACGCAACGGCTCGCGGCCGAGCGCCCGCAGGATCGAACAGGTCACCGCGGCGGCGGTGTCGTAGTGCGTGTGGCCGTTCAACGAGACCGCCAGCGCCGGGAACCCCAGATGACGCCCTTCCATTGCGGCCGCCACGGTGCCGGAGTAAATCACGTCATCGCCGAGGTTAGGCCCGGCGTTAATGCCGGAGACGACGATATCCGGACGCGGCCGCATCAGCGCGTTCACGCCCAAGGAAAACGCAGTCGGTTGGCGTGCCCATCTGTACGGCAATATCGCCATTTTCAAAGGTAAAAGTGCGAAGCGACGACTCCAGCGTCAGCGAGTTAGACGCTCCACTGCGGTTACGATCGGGTGCCACGACCTGCACATCCGCAAACTCGCGGAGGTGTTTCGCCAGGGTCTGAATGCCTGGCGCGTGGATCCCGTCATCGTTACTCAGCAATATTCGCATAATCACCCGAGGTGTTGATAAGTTCCCTGACAACACTGGTGGCAAAGCTACCTGCCGGTAGCCAGAAGCGTAACTCGACGGTTACGTCATCCCACCAGTTCCAGCTTAACTGCTGCGGATAGAGCAGCATCGCGCGGCGTGCCGCGTCGACTTTTTCCCGCACCAGCAAGGACTGCAATTCTGGCGCATCCGCCACGGCTGACTGCTCGGCGGCCAGCGCGTCGCCCTGTGTTCCCCAGTCGCCCGTACCGGGCAACGCAGCGGTGATCAGCAGCCCTTTTGCGTCCACGCGCGACTGGACATCGGCCATCTCTTCGGCCGTTGCCACAAACCAGCTTCCGCGTCCCGCTAATTGTAGCGCATCGCCAACAACAACTTGATTCGCGTCCGGTTTTTTCAGCCTTTCGCTCACAATCTGATTAAACAACGCACTGCGGGCCGCCGACAACCAAAAACTGCGTTTATTCCTGTCCCGCACCGGCGCGTCGCTTTGCGCCCAGCGCAGTGCGCCCTGCAGGTTGCTGCCGCCAATGCCGAAACGTTGCGCGCCAAAGTAGTTCGGTACGCCGCGGTCGCTGATGGCGTTCAGACGTTTTTCAACGTCTTCACGATCAGTCACTTCGCGCAGCACCAGCGTAAACGCGTTGCCTTTCAACGCCCCCAGACGCAGTTTGCGCTTGTGGCGGGCATATTCCAGTACCTTACAGCCCTCAAGCTCAAATTTGCTTAAATCAGGCATCGTATTGCCGGGAACGCGCGCGCAGAGCCACTGTTCGGTGACGGCGTGTTTATCTTTCTGCCCGGCAAAGCTCACTTCGCGGGCATGAATTTTGAGGAATTTTGCCAGCGCGTCGGCCACAAAGCGGGTATTGCAGCCATTTTTCAGAATACGCACCAGGATATGTTCGCCTTCGCCATCCGGCTCAAAGCCCAGATCCTCCACCACGAGGAAATCTTCCGGGCTGGCTTTCAGCACCCCGTTCCCCTGCGGTTTGCCATGCAGGTATGTCAGGTTGTCGAAGTCTGTCATTTGCTCGCCTTCACCAGCAGCGCCACGGCTTCACAGGCAATCCCTTCGCCACGCCCGGTAAAGCCCAGCTTCTCGGTCGTCGTCGCTTTGACGTTCACGTCGTCCATATGGCAGCCCAGATCTTCTGCAATAAACACGCGCATCTGCGGAATGTGCGGCAGCATTTTCGGGGCCTGGGCAATAATCGTCACGTCGACGTTGCCGAGGGTGTAGCCTTTCGCCTGAATGCGGCGCCACGCTTCGCGCAGCAGTTCACGGCTGTCTGCCCCTTTAAACGCCGGGTCGGTGTCCGGGAACAGCTTGCCGATATCACCCAGTGCGGCCGCGCCCAACAGCGCGTCGGTCAGCGCATGCAGCGCCACGTCGCCATCAGAATGCGCCAGCAGCCCTTTTTCATAAGGAATGCGCACGCCGCCAATGATAATTGGGCCTTCTCCGCCAAAGGCGTGTACATCAAAACCGTGTCCAATTCGCATTATGCCTTCTCCTGATGGGTCAAACGGGTAAGATAAAATTCCGCGAGCTGTAAATCTTCCGGACGCGTCACTTTAATATTATCAGCACGTCCTTCAACAAGCGTTGGGTGGAAACCGCAGTACTCCAGCGCAGAGGCTTCGTCCGTAATGGTCGCACCTTCGTTAAGCGCGCGCGTTAAGCAGTCGTGGAGTAATTCGCGGGGGAAAAATTGCGGCGTCAGCGCGTGCCATAGATCGACGCGATCGACGGTGTGGGCGATAGCCCGTTTGCCCGGCTCGGCACGCTTCATGGTGTCGCGCACGGGGGCGGCCAGAATGCCACCCACTTTGCTGGTTTCGCTCAACGCCAGCAGGCGAGCGAGATCGTCCTGATGCAGACACGGACGCGCCGCGTCATGCACCAGCACCCACGGCGCGTTACCGGCAGCCTGAATGCCTGCCAGCACGGAATCGGCGCGCTCGGCACCGCCATCGACAACGGTAATCTGTGGATGATTTGCCAGCGGTAGCTGCGCGAAGCGCGCATCGCCCGGGCTGATAGCGATGATCACCCGCGTCACCCGCGGGTGCGCCAGCAGCGCCGCCACGGCGTGCTCAAGGATCGTTTTATCGCCAATAGAGAGGTATTGCTTGGGACATTCTGTCTGCATGCGCCGGCCAAAACCTGCGGCCGGCACCACGGCGCATACGTCCGAAAAAGTTACTGCCATGTCGTAATCCTGGGCCTGATTATCGATTGTTTTGTGCTGAGCCCTGATTGCGTTTAGACGCATCCGGAACCAGACGATAAAAGGTTTCGCCCGGCTTAGTCATACTGAGTTCATTGCGTGCGCGTTCCTCAATCGCCTCTTGCCCGCCATTGAGGTCATCAATTTCAGCGAAGAGTTGATCGTTTCGCGCCTTAAGTTTGGCGTTTGTTGCCTGCTGAGCCGCGACGTCATCGCTCACCCGGCTATAGTCGTGCAGTCCGTTCTTACCGAACCACAGCGAATATTGCAGCCAGATTAGCAAAGCCAGCAACAGCAGCGTTAGTTTACCCATCCTGCCCCCTGAAAAACGGCATCATCATCCCAAGACCCCCAGAGCACTACGCCGGGGTAACAGAGATGCCGCAACATCGCGGGCAAATGTACCACATTTTTTCCGCAGAATCGTCCTGCACAATATCGTTACACAGTTGGTTACGGTTTGAATTATGGCTGAAGTTAGCCCATGAGCCACAAAAATAACAGACCAAACATCAGAACCACCGTCACAATCGTGACCACGGTGCTGTACAGGAGCTTACCGTTGAGCAGCGAGTGCAGCGCAATGCCGACGACAACCGCCACGGGCATCAACGCCAGAAAGAAAGGCCAGGTGTAGAGAAAGAAGAACAGCGTGTTGCCGCCGTAGATAAGAAACGGGATACCCAGCGCCAGCAACCATGAGACGAAGCCAATGATGGCCCCAGGAAATGACCAGGTCGTTTCGTCGTCGGTCGCGAGCGGCTCCGACCCGGTGGTGGTGATGTAATGTTCACTGTTGCGCATAGCTAATCCTGTGACCGTGACTCATCGTTCGGGAAGACAGCTCCCGAACGATACCGTCTCAGGATCTGATAATATCGTCCCGTCTGAGCAGGTCTAATAATTGGCTTACTAAATTTGTTACCAATTGTTGACCCTCCAGGTGAATTTCAGGCGATTCAGGCGCTTCGTAGACCGCGTCAATTCCGGTGAAGTTGCGCAGTTCTCCGGCACGCGCTTTCTTGTACAGCCCTTTCGGATCGCGCGCTTCGCAAATCTCCAGCGGCGTATCGACAAACACTTCGATAAAGCGACCCTTCCCCGACGCGTTCGCGCACCATCTGGCGCTCGGCGCGGTGCGGCGAGATAAACGCGGTCAGCACCACCAGCCCGGCGTCCGCCATCAGGCTGGCGACTTCCCCGACCCGGCGGATGTTCTCTTTGCGGTCGTCGTCGCTGAACCCGAAATCGCTGCACAGGCCGTGGCGCACGTTGTCGCCATCCAGCAGGTAGGTGCTGACGCCCTGCCTGATGCAGCGCCTCTTCCAGCGCGCCCGCCACCGTCGATTTACCCGAGCCGGACAGCCCGGTAAACCACAGCACAACCCCACGGTGACCGTGGAGCTGTTCGCGCTGGGCGACGGTGACCGGATGAGGATGCCAGACGACGTTCTCATCATGCGGCGGCCATTATTTGCCTCCCAGCAGATCGCGCGCGCCCCAGTGCGGGAAGTGTTTACGCACCAGCGCGTTCAGCTCCAGCTCAAAGGCGCTGAATTCAGAGGCCACGGCAGCCTGTTTAATCGGTTCACGTACCATACCGGCGCCGACGGTAACGTTGGTCAGCCGATCGATAAAGATAAGCCCGCCCGTCACCGGGTTCTGCTGATACGCATCCAGCACCAGCGGTTCGTCGAAGGTCAGATCGACCAGACCAATGCCGTTCAGCGGCAGCTCGGACCTCGCGCTGGGTCAGATTGTTGATGTCCACCTGATACTGAATACCGTCCACGCGGGCGCGGGTCTTTTTGCCGGCAATTTTGATGTCGTAGCTCTGGCCCGGTGGCAGCGGCTGCTCCGCCATCCACACCACGTCCACGGACGCGCCCTGCACGGCCGGCAGGGTTTCCTGCGCATCCACCAGCAGATCGCCGCGGCTGATATCAATCTCATCTTTCAGCACCAGCGTAACGGCTTCACCGGCGCCCGCGTCCTGCAGGTCGCCGTCGAAGGTGACGATGCGGGCGATGGTCGATTCCACGCCGGATGGCAGCACCTTAACGCGCTGACCCACCTTCACCGAGCCGGACGCCAGGGTGCCGGAGAAACCGCGGAAGTCGAGGTTCGGACGGTTGACGTACTGCACCGGGAAGCGCATCGGCTGGGTGTCGACCACGCGCTGGATCTCAACGGTTTCCAGCACTTCCAGCAGCGTCGGGCCGCTGTACCACGGCATGTTCGCGCTCTGGGTGGCGACGTTATCGCCTTCCAGCGCCGACAGCGGCACGAAGCGGATATCCAGGTTGCCCGGCAGCTGTTCGGCAAAGGTCAGGTAGTCCTGGCGGATCTCCTCGAACATCTCTTCGCTGAAGTCCACCAGATCCATCTTGTTGACCGCCACCACCAGGTGTTTGATCCCCAGCAGCGTGGAGATAAAGCTGTGGCGACGGGTCTGATCCAGCACGCCTTTACGCGCGTCGATCAGCAGGATCGCCAGGTCGCAGGTGGACGCGCCGGTCGCCATATTGCGGGTGTACTGCTCGTGCCCTGGGGTGTCGGCGATGATAAATTTGCGCTTCTCGGTGGAGAAATAGCGGTAGGCCACGTCGATGGTGATGCCCTGCTCGCGCTCCGCCTGCAGGCCGTCCACCAGCAGGGCCAGGTCGAGTTTTTCACCCTGGGTGCCGTGACGTTTACTGTCGTTATGCAGGGAAGAGAGCTGATCTTCATAAATCTGGCGCGTATCGTGCAGCAGGCGGCCAATCAGGGTACTTTTCCCGTCATCCACGCTGCCGCAGGTCAGAAAACGCAGCAGGCTTTTGTGTTGTTGCGCGTGCAGATACGCTTCCACACCGCCTTCTTTGGCAATTTGTTGAGCAATAGTGGTGTTCATGGCGGCTCCTTAGAAATAACCCTGACGTTTCTTCAGCTCCATGGAGCCTGCCTGGTCGCGGTCAATCACGCGCCCCTGTCGCTCGCTGGTGGTGGACACCAGCATCTCTTCGATGATCTCCGGCAGCGTCTGCGCGCTGGATTCCACCGCGCCGGTCAGCGGCCAGCAGCCGAGGGTGCGGAAACGGACCATCTGTTTTTTGATCACTTCGCCCGGCTGCAGGTCGATGCGATCGTCATCGATCATCATCAGCATGCCGTCGCGCTCCAGCACCGGGCGCTCGGCGGCCAGGTACAGCGGAACGATCTCGATGTTTTCCAGATAGATGTACTGCCAGATATCCAGCTCAGTCCAGTTGGAGAGCGGGAAGACGCGGATGCTTTCGCCCTTGTTGATCTGGCCGTTGTAGTTGTGCCACAGCTCCGGACGCTGGTTCTTCGGGTCCCAGCGGTGGAAGCGGTCGCGGAAGGAGTAGATACGCTCTTTGGCGCGGGATTTCTCTTCGTCGCGGCGCGCGCCGCCGAAGGCCGCGTCAAAACCGTATTTGTTCAGCGCCTGCTTCAGCCCTTCGGTTTTCATGATGTCGGTATGTTTGGCGCTGCCGTGCACGAACGGGTTAATGCCCATCGCCACCCCTTCCGGGTTTTTGTGCACCAGCAGCTCGCAGCCGTAGGCTTTCGCGGTACGATCGCGGAACTCGTACATCTCGCGGAATTTCCAGCCGGTATCGACGTGCAGCAGCGGGAACGGCAGCGTGCCCGGATAGAACGCTTTACGCGCCAGATGCAGCATCACGCTGGAATCTTTGCCGATGGAGTACATCATCACCGGGTTGGAAAATTCGGCGGCCACTTCGCGGATGATATGGATACTTTCCGCCTCCAGCTGCCGCAGGTGAGTGAGACGTTTTTGGTCCATAACCGTTCCTTAAGCCAGTTTAATCACGGAGGCGCCAAAGCCTTCCGTTGCGGTTGTATGCTGGAACCAGGCGAGCTTGCGGTGCAGCTGCACCACTTCGCCCACCACGAGCAGGGCGGGCATCGGCGCGGCTTTCGCCAGGGTTCCTCAAGTTGTTCCAGGGTGCCGGTCGCAACCTGCTGATCGGCGCGCGTGCCGCGAGAGATCACCGCCACCGGCGTGGTCGCCTCGCGCCCGTGCGCAATCAGCTGTTCGCTGATGTCCGCCGCCTTCATGGTGCCCATGTAGATCGCCAGCGTCTGGCGGCTCTGGGCCAGATGCGCCCAGTCGAACGGTGCGCTGTCGGCCTTATAGTGGCCGGTGACAAAGGTCACGCTCTGGGCGTAATCGCGGTGGGTCAGCGGAATACCGGCGTAAGCCGTCGCCCCAGAGGCCGCCGTGATGCCGGGCACCACCTGGAACGGTATGCCGGCTTCGGCCGCCGCCTGCAGCTCTTCGCCGCCGCGGCCAAAGATAAACGGATCGCCGCCTTTCAGGCGCACCACGCGTTTTGCCTTCGCTTTGCGCCGCATCCACCAGCATCCGGTTGGTCTCGTGCTGCGGCACCGAGTGCGCGCCGGCGCGTTTGCCGACGCAGATTTGCTCCGCGTCGCGGCGGATCAGCTCGAGCACGCCGTCGCTGACCAGATGGTCGTAGAACACCACGTCCGCCTGCTGCATCACCTGCAGGCCGCGCAGCGTCAGCAGCCCCGCATCGCCCGGCCCGGCGCCCACCAGGATGATCTCCCCGCTACCCGAACCCGGCTGTTTCAGTTCGGCTTCGAGCGCTTTTTCGGCGGCGGGTCTCATTTCCGGCAGCCATCAGGCTGGCAAAGCGCCCGCGAAACACGCGCTTTCCCAGAAGCGACGACGTTCCGTCACGCTGGTCAGGCGGGTTTTCATCTGCGTACGCCAGCGCCCGGCCACTTCCAGCCATCCGCCCCAGACTGGCCGGCAGCAGCGCTTCGATCTTTTCACGCAGCAGACGCGCCAGCACCGGCGCGGTCCCGCCGGAGGAGATCGCCACCAGCAGCGGCGAGCGGTCAACGATCGACGGGAAAATAAACGAGCATAGCGGCTGGTCGTCCACCACGTTCACCAGCCGGTAACGCGCCTTAGCGGCGCGCAAAGACGCGCTGATTCAGCGCCGTGTCATCGGTTGCCGCAATCACCAGGAAAACGGCATCCAGCTGTGCTTCGTCAAATTCGGTCGCCAGCCAGTGAATCGCCTGGCTGTCGGCAAGCTGTTGCAGTTGCGGTTCCAGCCGTTGCGCGACAACCTGCACGCGTGCGCCAGCGCGACGCAGAAACGCGATTTTGCGCTCGGCGATTTCACCGCCGCCAACAACCAGCACCGGTTTCTCTTTAATCGCAGCAAATAAGGGCAGATAGTCCACAGGCAACAACTCACTAACAACGAGGAATAGAGGGACTATAGGGGGCGGTTCCGGGCGAATGAAATTACGAATTGGAATGAGTAGTTCCTCAATGGAATAACGCGGTGGAAATGCTAATATCAAAAAGTGCTTAACGCGCGAAATTTCGGGCATTTAAGAGCAATTCAAATTGTGTATGGACGATCACAGTTTCATACTAAGCGGGTTATTATTTTGCTCTGTCTTTAAGGACTCACTATGTTTTCCGCAACGCGCCACCGTATTGCTGCCCTGGCGCTCGGCGTTTGCTTTATTCTTCCGGCTCAGGCTACAAACCAACCTTATGGTGAAATCGCCAATGAGCAGGCGCGGCATATTGCCACCGTCTTTCCTGGACGCATGACCGGCTCGCCGGCGGAAATGCTCTCCGCAGACTATCTTCGCCAGCAGTTTGCCGAGATGGGTTACCAGAGCGATATCCGCAAGTTCCACACCCGCTACCTCTATACCACCCGAAATAAAACCGGCAAAACTGGCATAACGTCACCGGCAGTACGGTGATCGCCGCCCATGAAGGCAGCGCTGCCGCAGCAGATCATTATTATGGCGCACCTTGATACCTACGCGCCGCATGAGCGATGCCGATACGGATAACAATCTCGGCGGCCTGACGCTGCAGGGCATGGACGACAACGCGGCCGCGCTGGGCGTGATGCTCGAACTGGCGCAGGGGCTGAAGATCCATTCCAACCCAGTACGGCATCCGTTTTGTTGCCACCAGCGGTGAAGAAGAGGGCAAACTTGGCGCGGAAAACGTCCTCGCGCGCATGAGCGAGCAGGAGAAGAAAAATACCCTGCTGGTGATCAACCTCGATAACCTGATCGTCGGCGACAAGCTCTATTTCAACAGCGGCCAGAGTACGCCGGCATCGGTGCGTAAACTGACGCGCGACCGTGCGCTGGCGATCGCCCGCGCCCACGGGTTATCAGCGCCACCAGCAATCCCGGCGGTAACCCGGATTACCCGAGAGGCACCGGCTGCTGCAACGACGGGGAGGTGTTTGATAAGGCGGGCATTCCGGTGCTGTCGGTGGAAGCCACCAACTGGGCGCTGGGCAAGAAAGATGGCATGCAACAGCGGGCGAAATCAAAAAGTTTCCCTGATGGCATCAGCTACCACAACGCGCGCATCGATAACCAGCAGTTTCTCGATCAAGCCCTGCCCGGCCGTATTGCGCACCGTAGCCGCGACGTGATGCGGATTATGTTGCCGTTAACCAAAGAGCTGGCCAAAGCCAGTAACCCGTAAGCGCTCAGGCGTCCTGAAATCAGGACGCCTTTTCTTCTGTGGCAACATCTCACCCGTTTCTTTCGCAAAAAACCTTTGCGATCGGTATCACAGGAGAGCGCGCGAAGTAACGGAATATTCTTTTAAAGAAAGGGGTAACGCCGTAATCTTTTTGCCCGTAGCGCCCGCATGATGCAGGCCTTCATCGGATGACGGAAGAAGAGCAAATGAAAGCGGCACGCCAACAAACCATCATCGATCTGTTGAGGCATCACCAGAGCCTGACAACCGAAGCATTGTCAGTGCAGCTCAACGTCAGCAAAGAGACGATTCGCCGCGATCTCAGTGAATTGCAGGCGCAGGGAAAAGTGCTGCGCAATCACGGGCGCGCCAGGACGCTCCACCAGGAAAATCAGGACAGCGGCGATCCCTTTCATATCCGCCTGAAAAGCCATTATGCCCACAAGGCGGATATCGCCCGCAAAGCGCTTGGCTGGATAGAAGAAGGCATGGTGATCGCGCTGGACGCCAGCTCCACCTGCTGGTATCTCGCTCGCCAGTTGCCGGACTGCAATCTCCATGTCTTTACCAACAGCCACCCAATTTGCCAGGAGCTGGCCAAGCGTGAACATCTGCAACTGATCAGTTCCGGCGGCACGCTGGAGCGCAAATATGGCTGCTACGTCAATCCGTCGCTCATCTCCCAGCTCAAATCGCTCGATATCGACCTGTTTATTTTTTCCTGCGAAGGGATCGACAGCAGCGGCGCGCTCTGGGATTCAAACACCTACAATGCCGGGTTCAAATCCATTCTGCTGAAACGCACGGCGCAGTCGTTACTGCTGATCGATAAGAGTAAATTCAACCGTTCGGGAGAGGCGCGGATTGGGCACCTGGATGATGTGACGCATATTGTCTCTGACAGCGAACTCGCCTGAGCCGGACATTGCCCGGCTCAGTTGGTTTTAACGCTCGTCGCGACGACCGCCGACGGCCGCCCACCAGCGACGAACATGTACCGTCACCTCTTCGCGGTCGTGATACAGCTGGCGCGCCTGGATTTGCGCCACGTTATTCCATGTTCATCCAGCTGCTCCTGAATGTAGGCCAGGTTCTGCGACACCTCCTCATAGCGCTTTTTCATCGGCAGCTTGAGGTTGAAAATGGTTTCGCGGCACCAGCCGTTCACCAGCCAGTGGGCCATCAGCGCGGCCACTTTCGCCGGTTTCTCCACCATATCGCACACCATCCATGAGATGTTGTTGCGGTTCGGCCGATAACGGAAGCCGTCTTCCCGCAGCCAGGTGACCTGCCCGGTGTCCATCAGGCTTTGCGCCATCGGGCCGTTATCCACGGACGACACCCACATATTGCGTTTCACCAGCTGATAGGTCCAGCCGCCCGGGCAGGCGCCGAGATCGACCGCGTACATGCCGTTGGCCAGGCGCTCATCCCACTCGTCCGCCGGGATAAAGACGTGGAACGCCTCTTCCAGCTTGAGCGTGGAACGGCTCGGCGCATCGGACGGGAACCGCAGACGCGGGATGCCCATATAGAACGGCGAGTTGTTGTTGGTGTACGAATAACCGGTATAACAGCAGCCCGGTGCGATAAAGAAGATATGCACCACCGGACGCTTCGGCGTTTCATTGCGCGCCAGCACACCCGCTTCACGCAGCGCGCCGCGCAGCGGCACGGTGAACTTGCGGCAGAACTTCATCAGCTCTTTGCTTTCGTTGGTATCCGCCACTTCAACGCGCAGATCGCCGCCCTTCTCCACCACGCCCTGCAGCATGCCGACGATCGGCGTGATACGATCTTCCGGCGGCAGATCGCGCAGCAGCTCACCCACGACAAACATCTGGCGGGCGAAAATCAGCGAGCTGAACGGCAGCTCGCGCGCCAGTTTGTCCGCATCGTTTTCAGGCTGATAGCACTCGAACACCACGTAGCCCGCGTTCTCTTTTACCCGGGCAAAGCCGAAGACCTCGCGCTTCGCCGCTTTATCGGTAATTTCCGCGGCGCACTCTTTCTCAAACCCCGGGCGGCACAGCAATACAACCTTATTCATGAACAACGCCCCTGCGTTTCAGACGGATAGCGCCAATCAACATCAATACCCAGCCGATCAGGAAGCTGACGCCGCCGACAGGCGTAACAAACGCCCACAGGCGTAAATGCGAAAGTGCCAGGCAATAGAGGCTGCCGCTAAACAGCACGGTGCCCAGCGCCAGAAAAACGCTGCTCCAGTAAAACCAGATGCTGATGCGGCGCTGCATCGCCACCGCCAGCCCCAGGATGGCCAGCGTGTGGAACGCCTGATATTCAAGGCCGGTCTGGATCCAGCCCATCTCTACCGCGCCCAACGTTTTGCTTAAGACATGCGCGCCGAAGGCGCCCAGCGCGACAAAAACAAAGCCGCTCACCGCGGCAAAAATCAGCATGAATCGGCTGGTCATGTTTGAGTACCCTAAAAAGTCATGCGCGCCACGCGCGCGCAAACGTTATTGTTCATACCGGAAGCGGAATTTTTCTTGTTCGCTTGCCGCTTTCGCCAGGATCCACTGCCGGAAGGCGGCTATTTTACCCAGTTCTGCCTGACTGTCATGACAAACCAGATAAAACGCATTCTTGCTGACCAGTACATCATTAAACGGGCAGACCAGGCGACCTGCCTCAATTTCGGACTGCGCCATGACGTTGTTCGCCAGCGCCACGCCCTGCCCGTGAATGGCCGCCTGTAGCACCATCGCGCTGTGGCTGAAGATGGGTCCCTGCTGCACGTTTATATGAGTAAGACCTAATTGACGGGTATAAGTTTGCCAGTCGCGGCGAGAGGCATCGTGCAATAGCGTATGCTGCGCCAGATCTTCCGGCGGTTTTCAGCGCCTTATCGCCCGTCAGCAGCAGCGGCGAACAGACCGGCAGCAGATATTCTGCGTACAATTTCTCGACACGCAAGCCCGGCCAGTTACCGCGACCGTAAAAAATCGCCACGTCCACGTCGTCCGCCAGCTTGTCTTCCTGACGGTCCACGGCCTGGATTCGAACGTCGATCCCCGGATAAGCTGAGTTAAAGCCGGAGAGTCTTGGCACCAGCCACTGAATGGCAAAACTGGGCAGCAAACTGACGGTCAGGGCGCCTTTTGCACTGCGCGCCTGCAGCTTACGCGTGGCTTCCGTCAGCTGGGAAAAAATCTCTTTAATATCCTGAAAATAGCTCTGCCCCTCTTCGGTCAGCAGCAGCGAACGGTTGCGTCGGCGAAACAGCTTAAGCCCGAGAAAATCCTCCAGAGACTTGATTTGGTGGCTTACTGCGGCCTGTGTCACAAAAAGCTCATCGGCTGCGCGGGTGAAACTCAGGTGGCGTGCGGCTGCATCAAAAACGCGTAATGCATTGAGGGGTGGCAATCGCTTTGACATGGTTTTCTGGCTTAGATGTAAAGGCAATTTAACAAACAGGAAACAGCGTTTAACCTATTAGTTTTTTTTATCTGAGCCATTATAATTTGTCCGTTGAGGATCTACCAGCAAATACCTATAGTGGCGGCACTTCCTGAGCCGGAACGAAGAGCTTTTTTCGGAATGCGTGTTCTGAAGGGCTTTTGGCTTACGGTTGTGATGTTGTGTTGTTGTGTTTGCAATTGGTCTGCGATTCAGACCACGGTAGCAACGCTACCCCTTTTTCACTTCCTGTACATTTACCCTGTCTGTCCATAGTGATTAATGTAGCACCGCCAATTTGCGGTGCTTTTTTTCGCCTCACGTTCAGCGGTTACTTCTCCATCTCTACCATCTCTTTCACGTCCGTGCGGTTGATCTGCTGCTCGTTCCCGTTAGCATCTTTATACGAAATCATCCCGGTATCGTTATCGGTTTTCGGTTTCCCTTCCGAAACGATGGTGCGACCATCGTTGGTATGCATCACGTAGTTGTTACCGGAACAGGCGCTCAGGGCAAAAGTAAACACACAGGCAGAAATGATTGCGGCTGTCTTATTCATGATTATTCTCCTTTAGCAATTAATGCTGTTCAAACCTCGATTTAGTGGAAGAGGCTTAAACATTTACCTAACACTATTTAGCATAACCTGCTTTCATTTCCCTGCCAGGATAAGCAGACAATTCCGATGGATATCAACCTCCTTGCCCTGCCGCTGAAATTGCGCGACGATCGCGCTATTGATACGAGGAATCGCATGAACGCATTTAACCCCTGCGCAGTTTCGCGCACAGTTTCCGGCGCTGGCCGATGCCGGTATCTATCTGGACAGCGCCGCCACCGCCCTGAAGCCGCAGGCGGTGATTGACGCCACGCAGCAGTTTTACAGCCTGAGCGCCGGGAACGTGCACCGCAGCCAGTTTGCCCAAGCGCAGCGGTTAACCGCGCGCTACGAAGCCGCGCGCGACCAGGTCGCCGCGCTGATCAATGCGCCCTCCGGCAAAAACATCGTCTGGACGCGCGGCACCACCGAGGCCATCAACATGGTGGCCCAGTGCTACCTGCGCGCCCGCGCCTGCAGCCGGGCGATGAGATCGTCGTCAGCGAGGCGGAACATCACGCCAACCTGGTGCCGTGGCTGATGGTGGCCGAACAAACGGGCGCGCGGGTGGTGAAACTGCCGCTCGGCGCCGACCTCCTGCCGGATGTGGCCCATCTCCCCCTCGCTGATCACCTCGCGCAGCCGCATTCTGGCGCTGGGACAGATGTCCAACGTCACCGGCGGTTGCCCGGATCTGGCGCAGGCGATTCCGCTGGCCCATGCCGGCAGGCATGGTGGTGATGGTCGACGGCGCGCAGGGCGTGGTGCACTTCCCGGCCGACGTGCAGCCGCTGGATATCGACTTCTATGCCTTCTCCGGCCATAAGCTCTACGGACCAACCGGCATCGGCGCGCTGTACGGCAAAGCGGAACTGCTGGCAAAGATGACGCCGTGGCTGGGCGGCGGCAAGATGATCACCGAAGTGACTTTTGACGGCTTCACCACGCAGCCTGTGCCGTACCGGCTGGAAGCCGGTACGCCGAACGTGGCGGGCGTGATTGGCCTAAGCGCGGCGCTGGAGTGGCTGGCAGAAACATACGTGTCCAGGCGGAAAGCTGGAGCCGGGGGCTGGCGACGCTGGCAGAAGAACAACTGGCGAAGCGCCCGGGTTTCCGCTCCTTCCGCTGCCAGGACTCAAGCCTGCTGGCCTTTGATTTTGACGGGCGTACATCACAGCGACATGGTGACGCTGCTGGCCGGGTACGGCATTGCCCTGCGCGCCGGGCAGCACTGCGCCCAGCCGCTGCTGGCGGCGCTTGGCGTCAGCGGTACGCTGCGCGCCTCGTTTGCGCCCTATAATACACAAAGCGATGTCGACGCGCTGGTTCCGCGCCGTTGACCGCGCCCTTGAAATACTGGTGGATTAATGACTAGCCCGACTTTCGCCGGACATCCGTTTGGCACCGCCGTCACCGAAGAGACTTTGCGCCAGACCTTTGGCGCGCTGAACCAGTGGGAAGATAAATATCGCCAGCTGATTCTGCTTGGTAAGCAACTGCCTGCCGCATCGGACGCGCTCAAGGCGCAGGCGCAAGAGATTGCGCGGCTGTGAAAACCGCGTCTGGCTGGGCGTGAGCGTGTCCGGAGGGAACGCTGCACTTCTTCGGCGACAGCGAAGGCCGCATCGTCCGGGGCCTGCTGGCCGTGCTGTTGACGGCAGTGGAAGGGGAAAGCGCCCGGCGGATCTCATTCGGCACGATCGCCGCTGGCGCTGTTCGATGAGCTGGGGCTGCGCGCGCAGCTGAGCGCCTCGCGCGGTCAGGGGCTGGCGGCGCTGGCCGCCGCGGTACAGGATCGCCGCCCGTCAGGCGCAGGCCTGACGCTCCGCCTTCGCCATCATTTTTTTCAGCGCGTGGGACACCGCGACAAAGCCGAAGGTAGCGGTCACCATGGTGGCCGCGCCAAAGCCGGCGGCGCAATCCATTCGTTTTGGCCCTTCCGCCGTGCTTTTCATCGCACAGACGGAACCGTCCGCCTGCGGGTAAACCAGCGCTTCGGTCGAGAACACGCAGTCGACGCCCAGCTTGCCTTTGCTGTTCTTCACCACGTTAAAATCGCTTTTCAGGCGCTCGCGCAGCTTGGCGGCCAGCGGATCCTGAATGGTTTTCGCCAGATCGGCCACCTGGATCTGCGTCGGATCGATTTGCCCGCCCGCGCCGCCGGTCGTCACCAGTGGGACCTTGTAACGACGACAGTAGGCGATCAGCGCGGCTTTTGGACGCACGCTGTCGATGGCGTCAATCACATAGCTGTAGCCTTTGCTCATGTACTCCGCGACGTTATCTGCCGTCACAAAGTCGTCGATCACCGTCACGCGGCACTCCGGGTTGATCAAACGGATGCGCTCCGCCATGACCTCAGATTTTGCCAGGCCGACGTTATCACGCAGGGCGTGGATTTGACGGTTGGTGTTGGTGACGCACACGTCATCCATATCAATCAGCGTGATTGCGCCAATACCGGTTCTCGCCAGCGCTTCTGCCGCCCACGACCCCACACCACCAATGCCCACGACGCAGACATGCGCATCCGCAAACAGCTGCAGGGCTTTTTCACCATATAAACGTGCCGTTCCGCCAAAACGCTGGCGCCAGGCGTCGCTGATTACCACAGACATAAAACCTCAAATGTAAAAAGGGTGAGGTTTTCCTCACCCTGAACAGTAATCCGTATTGCGCTCAGAATACCACAATCAGCCGCTGAATACGTTTCCGGCACCCGGTGCGGCCTTCAGTACCCACACGCGTCCGTAGTGGTTATACCAGCCTGCACGGTGGCCTGCATCCGGGCCAATGCCCTGATAGATATCGAAGTGCTGGCCTTTGATCGCGCCGCCGACGTCCAGCGCCACCATCAGGCGCAGCTCATACTGGCCGTTGAATTTGCCGTTGTTGTCCAGCAGCGGGACTTCAGCCAGCAGCGTGGTGCCCGCCGGAATAATCCAGCGATCGGATGCCACCGACGCGCGGCCAATCAGCGGCACCGCGCTGGCCCCTTTCACCGGCGCGAAGTTTTGCGGTTTAAAGAAGACGAACGACGGGTTCTGCTCCAGCAGCTCACGCACCTCGGCTTCGCTGTGTTTTTCGCCCCACTCGCGGATCGCCTGCATCGACATGTCTTCTTTCTTCACTTCGCCGCGATCGATCAGCACCTTGCCGATACTGCGATAGGCGTGGCCGTTTTTACCGGCGTAGCTGAAGAAGTTAAGCGGTGAACCGTCGCCAAAATCAATATAGCCGCTGCCCTGAACGTCCATGATGAAGTTATCCATCAGCGAGTTGCTGTAGGCCAGAACGTAGTTTTCGCTCAGCGCACCGGCGTAGATTTCCGCGCGCGACGGCAGGCGACCGCGTTTGGGCGGCATGCGGTAGATCGGGTACTGGAACTCGCCCTGACGCGTGTGGCGTGCCTGGACAACCGGCGTGTAGTAGCCGGTAAACTGCACGTTGCCGTAGTTATCGGCCCCTTCCATCTGCCAGGCGTCGATACCAAACTGGCGCATGTTGCGCGTATCGCCGCCCGCCCTCAGCCAGTCCTGTACCGCGCTATAAACGCTGTTCTGTGCTGCTATACAGACGCGGTGACGCGTTGCGGATCTGGTAGACCTGCTCGGAGAAATCACCGGCATTAATCGGTGCGCCGACGGCATCAGGCTGATTAACTAAAGAGAAAGGCTGGGATAACTTCCCGTCTTTATACTGTTGACCGCGATCGGTCGGTTTGGAAGAACAGGCCGCAAGAATCGCTACCATTGCGCCCGCCATCAGATACTTCGCCCAACGTCCTTTCATTATATCTCGTCTTTAAGTTGCCCATTTCCGCGTGATGAAGATAACAAACCGCCAGGGCTAATGAAATGCGATCGCATGCCCTTTGGCAAATTTTGCGCAAAAAATAGTCCAAACAGCGCCATGTCGTTCAATTTGCATACAAAATCCCGGCAATTCGTCGAATTAGTGAAAAAGGGGTTGCATCACAAACGTTTGCAGAGTATAGTGCGCATCCACGGACGCGGGGTGGAGCAGCCTGGTAGCTCGTCGGGCTCATAACCCGAAGGTCGTCGGTTCAAATCCGGCCCCCGCAACCAATTAAAATTTGAAGAAAAAGTTTACATGATGGAAGTGTAAAAAGACGGACGCGGGGTGGAGCAGCCTGGTAGCTCGTCGGGCTCATAACCCGAAGGTCGTCGGTTCAAATCCGGCCCCCGCAACCAACTTCTAAAAACAATAAACACCCTGACGGGTGTTTTTTTGTATCTGCGGTCCGTAAAAAATGGCGCCTTTCAGCGCCACTCTGTTATCCGCGTCGCGCCAGCGTCGCCCCGTCTGAGAAATACGCCTTAATCCCCGCCAGAATCGACTCCGCCACCTCCTGCTGGAATTTTGCCGTCTTCAGCTTACGCTCCTCTTCCACGTTACTGATAAACGCGGTTTCGACCAGGATGGACGGGATATCCGGCGCCTTCAGCACCGCAAAACCGGCCTGTTCAACGCTGTTTTTATGCAGCTTGTTGATGTTGCCCAGCTTGCCCAGCACCGCTTTACCAAACTTCAGGCTGTCGTTAATGGTCAGCGACTGCACCATATCGAACATGGTGTGGTCGAGGTAGCGGTCGCCGCTTTTGCTGACGCCACCAATCAGGTCCGAGGCGTTCTGCGTCTCCGCCAGATACTTCGCCGCCGTACTGGTCGCCCCTTTGGTTGAGAGCGCAAACACCGACGAGCCGCTCGGCTGACGGCTGGTAAACGCATCCGCATGGATCGACACGAACAAATCCGCGCGCTGCTTCTGCGCTTTGGCCACGCGCACCTTCAGCGGAATAAAGACATCTTCGTTGCGCGTCATGTAGGCGCGCATATTGCCTTCTTTATCAATCAACGCCTTCAGACGGCGGGCAATTTGCAGCACCACGTCTTTCTCGCGCGTGCGGTATTTCCCCACCGCCCCGGAGTCTTCGCCGCCGTGGCCAGGATCGAGCATGATCACAATCGGACGATCGCGCCCTGCTTTCCCCGGCTGCGGACCGCTTTGCGCCGGCGGAACCTGACGCTCCAGATCGCCCTTGTTGTAATCCTCCAGCAGCGCCAGAAGCGGATCCTGAATATCCGTCGCATTGGCCGGGTAGAGATCCATCACCAGGCGCTCTTTGAACGCCGGCGACCGGCGCCAGGGCGAACAGCTGCGGCGCAACGTTCTGCTTCAGCTCAAACACCATGCGCACGGTTTGCGGATCGAACTGCCCGACGCGCGCCGATTTAATAAAGGGATCGTCGCCGCGGATCTGCGCCGCCATCCCTTTCAGCACGGAGTTGAGGTTAACGCCTTCGAGATCCACCACCACACGTTCCGGGTTGCTGAGGGCAAATTGCTTATATTTCAGCACGCGATTGGATTCGACCGTCACGCGCGTATAGGTCGACGATGGCCAGACGCGCACCGCCACGACCTGACTGGTGGCGGCAAGACCGACCTGACTGACGCTAAGCAACCACATTGCCCCGGCCCCTTTTAACAAACGGCGGCGGCTTATTGCTGAATTGGATCCCGACATGCTTCTCCCGAGCAAGAACACTGACTGATATACAAAATGTCCAGATTGACCGAAAACTTTAACGAATGACGCATAAACTGTCATCTATAAAAGGGTAAACAATCATACGCTAACGCACGGATTACTTACCAATTTCTGTGGGTCGCGGAAAATTTGCGCTTGCACACGCGACCACAATCGAATAAAAATACAGAAATTACGAATAAACATTCATTAAGGGTTGTGCCATGGTGAAGGAACGTAGAACCGAACTGGTCCAGGGATTCCGCCATTCTGTTCCCTATATCAACGCCCATCGGGGAAAAACGTTTGTCATCATGCTCGGCGGCGAAGCCATTGAGCATGAGAATTTTTCCAGCATCGTCAATGATATTGGCCTGCTGCACAGCCTGGGGATCCGCCTGGTGGTGGTGTATGGCGCGCGTCCGCAGATCGACGCCAACCTGGCCGCTCACCACCACGAGCCGATTTACCACAAACACACCCGCGTCACCGATGCCAAAACCCTTGAGCTGGTGAAGCAGGCGGCGGGTCTGCTGCAGCTGGATATTACCGCTCGCCTGTCCATGAGCCTGAACAACACGCCGCTGCAGGGCGCGCATATCAACGTCGTGAGCGGCAACTTCATCATTGCCCAGCCGCTCGGCGTGGACGACGGCGTGGATTACTGCCACAGCGGCCGCATTCGTCGTATTGATGAAGAAGCCATCCACCGCCAGCTGGACAGCGGTGCCATCGTGCTGATGGGCCCGGTCGCCGTTTCGGTGACCGGCGAAAGCTTTAACCTCACCTCCGAAGAGATCGCCACGCAGCTGGCGATCAAGCTGAAAGCGGAAAAAATGATCGGGTTCTGCTCCTCGCAGGGCGTCGTGAACGATGAGGGAACGATATTGTTTCCGGAACTCTTCCCGAACGAAGCGCAGGCGCGCGTGGAGGCGCTGGAAGCCGAAGGCGATTACCACTCCGGCACCGTCCGCTTCCTGCGTGGCGCGGTGAAGGCCTGCCGCAGCGGCGTGCGCCGCAGCCACCTGATCAGCTATCAGGAAGACGGCGCCCTGCTGCAGGAGCTGTTCTCCCGCGACGGTATTGGTACGCAGATTGTGATGGAGAGCGCCGAGCAGATCCGCCGCGCCACCATCAACGATATCGGCGGCATTCTGGAACTGATCCGCCCGCTGGAACAGCAGGGTATTCTGGTGCGTCGTTCACGCGAGCAGCTGGAGATGGAGATCGACAAATTCACCATTATTCAGCGCGATAACCTGACCATCGCCTGCGCCGCGCTTTATCCGTTCCCGGAAGAGAAAATCGGTGAAATGGCCTGCGTGGCGGTGCACCCTGATTACCGTAGCTCTTCACGCGGTGAAATGCTGCTTGAGCGCGTGGCGGCACAGGCGCGCCAGATGGGGCTGAGCAAGCTGTTCGTCCTGACGACGCGCAGCATTCACTGGTTCCAGGAGCGCGGGTTCACGCCGGTGGATATCGACTCCCTGCCGGAAACGAAGAAAGAGATGTACAACTATCAGCGCCGTTCAAAAGTGCTGATGGCGGACCTGGGATGATACGACGCCCTCACCGTCCGGCGAGGGCGTTCGTTCAGAGGGACTCAAATATCGCGCCCAGCCCGCTTCGGCGTTCCGTGCGGGTGGCTATCGCCTGCACCAGCACGCGTTCATCGGTATACAGCGACAGGCGCTGACGCGCGCGCGTAATGGCGGTATAGATCAGCTCGCGGGTGATGACGGGGGAAAGCTGCGTGGGCAGGACCAGCGCCGCATGGTTAAACTCGGAGCCCTGGGATTTATGCACCGTCATCGCCCAGGCGGTTTCATGCTCGGGCAAACGGCTGGGCTGGAAAGACTTCACGCTCCCGTCCGGCATCTGGAACCAGACGCGCAGGCCCTGGCCGCAGTCGAGCGCAATCCCGATATCCCCGTTAAACAACCCCAGCGCGCTGTCGTTACGGGAGATCATCACCGGTCGCCCTTCATACCAGCGCGAGTGCGCCGGGGTACGGTTAATTTTGCGTTTTTGCGCAGCAGCGCCTGTTCCAGCCTGTCGTTCAGACCCCGGACCCCAAAGGGACCTTCCCTCAGCGCACAGAGCAGCTGATATTCGCCAAACGCGGCAATGACCTCCTCCGGCGCGGCGTTGCTCATGCACCCGCGTCAGATAGTGGCGATACCCCTGCAGGGCGTCATCCAGCATCGCCTGATACTCTTCCCCGCTTTGCAGCGATTTTTTCTCAATATCCGTAAAGGTTCCTGTCCAAACACCGCGGAGGTGGCGTGCCTGTCGCCCCGGTTTACCGCCGCCGCCAGCTGGCCGATGCCGGAATCGCTGCCGAAACGGTAGCTTTTTTGCAGCAGACACAGGCTGTCGCGCAGCGCCCGCTGGCGCAGTGCCCTTCCCCGGCGGGAACCGTTGAGCCGGTGAGACGGGCGAGCTCCTGGGCGCGCTCAGCGGTATACCCCAGGCTGGCATAGGTGCAGATATCGCCCAGCACGGCCCCGGCCTCCACGGAGGCAAGCTGATCGCGATCGCCGAGAAAAATGACCCGCGCGTGCGGCGGCAGCGCATCAATCAACCGCGACATCATCGTCAGATCAATCATCGAGGCTTCATCCACCACCAGCACATCAAGATGCAGCGGGTTACCGGCATGATAGCGCAGACGCTGGCTGCCCGGCTGAGCGCCAAGCAAACGGTGCAGCGTGCTGGCTTCGTTGGGGAAAAGCGCAAGCTGCTCCCGGGTAAGCGGCAGCTTTTGCAGCGCCTCGCCCAGCGACTCCGTCAGACGCGCCGCCGCTTTACCGGTGGGGGCCGCCAGGCGAATACGGCACTTTTGCTCGCCCGATCTGAATCAGCGCGGCAAGCAGTTTTGCCACGGTGGTCGTTTTCCCGGTGCCCGGACCGCCAGAAATCACCGAGATCCGTCGCGTTAGCGCCACGGCTGCCGCCACTTTCTGCCAGTTTCTGTCGCCCGTCGTCAGAGGTAAAAAGTGTCTCCAGTACCTGCGTCAGCCGGGCTTCATCCACCTCGGGTTGGCTCTGCCGTTCGGCAAAAAACGCGCCACCTGTCAGTTCGTTTCGCCACAGGCGGTTAAGATACAAACGCTCGCCGACCAGAATCATTGGCGTCTGGGTATCGCCTCCGCTCACGGCAGGCGATGCCAGCAGCGTTTGCCGCCAGTCTTCAGGGTTTCCGGCCTGCTCAAACAGCAGCGCTAAACACGCCTGCACTGGCATAGGCTTTCTCATCCACCGCCAGACGCGACAGCGGCAGACATACGTGCCCCTCCCCCGCGTCTTTGCTCAGAATGGCGGCGGCAAGCATGACGGCAGGCTCCTCGCCTGCCACCATCATGGCGAACTGCACATCCAGGTGGCGCAGCAATCGTTGTTCAACCGCGTCCAGCAGTAGCGCCTGCATCGTCATGCCACCTCCTCCGTGCCTGCAGCAAACAGGTTATCCATTTTTTCAATCAGTTCCGCAGCCGGACGCGTGCTAAAGACGCCGGAACGCGGGTCGTTGAGCATCCACGCCGCGCAGGAACAGGTAAATCACGCCGCCAAAATGCGCGTCGTAACGGTAATCGGCCATGCGATGGCGCAGGTAACGGTGCAGCGCCAGGGTATAAAGCTGGTACTGCAGATCGTAGCGATGCATCTGCATTGCCGACGCCATCGCCTGCTGGGTATAGGCTTCGCTGCTTTCGCCCAGCCAGTTCGATTTGTAATCCAGCAGGTAGTAGCGCCCGTCGTGGCGGAAAACCAGGTCGATAAAGCCTTTCAGCATCCCCTGCACCTGGCGGAAGTCCAGCGGCGGGCACCCGGCGGATAGCGGATCGTACTCGCGGATCAGCGCATCAAGCGCCTGAGCGCTCAGCGGGCTGGCGATGGGGAGGTAAAACTCCATCTCCACCTGCTTATCTTTGGCCGTCAACTGGCTCAGCGAGATCCCCTGCGCGGTGAGCGGAGCATGCAGAACCGCGCGGATCCAGTCGGTGAGAACCGGCTGCCATTGCGCGTCGTAACCACCGCTCTGTAACATCTTTCAGCACCCACTCTTCGGAAACCGGCTGGGTAAAATCCAGCTCTTCAAACAGGCTGTGCAAAAACGTGCCCGGCGAGGCGCCGCGCGGGAACTGGTGCGGCGTCAGCACCGGCTCAGCCGGTACGCTCACGCTCACCGGCGGCATCCACGTCCAGTTTTGGCATCAGATCCTGCGCAATACTCTGCCCGTGCTGTTGCAAGCCGGAGTAGCTGGTCACGCGCCAGTCGTCGGCAATTGTACGCGTCACTTCCCGTGCGCTCAGAGCAGGCAACGCCGTTTGCGGCAGCTGCCAGCGGTCGCTATCAGCGGCTGACGGCGTGCAAAGGGCGATATCGTCATTGCACAGCGCCTGTAATGCACTGGCGCAGGCCCGCCGCGTCTTTGGGTTCACCTTGCTGAATAAGCCGCCCCAGCGCGCTCAGATGAAAATCGCTCTCCCCGCTCTTTTCGCCACCGCGACGGCGAAACAGCGGCGCAACGCCCAGGCTGCAGTGCCAGACCGAGCGGGTTAGCGCCACGTAGAGCAGGCGCAAATCTTCCGCCAGACGCTCGGCCTCTGCCAGCTCAACGCTGGACTCCGCGTTGCTGAGATCGAGCACCGCCTCAAACGACTCGCGATCGTGGTAAAAAGCCTGATCCTGCACGCGGTAATTGGCGATAAACGGCAGCCAGACCAGCGGATATTCCAGGCCTTTCGATTTGTGAATGGTGACGATCTGCACCAGATGTTTATCGCTCTCGAGGCGCATCTGCTGGCTGGAGGAATTGCTGTTCGGATCGGCAATCTGCTGCGCCAGCCAGCGCACCAGGGCATGCTCGCTCTCCAGCTGCGTACCCGCTTCCTGCAACAGCTCGCTGATGTGCAAAATATCGGTTAACCGCCGCTCGCCGCCTGGGGTCGCCAGCATATTCTCCGCAATGTGGCGCGCACTCATCAGCTCGCGCACCATCGCCATCACGCCGCGCTTCTGCCATCTTTCGCGGTAGTGAGACAAACTCCTCCACCACAGCATCCCACGCGGCTTCGTCATTGTTGAGCGCATCAATATCCCGCGCGTTCAGCCCGAGCATCGCGCTGGCTAATGCGCTGCGCAGCGTGCTTTCCCGCTCCGGGGCCAGCACGGCCTGCAGCAGCCACAACATCTCCTGCGCTTCCAGCGTTTCAAAGACGCTGTCGCGGTTCGAGAGATAGACGGAGGGGATATTCAGTAACGTCAGGGCGTCGCGGATAATGCGCGGCCTCCTGACGGCTGCGCACCAGCACCGTAATATCCGATGCCTTTACCGGGGGCACTTTCTCGTGTTCGCCCTCACCTTCGCACAGCAGCGCCTCGCCCTGCGGCCCGGCACTGAGCCAGTCGCGGATTTGCGCGGCACAGTGCTGGGCCATGGCATTTTGATAGTCGGCAACGCCGCAGCCTTCCCCATCCAGCAGCCAGAAGTTCATGGCAGGCTGCGTCTCGCCGTTAAACTCGAAGCGCAGCGAGGCATTTTTCGCGGCAAATTTTACCGGCTGAAACGGGATCTCCCGGAACATAAACGCCGTATCCATGCGGCTAAACAGCGCGTTGACGCTTTCCACCATGCCGGGAGAGGAGCGCCAGTTGGTATCGAGCGTGTAGTGCGCATCAACCTCGCCGCGCGCTTTCATATAGGTGAAAATATCCGCGCCGCGGAAGGCGTAGATGGCCTGTTTCGGATCGCCGATTAACAGCAGCGCGGTCTCGGGCTGCTGGCGCCAGATACGGCGGAAAATGCGGTATTGCTGCGGGTCGGTATCCTGAAATTCGTCAATCATCGCCACCGGGAAGCGGGCGCGGATCGCGGCGGCAAGCGCTTCGCCGTTTTCACTGCACAGCGCCGCATCCAGGCGGCTCAGCATATCGTCGAAACCCAGCTCACCCCGGCGGCGTTTCTCGCGCGCCACGGCTTCGCGAATTTCGGTCATGGCGCGGGTGATCATCAGATCGTTGAGCGTTAAGGGCTCAGCCAGCAGGGTTTCAATCGCCACAAACAGGGGATGCTCAGGCACAATGCCGTCGGCTTTGGTCCGCTCAGCCAGGAAACGCTGGGAAAATTTCTCCAGCGCGTCCGGGAGCTGATAGCCTCGCGTCTCTTCCTGCGCCCAGGCGCTGATCTTACTCGCTCCATTTTGCCTGGTTGCCGCGGTTGAACTTGCGACGGTCGATCCCGGAATTTTCGATAATGGCGTCAATCTCGCCGACTGACTCCATCCATTTTTGCTTGATGTCCGCAATTTGCGCGATGATTTTTTCATGCCGTGAGGCCAGCGTTTCATCTGCCGGCGGTGGGGATTTGATGACCGGCGCTTCCCCCTGCAGATAACGATCGATCGCCCGCAGCAGCTCCTGCGGCCCTTTCCACGAGCGCATGTACCGCTTCGGCGATATCGCGCGGTAGGGGGTAGCAGTGGCGACGCCAGAAATCCGCGCAGGCCTGATAGCGAAGCACGGATTCATCTTCCATCAGCTGCTGTTCAAACAGCATGCCGGATTCGAACGCATTCAGGCTCAGCATGCGCTGGCAAAAACCGTGAATGGTAAAGACGGACGCTTCATCCATCTGCCGTTCGGCGAGCAGCAGCCACTGGGCGGCCTGCTGCTTATCGGCAATCTCTTCCAGAAGGCTGGCGTAGAGAGGGGTTATCCGTGCTCTGACGCAGACAGGCAATGCGCAGCTCGTGGATATTGGTGCGAATACGGCCCCGCAGCTCCGCGGTGGCGGCCTCGGTGAAGGTCACCACCAGCAGCTCTTCCACGCTCAGAGGACGTGGAAAGGCGGCGTTGCCGCCAAGCCCTAACAGCAGGCGCAGATAGAGGGCGGCGATGGTGAAGGTTTTTCCCGTTCCCGCTGAGGCTTCAATCAATCGTTCACCCTGCAGAGGTAAACGTAAGGGATCAAGGGACTCAGCGGTATCGGTCATTCTTTCTTACTCCAGGGCATAGATTGCTGCAGCGCGCTGACGCTCTTCCAGACTTTCCAGCCTTTCGGGTTCACGTACTCCGTTTTCCCGTTCTGGCTACCGGAAACCTGAGACAGGATGGTGATTCCCTGCGGCTTAATGACCGCCTGATGGAAGAAGTCGGCAACCTTCTGCGGCGTCAGCTGTTTTATCTCGGCCACTACTTTATCACGCGAATCAAATTTCAGATTACCGCGATCGAAATCTTTGCTCAGCTGCGAGGCTTCTTCACCCAGCGTCTGCGGCGGCTGCATCACCTGTGCGATGACGGCCTGCTGGATCTGAGCAAACTCTTCCGGCTTCATGGCGCGCAGTTTTGCTTCCACCTGCGGGAAGAAGGCCTGGTAACGCTGCCAGAGATACGCCGGTTGTTTATCGCTGCTTTGCAGCAGGAAACCCAGGCCCCACTGACGGCCGACGTTCATCGGGAAGGCAAACACCGCGTAGCCAAGCTGCTCCTCGGTGCGTAACTGGTTATAGAACCACGGCTGAATAATCTGCCCCAGCACGGCGCTCTGCGCCGAGCTGGCGAATTCATCATAGCCCGTTGGCACAAAGACCGCGGCCAGCGCGGAATCCGTGCTGTTACCCGCCTTTTCAAAGATCACATTCTGCTTTTTCTCAACCAGCACGTCCTGGTTGCGGCACCACTCGTCGCCTTTGGAACCGAGCTGTTTGCGAACATTGTACCGCATGAGCAAGGTCTTTGGCCTGCTCCTCACTCATGTTGCCGACGATCAGGAACTCCGGACGCGTGTTGCTTTTCAGCGCATCGCGGTACGCCAGCACGTCTTTTAAGGAGATGGAAGGCAGCAGCGCGCGGCGATCTTCACGCTGGAAATAAGGAACCTGCGACAGCATTTGCGCCGGCATAAGCGCCAGATCGTAAGCTTTGCCCTTCTCGGCAGAATCCATCATCTGCGCATACCAGGATTTGGCCTGCTCAAGCTGCTCTTCCGTCGGCGTGTAGCTGAAATAGCCCTCCAGCAGCGCCTGGAACAGCTGAGGCAAGCGCTGGGTATAGCCGTTTGCATTAAGCATCAAACCGTTGTTGGCGTTGGTGGAGAAGCTGATGCCGCCCACGGCCGCCTGGTTGCTGAGCTGATCGAGCGCGATCCCGGCGAGATAGTCATTGAGCGCGAACATCACCTGGTTTTTCGCGGTGTCCATCGCCTTTGGGTTACGCAGCACCACGCTGACATCGGCCTTTGGCTCGCTGGCGAAATAGCGGCTCGGGGTATACACCACGCGCAGCGTCGGCTCATCAACAATGAGCTCCGGGTGCGGGTAATCTTTCGTCGTTTTGATCAGCGAGAAGTCATCCGGAATATAGGGGTTCAGCTCCGGCAGCTTCAACGCAATCTCCCCAGCCTTTTTCTGCCAGTCGGCGAAGGTCTGAGCGCTGATTTTATCCACCTGATAAGGGGCATCGACAAAATACGCCGTCTTGTTATGCGGTTCGTTCGGGCTGATGTACCAGATGCGGGCATTCTCCGGCGTCATCATCGCCAGGCGGGCTTTTACCGCCCCGGCATCATACTGGTCGGCAATATTTACCGCGTCGAGGGTATGTTCCACCGGCACGCGGATCATGGTATCCGCCAGCCACTCAACGTAATCCATGTCGCGGGTGATGGACGGGTAGCGGAAATCGAGATCCAGCACGTGCGCGAGTTCATCAAAATAGCGCTTATCGACGCCTTTCTCGCGCAGCAAAGCGAGGTAGCTGAAGATCGCCGCCACGACTTCATCGCGGTTGGCCTGTCCTTTGTCGGTCAGCGTGGCGGAGATCGCCAGCACGCCGCTATTGCCGTTCACAACCGGATCGGAGTCGGCGCGAATGCCTTCCGCCAGCCCCTGCTTTTGCAGCCAGTCAGACAGCGTACCCGGGCTACGGTTACCAATCAGGTAGGTGACCAGCTCATCGGTTTTACTGCGAAACTGTGCCGTGTTGTTATCAATGCGGAATTCCACGCGCAGGACTTTACGCGGCATGGCAGGAACGTAGTGGATCACGATGCCTTTTTGCGCATCCGTGACCACCGGAACGGTGATTTGCGGCAGGTCGATATTTTTATTCGGAACCCGGCCAAAGGTTTTGGCCGCCATGGCTGCCAGCTCTGGCAACGGTTTATTGCTGTAGATGACCGCTTTCATCAGGTTGGCGGAGTAGTATTTATCGCGAAACGCGTGCAGGGCATCCAGCACCGGGCTATTCGGTTTGTCGCTCAAGGTTTCGAGGTTACCGCCGGAGAAGCGCGAACCCGGGTGCGCCGGGTTGATGGTCTCGGCGCTGACCTGCGCCATGCGCATACCGTCTCGCGTGCGGGCCATGGTCAGCTCGGCATTCACCGCATTGCGTTCACGATCGGCATATTTTTTATCCAGCAAGGGGGCGGCGATGGAATCAGCAAGGCGATCGACCGCGCCTTCCAGCGCATCATTTTCGACTTCGAGATAAAAGGCCGTGCGGTACGGTGCCGTACTGGCGTTGTGGCTGCCGCCGTGCATTTTCAAAAACTCGGACAGGCTATCCGGCTGCGGATATTTTTTAGAGCCCATCAGCGTCATGTGTTCGAGGTAATGCGCCAGCCCCGGATGCGCCTCAGGATCTTCCAGCGATCCAACAGGCACCACTAACGCCGAGAGGGATTTCACCGCCTGCGGATCGGAAACCAGCAGCACGGTCATGCCGTTATCAAGACGAATAGCCTGATATTGACGGGTATCTTTTTCGCTCTTACGGATAGTTTCCTGAACGGGTTGCCAACCAGAGTCTGCCTGAGTGAAGGGCGCCCAGAGGGCAAAAAACAAAACAAACGCTTTAAACAAGGTGCTGCCGGGCATTACGACCTCATCATTAACGTTTCTGACGGCTACATCATTAACTGTGGAACTGCGTGCTGGACACGCCAACATCTCTTTATTTGGGTACATCAGTCCGTGATAAGAAGTGCATCATAAATGAACATGCTTACGGCTTGCGCAATTTTTATACAGCGCTCAGGACTGATTAAATTTAAACAACGGCAGCAGGTAGCGCTGCGCCTCTTCCGTGATAGCCTTCAGCGTAACACTCTGGCTCAAGGGTTCGCCACAAGCGCTGATACCAGACATCTTCCCCTTCGCCCCGCACCATCATGTTTCCTTCGTAGGCCTGCATAAATTTGCTGCGCGCTTTCTGCAGCGAAGCCTCATCCGTTAACATCGCATCATTCTGCGGCGTCATAACAGGCTTTTATCCACGCGCCGCCACTTTCCGGCAGTAGCAGGAGCGGTTTGTTCATTCCCTGGCGGTAGCCCTCAATGTACAAAGAGAGATACCTAACGCCTGCTCGGCTTCCATCGGCGGGAAGCGCCACTCGCCCTCTTTGCGCACGAAAATCCGGCTTTCGCCTTTATGCCCACCTCCCGCACTGTAGACAAGATGTTCCAGCCAGAGTTGCAAACCCTGAGAAACGCTCAGCATAGAGGGCCGCCAGCGCAGCAGCCCATCCGGCTGAACCTGGGTTAACCAGCCCGTGAGCTGTACCCCGTTGCAGTCGAGATCGATTTCAATGCTTTTGCCTGGCTGTCGGCACGCTCGTACGCGCTCTGCCAGGGCGGTCATCTCCTGACACTGCGCCTCCCAGACGATTTCCCCAAACGCTCCATAAGGCAGCTGACCCGCAGCGCGGTAGCGGCGGTAAAGTTTATCTGCATCTTCCTCTTCAACCAGCGCGTTCAGCAGCTGCAGATTTAACTGGTAGCGCTCCAGACCTTCCAGCGTAAACGGCTCTGCATCAGGAATTTCGCTCTCTTCCGGACGGAAGTTGACCTGCAGTCGCTGCTGGAAAAAGGCCCGCACCGGATGCGCCCAAAACCGCTGAAGCTGCTCGAAGGAGAGCGTTTCCAGCGGCTGACTTTCCAGCGTCTGAATGAAATCGGTGATGCGCATTCCCCTCCTTTTTCGCCGCCGGCAGCCACTCAAGGGCATAGCTCTGGCGCTCGCTGGCAGTATAGTTCACCGGGTCAAACGGCATGCGGCTGTGGAAACAGGTGATATGGGCTTTCACCCTCTGCTCGCTCTCATCGCAGTTGCGCGCTTCATCCCCCGGCAGGTAGTGGCTCTGGCCGATATAGTCCACCAGCTCCTGCACCAGAACGGAAGGGAAACGCTCGCTGTTGTCCTGAATGGAACGGCCGATATAGCTGATATAGAGCTTGCTGCTGCGCGGAAATGAGCGCTTCCAGGAAGAGATAGCGGTCATCATCGCGGCGGCTACGATCGCCCCGTTTTGGGTTCTGCGCTCATCAAATCGAACCCCAGCGGCGGCAGCGTGCGCGGATAAACGCCGTCGTTCATGCCAAGCAGACAGACCACTTTAAACGGGATGGAACGCATGGGCATCAGGGTACAGATATTGACCGGACCGGCCAGGAAACGCTGGCTGATTCGCTCCTGATCCAGGCGCTGCGTCAGCTCATCCCGCAGCAGCGACAGCGGGATGGCCTCGCCATACTTCGCGCCAACACCCTGAGCGATGATCGCCTGCCACTGCTGTTCAATCAGCGCCATCGCCGCTTCGGTGTCCTGGTCCGGCAGGAAGAAATCATTGAGCATAGCCCGGCAAACCGGGAGCCACTCTTCAAGCGGACGCGGCTGCAGACAGCTCGCGTCGCCAGCGGTTAAGCTGCATCAGTAGCGATGCCAGATGCCCCACCAGTTCAGCAATTAACCCGCTGGACTCATCGTAGGGCAGCAACTCATTCCACTCGCCCTGGCGGCTCTCCATGGCATAGCCCAGCAGCATACGCGTCAGGCCAAACCGCCAGGTGTGCTGCCCGGTAGGGGGAAGCTCGAACTCCTGAACGTTATCGTCATCGATCCCCCAGCGAACGCCGGACTCATTAACCCACTGACGAAGGTAGCGCAGCCCCTCTTCATTGATGTTGAAGCGTGCAGCCAGCACGGGAACATCCAGCAACGCCAGGACATCTTCGGAGATAAAGCGGCTATCCGGCAGCGACAGCAGGGTGATAAACGCCTGCAGTGCCGGATGCGACTGGCGGGCACGACGGTCAGAAATAGCGTAAGGCAGGTATCGCTCGCCCGTCGCACTGCCAAAAACGGCCTGAATAAAGGGACTGTAGCTGTCGATATCCGCCACCATCACCACAATATCGCGTGGCGTCAGTTCGGGATCGTCCTCCAGCATCGCCAGCAGCTGGTCGTGAAGCACTTCGACCTCACGCTGCGGGCTATGGCAAACATGGATCGTGACGCTGCGATCGTCAGGATCCAGCTTTCGCTTATTGTCGCTGCGTTCGAACTCTTCCGCCGTCACGCCCGCCACGGCACGGTTTTCCAGATCCAGGATATCGAACTTCAGGTTTTGCAGCAGGCTGAACCGGGCGCGATCTCAACAAAGGCATCCACGTCTCCTCGTAACGATCCATGCCTGCCAGCAGAAAAATGTTATCGCGCCCCAGCTTTCCCCACGAGGCCAACAACGGGTTTCCTACATCCTGTTCACCGTCGTCATTAAACAGACCACCTGCGTTTTGCGTATCGCGAAACAGCGGAAACAGACGATCTTCCCGGTGATGGCGGCGCTGGCGGGTAACCAGCCTTGCCAGAAATGCGGAATCTTTGATATCTCCCCAGTAGTGTCGGCAGGGGTTGGTAAACAAAATATGAATATCAATATGTTTACCCAGCGCCTGCAACGCCTTTAGATAGACTGGCGGTAATGCAGATATTCCGCAGATAAAGACGCGTGACGGCAGACCTGCGGGCGGCGTCTGTGCCGATTCGAGTGTGTTGATAAAACGTTGATAGAGGTTGGCGCGGTGCCAGTGAGACTGACCAAGCGCAGCGGTATGCTCCACCAGCGCTTTCCACAGCGGGGCCTGCCATTGTTGCGCCTCGCCCAACCCATCAACCGTCTCGCCCGCTTCCCAGCGAATTAGCCAGTCCGGACGGTAAACAAGGTATTGGTCGTAAAGATCGGCCGTCCGCGACGCCAGCTGAAACAGCTTGCGCTTGTCGGCATCGTCATTGAGGTAGTGACGCAGCATGGCGAACTCATCGCGCTCCAGCATGTCCGGCAGCAGCGCCATCAGCTTCCAGCTCATGCTCTGCTTGTTGAAAGCGCTCTCTTCGGGAATGTCATCGGCAACACGCGGACAAACATCTCCCAGATAAAGCTCGCCGGCAGCGGAAAGGTGATATTGGCGGCGATGCCAAACTTTTGCGGAAAGCGACATTTGCAGCCACTGTGCCATACCGGTGCTCTGCACCAGCACCATTTCAGGTTCAAAGGGATCGTCGAGCCTGTCGCGCTCAACGATAAACTCCATCAATGCTTCCAGCACATCCAGACGATTTGAGTGGTAGACCCTTAACATAGGCGCTCCTGACTACTGACTGTTCGGACAAAATAATCGCGTCATCTGCCCCTGCCTGCCCACTGGTGAGGTGACGGTGACGTTGATGCTGACACATCCCTCTGCCGTTGTCTGCCCCCGGTTTACCTGCCAGCCAGGCGGCAAAGGCGGTGCGTCGGGTTGCGCCTGTTGCCATGCATATCGCCACAACTGCCGCCACTGGCTGGCAGACCAGAACCCTGATGCCAGTGCCCGATGATAACCGCCCAGTGCGGTAACCACCATCACCATCAGCAGCATCGCCAGCAATACCTCCGTCAGGCTGAAACCCCGTTGCTTGTTCAGGGAAGCAGACATAGCGCCACCTCGTTTAGCGGACAAAAATCACTCCAGCCATGCGGCAGTAAGCGGATATTACCACCGCTTACTGCCCCCAGATGCCACAGTACATCCTCTTCGTTCGCAACGATCAGCAACGCGGAACCATCGCTGAAAATGCGCAGACAACTGCGCCAACCCGCGCCAGAAGGTTGCCGACACTGTAACAAGGGTTGCGATGGCCATACCTGATGTTGCGCCCACGCCATCGCCGAGTGGATTTCAGCAATATTGCGTAATCCGTGAATCTCACGATTTACGCGCCACAAATGGCTGGAAAGTTGCTGATTCAGGCCATTCAGCATCAGGCTTCCGAGTAGCAGTAGCAGCAATACCAGTGCCAGCGATGACATTCCCCGTTGACGATTCATAAGTTATATCCGATGACGTCCAGCACAGCGTTCGCCGTCGTTCCTGCATCACCGGGAAGAGAGGCGGTGAGCGCGACACTAAGCTGTGGGGCATATCCTGTCGTCTCGCGCCTGGTCACGTTAAAACGCGAGACAGACATCTGGGCAGGATCGGTCGTTTTTTCCCAGCCCCGTCCGGTACAGGACGTTGCGCCACGCAATGTCTCCAGCGCACCATTTTGCAGACGAAACCCCGTTTGCTCCGGTTCGCTGCTCGCAGAAGATTCCCAGCGTCCGTTGCTGTTGGCATCCCACTGCATTATCACGCACTCTCCGCTACTGCTGATAACCAGCGGCTGGCCAGTGCAACTGCCGTTGCAGTAGCCCGCCCGCTGTAACTGTTTTGCTACCGCCCAGAGTCGTTGCCAGAGATCGTCCTCCAGCGTCTGGATACGAGTCTGTTGCAAAACGGCGGCTTGCAGTGCCGGTAAAAAGCGGGCAGAAGCCAGCAGTAATATGCTGCCAATAGCCATTGCCAGTACGGTTTCCAGCAATGAAAAACCCCGTTGACTGTTCAACATTGATCGTCCTTCGCGTTCTGACACATTCTGATGCGCCCCCAGGCTGAAACCACGATCCGCCACTCTCCGGCACTGCTGCGAACGCGAATATGCCCGGGCCATGCGGTGTTGCGCAAACCAAAGAAGCCGAGCGACGGCGTCACATCCAGGAGCGTCACCTCAGGCCAGGCGGGCATAACGGCGAGCGGGCCTGGCGTGGCGCATCCCGCAGAGGGCGTATTGAGCAGGCACCAGCCTTCGCTCCCCCGTGCCGAATAAACCCGTTGCGCCTGATTATGCCAGTTCGCCTCCTCGCGTAACCGTTCCAGAAAGTGGCGAACTTGTAGCGCGGTCTGCCATAACCGCTGCTGCGCCTGCCAGTGCTGCCAGCCCGAGAGCCCCATACCGCTCAGGATCGCGATCAGCGCAACGGCAATAAGCGTTTCAATAAGGGTAAAACCCGCTTCGTTTTTCATGGCGGCAGTGTGCAAGCGGTGGATGTTCAGGTCGAGGCAGAAAAGGGAAAATTACGAGGTGTTACGAGAGAAAAAAATGCATTTGCAGTGGCTTGCACAGCGGTTGCGAGCAACGCCGAAAAACCGTTTTTTGATGAAAAAAAACCGGCGCTAAACAGCACCGGTTGTGTCATGCTTTATCGCCTGGTCAGATAGCGACCGGCGCTTTGATGGCCGGGTGCGGATCGTAACCCTCAATCTCGAAATCATCAAAGCGGTAATCGAAGATCGATGCCGGTTTGCGTTTGATCACCAGCTTCGGCAGCGCACGCGGTTCGCGGGTCAGCTGCAGATGCGTCTGTTCCATATGGTTGCTGTAGAGGTGGGTATCGCCGCCGGTCCAGACAAAATCGCCCACTTCCAGATCGCACTGCTGCGCCATCATGTGCACCAACAGCGCATAGCTGGCGATGTTGAACGGCAGGCCGAGGAACACGTCGCAGGAGCGCTGATAGAGCTGGCAGGAGAGCTTGCCGTCCGCCACATAGAACTGGAAGAACGCGTGGCACGGCGCCAGCGCCATTTTATCCAGCTCGCCGACGTTCCAGGCGGAAACGATGATACGGCGCGAGTCCGGATCGTTTTTCAGCTGGTTCATCACGGTTGTGATCTGGTCGATATGGCGGCCATCAGGCGTTGGCCATGCGCGCCACTGTTTGCCGTAAACCGGGCCCAGATCGCCGTTTTCATCGGCCCATTCGTCCCAGATGGAGACGTTGTTTTCGTGCAGATACGCGATGTTGGTATCGCCTTGCAGGAACCAGAGCAGTTCATGAATGATCGAGCGCAGATGGCAGCGCTTGGTGGTCACCAGCGGGAAGCCTTCCTGCAGATTGAAGCGCATCTGGTGGCCAAAAATGGAGAGCGTACCGGTGCCGGTGCGGTCGTTTTTCGGGGTGCCCTCGGTCGAGCACCTTTTTCATCAATTCAAGATACTGTTTCATGGTTCCTCAGGAAATTTGTTGCTGCGGACGACGACGATACGCCCAAATCATCATAATGGCACCCGCGACAATCATCGGAATGGAGAGGATCTGCCCCATGCTGATGTACTGCACCCACTCGCCGGTAAACTGTGCATCCGGCTGGCGGAAGAATTCGACGATGATACGGAATGCGCCGTAGCCAATCAGGAACAGGCCGGAGACAGCGCCCATCGGGCGCGGTTTGCGGATAAACAGGTTGAGGATGATAAACAGCACCACGCCTTCCAGCGCCAGCTCATACAGCTGAGACATATGGCGCGGCAGCACGCCGTAGGTATCGAAAATGGACTGCCACTCCGGATGCGATGGCAGCAGCGCGGCATCTTCCGCGCGCGAGCCCGGGAACAGCATGGTAAACGGGAATGCTAGGGATCGACGCGGCCCCACAGCTCACCGTTGATAAAGTTGCCCAGACGGCCGGCACCCAGACCAAACGGGATCAGCGGCGCGATAAAATCGGAGACCTGGAAGAAGTTGCGTTTGGTGCGTTGGGCGAAAATCACCATCACCAGGATCACCCCAATCAGGCCGCCGTGGAAGGACATGCCGCCGTCCCAGACGCGGAACAGATAGAGCGGATCGTCCAGGAATAGCGGGAAGTTGTAGAACAACACGTAGCCGATGCGGCCACCGAGGAACACGCCGAGGAAGCCCGCATAGAGCAGGTTTTCAACTTCGTTTTTCGTCCAGCCGCTGCCCGGACGGTTGGCGCGACGCCCAGCCAGCCACATGGCAAAAACGAAGCCCACCAGGTACATCAGACCGTACCAGTGCAGCGAAACAGGTCCAATGGAGAAAATGACCGGATCAAATTCCGGAAAATGCAGATAGCCACTGTTCATCTGTCACCACAACATGTTGTTATTCCGCTGAAAGTGGACAGCGGTTTACAAATGCGATTCTGTCGCAACCGGCGGCCGCTCCAAAGTTGCGAATCATAGCATAAGGCGGGCGCGGAGGATGCGCCAGAGATGTAAAAGATGTGTATAGGGGGGGTTTCATGTACAGCGCAGCGCGCTTATTTTACCTCTGAACAAGCAGACGCTTAAATCGGCCGCCGCGGATCAGGCCGCCCATCCCGCGTCGTTCCATAAACGCCGCGACCTGATGGCGAACCTCCGCTGCCAGCTGCGCCTCAAGGCTGCGTTCTGCCAGCTCGCGGGCATCTTCATGTCGATATGCCGCAGCAGGTATTTCACGCGGGCGACAGCGCGACCGTTCATCGACAGATGGCGATATCCCAGACCAATCAGGATCGCGACGCACATGGGATCCCCGGCCATTTCACCGCACAGGCGTAAATCAATGCCGTACTGCTCCGCTTCTCAGGGGCAATCATCGCCAGCGCGCGAATAATCGCCGGATGCAGGCTGTCGTACATTGTGGCGACGCGGGTATTGTTGCGATCCACGGCCAGAATATATTGCGTCAGGTCGTTGGTGCCGACAGAGATAAAATCAACGCGGCTTGCCAGCTGCGGCAGCATAAAGACCATCGAGGGCACTTCCAGCATCACGCCAATCCGCGGTTTTGGGATCGCGTAGCCGATCATCTCTTCCACTTCACGGCCGGCGCGTTCGATCAGCCGCCGTGCCTCGTCGATCTCATCAATGCTGGTGACCATCGGCAGCAGAATGCTGAGGTTGCCGGTCGCCGCGTTGGCGCGCAGCATCGCGCGCACCTGGATCAGGAAGATCTCCGGCTGATCGAGCGTAATGCGGATCCCACGCCAGCCCAGACACGGGTTTTCTTCGCTGATCGGCATATAGGGCAGCTGTTTATCGGCGCCGACGTCCAGGGTTCGCAGCGTGACCGGTTTGTCGTTAAACATCTGCAGCATGCCCTGATACTGCGCCACCTGCTCCTCTTCGGAGGGGAAGCCGCTTTGCAGCATGAAGGGGATTTCAGTGCGGTACAGGCCAATACCGTCGATGCGGCTGCCCAGCTTCTCTTCATGCTCCGGGCTTAAGCCGGCGTTGAGCATGACTTTGATCCGCTCGCCGCTTTTAAGCTGGGCGGGCAGGTTAACGTCATCTTCCGCCAGCTTGCTTAATTCATTCTCTTCGCTGATAAGACGCTGGTATTCCTGGAGCAGAACCGGCTCAGGATCGACCAGCAGCTCACCGCGATAGCCGTCGACCACCAGCGTACGGCGGTGCAGCACCGACGGCTGGATGTCCGCCCCCATAACGGTAGGGATGCCCAGCGCGCGCACCATAATGGCGGCGTGGGAGTTGGCGGCACCATCGCGCACCACCACGCCGACCAGCCGATCCTGCGGCAGTTCAGCCAGCGTCGTTGCCGAAAGTTCATCGGCGACCAGCACAAACCGTTTTGGCCAGGCATTCGGCCCCTGAATGGTGTCATCAAGGTGGAACAGCAGGCGCTGGCCCAGGGCGCGCAGATCGCCGGCCCGCTCTTTCAGGTAACCGTCGGTCAGCGCGGCAAACTGGTCGGCAAAATTTTCGATGACCTTTTTCACCGCCCACTCCGCGACCGAGCCTTTGTCCACTTCCGCAAACAGCTCACGGCGCAGACGCGCATCGGAGAGCAGGTGCGAATAGAGATCGAAGATGGCCGCCGTCTCTTTTTGCGCACCGGCGGCAAAACGCTTGCTGTAACGGCGAAATTCGTTCGCCGCCTCTTCCAGCGCGCCGGTCAGCCGCTCGCGCTCAAGCGCGGTATCCAGCGTCGAGGCTTCGTAAACCTGCTCCATCAACGGCAGGGTGTGGTCCATCCAGCCTTCGGCAATCGCCACCCCTGGCGATGCCGGCAGCGCGCGAATGCGCGTATGGCGATACTGACCAAAGAGCGCGGCATTGAGCTGAGACTGGGAGAGGATCGCGGCCATCTGCGTGGCCAGCGTGACCAGGAAGGACTCTTCGCTTTCGTCGTACTGACGCAGCTCACGCTGCTGGACAACCAGCACGCCGAGCAACTGGCGACGCTGGATAATCGGCACGCCGAGGAAAGCGCGGAAGCGCTCTTCTTTTACGGCAGGAATGTATTTAAAGCTGGGGTGTTTTTGCGCATCGGCAAGGTTGATGGGCTCAGCCAGTCGGCCAACCAGACCCACGATACCCTCATCAAATGCGAGCGTAACGGTGCGTCCACGTGGCTTTTTCAAACCACGGGTCGCCATCAGGTAATAGCAGCGCCGATCGTGGTCGGCCAGATACACCGAACAGACCTCGGTCTCCATCGCAAGACAGATGTCGGTGACCAGAATATTCAGCGCCTCGTTCAGACGCGGCGCGCTGGCCACCTTCTCGACTATTTCTCGCAAGCGGGTGAGCATAATTTGCGTAGCTTAACCTCTTTTACGTCGCCAGGCAGGTGCGCTCTGCGGCTTAGGCGGCGTCTCCTGAAGCGGCATCACCACACTTGCAAACTCTTTCATCACCCGACGGTAGACATCGCGTTTAAACGACACGACCTGACGAACAGGATACCAGTAGCTCACCCAGCGCCAGCCATCAAACTCCGGCGTGCTGCTGGTTTGCATATTGATGTCTGCATCGTTGCCCACCAACTGCAACAGAAACCACTTTTGTTTCTGGCCGATACAAACCGGCTTTGTGTCCCAACGCACCAAACGTTTCGGTAACTTGTAACGCAACCAGTTGCGGGTCGAAGCCAGGATGCGAACATCTTTTCGGCTTAAACCCACTTCTTCGAACAGCTCCCGGTACATCGCTTGCTCCGGGGTCTCTCCCGGGTTGATCCCGCCTTGGGGAAACTGCCAGGAGTGCTGACCATATCGGCGGGCCCACATCACCTGGCCCTGACGATTACAGATTACGATTCCTACATTCGGGCGGTAGCCATCGTCATCAATCACCGGACTACCTCAAACTAAACCTTATATATGAATGATTGTTTCACACTACAGGGAGGCGGTAAACCACTCTCTTACAGGGCTGCGACCGGATAACAATTGAATAACTCACAGTTAAGTGCATAAGAGTTATAAACAGATGAGCCCCTGCCTCAGACGGGATTTTATTCACCTTTTCTGTGGATATAGTTGTGAAGAAGTGTGGAATTACCGATGAACAACCTCAGAACAGTCTGAATAACCCATTTATCGGGTAAAAAAATAAAACTCGGTGATTCATTTAGTTAAGTGACTTATCACCGGGTTTTTGCAGCATTATGTGACGATCATCACTCTTAGGGATCCTCGCGCTGATGAAAGATCGAACAGCGCCGTTTTTATCCACAGATTATGCCAATAAGTTAGTCACAATTTGTGTAGAAATTCGATTTTCATCGCACGTCAAGGCTGTAAATGGAAACAGTAGTGAGGGTTTTCCCCAGTTATCCCATTTTTCTGTGGATAACATGGTGTAAGATCCTGTTCATTGTCAGTGACCAGATTTGAACAACCCCTGGCAGGCTGTTGCGCAACACATTACAAACACAAATAAATTATCTTTTAAATCATTGCGTTGCCTATATTCCACAGAAAACGTTAAACTCTATCCACAGGGGACAATTTCTTCGTTTGTTTTTTAATCAAAAGGTTACTGTCATGCATTCGCGTTGTCTCCCTTCACTTCGCCACCAGAATCCGAGGCTCAGTTACTCGCTCAGGCACAGCGTCTGGCAGGCTTTTCGCTTGGCGAGCTGGCGGCAATGGTGGGGCTGCCGATCCCGAGGGATCTGAAACGGGATAAAGGCTGGATCGGCATGCTGCTGGAGCTGTGGCTGGGCGCCAGCGCCGGGAGCAAACCCGAGCAGGATTTTGCCGCGCTGGGCGTGGAGTTAAAAACCATTCCTGTGGACCGCCAGGGCCGCCCGCTGGAAACCACCTTTGTCTGCGTTGCGCCACTAACCGGCAATAGCGGCGTGACGTGGGAAACCAGCCACGTTCGCCACAAGCTGAAGCGCGTGTTGTGGATACCGGTTGAGGGTGAACGTCAGATCCCGCTGGCCGACCGCCGCGTCGGCTCGCCGCTGCTCTGGAGCCCGAACGAGGAAGAAGAGCATCAGCTGCGCCTGGACTGGGAAGAGCTGATGGACCTGATTGTGTTGGGCCAGGTAGAGCGCATCACCGCCCGACACGGAGAAGTATTGCAACTGCGCCCCAAAGCCGCCAACAGCAAAGCGCTTACCGAGGCGATCGGCGAACAGGGGGAGCCGATACTGACGCTGCCGCGCGGTTTCTATCTGAAAAAGAATTTCACCGGCGCGCTGCTGGCACGTCATTTCCTTTTCTAACCGTGCTATTAACTCTTGTTTTGCAGAGCCTCACCGACGCTTATAATTAGCGCTTCTTTTTTTGCAGGACTTTTATTGATGTTATTTGCATGGATCACCGACCCTAACGCCTGGCTTGCGCTCGGTACGCTGACGCTGCTGGAGATCGTGTTAGGGATCGATAATATTATTTTCCTCTCTCTGGTTGTTGCAAAGTTACCTACCGCGCAACGTAATCACGCCCGTCGGCTTGGGCTGGCAGCGGCAATGCTGATGCGACTGCTGCTGCTGGCTTCTATTGCCTGGGTAACAAGACTGACGCATCCGTTATTCACCCTTTTTGATCACAGCGTTTCGGCGCGTGACATGATCCTTTTTCTCGGCGGATTGTTCCTGATCTGGAAAGCGAGCAAAGAGATCCACGAGTCGATCGAAGGTGAAGAAGAAGGGCTGAAAACTAACGTTCACTCTTTCTTCGGCGCGATCGTGCAGATCATGCTGCTGGATATCATTTTCAGTCTGGATTCGGTGATTACCGCCGTGGGTCTCTCCGATCATCTGTTCATCATGATGGCGGCCGTTGTGATCGCTGTTGGCGTGATGATGTTTGCCGCGCGGCCGATTGGCGAGTTTGTCGATCGCCATCCGTCGGTCAAAATGCTGGCGCTGGCGTTTTTGATTCTGGTCGGCTTTACGCTGATGCTCGAAAGCGTTTCGATTCATGTGCCGAAAGGTTATATCTACTTCGCGATGTTCTTCTCTATCGCTGTCGAGTGGCTTAACCTGTTGCGCAACAAAAAAAATCCACTGTAAGCAAAGCGCTTCCCCGGTCGGGGAAGCGCTTTTCACTTCCTTACCTGCTCTAACCGCTATTTTCAGAAAATCTCCCTTTTCCATCGCGAAACAGCGGGTTATTACTAGACTGTGTGTGACGCATGCAATGAGAGGGTCTGAGCGATGAAAAAATGGGCAGTGATTAGTTTCAGCAGTCGGTTTAGCTTTTGCCGTATCGGGCTGTAGCAGCGATTACGTCATGGCGACAAAAGACGGCCGAATGATCCTGACCGACGGCAAACCCGAAGTCGACGATGATACCGGTCTGGTCAGCTACCGCGACCAGGAAGGCAACAAAATGCAGATCAATCGCGACGAAGTATCCCAGATTATCGAGCGCTAAGAAATATCTTTAGAGGTCAGTCGCTTGCTGACCTTTTTGAATTTTTCCTTTCCCTTTTGCTTCCCCTCTGCCATGTTTATATTCCTTTGTCGGGCACGCCCTGACGCGGTTTATATGTCTACTGAGGAAGCCGGCTATGCATTATCACCGTATCCCCCACAGCGCTCTGGAAATTAGCCAACTGGGGTTGGGCACGATGACATTTGGTGAACAAAACAGCGAAGCCGATGCCCATGCACAACTCGATTATGCCGTCAGCCAGGGCATTAACCTGATTGATGTCGCAGAGATGTACCCTGTTCCGCCACGTCCGGAAACGCAGGGACTGACCGAAACCTACGTCGGCAACTGGCTGGCAAAACGCGGCAACCGTGAAAAGCTGGTGATTGCCTCCAAAGTCAGCGGCCCCGCGCGCAACAACGATACCGGGATCCGCCCGAATCAGATCCTCGATCGCAAAAATATCCGCGCCGCGCTGGACGCCAGCCTCAAGCGCCTGCAAACCGACTATCTCGACCTCTACCAGGTGCACTGGCCGCAGCGCGCCACCAACTGCTTTGGCAAGCTCGGCTACAGCTGGATTGAGAGCGCCCCGGTCGTGACGCTGCTGGAAACGCTGGAAGCGCTGACCGAGTGCCAGCGCGCGGGCAAAATCCGCTACATTGGCGTCTCTAACGAAACGGCCTTTGGCGTGATGCGCTATCTGCACCTGGCGGATAAGCACGATCTGCCGCGTATCGTGACCATTCAGAACCCGTACAGCCTGCTTAACCGCAGCTTTGAAGTGGGTCTGGCCGAAGTGAGGCAGTATGAAGGAGTGGAACTGCTGGCCTACTCCTGTCTCGCCTTCGGCACCCTGACCGGGAAATACCTCAACGGCGCGAAACCGGCCGGGGCGCGCAACACCCTGTTCAGCCGCTTTACCCGTTACAGCGGCGAGCAGACGCAGAAAGCCGTTGCCGCTTATGTGGATATCGCGAAGCGTCACGGTCTTGACCCTGCGCAGATGGCGCTGGCCTTCGTGCGTCGTCAGCCGTTTGTTGCCAGCACCCTGCTGGGCGCGACCACGATGGAACAGTTGAAAACCAATATTGAGAGTTTCCATCTGAACCTGAGTGAAGAGGTGTTAGCGGAGATTGAAGCGGTGCATCAGGTTTATACCTATCCGGCGCCGTAAACTTACCGGCGACGCTGCCAGATCCACAGCGCCGCAATCGCCATCGCAAACAGCCCGCCAAACCCGACGCCCATCCCCACCACCGGCACGACCCACTTTTACCGCCAGCGAGTACAGCCCCAGCATTAGCAGCATCGCCAGGTTTTCACCCAGGTTTTGTACCGCAATGGCATTGCCCGCCCCGACGGTCTGCTTTCCCCGCTCCTGCAGCAACGCATTCAGCGGCACCACGAAGAAGCCGCCCAGAATACCAATCAGGATGAGGAGGACATACGCAGGCAATAACGCATGTTGCAGCGAGAACAGCACCACCGCGACGCCAATCAGGATCCCTGCGGGCATGCAGCGTGCGACCGTCTCCAGCGTGACCAGCTTCGCCGCCAGCGCCGGCCCCCACCACAATGCCGATGGCCACCATCGCATTCAGATAGGTCGGCGTCGCGTTGTCAGTAATGCCCAGCGCCACCGGCACCCACAGCACCAGCAGGAAGCGCAGCGTGACGCCCGCGCCCCAGAACAGGCTGGTCCCCATCAGGGAGAAACGCGTTTCACCGTTACGCCACAGCACGCGGCAGGCGGTAAAGAAACTGCCGGTCATCGGTTTAAAGCGCCAGGATTGCCCCGGGCGAGCCGCCGGCAGCTTCGGAATAAACAGGTTCGCCACGACCGCCCCGCCATACACCACCGCACACACGCCCAGTGCCGCCAGCACATGCCAGTCGGCCAGCACGCCGCCCGCCACGGAGCCGAGCAGAATGGCGGCAATGGTTGATGACTCCATCAGACCATTGGCTTTCACCAGCTTATCCCCGGTGGTGAGCTCGCCGAGGATGCCGTACTTCGCCGGGGAGTAGGCGGCGGCGCCAATGCCCACCAGCGTGTAGCCAATAAACGGATTGAAGCCAAAGCAAATGCTGGCCGCGCCCAGCAGCTTGAGGCCGTTGGCAAACATCATCACCCGGCCTTTGGGGAAGCTGTCCGCCACCTGCCCGACGAACGGTGCAAAGATAATGTAAGCGCCCACAAACACCATCTGCAGGATCGGCTGGCTCCAGTCGGGGTAAAACTCGGCCTTCAGCAGCGCCAGCGTGGCAAACAGCAGCGCGTTATCACCAAACGCAGAGAGAAACTGCGCAGCGATAACGGCCATCATGCCTTTCGATCTGAGCGATGTGTTAGTGTGTACTGACTCACGCATTTTGCTGTTCCGCCTCTTCAACCATGCCTTTCAGGGTCACGAAATCGGGTTTTCCGCTGCCCAGCACCGGGATCTGTTTCAGGTAGCGAATATCGCGCGGCACGGCCAGTTCAGGAATACCGTGTTCGCGTGCATAGCTCAGTAATCTGTCGCGCTTAAGCTCACCGTCGGTCGTAAACAGCACCAGCGCCTCGCCTTTGCTGGCATCGCTCTTCACCACCGTCGCATGCATCTTATCCGCGGACACGGCCGTCGCCAGTTGCTCCACCATTTCCAGAGAGACCATTTCACCGGCGATTTTGGCGAAGCGTTTCGCGCGTCCCTGAATCTGTACAAAGCCCTGCTCATCGAAACGGACGATATCGCCGGTGTCGTACCAGCCGGTTTCAACCTCGCCGCTGACGTTTTCCGCCGTCGGCGCTTCCAGCACGCCCGGGTTTTCCACGCGCAGATAACCGTTCATCACGTTTGGCCCTTTCAGCTGCAGACGGCCACCGTCCTCAATGCCCGGCACGGCCAGCAGACGCGCATCCATTCCCGGCAGAATTCGGCCCACCGTACCCGGCTTCGCCGCCATCGGTACGTTAATCGAGACCACGGGAGCACACTCGGTCACGCCATAGCCTTCGAGAATGCGCAGGCCGAACTTGTCCTGCCAGATCTGACGCGTGCTCTCCTGCAGTTTTTCCGCACCGGCCACCACATACCGCACGCGATAGAAGTCATACGGATTGGCGAAACGCGCGTAGTTGCCGAGGAACGTTGAGGTGCCGAACAGGACGGTGCAGTTACGGTCATACACCAGCTCCGGCACAATGCGGTAATGCAGCGGGCTGGGATAGAGGAACACTTCTGCGCCGGTCAGCAGCGGCGTGAACAGCCCCACCGTCAGGCCAAAGGAGTGGAACAGCGGCAGCGCCGACATAAAGCGGTCGTTCGCGGTAAAGTCGGCGATGCTTTTAATCTGCTCAACGTTCGCCAGAATGCTCTTGTGGCTGTGGACGACGCCTTTCGGGTTGCCCTCCGATCCCGACGTGAAGAGGATAATCGCGTCATCTTCCGGCTGCTGTTTGACCTGGGCCAGACGCGGCATCAGCAGGTGAGCAAAAATCCACAGCTTGTCGCCGGTGGTGACGTCCGCCTTCAGATCCTCCAGGAAGACCCAGCGCACCTGGGTGAGCTGCTCGGGAAGGTGCCAGAGCTTGCCTTTGTCCAAAAACTGACGGGAGGTAAAGACGGTATTAATCTGAGCGGCAGTAATGGCGCTGGTCAGCCCCTTCACGCCCGCCGTGTAGTTCATCATCGCCGGGATCCGGCCCCGGGAAACCGCGCCGAAAATCACCGCCGCGCTGATGCCCGCGTTAGGCAGCATCAGGCCAATTTTCTCGCCCTTCTTGCTGTACTTTTCAAGAATGCGGCCCACAAACAGGGTCTTGGTCAGCAGTTTGCGATAGGTATCCGGGGTAAAGTTGATGTCTTCGATGCAGTTTTTCTTCGCGCCATAGCGGTACTGCGCGGAAAGCAGGGATTCGTACAGCGTTTCGCGCGGGCGCACGGCCATGCGCGCTTCCATCATAATCTGGTGCAGCATTTCCCCGGCGATTTTACGGCGATCGCGGGCACGCGGCGCGTCCGGCATCGGTAACGACGTTGGCGGCAGAATATGCAGCGTGATTTTGGGGAACAGACGCTGCTTCACCAGCCCCTTCAGGCGGCTGAAATGGGTCAGCTCCGCGCCTTCAATACGCAGCGGCACCACGGTCGCGCTTGATTTCGCCGCGACAAACCCCGCGCCGTCGTAGATTTTCATCAGCGAACCGGTCACGGAGATACGCCCTTCCGGGAAAATGACCACCGGGCGCCCCTGCTCGACCAGGCGCACCAGATGTTTAATCATCATCGGTTTGGTCGGGTCGAGCGGGACAAAATCAATCATAGGGCGTGAGCCAGCGCATGTACCACTGCTGGCTGATGGAGGTATACACCGCAAACACCGGGCGCACGGGCAGAAACAGCGCCAGCAGAATGCCATCTATAAAGGAAACATGGTTTGGTGTGATAAGAACGCGTTCGCCGCGAAGCGCCCGGGCATCGCCGGTGATGCGGATGCGAAACAGAATACGCGAAACAGTACGGAAGAACCCAAATAGCATCTCAACTCCCTTTGCCAGCCAGTGTGGAGGGTCGATAGTAAATGGTGGCAGATTACACGAGAAGTGATAAGGGAGCGACAGCAAAAGTGGAGGCGAAAAAAAACCTGCGCATCCGCGCAGGTTGGTGCAAGAGATGAGTACGAAACCGTACTACGAATACTCACCAATCAATACCTCTGGGATCTTGATTGTGGCGTTGGCGCGGGCGTACCGCCAGCGGGAAAAAGCAAGGGAATGAGCCGAAGTGAAACGAGGTGTGTCGATTCGCTTTGCTTGTAACAACGCGGGCAAAAAAAACCTGCGCATCTGCGCAGGTTGGTGTAATTCGAGTATGCAACCCGGGGGCTGCGCTCACCTATCAATACCTCTGGGATAACCACTCTGTCATGGGGGAGAACGCGCCACCATCGGACAATCGCAACAGCCTGAGGCAAAGTGTAACTAAAGGTTCAGATTCACATTCATCAGACATGACTGGGCGTGTAACGATTACACCGGGCTTTCCAGGGCGTGCTACTTCACGTTTGGAGCACTAGCAGCCGGTAATCCGCTCCCCTTGAATGCACGCCGCTTTTCCGCAACACTATTTGGTGTGTAAACGCTTACCCCCAATAAGAAGGTAATGAATGGCGACAATAAAGGATGTGGCCCGTCTGGCAGGCGTGTCGGTGGCAACCGTCTCCCGCGTAATTAACGACTCACCAAAAGCCAGTGACGCATCACGCCAGGCGGTACAAAGCGCCATGGAATCCCTGAATTATCATCCCAATGCCAATGCCCGCGCGCTCGCCCAGCAGTCGACGGAAACCATCGGTCTGGTGGTGGGCGATGTTTCCGATCCCTTTTTCGGCGCGATGGTGAAAGCCGTTGAACAGGTTTCTTATCAGACAGGCAATTTTTTGCTGATCGGCAATGGCTATCATAACGAACAAAAAGAACGCCAGGCCATTGAGCAGCTGATCCGCCACCGCTGCGCGGCGCTGGTGGTTCACGCCAAAATGATCCCGGATGCCGAACTGATTCATCTGATGAAGCAGATGCCGGGCATGGTGATTATCAACCGCATTATTCCCGGCTTTGAAAAACGCTGCGTGGCGCTCGACGACCGCTACGGCGCGTGGCTTGCCACCCGCCACCTGATTCAGCAGGGCCATACCCGGATTGGCTATCTCTGTTCAAATCACCCCATTTCCGATGCGGAAGATCGCCTGCAGGGCTACTACGATGCCCTGCGTGAAAACGGGCTGCCGTGTAATGACCGTCTGGTGGCCTACGGCGAACCGGATGAAAGCGGCGGTGAACAGGCCATGACCGAGCTGCTGGGTCGCGGACGGAATTTCACGGCGGTTGCCAGCTATAACGACTCGATGGCCGCAGGGGCAATGGGGGTGTTGAATGACAACGGGATTGAGGTACCGGCAGAAATTTCGCTGATTGGCTTCGACGACGTGCTGGTCTCCCGCTACGTGCGCCCGCGGCTGACCACCGTGCGCTACCCGATTATCACCATGGCAACGCAGGCCGCCGAGCTGGCGCTCGCGCTGGCTGAACAGCGTCCAGCCGCCGGAGATAACGCATCTGTTTAGCCCGACGCTGGTGCGCCGCCATTCAGTGATTGCCCCGCAGGAGAGTTAACGCGGGTTGCCCTGAGCCTGATTGCTTGCCGGAAGGCGTTAATGCTTATCCGGCCTGCATATTCTTCTGCGTTTAGCCGAAAAACTCACAGCGCAATGCGATACAAATGCACATGCGTGTTCGGGTAATCCAGCCCGTCGCCAATATACTCCCAGCCGTAGCGCTCATAAAAATCGCGGCAGGCGGAATAGAGATGTAACTGACTAAATCCCATTGCTTTTGCCTGCGCCATTACATGATGCTGTAGCTGCCCGGCCAGCCCCTGCCCGCGCGCACTTTCTTTTACATACAACGCGGCCAGCCAGGGGAAAAGATCCTGACGGCTGATCAAATCGCAGCGCCACAGCCCGACAGTCGCCAGCAGTTCATCGCCGTCAACCAGCACAAACGTCAACGGTAACGCGCCCGGCGTCTGGCTGTGATCAATAATGCTGGCAAAGAAATCGCGCGGCAGGGAATCGCCAAACTCATGCCACAGCCACTCGATAACCTGCGGCGCAAAGCGCGGCGCTTCGTAGAGAGGAAGGATTTTCACATCAATTTTCCCTGGAAGATGGGGACGGATTCAAACAGATAGCCGTCGAAATCCGGCGCATCTTCATCAGACAGCTCCAGCAGGCTTTTTTTGACATTTTCCAGATGCTGCCACATCGCCTGCCAGGCGCCCATCACATCGCGGCGACGCAGCGCTGCCAGCAGCGTTTGCCGGTCGCCCAGCCATTTCAGGCGATACGCACGGCTGGCGATATGCACGTTAAACTGTTGCCACAGCGGGCTGCTGTCCATCTGGTGCCAGATACTCTCCACCGTTGCCAGCAGCATCTGGTTTTGCGTTGCCCCGGCCAGCACCAGATGAAACATCTTGCTGTTGTCCTGGGTGGTGTCATTCGGGGCGATGGCGCGCTGCTCCTGTTCGAGAATGCGCCGCAGGTTGTCGATATCCGCCCGCGTCGCCATTTTCGCGGCAAAGGCAGCAATATTGCTCTCCAGCAACTGGCGCGCCTGCAGAATCTCGAACGGGCCCACATCGCTGCTGAGAAAGCGCTCTTCCTCGTTTTCATGGGCCTGCGGAATACGCATCACATAGACGCCCGACCCCTGGCGAATATCCACCGTGCCCTGCAACTCCAGCATCAGCAGCGCCTCGCGCACAATGGTGCGGCTGACGCCATAGTTTTCGGCAATATTGCGCTCCGGCGGCAGGCGGGAGCCAACGGGATAGTGCCCCTGGATGATTTGCGCGCGTAAATCCTCGCCAATCTCCTGGTACTGTTTTTTTTCCGGCGGAACGACGGCCTTCTCCACAATATCACCTGCACTTATTAGTTATTGCGGGCCGGGCGTCCTCCCGGCCAGTTTGTACGCTATTTTATCAGAACGCTTACTTCCATCATCGAGGGTAAGGGTCAACCGGCGCTCATCGCTCAGCGCGCGGAACCAGCGCAGCGACTTTTTCGCCCGCCGATCGCGGTTGTGCTGCAGATCGATCTCCACCAGCCCATAGCGGTTTTTAAAGGCGTTCATCGGCGAAACGTTGTCGGTAAACGCCCACAGCATATAGCCGTGGCAGTTCGCGCCTTCCTCCCGCGCCCGCAGCGTCTGATACAGATGCGCGGCGATGAACTCAATGCGGTAATCATCCTCAATGGTTCCCTCAGCATTGCGGAACTGCCCTTCGTTCTCCACGCCCATGCCGCTTTCCGCAACAAACCACGGAATATTGCCGTACTCGTTTTTGATGCGCATCGCCATGTCATAGATGATCTCCGGCAGGATCTCCCAGCCGCGCGATTTGTTCATCTTTCGGCCCGGCAGCTCAAACGGCTCATAGTAGTACGCCGGGTGGAACGGGGTCTCCGGGTGCCAGGCGCGCGATGGCGCTTTCACCCGGTGCGGGTAGTAAAGATTGATGCCCAGTTCATCGACGGTGTTGTCGCGAATGATCGCCAGTTCCTCTGCGCTGTAATCCCATTTAACGTTGTGTTTTTCCAGCAGATCCACCAGCTCCTGCGGATAGTGGCCTTTCACCAGCGGATCGAGGAACACGCGGTTATAGAACAGATCGTAACGCTGTGCCGCCAGTACATCGTGCGGAGCGCTGGAACGTGGGTAAGTCACTTCCGGGTTGAGAATGCAACCGACAGTTCCGGCGTACCCCTTCTCGCGAAACAGCTTCACCACTTTTGCCGTCGCCAGCTCTTTGTGGTGGTTCCACTGCATCCAGGTGCCGGTGTTCTGCTCATACGGCCAGCGCAGCGCATCCAGATAGACGCGGGTCTGCACCACAATCGGCTCATTAAAGGTAAACCAGCGGGTCACTTTATGGTGGAAGCGCGCAAACACTTTCTCAACGTACAGCAGATAGAGTTCGACCACTCTCTTTGAGGCCCAGCCGCCGTAGGTTTCCAGCAGATAACCGGGCAGCTCGTAGTGCTCCAGACAGATCATCGGCGTTATGCCATGGCGCTGCATCTCATCAAAAAGCTGGTCGTAATAGCTGGCGTAAGTCTCATCCACCACGCCCTGCTCGTAATCGGTAAGAAAGCGCGACCAGTTGATCGAGGTGCGGTAGTGGGTTAGCCCCGCCTGCTTCATCAGTGGCACATCTTCGCGAAAACGCTGGTAGAAATTCGTGGCCACCGCCGGGCCATAACCCTCATGCCAGACGTGACGATCGTTTTTGTACCAGAGATCAGGCCACGAATCCTGGCCCGCTTTTTTCCCTTCCCAGCCTTCGGTTTGCCAGGCCGATGCCGCCGCGCCCAGAATAAACGACGGCGGAATGGTAATGGTTTTTGTACTCATAACATCCTCAGGCATTGTTGGCGGCTTGCGCCTGTAATTGCGCCTGTTCCGCGCGGCGGGAGGCGATCTTCACAAACGGCAGATAGATAACGACGGCGGTAACAATGCAGATTAACTGGGTAACCACCGCCCCCATTGAGCCTGCGGTGGAGAGCCAGGCGTTGATCAGCGGCGGCGTCGTCCAGGGCACCATCACCACGGCTTTGCCGGCAAAACCGGTTACCGTCGCGAAGTAGCCGATCGAGCCGGTCACCAGCGGGGTGATAATGAACGGAATGGCGAGGATCGGGTTCAGCATGATCGGCATACCGAAGATCACCGGCTCGTTAATATTGAAGATCCCGGGACCTATCGACAGCTTGGCGATCTCTTTCATCTCTTTGCGTTTCGTGGCGATCATCACCGCAATCAGCAGGCCGATGGTCAGGCCGGAACCGCCGATGCTCATGTACACATCCCAGAACGGCATGGTGATGATGTTCGGCACCTCTTTCCCTTGCTCAAAGGCGCTCATATTGACGGTGATCGCCCCCAGCAGCAGCGGCTCGCGGATCGGTTTGATCATCTGGTTGCCGTGAATACCGATCACCCAGAACAGCTGCGCGACAAACATCAGCAGCAGAATGCCGGGCAGGCTTTGCACCACGCGCTCCAGCGGTTGCTGCACCACCTGATACACCGCGTCGTACAGATACATGCCGGTCACCTGATGGAAGACGAAGCCGAAAGTGGCGATCGGCGTGGTGGTGATGATCGCCGGGATCAGCGCCGAGAACGAGGCCGCAACGTTCGGCGGTACGGTATCCGGCATTTTGATCTTCAGGCCCTCGCGGTTTTCCAGCCAGCAGTAGACCTCCACCGACAAAATGGCGATAAACATGCCGAGGAACAGGCTGCGGGTATCGGAGAACTGGCGCAGCAGCACATCTTTCACCACATGCATCTGGCCATCCACCATCATCTCCACGGTGGTGGGCGTCACGCAGATAAAGCAGATCACCGCCAGCAGGCCGGGAAACAGCGACTTGATGCCGTTAATCCGCCCCAGTTCAATACCAATCAAAAACACCGCGCCAATGTTGAGGAAGTTCAGCGTGGCGTAGTTAATGGCGCTGGTAATCGGTTTGAGCGCAGCGAGAAACGACAGCGCCTGGAAGCTGGCGAGACCGTTTTTCGGGTCCAGCACCATGTTGGAGATCAGTACCGAGAACGCCCCGACAATGATGACCGGCATCAGGGTAATAAACGCAGATTTGATCGCCATGATATAGCGATAGCTGTTGAATTTGGTGGCGAAACTGCCCAGAGCATCGATGAGTTTTTCTTGTAAGGCCATAGGGTCACACCTCAGTTAAGGGGGGCTTTTTTTATCGGTACAGGTATACAGCCGGATTCCATTTGGCATACCAAAAATAGCCACAGCGTTAGAAAAGTTCTGTGACCCGGCTCGCAAGCCCTATACTGGTATTCCAAAACGAAGCGATTACTCACATTGGCATGCCACCTTAGCTTTTTCAGGGATATTTCCGTACTGTAAGCCAAACCCACCCGCTACGCCTTAACCCGCGAAATGAGTGTGTTAAACTGCCTCTCATTAATGCGGAGAGCTTGTCATGGTCACAATGCTGGATGTCTCACTGCGCGCAGGCGTGTCGAAAGCCACGGTTTCCCGCGTGCTCAACAGAACGGGGCAGGTCAAAGAGAGCACCCGCGCTCAGGTTTTTAAAGCGATGGAAGAGCTGGGGTACCGCCCCAATTTTCTGGCGCACTCGCTGGCGAATCGCACCAGCAACAGCATTGGTCTGGTGGTCTCCACCTTCGACGGTTTCTATTTTGGCCGCCTGCTCCAGCAGGCTTCCCGCCGGACGGAATCCCACGGTAAGCAACTGATCGTCACCGACGGTCACGACACGCCGGAGCGGGAAACGCAGGCGGTGCAGATGCTGGCGGACCGTCGCTGCGACGCCATTATTCTCTATACCCGTTTTATGAGTGAAAACAGCATCCTGCGTTTGATCGATGAAACGCCGATGCCGCTGATCGTGATCAACCGCGAATTATCCCAGGCGCCGGATCGCTGTGTCTTCTTCGAGCAGCAGGATGCCGCCTTCCAGGCGGTGGATTATCTGGCGGGCCTGGGCCACCGCGAGATCGCCTGTATCACCGTGCCGATCCATACCCCCACCGGCAAAGCGCGACTGATGGGCTATCGCAAGGCGCTGGAAAAACATGGAATTAGCTGGGATGCGGGAAGAGTAAAATACGGCGACGCCACCATGACGCGCGGCTATGAGTTGTGCCGTGAGATGTTGCAAGAAGGGGCGCATTTCAGCGCCCTGTTTGCCTGTAACGATGATATGGCGCTGGGCGCATCGAAGGCGCTCTACCAGGCCGGTTTGCGCATTCCGCAGGATATTTCGCTGTTTGGTTTTGACGATGCGCCCAGCGCGAGCTGGCTGGAGCCTGGGCTGTCAACGGTCTATCTGCCGATCGACACCATGATCGCCACGGCTATCGATCAGGCAATCAAACTGGCGAATGCCGACGAGATTGAACCGATCCCGCCGTTTACCGGCACGCTGGTCTTACGCGATTCGGTGGCGGCGGGACCGTATCAGGATTAGAACTGCTCCAGCGCCAGCAGTTCGTCGATGGTCTGGCGGCGGCGGATCAGGCGCGCCTCGCCATGATCAAACAGCACTTCCGGCAGCAGCGGGCGGCTGTTGTAGTTAGAGGACATCGATGCGCCGTAGGCGCCGGTATCATGCAGCACCAGATAATCCCCCGCTTTGACCGCAGGCAGCGCGCGGGTTTCCACTTTGCCGCCCTCCTGCTGGGTAAACACGTCGCCGGATTCGCACAGCGGCCCCGCAACCACGGTGTCGATAAGTTCAGCCTGATGCAGATCGCGGCCATCGCCAGCCAGCGCGGTAATGTGATGATAGCTGCCGTACATCGCCGGGCGCATCAGATCGTTAAAACCGGCGTCAATCAGCACAAAGTGGCGGCTGCCCATATTCTTCACGCTGCGCACCTGCGATACCAGCACGCCGGCTTCCGCCACCAGGAAGCGTCCCGGTTCGATCTCCAGTTTCACCGCATGGCCAAGATGCTCGGCGATTTGCTCGCGCGCGGCATTCCACAGACCGAAATAGTGATCCGTATCGACCGCCTCTTCCCCTTCGTGGTAGGGAATGGAGAGCCCGCCACCGGCGGAGATCGCCTCCAGATCCTGGCCGAAATCGACCACCTGGCGCACCATCGCGCCGCACACCTGCTCCAGATGGCCGTAATCGACGCCGGAACCGATGTGCATGTGAATGCCCACCAGCTTCAGGCTGATAGCGCTGCATCACCGCCAGCGCCGCATGGAGATCGCCGTACCAGATACCGTGCTTGCTGTTTTCGCCGCCGGTATTGGTTTTCTGGCTGTGGCCGTGGCCAAAGCCCGGATTGACGCGCAGCCAGACGCGATGGCCCGGCGACACCGCGCCGAGCTGTTCCAGCATATCGACGGAACCGGCGTTCACCGGGATCCCCAGCTCGCTGACGCGCGCCAGCGTGGCGTCATCAATCACATCGGCAGTGAAAACAATATCGTCCGGATGCGTTTGCGGATCGTAACCCGCCGCCAGCGCACGCTCGATCTCGCCCAGCGACACCGAATCCACCTTCACGCCCTGCTCGCGCATCAGGCGCAGAATATGAATATTTGAGCAGGCCTTTTGCGCGAAACGCACCACATCAAACGCGCTGAGTTCGGCGATTTGCGCGCGAATGATTTGCGCATCATAGACCCACACCGGGCAGCCAAATTCAGCAGGCAGCCGCAGCAGGTTTTCGGCGTTCAGGTCGGTATCAGTCTGGTGTAGCGGGCGTGGCATGGTGAACTCCGTCAGCAATGCGTTTTACTGATTACGCCACAGCGCGAAGGGAATAAAAAATATCGTTTTATCGCGACTCTATGCAAAAATGATATGGATAACCCACAGCAACGAGATCCCGCGATGCCAGCTGTTAATTTGCGCCATATCGAAATTTTTCACGCGGTGATGACCACCGGCAATCTGACCGAAGCCGCAGCCATGCTGCATACCTCGCAGCCGACGGTCAGCCGCGAGCTGGCGCGCTTTGAAAAGGTGCTGGGGCTGAAGCTGTTTGAACGTTCGCGCGGGCGTTTGCACCCTACGGTACAGGGGCTGCGGCTGTTTGAAGAGGTGCAGCGCTCCTGGTACGGGCTGGACCGCATTGTCAGCGCCGCCGAGAGCCTGCGCGAGTTTCGCCAGGGCGAGCTCTCCATCGCCTGCCTGCCCGTCTTCTCGCAATCTTTTTTGCCGCTGCTGTTACAACCTTTTCTCGCCCGCTATCCGGAGGTCAGCCTCAACATCGTGCCGCAGGAGTCGCCGCTGCTGGAGGAGTGGCTGTCGGCACAGCGCCATGATTTAGGCCTGACCGAAACCCTGAGCACCCCGGCGGGCACCGAACGAACGCCGTTGCTGACCTGTAATGAAGTGTGCGTGATGCCGGAGGATCACCCGCTGGCCAGCAAAACAGTGCTGACGCCAGCCGATTTTCAGGGGGAGAACTACATCAGCCTGTCGCGGACCGACAGCTACCGGCAACTGCTGGATGCGCTGTTTGCGGAACATCAGGTGAAACGGCGAATGGTGGTGGAAACCCACAGCGCGGCCTCGGTTTGTGCAATGGTGCGCGCGGGCGTTGGGCTTTCTGTGGTTAACCCGCTGACAGCGCTGGATTACGCCGCCAGCGGTATCGCCGTGCGCCGTTTTAGTATCGACGTCCCCTTTACCGTCAGCCTGATCCGCCCACTGCATCGTCCGGCGTCGGCGCTGGTGGATGCTTTCGCGCGCCATTTACAGGCAGCCATGCCGCTGATCGCCCAGCCGCTGGCCGCCATGCTGGGCGAGTCCTAAGAGAGCATAAAATTCACTGCATCGGCCGCGTGCAGCGCGGCGGTGTCAAACACCTTAATCGGGCTGCTCTTTTCCGGTATCAGCAGGCCAATCTCGGTACAGCCGAAAATCACCCCTTCGGCGCCTTCACTCGCCATTTGTTTGATCAGATTGATAAAATAGTAACGCGACTCATCGCTGAATGTGCCAAGGCACAGCTCTTCAAAGATGATTTCATTCACGCGTTCGCGATCTTCCGGGCCGGGTACGCAGGTTTCGATACCAAACTGTTTTTCCAGCCGCCCGCGATAAAAATCCTGCTCCATGGTGTAACGCGTGCCCAGCAGCGCGACGTTGCGCATGCCCGCGCTTTCAATGGCGCGCCCGGTGGCATCGGCAATATGCAGGAACGGAATATGGCAACGCTCTTCAATTTGCCCGGCCACTTTGTGCATGGTGTTGGTACAAAGCACAATGGCTTGCGCGCCAGCCTGCTCCAGACCCGCAGCGGCCTGCGCGAGGATCTCACCCGCTTTATGCCACTGTGCCGTTGCCTGGCAGGCTTCGATTTCGTGAAAATCCAGGCTGTGCAGCAACAAACTGGCGGAGTGCAGACCTCCCATCCGGGCCTTCACACCCTCGTTAATCAGGCGATAGTAAGGGATGGTCGATTCCCAGCTCATCCCACCCAGCAGCCCTATCGTTTTCATAGCGTTTCTCCGTCAGGTTTTGCAATCAGTCAATCAAAGTTGTGATCGACTTTCAACTTCTCTGGTCTCGCGTTTATTTTTGCGGAACGCTGAGATAAATTATTTTGAAACAACGTTTCACTAACTCTTTTCTTCACTACAGGACAGCCCGATGTTTATCTTCCATAAAGACACTCAGCTTGACGATCTGGGCAACGGCGTAACGCGTCGTATCCTCGCCCATGGCGGCAAAATGATGGCGGTCGAAGTCATGTTCGAACAAGGTGCCATCGGCCCGATGCACAACCATCCTCACGAACAGCTCACGTATGTCTTATCCGGTGAATTCGAATTTACCATCGGTGATGAGAAACATATCGTCACCGCAGGCGATACTCTTTATAAGCAACCGCACATTATGCACGGCTGCGTCTGCCTGAAGGCGGGAACCCTGCTTGATACCTTCACCCCGGTGCGCGAAGATTTCTTAAAATAATGATAGTAAGCACCCTAATTAACGCCCCCATTATTGGGGGCGTTTTTTATTTCCCACAGACAGTAAAATAATTCGCCAGATCATCGTTTTCATTTTGAATGGTTTCATTCTGCGATACTTAATCCGCGGCAACAATAGGTGTTTATTTCCCCTGGATGATTCTGTAAACCCCGTGTTTTTCGGGCGAAAAACGCTACCACCTCACTTTATTGAAACATCGTTTCGACTTTGATCACATTTCGCGAATTAATCGAATGACGCGAATTTAAAACCCAATAAAATATTTTAAAACGATGTTTTACAAATCAAGAATGCATGTTCAGACGTTATTAAAACCAGGGGTTTTACTAATAATTTCTGGTAGTTAGACCTACATTGCGCTGGCTACGGCAAATATTGTGAGCGAGCGCACATACAGACGCTGTTTTTATCCCCGCGGCTACGGCGGCGGGAGAAAGTAACTCTCCGAATCCGTATTACACATTGTTCGCCAGGTAGGTATGTATGAATGAAAACAGACTACTGGGATTGGCCTGGATATCGCCCTACATTATTGGGTTGATAGTCTTTACGGCTTTCCCATTCATTTCATCATTCTTTCTCAGTTTTACTGAGTACGATTTGATGAGCCCGCCGGTATTTAACGGCATCGAAAACTATCGCTACATGTTTACGGAAGATACCCTCTTCTGGAAATCGATGGGCGTGACTTTTGCTTATGTCTTTTTGACCATCCCGCTGAAGCTGGCCTTTGCGCTGGGTATTGCCTTTGTGCTGAATTTTAAACTTCGCGGCATCGGCTTTTTCCGTACGGCTTACTACATTCCGTCCATTCTCGGCAGCTCTGTCGCCATCGCCGTGCTGTGGCGCGCACTGTTCGCCATTGATGGCCTGCTGAACAGCTTTATCGGCGTGTTCGGCCTGGATCCAGTGAACTGGCTGGGCGAACCGTCGCTGGCGCTGATGTCGGTGACGCTGCTGCGCGTGTGGCAGTTTGGCTCGGCAATGGTGATCTTCCTTGCCGCACTGCAAAACGTCCCGCAATCCCAGTACGAAGCGGCAATGATCGACGGTGCCAGCAAGTGGCAGATGTTCATGAAAGTGACCGTACCGCTGATTACGCCGGTGATTTTCTTCAACTTTATTATGCAGACCACGCAGGCGTTCCAGGAGTTTACCGGCCCGTATGTCATCACCGGCGGCGGCCCGACCTATTACACCTATCTGTTCTCGCTCTACATCTACGATACCGCCTTCAAATATTTCGATATGGGCTACGGTGCGGCGCTGGCCTGGGTTCTGTTCCTGGTCGTGGCGGTCTTTGCCTCCATCGCCTTTAAATCCTCGAAATATTGGGTGTTCTACTCTGCCGATAAGGGAGGCAAAAATGGCTGATATCCAACATCTCACGCCGGGCATGAAGGAAGCCGAACGTGAAGTGGCACGCACCCTGCGCCGCGAGAAAATCAGCGCCTGGATCCGCTATACGATCCTGCTCTTTGTCGGCCTGTTAATGCTTTACCCGCTGGCGTGGATGTTCTCTGCGTCGTTCAAACCGAACCATGAAATCTTCACCACGCTGGGGCTGTGGCCGACGCACGCAACGTGGGACGGTTTTATCAACGGCTGGAAAACCGGGACGGAGTACACCTTCGGCCATTACATGCTGAACACCTTCAAGTATGTGATCCCGAAAGTGATCCTGACGATCATCTCTTCAACGGTGGTGGCTTACGGTTTCGCCCGCTTTGAAATCCCGTGGAAGAACTTCTGGTTCGGTACGCTGATCGCCACCATGCTGCTGCCAAGCACCGTGCTGCTGATCCCGCAGTACCTGATGTTCCGTGAAATGGGCATGCTCAACAGCTATATGCCGCTCTATCTGCCACTGGCTTTCGCCACACAAGGTTTCTTCGTCTTTATGTTGATTCAGTTCTTACGCGGCGTGCCGCGCGACATGGAAGAAGCGGCGCAGATCGACGGGTGTAACTCCTGGCAGGTGCTGTGGTACGTGGTGGTGCCGATCCTGAAACCGGCCATTATCTCTGTCGCGCTGTTCCAGTTCATGTGGTCAATGAACGACTTTATCGGGCCGCTGATTTACGTCTATAGCGTGGACAAATACCCGATCGCACTGGCGCTGAAAATGTCCATCGACGTGACCGAAGGTGCGCCGTGGAACGAAATTCTGGCAATGGCGAGTATCTCCATTCTGCCGTCCATCATTGTCTTCTTCCTGGCACAACGCTACTTCGTACAGGGCGTAACCAGCAGCGGAATTAAAGGTTAAGAGGGAAGTATCATGGCTGAAGTGATTTTCAACAAACTGGAAAAGGTCTACTCCAACGGCTTCAAAGCGGTACATGGTATCGACCTGAAAATTGCCGACGGTGAATTTATGGTCATTGTCGGACCAAGCGGCTGCGCCAAATCCACCACCCTGCGTATGCTGGCAGGCCTTGAAACCATCAGCGGCGGCGAAGTGCGCATCGGCGAGAAGATCGTCAATAACCTCGCACCGAAGGCGCGCGGTATTGCCATGGTGTTCCAGAACTACGCGCTCTACCCGCATATGACCGTGCGGGAAAACCTCGCCTTCGGCCTGAAGCTGAGCAAGCTGCCGAAAGATGAGATCACCAAACAGGTGGATGAAGCGGCGAAAATCCTCGAACTGGAAGAGCTGATGGACCGGCTGCCGCGTCAGCTTTCCGGCGGCCAGGCGCAGCGTGTAGCGGTCGGCCGCGCGATTGTGAAAAAGCCGGATGTGTTCCTGTTCGACGAACCGCTGTCGAACCTCGATGCCAAACTGCGTGCTTCCATGCGCATCCGTATTTCCGACCTGCACAAGCAGTTGAAGAAATCCGGTAAACCGGCAACCACTGTGTATGTCACCCACGATCAGACCGAAGCGATGACCATGGGCGATCGCATCTGCGTGATGAAGCTCGGCCATATCATGCAGGTCGATACCCCGGACAACCTCTATCACTACCCGAAAAACATGTTCGTGGCGGGCTTTATCGGCGCGCCGGAAATGAACATCAAACCAGCGAAAATTGTGAAAAAGGGTGAGCAACTGCATATCACCCTCGGCCACGAAACGCTGGCGCTGAATGCGCGTCAGCAGGAGAAAGTGGTGGGCTATGCCGACAAAGAGGTGTTCTTCGGCGTACGTCCGGAATTTGTCTCCGTTGCCGATGAGCCGTTCGATGAAGACTGCGGCAGCGGCGATCTGGTGCGTGTCGAAAACATGGGGCACGAGTTCTTTATTTACCTGAAAGTCGCTGACTACGAGTTAACGGCACGAATTCCTTCCGATGAAGCTAAGCCAATGATTGCAAAGGGACTTCATCGTAAGGTGTATTTTAAGTTTGATATGAATAAGTGTCATATTTTTGACGCAAAAACAGAACAGAACATTTCCCTATAAAAAAACGAAATCCTTCGGGATGCGTCGAGGCGGCAAGCCGGTGCATCCCCGGGATGCTTATATCAGTAAGTGACCGGGGTGCGCAGGCGCAGTCAACAACGCAGCAGCCTGAAGAATAAAGTTTAAACAAACTCTGGAGTATAAAAATGAAAAAAGTGCTTATAGGCGCCGTTATCTCCGCAACTCTGGGCATGTGCGCTGTACCCGCAACTGCTGCTGATAATGTTGACCTGCGTATGTCCTGGTGGGGGGGCAACGGTCGTCATCAGGTCACATTAAAAGCGCTGGAAGAGTTTCACAAACAGCATCCGAACATTAACGTTAAATCCGAATATACCGGCTGGGACGGCCACCTCTCCCGTCTGACCACACAAATCGCAGGCGGTACCGAACCGGATGTAATGCAAACCAACTGGAACTGGCTGCCGATTTTCTCGAAAAATGGCGAAGGCTTCTACGACCTGAACCAGGTGAAAGACATCATCGATTTGAGCCAGTTCGACGCCAAAGAGCTGCAATCCACCACCGTTGACGGCAAGCTGAACGGCATTCCGATCTCCGTTACCGCGCGCGTCTTCTACTTTAACGATGAGCAGTGGAAAAAAGCGGGTGTCGCCTTCCCGAAAACCTGGGATGAGCTGTTAGCCGCAGGCAAAACTTTCGAAAGCAAGCTCGGCAAACAGTATTACCCGGTGGTGCTGGAGCATCAGGATACGCTGGCGCTGCTGAACTCTTACATGGTGCAGAAGTACAACATTCCGGCCGTTGACGAAAAAGCGAAGAAATTCAGCTACAGCAGTGAGCAATGGGTGGAATTCTTCCAGATGTATAAAAAACTGGTCGATAGCCATGTGATGCCGGATGCCAAATATTATGCGTCGTTCGGTAAGAGCAACATGTATGAGATGAAGCCGTGGATCGAAGGTGAATGGGCCGGTACTTATATGTGGAACTCCACCATCACCAAATACTCCGACAACCTGAAGCCGCCAGCCAAACTGGTGCTGGGTGATTACCCGATGTTGCCGGGTGCAACGGACGCGGGTCTGTTCTTCAAACCGGCGCAGATGCTGTCGATTGGTAAATCCACCAAACATCCGAAAGAAGCGGCAGAAGTGATTAACTTCCTGCTCAACAGCAAAGAGGGTGTGGAAACGCTGGGTCTGGAGCGTGGCGTGCCGCTGAGCAAAGCCGCAGTGCAAACGCTGACCGCCAACGGTGCAATCAAAGAGAACGATCCCTCGGTGGCGGGTCTGCGCCTGGCGCAGTCTCTGCCGACCAAACTCTCTGTGTCGCCGTACTTTGACGATCCACAGATTGTTGCCCAGTTCGGCACGGCGATTCAGTACATCGATTATGGTCAGAAATCCGTGGAAGAAACGGCCGCTGATTTCCAGCGCCAGGCTGAACGAATCCTGAAACGCGCGATGCGCTAACGTTTTTCCGTCACGACATACCCTGCCTGCCCGCGGCAGGGTATTTTTTTATCTAAGGAGCCGCAGATGGCAAAGGGGAAAATTGTTCCACTCACCTTCCGTCACCAGCACGATGAAAAAACGGGGCACGAGGTTATTCGTCTGACGCCGCCGCACATTATTTGTCACCGTAATTACTTCTACCAAAAATGCTTTACCCGCGACGGCGGGAAACTCCTTTTCGGCGGCGCATTTGAAGGCCACTGGAATTACTATTTACTGGATCTCGCCCGTCACGAAGCAACACAGTTAACCGAAGGCGCCGGGGATAATACTTTCGGCGGCTTTTTATCGGCGGACGATCGTTCACTGTGGTATGTGAAAAACACCCGCGAATTACGGCGTGTTGATCTGCACACACTGGAAGAGCATATCGTTTATCAGGTCGATGACGACTGGGTGGCTTACGGCACCTGGGTGGCGAATTCCGCCTGCACAAAACTGGTGGGTATCGAAATCAAGAAAAGCGACTGGCAACCGCTGACCGACTGGCAAAAATTCCGCGACTTCTACTTTACGCAGCCGGAATGCCGGTTGATCCGCATCGATTTACACAGCGGCGAACGCGACACGTTGTTGCAGGAAAAACGCTGGCTGGGGCACCCGATTTACCGTCCGTTTGATGATTCCACCGTGGCATTTTGTCATGAAGGGCCGCGTGATGTGATTGATGCGCGTATGTGGTTGATTAATGAAGATGGCAGCAACCTGCGCAAAGTCCGCCAGCACCAGCCGGGAGAGAGCTTTACCCATGAATTCTGGGTACCGGACGGCTCCGCGCTCTATTACGTGGCACATCAGGAGAACGATCCGCGGCGCTACCTGTTCAGCGCCGATCCGCAGACGCTGGAAAACCGTCAGTTAATGGCGATCCCGCCCTGTTCGCATTTGATGAGTAACGAAGATGGCAGTTTAGTCGTGGGCGACGGCGCACCGCACCATACCGGCGATATTCATCTTAACGATCCGTTTATCTGGGTTTTCGATATCAACAGCGGCGAGCAGACTGCGATTTGCCAGCATAACAGTAGCTGGAAAGTGCTGGACGGCGACCGCCAGGTGACGCATCCGCATCCGTCGTTTACGCCGGATAATCAATGGGTGCTCTATACCTCGGATGCCGAAGGAATGCCCGCGCTCTATCTGGCGCGGGTGTAATGGTTATTGCGGGAGCGATCGTTATTGCCCGGTGGCACTGCGCTTACCGGGCAATTTCACACCATTAAACCCCAATATTCCGCAGCTTCTCGCCGGACATCAGCCGGCGCTCGATATGCTCCAGCGTCACGCTTTTGGTTTCCGGGATCAGCCAGAACGTGACGCCAACAAACGCCAGATTCAGCACCGTATAGAGCCAGAACGTCCCGGCCGCGCCAATCGCATCCAGCAGCGTCAGGAAAGTCGCGCCGATGATCATGTTCGACACCCAGTTGGTGGTGGTGGAACAGGTGATGCCAAAGTCGCGGCATTTCAGCGGCTGGATCTCCGAGCAGAGGATCCACACCACCGGCGCGGCGCTCATCGCATATCCGGCGATGCACATCATGGTCATCCCGACCGACAGCCAGGACAAACCGCTGGAGGCCGTGCCGTTATCAAACTGCATCAGACAGTAACCGAGGATCAGCGTGCCAAGCGCCATCACGCTGAAACCAATTTTCAGCGCCGGTTTACGCCCCGCTTTATCCACGGTGAATACCGCAATAAAGGTGGCGAACATAAAGGTCAGCCCGACCACCAGCGTGGCGATCATCTGCTCTTCCGTGGTGGTAAACCCGGCCATTTTAAAGATGCGCGGCGCGTAGTACATGATGATGTTCATCCCGGTGAACTGCTGCATCGCCTGCAACAACATGCCGAGGAAGACCGCGCGGCGCACGTTGCGGTTGGTTTTAAACAACTGCCAACCGCCCTGCTTCAGCTTCAGGCTTTCGCGGATCTCGTTCAGCTCTTCGCGGGCTTTTTCCGAGGTATCGCGCAGCATCCGCAGCACCTCTTCCGCCTCGACATGACGCCCTTTTTGCGCCAGCCAGCGCGGGCTGTTCGGGAGGAAAATCACCAGAACAATCAGCAGCACCGCTGGCAGCGCCAGCACGCCGAGCATCGCCCGCCAGTTGCCGCTGTAGCTGAAGGCCGTATCGGAGAGGAACGCCAGCACAATCCCCAGCGTGACCATCAGCTGGTACATGCTGATCATCTTGCCGCGCACGTTTTCGCTCGCCATTTCGGAGAGATAAAGCGGCGCAGTGTAAGAGGCAATCCCCACCGCCACGCCCAGCAGCACGCGGGAAAGGAGCAGCACTTCCACGTTAGCGGCAAACGCCGAGCCGAGGGAACCGGCAACAAACAGCACCGCCCCGACCATCAGGCTGTATTTGCGCCCCAGGCGGAACGAGAGCCAGCCGTTAAACAGCGCGCCCAGGGCCGCGCCGAGCATCATGCTGCTCACCACCCACTCCTGCAGGCGGCTGCTCAGGGTAAAGTGATCGGTAATAAACGGCAGCGCACCGGCGATGACGCCGATATCCAGGCCAAACAACAGGCCGGCCACGGCTGCGGCAACGGAAACAAACAGGTTCATGCGCCGGGTATCACGCAACGCGCAGCGGAAGTATTACAGAGTCATTACTGATAGAAGTCATTTTTTCCCTGCCTGCACAAAGTAAGGTGTTCTATGAAAGTAAGCCAGCAATCGCCGGAAGCGTCAGTGAGGAACTCGCGAAGATATGGATAAAACCGCTGTGGCACTGCGTTTTGTGATGGAGTTTACAATTTTGAAAATATAGTTTAAGCACTAAACTAATTTTAACAATATGATTTATATAACATTTATAAACAAGAGTGTGACTTCAGTAGAAATGAATATGGATTTTTCAATTAGACACATATGGACAAACTTTATGCAGAAATAAAAAAACCTGCCCGCAGGCAGGTTTTATCAGGCTCCGGCAGACGAATTATCGTGCCAGCCAGCCGCCATCAACAGCCACGGTGTAACCGTTGATATAGTCCGATGCTTTCGAGGCGAGGAACACCACCGGCCCCATCAGATCGCTCGGCAAACCCCAGCGCCCCGCCGGGATACGGTCGAGGATCTCGGCGCTGCGCTGTTCGTCGGCGCGCAGCTGCTGGGTGTTGTTGGTCGCCATGTAGCCCGGCGCAATCGCATTCACGTTGATATTGTGCTTCGCCCATTCGTTCGCCAGCAGGCGGGTGACGCCCATTACGGCGCTTTTTGACGCGGTGTAAGACGGCACGCGGATGCCGCCCTGGAAGGAGAGCATGGAGGCGATGTTGATGATCTTGCCGCCGTTCCCCTGCGCGATAAAGTGTTTCGCCGCCGCCTGAGACATAAAGAATACGCTCTTGATGTTCAGGTCCATGACGTCATCCCAGTCCCGCTCGCTGAAGTTGATCGCGTCTTCACGGCGGATCAGCCCGGCGTTGTTGACCAGAATGTCGATCTGACCGAACTCTGCGACCGCGCGTTCCAGCAGTTCCGGAATGGCATCGATTTTACGCAGATCGGCGGTCAGGCTGAGAAAACGGCGGCCCAGCGCCGTCACGCGCTCGATGGTTTCTGTTGGTTCAACGATGTTGATCCCGACGATATCGCAGCCCGCTTCCGCCAGACCCAGCGCCATCCCCTGACCCAGCCCGGTATCGCAACCGGAAACCACCGCCACCTTCCCCTGCAGAGAAAATGCATCCAGAATCATGTTTGTTCCTTACTCTTTCAGCGCCTGTCACCGGACAGGCATGGTTTTATGCTACCGCCCGCAACTAGCGCAGATCGTTGACCGCGACGTGATCCATATCATCAAAGACCTGGTTCTCGCCCACCATTCCCCAGATGAAGGTGTAGGCATTCGTCCCGACGCCGGAGTGAATGGACCAGCTCGGTGAAATGACCGCCTGCTCGTTGTGCATCACGATATGGCGCGTTTCCTGCGGCTCTCCCATCATGTGGAACACGCAGGCATCCTCATCCATGTTGAAGTAGAAGTAGACTTCCATGCGGCGCTCGTGGGTATGGCACGGCATGGTGTTCCACAGGTTGCCCGGCGCAAGCTCGGTCAGCCCCATGCTGAGCTGGCAGGTCTCCAGCACATCCGGCACGAAATATTTATTGATGGTGCGGCGGTTGCTGGTGAGGGGATCGCCCAGCGTCACGGGCGCGACATCCGCAGGGGTCACTTTTTTGGTTGGGAAGGTCGTGTGCGCCGGCGCGCAGTTGTAGTAGAACCTGGCCGGTTTTGCGCTATCGATGCTGGCAAAAACCACTTCTTTCGCGCCTTTGCCAACGTACAGCGCCTCGCGATGACCAATCTCATAGCACTGGCCGTCAACGGTGATGGTGCCCGGACCGCCAATGTTGATCACCCCCAGCTCGCGGCGTTCGAGGAAATAGGTCACGCCCAGTTGTTTACCCACCTCGCCGCCCACGGAGACGGTTTTCTGTACCGGCATAATGCCGCCCACAATAATGCGGTCGATGTGGCTGTAGACCATGGTGTATTCGTCATCCTCGAACACCTGCTCAACTAAAAACTCATTGCGCAGGCCCTGGGTATCCAGCGTTTTGGCGTGCGCACTGTGGATGCTTTGTCTGACGTCCACAGTAACCTCCGACGTAAATTTGACCGAAACGGCGCAAAACGGAACTGGAAACGTCGTTCCGTTTCTTCTTTAGACGCATCTTATCCCGGCTAAAACATGTTTTCAATTATGAATAAAACAACGTTTCAATTTTTCTGCTGATTATTATGAAATCTGTAAGTGCGATCACGATTGTTTGGCGTTGACAGCGCCAGCGGAGGGGTTTCTTGACATCCTGAGCTTGAAATTAATAATATCAAACAATAAGTTAAGCTCATCTTTGAATTCCGGCAGCCGATCAGCACTTTTCCTGTTTAAAATCAAAGTTCGCTTTCACCCGGCTTCTTCTTCCCTCCACATACTGCGTAATAGCTGGAATTTTCTTATAAAGTGCGTCAGTAATCACACATAATGAAACAATGTTTTGATAATTTAGCATCCTGTTTTTAAACTTATGAGAATCAGTGGTCATCATTGGGACGCACGCTTTCCCAGCAGACCCGAAAAAGGAGCGAAATAATGGCGAAAGGCATGCGGGTAAAACTCAATTATGCAATCAGCCGCGATCCGGATACCGGCGCGGAAGTCACCCGCTTAACCCCACCGGAAGTGACCTGTCACCGGAATTACTTTTATCAAAAGTGTTTCTTTAATGATGGCAGCCATCTGTTATTCGCCGGTGAATTTGACGAACACTGGAACTACTACCTGCTGGATATCGCCAAAGCCGAAGCCATTCAGTTAACGGAAGGCGCGGGCGACAACACCTTCGGTGGTTTTCTCTCTCCGGATGACAGCGCGCTCTACTATGTGAAAAACGATCGCACCCTGCGCGAAGTGAATTTGCAGACGCTGGCAGAGCGTGAAGTTTATCGCGTGCCGGATGAGTGGGTCGGTTACGGCACCTGGGTTGCCAATAGCGATTGCAGCAAACTGGTGGGGATCGAGATTGCCGCCAGCGACTGGACGCCGCTGAATGACTGGAAACTGTTCCATGATTTCTTCCACAAAGGGCCGCACTGCCGCCTGCTGCGTGTAGATCTGAAAAGCGGCGCAAGCAGCGTAATCCATGAAGAGAAAAACTGGCTCGGACATCCCATTTACCGTCCGTTCGATGACAATACCGTCGCGTTCTGCCATGAAGGCCCACACGATCTGGTGGATGCGCGGATGTGGCTGGTGAATGAAGACGGCAGCAACGTGCGCAAAGTGAAAGATCACGCTGAAGGCGAAAGCTGCACGCACGAATTCTGGGTGCCGAACGGTTCCGCGCTGGTGTATGTCTCGTATCTGAAGGGAGAACAGGGCCGTATGATTTACCGTTTCAACCCGGATACCGGCGTCAATGAAGCTGTAATGCCCATGCCTGCCTGCTCGCATCTGATGAGTAATTTCGACGGCACGCTGCTGGTTGGTGATGGTTCCGGTACGCCGGTAGATGTGAAAGATACCAGCGGTTACACCATCGATAACGATCCTTATTTGTACGTTTTCGACGTGGCGCAAAAAGGCTATTTCCGCGTGGCGCGCCACGACACCTCATGGGCGACGTTTGCCAACAGCCGCCAGGTAACCCACCCGCATCCGTCGTTCACACCGGACGACAGCGCGATTTTGTTTAGTTCGGATAAAGACGGCAAACCGGCGCTCTATATCGCGAAACTTCCGGAACAACGCACCTTGTTGCAAGCATAGATTTTGAGTAAGTGTTTCTGTAACTGGCCTTGCCCTCCCCGGAGGGCTTTTTTTTTACCTCCCTATGCCCTATGCCCGTCATACTTCGCGTTGCAGATGCGTTGGCTTTCCTCGCGAACCCCAGTCACTTACTTCAGTAAGCTCCAGGGGATTCGCTGCGTCGCCGCCTTCCTGCAACGCGAATTATTTAAGGCATACATTCACGAGAACATAAAAAGACCGTCTTGTTGTAGGCCGGATACGCGTTCGCGCCATCCGGCATGCAACGCACCTGCAGCGTGAAGTATGACGGGCATATGACGGGCATAAAAATCCCCGGCCAAAAGCTCCGGGGAATTTATTGAGGGTAATGCAGACAATCAGAAAGAGTACGCGACACCGACGCGGAAACGGGTCTGGCGTTCGTCAGTGGTTTTCACGCCAACGTTGCCGACTTCCACATACGGAGACCAGTTTTTATCCAGTTTATAGGCCACTTTAGCGTTGTATTCGTTGGAATAGGTTTTGTTGTTTTCGCGAATAACATCTTCGGTGCTTTTGGCGTAAACATAGTTCAGCTCAACGCGATAATCGCCCATCGCCCAGCCGAGCCATGCATCGAATTTGTTGACCTTGTTATCAACGGTGCTGGAATCCGGGTTACGTGTGTATTCATAGCGGTAACGGCCGGCAATATAAACGCCGTTATCGAAGCTGTACTGCGCATGAATATAGGGTTTATAGATAGAGTTGGTATCTTTACTTTCGATATTAAAGCCTGGTGTTAACGCAATATTTTTGGTCGCTGCCCAGCGCCAGTTAATGGATTCTTCGTGACCGTTACCGACGATTTCCGTTAGCGGTTTATCCGCATCGTCGCCGCCCGATTTCCATTTCGCTTCCACACCAAAACCAACGCCATTTTCAAAGCGGTGAGAAACCGCAACGCGATCGGCGTTTGAACCGCTATCGATGTATTCATGACGTAAGTCTACAGTGACCGCTTGTGAAGCGAAGGATGCGCCAAGGAGTGAAGCAAGAGCCAGAGATTTTTTAAACATGAGTTACCCCAATAAATTAAAATTATGTTCCATTTTTATGGAATTCTATTTTATTTTTATGAGAACTTTATTTTAGTGATCGCGATCGTAAATATTTGCCTGCGACGGAACTATGTATAACGGCGTGATGAATATCAATAAATTGCAGTTAAAAGCAGTAACAAACAGGGTCAAGATCACACCATTTTTCTATTAACGGTTATCTTACATAGTTTAATACAAATAAAAAACACAATGCAAAACATAGAGCTACAACCAAAACCGACTAATAATAAGCCAGCTTATCTTGATCATTTCAAATTGTAACGTGGGGGATAATATAGATATAGAGATTTAAATAAATGATTTAATTAAATCGAGCATGTTATTAGCGCGAGAAAGAGAAGTTTTATTTTAATTGAAACAACACTTGCGATGGGTGTCACAAATAATAAAGCCTTCCGGATGGAAGGCTTTATTCGCAATAAGGAAGAGATTAATCGCGTTCAACGGCCAACGCCACGCCCTGCCCGCCGCCGATACAAAGTGTCGCCAGCCCTTTGCGGACATTGCGCTTTTGCATCTCATGCAGCAACGAAACCAGAATTCGGCAACCGGAAGCGCCAATCGGATGGCCCAGCGCAATAGCGCCGCCGTTGACGTTAACGCGCTTCTCATCCCATTCGAGGATTTTCCCCACCGACAGCGCCTGCGCCGCATAAGCTTCGTTGGCTTCGATCAGATCGACATCGTCAAGCTGCCAGCCTGCGCGCTCCAGACAGCGACGCATGGCATAAACCGGCGCGATCCCCATCAACGCCGGATCGACGCCAACGCTGGCAAAGGCGCGAATTCGCGCCAGCACCGGTAAATTCAGTTCGGCCGCTTTGCCTTCGCTCATCATCAGCACGGCAGCAGCGCCATCGTTCAGCGGCGACGCATTTCCGGCAGTGACTGAACCCGTCTGTTCAAAGGCGGGCGTCAGTTTCGCCAGCGCTTCCGCACTGGGATCGGTGCGCGGCTGCTCATCGGTCTCCACCAGCAGCGGTTGCCCGTCCGCGCTCTGCGTCTTCACCGGGACTATTTCATCACGAAAACGGCCAGCATCAATCGCCGCACGCGCTTTATGCTGCGAACTTAACGCCCACTCATCCTGCCGCTCGCGGCTGATGCCATACTCGCGCGCCAGATTCTCGGCGGTAACGCCCATATGATAATCATTGAACGCATCCCACAGGCCATCATGCACCAGGCTGTCAATCAACTGGCTGTTACCCAGTCGCGCCCCGGTGCGGCTGTCGGTCAGAACATGCGGCGCGCGGCTCATATTTTCCTGACCGCCCGCGATCACCACATCCGCCTCGCCGCACTGAATCGCTTGCGATGCCAGATGCAGCGCCTTTAGCCCGGAACCGCACACGTCGTTGATGGTAATGGCGGAAACGGTGTTCGGCAGGCCGCCTTTGATGGCCGACTGGCGGGCAGGGTTTTGCCCGGCTCCGGCGGTCAGCACCTGGCCTAAAATCACTTCATCAATATCCTGTGGCTGTACGCCGCTGCGTTCCACCAGCGCCTGCACCACCAGGCTACCCAGTTCTACGGCAGAATGGCGCGACAGCGCTCCCTGAAAACAGCCGATCGGCGTACGCACCGCCGCCACAATCACGACATCTTTCATTGCTGGCTCCCGCAGTCACTGAACCTGGCAATAGTAGTGCATTGTTAATGAGTGTTAACGCAGATGTTTAAAATTGGTGAGATTAATCACAAGGAATAAGAGAAGGGACAGAAGGAAATGGCGCGCGGCCAGGTAAAACCGCGCGCGAAGGGGATCAGTTGTTAACCGGGATCACCGCACCTTTATATTTGGTGCGGATCCAGTCCTGAATCTCTTTGGAGTGCAGCACGTTCACCAGCGCCACGATATCTTTTTTCTTCTCGTCGCCGCGGTGTACGGTAATGATGTTGGCATACGGGTTGTTTTCACCGCTCTCAACCGCGATCGGATCGTGTACCGGATCCAGGCCCGCATCGATGGCGTAGTTGGCGTTGATCACCACCGCATCGCCTTCATTGTTGTTATACATCTGCGGCAGCAGTGCGGCTTCCACGTTCGGCAGGAACTTCAGTTTTTTCGGGTTCTCAACGATATCGTCGATGCGCGCCGTCACTTTATCCACGCCCGGTTTCAGCTTGATCACGCCCGCTTTTTCGAAGATGGAGAGAATACGCCCCTCTTCAGAAACGGCATCACGCATGATCATTTTGCCGCCTTCCGGCAGGTCTTTCAGCGATTTGTATTTTTTGGAGTAGATGCCAATCGGCTCGATATGGATCGCGCCGGCGCTGACGAAATCGTAAGCTTTGTCGCCCGCATGATCTTTGATCACGCTGTTCAGGTACGGAATGTGCTGGAAGTAGTTCGCATCGAGTTCGCGGCTGGCCAGCGCGGTGTTCGGCAGGATGTAATCCTGGAACGGTTTGATCTCCAGATCGATGCCCTGCTTCGCCAGAATCGGTTTCGCCTGCTCAAGGATTTCCGCGTGCGGCACGTTGGATGCGCCGACGGTCAGTGTATCCGCCCAGGAGGAGAAGCTCAGAACGCTAAGGGTTGCTGCGGCAATCAGTGTCAGTGTTCTTTTTCATGATGGTGGTTTCCAATAATTATCGTTTATCTAACAGAGAAGTGATCACGTCGCCGCAGAACTGAATAATGAAAACGATGATAAGAATCGTCACCGTCGCCACCAGCGTGACGTCGTTGTGGTTGCGCTGGAATCCTTCCAGATAAGCCAGATTACCCAACCCGCCGGCGCCAATAACCCCGGCCATGGCGCTGTAACTCACCAGCGCAATCAGCGTCACGGTAATACCGGACACCAGCGCAGGCGATGATTCAGGCAGTAATACCCGGAAGACCAGTGTGCTCAGCCGCGCGCCCATCGAACGCGTCGCCTCGATCACCCCTTTATCCACCTCGCGCAGCGCAATCTCCACCAGGCGCGCGTAAAACGGCGCCGCACCGACAATCAGCGCGGGCAGCGCGGCATTCGCGCCGAGAATGGTCCCGACGATGGTTTTGGTGAAAGGGATCAACAGCACAATCAAAATGATGAACGGGATAGAGCGGAAAACATTCACCACAATCGAAATCACGCTATACAGCGTGCGGTTCTGGAACAGCCCGCCGCGCGCCGTCAGAAACAGCGCCAGTCCCAGCAAAATACCCAGTACGAATGTTGCCGCGCCGGAGAGCGCCGTCATATATAACGTCTCTTGCGTCGCCGCCCAGAGTTGTTCCCATTTCAGATGCGGGAAGAAAGAGTCAGCCATGTGTTACGACCTCGCTTGCAATATCGGTGTTGCGCAAATCCGCAAGGATATTGTCCAGTTGTTCCGGGGTCGCCTTCACGTGCACCCATAATTGTCCAAAAACACCGTGTGCCGTCTGCGACATCTTGCCGTGCAGAATGTTGAACGGCAGACCGTAGCGCAGCGTCAGTTCGCCAACGATCGGCTGGTGCGTACTGTGGCCGGTAAACGTCAGCTTAATAACCGTACCGTCGAGATCGCTGTTCAACTCCGGGTTGAACGTCTCTTCTTCTTCATACTGGCTTACCTGGCGCACAAACTGCCGGGTAATCGGCTGCTGCGGATGGGTAAAGACGTTCAGCACGTCGCCCTCTTCCACTACTTTGCCGTTCTCCATTACCGCCACCCGATCGCAGATTTTGCGCACCACGTGCATTTCGTGGGTGATCAGCACGATGGTCAGTTTGAAACGGCGGTTAATATCCAGCAGCAGATCGAGGATCTGATCGGTGGTCTGCGGATCAAGCGCCGATGTCGCCTCATCGCACAGCAGCACGTCCGGGTTATTTGCCAGCGCGCGCGCAATGCCAACGCGCTGTTTCTGCCCACCGCTAAGCTGCGACGGATAGGCATTCTCGCGGCCTTTCAGCCCCACCAGCTCGATCAGTTCCGCCACGCGGGCCTGAATTTTCGCTTTTGGTGCACCGGCAATCTGCATAGAAAAGGCGATGTTTTCGCTGACCGTGCGCGACCACAATAGGTTGAAGTGCTGGAAGACCATGCTGATCTTCAGACGCGCCTGACGCAGGGCTTCGCCCTTTGCTTGCGCAATGTCCTGACCGTTAATCACCACGCTGCCGCTGGTCGGCTTTTCCAGGCCATTCAGTAAACGGATCAGCGTACTTTTTCCAGCACCGCTGTAGCCAATAATTCCGTAAATTTGCCCCTGCTCAACCGTCAGATTGACGCTATCGACGGCGGTAATCGATGCCTTTCCCTGGTCGAAAATTTTGGAAATATTCCTTAGCACGATCATTCGTTGGTGTTTCCGTTTGGCGGTTTAGCAGTATGGATGTCCAGGTGATAATAATCAGCCGCAGTTATATTTCAAATAACTAAATGTCACTCGCTTATAACCAAAAGCGCTAAAAGCGGCAGAATGCGGAATTTGGCCATAAGGATTTTTTTCGCAATCTATTACCGAAAAACGCATAACTCCGGCAAAGAAGCGGCAAAAAGTGCATGAAATCAGCGCAAAAAGGCGTTTTTTAGCTATTAACACGTCCGGACGACTATACGGCTCTCCTTCCCGATGGCTAAACAGAGCTTTATATTTCCGTTTGTTCTAAACGCCGAATAAAGATTCTTTAAAAGCGAAAAATGACAGACCTATCATCCGTGCATCAGTTTTTTCCACGGGTGAATACACAATGTCTGTCTTCCATTCAGTAACCGAATTGATCGGCCAAACGCCGCTGTTGCAGTTGCATAAACTGGCAAGCGGCCCCTGCGAATTATTTCTCAAACTGGAAAACCAGAACCCCGGTGGTTCGATTAAAGACCGCGTGGCGTTGTCGATGATCAATGAAGCCGAGCGGCTGGGTCTGCTCGCGCCTGGCGGTACGATTATTGAAGCTACGGCTGGCAATACCGGGCTGGGGCTGGCGCTGATCGCCGCGCAAAAAGGCTATTCGCTGATCCTGGTGGTGCCGGACAAAATGAGCCGCGAGAAGATTTTCCACCTGCGCGCGCTGGGGGCAAAGTGGAGCTGACGCGTTCCGACGTCAACAAAGGCCATCCGGCTTATTACCAGGATTACGCCCGTCGTCTGGCACAAGAAACGCCGGGAGCGTTTTACATCGATCAGTTCAATAACGAAGCCAACCCTCTGGCGCATGCGACCACGACCGCACCGGAAATTTTTGCCCAGCTCGACGGGCGAATTGACGCCATCGTTGTCGGCGTTGGTTCCGGCGGCACGCTTGGCGGTTTACAGGCCTGGTTCGCGCAACACTCACCGCATACCGAGTTCGTCCTGGCGGATCCGGCAGGATCGATCCTCGCCGATCAGGTTGAAACCGGTCGTTATGGTGAGCCGGGTTCCTGGCTGGTTGAAGGTATCGGTGAGGATTTTATTCCGCCGCTGGCGCAGATCGACGGCGTGCATAAAGCCTTCCGCGTCACTGACCGTGAAGCCTTTGCCACCGCACGCGAATTGCTGCAACAGGAGGGTATTCTGGCGGGATCGTCTACCGGCACCCTGCTCAGCGCCGCACTGCGTTACTGCCAGGCGCAAACCTCGCCAAAACGGGTGGTCACTTTCGCCTGCGATAGCGGCAACAAATACCTGTCGAAAATGTTTAATGACGACTGGATGCGCCAGCAAGGTCTGCTGACCCGCCCGTCGAATGGCGATCTCACGGATTTTATCGCCCTGCGTCACGACGAAGGTGCCACCGTGACCGCCGCGCCGGAAGACAGCCTCGCCGCCGTGCTGGCGCGCATGCGGCTGTATGACATTTCGCAACTGCCGGTGCTGGAAAACGGCCAACTGGTCGGCATCGTCGATGAGTGGGATTTGATAAGCCACGTGCAGGGCGACAGCCAGCGCTTCTCCCTGCCGGTTCGCCAGGCGATGACACGTAACGTAGAAATTCTCGATAAGCATGCGCCGGAAAGCGCACTGCGCAACATTTTCGATCGCGGCCTGGTGGCGGTGATCGCCGATAACGGCCGCTTTGTCGGCCTGATAACCCGTAGCGATGTGCTGACGACCTGGCGCAACCGTCTTGAACAATAAGGAAAACAAAATGAAAAACCTGGCAACGCAAAGCGTCCACAGCGGCGTCTTCAACGACCAACACGGCGCGGTCATGCCGCCGATTTATGCCACCTCCACCTTTGCACAGCCTGCGCCGGGCCAGCACACCGGCTATGAATATTCGCGCAGCGGCAACCCGACGCGCCACGCGCTGGAAACAGCTATCGCCGAACTGGAAGGCGGTACACGCGGTTATGCTTTTGCCTCCGGCCTGCGCCAGTATCTCCACGGTGCTGGAACTGCTGGATAAAGACAGCCATCTGGTGGCGATTGATGATGTCTATGGCGGCACGTATCGCCTGATTGAAAACGTGCGCCGCCGCAGCGCCGGGTTGCAGGTAAGCTGGGTGAAGCCGGACGATCTGGCCGGGCTGGAAGCTGCCATTCGCCCGGAGACTAAAATGATCTGGGTGGAAACGCCCACCAACCCGCTGTTGAAGCTGGCGGATCTGGCCGCTATCGCCGCCATCGCCAAACGTCACAACGTGCTGAGCGTGGCGGATAACACCTTCGCATCGCCGGTGATCCATCGCCCGCTGGAGCTGGGTTTCGATATTGTGGTGCACTCCGCCACCAAATACCTGAACGGCCATTCGGATGTGGTTGCCGGTCTGGCGGTCGTCGGTGATAACCCGCAACTGGCGGAAAAACTCGGTTATCTGCAAAACGCCGTCGGCGGCGTGCTCGATCCCTTCAGTAGTTTCCTGACGCTGCGCGGTATCCGCACCCTTTCCCTGCGCGTGGAGCGCCACAGCAGCAACGCGCTGGCGCTTGCACGCTGGCTGGAGCAGCAACCGCAGGTGGAAAAAGTGTGGTTTCCGTGGCTGGAATCCCACCCGCAATATCAACTGGCCCGCACGCAGATGGCGCTGCCGGGCGGCATGATTTCCGTGGTGGTGAAAGGCGACGATGCGCGGGCAAGCGAGATCATCAAAAAATTAACACTGTTTACGCTGGCTGAGAGCCTGGGCGGCGTCGAAAGCCTGGTCAGCCAGCCATTCAGCATGACCCACGCTTCAATCCCGCTGGAACAGCGGCTGGCGAACGGCATTACGCCACAGTTGATTCGCCTGTCGGTGGGTATTGAAGATGAAAAGGATCTGATTGCCGACTGGAAACAGGCGCTGGCCTGAGACGTTAAAAGGGAGCCTGATGGCTCCCTTTTAGCTGCAAGAGGTATCCCGCGCGGAAACGACCTGGTTGCGTCCCTGTCTTTTCGCCGCATAGAGCGCGGTATCAGCCCGATGGATTAGGCCGCTGGCAATCATATGCAGCGGTTTACCCTCACACTCCGGCTGCCCGGCCTGCAATGTCGCCACGCCAATGCTGATGGTAATAAAGCCGATGGGGCTGGCGTCATGCGGCATCTGTAGCGCGCTGACACGACTGCGCACGCCTTCAGCCATCCCCATCGCCTGCGCCAAATCGGTGCCAGGTAAGATAATCAGAAACTCTTCGCCACCATAGCGGCTGACATTATTGTCGCTGCGCAGTTGCGATGCGGTCAGGGTTTTGGCAACGATGCGCAGGCAGTCATCTCCGGCCTGATGCCCCTGGCTGTCGTTGTAATTTTTGAAGTAATCGATATCCGCCAGGCAAACCGACAGCGGAAAATCCTCCTGCAGCGCGCGGGCGATCTCCGCCAGCAGACACTCATCCATATAGCGACGGTTAAACAAACCGGTCAGATGGTCGAGCTGGGCGTACTGTTGCAGCACTTTATTCGCGCTGGCGAGCTTATGTTCCGCATGACGACGCTCGGTGATATCCACCCAGGTCACCGATAAACCGACGACCGCATCCATCGCATCGCGCACCGGCACCGACTGAATATCGTAGCAGCGATCGCGCCAGCCGAGTTCGCGCGAAGGCAACTCTTCGCCATTGTCAGCAAGGGCAAAATCGGTAAGGAAAAAGGGCCAGTAGTCAGGCATCAACTGCTGAACATGGCTTTCAAAGCCCTGCGGTACAGTGTTCCCCAACAACTTCGCCATCGCTTTGTTGGACATCACCATTCGCCCCTGGCGATCGATCATGCACAGCGCCACCGGCGTGGTTTCATAGATGGTTTCCAGTTGCAGAACCCGCTCGCCAAGGTTGGAGATATTGCGATCGATGCCGCGATAGCCTCGCAGTTCCCCCTGCTCATCAAACAGCGGAACGCCGCTGGTCTCAAGCACCACAATGCTGCCATCAGCACGCTGGTTACGGTTTACCAGGCCGGAGAAGGCCCGTTTTTCCATCACGATCGCGCCAAACGCGCCTGCCACGCGCTCAGCTTCCCCCGGCGGCATAAAATCGAAGGGCGTTTTGCCAATGACCTCTTTCGGCGACACGCCAAGCAGTTCCGTGACCACCTCGGAAGACCAGGTATAACGTCCCTGCGCATCCACTTCCCAAACCCAGTCCGAATTATTGTTCAGCAGCTCGAAGAGGTGCCTTGTATCTTCATCCTGGTGATCGACTTTTTTTTCATTATTCATGATCTTGTTCCGCATGACTCGCGATGCGCTTAACGACTCTTTGGTGAGCGAGATAGCGTTTCTCGCCGATCCCTGCGTCCTGATATTCACCCTGCCAGAATGCGCCCAGGTCGCAAGAGAACCACCATAATATAACTACCTGTAATACATAAACTGCCGACTATGCACAGGAAAGTGAATCATATTCGCACGTATTTGCGTAATGGCGGGTGCAGATCCCCGATCCTGCAGGTCTATTGCGGCCCTACCTGCGCTGTCGTCCAGCAAGAGAAGTCATCATAGCCTCGTTGCGCAACATTGCGTCAGGCTTTTTCGTTATCGCCGCTCCGTATTCGCCGCTGACAGTATTTATTTATGCAATCACTGTTATTAACGCTGAATAATAGAAAGTAGCTATCGCTATAAATTAATTTTCCCAAAGCTAAATTCACTCGTGGATTTTTCATTTTTTACAGGTAAGATAATTTATCTTTATTTATTCAGCATAGCTGCAAAATAAATATTTTCGAACGGTATTTCTATATATATAAGTGAATTAATAAACATTATCTATAAAACAAAAAAATGACGCCCAGCCTGCTGGCGCGCCATCGTTCATCGTTTTTCATACATGCCCGCCCGGCAAGGGATGGCATCGGTTTATTATCGATCAGGGTAATATTTCATTATGAACATCGACACGAGCAAAAATAAAACCACCAGTACCAATCCTGCACGGCAAGCGCATCGTCAAATGTCATGGGGAATGCTATTTTTCTGCTTATTTCTGGTGGCACTGAAATTCTTCAGTTAGGTGGCAGGATAATATTATTAAAAAAGGAATAAAATAATCCCCCGGCACTGGACGCGCACCGGGGGTTATTCCGGCCTGATATTCCTTTCAGACCTGGGCCACTGCTACCTTGCGATTTCACTCATAACGCATTTCGGGTTGTAACCGGCTTTGCAACCATCCCGCCAGCGCAGAAGCATTCAGGGCGCGGGAGTAGAGATAGCCCTGGGCAATGTCGCACTGCAAATCACGCAGTTGATTACGCTGCTGCTCGGTTTCCACCCCTTCGGCAACCACGGTCTGATGCAGACTTTGGCCGATTTTCACCACCGTAGTGGCGATGGCTTTCATTTTGCTGCCTTCGCTGAGATCGCGCATAAAGCTCTGGTCGATTTTCAGCTCTGTCATCGGTAAATGCGCCAGACGCGACAGGCAGGAGAAACCGGTGCCAAAATCGTCCATCGACAGCCCGACGCCCAGTTCGCGCACCGCGCAGATCACTTCCATCGTTTCCGGGCGCTTGTCCATCATCACCCCTTCGGTGATCTCGATGGTCAGGCAGCTCGACGGAATGCGGTATTGCCGCAGCAGATAGGAGATGTAATGCGGCAGGCTGCTGTTATAAAAGTTGATCGGCGAAAGATTTACCGATACCACCGGCACATGAATGCCGTTACTGCGCCATTCCGCCATCTGACGGCAAGCTTCATGGAGTGTCCAGCGACCAATGGCTTCAATCTCGCCGGTCTCTTCGGCCAGGGTGATAAATTTTCCAGGGGGAATGTCGCCCAGTACCGGATCGGTCCAGCGCGCCAGCGCTTCTACACCATAAAGCTCACCATTCTTCAGCCATATTTGCGGTTGATAGTGCAAATGCAGCAAATTGCTGGCGATGGCGAGCTTCAACGCCGCCGCCAGTTTTAAACGTTCCTGATCGACCTGATTCATCTCGGTGCTGAAGAACAGGTAACCGCCGGACGCTGCCGCCTTCGCCAGATGCGAAGCGTGGTTGGCATGTTTGAGCAAACCATCGCGCGAAACACCGTGATCCGGGTACAGGCTGATACCGGTGCTGACCGTCACATTCAGCGCCAGATCGGCAACATTAAACGGCATACGGAACAGCGCCTGGATCTTCTGCGCAATGCTGGTGGCGCGGGTGTAATCGCAATCCGGGATCACCAGCACAAACGCATCGCTGTCGGCGTGGCTGACAAATCCCTGGCGGGAGAACTCCGTCATCAGACGTTGCGCGATCGCCACCAGCACGTTATCCCCTGCGGCGTAGCCCAGCGCATCATTGACGTCTTTAAAATGATCGAGATCGAGGAAGAAAAACGCCGCGCGATCGCACACGCTGCTGGCCAGCGTCTGATCAATATACTGGTGCAGCGCGCCACGATTCGGCAGGCCGGTAAGCCGATCAAAGGTCGAGAGCTTCGTGACACGCTCCTGATCGATGTGTACGACAATACGACAGGGAGAACCGATGCTGCCGCTACCTTCATAACTAATGGTCGCGGCCAGCGATGTCTCTTCACCGGTAGCGGAGATCACCGTTAACGCACGCTCACTTTCGGTGCCCGTCGGCATCACATCGAGTGAGCCAAACAACGGAATCGCAGAGGCTTTACATCCCAGCACAGAAATTCGCGGGTAGCCCCATAATTTCTCCGCCGCACGATTAAAGAAAAACACGGTTTCCATACTATCCAGTAGTACGACAGCATCGTGAACATTTTCGAGTGCGGCAAGCATATTATCAGAGCCGAAAATATCATTTTCAGAATGCATAATCTTTTTTTCTTAAAGAAGAGTTCGTCGACATCCTAATTGAAAAAATAACCAGGTTCAATATCAACCAGCCGCAATATTAATAGACAACGACATTTATAGACAAATTCTATATATAAAATGCAATTTATCGTTAAAGAAACAACACAGGTGGCCGACAAATAAAAAGTGATTTAAAAAAGTGAATTATGGATAAATAATGAAGATTGCAACCTTTCGTAATTATCAATTAAAAGACTGACTTTCCGCACAGCGATAACTTTTCCCTCTACGCTGGCTATAATGCCCATGCAGGCTGGGTTTGCTTCACGATGCCGTTATAAATAAAGAAATCATTCATAGACACATTAAATAAGTTCATTACCATTTATCGATAACGTCACTTGACCTTAACTGACCGCCGCCGACAGTATATAAGGAAATTCTCATTTAAAGCGCATGACGGGAATTTTTATTGATGCCGTCTATTTAGCTTTAGCGCCCTGCACAGTCGCACGGTAATAGAGAAGGCGTATTGCTTATTATAGTTCGTATTCAACACATCGGGGTCAGGCAAACACTATGTACGATGATTTAGGTTCTTTGGCTGAAAAACTGAAAATGTCCGGTGTTTCTTTCCAGGAAATGACTGAAGATGGTGAAACAATGCAAGCAGTAACCACAACAGCAGTAGCACCCGGCATCAGCAATGAAGTGCAGGAATCGACGGTTGCCGTCAGCCCGGCAGCAAGCCGTAAGGAAACCAGGAATGCCAGCGCTCCGGCGGACATCCCGGCCAACACCCTCTCCTGGCCGAAAAGCAAACCGGTACCTGTTGCCGCGCCGGAGGCCTTCGCGACACCGGCCGGAGGTATTCTGGACAGCGTTGCGGCCATCAGCCGCCCGGCTGAGGTTGAAATTCGCGAACGCAATCCTGTTCGTCTGGATATGTTATTTACGGTCATTGGTAAATAAATGCCAACAGGTGAAATCGCCGTGTGGCAATAATAAAGCACGATTTATCATGTCCTGCCAGCCAATAATGCCGCTGCATTTCGTGCGACAAAGATGAGTCGGCCAGGTTGTGAATTTTAACAGGTCACCGGAACAGTTTTGTGCCGGTCTGCCTTTATTCTATTCTGTGCAAGATTATAAACATGAAAAAAATCATCAGATTTATTTTCACGCTGGTACTACTTTTATTATCGCTGCTGGTGGTCATCACACCGATGAACAGCGATAAACAATACCTCTTTGGCCTGAGCGTGATGGCTGTTGTATTAATTCTTGGGCGGGTGAAAGGAAAAAAAGCGGTGTTAGCAATGCTGACACTCTCGGTACTGATGTCCACGCGCTATATCTGGTGGCGCGCCACCACAACGTTGCATTTCGATTCAACGCTGGAAATGCTGCTCGGCAGCTTGCTGTTTGCGGCAGAAATATATTCGTGGACGATTCTGTTGCTCGGTTATATTCAAATGGCCTGGCCATTAGAACGCCCTATTGCGCCATTACCACCGGATAAATCCACCTGGCCGACGGTCGATATTTATGTGCCGTCATATAATGAAAGTCTCGATGTCGTGCGCGATACCGTGCTGGCGGCGCAGTGTATTGAATATCCGCAGGACAAGGTCAAAGTCTATATTCTTGACGATGGAAAACGCGATGAATTCCGCGATTTCGCCGCCGAAGCGGGCGTCCATTACATCATCCGCCCGGATAACAGCCACGCGAAGGCGGGCAACCTGAACCACGCCATGACCCTCACCCAGGGTGAGCTGATTTGCGTGTTCGACTGCGACCACGTTGCCACCCGCGTCTTTTTGCAGGCTACCGTCGGCGAGTTTTTCCGCGATGAAAAACTGGCGCTGATCCAGACACCGCACCACTTCTACTCCCTCGATCCGTTTGAACGCAACCTGACGGCAGCAAAACGCGTTCCGCACGAAGGTGCGCTGTTCTACGGCCCGGTACAGAAAGGGAACGATAACTGGAATGCCACCTTCTTCTGCGGTTCCTGCGCGGTGATCCGTCGCAGCGCGTTAAATGAAGTTGGCGGTTTTGCGGTAGAAACGGTGACCGAAGATGCCCACACCGCGCTGAAATTACAGCGTCGCGGCTGGAACACAGCATTCCTTGATATCCCACTGGCGGCCGGGCTGGCAACCGAACGGCTGGCGCTGCATGTGAACCAGCGTATTCGCTGGGCGCGCGGCATGACGCAAATTTTCCGTATTGATAACCCGCTGCTCGGGCGCGGCCTGAAGCTGACCCAGCGCATTTGTTACCTTAATGCGATGCTGCACTTCCAGTATGGCCTGCCGCGCGTGGTGTTCCTCACCTCGCCGTTGGTGTTTATGTTGTTCAACCTCAACATTATTTCCTCCTCAGCGACGCTGATTTTCGCCTACGTGCTGCCGCACCTGGTGCTCTCCACGATGGTGAACTCGCGCATCACCGGGCGTTATCGTTACGCGTTCTGGGGCGAAATTTACGAAACGGTGATGGCATTCCACCTGATCCTGCCGACGCTGCTGAGCCTGATTTCACCGCGGCTGGGGAAATTCAACGTGACCGACAAAGGCGATCTGACGGACCGCGACTACTTCGACTCTCACACCGTACGCCCGCTGATCATCACCACGCTACTGATGGTCGGCAGCATGATCTGGGTGGGCGTGCGCTACTTCATGCACGACTACGCCGGGATCGATCCGCGCGTCATTCTGTTCAATATCGCGTGGGGCACTTTCAGTACCATCATTTTGCTGGCCTCGATTGCCGTGGCGAAAGAGACCAAACAGATCCGCAAAACCATCCGTATTTACGCTCGCCTGCCGGTGACCGTGCTCTTTTCCGACGGCTCGCAAATGCAGACCCGTACCTTTGATATCTCGATGGGTGGCGCGCGCGTGGCGCTGGTGAAAGGGGAAGATCTGAGCAGCAAAACTCCGGTCCGTATCGAACTGGGTCTGGGCGGTGAGATTGCCCATGTGCCTATTCTCTCTGCGGGTACCGGCGTCGGCGATATTCGTCTGGAGTTTGACACGCTGCCGCTGAGCGAACGCCGCAAGCTGGTCCGCGTGGTGCTTTCCCGCGCCGATGCCTGGTATCGTCCGCCGCATGCGCCGGATCGCCCACTCGCTTCCTTTCTGGGGATTTTGCAGTGTGTGTTTGAGCTGTTTTTCGGTCGCAAAAAAATGGCGGGCGGTTTTAACAGCCAGATGAAGGTCGTCGCGAAAAAGCAGGAAGAGGTTAACAATGCGCTGTAAGCCTATCGCACTTGCCACCCTGCTTGCCTGTTCGGTGAATACCCCGGCGTTTGCGCTCTCAAGCGATAACGACGCGCCGCCGACGCTGCCGACACCGCTTTCGCTGCAAGGAACAACGCCTGCGCAGCCGCAGCAGATGGTTCCGGCGAATACCAGCAACCAGAATATCACCAGCACCCTGAGCTTTGGCGATATGGGCGCAACCGGCGGGCTGACGCTCTCCGGTCAGCAGTTGCAAAACGGCGTGTCGTTCAACCTGCCGGGCGATCTGGTGATCACCGACGCACATATCAGTCTGAATGTGCAGGTCAACCGCAGCGATGTCAGCGGCGAAAACCTGCAACTGATGCTGAATGGTCAGCCGCTGGGCGCCATCCCGCTCGATCAGTTGCAGCAGGATAAAGGTTACTGGCAACTGGATGTCCCGGCCTCGATGGTCGCGTCCAGCAACAACCTCAGCTTCCAGCTGAAAACCGGCGACGACATTATTAATAATGTCTGGAGCTGCCAGCGCCCGCTGCCCGCAGATTATAAAGTGACGTTACAGCCAGAATCGTCGCTGAACTATCAGGGATTGTGGCTGAACGTTCGCAAAACGCTGGGCACATTCCCGCGCCCCTTCGTCGATATCAAACAGACAAAAGATCAGGCGATCAGCATAGCTTACCCGGCGACGCCGGATGCGGACGTGCTGACCGCATCAGCGATTGTCGCCTCGCAGTTTGGCGCATTAAGCAACGGCAAACCCAGCCGCTTTGACGTGCAGTACGATGCCCTGCCCGTCGGCAACGGCATTCTGATTGGCAAACCGGGCCAGACCATTGGCGGCATCACCCTGCCGGAAACCAACGGCGCAGCGTTGCAGGTGATTGATAACCCGCAAAACCCGGCCTGGAAATTGCTGATCATTAGCGGCCACAACGAGATGCAGCTACGCCAGGCGGCGTGGCGTCTGACATTACCGGCGCTGCCGGACAGCGACACGCTGGATATTCCGACGCTGAAAATCGCCCAGCGAGCCGCCTACGATGCGCCGCGCTGGATCAACACTGAACACCCGGTTGCCGTGCGCTCGCTGCTGACGGATGAGGGCGCGCTGATTGCCCACGGCGTCTGGCACGGCGAGAACCGTCTGCCGTTTCGTACCGCGCCGGATCTGTTCCTGTGGGATGGCTCCTCCGTACCGCTGCACCTCAACTACAGCTTTGCGCAGAAAAACTGGATTGACGATCAGGACTCCTTCCTCAACGTCAGCCTGAACGGCGAGTTCCTTAAACGTCTGCCGGTCAGCAAAGAGGGGATGCTGGCGCCGGTGCTGTCGATGCTCGGTTTATCGCAGCGCCAGCAGAGCGCAGTGGTCAACATCGATCCGCGCGCCATTCTCGGCAGCAATCAACTCGGTTTCTGGTTCGGCCTGAAAGCGCAGAAAAACGCCCCCTGCAACGCCATGGCGGATGAGAACATCCAGAGCCGGATTGACGGTGATTCAACGCTCGATTTCAGCCGCGCCTGGCACTTCGGCAAGTTGCCGAACCTGGCGTGGTTCAGCGGCGCAATGTTCCCGTTCACGCGCCATGCTGACCTCGCGCAAACCACGGTACTGATGCCTGCGCACCCTACGGTTGATGACGCCACCGTGCTGCTCAACCTGATGGCACAATCCGGGCGCGACACGGGCGTTACCGCCAACTATCTACACCTCTATACCGGCCTGCCCGGACAGGAAGAGGCGCAACAGCAGCTGGCCGACAGCGATGTGCTGGCGATTGGCAGCCTGAGCAACGGCGAGATGCTGAATCCGCTGCTGCAAAACAGCGCCTTTGCGTTGAATGAAAATACGCTGGAAGTGAAAACCGCCAGTGCCGTAAGCCGTGTGTTATCGCTGCTGCGCGGCGACCCGGCGCGCACGGATATGGATGCGGCTGAGTATCTCAGCGACAACAATCAGTGGCGCGGCTTGCTGAGCATGCGCTCGCCGTGGAACGCACAGCGCGTGGTGGTAGTCGCGACAGCGACCGACAATCACCAGCTTTCGCAACTGGCGGAAGACATGAACAAACCGGCCTTTCTCTCCATCGCCGGGGGCGATTTCACCGCCGTTAACAGCACCGGGGAGATCAAAAGCTGGCGGGTGGGCGAGCAGTTCACCAGCGGCAACCTGCCCGGTTATATGAAAATTTTGTGGTTTGCCAGCGAGCATATTTTCTGGCTGGTCGCCCTTGCCTGCCTGATTGCTGCGGTTTCCGGCCCAATGCTGTTCACCCTACTTCAGCGCCACGCCCAACAACGCCTGCAGGATAAAACAAAAAAATGAATACGCGTAAACAACTGACGCAGGCTTTTTACCTGCTGTGCCTGGTGGGCGCCAGCCATCCTGCTGCTGCCGATACCGCTGACGCCAGCGCGAATGCGGCCGCAGTGAAAAAATTGCTGGCGCAGGCCAGCTACTGGCACAGCAAAGCGCACGACGATATGGCCATCGATGCGCTGCAAAAAGTGCTGGCTGCGGATGATAAGAATATCGATGCCATGTATCTGATGGCGCTTTATCAACTGCAACAAGGCAACGTGCAGCAATCGGAAGTGTGGCGCAAAAAAATCGCCGATATTTCGCCACAGGACCCGCGCCTGAGCGCGCTGACCAGCGCCAACACTCTGCGCAATATCCCGCAGGATAAACTCAACGCGGCGCGTCAGTTGGCAAGCCGTGGGCAGATTAAAGAGTCCATTGCCGCCTGGCGCGCGCTGTTTAATGGCAATCCGCCGCCGGATGATGTGGCGCTGGAGTATTACCAGACCATGGCCGGTGACAGCGCCAGTTGGGGCGAGGCGGTCGCCGCCATGCGTCAGCGTGCCAGCGTGATGCCGGACGATGAGCCAACGAAAAAGGCGCTGGCGATGGCGCTCACTTATCAGGAATCCACGCGCCGGGAAGGGATCGCCCTGCTCAGCACGCTGGCTGCCGATGATAAAAGCGCCGACAAAGCCTTGCAGCAAGCGCTGCTGTGGCTGGATGCCAAAGCCAGCGATCTGCCAGCGTATACCGCCTGGGCGCAACGCCATCCGGAAGACAGTGCACCAATGGATCACTACCGTAAAAGCGTGGAAGGCGATGCCACTAAAGCGGGCTTTGATGCATTGAACGGCGGCGATCTCGGCAGCGCCAAAGATCGCTTCTCCGAAGCGCTGCAAACCCGCGCCAATAATGGCAACGCGCTGGCCGGGATGGGCTATGTCGCACTGCGGCAGAACAACTTTGCCGATGCCGAGAAATTCCTGCGTCGTGCGGCGCAAGAAGATGCCAGTAACCAGAACAGCGCGCAGTGGATAAAAGATGCCGATAACGCCCGTTTCTACGCCGCGCTGGGCCAGGCCCGTAGCCTGAGCCAGAAAGGCAGCTACGACCAGGCGCTGGCAAGTTTGCAGAGCGCCGACAGCCACGATGAAAACCAGCAGCAGGCGGCGGGTATGCTGCGGGCCGATATCCTGCGGCGTCAGGGCAAGCTGTCGCAATCCGAAGAGGAGTACCGCCAGTTGCTGGCGCAGCGTCCACAGAATACCGATATCAGAACGGGTTTGTGGTGGGTGCTGAAGCAGCAGAATAAACAGGCAGAAGCAGACGCCATGCTGCAAACCCTGCCCGCCAGTCTGCGTACCCGTTACGCCGCCGTTGGCGATAACGGCGACAACGAACGCAAAGCCGCGCAGGCCGCGTTGCAGGCCGGAAACAGCTCACGGGCGATGCAGATCCTGCAAAACGCCTCCGGCAAATACCCGCGCAATGTCTGGCTGCAACTCGATTACGCCCGCGTACTGCGCAAAGCGGGGCAGAAACAGCAGGCCTCGGCGTTAATGTCTGGCGTGGCGCAACGCGACAGCAGCAATAAAGAAGCGCTGTATGCCGCTGCGGTCTATGCCGCCGAAGAGAGCGACTGGTCGCGCGCGCAAAGCCTGCTCGCCCGCGTGCCGCGCAGCAGTTACAGCGCCGATATGACCGCACTGTACACGCGCGTGCAGATCAACCAACAACTGGATATTGCCCGCAACTATCTGCGTCTTGGCAATGCGACCGCGGCGCGCAACTCGTTACTGGCTCTGCAACGTAATCCGCCGCAATCGCCGGTCGATGCGGGCCGTCTTGCTGAGTTATTGATGCAGAGCGGCGACAGCGCTGGCGCGCTGCAACTGGTACGCGACAGCCAGGCGCAGGGGTTACACGGTTCGGTACTGGATTATGCCGGGCAGATCCGCGTGCTGAACCAGGCCGGGCAGTTTGCTGAAGCCGAAAGCCTGCTGAATGCGCCGGTATTGCAGAACGGTGCCAGCGAGCAGGAGATGAGCGCGATCCGCTTAGGCGGTTTGATCGTTCGCGCCGATCGCCTGCGGGAAAAGGGGCAAATCGGCAAAGCCTGGTCACTGTTAATGCCGGAACTGCAAAACAATCCGACCAATACCGATCTGTTGCTGGCCGTGGCGCGCGTCTACCAGGCCGATCATATGGATGACAAAGCCACGGAAATCTATCAGTACGTGCTGCGAAAATCGCCACGGGATAAGCAAGCGCTGACCGGAATGGTGAATATGGCGCTGGCCCGCGGCGATAACGACGAAGCGCGGCGAACCTTTGCCGGGCTGGAGCCGAGCCAGGATGCCGATTATATGCTGCTGGCCGCGCGCGTGGCGGCGGCCAACGGTGAAAATCAGCGGGCGATGTCGCTGCTGCGCACTGCCCAGTGGCGTCTGCAACAGGGCGGCGATGACGATAGCGATGAACTGAGTTCGGTGATGTCGCTGCCGTCACCAACGCGTCAGGCGCAGCTCACTGCAATGAGCGGCATCAACACCATGATGCGCGATCTGCAAGAGAAAAGTGCCACCTGGACCAGCGGCGGCGTTTCATTGCGTAGCCGTAATGGTGAATCGGGTCTTGGCGCGCTGGATGAAGTGCAGGCACCGCTGATCCTTTCGGGCGCGGTGGGCGACAGCACGCGCCTGAGCCTGAACATCACGCCAACATCGCTAAACGCTGGCGAGATGTCCGGTGAGGCGGCGAACCGCTTCGGTTCCGGGGCGCTGGAACATGCGGAGAAACTGGCAGAAGCGGCGGCCAGTACCAGCACAACGACCACTTCAACCAACGCCTCCAGCCAGGGTTCACAGCAGGCAAACGGCGTGGCAGCAAGCCTCAGCCTGAGCGGTGACAGCTACAAACTGGATGTTGGCAGCACACCGACCGGCGGCGAGTTCACCCGTCTGGTGGGCGGCGTGGAGTGGAACCCGAAACTGACGCAGAACAGTTCGCTGAACCTGAAAGCAGAACGCCGTGCCGTCACCGACAGCCTGCTGTCGTATGTTGGGGTAAAGGATAAGAGCACCGGTGAAAGCTGGGGCGGCATCACCCGTAACGGCGTTTCGGCGCAGTACGCCTGGGATAACGACCTGATCGGGCTTTATACCCGTCTGGGCTTCGATACCTACGTCGGAACAAATGTGCCGACCAACCACGCCGTCACCGCGCAGGCGGGCAGCTATCTGCGGCCCTGGAAAACCAGCGACAGCGAGCTGAAAGTGGGGGTGAACGTCAACTATATGAACTTTGACCGCAACCTGAGCTACTACACCCTCGGCCAGGGCGGTTACTTCAGCCCGCAAGATTTTATGGCGGTATCGCTGCCGGTGACGCTGACGCGCCACATTAACGACTGGGATCTGACGCTCAATGGCGCAGTGGGTTATCAGTCTTATAAGCAGGATAAAAGCGATTACTTCCCGGGCCACAGTAGCCTGCAATCAGAATTAAACAGTTACGCCAGCGACGATGACGATGTGGACGCTGTCTACAAAGCCACTTCGAAAAACGGCATTGGCTATACGCTGGGCGTGGATGCGCGTTACCACCTCAGCAACAACCTGGCTCTCGGTGCGAACTTAGGGTACGACACCTTCGGCAGTTATAACGAAGGCAAGGCGTTGGTGTATTTCAAATATTACGTCGATCAAGACAAATAACCCGTGGGATAGATGATGTTTAGCAATCAGGACACTTATTTACAACGCAATTATCAGGCTGGCTGGCATGACCTGGTGTATCTGTTTTTTAACGAATACACCGAAGGCCGGGGTGATAAAGATCCCGAAGCCCTGAGACGTATCGGCCAGATGATGGCCCAGTGGTATCCCATTGATGGCGCCGCCACGGTGAACGAACTGGAAGCGAGCATTAACCGGGTGCTGGAGCTGTTCAACTGGGGCTTTGTCAAAATGGCGCCCGCCCAGCGCGAACTGATCCTGCTGCACTGCGCGTGGCCGCATGCGCCGGAATACCGTGACGAAGCGGGCTGGCGTCGCGCCAGCGCCTATGTGCTGGAAGGCGCGTATTCGCAGTGGCTGGTGTCACAGGGCGCGGGCAATCAGGTGCCGGTGCGCTGGAAGGATAACGCCACCGAAGATGTGCTGATTTTCCGCTACGCCATTAACGAATGACGTCGCAAAGGCATATCCACCCTATATCAACGATCAGGTGACCATCATGTTTAATGAAATCATGGTTTCAGGCAGGAAACTTGAAATCGAGGCAGTTAATTATATGGAGGATAATGCCTTTGTTTCGCTGGTTCTCGATACCTCCGGCCAGCTTATTCACGCCAGTCCGTTTTTCTATCAATTAACGGGTTTCAGTCGTGATGAGGTTCTGGGCAAAGTATTGTTTCAGTCGACGGATGAAACGGTTGCTATTTCACTGGCGATGGCGATTAGTATTGCGAAAAAAACCGGTGATAACTGGCAGGGCGAAATATCGCAGCAGAAAAAAAACGGCGAGATGCTTTGGCTTGATACCCGCTTAATGCCGCGTCGCGATGAAACGGGTGAAATATTTGCCTTTATCCTGTTGGGGTTTGATATTACCCGGCATATGGCGATCCGCGAGAAATTACATTTTCGTGCGCACAATGATGCATTAACCAAAACCCTGAATCGCCAGGGTTACTATATTCGTAGCCGCAAAAAAATCCGTGCCGCTAACGCGCGCGGCGCACAGATTGTGGTGGCGATACTGGATCTCGATAACTTTAAAAATATTAACGACGATCTGGGGCATGCGGCAGGCGATGAAGTGCTGCGCTGCTTTATCAGCCGGGTAAAACAGTGTATTTCCCGCACCACACTGCTTGGCCGGCTTGGCGGTGACGAATTCGCCCTCACCTATATTGATGGCGTTGACGAACCTGCCGGTCGCGGCGTGCTGCAATTAATTGTCGAAGCCACGCGCCAGCCGATGTATTTGCATTACCTGCAACAAACCGTGGAATTATCGGTGAGTATTGGTGTTGCCAGTTATCCGGAACACGGGCCGAACTTTTCCTCTATTTTAAAAGCCGCTGATACCGCCCTTTATAAAGTGAAGGCGCGAGGCGGTGATGATTTTATTAACTACCAGGTTCCAGGCGTAAATGAATCGGGTGGCATCATCAACAGCATTGTGTGTTGATTTTTAAACAGCAAAATAAATAACAGGAAACAATTATGTTAAAGGCTGTAATCCCAGTGGCAGGGCTCGGTACGCGTATGCTTCCGGCAACCAAGGCTATCCCGAAAGAGATGTTACCGATCGTGGATAAGCCGCTTATTCAGTATATCGTGCAGGAGTGTTACGCCTGCGGGATCCGCGAAATCGTACTGGTTACGCACTCTTCCAAAAACGCCATCGAAAACCATTTCGATACCTCTTTTGAACTGGAGTCGCTGCTGGAATCGCGCGTGAAAAATCAGCTGCTGGAAGAGGTGCGGACTATCTGTCCGGCAGGCATGAACATTATGCATGTGCGCCAGGGGCACTCCAAAGGTCTGGGCCACGCGGTGCTGTGCGCGGAACCGCTAATTGGCGATAACGACTTCGTGGTGCTGCTGCCGGATGTGTTGATCGACGACAGCCGTTGCGATCTGTCGCAGGATAACCTGGCGGCAATGATCGATCGCTTCACCACGACGGGCGCCAGCCAGTTAATGATTGAAACCGTTAACCACGAAGATGTTTCCCGCTATGGCGTGGTGGATTGCGGCGGCATGAACCTCCCGGCAGGTGGTTTTGGTCTGGTAAAAGGCATGGTGGAAAAACCGGCCGTTGACGAAGCGCCGTCCGACATGGCGGTGGTTGGCCGCTATGTGCTTTCCAAAGCGATTTGGCCGCTGCTGCGTAAAACGCCGATCGGCGCAGGCGGTGAAATCCAGTTGACCGATGCTATCGCGATGCTGCTGGAGAACGCGCCGGTGGAAGCTTACGCCCTGACCGGTAAATCTCACGACTGCGGCGACAAGATTGGCTATATGAAAGCTTTTGTGGAGTACGGCTTACGTCACGGCGCGACCGGCCCGGCTTTCCGCCAGTGGTTGCAGCACGAATTGACGTTAAAACCCGTGGCTGACGCCGTTGAACGCATCGCCGAAGCGGTATAACGACTGAGCCGGTAACTGCCCTATTTTCACCACAGGATGTCTCATGTTAAGAACCACCTGGCTCATGCCGTGCCTGCTATTGTCGCTGGCCATGACCGCTTTTTCAGCCCGCTGTCAGGACAGCAACTGGGGGCTGTTTAAACAGAACTACCTGAGTCAGGATGGCCGCATTATCGACCATGAAAATGGCGATATTAGCCATTCGGAAGGTCAGGGATATGGCATGTTACTGGCCGTCGTTAACGACGATCCCGCCACATTTGAAAAAGTGTGGCGCTGGACGCGCAACACCTTATTACGCCCATCGCTGTGGCTGTTTGCCTGGCGCTACGATCCACGCGAACGCAAAGTGACGGACGATAATAACGCCAGCGACGGCGACACATTGATCGCCTGGGCGTTATTGCTGGCGGGCAATAAATGGCACGATGAGAGTTATCTCACCGCCTCGGAAAATATTCAGGATGCAATTATCAACTGCCTGGTGATTGAACAGGATTCCCGGACATTACTCCTGCCGGGCCTCACTGGGTTTACCAAAGACGATGGGTATATTCTCAACCCATCCTATTTTGTCTTTCCGGCCTGGGAGAGTTTCTGGCAGCAACGGCATAACAATATTTGGTTAAAACTGAAAAAATCGAGCCTCGAATTACTCAATAAAGCGCGTTTTGGTAAGAGCCAACTGCCCAGCGACTGGATTTTTGTTAAGAATAGTGGTGAAGTCATGCCAGCCGCGAACTGGCCGGCAAGATTCAGCTACGATGCGATTCGCATTCCGCTTTATTTAAGCCTCAGCGATGCGCAGCAACATTCGATGGAAAATTTCCGTCATTTTTGGGCGGGCTACACTCGCAATGACACGCCCGCGTGGGTGGATGTCTCAGACAACGAACGGGCAAGTTATCCGATGTCTGGCGGCATTCTGGCGGTGCGTGATTTAACCATGGGCGACTATCTACAGATGGAAACGTCTTTGCGTTCGGGTGAAGGTTATTATTTGTCCGCATTACATATGTTGTCGTTATTTGCGGCTTCGTTGAAGACGCATTAGTGGTATTACACGCAATGTCCGGCGCGGGAGTGCACCGGAGTCGGGCAGGATGCCGCTGAAAGTGAAAGCAATAATAAAAACCATCAAATCTCATGTACAGGCATGAGGGGGAAACCTGATGACAGAGTTGAAAATAATAAGACGTCATTTACACAACACGTTGCTACAGGTGGGCTCTCAACTACGCGGAAATTTGCGCCCCGGGGACCATAATGAACATCCGTAATCTTGAGTATCTTGTCGCGCTGGCGAAGCACCGACATTTTCAGCGCGCCGCTGAAGCCTGCAACGTCAGTCAACCGACGTTAAGCGCTCAGTTGCGTAAACTGGAAAACGAACTCGGTTTACAACTGCTGGAACGTACGACGCGCAAGATCCGCTTTACGCAAACCGGGCTGCGGCTGGTTGAGCAAACCCAGGTGGTGCTGCGGGAGATTGAAGCGCTGAAAAATATGGCCAGCAGCAGCCACTATCAGAGCCTGATGCAGACGCTGGATGTCGGCATTATTCCGACGCTGGCACCCTATATTTTTTCCCATTTGAATGCCGTTTGCCGCGAGAATTTCCCGGAAATTGAGCTGGAGATCCACGAAGCGCAGACCAACCAGTTGCTGTATATGCTGGAGTCCGACACCATCAAATGCGCGATCATGACTTCCAATAAAGACACCAGTAAATACGTTGAACTGCCGCTGTTCGACGAGCCGCTGGTGCTGGGCGTCAGCCATCAACACCCCTACTCGCGCATGAACGAAATCGATATGGGGCATTTGAAAAATAATAAGATTCTGATGATTGACGATGGCAACTGTCTGCACAGCCAGGTGCTGCGCTACTGTTATCAGTTCGAGCTGGAACCGGATTCACGTTTTGTGGCGATGCACCTGGAAACCCTGCGGCGCGGCGTGGCGTTTAATCGCGGCGTGTCCTTCTTCCCGTTGCTCTCGACCCAGCAAGGGAGCAACGAAAATATTCGTTATATCCGCTGTGTCAGCCCGGAACCGAAACGTAAAGTGGTGTTGATATTTCATCGCAGCGATCCAATGCGTAAGAAATATGAAATTCTGCGTAATGCGATCGCACGTTATATGGAGCGCTACCTGATCGACTATAACGCGATGGCGTAATGCTAACGGCGCGGCGCTGAAGCGGCGACGGAATCGCGATTATGACGGCAATCTTGCGCCTGCGAGGTTGCCGATTTTTTTATCAGCCCCTGCATTAATTCTTCCGGTAATAACGTCCCCCGGTGGTACATCTCTTCGATATTCAGCCACAGGCTCACCAGCATAATGGTGTAATCCGCCACCGAGGCGGGCGCATGCAGAGGGGCCATAAACGGAAAATGAACCAGCAGTTGCTGTTTATCCTCCTCCGTTACGACTCCCTGATACCAGGGCGCAGAGAGTTGGCGATAAACGTCGGCCTCCTCCAGCGAACAGGCCCAGCTCAGGCGCACTGCGATGGTTTTCACGAACGGCGGGATCGAGGTGTTTTCCTCCGCAAGCGGAGTCAGGCTCGACGTAAGATCGTGACCGTGCGATTCAGCGTTCATTTTTTTCCTCAATGCCTGGCGGGTAGCAAACTATATTCATCGACCCGTGCGGAAAATACTTTAGGCTTATTATTTAAAATAGAGAATAAAATGAAAATGATCCATGCGGATTGTCTTAAATCTTAAAAAAAATCATATAAAGCAATGGGTTATTTTACAACCAATTATTGATAGCATCGATCTAAAATAGCCTTTTTGATTTATTCCATAAATTAAACCACACCATTAATCGATTCACCTCCAGGGTTATTGCACTTATTTCATTATTTACGTGAAAATCTATCCCCGCCATCTGCAAGCTTGATGACGTTATCGGCAAACGGATTCCGCACGAGGCGTTGTTTGCCGACAAATACCGCGCTTTATTCCATCTATTTGCTGCATCAACAGGTGTATTCCTGTGCTCTGATAACCTGATATTTTTCCCTTTGCCGCTCACAACAGGAACAGTGACTCATGGATCCGTTTCAGCAAATTTTGAAGTCTACGCTCGCCCGCACAGAGAGCGTGCCGCAGACCACCACGCCGCCGACGCTGCCGGAAGCGGAGCGTGTTTCCTGGACTGCCAGTGTCGCGGCGGAAGATTTTCTGGCGCTGGCTAAAGCACGGCGCACCATTTATACGCTGGGCAAAGATCTGCCGGTCGCGGAAGAGACGGTGATCGATACCATTAAAGAGGCGATTCGCCAGGCGCCATCGGCGTTCAATTCGCAAAGTTCGCGCGCGCTGATCCTGCTGGGCAAGGAGCACGATCGCTTCTGGGGGCTGGTGCGCGAACAGTTGCGTAAAGTGATCCCGGCAGAAAGTTTCCACGCCACTTCCGACAAACTCGACGGCTTTACCGCCGCTGCCGGTTCGGTGCTGTTTTTTGAAGATCAGGAAATAGTGACCGCGCTGCAACGCCAGTACATCGCCTATGCGGATAACTTCCCTGTCTGGTCAGAACAGAGCAGCGGTATTGCCCAGTATGCCGTCTGGCTGGCGCTGGCAGAGAAAAGCATTGGCGCTAACCTGCAACACTACAACCCGCTGATCGATCAGGATGTGCGCGAGACATGGAATATTCCGCCGAGCTGGAAACTGCGCGCGGAGATGAACTTCGGCAGCATCATTGCGCCCGCCGATGAGAAAACCTGGATTGATGACGACAGGCGTTTTATCGTCGCCAGATAATTCGCTGTAAATAGCTGCCTGCGGGCAGCTATTTTGTTTTTAGGGTAAATATTCAGCACAGCCTGTCGCACAAAGCGAAACCCTCTTTTTGTGGTTGCTGAGTTAATTTCGTCGGATAAGATATTTCTAATTTCATTATTCATTGCAGAAGGAAGAAACATGAACCTGCAAAGCATTTTGGGTAAACAGGTGCTGGGGGTACTGGCTTATTATTGCGGCGAAAAGATTACCGTTAATATTTGCGCCACTTACCCGAACAGCGATAATTCATTACGCGTTTTTTTCCATAACGGCCACCAGCTCGCCGTTGATGATTTTGCCACAGTCCATCTTGATAACCGTACCGGCGTTGACGAATTTGACGCCAACATCTCCGTATACCGTAGTTCTTACAAAGGACGGGTGATCGCCATTGATGGCGACTGGGTGGTGCTGGCGCCGCGGGAATGCCAGTTGCTGCACGGCTTTAAGAAGGTTATCGATATTAAAGAAACGGGCTATCGCTACCCGGACGATCCGCGCGCCGATACGCTGGTCCCGTTCACTACATTAACGGCATTACCGCCACTGGAAATAAAAGATCATCATAATAAAGTCGGCGTATTAATTACCCACGCGCAGGAACAACCGCATACGACGGTGCTGGCTTTTCTTTCGTCTTCAGATAACGACATATTTTTAATCACGTTCCCTGAGACATTTAAATCGAAAGTGCTGAAAAAAGATAACCGCTGCCTTTTCGCCATGGATGAGCGTGCAAATTATATTTTCGAGAACGCCATTCACTGGAATTACACCACCTTTGAAGGCCGCGCATTTTTAATTCCTAACGGCAGCCCATTATTTCTGCAAGTTCGTGAAGCGTTTATCGAGAAAAACCCGTGGGAGATGGCCTTTTTCCTGCGTGAAGATCTGGAGATGTACCACATCAAGAGCGACCATCTGGTCTGCTCCGGCGAAAGCGCCTGACAGAAAACCCTCCGCGGCCAGGCGCGGCGCGGAGGGCGTAGCTTACTCGTCGAAGAACCAGTAGCCCTGATTTACCAGCCAGGCCAGCTCTTCGGCAAAGTCCGGGTTGTCCAGCGCGTTACCCAGCTCTTTCTGCCCGATCACCGTATAACGGCACAGCGCGTCGGCGGCCTGCGGCTCGGTCGTTTCCAGGCATTCGCTGTTCACAAAGAAGCTGTCGCCGATATGGAGTACTCGCAGCCCGCTCAGGCGAGTCAGCACCTGCCCTTCCTGCAACGCCGCAACAATCTCGTCGGCGCTGTAGTCGTCCGGCTCGGGCGACACATCCAGTTCATGGCGCGGCGTGGTAATAAAGCTGCCAAACCACTGTTTGAAATGAACCGGATCGTTGATCATGTCGATCATCATGCCGCGCAGGCGATCGAGTTCATACTCTTCCACCCGCCCCGGATGTTCACGACAGGTTAAATCCGGATCGCTGTAGTGCTCGTTACCGAGATCGTTTTCCAGTGCGTAGTCGGCAAAGCTGCTGATCAGATCGCGACCGTTCGGCCCGCGAAAACCGATCGAGTAGTTGAACGCCGCTTCGTGAGTGAAACCATCGTGAGGGAATCCAGGCGGAATGTAGAGGATATCGCCCGGCTCCAGATCTTCATCAATGATCGGCTCGAAAGGATCGACGTGCAGCAGCGCCGGATGCGGGCAAAACTGGCGCATCGGCAACTTATCGCCCACGCGCCAGCGGCGGCTGCCCATCCCCTGAATAATAAATACATCGTACTGGTCGATATGCGGACCAACGCCGCCGCCCGGTACGGAATAAGAGATCATCAGATCGTCAAAGCGCCACTCCGGCAACACGCGAAACGGCTTCACCAGTTCGGCGGAAGGTGCGTGCCAGTGGTTTACCGCCTGCGCCAACAGCGACCAGTCGGTTTCGCCCAGATGATCAAACTCCTCGAAGGGGCCATGCCACGCCTGCCATTGCCCATTTTTGTGGCTGACAATGCGGCTGTCGATTTCCGGTTCCATCGCCAGACCAGCCAGTTCATCAGGCGTGATCGGATCAACGAAGTCCGGGAAGGCGCGTTTCAGAACGACAGGTTTCTTTTGCCAGTATTTTTCAAGAAATTCCGGCCAGTTCAGGTTGAGTTGGTAAGCCATGGATTCACACCAGTAAGAAGGGACACCAGCAGATTATAAAGAGCGCGACGGGTTGCCCGCCTTGTCATTGGTCAAGCGCATGCAGGACTTATGATGGCGCAATATCCAGTTGGCCCAACACCGCAAGTAACGCATCCACCTTCGGCAGTAGCTGCTTGCGTCGCGGCCACACCAGGGTCAGCGCCAGCCCCTCCGGTTGATGCTGTGGCAGGATCACTACCAGCTCGCCGCGCTGCAATTGCGTATGCACCAGCCAGGTGGGCAACTGGCCGACGCCCAGCCCGGCGCAAATCGCCTGCACCTGCGCATCAACATCGCCCAGCGCCATGCGCCAGGGCACCGTGCGCCACTCCGGATAGCCGTCGGCGGTGGTGAAGATCCAGGGTTTGCTGCTGCCATCGACCCGCTCGTAAAGGATCGCTTTATGCCGCAACAGTTGTGCCTCATCCTGCGGCATGCCTTCACGTTGCAGGTAATCGGGCGATGCGCAAAACACCATCTTTTCGCGCCCAATGTGTCGGCACCCCAGCGAGGCGGGCAGTTCAGAGGTTTGGCCGATCCGCACGGCAACGTCGATGCCCTCTTCAAACAGATCGACGAAGCGATCGGAAAAGGTCAGGCTGAGTTCGATCTCCGGGTGCTGCTGGCAAAAAGGGATCAGCAGTGGCATCACGCCCAGCCGTCCGTAAGTATTCGGTACCGCCAGCCGCAAACGACCGGAAGGGATGGTGCGGTGCGCCGCCAGCACCGATTCGGCTTCCGCCAGGTCTTCCAGAATGCGCAGACAGGTCTGGTAATAAGCCTGCCCGGCGTCGGTTAACTCCAGCCGCCGGGTGGTGCGCTCCAGCAGCCGCGAACCAAGCCGGGCCTCCAGACGGCCGATGCTTTTACTGATCGCCGATCCCGTCAGATGCAGCCTTTCGGCGGCAGCGGTAAAGCTCCCTGCTTCGACGCAGGCGACAAAGGGGATGATATCTTTAAGACGTTGGTCGCGCATAGATTCGTGAATTCAGGTCAGTAATAGTGTGAATTAATACCAGAGATAAGAAATAAATTCTTCATTAGTCTGTACTCATCACGATAGAGGAGAACATTCATATGCAGAAGAAAGCATTAATTGTCGGCATCAGCGGCGTTATTGGCCGCGCACTGGCCGAACAACTGCTCAGCGAAGGGTGGCAGGTTTGCGGATTGTCACGCGGGCGCGGCGCTGTCCCCGCAGGCTGCATCAGCCTGACGGCGGATCTGACCGATGCGGCAGCCGTGGCTGCGGCGCTTCAAACGCAGCAGCCGGATGCGCTGTTTTTCAGTGTCTGGGCACGCCAGGAAAACGAAAAAGCCAATATTCGCGTCAATGGTGCGATGGTGAAAAATGTTATTGCAGCGCTGGGTGAACGGCTGGCCGGGAAACACGTGGCGCTGGTCACTGGCATGAAACACTACCTCGGCCCGTTCGAGGCCTATGGCAAGGGCAATGTTCCGGTCACGCCGTTTCGCGAGGAACAGGGCCGCCAGGATGTGGAGAATTTCTATTATGCCCAGGAGGATGAAGTGTTCGCCGGGGCGCAAAAATATGGCTATCGCTGGAGTGTTCATCGCCCGCACAGCATCATTGGTTATGCCGTCGGCAATGCAATGAATATGGGGTTGACGCTGGCGGTTTACGCCACACTTTGTCGTGAAAAAGGCTGGCCGTTTATCTTCCCCGGCTCGCCGGAGCAGTGGAACGGCGTGTCGGACGTGACGGACGCTGGCCTGCTGGCAGAACAACTGAGCTGGGCGGCGCAAAGCGAAAACGCGGCAAATGAAGATTTTAACGCCGTTAATGGCGATGTTTTCCGCTGGAACTGGCTCTGGCCGCGGCTGGCTGCTTATTTTGCCATTGAATCTGCGCCCTACCCGGAAAGCATGCAACCTCTGGAAGGAAGAATGCAGGATGCGCAAGCCGCGTGGACAGAGATTGCAGCGAAGTATCATTTGCGCGAGGCGGATATCAGCAAACTTGCCTCCTGGTGGCATACCGACGCCGATCTTGGTCGTCCAATGGAGGCGTTCGCCGATATGAGCAAAAGCCGCAAAGCGGGCTTTACTGGTTATCGCAGCACGCTGGATGCGTTCACCGCGCTGTTCGATCGCCTGAAAGCGGAAAATATTATTCCGCGCTAAGACAATGCCCGGAGGCGCAACGCGCTCCGGGCGCAGTGTCGGCTAAGTTTGGCGAGTAAGCCGGGTTATTGATGCTGACCGTACACCTCAATATCAGCACGATTGCCGATGAAAAATTTGCTGGCTGGCTCTCAGCTTTTGGCGCGGAAACGGGCCACTTTCGCCCGGTTGCCGCACAGCGCCATGCTGCACCAGCGGCGGCGATGCGCTTTGGTGCGGTCGTAAAACCAGAGTATGCACTCCGGATGCTCACACTGGCGAACATACTCAAATTGCCCATGAGTGATTAGCTCTGCCGCCTGCTCGGCCACCGGTGCCAACGCCCGTAGCGGCGTATCCTGTTGATACAAACGCTGGATCTGCAACGCGCCTTCGGCGTCAGTATTCACCTGTAAATAGCTCTGCGCCTGCGCCAGATAATCGTTAAGCTGCGCCAGCGACGGCGTATGGCCGTTTTTTTTCTCTTCTACCAGTTGCAGGATCAACGCGCGCAACTTACGCGCTTCAGCCAGCAGCTCTCCCGGTTTAGCGATAAAGGTGTCTGACAGTGTTCCCTGCCCGCTCTGTTGCAGCCAGTTTTTGACATCCTCATCGGACTGCCAAAAGTCGTGCGTGCCTTGCTCCGCCCAGGCCTGCGTATTGATAAAGTCCAGCGCGCCTTGCTCGGCGATAAACCACGGGCCTTCGGTACCTGTTGTCGAGGGTGCTGCCATGTTGCGACTCCAGTGAGGTATTCATTTCGTCATTGTAACCGATAAAATTAATTTTACACAGTTACATTAATCCACCATACTCAATCCCGACGTAACCCCTTAAATTCAATTTAAACGGTTTCAAGTGAGGTATTGATATGGCTGGCAACACCCATTTCCCTGTTCGTTATCAGTTCGTTGACGCCGATGGCGTCCGGGTTTTCTACCGTGAAGCAGGTACGCCGGGTAACCCGGTACTTTTGCTGCTGCATGGTTTTCCCAGCTCATCACACCAGTATCGAGAGCTGATCCCGCTGCTGGCGGATCGGTTCCACATCATCGCTCCGGATCTGCCAGGTTTCGGTTTTACGGAAGTGCCCGCCGAACGGAATTATGTTTACCGTTTTGATGCGTTGGCGGCGACGATGGTGGCTTTTGTCGATGCGCTGGATCTGCAACGTTTTGCGATGTATGTCTTTGATTACGGAGCGCCGACCGGTCTGCGTCTGGCGCTGCATTACCCCGAACGCATCAGCGGGCTCATTTCGCAAAACGGTAATGCCTATCTGGAAGGATTAGGGGATGCATGGGCGCCAGTACGCGCTTACTGGGATGCACCCACAGCCGAAAACCGCCAGGCGGTGAATGATGCGATTTTGCATTTAGAAGGCACGAAATGGCAGTATCTGCACGGCGTTAGCGATCCTGCGCAGGTTGCGCCAGAAGGTTACCAACTGGATGCCCTGTTGATGGAACGGCCCGGCAATAAAGCGATCCAGTTGGATCTGTTTCTGGATTATGCCAATAACCTGAAACGTTATCCGGAATTTCAGGCTTTCTTCCGCGCCTGGCAGCCACCAGCGCTGATTATCTGGGGCAAACACGATCCGTTCTTTATTCCGCCGGGGGCTGAAGCCTGGAAACGCGATAACCCAAACGCAGTGGTCGAACTGCTCGATACTGGCCACTTCGCGCTGGAAACCCATGCCGGTTACATCGCGCAACGCATTCGCGAAGTCATCGGCGAGGCGCTGGGCTAAGGAAAGTGTGCGCCCACTTATCGTGGGCGCAGATTGTCAGGCCTGAGTCTGGAACATAATGGTGTCCGACGTAAACGAGCCATCTTCGCCGATCAGGAAGTGCTGCTTCACCTCTTCCGACGTTTGCTGTTGCAGAAAGCGAATTGCCGCACGCAATACTTCCGGCGTTTTCATGCGTTCAACCCATGAGTTGTATTCCAGCGCCAGGCGATCGGTTAACAGCTTATCGACCGTCATCCCGCTCTGCTGCGTCATTTGCAGCCACTCCGCCGCCGAGTAGTTGCGCACGTGAGACGGATCGCGCAGTACTTCGATAGTTTGCAGCCAGATATCCAGCACCGGACGGCCCGGCGAGGCGATATCCATTAAGATAAATTTACCACCAGGCTTCAGCACACGTTTCACCTCACGCAGCGCCAGCGCAACATCATGCCAGTGATGAGCAGAGTAACGGCTGATCACCACATCAAACGCGCCATCGGCAAAGGGCAATTGTTCCGCCGCGCCATGTACCGTGTTGATATTGCTCAGTTGACGATCGCGGGCCGCCTGGCGCACCACGTCGAGCATTTTTTCCGACAGATCATAAGCCGTCACTTCACGGACGACGCCAGCCGCGACAAAACTGGCATGCCCGGCACCGCAGCCCAAATCCAGAACTGCGGCAGCAGGATTTTCACTGAGCCACTCCGCCAGCCGCACCAAATCTGCGCCCTGCGCGTGAACCTGGCTGGTGAGGTAGGCCTGCGCCTGGTCGCCAAACTGTTGTTTCGTTAATTCATGATGATTGACCGCCATTCTCTTGTTCCTTTTTTAGCACGACAAAAATTTGCTCTTTGCCGACTATACGACCCTCTTTATAGGGGTACAATATGGCTACTTATACTGGTATTAATGAGTACCACCATGGAAAATACTCTCTTTGCCGGGCCAAAAACTCTCGGCGCCTTTTTACGTGCACAGCGGGAAAAAACCGCGCCGTCCGATATTGGCCTGCCGGCGCAAGGTCGGCGGCGCACCCGCGGATTACGCCGGGAAGAAGTGGCGCAGCTCAGCGGTATCAGCACCACCTGGTATACGTGGATTGAACAGGGGCGCGACATTGTCGTGTCGCCGCAAACCTTGTCCAATATTGCTGGCGTATTAAAAATGACGCAGGCGGAGCGGAAGTATCTGTTCCACCTGGCGCTGCAAAACGATCCGCAGGAAGAGCATGTCATTACCGTGGAAGAATCGGTGCTGGCGACGGTGAATCAGGTGCAGTGCCCCTGTTATTTGCTGGATGTAACTTGGAATATGGTAGCGTGGAATACGCCCGCTGAAGCGCTATTTAGCGGCTGGCTGGATAAGGATACCCAGCCGAATATGATGAGTTTTATGTTTCGTCATCCCCTTGCGCAAACGCTGGTGGTTGACTGGGAGACGCGCGCCAGCCGGATTGTCGCAGAATTGCGTGCCGATGCGATGCACTATCCGCACGATCAGGGATTGAATCATTTAGTGCAGAGTCTGAGTAACGACAGCGAACTGTTTCGCACTTTCTGGTCGCGCCAGCAGGTGGTGGTGCGCGAAGGCGGCGAACGCGTTTTTCATCATCCGCAGCAGGGGGAGCTGCATTTCCGGCAGATGACCTGGCAATTAACCAGTAATCGCGCGATCAAAATGATTATGTTAATGGCGGAATAATGCAGAATAAAAAAAGCAGATCAGAAATCTGACCTGCTTTTTTTTATTTACGGAATTCGACAGTATTCGAACCGGCCTGGAAAAACGCGGCGATATTATCAAATGTGTTCATTGCAGATTTGCAAAAAATACATTTAGCACCGACCGGGTTTTTCTCAGTGACATCAAAACTGGAAATTCGGTATTGCGACCCGTGGCAGCACGGGCAGCGAAAATGGATACGATTCGTAATGGTAAATCCTTAGCGCGGAACCACGTTGGCCGCAGCCGGACCTTTCGGGCCGTTTTCGATAGTAAATTCAACCTCTTGATTTTCTTCAAGAGTACGGTACGCATTGCTCTGGATAGCAGAGAAATGTACGAATACATCTTTGCTGCCATCTTTCGGAGTAATGAAACCGAAGCCTTTCTCAGCGTTGAACCATTTAACGATACCGTTCATTTTAGTAGACATGCTTGTTACCTTCTTTTTTGTTCGCCGAATACGGCAGTAATGGTCTGAGACATTATTTTTTATCAGAGTGTAAAGCGAAGACCCAAAAAGAAGTAGCAAGGAGGTACTTAGAGATGAGAAAGACTTTAGTGAACTACTGGAGATAATGATTTATCAAACCGACGACGCATTAACTCATGGCTGCACTTATTTCGCAAGCGTTAATTTTAAAAAATTTGTCAGCGCCCTTTTTCACCAACATAACCAAACACATCGGGCACTCTCTTGCCAGCAACCGCAAACCAAACGGCTTATGTGTGAAGCCGATCGCAAAACCAGGCACAGGCAAACGTTACTATAAATACTAGTATGGTAGTTGAGTGTTTTCTTTTAGAGGTGGCAATGAGCATGCAAATGACAATGCGCTGGTTTGGGCCAGTTGAAGACAAAATCCCACTGGAATATATCCGCCAGGTACCGGGCGTCGAAGGAGTAGTAGGAGCGTTGTACGATGTGCCGGTAGGTGAAGTATGGCCAAAAGAGAAAATCAACGCGCTTGCCGGGCAAGTCCGTGATGCCGGGCTTAAGATGGAAGTCATTGAAAGCGTTAATATTCATGACGATATTAAGATCGGTCTCCCCAGCCGCGATCGGCTGATTGCCAATTACCAGCAAACCATCCGCAACCTTGCAGAAGTAGGGATAAAAGTCATCTGCTACAACTTTATGCCGGTTTTTGACTGGATGAAGACCGAGATGAATTACGTATTGCCGGACGGCTCGCTGACGATGGCGTTCGAAAAGAAAGGCATCGATAAAACGCTGGATGAAGTGGTTAAAGAGGTGCTGGAAAATTCCAACGGCTTTGCGCTTCCAGGTTGGGAACCAGAACGTCTGGCGAAAGTACAAGAGCTGTTTGCCAAATATAAAGATGTTGATGACCAGAAATTACGTGAAAACCTGGTTTACTTCCTTGAGCGCGTTATTCCGGTCTGTGAAGAAGTCGGTATTAAAATGGCGATTCACCCGGACGATCCGCCGTATTCTATTTTTGGTCTTCCGCGCATCGTTAAAAATCGTGACGATCTCGACTGGATTTGTAATGCAGTCGATTCTGAAGCCAACGGTATTACTTTATGTACCGGTTCGATTGCCGAGGATCCCGAAAATAACGTGTGCCAAATCCTGGCCGAATTTACACGCCGAAAACGTATCCACTTTGCGCACGTGCGCAATATCAAACTGATTAAAGATAAAGATTTCTATGAATCCGCGCACTTATCCCGCTACGGTTCGCTGGATATGTACGAGGTCATGAAAGCCTTGCATGACAACGGGTTTGACGGTTACATCCGTCCGGATCACGGGCGTTTCATCTGGGGCGAAACCGGTCGGCCAGGCTACGGTCTTTACGATCGGGCGCTCGGCGTAACCTATTTACACGGGCTCTGGGAAGCACTCGAAAAACAAAACTAATTTTATTCGGGCCGGTGGTTCCACCGGCTTTTCTTGATAGCCAATCCGTAAGGTATTCTCTATGTCCCCGCTGTTAGCCTTATTCTGGGTGCTGGTAGGTATTGCACTTCTGGTTCTTATGAACCTGAAATACAAATTTCACAATATTTTCGCGCTACTGATTGCAGGTATATTTGTCGCAATCATGGAAGGTATTCCACTCGATAAAATTGTGTCTGTCGTTCAGGACGGTCTGGGCAGTATTCTCGGCCATCTTGCACTTATTATTTTGTTCGGCGCGATTATCGGTAAATTTATGACCGAATCCGGTGCCAGCCAGAGGATTGCCGATAGTGTTATTGAGCACTGCGGCACACGTTTCCTCACCGTCGGTTTGATGTTTATTGGCGTGATTTTCGGCATCGCCATGTTTTATGAAGTCGCCTTCCTGATTGCCATGCCGCTGGTATTAAACATCGCCAAAAAAGCCCATATTCCCTATATGAAACTGGTTGTGCCAACGGTGGTCGGCGCAACCATGGGGCACAGTTTGTTCCCACCGCAGCCAGGACCGGTCGCGCTGATCAGTGCGTTTAATGCCGATATTGTGCAGGTCTATCTGTATGGCATCCTGGTCATTATTCCGGCGCTGTTTTGTGCAGGTATTTTATTGCCGAAATATTTACCGGGAATCAAAACGATCCCGCTAAATTCACTGCTAAAGCCCGTGGAGGAAAAAACAACCCAGGATCTGCCGCCGTTTAGCATCAGTATTTTGATTCCGCTGATCCCGGCGGTACTGATGATTGTGGCCTCGCTGGTAAAAGGTCTGATGCCCGCTGGCTCGGAGCTGGTAAAGGTCTGTGCTTTTTTCGGCAGCGCGGAAATCAGTATGCTGCTTGCAACGCTTGCGGCAATCTGGTTTCTCGGCATTAAGCGCGGCATGACGCCGGACGGAGTAACCCATTGCGTCAGCGATGCGATTGCTAAAATTGCCAACGTCCTGTTTGTGATTAGCGCCGGAGGGATCCTGAAGCAGGTGATTGTGGTTTCCGGCGTTGGCAATCATATCGTGGACATTATGAGTAACGTCCCGCTGTCACCGTTTATCGTGGCGTGGATCATCACGGCCATCATCCGTATTCTGACCGGGCAAGGCGCCGTTGCGGCGATTACCTCCGCAGGCATCGTCGCGCCGATGGTCAGCGCTTTTCATTTAAACCCGGCGTTGATGTGCCTGGCTGTCGCCTGCGGCAGTAACACCATTACGCTGATGTATGACGGCGGCTTCCTGCTGTTTAAAGAAACCTTTGGCATCTCCATGAAAGATACCTTTAAAACCTGGGGGCTGCTGGAACTGATTAACTCGGTTGTCGGGTTAGGCATGGTGCTGCTGCTTAGCCTGTTTATCGCCTGACGTTTGCACTTAGGGGAAAAGGGAAGTCCCCATCACAATAACCTGCCCTTCTCATTCGCCATTCGGGATGCTACGTTTATCAGCAATAACATCCAACCCGGCCAGCCAATGTAACGACATCTCGTTGTAAACACACTTTTTTCATCGTGCAGCGCATGCTGTACGCAGAGTTCTGTTTGCCTGAGATGTTAACAATGAAGACGTTATTGATGGTATTAGTGCAGGCACTACGCCTGCACCGCTGGCTGTGCCTTTTCGGCTGCGCGTATATTTTCTCTTCTGTCGGTAATGGGCTGACGCAGACCATTATTCTGGGCCAGCTTCTGCGCTGGCACGCCTCTCCAGCGACGCTCACGCTCACCTATATGCTGGCGACGCTGCCTGGTTTTTTTGGCAGCCTCCTCGGCGAGCGTTTATGCCGCCATGTTTCACCGCTGCGTTTACTGCTGCTAAGCGAGCTGGCGGGACTGGCCGGTTTACTGCTACCACTTTACGGTCTGCTGGCACACAGCATCCCCGCGCTTCTGGCTTTGCAATCCATCGAAGCGTTTGTCGCCGGGTTATCCTGGCCCGCCATGAGCCTGGTGTTCAAACGTGGTTTAAGTACTGCGGAACTGCCCGCGGCGACCAGCATGGAGACCGTGATCTTCGCCGCGCAGGTTCTGCTCGGAACCGGGATTGGCGTTTTGCTGTTCGGCAGAATGTCGCCGCTCGTCCTGCTCGGCATCGATGCCACAAGTTTTGTGTTGGCGATCGCACTGTTAGGTATCACCTCTCGCTATTTACGGTTGCCCCCGGGGGATGCAGAAGAGATGCGTCACAAAGTGAGCTGGAGCAGGTTATCCACCTTGCAGCAACGAAGCCTGCTTATGTTGCCTGCTCTTGCCGCCGTTGGCGCGCCTGCGATGGCACTCTTGCCCGCGCTGATACAGCAAATTCAGCCAGATACCGCCGCCGGGCTGGCGCTGCCGCTAATTTTTGCCCGCAGCCTGGGGCAACTGTGCGGTCCACTACTGCTGAAGGCCAACCGGCTGGAACAGTACGCCGCAAGTAATCGTTATCTGCTCTGTTGCCTGCTGGCTTTTCTTGCCGCCTATTGTCTGTTGCCGGGATTATCGGCATGGACGGCTGCTGCGCTGGTGATGATCTTTCTGGCGCATCTGGCGTCGAATGTCGTATTCGCTCTTGGAACCTTCAGTTTGTTGCATACATTCCCGGAAGAGTCGGTCTCTGCCGCCAGCGCAAAAGCGTGGCGCTGGCAGGCGATGAGTGCGGCTCTGGCAACGCTGACGGCGGCGTTTTTGTCCGAAAAATGGGGAGCAGCACAAGCGTTATACAGTGTGTCGTTTATGGCGCTGGTGCTGGTAATGGCCGTACTGATTCGCTACCGACGGTAACGATGAAGGGTGTGCACCGGCTAACACCGGTGCACATTTTTATGCGCGGATATCGTCATATTCACTAGTGTTATCAAACTCGTGTTTGGCAAACGGGCACAGCGGAATAATTTTACGGTTCTCGGCCCGCATTTTTTCCACCACGCGCGCCACAAGCTGTTTACCCACGCCTTGCCCTTTCAGGCTGGGATCAACATCAGTGTGTTCAATAATACTGAGATGTTCGCCCGTCGGCACAAATACAATCTCGGCAACCTGAACGCCCTGGGCGTCGTTGACGTAAAATTTGTTGTGACCTTCCAGTATTTCCATCTTTTTCTCACTCAGTTATGGCGGTATTTGAGCGCACCGCTTGGGCAGGTATCAATCACGTTGATCACCGTCTCAACATCCACTTCGTCCGGAATGATCCACGGTTTACGTTTCAGGTTAAAAAGCTTCGCATTACCGCGTACACAGTTTCCTGAGTGCTTACAAATGGCCGTATTGAAGTAAACATCAATTTTTTCACCGGTATACACGCGATAACCCGCGTCCAGTAGATCTTTATCCACGACATTGCCTCCGCTGTTTTTATCGGGTGTTGAAGACATCATAACCTTGTTACGGGATTGTGAATATCGTGACGCAAGATATGAAATCCTTCTTCAGCACCCGGCTCAACAAAGTAGCGGGTGATCGCTTCAAACTGTGCATCAGAAGCAGCAAAATCATGGTTACCCGCCGCATTCCGCCGCCGCAATCGCGCTTTGCACTCCTCGTCAGCCACCGGCAAATAGTGCAGGCAATGCGCTGCGCCCGAAGTGTGAATCAAAGACATCATCCACTGGCGACTGGCAAGCATATTAGCAGGAAAATCCAGCACGACGCTGACACCCGCTTTAAGCAGTGCAACGGTATGCGGACCGATAGCGCTCCTGAGTTTTTCCGAGTAGTGAACGTAGTCCCCTACGCTGCTCATCACATCCTTAAACAGCAACGCCAGCCAGCGATCTTCACTTAAGAGCACGGTGCCCGGTGTTTTTGCCAGCTCAGCGGCAAGCGTTGATTTACCGGACGCAATTTTGCCGCACAGGATATGCAGAGTTGGTGCAGAATGCGCCATCGTTTCTCCTTTATATATACGCGACTTTTATCAACCTGGCCCGTCGCTGGCCGCCGCAAGCAAGGGCACAATCAGATCGCTTAACGGCGTTGGAATACCCTGCTTCCGCCCGTACCGCTGTATAACGCCGTTACGGATATCCCACTCAAGCACTCGTCCGGCCTGGCGGTCAGCGAGAATAGAGGTACCCAGATCCGCCGGTGCACGATGAAAAACATCAACGATCTCCTGCGGCACGTCATCACTTAATACCGCACCTTCCGCACGCGCCACCGCAAGACATTCGCGTAAATAAGCTAATGCCACCTCTGTGATATCGGAGCGTGAAAACATTCCGGCGCGACGCCCTGACAGCACCATCAAGCCCGCAACCGCATTCTGCAACAACTTGCGCCATGCAATAGAGGTGAAATCAGCAGCGAGATCGACTTCACAGCGCGTGCCCTGCAACACCTCGACCACACGTTGGGCCGCTGGCGTATCAGGCAATGTCAGGCGCGGCTTAGCACGCAGCCAGACAGAAGCATCGGGTTCTCGCTGCGCAGGAAACCATACCACTGATGGCAGAATCGTCGCACCTGCAACATAAGCGGCAAATTGTAATTTCTGCTCAACGCCATTTTGTAACACGCAAACCACCGTATGCTCGTCGCACAAAACATTCAGCCAGGCCGCGGTGGCGTCCAGTTGCGTTGTCTTCACTGCGACAAACACCAGATCAAACGGCTGTTTGATTTCGGCAGGCTCGGTCAACACCGGGCCCGGCACAATAATGCGCCCCTCGTCAAAACGTAATTCGAGCTGAGGATGCGCCGTACGTCCACAAATTACAGGAGTTCGACCTACTTCGTGCAGGGCCGCAACCACAGTCGTTCCGATGGCCCCCGGCCCAATGAGGGCCACTTTAGGATTTTCAGAAATCATGAACTTCCTCCAGATGATCTTTCACTGCCCTTGCGTCTGTATAAAAGGATGAAAAACAATACCACCGGCAATCAACGCGGTGACAGATGCTCTGCTTATCACGCTCAAATCGGCATTGTCTGGTGGTTATGAATACCCTTAATCTAATACAACTTTTTTACAAGTTTACGCCAGATGCTCTCAGCCGCCCCTTGTTTCGATAACGCGTCAAAGGCCTGTGGTCAGCAATGGGCTCATGACAGGATAGAGAGAAAAGCGTCAACAACATATTCGTATTTATTACCCATTCATTTGCTCGAAAAAATCTTAATTATTAGTTCTTAAAACCTCATAACCAATTACAGACAAATAATTAAGAACCATTTAAAAAATCATATCAGTTTAGATTTGTAAAATATTCGTAACTATATAAAATCATGATAGAAAAAACGTCATAATAAACATCTGCGCATCATTCCAGTATGTCTGTAAATGCTGTGAATGAAGTTTAATTTAATTGATCTCGTTACTCCGCCTGTAATATCATCCTGGTATTGCAACAGCTAAATTGTTACCTACTCTGTTTTTATTGATGTCGAAAACAGAGCTTGTCCCTATTGACATTTGACAAGGAATATATTTGTGGGAGTATTCAATTACAAAGATCATGGAGAAGAAGAAACAGCGCATTATTTTATAACACACTGATAATGTTAACAAAGCATGACAATAATACTGATGATGGTTTCGCTGACAACCTGGGGTTTTATGTTCCCACGAACAACCTTTGTTACGAATTGATGGAGCGCAGAGTGGCTCACTTTTATTTAGTATCGACGCTCACGCTCCCGACCTTGATTCGGAATCTATGTTAATTGAAGCGATGAATAACTCAGACTGGCCCGCAGCATCTGAAAAAAATCGAATAACATTACCAGTCTGAATAATACACCTAACATTTACTGAATTTATGAAATAATTAATGCCATGAAACTTTTTTCTCATAAAATGACCGCCATATATTGTATGGCATTGGTTTTTATCACTGGTTGCCGTGATGAAAATAAAAAAAATCTGCAAGGGTATATTGAAGGTGAATTCGTCTATATTTCGTCTGAAAGTTCCGCGCTGATTTCAAAAGTGATGGTTAAGCGTGGCCAAAATGTAGCTGCAGGACAAACGTTGATTGTTCTGGATGATGATTATGAAAAAAAACAGGTCGAAATAGCGAATCAAACGCATGCAAGCGAGGTCTCGACTCTGGCCGATCTGGGTAAAGGCGGTCGCGATACCGAACTGGAGATTCTGAAAGCACAGCTCTCACAGGCGCAACATGACGCCGAAGTGTCCCGTTCGAAATTTGGCCGCTACCAGAAGCTGCAATCCAAAGGCTACGTGTCCGAGCAGGAACTTGAGCAGTCCGAGGCAGATAACAAAATGAAATGGGACAGAGTGCAGGAATTGACCTCCCAACTGAAAAATAAATCCCTGCCTTCGCGCGCCGATCAAATTGAGGCTCAAAAGGCCAGAGTGGAAAGTTCTTTATTACAGGTCAAACAGAGCCAAATCGCGCTGAACAAACGCATTTTACGCAGCGCCGGTAGCGCCAAGGTTTACGACATTATGTATCACACTGGCGAAGTGGCCTCACCTGGCGCGCCACTCATCTCATTACTGCCGGAAGATACCATTAAAATCCGCTTTTTTGTCCGCAACCCTCAGCTTTATAAAATCACGCAGGGTATGCAAATCGCAGTCAAAATCGAAGGCCGTGAAGAACCGGTGCCAGCAAAAGTGACCTATATTTCGCCCAAAGCCGAATTCACGCCACCGGTTATTTTCACCTCTGCGCACAAAGAGCGAATGGTCTTTATGATCGAAGCGATGCCGATCGAACCGGATGAAAAGCTCCATCCGGGTCAGCCCGTCGAGGTCATATTATGATGGATTATTGCATCAAACTTCAGAACGTGAATAAGTCATTCGGCTCCAGGCATGTCGTGAAAGATCTCACGCTGAATATCCCTACCGGTAAAATCACCGGTTTTCTCGGGCCAAATGGCAGCGGGAAAACAACAGCAATGCGCATGATGTGCGGGCTACTGAAGCCGGACAGCGGTTCAGGTAGCTGTTTTGATTTCGATATCTTTAAGCAGCGAGAGTCCATTAAACCGATGATCGGTTATATGACGCAGTATTTCTCACTGTGGGAAAATCTTACGGTCCGGGAAAACCTGCTATTTCTGGCCAAAATACGGAATATTCCCCAACCGATAAAACGCGTCGAAGAGCTTATTAACGAATTTGCTTTACAGCGCTTTCGGGATGTTCTGACGCACCATTTATCCGGCGGCTGGAAACAACGCGTCTCGCTCTCGGCCAGCATCTTGCACGATCCGAAGATAATATTGCTGGATGAACCGACGGCGGGTGTCGATCCCTATGCCCGCCGGGAATTCTGGAAAATTTTGCATTATCTTTCCAGCAAAGGCATGACGATTCTGGTCAGCACGCACTATATGGACGAGGCTGAACGCTGTAACCATCTGGCGTGGATGTCCTATGGTAATTTGCTGGCTTCTGGTTCGGCCGAAAGCATTATTCAATCCCAGGGGCTGACAACATTCGCTATTAAAGGTCCGAATCTGCACGATCTGGAATACCGCTTCAGCGATATCGACGAGATCGAACAGACAGTGATCTTCAGCAACACGCTGTTTGTTACCAGCAAACAGAGCAACACACTTAATACTATTGTTGGCGCCTTGCCCGATAACTACCACGTTGAAAAAACTGCCACCACACTTGAAGATTCGTTCGCACATTTGATGAAACAGGCTGTACCAATATGAATAAATTAAAATTGATATACGAGCGCGTCATGGCAATTATCGTGAAAGAGCTCTTCGAGCTACGCCGCGATAAGGTCAGCTTGCTGATGATCTTTGCGATTCCGTTAATCAACCTCTGTATTATTGGTTTTTCGGTAAATACTGACCCTAAATTTGTACGCACCGCGCTGATCGATCACGACGTCTCTTCCTTCAGCCGTACGCTGGTAACCGGGATGACCAATACGGATTATTTTGCCATCCAGCGGGTTACCAGTGAGCAAGAGGCCGATAAGCTATTTCGTGAAGGTGCAGTGCAGTTGGTCGTCATTATTCCAGCCGGGTTTTCCAGAGATCTCATCGCCGCCAGGAAGCCACAGCTGTTAGTCCAGACCGATGCCAGCGATCCCGCTGCCACAGCAAACGCTACACAGGCACTGACAACATTGCTTAACGATGTGTTCAGACACGATACGAAAAACTTACCGGGTCTGCAAAAAGAGAACATACAGTTGGTCGATGTTGTAGTGCATAAACTCTATAACCCGGAGGGAATAACCCGTCTAAATATTGTACCAGGGCTTGCGGGGGTCATACTCTCCATGATCCTGATTCTGATGACCAGTCTTTCCATCATTCGTGAAAGAGAGAAAGACTCCATCATGCACATCATCAATTCGCCAGTCACCGCATGGGAAATCATGCTGGGTAAGGTTTTCCCCTATTTTTGTGTTGGTCTGTTACAAGCTGCGTTTATCGTTATGATGGCGGTTTATGTCATGGATGTTCCGATCATGGGATCGTTTATTTCCCTGGCATTGCTGCTAACGATCTTCATCATTCTCTGTCTGGCAATCGGCGTCATATTTTCTACGGTCACGAAAAGTCAGCTCCAGGTGATGCAACTGGCTTCATTTTACTTTTTATTATCGACCATGCTTTCCGGTTTCATGAACACGTTCTATGGCATGCCTTTCTGGTCGCAACTGTTGGGTTCAGTGCTTCCGCTCACATATTTTTTACGCCTTGTCAGAGGGATTATGCTGAAGGGTTACGCTCTGAATGAAATGTCACCTGATTTCATGTCGCTGTTATTTCTTACCGTATTCTTATCGTTACTCTGTTGCATTCTTTTTCATCGTGTGGTTAAAAAGCTCTAGATCATCATTGGTAAACGCATTATCTGCTCTTATTTTTCCCCGTCCATAATATGGTTGTGTGTTGAGCACACCAGTCAATAATGCAGAAAATAACTCAAGCATCCGTTATGAAAATACTTATCGGATGCCTGGCACTCGTCCAGCCTCCCTTCTATATCAGGCAATCAAATCACACTTATCACCTCTTCAGTTATCACACGAGCTTCATCACTTGCCTTTTTAACAAACTATGAATAGCCGCAAATCAAAATTACCCCAGTCAAACAAAATCATCTTCTGCAAGACGCTATAATTTGGTGCATTAATATTTTCCGCCAAAGAATACCATTCACTATAATAACCAAACAAAAAGTAATATTTAGTTCGTAAACCATTATGAAATGACCTTAAATAAATATAAAACACACGTATAAAAAATCCTGCACGCCCCCTCCACAACTTAATCTAGCTATTGAAAATGAAGATATTTTTTAGATAAGAACCAATACAGACAATTGTGACCAGATAATAATTTTCTTAAAAATAGAACAACTAAGAAAAGACATCTTTGCAATATAAAAAACTGCATATAGAATTCTCACTGCAATCACGAGATGATTCTTCGAAATGTAAAATATCGTAGCTGCAAATCATAATGCCGCATAAAAGAATGCGACAATAAAAATGATAAAACAGCCTGCGATTATCTCTGACGCGCTACACAAATATATCTTTTATATACCTGATGATAATCATTAGATTCGTCATCTTTATTAAACAAGGACTATGTTATGAAAAATCTGAAAACTACCGCACTGGCATCATTTGTTGTACTGGCATTATCTTCTATTTCTTCTGTAAGTGCAGCTGACGGTACAATTAACTTTACCGGTGAAATTACCGATGCAGGTTGCAACACTTCCGTTAACGGTTCAAGCGCTACGACTGGCGACGTTGATATGGGTAAAGTTGTAAAAACTTCCTTTAAAGGCGTTGGTTCAACTGTTGACGGTTCTGCAAGCAGCACTGGCTTCACCATCGAAATGGATGACTGCCCGTCTACCATAACGTCTGTAACCTTCAAGTTTGATGGTCAGAACGAAAATGGCGACGACACTGTACTTGCTCTGACCGCAGGCGCTAATTCCGCTACCGGCGTTGGCATCCAGTTGTACGATAAAGATCGTAATGTTATCCAGCTGGCTAAAGCTTCCGCACCGTACACCATTACCAACACTGGCGCAGGCAGCACCAACTCCCTGCCGTTCTACGCCAAATACATCCAGACTCAAAATACGGTAACCACCGGTCCGGCTAACTCTGTTGCGACCTTTACCGTTAACTACTAATCACCTTTGGCCTGTTCTCGTGAGGGAACAGGCCTCTTTTTTAAAAGATGTTAACCATGCTCAAAATATCTGCATATGCACTTTCCCTTATTTTTTGCTGCGCTTCGGCACAGGCTGGCGTGGTGCTTGGCGGTACGCGCATCATTTATGAAGAAGGGAAAAAAGAAGTCTCCATCGACATCGAAAATAAAGGGTCAGTGCCTTATCTCATTCAATCCTGGGTTGAAAATCAGGATGGAGTGAAAACCGGTGATTTTTTAGTAACTCCGCCATTATTTCGCCTTGACGGTGATAAAAAAAATGCGTTACGTATTTTTAAACTGGTAAAAGAACTCCCAGTCGACCGGGAATCGCTCTTTTTCCTTAACGCAAAATCTATTCCAGGCGGCATGCCGGACAGCAACACGTTGCAGATTGCAATCCGCAATCGTTTAAAACTTATTTATCGCCCTACAGCTTTGAAAAAAGAAACACCAGAGAACCGAACTGAGGAATTAATCTGGAGCAGAACGGGTAATAAATTAAAAGTCACAAATCCTGGTCCGTATTATCAGAATTTCATGTTTATCAAAATCAATGATAAAGACATTGAGCTGAAAGATAAAAACTATGCAGCCCCTTTTACAGATACCTGGTTTGATATTGGTGCCATCAATGGTAATCAAATTAGCTGGAAAATCATAAATGATTATGGTTCGGCTGGCCCTCTCCACAGGAAAAACTTATAGTAATACATGAGGTTATAAAAATGAAAGATGAGTCTTTCAGCGCCAATTATAAGACGGGGTTAAGCCTGTTGATTCGCGTTACTCTTGTGTCATTTTTTTTTTCAGATTGTGTCGCAGCCAAAAGCTTCTTCAACCCTGAATTTTTAAAAAATAGCGATCAGCAAAATGAAGTCGGCGACCTCTCTTATTTTGACATGGGATTGCGCCAGATCCCTGGTACCTACCGTGTTGACATTTGGTTAAATGGTAAAGCAATTGAAACAAGTGACGTTGAATTCAGGGCCCAGAAAGATGAAACAAGCGATGCTATTGAGCTGTCTCCTTGCCTTAATCTGCAAAAATTGATTTCATTAGGTTTAAATGAAAATTACATCAAGCAGAATGCATGGCTGGCAAAAGACCCTCAGCGTTGTGATATTCTTTCACTTATTCCAGAAGCTACGGCACAGTATGATACGGAACACCAACGTCTTAATTTAAGCATACCTCAAGCCGCATTAGTCCGTAAAAACCTGAATATTGTTCCTCCTGAACAATTTGATCAGGGGATTCCGGCATTTCTGCTAAATTATAAATTTCTGGCCAGCCAGACAAGTTCCAGGCAAACCTCTGCCAGACAGGATAGTTACCATCTGAACCTGCGGCCAGGTCTGAATATTGGAGCATGGCGTTTACGTCATTATTCTACCTGGTCAAGAACAACCGATAATTATCGAAATAATGATTCGTGGGATAACATTTATACCTACGCGCAGCGCGATATTATTCCGTTACGTAGCTCTCTCGTTTTAGGACAGAGTACGTCACCCGGGGATATTTTCGACAGCGTTGGTTTTACGGGTATGCAACTGGCAACAGACGAGACAATGTCTCCCGAAAACGTTACTGGCTATGCTCCAATCATCCGGGGTATTGCTAAAAGTAATGCCAAAATTGTTATTCGACAAAACGGTTACCAGATTTATGAAACTTATGTTTCTCCTGGTGCATTTGAAATTGATGATTTGTACCAAACGAACTCTAATGGCGATTTACAAGTTACCGTCCAGGAGTCCGATGGTAGTCAGCAAATCTTCACGGTGCCTTACGCCTCGCTACCCATCATGCGCCGGGAAGGCAGTCTCAAGTACAGCCTGACCTCTGGTGTTTATCGCACCTACGACAACAGTATTGCTAAAACGCCCTTTACACAGGCCAACGCCAGCTATGGTCTACCGTTTAATGCCACCCTCTACGGCGGGATTCAGGCTGCGTCGAAATATCAGGCTCTGGCTACCGGTATTGGGAAAAATATGGGAAAAATTGGCGCAGTATCAGTTGACGTGACGCAGGCGTGGTCAAAAAAACAGGATACCGATAAAAGTGATGGCCAATCCTGGCGTATTCGCTATAGCAAAAATGTTACCCAGACAGGTACTAATTTCGCTATTGCGGGTTATCGATACTCAACCTCTGGTTTCTATACGCTCGCTGATGTGCTGAATACGTACCGCGATGATCACCGCAGATATCAGATGTATCGTGTCAGAAACCGCACCGAAATGAATATCAACCAGAACATTGGCGATCGCCTTGGCTACGTTTCCGTAGGCGGGGTCGTTGAAGATTACTGGGATAATAACCGGCAAAACAGATCGATCAGTACCAGCTACAGCAATAGCTGGAACAACATTAGCTACAGCCTGAACTATAGCTACGTGCGATCCATACAGAACAGAGGGCATTTCGAGAAAACGTACAATGATCAGATAATTAGCCTGACGGTTAGTCTTCCTTTCGATCAGTGGCTGCACACAAATCATAGTCTCTATGCCTTTAATAACATGAATATCGCCAGGCCTGGTGAGGCCTCGTTTATGGCTGGTCTGGCCGGTACCGCGCTTGAAGAGAATAACCTCAACTGGAGCATCCAGCAGGGCTATGGGAATAAATCGAATGCCAGCGGCAACCTCGATCTCTCCTGGCAGGGAACGTATGGCGAACTGGTTTCCTCTTATGGTTACAGCCAGCAGTCACGCCGCTTCAGCTATGGCGCTTCAGGGGGAATGGTTGTCCATGAACGCGGCCTGACGTTAAGTCAGTCGCTTGGGGAAAGCGTGTCTCTGGTTGAAGCACCGGGAGCAGCGGGAACCAGTGTGTCAAATCATACCGGCGTGAAGACAGATTTCCGGGGTTATACCGTGGTGCCGTATGTTACCCCGTATCGCCTGAACGATATTGTACTTAACAGCGAGACGCTTCCCGATAACATGGAACTGAACAGCAACACTGCAACGGTTGTACCGACGCGCGGGGCGGTTGTGCGTTCAAGTTTTGCCGGCAAAGTGGGGATAAAAGGATTCATCAGATTACTGGACCGTTCAGGAAAAATTCTCCCCTTCGGTGCGACAGTAACGCTACAGGACGCAGAAAATAACGAGTCCAACTTCGTGGGTGAAGATGGGCAAGTCTATTTAACTGGTCTGAGCGAACAAGGTTCTCTTCTCGCAAAATGGGGCAATGAAGCCAATAAACAGTGCAAAGCTTCTTACGATTTCCGTGACACCCCTACGCCACCAACTGGCATCCAGCAAGTTGAGGCTATCTGCCAGTAAGTATTTCAGGAAAGTTAATATATGAAGAGATATATTTTTATCACATCCGTAGTGATGTTATCACTATTCCATTCTGCTTCGTCCTGGGCTGTTGGATGTAGAGCCATAGCTTCTGGCATGGGAGTGGAAGGCAATAAGCTCGAGTACCGTCTGAATAGTCCCTTAATTGCCATTGATCCGAATGCCCCCATAGGGGAAATATTATGGACCCGCAATATAGATACTTCGGGAAGGAAATGGAGTTGCAATTCCACTGCACAACGCCCCTATATTTCATCAATGGGCCCGGCATACTCGACGATTATTGGTAGCAATACAAGAGGGAATATTTATTCGACGGGTGTAGAGGGGCTTGGTATTCAGATCAGCGATCTCTACCAACCTAACAGAGTTGTTCCCAATAAAGCCTGGCCTACAGCACCACAAACCTCAGACTGGACAAGTAACAGTTACACGCGCATTGACTTTATTAAAGTTGGTAAGATTGGCTCCGGAAGTATGCCCAATGGTCCTGTAGCAACATATTCGATGGACGGGGTAACTGTTATGACAGTTTCTGCCTACAGTTCAACATTAAAATTTAAAAGTTGCACTATTGATGGCAGCTATAATCGCACGATTAACCTGGGAAAACTTAATTTGCGTGATATAAATCCAACATCTAAAGATGTTCCTTTTACATTAACACTCACCTGCCAGGCGGATTCTGTTCCTGCATATGTCCAGTTTGATGCGCTCCATGGCAGCAGCGGTGATGGTCTATTAAACATCGATTCAAACGTTGCCAATCCGGCGACAGGTGTTGCAGTAGAGATTGTTGATGCCTATAGCCACGTACCATTAAAATTTGCAAAAGAAACTAAATATCACTTGAACAATGAAACAGAAATTTATATCTCACTCGCTGCAAGGTACAAAAAAATCTCATCCATGATTACACCAGGCCAGGCTAATGCAGGGATGACTATTACAATTAACGAGCGTTAGCCTCTTTTTTAAAGTCTTAAACAACACACATGTTATTTAACAACAAGTATTTTCAGAGACTTCATTAAATATTAAATGGCTGGATTTCACAAAATTTAAGTTGTTTTTAAGATATGACATCCTGAAAATAACGACTATCAGCACGGGACTCATTACCGAACGCTGAATTTTGTCAGTTGAAAAATTTGCAATACTACAATTATCTGAAAACACACTTAAGGTAAACTATGAAAACATTATCTGTTCAAGACATGAATAATGTGTCTGGGGCTTATTCCTGGAATAACTGGACTTCTATTTTTAGTAACACTGTTGAAGCCATTGCAAGCGCAGCTATGGGCGCAGCTATGGGTTTTGCTGGTGGTGCCGCCATTGGTGGTAAACATGGTGGTGACGGCGGCGGTCTGCTGGGTATTGGTTCAATCGGACAGGGTGTTGGTATGATTGGCGCAGGTATTATCGGTAGCATTTCATGTGCAGTTGGCGCAACGATTGTAGGTTTCGACAAAACCTGGGAATATTCTAAAAAATTCCTGGATGGTCTTTTCAGCGGTACTTTTGTTCCGTGATTAAGTTTTAATCCTGAATCCAGGCCCGACATGTTCGGGCCTTTTTTAACCTCCAGGTAATATGCCAATGGGCCAGAAATTATTCAGACAAGAAGCCGTCGATCACCAACGAAGTTACTGGAAAGGCAAGGTCATTTTATTTAAAGGCGTATCACCTTTTATTATTTCAGCGTGCTGCATCGCTTTTATGGCAATTCTTATCGTCATGCTTTGCTTCTTTAAATTCACACAACGCATCGATGTTGTAGGTGAAGTGATTACCCTCCCCCATCCATTAAATATTTCATCACCTCAGATGGGTTTTATATCTCAACAATTTATTCAGGTTGGTGATACGGTTAAAAAAGGCGATATGCTTTTTGAACTGGATGTATCTAAAAGCACCAATGCGGGTAATGTATCCGATACGAATATTTCGATGATAAAGGCTAAAATTGCCAATGCCGAAGAAATCATCAATAAACTGAAAGTGAACAAAGATGATTTTATCGCTACAACAAAACGGCAAATCCAGCGTTATGAGCGTTCACTTGCGGAAACTGATAGGCTGCTAACTACGGCGAAGCAGGGTTTAACGAAAATGGAGGGCGCGCTTCAGAACTATAATCAGTACCTGAAGAAAGGGCTCATTAACAAAGATCAGTACAATAACCAGCATTCACTTTATGTGCAGCAGCAGAATGCCTTTCAGTCATTATCGACGCAGAAAATGCAGCTTGAACTACAACTCACCCAGTCGCGCAGTGATATTACGGTTAAATCTGCAGAACTGGATAACCAGATTGCATCACAATATAACCAGTTGAGCGATTTCCAGTCTCAGCTTATTGAAACGAATGCTAATGGAAAAATTCTGGTAAAATCGACCATTGCTGGCAGAGTGGAGTCCATTGCTGTTACTCCTGGCCAAATGGTTGATGCAGGAAGCAGTCTGGCCCAGATCAAACAATTAACAGATATTAAGTACTACTTATTATTATGGCTTCCCGATAACAGCCTGCCTTATGTGAAAATCGGCGACACTGTGAATATCCGCTATGATGCATTCCCTTCAGATAAATTTGGACAGTTCTCTGGAAAGATAAAATCAATATCATCCATACCGGCAACACGGCGAGAACTGTCTGAATATAGCGCAGGCCAGACCAACACCAATTCACAGCTTACACTTTACAAAGCAATAATAGATATCAAAGAAAATGAATTTATTTATAAAAATAAAAAACTAGCATTATCAAATGGCCTGAAAGCCAAAAGTATTGTCTTCATGGAAGAAAGACCACTTTATCAGTGGCTGTTCTCGCCCGCGTATAAAGTTGCACAGAGTTTGACAGGGCCAAAAAATGAATAAAGCCATTATTGATACTATATTTAAAAGAATCAATTTCTCCATTAGAAATAAAGTACCCGTTATTATTCAGTCTGAAGCGGCAGAGTGCGGCAATGCTTGTTTATCCATGATCTGCGGTTACTACGGTAAAAACATCGATCTCTTTAATTTTCGCAATCGCTATGGTTCGCCCGCGCAAGGGGCAACGTTAACCGATCTTAACCAGGTTGCGCAGACGACAGGGTTGAAAACACGCGCCCTCTCACTCGACATGGATGAAATAAAAGAGCTACGCCTTCCTTGTGTCCTGCACTGGTCATTGAATCACTTTGTGGTACTGGTCGCGATAAAAGGCAAACGTTTCGTGATTAACGACCCGGCAATGAGTCGGCGCGTTATTCATCAGAAAGAGATGTCTGAGAATTTCAGCGGCATCGCCCTCGAAGCGTGGCCCGACAGCCATTTTACACAGGAAAAACAGCGCTCGCGGCTCAACTTACTGGATTTAATGCGCAATATTGTTGGCCTGAAATCGGCGCTGAGTAAAATCTTTATGCTTTCCATTGTCATTGAGGCGGTCAACCTTCTCATGCCAATGGGCACGCAGCTGGTCACCGACCACGTTATCACCGCCCATGACAACAACCTGCTGCTGGTGATCTGCGCCGGGCTGCTGTTTTTTACCCTATTCAAGACCGCAGTCAGCATGATAAGGGCATGGGTATCTCTGAAGCTGAATACGCTAACCGATATACAGTGGAAGACCAGCTTTTTTGATCATCTGTTGAGTTTGCCGCTCGCCTTTTTTGAAAAGCGCAATCTGGGCGATATCCAGTCACGATTTTCTTCTCTGGATACCATCCGCGCCACCTTCACAAATAACATTGTGATGGGAACAATCGACTCCATTATGACCGTGGGCGTGCTGATTATGATGAGTCTGTACGGTGGCTGGTTGGTCTGGGTCGTGCTCGGCTTTACCGTGTGTTACGCGGCAATGCGTATTATCACTTACAAATTTTACCGTACGATCAGCGAAGAGCTGATCGTTAAACGCGCGCGTTCGGGTTCCCATTTTATGGAGACGCTGTACGGTATTGCGACTATAAAATCGCTGAACCTTAAAAACCGCCGCTCTCAGCACTGGCTTAATACCAATATCGACGTCAGCAACGCCAGCCTGAGGCAGACGCGCTTTGATATGTTATTCGGCGGTATCAATACTTTTATCAACTCTGTCGATCAGGTAGTCATTCTGTGGCTTGGCGCATTGATGGTAATGGATAACACCATGACCATCGGTATGTTTATGGCGTTTAACGCCTATCGTGGCCAGTTTGCCCAGCGCGCCTCGTCGCTTATTGACCTGGCAATGCAGTTCAAGATGCTGTCGCTGCATAACGAGCGTATTTCAGAAATTATCTTCAGCAAACCGGAAGCGGAATCACCGCCGCGGAAAGTTTTCGAGGACAGCGCTGGCGTCCCGCTGCAGGTGCAGAATTTGTCGTATCAATATGACAAACTGACCAGGCCGGTGTTTTCCAATGTGAATATTACCGTCGCCGCAGGCGAATCCGTGGCATTAACGGGTGCCTCCGGAATTGGTAAAACCACTCTGCTGAAAGTGATGTCCGGCCTGCTTACACCCGATCAGGGAGATATTTTCGTCGGTGATTTTGACGTCAAAAAAATCGGTGTAAATAATTACCGCGCTTGTACTGCCTGTGTATTGCAGGAAGATCGCCTTTTTTCAGGTTCTATTGCCGATAATATTTCCGGCTTTGAATATAATGCCGATCGGCAACTGATTATTGAATGTGCCATAAAGTGCAATATCCATGAAGAGATCATGCGCATGCCAATGGGTTACGAGACGATTATCGGTGAATTAGGCAGTGGCATCTCTGGTGGTCAGAAACAACGTTTATTGATCGCTCGTGCACTTTATCAGAAACCTAATATTTTATTTATGGATGAGGCCACCAGCCACCTTGATGCAAATAATGAAAGAATGATTAACAACGCGATTGAGTCATTAAATATTACGCGCATTATTGTGGCTCACCGTCCGTCTACTATTGCCTGTGCAGACAGGGTTATTGATCTTTCCAAAATATCATCGCTATAAAGGAGAATGATAAATGAATATGTTAAAGGGAATAAACACGGGAGTTATCAACTCGGCAGATGGTGTACCTGTAATTGCGCTGAAAGTGATTGATTCTACCGATAGCGAGCAGTTACTTTTACTGCCACCTAATCAGTTGCAGGAGGTGATGTTTGCTCTGTTTAGCTGTTACCGCTCTTTGCATCGGCTCTACCAACAATCGCCAGACCAGATTCGTGAGCAGGTGAACGCTCACTCACAAACATTGAGCACCCATGTTCCGGCAATTTTTCTCGATGAGGTACAAAGCACCAGTGCTGAACGTTGCGTAACGAATTTTGTGCTCAAGCAGCGGCAGGACAGAATTAATTTCTTATTTTTATTACAGAATGGTGAAAATCTGTTACTGGTCTTAGACTATACGCAAATAGAATATGTTCTCAGTCTGCTGACAAACACTATCCAGAATGCGGGTAACGAGCAATTAATGGCACTGTGTTTGACTATGAATGACTTTATCCCGTTTTATGTCACCACCTTTAATAAGGATGAAAATAAAGGGATCGATTACAATCAATTTTCGGCGCCAGACTGGAAATCAGAGATTTTCGACACATTTCATTCCATTTTATTTATCCAGCCTGATGGCACAATTGCCTGTGGCGCGATCATTAAAGCAGAACCTGCATTTCCGACAGGTCGTATTGAGTTCATTGCAAAAATTTTATTGCATAATAATAAAATTCTCGTGCCGTATAAGAATCACACTATGAGTATCGATCATACCCGACTGGATATACCTGCGGACGATGAGAGTATGGAAACGCTATTACGCGCGCATATAGAGCATCGGACAACGAAGCAGGGATAACAGGCTAACAGAGGAATATGGAGCGGGCGAAGAAGCATCGCCGCTTCAGAAATTTACCAGCCCAATATTTATAAACAACAACGGATGTGACGTTTTTACGGCTGTACCTGCATTAGCGGGGCTAAGTAACTAGCTGACAAATAAAAATATGTTTATTTATCAGTAACTTGGAGCGGGCGAAGGGAATCGAACAAAAATCCATTCCACTTCTGTAACCTACTGACAGATAACGATATTGCGATCAGCATAGGTAACTGATTACGTGATAATAGAGGATCATTATCGTGTCAATCAAGGGCCAGGCTTACCTTTGCAAGCGAAAAGATGGAATCTGGATGTTTCAGATCTTCGTCCCGAAGTACCTCAGATTTTTATATCCGTGCCGGATGTGGCGCAAAACCACTTCAACCCGCGATTTCAATGAGGCTCGACGGTTTAGAAACCACCTGTTATTAGAATGGGAAGAGCTTAAGCGGAAGTACAATCCGAGCAACCCCGATCAGTGGTTGCAGCAGTCAATAGCCGACTTGCACACGGAAGGGAAAAAGAACAAGGGCCGCCCTCAGCATGTAGCGCGATCCTGTTCTATTCCCACTCTGTGCCTCTTACGGGACGAATACGCCGAAAGCTATAGAGACCGCCGCTCTTATTCCACCTTGAGCAAATCGGCGCGAGCCGTTGAGCTATTTCTTGAGAGCGCCAATCAACCGGACATTGCCTTAGAAAGGATAGGTCGCCGCCTGGTGACTGAGTTCCTCGATACGCAAAAGGAGAAAGGCGCCGCCGATCAATCTCGTCAAAACTGGCTAACGTGTTTAGGGAGTCTCTACGAGTTTGCAAAGCGCCGCTACGATGGCATACCAGACCGCAACCCTTTTCACGGTCATAACCTCGAAGCACGTCGCACGATAGAGAGTTATCAGCCGTTTGAGCCTGACCAGATGCAAAGGCAACGCCGTAACCCGTAACCCGTAACCCGTAACACGGTATTCACTGAATTTGGGAAGATGGGACGTAGAGCCGGATTCTCTAACGTGGGCTGCCATACGCCGCGAAAAAGTCGGGGGGCGAATCCTATTCGAAAATGGAGTGGCTATTGAAACTATCGCCCATTTCCTGGGACAGACAGATCCGCGCTCAACCATGTATTACATCGGGTACGGTCAGGACGTGCAGGACGATTTAACAGAGGAGTTTTCTTTAGAATGGTGATCGATATGAAACACTTGATTGTGCTGATAGTGGCGCTATTACCAGCCCTGGCGAATGCCGGACAGATAACCCTGATTCTCAGTGATGAAGAGGAGACAGGCAACGCGAAGATTTGCGTATACAGCAACGCCAATTATACGGAGATAGTGACGATCAGACCGTCGCAGCAATGCCGCTACACAATGACCTTTGAGGAGGAGTAACCCCCTTTACTGGTTGTTACGAAACATAATTTTGCTTAAGTCTAATGCTTGTTGCTCATGTGGTCATTGCTTGTAAAATAGCCACTGAAATTATTTCCATAGCAAGTAGAGGGACTTATGAAGCAATACACCAATGAACTCACTGCCGAAATGCTGGCAGCATTTGACCAGTCACCATTCACAGCTGAACAGCTCGCGGAAATGAACGAAGAAGCCCGTAATCTGATCGCTGAAAGAAACGCCTACAACCTCGCTCACCCAGTTACAGCCGCTTATCTGATTGCTACAGAGGGTAGCTTAACCCGCAACGGGGGAACGGTTATCAGTGAATACAACGGGCAGCAGATCGAAATTGAAGACGGAACACGCCTAAATGTATCTCTTGTGGGTGATGAAGTTCGTTATCCAGATGGAACCACCGCGAAAATCAGCACTGGAGTAGGCAATACCTCTGGTGACTCCGCCGCTCTTGTCGGTAGCTTACTCGACAACGGCGACGAAATTATCAGTAGCCCACAGAATGCCGGAAGAAGAGTAGTCCGAGCAGGGGAATCGTTGCCAGAAAACTTTCTGAAATAAGGCGGTCACTATGGCATCGGTTAACAGAGGCTGCACAGTTCACGGTAAGAACGTTGGTCTACATGGAGATAAAACATCTACAGGCGCACAATGTATTGCCGCCCGCCCCGGTATGTCTGTCATGGGCAAGTGGAAACTCTATATCGGCGATAAGACCACCCCTTGCCCGAAATGCGGGAAAGTGGGGGTGATAGTGAGCGGTGATCCTCGCTGCTCAAATAGCGCCGCAGTCGCCGTGGACGGTGCAGAAATCCACTGCGGTTGTCCACAGGGTACTAATTTTCTTATCGCGCCTGGCACCGTTGAGGTGAATACCCCTTCTTGGGCGACAGCGCCTGTAGAGCCAGTGCAACATGCACAGGCAGCGAAGAAGCAAAACACCTTTGCTGATACCTGCAAGCCAGAAGATAACCAGCTATTGAACGGCGTTTACCTCTGGACTGAAACAACAAGTGCAGGTCATGCTTTCGTTTCAGTGCATGAGAATAACAGCATCTATCTCTACACCTATGGACGCTATGGACGCACTGATAAAAGTACCTTCACTGGGGATGGGATTTTAGACTTTTTCCAAGATGAAGATGCGCGTAAGTATTACCGATACGAACTTTATGAAATGGGTGCTCGCGCTTTCCGCATTGATGATGCAGATCCTAAAATAACCCGTAACTTCTTCGAAAACCTTTGGAATGGCGGTGTAGCACCAATTCAAACGCCAAACATGCAAGACGGTACAAAGCGAAGAGGCCGCACGATTGATAAGTATGATGTGACTGGTAGCAACTGTACCACCCACTCAGTTGAGGGGATCAAGTTTGCTGGCTCAAAGTTATTCGATCACGGTTACACATCCACGACAACACAGCTACCAATCGACATAGAAGAAGATTTCACTATTCCGGTATCACTGCAAAGTTATCTTGAATCAAAGAGTGCAGACTTCTCCTCAATGCTCGTTGTCGAAATGACTAATACATTCAAACAGCAGTACCCTAACACCGAGAACAAAAGCCCTCAACCAATGGGAGGGAGTGCAAAAATTCAACAAGCTGCTGCCGATTCCGCTGCTGTTGCTGGCTCAACATCCCCATACTCAGGCGGTACAGTAGGCGGTTCATTGGGAAGCACTTACGATGATGAATAAGAAGTTCTGGATCAGGTGGGTGAGTATCGCGCTGATCTGCGTAGCGTATTACGTTATCGTGCTTTATTTCGATCTGGTCTTCGCTCTTAACTTTTCAGAGACAATGAGCCAAGGAGGAGAATTTACCCCTTCTCAATGCACTTGGTTTGTTAAGGAGCTATCGCAAAATCACTCTGATTCGGCTTTAGCCTCTATCATTGGTTTCGCTGTCTGCGTCCCTCTGATCCTGTTTATCTTCAAGAAAGTGAGATGACCGCCAAAGGCTGGAGAGATCCTGCCTTTCCCCTTTTCCCTAATTTTAGACAATAGAAGCCATAAAGCCCCGTTGGTGATACAACAACAAGCGGAGCGTAGCGACTTCATCAGACTGTCAGAGGGATCACACCTTATCAGGATAACCGTGTACCCTTGCGGGAGCGTGGCTAAAACGCTGATAGAGCCTACATGTCGTTTGTAGGTACGTTATCACCATAAACCTGTTTACGTAGCTCTGAGAGCCGCACATCGGGCTTGAAATGCGTATGATCAATCTGTCGATGACATAACTATGCCTGGATGGGCTTTTTCTTCACGTTGTGCTATCGCGGTGTGAGGATGCAACTGCCGCCAACGCTGAGTTATACTGTCATCTCACCATGTAACTTAGCGTGACAGTTACCAAGGGCGGATCACAATGGTAGAACCCATAGGCGACTAAAATAGGTAACTATTTAAGTTGCTGATAGAGAAGGCTTTTAAGGCTTCTCCACAAGGGGAGAGATCTGGAGCGGGCGAAGGGAATCGAACCCTCGTATAGAGCTTGGGAAGCTCTCGTTCTACCATTGAACTACGCCCGCGTCGAAGTGCGTAACGCATTATAGTCTTTACGCACCGTCTGGCAAGATACGCCTGCGCTAACAGGTTAATTTATCGTCTGTTCGGCGCATTTTTAACATTTAGGTGGGCTGCCCTGCGGCGGTAAATAACGCAGCGGATCAATCGCCGTTGCCCGGTAGCGCAGTTGGAAGTGCAAGCGAACAGAATCCGCATCACTGCTGCCCATGGTGGCGATCTTCTGCCCCGCTTTCACGTTCTGTCCGTTATTCACCAGCATCGTATCGTTGTGCGCGTAGGCCGTAATGTAATCTTCGCTGTGCTTAATCATGATCAGATTACCGTAGCCACGAAGCTGGCTACCAACGTATACCACCTTCCCTGCACCAGCAGCATAGATGGCTTGCCCGCGCGAACCTGCAATATCAATCCCCTTATTCCCGCCGTCGGACGTGGAGTAACCCATAATCACTTTCCCGCTGGTCGGCCATCGCCAGCAGCGTTGCCCTACCGGCGGCCATGAGGATTGCGGCACGGCGGAGGAAGGCGTGACTTTAGCGGTTTTCGTGCTGGTTTTACCCGAGGATGCGCTGGTTTTAGAGCCATTAACCTTCAACCGCTGCCCCACTTCGATGGTATATGGCGGGGAGATCCCGTTCATGCTGGCGAGATCTTTCACGCTGGTTCCGGTAATGCGTGAAATACGGTACAGCGTATCGCCCCGCTTAACCGTATAGGTGGAGCCGGAATAATTGCCTCCGGAAGAGGATTTCCCGGCGCAACCTGCCAGCAATAAAGCGAACGCCAGGCAAAAGGCAATGCGGAACGGGTTACTCATCAGGCGTCCTGCGCGCAAAACAGATCCTCGATTAAAATAAATGGCGACCTATGATAACAGCCACAATCCGGATGCCAATACTTTCACGATGAATGGCGCGGCATCGGGTAGCCCTGAGCAATGATTTCCATCATTTCCGGCAGATACGGCATCGCCGGCATCTTCACCAGAGCCGGGTAAAATACCTGCGGCGACGGAAAAACATCCACTACGTGGCAGTTCATTAATTTAGCTGCATCCACCTCTGATGACGGCAGCAGCGTTGCCGCAGCGAGACCAGACTCCAGCCATTCCAGAATCACACCAGGCTGGGTGATATGCATGATCACCCGCGGATTCCCACCCGCTTTACGGAACAGGTCGATTAACATCTCATACGTTCCGGCATCTTTTGCCCGGTGCAGCAGCACCAGCGGAAATGCCGCCAGCGCCTGGTAATCAAATGGGCTCGCTGGCATTTCAGGGAAACACTGTTTGCTGATCACCGCAACCAGCCGTACCGGATCGAAGGAGACATAATCAAAGCCTTCACTGCGGTAGGGGCGCTGGATCAACGCCAGATCGATCGCACCTTCGTTAAGCATGGTTTCCAGATGGCTGGAATCCGTTACCGAAATATTAATCTCCGCATCGGGATGACGCTTATAAAGCTCCAGCAACAATGGCTTGAAATACGATTGAAAAAGATGGGTTAAGCCGATTCTTAACTTGAATTTTTCTTTATTAGCAATAGCGATCGTTTCGCGGGCGGTGTCTTCAACCTGACGTAATATTTCGCATGCTTTACGATAAAGAAAATATCCGGCATCGGTTGGCTCAATACGATTTCCCTGGCGGGTAAACAGTGAAACCTGTAGCTCTTCTTCCAGTTCCTGGATCCGTTTACTCAATGGCGGCTGCGCCATATTCAGCACTTTCGCGGCCTGGCTTACGGATCCCTGCTCTATAACGCGGCAAAAATAGCGCAACCTTTTCAAATCCATACAGATCTACTCCACGATCCCCCGGCGCTCAGTATCACACTTAGCGCAGCAAAGGAAAAGTCTGGTTTTTTAATCAAATTAGAAACCTAAATTTAACAATTTTATAAATAGTACTTTTTTGATCTGGTCTGAGTCAGGAAAACGGTATTTGTTTAATGTTCCCTGGAAAAATAAGGTAGCCACCGACAGTAAACCCTTTTTCCGATGGAACAGACTATGTCAAATAGCGAAAATAAAAATACCAGCGGCGTTACAGATTTACGCTCGGCGATTGAATTATTAAAAACACTGCCCGGCGAATATGTCGAAACCGATACTGAAGTTGATCCACACGCCGAACTTTCCGGTGTTTACCGTTACGTTGGCGCGGGCGGCACCTGCCAGCGCCCAACACGTAAAAACGGCCCGGTGATGATGTTCAACAAAGTGAAGGGCTTCCAGGATATCAGCGTGGCTATCGGCCTGAACGGCTCGCGTAAACGCGTCAGCCATTTCCTCAACTGCGCGCCGGAAAAATTGGGCCACCTGCTGAAAGATTCCGTGCAGAACCCTATTCCGCCAATACTGACCAAAGACAATGCCGTCTGCCAACAGGTGGTTCATCTGGCCAGCGACACTAACTTCGACCTGCGCAAACTGCTACCAGCACCAACCAATACCGAAGAGGATGCCGGCCCGTACATCACAATGGGTCTGTGCTACGCTTCCGATCCTGAAACACACGAATCTGATATCACCATTCACCGCCTTTGCGTACAGAGCCGCGACGAGCTGTCGATGTGGTTAACCCCGGGTCGCCATATCAATGCATTCCGCATGAAAGCGGAAGCCGCCGGGAAACCACTGCCGATCTCGATCAGTATTGGCGTCGATCCTGCTATCGAAATCGCCGCCTGCTTTGAGCCGCCAACCACCCCGCTGGGTTATGACGAACTGAGCGTTGCCGGTGCCCTGCGCGGCAAGGCTGTAGAAATGGTGCAGTGTAAAACCATCAACGAACGTGCCATTGCGCATGCGGAGATCGTTATCGAAGGCGAACTGCTGCCGAACGTACGTCTGCGTGAAGATCAGAACACCAATACCGGTAAAGCGATGCCTGAATTTCCCGGCTATACCGGCGAGGCCAAAGATGCACTGCCGGTAATCAAAGTCAAAGCCGTCACCCATCGCTACAACCCGATCTGGCGTACCACTGTGGGTCCAGGCGAAGAACACGTCAATATGGCGGGCATCCCGACGGAAGCCAGTATCCTCGATATGGTGGGCCGTGCAATGCCGGGCAAGCTGCTCAACGTGTTCGCTCACTCTGCGGGTGGCGGTAAACTTCTGGCGGTGATGCAATTCAAAAAATTCTCCCCGGCGGATGAAGGCCGTCAGCGCCAGGCAGCCCTGCTGGCATTCTCTGCCTTCCCGGAACTGAAACACGTGATTCTGGTTGATGAAGACGTGGATATTTTCGACAGCGACGATGTGCTGTGGGCGATGCAAACCCGATATCAGGGTGATGTCGATACCGTCACGATTCCCGGGGTTCGCTGTCATCCGCTCGATCCCTCGCAGATCCCGGCTTACAGCCCGAGCATTTTGCAGCAGGGAATGTCCTGCAAAACCCTCTTTGACTGTACGGTGCCATTCCACCTGAAAAGCCATTTTGAACGCTCGAAGTTTAAAGAGGTTGATGTGAAACGCTTCCTGCCAGATTTCGAGTAAGGGGAACAATGTGGCGGCATCTCAACGCATCATTGTCGGCATTAGCGGTGCTTCTGGTTTTCAGTATGGCGTAAAGGCACTTGAGCTTTTACGTGCGCAGGCTCCTGAAGTCCACCTGGTTATCTCAAAAGGGGCGGAAAAAACCTGTGAGCTGGAAACGGACTATCAGTTGGATGAGGTGATGGCACTGGCAGATGTGGTTCACCCTATTGGTAATCTTGGCGCAGCCATTTCCAGCGGATCGTTTAAAACAATAGGCATGCTCGTTGCCCCCTGTTCCATGCGTTCGCTGGGATCCATCGCAAACTGCCTGACAGATAACCTGCTAACCCGGGCCGCCGACGTGGTGCTTAAAGAGCGCCGCCGTCTGGTGCTGCTGGCGCGCGAAACGCCACTTAACCTCGGACATATTCGCAACATGTTGGCGGTAACAGAAATGGGCGGAATTATTTTCCCGCCGGTTCCGGCGCTATACCAGCGCCCGCAAACCACTGATGAAATCATTACCCACAGCGTCAGCCGCGCGTTAGACCTGTTTGGTATTGATGTGAAAAACCTTCCGCGTTGGGGCGAGGGCAACCTGGCTCATAACGCGTAATCATGCAGGAAATATTATGTTAATCGGTCCTTATGTGAATGGCGCTGCCGTTATTGTCGGCGGTTTGCTGGGTTCACTCGTTGGCAAACGTATTCCGGAGCGCGTGAAAGTGGCGCTGCCCCTGACCTTTGGTCTCTGTTCGGTCGGTCTTGGTATCAACCTGGTGATAAAAGTGAAGTTCATGCCTGCCGTGGTTCTGGCGATGGTGCTGGGCGCAGTCATTGGCGAAGCATTCTTTCTGGAAAAACAGATCGGTAGAGCGGCAGGCACAACACGCGGCTTAATCAACCGCGTGTTCCCACCGGTTCAGGGCCTGGGCCACGATGAATTTACGGAGAAATTTGTCGCGATTCTGGTGCTGTTTTGCGCCAGCGGCACCGGTATCTTCGGTGCGATGCATGAAGGCATGACTGGCGATCCCTCCATCCTGTATATCAAAACGGTACTCGATTTGTTTACCGCCGCCATTTTCGCCACCATGCTGGGCTTCTCAGTCATGACCATCGGTTTACCACTGATTGCCGTGCAGGTTGCGCTGGCAACGCTGGCGGTTTACATCCTGCACATGATCACTCCGGACATGATGGGGGATTTCTCCTGCGCGGGAGGGCTAATCATGGTCGCAACGGGGCTGCGGATTTGTAATATCAAGCCGTTCCCGGTGGCGAATATGTTGCCCGGACTGGTACTGGTAATGCCCTTTTCCGCTCTCTGGGCAAAACTTTTCGCCTGATAGTTGGTTATAATCGCGTTTGCCCGGTGGCGCTGTGGCTGGCTGGTTTGCAGAGATCGTGTTCCCTGTAAACTGGCTAAGTCCAGCGCCACCCGGCGTTTTACGTTCGGGAGCCGTTATGGGTAAACAAGAACACGTTATTTTGGTAAACGACCAGGGAATGGTGATTGGCACTCAGGAAAAGTATGCCGCGCACACGTTACATACCCCGCTGCATCTGGCGTTCTCTTCCTGGCTTTTTAACGCAAAAGGCGAATGTCTGATCACCCGACGCGCCTTAAGCAAAAAAGCCTGGCCCGGCGTCTGGACCAACTCCGTGTGCGGCCACCCGCAGTCCGGCGAAGAGACGATACAGGCGATAATCCGCCGCTGCCGCTTTGAAGTGGGCGCAGAACTGACCGATATCACCGCCGTCGCCCCTGAATTTCGCTATCGGGAAACCGACCCGTCCGGGATCGTGGAAAACGAAATTTGCCCGGTATTCGCCGCCCGCATCACCAATGACGTGACGATAAACGAAGATGAAGTGATGGACTATCAGTGGGTTGAGCTGGACGCGTTATTCCGCGCGCTGGACGCGACGCCCTGGGCCTTTAGCCCGTGGATGGTCATGGAAGCGACGACCGCCCGCGAAAAACTCAGAAAGCTTTGCCGCCACATTGCAGGTATAAAAAAGCCCCGACGTTGTTCACGCCGGGGCTTTTTTTATCGCTGGGCGCCTTACTTCACCGGGCGCATCGCCGGGAACAGGATCACGTCGCGGATGGTGTGGCTGTTGGTGAACAGCATCACCATACGGTCGATACCAATGCCCAGACCCGCCGTCGGCGGCAGGCCGTGCTCCAGCGCGGTCACGTAGTCTTCGTCGAAGAACATCGCTTCGTCGTCGCCTGCCTCCTTCGCGTCAACCTGATCCGCGAAGCGCTGCGCCTGATCTTCCGCATCGTTCAGCTCGCTAAAGCCGTTGCCGATTTCACGGCCGCCGATGAAGAATTCGAAGCGGTCGGTGATTTCCGGGTTCTCGTCGTTACGGCGCGCCAGCGGAGAGACTTCCGCCGGGTATTCGGTGATGAAGGTCGGCTGAATCAGGTGCGCTTCGGCCACTTCTTCGAAGATCTCGGTCACGATACGGCCCAGACCCCAGCTCTTCTCAACCTTGATACCGATGCTTTCGGCGATCGCTTTCGCGGAGTCGAAGTTATCCAGATCCGCCATGTTGGTTTCCGGACGGTATTTCTTGATCGCTTCGCGCATGGTCAGTTTTTCGAACGGCTTGCCGAAGTCGAAGACTTCTTCGCCGTAAGGTACTTCGGTGGTGCCCAGAATATCCTGCGCCAGCGTGCGGAACAGGGATTCGGTCAGCTCGATCAGATCTTTGTAATCCGCATACGCCATATAGAGTTCCATCATGGTGAACTCTGGGTTATGACGAACGGAGATACGCCTTCGTTACGGAAGTTACGGTTGATTTCGAACACGCGCTCAAAGCCGCCAACCACCAGACGCTTCAGGTACAGTTCCGGCGCGATACGCAGGTACATGTCCAGGTCCAGCGCGTTGTGATGGGTGATGAACGGACGCGCGGACGCGCCGCCCGGGATCACCTGCATCATCGGGGTTTCCACTTCCATAAAGTCGCGGTTCACCATGAACTGGCGGATACCGGCCATGATCTGGGAGCGCACTTTGAAGGTCTTGCGGGATTCATCGTTAGAGATGAGATCCAGGTAACGCTGACGATAGCGCGCTTCCTGATCCTGCAGGCCGTGGAATTTGTCCGGCAGCGGGCGCAGGGCTTTGGTCAGCAGACGCAGCTCGGTGCAGTGGATAGACAGTTCGCCGGTCTTGGTTTTGAACAGCTTACCGCGCGCGCCGAGGATATCGCCCAGGTCCCACTTCTTGAACTGCTCGTTGTAGATGCCTTCCGCCAGATCGTCGCGCGCAACGTACAGCTGAATACGGCCGCCCACGTCCTGCAGGGTCACGAAGGAGGCTTTACCCATGATACGGCGGGTCATCATGCGGCCGGCAACGGCCACTTCAACGTCCAGCGCTTCCAGCTCTTCGTTCTCTTTGGCGTCGAAGTCAGCGTGCAGTTGGTCTGAGGTGTGGTCACGACGGAAATCGTTCGGGAACGGCACGCCCTGCTCGCGCAGCGCCGCCAGCTTCTCGCGGCGGGTTTTCAGTTCGTTGTTAAGATCGACTGCCGCGTCAGCGCCCTGTGCTTGTTGTTCAGACATGTTGGTTCCTCATAACCCTGCTTTCAAACTTGCTTCGATAAATTGGTCCAGGCTGCCGTCCAGCACCGCCTGCGTGTTGCGGGTTTCAACCCCGGTACGCAGATCTTTGATGCGGGAGTCATCCAGGACGTAAGAACGGATCTGGCTGCCCCAGCCGATGTCGGACTTGTTGTCTTCCATCGCCTGTTTCTCAGCATTTTTCTTCTGCATCTCCAGCTCATAAAGCTTCGCTTTCATCTGCTTCATGGCCTGGTCTTTGTTCTTATGCTGGGAACGGTCGTTCTGGCACTGCGTTACCAGCCCGGTTGGAATGTGGGTAATACGCACCGCCGATTCCGTACGGTTAACGTGCTGGCCGCCCGCGCCGGATGCGCGATAAACGTCGATACGCAGGTCCGCCGGGTTAATTTCGATATCGATATCTTCATCCACTTCCGGGTAAACAAACGCGGAGCTGAAGGAGGTATGACGACGGCCGCCGGAGTCGAACGGGCTCTTACGCACCAGGCGGTGAACGCCGGTTTCGGTACGCAGCCAGCCGTAGGCGTAATCGCCAATGATCTTGATGGTGACGGATTTCAGACCCGCAACTTCACCTTCAGACTCTTCGATAATTTCGGTTTTGAAACCGCGCGCTTCTGCCCAACGCAGGTACATACGCGTCAGCATGCTGGCCCAGTCCTGCGCTTCGGTACCGCCAGAACCTGCCTGAATATCGAGATAGCAGTCAGCGCTGTCGTATTCGCCGGAGAACATGCGACGGAATTCAAGCTGCGCCAGCTTCTCTTCCAGCACGTCGAGTTCTGCCACGGCTTCGTTAAAGGTTTCTTCGTCGTCGGCTTCGACGGCCAGCTCCAGCAAACCGGAAACATCTTCCAGCCCCTGGGCCATTTGATCCAGCGTATCTACGATAGCTTCGAGAGAGGAACGCTCTTTACCCAGCGCCTGTGCGCGTTCAGGTTCGTTCCAGACGTCCGGCTGTTCCAGCTCGGCGTTTACTTCTTCAAGACGCTCTTTCTTGGCATCGTAGTCAAAGATACCCCCTAAGAACGTCAGAGCGCTCCGTGAGGTCCTGAATACGGTTTTTTACCGGATTAATTTCAAACATGGTCTGTTTTCTTTTATGGACTTGTCAAAATGCGGTGATAAGAGCGGGATTGTACCGAATCCACGCCCTTTTTTATAGAGATTACTGCCGCTAAATTGGCCAGATATTGTCGATGATGATCTGAAGGGTGCGGTTACCGCGAAACTCGTTTATATCCAGTTTGTACGCCAGCTCAACCTCGCGCACGCCGTTGTCAGGCCAGATAGAGGTGTCAACGTTGAAGGCGATGCCGTCCAGCAGCGGACCACCGCCCACAGGCTCGACCATCACTTTCAGATGACGTTCGCCGACGATACGCTGCTGCAGCAGGCGGAAACGCCCGTCGAACAGCGGTTCCGGGAACATCTGCCCCCACGGACCGGCATCGCGGAGCATTTGCGCCACGTCCATCGTCATCTCAAGCGGTGAAAGCTCGCCATCGGACACCACTTCACCCTGTAGCAGGGCCGGGTCAATCCAGTCGGTGACCAGCTCGCCGAACAGGCGCTGGAACTCGTCGAATTTCGCCTCTTCCAGCGACAGGCCAGCCGCCATCGCATGGCCGCCGAACTTGATCATCAGGCCCGGATACAGCGTATCGAGACGCTCCAGTGCGTCGCGCATATGCAGGCCCTGAATCGAGCGGCCAGAGCCTTTCAGCGTGCCGTCGCCCGCGGGGGCGAAGGCGATCACCGGGCGGTGGAAGCGCTCTTTGATGCGCGACGCCAGAATGCCGACCACGCCCTGATGCCACTCGGGATGGTACATCGCCAGCCCGCCCGGCAGCGTATCGCCGCTGCGTTCAAGCTTTTCGCACAGGGTCAGCGCCTCGGCCTGCATCCCCTGCTCAATCTCTTTACGCGTCTGATTCAGCGCGTCCAGCTCGTTGGCCAGCACGCGCGCTTCACCGATGTTGTCGCACAGCAGCAGCGCCACGCCGACGGACATATCGTCCAGCCTTCCGGCCGCGTTCAGGCGCGGCCCGAGGGCAAAGCCCAAATCGCTTGCCGCCAGCTTGAGCGGGTCGCGGTTGGCGATTTCCAGCAGCGCCTTGATCCCCGGACGGCACTTGCCTGCCCGGATGCGGCTTAAGCCCTGCCAGGTCAAAATACGGTTATTGGTATCAAGCGGCACCACGTCCGCGACGGTACCCAGCGCCACCAGATCGAGATATTCGGCCAGGTTCGGTACGGCAATACCGCGGGATTCGAACCAGCCCTTGTCGCGCAGAAAAGGGTACGTAACGCCAGCATCAGATAAAACGCCACGCCCACGCCCGCCAGGGATTTCGACGGAAAATCACAGTCGCGCAGGTTGGGGTTAATGATCGCTTCCGCATCAGGCAGCGTTTCACCGGGCAGGTGGTGATCGGTAACCAGCACCGGGATCCCCAACGCGTGGGCATGATCGACCCCCGCATGGGAGGAGATCCCGTTATCGACGGTCATGATCATCTGCGCGCCGCGGGCGTGGGCCTGATCGACCACTTCCGGGCTGAGGCCGTAGCCGTCTTCAAAACGGTTCGGCACCAGATACGTGACGTTATCGCAGCCCAGCGCGCGCAGGCTGAGCACGCTCAGCGCGGTGCTGGTTGCGCCGTCGGCGTCGAAATCCCCGACCACCACAATCCGCGTGCCCTCACGCAGCGCGTGGTAGAGCATTTCGGAATGGCTTTTTCGATGCCGTTCAGTTGCTGCCAGGGCAGCATCCCTTTCACGCTGCGCTCAAGATCCTCGGCGCTACGCACGCCGCGGCTGGCGTAGAGGCGCTTCAGCAGCGGCGGGAGATCGTCCGGCAAATCAACCGGTTCAACCGCCTCGCGGCGGCGCAATTTTATCGGGGCTTTCACGCGGATTATTTACCACCAAACTGTTTCTGGTGCGCGTCGAGGAACTCTTTCATCTCTTTCGGTCCCTGATAGCCCGGAACGACATAGCCGTTGCTCAGGACAATCGCTGGCGTACCGCTCACGCCAAACTGCACGCCCAGCGCGTAGTGGTTAGCAATATCAATATCGCAGGAGGCCGGCTTAACGCCTTTGCCGTTCATCGCGTCATCAAAGGCTTTGTTGCGGTCTTTCGCACACCAGATGGCCTTCATCTGCTTTTCTGCCTGGCTCTGCACGCCCGGGCGCGGGAAGGCCAGATAGCGCACGGTAATACCCAGCGCGTTGTAATCTTTCATCTCTTCATGCAGCTTGTGGCAGTAGCCGCAGGTGATGTCGGTGAAGACGGTAATGACGTGTTTTTCCTGCGCCGCTTTATAGACGATCATCTCTTTTTCGAGCGCGTTCAGGTTTTTCATCAGCAGCTGGTTGGTGACGTTCACCGGCTGCGCGCCGCTCACGTCGTACATTGGCCCCTGAATAATGTGTTTGCCGTCTTCGGTGACGTACAGCACGCCGCTGTTGGTCAGTACCGTTTTCATCCCGGCGACCGGTGCTGGCTGAATATCGCTGCCGGTGACGCCAAGCTTAGCCAGCGACTGTTTGATAGCGGCGTCGTCAGCATGGGCGAAACCGGTAAAGGAGGCTGCCAGCAGGGTGAACAGCGCGAAACTCTTTTTCATAGTTGATCCTGTTACAATTCGTCGGCACTCACGCACGAGGGTGGTGCTGTTGGTGTAGCTGCCGCAGGCGTTCCGTCGCGACATGGGTGTAAATTTGCGTCGTGGAAAGATCGCTATGTCCCAGCAGCATCTGCACCACGCGTAAATCCGCGCCGTGGTTGAGCAGATGCGTCGCGAAGGCATGACGCAATACGTGCGGCGAAAGCTTTTCACTGTCGATACCGGCCAGTGTGGCGTAATGCTTGATGCGATGCCAGAACGTTTGCCGCGTCATCTGCTGTGCGCGCTGGCTCGGAAACAGAACGTCGATAGACGCGCCGTTGAGCAGCCACGGGCGACCGTGCTCCAGATACGTTTCCAGCCAGTAAACCGCCTCTTCGCCCAGCGGAACCAGCCTTTCCTTGTTTCCTTTACCGATGACGCGCACCACGCCCTGACGCAGGCTGATGTCGCTCATCGTCAGGCCAACCAGTTCCGAAACGCGCAGGCCGGTAGCATACAATACCTCAAGCATGGCTTTATCGCGTAACTCCAGCGGCAGGTCAACTGCCGGTGACTGTAATAATCTCTCAACTTGTGCTTCGCTGAGATCTTTCGGCAGCCGCTGCGGAAGCTTAGGGGATGCCAGCAGCGCGCTGGGATCGTCTTCGCGGATCTTCTCACGGTAGAGATGCTGGAACAGCCGACGCATGGCGCTGAGCAAACGCGCGGAACTGGTGGCTTTGTAGCCCCCTTCTACACGTTCGCCCAGCAGCGCCTGCAGGTCGTCACTTTGCGCGCTCGCCAGGGCCAGACTACTGCCACGATGGGGCAGCCACTCCACCAGCATGGTGCAAGATCGCGCCGGTAGGCGCTGAGCGTATTCTCGGCCAGATTGTTTTCCAGCCACAGCGCGTCGAGAAACTGTTCGATGAGTGCGAGATCCTTTTCCACATCAGCCCCTTTGATTCTGCAGTCAGGCTCATTATGCCTGATTGTGACCGGTTTCTGGTACACTACGCGCAAAGTCAAAGCAAGAATTGAGATAGTTACGCGATGAATATTGGTCTGTTCTATGGTTCCAGCACCTGCTACACCGAAATGGCGGCAGAGAAAATTCGCGACATCATTGGCCCGGAACTGGTGACGTTGCATAACCTGAAAGATGACGCGCTCGCGCTGATGGAGCAGTACGATGTGCTGATCCTCGGCATCCCGACCTGGGATTTTGGTGAGATACAGGAAGACTGGGAAGCCATCTGGGATCAGCTCGATGCCCTCAATCTCGACGGCAAAATCATTGCCCTGTACGGCATGGGCGATCAGCTGGGTTACGGGGAATGGTTCCTGGACGCGCTCGGCATGCTGCACGACAAACTGGCGCCGAAAGGCGTGTCGTTCATCGGCTACTGGCCAACCGAAGGTTACGAGTTCACCAGTAAAAAACCGATTATTGCCGACGGCCAGCTGTTTGTTGGCCTCGCGCTGGATGAAACCAACCAGTACGATCTCAGCGATGAGCGCCTGCAAAGCTGGTGCGAGCAGATCCTGGCAGAGATGGCGGAACGGCTGGTTTAAAGGCAGCCACATCCCTTGTTAATGCAGCCCCTGCGTCGGTTTCTGTTGCAACAGCATCCGGCGCAGGTCTCGCCACTCGGCAGCATCCATACTGTCAGCCGCCAGCCAAAGATGCTGGCAACGCCCGCCGTCCACCTTGCGTAACCGTAACATCATGCCGCAGTTGAGCATCCAGGGCATACCGAGAATATCCCACTCTTTTCCCTGCCAGCGCAGGCGGGAATCCATCAGTAGTTTGATCTCTCCCTGACGGGCATTAATGCGACGCTGGCTGCGTACGCTGTCAAAAACGACAAACGACAGTAACAGCAGCCACAGCGGCGTATAGCTCAGCGGCCAGGGCATCAGTAACACAAAGGCCGCAACCAGGCCGTGGAGCAATAAAGACATCCACTGCGAGCGCCACGAGACGCGAAGATCAGATTGCCACAGGACCACGTTCCCGATTCCGTGTTTGAATTAATTGCACCATCCGTTGCAACTCGGTGTCGGCGGGTTTGCCGTGGTTCATCAGCCAGTTGAATAAATCCGGATCGTCACACTCAAGCAGGCGAACAAACAGACGCTTATCATCATCGCTCAGCGTGTCATACTCATATTCGAAGAAAGGCATGATGGAAATATCAAGTTCACGCATGCCGCGACGGCACGCCCAGTGAATACGGGCCTTGTTGTTAATATCCATGTTCAGTTTCCTGCATTACGTTTGGCACAGTCGGTACCCCATTCAGTGTTCTTTATTTCTCTACGGGGACACCAGCTAGTGTAACGTGTTTTTGAGCGTTTCATTACTGGAATATTGCGATCGCCGAGCAGGCTTCCAGAATTAATCGCACCCACTGCAAAAAATATCATTGCGCTGCGTAATGCTTCGCAACGCATGCACAATGGCACAAATGGCCTGCTTTATTAGCGCTTGCATTGCCTGCAGGCTCTTTTACCATTAGGCATTATCAAAGCGTTAAGCAATTCAGGATATCGTTATGGCCTTTACACCATTTTCTCCTCGCCAGCCCGCCGCCTCTGCGCGTCTGCCGCTGACGCTTATTTCTCTTGATGACTGGGCGCTGGCAACGCTCACCGGTGCCGACGCCGAAAAATACCTGCAGGGCCAGGTGACCGCCGACGTCAGCCAGATGACCGAACACCAGCACCTGCTGGCCGCCCATTGCGACCCAAAAGGCAAAATGTGGAGCAACCTGCGTCTGTTCCGCCGTCAGGACGGTTTTGCCTTTATTGAGCGCCGCAGCCTGCGTGACGCCCAGCTCAAAGAGCTGAAAAAATACGCGGTCTTCTCCAAAGTCACTATCGCCCCGGACGACGAACATGTCCTGCTGGGTGTGGCCGGTTTCCAGGCGCGTGCGGCGCTGAAAAATCTCTTCAGCGATACTGCCGGATGCGGAAAAGCAGCTCGTCAGCGAAGGCGCCACCTCTATCCTGTGGTTTGAACACCCGGCAGAGCGTTTCCTGTTAGTTACCGATGCTGCAACCGCCGAACGCGTGACCGAGGCGCTGCGCGGCGAAGCGCAGCTTAACAACAGTCAGCAGTGGCTGGCGCTGAACATCGAAGCGGGTCTGCCGGTCATTGACGCGCCAAACAGCGCGCAGTTTATTCCTCAGGCAACGAACCTGCAGGCGCTGGGCGGCATCAGCTTTAAAAAAGGCTGTTACACCGGCCAGGAGATGGTGGCACGAGCAAAATTCCGCGGCGCAAACAAACGCGCGCTGTGGACACTGGCGGGCCATGCCAGCCGGGTACCTGAAGCGGGGGAAGATCTTGAGCTGAAGATGGGTGAAAACTGGCGCCGTACCGGCACCGTGTTAGCCGCCGTACAGCTGGATGATGGACGTCTTCTGGTTCAGGCCGTTATGAACAACGACATGGAAGCGGACAGCGTGTTCCGCGTGCGTGACGATGCGAATACGCTGAGCATCGAGCCGCTGCCCTATTCACTGGAAGAGTAAACGCGCTAAGCCGGGGCGGAAACCGCCACCGGCTTTAACTTAAAGCCTGCCCCACGTACAAATAAATCGCCAAAAAGTGGCACACGCTGCCGCCCAGCACAAAGCCGTGCCAGATGGCATGGTTGTAAGGGATGCGCTTGCAGACGTAGAAAATCACGCCGAGCGAATACACCACGCCGCCCACGGCCAGAAGCGTTACGCCCCCTACCGACAGTTTGCTTGGCAAGCTGATACACCACAATCAGCGACAGCCAGCCCATGGTCAGATAGGTGACCAGCGACAGCACTTTAAAGCGGTGCGCAATGGTGAGCTTAAACAGGATCCCCAGCAGCGCCAGGCTCCAGATAACAATCATCAGGCCGCGCGACAGCGGCGAGTTGAGCCCCACCAGCAGAAACGGTGTGTAGGTGCCTGCAATAAGAAGATAGATAGCGCAGTGGTCAAATTTCTTGAGCCACGTCTTGGCCCGCTGATGCGGGATCGCGTGATACAGCGTCGAGGCCAGGAACAGCAGGATCATGCTCCCGCCATACAGGCTGTAGCTGGTAATAGCCATTGCGCTGGCATTGGCATCGACCGCCTGCACCAGCAATAACACTAAACCGACAATCCCAAACACCAGGCCAATGCCGTGGCTGATGCTGTTGGCTATTTCCTCAGCCAGCGAATATCCCTGTGCGATTAATGGTCTACTCACCATACAAAACTCCGGGAAAACAAAAGATGATTATTCATCGCATCACTATGCTAACTGAGAATGATTCCAGTGAACACCTGTTCGCTAAAAAAATTCGTATCAATATATATTCACGGCAGCATTTAAGCCGACGACTGGCGTTACAACTGTTCAACCTTCTCGCAAGGAACATACGCCCATAAAACGTGAATGTAGGATGAAAGTATGAAGCGGAAATGACAATATGCAGGCCGCTAAATCAGATTCTTATGCCGGGAACAAAACTCAGGGCAAGCCAGCCAGAGTTATGGCAGCATGTAGTCACGCAATTACACACTGGCTGGCAACGTTAACAGAGAGTAAAGGACACCATTGTGAGTATGTTTACCCACTCCGCCATTGCCAGTCTCAATAACCTGGAGATGATGGTCTACAACTATGTCGTCAAAAACCGTGACAAAGTGATGTACATGACCATCCGCGAGCTGGCGGATGCGGCGGGCGTCTCCACCACCACGATCCTGCGCTTTTGCCGCAAGCTTAACTGCGAAGGCTATTCGGAGTTTCGCGTACGCTTTAAGCTTTATCTTGAGCAGAACGAGCCCCAGCAGGCGAACTTCGGCGCCAGCGAAATTATCAGCTTTTTTAAAAGCGTAAATAATGAAGAGTTCGACGCGTTACTGGATAATGCGGTCGATATTATTTTATCGTCGGAGCGCATTATATTTGTCGGCGCAGGCACATCCGGCGCGCTGGCAAAATATGGCGCACGTTTCTTTTCTAATATCGGAAAATTCAGCAACCATATTGATGACCCTTATTTCCCGGTCACCAATGACATGGCAAAAAATGCGCTGGCGATTGTGCTCTCCGTCTCGGGTGAGACCGAGGAGATCCTGCGCTTCGCCAGCCAGTTCAGCCTGCATCACTGCAAGGTGCTCTCCATTACCAGCCACGAGCACTCGCGTCTGGCAAAACTGGCGGACTTTAATCTCTCCTGGCACGTTCCCCCGACGCGTATTGCAGGCGTCTACGATATCACCACGCAAATTCCCGTCATTTATATTCTGGAGTCTCTGGGACGTAAACTGGCGAAGAAACTCACAGAATAAAACACCCTGTTTTTTTGATGTGACAAATCACATTTACTGTGAATTGTTATATCGTGACATTTAATTTCGCTTTGCTAGACTCGATGCCAATAAGCCATTTATTGAGAATAGCAGCGATGAAAAAATTGACCTTACCAAAAGATTTTTTATGGGGCGGCGCGGTTGCGGCTCACCAGGTAGAAGGCGGCTGGAACAAAGGCGGTAAAGGGCCAAGCATTTGCGATGTATTGACCGGCGGCGCACACGGCGTGCCGCGCGAAATCACGCAAGAGGTGGTGCCGGGTAAATACTACCCCAATCATGAAGCTATCGATTTCCACGGCCACTATAAAGAAGACATCAAGCTGTTTGCCGAGATGGGTTTCAAATGCTTCCGCACCTCTATCGCCTGGACGCGCATCTTCCCGAAAGGTGACGAAACGCAGCCAAACGAAGAGGGGCTGAAGTTCTACGACGACATGTTCGACGAGCTGCTGAAATACAACATCGAACCGGTGATCACCCTCTCCCACTTCGAAATGCCGCTGCACCTGGTGCAGGAGTACGGTAGCTGGACCAACCGTAAAGTGGTCGATTTCTTCGTGCGCTTCGCGGAAGTGGTCTTCGAGCGCTACAAGCAACAAGGTCAAATACTGGATGACCTTCAACGAAATCAACAACCAGCGTAACTGGCGCGCACCGCTGTTCGGCTACTGCTGCTCCGGCGTGGTCTATACCGAACATGACAACCCGGAAGAGACCATGTATCAGGTGCTGCACCACCAGTTCGTGGCCAGCGCCCTGGCGGTGAAAGCGGCCCGCCGCATCAACCCGGAGATGAAAGTTGGCTGCATGCTGGCGATGGTGGCGCTCTATCCGTTCTCCTGCAAGCCGGAAGACGTGATGTTTGCGCAGGAATCAATGCGCGAGCGCTATGTCTTTACCGACGTCCAACTGCGCGGTTACTACCCGTCCTACGTGCTGAACGAATGGGAGCGCCGCGGCTTCTCCATCAAAATGGAAAGCGGCGACGAGCAGATCCTGCGTGAAGGCACCTGCGACTACCTGGGCTTCAGCTATTACATGACCAACGCGGTGAAAGCGGAAGGCGGTACCGGCGATGCCATTTCCGGCTTCGAAGGCAGCGTGCCGAACCCGCACGTCAAAGCCTCCGACTGGGGCTGGCAGATTGACCCGGTCGGGCTGCGCTATTCCCTGTGCGAACTGTATGAACGCTACCAGAAGCCGCTGTTTATCGTGGAAAACGGCTTCGGCGCCTACGACAAAGTGGAAGCAGACGGCAGCATCAACGATGACTATCGCATCGACTATCTGCGTGCCCACGTGGAAGAGATGATGAAAGCCGTCACTCACGATGGCGTGGATCTGATGGGCTATACGCCGTGGGGCTGCATCGACTGCGTGTCGTTCACCACCGGCCAGTACAGCAAGCGCTACGGCTTTATCTACGTGAACAAGCACGACGACGGCACGGGCGACATGTCGCGTTCCCGCAAGAAGAGCTTCGACTGGTACAAAGGGGTGATCGCCAGCAACGGCGAAAAGCTGTGATGCTTTGAGACGTTGCCGGATGCCAGCGGCACAAAGCATCGTGGGCTAACCAGAGCGGGACATGTTTTCTTTGTGCGGTGCTCAGTAAAATGACACGCGGGTTCACGGTGCTCTCGTCGCCGGGTCGGCAAGCAGCGTATCGGCGATATCCAGCATGGCGCGCAAGCGGTCCATATGCCGGAGATCCTGGTGGTAGCCGACCCATATCTCTCTGGATGGCAGTTGATCTTCAGTCTGAATACGTTGCAGCCCGGAAACGGCGTCTCCCAGTGGCCGTGGTAGCACGGCCACTCCCATCCCCCGCAGGCACATTTGCGCCTGAACAGCCCGGCTTGTGCTGGTGAAAACACGCCTGGAGCGGGGAAATCTGTCGAGCAACCATGTGACGTCAGGAAAATGTGACTGGGCGGTGTTCATCAGAATAAGCCCCACTGACGCCGGATCGTGGTGCAGTGTCTGTGCGGTTTCAGGCGTACCGTAAAGACCATAGGAAATGGTCATCAGGCGACGCTGGACAATGTCCGGCTCGGTAAAAGGCACGAGACGAAAGGCCACATCGGCATCGCGCCGGGATAAATTAAGTAAGCGGTAGCTGGCGATGATCTCCGGTACCACGGCCGGATGACGGCGCGTCAATTCGACCAGCACCGGTGCCAGCACATAACCCGCAAACCACTCGGCACATGAAATCCGCAAAATACCTTCGAGCCGTTGGTGATTACCCGCCAGGCGTCTTTCCAGTGCCAGCGCAGAATTTTCCATCGATTCCGCCAGGTTCAGCACCGCGTCTCCGGCATCGGTCAGCACCAGCCCCTCACGCGTGCGGCGAAACAGCGGCTGTTGTGCCTCATCTTCGAGCGCTTTGATCCGTCGGCCCACCGTCGGATGGCTCACGCCCAGGCTTCGGGCGGCCTCGCCGAACGATCCTTTGCGGATCACCGCCAGAAATATCCGTACGTCGCTCCACTCCATACCCGCCCCCGTTCAAAAATGAACATCAAATATACATAAATGGCAGTTCCATAACAATTATGCAGGCATCACCATAATGTCTCTTCACTGAACCGGCTGCTATGGCCTCATCCAGGATCTGAAAGTATGAACAAATTAAAAAACAAAGTTGCCATCGTCACAGGTGCATCCAAAGGTATCGGTGCCGGGATTGCCCGCCAACTGGCAGCGGAGGGAGCAAGGGTTATCGTCAACTACGCCACCAGCAAAACCGGTGCAGACAGCGTGGTTGCGGATATCAAAGCCGCAGGCGGAGAGGCCGTGGCGGCCGCCGCAGACGTTACCAACCAGCGCGAGGTTGAGGCGCTGGTTAGCTCAGCGATTGAACATTTTGGGCGGCTGGACATTGTGGTGAATAACTCGGGGATTTATCAGTTCGCCAGGATCGAAGAAACCACCGAAGCGCTGTACCGCAAGCAGTTCGACATCAATGTGCTTGGCCCGTTGCTGGTCTGCGCCGCCGCCGTGCCACATCTGGAGAAAGGCGGGAGCATCATCAACATCAGTTCGTTCGTCACACGCGTATTTATGCCAGAGAGCGCTATTTATAGCGGCTCCAAAGGTGCCATTGACGCCATTACCGGCGTACTCGCGCGCGAGCTTGGTCCGCGCGGCATCCGCGTTAACGCCGTTAACCCTGGCCTTGTTGAAACTGAAGGTACGCACGCTACCGGGGCGATTGGTTCGGACTTCCAGACCTGGAACGAAGCGCAGACGCCGCTTGGTCGTATCGGTCAGGTGCGGGACATCGCGCCAATCGTCTCTTACCTTGCATCAGACGACGCAGGATGGGTGACCGGCGAGGTCATTATGGCATCTGGCGGCATGCGCTAACGCGCCGCAATTCAATAAAGGTTGCCAGGCAGTTCGCATGCAGGAGAGAGCCGGGATACCTCGCGCACCTGAATCCACATGTTTCATTTGTTCTACCCATTTTGCTTGATTGGAAACCGCAGGGTTTCCGGGAGGGGTTATGTCAGCACATAACATGACGCACGCTGAACCTCGTCGCTGGGCGATGTTCGTAATTTTATTGGTGGGAGCTTTCCTGCCACCACTCGATTTTTTTATCGTTAATGTGGCGCTCCCGTCAATCCAGAGCGATTTAGCCTCTTCGTCTTCTGCGGAGCAACTGGTTATCTCATCGTATGCCGCGGTATATGCGACCACCTTAATCACTGGTGGACGGCTGGGCGATCTGTATGGTCGTGGCAGGATGTTCTTCCTTGGGCTGATTGGTTTTGCGGCTGCATCACTGTTGTGCGGGATCGCCGGATCGCCGTGGGTGTTGATTGTCGGGCGCGCACTCCAGGGCGCTTCGGCCGCCGTCATGGCTCCGCAGGCGCTCGCGTCCGTGCAGGCCATTTTCCCTGAAACAGAGAAGCCGTTAGCGCTGGGTTTATATGGGGCCGTGTTTGGCCTTGCCTCCGTTATCGGACAGGCGCTGGGCGGCATCCTGATTACATTGAATCTGTTCAACCTGGGATGGCGGGCCATTTTTCTTGTTAACCTGCCGGTGGCGCTGCTGGTGATTGTTTTTGGTATTCCATTGCTGAAAGAGACACGGGCGCCACATGCCCGCAAACTTGATCCCGGCGGCATGCTGCTGGCAACAGCAACGCTGGGCGCACTGATTATTCCGTTGATTGAAGGCCGTGAGGCGGGCTGGCCCTGGTGGACGTGGCTGTTATTCCTTGCAGCTCCGCTGCTGGCCTCGCTGTTATGGCGTTATGAAATACGCCTCAGCCGTCATGGCGGCTCACCGCTGCTGGATCCTGTCGCGTTACGAGCGCCGGGGCTGGGTTGCGGGCTGGCGATCGCGCTGTTGTTCTATTCCATCGCCGCATTCTTTTTACTGTTTTCGGTTTACCTGCAAAGCGCACTGCATGTCGATGCGCTAACGGCTGGCCTGATTTTTCTGCCTTTTGGTGCCGGTTTTCTGATTGGGCCGTTGCTCACCCCGTACCTGCGGCGTTTTGCCGGAAATTACCTGAGCACGATCGGGATGGGATGCGAAACCATCGGGTTAGCAGGACTGGCATGGCTGGTAACCGCAACGGCGACGGGCGCGACTCCCGCAATGACGCTACTCGCCGCGCTACTGTTTATCACCGGTTTTGGCCAGGGTCTGGCGATGCCAATGCTGATGCGCATGCTAACAGGCCGCGTCGCACCGGAATTTGCAGGCATGATTGCCGGCATCACCAGCTCAGCTTTGCAAGTCAGCACCGCGCTCAGCGTCGCGGTGATGGGCGGTATTTTTTACAGTATTGTGGGCGACAGCCATAGCGCGACGGATATCACCAATGCGTTTGTCGTCGCAGTCCTGACAATGGCGTGCTGCCTCGCTGCGGGAGCAGGGTTAAGTATCAGACTTATCCGGCAACCTGTTGGGTTAACGCCGGTGACGAAGGGTTTTCCCTGAGCTGCTGCAGATCAAAACATAACGAGCACTGCAGTATGTGAATCATGGTAAAGCGTTCAGCTGCTTCTTGCCTGACGCGGCGCGCATCACTACTACAATCATCACCGTTCCCCAAAAGCAAAGGGCGCCGAAGCGCCCTTAAAAAATAGCTGAATCAGCGAATTACTGGTATTCGCTCATCGGTACGCAGGAGCAGAACAGGTTACGGTCGCCGTAGACGTCATCCAGACGCTTCACGGTCGGCCAGTATTTGTTTGCCACGCCTGCCGGGAAGACCGCCAGCTCGCGGGTATAGCCGTGGTTCCACTCCGCCACCAGCTCGTGCTGGGTGTGCGGCGCGTTCACCAGCGGGTTATCTTCCAGCGTCCATTCGCCCTCCTGCACGCGGTCGATTTCGCCATGCGGATCGCCAGCATCGCATCGATAAAGCGGTCCAGCTCGACTTTGCTTTCCGACTCCGTCGGCTCCACCATCAGCGTGCCCGCAACCGGGAACGACATGGTTGGCGCGTGGAAGCCGTAGTCGATCAGACGCTTGGCGATATCCAGCTCGCTAATGCCGGTCTCTTCTTTCAGCGGACGAATATCGAGGATGCACTCGTGCGCCACGCGGCCGTCGCGGCCGGTATAGAGCACCGGGAAGGGCCGCTTTCAGGCGGCTGGCGATGTAGTTGGCGTTCAGAATCGCCACCTGGCTGGCCTGCTTCAGCCCTTCCGCGCCCATCATGCGGATGTACATCCAGCTGATTGGCAGGATAGAGGCGCTGCCGAACGGTGCCGCAGAAACCGCGCCCTGACGGGTCAGCATGCCTTCGATCTGCACCACGCTGTGGCCCGGCACAAACGGCGCCAGGTGCGCTTTCACGCCGATCGGGCCCATGCCCGGGCCGCCACCGCCGTGCGGAATGCAGAAGGTTTTGTGCAGGTTGAGGTGCGACACGTCCGCGCCGATAAAGCCCGGCGAGGTAATGCCCACCTGGGCGTTCATGTTTGCGCCGTCGAGGTAAACCTGACCGCCGAACTGATGCACCACTTCGCACACTTCACGGATGGTCTCTTCGTACACGCCGTGGGTGGACGGATAGGTCACCATGATGCAGGAGAGTTTGTCGCCCGCCTGCTCGGCTTTCGCGCGCAGGTCGGCCAGGTCGATGTTGCCGTTTTTATCGCAGGCCACGACCACCACCTCCATGCCCGCCATCTGGGCAGAGGCCGGGTTGGTGCCGTGGGCGGAGCTTGGGATCAGGCAGATATCGCGATGGCCCTTCGTTGCGGCTTTCGTGGTAGTGACGGATCGCCAGCAGGCCGGCGTATTCGCCCTGCGCGCCGGAGTTCGGCTGCATGCAGAGCGCGTCGTAACCGGTCAGCTTCACCAGCCACTCGGAAAGCTGGTTGATCATCTGGTGATAACCTTCCGCCTGCTCCGGCGGGCAGAACGGGTGCAGCTCGGAGAATTCAGGCCAGGTGATCGGGATCATCTCGGCCGCGGCGTTCAGCTTCATGGTGCAGGAGCCCAGCGGGATCATCGCCTGGTTCAGCGCCAGATCCTTGCGCTCCAGAGAGTGCATGTAGCGCATCATCTCGGTTTCGCTGTGATAGCGGTTGAAGACCGGGTGCGTCAGGATCGCATCGTTACGCAGCATGCCGTCCGGAATGGAGCGGCTGTCGAGCGCAACCTCTTTGTCCAGCGCATCAATATCCAGACCGTGCGCGTCGCCCAGCAGAACGCTGAACAGCGTCAGCACATCTTCGCGGGTGGTGGTTTCATCCAGCGTAATGCCCACGGCGTTGTGGATGTCGCTGCGCAGGTTGATCTCATGCCGCGTCCGCGCGCGCCAGCACGGCGGCTTTGTCCGCCACGTCAACGCACAGGGTGTCGAAGTAGTGGGCATGACGCAGCTTCAGGCCGCCTTTTGCTGCAGGCCGGCGGCCAGAATGTCGGCCAGGCGGTGAATGCGGCTGGCAATGCGCTTCAGCCCTTCCGGGCCGTGGAACACGGCGTACAGGCTGGCGATGTTGGCCAGCAGCACCTGTGAGGTACAGATGTTGGAGTTCGCTTTCTCGCGGCGGATATGCTGCTCGCGGGTCTGCATCGCCATGCGCAGCGCGGTGTTACCGGCAGCATCTTTGGAGACGCCGATAATGCGGCCAGGCATGGAGCGTTTGAATTCATCTTTCGCGGCGAAGAAGGCCGCGTGCGGGCCGCCGTAGCCCATCGGCACGCCGAAGCGCTGCGCGGAGCCGAACACGATATCGGCACCCTGTTTGCCCGGCGCCGTCAGCAGCACCAGCGCCATAAAATCGGCGGCAACGCTCACCACGATTTTGCGGGATTTCAGCTCGGCAATCAGCGCGCCGTAGTCGTGTACTTCGCCGGTGGTGCCCACCTGCTGCAGCAGCACGCCGAAGACATCCTGGTGATCCAGCACTTTGTCAGCCTCGTCGACAATCACGTCAAAGCCGAAGGTTTCGGCACGGGTGCGCACCACGTCCAGCGTCTGCGGATGCACGTCCGCCGCCACGAAGAAGCGGTTGGCGTTTTTCAGCTTGCTCACGCGCTTGGCCATCGCCATCGCTTCGGCGGCGGCGGTCGCTTCATCCAGCAGCGAAGCAGAGGCGATATCCAGGCCGGTCAGATCCAGCGTCACCTGCTGGAAGTTCAGCAGCGCTTCCAGACGGCCCTGCGAGACTTCCGGCTGATACGGCGTATAGGCGGTGTACCAGCCCGGGTTTTCCAGCATGTTGCGCAGGATCACCGGCGGCAACTGCACGGCGGTGTAGCCCATGCCAATGTAAGACTTATAGCGCTTGTTGAGGCCGGCGATGGCCTTCAGCTCCGCCAGCGCGGCGAATTCGGTGGTGGCTTCCCCCACCTGAGGCGGCGTGGCAAGCTGGATGTCTTTCGGCACAATCTGGCCGATCAGTGCGTTTAGTGAATCCGCGCCAACGGTCTTCAGCATCTCCTGCTGTTGCTGAGCATCCGGCCCAATGTGACGTTCGATGAAGGCGCCACGGTTTTCAAGCTGGCTTAAAGTCTGTGTCATGAGCGATGGTTCCTGAAACGTGCAGTGAATCGTATTCGGAAATTATCTGAATACGCTAAAGCTTTCGCGTTGCAGGAAGGCGGCGATGCTGCAAATCCCCAGGCGCTTACATCAGTAAGTAACTGGGTGAGCGAGCAAGCCAACGCGCCTGCAACGTGAAGGATGACGCGTATTTATTCGTCTTCTAACAATGCTTCGTATGCGGTCGCATCCAGCAGCGCGGCAACTTCCGATTCGTCGCTGGCTTTGATCTTGAAGATCCAGCCGTCGCCGTAAGGCTCGCTGTTGACCAGCTCCGGCGAATCGCTCAGCGCGTCGTTGACGGCAACGATTTCACCGCTTATCGGCGCGTAGATATCAGATGCCGCTTTTACGGACTCCGCCACGGCGCAGTCGTCGCCCGCGCTAACGGTCGTGCCCACGTCAGGCAGGTCAACAAACACCATGTCGCCCAGCAGCTCCTGCGCGTGCTCGGTGATCCCTACGGTGTAAGTGCCGTCCGCCTCTTTGCGCAGCCACTCGTGTTCTTTGCTGTATTTCAGTTCTGCTGGCACATTGCTCATTGAAGTTCTCCTGATAAAAATTATTAGGCGACCGGCTTACCGGCGCGAACAAAAACCGGTTTGGTCACGTTGACCGGCATTTCGCGGTTGCGGATTTGCACCACCGCCGTTTCGCCAATCCCCGCCGGCACGCGTGCCAGTGCAATACTGTAGCCCAGCGTCGGCGAGAAGGTTCCGCTGGTGATCACGCCTTTTCGCGAGGATTGCCGTCCGCATCGGTAAAGCGCACCGGCAGCTCACCGCGCAGCACGCCTTTTTCCGTCATCACCAGGCCCACCAGCTGTTCGGTGCCCTTCTCGCGCTGCATCTCCAGCGCTTCACGGCCGATAAACTCACGGTCCGCCGGTTCCCAGGCGATGGTCCAGCCCATATTGGCGGCCAGCGGAGAGACGCCTTCATCCATCTCCTGACCGTAGAGGTTCATGCCCGCTTCCAGACGCAGCGTATCGCGCGCGCCCAGACCCGCAGGCTTCACGCCCGCTTCCACCAGCGCACGCCAGAAATCAGCGGCCTTCTCGTTCGGCATCGCAATTTCGTAGCCCGCTTCACCGGTGTAGCCGGTGGTGGCGATAAACAGATCGCCCGCCTGCACGCCGAAGAACGGCTTCATGCCTTCGATCGCGTTGCGCTGCTCGTCGTTAAACAGGCTGGCGGCTTTCGCCTGCGCGTTTGGCCCCTGCACGGCGATCAGCGACAGATCGTCACGGACGGTGATGTCGATGGCATAAGGTTCGGCGTGTTGGGTGATCCAGGAGAGGTCTTTTTCGCGGGTGGCGGAGTTTACAACGAGGCGGAAGAAATCTTCAGTGAAGTAATAGACGATAAGGTCATCAATCACGCCGCCCGAGGCATTCAGCATGCCGGTATAGAGCGCTTTGCCGGGCGTCTTCAGTTTGGCGACGTCGTTTGCCAGCAGATAACGCAGAAACTCCCGGGTGCGGCTGCCGCGCAGATCGACAATGGTCATGTGGGACACGTCGAACATACCGGCATCGGTGCGCACCGCGTGGTGCTCATCAATCTGCGAGCCGTAGTGCAGCGGCATCATCCAGCCATGGAAGTCCACCATGCGGGCGCCGCATAACACGTGTTGTTCGTACAAAGGAGTCTGTTGAGCCATCTTGTCCTCGTTGAAAAAGCTGCGCTATCACGTTTTTCGGCGGCGTTCATTTCGCCAAAACGACCAGCGTCATCGGCCCCGCTTTCGGAGCGCCGACGCAAACGTTCTCTTTTGCCTGAACTTACCACCGAAACCGGCGGTTAACCATAAGGCAAAATGGGCCATCACATTAGCTTATGACCAAAAAACGCTAAAAAGCCTACAGAGTTATTCACTGGAAAAATGCGATTAACCCCGCACAAAATTATCAATAAAGCGACAGGAGTTTCGCACTATGGCGATATTTCAGTGCGGAAAATCGGGCATCATTTTTTCTGCAGTGCGAAAAATCACGACATTAGAAAATCTAATGCGAAAAATGAGGTGAAATTAGAATATTTCAAATGAGGGCAGGGAGTCCCCTTCCCGTTTGCGGGAAGGGAAAGTGTGACTGGGGTCTAAATTAACGTAGCCAGTCCGGCAGGTCGTTAAGACCCATCGCCTGACGGAGCAGTTGTGGTTTTACGCCCGGAAGGGTATCCGCCAGTTTAAGACCAATATCGCGCAGCAGTTTTTTCGCCGGGTTCGCCCCGGCAAACAGCTCGCGGAAGCCCTGCATGCCCGCCAGCATCATCGCCGCACTGTGTTTGCGGCTGCGCTCGTAGCGACGCAGATAGAGATGCTGGCCGATATCTTTTCCTTCGCGGTGCAGGCGGCGCAGCTCGGCAACCAGCTCCGCCGCGTCCATAAAGCCCAGGTTAACGCCCTGCCCGGCCAGCGGATGAATGGTATGCGCCGCATCGCCCACCAGCGCCAGACGGTGCGCGGCAAACTGACGCGCGTAGCGGCCGGTTAGCGGGAACACCTGACGCTCGCTTTCAAGCGTGCACAGGCCAAGGCGGTTATCAAAGGCCACGCACAGCGCCTGGTTGAAGGCGTCCGGCGTGGCCTCATGCATCGGTTTCGGGCTTTTTCCGGCACCAGCGACCAGACGATCGAGCACAGGTGCGGATCGTTAAGCGGCAGGAACGCCAGAATGCCGTCGTTGTGGAAAATCTGCCGCGCCACGCCGCCTGATGCGGCTCTTCGGTGCGGATCGTCGCGACCAGCGCGTGATGGCGATAATCCCAGAAGGTCAGCGGGATATCGGCTTTATTACGCAGCCAGGAGTTGGCACCGTCAGCACCGACCACCAGACGCGCGGTCAGCATGTCGCCGCTCTGCAGGGTGATAAACGCCTCGTTTTCGCCCCACGCCACCTGCTGGATCTGCGCAGGCGCAATCAGCGTCACGTCGCTGCACTGCTGTGCTTTCTGCCACAGCGCGTGGTGGATCACCGCGTTTTCAATAATGTGGCCCAGATGGCTATAGCCCATGCTTTCATCATCAAAAGCAATATGACCAAAGCTGTCTTTATCCCACACCTCCATGCCGTGATAGCATCTGGCGCGCTGCGCCACAATATCTGACCAGACGCCAAGGTGCGTCAGAAGTTTTTCGCTGGCGGCATTGATCGCCGAGACGCGCAGCTCCGGCGGCGCATCTGCGCGCCAGCGGCTGCGGCTCTTTTTGCTCCAGCACCGCCACGCGCAGGCCGCTGCCCTGTAATCCACAGGCCAACGCCAGTCCGACCATTCCGCCGCCAACGATGGCGACATCAACATTTTGCACGGTGATAACTCCTTAACGCGCGACCCAACCCAGGGTCCGCTGCGCCAGCACGTCACGTGCCGGAGTGAATAGTTCCATCGCCATCAGCCCGAGATTGCGACCGACAACCAGCGGTGCCCAGCGGTTGGCAAACAGATGGACCAGGCCGTCGGTCACGCCGATGGTGGCGCTCTTTATCCGCCTGGGCGCTGCTGACGGTAATGCCTCAGCACCGAATAACCGCCGGCAGTCTTTTTGCTTCGCCCCATGCCTCCGCCAGCGTTTCCGCCAGCGTCATGACGTCGCGCAGGCCGAGGTTAAAGCCTTGCCCGGCGATGGGATGCAGCGTCTGCGCGGCGTTGCCGACCAGCGCCACACGATGAGAGACGGACTGACGACGCGGTGGTCAGCGACAGCGGATAGACGCTGCGTTTGCCGGCATGGGTAATACGCCCCAGCCGCCAGCCAAAGGCTTTTTGCAGCTCGGGACAAAAACGTTCGTCGGACCAGCCATTCACCTGCTGCTGCCTTATCCTGCGGATGACACCACACCAGGGAACAGCGCCCCTCCGACATCGGCAGCATCGCCAGCGGCCCGTGCTGGGTAAAGCGTTCAAATGCCCGGCCCTGGTGCGGACGCTGCGGTAGCGACGTTGGCAATGACCGCGACCTGGTGATAGGGCGTTTTCTGCCAGAGGATCCCCAGTTGCTCGCCCATGCCCGAACGCGAACCGTCCGCCGCGACCAGCAGCTGGCCAATAATCAGCTCGCCGCTTTCCAGCGTTACCGATACCTGTTGCTCATTACGGGTAAAACTGCTGACCCGCGCGGGGCAATGCAGCGTGACGCCCGGCGCATCCTGCAGCAGGGGGAACAGCCGCTGGCCGACGTCGTGCAGCTCAACCACCTGGCCCAGCGCATCAATCCGATAATCCTGCGCGTCCAGCGTGACAAAGCCGGCATGGCCGCGATCGCTGACGTGAACGGTTGAAATGGCCGTGGCGCAATGGGCTATCGCCTGCCAGATCCCAATGCGCGCAAGCTGCTGGCAGGTGCCCTGCGCCAGCGCGATGGCGCGGGCATCAAAACCGGGATGATGGTGACGGCACCCCGGCGCAACGGCTTCCACCAGGTGCACCGGAAGCTGCCCCTGCGTCAAATGCGAAATGGCCAGCGCCAGCGTGGCCCCGGTCATGCCGCCGCCAACGATAATCACGCTCATGCGCGCGCCGCTGCCATCAGCGCCTCGATATCGTCAGCGTTTTTCACCACGCTGGCGGTCAGGTTTTCGTTACCGTCTTCGGTAATCACGATGTCATCTTCAATACGAATACCAATCCCGCGGTACTGCTTCAGGCACGTCGGCATCCGGCGCGATATACAGACCCGGCTCCACGGTTAACACCATGCCCGGCTCCAGCACGCGGGAACGGTCGGTGCCGTAAGCGCCAACGTCATGCACGTCCAGCCCCAGCCAGTGGCTCAGGCCGTGCATAAAGTACGGTCGATGCGCATTTTCAGCAATCAGGGTATCGACGTCCCCTTTCAGGATCCCGAGCCTGACCAGACCGGTAATCATGATGCGCACCACTTCGCCGGTGACTTCCTGGATGGAGGTGCCCGGACGAAACAGTGCCTGAGCGCCGTCTCCAGCGATTCCAGCACAATGTCGTAAATCGCGCGCTGCGCCGGGCTGAATTTACCGTTCACCGGGAAGGTGCGGGTGATGTCGCCGGCGTAGCCCTGATATTCGCAGCCGGCGTCAATCAGCACCAGATCGCCGTCGCGCAGCGCGCTTTCGTTTTCGGTGTAGTGCAGAATGCAGCCGTTTTCCCCGCCGCCGACAATGGTGTTGTAGGACGGGATAGCGCGCGCCGTGGCGGTTAAATTCGTGGTGAATTTCGCCTTCCAGCTGGTATTCGAACATCCCGGGACGGCATTTCTCCATCGCGCGGGTATGCGCCAGCGCGCTGATTTCGCCCGCGCGGCGCATCACGTTCAGCTCTTCTTCAGACTTGAACAGGCGCATCTCATGCACCACCGGACGCCAGTCCGTCAGCGTGGCCGGTGCGGACAGGTTCTGCCGCGAGCCTTTGCGCAGCTTATCCAGCGCGGTGAAAACAATCTCATCGGCGTACGCATATTCGCCCTGCGCGTGATAGAGCACGTCGAGGCCGTTAAGCAGCTGATAGAGCTGCTGGTTGATTTCGCTAAACGCCAGCGCGCGGTCAACGCCCAGCTTTTCCGGTGCGGCCTCCTGGCCTAAGCGGCGGCCAAACCAGATTTCGGCCGTCAGATCGCGCACGCGGTTGAAAATTACGCTGTGATTGTGGGTGTCATTGCTCTTAATCAGCACCAGCACCGCTTCCGGCTCGTTAAAGCCGGTGAAGTACCAGAAATCGCTGCTCTGGCGATAGGGATATTCGCTGTCGGCGCTGCGCGTCACTTCGGGCGCGGCAAAAATCAGCGCCGCGCTGCCCGGCTGCATTTTTGCCAGCAGCGCCTGACGGCGGCGCGAATACTCTTGACTCGAGATAACCATGACACCCTCCTGTGCGTTATTTTTCTTAATGTAAGGTTGGCTTGCGGACTTCCGGCGCGGTCGGCTGCGGGCGCGTGAAGTTGTCGTGGCACAGCAGTGCCGCCACGCGCACGTACTCGATGATCTCTTCGAGCGACATTTCCAGCTCTTCCTGATCTTCGTCTTCATCGTAGCCCAGCTGGGCGATGTTGCGCAGATCGTCGATCGCTTCACCGGCTTCGCCGGTCACTTTATCCAGTTTAGGCTGCGTGACGCCCAGCCCGAGCAGGAAGTGGTTTACCCAGCCGGCCAGTGCATCGGCGCGATCGAACACGCTGACGTCGTCGCCTTCAGGCAGATAAAGCTGAAAAAGGAAGCCATCGTCTTCCAGCGAATCGCTGGTGGCGGCGTGCATTTTACGCAGCGCTTCCGCCAGCTCGTGACCAAACGCCAGCCCTTCATTCGTGAGGTCGTGGATCAGCGGCTGCCATGAGCTGTCGCTGTTTCCGCCGCACAGCATGCCACTGATCAGACCGTGCATTTCGGCAGGGGTTAAACCGACTCCCTGCTGGTTCAGTAACTGGTTTAAATCCTTGTAACCAGGCATTTCGTTCTGTATAGACATGCGCATTCGTCATCGTTGGGGGGAAGATTCATGATATGCTACCACTTTGGACCCTGGTGATAGCAAAAAAGGGCTTGTATCTTCACATCAGGGTAGCTATAGTGTCGCCCCTTCGCAGCCCCCGGGGCTCGGATGCGAAGGCAGCGCAGTCAATCAGCAGGAAGGTGGCATGTCTGCACAACCCGTCGATCTCCAGATTTTTGGCCGTTCACTGCGAGTGAATTGTCCGCCTGAACAAAGGGATGCTTTGAATCAGGCTGCGGACGATCTGAATCAGCGGTTGCAAGATCTAAAAGATCGCACTAGAGTCACAAATACTGAGCAGCTGGTTTTCATCGCCGCGTTGAACATCAGCTATGAACTGACTCAGGAAAAAGCGAAGACCCGCGACTACGCGGCCAGCATGGAGCAGCGCATTCAAATGCTCCAGCAGACCATAGAACAGGCATTGCTTGATCAAGGTCGCATACCCGAAAGGCCGGGACCCAAGTTTGAATAACACTTCTCAGTTGACTATGGTAGAGTAACCGTGAAGACAAAATTTCTCTGAGATGTTCGCAAGCGGGCCAGTCCCCTGAGCCGATATTTCATACCACAAGAATGTGGCGCTCCATGGTTGGTGAGCATGCTCGGTCCGTCCGAGAAGCCTTAAAACTATGACGACACATTCACCTTGAACCAAGGGTTCAAGGGTTACAGCCTGCGGCGGCATCTCGGAGATTCCCTCTCTTTTCTTCTACCGACTACCATGACTCAACTTCCTGATTTTCCTGCTTCACGCCAGGACATCCGTCAGCTCATTCGCCAGCGCCGTCGTGCGTTAACCCCCGATCAGCAAGCGCATTTTGCCCAGCAGGCCGCCGCCCGTATGATGGCGTATCCGCCCGTCGTGATGGCGCACACCGTTGCGCTGTTTCTGTCTTTTGACGGCGAACTGGATACCCAACCGCTGATAGAGCAACTCTGGCGCGCCGGGAAGAACGGGTTTACCTGCCGGTGCTGCACCCGTTTAGCGAGGGCAATCTGCTGTTTCTGCACTACCACCCGCACAGCGAGCTGGTGGTGAATCGCCTGAAATTCACCGAACCGAAACTCGACGTGCGCGACGTGCTGCCGCTGTCATCAGCTGGATGTGCTGATTACGCCGCTGGTGGCGTTTGATGAACAGGGCCAGCGTTTAGGTATGGGCGGCGGTTTTTACGACCGGACGCTGCAAAACTGGCAGCAGTACGGCTTGCAGCCGGTGGGCTACGCGCATGATTGTCAGGGCGTGGAGGCGTTGCCGGTGGAGAAGTGGGATGTGCCGTTGCCGGCGGTGGTGACGCCCATCAAAAGTGTGGGAGTGGTAACAGGTTTCCCCCTCCCTTGTGGGAGAGGAAAACACAATACTTATCAGTACAGCAGACGCGCGCGAATCGTGCCCGGAATGGCCTTCATGCTCTGCAGCGCTTTCTCCGCCACATCGTCATCCGCTTCGATATCAATAACCACATAGCCCATCTGCGCGTTGGTTTGCAGATACTGCGCGGCAATGTTGACGCCCTGCTCGGCAAAGATCTGGTTGATCGCGGTCAGCACGCCCGGACGGTTTTCGTGGATGTGCAGCAGACGACGGCCGCCGTGCAGCGGCAGAGACACTTCCGGGAAGTTCACGGCAGAGAGCGTAGAACCGTTGTCGGAGTATTTACTCAGCTTACCCGCCACTTCCAGACCGATATTCTCCTGCGCTTCCTGAGTTGAACCGCCGATGTGCGGCGTCAGGATCACGTTGTCGAACTCGCACAGCGGAGAGTTAAACGGATCGCTGTTGGTGGCAGGCTCCGTCGGGAAGACGTCGATGGCCGCGCCCGCCAGGTGCTTGCGCTTCAGCGCATCGCACAGCGCCGGGATATCGACCACCGTGCCGCGCGCGGCGTTGATCAGCAGCGCGCCCGGCTTCATCAGCGCCAGCTCTTCCGCGCCCATCATGTTTTTGGTGGACGCATTTTCCGGCACGTGCAGGCTCACCACGTCGCTCATGTTCAGCAGGTCAGACAGGTGTTGAACCTGGGTGGCATTGCCCAGCGGCAGCTTGCTTTCGATATCGTAGAAAAAGACGTGCATCCCCAGCGATTCCGCCAGAATCCCCAGCTGCGTACCGATGTGGCCATAGCCGATGATACCCAGCTTTTTACCACGCGCTTCGTAAGAGCCGACCGCCAGTTTGTTCCAGACGCCGCGGTGCGCTTTGGCGTTCGCTTCCGGAATGCCGCGCAGCAGCAGCAGCAGTTCGCCAATCACCAGCTCCGCCACGGAACGGGTGTTGGAGAACGGGGCGTTGAAGACGGGAATACCGCGTTTGGCGGCAGCATTCAGGTCAACCTGGTTGGTACCGATGCAGAAGCAGCCGATAGCCACCAGCTTTTCCGCCGCGGCAATCACATCTTCAGTCAGGTGAGTACGGGATCGCAGGCCAATGAAGTGGGCATCACGGATGGACGCTTTCAGCTCTTCGGTATCGAGCGCGCCTTTGTGAAATTCGATGTTGGTGTAACCTGCCGCACGAAGGCTATCGATTGCTTTTTGATGCACGCCCTCGACCAGCAGGAATTTAATCTTGTCTTTCTCCAGTGATACCTTTGCCATTTACCCGACCCTGTTTTTGTCTGAACTGATGTTGTGCTGGATATAAATCCGCTGTAGCCAACATATCAAAAAAAACTATTGCAGCAATATGAACGTTTGCGTCGGCACGCTGAAGGAAAGTCATACAGCGCAAAATGGCAGAGGAAAATGCTATGGAAATTTACAAACGCGGAAGGATCGGCAAAAGAGGCATAAAAACGTGACACAAGTCACCGAATTTAGCGTATCAAAAATTTTTTAGCGGGGGGAGGACTCCCCCCGTCAGATCATTTTACGATGGTTTTCACGCCGTCAGCGGTGCCGATCAGCGCCACATCCGCGCCACGGTTGGCGAATAGCCCTACAGTCACGACGCCAGGAATGGCGTTGATGGCATTTTCCAGCGCAATCGCGTCGAGAATTTCCAGACCGTGAACGTCGAGGATCACGTTACCGTTGTCGGTCACTACGCCCTGACGATATTCCGGGCGACCGCCCAGCTTCACCAGCTGACGGGCAACCGCGCTGCGGGCCATCGGGATCACTTCAACCGGCAGCGGGAAATTCCCCAGAATGTCCACCTGCTTGGAGGCGTCCGCGATGCAGATAAACTTGTCCGCAACGGAGGCGATGATTTTTTCACGCGTCAGCGCCGCGCCGCCGCCTTTGATCATCTGCATGTGGCCGTTGATTTCATCCGCGCCATCAACGTAGATCCCCAGACGATCCACTTCGTTGAGATCGAACACGGTAATGCCGAGGCTTTTCAGCTTCGCGGTGGAGGCATCAGAGCTGGAAACCGCGCCCTCGATCTGCCCCTTCATCGTGCCCAGCGCATCGATAAAGTGTGCCGCGGTTGATCCCGTACCGACACCGACAATGGTACCCGGCTGTACGTACTGGAGAGCGGCCCATCCTACTGCTTTTTTCAGTTCATCCTGCGTCATGATCGTTTTGCCTGTGGTGTGAAAACTCAGGGCGCATTATAGAACACGTCGAATGGAATTCGTCTGCCACGAAGGGAAAATTGTGTCATAGTGCAGAATAAGCAAAATTAAGGAGCCAGCCAGAGCAATGAAACGTCCGGACTACAGAACACTACAGGCACTTGATGCAGTTATTCGTGAACGAGGTTTTGAGCGCGCGGCGCAAAAGCTTTGCATCACGCAGTCCGCCGTCTCTCAGCGTATCAAACAGCTTGAAAATATGTTCGGCCAGCCGCTGCTGGTGCGTACCGTGCCGCCACGTCCAACCGAGCAAGGACAAAAGCTCCTCGCTCTGCTGCGCCAGGTTGAACTGCTGGAAGACGAGTGGCTGGGTGACGAGCAAACGGGCTCTACGCCGCTGCTGCTCTCTCTGGCGGTCAACGCCGACAGCCTGGCAACCTGGCTGCTGCCGGCCCTTGCGCCGGTATTAGCGGACTCCCCTATCCGCCTGAATTTACAGGTTGAAGATGAAACCCGAACCCAGGAACGCCTGCGTCGCGGTGAAGTGGTTGGGGCGGTCAGTATCCAGCCTCAGGCCTTGCCAAGCTGTCTTGTCGATCAGCTGGGCGCGCTGGACTACCTGTTTGTGGGTTCCAAAGCCTTTGCCGAGCGCTACTTCCCGAACGGCGTCACCCGCGCAGCGCTGCTGAAAGCCCCGGCCGTGGCGTTCGACCATCTGGACGATATGCATCAGGCGTTCCTGCAGCAAAACTTCGATCTGCCGCCGGGCAGCGTGCCCTGCCATATCGTGAACTCGTCGGAAGCCTTCGTGCAGCTGGCGCGCCAGGGCACCACCTGCTGCATGATCCCGCACCTGCAGATTGAGAAAGAGTTGAAAAGCGGTGAGCTGATTGACCTGACGCCGGGGCTGTATCAGCGCCGGATGCTCTACTGGCACCGTTTTGCGCCGGAAAGCCGGATGATGCGCAACGTCACCGACGCGCTGCTGGCGTACGGGCATAAGGTATTGAGACAGGATTAGAACAGCTAACCTCTCCCCGACCGGGGAGAGGATGAACAACTTTACTTCGCCGCGGTGGCTGCCGGCTGCTCAGCTTGAGCAGGCTCCAGCTGGAAGACCACATCCACCTGATCGTCGAACTGAATGGTTGGCTGCTCGTAGGTTTCCTGAGCGGAAACCGGGGCGGCATCCGCCTTCATCATCCGAACCATCGGGCTTGGCTGGTAGTTAGAGACGTGGTAACGCACGCTGTAAACCGGGCCGAGCTTGCTCTTAAAGCCAGAAGCCAGCTGTTCCGCCTGGTGAATGGCATCATCGATCGCCGCTTTACGCGCTTCGTCTTTGTATTTCTCCGGTTGCGCAACGCCCAGCGACACGGAACGAATCTCGTTCAGACCCGCCTTCAGCGCGCCGTCCAGCAGCGAGTTAAGCTTATCCAGCTGGCGCACGGTCACTTCAACGGTACGCACGGCGCGGTAGCCTTTCAGGATGCTTTTGCCATTCTGGTAGTCGTAATCGGGTTGAGTACGCAGGTTCGCGGAGTTGATATCTTTTTTACCGACACCGTTCTGCTCGAGGAAAGAGAGGTATTGCGCAACGCGATCGTCAGCCTGCTTCTTGGCCGATGCCGCATCTTTCGCAGCCACATTCACTTCAATTGCCAGGGTTGCAACATCGGGTACCGCGTCCACGCTTGCGGTGCCTGACGTGACGATGTGCGGGCCATCCGGCAATTCGCTTGCCTGCACCGACACCGCACCGAAACTTACTAATGCCGCCAGGGCCATCACTTTAAACTTCACTGTTATTCCTCCATGTTGCGAAGAGTGCCCCAATAAACAGGGCGCATGCCAGCAAGCTTAGCGGGTCTTGTTCAGTTGTCCATAAGACAAGGATTAGTTGAACAATTCCTGGACATGATGAATCCCCTCTTTCGCCAGCTGGAAGGCAATAAACCACATCACCAGCCCGACCAGGGTATTAATGATGCGCTGGGCTTTGGCCGTACGCAGACGAGGAGCCAGCCATGCCGCCAGAATGGCGAGACCGAAGAACCACAGGAAAGAGGCGCTGACCGTGCCGAGCGCAAACCAGCGTTTCGGTTCAACGTCCAGTTGACCGCCCAGGCTGCCCAGCACGACGAAGGTGTCGAGATAGACATGAGGGTTTAGCCAGGTCACCGCCAGCATGGTGACGATAATCTTCCAGCGGCCCTGCTTCATGACCTCAGCGCGCGCCAGTTCGAGGTTGCTGCTCATCGCCGTTTTCAGCGCGCCGAATCCGTACCAGAGCAGAAACGCCACGCCGCCCCAGGTGACCAGGGCCAGCAGCCACGGAGACTGCATCAGCAGCGCGCTGCCGCCAAAAATCCCGGCGCAGATCAGCAGTAAATCGCTTACCGCGCACAGCAGGGCAATCATCAGATGGTACTGGCGGCGAATGCCCTGATTCATCACGAACGCATTTTGCGGTCCTAGAGGAAGGATCATGGCTGCACCTAAGGCAAGCCCTTGAAAATAATAAGATAGCATGACGATTTTCTCGCAGTGTTGTTCTGGAAGCCGACTATACTGCGCGAATCACATAAGAGGAAATGGATAATATTAATTGGGTATTAGCGGAGCTTATGAAAGTAAAGCCCGGTGGCGCTAGCGCTTACCGGGCCTACGGGTGACGTTATTCTGCTTCTTTGACTTTTTTGACGTTTACGTCCATCTGCGGGTACGGGAAGCTGATGCCGTTGGCGTCGAAGTCGCGCTTAATGCGTTCCAGCACGTCCCAGTACACGTTTTGCAGATCGCTGCTTTTGCTCCAGATACGCACCACAAAGTTAATGGAGGAAGCGCCGAGTTCATTCAGGCGAACCGTCTGCTCTTTGTCTTTCAGGATACGGTCGTCTGAAGCAATGATGTTGGTAATCAGCGACTTCACCTGATCGATATCGGAGTCGTATGCCACGCTGATAATCAGTTCGTTACGACGCACCGGCTCACGGGAGAAGTTGATGATGTTGCCTGCGATAATTTTCCCGTTCGGCACGACCACGATGCGGCCATCGACGGTGCGCATGGTCGTTGAGAAAATTTGCACCTGCAGCACGGTTCCGGCAATCCCGCCAAGGTCAACGTACTCGCCGGAGCGGAACGGACGGAAAGTCACCAGCAGAACGCCTGCCGCCAGGTTTGAAAGCGAGCCCTGCAGCGCCAGACCAATGGCCAGACCGGCGGCACCGAGAACGGCAATGACGGAGGCGGTCTGCACGCCCACACGGCCCAGCGCCGCAATCAGCGTAAAGGCGATAATGCCGTAGCGCACCAGTGCGGAGAGGAAGTCAGCCACCGTGGCGTCAATGTGACGGGCCAGCATCACGCGGTTAACCGTATTCGAGACAATACGCGCCACGATCATCCCGACGATGATGATGGCAATCGCCGCGACGATGTTCACGGCATAGCTCAGCAGCAGCGCCTGGTTGCGCACCAGCCAGTTACCGGCGTTATTGATGCTGTCTACAACATCGAGTTGTTCCATTTATTCTTCCTTTTGTTAAACCAAAACACAAAATCCATCCCCCATGGAGACAGGCAGGTCTGTAAAGGGTAAACAAAAAGCACCGGTTTTGCCAAACAGATCACAAAAGCAGGTCTGGCAGGGTATTGAAAAAGCATAAAAAAAGGCCCGCATTTGCGGGCCTTCTGATGCTGTTAGCAGCTCAAATTACAGAACGTCGATCGCGTTCAGTTCTTTGAAAGCCTGCTCCAGACGGGTCACCATGGACGTCTGCGCTGCGCGCAGCCATACGCGTGGATCGTAGTATTTCTTGTTCGGCTGGTCTTCGCCTTTCGGGTTGCCCAGCTGGCCCTGCAGGTAAGCTTCGTTCGCTTTGTAGTACTGCAGGATACCGTCCCAGGTTGCCCACTGGGTGTCGGTATCGATGTTCATTTTCACAACGCCGTAGCTTACGGAGTCTTTGATTTCCTGAGCAGAAGAACCGGAACCGCCGTGGAAGACGAAGTTCAGGCTGTTGTGCGGCAGGTTGTGTTTCTTGGAAACATATTCCTGAGAATCACGCAGGATGGTTGGGGTCAGAACCACGTTGCCTGGTTTGTAAACGCCGTGTACGTTACCGAAGGACGCTGCGATGGTGAAGCGTGGGCTGATTTTGCTCAGCTCGGTGTAAGCGTAATCAACGTCTTCTGGCTGGGTGTACAGTGCAGAAGCGTCCATGTGGCTGTTGTCCACGCCGTCTTCTTCACCACCGGTGCAACCCAGTTCGATTTCCAGGGTCATGCCCATTTTGGCCATGCGCGCCAGGTATTTGGAGCAGATTTCGATGTTTTCTTGCAGTGACTCTTCAGACAGGTCGATCATGTGAGAAGAGAACAGCGGTTTACCGGTTGCCGCGAAGTGTTTTTCACCCGCGTCCAGCAGACCGTCGATCCACGGCAGCAGTTTCTTCGCGCAGTGGTCAGTGTGCAGGATAACTGGAACACCGTAGTGTTCAGCCATCTGGTGAACGTGGTGCGCACCAGAGATAGCGCCCAGGATTGCAGCACCCTGAGGAATGTCAGTTTTCACGCCTTTACCGGCGATGAACGCAGCGCCGCCGTTAGAGAACTGAACGATAACCGGTGCTTTAACTTTAGCAGCAGCTTCCAGTACGGCGTTGATGGAGTCGGTACCCACGCAGTTAACCGCTGGCAGAGCAAAGTTGTTTTCTTTAGCTACCTGGAACACTTTCTGAACGTCATCACCAGTGATAACGCCAGGTTTTACGAAATCAAAAATTTTAGACATGTTGCTTAGTCCTGTATCTTCGGCCGTTTCAGCTCGTCATAATTCGTGCTGCCAGTGGGCTGGCTTCTCTCGCGCCTCCAGTGACTCACTATGGCGAGTTTTTGGAGTTTCGCTGCGTCACCGTCTTCTGGCAGCGCGAATTAGTTAGAGCAACAATTGAAGCGCGTTGAAAATTGGGCAGGTTTCCCTGCCCTTGAATGGTTTACTTCTTAGCGCGCTCTTCGAGCATTGCTACTGCTGGCAGTACTTTGCCTTCCACGAATTCGAGGAATGCGCCGCCACCAGTGGAGATGTAGGAGATCTTGTCAGCGATACCGAACAGGTCGATTGCTGCCAGGGTGTCACCACCGCCTGCGATAGAGAACGCTTCGCTGTCTGCGATAGCGTTAGCAACGATTTCAGTCCCTTTGCGGAAGTTCGGGAATTCGAACACGCCAACCGGACCGTTCCACAGGATAGTTTTGGCGTTTTTCAGGATTTCAGCCAGTTTCTGTGCAGAAACGTCGCCCAGATCCAGAATCTGCTCTTCATCTTTGATGTCGTTTACAGATTTCAGGGTCGCGGTTGCGGTTTCGGAGAACTCGGTCGCGACGCGAACGTCAGTCGGAACCGGGATATCGCAGGTGCCCAGCAGGCGTTTGGCTTCGTCAACCAGGTCTGCTTCGTACAGGGATTTACCCACGTTGTGGCCCTGAGCGGCAACGAAGGTGTTCGCGATACCACCGCCAACGATCAGCTGGTCAGCGATTTTAGACAGGGAATCCAGAACGGTCAGTTTGGTAGAAACTTTAGAACCACCAACGATAGCCACCATTGGACGAGCAGGTTCTTTCAGTGCTTTACCCAGCGCTTCCAGTTCGTCAGCCAGCAGAGGACCGGCACACGCAACGTCTGCGAATTTACCGATACCGTGGGTAGACGCCTGAGCACGGTGCGCCGTACCGAAGGCATCCATCACGAACACGTCGCACAGTGCAGCGTATTTTTTGGAAAGGGTTTCGTCGTCTTTCTTCTCGCCTTTGTTGAAGCGAACGTTTTCCAGAACAACCAGTTCACCGGCTGCTACGTCAACGCCATCCAGGTAATCTTTCACCAGGCGAACCGGGTTGGACAGTTTGTCTTTCAGGTAATTAACCACTGGCAGCAGAGAGAACTCTTCGTTGTACTCGCCTTCAGTTGGACGACCCAGGTGGGAGGTGACCATCACTTTCGCGCCCTGCTTCAGAGCCAGTTCGATGGTTGGCAGAGATGCACGGATACGCGCGTCGCTGGTCACTTTGCCATCTTTAACCGGTACGTTCAGATCGGCACGGATGAAAACGCGTTTACCAGCCAGATCCAGATCGGTCATCTTAATTACAGACATGGTGAATCCTCTCGTTGATTCTTAAAGTTTTGCAGACGCGCGATGCGTCTTACCTGAAACCTTTAGCGGCCATTGCTAACGTGGTGTCGAGCATTCGGTTAGCAAAGCCCCATTCGTTATCACACCAGACCAGCGTCTTGATAAGGTGTGCGCCACTGACCCGCGTTTGCGTGCCATCGACGATGGCGCTGTGCGGGTCGTGGTTAAAATCTACTGAGACCAACGGTAATTCCGTATAGTCAACTATACCATGAAATGCCCCCTGTGCCGCTTTTTGCAGCAACAGGTTGACTTCACATGGCTTTTACCGGTTTTTTCACCGTTACGCTAAGGTCGATTGCGGTCACGTTGATCGTCGGGACGCGCACCGCAATCGCTTCAAAACGGTCATTAAACTGCGGGAAAATTCGGGTGATCCCCGCCGCCAGTTTGGTATCCACCGGAATGATTGACTGGCTCGCCGCACGCGTGCGCCGCAAATCCGGATGGTAAGCGTCAATCACCTGCTGATCGTGCATCGCGGAGTGAATCGTGGTCACGGTGCCGGACTCAATGCCATACGCATCGTCTAACAGTTTGATGACCGGAATAATGCAGTTGGTGGTACAGGAGGCGTTGGAAACAATGCGGTGTTCGGCCAGCAGCGTATGCTGGTTGACGCCAAACACGACGGTCGCGTCGAGGTCGTTGCTGCCGGGATGGGAAAACAGCACTTTTTTCGCGCCCGCCGCCAGATGCGCTTCGCCATCTTCGCGGTTGCCGTACACGCCGGTACAGTCAAGCACCACATCCACACCCAGCTCGCGCCAGGGCAGCCCGCAGATGCTGCTCTCATGCAGCACGCGAATCGCGTCGTCACCCACAAACAGCTGATCGCTCTCCTGGCGCACATCCCAGGCAAAGCGTCCGTGGCTGGTGTCATACTTCAATAAATGCGCCATGCCCGCAGCATCCGCCAGTTCATTGATTGCCACCACGGTTATTTCCGCCCGACGTCCGGATTCATACAAAGCACGAACCACATTACGCCCGATGCGACCGAAGCCATTAATCGCTACGCGTACGGTCATAGATCTCCTGCAAAGCAATCCCTGAGTTTGAGGTGGCTGAAAGAGTAATCCAGCTACGCCCGAAGGGGAATCCTTGCTGTCACAAACTGCGATTGATTGGTCAATTGTCGAACATTTAATCGACTGAAACGCTTCAGCAAGAATAAGCGAATCGGGGAATAAAAGGAATGTCTGTCCAGATGAATAAGCGAGCTATATGACTTGCGTCACATTTTTGCTGGAATAATCAGCGCGGCCAGAAGGTTCTTTCGTGAGGAAAATAACCGACAGAAAGAGGATGAGCGCAACAAAGCGTCCCTGCATGACCCGGTTGATGAAGAAAAGCAAAATCCTTTTCTGGCGCTGATTAAAACCAGCTATGCTCCGGCGCCTTCGGCTCGGTGCGTTCTGCGCGCGGCATCTCAACCGGCTGCGACGAGAGTTGCTTAGCCCACAGATCGGCCACCCACTTCACCCCCTTCGCGGTGAAACGCGCCTGAGACCAGCTACGTTTGTTTTCCCCGACGCCACCATGAACAGTGAAGTAACCTTCATCAATATGGTACTGCTGCGGCATCAACGCACCGTTTACACGCTGCATAATATTGCGCTCAAGCAAAAAGCGTCGGAACAGAGACTCTTTCACGCGCAGCATCTTGCAAAGCTGACGAAAACCAAGCGACTCTTCAACCCTGACATAGCGGTCAAAGAACTCCGCCTTTGGGGCTAAGAGAGCAAGTAACTCTTCCGCTCGCTGACGTTTTTCGTACTGCTCAGCCCAGGCGCGTGCGGCGGCGGCAGGATTCGTAAAATCGGGCAGACTGATAAGCTTCTCTTTCTCCTGCCAGCGATCGAGCATTTCTGCCGTAAAGGTCGGCGAGAGGCGCGAAACCGTCAGCAATGAGTCCCGTTTATTAAGCAAAAAAATTCTTGTCGCATCTCGCCTTCTCGCTCGTACGGGTGCTCTTTCACCGGCTGGGAGAGCCGCTGCGCGGTTTCCAGGCTTTTCACCATCCGCTTCACTTCGCCATGCGTCACGCCTGTCAATTTTGCGATTTCACGGCTGCTGATTGTCGCCAGCACAGGCTGAGAATTGAGATTCTCGCCAGGAATTATCATAGGTTCACTCCTTACTCACATTCACCCTGGATAATTTGCAGAATTATTATACAACTTACTTGGATGTATATCCAGTATATTTTTCATGCACGGATCAATGTCGTTTTAGTCGAGTCACTAAGAAGAGAGTGTTGGGTCAGGAGGCAGAAGATTAGGGGTATAGCTGAATGACGGATGGCGCTTCGCTTATCCGGTCTACATATTCTGCAACCCCGTAGACTTGATAATGCTCAAGCGCCATCCGAAATGACTTTTCATGTAGGCCCGGTAGGCGGAGCGCCACCGGGCAAGACGGCGATTACAGCAGTTCTTTCGCTTTCGCGACCACGTTCTCAACGGTGAAGCCGAACTCTTCGAACAGCTGCTCTGCCGGAGCAGACTCACCGAAGGTGGTCATGCCGACGATGGCGCCGTTCAGGCCCACGTATTTGAACCAGTAGTCCGCGATACCCGCTTCCACTGCCACGCGAGCGGAAACCGCTTTCGGCAGCACGGATTCACGGTAAGCCGCATCCTGCTTGTCGAACGCGTCGGTCGACGGCATGGAAACCACGCGCGCCTTCACGCCTTCGGCAGTCAGTTTTTCCTACGCGGCAACCGCCAGTTCCACTTCGGAACCGGTGGCGATCAGGATCAGTTCCGGCTGGCCCGCGCAATCTTTCAGCACGTAGCCGCCGCGGGCGACGTCCGCCAGCTGCTGTGCGCGTACGCTCCTGCTGCGCCAGGTTCTGACGGGAGAGGATCAGCGCGGTCGGACCGTCCTCACGCTCAACGCCGTATTTCCACGCCACCGCGGATTCCACCTGGTCACACGGACGCCAGGTGCTCATGTTCGGGGTCAGGCGCAGGGAAGCCACCTGCTCCACCGGCTGGTGGGTCGGGCCGTCTTCGCCCAGACCGATGGAGTCGTGGGTGTAGACCATCACCTGACGCTGTTTCATCAGCGCCGCCATACGCACGGCGTTGCGGGCGTATTCCACGAACATCAGGAAGGTCGAGGTGTACGGCAGGAAACCGCCGTGCAGGGCGATACCGTTGGCAATCGCGGTCATGCCGAACTCGCGCACGCCGTAATGGATGTAGTTGCCGGCAGTGTCTTCGTTGATCGCTTTCGAGCCGGACCACAGGGTCAGGTTGGATGGCGCCAGGTCAGCGGAGCCGCCGAGGAATTCCGGCAGCAGCGGACCGAACGCTTCAATGGCATTCTGCGACGCTTTGCGGCTGGCGATTTTCGCCGGGTTAGCCTGCAGCTTCGGCGACGAACGCCTGCGCTTTCGCGTCGAAGTCGGACGGCAGCTCGCCCTTCATGCGGCGGGTGAACTCAGCGGCCTCCTGCGGGAAGGCTTTGGCGTAGGCGGCGAACTTCTCGTTCCACGCCGCTTCTTTGGCCTGGCCGGCTTCTTTGGCATCCCACTGGGCGTAGATCTCCGACGGGATTTCGAACGGAGCGTATTTCCAGCCCAGCGCTTCGCGGGTCAGTGCGATTTCGGCGTCGCCCAGCGGCGCGCCGTGGGAGTCGTGGGTACCCGCTTTGTTCGGCGAACCGAAGCCGATGATGGTTTTGCACATCAGCAGGGACGGTTTGTCGGTCACAGCGCGGGCTTCTTCCACTGCACGTCTTGATCGCGTCCGCGTCGTGGCCGTCAACGCCGCGCACCACGTGCCAGCCGTAGGCTTCGAAGCGTTTCGCGGTGTCGTCGGTGAACCAGCCTTCAACGTGGCCGTCGATGGAGATGCCGTTGTCGTCGTAGAACGCAACCAGCTTGCCCAGCTTCAGGGTACCGGCCAGGGAGCACACTTCGTGAGAAATGCCTTCCATCATGCAGCCGTCGCCCATGAAGGCGTAGGTGTAGTGGTCAACGATCTCGTGGCCAGGACGGTTGAACTGCGCCGCCAGGGTCTTCTCGGCAATCGCCATGCCCACGGCGTTGGCGATGCCCTGGCCCAGCGGGCCGGTGGTGGTTTCAACGCCAGCGGTGTAGCCGCACTTCCGGGTGGCCCGGGGTTTTCGAGTGCAGCTGACGGAAGTTCTTCAGCTCGCCCATCGGCAGATCGTAGCCGGTGAGGTGCAGCAGGCTGTAGATCAGCATCGAGCCGTGGCCGTTGGACAGCACGAAGCGGTCGCGGTCGGCCCAGGGCGGGTTCTTCGGGTTGTGGTTCAGGAAATCGCGCCACAGGACTTCGGCGATATCCGCCATGCCCATCGGGGCACCCGGGTGGCCGGATTTGGCTTTCTGTACGGCGTCCATGCTCAGCGCACGAATAGCATTGGCAAGCTCTTTACGTGAGGACATTTTAACTCCAGATCGGACTGTTAAAGGCCATGCCCTTGACGACAGCGCGTTTTGGGCTACGCCGGAAAAAAGTGCCAACAATGTAACCCAAGCGGCATGCCATGTACATGGAGCATTCTTTTGCAGCTTAAGAAATCTCTGGATCATGCTCGCATGTTGCGCAATCTACTCGCCCGGCCCTGTAGATATTCCTTATACTTAGCGCGACACCGGCTTCGCTGACGGTGCACTTTTCGGATTTTATTCAGATTAACGAGTACGGAAGCAACCTCATGAAAATGCGTGCAATAGTGCTGGCCCTGGGTACAACGCTCCTGCTGAGCGGCTGTCAGAATATGGATTCTAACGGTCTGATGACCTCAGGCGCAGAGGCCTTTCAGGCCTATTCCCTGAGCGATGCGCAGGTAAAAGCGCTGAGCGACCAGGCCTGTAAAGATATGGACGGAAAAGCCACGCTTGCGCCGGCTAACAGTACCTACACGCAGCGTCTGAATAAGATTGCTTCCGCGCTGGGCGATAACATCAACGGCCAGCCGGTGAACTACAAGGTTTACATGGCGAAAGACGTCAACGCCTTCGCGATGGCGAACGGCTGTATCCGCGTTTACAGCGGCCTAATGGATATGATGACCGACAACGAAGTGGAAGCGGTCATCGGCCATGAAATGGGCCACGTTGCGCTGGGCCACGTGAAGAAAGGGATGCAGGTTGCCTTAGGCACCAATGCCATCCGCGCAGCGGCGGCCTCTGCAGGCGGTATCGTTGGCAGCCTGTCCCAGTCACAGCTTGGCGACGTGGGTGAAAAACTGGTGAACTCCCAGTTCTCCCAGCGTCAGGAGTCCGAAGCGGATGACTACTCCTACGATCTGTTGCGCAAACGCGGCATTAATCCATCAGGTTTAGCCACCAGCTTTGAAAAACTGGCCAAACTGGAAGCGGGACGTCAAAGCTCCATGTTTGACGATCACCCGGCCTCGGAAGAGCGCGCCCAGCATATTCGCGACCGTATGGCCGCAGACGGAATTAAATAATCTCATTGGGAGGCAATTTTGCCTCCTTTTTTGCCAGGCCTGAAAAATATTCATCTCAGAAAAAACGCATTAATTGCCAAAACAATAGCACGGAACGCCAAATAGAAATCCCGTTACCACAAGCGTATTATTTTTTAGAAAAATCTGATGCAGTAATTTATTTCGCAGAGCAGAATCACAAACATATTTCCCCACTTAAATATTGGGGTATGTCCAGATAATAAATAATCTACCCCTGCTCTGCTACTTTCTGGGACAAGCCGATGGCAAGCCAGCAGTGCAGCAGACAACGATTGCTTTCGGGATCGTTTCAGGTAATTATCACCCCTGCAGTTATTTCATTAATATATCCAGACAGAGACGTTCCCTCCGTGAAAAAAGAATTATCATTAATTGCTTTAAGTATTATTCTGGCATTTCCTGCCTTCGCCAGTCAGCAATCCGCCAGCCAGGGTTTTATTGACGACAGCCATCTGGATCTGTTTTTACGCAATGCGTATATCAGCCGTGATTATCATCAGGGCCAGCAGGACAAAGCCGAATGGGGTCAGGGGATCATCGCCACGTTTGCATCCGGCTATACCGAAGGGCTGGTGGGCTTTGGTGTGGACGGTATTGCTCAATACGGCGTGCGCCTGGACGGCGGCCGTGGCAAGAGCGGCGCAGGCGGCATCGACTTCTTTAAGCAGGAAGACGACGGCCGGGCAAAATCCGATCTGGCAAAGTTTGGCGCAACCGCCAAAATGCGCATCTCGAATACCGTACTGAGCTACGGGAATCAGCGTCCTGAGCTGCCCATCGTCAATGCCGACAGCTCCCGCCTGCTGTTTGAAAGCTACACCGGCACCATGCTGACCTCGAAAGAGATCGACGGTCTGGAAGTCAACGCCGGTTACTTCACCGACGAGCAGCGTAAAAGTGATGACCGCCACGACAGCGGGCTGAAAAGCCTCTCCTTCGGCGGCGCGAGCTATCAGTTTAACGATCAGTTCAGCGGCGCGCTTTACGCCTCTCACAATGAAGAGGTGATGAACAAGCAGTACCTGGGCCTGAACTTCAAACAGCCGTTCAGCACCGGGCAGCAGCTGGTGCTCGACTTCAACGGCTATAACTCCCGTCTGGACCAGGGTTACGCGGACAGCCTCGATACGGGCCGCAGCAACACTATCTGGAGCCTGGCGGCGAGCTACATCTGGGATATTCACACGTTCAAAGTGGCGTACCAGCAGAGCAGCGGCAGCACCGGCTACCACTACGGCGGCTATCGCGACAACGTGGGCGGCGTGGGTGATGGCGGTAACACCATCTGGCTGGCGAACTCCTACTGGTCTGATTTTAACGGTGAAGATGAACGTTCCTGGCAGGCATCCTACGGTCTGGACTTTGGCGGCCTGGGCTTACCGGGTCTGAGCTGGACCACCGCCTACGTGCGCGGCGACAACATCAAAACCGCCGAAACCAGCAACGGCAAAGAGCACGAGTGGTTTAACCAGATCCAGTACCAGGTGCAGGATGGCCCGGCGAAGGATCTGAAACTGAAACTGCGCTACTCCGTGCTGCGCGTCTCCAGCAACGCCAGCGATTACAACGTGGGCGGGGACGAGATCCGCGCTTACGTGGAATACCCGTTTAACGTGTTCTGATAAAAAAATCCCTTCCGCGCCTGCTGGCGGGAAGGGATTTATTTCATCACAGCGTCATTACTGTGTTATTCGTCTTCCAGGTAGGTGTAACCGTACAGGCCCGCTTCAAACTCTTCCAGGAACTGCTGCTGCAGCGCATCGTCCAGACCGGTGTTTTTCACCTGATCGCGGAACTGCGTCAGCAGCGTTTTCGGATCGAGCTGCACGTACTCCAGCATGTCCGCCACGGTATCCCCTTCGTCAGACAGCTCAACTTCCACGCTGCCGTCCGGGAAGACAAACACGTCAACCGCTTCGGTATCACCGAACAGGTTGTGCATGTTGCCGAGGATCTCCTGATACGCGCCGACCATAAAGAAGCCCAGCATCGGCGGGTTCTCCGGATCGTACTCCGGCATTGGCATCGTCGTCGCGATACCGTCGCCATCAACGTAGTGGTCGATGGCGCCGTCGGAGTCACAGGTGATGTCCAGCAGCACCGCGCGACGTTCCGGCGCGTGGTTCAGCCCTTCCAGCGGCAGCACCGGGAACAGCTGATCGATACCCCAGGCATCCGGCATCGACTGGAACAGCGAGAAGTTGACGTAGATCTTATCCGCCATACGCTCCTGCAGCTCGTCGATAATCGGACGGTGCGCGCGGTTGCTCGGGTCGAGCTGTTTCTGCACTTCATGGCACATGTTCAGATAGAGCTGCTCGGCCCAGGCGCGCTCCTGCAGGCTGAAGGTGCCTGAGGAATAGCCGACGTGAATATCATGCAGATCCATCTGGCTGTCGTGCAGCCATTCGCGCAGGGAACGGCGCGTGCCCGGCTCGTGCATCTCCTGCCAGGTTTCCCACATGCTTTGCAGGGAACGCGGCGCATCGTCCGCCGGCGGCGTCGCTTCCGTGTATTCGTTGCGCTCAACGCCGATGATGTTGGAGACCAGCACCGTATGGTGCGCGGTCACCGCGCGGCCGGATTCGGTGATCACCGTCGGGTGCGGCAGGCCGTTCTCTTCACAGGCATCGCCGATCGCCCAAATGATGTTGTTCGCGTATTCGTTCAGGCCGTAGTTCACCGAGCAGTCAGACTGCGAGCGGGTCCCTTCGTAGTCCACGCCCAGGCCGCCGCCCACGTCGAAGCACTGAATATTGACGCCCAGCTTGTGCAGCTCAACGTAGAAACGCGCGGATTCACGCACGCCGGTCGCGATATCGCGAATGTTGGCCATCTGCGAGCCGAGGTGGAAGTGCAGCAGCTGAATGCTGTCCAGACGCCCGCGCTCGCGCAGGATCTCCACCAGCTGCAGCACCTGCGTTCGCCGCCAGGCCGAACTTGGATTTTTCGCCGCCGGAGGACTGCCATTTGCCGGAACCCTGCGACGCCAGACGCGCACGCACGCCAAGGCGTGGCACCACGTTCAGACGCTCGGCCTCTTCCAGCACGATGGCGATTTCGGTCATCTTCTCGATAACCAGATAGACCTTGTGGCCCATCTTCTCGCCAATCAGCGCCAGACGAATGTATTCACGGTCTTTATAGCCGTTACAGACGATCACCGAACGGGTCATGCCCGCATGCGCCAGAACCGCCATCAGCTCCGCTTTGGAGCCGGCTTCCAGCCCCAGCGGCTCGCCGGAGTGGATCAGGGATTCAATCACGCGGCGGTGCTGGTTCACCTTGATCGGGTAAACCAGGAAATAGTCGCCTTTATAGCCGTAGGACTCACGCGCGCGTTTGAACGCGGCGTTAATCGAACGCAGGCGATGTTGCAGGATCTGCGGGAAGCAGAACAGTGCAGGCAAACGCTGCCCCTGAGCTTCACGGGCTTTCACCAGTTTTGCCAGATCCACGCGCGCTTCCGGGACGTCCGGATCCGGGCAGACGCTGATGTGGCCCAGTTCGTTGACGTCGTAGTAGTTATTGCCCCACCAGGCAATATTGTAAGTGCGCAGCATCTTGCTGGCTTCCTCGGAGCTCATCGCAACCTCCTGCATAGAACGTAGTACACCCTGTTCGCCCGCTGACGAAGGCGAAAACGAAGACATGTCGTCAGACATAGCGAACCTCAACTCTTTGTATTAAGTGTAAAACAGTTGACTACTATCGCAGCGTTATACGGCGATAACAACCCATAAACGGCTCCGTTTCCCAGCAGAGTATGCTGAAATCCAGACCGTGCGACCGGTTTCTTATTCATATCATTGTAAAACACGTATCCGAACTCTGTATGACAAGGTTCGGCGAAACCACGAGAAAACTCTTGTATTAACAAGAGCGCCCTTGTTCAGTTTTCACAAAGCGTGACCGGCCCTGGAATCCTGAGAAGCGCCGAGATGGGTATAACATCGGCAGGTTTGCAGACTAGAAATGCGGGTTGCGGAATCAAATACGCGCCAGAACGGCTGCGCTGAATGTGCGGAAAACGATGGTTCATTATCTCGTATCACCTCCACGGCCGCCTCTGCTGAAACGGACCCCAAGCCAAAGCTAAAAGTTCACTGCTTAACCCGGCTGGAAGTGGCGACACGATGAGTTCATCGAGCGCTTATTTTATATGAGCCGCGCGCCGCGTTTTATACCGAGAAGGGGGCTAAAAAGCAAAACAAAAATGCGCGTGTTGCCGGGGCCGTCAGGAATTATTGCCAGCAGCAATTTCAACTGAGTGAGAGGTTAGTCAAAAAAAACTGGAAATCGGGCGAAGAAGTGACCTAAAATAGCCATCCAGATGTTAATCCATCTATACTGATTAACACTCATACTGCCAGTGTCAAAAACCTGCAGGCCTTGGTAGAATTATCTCCTTTGGCTATTCCACACAGCAGCTTGAGCTAACCAAATTCCTCTTAGGTGAAATAAAACATGGCAAAACACCTGTTTACGTCCGAGTCCGTATCAGAAGGACATCCTGATAAAATTGCTGACCAAATTTCCGATGCGGTGCTGGATGCGATCCTCGCGCAGGATCCAAAAGCGCGCGTCGCGTGTGAAACCTATGTCAAAACCGGCATGGTTCTGGTTGGCGGTGAGATCACCACCAGCGCATGGGTTGATATCGAAGAGATCACCCGTAACACGGTGCGTGAGATCGGCTATGTGCATTCTGATATGGGCTTTGATGCCAACTCCTGCGCGGTACTGAGCGCGATTGGCAAACAGTCTCCAGACATCAACCAGGGCGTTGACCGTGCCGATCCGCTGGAACAGGGCGCGGGCGACCAGGGCCTGATGTTCGGCTATGCAACCAACGAAACCGACGTGCTGATGCCAGCGCCGGTCACCTACGCACACCGTCTGGTGCAGCGTCAGGCTGAAGTGCGTAAGAACGGCACCCTGCCGTGGCTGCGTCCGGATGCAAAAAGCCAGGTCACCTTCCAGTACGACGACGGTAAAATCGTCGGTATTGATGCGGTCGTTCTGTCCACTCAGCATTCCGAAGAGATCGATCAGAAATCCCTGCAGGAAGCAGTGATGGAAGAGATCATCAAGCCGGTTCTGCCTACCGAATGGCTGAGCTCTGCGACCAAATTCTTCATCAACCCAACCGGACGCTTTGTTATCGGCGGCCCAATGGGTGACTGCGGCCTGACCGGTCGTAAAATCATCGTTGATACCTACGGCGGCATGGCGCGTCACGGTGGCGGCGCGTTCTCCGGTAAAGATCCGTCAAAAGTGGACCGTTCTGCAGCGTACGCGGCACGTTATGTGGCGAAAAACATCGTTGCTGCCGGCCTGGCTGACCGCTGTGAGATTCAGGTTTCCTACGCTATCGGCGTGGCTGAACCCACCTCCATCATGGTGGAAACCTTCGGTACCGAGAAAGTGCCTTCAGAACAGCTGACGCTGCTGGTGCGCGAGTTCTTCGACCTGCGTCCATACGGCCTGATTCAGATGCTGGATCTGCTGCACCCAATCTACAAAGAAACCGCTGCATACGGTCACTTTGGTCGTGAACCTTTCCCATGGGAAAAAACCGACAAAGCCGCTCTGCTGCGTGAAGCTGCCGGTCTGAAGTAATCGACTGACAGTTTGCTTTTAAAAGGCCAGCCTTCGGGCTGGCCTTTTGCATTTCTCGTCCGGTTATTTTCGCCGTCTATACTGTTAACGCCTGCCTGGTATTTTTCTGAAAGCGATTACACCTCACGCGGATGCTTCCGCTGATTTTTTCAGAATATTCTCTTTTGAAAAGGCTTGATAGCTTTTGTGCTGTTACATTCCCTTTCAGTTAAGTCTGAAATTTCTCCTTGGCACTCACCTTTCAACGTAAACAATCCTATAATATTTAACACTTTTATTTACATTACCGGTCTTAGCGTAGTGTAACCGATTACACCTATGTGATTAATCTCACATATTTTTACGGGTCGCTCACCTACCCTTAACATCAATAAAACTGATAACCCAACTGGAGGGCATAATGCCTGACAATAAAAAACAGGGGCGTACGTCCAACAAGGCGATGACATTCTTCGTCTGTTTCCTCGCCGCCCTGGCAGGATTACTTTTTGGCCTGGATATCGGCGTGATTGCCGGTGCATTACCCTTTATCACCGAAGAGTTCCAGATCAGCGCACACACCCAGGAGTGGGTGGTCAGCTCCATGATGTTTGGCGCCGCCGTCGGGGCCGTCGGCAGCGGCTGGCTCTCCTTCAAGCTCGGACGTAAAAAGAGCCTGATGATCGGCGCGATCCTGTTCGTTGCCGGCTCACTCTTCTCTGCCGCTGCGCCTAACGTTGAGGTCCTGCTGGTTTCCCGCGTGCTGCTCGGTCTGGCCGTGGGCGTGGCGTCCTATACCGCCCCGCTTTACCTGTCTGAAATCGCGCCGGAAAAAATCCGCGGCAGTATGATTTCGATGTACCAGCTGATGATCACCATCGGTATTCTGGGCGCGTACCTTTCCGATACGGCGTTTAGCTACAGCGGCGCATGGCGCTGGATGCTCGGCGTGATCATCATTCCGGCGATTCTGCTGCTGATTGGCGTCTTCTTCCTGCCGGACAGCCCGCGCTGGTTTGCCGCAAAACGTCGCTTCCACGATGCCGAACGCGTGCTGATGCGCCTGCGCGATACCAGCGCGGAAGCGAAAAACGAGCTGGAAGAGATCCGCGAAAGCCTGAAGGTCAAACAGTCCGGCTGGGCGCTGTTTAAAGAGAACAGCAACTTCCGTCGCGCCGTTTTCCTTGGCGTGCTGCTGCAGGTGATGCAGCAGTTCACGGGGATGAACGTCATCATGTACTACGCGCCCAAAATCTTTGAGCTGGCGGGTTATACCAACACCACCGAGCAGATGTGGGGGACCGTCATCGTGGGTCTGACCAACGTGCTGGCGACCTTTATCGCCATCGGTCTGGTGGACCGCTGGGGACGTAAGCCAACCCTGACGCTGGGCTTCCTGGTGATGGCGGCCGGTATGGGCGTCCTCGGTACCATGATGCATGTGGGCATTCACTCCCCAACAGCCCAGTACTTTGCGGTCGGCATGCTGCTGATGTTTATCGTCGGGTTTGCGATGAGCGCCGGTCCGCTGATCTGGGTGCTGTGCTCTGAGATCCAGCCGCTGAAAGGGCGTGATTTTGGTATCACCTGCTCTACCGCAACCAACTGGATTGCCAACATGATCGTCGGCGCAACGTTCCTGACCATGCTCAACTCCCTGGGCAATGCCAACACCTTCTGGGTCTACGCCGGTCTGAACATCTTCTTTATTGTGCTGACCATCTGGCTGGTTCCAGAAACCAAACATGTGTCTCTGGAACATATTGAACGTAACCTGATGAAAGGTCGTCCTCTGCGCGAAATCGGCGCCCACGACTGATCCTCTTGCGGGAGGCGCCTCTTGCGCCTCCCCGCTTCGCGCTTTATGCTCTGCCCCTATGAAAGCACCCCGTCTCCCCATCGCCATTCAGCAGGCCGTTATGCGCAGCCTGCGGGAAAAACTCGCCCAGGCGAACCTGAAGCTCGGTCGCAACTACCCTGAACCCAAACTCGTCTACCAGCAGCGTGGCACCTCGGCCGGTACCGCCTGGCTCGAGTCGTATGAGATCCGCCTTAACCCGGTGCTGATGATGGAAAACCAGCAGGCGTTTATCGATGAAGTGGTGCCGCACGAGCTGGCGCATCTGCTGGTGTGGAAACACTTTGGCCGCGTCGCGCCGCATGGAAAAGAGTGGAAGTGGATGATGGAGGCGGTGCTCGGCGTTCCGGCCCGCCGCACGCATCAGTTCGAGCTGGAATCGGTACGCCGCAATACCTTCCCCTACCGCTGTCAGTGCCAGCAGCACCAGCTTACCGTCCGCCGCCATAATCGCGTGGTGCGCGGCGAGGCGACCTACCGCTGCGTCAAATGCGGCGAGCCGCTGGTTGCGGAATAATCATCTGAACTTTCAGGAACTTTCCTGATCTGACTGATTGCATACAGGAACAACATTCGTTACGTTGCGGGCTCGTTTTGACACGGAGTGTAAGATGTCCCGTAATTTTTCTCTTGCGGTCGCCTTTTTGACGACAGCGCTCTCAGGCCACGCCCTGGCCGACGGTATCAACAGTTTCTCTCAGGCCAAAGCGGCCGGTGTTAAGGTCAACGCCGACGTGCCGGGCGATTTCTACTGCGGCTGTAAAATTAACTGGCAGGGTAAAAAAGGAGTCGTTGACCTTGAATCCTGCGGCTACAAGGTGCGTAAAAACGAAAACCGCGCCAGCCGTATTGAATGGGAACACGTCGTGCCGGCCTGGCAGTTTGGCCACCAGCGCCAGTGCTGGCAGGATGGCGGACGTAAAAACTGCGCCAAAGACCCGGTTTACCGCCAGATGGAAAGCGATATGCACAACCTGCAGCCTGCGGTGGGCGAAGTGAACGGCGACCGCGGTAACTTCATGTACAGCCAGTGGAACGGTGGCGAAGGCCAGTATGGCCAGTGCGGTATGAAGATTGATTTTAAAGAGAAAGTCGCCGAGCCCCCTGCCCGCGCGCGCGGCAGCATTGCCCGCACCTATTTCTATATGCGTGACCGTTACGATCTCAACCTTTCCCGCCAGCAGACGCAGCTGTTCAACGCCTGGGACAAGCAGTACCCGGTGACGGAGTGGGAATGCCAGCGCGACGAACGTATCGCCAGAGTCCAGGGGAATCACAACCCTTACGTCCAGCGGGCTTGCCAGGCGCAAAAGAGCTAACCTACACTACGGCAATTCGCTTATATCGCATGACACATGGAATTTCTGACTATGCGCATTCCCCGCATTTACCATCCTGAACTGATTACCGCAGGCCGCGAAATCGCCCTGTCTGATGACGCCGCCAACCACGTTGGCCGCGTGCTGCGCATGGGCGCAGGTCAGGCTATCCAGCTGTTCGACGGCTCGAACCAGGTTTTCGACGCGGAAATCACGCGGTCTGATAAAAAAAGCGTACACGTTAACGTCCTGCGTGGCGAAGTGGACGACCGGGAATCACCGCTGCACATTCATCTGGGCCAGGTGATGTCGCGCGGCGAGAAAATGGAGTTCACCATTCAGAAATCCATTGAACTGGGTGTAAGCCTCATTACGCCACTTTTTTCTGAGCGCTGTGGCGTTAAACTGGATGCGGAACGTCTGAACAAAAAGATCCAGCAGTGGCAGAAAATCGCCATTGCGGCTTGCGAACAGTGCGGCCGCAACCGTATTCCGGAGATCCGCCCGGCGATGGATCTGGAGGCCTGGTGTGCCGAAGAGGATGGCGGCCTGAAGCTCAACCTTCATCCGCGCGCCAGCCCCAGCATCAATACGCTGCCGCTGCCCGTTGAGCGCGTTCGCCTGCTGATTGGCCCGGAAGGCGGCCTGTCGGCGGACGAAATTGCGATGACGGCACGTTACCAGTTTACTGATATTCTGTTGGGACCACGCGTTCTGCGCACTGAGACAACGGCACTCACGGCCATTACCGCGCTACAGGTACGGTTTGGCGATCTGGGTTGACGCATTATTGGAGAAGAAGCATGATCAAGCTCGGCATCGTGATGGACCCCATCGCAAACATCAACATCAAGAAAGACTCCAGCTTCGCCATGCTGCTGGAAGCGCAGCGTCGCGGCTATGAACTCCACTATATGGAGATGAACGATCTTTACCTGATCAACGGTGAAGCCCGCGCCCGCACCCGCATCGTTAACGTCGAGCAGAACTACGACAAATGGTACGAGTTCGGCAGCGAGCAGGATATTGCGCTGGCCGATCTCAACGTCATCCTGATGCGTAAAGATCCGCCGTTCGACACCGAGTACATCTACTGCGACCTACATTCTTGAGCGTGCGGAAGAGAAAGGCACGCTGATCGTCAACAAGCCGCAGAGCCTGCGCGACTGTAACGAGAAGCTCTACACCGCCTGGTTCTCTGACCTGACGCCTGAAACTCTGGTGACCCGCAGCAAAACGCAGCTGAAGGAATTCTGGCAGAAGCACGGCGACATCATCATGAAGCCGCTGGACGGCATGGGCGGCGCGTCGATTTTCCGCGTGAAGGAAAGCGATCCGAACATTGGCGTGATTGCCGAAACGCTGACCGAACTGGGCACGCGTTACTGCATGGCGCAGAACTATATTCCGGCGATCAAAGACGGCGACAAACGCGTTCTGGTGGTGGATGGCGAACCGGTGCCTTACTGCCTGGCGCGCATCCCGCAGGGTGGCGAAACCCGTGGCAACCTGGCGGCCGGTGGCCGCGGCGAACCGCGTCCGTTGACCGAAAGCGACTGGGAAATTGCCCGCCGCGTTGCGCCGACGCTGAAAGCCAAAGGGCTGATCTTCGTCGGCCTGGATATCATCGGCGATCGTCTGACCGAAGTGAACGTCACCAGCCCAACCTGCATTCGTGAAATTGAGGCGGAATTCCCGATCTCCATCACCGGCATGCTGATGGACGCTATCGAAAAACGTTTGGGTAAATAATCTCAGCGCACAGGGCGGGAAGGATCCCGCCCATGACAGCATTGCCAGGTGACAGCGCCTGCGTTTGTCCCCATACTGGGCGCTGTCGCTTTTTAAACCAGGAAACAGTACCTCTGACAATGAATTTACAGCATCACTTTCTTATTGCCATGCCTGCTCTCCAGGACCCGATTTTTCGCCGCTCGGTGGTTTATATTTGCGAGTACAACGAAGACGGCGCGATGGGTATTATCATTAATAAACCGCTGGAAAATCTTCAGGTTGAAGGGATTCTGGACAAGCTGAAAATCCCGGCTGAAGCGCGGGATCCGGCCATCCGGCTGGACAAACCGGTGATGCTGGGTGGCCCGCTGGCAGAAGATCGCGGTTTTATCCTGCATACGCCGCCGGTATTCTCTTCCAGCATTCGCATTTCCGACAACACCGTGATCACCACCTCGCGCGACGTGCTGGAAACGCTGGGCACCGCAGAACAGCCGTGCGAAGTGCTGGTGGCGCTGGGCTATGCGTCGTGGGAGAAAGGCCAGCTGGAGCAGGAGATCCTGGATAACGCCTGGCTCACCGCCCCGGCCGACATCAATATTCTGTTCAAAACGCCGATCGCCGATCGCTGGCGCGACGCGGCGAAACTTATTGGTATTGATATCTCCACCATGCCTGGCGTAGCGGGGCACGCCTGATGAGCGGAACGCTTCTGGCCTTCGATTTTGGCACCAAAAGCATCGGCGTCGCCGTGGGGCAACGCATCACCGGTACGGCGCGCCCGCTCACCGCCCTGAAGGCGCAGGACGGCACGCCGGACTGGAAGCTCATCGAGCACCTGCTGAAAGAGTGGCAGCCGGATGACGTGATTGTTGGGCTGCCGCTGAACATGGACGGCACCGAACAGCCGCTGACCGCCCGGGCGCGCAATTTCGCCAACAAAATCCATGGCCGCTTTGGCGTCTCCGTGAAGCTGCACGATGAGCGTCTGAGCACCGTCGAAGCGCGCGCCGGTCTGTTCGAGCGCGGCGGCTTCCGCGCGCTCAACAAAGGCAGCGTGGACTCCGCCTCTGCCGTGATCATCCTCGAAAGCTATTTCGAGCAGCACGCCTGATCCTCGCTTCAATTCAATTTTGTAACAACCTCACCTGAATAAAGCCGCGCCTCGACCGCGGCTTTTTGCCGATCGTTTTCACAGTTTCTGACCGCCCTTTTTGCATTCCTCTGGTTGTTTCTATAAAAGAAACATAACAGAGCGATAAATCTGTCAGGCCTTTTCCGTCAGATGGCTGGCCAGTGTATGAAGCGCCTGCAAGCGGGTTTCGACCTCAGCGTCTTCGATGTTCCACATTCCGGCAAAGGCCAGCGCCGCAGAGTGCGCGCCGAGGGGTTTGGCCATCGACACTTCGCCGTCGTCATGATGCCAGACCACATGGCCCTGCTGACGCTGAAGAGCGACATGCGGGCCAAGCTGCTGCCACTGCTCGTCGGTAAAGCGTTTTTGCAGTTCATCATCGCTTTCCGCCGCCAGCAGCGACATGCCGATGACAGATTGCCAGGCGGGCAGCATATGAAAACCAGCCAGCGCCTGGCTGACCTGACTACCGGGTTCGGAGTGATAGATATAGATGACCTGATCCTCCCACAGCACGCCCATCGCCACCACGATGTCTTTCGGGGCGTGGCGTTCAAGCAGGGGGAGCGCCTGGGAGAAAAGCGCCGAGCCGCGAATCGCCTGCGCCGCCAGCGCATGGATACCAGGCCCCGGCAGATAGCGTCGCTGAGCATCCTGCATGGTCAGGCCGATCGACGCCATGGTCATCAGCAACCGGTTGACACGCGTAGTGTTAATGCCCATCAGGCGAGCCAGCTCGCGGCAACCAATGGCGCGGCCACTGGAAACCAGATACTGCAGGCAGCGGATACCATCAATCAGGCTTTGGTTAGGTTGTGAGGACATTCAGGATTCGCTCATCAGATTGCTCAAAATTCGATTTTACCGTCAGTAAAGAAGGATACAAGGTTATGAAGATCTTTCCCCATAGCGAGGCAAGAACCTTTCCGACGCAGCATCTTCGCTACGATCTGTTGGTCGCAGGCGGCGGCCTTGCCGGTCTTTGCGCCGCTCTTGCAGCTGCCCGCGACGGCTTACAAGTGGTGCTGATTCAGGACAGGCCAGTACTTGGCGGGAATGCCTCCAGCGAAGTAAGACTGTGGGCGAATGGCGCCACGTCGCATATGGGGAACAATAACCGCTGGGCGCGCGAAGGCGGCATCATGGGCGAAATCATGGAAGAGAACCTCTGGCGCAACAAAGAGGGCAACCCAGTGATGTTCGATCTGGTCCTGCTGGATCTGGCAAAAAGCCAGCCGGGGTTAACGCTTCTGCTGAATACCGCCGTTTATGAAGTGGAAAAAGAGCAGCAGCGCATTACCCGGATCAAAGCCTTCAATCCAATCAACGAAACCTTTTACAGCGTAAATGCAGCGCAGTTTTGCGACGCCACCGGCGATGGCGTGCTGGGTTTTCTGGCGGGCGCTGAATATCGCGAGGGCGCGGAAGAGGCACAAGAGCTGGGCGAGAAGATGGCGCCGGGGGATCATTTCGGCCATAAGCTGGGTCATTCGATCTACTTCTACACCAAACAAACCGATGGACCGGTCAACTTTGTACCGCCCTCTTTTGCGCTGCAAGATATAACCGAAATCCCGCGCTACAAGCGGCTGACATCGACGCTGAACGGTTGCGATCTGTGGTGGCTGGAGTGGGGAGGCCGTCTGGATACCGTGCATGAAAGCGAAAAGATCAAATGGGAGCTGTGGAAAATCGTCTGGGGCGTCTGGGATCATATTAAAAACTCCGGCAACTTCCCGGAAGCTGCGAATATGACCATCGAATGGGTGGGCGCGATTCCTGGCAAGCGCGAAAGCCGCCGCTTCCTCGGCGATCATTTACTGTGCCAGCAGGATATTATCGAACAACGCGATCACTACGATGCCGTGGCTTACGGAGGCTGGTCGATCGACCTGCATCCGGCAGATGGCGTTTACAGCACGCACGACGGCTGCCGCCAGTTTCACAGCAAAGGTACCTATACCATTCCATTTCGCTGCCTTTATAGCCGCTCGCTGGACAATCTGTTCCTCACCGGCAGGCTGATTTCCGCTTCCCATGTCGCGTTTGGCAGCGCCCGCGTGATGTGTACCTGCGGTCTGCTGGGTGAAGTGGTGGGCCGCGCCGCCGCTCTTTGTAAAACAGAGCGCCTTACCCCGCGTGAACTGGCGGAGCCTGCACACATCGGCTTACTGCAACAGCAGTTACAGGCTAACGGCTGCTATATTCCACGACGCTGGCTGAACGATCCGGCGGCCGGAGCGGAGGTCAGCGCCAGTAGTGAATATCAACTGACTGAACTTCCTGCCAGTGGTCGCTGGCACGCATTAACGGGGCGGATGGCACTGCTGCTGCCGGTACAGGCTGGTGCGCAGTTGCCGGATATCGCGCTGTTTCTGCGGGCCAAAACGCCGCAAACGCTGGCAGTATCCCTGCTCGGCAGCGCGCGTGCCGGAAATTTTACCCCCGATTATCAATACGCCGAGTCTGTATTACAGGTTTCCGGCGAAGCCTGGCACACCTTGTCATTCCGCTGGCAGAGTGACCGCGACCAGTATCTGTTTATCGCCTTCGACGTGCAGGATGTGGTCGAGATCGCCCTGACGGATACGCATCTGCCCGGCATGATGACGGTATTTAACAGCCTGAATGCACGCGTGGCGAAACACACTCGTCAGGTTGTCGATGGCGATTATGGCGTCGACGAGTTCGACTTCTGGCTGCCGCGCCGTCATCCGCAACAAATTATGCCTGCCCTGCGTTTCAGCCAGCCATTAATGGCCTGGAGCGTACAAAATGTGCTCAACGGACGCCTGCGCCCGGAGCAGCAGATCAACGGCTGGACGCCGGATGCTAACGATCCAACGCCGGAAATCGTCTGGCGTTGGGCGACGCCGCGCCAGATCCACCATCTGACGCTGGTACAGGACAACGACTTTGATAACGCCATGGAGTCGGTGCAAATGGGCCATCACTACGCGGTGACGCCACACTGTATTACGCACTACCGCCTGTGGGCGGACGATAAACTTCTGGCTGAAGTGCGGGAGAATCACCACTCCGTCTGCCAGCACCAGTTCCCCGAACCGCTGACAGCATTGAGCGTTCGGCTGGAGATCCTCGCGACAGCAGGCGCCCTGCCTGCGGTGTATTCGCTAAACGTATGTTAAAGCCACCCCTGCTGAACGCGCTGTTGGTGACTTTGCGCAAAGTTCTGCATGCCTGCCTGCTGCCCGGTTTGAATGATGCCGGGCAACTGGTGCGTTTTCCCTTCACGAATCAGATTCGCCGCCGCCGGAGTGTTCACCAGCAGTTCATACAGCGCGACCCGCCCGCCCCGCGTGTCGGCTTGCAGCCTCTGCGCCAGCACCGCTCGCAGGCTGCCGGCCAGCTGGTTACGCACCGGATCTTTCTCCTGCGCCGGGAACGTATCGACCAGCCGTTCCATCGCCTGCGATGCCCCGCGCGTATGCAGCGTCGCCAGCACCAGATGCCCGGTCTCTGCAGCCGTCAGCGCCAGGCGGATCGTTTCGCTGTCGCGCAGCTCCCCCAGCAGAATCACGTCCGGATCCTCGCGTAAGGCGCCGAACGCAGCCCGGCAGCAAATGACCGACTGTGCTGGCCGATCTCCCGCTGCTGGATCAGGCACCGCTCGCTCTGGTATGGATAAATTCCACCGGATCTTCCAGCGTGAGGATATGGCCGTCATGATGGTGGTTGAGAAAATCGACCATCGCCGCCAGCGTCGTGGATTTACCGCTGCCGGTGGCCCCGGTCACCAGAATCAGCCCGGCTTATCCCGCTCCAGCAGAGTGTTCAGCGCGACGGGCACATCCAGTGAAGCGAGCTGCGGGCAGGTACGCGGCAACAGCCGCAGCGTCAGCGAGACGCCGCTGATGCTGGCTAAAGGCACCGCCGCGCAGGCGCTGTCCGCGCGCCGTCGTCGGGGCAAAATCCACCTGCCCGCTGTGCCCACCATATGCTGCTGCAGCGCGCTGCTCAGCCACGCTTTTAAAAACCCCCCGACGTCGGGCGGGGGAAAAGGTGCAGGCTCCAGCCGTCCCTGCTGCGCCAGCGCGGTGGCGAATCACTGCACAGGTGTAGATCGGAGACGTTATGCTTTACACTAAGGGCCACAATTTCTTCCACATCCATAGACTACTCCTCGGAAAATGAACGACATTGCGCATAACCTGGCACAGGTCCGGGACAAAATCTCAGCCGCCGCAACGCGTTGCGGCCGGGCTTCAGAAGAAATTACGCTGCTTGCAGTCAGCAAAACCAAGCCTGCGAGCGCCATCGCAGAAGCCATTGACGCAGGCCAGCGGGCGTTTGGTGAAAACTACGTGCAGGAAGGCGTGGATAAAATTCGCTACTTCCAGGAACAGGGGAAGACGGATCTGCAGTGGCACTTTATTGGCCCACTGCAGTCGAACAAAAGCCGTCTGGTGGCAGAGCACTTCGACTGGTGTCACACCATTGACCGCCTGCGTATTGCGGCGCGTCTGAACGACCAGCGTCCGGCAGAGATGCCAGCGCTTAACGTGCTGATTCAGGTCAACATCAGTGACGAAAACAGCAAGTCCGGCATTGCGCTGAGCGAGCTGGATGCGCTGGCAGCCGAAGTGGCCGCCCTGCCGCGCCTAACCCTGCGCGGGCTGATGGCAATTCCGGCGCCTGAGTCAAGTTATGAAAGGCAGTTTGCCGTGGCACAGCAAATGGCTGTAGCATTTGAGGCGCTTAAAGCGCGCTATCACACGGTAGACACGCTTTCTCTGGGCATGTCGGATGATATGGAAGCCGCCATTGCGGCAGGCAGCACGATGGTGCGCATCGGCACGGCAATTTTCGGTGCGCGCGACTACTCAAAAAATTAAGGAAACCTGAGGAACGCCATGAAGACGTTGACTTTCCTGCTCTCAACGGTGCTTGAGCTGTATACGATGGCGCTGTTGCTGCGCGTCTGGATGCAGTGGGCCCGCTGTGATTTTTACAATCCGTTCTCGCAGTTTGTCGTGAAAATCACGCAGCCTATTGTCGGACCGCTGCGCCGTATTATCCCGGCCATGGGTCCCATCGACAGCTCGTCTCTGCTGGTGGCGTTTATTCTGAGCGTTATCAAAGCGATCGTGCTGTTTATGGTCATCACCTTCCAGCCGATTATCTGGATTGCCGCGGTCCTGATTTTACTCAAAACCATCGGCCTGCTGATTTTCTGGGTGCTGCTGGTCATGGCGATCATGAGCTGGGTCAGCCAGGGCCGTAGCCCGGTAGAGTATGCTTTGATTCAGCTGGCCGAGCCGCTGCTGCGCCCAATCCGTAACCTGCTTCCGTCGATGGGCGGCATCGATTTTTCGCCGATGATCCTGGTTCTGCTGCTCTATGTGATCAACATGGGGATCGCTGAGCTGCTGCAGTCCACGGGCGATATGCTGCTGCCGGGGCTGTGGATGGCGCTATGAGTGCCGTAAGCACCTGCGCTGACGGGCTGGTTTTGCGGCTGTATATTCAGCCGAAAGCCAGCCGTGACAATATTGTCGGGCTGCATGGCGACGAGTTAAAAGTCGCCATCACCGCCCCGCCGGTTGACGGCCAGGCGAACGCGCATCTGACCAAATATCTGGCAAAACAGTTTCGCGTCGCCAAAAGCCAGGTCATCATTGAAAAAGGCGAACTGGGGCGACATAAACAGGTAAAAATCCTTAATCCGCAATCTATCCCGACGGAAGTCGCGGCTCTGACAGAACAGGACTAAACCATGCAGAAAGTTGTTCTCGCGACCGGCAACGCCGGTAAAGTGCGCGAGCTGGCCTCGCTATTAAATGATTTTGGTCTGGACGTGGTCGCCCAGACCGATCTTGGCGTGGAGTCCGCCGAAGAGACGGGGCTGACGTTTATCGAAAACGCGATCCTCAAAGCCCGCCACGCCGCGCAGATTACCGGCCTGCCCGCGATTGCCGACGACTCCGGCCTGGCCGTAGATGCCCTCGGCGGCGCGCCGGGGATCTACTCCGCGCGCTATTCCGGCGTTGACGCTACCGACCAGCAGAATCTGGAAAAGCTGCTTGTCGCCCTGAAAGACGTCCCGGACGAGCAGCGCACCGCGCAGTTCCACTGCGTGCTGGTCTATATGCGTCACGCGGAGGACCCGACGCCGATCGTCTGCCACGGCAGCTGGCCGGGCGTGATCACGCGTGAAGCGGCTGGCAACGGCGGCTTTGGCTACGACCCGATTTTCTTTGTCCCTTCCGAGGGCAAAACCGCTGCGGAACTGACCCGCGAAGAGAAAAGCGCGATTTCCCACCGTGGACGCGCGCTGAAACTGTTACTGGAAGCACTGCGTAATGGCTAATTTGCCACCTCTGAGTCTTTATATTCACATCCCGTGGTGCGTGCAGAAATGCCCGTACTGCGATTTCAACTCGCACGCGCTGAAGGGCGAAGTGCCGCACGATGACTACGTTGCGCATCTGCTGGCCGACCTGGACGCCGATGTACCTTACGCACAGGGACGTGAAGTTAAGACCATTTTCATTGGTGGCGGTACGCCGAGCCTGCTGTCCGGCCCGGCGATGCAAACGCTGCTGGACGGCGTGCGTGCGCGCCTGAACCTGGCGGCGGATGCGGAAATTACGATGGAAGCCAACCCCGGCACCGTTGAGGCCGACCGTTTTGTCGACTATCAGCGCGCGGGCGTGAACCGCATCTCCATCGGCGTGCAGAGCTTTAGCGAGCCGAAGCTGAAGCGCCTGGGGCGTATTCACGGCCCGGAAGAGGCGAAGCGCGCGGCAAACCTGGCGAGCGGGCTTGGTCTTCGCAGCTTTAACCTCGATTTGATGCACGGCCTGCCGGATCAGTCGCTGGAAGAGGCGCTGGACGATCTGCGCCAGGCCATCGCACTGAACCCGCCGCACCTGTCGTGGTATCAGCTCACCATCGAGCCCAACACGCTGTTTGGCTCGCGCCCGCCGGTGCTGCCGGACGACGACGCGCTGTGGGATATCTTCGAGCAGGGCCACCAGCTGCTAACCGCCGCGGGCTATCAGCAGTATGAAACGTCGGCGTATGCGAAGCCGGGTTATCAGTGTCAGCACAACCTGAACTACTGGCGCTTTGGCGACTATCTGGGGATTGGCTGCGGCGCGCACGGTAAGGTGACTTTCCCGGACGGGCGCATTCTGCGCACCGCCAAAACCCGCCACCCGCGCGGGTATATGGAAGGCCGCTACCTGGAGCGTCAGCACGACGTCGAGGCGGCGGATAAACCGTTTGAGTTCTTTATGAACCGCTTCCGCCTGCTGGAAGCCGCGCCGCGCGCGGAATTTACGCGGTACACCGGGCTGGCGGAATCGGTGATTCGCCCGCAGATCGACGAGGCGCTGGCCCAGGGATATCTCACGGAATGTGATGAGTACTGGCAGATCACCGAGCACGGCAAGCTGTTCCTCAATTCTCTGCTTGAGCTGTTTCTGACTGAATAAAGACTTTGGCCCTCTGCGCAGAACGCAGAGGGCCAAAGTACTACAGAAAGATTAATGATTCCGTTGCTGCAAAGCGTGTCGAACTAATACCACAGCACTGGCAATAACCCCACCACACAGCGCCGCTAAAATAATAAATAAAACCCGACCCGCCCCCTCTTTTTTGGTAGGTAAAGACGGGGAAAGCTGATATTTAAACGGCGTAAAGGTGATATCTTTAATATCCAGTTTTTCCAGTTCCGCCAGGCGATGTTCACGATAACGGAAATCCGCATTAAGCCGGGTAACATCGACAATTGACTGTTCGATTTTAAGCTTTTCAGCAATGCCATCAGCCCCCAGAGCGATGGAATAATCCGGGTCATCCTGTACGGATTGCCCATTACTGTAAACAGGACGCTTAATACCGGCAGCATTTGCCACTTCCAGCGAGTAATTTAGGCGCTTCAACTTGGTGTCATGCAGCGTATTCATCCGCTCACGCTCCATCGCCAGCGACTCCCTCTCCGTATCCTTTTTTAAATCCACTTCTTCGCGCAGATAATCTAATGTTTCTTTAACAACCAACGCAGAAATATAATTGATATAGCTGTTAAGAATTTCCTTAGCCTCGCCAGCCGTCGGGGCGGTGAAGCTTAATGTCCAGGACTGGTAAGGCACGTTATCGGCACTTTTCACCGGCGTGTTATTGACCGCCTTGATCTTCCCGGACAGCAGTACAATGCCGCGGCGTAACTCTTCAGCATCGGGATTAGAAGCCATCAGCTTGCCGGCCACCAGCGGAGACGATGCCAGGAACTCTTCACGCAGCGACTCAGAATTAAACTTTTTCAGGAACAGGTTAAATACTTCAACCTTATCAAGAGAAGGTTTAACATCGAGAACCTGCAAAGTAGAAAGGGTCTTTTGCAGCTGGCTCCATTGCGGTTTTTCTGCTGGCGTGATTTCTGCCTGGCTGGTCCATTTTGGCGTTAATAACGCACTAATGAAGAATCCGACCAGAGAAAACATCAGAATAGTCGAGATAATGATTCGCTTACTTTCCCACAAGGTACTAATTAAACCGAGCAGATCAAGCTCGGTATTTTTGTACCGCTCAGGAAAATCTTCATAGATTGAGGCGTCATTTTTCGATTGAATATGTAGTGATGTCATACAAGTAAGTATCGAGTCCATGATTTGAAATTCGATACTATCATCAATAAGAGAGTTCTTAAAGTAAATTAATTCTCTATATTTCAGTCACATTAATACAAGCTCCTGTCAACCTACCTTAATTAATATCATAAGGCGGCTTGAAAGGATTCCAGAGATATAATACAGCGGGTAAAATAATAAGCCCGACTAATATAGCCGGGCTTTATTTGACTATTCCGAAAATAAAAACTATAAGAGCGGATCACTTCAGCATCCGGCCGCCAGCGCCTTCCGGCTTTCTTCCAGCGACACCACGCGTTTACACACGTCTTTGCCGAACTGCTGGAAATCATCTTCCTGGTTTTTCCACTCGTTCTGAATGGAGGTTTGCAGGCCGCCCAGGCTGCCCAGCACGCCCTGCAGCGGGTTACCGCCGCCTTTCAGCACGGCTTTGGCACCCATCTCGTTGATGCTGTCCTGCAGGATGCCGCCCATCGCCTGGTTCACCAGCTGCTGCCCGTCGGCACGGACCTGATCAATCGCCTTGTAGTGGAACGTCAGGCCATCGGTGCGCGTCTCGATAATGCGGTTCATCTGTTCTTTAAGCTGCTTATCCAGCTTCGTCAGGCGGGTGCGCATGTTGCTGCTCTCTCCCACCTCTTTGGTGATGATCTTATCCAGCGCCACGCGGCTTTTCTCGACGCGCGTCAGCGCACCTTCATTAATCCACGGCAGCGCGGTACGCAATTCGGCCTGGTAGTCTTTCGCCTGCTCGCGCTGTGCGGCAGTCAGGTTGTACTGCTTGCCGTTAAAGGTGACGTTCCCTTCCGGCGTAATCACCAGATTGCCGTTCTCGCCTTTGACCTGCACGGTTTGCGGGCTTAACACCACGTCATCACGCGGGGTGACGCTACATTGATAATCCGCATGGGCGGTGAATCCGGTTGCCATCAAAGCAACTGCCAGCAACGTTTTGCGCATCTTAAACACTCCCTCAGACAAAACGGGCCAGCTAATGCTGGCCCCTTACTGCTTTATTAGTCCCACCAAACGTCGAAAAGTTCGCTGACGCGGACATCTTCGAGCTTGTGGTCTTCAAGCCATTTACGCACCAGGGCCTGATGTTCTTCGGTGCATTTACCCACTTCCTGGGTGCAGATCAGACCTTCCCAGGCCAGATAGCCGCTACCGTCGAAGGCCAGTTTGTTTGGCTCGATCACCTCGTTGATGAACGCATCCACGTCCTGATCGATCTGCTCTACGCTGGTGCCTTCCGGGAAACGCCAGGCAACGGAGAAGCCCACTTCCTGGAATTCTTCGATGTGCATCTTTTTACGCAGACGACGGCTACGATTCTTTGCCATTATTTCACCCTCTCGAACATTAAGTCCCATACACCGTGACCAAGACGATGGCCACGCTGTTCAAATTTCGTTACCGGACGCGATTCCGGACGCGGTACATAGTCATTGCTCGCAGACTGGTTTTTATAACCGTCCAGCGACGACATCACTTCCAGCATATGTTCCGCATAGGGTTCCCAGTCGGTCGCCATATGGAAGACACCGCCCAGCTTCAGCTTGCTTTTCACCAGCTCGGCAAACGGCGCCTGAACGATACGGCGTTTATTATGACGCGCTTTGTGCCACGGGTCAGGGAAAAAGAGCTGAACCATGGTTAAAGAATTGTCAGGAATCATTTTGTGCAGCACTTCCACCGCGTCGTGACACATCACGCGCAGGTTCTCAACGCCCTCTTCATGGGCCGTTGCCAGACACGCACCGACGCCCGGGGAGTGGACTTCGATACCGAGGAAGTTCTGCTCCGGGCGCGCTTTCGCCATGGTCACCAGCGAGGCGCCCATACCAAAGCCAATTTCCAGCGTGATCGGCGCGTCGCGACCAAACAGCTCGGCAAAATCCAGAGGCTGCTCGCTGAACTCAACGCCCATCACCGGCCAGTAGTTGTCCAGCGCGTGTTGCTGACCTTTTGTCAGGCGGCCCTGACGACGGACAAAGCTGCGAATACGGCGCAGCGGGCGACCGTTTTCATCAAATTCCGGTGAAATGACGTCGTTTTTCATAAAAGAGTTGTCTGCTTGTGAGAATGTTCGGGAAACGGGCATTATCCAAAGTTAAGGCTTCTATGCAAGCATGGGAAAGATCCGGTTTACAGCAGATTGACGCTGTGCTGCAATCTGCGTCCCTGATTATGCGAATCGATGACCATGCAAGCCTCTCAATTTTCAGCCCAGGTGCTGGACTGGTACGACAAATACGGGCGTAAAACCCTGCCCTGGCAAATTGAAAAAACGCCTTACAAAGTATGGCTCTCCGAGGTGATGTTGCAACAAACGCAGGTCGCCACGGTTATCCCTTACTTCGAGCGTTTTATGGCGCGCTTCCCGACGGTGACCGATCTGGCCAACGCCCCGCTGGACGAGGTGCTGCACCTGTGGACCGGTCTCGGCTATTACGCCCGCGCGCGCAACCTGCACAAGGCCGCACAGCAGGTTGCGACGCGCCACAACGGGAAATTCCCGGAAACCTTCGACGAGGTGGCCGATCTCCCCGGCGTGGGACGCTCAACCGCAGGCGCTATTCTCTCCCTGTCTTTAGGCAAGCATTTCCCGATCCTCGACGGCAACGTAAAGCGCGTGCTGGCACGCTGCTATGCCGTTGACGGCTGGCCGGGGAAAGAAGGAGGTTGAAAAACGGCTGTGGGAAATCAGCTGAAGCGGTCACCCCGGCGAAAGGGGTGGAGCGTTTTAACCAGGCGATGATGGATCTCGGCGCCATGGTCTGCACGCGCTCAAAACCCAAATGCGAACTCTGCCCGGTGAGTAACTCTCTGCGTGGCGTATGCCAACCATTCCTGGGCGCAGTATCCGGGTAAGAAACCCAAACAGACGCTGCCGGAGCGCACCGGCTATATGCTGCTGATGCAGCACGGTGACGAGGTCTTCCTGGCCCAGCGTCCGCCGAGCGGTCTGTGGGGTGGTCTATACTGCTTCCCACAGTTTGAAGATGAAGACTTGCTGCGTGAATGGCTTAAACAGCGTGGGATTGCTGCCGATAACCTGACGCAGCTGACCGCGTTTCGCCACACCTTCAGCCATTTCCACCTGGATATTGTGCCGATGTGGCTTCCCGTGTCCTCCTTCGCCTCGTGCATGGATGAAGGCACCGCTCTCTGGTATAACTTAGCGCAACCGCCATCAGTCGGGCTGGCGGCTCCCGTGGAGCGCCTGTTACAGCAATTACGTGCCGGTGCAATGGTTTAGCATCGGACAAGAAAAGAGGAATGAGTATGGCCAGAACGATTTTTTGTACTTTCCTGCAGCGTGACGCTGAAGGCCAGGATTTCCAGCTTTATCCGGGCGAGCTGGGTAAACGCATCTACAATGAAATCTCCAAAGAAGCCTGGGGACAGTGGCAGAAAAAGCAGACCATGCTGATCAACGAGAAAAAACTCAGCATGATGAACCCGGAACACCGCAAGCTGCTGGAGCAGGAGATGGTGAACTTCCTGTTCGAAGGTAAAGACGTGCACATCGAAGGCTATACGCCACCGGAGAAAAAATATCGAGCGGCTAAATACCTGCACGGCTGGCAATGTCGCGAAACAGGGAGATATTGCCAGCGCCCGGGCGTCACAGGCGCGTTTTCCCCAAACACAACACGCACTCCCGGAATGATGAAAAAATTTTTAGCGCTAGTCCTGATTGCGCCGTTGCTGGTCTCGTGTTCGTCAAAAAAAGGCGAAGATTACAACGAAGCCTGGATCAAGGACACCAACGGTTTTGACATTTTGATGGGGCAGTTTGCCCACAACATCGAGAACATATGGGGATTTAACGAAGTTCTTATTGCCGGACCGAAGGACTACGTTAAGTACACCGACCCCTATCAGACCCGTAGCCACATCAACTTTGATGAGGGTACGATCACGATTGAGACCATCGCAGGCACCGACCCGGCGGCACGACTGCGTCAGGCGATTATCAAAACCCTGCTGATGGGTGACGATCCGGGATCTATCGATCTCTACTCCGATGCCGACGATATCACCATCTCGAAAGAGCCGTTCCTGTACGGCCAGGTGGTCGATCAGACCGGTCAGCCGATCCGCTGGGAAGGGCGCGCCACGAAATTTGCCGACTACCTGCTGCAGACGCGCCTGAAAAGCCGCTCTAACGGTCTGAAGATCATCTATAGCGTCACCATCAACCTCGTCCCGAACCACCTCGACAAGCGTGCGCATAAGTATCTGGGCATGGTGCGTCAGGCCTCGCGTAAGTACGGCGTGGATGAGTCGCTGATCCTGGCGATTATGCAGACCGAATCCTCGTTTAACCCGTACGCGGTAAGCCGTTCCGACGCCCTGGGGCTGATGCAGGTGGTACAGCACAGCGCCGGGAAAGACGTCTTCCGCGCGCAGGGGAAATCCGGCACGCCGAGCCGCAGCTATCTGTTCGACCCGCAGAGCAACATTGATACCGGCACCGCCTATCTGGCGATGCTGAACAATGTGTACCTCGGCGGCATCGATAACCCAACGTCGCGTCGCTATGCGGTGATCACCGCCTATAACGGCGGCGCGGGCAGCGTGCTGCGCGTCTTCTCCAATGACAAGGTGCAGGCCGCGAACATCATCAACAGCATGGCGCCGGGGGATGTCTACCCGACCCTCACCACCCGCCACCCGTCTGCGGAATCCCGCCGCTACCTGTATAAGGTGAATACGGCGCAGAAGAACTATCGTCGCCACTGATCTTGTGCCTCTTTCGTGCATTTGTGCGAAAGAGGCATAAGGTATTCATCTGCGTGATCCCAAACGGTTACGCAAAATGTTATTTGCATCACAATCCAAACTGCAAATTAATGTGGATTGCATTTTTTTGCGGGAGGTAACAAAACATATCGTTGCCAACTGATAGAATTGCATCAAATAACAACCCTGAATGTTCCTATAACAACATATCTCCCGCTCACTTGTGAGGAAAGTAACATGAACCTTAAGCTGCAGCTTAAAATATTGTCGTTTCTGCAGTTCTGCCTGTGGGGTAGCTGGCTGACTACACTCGGCTCCTATATGTTTGTGACGCTCAAGTTCGATGGTGCGTCAATCGGTGCCGTATACAGCTCGCTCGGTATTGCGGCGGTCTTCATGCCGACGCTGCTGGGGATCGTGGCGGATAAATGGCTAAGCGCCAAATGGCTGTACATGCTTTGCCATCTGGTGGGCGCGGGGACGCTGTTTATGGCAGCCCAGGTGACCACGCCGGGGGCAATGTTCATGGTGATCCTGCTTAACTCGCTGGCCTATATGCCAACGCTTGGGCTGATCAACACCATCTCCTACTACCGCCTGAAATCCGCGGATATGGATATCGTGACCGATTTCCCGCCAATCCGTATCTGGGGCACCATCGGCTTTATCATGGCGATGTGGGGCGTGAGCTTCGCGGGCTTCGAACTGAGCCATATGCAGCTCTATATCGGTGCGGCGCTCTCCGTGCTGCTGGCGATCTTCACCCTGACGCTGCCAACCATTCCGGTGTCTAACCAGCAGAAAAACCAGAGCTGGAGCACCATGCTCGGCCTGGATGCCTTCGCGCTGTTCAAAAACAAACGCATGGCGATCTTCTTTATCTTCTCCATGCTGCTGGGCGCGGAGCTGCAGATCACCAACATGTTCGGCAACACCTTCCTGCACAGCTTCGATAACAACCCGCTGTTCTCCGGCAGCTTTATCGTTGAACATGCGTCGGTGATGATGTCCATCTCTCAGATCTCTGAGACGCTGTTCATCCTGACCATCCCGTTCTTCCTGAGCCGCTACGGCATCAAGAACGTCATGCTGATCAGTATCGCGGCGTGGATGTTGCGCTTCGGTCTGTTCGCCTACGGCGACCCAAGCCCGTTCGGTACCGTGCTGCTGGTGCTGTCGATGATTGTTTACGGCTGCGCCTTCGACTTCTTCAACATCTCCGGTTCGGTGTTTGTGGAAAAAGAGGTGAAGCCTGAAATCCGCGCCAGCGCGCAGGGCATGTTCCTGATGATGACCAACGGCTTCGGCTGTATTCTGGGCGGCGTGGTGAGCGGTAAAGTGGTTGAGATGTACACCACCAACGGCATCACCAACTGGCAGCCGGTGTGGCTGATCTTCGCGGCGTACTCGCTGGTGCTGTTCTTCGCGTTCATCGCGCTGTTCAAGTACAAGCACGTGCGTGAACCGCACGGTGCGCAGCCAATCGCGCATTGATTGTTGTGCCCGGTGGCGCTGCGCTTGCCGGGCCTACAAAACCAGACCGTAGGCCGGGTAAGGCGAAGCCGCCACCCGGCTATTTTATTGCAGAGAGCACCCACCCCACCGACAGCAAATCCGCGCTGCCGCCCGGGCTCAGGTTCCGTTCAATCAGTGCGTTATCCATTCTGTTCAACGCCTCGCGGTCCCAGCCGTTACCCAGCAGTTCCCGCGCGTAGCCCTGAACGTAGCGCAGCCCTTCCATGCCGCCGCGAGATACCAGATTGCTGTCCTGATTGACGGCCATCAGGCGTAACAGCAGGCCGTGAAGTGAATGTCCATTCCACTGCGCCAGCGCCTTACGCACCGTCGCAAAGCCGCTCTCCGCCTCACCGCGCGCGCCAGTTAAGCCGTACTGCTGGAACTGTCGCTCGCCCGCCGTCGCCTGTCCGCTGCGTGCGGCCAGCTCCCGCGACACCAGCCCGCGGCAGATGTTACTCACCTCACAACAGAGGCTCTCTGCGGAGATATTTTTCACACGACCGGCGGAGAAGCACAGTAAACCCAGGGCAAAAATCCCGCCTTTGTGCGTGTTCACCCCGTTCGTCGCGGCATACATTGCCTGCTCGCAGGCCAGCCCCATAGGGCGGAGAAGGCGTAGCTGTTCGCCAGCGGGTTTATCCGCATGCGCGCTGCCCAGCTCGGCAAAGCGCGAAAACCACGGCGTAATCGCCGCGATGCTGCGGACAAACAGCGCATGGTCCATATCGCGATGGGAACCGTTGTTGAGCCTGTCCACCAGCCCCGGCTTGGGCGTCAGCTCCAGCTCCTGCCACAGCGCCGCTTCAGCAAGCGCGGGCACGTCAACCGGGCGCGGTTTAGTCGCGAGCAAACCAGTCATCGATCGTCTTCTCCACGCGGGAAACCACCTGCTCAACGGGGTGGTTGCGCGAACGGGAACAGGCGTGGGCGGGCTCGTCGCAGATCAGGCAACGCCTGAGATTCGCCCCCAGCGACTGACGCCCGACGTGGCCGTGTTGAGGGCAAATCACGTCCAGATCCCACAGCCTGCCGAGCGGGTGCGTCTGCTCCAGATCCGCACAGTGCGCTTTGATTTCCACCGCCGGATGGGCCACGCACCAGAGGGCTTCAGGTCCGGTCGGGAGCCACAGCACCTGACGGTCCAGCACCTGCCAGCGGTTTTCCCACAGCAGCTGGTCGCACATCTGCAGCGCCACGCCCATGGTATTGCGATAGCGCAGGCTGTCCTTGATTTCCCCTGGCGTGACCAGCGTGAGGGAAATCACCGGTTGTTGATAGTGCTCAAGCATGTCAGCCTGGCGCGCTGCGCGGCGCTCTTTCGCCGCCAGCAGTTCGTCAAGGCTGACACCCGCCCGCACGGGTGTCGCTAAAGTCATACTTCCTCCTTCACCTGTCGGACGGTGTCGATCACGCTGCCGTCGCGGTAGCGAATCACCCCGACGATTTTGTCGGTAAACTCAATCGGTTTCGGGACGCCGGTCAGGGAGATAGCCCGCTCGTACAGCGCGTTGATATCCACAACCTTCAGCCCGGCTTCCAGCAGCCGCTCGCGGATTTCCGGGCGCGCCGGGTTGACCGCGATGCCGTGATCGGTAACCAGCACGTCGATGCTTTCGCCCGGCGTGAGGCGCGTGGTAACCCGCTTCACGACCGTCGGAATGCGGCTGCGCAGCAGAGGGGCAACGACGATGGTCAGGTTCGCCGCGGCGGCCACGTCGCAGTGCCCGCCGGACGCGCCGCGCATCACGCCGTCGGATCCGGTGATGACGTTGACGTTGAACTCGACGTCGATTTCCAGGGCGCTGAGGATCACCACGTCGAGCTGATCGCAGCTTGCCGCCTTGCTGCCGGGGTTGGCGTAAACGTTGGTGGAGATCTCGACATGGTTCGGGTTGAGCGCCAGCGAGGCCGCCGCCTGACCGTCAAAGCACTGGGTATCGAGCAGCTTTTCGATGAGCCCCTTCTCGTGCAGATCCACCAGGCTGCCGGTGATGCCGCCGAGCGCAAAGCGCGCCTTCACGCCGCTGCGCTCCATCTTCTCTTCCATAAAGCGGGTGCAGGCCGTGGCCGCCGCGCCGGAGCCGGTCTGCATCGAGAAGCCCGCTTTGAAGTAGCCGGAGTGCTCGATCACGTCCGCCGCATAGCGGGCGATCATCAGCTCGCGCGGGTTGCTGGTGACGCGCGCCGCGCCGACGCTGATTTTCGCCGGGTCACCCACGCTTTCAACCTGCACGATGTAGTCCACCTGGTCCTGCACCAGGCTGGCAGGCATATTGGGGAACGGCACCAGGGCTTCGGTCAGCAGCACCACCTTGCGGGCAAAGTGCGCGTCCACCATCGCGTAGCCCAGGGACCCGCAGCACGATTTACCGTGCGTCCCGTTGGCGTTGCCAAACTCATCGCTGCACGGCACGCCGAGAAACGCCACGTCAATATTCAGCTCGCCGTCCTGGAGCAGCTTCACGCGCCCGCCGTGGGAGTGAATTTGCACCGGCTCGTCCATCAGCCCGTGGGAGATGGCGTCCGCCAGCCTGCCGCGCATCCCCGAGGTGTAAATCCGGGTGATGACGCCGCTTTCGATATGCTCGATCAGCGCGTCGTTGCAGGTCATCAGCGAGCTGGAGGCCAGCGTCAGGTTTTTGAAGCCCATCCGCGCCAGCAGCGCCACGACGGTGTTGATCACCCGGTCGCCTTCGCGAAACGCATGGTGGAAGGAGATGGTCATCCCGTCCTGCAGGCCGCAGCGCTTAACCGCCTCTTCAACAGAGGCGCAGAGCTTGCGGCTGTGCTTCGCGTCGCTGTCCGCCAGCCACGGCGTGGCGCTGTGGGCGGTATCAAAGGGCTTCAGGTCCCGCAGATGGGGAAAATTCACATGAAGAAGTTCTGTCTGATTCATTGTCTTATCCTTACCGACGCACGCCGGAGGCCGCCGCGCGCTCCAGCACCACCTGCGCGTGGTTAATAATCGGTGCATCCACCATTTTGCCGTTAAGCGACACCACGCCCAGGCCGTTACGCTCACCCTCTTCTGCCGCCTCAATCACCCTTCTGGCGTGATCCACCTCTTCCTGCGTCGGGGCGTAGGCGTTGTGCAGCAGGTCAATCTGGCGCGGGTTAATCAGCGATTTGCCGTTGAAGCCCATCTTGCGGATCAGATCGACCTCGCGCAGGAACCCGGCCTCGTCGTTAACGTCTGACCACACCACGTCGAAGGCGTCGATACCCGCCGCGCGGGCGGCGTGCAGCACGGCGCAGCGGGCGTAGAACAGCTCGGTGCCGTCGCCGCGCTCGGTCTGCATGTCCATCACATAGTCAAAGGCGGCCAGCGCAATGCCGATGAGGCGCGGAGAGCTGCGGGCAATCGCCACGGCGTTGATGACGCCAATGGCCGACTCAATCGCCGCCATCACGCGGGTGGAACCGATCTCGCGGCCGCACGCTTGCTCGATGCGCTCGAGGTGACCCTCCAGCTCGAAGATATCGTCCGGAGTGTCGGTTTTCGGCAGACGGATCACATCCACGCCTGCCCGCACGGCGGCTTCCAGATCCAGCAGGCCAAACGGCGTGCTCAGCGGGTTAATGCGCACCACGGTTTCGATATCCTGATACATCGGATGCTGCAGCGCGTGGAACACCAGCATGCGCGCGGTATCCTTCTCGCGCAGGGCAACGGCGTCCTCCAGGTCAAACATGATGGAGTCGGGACGGTAGATAAAGGCGGTGGAGAGCATGGCGGCGTTAGCGCCCGGCAGGAACAGCATGCTGCGGCGGAGTTTGCTCATTTCAGGCCCCCCAGTTGATGGCCTGTTCATCGGCGGCACGCATCAGCGCGCTTTGCAGGCGGGCGCGGATCACACAGTCCAGCGCCCCTTTGTCTTCAATAATGATTAATCCCTGGTGCACGTTCATGGCGCGCAACGTGTCGTTGACCACCTGGCGAATCTGCTCGCCAAACTGCTTAATCACTTCGCTGTGGATGACGATCTCCAGCTCGCCGTGAGCGGGCGCGATTTTCACCATCAGGTCGCTGGACTCCTGCGTTCCGGCCAGCGCCTCCCTTACAATTTTCATGATAAATTCCTGGTAGTTAAGCGACTTCCGCACTCGCACGGTAATGCGTTTCGAGATGCGCGAAGGTGGAGTCCGGGACAATCTCCCGGATCCGGGAAAACTGCTGTGTCTTCAGTAATCGGCGCACTTCGGACGCCGATATGGCGTTGCCGGTGGCCTTGATGCGCGGCATTTCCACCACCTCGATATGCGAGGCCAGCAGGTCGTGCAGCGTCTGGTTGTACTGGCGGGTGATATCGCAGAACGGCTCCGAGCCGATGAAGCGGTGCGTGATGCCGAGCGCCGGGGCGATGAAGTCCCGGAAAATCAGCACGTCAATCTCGCTCCACGCCTGCTGCACTTTGCCGGTCTCCTTCAGGAAGTAGGCCGGGAAGGTGGCGCGGGAGATGATGTACTGCGAGCCTTCATGCACCACCACGTTCGGCAGATGCGCCACGCCCGCGCGCACCATCTCGAGGCGCGCGCTGAACGGGAAGAACGAGGCGTCTTCGCGCACCACGAACAGGTGCAGGGCGTCACACCGCTGCGCCGCCTGCTCCACCAGATGGCGGTGGCCGAGGGTGAACGGATTGGCGTTCATCACGATGGCGCCAATCTTCTCCCCGCACTTGCGGTTCGCGCGCAGAGAACGGCAGTAGCGCGCGATCCCCTGCGGGGTGTTCTCCATCAGCACGGCGTTGTTCCCGCTCTGGGCAATCGGCCAGAAGCCGCTGCGGGCAAAGCGCTCCCGGTTGCACGGACGGGTGCAGAGGAAGAGGTGAAAATGGCCGCGCTCCAGCGCCGCATGTTCCACCTCTGCCAGCAGCCGCGCGCTGAGGTTCTCGCCGCGAAGCTGCTCGTTAACCGCCACGCACTTGATGACGTTGGCGGCAAGCCCTGCGCAACCCACCAGCTGCGAGCCGGACCAGGCTTCGACGAACAGCGTGATGTCGTTGTCCAGGCCAAGGCCGCTGTCTGCCAGCAGATAACGTGCAGACTGAGGCCAGCCGTTGAGTATTGCCGTTGACTTCCGCCACGCGGAAGTCGATGGAGGGTCGTGCCTGCATGGTGTTGCCTTCGTCCTTAGTGTGCCGCCGCCAGCCCGAACGGCTGGCGCTGGCGCATCCACGATCACGTTGCTCAGATGACCGATATGCTCGATCTCCACCTCAATGCGATCGCCCTCTTTCATAAACAGCGGCGGGTTACGCTTTTTACCCACCCCGCCCGGGGAGCCGGTGATGATCACATCGCCCGGACTTAAGCGGGTGAAGGTGCTGATGTACTCGATCAGCTCCGCAACCTTGTGGATCATGCTGCTGGTGTTGTCTTCCTGCACCATGCGGCCGTTCAGCCAGGTGCGGATCGCCAGTTGATGCGGATCGGGGATCTCATCCGCCGTCGCCATCCACGGGCCAAACGCGCCGGTCTGACGCCAGTTTTTACCGGCGGTAAACCAGGTGTGCTGCCAGTCGCGGGCGGAGCCGTCCATGTAGCAGCTGTAGCCCGCCACGTGGCGCAGGGCGTCGTCGCGGCTGATGTTCTCCCCGCCTTTACCGATGATCACCGCCAGCTCGCCTTCGTAGTCGAATTCGCTGGAGTGGCGCGGCTTCAGCACCGGCTCGTTGTGGCCGGTCTGTGAATCCGGGAAGCGGACAAACAGCGTCGGGGCCGGGTTGTGCTGGTCAAACTCCTTGCGCTTGTCGGCGTAGTTCATGCCCACGCAGAGGATTTTTTCCGGCTGCTCAATCACCGGTAAGAAGGTGATGGCGCTCATCGGCACGTCCACGGCATCGTTCAGGTAGCGGGTGGCCTGCGCCAGCCCGTTGCCCTGCAGCAGCGCCTTGAGGTCGCTGAAGCGGTCGCCCAGACGGCGGCCTAAATCAATCACGCCGTCGGCCTGCACGATGCCGTAGCTGCGTTTTCCCTGGTATAAAAAGCTTGCGAGTTTCATTGTTCTTTCCTGAAAACTTAAACGAGGAAGTTGCCCAGAATCAGCAGTGAGATGGAGACGTTAATCGCCCCGCCGATACGGGTAGCAATCTGGGCGAACGGCATCAGGCTCATGCGGTTGCCTGCGGTCAGGATCGCCACGTCGCCGGTACCGCCCTGGCCGCTCTGGCAGCAGGAGACGATGGCGACATCAATCGGGTGCATGCCAATCTTTTTGCCGACGAAGAACCCGGTCGCCACCAGCGCGGAGACGGTGCTGATAATCACCAGCAGGTTGGTCAGCGTGAAGGCGGCCACCAGTTCATGCCATGGGGTGATGGCCACGCCAACGGCAAAGAGAATCGGGTAGGTCACAGAGGTCTGGAAGAATTTGTACACCACCTGAGAGCCTTCCAGCAGGCGCGGAGAGGCGCCGTTGCAGAGCTTCACCAGCACCGCCATAAACAGCATGCCGACCGGAGCAGGCAGGCCAATCAGCTTGTGGCCGAGCATGCCCAGCATGTAGAGCAGCACCGCCAGCAGCGCGCCGGAGGCGATCGTGGTCACGTCCGCTTTGCCGGAGAATGCAGGCTGAGAGACGGTGGCATCCGCATTGGCGCGGTTAGGCATCAGCTGGCCTTCACCGGTCAGATGCGGGTAGCGTTTACCAAGCTGGTTCAGGCAGCCGGAGATGATGATCGCCGTCAGACCGCCGAGCATGACCATCGGCAGCACGCGACCGAGCGCCACGCCCTGGTCCATATGCAGCAGGGTGGCATAGCCGATGGAAAGCGGGATCGCCCCTTCCCCGACGCCGCCCGCCATAATCGGCAGAATGATAAAGAAGAAGATCTGGAACGGCTCAAGACCCAGCGCCAGGCCGACGCCCATCCCCACCAGCATGCCGACGATTTCGCCGCACAGCATCGGGAAGAAGATGCGCAGGAAGCCCTGAATCAGCACCGTGCGGTTCATGCTCATGATGCTGCCGACAATAATGCAGCAGATGTAGAGATAGAGAATGTTGGTGGATTTGTAGAACTTGGTGGTGGACTCGACCACCACGTCCGGCAGCAGGCCGTAGTAGACCAGCGCGGAAGGGATAAAGGTGGCGCAAATCGCCGCCGCGCCGAGCTTGCCGACAATCGGCAGGCGTTTGCCAAACTCACCGCAGGCAAAGCCGAAGAAGGCCAGCGTGGCCACCATCACCACGATATCGCTCGGCAGTTTTCCGCCCAGGCAATCAATGGCAATCAGCGCGCCCGCCAGAACGAACAGCGGCAGAGGAATAATCCCGATTTTCCAGGTATCCATAATATGCCACCAGCGCTCTTTGAGCGCGGTGGCCGCTGAATTTCAATCGGGTCGTGGGTAACAGAGAAAGAATCGTCAGTTGTGCTCATAATAAGCCCCTTGGTTATTTTGTGCGTTCAGCTTAGAGTCACAAAGGCTTACTTTATGTGAGGGAATGCATATTAAAAGCGAAGTTTTAATGGCAGCTATGGTTTTAATGGTTTCTTTTATTTAATGTGATTTATACCTTATTTATTGCCGTGGTTTTTATGGTTTTTTTATATTGAAATGAACAAACAAATAACATTTGTTCGGCGTGCAGAAAGAGGACGTGTATTTAACAGGCCGTTTTTAAGCACCAGACCACGCTGTGCAAGGGATCACAAGTTTTCGGCAAAGCGGGCGTCCGCGTGAAAAAAGATGATATATTGGCGATCTTTGCTCGCTACCTTGCGTGATAGTTATGAAAGTCTCTTTCCAGATCAAGCTGTTTATTTCGCTGGTTGCCTTTTTCTCAGTGCTTTTTGCGTTACTGGGCGGATATTATTATGCCGATGTCGGGAAACAGCTTTATCAGGAAATGAGCACGCGCGCCAAAATACAGGCTGAAGAGATTGCGCTTATTCCAACATTGCGACATGAAGTTGAACAAAAGAATATCATCGCCATCCATGATTTTATGCAGAAGATTTCTGCGCACAGTGACGCCAGCTTTATTGTGATTGGTGATAATAAGGGCCAGCATCTTTTTCACTCCGTCTTCGCCGACAGAGTGGGCACCACGCTGGTAGGCGGTGACAACGACGCCGTATTGCAGGGTAAAAGCACCACCACCATCCGCAAAGGCGGGTTGGGTATTTCGCTGCGCAGTAAGGCCCCCATCTTCAACGCTGCCGGACAGGTGGTCGGCATTGTTTCGGTCGGCTATCTCACCAGCTACCTGGACACCATTACCGTCAGTAAAGTGGTCAATATCCTGATTGCCGCCGTGCTGCTGCTGATCGCTCTCTTTATCTTCTCCTGGTTCTTTACCCGCAGCATCAAGAAGCAGATCTTCTCCCTGGAGCCGCGCGAGATCGGCCTGCTGGTGCGCCAGCAGAAGGCGATGATGGAGTCTATTTATGAAGGGGTGATTGCCATTGACGATCGGCGGCGGATTGAAGTGATCAACCAGGCGGCGCGCAAGCTGCTGGGTCTGAGCCAGCCGGCCCGCGAGCTGCGCGGACAGCTGATAAGCCAGGTGATCGATCCGGTCCCGTTCTTCGACACGCAGACGATGCTGGCGAAAGATACCCATGACGAGATTTGCCGTTTTAACGATCTGACGGTGATTGCCAGCCGGGTCCACATCATGCTTGAGGGATCGCTACAGGGCTGGGTGATCACCTTCCGCGATCGCAACGAGATCGACTCGCTGAGCGCCCAGCTCAGCCAGGTCAAACGCTATGTCGATAACCTCCGCATTATGCGTCATGAGCAGTTAAACAGGATGACGACCCTCTCCGGCCTGCTGCATATGGGCCGCTATGAGGAAGCCATTGGCTACATTCAGGCGCAGTCGGAGCATGCCCAGGAGCTGCTGGACTTTATCTCTTCGCGCTTCAGCTCCCCGACCCTGTGCGGCCTGCTGCTGGGGAAAGCCGCCCGCGCGCGGGAGAAAGGCGTCGAACTGAGTTTCGACCCGGCCTGTCGTCTGGACAGACCGTTCCTGCCGCTGGGGGAGCAAGAGCTGATTTCGATTATTGGCAACCTGCTGGATAACGCCATCGAAGCGACACAGCGGTCGCCGCTTCCGCACGCGCCGGTGGAGGTGCTGATAAAGCTCAGCGAACAGGAGCTGATTATTGAAGTGGCCGACCAGGGCGTGGGCATCACGCCGGAGATCCGTGACCGGATCTTTGAGCGCGGCATCACCACCAAAACACGCGGCGATCATGGGATTGGTCTGTATCTGATCGAAAGCTATGTCACACAGGCTGGCGGCGCGATAGAAGTTGCCGATAATACCCCGCGCGGCGCCATTTTCTCCTTGTTTATCCCGGCCACGGGAACCGCCCGGCAACTGGAAGACACCGACTATGCAACATGAACTTATTGACGTACTGATTGTTGAAGACGAGAACGAACTGGCACAGCTGCACGCGGAGCTGATAAGCAAACATCCGCGTCTGAGGCTGGTAGGCATTGCCTCGTCGCTGGCTACGGCCCAGGCAGAGCTTGAAAGCAAACAGCCGCAGCTGATGCTGCTGGATAACTATCTGCCGGACGGCAAAGGGATCTCGCTTATCAATAACCCCATGCTGGCACGCGCCAACTGCTCGGTGATTTTTATTACTGCCGCCAGCGATATGGACACCTGCAGCCAGGCCATCCGCAACGGCGCGTTCGACTACATCCTCAAACCCGTCTCCTGGAAGCGGCTCAGCCAGTCGCTGGAGCGGTTTGTGCAGTTTGCCGAACAGCAGCGGGTCTGGAAGATTGTCGACCAGCAGAACGTCGATTCGCTGTATCAGCTTCAGGCGAAAAACTACCGCCAGGACAACGGCAGCAAGGGCATTGAGGAAAACACGCTGGCGCGGGTGCAGTCGCTGTTTAACGACAAGGCAACGCACTGCTTTACCGTGGATGAGGTGGTGAGCGAGACGGGATTAAGTAAAACCACTACCCGTCGCTATCTGGAACACTGCGTGGAGACGGGTTTTCTGACGGTGGAGATGCTGTACGGCAAGATTGGGCATCCGAGGAGGATGTACCGCCGCGCAGAAGGGTGGCCGCGTAATGCTGTCCCTTATCGGACAAAGGAGCGAGGTCTACTTCAACACATATCCATACAGCCGCTTAATCCCGTCGGCATCCTTCTCGCTGTAAACGCCCTGCAGCTCCGGCGAGAAGCCCGGCAGCAGGTTGATGCCCTCCTCCAGCGCCAGGAAGTAACGCTGTACCGCCCCGCCCCAGACTTCACCCGGCACCACGCACAGCACGCCCGGCGGATAGGGCAGCGCCCCTTCGGCCGCAATGCGCCCTTCGGCATCCCGGATGCGAACCAGTTCCACGTCTCCGCGAATATACGCCTGATTGGCATCCTGCGGGTTCATCACCACCTCAGGCAGGCTCTCCTTGCGGAACATCGCCTTCTGCAGATCCTTCACGTCAAAGCTGACGTAGAGATCGTGCATCTCCTGGCACAGCTGGCGAAGGGTGTAATCCCGGTAGCGCACCGGGTATTTCTGAAAGATCGTCGGCAGCACGTCCGCCAGCGGCGTGTCGTCTTCAATATGCTGTTCAAACTGGCCCAGCATCGCCACCAGCTGCGCCAGCTTCTCGCTGCTTTCGGCAGGCGTCAGCAGGAACAGGATCGAGTTGAGGTCGCATTTCTCCGGCACGATGCCGTTTTCGCGCAGGTAGTGCGCCAGAATCGTCGCCGGGATCCCGAAATCGGTGTACTCCCCGGTTTCGGCATCGATGCCCGGCGTGGTCAGCAGCAGCTTGCACGGGTCGACAAAGTACTGCTCGCGCGCATAGCCCTCAAACCCGTGCCATTTGGCCCCCGGCTCAAAGCTGAAGAAGCGCAGCTCGCTGGCAATGGCGTGCGTCGGATGATCCTGCCACGGCCGCCCCGCCACCACCGGTGGGATAAACGGTTTGATCATATGGCAGTTGGCAATGATCGCCTTGCGCGCCTCAATCCCCAGCTCGACGCACTCCGCCCACAGCCTGCGTCCGCTCTCCCCTTCATGGATTTTGGCGTTCACATCCAGCGCGGCGAACAGCGGATAAAACGGGCTGGTGGAGGCATGCAGCATAAAGGCGTTGTTCAGCCGCTTGTGCGGGCAGAAGCGCGCCTGACCGCGAATGTGGTTATCCTTTTTATGGATCTGCGAGGTTTGCGAGAACCCGGCCTGCTGTTTGTGCACCGACTGGGTCACGAAAATCCCCGGATCGTTCTCGTTCAGCTCCAGCAACAGCGGGGAGCTTTCCGCCATCATCGGAATAAACTGCTCGTAGCCCACCCAGGCGGAGTCAAAGAGGATGTAGTCGCACAGGTGGCCGATCTTGTCGATCACCTGACGGGCGTTGTAGATCGTCCCGTCGTAGGTGCCGAGCTGAATGATCGCCAGGCGGAACGGACGCGCCTCGTCGGCCTTCTCCGGCGCCGTCTCGCGGATCAGCTCCCGCAGATACGCGTCATCAAAGCAGTGCTCGTCAATCCCGCCAATAAAGCCAAACGGGTTACGCGCGGCCTCCAGGTAAACCGGCGTGGCGCCCGCCTGGATCAGCGCCCCGTGGTGGTTAGATTTATGGTTGTTGCGGTCGAACAGCACCAGATCGCCGCGGGTCAGCAGCGCGTTGGTCACCACCTTGTTGGCCGCCGACGTCCCGTTCAGCACGAAGTAGGTTTTATCGGCGTTGAACACTTTCGCCGCGAATTTTTGCGCATGCTTGGCGGACCCTTCGTGGATCAGCAGATCGCCCAGCTTCACGTCGGCGTTGCACATGTCGGCGCGAAACACGTTCTCACCGAAGAAATCATAGAACTGCCGCCCTGCCGGGTGTTTTTTGAAAAAGGCGCCGTGCTGGTGCCCCGGACAGGCGAAAGTGCTGTTGCCCATCTCCACATACTGGCTCAGGGTGTCGAAAAACGGCGGCAGCAGGTTCTCTTCGTAAGCGGCTGGCAGCAGCTTCCAGCTCCAGAAACTCCTGAGCTTTACCCGAGATGACCGCGGTGGCGCCGTCGGGCACCTCCGTTGGCTCCCGAGAGAAAATAAACACCGGTAGCTGAAAGCCCGTGCGTTTCAGCAGTGCAAGAATGCCGCTGCGACTCTCAGCCGTTGTCATGACGACGGCCGCCACATCGGTAAAATCCGTGCTGTCCAGCGTCACCTTTTCGCGGTGCGTAGACACAGTGGAGACCAGCTCGCGGCTGACGGCAATTTTCATGGTTTTCATAAGCACGAATACCCGTTTCAGGGGAGTAAAAGACCCCGGACGAAGCTGCAGCTTCGCCCAACGAACGTGTCTGACTGGAACCAGCTCCAACCGCCAGACATCAGTAAAAGCAGAACGTCTCTGATCTTACTGTTGTCCTACAGTGAGCGTGCGTTACCCTCACCGCATGGTGAGTGAAGTAGGCGATAAAATGAGACGGGCGCCCGTTTGCGCAGGCGCGCAATCTCTCTGGCTAACGGCTGAATGGTGCGTCATCAGGCGGCCCCGTTGAGGTAGAAGAAAATTCGCGCAATCATGGCACCTTTCCCCCACTGGCGCAACCAACGCAGCCTCAACCGCGCATAAAAATGCTATTCTGCGCGGCATATTATTCAGTATCAATGATTAAATAACAGGAGTTAACTTTGGTTATCGGGCCATTTATCAACGCAGGCGCCGTATTGCTGGGCGGCGTACTCGGCGCCGTGCTAAGCCAGCGGCTGCCGGAGCGGATTCGCACCTCCATGCCCTCGATATTCGGCCTGGCATCGTTAGGGATCGGTATTCTGTTGGTCATCAAATGCGCCAACCTGCCGGTGATGGTGCTGGCCACCCTGCTCGGCGCGCTGATTGGCGAGTTTTGCTATCTGGAAAAAGGCATTAACAGCGGCGGTGTCAACGCGCTGCGCAATCTGGTGCAAAAACGCAAAGACGGTGAAGCCAACAGCGCGCACGAGTCGTTTATTCAGAACTATGTCGCCATCATCATTCTGTTTTGCGCCAGCGGCACCGGGATTTTTGGTTCGATGCGGGAAGGGATGACGGGCGACCCGAGCATTTTGATTGCAAAAGCGTTTCTTGATTTCTTTACGGCCACTATTTTTGCCACCACGCTCGGCATTGCCGTGGCGGCGATTTGCGTCCCGATGCTGCTTATCCAGCTGGCACTGGCCACCTGCGCCACGTTGATTCTCCCGCTCACCACGCCGGCGATGATGGCAGACTTTACCGCCGTCGGCGGCCTGCTGCTGCTGGCTACCGGGCTGCGCATCTGTGGGATCAAGATGTTTGCCGTGGTGAACATGCTGCCCGCGCTGCTGCTCGCCATGCCGCTCTCCGCGCTCTGGACGCACTTTTTCGCTTAAGGATGCGGCGAAATGGTGAGAGATTGCGCAGTCCGTAACGAAAACAACATTTTTCGTTGACGCCAGCGGGCAGATCGGGTTTAATGCGCCCCGTTGCCCGGATAGCTCAGTCGGTAGAGCAGGGGATTGAAAATCCCCGTGTCCTTGGTTCGATTCCGAGTCCGGGCACCACTATTTAAAGAACCCAGCCTATGGCTGGGTTTTTGCTTTTCTGCTTCCGGACTCTCCATCGAACTCCGTTCGATTATTCGCCGCAAGCGGCTCACCCCTTCCGGGCCAGCGCGACAAGCGCGCTGTTCAACGCCTGACGGCGTTAGTCCGGGTCCGGGCACCACTATTTAAAGAACCCAGCCTATGGCTGGGTTTTTGCTTTTCTGCTTCCGGACTCTCCATCGAACTCCGTTCGATTATTCGCCGCAAGCGGCTCACCTCTTCGGGGCCAGCGCGACAAGCGCGCTGTTCAACGCCTGACGGCGTTAGTCCGGGTCCGGGCACCACTTCTTCAAAGAACCCGCTCAAAAGGCGGTTTTTGCTTTTCTGGCTACGGTCAGACTGCTTATGGCGTCAGGGGCTGATTATGTGGATTTGCCTCAACTTTACCGGCAGAAAACGCCTCAAGTGAGAAATTAATAAAGGCGCGAATCTTGGGTGTCATTCTTTTATCCCTGAGATATAACAGCCATACCTGTCTTTCTCTTATATGCCATTCCTGAAACAGGCGTACCAGTCTCCCTGAAATCATGTCCTCCGACAGAAGTATTTCTGGCTGCATAACAATCCCAAGACCTGACCGGGCCGCTACCCTCAGCGCCTGTCCATTGTTAATCGTCAGTTTACTGTTTACCGGGATTTCAATTTTTTCCTCACCTCTGCTCAGCCTCCATGGCGAACGGGACGACGTCGAGAGAGAAAGCAACTGATGCTCGAAAAGCTCAGAAGGATGTGCCGGTGTGCCATATGCTTGCAGATATTCCGGTGATGCACAGACTGCCATCCGGTATGGCATCAATGGTCTGCCAATCATACTGCTGTCATTCAGCTCCCCAATTCTGAAAGCAATGTCGATCCCTTCATCAACCAAATCGATAACCCGATCGGTCAGAGTAATGTCAATCTCAACATCCGGTGCCATTTTCCTGTAACGCTGCAGCGCGGGTATGAGACATTCGGTACCAAAAGATATGGGAGCGGTTAGCCTCAGTTTCCCGGCAAAGGAGTGCTGCAATCCTTCAGCCTGCGTTTCGGAGGCCGCCACCCTTTCCAGAATGTCATGGCACTGCTCCAGATAACTGAGGCCAAAATCGGTCAGCTTTTGCTTCCGCGTTGTCCGGTTCAGCAATCGCATTCCCAACCGATCCTCCAGTGCCGCTATATACTGACCCACCATCGCCGGAGTAATGAGCAGCTTTCTTGAGGCAGCACTCATCGATCCGGATCTGGCCACTTCAGCAAAAACCGTCATCGCCCGGAAAAGATCCATTCGATACCTTTACTTTAAAGTCATTAAATTTATAGGCTGATTATCCTTAAAAAACTATTTTATTACTATCCCGGTTGAACTTAATGACACCCGGAGAATTTATGAACAGATTGCGTTTCGTGGACAAAACCGTTGTGGTTACCGGTGCCGGTAGTGGGATGGGACGGACAGCAGCAATAAGGCTGGCATCAGAAGGCGCAAAGGTTATGCTCCTTGGCCGGCAGGCAGGGATGCTCGAAGAAGTACGTGATGAAATAAAACGAGCAGATGGCCTTTCTTATGTTTTCCCCTGTGATATCAGAAGCCAAAGCCAGGTGGAAAAGACCTTTACCGCTGTTGCTTCTGTTTGCGGGCAAGTTGATGCCCTGTTTGCGAATGCAGGGTATCTCGGGGCTTTTAAACCGCTGGCTGAAGCAGATATCGCGGACTTCAGTGAGCCACTGGAAACCAATCTCAATGGAACATTTCTGACGATCCGCCACTGTCTGCCCCTGATAAAGAAAGGCGCAATTCTGATCAATGCTTCCTGGACCACCGGAAGTGTGATGCCCGGCGCCGGGATTTATGCAGCAACGAAAGCAGCATTGCTTGCAATAATGCGTACCCTGGCCGTGGAATGTGGCCCCCGAGGTATAAGAGTCAATGCTGTCAGCCCCGGAGTTATTCTCACCCCGATGGCAGCATCAGCACTACCCGAAGAAACGGTTAACGCGCTGGCTTCACGTTCATTATTACAACGCAATGGTGTTCCTGAAGACATCTCAGGAACAGTGACATGGTTACTTTCTGATGATGCCAGTTATGTTACAGGGCAGGAAATTATGGTGGATGGCGGTTTCACTATCGGTGGAATGAGGTAACCACTTTTCGTTCAGGACCATGTGATGAAAATCATTTTTATGACATGGTCGCTGGCAATCACTGTGATTTCTCCTGACCTTCATCGGCTTCCAGCCCGTCATCTACTACAGCCGCTCATTCTCTGTCAGGGAAATATCCTGCACCATCCGAATCAGGTGATTCTGGCATTCCGGATACTGTACTTCAGATGACGTTTTCGGAAGGTAAACGAGTATTTTGCGCAGGCCATGTGGTGCGGGCATTGCTCAAAAAATCATAGATGCAGAAACCATGCCCCCGATGGTACCAGCGCCAGGATTTGCTTTCTGCTACCTGGCCTGCAGCTATGGCACTGTGCTCAGGTATACCAACTTTTTATTTCGTCGCGCCAAACCACATATCCCGGTTACCGTTAAGTTTTTTGCCACACGACGGTAATTCTCCTACGGCACGGGTGATGACAAACAACCCATGCCGGAACAGATAACCGAGAAACGGGAAAGTTATGAGGGAGTCTAAGCCACAGTTAATCTGCCGCTGGAACGGCTGGTCGTATCATGATTGACACGAAAAGTGGATATCGCCTCCGCCAGCGCGCTGGCTTGCAGCTCCAGTGAATTGGCTGCGGCAGCGGCTTGTTCAACCAGCGAGGCGTTCTGCTGAGTGACACCATCCATCTGCGAAACGGCAAGATTAACCTGATCTATCCCGGAGGCTTGTTCGCGCGAAGCGTGGGATATTTCCGCAACGGTATCAGTAACATGTTTAACGGATGTCACAATTTCGAGCATGGCAGCCCCTGCCCGCCCGACTTGCTCAGTTCCCGCATTCACCCTGTCCGTTGAGTTTTGGATCAAATCTTTGATCTCTTTAGCGGCTGAAGCGGAACGCTGAGCCAGCGTACGCACTTCACTGGCGACGACCGCGAAACCTTTCCCTTGCTCTCCGGCCCTGGCGGCTTCAACGGCGGCATTGAGCGCCAGAATGTTCGTCTGGAAAGAGATGCTGTCAATCATGGAGACAATGTCAGCGATTTTGCTGGAGCTTGTAGCAATTTCGTCCATGGTCTGAACCACTTCCGATACCGCTTTTCCGCCCGATTCGGCAATTTCTGACGCCTTAAGGGCGAGCAAATTCGCCTGGTACGCGTTGTCAGCATTCTGCTTCACGATGGAGGCAAGCTGTTCCATTGATGCCGCCGTTTCTTCAAGCGAGGATGCCTGTTCTTCCGTGCGGGATGAAAGATCTAAATTCCCTGCAGCAATCTCCCGGGAACCCACATGTATTTCATCCACCCCGTTTCGAACCTGCGCCACTAAATTACGCAGACTCTCCTGCATACCGCGAATAGCGTTGAGAAGTTTGCCGATTTCATTATTACCGGCCATCTGAATATTTGTTGTTAAATCGCCTTTGGCGACAGTATCAAGATGTTCAATAGCATAATTTAGAGGCCGTAATATTACATTACGAAGAACATACAAAACAGCAACACTAATTAAAAGAGCGAGCAACAATCCCACAAACATAACCCATAATAACTGACGGTATTGTTTTTGTTGCTCATCTACCAAATTATTAACAATTTCATTGGTGCTTTTTTGATATTTTTCCAGTGCGGCTGAGAAACGCCCGCCAGCTTTATCAATTTGCTGCACGTTAACATCGTAGTAACCTTGTACGTCCCCAGCCTTAAGTAATTGCTCAGCCTTATCAAGGAGTGTATTCAGCGCGCCAGCCGAGGTAACCAACTCGGTTTTTATCTCTTCATCCCGGCTATCCATCACCGGCAGAGTTTCAAATCTTCGCAGGTTGACCAGCATCCTTTCGTGGGTGGTCTGAATATTTTTAAATACCCATGCCTCGGTTTTTCCCTCTTTTAACAAGCTTGCATAGACCAGCGCAAAACCAGCACGCGTACGGGCTGAGTCTTTGTAGATATCATTAATCAGGATCACCCGACTGTCAGAATTGTGAATAAATTCAGTCGTGTTTGTTGAACGGGTAAATGCGAAAAAACCCACGGATGAGATAGCCACAATAATCAATACAAATATCGATATTGCGCCTGACAGCGCCACCCTGACAGAAATGTTTTTCATTAATACATCCTTACCTGCGTGTTCCGTAAACCCTCGTGTTATCGGTAACACCATCATCGGCAAGGCCGCTGAATTGTTTAACCTCTTTCTGTAAATTTTGCGAGTCTGCCATTACGCTCCTCTTATTGACTATTACCCCCTGAGCCGCGGTATGAAAAAGCTTAAAAATTAATACTGGCTGCAATTGAACTTGTGGTATGTCGGAATAACGAGTTTACTTCCGCAGTGTTTACAAACGCGATGGCTTTCGACCATTAGCAACATTAATCAATCAGGAGGAAAAATGCATACGTTAGGGATGATTACCGGTGCAGCAATTGTGTTCATTATTTATTTTTTGGTTAAAAAAAGACGCCATTCAGCTACAGGCAACAAAACGCAGAAAAAACAGAATTAAACTTTTCACCGGGGTCACTTCCTGGCCCCATAGTACGCCGCTACTTTTCATGCCGTGCCGCGAACCGGTCTTTCCCACGACAGACAGACAATCGTTAAGCTCGTTACCTGACTACAAAAGAATAGTTCCCTGTCGATAATTATATTTCTTATCACTCTGAAGAAATTACTGATATTCATAGCGCCTTCCACTCATACTTTCTCGTTTTCCTTGCCAGTAAACTCCCATCATTATTTAACGCAAGGAAAGGGTTATTCATGAAAATTAAAATTATCGCACTGGCCGTGGCGCTATTCAGTGCCAATAATGCATTGGCTACCGAAAATATCTCTCTTGATATGTATCGCCAGTTATTACCCAAAGATTCCTCTGGCCAGATTGATTATGATCTACATCTGGCAGATAAATTATCACTGCCGTATCACTGCAATATTAAGCAAGACAGTGAAGGCCGTTATGAAATTGATCTGGATAACTGCGAACATCATGATCTTAACTGGAAAAAAGATCGTTCCGGCGTGGTGAAACTGGATCTGCTGGGTGATAGCTCCGATGCCACCATGGTTGAACATAAGTTGTGGGCGATGGCCTTCGCGCAAGCCTATGTCAGTACGATGATCCAGATGCAGTTCGGGCTGGACAAAGAGAACGGTACCTTTGATTTGCAGCGTCCTTTCGGCGTGGGCGAGAGCTTTGGTAACTATTTCGCGCGTAATATGGGACCGAACTACTTTGTCTCTAAAGGGCTTCAGGAAAGTTCATTAGGCCGCGATCTTCCTGCTCCATCGGAAGAAGGAGATGACGGCGTCCTACAAATTGAATATCCGGGCAGCGCCTGGAGTGAATTACAGGGAACTGGCGGCGGCGGTTTCCCGCGTATTTTTGGTATGATGCAACCGAAAAAAATCCTCGACTCCTTCTCCGGCCCGGCACGCAATATTATTGGTTCAGCCGTAACCAGCGGCTTTTATAACGGTTCGGTGATTGGGATTAACACCGGTTCTCTGCCGTGGGATAAAAATAAGACCGATACGACAGTGCGTATTCAGGACTTTATTCAGGACAGTAAGGATAAAGATACATTAGCGATGGTAATGAGCTACATGTACAACCGTGGCCCCTATTCCGTTAAAGAATTGCTGCTGAAAAGCGAGCAAAGTTTCCAGCATTGTATGGCTCTGACAGACCATCTGGAAAGCGATCCGGCCTGTTTCGTTCAGTTGAATGATTTCGGGACTCGCTATATTCGCCAGATCCCATATGTCACTCAAATGCTTAACGAAGCAAGCCTGAAAGAAGAAACCCGCTATGAAACGCAACTGACGCGCCTTGATGTCAGCAACTACTTTGACCTGCTGGCCCGCTATGGTTTCTACAGCAATGCGGAGATGGCGAAAGCCAAGCCTGCCGCGATGGCCCGCTTCGATGAACTGGCGAAAAACGGCGAGATTTCCTGGTCTCACGATTTTGCCAAAGTTCTGGAAGCGCTGATGGTGGAACTGCCGGTCACCCAGTTTGCAGAGAAGAGCCCTATTGACGAGTCGCTGGTTTCTACGCTGACTAACAGTGACGACCAACGTCTGTTCCTCTCCGTGGCGGATAATGTGGGTACGATCGTCTCGCACGACTGGCTGGAGCCGAATGCTAAAATCGCGCTGATGCCGGGTAGCCAGGTGCAGCAGGCCGCATTTGAAAATGGCGCAGGTATGGATTGTGCAACGCTGATCCAGGATCAGCTCAGCAGCCTGGACGGCACGGCACCGGTGCATCTTTTCATTCAGCAGGAGAATGGCCAGTGCTCGATCAGCCAGGAAGGGGATGAAACCCCGTCCGAAAAACCGGGCATTCCGCAGAACGTTCAGGCCAGCAATATCACCACCACCACTGTGACCTTAAGCTGGAAAAAAGTGGCCGGTGATGTCGCTCGCTATCAGGTATACCGTAATGGCGAGCTGCTCGAAAGCCCGCAGTCAGAGTCGTTTACCGACAGCAATCTGAAGCCAGGCACTGCATACGTTTACCAGGTCGCAGCAGAGTTCAGCAACGGTTTAGTGTCCGACCTCAGCGCTTCGCTGAATGTGAAAACGTTAGCGGATGATGCGGAAGAAACGCCAGCGCCGGGTGATGTTACGCCATGGGCAGAGGGCGCCGTATATAAAGTCGGCGATCGCGTGTCGTTCAACGGCAAAACCTATTCCTGCCTGCAAGCGCATAGCGCTATTGTCGGCTGGGATCCGGTCAGCGTTCCGGCACTCTGGAAGCTTGAAAGCGCTCGTTAATAGCGAGCATTGACAATAAAAAAGCCCGGTACGCAAGTATCGGGCTTTTTCCGTGGTGATAAAAAATTAGAACAGCGCTTTACCCGAAGCGTCTTTGACATTCGCTTTCCAGGCGGCACGAACCTGGCTGGTTACAGACTCCGGCAGCGGCGCATAATCGAGGCTGCTCGCAATCGCGTTACCGTTTTTGTAAGACCAGTCGAAGAATTTCAGCACTTCTGCGCCTTTCGCTGCGTCATCCTGTTTTTTGTAGACCAGGATAAAGGTCGTGGAGGAGATCGGCCACGCGTCTTTGCCTTTCTGGAAGGTCAGATCCTGGGCGAAAGATTTGCTCCAGTCAGCCCCTTTGGCGCTGTTACTGAAGCTCTGCTGCGACGGTTCAACCACTTTACCGTCGGCATCAAACAGTTTGGTCCAGGTCAGGTTGTTCTGTTTGGCATAGGCGTATTCCACGTAACCAATGGAACCAGGCAGACGCTGTACGAAAGCGGCTACGCCATCGTTGCCTTTACCACCGAGACCGACTGGCCAGTTAACGGTTGAACCTTTACCAATTTTGCTTGCCCAGTCTGCGTTCACTTTAGACAGGTAGCTGGTGAAGACGAATGACGTGCCGGAGCCATCTGCACGACGCACAACGTTGATATTGGTGTCCGGCAGTTTTACTTTTGGGTTCAGCTTAGTGATTTCCGGATCGTTCCATTTTTTGATGGTGCCCAGGTAGATATCACCCAGCGTTTTACCATCCAGAGTCAGCTCGCCGGATTTTACGCCCGGGATGTTCACTGCCAGCACAACACCGCCAATCACAGTCGGAAACTGGAACAGGCCATTTTTTGCCAAATCTTCATCGCTCATCGGGGCGTCGGATGCGCCAAAATCAACGGTTTTTGCAATGATCTGTTTGATACCACCAGACGAACCAATTCCCTGGTAGTTGACCTGAGAACCCACTTGTTTCTGATATTCAGCGGCCCACTTTGCGTATACCGGAGCCGGGAAGGTGCCGCCTGCGCCAGTGACATTGGTTGCTGCGAAAACGGTAGTCGTAGAAAGCGCAAGTGCTGCGGCCATCAGGCGAACAGATGCATTAAACGTTGCCATAATCTCTCCAAAAACGAAAAAGTTGATAGATTTTTGAATAATTTTGCGGACGGAGGGAAGGATAGAGCGCTTATATGACAATTTTGTGTCATGACAAAAAATAGAGCGGTATCAATCAGCAGAAAAAAACCTCCGGGCAATTACCCGGAGGAGTGAATGAAAAGCAAAATAAAAATGAAATTAACCTAAGGGTTAAAATGTGCAACCCGGCAATCACAGATTGGGCGAAGTTGCAGTAGCCGGGGATTATTAGATAGTGAAAAAATCGCAGCTATATGACAAAAGCCCCAAAAGAGTGTAAGCGTATTTTTCTACACATGACCGTATCGTTACAATTCGCGACTGACGGCGCTGACGATATTTATCGCCGCCCGGAAGACTTTCCATCCTGTTATTTTCCGGGCGGGTCTTTACTTACACTTGTTATTTCCGCAGTGCTATCGCGTTATTTAGCGTGACCGGTTCAGACTGGCCCGCAGAATCTTTACACCACAGTTTTTCATAGGTATAACCGGTCAGATCTTCCACCACCGCCCGCGCTTGCGGCGCAACATTCTGTTTCAGACCGTTCGCCTTCAGACGATCGAGTTCATCAACGAAAATCTTGTGCGTGCGCTTGTTCAAATGAAATGTCAGCGCCTGCCACAATGCCACCAGCAATAACCCAACGGTGCCGACAAACAGCAGCATCACAATGGTGGTCACCGCTTCCTGCGGCTGTACCTGGCTGCCTTTAACGAAACCACCGCTTTGCAGTAACAGACCGACAATAAAGGTGGCAATCGCGACGGTGGTTTTGCGTGAGAAGGTCATTACGGCGGCAAACAGCCCTTCCCGGCGCTGGCCGGAAATCATTTCGTCAATATCCGGAATGAACGGGAAAACGTTCCACGGCGTGAACTCCAGCACACAGCGGCCAACCTGATACACCCCGGCAAGAATCACCAGCAATAGCACCTTGTTCTCCGTCGGGAACTGGTACACCAGGAAGAAACCGCCCAGACACAGGATCATTACGCTGTAGGCGAAAACATAAAGCCGCGATGGGCCATATTTAATCATCGCCACACCCGCCGCCAGCGTTACCGGCAGCCCGACGATACTCATCGACAACAGGGTTCCCGCCAGTGAAGAGGAGACGTGCAGGCAGTAGACACAGAAGAAAACAAACACTGTGTTATAGACATCTTTTGCCGTAAATGAGAACAGATAGATAGCCAGATGTTTACGAAAAGCCCGCACTTTAAGCGTTGAAGCGTAATCTTTAAACAGGGTGAAAAACGCCTGCAATTTCTGGCTCGCGCTGGTCGGCTGGTAGCCTTTTTCCATCTCCGCCAGCATTTCCGGCGTTAATTCACGTTCCCAGGTGACTCGCCAGGAAATAAACACACAGAGCATAAACAGCACGGCAAAAACGATACCGTTAATCAGATAGGCATCGGCATTTTTCTCCCCCAGCCAGCCAATCAACACGCCGGGAATAAACGTGGCGAGGAATGTACCGGCAGCGGAAAGAAACATACGACAGGTGGAAAGTTTAGTGCGTTCATTAAAATCTTTGGTCATTTCCGAGGGCAGCGTTTCCCAGGGAATAAGCACCATTGCCGCGATCACTTCAAATGCCAGGTACACGGCGAGATAAAAGAGAAAATTCATCCCGTCGAGCCATAACAAAATATAAACCAGCATTAATGGTGCGCCGATTAGCAAGAAAAACCGGCGGCGGCCAAATTTCTTGCCGAAATAGTTTTTGTAAAAGTGGTCGGTGAAGCGCCCCATAAATAAGCTGACGATAGCATCAACAATACGGGCAATCGCCACAATCGAAGCCGCTTCAATCGGTGACAGGCCAACAAAGGTGGTATAGAAAAAGAGTAACCATGCACCAATAACGGTAAATGCGCCGCCGCCCATAATATCCGTCATGCCATAGCCGATACTGACGGGAATAGTGACTTTCCGGTTTTTGCGGATCATAGCGTCTCTCCGCGTTTATGCAGCTTACCCGCCAGCGGGAAACCGTTAACCCAATGAGTTTGTTGTTTATTTTTCATGGACATCAAAACTCCATAAGCGAATCTTCATTCAACCATGTCCAGCGTAAAGCCGGGATCGTTAAGGCAAATACATCACGGCTTTCACGGTATCTCCCTTACGGTTTTTATGTCTACTACCATACAAGATAAGGTGTCTGAATTGTGACCGGGGGCGAAGGGTACAGAAAAAAATCCCTTAAAAAGACGGAAATGAGAGGTGAAACGCAATTTCAAAATGGATTTTGGCGGGGTAAGAAAATAAAAAACCCGCCTGTTTTAGGGCGGGTTCTAATCCGGTACGCACAGTTCATTCCAGTAGCTGTAGCGCATCACCAGATGGAAGCGCTCATTTTTCATCGTAAATCCATACAGATGGATGATAATCAAGGCCGTAGAGCAGGCCGAATGGGATCATCAGCGCCACATGGCGACCAGAATCATATTCCCCTTCCTCCACGTGTACAGGCAGCACGGGAGCAAGGCGCTCAAGCCACTGTTGCAATATTTTCTTCATCCGCGAGTTCTCCGGCTAAGGTTGACCTTTTCAGTTAAGCGCAAACGCTTCCATAACCAAAACGAGAATTTTTGCGCTGGATTGCCGAAAATCGCATATACCACAGCAGATCATTGTCGCTAACAGTGTTTGTTGATGAGAATGACCTTCATTGCGGGATATAAAAAAGCCCCTGCACGATCGCAGAGGCAAGGCTGTGTCCGAGCCATCAAACGTATTAGTTAAATACCATACCACCATCAATCAGCAGGGACTGACCGGTCATATAGTCTGAATCCGGCCCTGCAAGATATGAGACGCAAGCTGCCACATCTTCGGGTTCTGACAAGCGCCCAAGCGTGATGCGTTTGGCGAACTGTTCGGTGCCGTAACCGAGCGGTTTGCCCGCGGCATCAGAGACCTGGCGATCGATTTCGGCCCACATCGGGGTTTTCACAATCCCCGGACAGTAACCGTTAACCGTAATGCCCAGCGGCGCCAGATCGCGCGCGGCGGTCTGGGTTAAACCGCGCACGGCGAATTTGCTCGAACTGTAAACCGCCAGTTCCGGGTTGCCGACATGCCCCGCCTGCGAGCAGGCATTGATGATTTTGCCACCGTGTTTTTCCGCTTTAAAAGCGCTGACCGCAGCCTGAATCCCCCAAATCACACCTTTAACATTAATGTTATAAACCTTATCCACCACTTCCGGGGTGATCGATTCAATGGGGGTTGAAGGCGCAACGCCTGCGTTATTGACGATGACATCAAAGCCTTTTAGCTTGCTTCTGGCCTCTTCCACCGCGGCAAAAACCTGTTCGCGATCGGAAACATCTACTGTCACAGCAATCGCGCTGCCCTGATGGCTATTGATCTCGTCGGCCACGGCTTTGGCGGTGGCGGCGTTATAGTCGGCAACGGCGACGGCAAAACCATCTTTCGCCAGACGCAGCGCAATGGCTTTACCAATTCCCTGACCGGCGCCGGTCACGAATGCGACTTTTTTCATCACTTCTCCTTGGTTATTCAAAGAATCTGGTTAAGGTTGAGCTGGCCCATCAACAGCGGGTTATCGCTGTAATCCACCGGAATGGCGACGACTGCCGGGCCCTCTGTGTCCATCGCTGCACGCAGTGTCGGTTCAAGTTCCGCCGTGCTCCCGACGGCAAAACCTTTCGCGCCAAATGCTTCGGCATAGGCTTTAAAATCCACCGGGCCGAAATTCACCCCGGAGAGACGCTGGTATTTTTTCTCTTCCTGAATCGCCACCATGTTGTAGGCGTTATCCACCCAGATGATGTGCAACACATTCGCGCCGAGACGCACAGCGGTTTCCAGCTCCATGCTGGATTGCAGAAAACCGCCATCGCCGGAAACCGACACCACTTTGCGCCCGGGGTTAACCAGCCAGGCGCCAATCGCCCACGGCAGTGAGACGCCCATCGTCTGTTGACCGTTAGAAATCATCATCTGGCGAGCGCGGAAGCTGTAGAGATAGCGGGCGATCCAGATGTGAAAACTGCCCATATCGACGGTCAGCGTCACGTCGTTATTCACGATGTCCTGCATGGCCCGCACAATGCGCAGCGGATGAAGGGCAAACTGGTTAAGCTGCGCGCCTTTGCGATTGAGCAAATCGCGCTGGTTGCAGCGATCAATCAAAATCTCCGACGCGCGCGGGGTGAGGATCAGCGGTTTTTCAATCTTCGCCGCCAGTTTGTCCAGCGTGCTGGCGATGTCGCCAATCAGCTCAACGTCCGGAATATAGTTGCGCTCTTCATAGGCGGGCAGCACATCAATATGCACCAGTCTGGCGTTGCCGGTGTTCCACATCGCAGGTTCATATTCCACCGGGCTGTAACCAATACAGATAACCAGATCCGCCAGATGCAGAAGCCGATCCCCGGCCTGGTTATTGAATAAGCCAACGCGTCCGGCGAAACGGCTGAAATGTTGCTGGTTGACTGCGCCTGCCGCCTGGTAAGTACTGGTGACCGGAATGTGGCTTTTTTCCAGCAGCAGATGCAGCGCCTCGATATTCTCCTGTCGGCTGGCCATCAGCCCCAGCAGAAACACCGGGTTTTCCGCCGCGGCGATCATTTTTGCCACGTCGTTGATCATCGCATCCGGCGCAGCGCCTAACGCAGGAGGCGAGCCGGCAGGCAGGATCGCGCCGCTGGCGGGTTGATCGGCAATATCCTGCGGAAGGCTGACAAAAGCGCTGCCCGGGCGCCCCTGCTCTGCGGCGCGAAACGCATTCGACACCACTTCTGCAATGGCATCAGAAGAAGGGACTTCCACGGCGTATTTGGTTACCGGGCTAAACATCGCGACGGTATCCATGCTTTGGTGCACCAGTTTGGCTTTGTCGGCGCGTTTAACCGCGCCGCCCAGCGCCACCACCGGATCGCCTTCGCTGTTCGCGGTCGCCATGCCGGTGATAAGGTTGGAGCAGCCGGGCCCGGAGGTGACCAGCGCCACACCCGCCTTGCCGGTAATACGTCCGACTGCCCCCGCCATAAAGGCGGCATTGGCTTCGTGACGAACCGGAATTATTTGGATGGATGAATCCAGAAGGGAGTCAAAAACTTTATCGATTTTCGCGCCCGGAATGCCGAAAACCTGTTTAACGCCCTGAGCTTCCAGTTGTTTCACCACCATGTCGGCGCCATGCGCCCACTGCTGCGTATGGTTTTCATTGCTCATTAGTCACTCCTTTGTCCGTGTCTCAGCTCTCTACCGAACGAATTGCGGCATCGAGATTATCCGGGTGCAGATCGGCCTGAAGAAACGCCTCATCCGCTGGCAAATCAACCATCAGTTTGTGAATCTCACCGAAGGTCAACGTGCCGTGATCCAACTGATAATCCAGCAAATGACCACCGCCGCGTCGATCGTCGGTAATAAAGTGTTCGTGATAACCGGCAACATTGATTCCCTGCATATGCTGCGGTGTGCGGAAACCAACCAACACGCCCGCCCGGCTGTTAAAGCGAAAGACCGGCTGATCGTCGAGTACGTCGGTCATCGCCCGATAAGGTGGCGTCTGGCGCGGCACGGTGCGGGTGTGCGCGTGGCGAAAATGGCCCTCAATGCGCAGGGCGCAAAAGAGGTTGTCGGAAGGAATCTGTTTATCAATGATCTCGTGCAGTTGTTGTCGGCTGACGGGAGCATCGAACTGCTGGCTGTAGCTCGGCCGGAACCAGGTCATCACGGCGAACGGTGTTTTTTGATCCGGGCGCGCCTCCCTGGCGCTGCCATCTGCACGCAACTGATAGACTTCGCTGTTGAAGGCAATCAGTTCGCCATCCAGTTCATTAAACGTGCCGAGTCCAAAGTCGCCGTGATTGAGTAAATCCTTAATCGTGGTATTTCCTTCGTAAACCCCACTTAATAGCGCACTCATTAGCGATGTTTGATATATCACACATTCAGGTTTGCTTTTAGAAAAAGCACGAATTGTTTCACTTAAATTTTCTTTGCAGGAACAATCATTTAGATTAGTCATCCTCTAATACCTCATTGAGTAGACCTTTAGAAAAGCTGATTAAATATTGACTCGCTTCAGCGAGAGATTCCAATATACAAACCATCAAGGTTTGAGATGTTTTCGATATGGAACTTCGTTATCTACGCTATTTTGTCGCCGTTGCGCAGACGCAACATTTCACCCGCGCGGCAGAAATGCTGGGCATGTCGCAGCCGCCGCTGAGCCAGCAAATTCGCCGTCTTGAGCAGGAAGTGGGGACGCCGTTATTTCACCGTTTAACGCGTGGTGTGGAGCTTACCGAGGCGGGCGAAGCCTTCTACGAAGATGCCTGCCAGATCCTCGCCTTAAGTGATGCCGCACTGGAAAAAGCCAAAGGTATCGCGCGGGGGATCAACGGCAAACTCTATCTCGGCGTGACCAGTTCCAACGCTTTTCACATCCGCATTTTTGCCGTGCTGCGCCAGTTTCAGCATGACTATCCGCAGGTCATGCTCCATCAGAAAGAGGACAATATGGCGACGCTCATGCAGGAGCTGGATGAAGGGCTGATCGATGTCGCTTTTGTGCGCCTGCCCTGTGAAAACAGCAAAATCTTTAATCTGAAATTGATTGATGAAGAGCCGATGCTGATTGCGTTACACCGCTCACATCCGCTGGCTGATGAAGCCGATCTCGCGCTGTCGGAGCTGCGTGATACGCCTTTGGTGATCTTCCCGCAGGCGGTGGCGCCAGGGCTGTACGAACTGATTTACAACGCCTGTCTGCGCGCCGGCATTAATATGAGCCACCCGCAGCAGGCATCGCAATTTTCTTCATCGCTGAGCATGGTCAGCGCAGGATTTGGTTTCGCCATTGTCCCGCAATCCATGTCCTGCTTTAGTCATCCGCTGGTGACGTTCCACCGCATCAAAGGTGAAGTGTTGAAAACAGACGTGGCGCTGGCATGGAGAAAATTCGAGCGTTCACCGGCGGTGAAGCGGTTTATTGATAACTTCTGAACAAAAACGCCCGGTCTGCGCCGGGCGCGTGGCATTTAGCTGCGATGCGTATTGACCACCTGACCGATCCCTTTTCCTTCCAGCGCTTCGTGCGGATCGGCAAAGAAATCGATATTGAAGTACGTATCATCGGTAAGTAATTCAATATGATGCCAGTATTGCGGCGGGCTGATGCCAAAGTGCCCGGCCTCAATCACCACTTCCACTTCCGGCGTGGTGTCGTACTCACCGGCAAAACCGAAATACTTCACCGCGCCCTGCATTACCGATAAACGGCCATAAACGCCCTTTTTTGTATTGTGATGGGTGAGCAGCGCCTGCGGTACCGTCTCTTTCGTCCAGAAAGGCGTGGAGCGGGTATGGCGGAAGTGAACCGGAATTTGATATGCCATCGTGAACCTCCTGAAGTGTCGTATTACCAGCCGCACACATTGGTTTCTTCATCCGATTCGTAACCACGGACAATGTTAATCAACTCTTTTACCGAATCGGCGGCATTAAGCGGATCTTTCAACGCTTCAAGGCTGGAAAATTCTTTATCAACAGAAACGCCATTATTATTGTTCGTGACCGTCAGAACATATTCACTGTTATTTTCGCTAAACCCAGAAGTCAGCTCCGCAACCGCTTCTGCGGCGACATCCGGTACATATAACGACATCGGCTTCAGCCATATTTTTTCTTTCGTTTCATGCTTTCCGGAATGAGAAACCGCTAAAGAATATCCTTTATTTTCAGTCGTCATGATAAATATCTCACTCTTCCAGCAAAATTTTCGGGTCAACATAGAAATCGACGCTAAATATTGTGTCGTCGGTTAATGCTTCAATGTTGTGCCATTTTTCCGGCGGAAAGACGGCAAATTCCCCGGCATCGATCGTCACGGTTTCCACCGGCTGCGGGCTGGTTTCATCCGCGTAACCGTTATAGCGGATCGCCCCTTGCGACACGCTCAGTCGCGGGTAAACACCCTGCCGGGTACCGGCGTCCAGATGGCGTTTCCAGATAGACGCCGGGGCGGTTTCTTTCGTCCAGAATGGCGTCGTACGAGTGTGAACATAGTTTGCGGGTATGGTGATACGTTGCATGTTTCATCCTCAAAGTTCTCAGCAAGCGGAGCTCACCGGGAGGGGGAAAAGCATATGTTGCATATCATATACCTCTTTTATGATTTGTAGACTACTTTTTTTAGTGGTTATTTCTTGCTAATTTTCGCTACTCAAAAAGGGTTATTGTAAAAGACCATCAACAGGGTGAAAAATAGTCTCATTACGGCTTTAAATATAAGAGAAAAGGGACAATGAAAAGCAAATCAAAACTCAATTCATTCTATTACGGCTTTCCCGTTTTTATGGTCACAACGCAAGATAGCGAAGGGAAAAATAATATTTGCGCAGCTTCATCATCAATTTCACTTGGCGAGAAAATTATTATTGGAATAAGTAAAGGTAGCAAAACACATAGCAATTTAATTGCCGATTCCGATGCGGTCATCAATATTCCCGATCATACCCTGTGGGAGAAAGTCGAGCAGGTTGGCAGGCTGACTGGCGGCGATACGCTGTCGGAAAACCAGACCAAATGGGGCGTGGAAATTTGCCATGATAAATTCGCCAAAGCCGGGTTGACTGCGGAAGCCTCAATTGACGTGGCGCCGCCGCGCATTGCTGAATGCCCGATTCAGGCGGAATGCCGTTTAGTGTCCATCAGCGATAAAGGCCGTTTTATTCTCGCCGAGCTGGATATTGTCAATCTGTGGGTAGAAAACCCACTCTTAGGTGAAAACGGCATTGTCGATTCCACCCAATGGAAGCCGCTTATTTTTAATTTCCGCGAATACGACACGGTCGGTGATGCGCTGGGCTTTAACGTTAAATACGGCAACTGATAACGAAAATTGCCCCCGTTGCCGGGGGCAATGCCTGAAAATTTACTCCAGCAGGGTTTTATCCCAGCCATCGAAAATCGCAGCCAGGCTGTATTGCGCTGCGTTCGCCTTCGTGAGCTGGTAGCGCGCGCCGCCCTGCCCGGCGCCAGGCCCGCGATTATCGGATTCATAAAAACGGCTATCTTCCGGGTAGAACCAGATTTTATTCCCGGCTTTATCTTTGCCGGACATTTTGTCCCAGCCGTAAATATGGTCATCAATCTCGCAGTGAATAAATGCCGCCAGGCCAATGGCATGCGGATCGGCATAACGCCCGTCACTGAATTCAGTGGTTGGATGCCACGGACGCCCAAGCGCAAAGCTGTTTGCCGGCACGCCCGGCTCTTTGCTTAATTTACTGTTGATAATAAACAGGCCAAATTTCTGATCCTGTTGGGTGGCGGGCGCGGTGATATAGCCGTACGGCGGGTCGATATCATTGCGGTTGCGGGCAATAATGTCGCAGCGGTCAAACACCGCAATGCCAGGGCCAAAGATAAAATCGACATGACCGCTAACTTCACAATCGGTGAAATAACTGCGGCTGCCGCTTTTGCTGTAAAACGTGTCCTGATACCCCTCCAGCCGGACATGGCGGAAACGTGCCTTATCTGCACCTTCTGAAATCATCAGCGCTACCGCCTGCGTATCTTTCAGTTTTTTCGGATCGGTATCCGCCAGCGCGGCATTGGCCGGAAAATCAAAGCTGTTGCGGATGGTCAGGTTCTCGATCGTCACGCCAGTGGCGCGGATCTCCACCGTACTGGTACGCCCGGTTCCCCACTTTTTCCCGCTGGCATCCAGCGCGCCCGCCGGGGTATTCGCTTCAATCTGCGTCCGATCTTTTGACTGCCCCACCAGCGTGACCGGTTTTTCAATCACCAGCCGCTCGTTCCAGCGTCCCTCTTTGATCAGAATGCGCCACGGCGTACCGCTTTTCGGCGCAGCGGCCAACGCCTGGCTGATGGTGGCAAACTCGCCCGCCTGCGGTGTGGCGGAAACGACCGCGTTCCACTCTTCTGCCAGCGCAGCGAACGGGCTGGCACCAATACAGGCCAGCAACAGCACGGAATAGCGCAGTGTCTTCATCAAAACTCTCCTTCGTTTTTCAGTGTGTCAGTCAGCACGCACAACGAAGGTGTCTGGCGAATTTGCCGGGCCACCAGCGTGACAGCATTTGCCATTACGGGCAGACAGCCCAACAGCGCAGTAAATCCCAGAGGGTATTGCATAGGTATTCTCCTGAAACAGATCCTCCCGGCCTTACAGCCCGGTGTAATTGAAAATTTCTGTTTCCTGGAAAATGCGAACTTAACAAAATGCCGGAGCGCGCAATGCATATCCGGCTAAAAGAAGGTGTTAATTATTATAGAGATAAAAACGAAACTAAGTTTTACACATTAAAAAACACCGTTTTGAGATCAGATTCAAAAATATGACAGATGGCAAACAAGCCCGCAGCAAAGCGGGCGGGAGATCACAAAGCAAACACGCGCGCGCAGCCGTTAATCTGGATATTGACCTTCATACCCGGCAACCAGCCTGGCCGGGTAACGGTCTGCACGGTGATGCGTTCATCTGTATGCGCAAAAGCGAGCGTCAGCGCGGAGAGATAACCCACGAAATCGATATCCACAATGTGCGCCTGCGGCAGCCCCGCTGCGCTTTCGCACGGCTCAACGCTGATTTGCTCCGGGCGCAGCATAATGCGCCGCGTGCCGGAAGCAGATACATCATCAACCAGAATATCGCCAAGCTGGCAGCGCGCTTTCCCTTGCGCCACCTCGGCTGGCAGAATCAGCGCGTCGCCTAAAAACAGCGCCGTTTCTTCATCCGCAGGCTGCGAATAGACCTCAAAGGGCGAGCCAATCTGGGCAAAGCGCCCGTGGCGGATCACCGCAATCTGGCTGGCGAATGACAGTGCCTCTTTCTGATCGTGAGTGACCAGAATCGACGCCACACCCGCCTGAGTGAGTAAATCTGCCGTCGCTTTACGCGTGGCGGCACGCAAACCAGTATCAAGCGCGGAGAAAGGCTCATCGAGCAGCATCAGCGCCGGTTGTTGCGCCAGCGCACGCGCCAGAGCAACGCGCTGCTGTTGACCACCGGAGATCTCATGCGGCCAGCGCTGGGCCAGTTTGCTATCCAGCGACACCATTGCCATTAACGCATCCACGCGCGCACGCTTCTCATGACGGGAGCCGCTCAACCCCCAGGCAATGTTTTCCCCCACGCGCAAATGCGGGAACAACGCACCTTCTTGCGGAACAAAACCAATTTTACGTTGATGAGCGGGAACAAACTGATCGCCAGCAAATAGCGGCTTTCCGTGCATCATTATCTGTCCGCTGTCCGGCCGCTCAAACCCGGCAATCAACCGCAATAACGTGGTTTTCCCCGAGCCAGACGGACCAACAATCGCCGTACGGCTGCCGGGAGGAATAAGCAGGTTCACACTGTCCAGCACACGTGCGGAGCCAAAGGATTTGGAAATATTGCTCAGTTCTAACATCTTAAAGACCCGACAGTTTTTGTGATTGCTTATAAAGAAGGCCGGTCAACGGCAGGGAAATCAAAATCATCAGCAGCGCGTAAGGTGAGGCCGCAACATAATCGATCTCGCTGGTGAGCGCCCAGAAACCGGTCGCCAGCGTGCGAGTACCAAGGGGTGAAAGCAGCAGCGTGGCGGTCAGTTCATTGCTGACACCGAGAAAGACCAGCGCTGCAGCCGCCGCAGCACCAGGAGCCGCCAGCCGCAGCGTGACGCTCAGTAGCGCTCTGCCGGGCGAAGTACCAAGGCTTTGCGCCACCTGTTCCAGTTCCACCGGCGCTTGCGCAATCCCGGCGCGCAGATTGATGAGCGCTCTGGGCATCAGCATCAGCATATACGCCAGAAACAGCGTCACTTCAGTCTGGTAGATTGGCCTTGCGTAATGAATGGTGACGGTGACCAGCGCCAGCGCGACAACAATGCCCGGCAGCGAACTGGTGACGTAGTTACATCCCTCCAGCACGCGAATCAGCGGACGCGGATGGCGCACCGCAAGCCAGGCCGTCGGCAGCGCAAATGCCGTTGTCAGCAGCGCGCCGCAAAATGCCAGAAATAACGTCTGACGCAAAGAGAGCCACAAATCGGCGCTGGACCAGTTCGCCAACCCGCCAAGCCACAGCCAGCGGGCGAGCACTATCATCGGCGTACCGAGCGCAAGGATCGCCATCACCAGCATCAGCGCGAATCCACACGCTGAACTCCCGCGGCCAAGCACAACGCGGTGCTGTTTACGCGCCGCGCCTGCGCCGACGCGAGCATAACGCGCTTTACCGCGCGCGGCGGTCTCCAGTAATAGCAACGCCAGACAGCAGAGGGCGAGCACGCCCGCCAGCATGTTGGCAGCCGGACCGCTAAAGGTGGATTGAAACTGGTCATAAATGGCGGTGGTGAAGGTATCAAAACGGATCATCACGAACAGGCCATATTCCGCCAGTAAATGCAGCGCAACCAGCAGCGCGCCGCCGCAAATCGCCAGCTTGAGTTGCGGCAAAACCACGCGGAAAAAGATGCGCCACGGCGGTGTGCCCAGCGAGGCGGCTACATCTTCAAGACCCGGATCCAGCCGACGTAATACGGCGGCTACCGGCATATAAATAAAGGGAAAATAGGCCAGCACTGCGAGAAAAACGGCGGCGGGCAAACCATTGAAACCCGGCGCGACGCTGACCCAGGCATAACTTTGCACAAACGCCGGGATCGCCAGCGGCGCAACGGCCAGCAGCGACCAGACGCGTCGCCCAGGCAGCGTGGTTCGCTCCGTCAGCCATGCCATGGCAATTCCTGCCGCCACACAGGCCGGAACAGCGCAGGCAATCAGCAAAAAGGTGTTGTTGAGCAGCTCGCCAACGCGCGGGCGGAAAATGAGCGCCTTCACCGTTGACCACCCGGTATCAATACCCACCCCAATAACAAATCCCACGGGCAGTAAAGCAAGAGTGCCGCAAAAGTGGCTAATACCACCAGCACCCCGGAAGGGCGGCGCCGGACGGTTTGGCTGGCCGCGCGGCGTGTCGCCGGAAGACTCAAACTGGACATAAAACGCTCATTCATACCGCAATTACAGGAGACCGGCCTCGGTCATTAACTCGCTCACTTTTTTGCTGTTCAGCGCAGAAGGCTCGACCTTTGGCGCATCCAGTTGATTCAGCGGCACCAATTTCGCGTTGGAAGCCGCACCCGCACCGACGGCATATTCAAAAGCGGTATTGGTACGCAGCATATCCTGCCCGGTTTTACCGGTGATCCACTTGATGAAGGCCTGCGCCTGTTTCTGGTGCTTACTGGAGGCTAAAACACCACCGCCGGAAATGCTGACGAAAGCGCCCGGATCCTGATGCTTAAAGTAGTAAAGCTGGGTGTTTTTGCTGTTCTCGCCGGTTTTGGCCTGATCAACAAAGTAGTAGTAGTGGTAGATAACACCGCCATCAATCTGCCCGGCATTAACCGCTTTTAAGACGGTGCTGTTACCTTTATAAGGCACGAAATTAGTCTTCATGGCTTTCAGCCAGTCGAGCGTGGCCTTTTCGCCTTTCAGCGTGAGCATCGCGCTGACAATCGCCTGGAAGTCTGCGCCTGACGGAGATGCCGCCCAACGGCCTTTCCATTCCGGTTTGGCTAAATCCATTATCGATGCCGGAAGCTGCGCCGCGCTGATTTTTGTCGGGTTATAAACAAACACCGTGCTGCGCGCGGCAATACCGATCCAGCGGCCATGCGCCGGGCGGAACTGCGCTGGCACCTGCTTCAGGGTATCGGCATCCAGCGGCGCGAACAGGTTGGCATTATCGACCAGCGTCATTGCTGGTGAGTTTTCGGTGAGGAAGACATCAGCAGGAGAAACCTTTCCTTCCTGAACAAGCTGGTTGCCCAGTTCCGTGTCGCCACCGTTACGCAGCGTCACTTTAATACCCGTTTCTTTGGTGAATTCATCAACCCAGGATTTTGTCAGGTTTTCGTGCTGCGCGTTGTACACCACGATCCCGTCGTCGTTATTGGCGGCAGATGCCGCAGACGCGGCGAAAACCGAAGAGATGACCAGTGCGATTGAACAGAACGGCAAAAAGCGATTCTTCATCCTCATTCCTTTTAAAATAAGTGTAATAGTCAGCGCATGCGAGCCGCCAGAAGTTTAATACTAGCAAAGGTGAAATGAGAATCGAAATAATTATCAAAAAGAGCGTTTCGAAATTAAATCCCATAAAAATATGGTTAACTAAATTAATCCTCCAGTTATTAACTACAGGATATTCTTAAGATTAAGACAACCTTAAGTTACGCAGAAATATTTCATCTATTATTAAGCATGAGGTTCTGGCAACTGTTGATTTTCTTTGAGAGGATAACAAATTAGCACCTGAACACGCGGAATAAAATACAGGCATCGCATAACAGCCTGAAAAGGTAAAGAAAATAGCTATGAAAAATAAAAAGATAGATACAATGGCAAAAGTGGCTATGCGCAGCAGAGGCTTGTCGGTGAAGGAGAGACGCGTTCGCTATCAGGGGAAAATTTTCACTTTTAAATATGTATCCGGCCACTATGAAGTGTTCTTTAATGATGAAAAGGTCGATGTTATCGAAACAGAAAACATCAATCAGGCAATTGCCGACTACAAAGAAAAACACAACAAAACCAAACGCCAGATACCGTAGAAATTAACCACATAATTAATGCGGCTGTACCACTCATCTTCATCATAATAACCCACCGTTTATCCCGGCAAATTCCTCATAAAGCCAATATTAAGCATGCTAAGTAAATGGCGCATTCTGTCGTCCCAAAAACGGCAGCGATGTGCCCTCTCTCGCAGCAAAACGCCAGACAGCCGCAATCCTCAGCATTAAATTGCTGAAGCAAAATGGCACCGATACTGACTTAAACTAAATACACAACAACACAGCTATGATATTCAGCTCAGGCCACCCATAACATATAAGATATATTTTATGGATAAATTCTGAATAACCTTCGCCTTTATTACAAATTTACCGCCAGAGGATTATTCCAGATCCGTTGGCTGCGATTCTCCAGGCGTGAATGTCTGCACTTCCTGCGCGACTTTTTTGGCTTCCTGCTTGCGTTGTACATGTTCGCTGTTTTCTTTCTCGGCCCGGGCGATGTCCAGTTCCTGTTGTGTTACTTTTTTGCCGGAAAAGGCGTCAATCATTTCCGTACTACCGTCAGGATATTTAACAACCGTTACCAGACGTCCACCAAATTGCGGAATGCCGGTCATCGCCAGCGAATAATCAATTTGATGATTTTCGACTTCTTTCTTTTCTGCGAGCTGCTGCTCCGCCTTTATAGCCTTCGCCTCTTTATGGCTTTCGGCGCGGCTGGAGAGCGTCACTTTAGTACTTTCATCCTGATGAGATTTGTTACCCGCTCCGCTTTCACTGGTGGTGTGTGGATCGGCTTTGGCCGCCGTACTTTCTTGTGTTGCATTGGCAAGGTGCGTGGTTGCCTGAATCGCCTGAATCTCCTGCATCATTATCTCCGCTGATGGTTACCCAGATAATCCGCTAATGACTCCTCCGATCTGAGTCGAAAAAAACCCCTCATAACGATTATCGACAGCAGAGAGAAACGGATTAATAACAAATAATGATGAAATAATCAGCGCTACAGACAAAATTTAAATAAGAAAATACCGATCAATAATATAATAATTTACGTTAAGGTGAAGTTACTAAGTTAAATATTATTTAAGTCATCTCTTAAAAATTAATTATGCACATTACAGCAGTATTTATTTCTTATTGTTAAAACGTTCGCGTGTGGAAATGCTACGGCCGTCGAACACCGCACGATAACCGCATCCGACGCAAAACGAACTCCCCGCGTCTGCGGCATGCTGCTACTCTCAAACTCTCACAAAATGAAAAACAGCAGGAGTGACCATGAGTCAACAACCTTTACATGCCGCACCGCTAAGCTGGGGCCACGGCCCCCGAACTTTCGAGATCTTTATCGAACCCACCTGCCCCTTCTCCGTCCGGGCGTTTAACAAACTGGAAGCGCTGTTAGAAACCGTCGGCGAAGAGAACGTGACGGTCAAAATTCGCCTGCAATCACAGCCCTGGCATCTCTTCTCTGGTGTGATTGTGCGCTGTATCCTCGCGGCTTCGACGCTGCCCGATGGCAAAAACGCCGCGCATAAGGTACTGCGTGCAGTTGCCGATCATCGTGAAGAGTTTGAATTTACGGATCATTGCAGCGGCCCGAATATGGATGCCACACCGCAGCAGATTATTGAGCGCATTGAAAACTACAGTGGCGTGAAACTGGCAGACGCTTTTGCCCGTCCGGAGCTGCAAACCGAAATCAAATGGCACTGCAAATATGCGCGCCAGAACGGCATTCATGTTTCCCCAACTTTTATGGTCAATGGGCTGGTGCAGGCCGATCTTGGCAGCGGTGATGATATCAGTGTCTGGGCGCAGCGCATCCTTGCCTGAACCCGCAACCATTTATACTCACTTAACCTGAACTTCAACACATCAACGAAAAGGCGGACCAAAATGTCAGACAACTACCAGCCACCGAAGGTCTGGACGTGGGATAAATCCAGCGGCGGCGCTTTCGCGAATATCAACCGCCCGGTTTCCGGCCCGACGCACGACAAAACATTGCCGGTGGGCAAACATCCGCTCCAGCTCTATTCGCTCGGCACGCCGAATGGTCAGAAAGTCACGATCATGCTGGAAGAACTGCTGGCAAAAGGGGTTAGCGAGGCGGAGTACGACGCCTGGCTGATTCGTATCGGCGAAGGGGATCAATTCTCCAGCGGTTTTGTCGACGTCAACCCGAACTCCAAAATCCCGGCGCTGCGCGATCACAGCACGACGCCGCCGACGCGCGTATTTGAATCCGGTGCCATCCTGCTGTATCTGGCAGAAAAATTCGGCCACTTCCTGCCAAAAGATCCGGCAGGACGCACAGAAACGTTGAACTGGTTGTTCTGGTTACAAGGCTCTGCGCCATTCCTCGGCGGCGGTTTTGGCCACTTCTACAACTATGCGCCGGTTAAAATTGAGTACGCCATCAACCGCTTTACCATGGAAGCCAAACGCCAGCTGGACGTACTGGATAAACAACTGGCCAACCATAAATTCATTGCGGGTGATGAGTACACCATTGCCGATATGGCGATTTGGCCGTGGTACGGCAACGTGGTACTTGGCAATGTGTATGACGCCGCCGAATTCCTCGATGCGGGCACCTACAAAAATGTGCAGCGCTGGGCACAGGAGATTTTCGCCCGCCCGGCAGTGAAACGCGGTCGCATCGTTAACCGTACGTTCGGCGCGCCGAACGAGCAGTTGCACGAGCGCCATGACGCCAGCGATTTCGATACGCAGACCGAAGATAAACGCAACGCCTAATCTTCCACACCGGGCGGAATGCCGCCCGGTTTCTTATCCCGCCGCCAGCTCGTCGCTCTCCATTTGCCGAAGCGCCGCAAGCGTCGCCAGCGCCTCCTGCTCATCAATAATGCTCATAGCAAAACCGACATGTACCAGCACCCACTGGCCGAGCAATTGCTGTGGCGATTCTTCGCACACCAGCGCGATATTAACGTCGCGACGCACACCACACACATCGACCTGAGCCAGTTGATGAAAATCTTCGCCAACGGCCACCACCTGGCCCGGTACGCCTATACACATCGTTGTCTTACTCCACTTCAATACTTTTGATCTGCACGCCGTCGCTGTGCTCAATATGCAACGTCGGGCAGTGACAGCGCGGGCACTCGTCGTGCCGGGTGATCTCTACCGACGCGCTACAGTTCCAGCACCACGCTTGCGCGGGTTTATGGATGATATGCAGCGCGCACCCCTGTGCCAGCGTATCGCGACAGGCAATATCGAAACCGAACCGCAGGGCGCTCTCTTCGATACAGGCCAGCGCGCCGATTTCCAGCCAGACGCCGGTCACGCGCTGCGCGCCATGCTGCTTCGCCTGCTGTTCGATAATTTCCACCGCATTCTGGCACAGCGATAACTCATGCATGCTGCGCGCCTCGCTGGCCGAACAGCAGCGCGCGGCGGCTCAAGCTGGCATCCGTTACTGGTAGCGAGAGCGCCATCTTCAGGCAGTTATCCGCCAGTTGTACGCCCTGTTGCGGACTGAGATCGGGCGTTAATGGCGACATCAAGGAACAACTCAGGTACTGCCCCAGCGCCGGTAATTCGCCAACGGAAAAAGTCATCTCGCCGTAGGGCAGTTGCAACCCCAGCCGCTCGCTGACGCGCCGCACCGGCCAGCATTGCTGCGGGCCGGGATAGATGTGCAAACTCAGCATCCACGGCGTCAACACGCAGCCAAGCCACTGGTTTTCAAACAGAGTAAACGGCGTGGCGTACACGTCCATTTGCGGGTGCACAAACGGCAGCCCCTGCATTTCATGGGCGGCAATCGCCTTAAAAGCCTGCTGCACTTCGCGGTGCGGCGAAACGTCAAATCCTGGTAATTCATCATTGTGCATGAGCAGTCTCCCGTGGCGTCAGCACAACGCCGGATTCAGCTAACGCGTCAATCACCGCCGCCAGCGCGCTATCAAGGCTGGCTTCCACGATTGGCGTCATGCCGATATGCGGCTCCAGCGAGGCTGGCGTAACGCCAATCAGCGTCAGTTTCGCCGGAAACTCACCGGTAAAACGCAGTGCCGACAGTACGTCCGCCAGCCCCAACTGGTGCGGGGAAATTTTATTGCTGAACAGCGTCGGCACTTCGTCATCACGCAGGATGACGACCCTTCCAGGCTCGCTTTTCCGGCTGACGATCGCGTCGGCAATAATCAGGTGATCGCGGTTAGCCATCGCGTCGAGCAATTCCATTCCGGCGGTACCACCATCCAGCGCTTCAACGTCTTCCGGCAGATGGAAGCGCTGCGCCAGCGCCTCCACAACCCGTACGCCAATCGCTTCGTCGGTCAATAAAATGTTGCCGACGCCCAGCACTAAAATCGACATCACAGTACCTTCACCGACACAACGTCGTTGCCATCCGCGTCCAGCACATGCACTGCGCAGGACATGCAGGGATCGAACGAATGCACGGTGCGCACCACTTCCAGCGGTTTTTGCACGTCCGCAACCGGCGTGCCCACCAGCGACAGTTCGTACGGCCCGGCATCATCATTAAAGTTGCGCGGCCCGGCATTCCAGGTCGAGGGCACAACCGCCTGATAGTTGGCGATTTTACCGTCTTTGATCACCACCCAGTGGGAAAGCATGCCGCGCGGCGCTTCCAGAAAGCCGACGCCTTTAAACTCGCCGCTCTGCGGAATGTCGGTTTTCGCATAGGTTTGCATGTCGCCTTTGCCGATATTATCGATCAGAGCCTGATACTGATTTTGCAACACGCCGTGCAGTTCGCAGGCGTGAACGGTGCGGCCAATAATGCGCCCCAGCGTTGAATGTAGCTGCGCCACGGCGATCGTTTTGCCGGTCAGTTTCTGGTAGATAGCGACAATATCATTCAGCTTCGTCGCCGTGGTTTCGTGCTTCGCCGCCAGTTTGCAGAGCATATTAGCCAGCGGACCAACCTCCACCGTTTTGCCGTAAAAGGTAGGCGATTTCACCCAGGAATATTTGCCCTCTTCCTGCCAACCGGTGTACTGCGGTAATGTCGTGCCCTGCCACGGCTCCTGTGGCGCCTCGTCTTTGTACCAGGCGTGTTTTGCGCTCTCCTGGATCCCTTTCACCATAAAGGGATCGTCACCGGTGGTGATCGCCCGGAAGGTGCTGAGATCGGCGTTTTCAATGTACCCGCCAGGGAACAGGAAGCTGCCATTTTTCGCATCGGTGGGGAATTCCGGCGTACTGAGGTAATTTACCGCGCCTTTGCCGAGCGACAACCACTCGGGATAGAACGCAGCAATGACAGCGGTATCGACTTTATAAACCTGTTCAATAAAGCCTTCGAGGCGATCGATAAACGACTTCAGGTACATCAGGCGTTCAAGGTTCAGCACTTCAATACCGTCGAGATTGATCGGGTTGGCGACACCGCCGACCGCCAGATTCTGGATATGCGGTGACTTGCCGCCGAGCAGCGCCACAATGCGGTTAGCATCGCGCTGGCACTCCAGCGCCTGCAGGTAGTGTGCGACGGCTATCAGGTTCACTTCCGGCGGTAACTTCATTGCCGGATGTCCCCAGTAACCGTTGGCAAAAATACCCAACTGGCCGCTGGCAACCAGCGCTTTGATCTTATCCTGCACCGCTTTGAACTCGCCTTCGCTGTTCAGCGGCCAGTCAGAGATCCCTTTCAGCAGCGCGGCGGCTTTTGCCGGATCGGCCTGCAATGCCGAGGTGATATCCACCCAGTCGAGCGCTGAAAGCTGATAGAAGTGGACGATGTGATCGTGGATCGAGTGCGCGGCAAGAATGATATTGCGGATGTACTGCGCATTCAGCGGCACATTAACCTTCAGCGCACTTTCTACTGCCCGCACCGAGGCGATCGCGTGAATGGTGGTACAAACACCACAAATACGCTGCATGATGATCCAGGCATCGCGCGGATCGCGATCCTTCACGATCTCTTCCATTCCGCGCCACATGGTGCCCGATGACCAGGCCTTTGATACAACGCCGTTTTCAATTTCGCAATCAATGCGTAAATGACCCTCAATGCGGGTCACCGGATCGATGGTGATACGTTGACTCATGCTTCGCTCGCCTCATGTCGCGCAGGTGTTTTTAACGGAGGAATAATCGGCAACAGACGTATGAGTAAGATGTATGCACAGACTTCAATTGCCACAAAACCAATAGAGATCAACAGCTCCTCCCCGGTCGGGAAGTAGCCGTATCCGTTGCCGGGATTGAACGCCAGCAGCGAATAGGAGAGCCGCCACAGCGCGCAACCTAACAGCATGCTGAGCGCGGCCAGGAACAGAACGCGGGAATCGTTGCGCCAGCGGGAAACGCGCAGTGCCAGCAGCGGGAAAGCCAGCAGTGCCAGTTCCAGCCAGAATATCAGGCTGTAAAAATCCCCGGCGAATGCGTAATGCCACTTGCCGCGCCAGCTGATTTCACCGACGCGCAGCAGCAGGAACAGCGCCAGCAGGACGCTTAGCACGCCCATCAGTTTATTGAACAGGCGCTTCTCATCCGGGCCGTTGCCGCGCAGGCTGGCCTGCATTAAGGAGCCTTCAAAGATAACGATCGAAAAGCCCATAATAAAAGCAGTCAGCAGTGAGAAGAGCGGCAGCATTTCGTAGCTTTGCCACAGCGGATAGACTTTGTATCCGGCGGCAATCATCAGCGATCCCATCGATGACTGGTGCATCGTCGGCAGCAGCGCGCCAAGGGCGATGATAAAAAACATCACCTTGTTTAGACGGCGCAGCGAGACCTTCCAGCCCAGCCTTTCCAGCAGCGCAGGCGCAAATTCCAGCGCCATCACGCCGATATAGATGGTCATACAGACTGCCGTTTCGAACAGCACCGAATTGACGTTGAAGTATCCGGGAATATAGAAATACGGCAGATTCCAGTAACGGCCAACATCGATAGTGATGGATAACCCACCCAGCGAGTAACCGAACAGGCTGCACAACAGCGCCGGACGTACCAGCGGATGGTAATCGCCGCGGTTGAAGACATAGACCGCCCACGCCAGCGCCCAGCCGCCGCAGGCAAAACCGGTGCCGATCAGCAGGTCGAAGGCGATCCAGATCCCCCACGGATAACCGCCGTTCAGATCGGAGACCGATCCAAGACCGAAGATCAGACGCTTGAGAATAAAGATCGCGCACAGCACGATCAGCGGGGCGAACAGTAGCACGGGTTTGCTCAGCAGCTTACCGCCCATGGCTTGTGGATCATGACTCATGGTCATCCTCCTCGTGGTGCGCCTTTGTATTACGCCGTACCAGCGCCGTCAGACCTGCCAGCACCGCCAGCGGCAACATCATGCCTTTGTACACCGTATGCTGAACGTGTTCGGATCGCGCGCCGGTCGCCAGGGAGTCCAGCGCCGGTAAACCAAGATCCGTATAAGGCACGCCTGTCAGCACCAGCACCTGTGTGCCGCCGCCCTCTTTCTCGCCGTACAAGTGCGGGTAGTAGTGCGGGACATCGTGAAGGTAAACATCGTCGGCATGCAGCGTCTGGCGGGGATAGCGATATTCGGAACCCGGCTTCAGCGTGAGGCGTTTTTTGGCTTCGGCCAGTAACTCCTCGCGGGTGCCGTAAATCACCGCCCCTGCCGGGCAAACTTCCACGCAGCCGGGAAGCTCGCCTTTATCAAGACGTTCGACGCCTTTCTGATTGCAGAGCTGGCATTTGTGGATCTGGCCGAACGGGTTGTCGTAATCATATTTCGGCACGTCGAAAGGACAGGCGACCATACAGTAGCGGCAGCCGGTACAGACATCCGGGTTGTAATGAACAATGCCGGTGACAGCGTCTTTCTTCAGCGCCTGTACCGGGCAGACCGACACGCAGTTGGCATCCACACAGTGCATGCACTGCTTTTTGATGTAGGCATAGCCATTTTCGGTCTGGTCTTTGTTTTGCCCGTTACCGCTGTGCCAGACCTGAATAATGTTGTTGGTATACGGAGAGAGTTTGTCGTTGTTCGACCAGGTTTGTTCACCCTGCGGATTAGGCACCGGCGAGTTGATCGCCTGGCAGCGTGAGACGCAGGCCTGGCAGCCGACACAGAGCGTCGAGTCATATAGCATTCCCAGCGCTCCGGGGATCGGCGGCCGGTTTTGCGCAGCGGCAAAACTGGCGGACGATCCCCCCACCAGCAGCGCCCCGCCGGACGCTACTTTGAGAAAATCACGTCTGTTCACGGCTATTCTCCCTGCGAATCAGCGTCGTTTTTCTTCTGTTGCCGTCCCAGCTCGCGCACCGTCATCACGCCAACGCCCGCCACCAGACCGACTACGCCACCCAGCAGACCGACGGCCGTTGCTGACACCGTGCCGCCCTCTTTCAGTTGCACGTCAGGTTTTTCAGCGCGCGGTGTTGGATTTTCGACATGAGCAAGCTGAGAGATGCCTTTATGAAAGCCAACGCCTTCTTCATTACAGCCGTAACAAGGGTGACCAATAGCAACTGGCCATGCGCCGCCGACATCGCAGAACTGTAACGTCGAGCAGTTGCCCCAGGTTTCCGGTCCTTTACAGCCGAGGTGATAAAGACACCAGCCCTGCCGGTGCCCGGCATCGCCGAACTCTTTCGCAAAACGCCCGGCATCGAAGTGCGGACGGCGTTCGCAGTGTTCGTGGATCAAGCGCCCGTAAGCAAACGCGGGCCGGTTTTTGCTGTCCAGCGCCGGAGGTTTGCCAAAGGTGATGAGATGCGCCACGGTAGCAAGGAAATTCTGTGGGTTCGGCGGACAGCCAGGAATATTAATCACCGTTTTCCCCGGCAACACCGCCTGCAAACTGACCGCGCCGGTAGGATTCACACCTGCCGCCGCCACACCGCCCCAGGCGGCGCAGGAACCGATCGCAATAATAGCGGCTGCGTTTTCTGCCGCCTTGCGAATATGGTCAACAATAGGCTCGCCGGCCACCATGCAGTAAATGCCGCCGTCTTTCATCGGAATGGAGCCGTCAACCACCAGCACGTACTGGCCTTTATACTGCTCCAGCGCATGGTGTTTGTTCTCTTCGGCCTGATGCCCGAACGCGGCGGAAAGCACTTCGTGGTACTCCAGCGAAATGGTTTCCAGCACAAGGTTTTCAACGGTGGGATGAGTGGCGCGAAGCAACGATTCGGTACATCCGGTGCACTCCTGCGCACCAATCCAGACAACCGGAGGACGTTGCGGATGGCTGATGGCTTCTGCCATCTCTGCTGCCGCTTTTCCGCTCAGTCCCATCGTGGCCGCCAGCGCGGCACACAGCTTCATAAAATCACGACGACTCACACCCTGGGATGCTAAATGTAAATTATCTCCTGCCATTTATTTTTATTCCTCAGCCCGAACTAAGAATATTCTCCATCCAACAGGAAGAAGAGTGCTGCGATCGCTCCGACAATTAAGCACATAAAAATCAGGGGCATTATGCAAAAATGAGACGGGGATTACAGTACACGGATTCAGCGTAGGGGTATTAGGGCACAAATGAACAAAAAAAAATGAAAGTCACCCTCGACAAAAGTGACCTTCACAAAAGAGAACTACATATTGAGCGAAGCGTATTGTTATGTTTCGAGGCGGTATCCCGCCATAAAAAATCGGAGCACTATGCTTGAGTGACTCTCGCGAAAGAAGTCCATCACCATCTCTTTATCCAGCCCGTAGCGGCGAGTGAGAATACCTGCTTCCCACGCGCTGAGCTGTCGATCGCCTGTCTTTTCAAACATGCGGTGCGAAAACCCAAGGACAAAACCCCGCTTATAGTCCGGGCAGAAATGCGCCACATTGCTGGCGCTATCCGCCTGCGCTGCATTCAGCCCGGCCATTAAACCTTTACCAAAATGGTTTTCCATCGTTATCACCCCCAATCGCTATATAAAAAATTATATAACGATCTGTTGCGGGGGTGATAGCGCTGATTAAAACGCCACCCATTCATCCGACGATGCGGCAGATTTAGAAGTAGTTTTGCGCGACAAATCCGGTTTTACCAGCGCTGTCGTCGCAGGGTTATGCTGCTCGTTACTGGAAAGACGGAACTTCTGAACAGAACGTTGCAGCTCTTCTGTCTGGCGCTCCAGTGCCGCCGCTGCCGCAGAGATCTGCTCCACCAGCGAGGCGTTCTGCTGCGTGACGCTATCCATCTGGCTGATCGCGACGCCCACCTGAGAGATACCTTTACTCTGCTCTGCAGAGGCCGAGGCAATTTCTTTCATAATGGTGGTCACTTCGGTCACGGCCTTAAGGATACTTTCCATGGTGGTGCCGGTGTCATTAACCAGTTGCGCCCCTTTCTCGACGCGGCTGACTGAATCGGCGATCAGCGTTTCGATCTCTTTCGCCGCGCCCGCACTGCGGCTGGCAAGATTACGGACTTCCCCGGCGACAACGGCAAAGCCACGCCCTTGCTCACCTGCGCGCGCCGCTTCAACCGCAGCGTTCAGCGCCAGAATGTTCGTCTGGAAGGCAATGCTGTTAATGACAGTGGTGATCTCAGCAATTTTCTTCGAGCTACCGGAAATACCGTCCATCGTGCTGATAACGTCTTTAACCAGCGCGCCGCCTTTACTGGCGGTGGCTGACGCCACTTCCGCCAGTTGGCTGGCCTGACTGGCGTTATCCGCATTCAGTTTGACCGTTGAAGTCAGTTCTTCCATGCTGGCTGCCGTCTGCTCCAGCGCGGCGGCCTGTTCTTCGGTACGGGAAGAGAGATCATTATTGCCGGAAGAGATCTCGCTCGCCCCGCGCCAGATATTTTCGCTACCGTTGCGGATACTGCTAACCGCTTCACGCAGGCTATCCTGCATTGCCAGCAACAGCGGCACGACTTTGCCGACGCAGTTACGACCAAAATCTTCCAGCGGCTGGCTGAGATCGCCCTGCGCCATCACCGTGAAATGCGCGCGGATACGATCCAGCGGGCGCACCAGCATGTTGACCAGATAGCGATCGGTAAAGAGCAGGATCAACAGGCCAATCACCATCGCTGAAATAATTGCCACGCGAGTAGTTTTCGTCTGGCTATCAACGACAACGCGCGTCTGATCGAGCATCTCACCCGCGGCTTTATTAAAGTTTTCCGTCGCTGAACCAAAGCTGCGGCTTAAACCCGGCGTAACATTATTCGCTTGCTGGCGATAAGCGTCAGATGTTCCCTGCTGCGCCAGTTGAAATTGCGGCGTGATCCCCTGCTCCAGCAGCGCCTGCCAGTTACTGATCACTTGTTCAGAGATTTTCGCATCTATCGGCCCTGGTGAAATCGCTTTAAACGCCGCCAGATAACGGGTCATATTGTCCAGCGCCTGTTGAACCGGCGCCATATCCGGCGAGCCACCCGCAGCTTTGGCTTCCATCACGCGACTGAGACGAGTCACAAACCGAAAGTACTGATCATTGCCCTGGCTAAGCAGAGTCATCTGTGACACTAACTGGCGATCTACCTCATTACCGTCGGCCACTTTTGACAGAGAAAAAACGCTATACAAACCAACGCCTGACCACAGCAGACCGAAGATCCCGAGGATCGCCAGCATAACGGCTCGTATAGTAAAGTTACGAAGCATACTCATAATATTATCCTTGCGGTGAAGGTACATTCTCGCCTGCGGGCGAGAGTTATCTCCGTTATCGGCATGGACAAGAAAATTCTGCATGGTAAAAGTGAAAAAAATGATAAAAAAAATTTCACCCTTCTCTTTTTTCGTCAGCCTGCATCGGGGCCGTACAGAATCTTATTCCGTCTCATCATTGGGTTATTAATCGTTGTCATCACCACGGCATTTATTTACAATAAATAAACATAACCTATTGTTTTTTAACAAAATGAAAATAAAAATTAATCAGCTAATTATTTCTTTAGGTAATGATTTAAAAATCTTTAATTAATAAGACGGAAAATAGAATTCCCTCGTTTATATATAAAAAAAGAAAAATTAAAATGTTACCGAAAGTTAAAATAAGAATTTTTAAAAAGTTAAAAAATGAATAAAAAAACGCAGGAAAATAATGCCATTAATAATGGAAAAAGGTTTTTTACAACAAATAAAAATGATGATTAAGGAGTATTAAAATTTATTTTAAGTATGGTTAACTAATTATTTATCATTCTGACCATTGTGATGTTTTTACACACTTACTGACGCGGAAACATCGCCGTAAGCCGCATGAATACAGGCCTGAAGCGATACAGCAGTGAACTTACGAACGCTATCATACGCCCGGTTTCAGCCGCAGCGAGAAGAAATATTTATATTCAGCGCGGCATCCGTGCTATTTCCGATCGCTCACTGGCATTTCGCTCGAAAGATTTTTCGCAGACATTTATCCAGGAATTTTCGCAGAAGAACGAGAGCACCTAACGTAAATTAATAGCGCAGTTTTACTTGCAAACCGGATAATAAAAATGCGCCATTATCTTTACAGAATGTGTCATTCGCCACTTAGCAGCATAAAAATCGACAATAAATTCATCTTATAAAGTTATAAATCAATAATTACCGATTAACGATACATTCAGCTAATGGAGATTTCCTGCTATTTTTTCAGGAACGATCCACTCAATGCAGATATTTTTCAAACCATCCAAGGGTTCGTTGCCAGGCCAGTTCCGCCGCCGCACGATCGTAGCGCGGCGTTGAATCGTTATGAAAACCGTGGTTAACGGCCGGGTAGATGTAAGCTTCAAACACCTTGTGGTTGGCCTTCAGCGCCTGTTCATAGGCAGGCCAGCCTTCGTTAATGTTTTTGTCCAGCGCAGCGTAGTGGAGCAGTAACGGCGCCTTGATTTTTGCCACCCCGTCGACTGGCGGCTGGCGGCCATAAAACGGCACTGCACAGGCCAGCTCCGGGTAAGCAACCGCCGCTGCGTTAGCAACGCCGCCGCCGTAACAAAAGCCGGTGATGCCTACTTTACCAGTGGCATCCGGATGCTTTTGCAGAAACTCAATGGCGGCAAAGAAGTCATTCATCAGTTTTGTAGGATCGACTTTTTGTTGCAGCTCGCGTCCTTCATCATCATTGCCGGGATAGCCGCCAACGGAACTTAAACCATCCGGAGCCAGCGCGAGGTAACCGGCTTTGGCAACGCGGCGGGCAACATCTTCGATATACGGATTCAGCCCACGATTTTCATGCACCACCACTACGGCTGGCACTTTACCCGTCGCTTTTGTTGGTTTAACCAGATAACCGCGAACCTCGCCGTGACCGTTGGGCGAGGGATAGGTAATGTACTCGGGGAGAATATCCGGATCGGTAAATTTGACCTGCGTTGCCAGCGCGTAGTTGGGCTTTAGCAGGTTGAACAACGCCAGCGCGGTCATGCCGCCGACCGTGTATTTGCCAGCTATCTGTAAAAACTCGCGCTTGTTGATCTTGCCGTGCGCGTAGTAATCATAGTAATCGAGCAACTCTTGCGGGAAATCTTTCGCTGTCAAACGCGCCATTCTCTGTCTCCTCCATTTAGCCATTCTAAGCAAAGCATAGCGTTACGGTTTTTGCCTAAAAAATGCGCAGGTATAACCATAACCTTTTGATAAGCTGAAAATGGACGTAAGATAAAAACGCTGTTTCGATTTTCATATAAAAGCCAGATAAGAAAGGAGACATCATGCCCGGTTTCGCCAATCCGAATCGCTACGAACAGATGCAGTATCGATACTGCGGTAAAAGCGGCCTGCAACTACCCGCGCTTTCCCTCGGTTTGTGGCACAGTTTTGGTTATGGGCAGGCGCGGGACTCGCAACGCACCCTGCTGCGTAAAGCCTTTGACCTCGGCATTACCCACTTTGATTTAGCCAACAACTACGGGCCACCGGCGGGCAGCGCGGAAGAGAATTTTGGCCGCCTGCTGCGCGAGGACTTTGCCGCGTACCGCGACGAACTGATTATCTCCACCAAGGCTGGCTACGACATGTGGCCTGGCCCGTATGGTTCCGGCGGCTCGCGCAAATATCTGCTGGCCAGCCTCGATCAGAGCCTGAAACGCCTGGGCGTCGAATACGTGGATATTTTTTATTCCCACCGCGTGGATGAAAAAACGCCGATGGAAGAGACCGCAGCAGCGCTGGCCCAGGCGGTGCAAAGCGGTAAAGCGCTGTACGTGGGCATCTCTTCTTACTCCACCGAGCGCACGCAACAAATGGCAGCGTTGCTGCGCGAGTGGAAGATCCCGCTGCTGATCCATCAGCCGTCCTATAACCTGCTGAACCGCTGGGTCGACAAGACCGGCCTGCTGGATGCGCTGGAAGAAAACGGCGCGGGATGTATCGCCTTTACCCCGCTGGCGCAGGGGCTGTTGACCGGCAAATACCTGAACGGCATTCCGGAAGGTTCCCGCATGCAGCGTGAAGGCAAGAAAGTGCGCGGTCTGACGGAGAAAATGCTGACACAGAGCCAACCTCAACAGCCTGCGTTTACTGAATGAGATGGCGCAACATCGCGGGCAGACGATGGCGCAGATGGCGTTGAGCTGGTTGTTGAAAGATCAGCGCGTTACGTCCGTGCTGATTGGCGCAAGCCGCCCGGAACAGATTGAAGAGAACGTACTGGCGCTGAATAACCTGACGCTTCAGTGAGGAGGAACTGGCGCAGATTGACCAGCATGTTGCGGATGGCGAGTTGAATCTGTGGCAGGCATCGTCGGATAAGTAACAAAAAAGCCGGGTAGCGCTGCTTGCCCGGCTTTCAACTCTCTTGCGGTTTTTATCAGTGATTATGGCGCGTCAGGCGATCCAGATACCCCATGACAAAAGCAGACAGCACAAACGTCAGATGGATTATGACGTACCACATCAGTTTGTTATCCGGGACGTTTTTCGCGTCCATAAACACGCGCAGCAGATGGATAGAAGAGATCGCCACAATCGACGCCGCCACTTTATTCTTCAGCGAAGAAGCATCCATTTTGCCCAGCCAGCTGAGCTTCTCTTTGCGCTCGTCGATATCCAGCTGCGACACGAAATTCTCGTAGCCGGAAAACATCACCATCACCAGCAACCCACCCACCAGCGTCATATCCACCAGCGACAGCAGAACGTCAGAATCAGATCGGCTTCCGCCAGGTTAAAGATATTGGGCAGGACGTGCATGATCTCCTGAAAGAACTTAATCGTCAGCGCAAGTAAAGCGCCAGGGAAAGGCCAAAGTAGACGGGGGCCAGCATCCAGCGAGAGGCGTACATGGCGTTTTCCAAAAAGCGTTCCATGTGGCGTTAGTGTCCTGTCAGATAACGAAACCGACGCCCAGTATATCTCAGGATGGCAAACAATTTGCAACACCCGGCCTGGCGGGGTTACACATCCTCCGGGTTCACCCATGGCCGCTGATTCTCCGGCCAGACCAGCACCACCAGCGCCGGATAGGCTTCCAGACTGAACTCGCGAAAACACTGGCGCAGATTTAATACATCCAGATCGGACTGCGAGACCTTTTCGCCGTTGAGACAGCGTTTTTTGATATTGTCGTAATATTTATACACCGCTGAATTGAGATCGCTACAGCGACGCTGTGCTTCAAACAAACCTGGCGTACTATTTAATTCCGCCATTTTCATGCGTTTAATTGTCGCATGAAGAAAATCGATATATTCATGGTTCACCCGCCAGTACCAGACCGGCGTAACCGCGTTCATCAATACCGAGAAATGATCTTCGCCCTCCTCTTTCGACAATGGCTGATACTGCTGAGGGCGATTGTCAATTTCACTAAGGGGAGTTTTTTTATTGTACTCACGCATCAATAAAAGTACGCCGCCCGTCAGCAGCAATATAGCAATAACAGAATAAAAAATGCTGTTCATGGGTAGGCTCCATTTTTTTTGATTTTAAAAGTGCCCCGTGATATTGTCAACGAACCTCACGCCTTTACGCACCCCCTCTTCCTTGTTGAAATTAAAGGACATTAGAAATGCTTCCCGACTATCTTGTCCCGGCACGATTTCATATTTCTACTGCTGAAACCAGCCCTGGAGAAGAAGGAACAGAAGCTAATTTAGCTCAGGGGAAAACAACCCTCGACGATCATGCCAACGATATATTAGCTAATGCCAGCCGCGGTGGGCAGTCAAGAAATATGTTGCTGGAAGAGCGCGATCGCCATATAAAAGAGCGTCTGCTGCGGGTAGTAAAAATCGAGACATTCGCTCGTCTGCTTAATGACTTACAGGAAGAGGGCGAGATTGAACCCCAGGCATTAAGCCAAATAATTACCGAAAAAACGCAGCAAATTAATGAAAACGGGAATGAGATTTGGCTTAACCTGATTACTCGCGAAAAGGACGGGCCACTATTTTATAAGCTTGGGGATGAATAACGTGAGCGATGTCGATAATAACGACGTTTATTTGACTTTAGATGACAAAAATAGCGATGAATTTATCTTAGAGCACAATAAAGAGGCGCTGATACTCAGTAAAAATGAAACCATTGCCCGTATTGCCCATGAGCTGGTTTCCATTCCTGCGGCGCTGGTGCGCCTGAAATGGCAGAACCGCCGTGAAATTTACCCGTTACAGGTGAAAGAGGAAATTTACGGCGCGGTGATCAATGCCATCATCGAGCTAAAGCCGGAACTGCGCGACAAAATCATGGGGCGGCTGGAGGCTAACTACCAGCATTTACTGGCGCGGGAAACCGCGACGCTGCGCCTGAGCCGCAAACTCAGCGACGGCGAATACCATACGACGACGGTCACCACCGTCGCGCCAGAATCAGGCAACCAAAAAACCGCGCCGGAGAAGCAAGAAAAAACCGCAGGCACAAAATTAAAATAAGCGTGTCGCTTTTTTTATTCCTTCATATATCCGATATAAAAAAAGCTGGCCTTTGCCAGCTTTTCTCGCTTATCAGCACCGCGTTTAGTGTGCTTTAACCGTCTCTTCGCCCACCAGCCCAATCTTCAGGTAACCCGCCTGATGCAGCGTGTCCATTACCTTCATCATGGTTTCATAATCCACGGTTTTATCCGCACGGAAGAAGACCGTGGTGTCTTTTTTACCGCCCGTCAGCGGCATTGAGCGCCGGGTTGACCATCGTCTCGTCCGTTACCGGGTCGTTGCCGAGGAACATGGATTTATCCGCCTTCACCGACAGGTAGACAGGCTTTTCCGGACGCGGCTGCGGCTGGCTGGAAGAGGCCGGCAGATTCACCTTCACATCCACCGTGGCCAGCGGCGCGGCCACCATGAAGATAATCAGCAGAACCAGCATAACGTCGATAAACGGCGTCACGTTGATTTCATGCATTTCGCCGTTATCGTCCAGATTTTCGTTTAGACGCATCGCCATGGACTATCAACCTACGCGCAGTTTGGACGCCGCGTGCACCGGCTTAACCGCGCTGGCATTCAGGTCGAGATCGCGACTTTGCAGCAGCAGAACCTGCGCGGCAACGTCACCGAGCGTCGCTTTGTAGCTGCCAATCATGCGCGCGAAGATGTTGTAGATTACCACCGCCGGAATCGCCGCGACCAGACCGATCGCCGTCGCCAGCAGCGCTTCTGCGATACCGGGTGCCACAACCGCCAGGTTGGTGGTTTGCGTCTGCGCGATACCGATAAAGCTGTTCATGATGCCCCAGACCGTACCGAACAGGCCGATAAACGGTGAGATCGCGCCGATCGTCGCCAGATAACCATTGCCGCGCCCCATGTGTCGGCCAACGGCCGCCACGCGACGCTCCAGACGGAAACCGGTACGTTCTTTGATGCCTTCGTTATCTTCACTGCCCGCGGAGAGTTCCAGCTCGTTCTGTGCTTCATTCACCAGCAGGGTAGTCAGGCTTTTCGCGTGGAAGGATGAGGTCATATCTGAAGCCTGATCCAGAGAGCGGGCTTCTGCCAGCTGTTGCTGTTCCCGCTTGAGGCGACGCTTCTGCGAAAGCAGCTCGGCGCTCTTGCTGAAGAAGATAGCCCAGGTGACAACGGACGCCAGAATCAGGCCGATCATCACAATCTTAACCACGATGTCAGCATGCTGATACATGCCCCAAACGGAGAGATCCGTCTGCATCAAATTATTACCCACTCTGTATCTCCAGGACGCAAATCACAAAATCTGAGCGTAATAATATCAAAACGTCGTCGAATTGATAGTAGTTCTCATTAGTATTTGCATAGTGCCGCAATTTTCGTTCACTTTCCTTGCGCTTACGCAGTAAAAATTTCTTATGCGAATTTTTGCTAATATTTTCTGCTTATTCGATAAGCCTCGGGGTGCAGTTTTTTCCAATCGTGGTAGTCTGGACGTCCAGACGTATAAAAACAGGGTTAGCGAACATGACAACGAAGCATCTTGATACCACGCTGGTACAGGCAGGACGCAGCAAAAAATATACCCAGGGATCGGTTAACAGCGTGATTCAACGCGCCTCCTCGCTGGTGTTTGACACCGTTGAGGAGAAAAAACATGCCACGCGCAACCGCGCAAAAGGCGGGCTGTTTTATGGCCGTCGCGGCACGCTAACCCATTTCTCTCTGCAGGAAGCGATGTGCGAGCTGGAAGGCGGCGCGGGCTGCGCGCTCTTCCCCTGCGGGGCGGCGGCGGTCGCCAATACCATTCTGGCGTTTGTGGAACAGGGCGATCACATCCTGATGACCAACACCGCCTACGAGCCCAGCCAGGACTTCTGTACCAAAATCCTCAGCAAGCTCGGCGTGACGACCGGCTGGTTCGACCCGCTGATTGGTGAAGGTATTGCCGAACTTATTCAGCCAAACACGCGCATTGTGTTCCTGGAATCTCCGGGGTCGCTCACCATGGAAGTTCACGACGTGCCGGCTATCGTGAAGGCCGTACGCAGCAAAGCGCCAGAGGCGATCGTTATGATCGACAACACCTGGGCGGCAGGCGTGCTGTTCAAAGCGCTGGACTTCGATATTGATATTTCGATTCAGGCGGCGACGAAGTACCTGATTGGCCACTCTGACGGGATGATTGGCACGGCGGTCTCCAATGCGCGCTGCTGGGATCAGCTGCGTGAAAATGCCTACCTGATGGGCCAGATGGTGGATGCCGACACGGCCTACATGACCAGCCGCGGACTTCGCACGCTGGGCGTTCGCCTGCGTCAGCACCATGAAAGCAGTCTGACGGTGGCCGAATGGCTGGCGCAGCATCCGCAGGTTGAGCGCGTGAATCACCCCGCGCTACCCGGCAGTAAAGGCCATGAGTTCTGGCAGCGTGACTTTACAGGCAGCAGCGGGTTGTTCTCGTTCGTGCTGAAAAAACGGCTGAATAATGACGAGCTGGCAAGCTATCTGGATAATTTTACCCTCTTCAGCATGGCCTACTCGTGGGGCGGTTTTGAATCCCTGATCCTGGCTAACCAGCCGGAACAGATTGCGGCCCTGCGCCCCGGTGGCGACGTGGACTTCAGCGGTACCCTGATTCGACTGCATATCGGTTTAGAAAATGTTGACGATCTGATTGCGGATTTAGCAGCAGGGTTCGAGCGTATCGTGTAGAGGCTGGCTGAAAATGTACTCCCTGGACGCTTTTGTGGACACCGCAAGCGGAAAAGTCTGCATGAGTTGCGCCCGGGATCAAACCCGACGGGCGAATAAGGGAGTACAATAGCGCTATATCTGCTGTTCCACAGGAAAGTCCATGGCTGTTATTCAAGATATTATCGCGGCGCTCTGGCAACACGACTTTGCCGCGCTGGCGGATCCTCACGTCGTCGGTATCGTTTACCTCGTGATGTTCGCAACTCTGTTTCTGGAAAATGGATTACTGCCAGCCTCGTTTTTACCCGGTGACAGCCTGCTTTTACTTGCCGGGGCATTAATCGGTAAAGGCGTCATGGACTTCACGCCAACGATGGTTATCCTGACCTCCGCTGCCAGCCTGGGCTGCTGGCTGAGCTATCTGCAGGGCCGCTGGCTGGGGAACACGCGCGTCGTCAAAAGCTGGCTGGCGCAGCTGCCGCATAAATATCATCAGCGTGCGACCTGCATGTTCGACCGGCATGGCCTGCTGGCATTGCTGGCCGGGCGTTTCCTGGCGTTTGTTCGCACGCTTCTGCCTACGATGGCGGGCATTTCCGGTCTGTCAAACCGCCGCTTCCAGTTCTTCAACTGGCTGAGCGCTCTGCTGTGGGTGGGTGTAGTCACCACGCTCGGCTATGCGCTGAATATGATCCCCTTTGTGAAACACCATGAAGATCAGGTGATGACCTTCCTGATGGTACTGCCGATGTTCCTGCTGGTGGCAGGACTGGTGGGAACCATCGCGGTGGTGATTAAGAAGAAGTACTGCAGCGCGTGATCCCCTCACCCTGACCCTCTCCCCATAGGGGAGAGAGGAAAAAGCTTAAGCTCCCTGCATGGTTCGGATGCGTGATGCATCTTCTCCCGGCGTAACGCCGAAATAGCGCTTAAACTCCCTACTGAACTGCGACGCGCTTTCGTAACCCACCCGCATTGCCGCTGCGCTGGCCTTCATGCCGTCGTGGATCATCAGCATCCGCGCCTTATGCAGCCGGTAGGTTTTGAGGTACTGCAGCGGCGAGGTGCTGGTCACCGATTTAAAATTATGGTGAAACGCCGAGACGCTCATGTTCGCTTCCGCCGCCAGCTGGTCGACGCTGAGGTTTTCCGTGTACTGGCTTTCGATGCGCTTGAGCACACGGCTTATCAGGCTGAAGTGGGTCTGTCGGCTCACCAGGGCGAGTAACGCGCCACCGCCCGGGCCCAGCAGCACGTGATAGAGGATCTCGCGGACGATCTGCTTGCCCAGAATGCGCGCGTCCAGCGGCCTCTCCATCACATCCAGCAGACGCTCAATGGCGCAGAGGATCTCTTCCGACAGCGTCGCCGAGTTAATCCCGCTTGAGGCCATCGAAGGCTGGAAGAGTTCATCTTCGCCAATCTCCATCAGCAGCTCCTGCAGCTGAAGGATGTCGACATTGACGCGAATACCCGCCAGCGGAACCGCCTCTGTCGCGAAGGTTTCACATTCAAAGGGTAAAGGTACCGTCAGAAGCAGATATTCATTGGTGTCGTAGCGGAACACGCGCTCGTTGATATAGCCAATTTTATGGCCCGAGAAGAGAAAAACGATGCCCGGCTGGTACATGACCGGCGTGCGTGTCCCCGGCTGCGTACCATAGAGCAGGCGAATATCCGGCAGCAGATCGCTGGCACGATTTTCATTATCTATCAATCTCTTAATCTGCACAGTGAGCTGCTGGCAGATAGCCTCACGGTTCATCTTGCGTTACTCCGGGTACGGTTTTCGACGTTGACAGTGTGCGTTGTTTTCCGCGCTTTCTCCAGCGCTCTGTAGAAATGGGCAAGACATCGGCAGGAATGTGCATTGAGGGCGTAGCCCCGGATCGCCACAATGAGCAGCATCAGGTCGCCCTCTGCGCACCACGGTTTTTCACCCACTAAAGGGAACGAGCAATGAACAACTTTAATCTCCACACCCCAACCCGCATTCTGTTTGGTAAAGACGCTATCGCTGACCTGCGCGCACAGATCCCTGCTGACGCCCGCGTGCTGATCACCTACGGTGGCGGCAGCGTGAAAAAAACCGGCGTGCTGGATCAGGTTTACAGCGCGCTGGACGGTCTGGACGTGCGTGAGTTCGGCGGCATTGAGCCAAACCCGTCCTACGAAACGCTGATGAATGCGGTAAAAATCGCCCGTGAAGAAAACATCACCTTCCTGCTGGCAGTCGGCGGCGGCTCCGTGCTGGACGGTACCAAATTCATCGCCGCTGCGGCGCACTACGCTGACGGCATCGATCCGTGGCACATTCTGGAAACCCGCGGCAGCGACATCAAAAGCGCCATCCCGATGGGATCCGTGCTGACCCTGCCAGCGACGGGTTCTGAATCCAATAAGGGCGCGGTGATCTCCCGTAAAACCACCGGTGACAAGCAGGCCTTCATGAACGAACACGTTCAGCCAGTGTTCGCCATTCTGGATCCGGTTTACACCTATACCCTGCCAGCGCGTCAGGTGGCGAACGGCGTGGTCGATGCCTTTGTACATACCGTTGAGCAGTACGTCACGTATCCGGTGAATGCCAAAATTCAGGATCGCTTCGCGGAAGGCATTCTGCTGACGCTCGTCGAAGAAGGCCCGAAAGCGCTGAAAGAGCCGGAAAACTACGACGTTCGTGCCAACGTGATGTGGGCGGCGACACAGGCGCTGAACGGCCTGATCGGCGCTGGCGTGCCGCAGGACTGGGCAACCCACATGCTGGGCCACGAGCTGACGGCGATGCACGGTCTGGATCACGCGCAGACGCTGGCCGTTGTGCTGCCTGCGCTGTGGAACGAAAAACGCGACACCAAACGCGCCAAACTGCTGCAGTACGCCGAACGCGTGTGGAACATCACCGAGGGTTCTGACGATGCGCGCATTGATGCCGCCATCGAAGCAACCCGCAGCTTCTTTGAAGGTCTGGGCGTGCCAACGCGTCTGTCTGGCTACGGCCTCGACGGCAGCTCCATCCCTGCCCTGCTGGCGAAACTCGAAGAGCACGGCATGACCCATCTGGGCGAGCACGGCGACATCACGCTGGACGTCAGCCGTCGTATTTACGAGGCGGCACGCTAAGCGTTTTTGTCCCCCCGACTTTCGTTTTTTGACATTTCGTCCAGACTTAATGCACACCCCATCGCCGGAGTACCTCCGGCGATGCGCACCTGAAGGAGGAAAAATGGCAAACCAAACCGTAATCAAGCTGCAGGACGGCAACGTGATGCCCCAGCTGGGGCTAGGTGTATGGAAAGCCGGTAACGACGAGGTCGTCTCCGCCATTCATAAAGCCCTGGAAGTCGGCTATCGGTCGATTGATACCGCCGCCGCGTACAAAAACGAGGACGGCGTGGGTAACGCACTGGCCAGCGCCGGCGTCCCTCGCGATGAGTTGTTCATCACCACGAAACTGTGGAACGACGATCAAAAGCGTCCCCGCGAAGCCCTGCAGGAGAGCCTGGAAAAACTCCAGCTCGATTTCGTCGATCTCTGGCTGATGCACTGGCCGGTTCCGGCCATCGATCATTACGTTGATGCCTGGAAGGGGATGATTGAACTGCAGAAAGAGGGGCTGGTGAAAAGCATCGGCGTCTGTAACTTCCAGGTACATCACCTGCAGCGTCTGATTGATGAAACGGGCGTCGCACCGGTGATTAACCAGATCGAGCTGCACCCGCTACTGCAGCAGCGTCAGCTTCATGCCTGGAACGCCACCCATAAGATCCAAACCGAATCCTGGAGCCCGCTGGCGCAGGGTGGTGAAGGCGTGTTCGATCAGAAAATTATCCGCGACCTGGCGGATAAATACGGTAAAACCCCGGCGCAAATCGTCATTCGCTGGCATCTGGACAACGGCCTGGTGGTCATTCCGAAATCGGTCACGCCGTCGCGCATCGCCGAGAACTTCGACGTCTGGGATTTCCGTCTGGACAAAGATGAGCTGGGGGAAATTGCGAAGCTGGATAAGGGCAAGCGGCTTGGGCCGGACCCGGATCAGTTTGGCGGGTAATTGCGTAAAAAAGCCGGGTGGCGGCTTCGCCTTACCCGGCCTGCGTTTCTACATAAAAACCCCGGCTTGCCGGGGTTTTTTATTTACGCTTTGCGCTTCACGGGCTTCTTCACACTCGAATTACCGTTCGAACGCTGATGCACAATCGGCGTGTGCTTGGTCAGCGCCGGGCGCGTATTGCGGTTCTGGCGACGCGCTTCGCGCATCTCCTCCAGCGTCGGGGCCGGTACCAGACAGTCGCGGCGCGAGCCGATCAGGTGTTTTTTACCCATCTCTTCCAGCGCCTGGCGGATCAGCGGCCAGTTTTTCGGATCGTGGTAACGCAGCAGCGCCTTATGCAGACGACGCTGTTTATCCCCTTTCGGCACCACCACCTCTTCGCTCTTGTAGCCAATCTTACTCAGCGGGTTCTTGCCGGTGTAATACATGGTCGTCGAGTTGGCCAGCGGCGAAGGATAGAAGTTCTGCACCTGATCGAGGCGGAAGCGGTGCTGCTTCAGCCACAGCGCCAGGTTCACCATGTCCTCATCACGCGTGCCCGGGTGCGCGGAGATGAAGTACGGGATCAGATACTGCTCTTTGCCCGCCTCCTTCGAGTAGGTATCGAACAGCTGTTTAAAGCGATCGTAGCTGCCCATGCCCGGCTTCATCATCTTCGACAGCGGCCCTTCTTCGGTATGCTCCGGCGCGATCTTCAGGTAGCCGCCGACGTGGTGCGTCGCCAGCTCTTTGATGTAGCGCGGATCTTCCACGGCCAGGTCGTAACGAACCCCGGAGGCGATCAGGATCTTCTTGATGCCCTTCAGGTCACGCGCGCGGCGGTAGAGGTTGATCGTCGGCTCGTGGTTGGTGTCCATGTGCTCGCAAATGCCCGGATAGACGCAGGAGAGACGGCGGCAGGTTTGCTCCGCGCGCGGCGATTTGCAGCGCAGCATATACATGTTCGCGGTCGGGCCGCCAAGATCGGAAATCACGCCGGTAAAGCCCGGCACCGTGTCGCGGATCGCTTCGATCTCGTTGATGATCGAATCTTCCGAGCGGCTCTGAATGATGCGCCCTTCGTGCTCGGTGATGGAGCAGAAGGAGCACCCGCCGAAGCAGCCGCGCATGATGTTGATCGAGAAGCGGATCATCTCGTACGCCGGAATACGGCCCTTGCCGTACGCCGGGTGCGGCACGCGCTGGTACGGCAGCGCAAAGACGCTGTCCATCTCTTCGGTGGAGAGCGGGATCGCCGGCGGGTTGATCCAGATATAGCGCTCGCCGTGCTTCTGCATCAGCGCACGGGCGCAGCCGGGGTTGGTTTCATGGTGCAGAATACGCGACGCATGCGCGTAGAGCACCTTGTCGCCTTTCACCTTCTCGTAGGACGGCAGCAGCACGTAGGTCTTCTCCCACGGCTTCGGGCGCGGCGGCTGCACGGTGATCGCGCTTCGCTTCCTGCGCCTTCGGCGCGACCGGTTTGTTATCGGCGCACGGCAGATCTTCGCCGTACGGGTGCGGGATCGGGTCGATTTTGCCCGGCATATCGATGACGGGTGGAATCCACCCCGCTCCAGCCCGGCAGCGCCTCTTTTACCATGATCGCGGTATTGCGCACGTCGCGGATGCTGCTCACCGGTTCGCCCCTGCGACAGGCGGTGCGCCACTTCCACCAGCGGACGCTCGCCGTTGCCGTAAATCAGCATGTCGGCTTTGGAATCCACCAGCACCGAGCGGCGCACGGTATCAGACCAGTAATCGTAGTGCGCGGTACGGCGCAGGCTGGCTTCGATGCCGCCCAGGATCACCGGCACGTCTTTCCAGGCTTCTTTGCAGCGCTGGGTATAGACCAGGGTCGCGCGATCCGGACGTTTGCCGGCCACGTTATCCGCCGTGTAGGCGTCGTCGTGGCGCAGCTTACGGTCGGCGGTATAGCGGTTGATCATCGAGTCCATGTTGCCGGCGGTCACGCCGAAGAACAGGTTCGGTTTACCCAGACGCATAAAGTCGTCTTTGCTGTTCCAGTCCGGCTGGGAGATGATCCCCACGCGGAAGCCCTGCGCTTCCAGCATACGGCCGCAGATGGCCATGCCGAAGCTCGGGTGGTCGACGTAGGCATCGCCCGTGACCAGAATGATGTCGCAGCTGTCCCAGCCCAGTTGATCCATCTCTTCCCGGGACATCGGCAGGAACGGCGCCGGTCCAAAGCAGGCCGCCCAGTACTGGGGCCAGGAGAAGAGGTCACGATCCGGCTGGATCAGGGAAATTGCGCTCATAATGCTTCCGAAATTGGTAAAAAAATAGACCAAAGGGCGGGGATTATACGCTGGATCAATGTAGCGGGAAATGAAGGAGTATTAGCGGTGGCGCTCGTTTCCGGGCCCAAAAGCTCAGGAACATAAGCCGAAGGCACCGGCTGTTTTACGGTGCCGGGTTGACCAGCATTTGCCCCACCGAGCCCCTGTCCATCATCTCCAGCGTCTGGCTGTGGAACAGGAACGGGAAGTGCGGCCACGAAGGCTGACCGTAGTACACCAGCAGTTCAACCTGGCCGTCCACCCAGACGGTATCTTTCCAGCCGCGATCTTCCGGGAACGGCATCGCGCCGTTGACGTTGCGGATCAGGAACGTCACCCCTTCAATATGGAACGACTGCGGCATATCTGAACGCACCGTCCAGCGCTCCCAGGTGCCCTGCTGCGCGGTGATATCAATGCGGTTGACGTCCCAGAGCGCGCCGTTGATGCCCGGGTCGTCGCCCAGGCTGATATCACGGCTGCGCACCGGCGAGCCGCTCATGATCTCCTGCGGCAGCAGACGCATGGGCAGGCTATCGGTCACCAGCGGCAGCAGGCCGGTTGGACGCAGGGTCAACACCAGGGTGGAGACAAGTATGCTCGACGGTTCAAAGAACCCGCGAATACGGTCGACAATGCTGGCCGCTTCACCGCAGGTGACAGACACTTCATCCCCGTTGGTCATATCAATGAGAATTTCGCGACGCTCACCCGGCGCGAGCGCCAGCTGTTTGACGGACACCGGCGCCGGTAAAAAGCCCTGATCGCCGGAGATCACGTGCAGCGGACGGCCATCGCTCATCTGCAGCTGATAGCGGCGCGAGTTAGACGCGTTGAGCAGGCGCAGGCGCACCCAGCCACGGGACACTTCGACATACGGGCTCTGCGCGCCGTTAACCAGCAGCGTATCGCCGACGAAACCACCGCTGCCCGGCTCGCTGTATTCCGGCGTGCCGAAATTATCCAGACGTTTGTCCTGGATGATAATCGGGAAGTCATCCACGCCGTAGTGGTTCGGGATCGGCAGGGATTTGCTGACTTCATCTTCCACCAGCCACATGCCGGCCAGGCCGTTATAGACCTGCTGCGCCGTGCGGTTAGGCGTGTTGGCGTGATACCACAGGGTTGCCGCGCTCTGGCGAATCGGCAGAACGGGCGCCCAGTCGGCGCTGGGGGACATCATTCGCGCCGCGCCGCCAATCAGCGGGCCAGGCACCTGCAGGCCGCTGATGGTCATGGCGACATTTTCAGGGGTACGATTACTGTAGATGAGCTTAACGTCATCGCCATTCCACACGCGTATGGTCGGCCCAAGGTAACGTCCGTTAATGCCCCAGACCGGCGCACGCGTCCCCTGGGTAAAGGACCAGTGGCTGCGCTGCAGCGTCAGGAAAAGCGGCTGACCGCGACGAGATTCAATTAATGGCGGAATAGGCAGCGGCTGTTGCTGCCCGGCGGCGCTGGCTGTCAGCGGCATCGCACCCGCACAAAGGGCGATCCCGGAAGCCTGAATAAACTGACGCCGACTGAGTGACATATAAGCTCCATCTGAAACGACTAACAACGCGGGAATTCGTTTTCCCTTCAACGCCGGATTAAATCTTACCGGCGGCTTCTCTCTCTGCGACTTCTTTGTCGAGCAGCGCAATATGCTCAGCCATCAGATCACGGCAGTGCGCGGCCAGCTCGCGCACCTGATCTTTACCGTATTTGCTGGTATCGACGGGTGGCAGCATTTCGACAATCACCAGCCCGTTATTCAGGCGGTTAAGATTAATCTTATTCGAAGTATTGGAAACGCACACAGGAATAATTGGAACACCTGCCGCAATTGCGGCATGAAACGCACCGGTTTTAAACGGCAGCAGGCCGCGGCCGCGGCTACGCGTCCCTTCCGGGAACATCCAGATTGAAATTTTGCGCTTTTTAAAATGATTCACCACTTCCGCAATGGTGCTGTGCGCTTTTGCACGGTTATTACGGTCGATCAGCAGGTTACCGGTAAGCCAGTACAGCTGACCAAAAAACGGGATCCACAGCAGGCTTTTTTTGCCCACCGTCACGGTCGGTGGAAGCACGATATTAGAGGCCGTCACCATATCGTAGTTGTTCTGATGGTTGGCGATATAGATGGCGTTACCGAAATTCTCCGCCCCTTCCGGCAGACGTTTTTCAACTTTCAGACCAAACAGCGGCGCAAGGCGACCGAACATATGGCCGAAGGTGGCGACATGCTTCGGATTACGCGGGCTGAACAGGCAATAGATAGAGCCGAAAATACAGACCAGGATGCAGTAGATAACGGTAAGAATAAGACGAACAATATATAGCATAGCGACCTCTGAAGCCCCAACAGCTGACAATTATACTTCACCTGTGGCCAGGTAAGGACTTTATTACGAGCGCGTATTGTTAATCGCAACGCACGAATTAACAACGATTTTACGGGAAATTTTATTGAAATTCCCCCTCCGGACAGAGGGGGATATCACGACATTACTCTTCGCTGTCACCCGCAGCGCTGCGTGCAGGAGAGTCTATCTCCACGCGATCGATACGCTGCAGACCGCGCATCAGCGAACCGCGGCGACCGCGCTCACCCACCACCTTCTGCAGCTCTTCCGGACGAAGCTTGATTTTGCGCTTGCCGACGTGAATGGTCAGGGTGCTCTGCGGCGGCAGCAGGAAGAGGTGCGCCAGGCCATCTTCGCCTTTCGCGGCCTCCGCCGACGGGATGTTGATGATCTTGTTGCCCTTGCCTTTTGACAGCTCAGGCAGATCGCTGACCGGGAACATCAGCATACGTCCGGCGGTGGTGATCGCCAGCAGCATGTCGCTTTCGTTCTCGATCACCAGCGGCGCCATCACGTGGGCGTTGTCCGGCAGGCTAATCAGCGCCTTACCGGCACGGTTACGGGAGACCAGGTCGTTAAAGGTACAGATAAAGCCGTAGCCCGCATCGGACGCCAGCAGCAGCTTCTGGTCATCGGCTTCCATCAGCATATGGTCAACCGTCGCGCCCGGCGGCAGCGTCAGCTTACCTGTAAGCGGCTCGCCCTGCCCACGCGCGGAAGGCAGCGTGATCGGGTCTATGGCGTAGCTGCGCCCGGTGGAGTCGATAAACGCCACCGGCTGGTTGCTCTTGCCTTTCACCGCCGCTTTAAAGCTGTCGCCCGCTTTGTAGCTGAGCCCCGGCGCGTCGATATCATGGCCTTTGGCGCTGCGCACCCAGCCGCTCTGCGACAGGACAATGGTCACCGGCTCGGACGGCTGCATGTCGTGCTCGTTCATCGCCTTCGCTTCTTCGCGCTCGTGCAGCGGAGAACGACGGTCGTCGCCAAACGCGTCGGCATCGGCCTGCAGCTCTTTCTTCAGCAGGGTGTTCATCTTGCGTTCGGACGCGAGGATCGCCTGCAGCTGATCGCGCTCTTTTTCCAGCTCGTTCTGCTCGCCGCGGATCTTCATCTCTTCCAGTTTGGCGAGATGGCGCAGCTTCAGCTCGAGGATCGCTTCGGCCTGGGTTTCGCTGATGCCAAAGCGCGACATCAGGGCGGGCTTCGGCTCGTCCTCGGTACGGATGATCTCAATCACCTCGTCGATATTGAGGAACGCCACCAGCAAACCTTCAAGGATATGCAGGCGCTTAAGCACTTTCTCTAACCGATGGTTCAGACGGCGACGCACGGTATCGCGACGGAACACCAGCCACTCGCTGAGGATCTCCAGCAGGTTTTTCACCGCCGGGCGTCCGTCGAGGCCGATCATGTTCAGGTTGATGCGGTAGCTTTTTTCCAGATCGGTGGTGGCAAACAGGTGGTTCATCACCTGCTCCATGTCCACGCGGTTGGAGCGCGGCACAATCACCAGACGGGTCGGGTTCTCGTGGTCAGATTCGTCGCGCAGGTCGTCGACCATCGGCAGCTTTTTATTGCGCATCTGGGAGGCGATCTGCTCCAGCACTTTGGCACCGGAAACCTGATGCGGCAGCGCGGTGATGACCACGGCGCCGTCTTCTTTATTCCACACCGCACGCATGCGTACGGAGCCGCGACCGTTCTGGTAGATTTTGCGGATTTCCGCGCGCGAGGTGATGATTTCGGCTTCGGTCGGGAAATCCGGACCCTGCACGATATCCAGCAGATCGTCGAGCGAGGCTTTCGGCTGCTCAATCAGGGTGATGGCGGCTTTCGCCACTTCACGCAGGTTGTGCGGCGGAATGTCCGTCGCCATACCGACCGCAATCCCGGTGGTGCCGTTCAGCAAGATGTTCGGCAGACGCGCAGGCAGCATCTTCGGCTCCTGCAGCGTGCCGTCGAAGTTCGGTACCCAGTCAACGGTCCCCTGCCCCAGCTCGCCCAGCAGCACTTCGGCATATTTAGAGAGGCGGGATTCGGTATAACGCATCGCCGCGAAGGATTTCGGATCGTCCGGCGCCCCCCAGTTCCCCTGACCATCCACCAGCGGGTAGCGGTAAGAGAACGGCTGGGCCATCAGCACCATCGCTTCATAACAGGCGCTGTCGCCGTGCGGATGGTATTTACCCAGCACGTCACCGACGGTACGGGCGGATTTCTTGAACTTGGCGGTGGCGTTCAGCCCCAGTTCGGACATCGCATACACGATGCGGCGCTGAACGGGCTTCAGGCCATCCCCGATAAACGGCAACGCCCTGTCCATGATGACGTACATGGAGTAGTTCAGGTAGGCGTTTTCCGTGAATTCATGTAGCGCGAGGCGCTCTGCCATATCGCTCATTACGTGTGATTCCTCAACTCAGAAACCGAAGGGTTTCAGGCAATATTGCCGCAGATACTACCCTATCTGACGAGTTGAGTCACAAAGAAAAAGGGCCGCTTATGCGGCCCTTTCCGGGTTATTTGTTCAGCTTAATGACCTGCTTCACGTCGATTTCAAAATCGTTCCACTCTTTATCGACCTTGCCCTGGATTTCCACTTTATCCTGAGGGGTGACGGTCACGCCGTTCCAGCGCTTGTGGTCAATTTCCACGTTCACCGTGCCGGTCTCATCGCGGAAGGTGTAGCGGTCATCGGACAGGCGCTCGGTAATGTTCCCGCGCAGCTTCACCCAGGCATCGTCCTTCAGCGACTTAGCGCTTTCGACGGTCGCTTTGCTGCTGTCCGGGTCGTTATCGACAAAACCGCCTGCCTGCGTTTGGGTCTGGGTCTGTGCGGCAGACGGGCCGTTAAATCCGCCCTGCGCGGCAAAAACGGGGGCAGTGGTCATCATCATGATGGCGGCAATTGCAGCGAATTTTTTCATCTTTTCTCTCCCTTTTCCTGTGGTTTCGCAGTCCATTTAACAGGGAACTCCTTAACAACTTCTTAAGGGGAGAAAAGAAAAATTTCCGCTGTACATTACCTGTCGCAAGCGGTTTAACTGCGTGAGGGTTTACTGACGGACATCAAGGAGGGAATATGCGCATTTTACTGGTAGAAGACGACACGTTAATCGGCGACGGTATCAAGGCGGGGTTAAGCAAAATGGGCTTTAGCGTGGACTGGTTTACCGACGGTAAAACCGGTCAGGCCGCGCTCGCGTCTGCGCCCTACGATGCCGTGGTGCTGGATCTGACGCTGCCGGAAATCGACGGTCTGGACATCCTGCGCGCGTGGCGCGAAAGCGGGCGCAGCGAGCCGGTATTGATCCTGACCGCGCGGGATGCGCTTAACCAGCGCGTGGAAGGACTGCGTCTTGGCGCGGATGATTATCTCTGCAAGCCGTTCGCGCTGATTGAAGTGGGCGCCCGCCTTGAGGCGCTGGTCCGCCGCAGCCACGGCCAGACGCATAGCGAGCTACGCCACGGCAAGGTCACGCTCGATCCGACCCGACTCGTCGCCACGCTGGACGGTGAACCGCTGACGCTGAAGCCGAAAGAGTTCGCCCTGCTGGAGCTGTTGATGCGCAACGCAGGCCGCGTGCTGCCGCGCAAGATGATCGAGGAAAAACTGTATACCTGGGACGACGACGTCTCCAGCAACGCGGTAGAAGTCCACGTCCATCACCTGCGCCGCAAGCTCGGCAGCGAGTTTATCCGCACCGTGCACGGCATCGGCTATACCCTGGGTGACGCATGAAGCTGACGCAACGCCTGAGCCTGAAGCTGCGCCTGACGCTCCTCTTCTTACTGCTGTCTCTGGCGGCCTGGTTTGCCGCCAGCCTGGTGGCCTGGCAGCAGACGCGCCCACAAGCTCGATAAGCTGTTCGATACGCAGCAGATGCTGTTTGCCAAACGGCTGCTGACGATGGATCTTGACGAGATCCGCGCCCCCGGACGGATGCGCGAGATCCCAAAGAAAGTGAAGCATGGTCGTCTGGACGATGACGCGCTGGCTTTCGCCATTTACGCCGTCGACGGCAAAATGCTGCTGAACGACGGCGAAAACGGCCGCGATATCCCGTACAGCTATCGCCGCGACGGGTTTGATAACGGGCAGTTGCGGCGATGACGACGAACGACTGGCGTTTTCTGTGGCTGACCTCACCGGACGGGAAGTACCGCGTGGTGGTCGGCCAGGAGTGGGAGTACCGCCAGGAGATGGCGCTGGAGGTCATCACCTCCCAGCTCACGCCCTGGCTGGTGGCGCTGCCCGTAATGCTGCTCTTGCTGATCCTGCTGCTGAGCCGGGAACTGAGGCCGCTGAAAAAGCTGGCGCAGACCCTGCGGCCTCGCGCGCCGGATGCGCGCTCAACCACTCAATACGCAAGGCGTCCCCAGGGAAGTGCGGCCCCTGCTCGACGCGCTGAATCACCTCTTTGCGCGCACGCACACGATGATGACGCGCGAGCGCCGCTTTACGTCCGATGCCGCCCACGAGCTGCGCAGCCCGCTGGCGGCCCTGAAGGTGCAAACTGACGTGGCGCAGCTCTCGCATGACGATCCGCAGGCGCGGGAAAAGGCGCTGGCGCAGCTGCATGCGGGAATTGACCGCGCTTCCCGGCTGGTGGATCAGCTCCTCACGCTGTCGCGGCTGGATTCGCTGGATAACCTGGACGATGTCGAACCGATTGCGCTGGCCGATTTACTGCAGTCGGCCGTGCTGGATATCTGGCATCCGGCGCAGCAGGCGGGGATTGATATTCGCCTCAACATCTGCATACGCCCTCCGTCAGCCGCGAGGGCCAGCCGCTGCTGCTCAGCCTGCTGGTGCGCAACCTGCTGGATAATGCGATCCGCTACAGCCCGCGGGGCAGCGTGGTGGACGTCACGCTGGACGCGCGTAGCCTTACCGTGCGCGACAACGGCCCCGGCGTTGAGCGATGAGGTGCTGACGCGCGCCGGCGAGCGTTTTTACCGTCCGCCGGGGCAGAACGCCACGGGCAGCGGGCTGGGATTCTCTATCGTCAAACGCATCGCCGCGCTGCACGGAATGCGCGTTTCGCTGAGCAATGCGCCTGAAGGCGGCTTTGAGGTGAAAGTCAGCTGGTAACGGATTATTGCATCTCCAACGCAAAAGACTTTGCACATTTTGCTCATTTTTCCGCTCCGTCCTCGCGCGTAGAATACCCGGCATACTCTCATCATCGAGGACAAAAAATGAGCAACATTCTGATTATCAACGGTGCAAAAGAATTTGCGCACTCTAAAGGCCAGCTGAATGACACCCTGACCGAGGTCGCGGACGGTTTCCTGCGCGACGCCGGGCATGATGTTAAGGTCGTGCGTGCAGACAGCAACTACGACGTGAAGGCCGAAGTGCAGAACTTCCTGTGGGCTGACGTGGTGATCTGGCAGATGCCGGGCTGGTGGATGGGCGCGCCGTGGACCGTGAAAAAATACATGGACGACGTGTTCACCGAAGGTCACGGCTCACTGTATGCCAGCGATGGCCGCACCCGCTCTGACGCCTCCAAAAAATACGGTTCAGGCGGCCTGATTCAGGGCAAAAAATATATGCTGTCGCTGACCTGGAACGCCCCGCTGGAAGCCTTCACCGAGAAAGATCAGTTCTTCGAAGGCGTGGGCGTTGACGGCGCTTACCTGCCGTTCCACAAGGCGAATCAGTTCCTGGGCATGGATCCGCTGCCGACCTTTATCGTCAACGACGTGATTAAAATGCCTGACGTCCCGAGCTATATCGCAGAATATCGCAAGCATCTCGCGGAAATTTTTGCTTAACTGGTAGCCTGGAATTAAAGGAGTAGTAAACATGCTTACCGTTATCGCAGAAATCCGTACTCGTCCAGGTCAACATCACCGCCAGGCGGTGCTGGATCAGTTCGCGAAAATTATCCCGACCGTACTGAAAGAAGAAGGCTGCCACGGCTACGCGCCGATGGTGGATGCCGCCACTGACGCCAGCTTCCAGGCAACCGCGCCGGACTCCATCATCATGGTTGAGCAGTGGGAAACCGTCGCGCATCTTGAAGCGCACCTGCAGACCCCGCACATGAAAGCGTGGAGCGACGCGGTGAAGGGCGACGTGCTGGAAACCCACATCCGCATTCTGCAAGCGGGTCTTTGAGCATGCGACCCTCACCGCACGGCGAGGGGAAGTGACGAAAGCCGGATAAGCGCAGCCGCTATCCGGCATTTTTATTTCTACCAGTACAGTTTCCAGCTCTGCGAAAAGCGCGCCAGCGCCTCCACATAGAAGTAATCCCCCCAGCTACAGCACTCATCCACCCCTTTATTGCCCGACAGATGGTAGACCGAATGTTTCAGCAGCCCGGTCGTGGCTTCATTTTTCCCGGCCAGGTAGTGCTTACCCAGCGACGACATAATGCGCATCGCCCATTGTTGATAGCGCGCGCGATCGGGATCGGTCACCGGCAGATGTTTAATCAGTTCCAGCAAGCCGCACACCGCAATCGCCGCCGAAGAGGAGTCACGCAGCGCATCGCTGCCCACCAGCGCCAGATCCCAGTGGCACACCGCATCTTCCGGTAGACGGTTGAGGAAGTAATTCGCCAGCCGTTTCGACAGCGCCACCATCTCTTTATCACCGGTGTAAATAAAGCTCAGCAGGAAACCATAAATCCCCCACGCCTGGCCGCGCGACCAGCAGGAGTCATCGGCATACCCCTGCTGCGTGTTGCCATAGCACGGTGCGCCCGTTTGCACGTCCATATAATACGTGTGAAAAGTGGAAGCATCTTCACGGATCAGGTATTTCGCCGCTTGCTGTACATGTGCCTGCGCAGCCTGGGCAAAGCGCCGATCCCCGGTCTGCTCACTGGCCCAGTAAAGCAGCGGCAGGTTCATGTTGCAGTCGATGATCATGCGCCCGGCCTGCTCAGGATCCTGCAAATCGCCCCACGCCTGGATGATCTGCGCTTTCTCGTGAAAGCGTTCCAGCAGTGCTTCGGCAGCCAGCAGGGCAAACCCGCGCGCCTCATGATTGCTGGTCAGACGCCAGGCCGCCACGCAGGAGAGCGTATATAAGAAGCCCAGATCGTGTGTGTTGGTATCGTGACGTCCGGCAATGCGCAGACCAAACGAGCGCACGTGGCGCTCCGCCATCGCACGGAAACCGTCATCGCCGCTCATCTCCCACGCCAGCCACAATTGCCCGGTCCAGAAGCTGGTGGTCCACTCAACATTTTCGGTCAGCGGATAATAGCCGTGGACGCAGGTTTCGGCGGGGAATTTATCACCGAAATCCGTTAAATGACGGCGAATCAGTTCAAGGGTATGCGCACGCGCGGAATCCAGTTCATCTTTAAACGACTGCACATCCATCGGCGTGCCCGGATAATCGCGTAACGTTTCCTCAACGATTTTACTTAACATATTTCGGTTCCTTGTTGTTACAGAAAATAAGATCAGCGCGCTGCATTATCGCGGGCAATATCTAATGGTCCATGTTGTCGCCATTTGCTCTGGCAGGCAGACAAGGTAAATAACGAAATAAAAGTAAAGCTCAGTGCAATACAGCCCATAATGATGTAGGTATTTTCAAAGCCGATACGGTCATATAATATTCCGGCCGGAGAAGAGACCACCACATTACCGACATACAGCATGGCCTGATAACCTAATAAATACATGGTGGCGTTAACCCGCTTATCGAAATGCTCGGCGATATATTTAAATACCGACACCAACAGCAGGCAGATTTCCAGACCGTACAGCGGTTTTAATACCGAAATCAGCAGATGCGATTCGCACAGCCCGGAAATAATCAGCCGCGCGCCCACTACCAACCCGACAATCAGCAACCCGCGCTTTGCACCGATAAAATTAACGAACAGCGGGATCACCATATACATGACAAATTCCATGCCGGACTGCACCGTGCCCAGGTAACCAAACACCGCGTTGCCCTGGTGGATATCCGTAAAGAAGGTGACAAAGTAGCGGGAGAACTGCTGTTCCGCGATAAACATCATCCACGCCACGCCTGCAACATACAGGCAGAAAGCCCAGAATTTGCGGTTACGCAGCAGCGCGTAAACATCCGCTGGCACGATTTTCTCTTTCGTCAGCACATCGCTGGCGTGAGCGGAGTGGACATTCACTTTCAGGCTCAGTAGAACCACCAGCATGATCAGCGAGGCAACAGAACCCATGATGAAGTTATAAGCTGGCGAGAGGTTAAACAGCAGGCCGGAAAACGACGATGCAACAGCCCAGCCGAGCGATCCCCACATGCGGATTTGCCCGAACTCCATGCCGTTTAAGCGACTGTAACGATCGGTATAGGATTCGCAGGCAGCAACCCCGGCATACCAGGCAAAACTTAAATAAATCGCGCCGACAATAATGCCCACTAAGGTATTGGAAATAAGTAGCGGTTGATACACGTAGATAAAAAATGGTGCCATCAGCGCAGACATCAGCACAACAAAATAGAGCAAATATTTGCTCATGCCGATTTTATCCAGGATATAACCATATATTGGTTTCAGGATCACTGAAAATATCCCATTAATAGCAAATACAGTACCAATTACCGTTCCGCTAAGATTGGCTTTTTGCCCCAACCAGATAGCCAGCAAACCAATACTGGCGGACCAGGTAAAAAAGTAGAGAAATATAAAGCTGCTGATTTTGTAATACTCTGCTTTATTATTAATGGCTATTCTTTCCATACTATCCTCGACGAAAGCATGTAGGGTTCAGAGATATTTACCCGGCCGCAGCCGGGCGTTTAATTAAAATGTAATGACGATTTTTTCCTGCGCGGGCGAATGGATCACCAGCGCATCTTCTTCTATGGATAATTGCGGTAAGTGCGAATGAAACACCTGCTCTGTCACGGCCGCCTGCACCGCACAGGCCAGCCATTGCCGGCCCGGCATTATCGTGCCGCGCAGCACAGGAATGGAGGCGCAAGGAGCAAACATAATGCTGCTGTTCGGCGGCGTTACCACGCTGTCAGCTTCCCGCGGATTATCAGCCAGCAGTTCGAAAATACCGCTGACGCCATTTTCCGCCGCTACCAGGCTGCCGTTTTGCTCATGACGATGCGGGGCTTTCAGCACCGCAAAACCGCCCTCGACGCTCTGTAAATGGCGTTGTGAATCAATGCGATGCACGCGTAAATGCCAGTTTCCACAGGGAATAAGCCACGTCGAGATCTGCACGTCATGCCACGGTGACCAGCGGGAGAAAATCGCCTGTGGGCTGACCACGACCTCATCACATTCGCGGCGACCGCGGAAGTAGTTATCACCTTCACTGAGTAACAGCATCGAATCACAGGCCGCATGCTTGATGCCATAGCGCCCACGTTCAATGGTGAAACCGAACCGGCTGGAGTAGGCAAATTTGGTGTATTTCGCCTCGGTATTGACGTAGTTATTCAGTTCCAGCTGGCCGGATGTCAGCATCCAGACATGCCGTGATTGATCGGTATGCACGAGGATCTGCCCCGCAGGCGGAATAACGCGCTGTGGAGCCAGCTCGGGCAGCGGCAGCTCTTCCGACCGCCAGAAGGTATGGGATTCCGGCAGCGCAAGGATCAAAAAGACTTTCAGCGCCCAGTAGGGCGAGCCCGGCGAGTTGTAGTCTTCGCACATCGCCAGGTTCGGATAAGCAAAACCGAGCGTCAGGATGCCGTCGCGATCGAAAATCGGCTGCCGTAGCCACCAGCGCAAATGGCGCAGGATCAGCCCTTTCACCACGCCGGGTGAAAAGACCTCCAGCCCGGAGAACGCCACCGCGCTCCAGAAAGCCACCATCGCAAAACGGTAGGTCAGGCTGCGGCCAAACGGCACGGACTCCCCTTCTGCCGCCGACATATAGATAAAGTCCTGTGCAAACAGGCTGGCTCGCTGGCGGATAATCGCCGCGCGTTCGGCATCCTCTTCCCCATTCAGCGTGGCGTAGATCAGGCCATAGAAATGGAACGCCATCGAAATGTAGTAATCCTTTGGTCGGCCAGGACCATCGGAATACCAGCCGTCGCCAAGGTAATAGGCATCCATCAGGCGAAAACGGTGTGCGATAGCTGCTGGCTCCCAGGGTAATCCGGCGCGTTTAAACCCCAGTTGCACCATGATGGCAAAGAAATTCCAGTTACTGTCGGGCATCTCAGCATCGGTGATTTGATTAAGCCACTGATGCAGATTATCGGCCTCAGTCTCGCTGAATTTCACCGCCAGCTTATCGCCGAGTAACGCCAGCCCCAGACCGTAAGCGGCCATCTCCACCAGCCGCTGATCGTACGGCCCTGTTTTCCCCCAGAAACCGGCACATTGTGGATCGGTACCGCGCTTAATGGCCGTCAGATATTTATCGCTGAACGTTTCCACATCGCCGCCCGCCATCAACGGAAACAACCCCCACAACGCGCGGGACAGCCCCTCCATTTCTGCAATATCTACGCTGTAATGCGCGCTGGTTGCTCCCAGCGAAAATCGCGCTGCGCCCTGTGGAAACTGCTTATCCAGCGCGTCCAGCATCTGCGTCAACGCGCAGGCTACCTCCGCGCGGGATGACAATGGATTTGAGGTTTTCACTTCCGCCGCCTGCATAGGTTTCTCTCCCGTATCGTGTGGCAGAAGCATAGTGAATCGCCAGGAAGGGGAAATGTTAGCTCTGTCACACCGCCAAGCTTTAGCTGAACCCGTTGTTGAGGAAATTTAAAACTGTGGTTTATAAATAGCGACATCGGGGCAAAAGTTGAGTTTGGTTGCACTATGGCAGACAACTGGCAAACAGAGAGACTGGAACTGATCACCCTCAACGATGCGGTTGCATCGTTCAGCCGCCTGTTTGCCAATACGGTGCGCTATCACCACTGGCATCAGTGCCTGGAAGTGCTGTACGTCGAGGAGGGGTTTGGCGTGGTGATCGTCGATAACCGCCAGTACACCATGCGCCCTGGACGGCTGTTTTTCTTTCCACCGCTCACCATCCATAAAGTGATGGTCGATGAGCAGGCGCAGGCGAGTTATCGCCGCACTATCATTCATGTTGATCACCACGCGATCCTCCGTTATTTCCGCGATTTTCCGCACAATCACAGCCGTTTGCAGCGACTTTCTCAGCGCGGCGGCGCGGCGGTGGTGATGGATGCAGCAACTATTCACGCCCATATCGACCATCTGTTCAGCGGCTACGCCAGGCTGGCCGCCAGCGCGAAACTGAACGGCGAACAAGTCGCCTGCCTGTTGTTGAATTTGCTAAGTATGTTGCCGGAAGAGAGTGAGAAATTGCCGGAAGAAGGTTGCGGCATTGCCACGCCAGTGATGTTCTGGCTGGAAGAGAACTACCAGCAAAAATTCAGCCTGGAAAAGCTGGCGCAGGAGCTGGGGAAATCGCGCAGCTACATCTCGCGCCGCTTCCATGAAGAAACCGGCGAGCCGATTAATCACTATCTCAACACCATTCGCCTGCGCAAAGCCTGCGACTATCTGCTGCACAGCCCGCACAGCATTCGCGACATCGCCGCACTGGTGGGATTTTCTGACGTCACCTGGTTTATTAGCGCTTTCAGGAAAGGTATCGGTGAAACACCGCTGCAATACCGTAAAAATCACGCGTCGCAACGGCGCTGACTGTTGCCCGTGGCGCGCTTTTGCTATGGTGAGGCACTGATAATTCTGCGGAAAAAGACGTATGGAACGGCTGGATTGCGATCGCATGTTTGTAGCGGTGATGGAAACGGGTAGCTTTACCGGTGCGGCGCTACGCTGCGGTACCAGCCACGGCCAGGCGTCAAAACTCATCTCCCGCCTGGAACAGGAGTTGGGCGTTAATCTGCTGCGACGCAGCACCCGCTCGTTGACGCCAACCGAAGTGGGGCTGGCCTATTACGACCGTATCCGCCAGTTGTTGATTGATTACGATGCGCTTAACGATGCAGTGCGCAATATCGCCAATGCCCCCTCTGGTTTGCTGCGCATCTCTGCGCCCGTCACGTTTGGTACTTCCCAGCTCACGCCGCATCTGGTGGCGTTTGCCCGTCGCTACCCGGAAATCGAACTGGATGTCAGCTTTGCCGACCGGCTGGTCAACGTGGTGGATGAAGGGTTCGATGTTGCCCTGCGCATTGGCGCGCTTTCCGACAGCAGCCTGGTGGCCCGCCGCCTGTGCGCAATCCGCAATGTGGTGGTTGCCTCGCCGGATTACCTTGCCCGACAGGGTGAGCCCACGCACTGGCAGCAACTTGAGCAACACAGCCTGATTGTGGATACCAACTTCCGCGATCCCTGGCACTGGCCTTTTCTCGATGAGCACAAACAGCAGCATCTTCAGCCGGTGCGCGGACATATTAAATTTTCCAACGCTGAAGTGTGCCTTGAAGCCGCCTGCGCCGGCCTGGGCATAGCGCGCATTCCGGTGTTTGTCGCCGGTAAGGCATTGAAAGAGCAGCGCGTAAAACCCGTACTGGCTGCCTATGAAGCCCCGCCGCTGGCGCTGTTCGCCGTTTATCCGCCCGCTCGTTACCTGGCGCAGAAATCCCGCGTGCTGATCGATTTTCTGGTGGACGCTTTCTCGCTGCAACCGGAATGGGAACAGGGGTGGTGATAATTTCCAAAATGGAAATAAACATCCCTGTTTTACGCAGATAATTTTCCAGCTGGAAAGACTTTACACTCCTCTCATCAACTGACTGAGAGGAACACTACCATGTTTGACCAACGCACTACCCCGTATGCCGCACTGATTATGCGCCTGGCGCTCGGTATTCTGTTTCTGGCGCACTTTAGTCTGAAATTTTTCGCCTTCACCCCAGCGGGCACCGCGAAGTTCTTCGCCTCGCTCGGTCTGCCAGGCTGGCTGGCGTATGTCACCATGGCGGTTGAGCTGGTAGGGGCGATTGCCCTGATCCTCGGTGTTTACGCACGTATTGTGGCGATTGCGCTGATCCCGATTCTGCTCGGCGCGATCTTCACCGTTCATGGCCCGGCCGGTTTCTTCTTTACTAACCCGAACGGCGGTTGGGAGTTCCCGGCCTTCTGGATTGTTGGTCTGTTAACACTGGCGCTGACGGGCGACGGCAAATTTGCCCTGAAGCCCACCCCGGTAAAAGGCTAACGGAGGCAGCATGCTGATTGAGGGTAAATGGACGGCCGACTGGCACCCGGTTCAGGCCACCGACGAGAAAGGCGGTTTTGTTCGCCAGACCTCCAGCTTTCGCCACTGGGTGACCCCGGACGGGGCGCCCGGTATCACTGGCGAAGGCGGATTTATCGCCGAACCTGGCCGCTACCATCTGTATGTGGCGCTCATTTGCCCCTGGGCCTCGCGCACGCTGATTGCCCGCAAGCTGAAAGGGCTGGAATCGGTGATCAGCGTGTCAGTGGTTGAACCGTGGCTGCTGGATGAAGGCTGGCACTTTGGCGACTACCCAGGCGCCGACCGTGACACACTGAATCAGGCCGAATGGCTGCACCAGCTCTATACCCGCGCCGACCCGCGCTTTACCGGGCGCGCAACGGTGCCGGTGCTGTGGGATAAGCAAACCCACACCATCGTCAATAACGAGTCGGCCGACATTGTCCGCATGCTGAACAGCGGCTTTGGTTCGCTGGCAAATAACGCGGTCGATCTCTATCCGGCGCACCTGCGCGATGAGATCGACCAGTTGAATGCGGAGATCTACCCGAACCTCAATAACGGGGTCTATCGCGCCGGTTTTGCCACCACCCAGGTGAGTTACGAAGAAGCGGTGAACGATGTGTTCAGCCAGCTTGATAAGCTGGAAAACCACCTCGCCCAGCGCACGTTCCTGTGCGGCACGCAGCTTACCGAGGCAGATATTCGCCTGTTCGTCACGCTGGTTCGCTTCGATGCGGCTTACCACGGATTGTTTAAATGCAATCTTCGTAAGCTGACGGAGTATCCGAATCTGGATCGCTATCTGCGCGAGATGCTGGCAGTTCCTGGTATTCGCGAGACGGTGAATATTGACCATATCAAGCAGGGTTATTACTCGATTAAAGCCCTCAACCCCAATGGTATTGTTCCACAAGGGCCGGATTTACGCGCTTACGGGCTGTGACAGGAAGCGATAATGAAAAAATTGATTGTGCTGTTGCATGGCGTCGGTAGCCGTGGCTCGGATTTGCAAGGTCTGGGGAAATACTGGTCGCAAACTCTCGACGATGTGATTATCGCCACGCCGGACGGGCCGTCGCCTTTTGATATGGGGCCGGGTTTCCAGTGGTTCAGCGTTAACGGCATCACCGATGAAACGCGCGCCGCACGCATTGCCGAAGCCCGCAGTGCCTTTAACGCCACCATTAATGGCCTGCTGGAGAAACACGATGTGCAGCCCGGGCGAGACAAGCTGGTGCTGAGCGGTTTTTCGCAAGGAGCGATTATGTCGCTGGATGCGTTGGTCAACGCCCGGTGGCCGCTGGCAGCGGTGGTGGCGTTTTCCGGTCGTCTGGCCTCGGCACAGCCATGGCAGCCTGCGCCGCACACGCCGGTGCTGCTGGTGCATGGAGCGAGCGATCCGGTGATTCACTATCAGCAGAGCCAGCACGCTGCCGAACTGCTTGGCGCGGCGGGTGTCGATGTTGATACCTATTTTGAGCCTGGCGTGCCGCACACCATTACGGCGAACGGCGCGATGAAAGCAGCGAACTTCCTGCTGCCGCTGCTTAACCGCGTAGATTAAGAGACAAAAAGGGATGCCGCCCGGCATCCCTTGTTTTACGCCACCAGTTGCTGTATGACTTTGATAAACGCGGCTGTCACCTGCTCTTCCTGCGCGTGACGCCCCGCTTCAATCACCCAGCGTCCTCCGGTCATCACCCTTTTTATCGGGTTCGTCGAACAGGCGAAAATCCAGCGATTCAGACGTTCACGATCGCCTGCGGCAGCAAGGAAAGGATCGCGGCTGTCGAGCAACAGCATATCCGCGCGATGGCCGGTCGCCAGTTGACCAATCGCCTGCCCGAGCGCGCGGCGCCCGCCCTGCAATGCACCCTGATACAGCACATTGCCGATATAAGGTTCATCCGGCAGATGGAGCAAGTTGCGCCGCCGTTTGTTTAACCGCTGCCCGTACTCAAACCAGCGCAAATCCTCGCTGACGCTGACGCTGATATGGCTGTCGGAGCCAATCCCCCAGCGCCCCTGCTGCGCAAGATAGTCCGGCCCCGGGAAAATACCGTCGCCAAGATTGGCTTCGGTGGTCAGGCAGAGGCCCGCCACTGCGCCGGAAGCGGCAATCTGTTGGGTTTCCTGCGGCGTAAGATGCGTGGCGTGAATCAAACACCACTGCTCATCCACCGGCATATGCTGGTAAAGCCACTCTACCGGACGCAGCCCGGACCATGCCACGCAGTCATCGACCTCTTTTTGCTGCTCGGCAATATGAATATGCACCGGCTGCGCTTGCGGGCAGGCGTTGAGCACGCGCTGCATCTGCTCCGGCGTAACGGCCCGTAGCGAGTGGAAGCACAGCCCGGTACGCTGCATCGGCTCAGCGGCAAGCTGCAACGTCAGCGCCTCATGTAGCGCGAGATAGCCTTCCGTATCGTGAATAAAGCGGCTCTGCCCGGCGGTCGCTGGCTGCCCGCCAAAACCGGCAAAGCTGTAAAGCACCGGCAGCAATGTCAGACCAATGCCCGCCGTTTTCGCCGCTTGCGAAATACGCAACGCCAGCTCTGCAGGCTGCGCATAAGGTTTTCCGCCGCGATCGTGGTGCAAATAGTGAAACTCGGCCACCGAGGTATAACCGGCCTTCAGCATTTCGATGTACAGATAGCTGGCGATGGTTTCCAGTTGCTCGGGGGTGATTTTATCCACCAGCCGGTACATCAAATCGCGCCATGTCCAGAAGCTGTCTGCCGGATCGCCCACCACTTCGGTCAGCCCGGCCATTGCGCGCTGAAAGGCGTGCGAATGCAGGTTTGGCATGCCCGGCACCAGGAAACCGTCCAGGCGAATCGTATTGTCGTCTGGCTGACTACCGCTTTCCAGCGCGGTGATGATGCCCTGTGCGGAAACCGTAATGCGGACATTCTCCGCCCAGCCCTGCGGCAACAATGCTTTTGCCGCGAAATATACCGTCATATATCCCCTCACCGCCTGCCGTTATTTAAGATGTATATACATGTTTATATATATACATCCAATTGTGCGTAGAGTAAACTTCAACGGTCATCCGGCCGAGGAAAGGGTTAATGGAGCAAAGCGAAATTTTTAAAGCAGCCGCAAGCGAGACGCATCTCGATCAGCCCGCCCCTTTTTATGAAAGGGTGAAGAGCATGATCAAAACCAATATCCACAGCGGTGCCTGGCCGGTGAACTACCGTGTGCCTTCCGAAAGCGAGCTGGTCAGTCAGTTTGGCTATAGCCGGATGACCATTAACCGCGCGTTGCGTGAACTGACCGCCGAAGGGCTGCTGGTGCGCATGCAGGGCGTGGGCACCTTTGTCGCCGAAGTGCGCGGACAGTCGGCGCTGCTGGAAATTAACAACATTGCCGATGAGATTGCCAGCCGCGGCCATCGCCATCACGCCAGAGTGCTGGAGCTGACCCAACTGCATGCAGATGCCCAGCAAGCGCTGGCTTTTAATCTGCCGAAAGGCAGCCGCCTGTTCCATTCGCTAATTTGCCATTATGAAAACGGCGTTCCGGTGATGCTGGAAGACAGGCTGGTGAATGCGCTGATTGTGCCGGACTATCTGCAACAGGATTTCACCCGTATCACCCCGAATGCCTATCTCTCTTCCATCGCGCCGATTGTCGAGGGCGAGCATATAATCGAAGCCGTGAACGTGCCCCGCAGCGAGTGCGTTTATCTGGAAATTGATGAGCACACCCCCTGCCTGCAAGTGAACCGCCGCACCTGGACCGGTCGTCAGGACAAAAAAATCGTCACCAGCGTGCGCCTGGTCTATCCCGGTTCGCGCTACCGCCTGGAAGGAAGTATGCGCAAATGAAGCGCCTACCTTATAGCGGCTACGCTGAGATGCGCTGGAAAAATGGCCTGGGCGTCACCCGTGAAGTGTGCCGTTTTCCCGCCAGCGAACAGTATGACTGGCGTATATCGGTTGCAACGATCCGCGAAGACGGTGCGTTCTCACGTTTCTCCGGTTACCTGCGAAATATCAGCGTGCTGGAAGGCGAAGGTATGTTTCTGACGGTTGATGGCCAGCGCAGCGCGTTAATTCCACCGTTTCAGGCGACGGATTTCAACGGCGACAGCGAGGTGTTTTGCGAGGTTGTCGGCGGGCCGTTACTCGATTTCAACGTGATTTATCGCCGTGAAACCACTCAGGCAACAGTGCGCTGGCTGCGTGATGGCGCATGGCAACATCAACAGGGAACAATGCTGCTGTTCAATGCCGGGAATTTACTTGATGTTATCGTCGAGGGTGAACGCCATACTCTGCAACATTACGACAGCCTGCTAATTGATAACCCGGCGACGGTTGCCGTCCACGCAGGCAGCGACACGCTTTTCGCCTGCGTGACGCTGACATCCCGTTAACGCCCGCTAAACTGTGGCGTCAGCCTGTTCTGAAACGCCGCCAGCCCGGCGGCACGATCCTCACTATCGGCAATCAACGCCGAGAGCGCCCGCTCATAAGCCACTCCCGCACTTAATGGCATTTCGTAGCTGGCCAGCACCGCTTTTTTGATCATCGCGGCCGCCAGCGGCGCGGCTTTGGCGATTTGTCGCGCAACGCTTAGTGCCTGCGTTTCCAGTTCGTCAGGCTGAACCAACTGGCTAATCAGCCCCGCCTGGCGCGCCTCCTCGCCATTGATGCGTCTGGCACAAAGCAGCATCTCCATCGCCAGTGATTTCCCTACCGCACGCACCAGCCGCTGGGTGCCTCCGGCGCCGGGAATAATGCCGATGTGGCTTTCCGGTAACCCAAACTGTGCCGTGGTGTCGGCAATAATAATGTCGCACAGCAGCGCCAGCTCCAGCCCACCGCCGAGCGCATAACCTGAAACGGCAGCAATCACTGGTTTTTCGATGGCGGCAATGCGATCCCATTTCTCGCTAAAACCGCTGCGCCATAAAGTGATGGCGGAAGCCGACGCCAGCGTGCCGGTATCTGCCCCGGCGGAGAAGGCCTTCGGGCCGCCCAACAGCACAATGGCACGCACCTGCGGATCCTGCTCAAGCTGCTGAAGCGTGGTGACCAGCGCATCCAGCATCTCTGCGGTCAGGGCGTTATATTTCTGCGGGCGGTTCAGCGTCACCACGGCGACGGCATCTTCATGACGGCACACAACATCACTCATCGTCTGTACCCCTTGCCGTCAGGCTGGTGACGATCGCTTCACGGTGACGCATTGCCGCCGCCGCGCTTTGCCCGTCCCAGCAATAAAAGCCTTCCCCGCTTTTCACCCCCAGTTGTTTCGCGGCGACTTTCTCCAGCAGCCAGGGCGGCAGCGTCGTGCTGTTATCCAGCGCGGGCAGCAATATCCCGGCGACTTTCTCAACCGTATCCAGCCCGGCGAAATCCATCAGTTTCATTGGCCCCATCGCCGCCCAGCGCGGTGCCAGCGTACGCTGCACTGCACGGTCAACATCCTCAACCGAGCCAATCCCGGCGCTCACCAGGTAGAGCGCCTCGCGCAGCATGGCGTATTGCAGACGGTTGATAATAAAGCCCGGAATGTCCTGATTCACGGTGATGGTCTCTTTACCAAGCTGTGCGCACAAATCGCGAACGCGCTGGCAAACGTCGTCGGCAGTTTTCTCGCCGCGCACAATTTCAATCATCGGCATGGTATCCGCCGGGTTAAACCAGTGCATACCAATCAGCCGCTGCGGGTTACTGAGTACCGATGCCAGCTGCGTGATGGAGACGCTGGAAGTATTGGTCGTCAGCAGGCAGTCTGCGGAAACCTGTGGCTCAATAAGGCTGAACAGATGCTGTTTGAGCGCCACCTCTTCCGCCACGTTTTCCGACACCATATCCGCGCCCGCCAGGCAGCTTTCCAGCGACGTGCTGTACTGCACATCGGCCTGGGCGACCCGCGATTCAACGATCGCCTGAGCTTTATCCAGCGTTTCCTGCGAGCGGGAATAGAGACTGACGCGATAACCCGCGCGGGCCATGACGACAGCAATGCGTGCGCCCATGGTTCCGGCGCCAATCACCGCCACTTTATTAATTTGCGACATGCTGTTTTCCCCTAAATCACACCTTGCGTTTGCAGTTGCGCAAGCGTTGCCTCATCCATACCCAACACTTCACGCAATACTGTAAGCGTATGTTCCCCCAGCACCGGCGGGATCAGCGCCGGTTCGCCCGGCGCACCACTCATTTTCACCGGCTGCGGCACAATGGAGATCGCGCCTGCTCGCGGGTGCTGGATCTGTTTCACCAGCTCACGTTCGTGGGCGTAATCACTGTCGAGGATCTGGTCGAGGCGCAGCACCGGCGAGGCCGGAACGCCAGCGCTATCCAGCAGCGCCTGCGCGTCGCTGACGCTTTTATCTGCCAGCCAGCGTTCAATCTCTTCCCGCAAGGGCTGTTGATGCGTCAGCCGCTGCGGATCGCTGGCAAAGCGAGGATCGTCCACCAGTGCGGGATTTCCCATTGCGCTGGCAAGCTGGCGGAAGAGTTTGTCGTTGGCGACGGCAATAACAATATGTCCATCCTGCGCCCGGTAGCTGTCCATCGGCGCGCTGATCGGGTGCGCATTACCAAGCCGCCCGGCGCTGGGCTGGCCGCCGATCCACTGGGTTAACGACACCATTTGCAGCGTCACCATGGTATCGAGCATCGAAACATCCAGATGCTGACCCTTGCCGGTAATACCACGCTGAAGCAGCGCCGCCAGTACCGCCCAACTGCCATATAGCCCGGCGACCACATCACCAATGGCATCGCCAACGCGCGTGGGTTCGCCGTTTGCCCAGCCGGTGACCTGCATAATGCCGCCAATCGCCTGGATGATATGGTCGTAAGCCGCTTTATGCGCCAGCGAGCCTTGCTGGCCAAAACCGGAGATGCTGACATAAACCAGACGCGGATTGATGGCCTGTAGCGTCGCATAATCAATCCCCAGCCGCTGGGTTACACCGGGGCGAAAGTTCTCCACCAGCACGTCCGAACAGGCGACCAGATCTTTGAGGATCGCTAAGCCCTGCGGGCTTTTCAGATCCAGCGTGACGCTTTTTTTGCCGTGGTTGAGCTGCATAAAGTAGCTGCTCTCGCCGTTGATATGCGGCGTAAAAGCGCGGGAATCGTCGCCGCTGCCTGGCATCTCGATCTTGATAACTTCAGCGCCAAGATCGTTAAGCAGCGAGGCGCACCACGGGCCCGCCAACACGCGCGACAGATCGAGTACCCGTACACCACTGAGCGGCTTAATGGCTTCACTCATCAGCTCCCTCCTGAATCAGTAAAGTGAGCTGGCGGCTCAGTTCGCCATCAGCAATCAGATCCCGGACGGCGTGCATATCCGTGTACAGCGGCGTGTCGGTTTCACGAAATGCCACTTGCTGGCGCACCTTCGCCAGCGTCAGTTCCGCCCCCACCGAGGCGCGTAGCGGGCGGTGAAATTCAATCGCCTGACAAGCGCACAGCAGTTCAATAGCCACGATATCCACTGCGTTTGCCACCGCCTGCATCGCTTTTCGCGCCGAAGAGACACCCATGCTGATATGGTCTTCCTGCCCGGCACAGGTGGAAACCGTATGTACGCTGGCGGGCGCCGCCAGGCTGCGGTTATCCCCGGCGAGCGCGGCGGCGACATACGGCGGGATCATCATCCCGGAATTAGCCCCGCTTTTGCCGACCAGAAACGCCGGCAACCCGCTGAGATGCACGTTAGTGATACGGTCAGAACGCGCTTGCGACGCGGTACTCAGTTGCGCGATAGCCACCGCCAGCGCATCGAGCGCCAGCGCCAGCGGCGCACCGTGACCGTTGCCACCAGGCAAAATCGCCAGCGCATCGTCTTCGATTAAAAATACCGGGTTGTCAGTCACCGAATTGAGTTCAGTGGTGACGATATGACGGCAGTGCGCCAGTTGATCGCGCACTGCGCCATGGATTTGCGGGATGCAGCGCAAGCTGAGAGCATCCTGCACCCGGTGGTCGCGGTAACGCTGAAGGATCTCGCTGCCGTGCAGTAAGCGGCGCAAAATCTGCGCCGTTTCTTGTTGCCCGTCATGGGGACGCAAAGCATGCAGACGCGCGTCATAGCCGCGGGTGTTGCCTTTCAGCGCTTCGAGACACATGCCGCCTGCCATATCCGCGACCGGCAGCAACTGCTCGAAATCCCGCACCGCCAGACAGGCCAGTGCGGTAATTTCGTAGGTGCCGCTGATCAGCGCGTGCCCTTCGCGCGGGCCGGGAATGCGTGGCGCAATGCCCGCTTTCGCCAGCGCTTCGGCGGAGGGCAACAACTCCCCCTGATACCAGCACTGCCCTTCGCCAAACAGCGATAAGCCGATATGTGCGGTAGCAATCAGATACCCCACGGAACCGCTGCCAGGTGACCACGGCGTCACCTGCCGGTTCAGCATCAGGCACATCCGCTGCGCCAGTTCAGCGCTGACGCCGCTGTAACCCTGCAATAACGATTTCAGCATCACCGCCATCATCGCCCGCACTTCCCGCACCGACAGATCCGGCCCCATCCCGCAGGCGTGGCTGCGCAGCATATTGAGCTGTACGCTGGCAATTTGATCCGCAGAGAGACGCTCAGTCACCAGGTCTCCCACGCCGGTCGTCAGACCATAAATCACCTTCCCTTCAGCAATCGCGTTGTGAATGTAGCCGCTGACCTTATCCATTTGCGCCAGCGCATCATCAGCCAGAACAACCGGCGCGCCATCGGCAATGCGTACCAGTTCATCAATGGTAGTGGCAACAGTGCCTAAGGTGACCGCATCCGCCTGCGGCGTGGAAGAACGGGTTGTCGTCGTCATCTCGCAGCCGTTCCTTACTTGCTCAGTTGGTGTTTAACCAGCCACTGGTGCGCCACATCATCAATGCTGGCGAACTCAGAAAGCTGTTCGTTCATGGAAATCAGATCTTCGGTGGTAAGCTGCGCGGAGATTTTGTTCAGCGTGCTTTCAATGGTCGGGTTCAGCGTGCTGCTGGCGACAATCGGCACGATGTTCTGCGCGGCAAACAGGTGCTTCGGATCTTCCAGCGCGACAAGGTGATCTTTTTTGATCTCCGGCGTTGTGGAAGTCAGGTCAGCGACCTGAATCTGGTTGTTTTTCAGCGCCGTCAGCGTCAGCGGGCCAGCGACATCCAGCACCTTGAAAGTTTTGAAATTCAGGCCGTAAACTTCACGCAGGCCGGGAACGCCTTCATGACGGGTTTTCCACTCCGCCGGGCCGCCAAGCACTAATTGCCCGGCGACAGGCTTCAGGTCATCGATGGTTTTCAGTTTGTATTTTTCTGCTGTTTTCTTCGTTACCGCCAGTACATCGCTGTTCTGCGCCGTAGAAGTGTTGAGCATTTTCAGTTTTTCCGGCAGCTTAGCGGCCAGCGCTTTTGCCACATCTTCCGAGCTGTGCGCTTCATTTTTCGCATCCAGATAGCTCAGCAGCGCGCCGCTGTACTCCGGGATCACGGTGATGGAACCGTCCAGCAGCGCCGGGATATAGACTTCACGGCTACCAATATTGAGTTTTTTCTCAACTGGAATATTTTGTGCTTCCAGCGCCCCGGCGTAGATGGTCGCCAGCAGCTGGTTTTCCGGAAAATCCGCCGAACCAATAATCACTTTCTGGCCGGCATCAGCAGCCCAGACAGAAGAAGCGACAGACAGCAGCGCGGCACTGAACAACGTTAAATAGCGTTTCTTAATCATCTTATTAACCTTCTGTAATTAAAGGACTCAACATCACTGGTTTTTGGTTTTCCGGGTGATGCCCGGTGAAACCACGACTTTCCCTGAAAGCGAAAAAAAGAGATCAATGATCAATGCCAGCAGCGCGACGAGGATGGCCCCGGCGGTCATCTGCGCAAAGTCGTTGGCGGCACGCCCGTCGATAATCAATCGTCCCAGGCCCCCGAGTGAAACATATGCCGCGATGGTCGCGGTGGAGACAATTTGCAGTGCGGCGCTGCGGATCCCGGAGAGGATCAGCGGCATTGCGCAGGGCAACTCGACCTGCAACAGCACCTGAAGCGGTGTCAGGCCAATCCCTTTTGCCGCGTCATGCACGCTGGGATCGACAGAACGGATCCCGGCATGTACGCCCAGCGCCACTGGCGGCAGCGCCAGCACCACCAGCACGATAATGCAGGGCAAAACAAAGGCCATATCCGATTCGAAATAACCCGCCAGCAGGATCACCAGCAAAATAATCAGGCCAAAAGAGGGCAGCGAACGCAGGGCGTTGGTGGTGCCAATCAGCAGCGCCTCCCCTTTCCCGGTATGGCCGGTATAGCAGCCGACCGGAAAAGCAATGGCAACGGCAATCGCCAGCGCCGCAGCGCTGTAACCGATATGCTGCAACAGCAGCGGCACAATGCCGTCATCGCCATACCAGTGGCTGAGATCGAGAAACCATTCACTCATCAGTTATCCCCTTTGTGGTTGCCAGCGGCTTAATGAACGGGTTATCGCCACCACCAGGCAATCCAGAATGAAGGCCAGCGCGATGCACAGCACAATCCCGGCGATAATCGGGGTGAGGAACTGAAGCTGAAAGCCCTGGGTAAACAGCGAACCTAACTGCGGTGCGCCAATCAGCGCAGCCACCGAAACAATGCTGACGTTAGAAACCACCGCCACGCGCAGCCCGGAACCGATCACCGGCACGGCAAGCGGCAGGTCGATCTGCAAAAATTGCTGTAGCGGTTTGTACCCCAGCGCGAAAGCGGACTGGCGGGTATCTTCGGCGACGGAATCCAGCCCGTCGCACACGGTCCTTACCAGTAGCGCGAAGCTGTAAATGGTCAGCGCCACGACCACGTTGATCGGGTCGAGAATCTGCGTATTCAGCAGCGGCGGCAGCAGCACGAACAGCGCCAGCGAAGGAATGGTGTACAGCAAGCCGAACAGGTTCAGCACGATCCCTTTCACTTTCGGCAGGTTATTAACCGCCCAGCCCACCGGGATCGCCAGCAGCAGGCCGATCAGGATCGGCGTAATCGACAAATAGCAGTGCCAGAGCAGCAGGTTGAGGATCCTGTCACTTTGCCCCCACAGCCAGTCAAATCTCATAGCGCCTCCTGCGTCAGCGACTTGCAGGCATCCAGCACATTTTCCAGCGCCAGCGATCCCTGCGGGGCAAGCTGTTCATCAACCACCACAGCGCGATGGCAGGGAGAGCTGAGCGCCGAATCCAGCAACTGGCGCAGCGTGCCGCCCTGCGGAGAAAACGTCGCGCCGAGATTCACGTTCTCCGGCGTAATCACCGCTACCTGCTGATGCGTGTCAAACCAGCCGCAGGCTTTGCCCTGCTGCGTCACCAGCAGCCAGCGCTGCGCGCTAATACCACGCGCCTGCGCAAGGGTTGCGCCCATTTCGATGGCCGGTTCCGCCTGCAACGCCGTCAGCGGTGCGGAGGTGTGAAAACTGAGTTTGCGATAACCGCGGTCGCGGCCAATGAAATCGGCAACAAATTCACTCTGCGGCGCATTCAGCAATTCGCCCGGCGTCGCCAGTTGCGCCAGTTTGCCGCCGGGTTTCAGCACCGCAACGCAATCACCCAGTTTCATCGCTTCATCGATATCGTGGGTGACCATAATGATGGTCTTGCTGACCTCTTTCTGAATGCGCAGAAATTCTTCCTGCAATTGTTCACGCACAACGGGATCGACTGCACTGAAGGGTTCGTCCATCAGCATAAATTCCGGGTCGGCAGCCAGCGCGCGCGCCACGCCGACGCGTTGCTGTTGCCCGCCGGAGAGCTGCCACGGATAGCGTTTCGCCAGTTGCGGCGCCAGGCCGACCACTTCTAGTAATTCCGCCGCTCTGGCCCTGGCTTTGCTTTTCGCCGCGCCATTAAGAATGGCGGTCGTAGCGATGTTATCGATGATGGTTTTATGCGGGAACAACCCGGCATTCTGGATCACGTAACCAATGCGCCGACGCAACTGCACCACATCCATCTGCGCGGTGGATTCGCCATTGAGCAAAATCGTGCCGGAAGAGGGTTCGACCAGCCGGTTGATCATGCGTAATGAGGTGGTTTTGCCGCAGCCCGACGGCCCTACCAGCACGGTAATTTTGCCTCCTGGCGCGACAAAGTTCAGGCCATCGACCACGACGGTACCGTCGTCGTAATGCTTGGTCACATTGTTGAAAGTAATCATCGTTACGCCTTATGGTCATCATTTGCCGTCCCGTTATGACGGCGATGCAAAATGCTTTATGTATATCCTTGTATGTACAACTTGCAAGCCATGTGCCATAACGTAATCGCAACATATATCGATAAATTAAAATGCATCAAAAACAATAAGATAATTATATTTCGTTAATAAAATCAGTCTAACCTGGCGGATTAGTCCTGCTTTATTGCCCTGCTCTCTCGCCATAAAACAGCGCATGAATGCACTTAAAATGATCGTTTTTCTGCCGTTAAGCACAATAATAGTGCAGTAAAGCGCGCTAAAATATCTTCCCCCAACACCACGCAAAAAACAAATAATTACAACTAACTGTTTTATATAGATAATAAATAAATCGATCAAAGTGGCACCATATGTGCTTATCATGTATATACAAGACAACATCAGTAAGCATTTATTCCGCTATCAAACAAAGAAGGTAAACCGCATGAGTAGTGAATTTTCCCGTTATCGTGATGTTGAGATCAGAGCGCCGCGCGGCACGACATTGAATGCGAAAAGCTGGCTGACCGAAGCGCCGCTGCGCATGCTGATGAACAACCTCGACCCGGAAGTCGCCGAGAACCCCAAGGAGCTGGTGGTGTACGGCGGCATCGGTCGCGCCGCGCGCAACTGGGAGTGCTACGACAAGATCGTCGCCACCCTGAAAGAGCTGAATGAAGACGAGACCCTGCTGGTGCAGTCCGGCAAGCCGGTCGGCGTCTTCAAGACCCACGCCAACGCCCCGCGCGTGCTGATCGCCAACTCCAACCTGGTGCCGCACTGGGCCAACTGGGAGCACTTCAACGAGCTCGATGCCAAGGGCCTGGCCATGTACGGCCAGATGACCGCCGGCTCGTGGATCTACATCGGCAGCCAGGGCATCGTCCAGGGCACCTACGAAACCTTCGTCGAGGCTGGCCGCCAGCATTACGACGGCAACCTCAAGGGCCGCTGGGTGCTTACCGCCGGCCTTGGCGGCATGGGCGGCGCCCAGCCGCTGGCGGCGACCCTGGCCGGCGCCTGTTCGCTGAACATCGAGTGCCAGCAGAGCCGCATCGACTTCCGCCTGCGCAGTCGCTACGTCGACGAGCAGGCCAAGGACCTGGACGACGCCCTGGCGCGGATCCAGCGCTACACCGCCGAAGGCAAGGCCATCTCCATCGCCCTGCTGGGCAATGCCGCCGAGATCCTTCCGGAACTGGTTCGCCGCGGCGTACGCCCGGACATGGTCACCGACCAGACCAGCGCCCACGATCCGCTCAACGGCTACCTGCCGGCCGGCTGGAGCTGGGAAGAGTACCGCGACCGCGCGCAGACCGACCCGGCCGCCGTGGTCAAGGCCGCCAAGCAATCCATGGCCGTGCACGTCAACGCCATGCTGGAATTCCAGAAGCAGGGCGTGCCGACCTTCGACTACGGCAACAACATCCGCCAGATGGCCAAGGAAGAGGGCGTCGCCAACGCCTTCGACTTCCCCGGCTTCGTCCCGGCCTACATCCGCCCGCTGTTCTGCCGCGGCATCGGTCCGTTCCGCTGGGCCGCGCTGTCCGGCGACCCGGAGGACATCTACAAGACCGACGCCAAGGTCAAGGAACTGATCCCCGACGACGCCCACCTGCACCGCTGGCTGGACATGGCCCGCGAGCGCATCAGCTTCCAGGGCCTGCCGGCGCGCATCTGCTGGGTCGGCCTGGGGCAGCGCGCCCGGCTGGGCCTGGCCTTCAACGAAATGGTGCGCCGCGGCGAACTGTCGGCGCCGATCGTGATCGGCCGCGACCACCTCGACTCCGGCTCGGTGGCCAGCCCCAACCGCGAGACCGAAGCCATGCACGACGGCTCCGACGCGGTGTCCGACTGGCCGCTGCTGAACGCCCTGCTGAACACCGCCAGCGGCGCCACCTGGGTCTCGCTGCACCACGGCGGCGGCGTGGGCATGGGCTTCTCCCAGCACTCGGGGATGGTGATCGTCTGCGACGGCACCGACGAGGCGGCCGAACGCATCGCCCGCGTGCTGACCAACGACCCGGCGACCGGCGTGATGCGCCATGCCGACGCGGGCTATCGATGCCGCCATCGATTGCGCCAAGGAGCAGGGCCTGAACCTGCCGATGATTGCAAAGTAAAACCGGCGGCGCGGCTATGGCCGCGCCGAACCATGACGGGAGAACGCGGATGCGCATTTTATGGCGTCACTGCCAGATTGCCACCATGGCAGCGGGCAAATATAACCTGATTCCACACGCGGCGATGATCACCGATGGCCCACGCATTGTATGGCTGGGCGAAGAGGGAACGCAGCCGGACGATGCGATTGATCGTGAAGTGGATCTGCACGGACGGCTGGTTACGCCAGGGCTAATCGATTGCCATAGCCACAGCGTATTTGGCGGCGATCGCAGCCAGGAGTTTGAGATGCGTCTCAACGGCGCGAGTTACGCGGAGATCGCCGCAGCCGGCGGTGGCATTATCAGTACCGTGAATGCCACCCGCAACGCCAGCCAGCAACAACTGCTGGAAAGCGCCCGCAAGCGCATTCACGCGCTGCGCAAAGATGGCGTTACCACGCTTGAGATCAAATCCGGCTACGGCCTCAGCTTTGCCGATGAAGGCAAAATGTTGCAGGTGATCCGCGCGCTTGGCGCAGAAATGCCAATCACTATCTTTAGCACCTGTCTCGCGGCGCATGCATTGCCGGGCGAGTATCAGGGGCGCGCCGACGACTATATCGATGAGATTTGCCAGCACTGGCTACCCGCCTGGCACGCACAAGGGCTGGTCGATGCGGTCGATGCTTTTTGTGAACATCTGGCCTTTTCACCGCAGCAAGTGGAACGGGTTTTCCATAAAGCGCAGCAACTTGGCTTACCGGTAAAACTGCATGCCGAACAGCTTTCACTGCTGCATGGCGCTGGTCTGGCCGCCCGCTACAACGCGCTTTCCGCCGATCATCTGGAGTATTTGTGTGAAGAGGATATCGTGCTGATGGCGGAGCATGGCACCACAGCTGTTCTGCTGCCGGGTGCCTTTTACTTTTTACGCGAGAGCCAGCAGCCACCGGTGGCGCTGCTGCGTCAGCACCAGGTGCCGATGGCCATTTCCAGCGATCTGAACCCCGGCACGTCGCCCGTGTTGTCTCTGCGCCTGATGATGAACATGGCCTGCACGTTGTTCCGTCTGACGCCTGAAGAAGCGCTGGCGGGAGTGACCTGTCATGCCGCCCGCGCATTAGGTATCAGCGATCGCTACGGTACGCTACAGGCAGGTAAAGAGGCCAGCTTTGTCGCGTGGGATGTTGCTCATCCGGCAGAACTCAGCTACTGGCTGGGTGGAACGCTGTCGAAACAGGTTATTTATCAGGGGGAGGAAGTGTGGCATGACTAACGGATTCGAATTACATCAGGGTCGGCTGCCGCTGCTGGTCAGCATGCCCCATCCTGGCACGCACCTGACGCCGGAGATCGCCCGCGGTCTTACTGCGCGGGCGCAGCGCCTGGAGGATACGGACTGGCATATTCCGCTGCTGTATCAGCCGATTCGCGAGCTTGGCGCCAGTGTGTTGAGCGCCAGGTATTCCCGCTATGTCGTGGATTTAAACCGCCCGGCGGATGACAAACCGCTATACAGCACGGCCACCACCGGCCTGTTTCCGGGGACTTTTTTTGACGGCGAGCCGCTGTTCGAAGCGGGCAAAGCGCCGGATGACGCCACGAAAGCCGCCATTTTGCACAACGTATGGCAGCCTTATCACCAGGCGCTGGCGCAGGAACTGGCGCGGTTGCGTGATACCTTTGGCTACGCGTTGCTGTGGGATGCGCACTCCATCAAATCGGTGGTTCCGCGTCTGTTTGAAGGCAAACTGCCGGATCTGAATTTCGGCACTGCCGATGGGGCAAGCTGCGCGCCGGAGCTGAGCCGCGCATTGCTGGACTGCTGCGAGGCGTTTCCGCACTACACCAAAGTGCTCAACGGCCGCTTTAAAGGCGGGTATATCACCCGCCATTACGGCGCACCGCAACAGAACATTCATGCGGTACAACTGGAAGTGGCGCAGTGCTGCTACATGGATGAGACGAGCTTTGCGTTCTGCGAAGAGAAGAGCGAACGCTTTCGCGAGCTGCTGAGCGCCCTGATAAACACGGCGCTTGCATGGGGCGAACAGAACCTGAGCCGCTAAGTAAAAAGGGATGCGCTAAGCATCCCTTTTTCGTGATGGGTTTTATCAGGCTTCGATATCGGCCATATCGCCTTTTTCTTGCAGCCAGTTGCGGCGATCTTCCGAACGCTTCTTGGCCAGCAGCATATCCATCATGGCGTTGGTTTGCTGCTCGTCTTCATCGCTGATCGTCAGCTGCACCAGACGGCGGGTGTTCGGATCGAGCGTGGTTTCGCGCAGCTGCATCGGGTTCATCTCGCCCAGCCCTTTAAAGCGCTGCACGTTCGGCTTGCCTTTCTTGCGCTTCAGCTGTTCCAGCACGCCGGCTTTCTCTTCTTCCGTCAGCGCGTAGTACACCTCTTTGCCGAGGTCGATACGGTACAGCGGCGGCAGCGCCACGTAGACGTGACCGTGCTTCACCAGCGTGCGGAAGTGGCGCACGAACAGCGCGCACAGCAGCGTGGCGATGTGCAGACCATCGGAGTCCGCATCCGCGAGGATACAGATCTTGCCGTAGCGCAGCTGGCTCAGATCGTCGCTGTCCGGATCGATGCCGATCGCCACGGAGATGTCGTGCACTTCCTGCGAGGCCAGCACTTCGTCCGACGAGACTTCCCAGGTGTTCAGGATCTTACCCTTCAGCGGCATGATCGCCTGATATTCACGATCGCGCGCCTGCTTGGCCGAGCCGCCCGCCGAGTCCCCTTCCACGAGGAACAGCTCGGTACGGTTCAGATCCTGCGCGGTGCAGTCCGCCAGCTTGCCCGGCAGCGCCGGGCCGCTGGTCAGCTTTTTACGCACCACTTTCTTGGCGGCGCGCAGACGACGCTGGGCGCTGGAGATCGCCATTTCGGCCAGCAGTTCTGCCGCCTGAACGTTCTGGTTCAGCCACAGGCTGAAGGCATCTTTCACCACGCCGGAGACGAACGCCGCGCACTGGCGTGACGACAGGCGCTCTTTGGTCTGCCCGGCGAACTGCGGATCCTGCATCTTCACCGAGAGCACGTAGGCGCAGCGATCCCAGATATCTTCCGCCGACAGCTTCACGCCGCGCGGCAGAATATTGCGGTATTCGCAGAACTCGCGCATCGCGTCCAGCAGCCCCTGACGCAGGCCGTTGACGTGGGTGCCGCCCTGCATGGTCGGGATCAGGTTGACGTAGCTTTCCGTCAGCAGCTCGCCGCCTTCCGGCAGCCACAGCAGCGCCCAGTCCACCGCTTCGGTATCACCGGCGAAATTGCCGACGAACGGTTTTTCCGGCAGCGTCGGCAGGCCGTTGACCGCTTCGCACAGGTAGTCGTTCAGGCCATCCTGGTAGCACCAGCGCTGCTCGGTGTTGTTCACTTTGTCTTTGAAGATAGATTTCCACGCCGGGGCACAGCACCGCTTTGGCTTTCAGCAGGTGCGTCAGGCGGGAAACCGAGAAACGCGGGCTGTCGAAGAAGCTCTCGTCCGGCCAGAAGTGCACGCTGGTGCCGGTATTGCGTTTGCCGCAGGTGCCGATAACCTGCAGATCCTGCACCTTGTCGCCGTTTTCAAACGCGATGCTGTAAACCTGTCCGTCGCGACGGACGTTCACTTCCACGCGTTTCGACAGGGCGTTCACCACGGAAATGCCCACGCCGTGCAGGCCGCCGGAGAACTGGTAGTTCTTGTTGGAGAACTTACCGCCCGCGTGCAGGCGGCAGAGGATCAGCTCAACGGCCGGCACGCCCTCTTCCGGGTGGATGTCCACCGGCATGCCGCGCCCGTCGTCGATGACTTCCAGCGACTGATCGGCGTGCAGGATCACCTCCACGCGTTTGGCGTGGCCCGCCAGCGCTTCGTCGACACTGTTATCGATGACTTCCTGGCCGAGGTGGTTTGGGCGCGTCGTATCGGTGTACATCCCCGGGCGGCGGCGAACCGGCTCAAGCCCGGTGAGGACCTCAATGGCATCAGCGTTATAGGATTGCGTCATGGTTTGTTCGTAGATAGTGACCGCATCGTTTCCCTGTTGGCTCGTGCAGCCCAAGAAAATCGACAATCTGGGTGAAATGATTCTCAAAGCCCACGAAGGCATGGTTTCCGCCCTCTTCTACAGTCTGGCGGCAGGCGGCGTAATACGCCACTGCCTGGCGGTAATCGAGCACTTCATCGCCCGTCTGCTGCAGCAGCCAGATGAGATCCGGCGCTTCAAGCGGGTCGACCTGCATCACTTTGAGATCGTAAATATGGCGAGACTCTAGCACATATTGCTGGCCGGTGTAGGGGTTCTCGTTTTCGCCGAGATAGTCGCCCAGCAGCTCAAACGGCCGCACCGCCGGGTTGACCACCACCGCGGGCAGCATAAAGCATTGCGAGAGCCAGGTGGCGTAATACCCGCCCAGCGATGAACCGACCACGCCGAAGCTTTCGCCCGCCCTGCTCAAGCACCAGCGACTCCAGCATCTCGGCGGCCTCTGCCGGATAAGGCGGCAGCTGCGGCACCAGCATCTGCGATGTCGGGATGGTGCTCGCGACAGCCATTGCGACAACTGCGTCGCCTTTGCCGAGCGCGGCGAGCTGTTGAATCCGTGCAGATAGAGGAGCGTGGACATCAGTAGCCTTCTGAAGCCGTATCGGGGCGGAATTGCGTTGCTCCGTCCAGCCGGCAGACTTCGGTGGGCAGCGTGCCGTCGGCATACAGCTCCAGCCAGCGCCAGCCCGGCGCGATGGTATCCAGCGTAAAGTTGGCGCAGTGCGGCTTGAACTGCACGCAGGTCGACGGCGTCGCCAGCAGGCGGCGGCCGTTCCAGTCGAGATCCAGCTCCTGGTGAATATGCCCGCACAGCAGGTGTTTCACTTTCGGAAACGCGCTGCAGCACGCGATCCAGCGCCGCGGGGTTGCGCAGGCTGTGCTGATCGAGCCAGCTACAGCCGGAAGGCAGCGGATGATGATGAAGCAGCAGCAGCGTGTGGCGTTCAGGGTCAGCAGCCAGTTTGGTCTCCAGCCACTCGAGCTGAAATTCGCTCAACTCGCCGTGCGGGACGCCAAACACCTGGCTGTCCAGCAGCAGGATCTGCCACTGGTCGCCCACAAAAACGCGTTTTGCCGGAGAAATCCCCGCATCCTGCAACGCGCTGTACATGGCGGGCTGGAAATCGTGGTTACCCGGCAGCCAGACGCAGGGCGCAGTGAAGCTCGCGATGCCTTCAGCAAAATGCTGGTAGGCCGCGGCGGAGTGATCCTGCGCCAGATCGCCCGTGGCGACAATCAGATCGCATGCGCGCTGTTCGGCCTGGATGGCGCTCAGTACCGCCTGATAACTCTCCCAGGTATTGACCCCCAGCAGCGTCTCATGCTTTTCGGCAAAAAGGTGGGTATCGGTGATTTGTAATATCCTGACTCGGGCCCCACCAGCCACAGTCAGGTTCAACAGGCTTTCCAAATGGTGTCCTTAGGTAGGTTCATGACGCTAACAAACCGGAATCGCCATTGCTCCATGTGCTAAACAGTATCGTAGCCAATCGGCTAGAAACTGGTTAATTTGATGCTTTTCGTCGCGTTGATGCAACTTTTTATTAGGATAATCATAACGCGCTTTGAAGCGAAAGATCTGCTGACTTGAACACACTTCAGCGACCATCGCGTCGTGGTAGAGGCGCACCGTCATCGACGGCAGGCTCCAGTAGCTCACGGCGGGCACCGTCTGCTCAATCTCCACCAGCGTCGTGTAGCGCGTTGATTCTGCTATCGTTAACCGATACTGCGCGTTGCTCACCTGATAGCTCACCGTTTCGCCCGCTTCGTCGTTGCGCGGCAGCAGGCGGCGCAATTGTGCGAAATTGGTTTCGCACAGGCGCATCATTTCTGGGAAGTCAGGCGTATAGCGCTTCATTTTTTCCACTCGTTTCGTAAGGTCTCATGATGCAGCTGCAGCCATTGCAGGGCGATGACAGATGCTGCGTTATCGATTTTCCCCTCTTCTACCCACTGGTAAGCCTGTTCCCGGCTCACCACATGAACCCGAATATCTTCGTTTTCATCCGCCAGACCGTGAATGCCTTCGGCCGGCGTGGCGTCCACTTCGCCGACCATGACGGCGGAACGCTCGCTGGTGCCGCCCGGGCTTGCCAGATAGCTCAGCACCGGTTTTGTGCGGCCGACCACCAGCCCCGCCTCTTCCAGCGCCTCGCGGCGGGCGACGTCTTCAACCGTTTCGCCTTCTTCGATCATCCCGGCCACCATCTCCAGCAGCCACGGGCTTTCACTGACGTCATAAGCGGCGATGCGGATCTGTTCCACCAGCACAACTTCGTCGCGCACTGGGTCAAAGGGTAGCAAGACTGCCGCATGCCCGCGCTCAAAAATTTCGCGTCTGATTTCGCCGCTCATTTCCCCGTTGAACAGGCGATGCCTGAAACGGTAAAGATCCATTGAAAAAAAACCGCTATAGAGCGTTTCTCGTGCAATAATTTCTACATCGTTTTTTGTGAAAGTCATTTCGGGTGACTTATCTGGTTCTTCGGTTCATTGGCGGCGTCTCCTGGTCGAACAATGCGTGACAAAAATCTGAATTTCAGGGCCGTTTGTGTTAGGCTGTTTGCAAGCGCTATATGGTACATTGGTGCAAATTTACGCCAGATGGCACGTAACGCCAACCTTTAGGCGATGCCCGATTCTGCTAGAATCGGCAATTATTTTTTAATTAGATCAGCGCTAATACTGCTTCACAACAAGGAATGCAAATGAAGAAATTGCTCCCCTCCTTATCGGCCTGAGCCTGACGGGCTTCAGTGCAATGAGCCAGGCAGAAAACCTGTTACAGGTCTACCAGCAGGCACGTCTGAGCAACCCGGATCTGCGTAAATCAGCGGCCGATCGCGATGCTGCGTTTGAAAAGATTAACGAAGCGCGTAGCCCTTTGCTGCCTCAGTTAGGTTTAGGTGCAGATTATACCTACAGCAACGGTTTCCGCGACGCTAACGGCGTAAACTCCAATGCTACCAGCGCCTCACTGCAATTGACACAGACGCTGTTTGATATGTCGAAATGGCGCGCGCTGACCCTGCAGGAAAAAACGGCTGGCATTCAGGATGTCACCTATCAGACCGACCAGCAGACGCTGATTCTGAACACGGCCACGGCCTACTTCAACGTGCTGAGCGCGATTGACGCGCTCTCCTACACCGAAGCGCAGAAACAGGCGATTTACCGTCAGTTGGATCAAACCACCCAGCGCTTCAACGTGGGCCTGGTGGCGATCACCGACGTGCAGAACGCCCGTTCCCAGTATGACACCGTGCTGGCGAACGAAGTGACCGCCCGCAACAACCTCGACAACGCGCTGGAATCCCTGCGTCAGGTTACCGGCAACTACTATCCGGAGCTGGCCTCCCTGAACGTCGACAGCTTCAAAACCGACAAGCCGCAGGCGGTTAACGCCCTGCTGAAAGAGGCGGAAAGCCGCAACCTGACGCTGCTGCAGGCGCGTCTGAGCCAGGATCTGGCGCGCGAGCAAATCCGCCAGGCGCAGGACGGCCATCTGCCAACCCTGAACTTGACCGCGTCTACCGGCGTCTCGAATACCACATACAGCGGCTCCGCGACACGTGGCAACGCAGTTTCCTCCTCCTCCTATGCGGATCGGGATATGGGCCAGAACAAGGTGGGCCTGAGCTTCACCCTGCCGCTGTATCAGCGGCGGTTCGGTCAACGTCCCAGGTGAAACAGGCGCAGTACAACTTTGTTGGCGCGAGCGAGCAGTTGGAAAGCGCCCACCGCAGCGTGGTGCAGACCGTGCGTTCCTCCTTCAACAACGTGAACGCCTCGATCAGCAGCATCAACGCCTACAAACAGGCGGTTGTGTCTGCACAAAGCTCCCTGGATGCGATGGAAGCCGGTTACTCGGTCGGTACCCGTACCATCGTTGATGTGCTGGACGCGACCACCACGCTGTACAACGCCAAACAGCAGCTCTCCAGCGCGCGTTATCACTACCTGATCAACCAGCTGAACATCAAATCAGGCGCTGGGTACGCTGAACGAGCAGGATCTGCAGATGCTGAACAGCGCGCTGGGCAAACCGGTCTCCACCTCTCCGGACAGCGTTGCGCCGGAGAACCCGGAGCAGGTTGCCGCGGTTGATAACTTCAACGCTAACGGCACGACCCCTGCTGCACAGCCTGCCGCAGCGCGCACCAGCGTTAAACGCTAATCAGCACCAATCCGCAACGGGGGCAATCCAGCCCCCGTTTTAACGTAAGCCAACGTAAAGATCCGCCTGATTCCGCCCCTCTTCGCTTCATTTTCAACCACTCATCCTCTATCCTGAGCGTTTTTACCACTGGGTCCTGGAAGACAAAAATGAAACGGACAAAAAACATCAATCACGCGTCGTTCCGCAAAAGCTGGAACGCACGTCACCTCACCCCTGTTGCGCTGGCGGTCACCGCCGTCTTTATGCTGGCAGGCTGTGAAAAAAGCGACGAAACGGTTTCGCTGTATCAAAACGCGGACGACTGTTCGGCGGCAAATCCGGGGAAAAGCGGCCGAATGTAAAACGGCCTACACCAGCGCGCTGAAAGAAGCGGAACGTACCGCGCCGAAATATGCCTCACGCGAAGACTGCGTGGCGGAGTTCGGTGAAGGTCAGTGCCAGCAGGCACCGGCTCAGGCGGGCATCGCGCCGGAAAATCAGGCGCAGGCGCAGTCCAGCGGCAGCTTCTGGATGCCGCTGATGGCGGGCTACATGATGGGTCGTCTGATGGGCGGCGGTGCAGGTTGCCAGCAGCAGCCGCTGTTTAGCTCGAAAAACCCGGCCAGCCCGGCTTACGGTCAATATACCGATGCCAGCGGTAAAGGCTACGGCGCAGCGCACCCCGGGCCGCACCGTGACCGTACCGAAAACGGCGATGGCGCCGAAGCCGGCGACCACCACCACCATCACCCGTGGCGGCTTTGGTGAATCTGTGGCGAAGCAGACCAGCATGCAGCGCAGCGTAAGCGGTACCCCCTTCTACCCGCTCAATGGGCGGCTGATCATGGAACGAGTCGGTATTACCGAGCGCCCGGACTGGCGCGAAAAAGCCACCGAGTACGGTTTTAACTTCCACACCATGTACGGCGAGCCGTACTGGTGTGAAGACGCCTACTACAAGCTCACGCTGGCCCAGGTTGAGAAGCTGGAAGAGGTAACCGCCGAGCTGCACCAGATGTGCCTGAAGGTGGTGGAAAAAGTCATCGACAGCGACGAGCTGATGGCCAAGTTCCGCATTCCAAAGCACACCTGGGGCTTTGTCCGCCAGTCGTGGGAAACGCATCAACCTTCGCTCTACTCGCGCCTCGATCTGGCGTGGGACGGCAAGGGCGAACCCAAGTTGCTGGAAAACAACGCCGATACGCCAACGTCTCTGTACGAAGCGGCGTTTTTCCAGTGGATCTGGCTGGAAGACCAGCTCAACGCCGGAAACCTGCCGGAGGGCAGCGACCAGTTCAACAGCCTGCAGGAGAAGCTGATTGAGCGTTTCGCCGAGCTGCGCGAGCAGCATGGTTTCCACCTGCTGCACCTCGCCTGCTGCCGCGACACCGAAGAAGATCGCGGCACGGTTCAGTATCTGCAGGATTGCGCCGCCGAAGCGGAGGTGGCGACCGAGTTCCTCTATATCGAGGATATCGGCCTGGGTGAAAAAGGTCAGTTTACGGACATGCAGGATCAGGTGATCAGCAACCTGTTCAAGCTCTACCCGTGGGAATACATGCTGCGCGAGATGTTCTCCACCAAGCTGGAAGATGCGGGCGTGCGCTGGCTGGAACCGGCCTGGAAGAGCATTATCTCCAACAAAGCCCTGCTGCCGATGCTGTGGGAGATGTTCCCGAACCATCCGAACCTGCTGCCAGCGTATTTTGCGGAAGACAATTACCCGCAGATGGAGAAGTACGTCGTGAAGCCGATTTTCTCCCGCGAAGGCGCAAACGTGTCGATCGTCGAAAACGGTAAAACGCTGGAGGCGGTTGAAGGGCCGTACGGCGAAGAGGGCATGATCGTCCAGGAGTTCTACCCGCTGCCGAAGTTTGGCGACAGCTATACGCTGATTGGCAGCTGGCTGATCAACGATCAGCCCGCCGGAATTGGCATTCGCGAAGATCGCGCGCTGATCACGCAGGATCTGTCACGGTTCTATCCGCATATCTTTACCGAATAACGTAAAAGAGTATCTACGTGGTGACAATAACAACCCGGCCAAACGCGCCGGGTTTGTTTTTACAGGCCCAGTCGACATCCCTAAAGTACGCCAAACAGTTTCGGCAGAAACAGCGAGATCGCCGGAATATAAGTCACCAGCATCAGCACGAAGAACAGGATCGCATAGAACGGCAGCATCGCTTTCACCACCTGCTCGATCTTCTGTTTACTCACCGCGCTGGCGACAAACAATACCGATCCCACCGGCGGCGTAATCAACCCAATGCCGAGGTTGACCAGCATAATCATGCCGAAGTGCACCGGATCGATCCCCAGCGCATTTGTCACCGGCAGCAACACCGGCGTGAGGATCAGGATCAGCGGTGCCATATCCATCAGCGTGCCAATCAGTAACAGCATGATATTGATGCACATCAGAATAACGTACTTGTTATCTGAGATGCTGGTGAACGCTTCGGTGATGCGGGCAGGAAGCTGCATGTAGGTCATGATCGCGCCGAATGCAGCGGCAAAACCAATCAGGATCATCACAATGCTCACCGTTTTTACGGTGCGATACATCAGCTTCGGTAACTCCGACCATTTGTAATCGCGGTAAATAAACATAGTGACGAAGAAAGCCCACAGGCAGGCAATTGCCGCTGACTCCGTGGCGGTAAAGATCCCCGAGAGAATGCCACCCATGATGATCACTACCGTCATCAGCCCCCATAACGTATCAACAAAAATCTTTAACGCCTGGCGAAACGGTATGCGCTCTCCCTTCGGATAACCGCGTTTGTGGGCAAATGCCACGCACATCACCATCAGAGTAAAACTCAGCAGCAATCCCGGCAGGATCCCGGCGATAAACAGCGCAGCAATCGAGACTGTGCCGCCGGTTGCCAGCGAATAGATTACCGAGTTATGACTGGGCGGCGTCAGGATCGCTTGCACCGATCCGCTGGCAGTTACGGCCGCAGCAAAATCGCGCGGATACCCTTTTTTGTCCATCTCCGGGATCATCACCGAGCCGATCGAGGCAGTATCTGCAACCGATGATCCGGAAATTGCGCCGAAGAATGTCGATGCAACGATATTCACCAGCGACAGGCCGCCGCGAATAAAACCGACAAATATATAAGCAAAATTCACCAGCCGACGCGCAATACCGCCCTCGGCCATAATCGCTCCGGCGAGAATAAAGAAAGGGATCGCCAGCAGTGAGAATTTATTGACGCCGTTGGTCAGTTGGATCATCACTGCTTCCAGCGGAATATCAATATACCATGCGCCCAGTACCGCGCTGATCCCCACGGCATAAGCGACCGGAACACCCACCGCCAACATAATGGCTAACGTAAAAACGAGAATAAATGCATCCATAAACGTTCCTTACTGGATGATCGGATTAACCCGACGAGCCCACCATCACCACCGATCGGTGATATTGCGCGCCACACAACATCTTTTCGAGAATAAACAGCAACGTGATTGCTGAGCCGATCGGCAGCGGCAAATAAGTTTCACCGGCGGTAAAAAACGGGAATTCAGCAACAGGCTGCTCCCATAATTCCGCACACAGCGCGCTGCTGTACCAGAAAATAAAGAGGCTAATCGCCATCAGCATCAGGTCGGCGACCACAAAACAGATCTTACGCGCGCGTTTGCTTAAGCGGTCAGTGACCATACTGACGGCGATATGTGAACCCGCGCGGTAACTTACCGCTGCGCCGACAAAGGTAAACGTCACCATGCAAATAATGGCGATCGGTTCCGGCCAGGATAAAGCGCTGTTCATTACGTAGCGCGCAAAGATCCCCAGCGGAATAATCGCCACCATAATCAGCAGCGCAATTCCGGCGATCCACATTGATATTCGGTAAAGGATATCCATCAACAACGAATAGCGTTCAGCCATAACGATTTTCCCGCAGCAGAAAATAAAGATATAACAGACAAAATAATTATCGGGGCAAGGCTTCCCCTGCCCGTAGCTGTTATTGCACGTCTTTAATGCGGGTCATCAGATCCTGATGGTCTTTGCCGTATTTATCGCGTACCGATTGTGTCGCCTCGTAAAAGGCGGTGGTATCCATATCATGGAATTGCACGCCGCCCGCTTTCATGGCTTCCAGCGACTTCTGATTGTAGGTTTTCCACAATTCACGCTGTTCGTCCTGGGCTTCTTTCGCCAGCTTGAGGATCAATTCCTGATCCTCTTTTTTCAACTTATCCCATTTAACTTTAGAAAATAAAAACAGCTCCGGAATAATAAAGTGCTTACTCCAGGTATAATTCTTCACAACGGGTAAATAGTTATGCGCAACAAAGGTTGGAGGGTTATTTTCTGTGCCATCAATTACGCCGGTTTGCATACCGCTAAATACTTCGCTAACGCCCATGGCGACCGAGTTGGCTCCCATGGCTTTCAGCGTATCAAGCGCAATCGGGCTGCCCTGCACGCGAATTTTCATCCCTTTCAGGTCTTCCGCTTTCGTGACTGGCGCTTTGGTAATCAAATTACGCGTACCGGCATCCATCCAGCCAAGGAAAACCAACCGCGATTTACTGCTTTCCGACAGGCGATTGCCAATCTCCTGGCCAATCATTCCGTCGAGCACTTTATGCATATGATCTTCATCGCGAAAAATATAGGGCAGCGTAAAGACATTGATCTCCGGTAATATTGCTGCCACTGGCGTCATCGACACGCGAATAATATCTATTGCACCGATTTGCGCCTGTTCAATAACCTGTTTCTCATCGCCTAACACACCGCCAGGAAAGGTTTTAATATCCAGTCGACCATCCGTAGCTGCACTGAGTTTTTCTCCCATATGTTTTACCGCAACAACATTGGGGTAATCTGCCGGGTGAACATCGGCTGCACGAAAAGTTTGGGCTAAAGAGGCGTGAGAGATAAACAGCAGAGCGGAACTAATACAGACTTTTAGTAAGGTTTTCGCTGAATTCATATTTCCGTGTCTCCAGAGGTTTACTGCTTTTTAGGTAAATAAGAGCAACCACGAACAGGGGTTCGAGGTACAACACCAGATAATTTTTATGGGATTGTCTGAGACATTAGACTCTTTGAGAGTAGTCACTCGGCGGGATTCTTGCGACGATAATGTTCACAAAAAAGAGTAAATTCAGCACAGCGTTTTATTTTTGCAGCACAGGTCTTTTTATTTTCAAAAAAACCGTATTTCAGATGTGATTTTTTGCGATCTTCCTCGAATTTTTCCACATCCAGGAGAATGAAAAGGGTGGCTGCCAGAGCCACCCTTTATTTTAACCAACCTGAACCGAAAGCATACTCAGCGAACCCATCTCAATACCGTCTATCGGGATAGTAATGGCCTCGGTGCCGTTCCATGCGCCCAGCACGTACAGCAGCGGCAGGTAGTGATCCGGGGTTGGGTTAGATAACGCTCCGCCTTCATGATCGAGGTAATTTACCAGCGGATGCTGCTCAACCGGGCCCTGCCAGGTGAGGTTCGCTTTCACATAATCGTTGAACGATGTGGCCCACGGATACGGCGTATTTTCGCCATGCCAGCGCGCGGTACGCAGGTTATGCACCACGTTGCCGCTGGCCACCAGCATAATGCCCTCATCACGCAGCGCCGCCAGCTTGCGGCCCATCTCAAAATGCCATGCTGCGGGTTTCGTACTGTCGATACTGAGTTGCACCATCGGGATGTCGGCATTCGGGTACATTTTAATCAGCACGCCCCAGGAGCCGTGGTCAAAGCCCCAGGCTTCCTTATCAAGCACAACGGGCACAGGTGCCAGTAAATCAACCAGATGCTGAGCCAGTTCCGGCGAACCCGGTGCCGGATAATGAGTATCGTACAACGCTTGCGGGAAACCACCGAAATCATGGATAGTTTCCGGCGCTTCCATCGCGGTAACGCCAGTACCACGGGTAAACCAGTGGGCGGATACCACCACAATCGCTTTCGGGCGCGGCAGCGTCTCGCCTAACATTCCCCAGGCGCGGGTATAAACGTTATCTTCCAGAACATTCATTGGGCTACCGTGGCCCAGGAACAGTGCTGGCATACGAGGTGCAGACATGGTGATATCCTTACTGAGTGTGTCAATTTGATAACGACACATTACGCCTTTTCATGGTGCGAAGAACTCAGATAACCATGATGAAGATCTTCAGTAATTTTGAATGTAAGCATCAAGTAAAGATAAGGCTCCGGCCTCGCTTTTCAGGTAACAAACTCTTACATTAATGAGAATGATTATCACAAAGGAGTAATTCATGTCGGTACCGTTGATTCTGACCATCCTGGCTGGCGCAGCGACCTTTATCGGCGCGATTCTTGGCGTGTTAGGTCAGAAACCATCAAACCGCGTACTGGCGTTCTCGCTCGGCTTTGCTGCCGGAATCATGTTATTGATTTCGTTAATGGAGATGTTGCCCGCTGCACTGGCGACGGAAAATATGTCACCGATGCTCGGCTATGGCATGTTTGTCGTGGGCCTGCTGGGGTATTTCGCGCTGGATCGCATGTTACCCCATGCACACCCGCAGGATTTAATGCAGGGTACGCAGCGAACCTTTCCGCGCGGCCTGCGCCGTACCGCCATTTTGCTGACGATGGGTATCAGTCTCCATAACTTCCCGGAAGGCATCGCCACCTATGTCACCGCCAGTAACGACCTGGAATTAGGCCTCGGTATCGCCTTTGCGGTCGCGTTGCACAATATTCCTGAAGGACTTGCGGTTGCCGGGCCGGTTTACGCGGCAACCGGTTCAAAACGCAGCGCGGTATTCTGGGCGGGAATCTCAGGGCTGGCGGAGATCCTCGGCGGCGTCCTGGCATGGTTGATCCTCGGCAGTCTGCTCTCGCCAGTGGTGATGGCGGCCATTATGGCAACCGTCGCCGGGATTATGGTGGCATTGTCGGTGGATGAACTGATGCCGCTGGCGAAAGAGATCGATCCCAACAACAATCCCAGCTATGGCGTGCTGTGCGGTATGTCGGTGATGGGCTTAAGCCTTGTGGCGTTGCAGGCGATGGGATTTAGCGGCTGAGGATCGGGACACTCTTGCAGAGGGCAGGCGCGTCTTATTCGCCCTGCCCGACGCGGCGAGTTTTCTTCAGCTCTTCGAGCACCCGTTGATAAGCTTTATAGATCGCTTCGCGATCGTGGCGGCAGGCTTTGCAATGGCGTTTAAGTACGTGGACATAGCCGAAAACGACGATGACAATCGCCAGAAGCCAGTACCATGAGATAAACATATTGCCTCCCTTATTTCCGGCAAACATTGGTTAACAAACCAATGACAAAATAGCGTTAACTTAATGAATTATAATGCTTTAAAACTGTTTTTTATGTCCGTAGAGCAGGTACCACTTTATAAGTAGCACCGCGAAATTTCAATGCGTGAATATTATAAATGCGACAAACATTGACGCAGGACAGGCAAAAAAAATCCGCAGCTTTCGGCCGCGGATTTTTTATCACTAACGCAAGTTCAGCTGGCTTTGCGCTCGTGCGCCTGGCGGTACGCCACCAGATCTTCAATCGTGACCACAGGCATGTTGTGCTGCTTAGCAAAGGTGATGCACTCCGGCGCGCGCGCCATGGTGCCATCATCGTTGGTCAGTTCACACAGCACGCCCGCAGGTTTGAAGCCCGCCAGCGTCACCAGATCGATGGTCGCTTCGGTGTGGCCGCCGCGGGTCAGGACGCCGCCAGCCTGCGCGCGCAGCGGGAAGACGTGGCCTGGACGATGCAGATCGGAGGGCTTCGCACCATCAGCAATCGCGGCACGTACGGTGGTCAGACGGTCAGCCGCAGACACACCGGTGGTCACGCCATGCGCCGCTTCAATGGTCACGGTAAAACCGGTACCAAAGGCGCTGGTGTTGTTTTCGACCATCATCGGCAGCTCGAGCTGCTTACGACGATCTTCGGTAATGCACAGGCATACGATGCCGCTGCCGTGACGGATGGTCAGCGCCATCTGTTCAACGGTCATGTTTTCGGCGGCGAAAATCATGTCGCCTTCGTTTTCACGGTTTTCATCGTCAAGCACCATCACACCGCGGCCTTCGCGCAGTGCATCCAGTGCATGTTCAACACGTTGAGTTGAAGTGCCAAAAGAGGAAAGTAGCGTCTGATTCATGGTAAAAAACCTCATTAACATTATGGTTACCAGAATCAGGGCAGTCTTAGGAGCGCCGTATATGCGGCAAAAAGATAACGTGAGCGGGCCCATGCCCGACTGAATCGTTACTCTCTCCCATCCGGACTTTAACCGTCGGCCCCGGAATTACACCGGATCTGCTGACCTTTAAGCGTTAGCCCAAAGCGCTCGCGGGCTTTCAGCATCAAGCTGATTTACCGCCGGTGGGGAATTTCGCCCCGCCCTGAGAATAAGCGAGATAACTATAACGCTATTGATTATCCTGGGCAATGCATAAGCATCAAACAATTCTTGTTTAACCCGGGCATGACGCGCTACAATGGACACTGACACCTTTCCATCAAGGGAAACGACAATGATTGACCCGAAGAAAATTGAGCAGATTGCGCGTCAGGTTCATGAATCCATGCCGAAAGGCATTCGTGAATTTGGTGATGACGTTGAGAAGAAAATCCGCCAGACGCTGCAGGCGCAGTTGGTTCGCCTTGATCTAGTCAGCCGCGAAGAGTTTGACGTGCAGACCCAGGTTCTGCTGCGCACCCGCGAGAAGCTGGCGCTGCTGGAACAGCGTCTGACCGAGCTGGAAAACCGCAATGCGCCGGAAGAAGTGAAGCCGGCACCGGCTATTCCACCGGTGGACGACCAGGAGTAAGTGCGGCCTGTTGTGCCCGGTGGCGGCTACTGAGCGCTTAGGTCCGGTGCCTGCTCATTATGCAGGCCCGATAACAGGTTTAATCGCCCTGTCTTTCTGGATCTTCTTGATGATGTTGGTGGTTGAACACCCGTCCTCAAAGTTGAGCACCATCACCTCGCCGCCGTTGGCCCAGACCTCTTCGCTGCCCGCGATTTCTTCCGGTTTGTAATCCCCGCCTTTCACCAGCAGGTCCGGCAGAATACCGGCAATCAGGCGCTGCGGCGTATCTTCTTCAAACGACACCACCCAGTCCACCGCTTCCAGCGCGCCCAGCACGATCATGCGCTGCTCCAGCGGGTTCACCGGACGCGTTTCGCCTTTCAGGCGTTTGGTCGACGCATCGCTGTTCACCGCCACAATCAGGCGATCGCCCAGCTTGCGCGCATTCGCCAGATAAGAGACATGGCCCGCGTGCAGAATGTCGAACACGCCGTTGGTCATCACCACTTTTTCACCGCGCTTGCGCGCGGCGGCGACGGCCACTTTCAGCTCGTCTTCGGTCATCACGCCGAAACCGGTTTCAGCACGGCCGCGCACCGCGTTTTCCAGCTCGATTGGCGACACGGTTGAGGTACCGAGTTTACCGACCACCACGCCCGCCGCGGCGTTGGCGAAGTAGCAGGCCTCTTCCAGCGAGTTACCCGCGGCCAGCGTCGCCGCCAGCACGCCGATCACCGTATCACCGGCACCGGTCACGTCGTACACTTCCTGCGCCTGGGTTGGCATATGCAGCGGCGCTTTGCCCGGCTGCAGCAGCGTCATCCCCTGCTCGGAGCGGGTCACCAGCAGCGCAGAGAGCTCGAAGTCAGCAATGATCTTCATGCCGCGCTCAACCAGCTCTTCCTCGGTTTTGCATTTGCCCGCCACCGCTTCAAACTCGGAGAGGTTTGGCGTCAGCAGGGTTGCGCCGCGATAGCGCTCAAAGTCGGTGCCTTTCGGGTCGATCAGCACCGGTACGCTGGCCTTACGCGCCAGCTGGATCATCGTCTGCACGCTGGCCAGCGCGCCTTTCGCGTAGTCGGACAGCACCAGCGCGCCGATATTGCCCAGCGCCTGGTTAATACGCTCGTGCAGCGGCTCGGGATCAACGCCTTCGAACCCTTCTTCAAAGTCGAGGCGGATCAGCTGCTGGTTGCGTGACAGCACGCGCAGCTTGGTGATGGTTGGGTGGGTCGGAACCGAAACGAAGTCGCACTTCACGTTCACGTCCGCCAGCGACTTGCTCAGCGCGCGCGCCGCATCGTCGATACCGGTCAGGCCAACCAGACGCGAGTGCGCGCCCAGAGAGGCTATGTTCATCGCCACGTTTGCCGCGCCGCCGGGACGCTCTTCAATGGTGTCTACCTTAACCACCGGTACCGGTGCTTCCGGAGAGATGCGGCTGGTCGGTCCATACCAGTAGCGATCCAGCATCACATCCCCAACAACCATTACTCCAGCACGTTCAAACTCTGGCAGTGTTACTTTCATTCCTGACTCCAGAAAGATTCACAATTTGCGCGCGATAATATCACACTTGATTTGTTACGCACGGTTCCACCAGCCACTTCTGCCAGCTGGCCGTTACCTGAGCGCGTTCTGCGACAAAACAGTCCAGCGCCACGTGCCCCGGCTGCTCCTGCAGCGCCAGGTGATGAAGCTCGTCGCGAAGCGTCGTGTAGGCGCGGGTTAAGGCCTGCGCCTCCTGCTCGTCCATGATGTCGTTTTGCGCCAGCAGTTCCAGAATGCGCACGTTATCGGACCAGCGGGTCAGCTTCGGCTTGTCGTGCGCGTGGAGCAGCACCAGATACTGGGTAATGAACTCAATATCGGTAATCCCGCCCTCGTCGGCTTTGATATCAAAGCGATCGCGGTGTTTATTACCCAGGTGCGCGCGCATTTTCTCGCGCATCTCGCGCACTTCGGTCTGCAGCGTACTGCCCTCGCGCGGGGTGGTCATGACGTCCTTACGAATGGCATCGAACTGCGTTTTGAGTTGCGGATCGCCATACACTACGCGGGCGCGCACCAGCGCCTGATGCTCCCACGTCCAGGCTTCATTCTTCTGGTAATCGGCGAAGGATTCCGTTGAGGTGACCAGCATGCCCGCCGCGCCGGACGGACGCAGGCGCGCATCGACTTCATACAAAATGCCCGACGAGGTGCGGGTGCTGAACAGGTGCATGATGCGCTGCGCCAGGCGCAGGTAGAACTGACGCCCGTCAATCTCGCGCTCGCCGTCGGTCATCACGTCAACCGGGCAGTCGTGCAGGAAGATTAAATCCAGATCGGAGCTGTATCCCAGCTCCCAGCCGCCGAGCTTGCCGTAACCGACCACGGCAAAGCCTCGACCCTCACGATCAGCAAGGTGCTTCGGCTGGCCGTAGCGGGCCACCATCTGCACCCACGCCTGCTGCACTACCGCGTCGATGATCGCCTCCGCGAGCCAGGTTAAGTGATCGCTCACTTTCATCACCGGCAGCGTTCCGGCGATATCCGCCGCCGCCACGCGCAGCATCTGCGCCTGCTTAAACTGACGCAGCGCCTCCAGCTGTTGCTCTTCGTCCTCTTCCGGCACGCGCAGCAGATACTGACGCAGCTCGTCCCGGTAGGCATCCGTCGCCGTGGGCTGATACAGCGTATTCGGATCGAGCAGTTCATCCAGCAGCAGCGGGTAGCGCGCCAGCTTGTTGGCCACCATCGGCGAGGCGGCGCAGAGCGTAATCAGGTGCTTCAGTGCGCCCGGAAACTCGCTCAGAAGTTCAAGGTAGGTGGTACGCGTGATGATCCCGCTCAGCAGCGGCATCATGCGCGACAGCGGCACCGGCGCGTCCTCCCGCGAGCAGACCTCGCTCAGCAGGTGCGGCATCAGGTGATCCAGCACCTGACGGCCGCGCGGGCCGATGGCGCGCTTGTTCAGCTCAAGACGGAAATCGGCAATCAGCGCCACCACGCGGTGGCGCGCGTCGTCGGTAAGATGCGTCAGCACCGGCGTGGTGTCATCTTCCTGGAGCGCGTCCTGCCACAGCTCGCGCCAGTGCTCGGAAAGCGCATCGTCCTGCGATTCGCTTTCGTCATCACCGATCAGCTCGTTAAAGATGCGGCGCACGCCTGCCATATGGGCATCCAGCCGTTCGGTCAGCGTTGACCAGTCATCCACGCGCATCCCCCAGGCCAGACGCGCCCGGTTAAGGTCATCCCCCGGCAGGGTCTGGGTCTGTTCGTCGTTGATGCTTTGCAGCAGGTTTTCCAGACGACGCAGGAACAGATAGGCCTCGCGCAGGGTTTGCGCGTCGCCGTCCGGCAGCAGGTGCAGCTGCTCGATGGCGCTCAGCGTCGGCAGCAGCGAGCGGGATTGCAGCGACGGCTCACGCCCGCCGCGAATCAGCTGGAAGACCTGGACGATAAATTCGATTTCGCGAATACCACCCGCGCCAAGCTTGATGTTGTCCTTCAGCCCACGACGGCGAACCTCACGGGCAATCATCCCTTTCATATTGCGCAGGGACTGGATGACGCTGAAGTCGATATAGCGACGGAACACGAACGGGCGCAGCATGGCACGCAGTTCGTTGGCGTAGGCGTCATCGCTGTCGCCCATGATCCGCGCTTTGACCATCGCATAACGCTCCCAGTCGCGCCCCTGCTCCTGGTAGTAGTCCTCCAGCGCGGCAAAGCTCAACACCAGCGGCCCGCTATCGCCGAACGGACGCAGGCGCATGTCCACGCGGTAGACAAAACCATCCTGCGTCGGCTGATCCAGCGCCTTAATCAGACGCTGACCGAGACGGGTAAAGAACTGGGCGTTGTCCAGCTCGCGACGGCCGCCGCGCGTGGAGCCGTTCTCAGGCCAGGCGAAAATCAGGTCGATATCGGAGGAAAAGTTCAGCTCGCAACCGCCCAGCTTGCCCATCCCCAGAATCAACAGCGGCTGAGGAACCCCTTCCTCGCTGCACGGCGTGCCCCACTCTTTACAGCAGGCGGCGTAGAGCCAGTCGCGCGCGGCGACAATCAACGTCTGCGCCAGCTCGCTTAACTGCTGCAGCGTACTCTCTTCACTCACCAGCTCTAGCGCCTGCGCCCAGGCAATGCGCACCATCACACGACGGCGGAACTGACGCAGGACGCGCATCAGCGTCGCCTCATCCGCGACGTCTTCAAGCGCGGCCTGCAGCCAGCCGGCATAGTACCGCCACTCGTCCGCCTGCGGCGGTGCGTTCTCAAGCTCCGCCAGCCAGTCCGGGTAGACGGCGATGCTTTCCTGCACAAAATCACTGAAGGCGAGCACGCTTTTCGCCTGCTCGCTTAACGATGACGCCAGTAATGACTCAGGCAGACGTTCGCAAACGGTCTGCCACTGCTGCTGTAACGGTGAAGAAAGCGGCATTTTAGGGGTTCCTTGCCAGAGTTAACGTTTTCCGCTGTGCAGCCAGAACGGCTCCTGCGAAATGGCCTCGTTACGGAAATGCTCAATCTCAATATGCTGGCGGGTTTCGATGGCATGCTTCAGCCCCTGCCAGTTCTCCAGCCACGCCTGCGCCTGTCGCGCGTCGTAGGCACCGGAAAGCAGCAGCATGCTGTCGATGTTGCGCGAAAGACGGGGAAGCTGATCGCCATATTTATCGCCGAGCGGATACGCAAAGGTGCTCTTCAGTTCAGCGGCATGGCGGGAAAGATGAATGTCCGCGAAACGCTTAAAGTTTTCCGCGATTTTGGCCTCGGCTTTCGCATCCAGGAAGGCGCGCCAGCCGCGCGTGACCAGAAACTCGGTCAGCGCCAGTTTTGCCGAAGCGGCTTGCGGGCTGTAAATCGCCGTTTGCGCCGAGACGTCCGAGAGACATCAGCGTTTCGGTTTGCGTCAGCAGATCACGTAAGTGAGCGCTCGCTTTGCGAGGAACGATACCGCCGAACAGCGCCAGGGTATGGCGCACCAGGGCAATCGCCGCGAGAACGTGAGATTTGGCGTTTTTCACATTTCGCACCCACAGCTCTTCGTGGTACTGCCACTGCGAAAGCGCCAGCTCCAGCGCGGCTTCCAGCCCCTGCTCAACGCTGGCTTTCGGCGCAACGTGCAAAATGGTCGTCTCTTTCAGGACGCGCGGCGCATTTCCGGCCGCCAGATGGTAACCCCGCGCGGCTTTACTCAGGCTTCCCTGACGCAGTCCGGACTGGCTCACCAGCCTGCGCGCCAGCTTCAGCACGTCATTCGCATCCCCTTCCAGCAGCTCAAGCTCCAGTTCGCAAATGGGTTCCTGGAACTCCCCCGCCTTCACCTCACCGAGATCGAGGGCGATTTCGATGCGGCTTTTACCTTCCGTCACCAGCCATTTCTCGCGCCAGAAATCGGTGCTGAACAGCGGCGACGCGTACGCGCTTGTAAATCGGCAGGCAGCTCGCCTTCGGGCCAGACTTCGGCCGGGAAGCGCGCCAGCTCAAGCTTCGGGCTGGCTGATGTCGATATTGTATTCCGGACGCTGATGTAACCCGCCGACCACGCGGCCGGCAATTTTCATCGTCATCTCGTAGCGCCCGCTCGCGCCACGGATGCGCAGCCCCATATCGTGGCGGCGCAGCCAGTTGTCCGGCGTTTCGTAATAGATATTAAGCAGTTGTACCGGTGCATGGTGTTCGCCGGAAAGCGTATGCAGATGCTGGCGGAGTGCGTCAACGCTGTCTTTTTCGACGATAAACTTTAATTCGATTTCCTGAGCCATAGCCTTGTACTTTTGCGTGCGTCACAGACGCGTCAATGAGGGCGAACTTCCTCGCCATTTGTTTGTCAGTACATAGTATTTTGCGCCAAATTGCCATGCAATGAGCAATTTGTCGGGCGTAAATGTTCGTATAAGAGTCGTGACACAGATGATTCTGATTGCTGACGAATGCTTTGCGTAGAGACACTGTTGCCACTATTTCCCATTCACTATTTATGAAAATAACGACTAATGATGCTTAAATTACGCCTGATTGGATTTACCCTGCTTGCTTTTAGTGCTGCTCCGTTGGGATGCACGCTGAAGAGAAGCGTTACGTTTCTGACGAACTGAACACCTGGGTACGCAGTGGCCCCGGAGATAATTATCGCCTCGTGGGCACGGTCAATGCCGGCGAGGAAGTCACCCTGTTACAGACCAACGCGGACACCAACTACGGTCAGGTTCGCGACAGTACCGGCCGTACCTCCTGGATCCCGCTGAAAGAGCTGAGCATCGTGCCAAGCCTGCGCACCCGCGTGCCGGATCTGGAAAACCAGGTGAAAACCCTGACCGACAAGCTGAACAACATCGACGGCACCTGGAACCAGCGCACCGCTGAAATGCAGCAGAAAGTGGCGCAGAGCGACGGTGTGATTAACGGCCTGAAAGAAGAGAACCAGAAGCTGAAAAACGAGCTGATTGTCGCGCAGAAGAAAGTGAATGCCGCCAACCTGCAGCTCGACGACAAACAGCGCACCATCATCATGCAGTGGTTTATGTATGGCGGCGGCGTGCTGGGCGTGGGTCTGGTGCTGGGTCTGGTGTTGCCGCACCTGATCCCAAGCCGCAAGCGTAAAGATCGCTGGATGAACTAATTCGTCTTCTCTGCCAGACTTACGTATCATTCTGGAAAAGAGAAAACGGGAGAGTCGGGCGTGAAGAGTTATCTGGTCGGTGGTGCGGTTCGTGATGCGTTGTTAGGTCTGCCGGTCAAAGATAAAGACTGGGTGGTGGTGGGCGCCACGCCGGAAGAGATGCTCGACGCGGGCTACCAGCAGGTAGGCCGCGATTTCCCCGTGTTCCTCCACCCGAAAAGCCGCGAAGAGTATGCCCTGGCGCGTACCGAGCGGAAATCCGGCTCGGGCTATACCGGCTTTACCTGCTATGCCGCGCCGGACGTCACGCTGGAGGAAGATCTCCTGCGCCGCGATCTGACCATCAACGCGCTGGCGCAGGACGAGCACGGGCAGATCGTTGACGCTTATGGCGGTCAGGACGATCTGCGCAACCGTCTTTTACGCCACGTCTCCCCGGCGTTTTCTGAAGATCCGCTCCGCGTGCTGCGCGTGGCGCGCTTTGCCGCGCGTTACGCCCATCTCAGCTTCCGTATTGCCGATGAGACAATGGCGCTGATGACCGCCATGACCGAGGCGGGCGAACTGGCACACCTGACCCCAGAGCGCGTCTGGAAAGAGACGGAGAATGCGCTCACCACGCGTAACCCGCAGGTCTTTTTCCAGGTCCTGCGCGACTGCGGCGCGCTGAAGGTGCTGTTCCCGGAAATAGACGCGCTGTTTGGCGTGCCGGCTCCGGCGAAGTGGCACCCGGAAATCGATACCGGCGTGCACACGCTGATGACCCTGACCATGGCGGCCATGCTCAGCCCGGACGTGGACGTGCGTTTCGCCACCCTGTGCCACGATCTGGGCAAAGCGCTGACGCCAAAAGAGCTCTGGCCGCGCCATCACGGGCACGGCCCGGCGGGCGTGAAGCTGGTCGAAGGGCTGTGCCAGCGTCTGCGCGTGCCGAACGAGATCCGCGATCTGGCGAAACTGGTGGCCGAGTTCCACGATCTGATCCACACCTTCCCCATCCTGAAGCCGGCCACCATCGTTAAGCTGTTCGATAACATCGACGCCTGGCGCAAACCCCAGCGCGTGGAGCAAATCGCGCTGACCAGCGAAGCTGACGTGCGCGGGCGTACCGGGTTTGAAGCGTGCGACTACCCGCAGGGACGTTTACTGCGTAAAGCCTGGGAGGTAGCGAAAGCGGTGCCGACGAAGGACGTCGTCGAAGCGGGATTCAAAGGACCGGAAATTCGCGAAGAGCTCACGCGCCGGCGAATTCAGCCGCGCTGGCGGACTGGAAAGCGCAGCGTTGCCCTCAGCCCGAAGACTGAGGGCGCGAGCCTTAGAAGAAGACCACGTACACCGCAGCGGCCACGATAAAGCGGTAGATCGCGAACGGAATGAACGAGATACGTTTAATCAGCTGCAGGAAGGTTTTGATGGCAATCAGCGCCACGATAAACGCGGTGATGAAGCCCACGGCAAACATCGGAATGTCGCCCGTGGTGAGGAAGCCGATGCTCTTATAGAGGTCCAGTGCGGTGGCGCCCATCATCATCGGCACCGCCAGCAGGAAAGAGAACTCTGACGCGGCGTAGCGGCTTACGCCCATCAGCATCCCGCCGGAGATGGTGGCGCCTGAACGGGAGAAGCCCGGCCACAGCGCCAGACACTGGAAGCAGCCAATGATAAACGCCTGACGATACGTCATATCGTCCAGCCCCTCCGCGCGCGGCGTTTTCGGCTTCAGCACTTCCGCGGCGATCAGCAGGAAGCCGCCCACCACCAGCGCGTACATCACGTTAATCGGGTTAAACAGCGATTTGATGGCGTCGTGGAAAACCAGCCCCAGCACCACCGCCGGGATCATCCCGAGCAGAATATGGATCAGCGACAGGCGGCCTTTACCGGTCCCTTCGTGCTGCGGCGGACGGCCGAAATGGATGCCGATCAGGCCAAACAGACGGCGCCAGAACATCACGACCACCGCCAGAATCGACCCCAGCTGGATCACCACTTCGAACGTTTTGGCGGTATCGCCTTCAAAGCCCAGCAGATGGCCAACGATAATCATATGGCCGGTACTGGAAACCGGCAAAAACTCCGTCAATCCTTCGACCACACCCAGTATTGCCGCCACCAGCAGCGAGTGCATATCGCTCATCTATAAACCCCTAAAAAGATATAAAAAAACGGTCGCCCCAAGGAGTAGCCGTGAATGGCCATCATCTATGACCTGAATACTAGCGCTTGGTTTAGCTATTATGACGTTAAATACTTGCCTTTCAGATTTGTGCCACGCTCAATGATGACGCCAACGTTGGCGGCGCGCGCCACCGCGCCCGGTTTGCTCAGCTTGATGCGCACCCACGGTGAGTTGAATTTTTTCAGCAGCAGTTCTGCGACTTCTTCCGCCACCCGTTCGACCAGCGCAAAACGTTGCCCTTCCACGTGGGCGATGACCGTTTCACTGATATCGGCATAGCTCAGACAGTCATTCACGTCATCACTTTTTGCCGCCTGGCGGTTATCCCAGCCCATTTCGATATCGAACACCAGCTTCTGCTCGATGGTCTGTTCCCAGTCGTAAACACCAATAGTGGTGATTACCGAAAGTTGCTCTATAAATACAATATCCATCACATTCCACCCGCGCCCCTGCCGCCCGACCCTGCGGTCTGGCGTTTTTGCGCATAAACCGGATACCACTTCCGGCGAATTATGCGTATTATCCACAGATGCTGAGAATAAAACGACTTTTTCAAAACGGAACAGCGTTATGAGTGCAATCGCGCCTGGAATGATCCTCCTCGCGTATCTTTGCGGCTCAATCTCCAGCGCCATTCTGGTCTGCCGCATCGCCGGGTTACCTGACCCGCGTGAAAGTGGTTCCGGGAATCCGGGAGCGACCAACGTACTACGCATTGGCGGCAAGGGAGCAGCCGTAGCGGTTTTGATTTTCGATGTTCTGAAAGGAATGCTGCCCGTCTGGGGCGCGTATGCGCTGGGCGTCACGCCGTTCTGGCTGGGGCTCATTGCGATCGCCGCCTGTGTCGGCCACATCTGGCCCGTATTCTTCGGTTTTAAAGGCGGTAAAGGCGTGGCGACGGCCTTTGGTGCCATTGCGCCTATCGGCTGGGATCTAACCGGCGTGATGGCCGGGACCTGGCTTCTGACCATGCTGCTGAGCGGCTACTCGTCGCTGGGCGCCATCGTCAGCGCGCTGATCGCGCCGTTCTACGTCTGGTGGTTCAAACCGCAGTTCACCTTCCCGGTGTCGATGCTCTCCTGCCTGATCCTGCTGCGTCATCACGACAATATTCAGCGCCTGTGGCGCCGTCAGGAAACCAAAATCTGGACGAAGCTGAAGAAGAAAAAGAAGAGTAAGCCCGGCGGCATCTCAGCAACCGGGCTGTTGCAGTTTACGCCGCAGGCAGTTCCGCCAGCGGCCAGCGCGGACGCACCGACACGCTCAGGTCCGACGTCATTGCGCCTGCTTTCAGGCGCACCATCCCGGCGTAGGCGATCATCGCCCCGTTATCGGTGCAGAATTCCGGACGCGCATAGAACACTTCCCCGCGACGCTTTTGCATCATCTCCGCCAGCTTCGCGCGCAGCGTGCGGTTGGCGCTCACGCCGCCCGCCATCACCAGACGCTTAAAACCGGTCTGATCCAGCGCGCGTTTGCACTTGATCATCAGCGTATCCACCACCGCATCTTCAAACGCGCGGGCGATATCGGCGCGGGTCTGCTCGTCGTCGCCGTTATTGCGAATGGTGTTGGCCGCGAAGGTTTTCAGCCCGGAGAAGCTGAAGTCCAGCCCCGGACGATCGGTCATCGGCCGCGGGAAGACAAAGCGCCCTTCCGTGCCCTGCGACGCCATTTTCGACAGCATCGGCCCGCCGGGGTAATCCAGCCCCAGCAGCTTGGCGGTTTTATCGAACGCTTCACCGGCGGCATCGTCGATCGACTCGCCCAGCAGTTCGTACTTACCAATGCCGGTGACGCTGATCAGCTGCGTATGGCCGCCGGAAACCAGCAGCGCCACAAACGGGAATTTAGCCGGAGGGTTCTCTTCCAGCATCGGCGCCAGCAGGTGCCCTTCCATATGGTGAACCGGGATGGCCGGCACGTCCCAGGCGAAGGCCAGCGAACGGCCAACGGTCGCGCCAACCAGCAGCGCGCCGACCAGGCCCGGCCCGGCGGTGTAGGCCACGGCATCAATATCTTTTGCCGGGTCAGCCCGGCCTCTTTCAGCGCCGCCTGAATCAGCGGCACCGTTTTACGCACGTGGTCGCGAGAGGCCAGTTCCGGCACCACGCCGCCGTAGTCAGCGTGCAATTTCACCTGACTATACAGTTGGTTGGCCAAAAGCCCTTTTTCGTCGTCGTAAATGGCGATGCCGGTTTCATCGCAGGATGTTTCAATACCCAGTACGCGCATGATTTGTTTTACCTCTTTGCAATACCGCGCAGTGTAGGGCCTGGGCCGGTTGATGTAAAACTTTGTTCGCCCCAGGATGAAGGTTCGTGTATACTCCTCACCCTTACAAAAGTCCCTTTCAAAAAGCGCATCGGTGCTTTACAAAGCAGCAGCATTTGCAGTAAAATTCCGCACCATTTTGAAATAAGCTGGCGTGGATGCCAGCGGCAAACCGAATTTATTAAAGGTGAGAGGTACATGCCGGTAATTAAAGTACGTGAAAACGAGCCGTTCGACGTAGCTCTGCGTCGCTTCAAACGTTCCTGCGAGAAAGCAGGTGTTCTGGCTGAAGTTCGTCGTCGTGAGTTTTATGAAAAACCAACGACCGAACGTAAACGCGCTAAAGCTTCCGCTGTGAAACGTCACGCGAAGAAACTGGCTCGCGAAAACGCACGCCGTACTCGTCTGTACTAATCTCTGGAGAGCCGCACCGCTCTCAGATTTAGACCGAGTAGTAGTTGTAAGGCCGTGCTTCCGAAAGGAATGCGCGGCTTGTTTTCGTTTATAAGTCGCTTAACCGCGTGATTTGTGCCCCTGCGGCCGGCGGGGCTATAAAAGATCAAGGGGCATATGGCTGGACGAATCCCACGCGTTTTTATCAATGACCTGCTGGCCCGCACCGACATCGTCGATCTCATCGACGCGCGGGTAAAGCTGAAAAAGCAGGGCAAGAACTACCACGCGTGCTGTCCGTTCCATAACGAAAAAACCCCTTCCTTCACCGTAAACGGTGAAAAGCAGTTTTACCACTGCTTTGGCTGTGGTGCGCACGGTAATGCCGTCGATTTTTTAATGAACTACGACAAGCTCGAGTTCGTTGAAACCGTCGAAGAGCTGGCGGCCATGCACAACCTTGAAGTGCCGTATGAAGCAGGCAGCGGGCCAAGCCAGATCGAGCGCCATCAACGGCAAACGCTGTATCAACTGATGGATGGCCTGAATTCGTTTTATCAACAGTCTCTTAAGCACTCTGCGGCTGAGCCTGCGCGTCAGTATCTGAACAAGCGCGGACTGAGCGACGATGTCATTGCGCGTTTCGCTATTGGTTACGCCCCGCCCGGCTGGGACAACGTGTTAAAGCGTTTTGGCGGCAATAGCGAAGATCGCAAATCTCTGATCGATGCAGGCATGCTGGTCACCAACGACCAGGGGCGAAGCTACGACCGCTTCCGCGAACGGGTGATGTTCCCCATCCGCGACAAGCGTGGCCGGGTGATTGGTTTTGGTGGGCGCGTGCTGGGTGATGCCCTGCCGAAGTACCTCAACTCCCCGGAAACCGATATTTTCCATAAAGGCCGCCAGCTGTACGGCCTTTATGAGGCGCAGCAGGATAACGCTGAACCTCCGCGTCTGCTGGTCGTCGAAGGCTATATGGACGTGGTGGCGCTGGCGCAGTACGGCATCAACTATGCGGTTGCGTCGCTGGGAACCTCCACCACGGCGGATCACATCCAGCTGCTGTTCCGCGTGACCAACAACGTCATCTGTTGTTACGACGGTGACCGCGCCGGACGCGACGCCGCCTGGCGTGCGCTGGAAACCGCGCTACCCTATATGACCGACGGGCGTCAGCTGCGCTTTATGTTCCTGCCCGACGGTGAAGACCCGGATACGCTGGTGCGTAAAGAGGGCAAAGCGGCGTTCGAAGCGCGGATGGAGCAGGCTCAGCCGCTCTCCACGTTTTTGTTTAACAGCCTGATGCCGCAGGTGGATTTGAGTACCCCGGACGGGCGCGCGCAGCTCAGCACGCTGGCGCTGCCGTTAATCAGTCAGGTGCCCGGCGAAACGCTGCGCATCTATCTGCGTCAGGAGCTAGGCAACAAGCTCGGCATTCTGGATGACAGCCAGCTTGAACGTTTAATGCCTAAACAGGCTGAAAAGCGAACGCCCCGTTCGCCCCGCGCCTCAGCTAAAACGCACAACCATGCGTATACTGATAGGGTTACTGGTCCAAAACCCGGAGCTGGCATCAGCAGGTGCCGTCGCTGGAAGGGCTGGATCAGATCCAGGAAAAATTGCCCGGGCTTGGCTTATTTTCAGAACTGGTCAACACGTGTTTGTCTCAGCCAGGCCTGACCACCGGACAACTGCTGGAGCATTATCGCGGCACCAAAGAGGCCGCTACCCTTGAAAAATTGTCGATGTGGGACGATATAGCAGATAAGGACATTGCAGAAGAAACGTTCACCGACTCGCTCAACCATATGTTTGATTCGATGCTTGAGCTGCGCCAGGAAGAGTTGATAGCTCGCGAGCGCACGCACGGTTTAAGCAGCGAAGAACGCCGGGAGCTCTGGCAGATTAACCAGGAACTGGCAAGAAAATAAGTGAAAGACAAAATCATTCGCGTTGTATAAGGGAGGAGGGGAAGGAATTGTGGGGGTGTATATAAAAAAATGGGGGGGGGGGGGGAAGGGGAGGATTTAAACGGCTTAAGTGCCGATTATATCGATCGGGAAGCCCCCGGCAGCCGCGATGAGGGCCAGCGGCAAAAATATAAGTACGCCCTCGCTTTAAATGTTGGCTGCCTTATTTCGCC
>JBCNNT010000016.1:0-155873 GCA_039594245.1 Enterobacter sp.
TTATCGCATCGTTATAACGAAAGGCTCCCACGGGAGCCTTTTTTATTTCCGCCGCACTACAGCCCTCTTGTCACCAGCGCATCATCCAGTTCGCGGTAAGCGGCTACCAGCTTATCCAGCGTCGCGCGATTTAACCCGCTGGGATTGGGCAGCACCCAAATTTGCGTCACGCCAATGCTCATTGTCTGCTTGCCCCAGTTAGTACCTCTGACGCTGAATGCCTGCTCGAAGGCCTGTTTGCCGAGGATCGCCAGCGCGGCAGGCTGATACTCTTCGATCTTCTTAACCAGCTCTCTGCCGCCGCTGCGCAGCTCATGCAGCGCCACCTCGCTGGCCTGCACCGTCGGGCGCTCCACCAGCATGGTGATGCCGCAGCGCGTATCCAGCAGATGCATCTCCTCTTCCGGTCGCAGCAGCCTGTCGGTAAAGCCGGCCTGATGGATCACCTTCCAGAAGCGGTTGCCCGGATGCGCAAAGTGGAAGACCGGTATGCGCGGAAGATTTGCCCGGGTTGATACCGCAAAACACCACCCGCAGGCCGGGAGCCAGAATATCGTTGATCATAGTTATTCCTGGTCAATTGTCATAAACACCAGTATAAGGGATTGAAAATCCGCTGTTTATAAAAACATCAGCCAGGATATTCATGCTGGATTGCAGGGGTAAGTTACTTTATAATCCCCCGCTGTGGCCCCTTAGCTCAGTGGTTAGAGCAGGCGACTCATAATCGCTTGGTCGTTGGTTCAAACCCAACAGGGGCCACCAGATTTCCCCTTATAAATCTTACATTTAAGCCACCTTTATCGGTGGCTTTTTTGTTTCCATATTTTCAAGTGGCGATAAAATGGCGGTGGATTTTTGCTGTGGCGATGGCCTGGAATAAAAAAACCCGCTCAAGGCGGGTCACTTCACATCCATAATTGGCGTTGTCCGGTCTGGGTTGGGTGCGGTGGTGCCGGATTAATTTTCCCAGGCGTCACTATATAACGCTCTATCGATTCCATCGTAACGAAGGTGCAACTGCAATTAATATTCGTGCACTGATGATACCTTTCTTTTGTGTTCTCACTTAGATAACGGCTAGTACGCGCGTGCGCCGCATGCTTGCATTGTGGACAATGGAACATAAACACCTCACCATTCACTTTTCATGAATCAATCATACCCTTCGATTCACTATTTGTGAATAACATTCAGCCTTTACCTCAATCGAGGTTGTGTACATTCACCTTTAAGTATCACTTGTTATAACGGGTTGTCGTTCTCAGAATCAGCATCACTTTCTGATTCGTAATCTACATCAGATAGTTTCACCTCAAGCTCTACCCCCGTCGTATAACCGCTGTTGTTTAACGTGTGAGTCACTTTGGTAACAATCCATGCCTGGTCATCGATAATGCTCTTAAACCCTGAGACTTTTACCGGCGTTTCCGGGTAGAGATCAGCGCGTCCGACAGCCAGACTTATCGAGAACTCCGCCACCCCACGCTGTAGCTTGTCCCACTTCGCTTGCGCCGCCCGCATGGCCTGGGCTTTTGTGGCATACACCGTTGTAAGCGCAAAGACGTTATCCGCCTCACCGGCCAGATATTCGCCCTCGCGGGCTTCCGGTACTTTGGTTTCCTTCTTTTTGGCTTTGGCTTTCGGGTGCTGTAGTGCGCGTAAATGCTGCTCTTTGGGCTTGCGCTTCACCTTCACCTTTTTCGGCTTCGGGTCTTTGGTGTGAAGCCACTGCGCCGTAACGCCGGTGTAAGCGCCCCGGTCGGCAATCGCAAACTGGTGCCGGTCGCCGTCGCTGCGGGTGATCGTCACCTGCGGAATGGGCTTGCCGCTGGCGGTTGTGGCATTCCCGGCTCTGAGAAACAGCAATTTCCCCGCCTTGACCGACACCTCGCCGCCGTTCCGGTCAGCCAGCCGTGTCAGAAATTTAGCGTCGGATTCCTGCGTCTGGTCGATATGCGGGATATGAATCCCGGCCAGCGCCGGGGTGACACTCGCCGTCAGATTGTTGCGCGTGGCGATCACCGCCACGATATCGCCGAGGGTTTTGTCGTGCCAGGACTCTTCACGCCGGGAATTCAGCGTCCCGCGAAAATCAGCGCTGCGGGCGCGGATGGTCACGGTATCAGGCGCGCCCCGGTGCTCAACCTCATCAACGGTAAAACTGCCCTTGCCGACCAGCGCGGAATCTTTCCAGCCGAGGAACAGGGTCAGCACCGCGCCGCGCACCGGCAACTGCACAAGACCGTCGCTGTCATCGAGCTCAATATCGAGCTGGTCAGCCTCAAAGCCCCGGTTATCCGTCATCGTGAGGTTTATCAGCCGGTCGCTGATGTTGCCGGTGATATCCTTACTGTCCAGTTTCAGCATAAACGCGGGGGTGAGCGAGCTCCCCGCCTGGCTGTAGAGTATTTCTGACATCATAACCCCGGCATGGTGATTAATCTGGTGGCGGCGTCTTTTGCTTTCCCGGCCAGCATGTCAGCCTGCTGACTCAGGTCGCCATAAACCGCCGCGAGTGACTCATCCACGCGCGTTAACGCCAGCGTAAAATCAATCTTGCGGGGTGAGCCGTCCGAAAAAAACTCCGCGCCGGTTTCGTTAATGCTGTTGATGACATACATGCCGTAAATCTGGCCGGTTCCGGCAATCAGCGGCCACGCCCTACCCTGTTCGGCCATCTGCCTGAGCGCGGTCAGCGTCAGCGTCCCGCCGGTGATTTCCGGGTAAAGCGTGCCGTTGAGCGTGATTTTTTCCTCCCCGACGCCGAGAAACTGGAAAGCATCGCGCCTGCCGACGCGGCTGTTTGACGGCCAGCGATACTCCGCGTCGCGTTGCATGCCCTGAAACGGCAGTGTCTGGCGCATAAAGACAAAGAAACCTAATGCAAGCATCATCTCTGAATGTCTCCCTTATCCGTCGTGGCGCATGCTGGAACGTTCGCGGGCGCGTTTCTCACGGTCTGCCTTTTCAACGGCATCCTGCAACTGCCGCCCAAGCTCGCCGCCCGGTGCGCCGCCGTTCTGCATCGTGATGTTGTAATGACTTTGCCGGTTATCGACGTAGGATTTACCACCGGGGGCAACGGCGGGCTGATACCCCTGATAACCGCCATAGGTACTGGTTGCCGGGATATAGGTGCCGTTCTGCGCCGCCGCGCCAGCCTTTGCGGCTTTCTGGTCAAGATCGCTGGATTCTTTATTGATGAGGCCGAGTTTATCAAGCACCCAGTCTATGCCCTGTTTCAGTTTGTTAAACGCGGTAAGCGGCATCAGCAGTGCATCTGCCAGCGCCTGTCCAAACAGGACGCCGGTATCCCTGCAGGCGTTAAGCGTGTCCTGCGTGGATTTGACCGGCTCAATCAGGTTTGTGAACCAGTCCCATACCGCCTTTAATTTCCCGCCGAGCCAGTCAAAAACGGGCTTCAGCGGTGCGAATATCTCAGCAACCGGCGCAAATGCGGCGGTCAGCCCCTCAACAACCCCGCTGAAAAAGGCGCTGATGGGCTCCCAGTATTTACGGATGAGCAGCGCACCGGCGACAATCGCCACGCCGATCGCCACAATCGGCCATGTCAGCGCACCGAGCACCGTCATAATTGCCCCGCCCACCACACTGAAGACCGTCCCGAGCACACCGGCAGCGGCGATGATCGCGTTAACGCCCATCACAACCGGCCAGGCAACCAGACCAATAGCACCGACAAGCCCCACCACGCCGACAGCCACCGCCGCAATCACGCCCAGCGTCTGCGCCAGCCCTTTATTTTTAGTGATCCAGTTATCCAGCTTCAGCACATACCCGGTGGCGGTCTGCACCAGTTTTCGGAGCGAGGATTCCTGCTGATCAAACAGGTCAGTACCGACCGCCTCATAAGCCGACTGGAACTCTTTAAAGTCGCCGCCGAGGTTGTCCTGCATGACTTTGACCAGTTCCTCCGTTTTCCCGTCCGAGGCCTTAAACGCAGCGGTCAGCGCATCCAGTTTCCCGCCCGAGGCGGCGGCCATTAACACCGCTGCGGACGAGCTGGCTTCTTCGCCGAATATCGTTTTCAGGTATTCGGCACGCTGGCCGGTGCCGAGTTTGTTTTTCTCAAAACTGGCCTGCATTTCTTTCAGGATGGTGAAGATTGGCCGGGTGTTACCTTTTTTATCTGCCGTGGTGATGCCGAGCTCTTTAATCGCCCGGTACGCCTCGCCGGTCGGTGCCTGTAAGCGCGTTATCACCGCACGGCTCCCCGTACCGGCCATCGAGCCGGTGATTTTCGCATCATGTAACGCGCCCACCATGGCGGCGGCCTGCTCGATACTCACCCCGGCATTTTTTGCCACCGGCGCGGCATAGGTCAGCGCATCACTCAGCCCGTCAAAGTCAGCGGCGGTTTTGTTCATCGTCATGGAGAGAACATCACCGATGTGCGCGACCTTATCGTTTGAAAGCTGGAACGCGGATTTCATCCCCATCAACAGACCGGCGTTCTCTTCCATCGTGCGCCGGTTAGCCAGTGCCATATTGAGGGTTACTGGCGTGACGGCCTGAATCGCTGCCGCATCACCGCCCCCTTTGGCAATGATGATTTGCGCCCCGGCAGCGTCGTCAGCCGAGGCGGCTGTGTTGTCGCCGAGCTGGCGCGCCTGTCTGCGCAGCGCGGTCATTTCCGCCGAGTCTTTACCCACGCCGAGCACCGCCTGAAGCTCCGAGTTTTTTTGCGCGAAGTCATAGCCCGGTTTCAGCAGCGCCGCCCCGGCAAGCGTTGCCGTGGTTGCCATTCCCGCCCCTGCCGCGCCCACCGCTGCCGCGTTCCCGGCGAGCGCCTTTCCGGCCTGATAGCGCTGTTTTACCCGGCTGAGTTTCTCCTGTTGCGCACTGACGCGCGCCAGCGCTTCACGCTGCCGGTTGAGCTGTGACGTGGTTTCACTGAGGGTGGCTTTGAGTTTTCGCTCATCAGCGGCCAGCGTGCGGGTGTTTATCCCGGCAAGGCTGAGCTCCTGGCGCTGACGCTGCACGGATTCACGCAGGCTGTTGTGTTTAAGCTGGAGCGCGGCGGCGCTTTTGCGTGCCGTCTCCATTGCCTGCGCCTGCGCACGGGTCGGCTGTTCAGTGTTTTTAAACTGAATCGCCAGCGCGGCGGCTTCGTCTTTAGCTTTTTTCAGCGCCTGCTCCGTGACCGCAAGTTGTGCGCTGGTTTTGCGAAAGCCGTCAATCTTTGACGCCTGCACGTTGAGCTCACGCAATGCGGTTTGTGTTGTGCGCATCCCTCCGGCCAGCTCCTTGCTGGCCTTGTCGATGGATTTTAACGGGCGGGTCGCCTGGTCAACAGCCTTGAGTAATACCTGTAATTTCACGCTACTCATTCGTGTTTCCGCTTCGCTGGATGGCTTTTTCTCGCCATGTAATGAGCTCTGTCAGGCTCAGGGGAAAGAGCTCTGAGGGCGGCCAGTGAAAAATCACCGCGATATCCGCCATCAGGTCATCAACAGAGAGTGTGTCGGGGAAATTTACTGCGCCGAATTCGGCGACAAAAAACCGATCACCTTACCCGCCAGGGCAACGAGGTCAGGCAGCTCAAGCGCGGCGACTTCCTGCTCGGTGAGCGAGGGGGCGCTCATGCGCGGCAGCACTTTAATCAGGGCGTCAACTTCGGAGTTTGCCACTGCCGCAAGGCTGACGCCGCGCAGCGTTCCGGCGTTCGGTTTAATCAGGGTGATGGCGTCAATAATCTGCTCGCCGCGTTTAACAGGATTTTCCAGGGTGATCACGTTGTCGTTATTCATGGGTTTCTCTTTTTAATCAGGCTTCGGGTTAACCGGCCAGCGCACCGGCCGGGGTGAACATTACAGGCCGATATTGCGGCGGTGCTGCTCCAGCCGGTCGGTGCCGTTGACCTTTTCCACCATGTTGAGGGTGTCGATTTCAACCAGCTCTTTGCCGTCCATCGTCAGTTTGAAATAGGTACAGACGACCGAGATTTTCGCTTCGGTGTCTTCGCCGGGTTTGTTCTCGCCGGTGTCGATCTCTTTCTGGCGACCACGCATCACCACCTCAACGGCGACCGTTTCGCCGGTGTCGTCGCGCTGGAAGGAACCGGCAAAGCGAACCGGCACGGCATCGACGCCGGTTGCGCCGTACAGCTCCCAGATAACCGAATCCGGGAAGCCGCCGAGCGACCATTCCATCGACAGGGCATCATCATCGAGGCCGAGGTCAACCGGCGCGACACCGTTCATACCCGCCCCGCGATAGTTTTCGAGCTTGCGTGTCAGCTTCGGCAGGGTGATCGACTTCGCGATCCCCTGATAGCTGTAGCCATTCAGAAACACATTCATGTATTTCAGCTTGCGTGGCATTGCCATTCAGTCAGGCTCCTTAATTGCTGTTAACAGAGGAAACCAGAGTCGCCAGATATTTATCGGTGATACGCTGGCGCAGGGTCAGGTTTTCGAGTGGGGGAACCGGCGTATAGTCATAATCGATATACAGTTTTCCGGCTTTCAGGGTTTCCGCGTCGTTGGCGTCTTCGTCAAACCAGCAGGTCGCATCCACGATGTAACCGTTACTTTTCAGTTCACGGAATTTCGCGTTAATACCGTCCACGATGTCGCGGATAAGCGTCGCGGTGATCGGCTTATCGACCGCCCACATGTGCGCTTCGGCCATCGTGTCAGCGATAACCTGCGCCGTGCGGGTGTAGTTCTCAAACAGGAAAAGCGGGTCATCCGAACAGGTGCGGTTGCCCCAGAAGCGAAAACCATCCTTGCGAATCAGCGTCGTCACGCCCGCCTCGTTGAGCAGGTCGGCATCGGTGCCGGGCTCCTGCAAATCCCAGAACACTGACGCGCTGATGCCGGTCACACCATTCACGCCAACGTTAGACAGGGTTTTATGCCAGCCGACCGACTGGTCGATGTACGCGCGCAGACCGAGGGCGCGGGCGGTGGCGTAAGCCGTTGCGGTCGCATTTTTCACGGTGTCCCAGGCGAGAAAATCCGGCCAGATAACCATTAATTCACGCTGGCTGAAGTTGTCGCGGTATCGGATGGCATCAGAGAGGGTTTTACAGCCCCACGCACTGACATAGCCGAACGCGCGCAGCTTCTGGCAAACGGGCGCAAGCGCGGTCGCCACCTCCGGCGTGTCGAATCCCGGCACTCCGAGGATGCGGGGTTTGACGCCGGTAACGGCTTCGGCGGTCAGCAGCGCTTTCAGGCCGGTGTATTTGCCGTTCTCGTCCGTGGTGCCGATGATGTTGGAAATGGTCTGCGCGAGCGCCTCTTCTTCATCGTCGCCGGTGCCTTCCGCCACGCGCACGACGACGGTCACCGGTTTTGACTGGTCGGCGATGGCCTGGAGTGACGCGGCCAGCGTGCCTTTTTTACCGGCTTTGGCGATGGCGCTTTGCACACTGGTGATCAGCACCGGCTCATTGAGGGGGAAAGTGGCCGCATCGGCATCGCTGGCGGTACAGACCATACCGACAATCGCCGTTGAGGCCGTGGAAATGACGCGCGTGCCGTCGTTAATTTCGACGACCTGCACACCATGATGATAATCACTCATCCGTTTAACTCCGAGGGGTTGGGGTGAGTGTTATTTTCCAGGCTGTGCGGGCGCGGGGCTATTTATCAGGGTTGGCGGACGTGGGGTACAACAGCAAACAAAAAAAGCGGGCAAATGCCACAGGTTGATTGACCTGCGCCCAATGAATTAATGCAGTGCGGACTTAGTAATGTCCGCTCCTGGCACGGAGCGGAAGTGCCTGCAACAGAGGGGCTGCTGTGAGCGAAGAGCGGACGAGCTAACTGAGTTTAAGGTCCTCTCTTGGCATGTGATTTTTTTGCTCTTAAAGCAGATATTTTATTTTCAATTGTCCATGACGCCATATCACGTTGTGATTTCTCAAACTGAGTAATATGGATCCAATAATCGCGGGGGTGGGCTTTGTTCGGAGACTTAATTATGTCTTCAAGTATGCAAGACAAGCTTTGGAAAGCCGCCTTTTTTTGATAAAGATCTATCACCGATATGCTCTGGATTTTAGAAGTCAGATCGGCATTGATATTTGTATTATTTGTATTCAATGCAACAATCCATTGACCATGAGCAATTTTATTCCGTAGCAAGCTTGGATCAAAAACATAGGCATCTATAAGTTCATTTATTTTTAATGTCGTATTTGGGATGTGGCTACTATTTTTCCCTTGTACTTTTTTTAAGGAAAGTTCGACGCATTTTTTCCATGCCTCTACGATATTTTTCTTACCTTTCTTTTTTATTTGATTAATGTCATTGATGCTCAAGCCATTAGGAGTATGAATGACTTTTGAAAACACGGCTTCAGCGTAAGCGCAATAAACTTGAGCCAATAACTTTGTATGTATCTCAGCTGAAGAGGTGTCACCACAAGAATATGCAGCGTTGATAGACTTATTGATGTGCTTCCATGCTTGCTCAAGTGCTCTTACATTTTTTGTTTGAGCAGCAAAAATGTTGTTTCTATCAGATTCTTGCATTAGTTAACCTCAAGGTAGGTAAAAAACACTCTGCGAATGCTCTTTACCTACCCGGAATTGAACCGGGATCCCGTTCAGAAAACGGTGTCTTGCCAAATTAGACGATAGGTCTAAGCCTACCTTCACCTTTGTGGATAAATTTGTCAACTAATACCAATCACCAGATGCCGGAAAGCCTTAAACATATCCGGAGATTTCCGGCCAGGTGATATCCGGGGAGCCACTCAGGTCAGCGGCTTCAGGCGCGTCAACGTAATCAAGCCAGCCGTTGAGGGTCGTCAGTAATTATACCGGTATCTTCAGGCGTATTAGCTGGCCGTCACCTCAGACAGCGCAGGCCACTCAATATCGGGGGCAGAGGAGGTATCAATACGCATCAACATAACCCGGTATTTTTTCCATTCAGCGAGGGCAGCAGTCTCTTCGTCCGTGGCGATTCCGGCATCAACAGCATCCTGCAGCCAGGTTATCTCCGAGTCTGCCGCCGCGCGCAATTCCGCTTTTTTCATGTCTGCCTGGCTGACTAATTGCGCCGCTGATGGCAACGGTAAATCGTTCCAGGCGGGCATGTTATCCGCGCCCACGCCGCGCTCTTTTCCCTGCGGCGGCATCCCCATAAACACACTGGCGACACTGTCGTCAATATCAGTGATATCGGAAGGTAATGAGCCGCTCGCTTCGTATTGTTCCCGCAAAGCCACAGCATAGAAAGCGTTCGTTGATGCGCTCCAGTAATAGTGATTCATCGTTAGTGCCCCACTGCAATAATAAATGCGCCGATACTCCCCTGAGGTGTTACCGACGTATACGACTGAAAGGTCGTTTTCGACAAATTGTTAATACCGAAAATTCCGGCGATGCCTGGCTGGGATCCGTTATGGGTAGCCACTACGGAAATCGCGCCATTAGGAAACGCAAAAGGGAAGCTGACAACCTTCGTCGCAGCGGAAGTGTCAGCCATCAGGGCAGTAAAAAACTGGACGATAAAGCCGCCGGGGAGCATGAACCAGTTTGCGCCTGATGTGAAAGCACTCATATCCGGGATCTGGTTAGCGCCTGTCCCGACGTTCTTTGTCGCCGCTGTTCCCAGACCAAGGTATTCGAGGATCGCCGCAACGTTCTTCCCCGACAGCTCAGTCAGCGTTTTATCAAGCGGCTGTTTTTTTGCCAGCTCCCCGGAAACCAGTGCGGCAATAGCAGCCTGAACAAACGCAGTATTCGCGAGTTGCGTGTCGTTTGAGGTCTGCGCAGCGGTCGGCGCTTTCGGTGTGCCGGTGAAAACCGGGCTGGCAAGGGGTGCATACTGTTTATGCGGGTTGGTGTCGGCGATATGCTGTTTCAGCAGATTGTCGGCATACGCTTTCACCTCAATGACCGCGTTATCAACATATTGCCGTGTCGCCAGTACGACCGACGGGTCGATTTTCAGCGTCACGGCAGCGGTTGAGGACACAATCAGCACCATGCGGATGGTCTGCGTGCGCCCGCTCCCCTCCTGCAACTGCGGCTTGTAGGTCTCCGGGCAGTTGGCGACCGCGATTAACACGCCGTTATCGTCATAAAGCCCGATTTCGCGGATCCAGAAACCGCCCTCGTTTTCGGGAATAACCTGCTCGGCGATAATCTGACTGGCGTTGTTCGCGTCAATGCTCAGCATATTCAGCGGCGCAATGCGTTTCTGGTTAACCAGCTTCGTTTGCGTGGCGTCCGGTGTTGGCAACGTGCCGTTGCCGTCCCCCACGGCCATTTGCGTAATGTTAAGCTTTGTTCCCAGCGCGGTCGCGTTCGCCAGCAGTGCCGCGCCCTGACTGGTCAGAATGGCAAAGAATTTCGCGGTCATGCGATTACTCTCATGTTATCGATAAAATGAATGGCTGAGGCCGGGAAGTATTCCCCGCCGCCGGTAATGTCTTCGGGCAGATACGGATAAACGGCCAGTTCGTCACCGGCATAGCTTCCCGCCTCGACATAACACTCGCCCGATGTGCTCAGGCTGATGGCGAGGCCGGTCAGATGGCGGCTGGCGGGTTTTGCATCGTCAATGAGCCTTTCCAGCTCCTGATACATCTCATCGGTGATGCCGCCATCCAGCACCCCCACCACCAGGCGAAACGTGCCGGGCTCCTCGTTGAGCTCCCACCACTCGCGCACCTCGATAAGAAAACCGAGCGGTTCCACCATGCGCCGTAATGCGCTGATGGTGCCCTTGTGCTGATGGACGAAAAACGCGGAGGCAATCACCCGGCGTCTGGTGGCTTCCGGCCAGTCAGCATCCCACCGGTCAACAGAAAGCGCCCATGCCAGATAGGGCAGCAGGTCAACCGGGCAGGTCTGCGGGTTCCATAACGTGCGCAGCGGAACCGGGACGCGGATAATCTCCGCCGCAGCCTGCGCGGCGGCGACTTCCTGCGGCGACGAACCGACGGGTAACAGCCGGTCACTATTCATCGTTCCCCCCGTTGGTGATGCTGTATCCGGTGCAGAAAGAGGCCTGATGTTTGCCGAGCACGATGTCGCCCTGCGGGGCGCTCAGCTCCACACGCTGCACACCTTCAACATGGAGCGCGGCATAAATTGCCGACTGACGGACATCACGACCAAGCCGGTGCTGGGCGCTGATATAGGCTTTGAGTTTCTCTTCGGCAGCGGCGCGGATGGGCTCCGCTTCGGGGCCAGGGTAAAAGTACAGTGTGGCGGCCACCTCATACGGCACAATCTCCGCTGCCCGCACCGTCACACGGTCGCCCACCGGGCGCACATCTTCAGCGTTGAGCGCCTTTTCCACCACGGCCAGCAGGTCACCGGTGGCAGTGCCGTCACCTTCTCGGGCGAGCACGGTGATGGTCACGCAGGCCGGTGTCGGGCTCTCCACGGAAATATCTGCGACACGCCCGTCGGCGCTGCGTCCGTGGTATTCATAGGCACCGACCGGACCGGCCACGCTTAACCCCTCAAACGCCTGTTGGGCGCGCAGGCGCAAATCGGCATCGGACTCCATCACCGCCGCCACTGGCGGGATGGCGGTATCGTCTGCCGGGGTGATGGTCAGTCGTGTGGTGTTGTTGTTCGCGGCAATAACATCAAGGTCAGCCCCGGCAGCGCTTGCCAGCGTCACCGCGCGGGCGGCTTCATTCACCCGCTGGCGCCACAGCACCTCACGATACGCGTTCTCCTCAAGGAATTTGGTCAGCGGTTCGGATTCCAGTGCCAGCGTGCGGGCAACGGCATCCTGCTCATCAGCAGGGAACAGCGAAACCAGTGTCGCCTTGCGCTCAGCGAGGATGCTCTCGTAATCGAGTTCCTCGACCACATCCGGGGCGGGTAACTCGCTCAGGTCAACAATCGGCATGGGTTCAACTCACAGGAATGGTTAACGAAAGGGTTTCCCCGGTGCTGATGAGCTGGCCGGTCACATTGACAACCATCCGGCCTTCGGTCTGTTCGGTCGTAATTTCACTCAGCGTGATGCGCGGCTCCCACTTCAACAACGCCATATAACAGGCCACGCGGATTTGCAGCGTGAGCGCCGGTGTCTGCGGCTGGTCAATCAGCGTGGAGAGCAACGAGCCATATTCCCGGCGCATGACGCGGGAGCCGACCGGCGTGCGCAGGATGTCGCCCATGCTCTGGCTGACGTGCTGTGAATCGGTAAGCGTGCGGCCATTTACACGGCTCATGCCAATATAGTTCACTGTCACAGGGGGGCTCCTGTTGTGCCGCCGCTGTCGCCGGGGTGCTGATGGGTGTGAAGCACTTTGCCGTTGGACGACAACGCGCCGCCGCTGTGCTCGATATCGCCGCGCATGGTGCCACCGTTCTGCACTTCCAGCGAGCCGGTGATGAGCTTACTGGTGCAGACCACCTCCGGCGTGTCGAGTGTGATGCGCGAAGAGGCTTTGACCATCACCACCGGCACGGTGGCGGTGAGGAATTCAGATGCGGTAACGTCGGCAGTTCTGATGCCGCTGACGGTCAGCGCGTTGTTCGCCGGTTCGTATTCGATGACCGCGCCATCCGGGAAAGCAATATGCAGGGCGTCAGCCGAGGCCGACGGCGCAGGATGGTCATCGGAGAAAATACCGGGCAGCACAAACGCGGTATCGAGCTCGCCGCCCACGGCCAGAATTAACACCTGCTCACCGACGGAGGGAGCCCACCATGTACGGGAGTGACCGGCGCGCTGCGTCAGCCACTGGAGCCAGTCGGTGATATTGCCGCCAGTCTGCACGCGACAGCGCCCGGCATCGAGATCGGTTTCGACAATAACGCCGGTGCGAATCATGTTGCGCAGTGTGCGCGCGAGGTCATTAATGTTTGCTAGTGTATTCATGAACAAAAGACTGCCTAAAACATTAAAGATATGGTATCGAAAGCCGTTATATGGATAACTACACATCATCTGGTGGGGAATTATGTTTGCGGCATTAATTGAAAAAAAAGAAACAATTATTGACATCCTTTGCATCGGGTTATTTCTTTTCGTAATGAGCCGGGCTTACGGAATAGCTAATTTGTTAAGGTTTTTATTTCGCTACCTGAATATTGGTTATTCAGATAAAAAACTGAAATCTCTCGATGAAAAATGGTTTGACATTCAGCTTTTCAAAATAATAAACAGAATAAATGTCACAAAAATAGAGGATGCAAGGATAATTCAAAAAGGTTTAAACGACGGAATCTTAAAAACATCAAGCTTTTATTTCACAAGTTCATGGGGAGAGATAACCACTCCAATGTCTTTACCGAGAAAAATCTGTGCTTTTATGATGGGATTAACTCTGGTTATCCTTGGTTCTGTGGCATGGTATGCACAAGAGCCTATTATTGAAGGTTATGCCAAATTTAATTATAAAGAATTCAGTTATTATATATCAAAAGATAGATTTTTTATCACCAATGAACATTCCAAAAACGTCCCTCCAATGATTCACAGCAAAGAAGATTGCAGAAACACATTAAACCTCATTGATAAGACATCAATCTTTGCGATGGTCTGTACAAAATTTCTTGATGAAAGCGAATCATATCAATGGTGGCTTGCTGATGAAATAAACTCCATTAACGAAACCAAATACTCTTTAACGATACTGATGTATGTTTATCTTATACTTGGTGCAACATGGCTGCTTTCATTACTACAGTTTATACAGGCAGGAAAAAAAGTGCGGGAATATAAAACATCGATTGAAAACATCTGAATAATTTGAAAACGAAAACTGCGTAGCCTCTGATTTCTTAGGCTACGCAGGACATCAAGGGGGCGAAAATAACGCCAGTTCAAATTATTCTGCTCATTTGTATGCGCGAGAGTATTAGTGTTTGCAAGGACATGTGTTGCAACAGAATGAAGGTTTGGATCACTTAATTCCAACAATTCTTATTCTGCCGTATTTCATACAGCCTGAAATCAGGAGCTCAACCAGACTTGTAATCGACGGAATTCTTGCTTTTTATCCATAAATTCCAAATCCTTCAACTCCTCATCTACAGCCTGAAAAATACTTTTCCTTTCTTCCTCTGTAAGCCCATCAAGATTATTGATTGCATCGACTGCTATTTCATAAAGTCCGGTCACATTAGGGTCATAAAGCCGTGACCGAATTTGCCCTCCCGTATAAGAGTATTTATTTAAATAATTATCAAATTGATAATCAGTCATTTCAGGAAAGCCATTCCCATTAGTTTCTCGCTCGTGACGTAATTGCTTTATTTTATTCCCGAACCACTCTTCTATTTTTCTCTCAACCTCGGCAGCCATCATAACAGACACTATATAATAGTAATCTTTCTTTGCGCCTTCTATTTGTATTTGGTCGATCCCGAGATCTTTCAGTTGCTCCGTTATTCGTGTTACGTACTCATATTGTCCCACACGTGATAATAACTGATTCGTTCCAGAACGGGCCATTACAGTGAAAAGCATTTCAGTAAGTGGCAAAGATATTTTTCTAAGACGCTCAATCAAATCATTAGCTTCAACAAGTTTGGAATGAAGCTCTGCTTTTAATCCAAGAGCAGAAATACTTTTGAGATATTCAATCTTAGTAAATAACAATAAAAAGAAACCAGCGACAAAACTTATGGTTGCATCAGCAGATTGTCCATTTATTATTTTAATAAACCCCAATACCATTAAAATAACCGCCCCCCCGAATGCAAATTTTTTTTCGCGCTCATCAAACTTCTTGGAAGCATCATCTTTTTCATTCGAGCTTTTATTGGCTGGCATATGTACCTCACAATTATTAGTCTTATGACAAATGTTCTATAACCAACTTTTCAATTTGTCTAAGATTTTCTTTCACGAAACCCAGAAGCTGGCGAGTGGGGTATTCTATTGCAACACTGTTGCGCCCCGGTCTGTCTTTTAATCCATACTGATGAACCCGCGCAATGCGCTGCACTTTGCCGGTAAACTCCACCACTGCCGCGCTGTCATTGCCGCTGGCTTTCATATAGCGGTTAGTGCGCAGCTTCACGAACATTTCCCGCTTAATCCGGCCTTTTTTTGCGCGTAGCGGCTGGGCTTTTCGCTTTGCATATGGCGATCCGTCCGGGTTTTTCTGGGCTTTGATGCGCTGCTGTTGCTGCTGGCGCAGCTTCTTCGCTATCTCCACGGTGAGACGCCGATGGCCAGCAGGTGACAGTGCCGCCAGCAGCCCGGCAAGCTCATTCTCAAACGGTTTAAATTCAGTCATCCCATTTACTCACCAGCTCGCCATTGATGTACATCTCCACCGGACGTGTGACCGGCTCCGGCGGAGGCGGTTCCGGGATGCGCCGGACGTGAAGCGCGGAGCCGACCTCGTTAACCAGCGTCCGCTCGGTCAGGGCAAGACTGATGCTGATATCAAAACTGCTGTCATTGTTGAGATCGGCCTCGAAGGTGAAGCCTTTCGCCTGGCCTGCGGCGGTTTCCATAATGTCGGGCTGGTTCTCACGCAGCCACGCCAGCACCGGCACAAGCAATAAATCCGCGTCGCCGGTAAAGTCCGTCACCACCACATTAAGGGTGTAACGCTTTTCGAACGACAGCGAGGCGGCGAGCGTGGCGAGGCGGCGAGCGTGGCGACAAGGTTGCCGCTGTCCACAAACAGCCGCAGCATCTCAGGATTGGTTTTCAGCACCGGCACGGCATCAGCCAGGGCTTTTCTCAGGCTTTCGGGCTTCAGCATCTGTATCATCCTGACATTGTTTAACAGCTTCGACCTGGAGCGCACAGCTTTCTAATGCACGCTCAAGGTTGCGGATATCGGCACTCAAATCACCGTTCGTGTGCGGATCGCTGCCCGGCATCGGGCACAGGCTGACTTTCGGGCAACCGCTGTAAACAGTCACCGGCACTGGCGCAGGCGGCGCGCCTGTGCAACCGGCGCACAGCATCAGGCAGATCAGCGCTGTACCAGCGGCGAAAGGCGTCATTTTCATTGAGTAACCTCGTTATGGTTTGTTCCCGCCGGGCTTCCCGCTCACCAGCGGCATTCAGCTTCTGGCGCAAATCCACCTGCGCCCGTTCGTTTTTATCCGCCCGGTCGCGGGCAACAATGAGCTGGTTTTTCAGCATGCCGATCGTCAGCTTTTGCTCGCCCGTGACACGGTTCGCTTTCTCAAAAGATTCTCGCAGGGTGCCATTCTCATGGCGCAGCCACAGCAGCCCCACCACTGAAAGCGCCAGCACCACCATTAACGTTTTCATTGCGCCCCCTTCAGGCAGTAATCCCGCTCACGCTTGCGCCGGTTTTCCAGCCCGGCATTTCTGGCACCGTTGACGTAGACCCAGCGCGGGAGCTGGTCACAGGCCTGTTGCCACTTTTTCTGGTTCAGGAAATAGACCAGCGTCGATTGACAGGCCGCGCCGGTGCCGACGTTAAAGGCGAAACTGACCACGGCATCGTAAACGGCGGGCGGCATCGCAACCGGCGCGCAGGCTTCGAGACGGCGCTCCGTATTCAGTACATCCGCGACGAGGTTGCCCGCGGCCTCCTGCTCAGTGATGTTGCGCGCTGGCACCACCCCGGCAGTGTGGCCGATACCTGATGTCCATACCCCCGCGCTGCACTGGTAGGGGCGCAGGCGGCACCCCTCAAGGTCGGCAATCAGCGCGAGCCCCTGTTGCGAGGTATGGAGTAAACGAAAATCAGGCACCAGTGCCGCCAGCGCCAGCACGGCGGCCACACTGCAACGTTTAACGATTGATGACATTGCTGATATCCCCGTTGGTGAGGTGCTGTTGATGAAGCTGCGTTGACAGCAACACATAGCTTTTGCGCCGGTAATACCAGTTAACGCCGACCGTCAGCACCACGCCCAGCGCACCAAAGTACGCGGCGAAATCCTGCGGTGTCATTGCCCCGAAAAAGGTCAGCGCGACGCTAATCCAGTAGGCCAGTGACGAGGTGATTTTCTCCATGCTCAGTCCCATAAATTCACCGTTTCGGCAGTGGGTGCCGTGTCAGTGCCCGGCAGCTCAATACCGGTGCCATACGGCAGCACCGCGCCGAGTTCTGCCAGCCCCGGATTGGCAGCGAGCACCGTTTCGACCACACCCTCAGTGCGCCCGTAATGGCGGGCGCAAATCACATCCAGCGTGTCGCCCTGATGCGCATAAACCTTCATCAGATTTGCCCCACGATGCAGCGCGGTTTGTCCTGAATACGGGCGACCGACCAGCGCATGTCGCGCCACAGGTCATCAACCGTGGTGTCGATGCTGTCCGCTTTTTTGTCGCCTTTCGCGCTGGCATCCACACCGCGATAACGCTCATAAAGCGTGGCGGCCGTCATCGCACACACCGCGCTCAGATAGTGAAAAATACGCATGCTCTCGCCGTCGATATCATCCGCCGGCACATCAGCGAGGCGCGCAAAACCGGCTTTCATCTGGATTTCGCGCCAGTCGAAAAGCTCCGCGTTGGTTTCGGCTATCCCGGCTTTGATGGCATGGCGCAGCCGCGCCGGGGCGATGGTCTGCTCAAGGCGCATCAGCTCGCGCACGCGCTTCGGCTCGATATCGGGAAAGAAAAAGGTGTTTTTGATCACCGGCTCGTCACTGACAGGCGGCGGGATGACCACCGTGCCGCGCTCCGGCTGCTCGTTATTTTTTTCAATAATCAGTGTCGTCATGACTGCCTCTGAAAAGGGTGGGCGGTGGACGCCGGTCGCAGATAAGGTGAACCACCCTCATTGACCGGCGTGCCGCCCTGGCGCGGGGCGCATTCGGTTAACCGGCGGCTTTGCGGGGGCGACCCCGCCCGCGTTTCGCCGGTGTGGCTGTTTTTTTCTGTTGCGCGGTTTTCGCGGGTGTCTCTGGCGCAGGCTTCGCGACAACAGGCTTCGGATTCAGTTCTCGGGTAAGGCGCTCAATGTCCTTGCGTACTCCCGCGTTACGGTCGAGCTGGTTCGCACGTTGCAGATGAGCCATGGCGTCAGCAGGCTGACCGGCATCGCGCAGCGTCAGACCGGCGACCTTATGCAGCCGGGCGCGTACCTCGTCGGGCATGTCGGCAGTACGGGTCAGGGCGAGGGTCTCCAGAATGCCTGCCATATCAACCGGCTCACCGGCATCACGGGCGCGCAGCACCGCAAGGGCGACCTCTTCGGCCAGCATGTAAGGCGCAGTGCGGGTGTGGGGTTCCGGCATCGCGAGGTTGTGGCGCAGGGCATAGCGGGCAATCTCCAGCGCGCCGGGAATATCGCCCGCATCGAGACGCCACAGCATCACGGTCATCAGGATGTCATCCTGCGCGCCGGTGCCGTTTTCCAGTGCGCCCGCCACCCACGGCAGGTACAGCGGCAGCAGCTCGCGCTTTTTCTCTGCCTTGCGCTCTTTTGAGTGGATACCTTTCAGCGTCCGGCGGTCTGCGGCCAGCTTAACGAGCATCTGCTCATAAGCGGTGGCATGGCGCAGCGGGGCGTTATCCCGCTGCGCGGCCATCATGGCCGAGACCCGCATCGCGTGACGCTGTGCGGGGCTCGCCATCGGTTACGCTCCTTCGCCGGTGCTGGCCGGGGTGGAGGCGGTTGCCAGTGTTTTCATGGCTTCAGCCAGTTCAGCCGCAAACACTTTCGCGATATCCGCTTCCGGGGTGTCGCCCTCGGCCTGTTCAAGGATCTCGATGTTTTCAATCAGGCACCCGGCTTCGTAGTCTTCAATCACGAAATCGACTTTCACCTGCTCGTAGTTTTCCACCTGGTCGAGCTTCGGATTCTCGATGATGTGGCGGCGGTGGCCGTCCTCATACAGATAAATCGAGAGGTTATCGAGCGTGGTGATCAGAATGCTGTTGGCCGGGAAGAACGGCGCGCGCACTGCCTGTAACTGGCCGATGGTTTTCTGGCTGATAATCAGCTCACCGGCGAGCTGCTCACTGTTCGCCTGGAATTTGTTGATCATCGGGAAATATTTGTCGGTCAGAATACGGCGACCGCAAATCACCACCATTTCCGGGTTCTCGCGGTGAATCTCTTCAATCAGGGACTCATGCGCATCCATCACCAGCGCGTCGAGATTTTTGTAAACGCCGTTTTTACCGATGGTGATTTTTTCCGAAATCACGTTGCCGTCTTCGTCAACAACCCTGCTCATGACACGCTCCGGCGCGTCGTTGCGGTATTTCTGCAACCAGCCGACAGCGACGTCCTGCAACAGGGGATTGGCCTTGCGGTCAGAGGTGGCCGCACGGCTCACGCCGTTAAAACCAATAGTGATGTAGTCCAGCGCCTGGCGTTTGATGATCGCGTTACGGATGCGAATCTGAAAATCCTGAAAACGCGCCCACAAATCGAGTTTGTTATAGCTCAGGTGATAATCGAAGTTCACCGGATGGCAGAAATAGCGGTAAGCATCCAGCTTCGAAAAATCAGCGGTTTTACGCTCAACGCCGTTGGCCGTATCGGCGGTGCTGGCAATCGTGCCGTTGACGTCGATGCCGACCTTTTCCTCGGTCAGCTCGCGCACCACAACCATATTAATCTGTTGCAGGAAGGAGGAAGACTGCTGGACTTTGTCGAACAGCGTCTGAGTGACCGACGGCTCGACGCTGAATTTTTTGCTCAGGTCTTCCACGCCGACGCCGTTCAGCTCCGCAAGGCGGCTCAGCCAGGCATTAAATTTAAAACGGGTTTCTTTACGCATTGTGTCTGTGTTCCTGTTCTGAAAAGGGAGGACGGTCAGCAGTCGGTCAGGGTTGCACCCGCGCCATCGCCGCCGGTGCTCAGTTTCCGGCGCGGCTGCGTCTCGCTGGGGGTTTTGTCCAGGGTGGCGGTGATCGCGCTGAATTGCTCAGCCGTTGAGGTGGATTGCGCTTCAAGCCCCTGCTTAACCTCTGCGAGCTGGCTTTCGAGCGCGCTGAAACGGGTATCGATGCCGTCGCCATTGCTCTGGACACGTTCAGCAATCGCCGTCACGGCTTCATGCACATCGTTAAAACGCGCATCGGTGCTGGTCTGCTGACGGCTGAAAATGGCCTTAACCGAGTCGGTCAGCCGGTTAAGCAGAGTGTCGGGCTCCTCTTCAAACTCAATTTCCGCCAGTGTGGCCGCCGAGAAGAAATTCTCAGGGCTGGCTTTGCGGGAGCTCAGCGGGTTGTGTTTTGCGGTGCGGCAGAATTCCAGATACTCGGTGCCGAGGCTTGCCGGATCATCGGTCACGGCCAGGCCAGTGAGGTAGCATTTGCCGCTGTTGCCGAAATTCGGCTGGATCTCCATTGAGGTGTAAACCTTCTGAAGCGCCTTGTTCATGGCGACCAGTTCATCAGTCGGGGTGATTTTCGCGAACAGCGCCAGCTTGCCCTTCAGCGCAGAATCGTCTTCGATTTTCTCCGCTTTCAGCTCCACCACATCGCCATAGCGTTTGAAGGTGCTGTCCGGCATAAGTCCCTTGATGTGCTCAAGGTTGATGCGGCAACCATAGACACGCGGATCAAACGTGTCGGCCATTTCCTGAATTTCCGTCGCGCCAATAATGCGACCGTCGCAGGTGTCACCCTCGACGCCGATGCGAAACCATTTTGAAATTACTTTTTTTGCCATCGTCAGGAGTCCTGATTGTCTGTGAAGGATTCACGGTTTTGTCAGGGGCTAGTTTCCCGGCTCGTCCGCTGGTTCGCCATCAGTCACGGATGGCTTGCCCGCGACACATCAGTACCTTAGCGAATCGCTGACCGCGCTTAAGTAGCCTTGCCCTGTATCCATCACGGCGAGGCATGCATGACCATCACCACCGACACCACACTTTTAAACGACCCGCGACGACAGGCGGCGCTGTTGTACTGGCAGGGGTTTTCCGTGCCGCAAATCGCGGAAATGTTGCAGACCAAACGCCCGACAGTGCAGAGCTGGAAACAGCGCGACGGCTGGGACGAAACCGCCCCGTTAGACCGTGTGGGAAACACACTGGAGGCGCGTTTAATCCAGCTTTACGCCAAGCCGGAACTGACCGCGCACGACTTCAAGGTCGCTGACTTTCTGGCGCGCCAGATGGAGCGCTTCGCGCGTATTAACCGCTACGGCCAGACCGGCAACGAGGCCGATCTCAATCCGAACGTGGCAAACCGCAACAAGGGCGATCGCAAAAAGCCGAAAAAGAATTTTTTCAGCGAGGAGGCGGTCGAAAAACTGGAGGCGGTTTTCTTTGACCAGTCTTTCGCCTATCAACTCGGCTGGCATAAAGCCGGGCTTGAACACCGCATCCGGCACATTCTCAAATCCCGCCAGATTGGCGCGACGTTTTATTTCGCCCGCGAGGCGCTTCTACGTGCCCTGAAAACCGGCCATAACCAGATATTTTTATCCGCCTCAAAAACGCAGGCGCATGTGTTCCGTAAATACATCATCGCGTTTGCCAGGCTGGTTGATGTTGACCTTACCGGCGACCCGATTGTCATCGGCAACAACGGCGCTGAATTGCTGTTCCTTGGCACCAACTCCAACACCGCACAGAGCCATAACGGCGACCTGTATGTCGATGAAATTTTCTGGATACCCAACTTCCAGCGGCTGCGCAAAGTGGCGTCGGGCATGGCCTCGCAAAAACACCTGCGCACGACCTATTTTTCGACACCCTCCTCGCTGGGGCATGGCGCGTATCCGTTCTGGTCTGGTGAACTGTTTAACCGGGGGCGCGCCAGCGCCAGCGAGCGGGTTGATATTGATATCAGCCATGCGGCATTAGCACGCGGCGTGGCCTGCGCAGACGGACAGTGGCGGCAGATTGTCACCATTGAGGATGCGCTCGCCGGGGGCTGTACCCTCTTTGACCTTGACGCGCTGAGGCAGGAGAACAGCGCGGACGACTTCCGCAACCTGTTTATGTGCGAGTTCGTTGATGACAAGGCGTCGGTGTTCCCGTTCGAGGAACTACAGCGCTGCATGGTTGACAGCATGGAGGAGTGGGAAGATTACGCGCCCTTTGCCGACCGGCCATTCGGCCAGCGCGTGGTGTGGATTGGTTACGACCCGTCGCACCGTGGCGACAGCGCCGGTTGCGTGGTTATCGCGCCGCCGCTGGTTGCCGGGGGTAAATTCCGTATTCTGGAGCGTCATCAGTGGAAAGGGATGGATTTTGCCACACAGGCCGAGTCTATCCGCGAGCTCACGCAAAAATACAACGTCGAATACATCGGGATTGATGCGACCGGGCTCGGTCAGGGCGTCTTCCAGCTTGTGCGCTCCTTCTACCCGGCAGCACGCGACATTCGTTACACGCCGGAAATGAAAACCGCAATGGTGCTGAAAGCCAAAGACACCATCACACGCGGTTGCCTCGAATACGACGTCAGCGCAACCGACATCACGCAGTCGTTTATGTCCATTCGCAAAACCATGACCAGCAGCGGGCGCAGCGCCACCTATGAGGCCAGCCGCACCGAAGAAGCCAGCCACGCCGATCTCGCCTGGGCCACCATGCACGTACTGATTAACGAACCGCTGACCGCCGCGAGCGGCCAGCCTTCATCCTCAATTCTGGAGTTTTATTAATGGCAAAACGCAATAAACGCCACCACACCCAACCGCGCCAGCATACCGCCGCACCCGCGCAGAGCATGGAGGCGTTTACCTTCGGCGAACCGGTGCCGGTGCTCGATAAACGCGACATTCTGGATTACGTGGAGTGCATCGATAACGGCCAGTGGTACGAGCCGCCGGTCAGCTTTTCCGGGCTGGCGAAAAGCATGCGCGCCGCCGTTCACCACAGCTCGCCGATTTACGTCAAACGTAACATTCTGGTATCGACCTACATCCCGCACCCGCTGTTATCGCGGCAGGATTTTACCCGCTTCGCGCTTGATTACATGGTGTTTGGCAATGCGTTTATTGAGCAGCGCCGGAGTTTGACAGGCAGGCCGCTAAAATATGAAACCTCACCGGCCAAATACACCCGGCGCGGCGTGGAGCAGGATACCTACTGGTATATTCAGAACTACACAAAACCGCATCAGTTTGCGCCCGGCTCGGTGTTCCACCTGCTGGAGCCCGATATTAATCAGGAGCTTTACGGGATGCCGGAATACCTGAGCGCGCTTAACTCGGCCTGGCTGAATGAGTCGGCGACGCTGTTTCGCCGCAAGTATTACCAGAACGGCGCGCATGCGGGTTACATCATGTATGTGACCGATGCGGCGCAGAGCAGCACCGATGTTGAGGCGCTGCGCAAGGCGATGCGGGATTCGAAAGGGCTCGGCAATTTTAAAAATCTGTTTTTCTATGCGCCGAACGGAAAAGCCGACGGCATTAAAATCGTGCCGCTGAGTGAGGTTGCCACCAAAGACGATTTTTTCAATATCAAGAAAGTCAGCGCCACCGACCTGCTGGACGCGCACCGCATTCCGTTCCAGCTCATGGGCGGCAAACCGGAAAATGCGGGCTCGATCGGCGACGTTGAGAAGGTGGCAAAAGTGTTTGTGCGTAACGAACTGATGCCGCTACAGGCACGCTTCCTTGAGCTCAACGAATGGGCGGGAGAGGAGATTATACGGTTCCAGAAATACAGCCTCGACACCGACGACGCGTAAACCACCGCAGCCGCCGCATGGCGGCTTTTTCATGCCCCTCGCCAGAGCCCACCAGAGCCCCCACACGACATGTCCCACGCCCTCGCGCCCTGCGCGCGGCAGGGGCGCGCTCAGGCGCTGGAAAATAAATAAATTACCGGCCTCAGCGCGCAGTGCTTTCCCCGCCTCGCCTGCCCGCTTTATGGGTCGGTTTTAATGCAGTTGCATTAGACATTCAAACTAGTGACTGAACTGATATTAAGGCTATGATAAAAGTTACAGAATCAAATGCAAACTCATGCAACTAATGCATGCATTAGCAATTAGACACTATCAGATAATAAGTTAATGGATTTTAAAGGATTTTTAAGTATGTATATTGACAACTCAGCACACACCCTTCGTAATTACTTGTTTTTACTAAAAAAACACACAGAACAAGGCGCCCCAATCAAAGTGGCACTTTATTCTGTGTTAAATATTGAGGCGGGGGATGATAAGGAGGTCATTCTCTGGGATAAAATTTCCAAAATGATGAGTCTCCCCAAAAAAATTGAAGATACATTAAAAGACTATTTTCCTGATGATGAGATTACATGTCCTAACTGGAGACCGTCTGTTAATAAATTTTTTGTTAATCTCAATCTTAATGAACCATTAGTAAACAGTGTTGCGCGAATAAGTGATGCAGCGATTGATGAGCTAGGAATGATTTCTCTCCTTTTCAAAACTAAAGGACAAGTCGGTAGACTTAACTACGAGCATATAAGAGAAATAACTCAACAATTAATTGACCTCAAGGATTCGGTATTACAAAGTGATTTTCCCGTTGAACTAAAAAAAGATATTTTACATTACATCAATAACATGATTCGCGCTTTCGATGATTACTCTATAACCGGGATTGAACCCGTAATATCTGCAACAGAGGCAACTATGGGACATGCTTATATGTCGCAACCATTTCAAGAGGTTGTTCAAGGAACTGAGGTTGGTTCAAAGCTCAAAAATATACTAAGAAAAACCTTGTCATCTATAAATTCAGTGGAAGGCATTGTAAGTCTTGGCGCTAATGCTGTAGCCCTCCTGGAACATTTTGACAAATAGAATTTTTAAATTTGATGACATCCTCTCAGGTAATGGGTGGTTATAAAATCACCCATATCTACCGCCTCGCGATGCTCATCGTTCAACACGGCAACACGATAAACAAGTTATCGTATTGTTACGTTTCTTAATACAGCTAGCTATTGTCCTCCCAGACCTGCTGTAATATCTACATTACGCATTTTTCTTCTTCCAGTTTTAATCCGCTCAATTCAAGCCCATTGGCGCTACCTTTACGGATTTGTATTACCGTTTTTGGATACAGAGAGTGCAAATTTCGGTAAAGCTCAGTTTCAAGGGCATCCAGTGTTGCCTGATTAATCTTTTCTCTTTATCGATCATTATTTCGATACGCATACAAAATCCTTAAGTGGTGACGTCCATCGACTTGCTGTAGTCGTGGCTGCGTATCTTTGCCATTAATTCATCAGTCAACTCGGAAACCCATTGGATAGCCATCCGTTTATCTTCGTCGCTGCACTCACTCGCGGCTACAAGCTTGATAAAAAAATCAATGCGCTGAAGCTTCAACGACTCCGAAAAATAATCTTGCATCTTCCCTCCTATCACAACTTTGCTACTCACAACTACATATAAATATACTGTTTATATGTACAGTATATTACTCATTTCTAAATGTAAAACGTTTTTTATAAGTAAACGAGAATGCTCTGATATGTACAGGTTATCTCATGAATTTATGGTTGTTTTAAAGCTAAAGCGGCAACGCGCTGCAAGATGCTTTTTGCCCTCTGATGTTCAGAAGGTAAAGACGGAAAAACCTCTCCCGCTTCGGATCCCCGACACCATTTACCGTTAAAACAGCTTTTGCCATGCGCCATTAAGTGCAGCGCTTCGCCCCGACTTATAGTGATGCCGGTTAAAAGCTGTATTTCGTCAATCGTCCTGGTTATAGCGCCGTCCTGTGCTGGCGTTCCGTGGATAAAATTGCGGCGCTCGGTCGGTTTTTTATCTCTTAGCCGGTTCGTTAGCTGCCTTCTCTGATATCGATTTAATGGTTTTGATAAATCCAGCTCCGGCGGATCGCTTTCGCTCCCCGTACAGTTATTGACAGAACTCCGAGAGGGCGCGGTCGCGCCCTTAAGGTCAACGACCAAATCAACGGCACGCTTCGGAACAATTTTCCATTGCGTGAGGCGGGTTAAAATTGGTGAGCCAGTACCGACAGCAGCATCGTATACGCCACGAATGCAGACGGTTTCCTCGCCGTACTGGTTAAATTCGGTGCGCGTTTCATAGAGCGTGCGAACCTGCAAATCATCACGACGGACAAACGCACCGCCCTGGGCGTTAACGTAACCCGCCCAATCACCTGCATCAGCCGCATCATGCACCGCAGCAAATTCAACGCTAAGACCGTGCGCGGTTTCGGTGTCGGCCATGCGGCGTAATTCGCGGTAAACCGTCACCGGCGCACCGCCGATAAACTGGAATTGCCGGATATGCCAGCGCGCCGCCCAGGCAGAAACGGCGGGCGCGGTATCTTTCAACAGCTCGCCGCTTTCGTCGTCTGTTTCGCCATCGAGCGCATAGCCATCGATATTCTTTGAGATGTATTTTGCGATATAGCCCGTAGCGCTACCCTTTTCCGGGTCGATCGCTTCAGCGTGGAATCTGGCCTTCCTGGCCTTATCGCTGCTGAGCTCGTTGCCATCCTCCTGCCACGCATAATCCCGGATGACAGTGCGCACACGCTCGGCATGTTCCGGCAGCATAAACATCAGCATATGCCAGTGCGGGGTAGCGTCGTGGTGAGGTTCTGCAACACGAATCCCAAAGATGCGGATATCTTCACGGTGTAGCTTGGCGCGAATGCGTGCCCAGAGTGAGGTTAAATAGCTTTGCGTGTCGGACGGGTTTGCCCCGTTCCATTTGTGGTTACGGTAGCCCGCTTTTGTCGTGGCGTGATATTTCGACGGGGCTGTCAGCGTATAGAACTCCCCCATGTAACCGAGCTCGCTACAGATATTTTCAAAGCCGCGAATACGTGTCATCAACTCGCAGCGGCGAATAGCCGGGTTAGCGACCGAGCCGTCGTATTTTTCAATCAGGCTGATGCGGTTGCCGTCCTCGTCTTCAAGCTCCAGCCCTTTAAGAAATTCACGCGTGCGCCTCTTTTGCTCGCGCCACTCGGCTACGCATGTTTTGCTGGTGTAGGCATGCTTTTTCTTGCTGACGTTACCAACAGCAATTTGCAGATGCTCACGCCATGCAGCAGCAATGCGACGCAATCGCCCGCGCCACCACGTTTCATTGAACATGCGCATAACTGCCGGTGCGATATCCTGCTCACTGGCATATTTTTTTGTTACGCGCTCCCAATGGGGCGGGGTCACGTTAAATTGCAGTGCAATCAGCCCGGCGCGCATATACCACGAATGCAGTGTTTTCAGTTCACCGGCGCTGGCATCGTCTATATCTGCAAGCTCTGCGCGGATGAAATTAGCGATATCAGCGGCCAGCAGTTCAATATCTGCCTTTGCCATATCAGGGAGCCGGTTATAACGGGCGACCATATTCACGAGGCGTGAGGCGATGTATTGCAGCATTTCCGTATCGAAATGACCGGAAAAAACAGCAGCCGAAACATCGCTTTTAACACCAGTGGCCTGGTATTTTTTGGCGACCAGCTCAAGGCGCGGCAATGCTTTTTTGCAAAAGCTGATTAAAAAAGCATTGGCTCGCTGGCTATCGTGATGTTGCTCCAGCGCGGTGGCTGTTCGGTATACGTCGTAGCGTACACATTCAGGCTGGAGAGAAAGCGCTTTGCGCGCATGCAGCAACGCCGCAATCATACGATCACGGCGGTGCTGTTCTGAGTAAGTCAGATAGGGGCTGGCTATTGCTGAGCGAGGAACATTCCACGCGTAAGCGTAAGAGATTGCCACTTAAATGCCCCGGTAATGTCTGGATTTGAGCTCTGTTATTTGCTGGCAGGTCACGCAAAGTGATACGCCATAAATCGCCCTGCGGCGCGCCTCAGGGATTGGGGAGTCGCATTCTTCGCAGGTAAAACGTGAAGGTGTAATAACGCGGCTGCGTGCATTATTGATATGGCGCTCGCGCTCTTCCTGCTCGCGCTGTTGGATGTGATCCATTGCGTCGGCCATTAGTGCAGCTCCTGTGATTCGTTTTCGTAGCGAACAGCCTCGCGGCGCAGAAGCTCGGCGGCTTCGACTCCGTTCAGCCCTTCTCTTGCGATATGAATAGCCAGAGCCTCAAGACGAATAGAAACAGCTAAAGCACGGTCTCGACGTTCTTCGTTTTTAGCTTTATTGAGCAAGCTGACCAGTACATCGTTATCAGCTTCAAAATTGCGGGTTTCGATATTTTGCATAACGCTTTCTCCTGAATTCGGGCAAAAGAATGCCCGGCGGGTTAACGCCTTTTAATTACGGTTTGTGTTAATTCGGCATGGTTAGCCGTTTGGGAAATAAGCTCACAACTGCGCGAAAATGATTCATTGCTGAAATAAGCGCTTTTTTCTCGTCAGTAGTCAGCTCACTTAATTTGAGCCCGTGACGAGCCGCCGGTATTTTTGCCAGAAAGAAAATAGCGGCCAGTGCGCGCTCGTTGTCTTCATACTGTGGGTCGCGTGTATCGCGCATATTCGCGACGAATTGCTCGACCTCTTTCCAGCTATCACCCCAGAAGCGCCCGCGTATTTCAGCAATATGATTCAGGCCGGCCATGCGCGCGCCAGTGCTCAGCGGAACCGTTGCGGAAACAGCTTCGATAGCCATGCAGCCCCCCTTAAAGAAACAGGCTTTGCCTGAGTTTGTGAGCGCACCGGATGCCAGCGCTGACCGTTCTCGCCGACAATCCAGCCGTGTCCGTAATGCATGGCAGGGCTTTGCTTAACGAGCAAAGACGCGAATGAAGGTTCGTTATTCATCCTCACCTCACATCAGGCCAAACGATGCACCGAGACCGCTGACGGTATCGACGACACTGGACATTGCCGGGTTAGCCTGGAGACGCGCTTGTAATGCGAGCGCGGTTAAAGACAGCATTCGAATGCCTGAGTTAACACTTTCGACCATGCTGTATTTGCGGTCGGAAGTCATACGCTCAGCCGATACCGCGCCTGTAGCCAGCTCACCTAATTCACTCATGGCGCGCATGACGTATGTCTGTAATTTGTCTTTCGCCAACTCATTCACCGGCACACAAGGCAGACAATGGATCTGCGCCAGAAAGCCATCAACGAGAGTTGAATCTTCGGTCAGGTCAGTAAGTAGCCATAACTCAGGCGGCGTGAATTGATGAGGTTGCTCCGGGTTGAGCTTGTTACGTAACGTTTGAACATTCATACCCGCACGCGCGGCAAGCTTCGCCATATTGTGACGTTGTGCGAAAGCGCGACACGCTTCTTCATAGTAGGGATGTTTGGAAACCTGAAAATCAAACATGAATAATGCCTCACGTTATCTCAATATGGATATATCAAGCCTGCATTGTGATTTCGCAGCCAGCAGCGGCTTCAATAGTGAGAGCAACCATGTTGATTTCGATAAGTCCGTTTAAGCCCTCTTTCTTCCTGATAGGTAAACGGTTTTCACGGTACATTTGGCGAACGGTGCCTTCCTTGTAACCCGTACGGCGACAGAATTCCTCTACGGTAATGTAGGGCTCTGAGATTACAAGGTTGATTGAAGGGCGCATTGAAAGTTTACGGGTCATGATGCACTATCCTCTGTTGAGTTTTAGCCAACTCTATTCATCACTATTAAACACGTCTTGATACGACGAGTGAATATTAGGATCACAAATTGGAAAGGTCAACGAAAGATTTTACGAGTCGTAAAGCACCAACTTTACCAGAGGGAGGTAAAGATCCCATTGAGCGTATTGTTCAAGCATATGGTTTTTCATCTCGACAGGAACTGTGTCGTCACTTAGATGTATCACAAAGCACAATGGCTAACCGCATAATGCGTGGGAATTTTCCTGCCGACTGGGTGCTGATTTGCGCGATGGAGACGGGTACGTCTTTAGAGTGGTTAACCTATGGGCGTGGGGATTCAAACATCATAAATCAGGATAGCTCACCAACGAAAATCGAATTCAAGAACATCACAAATGGGAAGTTTTCATCATCAAATTGGGTTGAGTATGATGCACAGCTCCTGCCTGGTGAAGTTAACGCACCATTGCTGATCCGATTTGAGAAACAGACCTTCTTGGTTGATGAAACTGAGACCGAAGTCACCGATGGCCTTTGGTTGATTGAGATTGATGGACTTGTCAGCGTGAAAGAACTTTATCGTTTCCCTGGCGGACGTATCCGCGTAGAGAACGGCAAAGCATCGTTTGAATGTAAAGCAGAAGAGATCAAAGTGCTGGGGAAAGTGGTCGCTCGCACTGAATATTTTTAAGGAAAGAAATGGCTGTTAGTAAATTACCCTCCGGCAAATGGCAAACGCAGGTTTTCCCCAACGGACGCGATGGAAAGCGTATCCGTCGCCAGTTTGCGACGAAAGGCGAAGCACTGTCCTATGAGAAGTACGTAAAAGAACAGGCGCAGGATAAGCCTTGGCTGGGTGAGAAAGCGGATAAACGGCGGGTAATTGAGCTGGTTGAATTGTGGTTCAACACGCATGGCATCACTTTAGCGGATGGTGAGAAGCGGCGAACTACAATGGCATTCGCCTGTGAGGCGATGGGTAATCCACTCGCTACCGAATTCAACGCGAAAATCTTTGCGGCATATCGTGAGCAGCGCTTAAGCGGGAAGATTACCCGCTCCAGTAGAGTGAAGACTGTTACACCGCGCACGGTTAATTTAGAGCTGGCGTATTTCAGAGCCATGTTTAACGAGCTGCGCCGGTTTGATGAATGGACTGCACCGAACCCATTAGAGAACGTGCGCGAGTTTAAAATTAATGAATCCGAGATGGCTTATCTCACCATCGAAGAAATCCGCACGCTACTCGCCGAATGTGAGAAAAGCCGATCAAAGGACTTAACGGCCGTTGTTAAAATCTGTCTAGCAACTGGTGCACGGTGGAGTGAAGCGGAAGGGTTGAAGGGAAACCAAATCCGCGCAGGTCAAATCATCTATGTAAAAACTAAAGGCAAGAAAAACCGAGCGGTGCCGATAACTGAAAAATTACAGGCTGAACTGCCGATGAGCAGGAAAGCGCAGTCGCTCTTTAAACCATGCTATTCAGCCTTTAGAAAAGCTATGCAACGTGCTGGCATCGAGACCCCCGCAGGTCAACTAACGCATGTTTTACGTCACACTTTTGCATCACATTTCATGATGAATGGCGGTAATATTCTTGTACTTCAGAGAATCTTAGGGCATACGGATATTAAAGTCACAATGCGGTACGCGCACTTTGCACCTGATCATCTCTCAGATGCTGTTTTATTTAATCCCTTGAGCAGAATGGAGTTATGAGCAGCGTCGGGGCTTGACTTTCACATGGTAAGTTTCATTATTTTGGTTGAAAACAGATGTCTTTTCACGCCGTCTAGTCCATCCCAACTGTTAAAAGGGAATAAAAATGAAATTAGAGGATTTGGAAATAATTAAAGATTGGACATCTCAGTTCGATGTACCTGATGTTTATATTGTCGAGCAGATTTTAAGTAATATGCGTTTTGTTAGCTTTGAAGAAGTAGAGGCGTGGCTGCAGAACTCAATAAATGAGTTGCTCGAAGAGATTCACTCCAAAGATGGAAGATCAAATGTTGCCATCTTCCCTGTAAACAAGCCTTTCATCAATAAATTTAACGAAGACAAAGACGTCAAACAACCGAATGATAGCTCTGGGCGTATTGCACATTCACTTAAAAACTTAGAAAGAAACTTACCTAAGTATGTTGAATTGACACCGCGCTTAATATCCATGAGACAAAAAAAAGTTAAAAATATAATTTTTGTTGATGATTTTGTTGGGACTGGAGATCGTTTTATCAAATCATGGAGAGAAACTGTTCCTTCTAGTATCAAATCTTGGTGCTCGAGGGGATGGTGTAAAGTGTGGTTCGTTACCTTTGCTGCACATGAGTCAGGTTTAAAAAAAATTTCACACAACATTCGAAGCATGCCTCGAACAAACATCCGAGTTAATATATCCATTATAAATTCCTTTATGTTTCAGAATGATAGCATGAAGGCCGTACTTAAAAAGTATGGAACTAACTTGGGCACACCTAAAGAAATATTCGGTTATGGAGGATTAGCTAGCCCGATAGTTTTTCAATATGGATGTCCAAATAATGTTCCATTAATTTTTTGGGTTCGTCCTGTGAAAAAAAGCGGTGTTAATTTAAAGCCACTATTCCCAAATAGAAGCATTCCTACTAACGCTTATGGCCTGTTCAACAAAAATTTAAAGAGTAATGCTTCTGCTCAAAACTTTTGGGATAAGAAACGATACGATTTAGCATTGAATTTTTTAGAAGATATTAATAGTTACGATAACAGACATTACCAGCTAATTATGATACTCACATTATTAGCAGATAATAATGACATAAGTAAAATCAATAACATCATGATCTTATCATCAACAGAGCTCGATGAACTTCTAAACAAGCTACACGATGGAGGAGCGATTGATGAAGCTTACAAACCTACTCGCTTTGGCTATGACATCATTAATCGTATTGCAAAAAAGCGCAAAGTTAGTAAGATTCAAAAAGAAGAAGGCAACTTTTACCCTTCTACTTTTTTGGGGTTCCGCCGTGAAACTTAGCTGTAGTGGGTACATTTTTAATGTACCGACTTCCAATGACAATCCTAAAATCCGTTTAGACGGTATGACTGGATGTCTACGAGCACGGATTCCGTCGCTCGCTGTAAAAGCTTTCGCCAGAGTGAGTAATGATGCGCACTTTTGCGCTCGTTCTTTTGCTTTGGGGCAACGAAGCCTGTGCGCAAAAGTGCACATCACGACCTCACTTGCGTGAGGTAAAGTAAGTGGCACAGTGGAACCCCAATCTTTTCCGAAAGGAAGGCAAATCCAAAGGTTTCAACTCCGACTATTTAACCGCATTGGTTCAACAGGGTGAAAAAACTGACGCTTTTGGTTTGCCCGTTGTTTTTTCATTGGCACATTTAGCAAACCTATCTCGTACACTGTATTCTGACCTACATAATTTAGTAAGCCGTAATGAACTGGAACGGAAGGATTTTCCATATAAAAATTTCCCAATTTCAAAAAGAACCGGTGGTAAACGTTGGATATCGGTTCCTGTTCCTGCATTAATGGCTGTGCAGAGCTGGATCAATCATAACATACTTAATCGTGTGAAACCCCACTCTGCCGCATATGCTTATGTACCTCAAAAGAAAATAATTCAACATGCGCAGCGTCACTGTGGTGCAGATTGGCTCGTCAAAATAGATATAAAAGATTTTTTTGGAAGTATAAGCGAGCGCCAAGTATATAAAGTTTTTTTAGGAATGGGCTATCCGAAATTATTATCATTCGAGATGGCAAGGTTATGTACCAGAGCCACTCCTAAACGACAGGGAAAAAAATGGCGGAACGACATTAGCGCGTATTCGATATCTAGCTATAATTCGGAATTCGTTGGTAGCTTACCCCAAGGTGCCCCAACTAGCCCGGCTTTGTCTAATTTAGTTTGTTATGACTTGGATGTAGCTTTAACCGCTCTTGCAGCCTCACTTGAAGCAACATATAGTCGCTACTCGGATGACTTATGCTTTTCTTTGCCTGAAGGGTGCCGAGAATCTGCAATAACCATCAAGAGAAAAGCCTCTAAAATCCTTCGAGAACATGGATTTTCTGACAATAGTAATAAAACACGAATAGTGCCGCCTGGTGCAAGAAAAATGCTCACGGGCCTAAATGTTAACAATGCTTCGCCAAAAATCCCTAAAGAGGTCAGGGATTCAGTGCGAATGCATCTTTATTATTCAAAAAAACTTGGAATCCATCAACATTGTGTAAACCGTGGTTTTCGCTCTATTATTGGATTTAAAAATCATTTATCTGGAGTGATTGGATACATTTACTCCATAGACAAAGATCTAGGTAATAAATACAAACTAGAGTTTAACTCATTACCTTGGGTTGATTTTGGAATATAAATCAATGCTATTTAAATTAAAAATAGCTTTATTGTTTTTAATTAATCATGCAGAGCTTTTATTATTCATACGCAAATTTTGAGCTAAATGTGTGGGCATTTTAAAATTCATCCAGATTCAATTGGCAGCAAAGTGGCAGCAGAGCGCAACACTATTTAACTCTTTCTGTCGCTATTAGGTCTAGAGAAAAGATAAAAATCAGTAAGTTAATGTTTTTACTCGCTTCGAATTGGGACTCATAATCGCTTGGTCGTTGGTTCAAACCCAACAGGGGCCACCAAATTTTAAATTTAGAAACAGATACTTAAGCCACCTCTTATGGTGGTTTTTTTGTTTTTTAAATCCTGAATGTCCCAAAAGTATCGCCCCAACTTTTGATAATCCCCATCACTCTGTCGCTTCTGTCGCTACAACAACAGTCGCAGAATGGCGCAATGCGTTCCTTCCCGATGAAGCCATCACTCAAGCGACAACACTTTTCATGCGGTGTCTTCCGAATCTTAATAAGATCCGCATCTTTTCACACGAGAATAACGTATTACCGGCACCAACATAAAAAGTTAATCAACGCTTTACTATAAATAATTACTCTCCGCACTATAATTTCCTTAATAAATTATCTCTCTGATATATCTTAATGGAACAAATAATATAATAAAAACGTGACAACAACTATTAATAACCACCATTGCATACGCTAGAATAAATGCCTTAGCACTGTATGAATCGCTCCAGCGGCGTGAATTATAGATTATTTTTCCACGTACCATGTTATAAGGCAGAAACGTATAATGTATCGCTATAATGCTTTTAGCTATCCGTATTGAGATAACCACTCATATAAAATATATCCAGGATGATTCAATGAAGAAAATGATATTCGGAAACAATACGCCGCCAGGAACCCCGGCCAATCAACCTGAATTTAAAGCGAGATATGGCGCACCTCCGGTGATGCACAGCGGTTTTCCCAAACAAGGTTACCTGTATATTCCTTTTGCAGCAGAGGATATGATCCATCAAAGTCTGGGCTTAAATTTAATCCGCCACCTGAAGGGAAAAAGCCTCTATCCACTAATTGTGCCAAATCAGAAAATTCGAAATGAAATAATGGAACTACGTGCTGCAGAAATAAACAACCTGGTTACTCAGATAAACACTGTCAGCGATAAATTGCAGGAGGTCGATGCTGGTTTACAAGTGCATGAAGACTGGAATGGTGAGACATTAAGAAAAGCGCTGTCACCGGATATATTTGATAAATTCACAGCCAGTATTGCGAGATTATCACAACAACTGGTTGTATTAAAAAATACAAACTTTGCACATATACCATTAAGTCAATTATCCGCTACCACGGATAAACTCTATATTCTTGGGCACGGAACGGCCGGTGCAGACGTACTGGCAGCCGATGAAGCGGCAACCCTGGGGTTGATGACGGCCGCAACCCTCGCTGAACAATTGCATTCATGTGGGCTACCTAAAACATTCGAGGATATCCGTATAACTGCCTGTTATAGCGCTGATTCTTTCAAGCCAACGTCTTTTGCTGCTGTCGAGCTGGAAGCATCGTCAGGTGCAAAAAGAAAAGGAATAATAGGAAAATTCATCTCCCTGAAAGGCACTCAACCTCTGGCGCAAACCATAAGCAGAGAGCTTCAGCGTCTCGGTTACAACAGCATTCAGGTAACCGGATACCATGGTGCCGGAGTAACATACAGCCAGACAGAATTCAGGGCCCGCCGAATTCCAGGGGCGCCAGATATTCGCCGCTCACTTGTCAGTCATACTTTCCGCTGACCTTTCGCAGGGGCGTTCCGACAAGCAGAACGCCCCGTTTCAGGAGGCTAATGCTCTTTCAGCCTCTGCAGATTTTTGATCATACTCATCCTGCGCCGCCGTCAATTGCGGCCCATATTCCAGCGCCCAGCGATACAGTGCCTCAAATGGCTGTCGAAGTGATTCGCCAAGCGGCGTAATACGGTATTCAACACCCACCGGCATTGTCGGCAACACTTCCCGGTGCACCAGCCCGTTGCGCTCCAGCCGTTTCAGAGCGTCGGCCAGCGCTTTATGGGTGATACCATCCAGCCTGCGACGGATCTCATTGAAACGAGAAGGTTTTGTACACAGCACAGTCAGGATCAAAATCGACCATTTATTGGTGATGTGCTCAAGTATCGGGCGCGTTTTGCCCACATTTCCTAAAACGCAGTCATCGATTTTTGTCATAGCGGTATATCCAATGATATCTAATATAAACAAAGTGCGTAATTGATACTAAATATAAAACTTATATCATCGATTTTCCACTCAACAGGAGAATCATCATGAACAGACTGCACAACAAAACGGCCCTCATACTGGGTGGCGCAAAAGGAATTGGCCTGGCGATAACCCAGCGTTTTGCCCATGAAGGCGCCACGACCTGGTTTACCTCCCGCCGCGAGGAAGAGTTACAGAACACTGCCGCTAAAATCGAAGGAAATGCGTTGCCGCTGCGTGCTGATGTCAGCCAGCACAGCGAACTGGCGCGCATAATGGAAAATATTCAGCAACTGGATGTGCTGGTGATTAATGCCGGCATGTCAGAGTACGCCACCCTGGAGCAGGTTTCAGAAACGCACTTTGAAAGCACCTTCGGGTTGAATGTCCGCTCGCCGCTATTTGCCCTGCAAGCTGCGCTGCCGCTGCTCAAACCCGGTTCCAGCGTGGTGCTGATAGGGTCGATTGCCGATGTTATCGGAACGGAAGGTTATGGTGTCTATAGCGCCAGCAAAGCCGCGCTGCGCTCTTTTGCCCGAACCTGGACGCGCGAACTGGCAGCCAGAGGCATTCGCGTTAACGTCGTCGCGCCCGGCCCTATTGATACGGAAATGATGGCTGCGGCCTCGGAAAATGTTCGTCAGGGATTAACGCAGGCAATTCCACTGGGTCGCATGGGCCAGCCGGAAGAAGTGGCCAACGCCGCGCTGTTTCTTGCGAGTGACGAAAGCAGCTATATCGCTGGTGCCGAGATTTGTGTCGATGGCGGGTTAACGCAAGTGTAAGGGATCCTTTCAGGCCGCAAAGCATGTCAGCAGAGTGGCCTGAAAGCCGCAATGCGCGCACTTTTTCGCGTATTTCGCCGATTTAAGCCCCCATAAGCGCAATTTTCACAGAAACACTAACGCATTGAAATATGTCCAATGTAATATGGATGCAGACTATTGCGATATTCACATCTATAGTCCAGATTTGATGAATAACCACACCCCCTTAATAAACTCTTAAGCGCTTTGACGAAACGCATCATGAACAAACCGATCAAACGGCTTGAAATCATTAAATATGCCATCGAACTGGAGGATGACGACATCATCCAGAGCCAGCTGCCATTGTTGAAAAATGAAGCGTTTGACGGATCCGGAGTTAGCGTTTATCGTCCATGCGCTTGAAGAGAAGAATTACAGCGAAGCGATGCGCGCCATAACGAACTGGCTGCAAAGCCAGCGTTCCGTCGTAACCCCGTGGCGGGATCCGCAGGTGGCCGCCAGCAAGCTGGAGCTGAAGGCCCTGGAAGAACATCTGCGCGATCTGATTGATCACCGCAACGCGCGCATCCAGCTGCTCGACGAGTTCAACGATCTCTATTTCTCCCGCCTTGGGCCGCTGATGCAGCAGATCCTCGCGCCTGCGCAAAACCCTGGCAGAAGCCGAACCGTGCGTCGCCAGGAGGCGGAAGCGCGCCGTCGCGAAGCCGATTATTTGCGTTGCCAGCACTATCTGGCGCAGGCGGTGGAGGTGCTGGTTACCTTGACGCAGCGCTGGCGCGGTCTGCCGCCGCACTCCGTGCAGGCCGCCGAGGCGCGTAAACATCTGCAACAGCAAAGCGAGTTGATAGCCTCGTTGCTGGCCGAAGCGCAGGAGCTGGAACGCGGTCTTACGCGTGAAGAGGAACCGGCACGCCAGGCGCGTGACGAAGCGCGTCAGGAATACGAGAGCTATCAGGAACAGCAGCACGATGCCGAAAAACGTTTCAGCTTCGAGCAGAAGATGTCAGAGGATGAGCGTCACGAGCTGAAGCGCCTCTGGCGGCAGGCCAGCAAACTCTGCCACCCGGATCTGGTGGCCAACGATTTGAAAAATGAAGCCCACGGCATGATGGTGCAGCTCAACCAGGCGCGCCAGCGCGGCGATGTTAGCGCTATCCGTGCCATTCTGACCCGCCTGCAGAAAGGGCTGGAGCCGTTGATGGCAAGCGATCGGTTGAACGATCTGGAACGCATCCGTCAGCGTATTGCTGAAGTGAAGCAGCATATTGCCAGCCTGATTGAACGAGCTGGCAACGCTGGAGAAAGAGGAGTCCTGGCAGCTGGTCTCGTCGCTGAGCAATCTGGAAGCCTACTTCCGCTCAGCAGGAAAAAGCGCTGGGTGAAATTCGCCAGACGCTGGAGCAGCAAGTCAGCGAAGCTGAATACGACGAAGTGGCCTGAAAGCAGCAAGCCCGGTGAAATACCGGGCTTCGTCATTATTTCTTGTGCCAGTACGCCTGCGCACGCACCCGCTGCTGATCGATATTGTCGGTCGCATAGCGCTCCATCAGCGATTTCACCACCTCCCCTTCCCCGGTCAGCCAGATAAAGTAGTCCTCCCCGGCGACGGTCAGCGACGCCAGTTGATCGTCCAGCGCCTGCGGGTTGTGGCCCACCACCCAGGTGAATATCGAAGCCGCTCAGGTGCGCCAGATAATCCTGATACACCGCATCGGCAACCGTCACCACTGCCGTCACCTTCGGGCGAACTGCGAGCAGGCTTAGCGCTTCCAGACGGCGACGCAGCGCGGGCATGCCGGACTCATCGCACACGTAGAGCTGCCAGGCGTAATCCTCCGGCACCACCAGCGAACCGCGCGGCCCGCCGATGGTCAGTGTATCCCCAGCCTGCGCCTTCACCGCCCAGTGGCTGGCCATGCCGCCGTCGTGAATGAAGAAATCCACCACCAGCTCGTGCCGGGCCTGGCGTCATAGAGCGGCGTGTAGTCGCGCGGCTGCCGGGCGTGGGCCGTCGCCCCAGTCGATGCCTTCATCGGTGACCACCGTCGGCGGTACAACGTGCGATCCCGGCTGCCGGAAAGAAGACTTTGGTATGATCGTCAAAACCGCGGGACGTAAAGCCCTCCAGCGGCTCGCCGCCCAGCACAATGCGCTGAAAACCACTGCCAGCGCGCTCCATGCGCAGCACCGTCAACTCGCGAAAACGCAGGTCATTACGAACACGTTGGGGATAACGGGTAGAATGAGTTGTCATAATCGGCCTTCGTGAAAGTGAATACGATATATCTAAATGTTGTGCAAATGATAATGATTGTTGATTGCGCAGAAGACAAGGAATTTTTATGATATAAACACAGGGAAAGCACCGATTGCCAAAGCATAAAATAATTTCTTTTATTATCAATAAAATAAAAAAATCCTCACTCCAGCACTGTCTAAACAGTTAATTTAGATATAAATTAGATATATCAATTTATCAGGAGTACAGCATGCGCCATCATCACGAACGGACCGACCGCGAACATCCGCACCACGGCGGCGGGCGACGCCCGCGCTTTTTTGGCCACGGCGATCTGCGGCTGGTGATTCTGGATATCCTGACCCGCAGCGCAAGCCACGGCTACGAGCTGATCAAAGACATCGAATCCCTGACGCAAGGCAACTATACGCCCAGCCCGGGCGTGATCTATCCCACGCTGGATTATCTGCAGGATCAGGCGTTTATCACCGTTGGGGAAGAAGAGAATGGGCGCAGAACGTATTGCGATTAACGCTGCAGGGACAACGCTGGCTGGAAGAAAGCCAGGAGCAGCTGGAGCAGATTCAGGAACGTATCCAGGCGCGTAACGTCGGTTTTCAGCTACGCAGAAACCCGCAGATGAAGCGGGCGCTGGATAATTTCAAAGCGGTGCTGGACCTGAAGGTAAATCAGGGAGAGCTCAGCGACGCGCAGCTTAAGCAGATTATCGGCGTTATTGACCGCGCGGCGCTGGAGATCTCCCAGCTGGATTAAGCCATTGCGTGCTCGCTCACGCGGAAGACGCGTACCAGCTCTTTCAGGTGCATCGCCTGTTCGTTCAGTGCCGCCGCCGCCGCAACGGACTCCTCCACCAGCGCGGAGTTCTGCTGGGTGGTGGCGTCAATCAGGCCAATCGCGCTGTTAATCTGCGAGATCCCCTCCGTCTGCTCGTGGCTGGCCTGGCGGATCTCACGCAGGATCACATCCATCTCCTCCACGTTGCCGACCATGCCGTTAATCAGCCCACTCGCTTTTTCCACCAGGTTCATCCCGTCCTGGGTCTGGCTGGTGGAGCTCTCAATCAGCTCGCGGATTTCGCTGGCAGACGACGCGCTCTTCTGGGCAAGCTGGCGCACCTCGCCGGCGACCACCGCAAAGCCGCGCCCGTGCTCGCCGGCGCGCGCCGCTTCCACCGCCGCGTTCAGCGCCAGAATGTTGGTCTGGAACGCAATGGCGTCGATCAGGTCGATAATGTCGGACATCCGGTTGGAGGTCTCGTTAATCAGGCGCATTTTGCTGGTCACCTGCTTCATCATCTCACCGTTGTTTTTGACCACTGTGGCGGCATCCGCAGAAAGATGGGTGGCTTCACCGGTGTGAGCGGCGGTATTTTTCACCGTCGCGGTGATCTGCTCCATCGAGGCGGCGGTCTGTTCCACCGAGCTTGCCTGCTCTTCCGTGCGTGCGGCCAGATCCTGGTTCCCGGCGACAATCTGCGCGGCCGCGCTGGAGATACTCTCCGAGCCGGTCTGCACCTGCTGCACAATGTCCAGCAGGCGCGTCTTTCATCTCCATCAGCGCCTGCAGCAGAACCCCCGTTTCGTCTTTAGCGGTGGTGTGAGTCGATCGAGCGGGTCAGATCGCCCTCAGAAATGGCTTTTGCGAAGGTGACCGCCTCACGCAGCGGACGGGTGATAGCGCGCACGATAAACCAGCCAATCAGGCTGCCTGCCGCAACGCTAAAGAGCGTGAGCAGGATCAGGATCAAGCGGCTCGACCGGCAAAATCGTCCTTCACGACCTGCGTACCCGCCCCTTGCATCTGCGCTATCCTGGATGGCAATCAGCTCCTTCACCTTCGCTTTATAAGCCTGCTGCACGGCGAGGGTGGTGGTCATCATCTCCTGAATGGCGCCCGCACGATTGTTGTTTTGCACCGCCTGCAAAATACGGTAGCGCGAATCCAGATACTGCTGGCGCACGCTGCGGATATCCGCCAGCACCTGCTGAGACTTTTGATCCTGCAGGCGTTTTTCGCCAGATCTTCGAGCAACGCGGTAATGTGGCTGCTGATCTCAGAAAGCTGCTTCTGCGACTCGGAGGTCCATTTCCCTTCGCTATCCAGCAGCATCAGCTGTTGAATGCTAATAAATGCGTTGAAGTTATCGATTAACTGGTTCGCTTTAACCGTGGTTGGATAGTCATCACGCACGATTTCTTGCATCCCATTATTTGCCCGGTTCAGGCTCAGCAAAGACACACTTGCGCTGATCGCCATCAGGACAATAAAGAACCCAAACGCCAGAAATAATTTCGTGCCGATTTTTACGTCATGTAAGAACATATTTTCTCCATCGATGTGATTATTTCTCCGACGAAAGTGTCGGGCGCTTAACCCTAAAGGCCCGCTTAAGTCCCTGGCGCAAATTAAACATATGCAGCCAAAACACGTTATCGGTAACCAATTCGCTAACTTTATGACTTTGATCGTTTTTTTAATTATTTATTGATGAATCTGATAGTTAAGAACTATTAATCGCTGTTTATCGATCGTTATATTCTCGAGAAGAATGATTTGCGCAACATATATTAATGCCACTTAAATGAATTTAATTCAGGATTAAACAGAAAGGTGTGAAATATATTAATGGCCCATATCAACAACAATAAATTAATAATATTTTAACAAAAAACAAAAAATATAATTACATATGCGTATAGATATTTACTCTGGAGAGATAAAAAAACCGCCACGGCATTACATGGCGGTTTTTAATAGGGCAACAAAACATTAATGCAGCACGGTTACCGCATCCTTAAGGCGTCCGGCGCGATGTTTCACCATCGCCGAAATGTGCGCGCTCTCCTCCACCAGATCGGCGTTTTTCTGCGTGATGCTGTCAAGTTCAGCCACCGCACGGGTCAACTCTGATAAGCCCGTTTGCCTGCTCGGAGGTCGCGTGGCTGATCTGGGCGATAAGCTGCGTCACGTTTTTCACCTGCACGACAATATCATCCATCGTACGGCCCGCGGCGTGCACCTGCTCGGAGCCGGACTGCACTTTGCTGGCGCTGGCATCAATGAGTTTACGAATATCATTTGCCGCACTGGCGCTGCGGCTGGCAAGATGGCGAACTTCGCCCGCGACCACGGCAAAGCCTTTACCCTGCTCCCCTGCCCTTGCCGCTTCAACCGCCGCGTTCAGCGCCAGAATATTGGTCTGGAAAGCGATATCGTTAATCAGAGAGGTAATCGAGCCAATTCGCTGCGTGCTGTCGGCAATGTCATCCATGGTTTTAACGACGGTCTGCATCGCATTGCCCCCTTTCGTTGCCGCGCTGCTCGCGGCCACGGAGAGTTTGTCCACCTCGGCGGCGGTTTCGGAGTTACTCTGAACGGACGCGGCCATCTGGTTCATTGTCGCGACGGTCTGCTGCACGTTCGCCACGGTCTGACGCGTACGATCGTTCAGATCTTCATTTCCCTGCGCCAGCCTGTCGCTGCCGTCACGGACGCTCACCACCTGGCTCGACACGTCATTGATCAACCAGCGGCACATCAGGCCAAGCTGCCCGACCGCGCGCAGCGTCAGCCCCAGCTCGTCGCTGCGGTTCAGGTGCTGCACGCTGTTGCGCTCGCCGGTGGCGACCTTCAGCGCCTGTCGGGCCACATTCTCCACCGGGCGGACAATCTGCCATTCAACGGCCATACAGCAGCGCCCAGCAGCATCACCAGCGTACCGATCGCCAGCGCCATCCCGCCTGCGCCACTCAGCCACAGCCCGGCCATCTGCGCAAGCCACAGCACCGCCATCACGCTGCGCGCGCGCCAGCGCAGCGATAAGGCAGCGAGTTTCCCCCAGCCAGCCTTTGCCGACCACCAGCCCTTTATGCACACGTTTTTTACAGCGCCCGTCGTTCAGCGCCCGGTAGAGCGGCTCCACGGCGGCGATCTCTTCCGCTGTGGCTCTGGGTGCGAATCGACATATAGCCCGTCACCTGCCCGTGGCGCACCATCGGCACCGCGTTAGCACGCACCCAGTAGTGGTCGCCGTTTTTGCGCCGGTTTTTGACAACCCCGCTCCACGGCTCGCCCTGCTGCAGCGTGTACCACATATCGGCAAACGCGGCTTTGGGCATATCGGGATGGCGCACCATGTTGTGCGGCTGGCCCGTCAGCTCATCGAGCTGGTAACCGCTCACCTGCACAAAGGTGTCGTTGGCGTGGGTAATGTAGCTGTGGATGTCTGTGGTAGACATTAAGGTGGTGTCATCGTCCAGAGGATATTCATTCTGGGTGACATAGGTTGGAGAGGACATGGCGTGCATCCCTTGCAGGTTATTTGAATGTTAATTTTGTGGGTCAATGTTTTTTCGGCGGTAAACAATTTATCTTTAGTTGTTAAACTTGATGGAGATCGCAGATTTGACTTAAACCATACTTTTTGTACGATTTTTTAATTCATTGATTTCAAATACTTTCGCAGAGAAATTACCCACAAAGCATGGCCTTAACATAATTGCTCCATCATCGCGCATTAAGCGCACCATATTGGCGCAACGCCGCGATAACCCGGCTAAATACGTACAACTTTTAATCACAAAAGATACAAAATATTAACGTAGCGGCATGATTAAATTTTGTGCGCCATTATTTTACCCTGGCGTTTATCCCGATTTCACCTTAAGCCCACGCCGAAGTGGCGTAATCCCTGCAATACTTAAACCAGTATCATGTGATACGCGAGCCCCGGGAGCACATTTTGAACAGGTTACCTTCCAGCGCCTCGGCTCTTGCCTGTACCGCGCACGCACTGAATCTCATTGAGAAGCGAACGCTTGATCATGAGGAGATGAAACCACTTAACCGAGAGGTCATCGATTACTTTAAAGAGCACGTCAATCCGGGGTTTCTGGAGTATCGCAAATCTGTTACCGCCGGCGGGGATTACGGAGCCGTAGAGTGGCAAGCGGGAAGTCTTAACACGCTTGTCGACACCCAGGGACAGGAGTTTATCGATTGCCTGGGAGGTTTTGGAATTTTCAACGTGGGGCACCGTAATCCAGTTGTGGTTTCCGCCGTACAGAATCAACTCGCGAAACAACCTCTCCATAGCCAGGAACTGCTCGACCCGCTGCGCGCCATGCTCGCGAAAACGCTGGCGGCCCTAACGCCCGGCAAACTGAAATACAGCTTCTTTAGCAACAGCGGCACGGAATCGGTCGAAGCGGCGATTAAACTCGCCAAAGCGTACCAGTCGCCGCGCGGCAAATTCACCTTTATCGCCACCAGCGGCGCGTTCCACGGCAAATCCCTGGGCGCACTGTCCGCGACCGCCAAATCCACCTTCCGCAAACCGTTTATGCCGCTGCTGCCGGGCTTCCGCCACGTGCCGTTCGGCGACATCAACGCCATGCGCACCCTGCTGAGCGAATGCCGTAAAACCGGCGATGACGTGGCGGCGGTGATCCTGGAGCCGATTCAGGGTGAAGGCGGCGTGATCCTCCCGCCGGAGGGCTATCTGCCTGCCGTGCGTCAGCTGTGCGATGAGTTTGGCGCGCTGCTGATCCTCGACGAAGTCCAGACCGGCATGGGCCGCACCGGCAAGATGTTTGCCTGCGAGCACGAAAACGTTCAGCCGGACATTCTGTGCCTGGCGAAAGCGCTGGGCGGCGGCGTGATGCCGATTGGCGCGACGGTGGCCACCGAAGAGGTGTTCTCGGTGCTGTTCGACAACCCGTTCCTGCATACCACCACCTTTGGCGGTAACCCGCTGGCCTGTGCGGCGGCGCTGGCGACCATCAACGTGCTGCTGGAGCAAAACCTGCCGGCGCAGGCGGAGCAGAAAGGCGACATGCTGCTGGATGGCTTCCTGCCAGCTGGCGCGCGCGTACCCGGATTTGGTACACACCGCGCGGGGTCGTGGCATGCTGATGGCCATTGAGTTTGTTGATAACGAAACCGGCTACAGCTTCGCCAGCGAGATGTTCCGCCAGCGGGTGCTGGTTGCCGGAACGCTCAACAACGCGAAAACCATCCGCATGGAACCGCCGCTGACGCTGACGATTGAGCAGTGTGAGCAGGTGCTGAAAGCGGCACGCAAAGCGCTGGCAGCGCTGCGGGTGGCGGTAAACGCTGAGTAATCCTGTGCCCGGTAGCGTCTGAACTTACCGGGCCTGCAAATCATGAATGCCGGTGAGGCAGCTGCGCCCTCCGGCATTTTTTTGACGCTATTCCGGCAGCAAACCAATGAAACTGCGTTTTTTGCGCGGCTCGGACATCAGCGCCTCCAGCTTCTCCACGCACGCCAGGTAATGTGCCGTCTTCTTATGCGCCTCAACAGCCGCATCATCCTGATAGGCCTCGTAAATAAAAAAGCGGGTCTTCACTTTGGGATCCTGCAACACATCAAAACGCAGATTGCCCGGCTCGCGGATTGCGCCTTCATGATTGGCGCGAAACACGTGCAAAAAATCCTCCACGCAATCGGGTTTAATATTGATTTCCACCAGCGTCACATTCATGGTTGCTCTCCTTGTTTTTCTTCCAGCCAGAACTGATAAGCCTCATGGGCGCTCATATTGTCGTGAACCACTTTTTTCACCGCTTTCAGCATGGCGAGCGGCGCGCTGGACTGGAAGATGTTGCGCCCCATATCCACGCCGGATGCGCCCTGATCGATGGCGCGGAAACACATCTCCAGCGCCTCCTGCTCCGGCAATTTCTTGCCGCCAGCAATCACAATCGGCACCGGGCAACTGGCGGTGACTTTTTCAAACCCCTGCTCCACAAAATAGGTTTTCACAAACTGCGCGCCCATTTCAGCGGCGATACGGCTGGCAAGCGAGAAATAACGGGCATCGCGCGTCATCTCTTTACCAACGCCGGTCACCGCAAGCACCGGAATACCATAGCGGCTCCCCGCATCGACAAGCTTGATAACGTTGCCGATTGACTGATGTTCATATTCGCTGCCGATATACACCTGTGCCGCTACGGCCGATACATTCAGGCGCAGCGCATCTTCCATCGCCACCGCGACGCATTCATGGGAAAGCTCCGTCAGCATCGAATTCCCGCCGGAGGCGCGCAGCACCACGGGTTTGTTAGTGGCCGGAGGCACCACGCTGCGTAAGATCCCCCGCGTACACATCAGCACATCCGTTTCACCAAACAGCGGCGCAAGGGAGAGATCGATACGTTCAAGCCCGGTGGTTGGCCCCTGAAAGTATCCGTGATCGAAGGCCAGCATTACCGTGCGATTGCTCTTCGGGTTAAAGATCCTTGCCAGTCGCGACTGCATGCCCCAGTCCAGCGCGCCGCAGCCTTTTAGGGTAAAGGGCACATTCTGTTGCGGTATGCCAACGCCAAAATCCTTCCCCTCTTTGTGATCGTCCAGGTCCGCCATCTCTCCTCCCGCGCAAAGCTGTGATTGAACTGTTGATTTTGTGATTGAAGATTGTTCAAAAGCGTAGGCGCTGAACTATATTTTCGACCATACGAGGATCACAGTTTTATCTATAACGCTGGTTGAGGGGGCCAAACCCATGAGTTACCTGATGGCACTGGATGCAGGAACCGGCAGCATTCGCGCCGTGATTTTCGACTTATCCGGGCGGCAAATCGCCGCAGGCCAGGCCGAGTGGAAACACCTGAGCGTCGAAAACGTGCCGGGCTCGATGGAGTTCGACCTCGACACCAACTGGCAGCTGGCCTGCCAGTGCATTCGCCAGGCGCTGGACAGCGCGGGCCTGAGCGGGGCCGATATTCAGTCCGTCGCCTGCTGCTCAATGCGTGAAGGCATTGTGCTCTACGACCGCAACGGCGAGGCCATCTGGGCCTGCGCCAACGTCGATGCCCGCGCCAGCCGCGAGGTGGCGGAGCTCAAAGAGATCCACGACTGGCAGTTTGAATCCGAAGTGTATCAGCGTCTCCGGCCAGACGCTGGCGCTGAGCGCCATGCCGCGCCTGCTGTGGCTGGCGCACCATCGTCCGGATATTTACCGCAAGGCCGCGACCATCACCATGATCAGCGACTGGCTGGCGGCGAGCCTCTCCGGCGAGCTGGCGGTCGATCCGTCCAACGCGGGCACCACCGGCATGCTGGATCTCTTCACCCGCGACTGGCGTCCGGCGCTGCTGGACATGGCCGGGCTGCGCGCCGATATTCTCTCCCCGGTGAAAGAGACCGGCACCGTGCTGGGCGCCGTCACGCAACAGGCGGCGCAAGAGAGCGGCCTGCGCGAAGGCACGCCGGTGGTGATGGGCGGCGGCGACGTGCAGCTGGGCTGCCTGGGGCTGGGCGTGGTTCGCGCCGGGCAAACGGCGGTGCTCGGCGGCACCTTCTGGCAGCAGGTGGTCAACCTGCCGCAGGTGCGCACCGATCCGGAGATGAACATCCGCGTGAATCCGCACGTGATCCCCGGCATGGCGCAGGCGGAATCCATCAGCTTCTTTACCGGGCTGACCATGCGCTGGTTCCGCGACGCCTTCTGCGCGGAGGAAAAGCTGATTGCCGAGCGGCTGGGGATCGATGCCTATCAGCCTGCTGGAAGAGATGGCCAGCCGGGTGCCCGCCGGTTCCTGGGGCGTGATGCCAATCTTCTCCGACGCCATGCATTTTAAGCAGTGGTACCACGCCGCGCCGTCGTTTATTAACCTCTCCATCGACCCGGAAAAATGCAATAAAGCGACGCTGTTCCGCGCCCTGGAGGAGAATGCCGCCATCGTCTCGGCCTGTAACCTGGCGCAGATCTCCCGCTTCTCCGGCGTGCCATTCGACAGCCTGGTGTTTGCGGGCGGCGGCGCAAAAGGGGCGCTGTGGAGCCAGATTTTAAGCGACGTTACCGGCCTGCCGGTGCGCGTGCCGGAAGTGAAAGAGGCCACGGCGCTGGGCTGCGCGATTGCGGCCGGTTTCGGCGCCGGGCTGTTTGCCGATATGGCCGCAACCGGCGAGCGGCTGGTGCGCTGGAGCCGAGACCTTCACGCCAAACCCGGCGCACCGCGAGCTGTACGACGGCATGATGCAGAAGTGGCAGGCGGTATATGCCGACCAGCTGGGTCTGGTGGACAGCGGGCTGACGACGTCGATGTGGCGGGCGCCGGGCCTTGCGGAAAAAGCCTGACGTCCCTTCTCACCTGGCCCCCTTCCCTGCGGGAAGCGGGGTCACTATTTTGAGATCCTATCACAATCATTCCCTCCCGCTTTTCCCTTTTTGCCGGCGCCGGCTAAATTAGTAACTCATCCGACCACATAACAATAATTTTACACTGGAAGAGCCTATGAGCCGCTACCCGTCGTTATTCGCCCCCTCGATCTGGGCTTCACCACACTGAAAAACCGCGTGTTGATGGGCTCGATGCACACCGGGCTGGAGGAGCACCCGGACGGGGCCGAGCGTCTGGCGGCCTTCTATGCCGAACGCGCCCGCCACGGGGTAGCGCTGATTGTCACCGGCGGCGTGGCCCCTGCCCCTTCCGGCGTCGGCATGGAGGGCGGCGCGGTGCTGAACGATGCGTCACAGCTGCCGCACCATCGGCTGGTCACCGACGCGGTGCATCAGGAGGGCGGCAAAATCGCCCTGCAAATTCTGCACACCGGCCGCTACAGCTATCAGCCGAATCTGGTGGCGCCCTCGGCGATTCAGGCGCCGATTAACCGCTTTACGCCGCATGCCCTGAGCCACGACGAGATCCTGGCGCTGATCGACGACTTCGCCCACTGCGCGCAGCTGGCGCAGCAGGCCGGCTACGACGGCGTGGAGGTGATGGGCTCCGAAGGCTATCTGATTAACGAGTTCCTCGCCGCCCGCACCAACCAGCGCGACGACGAATGGGGCGGCGATTATGCCCGCCGCCGCCGTTTTGCGCTGGACGTGGTGCGCGCGGTGCGCGAACGGGTCGGGCGCGGAGTTTATTATCATCTTCCGCCTGTCGATGCTCGATCTGGTGGAAGGCGGCGGCACGTTGGAACAGACCGTGCAGCTGGCGCAGGCGGTCGAAGCGGCAGGCGCGACCCTCATCAACACCGGCATCGGCTGGCACGAGGCGCGCATCCCGACCATCGCCACGCCGGTGCCGCGCGGGGCCTTCAGCTGGGTGACGCGCAAGCTGAAAGGGAAAGTGTGCATTCCGCTGGTCACCACCAACCGCATCAACGATCCGCAGGTGGCGGAAACGATCTGATTTCACACGGCGATGCCGATATGGTGTCGATGGCGCGCCCGTTCCTGGCCGATGCCGAGCTGCTGTCCAAAGCGCAAAGCGGCCGTGCGGATGAGATCAACACCTGCATCGGCTGTAACCAGGCGTGCCTCGATCAGATCTTCGTCGGCAAGGTGACCTCCTGCCTGGTCAACCCGCGCGCCTGCCACGAAACCCAAATGCCGGTACTTCCGGCATTACAGCAAGAAAAACGCCTGGCCGTTGTCGGCGCTGGGCCCGCGGGGCTGGCGTTTGCGGTGAATGCCGCGGCGCGCGGGCACAGCGTGACGCTGTTTGACGCCCTGGCGGAGATTGGCGGGCAGTTTAACATCGCCAAACAGATCCCCGGCAAAGAGGAGTTTTACGAAACCCTGCGCTACTACCGCCGGATGCTCGAGCTGACGGGCGTGGAGCTGTGCCTGAACCAGCGCGTCGATCCTTCGGATCTGACTGCTGTTCGATGAGGTGATCCTCGCCAGCGGGATCGTACCGCGCATGCCGGCGATCGAGGGTATCGATCATCCTAAGGTGCTGAGCTATCTCGACGTGCTGCGCGACAAAGCCCCGGTTGGCGAGAAGGTGGCGATTATCGGCTGCGGCGGGATCGGCTTTGATACCGCCATGTATTTAAGCCAGCCGGGCGAGCCGACCAGCCAGAACATTGCCGAGTTTTGCGTGGAATGGGGGATCGACACCAGCCTGAAGGCAGTCCGGCGGGCTGCGCCCGGAAGGGCCGCAACTGGCGAAAAGCCCGCGGCAGATCGTGATGCTGCAGCGTAAAGCCAGCAAGCCGGGCGAAGGGCTGGGCAAAACCACCGGCTGGATCCACCGCGCTACGCTGCTGTCACGCGGGGTGAAGATGATCCCGGCGGTCAGCTATCAGAAGATCGACGACGAGGGGCTGCACCTGTCGATCGGCGGCGAACCGCAACTGCTGCGCGTGGATCATGTGATTTTCTGTGCCGGGCAGGAGCCAAAGCGCGATCTGGCGGAACCGCTGCGCGAGGCGGGCAAAACGGTGCATCTGATTGGCGGCTGCGATGTGGCGCTGGAGCTGGACGCGCGCCGGGCGATTGCGCAGGGCACCACGCTGGCGCTGGAGATTTAATTGGCGGCTTCGCCTTACCCGGCCTGGAACAGCGGCAAATATCGCATGCCTGATAAGCGAAACGCCATCAGGCATGCGGTTCATTTAACCGTTAGCGCTTCTTACGCACTTTCACTGCTTTAAGGATCACGAATTTGTTGTTCGTCGCGATCGTTTCGCAGTTACCAAATACGCGCTTCAGCTTGCGGAAGTAATCCAGGTGGCGGTTGCCGACAATCCGCAGCTCGCCGCCATATTTCAGGCAAAAGCGCGCATCATTGAACATCTGCCAGGCGACGTGATCGGTCAGGGCGTGCTTTGTTGATGGAACGGCGGGTTGCAGAGCACCGCGTCGAAGCGATCCGGCTCAATCCCGGCGAGCGCGTTGTTGATCATAAACTCGCAGCGCGCGCTCGCTTCCGGCAGGTTGGTTTCCACGTTCAGCCGGCTGGAGGCCACCGCCATTGGCGACTCATCGGCGAACACCACGCTGGCTTCCGGGTTTTGCGCCAGCAGCTGCAGGCCAATCACCCCGTTGCCGCAGCCGAGATCCACCATCTCGCCTTCCATCCCTTCCGGCAGATGTTCCATGAAGAAGCGCGCGCCGATATCCAGCCCGCTGCGGGAAAAGACGTTGGCGTGGTTATGGATAGTCCAGTCGGTGCCATCCAGCTTCCAGCTCGGCGAGCTGCAACCCACTGGCGAGCGCAGGCGCAGTAAAAGTGCAGTTGATCAGGCGCGCCTTTTTCCATGCCAGCGTGGTCGTCGTTGGGCCGAGAACTTTCTCGAACAGCTCCAGCGTCGAAGTGTGAATATCGCGCGCTTTGGCCCCGGCGATGATCCGCGTATTCTGGCGTCACGACATCGCGCAGCGCGCACAGTTGTTGCTCCAGCAGCGCCATGGTTTTCGGCACTTTGATCAGCACCACGCGCCGGGTTGGCAGGCAGCGGGCTAAGGCTGTCTTGCAGCGTGACGGCGTTTTCATCCATCGCATTGATACGCAGATTATGCTGCGTCGCTAATTCGGCAATGTACGAATCATTAATGCAGACCGGGTGATGCTCCGCCAGCGCGCAGGCCAGCGCGCCGAAGCTGTCGTTAAAGATCAGAACCGGGCCTTCGACCTCATTCACCTGTTGCAGCAGATATTCGTCCGCCGCGTCCCACGCCTGTAATGACGCCTCTTCCACGCCGACAGGAAAGCGGTCTAAAGTAAATGATTGTCCGTTTAACTCAACCTGGCTCATCGCCCCTCCGAAGTGCTAAAATTCGCGCGTTTTATCGCTTAATTATCCGGAGATGTAAACACATTTCGCCATGAACACGCTTACCTACCTTCAGGGCTATCCTGAATCCCTGCTGGCGCAGGTAACCACGCTTATTGAACAGAACCGGCTGGGCGAGGTGCTGCAAAAACGCTATCCGCTCAGCCATGACATCACCACCGATAAAGCGCTGTATCAGTACACGCAGGAGCTGAAAAACCGGTATCTGCGTAACGCCGCGCCGGTCAACAAGGTGATGTACGACAGCAAAATCCACGTGCTGAATAATGCGCTCGGCCTGCATACGGCCGTCTCGCGCGTGCAGGGCGGCAAGCTGAAGGCGAAAGCGGAAATCCGCGTCGCGACGGTGTTTCGCGAACGCGCCGGAAGCGTTCCTGCGGATGATCGTGGTGCATGAGCTGGCGCACCTGAAAGAGAAAGATCACAACAAAGCGTTCTATCAACTCTGCTGCCATATGGAGCCGCAATACCACCAGCTGGAGTTTGATACCCGCCTGTGGCTGACGCACCTGGCGCTGAAATAATCCCGCCTTTGCACCGGGCAAAAAACTGGTAGTCTGTTAGCCACTCTTTTTTGTCCGCCAGGCAGACCTATGTACAACATTGATGACTTCGATCTGAAGATCCTGACGCTGCTACAGTCCAACGGCCGTTTAACCAACCAGGAACTGAGCGAGCTGATTGGCCTCTCCGCCTCGCAGTGTTCCCGCCGCCGTATTGCGCTGGAACAGGCACAGTTGATTCTCGGTTATCACGCAAGACTCGCGCCGGATGCCGCAGGCCAGGAGATGCTGGGCCTGATCGAGGTGCGTCTGCTGAACCATACGCCGGAGTGCGTGGCGAGCTTTCATCAGATGGTCAGCGGCGTGGATGCAATCATTGACGCCTATAAAACGACCGGTGATGCGGATTATTTACTCAAAGTGGCGGTTGCCGATCTGCCGGGGTTAAACCACTTAATTAGCGGTATCCTCGCGCAAAATAAAAGCGTCGCGCATCTGAAAACCTCGGTGGTGCTGAATCGCCTGAAAGAGAACGGTTTGCTGATGCCAGGCAGCAGCGCATTGCCCTAAAATGGGGCATAACGCCTTTTTTTGGTGCGACGCGGCGATATTTTCACGCATAAATCATAGCTAATGCGCACACATCACCCGAAAGTAACGCCATATACGCACGTAACGTGCAAAATTCTCTTTTCCGACATTTCAAGATGTTAGCGAGTGTGTCGTCGGTTTATTCGCCATTAGCGCTTCGCAACCCTGCCATCTGGTGTATTTATTGCAGGTGATACTTATCTTTATCACTGAAATAATTGTGCACACTTATGGATAACGTCCTTACCCCAAATAAACTCGCCCATAGCTGGCTGGAAGATGCGCTGGCGCTGCTGTTTGGTACGCTGATGATCTCTTTTGGCGTCGTGCTGTTTCGTCAGTCCGGCGCGCTGACCGGCGGGACGGCAGGGCTGGCGTTTTTGATCCACTACACCACCCATGTTTCGTTTGGCGTGGCGTTCTTCCTGATTAACCTGCCGTTTTACTGGCTTTCCGTGCGCCGCATGGGCGCGCAGTTTACGTTGAAGACCTTCTGCGCGGTGGCGATGGTATCGCTCTTTTCCGATCTGCATGGCCGCTTTATTCATATCGATCAGCTCAATCCGTTCTACGCCACGCTGTTTGGCAACATCATGATGGGTATTGGTTTTGTGGTGCTGTTCCGCCATAAAGCCAGCCTCGGCGGCATGAATATTCTGGCGCTCTGGCTTCAGGAAAAGAGTGGCATCCGCGCCGGGAAATTCCAGATGGTGGTGGATGCCTGCATCGTCACCGCTTCGCTGTTTGTGGTGAATTGGCCGATGCTGGTGGTGTCGGTTGTCGGCGCGACCATCCTCAATTTGATTATCGCCATGAACCACCGCCCCGGACGCTACGCGGTGTAATGGATTGAACCTCTGACCAACCCCAGGAGTTGTAACGTGTTCCAGAATGTTGATGCCTATGCGGGCGATCCGATCCTCTCTCTGATGGAAGCGTTCCATCAGGATAACCGTAGCGACAAGATCAATCTCAGTATCGGTCTTTATTACAATGAGCAGGCGATCATTCCGCGCCTCAAGGCCGTACAGCAGGCGGAAGAGCGCCTGCAAAGCCAGCCGCAAAGCGCCAGCCTCTATCTGCCGATGGAAGGTTTTGCGCCTTACCGCAGCGCAGTGCAGACGCTGCTGTTTGGTGAGTTACATCCGGCGCTGCGTGCCGGGCGTATCGCAACCATCCAGACGCTGGGCGGTTCCGGAGCGCTGAAAGTGGGTGCGGACTTTCTGAAAAGCTACTTCCCGGATTCCGAAGTCTGGGTCAGCGATCCGACCTGGGAAAACCATATCGCGATTTTCGCCGGTGCCGGGTTCACGGTGCATAGCTATCCCTACTTTGATAACGCCAGCCGCGGCGTCGATTTCGCAGCTCTGCTCGCCACGCTGAAAACGCTGCCGCCGCGCAGTATCGTGCTGTTGCATCCTTGCTGCCATAACCCAACCGGGGCGGATCTGACGCGTAACCAGTGGGATCAGGTCATTGAAGTGCTGATTGCCCGCGAACTGATCCCGTTCCTCGACATCGCCTATCAAGGCTTTGGCGCCGGGCTGGATGACGATGCCTATGCCATTCGCGCCATTGCCAGCGCCGGTTTGCCTGCGCTGGTCAGCAACTCGTTCTCGAAAATCTTCTCACTCTATGGCGAGCGCGTCGGCGGATTGTCAGTGGTATGTGAAGATGCGGACGCCGCCGCCCGCGTGCTTGGGCAGCTTAAAGCCACGGTGCGTCGCAACTACTCAAGCCCGCCTAATTTCGGCGCACAGGTGGTTTCGCTGGTGCTTAACGACCCGCAACTGAATGTACTCTGGCGTGCTGAAGTGGAAGCGATGCGTACCCGTATCAGCGAAATGCGTCACGCGCTGGTGGCGGCGCTGAAAACCGCGTTACCGCAGCAGGATTTCAGCTTCCTGCTAAGCCAGCGCGGCATGTTCAGTTACACCGGTTTTAGCCCTGAGCAGGTGGAAAAACTGCGTGAAATATTTGGCGTCTACCTGATCGCCAGCAGCCGGGTTTGCATGGCGGGGCTGAACTACCACAATATCGCCCGCGTGGCGCAGGCGTTCGCCGCCGTTCAATAATCCCTGGCGGGTTCCGCAAGGACGCGGAACCCGGTTTGTTAATGCATGGTCATGCCCCCGGTGACATTGATGGCCTGCCCGGTCATATACGAGGCTAAAGGACTGGCGAGAAAGGCGACCACGTTGGCGACATCCAGCGGCTGCGCCGTGCGCCCGAGCAGCACTTGCGAACAATCTTCTGCGTAGATATCTTCCGCCGTTAAACCGCGCAAAACCGCACCTTCGCGGCGTTCGCGCCACTTCATTTCGGTCTCGACAATACCGGGGCAAACGGCGTTCACCAGAATGTTATGCCGCGCCAGTTCGATAGCCATCACCCGCGTCAGCCCCAGCACCGCATGCTTGGTGGCGACATATTGCCCCATCAACCGGTAACCGTTTTTCCCGGCCTGCGACGCAATATTGATGATGCGCCCGGCGGATTGCGGTTTCATCACGCGGATCGCCGCTTCTGACAGGTAACTCAGCCCCTTAACATTGATGTCCAGCAGCCGCTGCCAGTCGCTGTCGCGCATTGCATCTACCGGACTCATCGCCGAAACGCCGCAACTATTGACCAGAATATCCACCCCGCCAAACGTACTCATCGCAGCGTCGATCAAGGCCTCCGCCTGCGGACGCGAAGCCACATCGCAGGGTTGCAGCAGATAGCGTGAATGCAATTGTGCGGCTGTCGCAGCGATATCGCCGACAACAACATTCGCGCCGCCATGATGCAGCAGATCGGCAATCGCTTTGCCGATCCCCTGTAACCCACCGCTCACCACGGCGGTTTGCCCGCTAAAGTCGAGGGCAATCATGGTTAGTTACGCCGGAACGGGTCATCGCTGATCCCGGCGTCAAGCACCTGTTTTGCGTACTCCTGCGCCGAGAAAAGCGAATGGTCACGATAGTTGCCGCAGGCCAGCGGCGTCACAGCCGGAACATCTGTCGCGTCAAGTACGCGGCGCAGGACGCGCGTCAGAGCGGCAGCCACATCAGCAGGTTTGTGCTCATCCCACAGGATCAGGTAGAAACCGGTACGACAGCCCATTGGTGAGATATCGATAATGCCGTCCAGCTCCTCGCGCAGGCCAAAGGCCAGCAGATGCTCCAGGGTGTGCAGCGCCGCTGTCGGAATGGCGTCGGTATTCGGTTGCAGCAAACGCAAATCAAACTTTTGCACCACGCTGCCCAGCGCGTGGCGTTCAACACCGGCAACGCGAACGTAAGGGGCTTTTACTTTGGTGTGGTCGAGCGTAAAGCTTTCAACAACAGGCATGATTTTCTCCTCAGGGTTACCGCGACGACTCGCGGCGCAGACGGCGCGCCAGGCGGGTGCCGAGGGTCTGGATTAACTGCACAATGACAATCAGAACAAGGGCGGTCACCAGCGTGGCAAACGCATCAAAACGCTGGTAACCGTAAGTAATGGCGAGATCGCCGATACCGCCGCCGCCGACCGTTCCGGCCATCGCGGTGGCACCCAGCAGGCCAATGGTGGCGGTCGTTAATGCGAGGACCAGCGAAGAGGCGGCTTCCGGCAGCATAAAGTGCCAGATCGTTTGCAACGGAGAAGCGCCCATCGCATCCGCCGCTTCCAGAATGCCGTCATCAATATCCAGCAGTGAGCTCTCCACCAGCCGCGAAATATACGGGGCGATAAAGACAATCAGCGGCACAATCGCCCCGGCAGTACCGATGGTGGTGCCAACCAGCAAACGGGTGAAAGGCAGAATGGTGATCAGCAAAATGATAAAAGGCAGCGAGCGCACGACGTTGATCACCGGGTTTAGCACCTGATGAACCACGCGATTAGGCACAATGCCGCCGGGTCGGCAAATCACCAGTACAATTCCCAGCGGAATGCCGAGCAGGGAGCCAAACCCTAACGACACGCACACCATCACCAGCGTGTCATGCAGCGCCAGCACAAACTGGTCGCCGGTTACGGCAGTATCAAATAACTCAAACATCGCTGATTTTTACCCCCGCCTCGTGAAGATCGGCAATCGCGCTCGTTATCGCCGCGTCATCTCCCTGAATTTGCACAATCATAAAACCGATAATGCGGTTCTGGACTTCTGACATGCTGGCAAAAAGGATATTGATTTCAATCGCATAACTTTTAATGATGCGGTTGATGATCGGCTGTTGCGCGGTGCTGCCGACAAACTCCAGCCGCAACCCGCGCCCGTGCGCCTGAAGTAATGCATCAACGCGCGCCGGAAGCCGGTCATGGATCACCGACTGCACAAAGCTGGCGGTTACGGCGTGACGGGGTTCAGCAAACAACGTAAACACCTCGCCGTGCTCCACGACCCGGCCCCGCTCCATCACCGCCACTTTGTTGCAAATCTTTTGCACCACTGACATTTCATGGGTAATCAACACGATAGTGATGCCATAGCGCTGATTGATCTCTTTCAGTAGCAGCAGGATCTGTACGGTGGTGTGCGGATCCAGCGCCGAGGTCGCTTCGTCGCACAGCAGCACTGAAGGGTTGGTTGCCAGCGCACGGGCGATGCCAACGCGCTGTTTCTGCCCGCCGGATAACTCGTCCGGATAGCTGTGCGCCTTGTCGCCAAGGCTGACGAAATCAAGCAGTTCCGTAACACGCGCCTGAATAAAAGCTTTATCTTTGCCTTGCAGAATCAACGGGATGGCCACGTTATGGAAAACGGTTTTCGCATTCAGCAAATTAAAATTCTGAAAGATCATGCCGATGTTTTTTTTGATCGCCTGCAAGCGCTTTCCGGTTACGCCCTGCAGTGATTCTCCATTCAGCACGACATCGCCTTTCCCTGGCGATTCAAGACGATTGATTAAACGTAGCAAGGTACTTTTCCCTGCACCGCTGTAACCAATAATCCCGAAAATATCGCCCTTTTCAATTTTCAGCGTAATGTTATCCAGCGCCTGGATTTGGTGGCCGTTACGCGCAAAGGTTTTACTGACGTTACGAAACTCAATCATCGGATTATTTATTTAAAGTAATCAGGCAACAGATAGCCGCTATATTGCGATTGTCCGTGAATATAATTTTTGAATTCGGCCGAGTGATAGCCAGCAATAATATCTTTGGCAAACTGCGCATCTTTATTTTTGCCCGCGATGGTCACCACATTAATAAAGTTGCTGGTGGGATCTTCCAGTTTTAATGCCGAAGCCAGTTTCATTCCGCTGGAGACCGCAAAATTCCCCTGAATTAATCCATAATCCACATCCGGCAGGGCGCGAACCTGCTGGGCGTTATCCATCTCTTTCAACACGATTTTATACGGGTTTTCGCTGATATTGCGCTGGGAGAAGGTTGCCGGATCGCTCTTTGGATCGATCTTTATCCAGCCCAGGCTTTGCAGCACCAGCGCGGCGCGATACTCGTTCGAGGGCTGATTCGGTACCGATACCGTGGTGCCCGCTTCGGGTTTCACCAGTTGTTTTATCTTCGCGGAGTAAAGCCCCATAGGCGGTGTCGGCACCTGCACAATGCCGATATTATCGATGCCTAACCGTTCATTCACCGATTTTAGATACACCGGATGCTGCATGATATTGGCTTCAATATTCCCGCGCGCCACCGCATCATTCACCTGAATACCGTCGCTAAAATCTTTAAATTCGACGGTGTAGCCTTTGGCCTGCAGGAAAGGGACAACACCTTTTTCAAACTGTTCTTTATAAGGACCAGGGTTAAAACCCACGCGGATGAGTTTGGTTTGTGCATCCGCCGCCAGCGCCAGCGAAGAGGAAGTGGCTAATAATGCAAAGATAACACCCAATATGACTGGCCTGCTCATTAATAATATCCCCATCAGAGTAAATTTCGATCTGATTAAATCACAGGCGATATATTTTTATTTTGCTTTTTTGTCATAACGATAATTGCCCACAGAATATTCAAAAAATAAAAAAACATTGCCGCTTTTATTCTTTAGCGAATCCGCCATTTGCTGTTATGCCATAGGGAATAATGGATACTATGTTGAGCAAACTATGCCTGATTTTTCCCCTTCACCGTTGATCGATGCGCTGGAAGAGAACCTGTTTAGCGCGCTGGAAAAGGTGGCGGCAACCATTGATACCGCCGCGTTGCCGCTCGTGGATCTCTCCAGCGGCAGCCCTGGGCAACCCACACCGCCGGAAATCATTGCCTGCCTGCAACACGCCGTTGCCGACGAGCAGAACCACGGTTATCCCTCGTTCTGGGGCAAGACACAGGTGCGCCAGGCGATTGCCGATTTTTACCGGCAACGTTATGGCGTCGAACTGGATCCGGAGCGGGAAGTGGCAGTTTTTCAGGGATCGCATATCGGCGTCAGCGGTCTGCCGCGCGCGCTGCTCAAGCCCGGGCAATACCTGATCTCCACCGATCCTTGTTACCCCATTTATCGCTCAGCCGCGCTACAGGCGCAGGCTCGCTTTTATGGCATCCCGCTGGAGGAAGCCGGTGACTTTTTACCGGACTTCAGCCGCGTGCCCGCCGATGTCGCCCGTCATGCCGGTTTGTTGATGCTCAATTATCCGCACAACCCCACCGGCGCGCTGGCCACGCCAGCGTTGTTCTCGGCGGCGCTCGATTTCGCCCGCGAATACCATCTTCCGGTGGTGCATGATTTTGCCTATGCGGCGATTGGCAGCCACGCGGAAGAAGCGCCATTAAGCCTGCTGGCGATGCCCGGCGCTAAAGCGTGGGGTGTAGAGACCTATACGCTGTCGAAAACCTTCAGCATGGCAGGCTGGCGCTTTGGTTTTGCCGTCGGCAATGCATCTGTCATTCAGGCGTTTAAAAAGCTGCATACCCACAGCTACAGCACCGTTTTTGGTGCGGTACAGGATGCGGCAATCGCGGCGTTAGCGCTGCCGCCACAGCGTACGCAGCAACTGGTGGCGGTTTACCATCAGCGACGCAAATGGGTGCTGGAAATGCTGGCCGCGATGTCATGGCCGGTACACGCAAGGCAAGGCACGTTTTTTCTCTGGCTGCCCGTACCTGCGGGCTTTAACGCCGCTACGTTTTCCGCTTTACTGCTCAACGAGGTGCATGTGCTGGTTGCGCCGGGTTCAGGCTTTGGTAAAGGAGGCGAGCAGTTTATTCGTATCAGCCTGACGGCCAGCGATGAGGCGCTCGAAACCGCGCTTTCGCGTATTGCCGCGCTGCGTCTCTTCCCCGGTTGAGGCCATTTGTGCTTCTGCGTAGCAGTGCACTGGTTTTGTCATTATGACGTGGTAGAGTGCACAAATACCCCCTTTACGGAGAAATTGCGCCCTTATGATACGTTTCGCAGTCATTGGTACGAACTGGATCACCCGCCAGTTCGTCGACGCCGCCCACGAAACCGGCAAACTTAAACTTACCGCAGTCTATTCCCGCAGCCTTGAGCAGGCGCAGAGTTTTGCCAACGACTACCTCGTTGAGCATCTCTTCACCTCGCTTGATGAGATGGCGCAAAGCGACGCCATTGACGCGGTGTATATCGCCAGCCCGAACTCCCTGCACTTCCCGCAGACCAAGCTGTTTCTCAGCCACAAAAAGCATGTGATTTGCGAGAAGCCGCTGGCCTCGAACATACAGGAAGTCGAAGCGGCCATTGCGCTTGCGCGCGGGAAAACCAGGTGGTGCTGTTCGAAGCCTTCAAAACCGCCAGCCTGCCGAACTTCCTGCTGCTGCAGCAGTCCCTGCCGAAAGTGGGCAAAGTGCGTAAAGCCTTTATCAACTACTGCCAGTACTCGTCGCGCTACCAGCGCTATCTGGACGGCGAGAACCCGAACACCTTTAATCCGGCCTTCTCTAACGGCTCGATTATGGATATCGGCTTCTACTGCCTGGCCTCTGCCGTGGCCCTGTGGGGCGAGCCGCACGGCGTCACGGCCACCGCCAGCCTGCTGGAGAGCGGCGTGGATGCGCACGGCGTGGCGGTGCTGGATTACGGTGATTTCAGCGTGACGCTGCAGCACTCGAAGGTGAGCGACTCCGTTCTGCCGAGCGAAATTCAGGGCGAAGCGGGCTCGCTGGTGATCGAGAAGATCTCCGAGTGCCAGAAGGTGTCGTTCGTGCCGCGCGGCGGCAAAGCGCAGGAGCTGACGCAGCCTCAGCATATCAACACTATGCTCTATGAGGCAGAGGTCTTCGCCCGTCTGGTGGAAGACAACGAGGTCAACCACCCGGGCCTGGCGATGAGCCGCACCACGGCGAAGCTGCAAACGGAGATCCGCCGTCAGACCGGCGTGGTATTCCCGGCAGACGGCGTGGGCGCGGAAGTTATCGCGTAAAGCTGTGTAATGAAACGGCGCAGACCATTGACGAAACCAATGGTCTGACATATTTTGTTACCTGCAAAGGGGAGTAACTTCTTTGCCGGTGGATCGTCATTACGATGCGTGCAATACCGCATCCGGTCGCCGGGCAACCCTCGTGGTTGTAAGTGAGACCTTGCCGGAAGGCGAGGTCTATGCATAAAAAGCTAACGGCTATCGTCTTCTGACCATGGCCGTTTTTGTTTTTTATGTGTAAGGAAAATAGTATGCATTCTGTCGGCACTCCCATGTTGTGGGGCGGATTCGCGGTTGTCGTGCTCATCATGCTGGCGATCGACCTCTTTTTACAGGGGCGTCGCGGCGCGCACGGCATGACCATGAAACAGGCTGCGGCCTGGTCGCTGGTGTGGGTCACCCTCTCCCTGCTCTTCTGTGCCGCCTTCTGGTGGTATCTGGCCTCGACCGAAGGCCGCGCGGTGGCCGATCCTCAGGCGCTGGCCTTCCTCACCGGCTATCTGATTGAAAAAGCCCTGGCGGTCGATAACGTCTTTGTCTGGCTGATGCTGTTCAGCTACTTTGCCGTGCCGGCGGCCCTGCAGCGCCGCGTGCTGGTTTACGGCGTGCTGGGCGCGATTGTGCTGCGTACCATCATGATCTTCGCCGGCAGCTGGCTGATCACCCAGTTCGAATGGCTGCTGTACGTCTTCGGCGCGTTCCTGCTGTTCACCGGCGTCAAAATGGCGCTGGCGAAAGAGGATGGCTCCGCGATCGGCGATCGCCCGCTGGTGCGGTGGCTCCGCGGGCATCTGCGCATGACCGACAGCATCGAAAGCGAGCACTTCTTCGTGCGCAAGAACGGCCTGCTGTTTGCCACCCCGCTGCTGCTGGTGCTGATTCTGGTGGAGCTGAGCGATGTGATTTTCGCCGTGGACAGCATTCCGGCGATCTTTGCGGTGACCACCGACCCGTTCATCGTCCTGACCTCAAACCTGTTCGCCATCCTGGGCCTGCGCGCCATGTACTTCCTGCTGGCCGGCGTGGCGGAGCGCTTCTCAATGCTGAAGTACGGCCTGTCGGTGATCCTGGTGTTTATCGGTATCAAGATGCTGATCGTCGATTTCTACCATATCCCGATCGCCATTTCGCTCGGCGTGGTGGGCGGCATCCTGATCGTGACGCTGCTGATCAATGCCTGGGTTAACCGCCAGAACGATAAGAAGCGCAGGAATAGCAAACCTGCCGTCAGCGGGCGGCAGGCTCTTTATGCACCGCGGTTTCGATTTTAAACGGATCGATACCGCGTCGCTGCATACGCCAGAAACGAATAATGTTCAGGCCGTTCATCACCAGAAAACTGCCTTCGATCAGCGTACCGCCAATCGATCCGAGCCAGAAGTTGTGGATCACCCAGCATCCGGTCGAACACCAGATGACATAGCGCATCGGTAAACCTTTAAAGCGGAACAGCGCCCAGGTACTGACGATCGTTCCCGCCACCGGCAACAACTCGATCGGATTGTGGAATTTTGCCAGCCCCAACCCGCCGGTCAGCACAATGAACAGCACCATCACCCACACATTGCGGGTGCGCAGCGTGATCAGCGTTCGTATTGCGTTGAGCATGGCGCTCGATCCGGCGGGAAATGCGCCCATGAGAAAAAAGTGCACGCCGATGATGGCGCTGTAGAGCGAGAGCTGCTTTTTGAAGCGGCGCTCATCACGATTGATGAAGGTTGTAATACCAATCAGAAAGGCAATGACACCAACGCCCTGGGCAAGCCAATACGTGGTCATGAAAAATCCTTGTCAGGTCCAAAAGAGAAGATGTTACAACATGCCAGCGCTAACGTATTTACCAAAATATTTCGCGCCAGGGCTACAACGGCGACCCTGGCGCGAAAGATAAAGGCCAATCAGAGCGTCACACCGCTTTTAAAAATCGCCAGCTCGCGGAAATCGTTCTTCTCGTTGCAGGTCTGCTTGCCGTTGGCAAATTCCACAATCGCGTCCACGAACTCCGTCAGCAGCTGCGGCATCGCTTTGCCGTGGATCAGCTGCCCGGCATCAAAGTCGATCCAGTGTTTTTTCTTCGCCGCCAGCTCGCTGTTGGTGGCGATTTTCACCGTCGGCACAAAACCGCCGTACGGCGTACCGCGACCGGTGCTGAACAGCACCATATGGCAGCCGGCACCCGCCAGCGCGCTGGTGGCGACCGCATCGTTACCCGGCGCGCTCAGCAGGTTCAGACCGTGCGTTTTCAGGCGCTCGCCGTAACGCAGCACGTCCACCACCTGGCTGGCCCCCGCTTTCTGGGTGCAGCCGAGGGATTTCTCTTCCAGCGTGGTGATCCCGCCCGCTTTGTTACCCGGCGACGGGTTCTCATAAATCGGCTGATTGTGGGCGATGAAGTACTGTTTGAAGTCGTTCACCATGGTGACGGTCTTCTCAAAGGTCTCTTCGTCGCGGCAGTGGCTCATCAGAATACGTTCCGCGCCGAACATCTCCGGCACTTCGGTCAGCACCGTCGTGCCGCCGTTAGCGATCACATAGTCGGAGAAGCGACCCAGCATCGGGTTGGCGGTGATACCGGACAGGCCATCAGACCCGCCGCACTCCAGCCCAAACTTCAGCTCGCTCAGCTTGCCCGGCTCGCGCTTGTCGTGGCGCATCACCTTATACAGCTGATGCAGCTGCTCAACGCCCGGCTTCCACTTCGTCGTCCTGGTGCTGGCACACCATAAAATGCACGCGCTCAGGGTCGAACTCGCCCAGCGTGTCGCGGAAGGCATCCACCTGGTTGTTCTCGCAGCCCAGGCCAATCACCAGCACCGCGCCCGCGTTCGGGTGACGCACCATGTTTTGCAGCATGGTGCGGGTGTTGATGTGGTCGTCGCCCAGCTGGGAGCAGCCGTAGGTGTGGCTGAACAGATGCACGCCGTCGGTGCCTTCGGCATCCTGGGTCTCTTTCAGGAAGCGCGTCTGGATCTGGCGCGCAATCCCGTTCACGCAGCCGACGGTCGGCAGGATCCACAGCTCGTTGCGGATCCCCACGTCGCCGTTGGCGCGGCGGTAGATCTGCACGTCACGATCCGCCGCCTGTGCGCCTTCCTCCGGTAAATCAGGTTGATAGCTGTACTCGTCCAGATCGCTCAGATTGGTGCGGGTGTTATGGGAATGAATATGTTCACCCGGCGCGATATCCGCCAGCGCATGCCCAATCGGCAGACCGTACTTGACGACGTTTTCCCCTTCGGCAATGGGTTGCAGAGCAAACTTATGCCCGCGCACCACTGCCTGGCGCAGCCGAACGGTCTGGTTGTCGACAACGGTCACTTCACGTCGCCTTCAGCGAGATCCGCCAGCGCGACGGCCACGTTATCCAGCGAATGGATTTTGATGTATTGCATATCAACCTCAAACGGCCTTAGTTCAGTTCAATGGCGAAGTAGTCACGCGCATTGTTAAAGCAGATGTTTTTCACCATCTCGCCCAGCAGCTGGATATCCGCCGGCGCTTCGCCTGCGTGCACCCAGCGGCCAATCATCTGGCACAGAATGCGGCGGAAATATTCATGACGGGTATAGGACAGGAAGCTGCGGCTGTCGGTCAGCATGCCGACAAAGCGGCTCAGCAGGCCGAGCTGCGCCAGCTGCGTCATCTGACGCTCCATGCCGTCTTTCTGATCGTTGAACCACCAGCCGGAGCCGAACTGCATCTTGCCCGGCATCCCTTCGCCCTGGAAGTTGCCGACCATGGTACCCAGCACTTCGTTATCGCGCGGGTTCAGGCAGTACAGGATGGTTTTTGGCAGCAGGTTTTGTTCGTTCTGTTTGCTCAGCAGTTTGGACAGCTCTTCCGCCAGCGGACGGTCGTTGATGGAGTCAAAGCCCACGTCCGCACCAATCAGTTTGAACTGGCGCTGGTTGTTATTGCGCAGCGCACCGATGTGGTACTGCTGTACCCAGCCGCGACGCGCGTATTCCGCGCCGAGGAACACCAGTACCGCCGTTTTGAACTGCGCCACTTCGTGCTCGCTAAGCGATTCACCGGACAGGCGACGCGCCAGAATGCTGTCCAGCTCGGCCTCGTTTGATTCCGCGAACAGCACGACGTCCAGCGCGTGGTCAGAGACTTTACAGCCGTGCGCCGCGAAGTGATCCAGACGTTTGGTCAGCGCGGTTTGCAGATCGGCGAAACGACGGATGTCGGTATCGGACACTTCCGCCAGCTTCGCCATGTAGTCGTTAAACGTGGCCTGCTCAATGTTGAAGGCTTTGTCCGGGCGCCAGCTTGGCAGCACTTTGATATCAAAAGAGGTGTCTTTGGCGATAACCGCATGATGCTCCAGAGAGTCAATCGGATCGTCGGTGGTGCCCACCATCTTCACGTTCATCTGCTTCATGATGCCGCGCGCGGAGAAGTTCTCCTCAGCCAGCAGCGCATTGCACCGCTCCCAGATTTCATCGGCGGTCGTTGGGGAGAGCAGTTTGCCGGTGATGCCAAACGGGCGACGCAGCTCAAGATGCGTCCAGTGGTAGAGCGGGTTACCGATGGTGTGCGGCACGGTCGCCGCCCAGGCGTCAAACTTCTCGCGGTCGGTCGCATCGCCGGTACACAGGCGCTCCGCCACGCCGTTGGTGCGCATGGCGCGCCATTTGTAGTGGTCACCCTTCAGCCAGATGTCATACAGGTTTTTGAAGCGGTAATTTTCGGCAACCTGCTGCGGCGGCAAATGGCAGTGGTAGTCGAAAATCGGCTGGTCTTTGGCGTAGTCGTGGTACAGGCGGCGAGCAAATTCGGTATCTAACAGAAAATCTTCGGTCATAAACGGCGTCATTATCGTCTTCCTCATTACGGGAGCGTCAGAAAGCGTATGTTCATATGCTGCAAAGTTATCACACCAATTTCCACCCACCGAAGCTTTTTTCGTGAGTTAGATCAATAAAAACGTCAACAAATAAATTACCCTCTAAGGCGTAAACCCTTCTACAGGCCGCGCCATTACTGGCTTCTTCGCAGCAAGGTTAATGTCCCCACAAAGAATCATACATTTGTGATGTCACTCACCTTTTAAAGTTGTATGACAAGTTATCTTTCCGCCGTCGCAAACACATAAGCCGACGGAATGCATTACCGGTGTGAGAGGCATCGGGTTTAACGGTACGGATACCGACTTATGCACGCTTACTTATGGCAAGGTTCGGGCCGTTCCGGGACATGCTCCCGGCTACGCCCCTCCCGTTACACAACTGCTCCCGGAAACGGTCGAGAGGTTGCCGTGCTCTGGCGCGGAAATAACATAACGATGAGGTTTTAGATGCGTAAAATTAAAGGGTTACGTTGGTATATGATCGCACTGGTGACGTTAGGCACCGTGCTGGGCTACCTGACACGTAACACCGTGGCAGCCGCGGCGCCGACGTTAATGGAAGAGCTGCACATCTCCACCCAGCAATACTCCTACATCATTGCCGCCTATTCCGCGGCTTATACCATCATGCAGCCTGTTGCAGGCTATGTGCTGGATATTCTCGGTACCAAAATCGGTTATGCCTTCTTCGCCATCGCCTGGGCGGTGTTCTGCGGCGCAACCGCGCTGGCAGGCAGCTGGGGCGGCCTGGCGCTGGCGCGCGGTGCGGTCGGTGCGGCTGAAGCTGCGATGATCCCGGCGGGCCTGAAAGCCAGCTCCGAGTGGTTCCCGGCAAAAGAGCGTTCTATCGCGGTTGGCTACTTCAACGTGGGCTCGTCCATCGGGGCAATGATTGCGCCGCCGCTGGTGGTGTGGGCTATCGTGATGCACAGCTGGCAGATGGCCTTCATCATCTCTGGCGTGCTGAGCTTCGCCTGGGCAATGGCGTGGCTGGTTTTCTATAAACACCCGCGCGATCAGAAAAAACTGTCCGAAGAAGAACGCGAGTACATCATTGGTGGTCAGGAAGCACAGCATCAGACCAACAACGGCAAGAAAATGACCGTCTGGCAGATCCTGGGCACCCGTCAGTTCTGGGGTATCGCCCTGCCGCGCTTCCTGGCAGAACCGGCCTGGGGTACCTTCAACGCGTGGATCCCGCTGTTCATGTTTAAAGTCTACGGCTTTAACCTGAAAGAGATCGCGATGTTCGCCTGGATGCCGATGCTGTTCGCTGACCTGGGCTGTATCGTGGGCGGTTACCTGCCACCGCTGTTCCAGCGCTGGTTTGGGGTCAACCTGATTGTTTCCCGTAAGATGGTGGTGACCATGGGCGCCCTGCTGATGATTGGCCCGGGCATGATCGGCCTGTTCACCAGCCCGTACGTCGCGATTGCCCTGCTGTGCATCGGTGGCTTTGCGCACCAGTCCCTGTCCGGCGCGCTGATTACGCTCTCGTCTGACGTCTTTGGTCGTAACGAAGTGGCCACCGCCAACGGCCTGACCGGGATGGCCGCCTGGACCGCGAGTACGATGTTTGCGCTGGTCGTCGGCGCGCTGGCGGATACCATCGGCTTCAGCCCGCTGTTCGCCGTGCTGGCTATCTTCGACCTGCTGGGCGCGGTGGTGATCTGGACGGTGCTGAAAAACCAGACCGCAGAAGAGCTGGCAAATCAGACGGTTGCTCGGGAAACCGGCGACGCAGAGTTAGCGATTGGCCGGGGGGGGACAAAACCCGTAGGGTGACAGGAAGCGCCGCCGGGATGTAAAAGCCGCCGCAGGGCGGCTTTTTCGTCAGAGATGATGGTGAGAATGCGGCAAAAGTGGTATAACAAATCATCTGCCGTACCCTGCCTGGAGCGCATATGGAAATCACCGAACCACGTCGTTTATATCAACAACTTGCTGCCGAGCTGAAAGATCGCATCGAGCAAGGTGTCTATCTTGTCGGTGATAAACTGCCCGCCGAGCGCTTTATCGCGGATGAAAAAAGCGTCAGCCGCACCGTGGTGCGCGAAGCGATCATCATGCTGGAAGTGGAAGGCTACGTTGAGGTACGCAAAGGCTCCGGCATTCACGTCATTTCCAATCTGCCGAAACACTCGCCTGTCGCGGACGAAAGTCTGGAATTTGCCAGCTATGGCCCGTTTGAGCTGCTCCAGGCTCGCCAGCTGATCGAAAGCAACATTGCCGAGTTTGCGGCGACGCAGGTGACCAAGCAGGACATCATGAAGCTGATGGAAATCCAGGAGAATGCCCGCAAGGAAAAATGTTTCCGCGATTCAGAGTGGGATCTGCAGTTCCACGTTCAGGTCGCCCTGGCAACCCAGAATACGGCGCTGGCGGCAATCGTTGAGAAAATGTGGACTCAGCGCGTTCACAACCCGTACTGGAAAAAACTGCACGACCATATCGATTCCCGTACCGTCGACAACTGGTGTGACGATCACGACCAAATCCTTAAGGCGCTGATTCGTAAAGATCCGCATGCCGCTAAGCTGGCGATGTGGCAGCACCTGGAGAACACCAAGCAGATGCTGTTCAATGAAACCAGTGACGACTTCGAATTTAACGCTGACCGCTACCTTTTCGCCGATAATCCCGTTGTTCATCTCGATACGGCCCCCAGTGCCGCAAAATAGATGACCTTCCCGCTGGCAGGCGCCTCGCTGCGCCTTCTGGCTTCAGTGGGTAAGCAAAACATATATAGTGTCAGCCTTTGTAAATCCCCTCGCTCACTTCCTGGGCTTACGCCAAAATCAACTCACCCCTGCAAATTCTGTGACGCAGAACGTTGGGCTTTGTTACAATTGGATTCAATTCCTTATTTTGTAAGTTAGTGCTTGCTAACCAGCCAATTAACAGGGAACAGTGTTGGCCACACCGCAATGTGTCCGCGAGCGACCATAATGAAATCACAACAATGTCGCCGTGCTGTTTGTCCCGGATAACAGGCGTGACGTTAACCGATTTCCAGGAACACTGAATGGAACTTTTGACCCAACTACTGCATGCCCTCTGGGCGCAGGATTTTGAAACGCTGGCCAACCCTTCCATGATTGGCATGCTCTATTTCGTCTTGTTTATGATCCTGTTCCTTGAGAACGGTTTGCTGCCTGCTGCCTTCCTGCCCGGTGATAGTTTGCTGGTGCTTGTCGGCGTGCTGTGTGCCAAAGGGGCGATGGCGTTTCCACACACCATTTTATTACTGACCGTCGCGGCCAGCCTCGGCTGCTGGGTGAGCTACATCCAGGGTAGATGGCTGGGCAATACCCGGATCGTCCAGAACTGGCTCTCGCACCTGCCTGCACATTATCATCAGCGGGCGCACCACCTTTTCCATAAGCACGGGCTTTCCGCGCTGCTGATTGGCCGCTTTATCGCGTTTGTACGTACCCTGTTGCCGACCATTGCCGGTCTGTCGGGGCTGAGCAGCGCGCGCTTCCAGTTCTTTAACTGGATGAGCGGTCTGTTATGGGTGCTTATTCTGACAACGCTCGGCTATGCCCTGGGTAAAACGCCGGTCTTTATGAAATATGAAGACCAGCTGATGTCCTGCCTGATGCTGCTGCCCGTTGTGCTGCTGGTCTTCGGCCTGATCGGCTCTCTGGTCGTGCTGTGGAAAAAGAAATACGGAGCCAGAGGCTAACGATGGCTATCTCACCGCTCGCCCTGCGCCGTTTTGCCTGTGCCGTGATGACGCTGGTGGTGCTCAGCGCCATGCTGCTGGTATGGAGCGCGCTTTCGCACCAGGAATCCACGCTGGCCATTCGCCCGGTGAACCAGGGTGCCAGCGTGCCTGACGGTTTTTCTGTCTGGCATCATCTGGATGCGAACGGGATACGTTTTAAGAGCATCACCCCGCAGGACGATGTTTTACTGATCAAGTTTGATTCCCGTGCGCAAAGTGCCGCCGCGAAAGTGGTGCTCGACCGTACGCTGCCGCACGGGTATATCATTGCTCAGCAGGAAGATGAGAGCCAGCCTGCGGCCTGGCTCTCATTGATTCGCGATACGTCGCATCGGTTTGGATAACTTCCAGGATTCCGAATCTTTTCACTCACTTTGGTGAATCCCCCGTTTACTTACTATGCTTAAGTACGCGGAGCACCCCTCGACTGTACTCCGCATAACTTTGGATAGCGGCTTACGCCGCAACACAATGGAAGGTTTCGATAATGAAATTCCGCATGACTCTGGCTCTGGCCCTTTTTTCTTTAAGCACAGCATCCTTCGCCAATTCTCTCTGTCAGGAGAAAGAACAGGATATTCAGCGTGAGATCGGTTATGCCGAAAAGCATAACAATCAGCACCGTGTTGATGGTCTTAAAAAAGCGCTGAGCGAAGTGAAAGCGAACTGTTCAGACAGCAAGCTTCGTGCCGACCACCAGAAGAAAATCGCTGAACAGAAGGACGAGATAGCCGAGCGCCGTCGCGACCTGCAGGAAGCGAAAGAGAAAGGGGATGCGGAAAAAATTGCTAAGCGCGAGAAGAAGTTGAAAGAAGCGCAGGACGACCTGAAAGCGCTGGAAGCTCGCGATTATTGAGTTAACGGAAATCTCAACAGGAGAGAATCATGTCAAAAGATACGACGTCTGAACATCTGCGCGCTGAACTGAAATCCCTGGCCGATACCCTTGAAGAGGTGCTGAACTCCTCTGCTGACAAGTCAAAAGAAGAGGTCAGCAAGCTGCGCAGCAAAGCGGAGCAGGCGCTGAAAGAGAGCCGCTATCGCCTGGGTGAAACCGGTGATGCACTGGCAAAACAGACCCGCGAAGCGGCCGCGCGTGCGGACGAATATGTGCGTGATAATCCATGGACGGGTGTAGGGATTGGTGCCGCAGTCGGTGTGGTACTGGGTGTCCTGCTGACGCGTCGTTGATATGGAAGATCCTCGTCACGCACAAGGGCCTGCTAACAACGTCCTCGGCATCGGCCAGCGTATTTTAACGACGCTGGTCGGGATTGCCGAAACGCGCGTCCGGCTGGCAGTGGTCGAGCTGGAAGAGGAGAAAGCCAACCTCTTCCAGATGCTGCTGATGCTCGGACTGACCATGCTCTTCGCCGCGTTTGGTCTGATGAGCCTGATGGTGTTAATCATCTGGGCCATTGACCCGCAGTATCGTCTTAACGCGATGATTGCCACCACCGTCGTTCTGCTGGTCGCCGCGTTGATAGGCGGTATCTGGACGCTGCGTAAAGCGCGCAAATCCACACTGTCCTGCGCCATACGCGTCAGGAGCTGGCTAACGATCGCGCCCTGCTGGAGGATGACAAGCCGTGAGCGGTAAAGCCGAACGTCAAAAGCGAAAAGCGTACCTGCTAAGCCAGATCCAGCAGCAACGGCTGGATCTGTCGGCCAGCCGTCGCGACTGGATTGACGCGACGCGACGGTTTGACCGGGGCTGGAACACCTTCCTGAGCCTGCGTTCATGGGCGCTGGTCGGCAGCAGCGTGATGGCTATCTGGTCGGTTCGTCATCCAAATATGCTGATCCGCTGGGCGTAAACGCGGTCTCGGTATCTGGAGCCTGTGGCGCCTGGTTAAAACCACGCTTAACTCACCGCGTTAATGCGTTAAGGGCGGTCGCGACGACCGCCCTTCTCTTCTTACTCAATATCTTTGAAGAAGATTGACAGTTTTCCTTGCTAACAATCGCCCCCCGCCACGTTTATGATCCTCTCCATCGACAGCAACGACGCGGTATCTACCCGGAATTGCAGACAAATAACGTTCAGCCGCTGATGTGGTTTCCTGGAGAGTAAAATGAAAAAATTAGAAGATGTTGGTGTACTGGTCGCGCGTATTCTGATGCCAATTCTGTTCATCGTGGCAGGTTGGGGAAAAATCACCGGTTATGCAGGTACCCAGCAGTATATGGAAGCCATGGGCGTTCCGGGGTTCCTGTTGCCACTGACCATTCTTCTTGAGTTCGGCGGCGGCCTGGCAGTCCTGTTCGGCTTCCTGACCCGCACCACCGCGCTGTTTACTGCAGGCTTCACCGTGCTGACGGCGTTCATCTTCCACAGCAACTTTGCGGAAGGCGTGAACTCTCTGATGTTCATGAAAAACCTGACCATCGCGGGTGGCTTCCTGCTGCTGGCCGTTACTGGCCCGGGCGCATACAGCATCGACCGCGTTCTGAATAAGAAATGGTAAGCACGCTATACTGAATAAACACAAAGCGAGGAGACATCTCCTCGCTTTTGCTATCTGACGGAGGAGAAAAAATGGGACAACTCGTAGACGGCGTCTGGCAGGATGTCTGGTATGACACCAAATCCACCGGAGGTCGCTTTAAGCGCTCTGTTTCGGCCTTCCGTAACTGGCTGACCGCCGACGGTGCACCAGGCCCAAGTGGCGAAGGCGGCTTCGCGGCTGAGAAAGATCGTTATCATCTTTATGTTTCCCTCGCCTGCCCGTGGGCCCACCGCACGCTGATCGTGCGCAAGCTGAAAGGTCTCGAATCCTTCATTCCGGTTTCCGTCGTCAACCCGCTGATGCTGGAAAACGGCTGGACGTTTGACGGTGATTTCCCTGCGGCAACCGGCGACGAACTGTATCACCACGATTTCCTGTACCAGCTCTATCTGCGCGCCGATCCGCATTACACCGGTCGCGTGACCGTGCCGGTGCTGTGGGACAAGAAAAACCAGACGATTGTCAGCAATGAGTCTGCGGAAATCATCCGCATGTTCAATACCGCATTTGATGCCCACGGCGCCCGTGCCGGGGATTACTACCCGGTTGAACTGCGCGATAAGATTGATGAGCTGAACAGCTGGATTTACGACAACGTCAACAACGGTGTTTATAAGGCCGGTTTCGCCACCAGCCAGGAAGCGTATGACGAAGCGGTCGGGAAGGTGTTTGACTCGCTGGAACGCCTGGAGCAGATCCTGGGCCAGCATCGCTACCTGACGGGCGATCGCCTGACGGAAGCGGACATTCGCCTGTGGACCACGCTGGTTCGCTTTGATCCGGTCTATGTCACCCACTTTAAGTGCGATAAACACCGCATCAGCGACTACCTGAACCTGTATGGTTTCCTGCGCGACATCTACCAGATGCCGGGCATCGCGGAGACGGTCGATTTCGACCATATTCGCACCCACTATTTCCGCAGCCACAAAACCATCAACCCGACGGGCATTATCTCCATCGGGCCGTGGCAGGATCTGGATGAACCTCACGGGCGCGACGTCCGTTTTGCCTGATCTTTCGGGCGCGTTAGCGCGCCCAAATTATTTCCCGCCGGATTTATCGCTTTGTATTTTTGCCATCTATCCTTACTTTGATTGCTTAGAAAACAAGTGATTGACCGATTATTGAGGCAAGGAAAATGGACTGGTATTTAAAAGTACTGCGCAACTACATTGGATTTGGTGGCCGCGCCCGCCGCAAAGAGTACTGGATGTTCGTTCTGGTGAACTTCATCCTGATTATGGTGCTGGGCATCGTGGATAAAATTCTTGGCTGGCACTTTGACGGCGGGTTTGGCCCATTGAGCCTGATTTACACGTTACTGGTCCTGCTGCCATCATGGGCGGTGCTGTTCCGTCGGCTGCACGATACCGATCGTTCCGCGGTCGCTGGTTGTTGTTGCTCCTGCTTCCGGTGCTGGGCTGGTTAATGTTGCTGGCCTTTTACTGCCAGAGCGGGACGCCGGGGGAAAACCGCTTTGGGCCGCAGCTGAAATAGGCGGGGGGGCGTTTCCCTGACCGGGCCTAAGCGGTTATTTAGGCCGTGGTGGGCAAACAGCTTGGGGATTTCACGCAGGCACCACGATTTGGCTTCGCCCATGCTGTCGCGACGCCACGCCATAATGATATCCACCTCGCTGGTATACTCCGGGCTCACGACCCGCAGCCGCCCTTCCGCAATATCTTTTTCCACAAACGGGTACGGCATCGTCGCCACGCCCAGACCGGCCAGCAGCGCCTGCCGTTTGTCTTCCAGGGTGCTCACCGTCAGACGAGGCTGTTTATCCAGCAGCTGCACCGTCAGCACCGGACGCTCGCGCGCGGTATCCGCCACCGCCACGCCGCGATACTTCACGCGTGTGACTTCCGAGAGCGGCTCCGGCTCCTGATGAATCGGGTGATCGGGGGCGGCAACATAGACGTTCATGACGCTGTAGAGCTTGCGCGAGTTGATTTCCGAGGAGGAGCGGAAGTGCATGTCCGGCGCAATAACGATATCCGCCCTGCCCGTCTCCAGACGTTCCCACGCCCCTGCCAGCACCTCGGTGATGATCGACAGCTGCGTATTGGCCTTCGCCGCCAGGCGGTCCACCAGCGGGAACAGCGTTCATCGGTCGGCACCAGCGCTTCGGTGACCAGCGTCAGATGCGTTTCCCAGCCGCGCGCCAGCGCTTCGGCGTCGGTCGTCAGCTTATCCGCCGCTTCCAGCAGCACGCGGCCGCGCTCCAGCAGCATTCGCCCCACGTTGGTGAATTTTGTTCGATGACCGGAGCGGTCAAACAGCACCACGTCCAGCTCTTCTTCCAGCTTCTGCATGGTGTAGCTCAGCGCAGACGGAACGCGCCCCAGCTCATCGGCCGCCGCCGCAAAGCTGCCGCGCCGGTCAATCGCGTCCATGACGCGAAGCGCCTCAAGCGTCAATGCTCTCTCTTTAGCCATCTCGTTCTCATTCAGGAAATTTGAACATACCGGGCAGAATATCTGGCTAACAATGCAGCGTCCATACCTTTACCATTGTTTTAGTGTAAAGAGAGGTCAAGTTTATGATTACGACAAGAACAGCTAAACAGTGCGGACAAGCCGATTTCGGTTGGCTGCAGGCCCGCTACACCTTTTCCTTTGGACACTACTTTGACCCTAAACTCCTCGGTTACGCTTCACTGCGCGTGTTGAACCAGGAAGTGCTCGCCCCGGGTGCCTCCTTCCAGCCGCGTACGTACCCGAAAGTCGATATCCTGAACCTGATCCTGGAAGGCGAGGCAGAATACCGCGATAGCGAGGGCAATCATGTCCAGGCAAAGGCTGGCGAAGCGTTGTTAATTTCCACGCAGCCGGGCATCAGCTACAGCGAGCATAACCTCAGCAAAGACAAAACGCTGACGCGCATGCAGCTGTGGCTCGACGCCTGCCCTGAGCGGGAAAATCCGCTGGTACAGAAGTTAGATTTAACGGGCGATAAGCAGCAGCTGATTGCATCGCCGGATGGCAACAAGGGCAGCCTGCAGCTGCGCCAGCAGGTGTGGCTGCACCATATCGAGCTGAAAAAAGGTGAACAGGCAAGCTTCCAGCTTCATGGTCCGCGCGCCTATCTGCAGTCCATTCACGGTACGGTGCATGCGGTGACGCACACGGAAGAGAAAGAAGCCCTCACCTGCGGCGACGGGGCGTTTATTCGTGATGAAGCGAATATCACCCTGGTGGCGGATACGCCGCTGCGCGCGCTGCTGATTGATTTACCAGTGTGACAGTTATGTTTTAGCAGGTGAGTATATGAATAGCAGCGTAACTAAAATATCTGTTGAGAGCGTCCACACACAGCCTACGCTCCATGAACCGCTCCCGGCCTTTGGGTTTGAAGAGATGCTGACCGAGCTGGAAGCCATCGTCGCCGAAGCCGAAATTCGGCAGGCGGAAGAAGACGCCGCCTAATCTCCCGCCCCGGTTTATGCCGGGGCATCTTTATACATTTCCCCAGCGATACTTCTCTACGACAATAAAGCTGTTTTCCCAAAACGGGGAAGGCAGAAGCGCAAGAGATTTAATTCGCATGCTCTGTTCAGTGGAATATCGCCATGCGCCTGGCGTAGCGGGAGTGTGGGATTGCAGGTCCGGGCGTAGGCCGGGTAAGCGGAGTGGACAGTCATTCATCTCTCGCCGCAAAGCCGCAGAAAAGCAAAAACCCGCCGAAGCGGGTTTTTACCTGAAAAATTGAAACTGACCGATAAGCCGGGTTCTGTCGTGGACAGTCATTCATCTAGGCCAGCAATCGCTCACTGGCTCAAGCAGCCTACCCGGGTTCAGTACGGGCCGTACCTTGTGAACCCCTATTTGGCCTTGCTCCGGGTGGAGTTTACCGTGCCGCGAACTGTTGCCAGACGCGCGGTGCGCTCTTACCGCACCCTTTCACCCTTACCTGATCCCGCTTGCGCGGGCCATCGGCGGTTTGCTCTCTGTTGCACTGGTCGTAGGCTTGCGCCCCCAGGCGTTACCTGGCACCCTGCCCTATGGAGCCCGGACTTTCCTCCCCTCTGCCCGTCTCCCCCGAAGGAGGACTGCAACAAAGCGGCGACTGTCTGGTCAGCTTCGGCGCGCAGTATAGTGGGTTTGCGCGCGCCTGTCACCCTTCCGTCAGCATTCCGACCTGCAATGTGGCCGCAATATTGCGTGACGCGCGGTAAATATTATCAAACGCGCCGCGGAACGCCTCTTCCAGCGTGGTAATGCCGGTCAACACGCTGAACACCGCATCGATACCGTACTGGTGAACCACGCCAACATCGCTGGTCAGACTGCCGGCAATCCCGATGACTGGTTTGTGGTATTTTTTAGCAACATGTGCCACGCCGACCGGCACTTTACCGTGAATGCTCTGACTGTCGATACGCCCTTCGCCGGTCACCACCAGCGTACAGTCATGAATATGCTCTTCGAGATTCAACGCCTGGGTCACAATCTCAATACCGCTGCGCAGTTCCGCGCCGAGAAAAGCCATCAGCGCCGCGCCCATACCGCCTGCCGCGCCGGAGCCTGGCACCTCTTTCACATCCACTCGCAGCGATTTTTTGATGACGTCGGCGAAGTGACCAAGGTTTCGATCCAGCTCAACGATCAGCGCTTCGGTGGCCCCTTTTTGCGGCCCAAAAATACGCGATGCGCCCTGCTCGCCGGTCAGCGGGTTAGTCACATCGCAGGCCACGCGAATCGTACAATCGCTCAGGCGCGGATCCAGCCCGGAAATATCAATCGCATTCAGGCTCATCAGGCTGCCGCCGCCGTAACCAATCTCGGTGCCGTTCGCATCGGTCAGTTTGGCGCCCAGCGCCTGTACCATGCCCGCACCGCCATCGTTGGTCGCACTGCCGCCAATGCCGATAATAATATTGTTCGCCCCATGTTCCAGCGCCTGCAAAATAAGTTCCCCGGTGCCGCGCGAAGTAGTAATCAAAGGGTTACGTAATTCCGGTGGCACCAGCGCCAGACCGCTGGCCGCCGCCATTTCAATAAAAGCGGTTTTCCCGTCGCCGGACATCCCCCACCGGGCATCAACATCATTCCCCAGCGGGCCTGTAACGTGCGCGGTATGCACAATACCTTTAGTGGCAGCAATCATGGCTTCAACTGTTCCCTCACCACCGTCGGCAACCGGAACTGACACGTAGTGAGCATCAGGAAAAATTTCCCGAAATCCTTTTTCTATCGCCTGAGCTACTTCAGTAGCAGAAAGGCTTTCTTTATAAGAGTCTGGGGCGATTACGATTTTCATAATTGTGAGCCTGATAGTGCCGCGCACTTCACCCTTCAGGCCCACTGCGGCCCGAAGATGTGGATGTACAAGAAATCCAGGGCGCAGAGCCGCGCCCTTCTTAATTAACGAGTAACTTCGATTTTCGCCAGTTTCTCGTAGTAGCAAGCAATGGCGCTGTGGTCGGCGTTGCCCAGACCATCAGCGCGCAGCGCCTGCATCATTTCCATCACTGCAGCGGTCAGCGGCAGTTGAGCGCCCACGCCATGCGACGTATCCAGCGCGTTGGAGAGATCTTTGATGTGCAGATCGATACGGAAACCCGGTTTGAAGTTGCGATCCATCACCATTGGCGCTTTCGCATCCAGCACGGTACTACCTGCCAGACCACCACGGATAGCCTGATACACCAGATCCGGATTAACGCCGGCTTTGGTTGCCAGTGTCAGCGCCTCAGACATCGCAGCGATGTTCAGCGCCACAATCACCTGGTTTGCCAGTTTGGTGACGTTGCCCGCACCGATATCACCGGTGTGCACGACAGAACCGGCCATGGATTTCAGCAGGTCGTAGTATTTGTCGAAGACAGCTTTGTCGCCGCCAACCATCACAGACAGCGTACCGTCGATCGCCTTCGGTTCGCCGCCGCTTACCGGCGCATCAAGCATTTGCACGCCTTTCGCTTTCAGCGCGTCACTGATTTCACGGCTGGCCAGCGGTGCGATGGAACTCATGTCGATCAGCACGGTACCGGCTTTAGCACCTTCAATAATGCCGCCCTCACCCAGCGCCACTTCTTTCACGTGTGGGGAGTTCGGCAGCATGGTGATGATGACATCGCACTTCTCAGCAATCGCTTTCCCGTTCGCTGCCGTTTCCGCGCCCGCGGCGATAAGTTCAGCCACCGCTTCCTGGTTACGGTCCACGACCACCAGTGAGTAACCTGCTTTAATGAGGTTTTTACTCATTGGTTTACCCATGATGCCAAGGCCAATGAAACCAACTTTCATCGTCATAATTGCGTCTCTCTTTTAAAGGGTGGTTTGGTTATTTTTTAAAGGTGTCGGCCAGTTTCTGCGTCGCCGAACGGAACACGCCCAAATCGCTGCCAACCGCAACGACGGTCGCGCCCCATTCCAGGTAGCGGCGAGCATCAGCTTCCACCGGCGCCAGAATGCCGCTCGGTTTGTTGTGTGCTTTCGCGCGGGCAAAAATGTGCTGAATGGTGCGCTGGACTTCCGGGTGCGCCGCGTTACCGATATAACCCAGCGTCGCCGCCAGATCGCTTGGGCCGACAAACACGCCATCCACGCCGTCGGTGGCAAGGATTGCATCAAGATTATCCACACCGGCCTGGCTTTCGATCTGTACCAGGATGGTGATGTTGGCGTTGGACTGACGGAAGTAATCCGGCACGGTGCCGAACATATTGGCGCGATGCGAAACCGACACGCCGCGAATGCCTTCCGGCGGATAACGGGTTGCCGCTACCGCATTTACCGCTTCCTCTTCGGTTTCCACAAACGGGATCAGGAAGTTGTAAAAGCCGATATCCAGCAAGCGCTTGATAACCACCGGCTCGTTAGTCGGTACACGCACGACCGGTGCGCTGACGCTGCCTTTCAACGCCATTAATTGCGGTACAAAAGTGAGCACGTCGTTTGGGGCGTGTTCGCCGTCCAGAAGCAGCCAGTCAAAGCCTGCCAGGCCCAGAACTTCAGTGCTGATATGACTACCCAGCGCAGACCAACAACCGATTTGAATCTGTTGGGCCGCCAGCGCGGCCTTGAATTTGTTTGGGAAGATATCGTTATTCATCTTTTGTACCTTAAATGTGTCGTTGCTTATTTCTTCAATTCCATACGTTTGATGTCGCCGACCACGAACAGATAGCAGACCATCATCATCAGCGCTGAACAGCCTACGAACACCAACGCACCGTTGAAAGAATGCAACTCTTTAACCATGTATCCGATGACCAGCGGCGTCACGATAGAAGCCACGTTACCAAATACGTTGAATACACCACCGCACAGACCGACGATCTCTTTTGGCGCGACGTCGGAGATAACCGGCCAACCCAGCGCGCCAAAACCTTTACCGAAGAAGGCGAGCGCCATCAGTGCGACCACCATCGCCGTGTTATCGGTGTAGTTACACAGAATGATGCTGGAAGCCAGTAACATCCCGACCACGATAGGGAATTTACGCGCCATCGTCAGGGTTGAACCGCGCTTGATCAGATAATCAGAGAACAGCCCGCCCAGTACGCCACCGGCAAAACCACACAGCGCCGGAATGGAAGCAACAAATCCCACTTTCAGGATCGACATGCCTTTTTCCTGCACCAGGTAAATCGGGAACCATGTCAGGAAGAACCAGGTAATGGTGTTCAGGAAGTATTGCCCGAAGAACACGCCGAGCATCATGCGGTTGCACAGCAACTGCTTGATATAATCCATTTTTGGACCCGCATTTTTGCCATCGTCGGCTTTTTTGTGGTCCATATCGACAACCGCGCCGTTTTTCTCAATATACTCCAGCTCTTCGCGGCTCATACGCGGGTGATCGGTCGGGTTGTGAACAAATTTCACCCAGGCGAAGGTCAGCACAAAACCGATCACGCCCATCACAGTGAAGACATGTTCCCAGCCCCAGGCAAAGGTCAGCCAGCCCAGCAGCGGCGAGAACAGCGCCAGTGAGAAGTACTGCGCAGAGTTAAAAATCGCTGATGCCGTGCCGCGCTCTTTCGCCGGGAACCAGGCCGCAACGATGCGGGCATTCGCCGGGAATGACGGCGCTTCAGAGAAGCCCAGCATAAAGCGCATGAAAAACATGGAAATGCCGGCCCAGGCGATCGGGAAAACGTCGACAAAACCTTGCAGGAAAGTAAAGAGCGACCAGAAAAAGAGGCTCCATGTATACACTTTTTTAGAGCCGAAGCGGTCAAGCAGCCAGCCGCCAGGGATTTGCATCAGCAGGTAAGCCCAGCCGAAAGCCGAAAAAATGTAGCCCATCGATACAGCGTCAAGTTGCAGCTCTTTCGCCACTTCGGTCCCGGCAATGGACAATGTGGCGCGGTCTGCATAATTCACTGCGGTTACAATAAATATAATCAGCAGAATTAAATAACGGGTCGGCAACCCCCGTTTTGTTTCCACGACAGAATCTTCGATAGTCATTTTTAATTTCCTTGGGCGCCGCTAACTTTAAAATATAATTATTGAGACGTTTCTTATCTGATTTTATTTAAGCACTCGAAACTTATTATCAGATAATGGCACTTTGATTTTATTAGCCTTCAGTATAATCACCGACAAGGCACCACACACTGGTGGGTTGCTCAATTTTAACATTGTCTGAAAAGATTATTTTGAGCATTTGCACATAAGCCTGGGCGCTGATGCACAGATCTTGCAATATGCAGCCCCGCCAGATGAGGAATCGAGATAATAAGTGATTTAGATCACATTTTAATATTTAAACTCCTGACATTCTTATTTCAGCAAACAAGATTTTTATTCCCGATATTAATTCCAGAATAAAGAATGATTCCGCTTTTATAGAGCAATGCATCGTATAAGTTAGCTGGAGATTACTTGACAATGTCCAACATTGAAATTCGACAGGCACACCGCCAGGGGCGTTTTATATTAAGGTACACGACACGGATAATGTCGCTATCATCGTCAACGACAATGGCTTAAAGGCGGGAACCCGTTTTCCGGACGGGCTGGAACTGATTGAGCATATTCCGCAAGGCCATAAAGTGGCGCTGGTTGATATCTCCCATCACGGCGAAATCGTGCGCTATGGTGAGATCATTGGTTACGCCATGCGCGATATCCCCCGCGGTAGCTGGATTGATGAATCCATGGTTGAGCTGCCAAAAGCACCGCCGCTGAATACACTGCCGCTGGCGACGAACGTCCCGGAGCCACTGCCGCCGCTGGAAGGCTATACCTTTGAAGGCTACCGCAATGCGGATGGAAGCGTCGGCACCAAGAACCTGCTCGGCATTACCACCAGCGTGCACTGCGTGGCGGGCGTGGTGGATTATGTGGTGAAAATCATTGAGCGCGATCTGCTGCCGAAATACCCGAACGTTGACGGCGTGGTGGGCCTGAACCACCTGTATGGCTGCGGCGTGGCCATTAATGCACCGGCGGCAGTCATTCCCATTCGCACCATTCATAACATTTCGCTGAACCCGAACTTCGGCGGCGAGGTCATGGTCATTGGCCTGGGCTGTGAAAAATTGCAGCCGGAACGTCTGCTGGAAGGGACCGAGGATGTGAAAGCCATTCCGGTTGACGAGCGCCAGTATCGTGCGTTTGCAGGATGAGCAGCACGTGGGCTTCCGCTCAATGGTCGACGATATTCTGCAGGTGGCCGAGCGCCACCTGGCGAAGCTGAACCAGCGCCAGCGTGAAACCTGCCCGGCTTCTGAACTGGTAGTCGGTACGCAGTGTGGCGGCAGCGATGCCTTCTCCGGCGTGACGGCGAACCCGGCGGTGGGCTATGCCTCCGACCTGATTATTCGCTGCGGTGGTACGGTGATGTTCTCCGAGGTGACCGAAGTGCGTGACGCCATCCACCTGCTGACGCCGCGTGCCATCAACGAAGAGGTGGGCAAACGCCTGCTGGAAGAGATGGCCTGGTACGATAACTATCTCGATATGGGTAAAACCGACCGCAGCGCCAACCCTTCTCCGGGGAACAAAAAAGGCGGCCTGGCGAATGTGGTGGAAAAAGCCCTGGGTTCGATCGCCAAATCCGGTCAGAGCGCCATCTCTGAAGTGCTCTCTCCGGGACAGCGTCCGACCAAACGCGGCCTGATTTATGCCGCAACACCGGCCAGCGACTTCGTCTGCGGTACGCAGCAGGTGGCTTCCGGGATCACCGTGCAGGTGTTTACCACCGGGCGCGGCACGCCGTACGGCCTGATGGCCGTACCGGTAATCAAAATGGCGACCCGCACCGAGCTGGCAAACCGCTGGTATGACTTAATGGATATCAACGCCGGGACCATCGCCACCGGCGAAGAGACTATTGAGGATGTGGGCTGGAAGCTGTTCCACTTCATCCTTGATGTCGCCAGCGGGCGTAAGAAAACCTTCTCCGATCAGTGGGGGCTGCATAACCAGCTGGCGGTGTTTAACCCGGCTCCGGTGACGTGATTTTAATAACAAAAACGTAAACCTCACTTTTAAGCATGGCTTCGGCCATGCTTTTTTTTGCCTGCTTTTCCTTTCACAAACTTCCTTTCACTTTCGAAATTTTCATTTTCCAGACACCAATCACAAAAAAACATTACGAAAGCCTATAGATTCTTTCGAAGAAAACAAACGAAAGATTTCGGAGGCTGTGTGTATATTATTTCGACGAAAACCATGCTTAACAAAGCACAACGTGAAGGTTACGCGGTGCCCGCCTTCAATATCCACAATCTCGAAACCTTACAAGTGGTAGTCGAAACTGCTGCCGAATTGCGCTCTCCGCTGATTGTTGCGGGCACACCAGGGACATTCAGTTATGCAGGCGTCGGCAATCTGGTCGCTATCGCCGGTAATCTGGCCAGCCACTTCAACCAGCCACTGGCCATTCATCTCGATCACCATGAAACATTCAGCGACATAGAAACCAAAGTTCAGGCCGGTATTCGTTCGGTGATGATTGACGGTTCCCACTTCCCCTACCACGACAATGTTGCGCTGGTGAAAGCGGTAACGGATTTATGCCATCGCTACGACGCCAGCGTGGAAGCGGAGCTGGGCCGCCTCGGCGGACAGGAAGACGATCTGATTGTCGATGCAAAAGACACCCGCTACACCAATCCGCAACAGGCTAAAGATTTCGTCGAGAAAACCGGTATTGATTCGCTCGCAGTGGCGATTGGCACCGCACACGGCCTTTATACCGCCGAGCCGAAACTCGATTTTGAACGGCTGGCGGAAATACGCCAACAGGTTGATATTCCTATTGTTTTACACGGCGCATCCGGGCTGCCCGCAGCGGATATTCGCCGTGCCATCGCGCTGGGCGTTTGCAAGGTGAACGTCGCTACCGAACTGAAAATCGCCTTCTCGGACGCGTTAAAGGCCTGGTTTGCTTCGCACCCGGATGCCAGCGATCCGCGCCACTACATGGTTCCGGCCAAAACGGCCATGAAAGAGGTGGTGCGCAAAGTGATCGGCGTCTGCGGCTGCGAAGGCAAGCTGTAACGCCACAACCTTTTGAAAATATTGCGTAATAACCGGAGGAAGAAGTGAAAGAGATTATTGCCCGCCATAAAGCGGGGGAGCACCTCGGTATCTGTTCTGTTTGCTCAGCGCACCCGCTGGTCATTGAAGCCGCGCTGCGCTTTGATTTATCGACCGACGCGAAAGTATTGATCGAAGCAACCTCGAATCAGGTCAACCAGTTTGGCGGCTATACCGGCATGAAACCCGCCGATTTCCGCGACTTTGTCTACCGCATCGCCGATGAGCTCGGCTTTCCACGGGAGCGGCTGATCCTTGGCGGCGATCACCTTGGGCCTAACTGCTGGCAAAACGAAACCGCTACCGCCGCGATGGAAAAATCCGTGGCGCTGATCAAAGCCTATGTGGCTGCCGGTTTCAGCAAGATCCATCTGGATGCATCGATGTCCTGCGCCGACGATCCGGTTCCGCTGGAACCGCATGTTGTCGCCGAACGTGCCGCACGTTTGTGCCAGGCGGCGGAAGAAACCGCCAGCGACGCGCTGAAAAAAAACCTGACCTATGTGATTGGCACTGAAGTACCGGTTCCCGGCGGCGAAGCCAGCAGTATCAATACGGTTCACGTTACGCGCGTCGAAGATGCTGCTCGTACGCTGGAAACGCACCGTGTCGCTTTCCATGCATTAGGGCTGGATGACGCGATGAACCGCGTTATTGCTATCGTCGTGCAGCCAGGCGTTGAATTCGATCATACCCAGGTGATCCACTATCAGCCGCAGGCAGCAGAAGCGCTTTCCGGCTGGATCCGCCAGACGCCGATGGTCTACGAAGCGCACTCCACTGATTACCAGTCCCGCCAGGCTTACCGCGCGCTGGTACGCGACCATTTCGCCATTCTGAAAGTGGGTCCCGCGCTGACCTTTGCGCTGCGCGAAGCCATTTTTGCGCTGGCGCAGATGGAAAACGAACTGATTGCGCCGGAAAACCGCAGCCGCGTGCTGGAGGTGATCGATGAAGTGATGCTTAACGAACCGGATTACTGGAAAAAGTATTACCGTCCGACCTGGAGCCAGTCGATGGTGGATATCCACTTCAGCCTTTCGGATCGTATTCGCTACTACTGGCCGCACCCGCGCATTCGCCAGAGCGTAGGGAAACTGCTGGCAAATCTCAGCGCCACAACGCTGCCGTTAGGGCTGATCAGCCAGTATTTACCCGTACAACTGGAACGCGCGTCGCTAAATGAGATCGCCGCAACGCCGCACAGCCTGATCATTGACAAAATACAGGATGTATTGCGCGCCTATCGCTATGGATGCGCCCCTGAAATTGCCTGATGACCGGAGAATGTATGAGCCAACTGTTTGTCTGTACCGGAATTGAATTTACCTCGCGACAGCATGTGCTGACGCATATTGGCGAGGAGATGCTGGCGCAGGGCGTCGTGCATGAAAGCTATCCGGCAGCCCTCGTGGCGCGCGAAGCGATTTACCCGACCGGCATTGCCCTTGAACACCACGCGGTGGCCATCCCGCACTGCGAGGCGGTACATGCTAAGTCCCCGGCACTGTATCTGATCCGCCCGGATAAACCGGTTTATTTTCAACAAGCTGACGATGATGCCGAAATCGCCGTCTCGCTAATTATCGCCCTGATTGTGGAAAACCCGGCCGAGCAATTGAAGTTGTTACGACGTCTTTTTAGTGAGCTGCAAAACCCGAACACGCTGGAAGCGCTGCTGGATACGCCTGCCGATAACCTGGCGACGCTTTTTCGGGACACGATCCTGGAGCCTGAGAAGTGCGAGCAGGCTTAATAACATACTGATAATAAAAGGAGTACCCTATGAAACGTAAAGTAATCGTCGCCTGCGGCGGTGCGGTCGCCACCTCCACCATGGCAGCGGAAGAGATCAAAGAGCTCTGCGCCGACCACCAGATCGAACTCGACCTCGTGCAGTGTCGGGTGAATGAAATTGAAACCTATATGGATGGCGCAGATATGATCTGCACCACTGCGAGAGTCGATCGTACCTTTGGCGATATACCTGTTGTGCACGGCATGCCTTTCGTCTCCGGCGTGGGCATTGAAGCGCTGCAACAAAAAATCCTGACGATCCTCAGGGGGTAACGCGATGTTTAGCGAAATTATGCGTTATATCCTCGATTTAGGTCCTACCGTCATGCTGCCGGCGGTGATCATCATCTTCTCGAAATTACTGGGGATGAAGCTCGGGGATTGCTTTAAATCGGGCCTGCACATCGGGATTGGCTTTGTCGGTATTGGGCTGGTGATTGGCCTGATGCTGGACTCCATAGGCCCGGCGGCAAAAGCAATGGCTGAACATTTCCAGATTAACCTGCATGTGATTGATGTCGGCTGGCCTGGCTCGTCACCGATGACATGGGCGTCACAGATCGCGCTGGTCGCCATCCCGGTCGCGATTGCCGTGAATATCCTGATGCTGGTCACCCGCATGACGCGCGTGGTGAACGTCGATATCTGGAATATCTGGCACATGACCTTTACCGGCGCCATGCTGCACCTCGCTACCGGCTCTTACTGGATCGGCATACTCGGCGTCGTGGCGCATGCGGCGTTCGTCTTCAAGCTGGGCGACTGGTTTGCAAAGGACACGCGGGATTTCTTTGGGCTGGAAGGGATTGCCATCCCACACGGTACCTCTGCTTACCTCGGCCCCATTGCCGTGCTGGTTGATACAATCATCGAAAAAATCCCCGGCCTTAACCGCGTTCACTTTAGCGCCGACGATATTCAGAAACGTTTTGGCCCGTTTGGCGAGCCGGTCACCGTGGGGTTTGTGATGGGGATTGTCATTGGTCTGCTGGCAGGCTACGACCTGAAAGGCGTGCTGCAACTGGCGGTGAAAACGGCTGCCGTGATGCTGCTGATGCCGCGCGTCATCAAACCGATTATGGATGGGCTAACGCCTATCGCGAAACAGGCGCGTAAACGGCTACAGGCTAAATTTGGCAGCCAGGAATTCCTGATTGGTCTCGATCCGGCGTTGCTGCTTGGCCACACCTCAGTGGTCTCCGCCAGTTTGATCTTTATTCCGCTAACCATTTTGATTGCGGTGCTGGTGCCGGGTAACCAGGTGTTGCCCTTCGGCGACCTGGCAACCATCGGGTTCTTTGTGGCGATGGCGGTTGCGGTACATCAGGGCAACCTGTTCCGCACGCTGATCTCCGGCATTATTATCATGAGCATCACGCTGTGGGTCGCCACGCAAACCATCGGCCTGCATACGCAACTTGCCGCCAACGCAGGCGCGCTGAAATCGGGCAGTCTGGTGGCATCAATGGACCAGGGCGGTTCGCCATTCACCTGGCTGCTTATTCAGCTTTTCACCTGGCAAAACGTGGTGGGTTTTGTGGTGATTGCCACCCTTTATCTGGCCGGTGTGCTGCTGACATGGCGCAGAGCACGCAACTTCAGAGCGGCCGAAAAGGCCTCGCTCGCCGCACAAAGCCAGACCGTATCCTGATCCCCGGGGAGCCCTGCTCCCCCGTTGTTGTTCCTGGAGAGTATTATGAAATCAGTGGTTATCCATGCTGAGGGCCACGTCTGCGTTGAAGAACGCCCGGAACCTCAGTTGCAGCACGATGACGATGTCAAAGTCAAGGTTGTCAGCTCCGGCCTGTGCGGTTCTGACATCCCGCGTATCTTTGCTGGTGGCGCGCATTTTTACCCAATTACCCTGGGACATGAATTCAGCGGCTATGTCGAAGCCTGTGGCGCGGCAATCAACGATTTACACGCCGGGGATGCAGTGGCATGCGTGCCGCTGCTGCCATGCTTTGATTGCCTGGAGTGCCGCCGCGAGTACTTCTCCTTGTGCAAGCGCTACCAGTTTGTCGGCTCGCGCAGCGATGGCGGTAATGCCGAATACATCGTAGTGAAACGGGCGAATCTGATCGCGTTGCCGAAGGATATGACGATTGAAGATGGCGCATTTATTGAACCCATCACCGTCGGCCTGCATGCCTTCCATCTTGCTGGCGGTTGTGAAAACAAAAACGTGATCATTGTCGGTGCCGGTACCATTGGCCTGCTGGCCATGCAGTGCGCACGGGCGCTTGGTGCCAAAAGCGTTACCGCTATCGATATCAACCCCGACAAGCTGCAACTGGCAAACGAACTCGGCGCAACCTTCACCTTCAATAGCAGCAAGCAGGATGTAAGGGCGATTACCGCAGGCCTGGAAGAGGCACGTTTCGACCAGTTGGTACTGGAAACGGCAGGAACACCGCAAACCGTCTCACTGGCAATCGAAATCGCCGGGCCGCGCGCCCAGCTGGCATTGATCGGTACCCTGCATCACGACCTGACGTTAACCGCGCCCGTGTTCGGCCAAATTCTGCGCAAAGAGATGATCCTGATTGGCAGCTGGATGAACTACTCCGGCCCGTGGCCGGGTGAAGAGTGGACAACGGCTACAAGCCTGCTGACAGAGAAAAAGCTGATGCTGGAGCCGTTGATCGCCCATCGCGGCGATCCGGACAGTTACGCCCGTGCAGTACAGAACCTTAACGGTGCGCCGATGCAGGGCAAAATCCTGTTACGGCTCGATTAAGCGAGAGAGCCAGCAACCTGCGCTGGCTCACATTTCCTTTCGAAAGTTAGCGTTCAACTTTCACAATCCTTCGATTACACTAGAGGAAGTTAATTATCAGGCAAATTAATATGAACTCATTTGAACGAAGGAATAAGATCGTCGAACTGGTTAACTCACAGGGAAGTGTGCTGGTGATTGACCTTTCGAACAGCTTTGGCATTTCTGAAGTCACCATCCGCGCAGATCTGCGTCTGCTGGAAGAGAAAGGCCTGGTAACACGCTTTCACGGCGGCGCCGCGAAACCCGGCGCAACGGTGCTGGATAACGAAAATCAGGAAGTGGTGCTGGAAGAACGCTACCGACTGGCGAGCGATCCGAAAAAACGTATCGCCCAGGCCGCCGCCAGCATGATTGAAGAGGGTATGACGGTGATCCTCGACAGCGGCAGCACCACCATGCTGATTGCTGAGGCCCTGACGAAAAGAACCAACATTACCGTTATTACCAACAGCCTTCCCGCTGCATTTGCCCTGTCGGAAAACAAAGACATCACCCTTGTGGTTTGCGGCGGTACCGTACGGCATAAAACGCACTCCATGCACGGCACTATTGCTGAACGCTCTTTGCAGGGCATCAGCGCAGATTTAATGTTCGTCGGTGCGGATGGCATTGATGCGACGAACGGCATCACCACTTTTAATGAAGGCTACTCCATTAGCAGCGTGATGGCCGCCGCCGCGCATAAAGTCATTGCTGTCGTGGATGCCAGTAAATTCAACCGTCGCGGTTTTAATCAGGTGCTGCCGATGGAGAAAATCGATGTGGTGATCACCGATGACAGCATCAGCGACAAGGACAGATCCGCGTTTCGCAAAATGGAGAAGGAACTGGCTGTGGTGTAAAAAGCGGGTCTACGGCGCTGTGATCGCTGACGCGACTCTCCAGCGCCTGTATTGATCGGGTTATTGCTGCTCCAGCGCATACTTATACAGCGCATTTTTCTTCACGCCGTGGATTTCCGCCGCCAGCGCAGCGGCTTTCTTCAGCGGCAGTTCCGCCTGCAGCAGCGCCAGCGTACGCAGCGCATCGGCAGGCAGCGCGTCTTCCTGCGCTTTATGCCCTTCGACAATCAGCACCATTTCACCCTTGCGGCGGTTTTCGTCTTCCTTCACCCACGCCAGCAGTTCACCTACCGGCGCTCCGTGGATGGTTTCCCAGGTTTTGGTCAGCTCGCGCGCCAGCACCACGTAGCGGCCTTCCCCCCAGACGGTCACCATATCTTCCAGGCTCTCCAGCAGGCGGTGCGTGGATTCGTAGAAAATCAGGGTACGCGGTTCCGCTTCCAGGTCTTTTAAGACGTCGCGGCGGCCTTTGGATTTGGCAGGCAGGAAGCCTTCATAGCAGAAACGGTCAGACGGCAGACCTGCAGCGCTTAATGCAGCAATCGCGGCGCACGGGCCGGGCAGCGGCACAACGCGAATACCGGCTTCGCGACAGGTACGCACCAGGTGATAGCCGGGATCGTTGATCAGCGGCGTACCGGCGTCGGAGACCAGAGCAATGTTCTGCCCCTCTTTCAGCTTCGCCACCAGCGTTTCGGCTTTTTGTTGCTCATTGTGATCGTGCAGAGCAAACAAACGGGCGTTAATCGCGAAATGTTGCAGCAGTAAGCCGGTGTGGCGGGTATCTTCAGCAGCAATTAAATCAACAGCTTGCAGTACGGTGAGCGCACGTTGGGTAATATCAGACAAATTCCCGATGGGAGTAGGTACAATATAAAGCTGGCCTTGAGAATTATCTGCCGTTTCGTGTTGTTTCATTGTTTCGTCCGTATTGCCGATTTAATATTGAGCATTGCGTAAAAAAAATCACTGGATACAGTATGGTACCGTTAACGTTTCTTCGAAAAAAAGCCACGCGCAGCGTGCCGCTTCTGCTGGCAGCCCTGATCTTTGCAGGCTGTGGCACCCAGGCACCTGACCAGAGCACCGCCCATCTCCAGGGTTCTGCTCAGGCTGATTCTGGCTTTTATCTGCAACAAATGTCGCAGAGTTCAAATGATACCAAGACCAACTGGCAATTACTCGCCATTCGTGCACTGCTGAAAGAGGGTAAAACCCAGCGGGCAGCCGAACTGTTTAACCAGTTGCCGAAAGATCTTAACGACGCCCAGCGTCGTGAGCAGAGCCTGCTCTCTGCCGAGCTGAAAGTTGCGCTGAAAGATTACGCCGCCGCGAAGAAGATCCTCGGTGATATCGACGTGAGCGCGCTGGATAAAAATCAGCAGGCGCGCTTCTGGCAGGCGGGCATTACCGCTGAGCAGGGACGCCCTTCCCTGACCTTGCTCCGCGCGCTCGTCGCCCAAGAGCCGCTGCTTGGCGGTGCCTGCTGATAAGCAGAAAAATATTGATGCCACCTGGCAAGCGCTGGCGTCGATGACGCAGGAACAGGCGCAGGCGCTGGTCATCAACGCCGATGAAAACGTCCTGCAGGGCTGGCTGGATCTGCAGCGGATGTGGTTTAACAACCGCAGCGATCCTAAGATGCTGAAAGCCGGCATTACGGACTGGCAGACGCGCTACCCGCAAAACCCGGGGGCGAAAATGCTGCCAACCCAGCTGGTGAACGTGCAGAACTTTAAGCCTGCCTCCACCAGCAAAATCGCCCTGCTTCTGCCGCTCAACGGCCAGGCGGCGGTGTTTGGCCGCACCATTCAGCAGGGCTTTGAAGCGGCGAAAAACGGCACGACGTCGTACCGGCAGCGCCGTTCCCGCAGCAGGCGGCCCAGGCGGCTAACGTGAATGATGTTGTCAGCCCATCCGCCGCAGAGACCAGCGTTACATGACTTAACCCACGGCGCAAGTGCTGCGCCGGGACGATGCAACACCCGGTGCCGGCTCCGACGATAGCGCCGCGCAGAGCGAAACAGACACGCAATCCAACACCACAGCAGAGCAGGATCCCGCAGCGGTAACACAGCCTCAACCAGCCGATGCCAATGCGACGCAGCCGGTTGCCGCGCCAGCCGTTGCCGTGGCAACCACCAGCGCCAACCCGGGCGCTGAATTGAAAATCTACGATACCAGCTCGCAGCCGCTGGACCAGGTTCTGGCGCAGGTTCAACAGGATGGCGCGAGCATCGTTGTCGGTCCGCTGCTGAAAAACAACGTGGAAGAGCTGATGAAGAGCAATACCACGCTGAACGTGCTGGCGCTCAACCAGCCGGAGCAGGTTCAGAACCGGGCCAATATCTGCTACTTCGCGCTCTCTCCGGAAGATGAAGCCCGCGATGCGGCGCGTCATATTCACGAGCAGGGTAAGCAGGCGCCGCTGCTGCTCATCCCACGCAGCGCGCTGGGCGATCGCGTGGCCAATGCCTTTGCCGATGAGTGGCAGAAGCTGGGCGGCGGCGTGGTGCTGCAGCAGAAATTCGGTTCCGTCTCTGAACTGCGCGCGGGCGTCAACGGCGGGGCGGGTATCGCGCTTAACGGCAGCCCGGTCACCGCGAGCCTGCCACAGCAGCAGGGCGTGACGATTGGCGGCCTGACGATCCCTGCCCCGCCAACCGACGCGCAGATTAGCGGTGGCGGTAAAGTGGATGCGGCCTATATCGTTGCCACGCCGCAGGAGATCGCCTTTATCAAACCGATGATTGCGATGCGTAACGGCAGCCAGAGCGGCGCAACGCTCTACGCCAGCTCGCGCAGCGCGCAGGGCACCGCAGGCCCGGATTTCCGTCTGGAAATGGACGGTCTGCAGTACAGCGAAATCCCGATGCTGGCAGGCAGCAACCCATCGCTGATGCAGCAGGCGCTGAATAGCGGTGCGTAACGTAACGATTACTCTCTGGCGCGTCTGTATGCGATGGGGGTTGATGCGTGGGCGCTGGCGAACCACTTTACCCAGATGCGTCAGGTGCCGGGCTTTGAGCTTAACGGCAACACCGGCGATCTGACCGCCACTCAGGATTGCGTGATCAACAGGAAGTTATCATGGCTCAAATACCAGCAGGGGCAGATCGTCCCGGCCAGTTAAGCCGTAAACAGACCGGCGATGCGTGGGAGTTAAAGGCGCGTCGCTGGCTTGAAGGCAAAGGACTGCATTTTATCGCCGCCAACGTCCGCGGGCGCGGCGGCGAAATCGATCTGATCATGAAAGACGGTCAGGTCATCGTGTTTGTAGAAGTGCGCTTTCGACAGTCCTCCCGTTTTGGCGGTGCTGCCGCCAGCGTGACGCTCGCCAAACAACATAAATTATTACAGACTGCCCACTTGTGGCTTGCCCGCCATAATGGGAGTTTTGATACTGTGGATTGCCGGTTCGATGTGATAGCCTTCACCGGAAATGAGATCGAATGGCTTAAAAACGCTTTTGGCGAAGACGCATAATTAAGATTTAAAAGGGATAACGTGCTCGAAAGAATTAAAGTGTGCTTCACAGAAAGCATCCAGACTCAGATTGCCGCGGCGGAAGCCCTTCCGGATGCTATCTCGCGTGCCGCAATGACGCTGGTGCAATCCCTGCTTAACGGCAACAAAATCCTCTGTTGTGGCAACGGCACGTCAGCCGCCAACGCACAGCATTTTGCTGCCAGCATGATCAATCGTTTTGAAACAGAACGCCCCAGTTTACCTGCCATTGCACTTAATACCGATAATGTGGTCTTAACGGCGATTGCTAACGATCGTCTGCATGACGAAATTTACGCAAAGCAGGTGCGCGCGCTGGGTCACGCCGGAGATGTGCTGCTGGCCATCTCCACGCGCGGCAATAGCCGGGATATTGTCAAAGCCGTTGAAGCCGCCGTCACCCGCGATATGACCATCGTGGCCTTAACCGGCTATGACGGGGGTGAGCTGGCGGGTCTGCTTGGGCCGCAGGATGTGGAAATCCGCATTCCTTCTCACCGGAGCGCGCGTATTCAGGAGATGCATATGCTCACGGTGAACTGCTTATGTGATTTGATCGATAACACGCTTTTCCCTCACCAGGATGATTAAGGAGTTCTTATGAAGGCTTTATCGACCCTCGCAGTCCTTATGTCTGCATTACTGCTTCAGGGATGTATCGCTGCGGCCGTTGTGGGTACCGCCGCAGTAGGCACCAAAGCGGCAACCGATCCGCGCTCTGTGGGGACACAGGTGGATGACGGTACGCTGGAGCTGCGCGTCAACAGTGCGCTGTCGAAAGACGAACAGATCAAGAAAGAGGCGCGTATCAACGTGACGGCTTACCAGGGCAAAGTGCTGCTGGCAGGCCAGGCGCCGAATATGGAACTCGCCTCGCGTGCGAAACAGATTGCGATGGGTGTTGAAGGGACCACAGAGGTGTTTAACGAAGTGCGTCAAGGCAAGCCAATTGGCCTGGGTGATGCTTCTTCCGATACCTGGATCACCACCAAAGTGCGTTCCCAGCTGCTGGGCTCGGACCAGGTGAAATCCTCCAACGTGAAAGTGACGACTGAAAACGGCGAAGTGTTCCTGCTGGGTCTGGTGACCGACCGTGAAGGGAAAGCGGCGGCCGATATCGCCAGCCGGGTGAGCGGCGTGAAGCACGTCACTACTGCGTTTACTTACATCAAGTAAGCTACACCCGACTGTAAGCCCGGTGAGCGCTCGCGCCACCGGGCTTTTTTTCACATCAACGCAATACTCCCCACTATCACCCCGCTCAACGCCACCAGCCCTGCGGTCAGCCACAGCGCTTTCGCCGGGAATGACTTACGCAGCATAATCAGCGACGGCAGGCTGATGGCAGGCAGCGTGATGAGCAATGCCAGCGCCGGCGCGGTGCCCATACCGGCCAGCATCATGGTCTGAACAATGGGAATTTCTGCGGCTGTAGGGATCACAAACAGGCAGCCTGCAACGGCCATCGCAATGACCCACAACAGCGTGTTGTCGATAGCGCCATCCGCATGCGGGAAGAGCCAGACGCGCGCCGCCCCCAGAACCAGTACCGCCAGGATATAGACCGGGATGGTGCTCCAGAAAAGCTGCCATAGCGCCCTGCCCCAGCGGGCAAAGAACCCGCCCTGCGGCTCGCTGACGTCCAGCTCAACAGACGCGGACTCTGGCGTCTTATCCTTCACCAGATTTTGCACCAGCGTCGCCACCACCAGCACGGTCAGCAGTCCTGCCACCAGACGAATGAACGCGAAATGCCAGCCCAGGACAAAGCCCATAAACACCAGCGTTGCCGGGTTGAGCAGCGGGTTGCCCATCCAGAACGCCAGCGCGCCGCCCATCGAAACGCGCTGACGACGCATCCCTGCCGCCACGGGCGCGGCACAGCAGGAGCACATCATGCCCGGCAGGGAGAAAATCGTCCCCAGCAGCGTGCCCCTGAAAGCGCGGCTGCCCGAGGGTTTTCACCAGCCAGTTGCGCGGGATCAGCACCTGAATCAGTGAGCCCAGGATCACGCCCAGGACGGCAGCCTTCCAGACGGCAAGGAAGTAGACCATGGCATAGTCCCACGCCGCCTGAAGCGGGCTGGCATCAGCCTGAGCGAGAATAGATTTACCGATGCTGTGCGTTTCGGCGGCGGTGAAGGCTTTGCCGTAGTATGGCTGCCATTTCACGTACCAGAGGCCAACAATGACCACGAGAAAGAAGAGTGCGGGCTTCCACCATTGAACAGGTGTTGCCGCCTGAGATGAAGACTGACCAGTCATAGCATTCCCCGGAGAGAATAGGTGATTAGCCGGGGAATAGTACGCCGGGAAAACTATTTTGCCTTTCGGCCTGCGCGATTTCACGCAGTTTTGCCGAAGGGATAATGTTTACGCCCGCTTTTGACGGGGCCAGTCCCTCTTTTAACATCGCGCGCGCGACGTCCCGCGCCTCGATGGATTTCCAGTTGCCGGGAAGGATGCGAAACAGCGGGGCCAGGATCGACTCGTTAAAGCGGCGCTCGTCGCGGTGGCCGATCAGCATCGAGGGGCGCACAATCGTCAGCTGCTCCCATTTCTGCGCAATCAGTGCATCCTCCATCTTGCCCTTCACCTTGTTGTAGAAGAAAGGCGATCCGGCACTGGCGCCCAGCGCGCTGACCACCAGAAAATGTCTGGCTCCCAGCTTTTTCGCCGTAAGCGCGGTGTCCACCACCAGCGTATAGTCGGCGTGGATAAATGCCTCTTTGCTCCCCGCCTCCCGCCGCGTGGTGCCCAGACAGCAAAACGCGATATCAATGGGATCCTGCACCTGCGCCAGCGCATCCGTCAGCTGAGGATCGTGCGGATTAAAGACGCCGGAGATGTCCGCCAGCGGTCGACGCGTCGGGGCGGCGATGTAGTTCACGCGGCGATCCTGAATCAGCAGCCGCAGCAGATGATCGCCCACTAGCCCGGTAGCCCCGGTAATCAGTACCTGACTCATCTTATCCCCTTTACAGAATTGTCCGTTTGCGAACTCAGCGTCGTCGACCACACTTAGAAGTCTGTTATACAGGGATTTATCAGTAGTGGAGAACAAGCGAGCGCTGAAGCCAAAACAACGGAGGAAGCATGGGCAAGAAAATCGCAGTCTTGATTACCGACGAGTTTGAAGATTCAGAATTCACCTCTCCTGCAGAGGCGTTCCGCAAGGCGGGACATGAGGTCATCACCATTGAGAAAGAGGCGGGCAAAACGGTGACAGGTCATAAGGGCGAGGCGACCGTAACCATTGATGAGACCATCGATAACGTGAGCCCCTCCGATTTTGACGCCCTGCTGTTACCCGGCGGCCATTCACCGGATTCCCTGCGCGGGGACGAGCGCTTCGTGACCTTCACCCGGGACTTTGTCTCCACCGGCAAACCGGTCTTTGCCATCTGTCACGGCCCGCAGCTGCTCATCAGCGCGGAGGTTGTCCGCGGGCGTAAGCTCACGGCGGTGAAACCGATCGTTATCGATCTGAAAAATGCGGGCGCCGAGTTTTACGATCAGGAGGTGGTAAACGACAAAGACCAGCTGATCACCAGCCGGACCCCGGACGATCTCCCGGCGTTTAACCGCGAAGCGCTACGCCTGCTCGGCGCGTAGCCAGTGCAGCTTCTTGCCAAAGCCCAGGGTGTTGTCGGTAAATTTCAGCTCATCGAGGCGGATTTCCCACACCGGGGCTTTTAGCGCAGCGGCAACGGGAAAGCGGCGCGTGTAGAGCTTACGGCGCGCGTCGCTCTCTTCACCATCCAGACGACGGATCTCCCCTTTAAACTGCACGCCGCGGATCAGCGCGACCGTTTTCGGCTGGCCGTTTACCGTGCCCGCGACCTTTGCCTGCTGGCCGGTCATCTGCGCATGCCGCGTTTTGTCTTCGCTCATGACATAAAAAGCCACGCGCTCAGGATCGTAGTAGTAAAACGCATTTGCGCACCACATTTCCCCCTCGTCATAGACGCACCAGGTGACAACATGCTGCTTTGCCAGCCAGCGGTTAATGGCGGCCAGTGTTTCCATTTTCGTTCTCTCTCATGCTATGGTGCGTTCACCTTAACATACTGAATCTGTTTACCGTGTGCTGGTTTCTCTATCTTGTCCGAACCGCTGATAACGCACTCTACACCGGGATCACCACCGATGTGGCGCGGCGTTTTTTACAACATCAAACGGGAAAAGGGGCAAAGGCGCTGCGGGGGAAAGGGGAATTACAGCTCGCCTTCTCAGCGGCCGTCGGCGACCGTTCGCTGGCGCTCAGGCTGGAATACCGCATCAAGCAGCTGACGAAGCGCCAGAAAGAGCGCCTCGTGACCGGAGACGGCTCCTTTGAGGCGCTACGCGAGAGCCTGGTTAAAAGCGATTGAAATGGTCGTGGTACTCGACCAGGCCATTGACGCCGTTGAGCGCATCGTCCGCCAGACGGTGACCTGGAAAACGCCTCATCCGTTCCCGGCCAGCGGCAGCGCAGATCGTAATGCGCGGCCTGCTCAAAGCCCAAACGGCCATAGAACGCCGGATCGCCCAGCGTGACAACGGCCGCATAACCAAACTCATTGAGCGAATCCAGCCCTTCATAGACCAGCTGGCGCGCCAGGCCCTGCCCGCGATAGCTTTTCATCCACCGCCAGCGGCGCCATACCGACCCACTGCAGCTCTTCGCCCTGAACGGTGACCGGACTGAAGGCAACATAGCCCACCACCTGACCTTCGTCATCGGTGGCGACCAGCCCCAGCGTAATCAGACCGTCTTCGCGGAGATCGTGGACCAGCTGGGCTTCGGCATCGCTCGCGAAAGCACGGCGCAGCAGCGCATCGATCCCCGGCGCATCAATCCCTATTTCGACTCGAATCAGCATGGCTCACCTACTGAAGTGTGTTTACTGTCCGGCGGGGCTTTCAGCCCGGCCTCAACGAAATCTGCCATTTGCATCAACATCACGCGCAGCGCTTTCGGCATCTGCTCCAGCTCAATGGCATCCATTAAATTCTTCACGTACAGGCCCAGCTCCGTGTCGCCTTCAATCACCAGACGGCGCTGGAAGAAGAGCGTATCCGGATCCTGCTTGCGCGCGGCGATCATCAGCAGATCGCTGGCGTTGGCGCTAAAGCTCACATCCGCCTCGGCGGATTCGCGGACGATCAGCTGGTCATTCTCAACGGAGGTAAACCAGCGCAGCCCGATGTCACGCACCTCAATGCTCAACCAGCGGCCTTCCAGGAATTCCAGCTCGCCATCCTGCAGCGCCTGGCGGAACTGCCAGCTCAGCACCTGCTCCAGCACCTGACGTTTAAGCGCGAACGGCGCCAGCTTGACCGGCACGCTCAGCATTGATGGGCCAAATTGTACGAGACGTGAACGCAGTTTATCCAGCACGAGCTTTACTCCCTGATATCTATAGTCCTGCTATTTTGCCATATCCGACGCACAACATAGCGGCGTAAATCAACAACCGTCGTCCGGACAACCTCATTATTGGTGCCATCAATACGCCATTAGCTGCCTTAAATCAAAAATTGTCGCGTATGGGTTAATTAAAATCCCAGCTCGTTAACAATTTTGCGACCGCCAACTGGCCCGCTGATGCAGGATAAATTATGGAGCTGCTCTGCCCTGCCGGAAACCTTCCGGCGCTTAAGGCGGCCATCGAAAATGGGGCCGATGCGGTCTATATCGGGCTGAAAGATGACACCAACGCCCGCCATTTTGCTGGCCTCAACTTTACGGAGAAAAAGCTTCAGGAAGCCGTTAACTTCGTTCACCAGCACCGCCGCAAGCTGCATATCGCCATCAATACCTTTGCTCATCCTGACGGCTACGCCCGCTGGCAGCGCGCGGTGGATATGGCGGCACAGCTGGGTGCCGATGCGCTGATCCTGGCCGACCTCGCCATGCTTGAGTATGCGGCAGAACGCTATCCCCATATTGAGCGCCACGTCTCTGTTCAGGCATCTGCCACCAACGAAGAGGCCGTGCGTTTTTATCACCGACACTTTGACGTGGCCCGCGTGGTGCTGCCGCGCGTGCTCTCTATTCATCAGGTTAAGCAACTGGCGCGCGTCACGCCAGTGCCGCTGGAAGTTTTTGCCTTTGGCAGCCTGTGCATTATGGCCGAAGGCCGTTGCTATCTTTCCTCCTATCTGACCGGCGAATCGCCGAATACCGTCGGCGCCTGCTCGCCTGCCCGCTTTGTCCGCTGGCAGCAAACGCCGCAGGGGCTGGAATCTCGCCTGAATGAGGTGCTGATCGACCGCTATCAGGACGGTGAAAACGCCGGTTATCCCACCCTGTGTAAAGGCCGCTATCTGGTCGACGGCGAGCGTTACCACGCCCTGGAAGAGCCCACCAGCCTCAACACGCTGGAGCTGCTGCCGGAACTGCTGGCGGCCAATATTGCCTCGGTGAAAATCGAAGGTCGCCAGCGTAGCCCGGCCTACGTGAGCCAGGTGGCGAAAGTGTGGCGTCAGGCCATCGATCGCTGCATGGCGGACCCGCAGAACTACGCTCCGCAGCAGGCCTGGATGGAGACGCTCGGATCGATGTCCGAAGGCACGCAAACCACGCTGGGCGCGTATCACCGTAAATGGCAGTGAGAAAATCATGAAATATTCATTAGGACCGGTGCTTTACTACTGGCCAAAAGAGACGCTGGAAGATTTTTACCAACAGGCCGCCACCAGCAGCGCCGATGTGATTTACCTCGGTGAAGCGGTGTGCAGCAAGCGCCGCGCCACCAAAGTGGGCGACTGGCTGGATATGGCGAAAAGCGCTGGCCGGAAGCGGCAAACAGGTGGTGCTCTCCACGCTTGCGCTGGTGCAGGCCTCTTCCGAACTGGGCGAGCTGAAGCGCTACGTAGAGAACGGCGAGTTCCTGCTGGAAGCGAGCGATCTCGGCGTGGTGAACATGTGCGCCGAACGCAGGCTGCCGTTTGTCGCGGGCCATGCCCTGAACTGTTATAACGCCGTGACCCTGCGCCTGCTGCTCAAACAGGGGATGACGCGCTGGTGCATGCCGGTTGAGCTCTCCCGCGACTGGCTGGCAAACCTGCTCACGCAGTGCGAAGAGCTGGGCATTCGCAACAAGTTTGAAGTGGAAGTGCTGAGCTACGGGCACCTGCCGCTGGCCTATTCCGCCCGCTGCTTTACCGCACGCTCGGAAGACCGTCCGAAAGACGAGTGCGAAACCTGCTGCATTAAGTACCCAAACGGGCGCAGCATGCTGTCGCAGGAGAACCAGCAGGTGTTTGTTCTCAACGGTATTCAGACCATGAGCGGCTATGTCTATAACCTCGGCAACGAGCTGGCGTCGATGGACGGGCTGGTGGATATGGTGCGCCTGTCGCCGCTGGATACCGGCGTGTTTGCGATGCTGGATGCCTTCCGCGCCAACGAAAACGGCGCCGCTCCGCTGCCGCTGACGGCAAACAGCGACTGTAACGGCTACTGGAAGCGTCTGGCCGGGCTGGAACTTCAGGCCTAAAAAAGGCTCACTTTGTTAACAACGGTTATCATTTTTTAATGCAGTATTAAAGATTCACCGTCGACAAAGTGAGCTGTTATGACTGACAAAACCCTTCCGTTTTCGGTGCTGGATCTGGCGCCGATCCCACAAGGCTCCTCGGCAAGAGAAGCCTTTTCGCACTCTCTCGATCTCGCTCAGCTGGCCGAAAAGCGTGGCTATCACCGCTACTGGCTGGCCGAGCATCACAACATGGTGGGCATCGCCAGCGCCGCCACCTCGGTACTGATTGGCTATCTGGCAGCAAATACCACCACCCTGCACCTGGGCTCCGGCGGCGTAATGCTGCCTAACCACGCCCCGCTGGTGATTGCCGAGCAGTTTGGTACGCTGAATACGCTCTATCCGGGGCGTATTGATTTGGGCCTTGGTCGTGCGCCCGGCAGCGACCAGCCGACCATGCGCGCCCTGCGTCGCCATATGAGCGGCGATATCGACAACTTCCCGCGCGACGTGGCCGAGCTGGTGGACTGGTTCGACGCGCGCGATCCGAACCCGCACGTGCGCCCGGTACCGGGTTACGGCGAGAAGATCCCGGTCTGGCTGCTGGGCTCAAGCCTCTACAGCGCGCAGCTCGCCGCCCAGCTGGGGCTGCCGTTTGCGTTTGCCTCGCACTTCGCGCCGGATATGCTGCATCAGGCGCTGCATCTCTACCGCACGAACTTCAAACCGTCCGAGCGTCTGGAGAAACCGTACGCGATGGTGTGTATCAACATCATTGCCGCCGACAGCAATCGCGACGCGGAATTCCTGTTCACCTCCATGCAGCAGGCGTTTGTGAAGCTGCGTCGCGGTGAGACGGGCCAGCTTCCGCCGCCGGTGGAGAATATGCATCAGCTGTGGTCAGCTTCAGAGCAGTATGGCGTTCAGCAGGCGCTGAGCATGTCGCTGGTCGGCGATAAAGCGAAAGTGCGTCACGGGCTGGAGGCGGTGCTGCGCGAAACGCAGGCGGATGAAATTATGGTTAACGGCCAGATTTTCGATCACCAGGCGCGTCTCCACTCGTTTGATCTGGCGATGCAGGTGAAAGAAGAGTTGGTGGGGTAGTTTTTGTCTGCCGGATGGCGGCGTTCGCCTTATCCGGCCTACGGTGGATTTGTAGGCCGGGTAAGGCGTAGCCGCCACCCGGCACAAAATGTTTACTGGTACACCGGCAACAGATTAAAACTCGACAGCACGTGTACCAGGGCATTGCCCGCGCCAAACACCAGGATCAGCGCAATCATCGGCTTGCCGCCCCAGACGCGGAATTTCGGGCTGCCGAAGCGTTTACGTGATTTGCGGGCCAGCAGCGCCGGCACAATTGCCGCCCAGATGGTCGCCGCCAGCCCGGCATAGCCAATGGCGTACAGAAAGCCGTTCGGCCACAGCAGGCCGCCCACAATCGGCGGCAGGAAGGTCAGCAGCGCGGTTTTGAAGCGCCCCATCGCAGAATCATCAAAGCCAAACAGATCCGCCAGGTAGTCAAACAGGCCCAGCGTCACGCCGAGGAAAGAGCTCGCCACCGCAAAGTTAGAGAAGATAACCAGCAGCAGATCCAGGCTGCGGCTGTTCAGCACGCCGCTCAGCGCCTGCACCAGCACGTCAATGTTACCGCCCTTCTGCGGCAATGCCGATAAATTCCGGACGCGGGATGTTGCCCATCGTCCCCAGCAGCCAGATGACATACAGCCCCAGCGCCAGCAGCGTGCCGTAGACCAGACACTTCACAATGGTGCGCGGATCTTTGCCGTAGTACTTCATCAGGCTCGGCACGTTGCCGTGGTAGCCGAACGACGCCAGACAGAACGGCAGCGTCATCAGCAGGTACGGCGTGTAGGAGGTATTCACTTCGGCAACGTTAAACAGCGTGGCGGGCGTCACGTGCCCCAGCAGGCTGCCGAAGGTCAGGAAGAAGGTGATGACCTTCGCGCCCAGTACGATCGCCGTCATGCGGCTTACCGCTTTGGTACTCATCCAGACGATAAACGCCACACCCAGCGCAAAACACAGCCCCGCCAGACGCGCCGGAACGTTCAGCGACATCTCAGAGAAGGTGTGATGCAGAATCGAGCCGCTCGCCGAAATATATGCGTAGGTCAGGATATAGAGCACAAAGGCAATGGACAGGCCGTTCACCAGGTTCCAGCCTTTGCCCAGCAGATCTTTGGTGATGGTGTCGAAGCTGGCGCCAATGCGGTAGTTCAGGTTGGCTTCGAGGATCATCAGCCCGGAATGAAGCATACAGAACCAGGTAAAGACCAGCGCCGCCAGCGACCAGAAGAACCACGCACCGGACATGACCACGGGCAGGGAGAACATCCCGGCACCAATAATGGTTCCGCCGATGATCACCACGCCGCCAAGCAGCGAAGGTGACGTTTGGGTGGTGGTTAGTGTCGCCATACAGCCTTTTCTCCAGTCAATCATGCGGTTCTGCATTTTAATGTGACGCACTGTACCAGTACAAGAGTACAAAGGGAATAAAAAAAGCCCCGATAGCATGTATCGGGGCTGTATATTTTACTTTACGTCAGAAGCGTAAGGCTTACGCGTCACCGAAACGACGACGGCTGGTGCCTTCTTCACGACGCGGGCCACGGCTTTCGCGGCGCTCGCCGGAGAAACGACGACCTTCACCACCGCGACCTTCGCTGCGACCGCCTTCACGACGCTCGCCGCCGAAGCCGCGACCACCGCCACGACGTTCGCCGCCACGGTCAGGACGTGGCTGTGCATCGCCCAGCAGCTGCATGTTCATCGGCTTGTTCAGGATACGGGTACGCGTAAAGTGCTGCAGTACTTCACCCGGCATGCCTTTTGGCAGCTCGATGGTAGAGTGGGATGCGAACAGCTTGATGTTACCGATGTAACGGCTGCTGATGTCGCCTTCGTTAGCGATCGCGCCAACGATGTGACGAACTTCAACGCCATCATCACGGCCCACTTCAATGCGGTACAGTTCCATGTCACCTGCGTCGCGACGTTCACGACGTGGACGGTCTTCACCACCACGCTCTGGACGGTCACCACGTGGGCCACGATCGTTACGGTCGCCACGACGTTCGAAGCGATCGTCACGGTCACGGAATTCACGCTTAGGACGCATCGGCGCATCTGGTGGCACGATCAGGCTACGTTCGCCCTGAGCCATTTTCAGCAGTGCTGCAGCCAGGGTTTCCATATCCAGCTCTTCGCCTTCAGCAACAGGCTGAATCTGCGACAGCAGCGCGCGGTACTGATCCAGATCGCTGCTTTCCAGCTGCTGCTGTACTTTCGCGGCGAATTTTTCCAGACGGCGTTTGCCCAGCAGCTCTGCGTTTGGCAGGTCCGCTTCCGGAATGGTCAGCTTCATGGTGCGTTCGATGTTGCGCAGCAGACGACGCTCGCGGTTCTCAACGAACAGCAGCGCGCGGCCAGCACGACCCGCACGACCGGTACGGCCGATACGGTGAACGTAAGACTCGGAATCCATCGGGATGTCGTAGTTAACAACCAGGCTGATACGCTCAACGTCCAGACCACGTGCCGCAACGTCGGTTGCAATCAGGATATCCAGACGACCGTCTTTCAGACGCTCCAGGGTCTGCTCACGCAGCGCCTGGTTCATGTCGCCGTTCAGCGCTGCGCTGTTGTAGCCGCTACGCTCCAGGGCTTCAGCCACTTCCAGGGTCGCGTTTTTGGTACGAACGAAGATAATCGCCGCATCAAAATCTTCCGCTTCCAGGAAACGTACCAGCGCTTCGTTTTTACGCATGCCGTACACCGACCAGTAGCTCTGGCTGATGTCCGGGCGAGTGGTTACGCTGGACTGAATACGCACTTCCTGCGGCTCTTTCATGAAGCGGCGGGTAATGCGACGGATCGCTTCCGGCATGGTTGCAGAGAACAGCGCGGTCTGATGACCGTCCGGGATCTGCGCCATAATGGTTTCAACGTCTTCGATGAAGCCCATACGCAGCATTTCATCGGCTTCATCCAGTACCAGACCGCTCAGTTTAGAGAGGTCCAGGGTACCGCGCTTCAGGTGATCCAGCAGACGGCCCGGCGTACCGACAACAATCTGTGGGCCCTGGCGCAGGGCGCGTAACTGCACGTCATAACGCTGGCCGCCGTACAGGGCAACCACGTTTACGCCGCGCATATGTTTAGAGAATTCCGTCATTGCTTCTGCAACCTGAACCGCCAGTTCGCGGGTTGGAGCCAGCACGAGGATCTGCGGTGCACGCAGGTCCGGATCAATGTTGTTCAGCAGCGGCAGCGAGAACGCTGCAGTTTTACCGCTACCAGTCTGGGCCATGCCCAGCACGTCACGACCAGAAAGCAGGTGTGGAATACACTCAGCCTGGATCGGAGATGGTTTTTCGTAACCCAGATCGTTAAGGGCTTCAAGGATAGGAGCCTTCAGGCCCAGATCTGCAAAAGTGGTTTCGAATTCAGCCATGTAGTACAAGTGCCTCAATGTCAATGGCGGCCAGTCTACTTAGCTCATCGTGAAAATGATTAGCAATTTTCATTGAAAAGTGTGAACCGGCTCAAAGTAGGTTTATTGACGAACAACAACGCCCTCACCCGTGAAGGTGATGGCAATCAAAAGAGATTACGGGCTGATGTTTATGTTCGTCAGCTATTGCTGGTCCGATTCTGCCAGGTCGTCTTGCTCCTGGCCCAAGAGCGATAATTCCAACAATGCATAACGGTGCTCAACGAAGTTGTGTACGTTGTTAGCAACCGCTAGTTTGAACAGTGCCGTAGCGCTGTCCTTATCCCCCAGACTTAGGTAGTACTTACCTAAATAGAAGTTGGTTTCACTGAGATGCTCAGCGAGCGAGGTGTTATCCGTTGCGTCCGCCTTGAGGCGTTCCATCAGCGTTGCTTCGCTAATGTTGCCCAGGTAGAACTCGACAATGTTCCATCCCCACTGTTCCTTGTCCGATTTATCGAAGCGCTGTTTCAGTGCCTCTTTTGCCTGCTTCTCATCGAGCTTCCGCTCAACGATGTAAAGCCACAGGCTACGGAAAGGATCATTAGGATCGTCTTGATAAAACGCCAGCAGATCATCTTGCGCTAACTTGTCACGACCGCCGTAATACAATGCGATACCGCGATTCAAGTGCGCGTAGTTGTAAGTTGGATCAAGCTCAAGTACAGAATCAAACGCTTCATAGGCAGCATCAAAATTGCCTGCCTGCGTTAAATAAATGCCTAAGTAGTTGAATACTTCAGGCATATCAGGTCGGATAGCCAGCGCTTGTGAGAAATCATTTCGCGCCAATGCCCTCAGACCGAGACTATCATACAACACTCCGCGCTCATATAAAAGCTGTGCGCGTTCGTCATCGGTTAAAGCCCGACTGGCAAGAATTTGTTCCATGCGTGCCAGAATCACTTCTTGCTGCAAAGTCGGTTGCAATGGCACCGCGAGGACTTCGCTCTTACGCCAGGCAGAGTTGCTGCATCCTGCCAGCGTTAAAGCTGTCGCAACGAAACACCAGCGCAAAAAAGGCTTCATTTCCCACTCCCGAAGACAACTATTGGATGAACGTCCTGTCCCCCGGCGGCTTAACAAGGCGTCCTGCCTGATAATAGGCCCTCCGCAAAGCGGAGGGCAAATGGCAACTTACTCGCCTTGCTGTTCTGCGGCCTGTGCTTCTGGCGCAGCAGCTGGCTGAGACTGCTCGGTTGCTTCTTTAATGCTCAGACGGATACGGCCCTGGCGATCAACTTCCAGAACTTTCACCGGTACTTCCTGACCCATCTGCAGGTAATCGGTCACTTTCTCAACGCGCTTGTCAGCGATCTGAGAGATGTGAACCAGACCTTCTTTACCGCCGCCGATGGCAACGAACGCGCCAAAGTCAACGATACGGGTCACTTTACCCGCGTAGACGCGGCCCACTTCGATCTCTGCAGTGATTTCTTCGATGCGACGGATCGCGAATTTCGCTTTCTCGCCGTCGGTTGCTGCGATCTTCACAGTACCGTCATCTTCGATTTCGATGGTGGTGCCAGTCTCTTCGGTCAGCGCACGGATTACGGAACCGCCCTTACCGATAACATCTTTGATCTTGTCTGGATTGATCTTGATGGTGTGAATACGCGGTGCGAATTCAGAGATATCACCGCGTGGCGCGTTGATAGCCTGTTCCATCACGCCCAGGATGTGCAGACGTGCACCTTTAGCCTGGTTCAGAGCAACCTGCATGATCTCTTTGGTGATACCTTCAATTTTGATATCCATCTGCAGCGCAGAGATACCTTCGCGGGAACCCGCTACTTTGAAGTCCATATCGCCCAGGTGGTCTTCGTCACCCAGAATGTCAGACAGAACAACGAAGTTGTCGCCTTCTTTCACCAGGCCCATTGCGATACCCGCAACGGCGGCTTTGATTGGCACGCCTGCATCCATCAGCGCCAGAGAGGCACCGCACACGGAAGCCATAGAAGAAGAACCGTTGGATTCGGTGATTTCAGACACCACACGTACGGTGTACGGGAATTTGTCTGCTTCTGGCATGACTGCCAGTACGCCGCGCTTCGCCAGACGACCGTGACCAATTTCACGACGCTTCGGCGAGCCAACCATACCGGTTTCGCCTACGGAGTACGGAGGGAAGTTGTAGTGGAACAGGAAGCTGTCAGTGCGCTCGCCCATCAGTTCGTCGATGATCTGCGCGTCACGGGCTGTACCCAGGGTCGCGGTAACCAGCGCCTGCGTTTCACCACGGGTGAACAGCGCAGAACCGTGAGTACGTGGCAGCACGCCAGTACGCACGTCCAGACCACGGATCATGTCTTTTTCACGGCCATCGATACGCGGCTCGCCTGCCAGTACGCGGCTACGAACAACGTTTTTCTCGATAGCGTGCAGGATTTCGCCCAGCTCGTTAGCATCCAGCGTTTCGTCTTCAGCAACCAGCGTCGCGATAGTTTCAGATTTGATCACGTCAACCTGAGCGTAACGCTCCTGTTTGTCGGTGATGCGGTACGCATCGCTCAGACGAGATTCTGCCAGAGCAGCAACGCGTGCGTTCAGCGCGTCGTTTGCCGCTTCTGGCTGCCAGTCCCAACGTGGTTTACCGGCTTCTTTCACCAGATCGTTGATGTTCTGGATAACAACCTGCTGCTGGTCGTGGCCAAAGACCACAGCGCCCAGCATCTGGTCTTCGCTCAGCAGTTCAGCTTCGGATTCAACCATCAGCACAGCCGCTTCAGTACCGGCAACCACCAGGTCCAGCTTGCTTTCTTTCAGCTCTTCCTGGGTTGGGTTCAGCACGTACTGGTCGTTGATGTAACCCACGCGCGCGGCACCGATTGGGCCATTGAACGGAATACCAGACAGTGACAGGGCAGCGGAAGCACCGATCATCGCAACGATGTCCGGGTTAACCTGCGGGTTAACGGAAACAACGGTCGCGATAACCTGTACTTCGTTAACGAAGCCTTCCGGGAACAGCGGACGAACCGGGCGGTCAATCAGACGCGCGATCAGGGTTTCGCCTTCGCTTGGACGGCCTTCACGACGGAAGAAGCCACCCGGGATTTTACCGGCAGCGTAGGTACGCTCCTGGTAGTTAACGGTCAGCGGGAAGAAGTCCTGACCTGGTTTAGCTTTTTTCTGGCCAACAACGGTAACGAATACCGCGGTGTCATCCATGCTTACCATAACGGCAGCAGTAGCCTGACGTGCCATCATGCCGGTTTCCAGCGTGACGGTATGTTGACCATACTGGAATTTACGAACGATCGGATTCAGCAAAGTTCTGTCCTTTCTTAAATGTTTGACAGCACACCACCGGTGTGCTGTCGATTTAACCCGACCTTCTTCGCATCCTCGCGACTAATGACAACCAACACCCCCCTGGGTGAAGCCTCTCATTAGCCGCGCGAACCTCTGCAATGAAGATCATTTATAGCAACAATACAATAGTTTCCAGTGAATTGCTGCCGTCTGCTTGAAAAAAGGGGCCATCAGGCCCCCTTTTCTGAAACTCGCAAGACTTAGCGACGCAGACCCAGACGCTCGATCAGCGCGGTGTAGCGTGCAACATCTTTACGTTTCAGGTAGTCGAGCAGTTTACGACGCTGAGAAACCATACGCAGCAGACCACGACGGCTGTGGTGATCTTTTTTGTGCTCTGCAAAGTGACCCTGCAGGTGGTTAATCTGTGCAGTCAGCAGTGCAACCTGAACTTCGGTAGAACCGCTGTCGTTAGTACCACGACCAAACTCAGAAACGATTTTAGCTTTAGCTTCAACACTTAGAGACATTTTCAAACTCCAAAGTATAAAGAATGAAAGGGTGCCGATCTCTAATTCAGCGATCCCATGTACGCCCCGCAGATTGTTAAACAATTTACCAGGCGTTAAGCGGCGATATTCTACTCGTCTCCCCTGCTTATCGCAAGGTGAGCCGTTATCACCGTCACGCGTCGACCGGATATTCGACGACCAGACGACGCGGCGCAACGCGCCCTTCGCCATCCATTTCGCCCATCCCGATGAATTTCCCTTCGTCACCTTCGGTCACGCGCACCAGGCCTTCCAGCGGCGCGTCTGCTGCACGAACCGGGTGGCCGTTCTTAAAGTAAACGGACGATGTTAAAGGAAGATTAACGACCGGGAAGTCCGCTGCCGGACTGTCCATCGGCATCAGCAGCGGATCCAGCAGCTCTGCCGGCGCGATCCCCTGCGCTTCCGCCTGTTCAACCAGCTCGTGCAGATGTTCCAGGGTCACCATCCGCTCCACCGGGTATTTGCTCACCGCCAGACGACGCAGGTAGATCACATGCGCGCCACAGCCCAGCTTCTCACCGAGATCGTCGATGATGGTGCGAATGTAGGTCCCTTTCGAACAGTGGACTTCCAGCTCCAGCTCATCGCCTTCGTGGCGAATAAACAGCAGCTCATACACGGTAATCGGACGGGCTTCACGCGGCACCTCAATGCCCTGGCGCGCATATTCGTAGAGTTTCTTTCCCTGATATTTCAGCGCCGAATACATCGACGGCACCTGCAGCGTATCCCCACGGAAGCTCTCCAGCGCCGCATCAAGCTGCTCCGCGCTGAAGGTCACCGGACGCTCTTCCACGACCTGGCCATCCGCGTCGGAGGTATCCGTGCGCTGGCCCAGCTTAGCGATAACGCGGTAACGCTTATCGGAGTCGAGCAGGTACTGGGAAAACTTTGTCGCTTCGCCCAGACAGACCGGCAGCATGCCGGTCGCCAGCGGATCGAGCGCGCCGGTGTGGCCCGCACGGTTGGCGTTATAAAGGCGTTTAACTTTTTGCAGCACATCGTTGCTGGAAGCGCCCTGCGGTTTATCCAGCAGCAGCACGCCATGCACGTCGCGACCACGACGACGAGGACGACTCATCAGTCCTCCTTGCTGTCGTCCGCCGGGTTCACACGACGCTCGTCGTCGTGTTTCACCACGCTGGTCACCAGGTTGGACATACGCATACCTTCCACCAGCGAGTTGTCGTAGAAGAAGGTCAGTTCAGGCACGATACGCAGGCGCATCGCTTTGCCCAGCAGGGTGCGGATGAAACCAGACGCTTCCTGCAGCGCTTTGATGCCCTTTTTCACTGCCGGCTTCGTCCTGGTCGTTCAGGAAGGTGACGAACACTTTGGCATACGCCAGATCGCGGGACACTTCCACACCGGAAACGGTGGTCATCATGCCGACGCGCGGATCTTTGATTTCACGTTGCAGAATGATCGCGATCTCTTTCTGCATTTCCTGCGCTACGCGCTGAGGGCGACCAAATTCTTTCGCCATAATAAATTCTCCAGACAAAAAAGGGGCTAAAGCCCCTTTTGATATTATTGCCGGGTGGCGCGTCGCTTACCCGGCCTACAATATTTGTACCCGAGAGCGGGCGCGGCGGCCCGGCCCCGGGCCAGACCCCACGGGGCAAACATGCCGCCAACGCAGCAGCCCGAAAGGCGATGCGGAATTACGCGATGGTGCGCTGAATTTCGATGATCTCGAACACTTCGATCATATCGCCAACGCGAACGTCGTTGTAGTTCTTCACGCCGATACCACATTCCATGCCGTTACGGACTTCGTTAACGTCATCTTTGAAGCGGCGCAGGGATTCCAGCTCGCCTTCGTAGATAACCACGTTGTCGCGCAGTACGCGGATTGGGTTGTGACGTTTGATGTTACCTTCGGTAACCATACAGCCCGCGATCGCGCCGAATTTCGGTGATTTGAACACGTCACGTACTTCAGCCAGACCGATGATCTGCTGTTTCAGCTCAGGAGACAGCATGCCGCTCATCGCTGCTTTCACTTCGTCGATCAGGTTATAGATGACGGAGTAGTAACGCAGATCCAGGCTTTCGGCTTCGATCACTCGACGCGCAGACGCATCCGCACGAACGTTGAAGCCAACCAGGATAGCGTTGGACGCAGCAGCCAGGGTCGCGTCGGTTTCGGTGATACCACCTACGCCGGAACCGATGATCTTCACTTTCACTTCGTCGGTAGACAGTTTCAGCAGGGAGTCGGAGATCGCTTCCACAGAGCCCTGAACGTCGGCCTTCAGTACGATGTTCACTTCGTGAACTTCGCCCTCGGTCATGTTGGCAAACATGTTTTCCAGTTTGGATTTCTGCTGACGCGCCAGTTTAACTTCACGGAATTTGCCCTGACGATACAGCGCCACTTCACGCGCTTTCTTCTCGTCACGCACAACGGTCACTTCGTCACCGGCAGCCGGAACGCCGGACAGACCCAGGATTTCCACCGGAATGGACGGACCCGCTTCCAGTCACTTCCCGGCCCAGTTCGTCACGCATCGCACGCACGCGACCGTATTCGAAGCCGCACAGAACGATATCGCCTTTATGCAGCGTACCTTCACGAACCAGAACGGTAGCCACCGGGCCACGACCTTTATCCAGGAAGGATTCGATCACCGCACCGCTCGCCATACCGTTACGGATGGCTTTCAGCTCCAGAACTTCGGCCTGCAGCAGGATCGCGTCCAGCAGTTCGTCGATACCGGTACCCGCTTTCGCGGACACGTGTACGAACTGGCTTTCGCCGCCCCACTCTTCCGGCATGATGCCGTACTGAGACAGTTCGTTTTTAACGCGATCCGGATCGGCTTCTGGCTTATCGATCTTGTTCACTGCAACCACCACCGGCACCTGCGCTGCTTTCGCGTGCTGGATAGCTTCGATGGTCTGCGGCATGACGCCGTCGTCGGCCGCAACAACCAGAACAACGATATCCGTCGCCTGAGCACCACGAGCACGCATTGAGGTAAACGCGGCGTGGCCCGGGGTATCCAGGAAGGTGATCATGCCGTTGTCGGTTTCTACGTGGTATGCACCGATGTGCTGGGTAATGCCACCCGCTTCGCCGGAGGCAACTTTGGTGGAGCGAATGTAGTCCAGCAGAGAGGTTTTACCGTGGTCAACGTGACCCATGATGGTCACGACCGGCGCGCGCGGTTCAGCCGCAGCACCAGTATCACGGTCGCTCATTACCGCTTCTTCCAGCTCGTTTTCACGACGCAGGATAACTTTGTGGCCCATCTCTTCGGCAACCAGCTGTGCGGTTTCCTGATCGATCACCTGGTTGATGGTGGCCATGGCGCCCAGCTTCATCATCGCTTTGATGACCTGAGAGCCTTTAACCGCCATCTTGTTCGCCAGTTCGCCAACGGTAATGGTTTCGCCGATCACAACGTCACGGTTAACGGCCTGAGCCGGCTTCTGGAAGCCCTGCTGCAGAGCGGAACCTTTACGCTTGCCGCCTTTACCACCGCGAACAGCCGCGCGTGCTTCTTCACGGTCAGCTTTGGATTCAGCGTGCTTGTTACCTTTTTTCGCCGGACGCGCTGCTTTTGCATTACGACCACGGCCACGGCCGCCTTCTACTTCACGGTCGTTATCATCTTCAGCCTGACGTGCGTGCTGAGAAGTGGTCACGTGATAGTCGCTGGTGTCTTCAGACTGCTCAGCGGTATCAACACCGTTCTTCTCATTTTCTTCAGCCATACGACGCGCTTCTTCGGCGACGCGGCGAGCTTCTTCTTCCAGCTTACGGCGGGCTTCTTCTTCCGCTTTACGCTTCAGCTCGGCAGCTTCATTTTCACGGCGGGCTTTTTCAGCCTGGGCGGTTTTGGTCATTTCGTCTGTCTGTTGATTGCTCACTTTGTCTTTTTCCGCAGCGTCACGCTTCACTTTATCACTTGCGTCGCGTTTCGCTTTTTCTGCGGCCTCACGTTCAGCTTTTAATTCTGCTTCACGTTTGGCGGCTGCTTCCGCCTCACGCTGAGCTTGTTCTTCCGCTTCACGCTGTGCCTGCTCTTCCGCGGCAAGGCGTTCTGCCTCTTGCGGATCACGTTTTACAAAGGTGCGCGTCTTGCGGACTTCAATTTGTACCGATTTGCTTTTGCCACCGGTACCAGGGATGTTTAACGTGCTACGCGTTTTGCGCTGCAGCGTTAACTTGTCAGGCGTAGAGCCGTGTTCACGGTTCAGGTGCGTTAACAAGGTTTGTTTTTCTTGCGCGGTCACCGAGTCATCAGCGGACTTCGGGATCCCTGCATCAGCAAATTGCTGTACCAGGCGGTCCACGGAGGTCTGAATCTCAGCAGCCAGCGATTTTACAGTTACATCAGTCATGCTGTTCCTTCCTGCTACAGTTTATTACGCTTCGTCGCCGAACCAGCAAATATTACGTGCGGCCATGATGAGCTCGCCGGCTTTCTCGTCGGTTAACCCTTCGATATCAGCCAGGTCATCAACGCCTTGCTCAGCGAGATCTTCCAGCGTACAAACACCACGGGCAGCCAGTTTGAACGCAATCGCACGATCAAGACCTTCCAGATTCAGCAGGTCATCAGCCGGCTTCTTATCGCCAAGGCTTTCTTCCTGAGCCAGTGCCAGGGTGGTCAGTGCATTTTTAGCGCGTTCACGCAGGGCTTCAACGGTTTCTTCATCCAGACCGTCAATTTCCAGCAGCTCTTTCATTGGCACATAGGCCAGTTCTTCCAGCGTAGAGAAACCTTCTTCAACCAGAACGGTGGCGAAATCTTCGTCAATATCCAGGTATTTGGTGAAGGTATCGATCGCCGCATGGGCTTCAGCCTGATGCTTGGCCTGCAGGTCATCAACGGTCATCACGTTGAGTTCCCAGCCGCTCAGCTGTGACGCCAGACGCACGTTCTGACCGTTACGGCCGATTGCCTGCGCCAGGTTGCCCGCTTCAACAGCGATATCCATGGTGTGTTTGTCTTCGTCAACAACGATAGACGCCACATCAGCCGGCGCCATTGCGTTGATCACGAACTGCGCCGGGTTGTCATCCCACAGAACGATATCAATACGTTCGCCGCCCAGCTCGGTAGAAACTGCCTGGACGCGCGCACCGCGCATACCGACGCAAGCACCGACCGGGTCGATACGCTTGTCGTTGGTTTTCACCGCAATTTTCGCGCGGGAGCCCGGATCGCGGGCCGCCGCTTTAATCTCAATAACTTCTTCGCCGATTTCCGGCACTTCGATGCGGAACAGTTCTACCAGCATTTCCGGTTTGGAACGGGTCACGAACAGCTGTGCGCCGCGCGCTTCAGGACGCACGGCGTACAGAACGCCGCGAATACGGTCGCCCGGACGGAAGTTTTCACGCGGCAGCATATCTTCACGCAGGATCACGGCTTCAGCGTTACCCGGTTACCCTTCGGATTTGAGCTCCAGGGAGATGTTGTCGCGGTTCACTTTCTTCACCACGCCGGTGATGATTTCGCCTTCCTGATCGCGGAACTGATCGACCACCAGCGCGCGCTCGGCTTCGCGCACTTTCTGCACGATAACCTGTTTAGCGGTCTGGGTGGTGATACGGTCGAAGGTCACAGATTCAATCTGATCTTCAACGTAGTCGCCCACGTTCAGACTTTCGTCTTCAAAACGAGCGGCTTCCAGCGTGATCTCTCGCGTCGGCTGGGTCACTTCTTCAACGACCACCCAACGACGGAATGTATCGAAGTCACCGCTTTTACGATCGATGCTTACGCGAACATCGATCTCTTGTTCGTATTTTTTCTTGGTTGCTGTAGCCAGTGCACTTTCCAGCGCTTCAAAAATCTTCTCACGCGGCAGTGATTTCTCGTTGGAGACGGCTTCAACAACAGCCAAAATTTCTTTGTTCATCGCGGGCCTTTCACCTCAATCCAGACTGTTAAAAGTGGGGAACCAGGTTCGCCTTCTGGATATTACTCAGCGCGAACACTTCATCTTTGCCTTCGACTGTCACCGTGATCATTTCACCATCGACGGCTTTGATAATTCCCTGCCATTTACGGCGGTTCTGTACGGCCATACGCAGAACCAGCGCGACTTCTTCACCGGTAAAGCGCGCATAGTGCTCGGCCGTGAACATCGGGCGATCGAGGCCAGGTGAGGAAACTTCCAGGTTGTACGCAACGGTAATCGGATCTTCAACATCCAGAACCGCACTCACCTGGTGGCTGACATCAGCACAATCATCAACATTGATGCCATCTTCACTATCAATATAGATGCGCAGCGTCGATGTGCGGCCACGAACGAATTCGATGCCGACCAGTTCGTAGCCCAGTGCTTCGACCGGTGCCGTAATCATCTCTGTTAATTTTTGCTCTAATGTGGACAAGCCCACCCCCAAGACATAAAAAAAGGGCGTAAAGCCCAGTTATTCTGTAGTCAGATAACAAAAAACCCCGATAAATCGGGGCTTTAGATAACTGAACCCTATAGCCGCAACTGCGGCCTGGAGCACCTTCCGAGAGAATTTTTTCAAATCCAGCTACGAAGGCGTTAAGTCTTCACAGTATATTTGAAAAAGAACACTTATGGGAAAGTGGTTGCGGGGGCCGGATTTGAACCGACGACCTTCGGGTTATGAGCCCGACGAGCTACCAGGCTGCTCCACCCCGCGCCTGAAACGTGGCAAATTCTACGCGTTTTAGCGCGAATTTGCAAATAATGCTGGGATTTGGTACCGAAGACGGGACGTAAAATCGGCGTTTAGTATATTGATAGTTGACCCCACCTGTCAACCGATGTTAGTGCATCCGACACTCCGACTATGCATTATTGCGGCAACTTCCGCCTGTATAAAAGATGTCTTATACCAATAATTCCTATAAAAAACGCACGAGTCTCTTCCGGTCTTCGCCAAAAGATGATTAAATGAATACTCACTTATTTTGCATAAAAATGCACAAGAGAGCGAAAGCGGTCTCTAATCAGTCAATCAAGCAGGGTTTTATTTTATGACGACGATTCTCAAGCATCTTCCGGTAGGACAACGTATTGGCATCGCTTTCTCAGGTGGCCTGGATACCAGCGCTGCACTGCTGTGGATGCGCCAGAAGGGCGCGGTTCCGTATGCCTATACTGCGAACCTGGGTCAGCCGGATGAGGACGACTATGATGCTATTCCTCGTCGCGCGAAGGAGTATGGTGCAGAGAACGCGCGCCTGATTGACTGCCGTAAGCAACTGGTCGCTGAAGGTATCGCGGCGATTCAGTGTGGTGCGTTCCATAACACCACCGGCGGCCTGACCTATTTCAACACCACCCCGCTGGGCCGTGCGGTGACCGGCACCATGCTGGTTGCCGCCATGAAAGAAGACGGCGTTAACATCTGGGGTGACGGCAGCACCTATAAAGGAAACGATATCGAACGTTTCTATCGTTATGGCCTGCTGACCAACGCCGAACTGCAGATCTACAAACCGTGGCTGGATACCGACTTCATCGACGAGCTGGGTGGTCGTCATGAGATGTCCGAGTTTATGATCGCCTGCGGTTTTGACTATAAGATGTCAGTCGAGAAAGCTTACTCCACCGACTCCAACATGCTGGGTGCGACGCACGAAGCGAAAGACCTGGAATTCCTGAACTCCAGCGTGAAGATCGTTAACCCAATCATGGGCGTGAAGTTCTGGGACGAGAACGTCAAAATCCCGGCAGAAGAAGTGACCGTGCGTTTCGAACGCGGTCATCCGGTTGCGCTGAACGGTAAAACCTTTTCCGATGATGTTGAGCTGATGCTGGAAGCGAACCGCATTGGCGGTCGTCATGGTCTGGGCATGAGCGATCAGATTGAAAACCGTATCATCGAAGCGAAAAGCCGTGGTATCTATGAAGCCCCGGGGATGGCGCTGCTGCACATCGCTTACGAGCGTCTGCTGACCGGCATTCACAACGAAGACACCATTGAGCAGTATCACGCTCATGGCCGTCAGCTGGGTAAACTGCTGTATCAGGGCCGCTGGTTCGATCCGCAGGCGCTGATGCTGCGTGATGCGCTGCAGCGTTGGGTGGCGAGTGCGATCACCGGTGAAGTGACGCTGGAACTGCGTCGCGGTAACGACTACTCCATCCTGAACACCGTGTCTGACAACCTGACCTATAAAGCAGAGCGTCTGACCATGGAGAAAGGTGAGTCCGTGTTCTCACCGGACGATCGTATTGGTCAGCTGACCATGCGTAACCTGGACATCACCGATACCCGCGAGAAGCTGTTCAACTATGTTGAGAACGGTTTGCTCTCCGCCAGTTCCGGTAACGGCCTGCCGCAGGTTGAAAACCTGGAGCACAGCGATAAGAAATAATCGCTGATGGATTAAAAAAGACGCCTGATGGCGTCTTTTTTATTGTCTCTCTTTCCGGATTACAGACGAAAAAAAAGACGTCTTTCGACGTCTTTTTTCTGGAATATTGGTACCGAGGATGGGACTCGAACCCACAAGCCCGTTAGGGCACTACCACCTCAAGGTAGCGTGTCTACCAATTCCACCACCTCGGTACAGAATACTTAGTGCGGGATATCGCTGGTTGGCTTAGCCGGTGCAGCTGGCTGAGTTTGCTCAGTTTTCGCTGGCGCGCTCAGGTTTTCCCACTCGCTTCCTTTGCTGGTCTTGTTGCTGTTGATATTGCCCAGCACCAGGCTGATGATGAAGAACAGCGTAGCCAGAATCGCCGTCGTGCGGGTCATGAAGTTCCCAGAACCACTTGAACCGAACAGCGTACCGGAAGCGCCTGCTCCGAAGGAGGCTCCCATATCAGCGCCTTTACCTTGCTGCAGCATAATCAGCGCTACGAGCGCGATTGCTACAATAAGGAAAACAACTAAAAGAGCTTCGTACATAATCAACCTGTTCCTTGCGGATTTGCCGCATACCAATGCTTCGACCAATAAAAGCGGGGCGTTTTCTGCTTTCCCACTGAAGCGGGTGTGAATACTAACCAAAGCGAATCACCTTCGCAAGGGCAATTTCGACGCATTGTATCAACTGCGGAAAAAAACAGCAAAACTACAACTTCTGTCCCGTTAAAAGGCGGCAATAGCCGCCTTTTTAAGCACTTATCGTGCACCATTATGCGGCTTTCACCGCATCCGCAATACGGTGCGCCATCTCGGTCACCTGCGCTTCGTCTTCGCCTTCCACCATCACGCGGATCAGCGGTTCGGTGCCCGACTTACGCAGCAGCACGCGTCCACGGCTGCCCAGGGCCGCTTCAACGTCAGCCATCACCGCTTTCACGTTCTCATTTTCCAGCGGATCGCCTTTGCCAGCAGTGAAGCGCACGTTGACCAGGATCTGCGGGAACATCTTCATGCCGCTGCACAGATCGTGCAGGCTCATATGGTTGCGCGCCATCGCGGCCACCACCTGCAGCCCGGCCACGATACCGTCACCGGTGGTGGTTTTGTCCAGCAGGATCACGTGGCCGGAGTTCTCCGCACCAATGCGCCAGCCCTTCTCCTGCAGTTTTTCCAGCACATAGCGGTCACCCACTTTGGCGCGAGCAAACGGAATACCCAGCTGTTTCAGCGCCAGCTCCAGCCCCATATTGCTCATCAGCGTGCCGACCGCGCCGCCACGCAGCTGCCCCTGACGCAGACCTTCACGCGCAATGATGTAGAGGATCTGGTCGCCGTCGACCTTGTTACCTTCGTGGTCAACCATGATCACGCGGTCGCCGTCGCCGTCCAGCGCAATGCCCAGATCGGCTTTTTCTGCCAGAACGCGCGCCTGCAGGGCACGAACGTCCGTCGCACCGACCTGCTCGTTGATGTTCAGACCATCCGGCTCACAGCCAATGGCGATCACTTTCGCACCCAGCTCGCGGAACACATTCGGGGCGATGTGGTAGGTCGCCCCGTTCGCGCAGTCCACCACAATTTTGAGCTCCTTCAGGCTCAGCTCATTCGGGAAGGTGCCTTTGCAGAATTCGATATAGCGACCCGCCGCATCAACGATGCGGTTCGCTTTACCCAGCTCGGCGGAATCAACACAGGTCAGCTCTTTTTCCATTTCAGCTTCAATGGCCTCTTCCACCTCATCCGGCAGCTTGGTGCCATCGATAGAGAAGAATTTGATGCCGTTGTCGTAGAACGGGTTGTGCGACGCGGAGATGACAATCCCCGCTTCCGCACGGAAGGTGCGCGTCAGATACGCCACCGCCGGCGTTGGCATCGGCCCGGTAAAGGAGGCGGACAGCCCCGCCGCCGCCAGCCCGGCTTCCAGCGCGGATTCCAGCATATAGCCGGAAATACGGGTGTCTTTACCGATGATAATTTTACGTGAACCGTGACGCGCCAGCACTTTGCCGGCAGCCCAGCCCAGCTTCAGGACAAAATCCGGGGTGATGGGAGCATCGCCTACGCGCCCACGGATACCATCGGTACCAAAATATTTACGATTACTCATAGCGTTTGTTTTCCTTCGCTGCCAGTGTGGCTTCCACCACACGCATGGCTTCTACTGTTTCTTTGACGTCATGGACACGAATAATCTGCGCGCCCTGCATCGCCGCAATCACCGCGCAGGCCAGGCTGCCGCTCAGGCGCTCGCTCGGGCCTACATTCAGCAACTGGCCAATCATCGATTTCCTCGACATCCCCACCAGCAGCGGCAGGCCAAAGTGATGAAATTCCGACAAGCGCGCCAGCAGCGCATAGTTGTGCGAGAGATTTTTACCGAAACCGAACCCCGGGTCGAGCAGCAATTTCTCTTTTGGGATACCTGCCTGTTCGCAGCGGGCAATATGCTCGACAAAGAAGCGATTTACGTCGGCAAAGACATCGTCATACTTCGGCGCTTCCTGCATGGTTTTCGGCTGCCCCTGCATATGCATCAGGCACACCGGCAGCCCGGTTTCCGCAGCCGCCTCAATCGCCCCCGGCTCGGTCAGTGAGCGAATATCATTGATAATGTGAGCGCCCACTCTCGCCACTTCACGGATCACTTCCGGTTTGGAGGTATCAACGGAGATCCACACTTCAAACCGCTGCGCGATCGCTTCAACCACCGGCACCACGCGCGCCAGCTCTTCTTCCACAGACACGTCCGCCGCACCGGGACGCGTCGATTCGCCGCCAACGTCAATGATGGTGGCACCCGCATTGATCATTAAATTCGCGTGCTTAACCGCCTCGATAAGCGTGTTATGCGTGCCGCCGTCAGAGAAGGAGTCAGGCGTAACATTCAGGATCCCCATCACGTGCGGATGGGAGAGATCGAGATGCGAGTCATGAGCGAATAATTTCATGGCTTAAAGTCCCTGCGTTGTTGCGGTTAATACAATAAAGAAAAACCCCGGAGCAAGCCCCAGGGTTTGTTCAGTTAGAGACAACGGTCCAGCAGCGGTGACTTACTTGTCGCCCAGCTGTTCTGACATGGTGTTGCCCGGGTTTGGCGTACGCGGTTCATCAACCGGACGCGGCGCACGCGGGGTGCCATTGTTGTCAGAGTTGTTGGACGCGCCTGGATCTTCCCAGCCTGCTGGCGGACGCACTTCGCGGCGCGCCATCAGGTCGTCAATCTGCGGTGCATCGATGGTCTCATATTTCATCAGCGCATCCTTCATCGAATGCAGAATGTCCATGTTGTCGTTCAGGATCTGAGCGTGCACGAGCGTAGTTACGCTCGATCAGCGCTTTCACTTCCTGGTCGATGATACGCGCCGTTTCATCGGACATATGTTTCGCTTTCGCCACGGAACGGCCCAGGAACACTTCGCCCTCTTCTTCTGCATAGAGCAGCGGACCGAGTTTGTCGGAGAAGCCCCACTGGGTCACCATGTTACGCGCCAGGTTGGTCGCCACTTTAATGTCGTTGGACGCACCGGTAGAAACATGTTCCGCACCGTAGATAATCTCTTCCGCCAGACGACCGCCGTACAGGGTTGAGATCTGGCTTTCCAGCTTCTGACGGCTGGCGCTGATCGCATCGCCTTCAGGCAGGAAGAAGGTCACACCCAGCGCACGACCGCGCGGAATAATCGTCACTTTATGCACCGGATCGTGTTCCGGCACCAGACGGCCAATAATCGCGTGACCCGCTTCGTGGTACGCCGTGGACTCTTTCTGCGCTTCCGTCATCACCATGGAGCGACGTTCCGCACCCATCATGATTTTGTCTTTCGCTTTCTCGAACTCCACCATCGACACCACGCGCTTGTTACCGCGAGCGGCAAACAGTGCAGCTTCGTTGACCAGGTTAGCCAGATCCGCACCGGAGAAGCCCGGCGTACCGCGCGCAATGATTGCCGCGTCGATGTCGGGCGCCAGCGGCACGCGACGCATGTGAACTTTCAGGATCTGTTCACGACCGCGAACATCCGGCAGACCGACCACAACCTGACGGTCGAAACGGCCTGGACGCAGCAGCGCAGGGTCAAGCACGTCCGGACGGTTGGTCGCCGCGATAACGATGATACCTTCGTTACCTTCGAAGCCGTCCATCTCAACCAGCATCTGGTTCAGCGTCTGTTCACGTTCATCGTGACCACCACCCAGGCCTGCGCCACGCTGGCGGCCTACGGCGTCGATTTCATCGATGAAGATAATGCACGGTGCTGCTTTCTTGGCCTGCTCGAACATGTCGCGCACACGAGATGCACCGACACCCACGAACATTTCGACGAAGTCAGAACCGGAAATGGTGAAGAACGGCACCTTCGCTTCGCCCGCGATGGCTTTCGCCAGCAGCGTTTTACCGGTGCCCGGAGGGCCAACCATCAGCACGCCTTTCGGGATCTTACCGCCCAGCTTCTGGAAACGGCTCGGCTCACGCAGGTATTCCACCAGTTCACCCACCTCTTCTTTCGCTTCGTCACACCCGGCAACGTCAGCGAAAGTGGTCTTGATCTGATCTTCCGTCAGCATGCGCGCCTTGCTCTTACCGAACGACATGGCGCCTTTGCCACCGCCGCCCTGCATCTGGCGCATAAAGAAGATCCAGACGCCGATCAGCAGCAGCATCGGGAACCAGGAAATGAAGATAGAAGCCAGCAGGCTCGGTTCTTCAGGCGGCTCACCTACCACCTTGACGTTTTTGGTCAGAAGGTTATCAAGCAGCTTAGGATCGTTCACCGGGATGTAAGTCGTGTAACGGTTACTATCTTTCTTGGTAACGTTGATCTCACGTCCGTTGATACGCGCTTCGCGAACCTGGTCCTGGTTGACCTCCTGCAGGAAGGTAGAATAATCCACCTTGCGGCCATTCGACTCGCTGGGCCCAAAGCTCTGGAATACTGACATCAGCACAACGGCAATGACCAGCCAGAGTATTAGGTTTTTCGCCATGTCACTCAAGGGATTAACCTCATATTACAACTGTGTTAAAAACAGCGTCAGGATACTCTATATCCAGTTTCATTCAAACTTTCGTCTGAAATCTCCCGGTTATCATTTTCGCCCGGTCGCTACAATATACACTTCGCGGGAACGGGCCCGGGAAGAGTCCGGCTTACGAACTTTGACCTTCGCAAACAGGGAGCGAATTTCCGTAAGATACTCCTCGAAACCTTCGCCCTGAAACACCTTCACCACAAAACTCCCGCCAGGCGCCAGTACATCACGACACATTTCCAACGCTAGCTCCACCAGATACATGGCGCGGGGGATATCCACCGCCGGTGTTCCGCACATATTCGGTGCCATATCTGACATGACAACCTGGACCTTACTGTCACCTACACGTTCCAGTAACGCTTTCAGCACTAATTCATCACGAAAATCGCCCTGAAGGAAGTCGACACCAACGATGGGATCCATTGGTAAAAGATCGCACGCGATGATGCGGCCCGTGCCGCCGATCTGCGTGACCGCATACTGCGACCATCCGCCAGGTGCCGCACCGAGGTCAACAACCGTCATCCCCGGCTTAAAAAGTTTGTCACTTTGCTGTATTTCATCAAGTTTAAACCAGGCACGGGAACGCAACCCCTTTTTCTGTGCCTGTTGAACATATTTATCGCTAAAGTGTTCCTGAAGCCAGCGGCTGGAGCTGGCAGAACGCTTTTTACCTGTCATTTAACATTTCCGTCCGGGTTCATCGTCGCTTGCCTGTGACGTAAATTTCGACGCAGCTATTTGGCGATATACGGGAGATGGCGGTAGAATGAACCGTTTTCAATCCCAACGTAAGCAAAAATATACGATGAATCTGAGTACTAAACAAAAACAGCACCTGAAAGGTCTGGCACATCCGCTCAAGCCGGTAGTGATGCTTGGCAACAATGGTTTGACCGAAGGGGTGCTTGCCGAGATTGAACAAGCGCTGGAACACCACGAGCTGATCAAGGTGAAAATCGCCTCTGAAGACAGAGACACTAAAACCCTGATCGTGGAAGCCATCGTGCGCGAAACCGGCGCCTGCAATGTACAGGTCATCGGTAAAACGCTGGTGCTCTACCGCCCATCCAAAGAGCGTAAAATCTCGCTGCCACGTTAAGGATATCCTGAATTAAACACATTTTCTGTGTGAAACGAGGGATTTCTGTCAGCAGGCGAGCAAAATGCCATGCTCCTGGAGTTGATAAAAGGCCGCTATGCGGCCTTTTTCTTTTCTTTACAATGTATCAACATCTTAGTAGAGAAGCGAATTACAGGTATTCAACCTTAATAATTTCGTATTCCACTTCACCGCCAGGGGTGCGGATGGTGACAACATCGTCCTGCTCTTTGCCAATCAGGCCGCGCGCAATCGGCGAGTTCACCGAAATCAGGTTCTGTTTGAAGTCAGCCTCATCATCACCCACGATGCGGTAGGTCTGCTCTTCGTCGTTGTCCAGGTTCAGCACGGTAACGGTTGAACCAAAGATCACGCGGCCGTTGTTCGGCATTTTGGTGATATCGATAACCTGTGCATTGGACAGCTTTGCTTCGATATCTTTAATACGCCCTTCGCAGAAGCCCTGCTGCTCACGCGCGGCGTGGTATTCAGCATTCTCTTTCAGGTCGCCATGCTCGCGCGCTTCCGCGATAGCGGCGATGATTTCAGGGCGGCGCACGGATTTCAGAAAATCCAGCTCTTCGCGCAGTTTTTCGGCACCACGTAAGGTCATCGGAATAGCTTGCATTTGTTATACCTCTTAAACATTCCTGTAGGGAGCGTTAACCCGCCCCGTCTGCTCTGTCTCCCCGCGGACAGGGCTTCTCGCCGGGCAAGAAGCAAAAAGAAAACCGACCCGGGGGCAATGCCCCAGGTCAGCAGCAATTTTTCAATTTGATACGCATTTTACCCCGAAGTTCACTATGGGTCATCGTTTACTTTCCGGTGCCTTGCACCGTAGTATGACGGTTTGTTTTCGGGTTGTTAGCGCGAGATTATGCGATTTTCCAGTTTTATCATCGGATTGACTACCAGTATAACGTTCACCGCTCAGGCCGCGAATGTTGATGAGTACATTAATCAGCTTCCCGCCGGCGCGAACCTCGCCCTGATGGTGCAGAAGGTTGGCGCACAGGCTCCCGAGATTGACTATCACAGTCAACAGATGGCGCTGCCTGCCAGTACCCAAAAGGTGATCACCGCCCTCGCCGCCCTGCTCCAGCTCGGGCCTGACTTCCGTTTTACGACCACTCTTGAAACCAAAGGTAACGTCGAGGGTGGCGAACTGAAAGGCGATCTTATCGCCCGTTTTGGCGGCGATCCGACCTTTAAACGCCAGGATATCCGCAATATGGTTGCGGTGCTGAAAAAGTCCGGCGTGCAGAAAATTGATGGCAATGTGCTGATCGATACCTCCATCTTTGCCAGCCACGATAAAGCCCCGGGCTGGCCGTGGAACGACATGACGCAGTGCTTTAGCGCCCCGCCGGCCGCCGCGATTGTCGACCGCAACTGCTTCTCGGTTTCGCTTTACAGTGCGCCAAAGCCGGGCGATTTAGCGTTTATCCGCATCGCCTCCTACTACCCGGTCACCATGTTTAGCCAGGTGCGCACCCTGGCGCGGGGCTCCCCTGATGCACAGTATTGCGAACTGGACGTGGTGCCGGGCGATCTTAACCGCTTCACGCTGACCGGCTGCCTGACGCAGCGCGCCGATCCGCTGCCGCTGGCCTTCGCCATCCAGGATGGTGCCAGCTATGCGGGCGCCATTCTGAAAGATGAACTGAAACAAGCGGGCATCACCTACACCGGCACCCTGCTTCGTCAGACGCAGGTCAACCAGCCCGGCACGGTCATCGCCAGCAAACAGTCTGCCCCGCTGCACGATCTGCTGAAGATCATGCTGAAGAAGTCGGACAACATGATTGCCGATACCGTCTTCCGCATGATTGGTCACGCCCGTTTCGGCGTGCCGGGCACCTGGCGAGCGGGTTCAGATGCGGTTCGGCAGATCCTGCGCCAGCAGGCCGGGATCGATCTGGGTAATACCATCATCGCCGATGGTTCCGGACTATCGCGCCATAATTTGATCGCGCCGGCCACCATGATGCAGGTGCTTCAGTACATTGCACAGCATGACACTGAGCTAAACTTTATTTCAATGCTGCCGCTGGCCGGGCATGACGGTTCGCTGCAGTACCGCGCCGGGCTTCACGCTGCGGGCGTGGATGGCAAAGTCTCCGCGAAAACAGGCTCACTGCAGGGGGTTTATAACCTTGCAGGCTTCATCACTACCGCCAGCGGACAGCGCATGGCATTCGTGCAGTATCTTTCCGGCTATGCCGTCGAACCGACCGACCAGCGCAATCGTCGTATTCCGCTGGTTCGCTTCGAAAGCAGGCTTTATAAGGACATCTACCAGAATAACTAGATAAAAAATGCCGGGGTAGTTCACACTGTCCCGGCATTTCACAGATTATAGCGCCCCGCTAAACCGGGGCATTTCAGGTATTAGTGCTTGTAGATGAACTCGACGCCTTCTTCGTCGTCTTCATCCCAGTCATCGTCCCAGTCTTCATCATCTTCGCTTCCGCTTCCAGCTCTTCGAGCTGCTGGCGGTGGTAGTCATCCCACATGAATTCGACTTTTTCAGGCTGTTTGACTTCTTCCGCCTGAACGATTGGGTTCTCAATGATGAAGGTCATCACATCCCAGCACAGATCTTTCACGCCCACCTGGCTTGCCGCAGAGATCAGGTAGTATTTATCTTCCCAGCCCATCGCTTCAGCAATCGCTTTCGCTTTCGCTTCCGCTTCGGCTTTGTCCATCAGGTCGATCTTGTTGAAGACCAGCCAGCGTGGTTTATTCGCCAGTTTTTCGCTGTATTTTTCCAGCTCGCCGACGATAATGCGGGCGTTTTCAACCGGATCGGAACCGTCGATAGGATCGATATCGATAAGGTGCAGCAGCACGCGGCAGCGCTCCAGGTGTTTCAGGAAGCGAATACCCAGACCCGCCCCTTCGGCGGCGCCTTCAATCAGCCCCGGAATATCGGCAACCACAAAGCTCTTCTCGTTATCCATACGGACAACGCCCAGGCTTGGTACCAGCGTGGTAAACGGATAGTCCGCCACTTTCGGCTTGGCGGCAGAGACGGCGCGAATAAACGTCGATTTACCCGCGTTTGGCATCCCCAGCATGCCCACGTCAGCCAGCAGCATCAGCTCCAGCTGCAGGTCGCGCTTATCGCCCGGCGTACCCATCGTTTTCTGACGCGGCGTACGGTTAACGGAAGATTTGAAACGGCTGTTACCCAGACCGTGCCAGCCGCCTTTGGCCACCATCAGGCGCTGACCGTGTTTGGTCATGTCACCCATGGTTTCGCCGGTGCCCTGGTCAATCACACGCGTACCGACCGGCACCTTAATGGTGACGTCTTTACCGCGTTTCCCGGTACAGTCGCGGCTCTGGCCGTTCTGACCACGCTCAGCGCGGAAGGATTTTTCGAAACGGTAGTCGATCAGCGTGTTGAGGTTCTCATCCGCCTCCAGCCAGACGTCACCACCATCCCCGCCGTCGCCGCCATCAGGCGCCACCTTGCGGGATATATTTTTCGCGGCGGAAGCTCACGCAACCGTTGCCGCCATCACCAGCCACGACCAGGATCGTCGCTTCATCAACAAACTTCATTTTACTCTCCGTAACTCATTCGCCTGAGCGGGGCACTACTACAACCGCTTCATTTTTGCGCCAACGTCCCCAGCAGACGATGACCAATGGCGGAATACATCGCGCCCGCAACCACGACAAACGCACCGAGATAACCCAACAGGTTGAGCATCGGTCTGACGAAAACATCGGGCCAGGCCATTGATAACAAATCTGAAAATAACAGCGTAAACAGCGGGGTCAGCGTGATCAACGCGCTCACCTGCGCTGCCTGCCAGCGCGCCATCGCTTCGGCCAGCGCGCCATAACCGACCAGCGTGTTCAGCCCACAAAAAATGAGGCACGCCAGTTGCCAGTCGCTAAGCTGGGAAATTACGCCCGGCTTCGCTAATGGCAGCAATGCTATCGTACACAAAGTGTACAGCAAAAAGAGGATCTGCTGTGAGGCAAGCCGACGCAATAACACCTTTTGCGCGACGCCATAGCTCACCCAGACCGTTGCTGCCCCCACCCCGAAAATGACACCCCATGTGTAATCCGTCAGGCGGGTAAAAATCTCGATCAGACTGGTGTTGAAGAACATCACCAGACCGCACAACAGCATGCTCGCCCCGATAATCTGCGTACCGCGCATCTTCTCCTTGAGGATAAAGACGCTGGCAACCATCATGCCCACCGGCGAAAGCTGACCAATCACCTGCGACGCCGTGGGGCTGAGATATTGCAGGGAAGAGCTGAACAGGATGAAGTTACCGAACAGACCGCCCGTCGCGATAGCCAGCAGCACCAGCCAGCGCGGTTTACGGAAGAGCCGCAAGGGTGGAAGCTTACCTTTGACGGCCAGAATCGCCCCGAGGCCGATGCTTGCCATCAGAAAGCGATAAAAGACCACCGTAGGCGGCTCCATCACTTCCAGTACCTGCTTCATTGCAATTGGCAGCGCACCCCAGCACATTGCGGTTGTGAGCGCCAAAAGAATTCCTATGCCGGCCTGCTGCTTCATGCCCGTTTTCCCTACAGAAAAAATTACCGGGTTTCCAATGTAAAAAGCCCCGCAACAGGTTGCGGGGCTTTAATCCGTTACCGGACCGAGAAAACCTTACTCAGCAACGATGCTGATGTATTTACGGTTGTTCGGGCCTTTAACTTCAAATTTCACTTTACCGTCTGCTTTAGCAAACAGAGTGTGGTCACGACCGCAACCTACGTTGTTGCCAGCGTGGAATTTGGTACCACGTTGACGAACGATGATGCTACCCGCCAGAACGGATTCGCCACCAAAGCGCTTAACGCCCAGGCGTTTAGCTTCTGAATCGCGACCGTTACGTGTGGAGCCGCCAGCCTTTTTATGTGCCATTTAAATCTCTCCTCAGGTCTTAGGCGCTGATGCCAGTAATTTTCACATCAGTGAACCACTGACGGTGGCCCTGCTGCTTACGGTAGTGCTTACGACGACGAAACTTAACGATTTTAACTTTCTCGCCACGACCGTGTGCAACAACTTCAGCTTTGATAACGCCGCCATCAACGAAAGGAACGCCGATTTTGACTTCTTCACCGTTTGCGATCATCAGAACTTCTGCGAACTCAACAGATTCGCCAGTTGCGATGTCCAGCTTTTCCAGGCGAACGGTCTGACCTTCGCTTACTCGGTGTTGTTTACCACCACTTTGGAAAACCGCGTACATATAAAACTCCGCTTCCGCGCACGTCCTCGTATGAATCAGAGTGCGCTATAAATATTCACAATAGGGCGCGAATATTACGCAAAACGCGAGCCTTTGACAAGTGCTACCGTCAATACATGAAGAAAAAAAACACAACACGTACGGTAACGTTTATCTGAGCCGTTTTTTCAGTACAATCAGCACTACTATTGATAAACCGAAACCCTTCGTTACCCCATTGAAGATGGGGTCAACAGGACTAAAAGCCCGGCTTTTGCGATGAATTTAGAAAAAATCAACGAGTTAACCGCGCAAGATATGGCGGGTGTGAATGCAACAATCCTGGAGCAACTCAACTCTGACGTTCAGCTGATCAATCAGTTGGGCTATTACATCGTCAGCGGCGGCGGTAAACGCATTCGTCCGATGATTGCCATTCTGGCTGCCAGAGCCGTTGGTTATCAGGGAAATGCTCACATCACTATCGCAGCGCTCATCGAATTTATTCACACGGCGACGCTTCTGCATGACGATGTGGTGGATGAATCGGATATGCGTCGTGGCAAAGCCACGGCCAACGCCGCGTTCGGGAACGCAGCCAGCGTGCTGGTGGGGGATTTTATCTATACCCGCGCCTTCCAGATGATGACCAGCCTGGGTTCCCTGAAAGTGCTGGAAGTGATGTCTGAAGCCGTTAACGTCATCGCTGAAGGCGAAGTGCTGCAGCTGATGAACGTCAACGACCCGGACATCACCGAAGAAAACTACATGCGCGTCATCTACAGCAAAACCGCGCGTCTGTTTGAAGCGGCGGCGCAGTGTTCCGGCCTTCTGGCTGGCTGCACCGAAGCACAGGAAAAAGGCCTGCAGGACTATGGCCGCTATCTGGGCACCGCCTTCCAGCTGATTGACGATTTGCTGGACTACAGCGCGGACGGCGAGACGCTCGGCAAAAACGTTGGCGATGACCTGAACGAAGGCAAACCGACCCTGCCGCTGCTCCATGCCATGCGTAACGGAACGGCCGAACAGGCGAAAATGATCCGTGAAGCGATTGAGCAGGGAAATGGCCGCCATCTTCTGGAACCTGTACTGGAAACCATGGCGATCTGCGGCTCGCTGGAATGGACGCGTCAGCGTGCGGAAGAAGAAGCCGACAAAGCCATCGAAGCTCTCCAGGTCATTCCCGACAGCCCATGGCGCGAGGCACTGATTGGTCTTGCCCACATCGCCGTTCAGCGCGACCGTTAATCTTGCTTCCAGATTCCCGCGCTTTGTCGCGGGAAAGTTCCTGTACACCCCCGTAATTCGCATTCAAATAAATTCAAAACCTTTCAAATCACCTGACATCATTGCTTTGTCAAAATCCTAAAATTCCTTCAAGTAACGCGAACTTTTTAGAACAAGAGTTCGAAATGGGTATAGTAACCCCGTCGTTTCAGAAGAAACGGCGTAGGTGAATCCGAACTTAAGGACGGCGTTATGGATACGAAATTTATCGACTGGCACACGGCTGATATTATTGCCGCACTGCGCAAAAGAGGCACTTCACTGGCAGCAGAGTCCCGCCGCCATGGACTGAGTTCTTCAACTCTGGCAAACGCCCTCACCCGCCCCTGGCCCAAGGGAGAATTAATCATCGCGACGGCGCTGGATACGCATCCGTGGGTGATTTGGCCTTCGCGCTACCACGATCCCATTACCCATGAATTTATCGACAGATCGCGCATGATTCGCCAGAGAAAGGCAAAAAGAGAACCGCAGGAGTAATGCGTTTTTGACAGGAACAGCAACCCCCCGGTCATTGCTGGCAGGGGGCTGCCGGAACGATTACTCGCCCTTCACACGCTCGATATTGGCACCCAGCGCGCGCAGTTTATCTTCGATACGCTCATAGCCACGATCGATGTGATAGATACGATCCACGATCGTTGTACCTTCCGCGATACAACCCGCCAGCACCAGGCTGGCGGACGCACGCAGATCGGTTGCCATCACCTGAGCGCCGGACAGTGCTTCAACGCCGTGGCAAATCACGGTATTGCTTTCGATCTCCGCATGCGCGCCCATACGGATCAGCTCCGGTACGTGCATGAAGCGGTTTTCGAAAATGGTTTCAGTGATGAAGCCAGTACCTTCGGCGACCAGGTTCAGCAGGGTGAACTGCGCCTGCATGTCCGTCGGGAACGCCGGATGCGGCGCCGTACGCACATTGACCGCTTTCGGACGCTGGCCGTGCATATCGAGGCTGATCCAGTCTTCACCGATTTCGATATCCGCACCCGCATCACGCAGTTTCGCCAGCACCGCATCCAGCGTATCCGGCTGCGCGTTGCGACAAACAATCTTCCCGCCAGAGATCGCCGCAGCGACCAGGAAGGTACCGGTTTCGATACGGTCCGGCAGTACGCGATAGACACCCCCGCCCAGACGTTCAACGCCTTCGATGGTGATACGGTCGGTACCCTGACCGGAGATCTTCGCACCCAGCGCCACGAGGAAGTTGGCGGTATCCACAATTTCCGGTTCGCGCGCGGCGTTTTCGATGATGGTGGTCCCTTCTGCCAGCGTCGCCGCAGACATAATGGTTACCGTTGCGCCCACGCTCACTTTGTCCATGACAATGTGCGCGCCTTTCAGACGACCATTGACGGACGCTTTAACGTAACCTTCTTCCAGCTTGATCTCGGCGCCCAGCTTTTCCAGGCCAATGATGTGCAGGTCAACCGGACGCGCACCGATGGCGCAGCCACCCGGCAGAGAAACCTGCCCCTGGCCGAAACGCGCCACCAGCGGCCCCAGCGCCCAGATGGAGGCACGCATGGTTTTCACCAGATCGTAAGGCGCGCAGAAGTTGTTCACCTTGCTGGCGTCGATCCAGACGGAACCATTACGCTCGACTTTCGTGCCCAACTGGGTGAGCAGCTTCATGGTGGTGTCGATATCTTTCAGCTTCGGTACGTTCTGAATCTCTACCGGCTCTTCCGCCAGCAGCGCAGCAAAGAGGATCGGCAGCGCGGCGTTTTTCGCGCCAGAAATTGTGACTTCGCCCTGGAGACGCGTTGGCCCCTGTACACGAAATTTATCCATTCATGTGTTCTCTCTTAAAAATTCACCCGTGCTGCGGGACGTGCCCCACCTCCGCTCAAAAACCGTTTAGTTTGCGATCGCGTGCCCACTCTTGCGGGGTGAACGCTTTAATCGACAGGGCGTGGATGCGGTTATCCGCAATATATTCCATCAGCGGCGCGTACACAGCCTGCTGTTTCTTCACCCGGCTCATACCGTCGAACATCTCACCCACAGCAATAACCTGGAAGTGACTGCCATCGCCAGTGACGTGGGCTTCCTGAAGGGAGAGTGCATTCATCAGCACTGTCTGGATTTCATGATTTTCCATGGGTTCTTAATCATCTGATAGTGAAAACAAGCCCAACATCTTAGAGCAAAGTGGCGTCGTCTTAAACAAGCAAAAAGCCCCGACGATGAAACTGTCAGGGCTTTCGGAAGTAACGCACTGAAAATATTAACGAGGCAGTACGTCCTGAGGGAGATTGTAGAGCTGCGCAAGGGTCACGACATTATCGCTCGCGCCGCGAAGCGTGACGCTCGCCCCCTGCTTTTTCCCTACTGCAACCAGATGGGCAAGCAGCGCAACGCCTGCCGTATCCACCCGCGTGACGTCAGTTAAGTCAATGAGCGTCACGCCCTGCATGGCCTCATGGCGTTTATCCCACAGGGGGTTCAGCAGATCCTGATCCAGCTCACCAGACAGCGTCAGGCTCTCGCCTTCACGCGACCAGCTGAGTTGCTGCGACATTACTTCTTCTCGTCCAGGGTAATTTTCTGGCGGGCAATGGACTGCAGCTGCGCGGTCAGGCCATCAATGCCTTTGGTGCGCAGCAGATCGCTCCACTCGTTCTGTTTGGTGGTGATCATGCTGACCCCTTCGGCAATCATGTCATACGCCTGCCAGTGGCCGGTCTGGCTGTTTTTACGCCACTGGAAATCCAGACGCACCGGCGGACGGCCGTTAGGATCGTTGATCGTTACGCGAATAGGCACGATGGTCGCATCGCCCAGCGGCTGCTCAGGCGCAATCTGATAGGTCTGACCGTGGTACATCGCCAGCGCCTGGCCATAAGCCTGTTTCAGGTATTCACGGAAAGCGGCAAAATAGGCCTCACGCTGCGCCGGGGTCGCGTCTTTGTAGTAACGGCCCAGCACCAGCGCACCTGCATATTTGATCTGCACATACGGCAGCAGTTCCTGGTCAACCACGTCACGCAGGTAATCAGGATTAGCACGAATCTTAGGCTGCTCGTTTTTAAGACGATCGAAGGTTTTCTTCGCCGCCTCGTCCATCAGTTTGTACGGGTTACTCTGATCCGCAGCGTGCCCGCGGTGAGAGGGGCGATGACCAGCATGGCAACCATTAACAGTCGTTTAAACATGAATGACTTCTCCTGATATTAATTCGCAGCACCTGGGGTCGGCGCGGCATTGGTATGGTCTTCACTCTGCGCAGGGGCATCGTCAGACTTTTTATCATCCCCTTTACTGTTGTAAAGGAACTGACCAATCATATCCTCCAGCACCATCGCGGACTTGGTGTCCTGGATCACGCTCCCGTCTTTAAGGATAGTCGTTCCCAGCTCGGGATCTTCAAAACCGACGTTAAGCGCCAGATATTGTTCGCCCAGCAGACCGGAAGTCCGGATAGCCAGCGAGCTGGTGTCCGGGATGTGGTTGTAACGCTCTTCGATATCCATCGCGACGCGCGGCAGATAGGTTTTCTCATCCAGCGTAATGTCAGATACGCGGCCGATCACCACGCCGCCAATACGGACCGGTGAACGCGCCTTCAGCCCGCCGATGTTATCGAAGGTGGCATAGATGCGGTACGTCGGCTCGGTGCGCACAGACGTGATATCCGCCGCTCTCAGGCAGATAAACAGCGCGGCCAGCAGCGCCAGCAGCAGGAATACACCGACCCAAATTTCATTTTTTCTCGTTTGCATGAACTCAATTCCCAAACATCAGTGCGGTGAGCACAAAATCCAGACCCAGTACGGCCAGCGACGAATGCACGACGGTACGTGTAGTCGCGCGGCTAATCCCCGCCGACGTCGGGATGGCATCGTAACCATTAAACAATGCAATCCAGGTAACCGTAATGGCAAATACCACGCTTTTAATCAGGCAGTTAACCAGATCCATTCGCAGGTCAATGGCGTCCTGCATCGCGGACCAGAAGAAACCGGCATCAATGCCTTTCCAGTGCACGCCAACCAGCGAACCGCCCCAGATCCCCACGGCGACAAACAGAATCGTCAGCAGCGGTAAAGAGATGACCCCCGCCCAGAAACGCGGCGAGATCACGCGACGCAGCGGATCGACCGCCATCATCTCCATGCTGGAGAGCTGCTCGGTCGCGCGCATCAGGCCAATTTCAGCCGTTAACGCTGACCCCGCGCGCCCGGCGAACAGCAGCGCCGCCACCACCGGCCCCAGTTCACGCAGCAGCGAGAGCGCCACCAGCATCCCGAGGCTGGTTTCCGCACTGTAGGTTGTCAGCACCAGATAGCCCTGCAGGCCCAGCACCATACCGATAAACAGACCGGAGACAATGATGATGAGCATCGACAGCACGCCGACATTATAAAGCTGCCGCACCAGCAGCGGCGCATGCTTACGGAATTCCGGCTTGCCGACCAGCGCGTTGAATAACATCAATCCGGCACGCCCGAACGTCCTGATGGTTTTTATGCCACGGTGTCCGAGAGCGGCCAACGCATTTAACAGCATGAGTGGCTTAACTCCCTATTCCCAGTAAATCGTCACGATAGTCGCCCGCCGGGTAGCGGAACGGCACCGGGCCATCGGCAATACCGTCAAGGAACTGCCGCACGCGCGGATCGCAATTTTCCTGCAGCGCCTGGGCGCTACCGTGGGCGACGATCTTTTTGTCCGCCACGATGTAGGCGTAATCGGCAATGCTCAGCACTTCAGGTACATCGTGAGACACCACAATGCAGGTGACGCCAAGCGCGCTATTCAGTTCAGAGATGAGCTTCACCAGCACGCCCATCGTGATGGGATCCTGTCCAACAAACGGTTCGTCGAACATGATTAAATCAGGTTCTAATGCAATGGCTCGCGCCAGCGCGGCACGGCGCGCCATCCCACCGGACAGCTCCGAAGGCATCAGCTTCGCGGCGCCCCGCAAACCGACGGCTTCAAGCTTCATCATCACCGTGCTTTTCAGCAGTTCAGGCGGCAGGCTGGTATGCTCGCGCAGCGGATAGGCCACGTTATCAAAGACGTTCATGTCGGTGAACAAGGCCCCCGACTGAAAGAGCATGCTCATGCGTTTGCGAACAGTATACAGGCGCGAGCGTGACATCTCCGGGATGTTTTCGCCATCAAAGAGGATCTCACCGCTATCCGGTGGGATCTGCCCGCCAATAAGGCGCAGCAGGGTCGTTTTACCGATCCCGGACGGCCCCATGATGGCAGTGATCTTGCCACGCGGCACGGTCAACGAAATATCATCAAATATCAATCTGTTGGCGCGAGAAAAACTCACCCCGCGGACATCGACTAAATTCGCCATAGTTTGGCTCATTTATGGTTCCTTTCTTATCCTGCTCACGTTAAGGCATGTCGCCTGAATCAGCCCTAAACTCAGCATTTTTACAGAATAATAACCGTAGAGGTTAGCGAAAGCTGGCATTTGTTTTACTTTTCCGGCGCATAAAGTCAAAATTAGGAATTCGTTACGCCTCAGACTGTTATGCGTAACGTCCGGCCTTTCGCACGCGCATGGCGGCCTGCAAGGACCGGCAGAAGTATACCTGAAGAAAGGACTTTTGATGCTTTTAGCAACAGCACTGTTAATAATTGGTTTACTTTTGGTGGTCTACAGTGCTGACCGTTTAGTGTTTGCTGCATCTATCCTGTGTCGCCTGAGGGGCGTACCGCCTGTCGTCATCGGGATGACCGTGGTCAGTGTAGGAACGTCACTTCCTGAAATCATCGTCTCTGTCTCGGCATCGCTGCATGGTCAGGTAGACCTGGCAGTCGGCACCGCGATTGGCTCTAACATCGTCAATATTTTATTGATTTTAGGCCTGGCCGCGCTGCTCCATCCATTTCGCGTGCATTCTGATGTTCTGCGCCGTGAATTGCCGCTAATGTTACTCGTAAGCCTGCTGGCAGGGTGCGTATTTTACGATGGCGTACTGAGCTACAGCGACGGCATTTTCTTGCTGGCGCTGGCCGTTATTTGGCTGCTGTATAGTGTTAAAATCGCCCGTCAGGCTGAGAAGCAGGGCCAGGATAGCCTCACGCGTGAGCAGGTCGCCGAACTTCCACGAGAAGGCACGCTGCCTGTTGCGCTGCTCTGGCTGGGCGTCGCGCTGATCATCATGCCGATGGCAACGCGCATGGTCGTGGATAACGCGACGGTGCTGGCGAACTATTTTGCCATCAGCGAACTGACCATTGGCCTGACGGTGATTGCCATCGGCACCAGCCTGCCGGAGCTGGCCACCGCCATTGCGGGGGCGCGTAAAGGTGAGGATGACATTGCCATTGGTAATATCATCGGCTCCAACATTTTTAATATCGCCATTGTGATGGGCCTGCCGGCCCTGATTTCGCCAGGGCCGTTTAACCCGATGGCGTTCTCGCGTGATTACGGCGTGATGTTGCTGGTCAGCGTGATTTTTGCCCTGCTCTGCTGGCGGCGGCAACGACAGATCGGTAAAGGCGCGGGCGCGCTGCTGTTGGGCGGGTTTATCGTATGGATGGCGATGCTGTACTGGCTCTCGCCTCTTCTCTCTGGGTAAACGGAAACGCATTATGTCGCAAATAGAATTGCAGCCGGGTTTTGACTTTCAGAAAGCAGGCAAAGACGTTCTGGAGATTGAACGTGAAGGTCTGGCGCAGTTAGATCAGTACATTAATCAGGATTTTAGTCTGGCATGTGAGAAGATGTTCTACTGTGCCGGCAAAGTCGTGGTGATGGGGATGGGCAAGTCCGGCCACATTGGACGCAAAATGGCGGCAACCTTTGCCAGCACCGGCACCTCTTCCTTCTTTGTCCACCCGGGGGAAGCCGCGCACGGCGACCTGGGTATGGTCACGCCGCAGGATATCGTCATCGCGCTCTCCAACTCCGGTGAGTCCAACGAAATCCTGGCGCTGATCCCGGTACTGAAGCGGCTGCAGGTGCCGCTGATTTGCATGACCAGCCGTCCGGAAAGCAGCATGGCGCGCGCGGCCGATATTCACCTGTGCGTGAAGGTGCCCAAGGAGGCCTGTCCGCTCGGCCTGGCGCCGACCTCCAGCACCACCGCCGCGCTGGTCATGGGCGATGCGCTGGCCGTTGCGCTGCTGGAAGCCCGTGGTTTTACGCCGGAAGATTTCGCGCTTTCCCACCCGGGCGGCGCGCTGGGGCGCAAGCTGCTGCTGCGGGTAAACGATATTATGCACACCGGGGATGAGATCCCTCACGTCAGTAAAGAAGCCTCCCTGCGTGATGCGCTGCTGGAAATCACCCGCAAAAATCTGGGTATGACGGTCATGTGCGACGATCTGATGAAAATCGAGGGGATCTTTACCGATGGCGACCTGCGTCGCGTGTTCGATATGGGTGTCGATGTCCGCACGCTGGGTATTGCCGACGTGATGACGCCGGGCGGCATCCGCGTGCGTCCGGGTACGCTGGCGGTGGATGTGCTGAACCTGATGCAGTCCCGCCATATCACCTCGGTGATGGTTGCCGATGGCGACCAGTTGCTGGGTGTGGTACATATGCATGATCTGCTGCGCGCAGGCGTAGTGTAATGAAGGATAAGACAATGAGTAATGCGGGTGCATCCCTTGCAACCTGTTATGGGCCGGTCAGCACCCAGATGATGGCAAAGGCGGAAAACATTCGTCTGCTGATCCTGGATGTGGATGGCGTCCTCTCCGACGGCCTGATTTACATGGGCAACAATGGTGAAGAGCTGAAGGCGTTTAACGTTCGCGATGGCTACGGTATCCGCTGTGCGCTCACCTCGGGCATTGAGGTGGCGATCATCACCGGGCGAAACGCTAAACTGGTAGAAGACCGCTGTGAAACCTTAGGTATTACCCATCTGTATCAGGGCCAGTCCGATAAGATGGCAGCGTTCAATGATTTACTGGGTAAACTGGCTATCGCGCCGGAAAACGTGGCCTACGTCGGGGACGATCTGATTGACTGGCCCGTGATGGCTGAAGTTGGGCTGAGCATCGCCGTTGCCGATGCGCATCCGCTGCTGCTCCCGCGCGCCGACTACGTTACCCGCATCAACGGGGGCCGCGGCGCCGTCCGTGAAGTCTGCGATCTGCTTCTGCTGGCGCAGGGCAAGCTGGATGAGGCCAAAGGGCAATCGATATGAGTAAAACCAGACGTTGGATTATCATTTTGCTTTCGCTTGTCGCACTGGTATTGATTGGCGTGAACCTTGCCGATCGCGACGATACGCAAACGGAAGTGATCAACAATAACGATCCAACCTATAAAAGCGATCACAGCGACACCGTGGTCTACAGCCCGGAAGGCGCGCTGAACTATCGCCTGATTGCCCAGCATGTTGAATATTTTTCAGATGACGGTATTTCGTGGTTTACCCAGCCTGTCATGACCACCTTTGATAAGGACAAAGTGCCGACGTGGTCAATTAAGTCAGATCGGGCAAAACTGACAAATGACCGTATGCTTTATCTGTATGGTCACGTTGAAGTCAACGCCCTGACCGCTGACTCGCAACTGCGAAAAATTACGACGGATAATGCCCAGATCAACCTGGTAACCCAGGACGTGACGTCCCAGGATCTGGTCACACTGTATGGCACAACATTTAATTCCAGCGGTTTGAAAATGCGCGGGAACTTACGCAGCAAAAACGCCGAGCTGATTGAAAAGGTTAGAACCTCCTATGAAATTCAAAACAAACAAACTCAGCCTTAACCTGATTCTCGCCAGTACGCGTTTTTGCCGACCTGCTCCCGGCGCTTGCTGTAACGGGCGATACCGACCAGCCGATCCATATCGACTCCGATCACCCAGTCGCTCGATATGCAGGGCAACGTCGTCACCTTCACGGGCAACGTCGTCATGACCCAGGGCACCATCAAAATCAACGCCGACAAAGTGGTCGTGACCCGTCCGGGCGGCGAGCAGGGCAAAGAGATCATTGATGGTTATGGCAACCCGGCGACCTTCTACCAGATGCAGGACAACGGCAAGCCGGTGAAAGGCCACGCCTCGCACATGCACTACGAGCTGGCGAAGGATCTGGTCATCCTGACCGGAAATGCCTATCTGGAACAGCTGGACAGCAACATCACAGGCGACCAGATCACCTATCTGGTGAAAGAGCAGAAAATGCAGGCCTTCAGCGAGAAAGGCAAACGCGTCACCACCGTTCTGGTTCCGTCGCAGCTGCAGGACAAGGGCAAGGGCCAGGCCCCGGCACAGAAGAAGAGTAACTAATTCGTTATGGCAACATTAACTGCAAAAAATCTCGCGAAGGCCTATAAGGGCCGCCGCGTCGTAGAAGATGTCAGTCTGACCGTTAACTCCGGCGAAATCGTGGGGCTGCTTGGCCCGAACGGTGCGGGTAAAACGACCACCTTCTACATGGTGGTGGGTATTGTGCCGCGCGATGCCGGCAACATTATCATTGACGATGAAGACATCAGCCTTCTGCCGCTGCACGCGCGCGCGCGTCGCGGGATCGGCTATCTGCCGCAGGAAGCCTCCATTTTCCGTCGTCTTAGCGTTTACGATAACCTGATGGCGGTCCTGCAAATTCGTAACGATCTGACCAGCGAACAGCGTCAGGATCGTGCCAACGAGCTGATGGAAGAGTTCCACATTGAGCATCTGCGCGACAGCCTCGGTCAGGCACTCTCCGGGGGTGAACGCCGCCGCGTTGAGATTGCGCGCGCGCTGGCCGCAAACCCGAAATTTATCCTGCTGGATGAACCCTTTGCGGGCGTTGACCCGATCTCCGTTATCGACATCAAACGTATCATTGAACACCTGCGCGACAGCGGGCTTGGCGTGCTGATCACCGACCACAACGTGCGTGAAACGCTGGCCGTGTGTGAACGCGCCTATATCGTCAGCCAGGGCAATCTGATTGCCCACGGTACGCCGCAGCAGATCCTCGAAGACGATCATGTTAAGCGCGTCTATCTTGGGGAAGACTTCAGACTCTGATAGGGTAGAGTGTAACGTATCTCGGAACCGGAGAGTACTGCTCTGAACATGAAGCAAGGTTTGCAATTAAGGCTCAGCCAACAACTGGCGATGACGCCGCAGCTGCAGCAGGCAATCCGCCTGTTGCAGCTGTCCACGTTAGAACTTCAGCAGGAGCTCCAGCAGGCGCTGGACAGCAACCCCCTGCTGGAACAAACCGATCTTCATGACGAGGTAGATACCCAGCAATCGCAGGATACTGAAGCGCTCGATACCGCGGATGCACTCGAACAAAAAGAGATGCCCGAAGAGCTGCCGCTGGATGCCAGCTGGGATGAGATCTACACCGCCGGAACGCCTTCCGGCACGCGGCCACGACTACCAGGACGACGAGCTGCCGGTCTATCAGGGAGAAACCACCCAGTCGCTGCAGGATTACCTGATGTGGCAGGTGGAACTCACGCCCTTCTCCGATACCGACCGCGCGATTGCCACCTCAATTGTCGATGCCGTTGACGACACCGGCTATTTGACCGTCACGCTGGACGATATTCTGGAAAGCATGGGCGACGAAGAGATCGAGCTCGAGGAAGTTGAAGCGGTGTTGAAGCGCATCCAGCGTTTCGATCCGGTAGGCGTCGCCGCGCGCGATCTGCGCGACTGCCTGCTGATCCAGCTTTCCCAGTTCAGCAAAGAGACGCCCTGGTTTGACGAGGCGCGCCTGATCATCAGCGATCACCTGGATCTGCTGGCTAACCACGATTTCCGCACCCTGATGCGCGTCACGCGCCTGAAAGAAGAGGTGCTGAAAGAAGCGGTGAATCTGATCCAGTCGCTCGATCCGCGCCCCGGTCAGTCGATCCAGACCAGCGAACCCGAGTACGTCATTCCGGATGTGCTGGTGCGAAAACACAACGGCCGCTGGGTCGTTGAACTGAACTCAGACAGCATCCCTCGCCTGCAAATCAACCAGCAGTATGCCTCCATGTGCACCAGCGCGCGTAACGACTCCGACAATCAATATATTCGCAGCAACTTGCAGGAAGCGCGGTGGCTGATCAAAAGCCTGGAGAGCCGAAATGATACGCTGCTGCGCGTCAGCCGCTGCATTGTCGAACAGCAGCAGGCGTTCTTTGAGCAGGGCGAAGAGTTTATGAAACCGATGGTGCTGGCGGATATCGCCCAGGCCGTCGAGATGCATGAATCCACCATTTCCCGTGTCACCACGCAGAAGTATCTGCACAGTCCACGCGGTATTTTTGAACTGAAGTATTTCTTCTCCAGCCATGTGAATACCGAGGGCGGCGGCGAAGCCTCGTCAACGGCCATTCGTGCCCTGGTGAAGAAGTTGATCGCCGCGGAAAACCCCGCGAAGCCACTAAGCGACAGTAAGTTGACCACCCTGCTGTCCGATCAGGGTATTATGGTGGCGCGGCGTACCGTTGCGAAGTATCGAGAGTCTTTATCCATTCCGCCGTCCAACCAGCGTAAACAGCTGGTCTGACCCAACCGATAAGGAAGACACTATGCAGCTCAACATCACTGGACAAAACGTCGAAATCACTGAGGCTTTACGCGACTTTGTGAACAGCAAGTTTGCCAAACTCGAGCAGTATTTCGAAAGGATCAATCAGGTCTATATTGTGTTGAAAGTGGAGAAAGTGACCCATATCTCGGATGCAACCCTGCATGTTAACGGGGGCGAGCTGCATGCCAGTGCGGAAGGACAAGACATGTACGCTGCTATCGACGGCTTGATTGATAAGCTGGCGCGACAGCTCAAGAAACATAAAGATAAACTGAAACAACACTAATTGTCCGGGCAGTTAACGTTTGGCGCGTTGCACCCTACCGCAACCCGGTAGGGTGCGTGGCTCTGACGGCGCTTAGGTGAAATTATGATGAACAACGATTCCGCTCTTCAACTGAGCAATGTCCTTAACCAGGAATGTACCCGCAGCGGGGTTCACTGCCAGAGCAAAAAACGTGCGCTGGAAATCATCAGTGAACTGGCCGCAAAACAGCTGGGCCTGCCGCCGCAGGTGGTTTTCGAAGCGATTCTGACCCGTGAGAAGATGGGCAGTACCGGTATCGGCAACGGCATCGCCATCCCCCACGGCAAACTGGAAGAGGATACCCTGCGTGCCGTCGGCGTGTTTGTGCAGCTCGAAACGCCCATCGCCTTCGACGCCATCGATAACCAGCCCGTCGATCTCCTCTTCGCGCTGCTGGTGCCTGCCGATCAGACCAAAACCCATCTGCATACGCTGTCGCTGGTCGCCAAACGTCTGGCGGATAAAACCATTTGCCGTCGCCTGCGCTCGGCGCAGAGCGATGAAGAGCTCTATCAAATTATCACTGAAGCAGAAGGCAATCAGGATGATGCGTAACGGGAAGATCGCCTTCACTTTTGTCGTTCTGAGGAGAAACGGAACATGGTGCTGATGATTGTCAGTGGTCGTTCAGGTTCGGGGAAATCCGTTGCCCTGCGCGCGCTGGAAGACATGGGTTTTTACTGCGTCGATAACCTGCCGGTCGTGCTGTTGCCGGAACTGGCGCAGACGCTGGCGGAGCGACAAACCTCTGCCGCCGTCAGTATCGACGTGCGTAACATGCCGGAATCGCCGGAGATCTTCGAACAGGCGATGAGCAACCTGCCTGACGCCTTCTCGCCGCAGCTGCTGTTCCTTGATGCAGACCGCAATACGCTGATCCGCCGCTACAGCGATACCCGCCGCTTGCACCCGCTCTCCAGCAAAAACCTCTCGCTGGAAAGTGCTATCGATGAAGAGAGCGACCTGCTGGAGCCGCTGCGTTCTCGTGCCGACCTGATTGTCGACACCTCTGAGATGTCGGTTCACGAGCTGGCCGAAATGCTGCGCACCCGCCTGCTGGGCAAGCGCGAGCGCGAACTGACCATGGTGTTCGAATCCTTCGGCTTCAAGCACGGTATTCCGATCGATGCGGATTACGTTTTTGACGTGCGCTTCCTGCCGAACCCGCACTGGGATCCGAAACTGCGTCCGATGACCGGTCTGGACAAACCCGTCGCGGCCTTCCTCGACCGGCACACCGAAGTGCACAATTTTATCTACCAGACGCGCAGCTACCTTGAGCTATGGTTACCGATGCTGGAAACCAACAACCGTAGCTACCTGACGGTCGCGATTGGCTGTACCGGCGGTAAACATCGTTCGGTTTATATCGCCGAACAGCTGGCCGACTATTTCCGCTCGCGCGGTAAGAACGTTCAGTCCCGTCATCGCACGCTGGAAAAACGCAAAACATGACCGTAAAACAAACCGTTGAGATCACCAATAAGCTGGGCATGCATGCGCGCCCGGCGATGAAACTGTTTGAGCTGGTGCAGGGTTTCGATGCAGAAGTGCTGCTGCGTAACGACGAAGGCACCGAAGCGGAAGCCAACAGCGTGATCGCGCTGCTGATGCTGGATTCCGCCAAAGGGCGTCAGATTGAAGTCGAAGCCACCGGCCCGCAGGAAGAGGAAGCGCTGGCGGCGGTGATTGCCCTGTTTAACGCCGGCTTTGACGAAGACTAGCGTTCGCCCCTTCGGCGGGTGGCGCTGCGCTTACCCGCCCTACATAAGCTTATTGCTCTGCATAAAGCCTTCGCCTCCCAGCTGACGCATCTGGCGCAGGATCCACGCCTGACGGCTGCGCACGTAGCCTGATGGGCGCTGCCGCCTGGAAACGTATTGGGTTTGGCAGTACTGCCGCCAGCAATGCCGCTTCCGACATGCTCAGCCGGCTGGCTGGTTTATGAAAATAGCGCTGCGCGGCCTCTTCCACGCCAAACACCCCGTCGCCAAACTCCGCAATGTTGAGATACACCGTCAGAATGCGCCGTTTGGTCCAGACCGTTTCCATCCCCAGCGTCAGCCCGGCTTCCAGCCCTTTTCGCACCCAGCTGCGGCCATCCCACAGAAACAGGTTTTTGGCCGTCTGCTGCGACAACGTTGACGCGCCGCGCATGCGGTTTTCATGGCGTTCGTTATGGGCCAGCGCCTTCTCAATCGCGGCCACATCGAACCCCCAGTGCTCCGGGAATTTCTGATCCTCCGCCGCGATGACCGCCAGCCCCATGAACGGCGAGATCTCGTCCATGCTTACCCAGTCAGAATGGGCAACATAGCCGAAATCACCGCTGAGCCAGGCGCCGAGCTGCCGCTCAACCATCACGGCGGAAAACGGCACCGGCATAATGCTGAACAGCACAATGCCGCCGCCCCAGAAAATGACCAGTACCAGTAAAACCCGCAGCACAATACGTTTCAGCATAGTTTTCAGCGGGCCGCGAAAGCCATTTCTCATTCAGCCAGCACCAGCACGCGGGCGACCAGCTTTTCGATCCCCGCAGCCGCCTCCGCAATATCCTCCGCCAGCATATACGCTGGCGTGGTGACCATTTTATTCTCTTCATCCACCACAATGTCATCCACCGGGCACGGCACGTGTTCCGCGCCCATCTCTTCGAGCACTTCAGCGGTATCGATATCCGTCCCGATGGTCAGGCGCAGCGGGAAATCGAAAATTTTCGGCAGCATCGCCGGTGCGATACAGATAAAGCCCAGCGGTTTCCCCGCCTGATGCATCGCCAGCGACAGCGCTGTTTAAGCGGATGATCGATCTAACACACGCGCTGCCCTGCGCTGGCAAAGGTACTGAGATTTTTGGCCGCACCAAATCCACCCGGCACAATGAGCGCATCAAGCTCTGTAGGATGTGCCTGAATAAGAGGATGGATATCACCTCGCGCAATACGCGCGGCTTCAATCAGCACATTACGGGTTTCCGCCATCGGTTCACCGGTCAGATGATTAATCACATCCGCCTGATTTTTGTCTGGCGCAAAACAAACTGCCTCAGCACCTGAACGGGCGATCGCCAGCAGCGTGATCACCGCTTCATGGATCTCCGAACCATCGTAAACACCGCAGCCGCTGAGCACGACACCAATCTTTTTCATCATGACAATCCTTTTCTGCAACTTGCTGAAGCACATTAATAATTTTGATTAAAACGCTATGCTTCACACATTTCACTGATTCATGTAACAAACCATTTAAGATTTGCTATCTTATCTGCGTGCGGCCTAAATTTTTCAGGCTGCGCCCTTGCAAAAAGAACGTTTAAAAACTACGGCGCAGCCACGATTTCCCTGGTGTTGGCGCAGTATTCGCGCACCCCGGTTAATCCGGGGTCATTTTTTCCAGCGTCCACTGCCGCAACCCAGGCTTTCAGTACCGCCACATCGTTTTGCCACTCTTGTTTCATCTCTTCCACCCAATCACCCACGTTATCCCACCATGCAGGTAGATCGGGCGACTGAATCTGTTGCCCCAGTTGCTGCAGGTGGCGTAAACCGACCGAGCCGGCGGCGCCTTTGATCTTATGTCCTTCTTCGGCGATGCCTTTCTGATCGCGGGCCGTCAGGTTTGATTCCAGCACGCTCAGATAGCCCGGCATCATTTTTTCGAACACCGCCAGACCATCGGTGATCAGTTTCGGCCCAACCAGATCGATATACTGCTCCAGCATCGCGGTATCGAGTATCGTTTGGGCTTTTGCGCTATCAACAGACGTCATCCTGCTTCTCCTCTTTGGCGTGTGGTATCCCAGAACTTTTTGATCATGGCGGTCAAAGCCGGCACCGCCAGCGGCTTGCTCAGTACATCGTCCATGCCCGCATCGAGATACTCTTTTTTGTCTTTCAGCACGTTCGCCGTCAGGGCCACCAGCGGCGGCAGTTCTTCGCGCGGCGTACCGGCGGGTTAGCTCTGCGGGAGATATCCAGCCCGGTCATGTCCGGCAACTGAATATCCAGCAGCACCAGATCGTATTCGCCGGGTTCGAACATCTCCAGCGCGGCGTTGCCGGTCATCGCCACATCGACGCTGTTGCCCAGTTTTTCCAGCACCGAGCGCGCCACAATCACGTTCAGCTCAATATCCTCCACCAGCAGGACGTGCAGCGCTGGCAGCGGCATATCGTCATCTTCGAAGGCGTCATCAACCTCTTCCGCCACCGCTGGCGCATGGACGGTCAGCGTGAAGATGGACCCTGCGCCTGGCTGGCTGCTGACGGTGATATCGCCGCCCATGCTCTTCGCCAGGCGACGTGTGAGACCGCCAGCCCGATGCCGGTTCCGGTGGCCGGTTTGCCGCCGTTGCTGATCTTTCACCTGGTAATACATGGCAAAGATCTTGTCCTGCTCCTCCTGCGGAATACCCATCCCGGAGTCCTCCACCTCGAAGTGCAGCATTTCGCCTTCATCGTAGCGGACGCGCACCGCCACCTGCCCCTGCTGGGTAAATTTCACCGCGTTGCTGATCAGGTTCCACAGAATCTGCCGCAGACGCGTACCGTCGGTCACCACCTTGTGCGGCAGCGGCAGCGTTGGCTCCATGACAAAACGCAGCCCTTTCTGCTGCGCCTGCAGGCCGGACAGGTTTTCCAGATCGGCAAGGAAGCTGGTGAAATCCACCGGCTGGTTATCAAGCTGAACTTTGCGGCGCTCCATCTTATCCATGTCGATAATATCGTTGAAGATATTACCCAGCGTGACGGCGGAGACATGGATGGTCTTCAGGTATTTCTCCTGCTCCTGCGGTTCAGCTCGGTATCGAGCAGGATACGGCTCAGGCCGACGATGCCGTTAAGCGGCGTACGCAGCTCGTGGCTGATCGTGGAGATAAAGGTGGTCTTGTCCCGGCTGGCGCGCTCCAGCGCATCCTGGTAGCGCTTACGCTCGGTAATATCGCGGCCAAAGCCCATCAGCCCGTGGCGTTTGCCCACGCGGTCATAATACGGCACCTTACGGATCTCGAAACAGGCTTTGCGCCCGTCCGGATAATCCAGCCACTGTTCGTAGGTCAGCGAGACGTTATGACGGAAGACTTTTTCGTCGGTCTCAATGACCTTTCGCTGCGGCCTCCTCAGAATAGACGTCCTGCGGCTTCAGGTGAATCAGCTGCTTCTCGCTTTTGCCGGTCAGCAGCTCCATCGCCCGGTTACAGCCGGAAAATTCTTTATCTTCGTTACGGTAGAACACCAGATCCGGCGAGGCATCGAGGAACGAGCGCAGGAAGGAGGATTGCTGTTCAAGCTGGATCTGCGTGACCTCGCGCTCTTTCATCTCTATTTTCAGCTGTTCAAGGGTCTCCTGGCGCTCCGCTTCCGCCTTTTCACGATCGCTGAATCTCCTGGTTCAGCTGGGCAATATTGTCTTTTAGCTGCACATTGAGCTTCAGATCGCGCTCGCGCATCTCTTCCAGTTTTTCCACCAGCCGCGATAAGCGCTGACGGGACTCTTCCAGCTGCTCAACCACCACCGAGAGGAAGTAGACCGCCCACGGGGTGATCAGCAGGCCGAAAGAAGATCGAGCGGATGACGTCGATGCTCTCCACCTGACCCTGCAGAACCATGGTGACCGCCATCTGCACGACAATGGCCAGCACCACCAGCGCCAACGCCAGCAGCATGGAAAAGCGCACCAGCCCAAGCTTCATCATCAGATCGACGTAGTACTGGGCCAGCAAACGGATTTGCTTCATAGAGGTTCCCTCACGACAATTGCGCTCAATAATACTCAAATTCTGGGCAAGGGATTGAAGCTTGTGTGAAAAATGCGGTGAGAGTTAGAGTTTCGTCGCCGGTTCAGACGGGCAATTGCCAGCAGCGCCCAAGCGCCGAACCCTGTCCGCCGTTCTCCTGCAGATAGCGGTCCAGCTCCACCATGCCCGTCCAGCGGTTTTCGCACCACAGCGGCGCCAGCAGCGTCGGACGGCGGGCGCTGGCGGAGATGCGGTGATAGACCACCTCCGGCGGCGTGTGGCGAATCATCTCCCCGGCGGTCACGGTATAGTCCTCCAGCGCCAATACCGTTCAGGCCGCCCGGCTTCCCAGGCTTTCGCCATAATACTGCCTTTCACGATATGCAGCGGATGCAGCTTAATGCCATCCACGCCGGCATCTGTAACGCGCTGTAGGGTCTCCAGGCAATCCACGCGACCTTCGCCCGGTAGCCCGACAATCAGATGCGAGCAGACCTTCAGCCCGCGCTGGCGGGCCTGTTGCGCCGTTTTCTGGTAGCAGGCGAAATCATGCCCACGGTTGATGCGGTGCAGCGTTTTATCGTGCGCCGTTTGCAGGCCCAGCTCCAGCCACACTTCATAACCCTGTTCTTGGTACTCGCTGAGCAGATCCAGCACCGCGTCCGGCACGCAGTCCGGGCGGGTGCCGACGCACAGCCCCACGATGTTCGCCTGGCTGACCGCCTGCTGATACATCGACCGCAGCACCTGCACCTCCGCCCAGGTGCTGGTGTAAGCCTGGAAATAGGCCAGATACTGCGTCGTGCGCGGTTGACCAGGCTGGCCTGATGGGCAAGCTGTTCAGCGATAGATTGGTGCTGCTGCGCCTCATCGGCAAACGAAGCGACGTTACAGAACGTACAGCCGCCGCGCCCGATGGTGCCATCGCGGTTCGGGCAGCTAAACCCGCCGTGCAGCGTGAGTTTATGGACCTTTTCGCCATACCGCTGCGAGCAAGATCCCCACCAAACATATTGACTAATTTCTGTAACTGCATAATCTGATAGGCCGTCCCTGACGAAAGGGGACTAGCCTGCCACTTTTAGCTTTCGTCGGCGATGACATGGATCAATCGCCCCGGAAGGCCTTTATCCATATGCATAAATACTCAGGATAATTGCAATTTCATTCACCTCAAAGGTGATTACTTTTCCTTATGTTCCTGCCTTATTTTGCAGAAATACGTGCGTAAGTGAAAAACAGTGTCTTCATGCAGGTTTGCACCCACACAGCCAAGAATAAAATTCTGCCATATAAAGCCACTACTCAGCACGGTACATGGCAGATAATACCGCTTTCGTATAGTGAGTCAGATCACACTCCGCTGCCGCTTGTCGCTGCGCTCCATGAATGTAAAAAAGCTTAAATAAATATAAATATCAAATACATAAACCATCTTTAGCACATTTTTGTATAAATAAGCTCGCCATTTGACCTGTGTACCAATTCCCGATAAGTTGGAAATCCGCTGGAAGCTTTCTGGATGAGCAGCCTGCTCATCATATTTATGCAGTAATTGAGATTCCCTCTTAAGCAAGTCCTCAAACTTGTGTACCTGCGCGAAAGGATGAAAAAGAGGGCGAATGCGAGGTCCGCGTATGAAACGCAAACCCCGTCGCCATGCTCTTTCTGTGCCTGTGCGCCTCGGTAAAGTTCGGAGGGTGAAGCCCGAAGAGCCTGGGGAGGTTCACTGATATGTTGTACGATAAATCCCTTGAGAGGGATAACTGTGGTTTCGGCCTGATCGCCCACATAGAAGGCGAACCTAGCCACAAGGTAGTGCGTACCGCTATTCACGCACTGGCCCGAATGCAGCACCGTGGCGCAATCCTTGCCGATGGTAAAACCGGCGACGGTTGCGGCCTGCTGCTGCAAAAACCCGATCGTTTCTTCCGCATCGTGGCGGAAGAGCGCGGCTGGCGTTTAGCCAAAAACTACGCCGTCGGCATGCTGTTCCTGAATCAGGATCCTGAAAAAGCCGGCGCCTCACGCCGCATCGTCGAAGAAGAGCTGCAACGTGAAACCCTGTCGATCGTCGGCTGGCGCGATGTGCCAACCAACGAAGGGGTGCTCGGTGAAATCGCCCTCTCCTCGCTGCCTCGTATTGAACAAATTTTCGTGAACGCCCCCGCAGGCTGGCGCCCGCGCGATATGGAGCGTCGTCTGTTTATCGCTCGTCGCCGCATTGAAAAACGCCTGCAGGAAGATAAAGAGTTCTACGTTTGTAGCCTCTCCAATCTGGTGAACATCTATAAAGGTCTGTGTATGCCGGCGGATCTGCCGCGCTTTTACCTGGATCTGGCGGATCTGCGTCTGGAATCGGCCATTTGCCTGTTCCACCAGCGCTTCTCCACCAACACCGTTCCACGCTGGCCGCTGGCTCAGCCGTTCCGCTACCTGGCGCACAACGGCGAGATCAACACCATCACCGGTAACCGCCAGTGGGCCCGCGCCCGTACCTATAAGTTCCAGACGCCACTGATCCCTGACCTGCACGATGCCGCGCCGTTCGTGAACGAAACCGGCTCTGACTCCAGCTCAATGGATAACATGCTGGAACTGCTGCTGGCAGGCGGGATGGACATCGTGCGCGCCATGCGTCTGCTTGTGCCACCGGCCTGGCAGAACAACCCGGATATGGACCCCGAGCTGCGCGCGTTCTTCGACTTTAACTCCATGCACATGGAGCCGTGGGACGGCCCGGCGGGCATCGTGATGTCCGACGGCCGTTTCGCTGCCTGTAACCTCGACCGTAACGGCCTGCGCCCGGCGCGCTATGTCATCACCAAAGACAAGCTGATCACCTGTGCCTCTGAAGTCGGCATCTGGGATTACCAGCCAGACGAAGTGGTCGAAAAAGGCCGCGTCGGCCCGGGCGAGCTGATGGTGATCGACACCCGCGGCGGGCGCATCCTGCACTCCGCCGAAACCGACAACGATCTGAAAAGCCGCCACCCGTACAAAGAGTGGATGGAGAAAAACGTGCGTCGTCTGGTGCCGTTTGAAGATCTGCCGGACGAAGAAGTGGGCAGCCGCGAGCTGGACGACGACCTGCTCGCAAGCTACCAGAAGCAGTTTAACTACAGCTCGGAAGAGCTGGATTCGGTCATCCGCGTGCTGGGCGAAAATGGCCAGGAAGCGGTCGGCTCGATGGGCGACGATACCCCGTTTGCCGTGCTCTCCAGCCAGCCGCGCATCATTTACGACTACTTCCGTCAGCAGTTCGCGCAGGTCACCAACCCGCCGATCGATCCGCTGCGTGAAGCCCACGTGATGTCGCTGGCCACCAGCATCGGTCGCGAAATGAACGTCTTCTGCGAAGCCGAAGGCCAGGCGCACCGCCTGAGCTTCAAATCGCCGATCCTGCTGTACTCCGATTTCAAACAGCTCACCACGATGGAAGAGGAGCACTACCGCGCCGACACGCTCGACATCACCTTCGACGTGACCGAAGCGTCGCTGGAAGAGACCGTCAAAGCGCTGTGTGACAAAGCCGAGCAGATGGTGCGTAACGGTACCGTGCTGCTGGTGCTGTCCGACCGCAACATCGCCAAAAACCGCCTGCCGGTACCGGCCCCGATGGCGGTGGGCGCGATCCAGACGCGCCTGGTGGATAAGAGCCTGCGCTGCGACGCCAACATCATTGTTGAAACCGCCAGCGCCCGCGACCCGCACCACTTTGCCGTGCTGCTGGGCTTCGGCGCGACGGCGATCTACCCGTACCTGGCCTACGAAACGCTGGCCCATCTGGTGGACACCGGCGCGATCGAGAAAGATTACCGCGCGGTGATGCTGAACTACCGCAACGGCATCAACAAAGGTCTGTACAAGATCATGTCCAAAATGGGCATCTCGACCATCGCCTCCTACCGCTGCTCGAAGCTGTTTGAAGCGGTCGGCCTGCACGACGAGGTCGCCGACCTCTGCTTCCAGGGCGTGGTCAGCCGCATCGGCGGCGCCGGCTTTAGCTGACTTCCAGCAGGATCTGCTGAACCTGTCCAAACGCGCCTGGCTGGCACGTAAGCCGCTGGAGCAGGGCGGCCTGCTGAAATACGTTCACGGCGGCGAATACCACGCCTACAACCCGGACGTGGTGAACGTACGCTGCAGCAGGCGGTTCAGAGCGGCGAATACAGTGATTATCAGGAGTACGCCGAGCTGGTGAACGACCGGCCGGCGGCCACGCTGCGCGATCTGCTGGCCATCACGCCGAACGGTGAAGCGGTCAGTCTGGACGAGGTTGAACCGGCGACCGAGCTGTTCAAACGCTTCGATACCGCGGCGATGTCCATCGGCGCGCTGAGCCCGGAGGCCCACGAAGCGCTGGCGGAAGCCATGAACAGCCTCGGCGGCTTCTCCAACTCCGGCGAAGGCGGCGAAGATCCGGCGCGCTACGGCACCAACAAAGTGTCGCGTATCAAGCAGGTGGCCTCCGGCCGCTTTGGCGTGACCCCGGCGTACCTGGTCAACGCCGACGTCATTCAGATCAAGGTCGCCCAGGGCGCCAAACCGGGCGAAGGCGGCCAGCTGCCGGGCGACAAAGTCACCCCGTACATCGCCAAACTGCGCTACTCGGTGCCGGGCGTGACCCTGATCTCCCCGCCGCCGCACCACGACATCTACTCTATCGAGGACCTGGCGCAGCTGATTTTCGACCTGAAGCAGGTCAACCCGAAGGCGATGATCTCCGTGAAGCTGGTTTCCGAACCGGGCGTCGGCACCATCGCCACCGGCGTGGCGAAAGCCTATGCCGACCTGATCACCATCGCCGGCTACGACGGCGGTACCGGTGCAAGCCCGCTCTCCTCGGTGAAATACGCCGGCTGTCCGTGGGAACTGGGCCTGGTGGAAACCCAGCAGGCGCTGGTGGCTAACGGCCTGCGTCACAAGATCCGTCTGCAGGTGGATGGCGGCCTGAAAACCGGCCTGGACATCATCAAGGCGGCGATCCTCGGCGCCGAAAGCTTCGGCTTCGGTACCGGGCCGATGGTCGCGCTGGGCTGTAAATACCTGCGCATTTGCCACCTGAACAACTGCGCAACCGGCGTGGCGACCCAGGACGACAAGCTGCGTAAGAACCACTATCACGGCCTGCCGTTCAAAGTGACCAACTACTTTGAGTTCATCGCCCGTGAAACCCGCGAGCTGATGGCGCAGCTGGGCGTGAAGCGCCTGGTGGATCTGATTGGCCGCACCGACCTGCTGAAAGAGCTGGACGGCTTCACCGCCAAGCAGCAGAAGCTGGATCTGGCGAAGCTGCTGGAAACCGCCGAGCCGCACCCTGGCAAAGCGCTGTACTGCACCGAGAACAACCCGCCGTTCGATAACGGCGTGCTGAACGCGCAGTTGTTGCAGCAGGCGAAACCGTATGTCGATGAGAAGCAGAGCAAAACGTTCTGGTTCGATATCCGCAACACCGACCGTTCCGTGGGTGCCTCACTGTCCGGCTATATCGCGCAGTCGCACGGCGATCAAGGGCTGGCAGCCGATCCGATTACCGCGCACTTCAGCGGCACCGCGGGCCAGAGCTTCGGCGTGTGGAACGCAGGCGGCGTTGAGCTGTACCTGACCGGCGATGCCAACGACTACGTCGGCAAAGGCATGGCGGGCGGTCTGCTGGCGGTGCGTCCGCCGGTCGGCTCAGCCTTCCGCAGCCATGAAGCCAGCATCATCGGTAACACCTGCCTGTACGGCGCGACCGGCGGTCGTCTGTTCGCCGCAGGCCGCGCGGGCGAGCGTTTTGCGGTGCGTAACTCCGGCGCCATCACCGTGGTGGAAGGCATCGGCGACAACGGTTGTGAATACATGACCGGCGGCATTGTTTGCGTGCTGGGTAAAACCGGCGTCAACTTCGGCGCGGGCATGACCGGCGGTTTTGCCTACGTCCTGGATGAAGACGGTGAGTTCCGCAAACGCGTGAACCCGGAGCTGGTGGAAGTGCTGGACGTCGATCACGCTGGCTATCCATGAAGAGCACCTGCGCGGTCTGATCACCGAACACGTGCAGCATACCGGTTCTCCGCGCGGCGAAGAGATCCTGGCGAACTGGCCGGCGTTCTCTTCGAAATTCGCCCTGGTTAAACCGAAGTCCAGCGATGTTAAAGCCCTGTTGGGTCACCGTAGTCGTAGCGCAGCAGAGCTGCGCGTGCAGGCGCAGTAAGGAATTCAGATGAGCCAGAACGTTTACCAATTTATCGACCTGCAGCGTGTTGATCCGCCAAAGAAACCGCTGAAGATCCGCAAAATTGAATTTGTTGAAATCTACGAGCCGTTTTCAGAAGGCCAGGCCAAAGCACAGGCAGACCGCTGCCTGTCCTGCGGTAACCCTTACTGCGAATGGAAATGTCCGGTACACAACTACATCCCGAACTGGCTGAAGCTGGCCAATGAAGGACGTATTTTTGAAGCCGCCGAGCTGTCTCACCAGACCAACACCCTGCCGGAAGTGTGCGGCCGCGTGTGTCCTCAGGACCGTCTGTGCGAAGGTTCCTGTACGCTGAACGACGAGTTCGGCGCGGTGACCATCGGCAACATCGAGCGCTACATCAACGATAAAGCGTTTGAGATGGGCTGGCGTCCGGACATGACCGGCGTGAAGCAAACCGACAAGCGCGTGGCGATCATCGGCGCGGGCCCGGCGGGCCTGGCCTGTGCGGACGTGCTGACCCGCAACGGCGTGAAGGCGGTGGTCTTTGACCGTCATCCGGAGATCGGCGGCCTGCTGACCTTCGGTATCCCGGCCTTCAAGCTGGAAAAAGAGGTCATGACCCGTCGCCGCGAAATCTTCACCGGCATGGGCATTGAGTTCAAACTGAACGTGGAAGTGGGCCGCGACGTGCAGCTCGACGACCTGCTGAAGGATTACGACGCCGTGTTCCTCGGCGTGGGCACCTATCAGTCCATGCGCGGCGGTCTGGAGAACGAAGACGCGCCGGGCGTGTACGACGCGCTGCCGTTCCTGATTGCCAACACCAAGCAGATCATGGGCTACGGCGAAACCGCCGATGAGCCGTTCGTCAGCATGGAAGGCAAACGCGTGGTGGTGCTGGGCGGCGGTGATACCGCGATGGACTGCGTGCGTACCTCCATTCGCCAGGGCGCGACGCACGTGATCTGCGCCTACCGTCGTGACGAAGAGAACATGCCGGGTTCCAAGCGCGAAGTGAAAAACGCGCGTGAAGAGGGCGTGGAGTTCCAGTTCAACATCCAGCCGCTGGGCATCGAAGTGAATGCCAACGGCAAAGTGAGCGGCGTGAAGATGGCGCGCACCGAGATGGGCGCACCGGATGCGAAAGGCCGTCGTCGCGCGGAGATCGTCCCGGGTTCTGAACACGTGATCCCGGCCGATGCCGTGGTGATGGCGTTCGGTTTCCGTCCTCACAGCATGGAGTGGCTGGCGAAGCACAGCGTTGAGCTGGATTCACAGGGCCGCGTTATTGCGCCGGAAGGCAGCGATAACGCGTTCCAGACCAGCAACCCGAAAATCTTCGCCGGTGGCGACATCGTTCGCGGTTCCGACCTGGTGGTGACGGCGATTGCCGAAGGCCGCAAGGCGGCTGACGGCATCCTGAACTACCTGGAAGTGTAAACCGGCGGGGCCGGCGGCGGCGCAGGAAAACAGGGCCATTCGGCCCTGTTTGATTACTTCACTACGCGCAGCGACGGGCGACCACCTCGCGGAGGCGGATCGTCATCAGGGTCATTGTCGTCGTCATGATCGGGTTTATCGCCGTCGATAACCGACATCACCGTCTCGCTTTCCTGCGCTCATCAGTTTCGTTGTCATCATTCAGCCTGGCAACGTCTTCATCGTAGGCCGCTTCCGGTTCGAACATGGTACCCGCGCCGTTTTCACGGGCGTAGATAGCCAGCACGGCGGCCATCGGCACCGAAACCTGACGCGGCACGCCGCCGAAGCGCGCGTTGAAGCGCACCTCATCGTTCGCCAGTTCCAGGTTGCCCACCGCGCGCGGCGCGATGTTCAGCACGATCTGTCCGTCACGCGCGTACTCCATCGGCACCCGAACACGCCCGGCAACGTCACATCCACAACCAGGTGCGGCGTGAGCTGGTTATCCAGCAGCCATTCATAGAAGGCCCGCAGCAGATACGGACGGCGTGGGGTCAGTTGTGACATTTCCCATGTCAGTTAGCCCCGGCCGAGGCGCATTTCACGTTCGGCTTCAGTCAAAGAAGCCAGGAAAGAGTCGCGTTCAAATACGCGAGTCATGTAGCCTTTCAGCTCTTTCGCGCCAGCACCGCTCAACTCTACGCCCAGGGGCGGCAGACGCCACAGCAGCGGTGCCAGGTAGCAGTCCACCAGGCTGAACTCATCGCTCAGGAAGAACGGCTTCTGGCCGAACACCGGGGCGATTGCCAGCAGCTCTTCACGCAGTTGCTTACGGGCGGCGTCGGCCTGTGCGCCGCTGTTGTTCTGGATCATGTTCATCAGCGAATACCAGTCCTTTTCGATGCGCTGCATGTACAGGCGGCTTTCACCACGCGCAACCGGGTAAACAGGCATCAGCGGCGGATGCGGGAAACGCTCATCCAGATATTCCATAATGATGCGGGATTCCCACAGGGTCAGTTCGCGATCCACCAGCGTCGGTACGCTTTGGTTCGGGTTGAGATCGATCAGATCCTGAGGCGGGTTATCCTTTTCCACATGCTCGATCTCGAAGCTGACACCTTTCTCGGCCAGCACGATACGAACCTGATGGCTATAAATGTCGGTAGGACCAGAAAACAGCGTCATTACCGAACGTTTGTTGGCAGCGACAGCCATGAAAACCTCCAGGTATATTCAGAATTTTTACTGCTACCAGCCCAACGGGACCGGCCAGATGTGTGTTATCTCCCCGCCCAGAGTACTGACACATTCGTTCAGGAAGCGAACAAAAAATGAGCATTCCCCGATATTTGGGCAGAAAATTGGATGATAGTTTACCAGATTTTGATGGCTTTGTGGTGAGGGGATTCTGGAAATGTTGAAAAAGACGCAGAATATGCGATTGATTATTGTGGATAACCCGCGT
>JBCNNT010000017.1:0-33346 GCA_039594245.1 Enterobacter sp.
GCGCGGCTTTTGTGCAAGGCGAATCCCTTTCCCGGTGGGAGAGGGTGGCATTTACCGATTATGGCATATGCTCCAGCTTGAGGTATTCTTCGCTCTGCATCTCCTGCAGGCGCGACAGGCAGCGCTGGAACTCAAACTTCAGCCGCTCGCCCTGGTAGATCTCATATAACGGCGCCTCGGCGCTGACCACCAGCTTGACGTGGCGCTCATAAAACTCGTCCACCAGCGCAATGAAGCGCCGCGCTTCGCTCTCCATCAGCCGCGTCATCACCGGCACATCCAGCACCATCACGGTGTGGAACAGCCGCGAAAGCGCAATGTAGTCGTGCTGGCTGCGGGCATCGACGCAGAGCGTGGTAAAGGAGACCGCCAGCGTTTGGTTTTCAACGCCGAGCGTAGGCAGCGGACGATGGTTAATCTCAAGCTCCGGCGCGTGCTCGCGTTTTGCGCCCGCCAGCGCCAGCCACAGCGTATCCATCTCGCGGGTGGTCTCTGCATTCAGCGGCGTCAGCCACAGGTGCGCCTGGGTTAACGTGCGCAGACGATAATCGACACCGGCATCGACATTCATCACGTCGCAGTACTGCTTGATGGCATCGATGGCGGGCAGGAAGCGCGCCCGCTGCAGGCCGTTGCGGTACAGCTCGTCCGGCGGGATATTCGACGTGGCCACCAGCGTGATCCCGCGGGCAAACAGCGCCTTCATCAGGCCGCCCAGCAGCATGGCGTCGGTGATGTCAGACACGAAAAATTCATCGAAGCAGAGCACATCGGTTTCCGCCTTGAACCGGTCGGCCACAATCTCCAGCGGATCGCTTTTTCCCTGCAGTGCAGTCAGCTCTTCATGCACCCGCAGCATAAAGCGGTGGAAGTGCAGACGCTGTTTACGCTCGCCCGGCAGGCTCTGATAGAACATGTCCATCAGCCAGGTTTTGCCGCGACCGACCCCGCCCCACATATAAAGACCGCGCACCGGCGCGCTTTCACGCGGTTCACGTTTTCCCAGCAGTTTGCCGAACTTCGCCAGCAAAGCCGCCGTTCTGTTCGGTGCAGCTGTTCGGTCGCTGCGGGTTTGGCCGTGAGTTCCTGATAAATCATCTCCAGACGGTTTACCGCCTCACGTTGAACGTCATCCGGCTGATGGGTGCCCTCGTTGAGGGCCAGTTGATATCGCGATGCAGGGGACAGGTTTTGCATAATCTTATTGTTATTCCTTCAATTAATCGCTCCCCAGCAGGGTGACTGACGAAAAAAAGGCCGTTCTACACTACGCGATGATACGTCAGGATTCCACTTCTACAGCAGAAGCGGTTATAGTGGCATTATCAGGCACAGGCAGGAGCCGAGCCAACACCCTACGGAACAACAAGACAACGGGAGAAGTTCATGACCTGGGAATATGCGCTAATCGGTTTAGTCGTCGGCATCGTCATTGGTGCTGTGGCCATGCGTTTCGGTAATCGCAAATTGCGTCAGCAGCAGGCCCTGCAGTACGAACTGGAAAAGAACAAAGCCGAGCTGGAAGAGTATCGCGAAGAGCTGGTCAGCCATTTTGCCCGTAGCGCCGAGCTGCTGGACAACATGGCGACCGACTATCGCCAGCTGTATCAGCATATGGCAAAAAGCTCCAGCAGCCTGCTGCCGGAAATGACGGCGGAAACCAACCCGTTCCGCAACCGTCTGGCAGACTCTGAGGCCGGTAACGATCAGGCGCCCGTTCAGATGCCTCGCGACTATTCAGACGGCGCGTCCGGCCTGCTGCGTGGCGGTGTAAAACGCGATTAATCGCACAACCTGAATTTATTTTACGGGCGCAGCGATTGTGCCCGTCCTTTCTTGATGACCCCAGCTATCATTTAGTTAAACACCTCATTGTTCAGCGGTTTAAAATTCAATAACATCAACGTGTTTTTGGGGCCGTTTTTCCTTTATTCCAGGTTACGAGAGTCAACATCGATGAAGAAAAAAAACCAGCTGTTGAGCGCTATCGCGTTAAGTGTCGGGTTATCTCTCTCGGCGTCCGTTCCTGTATTTGCCGCCATTCCCTCCCAGGTGCCTGGCCAGGCGGCCATTCCAAGCCTTGCACCCATGCTGGAAAAAGTGTTGCCTGCGGTCGTCAGCGTTCAGGTTGAGGGCACCGCGGTACAAAGCCAACGCGTCCCTGAAGAACTGAAAAAATATTTCGGCGATGAGTCTCCCGACCAGCAGGCGCAGCCTTTTGAAGGCCTGGGCTCTGGCGTCATTATTGATGCGTCAAAAGGCTATATTCTCACCAACAATCACGTCATCAGCCAGGCCGATAAAATCAGCGTCCAGCTGAACGATGGCCGCGAATTTGATGCCAAACTGATCGGCGGCGATGACCAGAGCGACATCGCGCTGCTGCAGGTGCAGAACCCCAGCAACCTGACCCAGATTGCCATCGCCGACTCCGACAAACTGCGCGTCGGCGACTTTGCCGTCGCCGTAGGCAACCCGTTTGGCTTTGGGCAAACCGCCACCTCCGGGATCGTCTCCGCGCTGGGCCGCAGCGGCCTCAATCTGGAAGGGCTGGAAAACTTTATCCAGACCGATGCCTCAATCAACCGTGGGAACTCCGGCGGGGCGTTGCTCAACCTTAACGGCGAGCTGATTGGGATTAACACGGCGATTCTGGCCCCGGGCGGCGGCAGCATCGGGATCGGTTTTGCGATTCCCAGCAATATGGCCAAAACCCTCGCACAGCAGCTCATCCAGTTCGGTGAAATCAAACGCGGGCTGCTGGGCATTAAAGGCATGGAGATGAGCGCGGATATCGCCAAAGCGTTCAACATCAACGTCCAGCGCGGGGCGTTTGTCAGTGAAGTGCTGCCTAACTCCGGCTCGGCAAAAGCAGGTATCAAATCGGGTGATGTGATCGTCAGCCTGAACGACAAGCCGCTGAACAGCTTTGCCGAACTGCGTTCGCGGATTGCCACCACGGAACCCGGCGCCAAAGTGAAGCTGGGCCTGATCCGTGACGGTAAGCCGCTGGACGTTGAAGTGACGCTGGATAAGAGCACCTCTTCCTCTGCCAGTGCGGAGCTGATCGCCCCGGCGCTGCAGGGTGCGACGCTGAGCGATGGACAGCTGAAGGACGGTACGAAAGGCATTCGCATCGACACCGTCGAAAAGAGCAGCCCTGCCGCTCAGGCCGGATTGCATCAGGATGATGTGATCATTGGCGTCAACCGCAATCGCGTGCAGTCCATTGCCGAACTGCGCAAGGTGCTGGAAAGTAAACCGGCGGTTATTGCCCTGCAGGTCATGCGCGGCAATGAGTCCATCTATATTCTGTTGCGCTAAGCATTTGCGACCCGGACATCACCGCTGCGTGTGATGTCCGGATAACTCATGTTATGCTGCAAATCGTTCCTTTTTTAACGACACGCGCATCATGCTTTTAAAGCTCTTACGTTCTATTGTCATCGGTTTGATTGTCGCTGGCCTGCTGCTGCTGGCGCTGCCGTCTTTACGTCAGTTCAATAAACTGTCGGCTCCCCAGTTCGATAGCACGGATGAAACGCCGGCCACCTATAACCAGGCCGTCCGCCGTGCCGCACCTGCCGTGGTTAACGTCTATAACCGTGGCCTGAATACCTCAGCCCACAACCAGCTGGAGATCCGCACCCTCGGCTCCGGCGTGATCATGGACGAGCGCGGCTACATTATTACCAACAAGCACGTGATAAACGATGCCGACCAGATCATCGTCGCCCTGCAGGATGGCCGCGTGTTTGAGGCATTACTCGTTGGCTCTGACAGCCTGACCGACCTCGCCGTCCTGAAGATTAACGCCACGGGCGGTTTGCCGGTCATCCCGATCAACCGTAAACGAACCCCGCATATAGGCGACGTCGTCCTGGCGATTGGTAACCCTTACAACCTGGGCCAGACCATCACTCAGGGGATCATCAGCGCGACCGGCCGTATTGGTCTGAACCCCTCCGGGCGGCAGAACTTCCTGCAAACCGATGCCTCCATCAACCACGGTAACTCCGGCGGTGCGCTGGTCAACTCGCTGGGCGAACTGATGGGAATCAACACCCTGTCGTTCGATAAGAGTAACGACGGTGAGACGCCGGAAGGGATCGGCTTTGCCATTCCGTTCCAGCTGGCGACCAAAATTATGGATAAACTGATCCGCGACGGACGCGTGATCCGCGGCTATATCGGTATCGGCGGGCGCGAAATTGCGCCGATGCATACCCAGGGCGGCGGTATCGATCAGATTCAGGGCATCGTGGTTAACGAGGTGGCGCCAGGTGGTCCGGCGGCCAACGCGGGGATTCAGGTCAATGACGTCATTGTGTCGGTCAACGGCACGCCAGCGGTTTCTGCGCTGGAGACGATGGACCAGGTGGCAGAAATTCGCCCGGGTTCTATCATCCCTGTTGAAGTCATGCGCAACGATAAGAAACTGACGCTGCAAGTCACCATTCAGGAATACCCGGCAACTAACTGACAGCCATAAAAAAACCGGAGCGATAAGCTCCGGTTTTTTTATGGCGGCGATAACACGTTTTTTACTTGTTAACGAACTCTTCGCCCAGGGTGATATCTTTCTTCAGCGTATCCAGCATGCCTTCCATCGCGTGTTGTTCAAACGCGCTCAGCTTGCCAATGGATTTACGCTCTTCGATACCGTTTTTACCCAGCAGCAGCGGCTGAGAGAAGAAGCGAGCATGTTCGCCATCGCCTTCAACGTAGGCGCATTCAACAACGCCTTTCTCGCCCTGCAGCGCGCGAACCAGTGACAGACCAAAACGCGCAGCCGCCTGGCCCATAGACAGGGTTGCAGAACCGCCACCCGCCTTCGCTTCCACCACTTCGGTGCCCGCGTTCTGGATGCGTTTGGTCAGGTCAGCCACTTCCTGCTCGGTGAAGCTCACGCCTGGGATCTGCGACAGCAGAGGCAGAATGGTCACGCCAGAGTGACCGCCGATGACCGGCACTTCCACTTCTGTTGGCTGTTTGCCTTTCAGCTCAGCAACAAAGGTGTTGGAGCGGATGATATCCAGCGTGGTTACGCCGAACAGTTTGTTTTTGTCGTAAACACCCGCTTTCTTCAGCACTTCTGCCGCGATAGCAACGGTGGTGTTCACCGGGTTAGTGATGATACCGATGCACGCTTTCGGGCAGATTTCGGCAATCTGCTGCACCAGGTTTTTCACGATGCCCGCGTTGACGTTGAACAGGTCTGAACGATCCATGCCTGGCTTACGCGCCACGCCTGCAGAAATCAGCACCACGTCGGCACCCTGCAGTGCAGGACGCGCATCTTCACCGGAGAAGCCTTTGATTTTTACAGCAGTTGGGATGTGGCTCAGGTCAACCGCCACACCTGGGGTTACCGGAGCAATATCGTACAGGGAGAGTTCTGAGCCTGAAGGCAGTTGGGTTTTCAGTAGTAGGGCAAGCGCCTGGCCGATACCACCAGCAGCGCCGAGGACTGCGACTTTCATCCTAAACTCCTTATTATGGTTAACTTAAGTATCTGTAAATCCGTTGCGGCGACCATAATTCAGCAAGTAAATAATTACAATTTTCGTAGCTAAAGAATTTGAGGTCACGCGACTTTATCTCTCACCAGAAAACTATCTGACGACAGAGGGCAACGCATTAAGAGGTGGTTACAATACACCCTGCCCCGCCACCAAAACAACATCATTTTGATAACATTTAATTTACTTTTAAGCTTATTTGCGCGGCGTGACCCAGGCATGTTTTCTGATAACGAATTCTGATAAAATCACTCCCTTTCATAACATTATTTCAGCCTGGCGCTGAGTAGATAATTTGCATAAAAATTCATCCACATGCATAATAATGTTGTTTCTATCGTCATATTCCGGGTGACTTATGCGAAGCTCGTCTAAGCAAGAAGAATTAGTCAAGGCGTTTAAAGCGCTACTTAAAGAAGAGAAATTCAGTTCTCAGGGAGAAATTGTTCAGGCGCTGCAGGAACAAGGCTTCGATAACATCAATCAGTCGAAAGTCTCCCGCATGTTAACGAAATTTGGCGCGGTGCGTACCCGTAACGCCAAGATGGAGATGGTCTATTGCCTGCCGGCAGAACTTGGCGTGCCGACCACCTCCAGCCCGCTCAAGAATCTGGTTCTGGATATCGATCATAACGACGCCGTCGTGGTGATCCACACAAGCCCGGGTGCCGCGCAGCTGATTGCCCGCATGCTGGACTCGCTGGGTAAAACGGAGGGTATCCTCGGGACTATCGCCGGCGATGACACCATCTTTACCACACCGGCTAGCGGTTTCTCCGTGAAAGATCTCCACGAAGCGATTCTGGTTCTGTTCGAACAGGAACTCTAATCCCCTTTCCCCGTAGCGCCGCTGCGGGGATCGTTCTGCCCCCACGCCGTTTCCCCCTCTTTTCCACTGCCCCTGACTTTAACAAATAGTGCTTTTTACCGCCCATTAACATTCATCTGGTGAATGCTAAATCAAAAAATCGCACAAAAAATCAAAAGCTGATATCCATATGATTTTCTTAGATATAGCCAACACAAATGCGCAAAAAACACCCAATATTATGCAAATTGGTTATAAAAAACAGAGTGGTTAACACGTAATAACAATAGAAACCATTAGTCTGGTATTAATTTTTTCCGTTATTAGTGTATACTTGATTTTGTGATGAGGGTCACGAAACAAGACCCCACTAAAAAATTCGACGAGGTAAGAATCATGAAAATCAAATCAACTGTAGCGGCGCTGAGCGTCCTGTCTGTCCTGTCATTCGGTGCTTTCGCGGCTGACTCTATCAATGCTGACCAGGCGCAATCACGCCAGGCCATCGGTACGGTTTCTGTCGGCGCGGTCGGCACATCGCCAATGGACATGCGTGAGATGCTGAACAAAAAAGCGGAAGAACAGGGTGCGTCATCCTATCGCATCATCGAAGCGCGTTCCGGTGACCACTGGCACGCCACCGCTGAGCTGTACAAATAAGTTTTAGCAATAACTGAAAACGTAAATCTCAACTCAACGGCACCAGGCATAAAAATAGCGGTTCAACCCTTCTCGCCGTTGAGCAAAAACCCTATTCAGGAGTAAAGACTATGAAAACCAAATTGATCATCGCAACCCTCGGTCTGGCATCCGTTCTCTCTTTCGGCGCAAGCGCAGCCGTACAGCAGGTGAATGCCGACCAGGCACAAAATCTGCAGCCTATGGGCAGCATCTCCGTGTCACCGGTTACCGGCTCTACCGATGGATATCCGTCACGAACTGGCTGCCAAAGCTGAAAAAGCGGGCGCCAGCAGCTATCGCGTCACCGAACTGAATCAGGGTGACCACTGGCATGCAACGGCAGAACTGTATAAATAAACCCTCGTCGTATCTCATCATACGACTTGCCCCTGGCCTCATGGTCAGGGGCTTTTTTTGCCTTTAAGTGCCGCGCGTTAAAACGCAGCTGCCCTTCCAGCTCTTCTTCCGCTTCATCGAACAGCAATATCAGTGCGCCAAAACGTCTGCGCAGCTTATCGGGCAAATGGATGAACTCAATTTCCAGCGGTAGCGGCAGCACAGACTCCCGGTCACCACGTCCCACAGCGTATCCAGATTCGTCACGCTTTCCCGTTCAAGATCAAACCCCCGGATAAATTCGCGGTAGAAGTCTTCCTGACTGTCGATCTCGTCAAAATCAAAAGTATAGGTTTTCATTGCCAGCCACCCAGTCCAGGCGAGCGGCAGATGCCGCCCTGTCTATTATAATCCCCCGATATGCAGGGTTTTCACTTCCAGATACTCTTCCAGCCCCAGCACGGAGCCCTCACGACCCAGACCTGACTCTTTTACGCCGCCAAAGGGCCCCAGTTCCGTGGAGACGGCGCACTCGTTAATGCCGATCATCCCACTCTCGATGGCCTGCGAAACGCGGAAAACCCGTGAAAGATTCTGGGTATAGAAGTAAGCCGCCAGCCCATAGGGCGTGTTGTTGGCGCGCTGGATGACTTCATCTTCCGAGGTGAAACGGAAACATGCCGCAACCGGGCCAAACGTCTCTTCTTCTGCCAGCTTCATGCCTTCATGGCAGTCGCCCAGCACGGTTGGCATCCAGAAATTCCCGCCAAGCGGATGGGGCTTACCCCCTGCCAGTACGGTTGCCCCCCGGGCGACGGCATCGTCGACATGCTCACGCACCTTGTCGACCGCAGCAGGTTCAATCAGCGGCCCGACAACCACGCCCTCGTCAAGACCATTCCCCACCTTCAGCGCCTTCACCGCATCGGCAAGTTTATTCACAAACTTGTCGTAGACGGTTTCCTGAATATAAAAACGGTTCACGCTGACGCAGACCTGCCCGGCATTGCGGAACTTGTTGGCAATCGCCCCCTTCACCGCTGCGTCGATGTCTGCATCCTCAAAAACGATATACGGGGCATTGCCCCCCAGCTCCATCGAGACTTTTTTCATGGTTTCGGCGGCGTTACGCACCAGCGTTTTGCCGACGGAGGTCGAACCGGTGAAGGAGATTTTACGCACGTCGCGGCTGGCCATAATCGCATCGCTGATTTCATGCGTATTCCCGGCCACGGCGTTGAGCACACCGTCGGGCACGCCGGCCTGTTTTGCCAGCGTAAGCAGCGCAAAGGCGCTGAGCGGCGTGTTGTTGGCCGGTTTGATCACCCCGGTACACCCTGCCGCCAGCGCCGGCCCCAACTTGCGGGTGAGCATGGCCATCGGGAAGTTCCACGGCGTTATCGCCGCGACCACGCCAATGGGTTCACGGGTCGCCAGAATGCGCGAGCCGGGTTTGATCGGCGGAATAATTTCACCGTTCGCGCGTTTGGCCTCTTCGGCAAACCACTGGATAAAGCTGGCGGCGTACTCGACTTCGCCCTCGGCCTCTTTCAGGGGCTTTGCCCTGCTCGGTGGTCATTAACCGCCCGAGCCAGCTTTTATTCTCAATGATCAGTTCGTACCAGCGATAGAGAATCGCCGAGCGCTCTTTCGCGGTTTTGGCACGCCAGGCCGGGAAGGCTTGGGTGGCCGCTGCGATAGCATCTTCGGTTTGTGCTTTACCCGCTTTGGCGACTTTCGCGATGACTTCACCGGTTGCGGGGTTCAGCACATCAAAGGTCGTGTCCAGCGTTTTCCAGATTCCGTTGACCAGATAGCCGGTCTGAAAAAGGATGTGGTCCTGAAGCGCCTGCGTCGTCATGTGTTCTCCCGTTCTGAAATGTAAGCACGTGCTGCAATAAGTATAGCCATAAAAAAACCGACGCTTTTTGGCGTCGGTTCTCTGTTTAGTTGCTGGTCAGCGCATGCTGATATTTGTGAAGCATCCCGGTTAATCGCTGCTACCGGCTCGGTCACCTGTGGCGGCGCTTCCCAGGTGCTTGCAGCTTCTCCTGGTAGATATCCAGCTCTTCAAGCAGTTGCGTAAAGTAGCGACGTCGTTTGTCATCGCTGCTGGCGGAAAGCACGTGTCGTCAGCGGTACGACGTAACTGGCGGTGCCAGGCCGACAGATCGTCGTTGATCGGCACCGGCGCGTTACGCAGACGCTGGTGCGCAATGATCATGGTTAACGCCAGGCGGAACTTCGCGATATCGCCCGGAAATTTGTTCAGCAGTAAAAACAGCTGCTGGTAGAGCGCGGGCAGATGGTTCTCTTTACGGCGCGCGGTATTGGTTGTCATCGACGACACGGCGGCCGACACAAACTGGTTCAACAGCACGCGGCCCGTTCTTGCCTGCGAGTTATCCCGCACCAGCAGAATCACCATCATTGCCAGGAAACAGCCCACCAGCTGACCTAACGCGCTGTCGAGGAACTGGCTGAAATGGAAGGTCATCGGGTTATCGAGCACGATGATGTTAATCGTACTCGCCAGCGCCCCCAGCGATCCCAGACGTCGCTTTTGCACTTCAATGCCGATAAAGAACGCCATTACCGCCAGGCTAATACAGAGCAGCAGCATGCTCTGCTGCGTCGACGGGATGATGACCAGAAAGTAGAGCGCGCCTATCGGCAGGGCGGCAATGGTGCCGTACAAGAAATCGATGGCGACCATACGCGGATTAGGCAGACGCATCGCCAGTGCGGTCACGACGGCAATCATCACCATCGCGCCGCTGCCGGACGTCCAGCCCGTCCACAGCCAGAACAGCGTGCCGAGCATACAGGCGAGCGTCGTACGCCAGAAGTTAACCATCGCGTGATGGCGCTCGGCGGATTCCGCCTTGATCACCACTTCGCCCTGCAGCACCTCTTCTTCCGCCGCGCTGATTTTGGTATTTCCGATCACGCCGCGTTTCAGCAGCAGGTAGCGCGTCGCGGCGCCGACCCAGGTGTAGATGGTTACCGGCGTGTCGCGCTCCCCGGTCCAGGCGATCACCCGGCGCATGCGCTTCAGCTGCTTATGCACGTCCTGCACCGTTTCCACCGGCTCGGCGAACAGTTCGCGGAAGGTATCGGTGACCGCTTCCGGGCGCGTGTTCTGAATCAGATAGGTTTCACATGCCTGGGTAATCAGCGTTAACGAGACCGTGTTGAGGGCTTTCAGACGACGGTTAGCGCGGGCCCAGCGCGAGGACTCCATATTGAGGTTGCTGCGCATCCCTTCCAGCGCCTGCGTGCGGCGAACCAGCCCGCTCCAGGCTTTATCCACCTCTTCGCTGTCGCCGTGCTTGATGCAGAGCTGCATCAGCTGGTACTGAGCGACAATCAGCGCGTCAAGCTCACGGTCGACTTCCTGCTTGATGGAGCGCGGGGAGAACAGCAGGTCCGCGACAATCGCACTGACGATACCAATGACAATTTCGCTGCACCGCTCCACCGCAAACTGCGGAGCCAGCAGCGGCTCGGACTGAATGGTGATGACAATAATCAGCGCGGTATAGCCCGCCAGCCCCCAGGCGTAGGAGTTCTCCACTTTCACCAGAGACGAGATCCAGGTGCAAAAGCCCGCCCAGATACAGCACACCATCAGCATCAGCAGCGGCGTGCGGATCATCAGAATAATAATGGTCAGCGCCGCGAAACAGCCGATAAACGTCCCGATGATACGCAGCATCCCGCGATAGCGGATCGCGCCTGAATAGGGTTCCCCACCCGCGGCAAAGGCCGGGCCCGCCGCGACAATCGCAGCCGTCAGCACCGCCCAGCGAGGGGTTTCAAGCTGGAAGTGAAAGCCGACAAACAGCGCCAGCACAATGGCACACGCCAGCTTCACGGCGAAGCGAATGTGCTGGCTGGCGATGGAAAAGATGCCCATAGCGATTAACCAAACTCGCGCAGGCGGTGGGCGATTTTACGGAAGAACGAGTCCTGGCTGGCATCCCGATCTTTTTCACCGGTAATCACCACCGTCGCCGTGGTACCCGCAGGCCACAGATTTCCCTGCTGTTCGTCCAGGTGGATACGGACCGGCACGCGCTGGGCCAGACGCACCCACTCCAGATTGGAATCCACCGTTGCCATCCCTTTGCCATCGTTCGAGCTGCTGGAGTTGGTCACCCCCGCGGCGACGCTGTCGACGGTGCCTTTAAAGACGCGGTTGCTGCCCAGCGGCGTGATTTCTGCCCGGTAGCCCGGACGTACGCCTTCCAGCTTGGTCTCTTCCATATAGGCGAGTACGTAGAAGGAGTTCTGTTTCACCAGCGCCACGGCGGTTGAGCCACGGGTAATAAATTCCCCGGCATAGACGTTAAGGTTGGTCACCCAGCCATCAGACGGTGCGCGGATCACGGTACGCTCCAGATCGAGCTTCGCCAGATCGCGCGTTGCTTGTGCTTTCGCCAGCTGGTGCAGCACGGTTTGCAGCACGTTGTTGGACTGATCAATCTCTTCACGGGACATTGCCTGAACGCCAAGCTGGTTACGGCGGCCAGCTTCGCGGCGTTTCTCCGCAGCCAGCGCCTGGTAATAGGCCACGTCCGCTTCCGCCTCTTCCAGCGCTTTCTGGTAACGAGGCTGGTCGATGGTGAACAGGATCTGATCTTTCTTCACCAGCTGGTTATCGTGGACGTTGACCGCCGTGATAAGACCGGCCACGTCAGGGGCTATTGCCACCACATCGGCGCTGAAGCGTGCATCACGCGTCCACGGTGATTCGGTGTAATAGACCCAGGCGCGGAAAATAGCGATGAAGGCGAGGATAACCAGCGCCATGGTGATGGCAGTGCGGGAGATTTTTCTTGTTAGCGTTTTCACATCAACCTCAGACAAACATGCGCGATATCAGGTAAAACAGGCAGCAATACAGCGCGGTATTGAACAATGCAGGGTGCCAGACGAAATCGTAGATCCCGGTAGGGACCAGCACCTTGCGCACCAGCCAGAAGATCGCCAGTGATAAAAGCAGCTCGAAAAATATCGGTGGGAACGACAAACCGAACACCACGATAACGGGAAACAGACTCATGTTGACCTTGATTAGAGAGAGTGCAGGCTTCAGAATTTTTTAGCGCACGCCACCGCAGGAAGAGCAAGAAACGCCGGGCGAGAATGGCGCAGCCGTTATGTAATAAATAATATATTAACGTAACTGTTATGCTGTTATCTATAATATGTGATCTAAATCACTTTTAAGCCAGAGTGAACAATGGAACGTTTAAAACGCATGTCGGTCTTCGCCAAAGTGGTTGAACTGGGCTCCTTTACCGCCGCTGCCCGCCAGCTTCAGATGAGCGTCTCATCCATCAGCCAGACGGTGTCTAAACTGGAAGATGAGCTTCAGGTCAAGCTGCTCAACCGCAGTACCCGCAGCATTGGGCTGACGGAAGCGGGCAAAATTTACTATCAGGGCTGTCGCCGCATGCTGCTTGAAGTGCAGGATGTTCACGAACAGCTCTACGCCTTCAACAACACCCCCATCGGCACGCTGCGCATCGGTTGTTCTTCAACTATGGCACAAAATGTTCTCGCTGCCATGACGGCGGATATGCTGAAAGAGTATCCCGGGCTTACCGTTAATCTGGTGACGGGTATCCCGGCGCCGGATCTGATTGCCGACGGGCTGGACGTGGTGATCCGCGTCGGCGCACTGCAGGATTCCAGCCTGTTCTCGCGTCGGCTGGGCAGCATGCCGATGGTGGTCTGCGCTTCGAAAAGCTATCTGGCCCAGTACGGCGTGCCGGAGAAACCCGCCGACCTCACCAACCACTCGTGGCTGGAGTACAGCGTGCGGCCCGACAATGAATTTGAGCTGATTGCCCCGGAAGGGATCTCCACCCGACTGCTGCCGGAGGGACGGTTTGTCACCAACGATCCGATGACCATTTCGCGCTGGCTGGTGGCCGGCGCCGGGATCGCCTACGTGCCGCTGATGTGGGTGATCAACGAGATCAACAGCGGCGTGCTGGAGATCCTCCTCCCGCGCTACCAGTCCGATCCGCGTCCGGTGTACGCCCTGTATACCGAAAAAGATAAGCTCCCGCTGAAAGTGCAGGTCTGTATTAACTATCTGACGGAGTATTTTGTGGACGTGGGGGAGGTGTTTCAGGGGATGCGAGGGGCGCAGTGCCTGAGCGGATAATCCTCTCCCCGCAGGGAGAGGATTTTAACGATTAAGCCGTGCCGCCTACCGTCAGGTTGTCCACTTTCAGCGTTGGCTGGCCCACGCCAACCGGCAGGCTCTGGCCCTCTTTACCGCAGACGCCCACGCCGTTATCCAGCTTCAGATCGTTACCGACCATCGAGATCTGCTGCATGGCTTCAATACCGGAGCCAATCAGCGTCGCTCCTTTCACCGCTTTGGTCACTTTGCCCTTCTCAATCAGGTACGCTTCTGAGGTAGAGAAGACAAACTTACCGGAGGTGATGTCCACCTGGCCGCCGCCAAAGTTTGGCGCAAAGATACCGTAATCAACGGATTCGATAATCTCCTGCGGCGTGGATTTGCCCGGCAGCATGTAAGTGTTGGTCATGCGCGGCATCGGCAGATGCGCGTAAGATTCACGGCGTCCGTTGCCCGTCGGCGCAACACCCATCAGGCGCGCGTTGAGTTTGTCCTGCATGTAGCCTTTCAGCACGCCGTTTTCAATCAGCACATTGTACTGACCTGGTGTACCTTCATCGTCGATAGCCACCGAGCCACGACGGTCAAGCATGGTGCCGTCATCCACCACGGTGCACAGCTCAGAGGAGACAAGTTGCCCTATCTGACCGCTGAACACGGACGTCCCGCGACGGTTAAAATCGCCTTCCAGACCGTGGCCCACCGCCTCGTGAAGTAGCACACCCGGCCAGCCGGCACCCAGCACCACCGGGAATGACCCCGCCGGTGCCGCGACGGCATTCAGATTCACCAGCGCCATACGCACGGCTTCTTTTGCCCACGCGTCAGCGCGCGCTTCACCGTCAACGTCGCCCAGGAACCAGTCATAGCCAAAACGACCGCCGCCACCGCTTGAGCCGCGCTCGCGTTTGCCGTCCTCATCGACCTGCACGCTGATGGAGAGACGCACCAGCGGACGGACATCAGCCGCCAGGGTGCCGTCGGTTGCCGCCACCAGAATCAGTTCATACACACCGCTCAGGCTGGCAGAGACTTCCTGCACGCGTTTGTCCGCCGCGCGGGCGACTTTGTCCACGCGACGCAGGATATCCAGCTTCTCTTCACGGCTCATGCTCTGCAGAGGATCGATGCTGGTATAGAGCGCAGAGTGCTGCACTTCTCCCAGGGTTTTCACGCGACCATCGCCGGTATCACGCACAATGGTACGCGCGGCCTGCGCGCTCTGCTCAAGTGCGGTGAGGCTAATCTGATCGGCATAGGCAAAACCGGTTTTCTCGCCGCTGACGGCACGGACGCCGACGCCCTGGTCGATGTTGTAGGAGCCATCTTTGATGATGCTGTCTTCTAAAACCCAGGATTCGTGATAGCTCGACTGGAAATAAAGGTCGCCGTAGTCGAGACGGCGTTCGGTCAGTTGACCAAGAATGGAGAACAGGTCCTGATGGCTCAGGCCGTTCGCTGCGAGCAAATGTTCACTTACCAGGTTCAGACTCATCGTATTGCTACTCGTTCGTTGCCGCCCGTGGCGGTATAAAGATCGTATTTATTGAGAGTGAGGCAATTACCTGCCCACGTCAAATCATTGCTGTGCATCTTTGCGCGGCTGGCGCAGCACCTCGTTAATCTGCGGTTTATCGATCGGACCGGTAATGCGGTAGCGCAGAATGGAGACCTTGCTCCACAGCGGCCCCAGCACTTTGCTGGCGGCAAACACCGCCGCCCCGACAATCGGGTTCACCACAAAGGCCGCCGCAACGCCCACGCTCGCGGAAATTTCCGGTGCCACCACGGCTTCCATATCCAGCTCGCGGCGCACAAGGTTAACGGAGCCTTTCATGGCAATGTCCGCTTCCAGGCCATCCACCAGCGTATCGTCCGTATGCAGAACGCCGTCCTTGATCCACGCCGTACTGCGGATGGAATCGTAGTAGAACCCTTCGCTGAAGGTATCGCTGAAATCGAAGCGCAGCTTGCGCAGCAGCGCATCAAAGCTGAGGAGGCGCAGGATCTGCCCGGCGCGCCCCGTGCTCACGTCGGCGATCTCACCTTTGCCGAAGTGGGTTTTCAGAATGCCGTTCAGCGAGGCCTCATCCGGCTTCCACGGTGCGTCACGCCAGTGAAGATCGTAATTAACGTCAAATGATGAACCGCGCAGCGGCGTGCTAATGCCAAAGAAATTGGCTGCTGCATCCAGTTTGTTGCCTTTAATGTCGCCCTTGAGGGACGTCCGCTGCTCGCCCGGATTATTCACCCATTCCCCGCCCGCCGTCATGCGGCCGAAGCCGGTATCAACCAGGCCGCCCGAGAGCGTAAGCGTGTTTCCATGGATGGCAAAATCACCGTCGATGCGGCCATATTTCTGCCCCCACAGCCAGCACTCTGCACAGCGCAGCTGGAGATCGGGCCAGCCGCTAAAATCGACGCGGGAGATTTGACTCAGCGGCGACGTCGCAGCCGGTTTGTCTTTCCCGCTCGCGGCGCTTGCCGGGTTGTAGTAGAGGTAGCGGATCGCCGCCTGCCACGGCGCGTGATTGCGCATGGTCAGCGTACCGTTGATCTCTCTGCCCTGGGCTTCCACCTTCGTACCGTTAGCGCCAGGCTGTGAGACGATGCTCAGGTTGTTCCACTGCTGCCCGCCGAGCATTAGCGACGGCGTGCGTACGGTAATGGCTTGCGGGAACTGGGCGGTTTCATCGACGTTTTGCCCAACGCCTTTCTGGAACAGCGCCAGCCACTCTGCACCGTCCATCGGCGGAAGATTCAGCTCAATGCCCGCCTGCTCCGGCAGCGGTGGCGTGGAGCGGCTATCCGTCGTCCAGATGGCTTTGTCGAGGGTGAGCTTGCGGTTAAGCAGCCAGCGGCTGTTGAAGTGGTTCGTCCCGCCCGCGCTGCCGGTCAGCGCGAAGCTGTTCAGGTTGCCATCCACGTTCAGCTTTACCGGCAGCGGCTGTCCGGCCTGTTTATCCAGCGGCGCAGGCAGCTGGCTGTGAAGGTTTTTCAGATCGCCCGTGATGTCGACCTTGTACTGCGCACCCGCGTGATAAGGCAGGTCTATTGCCACTTTACCTTTCCAGGCGACCGCGCCCTCCACGGACGCCTCAATCGGCTTCGGCAGGACGTCCATTCGCGCTGGCTGCCAGTTGCCGTCGAGATTGACGGCCACCTGATACGCCTTTTCACCCTCGGTGGTCGTGAAGTCGATATTCACGGGCTGATTAAACCAGCTGGCCGGTAAGCGGCTCGCTCTTCAGGTTACCGTTCTCAAAGCTGAACTGCCCGCTGAGATTTTTCAGCGTGCTCTCAAGGGGTTTGATGAACAGGCTGTTGTTCTTCAGACGGACGTCGCCTTTGGCGGTGGTCATCTCGCCGTCCAGCGGGATATCAAGATGTAAGCGAGCATTCACATCGCCATCAAGCTGCAGCTGCTGAAGCGTCGCGGCCAGCGACTCTTTCAGCGGCGTCTCCTCAAAGTACGGTCCCACCGCTTTGCCCGGACCGTTGATGTCGGCATCAATCAGCAGCTTCTCTTTTGAGTAGTCCGGAATGTTGGCCGTCAGGTTGCTGGCCGTCACGCCGCCCAGCGCCACGCTGTCGGACTTCATCCATAGGCCGTCATTGAGGAAATTAAGTTCGATATCCAGGTTTTTCAGCGCGGGCCAGCCCGGCTGGAACGCAAAGGTGGCGTTATGCAGCGGCACCAGAACCTGGAACTGACCTTCATTATGTTTGTACGGGAACAGATGCGGATTACCGCCGTAAACCAGCGTGGCATTATCCGCCTGACCGCCCTGAATCGCGCCGCTGAGATAGTCTACCAGCGCTTTCCCCATCAGGTTTTCCGGGAAGTAGCGCCAGGCCTGGGAGCCGTCATCGGTACTGATCCCGGCCAGAATCCCCAGCCACGGCTCATCCCCTTCAGGCTGCAAATAGCGGAAGTCGCCGCGCGCGTGCACCGCTTTCGCTTTGACGTCGATATGCCGGCCATCGAGCTGGAAACCCTTGTCGTTACGGAGCCAGTTAAGCACTGCGTTGCCCTGTTCGATTTCCAGCGGCGCGCGGAAGACCGTCTCGTAAGGCATTTTGGCGTCGTGCATATCAACCGTCAGCCTGCCGTTCTCCACGCTGCCTTCCAGCTTGCCGCTAAAGTGCTCCGCACCCGGCAGCAGCTTCCACTGCTTCCAGGCAAGATCTTTCCATGTCGCCTGGAAACGGGTTTTTTCCGTCGCCTGAAGCGGGATATCCAGCGCCAGAGAATCAATCTTTCCGCTCGGCTGCGTAGCCAGCCAGATCTCGCCCAGGTCAGGAGAGAGCTTTGCCGCCATCGAGCGCAGCCCTTCAATAGCGGCCAAATCCAGGTTACTGGCACGGATACGCAGCTCGTCGCTGCGTTTACTGGCCGTGCCGCCAACGTCCTGCTCCGGCATCCAGGCCAGCGTCAGCGCACCGCGCGGCCACGGCTTGCCGTCCATCGTGATGCGCGTATCGGGAATGGCAAACTGCCAGCCCTCTTTCTCCTGCGTCACGTGCGCGGTGAGGTTATCGACGGAAAGCTGATGCTGCTGGTTTTCACCTTTCCAGCTCGCGCCTCCCTGCTTGAGCCAGATATCGCCGCTGGCAAATTCGCCTTTCGTCAGGGTCAACCAGCCTTCAAGACTGAAGCGGGCCGTTTCCAGCTGCATATTTTGCTGGAGCCAGTCGCCCAGCCACGGCTTGACGTCCACATCGTCGGCCTGCAGCCAGACTTTGCCGTTATTTAACAGGCCGTCATCGTCGCGCAGATCCATACGCACCTGCATCACGCCGTGCTGGCCGTTCAGGCTCGAGAGATTGACCTGCCCCTCGGCGCGGTGCCGATCCTTACCGTTGAGCCAGGTCAGCTGCGGGATCGCCAGTTCGGCGCGCTGGCCGGAAAGGGTAATAAAGCTCACTTCGCTGTCGCGCAGATCGAAATGATCGAACTGGCGGAGGAAAAGATCGCTGAAGCGGTTGGCTGCAAGACCCTGACCGCTATCGCCGCCAGACAGCGGCGTATTGGTCGCGACCTGGAGTTGATAAAAGGTGAGATCGCGAAACTGCCAGCGCAGATGCAGCAGGCTTTGCCAGACGTCCAGCGCCAGGGTCACGCGTTTGATTTTAAGGTAGCCGCCATCTTTCAGGCTGGCGTTGATATCCCGGACATCGAGCGTCGGGCCAAAATTCTGCCAGTTAGCGCTGACCTGGCTGACGTTCACCGGCACGCCGGTGGTGGATTCGATTTTCGCCAGCAGCTGCGGACGCCAGCTGTCCAGATGCGGTAAAACGAGGCGTAGCCCGCTCACGAGCAACGCGACAATCACGACCAGCGTTGCCCCTGTAAGCAATAAAATCCCCGGCAATCGCCTCACGCATCTCTCCTTGTCAGCCCAATTTGTCACGCAGCGTACTGCGCATTACATCATGACGACGTCAAACTGCTCCTGGTTATAGAGCGGTTCAATTTGTACTTTTACCTGTTTGCCGACAAAGATTTCCACTTCCGCCAGCGCGTGCGACTCTTCGCCTTTCAGCGCTTCCGCCACCGCAGGGGAAGCATAGACCAGAAAACGATCGGAGTCGTAGGCATGATGCACGCGCACAATTTCACGCATGATCTCGTAGCAGACGGTCTCAACCGTCTTTACCGTTCCGCGTCCATGGCAGGTTGGGCATTCATTACACAGCACATGCTCCACGCTCTCGCGGGTACGCTTACGCGTCATTTCCACCAGCCCCAGCTGTGAGAAGCCGTTGATGCTGGTTTTCACACGATCTTTACTCAGGGCCTGCTCAAGCGAGTGCAGCACGCGGCGACGATGGTCTTCATTACTCATATCGATGAAGTCGATGATGATAATGCCGCCCAGATTGCGCAGACGAAGCTGGCGCGCAATCGCCTGCGTGGCTTCGATGTTGGTGTTGAAGATGGTGTCATCCAGGTTGCGATGGCCGACAAACGCGCCGGTGTTGATATCAACGGTGGTCATCGCTTCGGTCTGATCGATGATCAGATAGCCGCCCGACTTCAGCTCGACCTTACGCTCCAGCGCACGCTGGATCTCGTTTTCGACATCATAGAGATCGAAGATCGGCTGACGCCCGGTGTAGTGCTCCAGCAGGCCTGGCATCTCCGGGATATATTCGGCGGTAAACTCCAGCAGCGCTTCATACGTCAGGCGAGAGTCCACGCGGATGCGGTCGAGCTGCGCGTCGGCAAAGTCACGCAGGACGCGCTGCGCCAGCGCCAGCTCACCATAGAGCTGATAGCGGGTCTGGTTGCGTTTTTTACGCTCCATCACTTTTGTCCAGACGCGCTTCAGGTAAGCCGCATCCGACGCCAGGTCTTCCTCGCTGATCCCCTCTGCGGCGGTACGGATGATAAACCCGCCCTGCTCATCGCAGTAGGCACTCACCACTTTCTTCAGACGCTCGCGCTCGGTTTCGCTCTCAATACGCTGCGAAACGCCCACGTGCGACGCGCCGGGCATAAAGACCAGATAGCGGGAAGGTAAGGTGATGTCGGTGGTCAGACGGGCGCCTTTGGTACCGAGGGGATCTTTCACCACCTGCACCATCAGATCCTGCCCCTGACGCACCAGTTCAGAGATGTCGCGCACGGCAAAGTTTTTCTGCTCTTCGCCCGCGACGCACTCGGTGTGCGGCATGATATCGGAGGCGTGTAAAAACGCCGCCTTATCCAGTCCAATATCTACAAAAGCCGCCTGCATACCCGGTAGTACCCGGCTGACCCGACCTTTGTAGATATTGCCTACTATTCCGCGCCGCGCTTCACGCTCAATATGAATTTCCTGAAGAATGCCACCATCAATATAGGCCACACGGGTTTCCGATGGCGTTACGTTTACCAACAATTCAGCCGTCATAATTATCCCTTCCCTCACGCAGTGAGTTAAAATTGCTCAGCAACTCATACGTTTCCACCAGCGGTAAGCCGACTACGGCGTGATAGCTGCCATTAATCTTCCTGACAAAACAGCCACCCAGCCCCTGAATACCGTATGCACCTGCTTTATCCATCGGTTCACCGCTGGCAATATAAGCGGCGATGTCGTCGTCGGTAAGTACTCTGAAGGTCACTTCCGTCACCACCAGGCAGTCCAGCACGTGCTGGCGATCGGCCAGCGCGACGGCCGTCATCACCTGATGCGTTTGTCCGGACAGCTTGCGCAGCATGCGCGCTGCATGATCGGCGTCGTGCGGTTTCTCCAGCACTTCACCGTTCAGGATAACGATGGTATCTGCCCCCAGCACAGGGAGATCGCGTGGCACACTGGCCACGCCCGCCTGCGCTTTCTCCCGCGCCAGACGTGACACGTACTGTTGAGCACTTTCGCCCTCAGCACGTTTTTCTTCAATGCCGGTCACGATGCGTTCAAAAGAGACCCCTAGCTGCGTCAGGAGTTCCTGACGGCGCGGGGAGCCGGAAGCGAGATACAAAGACGTCATAGAAACCTTTTATTGCACAGCAAACTGCTGGCGAACCTTACGCATCAGCAGGAACAGCCATGGCCAGAGCACACCGTTTACTACACTACTCCAGAACACTTCCGGTCGGAAAGAGACGTTGATCACTAAAAACTCTGCCCAGAAAACAACGATATCCGCAGCGAGCGACAACAACATCACAACCAGGGCCTGTTGCCAGAGCGCAAGGTTACGGAAGAGCTGGAATTTGAGTGCGACGAGGTACGCAATAATGCTCATGGACAAGGCGCGCACGCCAAGCGTAGAGCCGCTAATGAGATCCAGTATGGCACCCATCACGAAACCTGTGCCGACATTTACGCGATGCGGCAGGGCCAGGATCCAGTAGAGCAAAATGAGCAATACCCAGTTTGGCCGGAAAACGAGAATGTCATCCGGCCAGGGCATCATTTGCAGCAACAGTGCAATGAGAAACGAGAGCCAGATGACCCAGCGCCCCTGGCTACGATAGCTTGCCACTACTGCCCTCCCGAAGAGAGTTTAGGCGGTGGCGGCGCATCCGGCAGCGGCTGCGTTAACCCGGTTGCCGGCGCCGGCACTGGCGCAGGCGGCCCCATGCAGCATCAGGTGGAGGCAGAACCTGCGGCATCATCTGCATCAGACGTTCATTTGCCACGCGATGCACCTCTTCAGGCGTCATCGGGTTGGCGCCGTTACGATCGGCGCCCCACAGCAGCAGCAGATAGCGCAGACGCTGCAAACCGGCGGTTGGACGCGCCTGAATCACGGTATAGGCACGCTGCGTATCCAGCTTCACCGAAGAGACCACCGCAACCGGATAGCCTTCAGGGAAGCGGCCGCCCAGACCGGAGGTCACCAGCACGTCGCCCACGCGGATATCCGTGTTGGCCGGCAGGTGTTCCAGCTGCAGATCATCCGTACAGCCGTTGCCGGCCGCAATCACGCGGATGTCGTTGCGCAGCACCTGGATCGGCAGCGCATGCGTGGCATCGCAAATCAGCAGCACGCGGCTGGTCAGTTTGGCCACGGCAACCACCTGGCCCACGACGCCTTTATCACTGATCACAGGCTGACCTTCATACACCCCGTTCACGCTCCCTTTGTCGATCACCACCTGATCGCTGTACGGGTCGTTCACGGTGGAGATCACCTGGGTGACCATTTTCTGCTCATCCTGACGCAGCGGCGAGCCGAGCAGTTCACGCAGACGCGCATTTTCCTGCTTGTATTGCCCCAGCATCAGCAGTTCGCTGTTTTTCAGCAACAGTTCCTGACGTAATGCCCGGTTTTCGAGTTCGAGTTGGTCGCGCGAAGACAGCGTTTGAGAAACGCAGTCGAGCAGTTCACGGGGACCATTGGAAATAAAGTAGAAAGGACTGACGGCGGTATCCATGTACGTTCGGATCTGGCTGAACGTACCGAGGCGGCTATCGGCAATAATGACCCCAAGCGCCACCAGAACCGCCAGAATAAGGCGAAACTGTAGCGATGGGCCACGGCTAAAAATTGGCTTCATAGGCTATGCGTATTCTCGGGTCAGAGAGAACGGGTAGCGGAATATCACTACCGGTTCAGACTCGGACTACTCTTCGCTGAACAAATCGCCGCCGTGCATGTCGATCATTTCCAGCGCCTTGCCACCACCACGGGCGACGCAGGTCAGTGGATCTTCTGCAACCACGACAGGAATACCGGTCTCTTCCATCAACAGGCGGTCGAGGTTACGCAGCAGCGCGCCACCACCGGTCAGAACCATACCGCGCTCGGAGATATCGGACGCCAGCTCTGGCGGGCACTGTTCCAGCGCAACCATTACCGCGCTCACGATACCCGTCAGTGGTTCCTGCAGTGCTTCCAGAATTTCGTTGGAGTTCAGGGTAAAGCCGCGTGGTACACCTTCAGCCAGGTTACGGCCACGCACTTCGATCTCACGCACTTCATCGCCCGGATACGCAGAGCCGATTTCGTGTTTGATACGCTCTGCGGTGGCTTCACCGATCAGAGAGCCGTAGTTACGGCGCACATAATTAATGATGGCTTCGTCGAAGCGGTCACCACCGATACGTACGGAAGAGGAGTACACCACGCCGTTCAGAGAGATAACGGCCACTTCAGTGGTACCACCACCGATATCCACCACCATGGAACCGGTCGCTTCAGACACAGGCAGGCCTGCACCGATTGCCGCCGCCATCGGCTCTTCAATCAGGAACACTTCACGCGCACCTGCGCCCTGGGCAGATTCACGAATTGCGCGACGTTCAACCTGGGTTGCGCCAACCGGCACACACACCAGCACACGCGGGCTTGGACGCATGAAGCTGTTGCTGTGAACCTGTTTGATGAAGTGCTGCAGCATTTTTTCAGTCACGAAGAAGTCGGCGATAACGCCGTCTTTCATTGGGCGAATAGCGGCGATGTTGCCCGGGGTACGACCCAGCATCTGCTTCGCGTCATGACCCACTGCGGCCACGCTTTTCGGCGAGCCGGCACGATCCTGACGAATGGCCACCACGGAAGGCTCATTCAATACGATGCCTTGTCCTTTTACATAAATAAGGGTATTCGCGGTACCCAGGTCAATGGACAGGTCATTGGAAAACATGCCACGAAATTTTTTCAACATACTAAGGGATAATCCTGAAAGCTGGGGCGGAAAACAAAATCCGCTTACTTTACCAACCACACGCAGCAGCGACAAGGCGCAAAAATCATCTGCAACGGTGAAAATTTGTGCAGTACGTTTCCTGATGTTACAAAATCATCCCCTGACTCTCAGCCGGAAGCTGAATAAACACTTCCGTTCCAGCGTATTGACGTTTGTAACCCGTTAAGGTCGTTCACTGGCTTTTTGCTCGACATACTCCGGCGGGCAGGCAAGCTACACCCCCATGGCAGCGCGCATATTCTACGTGAAAACAGCGTAAACGGCAGGTCAAACAGAGTATCTTTGCAAATATTTTTTCACGTTGGTGTCAAGCGGTTGAGAGGCAGCAAAAAAATCCCCCTGACCACCCATGACGCCGCGCTCTGTTAACATCTGCCATTCCCCGCTGGAGCGCACGCCCGTGGCAAATACTTGTGTTCGCGTTCCCTTGCATGCTTCTACCAGACTCTGTACCAGCAGCTGGTTTTCCGTACGCTTCTCAATATTCCTTACCAGCCCCGGATGTAGCTTTAATAACTCCACATCCAGCTCCTTAATCCAGTTGGTACTGACCAGCGTTAAACCTGCCTGCGTCACCGCTACACGCGCACCGAGCGCATTGATCAAACGTACCACCGGACGTAACCGGCTGATGTGTTGACCTACATCGGCCTCAGCAAGTTCAAAAATAATGTGTTTGCGTTGCGATTTTTCGCATTGCATTAATGTATCACGTAGCCAGCGCTGAAAACGTGGGCGTATTAACGACTCCACGGTGACCTGCAGCGCCAGACTCTCTTCCGGCCAGAAAGATAAAAACGGAATTAACCGGGTAATTTGCTGGCGGTCATACTCCTCGGACAGACCAAATTGCAGGACCATCGGCAGATATTCCGCCGAGATAACCTCTTCCGAACCGTCAAAAATACGGCACATCAGTTCACGGTGGTGAACGTTGCCGTTTTTCATGACCGCGGGTTTTTGATAAATACGCGGTCCACCTCGGCTCAGCATTTGCTCAATCAAAGTACGCCAGCGCACGTTGCCGCGCCCTTTTTCCGGCAGGGAGTCATCATACACCGCCCATCCGTTCGCGCCCTGCAACACGGCGTTGCGGGTGGCCGCTTCCGCATGTTCCATCACCTGTTCTGTCGATTGCCCGCCACGCCAGGCGCAGATCCCCATGTGGACCATATCGTCCCTGTCGAGCATTTTGCTCTGCGGCAGCGCATCCACCGCCTTCAGCAGCTGGCTGGCGATGCTTTCCGACTCCTTCAGCGTTCGGTGCGGCAACAACACGGCAAAGTCGCTGCGGTGATAGCGGGCCAGCAGCGCGCCCGGGTAGCGCATAATAAAGGTGGAGAGCAGGTTGATCAGCGTAAAGAGATTTTCTTCCGCCGCCCGCTGTCCCCAGGTATCGCGCAGGAGATCAAAATCGGGCAGGCGAATCATCATCACCACCCCGTGCGTCCCCACTTTTTCCTGATCGTCGAGCAGCGTGGCCAGCTGATTATCAAAGAAAAGACGGTTGTTCAGGCCGGTTTTATTATCCTGCGCCGCATAAGAGCGGATCAGCGTATCCATCCGGCTGCGCTGGTCGCTGGCAAACTGGATTTCGGAGAGCAGCGTATCCAGCGCGCTGCTGGCGCGTGACGGCCACTCGTGGACGGAGCCGCGCACCTGCGGGCCGCGCTCACCGTTAAGGATCCGCACGGAGCGCATCTCCAGCAGCTCCTGTCCGGAGAGCTGGCGACGCAGCCAGCGGACCGCGAGAAAGATCAGCAGGACGATAAACGCCACCGCGACGGTGAGCGGCGCGGTGGTCATCATGGAACGGAAATAGCTGGCCATCGGATCGAGGTAGACCATGTGTATGGTCATCCCCGGATTTTTCAGGGAATGCACCGTCACTTCCCGGTACTGGCTCACCACGCCCGCAGGCCGATAGCTCCCGGCCGTTCATGGCTTAACACGGTTTTCTTCCCCTGCTGGATGTCGATTTGAACGATATCCAGCGGCACCATCAACTCATCAAGCTCACGGGCGAAAGCCGGTAGAGGCGTCGTCAGCAGACGCGTATCAATCACCGATGCGACGGACTGCACCCGGTTAACCAGCTTGTCCTGAATGGCGTTGTAAAAGCTCAGTGAGCAGCCCATAAGCGTGACAAAAATGGTCAGCCCCGTCAGCAGGGTGACAAAAGCTGAGAACTTCGTCGTTAATCGCATCCCTGAGTTTACTCCGTTGTATTAAAGAACAAGACGATATCGACCCGGAGCTTGTTAAAAAGTAAGCACTAACTTTCAAATCTAACCGCGATATGGAATAGTCAGGAGTAAAGTTAGAAAAATCCGAGGCCGTTTTTACCCCTGCGAGTATAGTCCTCATAAATATTTTTCCAATCAGCAATCATATGGATGATTGTTTCGGCAAATGATCCCAATGTTTGGTAACACACTCCCACTCGCGCTATCGCATCGCTTACACCATGCTTATTAACAAAATTCGACGGAGGATGCCATGAAGAACCGAAAACTGACGGAAGCCGACGTAACGTCTGAGTCTGTCTTTATGTTACAGCGCCGCCAGATCCTGAAAATGCTTGGCATCAGCGCCACAGCGCTCACGCTCTCGCCGGCGGCACACGCCGACCTGCTCGACTGGTTTAAAGGCAACGATCGGCCGAAGGCCCCTTCCGGCGCCCCGCTCACCTTTACGAAGCCCGCCCAGTGGCAAAACAAACTTGACGCTGACGCCGGAAGATAAAGTCACCGGCTACAACAACTTCTATGAATTTGGTCTCGACAAGGCCGATCCTGCCGCCAACGCCGGCGGCCTGAAAACCGATCCGTGGACGCTGAAGATTGATGGCGAAGTGGCGAAACCTCTGACGCTGGATCACTCACGATCTGACCACCCGTTTCCCGCTCGAAGAGCGTATCTACCGCATGCGCTGCGTGGAGGCCTGGTCGATGGTGGTGCCCTGGATTGGCTTCCCGCTGCATAAACTGCTGGCGATGGTTGAGCCCACCAGCAACGCCAAATATGTCGCCTTCCAGACGCGCTATGCGCCGGACGAGATGCCGGGGCAAAAAGATCGGTTTATCGGCGGCGGGCTTGAATATCCCTATGTGGAAGGGCTACGTCTCGATGAAGCGATGCACCCGCTTACGCTGCTGACCGTCGGCGTGTACGGCAAAGCGCTTCCGCCGCAGAACGGCGCGCCCATTCGTTTGACCGTACCGTGGAAATACGGTTTCAAAGGAATTAAATCCATCGTCAGCATTAAGCTCACCCGCGAACGCCCGCCCACCACCTGGAACCTGGCCGCGCCGGACGAATACGGTTTTTTCGCCAACGTGAACCCGCATGTGGATCACCCGCGCTGGTCGCAGGCAACCGAGCGCTTTATCGGTTCCGGCGGCGCGCTGGACGTGAAGCGCCAGCCCACGCTGCTGTTTAACGGCTATGCGGATGAAGTGGCCTCGCTGTACCGTGGCCTCAATTTACGGGAGAACTTCTGAGTGCGTTTAACGGCAAAACAGATTACCTGGCTGAAAGTGCTTCTGCATCTGGCCGGGCTGCTTCCTTTTATATGGCTGTTCTGGGCCGCCAGCCAGGGGCTCTTTAGCGCCGATCCGGCGAAGGATATCCAGCATTTTACCGGTCGGATGGCTCTGAAATTTTTGCTGGCCACCTTGCTCGTCTCGCCGCTGGCGCGCTACGCTAAACAGCCACTATTGATACGCACCCGTCGGCTGTTAGGGCTATGGTGTTTTGCCTGGGCGACGCTGCATCTCACCAGCTATGCCCTGCTGGAGTTGGGAATTAACAATCTGGCACTGCTTGGCCGCGAACTGGTGACACGCCCTTATCTGACGCTGGGTATTGTGAGCTGGGTGATTTTACTGGCGTTAGCGCTGACCTCCACGCAATATGCACAGCGAAAACTGGGCAGGCGCTGGCAGCTGCTGCACAACTTCGTCTATCTTGTCGCGATCCTCGCTCCCATTCATTACCTGTGGTCGGTGAAGATCCTCTCCCCGCAGCCGGTCCTGTACGCACTGGCCGCCGTGGCGCTTTTAGCATGGCGTTACAAGAAGTTCCGCCAGTGGTTGCGATAGTGCGCGAAACTGTGCGTTTTCCCGCATATTCCCCGTCAACCGCAAATCTTTTTCGGATAGCGGTTGATAATCTTCCCTGATAAGACCAGTATTTAGCTGCTAAATGCTACGAAATCGTTATAATGTGCGACCTTGGTTCGCCTGACAGCGGTTTTAAGCCTCTGAAAAGGTGACATTTGCGTTTCGAAGGTATATTTTGTTTTTTACCCGAAAATCGCAGGAGATAGCGGCATAATGACTGATAAGTTCCATATCTTAGTTTTGAACGGACCGAACCTGAACATGCTCGGAACCCGTGAGCCAGAGAAGTACGGCACGCTGACATTGAGTGAAATTGTTAACCGTCTGGGAACGGAAGCAGCGTCACTGAATGTGGATTTGGATCATTTTCAGTCGAATGCGGAGTACGCACTCATCGACCGTATTCATCAGGCTAAAGACAATGTGGACTACATCCTGATCAATCCGGCCGCGTTTACGCACACCAGCGTTGCTATCCGCGACGCACTGCTCGCGGTGAGTATCCCGTTTATCGAGATCCACCTGAGTAACGTGCACGCCCGCGAGCCGTTCCGCCACCACTCGTATCTCTCAGATATCGCTGCTGGCGTTATCTGTGGACTGGGCGCAGACGGCTATTCATACGCTTTACAGACAGCGGTAAAACGCCTGTCACAATCACACTAAACAAGAGTACGGAACCCACTCATGGATATTCGTAAGATTAAAAAACTGATCGAGCTGGTTGAAGAATCAGGCATCTCCGAACTGGAAATTTCTGAAGGCGAAGAGTCTGTTCGCATCAGCCGTGCAGCCCCAGCCGCTAGCTACCCGGTAATGCAGCAGGCTTATGCTGCGCCAGTGCAGCAGCCTGTGCTCTCCGCAGCCGCTGTCGCACCAGCCGCAACCGCTACGGAAGCCGCACCTGCCGCTGCAGCAGAAATCAGTGGCCACATCGTACGTTCCCCAATGGTTGGTACCTTCTACCGCACCCCGAGCCCGGACGCGAAGGCGTTCATCGAAGTGGGTCAGAAAGTCAACGTAGGCGATACCCTGTGCATCGTTGAAGCCATGAAAATGATGAACCAGATCGAAGCGGACAAATCAGGCGTTGTGAAAGCGATTCTGGTGGAAAGTGGTCAGCCGGTTGAATTTGACGAGCCGCTGGTCGTCATCGAGTAACGAGGCGCACATGCTGGATAAAATTGTTATCGCCAACCGCGGCGAGATCGCGCTGCGTATTCTTCGTGCCTGTAAAGAACTGGGCATCAAGACCGTCGCGGTGCACTCCACCGCGGATCGCGATTTAAAACACGTATTGCTGGCGGACGAGACGGTCTGTATCGGCCCGGCTCCGTCCGTGAAAAGCTATCTGAACATCCCGGCGATCATCTCCGCCGCCGAAATCACCGGCGCGGTGGCGATTCACCCGGGTTACGGCTTCCTCTCTGAGAACGCCAACTTTGCTGAGCAGGTTGAACGCTCCGGCTTCATCTTCATCGGCCCGAAAGCCGACACCATCCGCCTGATGGGCGACAAAGTGTCCGCGATCACCGCCATGAAGAAAGCCGGCGTGCCAACCGTACCGGGCTCTGACGGCCCGCTGACCGACGACATGGATGCTAACCGTGCTCATGCCAAACGCATCGGCTACCCGGTTATCATCAAGGCGTCCGGCGGCGGCGGCGGTCGCGGTATGCGCGTTGTGCGCAGCGATGCCGACCTGGCGCAGTCCATCTCCATGACCAAAGCGGAAGCGAAAGCCGCTTTCAGCAACGACATGGTGTACATGGAAAAATACCTGGAAAACCCACGCCACATCGAAATTCAGGTGCTGGCTGACGGTCAGGGCAACGCCATCTATCTGGCAGAGCGCGACTGCTCCATGCAGCGTCGTCACCAGAAAGTGGTCGAAGAAGCGCCAGCACCGGGCATTACCCCGGAACTGCGTCGCTACATCGGCGAGCGCTGCGCCAAAGCCTGTGTCGATATCGGCTATCGCGGTGCGGGTACCTTCGAGTTCCTGTTCGAAAACGGCGAGTTCTACTTCATCGAAATGAACACCCGTATTCAGGTTGAGCACCCGGTTACCGAAATGATCACCGGCGTTGACCTGATCAAAGAACAGCTGCGCATCGCTGCCGGTCAGCCGCTCTCCATCAAGCAGGAAGAAGTTGTGGTCAAAGGCCATGCGGTGGAATGCCGTATCAACGCCGAAGACCCGAACACCTTCCTGCCAAGCCCGGGTAAAATCACGCGCTTCCACGCGCCGGGTGGTTTTGGCGTGCGCTGGGAATCTCATATCTACGCCGGTTATACCGTACCGCCGTACTATGACTCCATGATCGGCAAGCTGATCTGCTACGGCGAAAACCGTGACGTGGCGATTGCCCGCATGAAGAACGCCCTGCAGGAGCTGATCATCGACGGTATCAAAACCAACGTTGATCTGCAGATGCGCATCATGAGCGACGAGCACTTCCAGCATGGTGGCACCAACATCCACTATCTGGAGAAGAAACTCGGCTTGAAGGAAAAGTAAGTCTGCACGATCATCGCAAAAGGCCGGATTATCCGGCCTTTTTTATTTCTGGGGCCTGGAAAGCCTCATCTTGTACAATCCCCGCTTTCTTCATCCACAAGGGACAAAAAATGGACAAACGTTTTGTTCAGGCCCACAAAGAAGCGCGCTGGGCGCTGTGGCTGACCCTTCTCTATCTCGCCGCATGGTTAGTGAGCGCTTACCTACCTGGTACGGAGCCTATGGGAGTCACCGGCCTGCCGCACTGGTTTGAAATGGCCTGCCTGCTGGTGCCGCTGGTCTTTATTTTGCTGTGCTGGCCGATGGTGCGCTTTATCTTCCGCGATATTCCGCTGGAGGATCGCGATGCAAACTGAAATTATCGCCGTACTGGTTGTCTACCTGATCGTGGTATTTGGCCTCTCCTTTTATGCCATGCGCCAGCGCAGCACCGGCACGTTCCTGAGCGAATATTTCCTCGGCAGCCGTTCGATGGGCGGCTTTGTGCTGGCGATGACGCTGACCGCCACCTACGTCAGCGCCAGTTCGTTTATCGGCGGACCGGGCGCAGCCTATAAATACGGCCTGGGCTGGGTGCTGCTGGCGATGATCCAGGTGCCAACCATCTGGCTCTCGCTGGGTATGCTGGGCAAAAAGTTCGCCATCCTGGCGCGCCGTTACAACGCCATTACCCTCAACGACATGCTGATGGCGCGCTACCAGAGCCGTGCGGTGGTGTGGATGGCCAGCCTCAGCCTGCTGGTGGCCTTTGTCGGCGCCATGGCCGTGCAGTTTATCGGCGGCGCGCGCCTGCTGGAAACGGCCGCCGGCATTCCGTACGAGACCGGCCTGCTGATCTTCGGCATCACCATTGCGCTGTACACCGCGTTTGGCGGCTTCCGCGCCAGCGTGCTGAACGACACGATGCAGGGGATGGTGATGCTGATCGGCACCCTGGTGCTGCTGGTCGGCGTGATCCACGCCGCCGGCGGACTGCACAGTGCGGTGCAAACGCTGCAGCAGATCGATCCACAACTGGTCAGCCCGCATGGCGCCGATGATATCCTTTCGCCTGCGTTTATGACCTCGTTCTGGGTGCTGGTCTGCTTTGGGGTGATTGGCCTGCCGCACACCGCCGTGCGCTGTATCTCCTATAAAGACAGCAAAGCCGTTCATCGCGGCATTCTTATCGGCACCGTCGTGGTCGCGCTGCTGATGCTGGGTATGCATCTGGCGGGCGCGCTGGGCCGCGCCGTGTTGCCGCACCTTACCGTGCCCGATCAGGTGATCCCGACGCTGATGGTCCAGGTCTTGCCGCCGTGGGCCGCCGGGTTGTTCCTTGCTGCGCCGATGGCGGCCATCATGTCGAACGTCAACGCGCACCTGCTGCAGGCTTCCGCCACCATCATCAAAGATCTGTGGTTAAGCGCCCAGCCGACTAAAATTCGTCATGAACCGCGTTTAAAACGCATCTCCACCGTGACCACGCTGATGCTCGGCGTACTGATGATGCTGGCGGCATGGCGTCCGCCGGAGATGATCATCTGGCTGAACCTGCTGGCGTTTGGTGGGCTGGAAGCGGTATTCCTGTGGCCGCTGGTGTTGGGGCTGTACTGGGAGCGCGCAAATGCTGCGGGCGCGTTGAGCGCCATGATTGTCGGCGGTGTGCTGTATGCCGTCCTCGCAACGTTTAAGATTCAGTACCTGGGCTTCCATCCGATTGTGCCTTCGTTACTGCTAAGTTTACTGGCGTTTGTGGTGGGGAACCGTTTTGGTCAGCCGGCGCCACAGCCCGCTCCGACTGTTTCTGTTGATGAATAAAGAGTTTTGCCATGCCGTGGATCCAACTAAAACTGAACACCACCGGCGCTAACGCCGAAGAACTGAGCGATGCGCTGATGGAAGCGGGTGCGGTCTCCATCACCTTCCAGGACACGCACGACACGCCGGTGTTTGAACCGTTGCCGGGCGAAACCCGCCTGTGGGGCGATACCGACGTTATCGGCCTGTTTGATGCCGAAACCGATATGGCCGAGGTGGTCGCGATGCTTGAGCTGGAACACCCTCTGCTGGGCGCGGGTTTCGCCCACAAAATCGAACAGCTGGAAGACAAAGACTGGGAACGCGAGTGGATGGATAACTTCCACCCGATGCGCTTCGGCGAGCGCCTGTGGATCTGCCCGAGCTGGCGCGACGTTCCGGACCGAAAACGCGGTCAACGTGATGCTCGATCCGGGCCTGGCGTTTGGTACCGGCACCCACCCAACCACGGCGCTGTGCCTGCAGTGGCTGGATGGCCTCGATCTGGACGGCAAGACGGTGATCGACTTCGGCTGTGGTTCCGGGATCCTGGCGATCGCCGCCCTGAAACTGGGCGCGGCAAAAGCCATCGGCATCGATATCGATCCGCAGGCCATTCAGGCCAGCCGCGACAACGCCGAGCGTAACGGCGTTTCCGATCGTCTGGAGCTGTATCTGCCGGATGCACAGCCAGAAGCCATGAAAGCCGATGTGGTGGTCGCAAACATCCTGGCGGGCCCTCTGCGCGAGCTGGCGCCGTTAATCAGCGTGCTGCCCGTTGAGGGCGGTCTGCTGGGGCTTTCCGGTATCCTGGCCAGCCAGGCGGACAGCGTCTGCGAGGCCTACGCCGATCTCTTCACGCTCGACCCGGTGGTCGAGAAAGAGGAGTGGTGCCGTATCACCGGCCAGAAGAAATAGGACTTAAGCGTGGCCTGCGGGCCACGTTTTTTATCTCCCCTCGCCTTTATCTGTCGTCAAAACATCCTTTGAGAATTTTCCCATCGCAATCCGGACGCTTTTCACGCTCATCATCGCCGCTAAAGCCGATGTGTGGCGGCCTGGCCACGAAAAAACATCGGCATAAAAATGCGAGCAGGTTCGCAAAATCCGCTTTTTTCTGCTGTAAAAAACAGCAATTCTGCCGCTGATGGCCTGGTTAAAAACGATAACTCGCGCGAATTTATTAGTTACGTGAAATTTTTATCTTAATCATAACGCCATGAAATATATAATTTAATTCCAGAATCACTCTGGCGGACTGG
>JBCNNT010000018.1:0-7815 GCA_039594245.1 Enterobacter sp.
TGCCTGCAATCCGTCAACGCTTTAAAAACGCCGCTTTCCCTCTCTTTGCACGGTTGCGGATTCGTGTATATTTTCAGCCACAATGGTTGCAAGAAAGGGAGATACGGAATGATTCGTAAATACTGGTGGCTGGTTGTTTTTGCCCTCTCAATCCTTGCGCTGGATGGCTTAATCATGCACTGGGTGGAGTACTGATGAGCACCGAAACCGATAAGTGTCGCAATATGAACTCCGTCAACCCTCTGAAACTCGTGAACTGCGATAATCTGTAAGTGATTGCTTGTAGCGAAAATTCGCGAACTTGCTGCTATCCCCTGTATATTACCCACTAAAAACGGGGATTTAAATCCTTTTGAGCCATTACCTTAGACGGTGATAATGTCTCAGCCCTTTTCGCCCGTACGACCGTAGTAATACGTAACGATCTTAGTGAATGAGTTGATGACATCCATGCTGGTCAGCCAATACAACCATATCCTTGTTGTCCTCTCCTTTGTTGTCGCCATTCTTGCCGCTTATACCGCCCTGAATATGGCCGCACGCGTCGCCTCCAGTAGCGGAACCGCGTCCTGGGTCTGGTTGGCTGGCGGCGGTATTGCAATGGGGATAGGCGTGTGGGCCATGCATTTTATCGGCATGCTGGCGATGGACCTCTCCATGAGCATGAGCTACAACGCCACCCTGACGGTGTTATCGATGGTCATCGCCGTGGGCTCATCACTGTTTGCGCTGTGGCTCGTCAGCGGCTCGCAACTTCATCTCCAGCGCCGCTGCTGCCCGGCGCCCTGGTGATGGGGTGGGGTATTGTTGCTATGCATTACACCGGCATGGCTGCGCTGGAGGTGATGCCCGGGATTATCTGGGACAAGGTCTGGGTGGCCATTTCGGTCGTGATTGCGCTTGCCGCTTCACTCGCTGCATTATGGCTGACCTTCCGCCTGCGTCACGAAGCCGCTCAGGTCGTGCTGATGCGCATGGGTGCCGCGATCCCGATGGGGATTGCCATTGCCGGGATGCACTATGCCGGCATGAAAGCGGCGCAGTTTCCGATGTCCACAATGGTTCAACAGGGCACCATGGGGATTCAACGGGAGCTGGCTGGCGGTGCTGGTCAGCGTCGTCGCGCTCTCTATTCTTGGGATTACCCTGCTGGTATCGATGCTGGATGCCCGCTTACAGGCGCGGACCGCCCTTCTGGCGGCTTCACTGGCGGAAGCTAACCGGGAACTGGCACATCTGGCTCTGCACGATACGCTGACCCGTCTGCCCAACCGTATCCTGCTGGAAGACCGACTCGATCAGGCCATCAGCAAAGCCGATCGTGAAGGGACCCTTTCTTTGCCCTGATGTTCATGGATCTCGACGGTTTTAAAGCCATCAATGATGCCTACGGCCATGATGTCGGTGACAAGCTGCTGGTTGCCGTTACGGAGCGTCTGCTGCATCTCCTGAAAGGCCAGTTCACCCTGGCACGTATCGGCGGTGATGAGTTTGTTCTGCTGGCGGAGGTCAATGCCCCGGACGATGCGGCATCGCTGGCCAATTCGCTGGTCCGCGCGATCGATAGCCCGTTCAACCTCGACCCCTATGAACTGGTGGTGACCCTCAGCATTGGGATTGCCCTGTATCCTCACGACGGCAAAACCGAGCGTGAGCTGATGTTTAACGCCGACGCGGCGATGTATCACACCAAGCATATGGGCCGTAACGGCTACCACTTTTTCCAGCCCTCCATGAATACGCTGGCGCAGACCCATCTTCAGTTGATGAACGATCTGTGGATGGCGATCGATCGCAATGAGCTACGCCTGCTGTACCAGCCAAAATTTCACGCCCCGGCCGGCCCGGTCCTTGGATTTGAGGCGCTATTGCGCTGGCAGCATCCTAAGCAGGGGTTACTGACGCCGGAGCTTTTTCTGCCGCTGGCGGAGAAAACGGGCCTGATTATTCCTCTAGGCAACTGGGTGATTAATGAAGCCTGTCGCCAGCTGCGTGAATGGCATCTTCAGGGACATCAAAGCTGGTCAATGGCGGTAAACCTGTCGACACTGCAGTTTGAACAACCTTCGCTGGTTAAAACGGTTCTCGACTGCCTGGCACTTCATCATGTGCCACCAGAAATGTTGATCCTCGAAGTGACGGAAACCACGGCGATGAGCAACCCTGATGAGAGCGTACGGGTGCTGACAGAGCTGACGGATGCGGGCGTGAAGGCCTCCATTGATGATTTTGGCACCGGATATTCCAGCCTGCTGTATCTCAAGCGTTTACCGGCCTGCGAGTTGAAAATCGACCGCGCCTTTGTTCGGGAACTATGTAAAGAAGGAGAAGATGCCACGATTGTCTCAGCGATCGTCGCCCTGGCCAAAACGCTGAACCTGAAAGTCGTGGCGGAAGGGGTGGAAACGGAAGCACAGCAGGCTTTTCTCACCGAGCTGGGCTGCAACACGCTGCAGGGTTATTTATTAGGGAAACCAGTAAGTGCGGAATCCATTACCGCTTATGGTAATAAACTTAGCCCGACGGACACCTTTTCCTGAAAATAATTAAGCAGTTAAATCCAGGCGCTTAACGGCGCTTTTATTTTACCTGACCGATAAACTGAATTATTATTCGTATCCAGTTAATTTCACAATGCCGCGCCGGTTGGCCATTAATCAATACGTTGTAGTTGAACAGGCGCTATTTTTATTCTCTGCTTCATCTTTTCTGCATTTTCTATTCCTGAGCGCACTTTTCCCTCCATGATGTTTACACTGCACATACTTTGAGATTATTGCACCAGGGAATCGCCGTTACCGGATGGTAAAATAATCAATATCGACTCAGTAGAGATATCACGGGTATTGATATCGGGAGTTGTGTTTATTCGAGGTAACATTATGAAAAATTTCATCGCTGTAGCATTACTGACAACACTGCTTGCCGGTTGTGCTCATGATTCTCCTTGCGTGCCGGTGTATGACGATCAGGGTCGCCTGGTACATACCAATACCTGCATGAAAGGGACAACTCAGGATAACTGGGAAACTGCCGGAGCGATTGCGGGCGGGGCAGCGGCGCTGGCTGGTCTGACGCTCGGCATCGTGGCATTGACCCGATAAATTATCAAAAGCGCGGCTTACCGCGCTTTTGCTTTATTGTGGTGCACTCTTTTTCCCGCCAGTAAATGTCCAGCATTTCATATCTGTCGTTATTCAAAAATAAATGATTAACCGCCGCGTATTAATATCCTGTTTTTCTATCTCTCCCCTTTCTTCGTGAGCTGATTCACAAACGCAGCCATTCACTATATTGCTTATATTCACCTGCGAAACTTGTCTGTTAATAAAAAGTAATTTCTGTGATTTTTTTGCTCCAATTTGTGGCACAGGTTGTAATTTCGCACCGTTTCGGGGCGCTCGTTTTATTTAAGCCTGTCTACACTCTCAGTATTAGCGTATACGCCCCTTTCAATTTTGTCGAACGCAAAACTGGCATTACGTTTGCTTTATAAACGTTGGCCAAAGCCACAGACAGGTTTAAAGCGTTTAAAAACGCCTCTATAACGATAAATTTCGCCACACAGGATGCATTATGAAAAAGACGATGATAGCCAGCCTGGCCGCTGCAGGCATGTTGTTTGCCGTAGCCGGTCAAGCCCATGCGGGAACGACACTGGATGCCGTTAAAAAGAAAGGTTTTGTTCAATGCGGTATCAGTGACGGTTTGCCTGGCTTCTCTTATGCCGATGCGAACGGCAAATTTACCGGTATCGATGTGGACGTCTGCCGTGGCGTTGCTGCCGCCGTTTTTGGTGATGACAGCAAAGTAAAATATACCCCGCTGACGGCGAAAGAACGCTTTACGGCGCTGCAGTCCGGCGAGGTCGACATGCTCTCCCGTAATACCACCTGGACTTCCTCCCGCGACGCAGGCATGGGGATGTCATTTACGGGCGTGACCTATTATGACGGTATCGGCTTCCTGACCCACAATAAAGCGGGCCTGAAAAGCGCCAAAGAGCTGGATGGCGCCACCGTTTGTATTCAGGCGGGCACCGATACCGAGCTGAACGTCGCGGATTATTTCAAAGCAAACAACATGAAATACACCCCGGTGACATTCGACCGCTCGGATGAATCGGCCAAAGCGCTGGAATCCGGCCGTTGCGACACGCTGGCCTCTGACCAGTCACAGCTGTATGCCTTACGTATTAAGCTGAGCAACCCGGCAGAGTGGATTGTCCTGCCTGAAGTGATCTCCAAAGAACCTCTCGGACCGGTGGTTCGTCGTGGCGATGAAGACTGGTTCTCCATTGTTCGCTGGACGCTGTTCGCCATGCTGAACGCAGAAGAGATGGGCATCAACTCGAAAAACGTTGATGAGAAAGCCGCTAAACCATCCAACCCGGATATGGCACACCTGCTGGGTACAGAAGGTGATTTCGGCAAGGATCTGAAGCTGGATAACAAGTGGGCCTACAACATCATCAAACAGGTGGGCAACTACTCTGAGATCTTTGAACGCAACGTGGGATCGGAAAGCCCGCTGAAGATCAAACGCGGCCAGAACAATCTCTGGAACAACGGCGGTATTCAGTACGCACCACCAGTACGTTAAGTCATAGCTGTAACGGGCACTGCTTTGGCAGTGCCCACTCCAGAGTCATGGTTACTGAGGTTTCTTTATGTCCCATCGCCGCTCAGCCGTAAAAGGATCGCTATCCTTTTCTCATCCCGCGGTCCGCGCCTGGCTATTCCAGATTATTGCTATTGTTGCGGTTGTTCTCATCGCCGTGTATCTCATCCATAACACCATCACCAACCTGAATAATCGCGGCATTACCTCCGGTTTCGCGTTTTTAGATCGCAGCGCGGGGTTTGGCATTGTTCAGCATCTTATTGATTACCAGGAAGGTGACACGTATGGACGCGTGTTCGTGGTCGGTTTACTGAATACGCTGCTGGTATCGGCGCTTTGTATCGTCTTCGCGTCGATACTGGGCTTCTTTATTGGTCTGGCGCGTCTTTCTGAAAACTGGCTCCTGCGGAAACTGTCGACGGTTTATATCGAGACGTTCCGCAATATCCCGCCGCTGCTGCAGATCTTCTTCTGGTATTTTGCCGTACTGCGTAACCTTCCCGGCCCCCGCCAGGCCGTCGACGCGTTTGAGCTGTTTTTCCTGAGCAACCGTGGGTTATCCATTCCTTCTCCTCAGCCGGGCGAAGGTCTGCTGGCCTTTGCTGCCGCTGTTATCGTGGCAGTGATCATTTCTGTCGGTCTGTTCCGTTTTAACCTCAAGCCATCAGATCAAAACCGGTCAGCTGCGTAGAACCTGGCCGGCTGCGCTGGGGTCCTGATCGTTAGCGCTGCCGCTGGTGGCGCACTGGCTTTTTGGCGCCGCGTTGCACTGGGAGATTCCCCATCTGCGAGGCTTTAACTTCCAGGGCGGAATGGTGTTAATTCCGGAACTGGCCGCGCTGACGCTGGCGCTATCGATTTATACCTCAGCGTTTATCGCTGAGATTATCCGTGCAGGGATCCAGGCCGTTCCTCATGGACAGCACGAGGCGGCACGCTCACTGGGATTACCGCATACGGTGACGCTTCGCCAGGTCATCATCCCGCAGGCATTACGGGTCATCATTCCGCCGCTGACCAGCCAGTATCTCAACATTGCGAAAAACTCCTCGCTGGCCGCCGCTATTGGCTATCCGGATATGGTGTCACTCTTCGCCGGAACCGTGCTTAACCAGACCGGACAAGCCATTGAAACCATCGCCATCACCATGTCTGTCTATCTGATCATCAGCCTGGTAATTTCACTGCTGATGAACCTCTATAACCGTCGTATAGCACTGGTCGAGCGCTAAGGATCTATGATGACAAAAGCGATACTGTCGCACTCCTCGCGCCCTGCCAACTCGACAGGTGGACGTTTCATTCTCTGGGCGCGCAAGAATCTGTTCTCCAGCTGGAGTAACAGCCTGCTGACGATTGTCTGCCTGTGGCTCATGTGGGAATTGATTCCTCCCCTGCTGAACTGGGCGTTTTTACAGGCCAACTGGGTCGGTTCAACCCGGGCGGACTGTACAAAAGCGGGCGCCTGCTGGGTGTTTATTCATGAGCGTTTCGGCCAGTTCATGTATGGATTGTATCCCCATGAACAGCGCTGGCGGATTAATCTGGCGCTGGTTATTGGCCTGCTCTCTGTCGCCGTCATGTTCTGGAAAGCGCTGCCTCACCGTGGACGCTATATTGCCGGCTGGGCAGTGGTTTATCCGATTATTGTCTGGGTGCTGCTGTATGGCGGTTTTCTGGGGCTGGAACGCGTTGAAACCCGCCAGTGGGGCGGGCTGACGCTGACGCTGATTATCGCTTCAGTGGGGATAGCCGGTGCGCTGCCGCTGGGGATTTTACTGGCCCTGGGGCGGCGTTCAAAAATGCCGATCGTCCGCGTGCTCTCCGTTATCTTCATTGAGTTCTGGCGCGGCGTACCGCTGATCACCGTTCTGTTTATGTCGTCGGTCATGCTGCCGCTGTTTATGGCAGAAGGCACCACCATCGACAAGCTGATCCGTGCCCTGGTCGGGGTGATTCTCTTCCAGTCCGCCTATGTCGCTGAAGTGGTGCGCGGTGGTCTGCAGGCGTTGCCTAAAGGCCAGTACGAAGCGGCGGAATCACTGGCGCTGGGCTACTGGAAAACGCAGGGGCTGGTCATTCTTCCGCAGGCACTCAAGCTGGTCATCCCGGGTCTGGTCAACACCATCATTGCCCTGTTCAAGGATACCAGCCTGGTGATCATCATCGGCTTGTTCGATCTTTTCAGCAGCGTGCAGCAGGCAACCGTTGACCCGGCCTGGCTGGGTATGTCCACCGAAGGATATGTCTTTGCTGCCCTGGTCTACTGGATTTTCTGTTTTAGCATGTCGCGCTACAGCCAGCATCTGGAAAAGCGCTTTAACACCGGGCGTACACCGCACTGAGGAAATTATGAGCCAAATAACTATGACACCCGCCGACGCGATGATTACGCTGGAAAACGTGAACAAATGGTACGGACAGTTCCATGTCCTGAAGGACATCAATCTCAAGGTCAAGCAGGGCGAACGCATTGTCCTCTGCGGCCCTTCCGGTTCCGGGAAATCCACGACCATTCGCTGCATCAACCATCTGGAAGAGCATCAGCAGGGACGCATCGTGGTTGATGGTATCGAGCTGAATGAAGATATCCGCAATATCGAACGCGTGCGTCAGGAAGTGGGAATGGTTTTCCAGCACTTCAATCTGTTTCCGCACCTGACCGTGCTGCAGAACTGTACGCTGGCACCGATTTGGGTACGCAAGATGCCGAAGAAGGAAGCCGAGGCGCTGGCAATGCACTACCTGGAGCGCGTGCGTATCGCCGAGCATGCGAATAAGTTCCCCGGCCAGATATCGGGTGGCCAGCAGCAGCGTGTGGCTATCGCCCGTTCGCTGTGCATGAAACCGAAAATTATGCTGTTTGATGAACCGACATCAGCGCTCGATCCGGAAATGGTGAAAGAGGTTCTGGATACCATGATTGGGCTGGCGCAATCCGGCATGACCATGCTGTGCGTGACCCATGAGATGGGCTTTGCGCGAACCGTGGCTGACCGGGTGATCTTTATGGACCGCGGGGAGATTGTTGAGCAGGCGCCACCGGATGAGTTCTTTGCGCATCCGAAGTCAGAACGTACGCGAGCATTCCTGTCGCAGGTGATTCATTGATCGTTATCGCCGTATTTCAGGGCCACCTACGGGTGGCCTTTTTTATCGCTCGCGTTCTAATGTTATGGTGTTTTACGAGAG
>JBCNNT010000019.1:0-4464 GCA_039594245.1 Enterobacter sp.
TCCCAATTTTTAGCACAAGTCTTTTTTAGATCTTTTTTTCCGACTGCTGATTTTCCGCGCTTTTCGCTGAAATCCCGCCCGATCTGCTTAAATATTGACGTATTTTGCCTTGCCTCGATCCATTAATACGATCAAAGTCTTCTGTATAGCGCTCATTCTTAGAGGTAGATATGTCCGCAGTATTACGTCCTTATAAAGATCTGTTCCCCCAAAAAGGCGATCGCGTGATGATCGATGCCAGCAGCGTGGTCATTGGTGATGTCCGAATGGCCGATGATGTCAGCATCTGGCCGCTCGTCGCCATCAGGGGAGATGTTAACTATGTGTCGATTGGTGCACGTACCAATATTCAGGACGGTAGCGTTCTGCATGTCACGCACAAATCCTCCTATAACCCCGAGGGTAATCCCCTCATCATTGGAGAGGATGTTACCGTTGGCCATAAAGTGATGCTCCACGGCTGCACGATCGGAAATCGCGTCCTTGTTGGCATGGGGTCGATTTTGCTGGATGGCGTCATAGTAGAAGATGACGTAATGATTGGTGCCGGTAGCCTGGTCCCGCAGAACAAACGGCTGGAGAGCGGCTATCTCTATCTGGGAAGCCCGGTAAAACAGATCCGCCCCCTGAAGGAGGCAGAGATCGAAGGATTAAAATACTCGGCGAACAACTACGTAAAATGGAAGAATGACTATCTGGATCAGGATAACCAAACCCAGCCCTGATCGTCTTCCTGCTGTTCGCGGATTAAATCGCTGGCTTCCTCTTCCAGATCCCAGCGATTTTCGCAAAATACCGCTATCGGGTCTGAACCGCCAAAACGACGCAGCAGCGTTTCCCCATGAATGGCACAGGTAAGTTGCATACCCTGCACCAGCACCGGAAAACAGACCGCTTGTTTACTCTCATCCCAGTTTTCTCTGTCCGGGAAATGAATAGCCTGGTTCACGCCGAAAGCTCCTGCTTTAACTTTTCAATGACAGGTTCGACCGCAGGCAACACGCCATGCCAGAGCAGCACCGCATGCGCGGCCTGACCCACCAGCATTCCCAGCCCATCGGCTAACTGTTTCGCGCCGTGTTGTTCACACCAGTTCAGGAAAGGCGTCTTCCCTTTCTGATAGAACATGTCATAGAAGTACATATGCGCACTGACCAGCGAAGCGGGGATCGCCGGGATCTCACCGTTGATGCCGCTGGATGTGGCATTAATGACAAGATCGAACTCACGTTCGGCAAGATCGTCAAGCGCTACCGCGCTCACGCTGCCGGTATGCGCAAACAACGCCGCCAGCGCTTCTGCCCGGGAAAAGGTTCTGTTGGTAATGGTCACCGCACAGTCCAGTGAAAGCAGAGGCAACAATACGCCCCGCGATGCGCCACCCGCACCAATCAGCAGGATCCGAAATCCGGGCTTGATAAAGGACAGTCGTTCCAGATCGCTGAGTAAACCAATCCCGTCGGTGTTGTCCCCCAGAAAAGGCGTCCATCCTCAAGCCGTTTTAGGGTATTGACTGCACCAGCCAGTGAAGCGCGTTCGGTCAGCTCATCCGCACGTTCGAAGGCTTCTTCTTTAAACGGGACCGTCACATTCGCGCCTTTACCGCCCGCGGCGAAAAAGGCCTCCAGCGTAGGGATAAAGGCATCCACTGGCGCCAGTACGCGACCATAGGGATGATCTATCTGCAGCTGCTCCGCAAACTGCTGATGGATCAACGGTGACTTGCTGTGTGCAATGGGATTACCAAAAACAGCATAGGTTTCCATGAGATTACCCCTGGCGAAAACGTTCGCCGGTCAAAGCGTCGCGAATTTCAGACGGATTCAGGCGCCCTCCCGTTTCACCGACAGCAACAGGGAAGTCATTCCCGAACTGCGCCAGCACTTCTTCGGTTGTCCGGCAAGGCGGCAGCCCGGTCAGGTTGGCGCTGGTTGAGACCAGCGGTTTACCAAAAGCCAGGCACAGCTCAACCACCAGCGGATGGTCAGTGACGCGAACGGCAAGGGAATCAAAACGTCCGGTTAACCAGCGCGGCGTTGTCGGCTGCGCCGGGAAGACAAAGGTGACCGGTCCAGGCCACGCGGAGAAGATTGTCTCGCGCTGTGCCGGCGTCAGCATAGAGTCATCAATATAGGGTTTAAGCTGCTCGTAATTCGCAGCGATCAAAATCAGCCCTTTCTCGACGGGTCTTTGTTTCAGGGCAAGCAGACGGCTCACAGCCGTCTCGCTGTCAGGATCGCAACCGACCCCAAAAACAGCTTCAGTTGGATAGGCGATGACTTCTTCTTTTTTCAGTACGTCCCACTCGCATGCGACAATGGAGCCTGATGGCAGGTTATTATTCACTATTTTGATCCGCCGTTACCGGCTTTCCACATTGTTTACTGGCGCAGAAGCGTTTCATGCCTTGCGCGGTTTTCTTCTCTATCAGTAGCGGATAATTGCAATGAGGGCAGATTCCCGCTACCGGCTTAAAATTGATAACGAACTGGCATTCAGGGTAGCGATCGCACGAATGGAAGGTCTTACCATAACGGGAACGGCGCTGTACCAGCTGACCGCGCTGACACTGAGGGCAGGCAATTGCCGTTTCATCAGGCTTATCAATTTGTTCCGTATGTTCACATTCCGGGTAGCGGCTACATCCAATAAACATGCCGAAACGCCCCTGACGCAGGGCTAATTCACCACCGCAGACTGGACAAAACTGCCCCTCCAGAATTTTAACGATATGTCCATCCGCCTGGCTTTTCAGGGGACGGACATAATCACATTCCGGATAGTGTGAACAACCGAGAAACGGGCCGTGTTTCCCGGACCGAATAACAAGTTCAGCCCCGCACTGCGGGCAGGGCTCGTTTTTGTGCACCGTGAACAGTGCTGATTTGGCCATAACAACTCTTGGTGCTGCACATTGAATTAGTGCAGCATACCTTCATTCACTTCAAAGAGTAATTCTTCCATTTGCTGATAGGCATTTTCACAGCCCGGGATATTAAACAGAACCATCAGGATCACCCATTTGAGATCTTCCAGTTCAAATTCTGCCGTATCCAGCGCCATGACGCGCTCTATCACCATTTCTCGCGTTTCGAGGTTTAGCACCTGAATCTGCTCAAGGAATAAGATGAATCCCCGGCAGCTGGCGTCCAGCCTTTCACACTCTTCAGCGGTATAAATGCGTACTGACAATGGGTCAGAAGCAAGCTGCATCGGTTCGGCGAGGCCTTCCTGATAATCAGCCAGTTTTTCCAGCCACATCAACGCATTGTAGATATCTTCCCGCTCAAATCCCGCATCGGTAAGATCCTGTTTCAATTTGTCCTGATCCACTCGCATTTCTGCTTCGTTATGGATGTAAGTCTCAAACAAATACATCAGTACGTCGAACATGGCATGCCCTCCTTAATCGGACATAGCCGCCGGGTACAGCTGCGATCCACCCTGCTAACTCCAGTTCGAGTAGCTGTGCTACCGTTACTGGCACAGGTTGGCCGGCACGTTCAGCGACAACGTCAACAGGTGTTACCTCATCTCCTACGTTAGCCAGGAGCTTGGGAAATGGCAATGCCACCTTTCCCTGATCTGATGAATATTGTCGCTTTTCGGGATCTTCCTGCAGCCATTGCAGCCCATATTGCAAATTTTCAAGAATGTCCCCGACTTCCGTTACCGGTGTTGCCCCTTGCTTAATCAGCCAGTGCGGTCCCTCGCATCCGGGATTACCTATCGGGCCTGGCAAGGCGAAGACTTCTCGCCCCTGTTCGAGCGCGCATCGTGCCGTGACCAGCGAACCGCTTCGCCGCGCGGCTTCAACCACCAGCACGCCTTTGCTAAGGCCGCTGATAATGCGATTACGACGCGGAAAATTTGCCGGTCTGGGCTGCGCGGAAAGCGGAAACTCAGACACTATTGCGCCGTCAGACTCAATAAGCCGCATCGCCAATGCCTGATGTCGGCGTGGATAAATGCTAAAAAGACCGTTCCCCAGCACCGCGACACTTCGTCCTTTAACTGACAGCGCCGCGCTGTGGGCAACGCCGTCAATACCGCAGGCCAGCCCGCTGGTAATCGTGAAACCACTTTGTGAAAGTTGTTCGCACAGGATTTTCCCCCATCGCTCGCCGTACCATGACGGCGCACGACTGCCAACCACCGCCAGCTGAACGGTATTAAGCGTCTCAGGGTTACCTTTTATGAATAAAGCCCCGGGATAGTCAGGGATCGTGCGGAGTAGAGGGGGATAAAGGTGATGGTTGGCCGTTAATAAATGATGTCCCGGCTGCTCAAGCCATATCAGGCTACGTTCCAGCTCACTCTCATCGAACGCAACGAACCGTTCAGCCTGCTTTGCTGTCAGTCCAGCATTTCTTAAGACAAGCGTATCGATGCCTTCCTGCCTCTGCAATCGTGCAGCCGCTTCCACCATGACATCACCACACAGAGAACCTGTGTGCATGAGCC
>JBCNNT010000002.1:0-18931 GCA_039594245.1 Enterobacter sp.
CCACCGCTATTTTTTAACTTTCGCTGAAAGCGTCAACCTTCGACCAAAACTGCAAACAGCGCGAAAACGTTGACGATAAAGCGTGCACGAGATCACAAAACACACATTTGCGATAAGGTTGTATTTATCAAAGGCGCAAATCGCATAAATTTATCTTTATGAAATTAAAAGCAAAACACCGTAACTATTTTCAAAACAGCCCAGTACACAATAAAAACGTTTTATTGACATTCTTAATAAACAATTAACATTACGTTCTGGTTACCTCCTCCCACTTTTAGCAGACTTATATTTTCACAGATGACTATCTTCTCGGTAAATAAAAGAGGCCAGGTTAACCAGAAGAAAAACCTTAGTGAAAAAGAGGTTAAAAGCTCACCGGTAAATCCCCTGTAGTTGTGCTGTTTTTTAACATGCGAAGAACAGCACAAATTCCACATTTTTTATTAATTTTTTAAAAATTGTTTGGCTTAATTATCACCAGGTGACGTTCACCTTCGAGCTGAGGAATCTCTAATTTCTCAATAGACTCGACAGCAAAACCGTCCGGAAGCTGTTCAATCTCATCGCCTGGCAACTGCCCTTTCAGCGCATAGAAGCGGCCATTTTCTGCAGGCAAGTGCTTACACCAGCTCACCATATCGTTGAGCGACGCAAAAGCACGGCTGATAACCCCGTCAAACGGCGGCTCCGCCGGGAACTCCTCTACCCTGCTCTGCACGGGTGTGATGTTCTCCAGCTTCAGCTCATGCTGTACCTGACGTAAAAAGCGCACGCGCTTGCCGAGGCTGTCCAGCAGGGTGAAGTGGCTCTCAGGGCGAACAATCGACAGCGGAACGCCCGGTAAACCAGGTCCTGTCCCCACGTCGATGAAACGCTCACCTTTCAGCCAGGGGGCAACCACAATGCTATCGAGAATATGGCGAACCAGCATCTCGTTGGGGTCACGTACTGAGGTCAGGTTGTACGCTTTGTTCCATTTGTTCAGCATATCGACATAGGCCACCAGCTGTTTTTTCTGGTGATCGGTGAGCGAAATACCTGCCTGATCCAGCAGACGAGAGAGTTTGTTGAGCACGGTGAATACCTGTTGAGATACTTAAGCGGCGGGCGGCGCGATGCGGCCCGTCCTAAAAGTTCAATCGGCCCGGCAAGCACTGCCGGGCAATACTATTACGCGCTGCGGCGCAGCATGCCCTGCTTTTTCAGCCACACCAGCAGGATCGAAATCGCCGCTGGCGTGACGCCCGAGATGCGGGACGCCTGGCCGATCGAGACCGGTTTGTGATCGTTCAGCTTGGCGATCACTTCGTTGGAAAGGCCCGTCACCTGGCGGTAGTCCAGCGATTCCGGCAGCAGCGTGTTTTCGTTGCGCTGCTGTTTTTCGATCTCATCCTGCTGACGCGCGATGTAACCTTCGTACTTCACCTGGATCTCAACCTGCTCTGCCGCTTCAGCGTCTTCCAGGCCCGGCGCGAACGCGGTCAGTTTGACCAGGTTCTCGTAGGTCACTTCAGGACGGCGCAGCAGATCTTCACCGCTGGCTTCACGCGACAGCGGCGCGGTTAAGTGAGCGTTTACTTCAGCAGCGGTTTCCGCCTGCGGATTCACCCAGGTGGTTTTCAGACGCTGACGTTCCTGTTCAATGCGCTCCAGCTTCTCGTTAAAGCGCGCCCAGCGTTCGTCATCCACCAGACCCAGCTCGCGGCCCATTTCGGTCAGACGCAGGTCGGCGTTATCTTCACGCAGCATCAGGCGATATTCCGCGCGAGAGGTAAACATACGGTACGGTTCTTTGGTACCCAGCGTGCAGAGATCGTCCACCAGCACGCCCAGGTACGCCTGGTCGCGACGCGGCGCCCAGCCCTCTTTTTCGGCAGAGAAGCGCGCGGCGTTCAGACCGGCCAGCAGCCCCTGCGCAGCCGCTTCTTCGTAGCCGGTGGTGCCGTTAATCTGGCCGGCGAAGAACAGACCGTGGATGAATTTGCTTTCCAGCGTCGGCTTCAGGTCACGCGGATCGAAGAAATCGTACTCAATGGCGTAGCCAGGGCGAACGATTTTCGCGTTCTCCATCCCCTGCATTGAGCGAACGATTTGCATCTGCACATCGAACGGCAGGCTGGTGGAGATGCCGTTCGGGTAAATTTCGTTGGAGGTCAGCCCTTCCGGCTCCAGGAAGATCTGGTGCTGGTTGCGATCGGCAAAGCGCATCACTTTGTCTTCGATCGACGGGCAGTAGCGCGGGCCGATCCCTTCGATCACGCCAGCGTACATCGGGCTGCGATCGAGGTTATTGCGGATCACGTCATGGGTTTTCTCGTTGGTATGCGTGATATAGCACGGCACCTGCTGCGGATGCTGTGCCGCATTGCCCATGAACGAGAAGACCGGCATCGGGTTATCCCCGTGCTGTTGCGCCAGCACGCTGAAATCGATGGTACGCGCATCAATACGCGGCGGCGTACCGGTTTTCAGGCGGCTGACGCGCAGCGGCAGTTCACGCAGGCGGCGCGACAGCGGAATAGACGGCGGATCGCCAGCACGGCCACCGCTGTAGTTATCCAGGCCGATATGGATTTTACCGTCCAGGAATGTCCCCACGGTCAGCACCACGGCTTTGGCGCGGAATTTGAGGCCCATCTGGGTCACGGCGCCCACGACGCGATCGTTCTCAACGATAAGATCTTCAACCGCCTGCTGGAAGATCATCAGGTTCGGCTGGTTCTCCAGCGCGGTGCGTACCGCCTGACGGTAAAGCACGCGGTCTGCCTGTGCACGGGTGGCGCGCACAGCCGGGCCTTTGCTCGCGTTTAGTATCCTAAACTGGATGCCGGCCTGATCGATCGCTTTCGCCATCAGGCCGCCAAGTGCATCCACTTCTTTTACCAGGTGTCCTTTCCCAATGCCGCCAATCGCCGGGTTACAGGACATTTGTCCCAGCGTGTCGATATTGTGTGTCAAAAGCAGGGTCTGCTGACCCATTCGCGCTGCGGCCATTGCGGCCTCAGTGCCTGCATGACCCCCGCCAATGATGATGACGTCAAAAGGATCCTGATAAAACATGGTGGTCTGCCTCGCGTAAAGCGGTTTGAAAATGGATTGAAGCCCGGGCCGTGGATTCTACTCAACTTTAGTCTTTCGAGAAAGCATTGGGATCCTGGGCTATTAAAAAGAAGATCTTTTTATTTAGAGATCTGTTCTATTGTGATCTCTTATTAGGATCGCGAACTCATGTGGATAAGTCCGATCTCATAAAGAAGATCATGCAGTTAGAAAGGATCGTTTGCTGTGAATGATCGGTGATCCTGGACCGTATAAGCTGGGATCAGATCGCGACTTTATACACAGGCCAAAAACGACGCTACGGTTTTTCTTTGGATAACTACGGGTTAATACGAGCTTTTACCCTGAGTTATCCACATCTGTTCGCGCGATCTTTAATCGTTTTTGAGTAAATTTTTCCATTCCGCGAGCCAGATCTCGGCTGGATCCTCCGGAATGTCATGATCGAGGATGTTGATCTTGAGAGTTTCACCCAGCTGTTTTGCTCCGCAGGAGGTCACAGCGGCTTCGACTTTCTCTATTGCCCCGCAAAAAGTGTCATATTCACGACTGCCGATCCCTACTGCGCCAAAACGGACGTTTGACAGATCGGGCTGCTGTCCCAGCAGTTCGTCATATAAAGGTTGCAGGTTATCCGGCAGATCGCCCGCGCCGTGCGTGGAGGTGATCAGCAGCCAGACCCCGTCAGTCGGGAGATCTTCCAGCAACGGGCCGTGCAGGGTTTCCGTAGAAAAGCCCGCCTCTTCCAGCTTTTCAGCCAGATGTTCCGCTACGTATTCTGCACCACCCAGGGTGCTGCCGCTGATAAGGGTAATGTCCGCCATTGATCGCTCGCCCAGATAAAGAGACGGCCATTGTACGCTGTGAACGAGCTGGGATCTACCTGTGGAAAATGTGGGAATGAATTTGCCCGATCACGGGCGGATGGTACGCATGATCGGGTTTTGCAAGGAGATCAGGGTCTCGGTGGACTGAATTTCATCTATTGTTTGGATCTTGTTGATAAGTACCTGCTGGAGCGCGTCGATGGATCGGCACATGACTTTAATAAAGATGCTGTAGTGCCCGGTGGTGTAGTACGCCTCGGTGACTTCATCCAGCGCGTTCAGTTTCGCCAGGGCGGAAGGGTAGTCTTTGGCGCTTTTAAGAATGATGCCGATGAAGCAGCAGACGTCGTAACCCAGCTGCTTCGGGCTGACGTCAATGCGCGCGCCGGTAATGATCCCTGCCTGCTTCATCTTCTCTACGCGCACGTGAATGGTTCCCGGGCTGACGCCAAACTGTTTCGCCAGTTCGGCGTAGGCGGTGCGGGCATTGGCCATTAACGCCTCCAGAATGCCGCGGTCGAGATTGTCGATCTGATAATTTTCCATAGCTTTTTCTTATGAAGATTAATGAATCACTCTATTCTAGCGCCTTATTTTATCGAATCAAAAGTGAAGGTGGCTTTTTGTTGATGGGTTATTGAATTGAGGCGGCATTTCTGTTGCTTAATCAATATCAACAGGACGCAGGAGTATAAATAATGAAAACCGCTTACATCGCAAAACAACGCCAGATCAGTTTCGTAAAATCCCATTTTTCCCGCCAGCTGGAAGAGAAGACTTGGGCTGATTGAAGTCCAGGCGCCGATCCTCAGCCGCGTGGGTGACGGGACGCAGGATAACCTCTCTGGATGCGAAAAAGCGGTACAGGTGAAAGTGAAAACACTGCCAGATGCCCAGTTCGAAGTGGTTCATTCACTGGCGAAATGGAAACGTCAGACCCTGGGACAACACGACTTCAGCGCGGGGGAAGGCCTCTACACCCACATGAAAGCCCTTCGCCCCGATGAAGACCGCCTTTCGCCGATTCACTCCGTTTACGTTGACCAGTGGGACTGGGAGCGCGTGATGGGTGATGGCGAGCGCCACGTCGGCACGCTGAAATCCACCGTTGAGGCGATCTACGCCGGGATCAAAGCGACCGAAGCGGCCGTAAGCAAAGCGTTTGGTCTGGCACCGTTCCTGCCGGAACAGATCCACTTTGTGCACAGCCAGAAACGCTGCTGACCCGCTTCCCGGATCTGGATGCCAAAGGGCGCGAGCGCGCGATTGCTAAAGAGCTGGGCGCGGTGTTCCTGATTGGGATCGGCGGCAAGCTGTCTGATGGCAAGCGCCACGACGTTCGCGCGCCGGATTATGATGACTGGAGCACGCCGGGTGAGGGCGATTTTGCCGGCCTGAACGGCGATATTCTGGTCTGGAACCCGGTACTGGAAGACGCGTTCGAGCTCTCTTCTATGGGGATCCGCGTGGATGCTGACGCGCTGAAGCGCCAGCTGGCGGTCACCGGTGATGAAGATCGTCTCAAACTGGAGTGGCACCAGGCGCTGCTGCGCGGTGAGATGCCGCAGACGATTGGCGGCGGTATCGGCCAGTCCCGTCTGACCATGCTGCTGCTGCAGCTGCCCCATATCGGTCAGGTGCAGTGTGGCGTCTGGCCGCAGCAGGTTCGTGAAAGCGTCGGCTCTCTTCTGTAATTAACGCTGCCAGCGTCTGAGCAGGCGGCTACGCAGCCCGGTATCAAAGCGCCAGATATGATCGAAGATGCGCATGATGCCGGGTTTTCCATGGGCGGACATCGCCACCGCATGAAAACGGTGCTGATGCACCCGCTGTAACTCCTTCACTTTATTTATCACGTCATCCGGCAGCCGCTGGGCGATAAAATCGGAAATCACCACCGCGTCTGCGTCGTACCAGTCGCCGCCCTGCATCCGCTCAACGATGCTGCGAAAACAGCTGGCCAGATCGGTGCCGCCGCGAAAACGCTGGCTCAGGAAGCGGATTGCCTGCTCGATCCCCTGCTGGTTCGTCAGCTCATAGCCCACGACTTCGCTGGAGAACAGCATGATGAAGCAGCGACGGCGATCGGCGAGCGCCACGCGCATCAGCGCCAGACAGAACGCTTTCGCACACTGCTCGTTAAACCCGCCCATCGATCCGGACGTATCCACGCAAACGATGAAGGGCCCGCGCGGCTGTTCATCAAAATCCTGATGGACCACCGGCCGTTGGCTGACTTTTTCGCGCCAGGCTTCGCCGTGCAGCCGGTAGGTGAGCAGCTGTTTTTCCACCAGCCGACGGTAAAACTCATACTCCAGCTCGGTCATCCCCAGCGTTGCTCAGCTCCGGCGGCAGCAGGCGCAAAATATCATCGCTCTGCTGGAGCCCGTCGACCTGCTCCGGTACGGTGGCCGGTTCACGCACCAGGGTGCGGAAGGTTTCCATCGGGGCATCTTTCTTTGGAACTGACTTCGCCTCCCTTGAGCGACCCAGCTGTTCTGCAAGCTTCCTTAAGCTCGGGCTGCTGCGTCAGAAAATCGCCGTATTTGACGATCAGCTGATAGTCCCCGCGCTGGAGCTGGCCGGCGCTCATATCCCAGAGGCGCCCGGCGGCGTTCTCATTTTCCACCAGCACCTGCTCCAGCTGGCCGCTCAGCGTCATGCGCTCCTGAACTTCACTGAGCAGCTGTTCGCGCTCTTCATCCAGCAGCTGCTGGTTTAGGGTCGTGGCCTGCACCACCAGGCTGAGACGCCAGCGCTGTAAAAAGAGGGTATGCAGTGCGGGTGTGAACGTGGCGTTATCCGTGACCAGCGCCCGGGCCTGGCTGGCAAACGGGGAGTGGACCTTGTCGAGCAACGTCAGGGTTTGCGGAAGCTGGACGATAAACTGCGGTGTGGAGAGCCGCTGGCACTGCTGATAGCAGGCCACCTCTTCCGTTAACTCAGGCGGAACTTCGGTCTCCCTGAAGCGCTGACGCAAATTTTCGCGCCAGCGCGGAAGATCGTCCGTCATCGCCTTTTTGAGCTTCGGAAATTTTTCAAAAAAAGCTGCCAGCTGCGGCGAAGCCAGCAGCGGAACGTATAACCTCTTCTACCATCATCCCTCCTCGCTGACGGCCAGCATGACGTTAAGCGTATCCAGCGTTAGCATTGACGCGCCTGTTTGATCTGCGCGCTGACGTCCTGCAGGCTGGCTTCAATGCGACCTAACCAGTCGCTATGAATAAAGAGGCATTTTTGCTGCTCGCTAAAGCGGGTGTGCTGCTGGTGCCATTCGGTATCCAGCGCTTCCAGCTGCTGCTTAATCTCTTCCGGGACGCTGTCAGAGGCGGTTCCCGGCAGCGCAAGACGCGAGCCCTGCAGGCTGACGTCGCGGATCACCAGATGCTGGCTGCTGTCCACTTCCATATTCAGCGGCTGCGCGAAACCGATGCCGTTGAGCTTGCCGCGGATCTCTCCGCCCTTATCCAGCCACTGCGCCAGCGCCTCGCGCTCAATCGTCACGTGCACCACCTGCATATCATGCAGTTTGAGCGGCTGCTGGAGCAGCAGCGTTAACAGCGTCGGGCTGGTGAGTTCGGCGGGTAATTCATAGTGCGGTTTGCGGGCGAACATGCCCCCCAGGCGATTCACTTTCAGCGCGGTTTTATCACTTTGCTGCTGCTGAAGCTGGATGCGCCGCTGGGCAATCGCCCCCAGCTGGTTGAGCATCGCCTGCTGCCCCCAGGCGTGCCCGGTCATCAAAACGTCAAGCTGCTGCTGCATCAGATTCATGCCTTCCGCATCGTGCCAGAGGCAATCTTTCAGCAGGATCAGATCGATGGGGGCAACGGCATCGCGCCCGCTGAAAAGGGCGCTGGCCTGCAGGAGGCGGATCGCTTTTTTCCAGCGGCGATCGGAGACATAGGGCGCATTCGGGAAGAGGATCGAGCTGCTGGCGCAGCAGATAGATCAGCTCAAATACCGCGTCCGGCAGTTTGATTTTGCCAATATCCTGCTGCCACTGGTGATACTCCTCATCCGTCACCTGCAGCGAAGCGGATACCGGGTTTTCGTTTTCATCCTGCTGGCTGACCAGCATGGAGCGGAAATTCGACTTATCCTGCACTTTGTCCAGCCACAGGCGGATCAGCATACGGTCATACAGCGCTTCCAGGCTGCTGTCGGCTTCGGGCAGTTCGTTAGAGGCGGCCACCAGCAGGCGCATCGGGATCTTCTCTTCGCTGGCGCCGTTACGGAACCGACGTTCGTTTATCGCCGTGAGCAGGGTGTTCAGAATGGCCGGTCCCGCTTTCCAGATCTCATCCAGAAAGACAATTTCTGCTTCCGGCAGATACCCGGCCGTCAAGCGCTCATAGCGCCCTTCATCTTTCAGCGCCTGAATGGAGAGCGGGCCAAAAACCTCTTCCGGGGTGGAAAAGCGGGTCATCAGGTATTCAAAGGCGCGGGCGTGTTCGAAAGGCAAATTTCAGCCGGCGGGCAATCAGGCTTTTGGCGATGCCCGGCGGGCCAAGCAGAAACACGCTTTCGCCGCTCAACGCCGCCAGCAGGCAGAGGCGGATGGCGTGGCTACGCTCAAAAAGGCCTTTCTCCAGCGCGCTGCTGAGGCGGGAAATTCTTTCTGCTAATAAATGTGAGTGAGCCATAATAGTTTTGCATCCTTTCGCCGTCGTGGCGGCCAATTGAAGCGAGTATAGACGTTTCAGTCAGGGCTGGTAATAGACTGAAGTGCGGCGCAATTTTCTTTGCGCTACATTAATGCGGTTGCATTTAGGGGTACGATTTTGCAATTGAATCGTGCATACTGTGCGCTTTTTGTGGGCCAAGGGACTAGGCACACATTTGTTATTCAAACGAAAAGACTAGTCTATGAGCACTGATAATAAGCAATCATTACCCGCAATAACGCTTGCGGCGATCGGGGTTGTCTACGGTGATATCGGCACCAGCCCGCTTTATACGCTTCGTGAATGTCTGTCCGGCCAGTTTGGCTTTGGTGTTGAGCGCGATGCCGTGTTTGGCTTCCTGTCCCTCATCTTCTGGCTGCTGATCCTGGTGGTTTCCGTTAAATATCTCTCCTTCGTTATGCGCGCGGATAACGCCGGCGAAGGCGGTATCCTGACCCTGATGTCCCTGGCCGGGCGCAACACCTCGGCCAGAATGACCTCCGTGCTGGTGATTATGGGCCTGATTGGCGGCAGCTTCTTCTATGGAGAGGTGGTTATTACGCCCGCGATCTCGGTGCTGTCGGCGATAGAGGGGCTGGAGATTATCGCGCCTCCGCTTGATACCTGGGTGGTCCCGCTGGCGATTATCGTGCTGACGCTGCTGTTTGTGATTCAGAAGCACGGTACCGGGCTGGTGGGTAAACTGTTTGCACCGATTATGCTGGCCTGGTTCCTGATCCTGGCCGCGCTGGGCGCGCGCAGCATTATCGCTAACCCGGAAGTGCTGCAGGCGCTGAACCCCCTACTGGGCGGTGCATTTCTTCCTCGAATACAAAGTGGTTTCCTTCGTGGCGCTGGGGGCGGTGGTGCTCTCCATCACCGGCGTGGAAGCGCTGTATGCTGACATGGGTCACTTCGGGAAACTGCCTATCCGCGTGGCCTGGTTTATTGTGGTGCTGCCGTCGCTGGTGCTGAACTACTTTGGCCAGGGCGCGCTGTTGCTGAAAAACCCGGAAGCGATCAAGAACCCGTTCTTCCTGCTGGCGCCTGACTGGGCGCTGGTGCCGATGCTGATCCTGGCGACGCTGGCGACCGTCATTGCCTCTCAGGCGGTGATTTCCGGCGTGTTCTCTCTGACGCGCCAGGCCGTGCGTCTGGGGTATCTCTCGCCGATGCGCATCATCCATACCTCGGAGATGGAGTCGGGCCAGATCTACATCCCGTTCATTAACTGGCTGCTCTATTTCGCGGTGGTGCTTGTTATCGTCAGCTTCGAGCACTCCAGCAACCTGGCGGCGGCGTACGGTATTGCCGTAACCGGTACGATGGTGCTGACCTCGATTCTCTCCACCACGGTGGCGTGCCGAAACTGGCACTGGAATAAATTCCTCGTGGCGCTGATTCTGGTGGGCTTCCTGTGTATTGACGTGCCGCTGTTCTCCGCGAACCTCGACAAGATTGTCTCCGGCGGCTGGTTGCCGCTGACGCTGGGTCTGGTGATGTTCATCGTCATGACCACCTGGAAAAGCGAGCGTTTCCGCCTGCTGCGCCGCATGCATGAGCACGGCAACTCTCTGGAGGCGATGATCGCTTCGCTGGAGAAATCGCCGCCGGTCCGCGTGCCGGGTACCGCGGTGTACATGTCTCGCGCCCTGAACGTCATTCCGTTTGCGCTGATGCATAACCTCAAGCACAACAAGGTGCTGCACGAGCGCGTGATCCTGCTGACGCTGCGCACCGAAGATGCGCCTTACGTTCACAACGTGCGTCGCGTGCAAATCGAGCAGCTGTCGCCGACCTTCTGGCGCGTGGTGGCAAGCTACGGCTGGCGTGAAACGCCAAACGTGGAAGAGGTGTTCCACCGCTGCGGTCTGGAAGGGCTGAGCTGCCGGATGATGGAGACGTCGTTCTTTATGTCGCACGAGTCGCTGATCATCGGCAAGCGCCCGTGGTATTTGCGCCTGCGCGGCAAGCTGTACCTGATCCTGCAGCGTAACGCCCTGCGCGCGCCTGACCAGTTTGAGATCCCGCCTAACCGCGTGATAGAGCTGGGAACGCAGGTCGAGATTTAAGTCGTTTATAAAACCCCTAATTATGAGGGGTTTTTGTTATTTATGCCTGTTAATTTCATTTAAGCTAAGCGTCAGGCTGGTTTCTTTCATCAACATTTCACTGACGCGAAACGTTTCGACGTCGATCACAAATCTGTTACGTCATGATGGTTTTCTGAAGATTATTCTTTGTACTACACTGCTTTTAGCGAAACGTTTCGCTAGTGGAGCAAGAAAATGAAGAAAGGCACGTGTACTCAACTCAGAAATCTCATCGGTTATTTCCCGTCTTGGGCATACCGATACGCTGGTGGTTTGCGATGCAGGCTTACCGGTTCCGCGCAGCACAACCCGTATCGATATGGCGTTAACGCAGGGCGTACCTTCGTTTATGCAGGTACTGGACGTGGTGACCGCGGAGATGCAGGTTGAGGCGGCCATTCTCGCGGCGGAAATCAAACAACATAATCCGCAACTCCACGAAACGTTGCTCAGCCATCTTGAGCAACTGCAACAACACCAGGGAAACACCATAGAAATTCGTTACACAACGCACGAGCAGTTCAAACAACAAACCGCAGACAGTCAGGCGGTGATTCGCAGCGGGGAGTGTTCCCCGTATGCGAATATCATTCTCTGTGCTGGCGTCACCTTCTGAGGCCATCATGGACGCATTACTGCAACTCAAAGGGATCGATAAGTCGTTCCCGGGCGTAAAAGCCCTCTCCGGCGCGGCGCTGAACGTTTACCCCGGGCGCGTAATGGCGCTGGTGGGCGAAAACGGCGCCGGCAAATCCACCATGATGAAAGTGCTGACCGGTATCTATCAACGCGATGCCGGTTCGCTCCTCTGGCTGGGTAAAGAAACCACCTTCACTGGCCCGAAATCTTCTCAGGAAGCGGGTATCGGCATTATTCACCAGGAGCTGAACCTGATCCCGCAGCTCACCATTGCGGAGAACATCTTCCTCGGCCGTGAATTCGTGAACCGCTTCGGCAAGATCGACTGGAAAACCATGTATGCCGAAGCCGACAAGCTGCTGGCGAAGCTGAACCTGCGCTTTAAGAGCGATCGGCTGGTCGGCGATCTCTCCATCGGCGATCAGCAGATGGTGGAAATCGCGAAGGTGCTGAGCTTTGAGTCGAAGGTCATCATTATGGATGAACCGACCGACGCCCTGACCGATACCGAAACCGAATCCCTGTTCCGCGTTATCCGCGAGCTGAAATCGCAGGGGCGCGGGATTGTCTATATCTCTCACCGTATGAAAGAGATCTTTGAAATCTGTGATGACGTCACCGTCTTCCGCGACGGGCAGTTTATTGCTGAGCGCGAAGTGGCCACGCTGACCGAAGATACGCTCATCGAAATGATGGTAGGACGTAAGCTGGAAGATCAGTACCCGCATCTGGATAAAGCGCCGGGTGAGATCCGCCTGAAGGTGGACAACCTCTGCGGTCCGGGTGTGAACGACGTCACCTTTACCCTGCGCCAGGGCGAGATCCTGGGCGTGGCGGGCCTGATGGGCGCGGGACGTACCGAGCTGATGAAAGTGTTGTACGGCGCACTGCCGCGCACCAGCGGTTATGTCACCCTCGACGGCCATGAAGTGGTCACCCGCTCTCCGCAGGATGGGCTGGCGAACGGCATCGTCTATATCTCCGAAGACCGCAAACGCGACGGCTTAGTGCTGGGCATGTCGGTGAAAGAGAACATGTCCCTGACCGCGCTGCGCTATTTCAGCCGTGCGGGCGGTACCCTGAAGCATAAAGACGAGCAGCAGGCGGTGAGCGATTTTATCCGTCTCTTCAACGTCAAAACCCCGTCGATGGAGCAGGCGATTGGCCTGCTGTCCGGCGGGAATCAGCAAGAAAGTGGCGATTGCGCGCGGGCTGATGACGCGCCCGAAAGTGCTGATCCTCGACGAGCCAACCCGCGGCGTCGACGTGGGGGCGAAAGAAAGAGATCTATCAGCTGATTAACCAGTTCAAGGCCGACGGTCTGAGCATCATTCTGGTCTCTTCCGAGATGCCGGAAGTGTTGGGCATGAGCGATCGCATTATCGTCATGCATGAAGGGCATCTCGGCGGTGAATTCACTCGCGAGCAGGCCACCCAGGAAGTTCTGATGGCTGCCGCTGTGGGCAAGCTTAATCGCGTGAATCAGGAGTAAGAAGATGACTACCCAGGCTGTTTCTGGTCGCCGCTATTTCACAAAGGCATGGCTGATGGAACAAAAATCGCTGATTGCCCTGCTGGTGCTGATCGCGATTGTGTCCACCATGAGCCCGAACTTTTTCACCGTTAATAACCTGTTCAACATTCTGCAGCAGACGTCGGTGAACGCCATTATGGCGGTCGGCATGACGCTGGTGATTTTGACCTCGGGTATCGATCTGTCCGTCGGTTCCCTGCTGGCACTCACCGGTGCGATCGCCGCTTCGATTGTCGGCATTGAGGTCAACGCGCTGGTGGCCGTGGCCGCTGCCCTGGCGGCAGGCGCGGCGATTGGTGCCGTAACCGGCGTGATTGTGGCAAAAGGCCGCGTTCAGGCGTTCATCGCCACGCTGGTGATGATGCTGCTGCTGCGCGGTGTGACCATGGTTTACACCAACGGCAGCCCGGTCAATACCGGTTTTACCGATAACGCGGATCTGTTTGGCTGGTTCGGTATCGGTCGCCCGCTGGGTGTCCCGACCCCGGTATGGATCATGGCTATCGTCTTCCTGGCGGCGTGGTACATGCTGCATCACACCCGTCTGGGCCGTTATATCTATGCGCTGGGCGGTAACGAAGCGGCAACGCGCCTGTCCGGGATCAGCGTTAATAAAGTCAAAATTATCGTCTACTCCCTGTGCGGTCTGCTGGCGTCACTGGCGGGCATCATCGAAGTGGCGCGCCTCTCTTCCGCGCAGCCGACGGCGGGGACCGGGTATGAGCTGGATGCCATTGCGGCAGTGGTTCTGGGCGGTACCAGTCTGGCGGGCGGTAAAGGTCGCATTGTTGGGACATTGATCGGCGCACTGATTCTCGGCTTCCTGAATAATGGTTTGAATTTGTTGGGTGTTTCCTCCTATTACCAGATGATCGTTAAGGCAGTGGTGATTTTGCTGGCGGTACTGGTAGACAACAAAAAGCAGTAACTGACGACACTACAGGACATCTTAGATATGAACATGAAAAAACTGGCTACCCTGGTTTCCGCTGTCGCGCTGAGCGCCACCGTAAGTGCTAACGCCATGGCGAAAGACACCATCGCGCTGGTGGTCTCCACGCTGAACAACCCGTTCTTCGTCTCCCTGAAGGACGGTGCGCAGAAAGAAGCGGATAAACTGGGCTACAACCTGGTGGTGCTGGATTCACAGAACAACCCGGCGAAAGAGCTGGCCAACGTTCAGGACTTAACCGTTCGTGGCACCAAACTTCTGCTGATCAACCCAACCGACTCCGATGCCGTAGGCAACGCCGTGAAGATGGCAAACCAGGCGAAAATCCCGGTGATTACCCTGGACCGCGTGGCAAGCAAAGGTGACGTGGTGAGCCACATTGCGTCTGACAACGTGCTGGGCGGCAAAATCGCGGGTGACTACATCGCGAAGAAAGCGGGCGAAGGCGCGAAAGTTATCGAACTGGAGGGGATTGCCGGGACTTCCGCTGCCCGCGAGCGTGGCGAAGGCTTCCAGCAGGCCGTTGCTGCGCATAAATTCAACGTGCTGGCCAGCCAGCCGGCGGACTTCGACCGTACTAAAGGCCTGAACGTCATGCAGAACCTGCTGACCGCGCACCCGGACGTGCAGGCGGTCTTCGCGCAGAACGACGAAATGGCGCTGGGCGCGCTGCGTGCCCTGCAGACTGCAGGTAAATCTGATGTGATGGTTGTCGGATTTGACGGCACGCCGGATGGTGAAAAAGCAGTAAACGATGGCAAACTGGCTGCGACCATCGCTCAGCTGCCTGAGCAGATTGGCGCCACTGGCGTTGAAACTGCCGACAAAGTGCTGAAGGGCGAAAAAGTTCAGGCTAAATACCCGGTTGACCTGAAGCTGGTCATCAAGCAGTAAAAGGCGAATCAGTCGGTCGTGACCGGCGGCCTGAGGGACACCAATAAAGAAAAGTGTGGCATACGCCACCGGGTAACACCGGTGGCGCTCTCTGATGGACAACCCAACCATGAAAACCGCAGGCAACCTCGTCGTCCTTGGCAGTATCAATGCCGATCACATTCTTAACCTTGAATCGTTCCCGACACCGGGCGAAACCGTCACGGGTAGCCAGTATCAGGTGGCTTTTGGCGGTAAAGGCGCAAACCAGGCGGTTGCCGCCGGGCGCAGCGGGGCGAATATTGCGTTTATTGCCTGCACGGGCGATGACGATACCGGCGAGCGTGTACGCAAGCAGCTGGCAAGCGACCACATTGATATCGCACCGGTCAGCGTTGTTGCGGGGGAATCCACCGGCGTGGCGCTGATTTTCGTCAACGCCGAAGGTGAGAATGTCATCGGTATTCATGCTGGCGCTAATGCGGCGCTGACGACGGAACGCGTAGAAGCGCAACGTGCAATAATTGCGGAGCGGAAGCCCTGCTGATGCAGCTGGAGTCACCGGTTGAAAGCGTGCTGGCCGCCGCCCGCATCGCGCAGGAAAATCATACCACTGTTGTACTTAACCCGGCCCCGGCCCGTGTATTATCAGACGAGCTGCTGGCGCTGGTGGACATCATCACGCCGAACGAAACCGAAGCCGAAAAGCTGACGGGCATTCGCGTTGAAAACGATGACGATGCCGCGCGAGCCGCGCAGGCGTTGCACGACAAAGGCATCGGGACGGTGATCATCACCCTGGGCAGCCGTGGCGTATGGGCAAGCGTAAATGGCGAAGGCCGACGCGTGCCGGGCTTTAAGGTGAAAGCGATTGATACCATTGCCGCGGGAGATACCTTCAATGGTGCACTGGTGACCGCGCTGCTGGAAGGCAAGAGAATGGATGACGCGATCCGCTTCGCGCATGCGGCTGCCGCGATTGCGGTGACGCGCAAGGGCGCTCAGCCTTCCGTTCCGTGGCGTAAAGAGATCGATGAATTCTTAAGTCAGCAGGGGTAACGCTTGGCCACAATGAAAGATGTCGCCCGCCTGGCGGGCGTTTCTACCTCGACGGTTTCCCACGTTATTAACAACGATCGCTTCGTCAGCGAGGCGATTCGGGAGAAAGTCGAAGCGGCGGTAAAAGATCTCAACTATGCGCCGTCTGCGCTGGCGCGCAGCCTGAAGCTCAATCAGACGCGCACCATCGGCATGCTGATCACCGCCAGTACCAACCCCTTTTATTCCGAGCTGGTGCGCGGCGTGGAGCGCAGCTGCTTTGAGCGCGGCTACAGCCTGGTGCTGTGCAATACCGAAGGGGACGAGCAGCGCATGAACCGTAACCTGGAAACGCTGATGCAAAAACGCGTCGACGGGCTGCTGCTGCTGTGCACCGAAACCCACCAGCCCTCGAAAGAGATCATCCAGCGCTACCCCTCCATTCCCACGGTGATGATGGACTGGGCGCCGTTCGACGGCGCCAGCGATCTTATTCAGGATAACTCTCTGCTGGGCGGCGATATGGCGACCCAGTATCTGATCGATAAAGGCTACACCCGCATCGCCTGTATTACCGGGCCGCTGGATAAAACCCCGGCGCGTTTGCGTCTGGAAGGGTATCGCGCCGCGATGGCGCGCGCCGGGTTAACCATCCGTGAAGGCGATGAAATCGAGGGTGATTTTGAGTTTCACGGCGGTTTTGAAGCGATGCAGACACTGCTGGCGCAGCGCAGCGTCCGCAGGCGGTGTTTATCGGCAACGACGCGATGGCGTTTGGCGCCTATCAGGCGTTGTATCAGGCCGGTTTGCGCGTTCCCGCAGGATATGGCGGTAATCGGCTACGATGATATTGAGCTGGCCCGCTATATGACGCCGCCGCTCACCACCATCCATCAGCCAAAAGATGAGCTGGGCGAGCTGGCCATCGATGTGTTGATCCACCGTATGGCTCAGCCCACGCTGCAGCAGCAACGCCTGCAGCTTACTCCTGTTCTGATGGACGCGGGGTTCGGTTTAGCTTTCGCTTTGTGGCGCTCTTTAATCAGGTTACGGCCATCTTTCGGTTTTAACAGCATAAAGACCAGCGCCGAAACCACGGTGAGTGCGCCCATGGTGATAAAGGTGTAGTGGAACTGCTCGACGGTGTTCGCGCTGTCGAAACCTTCATAAAACCGCAGCACCGCCGCGCTGACGGCCACCCCCAAACTGATCGACAGCTGTTGCGTGACTGCCAGCACGCTGTTGCCGCTGCTGGCGTTCTCGTCGGTCAGATCCGCCAGGGTGATGGTGTTCATCGAGGTGAACTGCGTCGACATCGCCATGCCCAGCACAAACAGCGGCAGGATCAGCATCCAGACGGGCAACGCGGCGGACTGCAGCGAGAACTGGGCAATCATCAGACCAATAAAGACCGTCACGCCAACCAGCGTCTTGCGATAGCCAAACCAGCGCAGCACCTGCGTCACGGTCGATTTTGCCAGAATCGAGCCCATCGCCGTGGGCGCCATCATGCAGCCGGCAATCAGCGCCGGATAGCCGAAACCGACCTGCAGCATCAGTGGCATCAGAAACGGTACGCAGCCCGTTCCCAGACGGGAGGCAATGTTTCCGGCGATCCCGACGGAAAAGGTTCGGGTGTTGAAGAGCCCAAGAGAGATTAGCGGCGTCGGGTGGCGGCGCGCGTGGCGAACGTATAGCCGAACAGCAGGAACCGCAGACCCGCCGAGGATAACGGAGAGCGCCATCCACCTCGCGACGATCTTCTCGCCAAACAGCTCCATCCCGCTGGAGAAGAGCACCAGGCTCAGGCCAAACAGGAAAAAGCCCCCATATCGAAGCTGCGCCTTGGCGTGGTGAAGTTCGGCATATATTTGCGGGCATACAGCAGCCCAGCAACGCCAATCGGAATATTAATCAGGAAGATCCAGTGCCAGCTTGCCCAGGTGACAAACACGCCACCCAGTACCGGGCCAAGAATCGGCCCGACCAGTCCGGGCATGGTGACGAAGTTGAGCACCGGAAGCAGTTCGCTGCGCGGGTAGGCGCGTAGTAAGGCCAGGCGCGCCACCGGCATCATCATCGCGCCGCCAATGCCCTGTAATACGCGGAAGATAACCAGCACGTTGACAGTGAGGTGGAGAGCGCGCAGGCCAGCGAGCCGAGCGTAAAGAGCGTTACGGCCAGCATGAAAACTCGGCGGGTGCCGAAGCGGTCGGCCAGCCAGCCGCTGACCGGGATCAACATTGCCACCGTCAGGGTGTAGCTGATGATGGCGGACTGCATCGCCAGCGGGGAGCGGTTAAGGCTTTGCGCAATAGCGGGAAGCGCGGTGTTGAGGATGGTGGCATCCAGTGCCTGCATAAAAAACGCCATGGCTGCAATCCACGGCAATCCGGCCATGCTGCGCGCTTTTTTCTTTGTCATTTATTTACCTGCTGGTGGGTTGGCGCAGCCAGTAATGCCTGGCACGCACTCCGGAGTGCGCTTTCGCCGTCGCTTTCCTGGATGGCATCCACTATCGCCTGATGCAATTCCAGTTTTACCACTTCGTTTTGTGTAATAGAGGTAAAGTAGGTGTGGTACACCGAATGAAAGAGTGAAGCGGAAAGAGGTGAGGAACGGATTGGCGCTCATCATATAGATGTGTTCATGCCAGGCCATATCGACCTCAACCCAGCGTTCGCGGTTGAAGTGCTTTTTCAGGAACACCATCTCTTCCATCAGTGCGTTAAGCTGCGCTTTTTGCTCTGCCGTGGCGAGCGTTGCGGCAAGCAGACATGCCTGAGGTTCAAGGCTGCTGCGCATCACCAGAAAGTGATCGACGACCTGATGAAAGTTATCTTCCGTCATCCACCAGGAGAGCAGCTCCTGATCGAGAAAATTCCAGTTACTCTGTGGCATCACGCGGGTGCCAATACGCGGGCGCGGCAAGCACCATCCCTTTTGCCGTTAGGGTTTTTACCGCTTCGCGAACCGCGGTACGGCTCACCCCAAACTGCTCACCCAGCTCCATTTCACCCGGCAGGATGCTACCCGGGGCATATTTACCCGCTAAAATTCGCTGCGCCAGCTTTTCTGCCAGCACATACGACAGGTTTTTTTGGGCGGCCAGCTGTTGCGCGCTTAATGGCATCGCTTTTATTCCTTAAAGATTCATGCTGATAATTATGCCACCGCGAATGTGATTGTGGTTGCAGATACATCAAATAGAACAATTTGTAGCTTGATTTCACCTCTATTGGTGA
>JBCNNT010000020.1:0-1577 GCA_039594245.1 Enterobacter sp.
GTAAATCTGGGCAAGACGCAAGTGCCGTTTAGAAATTAAGCGCCAATGGCGCAGGATGCGTAAGAGCGCGCAACGTTTTATGCAATGTATTCTGCCGTCGATGCTTTGTTTCGAGCCGCTACGCATCTCCGTTTTTTGTGCATTGCCGGACAGGCCGATTATAACGAGTATGCGCTCAAACCCGTTTGAGGCCTTTTACATGCTAACCACCCTCCCCTTTCTGCTGATCTATCTTTCACTGACTGCCTTACTGGTACATGCCGATATTCGCTACGGTCTGCTTCCCGATAAATTTCTCTGCCCGCTGCTATGGGCGGGGCTGCTCTTCCAGCTCTGTATCCAACCTGATTTTCTGCCGAGCGCGGTGGCGGGTGCGATGGCTGGATATATTGGCTTTGCCGTTATTTACTGGGGCTACTGGTTTATCTGCCGGCGTGAAGGTATGGGATATGGCGATGTGAAATACCTGGCGGCGCTTGGTGCATGGCACGGCTGGTGCGTACTGCCAATGCTGGCGTTACTCGCGGCGCTGATGGCGCTTCTTTGCATTCTTGTCTTTTCGTTCATTCGCCCTGATAAGAAGGCAATAAAAAACCCGCTGCCTTTTGGGCCATTTCTGGCAGCAGCGGGTTTATGCGTAGGCTGGAAGGCGTTGCTTATTCTTCCACTTTAATCTGTGACTGAAGATAGTTTTGCAGGCCAATTTTAGCAATGAGATCCAGCTCTGTTTCCAGCCAGTCAATATGCACTTCTTCATCGGCCAGGATCTGGATCATCATATCGCGGCTGACGTAGTCATGTACGCTGTCAGCATAGGCAATGGCTTCACGGAGATCTTTAGCGCCTTCAAGTTCCAGCCTGAGGTCGGAACGCAGCATCTCTTCGACATCTTCTCCGATGCCCAGCTTGCCGAGATCCTGCAGGTTTGGAATGCCTTCAAGGAATAAAATACGCTCGATATATTTATCAGCGTGTTTCATCTCATCTATAGATTCATGGTACTCAACGTCGTTTAAACGTTTGAGTCCCCAGTTTTTGAACATTCTCGCGTGAAGAAAGTACTGGTTGATTGCGACAAGCTCATTTCCCAATAATTTATTGAGATAACTTATGATTTTAACATCACCTTTCATTATATAGTCCCTCCGCTTCCACTCATTGAAGCGTAGATCGGGCTACAGGGATGTCAAAAAAAAGATGGGCGCTTACGCGATCTCTTTGTATTCCGGGATCTGCATCAGTTCGTCCTGCATGATCTCTCGCGCAGCACGTACACATTTACCGCATTGATTTCCCACCGGAACAAATTTGCGAAGCTGCTGAAATGACTGGGGCTGAAACTGGCGAACGGCCTGACGTATTTTTTTGTCGCTTACACCATTACATAAACAAACGTACATAGAAACTCCCGTTCAAATTATGCGCAAAGTGTAAGTGAGAATGGTTATGATTACAATAGCACAAACGCCAGAATGCGGGGCGGGAGCAGGCAAAAAATGCGAAATTTTGTGACAACGCCTGAGCGGCAGAAAACAAAAAAGGACGCCGAAGCGTCCTTTTTTTATTCGGGGATAATT
>JBCNNT010000021.1:0-3075 GCA_039594245.1 Enterobacter sp.
CGAAACGACTGCCTTCCAGTGCGGCAAGCACGCCGTCCTGAATCAGCAGCAGATCATCACCGTCGCGCAGCATACTCAGTAACGCGTCGATATCACATTGCCATGGTGAATGGCTCAGAGTATGGAGCATGGCAGCCTCAGAAAGTCAGAACGGTGTCGTAGTGGGAAAGGTGTTCGCGCAATGCCGCAGAAGGCACGACGGTCACATCCAGCACGAAAGGCGTCTTCTCATCCAAACCGCGAGCGGCCAGCGAGTCGGCGCAGACATACAGGGTTTCGATGTCGTACAGCGGCAACACTTTGAAGGTCGCGATGTAATCCCGCGCCAGAATGGCCTGTGGCTGCTGACCCGCCAGAAGCTGAAACACCCCGTCGCCCAAAAAGAAGACGCCGATATCTTCGGTCAGCGCGGACGTCGCAAGTAACGCATCCAGCCCTTCGCGGCCGGAAGCGCTGCCGTGCGGCGCAGACGTAAAAACAAATGCCACGCGCTTCATCAGAATTGCACCACTCTGTCGCAGGTTAACGCCGCCTGTGCCAGCGCACCCAGGCCACTTAACGAAAAACCGGGCTGCAGGTTAGAACCCGATAAACCAAGACGCGCGGCTTCGGTTGCATCGGTCACGCCGCGGCGCAGTGCCGCCGCGACGCAGATATGCAGTTCTACGCCCTGCTTTTCGTTTAATGCCTGCCAGCCGCGCACCAGGTCAAACTCATCGCTCGCCGGTGACGTAAACTGGTTCGCGTTATACACCCCTTCCCGATAGAAGAAGACGCTCGCCAGCTCATGTCCGGCTGCCAGCAGCGCATGCGCAAACTGCAGCGCGCTGCTGGCCTGCTGAGTGCCGTACGCCGGGCCTGTCACCATTAACGCAAAACGCATTACTTGTCTTGTCCCAGGAAATCGCCGCTTTTGAACTGGCGAATATAGAGGTAGACCGTGTGCTTGGAGATGTTCAGACGATCGGCCACCTGGTTGATGGCGTCTTTAATATCAAAAATCCCTTTTTCATAGAGATTGAGCACGATCTGACGATTCTTGGCGTTGTTCGAGACGTTGCGATCGGCATTCACCTCTTCTATGGTGAACTCCAGCGTCTGCGTCACAAGATCTTCGACGGAAGAGGCAAAGTTAACAGAAGAGCCAACATCCGGCGTTTCTGGTGGAATAAAGGTGCTCATGATCTGCGAGAAAGGCACATCAAGGTTCATGTTGATGCACAGCAGCCCAATCACGCGATGCTCGCGGTTTCGAATCGCGATGGTTTCTGACTTCATCAGCACGCCGCTTTTGGCGCGGGTGAAATAGCATTTGGAGACGCTGCTGTCCGCGCCGGTCATGTCATGCAGCATACGCAATGCAAGGTCGGTAATTGGCGAACCAATTTTACGGCCAGTATGCTCACCATTCGCAATGCGGATGGCGGAACACTTCAGATCTTGCAGGGAGTGCAATACGATTTCGCAGTGGGAGCCAATGAGCATCGCTAACCCGTCCACTACCGCTTCATAGGATTTCAGAATATCGAAGTCGGTCTGATCGAAAGGACGTTGATCCAGCAAATCAAGTTCACTGGTTTCGTTGGTTAAAAGCGACCTGGACATGAAAAAAACACTCCTTTTCAGGAGCCTGTCGTTAGGTTTTCAGGGCAGGCTCATTATCTACACGGACAACTAAATTAATACAGCGTGCCTAACGCTTTCCAGTGTTAATTATATCTGCCCCACAATAAAAAACCGCCGCCTTAAAGGCGGCGGTTTTTTTTCAGCATTACTTCTTAGCGGCAGCGGCTTTATCGTCAGCCGGTGCGTCTGCTTTGGCATCCGCTTTCGGTGCCGGTTTGATGTCCAGCAGCTCTACGTCAAAGACCAGCGTAGAGTTGGCAGGGATACCCGGAACGCCGGTTTTGCCATAGGCCAGATCCGGTGGGATAACCATCTTGATCTTGCCGCCTTTCTTGATGTTTTTCAGGCCTTCAGTCCAGCCCGGGATCACACCATCCAGACGGAAGGAGAGCGGCTCACCACGGGTGTAAGAGTTATCGAACTCTTTACCGTCGATCAGCGTACCTTTGTAGTTCACAACAACGGTGTCGCTGTCTTTAGGCGCATCGCCGGTGCCTTCTTTCTCAACTTTGTACACCAGGCCAGTAGAAGAGGTTTTCACACCCTTCTCTTTAGCAAAGGTATCGCGGTAGGCTTTGCCTTTCGCTTCGTTGTCTTTAGCGTCCGCGTCCATCTTGGTCTGCGCGGCAGCCCTTCACACGCGCTTCGAACGCCTGCAGAGTCTGTTCAATTTCCTGGTCAGACAGCTTGCTCTTATCGGCAAATGCGTCCTGAACGCCCGCGATCAGCTGAGCTTTATCCAGTTTGATGCCCAGTTTCTCTTGTTCTTTCAGAGAGTTTTCCATGTAACGACCCAGAGATGCGCCCAGTGCGTAGGCGGATTTCTGGTCGTCATTTTTGAACGCCGCTTTGCTGTCTGCAGTGGCAGCAGGCTTCGCAGCAGTATCAGCAGCGAATGACAGCGGCGCGTTCAGCGCAACAGCCATCGTCGTCGCCAGCAGCGTTACTTTAAACAGTGATTTCATCCATATCTCCAGGGCCTGGGGACTCTCACCCCAGCGTTAAACGTAAATGAGTGACGTACTATAAAACGTTGCGGAAGAAATCTACAGACAGACACTTCCAATTCTCGCCACTTTTCAGACTATTTTTGTTTAAATAAGTTTCTTGCCAGAGGGATGCGGACTGTACTTAAGGATAAACTCAGTTAAACTGCGCCGCCGCTGGGCCATTATGGCGAATCTGAAATAAACGAGGTGAATGATGAAGGATACAACGATAGAAGCGAGAATGGCTGAGCTGGAAAGCCGCCTGGCTTTTCAGGACATCACCATCGAAGAGCTAAACCAGACCGTGACCGCACATGAGCTCGAAATGGCGAAACTGCGGGATCATATGCGCCTGCTGACGGAAAAGCTGAAGGCTACGCAGCCGTCGAACATTGCCTCTCAGTCGGAAGAGACGCCACCTCCTCATTATTGAGGCGTAAAAAAAGCGGGATTATCCCGC
>JBCNNT010000003.1:0-102500 GCA_039594245.1 Enterobacter sp.
TATAAAAGGGCGGGTAAGGCAAAGCCGCCACACGGCTCTATGCGCGTCACACCACCTGTCACAATAAAGCCCGCAATCCCATCCACATCATTTAAATCCAGCACCGGAACCTCAAGCGGCAATACCACATCACTGGCCACCGCAATGACATGCTCATCCAGCGTTAACTCGCTGAAATCATGCCCGGCATCGCTTCTGAACAGCAGGATCTTAGGCACGGCCTCATGCTTAAATCCCTCAACCAGCACCAGATCCAGGGTGGAATGATCCATCCGACTGACCAGATAAGCGAGATCCAGCGGGGCCTCATCCGGCGTTTCTGTCATCAACGCCCAGCGCTGAGGACTTGCTACCATCGTTTGTGCTGCTCCCGCCTTACGCAGCTCATAGCTATCTTTTCCCGGTTTATCGACATCCATATTGTGGTGGGTATGCTTAATCAATCCCGGACGGATACCTCTGGCACAAAGCGCGGGAATCAGCTTTTTCAGCAGCGTGGTTTTCCCGGTCCCACTCCATGCGGAAATGGCTAAAAGAGGTATCATTTTTTCTCCTGATCATCTGCAAATCTTCATGCGTATTCACGTTCACAAACGCTGATTTCACATCGCTAAAATCAACGGAATGGCCGCCAGACTCACGCATGAAGACCATCACCCTGCGCTCTCCCGCAGCCAGATAGCTCTGCAGAGCAGGCACTAGCGATCGATGCATCAACGCGATAGCAGGATGGTCACGCTCGCCGTCATGTACCCAAACCACAGGTGCTGTACCACGAAGCAGGAACAGACGCTCGACGAGATCGGAGGGAATAAACGGGTTATCGCAGGGACAGAAGATAAACCACTCTCCGTGCGACTGTTGCATGACCGAAAGCATACCGGCAAGCGGGCCCGGGTAATTCTCAAGGCTATCCTGATAAACGGCGTACCCGCTTTGCCGGTAAGTGTCGATATGCCTGTTCGCGCTGATGGCCATTGCCGTCACCTGGCCGGCGAGCGTATCGGCGACATGCTGCCACAAGGGTTTTCCATTAAGAAGCTGAAGCCCCTTATCTTTACCGCCCATTCGCGTTGCTCTGCCGCCTGCCAGAACGACCCCGATGATTTCCTGGCTAACATTCACGAATATCGCCTCTTTTATTGTGGGATTGACCCTGCTAACGTGTCACTCTAAATGAAAGGAGCACCACCATGAAATGTAAACGTCTGAATGAAGTTATTGAACTCCTCCAGCCCGCCTGGCAAAAAGAGCCAGAGCTAAATCTGATGCAATTTTTACAGAAACTGGCGAAAGAGTCAGGTTTTGACGGCGATCTGGCAGACCTTTCTGACGACATCCTGATCTACCACCTTAAAATGCGCGACTCTGCCAAAGATGCTGTTATTCCTGGTATTCAGAAAGATTATGAGGAAGATTTTAAGACCGCATTGCTGCGCGCCCGAGGCGTAATTAAAGAGTAAAAGCTTGTAAGCGGCGGCACCGAAATCGCCACAAGATGATATCCTGAATCATTCGTATAATTTCCGGATGATCGGATGAACGACCAGGCTTTTACTTTCCAGACATTACACCCGGACACCATTATGGATGCCCTGTTTGAACAGGGTATTCGGGTGGATTCCGGGCTAACACCGTTAAACAGCTACGAAAACCGCGTCTATCAATTTCAGGACGAGGATCGTCAGCGCTACGTCGTAAAATTCTATCGTCCTGAACGCTGGTCCGCAGAACAAATTCAGGAAGAGCATCAGTTTGCTCACGATCTGCTGGATGACGATGTCCCCGTTGCCGCACCGCTGAAATTCAATAACCAAACGCTCCTCACGCACGAAGGGTATTTTTACTACGCTGTATTCCCAAGCCTGGGTGGTCGTCAGTTTGAAGCGGATAATATCGATCAGATGGAGTGGGTTGCCCGCTATCTTGGGCGTATACACCAGACGGGACGCAAAAAAGCCTTTATTGCCCGCCCGACTATCGGGATTCAGGAATACCTTCTTGAACCGCGGGGAATATTCGAAACGTCTGCCATGATCCCCACTGCGTTAAAGGATGATTTCCTCAACGCCACCGATAAGCTCATTGCTGCAGTTAAAACCTGCTGGCGCGACGATATTGCCGTTCTTCGCCTGCATGGTGATTGTCATGCTGGAAATATCCTCTGGCGTGATGGCCCGCTGTTTGTCGATCTCGATGATGCGCGTATGGGGCCAGCGGTTCAGGACCTGTGGATGCTGCTCAATGGCAACAAAGCCGAGCAACGCATGCAGCTTGAAACCATTATTGAAGCTTATGAAGAATTTAGCCCGTTTAATTCAGACGAAATTGCCCTGATTGAGCCTTTACGTGCGATGCGTTTTGTTTATTATCTCGCATGGTTAATCAGGCGTTGGGACGATCCGGCATTTCCGCAAAATTTCCCGTGGCTTACCGGAGAGGATTACTGGCGTAGCCAGATATCTACATTTACTGAGCAGGTTAAGGTTCTTCAGGAGCCCCCTCTGCAATTAACGCCGATGTATTAATTGGACACACCCAGGAGAGAGTTAATCATGAAAAAAATTTGGCTGGCGCTGGCAGGTATGATTCTGGCATTTAGCGCTTCTGCTGCGCAGTTTACCGACGGCAAACAGTTCATCACGCTGGACAAGCCGGTCGCTGGCGAGCCACAGGTTCTGGAGTTCTTCTCGTTCTATTGCCCGCACTGCTATCAGTTCGAGCAGGTGCTGCATGTTTCTGACAACGTGAAGAAAAAGCTGCCGGAAGGCACCAAAATGACCAAGTACCACGTTGAGTTCCTGGGCCCATTGGGTAAAGACCTGACTCAGGCATGGGCGGTTGCGATGGCACTGGGCGTGGAAGATAAAATCACTTCGCCAATGTTTGAAGCCGTACAGAAAACCCAGACCGTTCAGACCACTGCGGATATCCGTAAAGTGTTCGTTGATGCGGGCGTGAAAGGTGAAGAGTACGATGCCGCGTGGAACAGCTTCGTGGTGAAATCACTGGTTGCCCAGCAGGAAAAAGCGGCTGCTGACCTCCAGCTTCAGGGCGTTCCGGCGATGTTTGTTAACGGCAAATACCAGCTGAACATGCAGGGCATGGACACCAGCAGCATGGATATTTTCGTACAGCAGTATGCAGATACCGTGAAATACCTGGTTGAGAAGAAGTAATTTCGTTGATGTAAAAACGCCGGTCACTGACCGGCGTTTTTGTATGAAGATTTTATCTTGTCTATCTGTTCGTCTTTCTCTTTCCAGAGCGTATTAAGCCACTGCTGGAAACGACGTTTGAAATTCTTATCGTTTACGTAATCACCGTGCAGTTCAGCATCAATCGGAACCAGATAGACGTGCACGACAATGCGCGTCAGTTTGCCGCTGAGCATATCGAAGAACGGCGTCTTATCGTTTTCCGGATAGCAGAGCGTGACGTTCAGAAGTTTATCGAACTGTGCTCCCAGCACGTTAAGCGCCATCGCAATCCCCGCCGCTTTTGGCGGCAACAGATGCTGATAAGGAGAGCGAGTTTGCTGACGCTTCTCTTCCGTAAACCGGGAGCCTTCAACAAAGTTCACGATGGTCGTAGGATGTGCGCGAAACTTTTCACAGGAACGGCGCGTGGTCTCCACATCTTTGCCGCGACGTTCCGGATGACGAATCAAATAGCTGCGCGAATAGCGTTTCATAAACGGCATATCGAGCGCCCAGCAGGCCAGCCCGATAAAAGGCACCCAGGCGAGCTGCTGTTTCAGGAAGTATTTGTTCATCGGGATGTGTTTGCGGAAAAGCACGCATAACACCACGATGTCCGCCCAGCTGTGGTGATTGCAGATCAGCAGATACCAGTTCTTTTTGTTGAGACTCTCCAGCCCTTTGACATCCCACTTCAGATGCGGGTTAAGGCACAGCAGGATCGCCAGCCCTTCGCACCAGCAATACATCATGAAGTTACAAAATGCGGACACGGCTCGCCACACCACGGGTACGGGCAGCAGCAGTTTAATGATCCCGGCGAGAATGATCGGCACGGAACAGGCGATCGTCACCAGAATAGTTAAAATGATGCTTAGCAGTAATGTTATTGCAGCGAGCAATCTCGACATGATGAGCTTTTTCAAATAGTTAGCTGTAAGTGAGCGACCGGCTAGTCGACGCTGGGCGCTGATTTTACCAGAAAACAGACGAATGAATGGCGCTTTCACATGATGATTTGGCGGCTTTTACCCTGGCGCAGCAGATTTCTCTGGGGTTCTGCGCGAATCAAGGCTTATATCCACATAGACTAAATTGCCATCAGTTGACCATATAGATAAGATCTAACAACATAACAGCATGATAATTAAGATCTAAATATTACCTCATATGTGTTTTTCGCGTCTGTTATTCATATGAAGTGAAAATATTCACAAACTTATCCACAGTTTTATTTTTGCGAGCGATCCTCACGATCGCAAAATCTTTTCCTGTATCTGGCGCTAATAACTGATGTTTTCATCCTTCTGTGGCATCCTTTACTCATAAATTGATTAAAGGCACGGACATTATGGTTCAGATCCCAGAAAACCCTCTTATTCTCGTCGATGGCTCTTCTTACCTGTATCGGGCATACCATGCGTTTCCTCCTCTGACCAATAGCGCAGGGGAACCCACCGGCGCAATGTACGGCGTGCTGAATATGCTGCGCAGCCTGATCCTGCAGTATCAGCCAACCCATGCGGCCGTGGTGTTTGATGCGAAAGGCAAAACCTTCCGCGATGAGCTGTTTGAGCATTACAAATCCCACCGTCCGCCAATGCCTGACGATCTGCGTGCGCAGATAGAGCCGCTGCACGCCATGGTAAAAGCGATGGGGCTGCCGCTGCTGGCCGTTTCTGGCGTTGAAGCCGATGACGTCATCGGTACGCTGGCGCGTGAAGCCGAGAAAATGGGGCGTCCGGTGCTGATCAGCACCGGTGATAAAGATATGGCGCAGCTGGTGACGCCGGGTATCACCCTGATTAACACCATGACCAACACCATTCTGGGGCCGGAAGAGGTTGTCACCAAGTATGGCGTGCCGCCTGAGCTGATCATCGACTTCCTCGCGTTGATGGGCGACTCCTCGGATAACATCCCGGGTGTTCCTGGCGTCGGTGAGAAAACCGCGCAGGCGCTGCTTCAGGGGCTGGGCGGGCTGGATACGCTCTACGCGGAATCAGACAAAATCGCCGGGCTCTCCTTCCGTGGCGCAAAAACCATGGCCGGAAAGCTGGAGGAGAACAAAGAGGTGGCTTATCTCTCCTATAAGCTGGCGACCATCAAAACCGATGTCGAACTGGAGCTGGCCTGTGAGCAACTGGAAGTGCAGCAGCCTTCTGCTGACGATCTGCTGAGCCTGTTTAAGAAATACGAATTCAAGCGCTGGATCACCGACGTGGAAGCCGGTAAATGGCTGCAGGCAAAAGGGGCGAAACCTGCTGCAAAGCCGAAGGAGACGATTGTCGTTGATGCAGAAGAGCAGGCGGAAGAAGCCAGCTGCCGCGCTCTCCTTCGGAACAACTACGACACCATTCTTGACGAAGAGACGTTGCAACACTGGATCGAGAAACTGAAAAGAGCGCCGGTCTTTGCCTTTGATACCGAAACGGACAGCCTCGATAACATCTCTGCCAATATGGTTGGCCTGTCATTTGCGACAGAGCCGGGCGTCGCCGCCTATGTTCCCGTGGCGCACGATTACCTGGATGCGCCGGAGCAGATCTCCCGTGAGCGCGTGCTTGAGCTGCTGAAGCCGATCCTGGAAGACGAAAAGGCGCTCAAGGTTGGGCAAAACCTCAAGTACGACCGCGGCATTCTGCAAAACTACGGCATTGAACTGCGCGGGATCGCCTTCGACACCATGCTCGAATCCTACATGCTGGACAGCGTCGCGGGCCGCCATGATATGGACTCCCTATCTGACCGCTGGCTGAAGCACAAAACCATCACCTTCGAAGAGATTGCCGGTAAGGGGAAAAATCAGCTCACCTTTAACCAGATTGCTCTGGAGGAGGCGGGGCGCTACGCGGCGGAAGATGCTGACGTCACGCTGCAGCTGCATCTGAAGATGTGGCCAAAGCTGCAGAAGCACGAAGGTCCGCTGAACGTGTTCCAGCATATCGAGATGCCGCTGGTGCCCGTGCTGTCCCGCATTGAACGCAACGGCGTGAAAATCGATCCAACGGTGCTGCATAACCACTCCGGGGAGCTGGCGCAGCGCCTGACCGAGCTGGAGCAAAAAGCGCATGAGCTTGCAGGCGAGCCGTTTAACCTCTCTTCACCGAAGCAGCTGCAAACCATTCTGTTTGAAAAGCAGGGCATCAAGCCGCTGAAGAAAACCCCGGGCGGCGCGCCTTCAACCTCTGAAGAGGTGCTGGAAGAGCTGGCGCTGGATTACCCGCTGCCAAAAGTGATTCTGGAGTACCGTGGTCTCGCGAAGCTGAAGTCTACCTACACCGACAAGCTCCCGCTGATGATCAACCCGAAAACGGGCCGCGTGCACACCTCGTACCATCAGGCGGTCGCGGCGACCGGTCGTCTCTCGTCAACCGATCCCAACCTGCAGAACATCCCGGTACGTAACGAAGAAGGGCGCCGTATTCGCCAGGCTTTCATCGCGCCGGAGGATTATCTGATTGTCTCGGCGGACTACTCGCAAATCGAACTGCGCATTATGGCGCATCTGTCCCGCGACAAAGGCCTGCTGACCGCCTTTGCCGAAGGGAAGGATATCCACCGGGCGACCGCGGCCGAAGTCTTCGGCTTGCCGCTGGACAGCGTAACCAACGAACAGCGCCGCAGCGCTAAGGCGATCAACTTCGGTCTGATTTACGGCATGAGCGCCTTTGGTCTGTCGCGCCAGCTCAACATTCCGCGTAAAGAGTCGCAGAAGTATATGGATCTCTACTTCGAGCGTTATCCGGGCGTGCTGGAATATATGGAACGCACCCGCGCGCAGGCGAAAGAGAAAGGTTACGTTGAAACCCTGGATGGCCGCCGTCTCTATCTTCCGGACATCAAATCCAGCAACGCGGCGCGCCGCGCGGGTGCAGAGCGTGCAGCGATCAACGCCCCGATGCAGGGTACGGCGGCGGACATTATCAAGCGTGCAATGATCGCCGTTGATGCCTGGCTGCAAAGCGAGAAACCGCGCGTGAAAATGATCATGCAGGTACACGATGAACTGGTATTTGAAGTGCACAAAGACGACCTCGACGCCGTGTCGAAGAAGATCCACGAACTGATGGAAAGCAGCATGACGCTGGACGTGCCGTTGCTGGTGGAAGTGGGAAGTGGTGAAAACTGGGATCAGGCTCACTAACGGTTCTTCGCATAACGCGCTGTTTATGTAAGTTTGCAACATAAGAACGCGCGTTTTGTGACGATCATTAGAATTCCCTATGTAAAGAATGAAAAAAAACTACAAAAAGTGCTTTTTCTGCAGCACAAAAAGGGGTAGAGTTATCGGCGTAGGGTACAGAGGTAAGATGTTCTATCTTTCAGACCTTTTACTTCACGTAATCGGATTTGGCTGAATATTTTAGCCGCCCCAGTCAGTAATGACTGGGGCGTTTTTTATTGCGGCAAAGAAACTTTCGGGCAAAAAAAGCGCGGCCGTCGCCGCGCCTGGGGTTTATTCGTCGGTTTCTTCCGCTTCCGTCGCGGGTCAGCTCGTTAAACCAGGTGTCGAGCTTTTGACGCAGCTTGTCCACGCCCTGCTTTTTCAGCGAGGAGAACGGTTCAACCTGCACATCGCCGTTGAACGCCAGCACCGCTTCGCGAACCATATTCACCTGCGCTTTACGCGCGCCGCTGGCCAGCTTATCGGCTTTGGTCAGCAGCACCAGCACCGGCGATATCGCTTGCTACCGCCCAGTCGATCATCTGCTGATCCAGATCTTTCAGGGGATGGCGAATATCCATCAGCACCACCAGACCTTTCAGGCACAGGCGTTTTTCCAGGTATTCACCCAGCGCACGCTGCCATTTGATTTTCATCTCTTCCGGTACTTCCGCGTAACCGTAGCCCGGTAAGTCGACCAGGCGTTTGCCCTCTGCGACTTCAAACAGGTTGATCAGCTGGGTACGGCCAGGTGTTTTTGAGGTACGCGCCAGGTTCTTCTGATTGGTCAGCGTATTCAGGGCGCTGGATTTCCCCGCATTGGAGCGGCCAGCAAAGGCCACTTCAATACCGGTATCAGAAGGCAGGTGGCGAATATCGGGCGCACTGGTGACAAAATGCGTCTGTTGGTAGTTCCAGGTAGTCACGTGGTCGTCTCCAAAATCGTAATCTGAGGGGGATTATACCTGAATGCCGGAACAAAAGGCTGTTTTTCTCGCCAGAAACCTGTCTGGCAGCCGTAAGCCATTACCGCGCCATTTGTAAGATATTGGCTCTTCCAGCTATGCGAGATTTCAGAGAAATTGCAGGCGTTAAAAAATGCAAACTGTTTTAAATCATAAGCTTATTTTCGGGTAATTGTCTGAAAATCTCTTTTTATACCGTTTCGTTGCTTGTTAGTTTAACGGAACAAGGTAAAGTGTGCGTCAGGGCGAGGAAGCCAACAGGATATCGACTTAAGGATTAGGGTCAGGAGCGCCAGGAGGCGAAGACGCAGGATTGTCAGGATGGACCAGCGCCTGGAGGCGTTTTAACAGGAAATGGAACCGTATCACGGACGGTATTAGCCAAGGGATAAACAGGGTTTGTTGTTGGCAAACATGGAATGTCTGACCCGCTAAGGGTTGTGAGTCAGGAAAAAAGGCGACAGATTGCTCTGTCGCCTTTTTTCTTTGCTTGCTTTCTGCTAGATTCCGCCGCAATTCTATACTGAAGAAAACGACTTAAAGATAAAACATCATGAAAAAACCAACCTCCGCTGCGGGCGCGAAACGCCCTGCAAAAGCACGCCGCAAAACGCGCGAAGAACTGAACCAGGAAGCGCGCGATCGCAAACGCGACAAAAAACATCGCGGTCATGCTGCGGGTAGCCGTGCCAACGGTGGTGGTGCAGCGGGTGCTTCTGCAAAAGGCAAACAGCAGAAAGATCCTCGTATCGGCAGTAAAACTCCCATTCCACTGGGCGTGACAGACACCCCGGTCACTAAGCAGCACAAACCAAAGAGCGAGAAACCTATGCTTTCACCGCAGGCTGAGCTGGATTTGCTGGAGAACGATGAGCGCCTGGACGCGCTGCTGGAACGTCTTGAAGAGGGTGAAACCCTGACCGCTGAAGAGCAGGCGTGGGTGGATGCCAAACTGGATCGCATCGATGAGCTGATGCAGAAGCTGGGCCTGTCTTACGATGATGAAGAAGACGAAGAAGAAGAGGAAGGCCAGGAAGATATGATGCGTCTTCTGAAAGGTGGAAACTAACCTTTGCACCCGGCAGGCACGATAGTCCTGCTTATAACCCTTCCGGTTATATGTTATCTGGTGTGGTTATTCGTTAAACTACGGCGGTTGTCGCGGCGACAGAAGTGGCTGCGCACCCGAATGATGGCCCGCAATGGGGTCAGAACGGGCCGCCGTATACGAACGCGACACCAACGGAAGGAGTGAGCATGTCAGCACCAACTATCGACTGGGATTTGGCCCTAATCCAGAAATATAACTATTCCGGGCCGCGTTATACGTCATACCCCACCGCGCTGGAGTTCTCCGATGCCTTCGGCGAGGGGGATTTTCAGCAGGCTGTTGCGCGCTATCCTGAGCGTCCGCTGTCGCTCTACGTCCATATTCCGTTCTGCCACAAGCTTTGCTACTTCTGCGGCTGCAATAAAATCGTGACCCGCCAGCAGCATAAAGCCGACCAGTACCTTGACGCGCTCGAACAGGAAATTGTGCATCGCGCGCCGCTGTTTAAAGGCCGTCACGTCAGCCAGTTGCACTGGGGCGGTGGTACGCCAACCTATCTGAATAAAGCGCAAATCAGTCGCCTGATGACGCTTCTGCGCGATAATTTCAGTTTTAACGACGACGCAGAAATCTCGATCGAAGTCGATCCGCGTGAAATTGAGCTGGGTGTCCTCGATCACTTACGCGCCGAAGGCTTCAACCGCCTGAGCATGGGCGTGCAGGATTTCAATAAAGAGGTTCAGCGTCTGGTGAACCGCGAGCAGGACGAAGAATTTATCTTTGCCTTACTCAATCACGCGCGTGAGATTGGTTTCACCTCGACCAATATCGACCTGATTTACGGCCTGCCAAAGCAGACGCCGGAGAGCTTCGCCTTCACCCTGAAGCGCGTGGCCGAACTCAACCCGGACCGCCTGAGCGTCTTTAACTACGCGCATCTGCCGACGCTGTTTGCCGCCCAGCGCAAAATCAAAGATGCCGATCTGCCTTCTGCCCAGCAGAAGCTGGATATCCTGCAGGAAACCATCGCCTCGCTGACCGACACCGGCTATCAGTTTATCGGCATGGATCACTTTGCCCGTCCGGACGACGAGCTGGCGATTGCCCAGCGCGAAGGCGTTCTGCACCGCAACTTCCAGGGCTACACCACCCAGGGCGATACCGATTTGCTGGGAATGGGCGTCTCCGCCATCAGCATGATCGGCGACTGCTACGCGCAAAACCAGAAAGAGCTGAAGCTCTACTACCAGCAGGTTGATGAGACGGGCAACGCGCTGTGGCGCGGCATTGCGTTAACGCGCGACGACTGTATCCGTCGCGATGTGATTAAGGCGCTTATCTGCAACTTCCGTCTCGATTTCAGCGATGTGGAAGCGCAGTGGGATCTGAATTTCAGCGATTATTTTGCGGAAGACCTGAAGCTGCTGGCGCCGCTGGCGAAAGACGGGCTGGTGGATATGTCGGAGAGCGGGATTCAGGTCACGCCGAAAGGGCGTCTGTTGATCCGCAATATCTGCATGTGCTTTGACGCGTATCTGCGTCAGAAAGCGCGTATGCAGCAGTTCTCGCGGGTGATTTAAGTGAAAGCGTTATCAGGCCAGGGCAAAAACCACTGGCCTGAAACGCATAGCGCCTTGCGGCGGCGGCAAGCAAAACTAGCTAAACAGCCCAACCAGCGCGGCGCACAGCACAGCCGCAACGGCCGTTTGCGGCGTGTGGCTTGCTGATGCGCCAGCTTCGACGCCCGCACTGACCACACTGATAATTGATTCCAGCATGATGTTCCTCCCCCGTGAATTTCCGGGCACGATCATACTTCACTGCGATCGGAACAGTAAAGCGCAAAATAGCGGCAATTTGCGGCTCAGATTCATAACCTTTACATTTCACCCGCGGTCGTTACTCCATTCCCAGCTCTTTCAGCTTGCGCGTCAGGGTATTGCGTCCCCAGCCCAGCAGGCGAGCGGCTTCCTGTTTGTGCCCCTGCGTATGGCGAAGCGCGGTGGTCAGCAGCGTACGCTCCATCTCAGGCTGCGCTTCAGACAGCAGGTTTTGATGACCGGAACGCAGCGCGCGGTCGGCCCACTGCGCCAGCAGCGTTGCCCAGCTGTCCGGCAAACTGTGCGCCGGTGCTGCTTTCCGGCGCGGTGGCTTCAAACAGCTCGCCCGGCAGATCCTGAATCAGCACTTCCTGCCCGGCGGCCATCACGGTTAACCAGCGGCAGGTGTTCTCCAGCTGGCGCACGTTGCCCGGCCAGGCCAGGCGCGTCAGCGCGGCATCGGTTTCCGGGTGCAGCTGCTTGGCTTCCACGCCCAGCTCGCGGGCGGCGACCTGCAGGAAATGGCGCGCCAGGCGGGGAATATCTTCCCGGCGTTCGCGCAGCGGCGGCAGGTGAACGCGGATCACGTTCAGGCGGTGGAACAAATCCTCACGGAATTTGCCTTCCTGCACGCGCAGCTCCAGGTTCTGGTGGGTCGCGGCGATAATGCGCACGTCCACCTTCACCGGCGCATAGCCGCCCACGCGGTAGAACTGTCCGTCGGCCAGCACGCGCAGCAGGCGGGTCTGGACATCCAGCGGCATATCGCCGATCTCGTCGAGGAACAGCGTGCCGCCGTCGGCCTGTTCAAAGCGCCCCTGGCGGATGGTGTTCGCGCCGGTAAAGGCCCCTTTCTCATGGCCGAACAGCTCGGATTCAATCAGATCCTTGGGGATCGCCGCCATATTCAGGGCGATGAACGGCGCTTTTGCGCGCGGGCTGTGGCGATGCAGCGCATGCGCCACCAGCTCTTTACCGGTGCCCGATTCGCCGTTAATCAAGACGCTGATGGACGAGCGCGACAGACGGCCGATAATGCGAAACACGTCCTGCATCGCCGGCGCTTCGCCGATGATGTCGGTGGTCGGCCCAAAAGCTGGCCCGTGGCGCGGCTGCTGCTGCTCCTGATAATGGCTAATCGCGCGCTCGACCAGCGCCACCGCTTCGTCGATATCAAACGGTTTGGGCAGGTAATCGAACGCCCCTTGCTGATAAGCGCTGACCGCGGCATCCAGATCGGAATGCGCGGTCATTATGATGACCGGAAGCATAGGATGGCGTTGTTTGATCTGCTTTAACAGCGCCAGCCCGTCCATGCCCGGCATACGAATATCCGACAGCAGAACATCCGGCGTTTTGGTGGTGAGTGCATCGAGCACTTCGTTGCCGCTCTCAAACGTCGTGCAGCTCAAGCCCGCCCCGGTGAGCGCGCGTTCAAGCACCCAACGGATGGAGCTATCGTCATCGACGATCCAGACTATCCCTCGTTGCATAAACGTCACCTCTACTTTCGAATCGGCAGGAAAACCGAGAATTCGGTATGTCCCGGCCAACTGGTAAATTCAATTTTTCCAGAGTGTTGATCGATCAAACTGCGGGCGATGGATAATCCCAGGCCGGTTCCGCCTTCGCGACCGCTGACCATCGGGTAGAACAGCGTGTCCTGCAGATGCGATGGAATGCCGGGGCCGTTATCCTCGACGTCGATTCGGGCCGCCAGCCGATAGCGCACGCCGTGTAACGTGAGCTGGAAGGCGGTGCGGGTGCGTAAAATAATCTCGCCCCCTTCAGGCCCCAGCGCCTGCAGGGCGTTGCGCACGATATTCAGCAGGACCTGCTCAATCTGATCCGGGTCGTGGGCCAGTTCCGGCAGGCTTGGATCGTAATCACGCACCAGCGTGACGTTCTCCGGCAGCTCCATCGAGACGAGCTTCACCACCCGTTCAGCCACTTTATGGATGCTTTCTGTGACGTGCATTCCCGGCTGCTGTGGCCCGAGCAGGCGGTCCACCAGATTCCGCAGACGGTCGGCCTGCTCAATGATGACGTTGGTGTATTCCGTCAGCGCCGGATCGGGCAGCGCCTTGGTCAGCAGCTGCGCCGCGCCGCGTAATCCGCCCAGCGGGTTTTTGATTTCATGCGCCAGACCGCGCACCAGATCACGGGCGGCCACCTGCTGCGCATGCTGCAGCTGTTCCTGGCTCAGTCGGCGCTGATTATCCATCGGCGCCATTTCCAGCAGGATCAGGCCTTCGGGAAGACGTTGCGCGGTCAGCGACAGAATGTGCGAGCGCCCGTCGATCACCAGCGTCACTTCGTTATCGGTGAAACCCTGGCCTGCCTGCAAACTTTCCTGCATCAGGCCAATATTCAGCGAAAAATAGCTCAGGAGTTCAGGAAGCGGGGTGCCGAACAGTTTACGTGAGCTTTGGGCCAGCAGCTGCTGTGCCGCCGGGTTGGCGTAATGAACGGCCAGTTCGTCATCGACCAGCAAGATGCTGTTAATCAAAGAATTGAGGATCTGCCCAGCATCGGGCAGCGTGCCAGTTGCCATTCAGCAGTCTCCTGGAGTCGTTTGCACTAATTTAGTGCAGTATAGCGTTTTCTCGGCGTCTAAAAAGTGCGTGAGAACAGATTGTTGGTGGAGAAAAAAGCCCATCCGGAGATGGGCTAAAAGTTTCCACGGCAACAAAATATCCTAACGTCTTTCACGTTACAGCGGTGTTGGCGCCCCCCCCGCCGGACGCCTCGGGATTCATTCGGTTGCCGCCTTGCTGCAACGCGAAATCCGTTGGATCTTCAGTAATACAACTTGATTAAACGCTGTAGTACAGTTCGAACTCAACCGGGTGCGGCGTCATGCGCACGCGGTCGTTCTCTTCCAGTGCGCAGCGCGATGTAAGCATCGATAGCGTCGTCGGTGAACACGCCACCGGCAGTCAGGAACTCGCGGTCTGCGTCCAGCGCGTGCAGGGCTTCTTCCAGAGAGCCAGCAACCTGCGGGATCTCTTTCGCTTCTTCCGGCGGCAGGTCGTACAGGTTTTTGTCCATGGCTTCGCCCGGGTGGATCTTGTTCTTGATACCGTCCAGACCGGCCATCAGCAGTGCTGCGAAGCACAGGTATGGGTTAGCCGCCGGATCCGGGAAGCGCACTTCGATACGACGCGCTTTCGGAGAGGCCACCACCGGGATACGGATAGAAGCAGAACGGTTACGGGCAGAGTAGGCCAGCATCACCGGCGCTTCGTAGCCCGGGACCAGACGCTTGTAGGAGTTGGTGGTCGGGTTCGCCAGGGCGTTGATCGCTTTAGCGTGTTTGATTACGCCGCCGATGTAGTACAGCGCCTTCTCGGACAGGCCGGCGTATTTGTCGCCAGAGAACAGGTTGGTGCCGTTCTTGGACAGAGACATGTGGCAGTGCATACCGGAACCGTTGTCGCCAAACATTGGTTTCGGCATGAAGGTCGCGGTTTTACCGAAGCGGTGCGCAACGTTGTGCACCACGTATTTGTAGATCTGAATTTCGTCCGCTTTTTTGGTCATGGTGTTGAAGCGGGTAGCCACTTCGTTCTGACCAGCCGTTGCCACTTCGTGGTGGTGCGCTTCAACAACCAGGCCCATCTCTTCCATCACCAGACACATGGTGGAACGCATATCCTGTGAAGAGTCGACCGGAGGAACCGGGAAGTAACCGCCTTTCACGCCGGACGGTGACCTTTGTTACCACCTTCGTATTTGGTGGAGGAGTTCCATGCGCCTTCGATGTCGTCGATAGCCACGTGGGAACCGGAAATGGACGCTGCCGAAACGGATGTCGTCGAACAGGAAGAACTCTGGCTCTGGCCCGAACAGAACGGTGTCTGCGATGCCGGTAGAACGCAGGTACTCTTCAGCGCGTTTCGCGATGGAACGCGGGTCGCGGTCGTAGCCCTGCAGGGTGCCTGGCTCGAGGATGTCGCAACGGATGATCAGCGTTGGTTCTTCGAAGAACGGATCAATGACCGCAGTGGTCGCGTCCGGCATCAGCACCATGTCGGATTCGTTAATGCCTTTCCAGCCACCAATGGAGGAGCCGTCAAACATTTTGCCTTCTTCAAAGAAGTCGGCGTTCACCTGATGAGCAGGGATTGTGACGTGCTGTTCTTTACCTTTGGTATCGGTGAAGCGCAGATCAACAAACTTCACTTCATGCTCGTTCAGCATCGTCAAAACGTGTTCAGCGGACATACTTAACTCTCCCGGATTGGTCATTGTCGTCGTGGTAACGAGGTCTTCAATTTCTGTTTGTACTGGCTGTTGCCATGTAATTTTTATAAAGCGAAATCTGTGCCAACTTTTAAATGCCCCCCAAAAGGCGTTATCATGCGCGCCATAGTGCAAAAGGGCTGCACCACGATGGATTTGTTGCACCAGTATAGTGCTTTCATGTGAACATTGAGCACCATATTGGTGCAACTTTACGTTGGCGTGCCCTTTTACCGCTCCGTGAAAGCGATCACAAAGCATCTCTGCAATACTTGTTTGCGGGGGATGTTTGTGATCCTGTTTTGTCCTGCGATTAATCCGTGTACAATAACGCGCTATTTCTAAATGCCTGAGGCAAAGTTGTGATCGAAAATTTGCGTAACATCGCCATCATCGCGCACGTTGACCATGGTAAAACTACCCTGGTTGACAAGCTGCTGCAGCAATCCGGTACGTTTGATGCGCGTGCCGAAACTCAAGAGCGCGTGATGGACTCCAACGATTTGGAGAAAGAGCGTGGGATTACCATCCTCGCGAAAAACACCGCGATTAAATGGAATGACTACCGTATCAACATCGTTGATACCCCAGGGCACGCCGACTTCGGTGGTGAAGTTGAACGTGTAATGTCCATGGTAGACTCCGTTCTGCTGGTCGTTGACGCAATGGATGGCCCAATGCCACAGACGCGCTTCGTGACCAAAAAAGCATTTGCCCATGGTCTGAAGCCAATCGTTGTTATCAACAAAGTTGACCGCCCTGGCGCGCGTCCTGACTGGGTTGTTGACCAGGTCTTCGACCTGTTCGTTAACCTCGACGCGACCGACGAGCAGCTGGACTTCCCTATCGTTTACGCCTCTGCGCTGAACGGTATCGCAGGTCTGGACCACGAAGACATGGCTGAAGACATGACCCCGCTGTATCAGGCGATTGTTGACCGTGTTCCTGCGCCAAACGTCGATCTCGACGGCACCCTGCAGATGCAGATCTCTCAGCTCGATTACAACAACTACGTTGGCGTTATCGGCATTGGTCGTATCAAGCGCGGTAAAGTGAAGCCGAACCAGCAGGTCACTATCATCGATAGCGAAGGCAAAACCCGCAACGGTAAAGTCGGTAAAGTACTGACCCACCTGGGTCTGGAGCGTATCGACAGCGACATCGCTGAAGCGGGCGACATCATCGCTATCACCGGTCTGGGCGAACTGAACATCTCCGACACCATCTGCGACCCGCAGAACGTGGAAGCGCTGCCGGCCCTGTCCGTTGATGAACCAACCGTAACCATGTTCTTCAACGTCAACACCTCTCCGTTCTGTGGTAAAGAAGGTAAGTTCGTTACCTCTCGTCAGATCCTTGACCGCCTGAACAAAGAGCTGGTGCACAACGTTGCGCTGCGCGTTGAAGAAACCGAAGACGCTGATGCATTCCGCGTTTCCGGTCGTGGTGAGCTGCACCTGTCTGTTCTGATCGAAAACATGCGTCGTGAAGGTTTCGAAATGGCGGTTTCCCGTCCGAAAGTTATCTTCCGCGAAATCGATGGCCGTAAACAAGAGCCGTTCGAAAACGTGACGCTGGACGTCGAAGAGCAGCACCAGGGTTCTGTCATGCAGGCGCTGGGCGAGCGTAAAGGCGACCTGAAAAACATGAATCCGGATGGCAAAGGTCGCGTACGTCTTGACTACGTGATCCCAAGCCGTGGCCTGATCGGCTTCCGCTCTGAGTTCATGACCATGACTTCCGGTACCGGTCTGCTGTACTCCACCTTCAGCCACTACGACGACGTTCGTCCGGGCGAAGTGGGCCAGCGTAACAACGGCGTGCTGATCTCCAACGGTCAGGGTAAAGCGGTTGCGTTCGCGCTGTTCGGTCTGCAGGATCGCGGTAAGCTGTTCCTGGGTCACGGTGCTGAAGTTTATGAAGGCCAGATCATCGGTATTCACAGTCGTTCTAACGACCTGACCGTAAACTGCCTGACCGGTAAGAAACTGACCAACATGCGTGCGTCCGGTACTGACGAAGCAACGGTTCTGGTTCCGCCGATCAAGATGACCCTGGAGCAGGCTCTGGAATTCATCGATGACGACGAACTGGTAGAAGTGACTCCACAGTCAATCCGTATCCGTAAACGTCACCTGACCGAGAACGATCGTAAACGTGCTATGCGCGGTGCGAAAGAAGAGTAATTTCTCCTCTTTTCCGTGAAAAAGCCGCTGATATTCAGCGGCTTTTTTTATGCCCGCATGTGAGACGGTAAACTATTCAATTTCACACTTTACCGCTACAGTTAACTCTCCACGGCGGGCAAGGAGAGAGAAATGCTTTATATCTTTGATTTAGGTAATGTGATCGTCGATATCGATTTTAATCGGGTGCTGGGTGCCTGGAGCGATTTTAGCCGCGTGCCGCTGGCGACGTTGAAACAGAGTTTCACCATGGGCGAGGCCTTCCATCAGCATGAGCGCGGAGAGATCAGCGACGAGGATTTTGCCAAAGCGCTGTGTGAAGAGATGGAAATGCCGCTGAGCTACGAGCAATTTTCCACCGGCTGGCAGGCGGTATTTGTCGCTCTGCGTAGCGATGTTATCGACATCATGCACAAGCTGCGCGCGCAGGGGCATCGGGTGGTGGTGCTGTCGAACACCAACCGTCTGCATACCACTTACTGGCCGGAGCAGTATCCCGAAGTTCAGGCGGCTGCCGATCATATCTATCTTTCGCAGGAGATGGGGATGCGTAAGCCCGAAGCGCGAATTTATCAGGCTGTTATGCAGGCTTGAAGGCTTCTCCGCCGCCGATGCGGTCTTTTTCGATGACAACGCCGACAATATCGCTGGCGCAGACCAGCTGGGTATCACGTCAGTATTCTGGTGACCGGCAAAGCGACGATCCCCGACTATTTTGCGAAGCAGTTATGCTAAAAACCGTTCGGCAGCATGCCAGACATCGCGCGCGCGTATTGTGGTCATGGTTAAAACTGCTCTGGCAGCGCATCGATGAGGATCATATGACGACGCTGGCGGGTAACCTCGCCTACGTCTCGTTGCTCTCGCTGGTGCCGCTGGTCGCCGTGATCTTCGCGCTGTTTGCCGCCTTTCCGATGTTTTCGGACATCAGCGTGCAGCTACGTCATTTTGTCTTTGCCAATTTCATTCCGGCAACCGGCGATGTCATTCAGAACTACATTGAGCAGTTTGTCGCCAACTCCAGCAAGATGACCGCAGTGGGGGCGTGCGGGCTGATCGTCACCGCGCTGCTGTTGATGTACTCCATCGATACCGCGCTGAACACCATCTGGCGCAGCACGCGGGTTCGCCCGCATGTTTACTCCTTTGCCGTGTACTGGATGATCCTCACGCTGGGGCCGCTGCTGGCCGGTGCCAGCCTGGCCATCAGTTCCTATCTGCTGTCACTGCGCTGGGCCAGTGAACTGAACGGCGTGATTGATAATGTGCTGCGCATCTTCCCGCTGATTTTGTCGTGGCTCTCGTTCTGGCTGCTCTATAGCATTGTGCCGACGACGCGGGTGCCTAACCGCGACGCGGTTATGGGCGCGCTGGTGGCGGCATTGCTGTTCGAGCTGGGCAAGAAAGGGTTTGCCCTCTACATCACCATGTTCCCGTCCTATCAGCTGATTTACGGCGTGCTGGCGGTGATCCCGATTTTGTTCCTCTGGGTCTACTGGACCTGGTGTATCGTCTTGCTTGGTGCTGAAATAACTGTCACTCTCGGTGAATACCGAGAACTCAAAATAGCCGCAGCAGCAAGAAGAAGCAGACCAACCATGATTGCATTGATCCAGCGTGTTTCCCGCGCCAGCGTCACCGTGGAGGGCGAGGTGACGGGCGAAATTGGCCCGGGACTTTTGGTGTTGTTAGGGGTCGAAAGGGATGACGATGAACAAAAAGCGAACCGCCTGTGCGAGCGCGTGCTGGGCTACCGCATTTTCAGCGATGCGGAAGGCAAAATGAATCTGAACGTCCAGCAGGCAGGCGGCAGCGTGCTGGTGGTTTCGCAGTTTACGCTGGCGGCGGACACCGAACGCGGCATGCGTCCCGGGTTTCTCCAGAGGCGCCGCGCCGGATCAAGCGGAAGCGCTGTATGACTACTTTGTTGAGCGTTGCCGCCAGCCAGCAGATGGAAACGCAAACCGGGCGATTCGCTGCCGATATGCAGGTTTCGCTGGTCAACGATGGTCCCGTCACATTCTGGCTGCAGGTATGAGCCAGCTTGCGGCGTGGCCCAGGGCCACAAGAGAGAACACCGCTATGTATCACCTTCGAGTACCGCAAACGGAAGAAGAGTTAGACGCGTTATTACCAGTTCCGCTGGGAAATGCTGCGCAAGCCCCTGCATCAGCCAAAAGGTTCCGAACGCGATGCCTGGGACGCGATGGCCCATCACCAGATGGTGGTGGATGAAGAGGGCAATCTGGTGGCCGTCGGCCGGCTGTATATCAACGCCGACAACGAAGCGTCTATTCGTTTTATGGCGGTTCACCCTTCTGTGCAGGACAAAGGGCTGGGGACGCTGATGGCGATGACGCTGGAATCCGTTGCCCGTCAGGAAGGGGTGAAGCGGGTCACCTGTAGCGCCCGCGAAGATGCCGTAGAGTTCTTCGCCAAGCTCGGGTTTGTCAATGAGGGGGAGATCACCGCGCCGCAAACCACGCCGATGCGCCATTTTTTGATGATCAAACCCGTGGCCACGCTGGACGATATTCTGCATCGCGCCGACTGGTGCGGACAGCTGCAGCAGGCCTGGTATGAGCACATCCCGCTGAGCGAAAAGATGGGCGTGCGCATTCAGCAGTACACCGGGCAGAAATTTATCACCACCATGCCGGAGACCGGCAACCAGAACCCGCACCACACGCTGTTTGCCGGCAGCCTGTTCTCGCTGGCGACGCTGACCGGCTGGGGGCTGATCTGGCTGATGCTGCGCGAGCGCCATCTGGGCGGCACCATCATTCTGGCCGATGCTCACATTCGCTACAGCACACCGATCACGGGCAAGCCGAGCGCGATGGCCGATCTGGGTTCGCTGAGCGGCGATCTCGACCGCCTGGCGCGCGGGCGTAAAGCGCGCGTGCAGATGCAGGTTGAGCTGTTTGGCGAGGGCAAGCAGGGTGCGATTTTCGAAGGGATTTACATCGTACTGCCCGCGAAACCTTTTGGCCCTTATGAAGAGGGCGGCAACGAAGAAGAGTAACCGACCGCGCGCTTGTTGACGCAGGCGCGCAGCCTTATTGCTGCTCTTCACTGCGCAAAGAAAAACCACGCGGTGGTGATGCGCCCATCCTGCACTTCATAAACCGCCATATTTTCGATGACCGATTCGCCAATGCCGTAGATTTTTTCGTGATCGAACACCTTATTGCCCATCACCGTACGCGAGAGCAGCTCTGCGCGGAGCGCCGGGTTATTAAAACGGTGCCCGGCATAGAACTCGCGTAAGGCTTCCCGCCCTTGCAGCGATGGCGCTGTGGAGGGCAAACGGTAGGCGGTGAAATCTTCACTAAAGCATGCGACGAACGTTTCAATATCATGGTCATTGTACGCGGCGAACTGCTGTTCTACGGGGATTACGACAGACATCGGCTCTCCTTTGGGTTTTATGCTCTGGCCACGCGTGCGGCCACGTCTTGTATGGCATCACGGGCGCTCTGGCTGATACCGGCAAGCTGGAAGAAGCCGTGAATAACGCCGAGGTAGCGGGAACAGGTACAGGTTACGCCCTGGTCCGTCATATGCTGGTATAACGCTTCCCCTTCATCGCACAGCGGATCGAACTCTGCCGTAATAATGTGTACCGGCGGCAGACCTGCGAAATCATCGCGCCACAGCGGGCTGACATCCGATAGCAGGCGGTCTGTATCGCCAAGATACATTTCGTAGCCTGACAGCAGCGCATCACGGGTTATGACGTAATCAGAACCGTTAAAGGTATAGCTGTCGAAGTAGGCCGTGGCATCCAGCATTGGGTAGATCAACACCAGTTGCGCGGGTTGCCAGACTGCCGCTGCCTTCAATCGTAGCGCTGTGACCAGCGCCAGATGGCCGCCTGCGCTGTCGCCCGCTAGCGTAATTCGTTGCGGATCAACGTTGAGACGTTCGGCATTTTTCCATATCACCTCTGCACCCTGTAGCGCATCATCGTGCGCAGCAGGCCAGCGATGTTCCGGCGCCAGCCGATACTGCACTGCAATCACCCGACAGCCGCTGTACCACGCTAACTGACGCAACTGTTTATCATGAGTGGCAAACCCGCCGCTGATAAAGCAGCCGCCGTGGTAATAGATCAGCGCAGGCAGTTTACCGTTGGCCTCCAGCGGCGAGAACACGCGCAGCGTCACGCCTTCAAGTGTGACGTCTTCAACCCGAACGCGGGTTTCTGTTTCCCCGGCAAGCGACGCGCTGGCGATATAACCCGCGCGCCGTTCATCAATACTTCTGGCGCGCGCCGAGGGGCGCCCGGCGGCGATAAAGTCGCTCACCAACCCGGCAATGCCTTTTTCCAGTGCCATTCCGCTCACCTATATCTGTATAAATATCCAGTTTTATAGCCTGGTTTTTATGAAATGGGAACGGCTGATTTTGTGGAAAGCACAAATTTGGAAGGCTGCTCGTAAAGCCGGTTTATAACTTTTGAACCCGCTTGTTTTTGCCGAAAGTGGCGGTATGGTGTGCTGCAAAATGTACTGAAATCATTAACGTTGCGACAGATTTCGGTGAGGAGGGCTAAATTGGGCAGGAACGAATAGCAAGACTGATATGGAAACAATGGCAGGCCGGGTAAGCACAGCTTACCGGACCTGTCAGGATTATTCCCCTTCGCCCGGGAAGAGGAACGGGTTGATGGAGCTACGGGCGAAACCTTCCTGCTCCATGCGGGCATCAAGCACCAGCGAAGCTAAGTCATCGGCCACCGGTTCGACGTTCGGGTCTTTTTCCTGGTACAGGATCTTCAGGTAAGTGCCGCAGTCGCCGCAGCTTTCGGCTTTCACCGCTGCCTGCTCATTTTCCAGCGACCAGTAGTTCAGATCGCGGGTCTGCTCGCAGTTGCTGCACTTGACGCGCACCACGTGCCATTCGGTTTCGCACAGGTTGCAGTGCAGGTAGCGCAGCCCCTGCGTGGTGCCGATTTGCACCATGCTGGAAACCGGCATGGAGCCGCAGACCGGGCAGAACTGGCGCTGCTCGCCGTATTCGGCGCGCGCTTTGCCGGGGATCAGGCTGGCCATTTGCGCCCAGTAGAGCGACAGCGCGGCCCAGATAAACGGCGCTTTATCGCTGCTCACCAGCGGCGAAGTCAGCGGGAGCAAACAGCGCGCTGGCCATCGCTTCCAGCTCCTGCGCGGAGGCTTTTTCCAGGTTCTCAATGACCGCCAGCGCCGGGCCGCTCATCTCCGGCTTCAGCTCGGCGATCAGCGAATGCAGCAGCTTGTGCCAGTGTGTGTCGCGCGGCAGCACGTGAATATCGAGCGGCGGTTTGCCCTGTGCGGCGGCTTCTTTGATGCGCGCTGTCAGATCGATTTGCAGGGGGTGGTCGTACAGCACCACTTCCTGCGCGTGGGCGACCAGCGCGGCAAAACGCAGGTAATCGCCCAGCGGGTTGTTCTCTGCCAGCTCGCGCAGACGCTCTGCGCGGCGGTTGTAGAGGTTTTTCAGTCTGGGGAATAATAACGGCGGAATATCTTCCGCCGTGCGTTTCTCGCTCGTCCCCAGCTCATCTTGCGGGATTATGCGAATACTCATTCAGACGATTTTTCCTGTTTCTGGCGGACTTCACGGTACCAGCGCGGGTGATGTTTCTTCGCCCACGTGCTGGTGACCCAGCCTTCCACCATCGCGGTAATGGTGCCTTTCACCCACAGGGCGGCGTAAATATGCACCATAATAACCACAATTAACGCCACTGCGGCAAATGAATGCACCATCAGCGCGAATCGGATCAGCGGGATGGAGAACGCAGGCGCAAAGTACGGACGCCAGATGACCACGCCGCTCACCAGCAGCAGCACCAGGAAGATAATCGCCGCCCAGAACACGCATTTCTGGCCGAAGTTATAACGCCCGGTGTCACCCACTTCCTCGTTGACGACGATCTTACGAATATTCTTCGCCCAAAAGATATCATCCCGGTTGATTAGGTTATGGTGCCAGTAGCGGAAAAACATGATGATGAACGACGCAAACATGATCACGCCGACAAACGGGTGCAGAATGCGCGCCAGCTGCGGCGTCCCGATGATCTGCATCAGCCAGTTGAAGGAGGGGAAGAAGAACCCCAGCCCGCTTATCGCCGCCAGCACGAAGCAGAAGGCGGTGACCCAGTGGTTGATGCGCTCCGGTGCGGTGTAGCGCACGATGGTGTCACGTTTTCTCATTTGCGCACCTCGTCTTTCTCTTCATGCAGGTTGTCGTCTTCCTCTTCCGCGCGGTTCGGACCGACGCCGACATAGTGGAAGATGCTGGCCGCGAAGGTGGCGGCAAAGCCGACCGCCGCCAGCGGTTTCCAGATGCCTTTCCAGAACTTCACGGTGGCGCTGATCTGCGGGTTCTCCGGCAGGCCGTGATACAGCTTCGGCTTGTCGGCGTGGTGCAGCACGTACATCACGTGCGTGCCGCCAACGCCCGCCGGATCGTACAGCCCGGCGTTCTCGTAACCGCGGGTTTTCAGCTCCGCGACGCGTTCGCCGGCGAGGGTTCCTTCATATCCTCTTTGGTGCCGAAGTGGATGGCGCCGGTCGGGCAGGTCTTCACGCAGGCCGGCTCCTGGCCGACGGTGACGCGGTCGAACGCACAGCGTGCATTTGTAGACGCGGTTGTCTTCCGGGTTCAGGCGCGGCACGTCGAACGGGCAGCCGGCGATGCAGTAGCCGCAGCCGATGCACTGCTCGGACTGGAAGTCGACGATGCCGTTGGCGTACTGAATGATCGCCCCTTCTGACGGACAGGCCTTCAGGCAGCCCGGATCGGCGCAGTGCATGCAGCCATCCTTGCGGATCAGCCACTCCAGTTTGTCGTTCTGCTCCACTTCCGAGAAGCGCATCACCGTCCAGGACTTGGCGGTCAGGTCCGCCGGGTTGTCGTACACCCCGACGTTGTGCCCCACCTCGTCGCGCAGGTCGTTCCACTCCGAGCAGGCCACCTGACAGGCCTTGCAGCCGATACAGGTGGTCACGTCGATCAGTTTCGCCACTTCCTGCTGGTGGTCCCGCGCCTGAGGCGCGGGCGTGAAACCGTTGGTGGCGGAACGACGGATGATGTCTTGCGATTGATAAGCCATAAGTCGTCTCCGTTACACCTTTTCCACGTTCACCAGGAACGCCTTGAACTCCGGCGTCTGCGTGTTCGCGTCGCCGACGAACGGCGTCAGGGTGTTGGCGATAAAGCCTTTCTTCGCCACGCCTTCGTAACCCCAGTGGATCGGAATACCGATGGTATCGACCTCTTTGCCGTGCACCTTCAGCGTGCGGATACGCTTGGTCACCACCGCCTTGGCCTTGATGTAGCCGCGGTTGGAGGAGACCCTTCACCGTATCGCCCTGGGCGATGCCCAGCTTGCCTTCGCCAGCTTCTCGCCGATCTCCACGAACTGCTCCGGCTGCGCGATGGCGTTAAGCAGCGCGTGCTTGGTCCAGTAGTGGAAGTGCTCGGTCAGACGGTAGGTGGTGCCGACGTAAGGGAACTTGTCCGCTTTGCCCATCGCTTCCATATCGTCCTTGAACACGCGGGCCGCCGGGTTGGATACCACGTTCGGGTGCAGCGGGTTGGTGCCCAGCGGCGTCTCGAACGGCTCGTAGTGTTCCGGGAACGGCCCTTCCGCCATCTTGTCGATGGCGAACAGGCGGCCCATCCCTTCCGGCTGCATGATGAACGGCCCGACGTCGCTGCCCGGCGCGGCAGTGCTGTAGTCCGGAATATCCACGCCGCCCCACTTCGCGCCGTCCCACTTCAGCAGCTGGCGCTTTCGGATCCCACGGTTTGCCCTGCGGGTCGGCCGAGGCGCGGTTGTAGAGGATGCGGCGGTTGAGCGGCCACGCCCAGGCCCAGCCCAGCGTATTGCCGAGGCCGGACGGGTCGGCGTTGTCGCGGCGTGGCCATCTGGTTGCCGTCCGGCGTCCAGCTGCCGGCGAAGATCCAGCAGCCGCTGGAGGTGGTGCCGTCGTCGCGCAGCTGCGCGAAGGAGCTAAGCTGCTCGCCTTTTTTGACCAGCACCGTGCCCGTGGCCGGGTCGATAACGTCCGCCAGCGCCTTACCGTTGCTCTCCATCGCCACTTCTTCCGGCGCCGGTTCTTCCGGGGTCGAGTAGTTCCAGGTCATGTTCAGCACCGGTTCCGGGCACGCGCCGCCCTTCTTCGGCATACATCTTGCGCAGGCGCGTAAAGATGCCGGCCAGGATCTCGCCGTCGTTCATGGCTTCGCCCGGGGCGTCGGCGCCCTTCCAGTGCCACTGCAGCCAGCGGCCGGAGTTGACGATCGAGCCGTTCTCTTCGGCGAAGCAGGTTGACGGCAGGCGGAACACTTCGGTCTGGATCTTCGCCGGATCGACGTCGTTGGACTCGCCGTGGTTCTGCCAGAAGGTCGGAGGTCTCGGTGTTCAGCGGGTCGATGGTCACCAGGAACTTCAGCTTCGACAGCGAAGCCACAACCTTGTTCTTGTTCGGGAACGAGGCCACCGGGTTAAAGCCCTGGCACAGATAGCCGTTGACCTTGCCCTGGTACATCATCTCGAAGTACTGCAGCACGTCGTAGCCTTTGTCCCACTTCGGCAGCCAGTCAAAGCCCCAGCTGTTTTCCGCCGTGGCTTTGTCGCCGAAGAAGGCTTTCATCATCGAGACGAAGAACTTCGGGTAGTTGCCCCAGTAGTTCACCTGGCCTTCAAGCAGCGGTTTCGGCGTGTTGGCCGTCAGGTAGGTCTGGAGATCGGTCTGTTTCTCGCTCGGCAGCGTCATGTAGCCCGGCAGGCTTTGCGACAGCAGGCCGAGGTCGGTCAGACCCTGAATGTTGGAGTGACCGCGCAGGGCGTTCACGCCGCCGCCGGCCATGCCCATGTTGCCCAGCAGCAGCTGGACCATCGCCATGGTGCGGATGTTCTGCGCGCCGACCGAGTGCTGCGTCCAGCCCAGGGCGTACAGGAACGACGCGGTTTTATCTTGCGCGCTGGTTTCGGCGATGTATTCGCACACCTTCAGGAAATCCGCCTTCGGCGTGCCGCAGATGTTGTTCGACCACCTCCGGCGTGTAGCGGGTAACGTGCTGTTTCAGCAGGTTCCACACGCAGCGCGGATGCTGCAGCGTGGTGTCGCGCTTGGCGAAGCCTTTCTCATCCAGCTCGTAGTTCCAGCTGGTTTTGTCGTATTTGCGTTTTTCGGCGTCGTAGCCGCTGAACAGGCCATCTTCGAAGGCGTAATCTTCCCGCACGATCAGGCTGGCGTTGGTGTAGGCTTCGGTGTATTCGCGGTTATATTTGTCGTTGGTCATCAGGTACAGCAACACGCCTGACAGGAAGGCGATGTCGGTACCGGAACGGATCGGCGTGTAGAAATCCGCCACCGACGCGGTACGCGTAAAGCGCGGATCGATCACAATCAGCTTCGCGCCGTTGTGGATTTTGGCTTCCATCGCCCAGCGGAACCCGCACCGGATGCGCTTCAGCGGCGTTGCCGCCCATCACCAGGATCAGGTTGGCGTTCTTGATGTCGACCCAGTGGTTGGTCATCGCACCGCGACCAAATGTTGGAGCAAGACTTGCTACCGTTGGTCCGTGTCAGACACGCGCCTGGTTGTCGACCGCCAGCATGCCGAGTGCGCGCGTGAATTTTTGGGTTAAATAGCCGGTTTCGTTGCTGGAGGCCGAGGCGCACAGCATGCCGGTGGTCAGCCAGCGGTTGACGGTGACGCCCTGGCGGCGTTTTTCTCGACAAAGTTGGCGTCGCGGTCTTCTTTCATCAGCTTGGCGATGCGGTCAAACGCCTCGTCCCAGCTGATGCGCTGCCATTTGTCGGAGCCTGGCGCGCGGTATTCCGGGTATTTCAGGCGGCTTTCGGTGTGGATGAAGTCCACCAGGCCGGCGCCTTTCGGGCACAGCGCGCCGCGGTTGACCGGATGATCCGGGTCGCCCTCGATATGGAAGATTGACGCTTTGGCGTTCTTGGCGCCGTCGCCGAGGCTGTACATCAACAGCCCGCAGCCGACGGAACAGTACGTACAGGTATTACGGGTTTCACGGGTGCGCAGCAGTTTATACTGCCGCGTTTCCGCCAGCGCTACGTCGGGGGCAAAGCCCAGTGCCGCTGCCGTGGTTCCTGCCATACCGCCAGCGCAGATCTTAAAGAACTGCCTTCTGCTGACCTGCATGGGTCACTCCTTGTTTCGACATTGCTTACTTATGTCGTTTTTACTTTGCGGTGGAAGAATTTTCGCAAAGGTTCAGAATTGCTGTTAATCCCTCAATTCCACGAGGGATATCATCAGAATACCACAATGTCGGTACCGCTGTTCTAATGGCGTTAGTCCTCAGTGAATCGCTGTTATCTCCCTCTTGATTCACCAAGTGTGATATACGCGAAGAATACCATATTGTTGGTACGCTTGTTTGATAACGGTTAAGACAAAGTGAACGATTTGCACCCTAAAAAGCACGAAAATGCAACATCCGTCACAGGGGCCCGCGAGGTTTCCCTGTGGAAACGCGCCGATTTACAGCAGACGCCACGCCGGATTTTCTGGCGGAAGAAGTTCCCGTTGCGCTCGTTTACAACGGCATCTCCCATGTGGTGATGATGGCCTCGCCGAAAGATCTCGAGCGGTTCGCCATCGGCTTTTCCCTCTCCGAAGGCATCATCGAGCACCCGGCGGAGATTTACGGCATGGACGTGGTGCCGGCCTGCAACGGTCTCGAAGTGCAAATCGAACTCTCCAGCCGCCGTTTTATGGGGCTCAAAGAGCGCCGGCGCGCGCTGGCCGGGCGTACCGGCTGCGGCGTGTGCGGCGTGGAGCAGCTCAACGATATTGGCAAGCCGATTGCGCCACTGCCGTTTACGCAGCCCTTTGATCTGGCGTTACTGGACCACGCACTGGCGCATCTAACCGATGTACAGCCCATCGGCCAGCTGAGCGGCTGTACGCACGCGGCGGCATGGGTGTTGCCGTCGGGCGAGATTGCCGGCGGCCATGAAGACGTGGGCCGCCACGTGGCGCTGGATAAGCTGCTCGGTCGTCGCGCGCGTGAAGGTGAGGCCTGGCAGCAGGGCGCGGCGCTGGTTTCCAGCCGCGCCAGCTATGAGATGGTGCAAAAATCCGCGATGTGCGGTGTGGAAATTCTGTTTGCGGTGTCGGCGGCGACCACGCTGGCGGTGGAGGTGGCGGAGCGCTGCAACCTGACGCTGGTCGGCTTTTGCAAGCCGGGAAGGGCCACGATTTATACCCATCCACAGCGGTTAATTGTTAATCAGTAATTTTGAATGATAATAGCAAATCCTTCCGCTTTTTGTTGTGAGTGAAGAGGTCTAGTATTTATCTCATCAAGGCACGGTGCCTTACCCCAACAACTTAATGAAAGGGTTTATATCATGAAAAGCATCAAAACTTTTGTCGCTGTAATCGCTCTGGCTGCTTCTTTCGGTTCTTTCGCTGCCCAGACTGTAACCGCAACTGACACCACTCTCAGCGGTGCAGAAGCAAAAATCGCGGCTCAGGCTCAGGAGGCGGGCGCGTCATCTTACAAAATTACCCAGGCGTTCTCCGGTAACCGCGTACACATGACTGCTGAACTGACCAAATAAGCGATTGTCACACCGTCGAAAGAGCGCCCCCGGGGCGCTTTTTTAATGTATGCCCGCCACGCGCAGCAGCGCCGTCACCACGGCCGCCGCGACGATCACCACAATTAACGGCATCTTTCGCCAGGCCAGGAAAACCGCAAACGCCACGCCCAGCACGCGCGCCATTCCGGCAAAATGTTCCCCTTCGTAAAGCGTGGTCGCCAGCGCGACCGCGAACAACAACACCGTTGCCGCATCGGAAAGCAGCGCCTGTGAGCGCTCTGACAGCGCCAGCCTGCTGCCGAGTTTTGCGCCGCCGAAGCGCATCAAATAGGTTCCAGCGGAAAGAATGGCGATGCCGCCGAGAATAAAGGAAACGTCATTGACCATTATTTCTTCCTCGCAGCAAGACCCAGTAAAGAGAGCAGCACCGGTAATCCCACCGGGGCAAAGGGCACGGCGGCCAGCGATAACAGCGCACCGCTGCAGGCGCGGATCAGCGTGGTGCGGTTTTTAAGCGCGGGAACCACCAGCGCCAGCAGGATCGCCGGGAATACCGCGTCCAGCCCGATGGTTTCCGGTGCCGGCAACAGCTTGCCGACCGCGGCGCCGAGCAGCACGCCCAGCAGGCCAGAGCATCGCGACGCCCAATCCGCACAACCAGTAGGCGGCTTTACGCTGTTCGGGGGTTTTTTGCGACAGGCCAAACACCACGCTTTCGTCGTTCATGATGTGGCAGCCGAGAAAACTCCGCCGCCCGCTGACCCACCAGTTCACGCACCGTCACGCCAAAAGGCACGTGCCGCGCGTTAACCAGTAAGCCAGCAGTGGCGGCTGCCAGCGGATTACCGCCGCTTGCCACAATGCCGATAAACATAAACTCGCTGACGCGCCCGCCAGTACCGGCGTGGAGAGCACAAACGGTACCCAGACCGGGAAACCGTAGGCCATCGCCAGCGAGCCGTAGGAGACCCCGACCACGCCGACCGCGAGGCAGACCAGGAATGATTGCTTTGATGGTGTCGCCTTTCAGCGATGCGAGGTGTTGCTGTAAACATCTCATTTTAGCCATATCGAACGTTTATCCATTATAATGAACGCAACTGAATCTGTTTTTCAAGAAGAACGATTCGTTCGATTTAATGAACGTTTGGGGTCGTTGTATGACGCAGCCAATCAGCATCATCGCCAAAAGTCTGGTGCGAGAACGTCTGCGAACCGGCCTTTCGCTGGCGGAAATTGCCCGCCGCGCCGGGATCGCCAAATCCACGCTTTCTCAGCTGGAAGCCGGCAACGGCAACCCCAGCCTGGAAACCTTGTGGTCGTTGTGCGTGGCGCTGGATATCCCCTTTGCCCGACTGCTGGAACCGCAAAGCCCGACCACGCAGGTGATCCGCCGCGGTGAAGGCACCAAAGTGGTTGCTGGACAGGCTAATTATCAGGCGATTTTACTGGCGGCATGCCCGCCAGGCGCGCGGCGCGATATCTACCTGCTGCTGACCCAGCCGGGCGCGGACCGTATTTCGCAGCCGCATCCGCAGGGTTCGGTCGAGCATATTATCGTGACGCAGGGGCGCGCGCTGGTGGGGCTAACCGAAGCACCAGAGGAGTTAGGTGAAGGGGATTACATCTGCTACCCGGCGGATCAGGAGCATATTTTTAAAGCGCTGGAACCTGATACACAGGCTATTTTAGTGGCAGAGCAGAGTTAATTATATATTCTGATCCTAAAGGATTTCTTATATCGGGAAGGAGATGTACGCATTAATGCTAACAATCCTTCCTGTTCTTAATAATCTATTTCTGGCATGTTTTTGTGGGCGCGTGACAACGTCTTTTAATATAGATGTATTCCTAATATTTTATTCTATATTTTTGTTTTTATGCGGATGCGCATACACCTCTTACCACTTTAACTCTTTGTTGTAATGATGTTTTTGTTTTTAAATTGTTATTGATGTGAATAATATTCCTTGTTTTATTTTCTGAGTGGATGCTAATTCAATTATTGTTTTAATTTTGCTTTTTTATCTGCATTTACAGCATATGGTTGCAGGTGTATTTTTGTTTTCGGATTTAAGACGTTTACCGCCTGGTAAATCATCTTGATATGGAATGTCAATTTTGAATTAAGGTTTTTTATGAATCGTATGAAAGCTATTTGTGCGGCAACCGCTGTTTTTGCTTTTGGTGTAAGTATTGCTTCTTTTGCTGCAATGTCAAATAATACTGTGCGTTTTATGGGTGAAGTAAGTGAACAAACCTGTAATATTACTGTAAATGGCAGCAGCTCTGCTCCGGTTATTCTTCTGCCGACCGCTGCAAAAGCGCAATTGGCTAATGCAGGAGATACTACCGGTGAAACTCCATTCACTGTAATGCTGTCTGGTTGCGGAGCGCAAACCTCTAACGCAAGCGTTCTTTTTGTTGCTAATGATGTTGATGGTATGAATTTGAAAAATACTGCGACAACTTCTCCGGCATCAAATGTTGCGATCCAATTAATGGAAGGCACTACCGCACTGGATTTTGTGGGAAATAAAGCCCAGACCGCCTCCCAGTCTGTTGGTGGCGCGAATACCAGCGCAACCTACGACCTGACTGCGCGTTATTTTGCAACCGGTGTATCTACGGCGGGTACTGTAGAAGCGCAGGTGCAGTTTGCCGTAACTTACATGTAACACCCTCTAAGGCGCTGCTTCATGCAGCGCTTTTTATGGAGTTAAAATGAGCATGTCAAAACATAAATTATTCTCTGCTTTTTTCTCTGTCTTCCTGTTCTCTTCAGTTATTGGCAATGCTTCTGCCAGCGTGACGATGCTCGGAACTCGTATTATTTACGAAGCAGATATTAAAGAAAAATCTCTTGATTTCACTAATGCTGGCGACACCCCTTTTTTAGTGCAAGTGTGGACTGACAAAAATAATCCAAATTCAACAGCAGCAACGGCAGACGCACCTTTTATCGCAATGCCCTCTATTTTCCGCGTTAATCCGCACGCGCAGCATAGCCTGCGGCTGAAATTTACGGGAATAGCGCTGCCACAGGACAGAGAATCTCTTTTCTGGTTGAATTTCCTGCAATACCCCGCAAAAAGTGCCGCTGCACAGGGTAAAAACTCTTTAACCATGCTGGTAAAAAGCCGGATGAAAATATTTTACCGGCCTGCCGGTCTCGTTGGTGATGCAAATAAATCACTCGATGAGTTGAATGTCAGCCTGCATGATCAAAAGATTGATATTAAAAATACCAGCCCGTGGCATATATCCGTTGTTAGTGCTTTTATAGACAATGGAAAGAAAAATATAGCGGTTAAGTCGACGGGAATGATTGCGCCATATTCTTCTGCTCAATGGGTATTGCCGAAAGGCACAGGTGATAAATTAACAATTAATGCAATAAATGATTACGGCGGCGTATTTAGCAAGACCTATTCATTGGTTCGGTAAAACTTCTGCTTGATGATATAAATATATTGCTCAACTCTGGTGACTATAATGCATCTGCATTCAACCTGCTTTCGTATTTTTATGGGGCTGATTTCTGTTTTGTCTTTTTCAGCGTCGGCGGAAGATAAGGGGTTCTATTTTGATGCCTCATTATTAAGAGGCAGCGGGTTATCGGTTGAGGATCTGCATCGTTTAAATAAAGGCGAAATGATAACGCCAGGACGTCACTCGCTGGATATTTATCTTAACGGTAAGTTTATCACGCACAGTGAAATAGAGTATTCCCGCCGGGGAGAGAATATTAGCCCCTGCCTGCCATCTGAATTATTAACAACGTTAGGTCTGAAGGCCTTAACGCCAGAGATGAAATCATCCTGCTACTGGAATGATGATGAGGTGATGAAGGGCGTCATCATCAAAGATGATCTTGCACAATTGCGTATGGATTTTAGTGTGCCGCAGGCATTGTTGAAATCCGTTCCCCGCGGCAGCGTCAGCGAAGCAAGCCTGGATGCCGGGGAAAGCATGCTCTTTCTGAACTATATCGCCAACCAGTATCATGTGACGTCGCGCCAGGGCGGCGCAGAGAGCATGGATTCCAGCTGGCTGAATTTCAATGGTGGTTTTAACCTTGGGCTGTGGCGCTACCGCCAGCAGTCAAGCCTGAGCTACAGCAACGAAGAAGGCAGCCGCTGGAATACGAACCGTCGTTATCTTCAGCGCGCCATTTACCCGCTGCGCAGCGAATTAATGGTGGGTGAAGGCTTTACGAACGGACAATTTTTCTCCGGGATGAGTTTTCGCGGGCTCCAGCTTTCATCGGATACGCGTATGCTGCCCAATTCGCGCCGGGGCTATGCACCCGTTGTGCGGGGTATTGCTAACACTAACGCTAACGTCACTATCTTGCAGGGTAAAGCCACGCTGTATGAAACGACAGTTGCGGCAGGCCCGTTCATTATTGACGATCTCTATCCGACAAATTTCGCCGGTGACCTGACCGTTGTCGTCAATGAGGCCGATGGCAGCGTTAATACCTTTACGGTGCCTTTTTCCGCGCTGTCTGAATCCATGCGACCAGGCTCCTCAGATTACGTTTTCACGCTGGCTCAGGCGCGGGATGTCGGCGATAAGGACGTGTTCAGCGAAGTGGTCTGGCGGCAAGGGTTAACGAATGCGTTTACTTTGAGCCTCGGCAACCAGCTGGCAACCGACTATATGAGCTATTCGCTGGGAGGCGTATACACTACCTCCGCAGGCGCATTTGGTTTGACCAGCCTGTTTTCCCGCGCCTCTCTGGCGGATGAAGGAACCCGAAGCGGCTGGACGTTACGGGCGAACTACAGCAAATTTATTCCGCAATCTGGAACGTCATTTACGCTCGCAGGCTATCGCTATTCAACGGCCGGATACTCTGAATTGTATGACGCGTTAGGGGCTCGTGAGGCCTATAAACATGGTGCCCAGTGGCAATCGCATAGCTGGAAACAGCGCAATCGCCTTGAGATCTCGGCGGGCCAGACATTAGGCGATTACGGCAACATTAACCTCTCCGCCTCAACGCAGGATTATCGCGATAACAAAAAGCGCGATAAGCAACTTCAGTTCAACTGGAATAAAACCTTCGATTATGGCATCGCGTTGAATCTTGGCGTGGCGCGTACTTATAACGTTGCGCCCGCCAGCGCCAGCAATACCTGGCAGGATAGCGGTAACGAACACACGATTGCATTGCGTGACCAGATACAAACCCTGTGGTCGCTTTCGGTCTCTGTACCGCTTGGAACTCAGCCGCTCTCTCCTGTTCTTTCGACCAGCGCACACCGCAGCGATTCAGATGGCGGTTATCAATCCACGCTGAGCGGTATGTATGGCGACAAAAATCCACTGAACTACAGCCTGAATTACTCCACCGATGACAAAGGAGAGCAGTCGGTGTGGGGCGGTGGTTTGCAGCAAAATTTCTCTTTTGCCAATGCCGGACTCTCCTGGTCATCGTCAAAAAATTACTGGCAGGCCTCAGCTTCACTACAGGGGTCGGCGGTTGCGCATAAAGGCGGCATCACGCTTGGACACTGGGTAGGAGACAGTTTTGCCCTGATCGATGCGCCTGGCGCAAGCGGCGCTGAAGTGATCGGCGGCCAGGGCGCACGCATTGATGCATTTGGCTACGCCATTGCGCCAACGCTCGGCGCGTACCAGTTCAATAGCATTGGCCTCGATCCCCGCAATATGAACGATGACGCCGAGCTGCAAACCTCGCAGCAGCGCATTGCGCCCTATGCTGGCGCGACGGTTCGGGTGCGTTTTAACACCCTGAATGGCCAGGCGATGTTGATCACGGCACAACGTCAGGCGAATGAGCCGATCCCGATGGGCACCTCAGTGTATGACGGCTATGACAACTATATCGGCATGGTGGGGCAGGCTAACCAGATCTACCTGCGTTCCAGCGAGAAAAAAGGGGAGCTGCGGCTGCGCTGGGGTGAAGGCGCTAAGGAAAGCTGCCAGCTTACGTGGCATGCCACATCGCCCCGAAAACCGCTGCTTTTGATGGATCTGCCTTGTCGTTAATTGACGGAGCTGTTTATGAATTTACTGCGCGCTATTTTACTTAACGTCCTTTTAATCGCGAGCCTGTCCGCAGGCGCAGTGTGTAATAAAGGGCCGGATTTCGTCCGCACCGAGGAAGATGCCTTTGGCCTTGGCTTATCGCTGGGAACGGTTAACGTCTCCAGCCTGGCGATCCATCCCATCGGTTCGCCGCTTGGCTCAAGCATTGTGTCATTCGCGAGTAACCCGCGTTACAAAGGCCCGGACAGTGTTCTGTGGGTCTGCGATATTGCGGATAAAAATAATATCTTCGAAATCATTGCCACCAATGGCGATGACCGTAACGGGGGATTTTTTGATTTGGGCGCTGCCGATGGTTATCCCAACTACTACGGCACGCTGTTTAGCCATGTGGCGATACGTCTGACGCACATGAATTCGGGTACGGTATTTACCCGTAATTATCAGCGTATCCCGATGAAAAATTACGCGGTTTCACCGGATGGCAAGCAAATTTATATTCGCGTCAAAGATTTTAGCCCCATCCGCGCCGATCTGATTCGTGTGAGTTCCACCACGTCCAGAGGGCAGGCTCCTACAGACTATTGTGGCCGTTCAACGCAGCTCAGTTCGGGTCTCTATAGTTGTAACCAGCCTAATGGTTACGTCTCTTTTTGCTCGCCCGGCAGCCCGGATGCTTACTGTGATAGCGGGGATGCTTCCCTGGATTACACTGGCTGGTATCTGGATAACTGGATGGCGCTAACCATGGGCTCGGCTACCACGCCTGGTTCAATACTGGTATCGACGCCAACCTGTGTGGCAAAAAGCACCACGCCTGTCGTGCTGTTTCCAACGATTTCCGTCGCGGATTTGAACAATGGGCAAAAGGCGCAGGCGAATTTCAACGTCAATATTCTCTGCGAGGGGGCGGCGCAAAGCGGGACGTCTCAGGGTATGACGGCGCTGGCATTTCAAACCTCATATTACAGTTACACGATGGCCGAGCTGCTGAATCTGGTGAATCCATTGGGCGGAGTAAGTCATTTGTTGTCCGATCGCTATGGCTACCCAGGCATTGCCACGGGTGTCGGTATCCAGATAGCGAACGCCAGCGATGGCGTACCACGCAATCTGCTCGGCTGGTACTGGTGTTCGCTAAGCGACTGCCGCTTCGGTAATAGCAGCGGCTGGTACTCTGTGCGGGATGGAGCGACAAAAATCTCCAATGGCGGCGCATCGGGACTGAGTGAATATATTGTCCATTTCAATGCGTTCCTGACACGTCTTCCGGGCCAGACGGTCACTCCGGGCAAAGTGGATGCCAGTGCTTATGTTGTGGTGAAAGTCCAATGAGAAAGCATGTTAAAACGATGGTGTTAGCGGCGCTGTGGGCAGCCGCATTTTGCTCTCATGCCGGACTCATCGCATCCTCAACGCGGGTGATTTTTAAAGAGGGGCAGACGCAACAGAGTCTGATGCTGGTGAACACCAATAGCTGGCCAGTAATGGCGCAAAGCTGGGTGGATAACGGCAACACGAGCGTGGCGATGCCCGATCGCATTAAAACGCCATTTGTTGCAGTTCCGGCGCTGTTCAAATTAGAACCGCAGGCGATGCAGGGGCTACGGCTGATCTATAACCAGCAGGCATTGCCCGAGGATCGCGAATCCGTTTTCTGGCTGAATCTGTATGAGATCCCGCCCAAATCCTCCACGATTTCGCCGCAGGCGCAGAGCGTGGTACTGACCATGAATACGCAGATGAAAATCTTCTGGCGGCCGAAAAAAATTGGCGATCCCGATAACATTGCGGAAAAAATCAGCTTTCATCGGGAAAAAAGCGGCAAAGATATTGAGATCGTGTGCCATAACACTTCGCCGTGGCATGTCTCATTTGCCGGTATTTCGCTACTCGCTGGTGACAAAACTTATGCCGCCGGGCAGCAGCCGGACATGATGGTTTCGCCCTTCAGCGAAAAGCGTTATTTCGTTGAAGCGGCAAACCTGGCGAGAAATTTACCGCTGCGCGTAAAAGCTGAACTGATAGACGATCTCGGCCACGTGACGGCCAGGGAGTTCCCGCTTCAGTGATCCCCTCTCCGTGACAGAGAGGGGGAACAGGGCTCAGGCCAGGTAAAACACTTCTTTCAGCTCCGCGCTGACCGGGCTGTTATCCGGGTTGGCGGGCATTACGTCGCGCATATATTTCCACCAGCGCTGGCAAACTTCGGTGCTGGCGACCGCATTCCAGCGCTCTTCAGACTCAATTTCCACGGTGGCGAACAGCAGATGGCGCGCTTTATCGAGATAAATCGCGTAATGGTGCGCGCCACCCTCTTTCAGCGCCGCTTCCAGCTCCGGCCAGATGGGATTATGGCGACGTTCATACTCTTCATGGGCCTCAGGATTGACCTGCATCACAAAGGCTTTACGGATCATAACGCCTCCAGATACAGCTCGCGGACTTCATCGCGGCTGGCGGTACGCGGGTTGCACGGGGCGCAGGGATCGGCCAGCGCTTTATCCAGCCAGCCTTCGATATCCGCTTTGGTCACGCCCAGTTTGCTAAAACCGGAAGGAATGCCCACGCGTACGCTGAGGCGGCGAATAGCGTTGATCGCCTCCATACTGGCGGCTTCATCGCTCATCCCTTTGGTATCAACGCCCATCGCCTGCGCAACGCGGGCAAAACGGGAAACGGCATTCGGGCGGTTAAAGTTTTCGATGATCGGCAGCAGAATAGCGTTGCACACGCCGTGCGGCAGGTTGTGGGTCGCCCCCGGTTGATGCGCCAGCGCATGCACCAGGCCAAGACCGGCGCTGTTAAAGGCCATCCCGGCAAGATACTGGCCGTAAGCCATCTGCTCACGCGCTTCGAGGTTATGCCCGTCGTCCACCGCTTTCGGCAGCCACAGGTTGATCAGGCGAATCGCTTCCAGCGCGTTGGCGTCGGTTAATGGATGCGCGCCGACAGAAACATAGGCTTCTACCGCGTGCGTCAGCGCATCCATCCCGGTGGCGGCGGTTACCGATGCGGGGATTTCCAGCATTACGCTGGCGTCGTCCACGGCGATGTCGGGGATAATATTGGGGTCGATAATCACCTCTTTGACTTGTCGCGCCGAGTCGATGATCACGGCGTTACTGGTCATTTCCGCTGCGGTACCGGCCGTGGTATTGATCGCGACCAGCGGCACGCCGGGGTTTTTCACTTTGCCAACGCCAGAATACGCAGTGGACGGCCCCGGGTTGGCGGTAAGGATTTTCACCGCTTTGGCGGTGTCGATCGGGCTGCCGCCGCCGAAAGCGATGATGTAATCACAGGCGGTGTGCTGGTATGCGGCATACCCTTTTTGCACCAGTTCTTCCGTCGGGTTCGGGAACACGTCATCAAACAGGTGATACGCCATGTTGTGCGCTTTCAGCGCAGTAAACAGACTGTCCAGCAGGCCCAGTTTTACCAGTTGTCCATCGGTGACAATCAGCGCTTTACCCCACTGTTTGTTCGCCACCAGATTGACCATATCGCCGATAGCGCCTGCGCCATGCAGGCTGATTTTTGGTAGGGCTAACATAAAGCTCATCGTGACTCTCCTTAATTTGCTGTGATTTTTCCGGCGGCAATACTCCATGTCGCCGGGGGAATTCTTGTTGCCTTACCGGGCCTGCATTTATCTGCGGCGCGGTTTTGTCAGCCGCCATCCGGCAATTACATACGCCTGCGCTGCATCACGCGGCGAGTAATGATCGGCAGCGAAATCACCACAATCAGCATCGCGCCGACGATAATCGACATCACAATGCCCGGTACATTGAGCAGGCTCAGGCCAAAGGTCACCAGCCCCATCAGGAAGGCTGCGATGATGACGCCGACCATACTGCCGGAGCCGCCGAGGATATTGACGCCCCCCAGCACGGCCATCGTTACCACGGAAAGCTCCCAGCCGAGCGCCAGCGTCGGACGTGTACTGCCAAGGCGTGATGTCAGCAGTACCGACGCCAGCCCCGCCATCAGCCCCACCAGCGCGAAGAGGATCAGGTTGTGACGCTTCACATTGATGCCGGAATACCACGCGCCGGTCGGGTTGTTGCCTATCGCGTAGGTGCGGCGGCCAAAGTTGGTTTTGTGCAACAGGAACGCAAACGCGGCGGCCAGCACCATAAACAGGGCAAACTCAAACGACAGCGCGCCCCAGACGTAGCCCTGGCCAAACCATGCGAAGCTCTCTGGCCAGCGGTTCAGCGCCTGATCGCCAAGCAGAATGTAAGTGATGCCGCGAAAGAGGCTCATGGTGCCGATGGTGATCACTATCGATGACAGATTGAAACGGGTGACGAGGATGCCGTTGAACAATCCGCACAGCAGCCCGACGCCAAGGCCCACCGCGACCAGCAGCGGCGTATCCATTCCTGCCTGCGCGCAAAACCCCATTACCGTGGAGCTAAGCGCCATGTTGGCGGCGACGGATAAATCGATCTCGCGGGCGATGATCAGCATTGCCATTGGCAGGACGATGATCGCTTTTTCGGTAAAGTTGAACGTCGCGTCAGAGAGGTTCCAGATATTGAGGAAGTAGGGTGACGCGATGGCATTCGCCACAAATACCGCCAGGGTCACGGCCAGCAAAAAACCTTCCCAGCACAGCAGGCGCGGGAGGAAAGGTGAGGTGGCTGGTGCGTTTTTCACGGCATCGGAGGTCAATATTTTGCTCATGATTTCACCGCCTGTTTTTGTCGTGCCAGCGCCGCATCACGCAGGATCAAGCGGCCTTTGCGCTTGTTGGCGCGTTCATTCAGCAGAACCGCAATGACAATCACCGTGCCGGAGATAGCCATCTGCCAGAAGGGAGAAATACCGATGACCGGCAGCGCGTTATTGATCACCCCGAGGAATAATGCGCCGAACAGACAGCCGAGCACGCGCCCGGTGCCGCCCATGGTGCTGATGCCGCCAATCACACAGGCTGCCACCACCTGCAGCTCAAAACCGTTAGCCACATCGACATACGCCACGGCAAAGCGCGAGATCCACAAATAGCCGCAAAAGCCCGCCAGCGCGCCGGAGAGGCAGAAACTGACAAACTGCATTTTGCCGGCGTTGATTCCGGTGTAATACGCTGCCGTCGCGTTGCCGCCTGCGGTGTAGAGCGCCCGCCCGGTACGGCTGTAACGCAGGAAATATCCCACCAGCAGTAGCGCGGCGACAGCGCACCAGCTCAGCACCGGTAAACCCAGCACCGACGCGCGCGGCAGGCCGAGAAAATCCGCACCCATCTGATTGGAATTCACCCAGCCGCCGCCGGAAAGTAAGAAGATAATGCCGCGGTAGATGCTCATGGTGCCGAGCGTTACCACAATGGCCGGAATTCCCAGTCTCCACACCAGCAGGCCGTTGATCATGCCCATCAGCAGACCAAGCAGCGTGGCCAGCAGCAACAACGACCAGATCGGAATGGCCGGGTGATGGAAGTTGATCAGTGCGACAATCATGCCGGTCAGCGCGAGGTTTGCCGCCATCGACAGATCGATGCCTTTGGTCAGCAGCACCATCATCTGCCCGAGCGCAAGAATGATCAGAATGGCGGTATCGTTGAACATCTCTACCAGATTGCCGGGGCTGATAAACGAAGGAACACGGCTGCCGATACTCAGTACCAGCAGTACAATCACGCCGCCGAGCAGCGCTTCGCGGTGTTTAAGCAGTTGTTGCCACATTATGCTGCCTCCTTCCCGGCGCCGCTGGCCGCGCTGACAATGGTTTCCGCCGTGGCGTCGCCTGCGTTGTACTGCGCCACCATCAGTCCTTCATGCATCACAATCACCCGATCGGCCATGCCCATTACTTCCGGCAACTCGGAAGAGACCATAATCACTGCCAGCCCGTGCGCCACCAGTTCCGACATAAACTGGTGCACCGCCGCTTTTGAGCCGATATCGATTCCTTTGGTCGGTTCGTCGAGGATGATCACCTCCGGATGCGTGGCGAGCCATTTACCGATCACCACTTTTTGCTGATTGCCGCCGGAGAGCGTTTCTACTGCCTGTCTCCAGCTAAAGGCTTTCACCTGCAAACGTCGCGCGTACTCATCGGCCAGCGCCCACTCTTTCGCCTCATTCAGTACGCCGTTGCGGTTCAGCTTGCTAAGCTGCGGCAGGCTGATGTTCTGCGCAATCGACAGCTCGATAATCGCCCCCTGCTTTTGCCGCTCTTCCGGCACGCAGACAATACCGGCCTGAATGGCATCCGCTGGCTGGCGGAACTGCACGGATTTGCCGTTGAGGATGATCTCGCCGGACGAGGGGCGTGAAACGCCGGAAAGCGCCTGCATCAGTTCGGTGCGCCCGGCGCCAACCAGGCCGTAAAAGCCGAGGATCTCGCCTTTACGCAGGGAAAAGTTGATATGGGCAAACTCGGTGGGATGACACAGATCGCGCACTTCCAGTACCGTTTCACCCGGTTCGCAGGCCACTTTCGGCCAGCTCTGGCTCAGCGTGCGGCCAACCATCATCGCCACCATTCGCTCTTCGGTGATCGCCTTTATCGCGCCGGAATCAACATAAACGCCGTCGCGCAAAATGGTGTAGTGATCGGCCAGTTCAAAGATTTCATCGAACTTGTGCGAGATAAACAGGATCGCTTTGCCTTCCTGTTTCAGACGCTCGACGATTTGGTAAAACTCCAGGATCTCATGCTGCGAAAGCGCGGCCGTGGGCTCATCCAGAATCACTACCTGTGCGTCAAAAGAGAGTGCGCGGGCAATCGCCACCATATGGCGCTGGGCGATGCTCAGGGTTTTCAGCGTGGCGCGCGGATCGATTTGCACTTCCAGCCGGGCAAGAATATCCCGCGCCTGCTGGTGCATGGCGGGCCAGTCGAGTTTTTTCAGCAGTCCTTTATAAAGATACTGGCCGACAAAAATGTTCTCGGTCACCGACAGCTCATCAAACAGAACCGTCTCCTGATGGATAGCGGTGATCCCCACTTTATGGGCGGATTCCGGCGTCGGCAGCGCAATAGGGATCGCTTTATAGAGGATTTCACCTTCGTCCGGTTGATAAATGCCGGTCATCACTTTGACCAGCGTCGATTTCCCTGCGCCGTTTTCACCGATCAACGCGGTGACTTTGCCGGGCCAGAGATCAAGCTGCACATTCTCAAGAGCACGCACACCGGGGAAAACCTTGGTGATGCCCTTAAGCGACAGCAGAGGGGGGGATGCCGTCATGATCGTTCTCCAGTTTTTGCCCTCTCCCGCCGGGAAAGGGCAGGTAAGGGATCAGAAAATCTTCGAGAACTTATCAATGTTGCTGGCATCGTAGACAAACGGCTCCGCCATCGCGCCGCTGCCGTCAGCATCGAGCTTCACTTTGCCCAGTTTGCCCATGCTGGCTTCCTCTTTGGTCGCCGTGCCTTTCACTAAATCATCCGCCAGATATGTGGCGGCATAACCGAGATCGATCGGGTTCCAGATGGCGAAACTTTTGCTGGCGCCGGATTTAATCGCACCTGCCATTTCAGACGGCAGGCCCAGACCGGTGACATACACTTTGCCGATCTTGCCCTGGTCTTTTACCGCCTGCGCCGCGGCGACAATGCCGACTGACGACGGCGATACGATCACTTTCAGATCGGGGTATGACTTCAGCAAACCGACCGCTTCGCGGTAACTTTTATCCGATAAGTCATCGCCATAGGCGACGGTCACCAGATTGACGGACGGGTATTTCGGCAGCACTTTTTTCATCTCCGCAATCCAGATGTTCTGGTTGGTGGAGGTCGGTGTGGCGCTGAGGATGGCAACGTCGCCTTTATCCACATTCAGCGCTTTCAGCGCATCGGCGGCGAGTTTGACGTTGGTTTCGCCGATCAGCGCATTATTGGAAGGATTCAGGTGGATCTGGCGGCCCGCTTTCGCCACGCCGGAATCCCATGAAACCACTTTGATGCCGCGCTGCATCGCTTTTTTCAGCACTGGCACCACGGCGTCCGGATCATTGGCTGAAATGGCGATCGCATCCACCCCCTGGGCGATCAAGCCATTCAGCACTTCGATCTGCGCTTCAGCCGTGGTGGTGGTCGGGCCGGTATAGATCACTTTGACATCGCCTAACTCTTTGGCCGCCTCCTGCGCGCCGGTGTTTGCTGCTTCAAAAAAGCCATTGCCTAAAGATTTCGCCACGAGGGCGATTTTTACTTCAGCGACAGCGGAACCGGACAACGCCATGAGGGCCACGGTGAGGATCAAGCTAGCTTTTGTTTTCATTGCTTTTACTCCACGAGTTAGATTCCCGTCGTCTTTCGCGTTGCAGCGCACCGCGAAATCTTCAGGGAAGAGTTGTTTTGCAGGTGACAGAGTTCGCCCCGTCTTTGTGCGGGGCGCGATGTTGTTATTTGTACAAATCCAGTGCCGATTGCAGCGGAGTAACGCCAAAGCGTTTGCCCAGCGCAATCAGTTCTTGCTGACTAATGGTTTGCTTCATGCCGCCCATGGAATAGACCTTCACCAGCACCTCCGCCGACTTCTCGGCGGTGTCGATCAGGCCAAAGGTTTCATCCAGCGTCGGGCCGCTGCCGAACACGCCGTGGAACGGCCACAGCACCAGAGAATGTTTTTGCATTTCTTCGGCGGTCGCCTGGCCGATTTCGTCGGTACCGGGCACCATCCACGGCAGAATGCCCACGCCATCCGGGAACACCACCAGACACTCGGTGCTGCCTTCCCACAGTTTGCGGGTGATGAGATCGGACGCTGTTTTCCAGCACGTAGGTCAGGGCGATCAGGTTGGTGGCGTGGCAGTGCATGATCACGCGGTCTTTGCCGCCGGTGAGCTTTGATGCGCTCGCAGTGAGACAGGAAGTGCGCCGGCAGTTCGGAGGTGGGCACCGCTTCAGCCGTCAGTCCCCACAGAATGTGGTAGCCCGCGCCATCGCTGTCCACTTTCACCACGCCGAGGTTGGCGGCCGGGTCGAGCTGCACGTTGCGGAAGAATTTGCCGGAGCCGGTGACGATAAACGGCGTGTTGGCCAGCAGCGGCATCGGCTGGCTCAGCGCGATATAGCGCGGTTTCTGGTGGAAATCGGCCGCATACGGTTCGATATCCGCGTCGTCCAGGCGCAGCGTCAGGTTGCCGCCGTTGCGCTCGTCCCAGCCCTTCAGCCAGGCGTCGGAGGTGGCTTTGATCATCCCCTGGACGAACCAGGAGTTGGTAATGGTCTGCATAGTCTTTCTGTCCTGTTTAGTGCCCGACATCTCTCGGGTCTCACGTAGGCCGGATAAAAGGCGACAGCGTCGCCATCCGGCATTTTTGCTAAACAACATTACTTGCCGGATGGCGCTGTGCTTATCCGGCCTGCATCCTGGCTTCCGGTTTAACAGCGCGTACTCAAAATCTCTTTTTCATACGCCCGCACGTTGTCCAGCCACTGGCTGCCGGCCGGCGTGTCATGGCGCTGGCAATACATCTCCCACACGGCCTGCCACGGCAGGGATTTCTGCTCTTCCAGCAGCGCCAGGCGGGCGGTGTAGTCGCCGTTGGCTTCCAGCTGTTTGCGCAGCGTTTCAACAGGCTCCAGCAGCGCGCGCAGCAGGGCTTTCTTCATGTTGCGGGTGCCGATAACCCACGCCGCGATGCGGTTGATGGAGGCATCGAAGAAGTCGAGGCCGATGTGCACGCGGTCAAACAGCTCGTGGCGGATGATTTCGCTGGCAATCGCCTGGGTTTCGTCATCCAGCAGCACCACGTGATCGCTGTCCCAGCGCACCGGACGGCTGACGTGCAGCAGCAGGCGCGGCACGTAGAGCATGGCGGCGGAGATTTTGTCGGAGATCACCTCGGTCGGGTGGAAGTGACCGGCATCCAGGCACAGCGCGGTCTGGCGGCTGGTGGCGTAACCCATGTAGAACTCGTTGGAGCCAACGGTGTAGCTCTCGGCGCCAATACCGAACAGCTTGCTCTCGACGGCGTCGATGTGGTGCGCCGGGTTCAGCTTTTCGCTGAGCGCCTCATCCAGCGCGGCCAGCAGGCGCTGGCGCGGCGCCAGGCGGTCGACGGTGATATCCTTCATGCCGTCCGGGATCCAGATGTTCATCACCGACGGTGTGCCGAGCTGCTCGCCGAAATAGGCCGACACGCGGCGGCTGGCCTTCACGTGGTCGATCCAGAACTGGCGGATCTCATCGTTCGCGTGGGCGAGGGTAAAACCGTCCGCGCTCAGCGGGTGCGAGAAGCAGGAAGGGTTAAAATCCAGCCCCAGCTTGTTGGCTTTGGCCCACTCTACCCAGTTCTTAAAGTGTTCCGGTTTGATCTCATCGCGCCCAACCGGCCCGTCGGCTTCGAGGTAAATGGCGTGCAGGTTCAGGCGTTTCGGGCCCGGGATCAGGCTCAGCGCCAGCTCCAGATCGGCGCGCAGTTCGGTCGCGTTGCGCGCTTTGCCCGGATAGTTACCGGTGGCCTGAATGCCGCCCGTCAGGGAACCGCCTTGCGGGTTCTCGAAACCGGCGACGTCATCGCCCTGCCAGCAGTGCATGGAGACGGGCAGACGGTCGAGCTGGCGCAGCGCCTCCTCGACATCCACCCCGACGGCGGCGAAACGCTGTTTGGCCAGTTCCCAGGCTTGTTCAAGTTGAGTGGTCATGCGCAAAGCTCCTTAGTCAGTCGTTTTTGCTGAAACTGCGCGCGAAAGCGGGCAATTTCATGGCAGGGATTGGGGGTGAAGGTGGTCAGGCTGGCGTTCGCCGCCACCACCGAACGGAAGTCGTCAACGTTGGAAAGTTCGTCCAGCGTCATCAGCTGAATGCCGATATTGCCGAGCGTGGAGGCTTCCACCGGACCGGCCACCACGGGCAGGCCGCAGGCATCGGCGCAGAGCTGGTTCAGCAGCTGGTTCTGGCAGCCGCCGCCGACGATATGCAGCTGGCTGAAGGGTTTTCCGCGCAGGCTGGCCAGCTCGGCGAGGATGTCGGCATACAGCAGGGCGAGGCTGTCGAAAATGCAGCGCGCCAGTTCGGCAGCGTTTTGCGGCACCGGCTGGCCCGACTTCCCGGCAGGCGGCCTGAATTTCGGCGCTCATGTGCGGCGGGTTGATAAAGCGCTCATCGTTCGGGTTGATCAGGAACGTGCAGGCCTTCAGCTTCTCGGTTTCGGCGATAAGCGCGGGCAGGTCGGTAATGTTTTGCTCTTTCAGCACCCGCTGGAGCAGCCACAGCCCCATGATGTTTTTCAGCACGCGGTAGCGCCCTTCGGCACCGCCTTCGTTGGTGATGTTTGCGGCCAGCGCGGCATCGCTGGCGTACGGGTTTTGCTCTCAAAGCCCATCAGCGACCAGGTGCCGGACGAGAGGTAGGCCGCGTCTTTATCCGCCAGCGGGGAGGCGATCACCGCGCTGGCGGTATCGTGGCTGGCGACGGCGACCACCGGAATCGCGTTCCCCTGCGGGCAAATCCAGTGACCGATCACATTGCCGGGATGGGTGGGCGTGCCGAACCAACTGGCCGGAACGCTCCCGCCCAGGCCAGCAGACGTATCGTCCCAGTTATCGGTGTTGATGTTGACCAGCTGCGTGGTGGTGGCGTTGGTGTATTCCCAGTTCATTTTGCCGGTCAGGCGGTAGCTCAAGTAGTCAGGGATCAGCAGCGCATGCGCGACCTGGTCCACCAGCTCCGGCTGTTGCTCCGCCAGCGCGCGCAGCTGATAAAGCGTGTTAAACGGCAGAAACTGGATGCCGCTGCGGCGGTAGATGTTGTCTTTGCCGGGATTCTGGGCGATAGCGTGCGCCATCAGGCCGTCGGTGCGGTTGTCGCGATAAGCAACCGGCAGGCCGACGCGCTGGCCATGGCGGTCAAGCAGAACGTAATCCACGCCCCAGGTATCGATGCCGATGCTGTCGATGCGAATGCCATCGTCGCAGACGTTGTTCAGTCCGATACGGATCTCCGCTTCCAGGGCATCGATATCCCAGCAATCAAAACCGTCCTGTTTTTGCAGGCAGTTGGCGAAACGGTGCATTTCGCGAAGCGAAAGCGTGTGCTGCTCACGGTCCCAGCTCGCGAGCATTACGCGCCCGCTGGATGCGCCTAAATCGACAGCCACACAATGGCGAAAAGTCATGGTCGGGTCCTTTCTTAGAGTCATTAGCGGTGAGTGTAAAAAAGGGAAGAAAAGGCGTACCTTCTCGCCACTGACAGCCGCCAAATCTCGCGCTGGCAAGAAAGCAAAGGTGAACGTGAGGGAGTTCACAGTTTCCAGTAGTGGCGGGGATTTCAGGCAGTGTGACCGTTGACCGCATTTCCCGATCTTTCCCCTCGTTTCTTGAAAAAACGGCAGGCTTTGCGCGATTAGCTGTCAAAAATTGAAGGTGAGGTTGAGAGCCCTTAATTACTATTTTGAGAACATTTCTCATTGGTGGGGCCGTTATGACCGTACTGCACAGCGTGGATTTTTTCCCGGCAGGTCAATCGCCTGTCGCGATTGAGCCCCGGCTTCCTCAGGCGGCGTTTCCCGGAGCATCATCATGATTTTCATGAAATTGTGATTGTTGAGCGCGGCACCGGGATTCACGTTTTCAATGGTCAGCCTTATACCATCAGCGGCGGTACGGTCTGCTTTGTGCGCGACCACGATCGGCACCTGTATGAGCATACCGACAACCTGTATCTGACGAATGTGCTCTACCGTTCCCCGGATGCGTTCCAGTTTCTTTCGCGGGCTGAATCAGCTGTTGCCCCAGGAGCAGGACGGACACTATCCGTCGCACTGGCGGGTGAATCAGTCCACCCTGCAGCAGGTGCGTCAGCTGGTGGGCCAGATGGAGAAGAGCGAGGACGGGCGGGAGACGCACGCCATTGCCACGCGCGAACTGCTGTTTATGCAGCTGCTGGTGCTGCTGCGCCGCAGCAGCCTGGTGGAAGGGCTGGAAGATAACAACGCGCGCCTGAACCATCTGATGGCCTGGCTGGAAGATCATTTCGCCGAGGATGTCTGCTGGGAAACGCTGGCGGATGATTTTTCACTCTCGCTGCGCACCCTGCATCGCCAGTTGAAGCATGCATACGGGCCTGACGCCGCAGCGCTATCTCAACCGGCTGCGCCTGATCAAAGCGCGGCACCTTTTACGTCACACCGACGAAAGCGTCACGGATATCGCCTTCTGCTGCGGTTTTGGCGACAGCAATCACTTCTCAACCCTGTTTCGCCGGGAATTTAACTGGTCGCCGCGCGATATTCGTCAGGGGAAAGCGCGATGCTTCAGTAACGCGAGGGCAGTCACCGTTTTGTCGCCGAAAATCCGCTAATAGTGTCAGGTTATTCGGGGCGAGAGGTCGTGGTGTGGCTGCTCAATTAATTCTTCGCAAAGATGATTTTTTTCCCTGCGCGAGCCAGGCCGTGGCGGTGGCCGATCGCTACCCGCAAGATGTCTTTGCCGAACATACCCACGAGTTTTGCGAGCTGGTGCTGGTGTGGCGCGGTAACGGCCTGCACATCCTCAACGACCGTCCCTACCGCATTACGCGCGGAGATCTGTTCTATATTCGCGCGGAGGATAAACACTCCTACGCCTCGGTTAACGACCTGGTGCTGCAGAACGTTATTTACTGTCCGGACAGGCTCAGGCTTAACGTAGACTGGGCCGCAAGCATTCCGGGTTTTCTTGATGCAAGGGTTCTCCGCACTGGCGCTTAAGCAGCAACGGCATGGCTCAGGTACGGCAGGTTATTTCTCAACTGGAGCAGGAGAGCCAGAAGACCGACCCGCTGGCCAACTAGCATGGCGGAGTCGCTGTTTGCCCAGCTGGTGATGACGCTCAAGCGCCACCGTTACGCCACCGATAACCCCTCGGCGGCGACGCACAGTGAGGCGCTGCTGGATAAGCTCATCACCGCGCTCTCGGGCAGCCTGAATCAAAACTTTGTGCTGGAGAAATTCTGCGAGCAGGAGCAGTGCAGCGAGCGCGCGCTGCGCCAGCAGTTCCGCACCCTGACCGGGATGACGGTCAACCACTATCTGCGCCAGCTGCGCATCTGCCATGCGCAATATCTCCTGCAGCATACGGAGCGGATGGTCAGCGAAGTGGCGATGCGCTGCGGCTTTGAGGACAGTAACTATTTTTCGGTGGTGTTTAGCCGTGAGGTGGGGATGACGCCGGTACAGTGGCGTCATCGCAGTCGAAAGGTTGCTGCGTGATCAGTTTGCCATGCCGAGGCCGACGATATTGGCGGCGATAATGATCACCACGCAGCCGAGGCTCAGTACGCCCACCGGCCGACGTCCGGCGTTCTTCCACTCTTTCAGCACCAGCCCGACCAGCCCGCCGCACAGCACGTAGAAGCTCATGTGCAGCATCCAGCTGATGTAGTCGTACTGCGCCGGAATGCTGGCATGGCCCCAGGCGTAGAAGAAGAACTGCAAATACCACATCAGCCCGCCCAGCGCGGAGAGCAGGACGTTGCTGATGATAAGCGATTTTGCCAGCGAGAAGTCGGTTTTTACCGACAGGTTTTTCAGTTTTGCCAGACGAATGAAGCAGAAGCCGAGGTTAACCATCGCGCCGCCACCCATAATCACCACATAGCTTGGCAGGGCGGCGTACAGCGGGTCGACGCCCAGCGCGGCAGCGGCTTCGTGCATCGGTTTGGCGGCGTTCATGGCGAACGACATGCCGGCCGAGAAGATGCCGCACATCACCGCCAGCAGCAGCCCTTTTTTCAGGTTAAACTCTTCGGCTTTAATGCCCATCTTGCGCTCTTTCAACTGCCCCGCGCGGGTCACAATCCCGACGCCTATGACCGCCACCAGCACGCCCAGCAGCGTCATCCGCCCACCCTGGGTGTTGATCAGCACGTCGAAGTTGCCGTTGAGAATTGGCGTCATCAGGGTACCGACGATCAGCGTAATGCCAATCGCGATACCAATGCCCATCGACATGCCGAGATAGCGCATGGTGAGGCCATAGTTGATGTTACCGATGCCCCACATCGCGCCGAACAGGAACACCGGCAGCAGGGTGGAGGCGCTGAAGGAGCAGAAATAGGCCCAGAAATCGGGCAGCAGCAGGGCGCTAATGGTCCAGGGCAAAATCAGCCAGGAGACGATCCCGCCGACGGACCACATGGTTTCCCAGGACCAGCCTTTCACCTTTTTAAACGGGGCATAGAAACAGGCTGCACTGGCCGCGCCTATCAAATGCCAGAAGATACCCATCGTAATCGCATGATTCATTTTCTCACCCTCATCGTTTTTATCGTCGGAATACGAGCAGCCGACCTGAGGAGTGTAAAAATCAGTCAGGAGATTAACCTTGAGGCGTTTGCCGCGATAGATGGCGAACTGGCAATGAGCGCGTGATGGAGGTGAGCAGCTTCACAATTTCAATAACATAATCCAAAACTGAATAACCTTATAAAAACTACGGCATTGATAATCATTTTCAATATCATTTAATTAACTATAATGAACCAACTGCTTACGCGGCATTAACAGCTGTGCCGCCCGACAATAATGGAGAGGATTATGAGTTATACACTGCCATCCCTGCCGTATGCCTACGACGCACTGGAACCGCATTTCGACAAGCAGACGATGGAAATCCATCACACTAAACACCACCAGACTTACGTGAACAACGCGAACGCCGCGCTGGAAAGCCTGCCAGAGTTCGCTAACCTGTCAGCTGAAGAGCTGATCACCAAGCTGGACCAGCTGCCAGCGGACAAGAAAACCGTTCTGCGTAACAACGCGGGCGGTCACGCTAACCACAGCCTGTTCTGGAAAGGCCTGAAGAACGGCACCACCCTGCAGGGCGACCTGAAAGCGGCTATCGAGCGCGATTTCGGTTCCGTTGACAACTTCAAAGCTGAATTCGAAAAAGCCGCTGCCACCCGTTTCGGCTCCGGCTGGGCGTGGCTGGTGCTGAAAGGCGACAAACTGGCGGTGGTTTCTACCGCTAACCAGGACTCCCCGCTGATGGGTGAAGCGATCTCTGGCGCATCCGGCTTCCCGATCCTGGGTCTGGACGTGTGGGAACACGCTTACTACCTGAAATTCCAGAACCGTCGCCCGGACTACATCAAAGCGTTCTGGGACGTGGTGAACTGGGACGAAGCAGCAGCGCGTTTCGCCGCGAAAAAATAAGTTTGCATTCCCCCGCGCGTTAGCGTGAGCCAGAACCCCCGGCAGGCTTAGTCTGCGGGGGTTTTTTATATCCTTTCTTCAGATAAAAACTAACAGGAACGATGATCTAAAAATAATGAAATATTGTTTTGTTATGATTGTCTGATCACTTTTCTTCCGCGAAACCCGGTCTACCCTCTCTTCATCCGCGCTGCTGTTGTCCCGCAAACATAGCGGGTCGGCGCTCAAAAAATCGGACGTTTTTTGACAGGTGAAGATATGCAAATCAAGCGTGCAATCGAAAAAATCCCTGGCGGGATGATGCTGGTTCCTTTGTTCATCGGTGCTCTCTGCCATACTTTTGCGCCCGGCGCGGGAAAGTACTTTGGCTCGTTCACTAACGGCATGATTACTGGCACGGTGCCGATTCTGGCGGTGTGGTTTTTCTGTATGGGCGCTTCCATCAAACTGAGCGCCACCGGCACGGTGTTGCGTAAGTCCGGCACGCTGGTGGTGACCAAAATTGCGGTTGCCTGGGTGGTGGCGGCCGTGGCCTCACGGCTGATTCCTGAACACGGTGTGGAGGCGGGTTTTTTTCGCCGGGTTATCGACGCTGGCGCTTGGTAGCATCGATGGATATGACTAACGGCGGGCTGTATGCGTCAATCATGCAGCAGTACGGCACCAAAGAGGAAGCCGGTGCGTTCGTGTTGATGTCGCTGGAATCCGGCCCGCTGATGACGATGATTATCCTCGGCACGGCGGGAATTGCCTCGTTCGAGCCGCACGTGTTTGTTGGTGCGGTGCTGCCGTTCCTGGTCGGGTTCGCGCTGGGGAATCTGGACCCGGAATTACGGGAGTTTTTCAGCAAAGCGGTGCAAACCCTGATTCCGTTCTTTGCTTTCGCACTGGGTAACACGATTGATTTAAGCGTGATTGCGCAGACCGGCTTGTTGGGGATTTTGCTGGGGGTGGCGGTGATTGTGATTACCGGTATTCCGCTGATTATCGCCGATAAACTGATTGGCGGCGGTGATGGTACAGCAGGGCTGGCGGCTTCCAGTTCTGCGGGCGCGGCAGTGGCAACGCCGGTGCTGATCGCCGAAATGGTGCCGGACTTTAAACCGATGGCACCAGCCGCAACTGCGCTGGTGGCGACCTCGGTGATTGTCACGTCAATTCTGGTGCCGATTTTAACGTCCGTCTGGTCGCGCAAGGTGAAAACGGCAGAGGCGGAAGTGGTGATGCGTAATGCGGTGAAATAACGGTTTGCCCGGTGGCGAAATGCTTACCGGGCATGTTCGTTTTGCAGGCCCGATAAGCGTAGCGCTATCCGGCAATTATTGAATTCCAAATACCCGATCGATAATTTGGCACTGCGCTTCATTCAGCGTGCCGCCAAAGTTACGTGATACGGGCGTGCAGTAGCCAAACTTGCGTGAAACCACGGTTTTGATGGTGGTAACGAAGTCGTCGCCAATCGCGTAGATCGCCATAAATTTGCCAATTTGCTGCTGGGTTGCATGCAACGTCGGCAAATCGCCCTGTCGCCACGCCTCCCGCGCCTGGACAAACAGTTCTGGCATCACATTATTCAACCCGGAAATAACGCCCGCGCCGCCTGCCAGCAGAGTGGGGATAAAGTACTCGTCGTAGCCGCACAGCACGGCAAAATCCTCACGCACTTGGGCGGTGGCCTGAATCATATTACGGGTATGCGACTGGCAATCGACAGTCTCTTTGATGCCAGCAAAATCCGGGAATTCGGCGGCCAGCGTGGCGACCAGCTCCGGCGTCAGATCGCAGCCGGTACGCGCCGGAAAGTTATAGGCGAACCATTTGCCGCTTATCGCTTTGCCCAGGGCGCGGAAGTAGCTCAACAATTGATTTTGCGTTTGTCCGTAATAGTAAGGCGGCAGCACCATGACCGCGTCATAGCCGGTACGCCAGGCTTCATCAGCCATCCACAAAATATCGTTAAAGCAGGTGGAGGAGACGTTGGCCACCATGGTTATCGGCGACATGCCGCGCGCTTCACGAATCAACAGTAGCCGCTCTTCCAGCGAGAAGGAGGCAAACTCGCCGATACTGCCCATCAGCAAGACCACATCGATTTTCGCCGCTGCCAGCCGGGCGATATGCTGGCTCAGCGCGCTAAGGTCAGGTTTCCCTTCGTTGTTCATTGGCGTGATGGAAGGGCACCAGACACCGGAGAAAGATGTTTCGCGGATCAAGTTGTAACCTCCTTGATTAATGAAATTGCGTTTCAAATACTGTGTTAAGTGATAGCACGCCCGACCGGTGCGGATCGGCATGAATGTCGCATTTTTGCAGGTTAGGTCAGCAAACAAATGTGATGTAATAGCGTGATGACGACGAGCGGCCGGAGGGAACATGCAATATCAGGTAGACGTTTTTACTGGAAAAATAAGGGATTATGACGGCAGTCGGCCAAGCGCGATTGCTAAATTGCAGGTGGAAGGCGAGCTGATCCTCACGGAATTGGGCATCGCGGGTGACGAGCAGGCGGAAAAAAGTTACCACGGCGGCCCTGATCGCGCGTTGTGCCACTATCCTCGTGAACACTATCCGCACTGGGCGCAGATGTTCCCGGAGCAGGCGGCGCTCTTTTGCGCGCCCGCGTTTGGCGAGAATCTCTCCACCGAAGGGCTCACCGAGAAGAACGTGTTTATCGGCGATATTTTCCGCTGGGGCGATGCCCTGATTCAGGTGACGCAGCCGCGCTCGCCCTGCTTCAAGCTCAACTTCCATTTCGGCATTAGCGACATGTCCGCGCAGATGCAGGACAGTGGCCGCGTAAAACCGGCTGGCTGTATCGTGTGGTGCTGGCGGGGAAGGTGTCGGCGGAAGCGCCGCTGGAACTGCTCTCCCGGGTCAGCGATGTCAGCGTTTATGACGCCGGCGGCCATTGCGTGGTATCTGCCGTTTGATGACGAACAGTATCATCGCCTGCTGTCGGCTGCGGGGTTATCGACCAGCTGGACGCGAACGATGCAGAAGCGGCGCACTCAGCGGCAAGATTGAGGATAATTCGCGCAGATTGTGGGGAAAATAAAAAAACGCCCTCTGCGATGAGAGGGCGTTTATCAGGCGCGTTTGTACAGCGGTAGCCAGAGCGTTAACCGTAACCCGCCCAGCGGGCTGTCGTCGGCTTTCACCCAGCCGCGGTGCTGCTGCATGGCCGTTTCGACAATCGCCAGCCCCAGGCCCGTGCCGCCGGATTCCCGATCGCGCGCTTCGTCGGTGCGGTAGAACGGACGGAAAATCTGCTCGCGATCTTCCGGGCTGACGCCAGGGCCGTCATCGTCCACGTTGACGGTGATCCCGTCTTTATCCACCGAGAACGCCACCTCAATCTTCGTGTGCGAGTAGCGCAGGGCGTTACGCACGATATTCTCCAGCGCGCTTTCCAGCGCGTTGGGGTTACCGTACAGCGGCCACGGACCCGGCGGGAAGTTGACGGTGAAGGATTTGCCCATCTGCTCCGCTTCGAAGGCCGCGTTATCCAGCACTTCATGCCACAGCTGATTGGCTTTCACCGTTTCGCTCACCAGCGCGTTTTTCTGCTGATTGCGCGACATCACCAGCAGATCGTTGATCATGCTGTCCAGACGGTGAGCTTCCGTTTCGATACGCTCCAGTTCTTTGCTTTCACCGCTGCGGCGGCGCAGCAGCGCGGTGCCAAGCTGTAAGCGCGTAAGCGGCGTACGCAGCTCGTGCGAGATATCCGACAGCAGACGCTGCTGGGCGGTCATCATGCGATCGAGCGCGCTCACCATCTGGTTAAAACTGGCCCCGGCGGCAAGGAACTCCTGCGGCCCGGCTTCCAGCTCCGGGTGTTGTCGCAGGTTGCCCTGCGCCACCTCATCGGCCGCGTTTTTCAGCTTACGTGCCGGTTTCGCCAGGCTCCACGCCAGCCACAACAGCAGCGGCGAGCTGACCAGCATGGTGACAATCAGCAGCAGGAGAGGGCGGTCAAACAGCAGGTTGATAAAGTCAGACTGGGAGTTGCTGGCGGGGCGGATCAGGTAGAGCTGATAGTTATCCTCTCCGTCGCGGACGGAGAACGGCCCCACCATCTCTACGCGGCCATATTTTTTCTTCTGGGGATGATCGGCGTTATCCGCCTGGCCAATGAAGTTGCGGATAATCTGCATTTCATTGCGATCGGCGCCAATGACGCGGCCTTCGCTGGTCACCAGCAGCAGGCGTTGTCCGGGCGGCGCCCATTTGTCGATAGCGCGAAACAGCCTGCGCCACCACATCAAATCGTTCGGCGGATCGTTTGCCAGCTCGGCTTCCACGTGCTGTTCGATCATCACGCCCTGACGTTGCTCGCTGTCGAGAAGCTCCGTCATCTGGCGGGAGTCGAGTTTTGGCAACATCAGTACGAGCATTAAAACCAGCGCCAGCGTCAGCCAGAAGATGGCGAAGATGCGGGCGGTCAAGCTTCCTATCATGAAGCGGAAACCATCAGATAACCGCGACCACGCAGGGTTTTAAACCATGGGTGCCCATCTTTACGCTCCGGCAGCTTACGGCGCAGGTTAGAGATGTGCATGTCGATGGCGCGGTCAAACGGGGTCAGGCGTTTGCCCAGCACTTCCTGGCTCAGATGTTCACGCGAAACCACCTGGCCGAGGTGCTGCGCCAGCAGATAGAGCAGGGTGAACTCCGTGCCGGTCAGTTCCAGCGTCTGGCCATCAAAGCTGGCTTCCTGGCGGCCCGGGTTGAGGCTCAGGGCATCCACTTCCAGGGTGGGTGAGCCGTTGTCGGTGTTTTGCTGCTGCTCGCTCCAGTGGGAACGGCGCAGGATCGCGCGAATACGGGCGACCAGTTCACGGTCGTTAAACGGTTTCGGTAGATAGTCATCCGCGCCCAGCTCAAGGCCGAGTACGCGATCGAGTTCGCTGCCGCGCGCGGTCAGCATGATTACCGGAGTCTGGTGTGTCTGGCGAAGCTCTTTCAGCGTATCAATGCCGTTTTTCTTCGGCATCATCACGTCGAGCAAAAGTAAATCGATGCTGTCGTCAAGGAGACTCAGCGCCTGCTCGCCATCATGGGCAACGAGCACGTTGAAACCTTCCATGTCGAGCAACTCCTTTAACAGGGATGTGAGCTCTCGGTCATCATCAACTAACAGGATTTTATTCATTGTTTAAATACCTCCGAGGCAGAAATTACGACATCAAGGGTCGCTAATCCATGACTTTACGTTGTTTTACACCCCCTGACGCATGTTTGCAGCCTGAATCGTAGACTGTCTCTCGTTGAATCGCGACACGAAAGATTTTGGGAGCAAGTGATGCGCAACGTTACCGCTGCCGTCATGGCCTCAACGCTGGCGTTCAGTGCGTTTAGCCGGGCTGCTGATGTTGATCATCAGGCGATAACTGGCACCCGACAAGAGGGATTCAACGCAGCGCAGTGGCCAAAGCCATATGTTTGACGGCATAAGTTTAACCGAACATCAGCGTCAACAGATGCGAGATCTGATGCAGACGGGCACGGCACGACCAGCCTCCTGTTAATGTTAGCGAAATGGAGACAATGCATCGCCTTGTCACCGCAGAAAAATTTGACGAAAGCGCTGTGCGCGCTCAGGCCGAAAAAATGGCACAGGAACAGGTTGCTCGCCAGGTTGAAATGGCGAAGGTCCGCAACCAGATGTTCCACCTGCTAACGCCCGAGCAGCAAGCGGTTTTGAACACCAGAAACATCAGCAGCGGATGGACCAGTTGCGTCAGCGTTGCGCAGATGCAGCAAAGCTCAGAACCGACGTTTTTCAGTAGCAATAGCAGTACCCGTAGTAACCAGTAAACCCTGTTTTTCCTTGCCATAGACACCATCCCTGTCTTCCCCCACATGATGTGGGGGTTTTTTTGCCTTTTGCTTATCTGCTAAGTCCTGAGGATAGCGCCCAGGAAAAGCTTTTTATGATGAGTGGCGGGAGCTTTTTTATCTAAAATTCCCTTTTTATCCTCATTAAACGCGTGAAATCTCATAACTCCATTTTTCTCCACATTTTTTTGATATATTATCAAGGTGATTTGTGGATGATGAGATACATAAAACTCTATTGGTGGATTTGGGTAAATGATCGAGAAATTGAGAAATATTAATTTAAAAAAATATAGCGTCAGCTTTATTAAGGGGTTGATAGTAGAGACGTTATGCGTTGCAGTTGTTATTTATTTTTTGAGAATGGTCCTGGATATCATCGGCGATAGCCCATATGGCATAAATCGACATGAGATAATTAGAATGTACTGGATGTCTGCACCAGTTATTTTTGTTTATCTTATCCTTCGATTGATTAATTTTAGGGTTCTTTTTTCTCTTTATGTAATAGCCTTGGTTTCGGCAATTATTTCGTTTATTAGCATGACGAAAATATCTCTTACTGATGAACCTCTATCCTTTAATGATATTGTTGCGGGATCCAATGTTTCCCTGGCCTCAAAATATCTTTCCGCTGACAACATAATGCTTTGTGTCGGCGCAATTCTTGCCGGGTTGCTCTTATTATTTTTGGACAAGAAATTCAGGATTCATAAATCCAATAAGCTGGCTGTTATTTTATTTTTGGCGTTAACCACACCTATGGCTTTTTCACCTTATTCCAATGCAATAGATACTCTGCCGGGTTGGGTAAAGGAAAATGCAAACAGACTCACCGAAAAATATGATATTAATTATTTCTCGTGGGATTGGCCTGGTAACGTAAAGCGCCACGGGTTACCCATGCATTTAATTCAGACAAGTCTTCGTCGTTCGGTTCCTGAATTAAAACAAGATGAAATAAAAGAGTACCTTTCCCTGCGTGCTACATATGCTAAAAGTGAGCCCAGGAATAAGACAGTAATATTTGTTTTGTGTGAATCTTGTTGGTATGACGATAATAATTTTAAGGAGCTTTATCAGCCCCTTATGGATAATGGATTTACGGCCATGCGGGCAACATCTCCTCATTATGGTGCAGGCACGGCTAACATAGAATTTGAAATGCTTACCGGGTTGCCAAGCACAACTCAGCATCTTTCTGGTATCATCTACCAGGAGTATGTTGATATTTTTAAGGATAACGCCGAGTCTTTTGCTAGCGCCTTAAAACGCAAGAATTACTATGCCTTTGCGGCTCATAATAATAATCGGTCATTTTGGCGAAGAGGTGATGTCTATCGTAAATTTGGTTTTGATCAATTTGTCGATATAACACAAATGGGTGATGTGCCAGTCGAAATTGCAAAAAATAAGAAGCCCTGGCAGTGGCAAACAGATGATATCGTACTTTATCGCTCGGCATTAAAAGCGCTACGTGAGAAGCAGGGGCAACCCATTTTTATGAATCTCATTACCATGGGTACTCACGGTCCGTTCCCATATCTCAATGATTCTGGTGAAACAGTTTATAAATATGAAGTGGCCGAATCTATCTCTCGTTTAACGGATTTTGCTCGACAGGTACAGGCGATAGATAAGGATGCAGTGATTGTTGTCTATGGTGATCATAAGCCAGCACTTAATAAATATTTTTATGAGCATAATGTGATCCCACATAATTTGTTCTCTACTACTGGTGACAAGGATGCGGATTTTACTTTTAAACTTCATATTACTCCATTAGAGTTTGGTGATGTCCCTGTTTTTGTGAAATCCAGCGATCAGAATGCCGTTGCAAAATTTGTGCAGGATGCTAATAAAAAACCCTATTTTTGCGTTGCTGCTCTTGCGGATAAATATTTTATAAATTCAGGGATGTTCTCCGTTAATTATACACAGCAACACGGTTGCCAGGACCCACTGTATAGCGACTATAGTGGTTACGTTAACTTGATAAACAGTGTACCTTCATGGGTTTATTCCGTTTCATTGTTTGAGAATGTAACAGAATAAAACGACCTGGGATTGATTGTCTGTAGTGGCCAGGCAATCAATCCCTGATAAGCAACACTATTCGTCCTGCAATGCACTTCACTATCAAACAATCTTACGCTTAATCGTACTATTCCCACCGATGCCATCCGTTATAATTGCGGCATGACAAAACAGGAGCGTTTATGAATCAATCCTATGGAAGACTGGTAACCCGGGCCGCAATCGCGGCGACCGTCATGGCGTCGTCTTTGCTGTTAATTAAAATTTTTGCGTGGTGGTATACCGGGTCGGTCAGTATTCTGGCGGCGCTGGTGGACTCGCTGGTGGATATTGCCGCCTCGCTGACCAACCTGCTGGTGGTGCGTTACTCGCTGCAGCCAGCGGATGAAGAGCATACGTTTGGGCATGGCAAAGCGGAGTCGCTGGCCGCGCTGGCGCAAAGTATGTTCATTTCCGGTTCTGCGCTTTTCCTGTTTCTGACCGGCATTCAGCATCTCGTCTCGCCGACACCGATGAAGGATCCCGGCGTGGGCGTGATTGTGACGATCGTTGCGCTTATATGCACACTTGTTCTGGTAACGTTCCAGCGCTGGGTTGTTCGCAAAACGCAAAGTCAGGCTGTACGGGCGGATATGCTTCATTATCAATCTGATGTTATGATGAATGGGGCTATTCTTATTGCGCTCGGTCTGGCCTGGTATGGCTGGCATCGGGCCGATGCGTTGTTTGCGTTAGGGATTGGTATCTATATTTTATATAGCGCCCTGCGGATGGGGTATGAAGCGGTGCAATCACTGCTTGACCGCGCCCTCCCGGACTCAGAACGCAATGAAATTTTTTCTATCGTGACTGCCTGGCCCGGCGTCAGCGGTGCGCACGATCTTCGAACGCGGCAGTCAGGGCCGACCCGCTTTATTCAGATTCATTTTGAAATGGAAGACAACCTGCCACTGGTTCAGGCTCTCGTGATTGCTGAGCAGGTTGAGCAGGCGATTTTGCAGCGTTTTCCTGGTTCAGACGTCATCATTCACCAGGATCCCTGCTCGGTTGTACCGGGACATGTTGGGCATTCGTATTTCGTTGTAAAAAAGTGAGCCAGGCCCGCATTTTGTGTATAAATTACCGCCATTTGGTCTGACCTGAATCAATTCAGCTGGAAGGGATTGATATACTATTTGCAGCATTCGTTGTTCGCTAAGTTTCTTCCGGCAACAGATTTCAATTTTGCATTCCTAAGTTCAGAGGTAGTCATGATTAAGAAAATCGGTGTGTTGACAAGCGGCGGTGATGCGCCGGGCATGAACGCGGCAATTCGTGGGGTTGTCCGTGCAGCGCTGACGGAAGGTCTGGAAGTTTTTGGTATCTATGATGGTTACCTGGGCCTGTATGAAGACCGTATGGTTCAGCTCGACCGTTACAGCGTGTCTGACATGATCAACCGTGGCGGTACCTTCCTCGGCTCTGCCCGCTTCCCGGAATTCCGTGATGAACACGTTCGTGAAGTGGCTATCGAGAACATGAAAAAACGCGGCCTGGACGCCCTGGTGGTTATCGGTGGTGACGGCTCCTACATGGGTGCAAAACGTCTGACTGAAATGGGTTTCCCGTGCATCGGTCTGCCGGGCACCATCGACAACGACATCAAAGGCACCGACTACACCATCGGTTATTTCACCGCGCTGGGAACCGTTGTTGAAGCGATTGACCGCCTGCGTGACACCTCTTCTTCTCACCAGCGTATCTCCATCGTTGAAGTGATGGGCCGTTACTGCGGCGACCTGACCCTGGCTGCGGCGATTGCGGGCGGTTGTGAGTTTATCGTGGTGCCGGAAGTGGAATTCAGCCGTGAAGATCTGGTGGCTGAAATCAAAGCCGGCATCGCGAAAGGTAAAAAACACGCGATCGTGGCTATCACTGAGCACATCTGTGACGTTGACGAGCTGGCGAAGTACATCGAAACCGAAACCAAACGTGAAACCCGTGCGACCGTACTGGGCCACATCCAGCGTGGCGGTTCCCCGGTGCCTTACGACCGTATTCTGGCGTCCCGTATGGGCGCGTACGCTATCGAACTGCTGCTGCAGGGCCACGGCGGCCGCTGCGTCGGTATTCAGAACGAAAAACTGGTTCACCATGACATCATCGACGCGATTGAAAACATGAAGCGTCCGTTCAAAGGTGACTGGCTGGACTGCGCGAAAAAACTGTACTGATGGTTGTGGGGCGGCATGAAAATGCCCGTGCGTAAGGTATGAGCCGGCATTTTTTTATGTCTGTTTATTCCACTACGTTATAGCCAATCTTTTTTTATTCTTTAATCCTCGATTCGCTTTCTGGCACGCTGCATTCATCAAAACACTACAAAAGAGAGCTGGGCGATGAATAAATGGGGCGTGGGTTTTACATTATTGCTGGCATCGACCAGCGTTCTGGCTAAGGACATCCAGTTACTGAACGTGTCATACGACCCGACGCGTGAACTGTACGAGCAATACAACAAAGCGTTTGCGGCACACTGGAAACAGGAAACCGGCGACAATGTCGTGGTTCGCCAGTCTCACGGCGGTTCTGGCAAGCAGGCGACCTCCGTCATCAACGGCATTGAAGCCGACGTGGTGACCCTGGCGCTGGCCTACGACGTTGACGCGATCGCCGAGCGTGGCCGTATCGACAAAAACTGGATCAAACGCCTGCCGGATAACTCCGCGCCATACACCTCGACCATCGTCTTCCTGGTGCGTAAAGGCAACCCGAAACAGATTCATGACTGGAACGACCTGATTAAGCCGGGCGTTTCCGTCATTACCCCGAACCCGAAAAGCTCCGGCGGCGCTCGCTGGAACTACCTGGCCGCGTGGGGCTACGCGCTGCACCACAACAATGGCGACCAGGCCAAAGCGCAGGAATTCGTGAAGGCGCTGTATAAAAACGTTGAGGTGCTGGACTCCGGCGCGCGTGGCGCCACCAACACCTTCGTCGAGCGCGGGATTGGCGACGTGCTGATCGCATGGGAAAACGAAGCCCTGCTGGCCACCAACGAGCTGGGTAAAGACAAATTCGAGATCGTGACCCCGAGCGAATCGATTCTGGCTGAGCCGACCGTTTCCGTGGTCGATAAAGTGGTTGAGAAGAAAGATACCAAAGCGGTGGCGGAAGCCTACCTGAAGTATCTGTACTCGCCAGAAGGCCAGGAAATTGCGGCGAAAAACTTCTATCGTCCACGCGATCCGGCGGTGGCGAAGAAATACGAAAGCGTCTTCCCTAAACTGAAACTCTTCACCATTGATGACGAGTTCGGCGGCTGGACCAAAGCGCAGAAAGAGCACTTCTCTAACGGCGGTACGTTCGACCAGATCAGCCAGCGCTAATCCTCCAGACATCGCCCTCTTTTGAGGGCGATGTTGTTTTTGCACCCTGCGTGAGAAATCCCCGCCGGATTTTCGACTTGGTCACTGCTGTTTTGCGTTACTCTTTTGCCTCTATTGAAAACAGGGAACGCGTTGTGAAAAAAATTATCTTATTGATCCTCATTGTCATCGCCCTGTTGGTGCTGGTTGTTCTGGCGGGTGCGGGCTGTACTGGATGAAAGGGCGGGTAATCCGAATGCGTTGCGACATATCGTTCTCGACCAGTGCGTGCCGAATCAGATCCAGAATCGTAACCCGGCACCGTGTGCGCAGGTGAAAACGGATGCAGGCTATGTGGTCTTTAAAGATCGCAACGGGCCGCTGCAATATCTGCTGATGCCGACATATCGCATCAACGGCACCGAGAGCCCGCTGTTGACCGAAGCGCACAACGCCGAACTTTTTCTGGCTGGCGTGGCAGTCGCGCAGCTTTATGACCCTGAAGCGCGGATCCGAGGTGCCCGACAGCGCCATTTCGCTGACGATTAACTCGCCGACTGGGCGTACGCAGAACCATTTTCATATTCATATCTCCTGCCTGCGCCCGGACGTGCGCGAGAAACTCAACGCCGCGCAGGGAGAAATCAGCACCCAGTGGCTGCCGTCTTCCCGGGCGGGCTGGAAGGACATGAGTATCTTGCTCGTCGGGTGACGGAGAATGAACTGGTGCAGCGCAGCCCGTTTATGATGCTGGCTGAAGAGCTGCCGGAAGCGCGCGACCATATGGGGCGTTTTGCCCTGGCGATGGCGCAGCAGTCGGATGGCTCGTTTGTGTTGCTGGCAACCGAGCGTAACCTGCTGATGCTTAACCGCGCGTCCGCGGAGGAACTGCAGGATCATCAATGCGCTATCCTGAATTAACCCCACCATAAATCGCGTTTACTCGCCCTGCCTGTCGCCGTAGACTTGCTGAAAAATTCTACAGGAGACAGGTATGTCGCTCTGGTTAACGCATCCTCTGCTGCTACCCTCACTGATCGTTGGCGTCACCATCGTGCTGTGGGCGACGTCGCTGTTGCCGGAATTTATCACCGCGCTGCTGTTCTTTACGGCGGCGATGACCGCGAAAATCGCCCCGCCGGAGGTGATCTTCGGCGGTTTTGCTTCGTCGGCCTTCTGGCTGGTCTTCAGCGGCTTTGTGCTCGGCGTGGCGATCCGTAAAACCGGTCTGGCGGACAGGGCCGCCCGGGCGTTGTCGGCAAAGCTCACCGACTCGTGGGTGTTAATGGTGGCGAGCGTGGTGCTGCTGAGCTATGCGCTGGCGTTTGTGATGCCGTCGAATATGGGACGTATTGCGCTGCTGATGCCGATTGTCGCCGCGATGGCGAAACGCGCCGGTATCGCCGACGGCTCCCGCGCCTGGTTTGGTCTGGCGCTGGCGGTGGGGTTCGGGACGTTCCAGCTTTCGGCGACGATTCTGCCCGCTAACGTGCCTAATCTGGTGATGAGCGGTGCGGCGGAAGGCTCGTACGGCATCCATCTGAACTATGTCCCCTATCTGCTGCTGCACACGCCGGTGCTGGGCATTCTCAAAGGCCTGATTCTGATTGGCCTGATCTGCTGGCTTTTTCCGGGGCAGCCCAAAACCGCCGAAGGAACAGGCGCCGTCTGAGCCTATGGGGCGGGACGAAAAGCGTCTTGCCTGGCTGCTGGCGGTGGTGCTGGGGATGTGGGTGACGGAGAGCTGGCACGGCGTTGGGCCCGCGTGGACCGGGCTGGCGGCGTCTGTCATCGTTATGCTGCCGCGCATCGGCTTTATCACCGGGGAGGAGTTTTCTGCCGGGGTGAATATGCGCACCTGTATTTACGTCGCGGGCATTCTTGGGTCTGGCGATCGTGGTGACGCAAACCGGTATCGGAACGGCGGTGGGCGAGGCGTTGCTCCGCATTATGCCGCTGGATGCAGCTAACCCGTTCACCAGTTTCCTGGCGCTGACCGGGATCACCACCGCACTCAACTTCATTATGACCGCCAACGGCGTTCCGGCGCTGTATACCACCCTGGCGCAGAGCTTCTCGGATGCGACCGGCTTCCCGCTGCTGTCGGTGATCATGATTCAGGTGCTCGGCTATTCCACGCCGCTGCTGCCGTATCAGGCGTCGCCGATCGTGGTGGCGATGGGGTTAGGAAAGGTGCCTGCCAGGGCGGGGATGGTGCTCTGTCTGGCGCTGGCGATAGCGACCTATCTGGTGCTGCTGCCGCTGGATTACCTGTGGTTTAGCCTGCTGGGACGGCTGTAAAAAAGCCCGGTGGCGCTGACGCTTACCGGGCTTACATAACCGTAGGGCGGGTTAGCGAAGCGCCACCCGCCACAAAGGCAATTACGCCTGTTTAGCCGCTTCTGCCGCTTTAACGATCACCGCGAAAGCGTCCGCTTTCAGGGATGCACCGCCAACCAGCGCGCCATCGATGTCTGGCTGGGTGAACAGCTCAGCAGCGTTAGACGCGTTAACGGAACCGCCGTACTGGATGATCACTTGCTCAGCCACTTTGGCGTCAGCTTTCGCAATGTGGTCACGGATGAATTTGTGAACCGCCTGAGCCTGCGCAGGGGTTGCTGATTTGCCGGTACCGATCGCCCAGACTGGCTCGTAAGCGATTACCGCGCCTTCGAACGCTGCTCGCGCCCTGGGTTTTCAGCACAGCGTCGATCTGACGTGCGCACACTTCTTCGGTTTTACCCGCTTCGTTTTCTGCTTCGGTTTCACCGATGCACAGAACCGGGATCAGACCCTGCTCTTTCAGCACGGCGAATTTCTTCGCGATGAACTCGTCGGATTCTTTGTGGTAGGTGCGACGCTCGGAGTGGCCGATGATGATGTATTTCGCGCCGATATCTTTCAGCATTTCAGCGGAGGTTTCACCGGTGAACGCGCCAGACAGGTTAACGTCAACGTTCTGCGCGCCCAGAATGATGTGGCTGCCGTCAGCGGCATGTTTAGCCAGATCCAGGTACATATCCGGCGGAGCGATAGCAACCGCGCAGCCCGTCACGCCAGCCAGCTCTTTACGCAGGTTCGCAACCAGTTCGTTTACCATGTGGCGGCTGCCGTTCAGTTTCCAGTTACCCATCACTAAAGGATGTCGCATTTCAATTCTCCACGCTCAATAAGCGAATTAAGGAATATGGCCACCCTGTCGGGCAGCATGGTCTGTGAATCAGTATAGAGATTTTCCCTCGAAAGGCTTTGCTTTTTGTCATTAATTGCCCCGCCGAGAGTGTCAGATAGTGCCAGCTTAATCGGTTCAACAGCGAAGGTCAGTCCTTTTTCGCCGTTGTCCGCTACAACATAGCGGATTGCGCCTTCGGTATCGGCGTAGTAACGCTTGTTTTTACCGGCGGTGAGGAGTTTTTGCAGCTTTTGCTGGCTTTGCTTTTTCGTCAGCGCAGGGGTAAACGCCTGCAATACCGCGCTCATATACTCCAGCGCTTTCGCCTTCGCGGCTTTCTGCTCTGGCCCCTGTATCGGCAGCCAGGTGATTTGCATGCTTTTGATTTTTAACGTCCCGCGCTCCAGCGCCGTGGAGGCATACAAATTCTCGTTAATCTTGCTTGCCGCACGGGTCAGGGTAGGCGTGTCGCGGGGGCCATCAATGGCGCGAAACTCATCCAGCGGCAGCGTGGGGTTGGCCTGATTGAAGGCTTCACGAAACTGGCTGATGGACTGATCGAACGACGGCGCGCCCGCCAGCAGATAGGGTGCTGTGGTCGGGGCAGTGGTTTCGGCGGCGTGCAGGGGATAACCCACGCTGAGCAGCGCTAAACACAGGAAGAGAGAACGTGCCGAACTTTTCATCAACATTGCCCCTGGCCGTAAGTGCTCATGATTAAAACGATATCTGGTCGGCTTGTCAAAAGGTCACAACTCCAGGGTAAAATGCGCGCGATATGATAATAAGGAACCTTACATGACCATACAGCAGTGGCTGTTTTCATTCAAAGGGCGTATTGGACGCCGTGATTTCTGGATCTGGATGGTGACGTGGGTTGTCGCCATGCTGCTTCTGTTTTTCGTTGCCTATAACGCATGGCTAAGCACGCAAACGGCGGCCTTCGCGCTGGTCTGCCTGCTCTGGCCAACGGCGGCTGCGGTTGTGGTGAAACGCCTGCACGATCGCGGACGTTCCGGCGCGTGGGCATTTCTGATTATTCTGGCGTGGATGCTGGTGGCGGGAAACTGGGCGATGCTGTCCGTCCATCCTGCCGTGGGTTGTGGGCAGGCTGCTGCCGTCGGTCATCTTCGTGATGATGATTGTCGATCTGGGCGCGTTTATCGGCACCCAGAGCGAAAACAAATACGGTAAAGATACCCTGGAGGTGAAATACCGCTGATCACCAGTAGTGTTCGGCGGTCATATGCCCCGGTCGGCGGCGAAGATGTTTCGTCATCTGCCGGGTATCCTTCAGAAGCTGCTGGGTGTCCCGTACCATCTGCGGGTTGCCACACAGCATGACGTGGCTGGTTTCAGCGTTCAGCGGCAAACCCACCGCCTCTTCCAGGGCACCACTCTCAATTAACGCCGGCACGCGGCCGGTCAGCGTTCCTGCTACGGTTTCGCGGCTGACCACCGTCTGAATCTTTAACTTTCCGCCGTACTGCTGTTCCAGCGCCTGCATCTGCGGCAGGTAGCTCAGATCTGCGGCGTAGCGCGCGGCGTGCACCAGCACGATGTTTTTAAAGCGCTCCAGATCTTTGCCGTACTGCAAAATAGAGAGATAAGGGCCGATGGCCGTGCCGGTTGCCAGCATCCAGAGCGTGTCACAATCCGGGATCTCTTCGAGCACAAAGAAGCCTGCCGCTTCACTCACAATTTGCACCTCGTCGCCGGGCTTAAGGGCGGCAAGGCGCGGGCTGAGTTTACCGTCAGGAACGGTGACCAGATAGAACTCGAGATCCGGGTTATCAGGCGCGTTAACGTAAGAGTAGGCGCGCTGCACGCGCTCGCCGTCGACATCCAGCCCCAGCTTCGCAAATTGCCCGGCTTTAAACGGGTGAACGGGAGCATGCACGGTGAGACTAAATAGCGCATCGGTCCAGAACTGTACCTTTGTGACTTTACCTGTTACCCAGTCCGCCATGATCTTCTCCTGTGCTGTTTCTCTGTTCTATCTTCCGTACTTGTGGGGGGAGATTTCCAGCCCGTTTGGGCCGGAAAGCTCTATCGATCAAACGGTTTTACAGAATGTGCGTCTGCACGTCCGGGTCTTTGCGGTCGAGATAGTGGATAGACTGGATGCGGCGAATGGTGCGCGATTTGCCGCGGATCAGCAGCGTTTCGGTGGTGGCCATATTGCCCTTGCGGGTGATGCCGTCCAGCAGATCGCCTTTGGTGATGCCGGTCGCCGAGAAGACCACGTTATCGCTACGCGCCATATCGTCCAGACGCCAGCACTTTGCTGGCCTCGATGCCCATCGCCTCGGCAGCGTGCCAGCTCCTGTTCGCCGATGCGGCGGTTCTCTTCGCTGTCGCCTTTCACCTCATGGCGGGGCAGCAGACGCGCCTGCATATCGCCATCCAGCGCGCGGATCACCGCCGCAGAGACCACCCCTTCCGGCGCGCCGCCGATGCCGTACAGCACGTCGACTTCGCTGTCCGGCATGCAGGTCAGGATGGAGGCCGCAACGTCACCGTCCGGAATGGCAAACACGCGCACGCCGAGCTTTTGCATCTGCGCGATGGTGGCGTCGTGGCGCGGTTTGGCCAGAATGGTGACGGTCAGTTCGCTCAGGGGTTTGTTCAGCGCGTTGGCGACGTTGCGCAGGTTCTCTTCCAGCGGCAGGTTGAGGTCGATTGCGCCTTTCGCGCCAGGACCGACAATCAGCTTTTCCATGTACATATCCGGCGCGTTCAGGAAGCAGCCCTTATCGCCCACGGCCAGCACCGCCAGCGCATTGGCCTGACCCATCGCCGTCATGCGGGTGCCTTCGATCGGATCGACCGCGATATCCACGGCATCGCCTTTGCCGGTACCGACTTTTTCACCGATATAGAGCATCGGCGCTTCGTCGATCTCGCCTTCGCCGATCACGATGGTGCCGTCGATGTTGACCTGGTTGAGCACAATGCGCATGGCGTGGACGGCTGCGCCGTCGGCGGTATTTTTGTCGCCACGTCCCAGCCATTTATAGCCTGCCAGCGCGGCCGCTTCGGTGACGCGGGAAAACTCGATAGCAAGTTCACGTTTCATGAGGTACTCGTGCAATCAAAAGAAATTGCACAAAGTTTATCACAGCGGGGGAGAGGGGGAGAGGATTGATCCCCTCCCCCAAACGGGGGAAGGGAGAGGTGGCAGGATTACTCGTCGTGCTCTTCCCACGCCAGGGCGCGTTTCACCGCTTTTCTTCCAGCCGCTGTAGCGGAAGTTGCGCTCGGTGGTTTCGATGCCAGGGCGGAATTCGCGTTCGATCACCGCTTTTTCCTGCAGCTCGTCCAGATTCTGCCAGAAGCCGACCGCCAGACCGGCAAGGTACGCCGCGCCCAGCGCCGTCACTTCACGCACTTCAGGGCGCTCAACGCGGGTGCCCAGAATGTCGGACTGGAACTGCATCAGGAAGTTGTTGGCGACCGCGCCGCCGTCCACGCGCAGGGCGTGCAGACGAATGCCGGAGTCGGCCTGCATCGCTTCCAGCACGTCGCGCGTCTGGTAGGCGATGGATTCCAGCGTGGCGCGAATAATGTGGTTAGCGTTCACGCCACGCGTCAGGCCGAAGATCGCGCCGCGTGCATACGGGTCCCAGTACGGTGCGCCCAGACCGGTGAACGCAGGCACCACGTACACGCCGTTGGTGTCTTTCACTTTGGTCGCGAAGTACTCGGAATCGAACGCATCGCTGATCAGCTTCATCTCGTCGCGCAGCCACTGGATAGACGCGCCGGCCATGAACACCGCACCTTCCAGGGCATAGTTCACTTCGCCGCGCGGGCCGCAGGCGATGGTAGTCAGCAGACCGTTTTCTGATTTCACCGCTTTCTCGCCGGTGTTCATCAGCATAAAGCAGCCGGTGCCGTAGGTGTTCTTCGCCATCCCTTCCTTGACGCACAGCTGGCCGAACAGCGCCGCCTGCTGGTCACCGGCGATACCGGCGATAGGAATACGGGTGCCGCCTTTACCGCCGATGTTGGTCTGGCCATATACCTCAGAAGACTTGCGCACTTCAGGCAGCATCGCGCGTGGGATATCCAGCGCGTCCAGCATCTTGTCATCCCACTCCAGGGTATTGATGTTGAACAGCATGGTACGCGAGGCGTTGGTGTAGTCGGTGACGTGAACGCGTCCCTGGGTCATCTTCCAGATAAGCCAGGTATCAACGGTACCGAACAGCAGCTCGCCGCGCTTTGCACGCTCACGTGAACCTTCCACATGGTCGAGGATCCATTTCACTTTGGTGCCGGAGAAATACGGGTCAACCACCAGGCCGGTGGCGCTGCGCACGTACTCTTCCATGCCGTCGCGCTTCAGCTGTTCGCAAATCTCAGAGGTACGGCGGCACTGCCAGACGATGGCGTTGTAAATAGGCTTACCGGTTTCGCGTTCCCAGACCACGGTAGTCTCACGCTGGTTGGTGATACCAATCGCGGCAATCTCGTCGGAACTGATATCGGCTTTCGCCAGCACTTCGACCAGCGTGGAGCTTTGCGACGCCCAGATCTCCATCGGGTCGTGCTCAACCCAGCCTGGCTTCGGGTAAATTTGCTCAAATTCGCGCTGTGACACGCTGACGATGTTGGCGTCATGATCCATCACGACAGCGCGGGAGCTGGTAGTGCCCTGGTCGAGCGCAACGATATATTTTTTGTCGGTCATGGTTTGTGTCCCGTAGTCAGATTACAGCGAAGCTTTTTGTTGTGTCGTTGAGGCAGTGCCTTTCCTTCTCCTCCTCCACACAGGTGCCGCACGGCAGATGGCGACCAATCAGTTTGCGGTAGCCGAACGCACCCAGCGCCGCCCCGACGACCGGCGCAAACAGCGGTACCAGGAAGTAAGGAATGTCTTTGCCGCCGGTGAAGGCGACGTCGCCCCAGCCTGCGATAAAGGCGAACGCTTTCGGGCCGATATCACGCGCCGGGTTCATCGCGAAGCCGGTCAGCGGGCCCATGGAGGCGCCAATCACCGCAATCAGCAGACCAATCAGCAGCGGGGCCAGCGGGCCGCGCGGAATGCCGTTGCCGTCGTCGGTCAGCGCCAGGATAACGCCCATCAGAATAGCGGTAATCACCATTTCAACTGCGAACGCCTGCACAAAGTTGATGTGCGGGTTAGGGTAGGTTGAGAAGATGCCTGCCAGATCCAGACTTTCGACGCTGCCGCGCACCATATGGTGCGTCTGTTCGAAGTCGATGAAAAGATTGTAGTAAAGCCCGTAAACTAACGCCGCTGCGCAAAACGCGCCGGCAAACTGAGAAATGATGAAGGGAACAACTTTGCGTCCGTCGAAGCAGGCGAACAGCCACAGTGCGATGGTCACCGCCGGGTTAAGATGTGCGCCGGAAACCCCTGCAGTCAGGTAGATGGCCATCGCCACGCCCAGACCCCAGATGATACTGATTTCCCACTGGCCAAAACTGGCACCCGCCACTTTCAGCGCAGCGACACAGCCCACTCCGAAGAATATCAACAACCCGGTACCGAGGAACTCGGCGATGCACTGGCCTTTTAAGGTTGATGTCTGACTCATAATCGGAATCCTGAAGAGAGTGATGTTTATTGTTAGCATGGCCGCCCGTGACAGCCACGATGCCCTGTAGACATAGTGTTAATTTATCGTTAACGAGCAAAAACGAGAAATATCGAAATCAAAATGTGTGTTCTGCGTCAATAAAATGAGCGTTTTCGCGTCCATTTAGGATGTTTTTACGGTACCAGTATCGGAGGAATGTGAGCTGAATCATTTCATTAACGAATCAGTTAACAATTTAGGGGTATATGACGCGAACGCACCAGGACCAGACCTAAAAGTGTTGCAAACCGCGATCTGCGCGGTGTGTCGCTGGACACAGAGCGCCGCGCTCCATACAATCGAAGGCAAGCGAAATGCGCTCATTTTTATTAAGGCGTCGCCGGTATTAGGGACGAAGATTTACCTATCAACGCCTTGCAATTCAGGAGAGGTATGACCATGTCTTTAGAAGTGTTTGAGAAACTGGAATCGAAAGTACAGCAGGCGATTGATACCATCACCCTGCTGCAGATGGAAATTGAAGAGCTGAAAGAGAAGAACAACAGCCTGGCGCAGGAAGTTCAGGCTGCGCAGCACAGCCGCGAAGAGCTGGAGCGCGAAAACAACCAGCTGAAAGAACAGCAGCACGGCTGGCAGGAGCGCCTGCAGGCGCTGCTGGGACGTATGGAAGAAGTCTGATTCACGCCCCGGGGGGGCGCCCCCGGGCCGGCGCGGGCGCGCCGCTGGGGCGACGCAGAAGAAGGGCGCCTGATGGCGCCCTTTTTTTACTCGATATCCAGCGGATCTTCGGAAAGGATAATGCCGGTATTATCGGCATACAGATGGTCGCCGGAGAAGAAGGTCACGCCGCCGAAGTTGACGCGCACGTCGCTTTCGCCGATGCCTTCACCCGCCGCCCCTACCGGTATGGCCGCGATGGCCTGAATGCCGATATCCAGGTCTTCCAGATCGTCCACCTGACGCACGGCACCGTACACCACAATGCCTTCCCACTCGTTCTGCACGGCAATGCGGGCCAGTTCGGCATCAATCAACGCGCGGCGCACGGAACCGCCGCCGTCGACCACCAGCACGCGGCCGCGGCCGTTCTGTTCGAGCAGATCGTACAGCAACCCGTTATCCTCGAAACATTTCACCGTGACGATCTGTCCGCCAAACGACGACCGCCCACCAAAGTTGGAGAACAGCGGTTCAACGACGTTGACATCTTCCTGGTAGATGTCACAAAGCTCGGAGGTATCGTATTTCATAGGTTTAACGCTCAGTTGCTGCGAATGTGTTCAGTATATCGTGCGAAATGCGTTGTTGGCAAAATCATCAATTGTTAATTGATATTTGTCAGCTAACTGAGCGTCTGGCTTAAGACAATCCCGATGACGAACAACAGGTTAGTCAGCAGTGCGCCTTTTACGGTTCGCTCCAACATCGGCGGCATGGCGGCCGGGCTACGTTCACGCATCACAAAACGGGCCTGCTTAATCAGCAGCGGCGCGGCAAGCACAAACAGCCAGCCCCACAGACTGTGCAGGGAAATCAGGTTAAACAACGCCAGGCAGACCAGGGCCCCCATCAGCAGGCAGGCATGGTAACGACGCGCATTCACTGGCCCCAGACGGACCGCCAGGGTGTTTTTACCGTTCTCGCGATCGCTGTCGATGTCGCGCAGGTTGTTGATGTTGAGCACCGCTGTCGCCAGCAGACCGCAGGCGGTCGCAGGCAGGAACAGGGCAGGGATTACCGTATGCGCCTGTAAGTACCAGCTTCCCATGACGCTCAGCCAGCCGAAGAAAACCAGGACGGAGATATCACCGAGCCCAATATAACCGTAAGGTCGCGTGCCGACGGTGTAGGTGATGGCCGCGATAATGGCCAATAAGCCCAGCACCAGAAAACCAATGAAATCGCTGGGAGTCTTAGATGCCACCGTCACCAGCGCCAGACCCGATAAACAGATCAGCACCACGGTGATGATTAACGCGTGCTTCATCTGCGCCTGGGTAATCACCCCTTTTTGCATTCCACGCAGCGGCCCGATACGGTCAGGTTTGTCGCTGCCTTTCACCGCGTCGCCGTAGTCGTTGGCGAGGTTGGAGAGGATTTGCAGCAGGCCGGCGGTAATCAATGCCAGCGCGGCGACCAGCGGATCAAAATAACCCTGCCACCAGGCAAGGGCGGTGCCGACGATAATCGCGGCAAAGGCCAGAGGAAGTGTTTTAGGGCGCAGACTTTCGAGCCACGCCTGAGTACGGCTGATGTCAGTCATAAGTATTTAGCCAATAAAAATGGGGGCATTAGCCCCCATTAAACGTGATGAGAATCCAGTAACCGCGATTATAGGATAAAACGGCTCAGATCTTCATCTGCCACTAACGCATCCAGATGTTTACTCACATATTCTGCGTCAATGGTAACGGTTTGACCGTTCAGGTCGCTCGCGTCGTAAGAGATATCTTCCACCAGGCGTTCCAGCACGGTATGCAGACGGCGCGCACCGATGTTTTCGGTGGTTTCGTTCACCTGCCATGCAGCCTGGGCAATGCGTTTGATACCGTCGTCGGTGAACTCGAGGTTCACGCCTTCGGTCGCCATCAGCGCTTTGTACTGTACGGTCACAGAGGCGTTTGGCTCGGTCAGGATGCGCTCGAAATCTTCGGTGGTCAGCGCCTGCAGCTCAACGCGGATCGGCAGACGGCCCTGCAGTTCCGGGATCAGATCCGACGGGCTGGCAACCTGGAACGCGCCGGAGGCGATAAACAGGATGTGGTCGGTTTTCACCATGCCGTGCTTGGTGGAGACGGTGCAGCCTTCCACCAGCGGCAGCAGGTCGCGCTGCACGCCTTCGCGGGACACGTCCGGGCCGGAGCTGTTGCCGCCGCGCTTACAGATTTTGTCGATTTCGTCGATAAACACGATGCCGTGCTGCTCAACCGCGTCGATAGCGTCCTGCTTCAGCTCTTCCGGGTTCACCAGCTTCGCCGCTTCTTCTTCAATCAGCAGCTTCATCGCGTCTTTGATTTTCAGCTTACGCGGTTTCTGCTTCTGGCCGCCCAGGTTCTGGAACATGGACTGCAGCTGGTTGGTCATCTCTTCCATGCCCGGAGGCGCCATGATTTCCACGCCCATCGGCGCGGCAGCGAGATCGATCTCAATCTCTTTGTCGTCCAGCTGGCCTTCGCGCAGTTTTTTGCGGAACGCCTGGCGCGCAGCTGACGGTTCCGCGGACTGCTCCGGCTGGCCCCAGTTGTTTTTCGCCGGCGGGATCAGCACGTCGAGAATGCGCTCTTCGGCCATCTCTTCGGCGCGGTAGCGGTTTTTCTCGATCGCCTGGACGCGCACCATTTTGATCGCGGAATCGGTCAGATCGCGGATGATGGAGTCCACTTCTTTACCGACATAGCCCACTTCGGTGAACTTGGTGGCTTCAACTTTGATGAACGGCGCGTTAGCCAGCTTCGCCAGACGACGGGCGATTTCGGTTTTACCGACGCCGGTCGGGCCGATCATCAGAATGTTTTTCGGCGTCACTTCGTGGCGCAGCTCTTCGTCAAGCTGCATACGGCGCCAGCGGTTACGCAGGGCGATAGCCACGGAGCGCTTGGCGTTGTCCTGGCCGATAATGTGTTTGTTCAGTTCGCTGACAATTTCGCGTGGGGTCATTTCAGACATGGGAGATCCTTACGCTTTGGAGGGCAATTCTTCGATGGTGTGGTTGTGGTTGGTGTAGATGCAGATATCACCTGCAATATCCAACGCCTTCTCCGCGATATCACGCGCGTCCAAGCTCGGTATTTTCCAGCAGCGCGCGGGCTGCGGCCTGGGCGTAAGGGCCGCCAGAGCCGATGGCAATCAGGTCATTTTCCGGCTGAACCACGTCACCGTTACCGGTGATGATCAGCGAGGCGTTCTCATCGGCCACCGCCAGCAGCGCTTCCAGCTTGCGCAGCATGCGGTCGGTACGCCAGTCTTTCGCCAGCTCGACGGCGGCTTTCACCAGATGGCCCTGGTGCATTTCCAGTTTGCGTTCAAACAGTTCAAACAGCGTGAAGGCATCCGCCGTGCCGCCGGCAAAACCGGCGATCACTTTGTCGTTGTACAGGCGGCGCACTTTCTTCACGTTGCCTTTCATGACGGTATTACCCAGCGTGGCCTGGCCATCACCGGCGATTACCACATGGCCGTTACGGCGTACACTTACTATTGTTGTCACGAGCAGACCCCTGGTTACAGAATGCGGAATACAGACGCCCTGCGCACAGTGTTCGGGGCTGAATGAAATGATAGATGGGGGGGATTTCGGGGGTTTCAACCCCCGGAGGCGAGTCGAATGCAGTTTGTGTGACCGGCCATTTTCAGACGACAAATGGTGCCATCGGCATTTTCTTTGCCTTTGACCGGGCCAATCACCACGCGATTCCAGCCGTTGTTGGTGGTAATACGCGAATCAAACCCTTCAAAGGCCAGCTGCGCGCGCACCGTTTCCGCCTGCTCCGGGCCTTTGAACGAACCGCACTGTACCATCCAGCGGCGTTCGTCTTTTTTCTCCGCCGTTTGCTTCGGCGCTTCGGCCTCTCTCGTTACCGGCGCGGCCTGCTGCGTTTTCGGCTGCTGCTGCGGTGGTATGCGCTGGCGTCTGCAGCAGATCCTGATACGGCTGCGATGTTGCGGCGGCTTTCGGCTGCTGCTGCGTTTGCGTCTGTGTTTGACGCGGCGCAGTGGCCGTTGTCCGCGCCGGTTGTTGCTGCACCGGTTGTTCCGTGACCCGCGGCTGCCGTACGCGGCTGCTGTACCGGCTGCGTTTGCGCCCACTGCTGTTGTTGCTGATCTGCTGTTGTGCCTGGCGCTGGCGCTGCAGCGTTTGCTGACGCTGTTCCGGCGTCTGCTCATTCCACGGCACTTCGTTCAGCTGCGTAGGCTGCTGGCGCATATCGGCCTGCATTTGTGCCAGCAGCTGACGCTGTTCATCCGTCAGCTGATTCGCATTCTGCACTTCACCACCCGCAGAAGGTTCGGTTGGCGCACGCACGCCAGGCTGACGGCTTTCCAGCTCTTTGATGTAGCGCCAGCGCTCTTCAGGCTTCGGCGGCAGGCCGTTTCCGGCGACCTTTACTGATTCTGAAGCGCCTCGGACTCTTCTTTTTTGTGGTGCGTGATAAAGTACAGGCCACCAATAAAGGCGACCAGCACAGCCGCAGCAATAGCGACCATTGCTGGCGAGACCGCAGGCCGGTTGCGTTGCTTTTTCCTTGAGCTGCTCTTTTTGCGTCGCGAAGGTGCCGGCTGGCCGCGACGTACATAATCTCGTTGTGCCACTATCGTTTCGCTGTATTTATTCGTTCGTCAGTCCGCCATGTTACTTAAGCGGCGGGGCTTTGACCAGATAAGGGTATCCGAAAGACGTTTACTTTAAGTCAATGCCTGGGTAGTGCCGCGGACGATCAGTTCGCAGTCCAGCAACCGCGAGCCGCTGCTAACTGTTTGACCGTGAAGCTGATCCAGCAGAAGCAGCATCGCTTCCCGGCCGATTTGGTAGCGCGGCTGAGCGACCGTTGAGAGCGGCGGATCGCAAAATTCTGAAAGCGAAATATTATCGAATCCGATGATCGATAAATCTTTCGGTATGCGAAGACCGCGGCGTTTGGCGTACGATAATGCGCCCAGCGCCATCACGTCGCTGTGGCAGAATACGGCGGTTGGCGGCTCAGGCAGGTCCAGAAGTTTCTCCAGCGCCTGTCCACCGGCTGCGAAGGTAAAATCACCGCGTGCAATGTAGTGCGGATCGACGGTGACGCCGGTACGGCGCAGCGCCTGAACGTAGCCCTGCAAGCGGTAGTGGCACAGCGGCATCTCTTCCGGCCCGGCGATGCAGCCAATCCGCTTATGCCCCAGTTCCTGGAGATAGTTTACGGCGTTGAACGCGGCGGTCAGGTTATCGATATGGACCGTCGGCAGCTCCAGCTCTGGCGCAAACTCGTTGGCCATGACCATCGGCGGCAAATTGCGCTGCTCTTCAATGCTGGCATCAAACGGCAGGCGTGAGCCAAGCAGCAGCATGCCGTCGATCTGCTTGGTGATAATGAGATCGATGAAGGTTTTTTCCTGCTGGTTCTGGTGGGCGCAGTCGCCAATCAGCACCAGATAGCCCTGTTCCGCTGCGGTGACTTCAATGCCGCGGATAATCTCGCTGAAGAAAGGGATCGCAGATGTCCGGCACAATCACCAGGATGGTGCGGGACTCGTTGCGTTTGACGTTACGCCCCATCGCCTGCGGAAAATAGCCCACTTCCAGCGCGGCCTGCTCCACCCGGTTACGGGTCGCCTGGGAGACTTTATCCGGGTTCATTAATGCGCGGGATACTGTTGCCGTAGAGACCTGTGCTTTCTGGGCAACGTCTTTCATGGTCGCCGGTGCAACCTCTTTCCTGGACTTCAACGTCTTCTCCTCGCCTGAACACCGAAATTCTGACATCACCATTTTTACAGATAGTTAATGGAATCGGTTACAGAATTTTCATAAAAAGTGTGAGGAGCGTTAAATTTTCCGATCCAGCTTCAGCCTTCGATGGGATCGACGTCCAGCACCCACTTCACTTTTCGCGCTTCGGGCAGGGTGTTAATCAGTGCCAGCGCGCCGCTGACGATATGCTGAAGACGAATGCGCGAGGGGTGCTGCAGCAAGATCTGCCAGCGAAAACGGCCGCCGCGTTTTGCTGCCAGCGCCGGCACCGGGCCCAAAATCCACAGCTGATTATCCACCAGCGGGCTGGCTTGCAGGAGGTTTCTCAGCTGCTGCAGGAACAGCGGCGCCTGCTGGTTGTTATGATCTTCCGCGCGGATGATGACGTGGCTGGTCCACGGCGGCAGCTGCAGCGTTTGGCGTTCGGCCAGCGCCTGTTCGGCAAAGGCGTCATAGCCTTTGTGCAGCAGGGTTTGCAGCAGAGGGTGCTCCGGATGGTGGGTTTGCAGCACCACTTCGCCCTGTTTACCGGCGCGCCCGGCGCGGCCGGCCACCTGGGTATAAAGCTGGGCGAAGCGCTCGGCGGAGCGGAAATCTGCCGAGAACAGCGCGCCGTCCACGTCCAGCAGGGCGACCAGCGTCACGTCCGGGAAGTGGTGGCCTTTGGCCAGCATCTGGGTGCCAATCAGGATGCGCGCGCCACCGCGATGCACTTCCGCCAGCTGCTGTTCCAGCGCGCCTTTGCGGCTGGTGGTGTCCCGGTCGATACGCGAAATCGGCACGTCCGGGAAGAAGGGCCCAAGCGCCTGTTCCAGCTGTTCCGTCCCCAGACCGACCGGCACAATATGCGTTGAACCACATGACGGGCACTGGCGCGGCACCGGACGCTGGCTGTCGCAGTGGTGGCAGCGCAAATGCCGCTGGGCCTGATGGAAGGTGTAGTAGTGATCGCAGCGCGGGCACTCGGCAATCCATCCGCAGTCGTGGCACAGCAGGGCGGGGGCAAATCCGCGACGGTTAAGAAACAGAATGACCTGATTCCCCGCCTGCAAATGCTGGCGCATGCGGGTAATCAGTGCAGGCGCTAGCCCCGCCTGGACCTGCTGACCTTTCAGATCCAGCACGTGCTGAATGGCCGGGCGGGCATTCCCTGCCCGGCGCGTCAGGCGCAGCATGTGGTATTTACGCTGTCGCACGTTGTGCAGCGTTTCCAGCGCAGGCGTGGCGGATCCCAAAACAATAGGAATTTGCTCGCTGTGCGCGCGGTAGACGGCCAGATCGCGGGCGTGATAGCGCCAGCCTTCCTGCTGTTTATAGGAGCTGTCGTGCTCTTCGTCGATCACGATTACGCCAAGATTTTTAAACGGCGTGAACAGCGACGAACGGGTGCCAATCACAATCGCAGCTTCGCCGTTTTTCGCTTTCAGCCAGGCACTGAGGCGCTCGCTGTCGTTCAGGCCGGAGTGCAGAACCTCAACCGGCGCGTTAAAGCGCTCGCGGAATCGGGCGATGGTTTGCGGCGTCAGGCCAATTTCCGGCACCATCACCAGCGCCTGTTTCCCCTGCGCCAGCACGTTTTCCAGCACGCTCAGGTAGACTTCGGTCTTGCCGGAACCGGTGACGCCCGCCAGCAGCCAGGCAGAGAAATGATCGGCGGCGCTGTGAATCGCGCCGACGGCGGTGGCCTGCTCGGTATTCAGACGCAGCCTGTCGCCGCTGACGGAGAACTGGCTGCGCCAGTCGCTGAACGTCGGCGTTTCGCTGCTCATCTCCGCTCAGCCCTTTGGCGCGCAGCGCCTGCAGAGCGCCGCTTTCTCAGACCTCCAGCGCTGCGACCTGATGCCGCCAGATTTTCCCGTGACGCAGCGCCGCCAGCGCCTGCTGCTGTTTCTGCGAGCGCTTCAGGCTGTTGATGTCGACGGCCTGGCCCTCCTCGGTGGCAAACCAGTACCACATCGGCGCGTGGCTGGCGCTTTTGCCCTGGCGCAGCATAATGGGCAGGGCGTGGAACAGGACGTCGCCAATCGGGTGATGATAATAATCCGCCGCCCACAGCAGCAGTCGCCAGGTGCTGGTGGAGTAAACAGGCTCGCTGTCCAGCACCTCAACGACCGATTTCAGTTCGTTAAGCGGCAGTTCGCTTTTATCGCTGACGGAGACAACGATCCCCACGCGCTGCTGTTTGCCAAACGGCACGGTCACGCGACAGCCCGCTTTGGCGCTCATGCTGTCGGGCAGCAGATAGTCAAAGGTGCGGGGAAGCGGAACGGGCAGGGCAACGTGAGCGACGGGCATCGAATCTTCCTGACTTGAAAAGTGGCGCGTTAGTATACACATTAGTGAAAGCGGCGTGCGGATCAGTTTGCATACGTTGGTCAAATTCTGTATGATTCGCCGCCTTTGGTGTACGGATTTACGCGCCAAAGAACTTATCATTCAACATCGCGTGGTGTCTGGCGTTAGGGCTGGAAGAGCGACGCGGCCTTAACTGAGGTTCTCCCATGAAAAAAGATATTCACCCGAAATACGAAGTGATTACTGCAAACTGTTCTTGCGGTAACTCTGATCAAGATCCGCTCCACCGTGGGCCACGATCTGAACCTGGACGTGTGCGGCAAATGCCACCCGTTCTACACTGGTAAGCAGCGTGATGTTGCAACCGGTGGCCGTGTTGACCGCTTCAACAAGCGTTTCAGCATCCCGGGCGCTAAATAAGTTTCCCGAAAAAAAGGCACCGCAAGGTGCCTTTTTTGTATCCGCTTCTCAGTATTCCCACGTCTCCGGGTCAATACCCAGTTCACGCATGATCACCTTCGCCTCTTCCGGGATTTCATCACTGCGCTCTTTGCGCAGATCTTCATCGTTCGGCAACGGTTGACCGGTAAACGCATGCAGAAACGCTTCGCACAGCAGTTCGCTGTTGGTCGCGTGGCGCAGGTTGTTCACCTGACGACGCGTACGTTCATCGGTGAGGATCTTCAACACCTTCAGAGGAATGGAAACCGTAATTTTCTTTACTTGCTCACTCTTCTTACCGTGCTCAGCGTATGGGCTGATATATTCGCCGCTCCATTCAGCCATGAGATACCTTTAATCCTCTCAGTCATTTATTTAAAGGTCTAAACCCGGGCGAGCCCAGTTTTGAACCGTAATCTCGCGTAGTTTACCGTAGAGACGATACCGTGGCACGGTGTATCGCCTCTGCAGCGCCCACACTAAAGCATATAATTTTAACGGCTATTTGCGCGATTGCTCAATCTATACGCAAAGAAGTTTAGATGTCCAGATGTATTGACGTCCATACTTTCAATGTTTACTCTGGTGCCTGACTTTTCACCTCATTCGCCAGGAAGCCCTCACCATGACGCGTAAACAGGCCACCATTGCAGTGCGTAGCGGATTGAATGATGACGAGCAGTACGGCTGCGTTGTCCCGCCGATTCATCTTTCCAGTACCTATAACTTCACCGGATTTAATGAACCCCGCGCGCATGATTACTCGCGTCGTGGCAACCCTACGCGCGACGTGGTCCAGCGCGCGCTGGCGGAGCTGGAAGGTGGCGCAGGCGCGGTGTTGACCAACACCGGGATGTCGGCGATTCATCTGGTGACCACCGTGTTCCTGAAGCCGGGCGATCTGCTGGTTGCGCCGCACGATTGCTACGGCGGCAGCTATCGCCTGTTCGACAGCCTGGCGAAACGCGGCTGCTATCGCGTGCTGTTTGTCGATCAGGGCGATGAACAGGCGCTGAAAGCGGCGCTGGCGGAAAAACCGAAGCTGGTGCTGGTAGAAAGTCCAAGCAATCCATTGTTGCGCGTTGTCGATATTGCGAAAATTTGTCAGCTCGCAAGGGATGCGGGAGCGATAAGTGTAGTGGATAACACCTTCCTCAGCCCGGCCCTGCAGAACCCGCTCGCACTGGGTGCCGATCTGGTATTGCATTCATGCACTAAATACCTGAACGGCCATTCTGACGTGGTGGCGGGCGTGGTGATTGCCAAAGATCCGGAGGCTGTCACCGAACTGGCATGGTGGGCGAATAATATTGGCGTCACCGGGGGCGCCTTCGACAGCTATCTGCTGTTGCGCGGCATCCGCACGCTGTCGCCGCGCATGGACGTGGCGCAGCGCAACGCCCAGGCGATTGTCGATTTCCTGCAAACCCAGCCGCTGGTGAAAAAGCTGTATCACCCGTCGCTGCCGGAAAATCAGGGGCACGAGATTGCCGCGCGCCAGCAGAAAGGCTTTGGCGCGATGTTAAGTTTTGAACTGGACGGTGACGAGCAAACGCTGCGTCGCTTCCTGAGCGGGCTGTCATTGTTTACGCTGGCGGAATCCTTAGGTGGGGTTGAAAGCTTGATCTCCCACGCCGCGACCATGACGCACGCAGGTATGGCGCCGGAAGCGCGTGCCGCCGCCGGGATTTCTGAGACGCTGCTGCGTATCTCAACCGGTATTGAAGATTCTGAAGATTTAATTGCCGATCTGGAAAATGGCTTCCGGATCGCAGCCAAGGGGTAATCATGAGTGTGATTGCGCAGGCAGGGGCGAAGGGTCGTCAACTGCACAAGTTTGGTGGTAGTAGTCTGGCGGATGTGAAGTGTTACCTGCGTGTCGCAGGGATCATGGCGGAATATTCACCAGCCGGGCGACATGATGGTTGTCTCGGCGGCGGGCAGCACCACCAACCAGTTGATCAGCTGGCTGAAACTGAGCCAGACCGATCGCCTTTCTGCGCATCAGGTGCAACAGTCCTTACGTCGTTACCAGAGCGAGCTGATTGCCGGCCTGCTGCCTGCGGACGTGGCGGACGGGCTGATCAGCGCCTTCACCCATGACCTTGAGCGTCTGGCCGCGCTGCTGGACGGCGGCATTACCGACGCGGTGTATGCCGAAGTGGTGGGCCACGGTGAAATGTGGTCGGCGCGCCTGATGGCCGCGGTGCTGAATCAGCTGGGCGTGGAAGCGGCCTGGCTCGATGCGCGTGATTTCCTGCGCGCCGAACGCGCCGCGCAGCCGCAGGTGGATGAAGGGGCGTCTTATCCCCTGCTGCAGCAACAGCTGCTGGCGCAGCATCCGGGCAAACGCATTGTGGTCACCGGCTTTATCAGCCGCAGCGACGCGGGTGAAACCGTGCTGCTGGGCCGTAACGGCTCCGACTACTCGGCAACGCAGATTGGCGCGCTGGGCGGTGTGTCCCGCGTCACCATCTGGAGCGACGTGGCCGGTGTTTACAGCGCGGACCCGCGCAAAGTGAAAGATGCCTGCCTGCTGCCGCTGCTGCGTCTGGATGAAGCCAGCGAACTGGCGCGTCTGGCCGCGCCGGTGCTGCATGCCCGCACGCTGCAGCCGGTCTCCGGCAGCGATATCGACCTCCAGCTGCGCTGCAGCTATAACCCGGATCAAGGCTCTACGCGCATTGAACGCGTACTGGCGTCCGGCACCGGCGCGCGTATTGTCACCAGCCACGACGACATCTGCCTGATTGAGTTCCAGGTGCCTGCCGGGCAGGACTTCAAACTGGCGCATAAAGAGATCGACCTGCTCCTCAAACGCGCGCAGGTGCGTCCGCTGGCGGTGGGCGTTCATGCTGACCGCCAGCTGCTGCAGCTCTGCTACACCGCGGAAGTGGTCGACAGCGCCCTGAAACTTCTGGATGAAGCCGGTCTGCCGGGTGAGCTTCGCCTGCGTCAGGGGCTGGCGCTGGTGGCGATGGTGGGCGCGGGCGTCTCCCGTAACCCGCTGCACAGCCACCGCTTCTGGCAGCAGCTGAAAGGCCAGCCGGTGGAGTTTACCTGGCAGTCCGAAGAGGGCATCAGCCTGGTCGCCGTTCTGCGCGAAGGGCCAACCGAGAGCCTGATTCAGGGGCTGCACCAGTCCCTGTTCCGCGCGGAAAAACGCATCGGTCTGGTGCTGTTTGGCAAGGGCAACATCGGTTCCCGCTGGCTGGAGCTGTTCGCCCGCGAGCAGAGCACGCTTTCGGCGCGTACCGGGTTTGAATTTATTCTGGCGGGCGTGGTGGACAGCCGCCGCAGCCTGCTGAACTACGAAGGGCTGGATGCCAGCCGCGCGCTGGCCTTCTTTAATGATGAAGCCGTCGAGCAGGATGAAGAGTCGCTGTTCCTGTGGATGCGCGCGCACCCGTATGACGATCTGGTGGTGCTGGACGTTACCGCCAGCGAACAGCTGGCCGAGCAGTATCTGGATTTCGCCAGCCACGGTTTCCACGTCATCAGCGCCAACAAGCTGGCGGGGGCGAGCACGACCGATAAATACCGCCAGATCCACGACGCGTTTGAAAAAACCGGTCGTCACTGGCTGTACAACGCCACCGTGGGCGCCGGCCTGCCGGTTAACCACACGGTGCGCGACCTGCTCGAAAGCGGCGACAGCGATTCTGGCGCTGAGCGGTATCTTCTCCGGCACGCTCTCCTGGCTGTTCCTGCAGTTTGACGGCACCGTGCCGTTCACCGACCTGGTGGATCAGGCGTGGCAGCAGGGGCTAACGGAGCCCGATCCGCGCGTTGACCTCTCCGGTAAAGACGTGATGCGCAAGCTGGTGATCCTGGCGCGTGAAGCCGGTTATGACATCGAACCGGATCCGGTGCGCGTCGAATCGCTGGTGCCTGCCGGCTGTGAAGAAGGTTCTGTGGACCATTTCTTTGAAAACGGTGAAGAGCTGAACGAGCAGATGGTGCAGCGTCTGGAAGCCGCCAGCGAGATGGGCCTGGTGCTGCGCTACGTGGCGCGTTTCGAGGCCAACGGCAAAGCGCGAGTCGGCGTGGAGGCGGTGCGTCCTGAGCATCCGCTGGCGGCGCTGCTGCCGTGCGATAACGTCTTCGCCATCGAAAGCCGCTGGTATCGCGATAATCCGCTGGTGATCCGCGGGCCGGGCGCAGGGCGCGATGTCACCGCCGGCGCGATCCAGTCCGACATCAACCGTCTGGCGCAGCTGCTGTAATCTTCTGTTCACCCTCTCCCCGGCGGGGAGAGGGCATTACATCCCGCATCATGAACTTTTTTCATCTTCGCTGAACATTCCTCACCCTTATTGTTGATTATTCCTGTTGACGTCCCTCTGCATTTCCGTCATTTTTACATCTGGACGTCTAAACGTATAGAAGTTCACAACACAACAGACAATGACATGCGATTGATAGAGGTAAGGTATGAGCTTTTTTCACGCCAACCAGCGGGAAGCCCTGAATCAGAGCCTGGCGGAAGTAAACGGCCAGATTAACGTCTCCTTTGAATTTTTCCCGCCGCGCACCAGTGAAATGGAACAAACCCTGTGGAACTCCATCGATCGTCTGAGCAGCCTGAAACCGAAGTTCGTCTCCGTGACCTACGGTGCGAACTCCGGCGAGCGCGACCGTACCCACAGCATCATCAAAGGCATCAAAGAGCGCACCGGTCTGGAAGCGGCGCCGCATCTGACCTGTATCGACGCCACCCGCGATGAGCTGCGCGCCATCGCGCGGGATTACTGGAATAACGGCATCCGCCATATCGTGGCGCTGCGCGGCGATCTGCCGCCGGGCGGCGGTAAGCCGGACATGTATGCCGCCGATCTGGTGGCGCTGTTGAAAGAGGTGGCCGACTTCGATATCTCCGTTGCCGCCTACCCGGAAGTGCACCCGGAAGCGAAGAGCGCCCAGGCGGATCTGCTTAACCTGAAGCGTAAAGTGGATGCCGGCGCCAGCCGCGCCATCACCCAGTTCTTCTTTGATGTGGAAAGCTACCTGCGCTTCCGCGACCGCTGCGTCGCCGCCGGCATCGACGTGGAAATCGTCCCGGGTATTCTGCCGGTCTCCAACTTCAAGCAGGCGAAGAAATTCGCTGATATGACCAACGTGCGTATTCCGGCGTGGATGTCGCAAATGTTCGAGGGGCTGGACGATGACGCGGAGACCCGCAAGCTGGTGGGCGCAAACATCGCGATGGACATGGTGAAGATCTTAAGCCGCGAAGGGGTGAAGGATTTCCACTTCTACACGCTGAACCGCGCGGAGATGAGCTACGCCATATGCCACACGCTGGGCGTTCGCCCCGGCGTCTAACCTGAAATAAAAAGCCCGGAACAACCGTTCCGGGCTTTTGCTTTACAGGCCCGGTGGATATTCGCTCTACCGGGTATGTTAACGCTTATTCCCACTCTTCCAGGAATCGCTGTCCGTACTGGTCGGCCACCAGCAGTGCCGCATAGACCTGATCCGGCGTTGCGCCGCCGGGCATGTTGTGGATGGTTTCTCCTTCCGCACAGGCTGCTTCGGCAACGATGCGCATTTTCGCCGGAATATCCTTTTTGATATCCAGCTGTGCCAGCGTGATCGGCAGCCCAACGTTGTGGCACAGCGCCGCGACCGTTTCGATCTCATCCAGCGGCGCGTTTTCCAGCACCAGCTGCGTCAGCGTACCGAACGCCACTTTCTCACCATGATAGTAGTGGTGCGCGTCGGCAAGGGCCGTCATACCGTTGTGGATGGCATGCGCCGCCGCCAGCCCGCCGCTTTCAAAGCCAACGCCGCTCAGATAGGTATTGGCTTCGACCATGCGCTCCAGCGCAGGCGTTACCACATGCTGTTCCGCCGCCAGCATGGCTTTTTCACCCTCTTCCAGCAGCGTGTTGTAGCACAGCTCGGCCAGCGCCAGCGCAGATTGTGTGCATTTGCCCGCCGGCCATGGTTTTTGCGCCGCTGCGCGAGCAGGCGCGGGCTTCAAACCAGGTGGCCAGCGCATCGCCAATCCCGGCGGCCAGCAGCCGTGCCGGTGCGCCGGCAACGATTTTGGTATCGACAATGACCCGGTTCGGGTTGTGGGGCAGCATCAGGTAGCGATCGAACTCACCGTTGTCGGTGTAGATAACCGAAAGGGCGCTGCACGGCGCGTCGGTGGAGGCGATTGTCGGCGCAATGGCCACCGGCACGTTCATGAAGTGGGCCAGCGCTTTGGCGGTATCCAGCGTTTTCCCGCCGCCAATACCGAGCACTGCGCCAGGCAGTGGGCGCTTTCGGCCACGCCGTGCAGCCGATCGATTTCATTTTGTGAACACTCGCCGCCAAATGGCGCGATTTCGGCAGGCCAGCCCGGCATCCGCCAGACTTTTTCGCAGGGTTTCTTGGGCAAAACCCAGCACAAATTTATCGCCCACGACCAGCCAGCGATTGGCCAGCGGTTTCAGATAGTCGCCGAGACGGGTGATGACGTCTGCACCCTGGATGTACTTCCCCGGCGATTGGATGATACGATCCATAACTATTCTCCCTTAGAGGTTGAGGTTGCCAAACGCCGTTTTCCAGTCCTGCTCAAACTTCTCTATGGCTGACTCTACCGCGGGCGTACCGAGCATTTGTTGCGCTACATCTAAGGGAAGCGTGATTGCTTCACATCCGGCGAGCAGGCAGTCCAGCGCCTGACGCGGCGTTTTGAAGCTGGCGGCCAGCACTTTGCTTTCCGGCGCGTGCAGTTCCAGCAGCGTTTGCAATTCCTGCACCATGCGAATGCCATCGCCGCCCTGGGCATCAACGCGGTTGACATAAGGCGCAACATATTTTGCTCCGGCAAGGGCGGCGAGTAAGCCCTGCGCGGCGCTGTAGACGGCGGTGCCGAGGGTGACGTTATCCTCTTTTTTCAACTGCTTTGATGGCGGTAAGCCCTTCCGCCGTCACCGGGATTTTCACCACGATTCCGGGAAAGGCGTTGTTGAAGCGTTTGGCTTCAGCCACCATGCCCTCGGCATCGCGGCTCATGGTTTGCGCAAACAGCGTTCCGTCCGGGCCGATGGCTTTTTGCAGACGCGGCAACACGTCCCATATCGGCGTTTTCGGCTGGCGGCAATAATGCTGGGGTTGGTGGTGACGCCCGCGAGCGGATAAATGCGCGCCAGGCGTTCAACTTCCGCCACGTTGGCGGTATCCAGATAGAGTTCCATCGTGCTTCCTCGTATAACGTTTCTGACCTCAGCATACGAGCGCTTGCCACGCGGTCGCCATATAACAAATCTGCCAAACACTGGACAAATGTAAGCTCCACGGCGAATTGAGATTTGGCTCACAAGTTGCGCTGTATCACGATGAAACGCGGGGTGGCAGGCCTTTTCTGCGCTGCGGGATGTGATTTTTAACGTATAAAAATCCAGTGTTGCAGGCTCAATCCTGTTTTTCGCTGAGCTGGCTGTGGTACTGGCGGCGGTATTCGGAGGGGGAACGTTCGGTGTTTTTGCGGAACAGGCGGCAGAAGTAGTTGCTGTCCACAAATCCGCAGGTGTGCGCGACTTCTTTGATTTTTAAGTCGTAGCCCTTGAGCAGCGTTTTGGCATGCTCCAGCCGGGTGTGATTGAGGTATTCGTTAAAACCGAGACTGCCGGTTTTCTGGAACAGATGCGAAAGGTAGTTGGGGGAGATGTAAAACGCCTGCGCTACGGATTCGCGTGTGAGCGGCTTGGCGTAATGTTCGTCGATATAGCTGCGAATGGCTTCGAACAGTGCTTCGCTGCGGGAAGCGGTCTGGATATGGCTACCGAGCAGATCGTGGCAGTGGCTGAGCAGGCTGGTGACAATCAGCCGTGCGGTTTGCTGTTCGCGCGGCTGCATTTGCATTTCATGCAGTGTCTGCAGCAGGAACGAACCCACGCGCGGACCGCGGCGTGCGACATGTTGTTTCGCCAGGTTTTGGAGGGTTTCGCCATTCCACTGATTCACGGTAAAGCTCAGTTGCTGCTTGCCGAACAGTACGCTTAAGGTGCTGGCCGGCGCCTGCCATTGCTGCCAGTTCCAGCCGCCAGCCGGAATATACAGAACGTCATGTTGCGTCATCAACGGTGCTTCCCCGGCGATCCCGACATCCATGAGCGACCCTTCCAGCACAATTTCCAGACGTGGAAAATCGACCTGACAGGCCAGCGCAGGCGCACTACCGGTGACTCCGGCAAAACAGACCTGACGCAGCGGCAGCGGGCCGTTGATCAGGCGGGAGATGAGATGGCTGACGTCGTGGCTCATGCTTTCCCTTCCGTGACAGGCGAAGGAACAACCTTAGCTGGCGACATAAAAAAAGGCCACAGCAAGTGTGGCCTTTTGCGATGCGGGGAGAAAATTAGCCGGTGTTACGCATACCTGCCGCAACGCCCGCAATCGTCACCATCAGCGCCTGTTCAACGCGCTGGATCCGGCTCTTTCACCTTCTTCTTCCGCCAGACGCGAACGGTGCAGCAGCTCGGCCTGCAAGACGTTCAGCGGGTCGGTGTAGATGTTACGCAGCTGGATGGACTCGGCGATCCACGGCAGGTCCGCCATCAGGTGTGAGTCGTTGGCGATGTCCAGCACCACTTTGATGTCGCCTTCCAGCAGTTCGCGCAGCTCGTTGCCCAGCGCCCACAGCTCCGGTTTCACCAGACGCTGATCGTAGTATTCCGCCAGCCACAGGTCGGCTTTCGAGAAGACCATCTCCAGCATGCCCAGGCGGGTAGAGAAGAACGGCCAGTCGCGGCACATGGCTTCCAGTTCGCTCTGTTTGCCGTCTTCCACCACTTTCTGCAGCGCGGCGCCGGCGCCCAGCCAGGCGGGCAGCATCAGGCGGTTCTGCGTCCAGGCGAAGATCCACGGAATGGCACGCAGCGACTCGACGCCGCCGGTCGGACGGCGTTTCGCCGGACGTGAGCCCAGCGGCAGTTTACCCAGCTCCTGCTCAGGCGTGGCCGAACGGAAGTAAGGCACGAAATCTTTGTTTTCACGCACGTAGCCGCGGTACATCTCGCAGGAGATCTCCGACAGCTCGTCCATGATGTGGCGCCATGTGGCTTTCGGCTCCGGCGGCGGCAGCAGGTTGGCTTCCAGAATGGCGCTGGTATAAAGCGACAGGCTGCTGATGGTCACTTCCGGCAGGCCGTATTTAAAGCGGATCATCTCGCCCTGTTCGGTCACGCGCAGGCCGCCTTTCAGGCTTCCCGGCGGCTGCGACAGCAGCGCCGCATGCGCTGGCGCGCCGCCGCGGCCGATTGAGCCGCCGCGTCCGTGGAACAGCGTCAGTTCGATGCCGGCTTTCTCGCAGGTTTTGATCAGCGCATCCTGCGCCTGATACTGCGCCCAGGATGCGGCCATCACGCCCGCGTCTTTCGCGGAGTCGGAATAGCCAATCATCACCATCTGTTTGCCCTGAATAAAGCCGCGATACCAGTCGATATTCAGCAACTGGCTCATTACGTCGTTGGCGTTGTTCAGGTCGTCGAGGGTTTCAAACAGCGGGGCGACCGGCAGGGCGAAGTCGATACCGGCTTCTTTCAGCAGCAGGTGAACGCCCAGCACGTCGGACGGCGTTTTCGCCATGGAGATCACATAGGCGGCGATCGATCCGTGCGGCGCTTCGGCGATCGCTCTGCAGGTGTCCAGCACTTCGCGGGTCTCGTCGCTTGGCTCCCACTTGCGCGGCAGCAGCGGGCGCTTGGAGTTCAGCTCGCGGATCAGGAACGCCTGTTTGTCGGCTTCCGACCAGCTTTCATAGTCGCCGATGCCGAGATAGCGGGTCAGCTCGCCCAGCGCTTCGGTATGACGGGTACTTTCCTGACGCACGTCGATACGCACCAGCGGCACGCCGAAACACTTCACGCGACGCAGGGTGTCGAGCAGTTCACCGTTGGCGATGATGCCCATCCCGCAGGCCTGGAGTGATTTATAACAGGCGTAAAGCGGCTCCCAGAGCTGTTCGTTCTGGCTGAGCAGGCCTTCTGGTTTTGGCAGGCGCTGGCCTTTCAGGCGCGCTTCCAGCCAGGCCTGAGTGGCCATCAGCTGACCACGCAGTTTTTTCATCAGGAAACGGTACGGCTCGCTGGCGCCTTCTTCCCCGGCCAGCGCGCGCAGTTCAGGCGTTGCCTCAACCATCGACAGCTCGGAGATCAGCACCTGAATGTCTTTCAGGAACAGGTCGGTCGCTTTCCAGCGGCTCAGCAGCAGGACGTGGCGGGTGATTTCTGCGGTAACGTTCGGGTTACCGTCGCGGTCACCGCCCATCCAAGAGGTGAAACGAACCGGAACGAAATCGACCGGCAGGCGGTAGCCCAGGTTCGCTTCCAGCTGTTCGTTCAGCTCGCGCAAGTAGTTCGGTACCCCTTCCCACAGGCTGTTTTCCACCACCGCAAAGCCCCATTTGGCTTCGTCGACCGGGCTTGGGCGATGCTTACGAATTTCATCGGTGTGCCAGGACTGGGCAATCAGCTGGCGCAGACGGCGCATCAGCTGGTTGCGTTCGTAGTCGGCAATGTCTTTGTTATCCAGCTGCTTCAGGCAGTTGTTCACTTCCACCATTTTGTGGATCAGGGTGCGACGGGTGATCTCGGTTGGGTGAGCGGTCAGTACCAGCTCCAGCGAAAGCGACTCCACCGCTTTTTTGATGGTGGCTTCGTTGAGGTCGGGCTGGTCTTTCAGTTTACGAAGGGTGCGGGCAATGACTTCCGGGTTGCTGGCCGCTTCGCCGTTTGGCGAAATGCTGTGGTATTGCTCAGCGGTGTTGGCCAGGTTCAGGAACTGGCTGAAGGCGCGCGCAACGGGCAGCAGCTCATCGTTAGAGAGGTTCTGCAAGGTGGTGAGCAGCTCCTGACGACTGGCCTCGTTACCGGCGCGGGAAGATTTGGACAGCTTGCGGATGGTTTCAACGCGGTCGAGGATGTTCTCGCCCAGCGCATCTTTGATGGTATCTCCAAGCACTTTGCCGAGCATACTGACATTACTACGCAACGCGGAATATTGTTCGTTCATATAACCCCAGTCACCCCATCTCATTTTATTTTGTTATATCTGCCGTCGCGCAGATATTATTTTGTCATCTCCTTTTATAAAGCCACGTAAAACCCCCTTCGTCAATTGCTGCGAAATCGGTTCAGCAAACGAATAAATGGCGGCAATTTACGAAATTTAATTCGCATTCCGTCAGATAAGAGATGCTTATGAGATTGTGACATTTGTCACCCTTTCGCGCGCCTAAAAACCCCTTCCGTAGAGGGGTTATTGGCGGGGGAAAGGACGTTTAATGCCAGCAGAAGTGATGCACAACCTGGGTAATCAGTTCGCGGGTGGGTTTGATAAAGCGGGTTTCCAGATATTCATCCGGCTGGTGCGCCTGGTTGATGGAGCCGGGGCCGAGCACCAGCGTCGGGCAAAGCGTCTGAATAAACGGCGCTTCGGTGCAGTAGTTCACCACGTCGGTTTCCTCGCCGAGCAGTTTTTCCACCACCTCGACCAGTTGATGGTCCGGCGGGCATTCGTAACCCGGGATGGGCGGATGCAGTTCGGAGATGGTCAGGCGGCCCGGCCAGCGCGCGCTCACCGGGGCCAGCGCCTCATTCAGCAGCCCGTCCAGATCGTTCAGCGTCATGCCCGGCAGCGGGCGAATATCCATATGCAGTTCGCAGCAGGCGCAGATGCGGTTGGCGGCATCGCCGCCGTGCAGGATGCCCGAGGTTCAGCGTCGGGTACGGCACGGTGAACGCCGCGTAGTGATAGCGCTCTTTCAGGTCGTCGCGCAGGTCCATGATGCGGCCGATGGCGTCATGCATCAGCTCGATGGCGTTGACGCCGCGCGCCGGATCGCTGGAGTGGCCGGACTGGCCGAGCATGCGCATGGCGTTGGAGATATGGCCTTTATGCGCGCGCATCGGCTGCAGGGAGGTCGGCTCGCCGATGATGGCGCAATCCGGGCGCAGCGGCGTGTTTTCGGAGAAGTAGCGCGCGCCCGCCATGCTGGTCTCTTCATCGGCGGTCGCCAGAATGTAGAGCGGTTTTTTCAGCTTTGTCACGTCCACGTCACGCAGCGCATCGAGAATAAAGGCGAAGAAGCCTTTCATGTCGGCGGTGCCCAGGCCGTAGAGCTTGTTGTCGTGCTCGGTCAGGGTGAACGGATCGCGCGTCCAGCGGCCATCGTCAAACGGCACGGTGTCGGTATGGCCGGCCAGCAGCAGGCCGCCCGCGCCGGTTCCGGTACTGGCGAGCAGGTTAAATTTGTGGCGCGTGCCGGGCACGGGCTGAACCTCAACGTTAAACCCAAGATCGCCAAACCATCCCGCCAGCAGATTGATTAAAGACTCATTGCTCTGATCCAGCGCTTCTTCCGTTGCGCTGATGGACGGTGTGGCAATCAGGGCGCGGTAGATCTCGATAAATGGCGGTAAGTTCATTTTCATTGTTGACACACCTTAGGTCGTGATAGTATCAATATTCATGCAATAAATGTGAATAAAAATACATTAACGTTGAGCATAAGGGAACCCAAAAGGCGACTTGCTCAGCAACGTGGGAGGGATGCTGAGTCTTTCCCTGGCACACATGACGTAAGAAGGTAAACCGCCCCGATGTTGAATACGCTGATTGTAGGCGCCAGCGGTTATGCGGGCGCAGAGCTTGTGACCTACGTGAATCGCCATCCACATATGACCATAACCGCTTTGACGGTGTCAGCGCAAAGCAATGATGCAGGAAAGTTAATTTCCGATTTGCATCCGCAGTTGAAGGGCATTGTCGATCTGCCGCTGCAGCCGATGTCTGACATCAGCGAGTTTACCGACGGCGTCGACGTGGTGTTTTTAGCCACCGCGCACGAAGTCAGCCACGACCTGGCGCCGCAGTTCCTGGCGGCTGGCTGCGTGGTCTTCGACCTCTCCGGCGCGTTCCGCGTTAACGACGCCGCGTTCTACGAAAAATATTACGGTTTCACCCATCAGCACCCGGATCTGCTCGAGAAGGCGGTGTACGGCCTGGCGGAGTGGAGCGCACGATAAACTGAAAGAAGCGCACCTGATTGCCGTGCCGGGCTGCTACCCGACGGCGGCGCAGCTTTCGCTGAAGCCGCTGATCGACGCGGGTCTGCTGGATCTGAACCAGTGGCCGGTGATCAACGCCACCAGCGGCGTGAGCGGCGCCGGGCGTAAGGCGGCGCTCTCCAACAGCTTCTGCGAAGTGAGCCTGCAGCCGTACGGCGTGTTTAACCACCGTCATCACCCGGAAATCGCGACGCATCTGGGCGCGGACGTGATTTTCACCCCGCACCTGGCCAGCTTCCCGCGCGGGATCCTGGAAACCATCACCTGCCGCCTGAAGCCTGGCGTGACGCAGGCACAGGTCGCCGAGCTGTTCACGCAGGCGTTTGCGGACAAACCGCTGGTACGTCTGTACGACAAAGGCGTGCCGGCGCTGAAAAACGTGGTCGGTCTGCCGTTCTGCGATATCGGTTTTGCCGTTCAGGGCGAGCATCTGATCGTGGTCGCCGCGGAAGATAACCTGCTGAAAGGCGCTGCCGCACAGGCAATGCAGTGTGCAAATATTCGTTTCGGCTTTCCGGAAACGCAGGCTCTTATTTAAGGTGTGATGATGAACCCATTAATTATCAAACTCGGTGGTGTACTGCTGGACAGCGAAGAAGCGCTGGAGCGTCTGTTTACCGCGCTGGTGCACTATCGCGAATCTCATCAGCGCCCGCTGGTGATTGTGCACGGCGGCGGCTGCGTGGTGGATGAGCTGATGAAAGGGCTCAACCTGCCGGTGAAAAAGAAAAACGGCCTGCGCGTGACGCCTGCCGATCAGATTGACATCATCACCGGCGCGCTGGCGGGTACCGCGAACAAAACGCTGCTGGCGTGGGCGAAGAAACACCACATCGCCTCCGTTGGCCTCTTCCTGGGCGATGGCGACAGCGTCAAGGTGACCCAGCTCGACGAGGAACTGGGCCATGTTGGACTGGCGCAGCCGGGTTCGCCGAAGCTGATTAACACGCTGCTGGAAGGCGGTTTCCTGCCGGTGGTGAGCTCTATCGGCGTGACCGAAGAGGGCGCGCTGATGAACGTCAACGCTGACCAGGCGGCGACCGCGCTGGCGGCAACGCTGGGTGCGGATCTGATCCTGCTCTCCGACGTGAGCGGCATTCTGGACGGTAAAGGCCAGCGCATTGCGGAAATGACGGCAGCCAAAGCCGAGCAGCTGATTGCGCAGGGCATTATCACCGACGGCATGATCGTCAAAGTGAATGCCGCGCTGGATGCGGCGCGCACGCTGGGTCGCCCGGTGGATATCGCCTCCTGGCGTCACGCGGAGCAGCTCCCGGCGCTGTTTAACGGCACGCCGATTGGCACGCGTATTTTAGCGTAATCGATTTAATGTTATGTGCCCGATGGCGGCTACGCCTTATCGGGCCTGCGTGAACTGAACCTCCAGGCCGGGTAAGCGCAGCGCCACCCGGCAATGAAATTCAAGAAATTAAGGAAGCATGTTATGGCACTTTGGGGTGGGCGTTTTACACAGGCAGCGGATCAGCGGTTCAAACAGTTCAACGACTCTTTGCGCTTCGACTACCGCCTGGCCGAACAGGATATTGTCGGCTCTGTGGCCTGGTCCAAAGCGCTGGTGACGGTGGGCGTACTGACCGCAGGCAGAGCAACAGGCAGCTGGAAGAGGCGCTGAACAATCTGCTGGAAGAAGTGCGTCTCGATCCGCAGCAGATCCTGCAAAGCGATGCCGAAGATATTCACAGCTGGGTGGAAGGCAAGCTGATCGACAAAGTCGGCCAGCTGGGTAAAAAGCTGCACACCGGGCGTAGCCGTAACGACCAGGTCGCCACCGACCTGAAGCTGTGGTGTAAAGACACCGTCGGCGAACTGCTGGCGGCCAACCGTCAGCTGCAGAGCGCGCTGGTGGAAACCGCGCAGAACAACCAGGACGCGGTGATGCCGGGTTATACCCACCTGCAGCGCGCGCAGCCGGTGACCTTTGCGCACTGGTGTCTGGCCTACGTTGAGATGCTGGCGCGTGACGAAAGCCGTCTGCAGGATACCCTGAAACGTCTGGACGTCAGCCCGCTGGGCAGCGGCGCGCTGGCGGGTACGGCTTATGAAATCGACCGTGAACAGCTGGCAGGCTGGCTGGGCTTTGCCTCGGCCACCCGCAACAGCCTGGATAGCGTCTCCGATCGTGACCACGTGCTGGAACTGCTCTCTAATGCGTCTATCGGCATGGTGCACCTGTCGCGCTTTGCCGAAGACCTGATCTTCTTTAACTCTGGCGAAGCGGGCTTTGTTGAGCTGTCCGACCGCGTGACCTCAGGTTCATCCCTGATGCCGCAGAAGAAAAACCCGGACGCGCTGGAGCTGATCCGCGGTAAATGTGGCCGCGTGCAGGGCGCGCTGACCGGCATGATGATGACCCTGAAAGGGCTGCCGCTGGCGTACAACAAAGATATGCAGGAAGACAAAGAAGGGCTGTTCGACGCGCTCGACACCTGGCTGGACTGTCTGCATATGGGGGCGCTGGTGCTGGACGGCATTCAGGTGAAACGTCCGCGCTGTCAGGAAGCGGCGCAGCAGGGCTATGCGAACGCCACCGAACTGGCGGATTACCTGGTGGCGAAGGGCGTACCGTTCCGTGAAGCGCACCATATTGTCGGTGAAGCGGTGGTGGAAGCCATTCGTCAGGGTAAACCGCTGGAAGATCTGGCGCTGGCCGATCTGCAGAAATTCAGCGCGGTTATCGGGGATGATGTTTATCCGATTCTGGCGCTGCAGTCCTGCCTGGATAAGCGTGCGGCGAAAGGCGGCGTGTCGCCGGTGCAGGTGGCGCAGGCGATCGCCGATGCGAAAGCGCGTCCGGTGTAACCGGCAAGAAAACGCAATACCGGGCCTGGCTCTTCGCCGGGCTTTTTTACGCAAAAAAAAGCGGACACTCGGGTCCGCAAAAGTTCACGTTGGCTTTAGTTGTTCAGAGAGAAACTGAGGGTTAATCGGTGTCGTCACAGGGTCAAGTGACACGTGCCGCCTCGTCTATGTGGTGTATTATTCAACAGAATGCTTGATAGGGATAATCGTTCGTTGCTATGCTATCTATCGCCATGAACTATCGTGGCGACGGAGGATGAATAATGAATATTCGTGATCTTGAATACCTGGTAGCGTTAGCCGAGCATCGTCACTTTCGCCGCGCGGCCGATTCCTGCCACGTCAGCCAGCCCACGCTGAGCGGGCAGATCCGCAAGCTGGAAGACGAGCTGGGCGTGATGCTGCTGGAGCGCACCAGCCGCAAGGTTCTGTTCACCCAGGCGGGTCTGTTGCTGGTGGATCAGGCGCGCACCGTGCTGCGCGAGGTCAAAGTGCTGAAGGAAATGGCAAGCCAGCAGGGGGAAGCCATGTCCGGCCCGCTGCATATTGGCCTGATCCCAACCGTTGGCCCGTACCTGTTGCCGCACATCATTCCGATGCTGCACCAGACGTTCCCGAAACTGGAAATGTACCTGCATGAAGCGCAAACCCATCAGTTGCTGGCGCAGCTGGACAGCGGCAAGCTCGACTGCGCCATTCTGGCGCTGGTGAAAGAGAGCGAAGCCTTTATTGAAGTGCCGCTGTTCGATGAGCCGATGATGCTGGCGATTTATGAAGATCACCCGTGGGCGAACCGCGACCGCGTGCCGATGGCCGATCTGGCGGGTGAAAAGCTGCTGATGCTGGAAGATGGCCACTGCCTGCGCGATCAGGCGATGGGCTTCTGCTTTGAAGCGGGTGCGGATGAGGATACCCACTTCCGCGCAACCAGCCTGGAAACGCTGCGCAATATGGTGGCGGCGGGAAGCGGCATCACGCTGCTGCCTGCGCTGGCGGTGCCGCGCGAGCGTAAACGTGATGGCGTGGTCTACCTGCCGTGCATTAAGCCGGAGCCGCGTCGTACTATCGGCCTGGTTTATCGCCCGGGGTCACCGCTGCGCAGCCGCTATGAGCAGCTGGCAGAGGCCATCCGCGGTGCGATGGATGGCCATTTCGACAGCGCGTTAAAACAGGCGGTTTAGGCCGTTTAGCGCCGCGACCCGATAGGCTTCCGCCATGGTCGGGTAGTTGAAGGTGGTGTTAACGAAGTACTCGATGGTGTTACCGCCACCTTTCTGCTCCATGATCGCCTGGCCGATATGAATGATTTCCGCCGCGCGTTCACCAAAGCAGTGAATCCCGAGGATCTCTTTCGTCTCGCGGTGGAACAGGATCTTCAGCGTTCCCACGCTCATCCCCACGATTTGCGCCCGCGCCAGATGTTTAAACTGCGCGCGGCCCACCTCGTACGGCACCTTCATTGCCGTCAGCTGCTGCTCGGTTTTGCCGACGGAACTGATTTCCGGAATGGTGTAGATGCCGGTCGGGATATCTTCAATCAGGTGCGCCGTCGCTTCGCCTTTAACCAGCGCCTGCGCGGCGATGCGCCCCTGATCGTAAGCGGCTGAGGCCAGGCTTGGGTAGCCAATCACGTCGCCGACCGCGTAAACGTGCGGCAGCGCGGTCTGGTACATGCTGTTGACCTTCAACTGCCCGCGGCTGTCGGTTTCCAGGCCGATGTTTTCCAGCTGCAGGGAGTCGGTGTTGCCGGTACGGCCGTTGGCGTACAGCAGGCAGTCCGCTTTCAGCTTCTTGCCGGACTTGAGGTGCATGATCACCCCGTCGTCGCAGCCTTCGATCTTCTCGTACTCTTCGTTGTGGCGGATGACCACGCCGCTGTTCCAGAAGTGGTAGGAGAGCGAATCCGACATCTCCTGATCGAGGAACGCCAGCAGGCGATCGCGAGTGTTGATCAGGTCAACTTTGACGTCCATTCCGCGGAAGATCGACGCATATTCGCAGCCGATCACCCCGGCGCCATAGATAATGACGTGGCGGGGTTCATGGTGCAGGCTCGAGAATCGAATCGCTGTCGTAGACGCGCGGGTGGGTGAAATCCACGTCGGCCGGATGGTAGGGGCGTGAGCCGCAGGCGATCACAAATTTTTCAGCGGTGATGGTTTCAACCGTGCCGTCGTGGCACTCCAGTGCCAGGGTGTGTTCATCCACAAAGTGCGCGTTGCCCTGCAAGAATTTCGCAGTGGTTACGCTCATAAAAGCCCTGACGCATGCGCGTCTGCTGGTTAATGACGGTATCCGCGTGGTTCAGGATGTCAGCAAAAGAGGAGCGGAGGAGGCGGGAATGGTCGCTGTAAAGAGGGTTCTGGTTGAATTCGATAATGCGGCTAACGGCGTGGCGGAGGGCTTTCGAGGGGATGGTGCCCCAGTGGGTGCAACCGCCGCCGACGTTATGGTAGCGCTCAATAACCGCTACCCGGGCTCCCTGTTTCACCAGACCCATAGCTGCGCCTTCGCCGCCGGGGCCGGAGCCAATAACAATTGCATCGTAATCGTAGGAATGTGGCATGGTAAGGCTTACCTGTTCTTATACATAAAAGCAACAGAATCATAACATCATTGCCAGAGTAACCCAATTATCGTTGTGCTTTTTTCCGGCAGTGGAGCACAAACCGCACGTAAACAATCATTCACAAAGCCAGGCAAACAGATTAATTTTATTCTCTGGTATAGTGCCATCAGGCCTTTGGAAGGATTCAACCATCGTGATGGGCGTAAGAGCACAACAAAAAGAGAGAACCCGGCGTTCGCTGGTGGAAGCCGCATTCAGCCAACTGAGTGCCGAGCGAAGTTTTGCCAGCCTGAGCCTGCGGGAAGTCGCACGCGAGGCGGGGATCGCGCCAACGTCCTTTTACCGTCACTTCCGTGATGTGGATGAACTGGGCCTGACCATGGTCGACGAAAGCGGCTTGATGCTGCGCCAGTTGATGCGCCAGGCGCGTCAGCGTATCGCCAAAGGCGGCAGCGTGATCCGCACCTCGGTGTCCACCTTTATGGAATTTATCGGCAACAACCCCAACGCGTTTCGTCTGCTGCTGCGCGAGCGTTCCGGCACGTCGGCGGCGTTCCGTGCGGCCGTCGCGCGCGAAATTCAGCACTTCATCGCGGAACTTGCCGACTATCTCGAACTCGAAAACCATATGCCGCGCGCCTTTACCGAAGCGCAGGCCGAGGCGATGGTGACGATCGTTTTCAGCGCCGGCGCCGAAGCGCTGGATGTCAGCATTGAACAACGCCAGCAGCTCGAAGAGCGGCTGGTACTGCAGCTCCGGATGATCTCCAAAGGCGCGTATTACTGGTATCGCCGTGAACAAGAAAAACTGGCACATCAAACCGAAGAGTGAAGATGAGTAATGAAACAGTCAGGTCAGGATAAAGGGACGCTGTTGCTGGCATTGATTGCTGGCTTATCCATTAATGGCACGTTTGCCGCTGTTTTCAGCTCCATGGTTCCCTTTTCTATGTTCCCGCTTATCGCGCTGGTGCTGACGGTCTACTGCCTGCATCAGCGTTACCTGAACCGCACCATGCCGGTGGGCTTGCCGGGCCTGGCCGCCGCCTGCTTTATTCTGGGCGTGCTGCTGTACAGCACGGTCGTTCGCGCGGAATACCCGGAGATCGGCTCCAACTTCCTCCCGGCGGTACTGTCGGTGGCGCTGGTCTTCTGGATTGGTTTCCGCCTGCGCAGTCGTAGCCGCAAACACGAAGCATCGGAGTGATTTTTCCCTCTCCTTTATGGGAGAGGGATGAGAGATTTTACTTTCTGGTCAGCAGAACGCCGCACTCCATGTGGTGCGTGTACGGGAACTGATCGAACAGCGCCAGACGCGCAACGTCGTGCGTCTGGCTTAACGTTTCGAGGTTTTTGCACAGCGTCTCCGGGTTGCAGGAGATGTACAGAATGCGCGGGTAGGCCTGCACCATCTTCTCGGTTTCCGCTGTCCAGCCCGCTGCGCGGCGGATCGACGAAAATCGTCTCGCACTGGTAGCTCTTCAGATCGATCCCCTCCAGACGGTTAAACTCGCGTACGCCGTTCATCGCCTGCGTGAACTCTTCCGCGGCCATACGAATGATCTGCACATTGTCGATATGGTTGGCGGCGATGTTGTACTGCGCGGCGGCCACCGACGGTTTGGCGATTTCCGTTGCCAGCACGCGATCGAAGTTGCGCGCCAGCGCCAGCGAGAAGTTGCCGTTACCGCAGTACAGCTCAAGCAGATCGCCCGTTGATCCTTCCGTCGCCTCCAGCGCCCACTCCAGCATCTGCACGTTCATTGCCGCGTTCGGCTGGGTGAAGCTGTTTTCCACCTGACGGTAGATCATCTCTCTGCCCCCGACCGGCAGGCGCTCATCGACGTAATCCTGATCCAGCATGATTTTGGTTTTTGTCGCGCGGCCAATCAGGTGCACGTTGAGGTTCTGCGCCCGCAGCGCATCACGCAGCTGGGTGCCGGCTTCGTGCCACTCGTCATTCAGCTTTTTGTGATACAGCAGCGAGACAATCGCCTGATTGCTTTGCGTGGTCAGGTAGTCAATCTGGAACAGCTTGTGGCGCAGTACCGTGTGGTTGCCGCGCACGGCGTCCATCATCACCGTCATTAACAGGTTAATCAGCTCGCTGGCCGCCGGGAAGCTGTCCACGCGGATACGCGATTTCGTCTGCTGATCGAAAATGATGTGGTACAGATCGTCCCCGTCGTGCCAGATGCGGAACTCGGCGCGCATGCGGTAGTGGCTGACCGGCGAGCGGAACACCTCCGGAAGGGGCGCGTTGAAAAGGCGTCATCAGCGTTTGCAGGCGGACGACTTTTTCTGCCAGTTGCGCGTCGTACTGTTCTGTCGGGAGGTGTTCGGGGGTCATGATGCGTCCTGAGAGATTAAGAATTACGCGGCGATTGTAGGGATTGTTCAGGGGATGTCCAGTGCTGGATGTTTTTGAAATACTCACTTAGCAGTCTGGACATCCATATGTAACCGAATGTAGCATCCGTGTTCCGGTCTCCTGAGAGTTAAAAGGGAACCCAGTGTAAATCTGGAGCTGACGCGCAGCGGTAAGGATTAAGGTGAGATCAGCGTTGTAGACACTGCCAGTGAAAGTGGGAAGTCCTCGTCTTGTTGTAGCCTCCAAGCCCGAAGACCTGCCGGGATCACGTCGCATCTGGTTTCATCATCGCGTGCTATCGATGGAACCTGCGGCATCCTTTTTATTTTGTGGATGCTCTCACAATGATTAAAAAAGCTTCGCTGTTGACGGCGCTCTCCGTCACGGCATTTTCGGGCTGGGCGCAGGATAGCAGCTCAGACACTTTGGTGGTGACGGCAAATCGTTTTCAACAACCGGCTAAAACCGTGCTGGCGCCGACCGAGGTGGTCACGCGCGAGGATATCGATCGCTGGCAATCCCGTTCACTCATTGATGTGCTGCGCCGTTTACCGGGCGTGGATATCGCGCAAAACGGTGGGCTGGGGCAAACGGCGTCCGTTTATGTTCGCGGTACGGAAGCAAAACATCTGCTACTGCTGATTGATGGCGTACCGGTGGCGCGTTCAGGGATTTCGAACGATCCCGAACTCAATCAAATCCCGCTCTCGTTGGTGCAGCGCGTTGAGTATATTCGCGGGCCGCGCTCTGCAGTTTATGGCTCCGGCGCGATTGGCGGCGTGGTCAACGTCATTACGATGACGGATAGCGAGAAATCCCAGGTCAACGCCAGCATGGGCTCGAAAGGTTATCAAACCTATGACGGCACTTGGCGCCAGCGTTTTGGCGATACGATGGTGACCGCGGCAGGTTCTTATACCAGTACGCGCGGATTCAACGTGCAGCCGGATTCGACATGGGATCATGATGAAGATCGCGATGGCTACCGCAATAAAACGTTCTGGGGCAGCTTACAGCATAAGTTCGATGACCATTTTGATGGTTTCTTCCGTGGCTACAACTTCAGTAATAATGTGGATTACGATCTGGGCAGCGAGCCGTATTCGCCAGATTACAGCGCCGATGAGCGCCAGTTGTATGTTCAGGGCTGGGATACCGGG
>JBCNNT010000004.1:0-86148 GCA_039594245.1 Enterobacter sp.
TACCTAAGATATTGCTTTTTTTTTTGGGGTTTTTTGGAATTAGGGGCGTAGCTCAGTTGGTAGAGCACCGGTCTCCAAAACCGGGTGTCGCGAGTTCGAGTCTCTCCGCCCCTGCCATAAATAATCCTTTGCGTCGGCAAAGGATTTTTTTTTGCTTTTTTTTCGTGCCTTTCATACAGAAGATGCCAGACTGGCATTCCTGCTGCCTGATGTTTCAATCCATTACTTTGATTTTTAACAGATCTTTGATCTGGTTCTGTTTATCACTGTTTTGCAGCCAAATCGCATACAGCGGTCGGGAAAGGGTGGTGGTATCCGCCACCGGATGTAGTCCCTCTTTATTGTTCTGCCCAGCGAACACGGGTAACCAGGTACAACCATTCAGCTGGGGCAGCTGTTGACGCGCGACCTCCGCAGAGCTGGTCGTTAACTGTGGGAACATCATCACTGGCAATCAACTCCGCTTCATGCTGCTGAAAATCTGGCCCCCATTCCAGGCGCAAATAGGTCAGGTCTGCCTTCATCATCGACGGTTCAGAGGCATAAAGCGCCAGCCCAAACTGCCCCACAATCTGGCTGCTAAATTCGTCCATCTTGGGGGCTTCGGTTGTGATCAGAAGATCAAGCTGACGCTCATGAAGTTGCTTAACCAGCGACTGCCGTTGTGCAATCCTGGCTTCAAATTGCAGGTGGCCATGAGATTGATAAAGCCGGGTAAGCCACTGACTTAGCATACATTCCCACAGGGAAGCGCTGGCCCCTATCGAGAACTCATTATGCCTCGAAGTATGTGCAACCTCTTTGCGTGCCGCCTGCCAGGTATTCATCAGCGTTTCTGCGTACGGCAGCAGTTTCTCACCGGCGGGCGTGAGGCGAATATTGTTGCGATGGCGGGTAAAAAGATTCACACCCAGTTGATTTTCCAGCTGTCGAATACGAAAACTGACTGCTGACTGCGTCAGGTAAAGGGCTTCAGCTGCTCGCCCAAAGTGGCGTGTTCTGCTCACTTCCAGGAAAGTTTTAAGCAATTCCGTATCCACATCTTTCTCCGCAAAATTATTTGTCGTTATGATTTAAATGTTTTGTTTTACACTCTGTCAAGCGTAACTAATACTCCGCGCCATAAATAGCTCGGCCAAAGAATTAGGAGCGTGTAGGATGGCGGAAAGCTTTACGACGACTAATCGTTTTTTCGACAATAAACATTATCCGCGCGGGTTCTCTCGTCACGGCGATTTCACCATCAAAGAAGCTCAACTGCTTGAGCGCCATGGTTATGCCTTTAACGAGCTGGATCTGGGTAAGCGTGAACCTGCAACCGAAGACGAAAAACAGTTTGTTTCTGTTTGCCGTGGTGAGCGTGAGCCGCAGTCTGAAGCGGAACGTGTGTGGATCAAGTATATGGCACGCATTAAGCGTCCAAAGCGCTTCCATACGCTGTCTGGCGGTAAGCCGCAGATGGAAGGCGCAGAAGACTACACCGAGTCTGATGATTAAGATGATAAGAAGGGGCTACGGCCCCTTTTTTTATGCCAGCAACTTCTGCAGATGCAGCAGCAAACGATCGATAGCGCGATAGCTCAGCGCCTCCTGCAAGTGTTTCCTCTCAATGTCAGTCCATCCCTCCACGTCAGCAATGGTTCTGGCCACTTTCAGCAAACGCTGCCAGGCACGTATGGAGAAGCCCAAGCCGCGTCAACGTCTCCTCCAGCCACTCGGCATCCTCACTGTTGCAAGCAAGCAGAACTGTTTTGTTTCGCGGCATTATCCAGCCGCGCATTGAGCCTGTTCTGCCGTTGATGCTGACGAGCATGAGCCTGAATAACGCGTGACCGTACGGCCTCACTGCATTCCCCTTTCTGCTGGGTCTGGCTCAGCAAACCGGGAGCAGGAAGCGGGATTTCGAGAGATAAATCGAAACGGTCGAGGAACGGGCCGGATAACTTTCCCAGATAGCGCAGCGTCTGCTCCGGCGTACAGCGGTTATGGTTGCCCTGGTAGTGGCCCGTCGGGCTGGGATTCATCGCCGCGACCAGCTGAAACCGCGCGGGATAGCTTATTTTGGCTCGCGTGCGTGAGATATGTATCTCGCCGGATTCAATGGGTTCCCGCAGCGCATCCAGCACGCGGCGCTCAAACTCGGGCAGCTCATCGAGAAACAGAACGCCATTGTGCGCCAGCGAGATCTCTCCGGGCCCGGGTAATGACCCGCCGCCGACCATCGCCGTCAGTGAAGCGCTGTGATGAGGCGATCGGAAAGGCCGTCGGCGCCACTGTTTTTGCGAATGAGGCTATTACTGTTGAATACACTCATATGGCGGCGCTTTCCAGCGCTTCCTGATTATTAAGCGGCGGCAATAATCCCCGCCAGCCTGCTGGCCAACATGGTTTTTCCGGTACCTGGCGGCCCAATCAACAGAAGATTGTGTCCACCTGCGGCCGTAATCTCCAGCGCCCGTTTCCCTTGCTCCTGTCCCATAATCTCGCTGAGATCCTCCGGGACTGTCGCCTCTAACCTGGACACCTTCAAAGGGGGATGGAGGTAAGAGAGCGTGTTTTCCTTCCAGCCAGGCACAAACTTCCTGCAAATGGCCCGCGATGAGGCAATCTTCTGTTTCAGCGAGGCTGGCCTCCGCTTCATTTTCCTGAGCAATAATGATGCGACGGCTGGCTTTCACTGCTTCCATGACACAAGAGATAGCGCCGGAGACCCCACGCAACGCGCCTGTAAGCGCGAGTTCACCAACGAACTCATACGTCCCTCAGCATCGGTGCTGTTAAGCTGCTCAGAGGCCGCGAGAAGGGCAATTGCGATGGGTAAATCGTATCGTCCCCCTTCTTTAGGCAGATCGGCGGGAGCAAGGTTGATGGTGATCTTCTTCGCAGGGAAGGCATAACCGCTATTTATTATTGCGCTGCGTACGCGATCCCTGGCCTCTTTAACCGTCGTTTCAGGTAACCCGACAAGCGTGAGTCCGGGCAGCCCATTGCTGAAATGCACCTCGACCGTCACCAATGGCGCTGCCTTAACCCCGAGAGCCGCACGCGTATAAACAACTGACAGTGACATTGCAGTTCCTCCTTACCATGGCTATTATCTGTTCGTTGATTTTACCTTTCATTATCGATATCGAGCATTTACGCGTAAGTTCCCGGTAATTTGCTGCAAGTTCACACTGTTTTCATCGCGCTGGAAGAGCGCTCGCACTATTGATTTCGTTGGGAAACCAGTGAAATATTTTCACGCGCTATTTTTGTTATATAAAACAATGAGTTTTTGCTTTCTTGTGAGCGAGGGCACTAAATCCGTCATAAATAAATCTTGTGTCTTGTTTGAAATCTGTGTTACCTCTTTAGGTATTCCTTCGAACAAGATGCAAGAACGAACTGAAACATGACAGCCCTTCTACGAGTGATTAGCCTGGTCGTGATTAGCGTGGTGGTGATTATTATCCCACCGTGCGGGGCTGCACTTGGACGAGGAAAGGCTTAGAAATCAAGCCTTAACGAACTAAGACCCCCGCACCGAAAGGTCCGGGGGTTTTTTTATGACTTAAAAACGCAAACGAGGAGCAGAGAATGAGGTGCTAGCACAAAATTCTGTTTCTCCCGATTTATGGCGGGGAACTAACTATGAATGGGGCACAGTGGGTAGTACATGCGTTGCGCGCGCAGGGAGTCGATACAGTATTCGGTTATCCGGGTGGCGCAATTATGCCGATTTACGATGCACTGTATGACGGCGGCGTGGAACACCTCTTGTGCCGACACGAGCAGGGCGCAGCGATGGCCGCCATTGGTTATGCCCGCGCGACGGGTAAAACCGGCGTGTGCATGGCGACGTCCGGCCCGGGCGCAACCAACCTGATCACCGGCCTGGCTGATGCGCTGCTGGATTCCGTTCCCGTTGTCGCCATCACCGGGCAGGTGGCGTCTCCGTTCATCGGTACCGACGCTTTTCAGGAAGTCGATGTACTGGGTTTATCGCTGGCCTGCACCAAACACAGCTTCCTCGTTCAATCTCTGGAAGAGCTGCCGCGCGTAATGGCTGAAGCGTTCCATGTCGCCAGCTCCGGCCGCCCTGGCCCGGTTTTGGTCGATATCCCGAAAGATATCCAGCTGGCGAGTCGGCGATCTGGAGCCCCACTTCTCCACCGTTCGAAGGCGACGACGCGTTTCCGCATGCGGAAGTTGAAGAGGCCCGTCAGATGCTGGCGCAGGCGAAACAGCCGATGCTGTACGTCGGCGGTGGCGTAGGCATGGCGCAGGCCGTTCCCGCCCTGCGTGAATTTATTGCGGCAACGCAGATGCCTGCCACCTGCACGCTGAAAGGGTTGGGTGCGGTAGATGCAGACTATCCCTACTACCTGGGCATGCTGGGGATGCACGGCACTAAAGCGGCAAACCTGGCGGTGCAGGCGTGCGATCTGCTCATTGCCGTCGGCGCCCGTTTTGACGACCGCGTGACCGGCAAGCTGAATACCTTTGCGCCGAACGCCAAAGTGATCCATATGGATATCGACCCGGCGGAGATGAACAAGCTGCGTCAGGCGCACGTCGCGCTGCAGGGCGATCTCAACGCGCTGTTACCGGCATTGCAGCAGCCGCTGGATATCAACGCATGGCGTCAGCACACCGCAGATATGCGCGCTGAGCACGCCTGGCGTTACGACCACCCCGGCGAGGCCATCTACGCGCCGCTGCTGTTGAAGCAGTTGTCCGACCGTAAACCGGCAAACAGCGTGGTGACCACCGATGTCGGCCAGCACCAGATGTGGTCCGCGCAGCACATGACCTACACCCGTCCGGAAAATTTCATCACCTCCAGCGGCTTAGGCACGATGGGCTTCGGTCTGCCAGCCGCCGTTGGCGCGCAGGTTGCCCGCCCGAACGATACCGTGATCTGTATCTCCGGTGACGGCTCCTTCATGATGAACGTTCAGGAGCTGGGCACCGTTAAGCGCAAGCAGTTGCCGCTGAAGATCGTCTTGCTGGACAACCAGCGTTTAGGGATGGTTCGCCAGTGGCAGCAGCTGTTCTTCCACGAGCGTTACAGCGAAACGACCCTGACCGATAACCCCGATTTCCTCACGCTGGCCAGCGCCTTTGGCATCCCGGGCCAGCACATCACCCGTAAAGATCAGGTTGAAGCGGCGCTCGACACCATGCTTTCCAGCGCGAGGGCCTTACCTGCTTCATGTCTCAATCGACGAACTCGAGAACGTCTGGCCGTTGGTACCGCCCGGTGCCAGTAACTCACAAATGATGGAGAAATTATCATGATGCAGCATCAGGTCGCCGTACAGGCTCGCTTCAACCCGGAAACGTTAGAGCGCGTTTTGCGCGTGGTGCGTCATCGTGGTTTTCAGATTTGCTCTATGAATATGGAGACGGCCACCGACGCGCAGAACATCAGTATCGAATTAACCGTTGCCAGCCCGCGGCCGGTCGACTTACTGTTTAGTCAGTTATCAAAGCTGGTAGACGTTGCCCATGTTGCCATCTGCCAGAGCACAACCACATCACAACAAATCCGCGCTTAAGCGCGACAGGACGAAAAAATGACGACAAAAAAAGCTGATTACATTTGGTTCAACGGTGAGATGGTTCGCTGGGAGGACGCGAAGGTCCACGTGATGTCCCACGCGCTGCACTACGGCACCTCCGTGTTTGAAGGCATCCGCTGCTACGACTCGCACAAAGGGCCGGTGGTGTTCCGCCATCGCGAACACATGCAGCGTCTGCATGACTCAGCCAAAATTTACCGTTTCCCGGTTTCTCAAAGCGTTGATGAGCTGATGGAAGCCTGCCGCGACGTGATCCGCAAGAACAACCTGACCAGCGCCTATATTCGTCCGCTGGTCTTCGTGGGCGACGTCGGTATGGGCGTGAACCCGCCAGCGGGCTACACCACGGATGTGATCATCGCCGCGTTCCCGTGGGGCGCTTACCTGGGCGCAGAAGCCCTGGAGCAGGGGATCGACGCAATGGTCTCTTCCTGGAACCGCGTTGCGCCAAACACCATCCCGACCGCCGCGAAAGCCGGCGGTAACTACCTCTCCTCCCTGCTGGTCGGCAGCGAAGCGCGCCGTCACGGCTATCAGGAAGGTATCGCGCTCGATGTGAACGGCTACATCTCCGAAGGTGCGGGCGAAAACCTGTTTGAAGTGAAAGACGGCATCCTGTTCACGCCGCCGTTCACCTCGTCCGCGCTGCCGGGCATCACCCGTGACGCCATCATCAAGCTGGCGAAAGACCTGGGTATCGAAGTGCGCGAGCAGGTGCTGTCCCGCGAATCCCTGTATCTGGCCGATGAAGTCTTTATGTCCGGTACCGCGGCTGAAATCACGCCGGTACGCAGCGTAGACGGTATCCAGGTGGGCGAAGGCCGCTGTGGCCCGGTCACCAAACGCATTCAGCAAGCGTTCTTTGGCCTCTTCACCGGCGAGACAGAAGATAAATACGGCTGGTTGGATCAGGTTAATCACTAAGCATAAATTTGGGACGGCACGCACCGTCCCATTAAATAGTCAGACGGGAGTAAATAAAGCATGCCTAAGTATCGTTCAGCCACCACCACCCACGGCCGTAATATGGCGGGTGCCCGCGCACTGTGGCGCGCCACCGGAATGACCGACGCCGATTTCGGCAAGCCAATTATCGCCGTGGTGAACTCCTTCACCCAGTTCGTACCGGGCCATGTGCACCTGCGCGATCTGGGTAAGCTGGTTGCCGAGCAAATCGAGGCCTCCGGCGGCGTGGCGAAAGAGTTCAACACCATTGCGGTGGATGACGGTATCGCGATGGGCCACGGGGGCATGCTCTATTCACTGCCGTCGCGCGAGCTGATCGCCGACTCGGTTGAGTACATGGTTAACGCCCACTGCGCCGATGCGATGGTCTGCATCTCCAACTGCGACAAAATCACCCCGGGGATGCTGATGGCCTCCCTGCGCCTGAACATTCCGGTGATCTTCGTCTCCGGCGGCCCGATGGAAGCCGGGAAGACCAAGCTCTCCAACCAGATCATCAAGCTGGACCTGGTCGATGCGATGATTCAGGGTGCGGACCCGAAAGTCTCTGACGACCAGAGCGATCAGGTGGAACGCTCCGCCTGCCCGACCTGCGGCTCCTGTTCCGGCATGTTCACCGCCAACTCGATGAACTGCCTGACCGAAGCGCTGGGCCTGTCGCAGCCGGGCAACGGCTCGCTGCTGGCGACCCACGCCGACCGCAAGCAGCTGTTCCTCAACGCCGGCAAGCGCATCGTTGAGCTGACCAAACGCTACTACGAGCAGGACGACGCGTCCGCGCTGCCGCGCAACATCGCCAGCAAAGCGGCGTTCGAGAACGCCATGACGCTGGACATCGCCATGGGCGGTTCGACCAACACCGTTCTGCACCTGCTGGCCGCCGCGCAGGAAGCCGAAATCGACTTCACCATGAGCGACATCGACCAGCTGTCCCGCAAAGTGCCGCAGCTGTGCAAGGTCGCGCCGAGTACGCAGAAGTACCACATGGAAGACGTGCACCGTGCCGGTGGCGTAATCGGTATCCTGGGCGAGCTGGATCGCGCCGGCCTGCTGAACCGTGACGTGAAAAACGTGCTCGGCCTGACGCTGCCGCAATCGCTGGACCAGTACGACGTCATGCTGACCAAAGACGAAGCGGTGAAAAAGATGTTCCGCGCCGGCCCGGCCGGTATTCGCACCACCCAGGCGTTCTCGCAGGATTGCCGCTGGGACACCCTGGACGACGACCGCGCCGAAGGCTGCATCCGCTCGCTGGAACATGCCTACAGCAAAGACGGCGGCCTGGCCGTGCTGTACGGCAACTTTGCGGAAAACGGCTGCATCGTGAAAACCGCAGGCGTGGACGACAGCATCCTGAAATTCACCGGTCCGGCGAAAGTGTACGAAAGCCAGGATGAAGCGGTAGAAGCCATCCTCGGCGGCAAAGTGGTGGCAGGCGACGTGGTGGTCATCCGCTACGAAGGGCCGAAAGGCGGGCCGGGCATGCAGGAGATGCTCTACCCGACCACCTTCCTGAAATCGATGGGCCTGGGTAAAGCCTGCGCGCTGATCACCGACGGGCGTTTCTCCGGCGGCACCTCCGGCCTCTCCATCGGCCACGTTTCGCCGGAAGCGGCCAGCGGCGGCAACATCGCCATCATCGAAGATGGCGACCTGATCGAAATCGACATTCCGAATCGCGGCATTCAGCTGAAGCTGAGCGATCAGGAGATCGCGGCCCGTCGTGAAGCGCAGGAAGCGCGCGGCGACAAAGCCTGGACGCCGAAAGACCGCCAGCGTGAGGTCTCCTTCGCCCTGCGCGCCTACGCGAGCCTTGCCACCAGTGCAGACAAGGGCGCGGTGCGCGATAAATCCAAACTTGGGGGCTAATGATGGCCGAGTCGCAACCCCTATCCGCCGCCCCCGAGGGGGCGGAATACCTGAGGGCGGTGCTGCGCGCGCCGGTCTATGAAGCGGCGCAGGTCACGCCGCTGCAGAAAATGGAAAAACTCTCTTCGCGCCTCGACAACGTCATTCTGGTGAAGCGCGAAGACCGCCAGCCGGTGCACAGCTTCAAGCTGCGCGGCGCCTACGCGATGATGGCCGGGCTGACCGACGAGCAGAAAGCGCGCGGCGTGATTACCGCTTCGGCCGGCAACCACGCGCAGGGCGTGGCGTTCTCGTCTGCGCGCCTGGGCCTCAAAGCGCTGATCGTGATGCCGGTGGCTACCGCGGACATCAAAGTCGATGCGGTGCGCGGTTTCGGCGGCGAAGTGTTGCTCCACGGCGCCAACTTCGACGAAGCCAAAGCCAAAGCGATTGAGCTGGCGCAGCAGCAGGGGTTCACCTTGGTGCCGCCGTTCGACCACCCGATGGTGATTGCCGGGCAGGGCACGCTGGCGCTGGAGCTGCTGCAGCAGGATGCCCATCTCGACCGGGTCTTTGTCCCGGTGGGCGGCGGCGGCCTGGCCGCAGGCGTGGCGGTGCTGATCAAACAGCTGATGCCGCAGATCAAAGTCATTGCCGTCGAAGCGGAAGACTCCGCCTGCCTGAAAGCGGCGCTGGATGCCGGGCATCCGGTCGATCTGCCGCGCGTCGGGCTGTTTGCCGAGGGCGTGGCGGTGAAGCGTATTGGCGACGAAACCTTCCGCCTGTGCCGGGAATATCTCGACGATATCGTCACGGTGGATAGCGATGCCATCTGCGCGGCGATGAAAGATCTGTTCGAAGACGTGCGTGCGGTGGCGGAACCGTCCGGCGCGCTGGCGCTGGCGGGGATGAAGAAATACATCGCCCAGCACAACATTCGCGGCGAGCGTCTGGCGCACGTGCTTTCCGGTGCCAACGTGAACTTCCACGGCCTGCGCTACGTTTCCGAACGCTGCGAGCTGGGCGAACAGCGCGAAGCGCTGCTGGCGGTGACCATTCCGGAAGAGAAGGGCAGCTTCCTGAAGTTCTGCCAGCTGCTGGGCGGTCGTTCGGTGACCGAGTTTAACTACCGTTTTGCCGATGCCAAAGATGCCTGCATTTTTGTCGGCGTGCGTCTGAGCCGCGGCCTGGAGGAGCGCAAAGAGATCCTCAACCTGCTGCATGAGGGCGGCTACAGCGTGGTCGATCTCTCCGACGATGAGATGGCGAAGCTGCACGTGCGCTACATGGTCGGTGGGCGTCCGTCGAAGCCGCTGCAGGAACGTCTGTTCAGCTTCGAGTTCCCGGAATCGCCGGGCGCGCTGCTGAAGTTCCTGCACACGCTGGGCACGCACTGGAACATCTCGCTGTTCCACTACCGCAGCCACGGCACCGACTACGGCCGCGTGCTGGCGGCGTTTGAACTGGGCGAGCACGAGCCGGATTTCGAAACGCGGCTGAACGAGCTGGGCTATGAGTGTCACGACGAAACCCATAACCCGGCGTTCCGCTTCTTCCTGGCAGGCTAGTGGTAGAGCTGCGCGTAGGCCGGGTAAGCGTAGCGCCACCCGGGTTCAGTGGTTCGGCAATATCGTCCAGAACGCATCAATAAGCGGCTCATGCAGCCGCTTTTTTTGTGCGCATACACCAAGCTCAAACGGCGTCTTCTCGTCGCTGCGTTCCAGAATCATCACGCGATTGCGCACCGGTTCCGGGCTGTTTTCCAGCACCACTTCCGGCAGTAGCGCCACGCCGCAGCCGAGCGCCACCATCGACACCATCGCCTCATGACCGCTGACGGTGGCGTAAATCGACGGGTTGCTGATTTTCTGGCGGCGGAACCACAGCTCAATGCGACGTCGCACCGGCCCCTGATCGGCCATGATAAACGGCACCGTCGACCAGTCCGGTTTTTCCACCGACACCTGGTTACGCACCGGGCAGGGCAGCGCCGGGGCAATCAGCACCACCGCCAGATTCTCCAGCATCGAGAACGCTACCGCGCCCGGCAGGGTTTCCGGCTTCCCGGCAATGGCGAGATCCGCTTCGCCCGTCACCACTTTTTCCATTGCGTCGGCGGCGTCGCCGGTGGTGAGCTTAATTTCAACTGACGGATGCGCCGCGCGGAAGCGGTCAAGGATGGGCGGCAGATGGCTGTAGGCGGCGGTGACGGAGCAGAAAATATGCAGCTCGCCGGAAAGTGACGGCCCCTGCTGGTCAATCGAGTGCCGCAGCTGCTGGTACTGCAACAGCGTCTGCTGGGCAAAAATGCGCAGCTCTTCGCCCGCTTCCGTGAGGGTGACGGTGCGGTTATCGCGCACGAACAGCGGCTGGCCAAGGTCTTCCTCCAGGCGCTGGATCTGGCGTGAAAGCGTGGAGGGGCTGACGTGCATCGCCCGCGCGCTGCGGCCAAAATGGCGGCTTTCCGCCAGGTGCAGGAACATTTTCAGATCGCGTAAATCCACTGATGACACTCCCTCTTTTTACATTGCAAAAATTGCAATGTGACGTTGTGAATATATCAATTTCCGCAATAAATTTCCTGTTGTATTGTGGGTACATTCTCGCTGAAACAGCGAACCGAACAATAAGACAACACAACATCACGAGGTATCACCCATGGCTAACTACTTTAATACACTGAACTTGCGCCAGCAGCTGGCGCAGCTGGGCAAATGCCGCTTCATGGCGCGCGACGAATTTGCCGATGGCGCAAGCTACCTTCAGGGTAAAAAAGTGGTCATCGTCGGCTGTGGCGCACAGGGGCTGAACCAGGGCCTGAACATGCGTGACTCCGGTCTGGATATCTCCTACGCCCTGCGCAAAGAAGCGATTGCCGAGAAGCGCGCTTCCTGGCGTAAAGCGACCGAAAACGGCTTCAAAGTGGGTACCTACGAAGAGCTGATCCCGCAGGCGGATCTGGTGGTTAACCTGACGCCGGACAAGCAGCACTCTGACGTTGTGCGTTCCGTACAGCCGCTGATGAAAGACGGCGCCGCGCTGGGTTACTCCCACGGCTTCAACATCGTTGAAGTGGGCGAGCAGATCCGTAAAGACATCACCGTGGTGATGGTGGCACCGAAGTGCCCGGGTACCGAAGTGCGTGAAGAGTACAAGCGTGGTTTCGGCGTGCCGACGCTGATCGCGGTTCACCCGGAAAACGATCCGAAAGGCGAAGGCATGGCGATTGCCAAAGCATGGGCAGCGGCGACCGGCGGCCACCGTGCGGGCGTGCTGGAATCCTCCTTCGTTGCCGAAGTGAAATCTGACCTGATGGGCGAGCAGACCATTCTGTGCGGCATGCTGCAGGCCGGTTCTCTGCTGTGCTTCGACAAGCTGGTGGAAGAGGGTACCGACCCGGCTTACGCCGAAAAACTGATTCAGTTCGGCTGGGAAACCATCACCGAAGCGCTGAAGCAGGGCGGTATTACGCTGATGATGGACCGTCTGTCCAACCCGGCAAAACTGCGTGCTTACGCGCTGTCTGAACAGCTGAAAACCATCATGGCGCCGCTGTTCCAGAAACACATGGATGACATCATCTCCGGCGAATTCTCTTCCGGCATGATGGCTGACTGGGCGAACGACGATAAAAAACTGCTGACCTGGCGTGAAGAGACCGGTAAAACCGCGTTCGAAACCGCGCCGCAGTTTGAAGGCAAAATCGGCGAGCAGGAGTACTTCGATAAAGGCGTGCTGATGATCGCGATGGTGAAAGCGGGCGTTGAGCTGGCGTTCGAAACCATGGTGGATTCCGGCATCATCGAAGAGTCTGCTTACTACGAATCGCTGCACGAGCTGCCGCTGATTGCGAACACCATCGCCCGTAAGCGTCTGTACGAAATGAACGTGGTGATCTCCGATACCGCAGAATACGGTAACTACCTGTTCTCTTACGCCTGCGTACCGCTGCTGAAAGAGTTTATGACCACTCTGCAGACGGGCGATCTGGGCAAAGCGATTGCGGAAGGTGCGGTGGACAACGCGCAGCTGCGTGATGTGAACGAAGCGATTCGCAGCCACCCGATCGAGAAAGTGGGCCACAAACTGCGTGGCTACATGACCGATATGAAGCGTATCGCGGTAGCGGGTTAATTCCCCGTCGTCGACCTATGGATGCGTTGGCGGCGTTCGTACACACCGGTTATATAGTTTTCTATACTTCCGGGGATGTACTTTCCCGTAAGCCGAAATCCATAGGTAATGGAAAGCAGTAACGAACATAAGCCCGGTACGCGTTAGCCGCCACCGGGCTTTTTATTAGTTGCGATACAGCACTTTAATGATGTGATAGCCGAACTGCGTATGCAGCGGGCCGGTTGGCTCCAGCACCGGGCAGGAGAACACCACTTTATCGAACGCCGGTACCATCTGACCCTGGCGGAATTCACCCAGATCGCCGCCGCGTTTGCCTGACGGGCAGATAGAGTGCTTCTTCGCCAGTTTGCCGAAGTCGGCGCCGTTTTTGATCTGCTCCAGAAGATCCAGAGCCAGTTTCTCTTCTTTAACAAGAATATGCAGTGCTGCTGCTGTTTTTGCCATGATCGTGCCTTGATGGTGTGAGAGTTTACGCTGGCTATACTACCACGCTGTTATACACTTCGATCTCTTTTGGCTGCGTCTGCTCACCTGGTAACTTACTTCTGTAAGCTCCTGAGGATTTAGCTTTGCTGCCTTGATGTAGTCTGAATGACGTGGTGTACGTTTTCTCCCTCCCGTTTTCCATTGAGTGATCTTTTTATGCGTTTAAACCCCGGACAACAACAAGCCGTCGAATTCGTCACCGGACCCTGCCTGGTGCTGGCGGGGGCGGGATCCGGTAAAACCCGCGTGATCACCAACAAAATCGCCCACCTGATCCGCGGCTGTGGCTATCAGGCGCGGCACATCGCGGCGGTGACCTTTACCAACAAAGCGGCGCGCGAGATGAAAGAGCGTGTCGGCGCAGACGCTGGGGCGCAAAGAGGCGCGCGGCCTGATGATCTCCACCTTCCACACGCTGGGGCTGGATATCATCAAGCGCGAGTATGCGGCGCTGGGAATGAAGTCCAACTTCTCGCTCTTTGATGACACCGATCAGGTGGCGCTGCTGAAAGAGCTCACCGAGGGGCTGATCGAAGATGACAAAGTGCTGTTGCAGCAGCTGATCTCGACGATCTCGAACTGGAAAAACGATCTGCTGACGCCGGCCCAGGCCGCGGCGACCGGCAAAGGCGAGCGGGATCGGATCTTTGCCCACTGCTATGGTCTGTACGATAGCGCATATGAAAGCGTGCAACGTGCTGGACTTCGACGACCTGATCCTGCTGCCGACGCTGCTGCTGCAGCGCAATGAAGAGGTGCGCGAGCGCTGGCAGAACAAAATCCGCTACCTGCTGGTGGATGAGTATCAGGACACCAACACCAGCCAGTACGAGCTGGTGAAGCTGCTGGTGGGGCAGCGCGCGCGTTTTACCGTGGTGGGCGATGACGACCAGTCGATTTACTCCTGGCGCGGCGCGCGTCCGCAAAACCTGGTGCTGCTGAGCAAAGATTTTCCGGCGCTGCAGGTGATTAAGCTGGAGCAAAACTACCGCTCCTCCGGGCGTATCCTGAAGGCGGCAAACATCCTGATTGCCAATAACCCGCACGTGTTTGAAAAGCGTCTCTTCTCCGAGCTGGGCTACGGGACGGAGCTGAAAGTGCTCAGCGCCAACAACGAAGATCATGAAGCGGAGCGCGTCACGGGCGAGCTGATCGCCCATCACTTCGTCAACAAAACCGAATACAAGGATTACGCGATCCTCTATCGCGGCAACCACCAGTCGCGCGTCTTTGAAAAGATGCTGATGCAGAACCGCATCCCGTACAAAATCTCGGGCGGCACGTCGTTCTTCTCGCGGCCAGAAATCAAAGACCTGCTGGCCTATCTGCGCGTGCTCACCAACCCGGATGACGACAGCGCGTTTCTGCGCATTGTGAATACGCCAAAGCGCGAGATTGGCCCGGCGACGCTGCAAAAGCTCGGCGAGTGGGCGATGACGCGCAACAAAAGCCTGTTTACCGCCAGCTTCGACATGGGGCTGAGCCAGACGTTAACCGGTCGCGGCTATGATTCGTTAACGCGCTTCACCCACTGGCTCGGCGAAGTGCAGCGTCTGGCGGAGCGTGAGCCGGTGGCGGCGGTGCGCGATCTGATTCACGGCATCGACTATGAGTCCTGGCTGTTTGAAACCTCGGCCAGCCCGAAAGCCGCCGAAATGCGCATGAAGAACGTTAACCCGCTCTTCAGCTGGATGACCGAAATGCTGGAAGGCACCGAACTCGACGAGCCGATGACCCTGACGCAGGTGGTCACCCGCTTTACCCTGCGCGACATGATGGAGCGCGGTGAGAGCGAAGAAGAGGCCGATCAGGTACAGCTGATGACGCTGCACGCGTCCAAAGGGCTGGAGTTCCCGTATGTCTATCTGGTGGGTATGGAAGAGGGGTTGTTGCCGCATCAGAGCAGCATCGATGAAGACAACGTCGACGAGGAGCGCCGCCTGGCCTACGTGGGGATCACCCGCGCGCAGAAAGAGCTGACGTTCACCCTGTGTAAAGAGCGCCGTCAGTATGGCGAACTGGTGCGCCCGGAGCCGAGCCGTTTCCTGCTGGAACTGCCGCAGGATGACCTGATCTGGGAGCAGGAGCGCAAAGTGATTACCGCGGAAGAGCGGATGCACAAGGGGCAGGCCAACGTGGCAAACATTCGCGCCATGCTGGCAAAAGCCAAAGAGAAGATAAAATAGGCCGGGGCGAAGGATACCGGGCAATGTTACGCGATTACTTCACTTCCAGCACCCAGTGCACATAGCTCTGCCACTGGCACTCCTGCTCGATCATCTCGGCCCCAAGCGGGTGACGTTCAATCCAGTTCTCCGGCAGCGTCAGCGACAGTTTTTCGTCCTTGGCGCGCTGACGATTAATGGCGGGCAGCAAATCATCGCGGCGGCGGCTGGCAAACAGGATCGCCAGACGCAGCAGGCGGCACAGATGTTCGGCCACGCGCGGCGGTACGGCGTTTTGCTGATGCAAAGAGGAGAGATCGACGGCGTTGGTCTGGTTCAGCAGCAGCGTTGCCAGCAGTTTTTTCTGCGCGGGCGTAAAGCCCGGTAAATCCAGGTTGCGCACCAGATACGCTGCATGCAGCGGTGCCTGCTTAAAATCAATGCTCAGCCCCACTTCATGGAGCGCGCAGGCGCTCAGCAGTAAATCGCGGCTCAGTTGGGATCAAGATCCCAGACGTTAGCGACCTGATCGGCGAAGCGTGACGCCAGCTGCGATACGCGTCCTGCCTGATCGATATCAACCAGAAAACGACGCTGCACGTTGCGCAGGGTACGGCTGCGGATATCCTGATCGACCGACAGATGCAGCATGCCGTAGACCAGACCTTCACGCAGCGCGCCGCCGGCCAGCGTCATACGCTGGATGTTCAGCTCGGTGAAAATAGCGATCAGAATGGCCAGCCCGCTCGGGAAGACCAGCGCGCGCTCCAGCGTCAGGCCTTCAATCTCCAGCTCTTCCAGCCGTCCGCACTGAATGGCGCGCTGTTTCAGCTGCTGAAGTTTGGCAAGCGTAATCCGCTCATCCATTCCCTGCGCCATCATGATTTCCTGCAGGGCCTGCACGGTGCCGGACGCGCCCACGCAGACTTTCCAGCCGTGCTGGCGCAGCTCATCGGCGACCGGGCGTAACACTTCGCGCGCGGCATTTTCTGCCTCGTCGAAGTTCTCTTTACCCAGATTGCGATCGGTAAAGTAGCGCTCAAGCCAGGTCACGCAGCCCATCGACAGGCTGAACAGCGACGTGGCCTGCGCGCCGGTGCCGGTCACCAGCTCGGTACTGGCACCGCCGATATCCACCACCAGGCGCCGATCGGCACCGCCGGTGGTGTGCGCAACACCCTGATAAATCAGGCGCGCTTCTTCTTCACCGCTGATAACCTGCACCGGGCAACCGAGAATTTCCTGCGCTCTGGCAAGAAAATCCTCGGCGTTAACCGCCAGGCGGAGCGTGGCGGTGGCGACGACGCGGATTTGGGCGTGCGGGATATCCTGCAGACGCTCGGCAAACAGTCGCAGGCACTGCCAGCCACGTTCCATGGCTTCAGGGGAGAGGTGATTATCGCTGCTCAGGCCCGCCGCGAGGCGGACCTTGCGCTTGATGCGCGTCAGCGTTTGAATGCTTCCCGCCACCTCGCGCACAACCAGCATATGAAAACTGTTCGAACCGAGATCAATTGCCGCATAAAGCGAGGTGGAGCTGAGCATATTTTCTTAACCTGAACGACGACGATTACGCGGTGCGCCGCCTGAACGACGCGGACCATTGCCGGAGCGTGGGCGGGTTAGACGCTTAGGCGGCGGCAGTTCGCTTAACAGCGCTTCCGGATTGTATTTGCTCTGCGGAATAGAGTGACCGATATAGGTCTCAATGGCCGGAAGGTTCAGCGCATACTCTTCACACGCAAGGCTGATCGAGTGACCGCTGGCGCCCGCACGACCGGTACGGCCGATGCGGTGTACGTAGTCTTCGCAGTCGTCTGGCAGATCGTAGTTAAAGACGTGCGTGACGGCTGGGATGTGCAGACCGCGCGCCGCCACGTCGGTGGCGACCAGAATATCGAGATCGCCACGGGTGAATTCTTCGAGAATACGCAGGCGTTTTTTCTGCGCCACGTCGCCGGTCAGCAGGCCAACACGGTGACCGTCGGCAGCCAGATGGCCCCAGATGTCTTCACAGCGGTGTTTGGTGTTCGCGAAGATAATGGCGCGATCCGGCCACTCTTCTTCAATCAGCGTTTGCAGCAGGCGCATTTTCTCTTCATTGGAAGGATAGAAGAGCTCTTCTTTAATGCGGTGGCCGGTTTTCTGCTCCGGTTCCACTTCAACGTATTCGGCGTTGTTCATCTGTTCGAACGCCAGTTCGCGTACGCGGTAGGAGAGGGTGGCGGAGAACAGCATATTCAGGCGCTGATTGGCCGGAGGCATACGGCGGAACAGCCAGCGGATGTCTTTAATGAAGCCCAGATCGTACATGCGATCGGCTTCATCCAGCACCACGACCTGGATTGCGCCGAGGTTAATGTGGTTCTGTTTGGCGTAATCGATAAGACGGCCGGTGGTGCCGATCAGGATATCCACGCCGCTTTCCAGCACTTTCAGCTGTTTATCGTAGCCGTCGCCGCCATAGGCCAGGCCCAGTTTCAGGCCGGTAGCCTGCGCCAGCGGTTCAGCATCGGCGTGGATCTGTACCGCCAGTTCTCGCGTCGGGGCCATAATTAGCGCGCGCGGCTGGTTAACTTTGCGGTCTGCAATCGCTGGGTGAGAGAGTAAATAATGAAACGTTGACGTTAAAAACGCCATCGTTTTGCCGGTACCGGTTTGCGCCTGCCCGGCAACATCGCGGCCGGCCAGCGTCAGCGGCAGCGCGAGGGCCTGAATGGGCGTGCAGTTATGAAACCCTTTATTTTCAAGGGCTTCAATCACCTTCGGGTGCAGGGCGAAGTCGGAAAACTTCTGTTCTGTTAAATGTGTTTTGCTCATAGTGTGGTAGAATATCAGCTTACTATTGCTTTACGAAAGCGTATCCGGTGAAATAAAGTCAACCTTTAGTTGGTTAATGCGACATCAACACGTCGTTGGTTGATGCTACACCAACGTACCAGGCTTATTCCTGTGGAGTTATATATGAGCGATAAAATTATTCACCTGACTGACGACAGTTTTGACACGGACGTACTTAAGGCTGACGGGCTGATCCTCGTCGATTTCTGGGCTGAATGGTGTGGTCCTTGCAAAATGATCGCCCCGATTCTGGATGAGATCGCCGACGAGTACGAGGGCAAACTGACCGTTGCCAAGCTGAACATCGACCAGAACCCGGGCACCGCGCCAAAATACGGTATCCGTGGCATCCCGACCCTGCTGCTGTTCAAAAACGGCGAAGTGGCGGCGACCAAAGTGGGCGCGCTGTCCAAAGGTCAACTGAAAGAGTTCCTGGACGCTAACCTGGCGTAAGGTTTCTCCGCCGGCGTGCGCAGTCGTCCCGGCTAATTGATTTTGGAACGCTGGACGCCCGGCTTCAGTCGTGCTAAGTTAGCTTTGACTTCGTTTTAAACATATCTTGTTGTTTGAATCTTGTTTTACCCGATACTTCCCGCTGTAGCAATATCGCCGCGACGGAAGTGACCAGATTCCGGGCTTGTCACTCAATCCGTCTTGTCGTTTCAGTTCTGCGTTCTTTCCCTGTGACCAGACACCGAACAGACATGAGTTGATGGCCGCTAAACAGGCATGGATGACCCTGCCATACCATTCACAACATTAAGTTCGAGAATCACCCCGAGTTTAAGAACCCACACCATTATGAATCTTACCGAATTAAAGAATACGCCGGTTTCTGAGCTGATCACTCTCGGCGAAAATATGGGGCTGGAAAACCTGGCCCGTATGCGCAAGCAGGACATCATTTTCGCCATCCTGAAGCAGCACGCGAAGAGTGGCGAAGATATCTTTGGCGACGGTGTGCTGGAGATATTGCAGGACGGATTTGGTTTCCTCCGCTCTGCAGACAGCTCCTACCTCGCCGGCCCTGACGACATCTACGTATCCCCCAGCCAAATCCGCCGTTTCAACCTCCGCACTGGTGACACCATTTCAGGTAAGATTCGTCCTCCTAAAGAGGGTGAACGCTACTTTGCGCTGTTGAAAGTCAACGAAGTTAACTTCGACAAGCCGGAAAACGCGCGTAATAAGATCCTCTTCGAGAACTTAACGCCGCTGCACGCGAACTCTCGCCTGCGTATGGAGCGTGGTAACGGTTCGACCGAAGACTTAACCGCGCGCGTTCTGGATCTGGCATCGCCTATTGGTCGCGGCCAGCGTGGTCTGATTGTGGCGCCGCCGAAAGCGGGTAAAACCATGCTGCTGCAGAACATCGCGCAGAGCATCGCCTATAACCACCCAGACTGCGTGCTGATGGTGCTGCTGATTGACGAACGTCCGGAAGAAGTGACCGAGATGCAGCGTCTGGTTAAAGGTGAAGTGGTTGCTTCTACCTTCGACGAACCGGCATCTCGCCATGTTCAGGTAGCGGAAATGGTTATTGAGAAGGCGAAACGCCTGGTTGAGCACAAGAAAGACGTGATCATCCTGCTCGACTCCATCACCCGTCTGGCGCGTGCCTACAACACCGTGGTGCCGGCGTCCGGTAAAGTGCTGACCGGTGGTGTGGATGCTAACGCCCTGCATCGTCCGAAGCGCTTCTTCGGTGCCGCACGTAACGTGGAAGAGGGCGGCAGCCTGACCATCATCGCGACGGCGCTGATCGATACCGGTTCGAAGATGGACGAAGTGATTTACGAAGAGTTTAAAGGTACAGGCAACATGGAACTGCACCTCTCTCGTAAAATCGCTGAAAAACGCGTCTTCCCGGCTATCGACTACAACCGTTCCGGTACCCGTAAAGAAGAGCTGCTCACCACTCAGGAAGAGCTGCAGAAAATGTGGATCCTGCGCAAAATCATCCATCCAATGGGTGAAATTGACGCGATGGAGTTCCTCATTAACAAACTGGCGATGACCAAAACCAACGACGATTTCTTCGACATGATGAAACGCTCGTAATGCAAATAAAGCCAGCAAACGCCACGTTTTTACGTGGCGTTTTTCATTTATGGACTATACGCTATATGCACCAGGACAGGTATTGTCCAACACTGGCGACGGCTGGATGGCGTTTCGAAGGTCAAAACCTTCCATTTGGCTGAAAAGCAAACAATAACGCCTGTGATTGACCTGCATTCTCCTTTTATGGAGTGTAGCATCGTGGTTATACTGCCGGGATTAACATTTGTTGAGAGCATCCATTGTGAATTTATTCACTGCGTTTACTGAATTATTCAGTATTTTCTTATTCACCAACCTGTTTTCTGTTCATTGCGCGTAAGGTGGCGAAATACGTGGGGTTGGTGGATAAACCTAACTTCCGTAAACGCCATCAGGGACTTATCCCTTTGGTCGGTGGTATTTCAGTTTACGCCGGGATTTGCTTCACTTTCAGCATCACAGACTACTACATTCCCCACGTTGGTCTTTATCTTGCCTGCGCAGGCGTGCTGGCGTTTGTCGGGGCGCTTGACGATCGTTTCGATATCAGCGTTAAAATTCGCGCCGCTATTCAGACGGTGATTGCTGTTGTAATGATGTGGGCCGGTAATCTCTACCTGAGCAGCCTCGGCTATATCTTTGGCTCGTGGGAGATGGTGCTGGGGCCGTTTGGCTATCTTGCTGACGCTGTTTGCCGTCTGGGCGGCAATCAACGCATTCAACATGGTGGACGGCATTGATGGCCTGCTCGGGGGCCTTTCCTGCGTCTCGTTTGCCGCGATCGGTATTATTTTATGGTTTGATGGCCAGTACAGCCTGGCGATGTGGTGCTTCGCCATGATTGCCGCCATTCTGCCTTATATCCTGCTAAACCTCGGGCTGCTGGGCCGCCGCTATAAAGTCTTTATGGGTGATGCGGGCAGTACGCTGATTGGTTTTACCGTCATCTGGATTTTGCTGGAAACGACTCAGGGTAAGACCCACCCGATAAGCCCGGTTACCGCGTTGTGGATTATTGCTATCCCGTTAATGGATATGGTGGCGATTATGTATCGCCGTCTGCGCAAAGGGATGAGTCCTTTCTCACCCGACCGTCAGCATATTCATCACCTCATCATGCGGGCGGGTTTCACTTCCCGTCAGGCATTTGTGCTGATTACGCTGGCCGCCGCTATTCTGGCCGGCGATTGGCGTCGCTGGCGGAGTATCCTCATTTTATTCCTGAATGGGTTATGTTGGCATTATTCTTGCTGGCATTTTTCCTGTACGGCTACTGCATTAAGCGCGCATGGAAAGTGGCGCGGTTCATTAAACGTATTAAACGCAGGATGCGTCGTAACAGTGGCCAAAACTCAACATTAACTAAGTAAAACCGGGACTATGATGACTCAACCGTTGGCGGGAGCGAAATCAGTGGTAACTGAGAATGAACTGGATATTCGGGGTTTGTTTCGCGTGTTATGGGCAGGCAAACTTTGGATTGCGGGGATCGCGCTGGGATTTGCACTGTTAGCGCTGGCCTATACGTTCTTTGCAAAACAGGAATGGAGCGCCACGGCAATCACGGACAAACCAACGGTTAACATGCTTGGGGGATACTATTCCCAGCAGCAATTCCTGCGAAACCTGGATATCAAAGCCAACCTTGCCACGCCAGATCAGGTTTCCGTTATGGATGAGGCCTACAAAGAGTTTGTGATGCAACTGGCTTCGTGGGATACGCGTCGCGACTTCTGGTCCCAGACGGATTACTACAAGCAGCGTCGGGTTGATAACACCAAAGCCGATGCCGCCCTGCTGGACGATCTGATTAACAACATTCAGTTTATGCCGGGCGACGCGCTGCGTAACGTGAATGACAGCGTCAAGCTGATTGCAGAAACCGCGCCGGATGCCAACAACCTGTTGCGTCAGTACGTCGCGTTTGCCAGCCAGCGTGCCGCAAGCCATCTTAACGAAGAGCTTAAAGGGGCCTGGGCGGCCCGTACCATCCAGATGAAAGCCCAGGTGAAACGTCAGGAAGAGGTGGCGAAAGCGATTTTCAACCGTCGCCGTGCACAATATTGAGCAGGCGCTGAAAATTGCGGAACAGCACAATATTTCCCGTAGTGAGACGGACGTGCCGGCTGATGAACTGCCTGATTCTGAAATGTTCCTTCTTGGTCGCCCTATGCTGCAGGCGCGCCTGGAAAACCTCCAGGCCGTCGGGCCTGATGTTTGACCTCGATTACGATCAAAATCGCGCGATGCTCAATACGCTTAATGTCGGTCCCTCTCTGGACCCGCGTTTTCAGACCTATCGTTATTTGCGAACGCCTGAAGAACCTGTAAAACGCGATAGTCCGCGTCGTGCATTCCTGATGATCATGTGGGGGATTGTAGGCGCACTGACGGGCGCTGGCGTGGCGTTAACGCGTCGTCGCACAAACTAAGAACGCCGTCTACGATGAAGGCTGCGGCCTTCATCGCCTAATCGAAGAGAATCGATGTGAAAGTACTAACCGTATTTGGCACCAGGCCGGAGGCCATTAAGATGGCTCCTCTGGTTCATGCGCTGGCCAGCGATCCTGATATTGAAGCGAAAGTCTGCGTCACGGCCCAGCACCGTGAGATGCTCGATCAGGTTTTAACGCTCTTTTCTCCATCGTCCCGGATTACGACCTCAATATTATGAAACCGGGGCAAGGGCTGACGGAGATAACCTGTCGCATTCTGCAAGAGCTGAAGCCGATCCTGGAGTCATTCAAGCCTGACGTGGTGCTGGTACACGGTGATACCACCACTACCGTGGCGACCAGCCTGGCCGCGTTTTACCAGCGTATTCCCGTGGGGCATGTCGAGGCGGGGCTGCGTACCGGCAATCTGTATTCGCCGTGGCCGGAAGAAGCCAACCGCACGCTAACGGGCCACCTGGCGATGTACCACTTTGCGCCAACGGAAAACTCTCGTCAGAACCTGCTGCGTGAAAATATCGCCGATAACAAAATCTTTGTGACCGGCAATACGGTCATCGATGCGTTAATTTGGGTACGTGACCGCGTCCTCGCAAACGACGATCTTAAGAAAGAACTCGCTGCCCGCTATCCCTTCCTGCACAACGGTAAAAAAACCATACTGGTGACGGGCCACCGACGCGAAAGCTTTGGCCGGGGCTTTGAGCAAATCTGTCACGCGCTGGCTGAAATCGCCGCGCAGAACGACGATGTGCAGATTGTCTATCCGGTCCATCTCAATCCTAACGTCAGCGAACCGGTTAACCGCATCCTGGGTCATGTGGAAAATGTCCTTCTGATTGAACCGCAGGACTACCTGCCGTTTGTCTGGCTGATGAACCATGCCTGGCTGATCCTTACCGATTCCGGCGGCATTCAGGAGGAAGCGCCCTCTCTCGGCAAGCCGGTTCTGGTGATGCGTGAAACCACTGAACGTCCGGAAGCGGTGAAAGCCGGGACGGTGCGTCTGGTTGGCACCAACGCGCAGCTCATCGTCGAAGAGGTCACGCGCCTTCTGCATGACGATGAAACGTATCAGGCGATGAGCCGGGCCCATAATCCTTATGGAGACGGGCAGGCTTGTGGCCGTATTTTGCATGCACTTAAACACAATCGGGTATCGCTATGAGTTTTACTACCATCTCTGTCATTGGTCTTGGCTACATTGGCTTGCCCACCGCGGCGGCGTTTGCCTCTCGTCAGAAACAGGTTGTCGGTGTGGATATCAACGCCCGCGCGGTGGAAACCATTAACCGTGGCGAAATTCATATTGTCGAGCCCGATTTGAGTCGCGTGGTGAAAGAGGCGGTGGAGGGCGGCTTCCTGCGTGCCAGCACGACGCCCGTGGAAGCGGATGCCTACCTGATTGCCGTGCCGACGCCGTTTAAAGGCGACCACGAGCCCGACATGGCCTACGTCGAGGCGGCGGCCAAATCCATTGCGCCTGTGCTGAAGAAAGGGGCGCTGGTGATCCTGGAATCCACCTCTCCCGTCGGCGCTACCGAGCAGATGGCGCAGTGGCTGGCCGACGCGCGCCCTGATTTAAGCTTCCCGCAACAGGCGGGGGAGCAGGCAGATATCAACATCGCCTACTGCCCGGAGCGCGTGCTGCCGGGGCAGGTCATGGTCGAACTGATTAAAAACGACCGCGTCATTGGCGGTATGACGCCGGTCTGTTCGGAACGCGCCAGCGCGCTGTACAAGATTTTCCTGGAGGGCGAGTGCGTGGTGACCAACTCCCGCACCGCCGAGATGTGCAAGCTGACGGAAAACAGCTTCCGCGACGTCAATATCGCCTTTGCGAACGAACTGTCGCTGATCTGCGCCGATCAGGGGATTAACGTCTGGGAGCTGATTCGCCTGGCGAACCGCCATCCGCGCGTCAACATTCTCCAGCCGGGGCCGGGCGTGGGCGGACACTGTATCGCCGTCGATCCGTGGTTTATCGTGGCGCAGAACCCCGCAGCAGGCGCGCCTGATCCGCACCGCGCGTGAAGTGAACGACAGCAAACCTCACTGGGTGCTCAATCAGGTTAAAGCCACGGTAGCGGATTGCCTGGCAGAGAGCGGCAAGCGCGCCAGCGAGCTGAAAATTGCCTGCTTTGGTCTGGCCTTCAAACCGAATATTGACGATCTGCGTGAAAGCCCGGCGATGGAAATTGCCAGGTGATGATTGCCGAATGGCACAAGGGGGAAACGCTGGTGGTTGAGCCGAATATCCATGAACTGCCGGCAAAACTGCGCTGGGCGGGGCACTGCACGCTGACAGCGCTGGATGAGGCGCTGGCGACGGCGGACGTGCTGGTGCTGCTGGTGGATCATAAAGAGTTTAAAGCGACGCCTGGTGATGCCGTTCGTCAGCAGTATATGGTGGATACCAAAGGCGTCTGGCGTTAACTAAGAGCCATGGCCGGAACGTTGAGCGCTGCCCTGGGAAAGTGCCTTTTTGGTCTGCGCGTCGCGATTGTCCGCCTGCAACCTGCGGCTCCTGCGCTGAGCGTGACGGATTTTAGCGCCTGGGAACGCGTGCAGGTAAAGCTGGCGGCGTCGCAAACCGCACAACTGGACGCCCTGCAAGCGCTTGGCTTTCAGCTGGTTGAAGGTGAGGTCGACTTTTCCCTGACCCTCTCCCCGCAGGGCGATGATCCCGCTGCGGAAATGGCAACCGAGGATATTCCCGTGCTGCGTCAGATGGCGGCTCAGGCGTTTGCGCAGAGCCGCTTTCGTGCGCCCTGGTATGCACCTGACGATAGCGGGCGTTTCTATGCCCAGTGGATAGAGAATGCGGTTAAAGGCACCTTTGACCACGTCACGTCTGCCTGGTTTTCCGCGCAGGGGACGGTCAAATCCAGGGGTTCGTCTCGCTGCGTAAGCTCAACGCGCGCGAGGCGCGTATTGGCTTATTAGCCGGGCGCGGCATGGGTGAGAAACTCATGCAGGCGGCGCTGCACTGGGCGCAGCAGCAGCAGCTTGTGACGCTGCGGGTGGCGACCCAGCTGGGCAACACCGCCGCGCTTAAACGTTATATTGCGAGTGGTGCCAACATCGACGCCACCGCCTACTGGTTATACAGGTGACAAGATGATTCCATTTAACGCACCACCCGTTGTCGGAACGGAACTCGACTATATGCAGTCTGCCATGGGCAGCGGCAAACTCTGCGGTGACGGCGGTTTTACCCGTCGCTGTCAGCAGTGGATGGAACAGCGTTTTCGCAGCGCCAAAGTGCTGCTGACCCCGTCCTGTACGGCATCGCTGGAAATGGCCGCGCTGCTGCTGGATATCCAGCCCGGCGATGAAGTGATCATGCCGAGCTACACCTTCGTTTCCACGGCGAACGCGTTTGTCCTGCGCGGGGCGAAAATCGTCTTTGTGGATATCCGCCCGGATACCATGAACATTGATGAGACGCTGATTGAAGCGGCGATCACTGACAAAACGCGCGCGATCGTGCCGGTTCACTACGCGGGCGTGGCCTGTGAAATGGACACCATCATGGCCATCGCCAAAAAACATAATCTGTTCGTGGTGGAAGATGCCGCGCAGGGCGTGATGTCCACCTACAAGGGACGCGCGCTGGGCACCATCGGCCATATCGGCTGCTTCAGCTTCCACGAAACCAAAAACTACACGGCCGGCGGAGAAGGTGGCGCGACGCTGATTAACGACCGGGCGCTGGTGGAGCGGGCGGAAGTGATCCGCGAAAAAGGCACCAACCGCAGCCAGTTCTTCCGCGGTCAGGTGGACAAATACACCTGGCGCGATATCGGCTCCAGCTATCTGATGGCGGATCTGCAGGCCGCGTACCTGTGGGCGCAGCTGGAAGCGGCGGATCGCATCAACCTGCAGCGCCTCTCCCTGTGGCAAACCTATTACGATGCGCTGGAGCCGCTGGCGAAAGCCGGGCGTATTGAGCTGCCGACCATCCCGGCAGATTGCGTCCACAATGCGCACATGTTCTACATCAAGCTGCGCGATAACGACGACCGCAGCGAGCTTATCGCCTGGCTGAAAGAGGCCGAGATTATGGCGGTGTTCCACTATATTCCGCTGCACTCCAGCCCGGCCGGCGAAGCGTTTGGCGAACCTTCGCGGGTGAAGACCGTTACACCACGAAAGAAAGTGAGCGTTTGCTTCGTCTGCCGCTGTTCTACAACCTCGCGCCGGTTAACCAGCGTACGGTGATTAATACCCTTCTGAGCTATTTCGGCTGATATGTCTCTGGCAAAAGCATCGGTGTGGACCGCCGCGTCCACGCTGGTCAAAATTGGCGCCGGGCTGCTGGTCGTCAAGCTGCTGGCCGTCTCATTTGGCCCCTCTGGCGTGGGGCTGGCGGGTAACTTCCGCCAGCTTGATCACCGTCCTGGGCGTGCTGGCCGGTGCCGGTATCTTCAACGGCGTGACCAAATACGTTGCGCAGTATCACGATGATGCGGCCCAGCTGCGCAGGGTGGTGGGCACCTCCTCGGCGATGGTCACGGGTTTTTCGACCCTGATGGCGATTATCTTTCTGCTGGCGGCGGCGCCCATCAGCCAGGGATTATTCGGTCACACCCACTATCAGGGGCTGGTGCGTCTGGTCGCGTTGGTGCAGATGGGGATTGCCTGGGCTAACCTGCTGCTGGCGCTGATGAAAGGGTTTCGTGATGCGGCCGGGAACGCGCTTGCGTTAATCCTGGGCAGCGTCATCGGCGTGATTGCCTATTATTTCTGCTATCGCCTGGGCGGCTACGAAGGCGCGCTGCTGGGGCTGGCGCTGGTTCCGGCGCTGGTGGTTGTGCCTGCGGCGTTTATGCTGATGCGTCGGGGCGTCATCCCCCTGAGCTACCTCGCGCCGCAATGGGACAACGTGTTTAGCCAGCCAGCTCGGTAAATTTACCCTGATGGCGCTGATCACCTCGGTCACGCTGCCGGTGGCCTACGTGATGATGCGAAACCTGCTGGCGGCGCATTATAGCTGGGATGAGGTGGGGATCTGGCAGGGCGTAAGCAGTATTTCCGATGCCTATCTCCAGTTTATTACGGCTTCCTTTAGCGTTTATTTGCTGCCAACCTTATCGCGTCTGACGTCCAGACAGGATATTACGCGCGAGATTTTCCGATCGCTGCGCTTTGTGTTGCCGGCGGTGGCGGCGGCCAGCTTTACCGTCTGGCTATTGCGCGATGTCGCCATCTGGCTGCTGTTTTCCGACAAGTTCACCGCCATGCGCGATCTCTTTGCCTGGCAGCTGGTGGGTGATGTACTGAAAGTGGGGGCTTACGTTTTCGGCTATCTGGTGATTGCCAAAGCGTCCCTGCGCTTCTATATCCTGGCGGAAATTAGCCAGTTTGCTGTTGCTGACGCTCGTTCTCGCACTGGCTGATTCCCGCGCACGGTGCGCTGGGGGCGGCTCAGGCCTACATGGCAACCTACATCGTTTATTTCGCCCCCTGTTGCGGCGTGTTTTTATTGTGGCGTAAGCGCGCATGACTGCACTGATTCACATCCTGGGATCGGATATCCCACACCATAACCAGACCGTTTTGCGGTTCTTCAACGACGAGCTTGCTGCGTCGGGAACGCGCATGCGCGTGAGTTTATGGTTGCAGGTCAGGATAAGGGCCTGAGCGCGGCATTTCCGGCGCTGACGCTGCGCTTTTGGACAGAAAAGGCCACGCTGGCGAAGGCGGTCGTTGCCAGGGCGAAAGCCGATCGGCAACAACGTTTCTTCTTCCACGGGCAGTTCAATACCGGCCTGTGGCTGGCGCTTCTCAGCGGAGGGATTAAACCCTCGCAGTGCAGCTGGCATATCTGGGGAGCCGATCTCTACGAAGTCTCCCGCGGCTGGAAATTCCGTCTTTTCTATCCGCTGCGCCGCATGGCGCAGGGGCGCGTAGGCTGCGTTTTTGCCACCCGCGGCGATCTCAACTATTTTGCTAAACAGCACCCCAACGTGCGCGGCGAGTTGCTCTATTTCCCCACCCGCATGGATCCAGCGCTGAACGCCATGGCCAATGACGCGGTTCGTGAAGGCAAGCTGACGATCCTGGTGGGGAATTCCGGCGATCGCAGTAACGAACATGTCGCGGCGCTCAGGGCGGTGCATCAGCAGTTTGGCGACACGGTGAACGTGGTGGTGCCGATGGGCTATCCCGCCAACAACGACGCCTATATTGATGAGGTTCGCCAGCCAGGGACTGGCGCTGTTTAGCGCAGAAAATCTGCACATCCTCAGCGATAAGCTGGAATTTGAGGAATATCTCGCGCTGCTGAGAAAATGCGATCTCGGCTATTTCATCTTTGCCCGACAGCAGGGGATCGGCACGCTGTGTCTGCTGATTCAGGCGGGGGTACCGTGCGTGCTCAACCGCGACAACCCGTTCTGGCAGGACATGGCCGAGCAGCATATTCCGGTGCTGTTTACCTCTGACACGCTGAATGTCGAGGTGGTACGTGAAGCCCAACGCCAGCTCACGCTGGTGGATAAAAACAGCATCGATTTTTTCAGCCCGAATTATCTCACGCCGTGGCACCGCGCGCTGCGTATCGCTTCAGGAGACAAAGCATGAGTCAGTTGCAATTCAGCGGCTTACTGGTTGTCTGGCTTCTGAGCACCCTGTTTATCGCCACGCTCACCTGGTTTGAGTTCCGCCGGGTGCGCTTCAACTTTAACGTCTTCTTCTCGTTACTGTTTCTGCTGACGTTCTTTTTCGGCTTCCCGCTCACCAGCATTCTGGTCTTCCGTTTTGACGTGAGCGTCGCGCCGCCGGACATTCTGCTCCAGGCGCTTCTGGCGGCGACCTGCTTCTATGCGGTCTACTACGTCACCTATAAAACGCGTCTGCGTTCAGCGCAGACAGCTACTGCCCCGCGCGGGCGCTGTTTACCATGAATCGGGTGGAGACCCACCTGACGTGGGTGATGCTGATGACCATCGCCCTGGTCAGCGTCGGCATCTTCTTCATGCATAACGGCTTCCTGCTGTTCAAGCTCCACTCCTACAGCCAGATTTTTTCCAGCGAGGTTTCGGGCGTGGCGCTTAAGCGTTTCTTCTACTTCTTCATTCCGGCGATGCTGGTGATCTTTTTCCTGCGGCAGGACAGCAAAGCGTGGCTGTTCTTCCTGGTCAGCACCGTCGCGTTTGGCATCCTGACCTACATGATTGTGGGCGGCACGCGCGCCAACATTATCATCGCCTTCGCTATCTTCCTGTTTATCGGCATCATCCGCGGCTGGATCTCGCTGTGGATGCTGGTTGCGGCGGGCGTGTTTGGCATTGTGGGGATGTTCTGGCTGGCGCTGAAGCGCTACGGGCTGAACGTGGCGGGTGATGAGGCGTTTTATACCTTCCTCTACCTGACGCGCGATACCTTCTCGCCGTGGGAAAACCTGGCATTGCTGCTGCAAAACTACGACAAGATTGATTTCCAGGGGCTGGCGCCGATTGTTCGCGACTTCTACGTCTTTATCCCTTCCTGGCTATGGCCGGGCCGCCCGGGTGTGGTGCTGAACACGGCGAACTATTTTACCTGGGAAGTGCTGAACAACCATTCCGGGCTGGCAATCTCGCCGACGCTGATTGGTTCCCTGGTGGTGATGGGCGGGGCGTGGTTCATTCCGCCCGGGGCGGTTGTGGTGGGGCTGATTATCAAGTGGTTCGACTGGCTTTACGTGCGTGGCAACGAAGAGACCAACCGCTATAAAGCGGCCATTTTGCACAGTTTCTGCTTTGGTGCCATTTTCAATATGATCGTTCTGGCGCGCGAAGGGCTGGACTCGTTCGTTTCGCGCGTGGTGTTCTTCATGGTCGTTTTCGGCGTCTGCCTGTTGCTGGCCAAACTGCTGTACTGGCTGTTTGACAGCGCCGGGCTGATACGTAAGCGCAGTGCGCCCGCAGTGCAGCACAACGCTGTCGCAAGTCTGAGTAAGGATAGTAATGACTGATAAAATTTCTGCACCGCGCTATGCGCTACGTGGCCTGCAGCTTATTGGCTGGCGCGACATGCAGCACGCGCTGGACTTTCTGTTTGCCGACGGCCAGATGAAATCCGGTACGCTGGTGGCCATCAACGCGGAAAAAATGCTGGCGGTTGAAGAGGATAACGTGGTGCGTCAAAGCCTGATTGAAGCGGCCGAATTTAAATACGCGGACGGGATCAGCGTGGTCCGCTCTATCCGTAAAAAGTATCCTGACGCTAATGTTTCCCGCGTGGCGGGGGCCGATCTCTGGGAGCAGCTTATGGCCCGCGCAGGCGCGCAGGGTACGCCCGTGTTCCTGATTGGCGGAAAGCCGGAGATACTGGCCCAGACGGAGGAGAAACTGCGTCGTCAATGGAATGTTAATATCGTCGGCAGCCAGGATGGTTACTTCAAACCGGAAGATCGGCAGGCGCTGTTTGAGCGCGTTCGTGACAGCGGGGCGAAAATTGTCACCGTGGCGATGGGATCCCCGCGGCAGGAGATCCTGATGCGTGACTGCCGCGCTGTTTCCGCCGATGCCCTCTACATGGGCGTGGGCGGCACGTACGACGTCTTTACCGGCCACGTTAAGCGTGCGCCAAAGGTCTGGCAAAATCTGGGGCTGGAGTGGCTGTACCGCCTGCTATCGCAACCGACGCGCATTAAACGACAGATCCGTCTGCTTCGCTACCTCGCCTGGCATTACACCGGAAAAATGTAATCAAAATGTAGCGCGATATGCTATTCGCGCTGCAACTCGCCTGCAAAACTGCTGATAATCTGTGCAATGCATTCATTTTTTTAATGCATCGTTTGCCATTTGCCGCAATTTAAGAAACCATTCGCTCACTCATTTGCAGTGCCACGGCGTTTTTGCGCCAGCCATTTCCGGGCCGGTGCAGCATGGCCTGTTATGAGCTGAGGAAAAACTCATAACAATAGCCCGCGGAGCGGGTAAGAAAGCAGCAAACACAATCGAGGATCTATGGCAGAGAAAAAACCGGAGCTACAGCGTGGGCTGGAAGCTCGTCATATTGAACTGATAGCGCTGGGCGGCACTATCGGCGTGGGCCTGTTTATGGGCTCCGCAAGTACGCTCAAGTGGGCAGGCCCTTCCGTATTACTGGCGTACATTATCGCCGGGCTGTTTGTTTTCTTCATCATGCGTTCCATGGGCGAAATGCTGTTCCTGGAGCCGGTAACCGGCTCCTTCGCCGTTTACGCGCATCGTTATATGAGCCCCTTCTTCGGCTACCTGACGGCCTGGTCCTACTGGTTTATGTGGATGGCGGTGGGCATCTCCGAGATCACCGCGATAGGGGTCTACGTCCAGTTCTGGTTCCCGGAGATGGCTCAGTGGATACCCGCGCTCATTGCCGTGGGGCTGGTGGCGCTGGCAAACCTGGCCGCCGTGCGTCTTTACGGTGAGATCGAGTTCTGGTTTGCGATGATCAAAGTCACCACCATCATCGTGATGATTGTCGTCGGCCTGGGCGTGATTTTCTTCGGCTTTGGCAACGGTGGACATGCTATCGGCTTTGGTAACCTGACCGAAAACGGCGGCTTCTTTGCCGGCGGCTGGAAGGGCTTCCTGACGGCGCTGTGTATCGTTGTAGCGTCGTACCAGGGCGTAGAGCTGATCGGTATTACCGCCGGTGAAGCGAAAAATCCACAGGTCACGCTGCGTAGCGCGGTGGGCAAAGTGCTGTGGCGCATCCTGATTTTCTATGTGGGCGCCATCTTCGTTATCGTGACCATCTTCCCGTGGAACGAAATAGGCTCGACGGGCAGCCCGTTTGTTTTAACCTTCGCCAAAATTGGTATCACGGCGGCGGCGGGTATCATCAACTTTGTGGTCCTGACGGCCGCGTTGTCAGGCTGTAACAGCGGGATGTACAGCTGTGGGCGTATGCTCTATGCGCTCTCGAAGAATAACCAGCTGCCTGCGGCAATGAGTAAAGTTTCACGTGCCGGGGTGCCGGTGGCGGGCGTGGCGGTCTCCATTGCAATCCTGCTGATTGGCTCTTGCCTTAACTACATCATTCCAAATCCGCAGCGGGTGTTCGTTTACGTCTACAGCGCCAGCGTCCTGCCGGGCATGGTGCCGTGGTTTGTTATCCTCATCAGCCAGCTGCGTTTCCGTCATGCGCATAAAAAGGCGATTGAAAGCCATCCGTTCCGCTCAATTCTGTTCCCCTATGCGAACTATTTGACGATGGCGTTCCTGATTTGCGTATTAATCGGTATGTACTTTAATGAAGATACCCGCATGTCGCTGTTTGTCGGGATGATCTTCCTGGCCGCCGTGACGGCCGCATATAAGCTTTTTGGCCTGGGTCGCCGTGCCACTACGCAGAAAGTGGAGGAATAAGCGGCAAAATGTGCAAACCATAACCAAACGCGCATTTTTTTCAAAAAAGCACTAGACAGCGGGGACGGAGGTCCGTAATATCCACCCCCGCAACGGCGCTAAGCGCCCGTAGCTCAGCTGGATAGAGCGCTGCCCTCCGGAGGCAGAGGTCTCAGGTTCGAATCCTGTCGGGCGCGCCATTTTAAACCCGGCGCTAGAGCTGCGGTGGTCTGAGAAGTAGTCAGTACCGCGTGAAAAGAATACAGTGGTGGCTATAGCTCAGTTGGTAGAGCCCTGGATTGTGATTCCAGTTGTCGTGGGTTCGAATCCCATTAGCCACCCCATTATTTAGCAGTAAGAGTTTGTGGATTGCGAAGGTGGCGGAATTGGTAGACGCGCTAGCTTCAGGTGTTAGTGTCCTTACGGATGTGGGGGTTCGAGTCCCCCCCCTCGCACCACGACTTTTTAAATGAATTGAACTAAAAATTCAAAAAAGCAGTACATCGGCGAGTAGCGCAGCTTGGTAGCGCAACTGGTTTGGGACCAGTGGGTCGGAGGTTCGAATCCTCTCTCGCCGACCAATTTTGAACCCCGCGTCGGCGGGGTTTTTTGTTTTCTGCGTTCCAATTCCCCTTTTTCTCCCTGTTGTCATTCAACGACAACCTCTTTCCACACTGTCGCCTGCGACATCTAATCTATTGAATTCAAATAAATAATATAATTCACCCGGTAAATGTCGTTCTGCGGCGACAAATTGTGACGACGATCGCGGTGAAGAGGGTGGCAGGATGTCCTGAGAGGGTTGAATTTATTGGGTTATTAAAAGTTTGCACTGTGTTCCATTTGAGAGTGCAAGCCTGGCACGTTACGTGCAATAATATGCGTGTAGATGCTCATTCCATCTCTTATGTTCGCCTTCGGGCCTCATAAACTCAGGAATGACGCAGAGCCATTTACGGTGCTTATCGTCCACTGACAGATGTCGCTTCGGCCTCATCAGACACCATGGACATAACGTTGAGTGAAGCACCCAATATGTTGTCTTACAGACCTGTTTTAACGCCTGCCTGAGCTTTCCGGCAGGCGTTTTTTTTGGCTGGCCGTCAGGCCGGAGGGTTATTTTGCAGCGTCAGCAGCAGCCCATCACGGCGCATGGCGGCCGCCTCTTCCGGCTGATGCATGCTTGTCCAGCGTATCGGCCAGCCAGGCGTAGTCGAAGGCATCCGGACGCTGTTTCAGCGCTGCGCGGAAGGCGAGGCTCGCCTCCTGCCATTCGCCGTGCTTCATCAGCGACTGGCCCAGCGTGCTCCACAGCAGCGGGCGATCGCCCTGCGTTTTAATCTGCTGGCGCAGCACTTTTTCGATTTGCTCCGGATTGTTGGTTTTCAGGCGCGGGATCACCATCACCAGACGATCGTCGTACTGGCGCTTCAGGCCGTCGAGGAGGATCTCCTGAGCCGTGTCGTGATCGTCACACTCGATCAGATGTTCCGCCATCGCCACCTGCAGAGGAACCTGCTGGCGCGTTTTACGGCTCTGATTCTTCCACCAGGTTTTCAGACCGTCGCTGCCCAGGTCAGCGCGCGCCTGATCCATCAGGCCAATCCATGCCAGACGCTGAAGCTCATCGCGATGTTCATCGTCGCCGACCTCGGCCTTCGCCATCGATGGAATGATGTCCAGCAGTGAGCCCCAGGCGCCGGTGCGAATATAGGCCTGCTCGGCCAGACGCAGCACTTCCGGATGACGCGGCGCGACTTCCAGCAGGCGATCGATGCCGTGGCGAGCCGCGTGATTCTCATTGCGCGCCAGCTGCAGACGAACGCGGGTGATTTCCACCGGAATCGGATCGCTGTCCGCCAGCTCAGCCGCGCGCTCCAGATGCTGATTGGCGCGGGCTTCGTCACCGCGCTGCTGCGCCGCTTCGGCCGCCAGCAGATAGTTCACCACCGGCTGTTCGGCGTGGTCGGCGTTTTTCGACATCAGCTTTTCAACCTGCTGATAGTCGCCTTCCGCCAGCTTAAGCAGCGCCTGCTCCGGTCTGCTTGCGCGCGCGGCGGCGCTTGCGGCCAACGAACCAGCCGCGGGTATGGGCGCCGGTGCGGAAAATGCGGCGCAGGATCCACTCGATCGCAAACAGCACCACCAACGCCGAGGATCAGAATGATCGCCAGACCGGTGACGCTGGTTTCAATGTTGTAGTTATCGGTCTGGATCAGCACGTAACCCTGATGCCCGGCAAGCATAGGCCCCAGCACGATCCCGGCGATCAGCAGCGCGAAGAGTAAGAGGACTTTTAGCATCCTTACTCTCCCTGCGCTGGCGCTTTCAGGCGCAGGTTGGGCCGCCGCCGCGCTGCTCAGCCGGCACGGCAGGCTGCGCCAGCAGGTTGCGTACGCGCGTCTGCATCAGTTTCTCCAGAATCGGCTGGCTGGCCAGCTTATCCGGCACGTTCATGGTGATGTTCTGCTGGCTCAGCTTATCAATGTCTTCGAGGAAGGCGGTGGTCGTCGCATCATCGGTGTTGTAGTAGGCGCGTACCCACGTTGAGACGTTATCCAGCGCCTGTTTGTAGGTCTCTTCCTGATGACGCGGCACGGCCTGCGCGGCGACCAGCAGGCGGGAACGGATGTTTTCGCGCAGATAGATGTCCTGGTTCGGTGCGAGCAGCGGTACGGCCGTTTCGTCGCGACGGCGGATAGTGATAAAGCTGTCCATAAAGTTCTGCCAGCTTTTTTGCAGGTTGATGCGCCATTCGCTCAGCGAGCTGGAAAGCTCGGTACCGTCGGAATCCATCGGGGAGTCGTCGTCGTTATTATCCGCCAGCTGCAGGTTATCAATCTGATTCGACAGCTGATTCACCTTGAGGATAATGCCGTCGTAATCCACCTGCGAGACGGCGGAGAGGCTGGCGATGTCTTCGGTAATCGCGCGACGCGCGGTAATCAGGCTTGGATCGTTCATGTCCGCCAGGCTGGCATCGGCGCTTTTCAGCAGCGCGGCGGCGGTGGTGACGTCCTGATCGCTCCAGAGCTTGCGTCCGGCCAGCTTCACCAGGAAGTCAGCCTGCGCCAGCAGCCAGGTTTTGGCATCGGTGCCGGAAATGGTGGCGACTTTCTGCTGCACTTCACCCAGCTGTTTGGTCAGCTCTTCCTGTCTGCCGTTTGCTGCGGCATCAAGCGGGTCGGCCTGCTGCTTAATCACGCCTTCCAGCTCGGCTCTCTGCTTCTCCTGCGCTTGTTGCAGGGCGATAACCTGGTTGGCGATCTCGCCATTATTGCTATGCAGTGTCGCCACTTGCTGTTGCTTACCCAGCCCGTACAGCCCGGCCCCCGCTGCCAGCGCAATGGCGATGGCAATCGCGCTCAGCGCGAGGCTGGTTTTGTTGCTGCCGTTTTTCTTCTCAGCGGTTTTCTCAGTCGTCTCTGGCTGTGGCGTCGTCTCCACAGTCTCCCTGGTCTCTTCAACCACGGCGGAGGAGTTTTCTTGTTCCGTCATTATGGCTTCCCATTTGAGAGTTATTGTAATGCGCGCAGCAGCGCATCGTTGTCGGCGTTATCAGCGATCCGAATATCCTGCCAGCCCAGTTCCCGGGCCTGGTTCGCCAGACGCTCACTGACGACCAGAAGCCGACAGCGGAGTAACCAGTTTTCGCGATACCAAAGCGGTATCAGCGACCAAAGCTGTTGTAACATTTCACCGCTGGTGACCACCAGCGTATTAATGCCGCGCGCGTGCCAGCGCATCGCCTCTTCCGCACCATCGTAGTGTTTTGCACAGCGCTGATAGCACTCAACGAACGTCAACTTCGGCACCACGTTCACGCAGCGTTTCGCCCAGCAGTTCGCGGCCACCGTTGCCGCGCAAAATGAGCGCACGCTTTCCCGCAACAGTTTGTAATTCAGGTAATTGTAGCAAGACTTCACTGATTTCCCGATCTAACGGGTAACGAACGTCCGCGCTGCTTACGGTATGCAGCGCCAGTGCCGTTGTGCGGCCAATCGCGAAATAGCGGGGTGCGGTAGGCCAGGCCAAACCCTGCTGCTGCAGCTGGGCGTGGGCAAATTTCACCGCATGCTGCGACAGCGCAAACACCAGGTCATCGTCTGCGGTTAGAGCAGCAAGCCGCGCGGGTAATGAAGCGAGCTCGCGACCGGGGGAGAATTCAATGAGCGGAAAACTCCAGGCCACCTGCCCCAGTGTGCGCAGACGGCTCACTAACTGCTCTCCTGCGGGAGAAGGGCGGGTGACGAGAATACTCATGCAGGGGGTTCTCCGTTATAAACGTCAGCCAGAATCTCGCGGGCGCCGTTATCCAGCAGCTCTTCCGCCAGCGACACGCCAAGCTGCTCGGCATCTTGCGCTTTTCCGCGACGTTCGCCGCGCACCATCTGCGAACCGTCCGGCGCACCTACCAGCGCGCGCAGCCAGATCTCGCCATTCATCAGTTCAGCATAGCTGCCAATCGGCACCTGGCACCCGCCTTCGAGGCGGGTATTCATCGCCCGCTCGGCTTTTACGCGCATGGCGGTGTCCTCGTGATTCAGCGGTGCGAGCAGCGCGCGGGTGCGCGTGTCGTCGAGGCGGCACTCGATGCCGACCGCGCCCTGACCAACGGCCGGCAGCGACAGCTCTGGCGGCAGCGCCACGCGAATGCGTGACTCCAGCCCCAGACGCTTCAGGCCGGCAACGGCGAGGATAATGGCATCGTAATCGCCGTTATCCAGCTTGCCCAGACGCGTGCCGACGTTTCCGCGCAGCGAGCGGATGATCAGATCCGGACGACGCTCCGCCAGCTGGCACTGACGGCGTAAACTGGACGTGCCAACCACGCTACCCGCGTGGCAGCGCGTCGAGCGAGGCATAGCGGTTAGAGACAAACGCATCGCGCGGATCTTCGCGCTCGCAGATGGTCACCAGCCCCAGCCCTTCGGGGAACTCGACGGGCACGTCTTTCATCGAATGTACGGCGATATCGGCGCGGTTCTCAAGCAATGCCAGTTCCAGTTCTTTGACAAACAGGCCTTTGCCGCCCACTTTCGCCAGCGGCGTATCGAGGATCACGTCACCGCGCGTGACCATCGGCACCAGCTCGACGCGCAGTCCGGGGTGGCAGGCTTCAAGGCGCTGCTTCACATAATGTGCCTGCCAGAGCGCAAGAGGGCTTTGGCGTGTGGCAATTCTCAAAACATTGTCTAACATGCTTGTTACCGTCATTATCAATCGCTAACCATCCTAACATTGTTGACTCTGGGATGGCAGTTTTACGGTTGATGAAGCGCGGGGAAGGGCAAGGCGTCATCCGCAATACAGGCGCAGCGCGGGCCGTAATTAAGAATTTACAAAGTGTGTTTGATGCTACACTTGTATGTAGCGCATCTTTCTTTACGGTCAATCGGCAAGGTGTTAAATTGATCACGTTTTAGACCATTTTTTCGTCGGTACCACCAAAAATGATAAGGGCGAAAAAGGGTAACGGTTATCTTTTTGAAATACTGCGGGTCCGCTGTTATTCGTGTTTTGAATAGCTTGCGACACCCGGAAACATCAGGCGATACGTCTTGTACCTCTATATTGAGACTCTGAAACAGAGACTGGATGCCATCAATCAACTGCGTGTGGATCGCGCGCTTGCTGCCATGGGCCCTGCTTTCCAGCAGGTATACAGTCTGCTGCCGACATTATTGCACTATCACCACCCGCTGATGCCGGGTTACCTTGACGGTAACGTTCCCCAGGGCATTTGCCTTTTCACGCCTGATGAAACCCAACAGCATTATCTGAACGAGCTGGAACTCCACCGTGGCATGCCGCCGCAGGAGTCGCCAAAAGGTGAACTGCCGATCACCGGCGTTTACTCAATGGGGAGCACCTCATCGGTAGGGCAAAGCTGCTCTTCGGACCTGGACATCTGGGTCTGCCATCAGTCCTGGCTCGATAACGAAGAGCGTCAGCTGCTGCAGCGAAAATGCAGCCTGCTGGAGAGCTGGGCGGCCTCGCTGGGTGTGGAAGTGAGCTTCTTCCTGATTGATGAAAACCGTTTCCGCCATAACGAAAGCGGCAGTCTGGGTGGTGAGGACTGCGGCTCGACGCAGCACATCCTGTTGCTGGATGAATTTTACCGTACTGCTGTGCGTCTGGCCGGGAAGCGTATTCTGTGGAATATGGTCCCGTGCGAAGAAGAAGAGCATTACGATGACTACGTCATGTCGCTTTACGCGCAGGGCGTACTGACGCCAAACGAGTGGCTGGATCTCGGCGGCCTCAGCTCTCTGTCGGCGGAAGAGTACTTCGGCGCCAGCCTCTGGCAGCTCTATAAGAGTATCGACTCGCCGTACAAAGCGGTGCTGAAAACCCTGCTGCTGGAAGCCTATTCCTGGGAATACCCCAACGCCGCGCCTGCTGGCGAAAGATATCAAACAGCGTCTGCACGACGGGGAGATCGTCTCCTTCGGGCTCGACCCCTACTGCATGATGCTGGAGCGCGTGACCGAATACCTGAAAGCCATTGATGACACCACGCGTCTTGACCTGGTGCGTCGATGTTTCTATCTCAAAGTCTGTGAAAAGTTGAGCCGCGAACGCGCCTGCGTGGGCTGGCGTCGTGAAGTGGTCAGTCAGTTGGTGAAAGAGTGGGGATGGGACGAAGCGCGTCTGTCCATGCTCGACAACCGGGCCAACTGGAAAATCGATCAGGTGCGTGAAGCGCACAACGAACTGCTCGATGCGATGATGCAAAGCTACCGCAACCTGATCCGTTTTGCGCGCCGTAACAACCTCAGCGTTTCCGCCAGCCCGCAGGACATCGGGGTGTTGACCCGTAAGCTGTACGCCGCGTTTGAAGCGCTGCCGGGCAAAGTCACGCTGGTTAACCCGCAGATTTCGCCAGACCTGTCAGAACCGAACCTGACCTTTATTCATGTGCCGCCGGGCCGCGCCAACCGCACCGGCTGGTATCTGTATAACCGTGCGCCAAGCATGGATTCCATCATCAGCCATCAGCCGCTGGAATATAACCGCTATCTGAACAAGCTGGTGGCCTGGGCCTGGTTTAACGGCCTGCTGACCTCGCGCACGCGCCTGTTTATCAAAGGCAACGAGGTGGTCGATCTCGCTAAGCTGCAGGAGATGGTCGCGGATGTGTCGCACCACTTCCCGCTGCGTCTGCCTGCGCCGACGCCGAAAGCGCTCTACAGCCCGTGCGAGATTCGCCATCTGGCGATCATCGTCAACCTGGAATACGACCCGACCGCGGCCTTCCGCAATCAGGTGGTCCATTTCGACTTCCGCAAGCTGGACGTCTTCAGCTTTGGCGAGCAGCAAAACTGCCTGGTCGGCAGCGTGGATCTGCTCTACCGCAACTCGTGGAACGAAGTGCGTACCCTGCACTTCAACGGCGAGCAGGCGATGATCGAAGCGCTGAAAACCATTCTCGGCAAGATGCACCAGGATGCCGCGCCGCCGGACAGCGTGGAAGTGTTCTGCTACAGCCAGCACCTGCGCGGCTTGATTCGTACCCGCGTGCAGCAGCTGGTTTCGGAATGCATCGAACTGCGTCTCTCCAGTACCCGTCAGGAAACCGGGCGCTTTAAGGCGCTGCGCGTCGCCGGTCAGACCTGGGGCCTGTTCTTTGAACGCCTGAACGTGTCGGTACAGAAGCTGGAAAACGCCATCGAGTTTTACGGCGCGATTTCGCACAACAAGCTGCATGGCCTGTCGGTGCAGGTGGAAACCAACCACGTTGAGTTGCCGCCGGTGGTGGACGGCTTTGCCAGCGAAGGGATTATTCAGTTCTTCTTTGAAGAGACCGGTGAACGATGCCGGCTTTAACATCTATATTCTGGATGAGACCAACCGCGCCGAGGTGTATCACCACTGTGAAGGCAGTAAAGAGGAGCTGGTGCGCGACGTCAGCCGCTTCTACTCCTCTTCGCATGACCGCTTCACCTACGGCTCCAGCTTTATCAACTTCAACCTGCCGCAGTTCTACCAGATTGTGAAGACGTCGACGGTCGTACGCAGGTGATCCCGTTCCGCACCCAGGCCGTCACGCCTGCCGCACCTGCGAATCAGGACACCGCGCCGCTGTTGCAGCAGTATTTCTCGTAATACGTTTCGCCGGGTAACTCATTAACACGCTTATCCGGCCTACGGTTCGGTCGTTGTTGGCGGGGGGCGTAATATTAACGAAAACTCACCGTTCCTCACCCGCCTGCTGCAGTCGCGGCCTGTTCCAGCAGATCCCAGAACGGTACGCCGCTGCGGTCGCAAACCCAGTCGTCGCCTTTCAGATCGAAATGATAGCCGCCCTGTTTAGCGGCCAGCCACACCTGGTGAAGCGGCTCCTGGCGGTTAATAATAATTTTGCTGCCATTTTCGAAGCTCAGGGTCAGGATGCCGCCGTTGATTTCACAATCGATATCGCTGTCGCCGTCCCAGTCGTCAAGACGTTCTTCGATGGTCATCCACAGGTTGTCGGCAAGGCGATGGAATTCACTGTCGTTCATGGTTTTGTTCCTGTTTTTCGTGATGCCGGCAGTATAACCCTAAATAATTCCCGTTGCAGGAAAGCGGCAAACTCTTGCTTTTGTGTCTTCTCCTGCGATGATAGAAACAGATTTGAACTTACGGGCAACTTTATAATGAAAAACGCTTTCCGAACGCTTGCCGTTCTCATCACGCTGTTTAGCCTGACTGGCTGCGGACTGAAGGGACCACTGTACTTTCCGCCTGCGGATAAAACCGCGCCGCCGCCGACGAAACCGGGCAAACCAGCACGATCCAGCCTACCACTCCGGATACCAACGATCGTGGCGACAACGGCGGCCCGACTCAGGTTAATCTCTGACGACAACGTTCTGTACCCGCGCAACTGGAGCAAATGATGCAGTTCTCTAAAATGCATGGCCTTGGCAACGATTTTATGGTCGTCGACGCGGTAACGCAGAATGTGTTTTTCTCCCCGGAACTGATCCGTCGTCTGGCGGATCGGCATCTGGGCGTGGGGTTCGATCAGCTGCTGGTGGTTGAGCCGCCGTACGATCCCGACCTCGATTTCCACTACCGTATTTTTAACGCGGACGGCAGCGAAGTTAACCAGTGCGGCAACGGCGCGCGCTGTTTCGCCCGCTTTGTGCGCCTGAAAGGGCTGACCAACAAGCGTGATATTCGCGTCAGCACGGCCAATGGTCGCATGGTGCTCAGCGTCACCGATGATGAGCTGGTGCGCGTGAACATGGGCGAGCCTAACTTCGAGCCCTCCGTCGTGCCGTTTCGCGCAAACAAAGCGGAAAAGACCTATATTATGCGTGCGGCCGAGCAGACAGTATTGTGCGGCGTCGTCTCAATGGGTAACCCGCACTGCGTGATTCAGGTTGATGATGTGGAAACCGCGGCGGTCGAAACGCTCGGCCCGGTGCTGGAAAGCCACGAACGCTTCCCGGAGCGCGCCAACATCGGTTTTATGCAGGTGGTCAAGCGCGAGCACATTCGTCTGCGGGTTTATGAGCGCGGCGCGGGCGAGACGCAGGCCTGCGGAAGCGGAGCCTGTGCGGCAGTGGCCGTGGGCATCTCCCAGGGGTTACTGGCAGAAGAGGTTCGCGTGGAATTACCGGGCGGTCGGCTTGATATCGCCTGGAAAGGACCGGGTCATCCACTGTATATGACTGGCCCGGCGGCACATGTCTATGACGGGTTTATCCATCTATGAAACAACCAGGGGAAGAACTGCAGGAAACAGTGACGGAACTGGACGACAGGGCTGTTGTTGATTATCTGCTGCGCAATCCTGAGTTTTTTATTCGCAATGCACGCGTCGTCGAAGAGATGCGCGTGCCGCATCCGGTTCGCGGGACCGTGTCGCTGGTGGAATGGCACATGGCGCGCGCGCGCAACCACATCAACCAGCTCGAAGAGAACATGACGCTGCTGATGGAGCAGGCCAGCACCAACGAAAGCCTGTTCTATCGTCTGCTGCACCTGCAGGCGCGTCTGGCGTCGGCGCACAGTCTTGACGAGTTCCTCAGCCGCTTCCACCGCTGGGCTCGGGAGCTGGGGCTAGCAGGCGCAACGATTCGCCTGTTCCCTGACCGCTGGCGCATTGGCGCGCCGTCGGGGTTTACTCATCTGGCACTGAGCCGTCAGGCGTTTGAACCGCTGCGCATTCAGCGTCTGGGCCATGAGCACCACTATCTGGGGCCGCTGAACGGGCCTGAGCTGCTGGTGGTGTTGCCGGAGGCCAAAGCGATTGGCTCGGTGGCGATGTCGCTGATGGGGCGCGATGGCGATCTGGGCGTCATGTTATTTACCAGCCGCGATGCGCATCACTATGAGCAGGGGCAAGCCACGCACCTGCTGCAGGAGATCGCCCTGATGCTGCCTGAGCTGCTGGAGCGCTGGATTGAGCGCGTATGACGGACGGACTGCTCGCCACTGACGTCTCGCGCTTTCTGCGCTATCTCGGCGTGGAACGTCAGCTCAGCCCCATTACGCTGCTTAACTATCAGCGTCAGCTTGATGCCATCATGCAGATTGCCGACGAAATCGGCCTGAAAAGCTGGCAACAATGTGATGCTGCGACGGTGCGCGCGTTTGTCGTGCGTAGCCGTAGAAAAGGTCTCAGCCCGGCGAGCCTGGCGCTCCGGCTCTCAGCGCTGCGCAGTTTCTTCGACTGGCTGGTCAGCCAGGGCGAGCTTACCGGCCAACCCGGCAAAGGGCATCGCCACGCCGAAAGCGCCGCGCCATCTGCCGAAAAATATTGACGTTGACGACGTAAACCGCCTGCTGGATATCGATCTTAACGATCCGCTGGCCGTGCGCGACCGCGCCATGCTGGAGGTGATGTACGGTGCCGGGCTGCGTCTGTCTGAACTGGTCAACCTGGATCTCAAGCATCTCGATCTGGAATCCGGCGAAGTGTGGGTAATGGGTAAGGGCAGCAAAGAGCGCCGCCTGCCGATTGGCCGCAATGCGGTCTCCTGGATTGAGCACTGGCTCGACCTGCGCGGGCTGTTTGGCGCGGAAGAGGATGCGCTGTTCCTGTCGAAACTGGGCAAGCGGATCTCGGCGCGTAACGTGCAGAAGCGCTTTGCCGAGTGGGGCATTAAGCAGGGGCTTAACAGCCACGTGCATCCGCACAAGCTGCGCCACTCCTTCGCCACACATATGCTTGAGTCGAGCGGCGATCTGCGCGGCGTGCAGGAACTGCTCGGCCACGCGAACCTGTCGACCACACAAATCTATACCCACCTCGACTTCCAACACCTTGCCTCGGTGTATGACGCGGCGCATCCACGCGCCAAACGGGGGAAATAATGCGTTTTTACCGCCCACTGGGTCAGATCTCCGCCCTGACGTTTGACCTTGATGACACTCTTTATGACAACCGCCAGGTGATCCTGCGTACCGAGCAGGAGTCGCTGGCGTTTGTGCAGAGCTACCATCCCGCGCTGAACGGCGATACAGAACAAGGATTTCCAGAAGCTGCGCCAGTCGCTGCGGGAGACCGAGCCGGACATTTACCACGACGTGACCGAATGGCGTCGTCGCGCGGTTGAGCAGGCGATGCTGAACGTGGGCCTGAGCGCGCAGGATGCCGCCATTGGCGCGGAAGCGGCCATGGAAAACTTCGCCAAATGGCGCAGCCGCATCGACGTGCCGCAGGAAACCCACGACACGCTGGCGAAGCTGGCCGAACGAAGTGGCCGCTGGTGGCCATCACCAACGGCAATGCCCAGCCGGAGCTGTTTGGCCTGAGCGATTACTTTGAATTCGTGCTGCGCGCGGGGCCGCACGGGCGCGCGAAGCCGTTCAGTGACATGTACCATCTGGCGGCAGATCGCCTTGGCGTGGCGCTGGGTGAGATCCTGCACGTGGGGGATGACCTGACCACGGACGTGGCGGGCGCTATCCGCTGCGGCATGCAGGCCTGCTGGATCAAGCCGGAAGGCGCCGACCTGATGGCAGGCCTCCGACAGCCGTCTTCTGCCGCACGTGGAAATTTCGCGGTTGGCATCCCTCACGACGCTGATATAATCACCAATAGTTCTGTATAAATTACCAGGGTTTTGGCGGATGGCGCTACGCTTATCCGCTCTACGGTGTAGGCCCGGTAAGCGAAGCGCCACCGGGCGTTTTGTTCTGTTCCTGACGACTACGTGACGGTGCCAATGGACGTTTCTTACCTGCTCGACAGCCTTAATGACAAACAGCGTGACGCGGTTGCCGCCTCGCGCACCAACCTGCTGGTGCTGGCCGGGGCGGGCAGCGGTAAGACGCGCGTGCTGGTTCACCGTATCGCCTGGCTGCTGAGCGTGGAGAACTGCTCGCCGTACTCCATCATGGCGGTCACGTTCACCAACAAGGCGGCGGCGGAGATGCGCCACCGTATCGCACAGCTGATGGGCACCAGCCAGGGCGGCATGTGGGTCGGTACCTTCCACGGCCTGGCGCACCGCCTGCTGCGTGCGCACCATATGGACGCCAACCTGCCGCAGGATTTCCAGATCCTCGACAGCGAAGACCAGCTCCGGCTGCTGAAGCGCCTGATCAAGGCGATGAACCTCGACGAGAAGCAGTGGCCGCCGCGTCAGGCGATGTGGTACATCAACGGCCAGAAAGACGAGGGCCTGCGCCCGCACCACATCCAGAGCTTCGGCAACCCGGTCGAGCAGACCTGGCAGAACGTCTACCAGGCCTATCAGGAAGCCTGCGATCGCGCCGGGCTGGTGGATTTTGCCGAGCTGCTGCTGCGCGCCCACGAGCTGTGGCTCAACAAGCCGCATATCCTGCAGCACTACCGTGAACGCTTCACCAATATCCTGGTGGACGAATTCCAGGATACCAACAACATCCAGTACGCATGGATCCGCCTGCTGGCGGGCGACACCGGCAAGGTGATGATCGTGGGCGACGATGACCAGTCGATCTACGGCTGGCGCGGCGCGCAGGTGGAAAACATCCAGCGCTTCCTCAACGATTTCCCCGGCGCGGAAACCATCCGTCTGGAGCAGAACTACCGCTCCACCAGCAACATCCTGAGCGCGGCCAACGCCCTGATTGACAACAACAACGGGCGTCTGGGCAAAAAGCTGTGGACCGACGGCGTCGATGGCGAACCGATTTCGATTTACTGCGCGTTCAACGAGCTCGACGAAGCGCGCTTCGTGGTCAACCGCATCAAAACCTGGCAGGACAACGGCGGCGCGCTGGAGCAGTGCGCCATTCTCTACCGCAGCAACGCCCAGTCGCGCGTGCTGGAAGAGGCGCTGCTGCAGGTGAGCATGCCGTACCGCATTTACGGCGGCATGCGCTTCTTCGAACGTCAGGAAATCAAAGATGCGCTCTCGTATCTGCGTCTGATTGCCAACCGCAACGACGACGCGGCGTTTGAGCGCGTGGTGAACACCCCGACGCGCGGCATTGGCGACCGTACGCTGGACGTGGTGCGCCAGGCCTCGCGCGATCGCCAGCTGACGCTGTGGCAGGCGACGCGCGAGCTGCTGCAGGAAAAAGCCCTGGCCGGCCGCGCGGCCAGCGCCCTGCAGCGCTTCCTCGAGCTGATTGACGCCCTGGCGCAGGAAACCGCCGACATGCCGCTGCACGTGCAGACCGACCGGGTGATTAAAGACTCCGGCCTGCGCACCATGTACGAGCAGGAGAAAGGCGAGAAGGGCCAGACCCGTATTGAGAACTTAGAGGAACTGGTCACGGCAACGCGCCAGTTCAGCTACAACGAAGAAGACGAAGACCTGATGCCGCTGCAGGCGTTCCTCTCTCACGCCGCGCTGGAAGCGGGCGAAGGGCAGGCGGACACCTGGCAGGATGCGGTGCAGCTGATGACCCTGCACTCGGCCAAAGGCCTGGAGTTCCCGCAGGTGTTTATCGTCGGCATGGAAGAGGGCATGTTCCCGAGCCAGATGTCGCTGGATGAAGGCGGCCGTCTGGAAGAGGAGCGCCGTCTGGCCTACGTGGGCGTGACGCGAGCGATGCAGAAGCTGACGCTGACCTACGCCGAAACCCGCCGTCTGTACGGTAAAGAGGTTTATCACCGTCCGTCGCGCTTTATCGGTGAACTGCCGGAAGAGTGTGTGGAAGAGGTGCGTCTGCGGGCCAGCATCAGCCGCCCGGTCAGCCATCAGCGCATGGGCTCGCCGATTGCGGAAACCGACACCGGCTACAAGCTGGGCCAGCGCGTGCGCCATTCGAAGTTTGGCGAAGGCACCATTGTGAATCTGGAAGGCAGCGGCGAGCACAGCCGCCTGCAGGTGGCGTTCCAGGGGCAGGGGATCAAATGGCTGGTGGCGGCCTACGCGAAGCTGGAAACAGTCTAACATTCAGAAAAATATCATTATTTTGTAATAATCTGCTAGCCTTATACGGTGAAGGTCAATTAATGCCCTTCAGCGTTCCGTTGCGTGTTGACGCCACAGTTAGTGCTGGCGTAACATGCGCGCACGATTACGCTAAGAGGACATTCGCCTTGGACACACCCAGTAGATACTGGCTCAATTCCCTGTCATCCAGGAACAACTCCTAAGGCTATCTCCTCTTGCTGATGGCCTTAGTGGTTGTCAGCGACGCTGTATGTTTCCCGTCGCGCTGAGTCAGGCTGTTTAATGGTCTGAAACCCAATTTGTTTCTGTGTGCCCACCGAACTGTCCGATATTTTTTGCATTGGGAGTCCCGGTCATGTTGAGCGCATTTCAACTCGAAAATAACCGACTGACTCGGCTTGAAGCCGAAGAGTCACAGCCCCTCATTGATGCCGTATGGGTGGATCTGGTCGAGCCGGACGACGATGAGCGCCTTCGCGTACAATCTGAGCTGGGGCAAAGCCTGGCAACCCGCCCGGAACTGGAAGACATCGAAGCCTCCGCGCGTTTTTTCGAAGACGAAGACGGTCTGCACATCCACTCCTTCTTCTTCTTTGAAGATGCGGAAGATCACGCGGGTAACTCCACCGTGGCGTTTACCATTCGCGACGGCCGCCTGTTTACCCTGCGCGAGCGTGAGCTGCCGGCATTCCGCCTCTACCGCATGCGCGCCCGCAGCCAGGCGATGGTCGACGGCAACGCCTACGAACTGCTGCTCGATCTGTTCGAGACCAAAATTGAACAGCTGGCGGATGAAATTGAAAACATCTACAGCGATCTGGAAAAGCTGAGCCGCGTGATCATGGAAGGCCATCAGGGCGATGAGTACGACGACGCGCTTTCGACGCTGGCGGAGCTGGAAGATATCGGCTGGAAGGTGCGTTTGTGTCTGATGGATACCCAGCGCGCGCTGAACTTCCTGGTGCGCAAGGCGCGTCTGCCGGGCGGTCAGCTGGAGCAGGCGCGTGAGATCCTGCGCGATATCGAATCCCTGCTGCCGCACAACGAATCCCTGTTCCAGAAGGTGAACTTCCTGATGCAGGCGGCGATGGGCTTCATCAACATCGAGCAGAACCGCATCATCAAGATCTTCTCGGTGGTGTCCGTGGTGTTCCTGCCGCCGACGCTGGTGGCCTCCAGCTACGGGATGAACTTCGAGTTTATGCCGGAGCTGAAGTGGAGCTTCGGTTACCCGGGGGCGATTATCTTTATGATCCTCGCCGGGCTGGCGCCGTATCTCTACTTCAAGCGCCGGAACTGGCTGTAAGATAACGGGCGGCGTTGCCGCCCTTTTTCATTTTCACTGGAGTGCGTGCGCCGCTTCAGCATGCGCCGCACAAACTCTTCATCACTCTTTTGCGCACTCTGCGCTGGGTATAAATCGCATCCGCAACGAAAATCGCCAGCGCCACCCAGATAAAGGCGAACGTCACCATCTTATCCGCCCCCGGCACCTCGCCGTAGAACACCACCGCCAGCAGGAACATCAGCGTCGGGCCAATATACTGGAAGAAGCCCAGCGTGGAGAGACGCAGACGCGTCGCCGCACCGGTGAAGCACAGCAGAGGAATGGTGGTTACCACGCCCGCCGCCATCAGCATCAGGTTCAGCGACCACGGGTTGCTGCCCATATGGCTGGTCGGGCTGTCGGCGATGCCGAAGAGATAAATCGCCGCCACCGGCAGCAGCCACAGGGTTTCAAACAGCATCCCCGTCTGCGCTTCCACCGCAATCTTCTTGCGCACCAGGCCGTAGAAGGCAAAGCTGAACGCCAGGCCGAGGGCGATAATCGGCAGCGAGCCGAACGTCCACAGCTGCACCAGCACGCCGCAGAAGGCCAGCAGCACCGCCACCCACTGCATGCGGCGGAAGCGTTCGCCGAGAAACATCATCCCCAGCACGATGTTCACCAGCGGGTTAATAAAGTACCCCAGGCTGGCTTCGAGCATATGGTGGTTATTCACCGCCCAGATAAACAGCAGCCAGTTGCCGCCAATCAGCACGGCCGAGAGCGCCAGCAGGAAGATCTTTTTCGGGGTTTGCAGCAGCGTTTTGACGCCCGACCACTGACGGCTGAGGCTCATCAGCGCCATCATGAAGAAGAACGACCAGATGACGCGGTGAGTGAGGATCTCGTCAGCCGGAACGTAGGCGATAAGCTTGAAATACGCCGGGGCGATACCCCAAATAAAATAAGCGGCAAGGGCGAGTAAAACGCCCTGCCGCGTCTGTTTAGCATCCATCGGGAAAATCCGTTACAAAAAAGTGAATCTATTTTACCCGATTTTGCCGCCTCAACCCACCATATAAGTGGCGGTTGCGCTGGCGATATACACCTGTTCTTCGTTGTGTAATTCAACGCGCGCCACGGCAACTTTATTCCCCGCGCGCAGCAGGCTGCTGCTGGCAGGTAAAGCGATTTCCGCGCCCCGGGCGAAGATAGTCGACGCGTAAATCAATGGTGCCCATGCGCGCCAGACGCTGGCGCAGCTCGTCTTCGTTGATGGTGTCATGGCGGGTCAGCGTGCTGCCCACGCAGACCAGACCTGCGGCCACGTCCAGCGCGGAGGCGATCACCCCGCCGTGCAAAATACTTTGCGCCCAGTTCCCTACCATCATCGGCTGGTTGTTGAAGCTCAGTTGGGCAAAGTCCTTCTCGTAACGCTCCAGCTCCAGTCCCAGCGCGCGGTTAAACGGCATATGGTAAACAAAAATCTCGCCCACGAGTTTTAACACTTCTTCGGCGGTAAGCATGGCTGACATGAGGCATCACATCCTTATTGTTAACGAAATGTTGATTTTATGCCTCAGCAACAAGGAATTCCACTTTCAGAAACGAGGATGCAGCAGTTGTCGCAGAAGTCTGTAGAATGTCCGCCACATAACTATTTAGCTAATTTTACTCTTTTGCAGGAGAACACCACCGATGCGGACGTATCTGGCCTGGTTACTGGCGGCGGTTGCGCTGCCCCTCACAGCATATGCGCAGGAAGCGACGATCAAAGAGGTGCATGATAAGCCTGCCGTTCACGGTAGCATTATCGCGAACCTTCTTCAGGAGCATGACAATCCGTTCACGCTCTATCCGTATGACACCAACTACGTGATTTATACCCAGACCAGCGATATCAACAAAGAGGCGATAAGCTCCTATAACTGGTCTGATAATGCGCGTAAAGATGAGGTGAAGTTCCAGCTCAGCCTGGCGTTCCCGTTCTGGCGCGGCATTCTGGGGCCGAACTCGGTGTTTGGTGCCTCTTATACGCAGAAGTCCTGGTGGCAGCTCTCCAACAGCGGGGAGTCCTCACCGTTCCGTGAAACCAACTATGAGCCGCAGCTGTTCCTCGGTTTCGCAACGGATTATGAGTTTGCCGGCTGGACGCTGCGCGACGTCGAAGTGGGCTTTAACCACGATTCTAACGGCCGTTCCGACCCGACATCCCGTAGCTGGAACCGCGCCTATACGCGCCTGATGGCGCAGAACGGCAACTGGATGGTGGAAGTGAAGCCCTGGTATGTGGTGGGCAGCACCGACGACAACCCGGACATCACCAAATACATGGGCTACTACCAGCTTGAAGGTCGGCTACCAGCTGGGTGATGCCGTGCTCAGCGCCAAAGGCCAGTACAACTGGAACACCGGCTACGGCGGTGCGGAAGTGGGCTTAAGCTATCCGATAACCCGAGCACGTCCGCTTCTATACCCAGGTCTACAGCGGCTACGGCGAGTCGCTGATCGACTACAACTTCAACCAGACCCGCGTCGGCGTGGGCGTGATGCTGAACGATATTCTCTCTGGCGAATGTTTTTGGTTAAACGTTGAAGTTTCTCTCTCAGGCGCTGAAAATAGCGCCTGTTTTCATTTCAGGCATATGGGGTTAATGTGGCGCAGGCGGAAGTATTGAATCAGGAGTCGCTGGCTAAACAGGTTTTGCATGAAACCTTTGGCTACCAGCAGTTCCGCCCGGGCCAGGAAACCATCATCGAAACGGTGCTGGAAGGCCGTGACTGCCTGGTGGTGATGCCGACCGGCGGCGGTAAATCCCTGTGTTATCAGGTGCCGGCGCTGGTGCTTAACGGCCTGACGGTCGTGGTTTCCCCGCTGATTTCGCTGATGAAAGACCAGGTTGACCAGCTGCTCGCCAACGGCGTGGCGGCGGCCTGCCTTAACTCGACCCAAACCCGGGAGCAGCAGCAAGAGGTGATGGCCGGCTGCCGCACCGGGCAGATCCGCCTGCTGTATATCGCGCCGGAACGCCTGATGCTGGATAACTTCCTCGACCATCTCGCGCACTGGAATCCGGTCCTGCTGGCGGTGGATGAAGCGCACTGTATTTCCCAGTGGGGACACGATTTCCGCCCGGAATACGCCGCACTCGGCCAGCTGCGTCAGCGCTTCCCCGAGCTGCCATTTATGGCGCTTACCGCCACGGCAGATGACACCACCCGTCTGGATATCGTTCGTCTGCTGGGGCTGAACGACCCCTATATTCAGGTCAGCAGCTTCGACCGCCCCAACATCCGCTACATGCTGATGGAAAAATTCAAGCCGCTGGATCAGCTCCTGCGCTACGTCCAGGAGCAGCGCGGCAAGTCCGGCATCATCTACTGCAACAGTCGGGCGAAGGTGGAAGACACCGCCGCGCGGCTGCAAAACCGCGGCTTTAGCGCCGCCGCCTATCATGCCGGGTTAGAGAACCACATCCGCGCCGACGTGCAGGAGAAATTCCAGCGCGATGATCTGCAGATCGTGGTTGCGACGGTGGCGTTCGGGATGGGCATCAACAAGCCGAACGTGCGCTTTGTGGTGCACTTCGACATTCCGCGCAATATCGAATCCTACTACCAGGAAACCGGCCGCGCCGGGCGTGACGGGCTGCCTGCGGAAGCGATGCTGTTTTACGATCCGGCCGATATGGCGTGGCTGCGCCGCTGTCTGGAGGAAAAACCGCAGGGGCAGTTGCAGGATATCGAACGCCACAAGCTCAACGCGATGGGCGCGTTTGCCGAAGCGCAAACCTGCCGTCGTCTGGTGCTGCTCAACTACTTTGGCGAAGGGCGACAGGAGCCGTGCGGTAACTGCGATATCTGCCTGGATCCGCCGAAACAGTACGATGGTTTGATGGACGCACGTAAGGCACTCTCGACCATTTACCGCGTGAACCAGCGCTTCGGGATGGGCTACGTGGTGGAGGTGCTGCGCGGTGCCAACAACCAGCGTATCCGCGATATGGGCCACGACAAGCTGCCGGTCTACGGCATTGGCCGCGAGCAGAGCCACGAGCACTGGGTCAGCATTATTCGCCAGCTGATCCACCTGGGCTTTGCCACGCAGAACATTGCCCAGCACTCCGCGCTACAGCTGACCGAAGCGGCGCGTCCGGTCCTGCGCGGTGACGTTGAGCTGAAGCTCGCCGTGCCGCGCGTGGTCGCCCTGAAGCCGCGGGTGATGCAGAAATCCTACGGCGGCAACTACGACCGCAAGCTGTTCGCCAAACTGCGCAAGCTGCGTAAAGCCATCGCCGACGAAGAGAATATCCCGCCTTACGTGGTGTTCAACGACGCGACGCTGATTGAGATGGCCGAGCAGATGCCGCTCAGCGCCGGCGAAATGCTCAGCGTCAACGGCGTGGGCACGCGCAAGCTGGAGCGCTTCGGTAAAGAGTTTATGGCGCTCATCCGCTCTCACGCCGATGGTGATGATGAGGAGTAGTCAGCCGGGCGAAAAAGTGCCAGGATGATGACTCACTGAATTATTTCCCCGCGAGTTAACTATGTTGATGCTATTTCTCACCGTGGCGTTAGTGCACATCGTTGCGCTGATGAGCCCGGGCCCGGACTTCTTCTTCGTGTCGCAAACGGCCGTCAGCCGCTCCCGCAAAGAGGCGATGATGGGCGTGCTCGGTATCACCTTGGGCGTTATGGTCTGGGCGGGCGTGGCGCTGCTCGGTCTGAACCTGATCCTGGCGAAGATGGCCTGGCTGCATAACATCATTATGGTCGGCGGCGGGCTGTACCTGTGCTGGATGGGCTACCAGATGCTGCGCGGGGCGCTGAAGAAAGAAGAGAAAAAACCGGAAGAGCCAAAGGTGGAGCTGGCAACGGGCGGTCGCAGCTTTGTAAAAGGGTTGCTGACTAATCTGGCGAACCCAAAAGCGATTATCTATTTCGGCTCCGTGTTCTCGCTGTTTGTCGGCGATAGCGTCGGTGCGGGCGCACGCTGGGGCATCTTCCTGCTGATCGTTGTGGAAACCTTTGCCTGGTTTACCATCGTGGCCAGCCTGTTTGCCTTACCGGCGATGCGCCGCGGCTACCAGCGTATCGCGAAGTGGATTGACGGCTTCGCCGGCGCGCTGTTCGCCGGCTTTGGCATTCATCTCATCATTTCTCGCTAAGCGTGACGTGCTGACGCAAGCAGCGCGCCAACCAGCATAAACAGCGAGCCAAAGACTTTATTCAGGGCCTTCATCTGCTTAGGCCCTTTAATCCACGCCGCAATCCGCTGCGCCAGCGTCGCGTAACCAATCATTACGATGATATCGACAATAATGGTGGTCGCGCCCAGCACCACGTACTGCATCACCTGGGGCTGATGCGGCACGATAAACTGCGGGAACAGCGCGGCGAGGAAAACGATGCTTTTCGGGTTGGTCAGGTTGACGAACACCGCGCGCTTAAACAGATGGCCGCGCGTTTGCGTTTGCGCCAGCGTATTGAGGTTGATGGCGCCTGCGGCGCGCCACTGCTGGATGCCGAGCCAAATCAGATAGGCTGCGCCCGCCCATTTCAGCACTTCAAAGGCCAGCACGGAGCGGGAGAACAGGGTCCCCAGACCGATCCCGACCAGCACGATATGAATGCCCAGCCCGGTCTGCAAACCGGCAATGGATGCCGCCGCACCGCGATAGCCGTGGTTGATGGAGGTGGTCATGGTGTTAATGGCGCCGGAGCCGGGTGAAAGGCTAAGGATGATGGATGTCAGCAGGTAGGCGAACCACCATTCGAAGGTCATTTGAAACTCCCGAATCGTCTGTTTTTATGCCACAATACGCTATTGTTGAGTCATTTTGTTACTGGTCACAAAAAAACGATTTTCCTTGGCTAACAGGGGAGAAATCCCGATGTTTCAGCAGAAAAAGGACTGGGAAACACGAGAAAACGCGTTTGCTGCTTTCTCCATGGGGCCGCTGACCGATTTCTGGCGCCAGCGTGAGGAAGATGAGTTTACGGGCGTCGGTGATATTCCGGTACGCTTTGTGCGTTTTCGCGATCGTCGCCATGATCGGGTGATTGTGGTTTGCCCGGGGCGCATTGAAAGCTACGTCAAATACGCCGAACTGGCCTATGACCTGTTCCATCTGGGTTTCGATGTGTTGATTATCGATCATCGCGGGCAGGGGCGTTCCGGGCGCATGCTGGCGGATACGCACCGGGGTCACGTGGTCAACTTCAGCGATTACGTCGACGATTTGGCCGCGTTCTGGCAGCAGGAAGTCAGCCCGGACCCTGGCGTAAGCGTTATATCCTGGCGCACTCGATGGGCGGCGCGATATCGACGCTGTTTTTGCAGCGTTATGAACACCAGTGCGATGCCATTGCGCTGACCGCGCCGATGTTCGGCATCATCATTCGATTGCCGGACTGGATGGTGCGCCATCTTCTTGACTGGGCTGAGGGCCATCAGCGCATTCGCGAAGGTTATGCCATCGGCACCGGACGCTGGCGTGCACTGCCGTTCGCGATCAACGTGTTGACCCACAGCCGCCAGCGTTATCGGCGCAACCTGCGTTTTTATGCCGATGAACCGACGCTTGCGCGTGGGCGGCCCGACCTGGCACTGGGTGCGGGAAGGTATTCTGGCCGGTGAGCAGGTGCTGGCAGGGGCGGCAAACGATGACACGCCAACGTTTCTGATTCAGGCGGAAGAGGAGCGTGTGGTGGATAACCGCATGCATGAACGCTTTTGTGAACTGCGCGCTGCGGCGGGTCACCCTTGTGAAGGGGGAAAACCGCTGGTCATCAACGGCGCGTACCATGAGATCCTTTTCGAAAAGGACGCTATGCGCTCAGTCGCGCTCAACGCCATTGTTGAATTTTTCAACAGGCATAATTGATTATCGTTTTCCACCAGAGGTTGAAATCCCTATGTACCAGGTTGTTGCATCTGATTTAGATGGCACGCTGCTTTCCCCTGACCACACCCTGTCGCCTTACGCGAAAGAGACCCTAAAGCTGCTGACGGCACGGGGCGTGAACTTTGTGTTTGCCACCGGCCGCCACCACGTCGACGTGGGGCAGATCCGCGATAATCTTGAGATCAAATCGTACATGATCACCTCCAACGGTGCGCGCGTGCATGATACCGACGGCAACCTGATCTTCACCCACAACCTGGATCGCGATATTGCCGCCGATCTGTTCGGCGTGGTGCACAATAATCCGGATATCGTCACCAACGTTTATCGCGACGACGACTGGTTTATGAACCGTCACCGCCCGGAAGAGATGCGTTTCTTCAAAGAAGCCGTATTCCAGTACTCACTGTACGAGCCGGGTCTGCTGGAGCCGGAAGGGATCAGTAAGGTGTTCTTCACCTGTGTAAACCATGAGGAATTGCTGCCGCTGGAGCAGGCGATCAACGCCCGCTGGGGCGATCGCGTCAACGTGAGCTTCTCAACCCTGACCTGCCTGGAAGTGATGGCGGGGGGCGTCTCCAAAGGTCATGCGCTGGAAGCCGTCGCGAAACGTCTGGGCTTCGAGCTGAAGGACTGTATCGCCTTTGGTGACGGCATGAACGATGCCGAAATGCTTTCGATGGCAGGCAAGGGCTGCATTATGGAAAATGCGCACCAGCGTCTGAAAGATCTGCACCCGGAGCTGGAAGTGATCGGCACCAACGCAGACAACGCGGTGCCGAAGTATCTGCGCAAACTGTTCCTTGAATAATCTTCATTTGGTTGTTTATTGCTCAGATGTCAACTAAAGAGTTCGCTACAATGCCTCTCCTTCTTTCTGAGAGACAAGCATTGTGGCGCTACTCATTATCACCACTATCCTGTGGGCCTTCTCCTTTAGCCTGATTGGCGAATACCTTGCCGGTTCAGTCGACAGCTACTTCTCGGTGCTGATGCGCGTAGGGCTGGCGGCGCTGGTATTCCTGCCGTTTCTGCGCACGCGCGGACAGTCGCTGAAAACGATTGTGCTGTATATGCTGGTGGGGGCGATGCAGCTCGGCATCATGTACCTGTTCAGCTTCCGGGCTTACCTCTACCTGTCGGTCTCGGAATTCCTGCTCTTTACCGTGCTGACGCCGCTCTACATCACGCTGATTTACGATCTGCTGAGTAAACGCCGTCTGCGCTGGGGATACCTGCTGAGCGCGGCGCTGGCGGTGATCGGCGCGGCGATTATTCGCTACGACAAAGTGAGCGATCACTTCTGGACCGGGCTGATGTTCGTCCAGCTCGCCAATATCAGTTTCGCCATTGGCATGGTGGGCTACAAACGCCTGATGGAAACCCGTCCGATGCCGCAGCATAACGCGTTCGCCTGGTTTTATATGGGCGCCGCGATTGTCGCAGTGGCGGCGTGGTTTATGCTCGGTAACCCGCACAAGCTGCCGACCACCGCCGTGCAGTGGGGCGTGCTGATCTGGCTGGGCGTCGTGGCTTCCGGGTTGGGGTACTTCATGTGGAACTACGGCGCGACGCAGGTCGACGCCGGTACGCTGGGGATCATGAACAACGTGCATGTCCCGGCTGGGTTGTTGGTCAACCTTGCCATCTGGCAGCAACAGCCGCACTGGCCGAGCTTCCTTATTGGGGGAGCGGTGATCCTGGCTTCGCTGTGGGTCCATCGCCGCTGGGTCGCTCCGCGCTCCGCACAAACGGAAGATGGTCGCACGCGTGGTTCCGCGCTGAGCGAATAAACGCCTCCGTAATCGGCTGACGCTGCTCGCCATCGCGCACGGCGGCGTACAGCCGGCTCCACAGTCCTTCACCCAGGGTTTTGGTCACCACCAGACCCTGGCGCTCAAAGCTCTCTACCACCCAGTGCGGCAGCGCCGCGATACCCATTCTGGCCGCCACCATCTGAATCAACAGCAGGGTGTTATCCACGCTTTTCAGCGGCGGGCTGATGCCCGCCGGCTGCAGGAAGTGCCGCCAGATATCCAGACGACTGCGCTGCACCGGGTAAATCAGCAGCGTTTCGCTCGCCAGGTCTTCCGGCGTGATGCGCGTTTTTGCCGCCAGCGGATGATCCGGCGCCAGCACCAGGCGCACCTCAAAATCAAACATCGGCGAATAGTGCAGGCCGCTGCGCGGCAGAATGTCGGACGTCATCACCAGATCCAGCTCGCCCTGCTGCAGCGCAGGCTGCGGGTCAAAGGTCACGCCGGATTTGAAGTCCATCTCCACCTGCGGCCAGTTCTGGCGGAAGTTCTCAAGCGCGGGGGTCAGCCACTGAATACAGCTATGGCACTCAATGGCGATACGCAGCGTGGTCTGCTGCGGTTCGTTACACGCCTGCAGCGCGCTGGCTGATTTGCGGCAGAACCTGATTCGCCAGCTGCAGCAGGATCTCGCCCTGCGGCGTAAAGCGCAGCGGCTGGCTTTTACGCACAAACAGACGGAAGCCGAGGCGTTGTTCCAGATCGCTGAACTGGTGGGAAAGGGCGGACTGCGTCTGGTGCAGCGTGGCCGCCGCCGCCGCCAGCGAGCCGCAGTTCCGCAACGCCTGTAGCGTTTTCAGGTGTTTTATCTCGATCATGAAAGTCCTTCACTTCGGCATGAACAATTTGCGCTTGAGGAATATACAGTACCTGCACAATTATGGATGTGTAAACATCTGGACGTCTAAACTCGTCATATTTCGACTTGCAGGTGCGTTGGCTGCCTTGCGCGCCCCAGTCACTTACTTCAGTAAGCTCCTGGGGACACGCTACGTTGCCGCCTTCCTGCCAGCCGAACTATTTAGAGTTTTACATTCAGAATCAAATAATTAAAGGAAGAAGACCATGACAATCCGCAATCACACCCTCGGTTTTCCTCGCGTTGGCCTGCGTCGCGAGCTGAAAAAAGCGCAAGAAAGCTACTGGGCGGGGAATTCCACCCGTGAAGAACTGCTGGCGGTGGGGACGCGAGCTGCGCGCCCGTCACTGGGATCAGCAAAAACAGGCGGGGATTGACCTGCTGCCGGTGGGTGATTTCGCCTGGTACGACCATGTTCTGACGACCAGCCTGCTGCTGGGCAACGTGCCGGCTCGTCATCAGAACAAAGATGGATCGGTAGATATCGATACCCTGTTCCGCATCGGCCGTGGCCGCGCGCCGACGGGCGAGCCGGCGGCAGCGGCGGAAATGACCAAATGGTTTAACACCAACTATCACTACATGGTGCCGGAGTTCAGCAAAGGCCAGCAATTCAGGCTGACCTGGACGCAGCTGCTGGATGAAGTGGACGAAGCGCTGGCGCTGGGCCACCAGGTGAAACCCGTGCTGCTTGGGCCGGTCACCTACCTGTGGCTGGGCAAAGTGAAAGGCGAGCAATTTGACCGCCTCAGCCTGCTGAAGGATATTCTGCCGGTTTACCAACAGGTGCTGGTTGAGCTGGCCAAACGCGGCATTGAGTGGGTGCAAATCGACGAACCGGCGCTGGTGCTGGAACTGCCGCAAGCGTGGCTGGATGCCTTCAAACCGGCGTATGACGCGCTGAACGGCCAGGTGAAGCTGCTGCTGACCACCTATTTCGAAGGCGTCACGCCGAACCTGGACACCATTACCGCGCTGCCGGTGCAGGGCCTGCACGTCGACCTGGTACACGGTAAAGACGATGTTGCGCAGCTGCATCAGCGTCTGCCTGCCGACTGGCTGCTCTCCGCCGGTCTGGTTAACGGCCGTAACGTCTGGCGCGCCGATCTGACCGAGAAATATGCGCAGATTAAGGACATCGTCGGCAAACGCCCGCTGTGGGTGGCCTCTTCCTGCTCGCTGCTGCACAGCCCGATCGATCTGAGCGTGGAGACCCGTCTTGATGCCGAAGTGAAGAGCTGGTTTGCCTTCGCCCTGCAAAAATGCGAAGAGCTGGCGCTGTTGCGCGATGCCCTGAACAGCGGCGACACGGCGGCACTGAATGAATGGAGCGCCCCGATCCAGGCGCGCCGTCACTCTGCCCGCGTGCACAACCCGGCGGTGGCAAAACGTCTGGCGGCGATCACCGCGCAGGACAGCCAGCGCGCGCGTCCGTACGCTGAGCGTGCACAAGCGCAGCGCGTGCGTTTCAACCTGCCTGCGTGGCCGACCACCACCATCGGTTCCTTCCCGCAAACCACCGAGATCCGCGGCCTGCGTCTGGACTTCAAACAGGGCAACGTTTGGATGCGGGCAATCACTACCGCACCGGCATCGCTGAACACATCAAGCAGGCGATTATCGAGCAGGAGCGGCTGGGGCTGGACGTGCTGGTGCACGGCGAAGCCGAGCGTAACGACATGGTGGAATACTTCGGTGAGCACCTCGACGGCTTCGTCTTTACCCAGAATGGCTGGGTGCAGAGCTACGGCTCCCGCTGCGTGAAGCCGCCGGTGGTCATCGGCGACGTCAGCCGCCCGGAAGCGATCACCGTGGAGTGGGCGAAGTACGCCCAGTCGCTGACCGACAAGCCGGTGAAAGGCATGCTGACCGGTCCGGTGACCATCCTCTGCTGGTCCTTCCCGCGCGAAGACGTCACCCGCGAAACCATCGCCAAGCAGATCGCGCTGGCGCTGCGTGATGAAGTGGCCGATCTGGAAGCTGCAGGCATTGGCATCATCCAGATCGACGAACCGGCGCTGCGCGAAGGTCTGCCGCTGCGCCGCAGCGACTGGGAGGCCTACCTGCCGTGGGGCGTGGAAGCGTTCCGCATCAATGCGGCGGTGGCGAAGGACGACACGCAGATCCACACCCACATGTGTTACTGCGAGTTCAACGACATCATGGATTCGATCGCCGCGCTGGACGCCGACGTGATCACCATCGAGACCTCGCGTTCGGACATGGAGCTGCTGGAGTCGTTCGAAGAGTTCGAATACCCGAACGAAATCGGGCCGGGCGTGTACGACATTCACTCGCCGAACGTGCCGAGCGTGGAGTGGATCGAAGCCCTGCTGCAAAAAGCGGCCCAGCGCATTCCGGCAGAGCGCCTGTGGGTGAACCCGGACTGCGGCCTGAAAACCCGCGGCTGGCCGGAAACCCGCGCCGCGCTGGCGAACATGGTGAAGGCCGCGCAGAACCTGCGTCAGCAGTAAACAGCCATGCGCCGCCGGAATGTTCCCCGGCGGCGTTTTTTGAGGTATTACGGCGTTTCGGTTAACAACTCCAGAGAGAGGGTGTAGACGCCGGGTTCAAACACATCGCCATCCTGGCCATAAAAGCTGAATGTTTGCTCCGCGCCAGCCGCCAGCGGGTTATTGGATTTATAAGCATCGTCCGCCGCGCTCCAGGTACTGTCGAGATTGACCCCCAGATTCGGCACAAGGTGTTTCTCCGCGCTGTTACTGGTGCTAACCCATACGATATCGCCATTACTCCCGCGAGAATCCCCCTGCCCACGGATGTAATAAGTGCCTGCGGTGGTCGATCCGTTTTTAATAATGATGGTCGCAGCATGATCCATAATAGAATCGCCAGTATAGATATTGCCTGCCCCCAGCGTTCCTTCAGCGTCCATGCCTTTGGTAATGCTCCATGATGTTGGCGCATTCAGCGTCATGGAGGTGGTCGCGCTTCCATGGGATGTCAGTGCCGCAAAACTCTGGTTGCTCATCAGGGTCAGTAAAGTAGTTAGCATTACTTTTTTCATTATCATCATTCCTTTAATTTCATTGTCATTACACAACTTTGGATGCGACAAAGACACAAAAGCTGTGGTGCGGCTTCTCATTCAGGAAAACCGTAAAAATGGGTAGAGCAGTTAACCCTCTATGCCAGCGTGACCTCACGCAGCGGTGTTACGGCGTTTCAGTTAACAACTCGATCGAGAGGTTATAAGTGCCGGGTTCAAATGTATCGCCGGCCTGCCCATAAAAACTGAACGTTTTCTCATCGCCTGCACCCAGCGGGTTGTTCGATTTAAAGGCGGTGTCGGCAGCACTCCAGGTACTGTCGAGCGTGGTGGTAAGATTTGATACAACGTGTTTTTGCGTACTGTCGCTGGCATTGACCCACACAATTGTGCCGTCAGTCTCAAGGGAGTCCCCTTGTCCGCGAATGTAGTACGTGCCCGCAGCCGTCGACTCGTTTTTAATAATGATGGTCGCGGCATGGTTCAGAATGCTGTCGTCGGTATAGGTGTTGCCAGCCCCAAGGATTCCTTCTGCTTCTACGCCTTTGGTGATGCTCCATATTGCTGGTGCGTTAAGGGTCATGCTGGTGGTGGCGCTACCGTGGGATGTCAGCGCGGCAAAACTCTGGCTGCTCATCAGCGCCAGTAAGGTGGTCAGCATTATCTTTTTCATAAATCATTCCTTTAGTTTCATCATCGTTAATTGATCCCGCGCCGCATACCTGGACGTGGGTGGCGTCACCTTTGCAGGTGACAACCTGTTGCGCAGGCTTCCGATCCTGAAGCCAGCGTAATGCGTTGTGCTCGTTGTTCAGGGGACGATGGCAAGCGCGTTGGCCGTAATGACGTACTCATCGGCAACGGCTTGCTGGTTTCCGTCGATGACAATCTGAAAGCTGGCTCGCGTCGCGGAAGTGCTCCTGACAATGCCGCCTCGATCCTTGTTCTCCCCTGACCAGCCTTCACCTGCCAGCCGGATCCGCAATTGGTGCGCAGAATTACGTTTTCCCGTCAGTACATAGCGCCCCGGTGCCGAAGTGCTCTTCTGTGCATTCAGCCAGACCAGATACCCGGAATGTGCCTCCTGAAAAACCATCCGGCCGCGGCCGATAACAGTGCCATCACGCAATTTGGTGTCCTGGGGCGGACGTATGTTCAGCGTGACTTCTGGTATGGTTTCCGCTGCCTGCGCCTCTGCTGCGGGTAAACAGATCGCGGTTGCTATCAGTAACGGGAGTGCGATTTTCTTTTTCATTTCAGATACCTTCATGCTGAATGGCACATTGCGCTAAGGGCATAGATACCCGCCGAGCTTTTTTCTTCAGGCAGACGGTAGTCCGCTATGCACGAGCGTTCATGACCCAGCGAGACCAGGAGTCTTCCCGTTTGTGGAAGCCCGCTCATGTAAACCTCTCCACCATCACCCGTAATGCCTGCTCCGGTATTGGTCTCATTACCCGCAAGCGTGACCAACGCGCCAAAGGGCACCAGACGGTTATTCGCCTGAGTCAGCGTGATGACGGCACGGGCACCTGTCCGGGTTGAGAATTTCGCCGCGATGACTGCACCTGCTGTGGGGACTATCCGGGTGTCCGTTTGCGGGACTTCAACATCAGCGGGTAGGGTATTGGGATCGAGCGTCACTAAATTCGCCTGATAGGGCATCACATAGTCCAGCGTGGTGTATCCACGAAAATCGGTTTTCACTCCGGGGATATCGCCTGCCGATACGCCTGCTGCGCCCGGCGCTTCCACCAGCGCCACGGTTTCTCCCAGCGGCTGGCCCAGCGTGATCCCATGGCGATGAATCACTACGCCGCCAGCCAAGCCCGCATTCATCTGTCGGGAGGATGGGCTATAGCGATAGCCGCTTTTCAATTCACCATAAGCGCCGCGCCAGGTCAGATTAACCAGGCTGCTGTTTCGGTCAGTCGCCGGGTTGCCTGGCGTCATCCGTTCACGTACATCCCAACTCAGACGGCGATCAAAACTGTCGCCATTCAGTCCCATCTCATGCTGCGCACCGCGTATATCCCCGTTTACCATCTGATAACTGGCCCGTGTGTGGTTTCCCATCCAGCGATCCAGAGGCAGGCTAATCCAGAAACTCACTTCCCGATCCGTTTTACGCCCGGCTGGCTGCGCGCCGCTGTGGTAAACCGGCTCCTGGCGTTGCGTCCAGTTCAATGAGCATGTGGCATCGTGGAAACTTGTGGACCAGGAGACCATCAGCTCATCCCGCGTCCCGCGCTGTTGCCAGTAGCTCTCCCTGGCCCCCGTCAGGCTCACTGAACCCCACTGTCCCAGGGACTGGCTGAGCGTCAGGCTGGAGCGCGTTTTACGGCGCAAATTGTTCTGATTCAGGTATTCGCCAGCGTCATGCGCCCGATCACTGTCCAGCACTGCCGACAATCCGTGAAATCCCGACGATGCGTAGCGGTAGCTGGAAAATGTGAATCCAGTATTCGTCGCTTCAATGTTTTTGCTGTAGCGCACGCGCCAGGCGCTGCCTTGTGCATGCGCTTTTCTGTGCGGCTTTCTCTGTTCCTGAATACCATCCAGCGAAATAGCGCCCAACCTATTGAGTGATACCCCTAACCCCAGCGATGCTGCGCTGTAATGGGCTGCGCCCTGTAAACCACCGTAGGCCGTTATGCCCCATGGCAGCCCATACATCAGTGACGCCTGAGCAACATAACTATCGCTGACCGCGCCATTTGACGGGCGATAGCGACCGCTCATCAGGTTGTATTTGAAGTAACCTTCACGCAGCGCGATAGCTGGCGTGGTCGAGGGCACAATAAAACTTTGCTGGTGCCCGTCGTTTTCAAAAACTGTCACCTGTAAGTCGCCGCCGTCACCGGCGGAGGGAAGATCTGTCAACGCAAACGGCCCTGGTGCAACGGTGGTGCTGTAAATCACATAACTGCTACGTTTGACTTCAATCCGGGCCTGCGTATGCGCGATCCCCCGAATAACAGGGGCGAACTCTCTTTGGTTATAGGGAACCATTGCTTCATCGGAGCCAAGCATCACTCCCCGAAATGGAATGCTGTCAAAGATGTCGGCCGGGGTATAACGATCCCCCAATGCCAGACGGCTTTTCAGGCCATATAATCCGCGTTCAGCATAGGTCCAGGCTGTCTGCCATTTTCCTGGCGATTGGCCCTCTTTCTGCCAGGTTGTCAGGTTCCGCAAACGCCAGGCACCGAGATTCGCTCCCGGTTCGAGCTGGGCAAATATGGTGCTATTCGTTGAGGATCCACTGCCTGATGACGTCGAACGGGCCGTATTTATGCGGTAATTCATCCGCAGGGCAGGAATGCCATCATCCCAGAGTTCCTGTGGCGCGAGACCTGATACCTTCGGGCGCAGTGCTGCCTGCGGGACACTGAGCAACAATTGCTGCCGATAAAACTGGAATGTTTCTGTCGCCTGCGGAATAGCCGTCAGCGCCGCACATTGCTGTGTTTCGTCATCGGTTGTTTTCTCTGAAGCGCGAGCGGCAAACAGACCAGGGTACTGTTCTGTTTTCACGCCATACTGTGTCAGCAGTGCTTCAGTCAGGCAGGTTTTCAGAAAACGCTTGCCACTTTTATCACGCGCCTGGTGGAATACCATCTCCCTGGAATCCACCACGTCGCCATTTAGCAAAATGTCTACCGGGTAAATTCCAGGTAGCTGGCTTCCTTCGTTAAAAACCGAAATATCAACGTTTCTTCCTTCTTCGCCACCTAACAGTGCGGGATCAAATGACCAGCTTTCTGCCGCCGCATTCACTGATGAACATGTGCAGGCAGCTATCCCAAAAGAGAATAATGGCAGAATATAATATTGTTTTACTGTCATATAAATGTGAGTTAAACAACGTTGAATATTATTGTTTTATAAACAGTAATGTGGCCCTAAATATATCTTCTGCCCTTCGATAAACACAAAATCAAAGAGGATAAAAACGCGCATCGTTGTCATAGAGCAAGAATGGTATCAATAAATTAGCACCTGCATATTAATTTCACATATTCATATGCATAATAAATGTGCTTGCTTCTACGCCGTGTCGCATTAAATAACATGGTTATTCTGCGTTAGTTTGCCAGGTCTGGCTTTCACCGCCGTAATCGTTCACGATCTTCCATTCAATCCTTTTACTTCTTGTCGCGGAAGGCAGTGTGAAATCACGCGAAGAGAAGGGCGCAACGTACTTGATATCCTGTACGGTAACGTCATTAATTTTTAGCGTACTGATATTAATGTAAAACGGTGAGTTGTTCGTTGCGGTCAACTTATTACCGTGCTGTTGCCATTGCAGGCGATTTTCTGCATCGTCAGGATGGCCTTTTAACGCGCCTGGCCGAATGAGCAGTTTGATGCAATTATTTATAGTGAGTTGAACGTTCAGTGATACTTTATCGGCCTTTTCTTTTGCCCACTCGTCTCCCGCTTTAGGGGGAATTCCCTTAACACATAACCACTGTAAAGTTTCACGGTCGGCCCTGAAATTACCGCCGGTACGCACAATACGTAATCGGCTGGACTGCTGTCCGTCCAGGCGCATCAGCGGGGGCGTTACAACAAACGGTGCTTTATTCTTCCTGTTTTCCTCCAGCGCCTGAGATTGAATCAGAATGGGGTAATCCTGCGGATTGGTTACCGTCAGGGTTGTACCGTTAGACGCAGGATCATAAATCAAACGAGAGGCGCCAAGCCGGACTGAAAACGTTTGGGTCGACGTTGCAGAATGGGAGGATGCGGCTGAGGCGATGTCAGGGAAAAAGCAAATAGATATGGCTAAAAGTGACAATGCTGAAATATTTTTTTTCACGTGACTACCCTGTATGAAAATATAAGAAAAAACGCTAATAAATAGTTGCGCAGAAGAAATCATTTTTTACGGAACTTAGCCCGGGTTTTGTTATGTCCAACACCACTCTGTGGTGCTAGTCTGTGCAGTTATTTAGTGCCGTCAAAAAATATGAGTCATTCCTTTTTTAATATGCGCTAAGCATAATCTTATTAAAGGCGCTTGCCTGTAATAAGGTGTATCTAAAGTATTGCATGGAAGAGAAGAACAGGTAAACCAGCCAGGTTCAATGTCTGGTCGCCACAAAAATGTAAAATCATTTTTTTTGCTGGTGTTTTTTTATGCTGAAATTATAAAAGACATTAAAATACATGCTATTAAAAGATGCTATCGTTGAGTGTTTTCGGGGGAGCAATTTCTTATTTCTGATAGGGTAATGGAATTTTCTTGATCCCATCAAACTTTTTCTTAATGAAAAACGAAGATTTCATATAAATCAGTTTCCCTTCATTCAGTGTTAATACGGTCAGAAATTCCTGAAATTCTCGTATTAGCATTTTATTTTTAATATTGCTGGCCGGGGAATTTCCCCGGCACGGATATTATTTTTTACTGTACTGGGCAAACCATGTCAGCATGCGTTGCCAGCCATCTTTTGCCGACTCTTCATGATAACTCGGGCGGTAGTCGGCATTAAAGGCATGGCCCGCTTCCGGGTAAATCACAATCTCGGCAGTGGCATTGGCTGCCCGCAGCGCCTGGCGCATAGTTTCCACGCTTTCGAGCGGAATGCCGGTATCCTGCGCACCGTATAAACCCAGTACCGGCGCGGTCAGATCGGTTGCGACATCTACCGGGTGGCGCGGCGAGTTGAGAGATTTCTCTCCCACCAGCTTACCGTACCAGGCTACCGCGGCTTTCAACTGCGGGTTATGCGCCGCATACAGCCAGGCGATACGGCCGCCCCAGCAAAAACCGGTGATCAACAACTGATGCGCATTGCCGCCATTGCGCGCCGCCCAACTGGCGACGTGGTCGAGATCGGCCAGCACCTGGGCATCCGGCACCTTGCTGACCAGCCCGCTCAGTAGCGTCTGGATATCGGCGAAATCATTCGGATCGCCCTGGCGGAAGTAGAGTTCAGGCGCAATGGCGAGATAACCTTCCAGCGCCAGGCGGCGGCAGAGATCGCGGATATGTTCATGTACGCCGAAAATTTCCTGTACCACAATGACAATCGGCAACGGGCCATCGGCATTTTTGGGGCGGGCATGAAACGCAGGCATATTGTCACCCTGCGTTGGAATGGAGGTTTCGCCTGCGATTAGGGCGTCCTCCGGTGTGTGAACGATGGTGGAAGCGTGAGGCGAAGCCGCAGGTGCAAAGCCCGGCTGTTTGTTGGTTGTCATGGCATTCTCCATACCCTTTTATTAGCGCTCCAATAACTATAGACGGAAGGTCTGGCGCGCGCGCAAATCCCCGTTTCATCGACTATCTTTGCTGCTGCGTAGTGAGATACAGCATGTTAATGTGATATGAATCACTAATTTATGGAAATGATATGCAAACATTTTCGTTCATGGTGACGTCAATCACGAAAACGGACAGGCGCCTTCTGTAAAGTGGCTTTTTGCCTCTCCTGATAAAACCACCCACAGAGGAGTCTCTTATGTCCAAGTCTGATGTTTTTCATCTCGGCCTCACCAAAAACGATTTACAAGGGGCTACGCTCGCGATCGTCCCTGGCGATCCGGAGCGTGTGGAAAAGATCGCCGCGCTGATGGATAAGCCGGTCAAGCTGGCATCCCACCGCGAATTTACCAGCTGGCGTGCCGAACTGGATGGCAAACCAGTTATTGTGTGTTCCACCGGTATCGGCGGTCCGTCAACCTCTATCGCTGTTGAAGAACTGGCGCAGCTGGGCATCCGCACTTTCCTGCGTATCGGCACCACCGGGGCGATTCAGCCGCATATCAACGTCGGCGATGTACTGATTACGACCGCCTCCGTGCGTCTGGATGGCGCCAGCCTGCATTTTGCGCCGATGGAATACCCGGCGGTGGCTGACTTTGCCTGCACCACCGCGCTGGTGGAAGCGGCGAGATGCGATTGGCGCAACCACACACATGGGCGTAACGGCATCTTCCGACACCTTCTACCCGGGCCAGGAGCGTTACGACACCTTCTCCGGCCGCGTGGTGAAAAGCTTTAAAGGCTCAATGGAAGAGTGGCAGTCAATGGGCGTGATGAACTACGAAATGGAATCCGCGACGCTGCTGACCATGTGTGCAAGCCAGGGGCTGCGTGCCGGTATGGTGGCGGGGGTTATCGTCAACCGTACCCAGCAGGAGATCCCGAACGCCGAAACCATGAAGCAGACCGAAAGCCACGCCGTGAAAATCGTGGTGGAAGCTGCGCGTCGCCTGCTGTAATTCCTCTCTCCCGGTGCCCGGTAATGCTGCATTTACCGGGCCTGACAAATCCCTTTCCGTTTCTGCGTAGCGCCTCGCAGGAAAACCCTTTCAAACTGGACGTTTATACAGCACAATTCTCTTTTGTGCGGGTAATAAGGTCTGGAGGAGGCGTGGTGGACACTTCAATCATCGTCATGGCAGCGCTGTCGCTGGCAGGATTACTGGTCGGCTGGCTGGCTGCAAGCTGGCGCGGAGCGCAGCAGCAGGCGGAATTGCTTGCCGAGCAACGTGATGTGTTTAGTGAACTGAGCGCCGCCCGCCAGCAGTTAGTTCAGAGTGAACACTGGCGTGAAGAGTGCGAACTGCTCAACAACGAGCTGCGCAACCTGCGAGATATCAACACCTCGCTGGAGGCCGATCTTCGTGAAGTCACCACCCGTCTGGAATCCACCCAGTTGCATGCGGAAGATAAGCTCCGCCAGATGCTCAACAGCGAGCAGCGCCTCAGCGAACAGTTTGAAAACCTCGCGAACCGCATTTTTGAGCACAGCAACCGGCGCGTTGACGAACAGAACCGCCAGAGCCTGAACAGCCTGCTGACGCCGCTGCGCGAACAGCTCGACGGTTTTCGCCGTCAGGTGCAGGACAGCTTTGGTCAGGAAGCGCGCGAACGGCATACGCTGGCGCATGAAATTCGCAATCTCCAGCAGCTGAACGCCCAGATGGCGCAGGAGGCCATCAACCTGACGCGCGCGTTGAAAGGCGATAACAAAACGCAGGGCAACTGGGGCGAAGTGGTGCTGACCCGCGTGCTGGAAGCCTCCGGCCTGCGCGAAGGGTACGAGTACGAAACGCAGGTCAGCCTGGAAAACGACAGCCGCGCGCGTATGCAGCCGGATGTGATCGTGCGCTTGCCGCAGGGCAAAGATGTGGTGATTGACGCCAAAATGACGCTGGTAGCCTATGAGCGCTACTTCAACGCCGAGGATGACTTCACCCGCGAATCGGCGCTGCAGGAGCACATTGCCTCGGTGCGTAATCATATTCGCCTGCTGGGGCGCAAAGATTATCAGCAGCTGCCCGGCCTGCGTCGCCTGGACTACGTTCTGATGTTTATTCCGGTGGAACCGGCATTCCTGCTGGCCCTCGACAGACAGCCCGAACTGATCACCGAAGCGCTGAAGAATAACATTATGCTGGTCAGCCCGACCACGCTGCTGGTGGCGCTGCGCACCATCGCCAACCTGTGGCGCTATGAGCATCAAAGCCGCAACGCGCAGCAGATTGCCGAACGCGCGAGCGAGCTGTACGACAAAATGCGCCTCTTCGTGGACGACATGTCCTCCATCGGGCAGAGCCTGGATCAAGCGCAGGATAATTACCGTCAGGCGATGAAAAAACTCGCCGCCGGGCGCGGCAACCTGCTGGCACAGGCGGAGGCATTTCGCAGCCTTGGGGTTGAGGTCAAACGCGAGATTAATCCGGAATTAACGGCTGAAGCGCAGGCGCAGGATGAAGAGTTTCGCCTGCGAGCAGGGCAGGAAGCGTTAAACGAATATAATGAAGACAATCAGTTAGACGATGCAACGCAGGATGAGGAACCTGGCCAGAAGGCGTTTCTTTCGCGCCGGTTGAATCGTAGGGCAAATGCGCCCAATCTGATACACTTCACGAACAATTTACTTAAATAGCAGGCACTAAGATGGCGGAAGATTCACAAGACACAACGCACTTTGGCTTTCAGACCGTCGCCAAAGAAAAGAAAGCCGACATGGTGGCCCACGTTTTCCATTCCGTGGCGGCGAAGTATGACGTGATGAACGACCTGATGTCGTTCGGCATTCATCGTTTGTGGAAGCGTTTCACCATTGACTGCAGCGGCGTACGTCGTGGACAGAAGGTGCTGGATTTGGCTGGCGGCACGGGCGATCTGACCGCGAAATTCTCGCGTCTGGTGGGTGAAACCGGGCGGGTTGTGCTGGCCGATATCAACGACTCCATGCTGAAAATGGGCCGCGAAAAGCTGCGCAACATCGGCGTGGTGGGGAACGTCGAGTATGTGCAGGCAAACGCCGAAGCGCTGCCGTTCCCGGACAATACCTTCGACTGCATCACCATCTCTTTCGGCCTGCGTAACGTGACCGACAAAGAAAAAGCGCTGCGCTCCATGTTCCGCGTGCTGAAGCCGGGTGGACGTCTGCTGGTGCTGGAGTTTTCCAAACCGATTATTGAGCCGCTGAGCAAAGCTTACGACGCCTACTCCTTCCACGTTCTGCCGCGCATTGGCGAGCTGGTGGCAAGCGATGCCGACAGCTACCGCTATCTGGCGGAATCTATCCGTATGCACCCGGATCAGGACACCCTGAAAGCCATGATGCAGGACGCGGGTTTTGAAAACGTTGAATACTTCAACCTGACCGCGGGTATCGTCGCGCTGCATCGCGGTTACAAATTCTGAGAGGAGGTGTCCCGTGCCCTTTAAGCCCTTGGTCGCCGCCGGAATCGAACGCGCGTTGAATACCTTTCTCTATCGCGCTCGCGCGCTGAAAGCAGCGCGTCAGCGGCTGAACGGCAAGGTTTTACGCATTGTTTTGCAGGAGTTCTCCTCGCCGCTTGTGCTGGTGTTCAGCGAACGGCAGCTTGACGTTCTGGGGGAGTGGGAAGGTGACGCCGACTGCTCGGTCATCACCCAGTTGAGCGTGCTGCCAAAACTGCGCGATCGCCAGCAATTGACGGCGCTTATCCGCAGCGGTGAGCTGGAAGTAGAAGGCGATATTCAGGTCGTGCAGAACCTGGTGGCGCTCGCCGATCTGGCGGAGTTCGATCCGGCAGAGGTGCTTGCGCCCTTTATGGGCGACATTGCCGCCGAGGGGATCAGGAAAGTCCTGCGCGGTGGCGCGCGCATACTACGCCACGGCGTTCAGCGCCAGCAACGCTATGTGGCGGAAGTGCTGACCGAAGAGTGGCGCGTGGCGCCGGGCGCTCTGGAAGTGGCCTGGTTTGCGGAAGAGACCGCGGCTGTTGAACGTGCGGTGGATGCGTTAGCCCAGCGGCTGGAAAAACTGGAGGGCAAATGACGCCTGGTGAACTTCGGCGCCTCTATTTCATTATCCGGACTTTTTTGAGCTACGGGCTCGACGAGCTTATTCCCAAAATGCGTATCACGCTGCCGCTGCGCATCTGGCGCCGGATGCTGTTCTGGATGCCTAATCGGCACAAGGGTCAACCGCTGGGTGAGCGTCTGCGTCTGGCGTTGCAGGAACTCGGTCCGGTGTGGATCAAATTCGGTCAGATGCTCTCGACCCGCCGCGATCTCTTCCCGCCGCTGATTGCCGATGAACTGGCGATGCTGCAGGATCGCGTCGCGCCGTTTGACGGCGCGCGCGCCAAACAACAGATCGAAGAGGCGATGGGCGATCTGCCCGTTGAAACCTGGTTTGACGACTTCGATATTGAGCCGCTGGCATCGGCCTCGATCGCTCAGGTGCATACCGCGCGGCTGAAAGAGAGTGGCAAAGAAGTGGTGATCAAGGTGATTCGTCCGGACATCCTGCCCATCATCAAAGCCGACCTGAAGCTGATTTATCGTCTGGCGCGCTGGGTGCCGCGCCTGCTGCCGGACGGCCGTCGTTTGCGTCCGCGGGAAGTGGTGCGGGAATATGAAAAAACGCTGATTGATGAGCTTAACCTGCTGCGCGAAGCGGCCAACGCCATTCAGCTGCGCCGCAATTTCGAAAACAGCCCGATGCTCTACGTGCCGGAAGTCTATTCCGACTACTGCAGCCAGAACATGATGGTGATGGAGCGTATCTACGGTATTCCGGTTTCGGATGTGGTGGCGCTGGAGAAGCAGGGCACCAACATGAAGCTGCTGGCCGAGCGTGGCGTGCAGGTCTTCTTCACCCAGGTGTTCCGCGACAGCTTTTTCCATGCCGACATGCACCCGGGCAATATCTTCGTCAGCTACGAGCATCCGGAGGATCCGCGGTATATCGGCATCGACTGCGGGATTGTGGGCTCGCTGAACAAAGAAGATAAACGCTATCTGGCGGAGAACTTCATCGCCTTCTTCAACCGCGACTACCGCAAGGTGGCGGAGCTGCACGTCGATTCCGGCTGGGTGCCGCCGGACACCAACGTCGAAGAGTTTGAGTTCGCGATCCGGACCGTTTGCGAACCGATTTTTGAAAAACCGCTGGCGGAAATCTCCTTTGGCCACGTGCTGTTTAACCTGTTCAACACGGCTCGCCGCTTCAATATGGAAGTTCAGCCACAGCTGGTGTTACTGCAGAAAACCTTACTTTACGTTGAGGGTGTAGGCCGACAGCTCTATCCTCAGTTAGACTTGTGGAAGACCGCGAAACCTTTCCTCGAATCCTGGATTAAGGATCAGGTGGGTATTCCGGCGCTGGTGCGCGCGCTGAAAGAGAAAGGCCCGTTCTGGATAGAGAAAATGCCGGAAATTCCTGAACTGGTTTATGACAGTTTGCGTCAGAGCAAGAACCTTCAGCACAGCATGGATAAAATCGCCCGCGAACTTCAGTCCAGCCGTGTTCGTCAGGGGCAGTCACGCTATCTCTTTGGGATTGGCGCAACGCTGCTGCTGAGCGGTACGCTGCTGCTGATCAACCGCCCGGACTGGCAGATGATGCCCGCCTGGTTGATCGCTGGCGGTGTGGTTGTCTGGCTGGCAGGTTGGCGCAAAACGCGCTGAGCCTTTGCGTCGCTATCGACGGGGCCTGAAGCACAGAAGCTGCCAACAAAGAGGCAGCGTAATGGATAATGTGTATACTGAGGCCTGTTTTTAACATCATCTATCCCTGAGGAACATGTATGGGTGGTATCAGTATCTGGCAATTGTTGATTATTGCCGTCATCGTCGTGCTGCTGTTTGGCACGAAAAAGCTCGGTTCTATTGGTTCCGATCTGGGCGCGTCTATCAAAGGCTTCAAGAAAGCGATGAGCGATGATGAGAGGACAAGCAGGATAAAACCAGCCAGGACGCTGATTTTACTGCTAAATCCATCTCCGACAAGCCAGACGAAGCCAAAAAGGAAGACGCTAAACGCCACGATAAAGAGCAGGTGTAAGTCGTGTTCGACATTGGTTTTAGTGAGCTCCTGCTGGTCTTTGTGATTGGCCTGATTGTGCTGGGGCCGCAGCGTCTGCCGGTGGCGGTGAAAACCGTTGCGGGCTGGGTCCGTGCGCTGAGATCGCTGGCATCGACCGTTCAGAATGAACTGGCGCAGGAGCTTAAGCTGCAGGAATTTCAGGAAAGCCTGAAAAAGGTTGAGAAGGCGAGCCTGGATAACCTGACGCCGGAACTGAAAGCGTCAATGGATGAGCTGCGCGAAGCGGCGGAATCCATGAAGCGCTCCTACAGCATTAACGATCCTGAAAAAGCGAGCGATGAAGCGAACACCATCCATAACCCGGTGGTGAAGGGCAGCGAGGAGCAGCGCGAGGGCGTAACGCCTGCCAGCGCTGAACATCAGGCTGCTGCGCCAGAACAGACGCCGCAGGAAACCGAAGTGAAAAAACAGGCGCAGCCGGAAGAGCCGGTAGCAAAAACGGCGGAAGTGAAGCCCGCTGCGTCCGTTTCCGAACCCTCCCCCTCGTCGAGTGATAAAGCGTAAACATGGCAGTAGATGATACTCAACCGCTGATTACGCACCTCATTGAGCTGCGTAAGCGCCTGTTAAACTGCATTATTGCGGTTCTCGTTATTTTCCTATGCCTGGTCTATTTCGCCAACGATATCTATCAGGTGGTTTCTGCGCCGCTGATCAAGCAGATGCCGCTGGGCGCAACGATGATTGCAACAGACGTTGCTTCTCCGTTCTTTACCCCCATCAAGCTGACCTTTTGGGTGTCGTTGATTGCCTCTGCGCCCGTGATTCTGTACCAGGTGTGGGCCTTTGTGGCGCCAGCACTGTATAAGCACGAACGTAAGCTAGTCATCCCGCTGCTGGTGTCCAGTTCGCTGCTGTTCTATATCGGCATGGCGTTTGCCTATTTCGTTGTCTTCCCGCTGGCCTTCGGCTTCCTGACGCATACCGCGCCGGAAGGCGTCCAGGTGTCGACAGATATCGCCAGCTACCTCAGCTTTGTGATGGCGCTGTTTATGGCGTTTGGCGTGGCATTCGAAGTGCCGGTGGCCATTGTGCTGCTTTGCTGGGTAGGGGTAACCACCCCGGATGACCTGCGTAAGAAGCGTCCGTATATCCTGGTGGGCGCCTTTGTTGTCGGCATGCTGCTGACGCCGCCGGATGTATTCTCGCAGACGCTGCTGGCCATACCGATGTACTGTCTGTTTGAGGTCGGCGTATTCTTCTCGCGTTTCTACGTGGGTAAAGGACGTCGAGCGGATGACGAAGACGATACGTCCGACAAGACCACTGAAGAGTAAAACCAGCCGCCCGTCAGGGCGGTTGTTATATGGGGATTCGCATGTTTGATATCGGACTTAACCTGACCAGCTCGCAGTTTGCGAAAGATCGTGATGAGGTGGTTGCGCGTGCGTTTGCCGCCGGGGTGAAAGGACTGCTGCTGACGGGCACCAACCTGCATGAGAGCGAGCAGGCGCAGCAGCTGGCGCAACGCTACGATCGCTGTTGGTCTACCGCGGGCGTGCATCCTCACGACAGCAGCCAGTGGACGGCGGAAACCGCACAGGCAATCCGTGCAGGCTGGCGAAGACACCGGAAGTGGTGGCGATTGGCGAATGCGGCCTCGATTTCAACCGTAACTTTTCCACGCCTGAAGAGCAGGAAAAGGCGTTCACTGCCCAGCTTGCGCTGGCGGCAGAGCTTGAAATGCCTGTATTTATGCACTGCCGCGACGCGCATGAGCGTTTCCTGGCTCTGCTGGATCCGTGGCTGGAGAAACTGCCCGGCGCGGTGCTGCACTGCTTTACCGGCTCACGGCAGGAGGCGCTGGATTGCCTGGAGCGCGGGCTTTATCTGGGGATTACCGGCTGGGTTTGCGATGAGCGTCGCGGGCTTGAACTTCGGGAGCTGTTGCCAGTGATCCCGGCTGACCGGCTGCTCCTCGAAACGGATGCGCCTTATCTGCTGCCGCGCGATATGAAGCCCAAACCGGCATCGCGGCGTAATGAGCCCGCGTTATCTGGGGCACATTGTTGCGACGGTCGCCTCGCGGCGTGGCGCGAAGAGGATCCGCACTGGCTGGATACAGTGACGGATAAAAACGTGCAGCGTCTGTTTGGCATCGCGTTTTAACGCCGCTTCAGGCTTTACGGAAGTCGGTGTTTTTAACGCTCTGCAGCACCTGCTTGTTCAGCAGATTAAGCAACAGCATGGAGCGCGCTTCCCCGTCCGGCTCGGCAAAGATCGCCTGCAGCCCTTCGAAAGCGCCTTCGGTAATCACGACGCTATCGCCCGGAAAGGGCGTTTCGGGGTCGGTCAGGCCTTCGGGCGGCTGATAAATCGACAGCTGATGGATCACCGATGGGGGAACGCGTAGCCGGGTGCGCGCCAAAACGAACGAAGTGGCTGACGCCGCGCGTGGCGCTGATGGTGGTGGTGTGGATCACCTCGGGGTCGAACTCCACGAACAGGTAGTTCGGGAACAACGGCTCACTCACGGTTGTGCGCTTCCCGCGCTGCATTTTTTCAAGCGTGATCACGGGCGTCAGGCAATTGACAGACTGACGTTCAAGATGTTCCTGCGCGCGCTGAAGTTGCCCGCGTTTGCAATACAGTAAATACCAGGCCTGCATAATCACTCTTTCCCTTAGTTCGGGGCGCAAGCATATCAAAACCCTGGCGGGATCGCTAAGTTGATTATAATGGGCGAAAATGGGACAGAACGCATAACTTCACGCTAATTTAACAAAATTACAGCATCAAGCAGAGCTTACGCCGTATAATGAAGCGCTTACAGAGAGGCCATGATTAACTGCATGAAATACCACGATCTCCGCGACTTCCTGACGCTGCTGGAAAAGCAGGGTGAACTCAAACGTATTACACTTCCGGTTGATCCTTATCTGGAGATGACCGAAATTGCCGACCGCACCCTGCGTGCCGGTGGCCCGGCGTTGCTGTTTGAAAATCCGAAAGGTTATACGATGCCGGTGCTGTGCAACCTGTTTGGTACACCGCGTCGCGTCGCGCTGGGGATGGGGCAGGAAGACGTCAGCGCGCTGCGCGAAGTCGGTAAACTGCTGGCGTTCCTGAAAGAGCCGGAGCCGCCGAAAGGCTTCCGCGATCTCTTCGACAAGCTGCCGCAGTTTAAGCAGGTGCTGAACATGCCGACCAAACGCCTGCGCGGCGCGCCCTGCCAGCAGAAGGTGCTGGAGGGCGATGAGGTTGATCTGACCAACATTCCCATCATGCAGTGCTGGCCGGAAGATGCCGCGCCGCTGATCACCTGGGGGCTGACCGTGACGCGCGGCCCGCACAAAGAGCGGCAGAACCTGGGTATTTACCGCCAGCAGTTGATCGGCAAGAATAAGCTGATCATGCGCTGGCTCTCCCATCGCGGCGGCGCGCTGGATTTCCAGGAGTGGTGGGCTGCGCATCCGGGCGAACGTTTCCCGGTGGCCGTTGCGCTGGGCGCCGATCCGGCCACCATTCTCGGTGCGGTCACGCCGGTGCCGGATACGCTCTCTGAATACGCTTTTGCCGGCCTGCTGCGCGGAACGAAAACCGAAGTGGTGAAGTGCGTTTCCAACGATCTTGAAGTGCCGGCCAGCGCCGAAATTGTGCTGGAAGGTTACATCGAGCCGGGTGAAATGGCGCCGGAAGGCCCGTACGGCGACCACACCGGCTACTACAACGAAGTGGATAACTTCCCGGTGTTTACCGTCACGCACATTACCCAGCGTGAAGACGCGATTTATCACTCCACCTATACCGGGCGTCCGCCGGATGAGCCGGCGGTGCTGGGCGTGGCGCTGAACGAAGTGTTCGTGCCGATCCTGCAAAAGCAGTTCCCGGAAATTGTCGATTTCTATCTGCCGCCGGAAGGTTGCTCCTATCGCATGGCGGTGGTGACGATGAAGAAGCAGTACCCCGGCCATGCTAAACGCGTGATGATGGGCGTCTGGTCTTTCCTGCGCCAGTTTATGTACACCAAGTTTGTTATCGTCTGCGATGACGACGTCAACGCCCGCGACTGGAATGACGTGATCTGGGCCATCACCACGCGAATGGACCCCGCGCGCGATACGGTGCTGGTCGAAAACACGCCGATTGATTACCTGGACTTTGCCTCGCCGGTTTCCGGTCTTGGCTCAAAGATGGGGCTGGATGCCACCAATAAATGGCCTGGCGAAACCCACCGTGAATGGGGACGCCCGATCAAAAAAGATCCTCAGGTGACCGCGCGCATTGACGCGATCTGGGACGAGCTGGCCATAATGAATAACGGTAAACCCTGAGCTGACCGTTAAGCCCTATAGACTTCCCGACAGAGAGAGCGCATGACAACCTTAAGCTGTAAAGTGACCTCGGTAGATGCCATCACCGACACCGTATATCGCGTCCGTTTAGTGCCGGAGGCGCCATTCTCGTTCCGCGCGGGTCAGTATCTGATGGTGGTGATGGATGAGCGTGACAAGCGTCCTTTCTCCATGGCCTCCACGCCGGAGCAGCAGGATTATATTGAGCTGCATATTGGTGCGTCAGAGCTGAACCTGTATGCCATGGCGGTGATGGACCGCATTCTGAAGGAGCGCGAAATCGTGGTGGATATTCCGCACGGCGATGCGTGGCTGCGCGATGACGAGGACCGTCCGCTGATCCTGATCGCCGGCGGTACAGGCTTCTCTTATGCGCGCTCTATTCTGTTGACCGCCCTGGCGCGAAACCCGGACCGTGATATCAGCATTTACTGGGGCGGCCGTGAGGAGAAACATCTGTACGATCTGTCTGAGCTGGAAGCGCTGTCGGTGGATCACCCGAACCTGCGCGTGGTGCCGGTGGTTGAGCAGCCGGAAGAGGGCTGGCGCGGGCGCAGCGGCACGGTGCTGACGGCGGTGCTGCAGGATCACGGTACGCTGGCGGGGCACGATATCTATATCGCAGGCCGTTTCGAGATGGCGAAAATTGCCCGTGACCTGTTCTGTAACGAACGTGGCGCGCGTGAAGACCGCCTGTTTGGCGATGCGTTTGCCTTCATTTGATCAAAAAACCCGCCCCTGACAGGCGGGAAGAACGGCAACTAAACTGTCTCTCTTCGCCAGTGCGTCCCATCGCTGCGTTGGCTGCCTTTATTCACCCCGGTCACATAGTGTATCTATGCTTCCGGGGAATCACTCAGTTGCCGCTTTGCTCTGGAACGCTTGGTTTTGAGACAGATTCGTTTAAAGCGTTATACGCGTTCAAACACCGTCGCGATCCCCTGACCCAGCCCGATACACATCGTTGCCAGACCAAACTGGGCATCTTTGCGTTCCATCAGGTTCATCAGCGTCGTGCTGATACGCGCCCCGGAACAGCCCAGCGGGTGGCCGAGGGCGATCGCGCCGCCGTTGAGGTTAATCTTCTCGTCGATCTGCTCCATCAGCCCCAGATCTTTAATGCACGGCAGGATCTGCGCGGCGAACGCTTCGTTCATCTCAAACAGATCGATGTCGCTGGCGGTCAGTCCGGCTTTTTTCAGCGCCAGCTTCGAGGCCGGAACCGGGCCGTAACCCATGATTGACGGATCGCAGCCGACGACCGCCATCGAGCGGATGCGAGCGCGAGGCGTCAAGCCCAGCTCGCGGGCGCGGCTTTCGCTCATCACCAGCATCGCGGCGGCGCCGTCCGACAGCGCCGACGAGGTCCCGGCGGTGACCGTGCCGGTGACCGGATCAAACGCCGGACGCAGCGTGGACAGCGCTTCGACGGTGGTTTCCGGGCGGATGACTTCGTCGTAGTTGAACTGCTTCAGTACGCCATCGGCATCGTGGCCGCCGGTGGGGATGATCTCGTTTTTAAAGGCGCCCGACTGCGTGGCCGGCCATGCGCGAGCGTGGGAGCGCGCGGCAAAGGCATCCTGCATTTCGCGGCTGATGCCGTGCAGGCGGGACAGCATCTCGGCGGTCAGCCCCATCATCCCCGCGGCTTTCGCCACGTTGCGGCTCATGCCCGGATGGAAATCGACCCCGTGGCTCATCGGCACGTGGCCCATATGCTCAACGCCGCCCACCAGGCAAGCCTGCGCATCGCCGGTCATGATCATGCGCGCCGCATCGTGCAGCGCCTGCATTGATGAGCCGCACAGGCGGTTGACGGTGACGGCCGGAACGGAATGCGGGATCTCCGCCAGCAGCGCGGCGTTGCGGGCGATGTTGAAGCCCTGCTCCAGCGTCTGCTGCACGCAGCCCCAGTAGATATCGTCGATGGCGCAGCCGCATCCAGCGCCGGGTTACGCGCCAGCAGGCTACGCATCAGGTGCGCGGAGAGGTCTTCCGCGCGCACGTTGCGGAACGCGCCGCCTTTTGAACGGCCCATCGGGGTGCGAATCGCATCAACAATGACAACCTTTTCCATTGTGACTCCTTAAGCCGTTTTCAGCTCGCCAACCGGACGGGCTGGCTCAACTGCGGGATAGTAGGGTTCGTTATGGCGCGCTTTGTCGCGCAGCCCGGCCGGCACCTCATACAGCGGGCCGAGGTGCTGATACTGCTGAGCCATATCGAGATAGCGGGCGCTGCCGAGCGTGTCCAGCCAGCGGAACGCGCCGCCGTGGAACGGAGGGAAGCCCAGGCCGTATACCAGCGCCATATCCGCTTCCGCCGGGCTGGCGATAATGCCTTCTTCCAGGCAACGCACCACTTCGTTGATCATCGGGATCATCATGCGGGCGATGATCTCTTCGTCGCTGAAGTCGCGTTTCGGCTGACTGACTTCGGCCAGCAGGCTATCCAACGGCGCTGTCTTCTTCTTTCTTCGGTTTGCCTTTGCTGTCTTCTTTATAGCGCCAGAAGCCCAGCCCGTTTTTCTGACCGAAGCGGTTAGCGTCGAACAGCGCGTCAATGGCGTCGCGATAATCTTTCTGCATGCGCTGCGGGAAGCCGGCCGCCATCACCGCCTGGGCGTGGTGGGCGGTATCAATGCCCACAACGTCCAGCAGATACGCCGGGCCCATCGGCCAGCCGAACTGTTTTTCCATCACTTTGTCGATTTTGCGGAAGTCCGCGCCGTCGCGCAGCAGCTGGCTAAAGCCGGCGAAGTAAGGGAACAGCACGCGGTTGACGAAGAAGCCCGGGCAGTCGTTAACCACGATCGGCGTTTTGCCCATCTTGCTGGCCCAGGCCACCACTTTGGCGATGGTTTCGTCGGAGGTTTTTTCCCCGCGGATCACTTCGACCAGCGGCATACGGTGTACCGGGTTGAAGAAGTGCATGCCGCAGAAGTTTTCCGGGCGCTTCAGCACGCTCGCCAGTTCGCTGATTGGAATGGTGGAGGTGTTAGAGGCCAGCACGGTATCCGGACGAACCTTGTCCTCCGTTTCCGCCAGCACCGCTTTTTTCACTTTCGGGTTCTCGACGACGGCTTCGACCACCACGTCGGCGCGATCAAAACCGGCGTATTCCAGCGTGGGCTGAATGGTCGAAATCACGCTGGCCAGCTTCAGACCGTCAATTTTGCCGCGCTCCAGCTGTTTATTCAGCAGCTTGGCCGCTTCGGTCATGCCCAGCGTCAGGGATTTCTCGTTGATGTCTTTCATCACCACCGGCACGCCTTTCCAGGCCGACTGGTAAGCGATGCCGCCACCCATAATGCCCGCGCCGAGTACCGCCGCATGTTTTGGCGTCTCAACGTTTTTGGTCAGCTGTTTGGCTTTGCCTTTCACAAACTGATCGTTCAGGAAGATACCGACCAGCGCACGGGCCTCATTGGTGTGCGCCAGCGGAACAAAGCTCTGGTTTTCCAGCTTCAGCGCTTCATCGCGTCCAAAACGGGCAGCCGCTTCAATGGTTTTCACCGCCGTGATCGGCGCCGGGTAGTGTTTCCCGGCCGTCTGCATCACCATGCCTTTGGCGATGGTGAAGCTCATGGTGGCTTCAATCTTGCTGAGTTTTAGCGGCTCCAGCTTCGGCTGACGTTTGGCTTTCCAGTCCAGATCGCCGTTAATGGCCTGTCGCAGAATGGCGAGGGCGCCTTCACCCAGTTTCTCCGGCTTCACAACGCCATCCACCAGGCCGATTTTCTGCGCCTGTTCGGCGCCGACATCTTTACCGGCGGCGATGATCTCCAGCGCGCTGTCGGCACCCAGCAGGCGCGGCATACGGACGGAGCCGCCAAAGCCCGGCATGATGCCCAGTTTGGTTTCCGGCAGGCCGATGCGCAGGTCCGGCGTCGCCAGGCGATAGTCGGTCGCCAGCACGCACTCGCAGCCGCCGCCCAGCGCATAGCCGTTAACGGCGGAAATGGTCGGGACAGGCAGATCTTCCAGACGATTAAAGACGCTGTTGGCAAAGTGCAGCCACTGGCTCAGCTGTTCTTCCGGCACGAGGAACAGCGAAAGGAATTCGGTGATATCGGCCCCGACGATAAAGGCCGCTTTGTCCGAACGCAGCAGCAGCCCTTTTAATTCAGGTTGTTTTTCAAGAACATCCAGCGCCTCGCCAAGACTGGCCACCGTCGCGGTATCAAGCTTGTTCACTGAGCCGGGGGCATCGAACACCAGTTCGGCAATGCCATCTTCCAGCCAGTTGAGGTACAGGGTGTCGCCTTTGTAGAGCATGTCAGTCTCCTGAATCCAGCAATGGATCTGGTCATACCAGATGAATCGGAGTGTGGGTTTTATGTTAATAAATTGCAAATTACTCATTAAGAAATTGCTGCAGTGATCACGGTCGGTGGAAATCACGCAGCGGCAGTGAGGTGTGCTAAGATGCGATGACTTGAGGTCCAAAAAACGAAAGGAATAATGATGGACTCACTGGCTTCGCTTTATAAAAATCATATCGTTACCCTACAGGAACGTACCCGCGATGTACTGGCCCGCTTTAAGCTGGATGCGCTGCTGATCCACTCCGGCGAGCTGTTGAACGTCTTTCTGGATGACCACGCCTATCCGTTTAAGGTGAACCCGCAGTTTAAAGCCTGGGTGCCGGTGACGCAGGTGCCCAACTGCTGGCTGCTGGTGGATGGCGTGAACAAGCCGAAACTGTGGTTCTACCTGCCGGTCGATTACTGGCACAACGTTGAGCCGCTGCCGACCTCTTTCTGGACGGAAGAGGTTGAGGTGATTGCGCTGCCGAAAGCGGACGGCATTGGCAGCCAGTTGCCTGCGGCGCGTGGCAACATCGCCTATATTGGCCCGGTTCCGGAGCGTGCTTTGGGCCTGGATATCGCCGGCAGACAACCTCAACCCGAAAGGGGTGCTGGATTACCTGCACTATTACCGCGCGTACAAAACCGACTACGAACTTTCCTGCATGCGTGAAGCGCAGAAAACGGCGGTAAAGGGCCACCGTGCGGCGCATGAAGCCTTCCAGTCCGGCATGAGCGAGTTCGATATCAACCAGGCGTACCTGACCGCCACCGGCCATCGCGATACCGACGTGCCGTACAGCAACATTGTCGCGCTGAACGAGCACGCGTCCGTGCTGCACTACACCAAACTGGATCACCAGGTTCCGTCGGAAATGCGCAGCTTCCTGCTGGACGCAGGGGCAGAGTACAACGGCTACGCGGCCGACCTGACCCGTACCTGGGCGGCGAATGCGGACACCGATTTCGCGCAGCTGATCAAAGACGTGAACGATGAACAGCTGGCGCTGATTGCCACCATGAAGGCGGGCACCAGCTATGTGGATTACCACATCCAGTTCCATCAGCGCATCGCCAAACTGCTGCGTAAGCATCAGATTGTGAAAGACATGAGCGAAGAGGCGATGGTCGAGAACGATCTGACCGGGCCGTTCATGCCGCACGGTATCGGCCACCCGCTGGGCCTGCAGGTGCACGACGTTGCGGGCTTTATGCAGGATGATACCGGTACGCATCTGGCGGCACCGTCTAAATATCCTTACCTGCGCTGCACCCGTATTCTGGAGCCGCGTATGGTGCTGACCATTGAGCCGGGGATCTACTTTATCGAATCGCTGCTGGCGCCGTGGCGTGAAGGGCAGTTCAGCAAGCACTTCAACTGGGATAAAATTGACGCGCTGAAGCCGTTTGGCGGTATTCGCATCGAAGATAACGTGGTGATTCACGAAAACGGTATCGAGAATATGACGCGAGACCTGAAGCTGGCCTGATGGAAAGCTGGCTGATACCGGCTGAACCGGTCACCTTTGTTGAGGAAATCAAAAAGAGCCGCTTTATTACGCTGCTGGCGCATACCGACGGCGTAGAGGCGGCAAAGGCGTTTGTCGACTCCGTTCGGGCTGAGCACCCTGACGCCCGTCACCACTGCGTGGCGTGGGTTGCCGGGCCGCCGGACGATTCGCAGCAGCTGGGGTTTTCCGACGACGGTGAACCGGCGGGCACGGCCGGTAAACCGATGCTGGCGCAGCTGATGGGCAGCGGCGTGGGCGAAATTACCGCCGTGGTGGTGCGCTACTACGGCGGCATTTTGTTGGGCACCGGTGGGCTGGTTAAAGCCTATGGCGGCGGTGTCCAGCAGGCGCTTAATCTGCTGGCCACTACCCGCAAAACGCCGCTAACCGAATATACTTTGTTGTGCGATTACGCCCAGTTAGCGGGTATCGAAGCGCTGCTGCGGCAGTTTAACGGTGTCATCGCACACAGTGAATATCAGGCAATGGTGCAATTACGCGTGGCGCTTCCTCAGGCGGAACTGGCTGCTTTTTCAGCAAAACTCGCTGATTTTAGTCGTGGTTCGTTGCAATTGCTGCCGATTGAAGAATAATCCCCACCTCATTTTTGAATACCAAAGGAAGCGGCAGAGATGCATTTTCGTGCCATAACCCGAATCGTTGGACTGCTGGTCATCCTCTTTTCCGGGACGATGATCCTCCCTGGACTGGTGGCGCTTATCTACCGGGACGGCGCGGGGCGGGCATTCACCCAGACCTTCTTTGTCGCGCTGGCGATCGGCTCCCTGCTGTGGTGGCCGAACCGTCGTCAGAAAGGTGAGCTGAAATCTCGCGAAGGGTTTCTGATCGTCGTGCTGTTCTGGACGGTGCTGGGGAGCGTGGGTGCATTGCCCTTCATCTTCTCTGAACAGCCTAACCTGAGCATCACGGATGCCTTTTTTGAATCCTTCTCCGGCTTAACGACGACCGGGGCGACGACGCTGGTGGGGCTGGATTCGCTGCCGCACGCGATTCTCTTTTATCGTCAGATGCTGCAGTGGTTCGGCGGGATGGGGATCATCGTCCTGGCGGTGGCCATCCTGCCGATTCTGGGCGTCGGTGGGATGCAGCTCTATCGCGCCGAAATGCCGGGGCCGCTGAAAGATAACAAGATGCGCCCGCGTATTGCCGAGACGGCGAAAACCCTCTGGCTTATCTATGTGTTGCTGACGGTGGCCTGTGCGCTGGCGCTATGGTTTGCCGGGATGCCCGCTTTCGACGCCATCGGACACAGCTTCGCGACCATCGCGATCGGCGGGTTCTCCACCCACGATGCCAGCGTGGGCTACTTCGACAGCCCAACGATTAACACCATCATTGCCATTTTCCTGCTGATCTCCGGCTGTAACTACGGTCTGCACTTCTCTTTACTGAGCGGGCGCAGCCTGAAGGTGTACTGGCGTGACCCAGAGTTCCGCATGTTTATTGGCGTCCAGCTGACGCTGGTGATCATCTGCACCCTGGTGCTGTGGTTCCATGATGTCTACAACTCGGCGTTGACCACGCTAAACCAGGCTTTCTTCCAGGTGGTGTCGATGGCGACGACCGCCGGGTTTACCACCGACAGCATCGCCCGCTGGCCGCTGTTCCTGCCGGTGCTGTTGCTCTGTTCCGCGTTTATCGGCGGCTGTGCGGGGTCGACGGGCGGTGGTCTGAAGGTGATCCGTATTCTGTTGCTGTTTAAGCAGGGCAACCGCGAGCTGAAGCGTCTGGTCCACCCCAACGCGGTCTACAGCATCAAGCTGGGGAACCGCGCGCTGCCGGAACGTATCCTCGAAGCGGTGTGGGGATTCTTCTCGGCGTATGCGCTGGTCTTTATCGTCAGCATGCTGGCGATTATCGCCACGGGAGTGGATGATTTCTCCGCCTTTGCGTCCGTGGTCGCAACGTTGAATAACCTCGGGCCGGGCCTGGGCGTGGTGGCGGATAACTTTGCCAGTATGAACCCGGTCGCGAAATGGATCCTCATCGCCAATATGCTGTTTGGTCGTCTTGAGGTCTTTACGCTGCTGGTGCTGTTCACCCCTACATTCTGGCGCGAGTAAGGAGCCGTTGATGAAAACATTGATTCTTTTCTCGACGCGAGACGGGCAAACGCGTGAGATTGCCGCTTATCTGGCATCTGAACTTAAAGAGCTGGGCGTTTGTGCGGATGTGGTAAACCTGAACCGCGTGCGGATCAGATTGCCTGGCAGGATTACGATCGCGTGGTGATTGGTGCGTCTATTCGTTACGGGCATTTCCATCCGGCGCTGGATCGCTTTGTGAAAAAGCACCTTTCGGCGAAGTTCAACAAGTTGCCGGGCGCGTTCTTCTCGGTCAACCTGGTCGCGCGTAAACCCGAGAAGCGCACGCCGCAGACCAACAGCTACACGCGCAAGTTTTTGCTGAACTCGCCGTGGCAGCCAGAACGGTGCGCCGTCTTTGCCGGCGCGCTGCGCTACCCGCGCTACCGCTGGTATGACCGCTTTATGATCCGTCTTATTATGAAGATGACGGGCGGCGAAACCGATACGCGTAAAGAAGTGGTTTATACCGACTGGTCGCAGGTGGCCAGTTTTGCCCGGGAAATCGCACATTTAACGGGCGATTCGCGACTTAAATAAGCGTTAAGTT
>JBCNNT010000005.1:0-4093 GCA_039594245.1 Enterobacter sp.
GTCCGGGCGGAAGAGACAGGAAGCCCCGTGCCCCGGCACGGGGCTTTTTTGCTTTATGCTCGCCTTAAACACCACAAGCGCTCGTCACCCTGCTTATACGGTAAACTACCTGCGTTTTTGCATCAGGATAGCGTCTATGAACCACTCCCTTAAGCCCTGGAATACCTTTGGCATTCAACGCAATGCTAATCAAATTGTACGTGCCGATACTGCACAGCAGCTGCTGGATGCATGGCAAAGCGCAACAGAGACAGCGAACCCGTACTGATTCTGGGCGAAGGAAGTAATGTCCTGTTTCTCGATGATTTTGCGGGAACGGTGATCGTTAACCGCATCATGGGAATTGATGTGGAAGAGCGTGCCGACAGCTGGCACGTGCACGTGGGGGCCGGTGAAAACTGGCATCACCTGGTGCAATTTACCCTCGAAAAAGGGATGCCGGGTCTGGAAAACCTTGCGCTTATTCCAGGCTGCGCCGGATCGTCACCCATTCAGAACATCGGCGCCTACGGCATCGAGCTGAAACATGTCTGTGAATATGTCGACTGCATCGAACTGGCGACCGGAACGGCTAAGCGTTTAACCGCAGAACAGTGCCGTTTTGGCTATCGTGACAGTATCTTCAAACATGAATATCAGGATCGCTACGTGATTGTCGCCGTGGGTTTGCGTCTGTCGAAGAACTGGCAGCCGGTATTGACCTACGGGGATTTAACGCGTCTCGATCCGGCTACCGTTACCGCACGCGACGTTTTTGACTCGGTTTGCCATATGCGGATGACCAAACTTCCCGATCCAAAAGTTAACGGAAATGCTGGTAGTTTCTTTAAAAACCCGGTGATCTCAGCAGAACAGGCGGGCATCTTACTCTCCGCCTTTCCTGACGCGCCACATTACCCTCAGGCGGATGGCAGCGTGAAGCTGGCGGCTGGCTGGCTTATCGATCAATGCCAGCTAAAAGGCCTTCGCTATTGGCGGTGCAGCGGTCCACCATCAGCAGGCTCTGGTGCTGATTAATACCGGGCCGATGCTACCAGCGATGATGTGGTGCAGCTGGCTCACCATGTTCGCCAGCGTGTGGGCGAAAAGTTTAACGTCTGGCTGGAGCCAGAAGTCCGCTTCATTGGCCGCACAGGTGAAGTCAATGCCGTGGAGACTATCGCATGAAGGACAATACCGTCCCGTTAACCCTGATTGGTATCCTGGCGGATGGTGAATTCCATTCCGGCGAGCAGCTGGGTGAACAGCTGGGCATGAGCCGCGCCGCCATCAATAAACATATCCAGACGCTTCGTGACTGGGGTGTTGATGTGTTTACGGTTCCCGGAAAAGGCTACAGCCTGCCGGAGCCGATTCAGTTGCTGAATGAAGACGCGATCCGCAGCCAGATTGGACACGGCAATGTGGCGGTGCTGCCGGTGATTGATTCGACGAACCAGTATCTGCTGGATCGTCTGCCTGAGCTGAAATCCGGCGATGCCTGCGTTGCTGAATATCAACAGGCCGGTCGCGGCCGTCGTGGCCGCAAATGGTTTTCACCCTTTGGCGCCAATCTCTATCTGTCCATGTACTGGCGACTCGATCAGGGCCCGGCCGCTGCCATTGGCCTGAGTCTGGTCATCGGTATCGTCATGGCGGAGGTGCTGCACGATCTGGGTGCGGATCAGGTGCGTGTTAAATGGCCTAATGATCTCTACCTCAACGATCGTAAACTTGCCGGCATTCTGGTCGAACTGACGGGCAAAACGGGCGATGCGGCGCAAATCGTCATTGGCGCGGGCCTCAATATGGTGATGCGCAATGTCCAGAATGACGTGGTTAATCAGGCCTGGACTAACCTCCAGGAGGCGGGGATCGTCATCGATCGTAACACCCTTGCCGTACGTATGATTAAAGAGTTGCGCAGCTCGCTCACGCTTTTTGAGCAGGAAGGGCTGGCACCGTTCCTGTCTCGTTGGGAAAAGCTGGATAACTTTATCAACCGCCCGGTGAAATTGCTGATTGGTGATAAAGAGATCTACGGCACTTCCCGCGGTATTGACGCTCAGGGCGCGCTGCTGCTGGAACAGGATGGGGTGATCAAACCCTGGGTGGGCGGTGAGATTTCACTGCGCAGTGCCGAATAAACAAGGGGAGCGAGACGCTCCCTTTATTTATTTACGCAAACGAACTTGCTCAACCGCATGGTTTGCGCTTTTAGTCATAATCAGGCTGGCCCGCTCACGGGTTGGTAAAATATTTTCTTTAAGATTTAAGCCGTTAATTTCTTTCCACAGCGACAAGGCGATCTCAATCGCTTCCTGTTCGGATAATTTCGCATAATTGTGGAAATAGGAGTCAGGATTGGTAAATGCGCCTTCGCGGAACTTCAGGAAGCGGTTGATATACCAGGTTTGTAATAGATCTTCCGGCGCATCAACATAAATAGAAAAGTCGACAAAATCGGAGACAAATACATGATGCGGGTCATGAGGATAATCCATGCCGCTCTGTAATACATTCAACCCTTCGAGAATTAAAATATCAGGCTGCGCAACCGTTTTATCCCCATCCGGGATCACGTCGTATATAAGGTGCGAATAAACTGGCGCTGTGACATTCGGCACCCCGGATTTAATATCCGAAACAAACTGCACCAGGCGATGCATATCATAAGATTGCGGGAAGCCTTTTTTCTTCATTAGCCCACGATCTTTCAGTACCTGATTGGGATGCAGAAAACCATCAGTCGTAATGAGTTCAACACGACGATGTTCTGGCCAGCGGCTCAATAATGCCTGTAGCACACGGGCGGTAGTACTTTTTCCTACCGCTACGCTGCCCGCAATGCTAATGATGTACGGAATGCGTTGCCCATTCGTCCCAAGGAATTGCTCAAGTACGGCCTGGCGGCGCAGGTTCGAACTGATATAGAAATTGAGTAAACGGGAAAGGGGGAGATAAATCTCTGCAACTTCTTCCAAAGAAAGGTCTTCATTAATGCCTTTTAATCGTGCGATTTCGCCCTCAGTAAGCGTCATCGGAACTGAATCACGAAGAGCAGCCCACTGGCTGCGATTAAACTGTAAGTAAGGCGTCATTAACGTTTGCTCTTTTTTACTCATAAGCTTTATCTGCCTGCTATTACCCCTCGTCACGTAGGCTTCCGGTACGTTGTGAGAGAGAGTCTCTTAAGGTAATGCTATGGCTCGACGTTATTGAAATAAGTGGGATCAATGGGCAGGAGGTTAACACCAGATGACAGGGAATAATATGAAAAATCGCGTCTGCGTGATGCTTTCCAGGGAAAGCATCACGCTCTGCACATCAGCTGGCAATAGAACGAACAAACTGATTAACCGCAAATAAACGTTTGAAGTAAATGGCCGCTGGTTGGTAATAACCATCCGCTGAACAGAGATAATCGGGAATTTCCCCAAGGCAGCGATATCCTTGCGAACGATAAAACGCTTCTGCAGCAGAACCTGACGGTGTTTCCAGCCACAATAGACCGCGCTGACGCATACAGGCTGTTTTCTCCAGCTCCGCCAGGAGCTTCTTCCCAATACCGGTGCGCCGCACGCGGCGGTGTACCAACAACAATTTTATGTTGGCTCTGTTCAGTGCTTCAGGTTGCGTAGGGAGTTGCAGGCTGACGCTGCCGGCAACGCCCTGTTCATCGCGTGCAATCCAGATCAGGCGTTCACCTGTTTCCAGCTCGTTGCGTAATCGTGAGAAGGCGTTTTCTGCTTCCTGCTGGCTAATCGCGCGTTGATACCCGATAGAGGCGCCACTATGAAGTGCATCAAGCAGCAGTTCGGCGAGTTCCGGACAGTAGACCGGCAAAGTAGCTGCGTTTAACAAGACAATTTTCATCGTGAAACCTCCATTGGGTTGGTGGCTAAAGCAATGCAATTAGTGATCCAACTCACAATCTGGGTCTGGCTTCAGAGATATTCACTGCGATGACGGTTTTTTGCACCATGTTAACGCAGTCGCACCGAAGAGATGCCCGATGTTGTCGCGGTTAAAGGAGGCTTAGCGGCGCAAAGTCGTGGAATATGGTGCTGTTTTTTTATACTTCCTTGCATGAAATTACAGCGTTTATATGGGG
>JBCNNT010000006.1:0-16537 GCA_039594245.1 Enterobacter sp.
CCTGCAATACAGGCCGTGTTTGCGGTATTTGTCGCGTCAATTACGCAGTGGCATCCGACGATAAAGCTCAATCATATCGCCTGCCAGATCCTGAATGACCATCGCGTTCATCAGGTGATCCTGAGAGTGGACGGTGATCAGGTTAACCGGAAGTTTCCCGGTCCCTTCATCAAGACCGATAAGCTGCGTCTGTATGGTGTGCGCATGCTTCACATATTCACGCGACTCTTCCATCGCTTTTTCAGCTTCGTCAAACTCACCTTTACGCGCCATCTGCAACGCCGTCAGGGCCGCACTGCGCGCCGCGCCTGCGTTAACCAGCAGTTCCATAATCGTGGTTTCTAAGTCTTCCATTATGACTCCAGAAGTTTGAGCGCTTTTTCCAGTACGGCATCACCTTTCATCATGCCGTAATCCATCATGTCGATCACCGCGACCTTTTTACCCAGCGGCTCGGCCTGCGCCTGTAATTTAGCCTGCTCGTATTTAACCTGTGGCCCCAGCAATACGATGTCGGCCGTCGCGATGTTGTCTTTAAACTCCGCAACCGGAACGGCTTTAATGGTGACTTCAACCCCTTTTTTCTGCGCGGCGTCTTTCATACGTTGAACCAGCATGCTGGTTGACATTCCCGCTGCACAGCATAAAACGATGTTCTTCATAATCAGCCTCGATCTACATGTGTTTATTGATAATTATCCCGTGCAGACCGCTTCAACAACCGCTTTACCGCGATTGTGTGTCAGGCATCACAAAGAAACAGGCGATTTTCTGAAACCGGTTACAATTTTACACTGGTGGGTACCCAGCCCGTCGAAACGGGCAGGGTGAAGGAGAGAGGATTAACTGATGGATGTGCGAACGATGCGGTTTTTTCCCTGCTGTTTGGCGCTGTAGAGGGCGTTATCAACGCTTCCGACGAATTGTTCCAGCGGTTCAAAATGCCACTCTCCAAGACCACCGCTGAACGTAACGCGCAGGTTTTCTTCCCGCCAGACGCGATTTTCAACGGCGGTGCGCCATGCTTCGAGCAAGGAGAGCGCGGAAGACATCTTCTCCGCCTGGAAGATGACCGCGAACTCTTCTCCACCATAACGGTAAACCGAAACATGATGTGGCTGCATAATCTGGATCCCTTCCCGAGCCACGTTGCGCAGAACGATATCACCGGTCAGGTGACCCAGCGTGTCGTTAATTGACTTGAAGTTATCGATATCCACCAGCGCCATCGCGAAAGGCTGCTGAGTATTCAGCAGCTCTGCGACAACGCTGTCGAACGCGCGGCGGTTTTTACAGCCCGTCAGCGCATCATGGGTGGCCTGGCGCACATACGCCATTTCGCGCTCTTTATTGGACTGAATCGTGTGGCTCAGCATCGCTTCCAGCCGCGGCGCCTCGCTGACATCGCCGGTTTTGATGGCATTGATAATATGCATCAGCACGCTACGCGAGGCGTGGCGGAGGTATAAGCCGAAGAGGATGATGATGATGGCCGCCAGCGCAAACCCCCAGCCAACGATCGTCGTTTCGTGGCGGGTAATATCGGTGAGCGTCGCTGTCGTGATACCCGGTAGATGACAAACCAGTCCGGGTTGGTAAAGGAGTAGTAGTAATACCAGGCGTTGCTTTTCTTGTCGTAAAGATGAGCCTTCGCCGCTGGTCATTTTGTCCATCAGCGCTTCGCTCACATACTGCTTTGAAGAGCGCGCCGGTATCCGGATGCAGCACCACGGCGCCATCGCGTTCGACGACGAAGAATTCCCCCTGAACGGGCGCCACCATCTGACGCAGGGTGAAGCCCATTGAGGTCAAATCGAGATGGAAAGCGAGCGTTCCCTTCAGCCTGCCTTCAGGCGAAATCAAAGGCTTATAGAGCGTCACCGTCGGATGACCGGTGAAGTAGTCCATGTAGGGACGGGTATAGTGGCTGAAGATGCTGGCTTCCGCCTGAGCGACAAACCACGGTCGCGTCCGGGGATCGAAAGTTTTACTCGTCTCCGTGGGGAGCACTTCCGGTGCGCGGAGATAATGCCCTTGCGTGTCCGCCAGCGAGATGGAGGAGACGGTTGGCATCAGGTTCTGCAGATGCATCATCATCTGCAGTCCCTGCGTCGGGTTGACGTTGAGCGTCTCGTTTAGCCTGTCGTCGCGGGCAAAGTACATCGCGGAACGGCCCAGGATATAGTCGTTTTCACGCAGGATAGATTCGGTGTAGTTCACCGCCAGGTTGTGCGTGAAGTTGCTATTGATCTTATGATAATCCTCAAGAAAATCCTTACGTTGCGAAAGCGTCACCGCGATCGCGATCACCGCAAAACTGCAGAGGATCCCCGCAAAGCTGAGCATAATGGGCCGGGTAAAAGAGAGCTTTTTGCTGTGAAGTGCCATGAGCTGTACATCGTTCCTGATGGTGAATACTTTTCGTCTGCCGATATCCTCTCAGCATAGTCGCTGTCCTGCGGTTAGCGGTGAATTATACGGCACACGATTTCTGACGGGATGATTTATCTTAAGAACCATTAAGAAAATACTTATTAAACTGGCAGGGACCGTTTGTGTAATGCACCAGAGGCAGGGCGAAACGAGGAAGAAGCTTTTCGCCCTGGTCAGCATCCGTTGCTGACCGTGTGACAATAAAAAACCGGACGATCGCTGACAATCATCCGGTTTTGCCTTTTCGTAGCGCCTCGACAATTTTTTATGGTGTTGCAGTGCGTTTCAGCATCATTGCGAGGTTCTTCCCAGCCAGCTGTCCCAGTCTTTCCAGACAGGCTGAAGACCCTGGGCCGTCAGCGCTGCGGCGACCGCTTCCGGACGTCGCCCGTCATGCGGCACAAACTGCTCCAGCTCCGGACGATCGTCGGCGTAGCCGCCAGGCTGCGTTTTGGAAAACGCGCTGACGTTGTTAATCGCAAGCGGGATAACGCGATCGCGAAACGCCGGGGACTCGCGCGTTGAGAGCGATAATTCCACTTCCGGGGCGAGCAGGCGAAACGCGCAGATGGTCTGCACCAGCTGGCGTTCATCCATCAGCGAAGCCGGTTCAATTCCGCCCGCGCAGGGACGCAGGCGCGGGAAGGAGATGGAATAGCGGCTCTGCCAGTAGTGCTGCTGCAGCCACAGCAGATGTTCCGCCACCATATAACAATCCACCCGCCAGCTGTCGGAGAGCCCGATCAGCGCGCCCAGACCGATTTTGTCGATCCCGGCGCGACCCAGCCTGTCCGGCGTTTCCAGGCGGCAGAAGAAATCCTGTTTTTTGCCCTTCAGGTGGTGCCGGGCGTATGTCGCCTCGTGGTAGGTTTCCTGGTAGACCATGACGCCGTCCAGCCCGAGGGTTTTGAGCTCCGCGTACTCCTCCTGCGACAGCGGCTGCACTTCCATCTGCAGCGACGCAAACTGGCGGCGAATGGCCGGAAGGTGGTGACGGAAATAGTCCATTCCCACTTTCCCCTGATGCTCGCCCGTGACCAGCAGAAGATGTTCAAAGCCCATTTCACGGATGGCTGCACACTCACGGGCAATCTCACCCTCATCGAGCGTTTTACGCTTCAGATGCGGTTGCTCATGGAAAAGCCGCAGTAGGTGCAGTCATTGGCGCACAGGTTGGAGAGATAGAGCGGCACGTAGAAGCTTACCGTGTTGCCAAAACGCTGGCGGGTGAGCCGCTGCGCTCGCTGAGCCATCGGTTCGAGGTACGCGCTGGCCGCCGGGGAGAGCAGGGCCATCAGATCCTCGCGGGTCAGCTGACGGGCATGCAGCGCGCGCTCCACGTCAGCCGCCGTTTTGCTGTTGATGCGCAGGGCAATGTCGTCCCAGCTAAGCTGTCGCCAGCGCTCGGTAAACGTGCTCATGAGATCGCCTCCAGAAAACCGGTCAGCGGGCTGGTGGCCTGCGCCTGGAAACTGCGCGAGCCGGGACCTGATCCCCTTGCCAGCAGGCCGGCCTCCACGGCCAGGCGGAATGCCCGCGCCATCATGACCGGATCGTCGGCAACCGCGATAGCCGTATTGACCAGCACCGCGTCAGCCCCCATTTCCAGCGCCTGCGCGGCATGGCTGGGTACGCCAATGCCCGCATCAACCACCACCGGCACGGTAGCCTGCTCAATAATGATTTCCAGCATCGCGCGGGTCTCCAGCCCCTGGTTGGAGCCAATGGGGGCCCCCAGCGGCATGACGGCGGCGCAGCCGACCTCTTCCAGACGTTTGCACAGCACCGGGTCGGCCCCGCAGTAAGGCAGGACGGTAAACCCTTGCTGAACCAGCTTTTCAGCCGCTTTCAGCGTTTCAATCGGGTCGGGCAGCAGCCAGCGGGCATCCGGATGGATTTCCAGCTTCAGCCAGCCGGTGCCGAGCGCCTCACGCGCCAGCTGTGCGGCGAAAATCGCCTCTTCGGCGGTTTTCGCTCCGGAGGTGTTGGGCAGCAGCGTCACGCCTGCTTCCAGCAACGGAGCCAGAATGGCATCGCTGTGATGGCGCAGATCCACGCGCTTGAGCGCCAGCGTCACCAGCTGGCTGCCGCTTTCGCGAATGGCATCCACCATCAGCTGCGGCGAGGCGAATTTTCCGGTTCCGGTAAACAGATGCGAATCAAAAACTTTATCGGCAATACGTAACATCTCAGCCCCCTGCGATAACCTGAAACAGCAGGATCTGGTCGCCGTCATTGACCTGCTGATGTTCCCACTGCTCGCGCGGCAGGATCTGTTGATTGAGCGCCAGCGCCGTTCCCGGCTTGAGCTGACGCAGCTTGTCGAGCAGTGCGGCAACGGTAAGCCCGTCGTCGCATCTCATCGGCTCATCGTTAAACAGAATGCGCATCGCGGCCTCCGCATACCGGGCAGCGGCTGGCGCGGCGTAACGCCAGCTGGCGCCAGCCGCTGGAGCGGGCATCAAACAGCCGCAGCGTATTGCGTTCCGTCTCCATGCCGCTGAGCAGCTTGATGGCCTCCAGCGCCTGCATGGTGCCCATCACGCCGACCACCGGGCCCAGAATGCCCGCCGTACGGCAGTTGCGCGCCGGCTCGCTATCATCCGGCCACAGGCAGCGATAGCAGCCCTGCGGCCAGGGCGGCGTCAGCACCATCATCTGCCCGCCGAACCCCACCGCGCTGGCGGTGATAAGCGGCGTATGATGGGCCACGCAGGCGGCGTTAATCGCCTGGCGCGTCGCCATGTTGTCGGTGCAGTCCAGCACCACGTCGGCAAGGGCGACCTCACGGCTGCAGGCTTTCACCGCTGAGCCGCTCCTGCAAGGCAATCAGCTCGATATCCGGGTTAAGCTGGTTCAGCCGCTGCCGGGTGATTTTCGCTTTCGGCTGGTTGATATCGTCGGTGGTAAAGAGGATTTGCCGCTGCAGGTTGCTGAGGTGGACCTCGTCGTCGTCGGCCAGCACCAGCGTGCCGATGCCCGCACCAGCCAGATAAAGCGCGGCGGGCGCGCCTAGTCCGCCCAGACCAACAATCAGCACCCGGCTGGCGAGCAGTTTTTGCTGGCCGTCGATGGCGATATCCTCCAGCAGGATCTGACGGCTGTAGCGCATAAAGTCGCGATCATTCATCACCCGCTCCTGCCAGCAGTAAAAGCTGTTCGGTAGCGGGCCGCCAGTCTGCGGCCTGGGTGATGGCGCTGACGACGGCGATGCTGCCGACGCCGGTCTCCAGCACCGCCGGGGCGCGTTCAAGGCTGATTCCGCCGATGGCGACGGTGGGGTAATCGGCAAGGCGTTTAACGTGACTCGCCAGCTGCGTCAGCCCCTGCGGTGCGGAGGGCATCTGCTTGGTTTGCGTCGGGAAGACGTGACCCAGCGCGATGTAAGAGGGACGGGCCGCCAGCGCCACGTCGATCTCCATGTCATCGTGCGTTGACACGCCAAGACGCAGCCCGGCTTCGCGGATTGCGCTCAGATCCGTTGTTTCCAGATCTTCCTGACCCAGATGCACGCCGTACGCCCGGTGCTTAACGGCCAGCCGCCAGTAGTCGTTGATAAACAGGCGGGCGTTATACCGACGCCCCAGCGCAATGGCGGCAACCACATCGGCTTCCACCTCGTCATCGCGTTTATCCTTGATGCGCAGCTGGAGGGTGCGAACGCCGGCCTCCAGCAGGCGCGCTATCCACGCCACGCTGTCCACCACCGGATAGAGCCCTAAACGGTAGGGGACGGGCGGGAAATCGGGCTGGTACATTACGCCTCCTCTTTTTTGAGGTAGATTTCGCCGCCTCTGGCGCGGAAGGTTTCAGACATGTCCGCCATGCCCACTTCAATGGTTTGCGTGGCGGCGTAGTCGCGCACTTCCTGGGTGATTTTCATCGAGCAGAATTTCGGCCCGCACATGGAGCAGAAGTGCGCGACTTTGCCCGATTCCTGCGGCAGGGTTTCGTCGTGATAGGCGCGGGCGGTGAACGGGTCCAGCGCCAGGTTGAACTGGTCTTCCCAGCGGAACTCAAAGCGCGCCTTCGACATGGCGTTATCGCGGATCTGCGCGCCCGGATGGCCTTTGGCCAGGTCGGCCGCGTGGGCGGCGATCTTGTAGGTGATCAGCCCCTGCTTCACGTCCTCTTTGTTCGGCAGGCCGAGGTGCTCTTTCGGCGTGACGTAGCAGAGCATGGCGCAGCCGAACCAGCCGATCATCGCCGCGCCAATGCCGGAGGTGAAGTGGTCGTAGCCCGGCGCGATATCGGTGGTCAGCGGCCCGAGCGTGTAGAACGGCGCTTCGTGGCAGTGCTCCAGCTCTTCGGTCATGTTGCGGCGGATCATCTGCATCGGCACGTGGCCCGGGCCTTCAATCATCACCTGCACGTCGTACTCCCAGGCGATTTTGGTCAGCTCGCCCAGCGTGTGCAGCTCGGCGAACTGCGCTTCGTCGTTGGCGTCGTGGATGGAGCCCGGACGCAGGCCGTCGCCCAGCGACAGGGCGACGTCGTAGGCGGCGCAGATTTCGCAGATCTCGCGGAAGTGCTTGTAGAGGAAGTTCTCCTGGTGATGGGACAGGCACCACTTCGCCATGATCGAACCGCCGCGCGAGACGATGCCGGTCAGCCGCTTGGCGGTCATCGGCACGTAGCGCAGCAGCACGCCCGCGTGAATGGTGAAGTAGTCCACGCCCTGCTCGGCCTGCTCCAGCAGCGTGTCGCGGAACGCCTCCCAGGTCAGGTCTTCGGCGATGCCGTTGACCTTCTCCAGCGCCTGATAGATCGGCACGGTGCCGATCGGCACCGGGCTGTTGCGCAGGATCCACTCGCGGGTTTCGTGGATATAGCGGCCGGTGGAGAGGTCCATCACCGTGTCCGCGCCCCAGCGGGTTGCCCAGACCAGCTTTTCCACCTCTTCTTCGATGGAGGAGGTGACCGCCGAGTTGCCGATGTTGGCGTTGACCTTCACCAGGAAGTTGCGGCCGATAATCATCGGCTCCGATTCCGGGTGGTTGATGTTGGCGGGGATAATCGCGCGGCCGGCGGCCACTTCGTCGCGCACAAACTCCGGCGTGATGTTCTCCGGCAGGCGCGCGCCAAAGCCTTCGCCCGGATGCTGGTAGCGCAGCACTTCGCTGCGGATGCGCTCGCGGCCCATGTTTTCGCGGATGGCGATGAACTCCATCTCCGGCGTGACGATCCCCTGGCGGGCGTAGTGCAGCTGGGTCACGCATTTGCCCGCTTTGGCGCGTTTTGGCGTCAGCAGGCCGGTAAAGCGCAGCTCGTCCAGACCGTCGTCGGCCAGGCGCTCTTTGGTGTACGCAGAGCTGCGTACGCTGAGCTCTTCGCAGTCGTTACGCGCGTCAATCCACGGCTGGCGCAGCTTTGCCAGACCCTGCTGGACGTTGATGGCAACAGCAGGATCGCCGTACGGGCCGGAGGTGTCATACACCGGTACGGCTTCGTTGTCTTCATACTGCGGATGTTCTTTGCTGCCGCCGATAAGCGTCGGGCTAAGCTGGATTTCGCGCATCGGCACGCGGATATCGGCCTGCGAGCCGGAGATGTAGATGCGTTTCGAGTTCGGGAAAGCGGTGCCTTCCAGGGTGTCGATGAAGTGTTGGGCCTGTGCGCGCTGTTCGCGGCGGGTCAGTTTTGCAGTAGACATAGCTCATTCCAAAAGTGAAGGACATGGCTTGTCAGACGACGGATGGAGTAATGGCAGCGGATCGCCCGTGAGGGCGGTCGTTGTGAATGGATTACTCTTGTTCCCTTCGCAGGTATTAACCTGATCAGGTTCCGCGGATCCCGAATTAACGGTCTCAGCCTTTTCCCCTTCATCCTTCAGGCGCTGCCCGTGGCGGCGTTCGCTCCCCGTCCTCGGGCTCCGGGGTTCACGACTGCCGCCTCGACGCATCGCGAATGATTTTGTGGAAATATGGGCACTCCGACAAGAAAAATCCCCCTCGCGAAAGGGGGGACTGGTTGTAAATTACTCGTTAACGATTAAGAACTCAAGCGGGGCGCGCCATTCCACTTTCGTCGTTGGCGCTCACATTGAGGTCGTTATCATAGGCCAGCACAATCAGCTTATCTTCCAGCGTGAATCGCTCCTCCAGCGCTTCGCCGAGGTCGGATAGCGCCTGCTGGAACTCAAGATAGTTATCGTGATCGATGGCGTTCTCGAGCGTGGAATCATAGTAATCCATGATCTGCTGGGTGTTGGCTTCCAGCAGCGGATAGAGTTTGCTGGCCGCTAAATACGGCGTTGTCCCTTCCATTTCGCGGATAATGCGTTCATAAATATTGAAATGGCCGTCGGACAGATAGTCGACCAGGCCCTGACAAAAATCATCCAGCGCTTTTTCATTCAGCCGCATAAACGATTCTTTGCCAGGCTTAATGCCGACCAGATTGTAATAAGCCACGAGTAGATGCTTGCGCACATGTAGCCAGCGATCCACCAGTTTGTTACTTCCTCTAACGCGCTCAGTCAGGCTTTCTAGCTGGTTTAACATGGTCGACTCCGCAAAATGTAGGATTGAATCTGCTTATCCAGAATGTAACCACAATGCTAACAACATGTCAGTGAAGCGAAGGTAGTGCAATAGATATGGATCGTATTATTGAAAAATCAGATCTTGGTTGGTGGATCGTCAGCCACGAACAAAAATTATGGTTGCCCGGTGGAGAATTGCCCCATGGTGCGCCGGAAACGTTCGATCTTGTGGGCCAGCCAGCGCTAAAGATCGGCGAGTGGCAGGGTGAGCCCGTGTGGTTGATCCAGCAAGCGCGTCGTCAGGATATGGGATCCGTGCGCCAGGTGTTGGATCTGGATGTGGGCCTGTTCCAGCTGGCGGGGCGCGGCGTGCAGCTGGCGGAGTTTTACCGCTCGCATAAATACTGCGGCTATTGCGGTCATACCATGCACCCGAGCAAAACCGAGTGGGCGATGCTCTGCAGCCACTGCCGCGAACGCTACTATCCGCAGATTGCGCCGTGCATCATCGTCGCTATCCGCCGGGAGGATTCCATCCTGCTGGCGCAACATACCCGCCATCGCAACGGCATCCACACCGTGCTGGCCGGCTTCGTCGAAGTGGGCGAAACGCTGGAGCAGGCGGTGGCGCGCGAGGTGATGGAAGAGAGCGGGATCAAAGTGAAGAACCTGCGCTACGTCACCTCCCAGCCGTGGCCGTTCCCGCAGTCGCTGATGACGGCCTTTATGGCCGAATACGACAGCGGCGAGATCGTTATCGATCAGAAAGAGCTGCTGGACGCGAACTGGTATCGCTACGACGATTTACCGCTGTTGCCTCCGCCGGGCACCGTGGCGCGTCGGCTGATAGAAGATACCGTGGCGATGTGTCGGGCCGAGGATGAGACGTGTTACACTGAGGCCATGACGCTTAAGGAACTGCAAAAATGACCGAACTGAAGAACGATCGTTATCTGCGTGCGCTGCTGCGCCAGCCCGTTGATGTCACCCCGGTGTGGATGATGCGCCAGGCGGGACGCTATCTGCCAGAGTACAAAGCCACGCGCGCGCAGGCGGGCGATTTTATGTCGCTGTGCAAAAACGCCGAGCTGGCCTGTGAAGTGACGCTCCAGCCGCTGCGCCGCTTCCCGCTGGATGCGGCGATCCTCTTCTCGGATATTCTGACCATTCCGGATGCCATGGGCCTGGGCCTGTACTTTGAAACCGGCGAAGGCCCGCGTTTCACCTCTCCCATCACAAGCAAAGCCGACGTGGACAAGCTGCCGATCCCCGATCCGGAAGGCGAGCTGGGCTACGTGATGAACGCCGTGCGCACCATTCGCCGCGAGCTGAAAGGCGAAGTGCCGCTGATTGGCTTCTCCGGCAGCCCGTGGACGCTGGCGACCTATATGGTGGAAGGCGGCAGCAGCAAAGCCTTCACCGTGATTAAAAAGATGATGTACGCCGAGCCGCTGGCCCTGCACGCGCTGCTCGACAAGCTGGCGAAGAGCGTCACGCTCTACCTGAACGCGCAGATTAAGGCGGGCGCGCAGTCGGTGATGATTTTCGATACCTGGGGCGGCGTGCTGACCGGGCGCGATTATCAGCAGTTCTCCCTGTACTACATGCACAAAATCGTCGACGGCCTGCTGCGTGAAAACGAAGGTCGCCGCGTGCCGGTGACGCTGTTCACCAAAGGCGGCGGGCAGTGGCTGGAAGCGATGGCGGCCACCGGCTGCGACGCGCTGGGCCTCGACTGGACCACCGATATTGCCGATGCGCGCCGCCGCGTGGGCGACAAAGTGGCGCTGCAGGGCAATATGGACCCGTCCATGCTGTATGCGCCGCCCGCCCGCATTGAAGAAGAAGTGTCGACCATTCTGTCTGGTTTCGGCCAGGGGGAAGGCCACGTCTTTAACCTCGGCCACGGCATTCATCAGGATGTGCCGCCGGAGCACGCAGGCGTCTTTGTGGAGGCGGTGCATCGGCTTTCGGCCCAGTATCATAAGTAAGGAGTCGTTATGGATCTCGCGTCGCTACGCGCTCAACAAATCGAACTGGCCTCATCGGTGATCCGCGAGGATCGTCTGGATAAGGATCCTCCGCAGTACATTGGCGGAGCAGACGTCGGGTTCGAGCAGGGCGGGGACGTGACGCGAGCGGCGATGGTGGTACTGAAATACCCTTCGCTGGAGCTGGTGGAGTATAAGGTGGCGCGTATCGCCACCACCATGCCCTATATTCCGGGCTTTCTCTCCTTTCGCGAATATCCCGCGCTGCTGGCCGCGTGGGAGCAGCTCTCGCAAAAACCTGACCTGCTGTTTGTCGATGGGCACGGGATTTCGCACCCGCGCCGTCTGGGCGTTGCCAGCCACTTTGGGCTGCTGGTGGATGTGCCGACCATTGGCGTGGCCAAAAAACGCCTGTGCGGCGCGTTTGAGCCACTTTCCGCTGAGCCGGGCGCGCTGGCGCCGCTCATCGATAAAGGCGAGCAGCTGGCGTGGGTCTGGCGCAGCAAGGCGCGCTGTAATCCGCTGTTTATCGCCACCGGCCATCGGGTGAGCATGGACAGCGCCCTGGCGTGGGTGCAGCGCTGCATGAAGGGCTACCGCTTGCCGGAGCCGACGCGCTGGGCTGACGCGGTGGCCTCTTCGCGTCCGGCTTTTGTTCGTTGGCAGGAAATTCAGCGATGATTCAGGTAAACTGCGCCTAATTTTCGATTCGAGAGATCATCATGCTACAAAACCCGATTCACCTGCGCCTGGAAAAGCTGGAAAGCTGGCAGCACGTCACCTTTATGGCTTGCCTGTGCGAGCGCATGTATCCCAACTATGCCGCGTTCTGCAAGCAGACGGGGTTTGGTGATGCGCATATTTACCGCCGCATTCTGGATCTGATCTGGGAAACGCTGACGGTGAAAGACGCGAAGGTGAACTTCGACTCCCAGCTCGAGAAGCTGGAAGAGGCGATTCCGGCGGCGGATGATTTTGACCTGTACGGCGTCTACCCGGCAATTGATGCCTGCGTGGCGTTAAGCGAACTGCTCCACTCCCGCCTGAGCGGTGAAACGCTGGAGCACGCTATCGAAGTCAGCAAGGCCTCTATCACTACCGTGGCGATGCTGGAAATGACCCAGGAGGGTCGCGAAATGACCGACGAAGAGCTGCGACTGAACCCGGCCGTTGAGCAAGAATGGGATATTCAGTGGGAAATTTTCCGCCTGCTGGCAGAGTGTGAAGAACGCGATATTGAACTGATAAAAGGGCTGCGCGCGGACTTGCGTGAGGCCGGCGAGAGCAATATTGGTATAATTTTTCACCAATGAGGCAAGAAAACGTGAGTTAACGCCCGTTTTGTCGCTCCTGAAGGCTTCCCTTCCGCCCCCTGTCTGGTCTACATTTGGGGGGCGAAAAAAAGTGGCTATCGGTGCGTGTATGCAGGAGAGTGCTTTTTTGGCATTTTCGTCGCACTCGATGCTTAGCAAGCGATAAACACATTGAAAGGATAACTTATGAACAAGACTCAACTGATTGATGTAATTGCGGACAAGGCTGATCTGTCTAAAGTGCAGGCTAAAGCTGCTCTGGAATCTACCCTGGCTGCTATTACTGAGTCTCTGAAAGAAGGCGATGCTGTACAACTGGTTGGTTTCGGTACCTTCAAAGTGAACCACCGCGCTGAGCGTACTGGCCGCAACCCGCAGACCGGTAAAGAAATCAAAATCGCCGCAGCGAACGTGCCGGCATTTGTTTCTGGTAAAGCACTGAAAGACGCAGTTAAGTAAGACGCGTGGCAGTGAACAGTTTTAGCGAAGGGGCGGCAACGCCCCTTTTGTCTTTCTGGCGCGGAACGCTCGCGCTGGCAGGCATGCTGCTGCTGTCAGCCTGTAGCCACGACACCGCTTTGCCGCCGTTTACCGCCAGCGGCTATGCGGACAACCAGGGCGCGGTCAGGATCTGGCGTAAAGATTCCGGCGGCGAAGTGCATCTGCTTTCTGCCTTCAGCCCGTGGCATAGCGGCAATACATCGACGGCGGAGTATCGCTGGCAGGGAGATGACCTGTCGCTGATTGAGCTGAACGTCTACAGCAAGACCCCCGAACACGTGAAAGTGCGTTTTGACGACCATGGCGAGCTGAGCTTTATGCAGCGCGAAGTCAGCGGTCAAAAACAGCAGCTTTCCAGCGATCAAATCGCCCTCTACCGTTATCGTGCCGAACAAATCCGCCAGACCAGCGATGCGCTTCGTCTGGGCCGCGTTGTGCTGCGCCAGGGGCGCTGGCATGCCGATGGAACGGTAACCACCTGCGAAGGGCAGACGGTCAAGCCCGAGCTCGAATCCTGGGCAACAGAACACATTCAACGCCGTCAGCGTCATTCATCAGTGGAGGTGAGTGTGGCGTGGCTGGAAGCGCCGGAAGGCTCTCAGCTGCTGCTGGTGGCGAACGAAGACTTCTGCACCTGGCAGCCGACAGAGAAGAGTTTCTGAGTTCTGTGGATTAAGCCGGATGGCGCTGACGCTTATCCGGCCTACGAACGTTCCCCTCTCCCTGAGGGAGAGGGTTAGGGCGAGGAGGAATTACTCCCCCTGCTCGCGCGCAATCGCGCGATAGCCGATATCCTGACGGCTAAAGCTACCGTTCCAGTGAATATCCGCCATCAGCGCATAGGCGCGCTTCTGCGCTTCTGCCACGGTATGGCCCAGCGCGGTTGCACACAGCACGCGGCCGCCGTTGGTCAGAACGCGATCGTCCTCAGCCAGCTTCGTACCGGCGTGGAACACCTTCGCACCTTCCCTCTCTTCCAGCGGCAGACCGTGGATTTCATCTCCGGTGCTGTAGTTGCCCGGATAACCACCCGCAGCAATCACCACGCCGAGAGACGCACGCTCGTCCCACTCGGAGGTTTTCTCGTCCAGCTTGCCATCGCAGGCTGCCAGGCACAGATCCACCAGATCGGATTTCATGCGCAGCATGATTGGCTGCGTTTCCGGATCGCCAAAGCGGCAGTTGAATTCGATGACCTTAGGGTTACCCTGCTTGTCGATCATCAGACCTGCGTAAAGGAAACCGGTGTAGGTATTCCCTTCTGCTGCCATTCCCTTCACGGTAGGCCAGATGATGCGATCCATGGTGCGCTGGTGAACTTCGTCAGTCACTACCGGAGCGGGGGAGTAAGCCCCCATTCCACCGGTATTCGGGCCGGTATCGCCATTGCCCACACGCTTGTGGTCCTGGCTGGTGGCCATCGGCAGAACGTGCTCGCCGTCGACCATCACGATAAAGCTGGCTTCTTCACCGTCGAGGAACTCTTCAATCACGATGCGGTGGCCCGCGTCGCCAAAGGCGTTACCCGCCAGCATATCCTGCACCGCGGCTTCGGCTTCTTCCAGCGTCATCGCGACGATCACGCCTTTACCGGCGGCCAGACCGTCGGCCTTGATGACAATCGGCGCGCCTTTCTCACGCAGGTAGGCCAGAGCCGGCTCCACCTCGGTGAAGTTCTGATATTCCGCCGTCGGGATGTTGTGGCGCGCGAGGAAATCTTTGGTGAAGGCTTTGGAGCCTTCCAGCTGCGCGGCGCCCTGCGTTGGGCCGAAGATTTTCAGGCCCGCGGCGCGGAAGGCATCCACCACGCCAATCACCAGCGGCGCTTCCGGGCCGACAATGGTCAGGTCGATTTTCTCGCTCTGGGCAAAGCTCAGCAGCGCCGGAATGTCGGTCACGCCGATAGCCACGTTCTGCAGCGCGGGTTCCAGCGCGGTACCGGCGTTGCCCGGTGCCACGAAGACGGTTTCCACCAGCGGAGACTGCGCCGCTTTCCACGCCAGCGCGTGCTCGCGTCCGCCGTTACCAATCACTAATACTTTCATTTTCTGCTCCGGGGATTAATGGCGGAAGTGGCGCATGTCGGTGAAGATCATCGCGATGCCGTGTTCGTCGGCAGCGGCAATCACTTCGTCGTCGCGGATTGAACCGCCAGGCTGGATCACGCAGGTGATGCCGACAGCGGCTGCGGCGTCGATACCGTCGCGGAACGGGAAGAAGGCGTCAGAGGCCATGGCGGAGCCTTTCACTTCCAGCCCTTCGTCACCTGCTTTGATGCCCGCGATTTTCGCGGAGTAAACGCGGCTCATCTGGCCTGCGCCTATCCCGATGGTCATGTTCTCTTTCGCGTAGACGATGGCGTTGGATTTCACGAACTTCGCCACTTTCCAGCAGAACAGCGCGTCACGCAGTTCCTGTTCGGTCGGCTGACGTTTGGTCACCACGCGCAGGTCGGCTGCTGTCACCATGCCCAGATCGCGATCCTGAACCAGCAGGCCGCCGTTGACGCGTTTGAAGTCCAGCCCCGGCACGCGTTGCGCCCACTGGCCGCAAACCAGTACGCGCACGTTCTGTTTGGCCGCGGTGATTTTCAGCGCTTCCTCGGTGGCCGATGGCGCGATGATCACTTCCACAAACTGGCGGGAGATGATGGCCTGCGCGGTTTCAGCATCCAGCTCGCGGTTGAAGGCGATGATGCCGCCGAACGCGGAGGTCGGGTCGGTTTTGTAGGCGCGATCGTAGGCGGCCAGAATCGACGTCGCTCACCGCCACGCCGCATGGGTTGGCGTGCTTGACGATAACGCAGGCCGGCTCGCTGAACTCTTTCACGCATTCCAGCGCCGCGTCGGTGTCGGCAATGTTGTTATAGGAGAGCGCTTTGCCCTGCACCTGCTGGGCGGTCGCAACAGAGGCTTCTTTTACCTCTTCTTCTATATAGAAGGCGGCCTGCTGGTGGCTGTTCTCACCGTAGCGCATATCCTGCTTCTTAATGAAGTTCAGGTTCAGGGTGCGCGGGAAGCGGCCGGAAGGATCTTTGCTTTCACCGTGGTAGGCCGGCACCAGGCTACCGAAGTAGTTGGCGATCATGCTGTCGTACGCGGCGGTGTGTTCGAAGGCTTTGATGGCGAGGTCGAAACGGGTTTCCAGCGTCAGCGACCCTTCGTTGGCATCCATCTCATTAATGATGGCGGTGTAATCGCTGCTCTTTACCACGATGGCAACATCTTTATGGTTCTTGGCCGCAGAGCGCACCATGGTCGGGCCGCCGATATCAATGTTCTCTACGGCATCTTCCAGCGAGCAGCCTTCGCGGGCAACGGTCTGGGCAAACGGGTAGAGGTTAACGACCACCATGTCGATCGGCGCGATGTCGTGCTCTTCCATAATGGCGTCGTCCTGGCCGCGACGGCCGAGAATACCGCCGTGGACTTTCGGGTGCAGGGTTTTGACGCGTCCATCCATCATTTCCGGGAAACCGGTGTAATCGGACACTTCGGTTACCGGCAGACCTTTATCTGCCAACAGGCGAGCGGTTCCGCCTGTGGAGAGCAGTTCCACACCGCGTGCAGAAAGTGCCTGAGCGAATTCGACGATACCGGCTTTATCAGAAACACTGAGCAGAGCGCGGCGGACTGGACGACGTTGTTGCATGGTAAATCCCCTGGATTTCACGATTACAGAGAGCGTTAGATGAATTTGGGGATCCTGTAACGATCCCAAAACTCATCTAACACCCCTGATGAGGCATCGTTTTTAAGCGCGAGCATTTTAACGAAAACGTTTGCGCAACGCTCGCAAATTTTTACTTTTCCGTA
>JBCNNT010000007.1:0-258896 GCA_039594245.1 Enterobacter sp.
GCGCCGGCGGAAGAGAAGAACCCCGTGCCCCGGCACGGGGTTTTTTGCTTTTGTTTCGCGTAGCGGGCGCGGGCCGCACGGGCGCCCACCGCGCGGTCCCGGCAGCCAAACTCAGAACCGCGGAACGGGCGGATCAGCCGCTGAGAAACTGCTGCGCTCGCTGATCCAACAGGTTGCGCCCCGTTCGTTCTGGCACGCACTAATTCCTGGAAAAGGGCGCCTTAAAATCCTCGCTCATGCGCTGGAAATGAATGAAGGCGGACTGTCACCGGTCGAAGAGCGAGCGATCCTCGAACTGACTTTTGTCGCCGCACAGCGAAAATGCCATGCCCCACAGGTCATCGCCAGCCAGGTTCCTCTGAGCGATCAGCAGGTGCTGGCTGTACTGAGCCAGCCCAAAAATTCCCCTTCACAGCACGACAAAAAATCTAAATCATTTCATAGCCGGACCGTGCCTTGAAACTTTCTCACCTTCCGCTTGCAGACTCGACATTCAGCCGATTTCTGGGTATCGTTAGCTATCTGGATGTCTAAACGTTTATACGTATGCTGTGAGGATATAAAGCTATGCCGATTCGGGTGCAGGACGAGCTACCAGCCGTCAATTTCTTGCGTGAAGAAAATGTCTTTGTGATGACGACTTCACGTGCGACAGGTCAGGAAATTCGCCCGCTGAAGGTGCTTATTCTCAATCTGATGCCAAAAAAGATCGAAACAGAAAACCAGTTCCTGCGTCTTCTGTCGAACTCCCCGCTGCAGGTTGATATTCAGCTGCTGCGAATCGATGCCCGTGAGTCACGTAACACGCCTTCCGAGCATCTGAACAACTTCTACTGTAACTTCGATGACATTCAGGGTGAAAACTTCGACGGACTGATTGTGACCGGCGCGCCGCTTGGCCTGGTTGAATTTAACGATGTCGCCTACTGGCCGCAGATCAAACAGGTTCTGGAGTGGGCAAAAGATCACGTCACGTCCACGCTGTTTGTCTGTTGGGCGGTACAGGCCGCACTGAATATTCTTTATGGCATCCCCAAGCAAACCCGCACTGAAAAGCTCTCCGGCGTATACGAACACCACATTCTTCATCCCCATGCGTTGCTGACGCGCGGTTTTGACGATGTTTTCCTGGCTCCGCATTCCCGCTATGCTGATTTCCCGGCCCAGCTGATTCGTGATTACACCGATCTGGAGATCCTGGCCGAAACGGAAGAGGGCGATGCCTACCTGTTTGCCAGCAAAGATAAACGCATTGCTTTCGTGACCGGACATCCTGAGTACGATCCGCACACCCTTGCGTCAGAGTATTTCCGTGATGTCGAAGCGGGTCTGAATCCGGATGTCCCGTACAACTATTTCCCGAAAGACGACCCGCAAAACAAACCGAGCGCCACCTGGCGCAGCCACGGCAATTTGCTTTTCACCAACTGGCTCAACTATTACGTCTACCAGATAACGCCATACGATCTGCGTCACATGAATCCGACGCTGGAGTAATCGTCTGCACTAAACGATCCTAAAGCGTTTCAGCTATTCAAATCAGGCACCTTCGGGTGCCTTTTTTATTTCCGAAAATCACTTCTCATCATTCAATAAAACTTTAATTTCAATGAAATCAATCAGTTAATTGTCAATTTTTAATTTAAAATGGAAATTGTTTTTGATTTTGGAAAATTTATTAGATAGTCTTAATTCTGCTGAGCGAAAACTACCCAACGATCTTTCGTTCGCATCGGGAGCGTGATTTTGGATCTTTGATGAGGAGCAGAGTAATGACTCAACAGGCAACGACGGTCGATGAACTGGCCTTTACCCAGCCGTATGGCGAGCAAGAACAGCAGGTTTTGACGGCGGAAGCGGTAGAGTTTCTGACTGAACTGGTGACCCGCTTTACGCCGCAGCGTAATAAGCTGCTGGCGGCGCGTATTCATCAGCAGCAGGAAATTGATGACGGCAAGTTGCCTGGTTTTATTTCGGAAACCGCTTCCATTCGCCGTGGCTGAGTGGAAAATCCGCGGCATCCCTGAAGATTTACAGGATCGTCGCGTTGAGATCACCGGTCCGGTAGAGCGCAAAATGGTGATCAACGCCCTGAACGCCAACGTTAAAGTCTTTATGGCCGATTTTGAAGACTCGCTGGCGCCGGACTGGGACAAAGTCATCGACGGGCAGATCAACCTGCGCGACGCCGTGAACGGCACCATCAGCTATACCAACGAAGCCGGCAAAATTTACCAGCTTAAACCGAACCCGGCGGTGCTGATCTGCCGCGTGCGCGGCCTGCACCTGCCGGAAAAACATGTCACCTGGCGTGGTGAAGCCATTCCGGGCAGTCTGTTTGATTTTGCGCTCTATTTCTTCCACAACCACAAAACCCTGCTGGCCAAAGGCAGCGGCCCCTATTTCTATCTGCCGAAAACGCAGGCCTGGCAGGAAGCGGCCTGGTGGAGCGAGGTCTTCAGCTATGCGGAAGATCGTTTCAACCTGCCGCGCGGCACCATCAAAGCCACGCTGCTGATTGAAACGCTGCCTGCCGTGTTCCAGATGAATGAAATTCTGCACGCCCTGCGCGACCACATTGTCGGCCTGAACTGCGGACGCTGGGACTATATCTTCAGCTACATCAAAACCCTGAAAAACTATCCCGATCGCGTGCTGCCGGATCGCCAGGTCGTGACCATGGATAAACCGTTCCTGAGCGCCTACTCGCGTCTGCTGATCAAAACCTGCCACAAGCGCGGTGCCTTCGCGATGGGCGGCATGGCGGCGTTTATCCCGAGCAAAGATGCCGAACGCAACAATCAGGTGCTCAACAAGGTGAAAGCCGACAAAGAGCTTGAAGCCCGTAACGGCCACGACGGCACGTGGATTGCGCATCCGGGCCTGGGCGATACGGCGATGGACGTCTTCAACCGCGTCCTCGGCGACAATAAAAACCAGCTGTTTGTCACGCGTGAAGACGATGCCCCAACCACTGCAGAACAGCTGCTGGCGCCGTGTGCGGGCGAACGGACGGAAGAGGGGATGCGCGCCAATATTCGCGTGGCGGTGCAGTACATCGAAGCGTGGATCTCCGGCAACGGCTGCGTGCCGATCTACGGCCTGATGGAAGATGCCGCGACGGCGGAGATCTCCCGTACCTCTATCTGGCAGTGGATCCACCATCAAAAAACGCTCAGCAACGGCAAGCCGGTGACCAAATCGCTGTTCCGCCAGATGCTGGCCGAAGAGATGCGGGTGATCCAGGACGAGCTGGGCGAACACCGCTTCAGCAGCGGACGTTTTGACGACGCTGCGCGCCTGATGGAGCAAATCACCACATCAGATGACTTAATCGACTTCCTGACCCTGCCGGGCTACCGCTTCCTGGCGTAACTCACCACATAACAATATGGAGCATCTGCACATGAAAACCCGTACCCAACAAATCGAAGAGTTAAAAAAAGAGTGGACACAACCGCGCTGGGAAGGCATCCGCCGTCCTTACAGCGCGGAGGAGGTGGTGAAATTACGCGGCTCGGTCAATCCGGAATGCACGCTGGCGCAAATTGGCGCGGCGAAAATGTGGAAGCTGCTGCACGGCGGCTCGAAAAAGGGCTACATCAACAGCCTCGGCGCGCTGACCGGCGGTCAGGCCCTGCAGCAGGCGAAGGCCGGTATTGAGGCGATTTACCTCTCCGGCTGGCAGGTCGCGGCGGACGCCAACCTGGCCTCCAGCATGTACCCGGATCAGTCGCTCTATCCGGCTAACTCCGTGCCGTCGGTGGTGGATCGGATCAACAACACCTTCCGCCGTGCGGATCAGATCCAGTGGGCTGCCGGTATCGAACCTGGCGATCCGCGCTTTATGGACTATTTCCTGCCGATCGTCGCAGATGCGGAAGCGGGCTTCGGCGGCGTGCTGAACGCCTTTGAACTGATGAAATCGATGATTGAAGCCGGTGCAGCGGCCGTTCACTTCGAAGATCAGCTGGCGTCAGTGAAGAAATGCGGACATATGGGCGGCAAGGTGCTGGTTCCGACGCAGGAAGCGGTTCAGAAGCTGGTTGCCGCGCGTCTGGCTGCTGACGTGCTCGGCGTGCCGACGCTGGTGATTGCCCGTACCGATGCGGACGCGGCCGACCTGATCACCTCTGACTGCGATCCGTACGACAGCGACTTCATCACCGGCGAGCGCACCAGCGAAGGTTTCTACCGCACCCATGCCGGCATTGAGCAGGCGATCAGCCGCGGCCTGGCGTACGCGCCGTATGCGGATCTGGTCTGGTGTGAAACCTCCACGCCGGATCTGGCGCTGGCACAACGCTTTGCCGATGCCATCCATGCGAAATACCCGGGCAAACTGCTGGCCTACAACTGCTCGCCGTCCTTCAACTGGCAGAAGAAGCTGGATGACAAAACCATCGCCAGCTTCCAGCAGCAGCTGTCCGACATGGGCTACAAATACCAGTTCATTACCCTGGCAGGCATCCACAGCATGTGGTTCAACATGTTCGACCTGGCGCACGCCTATGCGCAGGGTGAGGGCATGAAGCACTACGTTGAGAAGGTGCAGCAGCCGGAATTTGCCGCGGGCAAAGAGGGTTACACCTTCGTCTCTCACCAGCAGGAAGTGGGCACCGGCTACTTCGATAAGGTGACCACCATTATTCAGGGCGGCACCTCCTCCGTCACCGCCTTGACGGGTTCAACCGAAGAAGCACAGTTCTGATTCTCGCTCCCCGGCAGACGATAGCTGCCGGGTTTGCGGCGCCTTGTCTGCCGGATAACGCTCTTCGGCAACTCTCTGCCCGACATGAGGGGGAATATATGTCGCGTGGCCTGGAATTACTGATTGCCCAAACTATTTTGCAGGGCTTCGATGCCCAGTATGGTCGTTTTCTGGAAGTGACATCCGGCGCGCAGCAGCGCTTTGAACAGGCAGACTGGCATGCGGTTCAGCAGGCCATGAAGCAGCGTATCCATCTTTACGACCACCACGTGGGTCTGGTGGTGGAGCAGTTGCGCTGTATTACCGACGGTAAAAGTCCGGACGCGGAATTTTTACTGCGCGTGAAAGAGCATTACACCCATTTGTTACCCGACTACCCGCGCTTCGAGATTGCGGAGAGCTTTTTCAACTCCGTCTATTGCCGGTTATTTGACCACCGCTCATTATCTCCTGAGCGGTTATTTATCTTCAGCTCCCAGCCCGAGCGACGCTTTCGTACCATTTCGCGTCCGCTGGCGAAAGATTTCTTCCCCGATCGCGGATGGGAAAAGCTCCTGCACCGCGTGCTTACAGATCTGCCTCTGCGCCTGCCCTGGGAGAATAAAACCCGGGATATCGGGTATATCCACGCCCATCTCAAGGAAGCCTTCGGCGCGGAGGTGCTCAACCACAGCCATTTGCAGGTGGCCAACGAGCTTTTCTACCGCAATAAAGCCGCCTGGCTGGTGGGCAAACTGGTTACGACGACGGCCATTGTGCCGTTTCTGCTGCCCATTCACCGCACCGACGGCGGGGAACTGTTTGTCGATACCTGCCTGACCACCAGCGCCGAGGCCAGCATCGTGTTTGGCTTCGCCCGTTCCTATTTTATGGTCTATGCCCCGTTACCTGCCGCGCTGGTGGAGTGGCTGCGCGAGATCCTGCCGGGCAAAACCACCGCCGAGCTGTATATGGCGATTGGCTGCCAGAAGCACGCCAAAACGGAAAGCTACCGGGAATACCTGCGCTATCATCCGCGCCAGCGATGAGCAGTTTATCGAAGCGCCGGGCATTCGCGGCATGGTGATGCTGGTGTTTACGCTGCCGGGCTTTGACCGGGTCTTTAAGGTGATCAAAGACGGCTTCGCGCCGCAGAAAGAGATGACCGCCGCGCACGTTCGCGCCTGCTACCAGCTGGTCAAAGAGCACGATCGCGTCGGGCGCATGGCGGATACCCAGGAATTCGAAAACTTTGTGCTGGATAAAGCAGCAGATCGCTCCGGCGCTCATGGCGCTTTTACTGCAGGAACAGGCGCCGGGCAAAATCACCGATCTTGGCGACAAAATCGCCATCAGCCATCTCTACATTGAGCGGCGCATGGTGCCGCTGAATATCTGGCTTGAGCAGGCCGAAGGCCAGCCACTGCGAGATGCGATTGAAGAGTACGGCAACGCGATTCGCCAGCTTGCCGCCGCCAATATCTTCCCGGGCGATATGCTGTTTAAAAACTTCGGCGTCACCCGTCACGGCCGGGTGGTGTTCTACGACTACGACGAAATTTGCTACATGACCGAGGTGAACTTCCGCGATATCCCGCCGCCCCGCTACCCGGAAGATGAGCTTTCCAGCGAGCCGTGGTACAGCGTCGTGGCGCCGGGCGATGTTTTTCCGGAGGAGTTTCGCCACTGGCTGTGCGCCGATCCGCGCATCGGGCCGCTATTCGAAGAGATGCATGCCGATCTGTTTCGCGCCAGTTACTGGCGCGGGTTACAGGAACGCGGATCCAAAAGGGGCATGTGGAAGATGTCTATGCCTACCGCCGCAAGCGCCAGCGGTTTAGCATCAGGTTTTCAGCGAAGGCGCCTTACGGCAGGCGGGCTGAGCGCTTAGTGGACGTGCAGGTTGAATTGCAGCACGTTGTAAGCGGTGTAGCTAAAGAACAGTAAAATCGCGAGCGTCAGTAAAAAGGCGAGCGTACTCGCGGTGGCGGTGCGGAACAGGTGCGTTTTGCGCGGCGTCAGTAAGAGCGCGACCAGCGGGAAAATAAACACCAGATGGCCAACAAAGTCAGTAATGCCAAATGGAATAAAGGCCAGCACCACGATGATGGCAAACAGACCGATACAGGCGTAACCCGCCAGTCTGCCGCTGAAGATATGCCAAATCAGACATAATTCCACGAAACCACAGGCGCGGACAAAGGACTCCCAGTTCAGGCCCATGGCCAGATAGCTATGCGTTGTCAGCAACTGGTAATACAAACCAGGATGCAGGAATTTCTCAATCGCTCCCCACAGGAATGAGTAGCAAAGAATCAGACGCAGAAATTCCAGTTCCTTGCCGTACGCTTGCTGTTTCAGGGTGCTCTGGGTAATTAAATAAACTGCGATACCAATGAAGATAAAATAGTCCAGCATATGGTTCGCACCATAAAGCTGCACGGCATAGAGATAGAGCAGAATAATTAAGAAGCCGGAGAAAAAGCTCGTTTTTCTCGAAAATGCGGTAAGCGCAATAATAAGATGAATGTATCTAAGCCACGGATTAGCAACGACCAGTTCCGGTGTCAGAATAACCTGCGGGAAGAACGCACCCAGCACCAGGAAAAAGAGTGCCGCGCCCCAGCGAACAATCTGCGGGACGTAATTATGTGCATGATTTAAAAATGGCTGGCAGCGGTGACAATCGATAAACGAAGGCAGTTTTCTGTCGAGTACCGACGTTGCAAATATCACTGCCGTTGAAAATGCCAGTAATAACCAGAAGCTCATCGCACCGGTCAATGATGTCATCGATAGCGGCGTTTGCTCAACGCCATAATTAACGAACCACTTCACATGCGCCATTGCGGAAAAGGGCAGGCACATAATGATAGAGGCCAGAATGCGGGCTTTACTCTTCATCATCATAATCTCATGAAAAAACGTGCCGACACGGTGCCATCGCGCTGGTGTGACGACAATGAGATAGCCCTTTTATGACTGGAGATAATCTCCCCCGTGAGTTGAGACGATTCTTGTCGCAGGGGAGATAAATAAGTTGCAGCGTTTATTTGGTGGATAAAGAGGTAAGAGTGAAAGTAATTAACGAATCCCACCGTACGCCAGCGTTACCTCTTTTGCGCCGCCTTAATCACCAGCGCGCCCAGTTCGGTCACGCGGTCGTCGGTCATGCGCGAAATCGGCCCGGAGATGGAGATGGCGGCAAACGGCTCGCGGTGCTCGTCAAAAATACAGGCCGCGACGCAGCGCAGGCCCAGCGCATGTTCTTCATCGTCAAACGAATAGCCGCGCTTGCGGGTCAGGGCCAGATCTTCTTTCAGATGCACGGGCGACACCAGCGTGGCGTGGGTATAGGCGTGCAGCCCTTTACGGTGCAGCAGCCCCGTCACCTGCTCCTCGCTCAGCTGCGAGAGAAATGCTTTCCCCGCGCCGGAGGCGTGCATCGGCAGCTTGCCGCCAATCGGCGCGGACATGCGCATCAGCTGCGTGCACTGCACCTGATCGATGATAATCGCCTGGTGATCGCTCTGGTCCAGCACCGCCAGGTTGACGGTCTCGCCGGACTCTTCCATCAGCTTGCGCAGAATCGGATGCACAATCGCCAGCAGGTTGCGGCTCTGCAGGAAGCTGCTGCCGACGATAAACGCATGCGCGCCCACCGCCCAGTGGCCCAGCTCGCCCACCTGGCGGACAAAGCCCAGCTGCTGCATGGTGGTCAGCAGGCGGTGGGTGGTGGAGTTCGGCAGGCCGGCCTGCTGCGCCAGCTCCGTCAGGGCCACGCTGCCGTGGGACTCGGCTATCCACTCCAGCAGCTTCAGGCCGCGCGTGAGCGATTGAACCTGTCCGCCGGCCGTTGAGCGGCTGGCGCGGTGGCTTTTCTGCCGCGTTTAGCGGGAACGGTCGCGACCATGGCGGTCTCCTTTTTCTGTATCGTGGAAATCATTTTCGTTTTATTTGGTGAGTTTGCAACCGTAACTCCGTGGCAGACTGATCGGAGGAGTGATGCTGAACATCTCTCATGTTACCGCTGAGCCGCTTTTCCGCCCTGCGACATTGTGCCAGTATGGATCGCTGGCCTTTTGGCCTCGTTGAGCGTTGTCGGGAGCAAGTGTGAGCAGCAAAGTAGAACAACTGCGTCCGCAGTTAAATGAACGCATTCTGGTGCTGGACGGCGGCATGGGCACCATGATCCAGAGCTACCGTCTGAGTGAGCACGATTTCCGCGGCGAGCGCTTTGCCGACTGGCCCTGCGACCTGAAAGGCAACAACGACCTGCTGGTGCTCAGCAAGCCGGACGTGATTACCGGCCATCCACAACGCCTACTTCGAGGCGGGCGCGGATATCGTTGAAACCAACACCTTTAACTCGACAACCATCGCCATGGCGGATTACCAGATGGAGTCCCTGTCGGCGGAAATCAACTTTGACGCCGCGAAGCTGGCGCGCGCCTGCGCCGACGAGTGGACGGCCCGCACGCCGGAAAAGCCGCGCTACGTTGCCGGGGTGCTTGGCCCGACCAACCGCACCGCCTCGATTTCACCGGACGTCAACGACCCGGCGTTTCGTAATATCACCTTCGACCAGCTGGTGGCGGCCTACCGCGAATCGACCAAAGCGCTGGTGGAAGGCGGTGCCGATCTGATCCTGATCGAAACCGTCTTCGACACCCTCAACGCCAAGGCGGCGATCTTCGCCGTGAAAGAGGAGTTTGAGGCGCTGGGCGTTGACCTGCCGATCATGATTTCCGGCACCATCACCGACGCCTCCGGCCGTACCCTGTCCGGCCAGACCACCGAGGCGTTTTACAACTCGCTGCGCCACGCCGACGCGCTCTCCTTCGGCCTGAACTGCGCGCTGGGGCCGGACGAACTGCGCCAGTACGTGCAGGAGCTGTCGCGCATCGCCGAATGCTACGTCACCGCCCACCCGAACGCCGGTCTGCCGAACGCCTTCGGCGAGTACGATCTCGATGCCGCCACCATGGCGGCGCAGATCCGCGAGTGGGCGGAGGCCGGCTTCCTGAACATCGTCGGCGGCTGCTGCGGCACCACGCCGGAACATATCGCCGCCATGAGCAACGCCGTCGCCGGGCTGCCGCCGCGCAAGCTGCCGGAGATCCCGGTGGCCTGCCGCCTCTCCGGCCTGGAGCCGTTGACCATCGGTGACGACAGCCTGTTCGTGAACGTCGGCGAGCGCACCAACGTCACCGGTTCCGCCAAGTTCAAGCGCCTGATCAAAGAAGAGAAGTACAGCGAAGCGCTGGACGTGGCGCGCCAGCAGGTGGAAAGCGGCGCGCAGATCATCGACATCAACATGGACGAGGGGATGCTCGACGCCGAAGGCGGCGATGGTGCGTTTCCTCAACCTGATCGCCGGTGAGCCGGACATCGCCCGCGTGCCGATCATGATCGACTCCTCCAAGTGGGAGGTGATCGAAAAGGGCCTGAAGTGCATCCAGGGCAAAGGCATCGTCAACTCCATCTCGATGAAGGAAGGGCGTTGAGCCGTTTATCCACCACGCGAAACGGGTGCGCCGCTACGGTGCCGCGGTGGTGGTGATGGCCTTCGACGAAGTGGGCCAGGCCGATACCCGCGCGCGCAAGAATCGAGATTTGCCGCCGCGCCTACAACATTCTGACCGAAGAGGTGGGCTTCCCGCCGGAAGACATCATCTTCGACCCGAACATCTTCGCCGTGGCCACCGGCATCGAAGAGCACAACAACTACGCGCAGGACTTTATCGGCGCCTGCGAGGACATCAAGCGCGACCTGCCGCATGCGCTGATCTCCGGCGGCGTGTCGAACGTGTCCTTCTCGTTCCGCGGCAACGACCCGGTGCGTGAGGCGATCCACGCCGTGTTCCTCTACTACGCCATCCGCAACGGCATGGACATGGGCATCGTCAACGCCGGCCAGCTGGCGATTTACGACGACCTGCCCGCCGAGCTGCGCGAGGGCGTCGAGGACGTGATCCTCAACCGCCGCGACGATGCCACCGAGCGCCTGCTGGATCTGGCGGAGAAATACCGCGGCAGCAAAGGCGCAGATGATGGTGCACAGGCGCAACTGGCCGAGTGGCGCAGCTGGGACGTGAAAAAGCGCCTGGAATATTCGCTGGTGAAAGGCATCACCGAGTTTATCGAGCAGGACACCGAAGAAGCGCGCCAGCAGGCCGCCCGCCCGATCGAGGTGATCGAAGGGCCGCTGATGGACGGCATGAACGTGGTCGGCGATCTGTTCGGCGAGGGCAAGATGTTCCTGCCGCAGGTGGTGAAATCCGCCCGCGTGATGAAGCAGGCGGTGGCCTACCTGGAGCCGTTCATCGAGGCCAGCAAAGAGCAGGGCAACAGCCAACGGCAAGATCGTGATCGCCACCGTGAAGGGCGACGTGCACGACATCGGCAAGAACATCGTCGGCGTGGTGCTGCAGTGCAACAACTACGAAATCGTCGACCTCGGCGTGATGGTGCCGGCGGAGAAAATCCTGAAGACCGCGCGCGAAGTGAACGCCGACCTGATTGGCCTGTCCGGGCTGATCACGCCGTCGCTGGACGAGATGGTCAACGTGGCGAAGGAGATGGAGCGCCAGGGCTTTACCATTCCGCTGCTGATTGGCGGCGCGACCACCTCGAAAGCGCACACGGCGGTGAAAATCGAGCAGAACTACAGCGGCCCGACGGTCTACGTGCAGAACGCCTCGCGCACCGTGGGCGTGGTCTCGGCGCTGCTCTCCGACACCCAGCGCGACGAGTTTGTGGCGCGCACCCGCAAAGAGTACGAAACCGTGCGCATTCAGCACGCGCGCAAGAAACCGCGCACGCCGCCAGTGACCTTGCAGGCCGCGCGGGAAAACGATCTGGCGTTCGACTGGGCCAGTTACACGCCGCCGGTGGCGCATCGCCTGGGCGTTCAGGAAGTCACGGCCAGCATCGAGACGCTGCGCAACTACATCGACTGGACGCCGTTCTTTATGACCTGGTCGCTGGCGGGCAAATATCCGCGCATCCTGGAAGATGAGGTGGTGGGCGAAGAGGCGAAGCGCCTGTTTAAAGATGCCAACGAGATGCTCGACAGGCTGGGCGCGGAGAAAACGCCTCAACCCGCGCGGCGTGGTTGGCCTGTTCCCGGCCAACCGCGTGGGCGACGACATCGAAATCTACCGCGACGAAACCCGCACGCAGGTGCTGGCGGTCAGCCGCCATCTGCGTCAGCAAACCGAAAAAACGGGCTTCGCCAACTACTGCCTGGCCGATTTTGTCGCGCCGAAGCAGAGCGGTAAAGCCGACTACATTGGCGCCTTTGCCGTGACCGGCGGGCTGGAAGAAGATGCGCTGGCGGAGGCGTTCGAAGCGCAGCACGACGATTACAACAAAATCATGGTGAAAGCGATGGCCGACCGCCTGGCGGAGGCCTTCGCCGAATACCTGCATGAGCGCGTGCGTAAGGTGCACTGGGGCTATGCGCCGAACGAAAACCTCAGCAACGAAGAGCTGATCCGCGAAAACTACCAGGGGATTCGCCCGGCGCCGGGCTACCCGGCCTGCCCGGAGCACACCGAAAAAGGCACCATCTGGCAGCTGCTGGATGTCGAAGCCCATACCGGCATGAAGCTCACCGAGTCGTTCGCCATGTGGCCGGGCGCGTCGGTTTCCGGCTGGTACTTCAGCCATCCGGACAGCAAGTACTTCGCCGTGGCGCAGCTGCAGCGCGATCAGGTGGAAGATTACGCGCTGCGTAAAGGCATGAGCGTGTCAGAGGTGGAGCGCTGGCTGGCCCCGAATTTAGGCTACGACGCAGACTAACCGCAATACAATGCAGAGCAACGGGGCATTATTTAATGCCCCGTTTTTTTCATCACTTTTCATAAAATCTTCACTAAGCAAACATAATACAAATTGAAACTAAGAACATTCTTAAAAGTGGATATTTTCTTAGACCACTGTTCCTCTTCATGCGTATGATGGGCGTTGGCTCACAGGCAAGATTGCTTCCTTTTTTTGCAGTTCATTCGTTTGTCATAAATTTAACTTAGGTATTATAAAATGGATATTTATGATATAAGAAAAAGAAATCTATTGCCGAAGGATTATGAAAACATCCTTGCGCCGGACATCGCGAAAAATATTATCAGAAAGGAATATTTCATCGAAAGTAGTCCTAATAATGTCCTTGGAAGTATCGATGGCTATAGCATTAAAAAACACCACGGTTTTAAATATGGTTTACCGCACGATCCATTAGGTCATCAAAAAGAAAAATATATTGATAGTCTGGTGGACCGGGGCGTGGTGGTGGTGATGCGGCCAAATGTCAGTGCCCGCAATCGCTTCTACTATCCGTTTTTTATTGCGGAAAACGGCGCGCTGTTTTGCGTACAGGAGATGTCGTTTAATGCCGTCTATATCAGGACCATACTGAACGGTTTTAAAGACAGCGTGGCGATTCACGGCACGCCTGCGCCAACCCGCAGCAGCTTTGTGCCGGTGACGGCGGAGTACGGCCCCGGCTACTGGAAAACCAGCGAGACGGACTTCCATGGTGTTAAAAATGCGGCGGTGATGTTACTGAACCGCGCGACCAGTATGGGCGACCAGGGGCGTGTATTTGGCTCGGATGGCAAGGATTATATGAATACCTCCCGGGATAAAATCCAGCTATGGACGCCCATTCCGGACAGCGTGACGTCAGATACCCGGGAAATCCTCTATAATCGTTCGGTAATCAGGCGCTACGGCGACAAGCGATCGATAAGTCAAAAATATCTCGAAGGTGATGATGCCTGGACGCAATCGGGTAAATCATGGCAATGGATTCCAGGGGTAAGGGATGAAGATTATGAGTTTAAAAAATAAGATATACCTGTTCTGGGGGATTATGGATGTACTGGCATTAGCCGGATATTTATTTTTTTCAATACAGGGTGGCAGTATTCCTTTTTATTCCGACATCCACGGGTTTTATTCTAACTACGCACAATTAGGTGTAAGTGATTTAACCGGTGGACTGATCCAGTTGCTGTTCTTTATTAATATTGCGCTGATCGTTTCATTAGCATTTTCTGGCTGGTGGATGATAGCCAAAAAGGACATCAATAATATCTTTTTAATCGTGCAGGAAATTGGCCGGGTATTTTCGTTGAAATGCTCCATTGCACTAATCCCGCTGATTATGCATTTCTCCGATGTGCGTTCTCCGTGGATCGCCATCCTGCTGTTTGTCCTGTCGGAGGTGGTCAAAATTGGCTCTATTATGTGGATTAAACGAAATGATGAGTCGCAGGCCATGGATGCCGCCAGCCGTTAAGCGCTAAACCTTCATCATTGTCACAAAACCGTCATTTTTCCTTACAACTCGCAGGATGCTTAAGCGGTGTTCTGCGCTATTCCTGGGTTTAACACCTTATACTTAAACCATAATGTTGTGGTTATCTATCCGCTGATAGCCGACAACGCATAACAATAAGGAGGATCCCACTCAGTGCTGACTTTGCTTCATCTGTTATCTGCCGTTGCCTTGCTGGTATGGGGTACCCATATTGTCCGTACCGGCGTGATGCGCGTCTTTGGCGCCCGTTTACGGACGGTGCTCAGCCGCAGCGTGGAGAAAAAACCGCTCGCCTTCTGCGCGGGTATCGGCGTGACCGCGCTGGTGCAGAGCAGCAACGCCACGACCATGCTGGTGACATCCTTCGTGGCGCAGGATTTGGTGGCGCTGACCCCGGCACTGGTGATTGTGCTTGGTGCCGATGTCGGCACCGCGCTGATGGCGCGCGTGCTGACCTTCGATCTCTCCTGGCTGTCGCCGCTGCTGATCTTTATCGGCGTGATTTTCTTCCTCGGCCGCAAACAAACCCGTGAAGGACAACTGGGTCGCGTCAGTATTGGCCTCGGGCTGATCCTGCTGGCGCTGGAACTCATCGTGCAGGCGGTGACGCCAATCACCCAGGCAAGTGGGGTTCAGGTGATTTTTGCCTCGCTGACCGGTGATATCATGCTGGATGCGCTGATTGGCGCGGTCTTTGCGATTATCAGTTATTCCAGCCTGGCCGCCGTACTGCTGACGGCAACGCTGGCCGCCGCCAGTATTATTTCGTTTCCGGTGGCACTGTGCCTGGTGATTGGCGCCAACCTTGGCTCCGGTTTGCTGGCGATGCTCAATAACAGTGCGGCTAATGCCGCAGCCCGCCGGGTGGCGCTCGGCAGCCTGCTGTTTAAGCTGGTGGGCAGCCTGATTATTCTGCCGTTTGTCCATGTGCTCGCCAGTTCGATGCAAAAACTGCCGCTGCCGGAAGCGGAACTGGTGATTTACTTCCACGTTTTCTACAACCTGATCCGCTGTCTGGCGATGGTGCCGTTTGCCGGGCCGATGGCGCAATTTTGTAAACGCATCATTAGCGATGAACAGGAGCTGGATGCACGTCTGAAACCCAAACATCTCGACAGCTCTGCGCTGGATACGCCGACGCTGGCGCTGGCGAATGCCGCGCGCGAAACGCTGCGCATGGGCGATGCCATGGAACTGATGCTGGAAGGGTTGCATAAAGTGATGCACGGCGAGCCGCGGCAGGAGAAAGAGCTGCGCAAGCTGGCGGATGACGTCAACGTACTTTATACCGCCATCAAGCTCTATCTGGCGCGTATGCCGAAGGAGGAACTGGCGGAAGAGGAGTCACACCGCTGGGCGGAAATTATCGAGATGTCGCTTAACCTGGAGCAGGCTTCCGATATTGTCGAGCGGATGGGTAGCGAAATCGCCGACAAATCGTTAGCCGCACGACGTGCTTTTTCAGGGGAAGGGCTGAAAGAGCTGGATGCGCTGCATGAACGGCTGGTGGGGAATCTGAAACTGGCGATGTCGGTGTTTTTCTCCAGCGATGTCACCAGTGCCCGCCGACTGCGGCGCAGCAAGCACCGCTTCCGTATTATGAACCGGCGCTACGCGCATGCGCACGTTGATCGACTGCATCAGCAAAACGTTCAGAGCATTGAAACCAGTTCGTTGCACCTTGGCCTGCTGGGAGACATGAAACGACTCAACTCACTGTTCTGCTCGGTGGCTTACGGCGTTCTGGAACAACCTGATGAAGATGACGATCGCGACGATTATTAATCCCGCCGTGCCACCAGGCACGGCTCTTAAACCCCGGGTTTTATCGGGTTAGTGCACAAATTAATTTACGCACGATAAAAATCCATTTTTTCTCCTCTTAAAGACAGTTATATTCCGCTTTTACAGGAGAGTTTATGCTGCCAACCCAATCAACACGTTTAAACAAATATATCAGCGAAAGCGGGATTTGCTCGCGTCGTGAGGCCGATCGTTATATCGAGCAGGGCAATGTTTTTATCAACGGCAAGCGTGCCGGGATTGGCGATCAGGTTGTCGCCGGAGACGTTGTCAAAGTGAACGGTCAACTTATCGAGCCGCGAAATGCAGAAGATCTGGTATTTATCGCGTTGAATAAACCGGTTGGCATTGTCAGTACCACTGAAGACGGCGAAAAAGACAATATTGTTGATTTTGTTAATCATAGCAGCCGCATCTTCCCCATTGGCCGTCTGGACAAAGATTCGCAGGGGCTGATTTTTCTCACTAATCACGGCGACTTAGTGAATAAAATCCTGCGTGCAGGTAACGACCACGAAAAAGAGTATCTGGTAACCGTCAACAAACCGGTGACCGATGAGTTTATTCGGGGTATGGGCGCGGGCGTGCCGATCCTCGGTACGGTAACCAAAAAATGCAAGGTTAAGAAAGAAGCGCCTTTCGCGTTCCGCATCACGCTGGTGCAGGGGCTGAACCGCCAGATCCGCCGCATGTGCGAGCATTTCGGCTATGAAGTCACGAAGCTGGAGCGCACGCGTATTATGAACGTCAGCCTCACCGGGCTGCCGCCGGGCGAGTGGCGCGATTTAACCGACGACGAACTGATCGCGCTGTTCAAACTGATTGAGAACTCATCCTCAGAAGCAAAGCCGAAAGCCAAAGCAAAACCGCAGGCGGCGAGAAAACCTGCCGTCAATGTCGCGAAGCCCGAAGAGAAAAATCGGGGCAAGCCGGCAGGTAAACGCTTTACCCAGCCGGGCAGGAAGAAGAAAGGGCGCTGATTAGCGTCTGCCGCGCGTTGAAGTATTCGCCGACCAGGAAAAGGTCGTGCTCTCATCTGGTTTATAAGCCCGCTGTTTTTTAACCTTGCGGGCTTTCTTCACTTCCGCTTCACGCTGTTCCATCAGCTTATCGATGTACTCTTTTTTCACATGATTCGCTTCAGAATTGCTGAGCGGGCGTCCGTGCGCGATACGGGCGCGATCGAGCAGGGTTTTTAGCTCCCGTTGTTCGCTCTCCGTCATCTCTTTTTGCGTCAGTCTGGTCAGGGCCATGGGGGTCTCTCCTCGGGAAGTGCAACGAGTGTACGCGATGCGGCCAGGTAAAGCATGTTTGATGGTATATAAACGCTGGAAAGCGCCTCGCATATTTGTCAGAGCGCGGGTGACATTCTGATTTCGCAGGGTAGCGTGCTAAACCAAACTCGTCAGTTTGGGAATTGACCCATATTAGAAATGTTTCCATCTTGTCAACAATGAGACTGGAGATTATGATGTTTCCATAATGGAACGTGTGAGGGATCAATGCACGTCATATCAAGGAGGCCGTTTGATAGTGCGGCCAACGATTTTCCAAACCATGCCCTTGTGCTGGATGCTGTTTACAAGGTGCTGAAAAGTACATCTTACCGCAATCCTGATGAATTGAGAGAAGAGTTCCCCAGCCTGGACAGAATGAAATACCGGGATAAATGGTGGGTTATCAATATCGCGGGCAATCATCTGAGAATGCTGTTTTTTGCGGATTTCGGGGCGGGAAAAATTTTCGTGAAGCACATTGTGACGCATGCTGAGTATGACAAACTGGTGAAGCGTTACCGGGAGACTAAAGAATGATTGATGATGCAATAAAGGCAGCCGATCAACTGGTGAAAAAGGTCCCTTTTCTGGGGAATCGCCCCAGCAGAGAGGACTACGAACACGCGCTGGCGATGGTTGAACAATTGCTTGAGCAGGCTCCGGATAGTCCACTGGTCGAACTACTTGCGGCGAAAATAGAACGCTATGAGGATAATGATCCGGAACTTGTGGCATTTAATACACGCGTGGCGTCACTGCCACGAGGTGTCGCCGCCCTGCGCGTTTTGATGGATCAGTATGGATTAAATCAATCTTCCTTTGGCCATGAAATTGGTCAGCGTTCTCTGGTGAGCCGTATTCTCAATGGCGAACGTAACCTGACGGTCGATCATATTCGGGCTCTGGCTGAGCGATTTAATGTTTCAACTGATGTATTTATTGAGCCCGTTAGCCAGACGGCAGGTTAAGTGGAATGGCTGAGGCTCAGCCATTCCATAATTGTTAACCCTCTTTCACCGTATCCGCGTTACGCCCGTCGACGGGTTTACCGGACCAGTAACCCGCCAGCAGCGAGCCGGAAAGGTTATGCCAGACGGAGAACAACGCGCCCGGCAGCGCGGCGAGCGGGGAGAAGTAGATTTTGCCCAGCGCGGCGGCCAGGCCGGAGTTCTGCATGCCGACTTCGATCGCCAGCGTGCGGCAGGTGGATTCGTCAAAGCCGAACAGCGTCCCGCCCCAGTAGCCGCCCAGCAGGCCGATGCTGTTGTGCAGGATCACCGCGACGATCACCACCAGACCGACCGAGGCGATATGCGCGGCGGAACCGGCCACCACCGCGCTGATGATCGCCAGAATACAGACCATCGAGAAGGCGGGCAGGTAAGGCTCGACCGCTTTCACCACGCGCGGGAACAGATGGTGAACGATCAGCCCCAGCGCTATCGGGATCACCACGATTTGCAGAATGCTGAGCAGCATGCCCATCACATCCACCTGGATATGAGCATCGACGTACAGGCGCGTCAGCAGCGGCGTGGCGATCACGCCGACCAGCGTGGAGACGGACGAGATGGTGACCGACAGCGCGACGTCGCCTTTCGCCAGGTAGATCATCACGTTCGACGCCGTACCGCTGGCCACGCTGCCGACCAGCACCATCCCGGCGGACAGATCGGGCGGCATTTTAAAGAGCATCGCCAGCAGCCAGGCCGCCAGCGGCATCACCAGATAGTGCAGGAAAATCCCTGCGGCGACCGGCGCCGGGCGAGAGAGCACGCGTTTAAAATCGTCGAGTTTCAGGTGCACGCCCATGCCGAACATGATCAGCATCAGCAGCGTGGCGACCCACGGGCCGATGGCAATGAACGTGGGCGGGGAGTAATAAGCGAGGACGGAAAGCAGCAGCGCCCATAACGGGAACAGCCGCGTCAGTGTTGCGAGCATGTGAGGAATTCCTTGCTATTGTTGTGTTGTGTTTTTTATAAAAAGGCCGGGTTCGTGCCCGGCTCATAGTTATTGTTTATCGTGCTAAGGAATTTTATTCAAACAAATTCTGATGCAGCTTCTGCACCACCTGCTCGGCTTCGGCGCCAGGCACCAGGAAGCAGAGGTTATAGCTGGACGCGCCGTAGCAGATCATGCGGATGTTGAACGGGTCGAGCACGCCAAACACCTCTTTCCCCACGCCGCAGGCTTTCGACAGCTTGTTGCCAATGATCGCCACCAGCGCCAGGTTCTCTTCTACTTCCACGCGGCACAGCGAAGACAGCTCAGTCAGCAGCGACTGGGTCAGCAGCGTATCGCCGGTTGAGGTTGAGCCGGTGGTGTCCAGCGTCAGCGCAATGCTCACTTCCGAGGTGGTGATCAGATCGACGGAGATATTGTGGCGCGCCAGAATGCCAAACACTTCGGCCAGGAAGCCGCGGGAGTGCAGCATATTCAGGCTGTGCAGCGTCACCAGCGTTTGGCTGCGGCGCAGCGCCAGGGCGCGGAACAGCGGTGGGTTTTTGGTTTTGTTGCAGACCAGCGTCCCGCCCGCTTTTGGATCTTTGCTGGAGCCGACAAACACCGGAATATCGCTGCGCACGGCGGGCAGCAGGGTGGCCGGATGCAGCACTTTCGCGCCGAAGGTGGCCATCTCAGCCGCTTCTTCAAAGGCGATTTCATCAATGCGTTTTGCTGCCGGAACGACGCGCGGATCGGTGGTGTAGATGCCCGGAACATCAGTCCAGATATCCACACGCGAGGCGTGCAGCGCTTCGCCCAGCAGGGCGGCGGTGTAGTCGCTGCCGCCACGGCCCAGCGTGGTGGTGCGGCCTTTGGCTTCGCTGCCGATAAAGCCCTGGGTAATGATTAACCCTTCGCTGAGGCGCGGCGCGAGCTGCTGGGCGGTCAGCTCCGCCAGCGCTGCGACGTCTGGCTCGGCGCGGCCAAAGCGATCGCTGGTACGCATCACTTTACGCACGTCAAACCACTGTGCCTGAACGTTACGTTCGCGCAGGATTTCAACAAACAGCAGGGTCGACATCAGTTCGCCGTGGCTGACCAGTTCGTCGGTCAGGGCGGTGGAGGTCGCCAGTGAGGCGGCTTCCGCCAGGGTGGTGATATTTTCCAGCAGGCGTTCGATCTCCTCGCGGATCACGGAAGGATTCGCCAGACGTTCCAGGATGTCGAACTGAATTTTGCGGATAGCGTCGAGTTTTACGAAGCGCTCGCTGGCTTCCAGCCCTTCAGACAGGGCAACCAGCAGGTTGGTCACGCCCGCAGAGGCAGAGAGCACCACCAGGCGGACGCTGGCATCGGCCAGCACCACATCGGCGCTGCGGTTCATGGCATCGTAATCGGCCACACTGGTGCCGCCAAATTTGGCGACAACTAAACTCGTCATAACAACCTCGTGTCAGGGGATCCAATATTCAGCCTTGGCACAAGGGAAGAGCGAAAAACAGGGGTGGCGCAGATAGCAAAACAACTACGTTTTCCCCAGAAGCGCTCCACCTTGCGAAACGCCCGACTGCGAACGTTTCTGGTGACAACCCAGAGGATTCAGCCTCTGTAGCCGATAACGAACGCTGCCAGGCGCTTTGTTATCTCGGCGTTACTCCCCCTCAGGTGTTTTCTTTAGTCTGGCACTTCGAACACCGTGTACCTGGGCAACGCGCCTCTTCTGGCTATTACCTTCGCCTTTCGCGCCGTGGCGGTGTTGGCTGCCTTCACTTACCCCGGTCACTTACCGATGTAAGCTCCCGGGGATGCGCTCAGTTGCCGCCTTGCCACAACACGAAATGCGTTGGTAATACTTACCTTCGCTTGCCGCGCTGTGGCGGTGTTGGCTGCCTTCACTTACCCCGGTCACTTACCGATGTAAGCTCCCGGGGATGCGCTCAGTTGCCGCCTTGCCACAACACGAAATGCGTTGGTAATACTTACCTTCGCTTGCCGCGCTGTGGCGGTGTTGGCTGCCTTCACTTACCCCGGTCACTTACCGATGTAAGCTCCCGGGGATGCGCTCAGTTGCCGCCTTGCCACAACACGAAATGCATTGGTAATACATTACCGTCGTCTCTCGCACTGAAGCGGCGTTGGCTCGGGTAACTTAAAACTGGCCGGTGGCGGTGTGCGTGTCGGACCTACATACTCTGTAGGCCGGATAAACGCAGCGCCATCCGGCAAGCTTCTTCTGCGCCCGCGCGCAAGAAGTGTGGTTATAAATAAAGGGTTAGCGGGGGCGCTGTCAACGCCGGGATTATGCGGATTTTTCATGCGGCTTTCGCAATCAGTAAAATGGCTTATGTTATGCGGATAATCGGCCATTTTCGCCGTGCTTGAGCCGCAGAACAGAGGGGCAAGGGCACAAAAACCATCACAATTTTTCTTTGCAGGCGCTACAATCGACCGCAGTCACAATTCTCAAATCAGAAGAGTATTGCTAATGAAAAACATCAACCCAACGCAGACCGCTGCCTGGCAGGCACTCCAGAAACATTTTGATGAAATGAAAGACGTCACCATCGCGGATCTGTTCGCGAAAGATGCCGATCGTTTCAACAAGTTCTCCGCGACCTTCGACGACCTGATGCTGGTGGATTTCTCTAAAAACCGCATTACCGAAGAGACGCTGGCAAAACTGCAGGATCTGGCGAAAGAAACCGAGCTGGCGGACGCCATCAAATCCATGTTCTCCGGTGAGAAGATCAACCGCACCGAAGACCGTGCCGTGCTGCACGTCGCTCTGCGTAACCGTAGCAATACGCCAATCATCGTTGACGGCAAAGACGTCATGCCGGAAGTGAACGCGGTGCTGGAAAAGATGAAAGCCTTCTCCGAGGCGATCATCTCCGGTAGCTGGAAAGGCTACACCGGCAAAGCGATCACCGACGTGGTTAACATCGGTATCGGCGGTTCTGACCTCGGTCCGTTCATGGTGACCGAAGCGCTGCGCCCGTACAAAAACCACCTCAATATGCACTTTGTGTCTAACGTCGATGGTACCCACATCGCCGAAGTGCTGAAGAACGTGAACCCGGAAACCACCCTGTTCCTGGTGGCCTCTAAAACCTTCACCACCCAGGAAACCATGACCAACGCCCACAGCGCGCGCGACTGGTTCCTGAAAACCGCCGGCGACAAAAAGCACGTGGCGAAACACTTCGCGGCGCTCTCCACCAACGGTAAAGCGGTCGGCGAGTTCGGTATCGACACCGCGAACATGTTCGAGTTCTGGGACTGGGTGGGCGGCCGCTACTCTCTGTGGTCTGCGATCGGTCTGTCGATCATCCTGTCCGTGGGCTTCGACAACTTCGTTGAGCTGCTCTCCGGCGCGCACGCGATGGACAAACACTTCTCCACCACCGCGCTGGCGAAAAACCTGCCGGTGCTGCTGGCGCTGATCGGGATCTGGTACAACAACTTCTTCGGCGCTGAAACCGAAGCGATCCTGCCGTACGACCAGTACATGCACCGCTTTGCCGCCTACTTCCAGCAGGGCAACATGGAATCCAACGGTAAATACGTTGACCGTAACGGCAACGCGGTGGATTACCAGACTGGCCCAATCATCTGGGGCGAGCCGGGCACTAACGGTCAGCATGCGTTCTACCAGCTGATTCACCAGGGCACCAAAATGGTACCGTGCGATTTCATCGCGCCGGCTATCACCCATAACCCGCTGTCCGATCACCACCCGAAGCTGCTGTCCAACTTCTTCGCCCAGACCGAAGCGCTGGCGTTCGGTAAATCCCGCGAGGTGGTTGAGCAGGAATACCGTGACCAGGGTAAAGATCCGGCCACGCTGGACCACGTGGTGCCGTTCAAAGTGTTTGAAGGCAACCGTCCAACCAACTCCATCCTGCTGCGTGAAATCACGCCGTTCAGCCTGGGTGCGCTGATTGCGCTGTACGAGCACAAGATCTTCACGCAGGGCGCGATCCTGAACATCTTCACCTTTGACCAGTGGGGCGTTGAGCTGGGCAAACAGCTGGCAAACCGTATTCTGCCAGAGCTGGGTGATGATAAAGCGATTTCCAGCCATGACAGCTCGACCAATGGTTTGATCAACCGTTATAAAGCATGGCGTGCCTAATCGAACCATCGACAAAGCGTCGCTTCGGCGGCGCTTTTTTTGCCTGCCGAATATATTAATCCCCTGCGCATATATATTGGTTTCCGGGTTTCCACAATATATAAGCGATTCTGATATTGATATTTCCCCTTTGCTAAATTATGGCGACAGAGATGATTCTCTTCGGCAGATATCGGGGATCAGGTTTATCTGAAAAAGCTGTCATTACTTCCAGGTATTACTATACATTTTAGGACTAGCCTTATTGTATCAACCTTTCGTCATTATTTAATTGTTTGAATTACATCACATTTTTATGTAATTGCTTTCTCAGGTGTACCTTATTTGCCAATTCTCCTAAAAGATTCCCCGCTATTTCCCGTTGCGTAATTCAGCGGCTGTAGTTGTGTATACTCGATTCCGCCTGAAGTTCTTTTCGGGCAAATCTCCATTCATTCATTGAAGGGAAATTGTTATGAAGAAAGTACTGTATGGCATTTTTGCCATATCTGCGCTTGCGGCGACATCTGTTTATGCAGCTCCGGTTCAGGTCGGGGAAGCGGCAGGGTCGGCTGCGACCTCTGCCTCGGCGGGAAGTTCTGCCGCGGCCAGCGCCAGCACCGTAAGTTCAGCCGTGGGTGTCGCGCTGGCGGCAACCGGTGGCGGTGATGGCTCCAACACCGGAACCACGACCACCACGACAACCAGCACCCAGTAATAGCGGGTGTTTTAACCATAACCACACTTCGGTGTGGTTATTTCGCCCCTTCGGAGAAGAGTCGTGAAGCGACCTGCAATCATTCTGATTTGCCTGCTGCTGCAGGCGTGCTCGGCCACCACTCAAAGGGCTGGGAAATTCACTGTGGGAAAGCCTGTTCGGCACGCCGGGCGTGCATCTGACCGATGACGACCTTCTCAACATGCCCTATGCCAGTCAGTACATGCAGCTTAACGATGGCCCGCAACTGTTTGTGGTGCTCGCTTTCGATGAAAACGGGCAGCAGAAATGGGTGACGCAGGATCAGGCCACCATCGTGACGCAGCATGGCCGTATCGTGAAAACCCTGTTGGGCGGCGATAACCTGCTGGAGGTGAATAATATCGCCGCCGACCCGCTGATCAAGCCGAACCAGATCGCCGACGGCGCAAGCTGGACGCGCACGATGGGCTGGACCGAACATAAGCAGGTGCGTTACGCCACGGCACGCTCGACCTTCCGCTGGGACGGCACGGACAGCGTGAAAGTTGGCAGCGACGAAACGCAGGTTCGCGTGCTGGATGAAGAAGTCACCACCGACCAGGCCACCTGGCACAACCGCTTCTGGATCGACGAGGAAGGGCAGATCCGTCAGTCCTTACAGTATCTCGGTGCCGGTTTCTTCCCGGTCAAAACCACCCTGATCAAGGCGGCGAAATCATGAAAACGCTCATTCACGTTGCGCTTATCGCCAGTTTTGCCGCGCCGCTGGCATGGTCCGCCGGGACAGTAAAGGTCTACACGCCGGACAGTGAAAAACCCAAAACCTTAACCCACGCCGAGCATCTGCTCGATCTTGTCGGACAGCCAAGGCTCGCCAACAGCTGGTGGCCAGGCGCGGTCATCGCTGAACGGCAGAAGACCGTGGAAGCGGAACAGCAGCACAAGGCGCTTCTTGCCAGGCTAACGGGACTCGCGGAGCAGGAAGATGGCGACGACGCGGCGGCCATTAATAGCGTCCGTCAGCAACTGCAGGCGCTGAAGGTGACGGGCCGACAGAACGTCAATCTTGATCCGGATGACGTGCGCGTCACGGAAAACGGCAACCCCACGCTGGAAGGGGACTATACGCTCTGGCTTCCGGCGAAGCCGACGACGGTGACCGTGATGGGGCTTATCAGCAGCCCGGGTAAAAAGCCTTTTACGCCCGGTCGTGACGTGGTGAGCTACCTCGACGAGCAGAGCCTGCTGAGCGGTGCCGATAACAGCTACGCCTGGGTGGTTTACCCTGACGGGCACATACAAAAAGCCCCCGTCGCTTACTGGAATAAACGGCATATCGAACCTATGCCGGGCAGCATCATTTTTGTCGGTTTTGCCGACCATTTCTGGACGAAGGCGTATGACGGGCTTAACGCCGATATCCTTCACTCCCTGATTCAGCGGATACCGGAATAATGAAAAGAACCTATCTCTACAGCATGCTGGCGCTCTGCGTGAGTGCCGCCTGCCATGCAGAAACGTATCCGGCACCCATTGGCCCGTCTCAGTCAGACTTCGGCGGCGTCGGTTTACTGCAAACGCCCACCGCGCGTATGGCGCGCGAAGGTGAATTGAGCTTTAACTACCGTGATAACGACCAGTATCGCTACTACTCGGCGTCGGTGCAGCTGTTCCCGTGGCTGGAAACCACGCTGCGCTATACCGACGTGCGCACGACGCAATACAGCTCCGTGGAGGCCTTCTCCGGCGATCAGACCTACAAAGATAAAGCCTTCGACGTCAAGCTGCGCCTGTGGCAGGAAGGCTACTGGATGCCGCAGGTCTCCGTGGGCGCCAAAGATATCGGCGGTACCGGCCTGTTTGACGGGGAATATCTCGTGGCCAGCAAAGCCTGGGGGCCGTTCGATTTCTCTCTCGGTCTGGGCTGGGGCTATCTGGGCACCAGCGGCAACGTCAAAAACCCGTTCTGCTCCTACGGCGATAAATACTGCTACGCGCGATACCAGCTATAAACAGGCGGGCTCCATCGATACCGGTGACCAGATGTTCCACGGCCCGGCGGCACTGTTTGGCGGGGTTGAATATCAGACGCCCTGGCAGCCATTACGCCTGAAGCTGGAGTATGAAGGGAATGACTACTCGCAGGACTTCGCCGGGAAGATTGAGCAGAAGAGCAAGTTTAACGTCGGCGCCATTTATCGCGTCACCGACTGGGCCGACGTTAACCTCAGCTACGAGCGCGGCAATACGGTGATGTTTGGCTTCACGCTGCGCACCAACTTTAACGACATGCGGCCGCACTACAATGATAACGCGCGGCCTGCATACCAGCCGGAGCCGCAGGATGCGATTCTGCAGCACTCGGTGGTGGCAAACCAGCTGACGCTGTTGAAATACAATGCCGGTCTGGCGGATCCGAAGATTCAGGTGAAAGGCGATACGCTCTACGTCACCGGCGAGCAGGTGAAATACCGCGACTCGCGGGAAGGGATCGAGCGGGCCAACCGGATCATCATGAACGACCTGCCGGAGGGGATCCGCACGATCCGCGTGACGGAAAATCGCCTCAACCTGCCGCAGGTCACCACCGAAACGGATGTCGCCAGCCTTAAGCGCCATCTGGAAGGGGAGCCGCTGGGGCAGGAAACCGAGCTGGTGCAAAAACGCGTCGAGCCGATCGTGCCGGACACCACAGAGCAGGGCTGGTATATCGACAAATCGCCCTTCGATTTCCATATCGATCCGGTGCTGAACCAGTCCGTCGGCGGGCCGGAAAGCTTCTACATGTATCAGCTGGGCGTGATGGCGACGGCGGATCTGTGGTGGACCGACCACCTGCTGACCACCGGCAGCCTGTTCGGCAACATCGCCAACAACTACGACAAATTCAACTATACCATCCGGCCAAAGACTCGGCATTGCCGCGCGTGCGTACCCGCGTGCGTGAATACGTGCAGAATGACTCCTACGTGAACAACCTGCAGGCCAACTACTTCCAGTACTTCGGCAACGGCTTCTACGGCCAGGTGTACGGCGGGTATCTGGAAACCATGTACGGCGGCGCGGGGGCGGAAGTGCTTTATCGTCCTGTCGACAGCAACTGGGCGTTCGGGATTGATGCCAACTACGTCAAACAGCGTGACTGGCGCAGCGCGCAGGACATGATGAAGTTCACCGACTACAGCGTCAAAACCGGCCACTTGACCGCCTACTGGACGCCGTCGTTCGCCGACGACGTGCTGGTGAAAGCCAGCGTCGGGCAGTACCTGGCGGGGGATAAAGGCGGTACGCTGGATATCTCGAAACACTTTGATAGCGGCGTCGTGGTTGGCGCCTATGCCACCATGACCAACGTCTCGCCGGACGAGTACGGGGAAGGGGAGTTCACCAAAGGGGTGTATGTCTCTGTTCCGCTGGATCTGTTCTCGTCCGGCCCAACCCGCAGCCGCGCAGCCGTTGGCTGGACGCCGCTGACGCGTGACGGCGGCCAGAAGCTGGGACGTAAGTTTCAGCTTTATGACATGACCAGCGATAAGACGATTAACTTCCAGTGATGCCCCTCACCCTAACCCTCTCCCCAAAGGCGGAGAGGGGCTTTTCACAGTCGCCGCAGTAACCGCGCCGGATTTCCCGCATAGACCCCTTTCTCGTGCAACGATTTCGTTACCACACTGCCCGCGCCGATAACGCAACCATCGCAAATGGTGACGGCCAGGATCGTGGCGCCGCTACCGACAGAAACATCATTGCCAATCACAATGCGTCCCCAGCTTTCGCGATCGGGATTGGGCTTGCCGTCGCGGAACATGTCGTTAGCGAACATCACGCCATGGCCGATAAAGCAACGCTCGCCAAGAGTCACGTACTCGCAGATGAAGCTGTGCGACTCAATTTTGCTCCCCTGGCCAATTCGCGTATGGCCCTGAATTTCCACAAACGGGCCGACAAACACATTGTCGCCGAGAATGCAGTCATACAGATTGGCGGGTTCGTAAATCACCACGTTCTCGCCGCAGGTCACGTTGCGGATGGCGGACTGGCGCACGGTAGCGGTAGGCATGCTGACTCCTTTAGAGCGGTTTACAGAGAATGTGCAGTGTACTTTGCTGAGAAGGGGTACTAAACAAGGTCTCTTTCAGGTGCGTGAATCCCTGGCGGAGATAAAAGCGATGGGCGTTGGGATTCGCATCAAGTACCTCCAGCCAGAGCGCGGTTTCGCCACGGCTTTTCGCCACGCGCGCGATCTCCGTCAGCAGCGTTTCGCCGTAGCCGAGGCCGGTTTTGCCCGGCAGAAAATAGAGTTTATGCAGCAGCGTTCCCACTGGGCCATGTTCATCGACAGCGCGATGCCAGGAGACTTTGGCAAAGCCAACCGGCGAGGGATCGCTGGCAATGAACCAGCAACTTTTTTCATCCTGTAAGCTCTGTTGCAGCACCGGCACGGCATACTCTTGCCGGAGGAAATCCTGTAATTCGCTCTGCTCGCGCCACAGATGAGCAAAGTGATGCATGTAGCTGGCAAACCCCATTTCGCTGATTAACGCCGCGTCGTCCACGGATGCTTTACGCATTGTAAGCATGCTCTTTTTTCCTCTTGCATGAAAACGGCTAGCCAGACATGTCACCACGCGCTGTCACAAAACATAAGCAAAAAATATAGATCTCCGTCACATTTTTGCGTTATACAGGAACCTCGCCCTGGAGAATGAGGTGCTGTATGACATCCCTGACTCGCCCGCGCGTTGAGTTTATCTCAACTATCCTCCAGACCGTGCTGAACCTCGGTCTGTTGAGCCTTGGCCTGATACTGGTCGTTTTTCTGGGCAAAGAGACGGTGCATCTGGCGGATGTGCTGTTTTCGCCGGTGCAAACCAGCAAATATGCGCTGGTGGAAGGACTGGTGGTCTACTTTCTCTACTTTGAATTTATCGCCCTGATTGTGAAGTACTTTCAGTCCGGCTTTCACTTCCCGCTGCGTTATTTTGTCTACATCGGGATCACCGCGATTGTGCGGCTGATCATCGTCGATCATAAATCCCCGCTCGACGTGCTGATCTACTCGGCGGCGATCCTGCTGCTGGTGATCACCCTCTGGCTGTGTAACTCCCAACGGCTGAAGCGCGAATAAAAAAAGGCGGCCTTTCGGAGGCCGCCTAACGACGTCACAAGTTAAGTTGAGGGTGCAGTGGCAACGCCCGTCATCTTTCGGGTGATAGCTGTGTTGGCTTCCTTTACTCACCCCAGTCACTTACTTCAGTAAGCTCCCGGGGTTTCGTGCAGTCGCCGCCTTGCTCTAACCCGAAATACTTAGGGCGTGATAACAACGATGAAACTTAACCTTTCACACCGCCCGCCGTCAGGCCGTTGACCAGCCAGCGCTGCGCCAGCAGGAACACCAGCGTAATCGGGATGGCGGAGAGCACCGCCGCCGCGGCAAAGTCGCCCCACAGGTAGTTTTGCGGGTTGAGGTATTGCTGCATCCCCACCGCCAGCGTGTAGCTGTTCACATCGCGCAGCAGCAGCGAGGCAACCGGTACTTCGGTGATGGCAGCGATAAACGACAGAATAAACACCACCGCCAGAATCGGCACCGACAGCGGCAGCAGCACCAGGCGGAACGCCTGCCACGGCGTGGCGCCATCCAGCGCGGCCGCTTCTTCCAGCGAGCCGTCGATGGTTTCGAAATAGCCCTTAATGGTCCACACATGCAGTGCGATACCGCCAAGGTAGGCGAAGATCACGCCGCCGTGGGTGTTCAGGCCGATAAACGGAACGTACTGGCCCAGGCGGTCAAACAGCGCATACAGCGCCACCAGCGACAGCACCGCCGGGAACATCTGGAAAATCAGCATCCCTTTCAGCAGCGTCGCTTTGCCGGGAAAACGCATACGGGCGAAGGCGTAGGCGCAGGTGGTGGAGAGCGCCACGATGCCGATGGCGGTAATGGCTGCGATTTTCACCGAGTTCCACAGCCACAGCAGCACCGGGAACGGCGGCGGCGTGACGCGCGCCATCGGCGTGCTCGACGCTGAAGCCCAGCGCCAGCCGCCAGTGCTCCCAGGAGATGTTGTCCGGGATCAGGCTGCCGGTGGCGAAGTTACCCGAACGCAGCGAGATGGCGATTACCATCAGCAGCGGGAACATGATCGCCGCGATAAACATCAGCAGGCCTAACGCATGGGTGATCAACAGGCGCAGCTTCTGAGATTTGGGTTGTACCATAGCCATAATCGTCGTCCTCCTTAATCGAATTTCATGCGCGTGGCTTTCAGGTTCACGATCGCCAGCGCGCCTACCAGCAGGAAGATCAGCGTGGCGATCGCGGCCGCCAGCCCGAAGTCCTGACCGCCGCCGCCTTCGAAGGCGATGCGGTAGGTGTAGCTCACCAGCAGGTCGGTATAGCCTGCCGGCGTGGTGGTGCCGAGGCGGTCCGGGCCGCCGTTGGTCAGCAGCTGGATCAGCACGAAGTTGTTAAAGTTAAAGGCGAAGCTGGCGATCATCAGCGGCGTCAGCGGCTTGATCAGCAGCGGCAGCGTAATGCGGAAAGAAGTTCTGCAACGGCCCGGCGCCGTCCATCGCCGAGGCTTCGTACAGATCGTCCGGGATGGCCTTCAGCAGCCCCATGCACAGGATCATCATGTACGGATAGCCCAGCCAGGTGTTGACGATCATGATCATCGCGCGGGCGGTGGTCGGATCGCTGAACCAGGCCGGTTTGATGCCGAACAGCGCGCTCAGCATCATGTTGATTTCACCGAAGCTCTGGTTAAACAGCCCTTTGAAGATCAGGATCGAGATAAACGACGGCACCGCATACGGCAGAATCAGCAGCACGCGGTAGATCGCTTTGCCTTTCAGCGACTCCCACTGCACCACGCAGGCCAGCACCATGCCCACGGCCACGGTCAGGATCACCGTCAGCACGGAGAAGACCACCGTCCAGACGAAGATGGCGAAGAACGGTTTCTGGATGCCTTCGTCGGTAAACACGCGGGTAAAGTTGTCCCAGCCGATGGTGACGGTATAGCCAGGGCTGAGTTTTTCGCTGCCCCAGCTGCCGTCGGCATTAATCGCCTGATAGAAACCGATGTCGTTATTCGGCCGGTATTTGGCGCCGCTCTGGTTGTTGGTCAGCGTGCCGTCCTCCGCCAGCGGGTAGAGCGGGCGCGTGCCGGAGAACTGGCGCAGCGAGCTCATGATCACTTTGCTCTCGTCCGGCAGCATGGCGGTAAGCTGGGTCAGCGCCTGACGGTTCTGGGTAATGACGCGCAGGTTGGCGCGTTCACCTTTCGGCAGCGCTGGCACCTCTTTCAGGGCCAGTTGCTGCTCGCCGCCAGGTTTGAAGGCGTCGGAGAGGTAATTTTTGCCGCTGTCGCCATCGGTGAGCGCCAGCCGCCATTCGTTCCCTGCCGGATAGAGGCCGAAGTTGAAGGCTTTTCCCGCCTGGAATGAGCGATCCAGCAGCACCTGCTGCGCGCGTTCCTGCGTAAGCTGGTTGGTGCTGCTGTAGTTGGTAAAGGCGATGGCGATGGTACAAATCAGCGGGAACAGGACGAACAACCCCATCCCGGCCACGCCCGGATAGACATAGCGCCAGGCGTAGGCTTTACGGTTGGCGAAAATATACAGGCCCGCCGAGCTGAGCATCAGCGTGGTGATGGCGAACAGGTATTCCCCTTGTGCATACATCAAAACAACAAGGTAACCCACCAGCAGCCCGATCAGGGTAATGACGGTCCAGGCAAGCTGTGGGCTTTGCCACCAATGGCGCTTCTTTACAACATCCATGGGGATTTCCTCTCTACGCGGCACTCTTCACGCGGCCTCTTTGTTGGCTACGGTTGCGCACCCCAGTCACTTACTTTTGTAAGCGCCCGGGGATACACAACCTTGCCGCCGCGATGTCGCGCGAATCATGCCGTGTATACAACTGTCCAGGTTGCCTTATCCTTTTCCGGGGATAAGGCATTCACATTTTTACTTGGTAATACGACCCTGCGCATCTTTCAGCGCGGCATCAACGGTCTGACGACCGCTCACGGCGTTGATAACCGCGGTGCGGGTGGCGTACCAGAAGGCGGCCATCTGCGGGATGTTCGGCATGATTTCGCCGGTTTTTGGGCGTTATCCATGGTGGCGGCGATGCGCGGATCTTTCGCCAGCTCTTCCTGGAAGGATTTCAGCGCGACGGCGCCCAGCGGTTTGTCCTTGTTGACTTCCGCCAGACCCTCATCGGTCAGCAGGTAGTTTTCCAGGAACTCTTTCGCCAGCTCTTTGTTCGGGCTGGCGGCGTTGATGCCTGCGCTCAGCACGCCAACGAACGGTTTGGACGGTTTGCCTTTGAAGGTTGGCAGCAGCGCCACGCCGTAGTTGATTTTGCTCTTATCGATGTTGGTCCAGGCCCACGGACCGTTGATGGTCATCGCGGTTTCGCCTTTGTTGAACGCCGCTTCCGCGATGGAGTAATCGGTATCGGCGTTCATGTGTTTGTTTTTGATCAGGTCGACGAGGAAGGCCGAGGCCCGCTTTCGCACCTGCATTGTCGACGCCGACATCTTTCACGTCGTATTTGCCGTTTTCAAACTTGAACGCGTAACCGCCGTCGGCAGCGATCAGCGGCCAGGTGAAGTACGGTTCTTGCAGGTTGAACATCAGGGCGCTTTTACCTTTCGCCTTCAGCTGTTTATCCAGCGCCGGGATCTCTTCCCAGGTTTTCGGCGGGTTTGGTACCAGGTCTTTGTTGTAAATCAGCGACAGCGCTTCGACCGCGATCGGGTAAGCGATCAGTTTGCCGTTATAGCGCACGGCGTCCCAGGTGAACGGGAACAGCTTGTCCTGGAAGGCTTTGTCCGGGGTGACTTCAGCCAGCAGGCCAGACTGCGCGTAGCCGCCAAAGCGGTCGTGCGCCCAGAAGATGATGTCCGGGCCGTCGCCGGTTGCGGCAACCTGCGGGAATTTCTCTTCCAGCTTGTCCGGATGTTCTACGGTCACTTTGATGCCGGTGTCTTTCTCGAATTTCTTGCCCACTTCGGCCAGGCCGTTATAGCCTTTGTCGCCGTTGATCCAGATAACCAGTTTGCCTTCTTCGATTTTGGCGAGGGCCGGGGCGGAAAACATCATTGCTGCGAGGGCGGACAATGCGAAAACGCGTGCGCCAGTCTTGATATTCATATCTGCCATCCTTTTTGGTGATGTCTCGTGGTATGACTTCAGTGGTTCAACGTGACTCAGTCTCCTTATTTGACATCCTCTTTCCATCCTCCCAACCCCTACGCCCCACCCCCGATTTGTGTGATCTCCGTTGCATAGATTTTCATTATGTGTGCTGGCGCACATAAAAACGCGCCGATTTTTGCAGGCGGCTTCACGAATTTTGCCTGTCAGCCCGGCGATACGGGGTCGCAGAGCCTACCTTCTCATCCTCCCGCCTCCTCCCCCATAAAAAAGCCGCGGGGGTGGAGGATTCGCCCGAATGTAATGGATGCCCCATAGTGAGCTTATCTTGAATGTTTCTGTCGGTGACAGGTTGTAACGAAGGGAGAAGGGCATGGCGAGCGTACAGCTGCGTAATGTAACGAAAGCCTGGGGCGACGTTGTGGTGTCAAAAGACATCAATCTGGACATCCACGAAGGTGAATTCGTGGTGTTTGTCGGCCCATCAGGCTGCGGTAAATCGACGCTGCTGCGCATGATTGCCGGTCTGGAAACCATCACCAGCGGCGACCTGCTGATCGGCGATACCCGCATGAATGACGTCCCGCCCGCCGAACGCGGCGTCGGCATGGTGTTCCAGTCTTATGCGCTTTATCCCCACCTTTCCGTTGCCGAAAACATGTCTTTCGGCCTGAAGCTGGCCGGCGCGAAAAAAGAGGTCATTAACTCGCGCGTCACGCAGGTGGCGGAGGTGTTGCAGCTGGCGCACCTGCTGGAGCGCAAACCGAAAGCGCTCTCCGGCGGTCAGCGTCAGCGCGTGGCGATTGGCCGTACGCTGGTGGCCGAACCGCGCGTCTTCCTGCTCGACGAACCCCTTTCCAACCTGGATGCCGCGCTGCGCGTGCAGATGCGTATCGAAATCTCCCGTCTGCACAAGCGCCTTGGCCGCACGATGATTTACGTCACCCACGATCAGGTCGAAGCGATGACGCTCGCCGACAAGATTGTGGTGCTGGACGCCGGTCGCGTGGCGCAGGTCGGCAAACCGCTGGAGCTCTATCACTACCCGGCAGACCGCTTTGTTGCGGGCTTTATTGGCTCGCCGAAGATGAACTTCCTGCCCGTCAAAGTGACCGCCACCGCCATTGAACAGGTGCAGGTGGAGCTGCCAAACCGCCAGCAGGTCTGGCTGCCGGTCGACAGCGCCAACGTACAGGTCGGCGCAAACATGTCCCTGGGTATTCGTCCTGAGCATCTACTGCCGAGCCACATCGCCGATGTGACGCTGGAAGGGGAAGTTCAGGTCGTCGAACAGCTTGGTCACGAAACACAGATTCATATCCAGATCCCCGCCATCCGTCAGAACCTGGTCTACCGCCAGAATGACGTGGTGTTGGTAGAAGAGGGTGCCACATTCGCTATCGGCTTGCCGCCAGAGCGCTGCCATCTGTTCCGTGAGGATGGCACTGCATGTCGTCGGTTGCACAAAGAGCCAGGCGTTTAAGCAATCCCAAAAGAAGACACGAAACCGACAGGTGAAGTGTTCAAAGAAAAGCAATGATCTCAGGAGATAGAATGATGATTACTCTGCGCAAACTTCCTCTGGCAGTTGCCGTTGCCGCAGGCATTATGTCTGCTCAGGCGGGCGCCGTGGATTTCCAAGGTTATGCTCGTTCCGGCATCGGCTGGACCGGCAGCGGCGGCGAGCAACAGTGCTTCCAGGCAACCGGTGCTCAAGGTAAATACCGTCTGGGTAACGAATGTGAAACCTATGCGGAACTGAAACTGGGCCAGGAAGTGTGGAAAGAGGGCGACAAGAGCTTCTACTTCGACACCAACGTGGCCTACTCCGTGTCGCAGCAGAATGACTGGGAAGCCACCAGCCCGGCGTTCCGTGAAGCCAACGTGCAGGGTAAAAACCTGATTGATGCGCTGCCAGGTTCCACCATCTGGGCCGGTAAGCGCTTCTATCAGCGTCATGACGTCCACATGATCGACTTCTACTACTGGGATATTTCAGGTCCGGGCGCGGGTCTGGAAAACGTCGATCTGGGCTTCGGTAAACTCTCTCTGGCGGCGACCCGTTCTTCTGAATCTGGCGGCTCTGTTACCTTCAGTAGCCCGGGCGTGTATGACGTGGTTAAAGATACCGCCAACGACGTCTTCGATGTGCGTTTAGCGCGGTCTGGAAACCAACCCGGGCGGCACGCTGGAACTGGGCGTTGACTACGGCCGGGCAAACAAAACCGACGATTACCGCTATGCTGAACGACGGCGCTTCGAAAGATGGCTGGATGTTCACCGCTGAACATACCCAGAGCATGCTGAAAGGCTACAACAAGTTTGTTCTGCAGTACGCAACCGATGCCATGACCACGCAGGGTAAAGGTATTCCGCAAGGGACTTACCAATCCGGCGACTATGACGATTTCGTCGGTGGTAACAACGACGGTAAGCTGTGGCGCGTGCTGGATCACGGTGCGATCTCGCTGGGTGAGAGCTGGGACCTGATGTACGTCGGTATGTATCAGAAACAGGATCTCGATCGTGTCTACAACATCGGCACCGACTGGTGGACCGTGGGCGTTCGTCCAATGTACAAATGGACGCCAATCATGAGCACCTTGCTGGAAGTGGGCTACGACAACGTCAAATCCCAGCAAACCGGCGACAGCAACAGCCAGTACAAAATCACCCTTGCACAGCAATGGCAGGCAGGCGACAGCATCTGGTCTCGTCCGGCAATCCGTGTTTTCGCAACCTACGCGAAGTGGGATGAGAAATGGGGTTACATCAAAAACGGTGATTCTGTAACGCGCTTCGCTGCGGCGAACGACTCTGGTTTCACCACCACCAGCCGTGGCGACAACGATGAGTGGACCTTCGGCGCCCAGATGGAAATCTGGTGGTAATCCACGTCTTAACCTGACGTAATGACCAAACAGAGGGGCGCAAGCCCCTCAACCCTTGGGACAGCGCGCTATTGCCTGGCGTCCGCTGTTCCCGTGCATTTTGAAAAGGTGATAACAATGAAAATGAACAAAACTCTCGTCGCCCTTTGTCTGACCGCAGGGTTGCTGGCGGGCGCTCCCGGGGTTAGCTTCGCTGATGTCAATTTTGTCCCGCAAAACACCACTGCCGCGCCGTCAATTCCGGCATCGGCATTACAGCAACTGACCTGGACGCCGGTCGATCAATCGAAAACTCAATCCACGCAGCTGGCAACCGGCGGTCAACGCCTCGATGTGCCGGGTATTAGCGGCCCGGTTGCGGCGTGGAGCGTACCGGCGAACATCGGCGAACTGACGCTGACGTTAACCAGCGAAGTGGATAAGCAAACCAGCGTATTTGCGCCGAACGTGCTGATTCTTGATCAGAACATGACGCCTTCAGCCTTTTTCCCCAGCGAATACTTTACCTATCAGGAACCCGGCGTGATGAGCGCCGATCGCCTGGAAGGGGTGATGCGCCTGACGCCTGCGCTGGGTCAGCAAAAAATCTATGTACTTGTTTTTACTACAAACAACGACTTACAGCGCACTACGAAATTAATCGATCCGGCAAAAGCCTATGCCAAAGGCACCGGCAATGCGGTGCCGGATATTCCTGATCCTATTGCGAAGCACGGCACTGACGGGAAACTGACGCTGAAAGTGAAAAACAGCAGCGGTTCCAGCGTGCTGGTCGGCCCGCTGTTTGGCTCCTCTGGCCCAGGCCCGGTCACCGTGGGTAACACTGCGGCGCCGGTCTACAGCGCACAACCTGCTGCCACGGCAGCGGCACCGGTAGCGACTGCAGCGCCTGCCCCAGCCGTGAAGAAAGCGGAGCCGGTACTGAACGACACCGAAGAGATACTTCAACAACGCCATCAAGCAGGCGGTGAAGCGCGGCGATGTCGATAAAGCGCTGAAACTGCTTGATGAAGCCGAACGTTTAGGTTCAACCACTGCCCGTTCCACCTTTATCAGCAGTGTAAAAGGCAAGGGGTAACCGCTTCCCCGCAGTGCTGATTTTTTGCAGTAACTGGTGCGTCACCTGGCGCACCCTTTTTCCGGCGCAGATGCGCGCTGTTGCGCATCTGTTGCGCTGATGAAAACCGTTTGAAGTTTCCCCGCACGAGCCTGCCTGTTCTGCGATACACTATTGCATTACGTTATGTACCGGAGAGTCTGGCATGTCACACCCTGCGCTAACGCAACTGCGTGCGCTGCGCTATTTCGACCCAATACCCGCGCTGGATCCGCAGCAGCTGGACTGGCTGTTGCTGGAAGATTCCATGACCAAACGTTTTGAGCAGCAAGGTAAAAAGGTCAGCGTGACCCTGATTCAGGAAGGGTTTGTCTCTGGCGGATGAGATTGCGCCGCGAACTGCGCACATTTGCCGCAAGAGCCACGTTACTGGCTGCGGGAAATTTTCCTTTGTGCAGATGGTGAACCCTGGCTTGCCGGGCGCACGGTGGTGCCGGAATCCACCCTGTCCGGCCCGGAGCTGGCGCTGCAACGGCTGGGCAAAACGCCGCTGGGGCGTTATCTCTTTACCTCGTCAACGCTTACCCGGGATTTTATTGAGATTGGTCGTGATGCGGAACTGTGGGGGCGTCGTTCCCGCCTGCGCCTGAGCGGTAAACCGTTAATGCTGACGGAGCTGTTTTTGCCGGCATCGCCGTTGTACTAAGAGGAAGAAAAAATGGAGTGGAGTCTGACGCAGAATAAGCTGTTGGCGTATCACCGCTTAATGCGTACCGACAAACCGATTGGCGCGTTGCTGCTGTTGTGGCCGACGCTGTGGGCGCTGTGGGTGGCCACGCCTGGCGTGCCGCCGCTGTGGATCTTACTGGGTGTTCGTTGCCGGCGTCTGGCTGATGCGCGCGGCGGGCTGCGTGGTGAATGATTATGCCGATCGCAAATTCGACGGCCATGTTAAACGCACGGCGGGCCGTCCGTTGCCCAGCGGCGCGGTCACCGGAAAAGAAGCGCGGGTGCTGTTTGTTGTTCTGGTGCTGCTGGCTCTTTCCTGCTGGTGTTGACGCTCAACACGATGACCATCCTGCTGTCGGTGGCGGCGCTGGCGCTGGCGTGGGTTTATCCGTTTATGAAGCGCTACACCCACCTGCCGCAGGTGGTGCTGGGCGCGGCGTTTGGCTGGTCGATTCCGATGGCGTTTGCGGCGGTTAGCGAATCTTTACCGCTAAGCTGCTGGACCATGTTTCTGGCCAACATTCTGTGGGCGGTGGCCTACGACACCCAGTACGCGATGGTTGATCGCGATGATGACCTGAAGATTGGCATCAAATCCACCGCGATTCTGTTTGGTCGTTACGACAAGCTGATTATCGGTATTCTGCAGGTTGCCGTGCTGGCGCTGATGGCGTCGATTGGCTGGCTGAACGGGCTGAACTGGGCGTTTTACTGGTCGGTGCTGGTGGCGGGCGTGCTGTTTGTTTATCAGCAGAAACTGATTGCGGGGCGCGAACGCGACGCCTGTTTCAAAGCGTTTATGAACAACAATTACGTCGGTCTGGTGCTGTTTTTAGGGCTGGCTTTTAGTTACCTGCACTGAATCTAAAAACTGCCGGATGCGGCTGCATGTTATCCGGCCTGCGAGATTCCCTCATCCCACAGGCCGGATAAGCGCAAGCGACATCCGGCGGATACGTCCCGGCTTACACTTCCGCTTGCGTCGCGCTTTCAATCGTCAGACGCACATCCGACGTTATCAAGTCTGCCAGCATCTGGTAAACGCCCAGCGTTCGCGTCGGGTCTGCATCGCCGCTGTCGCTGATATACCCTTCATCACGCAGCGTCAGCACCAGCGTGGAGAATACCGCTTTGTCGAAGAATTCCGGCGCGTTGATGCCATGCAGCACAGACAGACGCTGCGCCAGCGTGCGGCTCTCTTTTTCCAGCGTGCCGCGGTTCATTGACGGCGTGTTGCCAAGCAGCCAGAAGGTGATGGCATAGCGCTGCAGCGTCTCGCGCGCACCGGCGGCCAGCAGTTGCAGCGTCCGCGAATGGGCCGGGTTGATGCTCAGGAGATCGTCTTTGACGGTAATTAAGCCCTGGCGCAGAAGCTCTTGCGTCAGGTTTTCCAGCACTTCCGCCAGCTCGGCTTTTTCCCAGCGCAGGAACAGCTCGGCTTTCAGCAGCGGATAGAGCAGCTCAACGTGGCGCAGAATATCGCTACGGGAGATGGCGCGATGCTGGGTCACGATCGCGGCCATCAGCGACGGCAGCATCAGCATGTGGGCGATGTTGTTGCGGTAATAGGTCATCAGCACTGCCTGCTCGCGCGGCAGAATGATGATATCGCCGATGGTGTCTTTCTCGACTTCGAACTTGTTCATCTGCAACGCGTGATCGATAAGCGCGTCCGCGCTGGCGGCAGGCGTTGTTGAATCCGGCGAGTAAGGCACATTGCGCATCAGTTCGAGGTAGCAACTCGAGCTGTTCGGTTAGCTGTTCGCGCGTCAGCGAACGCTGGCGCGATGCCAGCAGCGCCGTACAGCACAGGTTCATGGCGTTGGCCGCACCGGCGTTGTTAATGCGCACCATCAGATCGGCGGCAATGTCGTTTACCGTCGGCGTCAGCCATGCCGGGCGAATCGCTTCGATGGGATCGATAGATTCGCGCCACTCCGGAACATGGTGGTTCAGGTAGTTCATCAGCGGCATGGGCTCACCGAAGTTCACATAACCCTGACCCAGATTGCGCAGCTTGCTCAGGCCGCGCACCATCTGCAGCAGGCTCTCTTTCTCTTTGGTGGCGCCGCGCAGCTCTTTCGCGTAGGTGCCCACTTCCATCACGTGCTCATAACCGATGTAAATCGGCACCAGCGTGATCGGACGGGTACCGCCGCGCAGCATCGCCTGGATGGTCATCGACAGCGTGCCGGTTTTCGGATCCAGCAGACGCCCGGTACGGGAACGACCACCCTCGACGAAATATTCCACCGAATAGCCGCGGCTGAACAGCTCGCCCAGATATTCGCGGAACACCGTGGAGTAGAGCTTGTTGCCTTTAAAGGTACGGCGAATAAAGAAGGCGCCCAGGCGGCGGAAAATCGGCCCGGCGGGCCAGAAGTTCAGGTTGATGCCGGCGGCAATGTGCGGCGGTACCAGCCCCTGGTGATAGAGCACGTAGGACAGCAGCAGATAGTCCATGTGGCTGCGGTGGCAGGGCACATAGACAATCTCATGGCCGTCATGCGCCAGCTGGCGCACGCGCTCGGCGTTGTGCACGTTGATCCCCTGATAGAGACGGTTCCAGGTAAAGCCGAGGATACGGTCGGTCAGGCGGATCATTTCGTACGAGAAGTTGGCGGCAATCTCTTCCATCAGCGCAATAGCGTTCTGCTGCGCTTTCTCGTGCGAGATTTTCTTGCTGCGCGCTTCGTCTTCGACCGCGCGGGCAATCGCTTTGGAGGCCAGCAGCTTGTTGAACAGATCCTGACGCGCCGGCAGACGCGGCCCAACGGCGGCCAGACGCTGTCGCGCGAAGTGCATACGCGCCACGCGCGCCAGTTTCTGCGCGATGATTTTATCGGTGCCGTGCTCGGTCGCCATGCGGCGCAGGGAGACGGGCGGCGAGAAGCGCACAAAGCTGTCGCGGCCAAGCCAGGAGACCGCGAAGAATTTCTGGATGCCGTTCAGCATGCGCAGCGGCGGATTACTCTTCGCCTTTTTCACGCCCCGGAGAGCGGCCAAACATCACCGATACCGGCACCATTTGCACATCCAGATCCGGATGGCTGCGGTGCAGATCCAGGTAGTCGTGGAACAGCTTGATGGACTCTTCTTTTGGCGTGTAATAGGTAAACACGCGCGGCCCGCCGTGAATAAACACGTAGCGCGGCAGCACATACGCCGTCGATTTCCAGCGGTTCCAGGGGATCGGGCAGTTCGTGCGCCAGACACTGGGCGCGCAGCGTCAGCAAATCTGCCTTAGAGTTATAAGGCAGCACGTACATAATAGGACGTGAAGTATCGAGACCCAGTTCCTGTGCAGGTTCTGCAGGTATCGACTTTACTTTTTACCAGGACACTTAATGGTAAATTCAGTAATTTGTAGTAAATTCGTGGCCAACCGGACATAAAAGATGAAAAGCCTCTGGTTAATAATAGTGCCATTGCGCCGCAAGAATATCAGAAAGCGCACGTAATTTCTGTTGTTACCCGTCAGTACGCTGATGTAGACATTGACGTTTATTACATAAAAAGGTTCTTTTCATGGCCAATAATACCACCGGAATTACCCGAATCATTAAAGCAGCAGGTTACTCATGGAAGGGCGTTCGCGCTGCATGGATCAATGAAGCCGCCTTCCGTCAGGAGCTGGTAGCCGTTGTTTTAGCTATCATTATTGCTTGCTGGCTGGACATTGACACGGTCACACGGGTATTGCTGATTAGCTCGGTGTCGCTAGTAATGATTGTTGAAATCCTAAATAGTGCAATTGAAGCTGTCGTAGACCGAATTGGTTCTGAATTTCACGAACTTTCCGGTCGGGCGAAGGACATGGGATCGGCGGCGGTGCTGATGGCGATCCTGCTGGCGCTGTTTACCTGGATCTCGCTTCTTTGGTCGCATTTTCGATAACGCTTCCAGAAATCAATAACTCCCTGGTTTTTTGCTTAAATTTGGTTCCAAAATCGCCTTTGACTGTATATACTCACAGCATAACTGTATATACACCCAGGGGGCGGGATGAAAGCATTAACGGCCAGGCAGCAAGAGGTGTTCGATCTCATCCGCGATCACATCACCCAAACGGGTATGCCACCAACGCGTGCGGAAATCGCGCAGCAATTGGGGTTCCGTTCCCCAAATGCGGCTGAAGAACACCTGAAAGCGCTGGCGCGCAAAGGCGTTATCGAAATCGTCTCCGGCGCATCGCGTGGTATCCGCCTGCTGCTGGAAGAAGAAGAGGATATCGGTTTACCGCTGATTGGCCGCGTTGCTGCGGGTGAACCGCTGCTGGCGCAGCAGCATATCGAGGGTCACTATCAGGTCGATCCCGATCTCTTCAAGCCTCACGCGGATTTCCTGCTGCGCGTCAGCGGTATGTCGATGAAAGACATCGGTATTCTGGACGGCGATCTGCTTGCGGTGCATAAAACGCAGGACGTGCGTAACGGCCAGGTGGTCGTCGCGCGTATTGATGATGAAGTTACCGTGAAACGTCTGAAAAAACAGGGTAACACCGTCGAACTGCTGCCGGAAAACAGCGAGTTTTCCCCGATCGTCGTCGATCTGCGCGATCAAAACTTCACCATTGAAGGGCTGGCGGTTGGCGTCATCCGTAATGGTACATGGCTCTAACGCCTGTTCTTTTCGCAGCGACACAGAATACCGTGGCGCTGCGTAATACACTTTTCCCCCATTGATTCGACACTGCCATGCCGTTGCTGAATGCATCTGACAGAGCACTGTGGCGGCTTGCGCTGCCCATGATCTTCTCCAATATCACCGTTCCGTTACTGGGACTGGTGGATACCGCCGTGGTCGGGCACCTGGATAGCCCTGTTTACCTCGGCGGCGTGGCGATTGGCGCAACGGCTACCAGCTTTCTGTTTATGCTGCTGCTGTTTTTGCGGATGAGCACAACCGGTCTTACGGCACAGGCGTTTGGCGCGAAAAACGCACCTGCGCTGGCGCGCGCGCTGGTACAACCGCTGCTACTGGCGCTGTTGGCTGGCGGGGGAATTATGTTGCTGCGTACGCCGCTCATCGATCTGGCGCTGCACATCACCGGTGGGAGCGAAGCCGTGCTGGAACAAGCGCGGCGCTTTCTTAATATCCGCTGGCTGAGTGCGCCAGCGTCGTTGGGAAATCTGGTATTACTCGGCTGGTTGCTGGGCGTGCAGTATGCCCGTGCGCCGGTGATCCTGCTGGTGGTAGGGAACCTCCTCAACATTGTTCTCGACCTGTGGCTGGTGATGGGTCTGCACATGAATGTGCAGGGGGCAGCGCTCGCCACCGTTGTGGCTGAGTATGCGACTTTCGCCATCGGTCTGCTGATGGTGCACCGCGTGTTGGTGATGCGCGGCATCACCCTGCCAGCGCTGAAAAATGCCTGGCGCGGCGGTATGCGGCGCTTATTAGCGCTTAACCGCGACATCATGCTGCGCTCGCTGCTCTTGCAGCTCTGCTTTGGCTCAATCACCGTACTGGGCGCGCGTCTTGGTGGCGAGACAGTCGCCGCTAACGCGGTGCTGATGATGTTTCTGACCTTTACCGCGTATGCGCTGGATGGTTTTGCCTACGCGGTCGAAGCGCATTCCGGGCAGGCCTACGGCGCGCGCGACGGCAGTCAATTGATGGAAGTCTGGCGAGCGGCGTGCCGCCAGGCCGGGCTGGTGGCGCTGTTCTTTGCGGCGATTTATGCGCTGGCAGGCGACAACATTATTGCCTTGCTGACTTCGCTTCCTGCCTTGCAGACGCTCGCCGGGCATTACCTATTCTGGCAAGTGATTCTGCCGCTGGTGGGCGTGTGGTGTTACTTGCTGGATGGCATGTTTGTTGGCGCCACGCGCGCAGCGGAGATGCGTAACAGTATGGCGATTGCCGCTGCCGGGTTTGCTGTCACGCTGCTGACGGTTCCGGTGTTGGGGAATCACGGTTTATGGCTATCGCTGACCGTCTTTCTCGCCCTGCGCGGGCTTACGCTTGCCTGGCTGTGGCGTCGCCACTGGCGTAATGGCAGCTGGTTTTCCGACGCGAATCCTTCCTGATATTGCCAGGCTTTTGCCTGTTCCCTCGTCTCGCTTATGCTGTTTTTAATCATCTCGACGGTTAAAGATTCCGAATAAAAATCGATTGCCGGAATCCTTAACTACAATAATCAGTACGTTCAGCAGAACGAATACATATTTAACCGAACGATAAGGAGTCAACGATGAATAAAGACGAAGTCGGCGGTAACTGGAAACAGTTCAAAGGCACTGTTAAAGAAAAATGGGGCAAACTGACCGATGATGATATGACCATCATCGAAGGTAAACGTGACCAGCTGGTAGGTAAAATCCAGGAGCGTTACGGTTATGCCAAAGACCAGGCGGAGAAAGAAGTTACAGATTGGGAAACGCGTAACGACTACCGCTGGTAGCCTGCACATCTCCTCATTGTGCTAACCCTCTAAGGCTACCCTGCCCGAAGGTACAAGGATGTACCACCCCTCCAGCTGTTTTATCTATCGTCCCGCTCAAAAGATTAACGTGGCTTTTTCTTCACCTGCACGGTGTGGTCGTGGTGGCAATGGTCGTGATGACGGCAGGACTCCACTTCGACACAGTCTGCACATAAGCCGTGAGCTTCAATGACATTATGTCGCAGAGCAAAGCCCATCTTTGCCGCCAGCGCATGCATAATATCTTCCACGCCTTCCGCCTGCTCTTCTTTTACCGAACCACAGCGATCGCAGATAAACATCGCGGATGTGTGCGTCGGCTGGTCAAAAAGGTGGCACAGCACGTAGCTGTTTGTTGATTCGACTTTATGTACGAACCCTTGTTCCAGCAGGAAATCAAGAGCGCGGTACACCGTCGGCGGCTTGGCCTGCGGTTCGCTTTCACGCAGCAGATCGAGCAGATCGTACGCGCTGATGGCACTTTGTTGCAGGCTGAGTAATCTCAACACTTCAAGACGCTGGGGAGTCAGGCGCACGTTGCGCTGCACGCACAGCTTTTCAGCCTGCGCTAACATCTCTTGCGAAGTGGTCTTATCCATAGGCGCTCTCCGGTTGGGGAAATACAAGCCATACACTTTACCATGTCCTGTCGAAAACGCCGAGATCGTGGCCAGCAATCTCCATTTCTCTGGATCGCTTCCCGAAATGGATTCCGTCATCTATAAATAGTGATGGTCATCACTTAAAACAATAATCTCCGGGTACTTACGGGTATTCCGGCAATTTAGCTTCATTTTCTTACGTTATTCACAGCAATAGTGCATTCCTGTTTGTGCGAATACTTACAGGCTTAAAACTCATCTGGCTACGAGACGCATACTGTGGAAAAAAAACGTAAACTTTCGCTGGTCGCGATCGCTGTCTCCTTTTTTGTGGCAAATCAGGCAGGGGCAGCCAATACCTGGGCAGAAGCACGTAATGATGCAATGGGGGGAACGGGCGTTGCATCTGCGAATTATGGCAGCGGGTCATTAATCAACCCGGCACTGTTAGCAAAAGCAAAACCCGATGATGATATTACCGTCATCCTGCCGAGCGTACAGGCGCAAATTAGCGACAAAGATAATCTGCGCGACGAGATCGACGATATCAATGACAAAATCGATGGCTACAAAGATGTGGTCGATAACCTCACCGCTGCGGAAATTATTGCTAATCCGCTCGGTACGGTAAGGCAATTTCAGAGCGCCGCGGGCGATTTGGCGAATGAGCTGGAGTTTCTGAGAGGGAAAACAGCGCAGGCCAAAGCCGCCGCCGGTATCGCGGTAAGTATCCCCAATGATGTCCTTTCCGTGGCATTTGTGACGAAAGCTTATGCCCATGCGCGCGTCACGTCGTCAATCGATCAGCAGGACATTGACTACCTGCGCAGTATTGAGAACAGCACCGCCGTCGCCGCCGGTGAAGCGCTGAATGCGGTGATATCGCCGAATGGCAGCGAAGAAATCACCAAAAACCTCAACTCAACCGCTTCAGGCCGCGCGGCTATCGTCTCGGATTACGGCATTGCGATGGCTCGCCAGTTTGATGTCGGCGGTGTACCGTTATCCGTTGGCGTGACGCCAAAATTACAGAAAACCTGGGTCTACAACTATACGGCGTCGATTTATGACTACAAAAGTAGTGACTGGAACAGCAGCCGCTACCGTACCGATGATACCGGCTTCAACGTGGATGTCGGCCTGGCCGCGGATTTCGGCGAGAATGTGACGGTCGGTTTGACCGGTACAAACCTGATCTCCCGTGACATTGATACCAAAGACATTCGTATTCGCAACGGCAGAACGGGCGATGTGGTGAGCTATAAAGATACTTACCAGATTAGCCCGGTCGTGACGGCAGGCGCGGCATGGCATAACGACCTGCTGACACTGAGCGCCGACGGTGATTTAACCGAGACTAAAGGCTTTAAGAGCGAGAAAAATTCCCAGTATGTCGGCGTGGGTGCGGAAGTTCGCCCGTTGAGCTGGCTGGCGGTGCGTGCCGGTTACCGCGCGGATGTCAAAGGGGATGATAAAAACGTCTTTACCGGCGGTGTCGGATTTGCGCCGTTTAATCGCGTGCATATCGATCTGATGGGTCTGGTGGGTGAAGATCAAACCTGGGGGGCCGGAGCACAGCTTAGCGTGACTTTCTGATGAGTAACCGGAGGCATTGCGCCTCCGGTTTTATTGGCGCTTATTTACCGGTGAGCTTGTCGTAGCTGGTCATCAGATTACGGTAATCAGGAATATGGTTGGAAAACAGCGTTGCCAGACCTTCAATATCATTACGCCAGTCGCGGTGTAATTCGCAGGCGGCACCAAACCATGTCATCAACTGCACGCCAGCCTGGGACATACGATCCCATGCGGAATGACGTGTAATTTCATTGAATGTTCCTGAAGCGTCGGTAATAACAAACACTTCATAGCCCTCTTCAATGGCGGATAACGCCGGGAAAGCAACGCACACTTCCGTCACCACGCCAGCAATAATCAACTGCTTCTTGCCGGTTGCTTTGACGGCCTTAACGAAATCTTCGTTATCCCAGGCATTGATGTTACCCGGGCGGGCAATATAAGGCGCATCCGGGAACTGCGCTTTAAGTTCCGGTACCAGCGGGCCATTCGGTCCGGTTTCAAAACTCGTGGTCAAAATCGTGGGCAATTTGAAATATTTGGCGAGATCGCTTAACGCCAGAACATTATTTTTGAACTTGTCCGGCTCGATATCTCTTACCAGAGATAACAAACCCGTTTGATGATCAACTAACAGAACGGCTGCATCATTTTTATCAAGACGAACATACGGTTTAGACATAATAACTCCCTGTTTCAGTTGACAATAGCTTTCTGCTATTGGGTTAAGACTCCTTGTGCGTTAGAAAAAATATAGAAAGGGAACCGTGTCTCAACAAGGTGAAAAAATGCCTTCTCCAGTGACTTACAGCGAATGTGATACAATAGAAAATCGTATTGTCTATTGCTTTCGCTCACCGGCGGAATAGCGGTGAGAGCACCTCTTTTTCTGGAAATCAAAGCACGGTAATTCTGAAATGACTAACGCCAGCCAAACCAGCGTAATGCCTGTAAATTCTGACAATCACTGGTATGGGCGATTCAGCGTCGCTCCGATGCTCGACTGGACGGACAGACATTGCCGCTACTTCCTGCGCCTGCTCTCGCGCCAGACGCTGCTCTACACCGAAATGGTGACCACGGGCGCAATTATTCACGGCAAGGGCGACTATCTGGCCTACAGCGAGGAAGAGCATCCGGTGGCGCTGCAGCTGGGCGGCAGCGATCCGGCCGCGCTGGCGCACTGTGCGAAGCTGGCGGAAGCGCGCGGCTACGACGAGATCAACCTTAACGTCGGTTGTCCGTCCGACCGCGTGCAGAACGGGCGTTTTGGCGCCTGCCTGATGGGCGAATGCGCAGCTGGTGGCGGACTGCATCAAGGCGATGCGTGACGTGGTTTCCATTCCGGTGACGGTGAAAACCCGTATCGGCATTGACGATCAGGACAGCTACGAATTCCTGTGCGATTTCATCGGTACCGTTGCCGGTAAAGGCGAGTGCGAAAGCTTCACCATCCATGCGCGTAAAGCCTGGCTCTCCGGCCTGAGCCCGAAAGAGAACCGCGAGATCCCGCCGCTGGATTACCCGCGCGTCTATCAGCTGAAGCGCGACTTCCCGCACCTGACGATGGCCATCAACGGCGGCATCAAATCGCTGGAAGAGGCCAAAGCCCATTTGCAGCATATGGATGGGGTGATGGTCGGGCGCGAGGCCTATCAGAATCCGGGCATTCTGGCCGCGGTCGATCGCGAGATTTTCGGTGCCGATGTTGCGGATGCCGATCCGGTTGCCGTGGTGCGGGCGATGTATCCCTACATTGAGCGCGAGCTGAGCAAGGGCACGTATCTCGGCCATATCACCCGCCATATGCTCGGGTTGTTCCAGGGCGTGCCGGGCGCGCGTCAGTGGCGTCGCTACCTGAGCGAAAATGCGCACAAAGCCGGCGCCGATATCGCGGTGCTGGAGCATGCGCTGCGCCTGGTGGCATCGAAGCGTTAAAATTTCGCTAAAAGTTGGTCAAATTCACCACGCCCTGCACAGTGTTGCAGGGATTTTTATTTTAAAATCAAAATGTTATTTTTGGCATGCTTCTTGTAATGTAAAAGACATTACCGATTCTCTGGAGAAGATCATGCTGGAACTACTTTTTGTTATTGGCTTTTTTGTCATGCTGTTGGTGACCGGCGTTTCGCTGCTCGGCATTCTCGCGGCGCTGCTGGTTGCCGCCGCAGTGATGTTTTTGGGCGGATTTTTTGCTTTGACGATCAAACTGTTGCCGTGGCTGCTGCTGGCCGTGGCGGTGGTCTGGGTGATTCGGGCGATCAAAGCGCCGAAGGTTCCACGTTATCAGCGCAATAACCGCTTGCGTTACTAAGGTATTGAGGGGTTCGTCACAACCCTGAAACTTTTCCGGCAGCATTGCTTAGAACAGAATAGGATTTACTTATCGAATCTGTCACTATCGCTGGCGTTAACGAATTCATCGCGCTGTACCCTACATGCAGCCGAACTAAAAAAAGAAAGGGCTTCCTGCGGGAAGCCCTAATTTCTTTCTGGGACTTATCTCAGGGGATCAACAGGCTTGACCCCTGCGTGGCCCGGCTCTCCAGCACCTCATGCGCGCGCTGCGCATCGTTCAGCGCGAATTTCTGCGTTGTCTGCCACATCCACTTTAATGACCCCGCTGGCGATCAGCGAGAACAGCTCGTTGCTGGCTTCCTGTAGCTCTTCCCGGTTGGTGATGTAGCCGTTCAGGGAAGGGCGGGTGACGTACAGAGAGCCCTTCTGGTTCAGAATGCCCAGGTTCACGCCGGTAACTGCCCCGGAGGCGTTGCCGAAGCTGACCATCAGCCCACGGCGCTGCAGGCAGTCGAGGGAAGCTTCCCAGGTATCTTTCCCCACCGAGTCATACACCACGCGGACCTTTTTGCCGTCGGTGATCTCCTTAACCCGTTCAACCACATTCTCTTCGCGGTAGTTGATCACCTGCCAGGCGCCGGCCTGCAGTGCGCGCTGCGCTTTCTGCGCCGTACCTACGGTGCCGATCAGCTTCGCGCCCAGCGCTTTCGCCCACTGGCAGGCGATGAGCCCGACGCCGCCCGCCGCGGCGTGGAACAGAAAGATCTCATCGGGTTTAATTTCGTAGGTTTTGCGCAGCAGGTAATAAACCGTCAGCCCTTTCAGGAACGAGGCGGCCGCCTGTTCAAAGGAGATGGCGTTAGGCAGCAGGGCCGCTTTGTCCGCCGGAACGTTGTGGACGGAGCTGTACGCGCCCAGCGCGGATTGCGCATACACCACGCGATCGCCCTCTTTAATATGCTTGACCGCGCTGCCCACTTTACTGACGACGCCGGCGGCCTCGGTGCCCAGCCCGCTTGGCAGCGCGGGAGGCGGGTAGAGGCCGCCGCGAATATAGGTGTCGATGTAGTTGATGCCGATGGCTTTGTTTTCAACCTGCACTTCGTTTTCGCCAGGCGCGGCGGGGGTGAACTCCACCGCGTTGAGTACGTCGGGGCCACCATGCTTGTGAAATTCAATTCGTGTTGCCATGCTTCCTCCTAAGGAAAATGTGGTAATCTTTCGACCCACTCTTTATCTCGGTAACTCCATTCACTATGGCAGGAAACAAACCCTTCAACAAACAGACTGAACCCCGTGAGCGTGATTTCCAGGTCGCGGGGTTGAAAGTCCCGCCGCACTCGATTGAAGCGGAACAGTCGGTGTTGGGCGGTTTAATGCTGGATAACGAGCGCTGGGACGACGTCGCCGAGCGCGTCGTGGCGGAAGACTTTTATACCCGTCCGCACCGTCATATCTTTACCGAAATGCCGCGCCTGCAGGAGTTGGGGAACCCTATCGACCTGATCACCCTGGCGGAATCGCTGGAGCGGCAAGGGCAACTGGACATTGTCGGCGGCTTTGCCTATCTGGCAGAGCTGTCAAAAAACACGCCAAGTGCGGCGAACATCAGCGCTTATGCCGATATCGTGCGTGAACGTGCCGTGGTTCGCGAGATGATCTCGGTGGCCAATGAGATCGCCGACGCCGGTTTCGATCCGCAGGGGCGCACCAGCGAAGATCTGCTCGATCTGGCGGAATCCCGCGTCTTCAAAATCGCCGAAAGCCGCGCCAACAAAGACGAAGGCCCGAAAAACATCGCCGATGTCCTCGAGGCCACCGTCGCGCGTATCGAGCAGCTGTTCCAGCAGCCGCACGATGGTGTCACGGGCGTGAACACCGGCTATGAAGATCTCAACAAAAAAACCGCCGGTCTGCAGCCGTCGGATCTGATTATCGTCGCGGCCCGTCCGTCGATGGGTAAAACGACATTTGCCATGAACCTCGTCGAAAACGCGGCGATGTTGCAGGATAAACCGGTTCTTATCTTCAGTCTTGAGATGCCCTCCGAACAGATTATGATGCGTTCTCTGGCGTCGCTGTCGCGCGTGGACCAGACCCGCATCCGTACCGGCCAGCTCGACGATGAAGACTGGGCGCGCATCTCCGGCACCATGGGCATCCTGCTGGAAAAACGTAACATCTACATTGATGACTCCTCCGGCCTGACGCCGACGGAAGTGCGTTCGCGCGCGCGGCGTATCGCCCGTGAACACGGCGGGATCGGCCTGATCATGATCGACTACCTTCAGCTGATGCGCGTCCCGTCGCTCTCCGACAACCGTACGCTGGAGATCGCCGAAATTTCCCGCTCGCTGAAGGCGTTGGCCAAAGAGCTGCACGTGCCGGTGGTGGCGCTGTCGCAGCTTAACCGTTCCCTGGAACAACGCGCCGACAAGCGCCCGGTCAACTCCGACCTGCGTGAATCCGGCTCCATCGAGCAGGATGCCGACTTAATCATGTTTATCTACCGTGATGAGGTTTATCACGAGAACAGCGATCTGAAAGGCATCGCCGAAATTATTATTGGTAAACAACGTAACGGCCCGATCGGGACGGTACGTCTGACCTTTAACGGACAGTGGTCGCGTTTCGACAACTATGCAGGTCCACAATATGATGATGAGTAAATTTTCGTCATCCTTCGCGCCGCAGGTGCGTTGACGGCGCCCGCCTACCCCGGTCACTTAGTTTACTAAGCCCCCGGGGATTCCCGGGTTTGTCGCCTTCCTGCAACACGAATGATTCAGAAAATTGTTTTTTTGAGGAATTAAAATGCAAGCGGCAACTGTTGTAATTAACCGCCGCGCTCTGCGACACAACCTGCAACGTCTGCGTGAACTGGCGCCCGCCAGCCGACTGGTTGCAGTCGTGAAAGCGAACGCTTATGGACACGGTCTCGTGGAGACCGCGCGAACGCTCCCCGATGCCGACGCCTTTGGCGTCGCCCGTCTTGAAGAAGCCCTGCGCCTGCGCGCGGGGGGAATCACCCAACCGATTCTGCTCCTCGAAGGTTTTTTCGCCGCCAGCGATCTGCCTGTACCATCGCAGAGCAGCATCTTCAAACGGCGGTCCATAGCCCCTGGCAGCTGGCTGCGCTGGAAACGGCCGAGCTGCGCGAGCCGGTGACCGTGTGGATGAAGCTGGATACGGGCATGCACCGTCTGGGCGTGCGTCCGGAAAGGCGGAGGCGTTTTACGCGCGTCTATTCCGGCTGCAAAAACGTGCGCCAGCCGGTGAATATTGTCAGCCACTTTGCCCGCGCCGATGAGCCGGAGTGCGGCGCAACCGAGCGCCAGCTGGATATCTTCACCACCTTCTGCTGAAGGCAAACCGGGGCTGCGTTCGATCGCCGCATCCGGCGGCACCCTGCTGTGGCCGCAGTCGCATTTCGACGCTGGGCGCGACCCGGCATCATTCTCTACGGCGTGTCGCCGCTGGAGAACAAACCCTGGGGCGCGGATTTCGGCTTTCAGCCGGTGATGTCGCTGACTTCCACGCTGATTGCCGTGCGCGACCACAAAGCGGGAGACGCGGTGGGCTATGGCGGAACCTGGGACAGCGCGCGCGATACCCGCTTAGGCGTGGTGGCGATGGGCTATGGCGACGGTTATCCGCGTGCTGCGCCTTCGGGTACGCCGGTGCTGGTCAACGGTCGCGAAGTGAAGATCGTTGGCCGCGTGGCGATGGACATGATTTGTGTCGATCTGGGGCCGGAAGCGCAGGATGAGCGCGGCGACGATGTGGTGCTGTGGGGTGAAGGTTTACCTGTTGAACGTATCGCTGAAATCACGAAAGTGAGTGCTTACGAACTTATTACGCGCCTGACGGCCAGGGCGGCGCTGAAGTACGTCGACTAAACGTTTTGCGCTTTCCTGCACGGGAAAGCGCTGCCCCTCTCGATCTTCCCCGGCTTCCGGTTTATTGTGTTGTTCTTGCCGACTGTAAACCCGGAGAATCCATCGCGTGTTTCAGAAAGTTGACGCCTATGCCGGCGACCCTATTCTCTCCCTAATGGAGCGTTTCAAAGAAGATCCTCGCAGCGACAAAGTGAACCTCAGCATCGGTTTGTATTACAACGAGGATGGCATTATTCCTCACCTGCAGGCCGTAGCTGAAGCCGAAGCGCGTCTGAACGCGGTTCCGCACGGCGCTTCGCTCTATCTGCCGATGGAAGGGCTAAACAGCTTACCGTCACACCATTGCGCCGCTGCTGTTTGGCGCCGATCACGCGGTGCTCGCGCAAAACCGCGTGGCGACCATCCAGACGCTGGGCGGCTCGGGCGCGCTGAAAGTGGGCGCAGACTTCCTGAAAAAATATTTCCCGGATTCAGGCGTGTGGGTCAGCGACCCGACGTGGGAAAACCACGTTGCGATCTTCGAGGGCGCGGGCTTCTAAGTTGGCGACCTATCCGTGGTTCGACAGCGAAACTAACGGCGTGCGCGGCGCTGCTGGAAAAACTGAACACCCTGCCGGAGCGCAGCATTGTGCTGCTGCATCCGTGCTGCCATAACCCGACCGGTGCGGATCTCACCAACGCCCAGTGGGATGCGGTGATTGGGGTGCTGAAGGCGCGCAACCTGATCCCGTTCCTCGACATCGCCTACCAGGGCTTTGGCGCAGGTATGGAAGAAGACGCTTACGCCATTCGCGCGATTGCCAGCGCCGGGCTGCCTGCGCTGGTCAGCAACTCCTTCTCCAAAATCTTCTCCCTGTACGGTGAACGCGTTGGCGGCCTTTCCGTGGTCTGTGAAGACGCCGAAGCAGCAGGCCGCGTGCTGGGTCAGCTGAAGGCGACGGTCCGCCGCATCTACTCCAGCCCGCCAAACTTTGGTGCGCAGGTGGTGGCGACGGTTCTCGGTGACGCGGCGTTACAGGCGCCCTGGCTGGGGGAAGTGGAAGCGATGCGCAAGCGCATTCAGTCGATGCGTCAGGAGCTGGTTAACGTCCTGAAAGAGGCCGTGCCGGGGCATAACTTCGACTATCTGCTCAAGCAGCGCGGGATGTTCAGCTATACCGGACTGAGCGCGGCGCAGGTCGATCGTCTGCGCGAAGAGTTCGGCGTCTACCTGATTGCCAGCGGCCGTATGTGCGTGGCGGGTCTGAATGCCAGCAACGTTCATCGCGTGGCGCAGGCGTTTGCAGCTGTAATGTAAGTACTCGCTCACTTTTTAGTTTTCCCCGACCTTCTGCCAACGGGCGGAAGGTCATTATCCCCCGTTTGTGTCTTTCTCTTTATTCCGCTTCATAAGCAAAAACTCCTTCCCTTCACCTCCCGCTGGGGTTATGGTCGGATAGTTTTTTGACCATTCGCTCAAATTAAAACGATAACAAACTGAATATTCAGGGGAAAATATGCGCAAGATCACACTGGCGCTCAGCGCCGCCTGCTTATTGTTCCTCGGCGTCCGTCGTAGCCTTGCGGTTTACGCCTCTGCACCTTCTCCGGTTGCGGATGGCACCACCGCCGCCATGCTGGCCGAGCAGGCGCCCATTCACTGGGTTTCCGTGGCCCAAATCGAAAGCTCCCTGATGGGGCGTCCGCCAATGGCCGTGGGCTTTGATATTGACGATACCGTGCTCTTCTCCAGCCCCGGTTTCTGGCGCGGTAAGAAAACGTATTCTCCCGACAGCGAAGCGTATCTGAAGAACCCGGAGTTCTGGGAAAAAATGAATAACGGCTGGGACGAATTCAGCATTCCGAAAGAGGTGGCCCGTCCGCTAATTGCCATGCATGTGAAGCGCGGCGACAGCATTTATTTCGTTACCGGCCGCAGCCAGACCAAAACGGAAACCGTCTCCAAAACGCTGCAGGATGATTTCCAGATCCCGGCAGCCAACATGAATCCGGTGATTTTTGCCGGTGACAAGGAAGGGCAAAACACCAAAACCCAGTGGCTGAAGAAGAAGAAGATCAGAGTTTTCTACGGCGATTCGGATAACGACATTACCGCCGCGCGTGCGAGCGAAGCCCGGCCAATCCGCATTCTGCGCGCCGCGAATTCCACCTATAAGCCATTGCCGCAAGCAGGTGCTTTTGGCGAAGAGGTGATCGTCAACTCGGAGATGGTCCTTTTTTTAATCAAATCTCGCTGCTGCGGGTTTTACCTTTCGTCTTCTTGCTGCACACTTAGAAAGATTCATCTTTCATCACGGAGCAGCCTATGTGGTACCAACAGACCCTGACCTTAAGCGCGAAACCACGCGGATTTCACCTGGTGACGGATGAAGTCATCGGGCAACTCCGCGACCTGTCGCGCGTCAGAACGGGTTTGCTGCATCTGCTGCTTCAGCACACGTCTGCCTCTCTGACGCTGAATGAAAATTGCGATCCCACCGTCCGGGTCGACATGGAGCGCCATTTTCTGAAGAGCGTCCCGGACAACGCCCCTTACGAGCATGACTATGAGGGGGCGGACGATATGCCTTCGCATATTAAATCCTCTTTGCTGGGCGTATCGTTGATGCTGCCGGTCCACAACGGGCGGCTGCTGTTGGGAACGTGGCAGGGGATCTGGCTGGGAGAGCATCGCATTCACGGTGGTTCGCGTAAAATTATCGCCACGCTACAAGGGGAATAAAGATGACAATTTCGGAGATACTTCAGTACTGCATGAGCAAGCCCGGCGCGGAGCAGAGCGTCCACAGCGACTGGAAAGCCACGCAGATTAAGGTGGGGGATGTGCTGTTTGCGATGGTGAAAGAGGTGGAAGGCCGCCCGGCGGCGTCGCTGAAAACCAGCCCTGAACTGGCGGATTTGCTCCGTCAGCAGCATGATGACGTGAGGCCGAGCCAGCACCTCAATAAGGCGCACTGGAGCACCGTCTATCTGGACGGTTCGATTCCGGGTTCGCAGATTTACTACCTGGTGGACGCATCCTATCAGCAGGCGGTTGAGCTGCTGCCGGAAACGACCCGGCACCAGCTTTATGAAGGATCAACCCGCTCGTAGCCGCTATTTCAGCAACGGTTTAAGGAAGCGCGCGGTGTGCGAGGCTTCGCACTCGGCAACGGTTTCCGGCGTACCGGCGACGAGGATTTCACCGCCGCCGCTGCCGCCTTCCGGGCCGAGATCGACAATCCAGTCCGCGGTTTTGATCACGTCCAGGTTGTGCTCGATCACCACGATGGTGTTGCCCTGATCGCGCAGCTGATGCAGCACGTCCAGCAGCTGCTGGATGTCGGCAAAGTGCAGGCCGGTGGTCGGCTCGTCGAGGATATACAGCGTCTGGCCGGTGCCGCGTTTCGACAGCTCGCGCGCCAGCTTCACGCGCTGCGCCTCGCCGCCGGACAGCGTGGTGGCCGACTGGCCCAGACGAATGTAGGTCAGGCCGACATCCATCAGCGTCTGCAGCTTGCGCGCCAGCGCCGGCACGGCGTCAAAGAACTCGCGCGCTTCTTCGATGGTCATCTCCAGCACTTCGTGGATGGTCTTGCCCTTGTACTTGATCTCCAGCGTTTCGCGGTTATAGCGCTTGCCTTTGCACTGATCGCACGGCACGTAGATATCCGGCAGGAAGTGCATCTCCACCTTGATCACGCCGTCGCCCTGGCAGGCTTCGCAGCGGCCGCCGCGCACGTTGAAGCTGAAACGGCCCGGCGTGTAGCCGCGCGAGCGCGCTTCCGGCACGCCGGCGAACAGCTCGCGCACCGGCGTGAACACGCCGGTGTAGGTGGCCGGGTTGGAGCGCGGCGTGCGGCCGATCGGGCTCTGGTCGATGTCGATCACCTTGTCGAAATGCTCCAGCCCCTGAATGTCGCGGTACGGCGCCGGTTCCGCGATGGTGGCGCCGTTGAGCTGGCGCTGGGCGATCGGGAACAGCGTATCGTTGATCAGCGTCGATTTGCCGGAGCCGGACACGCCGGTGATGCAGGTAAACAGGCCGACCGGCAGCGTCAGGGTGACGTCCTTCAGGTTGTTGCCGCGCGCGCCGGTCAGCTTCAGCACTTTTTCCGGATCGGCTTTCACGCGCTGTTTCGGCACCTCAATTTTGCGCTTGCCGCTCAGGTACTGGCCGGTCAGCGACTCCGGCACCGCCATGATGTCCTTGAGCGTCCCTTCCGCGACCACCTGCCCGCCGTGCACGCCGGCGCCGGGGCCGATGTCGATCACGTGGTCGGCCGCGCGGATCGCATCCTCGTCGTGCTCGACCACGATCACCGTGTTGCCGAGGTTGCGCAGGTGGATCAGCGTGCCGAGCAGGCGCTCGTTGTCGCGCTGGTGCAGGCCGATGGACGGCTCGTCCAGCACGTACATCACGCCCACCAGGCCGGCGCCGATCTGGCTCGCCAGACGGATACGCTGCGCTTCGCCGCCGGAGAGCGTTTCCGCCGAGCGGGAAAGCGTCAGGTAGTTCAGGCCGACGTTCACCAGGAACTTCAGGCGATCGCCAATCTCTTTCAGCACTTTTTCGGCGATTTTCGCCCGCTGGCCGGAGAGCTTCAGGTTATTGAAGAAGTCCATCGCGTGGCCGATGCTCATGTCGGAGATGGTCGGCAGCGGCGTGTTTTCCACGAACACGTGGCGCGCTTCGCGGCGCAGGCGCGTGCCTTCGCAGGTGGCGCAGGGGCGGTTGCTGATGAACTTCGCCAGCTCTTCGCGCACCGCGCTGGATTCGGTCTCTTTGTAGCGGCGCTCCATGTTGTGCAGCACGCCTTCGAACGGGTGGCGACGCACGGAGGTGTCGCCGCGATCGTTCATGTATTTGAACTCGATGGACTCTTTGCCGGAGCCGAACAGCACCACTTTCTGTACGTTGGCGCTCAGGCTTTCCCACGGCGCTTCCACGTCGAACTTGTAGTGCTCCGCCAGCGATTTCAGCATCTGGAAGTAGTAGAAGTTACGGCGGTCCCAGCCGCGGATGGCGCCGCCGGCCAGCGACAGCTCCGGGTTCTGGACCACGCGGTCCGGGTCGAAATACTGCTGCACGCCCAGGCCGTCGCAGGTCGGGCAGGCGCCCGCCGGGTTGTTGAACGAGAACAGGCGCGGTTCCAGCTCGCGCATGCTGTAGCCGCAAATCGGGCAGGCAAAGTTGGCGGAGAACAGCAGCTCTTCCGCTTTCGGGTCGTCCATGTCGGCGACCACGGCGGTGCCGCCGGAGAGTTCCAGCGCGGTTTCAAACGATTCCGCCAGGCGCTGCGCCAGATCGTCGCGCACCTTAAAGCGGTCAATCACCACTTCGATGGTGTGCTTCTTCTGCAGCTCCAGCTTCGGCGGATCGGACAGATCGCACACTTCGCCGTCGATACGCGCGCGGATATAGCCCTGGCTTGCCAGGTTTTCCAGCGTTTTGGTGTGCTCGCCCTTGCGCTCTTTGATCACCGGCGCCAGCAGCATCAGGCGCTTGCCTTCCGGCTGCGACAGCACGTTATCCACCATCTGGCTGACGGTTTGCGCCGCCAGCGGGACGTCGTGGTCCGGGCAGCGCGGCTCGCCCACGCGGGCGTACAGCAGACGCAGGTAGTCGTGGATCTCGGTAATGGTGCCGACCGTGGAACGCGGGTTGTGCGAGGTGGATTTCTGCTCAATGGAGATCGCCGGCGACAGCCCTTCAATATGGTCGACGTCCGGTTTTTCCATCAGCGACAGGAACTGACGCGCGTAGGCGGAGAGCGATTCAACGTAGCGGCGCTGTCCTTCGGCATACAGCGTGTCGAAAGCCAGTGAGGACTTGCCGGAACCCGACAGCCCGGTGACGACAATCAGTTTGTCGCGCGGGATGATGAGGTTGATGTTTTTGAGATTGTGGGTGCGGGCGCCCCGAACTTCGATCTTATCCATTCACCTTTCCCGGTTGGAACACGTTTTGCCTGGTTTGTTTGAAGGACAACCGGCGGTCAGAAACGGCTAATTATGACACAATTTAACCTGTTTGAATATACAGTATTGGAATGCATTTCCTGATTCGATGTGCAACAATGCGCCGTGAGTTGCGGGATATCTCTGGAACATGCTTCGCAACTATCAAAGTGCAGCATGGAAATGGTACACTCGCGCGTTTACACTATTAAGAAACGTATTCAGGAGACACGAACATGGCCAGCAGAGGCGTAAACAAGGTGATTCTCGTCGGTAATCTGGGCCAGGACCCGGAAGTACGCTACATGCCGAGTGGTGGCGCAGTTGCCAACATTACGCTGGCTACTTCCGAATCCTGGCGTGATCAAGCGACCGGTGAAATGAAAGAGCAGACCGAATGGCACCGCGTTGTGCTGTTCGGCAAACTGGCCGAAGTGGCCGGTGAGTATCTGCGTAAAGGTTCTCAGGTCTATATCGAAGGCCAGCTGCGTACCCGCAAATGGACCGATCAGTCCGGTGCAGGAGAAGTACACCACGGAAGTGGTGGTTAACGTGGGCGGCACCATGCAGATGCTGGGCGGCCGTCAGGGCGGCGGCGCACCGGCAGGCGGGGCAGGCGGTGGCCAGCAGCAGGGCGGTTGGGGTCAGCCTCAGCAGCCGCAGGGCGGCAACCAGTTCAGCGGCGGCGCGCAGTCTCGTCCGCAGCAGTCTTCCGCTCCGGCACCGTCTAACGAACCGCCAATGGATTTCGACGACGATATCCCGTTCTGATTTCGCTTTTCAAAGCAAGTTAATTAGAACGAAAAGCCCTGCTTCGGCAGGGCTTTTTACTTAATCTTTCAACGAAATCCCTTTCATTGTTTCCCAGATCCTCTGCTTATCCTGCTCGTGTAAATTCTTCTGCTGCAAGGCGTGCATAAATGCCTTCCGATCCTGTTCCGTCAGAGGTTGCCCGGACTTTAATCGTGCTGCCACACTTTGCAGAATACGGGCGCTAAGTTGGCCGATTTGCGTCCGGACGTCCTGAAGCGGGCGAGGCTGCCAGTCAGTTTCCGGCGCGGCCAGCCAGTCGGCGCGATAGCGGTACTGAATCGCCTTGGCGGCGTCCATCTGCGCCTGAATAAATGGCCTTACGCTCTCGCCTTTTAATCCCAGCGAATCAGCATCAGCAAGGGTACTCTCCAGCACCTTCTCCTCTTGCTGTAGATCTTCAATCGCCTGGTGATGCTGCGCTTTATAACCGGCAACATCTTTCATCCAGGACAAACGTTCATTGATCAAATTGCCAATCGAAGGCGCTGAAGCGGCTGTAGCAGAGAACGTTGCGGCAGCGAGAAGCAACACGGCTGTATAGAGCTTGTACGGCATCATAAATCTCCGACATCGATAAACAGGAAGCCTCTGGCGGCGTTGAAGAAACGTTTCGCAGAAAGCGTAGCTGGCGCATTTTACAGCCATGTGATGATAAAAAAACCGTAAACCCGAGCCGGGCTTACGGTTCTCTTTTACAGCAGGGGTAAAAAATTACTTCGACACGTCCGCACCAAAGTATTTCTGGGAAATACGTTCGTAGGTGCCGTCGGCCTTGATCTCTTCCAGCGCTTTATCAATCGCCGCTTTCAACTGCGGGTTGTTTTTGCGCAGCAGCACGCCGGATTTCTCTGCATTCTCTTCTGTGGCGATGATTTTCACCGGCGCAGACGGTTTATGTTTTTTGAAGTCGAGGAACGACAGGTTGTCGTTGATGGTGGCATCGGCACGGCCCTGCACCACCAGATCGATAGACTGGTTAAAGCCGTCGGTCGGGACAATTTCCGCACCGTATTTACGCGCGATCTGGGCGTAGTTACTGGTCAGTGAATGGGCTGACTTTTTGCCTTTCAGATCGGCAAAACTTTTAATGCTGCTATTTTTGTCATTGACGATCAGTACCGCTTTAGACGCAATGTACGGCTCGGAGAAGTCGAATTTCTTCTCGCGTTCCGGCGTAATACCCACCTGGTTGATCACCACGTCATAACGGTTCGCGTCGATACCGGCGATCAGGCCGTCCCATTTACCTTCAACGAACTGCGGGTTCACTTTCAGGCGTTTGGCGATTTCACGGCCAATTTCTACGTCAAAACCTTCCAGCGTGCCGGAAGCATTGTGGAAAGTGAACGGCGGATAGGTGCCTTCAGTCCCGATTTTCAGTACGCCAGCGGACTGAATCTTTGCCAAATCATCCTGCGCCAGCGCTGCGTGGGCAAAACCAAGCTGCATAATCCCGGCTACGACTAATGTTGCGAGTGCTTTCATCTGCATTACCCTATGTTGTTTTAATTAACTCGCCCCGAGTTCCGGGAGCGCTGTGCTTAAAGAGGCGATAAACTCCGCGGTACGGGGTTTCTTCGCATGTAAAAACAAATCGTTAGCGGAGCCGGACTCGACAATTTCCCCGGCTTCCAGAAACACCACCTGGCTGGCGATATTCGCCGCCAGACGCAAATCATGGGTCGCCATGATCATCGTGGTGCCTTCCAGCGCCAGTTGGCGCAGTACGGACACCACTTCGCCGGAGAGCTCAGGATCGAGTGCGGAAGTGGGTTCATCGCACAGCAGAACCGCCGGTGACGGCGCCAGCGCACGGGCAATCGCCACGCGCTGTTGCTGGCCGCCAGAGAGCGTATTCGGCAGGGCATCGCGTTTGTGCAGCATGCCGACTTTATCCAGCAGCTCTTCACCACGGCGGCGAGCGCGTTCGCGATCCCATTTATGCACCGTAACCAGCCCTTCGGTGATGTTGTCGAGGGCGGTCATGTGCGGAAACAGCGCGAAGTTCTGGAACACCATACCGGTCTGGCGGCTGATGCGACGAATATCCTGGCCTTTGATCCGCGCACCTGGCGCGAATGTGATGCGCTCTTTGCCGATGGTCAGCTCCCCGGACTGAGGAATTTCCAGCAAATTAATGCAACGCAATAAGGTGCTTTTCCCGCTGCCTGAAGGACCAATCAGCGTGGTTACCGTGCCTTCTTCAATCGTTAAATTGATGTCCTTCAGCACCCGGTTGCCGTCGAAACTTTTTTCAATGCTGGAGAGCGTTATCATTGACCTGGCCTTTTACTGTCGTACCCGCTAATTTCCGCTCCAGCTTCTCTTGCAAATGCGATAACACAGAACTGAAGAACAGATAAATAATCGCCGCTTCGCTGTACAGAATCAGCGGTTCATAGGTCACCGCTGCAATTTGCTGCGCGGCAAGAAACATCTCCGGTACGGTGATCACCGACGCCAGCGAAGTATCTTTTACCAGAGAAATAAAGGTGTTAGAGAGCGGCGGCACGGCGATGCGCGCAGCCTGCGGCAGAATAATACGACGCAGAGACTGCGCCCAGGTCATGCTGATGGAGTGGGCGGCTTCCCATTGCCCTTTCGGCACAGCCAGCAGCGTTGCTCTGATCACTTCGGAGGTATACGCGCCAATATTGACGGTAAAGCCAATCACCGCCGCAGGGAAGGCATCAATGGTGATCCCGGCGCTCGGCAACGCGTAGAAAATCAAAAATAGCTGCACCAGCAACGGCGTACCGCGAATCAGCCAGACGTAAAACCGCACCACCGGCTTTAAAAAAGCCGGGCCGTACAGGCGCAAAAGCGCAACCACAAAACCGAGCGACAGCCCAAGAATAAAGGAGATCAGCGTTAAGGGAATGGTGAATTTTAGCCCTGCGGAAAGCATCGGCCAGAAAGAATCAATCGCTAAGGGTAACCATGTTGGCACTGCACACCTTCCGGACGGAACATTTTGCCAGAAATTGCTGGCGGAATATTTTATTAGCCCGGCTTAATTATTTGAGGGCTGGATTAGTGCGAATTATATTCTTTGCGCCGTGTGCGAAAACAAATATATACGAATAACGTTATACGAAAAAAAGCTAAGCCATTCTTTTTTGATACAAGCCCGCCGTCATCACCTGCCGCTTTATTGCACTATTTGCGTGATATGTCGCCATTCATGCACCTTTTTTGATCGTTACTTTAGTGCGTGAATTCTGATCGATTTTATGCGTTTTCTGTAAATTCAGTTTGTTACACGCTGGCACCCTTCTTGCAGTTCCATTTAGTGAAACTTCAGTCCCATTTTATGAGACCGCACTATGTCCATTTTAGAAACCACGGCCAGCATTCTGAAATTGATGGTGGATCTGCAAAGCGGTATCCGCGTCAGTGATGTGATTACCCACCTCGGCATGCCCAAAAGTACCGCTTCGCGCGTGATGAGCCAGCTTGAGTTCTGGGGCTATCTGGAAAAAGACGAAAACCAGGGCACCTTTCTGCCTGGTCCGTTGATTATGTCGGCTTCGCATCTCGTCAGCCGCCAGATCACCCTGAGCGATCACGTTGATGCGGCGCTGCGCAACCTGTGCGAACGCACGGGATACACTGGCTATATCTCGATGCTCGATAACCAGGAAATCCTTGTGCTGCGGGTGATCCACGGCCGTCAGGCGCTGCCGGTTGTTACCTGGCCGGGTTCGCGCTCGCCGGCATGGGGAACTTCGACCGGCCGCGCGCTGCTGGCGCGTCTTTCCGATACACAACTCCATGATTTTTTTGCCAGCCCGCTGGTGGTATCGCAGCTTAGCGGTACACAGCAAGACGTCAGCATGCTGGTTGCTGCCGTGGCCCGTACCCGCGATGCCGGTTACGCAACGGCCGTTAATGAATCGGTTGCCGACACGGCTTCCGTCAGTTGCGCAGTAGGCGACCCGGCCACTCACGAAGCCGTGGCGTTCTGCCTCTCCTTCCCTCAACACCTTGCTACCCCTGAAGAGTTGCAACGGATCGCGACATTACTGAAAGAAGCCGCCCTCACCATCGCCGGAAAAACCGGCGACACGCTGGTGACCAGCTCGCTTTGATTTTTCCTTTTTTGCCAATACCAGGAGAATAACCGTGAGTCAGACTGTCTCATCCGAAACGCTGCCGGAACAGAGCGAGAGCCATCCGCGCGCTTTCGCCCCGGCCACATTACTGTTGCTGCTGGTGCTCAGCATCTTCGGCGCAGTTATTGGCGTGCAACTGCTAACCACGCTGGGGGTAACGCCGAATACGGCGATCATCGGCGCGATGGCGGCGATGATCATCGCCCGCATTCCACTCCAGTGCTTCGCCCGTTTCCGTTCCATCCATATTCAAAACCTGGCGCAAAGCGCGACGTCGGCGGCTACCTTTGGCGCGGCGAACTCGCTGCTGTTGCCTATTTCAATTCCGTGGCTGTTTGGTCATAACGAAATGGTGATGCCGATGTTTATCGGTGTGGCGCTGGCGATGTTGCTGGATGGCTGGCTGCTCTATCGCCTGTTTAATACGCGCATCTTCCCGGCCGAAGGCGCCTGGCCGCCGGGAATTGCGGCGGCAGAGTCGATTAAAGCGGGCGATCAGGGCGGCAAACAGGCGGCGCTGCTCGGCACCGGCATGGTGATCGGCGCTGTCGGCTCGTGGTTCAAATTCCCGATGGCGGCGCTGGGTACGGCGTTTATCGGCAATATCTGGGCGCTGAGCATGCTCGGCGTTGGTTTCCTGCTGCGCGGTTATTCCGGGCCGCTATTCGGCATTGATATCAACAAACTCTACATCCCGCACGGCGTGATGGCGGGGGCGGGCGTGGTGGCGTTGTTCCAGATTATCCGCCTGATCCGCCAGAGCAACAGCCAGAAAGCAGCGCCGCATACCGCCGACGACGCGCTGCCGCAGGCGCAAAATGCGCAGATTGGCAAAACCATCCGCTTAGGCGCGCTCGGCTTTATGGCGATTTCAGTACTGATTGCGCTCGGCAGTGGTCTGTATGCCCATCTCTCCCTGCCGTGGCTGGTGGCGTTTATGGTCTACGCCGCTTTCGCCGCCTTTCTGCATGAAATGATTGTGGGCCTTGCCGCCATGCACTCCGGCTGGTTCCCGGCCTTTGCCGTGGCGCTGATCACTTTGCTTATCGGTATTTTGATTGGCTTCCCGCCACAAGCGCTGGCAATGCTGTGCGGTTTCTCCGCCGCTACCGGCCCGGCGTTTGCCGATATGGGCTACGACCTGAAAGCCGGATGGATCCTGCGCGGTAAAGGTGAACACACCCGTTTTGAACTGGAGGGCCGCCGTCAGCAACTGCTTGCCGCCATGCTGGCCTTTGTCGTCGCCATGCCGGTGGTGCTGTTTATTTTCCGCGACTACTTCTCGCAGGGGCTGGTGCCGCCGGTGGCAAAAGTGTATGTCGCCGCCATTAACGCCGGGGTGTCGTTTGATATCGCCAAATCGCTGCTCATTTGGGCCATTCCTGGCGCCATCATCCAGTTGATCGGCGGCCCCGGCCGTCAGATGGGCGTGCTGCTGGCGACAGGATTGCTGATCAATAACCCGCTGGCGGGTTGGGCGGTGATGATCGGTATCGCCATTCGCGCGGCGGTGCTGCGCATTGGCGGTGAGCCGATGCGTAACAAAATTGAGGTGCTGGCGGCGGGTTTGATCGCCGGAGACGCCCTGTTCAGCTTCTTTAATTCCGTCCTGCCGGGCGGCAAAAAGTAATCACGCCATTCCAGAGAAAATATTATGAGCTTACAACAAACGTTACAGGTCTTTGAGTTACTCGACAGCGCGTATGCCAGCGGCGACAAGGTGAAAACCCTGCTGGCGGGTTACCGCAATCTTGAGGTGAGCGTGAAAGCGGTCAGTGGCCCGAAAGGCAGCACCGACTTCGTTAAAATCGTCATTCCTGGCACCGAAGGTAAACGCCGCGGCGGCAGCGCGCCGACGCTGGGGATTGTCGGACGTCTGGGCGGCATTGGCGCGCGTCCGGGGCGAATTGGGCTGGTCTCCGACGCCGATGGCGCCGTGGCGGCGATTGCCAGCGCGCTCAAACTGGCGGAGATGCAGCGCCAGGGCGATAGCCTGCCAGGCGATGTGATTGTCACCACCCATATCTGCCCGGATGCGCCAACACGCCCACACGAACCGGTTGATTTTATGGATTCGCCGGTCGAAACCGAAGACATGAACGAGCAGGAAGTCTCCGACGAAATGGATGCGGTGCTGTCGATTGATACCACCAAAGGCAACCGCATCATCAACCATAAAGGCTTTGCCATTTCGCCGACGGTCAAAGCGGGTTACATCCTGCGCGTGGCGGAAGATCTGTTGCGCGTCATGGAAATGACCACCGGGCAACTGCCGGTCACTTTCCCGATCACCACCCAGGACATCACGCCGTACGGTAATGGGGTTTACCACCTGAACAGCATTCTGCAACCGTCGATTGCTACCGCCGCGCCCGTGGTTGGCGTGGCGATTACGGCGGTAAGCACCGTGCCGGGCTGCGGCACCGGGGCGAGCCACGAAACGGATATCGCGCTGGCCTGTAAATTTGCCGTAGAAGTGGCGAAAGAGTTCACCCGCGGCACCTGCCAGTTCTTTGATAAAGCAGAATACCAGCGCCTGCTCGATCTGTACGGTTCGCTGGCGCATCTGCAAAAACGTCAGCCGGGAGTGTGAAATGGCGATCCGTAAAATCGGTACGCTAACCATCGGCCAGGCACCGCGCAGCGACATCACCCCAATCCTCGATGCGGCGTTACCCGCGCAGGTAAGTTGCCTGCACGCCGGAGTGCTGGATGGGCTGGATGATGCCGCCATCGCGGCGCGTTTTGCGCCAAAACCTGGCGATGCATTGCTGACTTCGCGCCTGCTGGACGGGCGAGCGGTAGTGATGGGCAAACCGGCGGTCGGCGAAGCGCTGCAACAGAAGATCGACTGGCTGGAAGCGCAGGGCTGCGAGATCATCGCTATTCTTTGTACCGGCGAGTTTCACGGTTTGAGCAGTAAAAAAGCGTGGTTGATCGAGCCGGATCGGATCCTGCCGCCGACGCTGAATGCACTGGTCGGAACGCGTCGCGCCGGGATCCTGGTGCCGCTGGAAGCGCAGATCGCCAGCGAGCTGGAGAAGTGGCGCGGTGCTGCGCAAATGCCGGTGTTTGCCGTTGCCTCGCCCTATACCGCCAGCGAAGACGAGATTGCCGCCGCCGCCCGCTCGCTGCAAGCGCAGGGGGCGGAAGTGATTCTGACCGACTGCATGGGCTACACCGCCTGGCATCAGGCGATCTGCGCCCGCCACGTCCCGCTGCCCGTTGTATTATCGAATAAGCTGTTAGCCGATCTGCTACGCAATTTGCTGTAAAAGGAGAGGGTTATGGATTTGCTGTTACTGAGCAATTCGGTGCTGCCCGGCACCGAATATCTGGAATATGCGCTGCCGCTGCTGAAAGCGCAGCTTGGCGGGCGTCGCAAGGTGGTGTTTATTCCCTTCGCGGGCGTGACGCAAAGCTTTGATGCCTATACGGATAAAGTCCGTCTGGCGCTGGCGGAGCTGGATCTGTCGATCACCGGCATTCACACCGTGGACGACGCGCCTGCGGCGATTGCCGCCGCAGAGATTGTGATGGTTGGCGGCGGCAACACGTTTAACCTGCTGAAAAATTGCCGCGAGCGCGGGTTGATCGAACCGATCCGCCAGGCCGTGAACAACGGTGCGCTGTATGTTGGCTGGAGCGCCGGGGCGAATCTGGCCTGTCCGACGATCCGCACCACCAACGACATGCCGATTATCGATCCGGGCGGTCTGGATGCGCTCAATCTGCTGCCGTTGCAGATCAACCCGCACTTTACCAACGCGCTACCCGCCGGGCATCAGGGCGAAACGCGCGAGCAGCGCATTCGCGAACTGCTGGTGGTGGCGCCGGAACTGGAAGTGATCGGTTTACCGGAAGGAAGCTGGATCGCGGTACAGGACGGCCACGCGCAGCTCGGCGGCGACAAACCGGCTCTGCTGTTTAAAGCCAGTCAACCGGCTATTACGCTGGCCGCCGGTCACCACTTTTTCTGAAATCGACAATGGCCCGCTGGTGGGCCATCTCTTTATTTTCCGGCATATAATTAAACTTTCCTAAAATAACCTGCGTAATTATTTAATTGTTGGCATTAAAGATAATATTGCTATCTCAAAATATATGATACGCGATTAATATGTTGGCTGAATCGCATAACCCAATAACCCTGAATAAATTGCGTAAATAAACCCTGGTCTTAATTTTCAACGTGTTATCATAAATTGATGAAAATGGGATGATTCTTAACTACCAATCGGTGCAAGTTTCAACTATATCCAGTTAATATCGCCCGTAATAAATCATTATCGGTTAGCAGGGAATAATACCCGCACCGCAAAACTCTATTTAATAATTGCCTGCGCTGAAGGCGTGGAAACACCTCTTCGCCCGGAATATTCGCCTCTGCAATAAAGGAACATGTATGGTTAACCGGATAACCGTTCTGTCATCCTCCGGAAGTGATTCGCTCTTATTCTGGACGTTTAAAGGGGAAGAACAGCTCTCCACGCCCTTTCGCTTTCAGGTCGATCTGCTGAGCAAAGATTTCACCCTCGATCGGCAAAAACTGCTGGGCCAGGAGATGACGGTGGTGATCCCAACGCAGTTGGGAACGACGCGCTATCTGAGCGGCAAAGTCACGGCGATCTCTGCGCGCTCGGAAGAGCTGGATGGCACGCGCTATGCGGTGTATCAGGCGACCCTTGAGCCGGATTTCTGGCCGATGATGCGCGATCGCAATTTCCGTATTTTCCAGCAGCAGCGCGTACCGGACATCGTCAGCACTCTGTTTTCCGAATACCAGGTAAAAATTGAAAACAAACTGACGCGCAGCTATCGCCAGTGGGATTACTGCGTGCAGTACGCCGAGAGCAGCTTTCATTTTATCAGCCGTTTGCTGGAGCTTGAGGGCATCAGCTACCTGTTCCGTCACAGCAAAGAGGGACACACGCTGGTGCTAATGGATGATTACGCGCAAGCAGAGGCGTTTCCCGGCTATGAAGTGATCCCGTGGCATGCGCAGAGTGGCGGCGGTGCGGTGAATGAAGAGGGCGTCAGCCAGTTACTGGCGCGCCATATCGTCACGCCTGGCCTCTACAGCACCGACGATTACGACTTCCGCAAGCCCCATGCCTGGATGTTGCAAACCCTGCAAAACCCCGTTTCGCCAACGCCCGGAAAAATCGATGTCTATGACTGGCCAGGCCGCTTTGTCGAGCATGGCGACGGCGAATCTTATGCACGTATTCGCCAGCAATCCTGGCAGGCGGAACAGCAGCAAATGCAGGGCAGCGCGACGGCGACCGGTATTGCGCCGGGGCACACCTTTACGCTTATCCGATCCCCTAACGATGCCGACAACGCACAGTGGCTGGTGGTAGGTGCTCGCTATGATTTTGCCGAAAATCAGTATGCTTCCGGTGATGTTGGCGAGACGCAGCAGCGCATCGACTTTACCGTCATTCCGGCCTCTACGCCGTTCCGCCCGGCCGCCGTCACCGACTGGCCGCGCACCTACGGGCCGCAAACGGCAAGAGTCGTGGGGCCTGCGGGCGAGTCGATCTGGACGGACAAATATGGCCGCGTCAAAGTGAAATTCCACTGGGATCGGCAAAGCCAGGGCGACGAGAACAGTTCCTGCTGGGTACGCGTTTCCAGCGCCTGGGCCGGGCAGGGCTACGGCGGGGTGCAGATCCCGCGCGTCGGTGATGAAGTGGTGGTCGATTTTATTAACGGCGAGCCGGACAGACCCATCATCATTGGCCGCGTCTACAACGAAGCCAGCATGCCGCCGTGGGCGCTGCCAGCGGCGGCCACGCAGATGGGTTTTATGAGCCGTTCCAAAGATGGATCGCCGGATAACGCCAACGCCCTGCGCTTTGAGGATAAACCGGGCGCTGAGCAGCTCTGGCTGCATGCCGAACGCAATATGGATACGGAAGTCGAAAACGACGAAACCCATGACGTTGGCAGCAACCGCACCAAAACCGTCGGCAAAGACGAAACCAGCCACATCAAGCAGAACCGGACGCGCACCGTCGATGGCAATGAAACCATCACCGTGGGCCAGGATCGCAGCAAAACCATCAACGGTAATGAAACCACCACGGTGCAGCAAAACCGTACCGAGAGTGTGAAAGGGAACGAAACCCTGAGCGTGGAACAAAACCGCGATGAAACCATTACCGGCAACCACACCACCACGGTGAAAAGCAACAATACCGGCACTGTTGAAGGTAATCAGACGCTGACGGTGGTCCAGGATCGCACCCGCAGCGTGCAGGGCAATGAGACGGTTAGCGTCCAGCAAAACCGCACTGTGCAGGTGACCGGCAACCAGACGCTGGAAGTGACCGGTAACCGCACTGTCACCGTCAGCAGCAATGAGACGCGCACGGTGACGCAAAAACAGGACGTCAGCATCGGTGCCGGACGCACGTTGAGCATTACCGGCGGCGATACCCGGTTCACCCAGGGCAGCGTGGCTGACAGCGCGACGGACACCTTCCGCATCAACGTAGGTGAGAGCGGCATTCTGATTGGCAACGGCAGCGTGGAGATCACCGCTGGCGGATCGACCATCACCATTAATGCCGCCGGGGTGATGGTCAATGGCAAGAAAATTGAGCTGAACGCCTGATGGGGATGCCATGAACGCCAGCAAAAACCCCAGTGAAAAGTTGATGAGCGAGCTGGAATTAAGCTGGCTGGATGCCAGCGAAGATACCGCCGCACGACTGTTTATCTGGCGTGTTCCGGCAAATGGCGAATCGCTGCTGGATGCTTTTTTCGCGCTGCAACAGCATCCGCAGGGGCGCTCATTGCCCGATCTATTCCTCAGCTTTAACACGCCTTTTGAAACCGGATACAGCTACAGCGAGGCGCTGGGCCGCGAATTCGTTGAGCAGTATGAAGCGACGCCCGATGCCGCTTTCTGGGATGCCGAACCCTGGTTGCCCTGCTACAGCGCCGGGCAGTTACGCAGCCTGTTGCAGAACTTCGCCGAACAGTTTACCGACGATCTGCGTTATCTGGTGCTGGTGCTGAAACCTTCCGCTGTCAGCGATGAGAGCGCGATGCTGCGCTGGCTCCATCTCTGGCTGGAACAGGGCGCTGACGCGCCGCGCCTGTTATTGATCGACACCGTTGAACAGCCGATCTGGCAGTCGCTGTATACCGCGAATCCGCGACACGTCCGGCTGATTGAGGATCGGATTGATGGCATGAAGGTCATGCACCAGACCGCGCAGCAGCAGACCGACGCCGATGCCGACCGTTTGCTGTTCCGCCGTTATCTGGCCGATGCCATGTTGCTGCTGGAAAAAGGCAGCGCCGCGCAGGTAGCGGCGCGCGGCAGCCTGGCGCTGGCCATTGCGCAGTGTCGCGGCTGGGCGGATCAGCAGGCGATGATGCATAACCTGATCGCGGGCGGCTGGCTCAAAGGCCGCGATCACGCGCAGGCGGTGGAACATTACCGCCAGGCGCAAAGCATCTCCGGCGAGGTGCCCGATCAGGCGGTAAAAGGGCAGTTGCGCACGCAAAGCACCTTTGGCGAGGCGGGCGCCTGGTTCTCCAGTAAAGACTATCTTCAGGCGGCGAAAATCTATCGTCAGGCAGCGATTGAGGCGCAGGCCATCCCGCATCCGCTCTTTGCGATGGAGGGCTGGCGGATGTGCGGTTTTTGCCTCTGGCTGTGCGGGCATCGCCCGGCGGCAATGGAAGAGTACGCCCGCGCCATCCAGGCGGCGGAGCCTGTCCCGATCACGGAACGCGGGCAGACCACCTTGCCGCTGGTGTTCCAGGATTTGCTGCGTATGCATGACAAGCGGCGAACCGAAGCCCTGGAAGCCTGCGCCACGCGTTGGCAGGCGGAAAAACAGAAACTTATTGCGCAGGTGGAAGCGCAACTGCCGTCCGCGCCAGCAGTGGAACAGGTTCGGCAGGCCGACAGCCGTTTGCAATTACAACTTGAAGCGACCTTTACGCTGATCCGTGAAGAGCGTGAAAACCTGATCCGCCGCGGCGATGAGAGCTTTCGCCGCGTTATCCGGCTGGCGCGTGAGAAACTGCATCCGCACTGGAACGGCCTGCCGGAAATCGCCCATCCTTTTGATGCGCCGCCCGGCGAGTGGCAACGCCTTCCCGCGTGGGGAGAGAGCGACGCATCGTTAACTGATACTGCAGGAAGCAACCCGCTATGAAAAATCGCATCATCATTATTGTGGTCGTCACCGTGCTGGCGCTGCTCTTTTTAAGCCTTTCTGAGAGCGACCTGGCGACCGAAGTTCGTACTTTCCTGCGCGCGCTGTTGCGTGCCATGTTCTGAGGTTAAGCGATGCACTCCGGCGCGCACTTCGATCCACAGCTCGGGCTGGATATTCATACCTACCCGTGGCCGCTGCCAACGCCGCACATCGGCATCGTTTTTGATGTCTTCGACTATCTGCCGCTGATTGGCACCACGGTTCACGTTAACAGCATCAAACGCGCCAGTGCCGGAACGGGCGGGATGGCGGTGCATATTCCGGTGGGCGGCGCGTGGATCCCGCCGCTGCGCGCGCCGGGCGGCCCGCAGATTGAAGATGAGCTGTTTATGGGCAGCAAAACCGTTTCGGTGGATGGCGAGCCGTTTTCCCGCATTGGCATGCCGGTGCTGAGCTGCAACATTATTGGCCTGATCCCGCCGTTTCGCCTCAAACGCGCTACCAAACCGAAACCGCTTTCGCTGACGCTGCCGCTAACGTTTAACCTCGCGCTGCCCAACAATGTGATTGTCGGCGGGCCGCCCACCATCAACCTGATGGCGCTGCTGATGCGCGCCGGGTTAAGCGGCCTGGGAAAAGGGTTTAAAAAACTGAAAAAAACGCCGCAGTGGCGGCTGTTTATGCGCCGTTTCCGCAAGCTGCGGCAAAAACTGTTTCGCAATATGGACCCCGGCTTCCTGAAATGCCGGGTGCTGCGCGCGGAGCCGGTGGATATCCGCGACGGCAGTGTCAGCCTGGAGCAAATGGATTTTCTGCTGCCGGGCAGGTTGCCGCTGGAGTGGACGCGCAGCTATACCTCGTCCGACACGGAAATCGCAGGGATGTGTGGTTACGGCTGGTCCACCCCGGCGGATGCCCGCCTTGAGGTGCTCGCCGATGAAGGCGTTGCCCTGCTGACGCAGGCGGAAGGGATGACGCTGTTTGCCGTGCTGCCGCAGGCGGATGGCCGCGAACAGGCGATTACCGGCCTGCCGGACGGGAGCCGCCTGTGGCGCGAAACGCGCGATGGTGAAGTGTGGTGGCGAATCGAGCAGGAGAGCGGTCCGGAGCTGCATTTCAGCGGTAAACAGGGCGTGTTGCCGCTACGCAGGCTGGCGGATCGTAACGGTAATGGCTGGGCGTTTGACTGGAACGGCGATGAATTGCAGTCCATTCGCGAGTTCAGCCACGCGGGAGAGACCGGGCGTGAAATCCTTGTCACCTGGCAAAACGATCGGCTACTGGCGCTGCGTTTGCGCAATACGCTGGATGGCGAGATAACTCCGCTTACGCGCTATGAATATGATGCGGATAACCAGCTTAGCGCCGAAATTGATGCGCTGTCGCACCCGCGCCACTTCTTCTGGCAGCAGCGCTATCTGATAAGCCATGTGGATCGCAACGGCCAGGAGTTCCATTACCAGTACGATGATGCCTGGCGGGTGATTCATGCCTGGGGCGATGGCGACGTTTGGGATTATCGCTTTGCCTGGCACGAACTGCTTAATGAAGTGGAAATAAGCGATTCGGCGGGCAATATCTCGCGCATTACCTTTGATGAAAACGGTTTGCCGATCGCGGAAATCGATCCCACTGGCGGCAATACGCTGTTTCGCTATGACGATTTTGGCCGCACGGCGGAGTTGGTGGAGCCGGATGGCAGCACCTGGCGCTGGGAGTATGACGAGCGCGGGCAGATGGTTGCCGAACACCTGCCTGATGGCAGCGTCGTACAGGCGAGCTATGACGACTGGGGCGATCTGATTGCGGTAACGGATGAGCAGGGAGCCAACTGGCGCACGCAGTTCGATAGCTGCGGTAATCTGGTGGCAGAAATTGACCCAACGGGCGTCACATCGCGTTATCACTATGATGCGTTCGGCCAACTGACCGCCGCCGAGATTCCTGGCTCTCCGCCAACCCATTATCACTATGACCGATTTGGTTTTTTAAGCGCTGAGCACGTTGCTGGCGGCGGCGTGACTCGCTTTCGCTACTCGGCGCGCGGTACGTTGCAGGAGCGCATTGATGCCGATGGCGGTGTCACCCGTTTCCACTGGGATATGAAAGACCGGCTGGTCGCTACGGTTGATCCGGCGGGGGGCGAAGTGCGCGTCAGCTATGACCGGGAAGATGAGCCGCTGCAATTTACCGACGAGCAGGGGCGCATAACGCGGTTTCGCTATACCGGCACCGGAATGCTTGCTTCCTGCGAAACGCCGGACGGCGCAACGCTGGGCTATCAGTACGACGCTGAAGATCGCCTGCTGGCGGTGATCAACCAGAACGGGCAGAGCTGGCAGTTCACCCGCGATGCGCTGGGCCGGGTCACGGCGGAGAGCGATTACTGGGGGCAGATAACGCGCTATGGCTGGGATAAAGCCAGCCGCTTGATTCACCGCGAAGATCCGCTCGGGCGTGAAGTTCGTTACGGCTACGATCGTGCCGGGAGGCTTTGCGAGCGGCGCAGCGGCGACACGTTACAGGCGACGTTTCATTACGATCCCTGCGGGCGCATGGTGCTGTGCGAAAACCCGTGGCGGCGGTTGGTCTGGCGTTATGACCGCGCCGGGCGATTACTGTGCGAGGAGCAGGACGGCTTCCAGTTGCGTTACGGCTATGACCAACGCGGGCTGCTGATCTCGCGCGAGAGCGACGGCGGCCACCGGGTACGTTATGGCATGGATGAGCATGACAGGCTGAGCGAGGTGCAACTGAACGACGATGCGCCAATACGTTTCACTTACGATGCTTGTGGGCGCAGAGCCAGCGAGCAGCTCTCTGACGACGTTGAGCGCTGTTATCGCTACGATCGCCTTGGCCGCTTAACGTCGCAGCAGGTGCTGCAAAACGATTTACCGCTGTTCGCCAGCGGTTTTGCTTACGATCGCACAGGCAACCTGACGCTGCGTGAAGACAGCCAGTGGGGCAGCGATCGGTATGCCTACGATCCAGTAGGACGTCTGGCGGCGCATACCGCACCGGACGGTGTGCTGCGCCAGTTTATCCATGACGCAGCGGGTAACGCGTTGCAGACGCAGATCCGCGATGTGAACGACAGCGCAGGCGGCTGGTTCCGCGAAGGCCTCCACCAGGGGACGCGCTATGTGTTTGACCGCGCTGGCGAACTGCGCCAGCGCCGTAGTGTGCAGCATGAGGGCGAAAAAGAGGACTTCAGCTGGGATGAAAACCGCCAGTTGATCGCCGTACGTAAGGGTAACGAGCAGGTGCGTTATGGTTATGACGGCCTGGGACGGCGTGTTTTCAAACAAACCGCCAGTGAAACGCGCTGGTTCTACTGGCAGGAGGATGCGCTGGCGGGCGAGACAGTCACCGCCACCCCGCAGCCGCTGGCGGCGCTGAGCATCTTCGATACCGGCGGGCGACTGAAGCGGCAAAAAGCGCAGGCGCAACTGTTCAGCAACCTGCGCGAGTACATCTACTACCCTGGCGGTTTCCGGCCGCTGGCGCTATTAACGCAGGAAAACGGGCAGAAGCAGAGCTGGCACTATCACTGCGATCCGAACGGTGCGCCGGTGCGCCTGACCTCGCCCGGCGGGGAGGTTGTCTGGTCGGAAAGAAGCGGCGCATGGGGCGAAAAAGGCGAGGTTTATGCCAGCCGCATCGATAACCCGCTGCGTTTCCAGGGGCACTATTTTGATAGCGAAACCGGGCTGCATTACAACCGCTATCGCTATTACGATCCGGCGATTGCCGCCTATATTAGCCAGGATCCGCTTGGGCTTGCCGGAGGGCTCAATGTTTATGACTATGTGATTGCCCCGCAGACGTGGATCGATCCTCTCGGCTTAAAATGCTGGAATACCGCGCGGCGCGATTACTGGAAAGCTGAAGCCAAAGCCGCGCCGAAAGGCATGTACTCTTCAGTGAATATGTTGCGTATGCGGTTGGGGCTGGCGCCACGCATTCGGGTGGAGGAGTACCACTTTAAGACCCGGCGTATCAGAACACGGAATGTGTCGCTGGAACTGAACCACCGCATCTGGCCGCAGCGGTCGGGCAAAAACGTCGATCTTCCCTATAACCTGGAGAAGGTGACGCCATGGGAGCATGCCGCAAAGGATCCTTACAGGCATACTGGCTCCCGATTGATTAGAATTGTTCAGGATGTTGGCAACTATACGGGACGCTAAATATGACACTTAACGAATTCATGCACACTGAAAGTTACGCGAACTATCTGGATGCGCTGGATCTGGCGCTGCCGGAAAAAATTGACCGCGTGACGCCGGTTCATGATTTTATTATTGAGGTGGATAATGAGTCTTTACAGCATGCCGCCGTTAGCTTTGATGAACTGGAGGCGTTAATAAAAAATGATCGTGAAAAAACAATTGCCTGGATCGTTAAGAAGAATGAAAAATATTTAGAAACCGGCGGCGAAGATAACATTGTCAATAAAGCGCCGCAGATTAACTTCCCGATTGGCCATTTGATTGAGTATCGCCTGCTCGAACGGAACCCCGAGGGTCTGGTTGATTACATTAAAGCGATAGGTATTCCAGGCGCGAAGAAATATGCAAAAGAGCTCAGTACGCTCTACGCAGAAATACAGGAAAGTAAATAATATTTCTCCGCTCAATATTTTTTTGTGTCTGGCCTGATGTTTTTTAATATCGGGCCGCTGCCATTATAGTGTTTCTCTGTTATGAATTAATCACTGAATATCCGCGTAGAGAATTCTCAACCGAAAGGGAAAGATCCCTCATTGCGAATATCCGTTTCCTATAATTAAAAGTCCGAAATAAAATGTAATATGTCGGCGTTGTTTAGAGGTACGTTAACCAGTAGCAAAAAACTGATTATTAATAGATGAGGAATTAGAATGAAAGGGATTTTTAAGCGCAATCGAATTTGTGCTGGCCTTGCATTAGCTGGCATGGTTGGTTTTAGTGGTCACCTTTTTGCTGCAACGGATTATGCGGATACAATGCCTTCTATCGAAGGTAAAAAAGTGCTGGTTGGTTACTGGCACAACTGGGATCAGGGTTTCTCTGGCGATTACGCTCAGGGCTACCCGTTAAAAATGGCGCTGAAAGATACGCCGAAAGAGTATAACGTCGTGATGGCGGCCTTTATGAAATCCACTGGCGGTGCTGCGATGCCGACCTTCGTTCCTTATTACGGCACCGATCAGAGCTTCCGCGAGGAAATTGCCGCGCTGAACGAACGTGGTCAGGCGGTTCTGCTGTCGCTGGGCGGCGCAGATGCCCATATTGAACTGCATGAAGCCAATGGCGACACCGAAAATCTGGCTAATGAAATTATTCGTCTGGTCGACGTTTATGGCTTCGATGGTCTGGATCTGGACCTTGAGCAGAGCGCCATTAAACTGGCGGATAACGAAACCGTTATTCCTGCTGCGCTGAAAAAAGTTCGCGAACATTATGAACAGCAGGGCAAGCACTTTATTATCAGTATGGCGCCGGAAATTCCGTATCTGACCAAAGCTAACCCGCAGTATCAAAATTATATTGAACGTCTCGATGGATATTATGACTTCATCGCGCCGCAATATTACAACCAGGGTGCATTCGGCATTGGTTTCCAGCCGGACAATACTGCTACCGATGGCTGGTGGGTAAACTATGCGCAGAATGACGACGCTAAAAAATATGAATTCCTTTACCACTTCAGTAAAGAAATTATCACCAATAAACATGGTCTGTCTGCGGTTAAAATTCCGTCCAGCAAACTGGTTATTGGCCTGCCAAGTAATACTTCTGCTGCGGCAACCGGTTTTGTAAAAACGCCGGAAGATGTTTATCGCGTATTCGCGGATATGGAAAAAGAAGGTCTGCCGTTAAGAGGCTTGATGACCTGGTCTATCAACTGGGACGAAGGCGATAACGTTAATCACCAATCCTTTAACGGCCAGTTCCGTAAAGCGTATACCAACCTGATCCATGATGGCGGCGAAATGCCGGCACCGGAAGAAGATACGACGGCACCGAGCGTACCGTCTGACGTACAGGGCACCAGCACGGCGACTTCTGTTCAGTTGAACTGGAAAGCCTCTACCGATGACACCGGCGTTCATCACTACAGTGTATTCCGTAACCAGCAGAAAGTGGCTGACGTCAACACCACCACCTTTGTGGACAACAATCTGCAAGCGGAAACGGAATACCAGTACACCATCGTGGCTGTCGATGCGGCAAACAACGCTTCTGCCGCCAGCGCAGTTTTCAAAGTGAAAACGCAGGCTGCACCGGCTGTTGATACCGAAGCGCCGTCCATCCCGACCAGCATGGGTACTGTTGAAGTCACTGACTCTACCATCGCTCTGCAATGGAAAGCGGCAACCGATAACGTCCATGTGACCGGTTACCAGCTGTTCCGTGATGGTAAGCTGATCGCTTCACCGACCACGTCTGCTTATGTGGATAAAGGCCTGCAGCCGGAAACTATCTATCAATATCAGGTGCTCTCTCTTGACGCTGCGGGTAACAAATCCGGGATGTCTGAGAAGCTGGATGTGACCACCAACGAAAAAGTTGAGTCCGCTTACCCGGCTTATCAGGAAAACTTCCCTTATGCCGCGGGTGATATTGTGACCGGTACTGACGGCAACGCTTACCAGTGCAAACCGTGGCCGTACACCAGCTGGTGTTCCGGTGCGGCCTTCGCCTACGCTCCGGGTACCGGTAGCGCCTGGGATATGGCCTGGGATAAAGTTTCCAAATAATGATGTTACGCCCCCGCTTTCCGGGGGCTTTTTCGTTTTAACCGTTGGGCAGCAGAACCGGCTGCAGACGTTTCCACACCGCCGGGCTTGCCGCCCAGGCATTGTTGCCCTGTGTCAGGCCATCACTGGCGAGAAAATCGTTGTGCATGCCTCCCGCTTCCTTAATCAACGCCAGACCGGCCAGCGCATCCCAGCTATGCAGATGGGCTTCAAAATAGCCATGCACCTGGCCTGCTGCGACGTGCGCTAGCATCAGCGCACCTGCGCCAAAACGGCGGTGCTCAATACCATGTTCAAACAGGGTTTCAATGGTCTGCGTATAGTCGCGCGGCGGAGTACGGCTTGAGCGCCCCAGCCCCAGAACTACCGCTTCCGGCGACGGCTCGCGAATCGTCAATTTCTGCTCGTTTAAGTACGCGCCTTTGCCCGTTTGCGCGAAGAAGAACTCGTTGCGATCGGGGGCATAAATGATGCCCAGCTCGATGTTGTGCGCGCGAACATAGGCGACGGAGATGCACCAGTAATCCATGCCGAGGATAAAGTTGGTGGTACCGTCAATCGGATCGATAACCCAGATGCCGTCGCTTCCCGGCTCCAGCCCGCGTTCTTCGCCGAGCAGGCCATCCTGCGGGCGCTGCGTTTTCAACCAGGCGCGCAGCTCGTTTTCCACATACACATCCGCCTGGGAGACAAAATCCTGGCGGCCTTTCTGCTCAATCGTTAGCCCGTTATCGCGAAGTTGCTTCGCTTGCTGGCCGAGACGACGAATCAACGCGCAGAGCGCGTGGGTAAACTCTTCTGTCATAGCGGAACTCTTAGCCAATGCGTGGCGATGTTTGTCGGTGAATCAATTCCACCTTAACCCACTCAACGCGGGAAGGCTGTAAGGGATTTTTGGCCCGCTCCAGCAGGCGCGTTAACGCCCGGCGCGAGATCTCCGCCACATCCTGATGCAGCGTAGTGAGCTGGTAGCTGAACTGGCCGCTTTGCGGCGTATTATCAAAGCCTATCAAATGGAAGTCGTGCGGCGCGAACTTACCGCGCTGGCGCATGCCGTCGAGAAAACCGCAGGCCAGCTGCGCATTGGCGCAGAAGATCCCTTCCGGTAATTCGTCTTCATCATTGAGCGCAGCCTGCCATCCGCCGTCGTAACCCTCTTCGCTGGCGCTTATCCAGCGCAGATGCCGCTGTGTATCAACGCCGAGTTGTTGCAGCGACTGATCAAAGGCCTCGCCGCGCATCACGCCCGCCCACGTGGAGCTACGGTTGATCAGCCAGCCGAAACGGCGACAACCTGCCTGAACCAACTGTTCGGCGGCCAGTTGCGCGCCGCGCTGGTTATCCGAGCAGACAAAATCGACAAACGGAATATCGGGATGTCGATTGATGCCGACTACCGGAATTTGCTGGCTGACGCACTCGTTGACGATGGCTTCCGGCGGTTTGCCGGAGGTAACAATCACGCCGGAGACGCGAAACTGAGTGAAACGACGCAGCGTGGTGACCAGATCCTGCTCGCCGGTAATTTCGGTGACCAGCGCCTGGTAGCCACGCCGCTGGATCTCGTGCAGTAACCCCTCCAGCAGGCTGCTGCGAAACGGATCGCCAATGCGCGCCACAATCACGCCAATCAGATGGCTGCGCTGGCGGTTCAGCCCCTGCGCGAGAAAATTGACCTGATAACCCAGCTCCTGCGCGGCACGCAATACTTTCTCTTTGGTTGCCGGGGAGATGCTGCCGTTGCTGCTTAATGCGCGCGATACCACCGCGCGGGAGACACCCGCCCGTTTCGCCACGTCTTCCGCCGTAACGGCCTGTTTGCGGATTGCCTGACTCAAATGCTCCCCTCCGCGCGGCGCGTAATCTCAATGCGCATGCCATCTTCGCTGACAAACAGCCCCTGATGCGTAAGGCAGGCCTGCGCCAGCGCCGGGCGCGCGGCGTCATTGCAGTGATACAGCCCCAGCGTCGGTAAACGCAGTTGGGTAAACAGCGCCTGGCAGCCGGGAAAATCGCCGTGTGAGGCGTCGCTGGCCAGCGGCGTCATGGAGGCGCACTCCTGAAACGCCAGATCCGCGTGGTGCATCAACGCGATACTCTCCGGCGTCGGGCGTCCGTCGCCGCTGTAGAACAGCGCCACGCCGTCTGCTTCAATGCGCACCGCAAGATTGGGAATTTCATGATGCGTGAACGCCGTACTCACGTGCCAGCTGTGCCAGCGCCACTGCGGTTCGCTGTCGCGCCAGTCGATGTCGAAACAGAGCGTGGTATCCGGCCAGTTGGCAAGGCTTGCCAACTGCATCAGTACCGGACGCTGTTCGCGCTGCGACCAGATAACCAGCGGTTTGCTGCGCTGAAAGCTTTTCCAGTAATTCAGCAGCGCCGTCAGCCCGGTGCAGTGATCCGGGTGAACATGGGTGAAGTAAATCGCGTCGATAGCATTCACATCAAGGCCACGCTGCCACAGCGCGCGGGGGATCGTGGGGCCGCAATCAATCAACCACTGTCGGTTTTCACGGTCGATCACGCGCAGTGCGGAGGTATTTTGTTGCAGCGAGAAGGCGCTGCCGCAACCCAGAACATCTATTTCCATTTCGCTCCACCAAAATTATCGCGGACTTAATCAAACTGTCACAAATAGACGACAAAGTAGGCTCACATAATGTCGCTGCAAGGTTGCATTTTTTTTACAAATAAATGAACACGTGTTCATCGTTGAAAAAGATGTCGAATAAAAGGATCGCCCATGAGTTATTTGCAAATTAATAAGCTGAAGATTGGCTACGGCAATAACATCGTTCTCCACGATATTCATTTAGCGGTGGAAAAGGGCGAGATGATCGCGCTGCTCGGGCCTTCTGGATGCGGAAAAACCACGCTGCTCAATGCGTTATGCGGTTTTGTTCCCGTGCGATCAGGGGCGATTGCCATCAACGGCCGGGATATTACGCACAGCACGCCGGAGCAGCGAAATATCACCATGGTTTTTCAGAGTTATGCGTTGTGGCCGCACTTTACCGTCGCACAAAATATTGGCTATGGCTTAAAAGTGCGTCGCGTGAAAAAAGAAGCGATTCAACAACGGGTGCAGGAATTATTAAAAATCGTCAACCTTGAAGGTTATGCGGATATAAAAGTGACCGCACTTTCCGGCGGCCAGCGTCAGCGCGTGGCGCTGGCACGCGCGCTGGCGATTGAACCGGACGTGCTGGTGCTGGATGAGCCGCTATCTAACCTCGATGCCAAAGTGCGCCTCAATGTGCGCCATGAAATTAAAGCGCTGCAAAAGAAGCTTGGCTTTACCTCGCTTATCGTCACCCACGATCAGCAGGAAGCGCTGGTGATGGCCGATCGCATTGCGGTGCTGAATAACGGGCGTATTGAGCAAATCGGTACGCCGGAAGATATCTACCATCGCCCGGCAACGCCGTTCGTGGCGGATTTTATGGGTGCGGATAACTGCCTGGCAAGCGCCGATGACGGGGGCAAAACCCTCTATTTTCGCAGCGCGGATGTCACCATTCACGCCGCATTGACGCCCCCGGCGCCGCAGGGGTTAGTGCTGGAGGGCGTGATTGAGGAGAGCGCGTTTCTTGGCCACCAGTACCGCCACAGCGTGCGCTGCGATGGACAGCTTTTGCTCGCCGATTCACCGCAGTTCTGGCCGGCGCAAACGCCCGTGGTGCTGCATGTTCCGCAACCGGCGCTGCATCTTTTTGAACAATCTTTGTAATGCCAACCGACACACTTTTTCCTGGGGATACATCATGTCCGTAAAAACGAAACTTGCTGTCACAGCCGCACTCTGTGTGGGGTCTTTGCACGCCGCGAACGCCGAAACGGTTCTCAATGTTGCAACGGCGGGCGACCAAAATATGGTGGATTATGTCAAAACCTGGCTGGGGCCGAAATTTGAAGCCGCGCATCCGGGTGTAAAAGTGCAGGTGATCGGCACCGGGCCGGGCGATGCCGGGTCGAATAAAATCATTGAAAAACTGACGGCGCAGCAGCAGAGCGGCGCGAAAAGCTGGGATATCGACGTTGCCGTGGTGCATCAGAATGCCGGTGGACAACTGGTTGAAAAAGGGTTGCTGGATAAATACCGCCCGGCTGTCAGCACTGGCGCGATGGTGACGGCGGAAAACGCGAAAAACGCACTGGGCGTTAATGTTGATGGCTACGTCATGCCGATGTTCTTAAGCCAGACGGCAATTGCCTATAACAGCGATCTTGTCAAAACGCCGCCGAAATCCTACGACGAACTGGTGCAGTGGTCAGAGAAAAACCCGAAAGCCTTTGGTTATAACGGCATTAAAAACGGTATGTCCGGCGTGAGCTTTGTTGTGGGCTGGATGTATGCCTATGGCACCAGCGCGGATCGCCTTACTGCACAGCCATACGATAAAGGTGTGGAAAAAGAGTGGACCCAGGCTTACGCCAAACTGAAAGAATTCAACAAGAACGTCACTTTTACGCCCGGTAACGCCGGGACGCTGGATATGCTGAGCCGTGGTGAAATCTCCATGGGGCCGGTGTGGGTCGATATGTTCTATAGCTGGAAAGATCAGGGCAAGCTGCCGCCGTCGATCAAACTGGCGTTGATTGCGCCGGGTATGCCAGGACAGCCGATGTACTACGTGGTGCCGGCGCATGCCGCTCAGGCCAAACTGGCGCAGGAATTTATTGCGCTGGCGACCAGCCCGGAAGTGCAGGCGCAGGGGATTGTGAAGCAGTTCAACTGGTATCCAGGGATTGACGCGAAATACGTCAAAGAGAAGCTGGATGACGCCACCTGGCAGAAGCTGTTCGCGGAAATTTCACCGCAAGATTTAGCGAAATACGGCAAAAACTTCCCGATTACCCACTACTTTGACGACATCAAAGAGGGTTACGAGAGCCAGGTTTCGAACTGATGAATGTGGGTGCCCGGACGTTGTTGGTCCGGGCATCTTTTTTACGGCGATAACTCAGGTTTACCATGCGACACGCAATGAAATATTTACTGCTGGTGGCTCCGGCGACGCTGATGATAGCGGTGTTTTTCCTCTGGCCGCTGGGCTTTTCGCTGATCTCCGCCTTTACCCGCGAGACAGGGCAACTGACGCTGGCGCACTTTGATAAAGTGTTGGCGCTTTACTCGAATGACATTCTGTTTACCGTGATTATTGTGCTGACGTCACTGGCGATCCTCGCGCTGCTGTCGATCAGCATTGCGGCGATCATTGTGCTGTCGCCGTTTCGCGGCATCGTCAAAACGCTGGCCTTTTTGTACCGCCTGCCGCTGTTTATTCCCTTTATTGTGACCGCGCAAATGATGCGCACTTTTCTGGCGAAAAACGGCCTGATGAATAATGTGCTGGTCGCCGCCGGGGTGATGACGCCGATGGAAACCACGTCGATGCTCGGCTGGAGCGGGATCATTATTACGTTTGTCTGGAAACAGATGGCTTTCACTACGCTGCTGATTTGCGGCGCGATGTCGGCGGTCGATCCGGCCCATATTCTGGCAGCGAAAAACCTGGGTGCTTCCCGCCAGCGCATTCTGTTCGACATTATTTTGCCGCAGGTGCTGCCGACGATTGGCGTGGCGATGGTGCTGTCGACCGTGACGATGATGTCGGTTCTTTCTGTGCCGCTGATGATCGGCACCGGTACGCCAACGATGATGACGGTGGATATGGCGTTTCGCGTCAACTCTTACGGTGATTACCCGGTCGCCAACGCGATGGGTGTCATTTCGTATCTGATTTGCGCGCTGCTTTCCTGGTTCTATTTACGCCACAGCCTGCAGGCGAAAGGAGCACAGCCATGAATACCTTCCGACAAAAACTGCGCGGCAGTTTTCTGCTGCAAACGCTGCTGCTGACATTTCTGGTGCTGGCGCTGTTCGGCCCGCTGCTGAATCTGCTGATCTGGACGGTGGCGGAGAGCTGGTTCTTCCCGCATACGCTGCCGAGCCAGTGGGGGCTGAAATACTGGAGCCAGGTGTTTAGTCCATATAGTGACGTTTCGGGTTCGCTGTCGGTAAGCGTGTTGATTGCCGTGCTGGCAGTGCTGGTTTGCCTGATCATCTCTGTACCGGCTGGTTATGCGCTTGCCCAGCGCGGTATGCCGTGTCGTGCGTTCTTTATGCTGCTGTTTCTGATCCCGCAGGCGTTTCCCAATCTGACGGTGTATATGAACGTGGCGCGGCTGTTTTATCAGTGGGGGCTAAATGGCACGGTTGCCGGTGTGGTGCTGGTGCACAGCGTACATGGGCTGATGTATTCCATCTGGATAAGCGTCGCGGCGTTTTCGTCGCTCGATCCAATGCTGGCGCGCGCATCGCGCAATCTGGGCGCCGGGCCGGTGTATACGTTTTTCCATATTATTCTGCCGCAGGCCGCGCCAGGGCTGATTGCCGCCAGTATCTTTGTGTTTCTGGAATCGCTGGATGAGTTCACCGCCACCTTCTTCGTCGGCGCACCGGATATCACCACGCTGCCTATTTTGCTTTATACCGCCAGTATGTCGGGCAACTACCAGGTGTCGTCGATCACCGCGCTGATCCTGCTGGTGCCGTCGGTGCTGTTTATGCTGGTGATCCACAAGTTTATGCGCCCCGAGATGCTGTCGAAGCTGGGGAAATAAGCGGGCAGGAGACAATAAAAATGACGGGCTCCGTAAGGCAACCCGTCACTTCAGATACCGTCAAAAATAACGACCATCGCACGGCGAATAACGTCGCGCCGGGCGTTATTTACTGAGGTTTTTTTTCCAGTTCGACGATACAGAACAGCAGCGTGCTGATGGCGAAAGTGATGCCTCAGTAGCGCAGCGGCAGCGGGTTTAATTAGCCCGCATATATTATTTTCTGGATGGAAGATATCATTCCCATGCGAACGAAATCACAAAAGGAAATTTTTTTCGGCAGGCAGGGGATATTCAGGGCTAAGTGGAGACACAAAAAAAAGCGCCCGCAGGCGCTTTTTTATCAGGTAATGACCATCGGCCAGTCTGGCGGGGCTTTACTTGAGACGTCCGCCATGGCCTGCACCACGTTGTGCCAGATGTTGGTGAGATCCATCACTGTAATGCCCAGCAGACCGGTCGCGAACCAGCATGCCGCTGCTAAACCCATGCCGCTGCTGATCACTGCCAGACCGATATAATCAGCCCGACGGAAGCGAATATTCAGCGTGCTGGCCATAAACATCAACACTGCGCTCAATAACTGCCAGCGCAACAGAACCACGCTGGTGGTAAAGGTAGCCATGAAACCATCCTCAGAAAGAATCGAATACCGGGCGGACCAGGCGTTACGCGCGAGTGGCAAAGATGACGCAGAAGTCCGCAGAAGTAGCACAACAATGTGAAACGGGCTGGCCGTTTCAAGAATGTGTGAACTGTATCACATTTGATGATTTATTCGCCAGTGGGAAAAGCATTTTTTGCGGTGTATTCCTACTAATTTTGGTGGGTTTGGCCGCGTTTTTTTCACCAGGATATATTGCTTAGCACTTGCGAGAATTAACCCTGGTATTATTCATATATTAAAGTGATATTTAGCACCCTAATTGCCACAATATTTACAGTCCGCGGAACATATATTATGCTTGTGTGGTTAGCTTTATTTACCTGTTGATGATTATTCAGGCATCTGATCTCTATCGATATATTCTTTCTTGTCACGGTTTATGCGCAGTGCGCGTTTACGTTATGTGACAACTGTGGGCGAGTGTTTTTTCTTCCTGATTAAATCATGGCAGGTCGGTTTGGTGTTAATAACCTGCGAAAAGAAAAAATGAAAACAGAGAATTTAGCCGTTTCTTTAGGAGACGGTGCTGCGGCATTGACGCTTCTGGCGAAGTTGATGCCGTGGCTCGCTGCGCAACGCTCTATGGAAGATATATTGTCGGTCATCAACGCGTCCTTGGGCGCGCATCTTGCCTGGGTGGTGATCGAGCAGGACGACGCATGGCAGATAGCCTGCAGCGGAGAGATGGAGTGTACGATCCGCGATGCGCAGACCCTGCTGGAACAGTTGCAACTGCGCCGTAATCAGCGTGCCTGGCGCGTTATATGCTGGCGACGGCATGTTGGAAAATTATTATTTCCGACACAGTCATTCTCCACCAATAAATTGCAAAGCGGTATATTATGTAAGCTGAATTATAAAGATGCGAGTATCAAAGGTTATTTCTTTTTAGCGTTTGCCTATCCTTTGCCGTCACTGTCAATAATCAAGAACGTGGTTATTATTCTGGTGGAGAAGCTTAAAGATTATATGGAGGAAATTCTTGTCAGAGAACGTGCTGCTAAAGAAATGCAGCGCGTCGTAACACAATATAAAGCACTGTTCGATCGTGCCCCGGTTTTAATGAATTCTTTCGATAAATCGAATCGTTGTATTTTATGGAATGGCGAGTGTGAACGTTTATTTGGCTGGAGCATTAATGAGCTTAATCAGCAGCCCGATCCATTAGCACTCTTTTTCCCCGATCCGGAGATGCGCCAGCAAATTCGCTCTTCGATTAATACTTCGCCCGCCGTCGATATGCATGAGTGGCATCCGATACGGCGCGATGGTCAGATGCTGACCGTGCTTTGGTCAAATATTTTGCTGCCGGATCGCTCGATCCTGAGTATTGGCCTGGATATCACCGAGCGTAAAAAAGTGGAGCGGCAACTGGAGAAAAAAGCGACGATTGACGATCTGACCGGCTGCTATAATCGTTTTTCTATGCTACGGAAGTTAAAGGAGGCGCTGGTACAGTGCAAACCTGAGGATTCTCGTAGCCATTTCAGCCTGTTAATGCTGGATCTGGACCACTTCAAAAATATCAACGATCGCTGGGGACATCTGACGGGCGACGCTGCTCTGGTGCATTTTTGTGACCAGATTCGTGAGCATAGCGATCCCTCTTATCTCTTTGGCCGTTTGGGGGGTGAGGAATTTCTGATTTTGATGCCGCACATCGATCGTAAAAATGCGCTGCGTTTTAGCCAAAAAATTCGTGCGGCATTAGCCCGTTCACCGTTATTAAGCGGGAGTGAAAAGATCCCATTATCCTTTAGCGCTGGTTTAGTATTCGTGTGCGGTGAGCAGACAGATACTTCAGTTTTACTTACGCTTGCTGACAACGCGCTGTACGATGCAAAACGTAGCGGACGCAGTAAAACAGTGGTCGCCAGCGCTTTTTATAAATAAATACGCAAAGATGAAGGAATGTCATTCATTAGATGAAAAAATACCCGACAGGCCGCACCATTTTTTATCCTACGGTAAGTTTGGCTTAATCAGTGATACTGTGTTGTATTAAGTGAAAACACCCCATAACGAATGGATAAATATTTTCCTTAATATAAACATTGGGCACACTTTGAGTTTACCTTACGGTCGAATATTCTCGTCATAACCAAATATTAGGTTTTTAATGAGAAAAGTCAGTTGCTAATGTCGTGTGATTCATGCAACGTAATCACCTGTTTATCAAAGCATCCTGCCGTACATTAAAAAGGCACAATAAATGCGTGGATATAGGCGGACATGAATCATAGCGTGCGTCGCAAGATGCTCAGAGTCGTCGGGATCATCATAGGAGTCATCCTGCCGGTGATGCTGTCGCTATGGTTTGCACATATCCGAGCAGTAAATGAAACTGCCTTCCAGCTCCGCTCTTTTGCCCACCTGGCGTTAAATAAAACTGAAGTGGTTATCCAGCAAGTGGATAGCGTTCGCACCGCGGCGGAAAAATTTCACGGTCAGATATGCTCGCAGGAGCATCGCAAAGCGATGCTGGATCTTGTGCGCAGCAGTTTGTATGTTGCCGATCTCATTTATGCGCATGGCGACCAATTTTTATGCTCCAGCGTTATTGCCCCCGCGCAATCGTATGCTATTGCGCCCGCAGAGTATAAACGCTCGCCTGACATTGCTATTTATTATTACCGCAATACCCCCTTTTATGCCGGTTATAAAATGGTCTATATGCAGCGCGGTAATTACGTTGCAGTGATCAATCCTCTTTCTTATAGCGATGTCGCCTCAGAAGATGACGCGCTGGCGTACGGCGTCTACGACACCGTAAGCGAATTATTTTTCTCCCTCAGTAAAAGTGCGCATCTGGAGACGCTGAAGAAGCTGATCCACAGCCAGGCATCAACCTTCCAGCAGGACGGGCGTTTTTACACCATCGCGCATTCGGATAAACGTCCAATTGCTATCATCGTGTCGACCTCTAATGCGCACTATTTTCAGGCGCTGTACCATCAGGTGATGCTGCTGCTACCGCTGGGGCTAATTTGCAGTGTGATCCTTTGTTTAGTGTGGTCACGAACACGACAAGAATTTAACTCGCCCCGCCGTATGCTCCACCGCGCGTTAACCAAACGCCAGCTCCGACTCCACTATCAACCGATTATCGATATTAAAAATGGCGCCTGCGTCGGCGCTGAGGCGTTGTTACGTTGGCCGGGTTTTAATGGTCAGGTGATGAGCCCGGCAGAATTTATTCCGCTGGCGGAAAAAGAGGGGATGATCGAACGCATAACGGATTATGTCGTCGATGAAGTGTTTAGCGATCTCGGCGACTTCCTGGCGGTGGTGCCGCATCTTTATATTTCGATTAACTTATCGGCTGCGGATTTTCACTCTTCACGCCTTATTTCGTTGATTTCCAATAAGATAAGAGAACACTCGGTACGCGCGGAGCAGATTAAGATCGAAGTGACGGAGCGCGGGTTTATTGATGTGCCAAAAACCACGCCGGTGATTCAGGCGTTTCGTCAGGCGGGCTATGAAGTGGCCATTGATGATTTTGGTACCGGCTATTCCAACCTGCACAACCTCTATTCGTTGAATGTCGATATCCTGAAAATCGACAAATCCTTTATCGACACGCTGACCACCAACAGCACCAGTCATTTGATTGCTGAACATATTATCGAGATGGCGCAGAGCCTGCGTCTGAAGATCATTGCCGAAGGCGTGGAGACGGCAGAGCAGGTGAGCTGGCTGCTGAAGCGCGGCGTGCAGTTCTGCCAGGGTTGGCACTTTGCCAGAGCGTTGCCGCCTGAGGACTTTAAACTCTGGGTGCGGCATCCGCCCTCATTAAAATGATGGCGGGCCGCGTATCCCATCAGAAGAACAGTTTTGCCTCCAGCATTGCCGACGTTTCCCGGTCGCTTTTATTCCCGGCCTGCACACCTACGCTGCCGCGCAGTGAGAAATTCTGCGTAAACTGACCTTCTACTCCCGTTTTAATTTCGGCCGCATTGCGGCTGTCCGTCAGATCAACCTGCGTGCCATCAAGAGATGCGCCGAACTGCCGGGTGTTATGTAGCCAGTTCACTTCGGCGAAGGGCTGGAAGGTGCGGTGAAGACTATTATCCAGCGTGAGGTGGCCGTACAGTCGCACGCCCGCGCGTGCCTGCACGTTGTTGCTCCCCCTGTTTTCGACAACGGTGCCGTTGGCCTCGGTAAGCGAATCCGCCTTGACGCCCATCCAGGTCAGTTGCGCCTTTGGCTGAAGATAGAGGCCGTTATTTCGGCTGCCCACCAGTTGCCAGCTATAGCCGGATTCAACCGCCGCCGTGAAGCCGCGGGATTTCCAGGTCTCGGTTTCCAGCGTATCGCCGGAAAGGGTGTTATCGAACCAGTTGTACTGCGCCCAGCTATCTATATATGCACCTTCGCGCGTGTCGTTATTCTGCAGCCACGTTGCATAAATACCTGCGCTGTAACCGCTGATCATGCTGCTTGCGTGGTTACCGTTATAGCGGTTTTGCGCGTGACTCTTCTCCCTCGCGTAGCCTGCCATAATGCCCAGTTGGTAACGTTCTTTATCCGTGTTCCACTGGGCAATGTTACCCCCCAACTGCGCAACATAGCGGTTGCTGCGGATATCCAATTGGTTGCCTGGCGTGAACTGGCCGCTATAACCGCCGGTATTACGTAACCACAGGCTGGAGGCCGTTTCCTCACCGTTCGTCTGACGGTCTTGCAGGTGCGTAGTAAACAGGCTGTTGGCCGCCGCCAGGTTGGCGCCATACAGACCCGCTTCCGGGCGTATCGCGCTATTTCCCTGTGCCGGAAGTGCGCTGGTCAGATACCAGTAGGTTGCCGTCTGGTCTTTAGTGTTTTGCAGGGTGTAATCGTATGCGCCAGCGACTATACGATCGCCCTGACGGAACTCGCCGTCAGCTTTCCCGACTACGGCAATCAACCCACTACCTTCTATCGCGCTGGCGCGCCTGCCGCCCAGGTGATTTACCTGCACGCGCGTACTTCCGCTGACATCGCCCGCGATAACCATCTGGCCCGTGGCGGCGGGATCGCTGCTCTGTGTGGCATTAAAGACGAGTGTACTGCCGTTGGTTCCTTCGTAATTGCCTTTAATAATCAGTGTGTTGATCTCTTTTTCTTTACCAGTAGATAATGTTCCGGCATTTTTCAGGCTGCCCTCAATAACTGCATCGCCATTTACAATAATATTGGCGTTATTGATGACGGCTTTGGTGGGGGCATTCATCAGTAGCGTGGCGTTATCAAGCACGATTGCGCCCCGATTTATATTAACCTGCTCAAAACCTCCGGAGGTTTGTTTATCTTTCAGCGTCCATATGGCGTCACCCTCTTTTTCCAGATAATTAATACCGGTGATCGCATTGTTATTGCTGGCATTAATATTGCCCGTATTTAAAAAGCGTGATAACGAAATAGAGGAGTCACCGTTACCGCTCAACACTAGTCTGTTATTTCTGACGGTGTTATTTTTACTGTCATAAGCGTCATCAATGTTGACCGCGCCGTCAATCCGCCAGCCTTTCTCAAGCGTCAGCGTAAATGATTGCTGACCATCCACACCGATAGCAAAATAACCGGCATCCGTTGCTGAAATAAGCCCGGAGTTCATGATGTCAACATCACTATTCTCCGTAGAAAAAAAGAGGGTTTTTCTGGCGCCGGAAATTTCACCGGTATTAATGACATTTATTTTATTTGCGCTGATGGGGTAAAAGTGCAGAACGCCATAATTATCTGAATGCATTGTGCCGTTGTTGATGATATTCAGATCGCCGCCCCGCGCAGAGTGCAGCAGGATGAGGTCATTGTCCGTGGTGAGCATCTTCCCTTTGTTGATTAAGCTGAAGGAAGTCGCTTCGCCTAACGAGGCGGAAAACAAAGAATTCATCACTAAAGTGCCGTTGTTTTCAATGTGCAGGGTAGCGTTTTTCTGCGGCGTGAACAGGAATAATCCTCCCTCGCTGTAAAACTCACCGTTATTCACTAACGAGAGTGAACCACTATAATCTGCACTGAAAAGAACATCAGTTAAATGAATTATTGAGTTGTTTTTTATTGAAATATCCGCATCTTCTTTTTCTGCCAGAATAACATCCGGGCCGATGTTGGTTATTTCATCGAGTGTAAAGTCAATGTGTTTATTATCATTAGCCGAATCAGGCGCGTTAATGCTTTTAATTCGGCTTTTTTCCGGTGGTGTGTAGGCCGTTATCGCTATTGTACTGGTGGCCCATAGTGCAGTAATAACGGCAATAAATACTTTATTGAAAGCATGATGGAGAAGCATATTCATTCCATTGAAAAAATGTATCGAACTTACAGACGTACAGCCCTGTGAATATTTAATGAGGTTTGTCGGCAGAGATAACTGACGTGCTTTATAATGGATTTTCTATTTTATAAGGGTGAAAGACAATCTGTGGTCAGTTAATTCGGAATTTTAATTCCGACCCTGCGCGAAAAGCGGCATTATTCCGCTGAAACAACAATCCGGAAAAATAGTCACTGCATTGAACGCGAATCAGAGAGGAGACAATTTTATCGCTGGTGAGGGAGGATACGGCGGTAAAACCTGGGCGGGCAGTGAAGATTTACCACACCTGCTCGCCCTGAAAGCTGCGTTGATGGTTGTCAGGCCTGGTGCCGGTAATCGCTGGGGGTGCGATCGAATTCACGGCGAAACACCCGCGAAAATGTCTGCTGTGAGACGTAACCTAAATCCATCGCAATATCAAAAATAGGGCGTTGCGTGGTGCGCAGCGCTTCGGCTGCCAGCAGTAATCGGCGCTGGCGAATATAGTCGCCCAGCGTTTGATGCATCACGGTACGGAACATTCTCTGTAGATACCACTTTGAATAACCTGACTTTCTGGCGACTACATCAATGTTCATTGGTTGGTCGATATGTTCATCAATCCATTCGATAAGTGCCTGAATAATTTGCTGATGGGACATAAAGCTTCCTCATTTCCCGATTCGTCGTTTTGTCTGGGAGCGAGTATAATTCCTCAAGTTAACTTGAGGTAAAGAGATTTTATGGAAAAGAGAATGCCACGCATTAAAGCACTGCTCAGCCCCGGAGAAGTGGCGAAACGTAGCGGGGTGGCCGTCTCTGCGCTGCACTTTTATGAGAGCAAAGGGCTTATTAAAAGCCTGCGCAATAGCGGCAATCAGCGGCGGTATACCCGCGATGTGCTGCGCTATGTGGCGATCATCAAGATTGCCCAGCGCATTGGTATTCCGCTGGCGACCATCGGCGAAGCGTTCGGGGTTTTGCCGGAGGGGCACACCCTGAGCAAAAAAGAGTGGAAGCAGTTGTCGTCGCAATGGCGGGAAGAACTGGACCGGCGTATTCATACGCTGGTTGCTCTGCGTGATGAGCTGGATGGCTGCATCGGCTGCGGCTGTTTGTCGCGCAGTGAATGTCCGTTGCGTAACCCAGGCGATCAGTTGGGGCAGCAGGGCACCGGCGCGCGCTTGCTGGAAGATGACTGAAATGCATAAAAAACTAAAGCGCCCGTTGGGGCGCTTTAGTCGTTTTCCGGTCTTTGTCTTTCGCTCTATCCCGTTCTGTACAGGAGGGTTTCCCCCGACATCAGCACCCCTCAGGTATGTTGGAGGTTCCGGATTGTGCTGATACTTTTAGTGTAGTTTCCTTATGCAAAATTGCTACTTTTTTGCTCAATTTTTTTCAGGAAATTTCATCCGCCGTTCCGCTGATTTTCTATAGTTAATGCGTCAATCCGCACAGGAGTAAACCATGCTTACGGTGCATCACCTGAACCAATCGCGCTCGCAGCGCATTCTCTGGGCTTTGGAAGAGCTGGGCGTGCCGTACCAGATCGTCCGTTATCAGCGTGAAAAAACCATGCTGGCACCCGAATCGTTAAAAAAAATCCATCCGTTGGGCAAATCGCCGGTGGTGGAAGATAACGGGCTTATCATCGCTGAGTCCGGTGCGATTCTTGAATATTTGCAGGAAACCTACGATCCCGAACACCGGTTTGCGCCGCAAACGGGAAAAAGCAAACAGGATTATCGCTTCTGGCTGCATTACGCCGAAGGTTCGCTGATGCCGCTACTATTGGTGAAACTGATAATGACACGCCTTGGCAAACCGCCTGTGCCGTTTGGCGTGCGCAGCGTCGGTAAGCTGCTGGCGAGTGGTGTGGAGAAAACCTTTCTCAACCGACAACTGGAAACCCACGCACGTTTTATTGAAGCGGAACTGGCGCAGCATAGCTGGTTTACCGGCAATCAACTCAGCATGGCGGATATACAGATGAGTTTCCCCGTATTCGCGCTGCTGGCGCGTGGTGGCGTGGATGATTTACCCAATTTACGGGCGTGGAAAAAGCGGGTGGAAATGCGTCCGGCCTGGCAGCGGGCGATTGTCCAGGGCGGGCCGGTTGATTTCCCCGACGGCTAAGAATGTTCGTAATATGTTGCAAAGTTGCGCACCGACGATAACGTTTGCGCATCGTCCGCCTGGATCTTCGCCGCTATAAGCAAAATTTAGCAAAAAGCGGCAAAGTTCAGTTGAAAAGCGCCATATAAACGCTGGATAATCGTTTGCCTTTTTTTGACCACCCGTTGTATGCGCGGAGTTAAACGTTTGCTTTTTTGTGGCCCCTTACCACAACGCAGCACAGGGAGATGATGTTTAACCGGCAGTGGACTGTCCACCACGCAATACAATGCACAATAAAATTCTCAGGGGATGTTTTCTATGTCTACGCCTTCTGCGCGTACCAATGGTTCGCTTGACGCACTGTTTAAAATTTCTGCCCGCGGCAGTACCGTTCGTCAGGAAATCGTTGCCGGTTTAACCACGTTCCTGGCGATGGTCTATTCGGTGATCGTGGTGCCGGGCATGCTGGGCAAAGCGGGCTTCCCGCCTGCCGCAGTTTTCGTCGCCACCTGTCTGGTCGCCGGTGTTGGCTCCATTGTGATGGGGCTGTGGGCGAACCTGCCGCTGGCGATCGGCTGCGCCATCTCTCTGACCGCGTTCACCGCGTTCAGCCTGGTGCTGGGTCAGCACATCAGCGTACCGGTTGCGCTGGGCGCGGTGTTCCTGATGGGCGTGCTGTTTACCATTATCTCCGCGACCGGCATCCGTAGCTGGATCCTGCGCAACCTGCCGCAGGGCGTGGCGCACGGCACCGGCATCGGTATCGGCCTGTTCCTGCTGCTGATTGCGGCCAACGGCGTCGGTCTGGTGATCAAAAACCCGCTGGACGGTCTGCCGGTGGCGCTGGGCCACTTCGCCAGCTTCCCGGTGATCATGTCGCTGATCGGCCTGGCGGTGATTATCGGCCTGGAAAAACTGAAAGTGCCGGGCGGCATCCTGCTGACCATCATCGGCGTTTCCATCGTTGGCCTGATTTTCGATCCGAGCGTGCACTTCTCCGGTATTTTCGCCATGCCATCGCTGAGCGATGACAAAGGCAACTCGCTGATCGGCAGCCTGGATATCGTGGGCGCGCTGAACCCGGTGGTGTTGCCGAGCGTGCTGGCGCTGGTGATGACCGCGGTGTTTGACGCCACCGGTACCATCCGTGCGGTGGCCGGTCAGGCCAACCTGCTGGATAAAGACGGCCAGATCATCGATGGCGGCAAAGCGCTGACCACCGACTCCCTGAGCAGCGTCTTCTCCGGTCTGGTGGGCGCGGCGCCGGCGGCGGTGTACATCGAATCGGCGGCGGGTACGGCGGCAGGCGGTAAAACCGGCCTGACGGCGATCACCGTCGGCGTGCTGTTCCTGCTGATCCTGTTCCTCTCTCCGCTCTCTTATCTGGTTCCGGCGTATGCCACCGCGCCAGCGCTGATGTACGTTGGTCTGCTGATGCTGAGCAACGTGGCGAAAATTGACTTTGCTGACTTCGTGGACGCGATGTCCGGCCTGATCACCGCGGTGTTCATCGTGCTGACCTGTAACATCGTTACCGGCATCATGATCGGTTTCGCCTCGCTGGTGATTGGCCGTGTGGTTTCCGGTGAGTGGCGCAAGCTGAACATCGGGACCATCGTGATTGCCGTTGCGCTGGTGGCGTTCTACGCGGGCGGCTGGGCAATCTGAACCATAAACGGTTACATAATGGGCGACTCCGGTCGCCCATTTTTTTTGCCCACAGCCCGGTTTCTTTGCGTTAAGCTGAATGCTCTGGCCTCAAGGTCTGAGACCGCTATAACAAAACATCGCAAACAGGGAACGCATGGAAATATTTTTTACAATTCTCATCATGACGCTCGTGGTCTCGCTCTCGGGCGTGGTCACGCGTGTACTACCTTTTCAAATCCCGCTGCCGTTGATGCAAATTGCCATCGGCGCACTGCTGGCCTTGCCCACATTTGGCCTGCACGTCGAGTTTGATCCCGAACTGTTTCTGGTGCTGTTTATCCCGCCGCTGCTGTTCGCCGACGGCTGGAAAACGCCGACGCGCGAGTTTCTCGAACATGGCCGCGAAATCTTCGGCCTGGCGCTGGCGCTGGTGGTGGTCACCGTGGTCGGGATCGGCTTCTTGATCTACTGGCTGGTGCCGGGCATTCCGCTGGTGCCGGCTTTCGCGCTGGCGGCGGTGCTGTCGCCAACCGATGCGGTGGCGCTCTCCGGCATTGTCGGTGAAGGGCGCATTCCGAAGAAAATCATGGGTATTTTGCAGGGCGAGGCGTTGATGAACGACGCTTCCGGCCTGGTGTCACTGAAGTTCGCCGTCGCCGTGGCGATGGGCACGATGGTTTTTACCGTCGGCGGCGCTACGCTCGAGTTTTTGAAAGTGGCGATTGGCGGCCTGCTGGCGGGCTTTGTGGTGAGCTGGCTGTACGGCCGTTCGCTGCGTTTTCTCAGCCGCTGGGGCGGCGATGAACCGGCCACGCAAATCGTGTTGCTGTTCCTGCTGCCGTTTGCCTCTTATCTGATTGCCGAACATATCGGCGTCTCCGGCATCCTGGCCGCCGTTGCGGCGGGGATGACCATTACCCGTTCCGGCGTTATGCGCACCGCACCACTGGCGATGCGTCTGCGCGCCAACAGCACCTGGGCGATGCTGGAATTTGTCTTTAACGGCATGGTGTTCCTGCTGTTAGGCCTGCAACTGCCGGGCATCCTGGAATCCTCGCTGGTGGCGGCGGAAGCCGATCCGAACGTCGAAACCTGGATGCTGTTCACCGATATCGTGCTGATTTACCTGCCGCGCTGATGCTGGTGCGTTTCGGCTGGCTGTGGACGATGAAGAGGTTCAGCCTGCGTTTCTTACATAAAAAGCCGATGGAGTTTGCCTCCTGGAGCGATCGCGAGCTGCTGATCGCCACCTTCGCCGGGGTTCGCGGGGCGATCACGCTGGCCGGTGTACTCTCCATTCCGCTGCTGCTGCCTGGCGGCGATGTCTTCCCGGCGCGTTACGAACTGGTGTTCCTTTCCGCCGGGGTGATCCTCTTCTCGCTGTTCGTTGGCGTCATCGCGCTGCCGTCGCTGTTGCAACATATTGAAGTGCGCGACCACGCTCAGCAGCACAAAGAAGAGCGGATGGCACGGGCGGCGACTGCCGATGTGGCGATTGTCGCGATCCAGAAAATGGAAGAGCGTCTGGCGGCGGATGCCGAAGAGAACATCGATAACCAGTTGCTGACGGAGGTCAGCTCGCGGGTGATTGGTAATCTGCGCCGCCGCGCGGATGGGCGCAATAACATCGAAAGCTCATTGCAGGAAGAGAACCTGGAGCGCCGTTTCCGTCTGGCGGCGCTGCGCTCTGAACGCGCCGAGCTTTACCACCTGCGCGCCACCCGGCAGATCAGCAACGAGACGCTGCAAAAACTGCTGCACGACCTCGATTTGCTGGAAGCGTTGCTGCTGGAAAATAAATAATTACCTTCCGGGGCGGGCTTTCCCGCCCCTTTTCCCGCGCCATAAAAATCTAAAATTCTGGTGACATCCGGGCATGCTCTGTGCAGGATGAGGTTTTTCATTTCAGGGAATTACCATGAGTGCAAAAACGGCATCGCTAGAAGGCCGGATCCGACAGCACTGGGATCAACTCTCCAGCCACGAGCAGCGGCTGGCAGATGTACTGCTTGCCGCTCCTGGACAACTGGCGATGAATACCGCCACCGAGCTGGCGCAAAGCGCAGGCGTTTCCAAAGCCACCACCACCCGTTTTTTCCGCCATCTTGGTTATGAGAGTTATGAAGCAGCACGCCGCCAGGCGCGCGAAATGCAAAGCAGCGGATCGCCGCTCTACCTGCAAGCCGCGCCGGGCGCATCGCCGATGGACAGCGTAATGCAGCAGCATCTGGAAAAAGAGATCGCTAACCTGGTGAACAGCTACCGCACGCTGGATAGCGCACAGTTGCAGGAGGCGATTGCCGCCATTGCCCAGGCGCGTCGCGTGGTGGTGATGGGCTGGCGGCACAGCCAGACTATTGCGCAATTGATCTATCGCGACCTGGTGCATGTGCACTCCGATGTGCGATTGTTGCCGCGGCCTGGCGATTCGCTGGCTGAACATCTGGCTGCGCTCGGCCCACAGGATGTGGCGATCTGCGTTGGCCTGCGGCGGCGGATGCCTGCGCTGGATGCCGCCATGAGCGCGCTGGCGGAACGGCAAGTGCCGATGCTTTACCTGGCGGATGTGCTCTCCGGCAAACCGGCGCGCCATGCGCAATGGGTGGTTCGCTGCCACACCGATGGCAGTATGCTCTTTGACAGCACCGTCGCCCTCTCCGGCGTGTGTAATCTGCTGTGTTCGCTGGTGGCCCGCCAGATGGGCAAAAGCGGCAACGATCACCTTGCGCAGGTTGAAGCGCTGCATCAATCCCTCGACGAACTCGAATAACGCCTCATTCTGGCGCAGGTTGCGCCAGATTTTTCCCCAAAAGAGTGCCTGTCGCCTTACCCTGGCTGGTGTAGCGCCGCTCTTTAAGAAACAATAGAAATTCAAATGAAAATTAAAGAAACAAATGTTTCTTTATGATTTTATGAAGAAAAGATGTTTCTTGTGATGACGGTTTAAGCCGTGGTGAAAAAACTGGCACAAAAAGTGCTCATCAGAAAAAGACATTTCACCAACACCAGGGAAACACCACAATGAAAAAAACAGCACTGCTGATCGCCGCTCTTCTTTCCGTGGGCACACTGGCGCAGGCACAGGCCGATACGCTGTCCGACATCAAGAGCAGCGGCAAAATGACAGTCGGCATCGACCCCACCTTTCCACCGTATGAATACACCGACGATAAAGGCGAGATCACCGGGTATAGCGTGGCGATCATGCAGTCGTTCGCCAAAGATCTCGGTGTAAAACTGGAGTTTCAGAAAACCGCATTCAGCGGCATTTTGCCGGGGCTGATTTCCGGGGCGTTCAATGCCGAAGGCTCCACGCTTAATGTGACGGCCGAACGTGCCAAAAAAGTGCTTTTTACCGTGCCTTACAGCAAAACGGTGAACGGCGTTCTGGTGCGTGAGGATGAAGCGAAAGCCCTGAGCGGCAAGCCGCTGAGCCCGGAAAGTCTCTCTGGCCTGCGCGGCGCGGTGAAAACTGCCAGCGTGCCGGAGCAACTGCTTAAAGGCTTTAATAGCGAGCTGAAAAAAGCCGGGAAAAAACCGATCACCATCATCAGCGTCGATTCCCTCGATCAGACTGTCAGCACGCTGATGACCAAACGCGCCGATTTCGTCTATGACGATATTTCAGTGCTGGCACCCGTGGCGAAAAAGTATGCCGGTAAAGTCGCGCAGGTGGGCGAAGTCGGGCCATCGCAATGGATGGCGTGGGCGACGCGCAAAGAGGACAGCAGCCTGAACAAAGCCATCAGCGACCACATTCTGGCGATGCAGAAAAGCGGTCAGTTGGCCCAACTGCAACAGCAGTATCTCGGCACCACCTTTACCGTTCCGGCCAGTGATTTCATTCCTCAGGAGTAATTATGTGCCAATCCCACCTGACGGTTCCGGCGGGCCACGGCAAAACCTTCCGTGTGCGTAAAGGGCAGTTTATTACCGTTATCGACAGTGAAGGGCAGCAGGCCGCCGATTTTGTGGCGGTCAATGCTGACAATCTGAACGAGAAGTTATCGCCGGTGCATACCCGTCAGCAGTTGCGCTCGCTCTTTTTTGCACCGGGCGATGCGCTGTGGTCGAGTGAAAACCGCCCGCTGCTGCGCATCGTTGCCGACACGATTGGCATTCACGACGCCAACGTACCGGCCTGCGATCGGACGCGGTTTAGCGTTGATTTCGGTGTCGAAGGGCACCGCAACTGCGTGGATAACCTGCTTGAAGGGATGAAAGCGCACGGCGTGACGTACTTTACGTTGCCGGAGCCGTTCAACCTGTTTCAGAACGGCCCGGTTACCGCCGATGGGCGCATGGAAGTGACCGATCCGCACAGTAAAGCCGGGGATTACATCACTTTCGAAGCCCTGTGCGATCTGATTTGCGCCGTCTCATCCTGCCCGCAGGACATCATTCCTGGCAACGGGTTACAGGTGACGCCGATTGATATCCGCATCAGCGACCACTTCCCCACAGAGGAGACGCACCATGTTGTTAATGCGTGAGGAATTCGTGGAAAACGCGGTGCGCCCGCTGGCGGCACCGGTGGATGTAGCCGCCGGAAGCGTCGGATCGATTCGCGTGCTGCGCGGCCAGTTATTACGCATCACGGCAATGGGTGATGGCGCAGTGGCGTCGCTGTTTGGCTTTAGTGTGGAGGATCCGGCGGTCTGGCTCTCGGTGCACCACACGCGTGTATTCAGCAACAGCTACCTGCTCGGTTCTGGTATGCGTATGGTCACTAACCGCCGTCGCCCGATGATGGTGTTAGGTAAAGATCGCGTGAAACGCCACGACCTGCTGCTACCGGCATCGACCCGCGCGTTTCTGGCGGAAAAGGGCTATGACGGCGAAGGGTGTATCGAAGCCGTCAGCGCAGAACTGGCGCGACGGGGGATGAACGTGCCAAAACTGCCCGATCCCATCAACCTGTTTATGCATGTCCGCTTAACGCGCGACGGCCGCATTGTGCCGGAAACCAATCTCACGCAGGCAGGCGACAGCATTACCTGCCGGGTGGTGATGGATACGCAGTTTATTGTCTCCGCCTGCAATACCGGCATTGAGGGGAATGATAAACCCGCGCCGCTGCGGTTGTCGGTGGCGGAAAACCTGACCGGTTTTGGCCCGGAGTAATTAATGGGGCTGGATCAACAGGTACTGACCGCGTTGCCGGAGTTAGGGCGCGGGTTGCTGATGACGCTGCTGTTAACGGTGCTGGCGTCGCTGGTGAGCGTGGTGATGGGGCAACTCGGCTGCTTCCTGCAACTGCGCCGGGCCTGGATCTGGCGAACCTTCGGCCGCTTGTATGTCAGCCTGATGCGCGGGACGCCCGCGATTGTGCAACTGTTTGTGGTGTTTTTTACCCTGCCGAAACTGGGGCTTGGTGGGCAGCCGTTGCTGGCGGCGGTGCTGGCGATCGGTTTAAACAGCGGCGCGTATGTTGCTGAAATCCTGCGCGTTAACCGAGGTCTGGTCACGCCCGGGCAACTGGAAGCAGCGCGGACGCTGGGGCTGAGCCGCCTGCTCACCTGGTGGTATGTCATTAACCCGCAGGTGCTGCGCGCCAGTCTGCCGATGCTGGTGAATGAGTTCACCATTCTGCTGAAAACCACGCCGCTGGCCTCGGTGGTGGCGCTGACGGAGCTGACGTTTGCCGGGCAGATCGTCATCGCGCGTACCTATGAAGCCACGCAGGTACTGTTGCTGGTGGTGGCGGGATATCTGTTGATTGCGCTGCCGCTGACCACTCTTGCGCGGCGGCTGGAAGCGAAACGGAGGCCGGCATGATGGACTGGCAGGCCATTATTGATGCGCTTCCCTCGCTGGGTGAAGGGATGGCGGCAACATTGCAACTCTGCGCGATGGCGGCGATCTGTTCGTTGCTGTGGGGAGCGTTAATGGCGGCGGCGTTAATGCGAGCGTCACGCTTCTGGCAGTGGTTATTGCGGGTGTACAGCAACATCACGCTGGCGCTTCCGCTGCTGGTGGTGATTTATCTGCTCTATTTTGTGCTGCCGGAGTATGGCATCACGCTCTCATCGCCGGTTGTCGGCGTGCTGGCGTTAACGCTCTATTACGCGCCCTATATTGCGCAGGTGATCCGCGCGGCCATTGAGGCGTTGCCCAAAGGGCAGTGGGAAGCCTGCCGGGTTCTCGGACTCAGCCGCCGCGAGCAGTTGCGCGATGTGGTGCTGCCGCAAACCCTGCCGCAGATGCTGTCGCCGCTGGTTGGTCTGATGATCGGCCTGATTAAAGACTCGGCCCTGCTGTCGATTGTCTCGGTACAGGAGTTTATGTACGCCGCCAAACAGGCGATATCGGAAACCTATGCGCCGCTGGAGATCTACCTGACGGTCGCGCTCTGTTACTGGCTGCTGAACAGTCTGCTTGACTGGCTGGCGCGCCATTTTGAATCCCGTATGACGCGCTATCGTCGCGGCATGCAACATGAATAAACCAGGAGAGAATCATGTCTGCTGAATTGCAGCACCGTGAGGTGGTTACGGTTCCGGCACGTTATGGCAAAGCCGTGCGCTTAAATAAAGGGGAAGCGGTGCAGGTGATCAATCTGCACGGTACGCAGGTGGTGGATTGCTGGGCCTATAACGCCAGCGATGTCAGCGAATATATGTGTATGGAAGCGACAAGAGTATGGAATCAGCGCCTCAATCCGCGCGTGGGCGACAGCTTTATCACTGACCAGCGCCACCCGATTCTGACGCTGGTGGCGGACACTTCACCGGGCGTACACGACACATTTATGGCCGCCTGCGATGCCCGCCGTTATGAACTGTTAGGCTGCACCGAGCCGCATCGTAACTGCCATGACAATCTGCACGAGGGGATGGCGGAACTGGGCGTGACGCTGCCCCATGGCAATCTCGCATCCTTCAATATTTTCATGAATATCCAGGTGCAGCCGGATGGCATTACCCTGAAGACGCTGCCGGTCGTGACGAAGCCAGGAGATTACATCATTCTGCGCGCGGAGATGGATTGCTATGTGGCATTTTCGGCCTGCCCGCAGGATATCGTCAGCATTCAGGGGCAGGGAGATAACACCCCGCGCGATGTGGAAGTGCGTATTCTGACGGCAGGATTTCCGCAGGTGAATCTGCAAGGGCCGTGGGTGCCGGGCAACGCCGCCTGAGTTACGCTTTCCCCGTGGGCAATGATGGAGCGTCCGACTCAAGCCAGAACCCTTCACAACAGCTTAACCACGCCTGCGCACTGTGGGAAAGATAGACGCCTTCGCGCCAAATCATCCCCAGTTGCCAGCGTAAATCGCTCTGCAAAGGAAGCCAGCGCAGGGTTTGTTTATCCAGCCGCTGGCAGATCGGTTCCGGCAGAATGGCTATGCCGACGCCCGCCTGCACCATCGCTGCCAGAAAATCCCACTGCCCGCTCCGCACAGCGATGCGCGGCTTCACGCCGTGCTGATTAAAGAGCTGCATCAGCTGGCGGCTGAGGGCAAAATCTTCGTTGTAGATAAGCAAAGGGTGCTCGCCTAACTCTTCCGGCGCGACCGCTTCGTGTTTCAGCCAGTTGCCGGAGCGAGGTACCAGTACACACATTGGGTAGCTGAACAGCGGCATCGTCGCTAAGCCGCTGTCATCTTCAACCGGCAGCGCGGTCATCGCCAGATCCAGCTCGCTATTGCTTACCGCATGCTGCACCGTCAGACCGCCAAATTCGGCAATTTTCAGCTCGACGCCGGGATAACGCTGACGAAACAAGCTGATCGGCCCGGCCATCAGCATGCCCACCATTGGCGGAATGCCGAGGCGCAACAGGCCTTTGTTCAGATGATTGATATCGCCAAGCTCCGTTTCCAGTTGCCGGAATTCGGCGAGGATCGCCATGCCGCGTTCAAACACCACGCGGCCGGTATCGGTCAGCAGTAATTTGCGACCATCGCGAATCAACAACGTGCAGTTGAGTTCATCCTCAAGATTTTTCAGCATCTTGCTGATGGTCGGTTGGGTGACGAACAGGCGCTCCGCCGCGCGGGTGAAACTTTGCTGGCGTACCACCTCGACAAAATAGCGCAGCGTTCTGATGTCCATAATGATTCCCTGGAACTCTGTATGCGATGAGTTTAATTCATTTCGGCAATGGAAGTGCGCTCTCTGTAACGGCGTCTCACTGAATTTATTGGAAAACGAGTATAAGGGCGCTTACCGGTTCTGATGGTACTGTATGTCGGGTTAGTTATACCCCTCCGTTTTCATGATATAACGCGGCCAGATATCAGGATCGTGGCCTGGGATAATCTCTGCATTGTGCATTTCTGTTAACGCCCTGAGTTTGGCGACCGAACGTGCCGCTTCACTGGCGGAAGTCATCAAACCGGGCAGGGCTTTATCGTAAAAATGGTCGAGTGTGTAAGCGGCGTCTATCGCAAGAGTAAATGCCCTTCCGCTGGGAAGTGAGACGATGAAGGACTGATGCCCTGGCGTATGACCGGGTGTGAAAAAGGCCTGTAAAACACCATCGTCGTACAGGTCAAAACCGTCCGTTGCCAGACCTTTCAGGAAGTGCCATTTCAACCCTTCACGATCAAAATCTTTCCGACAATACGCGCCGGCCGCAAACCAGTCCGGTGAAAAGGCATAGTCATACTCCTGACGTTGCACAATATGCGTAGCCGCAGGAAAGCGACCAATCGCCCCTGTATGATCAGAGTGGAGGTGGGAGAGTAAAACATAACGCACGGATTCCGGTGATATGCCCAGATTCGTCAGTTGACTGGCGCAACCCTGATCGGCATCCATGATGGGCTTATAGTGTTCAACGGCATTTCCCCAGTAGCCATGAGGATTGTTCAACCCTTCGACAGCCAGGCCACCGTCAATAACGGTATTGCCCTGCGGATGTGTCAGTAAAAACCAGGGGACGGGAATGACGTAGCTGTCACCCTTGCCCTGATTCATCCTGATGTCATGATATTGGCAACGCTGGTACCCCGACTGCAGCATATAAAGTTTTATTTCTGACATTGATCTCTACCTGTGGAATTCAATGAATTTATGCCTCTGTCACTTCATGAACAGCGACAGGAAATGTATTGTCCGCGACGTCACGAACATCAGGTAGAGATGGCCAGCCACTATCATTTATCGGTTTTACCAATATAATCTCTGCATGGATCTCCTTGCGGCAATGCGCATTTTTATTCGGGTGGTCGAGCGGGGAAATATGTCTGCCGCCGCCCGCGATCTCGGCATCGGACAACCGGCGGTCAGTGAACGGATAGAGCGTCTGGAAGCTCATCTTGGTACGCGCCTGTTGCGACGTCACACGCGTCGAATGTCCCTCACCAGTTCCGGCACTCTGTTTTATGAACGCAGTAAAAATGCTGTCGCTGCGGCAGAACATGCACTGGCAATCGTCAATCCCACAAATTCGCTTAACGGAACGCTGCGTATCGCCGCGCCCTATGGGGCCGGAGAAGCGTTGCTGATGCCAGCCCTGATAAAACTTCAGGCTGAACATCCCGATCTGCAAATAGAGCTGATACTTAATGATCTTGTGACGGATCCGGTTACGGAAGGCGTTGATATTTCATTGCGTCTGGGGGAGATGGGGGAAGGGTATTATATTGCCCGTCAGTTAGGCTGCGTGGGGCGTTTACTGGTCGCCTCTCCCGCTTATCTCCATCGCCATGGCACGCCGGGTTCGCCCGCTGAACTTGTCCGGCATGCCTTTGCACGCGTAGCGGGCTTGTTTATGAACAATCATGTTGCCCTGATAGCTCCTGACAAATCATTACTCAGTGTGCCCGTGAAGATAACATTCAGTGCCAGCCACTGGCGGCCATTGCATACTCTTCTTCTGGCAGGGAGTGCCATCGGCGTATTGCAATCTCCCGTTTGCAGGCAAGATATTGCGCAGGGGAATCTTGTGCCTGTTTTACCCGACTACGTCGTTCCGCCGTTCAATGCCTGTTTGCTTTATCCGCCAGCAAACGTCATTTCGGCTGAAACCCGAATATGTGCAGCTTTCCTTGAAAACGAACTTCGCGCCAGCCTCGCAGATTTAGCCGCTCATGAACAAAAATAAGCGCCTGTGGCTAAAAAGAAACCATTTCATATTCTACGGTCGCCCCGCGCAGCTATACATAAAATCACCATCACGGCTAATTGTTTAGCGGTGAGCTCCTGCGATTGTTTGTTTTGCGCTCTGCTGCATTAACCATGTTCTCACTTTCACTATGGCAGGACGCATGAGCGCTTCAGGGGGATAAATGAGCCAATATGCCTGTCCGGTATTCAGTGTGTTCATGAAGGGTGAAACCACTTCACCTGATAAAATGTTTTCCTGAACGAACCCCCGTCGCATCAGCGCCATGCCTCTTCCGGCCAGCATGGCAAGCCAGGCCCCGCTGCCATCGGTGTAAAGCGGCCCCTTACGGGGATCCACATGGCTGACGCCCGCTTCAGCGAGCCAGCGGCCCCAGTCCTCACGGTGCATATCATGCAGAAGCGTTACACGACTGAGCGCTGAAAGCGCAGGTGGTTCGCCCAACAGCCTCGCCACAGTCGGTGTGCATACCACGATATAGTCGTCATCAATCAGTTTTTCACTGACGGCGTCCTCACAGCGGCCATCGCCATGTCGGACTGCCATATCAATACCCTCTGTAATGAAGGACTGAATGCGGGAAGTGGCACTGATACGCAGATCAATTTCCGGGCAGTCGCGCTCAAAATCAGGAAGCCGCGGAAGCAACCAGTGCGTGGCAAAGCCTGTCGTGCACGCCAGTGTTATGGTATTTCCCTGCATCTCTTGCACGAGAGATTTGGTGGCTTCGCGCATCAGGCTAAACGCCGAATTTATCGAAGAATAGTAGGACTCACCGGCGGCTGTGAGCACCAGTCCGCGTCCTTTGCGCAGAAAGAGCGCAAGTCCGAGTTGCCGTTCGAGTTCCCTGATGTGCAGGCTGATAGCCCCAGGCGTGACGTGCAATTCCTGGCCGGCACGGGTCATGCTGAGATGCCTGGCAACGGATTCAAACGCCCTCAGGGCGTTAAGGGAAGGGAGATGGTCACGCATCATTGAGTTTTCCTGAAAACCGACCTGAAATTAAATCGTTTTTCCTGCCGCGACGTCAACGTTATTAATATGCGCCACGGGAGTCGTGACTCAGGGTATGTACCTACATTTCCTGTTGCAGAAACCGGACATGCAGAGCTCAGAACCTGACGTCCTGCGCCACTACAAATATTAGTGGTCTTATAGTTTAACTCGCCTGTTGACCCAAAGTTAACTTGAGCTTTTATGATGCCAGCCACGAGCTAATAAGGAGTTATTCTGGGTATGAAAGATATTGATGTGGGATTCACACATGTTGCATTTATGGTCAGGGATTTGGACAAAAGTATTGCTTTCTATCGCCGCTATGCCGGTATGGAAGTTATACATATGCGCGAACCCGGCGTCCCGGATGCCCGCAAGGTTGCGTGGTTAAGCGATCATACGCGCCCATTTGCGCTGGTGCTGGTACAGGCGGATAACATCACTGATACACCGCTGGGTAATTTTGGTCACCTTGGCGTTGCCTGCGCAACTCGCGAAGAAATTGATCGTAAAACCGCTATGGCAATCGCTGACGGTGTATTAAGGAAAGCACCGGAATATCTGGGTGATCCGGTCGGCTATTATGTTTTTTTTGCAGACCCTGACGGGAATACCTTAGAACTTTCATTCGGGCAACGTGTCGGGCTTGAAGCAATACGGGCTTTCCGTTAGCTTGGCGTTTAATTACTGATATGCGTGCGAGGTACATTTTCAATGTATCGACATCATTGTTTAACGTTGCCGAATAAGTTCCAGCCAATAAATAACAGTCGATAAGGGAGAAAATATGGCACTGGCGTTGCCGCTACAAACTCAACAATTATTATTACGCAAGTTGAAACCAACCGATCTACCGCAGCTTGCACGCTACCGCGACAAGCCTGACGTCGCCCGTTTCCAGAGCTGGGAGCATTATACTTTGCAGGATGCTGAGAAATTATACGCACAGCAGCATTCGCTGGCGTTCAACAGCGATGAAACCTGGTATCAGCTTGCTGTTGAACGGCGGGAAGATGGGGTACTAATAGGGGACATCGGTATCCATTTTTTTGATGAGGGAAGACAGGCTGAACTGGGCATGACCTTTGATGTGGGGTATCAGAAGCAGGGATATGCCAGCGAGGCAATGCGTGCCCTCATCGCGGTGCTTTTTAATGCTTTTGCAAAGCACCGGCTTACTGCTGTTGTTGACACCCGTAATACACGTGCCGTGAATTTACTGGAAAAACTTGGTTTCCGCCGCGAAGCACATTATCGGCAGAATATTTTTTTTAAAGGAGAGTGGGGGGATGAGTATCTTTATGCGCTGCTGAATAGCGACTATTGCAGGGATTGTTCTTTTGAAAAGAAATAAAGTTCATTTTAAGTAACGTCCAGACTTCACCGGAAAACAATGAAAAATAATATAGCTGTGATTGCCTCATTAATTTCTATTCTCTGCGCCCAAAATGCATTCTCCAAAGACTTATGTACACTGATCGTTGCGGCCGAATCAGGAAAAGTCATTTTGCAGGAGGGTCAGGAATGCAATAAACAAGTGATCCCCGCTTCAACGTTTAAAATAGCGATAAGCCTGATGGGGTTTGATGCCGGAGTATTAAAAAACGAAAGTGAACCTGCCTGGGACTACAAAGCAGGATACCCGGACTGGGGCGGTGACAACTGGAAGAAAAAAATCGATCCAACCGCGTGGTTAAAATATTCTGTTTTCTGGTATTCACAACAGGTTGTGGGAAAGCTCGGGCAACAGACATTTGAACGCTATGTGAGGGCTTTTGATTACGGCAATAAAGATGTTTCTGCCGTTGATGTCAGCGCACCGGGTCAAAAGGGCGTATGGGTGATGTCATCATTACAGGTATCGCCTGTTCAGCAAATCGCCTTTTTAAGGAAAGTGGTCAACCGTCAGTTGCCATTGAAGAGTATTGCGTACGAAATGACGGATAACATCACCCGGTATGATGTCAGCCCTGAGGGCTGGATTATTCACGGCAAGACGGGTACAGGTTCGCCGGGACAGGACAATAAATACGATCCAAATAATGCCTATGGCTGGTATGTCGGCTGGGCAACAAAAGGAACCCAAAAAATCGTTTTTGCTAAACTGATTCAGGATGAACAGGCGCTTTCGCCCAATGCTGGCATACGGGCTCGCGATCAACTTATTCACCAAATCTCTGCCGTCATGAAGCCGTAATTGGTAAGGCAGGAGGTAACAGCCACGCGTTCAGTAGCATCCAGGTTGCACGAATACACTGGATGATTCCCTTGGCGAGGTTGATCATGTTAGTAATGCCTCTGTCGGTTATTAGAATACCAGGGTGCTTCCGCTGTTCGCTTATAGCAACTCTGTACTGGCCCACTTCGTGCCGGGAATAGACATTTCTAATATAAGAAATTAATCAATGGGGCTGCCCCCTTTATTCGGGCACCTTTAATGAAAAAGGCCCCGTCAGGGGCCCGGTATTTTTTAAAGATATACGCGTTGCGCTGCTTCAGAAGCGATATTGCAGACCGGCTGTAACGGTATAGTTATTGTTAGAAATGCCGGCAGCATCTCCGCCAATAGATGCTGATTCGCCACTGTTGGTATCAATAATTTGCGTACCGCCTTTGCCTTCTTCAAAACGGCTATAGGCGAATTCAGCAAAAACTTTGGCCTGCGGTGTGACGTAATATCCGGCATCAATTGATGCACCGTAATAGCGTGAACTTGACGTTTTCTCACGGAAAGTCAAGTCGCGCATATAGTGCTCGTCGTTATCATGAGCACGGACCCAATCACTGAATTTAAACAGCGCGTTAAATTCAAAGTCATTAATACGATACTGGCCAGCAAGGCCAATGTATGGCATAGAGAAACGCTGGCTATAACCAATACCACGTTCACCGGCCGGGAAATTCCCGATATTTGTCCCGTTATCGTAATTGTAAGAACCACCGGTAGCGGTCCAGCTGAAACGCGTTTCCTGATAACCTGCCGTTACACCCGCTTTATAGTTCTCGCCCTGGAATATCCAGCCTTTGACATTGAGATCGTATTCATTGGCATAATTAACATGCGTAGCTGGATGGGATGAGTGGTCTGTCCATGCGGATTGCTTGTCGTTCAACCAGTCATAATCATCCATATGACCGGAGCCAGATGCCATAGATGTCCAGCCGCGGGCGTTCAGTGTCAGAAACGAGTATGCATCCCAGGAAATATCGCCTTTCAGAATGGCGACATTTTTGAGTTTCCAGTCGAGTTGGCTGATTTTACGCCCAGTGACTTCGTCGTAAACCATCTCATGGGATTTCCCGCTCAGCATCCCACCCGAGGCTGAAACCGTTAAACTCTCCGGGGAAAAATCCGGCGTAAATTGCGCCGGTCCTGCATAAACTGCTCCTGAAAACGCGGCCATCATCATCACTGCAACACTACTTTTTTTCATTTTTATATCCCTAAGGCAAATTTAATCAATAAGTTGCGAGTGAATATTAAAAGTCATACAAATAACAATCAACTGCCAGTTTTGGTAATTTTTTGCAAACTTATGTCATGAGCAAGGAACCGGCTGGATTCAATCTGCAAGCAGACGAAGTGCCGCACACCGACCGTTTTTTGCCGAAGGAGACGCTGCTGGCACTATTTCTTCTTGTTAAGCATCGACTTCAAATCGGCAAACGGATTATAGGTTGCTGCACCGACATCATTTTGTGCATCTTCCCCCGCCACAACGGTGGTGCCGTACTGATCCGCTTCCGTGTATTTTGAGTGTTCGTGGTCATGGCAATACAGACACAATAGCTCCCAGTTGCTGCCATCTTCCGGGTTATTGGTATGGTCATGATCGATATGGTGAACCGTCAATTCACGCAGGTTTGAATAAACAAACTCCCGCGAACAGCGTCCACACACCCACGGGTAGATTTTTAGTGCTTTCTCACGGTAGCCGCTTTCCAGCCGCGCGTAGTTTTTTGGGATCAAAGCCATTGCCGATGCCGCCTGTTACAAAGAGATAGTTTGATAATATCCCATAATAGAACAGAAAGAGATGGAGCATCATTGTTTTGCCGCACATGCGCTGACGGGAAAAAGAACATGGGCCGACTCAGGCTCGAAGCCTCTGTTCAGGATGTCCCCGGGATAGTATTCGCTGCCCTATACTGGCTCTTTCCGGTAAATTCCCTTAATTACCGCCATGTTATCGCGTTAAACACGATGACCTGTTTACATCCGCGTGCTGTTCATCAGGATAAAAGGTCTACGCCAAAAGCCTGATTTCTTTTCTTATTGATGCTGTTACTTTTAAAACTGTTATTTGCTTGATGAACCGGTTGGTTATACAGCGTAAATCGGCGTGTTCCGCTTATTTCCTCTTAATAAACCGATTTGCTGTGCAAATAAAAAATCACTAACACCCTTGATGTGTAAAACGTTCGTATTACAACCCTAATGACAGAAACGCATTCTGTTGCGGGAGTGTCATTGCCATGAGGAGATAAAGATATGTCATCTGTTTATTATCGTGGGGATAAACGGGAGCTTGCCGAAATCCAGAAAACGGGATTCCAGCCACAAATAGTGTCGTGCAGAGGGCGAACGCCAGGCCAGGCGATTGCCTATATTCAAAAGATTATTAAAGACAATAATTATAAAAGCCTTGCGGATATTGGAGGTTATATTATCAGTAATGCAAAAGGCGATTCCGTCTCCGCCTCATGTATTCTCGATGGCGCCTCCTATGGTACTTATAAATATAAAATCACCGTTCCGGCTAATGCGCTGTATTTTGAATTTAAAACCGATGGCAGTGTGGGCGCGCAGCTGGAAAATCAGGGGAGTATGTCCGGGCGCAAACCGTACTATATTTTAACGGATGTTAACCCGGATTTAAGTCAATACGTTATTGTAGGAACAAGAACCGTCACGCAGGAAGCCACATTTTTTACGGATATACCCAGCGACTGGATCTCGTTAATAACAGAATAGATTTTCCACCGATTTATAATTGATACGTACAATGCTTTTTCAGGATTAAAAACCTGAACGTTATCTTCTATTGTTGCATTGCCGCTGGCTGCCTCGACAGCGGCATGCTTTGTTTTTCGGGGGAAGGCCGAATTCCGGCGCTTTTATGGATGTGTCGGTGCAACCTGGATTACGGGTGGCGTCGGCGAAACCAATATGATCCCCGGCCATGGCTGGCCGGGGCAGGGGGATTAATGCGCGCGGCCCTGCTCAACGCCAAGACCGGTTTGCGAGCGAATAAACTGGGCGCGGAATTGCTCGCGCTCCAGCTTGCCCGCTCCGGTGAATTGTCGGTGGCGGAGAAGAACCAGATACCGATAAAGGCCACGGCAATCGAGAACAGCGCCGGGTACTCATACGGGAAGATGGCGTTGGCGTGGCCGAGGATCTGCACCCAGATGGTCGGGCCGAGGATCATCAGGATCACCGCCGTCAGCAGGCCCAGCCAGCCGCCGATCATCGCGCCGCGGGTGGTCAGTTTCGACCAGTACATGGAGAGCAGCAGCATCGGGAAGTTGCAGCTGGCGGCGATGGAGAAGGCCAGGCCGACCATAAAGGCGATGTTCTGCTTCTCGAACAGAATGCCCAGCACGATGGCCACCACGCCGAGCACCAGCACGGTGATTTTGGAGACCTTCAGCTCCTCGCGCTCGGTCGCGCCTTTGCGGAACACGCTGGCGTAGAGGTCGTGCGAGACCGCCGAGGCGCCGGCCAGCGTCAGCCCGGCGACCACCGCCAGGATGGTGGCGAAGGCCACGGCGGAGATAAAGCCGAGGAACAGGTTGCCGCCCACCGCGTCGGCCAGGTGCACCGCCGCCATGTTGTTGCCGCCAATCAGCGCGCCGGCGGCGTCTTTAAACGCCGGGTTGGCGCCGACCAGCAGGATCGCGCCAAAGCCGATGATAAAGGTCAGGATGTAGAAGTAGCCCATGAAACCGGTGGCGTAGAACACGCTCTTGCGCGCTTCCCGCGCATCGCTGACGGTGAAGAAGCGCATCAGGATGTGCGGCAGACCGGCGGTGCCGAACATCAGGCCCAGGCCCAGCGAGAGGGCGGAGATCGGATCTTTCACCAGCCCGCCCGGGCTCATGATGGCCTCGCCTTTCGGGTGCACCGCCATGGCTTCGGTGAACAGGTTATTGAAGCTGAAGCCGACGTGCTTCATCACCATAAAGGCCATAAAGCTGGCGCCGAACAGCAGCAGCACGGCCTTGATGATCTGCACCCAGGTGGTGGCCAGCATGCCGCCGAACAGCACGTACAGCACCATCAGCACGCCCACCAGCACCACCGCGACGTGGTAGTTCAGGCCGAACAGCAGCTCGATCAGCTTGCCGGCGCCCACCATCTGCGCGATCAGGTACAGCGCCACCACCACCAGCGAGCCGCAGGCGGAGAGGGTGCGGATCGGCCCCTGCTTCAGGCGGTAGGAGGCCACGTCGGCGAAGGTGTAGCTTGCCCAGGTTGCGCAGGCGTTCGGCGATCAGGAACAGGATGATCGGCCAGCCGACGAGGAAGCCGAGGGAGTAGATCAGGCCGTCATAGCCGGAGGTGTAGACCAGCGCGGAAATCCCGAGGAAGGAGGCCGCCGACATAAAGTCGCCGGCAATCGCCAGGCCGTTCTGGAAGCCGGTAATGTTGCCGCCTGCGGTGTAGTAGTCGTTACGCGAGCGCACGCGTTTCGACGCCCAGTACGTGATGTACAGGGTCAGCGCCACGAAAATCAGGAACATGATAATCGCCTGCCAGTTGGTTGGCTGGCGCTGTACCTCGCCGGTAATGGCATCCGCCGCGTGGGCCGTGAAAGGAAGTGTGGCGGCCAGCGCCGTCAGGACTCGCTTCATGATGCTTTTACCTCTTGCTTAGCACGGCTTTGTTAAGACGATCGAACTCACCGTTCGCGCGCCAGACGTAGACGCCGGTCAGCACAAACGAAATCACAATCACGCCAATGCCAATCGGGATGCCGCGCGTCACGCTGGTGCCCTCGTGCAGCGGGGTGCCCAGCCAGTGCGGCGCAAAGGCGATCAGCAGAATAAAGCCGACGTAGATAATCAGCATGATGATGGAAAGGGTGAAGGCAAACCGTTGCCGTCTTATCGACGAGCTCCCTGAAATGCGCACTATTCTCTATCTGCTGACAAATATGGTTATTCATCACAGAATTCTCCAGAGGTCTCCCCGTAGTCTTTCGCGCCGCAGGTTCGTTGGCCGCACATGCCCACCCCAGTCACACAGTTATCTATGCGCCTGGGGATGTGTGCGTTTGCCGCCTTCCTGCAACACGAAATCCATTGGGAACTGTAGGGTGAGGTGATTGTTTCCTCTCCTTATAAGGAGAGCGTTATGGTTTTGTTTGTCAGCCGGATAGTGGCTGACGCCTTATCCGGCAGGGTGTTACGATTCTTACGATGGCATGGCGATGGCCTGCTTCTCTTCGAGCAGTTTTTCCACCACGCCAGGATCCGCGAGCGTTGAGGTATCGCCGAGGTTGCTGGTGTCGCCCGCCGCGATTTTGCGCAGGATACGACGCATGATTTTGCCGGAGCGGGTTTTCGGCAGCGAGTCGGTCCAGTGCAGCACGTCCGGCGTGGCCAGCGGGCCAATCTCTTTACGCACCCAGTTGCGCACTTCGGTGTAGAGTTCCGGCGACGGTTCTTCGCCGTGATTCAGCGTGACATAGGCGTAAATCGCCTGGCCTTTGATGTTGTGCGGAATACCCACAACGGCGGCTTCGGCGATTTTCGGATGCGACACCAGCGCCGATTCAATCTCCGCGGTGCCCAGACGGTGGCCGGAGACGTTCAGCACGTCGTCCACGCGGCCGGTGATCCAGTAATAGCCGTCTTCGTCACGGCGCGCGCCGTCGCCGCTGAAGTACATGTTTTTGAAGGTCGAGAAGTAGGTCTGCTCGAAGCGATCGTGATCGCCAAACAGGGTACGCGCCTGGCCCGGCCAGGAGTCGGTGATCACCAGGTTGCCTTCGGTGGCGCCTTCCAGCGGGTTGCCTTCGTTATCCACCAGCGCCGGCTGCACGCCGAAGAACGGACGGGTTGCCGAGCCGGCTTTCAGGCGCGTGGCGCCCGGCAGCGGGGTGATCATGAAGCCGCCGGTTTCGGTCTGCCACCAGGTGTCCATGACCGGGCATTTCCCGTTGCCGATCTTCTTCCAGTACCACTCCCAGGCTTCCGGGTTGATCGGCTCGCCCACGGAACCGAGGATGCGCAGCGAAGAGCGGTCGGTGCCTTCGATGGCTTTGTCGCCTTCCGCCATCAGTGCGCGGATCGCCGTCGGCGCGGTGTAGAGAATATTGACCTGGTGCTTGTCGACCACCTGGCACATGCGCGCCGGGGTCGGCCAGTTGGGCACGCCTTCAAACATCAGCGTGGTGGCGCCGCAGGCCAGCGGGCCGTAGAGCAGATAGCTGTGGCCGGTGACCCAGCCCACGTCGGCGGTACACCAGTAGATGTCGCCCGGATGGTAGTCGAAGACGTATTTGAAGGTCGTCGCCGCGTAGACCAGATAGCCGCCGGTGGTGTGCAGCACGCCTTTCGGTTTGCCGGTCGAGCCGGAGGTATAGAGGATGAAGAGCGGATCTTCGGCGTTCATCTTCCACCGGCTGATGCTGGTCGCTGGCTTTTTCGATCAGCTCGTTCCACCACAGGTCGCGGCCTTCGTTCCAGTCGATTTTGCCGCCGGTACGTTTCAGGACCACGACGTTGCTCAACGCTGTTGACGTTCGGGTTTTTCAGCGCTTCGTCGACGTTTTTCTTCAGCGGGATATTGCGTCCGGCGCGCACGCCTTCGTCGGCGGTGATCACCAGTTTGGAACTGGAATCGACAATGCGTCCGGCAACCGCTTCCGGCGAGAAGCCGCCGAAAATCACCGAGTGCACCGCGCCGATACGGGCGCAGGCCAGCATGGCGACCGCCGCTTCCGGCACCATCGGCATGTAGATCGCGACCACGTCGCCTTTTTTAATGCCGTGATCCAGCAGCACGTTGGCAAAGCGGCACACGTCGCGGTGCAGCTCGCGGTAGGTGATTTTTTTGCTCTGGCAGGCGTCATCGCCTTCCCAGATAATGGCCGTCTGGTCGCCGCGTTCGGCAAGGTGGCGATCAAGGCAGTTGGCCGCCAGGTTCAGCGTGCCATCTTCATACCATTTAATGGAGACATTGCCGGGCGCAAAGGAGGTGTTTTTCACCTTCTGATAAGGTTTGATCCAGTCCAGGATATGGCCCTGCTCACCCCAGAAGGTGTCCGGGGCGGTGATAGATTGCTGATATTTCTCGTGGTACTGCTCCGGGTTGATCAGGCAACGGTCCGCAATATTTGCGGGAATGTCGTGTTTGTGTATTTGGCTCATGGCTTTTTTTCTCCTTGTAAGATGTTAATAATATGTCGCAAAAACGTTAATTGTAGGGCCTTTACAAGCTTTGTTTATTATTTGGGCTACAGATCACGCATTGATGAGATTCAGTAAAAAAGCAGCAAAATAAATGCGCTGGTGTAATGCAGAAATGAAAAATAGCGGCAGGAAGAAGAAAAATGACTCATAACAGCAGGTTATGGAATGTGACGGTTCGATTACACTTAATAGCGTTGCAGAATAATGCGCTATGGCAACCTGCTGAAAATACATTGCGGAACCAATAGCGTCATAATTATTTTTATCAGGTACTATTCACTGCGTTAATGACAAATAGCAGACGAAATTTCCGCTACGGAGCGACCTCTGAGACATTTCTAATGCTTAAAAAATGCGCAAATGAACCAATTTTGAAGGAAAATAATTTATGCTGACGGAAATATTGGAATTCAGCAGATTGAAATTTTTTGTATAACAAATACTTATTGTTAATAACTGAAATAAAAGACGGCTTTTAGCTAAAAAATCAGTCAAACCCCCTCCCGGTATAGGCTTGCGCGTAACAGGCCCCGCAAATGATACTCATACTCCGCGTTAAAAAACCCCGCAATACCGCGCAACACAAATCATACCCTTTCAGTATGTCTCCATATTCATGCAGTTTGAGTGAATAAGGCGCTTCATTGAGGAAGTCTGTTGTTATGAAAAACGTTAAAGTCAGCCTGGCCTGGCAGATTTTACTCGCCCTTGTGCTGGGCATCTTGCTGGGCAGTTACCTCCACTATCACAGCGACAGCCGCGAATGGCTGATTGCGAACCTCCTTTCTCCGGCGGGCGATATCTTTATTCATCTGATCAAGATGATTGTGGTGCCGATTGTGATCTCGACGCTGGTGGTCGGTATTGCGGGCGTCGGCGATGCGAAGCAGCTAGGCCGTATTGGTGCGAAAACCATTATCTATTTCGAAGTGATCACTACGGTTGCGATCATTCTCGGTATCACCCTGGCGAACGTGTTCCAGCCGGGTTCCGGGATTGATATGTCGCAGTTGGCTACGGTGGATATTTCGAAATACCAAAGTACAACCGCTGACGTGCAGAGCCATGCGCACGGCCTGATGGGCACTATCCTTTCTCTGGTACCGACCAACATCGTGGCCTCGATGGCGAAGGGCGAGATGTTGCCTATTATCTTCTTCTCGGTCCTGTTTGGTCTGGGGCTCTCCTCTCTGCCCGCGACGCACCGCGAACCGCTGGTAACTGTGTTCCGCTCTATCTCCGAGACCATGTTTAAAGTGACCCACATGGTGATGCGTTACGCGCCGGTAGGGGTGTTTGCGCTTATCGCCGTCACCGTGGCGAACTTCGGTTTTGCCTCCCTCTGGCCGCTGGCGAAGCTGGTAATTCTGGTGCACTTCGCGATCCTGTTCTTTGCGCTGGTGGTGCTGGGCATCGTGGCGCGTCTGTGCGGGCTGAGCATCTGGATCCTGATCCGTATCCTGAAAGATGAGCTGATTCTGGCCTACTCCACGGCAAGCTCTGAGAGCGTGCTGCCGCGTATTATTGAGAAGATGGAAGCCTACGGCGCGCCAGCGTCGATCACCAGCTTCGTGGTGCCGACCGGTTACTCCTTTAACCTGGATGGTTCGACGCTGTACCAGAGTATCGCCGCTATCTTTATTGCCCAGCTGTACGGCATTGATCTGTCGCTGTGGCAGGAGATCATCCTGGTGCTGACGCTGATGGTGACCTCGAAAGGTATCGCAGGCGTTCCGGGCGTCTCCTTCGTGGTGCTGCTGGCGACGCTGGGCAGCGTCGGTATTCCGCTGGAAGGTCTGGCCTTTATCGCCGGTGTGGACCGTATCCTCGACATGGCGCGTACCGCGCTGAACGTGGTGGGGAATGCGCTGGCGGTGCTGGTTATCGCCAAGTGGGAACACAAATTCGACCGCAAAAAGGCGCTGGCGTATGAACGCGAGGTGCTGGGCCATTTTGATAAAACAGCCGATCAGTAAACTGCTCAATCCCTCCTTCACGGAGGGATTTTTTTATCCCTTTACCGTGTGGCTTTTGCCCATCATCGCCAGAAAACCCGCCACCACCGGCACCAGCGATCCCCACAGCACCGCATTCCAGCCGAAGGCATTAAGTAGTGCGCCGGAGGAGAAAGAGCCGACAATCATCACGCCAAAGACAATAAAGTCATTCAGTGACTGGACGCGGGTTTTCTCTTCCGGGCGGTGAAACTCAATGATCTTCGCCGAAGCGCCGGTAAAACCAAAGTTCCAGCCGATGCCAAGAAGGATCAGCGACAGCCAGTAATGCAGGATGTCAGTACCGAGCAGACCGGCGAGCACGGAGAGGGCGGTGATCAATAATCCCGCAGCGCCAATGCGGCTGGCGCCAAAGCGCTGAATCAGTTTGCCGGTAAAAAAGCCCGGCCCGTACATCGCAATCACATGCCACTGAATGCCCAGATTCGCTGCCTGCTGAGAAAGGCCGTGCTGATGCATCGACAGCGGCGCGGCAGTCATCAGGAAGTTCATCACCATATAGGCCACCGCGCCGCCAAACACGGTGCGACGAAAGCCCGGCAGGCGGGCTATTTCATGAAGTGGGCGGCCGCCGTGCTGCGCGTGAGCGACAACGGCAGGGGATTTGACGCCGAGCAGTACCGTTGCGGCAAGCGCCGCGACCGCTGCCTGCGCGAGAAAGGTAACGGCAAAAGTATGCTCCGGCAAGGCATTCATGGTGCCGGTGACCAGCATCGGGCCAAGTACGCCCGCTACGACGCCGCCGCCCATCACCAGCGATAACGCGTGCGCCCGTCGTTCGCTGCCCACGCCATCGGTGGCAGCAAAGCGAAACGAGAGCGCAACAGCCGCGTACGCGCCGCCGAAAAAAGCCGCCAGGCAGAACAGGGAAAAGGAACCGAGCACGACCGCCAGCGAGGCCAGCAGCCCGGTCAACACGCCTGCGCCAGTGCCGGTCATAAAGGCAGCCCGTCTGCCCCGACGGCGAGCCAGCGCGCCAAACGGCAGAATGCAGGCCGCCATCCCCAGAACAAAAACTGTGACGGGCAGTGTTGCCAGCGTGCTGCTCGGCGCGAGGGTATTACCGACTATCGCGCCGGTGGCGTAAAAGACGACCGAGTTAGCGCCAGCCAGCGCCTGTGCTGTCGCGAGACGCGCAATGTTGTGGTTCTGCTGGCTGACCGGTAATTCTGCTTCCGTGGAGTTCAACACCTGCGCTCTCATTATCAGGGGATTCTGTTGATGACATTACACTACCGGGCGGTTTGCCACACCTGTCAGACATTACGCCCCATCGTGACACCGCCATCAACATCCCCATGCGGCGTGAGCCTCCCGGCATCAGGATGCATTTACGGAGGGTTTATTGCTGATGGCATCAGGCGCGATGTTCATATGTTTCAGTACCGGGCCGATGATTTTGCCGAAAATCGGCGCTGCGACCGAGCCACCAAAGTGATCGCCCACTGTCGGATGGTTAACCATCACCACCAGCGCCACTTCCGGGTGGCTGGCTGGGGCAACGCCTGCGGTGTAGTTGACGTAGCCGCCATCGTACTTCCCGTCGGTACCCATTTTTTCCGCCGTACCGGTTTTGGTGGCAAGCTGATAGCCCGGTACCGCCGCGCGTAAACCTGAGCCGCCGGGTAAAACATCGCTTTCCATCATATACACGACGGTTTTCGCGGTGGCCGGATTCGCCACTCTGACGCCCATCACCGGCGGCGTGACTTTGGTGATGGAAAGAGGACGATAGATACCGAACGAGCCCAGCGTCGCATATTCCCGTGCAATCTGCAGCGGCGTTACGCGCAGGCCGTAGCCAAAAGAGAACGTTGCGCGTTCAATATCGGCCCAGCGCTGGCGGTGTAAGGGAAAGTAACCCACACTCTCGCCCGTTAAGCCCAGCCCGGTAGGTTTGCCGAGGCCAAACGCCTGGTAGGTATTCACCAGCGCCTGCGCAGGCATGGCAAGCGCAATGTGGGACGCGCCCGTATCGCTCGATTTCTGCAAAATGCCGGTTATCGTCAGGCGCGGCCAGTGCCCGACATCCCGTATCAAATGCCCGTTTACGACGTAAGGCGAGGTATCAAGAACCGAGTTCGGTTGAATCAAATGGCGCTCCAGCCCTTCGAGAACCACCAGCGGCTTCACGGTTGAACCCGGTTCATAGCTATCGTTAATGGCCGTGTTGCGCATTTGCATCGGGGTGGCGCTTTCGTAATTGTTGGGATTAAACGAAGGGTAAGACGCCATTCCCAGAATCTCGCCGGTGTCGATTTTCACCAGCACAGCCGCACCTGAATCCGCCTTGTTGAGCAGTACGCCATCACGTAATGCGCTGTAAAGCGTGTATTGATCGAACTTGTCGATGCTGAGCTGAACGGTTGGCGGTTGCTGCGGCGGTTCGTAATTGACCACGGAAATCAGGTGGCCGTCACCGTCCTGGCGGTACTCTTCCTGGCCCGGTTTGCCTTCAAGAATGGTGTTATAACTTTTCTCCAGCCCATTCAGCCCCGTGTTATCGGCGCCCACGATGCCTAAAAGCGGCGCGGCAGCTTCTCCCATAGGATAAAAGCGGCTGTCGTCATATTCGGTCGTGATCCCTTTCAGATGCAGCGCGGCAATATCTTTGGCGATACCCAGTTCGATTTTTCGGCCCAGGTAGAGGAAGTGCTTCGTGGGATTCGCTGTAAGCTGCGCCCGCAGGGCTTGCGGGCTGACATTGAGTGCTGCAGCGAGGTAAGCCCACTTCGGGCTGGTAAAATCCGGATTCGCTTCGAGAATGCGTTTCGGATCGGCAATGATGTCGCGCGAGGGAACACTCAGGGCTAACGCCTGGCCGTCACGATCCACCAGCGTGCCGCGGTTGGTCGGTAGCGCAATGGTGCGTAATGAACGCTGATCGGCTTCATGCTCCAGCATCGGGTGATTGAGCAGTTGCAGGTCGGCAACGCGGGCCAGCAGGAGTGCTAAAAACACCAGAATCACAAGAGAAAGCAGGTGATACCTGTTCAGGTTAAATGAGGAACTGGGGTGATCTTCTCTACGGTGTTTTTTAACAGGAGGCATGGGGTTTCGCGGCAATCATCAATGAGCACATTTACCTGTTAGTTATAGGTAAACATGCCAGCAGATGACAGAAGAACTGTGTTTCAGTTCGTTAATAACAATGATTTTTCAGGAAGTTGGTTGCGGCGCTGCCCACTCGTGGCGTGACTAACGGAAGATAAATAAAAAAGCGGAGTGAAGATCACTCCGCTTTGACTTCGACAAACGCGGCTATCAGCCCATCGCGCTTTCGCGCAGCCGGGTTTTCAGCTTGTTATATTCGTCGATCACATACTGCTCGGCGGCGCGCTGATCGGCGATCGGCTCGATGCGCACGGCGCAGTATTTGTACTCCGGCGTTTTGGTTATCGGGCTTAAGTTCTCCGTCACCAGCTCGTTACAGGCACCAATCCACCACTGGTAGGTCATATAGACCGCCCCTTTGTTCGGACGATCGCTGACCTGCGCACGGGTGATGATCCGCCCTTTGCGCGAGTTCACCCACACCAGCGCTTCATCCTCAATGCCAAGCCGTGCGGCGTCGGCGGTGTTGATTTGCGCATAGCCCGGTTCGTCCGCCAGCGCGGCCAGCGCGGCGCAGTTGCCGGTCATCGAACGACAGGAGTAGTGGCCCACTTCACGCACGGTGGAGAGCACCATCGGATACTCGTCGGTGAGTTTATCGATCGGCGCGACCCAGTCGCAGGTGAAGAATTGCGCCAGCCCGTTCGGGGTGTCGAACTTCTCTTTAAAGAGATAGGAGGTGCCCTGATCGGCCTCCGACTCATCGCGGCACGGCCACTGGATGTAGCCCAGCTCACCCATTTTTTCATAGGTGGCGCCGTAGAAGTCCGGACACAGGCTGCGCAACTCGTCCCAGATCTCCTGGGTGTTGTTGTAGTGCATCGGGTAGCCCATACGGGTGGCGATTTCGCTGATGATCTGCCAGTCCGTTTTCAGATCCCACTTCGGCTCGACCGCTTTGAAGAAGCGCTGGAAGCCGCGGTCGGCCGCGGTGTAGACGCCTTCATGCTCGCCCCAGGAGGTCGACGGTAGAATGACATCCGCCGCCGCCGCGGTTTTGGTCATGAAAATATCCTGGACAATCACCAGCTCCAGCTCCTCAAACCCTTTACGCACTGCCGACAGCTCGGCGTCGGTCTGCAGCGGATCTTCACCCATGATGTAGGCCGCACGCACTTCGCCATGCGCCGCGCGGTGCGGCAGCTCGCTGATGCGATACCCGGTATGCTCCGGCAGGCTTTCCACGCCCCAGGCTTTCGCGAATTTCTCGCGGTTCGCCTCTTCTTTCACGTACTGGTAGCCAGGATAGGTATCCGGCAGCGCGCCCATATCGCAGGCGCCCTGCACGTTATTCTGACCGCGCACCGGGTTGACGCCAACGTGCGCTTTACCCAGATTGCCGGTCAGCATCGCGAGGCTGGTCAGCGAGCGCACGGTTTCCACGCCCTGGTAGAACTGGGTCACGCCCATGCCCCACAGGATGGCGGCGGTTTTCGCCCCGGCATACATCCGGGCCGCCTGGCGGATCTCCTGCGCGCTGACGCCGGTTATCGCTTCGACCGACTCCGGCGTATAGCCTTCGACAATTTTCCGATACTCTTCAAAGCCTTCCGTACGGGTCGCGACAAACGCCTGGTCGTACAGGTTCTCCTCAATGATGACGTGGCCCATTGCGTTCAGCAGCGCGATGTTCGAGCCGTTTTTCAATGCGATGTGCATATCCGCAATGCGCGCGGTTTCAATTTTGCGCGGATCGCAGACGATGATTTTCGCCCCATTCTGTTTAGCGCGAATAACGTGGTTCGCGACGATAGGGTGAGAATCCGCCGGGTTATAACCAAAGATGAAGACGAGATCGGTGTTATCTATCTCGTTGATGGCATTACTCATTGCGCCGTTACCGACCGACTGGTGCAGACCTGCAACCGATGGGCCGTGTCAGACGCGAGCGCAGCAGTCGACGTTATTGGTACCAATAACGGCGCGCGCGAATTTTTGCATCACATAGTTGGTTTCATTTCCCGTCCCGCGGGAAGAGCCGGTGGTCTGAATGGCATCCGGGCCATACTTCGCTTTGATGGCGCTAAGCCGCGTGGCGACGTAATCCAGCGCCTCGTTCCAGGAGACGGCTTCCAGCTTGCCGCCGCGCTCGCGGCGGATCATCGGGGTTTTCAGGCGCGGGGTAAGGATTTGGGTATCGTTAATAAAATCCCAGCCGTAGTAACCTTTCAGGCACAGCGTGCCCTGGTTGGTTTTCCCCTGTGCGGCCTCCGCCCGGACGATTTTGCCGTTATCGACCACCAGGTGGATCTTGCAACCTGAGGCACAATAAGGGCAAACCGTGACGACTTTTTTCATCAGTCTGCTCCAGTTAATCGAATCGTTCGCACCCACTATGCAGCTTCTATGCCATGTTTTTTGTATGGGTATCCCCTGACTTTACGGCCCATTCGGGGTGAAAACCCTGACAAAAAGCAGCCAATCGTCAAAATTGACGTGTCGACAGGGCGGCGGATGTGACATGGGTTGAATTTCCGTCACTGAAAAAACCTTTTGACTGGAGCCGACGGCAGAATAGTTCAGACTTAACATAATCCCCTGACGGAAGCATACGATGAAACCGGCGATTCTGGTGGTTGATGACGATACGGCAGTCTGCGAACTGCTTCAGGACGTGCTGAGCGAGCACGTCTTTAGCGTGCTTGTCTGCCATAACGGCCAGGATGCGCTGCGCCGGGTACAACAGGAGCCAAATATCGCGCTTGTGCTGCTGGATATGATGCTGCCGGATATTAATGGCCTGCAGGTTCTGCTGCAGCTGCAAAAGCAGCGTCCGGCGCTACCGGTTGTGATGTTAACCGGGCTGGGCAGCGAGTCAGACGTGGTGGTGGGGCTGGAGATGGGGGCCGACGATTATATTGGCAAACCGTTCAACCCGCGCGTGGTGGTCGCCCGGGTGAAAGCGGTGCTGCGCCGTACGGGCGTGCTGGCGGCGGAAGCTCCCGCAGCGCCCGTCGCGGGCATTGCGTTTAACGGATGGACGCTTGATACCACCCGCTGCGAGCTGAGCGATCCGCAGCGTAATCCCGTGCCCTTAACCCAGGGCGAGTACGGCCTGCTGCTGGCGCTCACGCAAAATGCCCGTCGGGTGCTGAGCCGTGACCGGCTGCTTGAGCTGACCCACAGCGAAAGCGCCGACGTGTTCGACCGCACGATTGACGTGTTGATCATGCGCCTGCGCCGGAAGATCGAGGCTAACCCGCATCAGCCAGCGCTCATCAAAACCATCCGTGGGCTGGGCTATGTGTTTGCCACCGACGTTTCCCATAGCGAGAAAGCGGCCTAGGTATTCTCTTTGATAAACAGCTGCAGCTCGGCCAGCGTTTTTGCGCCGTCAATCGCGTTGGCAGCCAGCAGGCTTGCCCGCGCGCAGGCGTGCGCCAGATAAATGCTCTCCGTGAGCGGCAGCGATTCATGGCAACCGTATAAAAACCCCGCGCAAAACGCATCGCCCGCGCCGACGCTGCCGATAATCTCTTTCTGCTCCAGTAACCATGATGGGATCCAGCGGCCTTGCTCACCCGGCGCTTCACCCCATGCGCCTTCCGGACAGTGGATCACCACCCGCTGACGCACGCCTGCCGCCAGCAGCTGCGTCGCGGCATCGGCGATATGGGCGATATTCAGCGCATCGTCGGCGTCGCGCATCTCCAGTCCGCTAAACTCCCCGGCTTCCAGCTCGTTAATCACCAGATAATCAAGGTGGCGCAGGGCAGGGAGTACCAGCGGCTGATAGCGCGGGTCGCCCTTGCGGGACACCAGATCGAGCGACGTTTCATACCCCTGGTCGCGCATCTGCGCCAGCAGGCGCGCGCTGCGGGTGCCAAACTCGTCATCGGGCATATCCAGGCTGTCGAGCAGCAGCAGGTAGCCGAGATGGAAGATCTTCATCGATCCGTCTAAGCGATCGAAGGCGGGAAGATCCAGCAGTCGGTTGGCGCCCGGCGAGTGGAAAAAGGTGCGCTGTCCGCTGGGATCGGTCATCACCTGCGACATGGAGGTTGGCGCAAGGGTGGTGCGCTGTACGCGCTGGCGGTTGACGTGGTACTGGTCGAGCATCGCCAGAATGTAATCCCCGTCGCTGTCTTCGCCCATTAGTCCCACCGCCTGCAGCGGCAGGCCAACGTGCATTTTCGCCAGCGTCAGCAGCACGTTGAGAGGCGCGCCGCCGGTTGAGCGTTCGCTGTGGGTGATTTCCGCCAGCCAGCCGCGCTCCGGCCACTGCACGATCTGGTGAACGTGATCCACCAGCATATTGCCTGCGGCGATGATGCCTTTGCGTTCCATCATGCCTGCCCCGCGCTGCCGAAGATGCGCATCTGTTCGGCGACCGTATCCGTAATCGCCTCTTCTATCCCCAGCAGCAGCTCGGCAAACTCGTCGTAGAGCGGCTGGCGTTTTGCCATACGCTGCTCCACGGCGGCGAGCGCGGCCTGCGACATCCCGGTATAGAAATTGATTTTATGAATGCCCAGCTCGATGGCGCGGCGGAAGTCGGCATCGCTAATCCCGGAGCCGCCGTGTAATACCAGCGGCAGTCCCGTCTGTTGACGAATGGCGTCCAGACGCGGGAAATCGAGCTTCGGCTCGCCTTTATACTTGCCGTGTGCGTTGCCGATGGCGACAGCCAGCGCGTCGATGCCGGTTGAATCGACAAATTCGCGCGCCAGCTGTGGGTCGGTGAAGAAGGCTTCATCCGCATGTCCGTAAAGCGCGCCGCCTTCATCGCCCCCGACTGCGCCCAGCTCCGCCTCCACCGAGACGCCCACCGCGTGGCACATCTTCACCACTTCCCGCGTCTGGCGGATGTTTTCCTCATAGCTCAGCGTAGAGCCGTCGAACATCACCGAGCTGAACCCTAAGCGCAGGGCGCGCACCACCGCCTCGAAATGCAGGCCGTGGTCGAGATTGAGCACCACGGGAATGTCGTGACGGGCGGCTTCGAACTTCACCGCTTCGACAAGCGAATCCAGCGACACGTACTTAAAATGCACTTCGGCGATGTTGATGATAAACGGCGAGCGTTCCTGTTTTGCGGCGGCGAACAGCGCGCGCAGGAAGTGGGAGTCGAGCACGTTAAACGCGCCCAGCGCATAGCGATGCGCCCTGGCGTGCTCCAGACCGTCGGCAAGAGAAATCAATGGCATCATTCACCCCTTATATCCGAAACAGGTTGTACTCGTTGCACAGCACCAGCAGCGCCGGTTCGTCTTCTTCGATGTTGTTATAGCGGGCAACGGGCTGCAAAAAGTGGTTGTCGTGTTCATCGTCATTGACCGAGGACACTTCCCCGACCAGCACGTCGCCGAAGCCGCGTTCGCCCCAGAAGCTGTGATAAAGACCGGGCGTCAGGCAGATGCTTTCCCCGGGCAGCAGGCGCAGCTGGCTGCCGGGGGCGTGGGTCTGACGGCAGCTGTCGACGGTGACCGTCACGTCGGTGTTTTCCGTCTCTTCATGTGCACCGGCATTCCACAATTCTACAATCAGGTTCCCGCCACCCCGGTTGATGATGTCTTCTCGCTTACGCCAGTGAAAATGCATCGGCGTGACCTGGCCGTCCCGCACGTGCATGATTTTTTCGGCATAGTTTTTTTCATACGGCACGCCGTTGGGCGAGCCGTTGCGCAAGGTAAACAGCGTCAGGCCCTCAGCGGCAAAGTTGTTGCCGCCGAATGCCGTCACGTCCCAGCCGAGCCTGAGGTCGAACACTTCCTGCCATGCGGCCTGGTCAAGCTGCTGCCATTTCGTTGGCGGAAAGCTGGCAAACGGCGGGAGATGAACGTCGTGCATGGAGAAAAACTGCCGCGTGTGGCCGAGGATTTCGTTAATGTCGGAGCGTTTCATGGAGACTCCTTGAAAACAGTTCCCTCTCCCTGCGGGAGAGGGAAAAGGATCATTTAACCGTCCACCCCTTATACGTGCCGACGTTCTTTTTATCGATCATCGTCACCGGGATCAGCACCGGCGCTTTCGGCGCAGGTTTACCCTGTAGAATGTCATAGCCGATCTCCACCGCTTTTGCCGCCATCACCTGCGGATCCTGCGCCGGGGTTGCGACAAACAGCGAGTTTTCGCGCTTCAGCGCCTCCTCACCGTCCGGGCTGAACCATCCACGCCAACGATAAAGAACTCGTTGCGCTGCGCCTGTTTCGCGGCCAGATCGGCGCCGATCGCCGTCGGATCGTTAATCGCAAACACGCCGTCGATCTTCGGATTGGCCGCCAGCAGGGAGGTCATGACTTCCAGACCGCCTTCACGACTGCCTTTGGCGTTCTGGTTATCCGAGAGCACCTTGATATCCGGATGGTTTTTGAACTCCGTCTGGCAGCCTTCCACGCGGTTTTGCACCGCAGAGACCGGCGGTCCGTTGATGATCACCACGTTGCCTTTGCCTTTCAGGCGGTCGGTAATGTACTTACAGGCCATTTCACCCGCCTGGGTGTTATCGGAGGTGATGGTGGCATCAGCCCCTTCCGCCGCCACGTCAACCGCCACGACCACGATCCCGGCCTCCTTCGCGCGCTTCACCGCCGGGCCGATCCCTTTGGAGTCCGCGGCGTTGAGGATGATCATGTCCACTTTCGCGGCGATGAAGTTGTCGATCTGCGCCACCTGCTGGCCCAGATCGTACCCGCTGGAGACCAGCGTCACCTTGACGTTATCGCCCGCCAGCTTGCGCGCTTCCAGCTCGGCACCTTTGGTGATCTGCACGAAGAACGGGTTAGCCAGGTCGCCCACCGTCACGCCAATGGACTTCAGATCTTTCGCCTGCGCAAACGGCGTCGCTGGCCAGCAGCGCGCCAGCACAGAGCGCGGTTACTAACGGTTTCAAACGCATCTTGTCTTCCTCACTTGTAGGGTATTGTTATGCTGCACTTTGATGGTGTCGGGTACGGTATTTGTCGATCAGCACCGCAATGATGATCACCGCCCCTTTGATCACCAGCTGCCAGAAGTAGGAGACGCCCATCAGCGTCATGCCGTTGTTGAGGGTGGCGATGATCAGCGCGCCGACCAGCGTGCCGGTGATCGTGCCGATCCCGCCGACAAAGCTGGTGCCGCCAAGGATCACCGCCGCAATCGCATCCAGCTCGTAGCCCGTGCCGAGGTTGCCGTTGGCGCTGTACAGGCGCGAGGCGCTCATGACGCCGCCGAGGCCGGAGAGCAGGCCGCTCATGCCGTAGACAAACAGCAGCACCAGCCAGACCTTAATGCCGGTCAGGCGCGCCGCCTGCATGTTGCCGCCCACCGCGTAGATATGAACGCCGAGCGTGGTGCGGCGCAGGATGAACCAGCACACCACAATCACCGCCAGGGCGATCACCACCAGCCACGGAATCGGGCCGAGATAGTTATTGCCGATCCACTCGAAGTTGATGTTGGAGTTAATGACCGTCGTGCCGTCGGCCAGCAGATAGGCCGCGCCGCGCAGCGCCGTATAGGTACCGAGCGTGACGATGAAGGGCGGCAGCCCGGCAAAGGCCACCAGCGCGCCGTTAAACAGGCCCAGCACCATGCCGAGCATCAGCGCGGCCGGAATGGAGAGCCCGGCGAATTCGGGAATAAGCGAAACCACCATCGCCGCCACCGCCGTGGTGCCGAGAATCGACCCCACGGAGAGATCAATCCCGCCGGTGAGAATGATGAAGGTCATGCCCGCCGCCAGCACGATGTTGATCGACGCCTGACGGGTAATGTTGAGCAGGTTGCTCTCGGTAAAGAAGTTCGGGGCAATAAAGCCAAATACCGCCACAATCAGGATAAGAATTGGCAAAATACCGACCGTTTGCATCAGATCGCTCATCAGCATTTTTTTGGCGGAGGCGGATTTCGCCACCTGCTGCGGATGGGTTGGAGTTGTCATGATTGCACCGCCTGATGATGAGTGTCGTTCACGCCGGTTGCCAGCGTCATAATGTTTTCCTGAGAGATGTCACGCCCGTGAAGCTCGCCCGCGATGCTGCCTTCGCGCATCACGTACACCCGGTCGCTCATCCCCACCACTTCCGGCAGCTCGCTGGAGATCATCAAAATCGCCACCCCTTTGCGCGCCATCTGGTTCATGATGCGGTAGATCTCGCTTTTCGCGCCGACGTCCACGCCGCGCGTGGGTTCGTCCAGAATCAGAATGCGCGGGCCGATGGCCACCCAGCGGGAGATCAGCAGCTTTTGCTGGTTGCCGCCGGATAAGCCGCCCGCGCGCACCTGCGCATGCGGCACGCGGATGTTGAGCAGGGCGATGGCGTCATCGGAGATGGCCTGCGCTTTTTTGCGGTTTAGCATGCCGAAGGTGGCGTCGCGCTCCAGCGTCGCCATGGTGATGTTCTCCTGCGCCGCCAGCTCCAGAAACAGCCCCTGCTCCTTGCGGTTCTCGGTGAGAAAACCGATGCCGTTTTCGATGGCCGCGCGCGGGGAGTGGATCACCACCGGCTCGCCGTCGACCTCAATCATGCCGCCCGTGGCTTTGCGCACGCCGAAGATGAGCTGCGCCAGCTCGGAACGTCCGGCCCCGACCAGCCCCGCCAGCCCGACGATTTCGCCGGAACGCACCTGCAGGCTGCACGGGCTGTACTTTTTTACCGTCGGTGAGGTGGTGCACGTTGAGGCGCGGGCTGCCGAGGGGGATATCACGCTCTTTGTTGAACAGGTCGCTTAACGGTCGGCCCACCATCATGCGCACCAGTTCGGAGGCGTTGAGCTTGTCGCGCGTCAGGCTGCCGACGTACTGCCCGTCGCGCAGGACGCTGACGCGGTCAGAGAGTTCATACACTTCCGCCATGCGGTGGCTGATATAGATGATCGCCATCCCTTCATCGCGCAGGCGCAAAATCAGTTCAAACAGGCGATGCGTTTCCCGCGAGGAGAGGGCGGCGGTGGGTTCATCCATCACCAGAATGCGGCTGTTGCGGTGCAGCGCGCGGGCAATTTCCACCTGCTGCTGCTCGGCGATGGTCAGCTTCATCACCAGATCGGTGGCGCTGAACTGTGCGCCGAGGCGGTCAATCACCGCCTGCGCCTGGGCAGCCATCTCTTTGCGCTGCACCAGCCCGCCGCGGGCGAGTTCGCTGCCGAGAAAGATATTTTCGGCCACGGTCAGATTGGGCGCGAGCTGCATCTCCTGATAAATCAGGGTGATGCCTGCGGCCAGCGCATCTTTCGGCCCTTTAATGTGAAACGGCTGACCGTCAATCAGGATCTCGCCGCTGGTGGCGGTATAGGCCCCCGCGAGGATTTTCATCAGCGTGCTTTTCCCCGCGCCGTTTTCGCCCATCAGCGCGTGGATCTCACCGGGCAAAACCGTCAAATCCACCCCCTTGAGCGCGTGGAAACTGCCAAACGTTTTGGCAATGTTGCGCATCTCTAATACCGGGGTTCTGCTCATGGCGGATCTCCTGTGAATGCCGATATCTGCACTTCATCACAGGTGCGTAAATGCAAAATGTCAGAAGCTGTTCATATTTGTCATAGTTATGAATAGCTAATGTGGATCACAGTTATTGAATTACCCTCACCCCGGCCTTTTCCTGAAAGGGGGAGAAACCGTTTCCTCGCCGTCCTTTGGGGGGGGGGCGTTAGGATGGGCAACATTGCACAGGAGCCTAATCCATGCCATCACGCCCCCCGTTTTTCGCCAGCGCCCGCGGTCGCCTGCTGATTTTCAATCTGCTGGTGGTCGCCGTGACGCTGATGGTGAGCGGCGTGGCGGTGCTCGGCTTTCGTCACGCCAGCCAAATCCAGGAGCAGGTTCAGCAGCAAACGCTGGATGACATGACCGGCAGCATGAATCTGGCCCGCGATACCGCCAATGTGGCGACGGCGGCGGTACGGCTTTCGCAGGTGGTGGGGGCGCTGGAGTACAAAGGCGAAGCCGAGCGCCTGAAGCAGACGCAAATGGCGCTGCGCCGCTCGCTGGAACAGCTTGCCGATGCGCCGCTGGCGCAGCAGGAACCGGCGCTGGTGGCGCGCATTATTCAACGAAGCAATGAGCTCCAGCAGAGCGTGACGGAGATGCTTGAGCGCGGGCAGCGACGCCATCTGGAGCGTAACGCGCTGCTCAGCTCGCTATATCAAAGCCAGAGCTACCTGCGTCATCTGCAGGACATCAACCGCCGCTATGGCAGCAACGTACCGGATGCGCAGCAGCTGATGGAGATGGACCGGCTGATCGCCGCTGCCATCGACACCCCTTCGCCGCGCGCGACCGTTCATCAACTGGACGCCGTGGCCGCAGCGCTGCCCCGAAATGCCCTACAGCCGGTTGTGAAGGGGGTTCTGCCTGATTTTAATGCCGAGTTAGGCAAGCTCGCCCCGCTGTCGAAGCAGCTGGAAGAGAGCGATCTGGCGATAAGCTGGTATATGTTCCACATCAAGGCGCTGGTGGCGATCCTCAACAGCGACATCAATCAGTACGTTGAGCAGGTGGCGCAGGCCTCCCGGCTTCGCACGGCCCAGAGCCATCACGAGCTGCAATCCATCAGCGTGTTTATCAGCATTTTCGCCGTGCTGGCGCTGATCATCACCGGGTGTGCCTGCTGGTATATCTACCGCAATCTGGCCTCCAACCTGACGGCCATTTCCCGGGCGATGTCGCGCCTTGCTCACGGCGAACAGGATGTGTCCGTTCCCGCGCTGCAACGGCGCGATGAGCTGGGCGAACTGGCGCGCGCGTTTAACGTTTTTGCCCGCAATACCGCCTCGCTGGAGCACACCACGCGGCTGCTGAAAGAGAAAACCACGCAGATGGAAACCACTTTCCACGCGATGCGCGATGGTTTTGCGCTGTTCGATAACCGGGGTTGCCTGGTGGTGTGGAATCCGCAATATCCGTTGCTGCTGGGGCTGACGGCAGAGGCATTGCAGCGCGGCCAGCACTATCAGAGCCTGTTACAACAGGTGAGCGATCTCCCCGGTCACGTACAGGAGAATCTGGCTCGCCCGCTGCCCAAACCGCAGGAATTACGGCTGGCGGACAATCGTACCATTGAGCTGCGTTTTAGCCCGGTACCGGGGCGCGGCATGGTTAACGTGGTGCTGGATCGCATGGAGCGTCAGGGGCTGGAAGAGGCGCTGCTGCACAGCCAGAAGATGAAGGCCGTCGGGCAGTTGACCGGCGGGCTGGCGCATGATTTTAATAACCTGCTGGCGGTGATCATCGGCAGCCTTGAGCTCACCGACCCCGAATCACAAGACGCGCCGCGCATCACCCGGGCGCTGAAGGCGGCCGAGCGTGGCGCCTTACTGACCCAGCGCCTGCTGGCGTTTTCCCGCAAGCAGTCCCTGACGCCGCATGCGGTAGAGATGCAGCCGCTGCTGGAGAACCTCGGGGAACTGATGCGCCACTCCTTGCCCGCCACCCTGACCCTGGAGATTGAAGCGCAAACCCCGGCATGGCCCGCGTGGATCGACGTCAGCCAGCTGGAAAACGCCATCATCAATCTGGTGATGAACGCGCGCGATGCGATGGAAGGGCAAAGCGGGATGATTAAAATCCGCACCTGGAATCAGCGCGTCACCCGCAGCGACGGACGCAGGCAGGATATGGTGGCGCTGGAGGTGATTGACCGCGGCAGCGGCATGTCGCAGGAGGTCAAATCCCGGGTCTTTGAACCGTTCTTCACCACCAAACAGACCGGCAGCGGGAGCGGGTTGGGCCTGTCGATGGTGTATGGCTTTGTGCGCCAGTCCGGCGGGCGCGTGGAGATTGAGAGCGCGCCGGGGCAGGGCACGACCGTGCGGCTTCACCTCCCGCGCGCAACGGTGCAGGCGGTGGAAAGCCGCGAACCGGATGCCGCGCAGGCGCGTCGATAGCGAGCGACACGCTGGTTCTGGTGCTGGAAGATGAGGCGGATGTCCGTCAGACCCTGTGCGAGCAGTTGCACCAGCTGGGCTATCTGACGCTGGAAGCGGACAACGGCGAGCAGGCGCTGCAGCATGCTGGCGGCGTCGCCGGATATTGGCATGTTTATCAGCGACCTGATGCTGCCGGGCAGCCTCAGCGGGGCCGAGGTGATTAACCATGTGCGCAGTCATTATCCGCAGCTTCCGGTGCTGCTGATCAGCGGCCAGGATTTACGCCCGGCGCATAACCCTCCGCTGCCGGACGTGCAGCTGCTGCGTAAGCCCTTTACCCGGGTGCAGAGCTGGCGCAGGCGCTGCGACGGATTGCGGCGTAAAACGGTTGCGGGCCAGTGTCGCCGCGCCCTGCGCGCCGTTAAACGCTGATGATGAGGCCGCCAGAAAACGCACCGCTTCCCACGGCAACGGTTTGCGCAGCCAGGTGCGGATCGCCGCGATCAACGCTTCACGCGGAAATGCGGACATATCCATGACGCCGCCGCCGAGGATCACTGCATCGGGATCGAACAGGTTAATGCTGGTGGCGATGGCGCGCGCGGCGTGATCCAGCAGATCGACGACAAAAGGCTCCTGTGCTGCATGGATAAACAGATCGCCAAGATCGTAATCCCGCGGCTGCTGTTCATACCAGCGGCGCAGCGCAAGGCCAGAACACACCGTTTCCAGACAACCCGCATTGCCGCAGCCGCAGCGCAGTTGCCTGTCTCCCTGCGGAATATGCCCCAGTTCGCCCGCCACGCCGTGCGCGCCTGTCCACGGTGCACCGTTCAGCCAGATGGCGAAACCCATGCCGGTGCCGAGATAGGCCGCCAACACCTGCTGCTGCGTGAGGTTATGCTCCTGCACGTCAAAAGAGAGTTGCAGATTCACATCACGGGAAAACTCCACCGGGCAGCCCAGCGCATTTTCCAGTTGCCTGGCCAGCCCGCTCAGTTCACCAGGTGCCAGCGGTAAGTTGGGCGTGGAGATAATGGTGCGTTTATCTTTGCCGACCAGCGCAGGAAAGCCCATTACCAGCCCGTAACAGCGGGCATTACGTGCGTCAAGCTGCGCCTGGATAAGCGCAGTAATGCCGTTTACCACGCCGTGCGCAATGACCTCCGCGGTGCGCTGCTTTTCACAATGCAGCACCTCGCCTGCGGCGGTTTGCAGGCAGAAGCGAATATGGGTCGCGCCCATATCAACGCCTGCTACCAGTTGATTATGCGGTTCGTGCATGAGGCAGTACCTCGTTTTTGGCCGCCAGAATCTGTTCGGTCATTACCGTCCAGGCGTCATCGATGTTTTCCGCATGGTTGAATAACCCGGAGGTGCCGACGATAAAGACATCCGCGCCTGCGGCCATCAAACGCTGATAAGTGGCCTGGTTGCAGGAGCCGTCGATTTCGATTTCATAACTCAGCCCTTCGCGCTCGCGCCAGGCTTTCAGCTCGGCGACTTTGTCGAGCATTTCCGGAATGAACGGCTGCCCGGCAAAGCCAGGATCGACCGTCATCACCGTCACTTTGTCCGCCTTATGAATATAGTATTTCATCGTTTCGACGGAGGTTTCCGGGTTGAGGATCAGCCCGACTTTCATGCCGTGGCGGCGGATCTCATCGATCAGGCGAAACGCCTGGCCGTTGATCGTTTCCGGGTGCAGGGTGATAAAGTCTGCGCCTGCGCGCGCCAGTTGGCCGATATAATCCTGCGGGCGCGTCACCATCAGATGGCAATCCAGCGGTTTGCTGGCCAGCTTCTTCACCTGGCTGACAAAGAATGGCGACAGCGTCAGGTTCGGCACAAAGTGGCCGTCCATAATGTCGATATGGAAATAGTCCGCGTGGCTGTCGATAAACTCGATCTGTTCTTTAAACTTGAGCAGATCCATACACATCAGGGAGGGGGAGATTTTCATCATTCATTCCTTACTTGCTGATAAGCCGGTCAAGCGCAACAGCGGCAATAATCAGCCCGCCCATTACCACCAGCTGGTAATACGTTTGAACTTGCAGGATATTCAGGCCGTTATTGATGGTGCCGATAATCAACCCGCCAATCACGACCGAGAAAATACGCCCCTTACCGCCGAAGAAGCTGGTGCCGCCGATAATGGCGCTGGCGATGGCGTAGGTTTCAAACCCCATTCCCGCCAGCGGCTCCGCCGCACCGAGACGCGCGGTGGAGACCACGCCCGCCAGCCCGGCGCAAACACCGGAGATAATGAACACCACCAGCACGTGAAACTTCACATCGATACCGGAGTAGAAGGCGGAGTTTTTATTGCCGCCCAGCGCGTAAATATTGCGCCCCAGCCGCATGCGCGTAGTGAGGAACCAGAGCAGCAGCGCCACCAGCAGCGAGAAGATCACCGGCACCGGAATGCCTGCCACGCTGGCGGCAAAGAAATTCACAAAGTCGAAGGAGAAGCCATACACCGAGTTGGCGTCGGAAATAACCAGCGTAATGCCGCGAAAAATCGCGTTGGTGCCAAGGGTAATAATGAACGGGTGCAGGCCGGTCCAGTTGACCAGGCAGCCGTTAATCGCCCCCAGCACGCCGCCCACCAACACGCCGCCGATCAATGCCGCCAGCACGGGATCGACGCCCGCCAGCATCAGTTTGGCGGTTACCATGCCGGAGAGCGCAAGAATCGCACCGACGGAGAGATCAATCCCGGCGATCAGAATGGCAAAGAACTCACCCATGCCGATCAACACCGTTACTGAACTCTGAACAAAAATCTGCGTGATGTTATTGGTGTTGAGGAAGTATTCCGGCGACATCGTGCCGAAGATGGCGACGATGATCGCTAGGATAAAAAAGGTGCCGTATTTATCCCAGAACAGCGCGAAGTTGAAGGGCTTTTTCTCGCTCATTTCGCTTTTTACTCGTGTGGTAATGCCCATGCCATAATCTCCTCTTCGCTCATGTCGTCGCGATTGGTCAGGATTTGCGTCAGCCGCCCTCCGCAGAACACGGCGATGCGGTCGCAGACGGCAATAATTTCGGGAAGCTCGGATGACACCATCAGGATGACTTTTCCGTCATCCGATAGCTGGCGCATCACTTTGTAGATCTCGGCCTTCGCGCCGACGTCGATACCGCGGGTCGGTTCATCGAAAATGATCACCTCGGGTTCGCAGCACAGCCATTTGGAGATCAGTACTTTCTGTTGGTTACCGCCGGAAAGCTCGGTGATGCTCTGCTCCACCGAGTGGCACTTCAGCGCCAGCAGCTCGCGCTGCGCTTCAGCAATCCGTCGCTCTTCGTGTTCGTTAAACAGCCCCATTGCGCCTTTGTAACCGCCGTGCTTGAGGCTTTTGCTGAGCGCTATGTTTTGCGCAATCGAGAAGTTAGGGAAGAAGCCGTTGTCGCGGCGGCTTTCGGTGATATATGCCATGCCTTTTTTCAGCGCATCCAGCGGTGAGCGTGGGGAAATTGCGTGACCATTGAGGCGAATTTCACCGCGGCTGCGCTTATCGACGCCGAACAGGCAGTTCATCAGTTCGGTGCGGCCGGAGCCGACCAGCCCGGCGAAACCGAGGATCTCGCCGCGGTTCACGCTAAAAGAGATATCACGGACTTTTTTCTTGTCGCGACTGGTGACGTTTTTCACCTCAAACACCGTATCGCGCTCGATATTGCCGGTGCTCTCTTTCATCGCGTTAAAGCGGTTTTGCAGTTCGCGTCCGACCATCAGCCGCACGATGTCGTCATTGGTGACATCGCTGACCATGCCGCTGCAGACGCTGCTGCCGTCTTTCATCACCGTATAGCGATCGCAGATCCGGCGAATTTCCGTCAGTTTATGCGAGATATAAACAATGGCGGTGCCTTCTTTACGCAGCTGATTCATGATCAGGAAAAGATAATCCACCTCTTTATTTGTCAGCGAAGAGGTGGGCTCATCCATAATAATGACTTTGGCATCCAGCATTAATGTTTTGGCAATTTCCAGCATCTGCTTGTGGCTAATCGATAAATTCGCCACTTTGGTATCGAGATCGACTTTTAAGCCGACGCGCAATAACATCATTGCCGCCCGTACGCGCATTTCTCGCCAGTCGATAATATTGACGCCGCATACCTTTTTGGTGATATGGCGGCCAATATATAAATTCTCCAGCACGGTTAATTCATCAATAACGCTGAGTTCCTGATAAATAATGCCAATACCAAGTTGTGCCGCCAGTTTATGATCAAGTTTGTCGTAATTAACGTTATTAATGGTGATGGTGCCTTTGGTCGGGTCGTGAATCCCCGAGAGAATTTTCATTAACGTTGATTTACCGGCACCATTCTCTCCTAATAACGCATGAATTTCATAAGGATAAATAGTTAAATCAACGGACTTTAATGCGTGGACCGGGCCAAAGGATTTGCCGATACCCGCCATTGAGATATATGGCGTGACCATAAGTAACCTCTTTGCACACTCTTCAGGCCGGATGCGCGCAAAGCGTCATCCGGCGTTGATGGCTTACTTAGTGACCAGAATTGAATCGACCAGCTTGAATTCCGGGGCTTTATCCAGCGGAATAACTTTGCCGGTTTTTGCCGCATCAACCATCATTTTCAGACCCGAAGCGCCAATATTCGCCGGGTTTTGCGCGACGGTGGCGGTCATCTGCCCGGCTTCCACCATTTTGCGCGCTTCCGGAATGCCGTCGGTGCCGACGACCAGCACTTTGCCGGTTTTACCGGCGTTCGCCACCGCCTGGGCAACGCCCATCGCCATGGTGTCATTGGCGCAGTAGAAGGCTTTCAGGTTCGGGTTGCGTTGCAGCACGTTGGTAGCGACGTCCAGCGCCTTAATGCGATCCCAGTCGGCGGGCTGGCTGGCGACCAGCTTGATTTGGCTGGCTTTCTTAAACGCTTCGCTGGCGCCGTTGCGGCGCGCTTCACCCGAGGCGTTGCCTGCTTTACCTTCTATAATCGCCACTTCGCCGCCCTGTGCGCCAAGCTGTTCAATGATAAAGCTTGCGCCTTTTGCGCCGACTGCAACGTTATCGGTGGTAATAAAACCTTCGACATTCCCGCCGGCTTTTTTCAGGTTATCCATATCGATTTTTTCATCGAGGTTCACCAGATAAATGCCTTTTTTCCAGGCGCGGGCGACCGGCATCACCAGGTTAACGGAAGAGAGTGGGGCAAAGGCGATGCCTTTATAATTTTTATTGCTCAGATCTTCGAATAATTGTAATTGCGACTGAAAATCACCTTCCGACGGCGAGGCAAAAATATCCACACTGACACCCAGTGTTTTCGCTTCGTCTTCGATACCTTTTTTCATATCCACCCAGAACGGGTTGGATAATGTTTTTAAGACGACGGCGTATTCGGCAGCGGCAAATACGCTGGTACTCATCATCAGGCCGATAGCAGCTCCGCTGAATAATTTCAGATATTTATTCATAGTGGTCTTCTCATTGTAGGGTAATTTTACTCATCCCGTTGCGGCGGGATGAGTATTTTTTTTTACTTCAATGCGCCCGGTGAGAAAAAATCAACGATGGCACCGGTTTTTTGCATATTCTGTGTGGCCAGTTCAATGTTCTGTTGTGCAACCGAAACAAAAAAAGCATCAAGTAATGTTAATTGTAATATTCGTGCTGAGGCATTTCGCCCTAATAAAGGGGTCTCTGGTGCTGGCGAGCAAATAATAAAGTCGGCCATTTTGGCAATCGGCGAATGGTAGCTGTGAGTAATACAAATAATTTTTGCCCCATTTTTTTTCGCCAGCTCAACGGCCGCTTTTAAATCACTGGTGCGTCCGGAATGCGACACCACCAGTACGACATCGCCCTCTTTAAGCAGCGATGCGGACATCATCATAATGTGCGCGTCCTGGTAAGCGTGGCAGCGAACCCCGATGCGCAACATCTTATGTTCAATATCGGCGCAGATGGCGTTAGAGCCGCCAACGCCGTAGAGATCGCGCTGTTTGGCCTGATAGAAGAAGCGCGCCGCGCGGTGGATTTCATCCACGTTAACGATCGACTGGCCTTCCATAATGGTGCGCAGCGTAATATTGAACACTTTGTTCACCACATCCTGCGGCGCTTCGTCAAACGACAGCTCAGCGGGCAGCACCTGCTGCGAGTGAGAGAAGTACTCCACCAGTGCGCTGCGCAGATTGCGGAAACCGCTAAAACCCAGCAGTTTCGACACTTTCACGATCATGGCTTCCGACACCGTCAGCATCTCCGCTACATCTTTAATCGCGGAGGCATCGCTGATATTGCCCGGTGTTAATAGCCAATCCACGATGCGGCTTTCGTTTTCCGTCATCCCTTCCTGCTTCATGCGCAGGTAAGGGGCGAGGCCGATGCCGTTGGGAAGACCGTGGTCGAATTCTGTCTGACTCATCGCTTTCTCTTGTCCTTGAAATGAAGACGACACTATATCACCACATCCGGAACCATAAATATGTCGGCAACTTCACAGAATTAATTAATTCATAAAGTTTTGTGTGTTGTGAAGTTTTCTGTAATGTTTTGGTTGGCGCGCTCATAAGTTTTGTTTTAAAAACAATAAATTATATTGAGTTATGAAATGTGGTACGTCTGAGGTGTAGGGGTTTTCATGCACATAAGGCTATTGATTTGTGAATTCATGCCGTGTAGAACAGGCGCTGTTCCCGGTGGTTTTGCGGTTTTATTCAGCAGTTAACCGGTCAAAAATCACAAAACTCACCGGGTTCGTAAAGTTTGCACACTAACCAGGCGGATATATGAAGAAGATTGCGTTCGGCTGCGATCATGTCGGGTTTATCCTGAAGGCGGATATCCTGGCGCATCTGTCAGCAAAAGGTATTGAAATCATTGATAAAGGCACATGGTCGACGACACGCACCGATTATCCCCGCTTCGCCAGCGAGGTAGCACAATCGGTACTGAATGGCGAGGCAGACGGCGGTATTTTGATTTGCGGTACTGGCGTTGGCATCTCTATCACCGCCAATAAATTCCCCGGTATTCGTGCGGTGGTGTGTAGCGAACCTTACTCCGCACAGCTTTCGCGCCAGCATAACGATACCAATGTACTGGCGTTCGGTTCGCGCGTTATCGGGCTGGAACTGGCGAAAATGATTGTCGATAGCTGGCTGGGCGCCGAGTTTGAAGGCGGTCGCCATCAGCTACGCGTGGATGCGATTGCGCAAATTGAGAAGCAGCCACCTTCCGCCCGCAATTGAGATTCCTCCGCTACCCGCTAAGGCAGCCTCTGCACTAACGTACAGCCAGTCCCCCCTTTGAGACTGGCTTTATGAAACGTTACGCGACCGCGCTGTTATTCGGCGCTCTTTCACTCAGTAGTCAGATGGCGCACGCCGATATTATCGACGACGCTATTGGCAATATTCAGCGGGCAATCGGCGACGCGTACAGCTCTGACGGCAGTCGCGACGATGAAAGCAGCCGCCGCAGCGACGAGCAGTACTGGAATTATGACAACCGCTACCGGCAGCTTGAAGACAGGCGACGCCAGCTTGATGAGCGCCAGCGTCAGCTCGATCGGGAGCGACGCCAGCTGGATGACGAAGAACGCAGGCTGGAAGAGGACGACGACCGCTAACGCGCCAGCACCGGCACGCGCAAACCCAGGCGTTCCGGAACGATATCCTCAAGCAGCGTGATTAGTTGCGGGTCCATAAAATGGTATTGATCAGGAATATCAAGCACATAAACAGGTTTATGCTGCACCAGGCGGCTAAAGTCGGCAAGGATGCTGTTTTTGTGTTTTTCTTCCATCACACAGATGACGTCTGCCCAGGAGAGAATGGCGGGCGAGACAGTTTTTCTCGCATGGCGTTGTGTGCCAGCAGAGCGAGCATTTACCCCGGGGTAGCGACGGAACACCTGCTCAGCGGTCGGGCTGCGCCATTGGTTGCGGCTACAAATAAAAAGCACATTCATGGCAAGTCATACTCTGTAAGCCGCGATGTGCTAATTATTTATTGGTCACACGCGGGTATTTAAGACCCGGTTGCGTTATCCACAACCCTATCAGTGCGAGTCTGTACGCTTTATCCTTCAAACGACCTCTTTACAGGCTGCGTCTGCTTAACCCATGCCGGTAAGCAACGGGACGAATATATCCATATTGTGCGGTCTAATCCAGTACAATCCGCATGCCATCAAAACCCGCCTCAAACCCCGTCGGCAGTGCGTTATTCATCAACCAGACGTCAAAGCGATGCCCGATATGGGTTAGCACGACGCGCGGGCAGCCAATCACCTCATTCAGGGCGATAACGGTGCGCAGATCGTTATGATTTTTCGGCGTCTCTGCGCAGGGCGGTTCACTGCAATCAATGATTACCACCTGCGGGCGATTATTGAGTAAAAACTTAAGCGTCTTATCCGGCAGACCGGCAGTATCCGAAAGCCAGGCGACCCGGCTGTGCGCCGATTCCAGCAAATAACCAAAGGTGAGTTTCGAGTGCTTCAGCGGCAACGGCGTGACCTGCAATCCTTGCAGATCGAACACCACAAACGGTTCAACGGTATGGCTGAAATCAAGCAGACCGGGATGTTTAAACAGATCGTCGCAGCCCTGTTCATCCGGCGGGCCGTAAACCGGGATTTTCGCGCCTAAGCCCCAGCGCAGCGGAAACAGCCCCTGCACATGATCCATATGGTAATGCGTCAACAGAATCTGCTGAAACTGACCCGCCGGGAAACGTTCCATTAAATCGGTAAGCCCGGCATCCAGCAGTGTCACCGCGTCGTTAAACTGCACCACGCCGCTGCAAGGCTGGCGACGATATTGCGACTGCTGGCGCGCACGTAAGCAGGCTGCGCAATCGCAACCGAATACCGGAACCAGTTGTGCACCGCCGGTGCCGGTCAGAGTGAGAGTCAGGCTCATAGCGCCTCGCTTTAACGGTTGAGTTAACGTAAACGGCGCGTGCTGCATGCGCCGGCAGCATTACGCACTTTTCCCTTGTTGCGCGCGTATCAACGAGATCAATCCTTCCACTGACTGTAGCAGACTCCCGTCGTTGTTCAGCGTCAGACAGTCACCCGCCGAGTAACGGGCCGCGCGTTCCAGCCGCGCGGTAATTTCCACGCTGCTTTCACGTCCGCGTTTTTCCAGCCGCTGGCGCAAAATCTCCGGTGATACCTGCACATACACTGGCATCAGCACCTCGCCGTATTGCGTCTGCGCCTGCGGCAGATGACCGCGCGAACCGTTGACCACCACGTCAAACCCCGCCTGCAGCCAGAGATCGACCTCCATGCCGATACCGTAGTAAGAGATCGTTGGCGTGCCAGCTCAGCGCCAACAGATGCTGCCCGGCGCGGGTAAAAAACTCCTGTTCGCTCAGCGCGATATGGTTCTCGCTGCCGGAACTTCCGCCGGGCGGGTGATATAGCGGTGCGCCACCAGCAGCTGGGGATGCTCGCGGCTGCGTAGCGCGGCCAGCAGCCTGTCTTTTCCGGCGCCGGATGGCCCCATCAACCAGATCAGTCTGCCCATCAGAACACCCGTTTCCCCTGGCGCCAGACGTGGTCGACGTGGACGTGCTCGCCTTTGTGGTGCGCCAGCACCAGATCCGCCCGTTTTCCTTCGGCGAGCGTTCCGCGATCGTCAAGCTTGAGCGCCTGTGCCGGATTTTTCGTTACCAACTGAATAGCGCGCGGCAGGGTGAAATCATTCTGCTCGTCCGCCGCAACGCGGAACGCCGCATCCAGCAGGCTGGCGGGGTAATAATCGGACGAGAGAATATCCAGCAGGCCGAGCGGCGCCAGTTTGTGCGCCGCCACGTTGCCGGAGTGCGAGCCGCCGCGCACGATGTTCGGCGCGCCCATCAGCACGCTCAGGCCGTGCTCGCGCGAGGCTTCGGCGGCCGCAAAGGTGGTGGGGAATTCGGCGATCACGCTGCCTAGCTGGTGGGATTCCACCACATGTTCGCGCGTGGCGTCGTCATGGCTGGCCAGCGGCAGGTTACGCGCCCGGCAGAGCGCGGCAATTGCCATCCGGTTAGGCTGCGACCATTCGGCGGCCAGCGCCAGTTGCTCCTGTTCAAACGCATCCATTTGTTCGTTGGTGAGGTGATATTTACCCTGATAGTATTCGCGATACTTTTCGTAGCTGGCGAACTGGCGCTGGCCCGGGGAGTGGTCCATCAGCGAGACCAGCGACACCGGCTCGCGGCCGACCAGCTTTTCAAACAGCGGCAGGGTGGTGTGGTGCGGCAGCTCGCAGCGCAGGTGCAGGCGGTGCTCGGCGCGGTTGAGCCCGCGTTTTTGCGTATCTTCCACCGCGTTGATCATCTTCTCCAGGTTCTCCAGCCGGTCGCCGCCGTCGCGCACGTCGCCAATGGCCACCGCGTCCAGCACGGTGGTGATGCCGCTGGCGACCATCAGCGCGTCGTGGCTGCTCATCGCCGAATGGGCGGGCCAGTCCACCTTCGGGCGCGGGGTGAAGAATTTGTCCAGGTTGTCGGTATGCAGTTCGATCAGCCCCGGCAGCAGCCAGCCGCCGTCGCCGTCCATGAGCGCCTGGGCTGGCGGCTCTGGGTTTCGGCGAAGGCGCGGATCACGCCGTCCCGCACCTCCAGCGAGCCGTCGACCACCTCGTCTTCCAGCACCAGCTTGACGTTATTGATAATCATGCGGAGATTCCCATCGGAAACAGACGGTCGGCGACGCTTTCGCGCACGGCCTCGTCGTGGAAGATGCCGACGATCGCCGCGCCGCGCGCTTTGGCCTGCGCGATCAGCTCCACCACGGCCGCGCTGTTTTTCGGCGTCGAGCGAGGCGGTCGGTTCATCCAGCAGTAGAATCGGGTAGTCGACGATAAAGCCGCGGGCGATGTTGACGCGCTGCTGCTCGCCGCCGGAAAAGGTCGACGGGGCAAGGTGCCACAGGCGCTCCGGCACGTTCAGCCGCGTCAGCAGGCTGGCGGCTTTGCCGGTGCAGGCTTCGCGCGGCACGCCCCAGCTCCAGCAGCGGCTGCATCACCACGTCCAGCGCGCAGACGCGCGGGATCACCCGCAGAAACTGGCTGACCCAGCCGATCGTCATGACGGCGCACCTCCAGCACTTTTCGCGCGCGGAGCCTGCACCAGATCGACCCATTCATCGCCGTGTTTGAACATGAATATGGCCGTCGTCCGGCAGATAGTTGGCGTACAGCGAGCGCAGCAGGGTCGATTTTCCGCTGCCGGAGTGGCCGTGCAGCACCACGCATTCGCCGGCGTTCACCTCCAGCGAGGCGTCGTGCAGCACCGGCAGGCGCACGCCGTTCTGCTGGTGCAGCACAAAGGTTTTGCTGACATTTTCCACACGCAAAACAGACATCGCAGACTCCTTAATTTTGCAAGACCGAGGAAACCAGCAGCTGGGTGTAGGGATGGTGTGGATCGTCGAGCACCCGGTCGGTTAACCCACTTTCCACCACCTGGCCCTGCTTCATCACCAGCAGGCGGTGCGCCAGCAGGCGCGCGACGCCCAGATCGTGGGTGACGATCACCACCGCCAGGTTCATCTCCACCACCAGGCTGCGCAGCAGATCGAGCAGGCGCGCCTGCACCGACACGTCCAGCCCGCCGGTGGGTTCATCCATAAACACCAGCTTCGGGTGCGTCACCAGGTTGCGGGCGATCTGCAGGCGCTGCTGCATCCCGCCGGAGAAGGTGGTGGGCAGATCGTCGATGCGCGACGGCGGGATCTCGACGTCCTCCAGCCACTGTTGCGGCGCAGGCGGCGGATGTCGCCGTAGTGGCGCGCGCCGGTGGCCATCAGCCGCTCGCCGATATTGCCCCCGGCGGAGACCTGACGGCGCAGGCCGTCCAGCGGGTGCTGGTGCACCACGCCCCACTCGGTGCGCAGCAGGCGGCGGCGCTCGGCTTCGCTCATGGCGTACAGATCCTGTTCCTGGGCGGTCGTTATAGATAACCTGCCCCTGCTGCGGCGCCAGCCGCGCGGAGATGGCCTTCAGCAGGGTGGTTTTGCCGGAGCCGGATTCGCCGACAATGCCCAGCACTTCACCCGGCCACAGCTCGAACGAGACGTCGCTGAAACCCTTTGCCCGGCGCGTAGAGGTGGGTAGAGTTGATTCACCGAAAGCAGCGGTTTCATTTGCCGTAAGCCTCGCTCTGTTGGCGGCAGTAGTCGGTGTCGGAGCAGACAAACATGCGTTTGCCCGTATCATCCAGCACCACTTCATCCAGATAGCTGTGGTTGGAACCGCAGATGGCGCACGGTTCGTCCCACTCCTGCGCTGTAAACGGGTGATCGTCGAAGTCGAGGCTCTCCACCTGGGTGTACGGCGGGACGGCGTAGATGCGTTTTTCACGCCCGGCACCGAACAGCTGCAGCGCGGGCATCATGTGCATTTTCGGGTTATCGAATTTCGGGATCGGCGACGGGTCCATCACGTAGCGACCGTTGACCTTCACCGGGTAGGCGTAGGTGGTGGCGATATGGCCGAAGCGGGCGATATCTTCATACAGCTTCACCTGCATCACGCCGTACTCTTCCAGCGCGTGCATGGTGCGGGTTTCGGTTTCGCGCGGTTCGATAAAGCGCAGCGGCTCCGGGATCGGCACCTGGAAAATCAGGATCTGATCTTCAGCCAGCGGCGTTTCCGGAATGCGGTGGCGGGTCTGGATCAGCGTCGCGTCTGCGGTGCGTTCGGTGGTTTCCACGCCGGTGACGCGGTTGAAGAACTGGCGGATCGACACGGCGTTGGTGGTGTCGTCCGCGCCCTGATCGATCACCTTCAGCACGTCGGCGTCGCCGATGACGCTGGCGGTGAGCTGAATACCGCCGGTGCCCCAGCCGTAGGGCATCGGCATTTCGCGGCCGCCGAACGGCACCTGATAACCGGGAATCGCCACCGCTTTTAGGATCGCGCGGCGGATCATGCGTTTGGTTTGCTCATCCAGATAGGCAAAGTTGTAGCCGGTCAGCGCGTTAGCCACGTGACGCTCTCCTGTTGCAGCCGTTTGAGCAGTTCCAGTTCGGCCTGGAAATCGACGTAGTGCGGCAGTTTGAGGTGCGAGACAAAGCCCGCGGCCTCGACGTTATCGGCGTGGGCCAGCACGAACTCTTCGTCCTGCGCCGGGCCTTTGATCATTTCGCCGTAGTCCGGCGGCTTGCAGGGCGCGATCCACCAGCGCCATCGCCATCGCCTTGCGTTCGCCCAGGCCGAACACCAGCCCGTAGCCGCGGGTAAAGTGCGGCGCCTCCTCTTGCGGGGCGACAAAGCCGTTGACCATTTCGCATTCGGTCATCAGCAGTTCGCCGACGTTCACCGCAAAACCCAGCTCTTCGGGCACGATTTCCACGTCGATATAGCCGCTGCGGATCTCGCCGGCGAACGGGTGGTTGCGCCCGTAGCCGCGCTGGGTGGAGTAGGCCAGCGCCAGCAGATAGCCTTCGTCGCCGCGCACCAGCTGCTGCAGGCGGGCCGAGCGCGAGCACGGGTAAACCGGCGGCTTGCGGGTGATGTCGTCCGGCTCGGCGCCGCTCTCCTGTTCAGCTTTCGCCAGCCCCTCTTGTTCCAGAAGCGCAAAGACGTGCGGCGTGGTTTCCGGCTGTACTTCACGTCTCGGCAATGAGGGCGTTTCGCCCTCCGCCAGCAGGGCAAAATCCAGCAGGCGGTGGGTGTAGTCGTAGGTCGGGCCAAGCACCTGGCCGCCGGGAATGTCTTTGTAAACCGCCGAAATGCGGCGCTCCAGGCGCATCTTCGCGCTGTCCAGGGGCTCGCTGACCGCCAGGCGTGGCAGCGTGGTGCGGTAGGCGCGCAGCAGGAAGATCGCTTCCACGTTATCGCCGCTGGCCTGTTTCAGGGCCAGCGCCGCCAGTTCCCGATCGGCGATGCCGCCTTCGGTCATCACCCGATCGACGGCCAGATGCATTTGTTCAGCAATTTGCGCGACGCTCAGCTCGGCAAGCTCGTTCATCGCCGCGTCGCTTGTGTTCCTGTAGCGCATGGGCGGCGGCTATGGCCTTTTCGCCCCCTTTGACGGCAACGTACATCAGCACACCTCCACGTGGGTGGTCCGCGGGATCGCCAGCAGGCGTTCGCCGCAGGTCAGGATCAGATCGATGCCCGGGGGGAACGGGTGCGGGCGGTCAGTAAGTTCGTCGGTGATGCACTCCGGCAGCTGCGGCGCGACCATGCGCTCCTCCGGGATGCCGGGGCCGGTCAGGCGCAGCATGCGGCCGCCGCTCAGGCTGACGGCAGCTGCAAAATCAGCGTGGCGCTGGTTTCCGGGCTGATATCCGTGCCGCAGGGCAGGGCGCTGAGCTGTTCGGCGCTCAGGGTGTGATCGGCCACGGCAAACAGCGCCTGCTGCGGCTGGTCGACCAGCGGCGCACCGGTGTGAAAACGCAGGTTCTGGCGTACCAGATCGTTGTCGACGGCAGCTGAGAGCCAGACCGGCGTGTCGTTATCGGCCAGCGTCAGCAGTACGCTGGTGGTTGCCGGGTTCAGCGGCGGCCAGCCCTGTTTCAGATGTGGCAGCGAGACGATCACGCCCGGCTCGCTCATGGCTTTCAGCAGGCGGCGAAAACTGTGTTGGGCATCGTGGACCGCCGATGCGAAAGCGGGTTGTAAGCGTCATGCGTTATCTCCGCGAACCAGGGTAAAGAAGTCGACCCGGCTGGCGTTGACTTCGGCCTGACGCGCGGCAATGCGCGCTGCGCGGTCCGCTTCCAGCGGGGAAATCAGGGTTTCCATCAGCGTCTGGAAATGGGTTGGCTCTTGCAATAGCGCGTCGCTCACCGCGCAGCGTTCGGCGTGGCCTTTGTCGCGCCCGAGCACCTAGCTGTAGCCGAGCGGGCCGCTGTTCAGGCGCATCGACGGCGCGGGTGAGCGTGGCGTCGCCGGGGAAGAAGCGCTCGCCGGTGCCGCCCATGCGCGCCTGCACCTGCACCAGGCCGATCTCCGGCGCGCGGAGGATGCTCATAGTCGGGCGCCAGGCCCAGCGTACGCATCCGCGCGCGCAGCAGGCTCCGGGCTGGACTGGGCCAGCACTGCGCATCCAGCGTTGTCGGGTGGCGGTGTCGAAGTGCATTCAGTGCTCCATGGTGAATTCGATCATGTCGGCGCGGGTCAGGCTGACGGAGTATTCCGTCGCGTTGACCTCGCCGTCGCGGTGGTTGAGGGTGCGCACGCAGAGCAGCGGCGCCATATTGGGAATCTCCAGCCAGCGGCTCTCTTTCGCCTGCGCGCGGCGGGCGCTGATGCGCGTCTGGGTGCGTTTCAGCGCTGATCCCCGCGCGTTCACGCAAAAAGTCATGCAGCGAACCGTGGTCGAACTGTTGCAGCACCGGCCACAGCGTGAGATCGGCGAAGTAGTGGTCAATCAGGCACACGGCGACGCCGTTGACCCGGCGCAGGGTGCGTAGGTGCATCACGTTGTCGCCCTCGCTGAATGCCCAGCGCGTCGGCGACATGGCTCGGAGGCCGGACGCAGTACCGCCAGCAGGCGTTCGCTGGTGGGATGGCTGCCCTGATCCAGCAGGTTCTGGCTAAAGCGCGCCTGGGCGTTGAGCGGGTAGTCGAACGGGCGCATCAGCACCAGCACGCCGACGCCCTGGCGGCGCTGCACCCAGCCGCGCTCCACCAGCTGATCGATGGCGCGGCGCAGGGTGTGGCGATTCACCTCATAGCGGTCGGCCAGCTGCTGTTCCGCAGGCAGGTAGTCGCCGCAGCGGTAGTGCTTGCGCAGCTCCTGCTCCAGCCTGGCGGCAATCTCCTGATAGCGGGTGGGATAACTGGTCGGATGTCTGGACAAGTGCATGGTCATCTGAACCTCACGGGTAAAAAACGGCTGCCTTATGGCAGTCATCACAGCGTGAGTCCATGCTGGCGGATTAATGTTTCATTTGGGTTATGCAATCGTTGCTGAGAGATGAAGAGTGATCTGCAACGGGCAAAAAAAGGGAGCCGCTGACGGCTCCCGTTGGGGAATGTGCTGTGAATCAGGTTTGCGGTGGTTTGGCGACGTTGACCATCCACGGGATGCCGAATTTATCTGTCACCATGCCAAAACCCTGCGCCCAGAAGGTTTCCTGCCAGGGCATCGTGATATGGCCTTCGGCGGCAAGAGTGTCAAACCAGGCTTTACCCTGCGCAACATCCTGGGTGGCGAGGCTTAAGGTAAAACCGGCGTACGCCGCAGCGCCTTGTTTGCCGTCGCTCATCATGATCTCACTACCGGCGATGTGCAGGCTGGCGTGAGCAATATCGCTTTCGGCAAACGCGTACCCGGCGGCACAGCCGTCATCATTCGCTTCCGGGGGATTGGGCATTTCGCCGAAGGTGATTTTATAGAGTAATTCAGCCTGTAAAGCCTGCTGGTAGAACTGAATGGCGTCGTTGCACTGGCCTGAAAAAGAGATGTAGGGACTGAGCGGCATAATCATTACCTCTGGTAACGAAATCTGCCATTAAGTGTAGCGGGGGAAAGTGAAAGAAAGCCAGGCGGGAAGTATAAGCTTCCCGCCGAATCATCAGTTCTTTTTAACGAATTCTGATTTCAGTTTCATCGGGCCGAAACCGTCGATTTTACAATCGATATTATGATCGCCTTCGACCAGACGAATATTTTTAACTTTGGTGCCGATCTTCAACATTGAAGAACTGCCTTTTACTTTCAAATCTTTAATTACCGTTACGCTATCGCCGTCGGCCAGCAGATTGCCATTGGCATCCTTGACGATTAATTCATCGGCGTCGTGTGCCGGTTCAGCATTGTTCCACTCGTGAGCGCATTCCGGGCAAATGAACATGCCATTATCTTCATAGGTGTATTCGGAATTACATTTTGGGCAGTGGGGGAGTTGCATAGGGATTTCCTCAAAAGAACATACAACGCTGGCGGTGGCCAGCACAAAAGGCACAATGCCTGAAAGGCGGCAATTATACAGCAAAACCGCACAATTGCCGTTGTTATTATTTTCCAGGCGTGAGGATAAAAAAAGTCCAGGCGGTGACATAACCTGTCATTCGCTTAAGCGATGCTTATCGCAGAAAGGCCGGAAGCAAACTTCCTGAGATAATATTTAGAATATTTTATGGCGGAAATTGCCACCATTTAGTAATTCAGATATGGTGGCGTGTAGTATACGGTGCCATTAGATAACTAAACTGTCATGCCTACTGTGTCTGTCTCTGCGGCAGATAATTTCCTCTCAAAGCGGGTGGGTAAATAATGACGATATATCCTGTTTGTTCCTGAAAATGAGCTACGCTCTAACTCTCTGGTCTTTAAAAGCCGGAGGTGTGACGCTGCCATTTTTTGAGAGAAAAAATTATATTTTCCTGATTATCATCAGGTGTTTATCTTTTCGAAGATATTTTCCACACGTAATTATAAAAGCCGAAACTTCACTAATAAAACATTCCGGCTAAATAAAAGTAAGAAAATTTGCGTTAAGGAAAGACTTTTGTCATGCACACACAAACAATTTTTGAATTAAGCCAGGAAGCAGAAAGGTTGTTACAACTTTCACTGCATAATCTCCAGGCACTGAAAAAAATGCCGGCAGCGACGTTTGATGAGACGAACGCGGTCGGTAAGGCAGAAAATGCCAATGTGCTGCCTTTGCATTTCAGCGCTCGCGGCGTAGAGGCGCAACAGGCTACGCTGCATAACGAATTACGGAAAATCACCCGACTGGAGATGGTGCTGGCGATCGTCGGTACCATGAAAGCCGGCAAATCCACCACGATTAATGCGATCGTGGGTACGGAAGTATTGCCCAACCGCAACCGGCCGATGACCGCGTTGCCGACGCTTATTCGCCATACGCCGGGTCAGAAAGAGCCGATCCTGCATTTCTCCCATGTCGGCCCGATTGACGCGCTTGCGCAACAACTGCAAACCCGGCTGTTCAACTATGACCGGGAAAAGTTGGCGCAGCAGCTTGAGATCGATAAAGACATGGCTGCGCTGCTGGATCGTATTGCGCAAGGCGATGCATTTGATAAGCACTATCTCGGTGCGCAACCTATTTTCCACTGTTTAAAAAGCCTCAACGACCTGGTGCGCCTGTCGAAAGCGCTGGATGTGGATTTTCCCTTCTCCGCCTATGCGGCGATTGAACATATCCCGGTGATTGAAGTGGAGTTTGTGCATCTGGCCGGGCTGGAGAACCAACTCGGCCAGCTCACGCTGCTGGATACCCCCGGGCCGAATGAAGCCGGGCAGCCGCATCTGCAAAAAATGCTCAACGAACAGCTGGCGCGGGCCTCCGCCGTGCTGGCGGTGATGGATTACACCCAGCTTAAATCTATCTCCGATGAAGAGGTACGCCGCGCGATTTCTGCAGTGGGGCGTTCGGTGCCGCTGTACGCGTTAGTGAATAAATTCGATCAGAAAGATCGTAACAGCGATGACGAAGAGCAGGTGCGGGCGCTGATTTCCGGAACACTAATGAAAGGCAATATCAACCCGACGCAGATCTTTCCGGTCTCTTCCATGTGGGGATATCTGGCTAACCGCGCGCGCCATGAGTTAAAACATCGCGGTCAGTTGCCGGATCCGCAGGAGCAGCGCTGGGTGCAGGATTTTGCCGAAGCGGCGCTGGGCCGCCGCTGGCGCACCGCCGATCTGGACGATATTGAGCATATTCATCACGCGGCAGAGCTGCTGTGGGAAGATTCGCTGTTTGAGAAACCGATCCGTAAGTTACTGCACGCTGCGCATGCCAATGCCTCGCTGTACGCGCTGCGTTCTGCATCGCATAAGCTGCTCAATTACACCCAGAGCGCGCGCGAATATCTCGATTTTCGCTATCAGGGGCTGACGGTGGCTTACGAGCAACTGGAGCAAAATATTACCCGGCTGGAAGAGGATATGGCGCTGCTGCGCACCAGTCAGGCGTCCGTCAGCGACGAGATCGAACATGAAGTCGAAGAGGCGCTGGCGGCAGCGGAGATCTTTATCCACGGCCAGCAGTTCGAAATTGTTGAGGCCATTGATGCCTGGTTCCACGATGGGCAGATGATGGAGGCGTTGGGCGACGGTAAGGCTGATTTGCGCCTTGATGAAGGTTATAACCCCGGTCAACTGGTGCTGGAAAACGAAGGCCAGGCGCAAATTGCGCTGAGCAAGATCCGTTCGGCCTGTGAAACTATTCTGCTGGCGGCGCAGGAGCGCATCAGCCGTGAACTGGCGCTGCGTTTTGATGAGCTGGAAAATACGCTGACGCGTTCGCTGAACGATGCCATGCGCCCGATTGAAACGCGTATTAAAGAAGAGCTTAACCATGCCGGTTTCCGCGCGCGTATCAGTTTCCCTGCGTTCCAGCCCAGTGCGCTCAATTTTAATACCCGTTCCCTGTTCACCAACGTGATCGCCCCGGAAGATACGCCTGCCGGGCAGGCACCGCGTTCCGGCAGTGTGCGGGAAACGGTGTCTCGCTGGTTAAATAACCCCGGTTGGGGTTGGGATGATTATGTCGCTACCCGCACCCGTTACGTGATTGATATTGCCGCGCTGCATAAAAAGCTGATCGGCCATGTGGCTCATTTTTGTGAACAAATTCGTAAAGCTTTGGCAGCGCAGGTCGATGTTTCTGTTACGGCTGGGATGGCAACATTTTTCGCCGAATTCTCGTTAAGTCTTGCGGGACTACAGGAAAGTTTGCGTGACAGCCTGGCGATACGTCAGCAAAACGAATCATCAGTGCAGATGTTGCGTCAGCATCTGCAACAGAGCATCAGGACGGCTAACTGGATCCATGAAGATGCCCGGCTGTTACGCGATGATATACAAACCTTATTCGCAGCAGAGCAGCCATGAAAAATCAACTTCTGGATGGCCCCGGACGGGTACTTGAGTGTATTCATCCAAAATTTATCGTTGATCTGGTGCAGGGCGCAGACGCTGCGCGCCAGTCGCCGGTTGTGCCTCAGCAGCAGTTATTTCGTGAACGCCTGACGCAGGAGATCATGGCGCAAACTCAACTGCGGCCGTGGGCGATGTCCGGCGTATTAAATGAAAACGACACCTTACGTTTAGGGCTGGCGGAGAAGCTGGCGAGCATGCTCGACCCCGGACATCTGGCACTCACGCGCATTACCCAGCGGCTTAGCGCATTGCAGCAGACGGAACGGCGTTCGGTAAATCCTGGCAGCGTACAACAGTATGAAGAGTTGTTGAGCCACTTCAGCCAGCGCGCCGCCTGGAAAGAGAAAGCGCTGACGCAACGTGGGCTGGCGGTACAGGCCGGACATCACAGCGAACAGGTTTTTGCGCACTGGCGCGCCGGAAACTACAACGGCTGGTCGATGGCCGGGCGCTGTTATGTGGCGCTGGAGGAGCTGCGCTGGGGCGCTTTTGGCGATGCCTGTCGTCTGGGCAACGAAGATGTGGCGCAAATGCTGAAAGATAATTTATGCGCCATGGCCGCCGATTTTCTGGCGCAGGGGATCAATGCCTCACCGGCGACCCGCCATTTTTATCATCAGTGGCTGGCAACGCCTTCCACGCCGGGGCTGATGGATTATAAGGATTTACTCGGCTGGCTTGGCGACTGGTGCGATGCCGAACGCCATCCTATTTGCTGGTCGGTCACGCAGAGCTGGCAGACCGTAGCCCTCGGAATGCCGCGTCTCTGTTCAGCATCACGTATCGCTACGGCGATGGTGGAAGAGATCTTCGGTGAGTAAAACGGTGTGCCCCGCAATTGTCTGGCCGGTCGGGCTGGTAATCGCAGGACATAGCGAACAGCAAAAAGCCCCGTCAGGGGCTTTTTTTATGCGCTATTAATGCCCGGTGGATTCGACCGGTTTCTCTGCGCGGTCTGCGGCTTGCGCTGGATTGCCAAAGCGTTTGGCATACAGGGCGGTGATAATCGGCACCAGAATCGCCGTCACAATCACACTCGCGGCGACTAACGCCGTTGCGGAGACGGCAACCGGTTCAAACGCCGGGTTGATCTGCGCAATAATCACCGGGTTCGCCACTGCCGCACCGGCGGCTGAAGAGGCTGCGACGCCTGCCGTACCGTTACCGCCACCGATCACGCGGTCGGCAATAATCAGCGGAATACCGGTGATGATGATGACCGCAACGCCGAGGAAAATGCCCAGCAGACCGGTCTGCATAATCACGCTCAGGTTGATGGTGTTACCCAGCGCGAAGCCGAAGAACGGAATCAGCACCGGCGTTGCTTTGCTGAAGAAAGCGCGCAGATCGTGATCGAGGTTACCCAGCGCAAAACCAATCAGGAACGGCAGAACCGCGCCAACAAAGTGGTGGGGTTCAAAGGAAGCGAGGCCAGCGGAACCGAGGATCACCATGGTCATCAGCGGGCCGGACTCCAGCGACATCAGAACGAAAGCGCCCGATTCTTCTTTGCTGCCGTACTGGTTCATCAGGCTGGCATACAGACCGCCGTTGGTCATATCCATGGCGGAAACCAGCGCCAGCACCGAAAGTCCGGCAAAGAAACCGGTCTGAATTCCGCTGTCCGGAATAAATGACGCGGCGATCATCGCCACGAGCCAGGCGACAGCGATTTTGGTCAGCACCAGCGTGCCGGATTTACGTAATACGGTGCCGGTTGCACGCAAATCAATGGAGGCGCCAATACAGAAAAACCAGACTGCAAGAATCGGTACCGTACCGCTAATCATGCCTTTGGTGAAAGAGCCGAAATAAGCCCCGGTATCCGGCGCCAGTGTATTCAGGATTGCCCCCAACAGCAGCGGAACCAGCATCATCCCGCCAGGGATACGTTCAATCGTGGCCTTGATTTTCATAGATAATCCTCACTGCTCGTCATTATCATGAACGAGGAAAGCTAAAAATTAATACCTTTCGATTCAGGTGGTTAAATACTGTCGCTCGTTAAATATTCACTATCGACTTTCACGGAACGCCCTGGAATTGACTGACAATCCTTGCAAGACATTTCTTAGCGCCGCTTTTTATGGGCGTATCATGCTTTCTATGGAATATTGATTCAATAAGAATAAAACAATGTTTTAGTTATGCCGATCACATATTCTGTGTAAAGATTTGTTGGTGTTATTTCTGTTATTAGAGATGTAATTAGGTTGTGACGAAATATAGCGACGAGGACACTAGCAAAGTAATAATCACGACCGTGATAAAACATGGGTATTTAGCGTGGATATAAGCCGCGTTGTGCTGTGGAAAAAGGGTGTGCAGGGGATGAAAAGGAGGGGCTGAATATCGCTGGGTAAAACTGTGTGAATTTGATCACATTTTTAAACCCTGTTAGGGTAAATAAGTCATTCACTGCCCAACAGGCGTCAACAGGTTCGGTTGTACGGCGGAAAACCGCCAGTGTAAGTAAACCTGCTACGCTTGAACAGGAAGGCTGAAAAGCTGTAAAAACGCCCGGCAGGGATAAGCGTCGGGCGGTTCAGGGCGCAAGCTAAAGAGGAAAACATGCATGTTAAAAAGGAAAAAAGTTAAACCCATTACATTGCGCGATGTGACCATCATTGACGATGCGAAATTGCGCAAAGCGATTACCGCCGCTTCACTCGGTAATGCGATGGAGTGGTTTGATTTCGGCGTCTACGGCTTTGTCGCCTACGCCCTTGGTAAGGTGTTCTTCCCCGATGCAAACCCCAGCGTACAGATGATTGCTGCGCTCGGGACATTCTCCGTTCCTTTCTTGATTCGCCCGCTGGGCGGTCTGTTCTTCGGTATGTTGGGCGATAAGTACGGGCGACAGAAAATCCTCGCCATCACCATTGTCATCATGTCGATCAGTACGTTCTGTATCGGGCTGATCCCCTCCTACGCCACGATAGGCATCTGGGCGCCGATTCTGCTGCTGCTGTGTAAGATGGCGCAGGGTTTCTCCGTCGGCGGCGAGTATACCGGCGCGTCGATCTTTGTTGCGGAGTACTCCCCGGACCGTAAGCGCGGTTTTATGGGAAGCTGGCTGGACTTTGGTTCGATTGCCGGTTTTGTGCTGGGCGCGGGCGTGGTCGTGCTGCTCTCCACCGTGGTGGGCGAGGAGAACTTCCTGGACTGGGGCTGGCGTGTTCCGTTCTTCCTGGCGCTGCCGCTCGGCCTTATTGGCCTCTATTTGCGCCACGCGCTGGAAGAGACCCCGGCGTTCCAGCAGCATGTCGATAAGCTGGAGCAGGGCGATCGTCAGGGGTTGCAAGAGGGGCCGAAAGTCTCGTTTAAAGAGATCGCCACCAAACACTGGCGCGCGCTGTTGACCTGTATTGGCCTGGTGATTTCCACCAACGTCACCTACTACATGCTGCTGACCTATATGCCGAGCTACCTGTCGCATAACCTGCACTACTCGGAAGATCACGGCGTGTTGATCATCATCGCGATCATGATTGGTATGCTGTTTGTCCAGCCGGTGATGGGGCTGCTGAGTGACCGCTTTGGCCGCCGCCCGTTCGTGCTGCTGGGCAGCGTGGCGCTGTTTGCTCTCGCCGTTCCGTGTTTTATTCTGATTAACAGCAATGTGATTGGCTTGATTTTCGCGGGCCTGCTGATGCTGGCGGTGATCCTCAATTGCTTTACCGGCGTGATGGCCTCTACGCTGCCCGCCATGTTCCCGACGCATATTCGCTACAGTGCGCTGGCGAGCGCCTTTAACATCTCGATTCTGATAGCCGGTCTGACGCCGACCCTGACGGCCTGGCTGGTAGAAAGCTCAGAGAATCTGTTAATGCCCGCTTACTACCTGATGATTGTGGCGGTGATTGGCCTGATTACCGGCCTGACGATGAAAGAGACCGCGAACCGCCCGCTGAAAGGCGCGACGCCCGCCGCATCGGATATTCAGGAAGCGAAAGAGATCCTGCGTGAGCACCACGACAATATCGAACAGAAAATCGAAGATATCGACGCGGAGATCGCCGAGTTGCAGGCGAAGCGCACGCGTCTGGTGGATCAACATCCGCGCATCAACGAGTAAGCATTACTGCCAGACAAAAAAGACCCGTCAGGGTCTTTTTTGGCGCAGCATAAAGGCGCTGCTTAACAACCTGCCGCAATAAAATCGCCGTTCGCGCTGACCGGGATCACCGTCAGGAACAGCACCACGGCAAACAGCATCAGCGCCACGCCACCGGCAATTTTTAGCACGGGTACCAGCCAGCGCATCTGACTTGCGTCATCACCAAAAAAGGTGGCTGTCCGGTTGCGCGCATAGCGCACGGCCAGCGACAGACCGAGGATTGACAGCGCGGTGCCAATCGCCATGGTCATCACTGCCGCAATCCCCCAGCTCACAATGCCGAGCGCGTTCGAGAACAGTAAAATCATGATTGCCCCGCTGCACGGCCTCGCGCCAATGGCGAGGATCACGCCGAGGCGGGTTTTCCAGTCGCCCTGCGTGCTGGCGCCGACGCCATGATGGCCGCAGTCGCAATCGGCATCATGTTGATGTAGCGGTGAAAACGCATTGAATTTCAGTGTGCGTGGCCGCAGGCTTTTCGCGGCATTCCACGCCACATACGCGCCGAAGCCGCCAATCATTACGGCGCTGACTTTCTCCACGTACCAGCGGCTTTCACTGAGATCGCCGGAGGCGAGGTTAAACCCGACCGCCAGCACGAAGACAAACAGAATGGCGCTGACGCCCTGCATCAGGCTGCCCAGCACCGGGATGACGCGCGCGGCGGTCTGGCTTTCGTTATTCGTGCTGAGGTAGGTTGTCACGATAAATTTGCCGTGGCCTGGTCCAACAGCATGCAGTACGCCGTAAAAAAATGCGCCGACCAGCAGCCATACTCCGCCGCTATATTGGTGGTTATTGAGCTGAAGCAGATACATGACCAGGTAACGGTGCAGGGTGATTTGCGTCGCCAGACACCATTGCAGAAATGCCGCCCAGTGGGTGTGTAGCGTGAACAAAGCCGCTACCGCTACAGCCAGCACGGCGAATGCGACCGGCCATCGCCAGTCGCGGGTCAGAATTTGCGTGGTCATAGAATTCAGGGGATTGGGGATGATTTCCGCAGTATAGGCGGCGAAGATATTCGCCTCCACCCTCATCGCACGTTTTACTTTTTGAGCAAGCGTGTATGCCAGCGCCCCAGCAGCAATACGGTGGTCAGCGAACCGAGCAGGGCGCAGAACATATCCGACTGCGTATCCCAGGGATCGCCCTGCGTACCGAGAAACTCATCGGCGCCCTGGCCCATCGCCAGCGCCGCCCACCACTCGATCAGTTCATAGGTGGCGCTGATGGCCAGCGCGATGCAGCAGACAATAAAGTCGAGCATTTTGCCGCCGCGCACGTACTGCCCGCGCAGCAGGATCTCCCGCGCCGCAAGCGCAGGCACCAGCCCCTGAAAGAAGTGGCCGAGCTTATCGTACGGATTGCGGCTCAGGCCGAATAAGTGCTGCACATCAAAACCAATGGGCACTTTGGCGTAGGTGTACATACCACCCACCATCAGGATGATGGCGTGGAAGAAAATCAGCACATAGAGCAGCGAAGTGAGCGGATAGCGCCGCCAGGTGGCGAGCAGCAGCGGCACCACGATCAGCACGGGAATCACTTCCATCAGCCAGGTGGTACGATCTTTGGCACAGAGACCGGTATAGAGAAGGATCAACAGCAGCAGAAACGCTGCCGTGTTCAGCGCAGTGCGATTCACAGGCTTCATCAGCGAAATGTCCGTTTCGGTAAAAAGGTCACTATCGTCGGAAAACCGTTAGAAAACAATAAGACTCATCCTTCGCTAGGCGTTTCTATCCAGGCCTGCAAGGCGCTGGCGGTGTTCTCCAGCGTGGTTGCCCAGTCGTCAATGGCGGGCTGGCGGAACAGCCGCATGCCGGGATACCACGGTGAGTCGTCCCGTTGCATCAGCCAGCGCCAGTCCGGAATAAATGGCAGCAGCGTCCAGCAGGGGCGCTGCAACGCACCGGCCAGATGTACCGGCGAGGAGTCCACGGAGATCAGAAGATCCGCCAGCGACAGAATGGCCGCCGTGTCATCGAAATCCTCAATTTCCGCGCTGAGCGCTTCTGTACGCATCCCTTCCGGCGGTGTTTGCTGGCTGGCGTCGCCTTTCTGGATCAACAGAAAAGTGGCATCCGTACGGGCGAACGGCGCAAATTGCGCCAGTGACAGCGAGCGGCGGCAGTCATTGACGTGCGTCGGGCGACCGGCCCATACCAGCGCCACCCACGGGCGCGGTAACCCGGCAAGACGCGCCTGCCAGTGCGCCAGCCGTTGTGGATCGGCATGCAGATAACCCGTCGCGGCCGGTAAATCCGCCAGTTGAATATTTAACAAGCCAGGCAGATCCATCAGTTCGCAATAGGCGTCAAATGCCGGGGGCAGTTCGCCGCGGCCGAGCATCTGCTCATCGGGAAAGGCGCGGCGTATCAGCGCCAGCAACTGCGGATGTACATCCAGTACAATGCGCGCCAGGCTCTGGCGTTTTGCCTGTTGCACAAAGCGGATGAATTGCAGCGTATCGCCGAACCCTTGTTCATCGAAAATCAGTAGCGTTTTGCCGGGCAGCGGCTGGCCTTGCCAGCGCGGCGCTTGCTGCACCCGCCGCGACATGACACGGGTATGCGGCATCTGATAGCGGTGGCGGTATTCACGCCAGCCGTTTGGCAGATCGCCGGTCAGCAGCAGGGTTTCGGCCAGATCAAAACGCGCTACCGCATCGCCGGGCAGATGATCAACCAGCATTTTCTGGATCGCCAGCGTCTCTTCCAGCTTGCCTTGCGCCCGCAACGCCAGCGCCAGCCGTTGCCAGATGGCCAGTGGCCCATTACCGCTGCTGACAAACGGGCGCAGCAGCGTTTCGGCGGCAAGATAGTGGCCTTCATCAAGTAGCGGCTGAACCTGTTGCAGTATGCCGCTGAAGTCGGTCGGGGCGGCCTGGCGATTACGGCCCTGCAACTGCCGTAACTGCGCCTGTTTTTGCTGTGTTGCCGGGTGCTGCGGTGCCAGCCCCTGCAAACGTACCAGCGCCTGCTCTGCGGCCGTAAGATCGCCACGCGCAAGGTAAATGCTGACCAGCGTCATCCAGCCGCCGACCAGCCGGGGCTCCTGTTGTAACGCACGCTGGCAGTGGGCCAACGCCTGTTCCGTATTTCCGCTATCAAGCAGCAGCCCGGCAACGTTGTTATGGATTGACGGCTCATCCGGCGCGAGCGTCAGCGCGCGTTGATAATGGGCCAGCGCATCATCAACGCGGCCGAGACGACGCAAGGTGTTGGCCAGGTTCCCGTGTGCCTGCGCAGCGCCCGGCGTCAGCGCCACGACTTTTTCCAGGCACAGCACGCTCTCAACCAGTTTTTCTTGCTCCTGCAATAAAATGCCGAGGTTGTTCCAGCCGTTCACCAGCGTGGGATCGAGGCTGATGGCTTTTCGTGCCCAATGTTCACCTTCGGCATGTTCGCCCTTTTGCCGGTACATTTCCGCCAGATTGCTGGCGTAGAGCGCGGAGAATTGCGGGGCTGAACAGGCTTCGCGCAGATAGGCGATGGCGCGCTCAAGATGACCGCAGGCGTGGGCGATAAGCCCGAGCAGATGCAGCGCATCCGGCTGGCCAGCGTGTTGTGCGAGGATCTGGCGGCAGTAGTGTTCGGCCTGCGGCGCTTGTCCTGCATTCCAGTGTTGCCACGCAAGGCGTAGCGCTTCCTGCAATGTCATCTGTGTTGTCATAGAGAAACCATCAAAGCAAAAACGGGAGCCGCTGCGGCAGGTTAGGATTGTGCAGAATATATTTATCAGCACGGGCTGTAAGTCTGCGCTGATAGCGCTCGCCCGACCAATCGTATCTTACACATACTTTATCAGGGCTGACGATGCTGACATAACAGGCACAGAAGTGAAGCTCTGTTTTGATTGTGCCGATAGTATTACGAGAATCAACGGCACCAGGCCTGCTGGTCACACTTGTTTCAACGATTTTCATTGCCGCCTGATTGCACACCGTATAACCGACGTACGCTGATTAAGTGAAAAACGCATGATCAATATCTGTAAAAATTTGCGTCCCGGAATGCTGATAATGCTGGTTTTTCTGGCCTGCGGATGCGCCGATCGGGATGCGCGAATTTCTGCCAGCGCATTAGCGCAACGTGCAGGCATGAGCAGCGAAAATGTGCAAACAAGCCGCTTTTTGCTGCGGACTTTCAGTAAAACGACACCGTCAGCAAAGGTGTTGCGTGTCTATATCGAAGGAGATGGTTTTGCCTGGGTAAGCCGGACGCAGCCGTCAAGCGATCCCACGCCGCGCAACCCGGTCGGATTACAGCTGGCTGCGGCGGATCCTTCGCCTGATGTGCTCTATCTGGCGCGCCCCTGCCAGTATATTGGCCCACCGTTACCCGCAGAATGCACCGTGGAGTGGTGGACGGACAAACGCTTCGCGCCGCAAGTGATTGCCGCCATGGATGAAGCGCTGAGCCGCTTTGTCAGACGCATGCCGGGTGTGCAACTGGAACTGATTGGCTACTCCGGCGGCGCAACCATTGCGGCGCAACTGGCGGCACGTCGGCACGACGTACGATCGTTACGAACAGTGGCCGGGAACCTCGATGTGGCGATGGTGAATCAGATCCATCATGTTTCGGCCATGCCGGATGCCGCCAGCGCGATAGATGTCGCGCCGCAGCTTTCCGCGTTGCCGCAGATCCATTTCAGCGGCACCGAAGACAGCACGGTGCCACTGTCGGTGGCGCAGCGTTTCCAGCGGGCAACAGGGACGCGCTGTGCGCAGGTGATACAGATTCCAGGCATGCGCCACGGCAGTGACTGGGCTGCACAGTGGCCGGATTTGCTGACCAGGCTGCCAACGTGCCGCGATTGAGAAGTGTGTGAACAGTGGATACGCCAGAGAGCCTCAAAGCTTTCCGTTGCTGGCGCTCCACCCATCGTTACCGATGAGCCACAGACTTTGTCACAGGAGTTAATCAACACTCAGCAGTATGCTGGTCCCGCCATTTATCGGCTGTGCGTACCAGACGGCTTCCCGCACCAAAACGGCTTTACTGATGAGCCCGAGGGCGTAAAAGCGGTCGGCTATGGCCTGCTGGGCGCGTATCACCTTAAGATCCATCGGCCGTGGGCGATGGCTGCGGCGGGCCAGCGCCCGTTTGAGCGACGCTACGTTAATGCCCAGTTCCGCAGAGAGCATGCTGGCGGCCTCGTCACGGTGGCGATCGATAAACTGTCCGGTTTGCGCCAGCTCTTCCATCAACCGATGCATGATGTCGCCGTTGCGCGTGGCATAGTCGCGACGTGACAGATAAAACTGGTGGTTATGCACCCGACCTTCACCGCTGGCGACAACCCGCAACTCCGCAGCTCCTTCGGCCTCGCTCAGTAGCGGATCCCACATCATCCAGGCATCTACTGCCAGATAATCGCTGGCAGTGAGCGGGTATTTTGGCGGCGTGTAAACCACTTTGACGTCTTGCAGCCCCAGTCCGGCTTCTTCCAGTATCTGCAATAATAACCAGTGGACGTTTGATCCCTTATTGAGCGCAATACGCTTACCGCGTAAATCGCTAATAGAGGCGATCTCGCTTTGCTGCGGCACCACCATCGCGACGCTTTGAGGTGCCGGTGGCTCCCATGCTACATACACCAGTTCATTGTTACTGGCCTGCGCGAAGACCGGTGGTGCTTCGCCTGTGGTGCCGAAATCGATTTCATTGCAGGCGAGGGCGTGTAGCAATTGCGGCCCGGCCGGGAATTCGCTCCACAGCACGCTTACACCGAGGCTGGCAAAGGCAGTTTCCAGACACTGACGCGCCTTTAATATCCCCAGATTACCGAAACGCTGATAGCCAATCCGTAACTCACGATCCGCAGAGACGACTCTGGAGGACGGTCGGGATGAGGTTGTTCCCCGACGACGGCTTTTAATCACCCCGAGATTCGCCAACTGGGTGCGTAATGTATGGCGGCTAATCCCCAGTAACGCTGCCGCCTGACTTTGATTATCGTCGCAGCGCGCCATCGCGCCGCGAATCAGCGCTCCGGTGAAACGTTCCCATAGCGGTTCGCCGGGCTGATCGAACTGTTGTCGGATTAACTCATCCAGAGCATTGTCCGTCGCGGGCTGTGGGGCATCGTTCAGCGTGGTCAGGCGGAGCTGTGCGGGAGTAATTTCCTCCTCTTTACTCAGCAGAACGGCATTGTGCAGCGTATTTTCCAGTTCGCGGATGTTGCCGGGCCAGGAATAGTCCATCAGCTTCGCCAGAGTTTCCGGCGCCAGACGGCGGGTCGGACGTCCTAACCTGCGTGCGTAGAGTGTTAAGAAATGATTCGCCAGCAGCGGAATATCTTGCCGTCGCTGGCGCAAGGGCGGAAGCGGCACGATAGCGATATTGAGCCGGTAGTAGAGATCTTCACGAAAACGGCGCTCGCGGATAGCCTGCGCTAAATCGACGTGAGTCGCCGCGAGCACGCGCACGTTGACTTTCGTCGCTTTTCGCGAGCCGACGCGGGTGATTTCACGCTCCTGCAATACGCGCAACAGCTTAACCTGTAGGGGCAGGCTAAGTTCACCGATCTCATCGAGTAGCAGGGTGCCGCCTTCTGCCGCTTCAAACCAGCCGGGATGACCTTGCAGCGCTCCGGTAAAGGCACCTTTTTCATGTCCGAACAACTCTGCTTCCGCCAGGCTTTCGCTCAGTGCGCCGCAGTTAACGGCGAGAAAAGGCTGGTGACGACGCGCGCTATGGTGATGCAAATAACGGGCGACCACCTCTTTACCCGTACCGGTTTCGCCGACAATTAACACGGTGGCTTCGGTCGGGGCCAGTTTATCCAGCAGGCTCTGAAACGCTTTAGACGCCGGGTCGATCAGTACGGGCGTGGCGGATGGGGATTCAGGATTCAGCATGATGGACCTCCGGTTAATGACACGTTGAACTTATCGTTAGCCGGCGGCAGAAACCAGAGGGGGGCCTCGCCCCGCTGTTGCCAATGCAACAGGCTGTGCGCATCAGCTGGCGCATTCGCAACAGCTCTCGCGGAAGATGATTTATTTAACTAATTGATTACTATGAATTAAATAATGGATAGCTTTTGGCATGATTATCGCTAACACCCATATAACAAAATTAAAACAACTCTTCGATAAATACCGAATATGGTTATATAGGAAATGGATAATGACGCAGAAAGCTGACGATAATATCAACGTGTTCTGGTTCTTACCGACCCATGGCGACGGGCGTTATCTGGGTACCACCGAGGGCGGACGTCCCGTTGATCTACCCTATCTGCAGCAGGTAGCGCTGGCGGCGGACAGCCTCGGCTATTACGGCGTGCTGATCCCAACCGGAAAAAGCTGTGAAGATTCCTGGCTGGTTGCCTCGGCGTTGGTTCCGTTGACCCGCCGTTTGCGCTATCTGGTCGCGGTTCGTCCCGGTTTGCAGCCGCCGACGCTGGCAGCGCGTATGGCGGCAACGCTGGACCGCCTGTCGGAAGGGAGACTGCTAATCAACGTTGTGACTGGCGGCGATCCGGTGGAAAACAAAGGCGACGGTATCTTTCTGAGCCATAGCGAGCGTTATCAGGTGACCAGAGAGTTTCTCGACGTCTATACGCAACTGCTGCGGGGCGAAAAAGTGGACTACCAGGGAGAGCATATTCACGTAGAAGGTGCGGAAGTACTGTTCCCCCCGGTGCAGGAGGACGGCCCGCCGCTCTATTTTGGCGGATCCTCCCCGGAGGCAATCGACGTTGCTGCCGGGCAAATCGACACTTATCTGACCTGGGGCGAGCCGCCGGAGCTGGTGGCTGAGAAGCTGTCTATCGTCCGCGAACGCGCCGCGGCTCGCGGCCGTACCCTGCAATACGGTATCCGTTTACATGTCATCGTTCGCGAAACGGAAGAGGAGGCCTGGGCTGCCGCTGACCGCCTGATCTCTCATCTTGATGATGATGTCATCGCCGAGGCGCAAAAGATTTTCGCCCGGATGGATTCCGCAGGCCAGGCGCGAATGAGCGCTCTACACAAAGGCTCCCGCGACAACCTGCGCATTGCGCCGAACCTGTGGGCGGGCGTTGGCCTGGTCCGCGGTGGTGCGGGAACCGCCCTGGTGGGCAACCCGCAACAGGTTGCGGAGCGCATCCGTGAATATCAGGCGCTGGGCATTACGAATTTTATTTTTTCCGGTTATCCGCATCTGGAAGAGGCGCACCGCTTCGCTGATTTGGTCATGCCGCTACTGCCGCTGGGTAACTCTGCTCAGTCTAAGGTACGCGGCGTCAATACCGGCCCGTTTGGCGAAACGATCGGTGGCGATAAACGTCCGGTTAAACAGGTCAGCGCCAGCTGAAGGGGGATTTATGCTTTATGTCTTCGTTAAGGCATCAGGCGATGAACGCTGAGCCGCAGGTGGTCATTGTCGGCGGCGGTTTTAGCGGCGCAGCCGTGGCCATCGAATTACTGCGCCTGGCACCTGAAGGCGTGCGGGTCATTTTGCTGGAGCCCCGCGCTGTCCCCGGTGCCGGGGTGGCTTATTCCACAACGGAACCGTCTCACCGTATAAACGTGCCCGCCGCGCGGATGCGGCTGGCTGATGAAGAAGAGGGCGCGTTTGACCGCTGGTACCGCAGGCAGGCAGCCTTCGCCGACGATCCGCAGGCATTGCGCGAGGAGGGGACGGTTTACCCGCAGCGTGCGCAGTTTGGGGTCTATGTTGCACAGCGTTTCGCCAACGCGGTGCGAAACAGCGGTGGACGGCTGACGCATTTACGCGAGCAGGCTCTGACCTTTGACGAACGGGGCGTGACAACCGATACCGGCCGCCTTCTGGAGGCCGATCTGCTGGTGCTGGCGATAAGCCATCCACCGCCGTCACTGCCGCGGCTGGTCGCTCCTTTTAGCGATCATCCCGCGTTGATTGCCAATCCCTGGCGGCCTGAGGTGCTGACGGCGATTGCGTCGAATGCGCGGGTGGCAGTGATGGGAACCGGGCTGACAATGGCGGATACCCTCGCAGCAATGACCCGGCTCGGACATCGGGGACCGGTAACGGCGTTCTCCCGCCGTGGGTTGCTCTCGCGGAGCAACCTTAGCGGAGAAAGCGAGGAGTGGCCGGGCGACTATCGGCAGGGAACACTGCGCCAGCGTTTACGGCGGATCCGGGAAGATATCTCCCGGGCGGCTGAACAGGGGTTGCCCTGGCAGGTCGTGCTGGATGCGGTGCGCAATCAGGGGCAGACCATCTGGCAAGGTTTAACCTTCGCCGATCGCCAGCGCTTCCTGCGTCATCTGCGCAGCTACTGGGATGTGCATCGTTATCGGATCGCGCCGCAGGCGGCTGATGTTCTTTCGCAACGTAGCAATGACGGTAGTCTGAAGGTGCTGGCCGCGAGACTGACGGCGCTGGATAGCGACACGCGAACGCTCACGCTGACGCTGAGTCCGCGGCGCGGGCAGCCCTGTACGCTGACCGTCGATCATCTGATCCTGACCACTGGACCCGCGCACAATGCCTTAACTGAAAGCCAACCATTGTTACAGGAATTGACGCGGCGTGGGCTGATTCGCGCGGATGCGCTGGGGTTAGGGCTGGATGTCGATGCCCGTTCCCACGCGATAGGACGAGAAGGGCAGTCGATGCCGAAAATCCTGGTTTGCGGTCCAGCGGCGAGGGGGCGTTTCGGTGAACTGATGGGGTTGCCGCAGGTGGCCGATCATGCTGCCGCCATTGCCGGAGAAACGCTGGCGACGCTGGGTTTCAGCCTGCCCGCCCGATGTCCCGTGTCCTGATTTTATTCCCTTTTTATCCTTTTAATTAATAAGCGTGCGCCAGTATCTGGACGCACCGTGGAGAGCGCTATGCCATCGCAACGAGAGATTCGCCTTAACGCGTTTGATATGAACTGTGTCGGTCACCAGTCGCCGGGCTTGTGGGCCCATCCGCGCGACCGTTCCTGGCAGTATAAAGATCTGGAATATTGGGTCTATCTGGCGCGCCTTCTGGAGCGCGGCAAATTTGACGGCTTGTTTATTGCCGATGTGCTTGGCGTTTACGATGTATTAAACGGGAATGGCGATGCGGCGATCCGTCAGGCGACGCAGGTGCCGGTAAACGATCCGCTGGCGCTGATAACCCCGATGGCGCTGGTGACGGAACACCTTGGCTTTGGTCTGACCGCATCGCTGTCATTTGAGCATCCCTATCCATTCGCCCGTCGGTTGTCTACGCTCGATCATCTGACCAAAGGCCGGGTGGGCTGGAATATTGTTACTTCGTATCTGGAAAGTGGCGCACGCAATATTGGGCATCAGGCGCAGACTGACCATGATGCGCGCTACGACTACGCCGATGAATACCTCGACGTTGTGTATAAGTTGCTGGAAGGTAGCTGGGAAGACGGCGCAGTTTTGCGCGATCGCGAACGGGGAATTTTTAGCGATCCGCAGAAAATCCATCCGATTAACCATCAGGGCAATTTTTTCTCCGTTCCGGGAATCCATCTGTGCGAGCCGTCGCCGCAACGCACGCCGGTGCTCTATCAGGCGGGGGCTTCCAGCCGCGGAAAACAGTTTGCCGCCACGCATGCCGAGTGCGTTTTTGTTGCCGCGCCGTCGAAAGTCCTGTTGAAGAAGACGGTCGCGGATATTCGTCGCCGCGCCGCGGAAGCCGGGCGCGATCCGCGCAGCATCCTGATTTTCAATCTGCAAACGGTGATCGTGGGCGAAACCGATCGCGAGGCGCAGGCCAAATGGCAGGAATACAAATCATACGTTAGCTATGAGGGCGCGCTGGCGCTGATCTCCGGCTGGACCGGCATTGACTTTGGTCAGTATCGGCCGGACCAGGTGCTGAAATACCTGCATACCAACGCCATCCAGTCGGCGGTAGAGGCGTTTTCCACCGCCGATCCGGAGCGTCAATGGACGGTAGAAGCGCTGGCTGACTGGGTGGGCATCGGCGGCTTTGGCCCGCTGCTCGTCGGCAGCGCGGAAACGGTGGCCGATGAACTGCAATCCTGGGTCGAGGAGACCGATGTTGATGGCTTCAATCTGGCCTATGCCGTTACGCATGAAACCTTCCGCGACGTGGTGGAGCTATTAATACCAGAGCTGCAAAAACGCGGCGTCTTTAAGCAGGATTACCGGGAAGGCACGCTGCGCGAAAAACTGTTTGGTGCCGGGCCACGTCTGACCGCGCCGCATCCGGGGGCAGAATACCGTCGCGGCGTGCGAAACGATGCCGGGGCGAAGGAGACGGCGGCATGATTGATATCGATAATCTGCATAAACGCTACCGCACGGCGGATGGCCGCGTCAGCGAGGTGCTGAAGGGTTTATCGCTCAGGGTACCCACCAGCTCCATCACCGCGGTGGTCGGACCGAGCGGTGCGGGGAAATCGACGCTGGCGCGCTGCATCAGCCTGCTGGAGCGCCCCGATAGCGGCAGCATCAAGGTTAACGGCAAAGACTTGTCATTACTGTCGGGGGAGGCGCTGCGGCGTGAACGGCGCGCGATCGGCACCGTTTTTCAATCCTCGGCGCTGCTGAATCGTAAAACGGCGTGGCAAAACATCGCAGTGCCGCTGGAGTATCTGGGCGTGGTGGAACGCGACATTAAGGCGCGGGTCGGTGAATTACTGGAGAGCGTAGGACTCAGTCACAAAGCGGAGGCTTATCCGTCTCAGCTTTCCGGCGGACAGCGTCAGCGTATTGGTATCGCTCGCGCGCTGGCATTACGTCCGTCGGTACTGCTGGCGGACGAGGCCACGTCTGGACTGGATCCTCAGGCGACCGCCACGGTACTGGGTTTGCTCCGACAGCTACGTGATGAGTACCGGCTGGCGATAGTCCTGATTACTCATGAAATGGATGCGGTACGCGCTGCGGCGGATGCGGTGGCGGAAATCCGCGATGGCGCGATAGTCCAGTACGGGCAGGTGAAAGAGCTGCTGGCCCGTCCGGATTCTCTGCTTGGCCAGCAGCTATTGCCGCTGTCGCCCGTCGCCGTTCACAGCGATCTGCTGCTGCGTCTGAGCTATCGCTGGGATGTGCCGGTGGCGACTGACTGGATCAGCCGTCTGAGCCAACAGTATGCGCTACAGATAGATTTACTCGGCGGCCATGTAGAAGTGATCAACGGTCAACTGGCGGGGCGTTTACAGGTCGGCGTCCGATTTCAGGGAGAACGGCTGTCGGTGGATCGAATGACCGCACTTTTAGCACAATTGGGCATTGCGGCGGAAATTCTTGCACATGCCCCCGAGCTACAGGAGGCGGTATGAAACCGACAGTGATAAGCCAGGATACGCCGTGGCATGAAATTCATACCTTGCTGTTGCCTGCTTATGGTGAAACCTGGCTGATGGTTGCCATTGTGATGCTGTTTGTGGTGACCCTTGGCGGTGTGGTGGGCGTGGTGTTATTCAACGCCTCGCCGCGGGGATTATTTCCACATTCTGCGCTTTACCAGGTGCTTAACTGGGGCGTCAACATGGGGCGCTCTCTGCCCTTTCTGGTGTTAATGGCGGCGATTATCCCGTTCACGTTCTGGCTTACGGGCACCACTATTGGCATTCCTGCCGCCGTGGTGCCGATGATAGCCGCCGGCGTGCCATTTTTTGGCCGTCTGGTGGAAAACGCTCTGGGCGAACTCCCAGCGGAGGTTACCGCGGTGGGGCTGGTGTGCGGCGGTTCGCGCTGGCAAATAATCCGCCACGCGCAACTCAGCGAGGCGCTGCCTGCTCTGGTGGCGGCGGTCACGCTTAACCTGGTGTCGATGATCGAGTATTCAGCGATTGCCGGCACTATCGGTGCGGGTGGGATCGGCTATCTGGCGGTAGTGTACGGCTATCAGCGTTTCGACAATCACATCATGATCGCCACCATTGTCGTGCTAATCGCCACAATTCAGATCATTCAATTCTTTGGCGACCGTCTGGTCAATACGCTTCGCCACACGCAGGGGATTTCTTCATGACAACAGAACAGTTTGAACTCCGTAAGGCCCGCCGTTGGCCATGGCTGGCGGCGCTGGCAGTCATTGCGGCGCTGGCTGTCGCATTCTGGTGGTGGCGCGGATACACGCAGGCACCGCAGGTCGTTTTCGGTACGACGTTAAAAATTCACTACGAACCGGCGATGGCGGGCGAGCAACGAATTATTGAGTACATCAATCAGCATATTGCGCCTGATTATGGCCTGAAGCTGGAGGCGGTGGGCGTACAGGACCCGGTACAGGCGGACAGAGCCGTGGCGGAGGGACAGTATGCCGGTACTATCTATCAACATCAGTGGTGGCTGAAGCAGGTGGTGGACGCCAACGGCTTTGCGCTTTCGACGACTGTGCCGGTTTTCCAGTGGGCTTTTGGGATCTATTCCGACCGTTATAAATCGGTGCATGATTTGCCTGCCGGGGCGACCCTCGTCGTGCCGGATGATGGCGCCAACCAGGGGCAGGCATTGTGGTTGCTGCAAAGGATAGGGTTAATCTCACTCGATCCGGCGGTTGAGCCGCGCACGGCGAAACTGAAAAATATTGTCGGCAACCCGCATCAGTTCAATTTTAAAGAGCTGGATTTATTGACCATGCCGCGAGCGCTGAATTCGGTGGATGCCGCTATTGGTTATGTCTCGCAATTTGATGCCGGAAAAGTCCCGCGGGAAAAAGGCATATTATTTCCTCCCGCGCCTAAAACATTTGCCTCGCAATTAGTTATTGGGACTCCGTATTTATCGCAGGAGAATATTGTCAAATTAAAACAGGCTTTTTCCGATCCGCGTATTCAGACGTGGTTAAAAACCACTGACGATCCGCTGGTCAAAGACGTACTGGTTCCGGTCTCAGCAGACTAAGACATCATTGATGAAACGGTAATAACCGGACGAGGTTCGCTCGCCCGGCTATTGGCGTTATTGTTAATTAATTTATTGAATATATTGATAATTATATGCGTATTTATTGTTTTTAATATGCGAAAACCCGGCTTATAACCAGAGTCACCTGCACAACTATATAAGGTAAATAATATGAGCACGCTGTCTGTTGATAATGCTGGTGCCGTTTCGGCACCGGTGAGTAGCGTCGGGGATGTGGCGCGATTAATTAATTCTGGCAGGGAGCAAAGTAAATATGCGCGGATGATTGTATTCCTCGCGCTCGGTGGTGTATTTCTCGACGCTTATGATTTAACCACGCTCTCTTACGGTATTGATGATGTGGTGCGGGAATTTCAACTCTCGCCGCTTTTAACCGGCATTGTCACCTCGTCAATAATGGTCGGCACGATTATCGGTAATTTAATCGGCGGCTGGCTAACGGATAAATATGGCCGTTATTCGGTGTTTATGGCCGATATGCTATTCTTTGTGGTCTCGGCGATTGCGGCGGGGCTGGCGCCGAACGTCTGGGTATTAATTGGCGCGCGGTTTCTGATGGGGATTGGCGTCGGGATCGATCTGCCGGTCGCCATGTCGTATCTGGCCGAGTTTTCCCGCTTTGCCGGGAAAGGCAATAAGGCCGCGCGGCTCGCAGCCTGGTGCCCAATGTGGTACGCCGCTTCGACGGTCTGTTTTTTAATCATCTTTGGGCTCTATTTCCTGTTGCCAAAAGAGCATCTGGACTGGCTGTGGCGCGCATCGCTGCTGTTCGGCGCAGTTCCGGCGCTGCTGATTATTGCCGTGCGCAGCAAATTCATGAATGAATCGCCGTTGTGGGCGGCCAACCAGGGCGATCTGGCCTCGGCTGTGCGTATTCTGCGCGATTCTTACGGGATCAACGCTCACGAAGCACCGGTCGAACGTCCTGCTCCGCCACCCAAAGTGAGCTTTCGCGTGCTGTTTGAAAAACCGTATCGCGAGCGCACCATTGTCGCCGGGGTGATGAACGTTTGTATCTCATTTGAGTATACGGCGATCGCCTTTTTCCTGCCGTCCATTCTCGCCCAATTCCTTGGCGCTGGCGTGTTCGAAACCATCTCCGCCTCGCTGGGGCTCAATGCGCTGTTCGCTTTTACCGGTGGGCTGCTGGGCATGCACCTGGCATGGAAATACCCGTCGCGGCACGTCGCGATTGCCGGGTTCGCGCTGCAGTTTATCGCCCTGATCATCCTTGCGCTGGTGGGGCAGCCGCAGGCCGCGCTGGGCGTAGTACTGGCGATTGCGATGCTGGGGCTGTGGCTGTTTGCCGAGGGCTTTGGTCCCGGCGCGCAGTTGATGATCTATCCGGCACTTTCATACCCAACCGCTATTCGCGCCACCGGGGTCGGCTTCAGCCGCGCGCTTTCCGGTATTGGCAGCGCGCTGGCGCTGTTTGTCCTGCCGTTGCTGCAGGCATCGCTTGGTACGCAAATGTTCTGGGTCGTATCGCTGGCCGCCATTATCCCGATTTTCTTCCTGCTCGCGGTACGCCATGAGCCTACCCAACATGACATTGACGACAGCCATCATTGAGGAACAGCTAATGACTTTACTCTCTACCGGCACCGACTATGAACAGCTTGCGGCGACCTTCCGACCGATTTTTGCCCGTATCGCGCAGGGAGCGGCGGCGCGCGAACAAAACCGTATCCTGCCCGATGAGCAGATCCGCTGGCTGAAAGAGGCCGGATTCGGCACGGTGCGTATTCCGCGGGAAAAGGGCGGCTGGGGCGCGTCGTTGCCGCAATTAATTGCGCTGCTTATTGAGCTGGCCCAGGCTGACTCCAACCTGCCACAGGCGCTGCGGGCGCATTTTGCCTTCGTTGAAGACCGACTCAATCAACCCGACTCGCCGGCGCGCGATCGCTGGTTCCGTCGCTTCCTCGACGGCGAGCTGGTGGGCAGCGGCTGGACCGAAATCGGCGCGGTCAAGCTGGGGGAGGTATTCACCCGCGTAACGCCCGTCGGAGGCGGCTGGCAACTGGACGGTGAGAAATTCTATAGCACCGGTACGCTGTTTGCCGACTGGATAGATGTCTTCGCCCGGCGCAGCGATAACCAGGGGGATGTGATTGCGCTGGTCAGTACCAGCCAGCCTGGCGTTGAACGCGAGGATGACTGGGACGGCTTCGGTCAGCGTCTGACCGGCAGCGGCACGACCCGCTTCAAACAGGCGCAGGTGGAGCAGGATCACGTCTATGACTTTGCACAGCGCTTTCGTTATCAGACCGCGTTTTATCAGCATATCCTGCTGGCGACGCTGGCGGGAATCGGCCTGGCGGTTGAGCGTGACGTCGCCACAGGCGTGAAAAAGCGAACCCGGATGTACAGCCACGGCAATGCCGCCGTACCGCGCGACGATGCTCAGGTACTCCAGGTGGTGGGACAAATCAGTAGCTGGAGTTGGGCAACGCGGGCGGCAGTATTGCAGGCGGCAGAATCGTTGCATCAGGCCTACCTTGTGCATGCCAGCGGCGACGAGGCGCTCATTGAACAGCGCAATCGTCTGGCTGAAGTCGAAGCGGCGCAGGCGCAGGTGATTGCCAGCGACTGGATCCCGCGTGCGGCTACTGAGCTGTTCAATGCCCTCGGCGCGTCGGATACGCGGGTGAGCAAGGCGCTTGATCGCCACTGGCGTAACGCGCGCACCGTGGCATCGCATAATCCGGTGATTTATAAGGCGCGAAATGTCGGTAACTGGTTGGTTAATGGCGAAGCGCCAACTTTTATCTGGCAGATTGGCGACGGCGAGAAATCGCAGGGCTGATAAATACGGCGACGGGGAGACCCGTCGCCGTAAGGTTACGGTTTATCCAGCGACCAGGTGGCGCTACGAACATCCACTTTCACCGGCAATAAACCGACACGGGTGAAGGTATCTGCCAGCGTCTGTTGTTCGTTATACACCGTCGGGGTCATCCGTTCAGCGCCATAGGGCAGACGGGCGAGGGTTTTCTGCCAGATGGCTTTATCCAGGCCGGTTGAGGTGGACAGGATCCCCGCCGCTTCATTCTGATGGCCATTGGCCCAGTTGCTTAAGGTACCCAGTTCATCGACAACCTGTTTTGCCGTATCCGGATAATTTTCAGCAAATTTGCGGCTTGCCAGATAGAAGGTATAGTGCGGAACCAGCCCTTCGGCATTGCTTACCTGACGTGCTTTGGCGTTGGTTTCGACTTCCGCCAGGTAGGGATCCCATATCACCCACGCGTCAATGGCTCCTTGCTGAAAAGCCGCGCGGGCGTCGGCGGGAGTAAGATAAACCGGGGTGATATCCTTATAGCTTAGCCCTGCTTTTTCCAGCGCCACCACCAGCAGATAGTTAACGTCGGAGCCTTTGTTAAGCCCTACGCGCTTACCTTTTAAGTCAGCCACGCTGCGAATTGCGGAATTCTCCGGCACGACAATCGCTTCCGTTTTCGGGTTAGCCGGAGAATGGGCCAGATATACCAGATCGGCTTTTGCGGCCTGGGCGAATGCGGGCGGTGCATCGCCGGTGGCGGCCAGATCGATACTGCCGACATTTAATCCTTCCAGCATTTGCGGCCCGGCGGGAAACTCCACCCACCGCACGGCAATCCCCTGTTTCTTAAATGATTCGTCGAGGCTACCGCGATATTTCAGCAGGGCGAAGATATTGGCTTTCTGATAACCGATATTCACTGTTTCCGGCGCTTTTGCCAGAGTGGAGGCGGACAGACCGAGAAATAGCATAAGTAAAGCAGGGCGTGAGCCTTTGAACATAATCGATTCTCCTGTAGCGATTTACCACAGGCTAACAAATTCTTTTTATAACCAATAAATAACAAAAATTTAATTTATATAGCTAAATAGCCAATGGTCGCGCATGAAGTTAAGGAAAGAATATCGCAGAGCAGAGGGGGGCAATCAGAGGCCCATATTCCATGCTAAAACCCAATGATTTATTGCGCAGGTTTTTATAGCCGTAAGAAATTCCCAGCAATACGTATTCCGTTCACTCAATGAAAGATATTCATAAAGAAGAGACGCGACTATCGATTCAAACGAAGTTTTTGCGTCATTCATTATTTGGCGTACAGCGCCGTATATAAAAAATATGCAATAGGCTAGCAAAATAAAATCGTAGCCCGCCGGAAATCGAAGTGTTACCACTCAGTAAAAGGCTGAATACTTTGACACACAAAGAGAAATACGATGCCACATTCTTCGATATCCCACATAACATCCGAAAAATTATCAGTAACCGCAGATCGGGGGCTTTCCGCGCTGGAAGACCGGGTAAAACAAGATCTGGAATGGCTGGCGTTGCCCGCTAAACGATGGCTGCCGAAACAACCTGACGAGCAGGGTCAGGACGTAGCGATCATTGGCGCAGGCATGGCAGGTCTGGCGGCGGCATTCGCACTGCGCCTGCAGGGTATTGACGCCATGCTGTATGACAAAGCGCCTAAAGATTATGAAGGCCCCTGGGCAACTACCGCGCGTATGGAAACACTCCGCTCCCCTAAGCACCTGACCGGACCTGCACTGGACATTCCTTCACTGACTTTTCGTGCCTGGTATGAAGCACAATTTGGCCTTGAGGGCTGGGATGTGCTGGACAAGATCCCCCGTCTACAATGGGCACAGTATCTGCGCTGGTACCGCCAGGTGCTGGCGTTGGATGTGCGTAACGATCACATCCTGACCGATCTGAATCTGCAGGACCCGCAGCGTGTAGAACTGACCTTTTCGCACCACGGTGAGACCCATCGGGTGAACGCGCGTAAAGTGATCCTCGCCATCGGTATGGATGCGTTCGGCGGGCCTGCTATTCCGGATTTTGTGGCCGATGTGCCGAAGCAATTTTGGGCGCACTCGGAAGAAGCGATTGATTTTGCCTCCCTGGCCGGACGCAGGGTGGCAGTCGTTGGCGGTAGCGCCACGGCGATGGACGTTTCGGCCACGGCGCTGGAAGCCGGAGCCGCGGGGGTTGAACTGCTGATCCGTCGTCCTGATTTCCCCCGGGTGAATCTGTCAAAAGGGGCTGGCAACCCTGGTCTTGAAGCGGGCTATTTTAAACTGCCGGATGAGTGGAAATGGCGGCTGGCCCAGCATATCGCCACCGTCCAGACGCCGCCGCCGCATGGCAGCACGCTGCGTGTGTCGCGTCATCCCAATGCCTGGTTCAATTTTAACGCCCCGGTTGAACGTATCGAAACCCGGGGAGAGGGCATTGTCATTCATACTCCACAGGGTGAAGTGCCGGTGGATTACCTGATCCTTGCCACCGGTTATGCCCTGGACTGGCACGCCCGCCCGGAATTTCATGCACTGGTGGACCAGGTCAAAACCTGGGGCGATGCCTGGCAGCCAACGGCGGATAAGCAGAACGCGCAGTTGGCGAGTTATCCCTATCTCGGAGCCGATTTTGCGTTTCAGGCGAAGCATAGTGGTGCCCCGTCTTCGCTGGCGCGTTTACACTGCTTCAGCTACCCGGCGCTGCTCAGCAATGGTTTTGTCGTTGGCCTTATTCCAGGCATCAGCCAGGGCGCGCGTACTCTGGCACAAAGCATTGCCGGGCAGCTTTATCATGAGGATCGCGAACACCATTATCAGGCCATTATCCATTACGATGATCCTGAACTGCTGGGCGATGAGTGGCAGCCTGCCGTGCCGTATGCCTGGCGCGAACGCTAAATTTTCTGTACAGCCACCGCCAGTGGCGCTGGTCACTGGCGGCACCAATGGTACGGCTATTGCGCAAGTCCAGGCGAGTCAGCCATTCGTGGGGGGCTGAAATAACATATTGATATCACTAGTAACATTTGATTATCTTGCGCGCTTTTTGCGCATAATCTAAGCCGTTTTAATTATTTGTCTGTGGGCAAAACGCGCGCAAAAAATAGAGCTCCTTCTCAAAACTGGAGCAATACTATGAGCGCAACCTCACGTATCAAAGCCCTGCTTGCCGGGGAACAGCTTGCCCGACCCGCGATTGCTGGTTGGTTCCATCTGCCGCTCGTCGATCGCGATCCCGAGGCTTTTATTCAGGAAACCATCCGTCTGACGGATGAAAACCAGTGGGATTTCGTCAAAGTGATGTCCAACGGCCACTATCTGGCCGAGGCCTACGGCGCGGATATTCAGTTCCCGGACGATCCCACTCAGTGGTCCGGCGTTTTCCGCCGCTACCCCATTACTGGTGTCCAGGAGCTGGCCACGCTTCCTGTTCTGGAGAGAGACAATTCCGTTTTGGCCAGAGAGATCGGCATCGTTCGGGGGCTGGTGGATCACTATCGGGGTAATGTCCCGGTCATCGCGACGCTCTTTACACCGCTCACCTGGCTGCAGGAGTTAACGCAGTCAACCCGGCCAGAGCCGATTCTGGCCTTTTTGCGACAGTATCCGGAGGCCGTGCGTCACGCGCTGGACGCCGTGTTGCAAACCAACCTCAATTTCCTTGATGCGCTGCTGGATGTGGGTATTGATGGCATCTTTCTCGCCACCCAGTTTGCCCGTAGCGATCTGCTGAGCGCAGAGGAATTTCACTCTTTCTGCCGTCCGTATGACGAAGCGCTGTTACATCACGTGAAAGACAAAACCTGGTTCAACATTCTGCACATCCATGGCGAGCACCATCTGCTTTTTGAGCCGTACCTGAATTACCCGGTGCAGGCGTTCAACTGGGAAAACGTGCCCCACGGTGTGCCCGACGAACAGCGTACACGCGTCGCGGATCTCCGCGCCCGCACCGACAAAGTGCTGATCGCCGGCATCGATCAGCACCAGGACTTTTATGTTGGTGGTGGTAACTGGGAGGCGGTGAAAGCGCGTCTGGAACAACGCTTAACGCAGTTGCGCGAGGAGAGTGGCGACTGGCGGATCATTTTTGCTCCCGGATGTGCCTTACCGCTCGATAGCGATCGTCGTTTATTCCGTTTGTTGGCGGAGATCACTCTTGCGCCGCCAGTAAGCTAATTTCCCTCTGGCTGTTACATTCTGCTGACAGTTTTGCGTACATTCATTAACTTTCGCGTGCTTTATAATTTATAAATAGAGGTGGAAATATCGAAGCATGTAGGCCGAAAAAATAAATTCCAGGTCAGGAATGATGCCCATTGCCGTCAGACTGTGATTAAACAACGAAGGAAATATTTTTTTTAACTTTGGATATGTTTTTTTGTTGTTTGTCTTTGCAGAGCAGGCGGAAATATAGTTCCTGTTAAGAGATAAATGCCGTCATTGTTCATCAAACAGAAGCACGTTTGCAGCGAAAATATAATGATGATTACGATTGAGAAAGTCAGTAAGAGTTTCACTGGCGAGAAAATATTAAAAGATGTCTCCCTTTCTATTGCTGCAGGAGAGATTATCTGCATTATTGGCCCGAGTGGTTCGGGAAAAACGACACTATTGCGCACGTTGAATTTTCTGGAGCCTGCCGACAGCGGACAAATAAAAATCGACGATGCCGTTGTCGATTGCGCCAAAGCCGGAAAAAAAGAGATTGAAAAAATACGTTCGAAAACGGCGATGGTTTTTCAGTCCTGGAATCTCTTTCACAATCTCACCGCTCTGCAAAATATCACCGAAGGACTGATTTATGCGCAAAAGCGCTCACGTCAGGAGGCTGTGGCGATAGCTGAAGGGCTGCTAAAGCAGGTCGGGCTGCTGCATAAAAAAGACCATTATCCGAACAGCCTTTCTGGCGGGCAGAAACAGCGCATTGGTATTGCCCGTGCGCTGGCGATTAACCCGGCCGTGCTGTTACTTGATGAGCCCACATCGGCCCTGGATCCGGAGAAAGTCGGCGAAGTTCTGTCGCTGATCCAGGAGATTGCCGCCAACGGGCAAACGATGATCATCGTCACCCATGAAATGGATTTTGCCCGCCAGGTTGCCTCCAGGGTGGTCTTTATGGAAAACGGCGAGATCGTTGAACAGGGGCCGCCGGAGCAGATTTTTGGCGCGGCGTTGCACAAACGGACACAGGCGTTTCTTGCCCGGTTACGTTTCCACGCCTGAGGCTAACACCATGAATCCACAATCGTTATTGAGCCTTGATGATCTGCTGTTTATTGTACCGAAATTACTGGAAAACCTGTCGGTTACGCTGGGTATCACGTTTGCCTCTCTGTTGCTCGGTCTGGCGCTTGGCCTGCTGGCTGCCGTTTTGCAGTTTAGCCGCTCGTTGCTATTCAGATTGCTGGCAAAAGCGTACACCGATGTACTGCGCGGTGCGCCGCTGGCCCTGTTAATACTGCTTTTTTTCTTCGGTGGAAAGCTGATTCTCTCGGTACTGGAATTACCCGCCACGCTGATTAGTGATACCACCTTTGCCATATTGTCTATTTCCGTCGGCATTAGCCCCTATTTTGCAGAAATGATGCGATCAGCATGGAATGCTGTGGATATTGGACAGAAAGAAGCGCTACGCAGTCTGAATATTCCCTGGCACATTGGGATCCTGCACGTCATTTTTCCGCAAGGACTGATTATTGCCATACCTAATTTCGGTAATCTTTTAATCAATCTCGTTAAAATGACATCATTGGTTAACATTATTGGCATTGTCGATATCTTTGGTCGGGCACAGAAAATCTCGCAAAACAGTTACGGGGCAAAGCAGGTTGCGGCATTTATTAGCGTTATCCTTATTTACTGGTTGCTTAACATTATTATCTTTTATCTCACTAGCCGTATTGAGAAAAAGTATCAATATTTATTGGAGTAAAAGAAGAATATGTTTAGCATCGATTTTATCCGGGATAATTTCACCTTTATATTAAGCGCGCTACCGATAACGTTGCTGATCACCTTTTTATCGTTAATTTTTTCGACGTTATTAGGCGGCGTTCTGGCCTGGGTGAACATTCGCAATGTACCTTACGTGAAATATCTGGTCAGGGTGTTTATCTCTTTCGGGCGCTCTGTACCCATGCTGGTGATGCTCTATTTTGTCTTTTATGTCTGGCCGTGGATTGCCAGTGGGCTTTGGGGCGGGCCGCAGGACACGCCGTTCAGTTACAAGCTCTCCCCTCTGGTTGCGGCAGTGGCCTCCTTTTCTGTGGTGTTTAGCGCCTATTTCGCGGAGACGTTTCGTTCCGCGTGGAATGCCGTAGAAAAAGGACAAAGAGAAGCGGCATGGTCGATAGGGCTGACCGGTTTTACCCAGTTTCGCCGTATCATTTTTCCGCAAGCGGCGGTTTCCGCTTTACCCAACTACACCAGCGTCCTGATTGACCTGATCAAGGATACATCGCTGGTTTATACCATTACCGTGGTCGATGTGATGGCAAAAGCGAATATCGCGGCGGCGCGTGGTTTTCATTATGTAGAGGCCTATTGCATTGTCCTGATTATTTATATTGCGCTCTGTCTGGTGCTTACCCGGATATTGCGACATATCGAGGTGTATCTCAGTAACCGGTGGAAAAGCCATGCGCAAAAAGTGGTTCCACCTCACTCATTTTGGGGAAAGAAATATGTTCAAAAATAAGCTGTTGTTGGTTGGTTCGCTGCTGTTGGTAATGAATATGACGGTAGTGCAAGCGGCTGAAAAAAGCCCTGATGCAGAAACCGTTGAAGTGGTGGTGAATGCGAACGGGTTTCCGTTTAGCTTTGTAGACGATAATAATAATATTACCGGTTACGACGGTGAGTTATTAAAAATCATTGATCAGAAGCTCACCAATTATAAATTCCATTTTAATGCGGTCTCTCGTGATGCGATGATCGTCGGCCTGTCCACCGGTGCTTATACCCTGGCGGCCGATCATTTTTATCTGACAAAAGAGCGTGCGGCACAATATGCGTATTCCGGTCAGCCCTCGGGGATCAGCGACCTGCGTTTAATTGTACGTAACAATGAAAACGATATTCATACTCTGGGCGATCTGGCGAGCGGCAAGAAGAAGCTGGTGCCGATTCATACGTCCGATGCGCGCTACACCGTTATTGATAACTACAACAAGAAACATCCTGGCCAGCAAATTAATCTACAACCGAACGGCGAGCAGTCTGCGGCGGACATTTTCAAAGCCGTTGCTTCCGGAGAGTACGATGCGGCTATCTATCCGATTGGCGCATTACTGGCGTTAAACAAAGCCCTCCATCTGAATCTGAAAGCCTCCGAGTCTGTCGGTTTATTCCCTAACGTTTATTTATACAAAAAGAATGCTGACCCGAAACTGATCAAAGCCATCGACAACGAGCTTGCAGCCCTCAAAAAGGACGGCACGCTCGCTGCGTTATCCCGCAAGTGGTATGACGAAGATGTTTACGGTCTGCCGGGTGCGGAAAACGTCAAAGTGAACACCGACTGGGAATAATCGTTCAAGGGGAGTGCTGTCTGATGAGTACAAAACAGCCCGCTTCGGCGCACAATGCGCCGACCCTGGACGACGAGGTTACCCTGGCGCTGCGCGCTATCACTGAAAAACGCGCGGCCACGCTTGGCTATTTGCTTGATGAGTCCCGACAACGCAATCAGTCTGACGATTATGCGCGTGACGCTATCCGCCATTATGGCCGTGATATCGGGCGTTCCGTGCGCGCGAAGATGCGTCATGGTCACGACCTGCAGGAATTTGCCGCCGTATTTACCCGTGGGCTGGAATCGCAGGTTTACGAAATGGAGACCGTTTCGGCCAGTTCGTCAGAGTTTATTGTACTGTTCCATTATTGCCCTTATGTCAATTGCTGGCGTCAGCAGGGACGCGATGCCAGACAGATTGAGACGCTGTGTGATATCTGCATGGAGGGGGATCATGCGTTAACCGATGCGCTTGATGGCGTGCAGCTAGTGGTTGAGACGGCGCTGGCGCGGGGTGATGCTGCCTGCCGCCTGCGTTTCTATCAGTCTCAGGAGGCTTAATGACAACCTTAAAATGGGACCACGCCGTTCAGTTTGTGAACCAGCCGGACGAGGCGATTGCAACGTTTGCCGGGCAGAGGCTCAACGCAGTTGCCGGTGGACGTCACCCTGGCTGGGGAACCTGGAATGCGCTCAGCTATTTCGGACTGACCTACATCGAATTTCTCGCCATTTATGATCATGCTGAACTGGCTTCGGCGCAGGCCGATTTTTTGCTCTCCCATGATGCGGCGAAGCTCTTGCCCGAAAACCAGGTGCTGCACCGGATAGCGTTACGCACAGATGATATTGACCAGACGCATGCAGAGTTTCGCAGTAAGGGGTTACAGGTCTCGCCAATTGTCAACGGTCAACGCAACGACCCGCAAGGAAACGTTATTAGCTGGCGCATTTTTACCATCGGTGGGGATTTTAACGGTTTGCCGTATCCCTTTGTTCTGCAATGGGGGGAAGACGATAACACACGGCTAACGCGGCTACGCGCTCAGGGGCTCGACAGGCCGCATCCGGCAGGCGAGGTGACATTACAGAGCGCTATTTTTGACGTGCAAGACCCGCAGGCCGTGCGCGAGCACTGGCACGCGTTGTTCGGTTTTAATGAACTGCCTGAAGGTCTGGCTGCAGGACTACAGCGCTTTATCTTTCGGCAGGGGGAGGCCAATCGATTAGTCGAACTGGTCTTTAGCGCCTCTGACCCGTCGCTGAAAGGTCAACGTTTTCGCGTAGGTCGCGGTGAATATCGTTTTCAATAAGGAGTGGCCGCTCATGGCAAATGTACATTTTATTGGCGCCGGCCAAATGGCGGAAGCCATTATCCGCGCTTCGCTGGCAACGGGAAAGCTGCGCGCAGAAGAGATTTCGCTTGAGGATATTGATGCTGGCCGTATTGCACTGCTCACTGAACGTTATGGTCTGGTTCAGGAACGGCAGAGTGAACATGTGCTGCGTGAGGCCTCGCTGGTAGTTCTGGGGATCCGCCCGCAGGATGATTTAGTGGGTGTGGCAGCGCGTATTCAGCCTCATCTTTCTGCCGGAACGACGGTGGTTTCCCTGATTGCGGGGGTGACGCTGCTCAAACTGGAAGCGGCGTTGGGAGCGGGAAAACCCATTGCCCGCGTTATCCCTAATACGCTTACCGACACCGGTTTTGGCTACAGCGGCGTGGTACTGAATGCGCAGGCGACCCCTGAACAGGTGGAGCCTTTTCTGACCGGCTTTGGCAAAGTGCTCTACCTGCCAGAACGGCTAATCGATATTTTCACCGGTTTTGGCGTCGCCGGGCCGAACTACATTTATTACTTTATCGAGTCGCTGACCGATGCAGGAGTGCTGGCAGGCTTGTCGCGTGCGCAGGCAAGCGAGGTAGTGCTGGAAAATCTGCAGGGGGCGGTAGAGATGTTGCGCCTGAGCCAGAAACATCCACGGCAGCTTCTGGATATCAACAACTCCCCGGCAGGGGTAGGGATTCATGGGTTATATGAACTTAATAACAGCGATTTCGCTGCAGGTCTGCAACGCAGTGTGCTGGCTGCAGTGAAACGTACCCGTGAGTTGGGTGAGGCACATTCTGAATAGGTGGCAGAATATGGATTGGCGGCACAGCCGGGATGGCATTTATCACCTGCTCCGCTTAATGACGACGGCTGTACTTCCCTGCCTTACGTTCGCAGTGTTGGGGCGAAAACATGCAATAGCCCGGTCACGGTGAAAGCACGTCCACTTCCTTCAGGCCACCATTGATGCGGAAAGCGACGCGTTGCGGATGATTAACCGAGACCAGATATTCAATTGGCTGATGCTGGCTATCGTATATCACACCACGATAGACCAGCGCCGGGCTCTCTGGCTTTGCCTGCAACAGTTGATGCTCCTCTTCGCTCATCGCCGCTGCCCGGATGGTCCCTTCATCGTAAACATCATGAATAGCGTAACGCTCAGCCAGCAGGCGATAAAGAGAGCCTTCTTTTTCTAACATATCAGCGCTCAAATCTGCGACACGGGCTTGAGGTAAATAACTGGTTTCAAGGCAGAAAGGGTATCCATCAGCCAGGCGCAGGCGTTTGATCATCACTAAAGGATCGCCCTCTTCAATGTGCAGCAACCGTGCAATGCGGGCGCTGGCTGCGGAAATATGAAAGTAGATCAACTGGCTGCTGGGTACTGCGCCATTCAATTCAAGAATTTTACTGATACCCAGCGCAGGTTGCAGAGGGCGTTCAATCGCCGTATCGACCAACCAGGTTCCCTGATTACCCCGTCTTTCCAGCACGCCTTCGTCAATCAATTCGGTGATGATTTTTCGCACTGTCACACGGCTGATCCCCAACAGCTCGCTTAACTCGCGCTCTGCGGGGATCTGGTCGCCGCTGTTGAAATCGGGTGAATTGAGTATTCCGAGTAATTTTTTGCGCGCGTCGAGATAGCTCCTGCGCGGCCTTCTGGTCTGTTTTACTGGGCTATTCATGGTCTATTTTGTTTCGGTTATGGAAAGCAAAAAATAGGAAATCAATCATTTGATTATACAAAACAAAAATCATTGATATCGGTATGGCGTGACACTCAGCATAACATACCACGGCAATTTTTTTGGTCATTATTCGCGAATTATTGTTGCTATATCCGCCAGATCGAGCGTATATCAATCTTCGTGGTATGTTTTTTGGTATTTTTAAATATTTGGGGAACAGCTATGAAAATTAAAAAAGCCATCGCCGGGCTTGCTTCAGCGATAGCAATGTTAGGCTGCATACACACGGCGGTGGCTGCGGATCAACTGCGTTTTGGTATCGACCCGACCTTCCCACCGTTTGAATCGAAAAATGCCAATGGTCAGCTCATCGGTTTCGATATCGACCTTGGTAATGCGATTTGCGCGGAAATGAGGGTGCAATGCTCCTGGGTACAGAACAGCTTCGACGGGCTTATTCCGGCACTCCAGGCAAAGAAATTTGATGCCATTCTTTCTTCTCTGTCGATCACTGATGAGCGCAAAAAAGCCATCTCTTTCAGTGACAAACTCTTCAATACTCCCGCATTCCTGGTTACCTCTAAAGGCAGTTCACTCACCCCCACGGCGGCATCGCTGAAAGGTAAACGTATTGGCGTCCAGCAGGGTTCGGTATTTGAAAGTTATGCCAACAAATACTGGCGCAACGCGGGCGTTGAGGTGGTTGCTTATCCGGATGCGGAATCGGTCTATGCCGATCTGATTAATGGCCGCCTTGATGGCACGCTCGATGATGCGGTGGTGATCACTGAAGCGCTGTTGAGCAAACCACAGGGCCAAAACTTCACGCTAATCCAGCCGCAGGTCAAAGATGATGAGATCTTTGGGCCTGGTACCGGGATCGGGTTACGGCAGGATGATAAAGATTTGCAGGCCCGTTTTAACAAGGCGATCGCCGCGATTCGCGCCAACGGAACCTATGATCGTTTAGCGAAAAAATACTTCAATTTCAATATTTACGGTGATTAACGCCATGCAGACCCAATCCATCATTACCTCCCTGATGAGCAGCCATTTTCAGGATAAGCCGCTGCGTCAGGTTTTCCTGGTCGCTTGCGGTGGCTCGCTGGTAGATATGTATCCTGCTCATTATTTTCTCAATGAGCAGAGTGAAAATCTGCGCTCATGGATGATGACTGCCAATGAATTTGTGCATGCCGCACCGCGCGCGTTAGGTGCCTCGTCACTTGTTATTGTCTGTTCGCATGGCGGCAACACACCGGAGTCTGTGGCTGCGGCTCAACTGGCAAAAAAACGTGGTGCTGCCACTATCACGCTTACGCACAATGCGGAAGCGGAACTGCTGCAATGGGCCGACCATAACCTGTTATATAAATGGGGTGATGATACGCTTGTCACCGAAAACCCGATGGCGCTGATCCTCAGCCTGTGCGTTGATATGCTGCATCAGGTGGAAGGCTTTGCCGAATGGCAGGCTTTCCAGCATGGTTTTGCGCAAATCGATACGGTGATCCGTCAGGCCCGCGCTAAGGTGGCAACCCGCTGCGCTGCGTTCGCAGAACGCTATCAGCATGAGTCCCTGTTCTATGTGCTTTCGAGTGGCGCCTCCTACGGTCATGCCTATGGATTTGCTATCTGCTCACTGATGGAAATGCAGCGTCTCGATGCCGCCTCTATTCACAGCGGAGAGTTCTTTCATGGCCCATTTGAAGTCACCGATAATCACGTACCCTTTATCCTCCTGATGAATGAAGGCCGCACGCGTGCTCTGGATCAGCGTGCGCAGGCGTTCCTGAATCGTTATAACGACAAAACAGAGGTTGTGGATGCCCGCGAGTTGGGCCTGAATGCGCTGCCTGCATCCGTGGTGGACTACTTTAACCCGGTGCTGTTTTACAGCATCATGTGCGACTACCGTGCGGCACTGGCTGATATCCGCCAGCATCCGCTCTCAACCCGCCGCTATATGGGCGTGGTGGATTACTAAGGGCGGCGATCAATGAAAGTCATTGGCATAGGCGACAACGTTGTCGATAAATATGAGCACCGGCGTGTACGGTACCCAGGAGGCAACGCGCTCAATTTCAGCGTGTATGCGGCAATGCTGGATGCATCGGCTGCCTATCTGGGCATTTTTGGTAACGATGCGGCGGCCGACCATGTGATGCGTACGCTGGCAAAGTTCGGCATCGATACACGTCATTGCCGTCAGGTTGCGGGGGAAAATGGTTATGCGCGGCTGACGATTGAGCAGGGGGAACGGGTGTTTCTTGATTCGAACCTCGGCGGTGTGCGTCAGACGGAATCGATGGACTTCATTTTGCAAAAGATGGACTGGCTTAATGATTTCTCGCTGATCCACACCAGCAGCTACAGCTATATTGATGCGCAGCTACCTGCGCTGGCGACGTTATCCGGATGGCTTTCATATGATTTCTCAGATGACTTTGTCATTGCGCAGGCGCTGCCATTATGCCGCTGGCTCGACGCTGCATTTTTCTCCTGTGCGGAATGGTCGCTGGTAGAAACACGTGAACTTCTGGTGCAGGCGGTGCGGGCAGGCAGCGGTTTGGCGGTCGCGACGCGTGGCGAGCAAGGCGCGCTCCTGTTCGACGGTAAAAACTGGTATCAGCAGGAGCCGGAAACGGTAACACCGGTGGATACATTAGGTGCGGGTGATGCGTTTATCACTGCGTTTCTGCTCCATTTACGTCAGCACGGTAATATCGCCGCTGCACTGCAGGCTGCTGCGCATTTTGCAGCGAGAATTTGCCTGGTGGACGGCGCCTTCGGCGAAGGCGAAGCTTATTAACCCCGCAGGAATGTCTCAGCTTTTGAGTGGATTCCCCTTCGTTAATGGAAACCGCTCATTCTGCTGTTTTTGCAGCAAAAATGATGGTCTTGCTCAACGAGCAGTCTTGATGCCGACTTCGGTAAGTCTGGCGTTTCGTTAATATTATTTCTGATTGCCGGTCTGATGACAGAAGGCGCTGCTACTTATTATTGAAGTGTGTAAGTAACTGATTACTTGTGTGGGCTGGTTAATTAAAGAACAATAACCTTAATGGAAAGGTGGGTTTATCGCCGGAAATTTACTTCATTAAGGATAAAGCATGCTGATGGATCAGTCTGCATTCACCGGGAAAGGTTCCTTATCCCGTTACACGCTGGATATCAATCACAGCGCCGTCAGACCGGATGTCTTACGGTTCAGGGGAACAGAAGCACTGAGTCAACCCTTTTCATGGCGTATTGAATTCACCACGCCACAGGTTGTTCAGGGAGAGGACGTATTGCTGAAATACGCCAGTTTCCATATGCGGGGCTGCAAAGTGGTGCATGGCATCATTACCGGTCTTGAATGGATCTCCACCAGTGCTGACCAGTCACATTACGCCGTTACTCTGGAATCACGCCTTGCTCTGCTCTCCCGCTCCCGTCGCTGCGCTATCTATCAGCACCTTTCTGTACCTGAAGTGGTGGCGCAGGTGTTGCGTTCTCACGGGCTGGAGGGGGCGGATTTTGCGTTTACGCTTTCCCGGCATTATCCGGTTCGTGAACTGATAACCCAGTGGCGTGAAACCGACCTGCAGTTTATTCAGCGCATTCTGTCTGACGTGGGCATCTGGTTCCGTCAGGAAATAAATGACGTTACAGAACTTGATGTTACGCTCTTCGGGGACAGCCAGCTCCACTATATCTTTAACGGTGCCCTGCCATACCATGAACCTTCCGGCCTGCATGATGGTGCGGAACTCTGCTGCTGGGGTGTGCGCACATGGCATAACGTGGTGACGGAGAAAGTTTCGGCCCGTGATTACAATCCTCGTAAGGCACTGGATCCAATGGATGCTGCTGTCTCTGTGCGTTCCCCAGCCGTTACGACAGGCGAGCATTATCGTTATACGGAACCTTATCTTAACGCCGGAGATGACTCCGACCCGGAGCCTGAAACTGAAAGTGGAGCCTTTTATGCCCGTATTCGCCATGAGCGCGAACTGAATCAATTCGCTTACCTTCACCTGTTCAGCAACGCTTACTGGCTGAGTCCGGGGAGGGTGTTTGACCCTGTTGGTGCAAATCTGCACGACCTTAAAGACGGGGTGATTATCGCCTTTACATCGTATCGCGGTTCGCGGGACACCCGCCTGTATGTGTCGGTGTGGGGAATGCCATATCGGGAAGAATACTGTTTCCGTCCTGCTGAAATTCCTCGTCCCGGGATTCACGGTACGATTCCGGGCCGGGTGGAAAGTCGTGACAAAAACAATCCTTACGCGTATCTGGATGAAACCGGGCGTTACCGGGTACGGATGGACTTCAATCTGGAAGAGTGTGAACCGGGATTTGCTTATCCATGGCTGCGTATGATGAAGCCTTTTGCCGGAGATAAGTATGGCTGGCATATGCCTCTGACAGACGGTACGGAAGTGGGTGTGGCGTTCCTCGATGGCAACCCGGACCGCCCATATATTGCGTCTGCCTTCCATGATTCGGAACACGCTGACATCGTTACCCGTGATAACCACAGCCAGAACATTCTGCGCACCGCTGGCTGGAATGAACTGCGGATGGAAGACTTGCGCGGTGAAGAGCATATTGCGCTGACCACCCCGTATGGCGCTTCACAGCTTAATCAGGGGAATATCACTGACGAACAGGGCAAACCGCGAGGCTCCGGCTTTGAATTGCGCACCGATGAATACGGTGTGATTCGGGTGGCAAAAGGGCTGTTCGTCACCGCAGAGGGCCAGGCCAAAGCTGCTGGCGATGTGCTGGATATGGAAACCGCTCTGCGGGAAATTGAAATCTGCCGTCATCAGTTACAGGCTCTGGCCGCAGCCGCAGAACAGGCGCAGGCGCTGGAAGCGGATATTGCCAGCCAGATTGCGATGTTTAATGAACGACTGAAGCCACTTTACGGAACGATTCATTTCCATGGTCCGGCAAGTTTGGCTTTCACCAGCGGTGAACATATGCAGCTTGCCGCAGCGGAAAATATCGCCATGAATGCGGGCGGTGATATCAGTATCGGCGCGATGGGTAATGTGGCTGCGCTGGCAGGCGATAAAATCGGTCTGTTTGCCCGTACAGGAACACTCAGCGTCATTGCCAGTGAAGGTCCGGTCCAGTTCCAGGCACAGGGCGGCAACATGCACCTGAGCGCAGAGCAAACGGTGAGAATAACCAGTCTGAGTGAAATCCTCTTTCAGGGTAAGAAGCGCATCACGCTGATTGGCGGCGGCAGCTACCTGAAGTTAGAGGAAGGAAAAATTGAATACGGTACAACGGGGACGTATATCCGCAAGGTTAAACACTCCGGGCTTAGCGCCCCTGTAGCCATGCCGCTTGACTTGCCCGCGATGGGGAACGCCCCCAAACAGTTTATTGCTGTTACCAGCGGCAAGGACTGCGAGGCAGAGAGTGCGCCTGTATTTAAATTTATGCCGGAGGAGCAAGAATAATGGCCAGGGAAGACAATTACGTAACGATATTTCCGGAAGCGGAGGTGATGCCCCGTAAATTTGATGGCCTGCTGGGCTGGTCAGCTGACTGGCGCTGCGTGGTTGACCCGCACGAAAAACCCCTGACGCTGGACAGCACCGTATCGCTCAACCCGCCTGCAACCGAGGTGACGGTACAGTTTGGTGATTCGCTCAGTGAAATAGCGCAGGAGCATGGTTGCACCGTAAAAGAGCTGGTGGAGCTGAACCATCTCCGTAATCCGTCGCTTATTTTTCCGGGGCAGGTGCTGAAACTCTCCGTTCGTCAGTACCGCATGAGTCAGACGGAGATCGACACTCTGGCAGCACAAGCTGATACCTCCTGCACGCTCTCCTTTGCCTTTGAGGACCTGATAGAAAAACCGCTGCAAAGGTTTAAGGTCAGAATCGAGTCGGCGGCGGGCGATGTGCTTGAATCGGTGACGGATGAACTGGGCCGGATTCAGGATTACGTCATGGCGAAAGCGGAGGAGATCCGCGTATTTGTGAATGGCGCACACGGTATTAAGGAGGTGGCAAGATTTATACCGTCAGAAGGGAAAAGTGATATCAGACTGACCAGCCCGAAAGTACGGGTAAAGGGCGTGACTCAACCCATTAAAGACCGCGCAGGCCGTATTGATCTTGATAAACATCCTGTCAACACGGTGGTCAGTGGACGGGACAGCAAGGGCAATCCCGTTATTCAGATCAATCATACTTGTCCAAACCGGTATGATCTCCAGTTAGGGGCAAATCTGTGTTACTGGGATCAGATAATAGCCGCATCAGAACGCAGCGGGATTATTCCGCAGAGTATTGCCGCGGTTATTAATGCTGAATCTGCTCAGATTAAAGGTGTCTGGAATAAAGATTCAGTGGCAATAAGCCGGGAGAAAACAAAAGCCGCAAAGGCGTTAAAAGAGAAACAGGGCGAATCAGCCGAAGGCGTTGTGGTTTACGCCAGTTCCGCCGCAGGGATGACGCAGTTTTTAAATGCCACGTGGCTTGATGAAACCTTTCGCGAAGGGACTTATCTGAATGAGCAGGCAAGAGTTCGTGGCGTACTGGCAGATAAGCCAAAGCGGGATGCACTGAACAATATTGAATATCACCCGAAAACCCACCAGCAAATCATCCTGCCGATGTTTGAGATATCACCTGATATATGGTGGACAAAAGAGCAGATTATCGATAACCGATTACTCAGGGGGTAACGCCTTATCCCCCTCATGCAACAAAAGCGCTTCAGGCATGGCTTAATCTACGTTTTGAGCCGGAATTTATCATTATGGCGGCGGTGGATTACGGGCTATATAACCTCGCTAAGTTACAGGCGGCAGGCTACAACGTGGAAAGCCTGAACGATGCAGAAAAGGCGAAGATCTTTTATCTGACCCATCATCTGGGGCTTGGCGATGCAAAACGGTTTATCAGAAAAACCATTACAGAGGAAAATGCACATAAATTACTGGTGGCGCAGGTTGGGGCTAAAAAGGCTGCCAAATCAGTTAAAGGTTATGGGAGTTATGTTCAGGGTCATAGGGTGTGGTTATCAGATTACATTAATAACAATATCAATCTCCAAAATTTTTATTGTCCGAAAATAGAGTCCACAAAAAAACAGGCGTCAGGTGGTTTAGAAGTTGTAATAGAAAAAATAAAAGGAGACACTAAGTAATGGTTTTACGTTCTATAATTGCAGGACTGGTATGGATATCCTCCTCATCATATGCTTTTGAAAAATGCACTCAAAGGACAAATTGTGATAATACAACGTTAGGGAAATTAGAGTATATTTGGGGTCAAGAATAGAACGATAAAAAATCGCATGTTACACTCAATGGAAATAATATACTCACTGTGGATGGTAGCCAGATTGGTCGGGAGTCTAATGGAGATAGTTTCATTTTAGATAAAAATAACAATGTAAGCAGAATTATATTTATTTCCTCAATGCTCCGCAATATATAAAAACTGACCCTAAATACGGAGATTTGTATCGATACAGAGCCTATAGGCTTTGTGATTTTTCAGGTAAAGAGGTTGTGATCTCAAACGAGTTTTACCCACCTGCGAATTATGATACCCCTTTAAGATGGGTGTCGTGGGGGCAAAAAAACTCTGTGATTGCCTTTGATGATGGTTCCCGTTTCAAATATGAAAATGGTCGCGTGACGATGATTGATGATGGTTCCGGGACTGAGGGAAGTGAATGATTTATTGTCGGAGTTTTTATTTGGTGTTAGGTGTCCGATGGCGCTGAGAATAGCTCGTTATCCCCTAAGGTTAGGGGATATATATGGTGAGGCGATAAATTGAAAATGAATGATTATCGCAATGTAATAAAGGGAATCAGGCTTTATGTCAGGAATATGAATTGATGGTGGAAAAACTGCAAAGTGATTCTGTATCTGAATGGCGCAGGATTTCGGGCAGAGTCATAAAGGTGAAGATCTCTGATTTAGCATTATGCTGATTTTGGACCTGGGTCAAATATGGCCGGGGTCGCAAAAGTGCGTGGAATTAAAACGGGTGCGCTTACACCCGGGCCTGGACTAACGCCGTCAGGCGTTGAACAGCGAGCTTGTCGCGCTGGCCCCGAAGGGGTGAGCCGCTTGCGGCGAATAATCGAATGAAGTTCGATGGAGAGTCCGGAAGCAGAAAAGCAAAAACCCAGCCATAGGCTGGGTTCTTTAAATAGTGGTGCCCGGACTCGGAATCGAACCAAGGACACGGGGATTTTCAATCCCCTGCTCTACCGACTGAGCTATCCGGGCAACGGGGCGCATTAAACCCTAATCGTCTTAAGGCGTCAACCTTATTTCTAAAAATGCTATCCAGTTGCTCAAGTTTGCGGCAATCAGCGCGATTGCGCAGCGAAATCAGGTTAACGCGCCGCCCTGGCGGCAGCAGGCGAAGCGCAGAATATCTTCCGCCAGCCGTTGCGCCGTATCGACATCGGCCTGGCTGCGCTTCACCAGCATCCGGCTCAGACACCCTTCCAGCACCAGTTCCATCTGCTTCGCCACCATCGCCGGATCGTCAACTTCCAGCTGCGTCAGCACCTGGTGCGTAAAGTCGTAAGCATCGCGCTTTTGCTGATCCGCCAGTTGATGGATGGGGTGTCCGGGATCGGGAAAGAACGTACAGGCGGCGATAAACAAACAGCCGGGATAGCGGTTGTTGCTGACGCATTCCGTCAGGGCGCCGTAGCGCGCCAGCAGCTTCTGCTCATGAGTCAGCGTCTTCATCCAGCATCAGCTGTCTGCGCCAGGCATCAATCTGCTGGCTCAGATAGCGCAGCGCATCATAGAGCAGGGCTTCTTTATCCGGCCAGAAACGGCGCAGCTCATTGAGGGGATAGCCGATGCGATCGGCAACCATCTCAAGAGTGGTTTCGGCAATCCCTTTTAGCTCAAGTAATTGCAAAGTCTGGCTCAAAACGTCTTCGCGTTGCACGGTGTTCTCCTCCGTTATCTGAAGCGAGCTCCCCAAACAGTGTTGTTTATGGGGTGCGATTGCGCAAATGCGCGGCAAAGGTTGCCGCATCCATAAAACCGGTCACCCGGTCGGCGGGCTGTTCGACGCCTTGCGCGTCGAAAAAGAGGATCGTCGGCAGACCAAGCACATTCAACTGGCGCAGCAGCGCGGCATCCTGCGCGTTGTTCGCCGTCACGTTGGCCTGCAATAACACGCTCTCTCTCAGCGCCGCCTGCACCTGCGGATCGCTGAAGGTGTATTTCTCGAACTCTTTACAGGCTACGCACCAGTCGGCATAAAGATCCAGCATCACCGGCCGGCCTTTTGCCTGCGCCAGCGCCTTGTTCAGATCATCAACGGTCTGGATCGGGGTAAACGCCAGCGGCGAATGCGTCTGTACAGCGGGCGCGCCAAACGCCCAGTCCTGCAATGGACGAGCACACACCAGCGCAGCGCCGAGCAGGGCAATTTGCACGACACGTATTACCGGGCGCGTCACGTTGAGGCTGGAAATGAACGCCCAGGCAAAAAACGCCAGACCCAGCAGCGACCAGAGCCGCAATCCCCATGTATCGCCCAGCACGCGCTCCAGCAGGAACACCGGCAGCGCCAGGATGACAAAACCAAAGGCGGTTTTCACCTGCTCCATCCACGGCCCGCTTTTCGGCAGCAGGCGGTTGCCGAACACCGTGACCAGGATCAGCGGCAGGCCCATGCCCAGTGCGTAAAGGTACAGCGTGCCGCCGCCGAGCCACAGATTACCGCTCTGGGCGATATAGAGCAGGATGGCGCTCAGCGGCGCGGTGGTGCAGGGCGAACAAATCAGCCCGGCGATGGCGCCCATCGCGAACACGCCGCCAGGCGAACCGCCCTGCTGGCGGTTACTCCACAGCGTTAAGCGGGTTTGCAGAGCGGAGGGCAGCTGCAGGGTAAACAGGCCGAACATCGACAGCGCCAGCAGGATAAACAGCACCGACAGGCCAATCAGCACGTAAGGATGCTGCAGTGCCGCCTGGAACGGTAACCCGGCAGCGGCGACCACCAGCCCCAGCGCGGTGTAGGTCAGCGCCATTCCCTGCACGTAGATAAACGCCAGCAGCAACGCGCGTGTGGTGGACAGGCGCTGTTTGCCGCCCAGAACAATGCCGGAGATCAGCGGATACATCGGCAGCACGCACGGCGTAAAGGCGATGCCGATACCGATCAGCAGCGCCCACAGCGCGGAGAAAGGCAGGCTGAGGCTGCAGGCGTGTCGTTTGCGGTAACCGGCTTTTCGGCGGGCGCTGGCGCAGTGGATTGCGTGGCGGCAACCTCCATCAACGGCACGACTTTGGTTTCCGGCGGATAGCAGAACCCGGCGTCGGCGCAGCCCTGATAGGTCACCGTCAGCGTCGCGCCTTTTGTCGCCTGCGTCACTTCAAGCGGTAGCGTGAGTTGCTGGCGGTAGATCTCGGTTTTGCCGTAGAACTCATCTTCATGCATCTCCCCGTCAGGCAACGCCAGCGTGTCAATATGGGCCTGATTCGGGGTGACGCGAATTTGCTGGCGATAGAGGTAGTAGCCCTCTTTCACCTGCCAGTTGAGCGTAAGGTCGTGCTGGTGTTGCTGAAAATCGAAAACAAACGCCTGATCGGCAGGGACAAAACTGGAGACGGCCGGGCGCGTCGAACTAACCCGGCAAAGGCGGATGTGCTGCACAGCAGCAGGATCAGCGTAAGGAAGCGTTGAGCCATGAGAGGTAGTCGTTATCTCCGTGGATCACGGGCAAAACCAGCAGTTCCGGGGTCTGGTAAGGATGATGAGATTTAAGGCAGGCGAGAAGAGCCTCCTGATGCGCGACGTCAGTTTTCAGCAGCATCTGAACTTCGTACTCCTGCTCCAGTTTACCTTCCCAGTAATAGAGCGAGGTTGCGCCGGGCAGAAGCGTGACGCAGGCGGCCAGTTTATCGGCCAACACCTTGGCGGCCAGATCCTGGGCAGTGGCTTCATCCGGGGCGGTACAGAGTACGACAACGGCATCAGGCGTGTTCATCAGTCAACCTCCTCAGCAGCGAAAGGTATCGACTATACCACGCGAAGGTAAAGGATCGGGCCGCCGCGCGGCCCGATTTTAAGGACTTTTACAACAGAATACCGCCAAAGATGAAGCCCAGAATGACGCACAGGGCAATGGCGATCACGCCCGGGATGAGGAACGGGTGGTTAAACACGAACCTGCCGATGCGCGTTGAGCCGGTATCGTCCATCTCAACCGCCGCCAGCAGCGTGGGGTAGGTGGGCAGCACGAACAGGGCGGAAACCGCCGCAAACGAGGCAACGGCGGTCAGCGGCGAAACGCCCAGCAGCAGCGCGGCAGGCATCAGCGCTTTGGTGGTTGCCGCCTGCGAGTAGAGCAGGGTCGCGGCGAAGAACAGCACCACCGCCAGCAGCCATGGGTAGTTATGCAGTAGGTCGCCGGCCACCGCCTGAATATCGTCAATATGGTGGCTTTCACGAAGGTATCACCCAGCCAGGCGACGCCCAGTACGCAGATACAGGCGCTCATGCCGGATTTAAAGGTGCTGGCGTTCAGCACTTCGCCGGTGTCGATTTTGCAGGTCAGGCTAATCAGCGTGGCGATGGTCAGCATAAACACCACAATCGCTTCGTTACGCGGCAGGACCGGGTTAGCGATCAGCCCCACGGTTGGGCTGATTGCGGTGGCGTAGAGCATCACCGCCACAATGCCAATCAGGAACAGCAGCACCGAGCGTTTCGCGTGGGGTTTCAGTTCAAAGACCTGGCTGCCGCGCAGCTTCACTTCACCTTTCGCCAGACGTTCCTGGTACACCGGATCGTCTTTCAGCTCAGCAGCCGAGGAAGTTACACACCACGGCGGTGATCATCACGGCAATCAGCGTGACAGGAATACAGATCGCCAGCAGCGTCAGGTAGCTGACACCCAGCGGTTCAAGGATACCGGCAAAGAAGACCACCGCGGCGGAAATCGGCGAGGCGGTAATGGCGATCTGGGAGGCGACGACGGCAATCGACAGCGGACGCGACGGGCGAATACCCTGCTCTTTCGCCACTTCGGTAATCACCGGCAGCGTCGAGAATGCGGTGTGCCCGGTTCCGGCGAGGATGGTCATAAACCAGGTGACCAGCGGGGCAAGAAAGGTGATGTATTTCGGGTGGCGGCGCAGCATGCGTTCCGCCAGGCTCACCAGATAGTCCATGCCGCCCGCCACCTGCATCGCGGCGATAGCGGCAATAACGGCCATGATGATTTCGATAACGTCAAAGGGAATGGCGCCGGGCGGGATTTGAAAGATCAGGGTCAGGACAAGCACGCCAAGGCCGCCCGCAAACCCGATGCCGATACCGCCGAGCCGGGCGCCCAAATAGATGGCCAACAAGACGATGACAAGTTCTGCTCCAAACATAGTGGCTTCCTTGTTTAACTAAGTGATATTAAATCGTTATATTTTAGTTACTATCCATAAGAAAAAGGCACGTCGCGAGTGACGTGCCTTTTATGTATTTACGTAGCCTGAACGTTTATTGTTCACTTTCATCGGTATATCGTTTTGCTTTATAGGCCGGGTGCATCAGGTTTTGCGCGGAGAAGATATCATCCAGCTCGGCTTCGGTCAGCAGCCCGCGCTCCAGCACCACTTCCCGTACGCTCTTGCCGGTTTCGGCGCAAATCTTACCGACGATGTCGCCGTTGTGGTGGCCGATGAACGGGTTGAGGTAGGTGACGATCCCGATGGAGTTATAGACATAACCTTCACAGACTTCTTTATTGGCCGTGATGCCGTTAATGCATTTTTCCAGCAGGTTGTAGCAGGCGTTGGTCAGAATGTGGATCGACTCAAACATCGCCTGGCCAATCACCGGCTCCATCACGTTCAGCTGCAGCTGGCCCGCTTCGGAAGCCATGGTCACGGTGGTATCGTTGCCGATCACTTTAAAGCACACCTGATTCACCACTTCCGGCACCACCGGGTTCACTTTGGCTGGCATGATGGATGAACCCGCCTGCAGCTCCGGCAGGTTGATTTCATTCAGGCCGGCGCGCGGACCGGAGGAGAGCAGGCGCAGGTCGTTACAGATTTTGGACAGTTTCACCGCCAGACGTTTCAGCGCGCTGTGTACCATCACGTAGGCGCCGCAGTCGGAGGTGGCTTCAATCAGGTCTTCCGCCGGCACAACCGGCAGGTTGCTCACTTCCGCCAGTTTCTGCACCGCCAGTTGCTGATAGCCGTCCGGGGTGTTGAGGCGCGTACCGATGGCGGTGGCGCCGAGGTTCACTTCCAGCAGCAGCTCGGCGGTGCGCAGCAGGTTTTTGGTCTCTTCGTTCAGCAGCACGTTGAAGGCGTGGAATTCCTGACCGAGGGTCATCGGCACCGCGTCCTGCAGCTGGGTGCGGCCCATTTTCAGGATGTCCTGGAACTCCACCGCTTTGCGCTCGAAGCCTTCACCCAGCTGGTTGATGGCATCCATCAGTTTCACGATGGAGGCATACACCGCGATGCGGAACCCGGTAGGGTAGGCATCGTTGGTGGACTGGCATTTGTTGACGTGATCGTTCGGGTTCAGGTACTGGTATTCGCCTTTCTGGTGGCCCATCAGCTCCAGGCCAATGTTTGCCAGCACTTCGTTGGTGTTCATGTTGACGGAGGTGCCCGCGCCGCCCTGATAGACGTCAACCGGGAACTGATCCATGCATTTGCCGTTGTTCAGCACCTCATCGCAGGCGGCGATGATCGCGTTTGCCGCGTTTTTAGGAATGGTTTGCAGCTCTTTGTTGGCCAGGGCTGCGGCTTTTTCACCATCACCATGCCACGGACAAACTCAGGGATGTCACTGATTTTGCTGTTGCTGATGTAGAAGTTTTCAATCGCTCTCAGAGTGTGAACACCGTAGTAGGCATCCGCTGGAACTTCCCTGGTACCCAACAAGTCTTCTTCGATACGAATGTTGTTTAACATGTGAACCTTCTTTTCAAGCTGCCGAATGAATACACCAAACACACAGTATTTATGTGGTTTTGTGTCTTTTTCGGCCGACGATTATGCCCTCAATCGGCCGGATGCCCGAGATCATATGCTGATGATAGCGAAATGCCGTAAGCTGGATCACTTATTATCCTCGCGAATGCATCATTATTATTAATCTGTGAAATGTGTCACCGCTTCGTAACAGACAAAACTTTACATCGCGGAGGAAATTGAATTTTTTCGATCTGCCGCCATCTCAGGACTATGCGATTCGCAAACCCTTACTGACAGGCGCCACAGGGCGTCTGTTTTTTTCACAGGAGATGCCAGTGCGCTGGATACCGTTTATTGCTTTCTTTCTCTATACGTCTACATTGAGATATCGATCTTTATCCAGGTTGCCCATGTGCTGGGCGTCCTGCTGACGCTGATTCTGGTGATTTTCACCTCCGTCATCGGCATGTCGCTGGTGCGTAATCAGGGCTTTAAAAATTTCCTGCTGATGCAGCAAAAGATGGCGGCGGGCGAAAGCCCGGCGGCGGAGATGATCAAAAGCGTATCGCTGATTATTGCGGGTCTGCTGCTGATGCTGCCGGGGTTCTTTACCGACTTCCTCGGCCTGCTGCTGCTGTTGCCGCCGGTGCAAAAACACCTGACGCTGAAGCTGATGCCGCATCTGCGCTTTTCGCGGATGCCGGGCGGCGGTTTTTCGGCAGGAGGCGATGCGGGCCAGACATTTGAAGGCGAGTATCAGCGCAAAGACGAGCAGCGTAATCGGCTGGATAATAAAGACGACCGCTAATGTTAATGCCCGGCACCGCCGGGCTTTTTTTATGGCTGTACGGAATGGATCGTTGTGCTGCGGCGCTTCGGCAGCAGTAACCACAGTGCGGCCAGCATGACCATCGCGTACACACTCTTCCATCCCACCATCGCCAGCAGCAGCAGGCACAGCGCGCCCCCGACAACCGCCAGCGCTTTATAGCGCCCTTTCAGCAAACGGCAGCCCGCCAGCATGCACAGCAGGTAGATCATGATGAAAATGCCGTTGGCGTAGACGATCAGCGTATCCAGATTGATCTTCAGGGCGTAAATGCACAGAGCGTGCTCACCACGCAGCAGCCCAGCACGGCATTGAGGGCATTCAGCGGCAGCTGGCGTTTAGAGAGCCGTGCGAGGCGCGTTCTCGGGTTTATCTGCCGCCTGCGACCACACCAGCCGGGCAAAGCTCTGGATATAAATGTTCAGGCTGGCAAAACAGGCCAGATAGCCAATGACGCAGGCTATCCACAGCGCCTGTTCACCAAACAGTTCAACCACGATTCCCGGCAGCGATGCCGCTGCGCCGAGACGTGCGCCAGAACGCGTCGAAGTGCAACACCACCACGGTACAGGCCCAGTAGACCGTACCCGCCAGCAGCAGGCCTATCATCAGCGCGCGCGGGAAATCCCGTTCCGGGTGTTTAAATTCCGACGCCAGATGGGCAAAAGCCTCCAGACCGACAAAACACCAGAACATGACCGACAGCGATGCCGACATCGCGGAAACCGACACCTGCGGCAGCGGAGGGAAAGGAATATCCCTGAATGTGATACCGCCCGCCCACCAGATAGCGACGATTAGCGCGACAATCAGCCCGGCAATCAGCGTCTGCAGGTTGGCGCTGGAACCTGCGCCGCGCGTACCGATAAACCAAATCAGCACCAGCGTGCCAAGCTCAGCCATGAGTAATAGCGGCCCTTGCCAGCCAAACATGCGCTTGCCAGAAACCTGCCGCAATATGCAGGGCCGCCGGCAGGCCAACCGGAATCACGGAGAGAAACAGCCAGCCGGTGACCCGCTCCAGCCGCGGGCCAAAGGCCAGACCGACAAAGTGCGCGACGCCGCCCGCGCTGGGGAAATGCCGCCCCAGGATGGCAAACACAATGGCTACCGGGAACACCAGTACAATCAGTACCGGCCACGCCCACAGGCTGTTATCTCCTGCGACCAGCGCCGCCAGCGCGGGTACGGCAAACACGCCCGTACCTAACAAGGAGGTTGAGAGCAATCCAACGCCCTGCGCCAGCCCCAGCTCTTGCTTTAGTCCACTCATTGTCTTTGTCTGTCGGTTGTCTGTTGCGCTGATGTTATCAATCGGTTTTACTTATGGCTGCGCCAGCACCTGCCAGCAATAGTTGAGGCAGCCTGGTTTGGCGGGTGAGTCAGATTTCATAAATTTTTTTTGTTGTTCCCCCTTGAAGGGGGAAACAGCTATCCCCATCTCTCTGGGCACTAGCCGGAGAACCGTTTGCGGCCCGGCGTCATCCATAACTGATAATGACTTTCTCAAAGGAGAGCTATCAATGAGTATTCGTCCGTTACATGATCGTGTGATCGTCAAACGTAAAGAAGTTGAATCCAAATCTGCTGGCGGCATCGTTCTGACCGGTTCTGCAGCAGGCAAATCAACTCGTGGCGAAATCATCGCTGTCGGTAAGGGCCGCATCCTGGAAAACGGAACCGTGCAACCGCTGGACGTGAAAGTTGGCGATATCGTGATTTTCAACGATGGCTACGGCGTGAAAGCCGAGAAGATCGACAATGAAGAAGTGTTGATCATGTCCGAAAGCGACATTCTGGCAATTGTTGAAGCGTAATTTACGCGCGCGAACCTGAACGAATTTAGAGGAAAGAGAAAATGGCAGCTAAAGACGTAAAATTCGGTAACGACGCTCGTGTAAAAATGCTGCGCGGCGTAAACGTTCTGGCAGATGCAGTTAAAGTGACCCTCGGCCCGAAAGGCCGCAACGTGGTGCTGGATAAATCTTTCGGCGCGCCGACCATCACCAAGGACGGCGTTTCCGTCGCCACGTGAAATCGAGCTGGAAGACAAGTTCGAGAACATGGGCGCGCAGATGGTGAAAGAAGTTGCCTCCAAAGCGAACGACGCTGCGGGTGACGGCACCACCACCGCAACCGTTCTGGCGCAGGCCATCATCACCGAAGGCCTGAAAGCCGTTGCTGCGGGCATGAACCCGATGGACCTGAAGCGTGGCATCGACAAGGCCGTCGCTGCTGCGGTTGAAGAGCTGAAAGCACTGTCCGTACCGTGCTCCGACTCCAAAGCCATCGCTCAGGTAGGCACCATCTCCGCCAACTCCGACGAAACCGTGGGTAAACTGATTGCGGAAGCGATGGATAAAGTCGGTAAAGAAGGCGTGATCACCGTTGAAGACGGCACCGGCCTGCAAGACGAACTGGACGTGGTTGAAGGTATGCAGTTCGACCGCGGTTACCTGTCCCCATACTTCATCAACAAGCCGGAAACCATGGCGCCGTTGAGCTGGAAAGCCCGTTCATCCTGCTGGCCGACAAGAAAATCTCCAACATCCGCGAAATGCTGCCGGTGCTGGAAGCCGTTGCCAAAGCAGGCAAACCGCTGCTGATCATCGCTGAAGACGTCGAAGGCGAAGCGCTGGCGACCCTGGTGGTCAACACCATGCGCGGCATCGTGAAAGTCGCTGCCGTCAAGGCACCGGGCTTCGGCGACCGTCGCAAGGCCATGCTGCAGGACATCGCCACCCTGACCGGCGGTACCGTGATCTCCGAAGAAATCGGTCTGGAGCTGGAAAAAGCCACCCTGGAAGACCTGGGCCAGGCAAAACGCGTTGTGATCAACAAAGACACCACCACCATCATCGATGGCGTGGGTGAAGAAGCTGCTATCCAGGGCCGCGTTGCCTGCAGATCCGTCAGCAGATCGAAGAAGCGACTTCCGACTACGACCGTGAAAAGCTGCAGGAGCGCGTGGCCAAACTGGCCGGCGGCGTTGCCGTGATCAAGGTTGGCGCTGCCACCGAAGTTGAAATGAAAGAGAAAGAAAGCCCGCGTTGAAGACGCCCTGCACGCGACCCGTGCTGCGGTTGAAGAAGGCGTGGTTGCTGGCGGTGGCGTTGCGCTGGTCCGTGCGTTGCAAGCAACATCGCTGGCCTGAAAGGCCACAACGAAGACCAGAACGTCGGTATCAAAGTTGCGCTGCGCGCAATGGAAGCCCCGCTGCGTCAGATCGTGCTCAACGCCGGTGAAGAGCCGTCTGTGGTGGCGAACAAGGTTAAAGCGGGCGACGGCAACTACGGTTACAACGCTGCAACCGGCGAGTACGGCGACATGATCGACATGGGTATCCTGGACCCGACCAAAGTGACCCGTTCTGCTCTGCAGTACGCGGCCTCCGTTGCTGGCCTGATGATCACCACCGAGTGCATGGTGACCGACCTGCCGAAGAAAGCGATGCGCCTGATTTAGGTGCTGCTGGCGGCATGGGCGGCATGGGCGGCATGGGCGGCATGATGTAATCGCTGCCGGACGCGCGAACAGGGCGACCTGTCGCGGGTTCAACGAAAAAGAGCGGGCATTGCCCGCTCTTTTTTTGTTTTCGGCTTTGCCCATGAATATGCATGAAACTATACCGGCAACGCTAACTCTGAAGGCGCCTGCACGTTCTGGTGCCAGCTCGCGCGAGGCTGAAGGCCTGGGGGAAAATTGCAGATGCCTGTGCGGCTCTGCCAGATGCCAGCCAATAGCATGAAAAGCACTACCAGTAGCAACAATAACCCTAACTTTTTACAGTTTCTGCATATTAGCGGTGCATCTGCCCTTACTCCACTATTGGCGAATTCTTTATTGGCAACAATATGTATATCTGTGCTCAGTAAAAATCCTGTCTTAGGAATGGTTTTAATAACTTGAACGCCTAATCCAAAATTAGATAACATTCTACGTAACAGCGAAATATATTGATTTAGTGTATTGTTTGACGAATGCTGACCATATTTACCCCAAACCGCTTTCAAAATATCATTGCGCGTTAAGATTTTTCCTTGATTCTCAATTAAGAAAGTCAACAATCTACTGCTGGCGCGAGTCAGCGTTAAATGGCTTTTTTCGCTTTCAACTTCGTTATTCCAGATGGTGCCATCGGCAGGCCTGAAATGGATTTTGTGATTAATGATAAATATCATAGTCGTACCTTGCATGGCGATGCTTATTATGGTTTTAGTTATCCTGCATTAATGAGTTAATTAAGAGTTATTGTTACCACGAACTATTATAGTGGTTACGATCTGTTTTTTAATGAGTGTCCCATTGATGATCCCGTTCAATGAATTTTTGCGGTGTTACCATACTGTCTATCTAATATATGTTGTCAATGGTTTTGGTGATGGTTTTCACGCGCAGAGGGGTTAATCAGATTATTATGAACGCCAGGTTTTTAATATGTTACGGTTTGCAGATTCAGGCGATGTGCTTGATATTGTTTTTATCGTTACCCGGCATATTATTTCATTGCCAATTATCGGTTGATATATAATCGCTTAACACGCTGTATTTAGCACTGGGTACTGTTTGAGGTGATGAGCGTTGGCGGTGAAAAAACAGGCGGAACGCCCTGCGTGAAACGTAAACCTCAACCAGCATGGCTGCGTTGAAGCGCCGCTAGCCTTTCAGAGCGTTGTTCTCCCTCCAGCCTCATCGTTGCTATACGCTTTCCGGGCACTATTTTCCGCGATTTGTGCGGCTTATGCTGAGTATGTTTTTCTTTTAGTCATCTTTTTAGTATAAGGTTTACACACGGGCGGCATGCGTCCAGCTCATTGATTATGGGGAATAACATGTACGTAAAACGTTTGGCTGGGATTATGGGCGGCGTGCTGCTGTTAGCGGGTTGCAGCAGCAGCAGTAGTGAATTAAGCGCCGCAGGACAAGGCGTACGCTTTGTGGAAGATAAACCGGGCGCGCAGTGCCAGTATCTCGGCACCGCCACTGGCTCGCAGAGCAACTGGCTCTCTGGCCAGCATGGCGAAGAGGGCGGTTCAATGCGCGCTGCGGCGAATGCGCTGCGCAACCAGGCGGCTGCGATGGGCGGCAACGTTCTTTATAACGTTTCCAGCCCGACGCAGGGTTTCTTATCCAGTTTTGTCCCGACCGCCAGCGAAATGAACGCGCAGGTCTATAAATGCCCTAACTAAGCTGTTTCTGCGGACTCCCGCTCATGCTGACGGGAGTCCGTTAATCGCTTCATTCCATTATTTATTCCTCTTTTCCTGACTCTTTTTTCATAAATTTTGTCAGTTAATCCGTCCTGAATATTAAGTTTTCTTAAGGTTAAACACCATTTCCTGTTTCTTTGCTGAGACGATACTGCGATCACTAAAGTATGCGGTTTTATTGTCGATATTGTTGGCAGGATGCAAAAATAAAAGGACTTTAAAACAGGGTACCTTTGGTGGATGTGAAGAGGGTCGGAGAGTCGATGAATATTACAAAAAAGTTATTACTTGCATTTTCGTTATTAATCTTGAGCTTAATTGGAACAAACCTTATCGCTGTTTTTTCGCTATCAAAAATTAGTAACGCACAAGATTATTTTCAGGCCAATATCTTGCCGAGCCTCGACGCCATGAACAAAGAGATGCTGAAGGTCACCAGCATCCGTAGTCAGCTTTATCTACATGGCCTGACGCAGGACGCTGCTGGTATGGCTGAAGTACAACAAAAAGCGTTTAAAATGTATGACGAATTATATGCCATGCATCAACATTACCTGAAGGAACTTATTTCCGATCAACATGATCTTGATTTGTCGAATAAAACGTTAGGTGATTTAGACAAATTCCGCACGGTGATGGACCAATATTTTAAAATATCAAATGCTAACGATCGCGATGGCGTCGTTAAAGCGATGCATAGTGGCGGTTTAGTTGCGGAAAACATTACCCTGCTGGTCAAGGATTTTGACGATCAAATTGCCTATAACACCTCGTTAGTGACTGCGGCCAACAGTAATAATAGTTCGTTGATTTCTCGCTCAATAACGTTATCTCTGATTGCCACGCTGGCGGCGACTCTTATTCTGGGACTGTTTGGTTTATTCACTGTGTTGAATATCAAACGTCGTCTGAATGAGATGAAAGACGGGATGGTCAGCATCAGCGAAAAACTGGATCTCAGCCATACGTTACCAACGGGGCGCCTGGATGAAATTGGCCGTGCCGTTGGGGCATTCAACCTGTTGATTGAACGGGTCGCGGAATCGCTGAGCATGGTGCGCAGCGCCTCCGGCTCGGTGAATACTGCCGCCAATGAGATTGCGCTCGGCAACAATGAACTCTCTGCACGTACCGAGCAGCAATCGGCCGCCGTGGTGGAAACGGCGGCGAGCATGGAAGAGCTGAGTTCGACGGTGAAACAGAACGCGCAGAACGCGCATCAGGCCAGCCAGCTAGCCACGTCAGCGGCAGATACGGCGGTAAAAGGCGGCACCGTTGTTGGCGTGGCGGTGAATCGCATGAAGGATATTATCGAAAGCTCGAAGCGCATTTCTGAAATCACCTCTGTGATTAATGGCATTGCATTTCAAACCAACATTCTGGCGCTTAACGCAGCCGTTGAAGCAGCCAGAGCGGGCGAGCAGGGGCGCGGTTTTGCGGTGGTAGCAGGCGAAGTGCGAAACCTGGCGCAGCGTAGCGCCCAGGCAGCCAAAGAGATTGAAGCCCTGATTCATGAGTCGGTTAACTATGTCGAAGAAGGTTCCCGGCAGGTCGATCTGGCGGGGGAAACGATGAGCGGCATTGTGCATTCCGTACAGCAGGTTAAAGATTTAATGCAGGAGATCGCCGCCGCGTCCGATGAGCAAAACCGTGGCATCTCGCAGATTGCCCAGGCGATGTCGGAAATGGATACCACTACACAGCAGAACGCCGCGCTGGTTCAGGAGTCTTCTGCCGCTGCCGGTAGCCTTGAAGAGCAAGCAGGCAAACTGCAACAGCTGGTTGATGTGTTCCGCTTGCCGGGGCAGCAACTGGAGAAAGTGAAAAAGTCGATCGGTAAAATGCATCAGCCAAAACAGGCTGCGGCTACTACGGGACAGGACGGTTGGGAGACGTTTTAAACGGCGATGACGAGCCTGCAAAGGCTCGTCATTATTTACGGCTTAGCTCTGGCGCAATTGCAGATCCAGTGGCGTTTTACTGGGTTCGCCGCCAATCTCGCGGGCAAGTTTCGGCACCATATAACCAGAAACCAGCGTCAGAAGCTCGCGCATAATCAAGCGTGCTTCGTCATCGCTGACCATAAAGTGCGCAGCGCCCTGAACTTTATCCAGCACGTGCAGATAGTAGGGCATCACCCCCGCATCAAATAACGCATTACTCAACTCCGCCAGCGTTTGCGCATTATCATTCACGCCGCGTAGCAGCACGCTTTGGTTCAGTAAAGTGACGCCCGCTTGCCGCAGTGCGGCCATCGCCGCGCGGAAGTCATCGCCGATCTCCTGGGCATGGTTAATATGATTGACCAGCAAAATTTGCAGAGATGAACGGGCGAAACGTGCGACCAGCGTATCGGTGATGCGCGCCGGGATCACAATCGGCAGGCGGCTGTGAATACGCAGGCGTTTAATGTGTGGAGTGGCTTCCAGCTGTTCCAGCAGCCAGTCCAGCTCATGATCTTTCGCCATCAGTGGATCGCCGCCGGAAAAGATGATTTCATCCAGCTCCGGATGCGCTGCAATGTAGTCCAGCGCGCCTTGCCAGTTACGCTTGTTGCCCTGATTTTCCGCGTAGGGGAAGTGGCGACGGAAGCAGTAGCGGCAGTTTACGGCGCAGCCGCCTTTCACCAGTAGCAGGGCGCGATTTCGGTATTTGTGCAGTAATCCAGGCACCACGCTACTCTGCTCTTCCAGCGGATCGGTGGTGAAACCCGGCGCGGCGATAAATTCCTGCGGTGCGGTGATCACCTGGCGCAATAGCGGATCGTTGGGATTGCCAGGCTGCATGCGCGCGGCGAAGGAACGCGGTACGCGTAGCGGAAACAGGCGTTTTGCCTCACGGCCTGCGGTTAAATTTTCATCCGTGTCTATCTTTAAAAGACGTAACAGTTCATCTGGATCGGTTATTACATCGGCAAGTTGCATTAACCAATCTTCTCTGGACGGGGTATTTAGGGTTACAATATGCGCCATTTTGTGGCTAAGCTACCAGTTAACAATTTTCAGAGGGCCTTATGGCGACTTACTATAGCAACGATTTTCGTGCTGGTCTTAAAATCATGTTGGACGGCGAACCTTATGCGGTTGAAGCCAGCGAATTCGTTAAACCAGGTAAAGGCCAGGCATTTGCGCGCGTTAAGCTGCGTCGCCTGCTGACCGGTACTCGCGTAGAAAAAACCTTCAAATCTACTGACTCTGCCGAAGGCGCAGACGTTGTCGATATGAACCTGACTTACCTGTACAACGACGGTGAGTTCTGGCACTTCATGAACAACGAAACTTTCGAACAGCTTTCCGCTGACGCCAAAGCGATTGGCGACAACGCAAAATGGCTGCTGGACCAGGCTGAGTGCATCGTGACCCTGTGGAACGGCCAGCCGATCTCCGTCACTCCGCCGAACTTTGTTGAGCTGGAAATCGTTGAAACCGATCCAGGTCTGAAAGGCGACACCGCGGGTACCGGCGGCAAACCGGCTACCCTGAGCACTGGCGCAGTGGTTAAAGTTCCGCTGTTCGTGCAGATCGGTGAAGTCATCAAAGTCGATACCCGCTCCGGCGAATACGTATCTCGCGTGAAGTAATGTCCGCGGCTTCGGCGTAGCATCATGCTACGCCGTTGAACATAACAAGGCAGGAATGATGAAACGCCTTACCAAAATCCTTTCACTTATGCTTATCAGCAGCGCTTTGCTGTCGGGCTGCAATACGGCGCGCGGCGTCGGCGAAGATATTCAGAGCCTCGGCCACGCTATTTCTCACGCGGTGAGCTAAAAACTTCACATCTTCTTAAAAATCTTCCCGTTCCGGTCTCACTGCGGAATTTTGTCTATGCTTAAGTGGCTATACACAAATAATATTGGTCACAAAAGGAAGATATTATGGTTAAGAAGACAATTGTTGCGATCTTTTCTGTATTGGTCCTTTCATCCGTTCTGACGGCGTGTAACACCACGCGTGGCGTCGGTCAGGATATCTCTGAAGGCGGCAGCGCAATCTCTGGCGCAGCAAGCAAAGCGCAGCAGTAATCCTTGCCGGTACGGCATCCGCCGTACCGCTAATTTGAATTTTCCGGCAGTGAAAGGAACGGCGTAAACCGATTTCCCATCCCGAGTTTCATACGAATATTACGCTTGTAGGTATAAACGGTTTTGCCGTTAATACTTAGCCTGGCCGCGATGCTTTGGTTACTTTTCCCTTCCATCCATAGCGTGAGCACTTTCTCTTCCTGTTTGGTCAGTAGCGGTGTCGCCATTTGTGGAATTGAACGCATCGGGCGCGCCAGCACAATGTCATCAATGACCTGCGCCAGTTTCTCCAGCGGTTCTGTTTTTAGCAGCGTTGCGCGAATTTTAAATTGTGCATAGAACCCGGAAAGTTGCGCATCGATACCCGATTCCAGCAGCAGTACCTGGTTTGAGTCGCCGCAGACGGAAAATAGCGATGCAAGCTGTTGAATATGATGGATTTCATTTTTGAAGCCATGAAGATCGGCAATCACCATATCGGGTTGCCACTGCACAATATGTTCTTTCGCCAGCATTAAATTATGCAACCCGGTGACGAGGAACGAGGCGGGGAATAAATCGGGTTGATTGAGCCAGGACTCCACCCCAACGCGGGTGAAGTAACAACGGTCAATCACGAGAATCTTGAACATATTTTTCTTCGCAGTCAGAGGGTGGCGCACAGCTTCCTGTATTCAGGAAAGTGATTCATCATAGGGGGTACATAAGGTGGGTAAATGCTGGAATTCCGCAGCGAACAGTGGCTATTTCTTGCTTTAACTTGCGGAATATAAGCAAGCACATTCAAGTTGAAATTTTAAACTGTAGCGGGCAAAATTTGCCTCTCTTCACATCTCTGGCGGGACGACCTGTCAGTTTCATTTTTTCCGGGGACGGCCCCGCATCGGAGCCAATCATGTCCTGGTTAATTCTTCTTATCGCCGGTCTTCTTGAAGTGGTGTGGGCTGTCGGCCTGAAATACACCCACGGCTTTACGCGACTTGCCCCCAGTATCATCACCGTTACGGCAATGATCGCCAGTATTGTGCTGCTGTCATGGGCAATGAAAACCCTGCCGGTCGGTACCGCCTATGCTATCTGGACCGGGATCGGGGCGGTGGGCGCGGCGGTTGCAGGGATTGTGTTGCTTGGCGAATCTGCAAGCCTGGCGCGTATTCTCAGTCTGTGCCTGATTGTTGCTGGAATCGTTGGGTTAAAGCTCAGCACACATTAGTAAGACTGATTAATCCAGAGTAGTTTTTCCACAGCAAAACCTTGCCGGCTGGCGATATCCAGCATCTGCTGTTTGACCTCTGCTGGCAGGGTGGGCGTGCGCGACAGCAGCCACAAATAGTCGCGATCCGGCCCGCAAACCAGCGCGTAGCGATATTCATCGTCAAGGGCGATGATGTTGTAACCGCCATAGAAAGGACCGAAGAAAGAGACCTTCAGCGCGGCGGTATTCGGATTGCCGGTGAAATATGCCACGCCGGTGGACTGTTGCCACATGTCGCGCTGCGGATTATAGCCGCGGTTTATCACCGTCAGTCCGCCGTCGTTGCGCAAACTGTAGGTGGCGGTGACTTTCTCCAGACCGCTCTCGAAGCGGTGGTCCAGACGGGCGATTTCGTACCATCTTCCAAGATAACGCTGGGTATTGAAGTTTTGCACAACGGTGACGCCATCAGGCGGGGTAGGGGAACTACAGGAGGAGAGCAGTAACGCAGCGGTAACCATGGCGATCATCAGCAACATGCGCATGAGATTTTTCCTTCCAGATCTTTTCTTTAGGGTATAGACGCTGGCAGGAAATTTGCTCTCCCGCTTGCGCAGGAGAGCGACAGGTATCAAATAAAAATGACGCCGATCAGTGTGACCACGGTCAGGATTGCCGCCAGACCGTAGAACACCCATTTACCGTTCGGTACGTGGATTTTCAGATCATGCATCGCATGGTGGATACGGTGCAGACCGCACCACAGCGGCAGGACGATCATCAGGAAGAGGAACACGCGGCCGATAAAGCTTTGCGCAAACGCCAGTACGCGCTCGTAGCCCAGCGCTTCACCCGGGAACAGCCCCAGCGGCAGCAGAATGCCGACCAGCAGCACGATAACCGGCGCGACGATGGCGCTCCACATGCCGCCTGCGCCGAACAAGCCCCAGAATACGGGCTCGTCAGAACGTTTTGGATTCGGATTGATCACGTTGGCCTCCTTACCAGAACAGTGCCACAAACAGCATGACCACAGTGACTACCGCAGTCACCGCCCAGAGCCCTTTCACTACCGGCTCTGGCCCCATTTTCTCGCCTTTGACGATGATATTGCTGCGCTTTCGGCGCCAGATCAAACCAGGTTTTGGTGTGCAGCAGCGCGGCCGCGAGCGTCACCAGATTGAGGATCACCACAATCGGGTTTTGCAGAAAGTGCACGAACCCTTCCCAGCTTTCCGGCCCATGTTTTAGCGCAAACAGGCCGTAGATCAGCTCGATGCTGAACCAGACCGCCGGTACCGCCGTGCCTTCACGCAGCATGTAGAAGCGATAAAACGGCAGAGTTTTTCCACCAGGTGGACGGCATGGGCCGCACATAGGCTTTACGTTTAGTCGTCATAATGCACTCCTTAGCGTGGTTTCAGGGTGGCGATAAGAAAGTCTTTCGAGCTTTCCACCTTGCCCTGCTGAATGGCGGCGGCCGGATCGACGTGTTTCGGACAGACTTCCGAGCAGTAGCCGACAAAGGTACAGCTCCAGACGCCGTTCTGGCTGTTAAGCTGCGCCATGCGCTCTTTTTTGCCGTGGTCGCGGCTGTCCAGGTTATAGCGGTGCGCCAGCGTAATCGCCGCCGGGCCGATGAACTCGGGGTTCAGGCCAAACTGCGGGCAGGCGGCGTAGCACAGGCCGCAGTTGATGCAGCCGGAGAACTGATGGTACTTCGCCATCTGCGCCGGGGTCTGCTTGCCGGGTCCCTGATCCGGCGTGCGCGGATTGCCGATGATGTAAGGCTTAATCGCTTCCAGGCTTTCGATAAAGTGGGTCATATCGACCACCAGATCGCGCTCAATCGGGAAGTTGCCCAGCGCTTCGACCTTCATGCCTTTCGCGTAATCGCGCAGGAAGGTTTTACACGCCAGCTTCGGCACCTTGTTGACCATCATGCCGCAGGAGCCGCAGATCGCCATGCGGCAGGACCAGCGGTAGCTCAGATCCGGCGCCAGGTTATCTTTGATATAGCCCAGCGCGTCGAGCAGGGAGGTTGGCTTCGTCGTAAGGCACGTCATAGAAGGCACTGTGCGGCGCGGCGTCCACTTCCGGGTTGTAGCGCACCACTTCCACTTTCAGTTTTTGCATCTCAGCCATTGTTCGTCTCCTTCTTCTCGGCCGCTTCTGCTTCTGCACCGTACACGCGTTTCGCCGGTGGCAGCGTGGTGATTTTCACGTCGCTGTATTCCAGACGGGTTGCGCCGTCGGCATCGCGGAAGGCCAGCGTGTGCTTGAGGAAGTTGACGTCGTCACGCTCGGTACAGCCCTCGTCCAGGCGCTGGTGGGCCCCGCGCGACTCTTTACGCGCCAGCGCCGAGTGCGCCATACATTCGGCGACGTTCAGGCCGTGGCCCAGCTCGATGGTGTAGAGCAGATCGGTGTTGAAGACGCTGGAGGTATCGGTGATGCGCACGCGCTTGAAGCGCTCTTGCAGCTCCGCCAGCTTATCGACGGTTTTCTGCATCAGCTCCGGCGTGCGGTAGATACCGCAGCCTTCTTCCATCGACAGGCCCATTTCGTCGCGGATCTTCGCCCAGTTTTCGTTGCCTTCCTGGTTCACCAGCGCTTTCAGACGTTTTTCGACGTCTGCGGCCTGTGCGTCCAGCGCAGCGCCGTTGGCCTGGCTTGCGGAGGCCGAACGTGCAATGGCGCGCTCACCGGCCAGGCGGCCAAACACGACCAGTTCTGCCAGCGAGTTGGAGCCGAGACGGTTGGCGCCGTGCAGGCCGACGGAGGAACATTCACCCACGGCAAACAGCCCCTTGATGCGGGTTTCGCAGTTCTGGTCGGTTTCGATCCCGCCCATGGTGTAGTGCGCCGTCGGGCGTACCGGAATCGGCTCTTTCACCGGATCGACGCCAACGTAGGCTTTCGCCAGTTCGCAGATGAACGGCAGACGTTCCAGTTGTTTTTTCGCGCCAAGATGACGCAGGTCGAGGTAGACCACATCGCCGCGCGGCGTGGAGATGGTGTTGCCTTTGCGCCACTCGTGCCAGAAGGCCTGAGAGACTTTGTCGCGCGGGCCGAGTTCCATGTATTTGTTCTTCGGCTCGCCCAGCGGGGTTTCCGGGCCCATGCCGTAATCCTGCAGATAGCGGTAGCCGTTTTTGTTCACCAGAATACCGCCTTCGCCGCGGCAGCCTTCCGTCATCAGAATGCCGGAACCCGGCAGGCCGGTTGGGTGATACTGCACGAACTCCATATCGCGCAGCGGCACGCCGTGGCTGAGCGCCATGCCCATGCCGTCGCCGGTAACGATGCCGCCGTTGGTGTTGTAGCGGTAAACGCGGCCCGCGCCGCCCGTCGCCATCACCACCGCATTGGCGCGGATCTGCACCAGCGTGCCTTCCATCATATTCATCGCCACCAGCCCGCGGGCCTGGCCGTCATCCACCAGGATATCCAGCACGAAATGTTCGTCGAAGCGTTGGATTTGTGGGAACTGAAGGGAGGTCTGGAACAGGGTGTGCAGCATGTGGAAGCCGGTTTTATCGGCGGCGAACCAGGTGCGTTCGATCTTCATCCCGCCGAAGCGCCGCACGTTGACCGAGCCGTCCGGGCGGCGGCTCCACGGACAGCCCCACTGTTCAAGCTGGGTCATTTCCGTCGGGCAATGATGCACAAAGTAGTCAACGACATCCTGTTCGCAAAGCCAGTCGCCGCCTGCAACGGTGTCGTGGAAATGGTATTCGAAGCTGTCATGATCCTGGGCGACGGCGGCGGACCCTCCTTCTGCGGCCACCGTGTGGCTGCGCATCGGATAGACTTTTGAAATCAATGCGATTTTGGCTTTGGGATTGGCTTGCGCTGCCGCAATTGCGGCACGTAATCCAGCCCCGCCAGCGCCTATTACGGCAAGATCGGCTTGAAAGGTTTGCACGACATTCCTCCAGATTTTTGTTGTTCCGCAACGCGACAAACTAAAGCCAGTTCACCCGTCCTTAAGGACGGTTGCGAATATGTTTCCACTGCTCCTTTTTGGGTAAGGAGCAGTATAACCGCAGAGATCCAAGGGAAATTTGATGTGTTCGATTTTTTTGCTGTTCTTTAAGGCAATGCATCATTCATATTGATAAATATCATCCTTGATTACTTCCTCTTTATTTATAGACGAGATAAATGAAATTTTTTTGCGCAAAATTTGTCTCTGTGGATCGATGCGAGTAGACTTCGTGCCCTTGTCTGAATTTGGAGAACGTACTCATGAGCGAAACGGCCACCTGGCAGCCGAGCGCATCCATCCCCAATTTGTTAAAACGCGCTGCAATTATGGCGGAGATCCGGCGTTTCTTCGCCGATCGCGGCGTCCTGGAGGTGGAGACGCCCTGCATGAGCCAGGCAACGGTAACGGACGTTCATCTGTTCCCGTTTGAAACCCGTTTTGTTGGCCCCGGCCATTCTCAGGGGATGAATCTGTACCTGATGACCAGCCCGGAATATCACATGAAGCGCCTGCTGGCGGCGGGCTGCGGCCCGGTATTCCAGCTGTGCCGCAGCTTCCGTAATGAAGAGATGGGCCGTCATCACAACCCGGAATTCACCATGCTGGAGTGGTACCGCCCGCACTACGACATGTACCGCCTGATGAATGAGGTGGACGATCTGCTGCAACAGGTGCTGGACTGCTCGGAAGCGGAAACGCTCTCTTATCAGCAGGCCTTCCAGCGCCATCTGGAAATCGATCCGCTGTCGGCGGACAAAGCGCAGCTGCGCGAAGTGGCGGCAAAACTCGATCTGAGCAACATGGCCGATACCGAAGAAGATCGCGATACGCTGCTGCAGCTGCTGTTCACCTTGGGCGTTGAGCCGCATATCGGCAAAGATCGTCCGACGTTCGTCTACCACTTCCCGGCAAGCCAGGCCGCGCTGGCGCAGATCAGCACCGAAGATCATCGCGTGGCGGAGCGTTTTGAGGTCTATTTCAAAGGCATTGAGCTGGCGAACGGTTTCCACGAGCTGACTGATGCCCGCGAGCAGCAGCAGCGTTTCGAGCAGGATAACCGCAAGCGCGCGGCGCGCGGTCTGCCGCAGCAGCCGATGGACAATAATCTGCTGGAAGCGTTGAAAGCCGGCCTGCCGGATTGTTCCGGCGTGGCGCTGGGCGTTGATCGTCTGGTGATGCTGGCATTGCAGGCGGAAAGCCTGGCTGAGGTTATTGCGTTTACCGTTGACCGGGCGTAATTGCTTTGCATAACAGGAGCGCACCTTTTGTTCGCTCCTGAAGTAATATTCATCTCTTTTTTAAGTACATTGAAAAATCTTATTTAATACATATTCTATTTTCCTTTTATTATCATTCCTCTGCCAATTTGTTTATTATTTATTTGCGTTGCCGTATATGCTTAAATTGTTTTAAAAACAAATAATGTGAATGGATGATTAATATTTATGGATGATTCATTGATTTTTTGCAAAGTAGATAAATATGGTTTTCCTCATTGGGATGGGTTCGATTTTTTTCGATGGTATGTGCTTCCCAGTAACTGGAATCATCGTACTGGGGCTGCATATCTTTGGCTTTATAAAACTGCCTGGTTGATTCACCACCGGGGGGTGATTAAAAAGTCTGCCAGGGAGGCTCAAATACCTGAATTATTGTTGGCTGGCATCGCTGTTTCCGAAGTTGGTGGTACGCCAGAAAGGTTTAAAAGTGTCGGTGTGCTACAGTTCAGGCAAGTTTTAGAAATAGTTATGGGGAAAAAAGATAATATATATTCCAACTCTACATCTGTTGGTTCGATCGCTATACAACTTCGGGCAGCAGCAGAGACCATAGGTATCAGACCTGATACATTAAGTTTCTTTCAGCAATATAAACTTTCTCAGTGTTTACTTAATAATGATTTTAATATTAGAGTCGTTGCATTTCATCTCCGGGATCTCATTCTTTATGACAATCCGGGCAGTGATACTTCCCATCTGAGCGATGAGCAGATAATATTGGCTGGATCAAGGTATAATCGTGGTATTAGTCGCGATAAAAAAGACTTTATCGATTCTATTCATGCTCCGACAGGTGCACGTGAACGGGCATATAGTGAATATGGTCGCAGGATAATTGAGAAGAAGGATAGTCTGATGAGGATTCTGCGGGGGAATTAAATGCGCTGGAAAGCATTTACACTTGGTTTCGTCTGGTTCGTGTTCTCTGTTCTCTTTATCATCCTTTTTTCAGCTCAGGATAAAGAGTGGCTCATTGATGGCAACAGTATTAAAAATATATGTGATCTTATGATATATATTGAGCATGACGATACCCGCGATGTTGGGGTCGTCATGACTATCCCATTGTTTTTTCCCTTTATTTATCTGCTTGTCTGGAAAAAACGGCGGCATTGGTTACTTTACCTGACACTATTCTCTATTTTTGCATTCTGGCTGTGGCGGTTTTTCCTGCGCTATCAGTGGTGCTTGTAGGCATGTACCATCGAGTGGCGGCTACGTCTAAGTTGCTCTGGAAGTCCCGTATATTCGCTGGTCGGTAGGCCTGATGCCATAGCGCCATCAGGCCATTAGTCGCGCGTCTTACAAACTTCCCGCCGGGCGGTTGCCTTTGCCTGCGGAAGTCAGCGTTCGCGCCGTGCGTCTCCCGTCGAGACTCTCCAGACGCATCTGGAACGGCGGGAACGGCATATCAATACCGTGCTCGCGGAAGCCCGCCAGAATCAGCTGGTGGATCTCGTGGCGCAGCGGCATACGGTGCCCCATCTCGGCGGCGTAGATACGCAGCTCGAAAATCTGGATCCCCTGCTGCAGATCGACCAGGAACACTTCCGGCGCCGGGTTATCGATCACCAGCGAGCAGCGTTCGGCGGCGGTGTAGAGGATCTGGGTGACCTCTTCGCTGTTGGCGTCTGCCGGCGCCGGTACGGTCAGCACCACGCGCGTGACGGAGTCGGACAGCGACCAGTTGATGAACTGCTCGGTAATAAACGCCTTGTTCGGCACGATGATCTCTTTCCGATCCCAGTCGCTGATCGTGGTGGCGCGGGTGTTGATCTTCGTGACGCTGCCGGTCAGATCGCGGATCGTGACGGTATCGCCAATACGGATCGGTTTTTCGAACAGAATGATCAGGCCAGAGATGAAGTTGGCGAAGATCTCCTGTAAACCAAAACCTAACCCGACGCCGAGCGCTGCGACGAGCCACTGGAGCTTCGACCACTCAATGCCGATCATCGAGAAGCCAACCAGTCCACCAAACAGCATGATCAGATACTTGGTAATGGTCGTGATCGCATAGCCCGTACCCGGCGTTAAATCCAGATGCTGCAGCAGCGCCAGCTCCAGCAGCGCCGGGAAGTTGCGCACCAGCTGCGTGGTAATGATCAGCACCAGAATGGCAATCAGCACCGCCCCTAAGGTGATCGGCTCCAGGCTTTCAACACCCTGCACCGTGGACGTCACGTCCCAGAGAGAGATGTTCTCCAGGAAGCCGAATGCGGAGTGGATCTCTGACCACAGGAAGATCACCGACAGGAGGGCAATCAACATCAGTATGGAACGAACCAGACGCAGGGACTGGGTGCTGATGGCATCCAGATCCAGTTCGACCTCGTCCGCCTCCGTCGTGCCTTCCGTACTGTTGACGTGGTTTGGCTCTTCCTCACCCCGCGCGCGTTGGGCGAGGATCTCCGCCCGGCGATGCTTGGCACGATCAAACGCCAGACGGCGGCGCTGAATCAGCATCCAGCGGCGGATCACGTGATACACCACCAGCAGCAGGAACCAGATGGCCACCGAGGTTTCCAGACGTGCCAACAGCGCCTGCGACGTCGCCAGGTAACCCACCGCGGCTGCCAGCATCGCAATCAACGGTGCGCTGAGCAGCAGGTTCCAGAGCAGCCGGTTGAACATGTTGTCGCCGCTGCCGGTTTTATCCAGATAGAGCGGAATACCCGCGCGTTTCAGGCTGAGCGTGACGATGGCCAGCGCCCCGCATATCAGCATAAAGCAGAGGCGGCCCAGCGAGCCTGAGAATTCCCGATCGTTGAGATTATCGAACATGATCAGCGCCATAATCAGCGGCACAATCAGCCCGATGCTCATCAGATAGTAACGCATGGCGCGCGCCACGCGATTACGCGGCCAGCCAAAGTGGGCGATAAACAGGCCATTGGGTCGCGCAAAGGTGGCGCAAATCATCACCACCCACAGCAGCGGTACCGTGGCGGTGACGCCATCGCCAATCGCTACCGCCAGCGGATAGGGCCAGGCTTCCCGCAGGCCATAGCCGAGCGTCACCCACAGCACCGGCAGCGGGGAGGCGACAAGAATCGACCAGAATACGGTGCGCATCGTCAGCCAGAAGTGATCCTGGGTGACCTTCCCGACGCGGGCGCTGGAACGCTCCAGAAAGCGGGTGAAATGTCTGCGCGAGTAGATGCTGAAGCCCACCAGCGCCAACGCCCCCAGCAGCGGGAAAAGCGTCTCTTTGCTGGTGAGCATCATCACACTGGCCTTTGCCAAGCTGGCTGAGGGTATCCAGCGAAATCAGACGGCGCAGATCCTGCACAATCTCGATTGGCCACGAGAAGGTCATCGGACGGACGTCCGACGTCCAGAACAGATAACGGTGCGTCGCCTCGTTCACCTCTTTCAGCGCATCTTCCAGCTGGCTGTTGGACACTTTCAGCTTGGTCAGCTCCAGAATCAGCGTATCGCCGCCCTGAAGCAGAGAGTTCAGCAGTTCACGCTGGGTGCGCAGCTGGGCTTCCAGAATGCGGTTCTGCTCGCTGGTCAGCGCTTTGCCGTCCGCCTGACGGATCTGTCGCAGTTGCGGCTGCTTGTTCAGCAGATCTTCAAAGTGCAGGCGCTGAACGCGCAGCTGGGCCATCTCGGTATCCAGCTGCTGCGGCTTGGGCATTTCCGGCAGGCGCGCGACCTGGGCGCGCAGCGCTTCGCCCAGCAGGTTCGACGCCCCGAGCCACTGGGACTGCTCGCGCAGGGTGTTCAGCGCCTGGCGAACCTGAAAGGTTTGATTGGTGGCCTGCCGCTGCTGCGAGGCCACCAGATCCATACGCTGCGCCTGTTGATTCAGCGCCGGCAGAAAGTTCACGGTTGACCCTGAACTGCTCGACGATGCCGGCAGGCAGGTTGTCGCTGTTTTCCGCCAGCAGCTCGGTACTTTCCAGCGCCCGTTCGGCTTCGCGCTGGCGCTGGCTGTTGAGCTGGTTGCGCAGGGCCTGAAGATACGCATCCAGCTGCTGGCTCTGCTTCTGCGCCAGTTCGGAGCGCATCCGCGCCAGCTCCTGGCGGTTATTGGCGGAAAGCTGCGCCAGCTCCAGCTCATCGACCAGGGCTTTCAGCCTCGCGGATTCTGCCTGCGCGCCCAAGTTTTGCGCCTGCGCCTGCGGCGTGTTGCCGTTTTGCGCGCCAAGGCGGCGCTCCACTTCGGTAAGCTGGCGGCGGGCGTCGGTTTGCTGCTGCGGAAGCTGGCTGAGGGAGTCGCTGATTTCGCGGGCGCGCTCCTGCTCCTGCTGGGCAAGGCGGCTCTTTTCCAGCAGCTGGCTGCTGACCTGCAGGATCTCCTGGTTCAGCGCGTCGGAGCTCATCCCTTCGGGAACCGATCTTGCGGTTCGTCGCGCAGGTTATTCAGCTGTGCGCGCAGGGTGCGCGAGAGTTTGGGGAAGTTGTCGATAACCTGCTGATACTGCTGAGCGCGCTCAAGCGAGCCTTTCCGCTCCTCAAGCGCGTTCAGGGCGGCCTGGAGCGCCTCGACGGTCTCTGCCTGGGCGGGTTTGGCCGCTTTTGCCTGCTCCAGTTCCTGGGTTATTTGTTTGGCGTCGGGGGCTGTCGCTGCGTACGCCCCCTGGCTGAGGCACCAGGCCATCAGTAGAACGATAATCGGGCGCACGTCAGCGATCCTTCTGTTGTTAGCCTTCGTCTTTTTGGTCGTCAACCAGCGGGCTGGCGTCGTGCTCGGCCTGGATTTCCGCTTCCGGCAACGGTGACGGTTCGGTAACTACCGGCGCGAAGGTTTCGGTAGAGACGGCCAGCGGCTGGCCGAGTTTTGTTACCGACAGGCTTTGCAGCTGTTCAGCCAGCTTCACTTTGCCCGGCGCAAACAGGTTGATCACGGTGGAGCCCAGTTTGAAGCGGCCCATCTCCTGGCCTTTCAGCAGGGCCACCGAGCCTTCCGCTTCACCGGCAGGCCAGGTCCAGCGTTTGATCACGCCTTCGCGCGGTGGGGTGATGGTGCCGGCCCAGACGGTTTCGATGCTGCCGACGATGGTCGCGCCGACCAGAATCTGCGCCATAGGGCCAAATTCGGTATCAAACAGGCAGATGACGCGCTCGTTACGGGCAAACAGGTTAGGCACGTTTTGCGCGGTCAGGTGGTTCACGGAGAACAGATCGCCCGGCACGTAAATCATCTCGCGCAGGATGCCGTTACACGGCATGTGCACGCGGTGGTAGTCGCGCGGTGACAGATAGGTGGTGGCAAAGGTACCGTTGCGGAACAGATCCGCCATCAGGTAGTTACCCGCCAGCAGCGCTTCCAGGCTGTAGTTGTGGCCTTTGGCCTGCAGGATTTTGTCGTCTTCGATGTTACCCAGCTGGCTGATCACGCCGTCTGCGGGCATCACCAGCACGTTAGGATCGGTGTTCAGCGGGCGCACGTCGTCGCGCAGCGGGCGCACGAAGAAATCGTTGAAGGTGCGGTAGCTGGCGGTGTCCGGCTTCTGCGCCTCTTTCATATCGACCTTGTAGTATTTTACGAAAAGGTCGATGACCAGTTTGGTCAGCCAGCCTGCGCGTTTGCTTGCGCCCCAGCCCGCCAGGCGAGTGAGCCACAGTTTTGGCAGAATGTATTGAAGCGAAAGTTTAAATGCGTTTAACAAGGTAGCCTCCAGGCCATTGTTTTGTCGTTCCTGATCCGGCGCCGGAGCCGCCTGAGCCTTTGAAAAAGGGGACGATTTTAGCGATGCTTAGCTTAGTTGTCAGTTATCCGAATCAGAAAAGTTTTTACGCGTTTTTACCTGCTCCATGCTCTCCAGAATACGGTGGTAATTCTCGAAGCGGGTTTCCGCAATCTCGCCTTTCTCAACCGCTTCGCGGATAGCGCAGCCGGGATCGTTATCGTGTTTACAGTCGCGGTATTTGCAAGCGCCTAAATAATCATGGAATTCGACAAATCCGTTGGAGATTTGTTCCGGCTCCAGATGCCATAAACCGAACTCACGCACGCCCGGGGAGTCGATCACATCGCCGCCGTGCGGGAAGTGATACAGGCGCGCGGCGGTGGTGGTGTGCTGGCCCAGGCCGGAGACATCAGAAACATCGTTGGTGAGGATTTGCTCTTCCTGGAGGCCGAGCAGGGCGTTCAGCAGGCTCGATTTGCCGACGCCGGACTGGCCGGCAAAGATGCTGATGCGGTCGGTAAGCGCCTCTTCGAGCGGCTTCAGGCCATCTTGGGTGTGGCTGGAGACCATCAGCACGCGGTAGCCAATCTTGCGATAGATATCCATCTGCTCATTGACGAAGGCCATTCCGTCGTCATCCAGCAGATCGATTTTGTTCAGCACGATCAGCGGCTCAACCTGCAGCGTTTCGCAGGCGACCAGATATCGGTCGATAATATTGAGCGACAGTTCGGGCAAAATCGCCGATACGATGACGATCTGGTTAATGTTGGCGGCAATCGGTTTGACGCCGTCGTAGAAATCGGGGCGGGTCAGCACCGAGGTGCGCTCGTGCACCGCTTCAACGATGCCCTTTACCGTGACGCCTTCCGCTGCCTCTTTACCCGGACGCCAGACCACGCGGTCGCCGGTGACCAGCGAACGAATGGTGCGGCGGATGTTGCAGCGGTGCACTTCGCCCGTCGGCGGATTCCACATCGGCGTGCATGCCGAAACGGCTGATGACTACGCCTTCCGTCGCTTCGCCAAACAGGTTGTCGTCGTAATCGGCTTTCTCCGCAGTGGTTTTAAGACGGCGCTGGTGGTTGGCATTCACGCGGCGCTGCTGCCCTTTGGAGAGTTTATTTTTACTCAATCGTGCTGGCTCCTGGTCGCCCGTGGATGGGCAAAACCTCTATGATACACTCTAATTAATACTAGTTAACCTGCTACTGCCGGTTATGCGAGAAGGGTGGAAAATAACATGAGCGCGGATGAAAACAACCTGATTTGGATCGATCTGGAAATGACCGGGCTGGATCCCGAGCGCGATCGCATTATTGAGATCGCCACGCTGGTGACGGACGCCAACCTGAATATCCTGGCGGAAGGGCCGGCGATTGCGGTGCATCAGTCCGACGAGCAGCTGGCGTTGATGGATGAGTGGAACGTGCGTACCCACACCGGCAGCGGTCTGGTGGAGCGCGTGAAGGCCAGCCCAGCTGGGCGATCGTGAGGCGGAGCTGGCGACGCTCGAGTTCCTGAAACAGTGGGTTCCGGCGGGCAAATCGCCTATCTGTGGCAACAGCATCGGCCAGGATCGTCGTTTCCTGTTTAAGTACATGCCGGAGCTGGAGGCTTACTTCCACTACCGCTATCTGGATGTCAGCACGCTGAAAGAGCTGGCGCGTCGCTGGAAGCCGGAAATCCTCGACGGCTTTAAAAAGCAGGGGACGCATCAGGCGCTGGACGATATCCGCGAGTCCGTGGCGGAGCTGGCCTACTACCGCGAACACTTTATTAAGCTTTAATTTTGAGATCCGGCGCCTTGCGTGGCCGGGTTTTTGTCGTTAAATTGTTCAGCTTGCCGATTAAATAAGCATTTGAACTGAATTTCGAAAAATCGCTTTCAGGGGCTTGCAGCAAAAAGGATTTCTCGTATAATGCGCCTCCCGTAAAGACAGAGAAATGTGCAACATGGCATCACGAAATTTTAGCGGAAAGTGTTCGTAATTAGCTGAAAAATCGATGATTTGCGGGAATAGCTCAGTTGGTAGAGCACGACCTTGCCAAGGTCGGGGTCGCGAGTTCGAGTCTCGTTTCCCGCTCCAAAATTTGAAAGTGCACCATCCAGATTTACTGGTTTCGGCATTGAAGCTGAATCCGGATAAATATGCGGGAATAGCTCAGTTGGTAGAGCACGACCTTGCCAAGGTCGGGGTCGCGAGTTCGAGTCTCGTTTCCCGCTCCAAATTTGAAATGCCGAAAGGCACGCACCATCCAGATTTACTGGTCACGGCAAGCAAGCCTGTCCAGATAAGTATGCGGGAATAGCTCAGTTGGTAGAGCACGACCTTGCCAAGGTCGGGGTCGCGAGTTCGAGTCTCGTTTCCCGCTCCAAATTCTTCATCAATAAAAAATTATCCACAGCGGGATTCCTCGTTGGGGACGTTTTTTTATTGTCTCTGTAAAACTCTTGTGAACAGAGTTATCCACAGGCATGACTTTCATTCGCAACATTCCTATCGCTTCGTCAGGTGAATAATCTCTTTTCAACTGACTGATTTTTAAGTATAAAATTTGATTTCAAAATGTTATTGAGATCACTTGACCATCTTCTGCCCAGATGGCGCTAATGAGTTTTTAATTTTATTCACAGGCTGTGAATAGTTCAGGCATCCCGCGGAAGCCCTTTTTCAATCACCCGCACCAGACGCTGTTTTTTCGGTGGCTGCACCTCGACCACGCAGGCATTACGCTTCTCAATTTGCTGCGCAATCGCCCATTCTATGTGTTCATCAAGAAGTGGGTGCTCACCTAGCGGCTTTCAAGCGCCCGGATATTGGCTTCATCCCACGGGGCATTGCCCAGCGCGACGGCGACATTTCGCAGCCAGCGCAGATGGCCGATACGGCGAATGGCCGAACCTTCCGTCACTTTCAGGAAAGTGCGCTTCGGTCCAGGCGAACAGCTCAATCAGCTGCGGGCGCATGCAGCGCCTTGCGCGGGCTGAAATCCTCTTCGTCGGTAAGCTGCGAATAGCGGTTCCACGGGCAGATCAGCTGGCAGTCGTCGCAGCCGTAGATGCGGTTGCCGATAAGCGGTCGGAACTCTTCCGGAATGGCGCCTTCCAGTTCGATAGTCAGGTAGGAGATGCAGCGGCGCGCATCAACGGTGTAAGGCTCGACGATGGCGCCGGTAGGGCAGATGGTCATACAGGCCACGCAGCGGCCACAGCCTTCTTCGACCGGGCCGTCCACCGGCAGCGGTAAATCAATCAGCAGTTCGCCGAGGAAGAAGAACGATCCGGCGTCGCGGCTGAGGATAAGTGAGTGCTTACCTGTCCAGCCAAGCCCGGCTTTTTCGGCGATCGGACGCTCAAGAATAGGCGCAGAATCGACAAAGGGTCTAAAATTCAGCGAAACACAGTGCTGCTGAATAAGTTCTCCGAGCTTTTTTAGACGGTTGCGCAGAAGCTTATGGTAATCACGTCCCAGGGCGTACCGGCTGACGTAACCCAGCGAGGGGTTTTTCAGCGTGCGGGCAAAGGCCGCGTTGGCGGGCAGGTAATTCATGCGCACGCTGATGACGCGCAGCGTGCCCGGCAAAAGCTCGTGGGGACGGGCGCGCATCATGCCATGACGCGCCATCCACTCCATTTCGCCGTGGTATTGTTTGTCCAGCCAGGCCTGCAGTTTCGGCTCGCTGGCGCTGAGGTCGGTATCGGTAATGCCCACCTGCTGGAAGCCAAGTTCAGCACCCCACTGTTTTATTTTTTGCGCTAATTCATTGAGATCGAGGGGCTGTGACATGACGGACCATACGGTGAAGAAAAACCCCGCAAGTATACCACATTCCATCTGGCATGCGGATGACCTCCGGCCACGCCGAAAAAGAGGCCGCAGACAGCCTCGGGATTACCCTGTATGAACTGATGCTGCGCGCGGGTGAGGCGGCGTTTGACGTTGCCCGGAGCACTTTCCTGGCAGGCCGCCCACTGGCTGATTCTGTGCGGGCACGGCAACAACGGCGGCGATGGCTACGTCGTTGCCCGTTTGGCGGTGGCGGCGGGTATCCGCGTGACGTTGCTGGCTCTGGAGAGTGATAAACCGCTGCCGGAAGAGGCCAGCGCGGCGCGGGAGGCATGGCTTAACGCAGGCGGTGTGATTCATGCGCCTGATATCGTCTGGCCGGAGGATGTGGATCTGATTGTTGATGGTCTGCTGGGCACCGGGCTGCGCAGCGCGCCGCGCGAAAACGTTGCCGCGCTTATTGAACACGCTAACAGACATTCCGCGCCGGTAGTCGCCCTGGATATTCCCTCTGGCCTGATTGCACAAACCGGCGCGACGCCGGGGGCGGTCATTCAGGCGGCACATACGGTGACCTTCATCGCCCTCAAGCCGGGGTTACTGACCGGCAAAGCGCGGGACGTCGTCGGCGTGCTGCACCACAATGCGCTGGGGCTGGAGAGCTGGCTCGCCGGGCAGGACATGCGCATCGCGCGTTTTGATGCATCGCAGCTTGCTGCAGTGGCTCCCGCCGCGCCGGCCAACGTCCCATAAGGGCGATCACGGCAGGCTGGTGATTATTGGCGGCGACCACGGTACGGCAGGTGCGATTCGCATGACCGGTGAAGCGGCGCTGCGCAGCGGTGCCGGATTAGTGCGAGTGCTCACTCGCATCGAGAATATTGCGCCAATCATTACCGCCCGACCGGAGCTGATGGTCCATGAGCTGACGCTCCAGTCGCTGGAGGAAAGCCTGGAATGGGCGGATGTGGTGGTGATTGGCCCCGGGCTTGGGCAGCAGGCGTGGGGCAAACAGGCCCTGCAAAAGGTCGAGAATTTTCGTAAACCGATGCTGTGGGATGCCGACGCGCTGAACCTTCTGGCAATCAATCCGGATAAGCGTCACAATCGCATTCTGACGCCACACCCCGGCGAGGCCGCGCGGCTGCTCAACTGCAGCGTGGCAGAAATTGAAAGCGATCGCTTACTTTCTGCTCAGCGTCTGGTAAAACGTTACGGTGGTGGTGCTGTTTTAAAAGGGGCAGGAACCGTTGTCGCCAGCGAGGTGAGGCAGGGCATTATTGATGCCGGAAATGCGGGCATGGCGAGCGGCGGCATGGGCGATGTGCTTTCCGGCATCATTGGCGCATTGCTTGGACAGAAACTTCCCCTTTATGATGCAGCCTGCGCGGGCTGCGTGGCCCACGGCGTTGCGGCGGATAAACTGGCTGCGCGTTACGGTACACGCGGTATGCTGGCCACCGATCTTTTTTGCACGCTGCGGCGTGTTGTTAACCCGGATGTGATTGACGTACAAAATGACTAATCGAGCGATTCCTTTACCTGATGAACAAGCGACTCTAGATCTCGGCAAGCGCGTGGCGCAGGCCTGCGAGGGGGCAACCGTCATTTATCTGTATGGTGATTTAGGTGCGGGTAAAACCACCTTCAGCCGGGGTTTTTTGCAGGCGTTAGGGCATAACGGGAATGTGAAAAGCCCAACCTACACGCTGGTGGAACCGTACACCCTTGAAAATCTCATGGTGTACCACTTCGATTTATACCGCCTTGCGGATCCTGAGGAGCTGGAATTTATGGGGATCCGTGATTATTTTGCCAACGACGCCATTTGCCTGGTGGAGTGGCCGCAACAAGGTGCGGGTGTGCTGCCTGACCCGGATGTCGAAATTCACTTAGATTACCAGGCACAGGGGCGTGAGGCGCGCATCAGTGCTGTTTCCTCATCAGGCAGTTCCTTACTGGCGCGTCTGGCCGGTTAAGCGTAGGGATGACGGGATGATAAATCGCGTTAAAGGTTGGTTGGCGGCACTGTGCTGGCGTGCGCGCAGGCCGGGGCGGCAAACCTCTCAGATATTCAGGTCTCGAACGGCGAAAGCCAGGCGCGGATCACGTTCAGCTTTATGGGCGATCCTGAGTATGCGTTTTCGCAGCCGGACAACCACAGCGTGGCGCTGGATATCAAACAGACAGGCGTGATCCAGGGACTGCCGCTGCAGTTCAGCGGCAACAACCTGGTGAAAAGTATCCGTTCGGGTACGCCGCAGGATAGCCAGTCGTTACGCCTGGTGGTCGATCTGACCGAAAAGGGCAAAACGAAGGCGGTGAAGCAGCAAAACGGGGCGAACTATACGGTGGTCTTTACCATCAATGCCGACGTCCCGCCACCGCCTCCACCGCCGCCGGTCGTTGCGAAGCGCGTGGAAGAACCGGTGTATACGCCGCGTCCTGCTGAACCTGCGCGTAATCCGTTTAAATCGCAGAACGATCGCATCACTGCGGCAACCAGCAGCAATACGGTGACGCGTCCGGCGGCGCGATCGCGCGACGGTATCGCGGTGACAAAGTGATTATCGCCATTGATGCGGGTCACGGTGGACAGGATCCGGGTGCGATTGGTCCCGGCGGCACGGAGGAGAAAAACGTCACCATCGCCATCGCCCGTAAACTGCGTGCGCTGCTCAATGACGACCCGATGTTCAAAGGCGGTGTTGACCCGCGACGGGGACTACTTTATTTCGGTGATGGGGCGTTCCGATGTGGCGCGTAAGCAGAACGCGAACTTCCTGGTCTCCATCCACGCGGATGCTGCGCCAAACCGTAACGCGACCGGCGCCTCGGTCTGGGTGCTGTCGAACCGTCGCGCCAACAGCGAAATGGCCAACTGGCTGGAAGAGCATGAGAAGCAGTCCGAACTGCTGGGCGGCGCGGGCGATGTGCTGGCGAACAGCCAGTCCGATCCGTATCTCAGCCAGGCGGTGCTGGATTTACAGTTCGGTCATTCTCAGCGCGTCGGGTATGATGTCGCCACTAACGTATTGAACCAGCTGCAAAGCGTTGGCGTGCTGCATAAGCGCCGTCCGGAACATGCCAGCCTCGGCGTTCTGCGCTCGCCGGATATCCCGTCCATCCTTGTCGAGACGGGCTTTATCAGTAACAACGGCGAAGAGCGTCTGCTGGGAAGCGACAGCTACCAGCAGCAAATTGCCGAAGCGATTTATAACGGTCTGCGTAACTACTTTGATGCCCATCCGCTGCAGTCTGCGCCGCAGGGGCGGAGGCCAGACGGCCAGCGCAGCGCTGCCGGGTGAGATGACCGCGACCAACTAAGGAGAATTCATGCCGATTCAGGTTCTACCGCCGCAGCTTGCGAACCAAATCGCCGCCGGTGAGGTGGTGGAACGCCCTGCGTCGGTGGTGAAGGAGCTGGTGGAAAACAGCCTTGATGCGGGCGCAACCCGCATCGATATTGATATCGAACGCGGTGGCGCGAAGCTTATCCGCATTCGCGACAACGGCTGCGGCATCAAGAAAGACGAGCTGGCGCTGGCGCTGGCCCGTCACGCCACCAGTAAAATCGCCTCTCTGGACGACCTGGAGGCGATTATTAGCCTCGGTTTTCGCGGCGAAGCGCTGGCCAGTATCAGCTCGGTTTCGCGTTTAACGCTGACCTCCCGTACCGCCGAACAGCAGGAAGCCTGGCAGGCCTACGCCGAAGGGCGCGATATGGATGTAACGGTCAAACCCGCGGCGCACCCTGTCGGCACCACGCTGGAAGTACTGGATCTGTTCTACAACACCCCGGCCCGACGCAAGTTCATGCGTACCGAGAAGACCGAGTTCGGCCATATCGACGAGGTGATCCGCCGCATCGCGCTGGCGCGTTTCGATGTCACCATCAACCTCAGCCACAACGGCAAGGTGATGCGCCAGTACCGCGCGGTGGCGGAAGGTGGACAGAAAGAGCGTCGGCTGGGCGCCATCTGCGGCACGCCGTTTCTGGAACAGGCGCTGGCCATTGAGTGGCAGCACGGCGATCTGGCTCTGCGCGGCTGGGTAGCCGATCCAAACGCGAGCAGCGCTGCGTTTGCGGAGATTCAGTATTGCTACGTCAACGGCCGCATGATGCGCGACCGTCTCATCAACCACGCCATTCGCCAGGCCTGTGAAGACAAGCTGGGGGCCGATCAGCAGCCCGCTTTCGTGCTTTATCTGGACATCGACCCGCATCAGGTGGATGTGAACGTTCATCCTGCCAAGCATGAGGTGCGGTTCCACCAGTCGCGGCTGGTGCATGATTTTATCTATCAGGGCGTGTTGAGCGTGCTGCAGCAGCAGGTCGAAACGCCACTGCCGCTGGAACGGACGGACGCGCCTGCGCCGCGCGCATTGCCGGAAAACCGTGTCGCGGCCGGCCGCAACCATTTTGCTGAGCCGCCCGTTGCGCGTGAACCCGAAGCGCCGCGTTATTCATCACCTGCTGCTGGCGCATCACGCGGGGGCAACAGTGCTACAGGTCAACCGTGGCCGAATGCCCAGCCGGGCTATCAGAAGCAGCAGGGCGCGTTGTACCGCCAGCTGCTGGAAACGCCTGCCGCTGAGCGTAAAACCGAAAGCGTCACTTCTGTTGCTCCTGCTCTGGACGGCCATAGCCAGAGTTTTGGCCGGGTGCTGACGATGATCGCGCCGGATATGGCCCTGCTTGAGCGTGACGGCAACCTTGATGCTGCTGGCATTGCCGGTGGCTGAACGCTGGCTGCAACAGGCGCAGCTCACCCCGGGCGAAAATGCCGCCGGTATGCGGCCAGCCGCTGTTGATTCCGGTTCGCCTGAAAATCTCCCCTGAGGAGAGTGCGGCGCTGAAGCGTGCGCAGCCAGTGCTGGCAGGAATGGGGATTGAAACTGTGCTGGAACCCCAACATGTGACAATTCGTGCAGTGCCTTTACCCTTACGCCAACAAAATTTACAAAACTTGATTCCTGAACTGATAGGCTACCTGGCGCAGCAAACAAGCGTTTGATGCGGCTAACATCGCCCAGTGGCTCGCCCGTCATCTGGCAAGCGAACACCCGCCGTGGAGTATGGCGCAGGCGATTACCGTGCTGGCGGAGGTGGAACGGCTCTGTCCGCATCTGGTGAAAACGCCGCCGGGTGGATTATTACAACCTGTTGATTTACAAACGGCGATGAACGCCCTGAAACATGATTGAAGTTAAGGCGAGCCTGCCTAAGGCAATTTTTTTAATGGGCCCAACGGCCTCCGGCAAAACGGCGCTAGCCATTGAGTTGCGTAAAGTTTTGCCTGTAGAGTTGATTAGCGTCGACTCCGCCCTCATCTATCCGGGGGATGGACATCGGCACGGCGAAGCCTGACGCAGAAGAGCTGCGTGCGGCACCGCACCGTTTGCTGGATATTCTCGACCCGGCTCAGGCTTACTCCGCAGCGGATTTTCGCCGGGATGCCTTAGCCGAGATGGCCGAGATAACGGCGGCGGGGCGTATACCGCTGTTGGTTGGCGGAACCATGCTCTACTTCAAGGCGCTGCTGGAGGGGTTGTCACCTCTGCCATCCGCGGATCCGGAAGTAAGAGCGAAAATTGAGCAGCAGGCGGCAGAGCAGGGTTGGGACGCGTTGCATCAGCAATTGCGGGAGATTGACCCGGTTGCCGCAGCGCGGATCCATCCAAATGATCCGCAAAGGCTTTCCCGGGCACTGGAAGTTTTTTTCATTTCGGGTAAAACTTTAACGGAACTGACGCAAACGTCAGGAGACGCTCTGCCGTATCAGGTGCATCAGTTCGCCATCGCCCCGGCGAGCCGTGAACTGCTCCATCAGCGAATTGAGCAGCGTTTTCATCAGATGTTAGCTTCAGGTTTTGAAGCAGAAGTGCGGGCGCTTTTTGCCCGTGGAGATTTGCATACGGACATGCCTTCCATTCGTTGTGTGGGATACCGCCAGATGTGGTCGTATCTTGAAGGTGAGATTTCATACGATGAAATGGTTTATCGAGGTGTTTGCGCCACGAGACAGTTAGCGAAGCGCCAGATCACCTGGTTGCGCGGTTGGGAAGGGGTTCACTGGTTAGACAGTGAAAAACCACAACAGGCGTTAAACGACGTGATTGAGGTTGTTGGTGATATCGCTCACTGAATGTGTACAATTGAGACGTATCGTGCGCAATTTTTCAGAATCGCAAGGTTCTAAGTACAAAACAAGCATATAAGGAAAAGATAGAATGGCTAAGGGGCAATCTTTACAAGATCCGTTCCTGAACGCATTGCGTCGGGAACGTGTTCCAGTTTCTATTTATTTGGTGAATGGTATTAAGCTGCAAGGTCAGATTGAGTCTTTCGATCAGTTCGTGATTCTGTTGAAAAACACGGTCAGTCAGATGGTCTACAAGCACGCTATTTCTACTGTTGTTCCGTCCCGTCCGGTATCTCATCACAGCAATAACGCTGGCGGCGGCACTGGTAGTAACTACCATCATGGCAGCAGCGCGCAGGGCTCTTCAACGCCGGCGCAGGACAGCGACGAAACCGAATAAGGTTTCGCACTGTTATCCACACGGGGAGCCAGGGATCCTGCGTTCCCCGCTGATCTTTTTAGAGAGGTTTACGCTTGTTTGACCGTTATGATGCCGGTGAGCAGGCGGTGCTGGTACACATCTATTTTTCGCAAGACAAAGATATGGAAGACCTCCAGGAGTTTGAATCTCTGGTCTCTTCCGCCGGTGTCGAAGCAATGCAGGTGATTACCGGTAGCCGTAAAGCGCCGCACCCAAAGTATTTTGTTGGTGAAGGTAAAGCAGTCGAAATTGCGGATGCCGTAAAAGCAGCCGGCGCGTCAGTCGTGTTGTTTGATCATGCGCTGTCCCCAGCCCAGGAGCGCAACCTGGAAGCCCTGTGCGAATGCCGGGTTATCGATCGCACCGGTCTGATTTTAGATATTTTTGCCCAGCGTGCACGCACCCACGAAGGGAAACTGCAGGTTGAGCTGGCGCAGTTGCGCCATCTGGCAACGCGTCTGGTGCGTGGCTGGACCCACCTTGAAAGACAAAAAGGCGGGATTGGTTTGCGCGGCCCGGGTGAAACCCAGCTCGAAACCGACCGTCGTTTGCTGCGTGGCCGAATTACCCAGATCCTCTCGCGTCTGGAAAGAGTTGAGAAACAGCGTGAGCAGGGACGTCGGGCGCGCACGAAAGCCGATATCCCGACGGTGTCGCTGGTGGGCTATACCAACGCCGGTAAATCCACCCTGTTTAACCAGATAACCGAGGCCCAGGTTTATGCCGCAGACCAGCTGTTTGCGACCCTGGACCCTACGCTGCGCCGTATTGACGTTGCAGACGTCGGTGAAACGGTGCTGGCGGATACCGTAGGGTTTATCCGCCACCTGCCGCATGACCTGGTGGCGGCGTTTAAAGCGACCCTGCAGGAGACGCGACAGGCGACGCTGCTGCTGCACGTGATTGATGCCGCAGATGTGCGCGTGCAGGAGAACATCGACGCGGTGAACGTGGTGCTTGAAGAGATCGACGCCCACGAGATCCCAACGCTGTTGGTCATGAACAAGATCGATATGCTGGACGATTTTGAGCCGCGTATCGACCGAGATGAAGAGAACAAACCGATTCGGGTCTGGCTTTCTGCCCAGACCGGTATTGGCGTGCCACTGCTTTTCCAGGCTTTGACAGAGCGTCTTTCCGGTGAGGTCGCGCAGCACACGCTGCGATTGCCGCCACAGGAAGGCCGGCTGCGCAGCCGGTTTTATCAGCTTCAGGCGATAGAAAAAGAGTGGATGGAGGATGACGGCAGCGTGGGGATGCAGGTGCGTATGCCGATCGTTGACTGGCGTCGCCTCTGTAAACAAGAACCTGCGCTGGTCGACTATATCGTCTGATCAGAAAGGGGATGCCTGAAGATTTTTCCCCTTTGGGGGTGCCCGCGAGGCCGGGCATACACCGCACGATATACAAATATGGAGCATATACATGGCGTGGAATCAGCCCGGTAATAACGGACAGGACCGCGACCCGTGGGGAAGCAGCAATAACCATGGCGGCAACTCTGGGGGAAATGGCAACAAAGGTGGTCGCGATCAGGGGCCGCCGGATCTGGATGATATCTTCCGCAAACTGAGCAAAAAGCTTGGTGGTCTGGGCGGAGGTAAAGGTTCTGGCGGCGCGCCTGGTTCCTCTGGCCCTCGCGGTCAGGTGGGCGGACGCATTGTGGGCATCGTTGCCGCTGCGGTGGTGATCATCTGGGCTGCCAGCGGGTTCTACACCATTAAAGAAGCAGAACGCGGCGTCGTGACGCGTTTCGGCAAGTTCAGCCATCTGGTTGAGCCGGGCCTGAACTGGAAGCCGACCTTCATCGACGACGTGACGGCGGTAAACGTGGAATCCGTCCGTGAACTGGCGGCCTCCGGCGTGATGCTGACCTCTGACGAAAACGTGGTGCGCGTTGAGATGAACGTGCAGTACCGCGTGACCGATCCTGAGCGTTACCTGTTTAGCGTGACCAGCGCCGATGACAGCCTGCGTCAGGCGACCGACAGCGCCCTGCGCGGTGTGATCGGTAAATACACCATGGACCGCATTCTGACCGAAGGTCGTACCGTTATTCGTAGCGATACCCAGCGTGAGCTGGAAGAGACCATTCGTCCGTACAACATGGGTATTACCCTGCTGGACGTCAACTTCCAGGCTGCGCGTCCGCCGGAAGAGGTGAAGGCGGCGTTTGACGATGCGATTGCTGCACGTGAAAACGAGCAGCAGTACATCCGTGAAGCGGAAGCCTACACCAACGAAGTTCAGCCGCGTGCTAACGGCCAGGCGCAGCGTATTCTGGAAGAGGCGCGCGCTTATAAGACGCAGACCATCCTGGAAGCGCAGGGTGAAGTGGCGCGCTTTGCGAAGATCCTGCCGGAATATAAAGCCGCGCCGGAAATTACCCGCGAGCGTCTCTATATCGAAACCATGGAAAAAGTGCTGAGCCATACCCGCAAAGTGTTGGTTAACGACAGTAAAGGCGGCAACCTGATGGTGCTGCCGCTGGATCAGATGCTGAAAGGCGGCTCGAGCGCACCGGCGGCAAAAGAGTGACAGCAGTGGCGCGAACAACCTGCTGCGTCTGCCGCCTGCCTCCACGGGCAGCGCCAGCACGAACACAACGCCTTCTTCGCACCATGGTGACATTATGGACCAACGCCGCGCTAACGCGCAGCGTAACGACTACCAGCGTCAGGGGGAATAAGGATGCGTAAGTCAGTTATTGCGATCATCGTCATCGTACTGGTCGTGCTTTACACCTCGATCTTTGTGGTGAAAGAAGGCGAGCGCGGGATTTCGCTGCGCTTCGGCAGCGTCGTGCGTGATGGCGAAAACAAGCCGCTGGTTTATGAGCCGGGCCTGCACTTCAAGGTGCCGTTCATCGAGTCCGTGAAACCGCTGGATGCGCGTATCCAGACCATGGATAACCAGGCCGATCGTTTCGTGACCAAAGAGAAGAAAGACCTGATCGTTGACTCCTATATCAAGTGGCGCATCAGCGATTTCAGCCGTTACTACCTGGCGACCGGCGGCGGTGACGTCTCTCAGGCCGAAGTGCTGCTGAAACGTAAGTTCTCTGACCGTCTGCGTTCCGAAATTGGTCGTCTGGATGTGAAAGACATCGTGACCGACTCCCGTGGCCGTCTGACCCTGGAAGTGCGCGATGCGCTGAACTCCGGCACCGCGGGCACGGAAGACGAAGTTGCGACGCCGGCAGCAGATGACGCGATTGCCAAAGCGGCTGAGCGCGTTCAGGCGGAAACCAACGGTAAAGTGCCGGTGATCAACCCGAACAGTATGGCGGCGCTGGGTATCGAAGTGGTCGACGTGCGTATCAAGCAGATCAACCTGCCGGCAGAAGTGTCCGAGGCGATCTACAACCGTATGCGCGCCGAGCGTGAAGCGGTAGCCCGTCGTCACCGTTCGCAGGGCCAGGAAGAGGCGGAGAAGCTGCGTGCCGCCGCGGACTACGAAGTGACCAAGACGCTGGCGGAATCTGAGCGTCAGGGGCGTATCCTGCGCGGTGAAGGCGATGCCGAAGCGGCGAAGCTGTTTGCCGATGCCTTCAGCCAGGATCCGGACTTCTATGCCTTTATCCGCAGCCTGCGTGCCTACGAGAATAGCTTCCAGAGCAACCAGGACGTGATGGTGCTCAGCCCGGACAGCGATTTCTTCCGTTATATGAAGACGCCGACTACCGCGACGCGCTAAGTTTGCGCCAGGCTCGGTTTTCATGATTCAAACCACCGCTCTCAACGGAGCGGTGGTTTTCTTTTATAAGGATTAGACATGAATTCAACGATCTGGCTCGCGCTGGCGCTGGTTCTGGTGCTGGAAGGTCTGGGACCGATGCTTTATCCGCGCGCCTGGCGTCGAATGATCGCCACGATGAGCCAACTGCCGGATAATATTTTGCGTCGTTTTGGCGGCGGTCTTGTGGTTGCGGGCGTCGTGATCTACTACATGTTGAGGAAAACGATTGGCTGAGTAAAAAGTGGGCGTCTTTGGCCAATTTTGCGCGGAGAAAAGTGCTGTATATCTGAAAAAGCGATGGTAGAATCCATTTTTAAGCAAACGGTGATTTTGAAAAAAATGGGTAACAACGTCGTCGTACTGGGCACCCAATGGGGTGACGAAGGTAAAGGGAAGATTGTTGATCTTCTGACTGAACGGGCTAAATATGTTGTGCGCTACCAGGGCGGTCACAACGCAGGCCATACTCTCGTAATCAACGGTGAAAAAACCGTCCTCCATCTTATTCCATCAGGCATTCTTCGCGAAAACGTCACCAGCATCATCGGTAACGGCGTTGTGCTGTCTCCAGCGGCGCTGATGAAAGAGATGAAAGGTCTGGAAGACCGTGGTATCCCTGTTCGTGAGCGTCTGCTGCTCTCCGAAGCCTGCCCGCTGATCCTGGATTATCACGTGGCGCTGGACGTTGCGCGTGAAAAAGCGCGTGGCGCGAAAGCGATCGGCACCACCGGTCGTGGTATCGGCCCGGCTTACGAAGATAAAGTTGCACGTCGCGGTCTGCGCGTGGGCGACCTCTTCGACAAAGCGACCTTCGCTGAAAAGCTGAAAGAAGTGATGGAATATCACAACTTCCAGCTGGTGAACTTCTACAAAGCTGACGCTGTTGACTACCAGAAAGTGCTGGATGACGTCATGGCGATTGCAGACATTCTGACCGGTATGGTTGTTGATGTGTCCGATCTGCTGGACCAGGCGCGCAAGCGTGGCGATTTCGTCATGTTCGAAGGTGCGCAGGGTACGCTGCTGGACATCGACCACGGTACCTATCCGTACGTAACCTCCTCTAACACCACCGCGGGTGGCGTGGCGACCGGCTCTGGCCTGGGTCCACGTTATGTGGATTACGTTCTGGGTATCATCAAAGCGTACTCCACTCGCGTGGGTGCGGGTCCATTCCCGACCGAACTGTTTGATGAAACCGGCGAGTTCCTGTGCAAGCAGGGTAACGAGTTCGGCGCGACCACCGGCCGTCGTCGTCGTACCGGCTGGCTGGATGCGGTTGCGGTGCGTCGCGCAGTGCAGATCAACTCCCTGTCTGGCTTCTGCCTGACCAAGCTGGACGTCCTGGACGGCCTGAAAGAAGTGAAAATCTGCGTGGGCTACCGTATGCCGGATGGCCGCGAAGTGACCACCACTCCGCTGGCTGCTGACGACTGGGAAGGCATCGAGCCTATCTACGAAACCATGCCGGGCTGGTCTGAGACCACTTTTGGTGTGAAAGAGCGCAGCGGCCTGCCGCAGGCGGCGCTGGATTACATCAAGCGTATTGAAGAACTGACCGGCGTGCCGATCGATATTATCTCTACCGGCCCGGATCGTACTGAAACCATGATCCTGCGCGACCCGTTCGACGCATAATCTTCGTGAATGCTGGCCTGCGGGGAGACGGCGTAGGCGGATAGTAGCGCGTCCGGCGACTCTCCTCGCTTTTTTTACCCTTCTGTTCAAATAAATTAGCGGCTAACTATCTGGCTGGTTTATCATCATTAGTGTCAATATCTCTGCGGGTATCGTCATCGTTTTCCCATTTCCTGAGGTTGATGTGCAGTTAACAAGTTTTACCGATTACGGCTTACGCGCGCTGATCTACATGGCGTCGTTGCCCGATGGAAAGATGACCAGTATCTCTGAAGTCACAGAGGTCTACGGCGTATCCCGTAATCATATGGTCAAAATAATCAATCAACTTAGTCGTGCCGGATACGTTGCTGCCGTCCGCGGGAAGAATGGTGGGATCCGTCTTGGTAAACCGGCACAGAGTATTCGTGTTGGCGATGTGGTACGTGAACTGGAGCCGCTTGCGCTGGTGAACTGCAGCAGCGAGTTTTGCCACATCACCCCTGCCTGCCGCCTGAAAAAGGCGCTTCCAAAGGCCGTGCAAAGTTTTCTCAAGGAACTGGATAACTACACGCTGGCCGATTTGGTTGAAGAGAATCAACCGCTTTACAAATTATTGCTGGTGGAATGAAGCAAATTTCCGCCGGAGCTGACAACGGAGGAACCGCAATGTCACAAGATCCTTTCCTGGAACGAGAAGCCGAAAAATATGCGAACCCTATTCCCAGCCGCGAGTTTATCCTTGAACACTTAGCAAAACGCGAAAAACCCGCCAATCGTGAAGAACTGGCCGTTGAACTGAACATCGAAGGTGAAGAGCAAATTGAAGCGCTGCGCCGCCGCCTGCGCGCCATGGAGCGTGACGGGCAACTGGTGTTTACCCGCCGCCAGTGCTACGCGCTGCCGGAACGCCTGGATCTGCTGAAAGGCACGGTGATTGGCCACCGCGATGGCTACGGCTTCCTGCGCGTGGAAGGCCGTAAAGACGATCTGTACCTCTCAGCTGAACAGATGAAAATGTGCATCCACGGCGACCAGATGCTGGCGCAGCCGCTGGGCGCCGACCGCAAAGGCCGCCGCGAAGCGCGCATCGTGCGCGTGCTGGTGCCAAAAACCAGCCAGATTGTCGGCCGCTACTTCACCGATGCGGGCGTGGGCTTCGTGGTGCCGGACGACAGCCGTCTGAGCTTCGACATCCTGATCCCACCGGAAGAGGTGATGGGCGCGCGCATGGGCTTTGTGGTGGTGGTGGAGCTCACCCAGCGCCCAACCCGCCGCACCAAAGCGGTCGGTAAAATCGTCGAAGTGCTCGGCGACAACATGGGCACCGGCATGGCCGTTGATATGGCGCTGCGCACCCATGAAATTCCCTACCTCTGGCCGCCAGAGGTTGAAAAGCAGATTGCCGGCCTGAGTGAGCAAGTGCCGGAAGAGGCCAAAGTGGGCCGCGTGGATCTGCGCGCTCTGCCGCTGGTCACCATCGACGGTGAAGACGCTCGCGACTTCGATGACGCCGTCTACTGCGAGAAAAAACGCGGCGGCGGCTGGCGTCTGTGGGTGGCGATTGCCGACGTCAGCTACTACGTGCGCCACGGACACCCCGCTGGATAACGAAGCGCGCAGCCGCGGCACCTCGGTCTACTTCCCGTCGCAGGTCGTGCCGATGCTGCCGGAAGTGCTCTCTAACGGTCTGTGCTCCCTGAACCCGCAGGTTGATCGCCTGTGTATGGTGTGCGAGATGACCATCTCGACCAAAGGCGCGTTTAACCGGCTACAAGTTCTACGAAGCGGTGATGAGCTCGCATGCGCGTCTGACCTATACCAAGGTGTGGCATATGCTGCAGGGCGATCAGGAGCTGCGCGAACAGTACGCGCCGCTGGTCAAGCACATCGAAGAGCTGCATAACCTCTACAAAGTGCTGGATCAGGCGCGCGCAGAGCGCGGCGGGATCTCGTTTGAGAGCGAAGAGGCGAAGTTTATCTTCAACGCCGAGCGCCGCATTGAGCGTATCGAACAGACCCAGCGTAACGATGCGCACAAGCTGATCGAAGAGTGCATGATCCTGGCCAACATCTCGGCGGCGCGCTTCGTCGAGAAAGCCAACGAGCCGGCGCTGTTCCGTATTCACGATAAACCGTCGACCGAAGCCATCACCGCATTCCGTTCCGTGCTGGCCGAGCTGGGGCTGGAGCTGCCGGGCGGCAACAAGCCGGAGCCGCGCGATTATGCCGAGCTGCTGGAGTCGATTGCCGATCGTCCTGATGCACGAAATGCTGCAAACGATGCTGCTGCGCTCGATGAAGCAGGCGATTTACGATCCGGAAAACCGCGGTCACTTCGGCCTGGCGCTGCAGTCTTACGCCCACTTTACGTCGCCGATCCGTCGTTATCCGGACCTCTCTTTGCACCGTGCGATCAAGTATCTGCTGGCGAAAGAGCAGGGCGGCATAAAGGGCAATACCACCGAAACCGGCGGCTGGCACTACAGCATGGAAGAGATGCTGCAGCTGGGCCAGCACTGCTCGATGACCGAACGCCGTGCCGATGAAGCCACCCGCGACGTGGCGGACTGGCTGAAGTGTGACTTTATGCAGGATCAGGTGGGTAACGTCTTCAAAGGCGTGATCGCCAGCGTGACCGGCTTCGGCTTCTTTGTGCGCCTGAACGATCTGTTCATCGACGGTCTGGTGCACGTCTCCACGCTGGATAACGACTACTACCGCTTCGACCAGGTCGGCCAGCGTCTGATTGGCGAATCCGGCGGGCAGACCTATCGTCTGGGCGATCGGGTGGAAGTGAAGGTTGAAGCCGTGAATATGGACGAGCGTAAGATCGACTTCACGCTGATCTCCAGCGAGCGCGCGCCGCGCAACGTCGGTAAAACCGAGCGTGAAAGAGCGAAAAAAGGCGCTGCGGGTAAAAACGTTGGCGGTAAAAAGCCACCGCGTCGGCAGATGGGGAAAAAGGTGAATTTTGAGCCGGACAGTGCCTTCCGCGGTGATGCCACAGGTAAAGGTAAAAGCAAAGCGAAAAAAGCCAAAAACCCCTCGGCAAAAACGCAAAAAATAGCCGCTGCCACCAAATCTAAACGTGCGGCGAAAAAGAAAGTCGACCAGTAATATCCGCGAAGCCCTTCCACGGTGAAGGGCTTTTTTTATGGCTTAGTTATTTTCTGCACATCGATATTTATTATTTATCGTTAGCCTGCGAATACAGATCTATATAGTAAATATCCATCTCATATTTACCGAATTAAAACCGTGGCATTTCGCTTCGGTTGGTCTCTGTTTTCCAAGGAGCGATTATGCATCTGGCCCGTTTCCCCCGCCTGTCATTAGGTCATTTCCCGACGCCGTTAGAACCGCTGGAGAACTTAAGCGCGCTGCTGGGCGGTCCCAAAATATGGATCAAACGCGATGACGCTACCGGCCTGGCGACGGGCGGCAATAAAACCCGCAAGCTGGAATTTTTGCTGGCGGATGCGCTGGCGAAAAACGCCGACGTGATTATCACCCAGGGCGCAACGCAGTCGAACCACGTCCGGCAGACCATTGCCGGTGCAGCAAAACTCGGGCTGGCAAGCAAAGTGCTACTGGAAAAACGCGTTACCGATTTTGGTGAAGATTATCAGCGCTCTGGCAACATCCTGCTGGATGAGTTGCTGGGCGGTGAAATTGTCGCCCATCTGCCGGGCGGCACGGATATGCAAAAAGCCATGGAAGAGTATGCCGAACAGCTGCGCGAACAGGGGCATCGCCCGTATATCATTCCCGGCGGCGGCTCCAACGCCATCGGCGCGCTGGGTTACGTTGCTTGCGCTGAAGAACTGTTATTCCAGTCCTCACAGTTACGGCTACGCATCGATCATGTCGTCCACGCTACCGGCAGCACCGGGACGCAAGCCGGGCTGGTGGCCGGTTTCACCGCCACTAACAGCCACGTGCCGGTGCTGGGCATCAGCGTCCGCGCCCCTAAAGCGAAGCAGGAAGAGAATGTCTGGAATCTGGCGTCACGTACGCGCGAACTGCTGGGCGTGGCGGGCGATCTGCCGCGTGAAGCGGTGGCCGCTAATAGCGATTACGTCGGTGATGGTTACGGTTTGCCGACTGAAGGCATGCTGGAAGCGCTGACGCTGTTTGCCCGCCATGAAGGCATTTTGCTCGACCCGGTTTATTCCGGTAAAGGTGCCGCCGGGCTTATCGATCTGATTCGCAAAGGCTACTTCACGCATGACGAGAATGTCGTGTTTATTCACACCGGCGGCTCGGCCGGGTTATTCGGTTACCGCCAGGTGCTGGAGGCACACGCCCGCCATGGCTAAACCCTTCTTACTGGGAGTGCTGGGCGGCATGGGGCCGCTCGCCACGCTCGATTTTCAGCACAAGCTGTTACAGGCGACGCCTGCCGATAGCGACCAGCAGCAACTGCCGTCGGTGGTGTGGAACGTGCCGCAAATCGCCGATCGGCAAAAAGCGCTGGCCGGGCTGGGGCCATCGCCGCTGCCGCAACTGCTTCAGGGAATTGAAAAGCTTAATCAGGCGGGCGCCAGCCATATCGCTATTCCCTGCAACACCGCGCATCACTGGTATGACGAACTCAGCCGCGCCAGCAACGCGCCGCTGTTGCACATTGTGGATGCCACAATGGCGTCGCTGGCGAATTTAGCGCACAAGCCTCAGCGGGTTGGGGTGATTGCCACGCAAGGAACGCTGGATGCGGGTTGGTATCAACAGCGCCTGACGCAGCAGGGAATTGAGGTACTGCTGCCGAATGGCGATGAACTGCAACAGTGGTTTGTGCCGGGCTGTTATGCCGTGAAGCGCGGCGCACTGCACGAGGGCGGTGAATTGCTGGCAAAGCAGGCAAAGGCGTTACTGGCGCGCGGTGCGCAACAGTTGATTCTGGCTTGTACCGAAGTGCCGGTTGCGCTGGAAGCGATTGCCGCGCCGTTTCTCGCGCAGACCTGCGATCCGTCACAAGCGCTGGCGCAGCAGTGCGCGCAAATCTGGCTCGATTATCGCCATTCTTATTCCACGTATATCCAACGCAATAATTTGAATAAATAAAAGCGCCGCCTGTCGATATAGTGGTTCGGCGCTAATAACATCCAGGATTAAATAACATGAAAAAAAGTCTCTGCTTATTACTGGCAGCAGGTAGCTTATGGCTAAATACCAGCATTGCCGCTACACCAGCCGAAGTACGCGTCGCTTATAGCGGCGGTTCCCAGGTATTAATGTTGGCGAAAGCCGATGGTTCGCTGGATAAAGCTTTAAATACGAAAGTTCAGTGGGTGCAATTCGCCTCCGGCGCGGATGCGCTCAGTTATTTCGCCAGCAATGCTATCGATATTGCCAATTTCGGCTCCAGTCCGGCCACGGCCGGTATTGTGCGAAAATTACCCGTGGAAATTATTGGGGTTTCCGGCGCGATTGCCAGCTACGAACGTTTAATTGGCAAAGATGGCATTAAAACGCTGCGTGATATCGAAGGGAAACGCGTGGCCTATCCGCCAAATTCGACGGCGCAATATGCGCTGGAAGCAGCGATCAGCGTCAATAAACTCGACCGCAGCAAAATTACCTTGCTGCCGCTGCGTCCGGCGGAAATGGTGGCAGCCTGGAAACGCGGTGATATCGATGCCGGTTACGTGTGGGCGCCGTTTGCCCAGGAACTGGAATCCTCCGGCGGCCATCAGGTCTTTGCCACTAAAGATCTGCAAAAAGATGGCTACCTGATTTACAACAACTACGTGGTTCGCAAAGCCTTTGCTGAGCAGTATCCGCAAGCGGTGACGGCCTTCCTGCGCGTACACCAGCAGAAAGTCGATGAGTTCAAAAAGGATCCTGAACGCGCCGCCGCGATTGTGGCAAAAGAGGTCGGCGCACCGGTCACTACCGCTGCCAATACCCTCGGCGGGCTGGAGTATCCAACATTAAGCGAGCAGGGCACCGCTGCGTGGCTGGGTAACGGCACGCAAACCAGCGAGAGCGGCATCGGCAAAGCGCTGAGCAAAACCTCGAACTTCCTCGCCGGAATTGGCGAAATCCGCAAACGTGATATCCCGGCGAACTGGGATAGCGCCATCGACTCGCGCTACATCCGCGAGGCAGCCGCCGCAAAATGAAACTGCGTCAACATATCGCCATCAGCGTGCTGTCAGTGGCGATCTTTTTTGTGATTTGGCAAGTGGCGGCCACCCGGCAATGGGTGGATCCGCTGTTGTTACCTTCGCTAACCGACATTGGTCTGACCGCCGAAGAGCTGCTGGCGGACGGTTACCGCCAGGTGCCGCTGTGGCAGCACGTCGCCGTCAGCCTGGCGCGAGCGCTGAGCGCCTTTGCGGTGGCGATTGTCATCGGTATCCCGCTGGGTTTGTTGATGGGCTTATCCGACGGTCTTTCCGCGGTGCTCAACCCGTTTGTGCAGTTCCTGCGCCCGCTACCGAAGATTGCGCTGATCCCGCTGGCGGTGGTCTGGCTGGGGATTGGTGAAGCGTCGAAATTCTTTCTGATCTTTATCGCCACCTTTTTAAGCGTGGTCGTCGGTGCCAGCGCGGCGGTGGAACGCATTGGTCGCGCACGCATTCGCGTTGCGCAAACGCTGGGTGCATCGAAAGGACAGATCTTTTTGCGCGTGGTGCTACCGGATGCGCTGCCGGAGCTATTTACCACCGTGCGCCTTTCGATTGGCATTGGCTGGACATCGCTGATCGCCGCCGAAATGGTCGCCGCCAGTTCCGGCCTCGGCTGGATGGTGATCAACGCCAGCTCTTATTTACGTACGGACATTGTCATGCTTGGCATTCTGCTGCTGGGCGGCATTGGTTACTTACTGGATTTATTACTGTTAGGGCTGCAACGCGGTCTGGTGCCCTGGGCGGGGAAAGAGTGATGACGGCACAAATCGCGCTGGAAAATGTTTCGCTGACGTTTGCGGCAAAACCGCAACCGTTCACGGTGCTGGAGGATATCTCGCTGGCGCTGGCGCCGGGGGAATTTGTTGTGCTGCTTGGCCCCTCCGGCTGTGGTAAATCCACCATTCTCAACCTGGTTGCCGGGTTTACCCGGCCCGATAGCGGACAGGTTCTGGCGGCCGGAAAAACGGTGAGCCAGCCTGGACCATCGCGCGGCATGATCTTCCAGCAGCCGAACCTGTTTCCCTGGTTATCGGTGCTGGATAACGTGACATTTGGCCCGCGGCTTGGCAAATACCGTAAAGAAGAGATTAACGCCCAGGCGCTGGACTGGCTGGCGCGCGTGGGGCTGAAAGGTTTTGAACACCATGCGCCATGGCAGCTTTCGGGCGGCATGAAACAACGTGTCGCGCTGGCGCGCGCCTGGTTGCCCGGCCCGGATGTGCTGCTGCTTGATGAGCCGTTTGGCGCGCTGGACGCGCAAACCCGGCTGATGATGCAGGAACTGCTGCGCAGCGCCTGGCTGGAAACGCGCACCACGCTGCTGTTCGTGACGCACGACGTGGATGAAGCGCTGTTTCTCGCCGATCGCATTCTTATCATGTCAGCGCGCCCCGGCAAAATCGTCGAAGAGATTTCTCTGCCGTTTGGCCGCGATCGCGATATCGAAACCCTCGCTGGCGATCCGCACTACGGCGAGATCAAGCAGCACGTGCTGCATCGCGTACGGCTGGAGGCGAAACGGCACTTAAGTTAGCGAGGTACTTTCTGCGGCGCGTGTCGGTTATAATGAGCGCAGGTGATGAGAATCACAGCCCACATAACACGGCGAAACCGCCCCAAACGAGTACCATCAATGAGTGAAATGATTTACGGCATCCATGCGGTGCAGGCACTGCTGGAGCGCGCCCCGGAGCGTTTTCAGGAAGTCTTTATTCTGAAAGGCCGCGAAGACAAACGTCTGCTGCCGCTGATCCATGCTCTGGAAGCGCAGGGCGTGGTGATCCAGGTGGCGAATCGCCAGTATCTGGATGAGAAAAGCGAAGGGGCGGTGCATCAGGGGATCATTGCACGGGTGAAACCAGGGCGTCAGTATCAGGAGAACGATCTGCCGGATCTGATCGCCAGCCTCGATCAACCGTTCCTGCTGATCCTTGATGGCGTTACCGATCCGCATAACCTTGGCGCATGCTTGCGTAGTGCAGATGCAGCAGGCGTTCACGCGGTGATTGTGCCGAAAGACAAATCCGCCCAGTTGAATGCGACCGCGAAAAAAGTGGCGTGCGGCGCGGCGGAAAGTGTTCCACTGATCCGCGTCACCAACCTCGCGCGCACTATGCGCCAGTTGCAGGAAGAGAATATCTGGATCGTTGGCACCGCCGGTGAAGCGGACTACACTCTGTTCCAGAGCAAAATGACCGGGCCGATGGCGCTGGTAATGGGCGCGGAAGGTGAAGGTATGCGCCGCCTGACCCGCGAACACTGCGATGAGCTGATCAGCATTCCGATGGCGGGCAGCGTTTCTTCGCTGAACGTCTCGGTGGCGACCGGCATCTGCCTGTTTGAAGCGGTGCGCCAGCGCACGCTTTAAATCCGCAATACCTCAAAAACCACCCTTATTTGGGTGGTTTTTTTTGCCCTGAATCCGGGTAAGATTTCACGGCAGGTTCTCTCTTAATTTTATTACGATGAAATAATCGGGATATACATCATGGCATGGACAGTAGAGTCGCTTAGCGCGGGATTATTACAATCCACGGCGCTGGATTTAAATATTCAACACGAAGCCGATGCGTTAATTATTAAGCTGGATGATTACGGTGATTTGCAATTAAACGTGCTGCTGACTTCCCGGCAAATCATTATCGATACCTACATTTGTCCCTTAAGCGAAATTAAGCATCAGGATGCGTTTAATGCGTTTCTGCTGCGTAACCAAAAACTTTTACCGTTATCGTCTGTTGGCATCTCTGCGGTCAACGGCGAAGAGTATTATGTCGCGTTCGGCGCACTGTCACTCAACTCTTCGCTTGACGATATCCTGCTGGAAATCACCACGCTTGCGGAAAACGCGCTGGATCTTGCCGAATTAACCGATGATTTTACCCAATAACGTTGTCAGGGAGTGAGGATATGGGAATTTTAAAAAGCCTGTTTACGCTGGGTAAATCGTTTATTGCTCAGGCGGAAGAGTCGATCGAAGAAACGCAGGGCGTGCGCATGCTTGAACAGCATATCCGCGATGCCCGCTCAGAGCTGGATAAGGCGGGCAAATCCCGTGTTGATCTGCTGGCGCGCGTGAAGTTGAGCCATGACAAACTGGCCGATCTGCGTGACCGCAAAGCCAGCCTGGAAGCCCGCGCGCTGGAAGCGATGGCAAAAAATGTGGACGCCGCATTGCTCAATGAAGTGGCGACCGAGATTGCCCGTCTGGAGAACACCATTACCGCGGAAGAGCTGGTGCTGAGCAACCTTGAAACTTCGCGCGATGCCGTAGAAAAAGCGGTTACCGCCACGGCACAGCGTATCGAACAGTTTGAGCAACAGCTGGAAGTGATCAAAGCGACCGACGCGATGCAGCGCGCGCAGCAGGCCGTCACCACTTCCACCGTTAGCGCGTCAAACAATGTCGCTACGGCAGCAGAATCCCTGAAACGTCTGCAAGCGCGCCAGGCTGAGCGCCAGGCCCGACTGGATGCGGCAACACAGCTTGAGAAAGTGGCCGATGGGCGCGATCTCGACGAAAAACTGGCGCAGGCGGGGATCGGCGGTAGCGATAAAACCTCGGCGCAGGATGTGCTGGCGCGACTGCAACAGCAACAGAAAGCGTAATGTTCTCCTTGCTGAAAAACCTGTTGGGGCGGGCTGATGCGTCAGCCCCGGCGAAAGGTCCGCTTGGATTGCATCTGCATGCGGGTTTTACCATTGATACGTTGCTGTTTCGCCTGTGCGAAGAGGAACTGCTCATCACGCTGCCCGGCGAGGAGTACACCGTTGGCGCCTGCGGCAGCTTCGATCTTGGCGCAGGTTGCATGATCCATCGTTACTACACGACAGGCGATGAGTTTCTGCAAATCAGCACCTCGGGCGGTCTGGAAAGCCACAATATCGATGATATTAAGCTGTTTGTGTATGAAGAGAGCGTGGGCGTTTCCGGCGAACAGGCGTGGCGCGAAATGCTGAGCGCAAAGGCGATGGGCAAAACCACGCTCCGCTGGCGCGATTGCCAGTGGCAGCGCGTGTTTAACGCCGAAGAGCGCGGAGATATCGAGCCGATTTATACGCTGGAAACCGTATCCAATCAGGCTGGCGCACGCTGGGAAGTGCATAACTTTATGATGGCTTACCAGCGAGAAGTTACCACCGATATATTTGAATATCTGCTATTGAATGGCGAAGAGACATTCAATGCGCGCAACCAGCCGGAATGGATCTACTCGCGCGCGCTGGGAGTGGATATTCCTCTGACATCATTAAAGGTCATAGGTTAATTATGAATTTGGACTTGCATATTCTGGGTTCGCTGCTGGCGTTTTGTGCCTATTTTTTTATTGGCATGGCAATGGTGCTCTGCTTTCTTTTTATTTATACACGGATTACGCCACACGATGAGTGGCGATTAATTAAAGAGAATAATGTCGCGGCATCGTTAGCGTTCAGCGGTTCGCTGTTGGGCTATGTTATTCCGCTCTCCAGCGCAGCCATTAATTCAGTGAGTATCCCGGATTATTTAATCTGGGGCGTCATTGCGCTGGTGGTGCAATTACTTGTCTACGGCGGTGTACGTCTTTATATGCCAAAACTGAGCGACAAGATTATTCACGGCAATACAGCCGCCGGGTTATTTATGGGCGCGGCCGCGCTGGCAGGCGGAATTTTTAACGCCGCCTGCATGACATGGTAATGGAACATCATGGCCAGAAAGAGAAACTACCGGCAGAAGAATGACATCCTGTCGCCCGCGCAGAGCCGCATCCAGCGCCCGATTTTTAGCGCGCCAAAAGAGCGTAAAAGCGGGCAATACCTGACGCTGGCAATTATGGGCGGTGCCGCTTTTTTTGTTTTAAAAGGCTGCAATGACCACAAAGATGACAACGATGGCGACGGCGTGTATTACACCTCGCAGCAGGATTGCGTTGACGACGGCAACAGCGCGCAGGTATGCAGCGATGCGTGGAATAACGCGCGCGCGAGTTTCGAGCAAGAGATCCCGCGTAATATGTCGCAGCCCTGGTGCGTGCAGCAATACGACAACTGCTATTACGACAATATTGGCCAGCGCTGGATGCCGGTGCTTAGCGGTTTTCTGTTGAGCAAAGCCGTGCGTAAAGACCGCGATGAGCAATATAGCTACAGCAGCGGCGGTTCCACTTACTCTTCCCGCCCGGTCTGGCGTAATCATCAGGGCGACTATAGCTGGCGCTCCGGTAGCGATACCAGCCACAGCAGCGTAAGCGCCCATTATGGCTACACCACCAAAAAGGCGACCACCTTTTCCCGCGGCGGGTTTGGGCGCTCTTCCAGCGCGCGCGGAAGCTGGGGAGGATAAGCATGCTGCGTCATGATGTTGCCGTTCGTCCGGGGCTTGAGCGGATCGCCCGCGACCACGGTTTTGACTTCCATATTATTGATAACGAAGTTTACTGGGATGAGAGCCGGGCCTACCGTTTTACGCTGCGGCAAATTGAAGAGCAGATCGAAAAGCCGACCGCCGAACTGCATCAAATGTGCCTTGAGGTGGTGGATCGCGCCGTGGCGGACGAGGCAATTCTCCGCCAGTTGGCGATCCCGCCGCTCTACTGGGAGGCAATTGCCACGAGCTGGCGCAACCGCGATCCTTCGCTTTACGGGCGCATGGATTTTGTCTGGTGCGGTAAGGAACCGGTCAAGCTGCTGGAATATAACGCCGATACGCCAACCTCGCTGTATGAGTCTGCGTACTTCCAGTGGTTATGGATGGAGGATGCGCGGCGTAACGGTACTATTGCGCGCGATGCCGATCAGTACAATGCCATTCAGGATAAGTTGATTGCCCGCTTCGGTGAAATCCAGAGCCGTCATCCGCTCTACTTTTGTTGCTGTAAAGAGACGGAAGAGGATCGCGGCACCGTGCTTTATCTGGAGGATTGCGCCCGCCAGGCCGGTCTTGATACGCGCTTTATTTACATCGACGATATTGGCCTCGGCCTTGGCGGCGTGTTGACGGATCTGGACGATAACGTCATTCGCCAGGCGTTTAAGCTCTATCCGCTGGAATGGATGATGCGCGACGAGAATGGCCCGCTGCTGTGTAAACGCCGCGAGCAGTGGCTGGAACCTTTATGGAAAAGCATCCTCAGCAATAAAGGGCTGTTGCCGCTGCTGTGGCGTTATTTCCCTCATCATCCGAATCTCCTGCCCGCGTGGTTTGACGGTGAAAAACCACAAACTGCGGCGGGTGCCAGCTATGTGCGCAAACCGCTTTTTTCACGCGAAGGCGGCAATGTCACCATCTTCGACGGCGCACATAACGTTATTGACCATGAAGAGGGCGACTACGGCGAAGAGCCGATGATTTATCAGGCCTTTCAACCGCTGCCGCGCTTTGGCGACAGCTACACGCTGATTGGCAGCTGGCTGGTGGATGATGAAGCGGTCGGCATGGGTATCCGCGAAGACAGTACGCTGATCACCAAAGATACCTCGCGATTTGTGCCGCACTATATCGCCGGATAAACCAAAGCCCGGTAGCGCTACGCCACCGGGATGTTTCACTCTTCCAGCGAGCGCAAATGGTCGCTTTTGTTGAGCGTCATCAGCGCCACCATACTCACCACGGCGGTAGCCATCACGTAGTACGCCGGGATATCGACATTGCCAGTTTCTTTGATAAGGCCGGTGATAATTAACCCCGCGCAACCGGAAAAAAGCGCGTTCGATAGTGAATAGGCCAGACCCAGCCCCGTATAACGTACGCGCGTGGGGAACATCTCCGCCAGCATTGCCGGGCCTGGCCCGGCCAGCATGCCGACCAGACCTCCAGCAACCAGCACCACCAGCGCTTTTATCGCTAATGTGCTGGATTCCGCCTGCAAAATTTTTAGCAGCGGCAGCGCCAGAATTAACAACAACGCGGTGGCAAGCACCATCACGGCGCGTCGCCCGATGCGATCGCTCAGTATGCCGGACGGAATAATGGTTAACGCAAAGCCAATGTTGGAGATCACCGCAATCAGCAGCGCCTGGTTAAAACCGGTATGCAGCGCTGACTGTAAATACGCAGGCATGATCACCAGATAGGTGTAACCGGCGGCAGACCACACCATCACCCGGCCAATCCCCATGACAATGGCTTTCAGCGTATCGGTGAAGTGCGCCCGTTCGGCGACCGGTTGTTCTTGCTGTTGCACGAAGCTCGGCGTCTCTTCCATGCTGACCCGTAACCACAGCGCGACGACGCCCATTGGTAACGCGAGGAAAAAGGGGATGCGCCAGCCCCAGTCATGCAACGCGTCTGGCGTCAGCAGCGCGGAAAGCAGCGCTACAACGCCTGCGCCGGCCAGCAGACCTAATGCGACGGTAAAAGATTGCCATGCGCCATACAGCCCGCGTTTGCCGCGCGGCGCGAACTCTGTCATCAACGACACCGCGCCGCCGTACTCCCCACCGGCAAATAAACCCTGCAAAATTCGCAAACCGGTGATGATAAGCGGAGCGGCGAGGCCGATGCTGGCATACACCGGAACGAGACCGATCGCGGCAGTGGCGAGCGTCATCATCACCAGTACGATAATCAGCGTCGGTTTGCGACCGATACGATCGCCGATACGCCCGAACACCATGGCACCCAGCGGGCGGAAGAAAAAGGCGATGGCAAACGAGGCGTAGGTGAGGATTAAGCTGGTCAGCCCCGTTTCCCCCGAGAGCTGAAAGAAATTTTTGGCGATGACGGTAGCGAGAAAACCGTAAACCGCGAATTCATACCACTCGATAAAGTTGCCAATCGAGCCTGCAATTAAAGCGCGCTTATGCGCATTGGGTGCAACGTGAGGTGCCGGCATCATTATTCTCTTCTGCAAGGTGAGAATAAATTATTCACCACGAACATCGATGGCGAAATATATTATTCTTATATTATGTGAACCGTTTCACGAATGAGCGTTGCCAGATCGCGGCCTTGTGAGCCTGTTCCCGTGCAGCATTGAGGTGTGCTGTCCATACTTACCTTCAGTGCCCATGAAGGAGGGAGACACCATGCACTGGCAGACTCATACGGTTTTCAACCAACCTGTTCCCCTGAATAACAGCAACTTATTCCTTTCCGACCGCGCGCTGTATGACGCCGTCATGCGCGAGGGCGCGGCGTGGGACGCCGAGTTCCTTGCCAGCATTGGGCAGCAGCTGGGAACGGCGGAATCACTGGAACTGGGGCGGCTGGCGAATGTTAATCCGCCGGAATTGTTACGTTATGACCCCGCAGGCCAGCGGCTCGACGATGTGCGTTTTCACCCAGCCTGGCATTTATTGATGCAGGGATTGTGCGCCAACCGGGTTCACAATCTGGCGTGGGAAGAAGACGCGCGCGTTGGCGCGTTTGTCGCTCGCGCCGCGCGTTTTATCCTGCATGCGCAGGTCGAATCCGGCACGCTGTGCCCCATCACCATGACGTTTGCTGCCACGCCGCTGTTGCAACAGGCGTTGCCGAAGCCTTTTCACGACTGGTTTAAACCGTTACTCAGCGATCGTTATGATCCGCATATGGCGCCCGGCAACCAGAAACGCGGCCTGCTGATCGGCATGGGGATGACGGAAAAACAGGGTGGTTCCGATGTGCTGAGCAATACCACCCGCGCGGAAAAAAGCGGCGATGTGTACCGGCTGGTGGGACACAAATGGTTCTTCTCCGTACCGCAGAGCGATGCACATCTGGTGCTGGCGCAGGCGCGTGGCGGGCTGTCCTGCTTCTTTGTGCCGCGCTTTTTGCCCGACGGGCAGCGCAACGGCGTACGGCTGGAGCGGCTGAAAGACAAGCTTGGCAACCGCTCAAATGCCAGCAGCGAAGCGGAATTTTGCGATGCCAGCGGCTGGTTGCTGGGGGAAGAGGGCGATGGCGTACGGCAAATTCTGAAGATGGGCGGCCTGACGCGTTTTGATTGCGCACTGGGCAGCCACGGTTTGATGCGGCGCGCTTTTTCGGTGGCGCTATACCATGCGCACCACCGGCAGGCTTTTGGCAAAAATCTGGTCGATCAACCATTGATGCGCGACGTTCTCAGCCGTATGGCGCTGCAACTGGAAGGGCAAACCGCGTTTCTGTTTCGTCTGGCACGCGCCTGGGATCTCCGCGCTGACGCACAGGAGGCGTTATGGGCGCGGTTATTTACCCCGGCGGCGAAATTTGCCGTCTGCAAGGCGGGCATTCCTTTTGTCGCGGAAGCGATGGAGGTGCTCGGCGGGATTGGCTACTGCGAAGATAATGAGTTGCCGCGCCTGTATCGTGAAATGCCGGTGAACAGCATCTGGGAAGGCTCCGGCAATGTGATGTGCCTGGATGTGCTGCGCGTGTTGAGCAAGCAATCGGGCGTGATGGCGCTGTTGGCTGAAGAGTTTGGCGCGGTGAAAGGTCTGGATCGCCATTTCGATCGCGCCTGGCGGCAGTTGCAGCCGCAACTGCATAAATCGAATGAAACGCAGGGAAGAGCCATTACCCAACAACTCTTTCTGTTGGGATGCGGAGCGCAAATGTTGCGCCACGCGTCGCCGCCAATGGCGCAAGCCTGGTGCCAGGTGATGCTCGATACCCGTGGTTCGTCGCCGCTGGCCAGCCAGATTCAGGACGACCTGCTGCTCCGCGCCACGGGTGGGGCAAATTAATCCACTTTCAGGCGGAACTGGCTCACCAGACGGGTCAGATTAGCGCCTTTTTCCCGCAGCGCCTGGGCGGTTTCTTCGCTATGCGACACCCGCCCGGCGTTGATATTGGTGGCATCGCCGATGTGCGTCATCGCCAGGTTGACCTGATTGATCCCCGCCGACTGCTCGCGGGAAGCGTGGTTGATTTCACCGACCAACTGGTTGATATGATTCATGTGGTGGATGATCGATTGCATTGCCACTTGCGTCGCTTCTGACTGAGCATGGCCTTCGCCCACTTTCTTCTGCGTGTCGCCAACCAGCACTTCGATCTCCTTCACCGCGTTAGCGCAGCGTGACGCCAGCGCACGAACTTCCTGTGCGACCACCGCAAAACCTTTCCCGTTTTCGCCTGCGCGGGCAGCTTCCACCGCGGCGTTCAGCGCCAGAATATTGGTTTGGAAAGCAATGGATTCAATAACATGGGTGATATCGGCAATCCGCTGTGAAGCCGTGCGAATATCTTCCATCGTCGTGACAGAAAGGGCGACGGTCTCGCCGCCTTTTTGCACCACGTCGGTGGTGTCATTCACCAGGCTTTGCGTCTGTTCCATGTTGGCTGCGTTTTGCTGCACGGTGGCGGCCAGCTGCTCCATGCTGGCCGACGTCTCTTCCACGCTGCTGGCCTGCTTGTTGATCTGCTCGCTGATCTCACTGCTATCGGAAGCCAGCGCATTGGTGCCAAGGTTAATCTCCGCTGCGGATTCACGCACCTGCAACACAATGGTGTGCAGGCCATCGCCAATGCCGTTAATGGCGGTGATCAATTGGCCGACTTCATCCTGGCGATCGACGGCGAGCGTGGCGCGCAGATCCCCGGCGGCATAACGCTGGGCCAGCTCAATGACGCTACGCAGCGGGCGGGTCAGCCAGCGGCGAATAATCACCACGAACATGGCGGCAAACAGCAGGGAGATTACAACGCCTGCCAGCAGGAACAGGTTGCGCATGAAGGTGACATCCTGCAACAGGAGGTCTTTGTCCACTTCACCGACCACGGCCCAGTTCCAGCCGGGGAGCGTGGTGTAAGACATCAGCAGCGTGCGACCATCTTCACTTTCGCGTTCCAGCGTGCCTTCGCTGTTTTTCAGCAGCGTTTGCAGATCGTTTTCATCCCACTGCGGGCGCTTGCCTTCCTCAGTGTCATGGAACAGATAGCTACCGTAATCATCACCCTCATTACGATCGAGTACGAAAATGTGGCCATTATCGCCCAGCTTGTGATCGAGGATTTTGCTGCGCATTACGTCCCAGGAACGGGAGATATCGACGCCGACAAACAGGATGGCGATGACATTACCGCTGGCATCCTTCACCGGTTGATACTGAGTGATATAGCGTTTGCCGAACAGCAACGCCTGGCCGCGGTAAACCTCGCCTTTCATGATTGAGGTGAAAGCCGGGCTGGTTTTTTCCAGGCGGGTACCAATTGCGCGCTCGCCATCCTCTTTACGCAGCGAGGTGGCCACGCGGACGAAATCACTGTCGCTACGCACGAATATCGTGGCGATCGCGCCGGTACGCTGCAGAAAATCATCTGCGATAGCGTTGTTGTTGTGCAGCTCGATGTCGCCGCCTTTGAACAGTGGGACATCAATGCCGCTAATTTCGCGGCGCTGTTGCGGATCGACTGCCAGCGGCTGTGGCAGGAAGCTGCTGAACAAACGCGTGTAGCTTTCCACTTCTTCGCTAATACTGCTGTTGAACATTTCGACCATACTCACCACGCCGGTGGTCTGGTTACGCAGATCTTCCATGGCCAGCGTTTCCTGTAACTGGCTGGCTTTATTGCTCATCAAAAAAGTAAATAAAAGGAAAAGCGCAGCAACGCTTATGCCAGTCAGGAGCGACAATTTGGCACCGAGGCCAGTGCGAATAAAAAGGGGTCTCATAGGATGTCCATATATTTTGCGGGTATGCCATTACCGCCGAACAATAGGAGATGCAAATTTGATTGTCAAAATAGCGAAAATTCATTAATGGCTGTTCGCCATAAAATATAATTATTGTGTATGTATTCATGCCCAGAAAAGCGGGTTAGCATTCCGGAAAGAAATGTATGGCTCTGAAATGCGGTGATTTTAATAATATTTCATGAGAATGAGGTGAGTATTTTCTGCATGCTAAATATATTTATCTCTATCGGTTTTCTTCTTTCCTCATTTCACTGGTCATGATTATTTTAAGGCAATGACTTTTCTGGCTGTTTTTTAACTATAAATTCTCTGTGAAAATAACAGTGACTTTTTACCGACGGGCGCTAAAGAGAGTGGGATCCAGGTAAATCCTTATAAATCGATGGCCCGCAGCACAGAAAGAGCAGATAAACAGATGAAGTCTGACCTGTGACTCTCTGTGCCGCGGGCAGGGATGTTAATCCATTCTCAAGCGGAACAGGCTGACCAGTTCCGTCAGATGCGCCCCTTTTTCCCGCAATGTGCGGGCGGTTTCTTCGCTTTGCGATACGCGTCCGGCGTTGACATGCGTGGCATCGCCAATGTGCGTCATTGCCAGATTGACCTGGCTGATCCCTGCCGACTGCTCACGGGATGCATGGTTAATCTCATGAACTAAGTTATTGATATCGCTCATATGGCTGATGATCGATTGCATCGCCACTCGCGTCGCTTCCGACTGGGCGTGGCCTTCGCCTACTTTCTTCAGCGTGTCGCCAATCAACGCCTCGATCTCCTTCACCGCGTTGGCGCTGCGTGCGGCCAGCGCGCGGACTTCCTGGGCTACCACCGCAAAACCTTTACCGTGTTCACCTGCGCGGGCAGCTTCCACTGCGGCGTTCAGCGCCAGAATGTTGGTCTGGAAGGCAATGGATTCAATAACATGGGTGATATCAGCGATACGCTGCGAGGCTTCACGAATATCTTCCATGGTTGCCACGGAGTGATCCACGGTTTCGCCGCCTTTTTGCACGGCATCGGTGGTGTCATTCACCAGGCTTTGCGTCTGTTCCATATTGGCGGCATTTTGCTGCACGGTGGCGGCCAGCTGCTCCATGCTGGCGGACGTCTCTTCCACGCTGCTGGCCTGCTTGTTGATCTGTTCGCTGATTTCGCTGCTGTCGGAAGCCAGCGCATTGGTGCCGAGGTTGATCTCTGCTGCGGATTCGCGCACCTGCAATACAATGGTGTGCAGGCCATCACCAATGCCGTTAATGGCGGCGATCAACTGTCCGACTTCATCCTGACGATCAACGGTAAGTGTGGCGCGCAGATCCCCGGCGGCATAGCGTTGAGCCAGATCGATCACCTGGCGCAGCGGGCGGGTGAGCCAGCGGCGAATAATCACCACGAACATGGCGGCAAACAGCAGGGAAACCACCACGCCAGCCAGCAGGAACAGGTTGCGCATGCGGTTGACGTCCTGCAACAGCACCTCTTTGTCCACTTCACCGACCACGCTCCAGTTCCAGCCGGGTAATGTGGTGTAAGACATCAACATTGTGCGGCCATCGGCATTGGTGCGGGCCAGCGTGCCGCTGCTGGTTTTGAGCAGCGTTTGCAGATCATTTTCATCCCACTGCGGGCGTTTGCCTTCCTCGGAATCATGGAACAGGTAGCTGCCGTAGTTCTTGCCTGCATTACGATCGATCACAAAGAAATGGCCGCTTTCCCCCAGCTTACGGCCGAGGATCTTGCTGCGCATGATCTGCCACGAGCGGGAGATATCGATGCCGACAAACAGGATGGCGATGGTATTGCCGCTGGCGTCTTTCACCGGTTGATACTGAGTGATGTAGCGTTTGCCAAACAGCAGCGCCAGGCCGCGATAAACCTCGCCTTTCATTACCGGGGCGAAAGCCGGGCTGGCATTGTCCAGCCGGGTACCAATCGCGCGATCGCCATTTTCTTTGCGCAGCGAGGTGGCCACGCGGACGAAGTCATCGCCGCTGCGTACAAACAGCGTGGCGATCGCGCCGGTGCGGTTCAGAAAATCATCGGGAATGGCATTGTTGTTATGCAGCTCGGTGTCGCCGCCTTTGAATAGCGGAACATCAATGCCATTAATTTCGCGGCGCTGTTGCGGATCGACCGCCAGCGGTTGCGGCAGGAAACTGCTGAACAAGCGCGTGTAGCTTTCCACCTCTTCGCTGAGACTACTGTTGAACATTTCAACCATATCCACCACGCCGGTGGATTGATTGTGCAGGTCTTCCATGGCCAGCGTTTCCAGTTGTTGGCTGGCTTTATTGCTCATCAGAAAAGTAAACAGGAGGAATAGCGTTGCAACGCTTGCGCCAGTCATAAGTGACAATTTGGCACCGAGGCCAGTGCGGGATAAAAAGGCGCGCATAATTTGTCCGTTGTTCTGTGTATAAAGCACCTTCAACGGCACAAATCGAATAACATTTAGCGTGTCAATGTAACAAAGTGTTACATTGAGATATCTTTACATTAACATAGTCTTAATGATTGCAGGGAAATAAAAAAGCCACCAAATCAGGTGGCTTTGTTTAGCGGCTCAGGCGTACAAGATGGCCTGTACCCGCCAGTTATCAACTCGTTGATCTTCCTGCATTCGTACAATGCGATACCAGGAAGCTCCCTGTTCGTCTGCTTTTAACGCGATAACACGCTCCACATCCTGTAGGCTCCCTGAGACATTATTGACGGAAATCAGACCGATTTCGTTCAGTCCCGTCACGCAGTCAGCGCTGGCGAACTCTGCGGGCTGCGCTGTTGTATTAAGCATTCCTGTAGAAAGCAACAGTGAGTTTACGGCAAGAGATCGTTTCATTGTCAGCTCCATTTTACGTTACCCCGAAATAGTGCAGGGCTTCCTTTCGCGCAACGGATTCCATTAATCCAATTGTGCACAGGAGAACATCAATGGACGCAAAGCAGTGTAAATATCCTGAAAATCAATGCCTCGCTATCGCCGATATAACAACGCGCGTCCGACCCAACGGGCCGGAATAATGGAATCATCCATCATAATAATCACGTAATAATCGGCTTTTGCGGCGGCTGCTTTGGCCTTAATCGCGGCTTCCACGTCCATGGGAGAACCCAGTACCGTTACGCTTACCTCGCCTGTTTTTTGTAGACCGTGCGTTTGGTTGCGGCTGATCTCCTGCGGATGATCGCTCACCGGCGGGGCAGGCTGCGGTGTACCCTCTAACACAGAACAGCCGCTAAGCAAGGCGGCAAACAGAACCGATAGCAAGATGCGCATGGGTTTCTCATCTCTCCTGATAGCCATAGTGTAGTTCCTGACGTGATCCAATTTGGGGGAATGTTCCCAAATTGTTATCGTGAGCACTAATTTCGAATGAAAGTGGTTTGAAAGCGTAACCTATATCTCAACCTTGCCTGATGCTATTGCGAATTCTGACTTGCGTCGAGGGGTTGCCGATGGCATACCAGCACAAGAAATCAAGGAGCGTGTGATGATCGAACTGCAAACAGAACACTTTGCCGGAGTGGAAGCACTGCATGCTTTTCCGGCGGGAAAACGTGCCGAACCCCTGCCCAGCGTGGTGTTTTATCATGGTTTTACCTCGTCAAAACTGGTCTACAGCTATTTTGCCGTCGCGCTGGCACAAGCGGGTTTCCGCGTGGTCATGCCCGATGCGCCGGATCATGGCGCACGTTTTAGTGGTGATGTGCAGCGGCGCTTGCGCCTGTTCTGGCAAATTTTACAGGGCAATATTGAAGAGTTCTCCGCGTTACGTGACGCGCTGGAGAGCCAGTCGCTTATTGATAATCAGCGGCTGGCGGTCGGTGGCGCGTCAATGGGCGGGATGACGGCACTGGGGATTATGACCGCGCATCCGGAAGTGCGCTGCGTGGCCAGCCTGATGGGTTCCGGCTATTTCTCTTCGCTGGCGCATACGCTTTTCCCGCCGCTGGAAGTGACCACCTCAGAGCAACAGCGCGAGTTTGAAACCATTCTGGCACCGTTGGCACAGTGGGAAGTCAGCCATCAACTGGCGCGTATTGCCGATCGTCCGCTGCTACTGTGGCACGGAGAGCAGGATGATGTGGTGCCCGCAGCAGAATCTTTCCGTTTACAGCAGGCGTTGCAGGATGCAGGGCTGGATGCACATCTTACTTATCAGTGGGAAACGGGCGTGACGCATCGCATCACGCCGCTGGCGCTGGAAGCCACAACGGATTTTTTCCGCAGTCATCTCTGAAGGCGCATACCGCACAGCGCCACCACGCAAACAATGGCGCCGGCCCAGAATGTGGAAGCCGCGCCGTGGGTTTGCCACAGGGCTCGCCAGCAGCAGCGCGATCCAGAATACGGTCTGGAAATCATCGTTCCACAGCAGCATACTGACGCCGCCCAGAACCCAAACGCCTTTGGGTATACGGATAAGTAGTGTGAATATGGCTTCCCCGCGCCCTTTCCATAACGCTGGCAAACCCTGATTAAACCTGCCGGTGGGGTATTTGGTAAGATCCGAAAGAAAATTATTCTCACTTCTGAGCGCGGCCCCAATCCGGGGCCGCAGCGCAAGGGAAACTTAGCCTGATTCGGTTAGCGGTAGATATCCGCGCTGGCGTGCAGAGCGCCGTTGCTGCCTGGCTCGTGTGTCAGGATTGGGTGAAAGTACGTGGCGTTTTGTGCGTCGGTTGCGGCATTCAAAGCCTGGTCGGCTTCTTGTTCGCTGGCGAAGTTATGATTGATGTAGATAACGCCTAAGCTGTGCACATCATCCATGTTCCGGGCTTGCCGGTTATCGAGTTTTATTGCTGCCGTTGCATTGAGGCTGAGCAATAAGGTTGTTAGTAAAATTGCGATGTATTTCATGATGTTACTCTCCGATATAACGCCGAATATTATGTTTTGAACATCTCTCCTCCTTTGTTTTGAGGCCTGATTAAAGTTTACGCGTTTGTTATAAAACGTATCGCGACCATTTCTGATGCTGTCGTTCAAAAAATTGCCGGAATGCGTTTTGTTTAATTTTAATGCGTGCAGGGGAGTTCTCTTCGCGCTTTGTGCGAATTATTTGTGCAATCAGCTTGAGTTTCCCGGGGGGCGC
>JBCNNT010000008.1:0-453467 GCA_039594245.1 Enterobacter sp.
TGCCCTTAAGTCGTTGCAGAAGCGCGAGTGAATTGGGTAAGCGGAGCCCCTCTGTAACGCGAAATACGACGGGGAATGAGACGCCGGCCTTGTGCCGGCGTTTTGCTTTTTAGCGCTACCAGAACGAAATATGCCGGATAATCGCTTATCCGGCTTTATCGGTTAACGTGCCCTGATAAAACTGCCGTCTGGCTGGCGGGTAAACAGCACCTGTTGTCCATTTCCGGTATCAATCGTTAACCCTGTCACCACCCCGCTGGCATTCTGGCGAATCTGCACCATCTGGCCATTCTGCAGGTTACTGAGCGGCTTTCCCGGCACCTTCCACTTTCGCCATGGCATACACGTCGGTCGGCGGCAGGTTGTGGTCGCGGAACAGCTGCGCCAGCGTTTTACCCGGCTCCACGCGATAAGAACGCCACTGTTGCTCAATACCGCCGGAAGAGGGAACTGTCGGACGGCTTTGCGCCACCGGGGCCTCTTGCTGTTGCACCGGCTGTTGCTCTGGTTGCTGCTGTTCGAGCGACTCTTCAGCGCCTGGAGCGACCTGACCCGGATCGTTCACCACGGGCTGACGGCGGTGTTTGCATCGGCTGTGCGTCAGGCTGGCGGCAGTGGCGGTTGGTAACTGAATATTCCGTGCGCATTGCGGGTGACGGGTGCGGTATCGACATCATCGCCTCCGGAAGGAAGCAGGAAGCCCACAATCACCATCAGCGCGCCAATGATGATCCCTCTGCGATGCAGAGGCGGCAGCGGGTCCATGATGCGAAAATTGTCCGGCGCCTGCCAGATTTTCGCCAGGGTAGGTTTCAGTTCAAATCGCCCGGGCATGGCACTCCTCCTGCTCCGCGTCATTTTTAGTCCTGTGCCCCGTTGAGTATATACACTTTATCCTTCCGGGGCGGCGTCCAGCGGTTTTAACTCTCTGATCGTCAGCACAAAGTCGGATTTTGCTACAGCAGTTCTGGATTTATCTTCGGTTCTCTCTATTGTTTCTGTTTCGTCGCGGTTTGTCACCTTAACTTCAGACAAAGTTTTACCCATAAGGGCATGGCTGATATGCTGCCCGCTACTTTAAATGTGATGGAAGGAAAACCCATGACCACCCCGACTTTTGACACTATCGAAGCGCAGGCAAGTTACGGTATCGGCTTGCAGGTAGGACAGCAGCTGAGCGAATCCGGCCTGGAAGGTCTGTTACCGGAAGCGCTGGTGGCGGGTATCGCTGACGCGCTGGAAGGCAAACAGCCTGCCGTTCCGGTTGACGTTGTGCACCGTGCGCTGCGTGAAATCCACGAACGTGCTGACGCCGTGCGTCGCGCACGTTTTGAAGAGATGGCCGCCGAAGGTGTGAAATATCTGGAAGAGAACCGTGAGCGTGAAGGCGTGAACAGCACCGAGTCTGGTCTGCAGTTCCGCGTGATCAATCAGGGCGATGGCGCAATCCCGGCGCGTACCGACCACGTTCGCGTACACTACACCGGTAAGCTGATCGACGGTACCGTCTTCGACAGCTCCGTGGCGCGCGGCGAACCGGCTGAGTTCCCGGTGAATGGCGTTATCGCAGGCTGGATCGAAGCGCTGACCCTGATGCCAGTCGGTTCCAAATGGGAACTGACTATCCCGCACAACCTGGCCTACGGCGAGCGCGGCGCTGGCGCGTCCATCCCGCCATTCAGCACCCTGGTCTTTGAAGTCGAGCTGCTGGAAATTCTGTAATTCCCCGCATAAATCCCTCTCTCTTTTTGGGGGGAGGGGTGAGAAGAGTGCGTCGATCGTTCGTTAATAAGATCAATGTCAATATTTTATCTTGCAAACGAAACTGTTGCGTGTATTTTTGTGAGCTGTTTCGCGCTGTATGAGTGATATGACACTCACTTTCAACATATTATTAACATAATATCTAAATCATAGTATTCATCCCGCCGATTCTTACCTAATATCGATTAGCCCTTACAAGGGAACGTCATTTATCTTTTGACGTATTTAAAGGCCAGAAGAGCCTTAACAACACAGACAGGCATAAACAGGAAAATATCACATGGTAGATCAGGTCAAAGTCGTCGCCGACGAAGAGGCGTCGTCTGAACAGTCGCTACGGCGCAATCTCACAAACCGTCATATTCAGCTCATTGCCATCGGGGGTGCCATCGGCACCGGGCTGTTTATGGGGTCAGGCAAAACCATCAGCCTCGCCGGACCGTCAATCATCTTCGTTTATATGATCATCGGTTTTATGCTGTTCTTCGTGATGCGTGCAATGGGTGAACTGCTGCTCTCGAACCTCGAATACAAATCCTTCAGCGACTTCGCTTCAGACCTGCTCGGACCGTGGGCGGGCTATTTTACCGGCTGGACCTACTGGTTCTGCTGGGTCGTCACCGGTATGGCGGACGTCGTGGCGATTACCGCCTACGCGCAGTTCTGGTTCCCGGGCCTTTCGGACTGGGTCGCCTCGCTGGCGGTCGTATTGCTGCTGCTGAGCCTTAACCTCGCCACCGTTAAAATGTTCGGTGAGATGGAGTTCTGGTTTGCGATGATCAAAATCGTGGCCATTGTCGGGCTGATCGTGGTGGGCCTGGTGATGGTGCTCACGCACTTCCAGTCGCCAACCGGCGTTCAGGCCTCGTTTACCCATCTGTGGAATGACGGCGGCTGGTTCCCGAAAGGCATCAGCGGCTTCTTTGCCGGCTTCCAGATTGCGGTGTTCGCCTTTGTGGGGATTGAGCTGGTCGGCACAACCGCTGCGGAAACCAAAGATCCGGAGAAGTCCCTGCCGCGCGCCATCAACTCCATTCCGGTGCGCATCATCATGTTCTACGTCTTCGCGCTGATCGTCATTATGTCCGTGACGCCGTGGAGCTCGGTGGTGCCGGACAAGAGCCCGTTCGTTGAGCTGTTCGTGCTGGTCGGCCTGCCTGCGGCGGCGAGCCTGATTAACTTCGTGGTGCTGACCTCTGCGGCCTCCTCCGCCAACAGCGGCGTGTTCTCAACCAGCCGTATGCTGTTTGGTCTGGCGCAGGAAGGCGTGGCGCCGAGGGCGTTCGCCACACTCTCTAAGCGCGCGGTACCGGCAAAAGGGCTGACCTTCTCCTGCATGTGCCTGCTGGGCGGCGTGGTGATGCTCTACGTGAACCCGAGCGTGATTGGCGCGTTCACCATGATCACCACCGTCTCGGCGATCCTGTTTATGTTCGTCTGGACCATCATCCTCTGCTCGTACCTGGTGTACCGCAAACAGCGTCCGCACCTGCACGAAAAATCGATCTACAAGATGCCGCTGGGCAAGCTGATGTGCTGGGTGTGCATGGCGTTCTTCGTCTTCGTGCTGGTTCTGCTGACGCTGGAAGATGATACCCGTCAGGCGCTGATCGTCACGCCGCTGTGGTTTATCGCGCTGGGGCTGGGCTGGCTGTTTATCGGTAAGAAACGTATGGCTGGCATGCGTCAGCCATAAAAAAAGAGCCGCAAAGCGGCTCTAAACGTTGCCATGAGATCAAGGGCGGGCTGGGGCTTTTGGCGCGCCTTTTTTATTCCCCCGCCAATGCCCGCGGGAACAGAACGTTATTGTTCTCCAGACTGATGTGTTCCATCAGGTCGTCGATCGTTTCGTTAATGCCGTTGTACATCGCTTTCCACGTTGTGCACGCTTCTGGCGGCGGCGTGACGTTGTGGGTGGTGTGTTTGATCACTTCCAGCAGTTCGCCCGCGTCATCGTGCTCGCTCTCCATCACGCTGATGGGCCCCATCGCCTGGCTTCCCATGCCCTGTTTAATCATCGGGAAGAGGATCTGCTCTTCTTTCATCATATGGCTGGAAAGCTCTTCGTGCAGCAGGGTCAGGTATTTCGCCAGACCGCGCGGTACGGAAGGTTTGTCGGCATGGACGCGCTCGACTTTGGTCGCCTGCAGGATCAGCTCCGGCAGCTGTTCACGGTGACGGTCATGGTAACGCACGATGATATGGTCGATGATTTCCGCGAGCGGGGCGGTTCGCCAGTCTTTGTCGATGGGCTGCTCGGCCAGCTGCGCCAGCTCGGCTTCAATCACCTCAACGTCCAGCTCTTTGCGTGACGCCGCACGCGGCCGAGGGTTTGCTTACCGCCGCAGCAGTAGTCCATATCGTATTTACGGAACAGCGCAGAAGCGCGGGGAATGGAGAGCGCCAGCTCGCCGAGGGGTTGGTCGCGAAAGGCCATAGCAGTTACCTCATCATCAATAATATAAGATGCATATTAAATGCATCTTTAAGCCGGCGCTATAACCCTTTAGAGGGAGGGGACAAATCGGCTTATGCCTTTATTGCGCGAAAAACAGTGATATCCGTCACAAAAAATCTTTCGTGTTTAACTCTCTGAATGGGCTCAGGAAAGGGGTGGTTATTGAAAATTTTTAGATAGAGTGTTGAAACGAGATAAACAACCCGTGGCGCTGCCGATATATCCACGTCAGACAAACCTGCATATAACAAAGGCAACGCATGTTTAAACGTATAAAAGTCATTACCCTTCTGATTTCGGTGCTGCTTGTGCTCGGCATCATGCAAGTGATTTCCGCCGGTATCTTTATCAACGCCCTGAACAACGATAAAGACAACTTCACCGTGTCGCAGCTCTCCAGCAAGAACGTGGCGGAGTTTACCGATGCGTGGATCAGTCTGAACCAGGCGCGCGTCACCCTGAACCGCGGGATGCTGCGCCTGCAAAGCAGCATGGCCTCGCAAATTAACGGCGGTCAGCTGAATGAGCTGGTGACCACGGCGAAAAATCTGCTGACTGAAGCGCAGGTTCATTACGATAAATACTATGCCTTGCCGAATACGCCAGGCCTGGATGAGAACCTGACCAACCAACTCGAAGAGCAGTACCGCATTTACTCTGCGACGCTGACGCAAATGAACGTTCTGCTGAGCCAGGGCAATCTGGAAGATATGTTCAAGCAGAATGCCGAACAAAAACAGAATGCGATGCAGACGGTTTATCGTGAATGGCGTGAAGCGCAGGCTGCGCTCACGGATAAAGGCATTCAGGATAACGAAAGTGATTACAAGCGCATCCTGTGGATCCTCTCTGCGGTCATGCTGCTGGTGATTGTGGTGATTATCTCCAGCTGGATTGCGATGCGCCGCGTGCTGCTGCTGCCGCTGGAAGAGGTGATTAACCATATTCGCGCCATTGCGGCAGGCGATTTCACCCAGCCGATTCAGGCCGACGGTAAAAATGAGATGGCTATCCTGGCGCGCAACGTGCAGGAGATGCAAACTTCGCTGGCGAACACCGTGGGCGTGGTGCGTGAAGGCGCAGATACCATTTACACCGGTGCAGGCGAAATCTCTGCAGGCAGCAACGATCTCTCTTCCCGCACCGAGCAGCAGGCCGCGTCTCTGGAAGAGACGGCAGCCAGCATGGAGCAGCTGACGGCAACGGTGAAGCAGAACGCCGATAACGCGCGTCAGGCGTCCCGTCTGGCGCTGGACGCCTCCTCAACGGCGAAGAAGGGCGGTAACGTGGTGGAGGGCGTGGTGCGTACGATGGATGAAATCGCCACCAGCTCCAGCAAAATCGCGCAAATCACCAACGTGATCGACGGCATCGCCTTCCAGACCAATATCCTGGCGCTGAACGCGGCGGTGGAAGCGGCCCGTGCCGGCGAGCAGGGCCGTGGTTTCGCGGTGGTGGCAGGGGAAGTGCGTACGCTGGCCCAGCGCAGCGCGCAGGCGGCGAAAGAGATCAAAGCGCTGATCGACGACTCCGGCAGCCGCGTGAACGCAGGCGCGCAGCTGGTTAACGAAGCCGGGGCCACGATGGCCGAGATCGTCAATGCGGTTACCCGCGTCACCGACATCATGGGCGAAATCGCCTCGGCCTCTGACGAGCAGAGCCGCGGTATTGACCAGGTGGGCCAGGCGGTAGCCGAGATGGACCGCGTGACCCAGCAGAACGCCTCGCTGGTGGAGGAGTCTGCGGCCGCAGCGGCGGCGCTGGAAGATCAGGCTGCACGCCTGAACGAAGCGGTGGCGGTATTTAAAATCACCCGCAAACCAGGCGGTTAAAGGCGGCGCCGGTGAAAACCTATGTGCCAAAAGCGCAGCCTGCCGCGGCGGCGTCTGAAGGGAACTGGGAAACGTTTTAAGATCCTGCCGCTTGCAGGCCCTGACGCAAACCCGGCGCATAATGCCGGGTTTTTTTATTCCTGTTGTACCGGAACGACCCTCGGTTTTTCCGGCTTCGCTCTCACCGCCATCACCACGCCACACGACCAGCAGCACGATCCCGCAGGCCGTGAACAACGGCGGCACGCTCTGGCGCATCAGGAAGGTATAAAGCAGTCCGGCCAGGGTTTCGAAGACAATCAGCGGCCCTAAAATCACCGTCGGCAGCTTCTGGCTGGCAATATTCCAGCACAGCGCGCCCACCCATGAACACAGCACGGCGATCGCAACCATCAGCCCAATAAATACCCACGGTCTTGGCCCGAAGGGCTGGGCGAAGTCCGGCTGCTGATGGCCCAGCCAGAGGCATGCGCCGAGATACCCCACGACGGATACGGGCAACGTGACCAGCGCCTGCGCCGTCGCCCACATCATTGGGTGTTTGTCCGGATTCTCACGCAGCCAGCGCGCGTTGCGCAGGGCATACCAGGCCCAGCACGCCACGGAAATGAACGCCAGCAGAATGCCAGAGCCGTATCGCCACAGGTCAACATCCCCCTGCCCATGACGCAGCTCGGCAATATTGACGCATATCAGCCCCAGGGCAGTGCAGACCAGCGCCGGGGCCATTTTTGACCACGCCAGTTTGCCATCGCGGTGGCTGTAAAGCAGGTTAGCAAAGACGGGGATGACGACCGGCAGCGTGCCGATAATCATGGTCGATACCGGCGCACCGGTACGCTGAATGGCGCTCGCGAGGCAAACGTAATAGATAAGATTGCCCATCATGGTCAGCGCCAGCGCGGTGCCCCAGTCCTGACGGCTGAGCTGACGCAAGCGCGCGCGCCCCAGCCACGCCAGGGGCAGGACAATCAGCCCCAGCGCCAGATAACGTCCGGTCGACTGCAATATCGCCGGGTACTCCGGCACGATCAGCGGGCCGACAAAAATCAGCCCCCACATCATCCCGGCCAGCAGGGCATACAACACTCCACTAATCATTTTTCCATCCACAGGTATTTACTTTGTTCTCAGTGTAGGACGGGCAAATGCGCGCGTATTGTATGAGGTTGCGCATTAGCGCCGGGTGACCTGCTTCTGGTAGCGCACGGGGGTAATGCCGTAGCGGTGGGTAAACGCGCGGGTCAGATGCGACTGATCGGTCAGCCCGGTCGCGGCGGCGACCTCTGCGGCGGGCATGCCGTGGGTGAGGAACGCTTTAGCGCGCCAGAGGCGAATGGCCATCAGCATCTGATGCGGCGTCACGTGAAAATGGGCTTTGAACTGGCGCTGGAAATGGTACGGGCTGAGCGAGACGACGCTGGCCAGCTCGTCCAGCGTCAGGCCGCGCATATAGTTGTCGTGCAGATACTCGCGCACGCGTTCGAAGCGGTGCGCGCCTTCCGGAACCCGCGGCGCGTGATGGGCAAACGGCCGGAAGGTCTCAATCAGATCCAGCAGTAATCCTTTTTGCGCAAGCGGATCGTCCGTGTGCCACAGGCCGTAAATAAGCCTGCCGATTTGCTGCGAGCGCAGCGGGTCATGACGGGTCACGTCGCTGAACCACCAGTGCCGGAGGCCGGTCACCTCTTCCAGCAGATCGGGTTCGATATAGACCATCCGGTAGCGCCAGCCGCCCTCGGTGGCGGATTCGCCGGTGTGGATCTCGTCCGGGTTCATGGTGACGACGGATTTTTCCGCCGCGAGATGCTGGGTACCGCGATAGCGAAAGCGTTCGGCACCGGTTTCAATCGTGCCGATCCCGAAGGCTTCATGGGTGTGAGGCTCAAAGGCGTAGTCAGAAATATGCGCGTGGTACAGCTCCAGGCCCGGCAGCTGCGCCAGATGGCGAAAGCGCGCGCTGTCTCTTTCATCATTAAACTGTTCCGGTACGCCTTGCACGGAATGCATCTCCTCGTGGGTCATTTTTTCATTATCAGAGATGACCAGAGGGCATGCTACAAAAATTAACCAATCCGTAACAATTACAGGATGGCTTTAATGCTCTGCGCCAGCGGCGTGGTGGCGCGTCCGATCAGTTTGCTCAGCGTATGGCTGTCGTCAAAGAGCCCGCCTTTGGAGGCCCCGACATCGGAGTCCGCCAGCATATCGGCCAGTCCGGCAGGCAAGCCGACGCTCTTCAGCGCGGCGGCAAAATCCGCTTCACTGAGATTCTGGTAGGTGACCGGCTTCCCGCTCTGTTTGCTGAGTTCAGCCGCCAGTTCGCTCAGCGTCCAGCCGTTGTCGCCCGCCAGTTCATACACCTTGCCCGCATGGCCCTCTTCAGCGATCACTTTGGCTGCCGCCGCGGCATAGTCTGCGCGGGTCGCAGAGGCAATTTTGCCCTCGCCTGCCGCACCAATAAACACGCCGTGTTCCAGCGCAGGCGGCGCGCTCGCCAGGTAGTTTTCGGTATACCAGCCGTTGCGCAGCAGGGCATAAGGAATGCCGGACGCCGCCAGCGCTTTTTCAGTGGCAACGTGTTCCACGTGCAAGACCGAGCGGGGATTTGTCCGCATGCAGCAGGCTGGTGTAGGCGATAAATTTCACCCCAGCCGTTTTGGCGGCGTTAATCACGTTCTGGTGCTGGGTGGCGCGCTGGCCGACTTCGCTGGACTGGAGATCAGCAGCAGCTTATCCACGCCTGCTCAGCGCGGCGGCGAAGGCGGCTTCATCCGTGTAGTCCGCCTGACGCACCACAATTCCCTGCTGGCTTAAGGCTTGCGCTTTCGCCGGGTTACGTACGATGGCCACAATCTGGTTGGCCGGTACGGTTTTCAACAGCTGTTCGATAACGAGATGGCCAAGCTGGCCGGTGGCGCCGGTAATCGCGATCATGATGAATCTCCTTCGTGTTTGTCTGGTGTTGTGGCACACTAGCACCATAGCTAACTTTTAGTAAGTACGTACAAAAAGGTAAGTATGAAAACAACGATACCGACGCTCAGCGAACAAATGCGCGATGGCAATCTTTTCGCGGAGCAGTGCCCTTCACGAGAGGTGCTCAAACACGTTACCAGCCGCTGGGGGGTACTGATTCTGCTGGCGCTGCGCCAGGGGACGCATCGCTTTAGCGATCTGCGCCGTAAAATGGGCGGGGTGAGCGAAAAGATGCTGTCCCAGTCGCTTCAGGCGCTGGAGCAGGACGGGTTTGTCGATCGCGTATCGTATCCGGTCGTGCCGCCGCACGTAGAGTATAGCCTGACGCCGCTGGGCGTTGAGGTCAGCGAGAAGGTCGCCGCGCTGGCGGACTGGATTGAGGTGAATACGCCGAAGGTGATGGCGAATCGGGACGATCGCGCGGCGTAAAAGCCGGGTGGCGCTTTGCTTACCCGGCCTACGGGATGGAAGATGCCGGATGGCGCTGTGCTTATCAGGCCGACAAAAGCCTGGTCTCCCGGATTGGGTTAATCGCCGCTACTTGCTCAAATCCACCTGATAAATCGCGAACCCGATATCATCCGTCGCGACCTGCTTCATCGGATATTGCGCCTTCTCCTTAATAAACGCGGCTGCTTTGTCGGACGGTGACGTTTCAAAACGGATATCCAGCTTCGTATCGCTGTGGATCGGCGCCAGACGCCAGTTGTTATCCACCGCCGGATGAATTTCGCCGGCCTTCTTCGACTCCGCGCTGATCCACGCCGCCAGCACCGAGCGGTTCTCGTCCGGCGAGGCAAAGGCGATGTGGCTATCTCCCGTACCGGCAAACTTACCGCCGTAGGCACGGTAGTTATTGGTCACCACCAGGAAGGTAGCATTCGGGTCGATCGCCTTGCCGTTGAAGGTCAGGTTTTTAATGCGCTCCGCCTGCGGGTTGATCGCCTGACACTCACCGTCATATTTCGCCGGTTGGGTGACGTCAATCTGGTAGTTCACGCCGTCGATCACGTCGAAGTTATAGGTCCGGAAGCCGTCCCAGTTAATCAGCGACTGCGGCTTACTGCTGTGCGGGTCAATCTGGTTAAACTGTCCGGCAGAGCACTCCAGCCACTCTTTCACTTCCTGGCCCGTCGCTTTTACCACCACCAGCGTGTTCGGGTAGAGATAGAGATCGGCGGCGTTACGGAAGGTCAGCTGGCCCTTTTCGACTTCAACATAGCTTGCCGGGTCATTCTTACGCCCGCCCACCTTGAATGGCGCTGCGGCTGACAGGACAGGCAGTTTTGCCAGATCCGGATCGCCCTGCACAAAATGTTCGGCATAGGCTTTCTGCGCCATGTTGACGACCTGAACGGTCGGGTCGTCCTGAACCAGCGCCAGGAAGCTGTACATGTTGTCGGCGGATTTGCCGATCGGCTTGCTGACGAATTCGCGCGTGGCGTCGTGATCGTGCTTCAGCACGTCGACCAGTTTTTTATCTTCCGCCGCCAGTGATTTCTTCGCTGCCGCGTCGTAGATCGGACGCGCTTCGGCTTTTGACTGCGTCACCTTCCAGCGGTCGCCGTCGTTATTCAGCACCAGATCCACCACGCCAAGATGGTCACCCCACATGCCCGGCATCACCGACGGCACGCCGTTGAGCGTGCCTTTCCCGATATCCGCTCCTTTGATGCTGGCGAAGTCTTTGCCCGGGAAGACCGCGTGGGCGTGGCCGAACAGGATCGCATCGACGCCCGGAACCTCACTCAGGTAGTAAACGGAGTTTTCTGCCATGGCCTGGTACGGGTCGGCGGAGAGCCCGGAGTGGGCGACAACGACCACCAGATCGGCGCCTTTTGCACGCATTTCCGGCACGTATTTGCGCGCGGTTTCGGTGATGTCGTTAACGGTCACTTTGCCGTCGAGGTTGGCCTTATCCCACGTCATGATCTGCGGCGGGACAAAACCGATATAGCCGATGTTCAGCGTCTGCTTTTTGCCGTCCTGATCCTGCACGGCGGTCTCTTTAATCAGGTAAGGCGTAAAGAGCGGCTTTTGCGTTTTAACGTCGATGATATTGGCGTTAACGTACGGGAATTTCGCCCCTGCCAGGGCATCGTGCAGGTATGTCAGACCGTAGTTGAATTCATGGTTGCCGAGGTTACCGACGGTATAGTCCAGGGTGTTCATCGCTTTATAGACCGGATGGACCTCGCCCTTTTTCAGCCCCTTGGTCGCCATGTAATCGCCGAGCGGGCTGCCCTGAATGAGGTCGCCGTTATCGACCAGCACGCTGTTTTTCACTTCGCCCCGCGCGGCATTGATCAAACTTGCCGTGCGTACCAGTCCGAATTTTTCCGTCGGGGTATCTTTGTAGTAATCGAAGTCCATCATGTTGCTGTGCAGATCGGTCGTTTCCAGAATACGTAAATCTACCGTCGCCGCCTGCACGCTCGCCGCAATCAGCGTCGCCAGAAGCGTTGCACTAAACTTAATCATCAGAGGCGTCCTTTTTTCGATCCAGGCCACAAAAGAAATTGTATCTATATCTTGTTGCTTACAGAAATGTGAATCCTGACAGAAAAAAGCAACCTGAAACCGGAATTGCTTCACAGATAGCGGAATTGTTCACATTACGATATAACTAAAACAAAGAGTTAACCTCACTGCGTTAACAAAGAGGTGGAAAATGCTAGATAAAATTTGTCAGCTCGCACGGGATGCGGGAGATGCCATCATGCAGGTGTATGACGGTATTAAACCTATGGAGGTCGTCAGCAAAGCCGACGACTCTCCGGTCACGGCGGCAGATATTGCGGCGCATAAGGTGATTCTGAAAGGGTTACAGGCCTTAACGCCGGACATCCCCGTCCTGTCAGAAGAAGCGCCGCAAAGCTGGGACGAACGCCAGCACTGGCAGCGCTACTGGCTGGTGGATCCGCTGGACGGGACCAAAGAGTTCATCAAGCGCAACGGTGAATTCACCGTCAATATCGCCCTGATTGAAAAGGGGAAAGCGGTGCTGGGCGTGGTCTACGCGCCGGTCATGAAGGTGATGTACTGTGCCGCAGAAGGCAAGGCGTGGAAGGAAGAGCGGGGCGTGCGCAAGCAGATTCAGGTGCGCGATGCGCGTCCGCCGCTGGTGGTGATTAGCCGCTCGCACAGCGACAGCGAACTGCAGGAGTACCTGCAGCAGCTGGGTGAACACCAGACCACCTCGATTGGCTCATCGCTGAAATTCTGCCTGGTGGCGGAAGGACAGGCTCAGCTTTATCCCCGCTTTGGGCCGACGAACGTCTGGGATACCGCCGCGGGGCATGCGGTTGCTGCGGCCGCCGGGGCGCATGTTCATGACTGGCAGGGCAAGCCGCTGGACTACACCCCGCGCGAATCCTTCCTAAACCCCGGCTTCCGCGTCTCTATTTATTGAGCCAGCAGCTTATGCAGCAGGTCGACAACCTGCTGCACCTCTTGCTGGGTTAACGCGCCGTCTTTCGCCCACTGTACGCGGCCCTCTTTATCCAGCACGACAATCGCGGAGCTCTCTTCCTCAAGCTGCCAGGCCTTACGGGTTACGCCGTTGCTGTCGACGATAAACTGCGACCACGGGTAGAGCTTTTTATTGCTCTCAAGGCTTGAGCGCACAAACATCCCGGAGCCCGGGATGGCGTCGTCGGTATTCACGATCGTGGTGGTCTGGTAGCGGTCGTGAGGGAATTTTGCGGCCTTGATCGCTTCCACCAGGCTGGCATTTTTCTCTTTTGCGGATGTACGACCGGCAATATGTTGTACAACTCTCACTTTGCCCGCGAGCTGCGCGCTATTCCAGGCTTTGTAGCTAAACTTATCATTGTCGAGAATCAATTCTCCCCGGTCAGCAATGCCGACTGGCGGTACACGTTGTCCTTTTTCAATGTTGTGAGCGGAAGCCCACAGGGGCAGCAGCAGGCAGGCTGCTGCAAGGATATTACGTAGGGTCATGGCGTTTCCTTATTGTTTGCAGGTGATCCGACCACTTGGTTATTACGGTTTTAATCATAAGTGCGATCAATGTGGTTTTCCCGCAATCCCGATGCCAGTTTGCGGGTGAACGCACATATCCATGAAAAAACGACGGCTTATACTGCGCAGAGTCACGCTTTGCAAAGATTATTCTGAATAATTGTAATCAAACGGTAAATAAACTTATGCACACTGGGTAACACCGAAGTTCTGGTCTATAGTCATTGGGCATTAAAATTTGCGCTCAGCAACGCCGGGCCGATTGTGGCACCGCAAGAGCGTATGATTCGCAGGAGATACAAGAATGAAAATTTTCCAACGCTACAACCCGCTTCAGGTGGCGAAGTACGTGAAGATCCTGTTCCGTGGACGGTTGTATATCAAGGATGTTGGCGCTTTTGAGTTTGATAAGGGCAAGATCCTTGTCCCGAAAGTGAAGGACAAACAGCACCTGTCTGTGATGTCCGAAGTCAACCGTCAGGTTATGCGTCTGCAAACTGAGATGGCTTAACCAACGTGCTATGCAGTAGTTTAAGTAGTAAAAAAGACGGCTCCCGATGGGAGCCGTTGATGTTTGTGGGGCAGGAACGTTACGCCGACACCTTCTCTTCCGCGTCCGGCAGCTTCGGCACCAGTACGGTCGGTTTGTTGTCGATACGCGTCACCAGCAGCTGGTCGATGCGGTAGTTATCAATATCCACCACCTCAAACTTGTAGCCGGAGAACTTCACCGAATCGGTGCGTTTCGGGATCTTACGCAGCATAAACATCATAAAGCCGCCGATGGTCTCGTAGTTGCCGGACTGCGGGAACTCGTCGATATCCAGCACGCGCATCACGTCTTCAATCGGCGTGCCGCCATCAATCAGCCATGAATTATCGTCACGCGCAACAATCTGCTCTTCCAGCCCCTGGCCTACCAGGTCGCCCATCAGCGTGGTCATCACGTCGTTAAGGGTGATAATACCCACCACCAGCGCGTATTCGTTCATGATCACCGCGAAGTCTTCCCCGGCGGTTTTGAAACTTTCCAGCGCTTCTGAGAGCGTCAGGGTGTCCGGCACAATCAGGGTATTGCGGATCTGCACGCCGCTGTTCAGCGCCAGGCTCTGGTTCGCCAGCACGCGGTTCAGCAGGTCTTTGGAGTCGACGTAACCGATGATGTGGTCGATATCTTCATTACAGACCAGGAACTTAGAGTGTGGATGCTGCGCCACTTTGTTCTTCAGGCTCTGCTCATCTTCATGTAAATCGAACCAGATAATGCTTTCACGGCCCGTCATGGAAGAGGGCACGGTACGGGATTCCAGTTCGAAAACGTTCTCAATCAGCTCATGTTCCTGCTTGCGCAGCACCCCGGCCAGCGCGCCGGCTTCCACGACCGCATAAATATCGTCAGAGGTGATGTCGTCTTTACGCACCATCGGCAGCTTGAAGATGCGGAAGATGACGTTGGCCAGGCCGTTGAAGAACCACACCAGCGGGCGGAACACGAACAGGCAGAAGCGCATCGGGTTGATGATACGCAAAGCCACAGCTTCTGGCGCAATCATACCGATGCGTTTCGGGGTCAGGTCGGCGAAGAGGATGAACAGCCCGGTCACCAGCGAGAAGGAGAGGATAAAGCTCAGCTGTTCGGCCAGTTCGGGGGACATGTACTGAGCAAACAGGCTGTAAAACGCCGGGGAAAACGCCGCATCGCCCACGATACCGCCGAGAATGGCGACCGCGTTCAGGCCAATTTGCACCACGGTAAAGAACGTGCCGGGGTTTTCCTGCATTTTCAGAATGCGTGACGCGTTGATGTTGCCTTCATCGGCAAGCAGCTTCAGTTTGATTTTACGGGACGCGGCCAGCGAGATCTCGGATATCGAGAAAAATGCACTGACGGCAATCAGACAAAGTATTACTAAAATACTGTTTAACATAGTTTATCCGGCTTCTCGCCAGATCCTCAGAAGGGGAGTTGATACCATTTGTGTGGAAACACATTGAAAGCCAGCTCGAAGCGTTGAGCCGATTATTTCAGCGGGTAGTATAGCGTAAGCCTGTCGCAAGCTGCCAGAGGCTTAATTTTCGCCGAATTGCCTGAGAATTCCCTTATGGTTTTACGGGTTAAGCTGCGGCGGCAGGCAAACGCCGATCCCACCGATACCGCAGTAGCCGTGCGGGTTTTTATACAGATACTGCTGGTGATCGTCCTCCGCGTAGTAGAACGGGCGTCGCGGATTTGATCTCCGTGGTGACGGCTCGCGCGTATCTCCGGCGCTTCGCGCATGGCCTGCTGGAAGCGCTCAAGGCTGGCGCGCGCGGCGGCATCCTGCTCAGGCGTGAGCGGGTAGATCGCCGAGCGGTACTGGGTGCCGTGGTCGTTGCCCTGACGCATGCCCTGCGCCGGATCGTGGTTTTCCCAGAAGACCTGCAGCAGCTGTTCGTAGCTGACCACCTGCGGGTCGTAGACCACGCGTACCGCTTCCGCATGGCCGGTCTCGCCGGAGCAGACTTCGCGGTAGGTCGGGTTCGGCGTGTAGCCGCCGGTGTAGCCCGCGGCCGTGCTGTAGACGCCGGGCAACTGCCAGAAGAGGCGCTCAACGCCCCAGAAACAGCCCATGGCGAACAGGGCGATTTCCATGCCTTCCGGCACGTGGGTCATGGAATGGTCATTGACGGCGTGTAAGGTCGCCACAGGCATAGGGGTGTTGCGTCCCGGTAATGCATCTGCTTGTGAAACCAGATGCTTTTTGTCGAAAAAACTCACGGTGGGGCCTCCCGGCGAGAGTAATTGCGGTTAGGGTTGTCACGAAGCGTTTAATTGAACACAATAAATGCGCTGAATCAGTCTAGATTTAATCATAAGAAATATTTGGGTGTTACACCCATTTTCAACCCGCGATTCGGGTTTTTGCCAACAGCGCCGTGTTCTGCATAAAAGCCTACCAGGCTCAGCGCGGAGTTGCGCTTACGTTTCCTTCCAGGGGTGGAAACAGGGATATTCAGGAGAAAACGTGACAAAGATCCGCCAGTTATGTTTTGTCAGTGTGTTGCTGACAAGCGGGATTGCCAGCGCGGCGAATGTCCGTTTGCAGGTTGAGGGGTTATCCGGGGCGCTGCAAAAAAACGTGCGTGCGCAGTTGTCGACCATCCAGAGTGATGAGGTGACGCCGGACCGGCGTTTTCGCGCGCGTGTCGATGATGCGATCCGCGAAGGGCTGAAAGCGCTGGGGTATTACGAACCCACCATTGATTTCGACCTCCGTCCGCCGCCAAAGAAGGGGCGCCAGGTGCTTATTGCCCGCGTCTCTCCGGGCGAGCCGGTGTTGATTGGCGGCACCAACGTCATCCTGCGCGGCGGCGCGCGTGCCGACCGGGATTACCTGGCGCTGCTCAGCACGCGGCCGAAAATCGGTACTGTGCTTAACCACGGCGACTACGACCATTTCAAAAAAGAGCTGACCAGCGTGGCGCTGCGCAAGGGCTACTTTGACAGCCAGTTCAATAAAAGCCAGCTGGGCATTGCGCTGGATCGCCACGTCAGGCCTTCTGGGATATCGACTACGACAGCGGCGAGCGTTACCGCTTTGGCGAGGTGACGTTTGAAGGTTCGCAAATTCGCGAAGAGTATCTGCAAAACCTCGTGGCCGTTTCAAAAAGGGGATTACTACCAGTCCGAGCGATCTGGCGGAGCTGAACCGTCGCCTCTCCGCCACCGGCTGGTTTAACTCCGTGGTGGTCGCACCGGAATTTGATAAGGCTCGCAAGACCAAGGTGTTGCCGCTGCATGGCGTGGTTTCGCCGCGCACGGAGAACACCATTGAGACCGGTGTTGGTTACTCCACGGATGTCGGGCCGCGGGTGAAAGCCACGTGGAAAAAGCCGTGGATGAACTCTTACGGCCACAGCCTGACCACCAGCCTGAGCCTCTCTGCGCCCGAGCAGCAGCTGGATTTCAGCTACAAAATGCCGCTGCTGAAAAACCCGCTGGAGCAATATTACCTGCTGCAGGGCGGCTTTAAGCGCACCGATCTGAACGACACCGAAGCAGGACTCCACCACGCTTGCGGTCTCGCGCTACTGGGATCTCTCCAGCGGCTGGCAGCGCGCCATTAACCTGCGCTGGAGCCTCGACCACTTTACCCAGGCCAACGTCACCAACACCACCATGCTGCTTTATCCGGGCGTGATGATCAGCCGCACCCGCTCGCGCGGGGGCCTGATGCCGACCTGGGGCGACTCGCAGCGCTACTCCATCGATTATTCCAACACCGCCTGGGGCTCCGACGTGGACTTCCCCGTGTTGCAGGCGCAAAACGTCTGGATCCGCACGCTGTACGACAAACACCGCTTTGTGGTGCGCGGCAATCTCGGCTGGATTGAAACCGGAGACTTCGAGCGCGTTCCGCCGGATCTGCGCTTCTTCGCCGGGGGCGACCGCAGCATTCGCGGGTACAAGTACAAATCGATCTCGCCTGAGAACGAAAAGGGCCAGCTGACCGGTGCGTCAAAACTGGCGACCGGCTCGCTGGAGTACCAGTACAACGTCAGCGGAAAATGGTGGGGCGCCATGTTTGTTGACGGCGGTGAAGCGGTGAACGATATCCGCCGCAGCGACTTTAAAACCGGCGCGGGCGTGGGCGTGCGCTGGCAGTCGCCCGTCGGGCCCATCAAGCTCGATTTCGCCGTGCCGGTCGGCGACAAAGATGAACACGGATTACAGTTTTACATCGGTCTGGGGCCTGAATTATGAGTTTATGGAAGAAAATAAGCCTCGGGGTGCTGATCTTTATCGTGCTGCTGCTGGCTACGGTGGCGTTTCTGGTGGGAACGACCACCGGGCTGCATCTGCTGTTTAACGCCGCGAACCGCTGGGTGCCGGGGCTGGAAATTGGCCAGGTGACGGGCGGCTGGCGCGATCTGCGCCTGAAGAACATCCGCTACGAGCAGCCGGGCGTGGCGGTTAACGCCGGGGAGTTCCACCTGGCGGTGAAGCTGGGCTGCCTGCGTGACAGCAGCCTCTGCGTCAACGATCTGTCGCTGAAAGATGTCAACGTGGCGATAGACAGCAAAAAGATGCCGCAGTCTGCGCCGGTTGAGGAAGAGGACAGCGGCCCGCTGAATCTCTCCACGCCGTACCCGATCGCGCTCTTACCGGGTGGCGCTGGATAACGTCAATATCAAAATCGACGACACCACCGTGTCCGTGATGGATTTCACCTCCGGCCTGCGCTGGCAGGAGAAAAACCTCACCCTGACGCCGACCTCGCTGAAGGGCTTGCTGATCGCGCTGCCGAAAGTGGCCGACGTGGCGCAGGAAGAGATCGTCGAGCCGAAGATCCAGAACCCGCAGCCGGAAGAAAAGCCGCTGGGCGAAACGCTGAAAGAGCTCTTCTGACAAACCGCTGCTGCCGGAAATGACCGACGTTCACCTGCCGCTGAACCTCAACATTGAGGAGTTCAGAGGCGAACAGCTGCGTCTGACCGGCGATACCGACCTGACGGTCAATAGCATGCTGCTGAAGGTCAGCAGCATTGACGGCAACATGAAGCTCGACGCGCTGGATATCGACACCAACCAGGGCTCGGTGAATGCGTCGGGTAATGCCCTGCTGCGCGATAACTGGCCGGTGGATATCACGCTCAACAGCACGCTGAACATCGATCCGCTGAAGGGCGAGAAGGTGAAGGTGAAGGTGGGCGGCGCGCTGCGCGAGAAGCTCGAGGTTGGCGTGAATCTCTCCGGCCCGGTGGATATGGTCCTGCGTGCGCAAACCCAGCTGGCGGAAGCCGGGCTGCCGCTCAATCTTGAGGTTGTCAGCAAGCAGCTTTACTGGCCGTTCACCGGCGAAAAGCAGTTCCAGGCCGATGACCTGAAGCTGAAGCTGAGCGGCAAGATGACCGACTACACGCTCTCGTTCCGCACCGCGGTGAAGGGGCAGGGCGTGCCGCCCGCGAACATCACGCTGGATGCGAAGGGCAACGAACAGCAGGTCAACCTCGACAAGCTGACCGTCGCGGCGCTGGAGGGTAAAACCGAGCTGACCGCGCTGCTCGACTGGCAGCAGGCGATCAGCTGGCGCGGCGAGCTGACGCTGAAGGGCATTAACACCGCCAAAGAGGTGCCGGACTGGCCGTCGAAGCTGGATGGCCTGATCAAAACCCGCGGCAGCCTGTACGGCGGCAGCTGGCAGATGGACGTGCCGGAGATGAAGCTCACCGGGAACGTGAAGCAGAACAAGGTGAACGTTGAAGGCCCGCTGAAGGGCAACAGCTATCTGCAGTGGATTATCCCGGGCCTGCACCTGGCGCTGGGGCAAAACAGCGCCGATATCAAAGGCGAGCTGGGGGTGAAGGATCTTAATCTGGACGCCACCATCGACGCGCCGAATCTGGATAACGCCCTGCCGGGCCTGGGCGGCACGGCGAAAGGGCTGGTGAAGGTGCGCGGCACGGTCGACGCGCCGCAGCTGCTGGCGGATATTACCGCCAATAACCTGCGCTGGCAGGAGCTGAGCGTTGCCCGCGTCCGCGTGGAAGGGGATGTGAAATCCACCGATCAGATCGGCGGTAACCTGAACCTGCGCGTGGAGCGTATTTCTCAGCCGGACGTGAACATCAGCCTGGTCACCCTGGACGCCAAAGGCAACGAGAAGCAGCACGAGCTGCAGCTGCGCGTGCAGGGCGAGCCGGTCTCCGGCCAGCTGCACCTGACCGGCAGCTTCGACCGCCAGCAGCAGCGCTGGAAAGGGACGCTGGATAACACCCGCTTCAACACGCCGGTCGGGCCGCTGGCGCTGTCGCGCGCCATCGCTCTGGACTACCGCAACGCCGAGCAGAAGATCAGCATTGGGCCGCACTGCTGGACCAACCCGAATGCGGAACTGTGCGTGCCGCAGACCATTGATGCGGGTGCGGAAGGGCGCGCGCAGATCAACCTCAACCGCTTCGATCTGGCGATGCTGAAACCGTTTATGCCGGATACCACGCAGGCGAGCGGCGTCTTCAGCGGGAAGGCCGATGTGGCCTGGGACACCACCAAAGAGGGGCTGCCGCAGGGCGAGCGTCACGCTGTCCGGGCGCAACGTGAAGGTGACGCAGGAGGTGAATGACGCGCCGCTGCCGGTGGCGTTCGATACCCTGAACCTGAGTGCGCAGCTGCGTAACAACCGTGCCGAGCTGGGCTGGCTGATTCGCCTGACCAACAACGGTCAGTTTGACGGGCAGGTACAGATTACCGATCCGCAGGGACGGCGTAATCTGGGCGGCAACGTCAATATCCGTAACTTCACCCTGGCGATGGTCAACCCGATTTTCGCGCGCGGGGAAAAAGCGGAGGGCATGCTGAATGCCAACCTGCGCCTGGCGGGCAATGCACAAAGCCCGCAGCTGTTCGGGCAGCTGGGGCTGAATGGGCTGGATATGGACGGCAACTTTATGCCGTTTGACATGCAGCCCAGCCAGATGGCGATGAACTTCAACGGCATGAGCTCGACGCTGCAGCGGCTCGGTACTGACGCAGCAGGGGCAAATCAACCTGAGCGGCGACGCGGACTGGAGCCAGCTCGATAACTGGCGCGCCCGTATTGCCGCGAAAGGCAGTAAGGTGCGCATCACCGTACCGCCGATGGTGCGCCTGGACGTCTCGCCTGATGTGGTCTTTGAAGCCACGCCAAGCCTCTTCACGCTTGACGGACGCGTCGACGTGCCGTGGGCGCGCATCGTGGTTCACGATGTGCCGGAAAGTGCGGTCGGCGTCTCAAGTGATGAAGTTATGCTCAATGAAAATCTGAAACCTGTCGAACAGAAGAGCGCTGGCATACCGATTAATAGTAACCTTATCGTGCACGTGGGGAATAACGTGCGGTTGGATGCGTTTGGGCTGAAGGCGAGGCTCACGGGCGACCTGAAGGTGGCACAGGATAAACAAGGGCTTGGCCTGAACGGGCAGATCACTATCCCTCAAGGGCGTTTCCACGCCTATGGTCAGGATCTGATTGTCCGCAAAGGCGAGCTGCTGTTCTCCGGTCCACCGGATCAGCCCCTGCTGAACATCGAAGCGATTCGTAACCCGGAAGCGACGGAAAACGACGTCATTGCTGGGGTTCGCGTCACCGGTTCTGCTGACGAGCCGAAGGCGGAGATCTTCTCTGACCCGGCGATGTCGCAGCAGGAAGCCCTCTCTTATCTGCTGCGTGGACAAGGTCTGGACAGTGGACAAAGCGACAGTGCGGCGATGACCTCGATGTTAGTGGGTCTGGGGGTTGCACAAAGTGGGCAGGTTGTGGGTAAAATCGGCGAGACGTTCGGCGTAAGCAATCTGGCGCTGGACACCCAGGGCGTGGGTGACTCCTCGCAGGTGGTGGTCAGCGGCTATGTACTGCCGGGTCTGCAGGTAAAATATGGTGTGGGGATCTTTGACTCACTGGCAACACTCACGTTACGCTATCGCCTGATGCCTAAGCTATATCTGGAAGCAGTGTCCGGCGTAGACCAGGCACTTGATCTGCTCTATCAGTTTGAGTTTTAGCAATGCGAATATTTGTCTACGGCAGTTTACGACGCAAGCAGGGCAACAGTCACTGGATGACCAATGCCCAGCTGCTGGGGAATTACAATATCGAGAACTACCAGTTGTACAGCCTGGGCCACTATCCAGGCGCGGTTCCGGGCGAAGGAACAGTACAGGGTGAAGTTTATCGTATTGATAACGCGACGCTTGCCGAACTTGATGCCTTGCGCACCAGGGGCGGTGAATACGCGCGCCAGTTGATCCAGACGCCGTACGGAAGTGCGTGGATGTATGTCTACCAGCGTCCGGTCGAAGGGTTAACGCGGATTGTAAGCGGTAACTGGTTAGACAGAGACCAGTACCAGAAAAGCCCGCGCCAGGGGGCGGTTTTTTTTGGCGCGGGGGCGGGGGGGCCCGGCGCAGCCATAAAAAAAGCCCCGGGCGCATAATGCGTACCGGGGCTTTTTTTATTAAACCGTATTACTTCTTGGCAGCGCGTTCGAAAGAGGCGATGATTTCCGCTTTCGCCGCTTCTGCGTTGTCCCAGCCGTCAACTTTAACCCACTTGCCTTTTTCGAGATCTTTGTAGTGCTCGAAGAAGTGGGTGATCTGCGCTTTCAGCAGTTCCGGCAGGTCGTTCACATCTTTGATGTGATCGTACTCTTTGCTCAGCTTGGTGTGCGGTACCGCAACCAGCTTCGCATCTTCACCGGATTCGTCGGTCATTTTCAGCACGCCAACCGGACGGCAGCGAATCACGGAGCCTGGCTCCAGTGGGTATGGCGTTGGGACCAGCACGTCAACCGGGTCACCGTCCAGAGACAGGGTGTGGTTGATGTAACCGTAGTTGCACGGATAGAACATCGCGGTAGACATGAAACGGTCTACGAACAGGGCGCCGCTCTCTTTGTCCACTTCGTATTTGATCGGATCTGCGTTGGCCGGGATTTCGATAACTACGTAGATGTCTTCTGGCAGTTCTTTACCCGCTGGGACGTTGAGTAAGCTCATGTCGGTGTCCTTTAAAATGGATGGTAAACAAGTGGCAGGTATTATAGCCAACTCGCGCTGAATGTCTCCGCCTGTTTTCAACTTACGCACACATTTTCAGAGCGTTTCGCATTCCCTTTTTATGACCGTTTTATCCATAACAATAGCAGCATACTGAATAATTTTGTGGAAGCGATTACAGCGTAATTTTTCACCTCATTGCAACAGTTAAATTTCCGTAAGATCAAGAGCGGATTTAGGGTACATAAGAGTGCGTCATTTCGCGCGCCAGATAACTTGTGATTAACGTTTTATTCACTTTTCTGAAGTGTGATGTAACGCAATTCGTTACATATTTCATGGGCTATAGTCATTCCGCAGAACATCTTTTAACCAACAATAACTCACCCTACGAGGACGTTCATATGTGGAAGCGCTTACTCCTGGTCACAGCAGTTTCGGCAGCCATGTCGTCTATGGCGATGGCCGCCCCTTTAACCGTAGGTTTTTCGCAGGTCGGCTCTGAATCTGGCTGGCGAGCGGCAGAAACCAACGTGGCGAAAAGCGAAGCTCAGAAACGCGGCATTACCCTGAAAATCGCCGATGGTCAGCAAAAACAAGAGAATCAGATCAAAGCCGTGCGCTCCTTTATCGCCCAGGGCGTGGATGCCATCTTTATTGCCCCCGTCGTGGCGACCGGCTGGGAACCCGTCCTGAAGGAAGCGAAAGACGCTGAGATCCCGGTCTTCCTGCTCGATCGTTCCATCGACGTCAAAGACAAATCTCTCTATATGACCACCGTCACCGCCAACAACGTGCTTGAAGGGCAAGTTGATTGGCGACTGGCTGGTGAAAACAGGTCGACGGCAAGCCGTGTAACGTCGTTGAGCTGCAGGGCACCGTCGGGGCGAGCGTGGCCATCGACCGTAAGAAAGGCTTTGCTGAAGCCATCGCTAAAGCGCCAAACATCAAGATTATCCGCTCTCAGTCCGGCGACTTTACCCGCAGTAAGGGTAAAGAGGTGATGGAGAGCTTCATCAAGGCTGAAAACAACGGCAAGAACATCTGCATGGTTTACGCCCACAACGATGACATGGTGATCGGTGCGATTCAGGCGATTAAAGAAGCGGGCCTGAAGCCGGGCAAAGATATCCTCACCGGCTCTATCGACGGCGTGCCGGACATCTACAAAGCGATGATCGACGGCGAAGCCAACGCCAGCGTGGAGCTGACGCCGAACATGGCGGGCCCGGCATTCGACGCGCTGGAGAAATTCAAGAAAGACGGCACGATGCCGGAGAAGGTGACGGTCACCAAATCCACGCTCTATCTGCCTGATACGGCGAAAGAAGAGTTAGAGAAGAAGAAAAATATGGGCTACTAAGAGTCGCGAAAACCCTCTCCCCATCGGGGAGGGGGTAACGGTTTAAGGGGTCGACAATGAACACTGAACCACACCAGGAAATCCTCCGCACAGAGGGCTTGAGTAAATTCTTCCCCGGCGTAAAGGCGCTGGATAACGTTGATTTCAGCCTGCGGCGCGGGGAGATCATGGCGCTGCTGGGCGAAAACGGCGCCGGAAAATCGACGCTGATTAAATCCCTGACCGGCGTTTATCACGCCGATCGCGGCACCATCTGGCTGGAAGGCAACGCCATTTCACCCAAAAATACCGCCCATGCCCAGCAGCTGGGGATCGGGACGGTGTACCAGGAAGTGAACCTGCTGCCGAATATGTCGGTGGCGGATAACCTGTTTATTGGCCGCGAGCCGCGGCGTTTTGGCCTGCTGCGCCGCAAAGAGATGGAAGCGCGCGCGACCAAGCTGATGGAATCCTACGGCTTCTCCCTCGACGTCCGCGAGCCGCTGAACCGCTTTTCCGTGGCGATGCAGCAGATCGTCGCCATTTGTCGCGCGATCGATCTCTCCGCCAAGGTGCTGATCCTCGACGAACCCACCGCCAGCCTCGATACCCAGGAAGTGGAGATGCTCTTTACCCTGATGCGCCAGCTGCGCGATCAGGGCGTCAGCCTGATCTTCGTTACCCACTTCCTCGATCAGGTTTATGAGGTGAGCGATCGCATTACGGTGCTGCGCAACGGCAGCTTTGTCGGCTGCCGCGAAACCCGTGAGCTGCCGCAGATCGAGCTGGTGAAAATGATGCTGGGCCGCGAGCTGGACACCAACGCCCTTCAGCGCGCGGGGCGCACGCTGCTGAGCGAGAAACCGGTCGCCGCGTTCAGCGATTACGGCAAAAAAGGCGTCATCTCGCCGTTTAACCTGGAGGTGCGCCCGGGCGAAATTGTCGGCCTGGCGGGCCTGCTGGGCTCCGGTCGCACCGAAACCGCCGAGGTGATCTTCGGGATCAAGCCCGCCGACAGCGGCAGCGCGCTGATCAAGGGCAAACCGCAAACCCTGCGATCGCCGCATCAGGCCTCCTGTCTGGGCGTCGGCTTCTGCCCGGAAGATCGCAAAACGGACGGCATTATTGCCGCGGCCTCGGTGCGGGAAAATATCATTCTGGCGCTGCAGGCGCAGCGCGGCTGGCTGCGGCCGATTCCACGCAAAGAGCAAAACGCCATTGCCGAGCGCTTTATCCGCCAGCTCGGCATCCGCACGCCGAGCGCGGAACAGCCGATTGAGTTTCTCTCCGGCGGCAACCAGCAGAAAGTGCTGCTCTCGCGCTGGCTGCTGACCAAACCCCAGTTCCTGATCCTCGACGAACCGACGCGCGGCATTGACGTGGGGGCGCACGCCGAAATTATCCGGCTTATCGAAACCCTGTGCGCTGACGGTCTGGCGCTGCTGGTCATCTCCTCCGAGCTGGAAGAGCTGGTGGGCTATGCCGATCGCGTCATCATCATGCGCGATCGCAAACAGGTGGCAGAGATCCCGCTGGATAAGCTGTCCGTTCCGGCGATCATGAATGCCATCGCGGCGTAAGGAGTGAATCGTGATGTCCCGTTCGCTTTCGCAAACCGGTGAGTCAAAGCGCCGCTTCAGCTGGCCGACCGGCACGCCGCAAATCGCGGCGCTGCTGCTGGTGCTGCTGGTGGATAGCCTGGTCGCGCCGCATTTCTTCCAGATCATCGTGCAGGATGGCCGCCTGTTTGGCAGCCCGATAGACATTCTTAACCGCGCCGCGCCCGTGGCGCTGCTGGCCATCGGGATGACGCTGGTGATCGCCACCGGCGGGATTGACCTCTCCGTCGGCGCGGTGATGGCTATCGCCGGGGCCACGGCCGCCTCCATGACCGTCGCCGGGCACAGCCTGCCGGTGGTCCTGCTGGCCGCGCTGGGCACCGGCGTGCTGGCCGGATTATGGAACGGCATTCTGGTGGCGGTCCTGAAAATCCAGCCCTTTGTCGCCACGCTGATCTTAATGGTGGCCGGGCGCGGCGTGGCGCAGCTGATTACCTCCGGGCAGATTGTCACTTTTAACTCGCCGTCCCTGGCGTGGCTCGGCAGCGGCAACCTTTTGCTCTTCCCGACGCCGGTGATTATTGCCCTGGTCACGCTGGTGGTGTTCTGGCTCTTCACCCGCAAAACGGCGCTGGGCATGTTCATTGAAGCGGTAGGGATCAACATCCGCGCGGCGCGAAACGCCGGGGTCAACACGCGCGTGATGGTGATGCTGACCTACGTGTTGAGCGGCGTGTGCGCCGCCATCGCCGGGGTGATCGTCGCGGCGGATATTCGCGGAGCCGATGCCAACAACGCCGGGCTCTGGCTGGAGCTGGATGCGATCCTGGCGGTGGTCATCGGCGGCGGGTCGCTGATGGGCGGGCGCTTTAACCTGGTGCTCTCGGTGATTGGCGCGCTGATTATTCAGGGCATGAACACCGGGATCCTGCTCTCCGGTTTCCAGCCGGAACTCAACCAGGTGGTGAAAGCGGTGGTCGTGCTCTGCGTGCTGATCGTCCAGTCGCCGCGCTTTGTCAGCCTCATTAAGGGAGTCCGTGGTCATGATAAAACGTAATTTACCGCTGATGATCACGCTGGGCGTGTTTGTGCTGGGCTATCTCTACTGCCTGACGCAGTTTCCCGGTTTTGCCTCGACGCGCGTGATCTGCAATATCCTGACCGATAACGCCTTTCTGGGCATCATCGCCGTCGGCATGACCTTTGTGATCCTCTCCGGCGGGATCGATCTCTCCGTCGGCTCGGTGATCGCGTTTACCGGCGTGTTCCTCGCAAAGGCGATCGGCTTCTGGGGCATCTCGCCGCTGGTGGCGTTTCCGCTGGTGCTGGTGATGGGCTGCGCGTTTGGCGCCTTTATGGGGCTGCTGATCGACGCGTTAAAAATCCCGGCGTTTATCATTACCCTCGCGGGGATGTTCTTCCTGCGTGGGGTGAGCTACCTGGTGTCGGAAGAGTCGATTCCGATTAACCATCCGGTGTATGACACACTCTCCAGCCTGGCGTGGAAGATCCCCGGCGGCGGGCGCCTGAGCGCGATGGGGCTGCTGATGCTGGGCGTGGTGGTCATGGGCATCTTCCTCGCTCACCGTACCCGTTTTGGCAATCAGGTTTACGCCATTGGCGGCAACGCCACGTCGGCCAACCTGATGGGGATCTCCACCCGCAGCACCACCATCCGCATCTATATGCTCTCGACCGGCCTGGCGACGCTGGCGGGTATCGTCTTCTCGGTTTATACCCAGGCGGGCTATGCCCTGGCAGGCGTGGGCGTGGAGCTGGATGCGATTGCTTCTGTGGTCATCGGCGGGACGCTGCTCAGCGGCGGCGTGGGTACGGTGCTGGGGACGCTGTTTGGCGTGGCGATTCAGGGGCTGATCCAGACCTATATCAACTTTGACGGCACGCTCAGCTCGTGGTGGACGAAGATCGCCATCGGCATTCTGCTGTTTATTTTTATTGCCCTGCAGCGTGGTCTGACGGTGCTCTGGGAGAACCGTCAAAGCTCGCCTGTTACCCGCGTAAACACATCGGTAACAGAGCGATAACATGCTGAATTCTCCTAAAGTCTAAACATTTTCCGGTAGCGGCCGATAACTCTTTTTTTATGCCCAGAAATATCTCGCTACCGGAAATAATATCATGCTTAAAACGCTATCGATTCGTACCGGCTTGCTCTCTTTACTGGCCGTTATGACCCTTCTGCTGCTGATTGTCAGCGGCATCGGCATTTATGCCCTCACACAGAGTTCTTCTTCGCTGCAGCGAATTAATCACCTTCAGGGTGAGCAGATGGTGCAGCTTAATTCAGGCTATACGCTGATCCTGCGCGCGCGCAATGAAGCGGGCCAGGCCGTCCGCATGATGGAAATCGGCATGCTGGATGATGCGGCCAAAGCGGTAAAAAACATCAATCCAGGAAGTCGCCCTGGCCCAGAAAACGCTGAAGGGCGTGATCGACGGCGGCGTGGCTGACGAGCAGGGTGCCGCACTGCTTGCTCATAGGTGGCGGCAAGCCTACGGCGACTTACGTAGAACCAGGGGATCAACCCGATGCTGAAAACCCTGAATGACCAGAGCGCGGACGGGTATTACGATCTGCTGGAGAAGACGCTGATCCCCATCTCGCGCCAGTTCGATAACGATATGCAGGCGTTTCAGAAATGGAGCGAAGCGCGAGGTCAGGCGGAAGTGAGTGCCGTGCAGGCGAGCAAAACCCGCGTCCTGATCCTGATTATCGTGGCGGCGCTGCTGACGGCGGGCATTATCGTGCTGGCCTGGCTGGCGCTGCGCCATATGCTGCTGAAACCGCTCTCGGATCGCTTCGATTGCTCAGCTGGAGCAGGTTGCGGCGGGCGATTTAACCGATACGCAGTTAAAGCCGAGGCGAGCAGTAAAGAGTTTAACCGCCTGAACGCGGTGATAGAGGAGATGCGTCAGTCGCTGATGAACTCGGTTCTGCGGGTTCGCGATGCCAGCGCGCAAATTGACACCGGCAGCCGCGAACTGGCCGCTGGCAAACCGCGATCTTGCCGAGCGTACGGAATCCACCGCCACATCGCTGGAGCAGACGGCGGCCAGCATGGAACAGATCACCGCCACGGTGAAACTCAACGCCGATAACGCCGAGCAGGCGCACCAGCTGGCTAAATCGGTGTCCGATACCGCCGATCACGGCAGCGAAATGGTCTGCTACGTGATTGAAAAAATGCGCGATATCTCCGGCAGTTCGGCGCGCATCGCCGACATCCTGAGCGTGATCGACGGCATTGCCTTCCAGACCAATATCCTGGCGCTTAACGCCTCCGTGGAAGCGGCGCGTGCGGGCGAGCAGGGGCGCGGTTTTGCCGTCGTCGCGGGGGAGGTGCGCAACCTTGCCAGCCGCAGCGCCGACGCGGCGAAAGAGATCCGACCGCTTATCAGCGACTCGCAGACCCACGTTTCTGAGGGCAGCGAGCTGGCCATGCAGGCGGGTGAAACGATGGATGAGATCGCCGAAGAAGTGCTGCGTATGACCAAACTGATGCGTGAGATTGCGACCGCGTCTCAGGAGCAGAGCCGGGGCATTGAGCAGGTGAATATTGCGGTGAATCAGATGGACGAAACCGCGCAGCAGAATGCGGCGCTGGTGCAGCAATCCTCTGCCGCGACCCGCTCGCTGGAGGAGCAGTCGCGTCAGCTGATGGAAGCGATGTCATCATTCCGCCTGCAAACCCAGGGATAATCAAGGAAGGGAAATGGGTGTTTGTATTCAATGTGATAACGAAGCGCTGAAAGACAGCGATTACTGCGCGGTGTGCGAAGAGCGCGAGTTTAAAAAGATCCGCGGCTGGTTGTTTGTACCGGCGATTGGCCTGCTGGTGTCGCTGATTGCGATCATTGTCTCGATTAACACCACCACCAAAGTGTTGATGGAGCACTACAGTGTCATCGGCACAGGGCCGAAAGCGCTGCTGATTTACGAACTGGTTTTCTATATCGCCATGTTCGCTTATACGCTGTTTGTTTGCGGCCTGTTCTTTCGTAAAAAGCGTCAGCTTCCGCGCTTTTACATTGGTTTCCTGCTGATTTGGCTGGTTTTTTACGGTGTTGATTTATTGCTGGCGCACTACCTTATCGGGCTGCCGTTCGTCTTCGAAACGGTGAAAGCGTTGATTCGCAATGCGATAAGCGCAGCGATTTGGGTGCCGTATTTCCTCATCTCCGGGCGCGTTAAACGGACTTTCGTGCGCTAAAATAAAGCGCCACAAATGTGGCGCTTTATTCCTCTTTCCCTGCGCTTACGCGTCCGGGAATTCACGCATAAAACGTTCTACATCATCAACCATGTGCTCATTGCCGACGAAGAACGGACGGCGCTGGTGCAGGCTTTCCGGTTGAATATCCAGAATGCGCTCTTTCCCGTCGCTTGCTTTGCCGCCCGCCTGTTCAGCGAGGAACGCCATCGGATTGCACTCATACAGCAGACGCAGCTTCCCTTGCGGGTGGCTTGCGGTGCTTGGGTAGAGGTAGATGCCGCCTTTCAGCAGGTTGCGGTGGAAATCCGCGACCAGCGAGCCGATATAGCGCGAGGTATACGGGCGCTGGGTCGCTTTATCCTCTTCCTGGCAGAATTTGATGTACTTCTTCACGCCCTGCGGGAATTGGATGTAGTTGCCTTCGTTGATGGAGTAGGTGTTGCCCCTCTCCGGGAACCGCATGCGCTCCTGGCACAGGCAGAAAACGCCCAGTGATGGATCGTACGTAAAGGCGTGAACGCCGCACCCGGTGGTGTACACCAGCATGGTGGAGGAGCCGTAAACCACGTAACCCGCAGCAACCTGGTTGATGCCCGGCTGCAGGAAATCTTCTTCGGTCACCGGCGTGCCGACAGGCGTGACGCGGCGGTAGATGGAGAAAATGGTCCCGACAGAGACGTTAACGTCGATGTTGGAGGAGCCGTCGAGCGGATCCATCAGCACCACGTATTTGGCGTGTTCACACCCTTCGAAAACGACAATTTCATCTTCTTCTTCAGAGGCGATACCGGCAACGATATCGCGCGCGCGCAGTGCAGCTTTCAGTTTTTCATTTGCGAACAGATCGAGTTTTTGTTGCACCTCGCCCTGAACGTTTTCGGCACCGCTGGCACCCAGGATATCGACCAGACCGGCCTTGTTGATATCGCGGTGGATGATCTTGGCGCCCAGTTTTATCGCCGACAGCAAAGCAGTTAGTTCACCGGTGGCGTGAGAGAACTCGTGCTGCTTTTCGACAATAAATTCACCTAACGTTTTCATAACACTTTCCCTGCATCTTTATGGAGTAAAGCGATCTTGTCCTGAAGGTTTCAGGTTGCTGGCGACAGCAAGTTCCGGATAGTAAACAGCCTGAACCTTAACAGCCAGCGCTTTCGAAGTCGAAAACGCGACGGACATACAACAATCTTAACAAAGATTCAAATAGTCCGTGCACAGGTGAATCGCGCCAGCAGTATGGGGATTATCCTGAAATGCATTTCTCAGCCGTTAAACATGTGCGTAAAATGTGCGCCAGTTTTGGAGAAGGATAGTGACGTATGCGCATTCATATTTTGGGGATTTGTGGCACTTTCATGGGCGGCCTGGCAATGCTGGCGCGCTCGCTGGGCCATGAGGTGACAGGTTCGGACGCCAATGTGTATCCGCCGATGAGCACGCTGCTGGAGAAACAGGGCATTGAGCTAATTCAGGGTTATGATGCCAGCCAGCTGGATCCTGCGCCGGATCTGGTGATCATCGGCAACGCCATGACGCGCGGCAATCCGTGCGTGGAGGCGGTGCTGGAGCGCAACATTCCGTTTATGTCCGGCCCGCAGTGGCTGCATGACTTCGTCCTGCGCGATCGCTGGGTCGTTGCCGTTGCCGGTACCCACGGCAAAACTACCACCGCCGGGATGGCAACCTGGATCCTCGAAGCCTGCGGCTACAAGCCGGGCTTTGTCATTGGCGGCGTACCGGGGAACTTTGACGTTTCTGCGCGTCTGGGCGACAGCCCGTTCTTCGTGATCGAAGCCGATGAGTATGACTGCGCGTTCTTCGACAAGCGTTCCAAGTTCGTGCATTACTGCCCGCGCACGCTGATCCTCAATAACCTTGAGTTCGATCACGCGGATATTTTTGACGACCTGAAGGCGATTCAGAAACAGTTCCACCACCTGGTGCGCATCGTGCCGGGGCAGGGGAACATCATCCTGCCGGAAAACGACATCAACCTGAAGCAGACCATGGCGATGGGCTGCTGGAGCGAGCAGGAGCTGGTGGGCGAACAGGGCCACTGGCAGGCGAAGAAACTGACCGCCGATGCCTCCGAGTGGGAAGTGTGGCTCGACGGCGCAAGTGTCGGGGAGGTGAAGTGGGGGCTGGTGGGCGAGCACAACATGCACAACGGCCTGATGGCCATTGCCGCTGCGCGTCATGTGGGCGTTGCAGCCGGCGGATGCCGCCAGTGCGCTGGGCTCGTTTATCAATGCCCGCCGCCGTCTGGAGCTGCGCGGTGAAGCCCACGGCGTCACGGTGTATGACGATTTCGCGCACCACCCGACGGCGATCCTGGCCACGCTGGCCGCGCTGCGCGGCAAAGTCGGCGGCACGGCGCGCATTCTGGCGGTGCTGGAACCGCGCTCCAACACCATGAAAATGGGCATCTGCAAAGACGATCTGGCGCCGTCGCTCGGACGCGCCGATGAAGTCTTCCTGCTGCAGCCGCAGCATATTCCGTGGCAGGTTGCGGAAGTGGCGGATGCCTGCATGCAGCCTGCGCACTGGAGCGCGGATGTCGATACGCTGGCGGAGATGGTGGTGAAAACCGCTCAGCCTGGCGACCATATTCTGGTGATGAGCAACGGCGGTTTCGGCGGCATTCACCAGAAGCTGCTGGACGGCTTGGCGAAGAAAGCTGAGGCCGAAGCGGAAAAGCTCTGACGGCTGGCTGAAATAAAAAAACCGCGCCGGGAAACCAGCGCGGTTTTTTTTATGGCTGTGGATTACTCTTTTGCCATCGGCGTGTCGATAGTTTGTGGCGTTTTGCTGCCCTGAATCTCTTTCACTCGTTTCTCTACGTCAGCCACCTGGCTGCTGCTATGCAGCAGGGTGTAAGTCAGATCGAAGCGTGTACTCTGGCCCGGTTGCAGCTGTTTTACGCGTTTTTGCGCGCGTTCAATGGTGACCGGGTAGGCATAGCTGGTGCCCGGCTCAATCCCGGTGACATAGCCCTGTTTTTCCGTATCGGTGTTTTTCCACATCGTCAGGACTGGCAGTTGTTCGGTGTTATAGCTAATTGCCACCCCTATATCGCCAGCTTTGTTCACCAGCGCAGCCACCGTCTGTTTGCTGGCATCGGCTAACGGTTTGATGTTAAAGACCATCTCATCGAAGCCTTTGGTCGGCCCGGCGTAGGTTTGCCACTCTTTCAGGCCGGCTTTGGCATAGTCGTTGAAGGGGCTGACATTTTCATATGGCGTAATAAAGCGGGCGCCCTGTTCGAGAATCGGTGTGCTGAAGTTGCTGTGATAGATAATTTGGTAGTCGTGGGGGTAATCCGCATGGTTGGTCAGCACATCATGCAGGCTGAAACTGTTGCTGCCGGGAATATAGCGCAGTTCGGTCTGCGTTTGCAGATCGGCTTTTTTGAATGCGCTCTCTTTTACCAGCCCGCGAATACGGATTTCATAAGGCGCTGTTTCGCTGACCTCCACCGCAACCTGGGAGGCCGGCGTGTTGCCCGCTTTGCCGTGCAGGGTATAAATTTGCCCGTCAGCGGTGACCGGATGACCGGTCCATTCATAACCGCAGCGCACCACCATCTCGTTGAAACCTTCCAGCCAGCCCAGTCCGTTGCGGCTTTCGAGGTTAATAAATGCCGGGTTGACTACCTCTTTAACCGGCGAATTCCAGCCCAGATGTACGCCAAAACCGTCGGCGTAAAGCAAATTCATGCCGCGCGTCGGGCTAAGGGCAATGGTGAGGCCGTTTTTGCTGCTCAGTTTGATGACTTTACTGCCTTCCTGCTTGCCGCCGTGCAGTACCACCTGCTCAATGCTGAACTGCTGATCTTTGATGTTCAGCTGATCGCTGGTGATTCGCCAGTTTCCTTGTTCTGTTCCGCCTTCAGCACTTGTCAGCACCCAGGTTTTCGCCATCGCAGGGCCAGAGATAAGCAGTGCCAGAGCGGAAAGTATTACTCTCTTTTTCATCATTCCATCCTTTTTAGCTGAATCGATTATCGTCACCACAGCGAAAATCTACGTTTTGCGCAGTGGATAAAATGTGATCCGATTCATCTGGTGAAAAACAGCGCAGAATGATGTATGAAAAGCGAATATTGATCCCATTTATGAGAGCAATGAAACGTATAACGGTAGTAAATTTGTGACCGGTGATGATTTTAGCTTTAACGATTCAGCTAAACGGGCGTTATTTATAAAGGCGATAAAAAAGCGGGGAAAAATCCCTCTCCTGGCGGAGAGGGGGATTATCGGGCGATTACTGCTCGCTGGTTTCGGCCAGTTCGCGCAGATACTGGAAAATCAGCCGCGCGGATTTTGGCGGTTTGTTCCCTTCTTTCTCTTTCTGCGCGTTGCGGATCAAGCGAACGCAGCTGCTGGCGATCGGCGTCCGGCCACAGGTTCAGCACATCCGGCACCGCATCATCGCCCTCTTCGATCAGACGATCGCGGAGCTGCTCCAGCTTATGGAACAGCGCAACCTGCTGGTTGTGGCGGTTTTTCAGCTTGTCCAGCGCCTGGCGGATCGGTTCGACGTCGCGTTGACGCAGCAGTTTCCCGATCAGCTGAAGCTGGCGGCGGCGGCCCTCTTTTTTGATGCGCTGCGCCAGTTCAATGGCGTCACGCAGATCCTGGTCGAGCGGGAGCTTATCCAGCGCGTTTTTCCCCAGATCTACCATTTCCGCGCCAAGCTGCTTTAACTCTTCGGCATCGCGTTTAATTTCACTTTTACTGACCCAGATGATCTCATCATCTTCGTCTTCAATATCATCACCGGGCACGTCGTCGAGCCAGTCTTCGGGCTGCTTTGTCATCTCAGGCTCCTTAAAAAAAGAGGCTAATGTTACCAGTTAAGGCGCGCACTGAAAAACGGTTCTCTGTTAGACTTCAAAGATTACTCTCCCTTACATTATGGCATTGGCGATGAAAGTAATCACACAAGTTGCAGAACAGCGCAAGACGCTGGAAGAAGCCGTTTCCACAGCGCTGGAGCTGGCCTCCGGGAAAGCGGACGGTGCGGAAGTGGCGGTCAGCAAAACCACCGGCATCAGCGTCAGCACCCGCTACGGTGAAGTGGAGAATGTAGAATTTAACAGCGACGGCGCGCTGGGGATCACCGTTTATCACCAGAACCGCAAAGGCAGCGCGTCATCCACCGATCTCAGCCCGGATGCCATCGCCCGTACGGTGCAGGCCGCGCTGGATATCGCCCGCTACACCTCGCCGGATCCTTACGCCGGCGTGGCGGACAAAGAGCTGCTGGCGTTCGACGCGCCGGATCTCGATCTTTTCCACCCGGCGGAAGTGACGCCGGACGAGGCGATTGAATGGGCGGCGCGTGCCGAGCAGGCCGCGCTGAAGGCGGACAAGCGCATCACCAATACCGAAGGCGGCAGCTTCAACAGCCACTACGGCATCAAAGTCTTCGGCAACAGCCACGGCATGCTGCAAAGCTACTGCTCCACCCGCCATTCGCTGTCCAGCTGCGTCATTGCCGAAGAGAACGGCGACATGGAGCGCGATTACGCCTACACCATTGGCCGTGCTATCAGCGATCTGAAAACGCCGGAGTGGGTCGGCGATGAGTGCGCTGAGCGCACGCTGTCGCGCCTGTCGCCGCGTAAGCTGCCGACCATGAAAGCGCCGGTAATTTTCGGTCATGAAGTGGCAACCGGGCTGTTTGGTCATCTGGTGGGCGCGATTGCGGGCGGCGCGGTTTACCGTAAATCGACCTTCCTGCTCGACTCGCTGGGCAAGCAGATCCTGCCGGAATGGCTGACCATTGAAGAGCATCCGCACCTGCTGAAAGGGCTGGCCTCGACGCCGTTCGACAGCGAAGGCGTGCGTACCGAACGCCGCGATATCATCAAAGACGGCGTATTGATGCAGTGGCTGCTGACCAACTACTCCGCGCGCAAGCTGGGGCTGAAAAGCACCGGCCACGCTGGCGGTATTCACAACTGGCGCATTGCCGGGCGGGGCCTGAGCTTTGAGCAGATGCTGAAAGAGATGGGCACCGGTCTGGTGGTGACCGAACTGATGGGCCAGGGCGTGAGCGGCATCACCGGCGATTACTCGCGCGGCGCGGCCGGTTTCTGGGTGGAAAACGGTGAAATTCAGTATCCGGTGAGCGAAATTACCATCGCCGGCAACCTGAAAGACATGTGGCGCAATATCGTTACCGTCGGTAACGATATTGAACAGCGCAGCAACATTCAGTGTGGTTCTGTGTTGTTACCGGAAATGAAAATCGCCGGACAATAACATTACTCCGTGGCGCAAAGCAGTGCGCCTTAAGCGTGAATAATAAAAAAGGAAGTGAGCAATGCGTAAAAATCTGTTAGCGATCCTTGCTGTGTCGTCATTGTTTGTCGGTTCGACGGTGTTTGCCGCCGATCTCGGTGATGATATGGATACCCTCAACGAAAATCTCAAAGTGGTGCAGAAAACCAGTGACGCCACCGAAATGAAAGATGCGTTAACCAAAATGCGTACCGCTGCGCTGGATGCACAAAAAGCCACACCGCCGAAGCTGGAAGGCAAAGCGCCGGACAGTGCCGAGATGAAAGATTTCCGCCACGGTTTTGATATCCTGGTGGGTCAAATTGACGGTGCGCTGAAGCTGGCCAACGAAGGCAAAGTGAAAGAAGCGCAGGCGGCAGCGAAAGGGTTTGCTGACACGCGCAACACCTATCACAAGAAGTACCGTTAATCGGCTTTGAGCAGTACGTATAAAGCATTACTCGGGGGGAGATAGCGGTTTCCCCCTTATCCTCTTCACAGAGACGTTTTTATCCTCTCCCTGCGCGTTTCCGTATTTAGCCAATAATGACCAAATTTGGTAGCTTGCTTTTCTGGCATATTAAAAACCGTTATCCGAAATATTCCAGAAAACACACCGGAATATTACTTATGCAGTACCATGGGTGAAGATTATTTGCCTTATTTTAATGCGTGTTATCCAATGCCAATCAGTTGGATAATTCCTGGGGATCTCTGCGTTGCTTATTTCGCTGTATCCATGTGCATAAAATTATTCACCAGACTCTGTCTGGTTGAATATCCTGTCTTTTTGCACGGTTATAAAAATACATTCTGATTTTTATCTGATTGTCACTGTTATCATTTGTTGTCTATAAGTGATTTCACTGTAACTCTATGAAAATATATTATACAATTGTGTTTTTGACTTTGTCTGTTTTTGCTGTTTTATATGGGGCATAGCCTTATAAGGCTGGCTGTTTTTTTTGTGCTTTGTGGTTTACCTTGACAGGTGATATCACGGATTCAATTGGCAATACGCCATTGATAGAGATTCTTAAAGGCCGGCAGTTCAATTCTCATCTTTATGTCAAGCTGGAATCATTCAACCCCGGAGGATCGATATTGAATTGATCCTGATGAAATCAGGACCGGTGCTTGTCGAAGTTAACCCGAGAATTATGGGTGGCTATATGCCTGTCCTTTATAACAATGTCTCTGGAAACCATATCTTCCGCTGGCTTGCTGATATTCATTCCGGCGTGCCATTGAACGAACAGGTTATTTATCCGAACCATCAGATGCTGGAAAACGATCTGTGCGGTTTTTTTGCGCAGGTTCAACAGGAGATGGAACTGGAGTTACTCCATTGATTAAAGAAAATGCCATAGATTATCCGCTCACCGGCAGACGTAATATTGCAATGCTGGTAACTGGGTCTTTTATTGCGACAGTCGGGAGAGGCGTGACTCTCCCGTTTTTGCCGCTGTTTTTACATAACCAGTTGGGAATGTCTATCCTTAATACCGGCAACATACTCACACTGGCCATTGTTGTCGGGATTTTATTGAGTATCGTCAGTGGAAAGTTGGCTAACCTTTTCAGCCATTAATTATTATTGACATTATCGCTGCTTATTTTTTCCTTCTCATTTTTAATTCTCGGGTATTTCTACTCTGCGGCTGTTTTTGTTATCTGCTTTACGTTGATAACCTGCTGCTACGCATTATATTCCACGATCATTAAGTGCTTTATTTCTGACCATTTCAGTGATGAGGGGAAAACCCGCGTTTTTTCCCTGAACTATACGTTTATCAACATCGGCTGGATGGTTGGGCCATTAATCGGCGCCTGGCTGGTGGGAAATCATGTCTATTTCCCTTTTCTTTTATCTGCCATCCTGGGCATGCTGGCCATTGTCGCGACGGCGGGTTTGACGATGAGAACACAACCGTTAGCCGCGGCGTCTCCTTCATTGCATACATCCGCGCGTGATAAACAGCGGCTTATTATTCTTTTGGTTTTCACGCTGGCTATTTTCCTTGCCTCTTTCGTGTTTGAGCGGTTTGCCAGTTGTATTTCACAAATTCTGATGGTGAATCATGATGCGGTAACCGTGGGGAATATTGTCTCTGTTCTGATTACCACCAACGCGATTACGGTTGTGTTGCTCCAGTACCTTACCGGCAATCTCATGAGTAAGTACTCATTCGCCATGGGATTCCTGGCAGGGACAATATGCCTGGTAGTGGGGTTATTTATCTTCAGCGCCGCCGGTGAAAGCCGGGTTGTCTGGATCGCGGGAATGTTTTTTTTCTCGTTCGGCGAGATTATTTTTGCCCCGTTGCAATATCGGGTCATTGACCAGATTGCGCCACCTGCAGAGAGAGCCTTTTATTTCTCATTTCAGAACATGGGCAGCCTTGGCGGAGCGGTAAATCCGGCAGTGACAGGCGTGCTGCTTGCGTTTATGCCTCCAACGGACGTACCCGTCGTGTTGATACTGGTGAGCGTATTCTGTTTTGCGCTGTTTTATGTCGGGATTGCGTTATCGCGCAGGCTGGCGCCTGCGACAGCATAATGTTTATCGCAGAGCGCCCATTCCCTGGAGCGAAGCCGCCATCCGGTATGTTGATCCCGCCGATTACGGAATCAACATTACCTTGCCGCTAAACAACCGGTTCTCCAGCAGGCTATGCGCCTCTTTACCGCGGGACAGCGGAAATGATGTCACCGTGGGCAACGTGATATCCCCGGCTTTCAACAGCGCAAACAGCCTATCGGCGCGGCGCTGTCTTTCTTGTTGCGAGGTAAGGTACGTCCAGAGATCGGCGCCGATAACGCCGGCGGATTTCAGTAGCAATCCGGTTGGATCAAAGGCCGGGATCTTACCACCAGACATACCAAAGAGCACCACCCGGCCGCCATCTTTCAGGCTCTGCAGACTTTCCAGCAGCGTGCTGCCCACCGAATCAAAAACGATATCGCAGCCTGATGAATGCCAGGCGCGTACCTGTTCTGACCAGCCGTAATAATCGGTCGCGACCTCGGCACCATTGTTCAGGCAGGCGGCCTGTTTGCTTTTACTGGAGGCGACAGCGAAAACATGCACACCGCGCGCCACCAGCATTTGCGTCAGCAGATTGCCAACACCGCCCGCTGCCGCCAGCACCGCAACATGCATGCCCGGTTCAACAAGTAAGATGTCATGCAACAGATAATCCGCCGTTAAGCCCTGTAACAATATCGATGCGGCTTCCGCTTCCGAAATCCAGTCACTCAGGCGAATAGCATGATCCTGCGGCACCAGAATATGGCTGGCATGCGCCAGCGGAACATCGGCAAAGCCGACGCGATCGCCCACCTGCCAGCCTTCCACGCCGCCGCCGACATTGAGCACGCGCCCCGCGCCTTCGTAACCGGCAACCCACGGCGCCGTTCCCGCCAGCGGATAACGCCCCTGGCGACGATAGATATCGGCAAAGTTCAGCCCGGCGGCGGAAACCTCCACCAACAGTTCGCCTTCGCCCGGTTCCGGCGCAGGGCTGGTGCGCAACCACAGCACTTCGGGGGAACCAAATTGATCAAAAACCAGCGATTGCATCATGAAAAAATCCCGCAGATGATAACCACATTATTATTTCTTGCCGCTATACGAGGATAAATGCGGGTTTATTATCTTCATTTGATACTAAAAATTTGGAATGGCGAAAAATGGATTATTTGAAATGCGTTGAATCGTTTGTCACGACGGTGACCCGCGGCAGCTTTACGGCGGCGGCAGAAACGCTGGGGATCACGCCCGCGATGGTGGGCAAACACGTGCGCGAGCTGGAGCTACGAACGGGCTGTCAGTTGCTGCATCGCACCACGCGGCGCCAGGGGTTAACGGATGCGGGCCAGCGTTTCTACCAGTATGGGCTGCAAATTCTTGCCACGGTGCGTGACGCGGATGGGCTGGCAAGCGAGTTGTATGAAAATGTCGCCGGGTTGCTGCGCATCAGCGCGCCGGTTGCCTGGGGGAATCGGGTGCTGACGCCGATCCTGTCGCGTTTTTTGCAGCATTATCCGGGCGTGAATGCGGAGATGGTGCTCAGCGACCGTAAAGTCTCGCTGATTGAAGAGCGCTTTCAGTTGGCGATTCGGATTGGTGCCATTAACGATGACGGTAGCGTTGCCATTCCCCTTCCGCCGTATCGCATGTTACTTGCAGCCTCGCCGGACTATCTGGCTCGCCACGGTGTGCCCGGTTCGCCGGACGAGCTAAAGCACCATCACTGCGTCAGCTTCAGCCAGTGGCGCTCGGATCATCGCTGGCAACTGGAAGGGCCATCCGGCACGCAGGAGATTGCGATCGCGCCCCGGCTGATGGTCGACTCCGGTGAGGCGTTGCGCCAGGCGGCGCTCAGCGGGCTGGGGATTGTGCAGCATGCTTTTATCACGCTGCAACGGGACATTGACGCTGGTCGGCTGTGCAGAGTGCTGCCAGAGTGGCTGCCGCCGCCAAGACCGATGCATCTGCTGCGTTTGCCTGGCCGTCCGCTGCAACCACTGGTCGCCTCTTTCACCGATCATCTTCTGCGTGAACTGAAGGCGGATCAGCAATAAGAAAACCTTATTGTGCTCACGCTTTTCCCTTCGGCTTCCGCGTTTTTTTCTGCTCCATGAGGGACGTTTTTCCGCTTCTTTTGCGTCAATCTGTGATGCCTGCGCAGTGATATATCTCTTCCCTGACGATTTATGTGGCACAGATCACTAGCGCCTTTTCGCCTTTCCACTTCGAAGTGGAAAACAACTCGCTACAAACTCGTAACCCCCAACGTTAGTTTTATCTCAAGAGCCATTAACGGGGTAAGACCAGTGATTAACGGAGCGGTAATGAACGACGTTGGGGAACAGGCGGAGCAAACAGCCTCACCTTGCCGGGCAGCATGCTGCAGCAGGTCTATGCCCTGCTGAGCGGAATCACGGCATCATCCCCAATGCGGTACAGGAGCAGATGCTCACCTCCCACGTGCGCGCCATGGCGCACCGGTCCGTGACCGGCGAGCCGCTGCCGGAGGTGGAAGCAGAGCTGTTTGACGAAATTTCGCCGGATTCAATGCACCTGGCCCGTGAAGTGGTCGCGCAGTTTGGCAATCTTCCTGATGAAGAAGCCTGGCTGCTCTCCGTTCACTTCGAAGTGGCAAAAGACAACCTTTGAGGAGCAACACATGGAACAGATTACCGTAGTGATTGGCGATCGTCTGGGTAAAGGTCAGAAAGTGGCAGCTGGTGTGGAAAAAGCAGGTGGACGCGCGGTGGTCGTGCCGGGCGTGGCGGCGGACATGAAGCTGGGCGACGTGATGAAAGCGGAAAACGCCACCTTCGGCATCTCCTTTTGCGGCAGCGGCGGCGCGGGTGCCATCACCGCGCAGACCAAATATGGCTACAAAGCCAAATACGGCATGCGTTCCGTGGAAGAGGGCGTGACCGCCATCAACGAAGGCTGCAACGTGCTGGGCTTTGGCTTTATGGATAAAGAAGAGCTGGGCGAGCGTCTGGTGCAGGCGTGGCAGAAAAAATACGGCGCATAAGCATGAAAGAACAGTTCACCACCACGGTGAGGGTGAAGGGAAAAGGCGACGCCAAAGCGCGCGCCTTTGCCGATGCGCTCAACCACGTTCAGGCCGCGGTGATGAAAGCCTCACCGCATATTTTACTGCGTATTGAGCCACAGGATGTGCAGGTCGTTCAGGCGCAGGAAGCGGTGCGTAAAGAGGCGTTTTTGTTCTTCTTTCTGCGCCGGGAAAGACGGACCTACAGCGTGGAGCTGGATGTGACCGTCAACGTGACCGCCATCAATCTCGACAAGGTGGATTTCGTCACGAAATAACTCAACGCATACCCGGTGAATCACCTCCGCTGGGTAGAAGAGGGCAGACTGATGTTCTTAATCATATTAATAAAATCGCTCATCATTGGCGGCCTGGTTGGCGTCGGTGTGGGCGCGGGGGCTGCACGCATGTTCCATGCGCCTACCACTCAGGGTATGGGCGCGTTTCGTACGTTGGGCGAACTGAACTCCTGCGAAGGGGATCCGGCGTCCCACTTCTCCTTCGGGTTAGGCTTCTTCTTTAACGCCTGGGCCTCTTCCGTGGCGGCGGGTGCTTTCACCCAGGACGTTGACCACCGCATCATCCCGAACTGGGGCGCGGCGGCGCTGATGATCAAAAACCGTAACGTCGGCGAAACGCTGCACGATCCCCGCAAAAGATGGCGATTGCCTGCGGCGTGATCGGCATGATCGTCGTGACCTTCCTTAACCTGACCGCCTCCTCCGTTCCGGCTGCCTTGCAGGTCACCGCCGTGAAGGTGCTGGTGCCGGCGGCCAACCTGCTGGTGAACACCGTGATGCCGGTGATCTTCTGGCTGGCGGCCATCGACGCGGGTAAAAAATCGGGCTTCTGGGCCACCATCTTTGGCGGCGCGGCGCAGCTGATTATGGGCAACGCCGTACCGGGCCTGGTGCTGGGCATTCTGATCGGTAAAGGCGTGGAAGAGAGCGGCTGGAACCACGTCACCAAAGTGATGATGGCGGCGATTGTCGCTGCTCTTCGTGCTGAGCGGCTTCTTCCGCGGCTTCGACATGAAGATGATCGAATCCTTCCATCTGACCGTGCCGAACTGGCTGGACCTGATCCACAACTCGCTCAGCGGTAAATAACAGGAGCCTCGAAATGGAACAGAATAAAGGGTTTTGGTATGCCGACTGGTCGTTCCCGATCTTTGTTGGCCTGCTCTCCTCCGGCGTGTTCGCCGGGACGCACATGTACTACCTCTACGGCATCGGCGCGTTTAACGAAGTGGCCTTCGTGGCGATGCTGCGGGCGGGCATGGATACCGGCGTTTACGGCGCGGTGGCGGCGTTTGGCGCCAGCTTCCTGTTCGCCCGCATTATCGAAGGGTCGCTGGTCGGTATTCTCGACATCGGCGGCGCGATCCAGACCGGCGTCGGCCTCGGCGTTCCGGCGCTGCTGCTGGGCGCGGGGATCATGTTCCCGGTGGCCAACTTCGTTGCCTCGCTGACCACCGGCCTGGTGATTGGTCTGGCGATTGGCTACGTCATCATCCTGGCGCGTAAGTTCACCATCAACCAGAGCAACTCCACCTACGGCGCAGACGTGATGATGGGCGCGGGCAACGCCTCCGGCCGCTTCCTCGGGCCGCTGATTATCCTCAGCGCCATGACCGCCTCCATTCCTATCGGCGTCGGTTCGCTGGTGGGTGCGCTGCTGTTCTACATCTGGCAGAAGCCGATTACCGGTGGCGCGATCCTCGGCGCGATGCTGCTGGGCTCGCTCTTCCCGGTCGCCCTTTGATACCCGCGGGCGCTGCGGCGCCCGCCTTATTACAGGAGATCCTCATGTTTGATTTACTCCTGCGCCGTGCGCGCCTGGCCGACGATACCCTGACCGATATCGCCATTCAGGCCGGGAAAATCGCCGCGCTGGGCGAGATTAACGCGCCCGGCGCTTAAAACGGTTGAGCTGAACGGCGAAGTGTTCGTCAGCGCAGGCTGGATTGACTCCCACGTACACTGCTACCCGAATTCCCCGATTTACCACGACGAACCGGACAGCGTGGGCGTTGCCACCGGCGTCACCACCGTGGTGGACGCGGGCAGCACCGGCGCCGACGACGTGGACGATTTCTATGACATCACCCGCAAGGCCTCCACCGAGGTGTTTGCCCTGCTGAACATCTCCCGCGTGGGGCTGATTGCCCAGAACGAGCTGGCCAACATGGCCAATATTGACGCCGACGCGGTGCAGGAGGCGGTGAAGCGCCACCCTGATTTTATCGTCGGCCTGAAGGCGCGCATGAGCAGCAGCGTGGTCGGTGAAAACGGCATCACGCCGCTGGAGCGCGCGAAAGCGATTCAGAAAGAGAACGGCGACCTGCCGCTGATGGTGCACATCGGCAACAACCCGCCGAACCTCGACGAAATCGCCGAGCTGCTGACCTCCGGCGACATCATTACCCACTGCTATAACGGCAAACCGAACCGCATTCTGACGCCGGCGGGCGAGCTGCGCGCCTCCATGGCGCGCTGCCCTTGCGCGCGGCGTGCGTCTGGATGTGGGGCACGGCACCGCGAGCTTCAGCTTTGAGGTGGCGAGACGGGCCATCGCGATGGGCATTCTGCCGCACACCATCAGCTCCGATATCTACTGCCGCAACCGCATCAACGGCCCGGTAGGCTCGCTGGCAAGCGTGATGTCGAAATTCCTCGCCATCGGCATGTCGCTGCCGCAGGTGATTGCCTGCGTGACGGCGAACGCCGCCGACGGCCTGCGCCTGACGCGCAAAGGGCGGCTTCAGCCGGGTCTCGACGCCGACCTGACGCTATTTTTGACCTCAAGCGTCAGCCGACGGTGCTGACGGATGCGGAAAACGACAGCCTGCAGGCTGAACACTTTCTGGTGCCGCTGGCCGCGATCCGCGCGGGCAAGGGCTATCTGACCGAACAAGGGAGCGCGGAACATGCCTTCGATTTATGAGAAGTACCATTTAAAGCAGGTGATCAACACCTCCGGCCGCATGACGGCGCTGGGCGTTTCCACGCCGCGCCCGGAGGTGGTAGAGGCTGCGTTGGCGGCATGAATCACTATTTCGAGATGAAGGATCTGGTCAACAAAACCGGGGAATACATCGCGAAGCTGCTGGACGTGGAAGGGGCGACGGTTGTCTCCTGCGCGTCGGCGGGCATTGCCCAGTCCGTGGCGGCGGTGCTGGTCAAAGACAGCGACTGGCTGCTGGAAAATCTGCACGTTACGCCGATTGAGAACAACGAAATCGTCCTGCCGAAAGGCCACAACGTGAACTTTGGCGCGCCGGTGGGCACCATGGTGGCGCTGGGCGGCGGCAAGGTGGTGGAGGCGGGCTACGCCAACGAATGCTCCGCCGATCAGCTGGCGGCGGCGATCACGCCGCGCACGGCCGCGATCCTCTACATCAAATCGCACCACTGCGTGCAGAAAAGCATGCTCAGCGTCGAGCAGGCGGCGGTGGTGGCGCGTAAACATGACCTGCCGCTGATCGTCGATGCCGCGGCGGAAGAAGATCTGCAGTGCTACTACCGCTCCGGGGCCGATCTGGTGATCTACAGCGGCGCGAAGGCGATCGAAGGGCCAACCAGCGGGCTGGTGATCGGCAAAACCCAGTACGTTGAGTGGGTGAAACGCCAGACGGCGGGCATTGGCCGCGCCATGAAGGTGGGCAAAGAGGGCATTCTTGGCCTGACCTGCGCCATCGAACACTATCTGACGGCGCCCGCAAAGAGAGCGGGGCCGAGATGGTGGCGAAGATGACGCCGTTTATCGACGCGCTCAACACCCTGAACGGCGTGACCGCGCGCGTGGTCTGGGACAGCGCCGGACGCGACATCGCCCGCACCGAGATTAAGTTTGACGAAGCCGCAACCGGCGTCGGCACGGGCGACCTGGTGGCGAAGCTGAAGCAGGGCGAATACGCCATTTACTTCCGTGGCTACAAGGCCAACGAAGGGATTATCGAAGCGGATGTGCGCAGCGTGAATGCTGACCAGCTGAACATCGTGTACCGCCGCATTAGCGAAGTATTAGGACAGGAGAAAAACGCATGAAACTGACCCCCAACTTTTACCGTGACCGCGTCTGCCTGAACGTGCTGGCGGGAAGCAAAGCCAACGCCAGCGCCATCTACGAGGCGGCGGAAGGTCACGTGCTGGTGGGCGTGCTCTCCAAAAATTACCCGGACGTGGCGACGGCGGTGGCGGATATGCGCGACTACGCGGCGCTGATTGATAACGCGCTCTCCGTTGGCCTGGGCGCGGGCGATCCGAACCAGTCGGCGATGGTGAGCGAGATCTCCCGCCAGGTGCAGCCGCAGCACGTCAACCAGGTGTTTACCGGCGTGGCTACCAGCCGCGCGCTGCTGGGGCAGAACGACTCCGTGGTTAACGGTCTGGTCTCGCCGACCGGCACCGTCGGGATTGGTGAAAATCTCCACCGGCCCGCTGAGCAGCCAGGCGCCGGACGGCATCGTGCCGGTGGAAACCGCGATTGCCCTGCTGAAAGATTTCGGCGGCAGCTCGATCAAATACTTCCCGATGGGCGGCCTGAAGTGCCGTGACGAGTACCAGGCGGTGGCGGAAGCCTGTGCCCGCCACGACTTCTGGCTGGAGCCGACCGGAGGTATCGATCTGGAAAACTATGAGGAGATCCTGCAGATCGCCCTCGACGCGGGCGTGAGCAAAATCATCCCGCATATCTACAGCTCGATTATCGACAAAGCCAGCGGTGATACGCGTCCGGAAGATGTGCGTACCAGTTGCTGGCGATGACGAAGAAGCGTTGGTGAAGTAAACATTCTGCCCTCCCGCAACCTGTGGGAGGGAAACTCACACCTATAAAGGAGCCACCATGCACACTGCCCGTCCTCTGCTTGTCGCTTCACTCTCAATGCTGGCCACCGCCGCTATCGCCCAGACGCAATACGCCTGGGTGGGTACCTACAACCCCAACGGCGAAGGGTTGTACCGCTTTACCGTTGACCCGCAAACCGGCGCGCTGGGCAATAAAACGCTGGTGAGCAAGCTGCCGAATGCGGCGCAGCTGACCCTTTCGCAGGACGGCAAAACGCTGTATCTGGCAAGCGAAGTGGAGCAGGGCGTGGTGCAGGCGCTGCGCGTCGGCGATAACGGTGCATTGCAAGCGAGCTGAATCAGGTGTCCTCCGGCGGTGCCGGGCCGGTGTATCTCTCCCTGACGCCGAACGGCCAGCATCTGCTGGTGGCGAACTATGTCAGCGGTTCGATTGCCGTTTTGCCGGTCAACGCAGACGGCAGCCTGGGTGAAGCCACGGACAAACATCAGGATCAAGGCGAACCGGGCGCGGCGAAGCCCGAAGCTGCCGTGGAGGGCAGCTTTGCCATCAGCGATCATAACGGCCCCCATGCGCACATGATCGCCGCCGATCCGCGCGGGAAATACGTCTTTTCCACCGATCTGGGGCTGGATCGCATCTATCAGTACCGTTTTGACGATCGCAGACTGGAAAGCTGACGCCGAACGATCCACCGTTTATCAGCGCCTCCTCAAAAGGCGCCGGGCCGCGCCACTTTGTCTTTACGCCAAAGGGCGATGCCCTGTGGCTGATTAACGAAGAGGCGTCTACGCTCACCCGGTATTACACGCTGAACGCCAACGGCACCCTGAAAGAGGGCAAAACGGTTTCTGCCCTGCCGGAAGGTTACAAAGGCACCAGCTTTGCTGCCGGGCTGGCATTAAGCGCCGATGGCAAACAGCTGTATGTGGCTAACCGTTTGCATAACAGCATCGGGCACTTTACCGTAACAGCGGAGGGCACGCTGACGCATCAGGATGACGTCTGGACGCGTGGCGATTATCCGCGCACCCTGACGCTCGATAAGCAGGGGCGCTGGCTGTACGTCATGAACCAGCGCAGCGACAACATTACCCGTTTCCGCGTGGCGCAGGACGGGAAATTGAGCTTCGAGCCGGACTATACCCCGGTCGGCAGCCCATCCCAGATGGTCATTTCCCCTTAAGCTGTTAGAGGACACCGACGTGCGATTTCCGAACCAACGTTTAGCGCAACTGTTTCGATGCTGTTGCAAAACGAGACGCTGCCGCAGGACGAGCTGGCGCAGCGGCTGTCGGTCTCCACGCGAACCGTCCGTGCCGATATCACCGCCCTGAACGCGCTGCTGGCCAGCCACGGCGCGCAGTTTATCTTGAGCCGGGGCAACGGCTATCAGCTCAAAATTGATGATGCCGAGCGCTATCAGCAGCTTGCAGGCATCCCACCCGCGCGCGCTGCGTATTCCCCGCACCGGGCCGGAGCGCGTGCATTATCTGGTGGTGCGTTTTCTGACCTCGGCGTTTTCCCTTAAGCTGGAGGATCTGGCGGACGAGTGGTTCGTCAGCCGCGCCACGCTGCAAAGCGACATGGCGGAAGTGCGCGAGTGGTTTCCCCGTTATAACCTGACGCTGGAAACCCGTCCGCGCCACGGCATGAAGCTGTTTGGCAGCGAGATGTCGACCCGCGCCTGCCTGACCGATCTGCTCTGGGAGCTGGCGCAGCAGGACAGCCTGAACCCGCTGGTGACCGACGTGGCGCTGAATGCGGGCGTGGCGGAGCAGATGGTGCCGGTGCTGCACGACGCCTTGACGCGTCACCACATCCGCCTGACCGATGAAGGCGAGCTGTTCCTGCGCCTGTACTGCGCGGTGTCGGTGCGTCGCATCAGCGAAGGTTATCCGCTGCCGGAATTCCATGCCGAAGACGTGGAAGAGAACGTGCGCGAGGCGGCGAAGGATATCGCGGTGACCATCCAGCAGCTGGCGGGCAAAACGCTTTCACCGTCGGAGGAGAGCTGGCTGTGCGTGCACATTGCGGCGCGGCAGATGCAGGAGATTGCGCCGAGCGCCATTAACGCCGATGACGACGAAGCGCTGGTCAACTACATCCTGCGCTACATCAACACCCACTATAACTACAACCTGCTTAGCGACGCGCAGCTGCACGCGGATCTGCTGACGCACATTAAAACCATGATCACCCGCGTGCGGTATCAAATCATGATCCCCAACCCGCTGCTGGATAACATCAAGCAGCACTACCCGATGGCGTGGGACATGACGCTGGCGGCGGTGTCGAGCTGGGGCAAATACACGCCGTATGTGATCAGCGAAAACGAGATTGGCTTCCTGGTGCTGCATATTGGCGTCGGGCTGGAGCGCCACTACAACATTGGCTACCAGCGCCAGCCGCGCGTGCTGCTGGTGTGCGACGCCGGTAATGCGATGGTGCGCATGATTGAGGCGGTGCTGCAGCGTAAATACCCGCAGATTGAGGTCACGCGCACGCTCACCCTGCGCGAGTACGAGCTGGCGGAAACGATTGGCGAAGACTTTGTGATCGCCACCGCCCGCGTCAGCGAAAAGTCAAAACCGGTGGTGACGATCGCCCCATTCCCGACCGACTATCAGTTAGAGCAGATTGGCAAACTGGTGCTGGTGGACCGCACCCGCCCGTGGATGCTGGATAAATACTTCGACGCGGCCCATTTCCGCATTATCGACAAGCCGATCGATCAGCAGACGCTGTTCCGCGAGCTGTGTGAACAGCTTGAGGCCGAAGGCTTTGTCGGCGCGGAGTTTCTGGATTCGGTGGTGGAGCGTGAAGCGATCGTCAGCACCATGCTCGGCGACGGCATCGCGCTGCCGCACTCCCTGGGCCTGCTGGCGCAAAAAACGGTGGTCTACACCGTGCTCGCCCCGCACGGCGTTCAGTGGGGCGACGAAACCGCGCACGTCATCTTCCTGCTTGCCATCAGCAAAAGCGAATACGAAGAGGCGATGGCGATTTACGATATTTTCGTCACCTTCCTGCGCGAGCGCGCAGATGTCACGGCTCTGTGGCTGCGCCAATTTCGCCGCGTTCTAAGGCGGTGGCGATGGAGAGTTTGAGCCGGTTTTGAGACAACCGGGTAGTGGCTACCCGGTTGGTTAGGAGGTTACCCGTCGGTGGAACGTGTCACGCTCTCCCAGGCATTGATTTCTATTGTCAGCGTCGCCAGTTTCTCCCGCACCAGCGTGAGCGCATCGCTACCTAACAGCAGGTGGGCAGGCGGCGTAGCGCTTTGCATAATGGCCAGCATCGCGCGGGCGGCTTTTGCTGTATCGCCCAGTTGCTTGCCGCTTTTCTCCTCGCGCGCTTTGCGAATAGGATCGAAAATCGCATCGTAATCGGCAATCGAGCGGGGCGAACGGATCATCGAACGGCCCGCCCATTCAGTACGAAACGAACCGGGCGCGACGGCGGTAACAAAAATGCCAAACGGCTGCACCTCTTTGCCCAGCGCGTCGGAAATCCCCTCCAGCGCAAATTTGCTGCCGCAGTAGTAAGTAATGCCCGGCATAGTAATAAATCCCCCCATTGAGGTGATGTTGATGATGTGCCCGCGACGCCGTTGGCGCATGCCTGGAAGTACCGCTTTCATCATGGCGACGGCGCCGAACACGTTAACCTCAAACTGGTGGCGCAGGGCGTCCAGCGATAACTCCTCCATCACTCCTTCATGACCGTAACCCGCGTTATTCACCAGCACATCAATTGGCCCCACGCTGGTTTGCGCTTCGGCAATGACACTGTCGATCGCGGAGAAATCCGTGATATCCAGGATGCGCCCGTAAGCGCGGCCGGATGACAGCGCCTCAAACGCGTGTTTTGCCTCTGTATTGCGCACCGTACCGATCACGCGATAGCCTGCGGCCAGCGCTTCCTGCGCCAGCGCACGGCCAAAACCGCTGCTGACACCGGTAATAAAAACAATTTTTTCTGCGGACATTGTCGTACTCCCATGAAAAATGGAAGCTGCATAATATTGTCTGTACTGGATGTTTTTTAGGCCATATATTCTCTTTTCATTGCCTAAAATTCTGAGTTACTGTGTGACGATGCATTTCCCCGACCAGCCGCAAATGGTGGCGCTATTGAAAGAACTGGCTCCGCAGGAGGGCTACAATCTGACGGCGCTCGCGGATATCCGTATTCTGCGATCCGATCGCCCGCTCGCCAGAACGCCCGTCCTCTACGACCCCGGCATTGTCATTGTCTGCCAGGGCAGTAAACGCGGCTATTTCGGCGAGCAGCTCTACCTTTATGATGAACAGCATTATCTGGCCGTTTCGGTTCCGGTGCCTTTTGTGATGGAAACCGAGGCTTCTGCCGCTCACCCGTTGCTGGCTATCTATATGCATCTCGATTTTCAGGTCGCGGCAGGGTTGTTACTCCATATTGAGCAGCAGGGAGCCACGCATGCAGCGGCTGCGCCGCAAAGTATGATGTCCAGTCCGATGGACGGCGGGATGCGGAAATCGGTATTGCGGTTGCTGGAGGCGCTAAGCTCCCCGCTGGAGGCGTCGGTCCTTGGGCCAGCGCTGGTGCGCGAGCTCTATTTTCGCGTATTAACCGGGGCGCAGGGGCATGCCATGCGTTCCGCGCTGGCGCTGCAGGGGCAATTCGGCAGGATTTGTAAGGTGCTACGGCATATTCATGCTGCGTATCATCAACCGCTGAGCCTGAGACAACTGGCAGACGAGGCGGGGATGGCTGCCCCTTCCTAGCCATTTCAACGTGACGCGATGCCGCCATGCGTTGTCAATCGTGCGGCTGCACCGGCGCGAATGCTGATGGTTCGCCAGGAGATGACGGCTGCCGCAGCCAGCTATGCGGTGGGGTATGAAAGCCCGTCACAATTTAATCGCGAGTTCAAACGGTTGTTTGGTCTGCCGCCTGCGCAAGAAGTGCAGAGAATGCAGCAGAGTTTCGCCGTCCCGCCGCCGCATCCGGCTTCTGACTTTATCTCTTCGCACTGAGTTTTTGAGCCGCTTACCGGCACGCCTGTAAGCGCTTGTAGCGGTATTCAACGCAAATGATGCACAACCTGGTTGCTGCTGCCGCGCCAGATCAGCGCCGGGTCTTTTAAATCCTGCACGAACTTGCCGTCGACCAGCACGTTAATCAGATCCACCACTTCCATTTGCTGGGCGGCATTCAGCTCATCCAGCTTGTAGCCTGTCCAGACCCAGATATCTTTGCCGGAGCACTCGGCGCGAATGCGCTTCACCAGCTTCAAAATATCCGGCACGTTTTGCGGATGCAGCGGATCGCCGCCGGAGAGCGAAATCCCCTGGCGGTGAATGCGCGTGTCGTTCAGGTCGGTGATGATTTTATCTTCCATCTCCGGGGTAAACGGCATGCCGGAATTCAGCCGCCAGGTGCTTTTGTTGTAGCAGCCGGGGCATTCGTGGACGCAGCCTGAGACGAACAGGGTGCAGCGGGTGCCGGGGCCGTTGACGATGTCGACGGGGTAGTACTGGTGATAGTTCATCGCATTTTCCTCGTCGCATTTGGCGCTGTAGCTGCGTTGGCCCCTCGAGCGCCCCCGGGTCACTTACTGGAGTAAGCTTCCCGGGATTTACTCGTTTGCCGCCTTGCTACAACGTCAACTGCTTAGAGGAAACGCATCAGACGGAAAATTGTAGCGGCAGAAAACGTAGGCCCGATAAGCGTAGCGCCATCGGGCAATCAGCTACGGTGGCCTCATTGACCGTGTGCCCGGCACGGGTAAACGCCATTCACCGGGCAACGGAGGTGTTAACCGATCTGCCCATTCCCCAGATGCTTCACGCGGCGCTTCACTTCTTCCTGCTTGCCGGCGTTAAACGGACGCGCGTCCGGGCTGCCGAGATAGCCGCACACGCGGCGGGTCACGGAGACGCGGGCCGCATCGTGGTTGCCGCATTTCGGGCAGGTGAAGCCTTTACTGGTACACTCGAACTCACCGGTAAAGCCGCACTCGTAACACTCATCAATCGGCGTGTTGGTCCCGTAATACGGCACGTGCTGATAGCTGTAATCCCACACGTCTTCCAGCGCCTTCAGGTTGTGCTGAATGTTCGGGTACTCGCCGTAGCAGATGAAGCCGCCGCTGGCGATCGGCGGATAGGCCGCTTCGAAGTCGATCTTGTCGTACGGGTTCACCTTTTTCTCCACGTCGAGGTGGAAGCTGTTGGTGTAGTACCCTTTGTCGGTCACGCCTTCCACAACCCCGAACTCGGCGGTGTCCAGACGGCAGAAGCGGTCGCACAGGTTCTCGCTCGGCGTGCTGTAGAGGCTGAACCCGTAGCCGGTTTCCTCTTTCCACTGGTCGACCGCGTCGCGCAGGCGCTGGACGATGGCCATGCCTTTCTCGCGCAGGGCTTCGCTGTCGTACATATGCGTATCGCCAAACAGCGCGTTGATGGTTTCGTGAATGCCGATATAGCCCAGCGAAATCGACGCGCGACCGTTTTTGAAGATCTCGGACACGTCATCGTCCGCCTTCAGGCGCACGCCGCAGGCCCCTTCCATATAGAGGATCGGCGCGACGCGGGCTTTGACCCCTTCCAGACGGGCAATACGGGTCATCAGCGCCTTACGCGCCAGCTGCAGGCGCTCGTCCAGCAGCGCCCAGAAAGCGTCTTCATTGCCTTTCGCTTCCAGCGCGATGCGCGGCAGGTTGAGGCTAATCACGCCGAGGTTGTTGCGCCCGTCGTGGATCTGCTCGCCGTTTTCATCCTCGTACACGCCGAGGAAGCTGCGGCAGCCCATTGGCGTTTTAAACGAACCGGTGACCTTCACCACCTGATCGTAGTTCAGGATGTCCGGATACATGCGCTTGCTCGCGCACTCCAGCGCCAGCTGTTTGATGTCGTAGTTCGGATCGCCAAACTTGTGGTTCAGGCCGTCGCGGATGGCGAACACCAGTTTCGGGAACACCGCGGTTTTGCGGTTTTTGCCCAGGCCGGCAATACGGTTGCGCAGAATGGACTGCTGGATCAGACGCGATTCCCAGCTGGTGCCCAGGCCAAAGCCGAAGGTCACAAACGGCGTCTGGCCGTTGGCGGTGTGCAGCGTGTTCACTTCATATTCCAGCGACTGGAAGGCGTCGTAGCACTCTTTCTCGGTGCGGGAGTGCGCGTAGCCGTCGGCGTCCGGGATCTGCCACTCTTCGGCCGTTTTACGATGCTTGTTGAAGCTTGCCGTCACGAACGGGGCCAGCACTTCATCAATGCGGTTAATCGTGGTGCCGCCATAAATATGGCTGGCGACCTGGGCGATAATCTGCGCGGTGACGGCGGTGGCCGTGGAGATCGACTTAGGCGGTTCAATCTCGGCGTTACCCATTTTAAAACCGTGGGTCAGCATGCCTTTCAGGTCGATCAGCATGCAGTTGAACATCGGGAAGAACGGCGAATAGTCGAGATCGTGGTAGTGGATTTCGCCGCGCTCGTGCGCCAGCACCACGTCGCGCGGCAGCAGGTGCTGCCGGGCATAGTGTTTGGCGACGATACCGGCCAGCAGATCGCGCTGGGTCGGGATCACTTTACTGTCTTTGTTGGCGTTTTCATTGAGCAGGGCGGAGTTGGTCTGCTCGACCAGGCCGCGGATCTCCTGGTTCAGACGACCGCGCTTCTCGCGCTGCCACGTCGCGATCGTGGCGGTACTCAATGTAGGCGCGCGCCAGCTGTTTGTAAGGCCCGGCCATCAGCTGGTTTTCAACCGCGGTCTGGATCTCGTTGATATCGACCTGGCTGCGTTCATTCATCTGGCTGCTGACGACGTCTGCGACGGTGGCGCAGTAATCTGCGTCATCGACTCCCGCTGCTTTAGCTGCACGCAGAATGGCTTCCTGGATGCGCTCTGATTTAAACGGCACTTTACAGCCATCACGTTTCATCACATGCGGTGTCATGATCACTCCATTTTTAAAAACAGGTTATCCACAGAGGTGGAGAAGTATGCACTGATGGCTTAGCTATTCATTGCGTCAGGCCAAAGACTTCCCGCGTTCCCAGCTCGTGTTATCCACAATTCCGGCCAGCGTAAGCGCCGTCTTGTTGTTGGAATAGTAGACGATAAATACAAGATGTTGGGTCGGCGTGCATTTTAAGTGCTACATATAGTGATTTGCATCAAACATGTTTGCGATTTATTTGATTCAGAACAAAGTAAAAAGTCGAGAGTACAAACGACGGGCGCTCTGGCGGATTGTAAATGGAAGCGTTCACAATCTGACTAAAAATGCAACAAAAACAGCAGGCTTATGCCTGCTGTAGTGTTTGCGTTTAGTAGAATAAGTCTAAGACTGTCGCCACCAGACGGCTTCAAACGGACGCAGCGACGTCGTTTGCGGTGTCGGGTAGTTACTCATCAACACCTGCAACTTACCGCTGAGAAGGTCTTCCTGCCATTCCTGAGGCGTATTACTCAGGTTCGCCGCAACGATCAGCGTCTGTCCCTGCCACTGGCGGCGGTAGCACCACAGAGAAGGATGTTCCGGCAGGAGATCCTCATAATCCCCCCACGTCAGCACCGGCAGGGTTTTGCGCAGGCTAATCAGCGACTGGTAGGTATAGAACACGGAATCCGGATCGTCGAGCGCCGCGCGAGCGTTGATTTCACGGTAGTTATCGCAGACGCCAATCCACGGCTCGCCCTCGGTAAAGCCCGCATTGTGCGAGGCGCCCCACTGCATTGGCGTGCGGCCGTTATCGCGGGACTTACTCGCCAGAATCGCCAGCAGTTCATCCGCCTCGCGGCCGTTGGCGCGCAGTTCGGCGAACATGTTCAGGCTTTCCACGTCGCGGTAATCGGTGATGCGGCTGAAGTGCGGGTTGGTCATCCCCAGCTCTTCGCCCTGATAGATATACGGCGTGCCCTGCATGCCGTGCAGCACCATCGCCGAGCATTTTCGCGGCCTGAACGCGCAGTATTCTCCTTCGTCACCGAAGCGCGACACGATGCGCGGCTGATCGTGGTTACACCAGAACAGCGCGTTCCAGGCGTTGTTATGCATCCCCTGCTGCCAGTGGCGGAAGAGGGTTTTCAGCGCCACGAAGTCCGGCTTCGCCTGCGTCCATTTTTCGCCGCCGGGGTAGTCCACCTTCAGGTGGTGGAAGTTAAAGGTCATCGACAGCTCGCGGCCGTCGAGCGCGGCATACTGCTGGCAGTTCTCCAGCGAGGTGGAGGACATCTCGCCCACCGTCATCAGGTTGCGCGGTGGGAAAGACGTCGCGGCTCATCTCCTGCAGATATTCGTGGATGCGCGGGCCGTCAGTGTAGAAGCGGCGACCGTCACCCGTCGTGATCGTCATTCGGGAAATCCTGATCTTTCGAAATCAGGTTAATGACATCGAGGCGCAAGCCGTCGACGCCGCGATCCGCCCAGAACTCGCACACCTTTTTCAGCTCGGCGCGCACCGCCGGGTTTTCCCAGTTGAGATCCGCCTGCTCCGGCGCGAACAGGTGCAGATAGTACTGCCCGCTCTCGGCGTGCCAGCGCCAGGCGTTGCCGCCAAACTTGGAGCGCCAGTTGTTTGGGGGTACTGCTCCGGCGTGCCGTCGCGCCAGATGTAGAACTGGCGGTACGGGCTCGCTTTGTTCAGCGACTCCCGGAACCAGGCGTGCTGGGTTGAGGTGTGGTTGAACACCATATCCAGCACGATGCGAATGCCGCGCTGGTGCGCCTCGGCGACCAGTTCGTCGAAATCATCCAGCGTGCCGTACGCCGGGTCGATGGCGGTGTAATTCGCCACGTCGTAGCCATTATCCACCTGCGGGGAGATATAGAACGGCGTCAGCCAGATGGCGTCGATGCCGAGGGTTTTCAGGTAGTCCAGGCGCTGCGTCACGCCGCGTAAATCGCCGGTGCCGCTGCCGGTGGTGTCCTGGAAACTCTTGGGGTAAATCTGGTAGATGACGCCGTTTTGCCACCAGTGGGGAAGGGTATTCATAGTGTGTTCCTGCAAATGCGAAGGGGCGCAACTGCGCCCCGAAAGAGAGATTAAACAATCTGCAGCGAGCCCTGACGGAACTTACGCTGATAAACCACGGTAGTCAGCGCCATTGGGACGATAATGGCGATGGCCATCGCCAGGGCAAACACCTGCCAGTAAGCGGGCTGGATGGAGAGAATGCCCGGCAGGCCGCCGACGCCAATCCCGTTCGCCATTACGCCGTTCAGTCCGCACACCAGGCCGGCGAGGCCGGAACCGATCATCGCGCAGAGCATCGGGAAGCGGTATTTCAGGTTGATGCCGTACATCGCCGGTTCGGTGACGCCGAGGTAGGCGGAGATGGCCGCCGGAACGGAGATCTCGCGTTCGTTGTGCTTGCGGCTGACGATGATGATGCCGGTCACCGCGGACGCCTGAGCAATGTTGGACAGGGCGATAATCGGCCAGACCGGCGTGCCGCCCAGGCTCTGGATCATCTGCATATCAATGGCCAGCGTGGTCTGGTGCACGCCGGTGATCACCAGCGGGGCGTACAGGAAGCCAAACAGCGCGGCGCCAATCGGGGCGAAGCTGCCGGTCATCAGGTGACGCACCGCGAAGGCCACGCCGTCGCCAATCATGCGGCCAAACGGACCGATAAAGGCATGCGCCAGGAAGACCGCCAGAATCAGCGAGCACACCGGCACCACCACCAGATAAAGGTAATCCGGCACGATGCGCTTCAGTCGGGTTTCAATAAAGCCCAGCGCCAGCCCCGCCAGCAGGGCCGGAATGACCTGCGCCTGATAGCCCACTTTGGCGATGGTAAACAGGCCGAAGTTCCACACCTCAGGCACCTGCTGACCAAGTAAGTAAGCGTTCATTAACTGCGGAGAGACCAGCGTGACGCCCAGTACGATACCGAGGATCGGCGTGCCGCCCATTTTGCGCACCGCGGACCAGCAGATCCCGACCGGCAGATAGAAGAAGATCGCTTCGCCAATCAGCCACAGGAAGTCGTACACGGTTTTCAGCGCCGGGTACATCTGCGCCAGGGTCTTGCCGTCACTCATCGGCACGTCGCCGATGACGTTACGGAAGCCTAAAATCAGGCCTCCGCTGATCAGCGCCGGCAGCAGCGGGAAGAAGATCTCCGCGAAGTGGGAAATCAGCTGCTCGTGCCACTTCATATTCTGACGCGCGGCCTTCTTCGCCTGCTCTTTATCGGCGGAGGAGTGCCCGGTCGTTGCCAGCAGAGCCTGATAGTAATCGCCCACTTCGGTACCAATCACGACCTGGAACTGACCGGCGTTGGTGAAGCAGCCTTTAACCATGGAGAGTTCTTCAATGGCCTTCGGATTGGCTTTGGCCGGATCGTTCAGCACGAAGCGCAGGCGGGTAATGCAATGGCTGACGGTAGCGATGTTTTCGCGGCCGCCGACCAGGACGATCAACTGATCGATATCTGCTTGTTTGACTTTACTCATCATGAAACCTCATGACAGATGGTGAGGGGTGTAATGACCTGAGCGCAAGCCTACTCCTTCAGCGTGACGGCGGAAATGGGAACGTTCCCGAAACCGGGCGAAGATCACAATAAACTGATTTGCGGGGGTTATGAAAGGCGAGCGGGAATAACGATCTGACGGGGTTCTGAACGCCCGTTGATCTGCTCGATCAGCTGCGCGGCGGCCTGTCTGCCGGACTCGGCATAACCCGGGTCGACGGTAATAATTTCCGGGTGCAAAAACTTCATCAGCGGCGTGCTGCCGACGCTCGCCACCTGCAGGTTATCGATACGCTGCTCCTGAAGATATTTACTCGCGCCCAGCGCCAGCGTATCCGTGGCGCACACCAGCGCGGTGGTTTGCGGCGTCAGGACGCTGGCGACCTGCTCGTAGCCCTGCTTCATGCCCAGCCCCGGCAGGGAGGCCACGGCGGAGAGGTTGTGCTTTTTGCAAAAGGCCAGATAGGCCTCATGGCGGCGCTTGCCGGTGGTGACGTCCGCGTGCGGTACGCCGAGGAAGCTGATGTGGCGATGGCCTTCGTCAAACAGGCGCTGCATCAGGGTGATAATCGCGCCCTCGTCGTCATAGCAGACGGAGGCAAAACCGTGGGCATCGCGCGCCAGCAGCACCAGCGACGGCTGCCAGGGTTTCAGCATCTCGTCTTTAATGCCGGTAAAACCGAACAGCACCACGCCGTCAATGTTGCGTCGCTGGAGCATACCCAGATGCTCTTCCACCAGTTGTGGCGAGAACTGGCTCTCCATCATGATCGGGTCATATCCCTGCTCGTAGAAGGCGGGCAGCATGGTCTGCACGGCAAGGTTTTCAGACAGAGAATCCAGACGCGAGACAATGATGGCGACCACTTTGTCACTCTGCCCGCGCATGGCGCGCGCGGAGCGGGAAGGGGAGAAACCGTGCTGATTCATGACCGCCTCAACGCGCTCGCGGGTGCGTTCGCTGACGCCGCTTTCGTTGTTCAGCACGCGTGAGACGGTGGATTTCCCCACGCCGCTTAAACGCGCGATGTCTTTAATCGTAAGGCGGTTCTGCATGCGTCCTGTCCTGTTCCTTATTAAGGCGGATTGCAGAATAGAGGAGTTTCGTTCAGGTTCCAACCGCTCAGCAATGAGCAAAGTCTGGTTTATGCGCTTTGTGCGGCTAAATATCGTTGCGTATACGTTCGGTTTATTTGCAGCAGGGCTATGATACCGCCACGTAATCGTCACAAAGGGTACGCTTAAATCCTTATACTGCGCGGCGACACCCTACTTTTTACTTACCGGAGGCTTCATGGATCCCGATCCCACACCTCTCCTGAACGGGAGAATGCGTTCTTTCCGGTAAGCCAGCCTTTTGCTGACTCACCGGATGACGTGAGGCAGCGATGTTATTGTCCCTGCCCAAACAGAAACGCCTGCTGGCGCGGCGTTGCCACGTCACTTGCGTAAAATTTACACCCATCATTCATGCTGTATCGAGGCGGCAAGGTATTGAATTCCTCGCTTAGCGCCTGGGTTCGCCGCCGCGATTGGGTCTGAAAGATGATGTGCAGAAGGCACCCGCGCGATGCGGGGGCAGGAATGACTATGTTTAAAAATATCACCCGGCAGCTGCTTGGCTCGCCTGAGCCGCCACCTGCCACACCGTCTTGTTCAGCGCGACCCGCTGCCCGTCGTACAGACATGGCGGGGGCGGCGATCCCCGCGTCCCTGACCGAACGCTGCCTGAACGTGGCGGCGATGGATGAAAACGAAGTCTGGCGCGCTTTTGGCGGCCACCCGGAAGGGCTGCACTGGGCAGGAAGTGGAAAAAATCCGCAGGCGCGTGAAACGCACGGCGATAACCTCATCCCGGCGCAGAAGCCGTCTCCGTGGTGGGTGCATCTGTGGCTCTGCTACCGCAACCCGTTCAACCTGCTGCTGACCGTGCCTCGGCCTCATCTCCTATGCGACGGAAGATCTGTTTGCCGCAGGGGTGATTGCCCTGATGGTGGGGATCTCCACGCTGCTGAACTTCATTCAGGAGGCCCGCTCCACCAAAGCGGCGGACGCGCTGAAGGCGATGGTCAGCAACACCGCGACGGTGCTCGCGCGTGATCAACGATCTCGGCGAAAACGCCTGGGTGGAGTTGCCGATCGACCAGCTGGTGCCGGGCGATCTGGTGAAGCTGGCGGCGGGCGACATGATCCCGGCGGATTTGCGCATCATCCAGGCGCGGGATCTGTTCGTCGCGCAGGCCTCGCTGACCGGCGAATCCCTGCCGGTAGAAAAAGTGGCGCCCAGCCGCCAGCCGGCGCAGATGAACCCGCTCGAGTGCGACACCCTGTGCTTTATGGGCACCACGGTGGTCAGCGGCACCGCGCAGGCGATGGTGATCGCCACCGGCGGCAACACCTGGTTCGGTCAGCTTGCCGGGCGCGTCAGCGAGCAGGAGAGCGAGCCGAACGCCTTCCAGAAAGGGATTAGCCGCGTCAGCATGCTGCTGATCCGCTTTATGCTGGTGATGACGCCGATCGTGCTGCTGATCAACGGCTACACCAAAGGCGACTGGTGGGAAGCGGCGCTGTTTGCGCTCTCCGTGGCCGTCGGCCTGACGCCGGAAATGCTGCCGATGATCGTCACCTCGACGCTGGCGCGCGGGGCGGTGAAGCTGTCTAAACAGAAGGTGATCGTCAAACACCTGGACGCCATCCAGAACTTTGGCGCGATGGACATTCTCTGCACCGACAAAACCGGCACCCTGACGCAGGACAAAATCGTGCTGGAGAACGCCACACCGATATCTCCGGCAAAGCCAGCGAGCGCGTGCTGCACAGCGCGTGGCTGAACAGCCACTACCAGACCGGGCTGAAAAACCTGCTCGACGTCGCGGTGCTGGAAGGCGTCGATGCGGAAGCGGCGCAGACGCTCTCTTCGGCCACTGGCGCAAGGTGGATGAGATCCCGTTCGACTTCGAGCGCCGCCGCATGTCGGTGGTGGTGGGCGAGCAGGCGGATGTGCATCAGCTGATCTGCAAAGGCGCGCTGCAGGAGATTCTCAGCGTGTGCTCGCAGGTCCGCTATAACGGCGAGATCGTCCCGCTGGACGACACCATGCTGCGCCGCATTGAGCGCGTCACCGACACCCTGAACCGTCAGGGGCTGCGCGTGGTGGCGGTGGCGAGCAAGTTCCTGCCCGCGCGCACGGGGGACTATCAGCGTGCCGACGAGTCGGATCTGATCCTCGAAGGCTACATCGCCTTCCTCGATCCGCCGAAGGAGACCACCGCGCCGGCGCTGAAAGCGCTGAAGGCCAGCGGCATCACCGTGAAGATCCTCACCGGCGACAGCGAGCTGGTGGCGGCTAAAGTGTGCCATGAAGTGGGGCTGGACGCGGGGTGATGCGCTGGCCGGCAGCGATATCGAACATCTGTCCGATGACGAGCTGGCGCAGCTGGCGCAGCGTACCACGCTGTTTGCCCGCCTGACGCCGCTGCACAAAGAGCGCATCGTCAGCCTGCTGAAGCGCGAAGGGCATGTGGTGGGCTTTATGGGCGACGGCATCAACGATGCCCCGGCGCTGCGTGCGGCGGATATCGGTATCTCCGTGGATGGGGCGGTCGATATTGCCCGCGAAGCGGCGGATATCATCCTGCTGGAAAAGAGCCTGATGGTGCTGGAGGAGGGCGTCATCGAAGGGCGCCGTACCTTCGCCAACATGCTCAAGTACATCAAGATGACCGCCAGCTCCAACTTCGGTAACGTCTTCAGCGTGCTGGTGGCGAGCGCCTTCCTGCCGTTCCTGCCGATGCTGCCGCTGCACCTGCTGATTCAGAACCTGATGTACGACGTGTCGCAGGTGGCGATCCCGTTTGATAACGTGGACGACGAGCAGATTGCCAGAAGCCGCAGCACTGGAACCCGGCAGATCTGGGGCGCTTTATGCTGTTCTTTGGGCCGATCAGCTCGATCTTCGACATTCTGACCTTCTGCCTGATGTGGTTTGTGTTCCACGCCAACCGCCCCGGAACAGCAGACGCTGTTCCAGTCCGGCTGGTTCGTGGTAGGTTTGCTGTCGCAAACGCTGATTGTGCATATGATCCGCACCCGCCGCATTCCGTTCATCCAGAGCCGCGCCGCATGGCCGCTGATTGTCATGACGCGGATGGTGATGGCGCTCGGCATCGCGCTGCCGTTCTCGCCGCTGGCGAGCTACCTGCAGCTGCAGGCGCTGCCGCTGAGCTACTTCCCGTGGCTGGTGGCGATCCTCGCGGGTTACATGGTGCTGACCCAGTGGGTGAAAGGTTTTTACTGCGCGTCGGTATGGCTGGCAGTAACCGGTTAAATGCCCGGTGGCGCTTCGCTTATCGTGTTGCGTTCGGTGGGGAAAAAGTCGTTTTGCCGCGTTGCGAACCGGATGACGGCGGGCTTAGCTGAGGTGCGGAGTGTTACAGGCCGGATGGCGGCTCGCTTATCCGGCCTGCAAACTGGCGTGCCGGATACGTTTACGCAGCCACCCGGTATGCGGATTAGCGACGTACGGCAATCGCTTCGATTTCGATTTTCACGTCTTTTGGCAGACGCGCCACTTCCACGCAGGAGCGCGCCGGGAAGGTGGCGTTATGCTCGGTGAAGAACGCTTCGTAGGTGGCATTAACGGTCGCGAAATCGTTCAGATCTTTCACGAACACGGTGGTTTTCACGATATCACCCACCTTCAGGCCGGCAGATTCAACGATAGCCTGCACGTTTTCCAGCGACTGACGCGCCTGCGCCGCGACATCTTCCGGCACCGCGCCGGTTTTTGGGTTTACGGGGATCTGACCTGAAGTGATGATCATGCTGCCCAGATCAACGCCCTGAACGTAAGGGCCGATAGCGGCTGGTGCATTTTCCGTCGCGAGTACTTTGCTCATGTTTTCTCCAGAATTACAGCGTTAAGAATGTTCCCGGCCATTATAACAGCCGGGATTTCATTACCAACCTCAATTAGTTGGCCAGCACCACATAATGAGAAAACTCTTTTTCGCAGTATTTGCATTTGAGCGCGATGTCATCGGCGCGTTTTTTCACTGCAAAGCTGGAGGAAACCGGCTCAGCATGACTGATGCAGTTGCTGTTCGGGCAGACCAGCACGTTTTCGATGCGATCCGGCAGGCTCGGGCGGGATTTGCCGACCACTTCATACTCGTCGATGCGGTTGACGGTAGCGTCCGGCGCGTACAGCGACAGCTGGTTAACCTGCTCGTCGGTCAGGAAGGTGTTCTCGATTTTAATCAGGTCCTTGCGGCCCATCTCGCCCGACGGCAGGTTCAGGCCGATGGTGATGCGCTGGTCGGTTTCGGTCAGTTTGAACAGCGTCAGCAGCTTAAAGCCGACCTGCGCAGGGATGTGGTCAATCACGGTGCCACGCTTGATGGCTTCAACCTGGAGTTTGTTATCGTGTGTCATGGTCGTTTCCCCTTACAGAGCCAATTCGCGATTCAGAACCAGTGCCAGTAACGCCTGGCGGGCGAAAATGCCGTTGCCGGCCTGCTGGAAGTACCAGGCGTGCGGCGTTTTATCCACGTCTGTGGTGATCTCATCGATGCGCGGCAGCGGATGCAGCACCTTCATGTTGTCGCGCGCGCCCTCGAGGTCGCTGGCGCGCAGCACGAACTGTGCCTTCACGTTGGCGTATTCGGACGGATCCAGACGCTCTTTCTGCACGCGGGTCATGTAGAGAATATCCACGTGGCTCATCACCTCTTCGATGCTGGCGTGCAGGCTCCACTGAATGCCTTTCTCGTCCAGCATGTCGAGAATGTACTGCGGCATCGCCAGCGCGTCAGGCGCGATGAAGAAGAAGCGGTTGCCGTTAAATTTCGCCAGCGCCTGGGTCAGGGAGTGGACGGTGCGGCCATACTTCAGGTCGCCGACCATGGCGATGTTCAGGTTCTCAAGCGTGCCCTGCGTCTCCTGAATGGTGAACAGATCCAGCAGCGTCTGCGTCGGATGCTGGTTGGCACCGTCACCGGCGTTCAGCACCGGAATGCCGCCGGAAAACTCGGTCGCCAGACGCGCCGCGCCCTCCTGCGGGTGGCGCATCACAATCGCGTCGACGTAGGTGCTGATCACTGAAATGGTATCCGCCAGGGTCTCGCCTTTTTTACCCAGCGACGTGTTGCTGCTGTCGGAGAAGCCCACCACGCTCGCGCCCAGGCGGTGCATGGAGGTTTCAAAGGAGAGGCGGGTGCGGGTGGAGGCTTCAAAGAAGCAGCTCGCAATCACCTTGTGCTTCAGCAGCTCCGGTTGCGGATTGGCCTTCAGTTTTGCCGCGGTTTCCAGAACCAGTTCCAGCTCTTCGCGGCTGAGGTCGTTTATGGAAATGATGTGTTTTTGATAAAGCGGATTCATGTTTATCTCCTGACGCCGGGCAAAAAAAAGCCCCTCAAATGAGGGGCTGTGGGAATAGGTTTAGCAACGGGAAGAAAAACGGCAGGCCAGCGTCTGATTTCAGACGCGGTAAGACGTTATGTCGTACACGCTTGACCATGCTTCCTCCCGGCAAATTGTCGGGCATTATACGCAGCTCGCTTTTCGGATCAAGCGATTTAATGCACGCTTTACTCAATGCAAACGGTTCTTTATGAATATTAATGCGTTCTGAGTAAATAATTAATTTGCTTATGCACCAGCGCGGTGCGCTTCACCACCCGGGGCGCGACCCAGACAATACTGCTGCCGGCCACCACGCCTAATATTTCCGGCAGCTGGTGATAATCCAGAATACGCGCCACCGCGCGGCCATATCCGGCGACGGTATGAACAAGGATAAACTCGCTATTATGCTCGACGCTGACCACCATTTCGGAAACGGTACGCGCGGCGTCGGGGGCAGGGCGCAGCTGGGGATTCAGCGAATAAATCTTTAGCCCTTTGGCATTTCGAATTTTTATGACTCCGAGCAATTTCAGCAGTCGCGAAACGGTGGACTGGCTGATGGCTGTCAAAACCTCGCTCCTGCAAATCGCGGCGGATCTCTTCCTGCGAAAGATAGCTCTTTTCGGCGATCAGACGCTGGCACACGGTGAGCTGCAGTTGTTCTTTGGGAGAGTACTCTTCGTAATCCATCATGTTTCCCATATCAGTTCCCGAAATAAAATGCCCGGCAGCTCAACGCCTGCCGGGCCTGGTTACTCTATGCACGGCCGGATAAGCGCAGCGCCATCCGGCAAATTACAACAACGCCCCCAGGCTTAACGCCACCATAATCACCACCGTCAAGATCGCCAGCAGCGGCGCCACCCATTTCAGATAGCGCACGTAGGGCACCCGGGCGATAGCCAGCCCGCCCATGACCACCGCTGAGGTCGGCGTGACCAGGTTTACGATGCCGGAGGCCGACTGGTAAGCCGTGACCACCAGGTCGCGGTTGACGTTAGCGAAATCGGCAAGCGGCGCCATGATCGGCATCGTCAGAACGGCCAGGCCGGATGAAGAAGGCACAAGAAACGACAGCACGACCTCCAGCCAGTACATCACGTTGATGAACGCCACCGTGGACAACCCGCTGACCATCCCTTCCGCGCTGTGCAAAATGGTGTGGGTAATCATGCCCTTATCCATGATGACTACGATACCGCGCGCGATGCCGATAATCAGCGCGACGCCCAGCAAATCTCGCGCGCCGTTGATAAACGTCGACGTCAGCTCCTCTTCGCTCATGCGGGCGATCAGGCCGACGATAATCGCGCTGGCGAGAAACACCGCCGAGATCTCCGCCATCCACCAGCCCAGCACCGCCACGCCGTAAATCATCACCGCGAAGGCGAGGGCAAAAATCACCAGGATGATTTTGCGCACCGGGGTAAATTCCAGCGACTGTTCGCCCTTGTTGCCGAGGAAATGGGCGCGGTTCTCTTCCTGCTTGTCTGCGACGATCGACAGTGCGCGGGTTCGCTGCGCACCTTGCGGGCGTAGCGCATTACCCACGCCACGCAGATGATCCAGCCGATGACCAGCAGCGCCACGCGCAGGGCGATGCCGTTGGTGAAGGGGATCCCGGCGGCGTTGGCGGCGATCACCGTGGCAAACGGGTTGATGGTGGAACCCAGCGTGCCGATCCCCGCGCCGAGCAGCACGGTGGAGGCGGCGACAACCGGATCGAACCGGGCGGCCAGCATCACCGGCACCAGCAGGGTGTAGAACGGCAGCGACTCTTCGGCCATGCCGTAAATGGTGCCGCCCGCGGCAAACAGCGCCATCAGGATCGGGATCATCCACTCTTCGCGGCCGCGCAAGCGGGTGGTGACGCGCTCGATCCCGGCGTCAATCGCCCCGGTTTTGGTGACGATCCCGAGAAATCCCCCGATGATCAGGATAAACAGCGCCACGTCGATCGCCCCGGCCTGGCCGGAAACCGGATCGTACAGCCCGGCGATGGGTGCCATCAGGACGGAAACCAGCCCCTGCGGATGCGCCGCCACGTGCGCGTACGTTCCGGCAATCGGGACTTCTTTACCGAGGGTGTCGTTCATCGCCATCTGGTACTGACCGGCGGGAACGACCCAGCTCAGCGCCGCCACAACGGCAATCAGCAAAAAGAGAATGGTGTAAGCGGAGGGAAACTTAAACTTGCCCATGATGTTCTCCTTAACCCCGGCGCACCCCGTGGCGCGCCGGGCGGTGATTAGTCGCCGAGTGTCGCCACCATGACCGCTTTAATGGTGTGCATGCGGTTCTCTGCTTCGTCGAAGACGATGGAGTTCGGTGATTCGAAGACCTCTTCCGTCACCTCCAGCCCCTTCAGCCCGTACGCCATCTCGATCTCGCGGCCCACTTTGGTGTGCTCGTTGTGGAACGCCGGCAGGCAGTGCATGAATTTGACGTTCGGGTTGCCGGTGGCCTTCATCACCTGCGCATTAATCTGATACGGCTTCATCAGGCTGACGCGCTCGGCCCAGGCCTCCTTCGGCTCGCCCATGGAGACCCACACGTCGGTGTAGAGGAAATCGGTCCCCTGCACGCCTTCTTCCACGTCGTCGGTGAGGGTGATGCGCGCGCCCGTCTCTTTGGCGATGGCGCGGCACTGCTCAACCAGCCCGGCTTCCGGCCAGAAGGATTTCGGCGCGACGAGGCGGATATCCATCCCCATCTTGGCCGCGCCCACCATCAGCGAGTTGCCCATGTTGTTGCGCGCGTCGCCGAGATAGGCAAAGCTCAGCTCCGGCAGGGTTTTGCCCGGCGCGTGCTCCAGCATGGTCATCAGGTCGGCGAGGATTTGCGTTGGGTGGAACTCGTCGGTCAGGCCGTTCCACACCGGCACGCCGGCGTACTCGCCCAGCTCTTCGACGATGGCCTGACCATAGCCGCGGTATTCGATGCCGTCATACATGCGGCCCAGCACGCGGGCGGTGTCTTTCATCGACTCTTTATGGCCAATCTGCGATCCGCTTGGGCCGAGGTAGGTCACCTGCGCGCCCTGGTCGAACGCGCCCACTTCGAAGGCGCAGCGGGTGCGGGTGGAGGTTTTTTCAAAGATCAGGGCGATGTTTTTCCCGACCAGGGTTTGTTTCTCGCGCCCGGCTTTTTTGGCGGCCTTCAGCTCGATGGCGAGGTCGATCAGGTACTGGATCTCCGCCGGGGTGTAGTCCAGCAGTTTCAGGAAGTTGCGGTTTTTCAGGTTGATGGTCATGGCTAAATCCTTTTTAAAATGAGTGTTCAGTTACGAATCAACGTGCCTTTCTCGCCCGCGAGGATCTCCGCGCCGTCGGCCAGCGCGCCGATCCCGGCAATGCCGTTGCAGGCCTCAACAAACTCGCGGCAGGCGGCCACTTTCGGCCCCATCGATCCGGCGTCGAACTGCATGCCCCTGAGCAGTTCCGGCGTCACCTGCGCCAGCGGGCGCTGGGTCGGTTTGCCCCAGTCGAGGTACACCGCGTCGGCATCGGTGAGGATCAGCAGGGCATCGGCTTCGATCTGCCGCGCCAGCAGGGCGGCGGAGAGGTCTTTGTCGATCACCGCCTCAATGCCGCGATAGCCGTTGGCGTGTTCCACCACCGGTACGCCGCCGCCGCCGTTGCAGATCACCAGATGGTCGCGCTGGATCAGCGCCGTGATGGCGTCGCTCTCGACGATGCGCTTCGGCTGCGGTGACGGCACCACGCGGCGGACGTAGCTGCCGTCGGCCTTAAACACCCAGCCTTTCTCCGCCGCCAGCGCTTTGGCCTGGGCTTCGCTGTAGACCGGGCCGATGTACTTGGTCGGGTTGCTGAAGGCCGGGTCGGCGGCGTCCACTTCCACCTGCGTGAGCAGAACGCTCACCTCGCGCTGCGGCAGGCTGTTTTTCAGCGCCTGCTGGAGCATGTAGCCGATCATCCCCTGGCTTTCGGCGCCGAGAACGTCCAGCGGGTAGGGCGTGACTTTGTCGTAGGCGCTGTTCTGCAGCGCCAGCAGCCCGACCTGCGGCCCGTTGCCGTGTACCAGCACCACGCGCCACTGTGCCGTCAGCCCGGCGATGGTGCGGGCGGCCTGCTCGATGTTCTGGCGCTGGATCTCCGCTTCCAGCGGCTCGCCGCGCTTGAGCAGCGCGTTGCCGCCCAGGGCCACAACCAGAGTGGGTTTTCGTTCCATGATGGCTCCTTTAAATTCCGTCGCGTTCCAGCGGGCAGCTCATGCAGCGCGCGCCGCCGCGCCCGCGTCCGAGTTCGTCGCCCGGGATGGGCAGCACGGTGATCCCCGCTTTGTCGTACTTCTCGTTGGTCCAGACGTTGCGCTCGTAGCCGATCACCACGCCGGGGCGGATGGTCAGCACGTTGTTGGCGTCGTTCCACTGCTCGCGTTCGGCTTCAAAGGCGTCGCCGCCGGTGGTGATCAGACGTACCTGGTTAATGCCGAGCGCTTTCTCGATGGCGTGCAGCAGGTCGGTTTCCTGCGTGCGCAGCAGGCCGCCGCGTCCGTCCGGGGTGAGCGTCCAGCACTGGGCGTCTTTGCGCACCACTTCCGGGTAGACGGAGAAGGTGTCCACGTCGATGTGGGTCATGACGGTGTCGAGGTGCATGCAGGAGCGGTGTTTTGGCAGCTCAACGGCGATCACGCGCTCGGCCTGGCGGTGTTTGAACAGGCTGTTGGCGAGAAACTCCACGCCCTGCGGCGTCGTGCGTTCGGACATGCCGATTAATACCGCGCCGCGGCCAATCACTAATACGTCGCCGCCTTCTAAGGTGGCGTGGTCGTAATTAATATTCTCGTCGCCGAAATACTTAATAAAATCGCCGTCGGCGAACGCCGGGTGCCAGCGATATATTGCCCGCAGGTTATTGGTTTCACGCTGACGCGCCGGTTTGGCCATTGGGTTAATAGAGACGCCGTTATAGATCCAGCAGGAGGTATCGCGGGTAAATAAATGGTTTGGCAGCGGCTTCATAATAAAATCATTCGCCGTGTGGGTATCCACCACCATATTTTTAATGGCCGCCGGAATTTCACCGTAGGTTAATCCGCCGCTCAGCCTGCGCGCCAGTTCGCGGTGCGGCATATCCGCCAGCCAGCCGCGAACGTCGCCGGCAAAGGTGGGGCCGAGGCGATAGTCGGAGATTTGCGTCTCCAGCAGCCAGGCTTTCGCCTCAGCAATATCAAGGGTTTGTGTCAGAAGGTCGGTCAACAGCAGGACTTCCACACCCTGCTCGCGCAGCGTGTTTGCGAAGATGTCATGCTCCTCACCCGCCCGCTCAACCGAGAGCACGTCATCAAATAGCAGCTCCTGGCAATTCGATGGCGTTAAGCGTTTCAGACTTAAATTTGGGCGGTGCAGCATAACGCTACGCAATTGACCAATTTCAGAACCGACGTAATGCTTTTCCATAATTATTCCTTTAACTGTTTTTCAGAATAAAAAGGGCATGCGCCATGTGATGTATTTAATTTCATGGCGGCTAAGCTCAATTGATTTCGTGATTCATACTAGGCAGTTAAATAATCCGTATTGTGATGTTGCTCACGCGAAAATGGATATTAAGCGGTTTGTTTTCATTTGCATGATTCGCATCAGATAATGATTAATTGGCCTTATTCTGGCGAGGTGAATAGCTAAGCATTATCCGTTGTCATTATTTGCGGTTGTTATTATTTTGTAGATTTTCATGGATTTCATTGATGTGTAACGCCTTGATTTTTATGCGCTAATCGTAATGATTAGAATAAATATGCAAAATAGTGAATAAACCTATTTTTGACTTAAGGAAAATCAATAAATAATTATTGAATTTAATAGCAAATTATCAAAGCAGTAAAGTGTGAGTGCAGGGAGAGGTTTTTAAGGCATGAATATATTAAGATATCAGCAAGGCCGTGATAACAGATGAAGTGTTGTTCCCGCTGACCGGGTTTATGCATAATGACTGCATAAATTCCTGCGAGGGCTTAACAGCAAATTAACACCTTTCCCGATAAACATGCGTTCGCGCAAACCTCCCGTCTAAAAAGCGCTGGTATGGCAGCCTGGATTCTCGTATAAAAGATAAAAATGAAACGTTGTTTTATATCGAGGGTTAAATCTGATGATTATCGGCAACATCCACCATCTGCACTCCTGGCTGCCTGACGAACTGCGCCAGGCCATTGAGCACGTTAAACCCCACGTCACCGACGCGACGCCGCTCGGCAAACACGACATCAACGGCAACAGCCTGTTTTATCTGGTCTCTGAAGATACGACCCAGCCGTTCGCCGAGCGCCGCGCCGAGTACCACGCGCGCTATCTGGATATTCAGATCGTGATGAAGGGCCAGGAAGGGATGACCTTCAGCACCCTGCCGGCCGGCACGCCGGACACCGACTGGCTGGCGGACAAAGACATCGCGTTTCTGCCGGAAGGCGAGCAGGAGAAAACCGTGGTGCTGAGCGAAGGGGATTTTGTGGTGTTCTGGCCGGGTGAAGTGCATAAGCCGCTGTGCGCGGTCAATGCACCTGCGAAAGTGCGCAAAGCGGTGGTGAAGCTGCTGGTTGCCTGATAATGCTCCCTCACCCCTGCGGGTGAGGGGCAAAACTTACTGGCTGAGCGTTGCCACCATCACGGCCTTGATGGTGTGCATCCGGTTTTCCGCCTGGTCGAATACCACGCTTGCTGGTGATTCAAACACCTCGTCGGTGACTTCCATCCCGCCGTGCAGGCCAAACTCTTCCGCCATCTGCTTGCCGAGCGTGGTTTGATCGTCATGGAACGCCGGCAGACAGTGCAGGAACTTCACCTGCGGGTTGCCGGTCAGCGCCAGCATCTGCGCGTTCACCTGGTACGGACGCAGCAGCGCGATGCGCTCAGCCCACTTCTCTTTGGCTTCACCCATCGACACCCAGACGTCGGTATAGATAAAATCCGCGCCCTTCACGCCCGCGGCCACATCTTCCGTCAGCAGAATATTCCCGCCGTTTTTCACTGCCAGCGCGGTGCACTCCGCCACCAGGCTGGCATCCGGCCAGCAGGCCTTCGGCGCCACCAGGCGCAGATCCAGGCCGACCAGCGCCGCCGCTTCCAGCATGGAGTTGCCCATGTTGTTGCGCGCATCGCCCGCGTAGACCAGCGTCATCTCGTTAAACGCCTTGCCCGGCAGGTGCTCCTGCATGGTCAGCAGATCCGCCAGCAGTTGCGTCGGGTGGAACTCGTTGGTTAGCCCGTTCCACACCGGCACGCCCGCATATTGCGCCAGCGTTTCGACGACCTCCTGGCCGTAGCCGCGATACTGAATGCCGTCGTACATCCGCCCCAGCACGCGCGCGGTATCTTTAATCGATTCTTTATGGCCGATCTGGCTGCCGCTCGGCCCTAGATAAGTAACGCGGGCGCCCTGATCGTATGCGGCAACTTCGAAAGAGCATCGGGTGCGGGTCGAGTCTTTTTCGAAGATGAGCGCGATGTTTTTGCCGGTAAGTTTCTGCACTTCCTGGCCTTTTTTCTTATCGGCTTTGAGTTGCGCGGCGAGTGGCAGCAGGGCAGTGATTTCCGCAGGGGTAAAATCGAGCAGTTTCAGAAAATGTTTCTGGTAAAACGCAGACATGTTTTCCTCACATGGCGAAGGCCACTTGTTGAATTAAAATTCACTTTATATGTATGATTATTCATTTGCAACCCCGGCGGATAAATCTTTTCGGCAAGGAGTGGAGGCAACCCCGGCGGTGTGTGAAAATAAGTGTATCTGCCGCACTTTAATGAGGATTGAGCCATGGCGAACCCGGAACACCTGGAAGAGCAGCGCGAAGAGACGCGTCTGATTATTGAAGAACTGCTGGAAGACGGTAGCGATCCGGACGCGCTGTACACCATCGAGCACCATCTCTCGGCGGATGATTTTGAGACGCTGGAAAAAGCTGCCGTTGAAGCGTTCAAGCTGGGTTATGAAGTGACCGAGCCGGAAGAGCTGGAGGTGGAAGAAGGCGACGCCGTCATTTGCTGCGACATTCTGAGCGAAGGCGCGCTGAAGGCGGAGCTGATCGACGCGCAGGTTGAACAGCTGATGAACCTGGCGGAGAAGTTCGGCGTGGAGTACGACGGTTGGGGAACCTACTTCGAAGATCCTGACGGTGAAGAAGGCGAAGACGGCGAAGAAGGTGACGACGACGATTACGTCGACGAAGACGACGACGGCGTGCGTCACTGAGTGACCGTTGCGGCAGCGCCTGCTGCCGCAAAGCAAGGAACCGCCATGGATTACCCGCAGATACTCGCCCCGGTTTTAGACTTCCTCCAGTGCCCGACCCCGCAAGCCTGGATTGAAAAAGCCCGCGACCCGGCCATCCTGCCGCTGCTGCTGACCGACCACATGATCTGCGAACTGAAGGCGGCGCAAACCGCCATGCTGCTGGTGCGCAAATACGTCGCCGACTAAAGCGGTGCCGATGCGCTGCTGGAGTGGCTCAAACCCTACGAACCCTTCGCCTTCCGCGAAGGGCCGGAGCCGGACTTCGTCGCCCTGCATAAGCAGATCGGCAAAAGCGTGATGCCGCAAACCGACGACCCCTGGGGACGCCAGCTCATCGACAGCATGGTGCTGCTGATTAAAGAGGAGCTGCACCATTTCTGGCAGGTGCGGGAGGCGATGAACGCCCGCAATATTCCCTACGTCAAAATCACCGCCAGCCGCTACGCCAAAGGCATGCTGAAGGAGGTTCGCACTCACGAGCCGCTCACGCTGATCGATAAGCTCATTTGCGGCGCCTACATCGAAGCCCGATCCTGCGAACGTTTTGCCGCGCTGGCGCCGTGCCTGGAGGCGGACCTGCAGAGCTTTTATCTCTCGCTGCTGCGTTCGGAGGCGCGCCACTATCAGGATTACCTGGCGCTGGCACAACAGATTTCTACTGTCGATATCAGCCCGCGCGTGCGCCATTTTGGCGAAGTGGAAGCGGCGCTGATCTCAACACCGGATACGGAGTTCCGTTTTCACAGCGGCGTGCCGGTGTAATCCAACGTTAAGGGAACAAAGGATGAACTGGACGCACGTATTGATGGCGGCGTATGCCGGTGCGGCGATAACCATTGTCACCGGGCTGATGCGAAAAAAAGGGTGGCTAAGTAAGGGCAGCGCCGCAGTACTGGTGGCGGTATTTATCGCCCTGTGGAATTTTATCGACATCCGCTATTTGCAGGCGCAAAAAAATGCGCAAACCGCCGAGGCGCGGTTTGATGCGATGGTGCAGCAAGTTCCCACCTGGCAATTAATGGCCGAACACGAACCGAAGCTGTTTAGCGAGCTGCGTAACCAGGTGGTGGTGCTGATGAAAGCCGGTGCCAATGAGCAAAAAATTATCGACACCATCCAGCCCCGGTTTAGCGCTTTGCAAATGCAGCGTATGCCGCTGGCGTCAGATCAACTGGTGGTCGCGGAAACGCGTGTGTTGATCGATCAAACGGTAGAAATGCAAAAAATCAGCGATGATGCCTGCTTTCGTTTCCATTATCCGGAGGTAAAAGGCGGCGTTAACCCTGTGGCGCTTAACTCGCGCGAGACGCTGAAACGCCGTCTGGACACCGATTACGCCATGCTACAGGCGACCTACGGGCCGGATAAGCACACCATTACGCCACATGAAGAGAAGCAGGCGCAGGCGGATCTCGAACCGATTGTGCGTCAGCTCTACAGCAAATACGGGGAGGATGTGCAATTGCTCAACCATCCGGATAAGGCGTCTGGCAAGGAGAAAGTGGTTTGCGACATGATGCTGGAGATTTTGAACGGGGTGCAGGCGCTGCCGCAGGAGCGGGCAGCTGGTCTGTATCGTTCATTAATGCTTGAGGCGAGCCGCTCGTAATCAGCATTCGGAGCGGGTGCGCTACCCGCTCGTTTACCGTTACAGCGTTTTCAGCATGCGCACTTCGCAGTCAACATGACCGGTGCAGCCCAGCGGCCCGTCGATATGTTCGAACCCCAGATGTTCATACAGGCCTATGGCGTCGGTTAAAAACGCGGTCGTTTCCAGGTAACAGCGAGTAAAGCCCTGCGTACGGGCGTGATCCATCGCCATCAGCGCCAGCTTTTTCGCCAGCCCCTGACCACGTGCGGCGGGAAGGAAATACATCTTTTGCAGTTCGCAAATATCCGGCTCGCTACATTTTAGCGGCGCAACGCCGCCTCCGCCCACGACCTCGCCATTCAGTTCGACGACCCAATAGGCGTAACCCGGCTTGCTGTAAAGCTGATAAAGCTCATCCAGTTCAGGGTCGGCAACGGTGTAGCCTTTATCGGCGGTGAGGCCATATTCCGCCGATACCTGGCGGATCACAGATGCGATTGCGGCATTGTCTGTTGCAGCAATTCGGCGCATTTTTACCTCTACCGGAGCGGTCACATTCATCTCTGCTCTCTGTTAGGTTACTTTTTCACGTGATCACGCTTAATACCACTCTCACAGCAATCTGGCAAGACCAGGAATATTGGTCGCTATTTTTTTATCCGTAAGCTATTTAAACTTGAGGCTGGAAATAACTATTCCGTAACATTTTTACGTCTTATTAGGCTGTGCTTTTCTTTTTTGCGATAAGGATTGTTATGACTTTCGATACTCAGGGTTCCGCGACAGTGCCGGTACGCCATTTCCTTTTTCAGGGAAGTGGCAAAGGCTATTTCCTGATCTGGCTGATTAATATTCTGCTAACCATGATAACGCTGGGGTTATATTTGCCATGGGCGTTAGTCCGTGCCCGCCGTTATTTCTACGCCAATACTGAACTGGATGGCGCACGTTTTTCTTACCACGCGACCGGGCGTTCGGTATTTGTCGGCTGGCTGTGCATGCTGGTGCTGTATGCAGTTTTCATCATTAACATGGTGCATGGCAATATTGTCCTGCAATTGTGCATGATGGCGTTATTCCTGATCTTTTTCCCATGGCTGATTACTCAGGGTTTGCGTTATCAATTTCTGATGACGGAGATTAACGGAGTCCGCTTTAGTTTTTACGCCAGCCCGCTGCGCGCGTGGTGGGTGATGATGGGCTGCCCGTTGCTGATCGTGGCTGCTGCCATTATTGTGTTTTCTTTCTTTACCACCTCGGCGCTGAGCAGCGGTTCGTATACCGCTATTTTCACCATGATTGGCGTTGGTACCCTGGTATTATTGCTGGGTGTGGCGATAATGCAGGGCGTATATACTGCTCAGTGGTTTAGTATGCTGGTGAATAATCTGCAATACGGTAAGCTGAAATTTTCCGGCGAATTCTCGGTGAAAAAGTGCATCACCATTATTGTGCTGTCGATGCTGCTGTTTGTGCCGTTTATTGCCATCGCGCTTTATATCACCATTCCGGCCTTCTTTATGCTCTCGCAATATGCTTACGCGGTTGGCGACAATCCGGAGCAACTGGCGATGCTGATGGGGCCGTTTTATGGCAAATTGATCTTCAGCTACCTGGTTTATATCGCCGGCGCGATCATTTGTTATATTTTCGCTTTCGTGAAGCTGCGTAATTACCTTTACAGCCAGTTGGCGCTGGAAGGGGATATTCGTTTCTCTTCTACGGTCACGCTGGGGCGCGTGTTCTGGATCTCCGTCACTAATTTGCTGGTGTGTTCGGTAACGCTATTCCTGGCGTGGCCATGGGCGAAGGTGCGTTTTACCCGCTATCTGCTGGAAAACACGCATCTGCACGGTGATCTGTCGTCATTGCCGCTGGAGAATCACGATCAACAACCGGCGAAGGATCCGGCCAACCTGCTGGCGCGCGGTCTGTCGTTCTACCCGGCGCTGTTCTGAGTTTATTGTGCCGGTTTTATCCGGGCTGCGTTGTGTTGGCTGAAACGTTGGTTGTCCGGTAAGCCGCCGGGCAACCCACCGGAGGGATAAAAAAAGCCGGGCATCGCAGCCCGGCTTTTTCATGCCTGAAGAGGATTACAGCGCGGCGATGACCGCCTGCTGTTCAATCAGCTTCGCTTTCGCCTGAGCGTAACCGTCCCGTTTTTCACGCTCTTTCGCAATTACCGCTTCCGGTGCGCGCGCGACAAAACCTTCGTTGCCCAGCTTGCTTTCGATGCGGCCAATTTCCTGTTCGACCTTCGCCACTTCTTTTGCCAGACGCGCCAGCTCGGCTTCTTTGTCGATCAGACCTGCCATCGGGATCAGCAGCTCTGCGCCATCGATAATTTTAGTGACCGACACCGGCCCTTTATCATCGACTGGCAGCACGGTGATGCTTTCCAGACGCGCCAGCGTTTGCAGGAAGTTGCGGTTATCGTTCACGCGACGCATCGCCTCTTCGCTGCAACCGCGCAGCAGCAGATCCAGCGGTTTACCCGGCGCGATGTTCATCTCGGCGCGAATATTACGCACAGCGATAATCGCCTGTTTCAGCCACTCGGTATCCGCCAGCGCTTTTTCGTCAACCTGCGACGCATCGTACTGCGGGAACGGCTGCAGCATGATGGTGTCAGCGGTAATGCCTTTCAGCACTTTCACGCGCTGCCAGATGGTTTCAGTGATAAATGGAATGATCGGATGCGCGAGGCGCAGCAAACCTTCCAGCACCGTCACCAGTGTATTGCGAGTGCCGCGCAGTTCGGTTTCCGAACCACCGTTCATGACCGGTTTGGCCAGCTCCAGATACCAGTCGCAGAACTGGTTCCAGGTGAACTCGTACAGAATCCCTGCGGCGATATCGAAGCGGAAGTTGTCCAGCGCTTCGCGGTACGCTTTGATGGTCTGGTTGAATTCAGCGAGGATCCAGCGGTCAGCCAGCGACAGCACCCTTTCACCGCCATTGAAACCGCAATCCTGATCTTCGGTGTTCATCAGCACAAAGCGGCTGGCGTTCCACAGCTTGTTACAGAAGTTACGGTAACCTTCCAGTCGCTTCATATCCCAGTTGATATCGCGACCGGTTGAAGCCAGCGCCGCCAGCGTGAAGCGCAGGGCGTCAGTGCCGTGCGGCTCAATGCCATCCGGGAACTGTTTCTCGGTGCGCTTGCGGATTTTCTCCGCCAGCTGCGGCTGCATCATGTTGCCGGTACGTTTTTCCAGCAAATCCGCGAGCGAAATACCGTCAACCATATCCAGCGGGTCAATCACGTTGCCTTTGGATTTGGACATCTTCTGCCCTTCATCATCGCGGATCAGACCGGTCATGTAGACGGTCTTGAACGGCACCTGAGGCTTGCCATTTTCATCTTTGATGAAGTGCATGGTCATCATGATCATGCGGGCGATCCAGAAGAAGATGATGTCGAAGCCGGAGACCATCACGCTGGTCGGATGGAACTGACGCAGCGCATCGGTGTTTTCCGGCCAGCCGAGCGTGGAGAAGGTCCACAGCGCGGAGGAGAACCAGGTGTCCAGCACGTCATCGTCCTGACGCAGCGCGATATCAGCGGCCAGGTTATTTTCCTGACGCACTTCTTCTTCGCTGCGGCCAACGTAGACGTTGCCGTCGTTGTCATACCACGCCGGAATGCGGTGACCCCACCACAGCTGACGGGAGATACACCAGTCCTGAATATCGCGCATCCAGGAGAAATACATGTTTTCGTACTGCTTCGGCACGAACTGGATGTCACCGTTTTCCACCGCTTCAACCGCCGGTTTCGCCAGCACATCGGCACGCACGTACCACTGGTCGGTCAGCATCGGTTCGATAACCACGCCGCCGCGATCGCCGTACGGAACGGTCAGGTCGTGCGGTTTAATCTCTTCCAGCAGGCCAAGCGCGTCCACGGCAGCGACCATTGCTTTACGCGCGGCAAAACGCTCCAGCTTCTGGAATTCTGCCGGGATATCCGCCGGGTAAACGTCGGATTCGTTGCCGTTGGTATCATAAACCTGTGCGCTTTCACGGATATCGCCGTCAAAGGTCAGGATGTTGATCATCGGCAGCTTGTGGCGACGGCCCACTTCGTAGTCGTTAAAGTCGTGCGCCGGGGTGATTTTCACGCAGCCGGTGCCTTTTTCCATGTCGGCGTGTTCGTCGCCCACGATCGGGATGCGACGGTTAACCAGCGGCAGCACCACGAATTTGCCAATCAAATCTTTGTAACGCGGATCTTCCGGGTTGACGGCCACGCCGGTATCGCCCAGCAGGGTTTCCGGACGGGTGGTGGCGACGACCAGATAATCTTTGCCGTCGGCGGTTTTCGCGCCGTCAGCCAGCGGGTAGCGGATGTGCCACATGGACCCTTTGGACTCGCGATTTTCCACTTCGAGGTCGGAAATCGCGGTGCGCAGTTTCGGGTCCCAGTTCACCAGGCGCTTACCACGGTAAATCAGGTCTTCTTTGTACAGGCGGACAAAGACTTCTTTCACGGCGTTGGAGAGGCCTTCGTCCATGGTGAAGCGCTCGCGCTCCCAGTCCACGGAGTTGCCCAGGCGGCGCATCTGGCGGGTGATGGTGCCGCCGGATTCCGCCTTCCACTGCCAGATTTTGTCGATGAACGCGTCGCGGCCGTAGTCGTGGCGGGTTTTCCCTTCTTCAGCGGCAATTTTGCGCTCCACCACCATCTGGGTGGCGATGCCGGCGTGGTCGGTGCCCGCCTGCCACAGGGTGTTTTTACCCTGCATGCGCTGGTAGCGGATCATGGTGTCCATGATGGTCTGCTGGAAGGCGTGGCCCATGTGCAGGCTGCCGGTGACGTTCGGCGGCGGGATCATGATGCAGAAGCTTTCCTGGCTTTCGTCGCCGTTCGGTTTGAAATAGCCCTGCTTTTCCCAGTGCTCGTACAGCGGCTGTTCGATATCTTTGGGGTTGTATGTCTTTTCCATTATTTCCAGGTTGCCGTGTTCAGGTTGAAACCGGCCACGCGGTAGGCTTTATAGCGTTCGCGCGCCAGTTGTTTCAGAGAGTCTTCGTAAGGGACGAAGTCTACCACTTCTGTGAAAGCGGTGGCAAAATCTGCAAATTCCGCGCGCAGGCTGATCAGAATATCGCGCGGGCTGCTGTTGCGCTTTTGCGGCCAGGCCAGTTCAACCGGCGCGCCGCCGCGCGGCCCTTCGCCTGCCAGGTTGTGCGGCACAAAACTCTCTGGCGGGCGCGCCCACAGCGCTTCATCCAGCCGAATCGCCTGCTGCTCATCGTCACAGGCAATCAGCACGCGCTTGCCGGCGCGCCAACGTTCTGCGGCAATTTCACACACCAGCTGCTCGACGGCGCTTAAGCCGTCAACGGCGTTATCGTTGTCCAGAAGGTAAAAGGTCGCATTTTTCATATCTATACCCGTCGTCTTTCACGCTGCCTCTTTGTTGGCCGCGAATACTCGGCCCATCCCTGGGCCTCGCCCTCAAGGGGCCGCTGCAGGCAGCGTTCAAATCTGCTCCCGGCAGATTTGTTGCGCACCCCAGTCACATAGTTTTCTATGCTCCTGGGGATTTGCTCAGTTGCCGCCGCGATGCAACGCGAAATCCATAGGGTATAGAGTTCACATTGCGCGAGGTTCCAGGCCGGACAGGGCATAGCCGCCATCCGGCAATCATAGCCATCCGGCATTGACGACTTACTCGTCGCCGTTAAACCCCGCACGGTTGAGCAGGAACTGCGACAGCAGCGCCACCGGACGACCGGTTGCGCCTTTGGCTTTGCCGGAGCGCCATGCGGTACCGGCGATATCCAGGTGCGCCCAGTTGTACTTGCGGGTGAAGCGCGACAGGAAGCAGCCCGCGGTGATAGCACCGCCAGGACGGCCGCCGATGTTCGCCATATCCGCGAAGTTGGACTCCAGCTGCTCCTGGTACTCGTCGCCCAGCGGCAGACGCCATGCGCGGTCGCCGGCCTGCTCGGACGCGCCAATCAGCTCGTGCGCCAGCGGGTTGTGGTTCGACATCAGGCCGGTGATGTGGTGGCCCAGGGCAATCACGCAGGCGCCGGTCAGCGTGGCGACGTCGATCACCGCTTCCGGCTCGAAGCGCTCAACGTAGGTCAGCACGTCGCACAGCACCAGACGGCCTTCGGCGTCGGTGTTCAGCACTTCGACGGTCTGGCCGGACATGGTGGTCAGCACGTCGCCCGGACGATACGCGCGCCCGCCCGGCATGTTTTCACAGCCCGCCAGCACGCCGATCACGTTCAGCGGCAGCTGCAGTTCCGCCACCATGCGCATCACGCCGTACACCGCCGCCGCGCCGCACATGTCGTACTTCATCTCGTCCATGCCTTCGGCAGGTTTGATGGAGATACCGCCGGAGTCGAAGGTCAGGCCTTTACCGACCAGCACGATCGGGCGCGCGTCTTCCGACGGGTTGCCTTTGTACTCGATCACCGACATCAGCGATTCGTTCTGCGAGCCGTTGCCGACCGCCAGGTAGGAGTGCATGCCCAGCTCTTTCATCTGCTGTTCGCCGATGACGCGGGTAATGACGTTTTTGCTGTAGGCGTCGGCCAGCTGGCGCGCCTGCGAGGCCAGGTACGCGGCATTACAGATGTTCGGCGGCATGTTGCCGAGATCTTTGGCCGCTTTAATGCCGGCAGCGATCGCCAGACCGTGCTGGATCGCGCGTTCGCCGCTGGTCAGCTCGCGGCGGGTCGGCACGTTGAAGACCATTTTACGCAGCGGACGACGCGGCTCGATTTTGTTGGTTTTCAGCTGATCGAAGCTGTACAGGGTCTCTTTGGCGGTTTCAACCGCCTGACGCACTTTCCAGTAGGTGTTGCGCCCTTTGACGTGCAGCTCGGTCAGGAAGCAGACGGCTTCCATCGAGCCGGTATCATTCAGGGTATTGATGGTTTTCTGAATCACCTGCTTGTACTGGCGCTCATCCAGCTCGCGCTCTTTGCCGCAGCCAATCAGCAGAATACGCTCGGAGAGTACGTTCGGAACATGGTGCAGCAGCAGCGTCTGCCCAGGCTTGCCTTCCAGTTCGCCGCGGCGCAGCAGGGCGCTGATATAGCCATCACTGATTTTATCGAGTTGCTCGGCGATCGGGGAGAGTCGGCGCGGTTCAAAGACGCCCACAACGATGCAGGCACTCCGCTGTTTCTCCGGGCTACCGCTTTTTACACTGAACTCCATGCACTACGCTCCTGAATCTTAAAGACAACGGCGGCGGCTACGGATAGAATTGCAACCTTTCGTAACGCATGTCCGCTGTTGTGGTGACTTCGTGTTAATCTTAACGGTACTTCGGTTTCGGCACGTCAGAATTGGCTCTTACGCACCCATCCGCTGAGTATATTAATCTTAGCGATGATTTCGACGACTCAAGAGAATAAATGACGTTTAAGCCATGAAACAAGCGATTTTCCAGCAAAAAGACGGGTTTTTACGGGCGTATTTAAAGTGATAATCATAAGATATCTGGTGCGGGAGACGCTCAAAAGCCAACTGGCGATCCTCTTCATCCTGCTTCTGATTTTCTTTTGTCAGAAGCTGGTTAGGATTTTCGGCGCGGCCGTTGACGGCGAAATCCCAACAAACCTGGTGCTCTCCCTGCTGGGGTTGGGCGTGCCGGAAATGGCGCAGCTTATCCTGCCGTTGAGTCTGTTCCTTGGCCTGCTCATGACGCTTGGGCAAACTCTATACCGAGAGTGAAATCACGGTGATGCACGCCTGCGGCCTGAGCCGTGCGGTCCTGATCAAAGCCGCCATGATACTGGCGCTGTTCACCGGCATTGTCGCGGCGGTGAACGTGATGTGGGCGGGCCCATGGTCTTCCCGCCATCAGGACGAGGTGCTGGCGGATGCCAAAGCCAACCCCGGCATGGCGGCGCTGGCGCAGGGGCAGTTCCAGCAGGCGACAGACGGCAACTCGGTGCTGTTTATTGAAGGTGTCGAAGGCAACCGCTTTCAACGACGTATTCCTGGCGCAGCTGCGCCCCAAAGGCAACGCAGCGCCCGTCGGTGGTGGTGGCGGATTCCGGCCAGCTTGCCCAGCACAAAGATGGTTCGCAGGTGGTGACGCTCAACAAAGGCACCCGCTTTGAAGGCACCGCGATGTTGCGCGACTTCCGCATTACGGATTTCCAGAACTACCAGGCCATTATTGGCCACCAGACCGTGGCGCTCGATCCAACCGATACCGAACAGATGGACATGCGTACGTTGTTCAATACGGACAACCCGCGCGCCAGCGCGGAGCTGCACTGGCGCTTTACGCTGGTCTTCACCGTGGTGATGATGGCGCTGATGGTCGTGCCGCTGAGCGTGGTGAACCCGCGTCAGGGACGCGTGCTCTCGATGCTGCCGGCGATGCTGCTGTATCTGATCTTCTTCCTGCTGCAGACCTCGCTTCGCTCCAACGGCGCGAAGGGCAAGCTGGATCCGATGATCTGGATGTGGCTGGTTAACAGCCTGTCGTCTACCTGGCGCTGGCGGTGGTGCTGAACCTGTGGGATACGGTGCCGATGCGCCGGGTTCGCGCCCGTTTTACGCGTAGAGGAGCGGTCTAATGCAGGCGTTTGGCGTACTTGACCGCTATATCGGTAAAACCATCTTTTCCACCATCATGATGACGCTGTTCATGCTGGTGTCGCTCTCCGGCATTATCAAATTTGTCGATCAGCTGAAAAAAGCCGGGCAGGGGAGTTACGACGCGCTGGGCGCCGGGATGTACACCCTGCTCAGCGTGCCGAAAGATATCCAGATCTTCTTCCCGATGGCGGCGCTGCTGGGCGCGCTGCTCGGTCTGGGCATGCTGGCGCAGCGCAGCGAGCTGGTGGTGATGCAGGCTTCCGGCTTCACCCGCATGCAGGTCGCGGCTGTCGGTGATGAAAACCGCCATTCCGCTGGTGCTGTTGACCATGGCGATTGGCGAGTGGGTGGCGCCGCAGGGCGAGCAGATGGCGCGTAACTACCGTGCGCAGGCGATGTACGGCGGCTCGCTGCTCTCCACGCAGGCCGGGCTGTGGGCGAAAGACGGCAACAACTTCATCTACATCGAACGGGTGAAAGGGGATGATGAACTGGGCGGCGTGAGCATCTACGCCTTCAACGACCAGCGTCGTCTGCAGTCGGTGCGCTACGCCGCTTCGGCGAAATTCGATGCGGAGAACAAAATCGTGGCGGCTGTCGCAGGTGGATGAATCTAACCTGACCGATCCGAAACAGGTGACCGGCTCGCAGACGGTCACCGGGACGTGGAAAACCAACCTGACGCCGGACAAGCTCGGCGTGGTGGCGCTGGATCCGGATGCGCTCTCCATCAGCGGTCTGCACAACTATGTGAAGTACCTGAAGTCGAGCGGCCAGGATTCCGGCCGTTATCAGCTCAACATGTGGAGCAAAATCTTCCAGCCGCTGTCGGTGGCGGTGATGATGCTGATGGCGCTGTCGTTTATCTTTGGCCCGCTGCGCAGCGTGCCGATGGGCGTGCGCGTGGTGACCGGCATCAGCTTCGGCTTCGTGTTCTACGTGCTGGATCAGATCTTCGGCCCGCTGACGCTGGTGTATGGCATTCCGCCGGTGGTCGGTGCGCTGCTGCCGAGCGGCTTGTTCTTCCTGATTAGCTTGTGGCTGATGATGCGCAAAAGCTAATACATCAATGATGTTCTGTATTACATAAGAGAGGCTGCGGCCTCTCTTTTTTTCGCCAAAGGAGCAGATATGTTGCAGTGGCTTACCCGCATCCGGGGCGTACCACGCCATAATGGCTTTCAGTAAATTCTGTTCTTTGCCACGTCCATTGTGCTTCGGGCTATGATTGAGTAACGATTCACAACATTTAGGGAAATTATGTCCAGGTTCTTTTTCAATGACCGCAAACAACTGGTCAATGACGCCATTGAAGGCTTAGTGATATCCGCCCCGCACGGCAACCTTGTCCGACTCGATATTGATCCCGCCATTCGCATTGTGGCCCGTGCTGACTGGGATAAAAGCCGCGTAGCGGTGATTTCCGGTGGGGGTTCCGGCCATGAACCGGCACATGCTGGCTTTGTCGGCAAAGGCATGCTGACCGCCGCCGTCTGCGGTGATGTGTTTGCTTCGCCCAGCGTCGATGCGGTGCTGAACGCCATCGTGGCGGTGACCGGCGATCGCGGTTGCCTGTTGATTGTTAAAAACTACACCGGCGACCGGCTTAACTTCGGCCTTGCGGCGGAAAAAGCCAAGCGCTACGGCCTGAAAGTCGAGATGGTGATCGTCGCCGACGACATCGCGCTGCCGGATAACAAACAGCCGCGCGGCATCGCCGGAACGGCGCTGGTGCATAAGATTGCCGGCCATGCCGCCGATCAGGGGAAATCGCTGAGTGAAGTGCGCGACATCGCGCAAAAGGCCTGCGATAACGTCTACAGCCTTGGGCTGGCGATGGAGACCTGCAACCTGCCGGGCAGCGAAGAGGAAGGGCGTATTCAGCGCGGCAAGGTCGAGCTGGGGCTGGGGATTCACGGCGAGCCGGGCGCTTCAATTGTCGACACACAGAACAGCAAGTCGCTTATCGACACGCTGGTGAAACCGCTGAAAGCAGCGGTGGGCGACGATCGTGTCGCCGTGCTGATCAACAACCTTGGCGGCGTGTCGGCGCTTGAAATGGCGCTGCTGACCAAAGAGCTGGCGCATTCGGCGTTGAAAGATCAAATTGCGTATTTGATTGGCCCTGCGCCGCTGGTCAGTTCGCTGGATATGAAAGGTTTTTCCCTGTCGTTGCTGCGCCTGAATGACGCGTTCGAGCAGGCGATTTGCGCGAATGTGCAAACCGTTGGCTGGCAAAAACCGGTGGCGTTCGCGCCGATGAAAACCCAGCAGCACAGTGCGGTGTATGACGGGCTGGAGATTGAACCTTCAGACAATCCACAGGTAAAAGCGCTGGTCGGTACGGCGGTGCAGACGTTGATTGGCCTGGAAAATCGCCTGAACGCGCTGGATGCGAAAGTGGGCGATGGCGATACCGGTTCGACCTTCGCCGAAGGCGCGCGTGAGATTGCCCGGCTGCTGGAAGAAGAGGCGCTGCCGCTGAATAACACCGCGCAGTTGCTGCAACTGATCGGCGAACGGCTGGCGACGGTAATGGGCGGCTCCAGCGGCGTGCTGATGTCGATCTTCTTCACTGCGGCAGGCCAGGCGATACATAACGGTACAGCGTTGCCAGAGGCGTTACTGCTGGGGCTAAAACAGATGAAGCACTACGGCGGGGCGGATCTGGGCGATCGTACGCTGATCGATGCGCTGCAACCGGCGCTGGAAGCGTTGCGCGATAACGGGCTAAATGCCGCAGTCTCTGCGGCGAAAAGCGGGGCAGCCAGTACGGCAACGATGCAAAAAGCAGGGGCCGGGCGCTCGTCGTACGTTAACCGTGAAAACCTTGATGGCGTGAGCGATCCCGGCGCGGTGGCGATTGCCGAAGTGTTTGCTGCTATCGCGAAATAAAGCACACTTGCCCGGTGGCTTACCGGGCTTACACACCACATGTCAGAGCGACCCGCCATCCGGCATTTATTTCACCGTTGTGGAGTGGTTTCGTTGATCGGCATTCTGTGGTTTCTGAAATCTCGCCAGCGTGAACGTAAAAAAGGGGACCACAGCGTCCCCCTTATCACTCCCCTGCGCGATCCCTTTGCGGATCGGGCAAAGCTACGCTTCCACTCCGTTCTGGAAATCTGCTTTCAACACCACGCGGTAGCGGGCTTTCCCGTCGCGCACGTGCTGCAAGGCTTCATTGATTCGCGACATCGGGAACATCTCGGTGGTTGGCGCGACTTTGGCGCGCCCGGCAAACTTCATCAGTTTACGCAGCTCAAATGGCGTGCCGGTTGCCGAACCCGAAACGCTGCGGTCACCGGCGATCAGGGTAAATGCCGGGACTTCCAGCGGCTTCAGCACGGCACCCACCGTGTGGAAATGGCCGCCGTGGGTCAGCGCTTCAAAATAAGGCTGCCAGTTAAGATCGACGTTAACGGTGTTGATGATCAGATCGTACTGACCGGCCAGCGCTTTTAATGCTTCCGGATCGCGGCTGTTCACGACATAGTCGGCACCCATAATCCGCACTTCCGCTTCTTTCGCCGGATTTGAACTGAACGCCGTCACTTCACAACCCATTGCATGCAGCAGCTTGATGGCGATATGCCCGAGGCCGCCAATCCCAATCACGCCGACGCGGCTGGTGGCGGTGATGTTGTGCATCAGCAGCGGTTTAAACACGGTAATGCCCCCGCACAGCAGCGGCCCGGCGGTTTCGATATCGATGCTATCCGGCAGCGGGATCACCCACTGCCAGTCGGCGCGGAGCTTATCGGCAAAACCACCGCGATTCAGAATGGTCGGCACCGCGCCTTCCAGGCAGTTGATATGGTTGCCGTCGATACAGGCATCGCAGTGCCCGCAGCTGCGCGCCGTCCAGCCGATTCCCACTCGCTGGCCCACTTTTAACCCTTTGTTTTGTGCAGCGCTACCCAGTTCCACCACGCGGCCAATCACTTCATGCCCGGCAACCAGCGGGTACTGGGAGAAGCCCCATTCGTTGTCGATCATCGACAAGTCTGAATGGCAGATACCGCAATAATCCACCTGCACTTCCACATCTTCTGCCGCCAGCGGGCCGGCATCGTATTCCTGCAATTCAAGCGCGGCGCCGGCCTGCGGTGCAGCGTAACTTTTGATGATGCTCATTACGGATTCCTTAGGTTTTGAGGGGGACGCATGAAGTGTAGGGCATCTGGCGCTTCTCCGGCAGAATGTCGCGCGTCAGACCGCCCGTTTCGCCAAAGCCATGCCTTCTGCCCTGGGCCATTTCCCCTGTTTTAACCCGTCATCCAGCCAATATTTTCAGACTTTCCCGGCCTGTAGTGTGGGTCCTGCGAATTCGCAACACGATGTTTCTGTACAACTCACAGGAGTACGCATTATGGATTCACAATTCATTGGATCTGTCATTAATGCACTACCGCTGGAACATATGATCGGCGGCCCGTTGCAGGCAATGATCAAAGCACAGGTACAGGCGAGTAAGGCCTATGCCGACTTCCTGCTCTCTGTCTGTATTAAGGATGGTAAAGCGGAGTCGGTGCAGTTCGATTACGACGAAACCGTGGTTGACGACAAAGGCGTGATTCAGGGCGTGGTGAAAAAAACCATGCGCATCCCGCTGCTGGCGGCCATCTCTCACCCGAACATCAGCATCGAAGAAGGGACCATTGACTTCGAACTGGAAGTCTCGCAGAGCGAAGCCAGCAGCAGCCAGACAGAAGCGGAAGCCTCGCTGGAAGCATCCGTCGGCTGGGGACCGTTCAGCGTCAAAATCAGCGGACGTGTTTCGCACAAAGATCAGCAAACCCGCTCCACCGATACCCGCGCGAAATACAGCATCCACACCCAGGTCAAACGTCAGCCGCCGCCGGAAGCGCTGATGCGCGTGATTGATTTCCTGACGGATGCCGCAACACGCCCGGCTGTTCTGCCGTCTGAGGCGCAAAAGCTGGAATCGAAACAGCTTGATGCCTACCCCGAAACGCCTGCTGGCGCTGAAAAAGCTCCGGCTGACGCAACGCGTTAATTCTGATGTTCACGCTGAGGCTGCGTTGCAGCCTCATTTTTCACGGAGCGCACTATGTCAATGAAAGACTGGCTTCGCGGCAACCGGAATACGCAAGAGAAGGCGAGCGAGCAGCCTACGGCTCCGCCGGACGAGCGCGCCGGAATGTCGCCCGACGATCCGCCGACAGAAGAGACCGGCGGGTTGCCGCCTGCGGATCCGCCCTCTTCGGATCTACCGCCCGATCCGCCGCCGCCGGAAAGCCCGCCACCCGGCGGTCCGGTTGGGGCATCTCTCTCGCTGGCGGATATCACGCGCGGGATGCAGCACGCCGCTTCGGCGGCAAACCAGCTTATCGCGCATCAATACATGCAGGCGCTGGACCCCTTTTTTGAGCACAGCGATGACGGCAGGCTGGTGCCAAAAGTCGTCGAAATGGCGCTGGATGATCAACATCACTTTGCCTTGCCGCTGGTGGCGCTCTCCACGCCGCGCGGGCTGATGCTGGAAAAAATGAAGGTCTTTTTGACGGTGCGAACCGATGCCGTTGAGCAGCAGAGCGCGGTTTCCGGTACGCCCGATGACACGGTTGGCCGTTTCCTTGTCAGCATGTCGCCGCCGAGCCGCGAAGGCAGCGGTCGTGACAGCGGGCATGTGGACATTGAGATGCAGTTCACCGTGCTGGAAGCACCGGAAAGCGTGATGCGGCTGATTGAAGAGTACACCCGACAAGTTCTTCCCCAATCTAACGTGAGGAGTGATGACAATGGCTAATCAACCAGCAAACACCGGCGCGGCCGGGTTGACATTAATTAAGTCTTTTGAAGGTCTAAGCCTGGAGAAGTACCGCGATGCGGTCGGTAAATGGACCATCGGCTACGGCCATTTGATTCTGCCCCATGAGAATTTCCCGCAAGCGTTAAGCAAGGTGGAGGCGGAAGATTTGTTGCGGGCGGATCTGGGGATGACCGAGCGCGGGGTTCATCGCCTCGTGACGGTCGATCTCAACCAGAACCAGTTCGATGCGCTGGTGGCGTTCGCCTTTAACGTCGGGCTGGGCAATTTGCAGAACTCGACGCTGCTGCGCCTGCTCAACCAGGGGCAATACCAGGAGGCGGCGGATCAGCTTCCGCGCTGGAATAAAGCTGGCGGCAAAATTCTCGCCGGCTTGACCCGTCGCCGTGACGCGGAACGTGCGCTGTTTATGGCCCCCGTAAACTGAACTGACTGGAGGGATTCCCATGAAATACACACTGTCGATACTGTTTCTGGCTGCGTTAACCGCTGTACCGGCGTATGCCGACTTACCGCAATGCAGCGCGGTGGTTCAGGCGGCCAACCAGCAACTGGCGAAACAGAACAACAAGACCGTACAGGATGAGAAGAAACTGACGGCTCTGCTCAAAACGCTAAATCGTGATGATGTGCTGCCCGCTGAGTACGTGACCCGCGAACAGGCGCTCAAATTGGGCTGGAGTGGGAAGGCGGAAGATTCGCTGTGGAGCATCTGGGCGCTGAACAAGAAAGTGTTGGGCGGCGATCCCTGGACCGGCAAGCCTTTGCCGGGGAAAGGAAAATGGTACAGCGCCGATGTCGATAGCGTACGCGGTCTGCGCAGTAACAAACATCTGATCTACAGCCCGGAAAGCGCGACGCGTTATCTCACTACAGATAATGACGCGACAACCGTCACGCTTCCTCCTTGCCAGTAGTCAGTATTGCGGCCTCATCCTATTCGTTGAGGCCGCCTGTTGAGGAGGAGATTGCCATGGTTGACGGCATTCAGATGTTAAGTCAGGGACTGGCCGCGCTCGCCGGGTTATTTGGCGGGCTAAGCGTCTCGTTTTTCTGGCAACCAAAAAAATTGCATCAGCACGGTCGGCTGGCGGCAGGGGTGATTATCGGCGCCATTAGCGTCAGCACGACCTTCACGCTGGGCGGTTTTATTGCGCGCTGGCTGGGCATGAACTTCAAAGATAGCGATATCGCGATGGGTATTGGCTATTTTGTCGGCGCGATCAGCGTCGGGATGATTGCCTGGCTGGCGAACTTTTTTAACCGTCGGGAAGGGCACGATATTTTACAGGTTGCCGGCGAGCTAAAACGCGTCGCCCGTGGCGTAAAAGTCACCCCAACGCGCCGCCGCGCACCACGACGCCCTAAATCGGGAGATCCATCATGACGTTGAAACTCATTTTCTGGGCGGCCACGCTGGTGGACGGGGCAATTGCGGTGATTATTTTTGTCAGCGCCCTCAGCTCCCGTATGCCCAATATCCCCATCTGGTATCGTATTGGGTTATTAATTACCGCGTTAGGATTTACCGTTCAGGGGTTTCTCAATCTTCCCTATTTGCTGTTCAATGTCATGTTAATGGCGCAAGAACTGCCGTTCTGGATATTAAAAGATGTCGGTGTCGGCGTGATTGCTATTTATTATTTCTGCCACACGATGCGTAAAGATGAGAAGCTGAAAAAAACACCAGTACGTAAAAAAACGTCGGCGGTTAAAAAAGCGACATCCTCCAGAGCCCCCCGCAAGACAACGTCCGCCAAATAAGAGTCACAGTGCATCTGCGCTGCTGTAAATGCTGATGTTAAATATCTCTGGCAGGAGCATTATGCACGGGCATAGTGCTCCTGTATTTGCTCAGGGGAAAATGTAGCAACAATTAACTGTTAATAAAAATTCAGGCTGGGCTATTCGTCCGAATACATCATCGCGGCTTGAGTGCGGTTATTCACATTCAGACGGCGGAAAATAGATTCCAGATGCGCTTTCACTGTACCGGCGCTGATATTTAACTGGCGGCTGATTTGCTTGTTGGATTCCCCGGCAGCCAGCAGCTTGAGGATTTCACGCTGACGCTCGCTGAGCCGCGCAATCGCGCCGTGTCCGCCATCCAGCAGCGTGATGCTTTCCTGCGGGAAGCAGAGCATTCCCAGCGACGCGGTACGCAGCGTCTGCGCGATGGTTTCCGGCGGAGAATCACGCCTGACAAACGCAATCGCATGGTGATGCAGAAACTGCCTGAGTAATGTCGGCTGGCATTTATTCATCAGCATCACCACCGGAATAGTGGGGTGGTGCAATGCCAGCGTATCGAGTAATTCAAGACTCTCTGTTTTATTTCCGTCACCATCCAGCAGAATTAACGATGCGGGAAATTCATTTAGTGTTTCATTAATTTCATTCTGATTATTCAGACCTCGAATCTTCACATTTGGGATAAAGTGCGAAAGTACTGATGCCATTCCTTCAATAAATATCGACTGCTTGTCAATCATGAGTACATGCATGCGTCATCTCCACGTAATAGCGTTCGTCAATGAGCCTGGTAATCATCAGAGTATTAAATGAAATGAAAAAAATGAAACAGGCTAATTGTCATAGGTCTTTTAACCGATATGGCAAATTAGCGAAAATGAAATAGATAATCTGTTTATTAAAATATCATATATTAAAAATGACCGTTTCGCTATTTTATAAATAATTAGCAGGGTGAGGATGATAAATAACGTGGTAGAGGGGACAGGGAATTTCGAAAGATGGGTTAATGTAGCGGATAAAGCACTGCGACAGGAAAAGGGAGTACCAGCAGCTTGACGCAGCGCTGGTTTTTTCATCACTTAGCAACTGAACGCGAGATCGTGGCTTGCATAGCCGCGAACGGCAGGTATAATCCCACACGTTTCCGCATCCCCTTCAGTGCCGAAGTGGCGAAATCGGTAGACGCAGTTGATTCAAAATCAACCGTAGAAATACGTGCCGGTTCGAGTCCGGCCTTCGGCACCAAAAGCATGTAAATGGACCTCAACTGAGGTCTTTTTTTATGTCTAAAATCCTGTATTTATGTACCTTTCCCGCTATATTAACTCTCTCAAGGTCAACCGACATCAACGTACATCTACCAACATATGTTGGTACAGATGATGGTATTTCCGGTTCGATAATGCTTGTACCAACAGGGAGGGGATAAGCATGGCGTTAACAGATATCAAGGTCAGAACAGCCAAGCCAACGGATAAGCAATACAAACTGACCGATGGCAGTGGTATGCACCTGCTTGTTCATCCTAATGGTTCTAAGTATTGGCGTTTGCAGTACCGTTATGACGGCAAGCAAAAGATGCTGGCACTTGGGGTATACCCTGAAATCACACTGGCGGATGCCAGAGCACGTCGTGACGAAGCGCGTAAGCTACTAGCGAATGGCGTCGATCCGGGAGACAAAAAGAAAAATGATAAGGTTGAACAGAGTAAAGCACGAACCTTTAAAGAGGTCGCGATCGAGTGGCATGGCACCAATAAAAAGTGGTCTGAAGATCACGCCCATCGTGTGCTAAAAAGTCTGGAAGATAATCTCTTTGCAGCGCTTGGTGAACGTAATATCACTGAGTTAAAAACGCGCGATTTATTAGCGCCCATTAAAGCCGTAGAGATGTCTGGACGTCTTGAGGTTGCTGCTCGTCTTCAACAGCGCAGTACGGCCATCATGCGTTATGCAGTGCAAAGTGGGTTAATTGATTATAACCCGGCACAAGAGATGGCTGGGGCGGTTGCTTCCGGTAATCGACAACATCGTCCAGCACTGGAGTTAAAGCGAATCCCAGAGTTACTACAGAAAATCGATGGCTATACTGGCAGACCACTCACCCGTTGGGCCACGGAGCTAACTCTGCTTATCTTTATTCGTTCCAGTGAGCTACGTTTTGCTCGCTGGGCGGAGATCGATTTTGAAGCATCAATGTGGACGATCCCGCCTGAACGAGAACCTATTCCCGGCGTGAAACATTCTCAGCGAGGTTCAAAGATGCGTACACCGCATCTGGTGCCGCTTTCAAAACAGGCGCTGGCGATCCTGAAGCAGATAAAACAGTTTTGCGGGGAACACGAGCTGATTTTTATTGGTGATCATGATCCACGTAAGCCCATGAGTGAGAACACGGTTAACAGTGCGCTGCGGGTAATGGGTTATGACACTAAAGTCGAAGTCTGTGGCCATGGCTTTCGCACAATGGCCTGTAGTTCGTTAATTGAGTCGGGGCTATGGTCGAAGGATGCGGTGGAGCGCCAGATGAGTCATATGGAACGTAATTCGGTAAGGGCCGCGTATATCCATAAAGCAGAATTTATCGACGAACGTAAGCTGATGCTGCAATGGTGGGCTGATTTTCTGGATGTTAATCGGGAAGGGGTAGTGAGTCCGTTTGATTTTGCGAAAATTAATTCAGGGAAATAGATAAGCCTTATTGAGTATAGTATTTGCAACATACGACATAGAATTGCTGGCGATCTATCTCCAAGAGGACCTTTGATAAAAAATTTCCAGTAAAGCAGGCATCTGAACATGAGGATGGTTGGATGTCTGCTTTTAAGCTTCACTGAATAGATTAATAAATACTTAATTTCATCTATTTACATACTTCAGGGAGCATGTTTTTAATTGGCGTGTTTTTGTGCGGCTGCTCCCACGAAAATAATATCATCATCTTAATATATTTTCTCGATGCCATTTTAGATAGTGATGATGCTGTGCCGAGAATGGTGGGATATTTTCAGGTAAGTTTAGTTGTATTTTTACTTCAAAATCAAGTTCAGTGCTAATTAAAAGATGCCCATTATTGCTAAATGACAGCCATCCTTGGTCAAAAAGAGCATCAATATGAACTGCAAGCATTATTCCATTATAAGGATCCAGTCGCTCATGACCATTCTGGCAAGCGGCCCAAGGCTTAATATGGCTAGCCCTTAACAGCGGTTGAAAAGAAATACCAGTTATAGGACAGGCAGGGAACAGTTTAAGGCATTTTTTCCTGAATTCACCTTGTCCAAGCCTTGAAGCGATTAATCGTTCTTTCATCGTTTCATCCAGACTTTTATCTTGTTGAATAGGTAATATATCAGCCAGTTTTTGTTCTGAAGGGGTTATCGACAGCCAAGATAGAATTTTTTGTTCTATAAGTGACTCGGGTAGTTTGTTCATTTTGTTCATAACAATCTGAGCAGACAACGGGAGCTCGCCAGGAGAACCATCAGCATTCCGCCAGCCTGTGCGTACATCACTTAGCCAAGAATCAAAACGATCACGGTGGTTTTTTAGACTATTATAAAATTCAATTCTCGTCTTACCTGCACCAAATGTTGAATAAAATAGTGATATTGCTGCTTTCCATGTATCAACATCCAGAGCTTCAGGAGGCTTTTTTTTTCCATACTTAGCGAGATACCAAGCTACTTCTAATAATCCATTTTCAGATGTATTCAATTTTTTATCCTTAGCACGAAGATTCATTTTTATATAAGGCTGAATAAATTAAATCAGACTAATGATATTTGTATTTATAAGAGAGTACAGATGCTCATTAAGTGCTTCTGGAATCCCTCCGCCAGTAATGAGTACTCCTGCTTCAATGTTTCTCTCCATTGCATACCCAGTTAGGTTTGCGCTTGTAATAAAACAAGTGCGACCATCGGCAACAATCACTTTCGCATGCACACGACCTTCTGAAAATTCATTGTTTTTATTATTCCAGGCGTAAACATGTGCGCCAGGTATAAGCGCCTGCATCTTGCCGATTATATCAATATTGATACTGCCACCATGCTCTTGTGAAGATTCCAGCAACATTGTAATGGTAACCCCACGCTTTATAGCTGTATTCAATTCATTCACAATAGTCGACACATCATAGGCAACAAAGCTGGTAATAAATAAAGACTGTTTTGCCGCATTGATTATTTGTAGCAGCACTTGCTCTGTACGGCGAACAGATACAAAAGGTGTTGTTGGACCAGTCCATACAAGTTCAGTACTTTGCTCAGAGCTAACTTTAAAGTAAACATGGCTTGCAGCAAGAAGCATAGATGCTAGTTCATCTGAACTGACCATGGTGTTTTGCCATGCAATTGCTAGTCTCTCAATAGCGTTACTTGCCTTGGGAGTTCCTACTGCACCTGGCAGTACCAGCAGAGCTTTGCAGGCTTCAGTCCGTCGAATTCGGCCAGCGATCGCTTGTATCTTTTCAGGAGAAACCAGACAAACTAGCTCGGTAACAGCATCTAAGAGTTCATCCATGTTAAAAACCCTTAAAAAATGCAGCGTGAATACGCTCAAGTGTTGGTACTAATAGCGATCGATCCAAATAGCGATTGCCTTGCTCACAGGAGGTTTCTGCTACCAGAGTACATGCATGGCAGGCTGCGGCATGTAATGACCGATCTTTTTCCGGGTTATGTTCAGAACATAGTGGGTCAGAAGAACAGATCTTAGAACGATTTAATGCTTGTACCAGCAGGCGACCAAGATTCTCTGGTTTACCAAGATCTACAAGACCACCCAGTGTGCCATCAGAATCAGCTGCTGCTGTGTAGATCAAAATACCAGCTTGTGGACTGCCGTTTGATGTATCAGCATAGATACGTTCGCGAATACTTGCTGCGTTGTATCCACATTCCAGGGCTAGTTCACGGATCAACAAATGAGATAGGGTATGCAGCATGGCATATCGGATACCTGGGTAATCTTCATTCGGATCGAGATTACGAGAGTTACGCCAACCGGTATGACCACCACGAAGCATCTCGTCTACTTGCTTGACGGCATCCAGTGATTCCCAAGCTACAAGAGCCTTTTCATTGAATTGGATGAAGATACCTTCCCCATGCACCTGGTTCGCTGGAACCCATTCAGGTTTATTGCGTGCCAAGCTAGCCATCTGAGGACGTTCATTTATCTCTCCGGATCCTTCTGGTGCCTCTACTCGAGTAAAACCAAGCAGAGCATTGACCTCTCGTAGTCGCTCAAGTAGTAATACACGGCTGATGTACGGTATGAATTGTGCTGGTGTTCCGATCTTCTTACTCATGAAGTGTGGATAATCCGTGGGAGGGTTGGCCTCCGTCAGCACTTCCCATTCAGGACCTTTGATATCGGCTTCACCGACAAATTCGCTATCGCCACCAGAACGATGCATTTCGATGGCTGACCAGATGTCTGACACGTTATATTTGTCGATTCCAGGGAGACCACCAGTTAGCTTGAGTGTTTGCACAACGATGGGAACCATGGCTTCAGCTGTAATTGCTTCAAATAACGGCCATCCGTCTTGAATCAACTGACTGAGAGGATTCTTTGATTGGGGTATGGCCAATGCAGAAAGTGTGATCGGAAACCAGCTGTTTGTGGCTCCTAACAGTACTGCCCGTGGTTCTTCACCGCAGTCAATATCGAATTGATCCAAATGTGGGTGTCGACCTCGACAAGCTGGAAGATTTTCTTTACCTGCTTTGCCGAAGGCATGGGCCATGCTTCGTGACGCCTCACAGCTATCACACCGTACCCACAGGTTTTCGGTTTGTAAGGATGCACCACTCTCAAAGAAGCGCAGTGTCCCTTTGCATGTACTATTGCCACCATGGACAAAGTAGTGCCATGGAAAATCATCTAGGTGACCGTCACGACAGGCTAACAGAAAACGTGCAGGAACGGCATCAGCATCCTTAGCTGGTAGATTCCCTTTAGAACCTGTACAACCTTTGTGAACAAAGCGAGTTCGTTCGGCTCTGAATCGATCCTCTTTGATCTCAAGCAGTCCATCATCAAAGGGCGATAGCAAGCCACACTTTACACAGCGCATCCAGCGGGGAAATGGTCGAACAGGTACACCTATGTTGGCCTCGGCTGACCAAGGGTCAACGAGCTCGCTTTTCTGAAAGGGTGGCATTCGCAAATTTTCGACTTGTGGGCCTAATACCTTTCGCACAGCAGCAAGAAGCCGGGCCTCTTGAATTGGCTGGCAGCGCTCTCGCTCCCACCGGTCAATACCTAGTGTCACTACAGATAGGCTTGGTAGATCGATTAGCGCGCCAGGCCCATAAGTCCATAGCAACTGGCTAGGGCGTACTTCGCCGACTGGAGTTTTGTTATTGATGATCATATTCAATCCTCGTCTTTCGTTACAGGACGAGGTTTCCAATCGTGATCGTCCTTGATAAATTTGGTGTCCATAATCAGACGTACACCAGACTCAACTTCTCGCATTGACATAGGTACAGTCCAGTTGTCCCAAGCTTGAAGCCCAGGTGATTTGATCAACGCCACAGTCTTGTCTTTATCGGGACCTCTCTTTTCATATCCCAGAATTCGGCCGCCTTTACTGGCTTCTTTGGCCCATTCGTCTGCACGCTCTTTCAGTTCATTTTCAGCTAACAGCTTACGTGCATTGTCTTCCGCGACATTGCCTGCTCGAGTCGCTAAAACTTCAATTGCATGAGTGAGTTCACTCTGGTTTGACATATCCAATTTACCCGCACCTTCATTCGGGCTGAACTCGTTATTCTTCAGACGCATAAGACTTAGTAATGACCCCGTCAAACCACGATCCATGGCACGTGGAGAGAATGGCGTTACCGATTGTGCCTCAACATGCTTGTAGAAGGTGGCGTGGTAATGTTCGAATGTTTCGTAGTGAGAGAGGTCACGCGGTCGGGCCCAGGTAAGTACGGTGCAGACTAGGCCAGGGAATGAACGTCCAACACGACTGGTAGCCTGAATATACTCGGCCGTTCCCTTAGGTTGTCCATTCACTGCCATCAGGCCGAGTCTATTCACATCGACTCCCACTGACAGCATATTGGTTGCTAGGACCACGTCAATAGCCCGAGTATCACCTTCCCGCCACTTCGTCACGTATTTACCTGCAGAGCTATCAAACTCGGCCTTAAACTTGACCTCAAGATTGTCGAGGTATTTTGGGATGTCCTGGCTGGATACACGAGAAGTCAATTCGCGGATGTTGTTGACACTACGTTGTGCCAATGCAGGCCGTTCCACCATGCTCATTTGCACGCGATAGGAACGTGTCTGCACATCATCTTCTGCCAATCGCTTCATCCCGCCTAGTTCACGCAGCGAGTTGAAGTAGCCGACCATAGTCATATAAGGATCAGCAGGTTCACCGAAGTGGTCAAATAGCTCCTGTGCTGCAGTTAAGAAAGCGGTATAGACTCGAATAAGCATTGCTGGGCGCGAGCTACCGGGTGAGCAGACTCCCAAGTAACGTCGCCCAAATTTATCCTTTATGTGGCGTTGAACTGAGAAGAAGTTATCTTCCACATCTAGTCCATGTGGCGGGAATACCGAAACTTGACGCATAAATACATTATTTACTTGTTCTTTGGCTTTGCGCACCGTCGCCGTTGAGGCGATGATTTTCGGTTTTACCGTTTTTCCGTTGAGCGTCCAGCTACACAGCTCATCGACGGCGGTTTCATACAAACCTACCATGGTACCCAGTGGCCCACTTATTAGGTGGAACTCATCCTGGATTATTAAATCAGGTGGTCGGATGGGGGGGATGGCCTTCACTTTAGCTGACGGTTGTCCTTTGAATGCTTGGTGGTTTCCAGTGCAATTTGCCCCAGGCCAGAGTAAACCGTGCCGCTCACATTCTTTTTCAACTCGGCCAAAAAGAGTCCGCACTTGGCCACGCCATGCCATCATGGCAAACTTATCCACTGTGGCAATCATCATTGTCGGAGGACGATGGTAGATTTCTTCATCTACCACCAGTACTGGTATTCCAGGGTGTAGTTGCTTGCTTGACTTTCCCTTGGAAAATTCGCAGCGTCCTTTTTTGTCACCACAATAGATAAACGTTCGGCCGCCAGCTTTATCCTTTTTAACTTCGACATCTTGCCCAGGAATGATCTCGGTACCACACCATGGACAGCTGGTCAGTTGGACGGGTGAGGCTGTTCCCGCATTATAACTACCCGGGTTACGTGTTTTTTCGATAGCATTATGGCTATCTTCAGTCGTTCCCGGAGTCACTTTATTGCCGACCCATAGGCCAATAGTGAATGGCTCCGTTCCGAGGGATTTATCACCCTTATTTAGTGCCTCGCGTCGCAGCACTTCCATTGCACAAATAAGTGCTGTAGCACGCTGGAACTGTTGCAGTGTCAGCAAACGAAGGGTGTAACGCATTATCACAGTCAAACCACGTGAGCTATCGTACCCGCCTAGATTGCCCTGCATACGTCGAATGGCCATGGTGAAGGCGGCGACACCCAGATAGGCTTCAGTCTTACCACCCCCGGTAGGAAACCACAGCAGGTCCGCATAAGCCCCAATAGGTTTGACTCGATCTGGGTGACACGGATCCGCAAGGGATGGAATCGACAGCAACAGAAAAGCTAACTGGAATGGACGCCAGCTGCGGTTCTTAAGAACATCGAACTTATCTAGGGTAACGTCCTCGCCTCGGCGCATGGCAAGTGCATACAAGCTACGTATGCGTTGCGTGGCCATCGCTTGGTTGGCGAAACGGAAGGCCGCCAGAGCATTCTCATTAGACTTAAGTGTATTGATACCTTCTTGCAGGCGGGTATGGATCTCCTGACAACGATCTATGGCCGCTTGGGCTTGGGTATCGAAGCCCTTGGCCTTGCTGCTCACACTCAAGTTCTGTTCACCAATCCAGGTAGCGTAGTCATTAGTTAGCACACTTAAGGCATCAACTAATGGATCAATGTCCAAAGTGGCTAGTCGTTGCATATCAAGCAGACCACTACTTACCATTTCTCGCATAGCTGGACGATCGGATAGCTCAAGCCCAGGAGTCTCAGTTGCCTGAACCTCGTACTGCGGCATCACTGTAGTACGCACTTCTGTGGCTAGTGTGACGTCATCCGCTATTTCTGCATGAACTGCAACTCCATGACCCACGGCGAACTCGACACGATCTCGGTAGATCATCTCAAGTGCTTCGCGCTCTGGGTCCATACCATCTGCATCTAGTACCGGTCTGCGCCTGAAAATGGCAGGCTTGGCAGCATCTTTCGCTGCTCGAACGATCAACTCTGGTTGAAACACCCATGCTGTATCACGGTTTGTATCCGGTTCTTCCTGCGCATTAACGAGGAAGAGTGTAATCAGCCGATCACCATTGTCATTTTTGGCTCGAATGGAGCCCTGCACTCTAACTTCCGGGGAAGTACTATCCGGAGCATTGTGTGAAATCGAGCCTTCGATCAGGGTGAGTACGATCTTGCCGCCACAAGGAATGCGTTTCCAAACCTTAGCTTTTTGCCCATTGGACTTAAAGAATTGATGTTCATCATTTGGCACACGCTCATATCGCCCCCAACACGCTTCGATCTCGATCCGATCGACGTCGCCATCCACGCAGAAAGTCATGCCGAGGCTACTGGGCACCAGTGACTGATTGCTGGCAGCATCAATCTCTTCTGCCGTATCGGTTTCGCCGCTACCAAGGACTGAGGGAGAGTTCACCTTTGCAGTCTTCGCCTTTACGATCAGGTCTGGCTCTTCATCTTCAATATCTTCAGCATCAACAGGAAACTCCTGCCCTCTTTCGGCTGCTTCACGTGGGGCTAGCTTGCCAACTAGGTAGCGGTCGCGTACACCCATATCGACGATGAGCTCATTAGGGCCACCAGCAGGACCAAGCAAGTCGTCCATCACAGCTAGTTGCAATAGTTCGCGGATGTAGGTTTGATCCTCGATCTTTGGTATTTCTGCAATAGTTTTGTGTAACTCTTTAGGCAAGGTTTCAATGAAGTCAGTCCATTGGATACGACCCACTCTTTCCTTTGGTGGTAATTTGAATGGGGTTATGCCGATCGAAATTGCCGGCTCGACCTTCAACATTCGATCGAAAAAAATCGTGGTTGTTTCAAGATCAGAACGTATTCGTAGGATTCGTCCAACCCGCGTGATATTGCCTGTGGTATTTAGAACTAGGACCCAGTCGTTATTGGAGATAGTTTGATGCAGCGAACGCCCACCTTGCAGTCGTAATATATAAAGCGCCACCGAGGAATCTGCAGCAATGCCATGATCAATAGCGATCCAGGCATTGGGTAATTTGGTTGGTTTGTCATTTGCCATTATTTCCTCCATATCCCTGTCGTTTTCGGCTTTAACGTGCTGAATTCCACCAAGTGTTAAATATAACTCTCAGGCCTGGCGTTGTTCTGGCATGAGATATCCTTGTCAAAATCAAATCTAAGATGAACCTGTAATACAAGTCCATCCAAAGGGACAGATTACCTTGGTAGTGTGCTTAATATCTTGGGTTTAGCTTTTTTATCATGCAATCCAGCAGCAACTTCCTCTTGGTAACGTACACGATTAAGTTCTGACAGCCTTTGTAACACTTCGACACGAGCAGCCTCTGAGATAGTGAAACGAACCCGGTCATTTTCGGGCAAATACGGAACTTCGTGGAAATCATGGCCAAGATCAAGGTCATCCCAACCGTAGGCGTGGGCGACCTCAATATCGATTTCACGTTGCAACGTGCGCAGTTTTTCGATGTGCGGGTTTCGTTCACTATTGGTGTGGAGGCGGTTATATATCTCCGTGACCCCCATTTTTTTGTCCAAGCAAACAGCGGCGCGAGCATCAGCAAATTCTTTGGCTATAGTTTCCAGTTTTTTTAGTGAGACATTAGGAAATGGAAAAGTCTCAAGTGCATCGCTCGGCGTGTATCTTAGTCGGCTTTCGAGACGAGAGGAGTTCTTGCGTACCCATATCTCGTGAATCTGACTGAATAAAACTCCTAGAAAAGCAAAAGAATCCGAACGGAAAATGACCATGCTGTCGGACCACACATAATTTGAAGGAGTCATTGCGGGAGCTAGGAACTTTGATACTCGCGACAGGCAAAAAACCCTTTCTATTTGACAAGAATCAGAAGTCCAGCCCTTCGGATGGAGGCTGAAATGGTAGCCACGACCGATTGCATGATAGAGCGCTGGTCGTTTCTCAGCATAATGCCACCAACGTTCAGGGAGTGGTTTTCGAAGGACAAATTCACCGTGTTCATTTTGTCTTTGTCGTTCAGGCTTGACTCGCTCCTCAATCCATTTCCAAGGCAATTTGTACTCTTGAGCACGTTCCTCTGGCCAATCCCAGAAGTTAATTACCCATCGACTTGGCTTCTGTTCTGGATTTGAATTGAGGTCATCGCCGTTGATATAAGGGAATATTACTTCGGCGTTTCTAGGCTCAGCATCTATCATGCTGCGGGCTTGTTCGGGAAGGAGCACAAAACCCATACCAAGAACAATTGAGCCTTGGTATGCCAGACCTTCGTTCACCTTCAGTCGCTCTGGACTCCATTCCTCACGATCCGACAGGAATGCCGATATAAAGGGAACTGATCGTCCTAATAGTACGCGTTCACCTTGCCACTCACCATTGTGGATATGCACACGACTAGTTATAACTGCGGCCTTTCCTGGCCAAGGCTCATTCGGATAGGCTGAGTATATGGTTGCACCGGATCCAACCATGGCTTCAAGTCCAACCTGCCGTGTATCCCCTTCTGCGATGGTGTTGACCGACAGTAGTCCGAACGTACCGTCTTTGCGCAATAAGCTCAATGCTCGTAAAAAAAAGTAGGCGGCTAAGTCTGCTGAACCACGTCGGCCCTCTGCAATGTGTGTGACCAACCAATCACGATATTTAGTGCCCATGATACCGGTTATGCGCTGCCCGCCTAGGAAGGGGGGATTACCCACAATACCATCGAAGCCGCCATGTTCACGTGCAAATACTTCAGGAAACTCCAGTGGCCAATGAAAAGGTTTATGCGTAGGCTTGTTGGCAGATAGGTTTGTCGAAAGCAATGTAACAGATCTCCGGCGCATCAATGCAGTCTGGTCGTCCTCGCCTTCTATGGCTTGCCTAGCTTGGATGACCAACGATGCCTGCATTTTCTCCAACGCTGTGACATTGCCGATAGCCTCAAACACTTCCCCGATAAACGCATCGGCGATATACCTAGGCACTTCTAGCCAGCGGTGTGCGCCTGCATTCAGATGTGCCATGGTGTCCACATCGTGGATATCATGGATGGGCATCTCGCGCAATTGCTGCCGAAGTTCAATGGCTTCGTGCACGACAAGCTCAATTTTTTGGCCAAATAGGCATGGTTGACCTTGGCCGGATGGGGTCATCGAAAGCTGAGTAAGCTGTTCTAACCGATGGATGCCAAGCAGGCTGTCGCCGCAGCGCAGGTTATGGTCGAGGAAACCAAATGGGCGACCTTTGGCCAGTGTCACCAGCCAGATAGATAGCTTGGCGAGTTCGACTGCCAGTGGATTCACGTCGACACCATATAGACAGCGTTCGGCGATAAGACGACGAGCAATGACAATGCGAGAGTCAGCATCGCGTGGTAACGGCTCTTTAGTATCCTGAACGTCCAAGACATTGCCATCCACACTTACCACCTTTCCTGTTGCTTCGGCGTCTGACCAAGCTTCAACGAGACGAGCGGCTAACCAGCGACAGACTTGCACCAAGAAGGCACCTGAGCCCATAGCTGGGTCGCAAATCTTGAGGTCAAGTAGTTCGGCGGGGGATTTGAGTTGCCACTCTTCACGCGGTATACTTTCTGATGGGCCAACATAGACCACCGGCATCAGCGTTTCAGTAACAATCGCTTCAGTGAGAGACTTTGGCGTGTAATGGGTACCAGTTTCGCGTCGGTTGGAGCCACTGGTGACGATGAAAGCTCCGGTGGAGTACACTAACGGATAACCCCACGGGTCGGTTCGTAGCATGTGAATGTAAGGTTTGATTCGGTCACGCAGCAGGATATCGCCTTGGCAGGTCGTCAGCAGGCGATCAGCTAAGGTGTCATCAACAGCTTTACCCAGATCTTTGCGCACCCGACTGGCAGAACTGCCGGAGCGTTCTTGCAACAGCTTAACTAATTGTTCGGCACCATCAGTGTTCACTGCATCTAACTCGTTCAGTGTAACCCATGGATACTGTGATTTCTTGGTGGCAGCAAGTTCCAGTGTAACTTCATCGGTGCGCCTGACAGTACGTTCCAGCAGACCTTCATACACGTAACCGATTTGTTCGACGTCCAGTGCGCGATATGAGAGTGTTCGGCCCTGGAATTGCTGGATAGCCTCTAGCAACAACAGAACTGTGCGGTTATCAATCGGCAGTGGCTTGGCTGTATCTGTCCGCCAGCTGGAACCTTTAGCCCGTCCTTCCAGAAAAGGAAAATGATCAGGATCGAACAGTGAGCTACCCAGTGCAGGTAGACGAAGACTCTCATGTTCCACCCCGCAGAAAACCGCACGGAAGATCGCCAGCAGGCGCGACCAGGCGTCCCAGCGTCGTTCTAGGATTTCTTCGGGTACCTTGCGTAACTGCATGCGTAAGGTGGAAAGTGCATAGTTGGCTTCGTATCGCTCATCGCCCAAAAGAAGCAGCCCTCGCTCCTCTGCCGAGAGCAGAAACACCAAGCGCATCATCACTGTCAGAGCAGCTTCATAGAGTTCGGATTCTTTTACGTTGTAAAGTAGTTCACGGTTGCGATCCTGATCAGCTTTATCAAGGGACTGGATCAATACTTCTACAGCGCGACGCACTTGTTCTCCCAGTGCATCGGTTACTTCATCCTGATATTTCAAAGAACTGTCGAACAATGCGGGCAGTTGTTCGGATTTATTGACGAAGAAACGGCGGATACCGAGCAAGTGCACGAAGGCCTGCAGTGTGATGGGCTCCTGGTTCCAGAGTCGAGCATACCAGCTGGCGAAGCTGGTGACAGCGCCCACTGGTGCATCCACCAGCATCCAGCGTTCGCCATTGGTCACCAAACCAAGGCGACACTCCCTAGAGCGGCACAGTTGAACCATACGATCCGTGGGTGTAGCGGCCCATCCGTCTATTTTCAAAGTTGCGTCAAGATCGATATCGTGCGCATAGGAATGAATGAGCATCAAAGGCTTGTTCGCGCATTGCTCGTCGACAATTGCTAAATTTGGTGACAGAGCTACACCATGGTCAGGGAGAAAAGTGTTCAAGTTGGCGGCGCACCAATCTGCGCCCTTCAGTACATCACCTTTACCATCCGCATCAAACTCAAGGCCACGTGAAAGAACTTCTTCGATCCACGCGAAATGTAATTTATTAAACTGAGGATCTTCTTGTTCCAGTGCTTCTCGCCACTCATCATAAGCTTGGCGCAGTCGTTTACGCTTAGTAGCGTCTAGCTCTTCCAGCCCTTGTGGGAATGCATCTTTTAGTACTGGTACGGCAAGGAAGGGGCCTGAAATGTCGATTAGCGAGAGCCAATCATCGTGTATGCTGGCCATATTCATGCTTCCCCCCTCTGAACAGTAGACTCAGGTACTAGGAAGGTAACAGCAACAGGAAAAGTACGATCGTCGAGTTTAGCGTAGCGAGTTTCGATGGCTTGGATCTCCTGTTCACGCTCTTCAGGAATACGTGAAAGGCGAGCTTCCAGAGCCGCAGTGTCACGTTTGAGCTGGGTTCGTTCATCCTCTGAGAACAGTGAAAATTGCTCAGGTTGTTGATCTTTTTTTAATTCGATACAGATGGTTTTTTCAAGTTCATCAAGCACTGTGCTAATGTCCGTCAATTCTCGATTCTTACTGAGCTGAAGAGTACTAGCCAAATCTTTGAGCCGGTCTTTTGACCTAGCGTTCACTGACTGTAGAATAGCGTGTTGTGCACGGTCAAAACGAATACGGATGTCATCAAATAGTGAGTCAGAAGCTGTCATTGGCTTACTATTATCTAGCCATAGCTGAACTTTATTGACCCCTTCTTCACGGCGGAAGGATTTATCCCCAAGATAACCACCAGCTGTTGTTAACTCTTCGTGGAGGCGATGGTAATTGCCTCCGGTGATGACCAGCCTTGAACTAACTACTACGGCAGGGCCATCAATTAGTGTGTCAGGCACCGAACGTACAGTAACACGATGCAACTTCTTCACGTCATCGTGAGCCCATACTTCTGCTCGTAACAGACGTAGGCACATCTGTACCAGTCGATGATTCAAATGAACGAGTACGACATCGTCACGCCCTTTCGCCACGGTATGGTCAAAGGTGATAGGGCGAGTTTGTAGAGTATAGGGATGGCGTAGCCCCTCCAGGCAACGAGCCCAGGATCCTGACAATGCTGGCATTTTGAATGTTGAACCAGCTGGAGCATCCGGAAGAGCATAGGGCTCCAAATGTGGTCGGCCTGCCAAGGAAAGTCCCGTATTTACAGCTATGAGGATATGCTCTGGAGTGAGATGGAAATCGTTTTGAGTGGATAGGAGTCGGTCATGTAACCTGGCTATCCTTTCTTTTAGTTCTCGCTCGACGCTTACGAATCGTTTAGTTTTGGCGATCCTAGCTTCTGCAATACGAGTATCAAGATCCCTAATAGATCCTTCAATCAGCTTCGACATCTGTGGCGCGATAACCGGATTGACGCTCCCCATGTCTGATCGCATAGATTCGAGCTTACGTAGAGCTCGGATGATGTCCCCACTATGACCTCCAATGCTAGCTTGGCTATTTTCATCACCATCGACAGGATGCCAAATCAGTACTTCTTTCTGGCGTTGACCATGACGGTCAATACGACCATTGCGCTGTTCCATCACATTGGGGTTATAGGGGATCTCAAGATGGATTAGGCAGTTACAATGGTTCTGCAGGTCGATACCTTCAGATGCTGCATCGGTAGCAAGAAGAATACGAACGGTAGAGTCTTTGGGTGCGGTCTGGAAGGCTGCTTTTACTTTCTCACGTTCGTCCTGCGCTATGCCACCATGGAGGATCGCGAGGCGCTCCCCGCCAAATCCATGGCTGGCTAGGATCTCGTGTATCCACTGGAGGGTAGTGCGATATTCAGTGAACAGGATTACCCGGCACTCGTTCCATTGACCGTTTATTTTTAGATTGGTATCAAGCCAATTGAGTACGGCTTTAGCTTTGGAATCGACCTGGTTTCTGGCTACCTGTGCCCATTTACGTAGTTCACTCAGCACTTGCTGTTGGTCGGTCGTGAGCGGCTGAGCTCGACATGAAGCTTCTTCGACAGCCTCAGACTGCGCGTTCTCTACTTCTTGGTCGTTAGCGTAATCTTCATCAACACGAAGAATAGCTTTGCGCAGGATGCGGTCGTCCATCGGACTATTATCACTACGCAGGCTTCCATAAGTCAGACTAGCGATGTGTTTTTCGAGTGTTGATGCGAAGGCTGCAGGTGAAGAAAAGAGGCGTTTTTTTAGTAGCTGATTCACGAAAGCAGTTCCGAATGTGCTACCGGTTTTCTCTGCATCTAGCTCTCGGCTCTTACAGTAGTCGTTGAGTATTGAGTGAATTTCACGTTCTTTGGCAGTGTATAAGATCGGTAAGGCTTCAAGCTTACGTTGGGCGTAAAGTAGATTGCCATCTGCGTCGACTAGATCGCTCTTGAGGCGACGAATCATTACTTGACTGAGCTGCTTATCGTCGGGAAGTATATTTCTAGCGAAACGTTGGTCATCCAGAAGTTCGAGCAGTGAGGTGAAGGATTCGGTATAGCCATTATGTGGCGTAGCGGTCAGAAACAGCCTGTGCTGGAAGTGAGGACTGATTGAACGGATGAAGCGCGTTCTCTGACTCTCTAATGCGTAGTTTGCCCCAGCAGCCGGTGCGATATTATGTGCTTCGTCAATGACCAATAGATCGAACTTGCGTGGGTAGCTGCTATACAAGGGCAACACATCGCGCATAGCTCTCAAGCCTTCGCCACTTTTGGCCCAATCCATGGATGTGATCAGTCGAGAATACGATGTCCACGGATTGGCATGGATCCCGCGTTCTCGGCGTAATTGCTTGATGTAACGAGTGTCGACGATTTGAAATTCCAGCCCAAACTTTTCCTGCATCTCCATCCGCCACTTTTCCTGTAGCGACGCAGGGCAGATAATCAGGACTGTACGGGCTCGATGTCGAAGCAGCATTTCCTGAATGATTAATCCAGCCTCAATAGTCTTACCTAAACCGACATCATCGGCTATGAGGAGATTGACACGGGCCATATCAATTGCACGCACCAACGGATCGAGTTGGAAGTCTTCTATACTAACGCCACTGCGAAATGGGGCCTGCAGGAAGCCTCGGTTAGCATTAGTGGCTGCTCCCCAGCGCACTGCGTCAAGGAAAGCATTAAGAGTGCAGGAGTCGTCTTGGCCACTGATTGTGGGCAGCCCTGCTCGCTCAATAATCTGGGCACCTACCTCAATTTCCCAAATAACCTCAAGTTCTTCCCCCAAACCATCTTCATCAATAGATGACAAAGTTACTGCGTGCTGTTGAGCTGAGGCAGGTAACAATTGAGATGAAGTAACTTCCACAACAATCCATTGACGCCGACGGACCTCAACCAACTGACCGGGTTCTGGAATAGTTCGCTGTACTCGGATATCAGGTGTATTAGAAATTTCCATATTGTTTCCAGGCTCTAATTCAGCGAAGCTAATGATTAGTAAAGAGTTGTCATTCCACAGTGACCATATTCACATTTGCAAGATGTGAATTAATACTGCGTGCAATTGCTCGGCCAAGTTCAACAGGAACTGCATTCCCGATTAGGCGCCCTAGAATCCTTAAACTTACTGGCCCATCATGGGGAATAAATGCATAGTTACGGGGAAAACTCTGGAGAATTGCCGCTTCTCTCAGGGAGATTGCGCGGTTCTGTTCAGGATGCCCAAATCGACCATTTCCGAAACCATAGCACTGCGTTGTCATGGTTGGTGCTGGTTTGTCCCATTCCATACGGCCATAAACACTAGCGTAAGTTCTGCCACTTTCTGTTCGATGACAATCGGCAACAAGATGTTCTGGCCAGTCACGCCAGGTTCCTCCTGGCTTTGAGGCTTTAATACGCTCCAGATTCTTATCTGACAATGTGGAGGTAACATGCAGCTTATCTCCTGGAGCGGCTTCACCAGCATTTAATGCGCGCAGATGGCCTATAGCTTCTCTTACTGTTTTGGGTTTTGTACACGTTGGAGAAGACATTTTTATCTCGCCATGGAGTGATGCCAATAAAACCATTCTTTTACGTGTTTGTGGGACACCGAAATGAGTGCAATCAACAATGCTAAACCATACGCTGTAGCCAATACACTTCAATGCCTCGACGAAGTCGTGGAACACTTGGTGTTTAGCCACAGTAGGAACATTTTCCATCGTGATCACGTCTGGGCGAGTACCTTCTGCTAGGCGTGCAAACTCATACAGGAGCCCCCATTTACCATCCTTACCATCTGATTCATAACGTTGTGTATAAGTAGAAAATGGTTGGCAAGGCGCGCAGCCAGCGAGAATTTTGATGTCAGCATCGCCAAACAATGCATCTAATTCGGTTGCTGTTACTTTGCTTATATCCCGTTCTATAAATTTGGCATTGTTGTTTGATTCATAAGGAAATTTGCAGGCCGGATCCATGTCAATTCCTGCAACTACAGGTAAGCCTTCAAGTACAAGGCCATGCGTTAATCCACCTGCACCACAAAACAAATCGACACAAGATACTTTCTTCATTTAACTCTTCTCATCTTTTCAAAGACTTAGAGATACCCATAATTAATTACTACAAGAGTATCAAGACCTTATTTCCACTTCATTAGTATTTGCACAACAACCAAGATGCAACCATTTGCGAGCGCCTTTAGCTTACAACTTCCATGATGAAGTATTTTATGTATAAAAATACAGCATTTTGGGGCTGCACATAAATGGTGATTTTGCTGTTACCAGAGTCTTCTATGATTCATTCAACCGATGACCAGCGATCTAGACTGAAAAGCCCCATACCAGAAGTTGTTTGCTTATATGATCTCATGAACAGCTTGTGGGGTAAATGAATACCGGGTGGACTGGACTGACCCACTTCTGTAGACGATCCTGCCCTATAGTTTGAACAGATGAAGCACTGCTCAATGAGCTTGAGAAGTACTTTTCCCCCTGAAGCGTATGGGGAAGATCGGCACATAGCACGATCGCCGCATTGTTCCTGGGCATGAGTTTGGACGTCAGATTGATCATTATTTTTCGCAAGTAGATATCATCTGCTGTTAATTAGATGTGATTTCATTGCTTCTGATTATTGCTATCAAGTCGAGATGGTCAATGCACTAGAGAGACATAAACGGGTGATATAGCAGAAGCAATTCACGAGAACAGCTGCTGACGAATGAAGGGATGTTTGAACCCCTCTGGGAAATGTTCTTTGGGGTAATCAAACAACGTATGTCCCGGTAATTCAATGTGCTCAAATCCAGTGTCTAGTCCGATCTGAGCACTGCCGTCCGCGTGAATGACGAATGGAGTTTAGAAATTTTGCAACTTAATCTTGCTAGGGTATTGCTACTTTGGTGCATTATCCGCATTTTAAAATCATGGTCGCAAATGTAGCGGATCATGTGGAGTTGCAGCTTGGCATCTCCCCAACAAGCAGGGCAGTTCAGGTGTAATTATTCTGCCAGCAGGCTTCTTCAATGCTGTAAATACCGGTCCCGCAGGCAGTGCAGCGTTTTTCCCCACTGTAATGGTTCGCGCACCAGACGCAGTACCAGTCCAGCGACATTACCGGGTAATCACGGGTGTTAAAAAGACTGCGTAATGCTCTGCTGTGTATCTCCGCTTTCACTGTCGGGTCAATATGCGCGCAGCTCATCAACGTACTGGCAGCTACTGTCCTCTGGTCATGTTCGAACCAGGGTGAGTCATTGTGCGTGCCGGTATGGAAGATGAGTCGGCAGCCACAGGATACGCAGCTCCATACCTGTCCCGGCATGTTCGCCGCTTCACTGGTTGTCACAAAATGCCCACGGTGGTCACTAGCGAGGTAGCATTTCAGCATACGAATTTCGGCGTTCTGATTCTCACTGGTAACGGTCTTAAAATTCATCGGACTGACTCCTTACCGCCATACGACATGCAGGCAGGTACCGTCCCGGAACGAGATGGCTGTCTGTGTGGAGGATGGCGGGTTACAGGTTGATTATGGATGACTGGAACTGATGGTTCAGGGGGGGCGGCTGCAAATGGGACTGGGTTTCGCGTCACAGTAACGCCGCTTATCGTGTTCCCACTGCTAGCGGAGTGGTATGCAGCTAGCCGCTTTACGGGAATGACATTTCCCGGTGGTCGAGGTTTGCATATTCAGGTTCCCCGCGAGTCTGCAATACGCTGTTGCATCCAGCTTTCTACTTCGCTTTTATACCAACGGGAACTCCGTCCCAGTTTGATGGGTTTCGGGAATTCGCCATCCTGAATAAGCTTGTAGAACCACTTGTCGGTCATACCGGTGAATGTGGTGATGTATACCATGTCGATAAGTGGGTCTTCTGCGCGAAGAGTGGGGTTAATGGCTGTGGTCATGGAATCTCTCCCTCTGAAAATGAATGACGGGAGGAATCCGGTGTGGTTGAGTAACATTGCACGCCGGTACTCCCTCAGAGGATAGGGAATGCCTGTAAAAAAATACCTGAATTGCTTGTTAACCCCTGTCTTACGGGTCATGAGCGAAAGATAAGTCAGCCTTGGCTACAGCCGAAGTTACGCTCCCCGTCACCGATGATTTTGGTATAGTCTTTGGCAAGATAAGAAGCCCGCTCCAGTCCTTGCTGAAGCTGCGTGTAGTTATGTCTGTCAATCCATGACGATGGGTTTTCAGGAAAGTGGGCCAGCGTTGCATATTCCTGCGTATCTACTCGCAAAGCGCTACACCATGCCTGTTTAATAAGCCCGGCGAGAGAGCCCGGATCGCTGTAATTTCCTGCAGAGCACCACGTCTCGCGATTCAGCAATAAGACCATGTGATAATGTTTTTTACCGTTCTTCGGGCCATATTCCCTGGCCCATATATAACGCAGTGTGGTGGCATGTACGCGTTTCCCTTCCTTTCGTTTACGTTGCTGGCAGGCATAAATCTTTGATTTCAGTGAGTCGGTAAAGCGGGATATGACTGCCGCATCTGTCGCCGCTGGAATATCTGGTGTCCGCAGATCAACCCTCAGCATTAAAATTCGTGGATAAGCCTTCAGGGCATTCAGGATGACGTCTGTAATACGTTGTTGCCAGAAAGGGTTAAGGGGGTAGTTCATTGTTGAAATCTCCGGTGGATTATCGTTCACATAAATCACCGAAGTGGTAAAAAAAGATGCGAAAGAACAAATGTTCCAGGTGCTTGAAACTAAGTGATGATATTTCATTTTAATCAGACTAAATCGTTTCTGATTACTAAATGTCTTATTAATACAGTACCTGTGGCTATAAGCGTATAAGGGATAAAAGAGTAGGTGTGTAGATATTACCAATCCGACAGTCAGCATTATGAGATGTGCATGCATAAGCGGTCTATGCACCATCAATGTGCTCCGTCCTGGCCGTAAAGTCACTCTGGAGTTATCGTGGCTTACCTTGTTGTGTTGTTAATGAGTTAAATGCCTTTTATTCCACTATATGTAAGGGCTTGTGCGTAATTTTTGGAACGTTTTTTCCTGCTTTTTACTTCTAAAAAACCGTGTTTTTTACACGATGAATCTTCATTAATGCCTGGTTTTAAGTTACTCTGAAAGGAAACCAGAGATAAGGAATTGGACATGAATGATGAGCTTGTGAAACGGATGAGAATTAAATCTGCACGGGCGCTGGCAGGAGATACCCCGGAACTGATAAAGGAATATCTTTCAACCATTCCATTACATATTCTCAGGCGAATATTAATATCTCTCAACCTGACGGTAGCTAACTCCGTTTTTCCAAGGATAGTCAATAATGCTCCGGAAGTAATAAACTTCATCTGTTCTGGTGTTGTTTCTGATAAGGGTGAGTATTCTTTCGATAAAATAGACAAACTTGTTAATGATGCGGGGGGCGATATTTTCTCAGTCGATTGCATTAAATGGCTTAAAAATGATGCCGAGGCATGTCATTATTTCTGGCAGGCTTTAATGCATCTCGAATGGAAAGATGTGTTTAAGATTTTGAGAGCGGATAATATACATCACTATACTGCTGTGGAAGATAAACGTCGGGCGGTATTGGTTTCTGATACGTTTGAAATAAATAGACTTATAGTTGGGCATAAAGAGCATTATAAGTCAATTTTAACGATATTGAATTTATTGCCGTTTGCCGGTGCTGAAATTAATGTTCTGACGTCCTTTTTGTCCCATGACTATAAGGAGAGGAAAGAAATATGCAGAAGTGAGGTCAATATTACCTCTTTGTTAAAAAGCAAAGAGTCAATCTCTTTTTCAATCCGCTATTTACAGAAAAAGAAAATGTTCTCTGCCGATTTAGTGCCCCTCACTGAGGAGGATAATAAATATGCATTAACCACACAGCTTTACCTTCTGAGCAAAGAAGACGATTTTGATAAACTTGTCACCTCGCTGACTAAAGCCTGGTCACAAAAGAAAGTGCGTGAAAAAAGAAAAGAGACGAATAAAAAGCAGTCCGTTGGGCTTTCCGGACTGAGTAAAGACAGTATCAGAATGCTCAAGGTTTTATCTAAAAAGCATGGTATGAGCCACGCTGAGCTAGTGGATCTGGCGGTATTGTCTTTTTTTGAAGAAATGCACTAATTCATTATAAAATCAAATATATATCATCATAATGGATAACGGAACTCCTTACTGCTGCGTGTAGGTTTTAGTCGGAGCTTAACCGGGGCTATGACACCCAGTGTCGTATCTAATTCCATTAGTATAAAAATTCACCGTTTCAGTTGACATATCCACGCAACAGCCCACTGACAGTGTGACCTCTATCCACACTAAATGAGGGATGTCTATCGTAACAACCTCGTTTAAACCTGCGCGGCCTGTACAGCAATGAAGAGCTGCAGCTACTGGTTTCTATTCTGACCACTGACCCTCGTGATGGTGACACTCGCTGACCAGAGAATCTGACCAGTATTCCAGTACTCCAGAGTACCGCATGCAGGCACCAGACCATCGCCGCATTCATTTTCTGCACCACGGACACCATCAGTCAGGCGTAGCCCCTTACCGGCTTATCTGTCTGGAAGGCGAGTGGTACCTGGCGGCAGTAACTGGCGAGCGGATTCAGGTATTTACCCTTTCAGCCATCACCGATGTGGTCATGACCATCGGGGGCTTCACCAGAAGCAGTCATATCCGGCGGATTTTTGAAGACCCGCGATTTATTCAGGCCCTGCCGCATTTTCAGTACATCAGCAGGCTCATCCGGGAATGAACCCGCATGTTCATTCGTCAGCACCGCAGTTTTACTAACAGAAGGAGTTCATCTTGAAAAATGTATCACTCAGCATCCTGGTATTGGCTGGCAGTCTGCTGCCGGTTATGGCGCTGGCATCTGGCAGTCAGGATACCTGGACCCGGGGTTGGGGACAGGGAGTATCAGAGTTTGTCATCAAAGGGAAAGGTCAGTCACAACTGTCTCTGAGTTGTGAGGATTATGGCTCGCAACCGGCCACGGTCATATTTACTGACGCCAGCGGACATCAGGTCAGTATGGATGAAGATAAAAGCCTTCAGGTCAGTATCGACGGTGGGGCACTTATTGATATCAGCGAATCTGGCAGTCGCGTGGGCGGTAATAACCTGGCGCTGGCCTGGGCTCAGTTACGTAATGGCAAACAGGTCTCAGTAACCGGAGACGGTGTTAAGGATGCCACATTTACGCTGGCCGGGGCAGCAAAGGTATTGCCGGTATTCGGGACCCATGGCTGTGTGGGTAAAGATGCACTCTAGCCTGCATCTGAATTAACGCCTGTTGATGACGTTATTTTTAAAAGGAACAGATTATGAAATTTAAACACATACTGGTACCCGCACTGCTTGTACTGTCAGCCCGGGTGCTGGCAGAGCCAACGCCGCCCATCAAAGTGGAGACCAGTAACCAGGTCCACCCTGCCGGAACACGCTACGTCACTGTTGTGGTCACCTCTCTGGATGACAGTATCAACGTTGAAAACATAGACGTAAACCGCGGTAACTGTCGTATTGATAACCAGAAGTACCTGTCTTCAAAAAATAAGGAAACCATTCTGCCTGCTGCCCTGCGCTACGGGCAGTCCGTCAGAGTGAATTTTTATAATAACTGCGTGGCTTCGGAAGTTGTCGTCACCACGGATAAGGGGGGATGGCGTTACACCTACCACTGAGCCACTTTCCTGTATCAGCTTCCTCAAATAAATCTTCACTCCACCAGAGGGCTGCCGCCAGGCAGTCCGGAGCAAACCCTATGACCTTTCTGAAAATGCTGGTGACGGCCCTGGCCCAGGCACTGACCTGGTGCGGCGGCCATCAGGCCCGGCAGTTTATTGAAATTCGCCTGCGTCAGGCAGGATACGATGACAGCAGTATTGATACAGCCCGGGAAGCGGTCACGTTGCTGGTCACTGCACTTATCACCGCCCTGATGGCGCAGATACTGAAGATTCTGGATACGCTGTAGTCCCGCCCGACCGATCCGTTCATTGAGAACAACACATCCAGCCCCTGCCTCCTCACGGAGCAGGGGCTTTTGCTTTTATGCCTTCAGATTAATCAGATGAGGAATCAACTATGCGATTAGCCAGCCGTTTTGGCCGGGTGAACCAGATTCGCCGCGACCGTCCCTTAACCCGCGAAGAACTGATGCAGCATGCCCCCAGCGTCTTCGGGGAAGACAAGCACGACTCCAGAAGCGAAAAGTACACCTACATACCCACAATCACCCTGCTGGAGAACCTTAAACGCGAAGGGTTCCAGCCATTCTTTGCCTGTCAGTCACGAGTGCGCGACCAGAGCCGACGGGAACATACAAAGCATATGCTGCGCCTGCGTCGTGCCGGTCAGATAAACGGCCAGCAGGTGCCGGAAATCATCATTCTGAATTCTCACGATGGCGCATCGAGTTTTCAGTTGCTGCCGGGGATATTCCGGAGTGTCTGCACCAATTCTCTCGTCTGCGGACAGTCGTTTGGCGAGATCCGCGTGCCACACAGGGGCGATGTTGTCGGGAGGGTGATTGAGGGGGCCTATGAGGTTCTCAGCGTCTTTGACCGGGTGGAAGAAAAACGTGACGCCATGCAGGCCCTGCAACTCCCGTCACCCGCACAACATGCACTGGCTACAGCGGCGCTGACATACCGTTTTGGGGAAGAGTTCCAGCCAGTGACTGAATCGCAAATCCTTGCACCCCGCCGCTGGCAGGACGAGAGCGATGACCTGTGGACCACTTACCAGCGCATTCAGGAAAACCTGCTGAAAGGCGGGCTAAGTGGCCGTACCGCGCAGGGTAAACGTACCCACACCCGCGCAGTAAACGGGATTGATGGCGACGTTAAATTAAACCGCGCGCTCTGGGTGATGGCGGAGAACATGCTGAATCTGTTGGGCAGGTAATCGCACGTGCCCCGCCACCGAAATCAATCCCCGGCCCGACAGCTCCATTCAACATACTCATGCATAAGGAAAAATTAACATGACCGACATTATTAATATTAACGACAACCATCAGCTACCTCTGCAGGCTGGCGATGATGGTTCTGAACCGGCACTGACAGCCACGCCCGTACCGGACGAACAACGAGTGGAATTCTGGCCGCAGCACTTTGGCAATATCCCGCAGTGGGTAACCCTTGAACCGCAGGTCTTTGCGTGGATGGACCGGTTCTGCGCTGACTACAGCGGCGGTATCTGGAATTTTTATACTCTCAGCAACGGCGGGGCTTTCATGGCTCCGGAAACGGACAGCGATGCCTTCTGGTCGCTGTTCAACACCAGGAATGGCAACGCCGCAGATATGAGCGCCGAAGCCGCCGGGATTGCAGTTTGTCTTATCGCTTACAGTCATCACGCTTGCCGCACAGAATGCGACGCCATGACGGAACATTACTGGCGTCTGCGTGACTATGCGCTGCATCACCCGGAATGTAACGCCATCATGCGCATTATCGACTGAGCGTTCCGCCATGCCGTATGAACTGTCTCACCTGAATGCCCTGTGGGATGCGCTGGGGAAAACAACGGTCAGGGATGAGGACGGTGACGTTGTGACCGACGAACCCTTCCTGCATTTCCCGACAGGTACCTCTCTCTTCCATATATGGGCATGGTTCGAATCCCTGCACGACGAGTTCGTCGTTGCCGTGAAACTGTACAACACATCCCCTCCCGACGCGTCAACCGACAGGAAAAGCAAATGAATACCACCACTTGTCCTCCCGGCAGCGGGGAAATATCTCCCACTACACAGCGCACCATCAGACGTGCACTGACCTTACTGGAACGCCAGTTACGCGAGCCCGGCGTTGCATTTACCTCCAGCCAGGCGGTCCGCGACTGGCTTCGTCTGCAGCTCGCCACGCTGGAGCGCGAAGTATTCATGGCGCTCTTCCTCGATAACCAGCATCGTCTTATTGCTCATGAAACGCTCTTTACCGGCACCATCAACCATACACAGGTACATCCCCGTGAAGTGATAAAGGCAGCACTGAAATACAACGCGGCTGCCATTGTGCTTTCACACAATCATCCGTCAGGTTATGCGGAACCCGGCCATGCCGACCGGATGCTCACTGACCATCTGAAGCAGGCACTTAAACTCGTGGATATCTGCCTGCTGGACCACCTGGTCGTGGGAGGCATGGACATCGTCTCGTTTGCCGAGCGTGGCTGGCTTTAGGGAGAGAATAACGATGAAAATCATCAGCAAACGTCAGGCAATGGCGATATACCGCCAGCATGCTGAGTCCCGGCTGTTTCGCTTCTGTACCGGGAAATATAAGTGGTCCGGCAGTATCTGCCATTACCACGGCAGGGAAGTGCAGGATATCCGGGGTGTGCTGGCCGTATTTGCTGAACGCCGACAGGGCCGCAACGGTCCGTATGTGATCCTGCGCAGCGTCACCCTGAACTGACTCACCGTTAAGGAGTTCTTACATGCAGAAAACAACCAGTGTCATCAACCATAACATCGCGGAACCCTGGTGGGGTCTCAGACGCAACATCACGCCGTGTTTTGGTGCCCGGCTGGTACAGGAGGGGAACCACCTGCATTACCTTGCTGACCGCGCCAGCATTGCCGGGACATTGAATGACGCAGATTTACGCCATCTGGACCAGGCATTTCCGGTACTGATGAAGCAGATGGAGCTTATGCTGGCCAGCAGCGAACTCACGCCCCGCATTCAGCGCTGCATTACGCTCCACGCAAAAGGGCTGATATGTGAGGCTGATACGCTCGGCTCCTGTGGCTATTTGTATATCGTAATTTATCCGACATCTGCAATAACCGCATAAATCCCAAACGCTTTTCCTTCGTCAAACCAGCCAACAAAGAGCGCAAACCATGCAAAAACAATCCCTGTCCCCTCAAAGGGCGGCATCGTCACGTCTGTCATCAGTCGAAATCTGGCGAAAATTACTGAAGTACCTGCTGGAGCAACACTACGGCCTTACCCTCAACGACACACCGTTTGGCAACGACAGTGTGATCCAGAAACACATTGATGCGGGAATCTCACTGTGTGACGCGGTGAATTTTATCGTGGAAAAGTACGACCTGGTGCGTACTGACCGTTACGGCTTCAGCGTGACAGAGCAGTCTCCGTTTATCTGCAGCATTGATATGCTCCGCGCCCGGAAGGCTACCGGGCTGATGACCCGCAAGGGATATAAAACCGTTACTGACATCACAGGTGGCAGATTCAGCGGAGGGAAATAATGACGTTAGCCCTGATCGTTGACGCCGACACCGTTAACGGTCAGCCCCTCAGGCGCCAGCACAACGACTGGCGCTTTTATCAGATCTCCATTAGTTGATACAGATGTTCGCTCAGACAGCGGGTATGGCGGTAACACCTTAGCGGAGATATCTGTCTGCAGTAGAAGAGAGTGCGGCAGGACGCCACCAGAACATCAGGGGCCGTATCATCTGCCAGGAGAGCGCTTAATTCCGGGGCGTTCAGTAAAATGAAACATTTCTCCGGGAGCATGCCACCGGCATTTCCTTTCGGAAAATAACCGCCCAGATACAGTAACACGGCCAGCAGGCGAAACTGCCGGGTGAGTACCGCTTCGGTGTCCCGGTAATGTGCGGCTATCCACAGGCATTCCCGCAGCATAAACCGTCGGGTCCGTCGGGTGAGGTCACCGCCTTTATCATACCAGTGTTCTACGATATCCCTTGCGGAGCGAATGGAGTCATCACCCGTTGTCGCAGTTTGCCATGACCGTGCCAGAAGCGTTGAGATATTCATGGATTAACGCCGCACCTGCGAAACGGCTGCGGGAGTATTGCGGACACCAGGCAGATAAATATTGCGGACCAGCTTCAGGAGGAAAAAGACATCACTCAGGTTGCTCACGCCGGGTACCAGATGGCGAAAGGCTATCCGTGCACGAAAATGCGCCCGGACCGCCTGCCGGTCATTCACCCTGCGCCGGTACAGGCCCAGAAAATGGCGGCTTTCCACCAGCGCATGCCTGACCAGTGCTCGTCTGACTGCCCGGTACTGCGTCTGTGTACTGAGTGCCAGAATATCTGCAATCACGTCGCTATAGCTGAACGCGCGGATATCGTAATAATCCGGGCGGTGGGTAATTGACGCCGGGTTATTCACCCACAGGTAATCCTGTCTGTCAGAGAAATAAAACCGACCATCTGCGGCGGCAAGCTGTATCGTCCAGAGAATGTCCTTGTGGCTTTTCCCTTCCTGGAATCGCAGGTCATGCTCGCGGATATACGCTGAACGGATTATCTGCAGCCACAGGTAATGCGGCCACTCCCTCTGGCTGACGCAATGGCGTATCCACTGCTGACCCGTCAGCGTCTGACCGTAAGGCTGTCTGTGGTGAACGGTATGCCGCAGATGTCCGGCGCTGTCTGTATGCCGGGCATTGAAAAGGACGACATCGGCCTGTGCTTCGCTGGCTGTGCGCAGCCGCTCCTGCAGAAAATCTGCCGCAACCCGGTCATCCGCATCCAGGAACACCACCCATTCGCCACGGTGAATCACCAGTGCAGCATTACGGGCAGCATACACACCCTGATTTTCCTGGCGAATGAGAATAAGCCGTTCATCTGTAATGGCGCTGAGTACCGTCCATGTTTCGTCGGTTGAACCGTCATTCACAACAATGATTTCACTACTGAGCGTTGTTTCGCCAAGCAGTGTATGGACCAGAGCTCCGATGCTGTCAGCTGCATTGAAGGCAGGAATGATGACGCTGATATCGATGTTGATTTTCATTGCACTAAGGGAATGTAAACAGGAGGAAGGTTCAGAGTTGTCACCCCATCAGGGGCAATAACCTGCCGGGTAAGAAACATTATCAGGAAGAGCGTTCAGGTGATTTTCGTGCTGGTGTGGATACCACCCGTTTTTCTCTGATTTCCTGGTTAACCACCATCAGACAGTCATCGCAGAATTCTTTATCCAGCCCGAAAATCCGGTCCAGAACGCCTCTTTTCTTGTTACATCTGGCACATCTTTTCATTCCATCACCTGCCGTCGTATTCCGGTGCCGTGCTCGCAGGACAAAAGAAGGTCGCCCGCCAGAAGACAGGAAATAAATTAATAAACAATACGTTAAATGAGTTTTTGGAAATTTAGCACAGGCATAACCGGGCTGGATAATTCATTTTGCAGATCAATTTTTACCAATCGATCGGTTTAATCGATCATCTTTTTCGCTCTGCTTTAGATGCCAACTGTGTTCCCGCACACTCTCCGGTAAGGACGTGCTTTTACGTTAACGAATATTGCTCCCCGATATTAAACTCATATTTGTGTTTTTTACTCATAAATGTGTTTTAATGGCATCCATTACTTCTTAGTAGTAGGGATGTCATCTTGCAAAACAAAATCAAAGAACTCCGTACCAAACTATCAATCACTCAACGTGAGTTGGCAGATATGGTTGGTACCAGCCAACAGCAGATCCAGCGTATCGAAACAGGGAAAGTTGCGGCTAAGTTGGGGCTGGCGCAAGCGATCAGCGCGGTCTTAAAAAAGCCATTGAGCGCTGTTTTTCCAGATAGCGATAAATTGCTGAAGAAACTACGCAATCAAGGTAGCCGTAGTGATGATGAGCTGGAAAATATCGCGGCTAATGGCATTGAAATGGATGGCTGCATTTGGACGGTGAAACTCTGGCTACGAGGGCAACAAGATTATTTGCTGTTACCTATTTCCCCGGCTGATAAGCGTCGTTTTTACTCACACTTTCAGGAAAGTGTAGTACCAGACCGTGAGCTTTTTTTTGTTTTTGACTCTGAGCAGCATCGTTACGCTTTAAATGCCCGAGAGGTGATTTTTCACCAATTCTTGTTTGATGGTTTTACACCTGTTCCTGATGATGAGGACAGTGACGGAAGTGAAGGAAGCTATGGGAATGTCCATATCACCATGGTGAACGGTGGTCCAGTTATTGGGCTGTACTGTGAGCCCGAGGTTTCGGACGACGACGAAATCGATGATATTGGTCAATTGAATGCATTTTTTGACATTCTTGAATCGGAGCCGGAATCAACAGAGCGATATCAATTAACCGACATAGATGGAGAAGATGCTTTCATCCGTATTGGCTCTATTGCGATGGTCCGAATAGATCTTGATGCTTTGGAGTCTGTCGAGGAAGATGATGTGTAACAGATTTCGGTATCTTAACTCAGTTGTATTAGCTCAGACTTGATCTGACGGTTCTCACTGGCAGCACACAATCAAATCTGACAGTCTGCCGTGAGCGAGGAGCGGAAGTTCGGAATGCATACTTACATCAGGTGTATTGAGTCATAGGGAGCAGGTCAGGGCCAACCCGGAGAAACGAAGCTTCGGAGGGTTAGCCCTTGTTTAATTCATAACTACATCTAAATAATATTATCTATTCGGATGAAATAAGATCGTCGTATTTATTATTCTTTATTTTGCAAATTATTTTTCCAGGGGTGTTTGGTCCTCCTTGGCTAAATATAAAGCCAACAACTAAGTTATTTTTGGAGTTGCGTGGATCGCTTTCAAGAACTGTCCAGTCCCGGACATAAGGATAACCATTACCAGTATCGCCTACACGTTTCTTAAAGTCGGTAATGCATTGTGAAACTAAATCACTTCGAGAGGGTTCTCTATAACTGTTTATTTGACTTAATACACAATCTCGACTTTCATTTATCTGTTCGCTCACGATCTTCATGGAGCTTCCGTCCGAAGGCTTAAAGCTCTTAAACATACTGGTCATCTGAGTTTCAAGGTTTTGGCTAAACTTTGTTTCAAATTCAGCAGATGCTTGTTTATTAGTAATCTGGTAAGCACCTCGATAAAGCATTGCAGCTTCCGATGAGTACCCTAAGCCACAAACTTTTAATGCCTGATCTATGGGGTCGGAGGAATTATATGGGGATTGTGTTACACAGCCTGAACCCATTATTATTATGATAATTAGTAAACACTTTAACTTTTTATTTATTAAACTCAGCAACATGTACTTTCCTTAATTATGATGATTCTGTAAAGAATTTGGCTTTTTGGATCAATTATCGACAATTCAGGAAGAATCTTTAGTGGAATAAGCATAGTCATTTCTTCATGGACAGATCAGTTACAACCAAAGAAAATAACAATAACCTACTCCCAACTAAATTAGAGTACCAAAAGACAATCAGCCTTAACAAAATAAATTGTACTATTACGTCATAAAATTTGTGAGTCAGGTGATAACTATTATTACCTAACTCATGCGCGAAATTTAAATGCTAAATTTGTCTTGTGTAGGAATATTGATAACGTTGCTCATCGTAGCTTCATTGTCTAAGCTGTCGTACCTAAGGAATACTTTGTCCCGTAAATTAAAAAGCCTAGCCTGTGCAGTCCTAACCATTTCATCAAAAGTAATAGCTTTAACTTCGCCAAACTTATCATTTTCATTATTTCCAACTGCTTGATACTTGCTGGCAAATCTATCTATAGTATCACCAACAACAAATGCTTTAATAAAAGGACGTGAAGATCCTACGCCAGTATGCCAAATATCTTCCACATAAGATCTTGCCTGATTCATCTCATCACGACCAATAGTGAAACCGCCTTTCTTAAGCTCAATTAAAAGTACAGTCTTAGTCTTCTTTATTTCACCATCAAACTCTTCAAGCCCAAGCATGCTTAAAGATGAATTACTACCTACGACTATATCAGGACGTTTTGATGAATTTAAAAAACATTCTTTCTTATAACTTTTTTTAAATATGGTCTCCATAGTTTTGATAAGCCCTCTGTTACTTGAATATTCGGCACTATCAAATTCTGGACCGAAAACCCAACGAGCTTTCTCGATTAGTGGATGTAGAGTATGTAATTCATCCACACTATGGTCACCACTAATTTTGGAAATCATCTCAACTAACTTTATGCGAGAGTCAATTTCAGCAAGAATTGTCATTGCATCTGTTACATTCCATTCATCCAGAAAAACATTCAGCGCTTCTACATCATCAGGTGAAATGCTAATTAACTTTCTCAAAAGCGAAATCCCAGATCTGGACTTCTCTAAATTTATAGCTGCTTTAAATGCTAACTCCAAATATTCCAATTTAACATCCGGACTTTCCTCCAAAATATTGTCTAGAAAATCATTCAGTTCCTTTCTAGCAAGAATGTTTAGACTCTTTATATCCTCAACATGGTTTTGAATTACCGTAGATTTTGCTTGTTGCATGTCTATTTGAGACAACTCAACATACCAGCCGCGAAGAATCCTACCGATCTCATTAGATATAAGGTCTATAGTTGTAAAGTCTGACTTGAAGCTGGACCAATCAGGTTCAACATAGCTGAATAGATCATTCGACTCAGCAATTAAAGTATATCTTTTGGCAAATGACTTTCGCCCATCTATTATTTGATTTTTAGCAATATACCAAGAAGGTTTTCCTAACAATCTCCCTCCCAGCCAAAAAGCGACACCATGCTGATTTGAAGTTCTAGCCGCAGCAGAAGAATCTACTAAAGTCAGTTTTATTTTTATGTTTCCGATTGGATTTATTTCTTCCGTTTTTACCACCCCAGGATGCTCTAGCAAGGTGATTTTGCGGCCGTTAACATAAACATGAAATTCCGGATTAAAAAGAAATCTTGCAGATATAATATCGGATATTTGTTCAGAATCGACGTAGTTACGAGTAATATTTACTGTAATCTTAGAACCATGACCTGCTGATTTCTCGCTACGGTGTTCAACAATTTTTATTGGACTTTGACCGGAGGATACAGCTAAATGATAATAATTGCGGATGGAGTCCTTCCATGTTTCAACTATATAATTATCATCGAAACATAGTCCTGCATGTCTCCCTACACCATTGCATCCAAACGCAAGACGTTTAGTTTGGACATCAGCATCGCTAGGAAATTCGACATATGCCCCCTGATGCTTGTGCCTGTCGTATCGTAATCTAAGCCACCTGCTTTCGAATTGTTCTTTCGTAAGTCCTACTCCATTATCTTCAATAGTGAGGACTTGCGGATTGGTTTCAGATATATTTATTTTTACTACCGTTGCGCCAGCATCATGTGAGTTAGCTACAAGTTCAGTAATAGCAATATCAGGTTTCGTACCTATTGAACCGATTTCTTTAAAAAGAAATCTCTCTTCATAAGTCACCGAATAACCGCTCATCCTATAACTTCCTTTTTAAGCATGCGTTTATCATGAAGTTTATACTATTGATGGTCGATACTTATGTCTATCGATTGTTTAGGAATATATTGATTTTTTGCAACGTACATGCGTCGTGGCAAGGTCGACGAATAAAATTACTCATAATCCCCTCCAGCGCGGGCAACCTCGCCCGCCTGCCCGCTTCACTTAATGCAATAGTTTTCATGCAGAACGTAGTTCGCTACGAAGCCACCACATATGGTTTTTTGCGTGAGAAATACTGCATGAGACTCATGCGATTTCATGCAGTATAGACATGCTCTCAGACAACAGACATCAATAACCCGGCACTGGCCGGGCTTAAGCGAGCTGTTCTGTTCAGGTCAAAACAGTTTTCTTTTTTTTCTGTCGTCATGTGGTCCTGATATCGGTGTTGAACCGGTCAGGCTCATCACGTTGTCCCGAAATCTCAACGGCAATATTTCAATCGTCCATTTCAGCATTAAATTCAGGATACAACGTATCTGCATCGTTTGTGCCTTCAATAATGCCCGGTATATGTGCTGAGCTTCTCCGCTCAAATTGTCTGTACTTCATCCTGAGCAGGCTGCTCAATTCGGTACCGTGGAAAATAAAAAAGTCACGTAAAAGCTCATCAATACGCTTTCCAGTGATGCCCTGATGGTGTAAGTATCCCCGCAAAACGAACCCTTAATTTTTTAAGAGTTTCTAGGCCGCCAACTTCCGCTCCTGGCACAGAGCTGCCTGTCAGATTAGGTTTAGATCTGTGCCCTAGTTGTGTCAGGTCAAATCTGAGTTAATACAACTCAGTCATGTTTGTCCGGGTTCAATGCCGAAGAACAATGAATTTTCGTGTTGGTATCTGTGTTGGTATAAAATGAAAATGTTTTTTATTAACTATTTTAAATCATGAGGTTGAATGTCATGTGCGAGTCCGGCCTTCGCACCAAGTCACTAAATTCCTTTAAAAACAATGAGATAGCGTGAAAAACCTGCCTCATTTGCATATAAGAAATGTCAATTCCCTATCAAGTACAAAAGCCACTGTGATTGTTAATGGCTTTTGGTACGTTAGCACGCAGTGGCAAGTAGTTACCAGGCTCAACCTTGTATCGCTTTTCCTTTGAAGCCGGAAGACGTGCCGCCGTCTCTAAACTCCATACCAAAACAGATTGATCACACGCATTTAAGCCCGATGTGCGGCCTTATGAGCCACGTAAACAGGTTTATGGTGGATAAGGCTCTATCAGCGTTTCGCTCACGCTCCTAACGGTACACGAGCACCCTGATAAGGTGTGAACCCTCTGACAGTCTGATGAAGTCGCTACGCTCCGCTTGTTGCTGTATCACCAACGGGGCTTTATGGCTTCTATTGTCCAAAATCTGTTAGTTGCGCGTTTTATGCTCCCTGGATACCCTGATATAAATCATACAAGGAGGACAGTTTATAAGCGCACAGGCAGAGGAAGGAACATTACGCCGGATGACGTTAGGCGAGATTGCAATGGCTCGTAGGGTGTTCGGTGATTCGATAGTTTATAGCCGTGTCTGGATTCATTGTGACAGCTATTTACCGTTCGGCCTACAGAAACAAAACTACGCGATGACTCCCAACGGGGAGTTGTGGTACAGAAAATCTATGTATAGGGAAGACTTTTCCGCAAACTCGGTTTTCGTTGAAGATAAATATGTTTTCATCCATGAGCTGGGGCATGTCTGGCAACACCAACACGGGCAATGGGTGAGAATGCGGGGTGCATTTAGCTGGGCTGCTGAATATACCTACAGGCTGGATAAAGAAAAGCTCACTGATTACTCTCTTGAACAGCAAGCCTCTATTTTAGCTGATTACTGGTTACTGCTGGTTTATGGGATCAGTAAGTGGTCTTATTATCAAAGGCCTGGGCGCATGGGGATGTACTGAGGCGTAGATATGTTGCAGGATGTCCCCTCGCTTTACCAGAAAATCGTAACAGGGAAGGGGCGTTAAACATGAAGAACAAAATGTTGCTGGGTGTTGTATTTCTCTTAACGGGATGCCCTGGGCCTGGTGATCGAATGGTAGGTCGTGAATCTACAACGGCATTTATCAAAAATAATCAAGTTTGTGTGGTGTCACCACTGGAGCCGCAGGAACGGATCACTGCTATTCAAATCAATAGTGATAATAGTGACTCTCTTCACAAGATTTTCGACGACAAGCCTGTTTATGTACCGAAGGGTGAGTGTCTTCCTGTATTCGGATTTAAGTTTACGTCTGGAGAGCGGTATAACTTCGCGTATGACGTCCAATCTGATAAATCAGGGTCACATTTAATCACTGCTGAACTTTCTTATCCCAAAGAATAAGGGGGCGTTGCGCCCCCTCGTATCATCCTCTCAAAGCCTGTAGCCACATTATCAACCGATGTAGTAGGATGCACATAAATGAATGCTTAGGTAGACATTATGAACAGGATCCAATCACTATGACCTGCCCCCAGTATTAAACACAATAATCAGTTAGTAATGTCGGTTGATTTACTCCCGTATTCTCCGTTTCGCCATCCCGCTGCAAACTCTGAAGGGGTCTGATAATTCAACGAAGAATGAGGCCGGCATTCGTTATAGTCCCGCCGCCATGCGCTTATAATTGCTTTTGCATGAACAATATCGTGGAACCAGTGCTCATTCAGGCATTCATCGCGAAAACGACCATTAAAACTCTCGATAAAGCCATTCTGTGTCGGCTTGCCCGGCTGAATAAGCCGCAGCTCAACATTATGTTCAAAGGCCCACTGATCCAGCGCACGGCAGGTAAACTCAGGCCCCTGATCTGTTCTTATCGTCGCCGGATAGCCACGAAACAGCGCAACGTTGTCCAGAATGCGTGATACCTGAACGCCTGTAATCCCGAAAGCAACGCTGATCGTCAGACACTCCTTCGTGAAATCATCAACGCAGGTCAGGCATTTAATCCGGCGACCACTGGCCAGCGCATCCATGACAAAATCCATTGACCGCGTCAGGTTGGGCCCTGCCGGACGCAACAGCGGAAGCCGCTCAGTTGCCAGCCCCTTACGGCGCCGTCTGCGTTTTACGCCCAGGCCCTTGAGATGATAAATGCGGTAGACCCGTTTGTGGTTAACGCAAAGGCCTTCACGACGCAGAAGCTGCCAGATACGCCGGTAACCGAAACGTCGGCGTTCCATTGCCAGTTCGGTGATACGTGCAGACAGATACGCATCAGTAGCCGGGCGGTGCGCATCATAACGGCAGGTCGACAGGGACAAACCTGTCAGCCTGCAGACACGCCGTTGCGACAGATCTGTCGCTTTGCACATCACTGTCACGGCTTCCCGCTTCTGGTCTGTCGTCAGTACTTTCGGCCCAGAGCCACCTGTAGTGCCTCTTTATCCAGCATGGCTTCGGCGAGCAGCTTCCTGAGGTGGGCGTTCTCTTCTTCAGGTGACTTAAGCCTTTTTACTTCAGGTATTTCCATGCCACCAAACTTCTTACGCCACGTATAAAACGTGGCGTCGGAGATGGCGTACTTACGGCAGAGTTCGCGAGAGGAAACACCCGCCTCGGCTTCGCGAAGAATATTGATGATCTGTTCGTCGGAAAAACGCTTCTTCATGGGGTTGTCCTCATGTTGCTGATGAAGACATTACTAACATCGTTGTGTGTTAATCAATGGGGAGCAGGTCAATCGGGTATAATTGCTGCATCATATCTGAATTGGTTTATATACTTTGTTACTCGGTGATTTTGGAAAGAAAGCTGTTGAGTATATAACTGAGTATACACAACCAAAATATCAATAATTAATCACTTATAATTCAGTTTGTTAAGTTTGAAAGACGAGTCCGGCCTACCGCCCCTGATCCCGCGCAACGCAGCAATACAAACTGTCATTGCGCGGTTCAAGGCAAAGTTCTTGATCCCCTTTATCAAGCCGTAGTGAAGAAAGCCACGGTCTGCGTGAGCCGCCGGGTTTGTTTTTCCAGCGCATTTGCGGCAATGACCGCCTGCTGAACCAGTTGCGCATTCTGATGGGTGACAGAATCGATTTGTACGATGGCTTCGTTGACCTGGCTAATCCCGATGCTCTGCTCATCCGTCGCGACGGAGATTTCCGACATAATGTCCGAAACACGCTGCACGGCTTCAATCATCTCGTCGATATTATTTCCGGCGATTTTAATCTGCAACGAGCCACTGTTGACGCGGCTGACGGACTCCTCAATCAACTCTTTAATCTCCTGGGCTGCCTGAGAACTGCGTAAGGATAAGTTGCGTACCTCGCTGGCCACCACGGCAAAGCCTTTCCCCTGTTCTCCGGCCCTGGCCGCTTCAACTGCCGCATTCAGCGCGAGAATGTTGGTTTGAAAAGCAATGCTGTTTACCACATCGATGATACTGGCAATTTTACCTGCGCTTTCAGAAATACCGTTCATGGTGTCATTGACATTCTGCATCATCACACCCCCGCGTGAGGCAATATCCACCGCGCCACGCGCCAGTTCACGCGCCTGTCCTGCGTTTTCAGCATTTTGTTTTACGGCTGCGGTGATCTCTTCCATGCTGGAGGAGGTTTTTTCCAGAGATACCGCCTGCTGATCGGTGTGCCCGGCGATTTCCTGATTACCGGCAACGATATCCTGGGTATTGGTGTTGATCCTCTCAGCACCATCGCGGATCTCTTCAATAACGGAAGTCAGTTGCTCGCGCATCACCCCCATCTCATGTAACAGGCTGGCGTTATCACTGGCTTTTTTATTCACGCTCTGCGATAAATCCCCGGCGGCAATTCGCGACACGACCTCAGCCGCATAACGCGGTTCTCCGCCCAGTGTTTTCAGCGTGCTGCGGTTAATCAGATAAACCAGTATCGAGAGCAGAATGCTGATAGCGATAAATTGCGCGATATTCTGGTAAAGAGAACTGAGAAAGACGTCCTGAATATCATCAACATAAAGACCCGTCGTAATAATCCATCCCCAGGGAGACCATGGAATGTTATAGGCAATCTTGGGTTTTGGTACGGTGTCTCCCGGCCGCGGAAAATCATAGGCGGTAAAACCATCATGGCCATCCTCCGTCACCTTGACCATATCCCTGAAAATATAGACGCCATTTGCATCGGCAATATCCGGCCCTTTGCCAATTAACGCGGCATTAATGGGATGCATAATGACCTGCGCCTGGTTATTCAGAATAGTAAAATATCCTGTGTCGCCATAGCGTAAGTCTTTAATGATCTGGATTGAACGCTGTTGTGCTTCCTCTTTTGATATCAGCCCCTTATCAACAAGTGTAGCCTGCGTTTTCACCACGCTAAGGGCTAACTGGGAAACATACATTAATTCCTTTTTTCGTAGCGCCAGCTGGTCATCTTTAATTTTTACTGAGCCAAAGAATAATGACCCGGCAAGGCTTAGCAGTGCGACAGCAAGTGGAAGCCACAGTTTATGCGCAAAGGATAATTTCATAGCATGCTAACCTGTTGTTGTTGTATAGGGCAGGTATTGCGCAGGTCTGCGGGTATCAGACTGCGCTTAATTTCTTTATCGGGAGAGGTAAGAGAAATAATTAATCGATAATATTGATATATGTGAAATTATATATTTCATTTTTGTTGTTGAGAGGTTAACGCCATGATAGATATAAAGTTATTCTCCGGAAAAATCATTGGCATGTTAAACTTTAGCAAATAGATAAACGTATTCACGGTAATCATTTCGGCCATAAGAACGAAATACTTATAGCCGCTTAACATGAATTAGCGCTAAGCAGTGTGATGGTTTTCACATTATTTCAGGCTGGCGCGGTGGAATCGCTCTCGCTTATCATCACGCCCGATATAATACCCGCATAAACTATGTCGGGAAATAAATCGCGGTTTGGCTGAACGAAATATATCTCATGAAAGTGCGCTAATTATCTCGCCCGTACTGGTGCAATAAGCATAATGATGTGAGGCCTTTATTTATTCTGTAAGCAGGCGAAGAAATCCCTCTCCTCAAGACCCGCCGTTAAATATTTTCTCCAGAAGCTTTAGCGCCTTTTTCTCATCCATTTTCAAGGCGTTATTCAGGGATGTTTTGCCCGTCGGGGCAACATACCGGTTGGCCTGGGGGAGTGAGTCATTTTCATATGCGAACGCAGGGTTTCAAAATGATAAAAAGAGGCGGCGTTGTCCGTTATCACCAGGGCCAACTGTTGTTCTCGTAATCGAGGAAGAGATGGCTTCTGGCGTTCCGGTGTCGCTCAATCACACTGACCATGCCGTTGACGCTGGTGCTCACATCGATCTCGGCATCCACTGTACCGTCCAGCGTGCCCATCGCTGTCGTCACCCAGCCAGGATGAATGGACAGAACCGTCTGCGCTCCCTGGCTGATATCCATATAAATGCAGCGAGCGAGCATATTCAGCGCCGCTTTACTGGCCCGGTAAAGCTCAAGACCTATCCCCGGTTCGGTATTGCCGGCAATACTGCCCCGGTGCGACGACATAAAAACCAGGCTTCCATCCGGCTTAAGCATCGGCAGGAGGTGCCGGGCCAGGCGGGCTGGGCCAAAAGCATTGGTCATCATGATTTGCTGAAATTCAGCGTCAGAAGCCTGTAACACTGACTGATGCAAAGGGCCGTACATACCGGCAACCATAAAAATAACGTCAAAACGCCGTTCACGCATCTTGCCGATAAGGGGCCCGATATGGGACGCATCGGTGACATCAATCTCGCTGGTGGTGAGATGGCCTGGGTAAATCTCTCCCAGGGCGAGCAGTGAGGAGGTGTCCGCCGCCGGTAAGTGGGTGGCAAAAACTTCCCAGCCGCGCTCCAGATAGGCTTCTGTCAGCCCCAGCCCCAGCCCTTTCTCAGACCCGACAATCAAAATGCTCTGCTTTTTCATCATTGTCTCCCGGTTATTGTGCGGTATAACCGCCGTCAGCCATTAATACTGTTCCCGTCACGAAGCTGGCTTTCGGCGATGCCAGCCAGATAATCGCTTCAGCAATCTCTTTCGGCTGAGCCACCCGCCCAAGTGGATGAACGTGGCCGTAGCTGGCCAGCGTGGCGCGGCTGTCTTCCACGATGCCGGAAAGAATATTCGTTTCGACGACGCCGGGAGCGACGGCATTAACCCGGATGCCATACTCAGCAGCCTCCAGCGCCAGCACTTTCGTCAGTTGGGCAATTGCGCCTTTAGAGGCCGAGTAAGCCGCCGTGGTTTTCATGCCCACCATGCTGACCACGGACGCCACATTGACAATCGCGCCTTGCCTGCGGGGCTGCATCACCTTCAGGCTTTCCCGGCTCAGGAGAAAATAGCCTCTGGCATTGATGGTCATAATGCTGTCCCATTCTTCAACGGAGGTTTCAGTCGCCAGTTTATTCAGGGTCTTGCCCGCATTGTTGATGAGAATATCCACGCCGCCGAATTCAGCCTGCGCGAGAGCGACCGCGCTGATGACTTCCGCTTCCTGGCTGACGTCGCAACGTTGCGTCGCCACCTGATTGCGCTGTGCCAGCGCATGAACCGCCGGGTTGATATCCAGCGCGATTACCTTCGCGCCATGGCTGACGAGAAGTTTTACAGTGGCTTTGCCAATATCCCCTGCGGCTCCCGTGACAATCGCCACGCGGTTCGCTAATCCCAAAAAATCTGCCATTTTTTGTTCCTCACATGCTGTGTCACGTTGTCCGCAAAAGGGTATGAGAAGCAGCGCAATGCAACAATGAAGGTTCCTGTACAAAGATTATCTATTTCTGTCAGAATTCGGTTTATCAACCTGCTGATGGCGGGGAAATTTATCTTTTCATATACAGGAGGCGCAATGTCCGGCGTTACCTCAAGCCTTATGCGGAAAATGATCCCTGCTTTGCTGGCGCTGGCGCCTGATGAAGGCTACACGCGCACCGGGATGAAGGAGATAAAACTGTTGCGGGCCAATGAGTCGATGCCCCATACGCCTGTCCTTTATGAACCATGCATTGTTATTGTTCTGCAGGGAAAGAAAACCGGTTTGATGGGCGGGCAGGAATTTACCTACGATCCCGGGCACTATCTGGTTGTCTCGGCACCTCTGCCGTTCACCAGCCAGACGACGGCCAGCCAGCAAGAACCTCTGCTGGCGATGTCTGTATCGCTTGATGTCGCCACTATTGCCGAATTACTGATTGAAATGGGCGAAGGAAAAGGAAGTGAGAAGGCAGGGATCCTGTTTTCCACTCCGCTGGGAGAAGAGCTGGCCGATACGGTTTATCGCCTGCTGGTGGCACTTTCTGATGAAGAGCAAAGCAGAATTCTGGGGCCGGGTATTCTGAAGGAGCTTTATTATCGTGTACTGATTGATACTCAGGGGGCGGCAATCAGAGCGGCGCTCTCCGGAAAGGGGCATTTCCGGCAAATTGCGGGTGCTATCCGCACGATGCATACCCGGTTTATGGATCCTATTGACGTTGACATGCTGGCGAAAGAGGCCGGAATGAGCGCCCCCTCTTTTCATCGTCATTTCCGGGCATTCACCGGTACGACGCCAAAACAGTATCTGATTTCCATCAGGCTGCATCAGGCGCGTTTTTTAATGGTAAAGCGTAATGTCACTGCCAGTGAAGCCTCTTTTCGGGTTGGCTACGTCAGCCCGACACAATTCAGCAGAGAATTTAGCCGGTTCTTTGGTTGTCCGCCGCAAAAGGAAGCTCACCGTTTACGCCATTTATTAAAAGTCAAAGCTGAATCGTACTGGCCGGAATAACCCCTTTTCGGCCTTGACGTTGCGGCATTTAAAGAACGGATGGGCGCAGTTCACTCCATCATTCATAGAGTATCCGTTCTAAAACAGCGCGATACATCGCGCTGTTACGAGCTCATATCTCACTCAGAATGCGGTTTCCAGTGAATCGGTGACGCAATAATCATCATCCACCAGGGGCAAATACCGCCATTTATCGAAGGCGGTACAGGGGTGTGAAATACCGCAGCCTACCCAGTCGCCGGGCTTTAACGCATCCTCTTCCGGCAGCAACAGATACGCATGCTGATCATTTACCTCGCTGATGCGTATGCCAGAAGCTGCACGCAGGGCGCTGCCATCGACATTCCGCACCCACAGTGGATTCGGCAGATCTTGATCGAACGGCACATCACGGCGGCCGAAATCAACAAACGCCAGGCCTGGTTCGGGGCGCGACAACACCCGTCCCCAGATCTCCAGCGCGGCGGTGAAATGATGCGTGGCACCGGGCTGCGCGAAAGGCGCGATACGCGCGTACAGCCCGCTGTCGTGCGCCATGTAGGCGCCTGATCGAATCAGCGGCGTCATCGGCAGCGGCAGGTTCGCGGCCGTAAAACAGGCCGAGACCACGTCAAACCACGCGCCGCCGCCAGCGCTGAGGATAATATGCTGGCTGGCAAACAGCTGATGTTCGGCCAGCAGCGCCGCCGTGGCGATCAGCATCTGGCAGTAATCTTTTACCCGCTGCACGCCTGCGGCATCGCGTCCGGCACCGAGCGCGCCTTCATACCCCGCAACGCCCACCAGTTGCAGGACAGGGCTGGCAGCAATCGCGGCGGCAATCTCCAGCGCTTCAGCGGATGAGCGGCAGCCGGTACGTCCGCCGCTGACCGACATCTCCAGCAGTACCGCAATGCGGCTGTCGCCGAGATGTTGCTCCAGCAAACGAACCCCCTGCAGCGAATCGACGTAGCACAGGAAGCCATGGTCGGGATGCTGTTTTTGCCATTCGCCGATCCAGCGAATGCCGCCGGGATCGACCAGTTCGTTGGCAAGGAAGACGTTACGAATGCCGAACTGGCGCAACGCTCGAACCTGCGCAGGTGTCGCGGCGCTCAATCCCCAGGCACCGCCTTCCGTTACAGCCCGGCGCAGGATCGCCGGAGACATTGATGTCTTGCCGTGTGCTGCCAGCATCACGCCTTGTTCACGGCAAAAATCCGCCAGTTGACGCAGATTATTCTCCAGTGCTGATTGCTTCATCAGCATCAGTGGGGAAAACACCTCGGGGCTGCTAAAGATCGGGGTGCCGTTAGCCAGCGGCTGATTGCCGGAACCGGCGACCGATTTAAAACGCGGTGCAGGCTGCTGCGCATCCAGCGCGCCGTCCGCCTGCAATGGAAAGTGAATCGACATCATGCCTCCTGTTAGTGCTCAAGCACGCGTGATAAGAACTGCTGGGTGCGCGGATTCTGCGGATTAACGAAAATCTGCTCCGGCGAACCCTGCTCGGCTATCACGCCCTGATCCATAAACACCACGCGGTCAGCGGTTTTACGCGCAAAACCCATCTCGTGAGTGACCACCACCATGGTCATCCCTTCACGCGCCAGGCTGCGCATTACTTCCATCACTTCGCCGACCAGTTCGGGATCGAGCGCTGACGTCGCTTCATCAAAAAACATAATTTTCGGCTCCACCGCCAGCGCGCGAGCAATCGCCACACGTTGCTGCTGACCGCCGGACAACTGAGCCGGGTAGTGATGCGCGCGCTCGGCCAGCCCGACACGCGCCAGGGCTGCGAGGCCGCGTTTATTGGCTTCGGCCTCGGACAGTTTCTGCGCTTTAATCAACGCCAGCGTCACGTTACCGAGCGCGGTTTTATGGGGAAACAGATTGAACTGCTGAAACACCATGCCAACGTGGCCGCAGATTTCGCTGCTACGTTTGCGGTCATGCAGCGGCACTTCATTAACCCAGATTTCCCCGCCATCGGCGGTTTCCAGCCCGCTCATGATGCGTAACACGGTACTTTTGCCGGAGCCGGATGCGCCAATCAGTACCAGCACTTCGCCGGGCGAAACATCAAGGCTTATCTCTTTCAGCACCTGGGTTGAGCCAAAGGATTTGGTAATCCGGCTCAGCGTAATGGCGGATTTGCTCATGATAACTGGCTCCTGGTTTGATGATGTTGAACCCAACGGGAAAGCGGAAAGCAGACTACGAAGTAGAGCAGGGCGACGAGGCCGTAGATCACCACTGGCTGGCCGATGCGATCGACAATCGCCTGGCCCTGGTGCATCAATTCCGACATACCGATCATGCTGACAATCGACGTATCTTTAATCAGAGAAAGGTACTGGCCTACCAGCGGCGGCAGCACGATGCCACGCGTTTGCGGCAGGATCACGCTAAGAAACGTCTGGCGCTTCGACAGGCCGAGGATCCACGACACTTCCCACTGGCCCTTAGGTACGGCTTCAATACCGGCGCGGAATACTTCGGCGATGTAAGCGCCCTGATAAATGCTCAGGCCGAGGATACCGGCAGCGAACAGATTGATTTCATAGCCGAAGTACGCCACACCAAAATAGATAAACATCAGTGTGATCAGGACCGGTGTGCCGCGAAACAGTTCGGTATAGAACACAGCGATCTGTCTGGCGACCGGCAAACGGCTGGTGCGTAACACTGCCGCCAGTAAACCGAGCAGCGTACTGCCGACGATAGCGGCGATGGAGAGCAGTAAAGTGACGACCAGGCCTTTCAGCAGGATTGGCAGCGAGCCGATGATAAGTTCGCTCATAGCGCATTCTCCCGTTTCACTGGGTTAATCCATTTTCTTGCCCACCACCAGCCGGGCTTTTTTACTGGCGTTACCAGCGGCGGATGGAACATCCGGCGTCCTGCCATGTTGCCAAGCCACGAGAACAGGTTGCTCAGCACCAGATAAACCAGCGCGACGACGCTGAAGGTCTGGATGTACAGCAGGGTGCGCGCATTGATCACCGTTGCGGTGCCGGTCAGCTCCGGCAGCGCGATGGCTGAGAGCAGCGAAGTGCCGAGCAGTAGCTGAATCAGGTTGTTGATAATGGCTGGCCACACTGCGCGCGCGGCCTGCGGCAGCACCACGCTGAGGAAGATTTGCCGGCGCGGAATACCGAGGATATACGCCGCTTCCAGTTGACCCTTCGCTACCGACTGAATGCCCGCGCGGAAGGTTTCAGCCAGGTAAGCGCCCACGTTAATCCCCAGCGCGAGTATGCCTGCGGTAAAGGCGCTCATGGTGATACCCAGCGACGGCAGGCCAAAAAAGATGATGAAGATTTGCAGCAGCACTGGCGTGTTGCGGATGAACTCGACGTAGCAGTGGCTGAGCCAGCGTAGCGGCGCCAGCGGCGAGGATTTCGCCAGTGCGGCCAGCAGACCGAGCGCCACCGCCAGGGCAAACGCCAGCAGCGTGACCTGTAGCGTTAGCCACGCGGCTTCCAGAAAGGTGTCGGCGTAGCGCCACAGGGTTAGCCATTGATAACTCATGGTGTGACTCCTTCAGGCGGCGCAGCATCGGCGGCTGCGCCGTGGGCGAACAATCAGTATTGCGGATTCAGCGGGTAGCGCGGTTTACTGCCGAACCATTTCTCATACAACTGGGCGTTCTCGCCGGAAGCATTGATTTCAAAAAGGAATTCATTCAGATAGTTGGTCCATACCTGATCGCCCTGTTTCACACCGAAGGCGTTGTACTCCAGCGGCACCAGCGCTTCGTTGGTCACGGTCAGCGACGGATCGAGTTTCGCCTGATAGGCGAGGAAGTTGTTATCTTCGATCATGGCATCCGCCTGGCCCTGTTTCACCGCCAGAATTGCTGCCTGAGAGGAATCGTACTCCTGAATTTTCACGTCGATGCCGAGGTTGCGCACTTCATCGCCGTTAGTGGAACCTTTCACGGTGGCAATGGTTTTTCCGGCCATATCATGCGCGGACTGAATACCGCTGTTTTTGCGCACCAGCATCGCTTCGCTCGCCACGACATAGGGGTTGGTGAAACCGATCTCTTTGGCGCGTTCCAGATTGCGGGTGAAGTTACAGAACACCACGTCAACTTTATTGGTTTGCAGGTTAGGGATGCGGTTGGCGCTGGTGGTATTGACCATTTCCAGTTTGACGCCCATCTCTTTCGCCAGCGCTTTAGCCAGATCGACATCATAACCATCCGGATTGCCGTCTTTATCGTAAAAACCAAACGGGGCAAAGCTCAGGCAGTCACCCACGCGCAGCGTGCCGCGCTGCAGCACGGTTTGCAGCGCAGACTGTGGCGCAGCACCCGCCTCTTTTTTCTCTTCGGTCGGCGTACAGCCCGCAACAGCCAGCAATACCAGCGCGCCCGCCAGTGCCTTGGCACTTAATTTCAGCGATGTTGCATTCATTTTTATGCTCTCTTTTAATGTTTAACGAGACGGCGTAATACCGTGTCATCCGTTATAAGTCAGACGATCACCGGCGCAGCGGCAGCGCTGATTATTTCGGGATATTTTAATGAACAAGCAAAAGCATCAATTAATAACAGGCTGTCCTGGTGTTGGCGAAGAAAGAAATAGAAACGCTCAGCCTGTTTTAACGGTTTTAATTATTTACGGTCGGCGCGGAAACATTTCATATCCACTTCCACTTTGCAGTCGACCACTAAATCCTGCACGCTACAAATACGCGCGGGTGGATTATCACTAAATATCTCTCTGAATACTTTATTAAATGAACTGAAATAGCGCGCGTCGGTTAATACCGCCGTCACGTGCACCACATCCTCCACGCGGTAACCGGCTTCCCGCATGATGGTCAGACAGTTGTCGAACGCCAGTTGCGTCTGTTCGATGATACCGCCTTCCACAACTTCGCCCTCACGCATCGGTGTCTGGCCCGAGATATAGAGCCAGCCATCGGCCTCAACGGCCCGCGCGAACGGCAGTTTCTGCCCACCTGTACCGGTGCCGCCTTCAATGCCATAACGCTTAATCGTCATGCAATGCTGCTCCTTTTTGTTCTGAGAATACCCGTTAGTACCGGGTGATAGTTGTCTGGTATATCAGATTGCTATCTGCAATACCGGATAGGGCAAGATTTGCACAGGTTTTTTATTTTTGCAATATATCGCGAGGAATTTAATTTCTCGTGATGTCGTTGCGATCGCAAAATAAAAAAGGAATGCCGAAATTTTCTGCCTGAAAATGTTATCGCTGTCGTGGTTTAAAAAAATAACCTGCATGCAATGCGCTAAAATGAGGCCCCAAAATAGAACAAAGAAATATAAACTCTGGCAATGAAATTTTAATTAACGGGGATGGGTTAACGGCGATACCCGGTGTATGATGCTTTTCTTTTTTACTGTCTGGCGCGACCGCCCGACTGCATCAGGAGAATTTGCTTATGCCGGACGAGAAGCCATCGCGGGCGCGCGGTGTGGACCGTGTTATCGACATTTTTCGCCAGTTGCATATCGCTCGTCAGCCTATGGCGATGCGCGATTTGATCGACGCCACCGGTGCGCCGCGTTCCAGCGTATATGAACTCGTTAACCTGCTGAGTGAGGCAGGGTTGCTTGAACTGGATGCCGACGGCGCGGTGTTTTTTGGCCGTGAAATGCACTATTACGGTGCGGACTACATGGCGCATAACGACCTTATCCGCCGCTCGCATCAGTTAATGGTTGAGATCGTGGCCCGTCATGGCGAGACGGTGCAGCTCTGTATGCTGGAAGGGAATAAGTACACCGTTGTGCTGTCGGAAAGTAATGCTCACCCGTTCAAAATCACTTCTGATATCGGGGTGCGGGTGCCGATTACCTGGACGGCCACTGGTCGTCTGCTGCTCAGTAATTGGTCGGACAGCGCCATTCTCGATCTTATCCCCGAAGAGGATTACCGACTGGCGAACGGGCAAGTCCTCGACAAGCAGGCATTCCTCGAAGATATTCATCGTGCCGGGCAGCAGGGATATTGCCTGACCGAAGGTTTGTCAGAGAGTTTTACCTGCTGTATGGCGGCGCCGATTCGTTCCCGTAGCGGGCAGGCAGTCGCCGCTATTTGCTTTATGGTAAGTCGCGATACGCCGGAGGAGCGCCGTCAGATGCTGCTGAAAGAGTTGATCGTTTCCGGGCAAAAATTATCTGACTTCACCTGAGCCTCTATTCCCTGTGATTGACAGGCATCTGAAACCTGGCTCACCGGGTTACACCAGCAGGTGCAAGGGCGTGTCGCTATTGCCGTTGAACTGGAAAAGCCCGGTGAGGGACGCGAGCCAGAATTCCCTATTTATCACCGTTTTTCCTGTGCATGCGTTGACTCGCTTTTTTGCCCGGTGGCGCAAAGGATGATCCGCAGAGAGTGAAGTCTTCAGGTGATTAATGATTATTCCACAATCTTAAATATAATAAGGTATATCCTATCTGACCAGAAAATATTCTGGCAGATTTGAATATCACCTGTGCATTATTCTGGCATAAACTGTTTAATGATTTTTTAATTCAGTGTGCTTACATACATTCGAATTTTTCTTTGTCATCAGAATAACAAGTCTTATATTTTTATTAAACGTTGCTTTTTCGAATTCTAAAATGCTTAGCGTTTTATTAATTAATTCAATGTATTTATAAAATAAAAATAAAATCATTGCTTCTTTTGTGACGGATGTCAAAAAAAAAGAATGAAAACTCAGTCCATTACCAGATCTTAATGGCGGTTGCCTGGGTGGAGTTCCTTATTCTTCGATGATAAAGTCTGATAAGGCAAAAGATGATGGTTATCATCAAGGGGATACGATGTATAGCAAATTATCAGTCCTTTTTAAGGAATTGATGGATGAAGAATATCATACCGCTCGCGAACTAGCCGCAAGGCTTAATGTTAGTGAAAAGACAGTTCGTGTCCGCTTGAAAGAACTGAATGATATCGTAATATCACATGGTGCCATGATCGCTTCGAAATCGAATATGGGGTATAGATTAACGGTTGACGATTATGATTGCTTTAACCAGTTTGCTCTTTCTGATAATAAAGAAAATAAGGTTTCCCGGCCAACGACATCGAATGAACGAATTACTTTTATTCTCGCTTTTTTATTAAATCGACACAGCTATATCAAACTAGATGATTTATGCGAGCAGTGTTATGTTTCCCGCAATACGATGACTGCAGATCTAAAAAAAGTTGAGTATATTCTGCACATACACAATCTGGTTTTAGAAAGACGGCCTAATTATGGTATTATTATCGACGGCAGCGAATTCAATAAAAGGGTATGCATAGCAAATAATCTCATCAAACGTGATGACTTTATGAATTCTGATGGAAAAAAAGAAGAAAAGCTAAAGGCGATTGGCAATATCGTTTTATCCGTTTTGCATAAAAATGAATATCGTATATCAGAGGTCTCACTGGAAAACCTTATTTCTCATATTTTCATCGCATCATATAGATCTAAACACGAACAATCCGTAGATATTGACGGTAACAGAATCGTGCAATTGGTGAAACCGGATGTTCTGGAGGCAACTAAAGAGATTGTGCTGCGTACCCAGAAAGAACTCCAGACCCTCATGCCAGAAAGCGAACAGTTCTATATAGCACTGCATATGGGAGCTAAATTATCGTCTGGATCTTATAATCACCCCGGTGTAAATATTGTTATTTCCCGAAAAATTGATGAACTAACCTGGCGGATGCTGGAGATTGTACATAAAAGCTTTAACATCGATTTTATGGATAACCTGGAATTACGTATGTCATTAAATCAGCATATGGTTCCGCTGGATATACGGATGCAATACGGTATTCCACTCAGTAATCCATTACTGCATGAAATAAAGAAAGAATACGCTTTTGCCTATACAATGGCAGCAACGGCATGCATTGCTCTGTCAGAGCATTATGTTACCAATATTCCGGAAGATGAAATTGCATATTTCGCTATTCTTTTTGAGCTTGCGCTGGAAAAAAAAGATAAGAAAATTGACAAAAAGAATATCATCGTTGTGTGTGTGTCAGGCAAAGGTACCACACAACTTTTTATGTACAAATATAAACAAGCATTTGGTAAATACATTGAAAATATTTATGAGTGCACTGCCTGGGAGCTGAATTCCTTTGATTTTGCTGGGCATAATATTGAATATATATTTACAACCATCCCGATCAATATTGACGTGCCGGTACCAGTGTTCGAAGTAAATTTATTCCTGGAAAATAAAGATATTATCACCTGCAGTGAAATCTTTGAAGCCAGCAGCAACGCTTTTTTGCATAGATATTATCTACCAGAGTTATTTCTAACAGATATTGTGGCAGAGAATAAAGAGGAAGCGCTCAGATTACTCTGCCAGCATACGGAAAAATACTTTCCATTGCCTGACGGTTTTTTAGATGCGGTAATGAAAAGAGAAGTGCTGGGGCAAACGGATTTTGGGAACCTGATCGCTATTCCTCATCCATTTCAGGTCATGACCAGAGAAAGTTTTGTCACGGTAGGCATATTACAGCAACCTATATGGTGGGGGCATAATGAGGTACAGGTTATTTTTCTCATTTCTATTTCTTCTGAAGAAGATACGGAGATCGGGCGCTTTTACCAGCTGACAACGAAATTGCTGTTTGATAGTGAGGCCTTACAGCAACTGCTTAAGGAACAACGATTTGAAGTGCTCATGACGTTACTGAAAGGGGGCGTCATATCGTGAGATATGGCAATTTTTACCAGATTAAAGATGGTAATTTTCCCGCTGGAGAACCTGAACACTGATGGTTAGTATCATCTGAAATAATCATAGTGAGGAGTGGTACAAGTGACGGAAATTAGCCTGGAAGATATTATCACCGAGTTGGTGGTGAATGGCGGAAGCGCAAAAAGTAAAGCAATGCAGGCAATGAAAGCCGCCAGGATGGGTGATTTCGCAACAGCAGAGGTGCGGATCTCGGAAGCAAATGCCTCTTTGCAGAAGGCACATTACTTTCAGACGGAATTGATTCAGGCAGAAGCGCGAGGAGAAAAAAAAGCCGCAGTATCACTTATTATGGTTCATGGGCAGGATCATCTAATGAATGCCATGACCACCAGAGATATTGCCCTGGAAATGATTGAAGTGTACAAACTTATTAAAAACAAATAATAATAAGGAATGCATATGATACATATTACTCTTGTTTGTGCTGCTGGTATGTCTACCTCTATGTTGATGGCTAAAATGCAGCAAAGTGCTAAAAGCAAAGGTATCGATGTCACTGTTATCGCAATGCCTGAAGAAAAATTCAAAACGTATAAAGGGCAAACAGAGGTTTTACTATTAGGTCCGCAAATTTCGTATCTTGAGGATGACCTAAAAGAAAAATATGAACCTCATGGAATAAAAGTTGCTGTCATCGACATGGTTGATTACGGCATGATGAACGGCGAAAAAGTGCTGGTTGATGCACTGGCCTTATTGAGCTAAAAATTCATAAGAAAAGCGTTGACTTGTATAGCCAATATACATTGGCAGGGGATCCCTATGTCCAAATTTGACAGAAAAACGATAGCCAATAAAATTCATCCTATAGTTAATAAAATTCAGACCAGCAAACTGGTGAATGGTATTACAGGTGGAATGATGGGGGCTATGCCTATTACTATCTTAGGAGCATTTGCTGCATTATTTCTGAACCTCCCGATTCCAGCATATAAAGAATTTATCGCCAGTGCAGGTATTGCTGCAGCGTTAAAAGTCATTATCATGTTTACTACTAATTTCCTGGCCGTTATATTCGGTGTCGCTATTGCTGGTAACTACGCAAAACAACATGATGAAGATGGCCTGTTCTGTGGGTTATTGGCATTGCTGAATTTCTTTATTGTTACGCCAGTGACGTTTTCGGAAAATGGCGCTCCGGTCATTCCCATGCAGTGGTTAGGCGGTACGGGTATTTTCACTGCAATTATTGTTAGTTTACTGTCTACATGGGTTTATATTTTTTTTAAACGGCAGGGCTTCACGATAAAAATGCCAGCAAGTGTGCCGCCTGTTGTTTCCAGTAGTTTCAGTAGTCTTATCCCTGGATTTGTCTCTATTCTGCTATTTTCTGCTATCTCTGTGCTTTTTGCGGTTACTCCGTTTAAAAGTATGCATCAATTTATCTATGCATTTTTACAATTACCTCTGCAGGGTGTCGGGGGCAACATTGCTTCCATCATAATACTTTGGACATTAGCTCAATTACTGTGGTTTATGGGCATCCATGGCACGATGGTTATTTACTCTGTCGTATTGCCGATTTTTACCGCAATGGATGCAGTGCAACTTGCGGCCTATTCTGCCGGTGAGGCACTACCCAATATCACCGGACGCTCATTTGTCAGCACTTATACAATGTCTGCCAGCGCGATAGGTCTTACCTTACTGATGCTGTTTTTTGCAAAAAGTCAACAATATAAGACACTGGGGAAACTGACTACCATACCGGCGCTGTTTGGTATTAGTGAACCATTAGTTTTCGGTACGCCAATGGTTTTTAATTTCCGCTTTGCCATCCCTTTTATCTTTATGAATGCGATTAGCCTGAGCATCGCTTATCTCGCAACCTACATAGGACTTGTCCCCAGAGTTGCAGGGATTACACCGATAACCGGAATGCCGATTATTCTAAGCGGTATTATGGAGGGAAGTTGGAAAATCGCTGTGTTGCAGGTTTTCCTTGTGGGAATACAAATCATCGTCTGGTATCCATTCTTTAAAAAGGCAGATAAAGAATCCTATGCGCTGGAAATGAATGGCGAGGGGAATAATAAGTAAATATAAGGCGGCTTTCGATAATAAAAAGTTACTATCTGAATCAGATATCGCTAAAGTCGCCGCGCACTGAATTTTACCTATAAAAATTATAGCATCTATATATTTCTTTTTTTAAAGAACAACCTTCCCATGTACTATTATAGAGAATAACTATGATGGAAAATAAAAGAACAGTAGTTGCGCTTTTACTTCTGGCGTTTAGCGCATTAACAGCACAGGCCGCAGAAATTAACGATAATGAGGATGTATTAAGAGTTCGTCTTAAAAATGATTTTCGTCGTGCAGACAGACCCAGCGCGGGGGCATCGGCAAGAGATATTTATGGCTGGGTTCAGGGGGCCATGCTTGACGTAAATACACATTATTATTCCGATTTTATTGGCGCGGAAGCCGGGGCGTATTATGTTTATAAGCTAGGCGCAAAAGATCGCTGGAGTACGCGCGGTTATCTTGCCGATCACGATAGTTTTGGACTTGTTTCCGGCGCGGTTAAACTCAAACCCACTGATAACCTTCATTTTAAAATTGGCCGATTTGGGACAGATAATGGTTACGGTAGTCTGCCATACCGGGTCCCGCTTATTGCATCCGGCTCAACGCGAACGATGCCAACCCTTTCTGAGGGCGTGCTCAGCCGTTACGAGCCCAGCAATAATATCGATTTATGGGCTATGTACCGTACCCGCGTATTTCTTTGGCCGGATGCCGCCGTAGGCGTGCGTAATGAAGGGATCTATAACCCGACAACGGGTCATTATGATACGAAACGCGCACGTTCTTTTCTGGCTGGTAGCTGGCATGACAATAGCAGTCGCTATTCTCTGGGGGGCTCCTGGCAGGATGATGTCTCGTCTCAATATGAAGCTATTGTTGAGAAAAAAATCTTACTTGAGAATAAAGACACGATCAAAGTTGAGCTTCTGGCGTTTCACGCCCTGCTGGACGGCATTTCACGCTCCCGTAGTTTTCATAATAATACTCAGGTCTATTCAGGGCAGGTAACCTACAGTATGCCGAAAATAAGTTTTTTTGGCGCAGCCGGCATGGTGACGCATGCGATGAATAATATTGGATCGAACGTGGATACGGATATTGGCTACCCCAACTCTCTGAGTATTGATCGAAATAAAGAGGATATGTTTTCTTTGCAGGCGGGAGTGCAATATTTCTTCCAGCCAAATCTTAGCGTCATGGTCGCGCCACTAATTACCCACGGATATGAAGATCCCCAGAGAACGATTGAAATTAATGGTCAAGGTATCCTCACCGGTGTTTTCTACAACGTAACTGACGGGGCGCTTGCAGGAATGAAAATGTATGTAGCATCGGATATTGCAAAAGAAAAAAGAAATGGCAGCACGCTTGGTAATGAGTTGCACTACTGGGATGTTAAAGCGGGAATACAATATGACTTTATGTTGAAATAAATGTTGTTTTTTTTCCCATATATAGATGCAGATAGAAGGATTTTGTGATGTTAAAACCAATTGAAACCGAATCCCGGGAATGTAAATTACTTGATGGTCTGTGGGATTTTAAAATAGATACGGACCGCTGCGGATTTTCGCAAGCGTGGTGGAAAGACCGCCTTGATGGCGCGCGTAAAATAGCTGTCCCTGCCAGTTTTAATGATCAATTCGCCGATGAGACCGTACGTACACATGTTGGCGATGTATGGTATCAAACTGACGTTCGTATTCCCAAACGCTGGGATGGTCAGCGAATTGTGCTTCGTTTTGATGCCGTGACGCACCGCGGAACGGTATGGCTGGATGATGAACAAATCATGTTTCATCAGGGGGGATATACACCGTTTGAGGTAGATATCAGCGCGTTGGTCGGTGAGAAACGCGTGGTACGTGTCACAGTATGTGTTAATAACGAATTGTCCTGGCATACCATTCCGCCTGGCGTTATCGCGGAAGAGAATGGCGTACGCAAACAGCATTATTTTCATGATTTTTTTAATTATTCAGGCATTCATCGTCATGTGTGGCTTTATACGACCCCGCACCAATTTATTCGTGATATTGATATTGACACTCATTTTTTGGAGGATCTCAGTACAGGCTATGTGCAATATCGCATCAATGCTCCCGGTGAGGTGAAATGTCAGCTCATCGGGCGCGGAGGGAATATTGTTGCACAAAGTTCGGGCCGGGAAGGGGTACTTGAGGTCACGCAACCAACACTCTGGCAACCTGGTAACGCTTTCCTCTATCAATTGCTCATCACTGCTGGTACAGACTGTTATACGCTGCCTGTGGGTATTCGTACGGTCAAAGTCGACGGGGATTGCTTCCTGATAAACAACCAACCGTTTTATTTTAAAGGATTTGGCCGGCATGAGGATGCCGATTTACGGGGTAAAGGCTTTGATAATGTTCTGCTGGTGCACGATCATGCATTGATGTCCTGGATTGGAGCAAACTCCTATCGGACTGCTCATTATCCTTATGCCGAAGAGATGCTGGATTGGGCAGATGAGCACGGTATTGTCGTCATTAATGAAACTCCGGCTGTAGGGTTTAACGTTTCGTTGCCGATGATCCGCAATTTTACCCGACCAGAGAAACTTTTTTGCCCGGAAGCCATAAACGATGTGACTCAGCAGGCGCATCTTGATGCAATATGCGAATTGATTGCGCGGGATAAAAATCATCCCTCGGTGGTCATGTGGAGCATTGCCAACGAGCCGGACGCTCGTGAGCCAGCCAGCCGGGATTATTTCTTACCTCTCGTTAAGGCGACGAGGGAGCTGGATCCTCACCGTCCTGTTTGTTGTGTCAACATTACCAAGTCATCGCTGAATGAAGACAAGATAAGCGATCTTTTTGATGTCCTGTGCCTGAATCGCTATTACGGCTGGTATGAAAACCCTGCGGATCTGGTTGCTGCCGAGAAAACATTAGAAAATGAGCTGGTTGCCTGGCATGAGCGGCATCAAAAGCCCATCATTATTACGGAATACGGTACTGATACGTTGGCCGGACTGCATTCGGTTTATAACGAAATGTGGTCTGAAGAATACCAGTGCGCGTTTCTTGACATGTACCATAAAGTATTTGATCGGTTATCGTTTGTTGTGGGCGAGCATGTCTGGAACTTTGCCGATTTTGCGACCTCGCAGGGAATCATACGCGTTGGCGGGAATAAAAAAGGCGTTTTTACTCGGGACCGGAAACCAAAAGCCGCTGCCTTTCTGCTGAAGAAGCGATGGCTGGATAAACCATCACAAGCATAAAATTCTTTAATTGTTTATTGAGCAAGAAATTATACGTACCAGGCAGACGAGCTGAGTCCTGTATTAAACCGGACTCAGCTTTTTTATCGCCGCATGAAATGTTTGATATGTAATCATGGGTCTTGATTCGCCATTGACCGTAGCCACAGATATTGCCGGCTCTTTGCGTATTTCTTGCTCATTCCCAGCCCAACCCAGCCAGATGTCAGCCTAATGCTGGCCTTTTGTTAACAATAAAGATATAAATAACCCGGACATGGACATTTAGACATCTATACGTTTAGAAGGTGATATGCACGCACAACAAGAGAATGGAGAGCTTAAGCGCACCATGAAAACGCGCCATTTGATCATGCTTTCATTAGGCGGCGTCATTGGCACAGGGTTATTTTTTAATACCGGATACATCATCTCTACCACCGGCGCGGCGGGTACTCTGCTGGCATATTTGATTGGGGCGCTGGTCGTCTGGCTGGTTATGCAGTGTCTGGGTGAGCTTTCCGTGGCGATGCCGGTCACGGGCGCTTTCCACGTTTACGCGGCGCGCTATATTGGCCCGGCGACGGGGTATACCGTGGCATGGTTGTACTGGCTTACCTGGACAGTCGCTCTGGGGTCGAGCTTTACCGCCGCCGGGTTTTGTATGCAGTACTGGTTCCCGCATGTTCCGGTCTGGATATGGAGCGCCCTGTTTTGTGTGGTGATTTTTTGTCTTAACGCGATTTCAACGCGCTTCTTTGCTGAAGGGGAGTTCTGGTTCTCGCTCGTTAAAGTCGCGACCATCGTCGTCTTTATCATTCTCGGCTGCGGGGTGATTTTCGGGTTTATCCCGATGAAGGATGGTTCACCGTCGCCGGGGCTTTCTAACCTCACCAGCGAAGGCTGGTTCCCGCACGGCGGTTTGCCGATTCTGATGACCATGGTGGCGGTCAATTTTGCTTTTTCCGGGACGGAGCTTATCGGTATTGCGGCGGGCGAAACGGAAAATCCGCACCACGCTATCCCGGTCGCGATCCGCGCCACTATTGCCCGGTTAATCCTGTTTTTTATCGGCACCGTTTTTGTCCTTGCCGCGCTGATTCCGGCAAATGTGGCGGGGGTTGAGAAGAGCCCGTTTGTACTGGTTTTTGAAAAAATAGGCATTCCGTATGCGGCGGATATTTTTAACTTCGTCATTCTGACCGCTATCCTTTCAGCGGCGAATTCCGGGCTTTATGCTTCGGGTCGCATGCTCTGGTCACTGGCAAACGAAAAAACGTTGCCGGGCTGTTTTGCCCGCGTCAATAAGCATGGCGTGCCGTTGATAGCCCTTTCTGTCTCGATGATCGGCGGCCTGCTGGCGCTGTTATCCAGCGTGATTGCCCCTGATACGGTGTTCGTTGCGCTTAGCGCCATTTCTGGTTTTGCCGTCGTGGCTGTCTGGCTCAGCATCTGTGCGGCCCACTTTGTCTTTCGCCGCCGCCACTTACAGTCGGGCAAGCCGTCTGCGGCGTTACAATACCGTGCACCCTGGTATCCGCTGGTTCCCATACTTGGATTCGTGCTGTGTCTGATGGCCTGCATTGGTCTGGCGTTCGATCCGGAGCAGCGCATTGCGCTCTATTGCGGTCTGCCGTTTGTCGCCCTTTGCTATGGTGCCTATTTTCTTACCCACAAAACCAAATTGAAGGAGGCGGACTATGCCGCAGATTAACTCCCTTGCCTCGCTGCTTGAACGTCATCCCTTTGTCGTGCTTGATGGTGCACTGGCTACCGAGCTTGAAGCGCGCGGATGCAACCTTGCCGATAATCTCTGGTCCGCCAAAGTATTAATGGAAAATCCACAAATCATTCGGGATGTGCATCTGGATTACTTCCGCGCGGGCGCACAGATAGCCATTACCGCCAGTTACCAGGCCACGCCCGCAGGCTTTGCGGCACGCGGTCTGACGGAGGCGCAGTCGAAAGCGCTGATTGAACAGAGTGTGAAGCTGGCAAAAGAAGCGAGTGAAATTTATCGCGCAGAAAACCCCAACGCCGGTCCGCTGCTGGTGGCGGGTTCTGTTGGGCCATACGGCGCTTATCTGGCCGATGGCTCTGAGTATCGCGGCGACTATGTGCGTAGCCACGAGGCGTTTCAGGTATTTCATCGCCCGCGGATTGAAGCGTTGCTCAATGCCGGTGCCGATCTGCTGGCCTGCGAAACGTTACCTTCCTTCGCTGAAATAAAAGCACTGGCTGACCTGCTGTCTGAATATCCCGATGCGCAGGCGTGGTTCTCATTTACCTTACGTGACGACAAGCACTTAAGCGATGGTACGCCGCTGGCTGAAGTGGTGAACGCGCTGTCTGCTTATCCGCAAATCGTCGCGCTGGGGATTAATTGTATTGCGCTGAGCAAAACAACCGCCGCGCTCAAACATCTGCAAAGCCTCAGTGCGCTGCCGCTGGTGGTCTACCCTAACTCCGGGGAAACTTACGACGCAGTCACCAAGGCGTGGCATGCGCACGGCGATACCTGCGGATCCTTAGCGGCACATTTGCCCCAGTGGTTAGAGGCTGGCGCAAGACTGATTGGCGGATGCTGCCGGACTACCCCCCAGGATATTTCCGCCCTGAGTGAACACCGTTAACGGCGAAGAGGAATAAGCAGGGGCTGGAACTTATAGCCCCTGCGCCTTTTATCCTGCGCGGTATCGATAACATGATGAACCGTTTTCTGCGTTTCATCGCAACGCGATACGTTCCATTCATAAAAATGCAGTCCGTTAATACACACGGACTGCATTTTTCATTTTGACCATTCTCTTTAAGATAATTATTGACCAGGGAGAACGATCGTTCTACCATCATCACATGAACAAGAAAACGACCGATACCCGAGAAAAAATCCTGACCACTGCCGAGCAATTGATCTATCGGAATGGAATTCATGCCACTGGCATGGACCTTCTGGTCAAAACCTCAGGCGTAGCCAGGAAAAGTATTTATCGCTATTTCGCGACCAAAGATGACGTGGCTGCCGCCGCGTTGAATGAACGTGATGAACGCTGGATGCAGTGGTTCAGAACGGAATCTGATAAAGGCGAAACTCCCCAGCAACGCATTTTGAATATGTTCACGGTGCTCAAGGGCTGGTTTGAGTCAGAAGGCTTTCGGGGCTGCGCATTTATCAACACCGCCGGAGAAGTGGGGGACCCGGCAGACCCCGTTCGCCAGATAGCAAAACTGCATAAACAAAAATTGCTCGATTACACGCTGGAACTCACTGAGCAATTAAACATTGAGCAACCGGCCGTTCTGGCCAGACAGCTGCTGATTCTGATCGAGGGCGCTATCACCATGTCCTATGTGATGGGCGATTGTAGCGCCGCCGACAGTGCAAGGGACGTTGCGAAACTATTGCTGGAACAGGCCTCTTCTTAAGGCCTGAGTATCAAAAACTGTTTCTACTGATATATCCATTTTTACAGGAGGCTTCACCATGCACGCTACACAAACTCGCCCACCACTTCCGCCTTTCACTCGCGAGTCGGCGATTGAGAAAGTCCGGCTCGCCGAAGATGGCTGGAACAGCCGCGATGCCGAAAAAGTATCCCTGGCGTACTCACTGGATACCAAATGGCGTAACCGCGCCGAGTTCGCCAATAATCGTGAAGAAGCTAAAGCATTCCTTGAGCGTAAGTGGAAAAAAGAGCTGGAGTACCGTCTCATCAAGGAGTTGTGGGCGTTTGACGGTGACCGTATCGCTGTCCGGTACGCTTATGAGTGGCGCGATGACTCCGGTAACTGGTTCCGCTCTTACGGCAACGAAAACTGGGAATTTGGTGAAGATGGGCTGATGCATCACCGCTACGCGTGTGTCAATGATATGCCGATTAAAGAAAGTGAACGCAAATTCCACTGGCCGCTGGGGCGTCGTCCGGATGATCATCCGGGTCTGTCGGAGCTGGGTCTGTAAATTTGTCGGTTATCTCGTGAAAAGCCCCCGGCTACTGTCCTGGTCGGGGGCTTTTTTCAACTCCACTTATCAACGCCAGGAGATCATTCAGTGGAGGCTAATGGAGTCTGGCAGTAGCGTGAGGCAAGTTTGTCGAGAAAAGTGAATAACATCCTGTTCATTTCACTGTAGTCATTGGCCCGTAATTCGTCCGGAGACTGGACAAAACGAAAGTCTGCGGCCCGCTGTAACTCCGTTTCGGAATGGGCAATTAATAATTCGACCACCTCCGGTGTCAGTTCCATGTGGCACTGAAACCCATAAACCCGTTCAGAATAAGCCACTATCTGGCGTGGGCATCCTTCGCTCCAGGCGATAATTTCCGCCTCCGGCGTAAGCCCCGGCATATCGTTATGCCAGTGACCGACATCAAGCGTATTGCCGAAGTGAGAGAACATTTCGCTCCTCGCACCCTTATCGGTCATAAAAATGGGAAACTTGCCTATCTCTTTTTCCGGGCTGTGAGCAAAGGGGGCGCCCAATGCTTCGCCGATCAGTTGAGCGCCCAGGCAGACACCGATGATGGCTTTACCTGCACACACCGCGGAGGCAATAAGAGCTTGCTCAGCTTTGGCATCAAAATGAGCGCATTCTTCCACGGTGACGGAAGGATCCTGCGGGCCGCCCATGATGATCAGCAGATCGATGTCCCGTGCATTTTCGGGAAGTTTTTGACCCGAATAAACCCGGGAAAAGGTTACCTCATGGCCGCGACTTCTGGCCCAGCTTTCGTAAGCGCCGGGCGCTTCGAAACGTTCATGCACAATAAAATGTACTCGCATAGGCGTATGCTCCTGTCATGCTTGTCACAAACTGAATTACGCGCACATTACCCCACCGAAATGGTCGCTCGGGTAACGTCAGCGGAATCATGGTAAACAAGAGGTCCTCATCTGAAATGCCAGTAAGCATTGATAAAGCGCCAAGACATGATGAAGCGACGGGGTGGTCGGTAACGGCAATTTCTTACCGGCGGGGGGAGGTGGATCCCCCCCATTATCATCTGGAGGGGCAGCTATTATTTGCTGCCAGAGGCGTTATGCTGGTTGAAACCGCTGACAGACAGTGGGTTATTCCCCCGCAGCGCGCCCTCTGGATCCCACCGCTGATGGTTCACTCTTACAGCGTTCTGTCCTGTACGGAATTACGTGCAGTCTACGTCAGCAGTAGCCTTATTGCCGAGTGTACAAACTTCAGCAGGAACAACCAGGTTCATACCATTAACGCAACTCCGCTGGTGAAGGCGTTAATACATGGCCTTTTTACCGGTGAATATAACGGCCCGATAAAGCGAAAAATGGCGCTTTTACTGCTGGAGATTCTCAGCGAGTCGCCTTCCGGGGGCGCGGAACTTCCCATGCCGCGCGATGAGCGTTTACTCCGCGCCGCAAGAGAACTGATGATCAGCCATCGCTGGGAAGCATCTCTTATTGATATGGCTGATATTGCGAACATGTCGGAACGGACTTTTTCCCGCCAGTTTTTACGTGACACAGGATTCAGCTTCAGAACATGGAAACAGCGAGCCAGGATATACGCATCCCTGGATCTTCTCGCTGATAACGTGCCCGTTAAACAGATCGCCTATCAACTCGGCTTTTCATCTCCAGCTGCGTTTTCTGCTGCCTTTCGTTCAGTCATTGGCGCAGCGCCCGGTGCATTTTGACCTGACGGCGGCGGGCGAACTACGTAACACCTTTTAGCATGAATGTCGGCTCCTCATTCAACGCAGGCTCATGCGTTTGAGCGGCCCCATTTTGACGCCTGAAAACGCCCGGCGGAACGCCCACATATTGCGTGAAAGCCACGTTAAAGGCGCTCGCTGACTGATAGCCGATGTGAAAAGCAATCTGTTCGATTTTCTCTTTGCTGCTCACCAGCGCTTTTTTCGCTAACGACATGCGCCAGAAGAGAAGATATTGCCCTGGCGGCATGCCGACAGTCTCATTGAAAGCGGCGAAAAAAGCGGAGCGGGACATTGCGGCGTGGCGGGCGAGTTGCGCGATTTGCCACTCATCCCCCGGTTTTTCATGCATGAGATGCAGCGCGACGGTGATCTTTTCATGCTGCAGCCCCTTCAGGATGCCCGCCGCTTGCGGCAGTTCAGGATTACTGCGTAACGATTCCACTAACAGCAGTTGTAAAAGATGCATTAATACCACGTCACGCCCGGGTCGCCTGGCCCGGCTTTCCTCACGGAGAAGTTCAAGCAAGGTGACGAAACGTCGCTGTCCTTTAATCAGGATCTCGTTTGGCAGTAAAGAGACGATGAGTTGTTTATCCGGGGTATCGAATTCACAATGGCCGACATGCATGACCAGATCGGCTGGCCCGCTTGCTGCGCCAATTCTCACGTGCCCTTCGCTGATTATTGTTGGCATCGTGATTTCCGTGGGGCTGCATCTGCCCGCATTGGTGTTCTCGAAAGAGTAAGCGGCGGGTATCAGAATAAAATCACCGGCAACAAGTAACTTTGGTCCTTGCCCGTTCACATTAATCAGGCATTCGCCTTCCAGCACGGCGCAGTAAAAAGCCTCTCCGCCAGACTCCCGAACAATACGCCACTCTCCGCGCCCCTCAACGAGTTTTGAATGCGAAGGTTTGGGATTGAGCAGGGCAACGATATCGGTCAACGGATCTGACATTGGACGATCTCTAAAGTTTGCGGGACTTTTGATTATATATTGTCCGGATAGCGGCGGCTATGATCACTGTTCTTGCCATGAAAGAGGATCAAATATGCCTACTGTACTGATTACCGGTTGTTCTTCAGGCTTTGGCCTTGCCGCCGCAAAACTTTTTTTACACCAGGGCTGGGAAGTGATTGCCACGATGAGAACGCCTGACCCGACCTGTTTGCCGGAAAGCGACAAACTGACGATTTTGCCGCTCGATATTACTTCCGCGCAGAGCATTAGCCATGTGGTGAAAGAAGCGGGCGCGATTGATGTACTGGTGAATAATGCAGGTTTTGGCGCGCCTGTACCGGTCGAACTCACCTCTTTTGCCACCGCGCAGCAATTAATGAACACCAATGTGCTGGGAACATTGTCATTAACGCAGGCGTTTCTGCCGCTGATGAGAGAGGCAAAATCAGGCGTCATCATCAATGTCTCTTCGTCCGTGACGACTAAAGCGATGCCGATGATTGGGCTTTATCGCGCCAGTAAAGCGGCGTTGAATGCATGGAGCGAGTCTTTGTCCATTGAGGTCAGGCCTTTTGGTATTCGTGTTCATGTCGTATTACCGGGGCGCTCTCCGGAAACGAAGTTTGGCGAGAATGCGCGCGCGCATTTTGCCGGGATGGACGATCCCGCCTACGGACAAATGGTGAAGGAATTTATCCAGATGGTGGGCGAGAGCAACTCACCCGTGACGCATGCTGATGATGTCGCGAAGGCCATTTTCGCCATTGCTCACGATGCAAATGCGCCGCTATACACCGCAGCGGGTGAAGATGCCGGGCTTTGGCTGAAAGAGGCGCAGCAGCATTCCCCCTTCTCTTACTGATGACGCCTGGTGCAGGACATTGCGCCTGCGCCAGGCGATTAAAGAGCTGGGCGCTGAGGAGCGGAATCCTCATGAGCAGGAAAGGCGGTATCCCGTATCGGCCCTGGAAACGGTCGCAAACCCAGCTTGGCCCAGGTGCATGCCCGCAATAAGCAGTTTTTCCCGGACGGCTTGCGCCAGAACTTTTTTGCGGGTTGCTTCGGCCAACGCGGGATCGGCATCAAACAGAATGCTCACCGCCGGTTGTGCCGTCTGAATATGCGGGTAATGGACGATATCTCCCCAGATAAGTAAGCTTTTTTCCTCCGAGTCAATGCGAAACCCGGTATGCCCTGGCGTGTGGCCCGGTAGCCATACCGCAGAAATGCTCTCTGTTATGGTGCCCTCGCTAAAAAAGCGGACGTTCCGTGCATAAGCCTCTAACGTCTGGCGCGCCAGCATGAAATTACGTTGGCCGCGTTCGCTGGCTATTTTTCGTTTTTCATCATCCCGCCAGTAGTCCGCTTCGCGATGATGCAGCAGAAGTTCCGCATGTTGAAAGACCGGTTGTTTTTCCGCATCAAGCAGGCCGCCAATATGGTCAGGATGACAGTGCGTTAATAACACGGTGTCCACGTCGTTGTGGCTGATTCCGATGGCTGCGAGGTTGGCTTTAAGCTGCCCGCCCGCGTTGTTCAGCCCTCCGGTACCGGCATCAACCAGGATAGTTCGCCCCCGCCCGCGAATGAGATAGCCGTTGATATGGATATTACCGGGTTCAGCAATTCCGGCGCGATGCTGAATGAATGCGGCATCCTCTGTGGCAATACCTGACAGTAACTCCAGGCTGGCGGACATATTGCCATCACTCACCGCCGTGACCTGAAAATCGCCAATCTGGCGTGATGGAAAGGTAAGTGGGTTCATACATACCTCAGGATTAGTTTTTGGCGTACGGGTACGGAGCAGGGGAGCCAAAGCAGCGAATACGCGCCATTAGCCCCCAGGCCTGCTGCGTGGCGAGATCCAGTTCACGCATAAAGTTTTCCATCACTTCCTGCGTGCGCCTGGGTGTCAGCCGATAAAAGAGCTCGGCATAGACCGGATGCCCGCATCCCGGCTTTACCGTGACAAATATGATATGCACGTTGTCCGGCTCTGCGGCGAGAATGTCAGTGCAAAGGGCGCTACAGGTGCGGGTAAAATCGGGAAGATCGGTATACCTGTCAGCGTGTTCTTCCGAAAGGTAAAACGTCAGATTAGGCATGATTTAATGGCTCCCCTGCTGGTGGCGCTCAACCGGACATTGCAGCTGCGATGTCAGCGGTTCGTAAAGATATACGCCGGGCACCTCCGCCAGCGGCAAGGCGCTTTCACGTGGCAGGACCCAGGCAACGCGATGTTCCGGGGATCGTTCCAACCCTGCCGCGTGCATTTCCATCGCCGGGTTCCCCAGCGCTGTGGCTAAAGCGCTTATCGGCTGCGCGCTGAGAAGCAGAATTTCATCTGACGAGACGGCCGGAGCCGGCGCTTCGCATGCATACAGATTACGATGCCAGTCAGTGATATATGCCTGCCAACGGGAGAAATTACCGCCCCCTTTGCGCCGATAATCATCACTGCTGAGTACCTCTGCATCTTTTACAGTGTGAAGGGCGAGATAAGCCGGGCAGCCGGGATTTACGGCGCGAAAGCGCTGAGAAGTACGGAACCCATTCACAGAGACCAGCGCTGGTAATTTTTCCAGGCTGTAAAATGCATTCCATTCTCCCTCGCTTTGGGGATCGGTATATGAGCATTCCACGATATACAACATTGTCCTGCCTCCGCATGATAAACAGCGGACAACGAATAATCCGCTTAATGACTTTTGATCATGCTATAAGGTGTATTCCGGCCTGAAAATCGACAATATTTCATTGTTCAGTGACATTAACTCACTGGATGGCGTTATCAGCACAGAGGAAAGGCTCTTTTATGCGCAGAAAAATACCCAGCAGCACTTCTCTGCAGGCTTTTGATGCCGCCGCAAGGCACGGCAGTTTTGCCCGCGCCGCAGAAGAACTCTCCCTGACGGAAGGGGCTATTAGCCGTCAGATTGCACGCCTTGAATCGTTGCTGAACTGCAGGCTGTTCGACCGTACGGGAAGCCGCGTAAAGCTTAATCCCGCAGGCGCACGCTATGCGCGTCATGTCCACGAAACGCTGGCGCGGCTCGAAAGGGATACCCAATACATCATGGGCTTGCCAGAGGGGAATAAGAGTCTGGATATTGCCGTCCTGCCGACCTTTTCCAGCCGATGGCTGATCCCGCGCCTGGGCAGCTTCAGATCATTGCATCCGGACATAACGTTAAATATTGCGGCCAGTACCGACCCTTTTATTCTGAGCGGAAGTGGCTTTGACGCCGTGATCCATTTTGAACATCCCGCATGGACCGGCATGCGCATGCAGTTTCTGTTTCAGGAAAAGCTGGTTCCGGTGTGCCACCCCGCGCTGCTGGTGCAAGGTGACGTTGAGGAACAGTTAAACGCGCTGCCACGGATTCACCGCCGGCAGAATCCGGACGCGTGGCATCTGTATGCCCGCGAAAGTCACATAAACCTGGATAATCCAGGGCTGGGAGTGCGCTACGACCTGCATGAAATGGCCATCGCAGCCGTTATGGCAGGGCAAGGCGTGGCACTGGTGCCGCGTATGTATATCGAAAATGAATTGAGGCGCGGTCTGCTTGTTTCACCCTGGCCAGAATCCGCCAGCCTGAGCAAAACATTCTGTTTGATCAAGCCGACGGAAACCGGAATGAATGAAGCGGCATTAGCGGATTTTGAACGCTGGCTGCTTGCTGAAATCACTCCCGTCGCAGGAGCATTGCAGCAAGAGGCTTAACGTTCATCATCGCCCTCTCAACACTGCCATCGCTAAAATAAGGGCGGCCTGACTCTTTTTCAGCGGGCCGCCTGTCGTGTCAGAAGGTAAACCGTTTTCTTCAGTTTTCGAGCCAAATAAACTCAGGTGGGGAATGCATCAGGAAGTTCTGGTGCGATATGTTCCAGGCGTAAGCGCCCGCCAGGCTGAACACCAGCCAGTCACCCGGTGCCAGCGCGGCAACGGGCTGCTGGCGCGCCAGTACATCTTTTGGCGTACAGAGTTGCCCGACCAGCGTCACACGTTCATCTTTTATCCATTCAGCGTTTTGTTCACGTCGCAATATGCTGAACGGGTGGTTATGGCTTTGCGCCGCCGGGGTGCGAAAATGGTGCGTTCCCCCGTGACCAATCGCAAACCATTCGCCGAGATTCTTTTTGACGTCCAGCACTTCCATGACGTAATAACCGCAGGCAGCGGCAATGAAACGACCACACTCAAAGCGCAGCGTCCAGCCTTGCGCCTGGCTGAATTGCGTCACGTCTGGCAGGCGCTGGCAAAAAGATGTCCAGTCAAAGTGATGCTTCGGTTCAAGGTAGTTAATACCGATACCGCCACCGACGTTAATTAAGTCAATGTTCAGCGACCAGCGATCGCACCAGCTGCGAACCTTGTCCAGATACAGACGGATCAACGCCAGATGGTTATCCACATCCAGTTGGTGAGACATCAGATGGAAGTGAAAACCGCGCAGATTGATTTGCGGAGAGCTGGCGATTTCGCGTAATGCCGCGGGCAGATCATGCTCATCGAGACCAAAAGGCGTCGGTTTGCCTCCCATCATCAGACGCGTACCGCCGATCCCCTCCAGCGCAATGTTCATCCGCAACAGTACGGAGACCGTTCGATTCTCATCAAGCGCGATAGCCTGTAAACGACGCAGCTCGGTTAAACTCTCCACGTGTAAAACGTCCACGCCGAGCTGCACCGCCTGGCGCAGTTCACTCTGCAGCTTGCCGGGGCCGCCGAAAATCAGCGGCTTGCCAGCCACCTGCTCACGTAACCAGTTGAGTTCGCCACCGGATGCCGCTTCAAAGCCATCAACGTATTCGCATAATGTACGAAGTATGGGGGCTTCAGGATTCGCCTTTGCGGCGTAAAACAGTTCACAACCTGCTGGCAATGCATGACACATGCTGCGGATATGCTGGCGTAGTGCAACGAGATCATACACATAAGCGCAAAACGGCTCTGAGCGCTGTTGCTGCAACTGTTGCAGCGCCTCTCTGACTTTCGGCGTCATTGCGCGCTCCTCATTGGGTGTTGCAGCAGGGTGTAATCCGCGTGTTTATCCGCTTTGCGCAGCAGGCGGGTTTTCAGATTGTTTTTTGACGGGATAGCGCCGCCTTCGAGGATCGCAGCGATTTCCGGCTGATGCCGCCAACGGCCAAGTTGCGCCGCCAGTAAATCCCACAATTGCTGTTCCATTACCTGATCGTCATCGGCGAGGCGGAACAGCACTTCCGACAGGTGATTGATCAGCAGGCAATAGGCGACGCGACGCCAGCCCTGTTCACGGCTGTACCAGACGGACTCTCTGGCACGCCCGGACATCATCGCCAAATCGGAGGCTGACCAGCGCTCGGTGGTGAGTTTTGTGCCTTCCAGATCGCGTACCCACAGTTGAGCCGGAAGATAATTTTCAATGGAAACCAGAACGTTTTGCAGGTGTGGCTCAAACACCATTCCTTCCGTGAAGAACGCCTCCAGTACACCAGGGAGTAGCACCGAAAGATACCTGTCGAGCCACAATAAATTCGCCTGCTGTAGAGAAAGCCCCTGCGCGGCGCTCAACTGCTGAATTTGCAGGTGAAGCGGGCTGTGGCCCTGGTGGTCGAGTGCAAACAGCGATGCCGCCAGCCAGGGCTGTTGATCGGTGAGATTCTCACGATAAAGAATGCCGAAACACTCTTGTAAATGGCGCACTTCTTCCGCTTCGTCTGCTTGCGCCAGCGCGGAGAAATCAAGGCTGCTGGCGGCTGGTTCGCGCATGATGTGGAAGCCAGGCACCGTGCTTTCCAGGCGCGCAAAACGTTCCTCAAGTAGCGTATTCAGCGCAACTGCGCTTTCCAGTTCATACCAGGCATTCTTGCGGACACAGTTGGTGAGCCGCACATGAATGGAGCATTTAAGGTAATAGGGCAGATCGGCGCGATACAACGTACGCACCGATGATGTCGCCGCGAATTCTGCACCCGTAAGCCCAAGCGGCGTGATGAGCCCACGGCTAACGGCACGCGCATAAAGCGGCGACTGCATGATGTGGCGAACCTCCCATGGATGGCAAGGATAGCAGTGCTCGCCATGGAGCTTATCCAGCATTGCCTTAACTGGCGCACTGCCCCGAACCTGTAACAGCGAGGGATGAATGCGGAACCAGAACAGCGGGAAGCGCGCTGCGACTTCGGGCGAGCAAGCCAGTAGCGCCTCTGGCGTCACACCCTGACGGCTTTTCGGGCTCGGATGCATCGGATGACCCCAAAGCAGACGCTCTTCGCTGTGGATGTAGCTATGCTCGCTGGCCTGCTTTGGCAGATGCTGCAGGAAAGAGGCAGTCACCTGGATGCTGTTTTCAATCTGATCCAGCAGTTCTACATCGGGTAATTGTCCGGTCTGCCGCACCATATCATTGACCAGCAGCGCCATTGCTTCACTACAACGGACGGCCCGCCACGGGCGACCAAACTCTTTCACAAACGGAGTACCGATAAAGTCGCCGCGATCCAATAAACTCCAGCGGGTAGCCCGGATGGCGAGTAACGTGCTGCCATCCTCTCCCATTTGCAGCAAAATCACTTTGCCCGAAACCATACGGCTGGCTAACGACAACGGAATATTGCCCTGGCGCACCTGTTTAACGCGTCCCGCCGGGCGGGCGAATTCGCGAATATAGCAGTTCAGCAGTGCTGTCAGTCCGGCAAATTCCGCCTGCTCCCTTTCCGGGGTGACTTTTACTGTCAGCAGTGGGTTTTCACGAACGGCGAGTGATACGGACATAACCTGATCCTCGTAAAGGGGAAATAACAAAGAGTAAGACGGCGCCAGAAGCCGCCGCCGCTGAAGCCAGGAAAGGCGCCTGTAATGACACATGCGAAACCAACCAGCCCGCACCAATACCGGCAGCCACTCCAGCCCACTTGCCAGCGGCATCGATCTGCCCGAACTGTTTTCCGGCGCTGTGTTGGCGAATGGTGTCGCTTAGCATCTGATTGGCGCCGCTGTAAGCCAGCAGCATGCCGCAACCAAACAGCGTGCGAGCCGCCAGCAGCGATGACGCTCCGGTTAATTGGCTGTGCCACCATGCCGCTATCGCAATCAGCGCCATGCCTGGCACAAAATAAAGGCTGCGTCCCGCCAGACGGTGCCAGAGTGGCAAAAGCAGCAGATAGATCAGATGCGGCCAGCTATAGAACGTACCGATCAGCACTTCCGTAGGTAGCCAGTGTGCGGCATAGGGCAGGAAGTAGGGGAACGTCACCACCATGGCGAAGTTGAACAGGAACTGCATCGCCCACAGATAATGAAACGTGGATTGGATGCCGTTGTTCTGCACTGCACGGTGTGTCGGCTCAATGGCCGGATCGGCGGGCAGCCGCAGGCTAAGCAGCAAGCCGCACAGCGATAACATTGCCAGCCCCAGCCACAGACGCTGCCCAATATCGGGTAGCCACATCAGGATCCCGCCTATTAGTGGCGGTGCGCTCAGCAGCGCCAACCGGGCGGATGATTGCGTCCAGTTAAGGGCTTTCGCCAGTTGTTCACCGCGCAGATGCGTGGAAAGATAGCCATTCGCCGCAGCCAGGGTTCCTCCCGCTATGCCCTGCAACGCGAGTGCGACGATCAACCAGGGTAACGAGGGCGATACGCCGGCCAGTAAAAATGCGCATGTCAGCCCGAACAAGGCCCGCTGCAGCGACAACCGCCGCCCGTAGCGATCGGCAAACCGTCCCCACCATGCGGCAGAAATTGCCGTCATCACTGAAGGCAGGCTGAACAGCACGCCTGCCCACAGGCTGCGTTCAGCGATGCCAAATGAAACCAGCAGCCGTGGCAGATAGAGCGGTACGCCAAGTACGGTAAACGCGGCCAGGAAGTGGCAGGCCAGAACCACCTGCAACGTACTGCGCATTAGCGTTTTTCCCGCAGCAGGAAATTCGGCCCACTCTGGCCGTAGAATTTGTTGATATCTGCAGCGCCGGACGCCTGTTTGCTTAACAGACTGCCGCTCAGCAACAGGTATTTCACTGGCTGCGTGGGGGAGACAAACAACTGCTGTCGTGCAAAGGCGGTGTCGACGCCTTCACTCTCCAGACGCGCCAGACTCTGCTCAAGCGCATGTCGTAACGTTTGATAACCCGCTTCACGATCGAGCAGTGCGTCTGCGGTCAGACTTTCCAGCACCGCTGCCAGGCAGAGTTGCAGGGTGATGGTGATAAACATCTGTGCCAGCGCGGCTTCATCAGACACACAAATGCGCGGATCGCGCAGTGTGATGAGGCGCTCTGCCAGGTGCGGGCAGGCGGCTTTAAAACGCTCAGGCAGAATGCGCGCCGCATCGTTGTCTTTCATCACCAGTGTCAGGGCTTCATTTGGCGTAAGGCTCAGCACGGCATTCTGCTGATTGGATTCGAGGGCAATGCCGTAGCGTAACCACAGCGTCAGGTGAACATCCGCCATCAACTGGCAGTAATCACGCCACCAGTCCGCGACGTCTGGCATACCGGGTTGTTCAAGCAGAGAAGAGAGATAATAACGACCGTCCGGCAGTTTGCTGCCAAGTGCCGCAACCGGTAATAGCGTTTCACCGGTGCGGGGCGCTGCGTAGCGCCGCAACAGAAAGGCTAACTGTTTATTCTCCGCAACATGGCCACAAAAACGCTCATCGACATGGCGATATTTGCCGCGCAGCAGGTTGTCCTGTTCACCCAGCATGGTCAGCACTTCAGCGAACCACTGGCCGTCATACAGTGTTGAGGGTTTGATCAGGCGGATATTTTTCTGCCCCAGTGTGCGCATGCTGAGCGGCACTTTGAGATGTTGATCCGGGTAGTCCGCTAACTGCACGGTACGTACTGATAAGGTGGGGTAGACATCGAGCCAGGCATCAGGCGCGATTACCGCTCCCTCGGGAAGGTCATGCAATTGGCTCAACGTAAGAGGATGCACAGGGATCAATGCATGCCGGGCGAAGTGCTGTGGATCCAGGCCTACCTGTGACGGCAATGGCCACCAGTCCGGTCTGGCTTCCGGTACCGTAAGGGTTAATTGCTGGTGGGGTAAAGCCAGCCAGCGCAGACGAAACGGCTGGCAAAACTCTGGCGCGTACTGGCGCAGGTCGGCTTCGCTAAAACCAAATTTAGCGCGCGCCGTAGGGTAGTAAGGATGATCAAGGAAGCTTGCCAGTTGATCGGCATGACGCAGGCGCTCACCCCAGTTCATCTCATGCGGTGAACGTAACAGTGATGCGCGCTGTTGTGTAAAAGCGAGGGCACAGAGTTCGCCTTGTGCCACGGCACTGTCGGCTTCCTCTTTATAGGTAGCAAAGAGCTCTCGCGTTTCTGGTTGCTGATCCGGCATTAACGCCGCCAGCCAGTTAGCATAGCCAGACTGCGAGTGCCATCCTTGCGCGGTTTTTATCTGCCATTCAGGGGATACCGCCCGCCATGGCTGCATGTAATCACAGGCATCCACCTGCAGGCGCAATGTCTGACTGGCCGACTGCCAGGTAAGCCACTGATGCTGAGAATTCTGTGTAATCTGCCCCTGGCTTATCAAACCACTGACGTTTTCGCGCAGGCAGGCGTTTATGATACGCAGCGTAATGTAGTCATGCTGATTCATCAGACAATCTCCCACTTTAGCGCGGCGAGAGTGCGGTTCGTGAGCTGTTTTAGCTGCGTGTCATCGCTGGCTTCAAGGTACAGCACGCCGAGGTAATCTTTATTCGAGTGGGTGAGTTCGATGCGATCGCCAGTGGATTTCAGTGGACGGTAGTGCAGACCCGGCGCGCTGAGCGGTTGAGGTGCGCTCTGCAATGTGCCACTGCGATCGGCGACGAGATAATGGATGAGTGCTTCACCCTGTTCCGTTTTTATCGGCGGCAGCGGTTCGCCAAGATGCAGGCGCAGGATCGGCGTGAACCACCCCTCCGGCAGCAGGCGGTCCAGCAGAAATTCGCGGCCATCGCCAATACTGCGGTAATTGATTTCAACTAAGACGGGGCCATTATCGGTAACGATAAATTCGCTGTGGCAAGCGCCAAACCCCACGCCAAACTCACGCAACTGCGCCAGCGCCTGCTGCTTCCAGCGTGTGCTATGTTCACCGGCCCAACGCGCACTCATCTCCACAAAGTGCGGCGGCGCGGAGAGTTCGACATCGAAACCGCCAATTGCCACCAGCTCATTGCCATCGCCGAGAGTTTCCAGCGTAAACAGCGGTCCTTGCATAAACGCTTCAACCAGCAATGTCTGGCGGACAGGCAGGGAGTTAAGGTAGTGCTGGCAACGCGTGAGATCCTCAATAAGCCGTACATCCATAGACGCCACGCCCTGGCCTGGCTTGATCACGACTGGCCACGGCCAGTCCGCGGCCGGTGATGCATCAGGAAGGAGTTGAGCAGACCAGACTGAAGGTTGCCCGAGTGCTTTCAGGCGCTGGCGCATGCGCCATTTCTCTTTCGCGGCGTAGCAAATTTGCCAGTTCTTGGCGGGCAGACCAAGTGCAGTGGCGGCAATAGCCGTTGCCGTTTGCAAGTGATCGCTATTGGAGAACAGCGCAGCAGGCGTGATCCCCCATTCGGTGAGCGTGTCGAGAATGGACAGTGGGTTAAATACTTCGCATTCGATAACCGTAACGCTGTCATCCACCTTGCTGTTATGCGCCATCGCGTGATCGGTAAGCAGGATCACCGAATAGCCCAGGCGTTGCGCTGCGGGAATAAAACCTTCTGTCACGGCCGCGTTAACAACGTGACTGATGATCACATAGGGCTTTTGGTTGAACATGTGTATACCTGTTTGGGTGTTGAGTAGGAAAGGTTAAAGAGACTGAACGTCAGTAAGCCGTTGCTTTAGCGCCCGAAACAAAAAACCGCGATCTTCGCCGCACAGCCAGCTGTCCACGCCCTGGCGTTGCCAGTATTGCTGCTGTTCTGCGGTGCGGGGGTTGGCGCAAAAAGATTTCCCTGCGGCTGCGCAACGTGTAGCCAGTTGGCGAATAAGCGCTTCAACCTCAGGATGCGTAGGCTGCGGGCCAAGTTGCATGCTCATTGCCAGGTCAAGCGCACCTTCCATAACCATCGTGACCTGAGGGATAAGCAATATGGCGTCAATAGCCTCAATGCCGGGCGGCGTTTCAATCATGGGTACCAGCCATAACTTCTCATTGACCTGGCGGATATAATCCTCAAGGGGCAAAGTACCAAAGCCGGTTACGCTGCCGCCGGTGATACCTCGTGTTCCAATGGGGGGAAAGAACATCGCATTTTTCAGGGCGTTAACCTGTTCCGCACTTTCAGCCCGTGATAGTACAATCCCGCCAGCTCCCATATCGAGCAGGCGTCCGGCACGCGGAATATCGTCACAGGTGAGGCGTATCAATGGGGTGCAGTGGTTGAGCTGTGCCAGTTGAATACAGTGGCTAAGAAGCGTTTCGTTATGGGGAAGATGTTCCAGATCGAGTATCACGAAGTCATACCCGGCAATGGCAATCATCTCAACAAGAGTTGGGTGGGGAACGGAGTTCAGAATGCCAAATAGCCCATTGCTGGACCTGCGGCGTTCCCCTGGTAGTGCAAGCGAGATCATATAACTAGTCCATGTTGGTAATGCTTATCATTTACATTATCATTACTAATGAACTAGCGCTTTTCAAAAGATTTAAACAAGATCATTAAATAAATTCACTAAGTGATAGTTGCTGAATCGAAGTAGTCTGATTGCGGTTTTGTTGTAACTTTTTGATATATATCTAATATTTGATAAAAGGCTGTTTGGGGTTGCCATATTGATGGCAGCAAAAATTAAAAACACTTATGTGTGGTTTAGTCAGCGCAAGCTCAGTAAGGAAATCGCCAGAATGAAAGGCCAGTGGCTTATTATTATATTTACCGCTTTAGTGTGGCCGTGGGCGGCACAGGCACAATCGGTTACGGTGACCGATCTTGCCGGTCGCCAGGTCACGCTTAACGCACCCGCAACGCGCATCATTCTCGCTGACAGTCGGATGTTGTTACCGATGAGCCTGCTGCATCCTGGCGATGCGCTTAAAGGGATTGTCGGATGGGATGATTCGCTGCAAACCCGGGCGCCGGATATGGGGCGTTTTTTTACCCGGCATTATCCAGCGCTGCCTTCCATACCGATATTTATTAACCCTTACCGTAGCAGCTTTAACGTTGAGCAAGCCGCGATGCTAAAACCGGATCTGATTGTTTTCGATACGGGGATCCTGAAGAAGCTCGAAAGTGAAGGGACGCTAGCATTACTGGAGAAAAGCGGAATTCCGGTGGTGTTTATCGATTTTCGCCAGCAACCCTTAACCCATACACCGGAGAGTATGCGGTTATTGGGGGAGGTGACTGCCGAACAGCAGAATGCCGGGCGTTTCATTCAGCGTTGGAATCAATTGTTGGATCGTACCCGCCAGCGAGTGGCAACAATCCCCCGCGAAGCGTGGCCTGGCGTTGTGTTTGAAAACCATGCCGGTATGACGGGCATGAACTGTTGTACCGTATTTGGTCGCGACAGTTTTGGCCAGTTCATTCCTGAAGCCGGTGGCCGCAATCTGATGGCGGACAAAGTCCCCCCTCAGGGAGCCGATATTAGCGCTGAATTGCTGATTGCGGTGCGCCCCGACGTATATTTAATGAGTGGCGCTGACTGGAGCCAGCGCGGGAGTTCTTCGCTGGCAGTACCGCTGGGATATGAAGCCAGCCGCGCCAGTACCTTACCGAAGCTGCAGAAATTGATGCAGCGAGAAGGGGTGAGTGTATTGCCCGTGGCGAAGGGCAAGCAGGTAATGGCCATCTATCACCAATTCTACGACAGCCCTTTCAACGTAGTAGCACTGGAAGCCATGGCTAAACTTTTCCATCCTCAGCAGTTTGACGATGTCGATCCGCAGGCCGATTTAGCATCGTTATACCGCGACTTTGTCGGCATTCCATACAGCGGGTTGTTTTACGTCCAGCCTTAATGAAAGAAGCCCGTTCAACGTGACGGGCTTCTTTTGGCTATCAGAACTTCAGGCTAACGCCCGCAGTGACTGAACGTCCCGGCGCTGGCTGACGTCCCCACGGGCTGGTATCAATACCGCGGAACCAGTAGTCGCGATTAAAGATATTGTTAATTCCGACATAGCCGTTCAGCACGGTACTGCCTGACTTAAACAGATCGCGGCTCACTTGAGCATTCCATACCCAGTAAGACGGCATTTGACCAACGGAACCGGTGCTGTTCTCCGAAACGGTATTCGCTGCATCCGAATAGGATTTACTAAAGTAGTAGCCTGCCAGTGAGAAGGTGGTTTCACGCCAGTCATAGCTTCCATCCAGCGTCAGCTGCGTGCGCGAGGCATACGGCACTTCCTTACCACGGTTCACGCCGTTACGCTGTTCAGCCTGCAGGTAAGCATATCCTGCATGCAATTTGAGGCCTTCAATGGCTTGCGGGCTCCAGAACCCTTCCAGCTCAACGCCCTGATGGCGGGTGCGTCCGATGTTGAGATAGCTATCGGATACGCTGTCGTAGGAGATCTGGTCTTTATAATCAATGCGATACAGACCGGCATGAAGACTGACATTCTCGGTTGGTTTGTAACGTACGCCACTCTCGTAGTTCCACGCCAGTTCAGAGCTGACGTCGCCGCCTTTGACGATTTGCGTAGCCTGTGCCGGACGCAGGCTTTTCTGCATGTCTGCATACAGGAACCACTGCGAGGTAAGCTGGTAACCTACCGTCAGGCCGGGTAGCCACTGCGTGTCCGGCGTGGAGGTGCGCTGGCCCGTTTTTTTATCGGTGTATTTTTCGCTGATGTTCTCATAGCGCATACCCGGCGTGATGGTCAGCGTGTCATTGAACAGTTTGACGGCATTGCTGATATAACCTGCCCAGGCATTATTATCAAAGTCCCAGTCACGCGTTACCGCTGTCACGCCTGTAGCCAGCGTGCGCTGACGTACCTGGTAATCGATTTTTTCACTGACAAAGCGCCCACCCACAATCCATTGCTGGTTCACATTATAGCCGTTGATATCCATGCTGATACGCGGTTCAGTCCCCCAGACCCTGAAACTGCGCGGCGAGTTTTGCACGATATCGGCAGGTAAGGCCGGGTTGAAGTTTTGACCGGCGACTTTACTCATGCCGACGTGGAAATCACGATCCGACTCATGACCAAAGAACATCCAGTTAAATTCTGCGTTATCAATAAAACCCAGTGAACCGAGTTGCTGGTTATAAACTGCGCTATAACGCTTGGTGTGACCGTCGTAATCATCCCATGGACGGGTGCTTTGACGGCGATCGCGATTATAGTCTGCGGTCGAAAGGGCACCCGCCAGATCGGCGTGTGCATCGTAGTATTGGTAGGAGAGATTTAAGGTTGTGTCTTCGTTGATATTCCACAGGCCGCGTACGCGGAAGTTCTGAACTTTGCTGTCGCTATGCTCGCGGAACGAGCTACCTTTTACCTGGTTAGCTTCGACCTGCAGCCCGAAGTCATCATTCAGCATGCCGCCGGTGCGAAGGTAGGTATCCCAAAGATTGTGTCCCTTACCGTAAAACGTGGCGCGCTCGGTAATCTCATTTTCCCATTTCAGCGGAATGGGTTTACTGATCAGATTGATGACGCCGCCAACGTTATTCGGGCCATATTGTACTGCCGCGCCACCGCGAACCACGTCAATGCGATCAATGGTCGAAAATGTTACAGGAAACAGCGACATACCTTCCTGGCCGTAAGGTGCCAGTACCAGTGGAATTCCGTCCTCAAGGATTTGTGCGCGGCCGCTGCGGCTGTCGTACAAGCCACGTACCGCAATTTGCGGAAGCACGCCTGTACCGGTTTCATCCTGAATCTTGACCCCAGGCACACGCTGTAACGCATCATCAAGAGTGCGATTGGCCCCTTTTTCCAATTGATCGTTGCTGATAACGGTGCGGCTCCCGGCCCAGGTTTTCACTTCTTCTGCGCGTGAATCGCCAAGAATATTCCCTGACACCGTTATGGTTTGTTCTGCTGCATAACTGCATTTACCGGCCATGAGCATGGCCACTGCTGCGGCAATTTTTGTGCGTCTCATCGTCAACCCTGAATATTGGTAATTTATGGTAATGATTCTGATAAACGTTATCATTATCAAACAAAACTTAATATTCCTGAATTGAACGTAAACCTATGTCAAGACAATAATATTGGTATTTTTCCGGGATAAAACATGAAAAAGCATGAGCAAAGGAATGCGGAAACCCAGAGAAGGCGCTGGCTGCAAGAGGGAAAAAGTAACCGGAATTGATGTCTGGCGTTAAAGTTCGAATTTTATGACGTTCATGTTTAATATTTTTGAATTAGTTACTGTGCCAACGTGACGTTTATTACCACTGCCACGATAAAAGAGGGGAGTTATCCTGTTGTCGGTAGGGTTTTGCCATTTCCAGAAGTACAGGGTGCCCGCAATAACGCGGTTATTTATGCTTCTCGCGCACAACCACCAGTGAGATCATTACTGCCGCTGTTTATTCCCGACTATTATTTCTTCCTCCAGCCAGGCAATAAAAAGAGCGACTTCCGGCTTTTTTTCTGCCAGTGGGGATGTCACAAGCCAGTAGTGCCAGGGATAAGGTGCGGTGACCGGAGTTATTTGTACCAGCTCTCCCCGTGAAATAGCGTCTTCAACCAGAGAGCGACGCTCCAGAGCAATGCCGGTTCCCCGTCGTACGGCTTCGATGACCAGGTTTGAATCATTAATGCGTAACCCGGCAGGCAGGATCTCTTTCTCCAGCCCTGCATTGAGGCACCAGCTTTTCCACGACTCCATCGAAAAAATAATGCTGCTCTTTGCCACCTCTTCTGGCGTAACAGGTAGCTTGCCATTGTTATAACCGGGTGCGGCGACGACAATAAGCTCATCAGAAAAAAGAAAGCGGCTTTCCATTCCTTCCCAGTCACCCTGACCCATACGAATCGCAATATCGATGCCTTCCTGTTGCAGGTTGGTCACCGTCAGACTGGCCTGCAGACGTAATGAGATATGGGGATATTTCTCGCGGAATCGCGAAAGGCGCGGCAATAACCAGTGACAGCCAAAAGAAGGCAATGTCGCCAGCGTCAGTTCTATTGCGCGCGGTTTCACCTGCACCAGCCTGGTGGCATCCGAGATCCGGTTCAATGCTTCGCGTATTTGCAAAGCATAAAGCCTCCCTTCTTCATTAATCTGTACCCCGCGCCCGTGACGGATAAATAGCTTTATGCCTACCATGCCCTCCAGCGTTTTAATGTGTTGGCTAATAGCTGAATGCGTCATGTTCATCTCGTTCGCGGCCAACGTGACGCTGCCAAGGCGCGCAACCGCCTCGAAACTTCGCAGAGCGGAGATAGGTGGGTAATCCGACATAGGGCATTTTTCTTAACGTTGTTTAATACGTTAACGTTACTACCATATAAACCTTTTTTAAATCTGGATTTAATGGCGTGATAAATTAACTTAATGATTTTAAATGGATTAATTTTCATCGTTGCCTTTTCATCCTGCGAAAGTGGAATAACAGGTTAGAAATACTAACACCTGAGGTAAGGAATCCATGATATTCGCCCCTGCAGATTTACGATAATGTGTGCCTGCCTGCTTTGCCGAATCACCTGATGCTGACAGGTAATCGATTAACGACAGTTGTGTAGCACGAACAGGAATAACGATGAAACTCATTGGTATGATGGATTCGCCTTACGTAAGGCGTGTTGCGGTATCCCTGGAACTCTATGGCATCGAATTCAACAGTATGCCGCTCTCGGTATTTAGCACATTTGAAGAGTTTTCCCGCATTAACCCGGTAGTCAAAGCCCCGACGGTCATTCTGGAGAGCGGCTTGCAGTTGATGGATTCAACGCTCATTCTTTATTATTTTGAAGCCCTGTCCGTAGCAAATCACAAACTTTTACCCGCCAATACCGACGCGCTGGCAAAAGATCTGCAGATTTTGGGCGTTATTCTCGCAGCCTGCGAAAAAGCGGTGCAAAATATTTATGAGCACAAGCTCAGACCAGAAGAAAAACAACATCAGCCGTGGGTTGAGCGAATTACCCGGCAACTGCTCGCAGCATGCCGTGAATGGGATACTCTGCTTGAAGGCCGCGCTATAGCCCCCCGCCCTGACCAGGTCGCGGTAACCAGTACGGTGGTGTGGTCGTTTATTCAGTTCATGATCCCAGGGGTGGTAGCGGCAGACAATTTTAAAAACATTCAGTCGCTTGCTGAAGCATGTGAAGCCCTGCCAGCGTTTAAAAAATATCCCCTGGGTTAAAAGCGATGCTAATGAGCGGAGATTACGGTTATCCGATTTCCACAAGCGATCGCAATCGGCGCAAATGATGCGCCGATTGTGATACAGCGTTACACCGTCGGGATGGTGCCGCCATCGATGACATATTCGGTACCGGTGATGGCGGCTGCATGAGATGAGGCGAGGAAGGCAATGAGATTCGCCACCTCAATCGGCTTTGACGGACGCCCCAGCGGAATACCACCGAGTGCATTCATGATGATCTGTTTACCGCCTTCATAATCCGTTCCCGCCTGCTGCGCCAGCCGCTCCGCCAGTGCCACCGCCGCTTCGGTTTCGATCCAGCCGGGCGCAACGCGCACAACCCGAATTCCCTTTGGCGAAACCTCTTTCGACAGGCTTTTGCTGTATGCCGAGAGCGCCGCTTTGGCCGCTGCATAGCCGGTGGTCGATTCCGGCAACGGCAATTCGCGCTGAATAGAGGTGACGTGAATGATCACTCCGCTACCCTGTGCCAGCATTCCTGGCAACAGCGCACGATCTAAGCGTACCGCTGGCAACAGATTAAGGTTGAGTTCTTGCTGCCATTCCTCTTCGCCCAGCGCCGCAAAACCACCGGCGGGAGCGGTAGAACCGCCCACCACATGAATGATGGTATCGACACCGCCCAGGTGCGTCTGAACGGCTTGCGCTACTGAGGCGCACCCGTCGGCAGTGGTCAGGTCTGCCGCGACGAAGACATCGGCGAGACATTCCGCAGGAGTGTGGCGCGCCGTCGTTAACACCCTGGCGCCCAGCTGTTTTAATAACCCGACGACCGCTTTACCAACGCCTTTAGTGCCCGCCGTCACCAGCACGCGCGTGCCCTGGAAATCAAGATCCCACGACATCAGATAATCTCCAGTGCGTTGATCTTGTCGCCGACCAGGCCGAAAGTATGCTCAAGCACTACCGGGCTGCCGGGAAAATTACCAACGACGTTCGACGTGACCGTCACCCGGTCGCCGTCGGTGAGAATCTGAACCGGCTCAACGCTGTAGTCAAACGCGGCCTGCGCGGCACGTTGCCATGCCTCGATCACCGCATGTCCCTGATGGGTTTTACCTTCATCTTTCACGACGGCATCTGCGGTAAAGCAGTGCTTAACGTTGGCGATATCGCCACCATTGCTGATCGCGAAATAGGTAGAAATAGCGTGCGGTAGTGATAATGACATGGCTTTATACTCCCGTAATTTACAGTACGGGAATTTTCAACATAGACTGTGAAATTGACAAGTACGCACGAAAAAGTGAGTGACTATATTATGAGTAAGTTATATAGCCCGGAATCTGCTGCAAGCGGCGTGGAGCAAGTCCTGCGACTGCTGGAAGGGCGCTGGAAATTAATTATTCTTTTTCATCTCTTCGACGGAAAGGTGCAGCGCTATTCCGATTTCGAAAAACTGATCCCCGCTATTTCGCAGAAGATGCTGGCGCAGCAATTGCGACAGCTTGAAGCCGACGGAATCGTGTCGCGGACGGTATATCCCCAGGTGCCGCCGAAAGTGGAATATCGGCTCACTGAGTGGGGACAGGCGCTGTGCCCTGCTCTCGATGCAATGCTGAAGTGGGCAGAAAAACGCGAGGCTTAAGTATTAGCGGAACTTTTTTGTTGCTGAGCGAAAATCACGGATGCCTGCTTTTCGCTCTTTGCTGGCACGATGAAGGTTGTCGATGGCGAGTGCTGAAAAACAAGCCAGGGGCATATCCCGGCAGGGTAAATAGTGAAGTAGCTCAGCATATTATCGTAAACAGGCTTCACGGACAGTGCGAAACGATAATTAATAACACGCTATCAGCCACTCCAAAATATCCTTCGGATAGTGAAAATTCATTAATAGGTTTACACCAGGCTATGGCATCAGAGAATAAATAACTTTGCGGGATCATCATTACCACGATAACCGCATAGTAATATGTAGACTTGTCCACATTATTTTATGCAATATTCTTCATTTGATTAGGATATATTTTCGCAGATCTCTTTTTTCATTTTTTTATTAAAAGAAATTCTGTAATTGACGATAAGTAAGTAGATAGCCAACTTCTCCTGAGTCCTCAAAAACAAGTGAATAAACCTGTGATCAGATAAGAAGTAAAAATGAAACCATCTTTCGAAAATTAAGAAAGATTACTGAGGATACCTCTATGTCTAAGCTGTTACCGTCAATAAAAAATCTGCCTGTGGCTGCCAAGCTGTTTGGCGGGTTCGCAGTTTTAATCGTTATTATTGTGCTGTCATCACTCATCAGCATACAGCAGTCTGCCAATATCCGTGACCATGCCTTAAAGGGCAAATTAATCAATGAAATCAGCACGGAGCTTAATACTGCGCGACGTAGCCGCTTGAATTATCAATTAAACCATGATGAAACATCACTTCAGGCGAATAAAGTCGCCATTGAAAAGATGGATCAAAAAGCAATCACTGGTCTGGACTTTACCTGGGACAGCGATGCCCGCGTTTTGTTTGATGAATTGCGCAATACTATTCCCGACTATGCCAGCCACCGCGACACGTTCGTTAAACTGGAACAAGTGACCGTCGAGAAAGCGCAGAGATTGACCTCCCCCGAGCTGAAAAACCTGCTGGATAAATTCAGTGCCCGCTTCGAGCAGCAGGAAAATACTTCAAAAGATGAAGTAGCGTTACTCAATCGCCTCAATAATATCTGGATAGCCGCTTATGAAATCCAGTCATCTGCGGGTAAGCAGGGGGGAGATGCCCTCAAGGCTCAATCCGATGAAGTGTCGCGAATCGTCCACGCAGAAAATCTGAGTATTAATGCGGAAGACAAAGAACTGGCGCAGGCATTTCTTAACGGCATGCAGGATAACGTTGTCTCCTATGTTAATGCTCTGAAGGAGTCGCAGAAAGCCGCTATAGATCTCACTGGCGTCGCAGAAAAAATCAATACTATCACTGCCGATTTGGTGACAAGCCAGACCCAGAAAAATATCGAGATTATTCAGCGGGTAATGATAATTATGGCCATCGTTGCCGTTTGCGCAGTGCTGACGGGGTTACTGGTTGCCTGGCTGCTTACCCGGCAGATGACGCGCCAGATAAAACATAATTTGACGCTGGCTGAACGTATTGCCGGTGGTGACCTGACCGCCATCATTGAGCCGCAGTCAACCGATGAACTGGGCCGCCTGACGCAGGCAATGGGCATGATGAATGACAGACTTCGCGACATGATCACCCAAATTAAGGAATCGGTAATTCATGTGGCTAATGCCTCGTCGGATATTTCGGCAGGCAATATTGACCTGGCTTCCCGCACGGAAGAGCAGTCTGCTGCGGTGGTTGAAACTGCGGCAAGTATGGAAGAGTTGACCTCAACGGTTAAGCGCAATGCAGACAATGCGCGTGAAGCCAGTCAGCTCGCAGGGGTGGCGGCAGAGCATGCGCGTTCTGGCGGGAAAATTGTCTGGGACGTCGTCAGCACGATGGAAACTATCACTGAAAGCTCAAACAAGATCACGGATATTATCAGCGTAATAAATGGCATTTCTTTCCAGACCAATATCCTTGCACTTAACGCTGCTGTAGAGGCGGCACGCGCAGGTGAACAAGGGCGCGGATTTGCGGTGGTGGCGGGCGAAGTAAGAAGCCTGGCCCAACGCAGCGCTAATGCCGCTAAGGAGATCGAAGGGCTGATAAAAGAGTCCGTGCAACGCGTGATGACCGGTTCAGAAATGGCGAATAAAGCCGGTTCGACCATGGAGCAGATTGTATCCTCAGTCACCAACGTGAGCGGGATTATGAATGAAATTTCAAGCGCCTCAGAAGAGCAGAGCAGAGGTATTGATCAGATTGGTAAAGCAGTGACGGAGCTGGATTCAACGACCCAGCAGAATGCTGCGCTGGTTCAGGAGTCGTCTGCGGCGTCATTATCACTGGAACAACAGGCTGAACAGCTCACTCAACTGGTTTCCGTGTTCAAGCTGGGCTCAGAGACCGCGAAGCCGAAACACGCACCCGCAGCGGCTCGCAGCAAGGTTAGCCTGAGGCCCGCAACGTCAACAAGCAATGGGGCTGACTGGGAGTCTTTCTGACACTCACCCAATCAAAAAAGTGCCCTCCTGATGAGTGAGGGCACTGCTATTACAATTTACGCCGCGCTAAATAACCCCGTGAATAACTTGAATTTATATTTTAAATAGTCAGGTGATTTCGCTGAATTTTAACCCTCCCATTGCAGTAAAATGCACATGGTTTATTTCATAAACCGATGTTTCAATATTTCCCCGCTATCGTTTATCCAGCCCGCTTCCACGTTTATTGCTTCGCTGCCGACATTGCGCTCCAGCAAGTAACGCCGCTGGCTGAAGGGTCTAATCATCATATCGTCCTGCTGGTGCGCTTTCGTCTGCCCGGTGTGGCCTGTCACGCTGATTGTGGTAAACGAAATGCCCAGCGGCGTTGGGTTGTTGAATTCGAGCCAGGACTTTTCACCCTCCGCATACAGGCGAAATGTCAGTTTGCCGATCGCTTCCTCGGGTGTCAGGGTGAGGGTTTGTGGGCGGTAAAAGATCTTTAGCTGGGTATTCATTGCCAGCTTCAGAAACGGCTTGTCCAGGCCTGCGCTGTCCGGCGGCACTTCATACAGATTGAGCCAGAAAACCGATTCCCGATCCGTCGGCAGCGGATCGCGGTTATAAATGATGCGCAACCCCTGCGTGCTTCCGGGGGCCAGGCGAAAGACCGGCGGCAGAATGACAAAGGGCGCAGCGCCGTTATCCGGCGAGCCTTCGCCGTTATCTGCCCAGGTTTGTACTATCACCGGCCAGGCATTGGTGTTCACCAGCATCAGCGTTTTTTCACGCGCATTCGGTGGATAAATCACCCGTGTCATGGCCGGCATTACGCCAGCCAACGTCGCCGGTACGAACAGGACGAACAGCAGCATGAAAAACCGGCTCATTGCATTTTCACAATCACGTACGCGGTGGCATGAACGCGGCCTGCGGTAACCGTCATTCCAGGCAGTTTTTGCAGGCTGGCGATAAAGGAGAGGCTGTAATTGCTGAAGCCGGGGTATGAACTGCCGTTCGGCGTTGCGCCAGTGAGCACCGGATACCAGCCTGCGTTATTGCCTGCGGGCGTGGGCGAAAGCGGCACATTCGTGGACTGGCCAAGAAACGTCATTGGCTGGCCCGGGTTGACGCTGTTGGCAATGGTTATGCCCACGCCTTTCGCCATCTCCGGCGCATTATAGTTATCAGAAACCAGCGCCCTGACGCCGCCGCTGGCGTTGACCAGATTCAGACTCTGCGCCGCGCGGTAAGCGCCTTCGGAAACCTGAAAACCCAGCGCAACCTGGGTATCGTTCAGGCCGGAAACGACCGTGTTGTTGCATTCCAGTTGCACGTTGAAATTCGCGCTGCTTGCCATGCCAGCGTCCAGATCTCTCACGCTGATGGTGGGTAACAGCACCAGCGGCGTGGCGTTGCGTACCGTGCAGGTGGGATTGTTATAAAGTTTGTTCGCCATGCGCATGCCGTAACCAAAACCATTGTCAGCAAGCCAAAAGTCTGAGTTTGTGGCGCTGTCCTCACCGGCTTCATCATGACCAAAAGGTACGATAGCGCCGGGGCCGGAAAGCTGGATATAGGCATTCGGTTGCGTGCAGGTATACAGCTCACCCGAGGGGGTGGCAAAGACAATGCCCGAACCGTTGTTATTGTTGTTGCCGCAATAGCTGGTTATTGCGCCCAAACCGGGTAACGTACTGACCCGGTAAAGCTCAGACTGCAACGGTGGAATATCCTGTAAGCGGATCTGAATTTTTGAGCCGACGGTGGCGTAAGTCGTCACGGGGATTTTTTGCCAGTTGCGCGTCAACGTTATGCCCGACATTGACTGCTTGATGCCAACATAGGCAAACCATGTGGCGTAGACATTCGTCAAATTGTCGTTTGCGCCGATGTTGTAATAGCCGCCCACTCGATCGTCACCATTGATCGCCACCAAAAAATGGATACTGGCCAGGTCGGCCTGATCGCACTCCCACAATACCGATGCGCCCGAAGCGCCGCCGGCAGTGTAGTTGGTTGGTGGCGTTACCGTGGTGGCAATTAATGTTCCGACGGGCGCGAAGTAGGTATCGATCAGGTTAATCTTGCCGAACTTGATCTGCGCGGAGTTGAAATCATCGGTCTGGCTAACATTGGTTTTGGTACATATGGCCCACGCCGACGCGTGCAGCAGTGCCAACAACGCGAGCAGGAGTTTCAGGAACAAAATAGCGTGCTTTGTCATGCCGGTTTCTCCCTTTACTGGCAGATTGCATTCAGGCGGATTAAAGGGCTCGCGGTATCTTTTCCGGAGAAGTCGTACGAGAGATAGCAACGATCCTGGGGGGCATCTCCCCAACGCAGCGTTAATCGCCCTTTGGGTCGATCGGTGCGCAAGTAAATTTGCCCGTTTTGCCCGGCGATGCCGATCAGGGTGTTGTTCTCATCAAGTACATCCGCGCCTGCTGGCGGCTCAGAGCCATCCGGCAGCGTCGATTTGATCAATAATGCTTTCCCGTTGCGGGTACGGAAGACGACTTTGGCCGACGCCCCGGCAATCGGCGCTATCTGTTTTTCGTTGTCGACCAGCTCGGCATCGCCCTCCATATCTTGCGGATCGAGTGTGATGCGATTGTAACGGTAGGGGGTAATGGCCGGGAGCAGCGCATAACCGCTGTCGTTGATCGCAAGATTTTCGGAATTGAACACTTTCGCCCCGGCAGCACCTTTGGCTTCGACCAGCGCAAAGGTGTCGCCGAGATATGGGCCAAATGTGATGCCGCCGGAATGCGCCACCACCGCGCCCTGGACATTAGCGGAAGCCTGCCAGTAGTCATTCCCGCGCGAGGCGTTCACGCCGACGGTGGTTTGCGAGAACCGTTTTTGCACACCGCCACTGAGCGTCGTCTGGTGATATTGCTGGTCGCGCATGACATCCAGGTTGTAGCTTGCGGTCTGCCCGGTATCGAGCATGCCGGAAAGCGAGCTTTGATATTGATCGCTGCCGTCCGTTGAATGCATCCATGAATTACTCAGGCTGGGTACGCGCGGGCTGCTCCCGCCGAGCGGGAAAGAGAGGGAAAACGCGGTGAACGTCTGCATATCCCCGGCATTCTGATAGCCGCCGGTGTGCTGTCGGCCAACGGAAAGGTTTATTGAAATCCCGTAGCGGAAACTGTTGCTGTAACCAAGCTGAAGTTGCGTGTCGCGGCTTTTTCCGCCGCGATAATTCTGCATGGAGCTGGAGATAAAAACGTTGCCGAAATCTGCCAGGCTCTGGTTCATGGTCAGGTCAAAGCGCGATTGTTGGCGCCAGCTATCTGATTCCCACAACTGATTATTGCGCTGCGCTTCCCGCGCTCCCAGCACGTCCATCAGGTCGCGATAGCCGCGGGTGGAATAGCGATATCCCGCCATAGAAACCGTGGTATTGGTCGGCTGGAAGGTTTTACTCCAGCGAAGCTGCGACATCCAGCCGTCGGTGTAGCCGGTATCAGGCAGCCGCGCATGTGACCAGGTAAGATCCGCGCCGATGGCACCGAAAGTGCTGGCATATACGCCGCCGAGCATCAGCGCCTGGTAACCGTCGGCGACGCGCGTCGCAGTGTTGAAGGTGACGGCATTGGTGAGGCCGTGCTGCCAGGTCATATCGCTGAAAAACGAATCATCGCCGTTGTCCTGGGTTTTGCCCATTTCGAGATTGAAGCGGGAAATGCCCGGCCGCATCGATTCCGGAACGGCGGAGAAGGGCACGCTGAAGCGGCTCACGGAGCCGTTGGCCTCAGTTACCGAGACATCAAGATCGCCACTAAAGCTGGTGGGGTAGAGATCGGTTATTTCAAACGGCCCCGGCGCGACGGTAGTCTGATAAATTTCATTGCCATTCTGCATAACGGAGACGCGGGCATTGGTCGTCGCCACGCCGCGAATAACCGGCGCATAGCCGCGCATCGAATCCGGCAACATTCGTTCGTCGGTGGCGATGCTGGCGCCACGGTAGTTCAGTCCGGAGAAAAAACGCCCTTTGGTGATGAGCTGGCCGAACATCAGTTGGCTATTCAGGCCTGGGAGCGGGTGCTGGACGTAACTACGGATATTTTTCCAGCGGTTACCGTTTTGGTTATTCCATGTGAAATTAGATAATTGCCGGTATTGCCAGGAACCAAGATTCATACCGCCGCTTAACGACATCCACAACGAATGCTGATTCGGGGTAGTTGGCTCTGAATAGGAGACGTTGTAGTAATTCGCGAGGTAATTGATAAACGCCATCGATGCGCCATTATCGAGTTCATTCGGGTCAACGTATCCGCGCGGTTGAATGCGTATCTGGTTCTGCGGTACGGAAAGATCCAGACGCAGTTGCGGTAAATTTGTCCGGCTGGTGCCGCCCGGTGCGGCCTCCTGAATTAATACGCAATTATCTTCAGGCGAGGCGGAAGCGGGACTTTTGGCGTTTTTAATGTGCGTGGACTCAAGGATCTCCGGGCTCAGACAAGGCTGGCTTGTGCCGTCGGCAAAGCCTTTAAAATAGACATCATAGGTACCCGTCAATTTATTATTGGTGTACACATCCATCTTGTAATTGCCCGGAACAATCGACTGCGGCGTGGCAAGCCGCGTTAATGAATCCTGGCTGAAACGGCTGCCACGAAAGAGTTGTGGATCAAAGGTGTAACGGTCTTCGCTGGCAGCCAGAGTTGCGGCTATTTCTTTACCCCAGGCGGGCAATAAAATAAAAAAAAAGGCGGTAGCCGAAAGTAAAACAGCGAATTTATTCATCGAAGATTGCCCATACCGAAAAGAGTCCTGCCTTAGCACAAGCAAACGTTATAAGGGGTGTCTGGAATCCACATTTACGCCGTAATCATTCACCGTCACCAGCGCGATAGATGCATTCCGGGTGTTTACCGTATTGGCGCGTAAAGGCCATTCGACTTTGCTTTTAGGGGGAACCATGACCGCATCGGCAAGTGGATATTTTGTGCCGTTAGCAATAAGCTCGGCGCGGCGAATAACGGAGTAATAACCGGTAGGATTTGTTACCTCAATGCCATGCGGCTTTAGCTGGAATGACAGCTTTTCTGCGGTTTCATACGAATTTCCGGGAATCGTATGCGGACGATAGAAAATTTTGAGGCGATTAGTTAGCGCCAATACTAATTGATTGCGATCCTTATCTTTATTCTCCAGATAAGGTAATTGACTAAAACTGAAGTAAAAAATCGATTCACGATCCTGAGGCAAATTGTCCCCCGTGAAGATCAGTTTCACGGATTGCCCACTCTCTGGTTCCATTCTGAATATTTGCGGGGTGGTAATAAAAGGTGCTTCAGGATGTTTTGCTTTTTCAATACCGGAACCATCATCAACCTGAATACTGACGATAAAAGGCTGTGAACTGGTGTTTCTTAATTGAATTGTTTTTTCTTTGATATCATCAGGGTAGATGATTCGCGTCCCGGTCATGATCACGTTTGCGGCTGCGTTCACAGAAATGGTGATGGAAAATAAAAATACAGTAAAAGACATTAACCTATTCATTTTCACATTATCCCTGCGCTGGTTATTTATTGCGTAATATTGAATGGATTTCTGGCTGACGTCGTCACGCAGCCAGTTTTGATTTAGAGATAGCTCAGCGAATATTCAGCAATGGCGGTAATTTTACCGGCGGCGGCAGTGGTACTATTGAGGACATAATAGCGTGCGCCGTAATCATAACTGGCTTCTGTCTGGTTGGCCGGAAGGCTCAGCCCAGGCACGGAGGTGACACCGGAAAGCCGGATCTCGGTGCCCCCGGAACCTGCGTCCATCAACTGAATGCCGAAGCCTGTCGCCGCATCCCCACCCGAATAGCTGTTGCCAAGTACACCCGTAGGATCAACGTTATAACCAAGGAAATTGGTGTTGATATTGGTCACGCTGGATGTTGACTGGCAGCCACTAATTGAAACAGTAAAAGGAGTCTGGCCGTAAAATTGGCCCTGGGTTAACGGCGTGCCAGGAGGGCTGAAGTCGGTCAGAGACACGGTAGGTAATAAGACGACGGAATCTGTGCGGCCATTGATGAGTACGTCGCAGGTCTGGCCTGAGATTTCGCCCTGAAAGGTCACTGTCGGCGCGGCAAAAAGTGGTAACGGTAATGTCATAACGCCCAGTAACGGTAACGTTTTTTTAATTCCGGTTCGCATATATATCCTTATGTTTTAAAACCCATTTAGAAATAATGATATGGCAAATAATATTTGCCGATGGCAGCTTTTGTCATTCCATCATTAATATCACCGCCCAGGGATTTTATTACATATTATTTAAAGTAAAGACTATAGGCAATATGTTGACTTTAATTATGGGATTATTCAGAAATGGCAATTATATTATTTGTTTTATCTTATTTTTCTATTAATTAATACACGAAGCCAATAAAAAAGATGACCGCAGAGGGTAAGAAATGTGATCTGTTTATCAACGGTGTGCTTGTGAAATAAGTGATTCGGGAGCGACATATTGAAAAATCCTGGTTGGGGTGCGAAATGGAAGTGGCGAGGGTTATGAAATGTGATGATGAGGAGGCAGGCGGTAGTCTAAAGGCTGTATTGTGACAGACAGTTTTTTTTCACTATTTTCTGTTTTAAATCCTGGGGATCATTTTTGAATTTTATTTCAAGTTATTTGGTGTCATCTTTATCAATATAATTTTGTCTTTTTATTTTTGCATTTTTAATTAATCTGAAAAATCCTATTTGGATTATGATATATTGTTTTATCTTTCTTTTCCTGTTAGGTTTTCTCTGCCTTAAATAAGGTTTACTGCATCTGATTGTTACATCACTCAATAATATGAGACGCTTATTTTTAATAAGTCATGGTATTAATGTGGCTTGCGATAAGCCGCTTTTCTATTCATTGAAACTTCTTCGATATAACTGAATTATCAAATTAAATGTTACTTCGGGAAGATGTATTGCGATATTCATTTAAAAGAATACAGCAAAAAAATATATATATTAAATTTTTAAACCAGGTAAAAGGAATTCAATAACATGAGTGCATTGGATAAAAAAGTTCAACGGTTTGTCAGGTCAAAACTCGGGCCGCTAACAGTTGCGATGATTTGCGCATTGCCGGCAGTGGCAAATTCAGCCGGATTAGTAATGAAAAATGGTACCGTTTATAACACCAATGGGGTGCCGGTCGTTGATATTAACACGCCAAATTCCAGTGGGTTGTCTCATAACTTCTGGGATGATTTGAACGTTGATAAAAACGGCCTCATTTTCAATAACGGTACTTCGGCCTCGGATACCGTGCTGGCTGGCCAGATTGCAGGGAACAGTAATCTGGTTGGCGGCCCGGCCAAAGTAATATTGAACGAAGTGGTTTCGAGAAATGCGTCCGTCATCAATGGCATGATGGAAGTCGCGGGCAATAAGGCAGATTTAATCGTCGCTAACCCGAATGGCATTACGGTGAATGGCGGTGGCTCCATCAATACCGGCAAATTAACGCTGACCACCGGGAAAGCGCAGCTGACTGATGGCGAACTGGCGGGATACAACGTCAATGGCGGCACCATTACCGTCGGTAAACTGAGCAGTGCCAGCCCGACAGAGATCCTGTCACGCAATGTTGTCATCAATGGAAAAGTAACCGCTGATGAACTGAACATCGTAGCGGGAAATAACTATGTTAATGCGCGCGGTGAGGTTGCGGGTACAGTTGCAGCATCCGGGCTGCGCAACTATTACAGCGTTGACGTTTCTGCGCTTGGCGGGATGTATGCCAACAAGATTAACCTGGTAAGTACCGAAGCCGGTGTCGGCGTTCGCAACCAGGGCACAATTGCTGGCGGCGTAAATGGCATCAAAATTGATACCAAAGGCATCCTGCTAAACAGTAATGCGAAAATCCAGTCTGCCGGGCTTATTGATATCAAAACCAATGGCAGAATTGATAATACGACCGGCGAAATCTCTTCAATTGATACTATTTCCATCAATACTAACAAGGGCGAGATTGTAAACAGCCGCGCAGGTCGTATTGCCACTAACGGTAATATCAACATTAACAGCGGCGCGCTGACTAACAGTAATGGCAAAATCGCTGCCGCCGGTATGCTGGCTGTCGATACCAACAAAGCTACGCTGACCAACACGGGTAAAGGTAAAACCGTGGGTATTGAAGCGGGTATCGTGGCGTTAAAAACCGGCAATCTGAACAGCCGCAATGGGCAGATTAGCGGTGGTTATGTCGGTATTGAAGCGGCGTCAATCGATAACTCTGGCGGTAACTTGCAGTCCGCTGGTGATATCGACATCTTAAGCGCAGGCAATATCAATAATAACAAAGGGTTGATTCGCGCAGCTAACGGCCATCTCACACTCGGTTCTGGCGGTACGATCAGCAATGAAACGACCAAAACGGCAGATACCAACAGTTCTGACTCTCTGGGGATCATTTCGCAGAAAGAACTTTATATTGGCGCCAAAAGGATCGTTAACCGTGGCGGTCAGATCGCGTCGAACGACGTTGTCACTGTTAAGAGCACCGGTGATATCGATAACTACACCGGCAAGATCGTCTCCAGCGTTAAAGTATTGGCCCGTGGCACCTCTTTGAATAATGATCGGGGCGGCCTGAGCGCAGATCGTGGCGTAGATATTGCTGTTAGCGGTACGGTGAGCAACAACATCGGTGTTATCAGCTCGAACAAAAGTGATGTGGAGCTGAATGCTGGCGATATCGATAATGTTGGTGGTTTGATGCTGGGGGAAAATATCACCCTGAATGCTAAAAACAACGTCAACAATGATACTGCGCTGATTGTGGCCAGAAAATTACTGAACGTGAATGTATTAGGTACTATTTCTAATAACAACGGTAACGATTTTGGTACCCGATATGGTGAATATTTCGGTATTCCTCAGCAAATCGGCGGCATGATTGGTAAAGAAGGCGTCTCTTTTTCTGCCCGAAATATCAATAGCACCAATAGTCGTATTATTTCCGACTTCGGCAATATGAAACTTGAAGCTGCCAGCACGCTGAATAATACGCGTGGTTTGCTGTACAGTGCGGGTGATATGGCGATTGACGTTGGTTATATGTTCTACAATAACTATGCGACAACTGCCAGCGCTGGCAACATGAATATCAGCACCGTTTCTCTGCAAAACTACAGTAACGGTTCCATTATTGATAATAATGCGACCGGGATTATTTCTTCTGATAAGAATCTGAATCTGAACGTAAATAATAGTTTCACGAACTACGGTTTTATTAATGCAGAAGGCGATCTGAAATTCAACGTTAGTAAAGGTATTCTGTATAACTCGAATACCATTGCCGCGGGTAAAGACCTGGCTATTGATGCGCTGAATGGTATTGATAATAACGGTGATATTGCTGGCGGTGAAATTCTGACGCTGAAAACGAAAGGCAGTGTGACAAACCGTACCAATCGCAATATTGTTGGTAAGCAGGTTGTCATTTCTGCTGGTCAAAATATTACGAACCATGGCAATATCGTCAGTGATAATTATATGGATGTCACCGCTAACGGTACCGTCTACAACTATCTCAATATGCTGAGCTATGGTTCGGCAAAAATAACGGCCAATACTGTCACTAACAGCGGCAGAGATGCATTGTTAGGTGCGTATGAAGATTTCTCTCAGGATGTGAAGAAATTGAATAACACCGGCACTGTTCTTGGTATGTAAGGTGTAAAAAAAGGCAGTGGCAAACTGCTGCTGCCTTTACTTCTTTCAGAGTGAATTCATGGAATTGCGATTTATAGCTTTTTGTATGCTCATGATTGTGGGCACTCAGGTATCAGCAAAGGATAATGTTGATAACCTGATAAAACAGCAAAAGAATGCAGATGCCAGCGTGCTGCATGAACAACAGTTTGAGAAAAAAGATGTTTTCTCAAATACCGATCGGAAAGTATTTACTCTGCAAGATCTTCCCAGGGAAGAAAATTGTTTTACTGTCAAGAATGTTCTTCTTGAAAATGATTTTCTAAAAGCTAAAATTACGCAATCTATTAATGAGAACATTGCCGGGCGCTGTATCGGTGTTGCAGGTATTAATACAGTCGCATCAGCTTTGCAGGATTATTATATTGATGCGGGCTATGTAACTACGCGGGTTATCATTCCGACACAGAATATCTCTACCGGTGACCTCAAATTTACCGTCGAAGCAGGTAAGATTGAAAATGTCATTGTTGCTGGTGATGATATTCGCGCGTGGATGTTACCTTTTAAAAATGAAGATATTCTGAATATCCGTGATATTGAACAGGGGCTGGAAAACCTGCAATTTGTTCCCGGCGTGAATGTTAAAATTAATATAGAGCCGGGTAGCCAAAATGGTTACAGCAACGTCAGTATTAACACTAACCGTTTTAAAAAGTGGAGCGTCAGAGCAAGTTATAACAACTGGGGCGATGAAGCGACCGGTCAGTATTTAACCTCTGCGGTAGGCTATCTTTTTAATACGGCGAAATTAGGCGATCTCTTTTACCTGGCCGGCACCAGCAGCACCACCGGTAAGTATCAAAACATCAGTGGCTACTATTCATTCCCGGTCGGCTACTGGAATTACACATTTTTCTACAGTAAGAGTGATTCGCGACAAACGGTTCCGCTCTCTTACTTTTCGCTGGATTACGCCGGTAACAGCGAGTACCTGAGCGCGAAAGCAGCAAGGACGGTCTATCGTGATAAAAACAGGAAGATCGCGGCAAGTGCCGAGCTTATCCGCAGAACCTCCGGATATACTCTCGACGGCGAAGAGCTGGTATTACAGAGCCGCGATATGGGGAACGTGAAGTTCGGGCTTAATTATAAGCAGCAGTTTGCCGATGCTTCTCTGGACGCCACCCTCTCGTGGCAGCGTTTCTTAACATGGTTTGGCGGCGAACAAACGCCGGATATGCAGTATGGTGAAGTCAGCCCAATAAGTCAGTTGTTTAACTTTCAGGGAAATTATACTCAGCTGTTTGCCAATGGTTACTACAACGGGAGCTTCTATGCGCAATATGCGCCGCGCCAGTTGACCTTGCAGGATCAGATGACCGCGGGCGATCGGTGGAGTGTGCGTGGATTTGAAAATAGCTATGGCCTGACAGGGAACAGTGGTTTTTATCTGCAAAATACATTCTATCGGCCCATAGGTACGGCTAATGCCAGACTCTATTTCGGTATGGATTTTGGGCAGGTGAAAGAAGATGGTTACTATGGCGATGAAACTATTGCTGGCGGCGCCATGGGTATCGAAGGGAATATAAAGAGCCTGGGATATGATTTCTCCATCACTACGCCGCTGAAATATCCTGGTGATTTGGTAGTGAACAAGGCTAACTTTAATTTCAACTTCTCGTATCAGCTATAATTTTGAGTGTGTAGTACGATGCGTATTGGTACGGATATTGTAGAAGTTGCGCGCATAAGTCGGGCGATTGCCAACGGGAAAATGGATTTTATTGAGCGCGTTTATACTGAAAAGGAAATCACAAAGATTAACCCTTCCGATATAAATTATGAACGCGCTTCCGGTTTCTGGGCGGCGAAAGAAGCGGTAGTAAAAGCGGTAGGCTGTGGTTTTCGCGATGGTATTCGCTTTCATGATATCGAAATTATTCATGACGAGTATGGTTGCCCGCAATTTGTTTTTACCGGAAGACTGAAAGAGATTCTTGCAGAGAAAGGGATGGAGAATGTATCCCTGAGTATTTCGCATTGCCGGACTCACGCCGTGGCGACAGTCATTATTTATTAACTTAAATTTTTATCATGAATATGTATAAATACAACGATCTTAATGAAAACACCGTGCTGGTGACGGGCGCGAGTGGCGATATTGGGCTGGGCATTTGCGCAAAGTATTTAGAGCAAAACTGTGTTGTTTATGCGCTTTATAAATCGAATGCTACACAGCTCAACGCGCTGAAAGCGTCACATCCGGCGGGTGACAAACTGCACATTATGCAGTGCGATTTGGCCGATCCGCAGAGCGTAGCGGCGCTATGCTCCCATCTCGCTGAAGTGGCCGGAAAGATTGATGTTCTGGTCAATAACGCGGGTATTGTCAAAGACAGCCTGTTTGCCTCAATGAGTTTTGAGGATTTCAGCCAGGTGATGGACACCAATATGCTCAGCGTCTTCCGGTTAATCAAAGCCGCGTTGACGTTACTGCGTTCAGCGCAGAGCCCGGCAATTATCAATGTCGCCTCCATTGCCGCCATTATCCCGAGCGTCGGGCAATCCAATTACAGCGCCTCCAAGGGGGCCATGCTGGGCTTTACCCGCACGCTGGCGGCCGAACTGGCCGCTTATGGCATCCGCGTCAACGCGGTCGCACCGGGTATGATTGAATCGCGTATGGTGAAAAAAGTCTCGCGCACCGTTGTGCGCAGCGTGGTTGGCTCCATTCCCTTAAAACGGCTCGGTACGTGCGAAGAAGTGGCAAACGCCATTGTTTTCTTAAGTTCCTCTGCTTCCAGTTATATCGTCGGCCAAACTATCGTTATCGATGGTGGCCTGGTAATGCGGTGATTTATGTCTAAATACACGATTCCCGCCAGGATCTTCCTTGAGATGGGCGGCTGGCGACAGCCCCTGATAATGGTCGACAAAATTGATGACTATAAATACGGTGAAAATGGCTACGTGAAAGTCGTCAAACATGTCACCTATAACGATCCGTGGTTGTCCGGACATTTCCCTGACGATCCGATTATGCCCGGCGTCATTATTTCAGAAATATTTGGTCAGGCCAGCGAGTATTTCTCCTTCCTGACGGATATTTGCGACATTTATCGTGAGAAATATCATGTCGAACTCACTTCGTTACGTGATATCCATGCGCGGATAAATGAGCCTGAAATGTTGGAGATTATTCGTACGCGGCGTGCGCAGGTGCGTGGTGTGCTTGCTGCGCAAAACCTGAAATTTAAAGAAATAGCTTTTCCCGGTGATTCTATTGAGGTCGTAAGTAAATTATCATTTTCCGATGCCAATGGCTTTAAACACTATTCTGTTACGGCCCATGCAGGGAAACGACTGATAAGCCACGGTACGATTATTAATTTTCGTGAATCTAAGTAATTAACATGGAGAGTTAGTTATGCTTACAATTAAAGACGATATTGAAAAGCGCAAAGATGTATTGCTGACCATCAAAACTGAAATTATTCAGCGATTGAATATTCAAAGGGATGAATCTCAAATCGATGCTGATACAGCACTATTTGGTAATGGTTTGAAGCTGGATTCTGTGGATGCCACCGAGATTGTTGTTCTGCTGGATAAAGTATTCGATATTAAAGTCACGGAAAGCGACGATCCTTCATATATGAGAAGTATCAATAGCCTGGCGACATTTATCATTCAGAAGAAAAATTCGTAATCTGCATTTAAAAGGGAATTTAACAGGATACTTATATGACATCTCTTAATGATATTCATTTGAAAAATAATGCCATGATGGGCATTTATAACGGTTATTCCATCCCCTTCGCCTATAACGAACCGATGGTCGAATATAAGGCGATGCGCGAAAATGCGCTGCTGGTCGATTATTCTCACATGGCGATTGTCAGCGTAATGGGCGATGACGCATGGGCGCTGGTTAACCATCTGGTTTCCGCCGATGTTTCGATTATTCGTGATGAGCAGGGCATCTACTCTCTGGTGCTGAATGACGATGGCACGATCCGTGGTGATGTGTATGTTCTCTGCGCTGCTGACGGTTATTACCTGCTTTCAGAAGATATTCCGGCAGGCGAACTGATTGAGCGTCTGAATAAAAGTCTGCAAAAAGCGGATGAACTCGATATCCAGGAGATCCCGGAAATTCGCGCCATGCGTGAAGAGAACTGGGGCGCTATTCTGCTGGAAGGTCCATACGCCTGGGAAGTCATGGCTGAAATTCATGGCTTCGATATTATCGGTCTGCCGTATTATGAGTATATGAGTACCGATGATGAGCTGATGATTTTCCGCTGTGGTAAACACGGCGAATTTGCTTACATGGCGATCGGTCAACAGCCTGCGCTGGCGGAACAGTGGCAGAAACTTGTCGATATCGGCGACAAATATCGCTTGCAGACCGGCGGCCTTGATTACCAGATCATCGCGCGGGTAGAGAATCCTTGCTGGGATGGTCGCAGCCTGGCGCACAGCACGTTGAATCCCATTGAGCTGCAAATGCAATGGGCCGTGCAATACGACAAAGAAGATTTTGTCGGTAAAGCGGCTGTCGAAGCGCTGTCTCACGACACTCATCAATCGAAAATGATTGGTATGATCGCCGCAGAAGCGTGTGCGGGTATTTACGCTGGCGATCGCGTCATGGTGGATGGCAATGAGGTTGGTAAAGTTGTCAAAGCCCTCTTTTCACCCGCCTTACAACGATATATTGCTCTGACGCTTATCGATAATGAATATGCATGGTCCGATATTAGCGGCTTCCATATTCAAACCGCGAATGAAAAGGTCGCTGCGCAAACGAAAGGTATGCCGTTTATTTATAATTTGAGCATGTTGGTTAGCCCAACTGAGCACAGTTATATCGATACCAGCAAAAGAAAAAGCGCAGTTTGATTATTGAAAATAACCAGCCGGGAAATAAAGAGCAGGTAGCGGATATTTCCCGTGCCTGGTTATTTCATGCCTATTCGTCGTTAACTCCAGGTAATATTTATGCAGACAAGCAGGAAAAGGGTTGTCATCACCGGCATCGGGATTTTGTCGTCGCTGGCAGAAAATGTCGCGGATTTCAGAGAAGCGTTGCTGAATAAGAAGTGCGGCGTTGCTGACAGTGAGCGTTTTTCAACATGGTTTGAAAACGCCAGAGCGGCGGAAGTGCTGCATGATATCGATTACTCCGGCCTGCCAGAAGGGCTCGCGGACTCACTCGATAACGCTGCGCTGTGGGCTTATAAAGTGGGAAAAGACGCGCTCAATCAGGCAGGGTTGGCGGATAACGCGGCAAGCCTGCGCGATACTGGCTTAATCGTGGGCGTCTCATCCGCAGGGACCGAAGCGTTTTTGCCGCTCTTTGAGCAACGCCTGCAAGACTTTTCCCTGCGCAAGGCGCTCTTCTCCGGCGGCTTCTCTTCCTGCTGCTCCAGCGTCTCTACGCTGCTCGGCCTGAAAGGAGGCGTTGAACTGGTCGCCACCGCCTGTACGGCCAGCCCCAACGCAGTGGGCATGGCATATGATTTTATTCAGAACGGCAAGAGCAAAACCATGCTGGCCGTGGGGACTGAGCCTATCTACCTGCCGACATTCGCCGGTTTTTATGCGCTGAACGTTATGCATCCGGACTCCTGTACCCCTTTCTCTGGGCAGTCGGGAATGTCAATTGGCGAAGGCGCTGGCGCCGTCGTGCTTGAAGAGTATGAGCATGCGGTTGCGCGCGGGGCGACGATTTACGGCGAGATCCTCTCTTATGCCACCTCCTGCGATGCATTCCATGAAACCGGGCCGGATCCGCGCGCCAGCGGTGCCGTGCAGGTAATGCACAAGGCGCTGGAGAATGCCGGGCTGAAGCCTGAGCAGATCGACTACGTCAACGCGCATGGCACCGGCACCGAAGCCAACGACCGCATCGAAACGCTGGCGATGAAAAAGGTTTTTGCCAACCACGAAAACCTGCTGATCAGCTCAACCAAATCCTACTTCGGACACAACATCGGCGCGGCGGGCATCGTGGAATTAATCGCTTGCCTGGTGACGCTGCCTGGTCATCAGGTACTGCCGACGCTGAACTTCTCGAAAGCGCGCCCGGGGTGCGATTTGGACTATGTGCCGAATGATTTCCTTGACCGGAAAATCAATATCTTCATGAAGAATAACTATGCGTTCGGCGGCAACAACTGCTGCATGATCGTCAGCATGGAGCCGGCGTCCGTTCCTGTCAGCACCTACGACGCCAAACGCGTGGCGATTTCCGGCATTGGCGCGGTATCGGCTATCGGCCATACGCTCAATGAGATCCTCGAAAACGTCTGGCAAGGCAAGCAGAACGTTGAACTGGGCGGAGTGACTTTCCCGGACGATACGCTGGAAGAAGCGAAAGAACTGCTCAAAGTGCTGGATGAGACCGGGCAGTGCGCGGATCTGTTCGGTGACGCCTTCTCTTTCAGCAACGCCACGTTGCCAGAGAGCGAAAAGAATTTCAAAACTTTCCAGGTAAGGGGCCTGGAGCCACGCAAGCACTTACGTCGTTTTGATCCGCGTAAGGCAACGCGGGGCGGTACGTTTGCCCTTATCGCGCTCTGCGAAGCGCTGGAGCAGGGGAAACGTAAAATTAAACGCGATGGCGATGCGCTGGGCCTGATTATGGGAATGTCCCGTGGTCCGCAGGAAACAACTTATAAATATTTGCAGAGCCTGAAACCCGATCCGCGTAAGGTGAGAACTTCGGAATTTCCGGGTTCTCTGATGAACGCGATTCCCACCTTCTGCGGCATTTCAGAAGGGATCAAAGGCTATACCACGACGCTGGCAAGCGGTGAAAATGCTGCGCTCGGCGCCTTAACCTACGGCTATGAGATTGTGCGCCAGAACCTGCAACCGCAGGTGATCGTTGGCGGCGCGGATGAATATTTCCCCTCAATGTCGCTCTATATGGATGCGGTCACGCAGAAGATCCAGATGACCTCGGCGGCAAGCGATTATCAGGTCTACGGCAAAGACGCCAAAGGGTATGTGCCGGGTGAAGGCGCCTGTATGTTGCTGCTGGAAGATCCGCAGACAGCCGCAGCGTGCGGTGCGGAAGTGCTGGCGGAAGTCGTGGGTTACGGGAAGTCATGCAGCAACAGTTACTTCGATGTCGCCGAGCTGGCGGAAAAATCGTCCTCAATGGCGCTGGCGGTGACCCGTGCGCTTGCGGACGCTGGCATCAGCGCGCGCGAGATCGATCTGGTGTGCGGCACCAGCAATGGCAGCGACGAGCATTCGCGGATTGAAATTGACGCTATCTGCGAGGTATTTGGCGAGAAACAGCCGAACGTTCCGGTCGTTAACTACAACGCCTGCTTTGGTTTTGTCGCCTCAGCGGCGGGTTTGCTCAACCTTGCAGTCATCATCGATTGCATTAAAAAACAGTCCGTTCCGGCGATTCCTAATACCGTGGCGTTCTTTGATGAACGCGTGAACTTTGTCCGTCAGCCAATGAAACTGGCAATCAAGCATGTCTTGTTGGTAGGGGCAACGGAAGGTGGGAACTATTACGCACTGGTAATTAAGGAATAAGACTGTGGAAAATGCCGCCATCATTTCAGGCTACAGTGCACATTTACCCTTTGCCGGAAATAGTGTTCAGCTTATTGAGCATCTTCGTCAGGGGAAGCGGGTGGAAAGGAAACCCTGGTTTCGTTCTGATGACGAGGCAATTACCTGCGGGTTTAATGGCAATAAATATGTCGCCAGGCTGGAGCACATTAATGATGGCGCATTAGAGATTGTGTATCAGTTGATCGAGGAGGCACTTGCGCAGGCCAAACTGGATACACACTCTCTCGCAGGCAATAACGTGCGGGTTTATTTAACCGGGCTGGGCAGTCGCGTCGATGGCATCGATTATCACGCTTTTTACGATCGCAATGACGTTGAAGATATTAAGCTCACCCGCTCATTAACCCACCTGCACGTATCGAATATGTCGCAGGATACGATAGCGTGCAGACTTGCGCAGAAATACCAGTTGCAGTATTTGCCGCCAAATATGAACTGCACCAGTAATTCATCGTTGACGGCCGTTCATCTGGGATGCCAGGCGATCGAGCAGGGCGGTATCGACCTGGTTGTGGTGATTAATTGTTCGAAAATTAAAACCCAGGATATCTGGTTCCTTGATTCTCAGTCGATGCTGGACAGTGAAGTAGTCCAGCCGTTTGGTGAAAACAGCAAAGGCGTATTGTTCTCCGAAGGGTTCAGCGTTGTTGTGCTGGAGAGCCTGCGCCACCGTCGCGACAGAGATGTCACGGGCGGCGTGCGCCTGCAATCCTCCTACGCGCAAATTAGCGCCGGCAGAAGTAATGATGCTTCCTGGCTGAGTCTGAATGTCCTGAAAATCATGCGTGCGGTGACCGATAAAGCGGGCGTTAATGTGCAGGATTTATGCGCCATTATTCCTCATGGCAATGGTTCTTCCGTCAGCGATAAAGCCGAAGCCAAAGCGATTGAAATATTTGCTGATTCGCACGCGATTCCTGTGCTGGCGTATAAGGGGCAGATTGGTTACTGCGCGACCGGCTCCGGCATTATCGATTTGATTATTGCCCATCACTCATTAACCCAGCGCGAATTAATTGCTCCGGTAAGTAATGACGCCATTTTGGATGTGATGGCACCGTTTATGCTGATTGATCGCGGCGTATGCGGGCATGAAAAAAATCATTTGCTGAAGGTTGGCGTCGGTGTGGATGGCTCGGTAATTGGGATCGTGCTGTCTGCAATTAATCCCGCGTGATGAATAACCATGGAAGGTTTGATGTACTTATCATCGTTTGCTCTTATTGAGCCGGAAGACAGGTTTTATTTCTATCAACCCAGTTGGCTGAATGCCTGGGAAGCGCATTTATATAATCTGGCGCTTAAGTCTACCCGGAAGAATGGGTGGGGACTTAAACGTTTTGGTACCGATGGCTCGCTCTATGCCGGTGAGATGATCCGTAACCCGCAGTATATAAAATACCTTGAGGCGATGGAGCAGGCCGCAGATGCTGCGCTACAGGCTTTATCCACGAAAGAACGGATGAAATTGTTCAAGTCGCGAACGGCATTTATCTATGCGGATTCGTGGGGAGAAACCGGACTGCTGGAGAGTATTTCCAGCGCATTGCATATTTCGATGCTCGACACGTTACCGAAAAATCTGGTGAAGAAATTTTCTGTTAACGATCCGACCTGCAAAATGCGCGGTGAGAAATATGCATTCACTCAGGCAATGAGCATGGCGCAGGATTATCTGTGCTGGGATGTTTTCGATTATGTGGTGATTTGCTGTGCCTATCGCGCCATCCCGATCATGGTCTTTTCTGAGGAAGATATTGCTGTTGCGCGGTGGGCGAAAAGCGCTCAGCAAGCTGATGGGGTTAACCTGACGGTTGAACGCGTGGGATGTTTTATTTTCAGCCGTCACGAAAGCGCATTGAAAGTGAATAGTGGTCGCTATATGGCGGCCGGACGTGCCGATATTTCGCAGCTCAACGCTGAGGATGTCGAAATCATGGCATTTGCAGGCTTACGGGAAAAATCATTTCCGGCAGAGCTGCAGCAAAAGGTTATTCGCCTTGCCGATATTTATGGTTACAGCGGTTGTCTGACTCCTGCACTAAGCTTTGAATATTTGCGTCAACATCCTGTTGCTGCCGGAAAAATTCGCACTATCGTGCCGGATAACTTATCTGGTTATCACTATTTTGATATTGAATATTCTGTAGGGTAACGACATTGCGATGAGTGACATAATCAGAGAACTACCAGCAATATTACTTAGTCATATTTCGAAGAGCTATGGTTCCGGCGAGGGAAAAATCGACGCGCTGAGGGATATTAATCTGGAAATCGCGAAAGGTGAATTTCTGGCATTATGCGGCCCTTCGGGCAGCGGCAAAAGTACGTTGCTAAATATCATGTCTGGTATCGATCAGCCGACATCCGGAACGGTGATGTTTTTGAATAAATTACTCAATGTATTACCGGAAGAAGAGTTATCAACGGTGCGCGGTAAGCATCTGGGATTTATTTTTCAATTTTTCAATCTCATTCCTGTTCTGAATGTTTTTGATAACGTTTTTTATCCCCTGATCCTGAATGGTCATTTCGGTAAAAAAGAGGCGCGTGAAAGAACGCGTGACTTACTGAATCGTGTTGGTCTGGAAGGTTTTGCCAACCGTAAACCTGGCCAGCTCTCCGGTGGGCAGCAGCAGCGGGTGGCGATTGCCAGAGCCCTGGCGCATGACCCGGCGGTAGTTATCGCCGATGAACCGACCGGTAACCTGGATATGGCAACCGGCGAAGCCATTCTGGAACTTCTGCTGCACATCAATCAGCAGACGAAGACCACATTCATCATCTCCACGCATTCCGCGCACTTAAAGGAGTGCGCGCGCCGGGTGGTAGAAATTAAGGATGGAGGATTGGTGTATGACTCAAGGGCGTAAATGGCGGGACGTTATCTGCGCAGGGCTGCTTAGCATTACCTGCGCGGGTGTGGCCAATGCTTCCAGCGTACCGGCGGTTGAAAGCGTTATGCGGAGCGGTTTCCCGGCACAGCCCGATCAACTGGCCATCGTAACCAGCGCACTGTTCAAAGAGTATGGTGAAACAAAAAATGTCGTCTCGTTAATCTTTTATGCCTGGGGCGTGCTGCGCCAGGCGGAAAACGCCTCAGCGGTGAACGACTTCATTAACGCGTCTGAATATGCCAAAACCGGTTTTTTATACCTCGATGAAGCTATTGACAGCCATGAAGATAATTTACGGGTGCGCTATATGCGTGCACGCGTCGATGCCTGGCTGGCGCCGGAAATGGGACGCTGCGCGGTCACGATCAAGGATACCGAATGGATGCTGAAAGATAAGACGCTCTTTAACCCTGCACAAATTGCGCGGATCCAGCATATGCGTTATCTCGCGCTCTATAACTGCAAAAAATACCCGCAAGCCGCACAGCTTTTGGCACAAATAAAACGCCAGGACGCTGCCGCGGCAAAGGCACTGGAATTACATAACAACGTTGCGCCTGCGTGGGATGAGAATGAAGTGGCGCAGGTGCTGCTGCCGCTGGTGAAGGGTGAGTAAATGAGCATGATCTTTATTAACACTATTGTGCTACTGATTCTGCTTTTTCTGTTGTGGTGTACCGTGATGCATGCGCGGGACGTGAAATTCGCATTTCTCAACCTCTTCCGACATAAGCGCCGCTCGTTTTCGACCCTGTCGGCGATTATTTTGGGGGGCGTCGCCATTTTCCTGTATGGCGGATTTATCGATTACTCGTTCTGGATCTTAAAAGAGCAAACAGTCCGCACGAATAGTGGTCACGTGCAGATCTACCACCAGAATTATTTCGCCACGTCCAATAAAAATAAAAGCCTGATTGCGGATTACCCGTCTTTAAAACAGGCGATATTAAGCGAACCGGAACTGGCGGCAGATATTTCTACACTTGCCGGGCAACTGGAGTTTACCGGGGTTATTTCTCATTACGAAAATGAAACCTCCAGCTATTTTTCCGCGCTGGGTATCGAACCGCTACCGGCATTAAAACTGGGATCCTTTGATAAACTTATTTCTGGCAGTGACTTATCACGTATAAAAGCCGATCACATCACCTTAGGACGCGGACTGGCACAAACGCTCGGCGCTCATTACGATGACTGGCTGGATGCCATTACGGTTAATTCGCGAGGCGGACAGGGTGCATTGTCGCTGAAGATCCGTGGCATTTTTGCATCCGGCATCAAAGATTACGACGACACGGCGTTGAAAATGCCGCTTGAAACCGCGCAGCGCATGATGGAAACCGACGGCGTGAGTAAGGTGTTAATTTTACTGAAAGAGGATAATACAGCCGCATTCAGCGCCAGGCTGAGAAAATTTATCGAGAAAAACCATCTGCCGCTAATTGTGAAAGAGTGGAAGGATACCTCGCTATTTTATCAGCAGGTTGAGAGCTTATTATCCGGGATCTATTTCTTTATTAAGCTGATTGTTGCATTGATCGTTATCTTTATGATCGGTAATTCAATGACCATGAATATCGTCGAGCGGACAAGGGAGATCACGACGCTGCGCGCCATTGGTTTAAAACCTCTCCACGTTACCCGATTGTTTTTACTGGAAGGGATTTTTGTCGGCATGATTGGCGCTGTTGGAAGCCTCGGCATTGGTTTTGCTATCGCTTCAGTGATTAATCTTTACGGCATCGCAATGCCGCCGTCGCCTGGGCAAACTTTAGGCTACACCGCTTTTATTAAAACCAGCAGTTATGATTTGTTATTTATTACGCTGATGCTGCCGCTATTAACCGCGACTGCAGCTTCTGTTTTACCGGCGTTGCGTGCCTCTCGTCTTAATATATCGGATGCTTTTAAATTTTCTTAGGGAAACTCGTAATATGAAAATTACGCTATTTGGCAAAGGAATTGCCTGCCTTGGGCTTCTTTCAGCCTGTGCCTTCGCCGCGCCTGGCGATAACGCTATCGATATTATTCGTCGTGCGGATGAGATCCGTTCTCCCAATAAACCTTTCCGCTATACGCTCGCGGTGAGCGAATATAAAAATGGCGAAGAGAAGCCAGAAAGCAGACAGGTGCTGGATATCTCAATGCGTTTTATGAAGCCTGAAGGGGAGATGAAAGCAGATGCCCGCTCTTTAGTTCGCTTTATTTATCCGCCGCGTGATAAAGGTAAAGTGATGCTTTCCGACTGGTATGACTTATGGTTTTATTCTCCAGGGCTACGGCGACCGGTACCAATTTCTCGCCAGCAAAGATTGATGGGGCAAATATCTAATAGTGACGTGATTGTGACTAACTTTGAATATGCCTATCAGGCGACTCTGCAGGGCATGGAAAATTGTGGCGATAATCAATGTTACAAACTGGAGCTGACGCGAACCTATGCCGAAGCAACCTGGCCAAAAATTATCTATTACGTTGAAGCTGGCGATGAAAATCGGCCTTATAAAGCTGATTATTACTCTCTTGATGACAAATTACTTAAAGAAGTTCGGTATCTGAATTATCAGCCGGTATTAGGGAAGATGAGGCCAATGCGGATTATTGTGCAGGACGTACGCCATGAGAAAAGTTTTTCCGTCATGGATTACAGTGATGTTCGTCTGGAGTCGTTACCTGAATCTCACTTTACACGTGAACATATTCAGCGGGAGGCAAAATGAAATATTCACTCCCGTTGATTACGCTGGTTTTTTCTGCTTTGCCAACAACCCTGTGGGCTGATTGTTTATCCGGCGAAGAAGTTGCACAGAACACGGATGTTGTGCTCTATGCGCAGACATCGTATGTGAATAAACAACCGTCGATCTGGCAGGTCGGTGGCAATAATCCATTCAGCAAAAGCAATATTTATAATAATTTCGGCATCAACCTCAAAGGCGGTTGCGCAATCATCGACAATCAGCTGGATCTGAATTTCTCACTGTATGGGCTCACTTACCGTCCATTGCATGCCAACAGTGGCTTTGAAGAAGATCGAAGCCATTCACGCGCTTTGATCGACAGGCTCAGTGTTATTTATAACGTCTCGGACAGCGTTCAACTTGAGGCGGGCAAGTTCAGTCAAAAAGCCGGGCTTTTTTTCCTGCGATCGCCTGCTGATTTACGCAATAGCTACTATGCCGGGTTCAAAAGCACGCGTCTTTACGATCCGCTGATGGAGCCAGTGTTCCAGGAATCCCCGTGGCAGGTGAAGCTATCTGAAGATACGCAGGATTATTCGCTCTCGTTCTCAGTCGTTCCGAAATTAGCGGATGCCGGTAAGCGCCATCTCGCTTCTGGCGACTGGTCTGCCAATGTGCGAAGCAATAGCCGTGAAGATTATTTGCTCAATTACACCGATCATCGCTTTGAAAAACACCTTCCTACGGCGAGCTTGCTGCTTGGCGAGACGCGCTCTGTAGCCATATCGGATAGCTATAACTTGACGCCGCAACTGGTGATTAACGCGGAAGCGGCTTATCACACCGAGCAGCAGTGGCGTCATTTCTCCCCTGAAAATGCAGCAATGGTCGAAGAGTTCGAGTTCCCTTCTTCCCTTTATAGCACGCAGGAGAAAGAGGGGGTTGAAGTGGCCGTGGGTGGGCAATATGCGACGGATAACTTTAACCTGTTTGGCCTGGAATATTATTATCAGAGCGAAGGGTATTCCCGGGCGGAATGGCGTAAACAAACTGATTTTATTCAGTCATTAAATAGCCGCACCGGTTTTTTCTTCATTGATGATATTTTTGACTCTTATAAGTATTTGATGGCCTCAGAGATAAATAATACTGCAAATAAAAAGATGCTTCAGGGGAAACATTATCTTAATACCTGGTCAAGTATTCAGATGGATAACCAGTCAACGCTACAACCTTATGTGGTGTTTAACCTTGTCGATCACAGTTCAGTATTAGGTGTTAACTATAACACACCGCTAAATATTATTGATGATCGGCTTGAAGGCTATACCGGCGCATTTATGTCGACGGGAAGTTCTGACTCTGAATTCGCATTATATGGCGATATGTTCGGTGTCTATTTAGGCCTTAAATACTATATGTAAAGGTGGCAATATAATGACAAATACTCTATCACAACCGGTTGTATTGTTATTCTCTGGCCAGGGGAATCCCGTTATTGGTATGGGCAGCGATCTGTGGGATATCAATGAGACCACTAAGTCCATCTGGGATTGCGCCAGCGATATTGCTGGTGTGGATCTGCGTCGGCTCTGTCTGAAAGGGCCGATGAATCGGCTGATTCAGACTACCGTGCAACAAATTGCCGTGACGGCGATTAACGTCACGTTGTATAGCCTCTGGCGCGAACGTTTCGCCGATGCGCAGGTTGTCGGATCTTGCGGGCATAGCGTGGGGGAATACAGCGCGTTATATGCTTCAGGGGCGCTCACACTGGAAACCGTGTTCGAACTTATACGGTTCAGGGCCAACCTGATGCACCAGCAAAGCGAGAAAAATAAGGGAACAATGCTGGCGTTAAAAGGCGTGGATTACGACACGCTACGCAACATCATCTGCCGTTCAGGTATTGAGTTGGACATCAGTTGCGATAATACTCCTCGCCAGCAAGTCGTTGGCGGGCAGGTATCGGCGCTGAATGATTTCGCCAGAGTATTACTCGCTGAAGGCCACGAGGCGATTAAACTGGGTGTGAGCGGCGCATGGCACACGCGTTTAATGGCTGAAGGCGTTCAGCCAATGCGGGACTATCTGGCCGGGATCGCGATCCTCCCGCCACAGCATGATGTTCTGATGAATGTGACAGCAAAACCCGAAGCAGAGCCCGCCATGATCAAAGAAAACTTATCCTTGCATCTGACCCATACGGTGAAATGGCGAGATTCTCTGTCGCACTTTTTACAGCGCGCACAGCCTGTCCGGTTTGTGGAAATAAGCAATAAACCTTATCTGGGGCAAATGTTGCAGGATTTCGCCGGGTTTGATGCCGGGAAGGTTATCCATTGCCGCAAAGCAATAGCAATGTAGCGGTGTAATGATGATTCCAGATTATTTAACCTTCATCCGCTTCCAGGATAAACGCAATATATTATTTTTCTATATTGTGACCCTGGTGCTGCTGGGTTTTTACTGGCGCAATGCGGATTTTACTCTTTCATTGCGCGATGCCGGTTTCATCGGCGGCATCTGCGCACTGGTGTTTTATAACGTTATCTCCGATCTGAAAGCATACTGGGCATACAAATGCGTAATTAAGAATATTGATTTTTCTTACTTCAAAGGTAAAGCGTGCGGCCCGAAAGAGAGGTTATTCACGCACCCGCTTATCGCCGCAGCGTTGTCTTCTTTTATTTTTGCGCTGTATTCTGCTGGGCTCATTATGTTGATTTATCCGGCCGGAGCAGCAATTTCTTTGGCCGTTAGCGTTCCGCCTGTCATTTACGCCCTGTTTTCTGTTGCGCGCCATAGTTATTTAAAGCAGATGCCGACATCCGTTGTTGAAAAGGTCCGTTACAAAAATCTGTCACAATATTTACTGCTTGCCGTAGTAGCCAGTACGGCGTTGAGTCTGTTGACCATCATTCCCTTGCGCGATAAGGCACAATTTGATTTATACGGTAATTATTTCACGCTGAAGTCAATTATTACCATGTGTATTCTTTGTGCTGTCGTTTTGGCGGTTAACCTGCTCTTTTTATGTTTTACAAAACGCTATGTTTTTCTTGGGCGCCTGTTTCTCAACGAGATTAATTTGTTTTTTTCTCCCGTTTTACCATTACGCGCTTTGTACGCAAAACCGCTCTGGCAAAGGTTGATATTATTATCGGTGGTGGAGTTTTCCTGGGTCTCATTTTTGTGTCTGGTGATGATGCTTTCCGCAATAAAAATCTGGTTTGAGGTCTGGTTTTTATTGTGCTACACACCTTGCCTTATCTACTACTATTATCACGCATACTGGCGGTGGCATAACGACTTTATGATGTCATGCGATATGTACCTTCGCTGGGATGAGATTAAAAAGAAATCGGGGTTGTGGTAATTTGTCTTAGCTGTTAATTCCGTCTGTGTATCGCAATGCACAGACGGAATCATTAAGCGCGTGAGGAGATCTGATTCTATCTGCCTATCCACTTCAAAAAAGGCACGAGATTCTGGAAGCTTTTTAATCCGTATATCTCTTTTAATCTGTTTATATAGTAGTAGACTTGTTTTTCATTCAGGTTGTACATTTTTGCTACTCTATTAACATTGCCAATCTGCATATACTTTTTGAATATCATGAGATAGAGATGAATTTTTTTACGGGGTTTTAAAATGTCGTAATAGTAGAGATAGAGATTCGCCGTCGATTTTCTTTCATTAATTTTCTTCTTAACATCTTCGATGAACTCCGCAACTCCCAGACGTGCATTGGTCGTGTAGCTGTTATCTCGTTCCGAAAGGATGATAACCAGCGCGTCCGGGAATTTGATGATACAACTGAGGAGTTCATCGATGATGCCAAATATATCATCGAAGTAGATCTCTTCAATGAAGATGAGCGTCTGGTTGTCACCCTCAATATCCGTACCTGAAAAAAAAGATTCGATTGCTATTTTTTTGAAAGGGTCGAGGATCTTACATATCACGTTCATAACTGTCATCCATAGTCGAAATAATCTAATCCGTTAAAGTTTTTATAGGCTACAGGAGCTTTGAATAGTTCCCCCTGGAACAATGACACATTTTTATTTAAAAAGTACTGCAAATGATAAACTGAGTCTATGCCGCTAACGATGATATCTGTGTTCTGTTTGCTTAAACCACTCATTAAATCGTCGGCGAAACCATGCATGATGACTTTGTCCGTCAACGGGAAAAACATACTTTTGTCGATTTTTATATAATCAAAGTCGAAACCAAAAAGCATTTCAATATTGGAGTGTCCGGCACCAAAATCACCGAGGGCAAAGAAGGTATTTTTTTGTATAGTCAACAGTGCAGAGAGTAGTTTTAATTTATGAATTAAGTCGAACGGAATGCGGGAGTTGACTTCAATAACCAGTTTGGCGTTTAGTTTATCGAGCTTTTTGGCAGTTTGAATACAATCTTCTGCGAACTCCATAATATTTTCGCTGAATAAATGCAATGGGCTAATTTTTATAAAAAAACGCAACTCACGGCATTTATCAATATCACCATGGTTGGCCAGATAATCCTGGATTTGCAGCAATAGTTCTTTTGTAATACTGATGATTTCACCACTTTTCTCTGCTGCGGTCAGGAAATCATGGGGTGAAATAAAATCCGTGCAATTGGAGCCTTTGCTTTGCAACCACGCCGTTGCATCAATGCCGTATACACGATTAGCTCGGGTATCAATGATTGGTTGAAAAAATGTCGTGACATTCCATTTATCGAAAATGTCATCGAACATGTCATGGTAATCTCTTTCATCATTGAATTGTTTCATAGCTGGTCCATTACGCGCCAACAAACATCAAAAAGCAAATATCTAAAAGGAAACTTGTGTAACCGAATGAGTTTAAAATATTGCAATTTGTATTAGATGGGCATTTTTTGATTTACATCCATTTATTGTATTATGTTTGATTTTGCGAAGCATGCAATCTATGTATGTTATTATCAGATTTTTCAAAAAATGAAGTTAAAAAATATTAGGTGTCTGAATAAAGGTCCTTAATATATTTTAATTGTGAATTTAAAGTTAAATAATATGTGATTTAATTCCATGTGACTATTAATTTATGTTTTAGATCATGTTCCGTCATCAGATATTAGGGTAAGGCGAATAAAAACCCGCAGTTTGTTTATTCTTAGTGCTTATATTCCGATGTGAGCGGGCCCTTTCGATAATTCTTATCAAGCGGGTAGAAGCTGCAGATGGTTGATAGTGGGTCACCGTCATTTACCCTACACAGAAGCGTTATACAGTAGCGCAACCTGAGAAGAGGGAATGACGATGAAACATGCCAAATTAGCGGAAACCTGGATCGATCCCGGCGTTCGTATGCGCGAATGCAAAATGGGTCAGCAATGTGAAGTGCTGGCTAATAGTCTGATGGAATACAGTACGTTAGGTGATTTTTCCTATATCGGTGAATATTGCACCATTGCCGATGCTGGGATAGGAAAGTTTGTCGCGATTGCCAATAATGTGCGTATTGGCGCGCCCAATCATCCGATGGGGCGGCCATCCCAGCACCGAATCACTTATTGCCCGGAGTACTATTCCGCCAGCGCGGTACGCGATCATGACTTTTTTACTCAGCGGCGAGGCGATCGCGTCGTCATCGGGAATGATGTCTGGATCGGGCATGCTGCTATTGTGCTGCCCGGCGTGACGGTAGGCGATGGCGCTGTCATTGCGGCTGGCGCCGTGGTCAGTAAGGATGTGGCACCTTACACAATTGTTGGCGGCGTTCCGGCAAAGGTTATTCGTTTGCGCTTCTCACCGCATATTGGCCAGCAGTTACAACAGATCGCCTGGTGGGAGTGGCCGCTGGAGACCATTATCGAACGGCTGGCCGATTTTCAGGATGAGGATATAGAAGCGTTTTGCGAAAAGTGGGGACGCCAGTAAGCCGCGCTCAGCGCTCCGGCGCACAGAGCGCTACCAGCATGCCCAGTAGCGCGGCAGCACCCAGCCCACGAAATACCGTAGACCAGCTTGCCAGATCCGGCTGCATCGCCAGTAAAACGGAGATCACTGCCAGCATCATCGCGCCGGCGATGTACTGGCTGGTGACCATCAACGCGCTGGCGCGTCCCTGTTGCTGCACTGGTACGGCGCTCAGCCCGACGGCGAACATTGCCGGATAGATCAATCCGTGGCCGATACCGCTGAGCACGAGGCCGGACATGAACCCGACGGAGAACGGGGCGCTAAGCGATATCGACAGCAGCCATAAGCCAGTTGCCGCGCAGGCAAACCCCACCAGCAGCGCCTTTTGGCTACTAAAGCGTGCAGAGAGTCGGGTGTAAAGCGCATTTCCCGCCACAATCAGCACTGCCAGCGGGGTAAATAACCATCCGGTGGTGACGGCATCAAGCTGTAGCGTTTGCTGCCACAGCAATGTCATGGCGTAAAACTGGCTGCCGACGCTGGCCATATAGCAGGCGCTGCTGAGCCAGCCTGTCTGCAAACCCGGCATGTCACGCAGTGTGCGTGACAGCAGCGGCTGCGGAGCAAAACGTTCATGGAGAATCAACAGCAGTAGCATGGTTGCCGCCAGTCGATTCGCAAAGAAATCTGGCGCACCTTGTTCGGCATAACGCATCATCGCCCACACCAGCGTGCCGGCTGTCGCACAACCAAGCAGCGCGCCAAAACCCGTGCGTTGCACGCCACCTTGTGGTTGTGTTTTCGAAAAGTTGCGCTGCACCAGCCATAGCGCCAGCAAACCAGGCGGCAGGTTGATGAAGAAAATGGCGCGCCAGCTCAGGGCCGTCAGCATGCCGCCCAGCACCACACCCGCCACCAGGCCCAGCGCGCCAATTGCGCTCCAGATCGCCAGCGCCCGGCGATGTGATTCTCCCTGAAAACGCTGCGCCATTAAGGCCAGCACTGCCGGTTGCAGCAGTGCGGCGGCGATCCCTTGTCCACAGCGGGCCATCAGTAACAATGTTCCGTTATCGGCCATTCCGCCCAGTATTGATGAAAAAAGAAACAGTATCATGCCGATGCTGAAGATTCGGCGCGCGCCGAAACGATCGCACAGGCTTCCACCAGGCAACAGTAGTGCGGCGAAGGTCAAACCGTAGATCGACACCACCCACTGCATTTCGCTCAGTGACAAGTGCAACGCCTGCGCCAGCGTGGGTAGCGCGACATAAATAATGGCGTAATCAAGCGCAATCAATGCCTGAGCGATGCCGGGAGCCAGCAGCGCCTGATAGCGTGGCGATGAGTGCGTAGCCAGCGTGTTAATTTGCGTCATGGGGTATTCCTGTTAATCTTCTTAAGGTGAATAATCCTCATGGATCATTTCCGATGAGTAACAGGTTACCCCCTGTTTCATGACGTAAGCAAAGTCATAGTTTTCAGCTTAAGATGAGTTAAATTCAGCTATGCGCACACGCCGATTGCCACCACTTTCTGCCATCCGTGCTTTTGATGCTGTGGCCCGCCACACCAGTTTTAAAGCTGCCGCGGAGGAGATTGGCGTGACGCCGACCGCCATCAGCCACCAGATCCGCGTGCTGGAGACATCGCTCAACCAGCGTCTGTTTACCCGCTCGGCGCGCGCCGTGGTGCTCACTAACGCCGGAGAAATTCTGTTTCGCGCCTCGGGGAATATCTTTGCCACGCTGCGCGAAGCGGTGGAGGCCATCGACAGGGCCGGGCAACCGGGAGCGTTAACGCTGAGCACTACCTCCAACTTTCTGACTAACTGGCTGGTGCCGCGCCTGCCGTCGCTGCATCAACAGCACCCATCGCTGGAGCTGCGTCTGCACAGCAGTACCGATCTGGTGGATGTTCGTGGTGATATGGCGGATTGCGCGATTCGCTACAGCATGCAGGCTGATGAAGCACTGGAGAATACGCTGCTCTACCGCGATCGCTTTGTGCTGGTCGCCAGCCCGCAACTGGCGTTGCGGGTGACCGAAGATCTTTCCCGTTTTACGCTGTTTCATATCGAAAACCGCCATGTTCCGCAGCCGGAGCCGGACTGGCCACACTGGAAAGCGGCCTTTGGTCCGGCCGATTTACCGGTACATACTGGTATTCATTTTGATGATGAGACGCACGCCATTCAGGCGGCGATTGCCGGGCAGGGTGTACTGCTCGCCAGCGAATTATTGATCCAGAATGCGCTGGCACAAGGATTGTTGCGCGTTGCCCTGCCGGGAACATTACCCGGCGGGAATTACTATTTCGTAACCAGCCAACAAAAAGCGCAGCGTGAAGAGGTAAGAATAATAAAAGCGTGGTTGCAGCAGGCATTTGCTGAGGGTGAATAATCGCGGCGGAGTAAGTTTAATTATATATTGTGTATTCATTCATCTTTTATTTAGAAAATGTCGTTGATACTTCTTAAGTGAAATTTATTTTCTATCCTTTATAACCATTACTTAGATTAGGTGTGATAATCATAATAGTTAACGGCATAAGAATTTTGTAAATCCTTCACGAATTTTAGAAATAGATCTTTTTGACTGTGGAAAATAAGGTAAAGTATTTTCCGTGTAACACTTCATGGTAAACGATGACATACAGCATCAATAAGACCATGTTTGGAAAGGCGATTTCCTGCCCTGTGCATGACGAAGTAGCGGATTTATCACCTTGCCTGCCAACTTTGGTAGGTTGATTAAACTTTATTGGAGTATATTCTGTAATGTTTTTTATTGTTAAATGTACAGGCTGTCCACCTCGTAAATAATAACCCTGATTCTACTACTGCACTAATAGCAAGGAGTTTGCTTTGAGTCAGTCTGAACTCGTTTCAGTATTTAAATGCCCCCCCTGGTTGACGAAGTTTCTTACTCGTCGTGGATTAAAAAAAGCTGATAGTAGGCCTCTTTATGAATATCATGCAACCAGCGATGAATATGCCGATCTGAAACGGCTTCTTCGGGAAATAGGGCAGCCAGAAAAACTAAAAAACGATAAAGGTTATGCAGCCTGTTTTACCCTTTTTTGCTCCGAATGGTATCGCCGGGACTACGGGCGCGACTGCAAATGGAGCTGGGATCCTATTCATGCAGCCCTGAATATTAGTCTGTCTCATTCGGAATTAGGTTTGGTCGTACCAAAAGGATTGGAAGGTTTTTGGGAACGTCCAATTCGTTTTTATGAATCGGAACGTCGTAATTTTCTGGGGTCACTTTTCAGTGAAGGTGGTCTGCCTTTCAAGCTGCTGAAAGAAACGGATAGCCGCTTCCAGTCTGTTTTTTCCCGTATTCTTAATCAATACGAACAGGCCTCATCGCTGGGTTACTCAACGTCGATGTTGGTTCAAATGATGGTTGAAAAATCATCGCTTCCTCAAGGATTTCGGGAAGACACATCCATAGAATTCATCGCCCGGATGGCTGAACAACTCATTTCGTTGGTGCAACTCTATGAGCTCAGCACCCATGCTGAACCGGTTAAAGAGCTTGAGCGCGTACACCCTAAATGGCGCGACAGTTTTCCCATCCCCCTTGACGATGATACGGGAACCAGCTTTCTCAACGGCTTGCTTCGCACTGCATCGGTGGAAAATAAGCCCCGGCAGCGCAAAAGTAAGATTATTGAATGCTTTTTTTCCTGGTCAGAGCAAAAGCCCGATGCCTTACATACCTACATTTCACTGCCGGAAGAAATGGTTTTTCCATTATTGAGTGAACCTTCGACTACTCGCTTTGAACTGGCAGTGTGTGAAGACGGGGAAGACATGGTCAGCCTGGGAAGCGCTTACGCCACGCTTGAGCATATGCAAGCCAGATTACGGCTGCGCAAAAGTGATGTTCGTTTTCACCGGCGTCGTCCTGCCACCACATTGTCTCTGGTCGCCCGGGCTGGTGGGGTGATTATTGGCATTGTCAATATTGCTGAGAGTGAAATCCCGGTTGGCGATGTTCCTCTTGTCTTTGTGCGTCAGGGTGATGACTGGTCCTTGCAAGGGATTGCCTCATGCAGTGTCCGCAGTAGCGACATGCTAATCATTCTGCCGGAAGGTGGGACGATGTCTGCTGAAAATACCCCCTCTGATTTTACCTGCCGGGCTTTCGGCTACCCTGCTTTAGTGGTGCAAGGAGGGCAGGATATCCTCATTGAGGGTGAGGAAACCTATCGCATACGTGCGGGGCTGGAGCAGGTGCGCCTGCCAGGTCTGGAGTTACAAGGTAAGCGTCTGAACTGGACGACCTTTCCTGAAGAGGTGTTTCTTGGCACTCCACGAGTTATGCGAAAAATGGGGGTACCTGAAGTTCGCTACAGGCGTTTTTTGAGCGGTAAAGATATTGATGTGTGCGAGTTGCATGACACCATGGGGACGCATTTTTTGTCCATCCGCAATGAGAACAATGAAACGTTACTGCGTCGCAAAATTGGCATATTACCTGCGGATTTTCAGGTTGAAATTAAGAGCGGTGAGCGTGCAAACGAAGGAATCATTGCTATCTCGACGCAGCACAAATGTTGGTATGCGTTAAAGGACAAAACACTTGAAATAGGCCGTAAGCGTTCCGGGAACAGAACGGAAATTTTGATCAAAGCGGAAGGGGTACCGCCCTCATCAGTACAATTGCAGGTTACCCCAAGCTTGATGGAAGCGCCCGTTGGGATTGTTATGCCTTTTCCCTCAAGTGGCTGTCTTGCTTTTGATGCCGAAGGTCGGCCGCTGGCAAAAAATATCACCATTACCGATTTGCTGGGCTCTCGAGTGTTCCTGTTTGGCAAAAATGGAGAACCGACCCGCTTTACCCTGGAACTACGCTTGCGTTCCAACAGTGGGCAGCAGGCATGGCATGAATGGCGTTATAACGCCAGTGAACGCCCGCTTGAAATTAATCTTTACAGCCTGAAAGAGCATATTGAGAACTTACTTTCCCTCGGTTCAGGGATTGATCAGATTGTGGATATGCGGATTAGCGGCGTAGGCGGTACCGGCAACTGGCAAATCCGGCGCTACAAATACAGCCTGGAATATGATCCGGCCTCACAGATACTGCGTTCCAACTCGATTCACAATGCATCAGGGAAAGTGCCTTCGCCAGTTATCATGTTGCTGAGCGAACCAGAGCGAAAATCCATTCCTCTGACATCAAGAATGAGTGAAGGTGTCCCGGTCGGTGAATTTGAGCTGGGCTCAATTGTAAGTAAAAACGCCCCCTGGCTGGTTCTGCCGAAACCTGGCGAAGAAACTGCATTCCGTCCCTGTTTTATTCGTGGTGAACAGTTGCCAGAAGCGGAAGCCGGTACGATTCACTCCTTGCAAAAAGCCACTCAGCTTTTCAAACCTGGTGCTGAGGTTAATACCATTTCCTTGGTTCTGGATCAGATGGCGAACGATCCGGCGCATTCTGGCTGGCAATTCCTGCAAAATCTTTACAGCCAGTTCAGTTATTTACCTCTGGCCACCTTCGAGGTCTGGCGTGCGTTATTTCAGCATCCTCAGGCACTAACGCTCTCCTTGTTCAAATTTGAAATGTCGGCCGAATATCTTGGACGAATCGAATCTGAATTCCCCGTGTTTTGGGAGTTCTTACCGATACAGCAAATAAAAAATGCAGCAGCAAAAATGCAGGCCTTTATGGTGAGCAAAGGCGCATCTATAGAAATGCAGAGTAATTTCCTGAATAAAATGTATCAAAGGTTGGGAATGATCTTTCCTACCTATGCCAGCGATGTGCATAGCTGGTTAAGCGAGGGAAAGGCCCCGAGGCTTTTCCCACAACCGGTCATGAAAGAGATTATTCAGGGTTGGTATCAGGAGTTACTTCGTGAACACGGAGAATCCCGCTGGCCGGAATATGGCGGCCCACGTCTCTCTCGCTGGATCCAGTCGCAAGCCGATCCCATTATTGAAATCTCTTCCGATACACATTTTCGCTATGCCGTTGCATGGCTGCCGGTGTTTGCCGCCGCAGTAGCCAGCGGCAAAACCACCTTTACCAGCGTTTTTGGCAATGAACCTGGCGCCGTATTTTTCTTACGGCAGGTGAGAGACTTTGACTCTCGCTGGTTTAACGCTTTGTTCCAGTACTGCTTGCTGCGTAACGTTACGGAAAAATAAAAATGACTACACGCTATTTTTCGACACTCATTGAACAATCACTCTCTCGCTCAACGGAAGCGACACTCAGTATATTGAGTATTACCAATCCCCAGTTGCGTGAGCATCTTGCACAGCAAATGGCAGCAGAATGCGGTGCGGAAGGTTCATTTCTCGCATCGCCGGTTTTCGAGCAAACCTTTGGTTGGGAAGAGTCCGCTTTCACGATGTGCCAGCTGGCAACGGAAAAAACGTTGCTGAGTAAAGAAGTCGTCGCTTCTCTGGATAGCGAGGAAAATGGCCGCTATCGTTTTGGCGCAAGCTGGAAGCCTTTTACACATCAGTTGGCCAGTTGGAAAGCGTTGCTTGAGCAGAAGCATTCTATTGTGGTGACCAGTGGTACAGGCTCCGGTAAGACCGAGTGTTTTATGGTGCCGGTTCTGGAAGATCTCTACCGGGAACTACGTGGGAACGGTAATAAGCCGCTGGTGGGCGTGCGGGCGCTGTTCCTCTATCCATTGAACGCGCTGATTAATTCCCAGCGCGAACGCCTTGATGCCTGGACGCGCAGCTTCGGGACGGGAATTCGCTATTGCCTGTATAACGGCAACACCAAAGAGAAACATGCGGCCGTCAAAAGCGAGCAAGAGAAAAAGCCAAATGAAGTGCTTTCGCGTGAGAAGATGCGCGAAGAACCTGCACCTATTCTGGTTACCAATGGCACCATGCTGGAATACATGATGGTTCGCCAGGTTGATGCGCCCATTATTCAGCAATCTAAAGCGCAAAAATCATTACGCTGGATCGTGCTGGACGAAGCACACACCTATGTTGGTTCGCAGGCTGCCGAACTGGCGTTGCAGTTGCGTCGCGTAATGAATGCCTTTGGTGTTACGCCGAGGGATGTCCGGTTTGTTGCAACATCGGCAACCATTGCCGGTAGCGATGCAGAAAAGCAGCTGAAAAAATTCTTGTCTGAGCTTTCTGGCGTGCCACTGGAACAGATTGATGTGCTGGGAGGCAAACGCATTGTGCCTGAACTTGAGGCTAGCCTGAATCGCGCTGTTTCTCTGGATGTGCTCGAAGCTATTCCTGATGCTGGCGAAAAAGAGGTTAGCTCGGAGCGCTATAGCGCATTAACTCACTCACCGGAAGCGCGTCACTTACGTGAAATGCTGGTTAGCCAGCGGGCAATGAAACTGGATGCGTTGACCGCGCGCCTTAATGAACTGACTAAACAACGCTATAGCCAGCAGGACACTTTACGCTGGATTGATCTCTGTTCCGGTACACGTCCCAATGAACAGGATCCCGCTTTTCTCAAGGTCAGGGCGCATATTTTCCAGCGAAATACACAGGGACTCTGGGCCTGTGCTGACAAACACTGCGCGGCGAAGCACGGCACGGCTCTGGAGAAGAACTGGCCATTTGGCTATGTCTATGTAAACCAACGGCAGAATTGCGCATGCGGTAGCCCGGTATTTGAACTGGCATTTTGTAATGAGTGTAATGAACCCCATCTGCTGGCCCGAGAAAAAAGGGGCAGGCTTGTCCAATGGGAAAATAAAGGTGGTGACGAGTTCTCTCTGCAGGACGATATGCCGGAGGAGATTGAGCCGGTTGCTGAAAAAGCCGAAAAAGAGATTGTCATCAAGACTCCGCACATTATCGCGGCGGAACATAATGAAGCCGCTGGCTACACGCTTCAACGTCTTGATCGTCAAACGCACAGTATCGGTGTCGTGCACGATAACAGCATTTCTCTTGCCATAAACGACATCGATCAGGTCTGTAGCGCCCAGGGTTGCGGCTACCGGGGCGTAAAAGGAATATCACCTTTCCGACGTGCTATCCTGGGGAGCCCGTTTTATGTCACGCATATTGTTCCTACGGTGCTTGAGTACTGTCCGGATTTTGCCGGGAAAAATGAAAAAGGTGATGGTCAACAAACTCTACCGGGGCGCGGTCGACGCTTAATTACCTTTACCGATAGTCGCCAGGGCACTGCGCGAATGGCAGTGCGCATGCAGCAAGAAGCCGAACGTAACCGGCTGCGCGGCAGTGTGGTTGAAATCCTGTCGTGGTATCAGAAACAACAGTCGACAGGCGATGTTGTTGCTGCCGATATTGATCCGCAGAAATTCCGTGAACTGGCCGATAAAGCCCGCAAAGAAGCAAAAGAGTACCGTGATATGGGCATGCCGGGTGAGGCGGCAGAAGCGGAGGAAAAAGCGCTGCGTTTTGAACAGCGTCTGAAACAGGCATTGGGCGAAAAAGTAAGTGCGCCGTTGGTGTCACTCAGCTGGCGAGAGATGGTTGGCGAGTTACAAAAAACCTTTGATATCAAAGGTCCGATCCTGCGTTACAACAAATACCACAAACCGGAAATTTTTCGCGAGCATGATGGCCCGGTGAAATTATCGGAAATGCTGTTATTTCGCGAGTTTATGCGTCGTCCTAAACGTTCCAACAGCCTTGAAACCCAGGGACTGGTGAAGATCGGTTATCAGGGGCTTGATAAGGCGCAGATTGTTCCTGACCACTGGCAGGAAAAGGGGTTGTCACTCCAGGATTGGCAGGATTTCCTCAAAATATCCCTCGATTTTTATGTTCGCGAAGGCAGCTATATTCAGTTGGAAGATGACTGGCGGCAGTGGATTGGTAGCCGTTTTGCGCCGCGTTCCTTGCGCAGCCCTGAATCAGATGAGCATGACGAATATCAGATCAAGCGCTGGCCGCAGATTCGCCATGGCAATGTGTCGCAGCGGCTGATCAAGCTTTTGCTGCTGGGCGCCGGGCTGAATGTGAAGAGAACGGCTGATATCGATTTGGTGAATGCCTGGTTGAAAGCGGCCTGGAAGGCGCTTTCCGGGAATCTTGCTGTGTTACGTTCGGATGGTAACCGCTTTTACTTGCCGCGCGAGCATATGACTTTCTCGTTGGTGACAAAAGCGTATATTTGCCCGGTAACTAATAAATTACTGGACACGGCTTTCAAAGGCTTAACGCCTTACCTGCCGACGCATATCGATTTTGACAACCTGAGCGATACACAACGGCTGTCGTATCACGCGGAGCCGGTAATGTTGCCGGAGGTCTGGCATTTTGACCGTTCGCAGGATGATTACGATAACGGCATTAGCAAAATCAGACAGCAAAGTGCGGCAGACGATCTGGTGCAAAAGCTGCGCTCACAGAACTTGTGGACCAATATTAACGACCGGGCTATTGAAGGCGGCTTCTACTACCGCACCGCAGAACACTCGGCGCAGCAGTCTGCTGAACGCCTGGAAGAGTACGAAACGATGTTTAAAGAGGGCGGCATTAACGTTCTCAACTGCTCAACCACCATGGAAATGGGCGTAGATATTGGTGGTATCTCTGCCGTGGTGATGAATAACGTGCCGCCGCACCCCGCCAACTACTTACAGCGTGCCGGTCGCGCGGGCCGTAGTAAGGAATCGCGCGCCATCTCTTATACCCTGTGTAAGGGTAACCCACACGATCAGCAGGTATTTGCTAATACGCTCTGGCCGTTTGAGACGACGATCCCGGCGCCGATGGTGGCTATGAATTCTGAACGTCTGGTGCAGCGGCATGTTAATTCGCTGCTGCTCTCAGAATTCCTGTGTCACGTGATCGGGGAAACGGAAAAAGAGCGCACCAATCTCAACAGCCAGTGGTTCTTTGGCGAAGAGCATGAACAATCCATCTGTAATCGCTTTAAAGTCTGGCTGGAGCGTACTACCTTACCGGTCGATGGCGCACTGGAACAGTTAGTAAAAGGCACTGCGCTACACGGTGTCAGCCCCGACAATCTGCGCCGAAATACGCTCGGGTCCATTTCTTCCCTACAGAAACGCTGGCTTGATATTTTCCAGGATCTTTCGCGGCAGGAACGCGAGTCTCAGCCCGATACACCGTATCGTAAGCGCCTGGAGATGGAGAAAAAACGACACTGCGGCGAGTATCTGTTGCGTGATCTGGCGGCGAGAACATTCCTGCCTGGCTATGGCTTCCCTACCGATGTTGTCACCTTTGATAACTTCAACATGGAAGATTACATCCGTGAGAAAACATTCAGAAGCCGTGATAAGAGCGATCGTGAAGACAACGTCTCGCGCTATAAAGGGCTGCCTTCACGCAACCTGGGCGTGGCGATCCGTGAGTACGCGCCGGGTGCAGAAATTATTCTCGATGGCCGCGTGTTCCGCTCCGCCGGTGTCTCGCTGCACTGGCATAACCTGAACGCAGATACCAATGAACCTCAGCGGCTGGATGTTGCCTGGCGTTGCCATAAATGCGGGACGCTGGGGTATGGAGAGGGAATCAGCGGGCAGGGCGAACTGTTTTGTACCAATGCTGCCTGCGGCGAGCGGATTATTTCTGCAAACAAACGCCAGGTATTGCAACCAGCGGGCTTTGTGACCGATGCCTACTATCCGGTAACCAACAACATCGAAACGATGAAGTTCATCCCCGTGGTACCCGCGTGGGTGTTTGTACAGGCAGAACGTGTACCATTGCCGAATCCGCTAACCGGGTTTATGGCGTCCGGGCCTGATGGTCGTGTATTCCAGCAAAGTATGGGTGAAGGTGGACATGGTTATGCGCTGTGCATGATTTGTGGTCGCGCGGAGTCGATGATTAACGAAACTGATGCGCCAAAATCGATGGAAGCCCACTATCCGCCACGCCCGGGTAAGGGAGATCGTGATAGCCAGAACCATCGCCTGATCTGCCCGGGTTCCACAGCATTGAGAACCAAAGTGACACTGGGTGCCGTAGCGCAGACGGATGTGTTTGAGCTTATCCTCAGGCGCCCGCAGAGCGGCGAGTATATTCCGGATGGTTCCGACGAAGGTCGCAGCGTTGCAATGACGCTGGCCGTCGCTTTGCGTCGCGCACTGGCCGGTGTGCTGGGGGTTTCCGCCGCGGAGCTGGGTTATTCCATTCGCCCGGTGAAACTGGATAACGAACAGTCTGTACTGGCCATCCAGTTGTATGACGTGATTAGTGGCGGGGCCGGTTTTGCCTCCAGCGCGCCATTACATATTGATGCTCTGCTGAGAGGCATGGTGAAACAGCTCGGCTGTAGCCATTGCGATACAGCCTGCAGTGAGTGCCTGCTCGATTCGCAAACCCGTCACGATCACGATGCGCTGGATCGTAAAGCGGCGCTGGCCTGGTTGGGTGAGGATTTCACACACTATATTGGTTTGCCGGAAGAGGAAAAACTGTCGTTGGTAGATGCGCAATATTGCCCCGGCAGCATAGAAGATGCCATTCGGCGCGTGATCAATGAAGGTGCCACATCATTGACGGTGTGGCTCAACGAGCCGCTCAGTGAGTGGGATCTGTATGCCAGCGAGTTCCGCAGGGCGATCCTGCGTTACCGGTTGACCGATAATCTGGATGTGACGCTGGTGATCCCGGCCGGTATTACCGATGCCGACGTGTTGGGCGAGCTGGCTCAGTTTGCCGCGACGGGCATACGAATTTGCTGCAACAAGGTAGCGTTGACGGTGCCTGTTATCGCTCAGTTGCTGCGTGGCGAGAGCGTTATAACGCTGGCAACGCGTGACATGCAAGCGGCCATTCCTGGTTCTGACTGGCACCAAACGCAGGCCCTGGTTGTGCGTTCGCAGACATTTGCGCCGGTCGAGCTGGACGCGGTGGATCTGGCACGCTGGAGCGAACCGGCAGGCGAGCGGGTAAAAGATCTTTCCCTCTCTACTGAACTGAATGGCCCGATTGCGCAGTTTGGTCGCCGCTTCTGGGCCGAGCTGGAAAAAGCCAATGAAGAGACTGCTGCGCTGCTGAAAAACAATCAGATAACGCGTGTCTACTACACCGACCGCTATATTCAGAACCCGGCGGCGCTGGTATTACTGGGTTCGATTATGAATCAGTTGAAACCGCGTCTGAGCGGCCATGCGCAGGTCGCCATCAATACGCTGTTCAAAGCGAAAGAGAAACCGGGCTTCAAGGCGGCACACGACTGGGCAAACGAAGATGATTTCCAGGGTTTTGCAGAGCAGTGGTTTACCACGCTGATGGGCAAGCCGGTTGATGTCACGCTGAATTACTCCAACCGGGATATTCCTCATCATCGTAAGTTGCTGGTGGAGTTTGATAACGGCAAAGCGCTGAAGATCCGTTTCGATCAGGGAATGGGGTACTGGTCCATTCAGTTCCGCCCCGACAGTTATAACTTTATGGCTGAAGTAGAGGATCAGATCTTCAATATGGCGCGTTCGCTGGAACAAGCCCGGGTCAGCAATAAAGAGGAGCGCTGGCCAACGGATGTGCTGGTGGAAATTCAGCAGCAGTAAAACAGAGATGCCCCGCCCTAAGGCGGGGTTGTTTTAACGGCAAAATACCGTGTCGGATTCAGACAGGCCAGCAGAGCTGGTTTAGAGACCGGCGCAATTCCTTATATTGATCAGGGGACAGTTATGGATAACAAAATGTGGATGATCCGTGGGGATGCGGGAAAGCTCTATGATGACTTTCGCGATAAACAAATCGTTGGCATCGGCTGGTCTCAGCTTGCGCCGTTAGTTAAACCGGGTCTGTCGCGGGCGCAATTGACGGCGCTATATCAGGAGGTCGATCCGTTAAGTAAACCGGGTACGGTGCGCTCTGGGGCTTCGCAGATCTGGCGCTTTGTGAACGAAATTAAGAAAGGCGATTGGGTGATTACTTATTCTCCCGCTAACCGTACTTATTTGCTGGGCAAAATTACCTCTGATTTCCAGTATCACCCGGAATGGCAGGAAGAGGGGATGGGCATTGCCCGCCAGGTGAAATGGAATGCGCAAGAAATCGAGCGCGACCGGTTATCCACCGCCACCAAAAATACGCTGGGCTCAACTTTAACGGTGTTTATGCTGCCGGATAGTGCCGCTAAGGAATTGCTCGAAGACAAAAAGCCTGCCGCTGAAGTGCTGGCGCAGCAACCGCTTCTGGCCGAAGACGAAGAGGTGTTATCCGATCCCTTACGGGATATGGAAAGCCTGGCTTTTGAAGCGATTAAAGACCGGATTAATTCTCTGGACTGGGATGACATGCAAAACCTGGTGGCGGGTGTTTTACGCGGCATGAAATATAAAACCCAGGTCTCTCCGGCCGGAGCCGATCGCGGGAAGGATATTATTGCGTCGCCCGATGGTTTTGGTTTTGAAAACCCACGCATTATCGTCGAAGTAAAACATCGTCGCGAGCAGATGGGTAGCCAGCAGATCCGCAGCTTTATTGGCGGGCGGCATAAAGAGGATCGCGGGCTATATGTCAGCACCGGCGGGTTTACCAAAGAGGCGCGCTATGAAGCGGACCGCTCAACGATACCGCTGATGCTCTGGACGCTGGACGATCTGGTACGTGCGCTAATTGAAAATTACGAGAAGGTAGATATCGACACGAAACTGCTGGTACCGTTGAAAAAAATCTTCCGACCGGTAAACTAATTTTGTTGTGCACCCCGAAATTAATCGCTCCCGGCCAGAACCGGGAGCGCTGTTTTCAGGCTGTGATCGATTTACCCGCCGCTAACAGGGCTGCCAGCTCTAATGATGTTTTTATTTCCGGCTCTTTCAGCGGTTGCCGGGTGGTCAGCAAAATACAGCCCCGCATCACCTGTACATCGACTTTCGCACCCATAGTAAAACCCGCCGCCTCCAGCCATAACCCCTTCATAATCACCGCCGGGGTATAAACATTATCCCTGTGACGACCCGCATAACTCACGGTTAAATGACGGTACGTTACCGAACGGGCTTTTTCATTCTCACAAACTGCAATACAATCCACGTCAGTCATAATTACTATTCCTCGTAAATAGTGATTGTGATCAGCGGTGCGGGTGTGTTGCCGCACATCCCCACCGCGCTAAAAAACAGCTGTAAAAATAACCATGACAAAAATAAAAGTCCAGAAAAAAACAGACAATAATCGGCACCATCCGGAATAATCAATAAAACGCGCATAAAATATTTTAAACGCATTTTAAAATACCCAAAAAATAAAAACGCACGGCGTTAACCGTGCGCAAATAATAAAGAGAGTTATGCCTTTTTACGCGATGCCTTTTTACCCCCTCTGGCTGCGCGTTCGGCTTTAATTTTTTCCAGCAATGCAGCCGCGCTATTTTCCCCGGAGATCAGATCCGGGTTTTCAGCACGCCACTGAGCGGTAAGCTCACCGCGAAACGCCTTCGCCAGGATAGACTGTGTGAGGTTGTTCACGCGGGCAAGCGCAGCGTTGACCTGCTTTTCAATAGTGTCGGCGTAAGCGAAGAGTTGTTCGACACGGCGCACGATCTCGTGTTGTTCAGCAACTGAGGGAATAGGTATAAGAAATTCTTTAAGAATGTTCGCTGGCAGCTGGGGTTGGGCGGAACCTGATTTTTTACGCAATATTTCCCTTTGGAAATAAGGAGAGGCGATAGCTATTTTGAGAAAATCATTACAATGCTCTCTATTTATCTTCCTTAAGATTAACATGCCAGAGTTTATTCTCACGTTCGCGAAGGGTACTGTTTTATCATATGAGGCAATATTCCCCAGCGTACCACGCGTAGTAATTATTAAATCATCTACTTCAAGCTTCCCATTTTTTAAAGAACTATCTTTTTCTTTGCTTATGAAAACAGTTTCAGCAAAATTGAATCCAAAAGGTCGTACATTTTTAGTCGAAAGAAATAAACAATCACCATTTTCTTTGTAATCATTTTTTTTCGGATAATTTGGTCCTCGATCGCCATCAATACATTTAAAAACCGATTTTACAGGCAATTTCAGCCATGGTTCAAATGAAGGTCTAATATCTTCTGTAAGTTTTCCATTTACAGCTGTGTCTAAAACAGCCTGACGAAAACGTTTCAGGATTTTCGGGATTTGCTCAAGACGTGCTTTGGTGCTGTCTACCTGCGCCAGCAGCGTATCGAGTTTTTCAGCGATGATTTTTTGTTCGGCAAGTGGTGCTAAACGAAGTGGAGCTTTTAGCCCGTCAGCAGTGCCTAAGCGAGGCATATTTACGCCATAGCTAACTTCATCAACGTAATGCAAAAAGGACGAGCTTTTAAGCCAGTAAAAAATATATTTATTGAAGCAAAATGGCTCTGCATTAATAGGAACAATTTCTGTTGTACAAACGCCATCCTCGTCAGCGACAATGATTTTGTTGAGATATGGGCGAAGTTTTCCGTAAAGAACGTCACCTTTTTGGAAGCTATTTTTCGTACTTTTGAATGGTCTTTGATGCGCTCTGGTTTTGCCTAATAATTTTGATGAGTCTTTTTCTATATCTTCAAGTTCTAAAACCCATGTTTCTTGCTTAACGTCAGAAAGAGTTCTTTTTGCCACTTTACCATACTCGACAACATTGCCTAACTGAGTTTCAGCCCAACCCTCCGGCAATTTCCCCGCGCTCATGCCTTCACCTCACCAAATGCTTCTTCCAGCAACTGACGCTGCGCATCGGCTTCATCGCCTGCGCCCAGCTCGCGCATCAGGGCATCCAGCTCGCCCAACGCCTGCACCAGTTCGGTCATCGCCTCGGCAGCAAGCACATCGGGCTCCGGCAGGCTGTCGGCATCAATGCTGTCTTTATCTTTCAGCCAGGAGATATCCAGTGAGTCCGACTTGGCAGTGCGGATCCACTCGCGGCTGAACTTGCGCCAGCGGCTGGTCGCGAGATGCTGATCGGTGTTTTTGTTCTCTTCGCTGTCGGCGATTTCGCTCTCTTCGGCATTAAAACTCCACTCGCCTTCGGTGCGCGGGCTGAGGCCGTGCGGATCGTCACCGAACACCTGCTCAAACGGTTGCAGATGCTGATCGCCAAACGGCGTGCGCTTACCAAAGCTCGGCATATTGGTCCGCAAATCGTACACCCAGACGTCGTCGGTGCAGTTCTTATCCTGATTAGGGTTTGCCTTCGTGCCTTTGGTAAAGAACAGCACGTTGGTTTTCACGCCCTGAGCGTAAAAGATACCGGTCGGCAGACGCAGAATGGTGTGCAGACGGCACTTGTCCATCAGATCGCGGCGGATCTCGGTGCCTTTACCGCCTTCAAACAACACGTTATCCGGCACTACCACCGCTGCGCGACCGCCCGGATGCAGGGTTTCAATAATGTGCTGCATAAAGCAGAGCTGTTTGTTGCTGGTCGGGTGAACAAAGGTACGGGTGATGTTGGTGCCCGCCGCGCTGCCAAACGGTGGGTTGGTTGCCACGATATGCGCCGGCGGCAGGTTTTCCCCATCGCTGCCCAGCGTGTTACCGAGGCGAATTGCGCCACCGTGATCGAGGTTGCCTTCAATGTCGTGCAGCAGGCAGTTCATCAGCGCCAGCCGACGGGTGCCGGGCACCAGTTCAAGGCCGACAAAGGCTTTGCGGATCTGAAAATCCTGGGTGTCGGTATCAAGATCTTCCAGATCGTTGGTCTGCGATTTAACGTAGCGATCCGCTTCGATTAAAAAGCCTGCGGTACCGGCTGCCGGATCCTGCACCACTTCGCGCGGCTGCGGTTTTAACAGATGAATAATGGTCTTGATCAGCGGGCGTGGCGTGAAGTACTGGCCCGCGCCGGATTTGGTTTCGTTGGCGTTCTTTTGCAACAGCCCTTCGTACATATCGCCAAAGTCGTCGCGGGATTTGCCCTTGCTGCCGTTATACCAGTCCAGCGCATCCATATAGCTCACCAGTTCGGTCAGCTGCTTCGGTTGCTCAATGGTGGTGCTGACGTTGTGGAAAATCGCCTGTACAAGGTTTTTCTCGTCCTGGCCTAATTCCACCAGCAGTTTACGGTAGAACTGCAATTGCTCCTGGCCGATACGCGCTTTCAAATCGTCCCAGCGGTAGCCAGCAGGCAGATACTCGGCTTCCTGGCCGGTCTCTTTACACATTTTCAGAAACAGCAGTGAAGCCAGTTCGTTAACATAGTTCTGATAGGAAACGCCGCCGTCACGCAGGTTGTCACAGAGTTTCCAGAGTTTAGCGACCAGATCGTTATTGTTCATCACAGGTTCCGTGTAAAAGCAGCGGCCCTGAACGGGCCGCAGAAGAAGAAATTGCCGGGGATTCTAACGCGTCAGGCGGGTTCGTCCCAGATGTAATCACTGAATTTCGCCAGCACGCCGTCGAGGTCGTCCTCAAACACGCGCTGCGACACGGCTTTGCCGCCGAAGCGGTGAAGGTTGCCGGTTTTAAACGAGTCGTCGTCGAGCACCACTTTATCTTTCAGCGCGGTAGCTAAGCGATCCAGCCACTTCAGCTGTTCGCTGCTCCAGTCGTTTTCGCCTTTGATGCGCGCCAGGGCATGATCAACACGCAGATCAAACGGCTTCAGCGCATCGCCCACTGCCGCACGGCGAATATGGCCGATCAGCCGGGCGGCGATATCCTCGTTACGCGTCTCTTTCCACGCGCTGCGCAGGGAAGACTCTTCGAAATACTGGCTGTCAAACCACTCCTGCAACTCCACCAGCCCTTTACGGGTGAGATCGCGCGGGCGGGCAATCACTGCCTGCAACGCGGGCTGTGCATTGGGAGAGCGCTTGACCAGATCATCAAAGGCTTCGAGGAAATCTTCCGCATTATGGTAAGCGCCGTAAACCGGCTCGACGTTGATCACCTCATCCGGAATATCAAGGAAGATCGGGCGCTCGCGCAGTTCGTTGATGTCGAGTTTGAGTTTCTCCAGACGCGCAATCAGGGTGGGGAGTTTATTGAACACCTCGGCACTCCAGTGCGGGCCTTTTTCACGCAGATGCGAAGCCAGCTTGTTAAAGCTGACGCCTGCGGCATCCAGACATAATTCATCCAGACGACGTACCTGCTTATCGATGCCGGCGCTGCGGTCGCGGTTATAAGTTGCCAGGCCAATGATCCGTTGCAGCTTGGCGACGAGCTGTTCGTGGCTGTGCTCGGCAAAGCTGCGGCCATCGGCTTCGGTCACTTTATAGGTTTCCGAGTCGGTAATTTCGTTCACCAGCGTTTGCAATTCTACGCTTGGGCGCATCACCACCGGGCGCATGGTATCGACGCTTTCCAGCGTGCTGTAGATATCGACGCAGTCGAAAATCTTAAAGCGGATCTTATCTACTGCCGGGCATAAACGGGTGGCGCGGCCTTTCATCTGCTCGTAGAGAATGCGGCTTCTCACCTTGCGCAGAAAGACGATATTGCAGATTGACGGGATATCGACGCCGGTAGTCAGCAAATCAACCGTCACCACAATGTTCGGTAGCCGCTCCTTATTAAAACGGGTGATCAGGGACTGCACTTTCTTCGCATCTTTATCGGAATCACCGGTGATCTTGATGATCGCGTCATGCTCCAGTTGCGGATATTTCTTTTTGAAGGCGGTGCGCAGCTCATTGACGACCATATCGGCATGCTCGTTGGTGACGCAGAATACCAGCGTTTTTTGCTTGCCGGTCGGATCGAGGTGTTTGGTTAACTCTTCGCAGACGGCGGTATTGAAACCGGGGATCAACAGCGTACGGTTGAAATCTGCGACTTCAAAATCCTGATCGTCAGCCAGCGTGTCGTTGATCATCTCACCCTGTGGCGTCACGCGAATGATCTCTTCACCCTTCGACAGATAAACACCGTCTTGCGCATTGCGGGTGGTGATCTTGATGGGTGGATCCTGGTCGATCAGATACCCGTCGATCACCGCCGTGCGGTAGGTGTAGCGGTAAACCGGCTCGCCGAAGATATCTACCGTATGGCGTGCTGGCGTGGCGGTCAGGGCGATTTTCACCGCGTCAAAATGATCGAGGATGCGGCGGTAAGCCGACACATACTCCAGCTGGCTGCGGAACTGTAGCTCGCCCTCGGTCTGCTCTTTATCAAGGATATAGCCACGGTGCGCTTCGTCGACCACAATGCAGTCGTAGCGTGCCACCGGCATTGCCTCATCGGATTGCAGAGTGCGTTTAACCAGCGACTGGACGGTCGCAACGTGAATTTTGGTGCTGTCTTCCGGAAATTTATCCGTCAGCCCTTTGATGTCGAAAATGCTGTTAAAAGTATCACCGTTGATGCGCGTGTCTTCAAAGGCGCCCAGCGCCTGTTCACCCAGCGAGCGGCGATCCACAAGGAACAGTACGCGCTTAAAGCGCTGGGACTGGATCAGGCGGAACATCATGGCAATGGCGGTACGCGTTTTCCCGGTGCCGGTGGCCATGGCCAGCAGGATCTCTTGCTGCCCATTGACTATGGCGTTTTCAACGGCGCGAACGGCATCTTCCTGGTAGTAGCGCAGCCCCAGCTCGCTCATATTTGGGTTATCTGCAAACCACTGGTTTTGCCTTTGCGGATCGCTGCCCAGCATGGCGATCAGTTCTTCCGGGCGATGCCACTCCGGTAGCGCTTTCGACATGTTGCTGGTATGGCGGACATCGCGATACCAGATGCCGCTGCGGGTTTTCAGCGTTGCGCGGTATTCGCGGCCATTGGTGGAGTAGCAAAAAGGAATTTTATAGCGTTGGCTGCCGCTGGTATCCGCCCAACTGACTTCATATTCCGGTACCGCTTCCCGCACTTCATCTGCAGGATACTGCTCCAGTAAAATGTTACGCAGCAGGGCATTATCGAAACGTTTGCTGTAGCGATACGCCTCATTCAGTTTACTGAAGACATCGGTGTTGATGCGCTTGGCTTCCACTACCGCGATGGGTTTCATGCCAACAAATAATACGTAGTCGGCAAAACCCTGTTTTCCCGTTTCATCGGTACCGGTGGGCCATTCGGCGATTGCTTTGTTGACACCCGGTTCCGGCCGCGCGCCTTTGGAAAAGCGCAGCATTTTGCTGTCTGCTTCCCAGCCCGCTTTACGCAACTGGGCATCGATCAAAAAGCGGCTCTCTTCTTCGCTCAAATCCAGCGTGCGTTTGATGGCCTGATCGGTGATCTCTTTGTGGTAGGCCTTGCGCTCTTGCTCGGTCTGTTTCGCCAGCTCGGCATTTTTTTCTGCCAGTTGTGCTTCGAGGGCTGCGACGCGAGCCTGAGATTGGGCTTCAGTTTCCTGCTGCTTACTTTCGAGGATGGCGATATAGCCGTTGAGTGCCACCAGCTTTTGCTGCTGGGCCTCTAATTCGGCCTGGTTGTGTGCTTTTTCTTGCGCCTGTTGTTCCAGCTGCTGTTTTAACGTCAGCACTTCCTGATGATAGAGATCGCTACTCTGTTCCGGTAACACAAAAACCGGAACCGGGAAGTCATAATCTTTGGTGACCAGACGGTAATACCAGACTGCGAGACGAAAACCGAGGCGCAGACACATCTGCGCATCATCAAGATCGTTGTGATACTCGTGGACGGCCTGATTGCCAATGCGGCGCAATTTATGAAATACCGACAGGATGTTGTCATCAACAAAAGCTATTTTGCCTAATTCACGCAGCAGGTCATGCTGGTTTTCGCATTGGGGAATATCCAGTAGCAGCCCTAAATGCTTCGCCGTCGCTTCACCGAACATGCGCATTTTTACCAGCGTGGTGTTGGGATCGTTCGGATAATTGTTTTCCGCTGCACAGGCGATAGCGTAAATAAAGTCGTTAACGCCTTTCAGGAAATCAAAGTTAGATTTGTTCATGTGCCTTCCGCGTTAAGGCCAGCCCCTGGAGCTACTGACGTGTTACGTTAATCGGTAAGAAAAAGCGACCTAATCATGTTACCTCCCGCAGCCAATGCGATCAATCAACGGAAGATGCGATAACTTACTCTTTCATATGAATTAAATAGTAAGGAGCCGCGGTTATGAGTGTTCTGGTTTGTATTATCGGCAGCAGGAATGACAGGACGTGTCAGTTGCGTTGTGTTTGTTCAGACTTACCATAATTTTCAGAAGCAAGGCATTATTTATGGCGCGATAATTTCATTGGTTTACCATAAATAAACTAATTATTTATAAAGGTTACGTATTGCTATGCGACTATATACTATATATTTTTAAGGCCGAACCTGTATCCATTAGATTTTTTTAATTATTCATGAAAAAGATATTGGCTGGCCATTTGCTACTTGTTATCCCTGTGCAGCAGGTTATGATTTGTGAGAACAATCTGATTGCCTCAAGGATTAGGTGGTCTGGCGCTGTGGGGCACAGGATTATGGACGTTTACTCCTTTTGCTTGCGTCATCTCTCTTCAGAATTCGAATACTGCATATCAGTTTATTGTTGCGCTATAACCCCTTGTTATTAGCGCCTGTGGTAGCTATCAGAAAAAATAACTGTTGTTGACTCGGGATGAAAAATGGAATGGCTTAACTCGTTTTTAACTATATTGACTTCCGTGCAACCTGAAAAGGTTCCGCTGGTCGTTATTATTGTCGTTGCTATTGCGCTGGCATTTTTTGCTGCTTTGTATGTTTATCGGGCAATTAAAATTGTCAATAAACTGAAGAAGCAGTCAGGGATCATTTCAGACTGGAAGAATGAGACAACGGCAGTAAAACTACAGAAGCTGAGCGAGTTATTTACCGGGACGCCACTGGCCCACTCCTGGAGTGAGTTTGCAGAGTCACTCCATCAACAAAAAATGCTTGTCGATGGCGAACTGAAATTAAAAGATGTTCGGGCAACGGCTCCCGCAGCGGCATTTTTTACCGAGCAGCAATTAATCGATATTCCGCTTAACACTGAATTTTTTAAACATCTTCCCGGGATTCTGACAGGGGTCGGCATTATCGGTACGTTTTATGGGCTGATGATTGGTTTAAATCATTTCGACCCCAGTACGCCCGAGCAAGTTACCAGCAGCGTGGCTTCTCTCTTGCGGGATGTGCTTTATGCTTTTTTAGGGTCGTTTACCGCCATCGCAGCGTCCATCTTCGTTACGTGGCTGGAAAAGCTGTCGATAGCGAAGTGTTATAAATATCTTGAACAGTTTACTGCCGCTGTTGATCAGCTATTTGAAACCGGTGTGGGTGAGGAATACCTTGCCGAACTGGTGAAATCGAGCAACGAAAGTGCTACCCAGGCTAAGCAGCTTAAAGACAGCCTGGTGACCGATCTCCGCGATATGCTACAGAATCTGGTGGCAAGCCAGGTCGCTGAAAATGAAAAGTTAGCGCACACCTTATCTTCCACTTATCGCGATACCGGCCAGCAGTTTGCCGAGCAGGTGAGTGGAGCCATCGAAAATAGCCTGAAATCCCCGTTAGATAAAATTGCTGGTGCGGTACAGACCGCCAGCGGCGATCAGTCGGGTCAGGTACAGAATATGTTGCAGGATGTCCTGACGGCATTTATGTCCAAACTCGACAATACCTTCGGCAAGCAGTTCGAAAATATGCACCAGATGATGGGGCAATCTGTGGGGGCCATTGAGGCAATGCAATCAGGTTTTGCCGGTTTGTTGCAGGATATGCGTAACGCCAGCGAGGATACTCGTCAGGGCAGTGCTGAGCTGATGTCACAGTTGCTCAGTGAGATGAAATCCGGACAGGTCGCGATGCAAGCCGGGATGAATGATATGCTGGCCAGCCTGCAATCGTCCGTCGCCAAAATTGGTGCAGAAGGTGAAGGCGCAGGTGAGCGGATGGCACAGCAGCTGGAAAAAATGTTTGCCGATAGCGAAGCGCGTGAAAAAGCGATGGTTGAACAGATGAAAGCGTTTATCGACTCTATCCAGCAAACGTCCCAGCAAGGCCAAAGTGAAACCATGAAGCAAATGGCGGCGTCCGTTGAGGCGCTGGGCGAGAAACTGGGGTCGCTGTTTACGCAACTTGAACAGGGACAACAGCAACTGGCCAGTCATCAACAGGATACTCAGACATCTCTCCATCAGGAAACGCAGCAGATCATTGCTGGTTTCGACGAGCAGGTCCGCTTGCTGCTGAATGCATTGAATGAACAGCAGGGGGCGACGGAAAGCACGCTGCGCAGACTGGCAGAGCAGACTTCCGCCCATTTACAGGATATGCACACCGGTGCTGACAAAATGCGCCTGGCTGCCGAGCGTTTTGAAACGGCAGGAGACAAAGTTAAAGAAGCAAATCTTCTTACCGCTGATGTACTTACTAAAGCGCAAGGTGCAGGCAATACGTTAAGCCAGGCCAGCCAGGCGCTGAGTTCCGTGGTGGCGGATTATCGTAATAACCGCGAAGCGGTGGCGAAATCCATTACGCTACTGGAAGGTGTCATTGCCAATGCGCAATCTGAGCTGGAAGCGCGTAGCCAATTCCTCAAAGAGCTGAAACAGCACAATGAAGGATTGCATGACTATAATCGCGAAGCAAAAGAGTTCCTCGAAAACGCAGGACAAGTGCTGGCTAATGGGTTCAACCAATTCTCAGACAGCATGAAAACAAGCCTCGACGCCACGTTAGGGGCGCTGGACGCGAATTTAGACAGCGCTGTTAAACGTCTGGGAAGCGGTATTGACGAGCTTAGTGAAAGTATTGAAAACCTTGAAGAAGTGCTTTCTAAAGTGCCGGCGTAAAGGGGGCTGAATCATGTTCGGTCAAACATTTCGTATTAAGCCCCGGCGTTCGGATGAGGCAGAGAAACCCTTCTGGATTTCCTATGCGGACCTGATGACGGCCATGATGGTGCTGTTTCTGGTCGTTATGGTGGCTTCATTAAGCTCAGTAACACAACGGATCCAGCGGGTAGAACAAGGTGAGAAACTGCGTGGACAAGATATTACCCGTCTGTGTGAGCGTTTAGAGCTGCACGCCCGCAATCTCAATAAAACCATTGTCGTTGATTGCCGTGATAACCGCATCAGTTTTGGAGAAGCGGGCCGCTTCGACCACAATCGCTTTTTCCTGAATGCTGACGGACAGAAAGCGCTACAGGATGTTGTGCCGCTGGTGCTGGAAGCGGCAAACAGCGAGGAAGGGCAAAAATGGTTTAAACAGATTGTCATTGAAGGTTTTACTGATACCGACGGTTCCTATCTGTATAACCTGCATCTTTCGTTGCAGCGCTCAGAATGGGTAATGTGTAGCCTGCTCGACAGCCGTAGCCGCCTGCAACAGCAGATAACGCCCTTGCAGCAGGAGCAGATCCGTAAGCTCTTCCTTGCGGGCGGTGTTTCGTTTAACAACGCTAAAGAGAGTAAAGAGGCCAGCCGTCGCGTTGAATTGCGCATGCAGTTCTTTGGTCTGAAAGATGAACATGATAAGGCGGCAGTTGATGTGGGTAGCGTTACCGTACCTACAACCGAAAAATGTCAGTTGGAGATGCCGTTATGATCTCCGCGTTATCTCGCTTATCGTCAGATATTGCTGCCACCGTTAAACGGCATATTGACACGGAAGCGGCTGCTTTTGGCGATTTCCCTAAGCTCAGGGCTGCAGAGCAATATCTGTCCGTCAAAATGGAGAAAAGCGAGCGCACGACAGTCCCTCCGCTGACAAAACGACTTAAAGCGATCACTGCGCTTCGCCAGTTGAAAGTGCTAACGAGGTACGACTGGCAACTGATATTTGCGGGCCTGGCTGATAGCGATCCCGATGCGGCATTTCCGGTTCTGCTGGAGGATGATTCGCTTTATAACCGGGTTGAACAAGAGATTCAGCAGCGTATTGATAGCAAAAAACTCAAACGGCGCGAATGGAAGTTTTTATGTAGCAGTTATTTTGGCTATCACGCGAAAAAGCCCGACGAGAATAACAATTGGTGTTCGTTACGCGATCAACTTCGTATTGGTTATGGCGTGATTAAGGGTCAGGTGCGTCGAGAAAAACGCTGGATGGCGGTAATAGATGAATATCAGGATCTGTTCACGCCAGATGCCGGGAACTTATTGGCAAATAAAATGAGTGCTGGCGAGCTGGTCGATTTTTCAGCGCTGGAGACCGTGGCTCAGGTTCCCGATAATAGCTGGCTTTGGTACCGGGCCTTTGTTGTTCTGCTGGCAAAGATCTTAGAGCTGGATGATGACGCATTTAAAGAACATCTGCCCAACCTGCTGGAACTCGCTCGCCAGCGCGAAAGGTATAAAAATCTCATCTTACGTGCGTGTTTAATGCAGTATTACCGCTCTTCTTTCAGAAATACTCCGCATCCACAGCTTAAGCAAATGGCACTGGAAAACTGGGGAAGCCCGCAATTACACAGTAAACAAAACCTCTGGCTTACTCATTTGAAAGATCCTGATACCAGCGAGAAAATTTGCGGCATGGTACGCAGCTGGCTGGCGAAAGAGGATTTAACGCATTTCTTCCAGTTGCTGAAGGGGAAAGATGATGTGGATCAGGCCCGTTTGTTCTATTGGTTACGGTTTGCCAATCAGATGGGATTCACACGGATAGTAATAGGGCAGGATGCCCGTCAGAATATGCATTCCGATTTTGTTGCATTCAGGCAAAAAAATAAGGGACGGTTAAGCACTCTGTCTGGAGGAAATAGTGCAGATAATGCCGTAATTATGCAGATCGGTAATTATCTTTTTGTTGAGTTTTCTCGTACAGGCAATGCGTTATATGTTTATGAGTTGTCTTCTGCACCGTTTAACCCGGAAAAAAGCGACCTGCATTTAAATTATGAATTAAAAGCGGGAGCGATAAAGCATCGTCATGCACCAACAGCTTATGGCTATAGCGATAATCATCTCACCGGATGGATGGTTAACTATGAGGATGAGCTTCGCCGATTAGGTATCCGATACCAGCCTTCGGATATAGTTGTATCGCCATCGCCATCGCCAATATCGACAAACATGGTAAATCCGCCGCCCGCTGATGCAATGCAAGGCTCCCGTGAGCAAGCGATTCGCAGCTTGCTTAAACAGCTCGATGCCACTGTGAGTGACAAACGTAATATTGGCGGTGCCCTGCATGTTCGGCTTTCCTCACGTAATGCAGAAGTCGTTGAAAAGCTTGTCCGCTTAGGTTTTAAACAAAAAAATGGCGATCCACTGACCTTCTGGAGTAAATAATGCTCAACCGTCTGCTCAGCAAATTCAAAGGTAACAATATATCTTCAGAAAAACGGGTAAGTCATCGTTATCAGGTTGAAGAGTCAGGGCTATCGTTTTTGTTTAAGCTTGCTGATGAAGATGCATTGTGGCCTTTGGTCGCCTATATGGAGCAGCTTGCAGAAGAAGAATATGTTGTTGAGTTATCCGATCGCTGGTTGCTCACCTGGGATGAACTGTATCGTCTGGCAACAGATGAGGATCATCAAACCAGCCTGTCATTACTGGGGATCCCTGAGATTAAGCCGCTGAAGGTTTGTCTCGCAGGCAGCGGAAGCCTGAGCGATGCTGATTTTAACATTTATATCCGTGACTGGAAGGAAAGCGCGACTGGCCGATCTGTTCAGATCGAAAGAACAGGAGCGATATTTCGCAACTCTGAGGGGCAATTTTTACAGACCCACGAGAACTGGCTGCTCCTCTCTGCTTTGCAGCAATTTCGTGATGAGCAGCAGCACAGAGCGGGAGAAAATACCAATCAGCTTGGCTGGGCGAAAATACGGCGCTTAACAAAAAAGGCGCAGGCAGAATTAGATAACTATCTGGCGAAGACGATTGTGGTTAAGCCCGAATCGTTAAGACTCAAGCTACGCAAAGCAACCATTCACAACACACCGGTCATCGAAATTGAACCTTCTTTCGATGATCAACCAACGCAATGGCTCAATAGTTTCGATAACAGTAAGTTAGTTCAGGATCAATACCGTGTTCTGGGTGATGATGGATCCCTCAGCCATGTGATCATTTCCCCGGAAGTGAAAGAAGTCCTCTCTTCTGTGCATTCAATTACTGGCAGGCGTATAGCGGGTGATGATGCCGTCTCTTTTATTCGCAATCCCTACACCTTCATTGGTGAGGATGCAGCCAGTGTTATCCCGCCTGAACAACATGAAGAAGCGTTGCAGGATGCGCATATTTTTTTCCACCGTTTCTCTGTTACACCTGTGCTTGATGATGAAGCAAAAAGAATCTCATCCGTATCTCTTGTCTTAGAACCTATTGCCGCCAGGCCGCAACCCGCTATCACTTTTTCTCTGACCAAACCCTATGAGTTTGAAGAGTTTATTCAGGAACTGGCAGTTAAACTGGCGTCGGGCCTACCTGCGGGAATATGGCAAGGTTATGAATTAGAGTTGAGCCAATTAACGTTAGAACAACTTGAACACTACCAATCACTCCTGCTTCGTTGGCAGCAAGAGATTGCCGGTATCGAATTTGATGAAGTTTTAGATCTGAATAAATATGGCGATCGTGTCATTGGCATTGGTGAGTTTGAAAAGATTTCCTCTCCCTTTTTAATAAAGGGTGAAAGTGAAGACTGGTTGCCAGAGACGTTAGGTGAAGCATTACTGGCGAGTGATTTTTTTGAGGGCTGGGAGCCGCAGAGCCAGGAACAATTATCGGACCTTGAAGAACGCATTGAATCAGCGGCGTCTTTACAAGAAACAACCGTCTCCATGCCGTGGAATGAGCAATCATTGCCGATTGACGATGCTAAATCATTATTGAAAAACTGGCAGAAGAAAATTGAGACTCTGGAGAGCGACACAGATAAAGACATCGCCGAGCCAGAAAAAAGAGCTGTTCTGCAGATAGAGCAAAACATTGAACATGCAGCGTATATAAAACAGCGACGTGAGGCATTGTTGAGCGCGAAAGATGCAGAACCTGCATTACCTGTTTTGCTTAAAGAACATATTCATCTTCGTGAACATCAACGACAGGGCTTAGCGTGGTTGCAGCAGTTGTTTCTTAAGTCGCCGGAAGAAATCTCAGGTTGTTTATTGGCTGATGATATGGGGTTAGGTAAGACGCTGCAAATACTGGCCTTTATTGTATGGTATATCGAAAAAAATCCTGATGGTTTACCAACAATGATCGTTGCACCCGTATCGTTATTAGATAATTGGGAGCGCGAACTGGATAATTTCTTTCATACCGCAAACCTTGAGGTGCTTAAACTTTATGGTAATGCCGTAAAAGCGGTGAAGTTCCATAAGGATGAAATCCCAGTAGAACTGAGAGCGCAGGGCATTAAAAACCTGCTGCGTCCGGGCTGGGTTGGTGGTGCAAAAATCGTGTTAACCACTTACGAAACCTTGCGCGATCAAGAGTTTTCTCTCGCACGCCAAAAATGGTCGATTATGGTTTGCGATGAAGCTCAAAAAATAAAGAATCCAGCGGCATTAATTACCCATGCGGCGAATGCTATCCAGGCGCAATTTAAAGTGGCCTGCACCGGAACACCTGTTGAAAATACGCTGGTGGATCTATGGAGTTTGTTTGATTTTGCCCAGCCAGGTTTGCTTGGCGCGCTCAACGACTTCGGTAAGCAGTATTTGCGGCCAATTGAAGGTGCGACGGAAAGGAATAATATCGTACTTGAGTCACTACGACGTATTATCGAATTGCAGACGCTGCGGCGCACCAAAGAGGAAGTCGCGAAAGATTTGCCATCAAAAATTGAGGACATCTCCTGCAAACAGCTGACAATGGCTCCTTTACAGCGCGATTTGTATGTTTCGTCGATTGCCTCCTATCAGAATCGACAAAAAATGCAGGATGAACTGGAGCAACCTGGGGCGGGAATGCTTGGTTTATTGCACCGTCTGAAGCTCATTTGCGCACATCCCTACAGCGTAAAACCGGATAACCGCTTAAGGAATCACTCACCCAAACTGGAGTGGATGATGCGTAAACTCGAAGACATTTCGAAAAAGGGTGATGATAAAGTTATTATATTTACCGAGCTGAGAGATATTCAGCGCGAATTGCAGTATGCCATTCATCAGCGATTTGGTTTCAAACCTTATGTAATCAATGGTGATACCAGCACCCGAAGTGAGAGCGCGAACAGCCGTCAAAAACTTATCGATATTTTTCAGGAGCAGCCCGGATTTGGAATTATTATTCTTTCAACCGTGGCAGTCGGGTTTGGTGTAAATGTACAAAAAGCCAATCATGTTATTCATTTCACCCGTTGCTGGAACCCAGCAAAAGAGGATCAGGCCACAGATCGCGCTTACCGCATTGGGCAAACAAAAGATGTGTATGTTTATTATCCAACGATAACGGATGAGAGCATACCCACTTTTGAAGAAACACTGGATGCTCTGCTACAAAAACGGCGGGCTCTTGCGCGAGATATGCTCTGTACGAAAGGCGATTTAGTCTCTGAAGACTTTAATCAGCTTCTTCGTTCCTGACTAATTATCAATAAGTACTGCAACGATGGCAGGGTGATAAACGCAGAACGATTTGAACAGGTAGAAGAGTGAGTCGCTGTCCCGATAAATATGATGCTGTTATCGGGAACCTCGCTTATCATTTTTTCGGTTCTTTTTTCCTGGAAACTCTTAATGCATTTTCACGATGCCATTTTAGATAAGGACGAGATTCTGCGGGGAATGCTTTAATTTGCATTGGTAATTGTAATTGTTCTATCACTTCAGCATTTAGTTCATCACTGACTAAGAGTCGCCCATTATCTTCAAACGACATCCAACCTTGATCGAAAAGTACATCAATATGCGCTGCCAGCATTATTCCGTTAAAGTGATCGAGACGTTCTGTTCCTGTGTTACATGCTGACCAGGGTTTTATGTGGCTGGCCCTTAACACCGGTTGAAAGGAGATTCCAGTAATGGGGCAGGCAGGGTAATGGGCTAAACAGCCCTTTCTGAAGTCTCCCTGACCCAGCCGAGCGGCAACCAATCTCTCTCTTGTCGTTTCGTCGAGACCTTTATCTTTACGGATAAGTTGCACATCTTGTTGTGTTTGTTCAAAGGAGTCTGCCATTATCCATGACAAAACACGTTGTTCCGCCATAGGTTCTGCAAGCGCATTCATTCTTTCCATAACACGTTGAGAAGCGACGGGCAGTTCCCTCGGAGTGCCATCAGGGTTACGCCAGCCTCTGCGAGGGTTTGTCATCCATGAGTCAAATCGATCACGACAGTTTTTAAGACTATTGTAAAATTCCTCTGATGATTTGCCCGCACCAAATCTCGGATAGAAGAGGGCGTAGGCTTCATTCCATTGCCCGACACCAAATATCGTCGGCGGATCTTCCAACCCATATTTCGACATATACCAGGCAACTTCCAGGAGCCCTTCTTCTGGCGTGCTCATGTTGTTCCTCACAATTCGGTGTCATCATGCAGTATCGTGGCATGAAAACATTTGCTGCGGGAATAACTTAAGTGTAAATGTCATTATAATTGATGTGACGACAATGTTTTCAGAAGGCTTACTCTATCAGCTCAGAGCCTGCCGGATAGCGGCAAGCTCTGTAACCATCGCTATTGATACGGTCTGACACCTTCATTACTCTGGAGCGGGAGATTACGTACGCCGGTTTTAGATACTTCAATCGCGGCTACGACACTTCTCACAGGCATATTCTCCTGACCGGATTTCAGGACGTAGCGGATAACAAATTGGCCCTGCTCAGGAAAAGTATACAGCGCAGGGGGAATACACAATTGGCCATCCTCTACTTTCAAATCGGGATTACCGCTACGCCACATTTTTTCTGCTGGTTTATTGCGTTGACCAATTGTCAGTATGGTTGGCTGATATTCACCCGCGTCAGGCACCAGAAAACAGAGATTATTTCCTGATTTTTGTACTGTGGTTATTTCATCGGCTTGTAATCTGTCGCCCTGACCTGGGCATCCTGTCAATGTAAATAAACATGGAAGTAAGAATAAAAACAAGATTATGTTTTTCATTATCAGCACCATGGAAAATTTTGCAGTGTTTTTTGGTATTGGGCTCTTATGACACTTTCAGTAGTATCACCATCCAGGGTGATATCTCCTCGTTCTCTGAGTGTGCACCATGCTATATAACCGTAAGTATTTAGAATGTACCAATCGGTAATAATCTGTGCCTGCTGCTCCATTGGATATCGTCTTAAAGGACGACCATTAAGCGCATAGCGATAGCTAACCAGGCTGCTTATCAGCCCATTCAGACGTACGTTCATTCCTCTGCCTCGCTGCCAGACATGGCACATCTCATGAATAAATATATGACGATGAGGGAGGTCTGACTGCGAAAAATCATGGGTATACCATGCCCGGAAATAGAGTTCTCCATTTGGAGCCATGCCCGCATTATCTGGCTGAAGTCCGAATGGAAAGTAACTGTCGTGGTGGACCCAAACTTTGTGATATTCAATTGCGTCGCCGAATACGGCTCGGGCCATTCGCACTTCGCCTGGTGTGAGTAAGCGTAGCGTCCCTTCCTTTTCCATGAAAAAAATGCTCCATTTTCTAAAAGACGAGCTATTAAAATAGAACGGCTTATCTTTAATTTCCATCTGTTTTGAATTTGGGGTGAATACTGTAACGAAAAATCAAATTTCATCGATGCTAAGCTGGATGTGTAATGCATATTCACGAAGAGGGAATGAGATTTTTCCGGAAGGTGTCGAGAGATTTGTCGCTCTGAAGTCCGAAATAAAAAGCCGGGTTTCCCCGGCCTTGATATACAAAATTAATTAAAACGGCTCGCTACATCGGCCACGCGCTGGCCGAATTTCACTGCGGTATCGAGGTCGCCGGAGGCGATTTTATCGGCGCCTGCATCAGACGGCGACTGCACCAGCAGGCCGACAGAACCGCCGAGGTTGTTGATGTCTTCGCGGGTTGCAGCAAGCGTGTTCGCTGGCAGCAGGCCCAGGCTCACCCAGATGCCGCCATGCTGTGATGCCAGCGTTTGCAGGTATTGCAGCGAAACCTGTTTGTCACCGTTCAGGCTGGCGCTGTTGCTGAAACCGGCGAATATTTTGTCCTGCCAGGCGCGGGTAAACCAGGCTTTAGAGCTGGCATCAGCGAATTTCTTAAACTGCCATGGCACGCCGCCCATATACGTTGGGGCACCAAAAATAATGGCTTTGGCGTCGTTCAGTAATTGCCAGTCGCTTTCCTGAATATCACCGTTATTATCCACAGCGATCAGCGTTGCATTTGCCCCTTCGGCGACTTTCTCGGCAACCGCTTTAGTGTGCCCGTAACCAGAATAATAGATCACAACAATAGACATATTTTTCCCCTATCTAAGAGAGATAACGTACAAATGAGTTTGCACGACCGTCATTATTTTTCTTTTCCGGCAAACAGGGTGTATTTCCCTGCACCCAGAAACATAATGCTTAATCCGCCGAGGAAATAGAGGGCTTCACTTTCCAGACCCCATGCGCCGACGTTGGTCAGGGTAAAGAATTTCCCCATGCCGACCAGTAAGGTGGCAACCAGAATATTAAATGCGTAAATAAATGCCGCCTGGCGCGTGAACAGGCCAATAATAATCAGTACCGGCGTAATAATTTCGCCAACAAATACACCGTAAGCGATAAAGCCCGGTAAACCCTGCGCGACCAGCATGTCGGAAATCCAGCCTACACCATGCTGCACTTTGGCTACGCCGTGAAACAGCATCAGCACGCCAAATGTCAGGCGCAGCAATAGCTTGCCAAACTCCGGGTGCGTGGTAAGACTGAGAAATGCGTTGTTCAGCCGACTAATCATCCTTTATTCCTTTCTATTCCGCAGGAGAACTTTTGCCATTTCTGGCACCTTAGTATCAAATAGAAACTTAGGCTTTGAGTTATACACATCCCGCTTCGGTTGCGGAAGAAGGCACCCAAAGGGCACTACGTTTCCTCAAGGAAACCTACTACGAGAATTTGTCGTTATGATTAAGCCGTCCATTCCTTACGATATTTATGATAACCGCTGCCCGACGCGCGATATGCTGGCAAGGCTGGCGGACAAATGGGCCTTGCTGGTGCTGGCGCGTCTGGAAAATGGGCCCATGCGTTTTAATGGCCTGAAACGGGATATCCGCCTGATCACGCAAAAGGTCTTAACCCAGACGCTGCGTAAGCTGGAGCGCGATGGCATCATCGCCCGTGAAGTGTTTTATACCGTGCCGGTGGCGGTGGAGTACAGCCTGACGCCGCTGGGGCGTACGCTGACGGAAACCGTCTCGGTGCTGGCGCACTGGGTGGAAAACAATATGGATGCAGTGCTTGCGGCGCAGGCTGCGTATGACGAGGCGAATTTGCTCAAAATGAAAGAACCCACCGCATAGGGTGGGTTCCGGGAAGTGCTTATTTCAGGTGGACACGCAGTTCATTGGCAGCCTGGGAAAGCGCGGTGCGAACGGTTGGCTCTTCGCTCAGGGCATTCAGCAGACCGTAGTCGTGGATCATGCCGTTATAGCGGGTAACGGTAACCGGCACGCCCGCGGCATCCAGTTTGCGGCCAAAGGCTTCACCTTCATCACGCAGCACGTCCAGCTCGGCGGTCTGGATAAGCGTAGGCGGTAAGCCTTTCAGTTGCTCGCTGCTTGCTTCCAGCGGTGAAGCCAGAATGTTGCGGCGATCGCTCTCTTTGGTGGTGTAGTTATCCCAGAACCATTTCATCATGTTTTTGCTCAGGAAATAACCATTCGAGAACTGGTTATAGGAACCGGTATCAAAGCGCGCATCGGTGACCGGCCAGAACATCACCTGGTAGCGAATCGCCGGTGCATGGTGCTCTTTGGCCTGAAGTGCCACAGCAGCCACCATATTACCGCCGACGCTGTTACCCGCCAGCGCCAGACGAGAACCATCCACGCCAATTTCTTTGCCATGTTCGGCGACCCAACGCGTGGCTTCATACGCCTGATTAATGGCGACCGGGAAGTGCGCTTCCGGTGACGGCGTGTAATTCACGAACACGGCGGCAGCGCCGGATTCGTTCACCAGATCGCGGACAAAACGTTCATGGGTTGGATAATCGCCCAGCACCCAACCGCCGCCGTGGAAGAACATAAACACCGGCAGCGTCCCGGTTGCGCCCTGCGGTTTGACGATGGTCAGCGTCAACGGTTTACCGTTTACGGTGATGGTTTTTTCTGTCACATCCGCTGCGGGCAGTTTGGCGCCTTTCTGCGCGCCGATCAGCACCTGGCGAGCATCCGGTACAGAGAGTTGTTCGATAGGTTTGCCGCCGCTGCTGTTCAGTACAGAAAGGAATTTCGCTACACCGGCAGTCGGCGCGGGCGCATCGGCGGCCCAGGCAGTAGATACGCTGGCGGCGGTTAAACTCATGGCAATCAGTAATGAACGGGACATCTTTATCTCCTTTGCGATTGTATCGCGTGCTATTTAAATGGTTGTGAAAGTGGGTTGTGCTTGTGTCTGGAGAGGAATTTAAATAGCGAGCGATTTAATTGCAAGTTAATTTTTCGCGATAAAAATATATCATCTCCTTACTCATTGAATTTTAATGTGTTTTATTTTTACTTTTTTATGGTTGCTGGCGAAAGTAAAACGATCGGTTTACTTTTTAAGAATGAAAAAACGACAAGACATCATTCAGGCCGCCGAGCGGTTGTTTTATAACAATGGTTTTCACGCCACCAGCACCGATCGTATTTGCGAGGAAGCCGGTGTTTCAACGCGCACGCTGTATCGCCATTTCCCTTCGCGAGAGCGATTAACCGCAGCGGTCATGGAAGCTCGCCAGCAGCGTTTTTTCGCCGATCTCTACGCGCCCGAACACCCACAGGCGGTGGAAAAACTTTTTGCCGTGCTCGGGGAATGGATGACGGGTTACGGCGCGGGCGGATGCTTTTTCCTGAAAGCCTGGGGCGAGTATGCGCAGGAAAACATACAGCTCTGCGCGCTGGCGCTGGATTTTCGCTATGCGCTACGGGATTACATCGCCACGAGCATGAAACATAGCGCGCTGGCAGATGCCGTCTGGATGCTGTTTGAAGGGGCGATTACCGCAGCGTTAATTCGCGGACCGCAGGCGGCTTATGATGCCGGAAAAGCGGCGGCGATCCTGATGGCTGGCGAGGAGGCGAAACGATGAAGCTCGGCATGACCGGTTTCGCGCTGATCGCCGTTTCTTATGGCCTCGCCCGTTTTTCATGGGGGCTGATGATGCCTGCCGTGGCGCAGGATATCCCTTTCAGCCCGCGCCTTGCAGGCATCCTTTCGGCCTGTAGTTTCGCGGCTTATTGTCTGTCGATAAGCGCAGCCGCCACCTTGAATAAGCGCTATGGACCACGATTTCCCTCGGCGGTTTCTGCGCTGAGTGCCGCGTTTGGCTTGTTGCTGCTCGCCGCAGCCGCTTCTCCCGTGATGCTGGGCGTCGGATTATTTATTGCCGGGATCAGCGCCGGGTTTTCGTCGCCTTCGCTGGCGGCTGCGGTCAGTCGTTGCGTGAGCGCATCACGGCAAACGCAGGTGAATACCCTGATTAACGCCGGAACCGGGGCAGGGATCATCCTTTCTGTGCCGCTCCTGTCGTTTCTGCCGTGGCGAACCGCGTGTCTCGTGTTCGCGGTGATTGCACTGCTGTGCCTGTGGCCGGTGCTGCGCTATTTACCGCGTGGCGCACAACTGCAGGCGGAGGCGCGCAAGGGAACGCTTTTCTCGCGCGGTGTTGTCCGTCTTGCGCTGATAGCGTTGCTGAGCGGGATGATGAGCGCCGCGTGGTGGAGTTTTGGCCCGCAAGTGTTGCGCCAGCAGATGGCGGTGGCGGATTCGCTCATCAGTATTCTGTGGTGTGTTTGCGGCGCGGCGGGCATTTTGGGGGCCTTCACCGGCCCGATTGCGCGTTATATCGGTATGCGCCAGGTCTACCGGCTGGCACTGTTGTTTATGACCGCACCGTTATTGTTGATGGCCTTCAGCCACGCATTTTCCTGGTGGTTAATCCCGGCGGTGGCGCTCTGTGGGGCTGGTTATATCACGCTTTCCGGCGTGCTGCTGGTGAGGGGCGCAGAAGCCACGCCCGCGACCCCGGCTTTCGGGGTCGGCATAGCGTTTTTTATGCTGGCCGCAGGCCAGGTGGCTGGCGCGGTGATATTGGGTTTGATCTACGCACAGGCTGGGGTTGCACTGGCATTTGGCCTGTTTGCGCTGCTGGGGTTGCTACTGCTGTTTTTTACCCCGGATTGAAGCCGCCAGGTTAATAGCTTCAGGCTCTGTCTGCCCACGCAGGCATTGATGTCAGATAGCGGATGGCACGTTTACGCGCTTCTTCGTTGCCCACTTTCTGCCATGAATCAAGGTATTGCGCGAGGCCGGAAACGGCATCATCCCAGGATTTTAGATTGCCTTCGCTGTCGGTGCAGTACACGCAATATTTATCGCTGGCACCACGGGCATCTGGCGCGGAGAGCGGCATTCCGCAGGAGTGGCAGTGCTGTTCGGTGTAAGACATGGTGTGCTCCTTGTCAGTTGGGTGAGTGAAAAATATACAGTCCCGGCAAGCAAGGAAATGTCTGGCTGATCAATAAACCCCGTATTCACAGTGGTTATTTTTGAGGTGACACCGTATTCGTTGTTAAGTTAGTAAGCGCTTACGGCTGGGTGAGGGGACATCTCCCCGCATCCCTGCGGGGAACAACATCTTATTTCACCGCTTGCAGCGCGGTTTTTTCCACATAGGGTTTCATCAGCGTATCCGCTTCTTTCTGCGCCGCTTCTGCGGCCGCTTCCGGGGTGACTTTCTCATCGTTCACCACGGCCGCCAGCTGGTTTTCCATCGCTTTACGCACGGCAACCGTTTCGTAAGTGGAATACCACGGATGTGCGTACTGCAACTGTTCCAGCGCGATGGCGGCGCGCGGATCCTGCTTCAGATACTCTTTCATTTCCGCTGTATCATAGGCCGCTTTGCGCGGTGAGAAGTAACCGGTGAAGCGGCTCCATGCGCCATTCACTTCCGGGCTGACGAGATAAGTCAGGAACTGATACGCCGCTTTTTTCTGCGCATCGTTAATGCCTTTAAAACTCACCAGGCTGGCGCCGCCAATTGGCACGGCACGGTGTTCCTGAGCAGGCATCATTGCCACGCCCAGCTCGAAATCTTTCGTGTTTTCACGCATAAAGCCCAACGCGCCGGTACTCAGCATCGCCATTCCCAGTTTGCCGGAAAAGAACGCAGCGCTGATCTGCTTCGAGTTCAGCACGCCGGACGGCATCACTTTGTCTTTGTAGATCATATCCTGCCAGAAACGCAGTGCGCCGATGGTAGTGGGCGCGTTGTAATAGACTTCGCCAGGATAGTTTTCGTTGAAGTAGTTACCGCCGTTGGCGCGTACCAGCGAGGAGAAGATCCAGCCGCCGTAATCGTCGTTGGTGGAAGGCAGCATAATGCCCCACTGGCCTTTGCTCTGGTCGGTCAGCTTTTTCGCATCCTCCAGTAACTCTTTCCAGTTCTGCGGCGGCTGTTTAATGCCCGCTTGCTCGAACATCGTTTTGTTGTAATAGAGGATTGGCGTTGAGTTATGGAACGGAATGGCGTAGGTCACGCCCATCACCTGCGCGTTTTTACGCATCGCAGGCCAGAACTCGTTTTGCAGGAAATCGCCTGCTTTTTTGTCGCCGTACTGGAACAGTTCGTCCATCGGCAGAATTTCATCTTTCAGCGCCAGATCGGTAGTGAAGTTGGCGGACATGATCACCAGTGCAGGCGGCTGGCCTGCTTTCTGCGCCGATTCAGCTTTCATTTTCGTGGTGTCGTAGTTGCCGGTAAAAATCCCGCGCACTTCCACCTCTTTTTGCGAATCGTTAAAAGCTTTGATGACGCGCGTCATTTCCATGGTCAGTTTGCCGTCCACCGGGGCCGGAAACATGAAATCAATCTTCTCCTGCGCCAGTGCGGTGCCACTCATTGCGAGGGTTATACTGTAAGTAAGCGCTCGCAATGTTTTTGGCAGAGGCTTATGCATGGTCGTTCTCCTGGTGTAAGTTAAGCAAGGTTTGCGCATCAAAAAGATGACAATCAAGGGGTGAAAAACCGACGCTGAGTGTGTCCCCTTTGTTGGGCACATCACCCCGGTGTCGGCGGATGTAACGCAGGTTGCCGATGGGCGTGCTGACGTGAAGCTGATAATCCGCGCCCATCAGTTCCCGCTGCATGACGGTGGCCGGCAGCACCAACTGGCCCGCTTCCGGCGTGTCGGTCATGTGCTCCGGGCGAATGCCCAGCCACACTTGCGACGCGCTGCTAGCGTGCTCAGGCAGCGGCAGGCGTTGCTCACCCAATTGCACCTCGCCATTGGCGCAGGAGAGCGACAGCAGATTCATGGCCGGAGAGCCGATAAACCCGGCAACAAACAGATTTGCCGGATGCGCGTACAAATGTTCCGGGCGGCCAACTTGCTGCACGTGGCCGCCATTCATCACCACAATGCGGTCGGCCATCGACATCGCTTCGGTCTGGTCGTGCGTCACATAAATGGTGCTGGTCTTCAGTTGCTGGTGCATCTCCATAATGCTGTCGCGCACCTCGGTACGCAGGCGCGCATCAAGGTTAGAGAGCGGTTCATCCATTAAGAACAGTTTCGGGTTACGCACGATAGCGCGCGCCATCGCCACGCGCTGACGCTGGCCGCCGGAGAGTTTGGCGGGCTTTCGCTCCAGTAACGCATCAAGCTGCAACATCTGCGCCACGCGATCGAGGCGCGGTTGCCAGCTGGCTTTCTCTTCGTTACGCACTTTCATGCCGAAGGTGATGTTGTCGCGCACGGACAGGTGCGGAAACAGCGCATAGTTCTGGAAGATCATCGCGAAGTTGCGCTCGCGCGGCGAGCGGGCGGTGATGTCATCATTATCGAGCCAGATGGCGCCATCGCTGACATTCTCCAGCCCGGCAATCAGCCGCAACAGTGTACTTTTGCCGCAGCCGGACGGGCCAACCAGCACCACAAATTCGCCATCGTGAATATCCAGCGACAGCGCGCTGAGCGCCGCTTTGCCATCAAACTGCTTGCTTACATTGTTCAGTCTTAACATGGGATTAGCGCTCGTCCACCGGGCAACTGATGTTTTCGTCATACAGCCACGGGCCCGCGTAATGCGACAGCGAGTGCAGGTAGCTCACCCACTGATCGCCAATCTGGCGGTGCATCAGGCACGACGGCGGAGACATGTCGTAGTACGGGCGGGTATCTTCGTGGCAATACGGTACCTGGTGCACGGTGGCCGGAATGGTGGCAATCGTTGCCTGGCGATATTGCGTCATGGTCAGGCTGTGGTTATGGCCGCAGAAAATGCGCGTCAGCGACGGGAAGCGCTCAACCAGTTTCAGCAGCAGGTGACCGTTTTCACAGGCGATGCGATCCATCTGCGCGTTGCCCAGCGGCAGCGGCGGATGATGCATAAATACCGCGGTCGGTTTGTCTTTGCTGGCGCTCAGTTGCGCTTCCAGCCATTGCAGGGTTTCATTCGTCAGCCAGCCTTTTGATTCCCCGGCAAGACTGGAATCGATAAACAGTAGACGCGTCGCGAAATCATCAATCGCATAACGAATGTTCTGCGGATCGCTGCCAAGATGCGGGCACAGCGGGTGCAGATATTCCAGAAAGTGCGCTTTATCGTCGTGGTTGCCTGGAATGACAAACAGCGGGTAATCCAGCCCGCCGAGGATCTGGCGCGCCACGCGGTACTCTTCCGGGCGGCCGCAGTTGACGATATCCCCGCTCACTACCACCGCATCCGGGCGTTCGCGCAGGGCGTTAAGCTGACACACGACGTCGGCATTCCCGGCGTTGATATCAATAAAACCGTACAGCTTCTCGTTCTGGCTGCGAAAATGGGTGTCGGAAATTTGCGCTAAAAACATAACTACACTCCTTATTTAATACCGGAGAAGCCAAAGCTCCGGAGAAACTGTTTCTGGAAAGCAATAAACGCGACCATCAGCGGCAGGCAAACCATCAGCGTCCCGGCGCTGATCATTCCCCACTGGCCGCCGGATTCTGCGCCCATGGCGAAGGAGACCAGGCCGACCGTCAGCACCTGTTTGTCCGGATCGTTGAGCATCATCAGCGGCCATAAATACTCGTTCCAGTGATAGGTAATGCTGACGGTGGCGAACGCCAGCACCGACGGCCACGACATCGGCAACATCACGCGGAACAGCACCTGCCACCAGCGACAGCCCTCCATCAGCGCCGCCTCTTCAATCTCTTTTGGGATGGCGAGAAACGCCTGGCGCATCAGAAAGACGCCAAACGCAGAAGTGAAGTAGGGCATCATCACGCCGGTCAGCGTGTTGAGCAGGCCGAAGGTTTTCAGCGTCAGCATGTTGGGGATCATCATCACCACCGGCATGATCATCAGTTGTACCAGGAACAGGATGAACAGCGTTTTCTTGCCGCGGAATTCGTGGCAGGCGAAGACGTAACCGGCAGTGGTAATGGTGAACAACTGCACAAAGAACGTGCCGAAGGCGAAGATCAGCGTGTTGGCGTACAGGCTGAGCCAGTTGGCGCTGTCCCACGCATCGCGAAAGTTATCCAGCGTCAGCGGGAAGCGCGGCAGAATTGATGCCATATCTTCGCCAAAGGTGGTGGCGCTAAACGCGGATGAAAGCATCCAGATAAACGGGCTTACCCACAGCAGCGCCAGGCAAACCATCAGCAGCGTAAGCGTGATCGGGCGCGAATGACGCAGACGCAGCCACAACGGGCGCGGCACGACAGCAGCCCGGTTGATAACAGGAGTAACCTCAACGCTCATAATGCGCTCCTCTCTCAAGCAGTTTCAGGTTGACCAGCGAGAAGACAAACAGCCCGACCAGCGTTAAAAACGTGGCGGCAGAGGCTTTACCGAGATCGTGAGTGTCCCAGGCGAGATTCTGGATGTAATAGAGCAGTACGGTAGTGGCATTGTCCGGGCCGCCGCGCGTCATCACGGCGACGTGGTCGATCTGGGTAATCGAGTAAATCAACGCGGTAGTGACCACAAAGCTGATGGTCGGGCGCAGTAACGGCAGGGTGACTTTAAAGAAAACCTGCGTGGAGGTTGCGCCTTCCATTACCGCCGCTTCACGTGTGGAGGCGGGAATGCCCTGCAAACCGGCAAGGAAGAACAGCATGTAATACCCGGCAAACTTCCACACGCCAATCAACGCCAGCGCCAACAACGCGCTATTGCTGCGCCCCAGCCAGTTGTTGTTCATCGGCCCGAAAAGCTGCGCGAGGTAGTGATCGAGCATCCCGAGGCCAGGCATAAAAATAAACAGCCACAGCGCGGCGGCGCTGACCATCGGGATAATCATCGGAAAGAAAAACGCCGTACGTAACCAGCGGTTGATGCGATGGTTTTCCCACAGCGCCACCGCCAGCAGTAGCGCCAGCGTTACCCCCGGAATGACAGTGAGCAGGATGTAGATAAGGTTATTGAACAGAGACTGCCAGAACACCGAATCATCCAGCAGGCGGACGAAATTTCCCAGCCCAACGAACGGCGCATCATTGCTGACGATGCGGGTATCGAACAGGCTGTCATACACCGAGCGCAACAGCGGAAAGTAAGTGAACAGCGCCAGGAACAGCAGAGACGGTGACAGGATCAGCCACGGAAGCCAGTATTTTCTCATAAGCCTTGAACCGCGAATTTACGGGTTTCGAAAGCCAGAGAGTCTGTGAAAAAAATGCTGCAAAAGAATTGCGTAAAGGTGACCGTTTAATGAACGAGTGTTCATTGGGGGCTTTTCATGGTGAAACCGGGATGTTACCAGCAGGATGGCGGCAAAATAGCATGTCAGAAAAAAGCCCCGCGTCGTGCGGGGCAACTTTCTCACTGCGTTACGTTGGGGACTCAGAACTCCATTTTGACGGTGAACTGCACTTCGCGCGGATCGCCAATCTGGTTGCCGAGGTTATTGGTGGTGATCGACGAGGTGTAATACGTCTTGTCGAAGATATTTTTCAGGTTTACCTGTAGCGTTACCGGGTATTGCAGCTTCATTTTGTAGGCGGCAAAGGCATCGGCAACAAAATAGCCGGGCAGGTAGTAATCCGCGCCGTTGGTGGCTGAACGGCGGCTCACGCCGTGACCGCCGCCGCCAAGGGTCAGCGTGTTACCGGCAAACACGTTATTGATGTCGTAAGTCAGGAACACGGAGCCGGTATGACGCGGCACGTTCGGCAACGGTTTACCGGCGTAATCCGGATCCTCCAGCACTTTCGCAGCGGTGTAGCTGTAGCTGGCGATGACATTCATGTTTGGCGTCAGTGAACCGGCAAGATCCATCTCTACACCCTGCGAACGGACACGCCCGGCGGTTTTGGCAACCGTTTCATCACCCACGATTTCGCTGTACAGCACGTTGCGTTTATGGATATCAAACATGGTGATATTCGCAGTAACACCGTCGAACAGGTCAAACTTGGCGCCCACTTCGTAAGATGTCGAGGTTTCCGGCGGCAGATCGCCAATATAGCTGGCGATGGAGGACTGCGGCATAAACGCTTTCGCCACGTTACCGAACAACGACACTGAAGGCGTCAGCTTATAGACCAGGCCGAATTTCGGCGTCCATTTCTCATCGCTGCTGTCGGTGTTGACGTTGAACGGACGGCCTTTACCGGCGTACTGGGTGTAGTACTGATAACGCATCCCGGCAACGGCGATCCATTTGTCGGTCAGATATAACGCGTCCTGAGCGTAAGCCGAGTAGCTCTCCTGCTTAATGGTCTGATCGCTGTCCGATGCGGAGACGGTCGTACATTTGCTGGCGCTGCCATAGCTTGGGTTGTAGATATTGAAGTCTTTCACGTTCTTACAGCGGATCATGTCGGTACGCAGCAGATCGTAATATTCGTACGAAATACCGGTGAGGATCTCGTTGTAGAAGCCGCCGATATCGACATTCCCCTGCAAATCGGCACGCGTCGTGTGCATCCGCTGAGTGGATCCCTGCGTGGCGTCCACGCGGCGCGTGAGATTACCGGTAGCGGCATCGTAGGCCATCACGCGTGACTGGTTATCGCTGTACTTGTCCTGGCTGTAGCCGTATTCCAGCTTGCCGGTCCAGGCGCTGTTAAAACGATATTCTGCATTCAACTGCGCAATATCGGATTCGCCATCGGTAATGTTAAACGGCTCATCGAAGCGGGTTTTACGATCGACATTCACCGCCTGTTTGGTGGTGAGATCGAAGATCGTGCCGCGGTCGAATGGCGTCTGATAATCACGATGTGAATAGAGCACGTTGACGGTGGCGTTATCACCGAACCATGTTAACGACGGAGCAATATAGGTGCTCTTATTTTTGCCAAAGTTGCGCCAGTAATCTTCGTTCTGATATTCGCCGATCAGACGATACGCCAGCCGCGTGCCTTCGATCGGGCCAGTGACATCAAACTGACCGGTGCCGCCGCCAAAACTGGAAGAGGTGGCGGAAATGGAGCCGCCGAATTGGGTCTGTGGACGTTTAGTAACAACATTGATAAGCCCGCCAGGATCGAGAATGCCATACAGCGTTGAGGCCGGGCCTTTCAGCACTTCCACGCGCGAGGCGTCGGCATTAAAGCTGCGCGGCACCACGGTGCGCAGGCCGTTGGTCATGATCGAACCGTCGCGGTTGGTACCAAAACCACGACGCACAAACGAATCCTGCGTACCGCCCAGCGTGTTGGTTTGCACCACGTTACTGACGTTATACAGCGCTTCATCAAGGCTGGTAGCGTGCTGATCTTCCAACACTTTATCGCTAACGGTATTCACCACTTGCGGAATATCCAGCAGCGGCATTGAGGTCAGCGTTGCCGTAGATGAGCTGATGGGTTGATAGCCGGACGTGGCGGGTTGATCGGCCGATGATGCATCCGCGTTGACGGTGATGGTGTCGTTATTGGTTTTATTTGTTGTTTCCGCCGCGTGCGTAACCGGCGTGAAGCATGATCCCAGAAAGAGCGCAGAGAACAAGGCGCGCCCTTTCAGCCCATAGATACCGTGAGTGAACTGAACCATTTAATCTGTTTTCCCAAAAAACTGTGCATAACACAGACGTGGACGTTTCTAATGTATTGCCCGATTGCGCAAAATCTATCCGTTAAGTCGCCGAATCCGGCGTCGGATATGTAATTGAGAATCATTCAAACACGAGCATTTGTAGTAGTAAATGCAAAATGAAAGAATTTTGCTACAACGGGAAAGGGTGAGGAAAGCGCAGCGGGATTACTCAGGTTTATCTTTTTAACCAAATGAAATAAATAAGATTAATTATTTTCACGATCGGTGTAGTCGCCTGTAGTAACACCTGTTTTGTGGCTGCTGGATTGTGTCATCATGCTGCTTGACTACTACATTGCCAGACGGCAAAATCGAAAAGAGAATGAGAGTTATTTTTATTTGAAAGATTAGCGCGCACGGGTTTTCCACGCGATTGCGGCGCAGGAGTTAACATGCCACAGCGAGTGGAACAGCAAGCTCAGCAGGGGATTGTGCTCGACGGCCTGTCGGCGGGCTATCAAAAGCAGGTCATCGTTGATGACATCACACTCACTATCCCGCATGGAAAGATGACTGTGCTGGTCGGGGCCAACGGCTCCGGCAAATCTACCTTGCTCGGCACTATTGCCCGCATGCTCAAACCGCTTGGCGGCAGCGTGTTGCTTGATGGCAAAGCCATTCATCAACAGCCAACCAAAGCCGTCTCCCGCCAGTTAGGTATCCTTCCACAGTCGCCGCTGGTGCCGGAAGGCCTGACCGTTTTTGAACTGGTATCGCGCGGGCGTTTTCCGTGGCAAAGCTTTATGCGCCAGTGGTCGGAAGAGGACGAACTGGCGGTACTGGAAGCGTTGCATCTGACCGGCACGGCGGAATTTGCCCACCAAACGGTTGATAGCCTCTCCGGCGGACAGCGCCAGCGCTGCTGGATCGCGATGGCTCTGGCACAACAAACGCCGGTGATCTTGCTGGATGAACCGACTACTTTTCTCGATCTACGCTATCAGGTCGAGATCCTCGAACTCTTGCAGACCTTAACCCGCGATCATGGCCGCACGGTGGTGGTGGTGTTGCACGACCTCAATTTCGCCGTGAATTATGGCGACACGCTGGTGTTCCTCAAGCAGGGCCGTTTGCAGGGCGTGATCCACGAAGGCGACAGTTGCACGCCTGCGCTGATCAAAAATGTGTTCGATGTGGATGTGCAAATGTCGGTTAACCCGTTGACCGGAAAACCCTTCTTTATGCCTTTTCGTAAACCGGCAGGTTCCGGCGTATGAGTTCGCTTGCGCTTTCAACCCGACGCAGCGGGCGCATCAGCGCGACGGCCTTTGGCTTGCTGCTGCTGTTACTAGCAGCGGCTGTGGCGCATCTCGGCCTTGGCGCGCGCTACATCGCGCCGCTCACGGTGTTACAGGCGCTGGTGGATTTTGAACCCAACAATTTCGATCATCGCGTCATTATCAGCCTGCGCTTACTGCGGCTGGTGGCTGCGCTATTTACCGGCGCGGCGTTAGGGGTTGCCGGATCGTTGTTGCAGTCGGTGATCCGCAATCCGCTCGGCGAGCCGCATATCCTCGGGCTGAACTCGGGGGCGGCGCTGGCGATGGTTGCCACAACGGCGCTGGGGGTAAGCGTTGGCGATGCCAGCTTCAGCCGCGCCTTTATCGCCGCAGGCGGCGCTGCGCTGCTTTTTTCACTGGTGATGGCGCTCTCTGCTGCCGGGCGCTCCGGCTTTACGCCATTAAAAGTAACGCTGTGCGGCGTGGCGATTTCCACTTTTGCTTCCTCCATCACCGCCGCCATCCTGATCCTTGATGAACAGACGCTGCTGAGCATCCGTAGCTGGCTGGCGGGCGATCTCGCCGGGCTGAGCTGGCCGGTGTTGCGGGCGGCATCACTGGTTGCTGGTGGTGGATTTGCCCTGGCGCTGTGGCTCGCGCCAGCGCTGAATATGCTGGCGCTTGGCGACAATATGGCGCGCGGCCTGGGCGTTTCTCTGCTGCGCACTCGCGTGTTGTCGTTGGCCGCTATTGCCTTGTTGTGCGGTGCGGCCGTTTCGGTCGCCGGGCCGATAGGGTTTATTGGCCTCGTCGTTCCGCATATGGTGCGACGCCTTGCCGGGGATGATTTGCGCGCGGTCGTCCCGCTGTCAGCGCTCGGTGGCGCATTATTGCTGCTGCTGGCGGATATCGCCGCCCGTACGTTGCTGTCGCCACAGGAACTCGCTACCGGCGTGATGACTGCGCTGGTGGGCGCGCCGCTCTTTATTCTGCTGGCGGCGAGGTTTTTCAAATGAGCCACCTGCCTGAACACGCCGGGCTGCGCGGCTTGCGGCTTGGCGGCTTCTCGCGCTTGCTACGCCCGCACGCGCTGTGGTGGCTGGCTGGTCTGAGTTTTTTGTCGTTAATACTGCTGCTTTCCGGTGTGACGCAAGGTTCGTTACCGGTTCCCGCTTCTGCCATTGGCCGGGCGCTGTTGCTGCCTGATGCGCTGAGCGCTGAACAGCACTACGTAGTGTGGGATATTCGCCTGCCCCGCGTGCTGATGGCGCTGTTGTGCGGCGCGATGTTGGGTATGGCTGGCGCAGCGATGCAGTCCATCACCCGCAACGGGCTGGCCGATCCGGGGCTGATTGGCGTGAAAGAGGGGGCCTGCGTGGTGGTGCTGACGCTGGTGCTCTGCTTCCCGGCTGTCGGGCTGCTCTGGCGTCCGCTGGCAGGCATGGCGGGCGGTTTACTGGCCGCCGGGCTGGTGATGGGGCTGGCGCGTGATGTCTCCCGCCCGCGCTTTGTGCTGCTTGGCATTGGCGTCTCCTGGACCTTCGCCGCCGGTATCGGCGTATTTATGACCACGGCTGATGTGCGTGATGTGCAGACGGCAATGATGTGGCTGGCAGGTAGCCTGCACGCCGCCACCTGGCCACTGCTGATCGTTGCGCTGTGCTGGGCACTGCCCGCGACGTTGATTTTGTTGTTAACAGCGCGCGCCGCCGATGTGGCACTACTGGGCAATCAGGCGGCAACCGGGCTCGGCGTTCGCCTGTCGCACCTTGCATGGCTGCGGGTGATCGCGCCGGTATTGCTGACGGCCGCCAGCGTTTCCTGCGTCGGCAGTATCGGTTTTGTCGGGCTTATCGCTCCGCATATGGCGCGTTTTCTGCTGCGCGGCGGCCAGCGGGCGCTGCTGTGGGGCAGTGCGCTGCTCGGCGGCCTGCTGGTGCTGGTGGCGGATTCGACAGGCCGTCTGGCGTTTGCGCCGCTGCAAATTCCCGCCGGGATCGTCATCTCACTGATTGGCGGGCCGTTTTTCCTGCTGCTGCTGTGGCGGCGACGCGATCGTTTATAAGCTTAAGGAGCCGTATGCGCCTGATTTTTTCACTGTTATTGCTGGTTGGTCTGAGCGCTGGCGCTGCCGGGCCGACACAAACCTTCACCGATGATTTGGGGCGCGTGGTCACGGTACCGCTGCATCCAAAGCGCATCGTGTCGCTGCACGATCTGGATATCACCATTCCTCTGATTGAGTTAGGTGTGCCACCGGTCGCCAGCCACGGGCGTACCCGCGCCGACGGCAGCCATACGCTGCGCTCCAGCGGCATGCTGACCGGCGTCGATTTTGATAACTCGGACATTGCGTTTATTGGTACGGCGGATATCGATATTGAAGCGATCGCCGCTGCGAAACCGGATCTGATCATCACCGAGCCGAGCCGCAACACGCCGGTGGAGCAGTTAGAGAAGATCGCGCCAACGGTAAGTATCGATCACTTACAAGGCGGTGCACCGGAGATCTACCGCAAGCTGGCACAACTTACCGGTACGCAGGCGCGCTTGCAGATCCTTGAGCGCCGTTACCATGAACAGATTGCGGCGCTAAAAAGTACGATCGACACCAGCAAAATCACCGTGTCGGTGATCCAGGCGAACAACGGCAAAATCAACGCATTACACAGCTATCATTCGCTGGGGCGCGTGCTGCGCGATGCCGGCTTTCGTTTTCCGAAACTGATCGACAGCATTCCTGAAGGTGGGCGCATCGATGTCAGTGCCGAACGTTTGCCGGAGCTGGACGCTGATTTTGTCTTTGCCACCTGGCGCGGCGATACCGGCGGTAAACCGCAGGATGAGATAGCGGCGATGGATGCGGTGATGCCTGGCTGGTGCGATTTTCTCAATGCCTGCCGTACCGGGCATTACGTGCTGATCTCCCGTGAGGAAGCGATCTCCAACTCCTTTGCTTCCCTGAGCCTGATGGTGGCGCAGGTGCAATCACAAATCGCCGGGCGGCCGCTACCTGCCGCGAAGTAAGGAGCCGCAACGATGCTGAACACAAAAAAAGTGAAAAATCGCGTGGATGTGTACGGTGAACGCTTTCGCGCGCGGGCGCACACGTTGTCGCCGCGTTTGCAGGCCGTTGCCCGCTATATCAATGAAAATCGCGATGTGGTGCTGGAGCATACCGCGATTGAGATTGCGGCAGCGACGCAGACTTCAGATGCCACGGTGGTGCGCGCCATCCAGGCGCTGGGCTTTGCCGGTCTGCGGGATCTAAAACAGACGCTGGAGCACTGGTTTGGCCCGGCCATTTCATCGGCAGAGAAGATGAGCACCACGGTAAATGCGCTCGCCTGCGATGTGAATTCCGGGATCGATTTTGTGCTCGAAGGGCATCAGCACACCTGTGAAGTACTTTCCGCGCCGGACAACCGCTATGCGATTGCGCAGGCGGTGGCCCTGCTGGTGGGGGCACGGCAGGTGGCGATTTTCGGCATCGGCGCGTCGGGGATCCTGGCGGAGTATACCGCGCGGTTGTTCAGCCGCATTGGCCTGCCTGCGACACAGCTCAATCGCACCGGTATTGCCCTCTCCGAGCAACTGATCAATTTGCAGCGCGGCGATGTGCTGATCATGATGGCGCAAAAATCAGCGCACCGCGAAGGGCTGACCACGCTGAAAGAGGCGCGGCGCCTGGGGATCCCGGTGATCCTGCTGACCAATGCGACGGACTCGCGTTTTAGCCAGCAAGCGGATGTGATAATCCAGGTACCGCGCGGCGGCGAGAAGGGTAAGATCCCGCTGCACGGCACGGTACTGCTGTGTCTGGAGATGATTGTTTTGTCGGTCGCGTCCGCCACTTCGCAGCAGGCTATTAAAACGGTGAAACGCATTAATGAGTTTCACCGTGGGTTAAAGCCGGGCGGGAAGAAGGGTTAAGCTCTGTGCTGCGGCGTAATGGTCAGATCAATCTGTCGATTTAACTGATGTAGCGCCAGTTCAACCGTTTCCACCTTCGATGAGTGCTCCACATCGAGCAAGCGGTCAATTTGCGGCCCTTTCTGTCCCAGCTTTCTTGCCAGCTCAGCTTTTCGCGTCCCGGTTTCGATCATGGCGTTATGCAGTGCGGCTTTCATGGCTACGAGTACGGGCAGCGATACGATGTATTCGCCTTTTAGCGGCGCGCTTGCCGCCGGGATTGGACGCCGCTCGTCAATTTCGATAGCAATCGCAACAACAATCCCATCAATCGACTGCAGTAAAGCCTCATCAAGCGTATCGCCAACGGAGTTCATGAGCGGTAGATCGCGGCATGAGACCACGAACTGACCTGTAGCATCGTCTCGTTCAATGTGGACGGGATAATTAAACATTTAACACCTCTTTATCGCTAAGTTCTTACAGGCCTAAGTCCTTCATAATCTTTTTCCTCAACGGCTCAGGAATCTCTTTCGAACCATGAAAAGGGAAAACCGATGCCCTACCATTAAGCCTGACTTTAAAATGGCTTCCTCCACCTGGAGCTTTGGTTAGCTCCGCTCCCTGAGATAACAACCACTTTCTGAACTCGCTGTATTTCATTCGGCATCCTGCCTTATATTTTCCTTTTCAGAGTGCGAAAAATATAACTTAATTGTTTATTAATGCAACTTTAATGTTGTGTTTTTATGCGCCCGCAAACATGAATCACCAGCGCGGCGCTATAAGCCAGCACAATGGCGAAACTCATCTTCCACATCGCTTCGCCGCCGATACCGGACAACGGCGTGGCGATGCCGCCAAAGACGAACATCAGCATTCCCAGTAACGCCGACGCGGTGCCGGAATGGCGGGCTTCGACGCTGTTCATCGCGGCTGAACCGGCAATGGTTGAAACCCCGCTGTTCAGCGCCACGGTGAAGAACAACCCCACCAGCGCCAGCACGGGCATGCCGAGTCCGGCAAACAGCGCGGTCAGTACGGCGCTGCAAACGGCCAGGAACAGACCGCGCGTTAATAGCTTTTGCCCGTCGATAAACCGCGCCAGCCGGGCAAAGATCAGTGCCGAAATAATCAGCCCGCCGCCATTCACCGCGAACAGCAGGCTGAACTGCATCGCCGTCAGGCCATATTCGCTTTGCAGAACGAATGACGATGACCCTATATAGGAAAATAACCCGGCCAGCATAAAGGCCTGAATAAAGCAGAAGGTAGAAAACTGCTTATTTTTAAGCACGATAAGCGAGGTTTTGAGCAGCCCGCCGCCGCTGCTTTTCTCCGACAATGTCTCTTTCAGTACCACCATGCTGGAGAGCAGTAATACCACGCCAACCGCCGCCATCGTCCAGAACAGCGCGCGCCAGTGCAGCGTAGAGGCGATATAGCCGCCGAGTACCGGCGAGACGATTGGCGCAATGCCGTTTACCGTCATCAGCAGAGCAAAAAATTGTGTCAGCAGCGTGCCGTGATATTTATCACGAGCAATCGCGCGGGAGAGCACTGAACCGCCTGCGCCCGCCAGACCCTGGATAAAACGCCAGAAGATCAGCCAGTGAATATCCTGCGTGGTCGCGCACAATACGGAAGAGAGGATAAACAGCAGCAGGGAAAGCATCAGCGGGCGTTTACGTCCCAGCCGATCGCTCAACGGGCCGAAAAAAAGCTGCCCCAGTCCCAACCCCAGCAGCGAGGCGGTCAGCGAGAGCTGCGTCAGCGTGGTAGTAGCGCTGAGTTGTCGGGTGATATCCGGCAGTGCGGGAAGATAAAGATCGGTGCAAATCGGCCCAATGGCCGTCAGCATGCCCAGCACGATTGCCCAGGCAAGAGAGATTCGTGGCATAACAACTCCGGTGAAAATACGGCGTCGGCTCCGGTGAAATCACATCAGAACCGAATATCCGGGGATTTAATTTTTAAACAGCATGGTGGTGATTTCCTGATACAGCCCCTGCATTTGCGCCGGGTCGCTTTTTTGCGGTGTCAGGCGACGGAAAGTGGTGCCTTCCATCAGCGTTGCCAGTAGCTCCACGCTACAGCGAATGCGTTCATCGCTTAATTGCGGATAGCGGCTCTGCATATGTGCACAGGCGTTTTCAAACATCCTGGCGTCGGCCTCGACCAGCATCTCCTGTACACGCGGATTGCGCGTTGCTTCGGCCGCCATTTCCAGCATCAGCGCATCATCGTCAGGGCTGAGTGTGTGCCGCCAGGCCAGTATTTCCGGCAGGTGTTCGGTTTCGGTCTTATCCTGCATTTCGGCGATGCGGTAGTCGATAATCCGGCGGATCATCTCTTCGATAATGGCGTCTTTATTGACGAAATAACGGTAAATCTGCCCAACGCTGAGCTGAGCTTCGAGGGCGATCTGCGACATGCTGGCCGCGTGGAATCCGCTAATGCGGAAGCGTCGGCGCGCGGCGGCAATAATCTCGTCCTGGCGTTGCTGGTGGCGCTGCTCCTGCGATAGTTTCGTCGGCATCTCTGTCCCTCGTGTCGTTTTGGTGAGAGTGATCGTTCTCATGAGTGATTAAAATAAACGAATCTGCGCGTTCGGGGTAACGTTTTTCCCCGGAACTTATAGAAAGTTACAAAAAAACAGATTGTGAAGAGAGGATGAGGAAAAGGTGAGATAACAATAACCGGCACGCATGACACGCACCGGTGAGCAGGTTATGGTTTACGTTGTTGATGGATCGACAGCCCGCTTTCGCCGGGGGCAATGTCCGGGTGCAGCGTCAGTTGTGGAATCAGGTAATCGCCGCCGTTTTGCCGACGAAAGGCCAGCGGTTCTGCTGACCAGAGCGTATCCAGCCGCTGTGCCAGCGCCGTACAACATTCGGTAAAACGCGTTTCGTCCATGCGATTGCTGCGATAAAACACCAGCGGCGGCAGTACTTCGAAGCCAGGATAAAACAGGATCCCATGCTGGATCGGAAACAGCAGATCGTTGATCGGGCCGTTAATACCGCGCGGAGCGTAATGCGATTCCCAGCCGCCGGTGGTCACCAGCAGCATCGCCCGTTTCCCCGCCAGGCTCCCTTCACCGTAACGATCGCCCCAGTGCGTATCGCTGTGTTCGCCCACGCCGTAAGCAAACCCGCAGGCATAAACGCGATCGACCCAGCCTTTCATGATCGCCGGCATGGAGAACCACCACAGCGGAAACTGGAAAATCACCGCATCGGCGCGTTGCAGTTTGGCCTGTTCCCGGGCGATGTCGTCCGCCTGTGTTCCCAGCTCAAATGCCTGTTTTGAATCAGACGAAGGATGATAAAAATCACCCACCGGCGGCGAGCTGCTGTCATCGGCATCAAGCTGCGATTTCCACTGCATGGCATAGAGATCGGAAACCTCGACCTGATGACCGGCATTTTCCAGATACTGCACGGCAAAATCCTTTAGCGCGCCATTGAGCGAATGGGGCTGCGGGTGGGCATAAACAATCAGTACGTTCATAACAACTCCTGGCAACAAATTGAATATGCAGGGTAGGAGAGTGGCGGATATAGTAGAAATTAATTGCTTATATCACAGGTATAGCCATGGTTAATCTGCACCGGCTGGATCTCAATCTGCTGCGTACTTTGGATGTGCTGTTGAGCGAACACAATGTGACGCGCACGGCGCAGCGGCTGAATCTTTCTCAGCCTTCCGTCAGCGTGCAGTTGGCGCGGTTGCGGGATATTTTTGCCGATCCGTTACTCCTGCCGGGGCCGCGCGGTATGCAGCCGACCGCCAGGGCCGACGAACTGCGCGAACCGCTGCGCCAGGCGCTGGAAGCGCTGGAACGTGCGGTGGCGCCAGCCAGCGCTTTCGATCCTGCCCGTGCCGCCGTCACCTGGCGCGTGGCGGCCACCGACTATACGGAATCGGCGATACTGCTCCCTTTACTGAGCCGTTTGCGCGTCGCCGCGCCGGGCAGCCGTCTGGCGATATTTGAACTCAGCCCGTTGCAGATCCAGCGCCAGGCCGGGCAGGGCGATATTGATCTCTTTTTCCATCTGCGCGAAGGCGCGCCGCCTGCTCTGCACCAGCGGTTATTGTTCACCGAGCGTTACGTGTTGGCCGGGCGTTTGCACCATCCGGCATTAACAAACGGCCGCCCGACGCTGGCGCAGTTTTGCCAACTGGAACATGTGGTTGTCTCGCCAGAAGGCGGTGGTTTTTATGCGGCAACGGATATCGCGCTGGCGGAGCGCGGTTTGCAGCGCAATGTGGTGCTCTCCGTCCCCCATTTCCTGTTTATGCTTGAGGCGCTGGCCCGTACCGATTTGGTGGCGGTACTGCCGGAACGGCTGGTCGCGAACAACCACACTCTGCAGGTGGTCGAGCCGCCGCTGGAACTTCCGGGCTTCGACATGCTGATGCTCTGGCATGAACGGTTACACCGCGATCCCGGTCATCAATGGCTGCGCCAGCAGATTATTGCCTCGTTGGGGACGCGCTAAAACGGGTAATATCTTGTCACACTTATGTGAGAATAATTCTCAATATTATTGAAGCACACCAGGTCGGATGATAAGGTGTAAGCCGTTTCGCCCGGCGTCGGGCACGGGTTCGCGGCGGCTGTTGGCTATGCAAAAAAGAGACTTTTCGATTGACGACTTTATCGGTTTTGGCGAGCGCTACGGGATTGATTACCGTTTCCCGGCGCTGGCGTCCGGCCGATCGTTTCACAAAGAGAAGCGCATGGTGATTCAGGGGGAAGTCGAAGAGATGACGCTCTCCTCCGGCCTGAATCTTACCCGCTCGGATGTTCGCGTACTTCAGCCCTATGAAACCACATCGCTGCACAGCTGCCCGCTCTATATGCTGGTGGTGCTGGAAGGTTGCGTGCAGCTGCGCCTGAACGGCAAAGCGTTTACCGTGCGCGCGGGCATGGCGTTTACCTCGCGCCTGAGCGAACAACAGGTGATGAACGCCAGCCATCAGGCGGATAACCACTTGCGTACGCTGTCGATGGGCGTCGATCCGCTGCGCTGCCGGCAATCGCCGCTGCTGATGGCGCTCCTGCAGCAGTGGGAAGCGCACGGCGCGCCGACCTTTTTATGGTCCGTACCGGCATTTTTGCTTTCCGGGCTGCAACACACGCAGCAGAACCAGCAACCGGGTTTATCGCGCCAGTTGATCCTTGAAGGCGTGATGTTGCAACTGCTCGGGCATGCGCTGTCGCAACCCTTGCCTGGCAGCGAAAAACGCAGTTCCGCGCCTGGCGGCGAGCAGCACCGGCTGGAAACCGTGCGCCGTTTGCTGGAACAGCAGCCGGAAAAAGAGTACACCCTCACCGCATTAGCCCAACTGGCGGCAATGAGTTCCAGCAGTTTGCGGGTGAAGTTCCGCCAGGCTTATGGCCTTTCCGTGTTTGATTACCTGCGCGATTGCCGCCTTGAACTGGCGCGGCGCTATCTGGCGCAGGGGTATAGCGTTCAGCAGGCGGCCTGGATGTCGGGCTACCAGCATGCCACGAATTTCTCTACCGCATTTCGTCGCCGCTACGGCGTGGCGCCGAGCGAAATGCGTCTCGCCTGATTTCCCGCCATAGATCATGGCGACTTTTTTGCGTGCGTTTTGTCACTGCGCATAGGTGAATCGTCATTGCGCATAGCTATCGCGGAAGCCAAAAGGGTAATAATTCTTATTTACAATAATAACGGCTTCTGGAGATTTTCATGTTCGCAAAAACGCGACTGGCGCTAATGATTGGCATTACCGGCGGGATGAACGTATCGGTTCTGGCACAGGAAACCTCAACCACCCACGATACTGTGGTGGTCACCTCACAAATGCAAAGCGGCGCCACCAAGCTGGAGACGCCGGATATCGAAACGCCGCAGGCAGTATCGATTGTCACGCGCCAGCAGTATGAAGAGCAGGGCGCAACCAGCGTACGCCAGGCGGTGAGTTACACGCCGGGCGTGTACAGCAACCAGATCGGCGCATCGAACCGTTTTGATTACATCGTGCTGCGCGGTTTCTCCGACGGCAGCCTGGATAACGTCTACCTCGATGGCCTGAAACTGATGGGCGACACCAACTCGCACAGCTCGCTGGTTATCGATCCCTGGTTCCTCGACAGCGTGGAAGTGGTGCGCGGCCCGGCTTCGGTACTGTATGGCCGCTCCTCGCCGGGCGGGATTGTCGCGCTGAACTCGCGCAAACCGTCGTTTGACCCTGGCGGCGAAGTGAAACTGTTCGCGGGTAATAACAACCAGCGCGGCGCGGCATTTGATGTTACGGGGCCGGTAGACGATAACGACCGCGTAGCGGTACGTTTAACCGGCATGACCCGCTATGCGGATTCGCAATTCGACCATTTAAAAGAGCAGCGTTATGCCATTGCACCGAGCCTGACGTGGCGTATCACCGATCAAACCCGCCTTGAACTGATAGCCTATCTGCATCGCGATCCTGAAGGCGGTAGTCACTCCGGTTTGCCGTATGAAGGCACGGTAACCCCGCATGCAGGCAGAAAAATCTCCAATACCTTCTTTGAAGGGGAAGATGATTACGATAAGTATGACCGCCGGGAAAATATGGTCGGTTATAACATCGAGCACGCTTTTGACAGCGGCTGGTCGGTCCGCCAGAAGCTGCGCTACCTGCACACCAAAGTGAATCTCAACCAGGTGTATGCCGCAGGCTGGCTGAATGATACGGAACTGAACCGCGGCTATTCCGGTTCCGACGAATCGCTGTCGGCGATCACGCTGGATAACCAGATTGATGGCAGCGTTGATACCGGCATTATTAACCACCGTCTGCTGTTCGGCGTCGATTATCAGCGTCGCAGCAATAATGTCACCGCTTCGTATGGCAGCTTCCCGGCGATTGATGCATTTAACCCGGTTTACGGCGCCGATCCGCTGTCAATTTCGGTCTACAGCCGGGAAAAACACAAACTGGAGCAGACCGGGATCTACTTGCAGGATCAGATGTCGCTCGATCGCTGGCGGCTGACGCTCGGCGGCCGCCACGATCAGGTGAAGATCACCAACATCAACAAGATTAACGATACCCGCGATACGCTGGATCAGGATCACTTCAGCAGCCGCGCGGCGCTGATGTACCTGTTCGACAACGGGTTTGCGCCGTACGTCAGCTACTCAACCGCCTTCACGCCGACCAGTTTTACCGATGAATACGGCAAAATTTTGCAGCCGATGAAAGGCAAGCAGTGGGAAGCGGGGCTGAAATTCCAGCCGGAAGGTTCACAGACGATGTACAGCGCCTCGGTCTATCGCATCAACCAGAAAAATATCGCCACCAAAGTGGAACCGACCGATCCGTACCGTTCAATTGGTGAAATCGAATCGGAAGGGGTGGAGCTGGAAGCGGTCGGTCAGTTGACGGACAACCTGCGTTTGCAGGCCGCCTACACCTACAACGACATTCGCTACAAGAAAAGCAGCGCGGAAGAGCAGGGAAAACGTGCGGTGTATGCGCCGCGCAATCAGGCCAGCGCCTGGCTCAGCTATGACGTGAAAACGGGGCTGTTCAACGGGCTGACGGTAGGTTCCGGCGTGCGTTATGTGAATGGCATTACCTCCGATCGCCAGAACACCCATACGCTGCCGTCCTATACGCTGGTGGATCTGGCCGTCGGCTACGATCTGGGAAATGTTGGCCTGAAGGGGATGAGCGCGCAGTTGAACGTCAATAACCTGACTGACAAACGCTACGTAGCCGCCTGTAACTCGCTCTCTTACTGCTATTTTGGTGCGGAGCGCAGCATTGTAGGCAGCGTTTCCTGGGCATTCTGATGCAATACGCCACCCGGCAGTGCGCCGGGTGGTTGCAGGTGATTAGCTGAGATCCACGTTTTTATGACCAAAGAGCCAGGTGGCAATAAAACCGCACAGATAAGCGATGACGACGCCTGCCGCGTAAACCGCCATCCCGGCGTAAATGCCCTGGCCGGAGGTCATCAACGGGAGCGCCACCAGCCCGGAAGGACCAAACACCGTATTCAGGCCGACCGGCAAACCCAGCCACGCGACGGTGCCAATAAAAAATCCCCCGCACGCGCCGCCGATACAGGCGGTGACGAAAGGCTTCACGCGCGGTAAGGTCACCGCGTAAATCAGCGGCTCGCCAACGCCCAGCAGACCGGGAATGATCGCCCCGCGCACCTGGTTACGCAGCACCGAATGCGGCGCCGAGCGGAAATAGAGCGCCAGCGCCGCGCCCACCTGACCGCCACCTGCCATCGCCAGAATGGGGAACAGCGAGTTAAAGCCCTGCGCATCCATCAGCGCGAAGTAAACCGGGATAAACCCCTGATGAACGCCAAACACCACGGCGATAAGGAACAGGCCCGCCAGCACCGCGCAGCCAAACGGGTTGCCGTTGAGGTGCAGGAACAGCCACGACATGCCTTTAAACAGCTCGCCGCCAATCGGCATAATCACCACAAACGCCAGTGCGCCGGTGATAAGCAGCGTCAGCAGCGAAGTGAGGATCATGTCGAGGTTATCCGGCACCACTTTGCGGATCTGGCGTTCGATCCACGCGCCAAGGATCGCGGCGAGCAGTACGCCGATAATGTTGCCGCGCGGATCAATTCCCATGCCGAAGAAGTTATCGATACCGGAGAAATAACCGACCGTGGCTTTCGGGTCATAACCCAGCACGAACAGCGCGGCGATAATGGCGCCGTTAACGCCGCTGCCGCCAAAGGCTTTTTGCGCGTTGTAGCCAATCAGAATCGGCAGGAAGGTGAACAGGCCTTTACCAAAAACTTTCATATAGCCGACGAGGTGCGCCACTGCTGTGTTCTTTTCTGCCGCGTTGAGCAGCAGGCTTTGCTCAATTAAGGTGGCAAAGCCCAGCAGCATCCCGGCGGCGATAAAACCGGGAATCAGCGGTGTAAAGATGGTGGCGAACTTCGCCAGAAACTGATGCACGCCGCTGGTCTGCTTCGCTTTCATTTGCTGTTTGGTGTCGCTGGCAATGCTCTTCAGCGACGCGGCTTCTACGGGCGCGGCGTGGCCGCCGATCATTGCATTCAGCATTTCCGCTGCGGTTTGCGCTTTGCCAGGGCCAACGATGATCTGCAACTGATCGTCGCTGTTCACCACGCCCAGTACGCCGGGCAGGGCTTTCAGGCTCTCCGTCTCCACCCGTGAATCGTCGCGGAGCGTCAGGCGCAGGCGCGTCATACAGTTGCCGCAGGTATTGATATTCTCCTTACCACCGACCTTTTCGATAATTGTCGCGATCAGATGTTCACTGATTTTGGCCATTACTTGATCCCCGCATCAACCAGCGCCTGGCGAATAAAGCCGCCGTTATCGGCTAACAAATGCGTGGCCTGTTCAGCGCTGAGCTGGCCCAGCACCATCACAATGGCGGTTTTGCAGCGCCCGCCGCAGGCCTGCAGCGCCTGTTCGGCGATGTCGCGGGTGCAGCCGGTGGCTTCCATCACAATGTTTATCTGACGCTGCACCAGCTTCAGGTTGGTGGCTTCCACATCCACCATCAAATTGCCATAGACTTTGCCGCTGCGGATCATTGCGCCGGTGGTCAGCATATTGAGCACCAGTTTTTGCGCGGTGCCCGCTTTCATGCGCGAGGAGCCGGTCACCACTTCCGGGCCAACCACCGGCACAATCGCAATATCGGCGATGCGCGCCATTTCGCTGTTTTCGTTACAGGTGAGCGCCACGGTCGTCGCTTTCAGGCTTTGTGCGTATTTCATAGCGGCAATCACATACGGTGTGCGTCCGCTGGCGGCGATGCCGACCAGCACATCGCACGCGGTGAAATTGAGCGATTTCAGGTCGTCAACGCCCAGCGTCAGGCTGTCTTCGGCGTTTTCCACTGCCTGCAAAATGGCACGATGACCGCCAGCAATCAGGCCGACAACCTGCTCGCGCGGCGTTCCGTACGTCGGGGGACATTCGCTGGCATCGAGGATGCCAAGACGCCCGGAAGTGCCCGCGCCGCAATAGATTAAACGACCGCCCTGTTTAAACGCGGCGACAATCACATCCACCGCCTGCGCGATAGCCGGGATCACTTTTTCCACCGCCAGCGCCACTTTCTGGTCTTCGTTATTGATCACGCGCAGCATCGCTTCGGTATCGAGCATGTCGATGTTTTCACTGGCGGTATTGCGGCCTTCGGTGGTCAGTCTGGATAGATCAATGTTCATGTCTCGCTCCACGTTTACGGGAAGGGTTGGCCGTTACGCTGCGGTGACGGCGTGCTGTAAGGAATAATATATTATTCCTTATAGTAAAAATAAGAATAATTTATTCTTGTGCCGGATAAGTGGCAAGAGTGTGACGCTGCTCATTTTGTGCAAGTCGCACTGCTTAGCGGTTGGTTGTTATTTTTCATTCATATTGATGTTGAACAATTGTTATTAATTAACGCAGATAATCAACGCCGGAATATATTGAGTGTCTTTTACCATTCTGAAATATTCAAAATCAGAAATTGTCGTTTTTCGGGTAATTAAAAATAAAGATACTGGTGTATTGTTTTAATTACCAGTTCAGCAGGTGTCATTGGTAAGATGTATTTCATTACGCTGCTGGTTTATGCGATTTATTCTTATTTCACCGTATTTATTTTGCCATTTTATATTTTAGAAGACATGTTCAAATAAAGCTTACATAACATTTTCTAGCATAAACAATGAGTTTGACAATTTCAGAAAACCTGATGCCGCGTGATGAAGCGCGCTATATCAGCACTTACTTACCGCTGGTGAATAAAGTGGTCAAACAGTTGGCCTGGCAGCGAAATAGCGTCATGGGCAAAGACGATATGCAGCAAGTTGCCCTGATGGGATTGCTTTCCTCTTTGCGCCGTTATGGGCATCCGGATACGCACTTTTCAGGTTATGCTGCGCAGCGTATTCGTGGCGCCGTACTGGATGAATTACGTCAACAGGACTGGCGTCCTCGTCGTCTGCGGCAAAAGACGCACAAACTCAACGATGCTATTCGTGAAATGGAGCGCGAGCTGGGCCATACACCAGGGTTTGGCGAACTGAATGCGCGCTTTGCCTTAAGTGCAGAAGAGTATCAACAGCATCGTCTGCTCGACACGGCCAGCGAAGTGGAGAGCCTTGATGCACTGCCTGCCAGTGAAGCGACTCCGGCCGCGCTGGATAGCCGCCAGCTGGAAGATGAAGAGGTGCTCAGCCGGACATTACGCGGCGCGATAGCAAGCCTCGACGGGCGCGAGCAGAAGATCTTTGCGCTCTACTACCAGCATGAAATGAGCCAGAAAGAGATAGCCCAGCTCCTTGGCCTGACGGAAGCGCGGGTTTGCCAGCTTAACAAGGCGATAAGCCAGAAGATTCAGCGCTTTTTAGCGCAGTAACATATTACTTTTTATCATCCACCTTTACGCCCCGGTCGGAGCTCGCTCCGTACGTTTTGGGGCATTTTTTTTGCCAAAATTCCTCACTCCTCCAGCGCGGTGTGAATCGCTTCTCCTAACTGTTTGATCACTTCACGGTTTGCATCGGTGAGCGGCAAGGCGCAGTTCAGCCGCAGGCAGTTTCGGTACTTGCCGGAAGCGGAGAACAGCGAACCGGGCGCAATCTGGATTTTCAGACGGCAAAGCATGCGGGAAACGCAAACCATATCCACAGTTTCCGGCAGTTCGATCCACAGCAGATAGCCGCCCTGCGGGCGCGTCACGCAGATCCCGCAGGGAAAATACTGGCGCACCCAGCAGGTGTACGTTTCCAGATGCTGCTGGTAAATCTGACGCATGCGGCGCACATGGCGGTGATAGTGACCATCGCGGATAAACGCCGCCATCGCCAGTTGTGGGCCGGGCGTGTTGGTGCCGATAGCAGCATATTTTTTGTGCAATACCCGGTCGAGATAACGTCCTGGCGCAATCCAGCCCACCCGCAAACCCGGCGCTACGGTTTTGGTGAAGGAGCTGCACAGCAGCACGCGGCCATCGATATCCAGCGATTTGATGGTGCAAGGGCGCGGGTAAACTGCCGCCAGCTCGCCATAAATATCATCTTCAAAAATCACAATGTCGTGACGTTGCGCCAGCGCCAGCACCGCCTTTTTGCGCGCTTCCGGCATGATAAAACCGAGCGGGTTATTACAGTTCGGTACCAGAATCACGCCTTTAATCGGCCACTGTTCCAGCGCTAATTCCAGCGCTTCGATGCTGATGCCGGTTTCCGGATCGGTCGGAATTTCAATGGCTTTAATATCCAGCCCGCGCAGCAATTGCATGGTGCCGTAATAGGAAGGCGATTCAACAGCGATAATATCGCCCGGCTGGCAGACGGCCAGCAGCGCTAGCGACAGCGCGGGGTGGCAACCGCTGGCGATCACGATTTCATCAGCGGTGATGGCCGCACCACCATCCAGCATCAGGCGGGCGATCTGCTCGCGTAATTCGCGGCGGCCAGGCAACGTATCGTAACGCAGCACGTCCTGGATTTGATGTTGCACCACGCGCTGCATTTCCCGCCACAGCGGTTTAAGTGTCGGTTGGGTGATATCCGGCGCGCCGCCGCCGAAGGTGGCGAGTGTTTTGTCTTCGCGGCCTTCCAGCAGAGTCAGCACTTCGTCCCACTGCGTAACATCCACCGGGCGCTGAACCGGGCGCGACATCGCCGGGACGGGTGGCTTCGCTTTGCTTGGCGCGACAAAATAGCCGGAACGCGGCTGCGGGGTAATTAGCTGCAGATTTTCCAACACCTGATAAGCCTGCTGTACGGTACTGATACTGACGCCATGCTCTTGGCTGAGGCTGCGCACCGAGGGCAACTTCTCGCCATGGCGATATAAACCTTGTTCAATACGCCCGGCCAGCAGGGTAGCCAGATGTTGGTAGCGGGTCATGCTGTATTCCTTTTCTTTGCCATACAGATTTAAAAACCAGTACAGATTCGCGGAAATAATGCCGTTCAGATGCTGTTTTAAGCGATCTGTATGTTAAAGAAAAGTATTTTCTGAATCTGTATTGCAAGGCGGGATTACGGAGAAAATGGGGCTCTGTTCAGGCGAGGAGAGCACCGATGGAATTTTTTGAAAATCGACACAAAGGCCCTTTTAGCGGGTTTATTTTTCTCTGGCGCAAGTTTCAGGCTCTGCGCTTACGCTGGCAAACGCGCAAGATTTTGCGCGCGTTAAGCGACGAACAGCTTAAAGACCTCGGGTTGCGTCGTGAAGAGCTGGGTTAATGATAGAAAATGCGGAGATAACATCTTGTTATTTCCGCCTCTTCAGCGTTGGGCTATGCTTAGCTCCATAACCTGAAGGGGAGAGAACAGATGCACTTTATTAACAGCAACGATGAAGACGATAAAAAAGAAGAGAAGGGCGGCAACGCTTCACAATTGATGCAGCAAAAGCTGCTGGATGCCCGCTCCATCATTATCTCTGGCGAGATCAACCAGGCGCTGACCGAGAAAGTGGTCACCCAGCTTCTGCTGTTGCAGGGCATCAGCGACGCGCCGATCAAGATCTATCTCAACAGCCAGGGCGGTCACGTCGAAGCGGCCGATACCATTCACGACATGATTAAGTTCATCACTCCGGAAGTGCACATTATCGGCACCGGCTGGGTGGCCAGCGCCGGGATCACCATCTTCCTTGCGGCGAAAAAAGAGCACCGCTACGCGCTGCCGAACACCCGTTTTATGATCCATCAGCCGCTGGGCGGCGTGCGTGGTCAGGCGAGCGATATTGAGATTGAAGCCAAAGAGATCATTCGCATGCTGGAACGCGTTAACCAGCTGATCGCCGATGCAACCGGTCAGCCGGTCGAAAAAGTGAAGCAGGATACCGATCGTAACTACTGGATGAACATCAAAGAGGCGATCGATTACGGCATCGTTTCCCGTGTGGTGAAATCCTACAGCGACCTTAACCTCGATTGATCTATTGGGGCGGGAAATGTTTCTCGCCTCATTTCGCTTTATCCCGCCAAAATAGACTTCTCCCCAATCGATAATTTCTGCACACTGTCGGCATTTCTCATTACGGAGTGATGGCATGAACAGTGGTATCAGGGCGGCGCTGGTGATGGCAGCGACGCTGAGTGCGCCCGCGCTGGCGGAGCAGTCGGGCATCTCGTTTGATCATAAAGACTGGGAAGTGGTGTGCGACAACACGCTTACCTGCCGCGCAGCGGGTTACAGCGCGGAAGAGGAAGCCAGCGGATCGGTACTGATCACCCGTAAAGCCGGGCCGGACACGCCGGTTACCGTGGATGTGGTGCTGGCCGAGATGGACGCGGATGAAACCGCGCCGCAGGCGGCACTCTCGTTGTGGATCGACGGTAAGTCGCAGGGCGAAATCGCCACTGAAGATAATGATACCTGGCGCTTATCGGACGCGCAGGCGCACAGCCTGATTGACGCAGTGAAAGGCAGCGGCAAAGTGGAATTCAAAGGCGCAGCAAAACCCTTTGTGCTCTCCGGCGATGGCGCGTATGCCGTGCTGCTGAAATTTGATGATGTGCAGGGACGGGTCGGCACGCCGGGCGCGCTCAGTCAAAAAGGCGATAAAGCCGAAAGCACGGTGACGCCCGCGGTGGCTGCGCCGGTTATTCAGGCGGCAAAAGTAGAAAGCGGCGAAGACCGCGCGCTGACCGCAGCCGAAGTCAACACGCTGAAGCCGCGCCTGCTGGCGGCGCTCCCTAACAATAATGAGTGTGAAGGTCTTGCATCACCGCAAGAACCGGTTATTGATGGCGACAATGACGTTACGCTAACGCCGCTCGACCGTAAGCATGTCCTGATCTCCGCCCTTTGCTGGCGCGGCGCGTACAACGAAGGTTACGGCTACTGGGTGCTGGATAAGGCCTTGAAAGGCAACCCACAATTTATCACCAACTCGGCGTCCGATTATGCCGACGGCATCATCTCGCTGGGGCAGCGCGGTCGCGGTATCGGCGATTGCTGGGCTTCTGCGGAGTGGGTGTGGGACGGCGAAACCTTCCGTAAAAGCAGTGAATCCACCACCGGCATGTGCCGTTATATCCGCGCGGGCGGCACCTGGGATCTGCCGGAGTTCGTCACCGAGGTGAAAGAGGCGCAGTAAGTAGATATATGGACACTGCACTTATCAAAATCACGCTTTTTGGTAAGTGTAGTGTTCATTATTTATTCTCCCCTGATCATTTATTGGATACTATACTTACCAAAATTCATGATTACGGTAAGTATAGTTTCCATGCCATCAGCTGAAAAACGTAGTGCGGTTGTCTTTCCCCGTAACCAAAAGATTCTCCGGCAGTTAGGTGAAAACATCACGCTTGCCTGCAAGCGCAGAAAACTCACCCAAACCATGCTTTCTGAACGCACGGGGTTAAGCCGCATAACTATCCGCAAAATCCAACAGGGCGATCCTGGCGTGTCACTTGGGCACTATGTGGCCGTGCTTGCTGTTCTTGGACTGGTCGAAGATTTTCTTGATGTGGCAAAGGATGATGAGTTGGGGCGCAAGTTGCAGGATATTGAACTTTTAAGGAAGAAAGGAGAAGCATATTGATGGCGACAGACGTTTTTGTTTTTGCAGACTGGCAGGACTTTGCAGAGCCAGGGCTGGTTGGCACACTGCGTTCGGAAGTGGTACGTAATAGCGAGCATTTTAGTTTTCGCTATGATGATGCGTGGCTGCTTTCGTCCTTCGTGCAGAAAGTCGATCCCGATCTTGAGCTTTATTCCGGTGAACAACATAGCGCTGTATCGCGAAACTTTAGAGTGTTTCTTGATTCATGCCCGGATCGCTGGGGGCGGGTATTGATGAAAAGGCGGGAAGCGATTCTCGCCCGCCAGCAAGCGCGTCGTCCCAGGTTGCTGGGAGAAATTGATTTCTTATTGGGAGTGCATGATTTTCACCGTCAGGGGGCTCTACGTTTTAAACGTGCTCTTACAGGTCCCTTCCTCGATGATAACGACCGGCTCGCCGCACCGCCGATGGCCTCGCTGAGAGAGTTAGCGTGGGCAGCGAAGCAAATCGAAAGTAATGACGATCGTGACGATGCTGAATACCTGCAATGGCTCAATATGTTGATGTCGCCTGGTTCATCTTTAGGCGGCGCGCGGCCTAAAGCCAGCGTACGTGATGAGAAAAACCAACTGTGGATTGCAAAATTCCCCAGTCGTTATGATGACTATGATATTGCAGCGTGGGAGTTTTTAACTTCACAACTGGCACGGAATGCGGGAATCGAAATGGCGGAATGTCGCATCGAACGCTTTGAGCGTGAGCATCATACCTTTTTAACGAAACGCTTTGATCGCACGCCTGATACCCGGCTGCATTTTACATCCGCCATGACGCAACTCGGTTATTACGATGGCGATTACGAAGCTTCATACCTTGAACTGGCGCAGTTCCTGACTGAACGTGGCTCGCGCAGCCGCGAGGACTTGTCTCAACTGTGGCGACGAATCGTTTTTAATATTGCTGTGTCGAATAATGACGATCATCTACGAAATCATGGCTTTATTTTCCAGAATGGTGGCTGGATTCTTTCTCCCGCTTACGATATCAATCCTGTGCCGGATGCGCAGGGGTTACATCTGAATATCAGTGATGTCGATAATCAACTGGATTATGAACTGGCAATGTCGGTGATTGATTTTTTCCGGCTCACGTTCGCGCAAGCCAAAGAAGTGATGCAAGAGGTCACATCCAGCGTCCGCAAATGGCGTGAGATCGCTGAATCTATGAATATTTCACGTGCTGAGCAGGAAAGAATGGCTCCGGCATTTAATGTTTGAACGTTTTCGGGGGAAACAGACCATGTTGCAGGGTCCCAACCATTTAACACTCGCAGTCAGCGATCTTGCCCGCAGCGTCGATTTTTACCATCAACTGCTCGGGCTGAAACTGCATGCGCGCTGGGACAACGGCGCTTACCTTACCTGCGGCGAACTGTGGCTGTGTTTGTCGGTGGATGCGCAGCGTGAATATGTTCCGCCGCAGCGCAGCGATTACACCCATTATGCCTTTAGCATTAGCGAAAGCGATTTCACCGGTTTTGTTGCGCGCCTCGAACAGTCTGACGTTGTAAGCTGGAAAGCCAATAAAAGCGAAGGCGACTCCTGGTATTTCCTCGATCCGGACGGGCACAAACTCGAAGCGCACGTCGGTAACCTTGCCCAGCGGCTGGCGGCCTGCCGCGAGAAACCTTACAAGGGAATGGTATTTTTTGACTGAAGCCGTTCGGTGCCTGCTTTTCACAATCCATGCTGTTCGCTCTCCCGTTTCTTGATACTTACCTTGATAACCATTATCTTTCCCTGCCTGTGAATCAGGGGAACTCCTATGACCGAAGATGAGCTGTTTGCCCGCCGACCGCTGGGAATGCGTATGGCGATGGTGGTGCGTCAGTGGCGCGCGACCATCGATCACGCGCTGAGCGATACCGGTATCACCCAGGCGAGCTGGACGGTACTGATGCAGTTGCGCCAGTTGGGGGACAACGTTTCGGTCAGCGAACTGGCGGAAGTGCACGGCATTGAATTACCGCCGCTGATGCGCACCCTGACGCAACTGGAAAACCAGGGGCTGATTGTGCGTACGACATCGCCGTACGACAAACGCATTCGTCTGCTGACGCTCACCGCTGAGGGCCAACGCCTGCTGGAGAAGATCACGCGGGTGATTGAAGCGTGCCAGGAGCGGGCGGCGGAAAATATCCCGCCAGCGCAGATGCACGCTTTTAGCGACACCCTGAATCAAATCGCCTGTAACTTGCGCGTGATGCGCGAAGAAGACAATAAAACCGAATAAGAAAATGATGACGCCAGAACAAAAATTTGCCCGCTGGGTAAGGGTGAGTATTGCCTCTTTCCTGCTGATGTTTGTCTACTTTATCGTCGCGGATATCTGGATCCCGCTGACGCCGGACTCCACCGTGATGCGCGTGGTGACGCCGGTGTCTCCGCGTGTCTCCGGTTACGTGGCGGCGGTACATGTCCACAACAACAGCCAGGTGAAGAGAGGCGATCTGCTGTTTGAGCTCGATGACACGCCGTTTCGCAATAAGGTGGAAGCGGCGCAAATTGCGCTTGAGCAGGCACGCCTGTCCAACGAACAGCTGGATGCGCAGATCGCCGCCGCGCAGGCCAGCCTGAAAACCGCCGTGCTGACCGCGCGTAACGACAAAGTGACCTTTGATCGCTACCAGAAGCTGAGCACGCTGCAGAACGTCTCGCAGGCGGATCTGGATAAAGTCCGCACGACCTGGCAGAGCAGCGAACAGTCCGTCAGCTCAATTCAGGCCAACATTCAGAACCTGCGTATCCAGCGCGGCGAGCGGGACGAGCACCGCAACGTGACGCTGCAAAAATACCGTAACGCGCTGGATGAAGCAGAGCTGAACCTCGGCTGGACGAAGGTCTACGCCCAGGCGGACGGCACGGTCAGTAACCTGCAGCTGAGCCCGGGCTTCTACGCTTCCTCCGGTTCGGCCGCGCTGGCGCTGGTAAACAACCAGACCGATATCGTGGCCGATTTCCGCGAGAAGAGCCTGCGCCATACCCATCAGGGCACCGATGCCGCCGTGGTTTTCGACGCTCTGCCGGGGCACGTGTTTCGCGCGCACGTGACCAGCAGCGACGCGGGGATTCTGGCGGGTCAGGAGGCGGTTAACGGCCAGCTTTCCGCGCCGGAAACCTCCAACCGCTGGGTGCGCGATGCGCAGCGCATGCGGATTCACGTCGCGCTGGACGAGCCATTGCCGAAGCCTCTGCCGACCGGCGCGCGCGCAACCGTGCAGCTCTACAACAGCGAAGGGGCCTTTGCCCGCTTCTTCTCCGGGATGCAAATCCACCTGGTAAGCCTGCTTCACTATGTCTATTAACACACTGGCGCGGGTCTTTACCCCCCACGGCAACATCGTTTATACGGCAAACGACTTTCGCCAGACCCTGCGCATCGTCTTTGCCGGGATGATCGCCCTGAGCATCTCCAGTTTTTACAACACCAGCTACGGCGTGTTTTTCGTGGTCTATCCGATCATGCTGCTCTCGCTGGTGCCGGTGTTTAACCGCCACGTGGCGAAGCAGTTTATCTTCAGCGCGGCGCTGAACTGCGTCGAAATGGTGTTCATCATCGGCTATCTGTCGCAATGGCCGGTCATCATGACGCTGGTGGTTTTCGCCCTGTACGTGATGCGCTTTCGCTTTATGAGCAAAGGCCCGCTGTTTCTGTTCGGTTCGGTGGGCGTGGTGTGCCAGAGCGTGATGCTCAACTTTATGAGCTACCCCACCACCAACTGGCACACGCTGCTGTTTTCCAACATCGAAGCCAGCGTGATGGCGGTGTGCGCTGAGCGCGCTGATGAACTACCTGCTCCCGGACGTGGAGCCGCGCACGCCGCCGCCGCTGATTGAGAAAGACGCCGCCCGCGTGCGCCACGAGTCGCTGCTCTCCGGCACCGTCGCGACGCTGATTTTCGTCGTTTTTCAGATCAGCGACTTAAGCGATTCGCTTTCGGCGCTGATGGCGGGGATTTTGATCCTGTTCCCGATGCACTATCGCGGTTCGGTGATGAGCTCCCTCTGGCGCGTGGTCGGCGTGGTGCTGTGCTGCCTCTATATTCTGGTGGTGCAGCTGATCCTCTACGATCACAGCAGCCATATGCTGCTGATGATGCCGCTGATTGGCCTCGGGCTGGCGTTTGGCGCCCGGCTGCACGTGATGGAAAAGGTGGGGGCAGGCGTGGGGTTCGCCAGCATCACCACCATCGGCATTATGTTCGGGCAAAACCTGCACCCGGACACGGACCTGGTGTTCAGCGATCTCTACCGCATCACCTCCGTCACCTTTTCGCTGGTGGCGACCCTGACGATGGTCTTTCTGGTGCACCTGATCTTGAACCGTTTCGAAGCAACACGGTTTGTGATTGAGGAGCAGTAAGGCCGGGATTTGCCGGATAAGGCAAAGCCGACACCCGGCGAATTACACCACCGGCGTGAAACTCTCGCCTTCGCAGCGATAAACCGCCTGCGTCACGCCGGGGATGATCCACTGATTTTCCTCGCCGGGCTGGCAGTGAAAACGGATGCACAACCCACATCCGCCGCGTAACTGGCGGGGAATATCCTGCACCCGAAATGTCATGCCTGCGGCCTGCATCGCTTTGCGGGTTTGCAGCACGCCGGGCGTATTGTGAAACAGCAGCAGATATTCGTTCATCACCGTTTTCCCTGCCGCTGACCTATCAGCGCGGCGCCGAGCGCGCCCGCATACTGCGCATCATCATGGGTAAACACCTCGCTGTTCAGGTGCCCGGCCAGCATGCGGCGGAAGCTGGCGCAGTGGCTGACGCCGCCGGTAAACAGCAGCGGGCCTTGCGTGGAGAGACGCGCGACAAAATGCGCGCTGCGCCGTGCCATGGCGTTGATTACCCCGGCGAGGATCGCTTCCGGCGCGATGCCCGCCGAGCGCAGGCTGATCACTTCCGATTCGGCAAACACCGTACACATGCTGGTGAGTGGATGCGGCTCCACGCCATCGGTAATGGCATCCAGTTGCTCCACCTGGGTGCCCAGCGTACGCGAGATAACGTCCAGAAAACGGCCAGTACCGGCGGCGCATTTATCATTCATCAGAAAATCGGTGAGATTTCCGTTCTCATCGAGGGCGATTACTTTGCTGTCCTGGCCACCGATATCGATAACGGTGCGGGTATCCGATCGCAGCAACCGCGCGCCGAGGCCGTGACAGGAGATTTCGGTGACCTGCTTATCGGCGAAATCCACCAATTGCCGACCGTAACCGGTGAGCGTCAAAAAAGGTTTTTCCGCCACACCGGCACGCAATGTTTCCCAGGCCTCGATAATCGAATCAGCAGGGCGAAACGAGGTCGGGCAGAGAAAGCGCCGCACAATGCTGTCGTCCTCCAGCAGAATGCCTTTCGTGGTGGTCGAGCCGGAATCAATGCCTATGGTCAGTGCCACAACAGCTCCTTACAGCATCTCAATAAACGCGGCGACGCGGGTGCTGAGCTGCCCGATGTCGGATGTCGAGTAATCCGTCTCAATCGCCATATAAGGAATGTTGTGCTGCTGGCGTACGTGACGTTTGATCGCCAGCGATTCGACCGCATAAGTGTGGCAGGCCTGCAAAATCACATCGATCACGCCATCGGCCTGGTACTCGTCCACCATCTGGCTGAGTAGCTTCAGCCGTTCGTCGTTGGGGGAGATGCATGAGCAGCCAATCGCCAGGTATTTGTCGGTCAATGCATCATAGACATCGCCGCTCTCGTCAACGCAGCGTTCGGTCGCTTTCGCCCCGGTGCAGTTTTCGTAACCAACCACCCAGCCGCCGTTCTCTTCAATGGCGCGTACTACTTTTTCCGCCGCGCCGCCAATCGGGCAGCCGGTGATCAAAATGCGCGGGCGGGCATCGAGGCGTTTTCCGGCCAGCCAGTCCGCTCTGACCTGTTCAGCCATCGCGTTCAGTTCGCTAATCAGTGCCTCTTTATCGAAGCGGAAGGTCGCGCCGTAGACCACTTTCAAAATATCGACGCCGCTAAGCGCAGGAGGATTAAGCTGCCCGACGCGATAGAAGTTCGCCAGCGCCTGGCGTTCGCGGTTTTTCAGCGCGATGGCCTCGCGCAGCGCGGCCTCGCTAATTGGCTGACCAAAACGTTGTTCGATAACCTGCTGTAACCGCAAAATTTCCGCTTTCCATAGCGCGCGGGAGGCCGCATCCGCAGCGCTGTTCGGCAGCTGCATCACGTGTACGGCTTTAAATTCGGCCATGTACTCGTACATTTTTTTCTTGCCGTCGCAGGTGGTTTCGCCGACTACCAGATCGGAAAAGTAGAAGTAGGGACATTTGTCGGTTTTACCGAAGCCATAGCTGCTTTTGATTAACGGGCAGAGGTTGCGCGGCAGATCTTTTTCGGCTTCTTCGATGGTTTCATCGTTGGTGGAACAGAGCGAAACCACCACCGCTCCGGCCGCCATGGCGATCTCTTGCGGCATAAACGTGCAGTAGGTGCCGACCAGCGGAATGCCCTGTTCTTTCAGATCCATCACGGTGAGAAAGCCTTTCTGGCGGGCGGCGGAGAATTGCTCGAAAACATCCGGGAGTGCGGTGATAAGCGACATGATTTTCCTTCCCCGTGACACGGGAGATGATAAAAAGATGCCGCATTATAGCCGCGATAAATATGTGGTTTTGTTGATCGCGACGGCTCAAAAAGGAGAAAAGTGCAGCAGCGTGGGCAACTGTGACAGCAGATAAAGGATCAGGCCAATGCAGCCGCCGACCAGCGTGCCGTTGATGCGGATAAATTGCAGATCCTTGCCAATGTTCAGTTCCACCTGGCGCGACATGTCCCGCGCGTCCCAGCTTTTTACCGTGTCGCTGATATGGCGCGTTAAAAAAGCGGCAAAATCAGGCGCGACGCGATATGCCGCCTGCTCCAGATGCTCATTCAGCGAGGCGCGCAGCGCGCCGTCTGCCAGCAGTGTTTCGCCGAACCACAGCCCGGCATCGCTGATGCGCTTTTTCATGCGTGAGTCAGTGGACTGCATATCCGCTTTCATCCAGCCGCGCAGATCCGCCCACATCTCGCCGACATAGCGATTAAAGGCTTCGTCATTCTTCAGATATTCTTTGATGTTGTCTGCGCGCTCGGCGATTTCCGGATCGGTTTTCAGATTGGCGATCAGCTTGATGGTTGCGCGATCAAAGGCCTGGCGGATCTGATGTGCGCGGTCTTCGTTAATATCATCCAGCAGAGAATTCACCGCCTCGGAGACCAGATCCGCGCTCTGCTCGCCGAGCCATTCCGTTGGCAGCAGCTTTGCTTTCATCGGATGATCGGTCTCCAGCCAGTGCACAACCTGGCGGGCAATAAAGGTGCGGGTGCTCTGCCGCTGCAGCAGGGCGATAAGCTGGGCGATTAAGGTATCGAGCAGCTTCTGGTGGCGATTGTTGCGCGTCAGGCTCTCCAGCATGATGGCGCTGGTTTCGGTCAGATCGACTTTATCGATAGCTTTATGCACCGCGCGGCGCAGTAGGCGCTGAATGCGGGAGTCATCGGCCATTTCCAGAAAACCGCTCATGACCTGCAACAGATGCTGGCCGACGCGCTGCGCGTTTTCCGGCTGGCTAAACCAGACGCCGATCATCTGCGCTGGTTGGTGGCGCTGGATCAGTGCCACCAGCGACTGCGTATCGAGAAACTTCTCCTGCACGAACTGGCCAAGGTTGTCGCCGATTCGATCTTTATTGCGCGGGATGATCGCCGTATGGCGGGAAATGAACGGCAACGGTACGCGATGAAACAGCGCCACCACGGCAAACCAGTCCGCCAGCGCGCCTACCATTGCCGCTTCAGCAATGGCTTTGATCCCGCTCACCCAGAACCCTGGCGGCAGGAACAGCGTAGTGATAAACGTTGCGGCTGCAACCAGCAACAGCGAGAGCGCCAGACGCTTGGCGCGCTTAAGTTCGGCTAATTTTTCCATGACTTAAGCATATAACCCAACGACAGATTCATGCAAAAGGTTAAATCGCAAGCAGATCCCGCAGTAATCCAGCAAGGATCCACACCCCAAACACAATCAGTACTGCGCCAGCGCTGCGTTCTATCCAGCAGATGCTGCGGCTCAGGCGTTGTTGCACGGCGGGCAGGCCAATCAGCGTGACCAGCGCCAGATCCCACAACAGCACCACCAGCACCATCCAGATGCCGCTTGCCGATTGCTGAAGCAGCGTCACCTCCGGCCCCAGCAGTGCGGTCATCAGCGCCAGATAAAACAGCGCGTTTTTCGGGTTCAGCAAAGCGGAACCGAGCCCGAGCAGGCACTGTTTTCGCAACGACGGGCGCTGCTGCTGCGTGTGTTTCATGGCCAGCGTTTGCGGGCGGCTACGCAGCAAATGGGTGCCAATCCACAGCAAATAGAGCGCACCGAGCAGTTCGATGGCGGTGAACAGCGGCGCGAATTGACGCAGGGCGCTGGCACCCATAATCACCAGCACAATATAGAGCGCATTGCCGGTGGCGATGCCGACGCATAACCCGGCGCTGCCGCGCAGGCGGTAACGAATGGCAAAGCCGATCAGCAGGAAGAAATCTGGACCTGGGCTAAGCAGCGCAACAAAATGCGCCAGCGCCAGTGCGGGAAAAGCAGAGGGAAATAGCGATTCCATAGTGACCTCAACAGGAAAAAACAGAGGCCACCGTAGCGCAGAGGGAGCGCTATTTATTGTCGGATATTGATCGGGCGTACTGGCGCGGCGTGGCGGCGGTGTAGTTCACAAAGGTGCGGTGAAAGTGGCTCTGATCGGCAAAACCGCTCTGGTAACTGACGTCGGCCAGCGTTTCCCCGGCGCGCAGGCGGCTTTTGGCAAACTCCACGCGGGCGATATTCAGAAAACTGCCGGGCGTCAGGCCGGTGTCCTGCTTAAAAGCACGGATCAGCGTCTCTTTGCGCAGCGAAAAGCCGTACGCCAGCGCATCCAGCGTCGGTGGCGATTGCAGATTATCGGTTAACGCGGCCTGCAATTGCTGGCTCAGCGGACGCAATGCGGAAGGATAATTGCCGTTGGCGGGCAGCGCATTCAGCAGATGAGCGATGGCCGCCGGTAACTCCCGCGCTTTCTCATGCTCAATAAGCGCCACAATTTGCAGATACTGGTGGAAAAGCCGTGGGTTGCGGATCACCTGCAATGCGGGCTGAGGGCGAGCTTCCTGCGTCAGATACAGCATATGGTAGCTGCGTGGTTGCCCGGCAAGCGGATTACAGCTGTGCGGCGTTAAGGCTGGAATAACTATCAGATCGCCCGCCTGTAGCAGGTATTCTTGCTGATGGCAGACGCAGCGGGTTTGTCCATCGAGTATCGCGCCAATCGACAGTTGCGGATGGCTGTGGCGTTTATAAGCCTGCTGGCTGCGCCAGGTGCTGCGCAACTCGACGCCGGGCAGACGGCGGAACGTTTGTTGAATATCGCGGATGATCGACATAGCTGCCCTGGTGAGTGATGTGATTTCAGGTATATCACAGGTTGTTATTTGTCGCTAAACGCATTGCGCAGTAGCTGCCACATATGGTGGGCTGCCGGGGTAAAGCGGCGGTCGGAGCTACGCAGCAGATGGCACTGCGCGCTGCTGGCAATCGGATGATCGAGCGGCACGGCAACCAGCGAGCCCTGGCGAATAGGATCGGCGGCGGCATAAGCGGTCATAAACGAAATACCCAGCCCGGCCTGGCTCATGCCCATGGCGGTGGAAAACTGGTTGCAGCGGTACGCCGGGTGAAACTGCAACCCCTGGCTTTTAAACATCGCATTCATATGGCGTTGCAGGCCAAAGTTTTCCGTCAGCGCGATCAGCGGGTAATCCGCCAGCTCTTCAATGATGATACTGCTGCGCCCGGCGATTGGATGTTGCGGCGACACGACCGCGCAAATCGGCCCCCACTGGAAGCTGTGGCGTTTGAGCTCTGGCGTACCGATCGGGCCGAATGCCAGCGCCATATCGGCTTCGCCGCTGACAATATCGTTGAGCATCTCCTGCATGCTGCCCACCACGATATCGACAAACACCTGCGGATAAGATTTGGCGAATTCACGCATCACGCCTTCGATAAAGGCGGTGATCAGCCCGCCGCCAATGCGGACCGAAATCGTGCCGCCGCGCATATGGCGCAGATCTTTTAGCTGGCTTTCCAGCTTCTCCCGCCGCTGGCGGCTGGCGAAATAGTCCTCGGCCAGCAGGCGACCGGCTTCCGTCAGCACCACGTTTCGTCCACGCCGCTCCAACAACGGTAGCTGGAGCGCGCGTTCCAGTTGGGCTATCTGACGGCTGATAACCGACGGGTTAACGCCGAGGATATCCGCCGCGCGGCGAATGCCACCCTGGATGCCCACTTCATACAGATAACCGACCGGTTTGTCCTGAAACATGCGCCGTTTCCTCGCTCGACTGTTGACCTGAAAGCAACAATAACATTCATTTGCAGGCATTTATCATGCCGGTTTAATAGAGATAATCAAATTAATGCTTAATTTATTCTGCCGGGAGGAAATGAAAAACAACGCCGATAGAATTGCACCAAAACGGTGCCCGAAAACGGTGAGAGGTTATTTTATTAGGGCAGTGTCAGGGCTTAATTAAATAAATTTCGCTAACTTTGCTTTTTATTCCCGGTATTTTTCGGGAAGGTTTTTTATTGCGTTAAAAAATGCAATGCCAGTTATTTATTTTAGCATTTTGTTATTCAGGCACGGATCCTGCCTATTCATACAACATGGTCATCTAATTTATATTTAAAGAGAGATGTTATGAGCGAATCTAAAACGCTGGAGCAACCGGCAAACGAAGAAGCAAACGAGTGGAAAGTGGGGCCGGGTGCCTGGATCTCCTTGATCATTGTGCTGCTGGTTTTTTCCGGTTTCTTTTTTAAAGTGGACGGTATGGCGTGGCTGGGCGCCTTCGACTTCACCACGCTGGGCGGTAGTTTTGGCACCATGAAGTCGCCGGAAACCAGCACCTTTATCGGCAGCGGCGGCATCAGCGCCAAAGCGGGTTTCTTGTTTGCGCTGTCGCTGGTGCCAACGGTTATGCTGGCGCTGGGGCTGCTGGAGATATTCACCCACTATGGTGCTATTCGCGCGGCGCACAAATTACTGACGCCGCTGCTGAAACCGCTGCTGGGTATTCCGGGCTACACCGGGTTGGCGTTGATCACCGACCTGCAAAGTACCGATGCCGGTGCGGCGCTCACCAAAGAGCTGTATGACAGCGGAAAAATTGCCCGTAAGGACGTGGTAATTATGGGCGCGTGGCAATATTCCGGTGCCGGATTAATTAATAATTACTTCTCGATTGGATCGGCGATGTTTGCCTCATTAACCATTCCGATCATTATTCCGCTGGTCTTAATGTTTGTCCTGAAATTCGTTGGCGCCGCCGTGGTTCGCCTGACATTAAATACTGTCTATAAGAGAGATTTCGACCATGAATAATACCGCCAAAGTCTCCGGCAACCCGTTTGATATTTTCGTTATCGGCGCACGTAAAGGTTTTAATATCGCCATTAATAACCTGATGCCGAATGTCGTAATGGCCTATGTGATTGCTGAAATGCTCAACTTACTGGGCGTGATGCAGATTATTGGTCATCTCTTCGCACCGCTGATGGGCGTGTTCGGCCTGCCGGGCGAAGCCGTGACCGTGCTGCTCACCGCCTGGCTCTCCTCTTCCGCTGGAACCGGCGTTGCTATCAGCCTGCTGAGTAAAGGTCAGCTTGATGTCGGGCAGATCACCATTCTCGCCCCGGCCATCTTTTTAATGGGTTCACAGCTACAGTATATGGGCCGCCTGCTGGGTGTGGCCGATGTCCCGAAGAAGTACTGGCCGTTACTGATGGCCGTCAGCATTCTTAACGCGATTATTTCTATGCTGATCATGCGCGCTATTGCCTGAGTAAAGAATACCAAGGAGTAAGACGTGTCACGCACATTAGAACACTTTAATTACCTGCATCAGATCCCGGAGCTGGGATTCGAAGAGTACAAAACCTCTGCCTACATCGCAGGCGTACTGGAGGCGGCGGGCTACCAGGTCACGCGCCAGGTGAATAACACCACCGGCATCGTGGCCGTGCTGGACAGTGGTAAACCCGGCCCGGTACTGGCGTTGCGCGCCGATATGGACGCGCTGGGACATATCATCAATGGCGAGCATGTCGCGCGCCACACCTGCGGCCACGATGGTCACTCTTCCGTGGTGCTGACCACCGCCCAGGAAGTGATGGCGGAAGGCGTGGTGAAAAAGGGCAAGCTGAAGTTTATCTTCCAGCCAGCCGAAGAACTGGGCACCGGAGCGATCGCCCTCACCGAGGCTGGCGTGCTGGAAGATGTCGATATGCTGCTCGGCTTCCACCTGCGCCCGCTGGAAGAGTGCCCGATGGGGCAGGCTGTTCCGGCGATGTACTACTCTGCATCTGCCACTGTTGAAGTGATGTTCCACGGTAAAGCGGCGCACGCCGCGCGCCCGCATTTAGGGGTGAACGCGCTGGATGCCGCGGCGCACGCGGTACAGGCTGTGAATGGCATTCACCTTGCGCCGTCGCTGACCTGGAGCGCGAAAGCCACGCGTTTTCTCTGCGATGCCGGAGTAACAAACTCGATTCCCGATAAAGCGCAGGTGTGCTGGGATTTGCGTGCGGCGCAGAACGAATCCATGGATACACTCAAGCAACAGGTGCTGCGCGCCATTGAGAGCAGCGCCGCGGCGTATGGCGCACGCGCGGAGATCCGCATCCTGAAAGAGATGCCTGCCGCCATTATTCATGATGAGGCAACGGAAGTGGTTTCCCGCGCAATTCGTAGCGTGTTTGGCGATGCCGGGTTGACCGAACCGAAATCAACACCAGGCAGTGAAGACTTCTTCCACTACCTGCGTCTGCGCCCGCAGGTGAAAGGCGGTTTCTGGGGGCTGGGCGCCAACCTGACGCCGGGGCTGCATCACCCGGAAATGCACTTTGACCGCGAAGCATTAGCGCTCGGCGTGAAAGTGTTTAAAGCCTGTGTGCAGGATGTGCTGGGCTGAGTCAGGGCTTCCAGCGGCGCAGTGGCGTTTCACGCTCATAGGGCATCGGCGAGGGCCGGGAGATAAACTCGACGATGCTGCCCCACGGCGTGCGGCCGTAGCAAAACACATTACCCTCGCCTTTTTCGGTGGCAAAACTCAGCGGCTGCGGCGCGGTAAACACTTCGCCGCCCGCCGCGCGAAAACGCTGTAACGCGCGTTCAATATCGTCGCTGTAAACCGCAAAGTGCTGCAGGCCAAAATCATTGGCCCGCTGCGCTTCCCGCTGTGATGGTCCCTGCATTTCAAACAGCTCAATGCCGGGGCCATGCGCGAGTTTCAACATCCTCACCGCTTTCACCACCGTACCCGGCACCAGGCCTAACGTCTTCTGCTGCGCATCGTTATCAAGATCGTTATCTTCCGGCGAAACGGACTGATAAATCAGTTCGGCACCTAGCCCCTGGGTGAGAAATTGTGTGGCTTCCTCGATATCCGGAACGGTAATACCAATATGATCGATCCCGCGAACGGTCTGCTGCATGCTGCCTCCTGTGATGTTCATCGCATAAGCATAGCGCAACGTACGTCTGCCAAAATCAACGCTATAACCTGCCGGTTAATCATTATCTTTACTTATCTTTATCCTGTTTATTCTTATAAGACGTCATGTATCAACTAGTCTTAAGACTTGTGCCAGCGTTTAAAACTTAATGAATGACGATACCAGGAGACATGTAATATGGCTTATAAAACAGTGAATCCTTTTAACAATCAGCTCATTAAAGAGTACGCGAACCACAATGATGCCGAAATTGAAGTGGCACTGACAAAAGCGGATGCGCTGTATCACTCTTCGTGGTCGAAGGGGGATATTGATCAGCGGCTTACGGTGTTGCACAAACTGGCCGATCTGATTGATAACCAGCAGGAAGTGCTGGCAAAAATCGCCAGCCGTGAGATGGGGAAACTGATTGCGCAAAGCCGCAGCGAAGTACAGCTCTGTGCGCAGATCGCCCGCTACTATGCCGATAACGCGAAAACCTTCCTGGCACCGGTGAAATACCCGTCTGAACTCGGCGAAGCGTGGGTTGAGCACCATCCGATTGGCGTGATCATGGCCGTGGAGCCGTGGAACTTCCCCTATTACCAGTTGATGCGCGTACTGGCGCCAAACTTCGCCGCCGGTAACCCGGTTCTCTGTAAACATGCCAGCATCGTGCCGCAGTGCGCCGAAGCTTTTGCCCATCTGGTGAGGGAAGCGGGCGCACCGGAAGGGGCGTGGACCAATCTGTTTATCTCTTCCGAACAGGTATCGGCCATTATTGCCGATCCGCGCGTGCAGGGAGCGGCGCTGACCGGTTCGGAAAAAGCCGGTTGCGCGGTAGCGGCGCAGGCGGCGAAGCACACCAAAAAATCGACGCTGGAACTGGGCGGGAATGACGTGTTTATTGTGCTGGATGACGCCGATCTGGATAAGGCGGTGGAAACCGGCGTGCAGGCACGCCTGGCGAATGCGGGCCAGGTTTGTACGGCAGCCAAACGCTTTATTATTCATCAGGATATTGCCGATCAATTTCTGCGCAAATTCACGGACGCTTTCGGCCAGGTGAAGCTGGGCGATCCACTGGATGAAAGCACCACGCTTGGCCCGCTTTCGTCGAAAGAGGCGCTGGATACGCTAAGCCAGCAGGTGAGCGAGGCGGTACAAAAAGGGGCGAAACTGCATTTCGGCGGTAAACCTGCCAAAAGCGAAGGCAACTTCTTTGAACCCACTATTTTGACCCATATTACGCGCGATAACCCGGCTTACTTTGAAGAGTTCTTTGGCCCGGTGGCGCAAATTTATGTGGTGAATAACGATGATGAAGCTGTTCGACTGGCTAATGATTCGCACTATGGCCTCGGCGGGGCAATCTTCAGCCGCAATATCAAGCGCGCGAAACAGATGGCTTCGCGCATTGAAACCGGAATGGTGTGGATCAACTGGCTGACCGATACCGCCGCAGAATTGCCGTTCGGCGGCGTGAAGCGCTCCGGCTTTGGCCGCGAACTCTCTGATTTAGGCATTAAAGAGTTTGTGAACCAGAAACTGGTGGTGGTGCGGCAGTAATTTTCCCTTTCCCCCTCCAGCGAGGAGGGGGAATCTTCACATTCCATGATGAAAAAAACAGCAGATCAAAATACAAAAATGTATATACTTTTCTGTATATACACTTAAGGATGAGAAAAGCATGTCATGGAGTTTGAATGGGACGTCACTAAAGCAAGAAGTAATCAACGCAAGCATGGCATTCGCTTTGAAGAAGCCGTATCGGTTTTCGAGGATCCTTACCATTTGTCCATCCAGGACCGGTTCGAGAATGGCGAATAAAGAAAGGGATCGTTATGAGCATGGTTAAACATAAATCGGGTGAGTTGCCAGCGCTCAACAAGCAGTGTGAAGCTGAATTAAAAGCGCTGGCAAATAAATCGGACGGAGAGATTGATTACAGCGATATTCCGTCCACAGATGACGTGTTATGGGCTGGCGCTGTGCGCGGTAAGTTTTTTCGCCCGTTAAAAACGCAGGCATCGGTGCGTATTGATGCTGATGTGATGGAGTGGTTAAAACGACCGGGGAAAGGGTATCAGACGCGGCTCAATGCCATTTTGCGTGAGGCAATGATGCGCGATTTGCAGAACAAGAAGTAACGGATAGTTGCCGGATGGCGCTGCGCTTATCCGGCCTGCGTTCTGCTCTGCAAATCCCTGGCCGGATAAGGCGTTTCGCCCATCAGGCTATTTCTTCAGACCCGCAAACGCCGCGCGAATTTCCTCTTCCGGCAGCTGTATGCCAATAAACACCATCACGCTGTGCGGCGTTTCATCGCCCCACGGTCGGTCCCAGTCGGCGCTGTACAGGCGCTGCACGCCCTGGAACAGCAGGCGGTTGGGCTCGCCGTCAATCCACAGCATTCCTTTGTAGCGCAGCAGCTTGTCGGCAAACGACAGCAGCAGGTTCTCCATTACGCGCGAGACCTCGCTGATGTCCACCGGGTAATCCAGCTCCACCACAATCGATGCCACGTCGTTTTGCTTGTCGGCCATAAAGTGGAAGCGCGGTTTCGCGGTGACGTTCTCCTCCAGCATAAAGCCGTTGGTGTTGAACAGCTGGGACAGGTCGATATCGCCGTGCGTCACCGTGTAAATCGGCGCGCGGGAGTTGATGCGCGTCAGGCGCTCGCGCAGCTTAACGCTTTCGCCCGCCACGTCGGTTTTGGTCAGCAGGATGCGGTCGGCGTAGCCCACCTGAGACTGGGCGATGGTGAACTGGTTCATCTGCTCGTCGGCGTGGACCGCATCGACAAGGGCAATCACGCCGTCCAGCAGGTAGCGCTGGCAAAGAATTTCGTGCGAGAAAAAGGTCTGAATAATTGGGCCGGGGTCGGCCATGCCGGTGCACTCGATCACCAGACGGTCAAAGTCAATTTCACCGCGATCGCGGCTGTCGAGCAGGTCCAGCAGGGCGTCTTCCAGCTCGTTAGAGCGGGTGCAGCAGATGCAGCCGTTGGTCAGGGTTTTGATCTGCGTGGCGCGATCGCCAATCAGCTGGTCGTCTACGGAGACTTCGCCAAATTCGTTTTCGATGACGGCGATTTTGAAGCCGTGCTGCTCGTTCAGAATGTGGCGCAGCAGGGTGGTTTTACCGGCGCCGAGAAAACCGGTCAGCAGGGTAACGGCAATCGGGGTCATGGTCTCTCCTTTAGCAGCAGCGGACGCCGCCTTCTCCACTTCCGCCGTAGCGCGCTTCCTGACGCTCGCGGAAGAATTCGGTGTAGGTCATGTACGGCTTATCCGGATGGTTGGTCTTCATATGCTCAACGTAGTTGTCATAGTCCGGAATGCCAATCAGCATTTTCGCCGCCTGACCGAGGTATTTTTTTGCTTCGCCTAAGTTACCAAACATAACGTGTCCTGATAAGAAAAAGCCCGGTGGCGGCGTCGCACCTATCCGGGCCTGCGATGACTGCGGAACTCATGTAGAACCCCGCTCTGCGGGGTTCTACATCATGGAGTTTTGTTAGGCCGGATCGGCGTAGGCGCCACCCGCCATCTGGTTTAATGGTGTGAAGAGGTCTTCACGCCGCCTTCCGGCACCGGCACGTACGGGGTTTCTTTATCCGTACGCCCTTCAGCGTTACGCACGTTCAGCCAGGTTTTGATGCCGTAGAAGATGATGCTGTACACCACCACCAGGAACAGAATGCTCAGACCCGCGTTGGTGTAGTTGTTCACCACGATATGGTTCATGTTGGCAATCTGCTGCGCAGTCAGGTCGGCGCCGCCTGCGGCAATCTTCTCTTTGTACTGGTTAGCCATGAAGAAGAAGCCTTCCAGCTGCGGGTTGGCGCTGAACAGCTTCAGGCCCAGCGCCCAGGTGGTGCAGAGCAGCAGCCACAGCGCCGGAACCACGGTCACCCAGATGTATTTGGTGCGCTTCATCTTCACCAGCACCACGGTGCCCAGCACCAGCGCCACGGCGGCCAGCATCTGGTTAGAGATGCCGAACAGCGGCCACAGGCTCTTCACGCCGCCGAGCGGGTCGACCACGCCCTGATACAGCAGGTAGCCCCACAGGCCGACGCAGCCCGCCGTACCGAGAATGCCCGCCACCAGCGAGTCGGTTTTCTTCAGGAACGGCACGAAGTTGCCCAGCAGATCCTGCAGCATGAAGCGGCCGGCACGGGTGCCGGCGTCCAGCGCGGTGAGGATGAACAGCGCTTCGAACAGAATACCGAAGTGGTACCAGAAGCCCATGTCCGCCCACGGCAGCACTTTGTGGAACACGTGTGCGATACCGACGGCCAGCGTCGGCGCGCCACCGGCGCGGTTCAGCACGGACGGTTCGCCGATGTCTTTCGCGGTCTGCAGGATCTGCTCAGGCGAAATCACGAAGCCCCAGGAGCTGACGGTCGCCGCCGCGTGCGCGGTGACGTCTTTCAGCTGCGCCATAATCAGCGCCGCGTTTTCGCCGCCCATCTCATGCAGGTTTGGCATGGTGATGCCCAGACCGGCCGGCGGGGTGTTCATCGCGAAGTACAGGCCCGGTTCGATGATGGACGCGGCAACCAGCGCCATGATCGCCACGAAGGACTCCATCAGCATCGCGCCGTAGCCGATCAAGCGCGCGTCGGTCTCGTTGGCCAGCAGCTTCGGCGTGGTACCGGAGGAGATCAGCGCGTGGAAGCCGGAGACCGCGCCGCAGGCGATGGTGATGAACAGGAACGGGAACAGGGCGCCTTTCCACAGCGGGCCGGTGCCGTCGATGTACTGCGTCACCGCAGGCATTTTCAGATCCGGGTTGAGGATCACGATGCCGATCGCCAGACCGACGATCACGCCGATTTTCAGGAAGGTCGCCAGGTAGTCACGCGGCGCCAGAATCAGCCAGACCGGCAGCAGCGCGGAGACAAAGGCATAGCCAATCAGCGCGAAGGTGATGGTGGTGTCTTTGAAGGTCAGCGCCGGGCCCCAGTACGGGTCGTGCGCAATCACGCCGCCGAACCAGATGGAGGCCACCAGCAGCACGATACCGATCACCGACACTTCACCCACGCGGCCCGGGCGCAGGAAGCGCATGTAGATCCCCATGAACAGCGCAATCGGCACGGTGGAGCAGACGGTGAACACGCCCCACGGGCTTTCGGCCAGCGCTTTCACCACGATCAGCGCCAGCACCGCGAGGATGATGATCATGATCAGGAAGCAGCCGAACAGGGCGATGGTGCCCGGCACGCGGCCCATCTCCTCTTTGACCATCTCACCCAGAGAGGCGCCGTTACGGCGAGAGGAGATAAACAGCACCATAAAGTCCTGCACCGCACCCGCCAGCACCACGCCCGCCAGCAGCCACAGCGTGCCGGGCAGGTAGCCCATCTGCGCGGCCAGTACCGGGCCGACCAGCGGGCCTGCACCGGCGATGGCGGCAAAGTGGTGACCAAACAGCACGTAGCGGTTGGTTGGCACGTAGTTCAGGCCGTCGTTGTTGATGACCGCCGGGGTGGCGCGGGTCGGGTCGAGCTTCATGACCTTCTGCGCGATGTACAGGCTGTAGTAGCGGTAAGCCACCAGATAGACGGAAACGGACGCGACCACGATCCACAGGGCGCTTACGTGTTCGCCCCGGCGTAATGCGACAACCGCCAGACAAAAAGCGCCGAGGATCCCGAGTAAGGCCCAGGGCACGTGCTTCAGTAGTTTTTTAGTATCCATAGTAAGACCTGGTTTTTTTGCAGAATGAGTGAACTGGACTTGAAGTGTTGTTTTGACTGAATGCTGGCTGCGATCATGACAAATTACGCGCGTAAAGCGGCGATGATTTGACTCAGTGGTCAGAAACGGTTGCTGAGCGGTAAGGGGGGGGGGTGAGCGGTTTCAGCGGCGCGTAAGTGCCGGAAAATATGTGATTTTGATCACGCAGAGAGAAAAGGCTGGTTGTCTTTTGTTCGGTGAAAAGCGAACAAAAATAGCACGATGCACCATAAAGTTTTTCTTATGCAGGCCGAAAACCTAACGTCTGTCTATAAGGAAAGAGAAAACATGTTAACTCGCATCAAACTTGTCACCAGTTTATTGCTGGTGCTAGGGATTATTTGGCCTTTTACAACTCACTTCCGGCGGTCTTGTTCTTTAACGCGCTGAAACACGACAAAGAAAACTTCACCGTTCTGCAAACCATTCGCCAGCAACAGTCCACGCTGAACGCCAGCTGGGTTGCGCTGCTGCAAACCCGTAATACCCTTAACCGCGCCGGGATCCGCTACATGATGGATCAGAACAATATTGGCAGCGGCGCGACGGTGTCCGATCTGATGCAGATTGCCAGCACCTCGCTGAAACAGGCAGAAGCAAACTGGAATGCTTACCAGGCGCTGCCGCGCGATCCGCGCCAGAGCGAGGAAGCTGCGGCAGAGATCAAGCGTAACTACGATATCTACCACAACGCGCTGGCGGAGCTGATCCAGTTGCTGGGCGCAGGCAAAATTAATGCCTTCTTCGATCAGCCGACCCAGAGCTATCAGGACGGTTTCGAGAAGCAGTACCTCAATTATTTGCAGCAGAACGATCATCTGTATGAAACGGCGGTCAGCGATAGCGAAAGCTCTTACGGCTCTGCCATTTGGATCATTATTACGGTGCTGATCGTTGTGCTGCTGGTGATCATCGGTGTCTGGGCTGGGATCAAGCGAGCGCTGATCGGGCCGTTGAACCACCTGATCGACAACATTCGTCATATTGCTGGCGGCGATCTGGTACAGCGCATTGATGTCCACGGTTCCAATGAGATGGGTGTGTTGGCTGACAGCCTGCGTCATATGCAGAGTGAGCTGGTGCGTACCGTCGGCGACGTGCGTAATGGCGCCAACGCGATTTATAGCGGGGCCAGTGAAATTTCGGTGGGCAATAACGACCTTTCCTCCCGTACCGAGCAGCAGGCCGCTTCGCTGGAAGAGACGGCAGCCAGCATGGAAGAACTGACGGCAACCGTGAAGCAGAACGCCGATAACGCCCGTCAGGCGAGCCACCTGGCGCTGAGCGCCTCTGAAACCGCGCAGAAAGGCGGCAAAGTGGTGGATAACGTGGTGCAGACCATGCGCGATATTGCCGGCAGTTCGCAGAAGATTGCCGACATTATCAGCGTGATCGACGGCATTGCCTTCCAGACCAACATCCTGGCGCTGAACGCCGCGGTGGAAGCCGCGCGTGCGGGCGAGCAGGGGCGTGGCTTTGCGGTGGTGGCGGGCGAAGTGCGCAACCTGGCGCAGCGCAGCGCTCAGGCCGCTCGTGAAATCAAAAGCCTGATTGAAGACTCCGTGGGTCGCGTGGAACTGGGGTCTACGCTGGTGGAAAGCGCCGGGGAAACCATGGGTGAAATCGTGAATGCGGTGACCCGCGTGACCGACATCATGGGTGAAATCGCGTCTGCCTCTGACGAGCAAAGCCGCGGTATCGACCAGGTGGGTCTGGCGGTTTCCGAGATGGATCGGGTGACCCAGCAGAACGCCTCGCTGGTGGAAGAGTCCGCTGCCGCGGCAGCGGCGCTGGAAGAGCAGGCCAGCCGTCTGACGCAGGCCGTTTCGGTATTTCGCATTAGCCAGCAGCAGAGCAAGCTGAACAGCGCGACGCCAGCCAGTTTCACCCGGGCCTCTCCGGCAAGCGCACTACCGCGTAAAGCGGCAGTGACCGATGCCGGTGATAACTGGGAAACTTTCTGACGGTTATTTGCGCCCTGTCATGCAGGGCGCATTTCCCCTCCGCTTCCCCGTGCTATGCTCACTGCATCATTTCGTGGAGAAGCCTTATGAACTTCGTCGCTATCCCTGCCATTCACTACAGTTGCACGCAACTTGCCGCCCTGGTTGGGCAATGTTTTGAAGGTTACAGCATGCCGTTTTCGTTGCCGCCAGCGGTATTTGCCCAGCGTTTTATCGCCGAAGGGCTTAGCCTCGTGGACTCATGCGTCTGGCTGGATGACGAGGAGCCTGCGGCGGTGGCCCTGATCACCCGGCGCGGCGCATCGGCGAGGCTGGCAGCGTTCGCCATTCGCCCGCAGTATCGTGCGCAGGGGTTGGGCAAACGTCTTCTTCCGCCCTTAATAATCGCGCTGCGCGATAAAGGCGTGCGGTTGCTGCGGCTGGAAGTCATTCAGGATAATCATCCGGCGGTTGCTCTGTATCACTCGCTGGGCTTTACCACAGTCCAGCCACTTTATGGCTTTCAGGGCGCGAAGGAGGTGGACGGTGAAGATAATGCGTTGCGGGAAATTGATCCGTTGATCGTGGTGCGCAAAGCGGTCTGCGAGAGTAATGCCACGCTCTCTTGGCTGACCGATCCGCTCTCCGCAGTATCATTACCGGCGCGGGCGTTTGAGTACCGTAATCATGCGCTGGCAGTGATTGCCACGCACATGGAGACGCCGCAGCTACGGTTTATTTATGTGGAGCCGGAGTACCGGCGCAGAGGATTTGCCAGTGAACTTCTGCGGACGTTGAATCAGCATTTTCCCGGTCTGAGCACCTCGGTGGTGGTGCCCGGCGTATTTGCGCCGCTGTTCGATCGTGCGGGTTACAGCAAGCTTGCGCTTAGCCAGTATGAGATGAAGGCTGACCTGTAACGGCCAGCCTTCGATTTTTAACCTTCGTCACTCAGCACTTTGATTTCCGCCAGCCCGATTCCAATCTGACGCGGCGAGTGACCGAGAATATTCCCTTCGTTGGTGGATTGCGGGTCCGGGGGGACAATCACCAGCGTGCTGCTGCGGGAAGGATTATTGAAGCGCAATGTCGTGGTGCTGAGCGTGTTATCCAGCATCAGAGTTTGCTCTTCATCGCCGACACGCACCGGAATCGGGCGGTTGGCGTTCGGGCCATACGCTTTGGCGGTGATCACCAGTTCGAACTGCTCCGGCAGCGGATGGTTATATTCAATCGTCACCTCCTTGCCCAACTGCGCGTTGGACCAGCGCCCCCAGCTCTCCGGACGGGAGATGCCGTTGAACTGATTTCACCTCTTCCGGCGCGCCGGGAACGTTAAAGACAAAGCTGTCCGCTTTGTAGCGAATGTCGTTATCGAGGATTTTCAGCATATCGACGTTATTCCGGTAGCGATCGGCGCTGATCACGCTATCTTTAAACGCGGTTTTGCCTTTCCACAATGCCTTATCGACGTGCTGCACCTGTTGTTCGCCGCCAAGTTGCCCCTGCGAGACGCACCAGTCGGTAGAGAGCGCCAGCGGCTGGTGACCACAGGCGCGCCATTTTGTAGCACCGATCGACCCACACGAAGTTATCGCGCGGCGCAAAATCGGCCAGCTGGAAGCGCAGCGGCGCGGAATATTCGCTTTCGGGCAGCGGCTCAACGCGATGACTCGGACACGCGCACCAGCAGCGGCAGACGGAACTGGCTGCCGGAGAAGGCGACCATCTGTTTCTGGCTATCCACGGTGAACTCTTTCATCTTTTTCGGGAAGTTCCACAGGCGAATGATGTCCGGTTTCCATGCCAGGACTTTCTCCTTCATGTTGAGGAACACTCCGGAGAGCGACTGCCCGGACAGCCTGCTGCGCCCAAGGCCAATGAAGTTGTCGCCGCCGAGGATATCCAGCACGGTTGCGCCGTTATCCAGGGTGTTGCGTTTGGTGCCGGAAACATCCTCCTGCTGCGGCTGATCGCCGCGCAGCACGAAGAACAGATCGCTGCGATCCTGTTTGTTGAGGTATTCCCATGCCCTGTTTTTCATCGCCAGATGATCGGAAGAGACGACGATCACGGTGTTTTTAAACCAGGGCGAGGCTTTGATTTTCTCGACCAGCGCGGCGATATGCTCCTGGCTACAGGTGACGGCGCTGAACGACTGGTTGTTTTTGCCATCATAGCTGTAACTTTTGCGCTTGCAGGTGCGCGAGACAAACCCGTCCGGATGGTGGGTGTCCACCGTCAGCGCGAACAGCGAGAAGCGTTTGCCCGCGCGCGACAGCTCCTCGTAGCGTTTCCAGACGGCATCCAGCACCGTATCGTCGTAGAAGCCCCAGTCGTTACGGTAGTGGGGATCGGCGACCGTCGCTTTTCAGCTCTTCTGCGCCGAACGAGGTGATCAAAGCCGTGGGATTTCAGGAACACATCTTTCCCGGCAAAGCGCAGGTTTGCTCCCTGGATAAAATGGTTTTCGTAGCCGGAGTTTTTCAGGATATCGCCGAGGCAAATATTCTGCGGGAAGAAGCTGGACATCGAGGCGGAGGCGTTGCCTTCAAAAGGCGCGAACAGCGGAATACCGCACTGCGAGGCAACCATGCCGGCGATGGTGTAATCCGTGCCGGGCAGTTGTTCGGTGTGGCTGAAATCGAGGCTTTGCTTTTTCAGCGCGCCCAGTTCCGGCGTCAGGCCCGGAAAGGCCTCGTTATCGAAGTAGGTGCGCTCCAGGCTTTCGCCGTAGATGTAGACCAGATTGAGCTTCGGTTCCGGGATCTTCTTCGCCGGGACTTTATAAAACGTGGCGAAATCAGGATCGCCCTCGCGCGTCTGGGATTTCACCAGTTCGGTGATCTGGCGGAACGCCGGGCTGGCATCGACGGAGGCCAGCGCCAGCACCAGCGCCAGCAGGCTGTAGCCAAGATGATGGGGCAGATGGCGACGGCGGCGCAGCACCCAGGCCAGCGCGCAGAACAACGCTACCAGCGCGAGAACCAGCCCCGCCCCGGGTAACAGGTATTTGCTGATGCCCGCGCCCGTCAGGCTGTTGGTGAGGGTGTAGAGCACCGCATCGTTAATGCCATCGCCGGTAAAGTAATTGCTGGCGTACAGCGTGATGTTCAAAATAATAAACAGACCCAGCACCACCAGCGTGGCGGTAAACCACCAGCTATTTCGCCCCGCCTTACAGGCGTAAATCACGACCGAGGCGAGAAACAGAGCAATAGAGAGCAACTCGGACAACCGTCATTCCTCATCAAGACCAGACATATTGCTGGTTAATAATTTTTGTAACAGGAAAACTAATTTAATAGTGATGTCACACTGCTGCAATTGTAGTGTCACTTTATTCTGAGTTGATTAAGAAATGGTTTAGAAAGCGACAATGTTGCTGTACATCATGTCTGTGAACGGGCGGAACGACGGAAAAAGAGAGGGGAAAATGCCGCGTTCAGCGCCGCGCTGCAAGACTATCGCATTAAACGCGGCGTGTTGTGGCAGAAAATGGGGTGGATCAGGAGAGGAAATTAACGCCTTGTTTCAGCACCAGATCGCAGGCTTTTGTTTTCACCTGTTTGGCCAGAGGCGTGTTGCCGAGGGTGCTCAGGTTTAACTGCTCGCCGTTTTGGGCGTTCAGCATACCCTGAAGGCCATCCAGATAGTTGGTGTCCTGTTTCTGCTGCCTGGCGTATCCGAGACCCAGTTTACCCAGCACCTGGTTTTTCACGTTTTCGGTGTTGGTGAGCGAGGAGAGCTTGTTTTTGGCGCACCAGGTCATTACGCCTGCCGCATTGTTCATGGTATTGGAACTGAGCGCCTGATTACCGCCGTTAAGCAGGCCGGTCAGGGAGGAGAGCGACAACCCACCCTGCTGCGAGGCAGTGCTGCTCTGGTTTTTCTGGCTGAGCTGGCTGGCGGCGCTGGAGAGCGTATCCTGCCAGGAAGCGGCGTTGGCAAAGCTGGTTAGCAGGGCGCTGCTGATGGCAGCAGCGCAGAGCAGGCGTTTGGCGAATTTCATATCGTGCAGATCCCGATGTTTCAGTAAAGCGCTGAGTATACACCTGCGCAGATCCGCCACAGAGGTGAAAACTCTCAATACTCTTTACCGGTGACGCGGCTGCGGTAGCTCTCCCAGTCGAAGATGACCTACAGACTGTTGCCGAGCCGCATCCGGTCCATGACGCGTTCGCCCAGCAAGCGGGTCATCTCGTCCAGATTGCTGTTAGTGAGCATGCCGGTGGGGCGTTTGGACGAAGAGCGCCGGTCGACAATCTGGTTGATGATGACTTTTTCGTAGCGGGATTCCGTCTGCACGCCAATCTCGTCGATGACCAGCAGATCGACGTTGCTCAAATCGTTCAGCAACTGTTCTTCACTGGTTTCGCGGTTGCCGAAGGTCTCTTTCATCGCGGACATGATATCGGCCACGGTGATGATCAGCACCGATTTACCGCGCAGCAACAGCTCGTTGCAGATGGCGGCGGCGAGGTGATTCTTGCCGGTGCCCGGTTTGCCGCTAAAGATGAAGCTGGCGATATTGCCGTCAAACTCTTCCACATACTGACGCGCCTGGCTGAGGGCACGCATCTGGCCCTCCGTTTCGACCCGGTAGTTTTCGAACGAGCAGTTCTGGTGCAGGGGACGAATGCCGGAGCGGTTAAAGGTGCGCTGCATTTTCATCGCCCGGTTTTCTCGCGCCAGCGCCGCCGCGCGGATTGCGCCCTGTTCTTTCTGCCAGGCCAGCAGCTCCTCACCCGTGTTAAAGGCAGGCTTCACGTTGGCGGGCATCATCTTTTGCAGACGTTTCATCAGGTCGCCGACGTTTTTCATTTCGTTATCCTCGAAAGCCGCTGGTGGGATCTGTTTGTCCGGTTCTGAAAGTGCATTGATATCGCGTTTCGCCGCGCTATTCTGGCTGGTACGACCGATTTGTACGCTGCGCGCCAGCTTTTGCTGCCACTGCACATGGTGGAACACTTTGCCTTCGGCCTGCCAGCAGGCAGCAAACGAGGCCAGCTCTTCCGGCGTGGCGGGCTGCGTTAACGCAATGCCCCACAGCGCGGCCAGCCGCTGAAAATCTGCATCCGGCTGCCAGCCTGCATACAGGGCAAATTTGCCCATTGGCACATTCACCGGCGCGGCGGTGGGTTCTTCATAAAATTGTGCATCAAGGGCAATGTCACTGGCTGGCCGCGCAAGGCGGGCTTCAAGCGCCAGTAATTGCTCAAGGCGTTGCGGCGTAACGGCATAAAACGCGGGGCTGTTATTAGCAAAAACAGCGACAGCGCCGCCTTCCGTACGGGCCAGAACACTGGCGTGATCGCGCACAAATTCATCAATGCCGATGACATTCGATGTCAGGATTCTGGAAGACATAACGCGTTCTCAAACAGGATTACTACGGATAAGGCGCTCTGTGTTTTTTTCACACAGGCATAATGACACATAGTAACACAGTGAACGGAAAGGGCAGTACAGCATGAAAAAAGCCGGGTTTCCCCGGCTGTTGATTTTCTCAACGTGTCGCTTGCGTGTTACGCAATAATGTTCAGCGTAACGTCGATGTTGCCGCGGGTGGCGTTAGAGTAAGGGCAAACGATATGCGCCGCATCGACCAGTTTTTTCGCTTCGGCTGCGTCCATACCTGGCAGATGGATATTCAGTTTCGCTTCGATACCGAAACCGGTAGGCAGCGGACCAATGCCGACTTCGCCTTCAATAAAGGCGTCTTTCGGAAGGGCAATTTTGTCGCGTGCCAGCCACGAACTTCATGGCGCCCAGGAAGCAGGCGGAGTAGCCCGCAGCGAACAGCTGCTCCGGGTTGGTCACTTCACCGCCCGCGCCGCCCATCTCTTTTGGCACGCCCAGTTTGACATCCAGGACGCCATCGGAAGAGGTGGCGCGGCCGTCACGGCCTCCGGTGGCTTTAGCTTTGGCGGTGTAGACGACTTTTTCTAATGACATGGCAGGTTCCTTAATTATCTTGATTGGTTGCTATAAAATAGCGTGCTATTTAGTTGGTTGAGATAAACTCCCCACGAAAGGGAGTTTATGCCCGTTGAAAGTTCTGGCGAAGCTGTTCCAGTTGCTGCTTGATATCGTGCAGCGTCGCGCTATCGCAGGCCATGGCACAGCCTATCGCTTCCGGAATGGACGTCGCTTGCTGCTGCAATGCGCGCCCGCTTTCACTCAACGTAATCACCACTTGCCGCTCATCCTGGCGTGAACGCTGACGGCGGATCAGCCCTGCGCTTTCCAGCCGTTTAAGCAGCGGCGTCAGCGTTGCTGAATCCAGAAACAGGCGCTCACCAATCTCCGACACCGTGATATCATCCTGCTCCCACAGCACCAGCATCACCAGATACTGTGGATAAGTAAGGTTCAGCGGTGCCAGAAGCTGCCGGTACAGCTTATGCAGCGCCAGGTTTGTTGAGTAGAGGGCAAAACAAAGCTGGTTATCTAAGGCGAGCTGTGCGTTTTTGGTCGGTGTCGTTTTCATGTTTTTTAATATATATAGTGTGCGATTTAATTGCAAGGTATTTTTTACGGACAGGTATAACGTAGCACAACCTCGACTGCCATCTCCCGATAGTACTGGCGCTGCGCAGTCGCATCAGGGTTCTCTTCAAACAGCATGGAAAAAGAGTAGCTGTTGGCGACGTAGTGAAAGCTGAAACTGCTCATCAGACGGTGCACATCGCGGGCATTGACGTTTTTATTGAACAGCCTTTTTTGCTGGCCGCGGCGGAGAATATCTTCCAGTAAGGTCAGCGCGCTGCGGTTCACATCGCGCAGCAGGACCGATTGCTGAATAAAACGCCCGCGCTGCATGTTCTCCATGCAGATAATCCGGATGAAATCAGGGTGAGCGGCATGGTAATCGAAAGTGCTTTCGACCAGTTGCACCATCGCCTCTACGGGCGGCATATCCGCAAGATTCAGCTTTTTCTCGCTGCGGCGAATCATGGTGTAGACATATTCAAGTACCTGTAAATAGAGGTTTTCTTTGGTTTTGAAATGGTACACCACCATGCGTTTTGTGGTGGCGGCGCGCTCGGCGATTTGCTCCATGCGTGCACCGGTCAGGCCGTATTCGGCAAACAGAGCGATGGCGCTGATGAAAGATTTTCTCTTTCAGGCTGGATTCATCAAAATGTTCGGAAAGATCGCTGCCACGGTGTTCCACATCCACTCCTTACTGGCCGTCATTTGTCTGTGGATTATCACCATGGCCGCGACAGAAAACAAATCTCAAACGCGCGGGCGTTTGCGGTATATCCACAGACCGGGAATCGACAGGCCAATAGAAAGCGCGCCAACGATCGATGAGGCTTTCAGGAAATTCGTCAGTAACAGGATCATTAACTCTTCGCTGTAACCAAAGTGGCCGATTTTCACGGCCGAAACCATCGCTGTGTAGGCCGAGATGCCCGGAAACATGGGAATGACTGCCGCCACGGTAAACACTTTAGGATGCGCCAGATACCATCGCGACCAGCGAATGCCTATCGATCCCACCAGCATGGCGGCAACAAAAGTTGACCATTCGATATTAAAACCCCAGTACATCAGCGCAAAGCGGGAACCGTGGCCCAGTGCGCCAAGGAGCGCACACCAGGGCAGGGCACGATGGGGAACGTTGAAAACCATGGCAAACCCGACGGCCGGGATTGCGGCCAGCAACATATCTTGTATAAGAGCCAGAACAAAGGCGATCACATCCATCCGCGCAGTCCCCACAGTGTCATTGCCATTACCACACCGATACAGGTGGCGAGAGTTAATAAGCTGGCGATGGCCCAGCGCGCAAGGCCGGTGTTGATATGGCCTTTGAACATATCAGCAACCGCGTTGATCAGCGGAAAGCCGGGGACCAGCAACAGCACGCTGGCGGCCATGGCGACGGTTGATGAATGAATAAAGGCAGGAAGAGTCAGCATCAAGCCGGAAACGGTCGTGGCCACAAAGGCGGTAATGCAGAAATTAATCTGTGGATGCATATGGCGATTCGCCAGTATCAGCCGCACATACATCGCCACGCTGCTGGCGCAAAACGTAATAAATGCGCCGTCCCATCCGCCTTTATTGAGTTGGCAGAAACAGGCACAGGAAAGGCCAACCATAAGCGTGACCAGCCAGCGTGGGTAGCGCAGTGGTTTAACCTGGGCAAATCGCTTTTCAACGTCTCTGGCATCCAGCAACTTATGTTCGGTCATGATCACGATATGCTGTATTTCCGTTACTACGTGCATATTGATACCGCGATCGCTGTTTTTACGTGTTGAAGTCAGGCATTGCCCATCTTTGATGGTTGTCAGAACGATGGCGTTAGAGGAGATGAGACTTTCAACGCTGTCCATACCCAATGCGATGCCCAGACGCGTTGATAGCTCTTCCACTAATGCGCTCTCAGCGCCATGCTGCAACAAAAAAAGGCCACACTGAATACACAGCCGCGTAATAGCACGCTGTGATGACTGGTCTGTTTGCATGATTACCCTGGTATCTGTTAACACAACGCTCACGAAGGATGGAGCGTAAAAGATAGTTTTAGCACAAGTGACAGGCAGAATGGCGCTCAGGTAGATCAAGATTTGTGCAGTAAGTCACGCTGAAGTTTGCTCTGAAGTCTTCTTAATTACCCGGTTAAGAATTCATTTAAGGTTTTTTTATAAAAAAACATATGAAAAGAAAAGGGGGGGATTATTTGCGTCTAACAGACTGGTTTTCGTAAAGTATTTCTTAAACATTTGTTAAGATTATTATTTTTATCTTAATTATATTGTCTTTGATTATTTTAAATTTCCTTTTTATTTTTTAATAATACGCGAGATAATCTGGTGGGCTGTATGTTATATTGACATGTAAGTTGGTAATACTATAATTCCGGCTCTTTATGTTTGACCCCAACTCATAAATTTCGCCAATTCTTACGGCGACGCTTATCCAGATAATGTCATTATCTGTAGTTATTATTGGCTCCTATTGGAAAAAGTCATCGTGCGGATTGATAGAACTCGCAAATGGACGTGGAGATTTTATGTTATCAGCAGACAACACTCATGGGATTGTTATTAGCCAGACTCCGGTTCTCAGGGCCGGGATTGGCGGTATACTTGAACGTCATTTTCCTGAATACATCCTCAATTATTATTCCTGTGTAGAAGAGATAGATCTGCTGCAATTAAAGAGCGCTCGCCTGGTCATTGTTGACATCTCTGACGAGCTTTTTTATGCAAGAAGACGCTGTCAGAATTATTATTCTCTTTTTTCTCAAAGTGATAGCTCACACTGGATCTTTTTCACCCCACGTACGGTGCTGCCTGTGGCAATGGAGTTTTTGTTACGCCCGCGTATTACGTTGCTCTCCAGCCAGGAGCCCGTTGAAGGGGTGATTAATGCTATTCGCCACGGATATGGGAGCGAAGGAGAAATTAGCCAGGTGCTTATGCCAGAGGGAATGAGCAGGAGTGCGGCTAATGCTCCCCTAAGTAAAATACTTACCCTATCTGAACGTAACGTGTTACGTCTTCTTGGAAAAGGCTGGGGAATAAACCAAATTGCAATGCTGCTCAAAAAAAGTAATAAAACAGTGAGTGCGCAGAAAAATAGTGCAATGAGGCGGTTATCATTACGGAGTAATGCAGATTTATATATATGGATTAATAGCAGCCAGGGAATGGCTGAGTTGAATTCAGGCACGATGTATGGAGACCGAAATGAATGGAAAATAGCTACAAAAAGGGAAATGTCGCCATTATTGAAAAGTGCACAATGAGTCGGGAGGGATTACGACATTTATTTAGTGAATCGTCTATTAATCAGTATTCGTTTCATTTTTTTAAAGAGCATTCGGTGTTTCATCAGGCACTGAAGCACACGCCCTTTTTTTCCGTTATCTATTCACTTTTTGGGCACCGGAAAGAGCGGCGGGAGTGCCTGATGTGTTTGCACTGGCTTTCGCTTTCTCACCCGGGTGTTCAGCATATTGTTCTGGCGGGAGACGATCGGGAGGCCCAGTTGGTCGGGCATCTCTCTCCCTCGCGGCTGCATGGTATTTTGAGCAAATCGTCTCCGCTGCCTGTGTTACAGGAACAACTGGGGATGCTACTGGGTGAAACCCGGCGCATTAATGAGAACATGATTAATAATTGGTACGTGAGCCAGTGCCGTATGCTCAGCCCGACAGAGTGGGAGATCCTGAATTACCTGACGCGCGGTTTCTCGCTGGCCGAGATAGCCTCGCTGTTGGATCGGAATGTGAAAACCATCCGCGCGCATAAATTCAATGCGATGACGAAGCTGGGTGTTACGTCTGACGTCGGGTTATTGGATGCCGCAGATATTCTGACCTGGAGCCCACCAACTCCTCGTTCAGCGTCGGAGTTGATGTAGTTCAGGGACTTCTCAGCGCCAGGCGTGCTGTACCTGGCGCTGAGACGTTACAGGCAAACGTCAATCCATTTTGCGCGGGTGAGTTCAGCCATTCGCTCAGGAGAAATGCGGACTGCGCTATGGGTAGCTCCCGCAGCGGGCAGGACTTCCGGATATTGTTTTAGTGAGATATCACAATAGATTGTCAGTGGGTTTTCTAACCCAAACGGACAGACGCCGCCCACCGGGTGCCCGGTAACCGTAACGACCTCATCGCTACTCAGCATGCGCGCTTTCGCACCAAAGGTGTTTTTCAGTTTTTTGTTATCCAGGCGCGCGTCGCCTTTCGCAACCACGAGAATGACTTCGTTTTTCACTTTTAATGACAGCGTCTTGGCGATTTGCCCTGGTTCAACATGGTGCGCGGCAGCGGCCAGTGCAACAGTCGCGGTACTTTGGTTCAGTTCAATAATATCGATATCGGGGGCGTTGTCGGCAAAGAATTGCCGCACGGACTGCAAACTCATGATGTTCTCCTGCCTGGGACCGCTATTAATCTGTCATAAGCCTGTTATCCATGTAAATATCCCGATGTAACAAACCACTCTACAAAGTTTCTCGATCGCCTTCACAATCGCGGAAACCGGTTACAGTAACCGGTTGCAGTGTCCACATTGCGGGTTAATACTGATTTTGTCCTTCCTTCTGTACATAAAATCAAATAAAGAGCCGTCTATGAAACCTACACTGCTTTGTCGTAATGCTGGTTTAAAAAACCGCATGGTTTCAAACCTAAAAATGGATCGCTGCACGGCAAAACATTCGCTGGTGCGCTTATTTTTTTAGCCTGACAGGAGAGCTGATATGTCTGCCAACCATGCTGCGTTTAACCTGATTTTCCGTTTTATAGAAAACTACGTCAGCCCGATCGCCGGGCGGATCTCTTCTCAACGTCATGTTATGGCCATCCGTGACGGCTTCATTTCTGCGATGCCGTTTATGATTGTTGGCTCATTCTTATTGGTCTTTGCCTATCCGCCCTTTTCACCGGATACCACCTGGGGCTTTGCGCGCGCCTGGCTGGATCTGGCGAAACAGTTTGAAGGTCGGATCCTCACGCCTTTCGATATGACGATGGGCATTATGTCCATTTATATCTGTGCGGCGATTGCCTATAACCTCGGTAAGCATTACGTGAAATCGCACCAGCTCGACCCTTTCATGTGCGCAATGCTGTCGCTGATGGCGTTTTTGCTGGTTGCGGCACCGAAAACCAACGGTACGCTTCCGGTGGACAGCCTGGGCGGAACCGGTATTTTCACCGCGATTCTGGTGGCGATTTACTGTGTCGAAATGATGCGTTTCCTGAAGGCGCACAACATTGGCATTCGCCTGCCGGACCAGGTGCCGCCGATGATCAAAAACTCATTTGATCTGCTGATCCCGGTACTGGTCGTCGTGCTGACACTCTACCCGTTAAGCCTGCTGATCCAGTCGCAGTTCAATATGCTCATCCCACAGGCGATTATGGCGCTGTTCAAACCGCTGGTGGCGGCGGCGGATTCTCTTCCGGCGATCCTGCTGGCGGTGATTATTGCTCATCTGTTGTGGTTTGCCGGTATTCATGGCGCGGCCATTGTTTCGGGCATGCTGCAAATGTTCTGGTTAACCAATCTGGGGATCAACCAGAGCGCACTGGCACAGGGCGCGCCGTTGCCGCATATCTTTATGGAAGCGTTCTGGACTTTCTTTATCGTGATAGGTGGCTCCGGTGCAACAATGGGGCTGGTGTTCTGCTATTTACGCAGCCGCTCGGTTCACCTGCGTTCGATTGGCCGGTTGAGCGTCGTACCCAGCATCTTCAACATCAATGAGCCGGTGATTTTCGGCACCCCGATCGTCATGAATCCGGTGTTCTTTATTCCTTTCCTGCTGGCACCGATGGTCAATGCCATTATTGCGTGGGCAGCCATGAAGCTGGATCTGATCGGCAGAGTGATTTCTGTTGTGCCGTGGACGGCGCCTGCACCGATTGGCGGGGCGTGGGCGCTCGGCTGGGATTTCCGTGCCGCAATTCTTGTCGTACTGCTGGCCTGTATTTCGGCCATCATCTATTTCCCTTTCTTTAAAGTGTATGAGAAACAGCTCCTGGAGCAGGAAGCGGAAGAGGCACAGCGTACAGAGGATGAAAAACAGGTCGCTTAAAACAGGATCAAGGAGAATCATAAGGGAGGCGTAACGCCTCCCTGATTATTTCAGCGTGCAGTCACCGCACTGTTGCACATCCGGCAACCGGTAACGCTGGCAACAGGTACGACGTACCAGCGCGCCATCGCGCAGCACAACAGTGCGCCACAGCGGATTATCGCTGCCATCGGAAAGCTGTTTTTCGAAGAAGCAGGTCTGGCGTAATACCGCGACGCGAGCTTCACCCAGTTGCGGGATCATCTCACCCAGACACCAGTTGATCAGATAGCCGGTATTGCTCCAGATAAGTTTGCCGTTGATATCGCCCGTGGCTTCCAGTGCCTGAACTACCGGGAGCATCGCCTGCGAAGCCAGTGCAGTAATCCGCTGCGCATCATTTTGTAAGGTCAGTTGATGATCCTGCTGCACATCAATCCAGAAACAGGCCGCGCGACCCGTTTCATGAAATTCAACGTGAAAATGTTCAGGTGCGAGGCTAATGGCACTTTTCTGCGTTAACAACGCCAGTAGCAAGGGCGGTACCATTAATCCCAGATACCATTGTGCCCATAGTGACAGCAGCGGTTTGTTTTCGCGCGGCTGCGCCATTTGATGACGGTAAATATGATCGGAATAGGTCGCAATCAGCGATTGCAACGTGGTAGGCCGTGACCATTCCGCCAGTGTCTGTGCTTGCCAGGGCGCTGGTTCATTAAGGCGAATAAAATCGAGTAAGTGGGAGCGCGTGCTGGCGATGGCTTCCCGCATAGCATTAGCCAGCGAATCGCGTTCATCAACGAGACGGCTTCGCCAGATAGCATGTTCAGTGATCGATGCGGTACGGTAGGTCATGGCGCCAGCTGGATGCGGAATCTAAATGATAATGATTGCTAATCCTAGCCAGAGGTAAAATCGATAGCAAGATTTTTATCGTAAAGTTGGTGCTGCTACGCCTCAGGCGAGGCGCAATTCCCCGCTCACCAGAATATTGTTGCGGCCCAAATGCTTGGCTTCATATAACGCTTTATCTGCCCGCTCAATAGCGGCGTCGATATTGTCATCCAGCAACGGTGCAATACCAATGCTGATGGTGACGTTCGTGGCGACACTTTCGTTAAACAGATGCGGAATCTTCAGATCGTAGACTTTCTGCCGAATCCGCTCGGCAGCCAGGCGCGCATGTTCCAGATCGGTATTATTCAGCAGGATCATAAATTCTTCACCGCCAAAGCGCGCGACAATATCGCGGGAACGCACGGCATCGCGCAATGCGGCAGAGACGCGAATTAGCGCCTGATCGCCCATCATATGGCCGTAGTGGTCGTTATAAGCTTTGAAGTGGTCGATATCCAGCAGCAGGACAAACCGTGAACTATCATCCAGTGCCAGCAGGTTATCGATTTTGGATTGCAGGCCGCGACGGTTATACAACCCGGTCAGGGGATCCAGCATGCTCAAATCGTTCAGGGTTTTCCGTTCCTGCATTAAACGGTTCATTAATGCCTGGGCGAAATTATCATTACGCTTCTGAATTGCATGTTGTATGGAGATACCTAATACCGGCAAAGCAAAACTAAATATTAAACGGAGCTCGCTCTCCGATCCGGAGAAATAGAGACAAGCGGCGAATACCGGCAATGAATGCAGCAGGAACGCGGCAATGTTATTAGAAAAAGCAATCGAGCCAATAAAGAGGACATTCAGCAGGGCGATCAGCAAATACGATGAGGCGTTGTGCTGGAGTAAATCGATCCTCACGATTACATGCCATGCCCAAAGGCAGCCAAACATAAGAGAAATCAATGGGATACTGATTTTCTTTTTCGGATAGTATCTGTGCCATACGGGCAACAAAACGCTCACCGCAAAAATAATACACGCTGGTAGCGTGAAGGCGCGCAGGTTATAGAGCGGCAGAGCCATGGAGAACATTGCTGAGAGTGCATTGAGCAGCAAGAAGAGTCGCAGCGACAAACGATATCTCTTGTTACACAGAGATTGCCAGGTTTGTAATGTCATACCTAAAAATCGTTATTTATCCACAATGTAGTACTACGCAGTGAGTCGATAAGAAAAGAAATAACGCGAAGAAACAGTCATCGCGAAAAATTAGTGATTTGGATTTTTATTTAAGCAGCGCTTAATTTATCACCTTAAGGAATGTCTGTCATCAGAAGATGAGCGATCTTCATACTGTGGTATTGGCAGTATGCTGACAAATGAGAAATGATGTCATATGATATTGGTTATCATTATCGATATCAGAGATGGAAACATGTTGCAGCGAGCGCTGGGAAGTGGTTGGGGGATCGTCCTGCCGGGCATGATTGTTGCCGTTCTGGCACTGGCTGATCTTTCGATCGACGCATGGCGGATGGTGATTTTGCTGGGTTTATTGCTGACTCCGGCGATGCTTTACCATAAGCGGTTACGACATTTTGTTTTGTTGCCTTCGGGCGTTGCGCTTGTCGGGGGGATGATAATGATGCTGCTGAATTTGAAAATGATGGTGTAACGGGGGAGTCATACAGGGAGAGTGTAAGATATTTGGTGCGAGGGGGGGGACTTGAACCCCCACATCCGTAAGGACACTAACACCTGAAGCTAGCGCGTCTACCAATTCCGCCACCTTCGCACAGTCATCTTACTTTTTATTGTTATGTGATATCGCCTCGTTGGTGCGAGGGGGGGGACTCGAACCCCCACATCCGTAAGGACACTAACACCTGAAGCTAGCGCGTCTACCAATTCCGCCACCTTCGCCCAGTGCGAGCAATATCATCGTGATTTATGGTGCGAGGGGGGGGACTTGAACCCCCACATCCGTAAGGACACTAACACCTGAAGCTAGCGCGTCTACCAATTCCGCCACCTTCGCATACCATCGATACCTTAAAAGTATCGTAACCACGGAGGCGCATTCTAGATGTTTTCAGCTTTACGTCAACAGAAAAGTGCTGAGAGCAACATTGATTGCTGCAAAAATGGCCGCTGTGAATGGGTAAATCGGGGAGACCCGGCGAACAGCGCTCGCCGGGAGAAGAGTGATTACTTTTTGCGCCTGACGCGTCATCACGGTGCGGTAGACCTTGAAGCGTCCGGTCTGGGCGATCACTTCGTGGAAGCCGAAGGTTTCATCCAGCACTTTCGGGTACGCCAGGAAGGCGTTCGCGACGATACGCAGCTCACCGCCGCTGTTGAGGTGACGGACCGCGCCACGGATCAGCGTTTGTGCGGCTTCCAGGCTGGTCTCCATGCCGTCGTGGAACGGCGGGTTGGAGATGATCATGTCGAAGCGACCGGTGACGTCGGAGAAGACGTTGCTGGCAATCACCTCGCCTTCAATGCCGTTTGCGGCAAGCGTTGCGCGGCTGGCTTCCACCGCCGGGGCGCTCACGTCACACAGGGTTAAACGCACTTTCGGCGAATGGCTGGCGAGCACGGTAGAGAGCACGCCCGCGCCGCAGCCCACGTCCAGCACTTTGCCTTTGGTGTGCGGCGTCAGGGTGGAGAGCAGCAGCTTGCTGCCCGTATCCAGCGCGTCGCGGCTGAACACGCCCGGCAGGGTTTTGATGGTCAGGCCGTCAAGCTGGTACTCGTCCCAGTAAGCCTGCGCATCAAACGTTGTCTGTTTTTCCAGACGGCCATGGTACAGACCACAGCGGCGCGCGCTGTCGACTTTGTTCAGCGGCGCATAGGCTTCCAGCATCTGTTCGGCGCTACGCACGCCGCTGCGGTTTTCACCGACCACGAAAATATCGCAGCCCACCGGCAGCAGGGAGAGCAGGTTCATCAGCTGGAACTGGGCTTCCGGTTTGTTCTTCGGCCAGTAGTAGATCAGCGTATCGCAGTCGGCGATATCGCTCTGCTCTGCCACCAGGCTAAAGCGCGCGCGCTCGCCCATCTGGCGGCTCAGCACCTGCCAGTGGTGGTAGTATTGGGTGTGGGCACGGCTTTCAGCACAGTCGAAACGCGCGGGCAGGTCATCCTGCATATCTCCGGCAAACAGAATACGGCTTTCTTCGAAATCATCACTGTGACGCAGCAAGACTTCACTTGCCGGGGTAAATGCAGACATGAATTGTTCCTCAATAAACTCAGGCGGGGATTATAGTAGGTAGATGGCGCACTTTCGACACATTTGCTATATTTGCGCGCCTGAGAGACAGGAGTTTTCCCTATGACATCCCGACGAGACTGGCAGTTGCAGCAGCTGGGCATTACCCAGTGGGCTTTGCGTCGCCCGACGGCGTTGCAGGGCGAAATCGCCATCTCCATCCCGGCGCACGTTCGTCTGGTGATGGTGGCGGAAGAACTGCCTGCCCTGAATGACCCCCTGATCGATGATGTCCTTCGCAGCCTGAAGCTGACGGCCGACCAGGTTTTACCGCTGACGCCAGAGCGTGTCGCGATGCTGCCTCCTGATAGCCGCTGTAACAGCTGGTGGCTGGGTGTCGATGAACTGCAGATCTCTTCGGCGGGCGCACAGATCTGCACGCCCGCGCGTGGACGAACTGAAAGCACAACCCTGCGGCACGCGCCGCGCTATGGCAACAAATCTGCGAATATGAACACGATTTCTTCCCTCACGACGCCTGACTTAGCCCGCGCGTTCCCGATTGAAACACGCGCCCACGCGTTTCCGTGGAGCGAAAAAACCTTCGCCAGCAATCAGGGCGAACGGTATCTGAACTACCGCCTGGACGTTGACGGCACCATGGCCGCTTTCGCGATCACGCAGGTTGTTCTTGATGAAGCGACGCTGTTTAATATCGCGGTTGATCCCGCGTTTCAGCGCCGTGGGCTGGGAAGAGAACTGCTTGAGCACCTCATCCGTGAGCTCGAAACCCGTGACGTTTTCACCCTGTGGCTGGAGGTGCGCGCGTCGAATGTCGCCGCCATCGCGCTCTATGAAAGCTTAGGCTTTAACGAGGCGACAATCCGCCGTAACTACTACCCCACCGCAGAGGGACGTGAAGACGCCATCATAATGGCTCTGCCGATTGGATAATAAAAAATAAGGTTGTAACGATGAAATGGGACTGGATTTTCTTTGATGCCGACGAAACGCTGTTTACGTTTGATTCGTTCGGCGGCCTGCAGCGGATGTTTCTCGACTATAGCGTGACCTTCACCGCTGAAGATTTTCAGGACTATCAGGCGGTAAATAAGCCGCTGTGGGTGGATTACCAGAACGGTGCCATCACCGCGTTACAGCTTCAGCACCAGCGCTTTGACGTCTGGGCGGAACGCTTAAAGGTCAGTCCGGGGGCGCTGAACGAGGCTTTCCTTAACGCCATGGCCGATATCTGTGCGCCGCTGCCGGGCGCGGTTTCCCTGCTGAATGCGTTGAAAGGCAAGGTGAAACTGGGGATCATCACCAACGGTTTTACCGCCCTGCAGCAGATCCGCCTTGAGCGCACCGGCCTGCGCGATCATTTTGACGCGCTGGTGATCTCCGAAGAGGTGGGTGTGCCGAAACCGGATCCGCGAATTTTCGATTACGCGCTGGCGCAGGCCGGAAATCCCGACCGCGATCGCGTCCTGATGGTGGGGGATACGGCAGAGTCAGATATTCTGGGCGGCATGAAGGCCGGTCTGTCGACCGTGCTGGCTCAACGCGCATGGCCGCGTGAAGCCTGAAGGCATCGAGCCGACCTGGACCGTGACGTCGTTGAACGAACTGGAGCAACTCCTGTGTAAACAATGATTGCCTGCCCCCCGTTGATGGGTAAAATAGCCGCAATTTTGTATTCCATGATGCGTGGCGTGCTGCCGCGCTTATAAAAGAAGATTTAATTATGACGTTGTCTCCTTATCTGCAAGAGGTGGCGAAGCGCCGCACTTTCGCCATCATCTCGCACCCCGATGCCGGTAAAACCACCATCACCGAGAAGGTGTTGCTGTTCGGACAGGCGATCCAGACCGCGGGTACCGTTAAAGGCCGTGGCTCCAGCCAGCATGCCAAATCCGACTGGATGGAGATGGAAAAGCAGCGTGGGATCTCGATCACCACCTCCGTGATGCAGTTCCCGTATCACGACTGCCTGGTGAACCTGCTGGACACCCCGGGCCACGAAGACTTCTCCGAAGATACCTACCGTACCCTGACGGCGGTGGACTGCTGCCTGATGGTGATCGACGCCGCGAAAGGTGTTGAAGATCGTACCCGTAAGCTGATGGAAGTCACCCGTCTGCGCGATACGCCGATCCTCACCTTTATGAACAAACTCGACCGTGACATCCGCGATCCGATGGAGCTGCTGGATGAAGTGGAAAACGAGCTGAAGATCGCCTGCGCGCCCATCACCTGGCCGATTGGCTGCGGTAAGCTGTTCAAAGGCGTTTACCACCTCTATAAAGACGAAACCTACCTGTATCAGACCGGTAAAGGCCACACCATTCAGGAAGTGCGCATCGTTAAAGGTCTGGACAACCCGGATCTGGACGCGGCGGTCGGCGAAGAGCTGGCCGCGCAGCTGCGCGACGAGCTGGAGCTGGTTAAGGGCGCGTCTCACGAATTCGACAAAGAGCTGTTCCTGAGCGGCGAAATTACCCCGGTCTTCTTCGGTACCGCACTGGGTAACTTCGGCGTTGACCACATGCTCGACGGTCTGGTGGAGTGGGCGCCGCAGCCGATGCCGCGCAAAACCGACACCCGTGAAGTGGAAGCAAAAGAAGAGAAGTTCACCGGCTTCGTATTTAAGATTCAGGCCAACATGGATCCGAAACACCGTGACCGCGTGGCCTTTATGCGCGTGGTGTCCGGTAAATATGAAAAGGGCATGAAGCTGCGCCAGGTGCGTATCGGTAAAGACGTTGTCATCTCCGACGCGCTGACCTTTATGGCGGGTGACCGTTCGCACGTTGAAGAAGCCTATCCGGGTGACATCATCGGTCTGCACAACCACGGCACCATCCAGATCGGCGACACTTTCACGCAGGGTGAAATGATGAAGTTCACCGGTATTCCGAACTTCGCACCGGAACTGTTCCGTCGCATTCGTCTGCGCGATCCGCTTAAGCAGAAACAGCTGCTGAAAGGCCTGGTTCAGCTCTCCGAAGAGGGCGCCGTGCAGGTCTTCCGCCCGATCGCCAACAACGATCTGATCGTCGGTGCGGTCGGCGTGCTGCAGTTTGACGTGGTCGTGGCGCGCCTGAAGAGCGAGTACAACGTGGAAGCGATTTACGAATCGGTGAACGTCGCGACCGCGCGCTGGGTTGAGTGCTCTGACGTGAAGAAATTCGAAGAGTTTAAGCGTAAGAACGAGATTCAGCTGGCGCTGGATGGCGGCGATAACCTGACCTATATCGCGCCAACGATGGTGAACCTGAACCTGACGCAGGAACGTTATCCGGACGTGACGTTCCGTAAAACCCGCGAGCACTAATCCCCTCACGGAGCACGGCAGCCGCCGTGCTCTTCTTTATTCCTGTCTTATTAATCCCTTGCGGAATGTTCTTAATTCAACGCAATTTCACGCTATTCGCCCGTTTTTTACCCAATTCTGAAAGCGGCTCTGTGAGAGTGATCTATATTTAACTCAGTGTTTAACATCGGGCGTGGATAAATTAACTGTTCAATGCATGACTTTAATGGTCTTTTATCCACCAAAATCTCACTAATGGAGATTAATAACTGCCTCAGCCAGATAAGTAGCGGCATTGTATCCGCGACTATCCGACGCTGGATTGGGTGATTTTTCGCCACGGCAGTTAAGCAGCCTGAGTTGCTGCAAGCGGCCCGAATAGCGGGCCAACACAGGAATAGATCGATGAATATGACAAGACTGAAGATTTCTAAAACTCTGCTGGCTGTAACACTGGGTAGCGTTCTGGTGAGCGGCTCCGCCCTGGCGGAAAGCAGCACCATGGATAAAGCACAATCCACGGCCGACAGCGCAGGGCAAAAAATCGATAGCTCTATGAATAAAGTCGGCAATTTCATGGATGACAGCTCTATCACAGCAAAAGTGAAAGCCGCACTGGTGGATGATGAAGCCATTAAGAGCACCGATATTTCCGTTAAGACCGACAAGAAAGTGGTCACGCTGAGCGGCTTCGTTGAAAGCCAGGCTCAGGCCGAACAGGCGGTGAAAGTGGCGAAAGGCGTCGAAGGCGTTGCCTCCGTCAGCGATAAGCTGCATGTCCGTGACGGCAAAAACGCGTCGGTGAAAGGTTATGCCGGTGATGCCGCCACCACCAGCGAAATCAAAGCTAAACTTTTAGCAGATGACATCGTGCCGTCCCGTAAGGTGAAAGTGGAAACCACCGATGGTGTGGTTCAGCTTTCCGGTACGGTAGATTCGCAGGCGCAAAGTGAACGTGCCGAGTCCATCGCGAAAGCGATTGATGGTGTGAAAAGCGTTAAAAACGATCTGAAAACGAAGTAAATCTGGACCATTCGCCCGTCTGGCTAAAACGTGCGGACGATATAAGACGACTCTGGAAAAACGCCGGTGAGTGACCTGAGCGCTCACGTTTAGCGGCCGACATTAACTATGGTAAAGGAGAAGCTTATGTTTCGTTGGGGCATTATATTTCTGGTTATCGCGTTAATTGCCGCCGCATTGGGCTTTGGTGGACTGGCAGGTACAGCGGCATGGGCAGCTAAAATTGTCTTCGTTGTCGGTATTATTCTGTTCCTGGTCAGCCTGTTTACGGGGCGTCGACGTCCGTAGCAAACGCAATATTCCGCTTCAACAAAATAAAGCCAGTCACTGTGACTGGCTTTTTCTTATTTGCGTAACAGGTCGGGTGCGTTACTGTGGTGTTATAAAATAATCAAAACAGGAAAGCAGAGGTGGGGCAACGAATTCCCGTTACGCTCGGCAATATTGCGCCGCTGACGTTAAAACCGTTTCGCGCAGGTCAACTCGCGCTGGTCTGCGAAGGTGGAGGACAGCGCGGCATTTTCACCGCCGGCGTGCTGGACGAATTTATGCGCGCGCAGTTCAACCCGTTTGACCTCTACTTCGGCACCTCTGCCGGCGCGCAGAACCTTTCTGCCTATGTCTGCAACCAGCCCGGCTACGCGCGAAAGGTCATCATGCGCTACACCACGGCGCAAGAATTTTTTAATCCGGTGCGCTTTGTGCGCGGCGGTAACCTGATCGATCTCGACTGGCTGCTGGAGTCGACCTCCAGCCAGATGCCGCTGGCCATGGATACTGCCGCCCGTCTGTTTGATAGCGGTAAAGAATTCTGGATGTGCGCCAGCCGGGGGGATGACTATTCGCCGGGCTATTTTTCGCCGCAGAAGGAGAACTGGCTGGACATCATCCGCGCCTCCAGCGCGATTCCCGGTTTTTATCGTACCGGTGCGCTGCTGGACGGCATTAGCTATCTGGACGGCGGGATCAGTGACGCGGTGCCGGTGCAGGAAGCGGCCCGGCGCGGGGCGAAAACCATCGTGGTGATCCGTACCGTACCGTCGCAAATGTATTACACCCCGCAGTGGTTTAAGCGGATGGAGCGCTGGCTGGGCGACAGCAGCCTGCAGCCGCTGGTGAATATCGCGAAGCAGCATGAAACCACCTACGGCGCGATGCAGCGCTTCATTGAAAAGCCGCCGGGTAAGCTGCGTATTTTTGAAATCTATCCGCCTAAGCCGCTGCTGAGCATGGCGCTGGGCAGCCGCGTCCCTGCGCTGCGCATGGATTACAAAACGGGGCGGCTGTGTGGACGCTACTTCCTGGCGACGGTGGGAAAAATGCTGGCGGAGCAACCGCCGCTTCATCGCCATACTGTGGTGCCGGCTCCCCTTATTGTGCCGCCCGAGGTCGTTGCCGCGCCCGTTCCTGCCACCCGCGTGGTTCCGCCTGCCGCCGTCGCCAATGATGTGCTGGATGCGCCGCTGGTTAACATGCGGACAGGCCAACGACGCTTTACTGGATAACGAGGATCTGGCGTGACGCACCGCTTTGTCGATACCCACTGCCACTTTGATTTCCCGCCGTTTACGGGAGATGAAGAGCACAGTATTGCGAAAGCGGCTGACGCAGGCGTTCAGGCCATTATTGTGCCGTCAGTGGAAGCGGCTTACTTTTCCCGCGTGCTGGATCTTTCCGCGCGGCACCCTGCGCTCTATGCCGCGCTTGGCCTGCATCCGATTGTGATTGAGCGGCATCGATGAGCACATTGAGAGGCTTGATGAGGTCCTGCAGACCGAGAGGACAAGCTTGTCGCCATCGGGGAGATCGGCCTCGATCTTTATCGCGAGGATCCGCAGTTTGAGCGCCAGCAGACGATCCTCGACGCGCAGCTCAGGCTGGCGAAGCGCCACGATCTGCCGGTGATCCTCCATTCAAGACGCACGCACGATAAGCTGGCGATGCACCTGAAACGCATCGATCTGCCGCGCAGGGGCGTCGTGCACGGTTTCTCCGGCAGCCTGCAGCAGGCGCAGCGTTTTATTGAACTGGGCTATAAAATTGGCGTGGGTGGCACCATCACCTATCCGCGCGCCAGTAAAACCCGTGACGTGATGGCACAGCTGCCGCTGTCGGCGCTGCTGCTGGAAACCGACGCGCCGGATATGCCGCTGAACGGTTTTCAGGGACAGCCGAATCGCCCGGAACAGGCGGCGCGCGTGTTTACCACCCTGTGTGAACTGCGACATGAAGGCCGGAAGAGGTGATTGCCGATGCGCTGCTGGAAAATACGCGTTCGGTATTTGGCATCACGCTATAGATAAAGCGCCGGACGGATCACCGTTATCCTCTGTTTTTCCAGCGCCCGCGCCAGCGGTTCAACGTCCTCGGGCGTGGCGCTGCGCCATGATGCTGCCTCACCGTAAACGCCGTGCGCATGAAACGCGTTGAGGCGCACCGGCACGTTTCCCAGCCCGTGGATAAACGCCGTCAGCGGCTTCAGATGTTCCAAGATAATCACACTGCCCCGGAATCACCAGCAGGCGGAGTTCCGTCAAACGCTTGTTCTGTGCCGCCAGCCAGCGGATGCTCTGCTTGATCTGCGGATTGTCGCGCCCGGTCAGGAAGCGGTGATGTTCGCTGTTCCCCATGCTTTCAGATCCAGCATCGCGCCATCCAGTACCGGCAGCAGCTTTTGCCAGCCGGTTTCGCTTAACAAACCGTTGCTGTCGACCAGGCAGGTCAGATGATTCAGGGCGGGATCGGCTTTGATCGCGGTGAACAGCGTCACTAAAAACGGTAATTGCGTTGTGGCTTCCCCGCCGCTTACGGTGATCCCTTCGATAAACGGTGCGGATTTGCGGACCTGGGTGAGGATCTCCTCCACGCTGAAGCGGTGCGCCATGGGCGTCGCCTGCTGCTGGCACAGGTGCAGGCAGGTGTCGCACTGCTGGCAGTCGCTCTCCTGCCACCAGACGCGCCCGGCCTGAATGGTCAGCGCGTCGTGCGGGCAGTGGGGCACGCAGTCCCCGCAGTCGTTGCAGCGGCCGATCGTCCACGGGTTGTGGCAGGTTTTACAGCGCAGGTTGCAGCCCTGCAGGAACAGGGCCAGGCGGCTGCCCGGCCCGTCCACGCAGGAAAAAGGGATGACCTGACTAACTAAAGCGCATCTGCTGTTCATGGCTAATCACGCGCGGCTGACGTTCCAGAATACGGGTATTGCGTGCGGCTTCTTCACCCAGCCACGTGGTGTTGGTGCGCGACCCTGCTTCCCGGTATTTCTCCAGATCCGATAGCCGCACCATATACCCGGTGACGCGCACCAGATCGTTACCCGCTACGTTGGCGGTAAACTCGCGCATACCCGCCCTGAACGCGCCCAGGCACAGCTGGACCACCGCCTGCGGGTTGCGTTTTACCGTTTCATCCAGCGTCAGGATATCGCTTATCCCGGAAGAGTAGTGCTTGTGATGGGGAACCACCGCCAGCAGGTGGCTGATGGGATCCGGCTCGTCGCCGTAGGGCAGGCGCGCGCCTGGCGTGGTGCCCGAATCGGAGCTGATCCCCGACTGCGCATGGAGCATCGCGCGCTGCTTCCAGCCGTGTTTCACCGGCGTGTTTTCGACAAACGCCGCAAGCTGTTCGCTGATGCGATAGCCCAGCGCGTTGGCCTGCTCATCTTTGCCGTAACGTCCCGCAATGCCTGCTTTCTCACAGAGCACGTTTACCGCTTCTGCCAGGCCGTACATGCCAAACATCGGCACAAACCGATCGGCATCAATCAGCCCCTCTTTCACCAGGAAGCTATTCTCAAAGAAGCCGGATTGTTGATACAGGAAATCGCAGCGGGCATCAATGATGGCCATTTGCTGCTGGCAGTAGTGCGGAAGGGCGCGGCTGAAGAAGTCTTCACTTGACGTGCTGTGTTCGGCGATGGCCTTGAGGTTGAGACGCACTAGGGTGCTGCCACCTCCAGCCAGAGGCAGGGAGTTGTAACAGCTCACCACGCCATAACGGCCTTTTGTGAAAATTTTATCATTCACCGGGCCATTAGAAATATGCGGTTTGCTGCATTCACATATGTTTTTTGCCACCTCAAGCAGCAAATCATCCGGGGTGATCTCTGGATCATAAATAAAGGTCAGGTTCGGCGCGACCTGCTTCAGCTCTGCATCGGCACGCAGAATGGCACGGGTGACGGGCGTATCTTCAGGCCCGATATTGGCGTGCATAAAGGCATCCGGCAGCGTACGGTCGAGATAGCGCCAGAAACGTTTTATTCGGCTATCGATTTCTTCTTGTGTTAGAATTCTAACATATGGTTGCAGTAGCGCATCAAGCTGGCCGAGATAGACCGGCATCGATGTGACGGACGGAACATGGTGGTAGAGGATGGTTAACAGCGAGAGGGCATCGTCGAGATCTTTTGCCCCTTCCAGCTCCAGCCATTCTGAACCGTTAGCCAGAAATTTTGCGTAATCCGGCAGAACGTAACGGGGTTTGTAAGGCGCGTGGCCTTCGAACATGTCGCAGATAAACCCTTCGTCCAGCGCGGCGCCCGCGCGGCTTCAGGAAGTGCCGGATACGGCAGGTTGTTTTCCGCTTCCAGCGCCAGAAAATGACGTTTTTGTTCCGGGGTTAACACCGGGCTTGTCACAATCTGCTGGCAACGTTGCTGCAGGGCGTCGGGGCTGGAGTGGGGCATATTCGCTTCCTTGAATGTTCTGCGGATGATGAACGGATTGTAGAAAGCCTGCCTGTTGGCGCTTTTGATCCCACAGGGGGTATTGCTGCTTTAGTCGGCAATCTGCGCACTAAAGTTTGAAGAAGATCTCATTACAGTAATGCAAATTTGTACGCAGTTTTCATTAACTGTGATGAATGTCGAAGTGTGGATGCGGGTGGATGTTAGAATACTCACAGACCCGCAAGGTAAAATTTATACGGCACTGCCGTTGGAGAATGTTATGACCGATTTAACTGCAAGCAGCCTGCGCGCGTTGAAACTGATGGACCTGACCACCCTGAACGATGACGACACCAATGAAAAAGTCATCGCCCTGTGCCATCAGGCGAAAACGCCGGTGGGTAACACCGCAGCCATCTGTATCTACCCGCGCTTTATCCCGATTGCCCGTAAGACGCTGAAAGAGCAGGGCACCCCGGACGTGCGCATTGCAACCGTGACTAACTTCCCGCACGGCAACGACGATATCGAGATTGCGCTGGCAGAAACCCGCGCGGCGATTGCATACGGTGCAGACGAAGTTGACGTGGTGTTCCCTTACCGCGCGCTGATCGCCGGTAACGAGCAGGTCGGTTTTGACCTGGTGAAAGCCTGTAAAGAGGCGTGTGCGGCGGCCAACGTGCTGCTGAAAGTGATCATCGAAACCGGCGAGCTGAAAGAAGAGGCGCTGATTCGTAAGGCGTCTGAAATCTCCATCAAAGCCGGCGCGGATTTCATCAAAACCTCTACCGGTAAAGTGCCGGTGAATGCCACGCCGGAAAGCGCGCGCATCATGATGGAAGTGATCCGCGACATGGGCGTTGCCAAAACCGTTGGCTTCAAACCGGCGGGCGGCGTGCGCACCGCGGAAGACGCGCAGCAGTATCTGGCGATTGCCGACGAACTGTTTGGCGCCGACTGGGCCGATGCCCGTCACTACCGCTTTGGCGCGTCCAGCCTGCTGGCCAGCCTGCTGAAAGCGCTGGGTCACGGCGACGGTAAGAGCGCAAGCAGCTACTGATTGCTTCATTTACCGGGCCTGCACCTCTACCTCGCAGGCCGGGTAAGATATTGCCGCCATTCGGCGGTATGGGCCGATAACACCATGTTTTGCCGGGTCGCTTTGGTTGCCCGGCCGTATCATTCTTCATGGGGGTTACCTTGTTTCTCGCACAAGAAATTATTCGTAAAAAACGTGATGGTCATGCGTTAAGCGACGAAGAGATCCGCTTCTTCATCAACGGCATTCGTGATAACACCGTCTCAGAAGGGCAGATTGCGGCGCTGGCGATGACCATTTTTTTCCACGACATGTCCATGCCTGAGCGCGTGTCGCTGACCATGGCGATGCGAGATTCCGGAACCGTTCTGGACTGGAAAAGCCTCAACCTCAACGGCCCGATTGTGGATAAACACTCCACCGGCGGCGTGGGCGACGTGACCTCGCTGATGCTTGGCCCGATGGTGGCAGCCTGTGGCGGTTACATCCCGATGATCTCCGGGCGCGGCCTGGGCCACACCGGCGGTACGCTCGACAAACTGGAAGCCATTCCGGGCTTCGATATCTTCCCGGACGACAACCGCTTCCGCGACATTATTAAAGACGTTGGCGTGGCGATTATCGGCCAGACCAGCTCTCTGGCTCCGGCAGACAAGCGTTTCTACGCCACCCGCGATATCACCGCGACCGTTGACTCCATCCCGCTGATCACCGCCTCCATTCTGGCGAAGAAGCTGGCAGAAGGGCTGGATGCGCTGGTGATGGACGTGAAGGTCGGCAGCGGCGCGTTTATGCCGACCTATGCACTCTCTGAGGAGCTGGCGGAGGCGATCGTTGGCGTCGCCAACGGCGCGGGCGTGCGCACCACCGCACTGCTCACCGACATGAACCAGGTGCTGGCCTCCAGCGCCGGTAACGCGGTGGAAGTGCGTGAAGCGGTGCAGTTCCTCACCGGGGAATACCGTAACCCGCGCCTGTTCGACGTCACCATGGCGCTGTGCGTGGAGATGCTGATCTCCGGCAAGCTGGCGAAAGACGACGCCGACGCCCGCGCGAAACTGCAGGCGGTGCTGGACAACGGCAAAGCGGCGGAGATCTTTGGCCGCATGGTCGCGGCGCAGAAAGGCCCGACCGATTTCGTCGAAAACTACGCGAAGTACCTGCCCACCGCGACGCTCAGCAAAGCGGTGTATGCCGATAGCGAAGGCTTTGTCTCCGCCATGGACACCCGTGCGCTGGGCATGGCGGTGGTCTCGATGGGCGGCGGCCGTCGCCAGGCGTCGGACACCATTGATTACAGCGTCGGCTTTACCGATATGGCCCGTCTGGGCGACAGCGTTGATGGCCAGCGTCCGCTGGCGGTGATCCACGCCAAAGATGAAGCCAGCTGGCAGGAAGCGGCGAAAGCGGTGAAGGCGGCCCTACGCTGTGGACGACAACGCAGCAAAAGCCACACCGACGGTCTATCGCCGTATCACCGAATAGCGGTATACTGATCTGATCGCTAATTTTTACAAAGCACTAGGTACGGAGAACAATTATGAAACGTGCATTTATTATGGTGCTGGACTCTTTCGGCATCGGCGCAACCGAAGATGCAGAACGTTTTGGTGACGTGGGTTCCGATACCATGGGCCACATCGCGGAAGCCTGTGCGAAAGGCGAAGCGGACAACGGTCGTAAAGGCCCTCTGACTCTACCTAACCTGACCCGCCTGGGGCTGGTGAAAGCGCATGAAGGCTCTACCGGTAAAATCGCAGCCGGTATGGACGGCAACGCGGAAGTCGTGGGCGCCTACGCCTGGGCGCACGAGCTCTCTTCCGGTAAAGACACCCCGTCTGGCCACTGGGAAATCGCCGGTGTGCCGGTGCTGTTCGACTGGGGCTACTTCTCCGATCACGAGAACAGCTTCCCGCAGGCGCTGCTGGATAAGCTGGTGAAGCGCGCCAACCTGCCGGGTTACCTCGGCAACTGCCACTCTTCCGGTACCGTGATCCTCGATCAGCTCGGCGAAGAGCACATGAAAACCGGCAAGCCGATTTTCTACACCTCTGCTGACTCCGTGTTCCAGATTGCCTGCCATGAAGAGACGTTTGGCCTGGATAAACTGTACGAGCTGTGCGAAATCGCCCGTGAAGAGCTGACCGAAGGCGGCTACAACATTGGCCGCGTGATCGCGCGTCCGTTTGTCGGCGACAAAGCGGGTAACTTCCAGCGCACCGGTAACCGTCACGATCTGGCCGTTGAGCCGCCGGCAGCCGACCGTGCTGCAAAAGCTGGTGGAAGAGAAAGACGGCCAGGTGGTTTCCGTGGGTAAAATCGCGGATATCTACGCCAACTGCGGCATCACCAAAAAGGTGAAGGCGACCGGTCTGGATGCGCTGTTCGATGCCACCATCAAAGAGATGAAAGAAGCGGGCGACAAGACCATTGTCTTCACCAACTTCGTGGACTTTGACTCCTCCTGGGGCCACCGTCGCGACGTCGCGGGTTATGCGGCCGGGCTGGAGCTGTTCGACCGCCGTCTGCCGGAGCTGATGGAGCTGGTGGGTGAAGATGACATCCTGATCCTGACCGCGGACCACGGCTGCGACCCGACCTGGACCGGTACCGACCACACCCGTGAGCACATTCCGGTGCTGGTGTACGGCCCGAAAGTGAAGCCGGGCTCGCTGGGTCACCGTGAAACCTTCGCGGACATCGGCCAGACCCTGGCGAAATACTTTGGTACGTCTGACATGGAATATGGCAAGGCCATGTTCTGATGATTTTGGGCGGGAGCTTCCTGCCCTTTCTGTTCTAACGACATGTAAAAGGAACTGAAGATGGCTACCCCTCACATTAATGCAGAAATGGGTGATTTCGCTGACGTCGTGTTGATGCCGGGCGATCCGCTGCGTGCGAAGCACATTGCCGAAACCTTCCTCGAAGACGTGCGTGAAGTGAACAACGTGCGCGGCATGCTGGGCTTCACCGGTACCTACAAAGGCCGCAAAATCTCCGTAATGGGCCACGGTATGGGTATCCCATCCTGCTCCATCTACACCAAAGAGCTGATCACCGATTTCGGCGTGAAGAAAATCATCCGCGTGGGCTCCTGCGGCGCGGTGCGTATGGACGTTAAACTGCGTGACATCGTGATCGGTATGGGTGCCTGCACCGATTCCAAAGTAAACCGCATGCGTTTCAAAGACCACGACTTCGCGGCGATTGCTGACTTCGACATGGTGCGTAACGCGGTCGACGCGGCAAAAGCGCTGGGCGTTGACGCGCGCGTGGGTAACCTCTTCTCTGCCGATCTGTTCTACGCGCCGGACGGCGGCGAGATGTTCGACGTGATGGAGAAATACGGCATTCTGGGCGTGGAAATGGAAGCGGCGGGCATCTACGGCGTGGCGGCAGAGTTCGGTGCGAAAGCGCTGACCATCTGCACCGTGTCCGACCATATCCGTACCCACGAGCAGACCACCGCCGCTGAGCGTCAGACGACCTTCAACGACATGATCAAAATCGCGCTGGAATCCGTTCTGCTGGGCGATAAAGAGTAATTCTGTCTCTTCCCTCCCTCTCCCTGTGGGAGAGGGCCGGGGTGAGGGCACCAAACCGCACTTAACGTACGGCCTGCGCAATCCATGCTGACAAATCCCTTAACTCTTTTTCCTGCTCCGGGAAATCCCCAATCAACGCGTCGCATTCCTGCTGCAGCATATCCGCCCGGTATAAACAGCCCTGCAAACGTGCCGCCAGCGCCTCTAACGGTGCCGGATTCAGGCTATCGGTAAACACCTGCGTGCGGGTGATATGGCCTTTCTCAACGTCAAAGTGCAGCTCCACGCCGCCCCAGGTAAAACGCTCATCCAGTAGATGGGAGAAGGCAGGCGCCTGACCGAAGTTCCACTCCCAGCTGCTCTGGCGGGCGAAGGTTTCGGCGAAGTTGGGCAGGTCCGGCGTTTTGTCCGGGGAGATCACTTCGGCTTCCACGCGCTCGCCGTAATGTTCGAAGAACGCGTCACGGATCGCATCGCAAATCTGCTCGTGAGTAATCCCCGGCAGCAGTTCCACCAGATTCGCCACGCGCCCGCGTACGGAGGTAATGCCTTTAGCCTGTAGCTTTTTCTTGTCCGGATTGAGGTAGTTCGCCAGACGGCTCAGATCGGCATTCAGCAGCAGGGTGCCGTGGTGGAAGCCGCGATCCCTCGTTTCACGGTAGGCAGAGCCGGAGACCTTGCGGTCGCCGTCGGGGGTTTTCACCACCAGATCGTTACGCCCGGAGGCTTCCGCCGTCACGCCGAGTGCATTCAGCGCGTTGAGGACGATGGACGTTGAGATGGTTTTGTCGTATTCCGGTTTCCCCGCCATAAAGGTAAAGCAGGTGTTGCCCAGATCGTGGAACACCGCGCCGCCGCCGCTGCTCCGGCGCGCCAGCCGGACGTTGTCTTCTTCCATGCGCCGCGTATTGCACTCTTTCCACGGGTTTTGCGCACGGCCGATGACCACCGTATCGGCGTTACGCCAGAGAAACAGCACGCGCTGGGTGGCAGGCATCTGGCGGAAGATGCACTCTTCCACCGCGAGATTAAACCAGGGATCGTAAGAGTCAGAGATAAGCAGGCGTAACGTCGTCATGGCAAAGTTCCTTTTCTGAATCGTTCGCTTACTTTATCTGCTATTCTTTCTTCTCGCTCTCTTCGTCTTCGGGGACGGATTTGCTGGCGGTCAGCAGGAACGGGGATTGCTGCCAGCGCGTGCGTTTGCCCTGCAGAAGCGTGCGTGCCAGCACAACGCCAATGGCCAGCGAAAGCAGCAGCATCAGGCGCAGAATATTGGTGGTATTATCGACCTGCTTGGCTTCAGTCGGCAGGGTGTGGGTATCGAGCGTCAGGCGCAGATAGCCCAGCGGGCCGTTTTTCCCCTGAATGGGTTCGACAATCTGTTGGTTGAAATAGCCGCCGGCTTTTTTGCCGTCCAGCGCCAGCCTGTCGCGCACGTCGACGTGCTTTCGCCCGCGCGGGCAATCAGGTTGCCCTGCTCATCATAGACGCCGGCATCAAGAATGCGGCTGTTCTCCGTGAGCTGGCGTAAAACCTGACCTATCCGCTTATCGTCCGGCGTTTCGGTACGCATGGGCGGCGCGACGTTGAGCGTCACCTGGCGCGCCAGCGTGCGGGCCAGCTCTTCAAACTGCGGGTTGCGTTGCCGTTGATGGTTCTGGCTAAACCACGATGCGCCCTGCATCAGCACCACCAGCAGTGCGAGACAGAAGAGGACAATCACGGCGCGATGCAGCCGGAATTTCAGTTTTGCGCGAGCCATATTCCACCTGCTGAAAATTTACGGCTTAATGTTGCCAGAAGTGATGGTTACAGGGTAGCCTCATGCGTTATTTTCCCTCCGATGCCTTCCGGCGCGAACGAAATTACAGGAGCTTTAATGCCGAACATGACCTGGTGTGACCTGCCAACGGATGTCTCTTTATGGCCAGGATTGCCGCTCTCTTTAAGTGGCGATGAGGTGATGCCTCTGGATTACCACGCCGGTCGTAGCGGCTGGCTCCTGTATGGACGCGGTCTGGATAAGCAACGCCTGACCCAGTACCAACGCAAACTGGGCGCGGCGATGGTCATCGTCGCCGCCTGGTGCGTGGAAGACTACCAGGTGATTCGTCTGGCGGGTTCGTTGACGCCGCGCGCCACGCGTCTGGCGCATGACGCCGGCCTGGACGTCGCGCCGCTGGGTAAAATCCCACATCTGCGCACGCCGGGCCTGCTGGTGATGGACATGGACTCCACCGCCATTCAGATCGAGTGCATTGACGAGATTGCGAAGCTGGCGGGTAGCGGCGAGCTGGTGGCGGAAGTCACCGAGCGCGCGATGCGCGGCGAGCTGGATTTCACCGCCAGCCTGCGACAGCGCGTGGCGACGCTGAAAGGGGCCGATGCCAACATCCTGCGGCAGGTGCGCGAAGCGCTGCCGCTGATGCCGGGGCTGGCGCAGCTGGTGCTGAAGCTGCAGTCGCTGGGCTGGAAAGTGGCGATCGCCTCCGGCGGCTTCACCTTCTTTGCGGATTACCTGCGGGACAAACTGCATCTGACCGCGGCGGTGGCCAATGAGCTGGAGATCATGGACGGCAAGCTGACCGGCCAGGTGCTCGGCGATATCGTGGATGCCCAGTACAAAGCCAATACGCTGACGCGTCTGGCGGAAAAATATGAAATTCCGGTCGTCCAGACCGTCGCCATCGGCGACGGCGCGAACGACCTGCCGATGATCAAAGCGGCCGGGCTGGGCATTGCCTACCACGCCAAGCCAAAAGTGAATGAAAAGACGGAAGTCACTATCCGTCACGCTGACCTGATGGGGGTGTTCTGCATTCTCTCCGGCAGCCTTAATCAGAAATAACGGTCTGCTTTGTAGGCCGGGTAAGCGTAAGCGCCACCCGGCACGCAGGCCGCAGAGAAATAACGAGGTAAACCGTGGCGAAAGCTCCAAAACGCGCATTTGTCTGTAATGAATGTGGTGCGGATTATCCGCGCTGGCAGGGGCAATGCAGCGCCTGTCATGCCTGGAACACCATCACCGAAGTGCGTGGTGTGGCGGCTTCGCCGAGCGTGGCCCGCAACGAGCGCCTGAGCGGCTATGCCGGTAACGCGGGCGTGGCGAAGGTGCAAAAACTTTCGGACATCAGCCTCGAAGAGCTGCCGCGCTTCTCCACCGGGTTCAAAGAGTTTGACCGCGTGCTCGGCGGTGGCGTGGTGCCGGGCAGCGCCATTCTGATCGGCGGTAACCCGGGGGCGGGTAAATCGACCCTGCTGCTGCAAACGCTCTGCAAGCTCGCCGAACAGATGAAAACCCTGTACGTCACGGGGGAAGAGTCCCTGCAGCAGGTGGCGATGCGCGCGCACCGTCTGGGCCTGCCGACCGGTAATCTGAACATGCTGTCGGAAACCAGCATCGAGCAGATCTGCATGATCGCCGAAGAAGAGCAGCCGAAGCTGATGGTGATCGACTCCATCCAGGTGATGCACATGGCGGACATTCAGTCCTCGCCGGGCAGCGTCGCGCAGGTGCGTGAAACGGCGGCCTACCTGACGCGCTTCGCCAAAACGCGCGGCGTGGCGATTGTGATGGTCGGCCATGTCACCAAAGATGGCTCGCTGGCGGGGCCGAAAGTGCTGGAACACTGTATCGACTGCTCGGTGCTGCTCGACGGCGACGCCGATTCCCGCTTCCGCACCCTGCGCAGCCACAAAAACCGCTTTGGCGCGGTGAACGAGCTGGGCGTGTTTGCCATGACCGAACAGGGGCTGCGCGAAGTCAGCAACCCGTCGGCCATCTTCCTGAGCCGCGGCGATGAGATCACCTCCGGCAGCTCGGTGATGGTGCTGTGGGAGGGGACGCGCCCGCTGCTTGTCGAAATTCAGGCGCTGGTGGACGTGTCGATGATGGGCAACCCGCGGCGCGTGGCGGTTGGTCTGGAACAGAACCGTCTGGCGATCCTGCTGGCGGTGCTGCACCGTCACGGCGGGCTGCAGATGGCGGATCAGGACGTCTTCGTGAACGTGGTCGGCGGCGTCAAAGTCACCGAGACCAGCGCAGACCTGGCGCTGCTGCTGGCGATGGTCTCCAGCCTGCGCGACAGACCGCTGCCGCAGGATCTGGTCGTCTTCGGCGAAGTGGGCCTTGCCGGGGAAATCCGTCCGGTGCCCAGCGGGCAGGAGCGAATCTCCGAGGCGGCAAAACACGGTTTCCGTCGCGCGATCGTTCCCGCCGCCAACGTGCCGAAAAAAATCCCGGAAGGGATGCAGGTATTTGGCGTGAAGAAACTCGCAGATGCGTTAAATGTCTTTGACGACTTATAATTACGTATTCGATTTTGCAGGAGGCACCGTAATTTATGTCATCATTTGACTACATCAAGACCGCTATCCGCCAGAAGGGCTGCACGCTGCAGCAGGTGGCAGACGCCAGCGGCATGACCAAAGGCTACCTGAGCCAACTGCTGAACGCCAAAATCAAAAGCCCCAGCGCGCAGAAGCTGGAAGCGCTGCACCGCTTTCTGGGGCTGGAATTCCCGCGTATGCAAAAGAACATCGGCGTGGTGTTCGGCAAGTTTTACCCGCTGCATACCGGGCATATCTATCTGATCCAGCGCGCCTGTAGCCAGGTTGACGAGCTGCACATCATCATGGGCTACGACGAAACCCGCGACCGCCAGCTGTTCGAAGACAGTGCCATGTCGCAACAGCCGACCGTGCCGGACCGCCTGCGCTGGCTGCTCCAGACCTTTAAGTATCAGAAAAACATTCGTATTCATGCCTTTAACGAAGAGGGCATGGAGCCGTATCCGCACGGCTGGGACGTGTGGAGCAACGGCATCAAAGCGTTTATGGAAGAGAAGGGCATCGCGCCGAACTGGATCTACACCTCTGAAGAGGCCGATGCGCCGCAGTTCCGCGAGCATCTGGGCATTGAGACGGTGCTGATCGATCCGAAGCGCACCTTTATGAACATCAGCGGCGCGCAGATCCGCGAAAACCCGTTCCGCTACTGGGATTACATCCCGACCGAGGTGAAGCCGTTCTTTGTGCGCACCGTGGCTATTCTGGGCGGTGAGTCGAGCGGTAAATCGACGCTGGTCAACAAGCTGGCCAATATCTTCAATACCACCAGCGCGTGGGAGTATGGCCGCGACTACGTCTTTTCGCATCTGGGCGGCGATGAGATGGCGCTGCAGTATTCCGACTACGACAAAATTGCCCTCGGGCATGCGCAGTACATTGATTTCGCGGTGAAATACGCCAACAAGGTGGCGTTTATCGATACCGATTTTGTCACCACGCAGGCGTTTTGCAAAAAATACGAAGGGCGTGAACACCCCTTCGTGCAGGCGCTGATTGACGAATACCGCTTCGACCTGGTGATCCTGCTGGAAAACAACACCCCGTGGGTGAATGATGGCTTAAGAAGTCTGGGCAGTTCGGTTGACCGGAAAGAGTTTCAGGATCTGTTGGTTTCCATGCTACGGGAGAACCATATTGATTTTGTTCGCGTTGAATCGGCCGACTATGATTCGCGGTTTCTGCAGTGTGTCGAATTGGTTAAGAAGCTGATGGGCGCATAAGCGCGGCTACTGGCCGGGTATTTCACTTTACCCGGCAAGCGGATAACTGGTCGGCTGGTTACACAAACTTTCCCAGTGATAGTAAACCTGATTCAGCGTCGCGACAGAAGGCTGGTTCACTTTCTTCAGCATATTGTATTTATGAGTGCTGAACGTTTTCACATCCATTTCGCCGTTGCTGAATATATCGGTCTGCGCTTCTCTGTTAATAATATGTTTGAGCAGCACCCTTTCTTTTCGGGTTAGTGCTAATTTCCCTTCGCGCCTCTTTTTATTTCTCCAGGACTTCTGTTGTAAGGTTCGCTGGAAGACGTCGATTGGCAGGCTTTTACTTATTTTGAAAAAGGGATACAGCAGAAATTTTTCAAAAGAATTATCGCCTTCCGTAATTTCATTCAGCGTTGTCAAGGTGGTAATAACAAGCAGGTGATTATCAAAATCTATAATCACATCATCCGCATTCAGTTTTATCGCATGCTGCTGAATAAGCGTGCGCAGACCGCATTTTAAATATGCATTTTCCGTAATGATCTGCATTGAATATAACCACGTATTGATTCGGCTTAAAGGGTAATCAATGTTATCCGGTGGCTTTTTCGTTAAGCAAGAGCGTGGTTTTTTCATTAATCATCAAAATATAAAACTATTTATTTATATTTTTTGTATTTTTATTCTGCATCTATGGTTTTTGGTGCGCTTTTGCTTTGATTGGCCGTGAGCGGTGAATGCACAAATGCCTGGGTTTGATGCGAATATTATGCAAAAACGAAAACACTTTTTTTGCTCAGCGTTGCAGATGAATTCTCTGCGCGTTTCGGGGGAAGCGTGGTAGGGAAGGGGGAAAAAGCGGATGGGAAATCCATCCGCTTTGACGGTGCTTTTATTTCGCAATACGTTTGTACTTAATACGCTTCGGCTCCAGCGCGTCGGCGCCCAGCGTGCGTTTTTTGTACTCTTCGTATTCGGTGAAGTTACCTTCGAAGAACTCCACTTTACCTTCATCCTGGTAGTCCAGAATGTGGGTGGCGATACGGTCGAGGAACCAGCGGTCGTGCGAGATAACCATCGCGCAGCCCGGGAACTCCAGCAGGGCGTTTTCCAGCGCGCGCAGGGTTTCGATATCCAGGTCGTTGGTTGGTTCATCGAGCAGCAGAACGTTACCGCCCACCTGCAGCAGCTTCGCCAGGTGCAGACGACCGCGCTCACCGCCGGACAGCTCGCCCACGCGTTTGCCCTGATCGGTGCCTTTAAAGTTAAAGCGACCAACATAGGCGCGGCTCGGCATCTCGGTGTTGCCGATGCGCATGATATCCAGCCCGCCGGAGACTTCTTCCCACACGGTTTTGCTGTTATCCATCGCGTCACGGAACTGGTCAACGGAGGCCAGCTTCACGGTCTCACCCAGGGTGATGGAGCCGCTATCTGGCTGTTCCTGACCGGACATCATGCGGAACAGCGTCGATTTACCCGCGCCGTTCGGACCGATGATGCCGACGATAGCGCCTTTCGGTACGGAGAAGGTCAGGTCGTCGATCAGCAGGCGGTCGCCGTAGGACTTGCGCAGGTTGCTGACTTCAACCACTTTATCCCCCAGACGTGCTCCAGGTGGAATAAACAGTTCGTTGGTTTCGTTACGTTTCTGGTATTCGGTGTTGTTCAGCTCTTCGAAGCGTGCCAGACGGGCTTTGCCCTTAGACTGACGGCCTTTCGCGCCCTGACGCACCCACTCCAGCTCTTTCTCGATAGACTTACGACGAGCCGCTTCCTGAGAGGCTTCCTGCGCCAGACGCTGATCTTTCTGCTCCAGCCAGGAGGAGTAGTTGCCTTCCCACGGAATACCTTCGCCGCGGTCCAGCTCGAGGATCCAGCCGGCGACGTTGTCGAGGAAGTAACGGTCGTGGGTGATCGCCACCACGGTGCCTTCGAAGTCGTGCAGGAAGCGCTCCAGCCACGCCACGGATTCCGCATCCAGGTGGTTAGTTGGTTCGTCGAGCAGCAGCATGTCTGGTTTTTCCAGCAGCAGGCGGCACAGCGCCACGCGGCGGCGTTCACCACCGGAGAGGTTCGCGATTTTGGCATCCCAGTCCGGCAGACGCAGGGCATCAGCCGCGCGCTCCAGCTGCACGTTCAGGTTGTGACCGTCGTGCGCCTGGATGATCTCTTCATACTTGCCCTGCTGCGCGGCCAGCTTGTCGAAGTCCGCATCCGGTTCGGCGTATTTGGCGTACACTTCATCCAGACCTTTCAGGGCGTTAACCACTTCGGATACCGCTTCTTCAACCGATTCGCGAACGGTGTGTTCCGGGTTCAGCTGAGGTTCCTGCGGCAGGTAGCCAATCTTGATGCCAGGCTGCGGGCGGGCTTCACCTTCGATGTCTGTATCGATGCCGGCCATGATGCGCAGCAGGGTGGACTTACCGGCACCGTTGAGACCCAGAACACCGATTTTTGCGCCCGGGAAGAAGCTCAGCGAGATATTTTTAAGAATATGACGTTTCGGCGGGACAACTTTGCCGACACGATGCATGGTATAAACGAATTGAGCCACGTTGGACTTCGCCTCTTTTATCGTAATGAGAAGGAATTTCAGCCTCGAAGTGTAGCCTTTTTCACGTCCTAATCCCAGCCAGGAACGTCGGGAGTGTTAAAACGCGCAAGAAAGGTAAAAAAGTGTCCATGACGTGGCGCGTTGAAGGATGCCTGGTTAGCATAAGTTAATTAGACTTTGACGTGGCAAGACGCTGCAATTGACGAAAAAACAATGAGGAAGAGCTTGTGGAAAAAGCCAAACAGGTGGTCTGGCGTCTGCTGGCTGCCAGCGTATGCGTAATGGCGGTAAGCCAGGCGGTGCATGCCGATTCACTGGATGAACAACGTAACCGCTACGCCCAGATTAAACAGGCGTGGGACAACAAGCAGATGGATACCGTGCAGGCGCTGATGCCGACGCTAAAGGATTATCCGCTGTATCCGTATCTGGAGTATCGCCAGATTACCGACGATCTGATGAACCAGCCCACCGTCACCGTGAATAACTTCATTCAGGCGAACCCGACCCTGCCGCCAGCCCGAAATCTCCAGTCTCGTTTTGTGAATGAGCTGGCGCGTCGCGAAGACTGGCGCGGGCTGCTGGCGTTTAGCCCAGAAAAGCCGAATACCACCGAAGCGCAGTGTAACTACTACTACGCAAAATGGGCGACCGGCCAGCAGGAAGAGGCCTGGGCCGGGGCGAAAGAGCTCTGGCTGACCGGGAAAAATCAGCCGAACGCCTGTGATTCCCTGTTCGGCGCGTGGCGCGCATCCGGCAAGCAGGACCCGCTGTCCTACCTTGAGCGCATCCGCCTGGCGATGAAGGCAGGCAACACGCGGCTGGTGACCACGCTGGCGGGGCAGATGCCGTCCGATTACCAGACGATCTCCACGGCGGTTATCTCGCTGGCAAACGATCCCAACAGCGTGCTGACCTTTGCCCGCAGTACGGGCGCGACCGATTTTACCCGCCAGATGGCGGCGGTGGCTTTTGCCAGCGTGGCGCGTGACGATGTGGAAAACGCGCGGCTGATGATCCCGCAGCTGGTGCAGGCGCAGCAGCTTAATGAGGAGCAAACCCAGGAGCTGCGCGATATTGTGGCGTGGCGACTGATGGGCACCGATGTGACCGACGAACAGGCGCGCTGGCGAGACGATGCCATTATGCGTTCGAACTCCACGTCGCTGGTGGAGCGCCGCGTGCGCATGGCGCTGGGCGTCGGCGATCGTCGCGGGCTGAATACCTGGCTTGCGCGGTTGCCGATGGAGGCCAAAGAGAAAGACGAATGGCGCTACTGGCAGGCCGATCTGCTGCTGGAGCGCGGTCGTGATGATGAGGCCAAAGAGATCCTCCATACGCTGATGCAGCAGCGCGGGTTCTACCCGATGGCGGCCGCGCAGCGCCTGGGCGAGGAGTACACCTTCCGCATTGATAAAGCGCCCGCTAACGCGAACCCGGCGCTGACGCAGGGGCCAGAAATGGCGCGCGTGCGCGAGCTGATGTACTGGAATATGGATAACACCGCGCGCAGCGAATGGGCGAATCTGGTGACCAGCCGCACCACCGACGAGAAAGCCCAGCTTGCCCGCTATGCCTTTGATAAGCACTGGTGGGATCTCAGCGTGCAGGCGACGATCGCCGGTAAGCTGTGGGATCATCTGGAAGAGCGTTTCCCGCTGGCGTACAACGATCTGTTCGCGCGCTACACCAGCGGCAAAGATATTCCGCAAAGCTACGCGATGGCGATTGCCCGTCAGGAGAGCGCCTGGAACCCGAAAGTCCGTTCCCCGGTGGGCGCCAGCGGCCTGATGCAGATTATGCCGGGCACGGCGACGCACACGGTGAAGATGTTTAACATTCCCGGATACAGCAGCCCGTCACAGCTTCTCGATCCGGATACCAACATCAACATCGGTACCAGCTACCTGCAGTATGTGTATCAGCAGTTCGGCAACAACCGCATCTTCTCCTCGGCGGCGTATAACGCCGGGCCGGGCCGCGTGCGTACCTGGCTGGGCAACAGCGCCGGACGCATCGACGCCGTGGCGTTTGTCGAGAGCATCCCGTTCTCGGAAACGCGCGGCTACGTGAAGAACGTGCTGGCCTACGACGCCTACTATCGCTACTTCATGGGGCAGAAAGATACCCTGTTGACCGATGCCGAGTGGCAGAGACGTTACTGATTTCTGAGGGTTGTGTTATGCTGTACTCGCTAATGAGTACACTCTTTTCGGAAGCCTGTCTAAAGGGCTTCCGAAACCAACGAATGGCGGAAAACTATGACCCAGCATTCCCCTTATTCCTCGGCAATGGCCGAACAACGTCATCAGGAGTGGCTTCGTTTTGTGGAGTTGCTTCGCCAGTCTTACGAGCAGGATCTGCATCTTCCGTTGCTGAAGCTGATGCTCACGCCGGACGAGCGTGAGGCGCTGGGCACGCGCGTGCGGATCATTGAAGAGTTGCTGCGCGGCGAGATGAGCCAGCGCGAGCTGAAAAACGAACTCGGCGCGGGCATCGCAACGATTACCCGCGGCTCGAACAGCCTGAAGTCGGCGCCCGTTGAGCTGCGTCAGTGGCTGGAAGCAGACGTTGCTGAACGATACCTAGCGATAAATCGCGTTATGGAACGGGCTTAACGCCAGAATCACCGCCTGATGGTAAACGCCTGAACGCGTCAGCGCACCGGCGGTAAAGACGCCAATCGCCCCTTCTTTACGGCCAATCTCATCAATGCCGGTGTACTGCGACATCACCGGCCCGAGCGCTTCACCCGCACGCACTTTTTCCAGAATGATCTCCGGCAGCGGCAGGGTGGCCGAACGCGCTTCGCCGCGCTGCATTTGAGGGCTTTCGATGACCACCCAGCTAAAGGTTCTGCCTTCGTCGATACCGGCTTCAATCGCCACCCAGAAATCGGCGTCCGGTGCCTCAGCTTGCGGGCATTGGTCACGCGATTTCGTGCGCCAGCGCGCGTTTCCTCGCTGCCAAACGGCTGTTCAGGCACGCCGCTCTCGACGCCGACGGCTTCTATATGGCAGGATCCTGCGCCGAAGATCTCGTCAAATGCCTGCAGAATTGCCTGAATTTTGGCAGGATTAGTGGTAGCAGAGACAACATGGTGCATAATCTATAATTGGCTTGTCCGAAACGAGACGCGTTCTTTATCCCGGACAAAGACCTTCCTCAGATAAAAAACTCATCGCAGTATAACGGAAAAAAAGCATGTTACAGGTATACCTTGTTCGCCACGGTGAAACGCAGTGGAACGCCGAGCGACGTATTCAAGGCCAGTCAGACAGTCCGCTCACCGAGAAGGGGGAACCGCAGGCGTGGCAGGTGGCAGAACGCGCGAAAGCGCTGGGCATTACCCACGTCATTACCAGCGATTTAGGTCGCACACAGCAGACGGCGCGCATCATCGCAGATGCCTGCGGCTGTGACGTCACGCTTGAGCCGCGCCTGCGCGAGCTGGATATGGGCGTGCTGGAAAAACGCCATATCGATACGCTGACGGAAGCGGAAGAGGGCTGGCGCCGCACGCTGGTGAACGGTACCGAAGATGGCCGTATTCCTGAGGGCGAATCCATGCAGGAGCTCAGCGTACGTATGCATGCCGCACTGGCGGAATGCCTGAAGCTTCCGGCGGGAAGCCGTCCGCTGCTGGTGAGTCACGGGATGGCGTTGGGTTGCCTGGTGAGCACCATTCTGGGGCTTCCGGCTTACGCTGAGCGCCGTCTGCGTCTGCGCAACTGCTCCATTTCCCGCATTGATTATCAGGAAAGCGCGTGGCTGGCGTCCGGCTGGGTGGTGGAGACGGCAGGGGACATTTCGCATCTCGATGCCCCTGCGCTTGACGAACTGCAGCGTTAACGACGGATAGGCACCAGATATTCGCAGCGAATGTGTAACGGCGGCTCACGATCGCGTGAGTCGTCATGCTGGCCGGGTAGTAGCGCTCAATGTCCTGACCTTTACGGCGATTCAGATTCAGCATCGGCATGCAGGTTCCGTAAACGGTCAGGATAAACTCCTGCACCCCCGTTCCCAGCCCTTCATAGGCGAACATCACGTATTCGCCGCCTTCCAGCACGACAGGCTTCGAACCCTGAATATAGCCATTGGCCATCTCTGGCGTCAGCGCGGTGGTGTAGAACACCTCCTGCTCGTCGTCTTTTTCCTGGCTTGGGTGCGTTTCGTTGAGACCATACAGGATCGGCGGGATCGCCGGCGCGTGGCTCAGGAAGTCGCGCCAGAACTGGACGCGCATCTGATGGCGGAACTCGGAAATCTGCTCCAGCGAACAGGAGTAGCTCTGCGTTGTGCCGATCAGATGGGTTTCCGGCAGCGTAACAAATTCATGTTTCGGCATGGCGAACTCGCCCAGACGCAGCGGCGGACGCATGCCAAACGAGCTCCAGTCAGGCGAGCGACGATACAGCGCTGGCGTCAACGAGAACTGTTTTTTAAAGGCGCGGGTGAAGGTCTGCTGCGAATCGAAACGATATTGCAGGGCAATATCCAGAATCGGCCGCGCGGTCAGGCGCAGTGCCACAGCAGATTTTGATAAACGACGTGCGCGAATATAGGCCCCGATAGCATGACCGGTGACATCCTTGAACATCCTTTGCAGATGCCACTTGGAATAGCCTGCTTTAGCCGCCACATTATCCAGTGACAAAGGCTGGTCGAGATGACCTTCCAGCCAGGTGAGCAGGTCGCGAATAATTCCAGCCTGATCCATATACTATCCTCATCCTTAAAACAGCAGGTGCCTGATAACAGGTTAGCGGATAATAGCGTTTTTTGATGTTTTAGCATTCAGTGTTTTTTTGTGCACAAATCCTCATTGTGACTGATTTTCATCATAAATTTTGTAAATCTGTGATCTTGCAAACATTTTTGTCTCATTTGAAAGTGCTGAATAATTGCTCAGTGTAATTTTAAAAAATGGTAACAATATGAAATACAAGAAGTTATGCTATTCACCGCGTTGATGTTGATGGTCGTGCCGTTCTGCCCAGGCGGAACAGATTGGTTCCGTCGATACCGTGTTCAAAATGTTTGGCCCGGACCACAAAATTGTGGTTGAGGCGTTTGACGATCCGGACGTTAAAAACGTCACCTGTTATGTCAGCCGGGCGAAAACCGGCGGTATCAAAGGCGGGCTGGGGCTGGCGGAGGATACCTCCGATGCGGCCATTTCCTGTCAGCAGGTGGGGCCGGTTGAACTGAGCGATAAAATTAAAAACGGCAAGGCGCAGGGCGACGTGGTATTCCAGAAACGGACCTCGCTGGTGTTTAAAAAGCTGCAGGTGGTGCGTTTCTATGACGCAAAACGTAACACGTTGGCATACCTAGCCTACTCCGACAAAGTGGTGGAAGGCTCGCCGAAAAACGCGATCAGCGCGGTGCCGATTATGCCGTGGGCATGGAAATAAAAAAGCGGCGCCTGAGCGCCGCTTTTTTTATCAATCTGCGGGCTTACTCCTGCAGGTCGCCGCAGAAACGGTACCCTTCGCCGTGGATGGTGGCGATGATTTCCGGCGTATCTGGCGTAGATTCGAAGTGTTTACGAATACGACGGATGGTCACGTCCACGGTACGGTCGTGCGGTTTCAGCTCGCGGCCGGTCATTTTCTTCAGCAGCTCGGCACGGGACTGGATTTTGCCCGGGTTTTCGCAGAAGTGCAGCATCGCGCGGAATTCACTGCGCGGCAGTTTATACTGCTCGCCGTTCGGGCTAATCAGCGAGCGGCTGTTGATATCCAGTTCCCAGCCGTTGAATTTGTAGCTGTCGACGCTGCGGCGCTCTTCGCTGACCGTGCCCAGGTTCATGGTACGGGACAGCAGGTTGCGTGCGCGAATGGTCAGCTCGCGAGGGTTGAACGGCTTGGTGATGTAGTCATCCGCACCGATTTCCAGGCCAAGAATTTTATCAACTTCGTTATCACGGCCGGTCAGGAACATTAACGCGACGTTCGCCTGCTCGCGCAGTTCGCGCGCCAGCAGAAGACCGTTTTTGCCCGGCAGGTTAATATCCATGATCACCAGGTTGATATCATTTTCAGAAAGGATCTGATGCATCTCTGCGCCATCGGTCGCTTCAAAGACATCGTAGCCTTCTGCTTCGAAAATGCTCTTTAACGTGTTGCGTGTTACCAACTCGTCTTCAACGATAAGAATGTGCGGGGTCTGCATGTTTGCTACCTAAATTGCCAACTAAATCGAAACAGGAAGTACAAAAGTCCCTGACCTGCCTGATGCATGTCGCAAATTAACATGATCGGCTTAACGTGACTAAAGTACGTAATTGCGTTCTTGATGCACTTTCCATCAACGTCAACAACATCATTAGCTTGGTCTTGGGTACTTTCCCTTTGGACCCGACAGTGTCAAAAACGGCTGTCATCCTAACCATTTTAACAGCAACATAACAGGCTAAGTGACACCTGACACCCAATAAAACTACGCTTCGTTGACATATATCAAGTTCAATTGTAGCACGTTAACAGTTTGATGAAATCATCGTAGCCGAATGCTAGCCTTTGTCACAATTTTTCAATAAACCAACTAGTTGCGGACATTGATTTATAAACGAAGCGAATCCAATACAAGAACGAAATACTGTAATAAAATACTATGTATAAAACATAGGGATAATAGTGTTCTGTTAACATTCTAACTGATTGTTCAGACACAGAATAGTTTAGCGTTTTTAATTTGTTATGAAACGCTATTTCGGTGATTTGTGTTGCAATTTTGTAAATTCGCGCTGCGTAATATGTTGAAGTGCATCACATTTTTACCGGCTAACTGATTAAAAAGAGAGCATAAATGCATCTGTCGATTGTACTGGTTGCCCCAGCCAGAGCAGAAAATATAGGCGCAGCGGCGCGTGCCATGAAGACCATGGGTTTTACCGATTTGCGTATTGTGGACAGCACGGCCCATCTGCAGGAAGCTGCGCGCCGTTGGGTGGCGCACGGTTCGGGAGATATTCTCGATAATATAACCACTTACGCGACGCTTGCCGACGCGCTGGCGGATGTTCCGTTTACCGTTGCGACCACGGCGCGCAGCCGGGCGAAGTTCCACTACTATGCCACGCCAGCGGAGCTGGTGCCGCTGTTGCAGAGAGAAACGCCAGTGGCTGGGCAGAGCGGCGCTGGTGTTTGGGCGTGAAGATTCCGGATTAACCAATGAAGAGCTGGAGCTGGCGGACGTCTTGACCGGCGCGCCGATGGTTGCGGATTATCCGTCGCTGAATTTGGGCCAGGCGGTCATGGTGTATTGCTATCAATTAGCGTCCTTAATGCAACAAGCACCTCAGCAAGCGGCTCCGGTTGATGATAATCAGTTGCGCGCATTGCGTTTGCGGGCTCGTGAATTATTGGAGAAACTTGGGGTGGCGGACGATCAAAAAATGGCTGACTGGCTGCAGCAGCGTTTGGGGCGGCTTGAACAGCGGGACACCGCAATGCTGCACCGTTTGCTGCATGATATTGAAAAAAAACTCGCCGAGTAAGTCACTGCCATAAGTTTTTTCTATGGCTAATAAGCCGCTGAAATCTATTGTTGTAATGACCCTGTCGCGCTGAAATTAACTGTCGTTTCAGCGCAGCCGGGACAGTGCGAATCTCCCGAATTGTGATCAAATTAAAAATTCGTTGACTTAAGGTGCCCGATCCTTTAACCCTAAAAGAATACAGCACAGACAGATAATAATGACAGAGTACACAACATCCATGAAACGCATCAGCATCACCACCATTATTACAACCATCACCATTACCACAGGTAACGATGCGGGCTGACGCGTACAGGAAACACAGAAAAAAGCCCGCACCTGAACAGTGCGGGCTTTTTTTTCGGCTAAAGATCAAGGGGTAGAACCATGCGAGTGTTGAAGTTCGGCGGTACATCAGTGGCAAATGCAGAACGTTTTCTGCGTGTTGCCGATATCCTGGAAAGCAACGCCAGGCAGGGGCAGGTTGCGACCGTGCTCTCTGCCCCGGCAAAAATCACCAACCATCTGGTGGCGATGATTGAAAAGACCATCGGTGGCCAGGATGCACTCCCGAACATTAGCGACGCAGAGCGTATCTTCGCTGACCTGCTGCAAGGGCTGGCCGAGGCGCTGCCTGGCTTCCCGCACGCTCAGCTGAAGTCCTTCGTTGAGCAGGAATTCGCGCAGATCAAACATGTCCTGCACGGCATCAGCCTTCTGGGCCAGTGCCCGGACAGCATCAACGCGGCGCTGATCTGTCGCGGTGAAAAACTCTCTATCGCCATCATGGCGGGCGTGCTGGAAGCGCGCGGCCATAGCGTGACCGTGATCGATCCGGTTGAAAAACTGCTGGCGGTGGGCCACTACCTCGAATCCACCGTTGATATTGCCGAATCAACCCGCCGTATCGCCGCCAGCAAAATTCCGTCTGACCACATGATCCTGATGGCGGGCTTCACCGCCGGTAACGAGAAGGGCGAGCTGGTGGTGCTGGGCCGCAACGGCTCCGACTACTCCGCCGCCGTGCTGGCCGCCTGTTTACGCGCGGACTGTTGTGAGATCTGGACTGACGTCGACGGCGTCTATACCTGCGACCCGCGCCAGGTGCCGGACGCCAGGCTGCTGAAGTCGATGTCGTACCAGGAAGCGATGGAGCTTTCCTACTTCGGCGCCAAAGTGCTTCACCCGCGTACCATCTCCCCGATTGCCCAGTTCCAGATCCCTTGCCTGATTAAAAATACCGGTAACCCGCAGGCGCCGGGCACGCTGATTGGCGCGAGCTCGGATGAGGACGGTCTGCCGGTGAAAGGCATCTCCAACCTCAACAACATGGCGATGTTCAGCGTCTCCGGTCCGGGGATGAAAGGAATGGTCGGCATGGCGGCGCGCGTGTTTGCGGCCATGTCCCGCACCGGTATTTCGGTGGTGCTGATCACCCAGTCCTCCTCCGAATACAGCATCAGCTTCTGCGTGCCGCAGGCCGACTGCCTTCGCGCCCGCCGCGCGCTGGAGGAAGAGTTCTATCTGGAGCTGAAAGAAGGGCTGCTGGAGCCGCTGGCGATTCATGGAGCGTCTGGCGATCATCTCCGTGGTGGGCGACGGCATGCGCACCCTGCGCGGTATCTCCGCGAAATTCTTTGCCGCGCTGGCGCGCGCCAATATCAATATCGTGGCGATTGCCCAGGGCTCGTCAGAGCGTTCAATTTCGGTTGTGGTGAGCAACGATGATGCCACCACCGGCGTGCGCGTGGTTCACCAGATGCTGTTCAACACCGATCAGGTGATCGAAGTGTTCCTGATTGGCGTGGGCGGCGTCGGCGGCGCGCTGCTGGAGCAGGTGAAGCGTCAGCAGGCGTGGCTGAAGAACAAACATATCGATCTGCGCGTCTGCGGCATCGCGAATTCCAAAGCGCTGCTGACCAACGTCCACGGCCTGAACCTGGAAAACTGGCAGGCCGAGCTGGCGGAGGCGAAAGAGCCGTTCAACCTGGGCCGCCTGATCCGTCTGGTGAAAGAGTATCACCTGCTTAACCCGGTGATCGTCGACTGTACCTCCAACCAGGCGGTGGCCGATCAGTACGCGGACTTCCTGCGGGAAGGTTTCCACGTGGTGACGCCGAACAAAAAGGCCAACACCTCGTCGATGGATTACTATCACCAGCTGCGTCGGGCGGCGAGCAAGTCGCGCCGCAAGTTCCTGTACGACACCAACGTGGGGGCCGGCCTGCCGGTTATCGAGAACCTGCAAAACCTGCTGAACGCGGGCGATGAGCTGCAGCGTTTCTCCGGCATCCTCTCCGGCTCGCTGTCGTTTATCTTCGGCAAGCTGGATGAGGGGATGAGCCTCTCGGAAGCCACCCGCGCTGGCGCGCGAGCTGGGCTATACCGAGCCGGATCCGCGTGACGACCTTTCCGGTATGGACGTGGCGCGCAAGCTGCTGATCCTGGCGCGTGAAACGGGCCGTGAGCTTGAGCTTTCCGATATCGTGATTGAGCCGGTCCTGCCGGCAGAATTTGACAGCAGCGGCGATGTTGGCGCCTTTATGGCCAGGTTGCCGCAGCTTGACGACGCGTTTGCCGCTCGCGTTGCGAAAGCCCGTGATGAAGGTAAGGTATTGCGCTATGTTGGCAACATTGAAGAAGATGGCGTGTGCCGGGTGAAGATTGCCGAAGTGGATGGCAACGACCCGCTGTACAAAGTCAAAAACGGCGAAAACGCCCTCGCGTTTTACAGCCACTATTATCAGCCACTGCCGCTGGTGCTTCGCGGTTATGGCGCGGGGAACGATGTTACGGCGGCGGGTGTGTTTGCCGATCTGCTGCGTACCCTGTCATGGAAGTTAGGAGTTTAACATGGTCAAAGTTTATGCCCCGGCTTCCAGCGCGAATATGAGCGTCGGATTTGACGTGCTGGGTGCGGCGGTGACGCCGGTGGATGGTTCGCTGCTGGGCGATACGGTGACGGTGGAAGCGGCTGCAGCTTCAGCCTGAACAACGTGGGCCGCTTCGCCAGCAAGTTACCGTCCGACCCCCGCGAGAACATAGTCTATCAGTGCTGGGAACGTTTCTGTCAGGAGATCGGCAAAAACGTGCCGGTCGCCATGACGCTGGAAAAAAGTATGCCGATCGGCTCGGGTCTGGGGTCCAGCGCCTGTTCGGTGGTCGCCGCGCTGGTAGCAATGAACGAGCATTGCGGTAAGCCGCTGAACAACAACCGCCTGCTGGGCTTAATGGGCGAGCTGGAAGGGCGTATCTCCGGCAGCATTCACTATGACAACGTGGCGCCGTGCTTCCTCGGCGGCATGCAATTGATGATCGAAGAAAATGGCATCATCAGCCAGCAGGTGCCAGGGTTTGATGAGTGGCTGTGGGTGCTGGCCTATCCGGGCATTAAGGTCTCAACCGCGGAAGCGCGCGCGATCCTGCCCGCGCAGTATCGTCGTCAGGACTGTATCGCCCACGGGCGTCATCTGGCGGGCTTTATTCACGCCTGCTACACCCGCCAGCCGCAGCTGGCGGCCAAACTGATGAAGGACGTCATTGCCGAGCCGTACCGCACGAAGCTGCTGCCGGGCTTTAACGAGGCGCGACAGGCATCGATGGATATCGGCGCGCAGGCCTGCGGCATCTCCGGCTCCGGCCCGACGCTGTTCGCCCTGTGCGACAAGCCAGACACCGCGCAGCGCGTGGCGGACTGGCTCTGCAAACACTACCTGCAAAATCAGGAAGGCTTTGTTCATATTTGCCGTCTGGACACGGCTGGCGCACGAGTACTGGGATAACCAATGAAACTCTACAACCTTAAAGATCACAACGAGCAGGTCAGCTTCGCGCAGGCGGTGACTCAGGGGCTGGGCAAAAATCAGGGGCTGTTTTTCCCGCATGACCTGCCGGAATTCCAGCTGACCGAGATTGATGACCTGCTGAAGCAGGATTTTGTCACCCGCAGCACCAAAATTCTGTCCGCGTTTATCGGCGATGAAATTCCGCAGGAGCTGCTGGAAGAGCGCGTACGCGCGGCATTCGCGTTCCCGGCGCCGGTTCAGCAGGTTGAGCCTGACGTCGGCTGTCTGGAGCTGTTCCACGGCCCGACCCTGGCGTTCAAAGACTTCGGCGGCCGCTTTATGGCGCAGATGCTGACCCACATCAGCGGCGACAAACCGGTGACCATCCTGACCGCGACCTCCGGGGATACCGGTGCGGCGGTGGCGCACGCGTTCTACGGCCTGAAAAACGTCCGCGTGGTGATCCTCTATCCGAAAGGCAAAATCAGCCCGCTGCAGGAAAAACTGTTCTGTACCCTCGGCGGCAACATTGAAACCGTGGCGATTGACGGCGATTTCGATGCCTGCCAGGCGCTGGTCAAGCAGGCCTTCGACGACGAAGAGCTGAAGGTGGCGCTGGGGCTGAACTCGGCCAACTCCATCAACATCAGCCGTCTGCTGGCGCAGATCTGCTACTACTTCGAAGCGGTGGCGCAGCTGCCGCAGGAAGCGCGCAACCAGCTGGTGATCTCCGTGCCGAGCGGTAACTTCGGTGACCTGACGGCGGGCCTGCTGGCGAAATCGCTGGGGCTGCCGGTGAAACGCTTTATCGCCGCCACCAACGCCAACGACACCGTGCCGCGCTTCCTGAAAGACGGGAAGTGGGCGCCGAACGCCACGCAGGCGACCCTCTCCAATGCGATGGATGTGTCTCAGCCGAACAACTGGCCGCGCGTGGAAGAGCTGTTCCGCCGTAAGATCTGGCGTCTGGGCGACTTGGGCTATGCCGCGGTGACGGATGAGACCACCAAATCCACCATGCGCGAGCTGAAGGCGGTGGGGTATACCTCTGAACCGCACGCGGCGATTGCCTACCGCGCGCTGCGCGATCAGCTTAATCCGGGTGAATACGGCCTGTTCCTGGGAACCGCACATCCGGCGAAGTTCAAAGAGAGCGTGGAGGCGATTCTGGGCGAAACGTTGCCGCTGCCAAAAGAGCTGGCCGAGCGTGCCGACCTGCCGCTGCTGTCTCATGAGCTGCCGGCAGACTTTGCCGCGCTGCGTAAGCTGATGATGACTCGCGCATGATTTTTTGTCGGGTGGCGGCTACGCCTTACCCGACCTACAACCAATGATGACGCGTGCGTGATTGTGTTGCCCGGTGGTGGCTATGCCTTACCGGGCCTACAACGACGAACAAATCGTAGGCCGGGTAAGCGAAGCGCCACCCGGCTTTTTTTATGGAGAAATTAAGGAGAAAAATAGCAGGGAAAAAGTAGAAATTCCCAATAAATGCGGTCACTTAGCGTTTAGGATTGCAGAGAATAACATCCCCCGTTCCCCTCGCGTACTCTCCTTACATCGGCCCACGTTGGGCAAAGATAATAAGGAGTCACCGATGTCTACACTGAAACCTGTGCTGATTGCGCTTTCACTGATGCTGGTCGCTCCCATGGCGGTACAGGCATCCGAAATCACCCTCGTACCTGCGGTCAAATTGCAGATTGGCGACCGGGATAATAACGGGCATTACTGGGACGGCGGCCGCTGGCGCGACCACGACTGGTGGAAAGCGCACTATGACTGGCGTGATAACCACTGGCGTCCACATGATGAGCATCGTAAACATGACGATCGCCATGATGACCATCACCACGATGACCACCGTGACGATCGCGGCCCGGACTGGAAACACCATTAATGTAAAACCCCGCCATCTGGCGGGGTTTGTTTTTACTGCTCGTGGCGCTTAAACACCAGTTCGCCTTTCCCTGACGACGCCTCGTCAAAGAAATAGCCTTCGCTGTTGAAGGCGGTTAGCTGCTCCGGCTTCGTCAGGCGGTTCTGAATGATGTAGCGGCTCATCAGGCCACGCGCTTTTTTGGCGTAGAAGCTGATCACTTTGAACTTACCGTTCTTCTCGTCAAGGAACACCGGCTTGATGATCTCGGCATCCAGCTTTTTCGGCTTCACCGACTTGTAATATTCATCGGACGCCAGGTTAATCACTACGTTATCGCCCTGTGCGTGCAGCGCCGCATTCAGCTTATCGGTGATGATATCGCCCCAGAAATGGTACAGGTCTTTGCCTTTGGCATTCTCCAGACGAATCCCCATCTCCAGACGATACGGCTGCATGAGGTCCAGCGGTCTCAGTACGCCGTACAGACCCGACAGCATGCGCAGATGCTGCTGGGCAAAATCGAAATCGGCTTCGCTAAAATCTTCCGCCTGCAGGCCGGTATAGACATCGCCTTTAAACGCCAGAATCGCCTGGCGAGCGTTAGCCGGGGTGAAATCCGGGTGCCACTCGTGAAAGCGGGTCGCGTTAAGATCGGCCAGCTTGTCGCTGATGCTCATCAGCGAGGCGATTTGCGGCGCAGAGAGCTTACGCGCTTCGCGGATCAGCTGCTGCGAGTAGTCCAGCAGCTCAGGCTGGGTATAGCGCTCGGTGGCGAGGGGGCTCTGGTAGTCGAGCGTTTTTGCAGGTGAAATCAGAATCAGCATATCCAGTCCTTGCAGGAAATTTAGAGCGACTTTAGCAAAAAATCGCCCCGAATTGATCGATAGCTGTTATTGCCGCGGCAAATCATCCCACGTGCCGGGGGCAAGCTGCGCCTTGATATCGGGATAGCGGGCGGGATCAAAGACCGGCGGAACGCCGAGTTTGCGCTGACGCAGATAGTCTCTGGCAATCAGGGTCACCACGGGCGAGAGCAGCAGGATTGCCGTGAGGTTCGTGATCGCCATCAGCGCCATAATGATATCGGCCAGCTGCCAGACCAGCGGCATACTGAGCAGGGAGCCTGCTATCACCATCAGGACGACTCCGAGACGCAGGGTTCCGATTGCAGCGCGGGAGTCGAGCTTCAGGAAAATAAGGTTATTTTCGGCGTAGAGGTAATTCACCACTATTGAGCTGAAGGCAAACAAGATCAGGATGAGCGAGACAAACCCTGCACCCCAGCCGCCGGTCAGGTTCACCAGCGCCTGCTGGAGAAGCTGTATCCCGGCGGTTCCTGAGGAATGTGGGACGGGGCCTGCCAGCAGCAAAATCATGGCGCTGGCGGAACAGATGATAATGGTATCGGTAAAGACGCCAATCATCTGCACAATGCCTTGTGCGGCCGGGTGCGGCGGCCAGGAAGAGGCGGCGGCGGCCGCGTTGGGGGTTGACCCCATACCGGCTTCATTGGAGAACATGCCCCGCTGAAAACCCGCCATCAGCGCCTGGCTGAAGGTGTAGCCCAGCGCACCGGAGGCCGCTTCGCGCCAGCCAAAGGCGCTTTTGACGATGGTGGCAATCACGCCCGGCACCTGGTCGAGATGCAGTGCGGCAACGAACAGGCTCGCGGCAACCCAGAGCAGCGCCATAATGGGCACCAGCCACTGCATCAGGCGAGCGATGCCCTTGAGACCGACCGAGATGGTAAGCAGAACGACGAGGGCTAAAGCGAGACCCGCGATCCACTCGGGGCAGGAGAAGGCATAGCGCAGGGCGTTGGCAACCGAGTTCGCCTGGACGGTATTAAAAATAAGACCGTACGCGAGCAGTAAAAAAACCGAGAACAGGACGCCCATCCAGCGCATCCCTAAGCCACGCGCCATGTACCAGGCAGGACCACCGCGAAACTGGCCGTGTTTATCTTTCTCTTTGTAGAGTTGTGCAAGCGAACTTTCGGCAAAGGAGGTGGCCATCCCGAGTAGCGCCGTCACCCACATCCAGAAGACCGCACCTGGCCCGCCCGCGCTGATGGCCAGCGCAACGCCCGCCAGATTACCGCTGCCGAGTCGTGCCGCCAGGCTGGTACAGAGTGCCTGGAACGACGTTAATCCGCCCGGCTGGGGCGTAACGCTGTTTTTCAGACTTCTGCCAAACTTGCGAATATAACGAAACTGGATAAACCCACTGCGTAGCGTAAACCAAATACCTGCTCCCAGAAGCAGGTAAATCATTATCGAACCCCAGAGGACTTCGTTAATAAAGAAAAAGAAATCAGGCATTAACGTCCCTCTTGTTGATGCCAATGTGAATATGTAAGCGCTACCACTGATTGGGCATGCTGTTGCTTAGCAGCCTGTTAATATTTCGAGTTTACCATACTCTGCCTAAGCGCACTGTCTGCGGTTGCGCTACCCCTCCGTCGTGTTATCATCAGGGCAGACCGGTTACATCCCCCTAACAAGTAAACCTGTCATCTTTGCGCTGCAGGCATGCTGTCGGTAGCGTGAATTATCCAGGGCACGTTAAAAGAGAAACACTATCATGACGGATAAATTGACCTCCCTTCGTCAGTTCACCACTGTCGTAGCTGACACCGGAGATATCGCGGCAATGAAGCTGTACCAGCCGCAGGATGCCACAACCAACCCTTCTCTGATCCTTAACGCCGCACAGATCCCTGAGTATCGCAAACTGATTGACGACGCAGTGACCTGGGCGCGCGCGCAGAGCAGCGACCGCGCGCAGCAGGTTGTGGATGCCACTGACAAACTGGCGGTGAACATCGGTCTGGAAATCCTCAAACTGGTTCCGGGCCGTATCTCTACCGAAGTGGATGCGCGTCTCTCCTACGACACCGAAGCCTCTATCGCCAAAGCGAAACGTCTGATCAAAATGTACAACGACGCCGGCATCAGCAACGATCGTATCCTGATCAAACTGGCCTCTACCTGGCAGGGTATTCGCGCGGCGGAGCAGCTGGAAAAAGAAGGCATCAACTGTAACCTGACCCTGCTGTTCTCCTTCGCGCAGGCGCGCGCATGTGCCGAAGCGGGCGTATACCTGATTTCTCCGTTCGTAGGCCGTATTCTGGACTGGTACAAAGCCAACACCGACAAGAAAGAGTACGCACCGGCTGAAGATCCGGGCGTGATTTCCGTGACTGAAATCTACCAATACTACAAACAGCATGGCTATGAGACCGTGGTTATGGGCGCCAGCTTCCGTAACGTCGGTGAAATCATCGAGCTGGCTGGCTGTGACCGCCTGACCATCGCGCCTGCGCTGCTGAAAGAGCTGGCAGAAAGCGAAGGTACCCTGGAGCGTAAACTGTCCTACACCGGCGAAGTGAAAGCACGCCCAGAGCGCATCACTGAATCCGAGTTCCTGTGGCAGCACAACCAGGATCCAATGGCGGTAGACAAACTGGCGGACGGTATCCGTAAGTTTGCTGTTGACCAGGGCAAACTGGAAAAAATGATCGGCGACCTGCTGTAATCATTCTGCGTGACCGGGCTCCCGGTCACGCGTCTTACCCCCGCCTCTGTCTGAATTTCCTCTCTGCGTGTATCATTCCCTTTAATCAGTACTCTTTGAATGGAATGGATATGAATACCTTACGCATCGGCTTAGTGTCGATTTCTGACCGCGCCTCCAGCGGTGTTTACCAGGATAAAGGCATCCCCGCTCTGGAAGCGTGGCTGGCCAGTGCACTGACTACCCCGTTTGAGATCCAGACTCGCCTGATTCCCGACGAACAGCCGATCATCGAGCAGACCCTGTGTGAGCTGGTGGATGAGATGAGTTGTCACCTGGTGTTAACCACCGGCGGAACCGGCCCCGCGCGCCGCGACGTGACGCCGGACGCGACGCTGGCGATTGCCGATCGTGAAATGCCGGGCTTCGGCGAGCAGATGCGCCAGATCAGCCTACACTTTGTTCCGACGGCCATTCTTTCCCGCCAGGTGGGGGTGATCCGCAAGCAGGCGTTGATCCTGAACCTGCCGGGCCAGCCGAAGTCGATCAAAGAGACCCTGGAAGGGCTTAAAGCGGAAGACGGCAGCGTCATCGTTCACGGCATCTTTGCAAGTGTACCGTATTGTATACAGTTGCTTGACGGCCCGTATGTCGAAACCGATGAGAAAGTGGTAGCAGCTTTTCGTCCTAAAAACGCGCGTCGCGAAACAATCTCCTGAAATTAATCAATATGTGACATAAGCTGAAGCGGCGATAGCGTGGTAACGGTTTTACGGTATAGTAATTTTTTCTTTACGATTGCTGTAAAAATAAATCCACAATACACGCATAATGGTTCGCTATGTCACATAACACCCGACCTCTGAATCGACAGGATTACAAAACCCTCACGCTCGCGGCCTTAGGCGGCGCGCTGGAGTTTTACGACTTTATCATCTTCGTCTTCTTCGCCGCCGTGGTGGGAGAACTCTTCTTTCCGGCGGATATCCCGGAATGGCTGCGTCAGGTGCAAACCTTCGGCATTTTTGCCGCCGGGTATCTGGCGCGTCCGCTGGGCGGCATTATCATGGCCCACTTTGGCGATCTGGTCGGGCGCAAGAAGATGTTTACCCTTAGCATCCTGCTGATGGCCGTGCCGACGCTGGCCATTGGTCTGTTGCCTACCTATGCCTCGATGGGTATTCTCGCGCCGTTGCTGCTGTTACTGATGCGCGTCCTGCAGGGCGCGGCAATTGGCGGTGAAGTGCCGGGCGCGTGGGTGTTTGTCGCGGAGCATGTTCCGGCGCGCCGCATTGGTATCGCCTGTGGAACCTTAACGGCGGGGCTGACGGTCGGGATCCTGCTCGGCTCGGTGGTCGCAACCATTGTGAATACCAGCATGACGCAGCAGGCTGTGCACGACTGGGGGTGGCGTATTCCGTTCCTGCTGGGCGGGGCATTTGGTCTGGTCGCGATGTACCTGCGCCGCTGGCTGCAGGAGACCCCCATTTTCCTCGAAATGCAGCAGCGCAAAGCGCTGGCGCAGGAGCTGCCGGTGAAGGCGGTCGTGGTACGCCATAAAAAAGCGGTGGTGGTATCGATGCTGCTCACCTGGCTGCTCTCGGCGGGCATTGTGGTAGTGATATTGATGTCCCCAGTCTGGCTGCAAAAGCAATACGGTTTCGCCCCTGCCGTGACGCTACAGGCAAACAGTATCGCGACAATCATGCTCTGCTTTGGCTGTCTGGCCGCCGGGCTGGCGGCGGATCGTTTCGGTGCCAGCGTCACCTTTATTGTCGGCAGCCTGTTACTGGCCGCTTCAAGCTGGGCGTTTTACCATCTGGCAGGCAGCCATCCTGAACAGTTGTTCCTGCTGTACGGCGTGGTAGGGCTGTGCGTGGGCGTTGTCGGGGCGGTACCGTACGTGATGGTGCGCGCGTTCCCGCCAGAGGTTCGCTTCACCGGGATTTCGTTTTCCTACAACGTGTCGTATGCCATTTTCGGTGGGCTGACGCCGATTGCGGTGACGGTCCTGATGGGCGTGTCTCCCATGGCTCCGGCCTGGTACGTGCTGGCGCTGTCGGTGATGGGGCTGGGATTAGGGATTTGGCTGGGGCAGAAGAAGGGATGTCGTGCCCGCGAGGCGGACACGACAGAAGGATCAGTGTTTTTCACCAATCGGTAGCACGGTGCGGTCAAACTGCTCGTTCAGCACTTCACCCATTGCAAGGTAGATAGCGCTCGCGCCGCAAACCAGACCAATCCAGCCTGCAACATGAACGATGCCTTCGTTATCCACGAGGTGACCAATCGCCAGCAGGGCGAACAGGACGGTCAGGCTCAGGAAGACGAACTGCAGCATGCGGTTGCCTTTCAGGGTACCGAAGAACATGAACAGGGTGAAGATGCCCCACAGGCCCAGATAAACGCCCAGGAAGTGGGCGTTTGCCGCGTCTGCCATGCCCATTTTAGGCAGCAGCAGAATGGCAACCAGGGTCAGCCAGAAAGAACCGTAAGAGGTGAAGGCGGTTAAGCCGAAGGTATTGCCTTTTTTATATTCCAGCAGGCCCGCGAGGATTTGCGCGATACCGCCGTAGAAAATGCCCATCGCCAGGATGATGCCATCCATTGGGAACAACCCGATATTGTGCAGGTTCAGCAGAATAGTGGTCATGCCAAAACCCATCAGGCCCAGCGGAGCCGGATTAGCCAACTTAGTGTTGCCCATAAGTCCTCAAAAAAATCATCATTAATATGGTGAAATGGTTAAACCCGCGTCAGTTCTCCCTGACTGGGCGCGGCATCATAATGGGCGCAATCGATGGCGTCTATGATCTCATCAGGGTGAAATTAAAATTTTTTTTATCATTCCCCCTTGATGGATGCCGTCGCGACCCCATCTTGTAGTCAACCGCAGTGTGTGGACCTGAAAAAAATCAAATCTGGGCAGTTGAAAAAGCACGTTCTGCCCTTATTACAGGTACACAACCACATGTTGACTGAATTTTTAGTGGAGACGTTTAGATGGGTAAAATTATTGGTATCGACCTGGGTACTACCAACTCTTGTGTAGCGATTATGGATGGCACTACTGCACGCGTGCTGGAGAACGCCGAGGGCGATCGCACCACGCCTTCTATCATTGCTTATACCCAGGATGGTGAAACTCTGGTTGGTCAGCCGGCTAAACGTCAGGCAGTGACCAACCCGCAAAACACCCTGTTTGCGATCAAACGCCTGATCGGCCGCCGCTTCCAGGACGAAGAAGTTCAGCGTGACGTTGCCATCATGCCGTACAAAATCATCGCGGCAGATAACGGCGATGCATGGCTTGATGTGAAAGGCACCAAAATGGCACCGCCGCAGATCTCTGCCGAAGTGCTGAAAAAAATGAAGAAAACCGCTGAAGATTACCTGGGCGAGCCGGTAACTGAAGCGGTTATCACCGTACCTGCTTACTTCAACGATGCTCAGCGTCAGGCAACCAAAGACGCTGGCCGTATCGCAGGTCTGGAAGTAAAACGTATCATCAACGAACCAACCGCGGCTGCACTGGCTTACGGTCTGGATAAAGAAGTCGGCAACCGTACTATCGCGGTTTACGACCTGGGTGGTGGTACCTTCGATATCTCTATTATCGAAATCGACGAAGTTGACGGCGAAAAAACCTTCGAAGTTCTGGCAACCAACGGTGATACCCACCTGGGTGGTGAAGACTTCGATACCCGTCTGATCAACTACCTCGTTGACGAGTTCAAGAAAGATCAGGGCATTGACCTGCGTAACGACCCGCTGGCTATGCAGCGCCTGAAAGAAGCCGCTGAAAAAGCGAAGATCGAACTGTCTTCCGCTCAGCAGACCGACGTGAACCTGCCGTACATCACCGCAGACGCGACCGGTCCTAAACACATGAACATCAAAGTGACCCGTGCGAAACTGGAAAGCCTGGTAGAAGACCTGGTGAACCGTTCTATCGAGCCGCTGAAAGTTGCTCTGCAGGACGCTGGCCTGTCCGTGTCTGATATCAACGACGTTATCCTCGTTGGTGGCCAGACCCGTATGCCAATGGTGCAGAAGAAAGTGGCTGAGTTCTTTGGTAAAGAGCCACGTAAAGACGTTAACCCGGACGAAGCGGTGGCAATTGGTGCTGCGGTTCAGGGTGGCGTACTGACCGGTGAAGTGAAAGACGTACTGCTGCTGGACGTTACCCCGCTGTCTCTGGGTATCGAAACCATGGGCGGTGTGATGACGGCGCTCATCAACAAAAACACCACCATCCCAACCAAGCACAGCCAGGTGTTCTCTACCGCTGAAGACAACCAGTCTGCGGTAACCATCCATGTGCTGCAGGGTGAGCGTAAACGCGCGTCTGATAACAAATCACTGGGTCAGTTCAACCTGGATGGTATTAACCCGGCGCCGCGCGGTATGCCGCAGATCGAAGTCACCTTCGACATCGATGCTGACGGTATCCTGCACGTGTCTGCGAAAGACAAAAACAGCGGTAAAGAGCAGAAGATCACCATCAAGGCATCTTCTGGCCTGAACGAAGAAGAAATCGAGAAAATGGTTCGCGATGCCGAAGCTAACGCGGAATCCGACCGTAAGTTCGAAGAGCTGGTTCAGACCCGTAACCAGGGCGACCATCTGCTGCACAGCACCCGTAAGCAGGTTGAAGAAGCAGGCGATAAACTGCCAGCGGAAGACAAGACTGCTATCGAAGCTGCACTGAGTGCGCTGGAATCCTCACTGAAAGGTGAAGACAAAGCGGACATCGAAGCGAAGATGCAGGAACTGGCGCAGGCTTCTCAGAAGCTGATGGAAATCGCTCAGCAGCAGCACGCTCAACAGCAGGCGGGCGCTGACGCTTCGGCGAACAACGCGAAAGACGACGACGTTGTCGACGCTGAGTTCGAAGAAGTTAAAGACAAAAAATAATCGCCCTGATGCAGGGTAATTAATCGGCACGGGCGTAGGAGAACTCTCCACGCCCGTGCTCGCATGTTAAGGGGCTTAAAAAAACCAATGGCAAAGCAAGACTATTACGAGATTTTAGGCGTTCCGAAAACTGCGGAAGAGCGTGAAATCAAAAAGGCGTATAAGCGCCTGGCCATGAAATTCCACCCGGACCGTAACCAGGGTGACAAAGAGGCTGAAGCCAAATTTAAAGAGATCAAAGAAGCCTACGAAGTCCTGACCGATGCACAAAAACGTGCGGCCTATGACCAGTACGGTCACGCAGCCTTTGAACAGGGCGGCATGGGCGGCGGTGGATTCGGTGGCGGCGGCTTTGGCGGCGGCGCTGACTTCAGCGATATCTTTGGCGATGTGTTTGGCGATATCTTCGGCGGCGGTCGTGGTCGTCAGCGCGCGGCGCGCGGCGCGGATCTGCGCTACAACATGGATCTGACGCTGGAAGAGGCCGTTCGCGGTGTCACCAAAGAGATCCGTATTCCGACGCTGGAAGAGTGTGACGTTTGCCACGGCAGCGGCGCGAAAGCGGGTACGCAGCCGCAGACCTGTCCAACCTGTCACGGCTCCGGCCAGGTGCAGATGCGTCAGGGCTTCTTCGCGGTACAGCAGGCCTGTCCGCACTGTCACGGTCGCGGTACGCTGATTAAAGATCCGTGCACCAAATGCCACGGCCACGGTCGCGTTGAGAAAACCAAGACCCTGTCCGTTAAAATCCCGGCTGGCGTCGATACGGGCGACCGCATCCGCCTGGCGGGCGAAGGCGAAGCAGGCGAGCACGGCGCACCGGCAGGCGATCTGTACGTTCAGGTGCAGGTGAAACAGCACCCGATCTTCGAGCGTGAAGGCAATAACCTGTACTGCGAAGTGCCGATCAACTTCGCGATGGCGGCGCTGGGCGGCGAAATCGAAGTGCCGACGCTGGATGGTCGCGTGAATCTGAAGGTGCCGGGCGAAACCCAGACCGGTAAGCTGTTCCGCATGCGCGGTAAGGGCGTTAAATCCGTTCGTGGTGGTGCGCAGGGCGACCTGCTGTGCCGCGTCGTCGTGGAAACGCCGGTTGGCCTGAACGACAAGCAGAAACAGCTGCTGAAAGAGCTGCAGGAGAGCTTTGGTGGCCCGACGGGTGAGAAAAACAGCCCGCGCTCCAAAAGCTTCTTCGATGGCGTGAAAAAATTCTTCGATGATTTGACCCGCTAAGCCTTCCGCACCGCGTACATCAGGCCCGGCTTTATGCCGGGCTTTTTTTATCGTTTTTGCCACTACTCGGAAAAACTGAATCTATACTCAATATTAATCTGTTTTTGCCGAGCTATCTGGCTTGGTATTATGGTTTTATCGAGGTATTGTTGTAAAAGAGAGAACTAAAGTGAAATTACTACACCGTTTCTTTAGCAGTGAGGCGTCCGGCGGCGTGATCCTGATTATTGCCGCTGCGGCCGCGATGGTGCTGGCCAACCTCGGAATGACGCAGGATCTCTACCATGCATTTCTGGAAACGCCCGTTGAACTGAAGGTCGGGGCGCTGGAAATCAACAAGAACATGCTGCTGTGGATCAACGATGCGCTGATGGCGGTGTTCTTCCTGCTGGTGGGGCTTGAGGTTAAGCGTGAGCTGGTGCTGGGCTCGCTTGCCAGCCGCCAGCGCGCGGCATTCCCGGTGATTGCTGCGCTCGGCGGGATGGTGGTGCCGGCGCTGCTCTTCCTGGCGTTCACCTGGCAGGATCCGGTTGCACGTCACGGCTGGGCGATCCCGGCTGCGACGGATATCGCCTTTGCGCTCGGGGTGCTGGCCTTGCTGGGAAGCCGCGTGCCGGTGGCCCTGAAAATCTTCCTGATGGCGCTGGCGATCATTGATGACCTGGGCGCCATTGTGATTATTGCGCTGTTCTACACCAGCGATCTGTCGATCCTGTCCCTGAGCGTGGCTGCCGGGGCGATTGCGGTGCTGGCGCTGCTGAACATCTTTAATGTGCGCCGCATCGGTATCTATATCCTGGTGGGGATGGTGCTGTGGACGGCGGTGCTGAAATCAGGCGTGCACGCCACGCTGGCTGGGGTGATCGTCGGCTTCTTCGTGCCGCTGAAGCCGCAGGACGGCAAGTCTCCTGCCAAACAGCTGGAGCATGTGCTGCATCCGTGGGTCGCCTTTATGATCCTGCCGCTGTTTGCGTTTGCCAACGCCGGCGTTTCGCTCGGCGGCGTGACGCTGGACGGGCTGACGTCCGTGCTGCCGCTGGGCATTATTGCCGGGCTGTTTATCGGTAAGCCGCTGGGTATTAGCCTCTTCTGCTGGCTGGCGACGAAGCTGAAGCTGGCGTCATTGCCGCACGGCACCACGTTTAAGCAGATTATGGCCGTCGGCGTGCTGTGTGGTATCGGGTTTACGATGTCGATCTTTATCTCGACGCTGGCGTTTGGCGCGCATGCGCCTCTGATCGTCTGGGCGAAACTCGGCATTCTTATCGGGTCATTACTGGCCGCGGTAATCGGTTATACCTTGCTGAAGGTAAAATTGTCCGGACAGGCCGTCCAGGCATAACGGAACACCGGGAGGAGGCGAGCCTTCTCCTGATACACACTCAGGGAGAGAAGACGCGATGTCTCATTTGAATTACAACCATCTTTACTACTTCTGGCACGTCTATAAACAGGGATCGGTGGTCGGGGCAGCAGAGGCGCTCTACCTGACGCCGCAAACCATCACCGGGCAAATTAAGGCGCTGGAAGAGCGTTTGCAGGGCAAGCTGTTCAAGCGTAAGGGGCGCGGGATTGAACCCAGCGAGCTGGGCGAACTGGTGTTCCGCTACGCGGACAAGATGTTCACCCTGAGCCAGGAGATGCTGGATATCGTTAACTATCGCAAAGAGTCGAACCTGCTCTTTGATGTTGGCGTGGCGGATGCGCTGTCCAAACGGCTGGTGAGCGGCGTGCTGGACGCGGCGGTGGTTGAAGATGAACAAATTCATCTTCGCTGCTTTGAATCCACTCACGAGATGCTGCTGGAACAGCTAAGCCAGCACAAGCTGGATATGATTATCTCGGACTGCCCGATTGACTCCACGCAGCAGGAAGGCTTGTTCTCGGTGAAGATTGGTGAATGCGGCGTGAGCTTCTGGTGCATTAATCCGCCGCCGGAGAAACCCTTCCCGGCCTGCCTGGAAGAGCGTCGCCTGCTGGTGCCGGGAAGGCGTTCCATGCTCGGACGCAAGCTGCTGAACTGGTTTAATTCCCAGGGGCTGAAGGTGGAAATCCTCGGCGAGTTCGACGATGCGGCGCTGATGAAAGCCTTTGGTGAAGCGCACAACGCCATCTTTGTTGCGCCGACGCTCTACGCGCACGATCTCTATTCGGATGACAAGATTACGGAGATAGGCAGAGTGGATAACGTGATGGAGGAGTATCACGCCATATTTGCCGAAAGAATGATTCAGCACCCCGCGGTACAGCGAATCTGTAACCGTGACTACTCGGCGCTGTTTACGCCACCGGCAATCTGAAGACATAAAAAAACCCGCGTTAAGCGGGTTCTTTTAAAACAAGCAACAACAAGCGGCGATTAAGCCAGTTTGTTGATCTGCGCGGTCAGGTTTGCTTTATGACGCGCTGCTTTGTTTTTGTGGATCAGACCTTTAGCAGCCTGACGATCCACGATTGGTTGCATTTCGTTAAATGCGTTCTGCGCAGCAGCTTTGTCGCCAGCTTCGATAGCTGCGTATACTTTCTTGATGAAAGTACGCATCATAGAGCGACGGCTTGCGTTGTGCTTGCGGGCCTTTTCAGACTGAACGGCACGTTTCTTAGCTGATTTGATATTAGCCAAGGTCCAACTCCCAAATATGATCTATGTGGACAATTCAAAGGCCGAGGAATATGCCCTCTATACCTTCTTTTGTCAATGGATTTGTGCAAATAAGCGCCGTTAATGTGGCGACGCTACGTTACGTAGTGATGGCGCAGGATTCTACCAGCTTGTTGTTCGTGAATACAGCTTTTCGGCATAAAAATCGCAGTTCGCGAGCAGATTTTTTCGCTGCGAAAGGTCAGCCTGATGAAATCATTACGGCTTTCTGTTTTGCACGAACAATCGCCGGTTAACCTTAACCGCTGTACAAGGTATACTTTGGCGATTTTCACTGTTTTGAGCCAGACATGAAGCTGATACGCGGCATACATAATCTCAGCAGAGCCCCGCACGGGTGCGTGCTGACCATTGGTAATTTCGACGGCGTGCATCGTGGTCATCAGGCGCTGTTGCAGGGATTGCGTAAAGAAGGGCGGGCGCGTGGTCTGCCGGTGGTGGTGATGATTTTCGAACCGCAGCCGCTGGAGCTGTTCGCGGGCGATAAATCTCCCGCCCGTCTTACACGCCTGCGCGAGAAGTTGCGCTATCTGGCGGAGTCCGGCGTGGACTACGTATTGTGCGTACGTTTCGATCGCCGCTTTGCCGCGCTGACAGCACAAAATTTCGTCAGCGACCTGCTGGTTAAGCGTCTTGGCGTGCAGTTTCTCGCCGTGGGCGATGATTTCCGCTTTGGCGCTGGTCGTCAGGGCGATTTCTTGCTATTACAGAAGGCTGGTCTGGAGTACGGCTTTGACGTCACCAGCGCGATGACCTTCTGTGAAGGCGGCGTTCGCGTCAGCAGCACGGCGGTGCGTCAGGCGCTGGCCGATGACGAACTGGAGACGGCTGAAACCCTGCTGGGGCATCCGTTCACCATCTCTGGCCGCGTGGTCCATGGCGATGCGCTGGGCCGCACGATAGGTTTCCCGACGGCGAATATACCGCTGCGTCGTCAGGTTTCCCCGGTTAAAGGGGTCTATGCGGTGGAAGTGGCAGGACTGGGCGATAAGCCGTTTACGGCGTCGCCAATATTGGCACGCGCCCGACCGTCGCCGGTGTGCGTCAACAGCTGGAAGTGCACCTGCTGGACGTTGTAATGGACCTCTATGGTCGCCATATAGATGTGGTACTGCGTAAAAAAATACGCAATGAGCAGCGATTTGCTTCGCTGGATGAACTGAAAGCGCAAATTGCGCGAGATGAGTTGACGGCCCGCGAGTTTTTTGGGCTATCTAGAACCGGCTTAACTGCCTAGGTGGTAAATACGGAACCGAGAATCTGATGAGTGACTATAAATCAACCCTGAATTTGCCGGAAACAGGGTTCCCGATGCGCGGCGATCTCGCCAAGCGCGAACCGGGAATGCTGGCGCGTTGGACTGATGATGACCTGTACGGCATCATTCGTGCAGCCAAAAAAGGCAAAAAAACCTTCATTCTGCATGATGGCCCTCCATATGCGAATGGCAGCATTCATATTGGTCACTCGGTTAACAAGATTCTGAAAGACATTATCGTGAAGTCCAAAGGCCTCACGGGATATGACTCGCCTTACGTTCCTGGCTGGGACTGCCACGGTCTGCCAATCGAGCTGAAAGTGGAGCAAGAGTTTGGCAAACCGGGTGAGAAGTTCACCGCCGCCGAGTTCCGTGCGAAGTGCCGCGAATACGCAGCCACGCAGGTTGACGGTCAGCGTGCTGACTTCATCCGTCTGGGCGTACTGGGCGACTGGTCGCACCCGTACCTGACCATGGACTTCAAAACGGAAGCCAACATTATCCGTGCGCTGGGCAAAATCATCGGTAACGGCCACCTGCACAAAGGCGCCAAGCCGGTGCACTGGTGCGTGGACTGCCGTTCTGCGCTGGCGGAAGCGGAAGTGGAGTATTACGACAAAACCTCTCCGTCTATCGACGTGGCCTTCCACGCGGTCGATCAGGATGCGGTGAAAGCCAAATTTGGCGTTGCCTCGGTTAACGGCCCGATCTCTCTGGTTATCTGGACCACCACCCCGTGGACCCTGCCGGCCAACCGCGCGATCTCTCTCTCCGGTGAGTTCGAATACGCGCTGGTGCAGATTGACGGTCAGGCGCTTATCCTGGCGAAAGATCTGGTTGAGAGCGTGCTGAAGCGCACGCATATCACTGACTACACCGTGCTGGGCACCGTGAAAGGCGCCGCGCTGGAGCTGATGCGCTTCAAGCACCCGTTCCTGGACTTCGACGTTCCGGCGATCCTCGGCGACCACGTGACGCTGGAAGCGGGTACCGGTGCGGTGCATACCGCCGGCGGTCACGGTCCTGACGACTACAACATCAGCCTGAAGTACGGTCTGGAAATCGCCAACCCGGTTGGCCCGGACGGTGCTTACCTGCCTGGCACCTACCCGGCGCTGGACGGCATCAACGTCTTCAAAGCGAACGACATCATCGTCGACCTGCTGCGCACCAAAGGCGCGCTGCTGCACGTTGAAAAAATGCAGCACAGCTATCCGTGCTGCTGGCGTCACAAAACGCCGATCATCTTCCGTGCGACCCCGCAGTGGTTCGTCAGCATGGATCAGAAAGGCCTGCGTGCGCAGTCGCTGAAAGAGATCAAAGGCGTGCAGTGGATCCCGGACTGGGGCCAGGCGCGTATCGAATCCATGGTGGCTAACCGTCCTGACTGGTGTATCTCCCGTCAGCGTACCTGGGGCGTGCCGATGTCGCTGTTCGTGCACAAAGAGACCGAGGAGCTGCACCCGCGCACCCTGGAACTGATGGAAGAAGTGGCGAAGCGCGTCGAAGTTGACGGCATTCAGGCGTGGTGGGATCTCGACGCCCGCGACATCCTGGGCGCTGACGCGGACAACTACGAGAAAGTGCCGGATACCCTGGACGTGTGGTTCGACTCCGGGTCTACCCACGCCTCCGTGGTTGACGTGCGTCCGGAGTTTGCCGGTCACGCTGCCGATATGTATCTGGAAGGGTCTGACCAACACCGCGGCTGGTTCATGTCATCGCTGATGATCTCCACCGCCATGAAGGGCAAAGCGCCTTACCGTCAGGTACTGACTCACGGCTTCACCGTGGATGGTCAGGGCCGTAAGATGTCCAAATCTATCGGTAACACCGTTTCTCCGCAGGATGTGATGAACAAACTGGGCGCAGACATTCTGCGTCTGTGGGTGGCATCGACCGACTACACCGGCGAAATGGCGGTGTCTGACGAGATCCTGAAACGCGCTGCCGACAGCTATCGTCGTATCCGTAACACCGCGCGCTTCCTGCTGGCGAACCTGAACGGGTTCGATCCGGCAAAAGACATGGTGAAACCGGAAGAGATGGTGGTGCTGGACCGCTGGGCGGTAGGCTGCGCGAAAGCGGCGCAGGAGGATATCCTGAAAGCCTATGAGTCTTACGACTTCCACGAAGTGGTGCAGCGCCTGATGCGCTTCTGCTCCATCGAGATGGGCTCGTTCTACCTCGACATCATCAAAGACCGCCAGTACACCGCGAAAGCGGACAGCGTGGCGCGTCGTAGCTGCCAGACCGCGCTGTTCCACATCGCAGAAGCGCTGGTACGCTGGATGGCGCCGATCATGTCCTTCACCGCGGATGAAATCTGGGGTTATCTGCCGGGCGACCGTGAGAAGTATGTCTTCACCGGCGAGTGGTACGAAGGTCTGTTCGATCTCTCCAGCACCGAAGCGATGAACGATGCCTTCTGGGACGAGCTGCTGAAAGTGCGTGGCGAAGTGAACAAGGTTATCGAGCAGGCGCGTGCTGACAAGAAAGTCGGCGGCTCTCTGGAAGCGGCAGTGACGCTGTACGCCGAGCCGGAGCTGGCGGCGAAGCTGACGGCGCTGGGCGATGAATTACGATTTGTCCTGTTGACCTCCGGTGCGAAAGTTGCGGATTATGCCGAGGCTTCTGCTGATGCTCAGCAGAGCGAACTGCTCAAAGGACTGAAAGTCGCGCTGAGCAAAGCCGACGGTGAGAAATGCCCGCGTTGCTGGCATTACACCACCGATGTTGGCCAGGTGGCGGAACACGCAGACATCTGCGGACGCTGTGTAAGCAACGTCGCCGGTGACGGCGAAAAACGTAAGTTTGCCTGATGAGTAAAACTCTCTGTTCAACAGGACTGCGCTGGCTGTGGCTGGTTGTGGTGGTGCTGATTATCGATCTGGGCAGCAAGTTCCTGATCCTCCAGAATTTTGCTCTGGGGGAGACGGTCCCGCTGTTCCCGTCGCTTAACCTGCACTACGCGCGTAACTACGGCGCAGCGTTTAGTTTCCTTGCCGACAGCGGTGGCTGGCAGCGCTGGTTCTTTGCAGGTATCGCTCTGGGTATCTGCGTGATCCTGGCGGTGCTGATGTACCGCTCGAAGGCCACGCAAAAGCTGAATAACATCGCCTACGCGCTGATCATTGGCGGCGCGCTGGGCAACCTGTTTGACCGCCTGTGGCACGGCTTTGTGGTCGATATGATCGACTTCTACGTCGGCGACTGGCACTTCGCGACCTTTAACCTCGCCGATAGCGCCATTTGCATCGGTGCGGCGTTAATCGTGCTGGAAGGCTTTTTGCCTAAACCCGCTGCGAAAGAGCAGGCTTAAATGTCAATGCCGGGTGGCGCTTCGCTTACCCGGCCTACAGAATTTGTGGCCGCTTGTTGGCCCGGTAAGCAAAGCGCCACCGGGCAAACGGGTGAGTCAAAACAAGCGAGCAATTTGCATGTCTAAATCCGTACAGAGCAACAGCGCGGTTCTCGTTCACTTCACGCTGAAGCTGGATGATGGCTCAACGGCCGAGTCCACCCGCAACAACGGCAAACCGGCCCTGTTTCGTCTTGGCGATACCTCCCTGTCTGAAGGTCTTGAGCAGCAGCTTCTGGGCCTGAAAGAGGGGGAGAAAAAGGCCTTTTCGCTGGAGCCGGATGCCGCGTTTGGCGTGCCGAGCCCGGACCTGATCCAGTACTTCTCGCGCCGCGAGTTTATGGACGCGGGTGAGCCGGAAATCGGCGCGATTATGCTCTTTACCGCTATGGACGGCAGCGAAATGCCGGGCGTGATCCGCGAAATCAACGGCGACTCGATTACCGTTGACTTCAACCATCCGCTTGCCGGGCGTACCGTTCATTTTGATGTTGAAGTGCTGGAAATCGATCCGGCACTGGAGGCCTCAAATGCAGATCCTGTTGGCTAACCCGCGCGGCTTCTGCGCCGGTGTTGACCGCGCTATCAGCATTGTTGAAAACGCGCTGGAGATTTACGGCGCGCCGATTTATGTGCGTCACGAAGTGGTGCACAACCGCTACGTGGTCGACAGCCTGCGCGAGCGCGGCGCCATCTTTATTGAGCAGATCAGCGAAGTGCCGGACGGTGCGATCCTGATTTTCTCCGCGCACGGCGTCTCTCAGGCGGTACGTAACGAAGCGAAAAGCCGCGATCTGACCGTATTCGATGCCACCTGCCCGTTGGTGACCAAGGTGCATATGGAAGTGGCGCGCGCCAGCCGCCGTGGTGAAGAGGCGATCCTGATTGGCCATGCCGGGCATCCGGAAGTCGAAGGCACCATGGGCCAGTACAGCAACCCGGAGGGGGGTATGTACCTGGTTGAGTCGCCTGAAGATGTCTGCTACGCTGAACGTGAAAAACGAAGCGCGTCTGTCGTTTATGACCCAGACGACGCTCTCCGTCGACGATACCTCAGACGTGATTGACGCCCTGCGCCAGCGCTTCCCGAAAATCGTCGGCCCGCGTAAGGATGACATCTGCTACGCCACCACCAACCGTCAGGAAGCGGTGCGCGCGCTGGCTGAACAGGCGGACGTGGTGCTGGTGGTCGGCTCGAAAAACTCCTCCAACTCCAACCGTCTGGCCGAACTGGCGCAGCGGATGGGGAAAAGCGGCTTTTCTGATTGATGACGCGTCGGATATTCAGGAAGCGTGGGTTAAAGACGCGGCCTGTGTAGGCGTGACCGCCGGGGCATCCGCGCCGGATATTCTGGTGCAGAACGTCATTTCCCGTCTGCAGGAGCTGGGCGGCGGCGAAGCGGTGCCGCTGGAAGGACGTGAAGAGAACATTGTGTTCGAAGTGCCGAAAGAGCTGAGAATCGACGCCCGCGAAGTCGAATAGTGCCCTTTTCTGATGAAAGGCCAGCACCTCCTGTGCTGGCCTTTTTTATCGATTCACTTCAGGAGGCACAGCGTGCCGCGACCCGCCGGCGCGGCCGTTGCCGCGCCGCGCGGCGCGCGGCGCTTACTATTACCACCGTCGCCGGTCACAACCCGACGCCCAACGCGCGGACACACCAGGACCTTCGGACGACAAGCCCAGAATCATGTCTTTTACTGATATTTAAGTCGGTTTCACGTTAAATTCTAATTATCGGTGTTTTCAGTTGGCCGTGCGTAGGCTGGTTAATCTGAAAACGGTTTACATCATTTTAACGTAAGAGAATAACTATGCATGATGCACAGATCCGTGTCGCCATTGCGGGCGCGGGTGGACGTATGGGCCGTCAGCTGATTCAGGCGGCACTTCAGATGGATGGCGTGGCGCTTGGCGCGGTGCTGGAGCGTGAAGGTTCATCACTTCTGGGGACCGATGCTGGTGAGCTGGCGGGCGCGGGAAAGACCGGCGTCACCGTACAAAGCAGCCTGGACGCGGTTAAAGATGACTTCGATGTATTCATCGATTTTACCCGCCCGGAAGGGACGCTGGCGCATCTGGCGTTTTGCCGTCAGCACGGCAAAGGGATGGTGATTGGCACCACCGGTTTTGACGATGCGGGCAAGCAGGCTATCCAGGATGCATCGCAAGAGATTGCGATTGTCTTCGCCGCAAACTTTAGCGTGGGCGTTAACGTCATGCTGAAGCTGCTGGAGAAGGCGGCGAAGGTGATGGGCAACTACACCGATATCGAGATCGTCGAAGCTCACCACCGCTATAAAGTTGATGCGCCATCAGGCACGGCGCTGGCGATGGGCGAAGCGATTGCGCATGCACTTGATAAAGATTTAAAAGACTGCGCGGTCTATGCCCGCGAAGGCCACACCGGCGAGCGCGTCCCGGGCACCATTGGCTTTGCCACCGTGCGGGCGGGTGACATCGTCGGCGAACATACGGCGATGTTCGCCGATATTGGCGAACGCGTCGAAATTACGCATAAAGCCTCCAGCCGAATGACGTTTGCCAATGGTGCCGTGCGTTCCGCTTTGTGGCTGAAAGGAAAGAAAAATGGTCTTTTTGATATGCGAGATGTGCTTGATCTCAACAATTTGTAAGCATTATTACCCATCGTGATGTGGTTATTGCAGTCGTAATTATTTGATTGCATAGGGCAATATTTTATTGCCCTTTTATTTTATCTTTTTCGCTCTATTTTTCATGCCTGAGTGGTCTAATCTTTACTTATCTTCTGTTTTTTTCGCGTTACTGAAATGTAAATTTTGACCATTTGGTCCACTTTCTTGTGCCAGGATCGCCTATCCCGAATTTTTCATTAAACCCGGCGCGCAAGCGTTTTCCGCAGTGATTTACCTGATCTTTTTGTCGCTTAAGCTTCACTCACCTCGTCAGATACGCAAAAGACTAAACAAAATATCGCGTTTTAAGTTGACTTTTAACCTCCAACTCTCCAGAATGCCGCCGTTTGCCAAAAATCCGCGGGCAGCACATTTGCATTGATTCATGATCTCGTTATGAATTAATATGCAAATAAAGTGAGTGAATATTCTCTGGAGGATGTTTTGATTAAGTCAGCGCTATTGGTTCTGGAAGACGGAACCCAGTTTCTCGGTCGGGCCATAGGGGCAACGGGTTCGGCGGTTGGGGAAGTCGTTTTCAATACTTCAATGACCGGTTATCAAGAAATCCTCACTGATCCTTCCTATTCCCGCCAAATCGTTACTCTTACTTATCCTCATATCGGCAATGTCGGCACCAACGCGGCTGACGAAGAATCCTCTCAGGTACATGCGCAAGGCCTGGTCATTCGCGACCTGCCGCTGATTGCCAGCAACTTCCGCAATACCGAAGACCTCTCTTCTTACCTGAAGCGCCATAACATCGTGGCGATTGCCGATATCGATACCCGTAAGTTAACGCGTCTGCTGCGCGAGAAGGGCGCACAGAACGGCTGCATCATCGCGGGCGATAACGTCGATGCGCGCTGGCGCTGGAGAAAGCGAAAGCCTTCCCGGGCCTGAACGGCATGGACCTGGCGAAAGAAGTGACTACCGCAGAAGCCTACAGCTGGACGCAAGGCAGCTGGACGCTGGAAGGCGACCTGCCGGAAGCGAAAGCGGCGAGCGAACTGCCGTTCCACGTGGTGGCCTACGACTTCGGCGCCAAGCGCAACATCCTGCGCATGCTGGTTGATCGCGGCTGCCGCCTGACGGTGGTGCCGGCGCAAACCCCGGCCGAAGACGTGCTGAAGATGAATCCGGACGGTATTTTCCTGTCCAACGGCCCTGGCGACCCGGCGCCGTGCGATTACGCCATCGCCGCCATCAAATCCTTCCTGGAAACCGACATTCCGGTGTTCGGCATCTGCCTTGGCCATCAGCTGCTGGCGCTGGCGAGCGGTGCGAACACCGTGAAGATGAAGTTCGGCCACCACGGTGGCAACCACCCGGTGAAAGATATCGATAACAACACGGTGATGATCACCGCGCAGAACCACGGCTTTGCCGTCGATGAAGCCTCAACTGCCGGCTAACCTGCGCGTGACGCACAAATCGCTGTTCGACGGCACGCTGCAGGGCATTCATCGCACCGACAAGCCGGCGTTCAGCTTCCAGGGCCACCCGGAAGCCAGCCCGGGCCCGCACGATGCCGCGCCGCTGTTCGATCACTTCATCGAACTTATTGAGCAATACCGCAAGACCGCCAAATAATCAGGAGCCGAGAAGAGCAATGCCAAAACGTACAGACATAAAAAGCATCCTGATCCTTGGCGCTGGCCCGATCGTCATCGGCCAGGCCTGCGAGTTCGACTACTCCGGCGCGCAGGCGTGTAAAGCCCTGCGTGAAGAGGGTTACCGCGTCATCCTGGTGAACTCCAACCCGGCGACCATCATGACCGACCCGGAAATGGCCGACGCGACCTACATCGAGCCGATCCACTGGGAAGTGGTGCGCAAAATCATCGAAAAAGAGCGCCCGGACGCGGTGCTGCCGACCATGGGCGGCCAGACCGCGCTGAACTGCGCGCTGGACCTGGAGCGTCAGGGCGTGCTGGACGAGTTCGGCGTCACCATGATCGGCGCGACCGCCGACGCGATCGACAAGGCCGAAGACCGTCGCCGCTTCGACGTGGCGATGAAGAAAATCGGCCTCGACACCGCGCGTTCCGGCATCGCACACACCATGGAAGAAGCGCTGGCCGTAGCGGCTGACGTGGGCTTCCCGTGCATCATCCGTCCTTCCTTCACCATGGGCGGCACCGGCGGCGGCATCGCCTACAACCGCGAAGAGTTCGAAGAGATTTGCGACCGCGGTCTGGATCTCTCGCCGACCAACGAGCTGCTGATCGATGAATCGCTGATCGGCTGGAAAGAGTACGAGATGGAAGTGGTGCGTGATAAGAACGACAACTGCATCATCGTCTGCTCCATCGAAAACTTCGACGCGATGGGCATCCACACCGGTGACTCCATCACCGTGGCGCCGGCCCAGACCCTGACCGACAAGGAATACCAGATCATGCGCAACGCCTCGATGGCGGTGCTGCGTGAGATCGGCGTGGAAACCGGCGGTTCCAACGTGCAGTTCTCGGTCAACCCGAAAACCGGCCGCCTGATCGTTATCGAAATGAACCCGCGCGTGTCCCGCTCCTCGGCGCTGGCCTCGAAAGCCACCGGCTTCCCGATCGCCAAGGTCGCGGCCAAGCTGGCGGTGGGCTACACCCTCGACGAGCTGATGAACGACATCACCGGCGGCCGCACCCCGGCGTCGTTCGAGCCGTCCATCGACTACGTCGTGACCAAGATTCCGCGCTTCAACTTCGAGAAATTTGCCGGCGCCAATGACCGCCTGACCACCCAGATGAAATCGGTCGGCGAAGTGATGGCCATTGGCCGCACGCAGCAGGAATCGCTGCAGAAAGCGCTGCGCGGCCTGGAAGTGGGCGCGACCGGCTTCGACCCGAAAGTGAGCCTGGACGACCCGGAAGCGCTGACCAAAATCCGCCGCGAGCTGAAAGACGCGGGCGCAGAGCGTATCTGGTACATCGCCGATGCCTTCCGTGCCGGCCTGTCCGTCGACGGCGTGTTCAACCTGACCAACATCGACCGCTGGTTCCTGGTGCAGATTGAAGAGCTGGTGCGTCTGGAAGAGCAGGTCGCTGAGCTGGGCATCACCGGCCTGGACGCTGATTTCCTGCGCGTGCTGAAGCGTAAAGGCTTCGCCGATGCGCGTCTGGCTAAGCTGGCGGGCGTGCGTGAAGCGGAAATCCGCAAGCTGCGTGACCAGTACGACCTGCACCCGGTCTACAAGCGCGTGGACACCTGTGCGGCTGAATTCTCGACCGACACCGCGTACATGTACTCCACCTATGAAGACGAGTGCGAAGCGAACCCGTCCGTCGACCGCGACAAGATTATGGTGCTGGGCGGCGGTCCAAACCGTATCGGCCAGGGCATCGAGTTCGACTACTGCTGCGTACACGCCTCGCTGGCGCTGCGCGAAGACGGTTACGAGACCATCATGGTCAACTGTAACCCGGAAACCGTCTCCACCGACTACGACACCTCCGACCGCCTGTACTTCGAGCCGGTGACGCTGGAAGACGTGCTGGAAATCGTGCGCATCGAGAAGCCGAAGGGCGTGATCGTGCAGTACGGCGGCCAGACCCCGCTGAAGCTGGCGCGCGAGCTGGAAGCTGCGGGCGTGCCGATCATCGGCACCAGCCCGGACGCCATCGACCGCGCCGAAGACCGCGAGCGCTTCCAGCAGGCGGTCAACCGTCTGGGCCTGAAGCAGCCGGCCAACGCCACCGTCACCGCCATCGAGCAGGCGGTGGAGAAGGCGGCGGGCATCGGCTATCCGCTGGTGGTGCGCCCTTCCTACGTGCTGGGCGGCCGGGCGATGGAAATCGTCTATGACGAAACCGACCTGCGCCGCTACTTCCAGACCGCGGTCAGCGTGTCCAACGATGCGCCGGTGCTGCTGGACCGCTTCCTGGACGACGCGGTGGAAGTGGACGTCGACGCCATCTGCGACGGCGAGCGCGTGCTGATTGGCGGCATCATGGAGCACATCGAGCAGGCGGGCGTGCACTCCGGCGACTCCGCCTGTTCTCTGCCAGCGTACACGCTGAGCCAGGAGATTCAGGACGTGATGCGCCAGCAGGTGCAGAAGCTGGCCTTCGAGCTGCAGGTTCGCGGCCTGATGAACGTCCAGTTCGCGGTGAAAGATAACGAAGTTTATCTGATTGAAGTGAACCCGCGTGCGGCGCGTACCGTGCCGTTCGTCTCCAAAGCCACCGGTGTCCCGCTGGCGAAAGTCGCGGCGCGCGTAATGGCCGGTAAGACGCTGGCGCAGCAGGGCGTGACCAAAGAGATCATCCCGCCGTACTACTCGGTGAAAGAAGTGGTGCTGCCGTTCAACAAATTCCCGGGCGTTGACCCGCTGTTAGGGCCAGAAATGCGCTCTACCGGGGAAGTGATGGGCGTGGGCCGCACCTTCGCGGAAGCGTTCGCCAAGGCGCAGCTGGGCAGTAACTCGACCATGAAGAAATAGGGCCGCGCGCTGCTCTCCGTTCGCGAAGGCGACAAAGAGCGCGTGGTTGATCTGGCCGCCAAGCTGCTGAAGCAGGGCTTCGAGCTGGATGCGACCCACGGCACGGCGATTGTGCTGGGCGAAGCCGGCATCAACCCGCGCCTGGTGAACAAGGTGCATGAAGGGCGTCCGCACATTCAGGATCGTATCAAGAATGGCGAGTACACCTACATCATCAACACCACGGCAGGCCGTCAGGCGATTGAAGACTCCAAGCTGATTCGCCGCAGCGCGCTGCAGTACAAAGTGCACTACGACACCACGCTGAACGGCGGCTTCGCCACCGCGATGGCGCTGAACGCGGATGCCACCGAGAAGGTGATTTCGGTGCAGGAAATGCACGCGCAGATCAGCAAGTAAGCCTGACACCGGCCCGTTTCGCGGGCCGGTTTCCTTTCCTGACTTCTAAGTTCTGTAGGCCTGATAAGCGAAGCACCATCAGACCTGCAATCTTCAGAGTGTTCTGCATTTTCCCACGCTTACAGAGCGTTAACCTAAAATGGGTTAACAGACGAATGAAATTCAATGAAAAGCAGGGAGATAACCATGCAAATGAACAAACTTCTGATGACGTCGATTTTTACTGCCGCAACGCTGTTTACCGTGGCTGGTTGTTCTTCAAATCAGGCTGTTCGCACCACGGATGGCCGCACCATTGTCACCGACGGTAAACCGAAGGTGGATGATGACACCGGGCTGGTTTCGTATAAAAATGCCGAAACCGGTCAAACCGAGCAGATTAACCGCGACCAGGTGAAAAACATGGGTGAGCTGGATAACTGATCCGGCTTGCTGTGAGAAAGAGTCCCGCTACGGCGGGACTTTTTTTATGCGCTTATTTCAGCAGCGCCGCGTCGATTTTCACCACGATTTTACGTAGCGGGGCGGGCGACGTCAGGCTGCACATCGGGCGGTGCAGCTCCAGCGGGAAGATAATTGCCAGTTCTTCAGGCTGTAAATGGATCAGTGTCTCGCTGGCAATGTGCTGACAAAAACCGAGATCGTAGGCGTCATTAAACGGCTCGCTAAGTTCAAGCGGCAAGCCGTCCACACCCGCGCCAACCACCTCTTCACCGTCTAATACAATATGGATATCAATATATTGGCGATGAAATTCCGGGCGCTGCTCAGCCAGCGGCTTGGTATGTCCTTCAACCACTGAGAAGAAAACGCTGTCGCCCTGCAACGGATATTTTCCCGCCGCCAGCGAGTGCGGTTTCTTATCGAGAATGGCCTGGAGCGTCTGGCGAATAATCGCCGGATAGAGTGGATTCACCGCGCCAGCGGATAAGGTATCAATGATCATGCGGGAACATCCTGGTTAACGTAGTTTTGTAACAGGGAAAGGCTTTGCGAAACGATCGTAGCTACCGGCGGTGCGATATCCACCGCCAGAATGTCGGGTTCGTCATCAGCGGGAACTTCCAGCGCGGCGAACTGACTTTGCAGCAGCGCTTCGGGCATAAAATGCCCCTGACGCTGGCGCATTCTCTCCAGCACGCAGGTGTAATCGCCCCTGAGCCAGAGAAAACAGAGATTGTTGTTCCCCTGGCGAAGCTGGTCGCGATAGCGTTTTTTCAGCGCAGAGCAGACCAGCACACCAGATTCATTTTTCTGTTCCAGACTAAAAATAACGTCGGAAACGCGTTCCAGCCACGGCAGGCGATCGTCATCATCCAATGCCTGGCCCGAGGCCATTTTACGAATGTTCTGTCGGGGATGCAGATCGTCACCATCGATAAACTTCGCCTGCATTGCCTGCGCAAGCGCCAGACCTACCGTGCTTTTCCCGGTACCGGAGACGCCCATTAAAATCACGCACTGACCAGCCATCATGCGCTCCTTATACCGCGACCAGCATACCGCCATCGACGAACAGTAAATGCCCGTTAACGAAGTCGGAGGCTTTAGAGGAGAGAAACACCGCAGCGCCAACCAGCTCCTGCGGATCGCCCCAGCGAGCGGCAGGGGTGCGTTTGCATAACCAGTCGGTGAACGCTTTGTCATCCACTAACGCCTGCGTCATGGCAGTTTTGAAATAGCCTGGCGCAATACCGTTAACCTGAATATTGTGGCGCGCCAGTTCAACGCACATGCCGCGCGTCAGCATTTTCACTGCGCCTTTCGCGGCGGCATATGGCGTAATGGTGTCGCGGCCCAGTTCACTTTGCATTGAGCAGATATTGACGATTTTGCCCTGCTGGCGCGCCATCATGCGTTTAGCGACGGCCTGCGAAACCAGGAAAACAGCAGTCTGGTTGACGGCGATAACCGCGTTCCACTCATCCACCGGAAACTCGGTAAAAGGATGACGGCGCTGGATGCCCGCGTTATTGAACAGCACGTCGATGGCGCCGATATGGCATTCAATATTGTCAATCGCCTGCTCGACGGATTCGGCATCGGTCACGTTGAATACCGCGACATGCGCGGTTGCGCCTTCATCGCGCAGTTTCATCGCGGCCTGTTCGGCGCGTTCCGCCGAGATATCGTTAATAATGATTTCCGCGCCGTACTGCGCCAGCCCCTGCGCCATAACAAAACCGATCCCCTGACCTGAGCCGGTAATTAAAACGCGTTTGCCGTTTAAACTGAAAAGATCGTTCATTGGTATTTCCTGAGCGAATGATGTGGCCTCTATCTCACGGTTTTTACCCTGGCTGAACTGTGACGCAGATCACTCAAATCCATGTTACGAAAAGGGGTTACTTTTAGTGTGAAGCAAGGCGGAAAACTGAGGGCAATCCGGCGGTTAACCGCGCGTTGCAGCGCGGTTGGGCAATTCTCTTTTCCGGCGACAAGGGGCATAATAACGGGCTCGGGCTGGCGTCAGGACAGGTAGCAACCATGAAGGCACAACGTATTACTTTGCATGATATCGCTGCGCTGGCGGGCGTAACTAAAATGACGGTCAGCCGCTATCTGCGCACGCCGGAGAAGGTGAAGCCCGACACGGCCGAGCGTATCGCCAGCGTCATTGCTGAAGTGGGTTACCAACCCGACCCGGATAACCCGGCGATGTCTGCCAACGTGCTGCCGCGCATCGGCGTGCTGATCCCCTCTTTTAATAATCAAATCTTTGCCGACTTGCTCGCCGGGATTGAATCGGTCACTTCTGCGCAGGGCTACCAGACGCTGGTGGTCAATTATGACTACGACAGTCAGCGCGAGGAGGAGCAAATTGCTACGGTTTTAGCCTTTAATGTCAAAGGGTTGCTGCTTACTGAGTCGGTTCATAGTCTGCGGGCGGAAAAGTATCTGAAAGCGGCCAAAATTCCGATTGCCGAAGTGATGGGGCTGTCGTCGAATGCCGATCGGATCAATGTCGGTTTCGACAATATGAAGGCCGGTTTTGATATGACCACGATGCTGCTGGCCAGCGGCAAGCGGCGCATTATCTACTTCGGCTCGATGTCTGATGTGCGCGACGAGCAGCGTTATACCGGTTACTGCCAGGCGATGGAAGCGCAGGGTTTACCGGTCGGACGCATTGCGCCAAATAAGGTGTCCTCGATTTCTATCGGCACCGGCATGATGACACTGGCGCGGCAAATGTACCCGGATATGGACGGTATTTTATGTACTAACGACGACCTTGCCGTTGGGGTGTTACAGGAGTGCCTTACTTCCGGGATAAAAGTGCCTGCTGAGATCGCGATTGCCGGGTTCCACGGCCTGGAGATTGGGCAGGTTATCAGCCCGCGTCTGGCCAGCGTTTTGACCCCGCGATTCGAGATGGGAAAGGTCGCGATCGAAATCCTGCTCAAGAAAATCAAAGGCTTGCCAACCATTGAACACGTCGATTTGCACTATCGCCTGTCGATGGGCGAAACCATCTGAACCTTTCAGTCGCGCAGGCTGTTGTTAGTATTTTGTTGTGCTTATGTCGCCCCTTTTCAGGGGGAATGCGGCATTTTACCCGCGCCGATCACGAAGAAGGTAACACGCTTTTTTAACACCATTCAGCGTGATGAAGATCGCAAAAATACCCGCCGAAAACCCGTTTGATAAGACCCAGGACGTACTGAAACTTTCAAACAGGTATCACGATGAATACAAAAACTAACCAGACCGTACTGCTGATCGCTCCTGTTGTAGACAGCCTGCTCGATCGCCTTTCCACTGCTTTCACTGTGCATCGCCTTTATGAACAAGCTGACGCAGAGGCTTTTCTGCAACGTGTTGGCGCCGACATTCAGGTCGTCGTGACGCGGGGCGATATCGGCGTTACTCATCAGGTGCTGGAAGCCTTGCCGCAGGTGGGGCTGGTGGCGCTGTTCGGGGTAGGCACCGATGCAGTTGATCTGAACTACACCCGCAAACGCAATATTGCTGTCACCATCACTTCTGGCGTGTTAACGCAAGGAGTAGCCGATCTGGCGATGGGGCTGCTGCTGGCGGGGGCGCGTCAGCTCTGTCAGGGCGATCGCTTTGTCCGTGAGGGGCGCTGGTTAACCTCCGCGCCGGCGCTGGCAACGCAGGTCAGCGGCAAACGCATTGGCATCTTCGGTATGGGCAATATCGGCCAGGCCATCGCCCGTCGGGCCAGCGGTTTCGATATGGAGATCCTCTACAACGACCGGCAGCCGATTGCCGGGCTGGATTACCACTGGTGCGCAGATCTGCATACTCTCGCTCATGAGAGCGATTTTCTGGTGATTGCGGCTTCTGCCGGAGCCGCAAACCACAAACTGATCGACGCCTCGGTATTTAATGTGATGCCGAAACATGCCTGGTTAATTAACATCGCGCGCGGTTCACTGGTCGATGAAACGGCATTGATCCACGCGTTACAAAACGGTGTTATCGCCGGTGCTGGGCTGGACGTTTATGAAGATGAACCGAATGTCCCGGCAGCGCTGATCGCGCTCGACAACGTTGTACTGCAACCGCACGTTGCCAGCGCAACGCATGAAACCCGACAAAAAATGAGCGATGTGGTGTACGCCAATGTTGCTGCTTATTTTGCTCAGGCGCCGCTGCCCAATGTGATTGCCTGATCTTCACCTCTGCCTCAGAGAGAAAACATATGAACACTAAAATACCCGGCACGCGCTGGTGGCGGATCATTGCGCCTGTGCTTATTGCCTGCATTATTTCGTTTATGGACAGGGTTAATATCAGCTTCGCGCTGCCAGGCGGTATGGAAGCGGATTTAGGCATCACCAGTCAGATGGCTGGCGTCGCCAGCGGGATCTTTTTTATCGGTTATCTGTTCTTGCAAATTCCCGGCGGGCGTAGCGCGGTAAACGGCAGCGGCAAGCGTTTTATCGCCTGGTCGCTGCTGGCGTGGGCGGTGGTTTCTGTCGCCACTGGATTCGTAACGCATGAGTATCAACTGCTGGTACTGCGCTTTATCCTCGGCGTTTCCGAAGGGGGAATGTTGCCGGTGGTGCTGACGATGGTCAGCAACTGGTTCCCGGAAAAAGAGGTGGGCCGGGCGAATGCGTTTGTCATGATGTTTGCCCCGCTTGGCGGCATGCTGACTGCGCCGGTTTCCGGGGCGATCATCGCGGCGCTCGACTGGCGCTGGCTGTTTATCATCGAAGGGCTGCTTTCACTGGTGGTGCTGCTGGTGTGGTGGCGGCTGATCAGCGATCGGCCGGAAGAGGCGCACTGGCTGCCAGCCAGCGAACGCGAATATCTGGTCACCACGCTGGCGCGCGAGCGCGAAGCGCGGCTGGCGGAAGAGGCGGTCAGCAATGCGCCGGTAAAAGATGTGTTCCGCAATGCCGGCCTGATGAAGCTGGTGGTGCTCAACTTCTTCTACCAGACCGGGGATTATGGCTACACACTGTGGTTGCCGACGATCCTGAAAAATCTGACTGGCGCCAATATGGCCGGGGTCGGAGTTCTGGCGATCTTACCTTTTGTTGCCACGCTTGCCGGGATCTATACCATCTCGCTATTCAGCGATCGCAGCGGTAAACGTCGCGCCTGGGTGCGTCTCTCCCTGTACTGTTTCGCTGCCTCACTGCTGGCTTCGGTATTGTTACGCGAACATGTGGTGGCGGCTTATATTGCGCTGGTGATGTGCGGTTTCTTCCTCAAGGCGGCGACTAGCCCGTTCTGGTCTATTCCCGGAAGGATTGCCTCGCCGGAAGTGGCCGGTAGCGCGCGTGGCGTGATCAACGGTCTGGGCAATCTGGGTGGTTTCTGCGGCCCGTATCTGGTCGGCGTGATGATCTACTTTTACGGGCAGAATGTGGCCGTCTGCGCCCTGGCGGGTTCACTGATTATCGCCGGGACGATCACCTTCCTGTTGCCGAAGAAATGCGATCTGCAAGCCGATGATCGGGTTCTTGCCAGCACCGACGATCAGCCGCATCGCGCATAGCGGAGAGCACCATGACACTGGAACAACAGATCGCATTATGCGAAAGCCACCACGCCACGTTGCGCTTTGCAGCCTTCGATTATGCGGATGCCTGGACGCTGGGGAATGCGTTATACCAGGAGGCACTGCGCAACGATTATGCGCTGGCGATTGAGGTTCGTGTCAATCAACTGTGCCTGTTCAGCGCGCTAATGCCCGGCGCGACGGCAGAAAATGTGGATTGGGTGCGGCGTAAGCGTAATCTGGTGGATTTTCTCGGTATCAGCTCCTGGGCTGCAGGGTTGATGCTGCAATCCCGTGGTACGACGCTGAGTGAACGTTATGGCGTAGATGCGCGAGACTATGCAGCATTTGGCGGCAGTTATCCGCTTTATCTGACCAGCGGTTGCCTGATTGGTACGGTGACGGTCTCCGGCGCGCCGCAGCGTGATGATCATAACCTTGTGCTGAGTACGCTGGCACAGACGCTGAATGTCGCGCCACTGACGCTCGTCCCTCCGATGTAACTCCCTTCACTGGCAGGCGCGCGGGTTGCGTCTGCCATTCCCGCACAGATTGTCGCTTTAAGCCTGATGATTAACTGTCTACACTCTCAAGCAAAAGAACGCAGTGAAAAACAGGTTGATCGATGATCCTTATAATTTATGCCCATCCTTATCCGCAGCATTCGCATGCGAATAAGCGGATGCTTGAGCAGGCAAGGACGCTGGAAGGCGTCGAAATCCGTTCTCTCTATGAACTATACCCCGATTTTAATATTGATGTGGCCGCCGAGCAGGAGGCGCTTTCCCGCGCTCGATCTGGTTATCTGGCAGCATCCGATGCAGTGGTACAGCGTTCCGCCGCTGCTGAAACTCTGGCTGGATAAAGTGTTGTCGCACGGCTGGGCCTATGGTCATGAGGGCACTGCGCTTAAAGGAAAAAACCTGATGTGGGCGGTGACCACTGGCGGCGGCGACCACCATTTTGATATCGGTTCGCTCCCCGGTTTTGATGTGCTGGCGCAGCCATTGCAGGCAACAGCGCTTTACTGCGGGCTGAACTGGCTCCCGCCTTTTGCCATGCACTGCACCTTTGTTTGCGACGATGAAACCCTGCAGGCGCAGGCGCGTCATTACAAACAACGTTTACTGGAGTGGCAGGAGGCGCACCATGGATAGCCATACGCTGATACAGGCGCTGATTTACCTGGGGGCGGCGGCGCTGATTGTTCCCGTGGCGGTACGCTTGGGGCTGGGGTCGGTGCTCGGCTACCTGATTGCGGGTGGCGTTATTGGGCCGTGGGGCTTGCGCCTGGTCACCGATGCCGAAGCGATTCTCCATTTCGCCGAAATTGGCGTGGTGCTGATGCTCTTCGTGATTGGTCTGGAGCTCGATCCGCAGCGGTTGTGGAAGCTGCGCGCCTCGGTGTTTGGCGGCGGCGCGCTGCAGATGGTGGCCTGTGGCCTGCTGCTTGGCGGGTTCTGCACCCTGCTGGGGCTGGCCTGGAAGGTGGCGCAGCTGATTGGCCTGACGCTGGCGCTCTCCTCCACCGCCATTGCCATGCAGGCGATGAACGAGCGCAACCTGACGGTCTCGCAGATGGGGCGCAGCGCCTTCTCGGTGCTGCTGTTCCAGGATATTGCCGCTATCCCGCTGGTGGCGATGATTCCGCTGCTGGCGGCCAGCGGCGGTGCGACGACGCTGGGCGCGTTTGCCCTGTCGGCGCTGAAAGTGGTGGGCGCGCTGGCGCTGGTGGTGCTGCTTGGCCGTTACGTCACCCGTCCGCTGCTGCGCTTTGTTGCCCGCTCCGGCCTGCGCGAAGTGTTCAGCGCCGTGGCGCTGTTCCTGGTGTTCGGCTTTGGGTCTGCTGCTGGAAGAGGCGGGATTGTCGATGGCGATGGGGGCCTTCCTCGCCGGGGTGCTGCTGGCCAGCTCTGAATACCGTCACGCGCTGGAAAGCGATATCGAGCCGTTTAAAGGCCTGCTGCTGGGGCTGTTCTTCATCGGCGTCGGCATGTCCGTCGACTTCGGCACGCTGGTGACGCACCCGCTGCGGATCCTCCTCTTGCTGGTCGGCTTCCTGGTCATTAAAAGGGTGATGCTGTGGCTGATTGCCCGTCCGCTTACGTGTGCCGGGTAAACAGCGCAGCTGGTTTGCCGTGCTGCTGGGGCAGGGGAGTGAATTTGCCTTTGTGGTCTTTGGCGCCGCGCAGATGGCAAAGGTGCTCGATCCGGAGTGGGCGAAAGCGCTGACGCTGGCGGTCGCGCTGTCGATGGCGGCGACGCCCGTCCTGCTGGTGGTGCTGACGCGTCTGGAAACTGCCGGTTCACGAGCAGGAGCGCGAAGCCGATGAGATCGATGAAGAAGAGCCGCGCGTCATCATCGCCGGATTTGGTCGCTTCGGGCAGATCGTCGGGCGTCTGTTGCTGTCCAGCGGGGTGAAAATGGTTATCCTCGATCACGATCCCGACCATGTCGATACCCTGCGTAAATTCGATATGAAGGTTTTCTACGGCGATGCCACCCGCGTCGATCTGCTGGAATCCGCCGGGGCGGCGAAGCGGAGGTGTTGATTAACGCGATTGACGATCCGGAGACCAGCCTGCAATTGGTGGAGCTGGCAAAAGAGCACTTCCCGGATCTGCCCATTATTTCCCGCGCGCGCGATGTTGATCACTATATCCGCCTGCGACAGGCGGGCGTCGACAGCCCCGGAGCGTGAAACCTTCGAAGGGGCGCTGAAATCCGGCCGTCTGGCGCTGGAAGGGCTGGGGCTAGGCGCGTATGAAGCCCGCGAGCGCGCGGACCTGTTCCGCCGTTTCAATACGTCGATGGTGGAAGAGATGGCGGCGAGGTCGAGAATGATGCGCAGGCGCGCGCGGCCGTGTTTAAACGCACCAGCGCCATGCTGACGGAAATCATCTCAGAGGATCGCGCACACCTGTCGCTGACCCAGCGTCATGGCTGGCAGGGCACGGAAGAGGGGCAGCATACCGGCGATCCGGCTGACGAACCGGCGAGTGAAACCTCCCGCGTGAACCTGTTCAGAGTGGTTTACGGGTAACGTTTTGAATTAAAGCGAGTGGAAAGCTGGCGGTGCAGCAACAGGTTGCGGTATCGCCAGCAGAATTAAAAATTTTCTGTATCCTTTACCTTGCCGCCAGTCGACGAAAGATTATGCTTTCCGTATAGTGGCGGCAATTTTTTGCATCCGGGAATGTTTCAATGATCAGTCTGATTGCAGCGCTGGCGGTGGACCGCGTTATCGGTATGGAAAATGCCATGCCGTGGAACCTGCCTGCCGATCTCGCATGGTTTAAACGTACTACGTTAAACAAGCCGGTAGTGATGGGCCGCCTGACCTGGGAGTCGATTGGTCGTCCATTGCCGGGCCGTAAGAATATCGTTATCAGTAGCCAGCCGGGTACTGACGATCGCGTCGAATGGGTAAAATCCGTCGACGAGGCGATTGCTGCCTGCGGCAATGCCGAAGAGATCATGGTGATCGGCGGCGGGCGTGTTTACGAGCAGTTTCTGCCGAAAGCGCAGAGCCTGTATCTGACCCACATTGATGCGGAAGTGGAAGGGGATACCCATTTCCCGGACTACGACCCGGACGAGTGGGAATCGGTATTCAGCGAATTCCACGATGCGGATGCGCAGAACTCGCACAGCTACTGCTTCGAGATCCTGGAACGTCGTTAAGTGATGTCCCCCGGCGGGTCGCCGCCGGGGAGTCCTTTAAGAGGCTATCGCCTCGCCTTCCCCTAAGTCCAGCTGTCGGTTTGACGGCTGCGTGAAGTACGTTTTATCTTCCCAGCGCAAGCAGGTTAGTTCGCCGCCCCAGCAGCAGCCGGTATCCAGCCCGTAAATCCCTTCCGGCGTGCCTTCGCCTTCCAGCGATGCCCAGTGACCAAAGACGATGCTGTACTCGCTGAGTCACCGGTCCCGGAATCGCGAACCACGGTTTCAGCGGGGCCGGCGCGCGTTCCGGCGTCTCTTTGCAGTACATGTCCAGCTGTCCGTTCGGGAAGCAGAAACGCATGCGGGTGAAGGCATTGGTGATAAAGCGCAGGCGGGCCAGCCCGCTGAGTTCCGGCGTCCAGTGGTTCGGCATATCGCCGTACATGGCATCGAGGAAGAGCGGATAGGAGTCGCTGGCCAGCACCGCCTCGACGTCGCGCGCGCAGTTTTTCGCCGTCGTCAAGATCCCACTGCGGGGTGATCCCGGCGTGCGCCATCACCAGCTTTTTCTCTTCGTCGACCTGCAGCAGCGGCTGACGGCGCAGCCAGTTGATCAGATCGTCGGCGTCCGGCGCTTCCAGCAGTGGGGTGAGGCGATCTTTGGGTTTGTTGCGGCTGATCCCGGCGAAGACCGCCAGCAGATGCAGATCGTGATTGCCCAGCACCATGCGCACGCTGTCGCCCAGTGATTTGACGAAACGCAGTACCTCCAGCGAGCCGGGGCCACGCGCGACTAAATCGCCGGTCAGCCAGAGCGTGTCCTGCTCTGGTGAAAAGTCAACCTGTTTTAACAGCGCGATCAGTTCATCGTAGCAACCGTGAACGTCGCCAATCAGATATGTAGACATTGGATTAATGAATAAGTGTTGGAACGGCGAGACGGAACACGGGAATGGCGATGCGGAACGCAGTTGCCCTGCGACGTCGACCATTTCGTAATGGCCTTGCATGGTGCCCATCGGCGTTTCAATAACCGCGCCGCTGGTGTACTGATACTCTCCGCCGGGCGCAATGTGGGGCTGTTCACCGACCACACCTTCGCCCTGAACTTCGGTTTCGCGGCCATTGCCGTTGGTGATCAGCCAGTAGCGTCCCAGCAGCTGCACGGGGGTCCGCCCCAGGTTGCGGATGGTGATGGTGTAAGCAAAGACATAACGTTCTTCGTCGGGGGTGGACTGTGATTCAACATAGACGCTTTGTACCTGAACACATACGCGGGGCGAATCAATCATGACTTAACTCTCCTTCGGCGGCGCATTTTCCGTCAGGTAGTTGGCCAGCTTGCAGTACTGCGCTACAGAAATATTTTCCGCACGCATCGCCGGGTCGATCCCCAGCTCTGCCAGCACCTCAACCGTAAACAAATTGCCGAGGCTGTTGCGGATGGTTTTACGACGCTGGTTAAAGGCTTCGGTGGTAATGCGGCTCAGCATGCGCAGCTCTTTGACCGGATACGGCATTTCGTTTTGTGCGGCACCAGGCGCACCACGGCTGAATCCACCTTCGGCGGCGGCGTGAACGCTGTCGGCGGCACTTCCAGCACCGGAATCACCTGGCAGTAGTATTGCGCCATCACGCTTAAACGACCATACGCCTTACTGTTCGGGCCTGCAACCAGACGGTTAACCACCTCTTTTTGCAACATAAAGTGCATATCGGCAATGGCATCAGTATAGCTAAAGAGGTGGAACATCAGCGGCGTGGAGATGTTGTACGGCAGGTTGCCGAATACGCGCAGCGGCTGGCCCAGCTTCTCTCGACAGTTCGCCAAAATTCATGGTCATGGCGTCCTGCTGATAGATGGTCAGCTTTGGCCCGAGGAACGGGTGCGTTTGCAGGCGTGCGGCCAGATCGCGGTCCAGTTCGATGACGGTCAGCTCGTCCAGGCGTTCGCCTACCGGCTCGGTCAGTGCGCCAAGGCCCGGGCCGATTTCGACCATCGCCTGACCCTTTTGCGGGTTAATGGCCGAGACAATGCTTTCGATCACGAACTGATCGTTAAGAAAGTTTTGCCCGAAGCGTTTACGGGCTAAGTGGCCCTGATGGACTCGATTAGTCATTGAGTATTAACAATCATTTTGATGGCGAGATTAAGCGCCGTAATAAAACTGCCGACATCCGCTGTTCCCTGGCCTGCCAGATCCAGCGCGGTACCGTGGTCAACGGACGTGCGAATAAAGGGTAAACCGAGGGTGATATTCACCCCGCGGCCAAAGCCCTGGTATTTTAGCACGGGCAGGCCCTGATCGTGGTACATCGCCAGCACGGCGTCGGCATTATCCAGGTATTTGGGCTGGAACAGGGTATCTGCAGGCAGCGGACCGCTCAGATTCATCCCGCTGGCCCGCATTTCGTCGAGCACCGGAATGATGGTGTCGATCTCTTCCGTGCCCCATGTGCCCGCCTTCGCCGGCGTGCGGATTCAGCCCGCAGACCAGAATGTGCGGCTGGGGGATCCCAAATTTCTGCTGTAAATCCCCGTGCAGAATGTGAATAACCTCGCGTAACAGTGCTGGCGTGATGGGCCTCCGCTACGTCTTTGAGCGGCAGATGGGTGGTCGCCAGCGCAACGCGCATCTCTTCGGTCGCCAGCATCATCACCACTTTGGTGGCTGTGCGAGCGCTCTTCGAAGAACTCCGTATGCCCGGTAAACGGCATACCCGCGTCGTTGATCACGCCTTTGTGGACCGGGCCGGTAATCAGCGCAGCAAATTCGCCGTTCAGGCAACCGTCGCAGGCGCGCGCCAGGGTTTCCACCACATAGGGGCCGTTAAGAGGGTTGAGTACGCCCGGCGTTACCGGCGCATGCAGAGCGAGGGGCAGCACGGTTAACGTACCGGCTTGCTGCGCAACCGCAGCAGCTGCGGGATCGTAATCCCGAAACTGCAACGGCAGACCGAGCAGCGCTGCCCGGTCTGCTAACAGCGTCGCATCGGCGCAGACAACCAGTTCAACCGGCCAGTCGCGCTGGGCGAGCTGGACCACCAGGTCCGGCCCAATCCCGGCGGGTTCGCCGGGCGTGATAACGACACGATGCTGTTTCATTAGTTGCTCAGCATTTTCACGTAAGCACTGGCGCGTTGTTCCTGCATCCAGGTCGCTGCTTCTTCAGAGAACTTACGGTTAAACAGCATGCGGTAGGCTCTGTCTTTCTGCGCGGCATCCGTTTTATCAACGTTACGGGTATCCAGCAGCTCGATCAGATGCCAGCCGAAGGAAGAGTGGACCGGCGCGCTGATCTGGCCTTTGTTCAGCTTCATCAGCGCATCGCGGAAGGCCGGATCGTAGATATCCGCTGCCGCCCAGCCCAGATCGCCGCCCTGGTTAGCAGAACCTGGATCCTGCGAGAACTCTTTCGCTGCTTTCGCAAACGTGGTTTTACCGCTCTTAATGTCCGCTGCGATCTGTTCCAGCTTCGCGCGCGCCTGATCGTCGGTCATGATCGGTGACGGTTTCAGCAGAATGTGACGAGCGTGAACTTCGGTGACGGAGATGTTCTGGCTCTGGCCGCGCAGATCGTTCACTTTCAGGATGTGGAAGCCGACGCCGGAACGGATTGGACCGACGATATCGCCTTTCTTCGCCGTGCTCAGCGCCTGGGCGAAGATGGTTGGCAGCTCCTGAATGCGTCCCCAGCCCATCTGGCCGCCTTTCAGCGCCTGTTGATCGGCGGAGTAGGTGATCGCCAGCTTGCCGAAGTCACCGCCGTTACGCGCCTGTTCGACAATGGAACGTGCCTGGTTTTCTGCTTCGTCAACCTGATCGGACGTCGGGTTCTCCGGCAGCGGGATCAGAATGTGGCTCAGGTTCAGTTCGGTGCTCGCATCGTTCTGGTTACCCACCTGTTTTGCCAGCGCGTCCACTTCCTGCGGCAGGATAGTGACGCGGCGGCGTACTTCGTTGTTACGCACTTCCGAAATCAGCATCTCTTTGCGGATCTGGTTGCGGTAGGTGTTGTAGTTCATCCCGTCGTAGGCCAGACGGCTGCGCATCTGATCCAAAGACATATTGTTCTGTTTGGCGATGTTGGCGATCGCCTGATCGAGCTGCTCGTCCGTGACCTTCACACCCATTTTCTGCCCCATCTGCAGAACGATCTGATCCATGATCAGACGTTCCAGGATCTGATGGCGCAGCGTGGCGTCATCCGGCAGCTGCTGACCCGCCTGGCCCGCATTGAGCTTCACCGATTGCATCAGACCGTCAACGTCACTTTCAAGCACGACGCCGTTGTTAACGACAGCAGCGACTTTATCAACAACCTGGGGGGCCGCGAAGCTGGTATTCGCAACCATAGCGACACCGAGAAGCAGCGTTTTCCAGTTCTTCATACCTTTTCCATTTCAATTAACCGCAATGCGGATTACGTTGCAAATCAAGCACATCACAAGGAACTGCGGTACGGCAGAATGTTCGAGCGCAGCATTTGCTGCGTACCCAGACCGTAGTTGGAACTCAGGCCGCGCAGCTCGATGTTGAAGCCGATCACGTTGTCGTACTTGCTTTGGTTATTTTGTCCCAGCCGTTAATCTTCCGTTCGTAACCGACGCGCAGCGCGTAGCAGCAGGAGTTGTACTGCAGCCCCACCATCTGGTCAGCGGCTTTGTGTGTGTTGGTGTCGAAGTAGTAAGCCCCGACGATTGACCAGCGGTCGGCGATCGGCCAGCTCCCGGCGGCGCCCACCTGCGAAATACCGTCTTTATACTGCGCGGCAGTCCCGTAGTTTGGCAACGTCGCCTGAATATATTCCGGGCTGGCGTAACGGTAGGTCAGCTGCACCATACGATCTTCATCCCGGCGGTATTCCAGTGACGAGCTGCTGTTGGCGATGGCATTGTCGAGACGGGTGTCGTACTGCACGCCACCGCGCAGACCCCAACGATCGGTGATACGCCAGTAGGTATCACCCGCCCAAACCAGCGACACCCGTTTTGTTGTCTTTCTCCCAGTTAATGTTGTCATCGCCGGTGCGAGACTCGGTGAAATAGTAGATTTGACCAACAGAAACGTTAAAACGTTCAACGGCAGCATCATCATAAATGCGCGTTGTGACCCCGGTGGTAACCTGGTTTGCAGAGGCGATGCGGTCAAGCCCGCCGTAGGTGCGGTCGCGGAACAGGCCGCTGTAGTCGGATTGCGTAAGAGCGTGGAGTCGTAGTTGTTGATGTTGCTCTGGTCGCGATACGGCACGTACAGGTATTGCACGCGTGGCTCCAGCGTCTGGGTATAGCCATCCGCCAGCAGTCCATATCGCGTTCGAAGACCAGCTTGCCGTCCATCTTGAACTGCGGCATGACGCGGTTGACTGTCTCTTTGTAATCCGTGTTATTACTTGCGTTGTAATCATCAAGATTTTTCTGCTGGTAGTGGGTCGCCATCAGCTTGGCTTCGGTGTTCAGGCTTGCTCCAGTCGTTGGCGACGGGCAGACTTAACGTCGGCTCCAGATGAACACGGGTGGCTTCCGGCATAGTTAGCGTTGGTATTGGTGTTTACAAAATGCACCGCCTGACCATAAATACGGGTGTCAAACGGCCCCAGGTCATTCTGGTACCAGTTCACGTCCAGCTGGGGCTCGGCGCCATAGGAGTTACTGTTTTCGCTGTCAAATACCTGGAACTGTTTTGTCGATACCGTGGCGTTAAAGTTCTCCACCGCATAGCCCACGCTGAAGATCTGGGTGGCGTAGCCATCGGTACTGGAACCGTATTTCGATGAGAAGTCGTTGAAGTAGTTAGAGTCGCTGACCTTGGTGTAGTTGACGTTGAAACGCCAGACCTGATCCATCACGCCGGAGTGCTGCCAGTAGAATACATCCAGCGGTGGCGGTTGCTCTCCGTCGGATGCTCATCTTCGTAGACTTTGTCCGACGGCAGATAGTCCAGCTCCATCAGGCCAGCCCCGGCCTGGGTCAGATAGCGGAACTCGTTCTCCCACATGATGTTGCCGCGCTTGTGGATATAGTGCGGCGTGATGGTCGCATCCATGTTTGGCGCGATGTTCCAGTAGTACGGCAGGTAGAACTCGAAGTAGTTCGTGGTGCTGTACTTGGCATTCGGGATCAGGAAACCGGAGCGGCGTTTGTCACCCACCGGCAAGCTGCAGGTAAGGGCTGTAGAACACCGGCACGGGGCCGAGTTTGAAGCGGGCGTTCCAGATCTCCGCGACCTGCTCTTCGCGGTCATGGATCACTTCGCTCCCGACCACGCTCCAGGTATCTGAACCCGGCAGACAGGAGGTAAAGGTGCCGTTTTCCAGAATCGTATAGCGGTTTTGCGCCGCGCTGTTTCATCAGGTCGGCGTCGCCGCGCCCCTGGCGACCCACCATCTGGTAATCACCCTCCCAGACGTTGGTATCTTTGGTGTTCAGGTTTGACCAGGCTTTCGGACCTTTCAGGATGACCTGATTGTCGTCATAGTGCACATTACCCAGCGCATCCACCGTGCGTACCGGCTCGGTCTGACCTTCCGGCTGCTTCTGGTGCAGCTGCACTTCATCGGCCTGTAGGCGGCTATTGCCCTGATTAATATCGACATTGCCGGTAAACATGGCATTGTCAGGGTAGTTGCCTTTTGAACGTGATCGGCATTGATGGTCACCGGCAGGCTATTGGTATCGCCACTCACCAGTGGGCGATTGTAACTGGGGACGCCAAGCATACACTGCGAGGCGAGATCGGCCGCCAGCCCCTGTTGACTGTAAAGGGCGGTGCCAATCATGGTGGCCAGGAGGGTGGGGATACGTTTTTTCATACGTTGTATTTTGTTGTTCCGTCATCAGTGGCTTTACGGCTGGCAAACGGTCAGAGACTATCTTACTCATCTTTGCAACGCTAGTTTTAATCCTGCCCGCGTTCGAGCCAGGGAGAGAAGACTGCGCCTGTGCATGGCATCGAATGACGGGTATGATAAAGCAAATTATAGGCGATGTCCTTCAATTGACCGTGACTTGAACGCGGGGGGGGGGGGGTTGGTCGGCAGGAATATGACTATCCGGGGAGTATATGCAGTATTGGGGAAAAGTGATCGGCGTGGTCTTCGCTCTCATCATGGGCGCCGGGTTCTGGGGCGTGGTTCTGGGGCTGATTATCGGTCATATGTTTGATAAGGCGCGCAGCCGCAAAATGGCCTGGTTTGCTAACCAGCGCGAGCGTCAGTCGCTCTTTTTCGCCACCACCTTTGAGGTGATGGGGCATCTGACCAAATCCAAAGGCCGCGTCACCGAAGCCGATATCCAGATCGCCAGCCTTTTTATGGATCGCATGAATCTGCATGGCGACTCGCGTATGGCGGCGCAACATGCGTTTCGCGACGGTAAAGCGGATAATTACCCGCTTCGCGAAAAGATGCGTCAGTTCCGCAGCATCTGTTTTGGCCGTTTCGATTTGATTCGGATGTTTCTGGAAATTCAAATCCAGGCGGCCTTCGCCGACGGCTCGCTGCACCCCAATGAACGCGAGGTGTTGTACGTCATTGCGGAGGAGCTGGGCATCTCCCGTCTGCAGTTCGACCAGTTCCTGCGCATGATGCAGGGCGGCGCGCAGTTTGGCGGCGGTTCTATCAGCAGCAGGCGGGCGGTATCGGCGGGCGGCTGGCAGCAGGCGCAGCGTGGTCCGACGCTGGAAGATGCCTGCAACGTGCTGGGCGTGAAGCCGACTGACGATGCGACCACCATCAAACGTGCCTACCGTAAACTGATGAGCGAACACCATCCGGACAAGCTGGTGGCGAAAGGCTTGCCGCCGGAGATGATGGAAATGGCGAAGCAAAAAGCGCAGGAAATTCAGAAGGCGTACGAACTGATCATCGCGAGCAGAAGGGTTTTCGCTAAGCGTAATACTCCCCCGGCGCGCGGTCGGGGGAGAGTATTAAAAATCTACCGGTGCTTTGAACGTCATCGCTGTTGCCGAAGGCCGGATGGGTGATGGTCAGTGTTTCCGCGTGCAGCTGCAGACGTGGCGCCAACGCCAGCGCTTCCGGCGGCGCGTAAAACCGGTCGCCCAGAATCGGATGACCCAGGGCCAGCATATGCACGCGCAGCTGGTGCGAGCGACCGGTAATCGGCTTAAGCAGGACGCGGGCGGTATCATCCGGCGCGTACTCCAGCACTTCATACTCGGTCTGCGCCGCTTTGCCGGTTTCGTAACACACCTTCTGCTTCGGCCGGTTCGGCCAGTCGCAGATCAGCGGTAAATCCACCAGCCCTTCCGCCTGCGCCGGGTGACCCCAGACGCGGGCGACATACTGCTTTTTCGGCTCGCGCTCGCGGAACTGGCGCTTCAGCTCGCGTTCGGCCGCTTTGTTCAGCGCCACCACAATCACGCCGCTGGTGGCCATGTCCAGGCGATGCACGGACTCCGCCTGCGGATAATCGCGCTGAATGCGCGTCATCACGCTGTCTTTGTGCTCATCCAGACGCCCCGGCACCGACAACAAGCCGCTGGGCTTGTTGACCACCATAATGTGTTCATCCTGATACAGAATGACCAGCCAGGGATCCTGCGGCGGATTGTAAGGCTCCATCACCATCTTGCGCTCCGGTTACTGATGCGTCACAACGATAAGACGCAGGGCATCCAGACGCCAGCTCGCCTGATTCAGGCTTTCCAGCACCTGCTGACGGTTGCTTTCAATCGCCGCCAGCTCGTCGTCACGGATGTTAGGGTTGACCGCCTTCAGCGCTTCCAGACGCGACAGCTCCGCAGACAGTTTCTCGTCGGCTTCCGCTGCGTGCGGCATCAATCAGCGCGCGCGCTGCGCTCTCAACCTGGGTTTCGCCCTGTTGCAGAATGGCGTGCACGTCCTGCTGCACCGCGTTCACCAGCTTGCTGCCGGTATGGCGGTTCACCGCGCTCAGCTGGCGGTTGAAGCTTTCGAACTCGACCTGTCCGGCCAGGTTCGTGCCGTTTTTATCCAGCAGCAGGCGGACCGGCGTCGGCGGCAGGAAGCGGGTAAGCTGCAGCTGTTTCGGCGCCTGCGCTTCCACAACGTAGATCAGCTCCAGCAGCAGCGTGCCGACCGGCAGCGCCTTGTTTTTCAGCAGGGAGATGGTGCTGCTGCCGGTATCGCCGGAGAGGATCAGATCCAGCCCGTTGCGGATCAGCGGATGTTCCCAGGTGATGAACTGCGCATCTTCGCGGGACAGCGCCACATCGCGCTCGAAGGTGATGGTACAGCCATCTTCCGGCAGGCCCGGGAAATCCGGCACCAGCATATGATCGGACGGCGTCAGGACGATCAGGTTCTCGCCGCGATCGTCCTGGTTGATGCCGACGATATCGAACAGGTTCATGGCGAAGCTGATCAGGCTGGTGTCATCATCCTGCTCTGCAATGCTTTCTGCCAGCGCCTGCGCTTTTTCGCCGCCGTTGGAGTGGATCTCCAGCAGGCGGTCGCGGCCCTGTTCCAGCTGCGCTTTCAGCGCGTCGTGCTGCTCGCGGCAGGACTTGATCAGCTCGTCAAACCCGTCGGTGTTTTCCGGCGCGGCCAGATAGCCGATCAGCTCGCCGTGCACCTGATCGTAAATGGTGCGGCCCGTCGGGCAGGTATGTTCAAACGCATCCAGCCCTTCGTGGAACCAGCGCACCAGCACGGACTGCGCGGTTTTCTCCAGATACGGCACGTGGATCTGAATATCATGCGCCTGACCGATACGGTCCAGACGGCCGATACGCTGCTCCAGCAGATCCGGGTTGAACGGCAGATCGAACATCACCAGGTGGCTGGCGAACTGGAAGTTACGGCCTTCAGAGCCGATCTCCGAGCACAGCAGAACCTGCGCGCCGCTGTCCTCTTCGCCAAACCACGCGGCGGCGCGGTCGCGTTCGACGATGGACATGCCTTCGTGGAACACGGCGGCGCGAATGCCTTCGCGCTCGCGCAGGACCTGCTCCAGCTGCAGCGCGGTGGCCGCTTTGGCGCAGATCACCAGCACCTTTCCGGGAGCGGTGCGCGGTCAGGTAGCCCATCAGCCACTCCACGCGCGGGTCGAAGTTCCACCAGGTGCCGGTATCGCCTTCGAATTCCTGGTAGATCTGTTCCGGATAGAGCATGTCGCGGGCGCGCTCTTCCTGACTTTTTGCGCGCGCCCATAATGCCGGAGACTTTGATCGCCGTCTGATACTGCGTCGGCAGCGGCAGTTTAACTGTGTGCAGCTCGCGTTTCGGGAAGCCTTTCACGCCGTTACGGGTGTTACGGAACAGCACGCGGCTGGTGCCGTGGCGATCCATCAGCATGTCGATCAGCTCTTGGCGCGCGATTCCGCGTTGTCGCTCTCGCTGTTGGCGGCCTGCAGCAGCGGTTCGATATCCTGCTCGCCGATCAGATCGCTCAGGGTGTTGAGTTCGTCATTAGAAAGACGCTTGCCCGCCAGCAGCAGGGCGACGGCATCCGCCACCGGACGGTAGTTATTCTGTTCTTCCACAAACTGCGCGAAGTCGTGGAAACGGTTTGGATCGAGCAGGCGCAGACGGGCGAAGTGGCTCTCCAGGCCCAGCTGTTCCGGCGTGGCGGTCAGCAGCAGGACGCCGGGCACGCGCTCGGCAAGCTGCTCGATAGCCAGATATTCGCGGCTCGGCGCGTCTTCGCTCCAGACCAGGTGGTGCGCTTCGTCGACCACCAGCAGATCCCACTCGGCATCGCACAGATGCTCAAGGCGCTGCTTGTTGCGGCGCACGAAGTCCAGGGAGCAGATCACCAGCTGTTCGGTTTCAAACGGGTTGTCCGCGTCGTGCTGCGCTTCGGCGTAGCGTTCGTCGTCGAACAGGGAGAAGCGCAGGTTGAAGCGGCGCAGCATCTCCACCAGCCACTGGTGCTGCAGGGTTTCCGGCACCACGATCAGCACGCGTTCGGCGGCGCCGGAGAGCAGCTGTTGATGCAGGATCATCCCCGCTTCAATGGTTTTACCGAGGCCGACTTCATCCGCCAGCAGCACGCGCGGCGCATGGCGGCGGCCCACGTCATGGGCGATGTTCAGCTGGTGCGGGATCAGGCTGGTGCGCTGGCCGCGCAGGCCGCTCCACGGCATGCGGTACTGTTCGCTCTGGTACTTGCGCGCGCGATAGCGCAGCGCGAAGCGATCCATACGGTCGATTTGCCCGGCAAACAGGCGATCCTGCGGTTTGCTGAACACCAGCTTGCTGTCGAGCAGCACTTCGCGCAGGATGACGTCGGTCTCCTGGGTGTCCAGGCGCGTGCCGATGTAGGCAAGCAGTCCGTTTTCTTCTTTTACGTCTTCAATCTTGAGCTGCCAGCCGTCATGGCTGGTCACGGTATCACCCGGGTTAAACATCACGCGGGTTACCGGGGAATCGTTGCGGGCGTACAGGCGGTTTTCACCGGTGGCAGGGAAAAGGAGGGTAACCATGCGCGCATCGATGGCAACGACGGTTCCTAGTCCAAGTTCGCTTTCCGTATCGCTGATCCAGCGTTGACCAAGTGTAAAAGGCATATGGCTCTAATCTTAAATTGCAGGCAATAGTTCGATCGCCGCCTGAAGGGAGGCGGACGCGAACAAAATTGGGACCAGAAAAAGGAAGGGCGCTATGGTACTGGATGACGTGACATTCGTACAGCCTGAAAAGTGCAGCTTTAATGCAAATGCGCCATTAAAACAGCCCCAGTTGCCCTGTAACCAGTGTAGCAAAATCGTCGTCGATGAAGGGGAAAATTCCGTCGGCAACCGGCTGAAGCTGACGCGTGAGATAGTGTTCGTAATCGAGAGGCGAGTGCTGATAATCCACCGGTTCCGGGCCGCTGATGGTCCAGACGTATTTGATGGTGCCCCGGTTCTGATACTGCGGCGCGCGGCCGCGGCGGACGTTTTCTTCATCGGCGAGGCGCGCGGCGCGCACGTGCGGCGGCACGTTGCGCTGGTACTCGGCCAGCGGGCGGCGCAGGCGCTTGCGGTACACCAGCTGCTCGTCCAGTTCGCCCGCCATCAGGCTGGCGATCGTCTCGCGCACGTAGTCCTGATACGGCTCATTGCGAAACACGCGCAGATAGAGCGTTTGCTGGAACTGCTGCGCCAGCGGCGTCCAGTCGGTGCGCACCGTTTCCAGCCCTTTAAACACCATCCGCTGCTCGTCGCCGTCCTGAATCAGCCCGGCGTAGCGCTTCTTGCTGCCCTGATCGGTACCGCGAATGGTGGGCATCAGAAAGCGGCAGAAATGGGTTTCAAACTCCAGCTCCAGCGCGCTGTCCAGCCCGCTCATTTTGCAAATACGCGGCCCACCAGGCGTTGACGTGTTCCACCAGGGATTGACCGATGCGCGCTGCCGCTTCTTCGCTGTGCGCCTTCTTCAGCCAGACGAAGGTGGAGTCGGTGTCGCCGTAGATGACGTCATAGCCCTGGGCTTCAATCAGCGCTTTGGTCTGGCGCATGATCTCGTGGCCGCGCATGGTGATCGACGACGCCAGCCGCGGGTCGAAGAAGCGGCAGGCGCTGGTGCCCAGCACGCCGTAAAAGGCGTTCATGATGATCTTCAGCGCCTGCGACAGCGGCTTGTTGCCCTGGCGCTTGGCCTCATCGCGCCCGTGCCAGATGTGGCCGACGATGTCCGGCAGGCAGTGTTTCTCGCGCGAGAAGCGTGCGCCGAGAAAGCCTTCGGTGCTGTGTGCTCGGCATCCGGTTGGGCCATGCCTTCCACCAGCCCGACCGGATCGATCAGGAAGGTGCGGATGATCGACGGATAGAGGCTTTTGTAGTCCAGCACCAGCACCGAATCGTACAGCCCTGGCCGGGAATCCATCACGTAGCCGCCGGGGCTTGCCTGCGGTGGCACCTCGCCGAGGTTGGGGGCGACGTATCCTGCCCGGTGCATGCGCGGAAAATAGAGGTGGCTGAAGGCGGCAACCGAGCCGCCGTGCCGGTCGACCGGCAAGGCCGTTGACCGTGGCGCGCTCCAGCAGGAAGCGGCATGATCTCGGTTTTGTGGAAGATGCGCGTGACCAGCTCGCAGTCCTTCAGGTTATAGGTGGCGAGCGCGGGTTTGTCTTCGGCGAAGCGCCGGTCGATCTCGTCCATTCGGTCCCAGGGGTTGTCGATGGCTTTGCCTTCGCCGAGCAGCTCCTGCGCCACCGCTTCCAGGGAGAATGAGGAGAAGTTCCAGAAGGCGGACTTCAGCGCCTCGATGCCGTCGATAATCAGGCGACCGGTGGCCTGGGCGAAGAAGACGCCGTTTTTAAAACCGTGCTCGCGCCACTCCAGCTCGCTGTTGCCGCGCCCAAGGGTCAGCGGGATGCGGTAACGCTCGGCGTGTTTTTGCAGCACGCGCAGGTCGAACTGCACCACGTTCCAGCCGATGATGACGTCGGGATCGTGCGTCGGCAAACCACGCGTTGAGCTTTTCCAGCAGCTGCGGGCGGCTGGCGACATACTCCAGATCGAAATCCAGCCCCTGCGCGCATCGCCGTTTGCCGGCCCGAGCATATAGACCTGCCGCTGGCCGCAGCCTTCCAGGCCGATGCAGTACAGTTCGCCGTGGCGGGTGGTTTCGATATCCAGCGACACCCACTTCAGCGGCGGGCGGTAGTGCGGGTTCGGCTTCAGGCGCGCGTTGATCAGCGCGTCGCCGCTGCGGTTCGCCATCGACCCAGACCGGCGCGGTGATAAACCGCTCCATCAGAAAGCGCTCCGGCGGGCGGATATCGGCTTCGTAGAGCGTTACGCCGCCTTCGCGCAGCAGCTTTTCCAGGCGCATCAGCTGACGATGGGCGCGACAGTAGAGGCCGTAAACCGGCTGGCGGTGGAAATCTTTCAGCTCAAGCGGGGTGATGCGCCAGCCGTTTTCACCGCGCAGCAGCTGTACTTTTTCGACGTGCGCTTCTGGAATAAAGGCCACGGACTCCTGCGGCGGTAGCGTAACGTGCAGGGGGCCGTTGTCCGTTGCCAGCCAGAATTCAACCTCGGTGCCCTGAGGCGTATCCCGCCAGTGTCGGGTCAGTAAAAAGCCTTCTTGCGCCTGCGCCACGCCGTTATCCCAGAAAACAAAACCAGGCCTGATTATAGCCTGGTTTATACAGTTATGCTGGGGTTTTATACAGTGCCTGTTTCGCCGGGTGGGGGTGGGTTTTTCCGGGCTGGGGGTTTTGGGGGGCGGGGGGGGGGCGGCGCCGGGGGGGGGGGTTACTGCCCGTAGTAGGCCTTCGCGCCGTGCTTGCGCAGGTAATGTTTATCCAGCAGGGTTTGCTGCATATCCGGCAGCTGCGGGGCCAGCTGGCGACAGAAGATCCCCATATAGGCGACCTCTTCCAGCACGATGGCGTTATGCACCGCGTCCTCCGCGTTTTTCCCCCAGGCGAACGGGCCGTGAGAGTGTACCAGCACGCCGGGCATTTGCGCCGCGTCGATTCCCTGTTTTTCGAAGGTTTCGACAATCACGTTACCGGTTTCCCACTCGTACTCGCCGTTGATTTCCGCATCGGTCATCAAACGCGTGCAGGGAATCGTGCCGTAAAAGTAGTCCGCGTGGGTGGTGCCGGTCGCCGGGATGGACTGGCCCGCCTGCGCCCAGATGGTGGCATGGCGCGAATGGGTATGCACGATGCCGCCGATGGTCGGGAAAGACCGATAGAGCAGGCGGTGAGTGGGCGTATCGGAGGACGGCTTTTTGTTGCCTTCCACCACTTCACCGGTTTCGATGCTGACAACGACCATATCGTCCGCGGTCATCACCGTGTAATCGACGCCGGAAGGCTTGATCACGAACACGCCTTTTTCGCGGTCAACGGCGCTGACGTTGCCCCAGGTCAGGGTCACCAGATTATGTTTCGGCAGCGCCAGGTTGGCTTCCAGCACCTGACGTTTGAGATCTTCTAACATTTTTGTCTCCTGCAGTGCCGGATGGCGCTTCGCTTATCCGGCCTACGGGATAACCGTAGGCCCGGTAAACGCAGTGCCACCGGGCGCGGGCATTCTGGCGTTAGCGTTTTGAACCGTAATAGACTTCGTTCCAGCGCAGCGCGTCTTTGAAGGCGGGCAGGCGGGTATCGTTATCAATGACGGTCAGCTCGATATCGTGCAGCTCGGCGAACTGACGCATGTCGTTCAGATCCAGCGCGTGGCTGAAGACGGTGTGGTGCGCGCCGCCGGCCAGGATCCAGGCTTCTGACGCGGTTGGCAGATCCGGCTGTGCTTTCCACAGGGCGTTGGCGACCGGCAGTTTCGGCAGAGAGTGCGGGGTTTCAACCGCATCGACGCAGTTCACCAGCAGGCGGAAACGATCGCCCAGATCGATCAGGCTGGCGTTGATGGCCGGGCCCGTGCGGGTGTTGAAGATCAGACGCGCCGGATCGGCTTTACCGCCGATGCCGAGGTACTGCACGTCGAGGATCGGTTTCTCCTCTACGGCGATGGAAGGGCACACTTCCAGCATGTGCGAGCCGAGCACCAGGTCGTTGCCGTTCTCGAAGTGGTAGGTGTAGTCCTCCATAAAGGAGGTGCCGCCCTGCAGACCGGTCGACATCACCTTCATGATGCGAAGCAGAGCGGCAGTTTTCCAGTCGCCTTCGCCGGCAAAGCCGTAGCCCTGCTGCATCAGACGTTGTACCGCCAGACCCGGCAGCTGTTTCAGACCGTGGAGATCTTCAAAGGTGGTGGTAAAGGCGTGGAAACCGCCCTCTTCAAGGAAGCGCTTCATGCCCAGTTCGATGCGCGCCGCATCCAGCACGTTCTGGCGCTTGTCGCCGTGAATCTGTGCCGCAGGCGTCAGGCGGTAGCTGCTTTCGTACTCGTCCACCAGCGCGCTCACGTCGCCATCGCTGATTTCATTCACCACCTGCACCAGGTCGCCCACGGCCCAGGTATTCACGGAGAAGCCAAACTTGATCTGCGCGGCCACTTTGTCGCCGTCGGTGACCGCCACTTCACGCATGTTGTCGCCAAAACGCACCACTTTCAGGTGGCGGGTATCCTGTTTGGAAACCGCCTGACGCATCCAGGAGCCGATGCGCTGTTGCGCCTTGCCATCCTGCCAGTGGCCGGTGACCACCGCGTGCTGCTGACGCATACGCGCGCCGATGAAGCCGAACTCGCGGCCGCCGTGCGCGGTCTGGTTCAGGTTCATAAAGTCCATGTCGATGCTGTCCCACGGCAGGGAGGCGTTGAACTGGGTATGGAACTGCAGCAGCGGTTTGTTGAGGATAGACAGGCCGTTGATCCACATTTTGGCCGGTGAGAAGGTGTGCAGCCACACCACCAGACCGGCGCATTTATCGTCGTAGTTGGCGTCGCGGCAGATATGGGTAATCTCATCCGGCGTGGTGCCCAGCGGTTTCAGCACCAGCTTGCACGGCAGTTTGGCTTCCGCGTTCAGCGCGTTAACGACGTGCTCCGCGTGTTTCGTCACCTGCTGCAGCGCTTCCGGTCCGTACAGATGCTGGCTGCCAATCACAAACCACACTTCATAGTTATTAAAAATGGTCATCATCGTGTCCTTAATGGGTCAGGGTTGCCGTAGTGTCCGCGGTGCTTTTGGCCGGGGCGGCGACAGGGAGATAGTGAAGTTCGGCGCTTTTTGCCCACTGCTGGTAGCGCTGATAAAGCTGTTCAAAGCGTTGTGCCTGCTGAGCACGCGGCTGAAGGGTGTTTTCGACGGCGCTCGCCATGTGCTGCTGCGCGGTGGGGATATCCGCATGGACGCCCGCGGCGACGGCGGCGAAAATCGCCGCGCCCAGCGCGCAGCACTGATCGGACGCCACAATCTGCAGCGGACGGTTCAGCACGTCGCAGCAGGCCTGCATGATCACCGGGTTTTTACGGGCGATGCCGCCCAGCGCCATCACGTTATTCACGTCGATGCCCTGCTCGGTGAAGCACTCCATAATGGCGCGGGCACCAAAGGCCGTTGCGGCAATCAGGCCGCCGAACAGCGCGGGCGCGTCGGTCGCCAGGTTGAGATCGGTAATCACCCCTTTCAGACGCTGGTTGGCAAACGGTGTGCGACGGCCGTTAAACCAGTCCAGCACCACCGGCAGGTGTTCGAGAGACGGATTTTTGGCCCAGGCGTCGGTGAGCTGCGGCAGAAGCTGCTTTTTGCTCTCGGCTATCTGGGTTTTCAGTTCAGGATGCGCCGCCGCCAGTCGATCCAGCGGCCAGCCCAGCACGCGACCAAACCAGGCGTAGATATCGCCAAACGCGGACTGACCGGCTTCCAGGCCGATGAAGTCCGGCACCACGCTGCCGTCAACCTGGCCGCAGATGCCTTTCACCGCGCGGTCGCCGACGGTGGCTTTATCCGCCGTCAGGATGTCGCAGGTGGAGGTGCCGATGACTTTGACCAGCGTGTTGGGCTGTGCGCCCGCGCCCACGGCGCCCATATGGCAGTCAAACGCGCCGCCGGAGATCGCCACGTTTTGCGGCAGCCCCAGGCGCGTCGCCCACTCCGCACAGAGGGTGCCGACGGGAATATCGGCGGTGAAGGTGTCGGTAAACAGCGGGTATGTCAGGCTCTTGTTGATGATCGGGTCGAGCTCATCGAAGAACGCGGCCGGAGGCAGGCCGCCCCAGCTTTCATGCCACAGGGATTTATGCCCGGCGCTGCAGCGGCCGCGGCGGATATCCTGCGGACGCGTGGTGCCGGAGAGCAGGGCAGGCACCCAGTCGCACAGCTCAACCCATGACGCGGCAGCCTGCGCAACGGTCGCGTCGGCACGGGTGACGTGCAGGATCTTGGCCCAGAACCATTCGCTGGAATAAATCCCGCCGATGTAGCGCGAGTAGTCCGTTTTGCCGGGCTGATGGCACAGCCGGGTGATGGCTTCGGCCTCTTCCACGGCGGTGTGGTCTTTCCACAGCACGAACATGGCGTTCGGGTTGTCGGCAAACTCCGGGCGCAGCGCCAGCACGCGGCCTTCGGCATCCACCGGGGCTGGCGTGGAGCCGGTACTGTCGACGCCAATCCCAACAATCTCCGCCCGCTGGGCGTCGGTCAGTTCGGCCAGAACGGTTTTGATCGCCGCTTCCATCGACTCGATGTAGTCACGCGGGTGGTGGCGAAACTGGTTGTTTGGCGCATCGCAGTAGCGCCCCTCTTGCCAGCGCGGGTACCACTCAACGCTGGTTGCTATCTCCTGGCCGGACGTACAGTCCACTGCCAGCGCGCGAACCGAATCGCTGCCAAAATCGAGGCCAATCGCAATTGCCATGGTGTTGCTCCATCGAAAAAACAGGTATGGAAGAACATTAGAGACTGGGGACAAAAGTCGTCAGGCAGGATCCGCTAATCTTATGGACTAAATTGCTGTTACAACGGAAAGTGTGACGCCGTGCAAATATTCAATGTGGACATTTCTGCCGCAGTTATAGACACTTTTGTTACTGCTTATCTGCCTGCTCAGGCGGAGAAATCAGGGGGAAAGGCTGAAACATGGCGGACGTAAAAGCGGCGTGATGCTTTTTGGATCTTTTCGCGGGCCATTTTTAACCTGCTTTTAGTGATATGGACAATTGGTTTCCTTGAGGACCCTTGGGAGAACTGAATCTATGGCCGAAACGCAAAACGATCCTCTGCTGCCGGGATACTCGTTTAACGCGCACCTTGTGGCGGGACTGACCCCTATCGAGGCTGAAGGATATCTCGACTTTTACGTCGACCGACCGCTGGGGATGAAGGGATATATCCTCAACCTGACCGTGCGAGGGAGAAGGGATCATCAAAAACGGCGACCAGCAGTTTGTCTGCCGCCCCGGCGATATCCTGCTGTTCCCGCCGGGGGAGATCCACCACTACGGCCGTCATCCGGATGCCACAGAGTGGTATCACCAGTGGGTCTACTTCCGTCCGCGCGCCTACTGGCAGGAGTGGCTTTCCTGGCCGGCGATTTTTGCGCACACCGGTTTTTATCGCCCGGATGAGGTGCATCTGGCGCAGTTTCGCGAGCTTTTCGCGCAGATTATCGAGGCGGGGCAGGCCGGCGGGCGTTACGCTGAACTGCTGGCGATTAACCTGCTGGAGCAGCTGCTGCTGCGACGGATGGAGGCGATTAACGAGTCGCTTAACCCGCCGCTGGATAACCGCGTGCGCGACGCCTGCCAGTACATCAGCGACCACCTGGCCGATAGCCAGTTTGATATCGCCAGCGTTGCCCAGCACGTCTGCCTGTCACCGTCGCGGCTGTCGCATCTGTTCCGCCAGCAGCTGGGCGTCAGCGTGTTGAGCTGGCGCGAGGATCAGCGCATCAGCCAGGCGAAGCTGCTGCTCAGCACCACCCGGATGCCCATCGCCACCGTGGGGCGCAATGTGGGCTTTGAGGATCAGCTCTATTTTTCCCGGGTATTTAAGAAATGCACCGGCGCCAGCCCCAGCGAATTCCGCGCGGGATGTGAATAAACGGTAAAAAAAGATAGGCAATAAAGGGTTCGGCAATACGACATAACCTGTAAAACTTTCAGACAATTGATGGGTTGACGTTCACGGTGCGGGGCGCTAAGCAGAATCGCTGATTCGTTTTCTGACCGGAATAGTTATGCAGGCATTGCTGGAACACTTTATTACCCAGTCCGTTATGTACTCGCTCATCGCCGTGGCGCTGGTGGCGTTTCTGGAGTCGCTGGCGCTGGTCGGGTTGATCCTGCCCGGCACCGTGATGATGGCGGGGCTTGGCGCGCTGATTGGCAGCGGCGAGGTTAATTTCTGGCAGGCGTGGCTGGCGGGGATTATCGGCTGCCTGCTGGGCGACTGGATCTCCTTCTGGCTGGGCTGGCGCTTTAAAGCGCCGCTGCACCGCTGGTCGTTCATGAAAAAGAACAAAGCCCTGCTGGATAAGACCGAGCATGCGCTGCATCAGCACAGCATGTTTACCATCCTCGTCGGCCGCTTTGTCGGGCCAACGCGTCCGCTGGTGCCGATGGTGGCCGGGATGCTGGATCTGCCGGTGCGAAATTCGTGGTGCCGAACATTATCGGCTGCGTCTTCTGGCCGCCGTTCTACTTCCTGCCGGGGATCCTGGCGGGTGCGGCCATCGATATTCCTGACGGTATGCAAAGCGGTGAGTTTAAGTGGCTGCTGCTGGGCACGGCGGTGCTGCTGTGGCTGGCGGCATGGCTCTGCTGGCGGCTGTGGCGCAGCGCGAAGGCGAGTGTCGATCGCCTGACACGCTACCTCCCGCGTACTCGCCTGCTCTGGCTGGCCCCGCTGACGCTGGGTGTGGCGGTGGTGGCGCTGGTGGCGCTGATTCGTCACCCGCTGATGCCAGTGTACGGTGAGATCCTGTTGAAAGTTGTGAGTCCGGGGGCGGGTCACTGGTTTGACCGGCCGGTTTAATACCCAATAGCCCAGAGGCCGTTGCTTTTCCGCTCAGCAGTTCTTCTGTTTTCCCATCCCACAAAATGCGCCCCTCGGCAACCACCACCGAGCGTGCGGCGATGCGTGCGGCATCTTCGATGCTGTGCGACACCATCAGCATCGTCAGCTGCTGGCGCTGGCAGACCTCCTGCACCAGCGCCAGCATCTCCTGGCGCAGCGCCGGATCGAGCGCCGAGAACGGCTCATCCAGCAGCAGCATCGGCTGCTCGCGCACCAGACAACGGGCCAGCGCCACGCGCTGACGCTGGCCGCCGGACAGCTCGCCCGGCAGCCGATCCAGTAATGCTTCCAGCCCCATGGTTTCGGCGATCTGGCGCAGCGTTTGCTGCTGTTCGCCGTTCAGCCTCAGCCCCGGATTCAGCCCCAGCGCGATGTTTTGCCGCACCGTCAGGTGGGTAAACAGGTTGTTCTCCTGAAACAGCATTGAGACCGGACGTTGCGCCGGCGGCGTGTGGGTATGATCGTTGTCTGCAATGGTTATTGTGCCGCTCGCCGGGGTCAGAAAACCGGCAATCAGATTCAGCAAGGTGCTTTTCCCGGCGCCGCTTGGGCCAAGCACGGCGATCATCTCTCCCTGGCGCACGGAGAGGGTGAAGCGCATCGGCAGATGCTGATAAAGCCAGGTTACATCAGTCAGTTTTAACATCACGCCCCGGAAGTTTTTCGATAACGGTAAATAAGGCAAAGCACAGCAGCAGCAGTAACAGCGCGGTGACCGCGCCGTCCTGACTGCGATAAGAGCCGATTTGCTGATAGAGCCAGTACGGCAGCGTGCGGAAATCGTCATTGCCGAACAGCGCCACCACCCCAAAATCGCCAATCGACAGCACGCAGGCAAACGCCAGCGCCTGCGCCAGCGGACGTTTTAGCGCGCGCAGTTCCACCACCCTCAGCCGCTGCCAGCCCTGCATGCCCAGCGACTGGCACAGCAAACTGTAGCGGCCGTTGACGTCGCGCATCGGGTTTTCCAGCACTTTGAGTGCGTAAGGGATGGCCATCAGGGCGTTGGTGAAAATCACGATGCCGTCGGCGCTTTCCGGCAGGCCGATGGTGCTGTTGAACAGCAGAAAGAAGCCCGTTGCCAGCACAATCCCCGGCATCGCCAGAATCAGCATGCCCCTCAGCTCCAGCGCCTGTCCGGCCTTTGTCTGCTGGCGGGCGTACAGCTCACGGCTGCTCCACAGCAGCATCATGGTCAGCATGACGCACAGTAACCCGGCAGCCAGCGCGATGCGCAGCGAGGTGGCTGTGGCCTGCCAGAGGACCGGTTCGCCCAGCACTTTCAGCAGACTCATATTGAGGCCGTCAACGATAACGGCCAGCAGCGGCGGCAGCAGCAGCAGCAGCGCCAGCCCGATCAGGATAAAATCGGTGACGCGGCTGTGCAGGCTGTCCTGCGGATCGCGCCAGCCGGTTATTTGATGACTGCCAGCGGGAATGGCTTTACTCAGCCGCTGGCTCAACAGCACCAGGCCAAGGCAGCACGCCATCTGCACCATCGCCAGCAGTGCGGCGCGGCCGGGATCGTAGTCGTAACTCAGCGCCTGGTAAATCGCCAGCTCAATGGTGGTGGCCTGCGGCCCGCCGCCCAGCGACAGCACGGTGGCAAAGCTGGCAAAGCAGAGCATGAAGATTATGCCGCTGCGGGCGGAAGCTGGCGGCGCAGCCACGGCCATTCGACAAAGCGGAAGAACGACCAGCCGCGCATGCCGAGCTGGGCGGCAAGCTGGCGCTGTTCGCCGGGAATGTTCTCCAGCGCCTGCAGCAGCAGGCGCGTTGCCATCGGCATATTGAAAAAGACGTGCGCCAGCAGGATGCCCTGCAGGCCGTAAGGCGAGAAATGACCATTCCAGACCAAGCTGGCCGAACAGCGAAGCCAGCCAGCCCTGGCGACCGTAAACGCTCAGAATGCCGAATACCGCCACCAGCACGGGCAGGATCAGCGTCATGGCGCACAGGCGCAGCAGCGCCAGCCTGCCGGGGAAACGCCGCCGATACAGGGCGCGTGCCAGGAAAATCGCCGGGAGCACCGACAGCAGGGCAGAGAGAGACGCCTGCCAGAAGGAGAACCGGATCACGTGCCAGAGGTAGCTGTCGTGCCAGAGAGGCCGAGCAGGTCGCTCTCCGGCGCGTTAAACCACAGCGCCAGAAAAGCGCCCAGCGCTGACCGCCACCATCAGCGTGGCGGCGGTGAGCAGCCGGGGAGCAACCAGCCGGGAATCAGCGGCTGACGGCGCGTTGCCATTCACTTACCCATGCTGCACGCTGCGCGGCGACCTGCTGCGGCGTAAACTCCAGCGAGGTTTTCGGTTTGGTCAGCTGTATCAAAACCTGCAGGCAGCGCAACGTTGGTGACCGGATACATCCAGTTGCCGGTGGGAATGGCATTCTGGAATGCCGGTGAAACCATAAACTTCAGGAACTTCTCGGCCAGCTCCGGCTGTTTGCTGGCGGCGGTGCGCGCGGCGACTTCCACCTGCAGATAGTGCCCTTCCGCAAATTCTGCGGCGGCGTAGTTATCTTTCTTCTCGGCGATAAGGTGGTAGGCGGGGGAGGTGGTGTAGCTCAGCACCAGATCGCTTTCCCCTTTCAGGAACAGGCCATAGGCTTCGCTCCAGCCTTTGGTCACGGTCACGGTTTTGGCTGCCAGCTTCTGCCACGCTTCCGGCGCTTTATCGCCGTAGACTTTTTGCATCCACAGCAGCAGACCCAGGCCCGGCGTGCTGGTACGCGGATCTTCATAAATCACGCGCCATTTCTGGTCGCTTTCCACCAGCTCTTTCAGGCTTTTCGGCGGGTTTTTCAGCTTGTTTTTGTCGTAAACGAAGGCGAAGTAGCCGTAGTCGAACGGCACAAAGGTGTCGTTCTTCCAGCCGCCAGGCACGTTAACGGCATCCGCCGCGACGCCGCTTTTGGCAAACAGTTTGGTTTGCGTGGCGGCTTCCAGCAGGTTGTTATCCAGCCCGAGCACCACGTCGGCCTTGCTGTTTTTCCCTTCCATGCGCAGACGGTTGAGCAGCGAAACGCCATCTTCCAGCGCCACGAACTTCAGCTCGCAGTTGCAGTCGGCTTCAAAGGCTTTTTTGACTACCGGGCCGGGGCCCCAGTCGGCGGAGAAGGAGTCGTAGGTGTAGACCGTCAGGACGGGTTTGGCAAAAGCGGGCAGCGGCAATCAGCAGCAGCAGGGGCAATGAACTTTTTTAACACTTTGCACCTCAAAGTTGGGTGGCAAAGGATTTTGAGCGACAGCCTCAAATCCCTTCGCCGGCGTTATCCGGATCAGGTTCGACGGGTATTATCTCAGCGCACGTCTTTGATGCAGCACCCCGTTGAGAACGGCGCTATTGTAATGATTTGGTGAATATTACGAAAGCGTTATGGCTCCGGCGGCGCAAACCAGGCGGATTTAAAATCAAACCAGCCCAGGGTGTTCATCCGCAGGCCGCGCATGCTGCGCTGGCCCTGGATCATCAGCCAGTGGTGGATCAACGGCACGATCGCCTGCTCGGCCAGCAGCTGCTGGCACCACGCGGCAAGATTCATCTCGCCCGCGCGCCACTGGGCAGCCGCGGCCTGCCAGTCACGGTCGATGCAGTGCTGGATCAGCGGCACTTCATACAGGTGGGCAAAGAGCGAGAAATCGAGCGGCAGGGTAAAGTTGGCGCTGTTGAGCCAGATATCGCTGGTCGATCTCCCCCTGATGCCATTCGTCATAGTCCACTTCCTTTGTACGTGAAGTTTTACCCCCTGTTCTGCCAGTAAGTCGCTCATGATACGGGAGAGCGCCTCGTGCTCGACGTGCTCGCGGTAGTAGGTCAGGGTGATGGACTCCAGCCCTGCGGGTTTGTCGCAGTGCGACGGGCGGGCGTGGTGCCAGCGCGGAAGCAGGCCGTACGCCGGGAACCAGTATGTCTGGTACTGCGCTCTTCCGCATGGTAGATCAGATTGGAAGGGGACAACACGTGGCTGACCCACTTGCGGACGGCCTGGTTTGCCCCGCGGTGGGTGCGGCGGTCAAACAGGAGATAGTAGCATCCCTCCTCCAGGCGGCTCTCCACGGCTTTTTCTCCCGTGGTGGGGCCTTCCAGCGTCAGCCCGCAGCTCAGGTCTTCATTGAGATCCGGCAATACCCAGACGTTCACTTCGTCGATCAGCGCCCGATAGCCAAAGTAGTCATCGAACGCGCGGATTTTCAGCTGGTTGCTGTTATTGCGGGACACGGCGTAGGGCCCGGTGCCAATCGGCAGGCTGGCAAAATTGTTCATCGATTCCCACTCGCCGGGCAAAATCATCGACGGCACATAGCCCAGCAGCCAGGGAAGCCACTTATCCTGCTGCGACAGCTCAATATCCAGCGTCCAGGCCGTGGGGGAGTGGATGCGCGAGATATGCGAGTAGAGCGGCAGCCTGCGGGCGCGTTCCAGAGAGGCGATGACGTCGTGCATCTCCAGCTCGCGGCCGTGGTGAAAGTGGATGCCGGGGCGTAAAAAAAAGCGCCAGTGGAGCGGGGAAAGCTGCTGCCAGTGGTGCGCGATATCCGCTTCCAGTTCCCCGTTTTCCTCATTTATGCGCGTCAGCCCGCTGAAGATTTGCCGGGCCATATGGGTTTCAGAGCGCCGTAACGCCGTGCCGGGCAACAGATTTTTCATTGGGCGATAGTAGAGCACCCGCAGGATGTGTCGGCCCTGACGAAAGCTGCGTCCGAGATGGGAAACCAGCATCTGGCGCACGGCGGCTTTGTCGCCCACCAGCTGGACCAGCTGATCGATGCGGTCCTGCTCCAGCAGATCTTCCGCCCGCTGCTGCTGCAGCGCCAGCCCGGTATAGAGGAAGGTCAGACGCGAGCGTTTGCCGCGCCCCGCTTCCGCTTCCCAGGTCAACCAGCCCTGCTGCTGCATGGTGTTGAGCAGCGTGCGCATATGACGGCGGGAACAGCTAAGCAGGTCAGCCAGCTCGTTGAGCGTGGTTTCCTGCGATTTCCCCTCGCAGCACTGCCAGAGGCGGATAAACTGTTGTTGCAGACGACCGGAAGGCATAAAAGGGGAACTCCTGACAAAAACTCAGCAATTTATTTATCCCTATATTAGGCCAATAATTCTCCTCGATGAAGCGAGGAGGTGTTATGAAGAGGTCTACCGCACGTCAGTTTTATCAGCAGTACTTTTCAGCGACACGAAGGATGCGTCCTGGCTGGCCCGCCAGTGTGCAGAGCAACGGCTGAAAATGTTGGAAGAACTGATGCAGTGGGACGTTACAACCGGCCGATCTCGCTGACTCGCCTCCATCATGTGTGACTGAGTATTGGTGCTTATCACCCGCCAGCAAAATGTTTTTGCTGGCTTTTTTCGTTTATTCTTTCACCCAATTTCGATTCGCTTTCACAAGGACTTGCGCATGCTGTGGTTGATGACGATGGGGCGACGCCTGAACGGCGTGTATGCCGCTTTTATGCTGGTGGCCTTTATGATGGGCGTGGCGGGGGCGCTGCAGGCGCCGACGCTGAGCCTGTTTCTCAGCCGCGAGGTGGGGGCGCAGCCGTTTTGGGTGGGGCTGTTTTATACCGTTAACGCGATTGCCGGGATCCTGGTCAGCCTCGCGCTGGCGAAACGATCGGACAGCCAGGGCGATCGCCGCAGGCTGATCCTCTTTTGCTGCACCATGGCGGTGGGCAACGCGCTGCTCTTCGCCTTTAACCGTCATTATCTGACGCTCATTACCTGCGGCGTGCTGCTGGCGTCACTGGCGAACACCGCCATGCCGCAGCTGTTCGCGCTGGCCCGTGAATATGCGGATAACTCGGCGCGGGAAGTGGTGATGTTCAGCTCGGTGATGCGTGCCCAGCTCTCGCTGGCGTGGGTCATTGGCCCGCCGCTGGCCTTCATGCTGGCGTTGAACTACGGCTTTACCGCCATGTTCACCATCGCGGCCGGGATTTTTGTCATCAGCCTGGTGCTGATTGCCTTCTGCGCTGCCGTCCGTGGCGCGCGTGGCACAGCCCGCCGATAAACCGCAGTCACCCAGGTGAGCGGCTGGCAGGACAAGAACGTCCGCATGCTGTTTATTGCCTCCACGCTGATGTGGACCTGCAACACCATGTACATCATCGACATGCCGCTGTGGATCAGCAGCGATCTGGGCCTGCCGGACAAGCTCGCGGGGATCTTAATGGGGACCGCTGCCGGGCTGGAAATCCCGGCGATGATTCTGGCGGGATATTACGTAAAGCGCTTTGGGAAAGCGTCGGATGATGATCGTCGCCGTGGCGGCCGGGGTGCTGTTCTACGCGGGGCTGATCCTTTTCCATTCGCGTGAAGCGCTGCTGGCGCTGCAGCTGTTTAATGCGGTGTTTATCGGCATCGTTGCCGGGATCGGCATGCTCTGGTTTCAGGATTTAATGCCGGGGCGTGCCGGCTCGGCGACCACGCTTTTTACCAACAGTATTTCAACCGGGGTGATTCTGGCCGGGGTGATTCAGGGGGCGCTGGCGCAAAGTTTTGGGCATGGGTCGGTTTACTGGATGATTGCGGCGATTTCGGTGGTGGCGCTGGGGCTGACCTGCCGGGTGAAGGATGTGTGATTTTTATTTGCCTGCCGGATAAGCGTTAGCGCCATCCGGCAAGCAGTCTGCCTTTAGCCCATAAACGCAGGTTGTTTGCTTTCGTAAGCGGCGATGGCGTCTTCGTGCTGCAGCGTCAAACCAATGCTGTCCAGACCGTTCAGCATGCAGTGACGGCGGAAGGCATCAATGCTGAAGCTGTAGGTTTTCCCGCCGGCTTTCACCACCTCCGCTTCCAGATCCACTTCAAACGACATGCCCGGATTGGCCTTAACCAGCGCGAACAACTCATCGACCTGCTCATCGCTCAGCGTCACCGGCAGCAGCTGGTTGTTGAAGCTGTTGCCGTAGAAGATATCCGCGAAGCTCGGCGCAATCACCACTTTAAAGCCGTAGTCGGTCAGCGCCCAGGGCGCATGCTCGCGCGAGGAGCCGCAGCCAAAGTTTTCGCGCGCCAGCAAAATGGATGCGCCTTTGTATTCCGGGAAGTTCAGCACGAATTCCGGGTTAGGCTCTTCGCCTTTGTCGTCCAGGAAGCGCCAGTCGTTGAACAGGTGCGCGCCAAAACCGGTACGCGTCACCTTCTGCAGAAACTGTTTCGGAATAATGGCGTCAGTATCGACGTTGGCGGCGTCCAGCGGGACAACCCGGCCGGTATGTTGGGTAAATTTCTCTGCCATGATTGTCTCCTTATTTCAGGCTGCGAATGTCGGCGAAATGACCGGTGACTGCCGCAGCGGCGGCCATTGCCGGGCTGACCAGATGGGTGCGCCCACCGCGGCCCTGACGGCCTTCAAAGTTACGGTTGCTGGTGGAGGCACAGCGCTCGCCCGGATTCAGGCGATCGTTGTTCATGGCCAGGCACATGGAGCAGCCAGGCAGGCGCCACTCGAAGCCGGCTTCGATAAAGATCTTATCCAGACCTTCGGCTTCCGCCTGGGCTTTCACCGGACCGGAGCCTGGAACCACCAGCGCCTGCACGCCCGGCGCGACTTTACGGCCTTTGGCGATCTCTGCCGCCGCACGCAAATCTTCGATACGGGAGTTGGTGCAGGAGCCGATAAACACCTTATCAATGGTCACGTCGGTCAACGGCACGCCGGGCTTCAGCCCCATATAGGCCAGCGCTTTTTCCGCACTGGCGCGCTCGACCGGATCGGCGAAGGAAGCCGGATCGGGAATGGTGTCGTTGACGGAAATCACCTGACCCGGGTTGGTCCCCCAGGTCACCTGAGGGGCAATCTCTTCTGCCTGCAGCGTGACAACGGTATCAAACGTTGCCCCGTCGTCGGTTTTCAGGGTTTTCCAGTAGGCTACCGCGTCGTCAAAATCCTGCCCCTTCGGCGCGTGCAGACGGCCCTTCACATAGTTGAAGGTCGTTTCATCTGGCGCGACCAGCCCGGCTTTGGCACCCATCTCAATGGCCATGTTGCACAGGGTCATGCGACCCTCCATGCTCAGCGCCTGAATAGCGTCGCCGCAGAACTCAACGACGTGGCCGGTACCGCCTGCGCTGCCGGTTTTACCGATAATCGCCAGCACGATATCTTTCGCGGTAATGCCAGGTGCCGCTTTGCCCTTCACTTCAATCTTCATCGTTTTGGCACGGCCCTGCTTCAGGGTCTGCGTCGCCAGAACGTGTTCAACCTCTGAGGTGCCAATCCCGAACGCCAGAGCGCCAAACGCGCCGTGTGTTGCGGTATGGGAGTCACCGCAGACGATGGTCATGCCCGGCAGGGTAATCCCCTGCTCAGGGCCCATCACGTGGACGATGCCCTGATACGGATGGTTCAGGTCGTACAGCTCAACGCCAAATTCATTGCAGTTCTTAATCAGCTCCTGCATCTGGATACGCGCCATCTCACCCGAGGCATTAATGTCTTTGGTCTGGGTGGAAACGTTGTGATCCATCGTCGCGAAGGTTTTACCCGGCTGACGTACCGGGCGCTTGTGCGCGCGCAGGCCGTCAAATGCCTGCGGAGAGGTCACTTCGTGCACCAGATGACGGTCGATATACAGCAGTGGGGTTTCGTTTGGCGCTTCGTACACAACGTGCGCATCAAACAACTTTTCGTATAACGTCTTAGCCATGATTACACCCCTTCAGCGACATAGCGGGCAATGATGTCGCCCATTTCATCGGTACTGACTGCCGCCGTGCCGCGGGCTAAATCACCGGTACGGACGCCTTCTTCTAACGCCCGGTTAATGGCGTTTTCAATTGCGGTTGCCGCATCGCCCGCATCCAGGCTGTAGCGCAGCAGCAGGGCCAGCGGAGAGGATCTGCGCAATCGGGTTGGCGATGTTTTTGCCGGCGATATCCGGCGCGGAGCCGCCCGCCGGTTCGTACAGACCAAAGCCTTCTTCATTCAGGCTGGCGGACGGCAGCATGCCCATCGAGCCGGTGATCATCGCGCACTCGTCGGAGAGGATATCGCCGAACAGGTTGGAGCACAGCAGCACGTCAAACTGGGACGGATCCTTAATCAGCTGCATGGTCGCGTTGTCGATGTACATGTGCGACAGCGCAACGTCCGGGTACTGCTTAGCGACTTCACTGACGATCTCGCGCCACAGAATGGAAGACTGCAGCACGTTCGCTTTATCAATGGAGGTCACTTTATGGCGGCGTTTGCGCGCCGACTCAAACGCGATATGGGCGATACGTTCGATTTCGAAACGGTGATACACCTCGGTATCGAACGCTTTCTCGTGCTGGCCGCTGCCTTCGCGGCCCTTTGGCTGGCCGAAGTAGATCCCGCCGGTCAGTTCACGTACGCACAGAATGTCGAAACCGTTGGCGGCGATATCGGCGCGCAGCGGGCAAAACTCTTCCAGACCCTGGTACAGCTTCGCCGGACGCAGGTTACTGAACAGTTTGAAATGTTTACGCAGCGGCAGCAGCGCGCCGCGCTCTGGCTGCTCTGCCGGCGGCAGGTGTTCCCATTTCGGGCCACCGACGGAACCAAACAGCACGGCATCGGCATTTTCGCAGCCTTCCACGGTCGCTTTCGGCAGCGGCGTACCGTGGTTATCAATCGCAATACCGCCCACGTCGTAGTGGCTGGTGGTGATTTTCATCGCAAAACGCGCGCGAACGGCTTCCAGTACTTTCAGCGCCTGTGCCATCACTTCCGGACCAATACCGTCGCCCGGTAACACAGCAATATGGTAATTCTTCGACATTACACGGTTTCCTTGTTGTTCTCTTTATTCTGAGCTTTGCGTTGCAACTCTTTTTCGACTTCGGCGGCGCGCCAGATGTTGTTCAGCACGTGCACCATCGCTTTCGCGGAGGATTCAACGATATCGGTCGCCAGACCCACGCCGTGGAAGCGGCGGCCATTGTAGGTGACAACGATATCGACCTGGCCCAGCGCATCTTTGCCGTGGCCTTTGGCCCTCAGGTCATATTTCACCAGCTCAACGTCGTACTCGGTGACGCGGTTGATGGCCTGGTAGATGGCATCGACAGGGCCGTTACCGTTGGCGGCCTCGGCTTTAATTTCATCGCCGCAGGCCAGCTTGACCGAGGCGGTGGCGATGTCGCTGGAGCCGGACTGCACGTTGAAGTAATCCAGACGGAAGTGCTCTGGCTCTTCCTGCTGTTTGTTAATGAAGGCCAGCGCTTCCAGGTCATAGTCGAACACCTGGCCTTTTTTGTCGGCCAGCTTCAGGAACGCGTCGTACAGCTGATCCATGTTGTAATCCTGTCCTTATAACCCATCTCTTCCATGCGGTGCTTCACTGCCGCGCGACCGGAACGGGAGGTCAGGTTCAACTGGACCTGGTTCAGGCCGATGGATTCCGGGGTCATAATTTCGTAGTTTTCACGGTTCTTCAGCACGCCATCCTGATGAATACCGGAGGAGTGCGCGAAGGCGCCAGTGCCGACAATCGCTTTGTTAGCCGGAATGGGCATGTTGCAAATCTGGCTGACGGTCTGGCTGGTGCGCCAGATTTCGTTGTGATTGATGCGGGTGTGCACGTCCATGATGTCTTTGCGCACTTTGATCGCCATGATCACTTCTTCCAGCGAACAGTTGCCCGCGCGTTCGCCGATACCGTTCATCGCGCCTTCAACCTGACGCGCCCCGGCGTGGACGGCGGCGATGGCATTGCCCACGGCCAGACCCAAATCATCGTGGGTGTGGACGGAGATAATGGCTTTATCAATGTTCGGTACGCGGTCATACAGGCCGGTGATGATGTTGGCGAACTCAAACGGCATGGTGTAGCCGACGGTGTCCGGGATGTTGATGGTTTTGGCACCGGCGTTGATGGCGGCTTCGACCACGCGCGCCAGATCGTCGATTGGCGTACGGCCTGCATCTTCACAGGAGAATTCAACGTCATCGGTGTAGTTGCGTGCGCGTTTGACCATGTACACCGCGCGTTCAATCACCTCATCCAGCGTGCTGCGCAGCTTGGTGGCGATGTGCATGGGCGAGGTGGCAATAAAGGTATGGATACGGAACGCTTCGGCGACTTTCAGTGACTCGGCGGCAACGTCGATATCTTTTTCTACACAGCGCGCCAGGCCGCATACGCGGCTGTTTTTAATGGTGCGGGCGATGGTCTGGACGGATTCGAAATCACCCGGAGACGAGACCGGGAAGCCGACCTCCATCACGTCGACACCCATACGTTCGAGCGCCAGCGCGATCTGCAGTTTCTCTTTTACACTCAGGCTTGCCTGTAATGCCTGTTCACCGTCACGTAAAGTAGTATCGAAAATAATGACTTGCTGGCTCATGGGTTAGGTCCTTGTCAGTCTTAGGGCGCCTTGCTACGAGCATAAAAAAACCCGCGCAGTGGCGCGGGTTTTCTGTCTTACTGGTGACGATTCAACGCTGAATTTCGCCCGCCAGTCTACCGCGCACAAGAGATGCGTTTAGTAGTAGTAGACCGGTGAAACGAATGGTGCGAATCATGAATCGTGCTCCGTTAAATTCAATATGCTTTTAGTGGTACTGGATACGGCAGTTGATGTCAACCCCTGACGATGAAAACGGACCCGACGGGCGGAACGGGCTGGATTTTACTTTAGCTAATTGTGCTGGTTTTGGCTTTTGCCAGCCGACTAATTGTCTAATTCTGGTTTTACCGTAGAAAAGTTAGAAATAAATAAATATAATTTTGAAATGCGTATTTCGTGCGAATTACTATTGAAGTATTTTTTAGTGGACAATCACTAATTTAAAGATAAATTTACAGAACAACCCTTTTACGCTTTGCGTTATGGAATGGATGGCTGTTATCTTTATCATCAGATGACGGTTGCGATAACTGTTTGATAATAGTTAAAAATATCATTAATCTGGCGGTCATTGTGTATTTGCTTGGTTTATGGTTTCATTTAAATCCTAAAGTCAAACATATCATTTGCGCTATTTTCTTTTCGTTTTTATAGCGTCTTTATATATTCTGAATTTTAAATGCTTCTCTTTCAATGATGGTATTTGCATGATAAATCATATTTTTCGAGATTATTACCGTACGAGAGCAAAGGGAGTGTAGCGTGACAGTGGAGTCAGAAGTGCCAGAAAATAATATTAAACAACCTCAAGCTACTGATGGGATTAAACCGCAGTTACGCACGGTGGATCTTAATCTTCTGACGGTGTTTGATGCTGTCATGCAGGAACAGAATATCACCCGCGCGGCCCAGGCGTTGGGGATGTCACAACCTGCTGTGAGTAATGCCGTTGCCAGGCTTAAGGTCATGTTTAACGACGAATTGTTTGTTCGTTACGGAAGGGGGATCCAGCCTACTGCGCGCGCATTCCAGCTGTTTGGCTCAATCCGTCAGGCGTTGCAGCTGGTACAAAACGAGCTGCCGGGCTCGGGCTTTGAACCTTTAAGCAGCGAGCGCGTATTTCATCTTTGTGTCTGCAGTCCATTAGATAATTATTTAACGTCGATTATTTATAATAAAGTTGAAGAGATCGCGCCAAATATCAATCTGGTTTTTAAATCATCCCTGAATCAAAGTACAGAGCATCAGTTACGCTATCAGGAGATTGAATTCGTTCTGGGGTATGAAGAGTTCCGTCGTCCAGAATTTTCCTGTGTGCCGCTGTTTAAAGATGAAATGGTTCTGGTCGCCAGTAAAAAACACCCACGCCTGAATTCTCCGCTGCGCGAAAACGATGTTTATAACGAGCAGCATGCCGTTGTTGCACTCGACAGATATGCTTCCTTTAGCCTGCCGTGGTATGACACTGCGGATAAACAGGCAAGCGTGGCTTATCAGGGCATGGCTATGGTCAGCGTATTAAACGTGGTCTCACAGACACAGCTGGTGGCGATTGCGCCGCGCTGGCTGGCAGAAGAGTTTTCTGACCCTTTAAATCTGCAAATTTTGCCTCTGCCGCTCAAGCTAAATAGCCGTACCTGTTATCTTTCCTGGCATGAAGCGGCGGGCCGGGATAAAGGACATCAGTGGATGGAAGAGCTGCTGGTTGGCATCTGTCGCCGGTAAACGCATCAGGGTAAATCGCATTGGTTTATGTGATTTATCCTGAGTTCTTTTAGATAATTGCTATTTTGTTCTGCGGTGCTTTTTTTCAGGCTGCTCTGCGGCACGCAAAAATAGATGATTTCCTGCATTGTCGCGCTTTTCAGTGATGATTTATCACCCCATCCTCTATTCCCAGAGGAATTAACCATATCTTCAGTTAACGGCTGCTTTTTCTGCTTTACGCACCGTTTATCTCCCCGGGTTTGCTAATTGCCTGCCTCATAACGAGCGGTTAAGGTAAAGAACACTCTGCAAAATATAAGATTGGTTTATCCCAATCGTAAGACGGTGCGGAAATGAATTCGGCAGTCCGTCTATAACAAAATGCCTGGAGGCAAAGCATGGAGATGTTGTCTGGCGCGGAAATGGTCGTCCGGTCGCTGATCGATCAGGGCGTAAAGCAAGTGTTCGGCTACCCCGGCGGCGCGGTCCTGGATATTTATGATGCGCTGCATACGGTAGGGGGCATTGACCATGTTCTGGTACGTCACGAGCAGGCGGCGGTGCACATGGCCGACGGCCTGGCGCGTGCGACGGGTGAAGTGGGCGTGGTCTTGGTCACGTCCGGCCCTGGCGCGACAAACGCCATTACCGGTATTGCGACGGCGTATATGGACTCTATCCCGCTGGTGATCCTCTCCGGGCAGGTGGCAACCTCGCTGATAGGCTACGATGCGTTTCAGGAGTGCGACATGGTCGGGATTTCGCGTCCCGTTGTGAAGCACAGCTTCCTGGTCAAGCAAACAGAAGACATTCCCGGCGTACTGAAAAAAGCCTTCTGGCTGGCGTCGAGCGGACGTCCCGGACCGGTGGTGGTCGATCTGCCTAAAGATATCCTGAACCCGGCAAACAAGCTGCCCTATGTCTGGCCGGAGTCGGTCAGCATGCGCTCTTATAACCCAACAACGCAGGGGCATAAAGGTCAGATCAAGCGGGCATTGCAAACGCTGCTGGCAGCCAAAAAACCGGTTGTCTATGTCGGTGGCGGGGCGATCAACTCTGCCTGCGAAGTCCAGCTTCGTGAACTCATTGAAAAACTTAACCTGCCAGTTGCATCGTCATTGATGGGGCTGGGGGCATTCCCTGCCACCCATCGTCAGGCGCTGGGGATGCTGGGTATGCACGGTACCTATGAAGCCAACATGACGATGCATCACTCCGATGTGATCTTTGCCGTCGGCGTGCGTTTTGACGATCGCACCACCAACAATCTGGCGAAGTATTGCCCGAACGCCACCGTGCTGCACATTGATATCGATCCGACGTCCATTTCCAAAACGGTGTCGGCTGATGTGCCGATCGTCGGCGATGCCCGTCAGGTTCTGGAACAAATGCTGGATCTGCTGGCCCAGGAAGAACGCAGCCGCAGCCACTGGATGAGATCCGCGACTGGTGGCAGCAGATTGAACAGTGGCGCGCGCGTCAGTGCCTGAAATATGACACGCAGAGCGAAAACATTAAGCCGCAGGCGGTCATCGAAGCGGTGTGGCGACTGACGAAAGGTGAGGCGTACGTAACCTCAGACGTGGGCCAGCACCAGATGTTTGCCGCCCTCTATTACCCGTTTGATAAACCGCGCCACTGGATCAACTCCGGTGGCTTAGGCACCATGGGCTTTGGTCTGCCTGCCGCGCTGGGCGTGAAGCTGGCGCTGCCGGATGAAACCGTCGTCTGCGTGACCGGAGACGGCAGTATTCAGATGAACATTCAGGAGCTGTCTACCGCGCTGCAGTATGAACTGCCGGTGCTGGTGCTGAACCTGAATAACGGCTATCTCGGCATGGTGAAGCAGTGGCAGGATATGATCTACTCCGGCCGTCATTCGCAGTCCTATATGGAATCGCTGCCGGATTTTGTTCGTCTGGCTGAAGCTTATGGCCATGTGGGGATGCGGGTGACCGATCCGGCTGAGCTGGAAGCGAAGCTGGCGCAAGCGCTGGAGCACGTGAAAAACAACCGCCTCGTCTTTATGGATGTGATTGTTGATGGAACCGAACACGTTTATCCGATGCATATTCGCGGGGGCGGTATGGATGAAATGTGGTTAAGCAAAACGGAGAGAACCTGATATGCGCCGGATATTATCTGTTTTACTGGAAAACGAGTCTGGCGCACTGTCGCGCGTCATTGGCCTGTTTTCGCAGCGCGGTTATAACATTGAAAGCCTGACCGTCGCGCCGACGGACGACCCCACGCTGTCGCGCATGACGATCCAAACCGTCGGCGATGCCAAAGTGCTGGAGCAGATTGAAAAACAGCTGCACAAGCTGGTGGATGTGCTGCGCGTGAGCGAGCTGGGGCAGGGGGCCTACGTTGAGCGTGAGGTCATGCTGGTGAAAATCCAGGCCAGCGGCTACGGGCGTGAAGAGGTGAAACGCAACGCGGATATTTTCCGCGGACAGATTATCGACGTCACGCCTTCGCTTTATACGGTTCAGCTGGCCGGCACAAGTGACAAGCTGGATGCGTTTTTGGCCTCCGTGCGGGATGTGGCAAAAATTGTTGAAGTCGCGAGATCGGGTGTCGTGGGGCTGTCACGCGGCGAGAAAATCATGCGTTAGTTGTCAAAAAGGTTCGCCTCTTTCTGCCCGGTCACCAAAGCCGGGCTTTTTTTTGCGTAATCAGCCGACAACGCAGATAAAAGCGGTTGCCGCGAAGGCTTTTCTGCGTTTAGATGTTAAAAGATTTAACCATAACCTTGACAGGGCCATGGACTCTTTTCTTTTTTTAAGGGGCAATTGTGAAACTGGATGAAATCGCCCGGCTAGCCGGCGTGTCACGAACAACGGCCAGCTATGTGATTAACGGTAAAGCAAAGCAGTACCGTGTCAGCGACAAGACCGTTGAGAAAGTTATGGCGGTGGTTCGTGAGCATAACTACCATCCGAATGCTGTCGCAGCCGGTCTGCGCGCCGGGCGCACCCGCTCTATTGGTCTGGTGATCCCGGACCTGGAAAACACCAGCTATACCCGTATCGCCAACTATCTTGAACGTCAGGCGCGCCAGCGCGGCTATCAGTTGCTGATTGCCTGCTCGGAAGATCAGCCCGATAACGAGATGCGCTGCATTGAGCACCTGCTCCAGCGCCAGGTGGATGCCATTATTGTCTCGACCTCCTTGCCGCCAGAGCATCCGTTCTACCAGCGCTGGGCGAACGATCCGTTCCCGATCGTCGCGCTGGATCGCGCGCTCGATCGTGAACATTTCACCAGCGTTGTGGGTGCCGATCAGGATGATGCCGAAATGCTGGCCGCAGAGCTGCGGACGTTCCCGGCGGAAACGGTGCTGTATCTTGGCGCGTTGCCCGAGCTTTCGGTGAGCTTCCTGCGCGAGCAGGGATTCAGAACCGCCTGGAAAGACGATCCGCGCGAGGTTCACTACCTCTATGCCAACAGCTACGAACGTGAAGCCGCCGCGCAGCTGTTCGAGAAATGGCTGGAAACCCACCCGATGCCTCAGGCGCTGTTCACGACCTCGTTTGCGCTCTTGCAGGGCGTCATGGATGTCACCTTACGCCGTGAAGGTAAACTCCCCTCCGACCTGGCGATTGCCACGTTCGGAGATAACGAGCTGCTCGACTTCCTTCAGTGCCCGGTGCTGGCGGTTGCACAGCGTCACCGTGACGTGGCTGAACGCGTGCTGGAGATTGTGCTGGCGAGTCTGGATGAACCCCGCAAACCAAAGCCGGGCCTGACGCGTATCAAACGTAATCTCTACCATCGCGGAATTTTAAGCCGCCAAAAATGAAATGACCGGGGCGGCGAAATCTGCCCCATTTTGCTGCGATAATTCGTGCAGATAATTCCCGGAGAGAAATTAGGATAATTCTTGAGGGATCCTAATCACCTATTTTTCTTAATTCATTCTGGCTTTTAAATTGTTCTTTTAAAGAACGTCTGAGCGATTTTAAACGGCATTCTTTGTATTACTTTGTTACAAACCCTCTTCGGTCGATGAATATTCAGACGTTTTTCCTCCTCCTTTGCCAGCTTACGTGGCAACCGCCGCGCTTACCGGGTGCCTGGATGAATCTGGCGCTGTTATCCCCTGAGAATCTGTCATAAAATGCTGCCCGCGTCGCAAACTGACACTTTATATTTATCTGCGATGATATTGAGTGAGCCTTAACGCTAGTGTGCATATTCGGTTTTTTTCTTACAAATATTCATAACGTTAATTTTGCCTCGCCAGTTGTGCAGTTATTAACCAGGACTGTTTAACTCTGTAAATAGAGGGCTTTCGAGTCCTTATACGGAGAGTCCTGGCTTGACAAGCTTTTCCCTCGCTCCGTAAACTCCTTTAGGTGGGAATTTGTGGGTTAAAGTGGTGAGGAGGGGTTAGACTGGCATGTTCCGTGGAGCAACGTTAGTCAATCTCGACAGCAAAGGGCGTTTATCGGTACCAACCCGATACCGCGACCAGCTGATTGAGAACGCTGCGGGTCAAATGGTTTGCACCATTGACATTAACTCCCCCTGCCTGCTGCTTTACCCCTTACCTGAATGGGAAATTATTGAGCAAAAGCTGTCGCGACTGTCGAGCATGAACCCGCAGGAACGCCGCGTGCAGCGGCTGTTATTGGGACATGCCAGTGAATGTCAGATGGATAACGCAGGGCGATTACTGATTGCCCCTGTGTTGCGGCAACATGCCGGTCTGACAAAAGAAGTGATGCTGGTCGGGCAGTTCAACAAGTTTGAACTGTGGGATGAAACGACCTGGTATCAACAGGTCAAGGAAGATATCGACGCTGAGCAGTCTGATTCCGCGACATTATCGGAACGGCTGCAGGACTTGTCTCTATAAATATGATGGAAAATTATAAACATAAAACGGTGTTACTGGACGAGGCCGTTAACGGCCTGAATATTCGTCCGGATGGCATCTACATTGATGGCACTTTTGGTCGCGGTGGTCACTCGCGTTTGATCCTCTCCCGGCTGGGTGCGGAAGGACGCCTGCTGGCAATCGATCGCGATCCGCAGGCAATTGCCGTTGCACAGACCATCAATGACCCACGCTTTTCCATCGTGCATGGACCTTTCTCTGCGCTCGCGGACTATGTGGCTGAGCGCGGCCTGACGGGCAAGATCGACGGGATTCTTCTCGATCTTGGCGTCTCTTCACCCCAACTTGACGACGCTAAACGCGGTTTCTCCTTTATGCGTGATGGTCCGCTGGACATGCGGATGGATCCGACGCGCGGACAATCCGCCGCCGAGTGGCTACAGACCGCTGACGAAGCCGATATTGCATGGGTCATCAAAACGTTCGGCGAAGAGCGCTTTGGCAAACGTATTGCGCGCGCCATCGTTGAGCGCAATCGCATTGAGCCAATGACCCGCACCAAAGAGTTGGCCGAAGTGATCGCGGCGGCGACACCGGTGAAGGATAAGCACAAACATCCCGCGACCCGTACCTTCCAGGCGGTTCGCATCTGGGTAAACAGTGAACTGGAGGAAATAGAGCTGGCGCTAAAAAGCTCGCTCGACGTGCTGGCCCCGGGTGGGCGGTTATCCATCATCAGCTTCCATTCGCTGGAAGACCGTATTGTGAAACGCTTTATGCGTGAACAAAGCCGCGGCCCGCAGGTGCCAGCGGGGCTGCCGATGACGGAAGAACAACTCAGGAAGCTGGGTGGCCGTCAGTTGCGAGCATTAGGCAAGTTGATGCCGGGCGAAGAAGAAGTGGCAGAGAACCCACGCGCCCGTAGTTCAGTGCTGCGTGTTGCAGAGAGGACGAACGCATGATCGGCAGAGTGACAGAGACCCTAAGCAAAGTTAAGGATTCGTTAGGAAGCAACGAGCGCCATGCCTTGCCTGGCGTGATCGGCGACGATCTTTTGCGGTTTGGGAAACTGCCACTCTGTCTGTTCATTTGCATCATTGTCACGGCAGTTACGGTGGTGACCACCGCCCACCATACACGTTTATTGACTGCGCAACGCGAGCAGATGGTACTGGAACGCGATGCGTTGGATATTGAATGGCGAAATCTGATCCTTGAAGAAAACGCGCTCGGCGATCACAGCCGGGTTGAACGGATCGCAACGGAAAAGCTGCAGCTGCAGCATGTTGATCCTTCACAGGAAAATATCGTAGTACAAAAATAAGGGAAAACGCGACGCATGAAAGCAGCGGCAAAAACGCTAAAACCAAAACGTCAGGAAGAACAGGCCAACTTTATCAGTTGGCGTTTTGCGTTGCTTTGCGGCTGCATTTTACTGGCGCTGGGTTTTCTGCTGGGCCGCGTGGCCTGGCTGCAGATCGTCGCCCCTGACATGCTGGTACGCCAGGGCGATATGCGCTCTCTGCGCGTCCAGGAAGTGTCGACATCCCGTGGGATGATCACCGACCGCTCGGGTCGTCCGCTGGCGGTGAGCGTGCCGGTGAAGGCGATCTGGGCCGATCCGAAAGAGCTGCACGACGCTGGCGGCATCACGCTGGATAACCGCTGGAAAGCGCTCTCTGATGCGCTGAACATGCCGCTGGATCAGCTGGCTTCCCGCGTTAACGCCAACCCGAAGGGGCGTTTTATCTATCTGGCGCGTCAGGTGAACCCTGACATGGCGGACTACATTCGAAAAGCTGAAGCTGCCGGGGATTCATCTGCGTGAAGAATCCCGTCGTTACTATCCATCCGGGGAAGTGACCGCTCACCTCATTGGCTTTACCAACGTCGACAGCCAGGGGATTGAAGGCGTTGAGAAAAGCTTCGATAAATGGCTGACCGGCCAGCCGGGCGAGCGAATTGTGCGTAAAGACCGCTACGGGCGCGTCATCGAAGATATCTCCTCCACGGACAGCCAGGCGGCGCACAACCTGGCGCTGAGCATCGATGAGCGCCTGCAGGCGCTGGTGTACCGCGAGCTGAACAACGCGGTGGCGTTCAACAAGGCGGAATCGGGCAGCGCCGTGCTGGTTGATGTCAACACCGGTGAAGTGCTGGCGATGGCCAACAGCCCGTCCTACAACCCGAACAACTTCACCGGCACGCCGAAGGATGCCATGCGTAACCGTGCGATCACCGACGTGTTCGAACCGGGTTCGACGGTGAAACCGATGGTGGTGATGACGGCGCTGCAGCGCGGCATCGTCAAAGAAAACACGGTGCTGAACACCATCCCTTACCGAATTAACGGCCACGAGATCAAAGACGTGGCGCGCTACAGCGAATTGACCCTGACTGGGGTGTTACAGAAGTCGAGTAACGTCGGTGTTTCAAAGCTGGCGTTAGCGATGCCGTCCTCAGCGTTAGTAGAGACTTACTCACGTTTTGGACTGGGAAAGGCGACCAATTTGGGGTTGGTCGGAGAACGCAGTGGCTTATATCCTCAAAAACAACGGTGGTCTGACATAGAGAGGGCCACCTTCTCTTTCGGCTACGGGCTAATGGTAACCCCGTTACAGTTAGCGCGAGTCTACGCAACGATTGGCAGCTATGGCGTTTATCGCCCGCTGTCGATTACCAAAGTTGATCCACCGGTGCCGGGCGAGCGTATCTTCCCGGAATCCATCGTTCGTACCGTAGTGCACATGATGGAAAGCGTGGCGCTGCCGGGCGGCGGCGGCGTGAAGGCGGCGATTAAAGGCTATCGTATCGCCATTAAAACCGGTACAGCGAAAAAAGTGGGGCCAGACGGCCGCTACATCAACAAATACATTGCCTATACCGCAGGCGTTGCGCCTGCAAGCAATCCGCGTTTTGCGCTGGTGGTCGTAATAAACGATCCACAGGCGGGTAAATACTACGGCGGCGCCGTCTCCGCGCCTGTGTTCGGGGCCATCATGGGCGGCGTGTTACGCACCATGAACATTGAACCGGATGCGCTGGCGACGGGCGAAAAAAGTGAATTTGTAATTAATCAAGGCGAGGGTACAGGTGGCAGATCGTAATTTGCGCGACCTTCTCGCTCCGTGGGTGCCAAATGCACCGGAGCGAGCACTGCGAGAGATGGTACTGGACAGCCGCGTGGCTGCTTCTGGCGATCTTTTTGTGGCGGTGGTCGGTCATCAGGCGGACGGGCGTCGTTATATCCCGCAGGCGATTGCGCAAGGTGTGGCTGCCATTATTGCTGAGGCTAAAGATGAGGCAACCGACGGTGAGATCCGTGAAATGCACGGCGTGCCGGTCATCTATCTCAGCCAGTTGAACGAGCGTCTTTCCGCGCTGGCGGGACGTTTTTACCACGAACCTTCCGACCAGCTGCGCCTGGTTGGCGTAACCGGCACCAACGGCAAAACCACCACCACGCAGCTGATGGCGCAGTGGAGCTCAACTGCTGGGCGAAACCGGCGCGGTGATGGGGACCGTGGGTAACGGCCTGCTGGGCAAAGTGAGCCCGACGGAAAACACCACCGGCTCTGCGGTAGACGTACAGCACGTGCTTGCCGGTCTGGCAGGGCAGGGCGCGACCTTTGCCGCGATGGAAGTCTCTTCCCACGGTCTGGTACAGCACCGCGTGGCGGCGCTGAAGTTTGCCGCTGTCGGTGTTTACCAACCTGAGCCGCGATCACCTTGATTATCACGGTGATATGGAGCATTACGAAGCCGCGAAATGGCTGCTGTTCTCCACTCACCACTACGGACAGGCGATCATCAACGCCGACGATGAAGTGGGCCGCCGCTGGCTGGCGAAGCTGCCGGATGCGGTTGCGGTATCGATGGAAGACCATATCAATCCGAACTGCCACGGCCGCTGGCTGAAGGCGGTTGAGGTGAATTATCACGACAGCGGGGCGACCATCCGCTTTGCCTCTTCCTGGGGTGAAGGCGAAATTGAAAGCCGCCTGATGGGCGCGTTTAACGTCAGCAACCTGCTGCTGGCGCTGGCAACGCTGCTGGCGCTGGGTTATCCGATGGCTGAGCTGCTGAAAACCGCAGCGCGTCTGCAGCCGGTTTGCGGCCGTATGGAAGTGTTTAGCGCGCCGGGCAAACCGACCGTTGTGGTGGATTATGCCCACACGCCGGATGCGCTGGAAAAAGCGTTGGAGGCGGCGCGCCTGCACTGCACCGGTCAGCTCTGGTGCGTGTTTGGCTGCGGCGGCGATCGCGACAAAGGCAAACGTCCGCTGATGGGCGCTATTGCCGAGCAGTTCGCCGATATTCCGGTGGTCACCGATGACAACCCGCGTACCGAAGAGCCGCGCGCCATCATCAACGACATTCTGGCGGGCATGCTGGATGCCGGCCGCGCGCGCGTGGTGGAAGGCCGTGCGGAAGCCGTGACCAACGCCATCATGCAGGCGCAGGAGAATGATGTGGTTCTGCTGGCGGGCAAAGGCCATGAAGATTATCAGATCGTTGGCAACCGCCGTCTGGATTACTCCGACCGCGTAACGGCGGCTCGTCTGCTGGGGGTCGTGGCATGATTAGCGTCACTCGTTAAGCCAGCTTGCTGAGGCATTCTGCAGGGCGACCTGCACGGGCAAGACCTGACGATTGATGCCGTGACGACGGACACCCGCAAAGTCACGGCGGGCTGTCTGTTTGTGGCGCTGAAAGGCGAGCGTTTTGACGCGCATGATTTTGCTGAACAGGCCAAAGAGAACGGCGCCGGTGCGCTGCTGGTCAGCCGCAAGCTTGATATCGATCTGCCGCAGGTTGTGGTGAAAGATACGCGTCTCGCGTTCGGTGAGCTGGCCGCCTGGGTTCGTCAGCAGGTGCCGGCGCGCGTGGTCGCGCTGACCGGATCCTCAGGCAAAACCTCGGTGAAAGAGATGACGGCGGCGATCCTCAGCCAGTGCGGCAATACGCTTTATACCGCGGGCAACCTCAATAATGACATCGGCGTGCCGATGACGCTGCTGCGCCTGACCAAAGAACATGACTATGCGGTGATCGAGTTGGGCGCAAACCACCAGGGCGAAATCGCCTGGACCGTGAGCCTGACGCGCCCGGAAGCGGCGCTGGTGAATAACCTGGCGGCGGCGCACCTGGAAGGCTTCGGCTCGCTGGAAGGCGTGGCGAAAGCCAAAGGTGAGATTTATACCGGCCTGCCGGCCAACGGTATCGCCATCCTGAACGCCGATAACAACGACTGGCTGAACTGGCAGAGCATCATTGGCGCGCGCAAAGCCTGGCGCTTCTCGCCAAATGCGGCCAACAGTGATTTTACGGCGACCAATATCCATGTGACCTCGCACGGCACCGAGTTCACCCTGCACCACCCCGATGGGCAGTGTTGGATGTGCCGCTGCCGCTGCCGGGTCGCCACAACATCGCCAATGCGCTGGCGGCGGCCGCGCTGGCGACGGCGGTGGGCGCTAGCCTGGCGGCGGTGAAAGCCGGGCTGGCGAACCTGAAAGCCGTGCCGGGGCGTCTGTTCCCGATTCAGCTGGCCGAAAACAAACTGCTGCTGGATGACTCCTACAACGCGAACGTTGGTTCGATGACGGCGGCGGTGCAGGTGTTATCTGAAATGCCGGGCTACCGCATCATGGTGGTTGGCGATATGGCAGAGCTGGGCGACGAAAGCGAAGCCTGTCATACCCAGGTCGGTGAAGCGGCGAAAGCGGCGGGGCTGGACTGTGTACTGAGCGCAGGAAAACTGAGCCAGGCGATTAGCCAGGCCAGCGGCGTTGGCGAGCATTTTGCTGATAAAGCCGCGTTGATAGAGCGCCTTAACGCGTTGATTGCAGAAAAACAAATTGTGACAGTGTTAGTGAAAGGTTCACGTAGTGCCGCCATGGAAGAGGTTGTGCACGCATTACAGGAGAACGGGACATGTTAGTTTGGCTGGCCGAACATTTGGTCAAATATTATTCAGGCTTTAACGTCTTTTCCTATCTGACGTTTCGCGCCATCGTCAGCCTGCTGACCGCGCTGTTCATCTCGCTGTGGATGGGCCCGCGCATGATTGCCCGTCTGCAAAAACTCTCTTTCGGCCAGGTTGTGCGTAACGACGGTCCGGAATCGCACTTCAGCAAGCGCGGTACGCCGACCATGGGCGGGATCATGATCCTGACCGCCATCGTCGTTTCCGTACTGCTGTGGGCGTATCCCTCCAACCCGTACGTCTGGTGCGTGCTGACGGTACTGGTGGGTTACGGTGCGATTGGTTTCGTCGATGATTACCGCAAAGTCGTGCGTAAAGACACCAAGGGCCTGATTGCTCGCTGGAAATATTTCTGGATGTCGGTGATTGCGCTGGGCGTGGCCTTCGCGCTGTACCTGGCCGGGAAAGACACGCCAGCCACCGAGCTGGTCGTGCCGTTCTTTAAAGACGTGATGCCGCAGCTGGGCCTGTTCTACATTCTGCTGGCCTACTTTGTGATTGTCGGCACCGGCAACGCCGTTAACCTGACCGACGGTCTGGATGGCCTGGCGATTATGCCAACCGTCTTTGTGGCCGCCGGTTTTGCGCTGGTGGCCTGGGCGACCGGTAACATGAATTTTGCGAACTACCTGCACATCCCTTATCTGCGCCACGCGGGTGAGCTGGTGATCGTCTGTACGGCGATTGTCGGCGCGGGGCTGGGCTTCCTGTGGTTCAACACCTATCCGGCGCAGGTCTTTATGGGTGACGTCGGTTCACTGGCGCTGGGCGGCGCGCTGGGCATCATTGCCGTGCTGCTGCGTCAGGAGTTCCTGCTGGTGATCATGGGCGGCGTGTTTGTGGTTGAGACCCTGTCGGTGATTTTGCAGGTCGGCTCCTTCAAGCTGCGCGGCCAGCGCATCTTCCGCATGGCGCCGATTCACCACCACTATGAACTGAAAGGCTGGCCGGAGCCGCGCGTGATCGTGCGCTTCTGGATTATTTCGCTGATGCTGGTGCTGATTGGCCTGGCAACGCTGAAGGTACGTTAATCATGGCAGATTACCAGGGTAAAAAAGTCGTCATCATCGGGTTGGGCCTCACGGGCCTTTCCTGCGTGGACTTTTTCCTCGCGCGCGGCGTGACGCCGCGCGTGATGGATACGCGTGTCTCTCCGCCGGGTCTGGACAAACTGCCGGAACAGGTTGAACGCCACCTTGGTGGTCTGAATGATGACTGGCTGCTGGCGGCCGATCTGATTGTCGCCAGCCCGGGCATGGCGCTGGCGCATCCTTCGCTGAGCGCTGCCGCGGATGCGGGCGTTGAGATTGTCGGCGATATCGAACTGTTCTGCCGCGAAGCGCAGGCGCCCGTTATCGCGATTACCGGTTCTAACGGTAAAAGCACCGTCACCACCCTGGTGGGTGAAATGGCAAAGGCGGCGGGCATGAACGTCGGCGTTGGCGGCAACATTGGTTTGCCTGCGCTGATGCTGCTGGACAAAGGCTGTGAGCTGTATGTGCTGGAGCTTTCCAGCTTCCAGCTGGAAACGACCTCCAGCCTGCATGCGGCGGCGGCGACCATCCTCAACGTGACTGAAGATCATATGGACCGATATCCGTTTGGCCTGCAGCAGTACCGTGCCGCCAAGCTGCGCGTTTATGAAAATGCCAAAGTCTGCGTGGTGAACGCCGATGATGCGCTGACCATGCCGGTGCGTGGCGCAGACGAGCGCTGCATCAGTTTCGGCGTCGACGTGGGCGATTATCACCTGAACCGCCAGCTGGGCGAAACCTGGCTGCGCGTGAAAGGTGAGAAAGTGCTGAACGTGAAAGAGATGAAGCTCACTGGTCAGCACAACTATACCAATGCGCTGGCGGCGCTGGCGCTGGCGGATGCCGTTGGTTTGCCGCGCGCCTCCAGCCTGAAGGCGTTAACCACCTTTTCCGGCCTGGCGCACCGCTTCCAGCTGGCGCTGGAGCACAACGGCGTGCGCTGGATCAACGACTCCAAAGCCACCAACGTGGGCAGCACGGAGGCGGCGCTGAACGGCCTGCACGTTGACGGTACGCTGCATCTGCTGCTGGGCGGCGACGGTAAATCAGCCGATTTCTCGCCGCTGAAGCCCTATCTCGGCGGCGATAACGTCCGTCTGTACTGCTTTGGCCGTGACGGCAGCGAGCTGGCTGAACTGCGCCCTGAGGTTGCCGAGCAAACCGAAACCATGGAACAGGCGATGCGGCTGATTGCCCCTCGCGTGAAGCCGGGCGATATGGTGCTGCTCTCTCCGGCCTGCGCCAGCCTCGATCAGTTCAAGAATTTCGAACAGCGTGGTGATGTCTTTACCCGCCTGGCGAAGGAGTTAGGCTGATGCGTTTATCTCTCCCTCGCCTGAAAATGCCGCGCCTGCCAGGATTTGGGATCCTGGCATGGCTGTTTGCGGCACTGAAAGGCTGGGTGATGGGCTCTCGTCAAAAAGATACCGACAGCCTGGTCATGTACGACCGCACGCTGTTCTGGCTCACGATGGGGCTGGCGGCGGTCGGCTTCATTATGGTGACCTCGGCGTCAATGCCGGTCGGGCAGCGTCTGGCGAACGATCCTTTCCTGTTTGCCAAGCGTGATGGTCTGTACATTATCCTGGCGTTTTGCCTGGCGCTGGTGACCCTGCGTCTGCCGATGGAGTTCTGGCAGCGGCACAGTACGGCGATGCTGATCGCCTCGATTATTATGCTGCTGATCGTACTGGTGGTGGGGAGCTCTGTTAACGGGGCATCGCGCTGGATCGCCTTTGGCCCGCTGCGTATTCAGCCTGCGGAATTTACCAAGCTCTCCCTGTTCTGCTACCTGGCGAACTACCTGGTGCGTAAGGTAGACGAAGTGCGTAACAACCTGCGCGGCTTCTTAAAACCGATGGGCGTGATTCTGGTGCTGGCGGTATTACTGCTGGCGCAGCCTGACCTCGGTACCGTTGTCGTGCTGTTCGTTACCACTCTGGCGATGCTGTTCCTGGCGGGCGCGAAGCTGTGGCAGTTCATCGCTATCATCGGGATGGGGATTTCGGCGGTTGTGCTGCTGATCCTCGCCGAGCCTTACCGTATTCGCCGTGTGACCTCGTTCTGGAACCCGTGGGAAGATCCGTTCGGCAGCGGTTATCAGCTGACGCAGTCGCTGATGGCCTTTGGTCGCGGTGAGCTCTGGGGGCAGGGGCTGGGTAACTCGGTACAGAAACTGGAGTATTTGCCGGAAGCGCATACTGACTTCATCTTCTCCATTATTGGGGAAGAACTGGGTTATATCGGTGTGGTATTAGCGCTATTAATGGTATTCTTCGTCGCTTTCCGCGCCATGTCCATCGGCCGGAAAGCGCTGGAGATCGATCACCGTTTCTCAGGCTTCCTGGCCTGCTCAATTGGTATCTGGTTTAGCTTCCAGGCTTTGGTTAACGTCGGGGCCGCAGCAGGTATGCTGCCGACCAAAGGTCTGACGTTGCCGTTGATCAGTTACGGTGGTTCCAGTCTGCTGATTATGTCGACGGCCATCATGCTGTTGTTGCGCATAGATTATGAAACGCGTCTGGAAAAAGCCCAGGCGTTTACACGAGGTTCACGATGAGTCAACCGAAGCGGTTAATGGTGATGGCAGGCGGTACCGGCGGACATGTGTTCCCGGGGCTGGCGGTTGCGCACCATTTAATGGATCAGGGCTGGCAGGTACGCTGGCTGGGAACCGCAGACCGCATGGAAGCCGATCTGGTGCCGAAACACGGTATCGAGATCGACTTTATCCGTATCTCCGGCCTGCGGGGCAAAGGCCTCAAGGCGCAGCTGCTGGCTCCGGTGCGTATTTTTAACGCCTGGCGTCAGGCGCGCACCATCATGAAGCGCTTTAAGCCGGATGTGGTGCTGGGCATGGGCGGCTATGTCTCGGGTCCTGGCGGGCTGGCGGCGTGGTCGTTAGGTATTCCGGTTGTGCTGCATGAGCAGAACGGTATTGCCGGGTCTGACCAACAAATGGCTGGCGAAAATCGCCACCAAAGTGATGCAGGCGTTTCCCGGCGCGTTCCCGAAAGCGGACGTGGTGGGAAACCCGGTGCGTGTGGACGTGCTGGCGCTGCCGCTGCCGGAGGAGCGTTTGCCTGGCCGTGAAGGGCCGGTTCGCGTGCTGGTCGTTGGCGGCTCTCAGGGCGCGCGCGTGCTAAACCAGACGATGCCGCAGGTCGCCGCAAAGCTGGGCGATGCCGTGACCATCTGGCACCAGAGCGGAAAAGGCGCGCAGCAGGCCGTTGAGCAGGCTTACGCCGCGGCGGGCCAGCCGCAGCATAAAGTGACGGAGTTTATCGACGACATGGCGCCAGCCTACGCCTGGGCCGATGTCGTGGTCTGTCGTTCAGGCGCGCTGACGGTCAGCGAAATCGCGGCCGCGGGTTTGCCGGCGCTGTTTGTGCCGTTCCAGCACAAAGACCGTCAGCAGTACTGGAATGCGCTGCCGCTGGAAAAAGCCGGTGCGGCGAAGATTTTTGAGCAGCCACAATTTACCGCCGACGCGGTCGCCACCACCCTGGCGGGCTGGAACAGAGACGCATTGCTGGAGATGGCGGAACGCGCGCGCGCGGCGGCCATCCCTGATGCCACCGAGCGGGTGGCGAAAGAAGTGAGCCTGGCAGCTCAGGCGTAAATCCTGGCGGCGCGTGTAGGCGTCGCGCAAATTTAAGTAGTCGATGGCGTTTAGAGAATGAATACACAACAACTGGCAAAACTGCGTTCAATCGTGCCCGAGATGCGTCGCGTCCGGCACATTCACTTTGTTGGCATCGGTGGTGCTGGCATGGGCGGTATTGCCGAAGTGTTGGCTAACGAAGGCTATCAGATCAGCGGGTCTGACCTGGCGCCAAACCCTGTTACGCAGCAGCTGGCGTCGCTTGGGGCGACTATCTATTTCAATCATCGCCCGGAAAACGTGCGCGATGCGAGCGTGGTGGTGGTCTCCAGCGCCATCTCCGCCGACAACCCGGAAATCGTTGCCGCGCATGAAGCGCGCATTCCGGTGATCCGCCGTGCAGAAATGCTGGCGGAACTGATGCGTTTCCGTCACGGCATCGCCATTGCCGGGACCCACGGTAAAACCACCACCACGGCGATGGTCTCCAGTATTTATGCAGAAGCGGGTCTCGACCCGACGTTCGTCAACGGCGGGCTGGTGAAAGCCGCGGGCGTGCATGCGCGTCTGGGCCACAGCCGTTATCTGATTGCGGAAGCGGATGAGAGCGACGCGTCGTTCCTGCACCTGCAGCCGATGGTGGCGATTGTCACCAACATCGAAGCCGACCATATGGATACCTACCAGGGCGACTTCGAGAACTTAAAGCAGACCTTTATCAACTTCCTGCACAACCTGCCGTTCTACGGCCGCGCGGTGATGTGCGTGGACGATCCGGTGATCCGCGAGCTGCTGCCGCGCGTGGGTCGTCAAATCACCACCTACGGCTTCAGCGAAGATGCTGACGTCCGCGTGGAAGAGTACAAACAGATTGGCGCGCAGGGGCACTTCACGCTGGCGCGTCAGGACAAACCGCTGCTGCGCGTCACGCTGAATGCGCCAGGCCGCCACAACGCGCTCAATGCCGCGGCGGCGGTGGCCGTCGCGACGGAAGAAGGCATTGATGATGATGCGATCCTGCGCGCGCTGGAAAGCTTCCAGGGCACCGGGCGTCGTTTCGACTTCCTCGGTGAATTCCCGCTGGATGCGGTGAACGGCAAAACCGGTACCGCGATGCTGGTGGACGACTATGGCCACCATCCGACCGAAGTGGACGCCACCATTAAAGCCGCGCGTGCGGGCTGGCCGGACAAGAATCTGGTGATGGTCTTCCAGCCGCACCGTTTTACGCGTACGCGCGATCTGTACGACGATTTCGCCAGCGTCCTGTCGCAGGTTGATACCCTGTTAATGCTGGATGTGTACGCCGCAGGCGAAGCGCCGATCCCGGGCGCTGACAGCCGTTCGCTGTGCCGTACCATTCGTGGACGCGGCAAGGTTGATCCTATTCTGGTTTCTGACCCTGCACAGGTGGCGGAAATTCTGGCACCGGTCCTGACAGGTAACGATCTGATTCTGATTCAGGGTGCGGGAAATATCGGCAAAATCGCCCGTACCTTAGCTGAAATCAAACTGAAGCCGCAAACCCAGGAGGAGGAGCACCATGGCTGATAAGGTTGCTGTCCTGTCTGGGCGGCACCTCCGCCGAGCGCGAGGTTTCCCTGAATTCCGGCGCGGCGGTGCTGGCGGGGTTGCGTGAAGGTGGCGTCGATGCGCACGGCGTCGATCCGCGAGAGGTCGACGTGACCCGCCTGAAAGCGATGGGCTTCGACAAAGTTTTTATCGCTTTGCATGGTCGCGGCGGTGAAGACGGCACCCTGCAGGGGCTGCTGGATCTGATCGGCCTGCCGTACACCGGCAGCGGCGTGATGGCCTCCGCTATCTCCATGGATAAACTGCGCAGCAAACTGCTGTGGCAGGGCGCGGGGTTACCGGTTGCACCATGGGTAGCGCTGAACGCGACGTCGGAATTTGAATTGGGCCTGAAGTCGGTATAGCGTTAATCCACGCATTGCTGAACTGGGCTTACCGGTTATTGTAAAGCCCAGCCGTGAAGGCTCCAGCGTGGGAATGTCCAAAGTCGACAAAGCTGACGATTTAGCATCCGCTTTAGCGCTGGCATTTCAACATGATGATGAAGTTCTGGTTGAAAAATGGCTTAGCGGGCCGGAATTTACCGTCGCGATGCTTGGCGAAGAAATTTTACCGTCAATCCGTATCCAACCCGCGGGAGTCTTCTATGATTATGAGGCGAAGTATCTCTCTGATGAGACGCAATATTTCTGCCCTTGTGGTCTTGAAGCGGAGCGTGAAGCCGAATTACAGTCCCTGGTGCTTAAAGCCTGGCATGTTCTGGGTTGCCGGGGCTGGGGACGCATCGACGTGATGCAGGACAGTGATGGTCAATTTTATCTGCTGGAAGCCAATACCTCTCCGGGAATGACCAGCCACAGCCTTGTGCCGATGGCCGCGCGTCAGGCGGGGATGAGCTTCTCGCAGTTAGTCGTTCGCATTCTGGACCAGGCGGGCTGATATGTCTCAGGCTGCATTGAACACGCGCAACCGCGATGACGAGGACGAATACACCTCTTCACGCCGCAGTAATGGAACGCGTCTTGCAGGCATCATTTTCCTGCTGGGGGTGCTGTGCACCGTGTTTGTCAGCGGCTGGATGGTCCTGGGCTGGATGGAAGATGCGCAGCGCTTGCCGCTTTCTAAGCTGGTGGTCACCGGCGAGCGTCACTACACGCGTAACGACGATATTCGTCAGTCAATACTGGCGCTGGGCGCGCCCGGCACCTTTATGACGCAGGACGTCAATATTATCCAGAGCCAGATTGAACGTCTGCCATGGATAAAACAGGCGAGCGTCAGAAAGCAATGGCCTGATGAATTGAAGATTCATCTGGTTGAATATGTGCCCATTGCGCGTTGGAATGATCAGCACATGGTTGACGCCGACGGAAATTCCTTCAGCGTCCCGGCCGATCGTGTCAACAAGCAAAATTTACCGATGTTGTATGGCCCTGAAGGCAGCGAAAACGAAGTGTTACAGGGTTTTCGCGAAATGGGTCAGGTGCTGGCGAAGGACAGGTTTACGTTAAAAGATGCTGCCATGACGGCGCGCCGTTCCTGGCAGCTGACGTTAACGAACGGCATTAAGCTCAACCTGGGGCGCGGGGACACCATGAAGCGTCTGGCGCGTTTTGTCGAACTTTACCCGGTTTTACAGCAGCAGGCACAGACTGACGGCAAACGGATAAGCTACGTTGATTTGCGCTATGACTCAGGCGCAGCAGTCGGTTGGGTACCGGCTCCGGTCGAGGAACCTAATCAGCAACAGAATCAGGCACAGGTACAGGCAGAACAACAATGATCAAGGCGACGGACAGAAAACTGGTAGTTGGACTGGAGATTGGCACCGCGAAGGTTGCCGCTTTAGTAGGGGAAGTTCTGCCCGACGGTATGGTCAATATCATTGGCGTGGGCAGTTGCCCGTCCCGTGGTATGGATAAAGGTGGGGTAAACGATCTGGAATCGGTGGTGAAATGCGTTCAGCGCGCCATCGATCAGGCTGAATTGATGGCAGATTGCCAGATTTCTTCTGTCTATCTGGCCCTTTCGGGTAAGCACATTAGCTGCCAGAACGAAATCGGCATGGTGCCGATTTCCGAAGAGGAAGTGACGCAGGAAGACGTTGAAAACGTTGTGCATACGGCGAAATCCGTGCGTGTCCGCGATGAACATCGCGTTCTGCACGTGATTCCGCAGGAATATGCCATTGACTACCAGGAAGGGATCAAGAACCCGGTTGGTCTGTCTGGCGTGCGTATGCAGGCAAAAGTGCACCTGATCACATGCCACAACGATATGGCGAAGAACATCGTAAAAGCCGTTGAACGTTGTGGCCTGAAAGTTGACCAACTTATTTTCGCCGGTCTGGCGGCAAGTTATTCCGTGCTGACCGAAGATGAACGTGAACTGGGCGTCTGTGTGGTCGATATCGGTGGTGGTACAATGGATATGGCGGTGTACACCGGCGGTGCGTTGCGCCACACCAAAGTGATCCCTTATGCAGGGAACGTGGTGACCAGCGATATTGCTTACGCTTTTGGTACGCCGCCGAGCGATGCAGAAGCGATTAAAGTGCGCCACGGCTGTGCGCTGGGCTCTATTGTTGGCAAAGATGAGAGCGTTGAAGTGCCGAGCGTCGGTGGTCGTCCACCGCGCAGCCTGCAGCGCCAGACGTTGGCAGAGGTGATTGAGCCGCGCTATACCGAGCTGCTCAACCTGGTCAACGAAGAGATTTTGCAGTTGCAGGAACAGCTTCGTCAGCAGGGTGTTAAGCATCATCTGGCGGCGGGGATTGTGTTAACCGGCGGTGCAGCGCAAATTGAAGGTCTGGCGGCCTGTGCGCAGCGCGTGTTCCATACGCAGGTGCGTATTGGTGCGCCGCTGAACATCACCGGTTTAACGGATTATGCTCAGGAGCCGTATTACTCAACGGCTGTGGGCCTGCTCCACTACGGGAAAGAGTCTCATCTCAGTGGTGAAGCAGAAGTGGAAAAACGCGCCTCAGTGGGGTCGTGGGTCAAACGACTGAACAACTGGTTGCGAAAAGAGTTTTAATTTTTTTAAGAGACCGCAGAGAATTAGCGGTCTCGGGCGACAGGCACAAAACGGAGAGAGAAATTATGTTTGAACCTATGGAACTGACCAACGACGCGGTGATTAAAGTCATCGGCGTCGGTGGCGGCGGTGGCAACGCCGTAGAGCATATGGTGCGTGAACGCATTGAAGGTGTTGAATTCTTCGCAGTTAACACCGATGCGCAGGCGCTGCGTAAAACGGCGGTAGGCCAGACCATCCAGATCGGCGGTGGTATCACCAAAGGGCTGGGAGCAGGGGCTAACCCGGAAGTGGGTCGCAATGCGGCTGAAGAAGATCGTGAAGCCCTGCGCGCTGCACTGGAAGGTGCGGACATGGTCTTCATCGCAGCAGGTATGGGTGGCGGTACCGGTACCGGCGCAGCACCTGTTGTGGCTGAAGTGGCTAAAGATTTAGGTATCCTGACCGTTGCTGTCGTGACCAAGCCTTTCAATTTCGAAGGCAAGAAGCGCATGGCGTTTGCGGAGCAGGGTATCACCGAGCTGTCCAAACACGTGGACTCGCTGATCACCATCCCGAACGACAAGCTGTTGAAAGTTCTGGGTCGCGGTATCTCTCTGCTGGACGCCTTCGGCGCAGCAAACGACGTGCTGAAAGGCGCGGTGCAGGGTATCGCTGAACTGATTACCCGTCCGGGCCTGATGAACGTTGACTTCGCAGACGTGCGCACCGTGATGTCCGAAATGGGCTACGCGATGATGGGCTCTGGCGTGGCGAGCGGTGAAGACCGTGCAGAAGAAGCGGCTGAAATGGCGATCTCCAGCCCACTGCTGGAAGATATCGATCTGTCTGGTGCGCGCGGCGTGCTGGTCAACATTACCGCTGGCTTCGACCTGCGTCTGGATGAGTTCGAAACCGTGGGTAACACTATCCGTGCGTTCGCCTCTGACAACGCTACCGTGGTTATCGGTACTTCCCTTGACCCGGAAATGAACGACGAGCTGCGTGTTACCGTTGTTGCGACCGGTATCGGTATGGACAAACGTCCTGAGATCACCCTGGTGACCAACAAGCAGACTCAGCAGCCGGTGATGGATCGTTACCAGCAGCACGGTATGTCTCCGCTGACTCAGGAGCAGAAACCGGCCGCGAAAGTGGTGAACGACCCAACGCCGCAAACGGCGAAAGAGCCAGATTATCTGGATATCCCGGCGTTCCTGCGTAAGCAAGCTGACTAAGAATTGGCTGGAATTTGGGGATCTGCGCTCTTTGTGCTAAACTGCCCCACCGTTAGTGATATACACTCTCGGTTGGATAGTTAATTTGGCGAGATTATACGATGATCAAACAAAGGACACTTAAACGTATCGTTCAGGCGACGGGTGTCGGTTTACATACCGGCAAGAAAGTCACGCTGACGTTACGCCCTGCGCCGGCCAATACCGGGGTCATCTATCGTCGCACCGACTTGAATCCACCGGTAGATTTTCCGGCCGATGCCAAATCTGTGCGTGATACTATGCTCTGTACTTGTCTGGTGAACGAGCATGACGTGCGGATTTCTACCGTAGAGCACCTGAACGCCGCCCTGGCGGGGCTGGGTATCGACAACATTATTGTTGAAGTCGATGCGCCAGAAATCCCGATTATGGATGGCAGTGCTGCACCGTTCGTCTATCTGTTGCTGGATGCCGGCATCGAAGAACTGAACTGCGCGAAGAAATTTGTTCGCATCAAAGAGACCGTTCGCGTCGAAGATGGCGACAAGTGGGCTGAATTCAAACCGTACAATGGTTTCTCGTTGGACTTTACCATCGACTTTAACCATCCGGCGATTGATTCCAGCACCCAGCGCTACGCGATGAACTTCTCTGCTGATGCGTTTATGCGCCAGATCAGCCGAGCCCGTACGTTTGGCTTCATGCGTGATATCGAATATCTGCAGTCCCGCGGCCTGTGCCTGGGCGGCAGCTTCGATTGTGCCATCGTTGTTGACGATTATCGCGTACTGAACGAAGACGGCCTGCGTTTCGAAGATGAATTCGTTCGTCACAAAATGCTGGACGCTATCGGCGACCTGTTCATGTGTGGTCACAACATCATTGGTGCATTTACCGCGTTCAAATCCGGTCATGCGCTGAACAACAAACTGTTGCAGGCCGTCCTGGCAAAACAGGAAGCCTGGGAATATGTGACCTTCGAAGACGAAGCAGAACTGCCGCTGGCATTCAAAGCACCGTCAACATGGTTCTGGCGTAACGGTTCACGCCGTTTCGTACAAAATCGACTGGTTAACCTGGTACTCTCTCCGGCCAGGGAAACCAGTCGTTTTTTATTGCTTTTTTCCCACCAGGCCTTTCTCCCGCTTTGATGTAGAACTTTCTCTTTTTTCGCTTTGAAAATGCGTGCGTTAGCTGCATTCTTGACCGTTTTTCCCCGCGGCGGCACCTCATTCCTGCTGATGTGCATTGGCTTTAGTGGTAATATCTGGGCGCTTAAAAAATGGCACCGACAGAAGCAAAATCGGACAAGCGTGATTTTTGTGGTGGAGCAGGTGAGCGGAATACTGACGCGCTGGCGACAATTTGGCAGACGTTACTTCTGGCCGCATCTCTTATTAGGGATGGTCGCGGCGAGTTTCGGCTTGCCTGCGCTTTGCCAGTAGCGCTGAGTCACATCAGCCTGCGCGTGAAGACCTCTACCACCAAACACGATCTCAACACGCGGGTTAACTTTACAAACCTCGCGTGGCTTGAAGCCAACCGCCGCCCGAACTTCTCCGTCGATTACTGGCACCAGCACGCTATCCGCACGGTTATCCGCCATCTCTCCTTCGCGATGGCGCCGCAGGCCATGCCTGTTGCGGAAGAGACGCTGCCGGTGCAGGCTCAGCATCTTGCCCTGCTGGACACGCTCAACGCGCTGCTCACGCAGGACAGCCAGCCGCCGACGATTGTCCGCCTGGCTGTTTATATCCCTTCTACGCGCGCAAGTTCCTCCTGTTTCATTCTCTGTATCAACCTGGATTAGCCAGGTTCACGGCATTCGCGCCGGGCCTCAACGCCTCAGCTAAATTACCTTTTTCCATACCTTAATTTATCTGCCCATGAGTGGGGCGTTTGAGAATTTATTATGCTAATCAAATTATTAACTAAAGTTTTTGGTAGTCGTAACGATCGTACCCTGCGCCGTATGCGCAAAGTTGTTGCCGTCATCAACGGTATGGAACCGGCGATGGAGAAGCTCTCTGATGACGAGCTGAAAGCGAAAACGGCGGAATTCCGTGCGCGTCTGGAAAAAGGTGAAACGTTAGAAAGCCTGATCCCGGAAGCGTTTGCTGTCGTGCGTGAAGCGAGCAAGCGCGTGTTCGGCATGCGTCACTTCGACGTTCAGCTGCTGGGCGGTATGGTGCTGAACGAGCGCTGCATCGCGGAAATGCGTACCGGTGAAGGTAAAACCCTGACCGCAACGCTGCCGGCTTACCTGAACGCGCTGACCGGTAAAGGCGTTCACGTCGTTACCGTCAACGACTATCTGGCGCAGCGTGATGCCGAAAACAACCGTCCACTGTTCGAATTCCTCGGTATGACCGTCGGTATCAACATGTCCGGCCTGCCTGCGCCAGCCAAGCGTGAAGCGTACAATGCGGATATCACCTACGGTACCAACAACGAATACGGCTTCGACTACCTGCGTGACAACATGGCGTTCAGCCCTGAAGAGCGTGTCCAGCGTAAGCTGCATTATGCGCTGGTGGATGAGGTGGACTCCATCCTGATCGATGAAGCGCGTACCCCGCTGATCATCTCCGGCCCGGCTGAAGACAGCTCCGAGATGTACCGTAAAGTCGACAAAATCATTCCACACCTGCTGCGTCAGGAGAAAGAAGACTCGGATACCTTCCAGGGTGAAGGTCACTTCTCCGTTGATGAAAAAGCGCGCCAGGTGAACCTGACCGAACGTGGTCTGGTGAAAATTGAAGAGCTGCTGGTTGCTGAAGGCATTATGGAAGAGGGCGAGTCTCTGTACTCCCCGAGCAACATCATGCTGATGCACCACGTGACCGCCGCGCTGCGTGCCCACGCGCTGTTCACCCGCGACGTCGACTACATCGTAAAAGACGGCGAAGTGATCATCGTCGATGAGCACACCGGCCGTACCATGCAGGGGCGTCGCTGGTCTGACGGTCTGCACCAGGCTGTGGAAGCCAAAGAAGGCGTGGATATCCAGAACGAAAACCAGACGCTGGCGTCTATCACCTTCCAGAACTACTTCCGTCTGTACGAGAAGCTGGCGGGCATGACCGGTACTGCCGATACCGAAGCGTTTGAATTCAGCTCCATCTACAAGCTGGATACCGTGGTCGTTCCAACCAACCGTCCGATGATCCGTAAGGATATGCCGGACCTGGTGTACATGACCGAAGCAGAAAAAATTCAGGCAATCATCGAAGATATTCGCGATCGTACTGCCAATGGACAGCCGGTTCTGGTGGGGACCATCTCCATCGAGAAATCCGAAGTGGTTTCGCACGAGCTGACTAAAGCGGGCATCAAGCACAACGTTCTTAACGCCAAATTCCACGCCAAAGAAGCGGACATTGTTGCGCAGGCGGGTTATCCGGCTGCCGTGACCATCGCCACCAACATGGCGGGTCGTGGTACCGATATTATGCTGGGCGGTAGCTGGCAGGCTGAAGTGGCGGAGCTGGAAAACCCAACGCCAGAACAGATTGCGCAGATCAAAGCCGACTGGCAGGTTCGTCATGACGCCGTTCTGGCTTCCGGCGGTCTGCACATCATCGGTACAGAGCGTCATGAATCCCGTCGTATCGATAACCAGCTGCGTGGCCGTGCGGGTCGTCAGGGTGATGCCGGTTCTTCCCGCTTCTACCTGTCGATGGAAGATGCGCTGATGCGTATTTTCGCCTCCGACCGCGTGTCCGGCATGATGCGTAAGCTGGGCATGAAGCCAGGCGAAGCGATTGAGCACCCGTGGGTGACCAAGGCGATCGCGAACGCCCAGCGCAAAGTGGAAAGCCGCAACTTCGATATTCGTAAGCAGCTGCTGGAATACGATGACGTGGCTAACGATCAGCGCCGTGCGATCTACACCCAGCGTAACGAACTGCTGGACGTGTCCGACGTGAGCGAAACCATCAACAGCATTCGCGAGGATGTGTTCAAGGCCACCATCGACGCGCATATTCCGCCGCAGTCTCTGGAAGAGATGTGGGACATCCAGGGCCTGCAGGAACGCCTGAAAAACGACTTCGACCTCGATCTGCCGATCGCAGAGTGGCTGGATAAAGAGCCGGAGCTGCACGAAGAGACCCTGCGCGAGCGTATCCTGCAGAAACCGCGCTGGACGTTTACCAGCGTAAGGAAGAGGTGGTTGGCGCTGAAATGATGCGTCACTTCGAAAAAGGCGTGATGCTGCAGACGCTGGATTCCCTGTGGAAAGAGCATCTGGCGGCGATGGACTACCTGCGTCAGGGTATCCACCTGCGTGGCTATGCGCAGAAAGATCCGAAGCAGGAGTACAAGCGTGAATCCTTCTCCATGTTTGCCTCTATGCTGGAGTCGCTGAAGTATGAAGTGATCAGCACCCTGAGCAAGGTTCAGGTGCGTATGCCGGAAGAGGTGGAAGCGATGGAGCAGCAGCGTCGTGAAGAAGCCGAGCGTCTGGCACAAATGCAACAGCTGAGCCATCAGACCGACGACAGCGAAGCCGCAGCGGCCGCGAACTCGCCGCGCAGACCGGCGATCGTAAAGTGGGTCGTAACGATCCGTGCCCATGCGGTTCCGGTAAAAAATACAAGCCGTGCCACGGCCGTCTGAGCATAATTCATAAAAAAAAAAAAAGGCGCAGATATCTGCGCCTTTTTTATGGAAGTGACAATATGAAAATACTGCAAATTGCCGTCGGGATTATTCGCAACCCGCAAGGCCAAATCTTTATCACCCAGCGTGCTGCCGACGCCCATATGGCGAACAAACGGGAGTTTCCGGGCGGTAAAATTGAGGCAGGTGAAACGCCGGAAGAGGCGCTGGTTCGCGAGCTTCAGGAAGAAGTCGGGATCACCCCGCTTGGCGCAACGCTGTTTGATAAGCTTGAGTACCAGTTTCCGGACAGGCACATCACGCTGTGGTTCTGGCTGGTGGAAAGCTGGGAAGGTGAACCCTGGGGGAAAGAGGGGCAGCCGGGTAACTGGGTGGCGGCTTCAGGCAAGTGATGCCGAAAAATTCCCGCCAGCCAATGAGCCCGTGATCCTGCGGTTAGTCGCACCGTGGGCCTGCTGAGCGAAGCGCCAGCAGGCTTTACAGATTACTGCTGGTTTTCACTCCAGTCATCGCTGTCCGAGAGATCGCCTTCGCTCGGAATGCGTTTCTCTTCCGCCGCCCATTCGCCCAGGTCAATAAGCTGGCAGCGTTTGCAGCAGAATGGGCGGAACGGACTCACTTCGCCCCAGACAACGGTTTTGCCACAGGTAGGGCAGTTTACGGTGGTGACATCAGACATCGGCACTCCTTAACAACAGGCCAGTTCAAAATCGAGGCGTTCCGGCACGGTGCCATTTTCGCTGTCCAGCGGCATAAAGCGAATCGCAAAGCGGCTCTTATGCCCGGAAATTTGCGGGTAAAGCTGTTCGCCCAGCGACAGATTCAGGCGCAGAAGATCGGCATCATCACCGTTATCCTGGTAGAAACCATTCAGGCTGGTTTGCTTGCGGAACGGCGCTGAGTTACGGATCAGATCGAGGATCAGCGACAGCGTCTGGTGCATCGGCTCCAGGCTTGCCAGCCAGCTGTTCACCTGCGCGTCACGCTGCGCCTGTGGCATATGGAGCCACATGTGCAGCGTCGGCAGGTCGAAGCTGCAGCAGCCGCCGGGGATGCTCAGGCGCTGGCGCACCAGGCCAATCAGGCGGTCTTCACGCAAAAACTGCCCGACGCGCGGCGCAGCCATCAGGATGCTGCTGCTGGTTTTAAGCTGCTGGCGAAGGGAATCGATACGGCTTACATCCACCCCCGGAACCTCAGCCCATGCCTGCAATTTACGCTGCTGGCGCTCCAGCTCTTTAAGTAATTCTGTGCGGACATCGCCGCGTTCAATCACATCCAGCAGATCGCCTACGTTGCGGAAGAAATGCAGCGCCGTAGCGTGATCGTTAACCGGCAGATGTTGTGAAAGCTGCTGAATGAGAAATTCGATGCGCAGCCAGGTGCGCATTTTTTCGTTGAGCGGATGCTCAAAAAGGATGTGTGTCGACATTATGGTTTTTCCTGTGCAACGGCCTGCGCGGCAAACGTCAGATACTGCGCGTGCAGACGGGCAACATCCGATGCAATGGCATCTGGTGCGCCGTTATTATCAATAACATCATCCGCCACGGCAAGGCGCTGAGCGCGCGTGGCCTGAGCGGCAAGAATGTGTTCAGCATGCTCGCCGCGAGACGCGATCGCGCGTCATGGTTCTCTGGATTTGCGTTTCGGGGGTGACATCAATCACCAGCACCCGATCGGCTTTCTTCTGCAGCTGATTTTCAACCAGCAGCGGAACCACCCACAGGACATAGGGCGAGCGGGCCTGCGGCGATCTGACGCTGAGTTTCCTGGTGGATGATGGGGTGGAGCAGGCTATTAAGCCAGGCTTTTTCCGCCGGAGAAGGAAAAAATGCATTCGCGAAGCTGGCGGCGACGGCGATTCAGGGTGCCATCGGCATTGATGATGGCCTGACCAAAATGTTCTGCGATGGCCTTTAGCGCGGGTGTATCGGGCTCTACCACCTGGCGGGCAATAATATCGGCATCGATAATCGTGATACCCAAACGAGAAAACGCGTCCGCAACGGTACTTTTGCCACTACCGATGCCGCCGGTTAATGCAACGATATACCCCATTAAATAAAATCCTGGGAATTATTCATTATAAAAATCAGTTGATTAAAAATCACAGATGCGCCAGTCACTGTTTAGCCCTGTTTACCGGCTTTTTACCAGGTAAATTTATAGGATTGTAGCGTAAAAAAAGAGAATTTCGCAGTCTTGCGGAGCAGGTATTAGTGCGTATGATAACGTCACTGGAGTTGTGCTTTTAACATATTTGCCTCTAACCCCAGGAATCCGCACATGCGTATCGAAGAAGATCTGAAGTTAGGTTTCAAAGACGTTCTTATCCGCCCTAAACGCTCTACACTGAAAAGTCGCTCAGACGTTGAACTCGAACGTCAATTCACCTTTAAGCATTCCGGTCAGACCTGGTCTGGCGTGCCGATCATCGCTGCCAACATGGATACTGTGGGAACCTTTGAGATGGCAACCGCCCTGGCACAGTTCGACATTCTCACCGCCGTGCACAAACATTACAGCCCTGAAGAGTGGAATGCGTTTGTTGCGCCGCGCCTCTGCTGATGTGGTGAAGCATGTGATGGTCTCCACCGGCACCTCCGATGCGGATTTTGAGAAGACCAAACAGATCCTGAACGCTAACCCGGCGCTGAACTTCGTCTGTATTGATGTGGCGAACGGTTACTCCGAGCACTTTGTGCAGTTTGTCAGCAAGGCGCGTGAGGCCTGGCCGACGAAAACCATCATCGCGGGCAACGTGGTGACCGGTGAAATGTGTGAAGAGCTGATCCTCTCCGGCGCCGATATCGTGAAAGTGGGTATTGGTCCGGGCTCCGTCTGCACCACACGCGTCAAAACCGGCGTCGGTTATCCGCAGCTCTCTGCCGTCATTGAATGTGCCGATGCGGCGCACGGTCTGGGCGGCCAGATCATCAGCGACGGCGGTTGCACCATGCCGGGCGACGTCGCGAAAGCCTTCGGCGGCGGCGCGGACTTCGTGATGCTCGGCGGTATGCTGGCAGGCCATGAAGAGAGCGGCGGTACCGTGGTTGAAGAGAACGGCGAGAAATTTATGCTGTTCTACGGCATGAGCTCTGAATCTGCGATGACCCGTCACGTCGGTGGCGTGGCAAAATACCGTGCGGCAGAAGGCAAAACCGTGAAGCTGCCTCTGCGTGGCCCGGTTGAAAACACCGCGCGCGATATCCTCGGCGGCCTGCGCTCTGCCTGCACCTACGTTGGCGCATCCCGCCTGAAAGAGCTGACCAAACGTACGACGTTTATTCGCGTTCAGGAACAGGAAAACCGCGTATTCAATAGCCTGTAATGGCTTTCGCTGGCGCATGCGTTATGCCGCGCCTGTGCTCACCCTGCGCCGCTCATCGCATCCCCCAGATGGAAGATCGGCAGGTACATTGCCACCACCAGCGTCCCGATAATCAATCCTGTTGCCACCAGCAACAACGGCTCAAGCACGGCTGCCAGACCATCCGCCTGACGCTGAGTTTGTTCGCTGTGATGCTGCGCCAGGTTGTACAGCATCGTATCCAGCGCGCCCGAAACCTCGCCCGTGCGAATCAACTGAATACAAAGTGTCGGGATTCACCGCTTTCTTTCAGGGCGGCGGATATCGACATACCCTGAGTTATCTCCTGATGCGCACGTTGCAGGATATCGCGCCAGTAGGGGCAGGTAAGCGTCTCTTTGACACTTTCGAGGCCCTGCAAGAAGGCGATACCCGCACGCTGCGTCAGTGACAGGACGGTAAATATCTGGCTGAGCCGCTGCCCGCGTATCAATTGGCCCATCACCGGAGTGGCCAGCAGCAGCCGCTGTCGGTAACGAAGCCAACCGGGGTGATGACGTAGCGATCTCATGACGCCCAGTATCAACGCTATAAATACTATCAACGGCAGGGCGCAGCGTTGCATAACGTCAGCGGTGGCAATGACCCCCCGCGTGATCGCCGGAAGCGGTGTGTTAAATGTCTGGTAGATGGCAGAGAACTCGGGTAATACCAGATATATCATTGCCAGCACCACTGCTGCCGTCAGGGAGAGGATGATCAGCGGATAGCGAAGCGCTTTTTTCACTTTCAACGCCAGCTCCCTTTGCGCTTGCTGCTGGCTGACGAGCTTGAAGCAGCACTCATCCAGTTTGCCGGTTAACTCGCCGGTGCGAATCATCGCCAGCCAGAGCGGAGGAAACACATCAGGCCACTGGCGTAGCGCAGCCGAAAATGTTTCTCCCTGCTCCAGCGTTTGTGCAAGCTGGCGCAACAGCGCCTGCCACTGTCTGGCGGGGTGTTGCTCCGCCAGCAGTTGTAACCCTTCCGGCAATGTCAGCCCGGCCTGCAGAAGAGTAGCAAGTTGCTGCAAAACAGAGCATCCATGCTCCGCTTGCCAGAGCGTGCGACGTACCGGACAGCGCTTCAACGTCAGCAGATGTATTTGTCGCTGATGCAACAGTAACACCACGCCGTCGCGATTTTCGTTCCAGTGCGTACCGCTTTGCAGGGCACCGCTGTCATCAAGACCGGACCACAGCCAAAGATGTTTACTCGCCATCCGGAAAACCCAGAATGCGTACCAGTTCGTCAAAGGTGGTCAACCCTTGTTCCACGGCCTGGCAGCCATGCTCAAATAGCGTGGTCATGCCACTCTGCCGCGCCAGTAGCCCAATCTCTTCCGCGCCCATATTGCCAGCGATGGCCTGACGTATTTCCGGTGTGATGGCGAGGACTTCAAACAGTGCCAGTCGTCCGTAAAAACCGTGATAGCACTGTTCACAGCCTTCGGCCCGCCAGCGCGGTAACGGACGTGGCCACAACGTACCGGGAAGATGGATATTCTCCACGGCAAGTTTTCGACAGTGCGGGCAGAGTTTACGCACCAGGCGTTGGGCAACCACCAGCGACAGCGCGGAGGAGATCATCCAGCGTGCGACGCCCATCTGTTGAAGGCGAACCAGCGTTTCGCTGGTGGAGTTGGTGTGCAGCGTCGACAGCACCAGATGCCCGGTCTGGGAGGCATTAATCGCAATTTCGGCCGTTTCGCCGTCGCGAATTTCGCCGACCATAATGATGTCCGGATCCTGGCGTAGCAGGGCGCGCAATACGCTTTGAAAAGTCAGCCCGCTGCGCGGATTGATTTGTGTCTGCGTTAGCCCGGCGAGCGGGATCTCGACAGGATCTTCCACACTGGCAATGTTAACTTCCGGTTTATTTCGCGCCTGCAACGCGCTGTACAGCGTCACGGTTTTGCCGCTGCCGGTTGGGCCGGTGACCAGCAGCAACCCTTGCGGCTGCGCAAGGGCGGCGGCAAACAGCTCCCGTTGTTGAGAGGTCATTCCCAGCGCTTCCAGTTCCAGCGGTTGGTTGACCTGATGCAGCAGGCGCAGGACCACTTTCTCTCCGTGACGACAGGGCAGAGTGGCGATGCGAAATGAGATCGATTGACCGCAAAGTTCCTGATTGAACTGACCATCTTGTGGTAAACGGTGCTCGGCGATGTCGAGATTACCGAGTACTTTTAGCCTTGCGGTCAATGTGCTGGCGAGCGTGCCAGGCAGAGGTGAAAGCGGATGCAATACGCCATCGACGCGCAGGCGAATGGCATAGTGCGTTTCACCAGGCTCAAAATGGATATCTGAAGCGCGTAGCATCAGCGCTTGTTGAAGCGTATGTTCCACGATCTCCATCGCGGCGGTACTGCTCTCTTCCTGTACCACCGGCACCACGGTTTGCGCTGTCATCTGCAAATGTTTATCCATTTGCTCTGGTGTCCAGCAGCGAATATCGACCCGCTTCTGGGCGGCAAAAGTGAGTGATTCCATTAATTCGGTACTGGGTGTTTCAACCACCGCAATCGTTAAGAGATCGTTTTCGCTGTTGAGCAGCACCGCGTGATGGCGCAGGCAAAGCGCCACGAGTTGATCGGGATTCATTATCCGCTCCTCAGTTACTTGCCGGTCCGGAAAACATCTTCGCAGGCCTGCTTCAGGGCGCTGTCAGCACTGATGTTGCAGACGCGCGTCCAGCCCGTCATACCGTTAGCGTCGCTCCACTGCGGCGTCATGACCACTTTCAGCCCGTTAAGACTCTCCTGTCCTGTTAAGGTCACGATCCCTTTCGCTACGCTCATTCCCGAAACGTAGCGTGTCGTGGTGGGGGAAGGGATGCCGTTGCTGCCGGCATCGCAGCTCTCCACGCCCCCGTGATCCAGCGCGCAAAGCTCGATGGCCGTGCGGTAGGGAACGAAGGTTTGCAGCATATCGGTCAGCGCCGCTTTGCGCAGGTAGTTCTGATAGGCGGGAACGCCGATGGCGCTCAGAATCGCAATGATGCCAATGACCACCATCAGCTCAATGAGAGTGAATCCTTGTTGTCTGTTCATATCTGCTCCTTAGTGCAAAGTGGCGCTACTTTGTCAGCGGATGAATCGGTGGACGAGGGGTAAAAATGATTTTGTGATAATGGCTTCCGGCACTTTTATCGCTTTTGCAAAGTGTCGCATTTTTCGTGGAAGGGAGTTCGCAAAAACGGGCCACTGGCCCGTTTCTTTGAAGCGTCGATTCAGCGAAAACGCATTGAGAGGTCGAGGGCGCGAACGTGCTTGGTCAGCGCGCCGACGGAGATGTAATCCACGCCGGTTTCGGCGAATTCACGGATCGTTTCGAAGGTGACGTTCCCGGACACTTCAAGCTGGGCCCGGCCGTTTGTCAGTTTTACCGCCTCGCGCATCTGCTCGGTTTCGAAGTTATCGAGCATGATGATATCGGCCCCGGCCTTAATCGCCTGCTCCAGCTCTTCCAGGGTTTCCACTTCCACTTCAACCGGCACATCCGGGTGCAGCCAGAAGGCTTTCTCCACCGCCTGGCGCACGGAGCCAGAGGCAATAATGTGGTTCTCTTTAATCAGGAAAGCGTCGGAAAGGCCCAGACGATGGTTTGCGCCGCCGCCGCAGAGCACCGCATACTTCAGCGCGGTGCGCAGGCCCGGCAGCGTTTTGCGGGTATCCAGCAGCTGGGTTCGGGTGCCGGCCAGCAGGTCAACGTAGCGGCGCACTTCACTGGCAACGCCAGAGAGCGTTTGTACAAAATTGAGCGCGGTACGTTCGCCGGTCAGCAAGACGCGGGAAGGGCCGTCCAGTTCGAACAGCGGCTGATTTGGCGTGGAACGTATCGCCATCTTCCACGTGCCATGTTACCTGCACATCGTCGCCCGCCAGTTGGGTAAAGACCTCTTCAACCCAGCGCTTGCCGCAAAAAACACCGTCTTCGCGGGTGATAATGACCGCGTGGGAGCGTGTCTCTTTTGGCAACAATTGTGCGGTAATATCCTTATCAGCGTTAACGTCACCGCCCAGATCTTCTTTCAAAGCATGGGAGACGCTTGCCGGAATATCCATATTAATACGTTCCAGAAGCGCTTCACGTCGGTGGTCGGGGTTGTAGCGGCGAGGCGGCATGATAAAACTCCAAATTGGTAACGAATCATAATATTGAAACATGCTACTCTGAACCGAGTCATTGCACCATACAGAAGGAGTTCCAGCATGTTGTTAGAAAACGGATGGCTGGTGGATGCGCGGCACGTGCCCTCGCCGCACCACGATTGCCGCCCGGAGGATGAAAAGCCCACACTGCTGGTGGTTCATAATATTAGTCTCCCGCCGGGTGAATTTGGCGGCCCGTGGATCGATGCGTTATTCACGGGAACGATTGATCCCGATGCCCATCCTTTCTTTGCTGAGATTGCGCATCTGCGCGTGTCGGCTCACTGCCTGATTCGTCGCGATGGTGAAGTGGTTCAGTATGTTCCCTTTGATAAGCGCGCCTGGCATGCCGGGGTGTCGATGTATCACGGGCGCGAACGGTGCAACGATTTTTCTATCGGGATCGAACTGGAAGGCACGGATACCACGCCCTACACCGATTCACAGTATCAACAGTTGGCGGCTGTGACCCGCACGCTTATCGGACTCTATCCGGCCATCGCCGACAATATTACGGGACACAGTGATATTGCCCCGGCAACGAAAAACCGATCCCGGCCCGGCATTCGACTGGCCCCGGTTCCGTGCCATGCTCACCGCGTCGTCAGAATAAGGAGATACCATGACGTTGTTTACCATGCTGCTGGTCATCATCGCTGAACGCCTGTTCAAGCTCGGCGAGCACTGGCATCTGGATCACCGGCTGGAGGTGTTATTCCGCCGTATCAAACATTTTTCCATGCTGCGCACGCTGCTGATGATGGCAGGAGTGATGGTCATTACGTTCCTGCTGCTGCGCGCGCTGCATGGACTGTTTTTCAACGTGCCGCTGCTGGTGGTGTGGATCCTGCTCGGCGTGCTGTGCATTGGTGCGGGCAAGGTGCGTTTGCACTATCACGCCTACCTGAAAGCCGCCTCCCGTGACGATGCCCATGCGCGCGGTGCCATGGCGAGCGAGCTGACGATGATCCACGGCGTGCCGCCGGACTGCGACGAGCGCGAGTTTCTGCGCGAACTGCAGAACGCGCTGCTGTGGATTAACTTCCGCTACTACCTGGCGCCGCTGTTTTGGTTTGTGGTGGGCGGCCCGTGGGGACCGGTCTTGCTGATGGGGTATGCGTTCCTGCGCGCCTGGCAGACCTGGCTTGCCCGCTATCTGACGCCGCATGAACGTTTGCTGTCCGGCATCGATGCCATCCTGCACGTGCTCGACTGGCTCCCGGTGCGTCTGGTGGGCGTGGTGTACGCGTTAATTGGTCACGGTGAAAAAGCGCTGCCCGCATGGTTTGCTTCTCTTGGCGACCGCCATACGTCGCAGTATCAGGTGCTAACGCGTCTGGCGCAGTTCTCGCTGGCGCGTGAGCCGCATACCGACAAGATTGAAACGCCGAAAGCCGCTGTCTCCATGGCGAAGAAAACCTCGTTTGTGGTGGTGGTTGTGGTCGCACTGCTGACGATTTACGGCACGCTGGTGTAGGCCAGCGCGCCGCAAAGTCTACAGCGTATCCGCAGGCGGGATGCCGAAATCAGGCATCCCGTTTTCATTCCAGCGAACCTGTTTCAGGCGGGTATGGCGATTCGGATCGTACAGCGGATCGCCCTCAATTTCGGTGTAGTTCCGCGCGTGATACACCAGCACATCTTCCCCTTCCGGCGTTTGCGTAAAGCTGTTGTGGCCCGGGCCGAACTGGCGGTTTTCGTAGCTGGTTACGAACACCGGCCGCGGGGATTTGTGCCAGTTCTCCGGGTTTTGCGGGTTAGCGGTAATCATCTATCCACAGCAGCCCCATGCAGTAGTTCTCATCGGTGGCGCTGGCGGAATAGCTGATAAACAGCTTATCGCCGTGAACCAGCACCGCCGGGCCTTCGTTAACCCAGAAAACCCCGACACTCCCAGTCAAACTCCGGCTTGCTGAGCATCACCGGCTCGCCTTTCAGCGTCCACGGGTTCTCCATTTCGCACAGATAAAGGTTGGAGTTTCCGGTGATATCCGGCGCTTTTTGCGCCCACAGATACCAGCGTTTGCCCTGATGCACAAAGGTGGTGGCGTCCAGGGCGAAGGTATCGAACGGGGTTTTGATTTGGCCTTTTTCCACCCACGTGCCGGTGAGCGGATCGCTGTCGGCACATTCAATGGCAAACATGCGGTGCTGGAACATCCCGAGCGGCATCGAGCGCCTGCGTGTGCGTCGCGGCAAAATAGATGTACCACTTTCCGTCAATATGATGCAGTTCCGGCGCCCAGATCAGCTGGCTCATCGGGCCGCTTTGCGGTTTGCGCCAGACGACCACTTCTTCGGCATGACGTAACCCCTCCAGCGTGGCTGCGCGGCGGATCGCCAGCCTGTCGTACTCCGGCACGGAGGCGATAAAATAGTACTGCCCCTCATGGTGCAAAATATACGGATCGGCGCGTTGTTCGATAAACGGGTTTGGCCACTCTTGCATTTTGCTTTCCTTATTTTGTCGCCTGCCGGCTTTCACGTCCTGATAATCGTTCAGCTCACGGTAGTTGGTGCGACGTTTTTCCAGATCGGCCTGGATCTGCTTCATGGTTTCGCGGTCCACTTTCAGCAGGCGCACCACGCCCGCGGTAATTAAGTATCCAATGCCGGGAATGACGGTAAAGAGCAGCACGATCCCGTTAATGGCGTCCGCGCTCTGCGCTTTGGCGCCCGCGTCGTAACCGTACCAGGAGAGCAGGAAGCCGACCATCGCCCCGGCAATCGCCAGCCCCACCTTCAGGAAGAAGATGTTGCCGGAGAAGCTGATGCCGGTGATGCGTTTCCCGGTTTTCCACTCGCCGTAGTCGTCCACGTCGGCCATCAGCGACCAGTGCAGCGGAGACGGGATCTGGTGCAGGATGTTCAGCAGGAAGTAGAGCACCACGATCAGCGTGACGGTGGCTTTCGGGTCGAAGAAGTAGAAGGCGCAGGAGAAAATCGCCAGCACGATATTGGTCCAGAAGAAGACCTTCAGCTTGCACCAGCGGTCGGTCAGCACTTTCGCCAGCACGCTGCCGAGCATCATGCCCACGACGCCCAGGCTGATAAACAGCGTGGCGAAGTGGGTGCTCTGGCCCATCACCCAGGTGACGTAATACATGGTGGCCGCCATGCGGATAAAGCCGGGGCAGACGTTGCAGAGCGTCAGCAGCAGAATGCGTACCCACTGGTCGTTCTTCCACACGTCTTTCAGATCGTTTTTCAGCTCGTCGTTGGTCTGTACCGCCGGGCGCACGCGCTCGCGCACGGTGGCGAAGCAGAACAGGAACATGCAGGTGCCAATCAGCGCCAGCACGGTCATCGCCATCTGGTAGCCTTTGGCTTTGTCCGCGCCGCCAAACCAGTCGGCCATCGGCAGCAGCGTTAACGACAGCAGCAGCGTGGCGATGCCGACCAGCACGAAGCGATACGACTGGCAGGCGACGCGCTCTTTCGGATCGTTGGTGATCACCCCGCCCAGCGAGCAGTAGGGGATGTTGATGGCGGTATAGGTCAGCGACAGCAGGAAGTAGGTGACAAAGGCATAGATAACTTTGCTGTTATAGCTCCACTCCGGCGTGGTGAACATCAGGATACGCTGAACAGCGCGTAGGGGAAAGCGATCCACAGTAGCCATGGACGAAACCGGCCATATTTGCTGCGGGTACGGTCGGCAATCGCGCCCATGATCGGGTCCGTTACGGCGTCAATCACGCGGACGGACAGCAGCAGCACGCCGACCAGCGCAGGGGCGAGGCCAAAAATATCCGTATAGAAATAGTTAACAAACAGCATGATGGCGCCAAAGATGATGTTGCATCCGGCGTCGCCCATCCCATAGCCGATCTTTTCTTTTACAGACAGGGTGTTGTTATCCATCGACAGCTCTCCGGTTTACGGTATGGAGAGAATTATTTGCTGGCAAAGGAATATATGCGTTGCAGTATCAGGGCGGTGATATGGATAAATGCGCTGTGGGCGCGAAAGTGTGAGGGAGGTAACGTTGCGGTAACCCCCTCTCCCGCGTGGGGAAAGGGGGCAAGACAGGAATTAACTGACTTTTACGGTTTTTGCACTTTTCTGTCTGAACAGATAGCCGACGCCCAGGATCGCAATCCAGACCGGGATCAGGTAGACGGAAATCGCCATACCCGGCGTGATCAGCATGATCACCAGCACGGCCGCCATGAACAGCAGGCAGATCCAGTTGCCCAGCGGGTAGAGCAGGGCCGGGAAGCGTGGTGTTACGCCCTGCTGCTGTTTCGCGCGGCGGAAATTCATGTGCGCCAGGCTGATCATCGCCCAGTTGATGACCAGCGCGGAGACCACCAGCGCCATCAGCAGGCCGAACGCCGATTCCGGTGCCATGTAGTTAATCAGCACGCACAGCGCGGTGACGAGGGCGGAAACCAGGATGGTGTTCACCGGCACGCCGCGTTTATCGACGTTGAGCAGCATTTTCGGCGCGTTGCCCTGCTGGGCCAGGCCGAACAGCATGCGGCTGTTGCAGTAGACGCAGCTGTTGTAAACGGAGAGCGCTGCGGTCAGCACCACGATGTTCAGCGCGTTGGCGACAAAGGTGTCGCCCAGCTCGTGGAAGATCAGCACAAACGGGCTGGTGTCTGCCGTTACGCGGGTCCACGGCAGCAGCGAGAGCAGCACGGCCAGTGAGCCCACATAGAAGATCAGGATACGGTAGATAACCTGGTTGGTGGCTTTCGGAATGCTCTGTTCCGGGTTGTCGGCTTCAGCGGCGGTGATCCCCACCAGCTCCAGACCGCCGAAGGAGAACATAATGATCGCCATCATCATCACCAGCCCACCGATGCCGTGCGGCAGGAAGCCGCCCTGTTCCCAGAGGTTGCGCACGGTGGCCTGCGGGCCGCCGTTGCCGCTGAACAGCAGCCAGCCGCCGAAGATGATCATCGCCACAACGGCAATCACCTTGATGATGGCAAACCAGAACTCCATCTCCCCGAACACTTTAACGTTGGTCAGGTTGATGGCGTTGATGATGACAAAGAAGGCTGCAGCAGAGGCCCAGGTCGGGATTTCGGGCCACCAGAACTGAATGTATTTCCCGACGGCGGTCAGTTCCGCCATGGCCACCAGAACATACAGCACCCAGTAGTTCCAGCCCGAGGCGAAACCGGCAAAGCTGCCCCAGTATTTGTAGGCAAAGTGGCTGAAGGAACCGGCGACCGGCTCTTCCACGACCATTTCGCCCAGCTGGCGCATGATCAGAAAGGCAATGAAACCGGCAATGGCGTAGCCCAGAATAATGCCGGGGCCGGCGGATTGGATGACGGATGCGCTGCCCAGAAACAGGCCGGTACCAATCGCACCGCCCAGTGCGATGAGCTGAATATGGCGGTTTTTAAGGCCGCGCTTTAGCTGATCGCCGTGCTGTTGACCTTCCATCTTGAAACCTCGTGTGTGGTTGTTATGTTCACGCTGGGCGTGTGTAAGTATTAAAATCCATATTCTGTATTTTTTTATTTACGGATTGCTGGCGTGATTTTTCGCCTGTCTCTTTCGTAGTGCCAAGAATAGTGGTAAGTGCGCGTGAATGCACCTGCTTTATGAAGGGGTGATGACGACTTGATGAAAAAGAAAGCGTTTGTCAGTACTCCAACGACTCCCTTCTCGAGCATCCATTTTGGTTTTATGCAAATTAATCGCATAAAAAATCAAAAATAAATCAACTTGTTGAATCGGTTCATATTGCCTTAACCCTCGTTTCATTATAGTTAAAACTCCCTCTTTCGGGGTAAATGGCACATTTGTGCAAGGTTACATTTTTGAAACGTTATTTCTGTAAGGTTGTTAAAATGTGCGGGGTTTCCTGATTTCAATCAAAACCAGTATGGACAGAAGGTGAATACTTTGTTACTTTAGCGTCACGAAATTGAAATTGGTAAGACCAATTGACTCCGGGCAAAATGGCGTAGAGACAGGGAATATGGCCTACAGCAAAATCCGCCAACCAAAACTATCTGATGTGATTGAGCAGCAGCTGGAGTTTTTGATCCTCGAAGGGACCCTGCGCCCGGGTGAAAAACTTCCTCCAGAACGCGAGCTGGCGAAACAGTTCGACGTTTCACGTCCTTCTCTGCGTGAGGCGATTCAGCGCCTCGAAGCGAAAGGGCTTGCTCCTTCGTCGCCAGGGCGGCGGAACCTTTGTGCAAAACAGCCTGTGGCAGAGCTTCAGCGATCCGCTGGTAGAACTGCTCGCCGACCACCCCGAATCCCAGTTTGACCTGCTTGAAACCCGTCACGCGCTGGAAGGCATTGCGGCCTATTACGCCGCGCTGCGCAGCACTGATGAAGATCGCGCGCGTATCCGCGAGCTGCATCAGGCCATTGAACGGGCACAGCAGTCCGGCGATTTAGACGCCGAGTCCAGCGCCGTCGTGCAGTATCAAATCGCCGTCACCGAAGCGGCCCACAATGTGGTGCTCCTCCATCTGCTACGCTGCATGGAGCCGATGCTGGCCCAGAACGTTCGTCAGAATTTTGAATTGTTGTATGCCCGTCGGGAGATGCTCCCACTGGTAAGCAACCATCGCCCGAGTATTTTCGAGGCGATAATGGCCGGGGAGCCGGAGCAGGCGCGTGAAGCGTCGCACCGCCACCTGGCGTTCATTGAGGAAATCTTGCTGGACCGCAGCCGTGAACAATCGCGTCGCGAACGTTCATTACGCCGCATACAGCAACGAAAGGATTAAGCGCCAGGTACTTTTAGAGCGCGGCAACTAAACGCAGAACCTGTCTTATTGTGTTCTTTCCCGAAGAGCACAATGGGACAGGTTCCAGACAAATCAACGTATTAGATAGATAAGGAATACCCCCATGTCAGAACGTTTCCAAAATGACGTGGATCCGATCGAAACTCGCGACTGGCTACAGGCGATCGAATCGGTCATCCGTGAAGAAGGTGTTGAGCGCGCTCAGTATCTGATTGATCAGCTGCTTTCTGAAGCCCGCAAAGGCGGTGTGAAGGTTGCTGCTGGTGCAGGGGCGAGCAACTACGTAAACACGATTGCCGTCGAAGACGAACCGGAATACCCGGGCAATCTGGATCTGGAACGTCGTATCCGTTCTGCAATCCGCTGGAACGCCATCATGACCGTTCTGCGCGCATCCAAGAAAGACCTGGAGCTGGGTGGCCACATGGCTTCCTTCCAGTCTTCTGCGACCGTTTACGAAGTGTGCTTCAACCACTTCTTCCGCGCAGCGAACGAGAAAGACGGCGGCGATCTGGTGTACTTCCAGGGCCACATCTCTCCGGGCATCTACGCGCGTGCCTTCCTGGAAGGTCGTCTGACTGAAGAGCAGATGAACAACTTCCGTCAGGAAGTTCACGGCAAAGGCCTGTCTTCTTACCCGCACCCTAAACTGATGCCGGAATTCTGGCAGTTCCCGACCGTATCCATGGGTCTGGGCCCAATCGGTGCGATCTACCAGGCGAAGTTCCTGAAATACCTGGAACACCGCGGCCTGAAAGACACCTCTGAGCAGACCGTTTACGCCTTCCTGGGCGACGGCGAGATGGATGAGCCAGAATCCAAAGGCGCGATCACCATCGCGACCCGTGAGAAGCTGGACAACCTGTGCTTCATCATCAACTGTAACCTGCAGCGTCTGGATGGCCCGGTAACCGGTAACGGCAAGATCATCAACGAACTGGAAGGCATCTTCGCAGGCGCTGGCTGGAACGTGATCAAAGTGATGTGGGGTTCCCGTTGGGACGAGCTGCTGCGTAAAGACACCAGCGGTAAACTGATCCAGCTGATGAACGAAACCGTTGACGGTGACTACCAGACCTTCAAATCCAAAGACGGCGCCTACGTGCGTGAGCACTTCTTCGGCAAATACCCGGAAACCGCAGCGCTGGTTGCAGACTGGACTGATGAGCAGATCTGGGCGCTGAACCGTGGTGGTCACGATCCGAAGAAAATCTACGCTGCACTGAAAAAAGCGCAGGAAACCAAAGGCAAAGCGACTGTTATCCTGGCCCACACCATCAAAGGTTACGGCATGGGTGATACCGCAGAAGGTAAAAACATCGCTCACCAGGTTAAGAAAATGAACATGGACGGCGTGCGTTATATCCGCGACCGTTTCAACGTTCCGGTGACCGATGAGCAGGTAGAAAACCTGTCTTACATCACCTTCCCGGAAGGCTCTGAAGAGCACAAGTACCTGCACGAACGTCGCCAGGCGCTGAAAGGCTACCTGCCGGCTCGTCAGCCGAACTTCACCGAGAAGCTGGAACTGCCAGCGCTGGAAGACTTCTCCCAGCTGCTGGAAGAGCAGAACAAAGAGATCTCCACCACTATCGCTTTCGTTCGTGCCCTGAACGTGATGCTGAAGAACAAGTCGATCAAAGATCGCCTGGTTCCAATCATCGCCGACGAAGCGCGTACTTTCGGTATGGAAGGTCTGTTCCGTCAGATCGGTATCTACAGCCCGAACGGCCAGCAGTACACCCCGCAGGACCGTGAGCAGGTTGCTTACTACAAAGAAGACGAGAAAGGTCAGATCCTGCAGGAAGGTATCAACGAACTGGGCGCAGGCGCATCCTGGCTGGCTGCTGCGACCTCTTACAGCACCAACAACCTGCCGATGATCCCGTTCTACATCTACTACTCCATGTTCGGGTTCCAGCGTATCGGTGACCTGTGCTGGCAGGCAGGCGACCAGCAGGCTCGCGGCTTCCTGGTCGGCGGTACTTCCGGTCGTACGACCCTGAACGGCGAAGGTCTGCAGCACGAAGATGGCCACAGCCACATTCAGTCTCTGACTATCCCTAACTGTATCTCTTACGACCCGTCTTACGCGTACGAAGTGGCAGTCATCATGCATGACGGTCTGGAGCGCATGTACGGTGAGAAGCAGGAAAACATTTACTACTACATCACCACGCTGAACGAAAACTACCACATGCCGGCAATGCCGGAAGGTGCCGAGGAAGGTATCCGTAAAGGTATCTACAAACTCGAAACCATCGAAGGTAGCAAAGGTAAAGTTCAGCTGCTGGGCTCCGGTTCTATCCTGCGTCACGTGCGTGAAGCAGCGCAGATCCTGGCGAAAGACTACGGCGTGGGTTCCGACGTGTACAGCGTGACCTCCTTCACTGAACTGGCGCGTGATGGCCAGGATTGTGAGCGCTGGAACATGCTGCACCCAATGGAAACCCCACGCGTTCCGTACATCGCTCAGGTGATGAACGACGCGCCAGCGGTGGCGTCTACTGACTATATGAAACTGTTCGCTGAGCAGGTTCGTACTTACGTACCGGCGGATGATTACCGTGTACTGGGTACCGATGGCTTCGGTCGTTCCGACAGCCGTGAAAACCTGCGTCACCACTTCGAAGTTGATGCTTCTTACGTGGTGGTTGCTGCACTGGGCGAACTGGCTAAACGTGGCGAAATCGACAAGAAAGTGGTGGCGGAAGCAATCACCAAATTCAACATCGATGCAGAAAAAGTTAACCCGCGTCTGGCGTAAGAGGTAAAGAATAATGGCTATCGAAATCAATGTACCGGACATCGGGGCTGATGAAGTTGAAATCACCGAGATCCTGGTCAAAGTGGGCGACAAAGTTGAAGCTGAACAGTCGCTGATCACCGTAGAAGGCGACAAAGCCTCTATGGAAGTCCCGTCTCCGCAGGCTGGCATCGTTAAAGAGATCAAAGTCTCTGTCGGCGATAAAACCGAGACCGGCAAACTGATCATGATTTTCGATTCCGCCGACGGTGCAGCAGCTGCTGCACCTGCGCAGGAAGAGAAGAAAGAAGCGGCGCCAGCTGCTGCACCGGCCGCTGCGGCTGCCAAAGAAGTTAACGTGCCGGACATCGGCGGTGACGAAGTTGAAGTCACCGAGATCCTGGTGAAAGTGGGCGACACCGTTGCGGCCGAGCAGTCACTGATCACCGTAGAAGGCGACAAAGCCTCTATGGAAGTGCCAGCGCCGTTCGCGGGTACCGTTAAAGAGATCAAGATCAACACCGGCGACAAAGTGTCTACCGGTTCCCTGATCATGATCTTCGAAGTGGCAGGCGCTGCACCTGCTGCGGCTCCGGCACAGGCGGCTGCTCCGGCTGCGGCAAGCGCGCCGGCAGCAGCGGCTGCTGGCGGCGCGAAAGACGTTAACGTACCGGACATCGGCGGTGACGAAGTTGAAGTGACCGAAGTGATGGTAAAAGTGGGCGACAAAGTTGCCGCTGAACAGTCACTGATCACCGTTGAAGGCGACAAGGCCTCTATGGAAGTCCCTGCGCCGTTCGCGGGTACCGTGAAAGAGATCAAAGTGAGCGCCGGCGACAAAGTCTCTACCGGCTCTCTGATCATGGTCTTCGAAGTGGAAGGCGCTGCGCCTGCCGCAGCTCCGGCTGCTGCAGCGGCTGCTCCGGCTCCTGCTGGCTCAGGCGGCTAAACCGGCCGCTGCCCCGGCTCCGGCGAAAGCAGAAGGCAAATCCGAGTTCGCTGAAAACGACGCTTACGTCCACGCGACGCCGCTGATTCGTCGCCTGGCGCGCGAATTCGGCGTTAACCTGGCGAAAGTGAAAGGCACCGGTCGTAAAGGTCGTATCCTGCGCGAAGACGTTCAGACCTACGTGAAAGACGCGGTGAAACGCGCTGAAGCTGCACCAGCTGCTGCCGCTGGCGGCGGTATCTCTGCCGGGCATGCTGCCATGGCCGAAAGTGGACTTCAGCAAGTTCGGCGAAATCGAAGAAGTGGAACTGGGCCGTATCCAGAAAATCTCTGGTGCGAACCTGAGCCGTAACTGGGTGATGATCCCGCACGTTACGCACTTCGATAAAACCGATATCACCGATCTGGAAGCGTTCCGTAAACAGCAGAACGCCGAAGCTGAGAAGCGCAAACTGGACGTGAAATTCACCCCAGTGGTCTTCATCATGAAAGCCGTTGCTGCGGCTCTGGAGCAGATGCCGCGCTTCAACAGCTCCCTGTCCGAAGACGGTCAGAAGCTGACGCTGAAGAAATACATCAACATCGGTGTTGCGGTTGATACGCCGAATGGTCTGGTTGTTCCGGTCTTCAAAGACGTGAACAAGAAGAGCATCACTGAGCTGTCCCGTGAACTGACCGCCATCTCCAAGAAAGCGCGTGATGGCAAGCTGACCGCCGGCGAAATGCAGGGCGGCTGCTTCACCATCTCCAGCATCGGCGGCCTGGGTACCACCCACTTCGCGCCGATTGTGAACGCGCCGGAAGTGGCTATCCTGGGCGTCTCCAAGTCCGCGATGGAGCCGGTCTGGAACGGCAAAGAGTTCGTGCCGCGTCTGATGATGCCGATCTCGCTGTCCTTCGACCACCGCGTGATCGACGGTGCTGATGGTGCGCGCTTCATCACCATCATCAACAACATGCTGTCCGACATTCGCCGTCTGGTGATGTAATCGAGAAAGCCGGCCTGTCGGCCGGCTTTTTTCTGATAATCTCATTGGGTTTTTGGGGTTATCTGGGGCAAAGCGACAAATCGTTAGCCGTTTGTTGTTTCAAAATTGTTAACAATTTTGTAAACTGCGGGCGGATAGAACGTCCCGGTGGATGAAGGGCGTTATGACATCGATTAGCAATAAGAATGACGCCT
>JBCNNT010000009.1:0-49857 GCA_039594245.1 Enterobacter sp.
CTGACAATAAACGCCTCTTCGGAGGCGTTTTTTTTGCGCCAATTTTACCAGGTAACAGCGTTTTTCTCTGCCAGAGGTATAAATATTACGCAGATTTTGCCGATAGTAACGCTAACGGCCATTCCCGGCGAGATAAGGAGCTTCATCGTCATGATCACCGGACTTAATCTGTCATCGCTCTCATTGGTAATAAATTGTAAAAGCGGAAACAGAACATAACAATACTCAAGACCACGGGCGGTTGGCCGAAGCGGAGGGCCCGCCAAAGGATGATGAGAAAGATCGTTTCTCTTAACAGGCCTCCCAGTCGACGACAGAAAACGTGCTCAGTGACGGTTCAAAAAGCGTCAAACAGACCTCGCGCAGCCACATTAGTGCGGCCTGGCATGAAGCGCTCGATCCCTCGATTCCGCTGGCGCTGAATAAGATGAAGTCGTCGCAGAACTACACCTACCATCTGCTGGAAAATGATGAAGAGAGTACAACCACGCTGAATTACAACAGCCGTGGGATGCTGGCGTCTGTCGGTCACAACGAACAAGTGAACAACCGTGAAACGGTGAAAAAATATGTACGCGGCGAGCTGGTGGATCAAACGGTCACGCCGGTGCAGTACGCGCGCAGTAACGTGCTTTCGCTGCTGAAGTCTGCGTAACCCCGTCATCTCAAAACGGCTCTGCGGAGCCGTTTTTTATGGTTTTTAGCGTCGATTCTGTTTCGTTAAAACCGTCTGTAGCCTGCATTATTCCGCCCTTAACGATTCAGCAAATTTTTTAATGTTGCTTTTTTGTAAACGGATTAACACCCTGCAGAAATCCTGCTATGCTGCCCGACGCGGTATCGGGCATTTACCCTACAAACTGCTGTCTCACAGGAGCGTGAAGAGAAACGCCCGCCGCATATGACAATGAGAGCGAGGAGAACCGTCGTGCTAGAAGAATACCGTAAGCACGTAGCAGAACGTGCCGCCGAGGGGATTGTGCCCAAACCTTTAGATGCAACCCAAATGGCCGCCCTGGTCGAGCTGCTGAAGAACCCGCCTGCCGGCGAAGAAGAATTCCTGTTTGACCTGCTGACCAACCGCGTACCGCCGGGCGTCGACGAAGCCGCCTACGTCAAAGCCGGTTTCCTTGCCGCCATCGCCAAAGGCGAAGCCACCTCCCCACTGGTTACCCCTGAAAAAGCCATTGAACTGCTGGGCACCATGCAGGGCGGCTACAACATCCATCCGCTGATCGACGCGCTGGATAACGACAAGCTGGCGCCGATTGCCGCTAAAGCGCTGTCCCACACGCTGCTGATGTTCGACAACTTCTACGACGTGGAAGAGAAAGCCAAAGCGGGCAACGCCTATGCGAAGCAGGTGATGCAGTCCTGGGCCGATGCCGAGTGGTTCCTGAGCCGTCCGGCGCTGGCGGAAAAGCTGACCGTCACCGTCTTCAAGGTCACCGGCGAAACCAACACCGACGACCTCTCTCCGGCGCCGGACGCCTGGTCGCGCCCGGACATCCCGCTGCACGCCCTGGCGATGCTGAAAAACGCCCGCGAAGGCATCGAGCCGGATCAGCCGGGCGCCGTCGGCCCGATCAAACAGATCGAAGCCCTGCAAAAGAAAGGCTTCCCGCTGGCCTACGTCGGCGACGTGGTCGGCACCGGTTCTTCGCGTAAATCCGCCACCAACTCCGTGCTGTGGTTCATGGGCGACGACATTCCGTTCATGTGCCGAACAAGCGCGGCGGCGGCCTGGTGCCTGGGCGGCAAGATCGCGCCGATCTTCTTCAACACCATGGAAGATGCCGGCGCCCTGCCGATCGAGGTGGACGTGTCACCAACCTGAACATGGGCGACGTGATCGACGTTTACCCGTACAAAGGCGAAGTGCGCAACCACGAAACCGGCGAGCTGCTGGCCAGCTTCGAGCTGAAAACCGACGTGCTGTTCGACGAAGTGCGCGCCGGCGGCCGTATTCCGCTGATCATCGGCCGTGGCCTGACCACCAAGGCGCGTGAAGCGCTGGGCCTGCCGCACAGCGACGTGTTCCGTCAGGCGAAAGATGTGGCGGAAAGCAACCGGGGCTTCTCGCTGGCGCAGAAAATGGTCGGCCGCGCCTGCGGCGTTGCCGGAAGGGGGCGTGCGTCCGGGCGCCTACTGCGAACCGAAGATGACCTCCGTCGGCTCTCAGGACACCACCGGCCCGATGACCCGCGACGAACTGAAAGACCTGGCGTGCCTGGGCTTCTCGGCCGACCTGGTGATGCAGTCCTTCTGCCACACCGCGGCCTATCCGAAGCCGGTCGACGTCACGACCCACCACACGCTGCCGGACTTCATCATGAACCGCGGCGGTGTCTCCCTGCGTCCGGGCGACGGCGTGATCCACTCCTGGCTGAACCGCATGCTGCTGCCGGACACCGTCGGCACCGGCGGCGACTCCCACACCCGCTTCCCGATCGGCATCTCCTTCCCGGCCGGCTCCGGCCTGGTGGCCTTTGCCGCCGCCACCGGCGTGATGCCGCTGGACATGCCGGAATCGGTGCTGGTGCGCTTCAAGGGCAAGATGCAGCCGGGCATCACCCTGCGTGACCTGGTCCACGCGATCCCGCTGTACGCGATCAAGCAGGGCCTGCTGACCGTCGAGAAGAAAGGCAAGAAGAACATCTTCTCCGGCCGCATCCTGGAAATCGAAGGCCTGCCGGACCTGAAGGTCGAGCAGGCGTTCGAGCTGTCCGATGCCTCCGCCGAGCGTTCGGCTGCCGGTTGCACCATCAAGCTGAACAAAGAGCCGATCATCGAGTACCTGAACTCCAACATCACGCTGCTGAAGTGGATGATCGCCGAAGGCTACGGCGACCGTCGTACGCTGGAGCGTCGTATCCAGGGCATGGAAAAATGGCTGGCCGATCCGGAGCTGCTGGAAGCCGATGCGGACGCAGAATACGCGGCGGTGATCGACATCGACCTGGCCGACATCAAAGAGCCGATCCTGTGCTGCGCCGAACGATCCGGACGACGCGCGTCTGCTGTCCGACGTTCAGGGGGCGCAAGATCGACGAAGTGTTCATCGGTTCGTGCATGACCAACATCGGTCACTTCCGCGCCGCCGGCAAGCTGCTGGATACGCACAAAGGCCAGCTGCCGACCCGTCTGTGGGTGGCGCCGCCGACCAAGATGGACGCGGCGCAGCTGACCGAAGAAGGCTACTACAGCGTGTTCGGCAAGAGCGGCGCGCGTATCGAAATGCCGGGCTGCTCGCTGTGCATGGGCAACCAGGCGCGCGTGGCCGACGGCGCGACGGTGGTCTCCACCTCGACCCGTAACTTCCCGAACCGTTTAGGTACCGGTGCGAACGTCTACCTGGCCTCTGCGGAACTGGCAGCGGTTGCGGCGCTGATTGGCAAACTGCCGACGCCGGAAGAGTACCAGACCTATGTGGCGCAGGTGGATAAGACGGCGGTGGATACCTACCGCTATCTGAACTTCGACCAGCTCGCTCAGTACACCGAAAAGGCTGACGGCGTGATCTTCCAGACCGCGGTATGACTGACAAGCCACCCTTCGGGGTGGCTTTTTTTCCTGCCTCACTGCGCAAATAAGTTTTGTTTAAGCGCAGCAAATGCTTCTCAAACCCTGCTACTTCCATAAAAAACAGGCTGCTTACGTGCCGCATTTAGCGGGCGCGGTAGGCGATGTTTGCCCGGCTCAAACCGCTTGATCATCGGGTGTCGATAGCCGGCGGGTGATTTCTGCGCAGGCAGAAGGATATTTTGCAACGCTTCCGGTCGCTGCGCTGTTTTTCTTGTATTGTGCTGCGATAATTACTGCATAGGCGGTTATCGGCTTTGCAGAGGAAAAAACTATGGATTACGAATTTCTGCGCGACATCACCGGAGTGGTGAAAGTGCGTATGTCGATGGGCCACGAAGCCGTTGGACACTGGTTTAACGAAGAGGTGAAAGAAAACCTCGCCCTTCTTGACGAGGTTGAACAGGCGGCAAATACGGTGAAAGGCAGTGAACGATCCTGGCAGCGCGCCGGGCATGAATATACGCTGTGGATGGATGGCGAAGAGGTCATGGTGCGTGCCAACCAGCTCGAGTTTTCAGGCGACGAGATGGAAGAGGGGATGAGCTACTATGACGAAGAAAGCCTGTCGCTGTGCGGCGTAGAAGACTTCCTTCAGGTGGTGAATGCCTACCGCGAGTTCATGAAACAGCGGTAACTTCCCGAAGCGTCCCTGCTCCGGGCAACACTTACACGGCCGGAATATTACGGCCGTAGTAGATCTCGCGCATCTCTTTCCAGAGCAGGTCAGTAATCGCCTTACGCTCTTCTTCGCTCAAATCTTCCGGCTTCGTGTGGAACATATAGTGCTTAAGGTCGAATTCCTTAAGTAACATCTTGGTATGGAAGATGTTTTCCTGATACACGTTCACGTCCATCATGTCATACAGTGATTTCATGTCCTCGGACATAAAGTTCTGAATAGAGTTGATCTCGTGGTCGATGAAGTGCTTCATGCCGTTGACGTCACGGGTAAAACCGCGCACGCGGTAATCAATCGTGACGATATCTGATTCCAGCTGGTGGATGAGATAGTTCAGCGCGTTGAGCGGGGAAATCACGCCGCAGGTCGACACTTCAATATCGGCGCGGAACGTACACAGCCCACCTTCCGGGTGACTCTCCGGGTAGGTATGGACGCAGATATGGCTTTTATCCAGGTGGGCAACAACCACTTCCGGCAGCGGGCCCGGATGTTCCGTTTTGTCGATAAGCTTCGGGTCGACCGGCTCTTCGCTGACCAGGATGGTCACGCTGGCGCCCTGGGGTTCATAATCCTGTCGGGCGATATTCAGGATGTTGGCGCCGATAATGGAACAGGTTTCTGACAGGATCTCGGTCAGACGGTTGGCGTTGTAGAGTTCGTCGATATAGGCGATGTAACCATCGCGTTCTTCCGCTGTTTTGGCATAGCAGATATCGTAAATACAAAAACTCAGGCTTTTCGTCAGGTTGTTAAAGCCATGCAGTTTAAGCTTTTTCAATTAGCTCACCCCCTTAGTGGATAATGCGTCTTGCAGGTACTGCGGCAGAGCAAACGCTGCGGTATGAATAGCCGGATTGTAGTATCGGCACTGAAGACCGGCCTGATGGAAGCGGGCCTGAATAATTTCGGTGGAGAGATGACGTAAGACGTCGTTATCCGTCGCCCAGGCAAAGGTCATGATCCCGCCGTAGTAGGTTGGAATTGCCGCCTGATAGAAGCTGACATCCTCGAAATAGGTGCTCAGCTTACGGTGGCTATCCAGCGCTTCATCCTGCTGCAGGAAACAGACGCCATTTTGGGCGACGAAGATCCCGCCCGGGTTCAGACAGCGCTTGCAGCCTTCGTAGAACGAGGAGGTGAACAGCGACGCGCCGGGACCGATAGGATCGGTGCAGTCGGAGATGATCACGTCAAAGGTCTGGTCGGTCTGGTTAACAAAGTTAACGCCGTCGTCAATCACCAGGCTGAAAGCGCGGATCGTCATACGCTGCCGGCATTGTGGTTGGGCAGGTACTGGCGGCAGAAAGAGACGACGCCCGCATCGATTTCCACCATGGTGATGGTTTCAATGGAACGATGGCGGGAAACTTCACGCAGCATTGCGCCGTCGCCGCCGCCGATAATCAGGACATGCTTCGCGTGGCCGTGCGCCAGCAGCGGGACGTGGGTCATCATCTCATGATAGATAAACTCATCGCGCTCGGTCGTTTGCACCACGCCATCCAGCGCCATCACGCGGCCAAAGGCGGCATTCTCGAAGATGATCAGATCCTGGTGATCGGTTTTCTCATGATAGAGCACGTTATCAACGGCAAAGTACTGACCAAACTGGTCATGCAGTGTTTCATGCCACAACGTGTGGTCGGCCATACGCGGACTCCTCCTTTGTTAACATCCGTTACGCTCACAAAAAATGAGCGAAACATGATAGCTAACTCTAACCGTGGTTGCACGGTCAGAGGTTCAACAGGGGGCGTCGGGAAGGTTATTTGACGTAGGCGAGCAGGCTGAGGGAGTCGCGGGCCAGCGCTTTGCATTTTTTGGCGGTGGGAATGCCAATACCGCTTAGGTCGCGGTAGCTGTCTTCGCCGAGCGCCTTCATGTCGAAGCTGTCGTAGTTGCTGAGATCCCACTGGTTTTGCTGGGCAAAAAAGACCAGCGCGCGGCGAATCTGCCCGTTGGGTAAATTCTGGTAGCCACAATCATTTTTCAGGAATACAAAAACCGCCGTTAAATCGGCCATATCTTCCGCTTCATTTTCACTTAGCGCATAGCTGTTCGCACACATTGCCATCAGGCTACCGAACAAAATTGTCCTGAAAAACGTCTTCATTGCTTCTACCACTTCTTCACGGAAAATTAACGTTAGCATACTTGATGCCAGTGCGACGATCTTTATTATTGCCGCTTTACTTGACCTTCCGGTAAGGGGAGGGTTTATGCTCAAAAGATCGCCTGCTGGAAATAAGGAAATGAACATGCAACGTCGTGATTTTTTAAAATATTCCGCGGCGCTGGGTGCTGCCAGCGCATTACCGCTCTGGAGCCGCGCGCTTTTTGCGGCTGAACGCCCGGCGCTGCCCATTCCCCCGCTGCTCAGTGCCGATGCGCAAGGCCGTATCGAGCTTGTGGTGCAGTCCGGCAGAAACGCTGTTTGGTGCGCACAACGCCACCACCTGGGGCTATAACGGCAATCTGCTCGGCCCGGCGCTGCAGCTGCGCAAAGGGAAAGCGGTGACGGTGGATATCCACAACACGCTGGCGGAAGAGACGACGGTGCACTGGCACGGGCTGGAAGTGCCGGGCGAGGTTGACGGCGGGCCGCAGGGCATCATCAAAGCGGGCGGTTCGCGCCGTGTCACCTTTACGCCCGACGCAGCGGGCGGCGACCTGCTGGTTCCATCCGCATCAGCATGGCAAAACGGGCCATCAGGTGGCGATGGGGCTGGCGGGGCTGGTGCTGATTGAAGACGACGAGAGCCGCCTGCTGCGCCTGCCGAAACAGTGGGGCATCGACGATGTGCCGGTGATTGTGCAGGACAAGAAATTCACCGCTGACGGGCAAATTGACTATCAGCTGGACGTGATGAGCGCGGCGGTAGGCTGGTTTGGCGACACGCTGTTGACCAACGGCGCCATTTACCCTCAGCATGCCGCGCCGAAAGGCTGGCTGCGACTGCGCCTGCTCAACGGCTGTAACGCGCGCTCGCTCAACTTCGCCACCAGCGATAAGCGTCCGCTGTACGTGGTGGCCAGCGACGGCGGGCTGCTGCCTGAGCCGGTGAAGGTGAGCGAACTGCCGATGCTGATGGGCGAGCGTTTTGAGGTGCTGGTGGATATTAGCGACGGCAAGCCGTTTGACCTCGTGACCCTGCCGGTTAGTCAGATGGGGATGGCGGTCGCGCCGTTTGATAAGCCGCATCCGGTGCTGCGTATTCAGCCGTTACAGGTGACCGCTTCCGGCACGCTGCCTGATACGTTAACCACTCTGCCGGCACTTCCGTCGCTTGACGGGCTTACGCAGCGCAAGCTGCAGCTCTCCATGAACCCGATGCTCGACATGATGGGCATGCAGGCGCTGATGGCGAAATATGGCGATAAGGCGATGGCGGGGATGCATCATGGGGCACGGGCAGATGGGACATGGTCAGATGATGAATATGGACCACGGCAAGATGGGCCATGGGGAACATGAATCACGGCGACCATGGCTTTGATTTCCACAACGCCAACAGGATCAACGGTAAAGCGTTCGACATGAACACGCCGATGTTTGCAGCGACAAAAGGGCAGTTTGAGCGCTGGGTGATTTCAGGTGAAGGGGACATGATGCTGCATCCGTTCCATATTCACGGCACGCAGTTCCGCATTCTTTCTGAGAACGGCAAAGCGCCGGACGCGCATCGCGCGGGCTGGAAAGATACGGTGAAGGTGGAGGGCGGCGTCAGCGAGGTGCTGGTGAAGTTTGACCACGATGCGCCGAAGGAGTTTGCCTATATGGCGCACTGCCATCTGCTGGAGCATGAAGATACGGGGATGATGCTGGGCTTTACGGTGTAAAAAACGCATAACGTTAAAAGCCCGGAAGCGTGAGGCTTACCGGGCTTTTATTATCAGCATGCCCGGTAAGCGTAAGCGTCATCCGGCATTTTTATTTACTTGTTTTCGTCATCCGGCAGCGCATACGCGACGATATAGTCGCCCATCTTCGTGCCAAACGAACCGTGACCGCCCGCGGAGATGACAACGTACTGCTTGCCATTCACTTCATAGGTCATCGGCGTGGCCTGTCCACCCGCCGGCAACCGGCCTTGCCACAGTTTCTCACCGTTGGTCATGTTGTACGCGCGCAGGTAGTTATCTGCGGTTGCCGCGATGAACAGCACGTTACCGGCGGTGGAGATCGGGCCGCCCAGCATCGGCATACCCATATTGAACGGCACAGGAACCGGCATCGGGAACGGCATGCTGTCCTGCGGCGTACCAATACGTTTTTTCCACACGATCTGGTTGGTTTTCAGATCCAGAGCGGAGATGTAACCCCAGGCCGGCTGTTTACACGGCAGACCAAACGGCGACAGGAACGGGTTCAGCGTCACGCCGAACGGTACGCCATACTGCGGCTGAATACCGGCTTCGGTACCGCTGCCTTTCGCGTCTTTCGGCGGCTCCATTGGGTTGCCCGGACCGCGTGGGATCAGATGGGACACGAACGGCAGCGCCATTGGGTTGGCGATGGCGACCTGACGGTCGGGATCAACGGAGATCCCGCCCCACTCGAACATCCCCAGGTTACCCGGGAAGACCAGCGTGCCCTGCTCAGAAGGCGGCGTGAAGATGCCTTCATAGCGCAGCTGGTGGAACATCACGCGGCACACCAGCTGGTCAAACATGGTGGCGCCCCACATGTCTGCCCCGCTGAGGTTTTTCTTCGGACGGAAGCTCAGGTCGGAGAACGGCTGGGTTTTGCTGACGTAATCACCTTTCGCCGCACCCTGCGGAACCGGTTTTTCCGGTGCCGGCACAACCAGCTTGCCGTTGCTGCGATCCAGCACGAAGATGTTGCCGGTTTTCGCCGGAGCGTAAATCACCGGAACGGTTTTGCCGTTAACGGTAATGTCCGCCAGCGTCGGCTGGGACGGCATATCCATATCCCACAGATCGTGGTGAACGGTCTGGTAGCTCCAGGCCAGCTTACCGGTGGTGGCGTTCAGTGCCACGATAGCGCTGGCATAGCGTTCCTGCTCCGGCGTGCGGTTACCGCCCCAGATATCCGGCGTGGTAACGCCCATTGGCAGGTAGACCAGGTCCAGCTTCGCGTCATACGCCGCAGGTGCCCAGGAGTTTGGCGAGTTAAAGGTGAAGGTGTGCTCGTCCGACGGGATCGCGTTCGGATCTTTCGCGCCCGGGTCGAAGGCCCACAGCAGTTTACCGGTGTTCACGTCGAAACCGCGGATAACGCCGGAGGTTTCACGGGTGGAGAAGTTATCCGTTACCGAACCGGCAATCACGATGGTTTTATCGGTGATGATCGGCGGCGAGGTTGGCTCATACAGACCCGGCGTGGTGTCCGGCATGTTGGTCTGCAGATTCAGGATACCTTTGTTGGCAAAGGTTTCACACGGCTTGCCCGTTTCGGCATTGATGGCGAACAGACGGCCATCGTTCACCGGCAGCATAATGCGGCGCGGACAGTCGGCAACCACGTCCGGGCTGGCATTATCGGCGCGCGCTTCGTGGTAAGAGACGCCACGGCAGGTGACGTGCTGGAAGGACGGGTTGGAGTTCAGCTGCGGATCGAAGTGCCATTTCTCTTTACCGGTGGCCGCGTCGAGCGCGAACAGACGCTGGTGCGCCGTACACAGATAAAGCATATCGCCGACTTTAATTGGCGTCACTTCGTTGGTCAGTTCGCCCGGATCGTTCGGCATCTTCAGGTCGCCGGTACGGAATACCCAGGCTTCTTTCAGGTTCTTAACGTTGTCCGCGTTGATCTGCTTCAGCGGAGAGTAACGTTGGCCTTCCTGGTTACGACCATAGGCAGGCCAGTCGCCGTCCGCGACCTGTGAGATCGCCGCCGCAGGCGTGGATTCTGCATTCAGCGTACCGTTGATCTCCTGCGGGTCGTTAAAGCCGGCCCAGGTGAGGATACCGCCGCTGATCAGCAGGGCAACCACCAGCGCCGCAACGGCCCCGCTGGACGGCACAATCAGGCGACGCCAGACGAACGGCAGGATCAGCCAGATACCGAAGAAGACCAGGATGTCGCTGCGCGGCGTCAGCGCCCAGAAGTCAAAGCCGACTTCCCAGACGCCCCAGATCATGGTGGCAAGAAGGAGTGCGGCATACAGCCACAGTGCAGATTGTTTTCTACGCCACAGCAGGACGGTTACGCCAAGCATAACCAGGCCCGCAATCGGGTAGTACCAGGAGCCGCCGATCGCGACCAGCCAGACGCCACCGATTAACAGATACAGCCCGCAGAAGGCTGCGAATAGCGCTGTTAATGTCACCAGTAGACGCGGCTGTTTAGAGTTTGTTTCAGCCATAGAAAGTGTACTCGTCAGTTTTTGTTAATAATTTGCTAGCAACTAATTATAGGTATTAACAAGTGTGATCGGAATCACAATATTTGCTTTTTATAACTCATACGCCAGGGTTATCCATTTGCTGATATAATGGCTGGCTTGCGTATCAGTTCTCAATTCTAAATCATCCGTATTGAGAGATTTTCATTAAAATCATTTGGTTAGTAATATGAAACATACTGTTGAAGTGATGATCCCGGAAGCCGAGATCAAAGCGCGTATCGCCGAACTGGGTCGTCAAATCACCGAACATTACAAGGACAGCGGCAGCGAAATGGTGCTGGTCGGTCTGTTGCGCGGCTCTTTCATGTTCATGGCCGACCTGTGCCGTGAAGTGCAGGTGCCCCATGAGGTCGATTTTATGACCGCCTCCAGCTACGGCAGCGGCATGTCCACCACCCGTGATGTGAAAATCCTGAAAGATCTGGATGAAGATATTCGTGGCAAAGATGTGTTGATCGTTGAAGACATCATCGACTCCGGCAACACGCTGTCAAAAGTGCGCGAGATCCTGAGCCTGCGTGAGCCAAAATCGCTGGCGATTTGTACGCTGCTGGATAAACCTGACCGCCGTGAAGTGCAGGTGCCGGTAGAGTTTGTCGGCTTCTCTATTCCTGACGAATTCGTCGTCGGTTACGGCATTGACTACGCGCAGCGTTATCGTCATCTGCCGTATGTTGGGAAAGTGGTATTGCTGGACGAATAATTGCGGTTTGTTGCCCGGTGGCGCTGCGTTTGCGGGGGTAAAAATGGCGGTTGGCCGCTGGCCCCGAGTGATTATTTGTGGTTGTTGTGCTTCTTAGCTGAAGGTTGGCGATTCCCTGGCGGTAACGCTGCTCCAGCGTTTCGCGGTTGGTGGCGGTCACTTCCAGATTGCGCAGCAGACCGTCGTGAATGCCGTACGCCCAGCCGTGGATCGAGACCTTCTGCCCGCGTTTCCACGCTGATTGCATGATCGTTGAGTGGCCCAGGTTATACACCTGCTCCATCACGTTGAGTTCGCAAAGGGTATCCATGCGACGCTCCTGCGGCATTTCGCCCAGCAGTGAGCTATGTTTGAACCAGATATCGCGGATGTGCAGAAGCCAGTTATCAATGAGCCCCAGCTCCGTGTTTTCAACCGCCGCCTGCACGCCGCCGCAGCCGTAGTGGCCGCAAATGATGATGTGCTCGACTTGCAGAACGTCAACGGCATACTGAACAACAGAAAGACAGTTGAGATCGGTGTGAATCACCAGGTTGGCAACGTTGCGGTGAACAAACAGTTCGCCGGGCTCAAGGCCGGTCAGGCGCTCCGCCGGTACGCGGCTGTCGGAGCATCCAATCCAGAGAAAGCGTGGGTTTTGCGCCTGCGCGAGTTTTCCAAAAAATCCGGGGTCTTCCTCCACCAGCATTTTTGACCATAGTGCATTGTTGCTGATGAGTGTATCTATGTTGTTCATGGAGGTTAGCGACCTGTAACCGAGTAATTGCGTTGCGCTACTATAGGGTAACCCGACTTTTAATGAAACCACACAACGTGTGTCAGAACTGAAGGTAAGTTAATTTCATGGCAATTGCACTGGAGCTTGAGCAGCTTAAAAAAACCTATCCGGGCGGCGTTCAGGCGCTGCGCGGAATAGATCTAAAAGTAGAGGCCGGTGATTTTTACGCGCTTCTGGGGCCGAACGGCGCGGGGAAATCGACCACCATTGGGATTATCAGTTCGCTGGTCAATAAAACCTCCGGCCGGGTGAGCGTCTTTGGTTACGACCTGGAAAAAGATGTGGTGAACGCCAAGCGCCAGCTGGGGCTGGTGCCGCAGGAGTTCAACTTCAACCCGTTTGAGACGGTGCAGCAGATCGTCGTTAACCAGGCGGGTTATTACGGCGTTGAGCGTAAAGAGGCCCTGGAGCGCAGCGAAAAATACCTCAAGCAGCTCGACCTGTGGGAAAAGCGTAACGAACGCGCGCGGATGCTGTCCGGCGGGATGAAGCGCCGCCTGATGATTGCCCGCGCGCTGATGCACGAGCCAAAACTGCTGATCCTCGATGAGCCGACGGCGGGCGTGGATATTGAACTGCGCCGTTCCATGTGGGGCTTCCTGAAAGATCTCAACGACAAAGGCACCACCATTATTCTGACCACCCACTATCTGGAAGAGGCGGAAATGCTGTGCCGCAACATCGGCATCATTCAGCACGGCGAGCTGGTGGAAAACACCTCGATGAAGAGCGCTGCTCTCCAAGCTGAAATCGGAAACCTTTATTCTCGATCTGGCGGCGAAAAGCCCGCTGCCGAAGCTGGAAGGCTATCAGTACCGCCTGGTCGATACCTCCACGCTGGAAGTGGAAGTGCTGCGCGAGCAGGGGATCAACAGCGGTTTTCAGCCAGCTGAGCGCGCAGGGTATTCAGGTCTTAAGTATGCGTAACAAAGCGAACCGACTGGAAGAGCTGTTTGTCTCTCTGGTGCAGGACAAACAAGGAGACAAGGCATGACGCATCTTTACTGGGTCGCGCTGAAAAGCATCTGGGCGAAAGAGATCAACCGCTTTATGCGCATCTGGGTGCAAACCCTGGTGCCGCCGGTCATCACGATGACGCTCTATTTCATCATCTTCGGTAACCTGATTGGTTCCCGGATTGGTGAAATGCACGGCTTTACCTATATGCAGTTTATCGTGCCGGGCCTGATCATGATGGCGGTGATCACCAACGCCTATGCCAACGTGGCGTCGTCATTCTTCAGCGCCAAGTTCCAGCGCAATATTGAAGAGCTGCTGGTGGCGCCGGTGCCGACGCATGTGATTATTGCCGGCTATGTCGGCGGCGGCGTGGCGCGCGGGCTGTGCGTCGGGATCCTGGTCACGGCGATTTCGCTGTTCTTCGTGCCGTTCCAGGTGCACTCCTGGCTGTTTGTCGCGCTGACGCTGCTCCTGACGGCGATCCTGTTCTCGCTGGCCGGTTTGCTGAACGCGGTGTTTGCCAAAACGTTTGACGACATCAGCCTGATCCCGACCTTCGTGCTGACGCCGCTGACCTATCTGGGCGGGGTGTTCTACTCCCTGACGCTGCTGCCGCCGTTCTGGCAGGCGCTGTCGCACCTGAACCCGATCGTCTATATGATCAGCGGCTTCCGCTTTGGCTTCCTCGGCATCACCGATGTGCCGCTGTTTACCACGGTGGCGGTGCTGGTGGTGTTCATCATCGCCTTCTACCTGCTGTGCTGGTACCTGATCCAGCGCGGACGCGGGCTGCGCAGTTAATCTCTTCGGGCTGGCTCTCCCGCACATGAGAGCCAGCTTATCTGAACGGGCTATTTTTTGTACTTACTCCGGCCTTTGAATATGTGCAGTTTTGTTACACTAATGACAGTCTCTCAACCCGGTTCGCCTCATGTCGCGTATTGATTACCCTTCTGCTGCTACTGGTTACCTGTAGCGCTTCTGCCAGCATTGTCAGTGAACAGCGCATTCCTGCGCGCTATATGCAAACCACCGAAGATGCGGCGATATCTGGGCGCAGGTCGGCAACAGCGTCATTACCGTCGGCAACGTGCGCGCCGGGCAGATCCTGGCGGTGGTGCCGGGCGCGGCGGACTACTATGAATTTCGCTTCGGCTTTGGCACGGGCTTTATCGATAAAGGCCACCTGGAGGCGGTGGAAGGCAAACAGCGCGTTGAGGACGGCCTGGGCGATCTGAATAAACCGCTGAGCAATCAAAACCTGATAACGTGGAAAGACACGCCCGTTTATAACGCCCCGAACAACGGTAGCGCACCCTTCGGCACCTTAAGCGCCAATCTGCGCTATCCGATCCTGAACAAGCTGAAAGACCGCCTCAATCAGACCTGGTTCCAGATCCGCATCGGCAACCGGCTGGCCTGGATCAGCAGCCTGGATGCGCAGGAAGATAACGGCATTCCGGTGCTGACCTACCACCATATTTTGCGCGACGAAGAGAACACCCGTTTCCGCCATACCTCCACCACCACGTCGGTGCGCGCGTTCACCAACCAGATGACCTGGCTGCGCGATCAGGGCTATACCACCCTGACGCTGTATCAGCTGGAAGGCTATGTGCGCAACAAGATGAACCTGCCGGCAAAATCGGTGGTGATTACCTTCGACGATGGCCTGAAATCCGTTAACCGCTATGCTTACCCGATCCTGCAAGCGAATACGGTTTTAAGGCGACGGCGTTCATTATCTCTTCGCGCATCAAACGCCACCCGCAGAAATGGGATCCGAAATCGCTGCAGTTTATGAGCGTGTCGGAGCTGGAACAGATGCATGACGTGTTTGACTTTCAGTCGCACACGCACTTCCTGCACCGTGTCGACGACTGCCATGCAGCCGATTTTACTGAGCCGCAGCTATCACAATATTTTGTTTGATTTTAAGCGCTCGCGCCGGGCGCTGGCGCAGTTCAACCCGCACGTGCTCTATCTTTCGTACCCGTTCGGCGGTTATGACGATAAGGCGATAAAAGCGGCGAATGACGCCGGTTTCCATCTGGCGGTGACGACGGTACGCGGGAAGGTGAAGCCGGGGGATAATCCGTTCTTGCTGAAGCGCCTGTATATCTTAAGAACGGATTCGCTGGAGACGATGGCGCGGCTGATCAGCAATCAGCCGCAGGGGTAGGGGATATCAGGCAACCTGAACCGGAATCGGCTTTCGCGGTGCGTTTCATTTCGTTGTCGCCTTCGAAGTAGGCGACTTTCGGCTGCCAGCGACGGGCTTCTTCATCAGACATCATCACGAAGCTGGCGATGATCACGATATCGCCCACGTCCGCGCAGTGCGCCGCTGCGCCGTTAACGGAGATGATTTTAGAACCGCGCTCGGCGGCAATCGCGTAGGTTGAGAAGCGTTTGCCGTTGTTCACGTTCCAGATATCAATCGCTTCGTTTTCGAGGATACCTGCTGCATCAAGGAAATCCTGGTCAATGGCGCAGGAGCCTTCATAGTGCAGGTCGGCCTGCGTGACTTTCACACGGTGAAGCTTACCTTGCAGCATTTTGCGAATCATTACGTTAAACCTTCATTACGGATAAGTCAGCTAAAAATGAGGGGCGGCATCCTGCATTTCCCCGCATGCTCATTTCACTCCCGCAGACCGTGAAAAGTCTTAACGGGAGTGGAGTCCTGGCGAAATTTTTACCCTGCCTGGCGGGCCAGCTCAACCACTTTATTGTCGATCAGACGCGCCTGACCGAGCCAGGCCGCCACCAGGATCACCGCGCGCTTGCTGGTTTGTGTTAGCTCCAGCAGCGTGTCAGCATCGCGAATTTGTACGTCGTCAGCGCGAAGACCCTTATCGTTAAGCGCCTGCTCGGCAAGGGCGATAATCTCTTCTGCTGTTAACGCTCTTGCCTGCAATTGTTCTGCCATGGTGTTCATGACCTTGCTGAGACCCCGGCGCGATTTTACGCTGGTCGGCGGTCAGGTAGCCGTTGCGCGAGCTGAGTGCCAGACCGTCTTTGGCGCGTACAATCGGCACGCCGACAATCTCGATATCGTAACCCATATCCGCAACCATCTTGCGGATCAGCGCCAGCTGCTGGAAATCTTTCTCGCCGAAGCAGGCAACGTCCGGCTGTACCAGGTTGAACAGCTTGCTGACGATGGTGGAAACGCCGCGGAAATGGCCCGGGCGGCTGGCGCCTTCGAGCATGGTGGAAATGCCCGGGACGTCAACGTAGGTTGCCTCTTCGGTACCCTGCGGATAGACATCCGCCGGTGCAGGTGAGAAGACGATATCCGCGTGGCGTTTTTTGAGCTTCTCGCAATCTTCCTGCAGGGTGCGCGGGTAGCGCGCCAGATCGTCCGCGCGGTCAAACTGCATGGGGTTAACGAAGATACTCACCACTACCGCGTCGGCGCGGGCTTTCGCTTCATCGACCAGCTTCATATGGCCGTCATGCAGGTTGCCCATGGTCGGGACCAGTGCGATACGTTTACCTTCCTGACGCGCGCGGCGGATATGCTGGCGCAGCAGCGGCAGGGTTTCAATGATTAGCACAACGAGACTCCTTAATGGAAACTGTGTTCTTCACCCGGGTAAACACCGGATTCAACGTCGGCAATATACTGCCTGACCGCAGCGCGCATGTCGCCCGCTTCGGTGAGGAAATTTTTGGCAAATTTCGGAATGTGTCCGCCAGTGATGCCAAAGGCGTCGTGCATCACCAGAATCTGACCGTCGGTCACGTTGCCTGCGCCAATACCAATCACCGGAATGGACAGCGCGTCGGTGATGCGCTTCGCCAGCTCAACCGGCACGCACTCCAGCACCAGCAGCTGCGCACCTGCGGCTTCCAGCGCCAGGGCATCATCCAGCAGCGTCTGGGCGGCGTCGCCGCGGCCCTGCACCTTGTAGCCGCCGAAGATATTGACGGATTGCGGCGTCAGGCCCAAATGCCCGCACACCGGCACGGCGCGCTCGGTGAGCATCTTCACCGTATCCACCAGCCAGGCGCCGCCTTCAATTTTGACCATGTTGGCGCCGGCGCGCATCACCGCTGCCGCCGCGTTTTCGAATGCCTGTTCCGGCGTGGCATAGGCCATAAACGGCAGATCGGAAAGCAGCAGGCAGGCTGGAGCGCCGCGGCGCACGGCGCGGGTGTGGTAAGCGATATCCTCAACCGTCACCGGCAGGGTGGAATCATGTCCTTGTACCGTCATCCCTAACGAATCCCCGACCAGCATGACGTTGATCCCCTCTTCGGCAAACAGTTTGGCGAAGCTGTAGTCATACGCGGTGATGGTGGCGAAGCGTTTCTTTTCCTGTTTGCATTTCTGCAGTAAGGAGATGGTGGTTGGTTTCATACTGTTTCCTGATAGCCCAAAAGCGAATCTTTGCGCATTCTAACAGTAACATTCGAGGGAACAATGATTTTAGGTAACCGATTAGCCGATTAACCACAATTATTTTGATTTTATGGTTAATCGGCAATAAAAAGAGGGAATTACCAGGCGTTGGGTTTTGGCGCGTTGAGCTGTTCCAGCGTGGCGCGCAGCGAAGCGCCATCCGGGAAGTGCAGATCGGGGGCGACTTCAAACAGCGGCCAGAGCATAAACCCGCGGTTTTTCATGTCGTAATGCGGAACGGTGAGACGTTCAGTGTTAATCGTCTCGTGACCAAACAGCATAATGTCGAGGTCGAGCGTGCGGGGGCCCCAGCGTTCGGCTTTGCGCACGCGGCCCTGCTGAAGCTCAATACGCTGGGTATTGTCCAGCAGCGCTTCGGGACCCAGTTCAGTCTCAAGGACCACGGCGGCGTTGAGGTAGTCTGGCTGATCCTGCGGCCCCAGCGGCGGTGTGCGGTAGAACGAGGAGACCGCCACGATCCGACTCTGTGGGATGTCGCCCAGCGCCTGTACGGCAGCATTCACCTGCTCCAGCGGAGAGGCTAAATTGCTGCCGATGGCGATATACGCGAGGGTCATGCTGTCCCTTCACGACGCGGCGCGCGTTTGCGCGGACGACGATGGCGGCGACGCGGTTCTGGCTCTTCATCCAGCCCGGTGAGCATGTCTTTTTGCTCCGGCGGTGCTGAGACCTGGAATTCGGCCCACCACTGCGCCAGGCGCTGCAGCTCCTGGTTGCGTTCAATTTCAGCACGCAGCGACAGCAGATCGAAGGCGGCGCGGAATTTTGGATGCTCCATCAGCTTCCAGGCGCGTTTGCCCTGACGACGGGACATGCGCAGCTGAAGCTGCCAGATGTCACGCACCAGGGTGGTAATCCGTTTCGGAATGGCGAGCGTGCGGCAGCCTTCGTCCAGCACGTCGTTGGCGGCCAGCGCGAACGCATCGTAATAGGCGAGCCCGCTCTCCTGGGTAATACGCTGTGCCGTTTCCAGCAGCGGATACCAGAACATCGCGGCAAAGAGGAACGCCGGGTTCACGCGCATATCGTTGCGAATGCGGGTATCGGTATTTTTCAGCACCTGCGCAATCATCCGCTCCATTGGGCTGTCACCGTTTTCGGTGAAGTAGCGGGTAATGGTCGGGAACAGCGGCTGGAACAGGTTGTATTCGCGCAGCAGATTATAGGTTTCAAAGCCGTGGCCGGCCTGCAGCAGCTTCAGAGCCTCTTCAAACAGGCGAGCAGGCGGCACGTCGTTAATCAGCGTTGCCAGCCGCGGGATCGGCTCTGCCGTTTCCGGGCTGATGCGCATATCCAGCTTGGCGGCGAAACGCACGGCGCGCAGCATACGCACGGGATCTTCACGGTAGCGCGTTTCCGGCGTGCCGATCAGGCGGATCAGACCTTCTTTCAGGTCCTGCATGCCGCCGACGTAATCGCGCACGGTGAAATCCGCCACGCTGTAATAAAGGCTGTTGATGGTGAAGTCGCGACGCTGGGCATCTTCTTCGATAGAACCGAAGATATTATCGCGCAGCAGCATACCGTTCTGGCCGCGCTGCGACGTCGTGCGATCGGACGCGCCCGCTTCGTGATGACCGCGGAAGGTCGCCACTTCGATGATTTCCGGCCCAAACATTACGTGAGCCAGACGGAAACGGCGGCCAACGAGACGGCAGTTACGGAATAATTTGCGCACCTGCTCAGGCGTGGCGCTGGTCGTCACGTCGAAATCTTTTGGTTTTTTGCCCAGCAGTAAATCACGCACTCCACCGCCCACGAGATAGGCCTCGTAGCCCGCTTTATTCAGACGATAGAGCACCTTGAGGGCATTTTCACTGATATCTTTGCGGGAAATAGTGTGCTGCTCACGCGGAATAACCGACATGTGTGGCTGTGCAATAGCATCGTTCGCCATGCTCTCTTCGCGGCTTAGCACTTTACGGCAAAAATTAGCGACTCGGGTAAAAATGGTACACCTCGTAGTGTCATTTGTTATGAAAATAGCGGCTAATCATAGCTCAGCGCAACGCATTTGAGAATGCTGTATTTTTGCCCCTCGCCGCGAGTGTCCAGTTGGCAACGGCCATTTTCAGCAGTTCGTCAATACGCAGATCCTGCCATTCGTTGGTTACATTCTGGTTGAGAAATCGCAGCGCGTCGATCAAAACAGGACGCGGATCGCCGTCTGGCAGGGCCGGGGCGTGGTTCTGCTTTGACCATTTTAAGCCCCTGCGCATTAACTGCCAGCGGCAGATGAATGTAGTCCGGTGCCGTCCAGCCAAACTGGTGATAGAGCGAGATTTGTCGCACGGTCGGCTCGACCAGATCCGCCCCGCGCACAATCTCCGTCACGCCCTGAAAATGATCGTCGACCACCACGGCCAGGTTGTAGGCGAACAGGCCATCGCGACGGTGAATAATAAAATCCTCACGCGCCAGACGTTCATCGGCATGAATTTCACCGGAGAGTAAATCGTTAAAGTGCATCACCGGGGAGTGCTGTCTGATGCGCACGGCGGCATTTTTCGGGCCGTTGTGTCAGGGTGCGGCAGTGGCCGTCATAGACGCCGCCTACGCTCTGGATACGCGCGCGGGTGCAGGTGCAGTTATAGGAAAGCCCTCATCGCGAAGCCAGGCCAGACGTTCCCGATAGGCCTCATGACGTTTTGACTGCCACAGAACCTCGTCATCCCAGTGAAGACCGTAATGTTCCAGCTGACGCAGAATCGTCTCTGCTGCACCGGGAACTTCACGCGGAGGGTCAATATCTTCGATGCGGACGAGCCATTTTCCCTGGCGGGCGCGAGCCTGCAGGTAGCTGCCGAGCGCGGCAATTAATGAGCCGAAGTGTAATTCACCGGAAGGAGATGGCGCGAAGCGCCCAATATAGTGTGATTCAGACATATCAACAGTAACAAGGCGGGAGAGACTCCCGCCTTTGGAGTGTGTAAACAGCGCTGGTATTAACCGGCCATCTGTTTTTCGCGGATTTCGGCCAGCGTTTTGCAGTCGATGCACAGATCGGCGGTTGGACGCGCTTCCAGGCGACGAATGCCAATTTCAACACCGCAGGATTCGCAGTAGCCAAAATCTTCGTCTTCGACTTTTTTCAGCGTTTTCTCGATCTTTTTGATCAGTTTGCGTTCGCGGTCACGGTTACGCAGTTCGAGGCTGAACTCTTCTTCCTGAGCGGCACGGTCTACCGGATCCGGGAAGTTAGCAGCTTCATCCTGCATATGAGTAACGGTGCGATCGACTTCATCCCTGAGTTGATTACGCCATGCTTCAAGAATACGCTTGAAGTGCGACAGCTGGGCTTCGTTCATATACTCTTCGCCCGGCTTCTCTTGATACGGCTCCACCCCAGCGATGGCGAGAATACTCAGGGACGATGTTTTACGGTTTTGCCCTTCTTGCATGTTGCTTCTCCTTAACACGCACTATCGATCCCCGTGTTGGGGGAAAAATCAGGTCGCTATAAATAGCAGATGCTTTTCCGTATGGCAATTATCTAAACGTAACACTTGACAAGCCTGTGAGGAAAAGCGTATTTGCGCATGCGGCCAGAACACTTAATCGTCAATCGTCTAATCCCTTATAAGACAATGGGAAGAGAGGATCTCAGAGTCATATTATCGGCAGAAAGTTCCGCTTTATAAGCGAAAACCTCTACCCCCTGCTTTTGTGCCTCATTCAACAATTGCGCGTATTTAGGATCAATATGGCGGGCAGGGGAGAAACGTTCAATGGCTGAATGCAACACTGCAAACAGCAATACGGCGCGTTTGCCCGCCGCCGCAACACTCATTAGCTCTCGCAGATGCTTCTGGCCACGTAGCGTTACCGCATCCGGGAAGTAGCCATTTTCCTGTTCCGCTAACGTCACTGATTTCACTTCAATATAGCACTCCGGCCTGTCTTCCGCCTGTAACATGAAGTCAATTCTGCTGCCTTCATCGCCATATTTCACTTCGCTTTTATGCGTGCCATAACCGACCAGTTCGGGAATTACGCCATGGGTCAGCGCTTCCTTAACCAGTTGATTGGCGCGCAGGGTATTAACGCAAATAAATGCCCCGTTCTGGGTTTCGGTCATTTCCCAGGTATGGGCATATTTGCGTTTAGTATTTTCTGATGTGGAATACCAGACCCTGTCACCCGGCGTCGCGCATCCCGTCATGGCACCGGTATTGGGGCAGTGCAGGGTGAGCGGTTCGCCTTCAGGCGTGATCACATCGGCGAGGAAGCGTTTGTAGCGTTGGATAAGCGTAGCGTGCTGCAGGGGAGGACTAAACTTCATCAGAATTCCTTTCGGTGTTGCCCAGCGTCCAGCGCTGTAGCGGCGTATAGCGGGTGCGTCCCTGTGCAAAGACGGATTCATAAAGCGCGAATGTGTTGACCGGAAAGGCCCAGTGAAAACCCGGCGGCGGGATGGCAACGGCCTGACCGGCATCGCGCAGCAGCGTGATATGTGGATGAAACGGCTGTGGGCTCTGATAACAGCCGCTGCGCGCCGCCTGCGCGCGCAGCATATTCGCCAGCTGCAATAATCCGCGCGGCGGCTGGCGCGTTCCCATCCACACCACGCGCGAACGCAGCCACTGACCCGCGTCGTCGAGGTGCAGCGTAAATTCCGGCTGGGTAATACGCCCGGCCAGCGCTTCCAGCGCCCGCTGCTTTTCGGCGCTGACGTCGCCCAAAAAGGCCAGCGTCAGGTGCAGGTTAGCCGCCGCGACAGGGCGACCGGCTTCCGGCGGGAAGCGATCGGCGCGCCAGCGAACAATTTGACGCTGTAGTGTGGTGGGCAATTCAATGGCAAAAAACAGCCGTTTCGACTCAGGCATACGGAGGACTCGGTAATGATATGCGCCGATGCTACAATGTACGCCGACTAATGTTAACCCTCTGGAGCTGTTAGTGTCCTCATTGCCGGTCGCCGTCGTTCTTCCTGACCTTCTCGCTGCCTTACGCCACTCCCCGCAGGTTTTGCTGAATGCCCCGACGGGGGCGGGTAAGTCCACCTGGCTGCCGCTGCAAATTCTGAAAGACGGGAACATCAGCGGGAAAATTATCCTGCTGGAGCCGCGCAGGCTGGCCGCGCGCAACGTGGCGCAGCGCCTGGCGGAACTGCTGAATGAAAAACCGGGCGAAACGGTGGGTTACCGGATGCGCGCCGAGACCTGCGTGGGCCCGACCACGCGCCTTGAAGTGGTCACCGAGGGGATTCTCACCCGCATGCTGCAACACGATCCGGAGCTGACCGGCATCGGGCTGGTGATCCTCGATGAATTCCACGAGCGCAGCCTGCAGGCGGATCTGGCGCTGGCGCTGTTGCTGGACGTTCAGCAGGGGCTGCGCGACGATCTCCGGCTGCTGATAATGTCGGCCACGCTGGACAACGAGCGGCTACGGCAGGCGCTACCCGATGCGCCGGTCATCAGCTCTGAAGGGCGGGCGTTTCCGGTTGAACGCCGCTATCAGCCGCTTCCCGCCCACCAGCGTTTTGACGAGGCCGTCGCCGTTGCCACCGCGGACTGCTGCGCCAGGAGCCCGGTTCCCTGCTGCTGTTTTTGCCGGGCGTCGGTGAGATCCAGCGCGTGCAGGAGCAGCTTTCCTCCCGCGTAGGCGGCGATGTGCTGCTTTGCCCGCTCTACGGCGCGCTGTCGCTACAGGAGCAGCGTAAAGCTATCCTTCCAGCCCCGGTGGGGCAGCGCAAGGTGGTGCTGGCAACCAACATCGCTGAAACCAGTTTGACCATTGAAGGTATTCGCCTGGTGGTGGATAGCGCGCAGGAGCGGGTGGCAAGCTTTGACCCGCGTACCGGGCTGACTAAACTCCTGACGCAGCGCATCAGCCAGGCGTCGATGGTGCAGCGCGCGGGCCGCGCGGGGCGTCTTGAGCCGGGGATCTGCCTGCATTTGACCAGCGCGGAACAGGCTGAACGCGCTGCGCAGCAAAGCACGCCGGAAATTTTACAAAGCGATTTGTCGGGCCTGGTGATGGATCTGCTGCAGTGGGGCTGCCCGGATCCTGGACAGCTTACCTGGCTTGATTCTCCCCCTGTCGTTAACCTCGCCGCTGCGCGCACGCTGCTTACGCAGCTGCGGGCGCTGGAAGGGGGTCGTCTGACGGCGTGCGGCCAGAAAATGGCGGCGCTGGGCAACGATCCGCGTCTGGCCGCGATGCTGGTGGCGGCTCAAGGGGATGATGAAATTGCCACGGCGGCAAAACTGGCGGCTATTCTTGAGGAGCCGCCTCGCGGTGGCAGCAGCGATCTGGGGCAGGCGTTTTCACGCAATCAGGGGAACTGGCAGCAGCGGGCGCGCCAGCTGTGCAATCGTAGGCTAAAAAGCAGCGGGGGAGAAGTGGATATCAGCGCGGTGGCGCCGTTGCTTGCCGGGGCGTTTCCCGATCGTATTGCGCGCCGGCGCGGGCTGGACGGCCGCTATCAGCTGGCAAACGGCATGGGGGCGATGCTGGACAGCGATGATGCCCTGACGCGTCATGAGTGGCTGATTGCGCCGCTGCTGCTGCAGGGGAGCCACTCCCCGGATGCGCGTATCCTGCAGGCGATTGCCGTCGATATTGACGCCCTGACCCGTAGCTGTCCGCAGTTGCTAGCAATCTGACACCGTCGAGTGGGATGATGCGCAGGGCACGCTGAAGGCGTTTCGTCGTAGCCAGATTGGGAAGTTGACGCTCGGGACGAAGCCGCTGGCGAAGCCGTCGGAAGACGAGCTTCATCAGGCGATGCTGAACGGCATTCGGGAAAAAGGGCTGAGCGTGCTGAACTGGACGCCGGAGGCTGAGCAGTACCGCATTCGTCTGCACTGCGCCGCGAAGTGGCTGCCGGAAGAGGGCTGGCCCGCGGTGGATGAGGCCACGTTGCTGGCGACGCTGGAGCACTGGCTACTGCCGCAGATGGGCGGTGTCCGCTCGCTGCGCGCTTTTAAGGCGCTTGATGTTAAGACTGCGTTACAGAATTTACTGGACTGGTCATTACGTCAACGTCTGGATAGTGAACTGCCAGGGCATTACACTGTGCCGACCGGAAGCCGGATTGCCATCCGTTATCATGAGGATAATCCGCCGGCGCTGGCGGTTCGGATGCAGGAGATGTTTGGTGAAGCCACCACGCCGTCTATTGCTGAAGGGCGCGTGCCGTTGGTGCTTGAGCTGCTGTCGCCTGCGCATCGCCCCTTGCAAATCACCCGAGATTTGGGGGCGTTCTGGGCGGGGAGCTACCGTGAAGTGCAGAAAGAGATGAAGGGGCGGTACCCCAAACACGTCTGGCCGGACGATCCGGCGAATACGGCGCCGACGCGGCGGACGAAGAAATATTCGTAAACCCGGCTGAGCAGCGCGGTGCGCTAAAAATTGAGAGATTTCTTCTTTCACTGCCCGTTGGCAAAAGAAAAGAAAATCTGGCCTTTGCGCCTGAAAGTTGCGGAGAAAAAGCATGGCGGGGAATGACCGCGAGCCAATAGGACGTAAGGGAAAACCAACGCGTCCGGCGAAAGAAAAAGTAAGCCGTCGTCGCCTCAGAGATGAGGACTATGACGATGACTATGAAGACGATGATGAGGATGAAGAACCGATGCCGCGTAAAGGGAAAGGCAAAGGGCGTAAGCCTCGGGGCAAACGCGGCTGGTTCTGGCTGCTGCTGAAGCTGTTTATTGTTTTTGTCGTGCTGATGGCGATTTACGGCGTGTATCTGGATCAGAAGATCCGCAGCCGTATCGACGGTAAAGTCTGGCAGTTACCTGCGGCAGTGTATGGCCGTATGGTGAACCTTGAGCCAGATATGTCCATCACGAAGAACGAGATGGTTAAACTGCTGGAAGCCACCCAGTATCGTCAGGTGTCAAAAATGACGCGCCCTGGCGAATTTACCGTGCAGGCGAACAGCATTGAGATGATCCGTCGTCCGTTTGATTTCCCGGACAGCAAAGAGGGTCAGGTGCGCGCGCGTCTGACCTTTGACGGGGATCGTCTGGATACCATCGAGAACATGGATAACAACCGCCAGTTCGGTTTCTTCCGTCTCGATCCGCGTCTGATCACCATGCTCTCGTCGGCAAACGGCGAGCAGCGTCTGTTCGTGGCGCGTAACGGCTTCCCGGATCTGCTGGTCGATACGCTGCTGGCAACCGAAGACCGTCACTTCTACGAGCACGACGGCATCAGCCTCTACTCGATTGGTCGTGCGGTGCTGGCGAACCTGACTGCCGGTCGTACCGTGCAGGGGGCGAGTACGCTGACGCAGCAGCTGGTGAAGAACCTGTTCCTCTCCAGCGAACGCTCTTACTGGCGTAAAGCGAACGAAGCCTATATGGCGCTGCTGATGGATGCGCGCTACAGCAAGGATCGTATCCTTGAGCTGTATATGAACGAGGTGTACCTCGGTCAGAGCGGCGATAACGAAATCCGCGGCTTCCCGCTGGCGAGCCTGTACTACTTTGGTCGTCCGGTGGAAGAGCTGAGCCTGGATCAGCAGGCGCTGCTGGTGGGCATGGTGAAAGGGGCGTCCATTTATAACCCGTGGCGTAACCCGAAACTGGCGCTGGAGCGTCGTAACCTGGTGCTGCGTCTGCTGCAACAGCAGCAGGTGATCGACCAGGAGCTGTACGACATGCTGAGCGCGCGTCCGCTGGGCGTTCAGCCGCGCGGTGGGGTGATTTCGCCTCAGCCTGCGTTTATGCAGCTGGTGCGTCAGGAGCTGCAAGGCGAAGCTGGGCGATAAGGTCAAAGATCTCTCCGGCGTGAAGATCTTCACCACCTTTGACTCCGTGGCGCAGGATGCGGCAGAAAAAGCGGCGGTGGAAGGTATTCCGGCGCTGAAGAAACAGCGCAAGCTCTCCGATCTTGAAACCGCGATGGTGGTGGTTGACCGCTACACCGGCGAAGTTCGTGCCATGGTGGGCGGTGCCGAGCCGCAGTTTGCGGGCTACAACCGCGCCATGCAGGCGCGTCGCTCGATCGGTTCTCTGGCAAAACCGGCGACCTATCTGACTGCCCTGAGTCAGCCAAACCAGTATCGTCTGAATACCTGGATTGCGGATGCGCCTATCTCCCTGCGCCAGCCTAACGGCCAGGTGTGGTCACCGCAGAACGACGATAAGCAGTTTAGCGGTCAGGTGATGCTGGTGGATGCGTTGACGCGCTCCATGAACGTGCCGACGGTAAACCTGGGCATGTCGCTGGGCCTGCCGGCCATTGTCGATACCTGGCAGAAGCTGGGCGTGGCGAAAGATCAGCTGCACCCGGTCCCGGCGATGATCCTCGGGGCGCTTAATCTGACGCCGATTGAAGTGGCGCAGGCGTTCCAGACCATCGCCAGCGGCGGTAACCGCGCGCCGCTGTCCGCCCTGCGTTCGGTGATTGCCGAAGATGGCTCCGTGCTGTATCAGAGCTTCCCGCAGGCGGAGCGTGCCGTTCCTGCTCAGGCGGCCTACATGACGCTGTGGACGATGCAGCAGGTGGTGCAGCGTGGTACGGGTCGTCAACTGGGTGCGAAGTATCCGGGCCTGCATCTGGCAGGTAAGACCGGGACCACCAACAACAACGTCGATACCTGGTTTGCCGGTATCGATGGCCGTGAAGTGGTCATCACCTGGGTGGGCCGCGACAACAACCAGCCGACCAAGCTGTACGGGGCGAGCGGGGCGATGTCGATTTACCAGCGCTATCTGGCGAATCAGTCACCGGTGCCGCTGAACCTTGTCGCGCCGGAAGATATCGTCGATATGGGCGTGGACAGCTCCGGTAACTTCGTCTGCGGCGGTGGCGGAATGCGTACTCTGCCGGTCTGGACAACCAACCCGGATTCCCTGTGCCAGCAGAGCCAGCCTGAACAGCCGACCGGCAACCCGTTCGATCAGTCTACTCAGCCACAGCAGCAGCCGCAACAACAGCAACCGCAGCAGCAGCCGCAGAAAGAGAAGAAAGACAGCGATGGCGTCGCCGGCTGGATTAAGGACATGTTTGGCGGTAATTAACCCTGAAAACCCCGGTCGCAAAGCCGGGGTTTTTTCTTTTTCCTACGTAAACATTCAGATAACGACCTCTTTAACTCTTTTTAACCCCACGTTTTTTATCTGGTTATTTCTTAATCCCTCAGGCGCTCGTCGGGCCGCTTACTGCTTGCTATGCGTACAACCCGCGTTTCGCATATTATTCTGGCGCTCATAATAATAATTCTCGTTTACGTTATCATTCACTTTTCCATCAGAGATACATCATGGCGCTTTCCAATACTGCTCAGCCAATGAACACGTCGCTGCGTAAACTCGCGGTCGTCGTCGCCACAGCGGTTGCCGGCATGTCTGCTTATGCTCATGCGGCAGAAACCCCGAAAAAAGAAGAAACCATCACGGTAACCGCAGCACCTGCGGCGCAGGAAAGTGCCTGGGGGCCGGCGGCGACCATCGCCGCAAAACATTCCGCCACCGGAACCAAAACGGATATGCCGCTGGAGAAAACCCCCCAGTCTATTTCCGTGGTGACCGGCGAAGAGATGGCGCTGCATCAGCCGCGCTCGGTGAAAGAAGCCCTGAGCTATACGCCGGGCGTTGCGGTGGGGACGCGCGGTGCGTCCAACACCTATGACTACCTGATTATTCGTGGCTTCGCCGCTGATGGTCAGAGCCAGAATAACTACCTCGACGGTATGAAGATGCAGGGCAACTTCTACAACGACGCGGTGATTGATCCTTATATGCTGGAGCGCGCCGAAATCCTGCGCGGCCCGGTCTCCGTTCTGTACGGAAAAAGCAGCCCCGGCGGCCTGCTGAACATGGTCAGCAAGCGCCCAACCACCGAGCCGCTGAAAGAAATCCAGTTCAAAGTGGGCACCGACAGCCTGTTCCAGACCGGGTTTGACTTCAGCGATGCGATCGACGATGACGGCGTTTACTCTTACCGCCTAACCGGCCTTGCGCGTTCGGCGAATGCGCAGCAGGAAGGTAAAGGAGAGCAGCGTTACGCCATCGCGCCATCCTTTACCTGGCGTCCGGATGACAAAACCACCTTCACGTTCCTCTCCTACTTCCAGAACGAGCCTGAAACGGGCTACTACGGCTGGCTGCCGAAAGAGGGAACGGTTGATCCGCTGCCGAACGGCTCTCGTCTGCCGACGGACTTCAACGAAGGCGCGAAGAACAACACCTATTCCCGTAACCAGAAAATGGTGGGATATAGCTTCGACCACGCGTTCAACGACACCTTTACCGTGCGTCAGAACCTGCGCTATGCCGAGAACAAAACCTCGCAAAACAGCGTTTACGGCTATGGCATGTGTTCTGATCCGCTCTATTCAAGCGCTCCGGTGAGCAGCCCATGTGCAGGCATTGCGCAATCTGAGTGGGGCCATTACCTGACGCGCCAGTATGTGATCGATAACGAGAAGCTGCAGAACTTCACCGTGGATACGCAGCTGCAGAGCAAATTTGCTACCGGTTCAGGTGGACCACATCCTGCTGACCGGCGTTGATTTCATGCGCATGCGTAACGACATCAACTCCTGGTTTGGCTATGCCGGCTCTGTCGCTCCGTCTGATATCTACGATCTTGATCGCGGTGATTTCGATTTCAGTGCTCGCCCGACGCCTTCTGGCGCTTACCAGATCCTGAACCGCCAGAAACAGACCGGCCTGTACGTTCAGGATCAGGCGCAGTGGGATAAGGTGCTGGTGACGCTGGGCGGCCGTTATGACTGGGCCGATCAGGACTCCTACAACCGCGTGACGAACACCACGGCCAAACGTGATGACACCCAGTTCACCTGGCGTGGCGGCGTTAACTACCTGTTCGATAACGGCGTAACCCCGTACTTTAGCTACAGCGAATCGTTTGAACCGGCTTCGACCACCGGGGCGAGCGGCACGATCTTCGCACCGTCGAAAGGCAAGCAGTACGAAGCGGGCGTGAAATACGTGCCGAACGATCGTCCGATTGTGATGACCGGTGCGGTCTATCAGCTGACCAAAACCAACAACCTGATGGCGGACCCAGCCGGTTCTTTCTGCTCCGTTGAAGGCGGTGAAATTCGCGCGCGTGGCGTGGAGCTGGAAGCGAAAGCGGCGCTGTCTGCGAGCGTCAACGTGGTGGGTTCCTATACCTATACCGATGCGGAATACACCACCGACACCAACTACAAAGGCAACACGCCGGCGCAGGTGCCTAAACACATGGCGTCACTGTGGGGTGATTACACCTTCTTCGACGGTGCGCTGTCTGGCCTGACGCTGGGTACCGGCGTTCGTTACACGGGCTCCAGCTATGGCGATCCGGCGAACTCCTTCAAGGTGGGCAGCTACACCGTTGTCGATGCGCTGGTCCGATACGATCTGGCGCGCGTTGGCATGGCGGGCTCAAACGTGGCGCTTCACGTGAACAACCTGTTCGATCGTGAATACGTTGCCAGCTGCTTCAACACCTACGGCTGCTTCTGGGGTGCTGAACGTCAGGTTGTTGCCACCGCGACCTTCCGCTTCTAATCTCTCTTCGGGCACGGTTCGCCGTGCCCTTTTTATTTAAGTTGGCTGAATATGCAGGATAATCAAACGCAACCCGACACCACCTTTACGCTCAACCATCTCTCCTTTCGCGTACCCGGGCGCACGCTGCTGCATCCGCTCTCTCTGACGTTCCCCGCAGGTAAAGTCACTGGCCTGATTGGTCACAACGGTTCCGGTAAATCCACGCTGCTCAAGATGCTGGGGCGCCATCAGCCGCCTTCAGAAGGCGATATTCTGCTGGATGACCAACCGCTGGAGAGCTGGAGCAGCAAAGCGTTTGCCCGCAAAGTGGCCTATCTGCCGCAGCAGCTGCCGCAGGCGGAAGGGATGACGGTGCGTGAGCTGGTGGCGATTGGGCGTTATCCGTGGCACGGTGCGCTTGGGCGCTTCGGCGTCGCCGACAGAGAGAAGGTGGAAGAGGCGATTGCGCTGGTCGGGCTAAAACCGCTGGCGCACCGTCTGGTGGATAGCCTGTCCGGCGGCGAACGCCAGCGCGCGTGGATTGCGATGCTGGTGGCGCAGGACAGCCGCTGCCTGCTGCTGGATGAGCCAACCTCCGCGCTGGATATTGCCCATCAGGTCGACGTGCTGGCGCTGGTGCACCGCTTAAGCCAGGAACGTGGTCTGACGGTCATTGCGGTCCTGCACGATATCAACATGGCGGCACGCTACTGTGACTACCTTGTTGCGCTGCGCGGTGGCGAAATGATTGCGCAGGGTACACCATCCGAGCTGATGCGCAAGCGAAACGCTGGAACATATTTACGGTATTCCGATGGGTATTCTGCCTCACCCGGCCGGGGCTGCACCGGTGAGCTTTGTCTACTGATGCCCGATCAACACACGCATTAGCCGCCGTCGCCTGCTGACGGCGATGGCGCTCTCACCGCTGCTGTTAAAAATGAATACGGCGCGTGCCGCCGCCGTCGATCCGCACCGCATTGTGGCGCTGGAGTGGCTGCCGGTCGAGCTGATGATGGCGCTCGGCGTCACGCCCTATGGCGTGGCGGACATTCCTAACTATAACCTCTGGGTGAACGAGCCGAAGCTGCCGGACTCGGTAATCGACGTCGGCCTGCGGACGGAGCCAAACCTCGAGCTGCTCACCCAGATGAAACCCTCGTTCCTGTTCTGGTCGGCGGGCTACGGTCCGTCAGAAGAGACCATGGCGCGTATTGCGCCGGGACGTGGATTCGCTTTCAGCGACGGTAAAAAACCGCTGGCGATGGCGAAAAAGTCGGTTAACGAGATGGCGCATTTCCTCAACCGGGAAGCCGAGGCCAAAAAACATCTCGACGAATTTGATGCCCTGATTGACCCTCTGAAGCCGCGTTTTGCTCACCGGGGCGATCGTCCGCTGCTGATGGTGACGCTGCTGGATGCCCGCCATATGCTGGTCTTCGGTAAAAACTGCCTGTTCCAGGAGGTGCTCGATCAGCTTGGTATTCGCAATGCCTGGGAAGGGGAGATGACGTTCTGGGGCAGTACCGCTGTGGGTATCGATCGTCTGGCGGCGTTTCGCGATGTGGATGTGCTCTGTTTCGATCACGGCAACGAGCGCGACATGCACACCCTGATGGCGACGCCGCTCTGGCAGGCGATGCCGTTTGTCCGTGAGCAACGCTTCCAGCGCGCTCCGGCGGTCTGGTTCTACGGCGCGACGCTGTCGGCCATGCATTTTGCCCGCGTGCTGGATAACGCGCTGGGAGGTAGGACATGAGTTCAGCGTATTGCCCGCTTCCCGGCGCTTCTGCTGGCGTTGCTGTTTGTCGCCGCCGCCTGGCGTTAACCGGGTTCAACTTCAACGTTGCATTACCGCGCGCGCAGTGGGGTGCCGCGCTGGCCTCGCCGGATATCGACAATATTCAGCAGATGCTGTTCCACTACAGCCTGCTGCCGCGTCTGGCGGTCTCGCTGCTGGTCGGCGCCGGTTTAGGGCTGGTGGGCGTGCTGTTCCAGCAGGTTTTGCGTAACCCGCTGGCGGAACCGACCACGCTCGGCGTCGCGACCGGCGCGCAGTTTGGGATCACCATCACCACGCTGTGGACGCTGCCGGGGCGCGTTAGCCTCGCAGTTTGCGGCGCTTGTCGGCGCGGGTGCGGTGGGCGCGCTGGTCTTTGGCGTGGCCTGGGGCAAACGCCTTTCCCCGGTGACGCTGATCCTGGCCGGGCTGGTGGTCAGCCTGTACTGCGGGGCGATCAACCAGCTGCTGGTGCTGTTCCACCACGATCAGCTGCAAAGCATGTTCCTGTGGAGTACCGGGACGCTGACCCAAACCGACTGGAGCGTGGTGCAGCGCCTGTGGCCGCAGCTGGCTGGCGGTGTCGTGCTGACGCTGCTGCTCCTGCGTCCGCTGACGCTGATGGGGCTGGATGATGGCGTGGCGCGCAACCTGGGGCTGGCGCTGTCGCTGGCGCGCCTGGCGGCGCTGACGCTGGCGATTGTCTTGAGCGCCCTGCTGGTGAACGCGGTCGGCATCATCGGGTTTATCGGCCTGTTTGCGCCGCTGCTGGCGAAAATGCTCGGGGCGCGTCGTTTGCTGGCGCGTCTGATGCTGGCGCCGCTGATTGGGGCGCTGATCCTCTGGCTTTCCGATCAGCTTATTCTCTGGCTGGCGCAGGTCTGGCGGGAAGTCTCCACCGGCTCGGTCACCGCGCTGATCGGCGCGCCGCTGCTGCTGTGGCTGCTGCCGCGTCTGCGCAGCATGAGCGCACCGGCGATGGATGCGGGCGATAAAGTCCATGCTGAACGTCAGTCGGTGCTGTGGTTTAGCCTTGCCGGGCTGGCGGTGCTGATGATCGCCTCGTTCGCGGCGCTCTCATTCGGACGCGATGCCGCGGGCTGGCACTGGGCCAACGGCTGATTTACTCAACGACCTGCTGCAGTGGCGCTGGCCGCGTATCCTCGCTGCGCTGATCGCCGGGGTGATGCTGGCGGTGGCGGGATGCATTATTCAGCGTCTGACCGGTAACCCGATGGCCAGCCCGGAAGTGCTGGGGATCAGCTCTGGCGCCGCCTTTGGCGTGGTGCTGATGCTGTTCTTCGTGCCGGGCAATGCGTTTGGCTGGCTGATGCCTGCCGGCAGCCTCGGGGCGGCGCTGACGCTGCTGATTATCCTGATTGCCGCCGGTCGCGGCGGATTTTCGCCGCACCGCATGCTGCTGGCGGGGATGGCGCTCAGCACCGCCTTCACGATGCTGCTGATGATGCTGCAGGCCAGCGGCGATCCGCGTATGGCGAAGATCCTGACCTGGATTTCCGGCTCAACGTACAACGCCACGGGCGAGCCAGGTGCTGCGTCGTGGATCGTGATGATCGTGATCCTGCTGGCATTGGTGCCGTTGTGCCGTCGCTGGATGACCATTCTGCCGCTCGGCGGCGAAACCGCGCGTGCGGTGGGAATGGCGCTGACGCCAGCGCGCATCGTGCTGTTGCTGCTGGCTGCGTGCCTGACGGCGACGGCGACCATGACGATTGGCCCGCTGAGTTTTGTGGGGCTGATGGCGCCGCACATTGCCAGAATGATGGGGTTCCGCCGGACGATGCCGCATATTGTGATGTCGGCCCTGACGGGCGGGGTGATGCTGGTGTTTGCGGACTGGTGCGGAAGAATGGTGCTGTTCCCGTATCAGATCCCGGCGGGTCTGCTGTCGACCTTTATCGGTGCGCCGTATTTTATTTATCTGTTGAGAAAGCAGAGCCGGTAATAAAAGTAAACGGCAATCCTTAGATTGCCGTTTTAGTGTTTGCTCCCTCTCCCCGTGGGAGAGGGTTGTGGCCTGATCCGGCAAAAAGCCGACATCTTACAGCTTCGCAAACACCTTACGCGCCGCGTCGATGGTGTTATTGATATCTTCTTCACTGTGCGCCACGGACATAAAGCCCGCTTCGAACGCTGACGGTGCCAGGTACACGCCTTCTTCCAGCATCAGGTGGAAGAAGCGCTTGAAGCGTTCAACGTCGCACTTCACCACGTCCTGATAGCAGGTCACGGTTTTCGCATCGGTGAAGAACATCCCGAACATGCCGCCCACGTGGTTGACCACCAGCGGGATACCGGCCTGCTGCTGCTGCTTCCAGCAGACCGTTTGCCAGCTGCGTGGTCAGGTCGGTCAGCGTTTCGTGAATGCCCGGCTGCGCCACTTCGGTCAGGCAGGCAAAGCCCGCCGCCATCGCGATAGGGTTGCCGGAGAGCGTGCCCGCCTGGTAAACCGGGCCGGTCGGCGCCAGTGCGTCCATCACCTCCCGGCGCGCCGCCGAAGGCGCCGACCGGCATGCCGCCGCCGATGATTTTGCCCAGACAGGTCAGGTCCGGCTCGACGCCGTAGTAAGCCTGGGCGCCCGCCAGCGCCACGCGGAAGCCGGTCATCACTTCGTCGATGATCAGCAGCGCGCCGAACTCGTCGCACAGGGCGCGCAGGCCCGGCAGGAACTCCGGCTGCGGCGGAACGCAGTTCATGTTGCCGGCAACCGGCTCAACGATGATGCAGGCGATCTCCTGCGGATACTGCTCGAAGGCCGCGCGAACGGTGTCGAGATCGTTGTAGGTGCAGGTCAGGGTGTGCTTGGCGAAGTCAGCCGGTACGCCCGGTGAGTTCGGCTGGCCGAGGGTCAGCGCGCCGGAACCGGCTTTCACCAGCAGGCAGTCGGCGTGGCCGTGGTAGCAGCCTTCGAACTTGATGATTTTGTCGCGGCCGGTAAAGCCGCGCGCCAGGCGGATGGCGCTCATGGTGGCTTCGGTACCGGAGTTCACCATGCGCACCATGTCCATGGTCGGCACCAGTTCGGTCACCAGCTCCGCCATTTTCACTTCCATTTCGGTTGGCGCACCGAAGCTCAGGCCGCGCTGGGCGGCTTCAATCACGGCGTTGCGAATGGCCGGGTGGTTGTGCCCCAGCACCATCGGGCCCCAGGAGCCGACATAATCGATATAGGCTTTGCCATCGACATCATACAGATACGCGCCGTCAGCACGTTCGATAAACAGCGGCGTGCCGCCCACGCCGGTAAAGGCGCGCACAGGTGAGTTCACGCCACCCGGAATAAGCTCGCGGGCTGCACTGTAGAGGTTTTCAGACTTGCTCATGGCGTCGTTCCTGGTTCGTATAAAATGATTAAGCCCACTATTCTAAGTGATTCGGGGAAGGTTATGAAATTTTTAGCCGGGTAATGCTTTAAGATTTGTTAAGTAATTTTCAGGAGACGGTGGGGCAGTCTCTGGTAAAATCCTCGCGGCTTTTTGTATGACGAATAAGAACAGGACATGAAATCAGATTCTCCGTCTTTTGAAGAACAACAGTTTACGCGCGCCCAGCATCGAATCAGTATTCGTCGGCTGCTCAATCGCGATAAAACGCCGCTGGCGATCCTGCTGGCCGCTGCCGTGGTGGGGCACTCGCGGGTCTGGTGGGCGTGGCGTTTGAAAAAGCGGTTAATGCCGTGCTCAACTGGCGCGTGCGCACTGGGGCCGGTTTCGCCGACAGCCGATGGCTGGTCTGGGTTGCGGCGTTCGGGCTGTCGGCGCTGTTTGCCATGGTGGGGTATTTTCTGGTGCGTCACTTTGCGCCGGAGGCGGGCGGGTCCGGCATCCCGGAAATTGAAGGCGCGCTGGAGGAGCTGCGTCCGGTGCGCTGGTGGCGCGTCATCCCGGTGAAATTCATCGGCGGCATGGGTACGCTGGGCGCGGGGATGGTGCTGGGCCGGGAAGGGCCCACGGTTCAGCTGGGCGGGAACGTCGGCCGCATGGTGGGCGATCTGTTTCGCATGCGCAGCGCCGAAGCGCGCCATACGCTGCTGGCGACCGGTGCGGCGGCGGGGCTGTCGGCGGCCTTTAACGCGCCGCTGGCGGGCATTTTGTTCATCATCGAAGAGATGCGCGCGCAGTTTCGCTACAACCTGATCTCCATTAAAGCGGTGTTTACCGGCGTCATTATGTCGAGCATCGTGTTTCGCCTCTTTAATGGCGAGGGGGCGGTCATTGAGGTGGGTAAACTGACCAACGCGCCGGTGAACACCCTGTGGCTTTATCTGATCCTCGGCATGATTTTTGGCGTGGTGGGGCCGCTGTTTAACACCTTTATCCTGCTTACGCGCTCAGGATATGTTCCAGCGCATTCACGGCGGGAACACCACGAAATGGGTGCTGATGGGCGGCCTGCTGGGCGGAATGTGCGGCGTGCTCGGGTTTATTGAGCCGAATGCCGCAGGCGGCGGGTTCGGGCTGATCCCCATTGCGGCGGCGGGGAATTTTAGCGTGGGTCTGCTGCTGTTTATGTTTATTTCCCGCGTCATCACGACGGTGCTCTGTTTTTCCTCCGGCGCGCCCGGCGGGATTTTTGCCCCGATGCTGGCGCTGGGTACCTTGCTGGGCACCGCGTTTGGTATGGCGGCGGAAGCGGGCTTCCCGCCTATCACCTTGACGCCGGGACCTTTGCCATCGCCGGAATGGGGGCGCTGCTGGCCGCCTCCTTGCGCGCGCCGTTGACCGGGATCGTGCTGGTGCTGGAGATGACGGACAATTACCAGCTCATTTTGCCAATGATCATTACCTGTCTCGGCGCGACACTATTAGCCCAGTTCCTGGGTGGAAAACCGCTATACTCCACCATTCTGGCACGTACTCTGGCAAAACAAGAGGCGGAGCGGGCCGCCACGCAGAATACTTGAATGAATTACCAGGGTATTAGATAATGACGAAAAGAATTGGGTGAATTTTACCCAATAGCAGTATTCATGGGAGCATAAGATGAGTGATGACGTAGCGTTGCCGCTGGAGTTTACCGAAGCAGCAGCCAACAAAGTAAAGACCCTGATTGCCGACGAAGACAATCCGGATCTGAAACTGCGTGTCTATATTACCGGTGGCGGCTGCAGCGGCTTCCAGTACGGTTTTACCTTTGACGATCAGGTTAACGATGGCGATATGACCATCGAGAAACAGGGCGTTGCGCTGGTGGTTGACCCGATGAGCCTGCAATATCTGGTGGGCGGTTCGGTGGATTACACCGAAGGTCTGGAAGGTTCGCGCTTTGTGGTCACTAACCCGAATGCGACAAGCACCTGCGGGTGTGGTTCTTCGTTCAGCATCTGAGAACCGTTTGCTGCCTGTAAAAAAGCCGCGTTTATCGACGCGGCTTTTTTGTTTTCACCGATTCGAGGCTATCGTGGCTATGAGATTAGATAATGTCGCATCATGCAATAATGCATGGATAACGTTTTATTTTTGCTAGGAAAATAAATAATTTATGATATATCTTAATCAGGGCAGGAATCAGCGACAACTTGGGAAGTGAGACGCGTATCCACAGGAAAACCGCGATAGAACATTAACCAGGAAGGAACAGGAGGCAGGAGCATAAGCCAAAAATAGCGCGCAAAACACAACAACAAACTGCTGATAGAATGCGTACCTGACAATAAGAATATTGACATTACGTTTAGCGTATTTAAGCATTACGATGCGCTTTTGCAAATCACCAGCGCGCAGCCTGTTGATCTCATTATTCTCGACCTCAGTACATGGTTTACAATCATCAGCAATACAAGTCAGAGTTTACGGCAAACCACAGACGATGCGCTTGCCTCTGGCTGCAAGGTCCTGTTGATTCTGCTGGAAGCCGATGCGCATATCATTGACCAACTGGTAAAGATGAATGTTGATGCAATTATTAGCATGAGCGATAGTTCGGCTGAACTAAAACGGGCAATTGAGCACGTATTAAATCCGGAAATACAGCAGAAATATATTTCAGCGTATATTACGCAGCAATTGTATAGCGGTAAATATGAGAGGTTGTCAAAGAAAGAGTGGGAAGTGATAAAAATGTTCTCTGAGGGATACAGCCTACTTGAGATTGCCGAAAAGCGTTGTCGGGCGATAAGTACTGTTGCTACCCAAAAAATGAATGCAATGAAAAAACTGAATTTGCGTAATAATGGCGAGCTAATTAAATATTTTTATATTCACAGCCTGCTTTGAAATACAGGCCGATCATCAACAGCAGAACAATCTGCACCTGAGGCGCTAATCCGGGTTGCCGATTAGCGCCCGGAATCATCCAGCGCAAACGTCGGCAGCTTCAGGTGCCAGCGTATCGCCGCTAAACGTATCACCAGCGTCACCACCATCCCCAGCATCGCGGCGTTTTCCAGCGGAAGTGCAAAGGTGTAGTACGCGGTCGCGTGAACAATGCCCCCCGCAATACAGGCCGTTGCGTAAATTTCAGTACGCAGGATCATCGGCACTTCACGCGCCAGAATGTCGCGAATGATCCCGCCGCCCACGCCGGTTAATACGCCCATGCAGATTGCCACCATCGGACCGGTGCCCGCATTAAACGCCTTATTGACGCCAATACCGACAAACACGGCCAGACCGACGGCATCCAGTACCGGCAATATCCATTTGGGTAATCGGCGGGGCTGGCGAACCAGCACAATGGTTAACAGGCAGGTGACCATCGCGACCACCAGATCGGTCGGATCTTTCACCCAAAACACCGGGCCATTCGCCAGCGCCATATCGCGGATGGTCCCGCCGCCGACGGCGGTCACGACGCCAAGCACCAGCACGCCAAACGGATCCATGCGTAGTTTTCCGGCGAGCAGGACGCCGGAGATAGCAAAAACGGCTGTGCCAAGAATATCCAGCCAATAAACGAGCATCGTTAAATCCTCGAAAAGGGTCTTATGTTAGTGACTCTCTGCCAGCGCGGCACAGAGCTGTTTTGCGGCGAGGATAATACGCGGGCTGGCGCGTTCAAACCAGTCGCTGTTGAGGGGTATTACCGGTATTTTTAGCTGCTTTTGCCAGAATTGCTCAATTTTGGGAATTTCACTCGCATTTCCGACCACGACGATGGCCTGTGGCTGGCGCGCCAGAACCTGCTCGCGGCTTACCTGAGGCCACGGCACCCGGCTGGCTGCAAAGATGTTTTCACCGCCACAAACTTCCAGCACCTGGTTTTGAATCGACCCTTTTCCGGTGGTGAACAGCGGCTGGCTGCCAAACTGCAGGAAGATGCGCTTTTTAACTGGGGTATCGTATCGGGATTTCAGCGCGGCATAGTCGCTCAGCATCTGTTTCGCCGCAGCCTCGGCTTTTTTGGGCGTAGGGCTATAGGGTGCCAGGGCGCGTAGCGCCTGAGCGACTTGCTCAATGCTGACGGCATCAATCCACATCACTTTTATGCCAAGCGAGGTGAGCTGGTTGACCTGCCGCTCGGCGTTGCCGCCGCGCCAGGCCAGCACGAGATCCGGTTTCAGCGCCACGATGCGCTCAAGGTTCATCCCTTGCCAGGTGGCCACTTGCTCAATTTCCGCGGCCTGCGGCGGGTAATCGGAATAGCTGCTCACGCCAACGGGCGTGATGCCGGCGGCAAATGCCAGTTCCGTATTGGCGGGGGAGAGGGTGATCACGCGCGGCGCGGCGTAGAGCCACAGCGGGGCGATCAGAACAAGCAGGGCGGCAAGCGCCCTGAGGGGATGTTTAGCCACGTGCCAGATTCTGCACCAGGCGTTCCACCATCACGGTGGACTGTTTTGCCGCAACGGTCAGGAACTCGTCGAAGCTGATGTGGGACTGCTGGTCTGCCACGTCAGAGATGGCGCGAACCACCACGAACGGTACGCTGAAGTTATGGCAAACGTGAGCAATCGCGGTCGCTTCCATCTCAACGGCAACCGCCTGCGGGAAGTTATGACGGATTTTCGCCAGACCAACGGAGCCATTGATGAAGGCATCACCGCTGACAATCAGACCGCGTACCGCGTTGAGGTTGAGTTCCGCAATGCAGGTCTCTGCCGCCGCAATCAGTTTGTCGTCCGCTTTAAACCCTGCCGGGCAGCCCGGAAGCTGGCCGTACTCGTAACCGAACGCGGTGACGTCAGCATCGTGGTAACGCGCTTCGTCGGAAACAACGATGTCCCCCACCTTCAGCGTCGGCGCCAGGCCGCCCGCAGAGCCGGTATTCACGATCACGTCCGGCTTGCAGCGCTCAAGCAGCAGGGTTGCCCCCAGCGCAGCAGCCACTTTACCGATGCCTGATTTCAGCAGAGCCACGTCAACACCGTTCAGCTGGCCGGTGTAGATCTCACAACCACCAAGAGAGAGCGTCTGACGGTTCTCAATTTTGTCACGCAGCAGCGTAACTTCTTCTTCCATTGCACCAATAATGCCGATTTTCATAGATTTACTCGCGATGTGCCTTGTTAAGATGCATAGTCTATCATGCGGTTAAGGGGAAACGCATTCTCACGCGGGGGAGCACATGTCACCAATCGATTTTCGCACCAAAATTAACTGGCACCGACGTTTCCGTTCGCCGCAGGGCGACAAGAGCGAACATGAGATCCTGCGTATCTTCGAAAGCGATCGCGGGCGGATCATTAACTCGCCCGCCATCCGTCGTCTGCAGCAAAAAACCCAGGTCTTTCCGCTGGAGCGTAACGCCGCGGTGCGCACGCGCTTAACCCACTCTATGGAGGTGCAGCAGGTCGGGCGCTATATAGCCAAAGAGATTTTGAGCCGTCTCAAAGAGCAGCGCTTGCTGGAAACCTATGGTCTGGACGAGCTGACGGGGCCTTTTGAGAGCATCGTTGAGATGGCCTGCCTAATGCATGACATCGGCAACCCGCCTTTCGGTCACTTTGGTGAGGCGGCTATCAATGACTGGTTTAAACAACGGCTTTACCCTTCGGATGCGGTGAGCCAGCCGCTGAGCGACGATCGCTGCATCGTTCGCGATTTACGCCTGCGTGAAGGCGAAGAGGGGCTGAACGATCTGCGCCGCAAGGTACGTCAGGATCTCTGTCATTTTGAAGGCAACGCGCAGGGGATCCGTCTGGTCCACTCCCTGATGCGCATGAACCTGACCTGGGCACAGGTCGGCTGCATTCTGAAATATACCCGCCCCGCGTGGTGGATGGGGAGAACCGCCCGCGTCCCACAGTTATTTAATGAAAAAACCGGGCTATTATCTTTCCGAAGAGGCCTATATTGAGCGGCTACGTAAAGAACTTTCATTGACGCCAAACGGCCGCTTTCCATTGACCTGGATTATGGAAGCCGCCGATGATATTTCCTATTGCGTGGCCGATCTGGAAGATGCCGTTGAGAAAAGAATCTTCAGCGTCGAGGAGCTTTATCAGCATCTTTATGCGGCCTGGGGCGCCCATGAAAAAGGCTCGCTGTTTGCGCAGGTTGTCGAAAATGCCTGGGATAAATCGCGCTCAAATACATTAAGCCGCAGTACGGAAGATCAGTTCTTTATGTATTTGCGGGTCAATACATTAAATAAACTGGTGCCGTACGCGGCGTCGCGCTTTATTGATAATTTGCCGCTGATTTTCAGCGGGGAATTCAACCATGCGCTGCTGGAAGATGACAGCAGTTTCAGCCAGCTCCTTGAGCTTTATAAACATGTGGCGATGCGGCATGTCTTCAGCCATCCGGATGTCGAGCAGCTGGAGCTGCAGGGCTATCGGGTGATCAGCGGGTTACTGGAAATTTATGCCCCGTTGCTCCAGCTGTCGGTCGACGAATTCAGCGAGCTGGTGGAACACGAGCGCGTGCGCCGCATCCCCATCGAATCGCGGCTTTATCAGAAACTCTCTACCCGGCACCGTCTGGCGTATGTCGAAGCGATTGGCAAGCTGGATCGCCATTCTTCCTGGCCGGTGATGGAATATTATTATCGCTGCCGTCTTATCCAGGACTATATCAGCGGCATGACGGATTTGTATGCCTGGGATGAATATCGCAAGCTGATGGCGGTGGAATAATCCCGGAGTTTTGTAAAGACGGCCAATAAATTTTTACCTTTTCCATAAACTTATCGCCGGAACTAAGCGGTATAAAACGAATCTGAGTTACACAGCAATTTTGCGTTACCTGTAAATCGAGATTGAGAAACATGAAAAAAACCACATTAGCAATGAGTGCACTGGCTCTGAGTTTAGGTTTAGCGCTGTCTCCTCTGACTGCTACTGCAGCCGAGACCGCGTCGTCGGCAGCAACCGCGCAGCAGATGCCAAGCCTGGCACCGATGCTCGAAAAAGTGATGCCATCGGTGGTGAGTATTAACGTTGAGGGCAGCACGACCGTCAATACGCCGCGTATGCCGCGTAACTTCCAGCAGTTCTTCGGCGACAACTCGCCGTTCTGCCAGGACGGTTCGCCATTCCAGAGCTCTCCGTTCTGTCAGGGCGGCGGGCGCAGGGGATGACAGCCAGGGCGGCGGCCAGCAGCAGAAATTCATGGCGCTTGGCTCGGGGGTAATCATTGATGCAGCGAAAGGCTACGTCGTCACTAACAACCACGTTGTCGATAACGCGAACAGCATCAAGGTTCAGCTGAGCGATGGCCGCAAGTTTGACGCCAAAGTGGTGGGCAAAGACCCGCGTTCTGACATCGCGCTGATCCAGATTCAGGATCCGAAAAACCTGACGGCGATTAAGATTGCCGACTCCGACGCGCTGCGCGTGGGCGACTACACCGTGGCGATCGGTAACCCGTTCGGTCTGGGTGAAACCGTGACCTCCGGTATCGTCTCTGCGCTGGGCCGTAGCGGCCTCAATGCGGAGAACTATGAAAACTTCATCCAGACGGATGCGGCGATCAACCGCGGTAACTCCGGCGGTGCGCTGGTGAACCTGAACGGTGAGCTGATCGGTATCAACACCGCGATCCTTGCGCCGGACGGCGGCAACATCGGGATCGGCTTTGCTATCCCAAGTAATATGGTGAAAAACCTGACCGCGCAGATGGTGCAGTATGGCCAGGTGAAACGCGGCGAGCTGGGTATCCTGGGTACCGAGCTGAACTCCGAGCTGGCGAAGGCGATGAAAGTTGACGCCCAGCGCGGGGCATTCGTCAGCCAGGTGATGCCGAATTCTGCCGCCGCGAAAGCGGGCATTAAAGCGGGGGATGTGATCACCTCCCTGAACGGTAAGCCGATCAGCAGCTTTGCCGCCCTGCGTGCGGAAGTGGGCTCAATGCCGATTGGCAGCAAAGTGACCCTGGGCCTGCTGCGCGACGGTAAACCGGTTAACGTGAGCCTGGAGCTGCAGCAGAGCAGCCAGAATCAGGTGGATTCCAGCACCATCTTCAGCGGGATTGAAGGTGCCGAGATGAGCAATAAAGGCGCAGACAAAGGCGTGGTGGTGAATAACGTGAAAGCGAATTCACCGGCAGCCCGTATCGGCCTGAAAAAAGGCGATGTGATCATGGGCGCTAACCAGCAGCCGGTGAAAAACATCGCTGAACTGCGCAAAATTCTCGAGAGCAAGCCTTCCGTACTGGCGCTGAATATTCAGCGTGGTGATACCTCTCTTTATCTGCTGATGCAGTAATTCTCTTAAGCCCCTGTTCGCAGGGGCTTTCTCGTTTCTGTGATTCTTGCCACAACTCCATACTTCTCCCTCTCTCTTTGTGCATTCGCACAATGCAGCCGTCGCTGAACTTCCCTATGCTTGAGCTCTGCTCACGGGAGGGTTCTATGGCTGGCTGGCATCTTGATACCAAAATGGCGCAGGATATCGTGGCGCGCACCATGCGCATCATTGATACCAATATCAACGTAATGGATGCCCGCGGGCGCATTATTGGCAGCGGCGATCGCGAGCGTATTGGGGAATTGCACGAAGGCGCGCTGCTGGTGCTCTCCCAGGGGCGGGTGGTCGATATCGACGATGCGGTAGCGAAACACCTGCACGGCGTCCGTCAGGGCATCAATTTACCGCTGCGCCTTGAAGGCGAGATTGTGGGGGTCATCGGTCTCACCGGCGAGCCGGAGTCGCTGCGAAAATACGGTGAGCTGGTCTGCATGACGGCGGAGATGATGCTGGAGCAGTCGCGCCTGATGCATCTGCTCGCTCAGGACAGCCGCCTGCGTGAAGAGCTGGTGATGAATCTTATTCAGGCGGAAGAGCATACGCCGGCGCTCAGTGAATGGGCGCAGCGTCTGGGGATCGATCTGAACCAGCCGCGCGTGGTGGCGGTGATTGAAGTCGATAGCGGCCAGCTGGGCGTGGACAGCGCGATGGCCGAACTGCAGCAGCTGCAAAATGCGCTGGCGACGCCGGAGCGCGATAACCTGGTGGCGATCGTTTCTCTGACGGAAATGGTGGTGCTCAAACCGGCGCTCAATGCGTTTGGCCGCTGGGATGCGGACGATCATCGTCGTCGCGTGGAGCTGCTGATCGCCCGAATGAAGGAGAATGGTCAGCTGCGTTTTCGTGTTGCGCTGGGCAACTACTTTACCGGGCCGGGCAGTATCGCCCGCTCCTGGCGTACCGCGCGCACCACCATGATGGTGGGCAAGCAGCGAATGCCGGAGAGCCGCAGTTATTTTTATCAGGATCTGATGCTGCCGGTGCTGCTCGACAGCCTGCGCGGCGGCTGGCAGGCCAATGAGCTGGCGCGGCCATTGGCGCGTCTGAAAGCCATGGACAATAACGGCCTGCTGCGCCGGACGCTGCAGGCGTGGTTCCGTCATAACGTGCAGCCGCTGGCGACGTCGAAGGCGCTGTTTATTCACCGCAATACCCTGGAGTATCGGTTAAACCGAATTTCAGAGCTGACGGGGCTGGATCTGGGGAATTTCGACGACAGGCTGCTGCTGTATGTGGCGCTGCAGCTGGACGAGCAGAGATGACTGAGTGCGGTCTGGTGCCCTCACCCCATCCCTCTCCCACGGGGAGAGGGCGCAAACACTAAAAACGGCAATCAAGGATTGCCGTTTTGCTTTTACTTCCGGGTTAACTTCTCAAGATCCGCTTCAATCTCGCTGATCTTATTGGTAACAACGCTTTCAAGGTGACGCAGGTCGTCAAGGATCTTACGCTTGAGATCGACTTCGGTGCGGTCGCGCTGGCAGATCTGATCGAGTTCATCGATCACATAGCGCAGGTTAGGGCTGATTTCCTGTACTTCTTTGTATCCCTGTCCTACACCGTCAGCGACAACGGTTTTACGCTGGCGGGGGTATTTGAACTTCACGCTTTTGGCGAAAAACTCTCCTTTGTCCTTGTGAAAATAGATTTTCAGAATATCGTTGTTGGCTTCCTGGCGGAGGCTGTAACGATCAATTTCATCAGGATTGGTAATGCCCAGACTTTTCAGATTATCGTACATAGCGGTACCCTTGAGCTCAACATAACCTTTGAATAATTAACGAAAAAATCTATTTTCTGCCACATGAAAATGCAAAAAAGGCGGGATATATCACCCTCTCCCAAACAGGGAGAGGGAAAGACTTAATCGATGGTGCGCAGCAATTCGTTGATGCCCACTTTACCGCGCGTTTTCGCATCCACTTTCTTCACGATAACCGCACAGTACAGGCTGTATTTGCCATCTTTTGACGGCAGGTTGCCGGAAACCACCACGGAGCCCGCCGGAACGCGGCCGTAATGCACTTCGCCGGTTTCACGATCGTAAATACGGGTGCTCTGGCCGATGTAAACGCCCATGGAGATCACCGAGCCTTCTTCCACGATCACGCCTTCAACCACTTCAGAGCGCGCGCCGATGAAGCAGTTATCTTCGATGATGGTCGGGTTAGCCTGCAGTGGCTCCAGAACACCACCGATGCCCACGCCGCCGGACAGGTGAACGTTTTTACCGATCTGCGCGCAGGAACCGACGGTGGCCCAGGTGTCGACCATGGTGCCTTCGTCAACGTAGGCACCGATGTTCACGTAGGATGGCATCAGCACGGTATTGCGTGCGATGAATGCGCCCTGACGCACTGCCGCAGGCGGTACCACGCGGAAACCTTCTTTCTGGAAGCGCGCTTCGTCATAGTCAGCGAACTTCATCGGCACTTTATCGAAGTAGCGGCTTTCCGCTCCGTCGATAACCTGGTTATCGTTGATGCGGAAAGAGAGCAGCACGGCTTTCTTCAGCCATTGATGAGTGACCCACTGACCGTCGATTTTTTCTGCCACGCGCAGCGCGCCGGAATCCAGCAGGGAAATCACCTGGTTTACCGCTTCGCGGGTCACGGTATCCACATTTGCCGGGGTAATCTCGGCGCGACGCTCAAAAGCGGCCTCAATAACGTTCTGTAACTGCTGCATTGTTTACTCTTTCCATTTCAGTAAAAATCATATCACCCTTTATCGTTTGGATTGAGGGCCTCTGTCAACCGTTGTTGCACCTCCTTTTGCAGCTCATTATTAAGGGCACGCCGGTCGGCGGTGGCGATTATAAATAAATCTTCTACTCGCTCGCCAATGGTTGTAATTCGGGCCCCATGCAGCGAAATTCCCAGATCGGCAAACACCTGGCCGACGCGGGCCAGCAGGCCTGGCTGGTCGAGCGCGATCAGCTCCAGGAACGATTTTCGGTCGGTGTGGGTCGGCAGGAAATTGACCTCGGTATCCACGGTGAAGTGGCGCAATTTCGCCGGCTGGCGACGCGGCTGCGGGGGCTGCCAGCTGCGCTGGGTGATCGCCTGCTCCAGGCCAAAACGTATCCCTTCATGCCTGTCCGCGGACAGCGGGCTGCCGTCCGGCTCCAGCACGATAAAGGTGTCCATCGCCATGCCGTCGCGGGTGGTGAAGATCTGCGCGTCGTGCACGCTCAGGTTACGCCTGTCCAGCTCGGCGCAGACGGCAGCAAACAGGTAAGGGCGGTCCGGGCTCCAGATGAAGATCTCGGTCCCGCCGCGCGTGGCCTGCGGGCTCAGCAGGATCATCGGCTGGGACAGATCGTGCTGCAGCAGGTGCCGCGCGTGCCACGCAAGCTGGTTTGGGCTGTGGCGGACAAAATAGTTGGCGCGGCAGCGGGCCCAGATCTGATGCAGCGCCTCTTCATCAATGTTGTCCATCCGCAGCAGCGCCAGCGCCTGCAGCTGGTGGTGACGCACGCGCTCGCGCATATCCGGCGTGTTCTGCATCCCGCGACGCAGCTGTTTTTCGGTGGCGAAGTACAGCTCGCGCAGCAGGCTCTGCTTCCAGCTGTTCCACAGGGTTTCGTTGGTGGCGCAGATATCGGCCACCGTCAGGCAGACCAGATAGCGCAGGCGGTTTTCCGTCTGGACCTCTTCGGCGAACTGTTTGATCACTTCCGGATCCTGAATGTCGCGGCGCTGGGCGGTGACCGACATCAGCAGGTGATGGCGCACCAGCCAGGCCACCAGCTGCGTTTCGCGCGAGTTCAGGCCGTGCAGTTCGGCAAATTTCAGCACGTCCTGCGCGCCGAGCACCGAGTGATCGCCGCCGCGACCTTTGGCGATATCGTGGAACAGGGCGGCAATCAGGATCAGCTCCGGGTGGGTCAGGCGCGGCCACAGCTCCACGCACAGCGGGTGGCGGGTGCGCGTCTCTTCTTTGGCAAAGCTCTCCAGCTTCAGCATCACGCGGATGGTGTGTTCATCCACCGTGTAGGCGTGGAACAGATCGAACTGCATCTGCCCGACGATGTGCGACCACTGCGGCATATAGGCCCACAGCACGCTGTGACGGTGCATCGGCAGCAGCCCGCGGCTGACGGCGCCGGGGTGGCGGAGCATGCTCAGGAACAGCGAGCGCGCTTCCGGGATATAGCACAGCGGCTGCGTCAGATGGCGGCGCGCGTGGCGCAGATGGCGCAGGGTGGTGGAGTAGATCCCGGTGATGGTGCTGTTGCGCACCATGGTATAGAACATCCGCAGAATCGCCTCCGGCTCGCGGATAAACAGCGTTTCGTCGCGCAGATCGATCAGCGTGCCGCGCAGCTGGAATTCGTCATCAATCGGGCGCGGCTTTTCGTCGTCCGTCAGCGCCAGAATGGCCTCGTCGAACAGCTGCAGCAGCATCTGGTTCAGCTCGCTCACCCGGCGGGTGACGCGGAAGAAATCCTTCATCATGTGCTCAACCGGCTCGTTGCCTTCGCCTTCATAATTCAGGCGCTGCGCCACGCTGAGCTGGCGATCAAACAGCAGGCGGTTATCGTAGCGCGTCACCTCCAGATGCAGGGCAAAGCGGATGCGCCACAGCAGGTGCAGACACTCGTTCAGCTCGTTGCGCTCGGCCTCGGTTAAAAAGCCGAAGCCGACCATTTCGTCCAGCGAGGTGGCGCCAAAATGGCGGCGGGCGACCCACTGCAGGGTGTGGATGTCGCGCAGGCCGCCGGGGCTGCTTTTTATATCCGGTTCAAGGTTATAGCTGGTGCCGTGGTAGCGCTGGTGGCGCTCGTTTTGCTCCTCGACCTTGGCGGCGAAGAACGCTTCTGACGGCCAGAAGCCGTCGCTGAAGATGTGTTTTTGCAGCTCCAGGAACAGCGCGACGTCGCCAATCAGCAGGCGGGTTTCAATCAGGTTGGTGGCGACGGTCAGATCCGATAGCCCCTCCAGCAGACACTCTTCCAGGGTGCGCACGCTGTGGCCGACTTCCAGCTTCACGTCCCAGAGCAGCGTCAGCAGCTCGCCGATTTTTTGCGCCTGTTCGTCCGGCAGCTTTTTGCGGCTTAAGATCAGCAGATCGATATCGGAAAGCGGATGCAGCTCACCGCGGCCATAGCCTCCGACGGCAACCAGCGCAACATCGCTGATTTGTCCAAACCCGTAATCGATCCACAGGCGCTGCAGCAGCTGGTCGATAAATTCGGTGCGCGCCTCAATCAGCTGTTCCGCGGATATGCCTGCGTCGAAAACGCTGCCCCAGCCAGCGCTGAAAGACATCCATGTGCGCTTTAATGTTGGCGCACGTCAGCTCGTGCTGACGGCCAGACGCCCGGGTTATCGGGCTGGTCGGGAAGGGTGGGAAGTGCTGTGTTAGCATACTGTTCGGAAGAGAGATTACTCATCGTGCGCCACCCATTCGGCATGCGGGGTTATGTAGAGACAAATTAAAAGAGATGGTAAGAAATGAAAAGTCGTTTATATCTATGACGCTGGCGCAAAAAGGGCAAAAAAAAACGGCCCGCAGAGCGGACCGTTGAGGTAGCTGAAGAGCACCGACTCAGTCGTGCGGTCAGTACGTGCGTAGGATGGTGTCATCCTTGCGCAACGTCATAATTTCGCAGCCGTTGTCTGTTACCACAATAGTATGCTCGTACTGCGCAGACAAGCTTCGGTCTTTGGTTTTCACCGTCCAGCCGTCTTTCATGGTGCGGATGCGGTAATCACCCGCGTTGACCATCGGTTCGATGGTAAAGGTCATGCCGGCCTTTGCAGCACCACGCCGCCGTCATCGGCATCATAGTGCAGAACCTGCGGCTCTTCGTGGAAGACGCGGCCAATGCCGTGACCGCAGTACTCGCGCACCACGGAGAACCCTTCTGCTTCGACGAATTTCTGGATTGCCGCGCCGAGGGTGCGCAGGCGAATACCCGGTTTCACCATTTTCAGCGCCAGGTAGAGGCTCTCCTGGGTGACTTGGCACAGGCGCTCGCCCAGAATGGTCGGTTTGCCAACGATGAACATTTTTGAGGTGTCGCCGTGGTACTCGTCTTTAATGACGGTCACGTCGATGTTGACGATGTCGCCGTCTTTCAGCAGTTTTTCGTCGTCCGGAATGCCGTGGCACACCACTTCATTAATAGAGATGCACACGGATTTCGGGAAGCCGTGGTAGCCGAGGCAGGCGGAAACCGCGTGCTGCTCGTTCACGATGTAGTCGTTACAGATGCGGTCCAGTTCGCCGGTGGTGACGCCCGGCTTGACGTGCGGCTCGATCATTTCCAGCACTTCCGCGGCCAGACGGCCGGCGACGCGCATTTTTTCGATTTCTTCAGGTGTTTTAATAGAGATAGCCATGTAATCTGTCCATCGGTGTCGATTTTTTCGACAATACTAGTGTAAGTGCTGTCAATGGTATCAGTCAGGCAGGCTTCGTGCCAAATTGAGAATCATTAACAGCA